>NZ_CM142703.1:0-2630000 GCF_054897765.1 Pseudomonas sp. RT4P38
ATGTCCCGACTCAATCCCCGGCAGCAAGAAGCCGTGAGCTACGTCGGCGGCCCTCTTTTGGTGCTCGCCGGCGCAGGCTCCGGCAAGACCAGCGTGATCACCCGCAAAATTGCGCATCTGATCCAGAACTGCGGCATCCGCGCCCAGTACATCGTCGCCATGACCTTTACCAACAAGGCGGCGCGCGAGATGAAGGAGCGGGTCGGCACCCTGCTCAAGGGTGGCGAAGGCCGCGGCCTGACCGTCTGCACTTTCCACAACCTGGGCCTGAACATCATCCGTAAGGAGCACGTGCGGCTGGGCTACAAGCCAGGTTTCTCGATCTTCGACGAAACCGATGTCAAAGCCCTGATGACCGATATCATGCAGAAGGAATACTCGGGCGACGACGGCGTCGACGAGATCAAGAACATGATCGGCTCGTGGAAGAACGACCTGATCCTGCCGCCCGAAGCCCTGGAAAACGCGCGCAATCCCAAGGAACAGACCGCCGCCATCGTCTACACCCACTATCAGCGCACGCTCAAGGCGTTTAACGCGGTGGACTTCGACGACCTGATCCTGCAGCCGGTGAAGCTGTTCCAGGAACACGCCGACATCCTCGAAAAATGGCAGAACAAAGTCCGCTACCTGCTGGTGGACGAGTATCAGGACACCAACGCCAGCCAATATTTGCTGGTGAAGTTGCTGATCGGCACGCGCAACCAGTTCACCGTGGTCGGTGACGACGACCAGTCGATTTATGCCTGGCGCGGCGCGCGGCCGGAAAACCTGATGCTGCTCAAGGACGATTACCCGTCCCTGAAAGTGGTGATGCTGGAGCAAAACTATCGCTCCACCAGCCGCATCCTGCGGTGCGCCAACGTGCTGATCTCGAACAACCCGCACGAATTCGAGAAGCAGTTGTGGAGCGAGATGGGCCACGGCGACGAGATCCGCGTGATCCGCTGCCGCAACGAAGACGCCGAAGCCGAACGGGTGGCCGTGGAACTGCTGACCCTGCACTTGCGCACGGATCGGCCGTACAGCGATTTCGCAATTCTGTATCGCGGTAACTACCAGGCCAAGCTGATCGAGCTGAAGCTGCAACATCACCAGATTCCGTATCGCCTGTCCGGTGGCAACAGCTTTTTCGGACGTCAGGAAGTGAAAGACCTGATGGCCTACTTCCGCCTGATCGTGAACCCGGACGACGACAACGCCTTCCTGCGGGTGATCAACGTCCCACGCCGGGAGATCGGTTCGACCACACTGGAAAAGCTTGGCAACTACGCCACCGGGCGAAAAATCTCGATGTACGCCGCCACCGACGAAATCGGTCTGGGCGAACATCTGGATGCGCGCTTCACTGATCGCCTGTCGCGCTTCAAGCGTTTCATGGACAAGGTTCGCGAGCAGTGCGCCGGCGAAGACCCGATCTCGGCGCTGCGCAGCATGGTCATGGACATCGACTACGAGAACTGGCTGCGCACCAACAGCTCCAGCGACAAGGCCGCCGATTACCGCATGGGTAACGTCTGGTTCCTGATCGAGGCGTTGAAGAACACGCTCGAAAAAGACGAAGAAGGCGAGATGACCGTCGAAGACGCCATCGGCAAACTCGTCCTGCGCGACATGCTGGAACGTCAGCAGGAAGAGGAAGACGGCGCCGAAGGTGTGCAGATGATGACCCTGCACGCCTCCAAGGGTCTGGAATTTCCTTACGTGTTCATCATGGGCATGGAAGAGGAAATCCTCCCGCACCGCTCCAGTATCGAAGCCGACACCATCGAAGAAGAACGCAGGCTGGCCTACGTCGGAATTACCCGAGCGCGTCAGACGCTGGCCTTCACCTTCGCCGCCAAGCGTAAGCAATACGGCGAGATCATCGATTGCGCACCGAGCCGCTTCCTCGATGAATTGCCGCCAGACGACCTGGCCTGGGAAGGCAACGACGACACACCGGTTGAAGTCAAAGCTGTTCGCGGCAATACCGCATTGGCGGATATACGCGCGATGTTAAAGCGCTAGAATCGACTACTTTTTAACCAGCCTTAGACGCATAGCCGTCCTTAGAGGAAAGCTTCATGGAAGCACTGCACAAGAAAATTCGCGAAGAAGGCATCGTGCTTTCCGACCAGGTCCTGAAAGTCGACGCCTTTCTGAACCACCAGATCGACCCGGCCCTGATGAAGCTGATCGGCGACGAATTCGCCACGCTGTTCAAGGATTCGGGCATCACCAAGATCGTCACCATCGAAGCCTCGGGTATTGCTCCGGCGATCATGACCGGTCTGAACCTCGGCGTGCCGGTGATTTTTGCGCGCAAGCATCAGTCCCTGACCCTGACCGAAAACCTGCTGTCGGCGACCGTTTACTCGTTCACCAAGCAGACCGAAAGCACCGTGGCGATCTCCCCCCGCCACCTGACCAGCAGCGATCGCGTGCTGATCATCGATGACTTTTTGGCCAACGGTAAGGCGTCGCAAGCGCTGATCTCGATCATCAAACAGGCCGGCGCGACCGTCGCGGGTTTGGGTATCGTGATCGAGAAGTCGTTCCAGGGCGGCCGTGCGGAACTGGATGCTCAGGGTTATCGCGTTGAATCCCTGGCTCGCGTGCAGTCGCTGGCTGGCGGCGTCGTAACCTTCCTGTAGGAGCAAAGCTTGCTCGCGATGCAGGCGATGCGGTTTTTCTGATGGACCGCGTCATCGTTCTTCGCGGGCAAGCCTCGCTCCTACGGGTATGTACCGTGCCAAATTTCGTGGTCGACATAAACCCTGTAGGAGCGAGGCTTGCCCGCGAAGGTGTCCTCACTACTGTGCGGTGGCTTTGAGGCCGGTGAGCAATAGTCGCTGAAACAAATCCTCTTTCAGCCCTTCCGGTTTCGTCAGCTGCATTCGCTCCAGATGCTCGGGAAACTCCGACGCCTGCGGCGCGTCCAGCGCGGCCTTGCCCAGCTCCAGAATCTCCGTGAGTTTGAACTTGCTCTTCAACCAGTTCAGCGCCCGCAACAGGTCCTTCTCCTCAGCGGTGAAATCACAGCCCAACGGATACTCCGGAAACAAATTCGGATGGAGCACCTGAATCGCCTGCAAACGCTGCGCGCTGTTATCGGCGAACTGTGGATCAATGCGGAAGTTCTTCGGCAATTTACCAACGTTCTGCGCCTGCTGGATCAACCCCGGCTGGAAGCGTGAATCGCTGATGTTCAGCAACGCCTCGATCACTGCCGCATCGGTCTTGCCCCGCAAATCGGCGATGCCGTACTCGGTGACCACGATGTCTCGCAGGTGTCGCGGTATCGTGCAATGGCCGTACTCCCAGACGATGTTCGAACTCACCTCTCCGCCCGATTCGCGCCAGCTGCGCAGGAGCAACACCGAACGTGCCCCTTCCAGCGCATGGCCCTGGGCGACGAAGTTGTATTGCCCGCCGACACCGCTGAGCACTCGCCCGTCTTCGAGCTGATCGGCCACGCCTGCGCCCAGCAAGGTCATGGTAAACACGGTGTTGATGAAGCGCGCATCGAGACGCTGCAAGCGTTTGAGTTCTTCCTGACCATAGAGCTCGTTGATGTAGCTGATGCGGGTCATGTTGAACTCAAGCCGCTTGCTTTGCGGCAGCTCGCGCAGGCGCTCATAGAAACTGCGCGGCCCGAGGAAGAAACCGCCATGCACCGAGATGCCGTCAGTCTGCGCAGCTTCATCCAGCGTGCCGGCATTCGCTTGTTGCTGGGTCGGCACATCGGGGTAGACCTTGCGCCGCACAATCCCGGCGTCGGCCAGCACCAGCAAACCGTTGACGAACATTTCGCTGCAACCGTAAAGGCCTTTGGTGAAGGGTTCGACGCCGCCTTCGCGGTCGATAAGTTGCGCCCACTGGCTGAGATTCACGTCCGCCAGCAACGCCTTGTAACCGTCATTGTCAGCCTGCCGCGCCAGCAGTGCCGCGGTCAGGGCATCACCCATGGCGCCGATGCCGATCTGCAAGGTGCCGCCGTCGCGCACCAGCGTGCTGGCGTGCAGCCCGATGAAGTGATCCTGGAAACCCACCGGCATGTTCGGCGTGGAGAACAGCGTGGTGCTGTCCTTCTCGTCGATCAGCAGGTCGAAAGCGTCCATGCCGACTTCCGCGTCCCCCGGCATGTAGGGCAAATCGTTGTGCACCTGGCCCACCAGCAGGATCGTCTCCCCCACCGCCCGACGCTTGGCGATCATGGGGAACAGGTCGAGGGTGATGTCCGGGTTGCAGCTCAGGCTCAGGCGATCGGGATGTTCGCTGTGGCTGGCCACCAATTGCGCCACCAGGTTCAACCCGGCGGCGTTGATGTCCCGGGCGGCATGGCTGTAGTTACTGCTGACGTAATCCTGCTGGGCTTGTGTGCTGTGTAGCAGGCTGCCGGGCTGCATGAAGAACTGCTGAACATGGATGTTGGACGGCAGGCTGTCGCGGTGCAGGTCGGCCAGGAAATCCAGTTCCGGATAGTCGCCGAAAACCCGTTCGATGAAGGGTTCGAGAAAGCGCTTTTGCAAACCGTCACCCAAGGAAGGGCGGCCAAGGCACAGAGCGGTATAGATCGTCAGTTGCCGCTCGGGCAGTTGCGCTACGCGCTGATAGAGCGCGTTAACGAAGTGGTTGGGTTTGCCCAGACCGAGGGGCAGGCCCATGTGGATATGCGCTGGCAACTGTGCCAATACGTCATCGACCGCCTGCTCGATAGAACACAGCTGCACCATCTGATCCTCCCTTATATTCCGTGAATTGGGGATTGGACCGAGCTTGCCGGGTCTTTGCTGAAATGAACAGTCTCAGGCGTAAATCGCAGGCACAAAAAAACCGCTCGAAAGCGGTTTTTTGATGAAGATGAAGGCTTATTTCAGGCCGGACATCTTCTGGATGGCGCCCTTGAGATCGCCATCAGAGCAATCGGCGCAGGTGCCTTTTGGTGGCATTGCATTGATGCCGGAGATTGCTTTCGCCAGCAAGCCGTCAAGGCCGCCTTGTTTCTTGGCGCGCTCGCCCCAGGCTGCAGCATCACCGACTTTCGGTGCGCCCAACAAGCCGGTGCCGTGGCAAGCGTTGCAATGTTTTGCAATCACGGAATCAGGGGTTTTGGCATCACCACCACCCGCCGAAGCAGCGACTTCCATCCCCTTGCACTCTTTACCCTGAACGCAAACCTGGCCAACTGGCTCAAGGCGTTTAGCAATATCGTCGTTGGTCGCAGCTTGTGCGCTGACTGCCCATAGGGCCAATACGGTTGCTGGTACGGCCAGCATTTTCATAATTAGATTCACGCGTTCACCCTCAATGGTGGCTAGTCACGCCCACGGCCACGGTTCGCAGGCGGGCGCAAGTATAACGGTAAGCCCGCCACACTGAAACAACCCCAAAGTCGAAGGGGTCTTATGCGTGGCGGAAAAACAACTCGGGCACCTGCGCAATGCTGGCGGGACGCCTCTTTTGTTAGAAATTCGCTGGCGTAGCTGCGCTGATTAGTCGCGCCGGCGCATCGAACGGATTACGGAAACGGTGCGGTTTAGTACTTTCAAAGTAGTAGCTGTCACCGGCTTCGAGGACAAACGTTTCAAGCCCCACCACCAGTTCAAGTCGACCTTCGAGCAGAATCCCGGTTTCCTCGCCCTCATGGGTGAGCATCTCATCACCGGTGTCGGCGCCTGGCGGGTAGATTTCGTTGAGGAACGCGATGGCCCGGCTCGGATGAGCCTTGCCGACCAGCTTCATGGTCACTGCGCCATCGGAAATATCGATCAGCTCGTTGGCTTTGTAGACGATCTGCGTCGGTTTTTCCTGCAGGATTTCTTCGGAAAAGAACTCGACCATGGACATGGGAATCCCGCCCAGTACCTTCCTCAGCGAACTGATCGAGGGGCTGACGCTGTTCTTCTCGATCATTGAAATCGTGCTGTTGGTGACGCCCGCGCGTTTGGCGAGTTCACGCTGGGAAAGTCCTTTGAGCTTACGGATGGATTGCAGTCGTTCACCGACGTCCAAGCTTGCGCCTCCAAGATTCAGGTTGTTGGAATATTGAGCGTTATCATGGCGACAGCGTTCAGTATTTACAACACTTGGACCTGAATCCTGTTCGGCGAAGCGACTTTCGGTCGACGCGCTTTGCGTCAAGCCCCGGAATAGAGCATTGGCACCCGGCGCAGGTTGCAGAAGATCTGGTAAGGAATCGTGCCCGCGGCCGTAGCCACGTCACTGGCGAGGATATTTTTGCCCCACAACTCGACGGTCGAACCGAGCCCGGCTTGCGGCACATCGGTCAGGTCGATGCAGAGCATGTCCATCGACACTCGGCCAATCAACTGGCTGCGCTGCCCGGCAACCATCACTGGCGTACCGGTCGGTGCCTGACGTGGGTAGCCGTCGGCGTAACCCATGGCCACCACGCCCACGCGCATTGGTTTCTGGGTGATGAATGTGGCGCCGTAACCGATCGGCTCGCCGGCCGGCAGTTCACGCACGCAGATCACTTTCGATTCGAGGGTCATCACCGGTTGCAGGCGGGACGCCACGGCATTGGCTTCTTCAAACGGAGTCGCGCCGTAGAGCATGATGCCCGGGCGAACCCAATCACTTGGAATCTGCGGCCAACCGAGCACTGCCGGCGAGTTACGCAGGCTGACCTCAGCCGACAAGCCCTGGCGCGCCGCTTCGAACACCGCGACCTGCTCGGCACTGGCCTGACTGTGCAGCTCATCAGCCCGGGCGAAGTGGCTCATCAGAACAATCTTCGCAACCTTGCCGCTGGCCAGCAGCCGTTGATAGGCCGCCTGATAATCCTTTGGATGCAAGCCCACCCGATGCATACCCGAGTCGAGCTTGAGCCAGACCGTGATCGGCTTGCTGAGTGCAGCGTTCTCGATAGCTTCGAGCTGCCACAGCGAATGCACCACGCACCAGAAGCCATGCTCGACGATCAGCGACAGCTCATCGGCCTCGAAAAAACCTTCCAGCAACAACACCGGCGCACGAATGCCCGCAGCTCGCAGCTCCAACGCTTCTTCCATGCAAGCCACGGCAAATCCGTCCGCGCAGGCTTCCAGCGCCTGGGCGCAACGCACCGCGCCATGACCGTAGGCATCGGCCTTGATCACCGCGAGGGCCTTGGCCCCCGTGACTTCACGGGCGATTTGGTAGTTGTGACGCAGGGCTTGAAGGTCGATCAGGGCACGGGCTGGACGCATGGCGGCAGACTTCTAGGCGGTCATGGGAATAAAAACCGGCGCTGGCTGACGGCGTGAACCGCCAGTAGCACCGGGAGAGGGATTTTTCAGACTGGTTTATGGCAGAGCGGCGACAACCGACAGCTCAACCAGGATTTCCGGTTCGCACAACTTCGATTCAACGGTGGCACGGGCCGGTGCGACGCCTTTTGGCAGCCACTTGTCCCAGACCGCGTTCATGCCTTCAAAGTGTGCATCAATGTCTTTCAAGTAAATCGTCACCGACAGCAGACGGCTCTTGTCGGTCCCGGCCAGATCCAGCAAACGCTCGATGTTGGCAAGCGTTTCACGGGTCTGCTGTTCAATCCCGGCGTTCATATCGTCGCCGACCTGCCCTGCCAGATACACGGTACCGCTGTGGACTACGATCTGGCTCATGCGCTCATTGGTGAGCTGGCGCTGGATTGACATGTTTTGCAGACTCCTGAAGCTTTTTTCCATAACGGGAAATATCGAGGCCTTCGGCGCTGATTTGCGGCGTTTTCTTCGCCATCAGATCAGCCAGCAAGCGACCGGAACCGCACGCCATGGTCCAACCAAGCGTGCCGTGACCCGTGTTCAAAAACAGATTACTGAACGGCGTAGCACCCACGATCGGCGTGCCGTCCGGGGTGGTCGGACGCAGTCCGGTCCAGAAACTTGCCTGGGCCAGATCGCCGCCCTGAGGATAAAGGTCGTTGACGATCATCTCCAGGGTTTCGCGCCGACGCGGGTTCAGCGACAGGTCAAAACCGGCTATTTCAGCCATGCCGCCGACGCGGATACGGTTGTCAAAACGGGTGATTGCGACCTTGTAGGTCTCATCGAGGATAGTCGAAGTCGGGGCCATCGCCGGGTTGGTGATCGGCACGGTCAGGGAGTAACCCTTGAGCGGATACACCGGAGCCCTGATGCCCAGCGGCTTGAGCAACTGCGGCGAATAGCTGCCCAGTGCCAGCACGTAGCGGTCAGCGGTTTCCAGCTTGCCGTCGATCCATACGCCGTTGACGCGATCACCGGCGTAGTCGAGGCGCTGAATGTCCTGGTCGAAGCGGAATTCCACACCGAGTTTCACGGCCATTTCGGCCAGGCGGGTGGTGAACATCTGGCAATCGCCGGTCTGGTCGTTCGGCAGGCGCAGGGCACCGGCGAGGATGTGGGTGACGCTGGCCAGCGCCGGTTCAACGCGGGCAATGCCAGCGCGGTCGAGCAGTTCGAACGGCACACCGGATTCTTTCAGCACGGCGATATCTTTCCAGGCGCCGTCGAGCTGAGCCTGGGTACGGAACAGTTGTGTAGTACCGAGGCTGCGGCCTTCGTAGGCAATGCCGGTTTCGGCGCGCAATTCGTCGAGGCAGTCACGGCTGTACTCGGACAGTCGGACCATGCGCTCCTTGTTCACCGCATAACGGTTGGCAGTGCAGTTGCGCAGCATTTGCGCCATCCACAGGTACTGGTCGATGTCGGCGGTGGCCTTGATCGCCAACGGTGCGTGGCGCTGCAACAGCCACTTGATGGCCTTGAGCGGAACACCCGGCGCGGCCCATGGTGAGGCATAACCCGGCGATACCTGGCCGGCGTTGGCGAAACTGGTCTCCATGGCAGGGGCGGGCTGACGGTCCACGACCACCACTTCAAACCCGGCTCGAGCCAGATAATAAGCACTGGCGGTACCGATGACGCCGCTACCCAAGACCATAACGCGCATTTTCATATCCCTCATCGCGGCTTGCCGCTGACGTTCGTAGTTGTCGAGCATTGATGTGCGCAGTGTAAAAAAGATTAGGCAGTGCTTTTCACTATATAAGTGCCTATATTTGGCGAGAATTCTCGGCAAAATCCCTTTTCACGGAGGCGCATCCCCTATGCGTACCAACACTCAAACGAAACGTGAGCTGGACAAGATCGACCGCAACATTTTGCGGATCCTGCAAGCGGACGGGCGCATCTCCTTCACCGAGCTGGGGGAAAAGGTCGGGCTCTCGACCACGCCGTGTACCGAGCGGGTCCGGCGTCTGGAGCGCGAAGGAATCATCATGGGCTACAACGCCCGGCTCAATCCGCAGCACCTCAAGGGCAGTCTTCTGGTGTTCGTCGAGATCAGCCTCGACTACAAATCCGGTGATACTTTCGAAGAGTTCCGACGCGCGGTGCTGAAACTGCCCCATGTGCTGGAGTGCCATTTGGTGTCAGGGGATTTCGACTATCTGGTGAAGGCGCGGATTTCCGAGATGGCCTCGTACCGCAAACTGCTGGGCGACATCCTGCTCAAGCTGCCACATGTGCGCGAATCCAAGAGCTATATCGTGATGGAAGAGGTGAAAGAGAGCCTGAATCTGCCGATTCCGGATTGAGGGCAGACTTCAAGAAAGTCGGTGCCCACATTGCCGCTATCGCGAGCAAGCTCGCTCCCACAGGTGATCGGTGTTTTTTGTGGGAGCGAGCTTGCTCGCGATTGCAGCGACTCGGTTTACCTAAACCAACACCTGTCGAGTGCTGGCCATGTACTCGTGAATCTGCTTCTCGACCCGCGGATGAATCAGTTCCACCGGCCCGCGCCCATTGGGGCACGGCAAAGTCTTGGTGGTGCCAAACAGCCGACAGATCAGCGGTCGCTCGTCATACACGGTGCAGCCGTTGGGCCCCAAGTGGACGCAATTGAGTTCATCCATCGCGGCGTCCTGCTCTGCCCGGGTCTTGCGCGGCAGGCGAGACATTTCTTCCGGTGAGGTGGTCACCGGTCCACAGCAGTCATGGCAGCCGGGCACGCACTCGAACGCGGGAATCTGCTGCCGGAGCGTGCGAATTTTCTGACTGTTGCAGCTCATCGAAGCGGTGACCAAAAGCGGAATAGAGCGCGATTCTGACGCAAAAGCCCCGATCCAGACAGCATCAACCGACCAGTGTTGCCCGCGTCCGAAGGTCCGGCTTATGCTCCGTAAAATTTTCTAAACACAAGAATCAGGAACACGCACATGAACGCCCGTGCTCAGCAACCTGCCCCGAACCACCCGCACACTGCCTCTTACTACGCCGCCAGCAGCCTGCCGCAGCCCGATCATCCGGTGCTCACAAGCGATCTGGTGGCGGACGTGTGCGTGGTTGGCGGCGGGTTCTCAGGGTTGAACACGGCGCTCGAGCTGGCCGAACGCGGCCTCAGCGTGATCCTGCTCGAAGCCCACAAAATCGGTTGGGGCGCCAGCGGACGCAACGGCGGGCAGTTGATTCGTGGCGTCGGTCATGGCCTCGATCAGTTCGCTGACGTGGTCGGTGCGGACGGCGTGCGTCAGATGAAACTCATGGGACTGGAAGCGGTGGAAATCGTCCGACAGCGCGTCGAGCGTTTTCAGATCCCTTGCGACCTGACCTGGGGTTATTGCGACCTCGCTAACAAGCCTCGCGACCTTGAAGGTTTTGCCGAAGACGCCGAAGAGCTGCGCAGCCTCGGTTACCGTTACGAAACCCGTCTGCTGCAAGCCAGCGAAATGCACTCCGTGGTGGGGTCCGACCGCTACGTCGGCGGTTTGATCGACATGGGCTCGGGGCATCTGCATCCGCTGAACCTGGCTCTGGGCGAAGCGGCTGCCGCCCAGCAGTTGGGGGTGAAGCTGTTCGAGCAATCGGCGGTCACCCGCATCGATTATGGCCCCGAGGTCAAGGTCCATACCGCCCAGGGCTCGGTTCGCGCCAAGACGCTGGTGCTGGGCTGTAACGCCTACCTCAATGAACTCAATCCCGAGCTCAGCGGCAAAGTGCTGCCCGCCGGCAGCTACATCATCGCCACCGAACCCTTGAGTGAAGAGCTCGCTCACTCGCTACTGCCGCAGAATATGGCGGTCTGCGATCAACGGGTGGCGCTGGATTACTACCGACTCTCGGCGGACCGGCGTTTGCTGTTTGGCGGCGCCTGTCATTATTCAGGTCGCGACCCAAAAGACATCGCCGCGTACATGCGGCCGAAGATGCTGGAGGTTTTCCCGCAACTGGCTGGGGTGAAGATCGATTTTCAATGGGGCGGGATGATCGGCATCGGCGCCAATCGCCTGCCGCAGATCGGCCGGCTCAAGGATCAGCCGAATGTGTATTACGCCCAGGCTTATTCCGGTCATGGCGTGAATGCCACACACCTCGCAGGGAAACTGTTGGCTGAGGCTATCAGCGGTCAGCACAGTGGAGGCTTTGATCTGTTTGCCAAGGTGCCTCATATCACCTTCCCTGGCGGCAAACATTTGCGTTCGCCGTTGCTGGCATTGGGGATGCTTTGGCATCGGCTTAAAGAGTTGGTCTGAGAATATAGCTGTGTTTCTTAGGGCCCAATCGCGAGCAAGCTCGCTCCCACAGTAATTTGTGAACGACACAGATCACCTGTGGGAGCGAGCTTGCTCGCGATTGGGCCGGGAGAACACCACAGGACTCAGATCCGCCAGAAGGGTTTAAGCCCCTCCTCCCGCGCCTGCTCCCGACTCAGCCCCACATCCCTCAGTTGCTCGGGCGTGAGCGTCAGCAGCGCCTTGCGCGTGTGCAGACGATGCCAGAACAGACCCCAGCGACTCAGGCCGGACGGTGCGTTGCGCATGACTGCTTCGCGTGCACCGTTTTTTTGCCCTGCCGCCAGTTCCTGACTGTGTAACGTCAGCCGCACATCGCTCAAGCCGTTCATTTTGATTGCTCCTGTTTACTTGGGTAGCCAGAGCTTTCATGATGCGCGGGAGGCGAAAAGCATTACAGATTCAACGAGACTGTTTTAACTCCATACAGATCTTGCATTTCAGCGTCTGAATCCTATATTTTCGACCCATCTGTACTGATCAACCGAATCACCCACACCGAGACTGCACCATGACCCTTTACGTCAACCTCGCCGAACTACTCGGCACGCGGATCGAACAGGGCTTCTATCGCCCCGGTGACCGGCTGCCGTCGGTGCGGGCGTTGAGTGTCGAACACGGCGTCAGCCTGAGCACAGTGCAGCAGGCCTATCGCGTGTTGGAAGACAGCGGGTTGGCGACACCGAAACCCAAATCCGGTTACTTCGTTCCGGTGGGTCGTGAGCTGCCGGAGCTTCCGGTCATTGGTCGCCCGGCGCAGCGGCCGGTGGATATTTCCCAGTGGGATCAAGTGCTGGAACTCATTCGCGCCGTCCCGCGCAAAGATGTCGTGCAACTGGGCCGCGGCATGCCGGACATCACCACGCCGACCATGAAACCGCTGCTGCGCAACCTGGCGCGGATCAGCCGCCGGCAGGACATGCCCGGCCTGTATTACGACAACATCTACGGCACCCTCGAACTGCGCGAACAGGTTGCCCGCCTGCTGCTCGATTCCGGCTGCCAGTTAAGCGCCAACGATCTGGTGATCACCACCGGTTGTCACGAAGCGCTGTCCACCAGTATTCGCGCCATCTGCGAGCCGGGGGATATTGTGGCCGTGGACTCGCCAAGCTTTCACGGCGCCATGCAGACCCTCAAGGGCCTGGGCATGAAAGCCCTGGAAATCCCCACCGACCCGCTCACCGGGATCAGTCTCGATGCGCTGGAACTGGCCTTGGAACAATGGCCGATCAAGGCCATACAGTTGACCCCCAACTGCAACAACCCGTTGGGCTACATCATGCCGGAGTCGCGAAAACGCGCGTTGTTGACGTTGGCACAGCGCTTCGACGTGGCGATCATCGAGGACGATGTGTATGGCGAACTGGCTTATACCTACCCGCGGCCGCGCACGATCAAATCCTTCGACGAAGACGGCCGGGTCCTGCTCTGCAGCTCGTTTTCCAAGACCTTGGCGCCGGGACTGCGCATTGGTTGGGTGGCGCCGGGGCGTTATCTGGAACGTGTGCTGCACATGAAATACATCAGCACCGGTTCCACGGCGCCGCAGCCGCAGATTGCCATCGCCGAATTCCTCAAAGCGGGGTACTTCGAGCCGCATTTGCGACGGATGCGTACGCAATACCAGCGCAATCGCGACTTGATGATCGATTGGGTCACGCGTTACTTCCCGGCCGGCACCCGCGCCAGTCGTCCACAAGGCAGCTTCATGTTGTGGGTTGAGCTACCGGAAGGCTTCGACACCCTGAAACTGAATCGTGCGCTGCATGATCAAGGCGTACAGATTGCCGTCGGCAGTATCTTTTCCGCCTCCGGCAAATACCGCAATTGCCTGCGGATGAACTACGCTGCCAAGCCAACACCGCAGATCGAAGACGCGGTGCGCAAGGTCGGTGCCGCAGCGATCAGACTGCTCGCGGAAACCGACTGCTTCACCGACTGACCTTTCTCGGGAATCCAGCGTCCATATGCCGACACCTGCCGCCAATCGGAACAATCCCACGTGAGAGTCAGACAGCCCCTGCTCGCTCTTCTGTTACTCGCCTCGTTCCTCGGCGGCTGTGCGACGTTCAACGTTCCGCGCGAACCGAGCCAGGCACTGCCTGCCAGTGACTCGGCGTTCGGTCGCTCGGTCCAGGCGCAGGCTGCGCCCCATGAGGGGCAATCCGGCTTTCGCCTGTTGTCCGACAGCACCGAAGCCTTCACCGCTCGCGCCGAGCTGATTCGCAACGCCCAAAGCAGCCTCGATTTGCAGTACTACATCGTTCACGACGGCATCAGCACACGAATGCTGGTGGACGAACTGCTCAAGGCTGCCGATCGCGGCGTGCGCGTACGCATTCTGCTCGACGACACCACCAGCGATGGCCTGGATCGGATTATTGCCACTCTGGCGGCGCATCCGCAGATCCAGATCCGTGTGTTCAACCCATTGCACCTGGGCCGCAGCACCGGCGTGACACGAACGGTGGGACGGTTGCTCAACCTCTCACTGCAACACCGACGCATGCACAACAAGCTCTGGCTGGCCGACAACAGCATGGCCATCGTCGGCGGCCGCAATCTGGGAGACGAGTATTTCGATGCCGAACCCAACCTGAATTTCACTGACATCGACATGCTCAGCGTCGGCCCGGTCGCCGAACAGCTGGGGCACAGTTTCGACCAATACTGGAACAGTGCGCTGAGCAAGCCGATTGAAGAATTTCTGTCCAGCAAACCGACGCAAAAGGACCTGGAAAACACCCGGACCCGACTGCAAGAATCACTTGAGGAAACGCGCAAACAGAATCACGCGCTCTACCAGCAGTTGATGACCTTTACCACCCATCCGCGCCTGGACATCTGGCGTCGGGAGTTGATCTGGGCCTGGAACCAGGCGCTGTGGGATGCGCCAAGCAAGGTGCTGGCCGACGGCGAGCCCGACCCGCAGTTGCTGCTGACCACGCAGCTGGCGCCCGAGCTCAATGGCGTCAGCAAAGAGCTGATCATGGTTTCGGCCTACTTTGTACCCGGTCAGCCGGGGCTGGTGTACCTGACGGGCCGCGCCGATGCAGGGGTGTCGGTGAAATTGCTGACCAACTCACTGGAAGCCACTGACGTGCCGGCGGTGCATGGCGGTTACGCGCCGTATCGCAAGGCACTGCTGGAGCATGGCGTGCAGCTGTTCGAATTGCGTCGCCAGCCTGGCGAAGGCGGCGGCAGCGGACCCCATCTGTTCTACAGCAAGTCCTACCGCGGCTCCGACTCCAGCCTGCACAGCAAGGCGATGATCTTCGACCAGCAGAAGTCTTTTATCGGTTCGTTCAATTTCGACCCACGCTCGGTGCTGTGGAATACCGAAGTCGGGGTGCTGGTAGACAGCCCGGAACTCGCCGCGCGCGTTCGCGAATTGGCGATGCAGGGTATGGCGCCACCCCTGAGTTATCAGGCCAAGCTTGAGAATGGCCAGATTGTCTGGGGCACTGAAGATGACGGCAAACTGCACACCCTGACCGAGGAACCCGGAAGCTGGTGGCGGCGCTTCAATGCGTGGATGAGCACCGCCGTCGGCCTGGAACGGATGCTCTAGGCCGGTTCGGCCACCGTACCAAACGCGCCTTGGCGCGACAGCAGAATCACCAACCCCAGCGCACCTGCTGCCATCAGCAGCGGCAACGCATGCCCGCTGATCCACTGACTGCCAGCACCGGCCGCCAGCGGCCCGATCAGGCATCCGATGCCCCACAGCTGCGCGATATGCGCATTGGCGCGCACCAGTGCATCGTCGCGATAGCGCTCGCCGATCAGGATCAGTGACAAGGTGAACAAGCCGCCAGCACTGGCACCGAACAACACCCACAACGGCCAGATCAGCAACGTGTCGATCAACAACGGGATGGCCAGGCTCGAAATCAGCAGGACCACCGCACACCCGGTGAACAACGTACGTCGTGACAAGCGATCCGCCAACGCGCCAATCGGCAATTGCAGCAAGGCATCACCCACCACCACCGTGCTGACCATCGCCAAAGCGATTTCCGTCGTGAAGCCCTGACGCAGGCAATAGACCGGCAACAAGGTCAGGATCATCGCTTCGAACGCCGCGAACAGCGACACCGCCCAGGCAATCGCCGGCAGGCCACGGCAGAAGCCCAGCAAATCACTGAAGGTTACGCCGCAGGCTTCGCTGCTCGGTGCGCCGCTGCGACCCAACAACAGGAACGGTGCCGCCGTCAGCAAGCCGACGCCGACCCAGAATCCGTAATCGTGTTCGGTGCCCACCACGCCCAGCAGCAACGGCCCGGCCAGCTGACTCAGTGCATAGCTGCTGCCATACAGCGCCACCAATCGCCCGCGCCATTGCTCGACCACCAGTTGGTTGATCCAGCTTTCACCGAGGATGAAGACCAGCGTCAGGATCACCCCGATCATCAGCCGCAATACCAGCCAAATCGGATAGCTCGGCAACAGCGCCAGCAAACCGATGGACAACGCCCCGGCCCACAGGCACAGGCGCATGAGGTTGGCCGTGCCCAGACGCGCGGCCAGATGGCTGGAGATCTTGGCCCCCAGCAATACGCCAATGGCGGGCATCGCCGCCATCACGCCAATGGCGAAGGAGCCGTAACCCCAGCTTTCCAGGCGAAACGACACCAGCGGCATGCTGACGCCCAGGGCCAGGCCGACACTCAAGACAGACGCCAACACGGCGAAATAAGTCGCCCAACGCATTTTCCACGCTCCTGTGGATATTATTTTTCACAGACAACACAAAACACTGTGGGAGCGAGCTTGCTCGCGATGGCAGTTTCACATTCAACATTGACGTCGACTGTCAGACCGCTATCGCGAGCAAGCTCGCTCCCACAGGGGATCTTCGTTGTGCTTGGCCCCGGATATGACCGGGGCCGCTACAAATTTACAACTTGATCCAGGTCGCCTTAAGCTCGGTGTACTTGTCGAACGCGTGCAGCGACTTGTCGCGACCGTTGCCGGACTGCTTGAAGCCACCGAACGGGGCCGTCATGTCGCCGCCGTCGTACTGGTTGACCCACACGCTACCGGCGCGCAGCGCTTTGGCGGTCAGGTGCGCCTTGGAAATATCCTTGGTCCACACCGCTGCAGCCAAACCATAAGGCGTGTCGTTGGCGATCTGGATGGCTTCTTCGGCGGTATCGAAAGTGATCACCGACAGCACTGGGCCGAAGATTTCTTCCTGAGCGATTTTCATCGCGTTGCTGACGCCGTCGAAAATCGTCGGCTCAACGTAGGTGCCACCGGTTTCCTGAAGAATGCGCTTGCCGCCCGCCACCAGTTTGGCGCCGTCGGCGTGGCCGGATTCGATATAGGACAGCACGGTGTTCATCTGCTGCGTATCCACCAGCGCGCCGACGTTGGTCGCCGGGTCCAGCGGGTTGCCCGGTTTCCAGGTTTTGAGGGCCTCGATCACCAGCGGCAGGAATTTATCCTTGATCGAACGCTCCACCAGCAGGCGCGAGCCGGCGGTGCAGACTTCGCCCTGGTTGAAGGCGATGGCGCCGGCAGCCGATTCAGCGGCAGCTTGCAGGTCCGGCGCATCGGCGAACACGATGTTCGGGCTCTTGCCGCCGGCTTCGAGCCAGACGCGTTTCATGTTCGATTCGCCGGAGTAGATCAGCAATTGCTTGGCGATCTTGGTCGAACCGGTGAACACCAGGGTGTCCACGTCGTTGTGCAGGGCCAGGGCCTTGCCGACGGTGTGACCGTAACCTGGCAGGACGTTCAGCACGCCTTTCGGGATACCGGCTTCAACGGCCAGCGCAGCAATGCGGATAGCCGTCAGCGGCGATTTTTCGGACGGTTTGAGGATCACCGAGTTACCGGTGGACAACGCCGGACCGAGTTTCCAGCAGGCCATCATCAGCGGGAAGTTCCACGGCACGATGGCGCTGACGACGCCGACCGGTTCGCGAGTCACCAGGCCCAGTTGGTCATGGGGAGTCGCGGCCACTTCGTCGTAAATCTTGTCGATCGCTTCACCGCTCCAGCTCAGGGCTTGCGCCGCGCCTGGAACGTCGATGTACAGGGAATCGCTGATGGGCTTGCCCATGTCCAGGGTTTCAAGCAGGGCCAGCTCTTCGGCGTGCTGTTTCAACAGGCCGGCGAAACGAATCATGGTGGCTTTGCGTTTGGTCGGCGCCAGACGTGACCAGACGCCGGAATTGAAGGTGGCGCGGGCATTTTCAACAGCCCGCTGGGCATCGGCGGCGTCACAGCTGGCAATCTTGCCCAGCAGACGGCCATCGACCGGGCTGATGCACTCGAAGGTCTCGGCGGAGACAGCATCGGTGTATTCGCCATTGATGTAGGCACGGCCTTCGATCTTCAGATCGCGAGCCCGTTGTTCCCAATCGGCACGAGTCAGGGTGGTCATTCGAGTGTCCTCCTCTTATTGAATACGAGCGCCCCGCGTTCTTCGCGGACGTCCTCAGGAATTCCGCCCGGCCAGCCTGCTTTTTCGGCCCAAGGCAACCGTCACCCTAAACCAGCGGCAGGTGAAGTTTCAATATATTTGACATAAGGCCGGCAAACGGCCTTGCGATGTTCATTTTAATAAACATAGACTTTGAGCTTTCCAGTCACTTGCGTCGCAATCACGGGGGATTACAACAATGAATATCCAGGATGTCGTCGACTTCAGCCTCGCTACTACCAAGTCCGAGCGCTATAAACCGGATCAGGCGAAAATTCTGAAGGGCGATCCCGAACAAGTGGTTTACAACCACTACAACAGCCCTTGCGGCCAGTTGAACGCGGGGGTTTGGGAAGGCGCTGTTGGCCAGTGGCATGTGAACTTCACCGAGCATGAATACTGCGAAATCATTCAGGGCGTTTCAGTGCTGCGCGACAACGAAGGCAATGGCAAGACCCTGCGCGTCGGCGATCGTTTCGTGATTCCGGCCGGGTTCAGAGGCACCTGGGAGGTGCTGGAACCGTGCCGCAAAATCTATGTGGCGTTTGAACAGAAGGCCTGAAGCCTTTCTTCAAGCCACAAAAAAGGCCCGTATCGTGAGATACGGGCCTTTTTCGTAAGTCGGAAAAATCAATTACTTGATTTTGCCTTCTTTGTAGATCACGTGCTTACGAACAACCGGATCAAATTTCTTGATCTCGATTTTGTCCGGAGTAGTGCGCTTGTTCTTGTCGGTAGTGTAGAAGTGACCAGTACCGGCGCTCGAAATCAAACGAATCAATTCACGCATGATTAGCTCCCTTAGATCTTGCCAGCTTTGCGGATTTCGGCCAGCACGACAGTGATGCCACGCTTGTCGATGATACGCATGCCTTTGGCAGATACGCGCAGACGCACGAAACGTTTCTCTTCTTCAACCCAGAAGCGGTGATGCTGCAGGTTCGGCAGGAAACGACGACGGGTTTTGTTGTTTGCGTGGGAAATGTTATTCCCAGTCACCGGACCCTTACCGGTAACTTGACATACTCTCGACATGCCTCAGCCCTCTAAAACCACATGCCCAACCCGGCATGGGTTGGCCGCTTAATCTCTCAGTCATTTGGCGCCAGGCGCCGCGTTTCTTTAGAGGTCTTACCGGCTACACCTACAAGTGAAGGAACCGGGCCCCTAGAAAAGAGCGCTGCTTTATACCAGAAAGACTAGAGAGCAACAACATTCCGTGTGCGTTGAGTTGATAAAAACCCCACTTTTCGGGCTCCGAGCGCCTTGGATAAAGGCTGTCGTCGATAGAGACCGCTCGTCGCAGAGAATCGGCCAACACGCCAATCCAGGATTCTTCTCAGCCCGCACTCACCGAAAACGATCGCCTATAGTCCCCTTAAAATGAAAAAGGGGATAGTCATTTGCAAAAGAGCCCACTAGGGTAAGCCTTTTCCAGACTGCACTTGCAGATGGGCCTTCGATCTGTAAAGGAATCCGACCATGCGCCTCGCTGCCCTATCGCTGTTGCTCGCTCCTCTTCTGCTGAGCCCGTTGGCCCATGCCGCCGCGCTGAGCGTCTGCACTGAGGCAAGCCCGGAAGGGTTCGACGTGGTGCAATACAACTCACTGACCACCACCAACGCCTCGGCTGACGTGCTGATGAACCGTCTGGTGGACTTCGATACCGCCAGCGGCAAAGTGGTCGCCAGCCTCGCGGACAGCTGGGAAATCACGCCAGACGGCCTGACCTATGTCTTCAAATTGCATCCGCAGGTGAAATTCCACCGCACCGAGTACTTCAGCCCGTCGCGCGACCTGACCGCCGAAGACGTGAAGTTCAGCTTCGACCGCATGCTCGACCCGGCAAACCCATGGCACAAAGTCGCCAAGAGCGGCTATCCGCACGCCCAGTCGATGCAGTTGCCTGCACTGATCAAGAAGATCGACGCCCTGGACCCGCTGACCGTGCGCTTCACCCTTGATCACCCGGACTCGACCTTCCTCGCGACCCTGAGCATGGGCTTCGCCTCGATTTACTCGGCCGAGTACGCCGACAAGCTGATGAAGGGCGGCACCCCGGAGAAGCTCAACAGCCAGCCGATCGGCAGCGGTCCTTTCATCTTCACGCGCTTCCAGAAAGATGCCTCGATTCGCTACAAGGCCAACCCGGATTACTTCCGCGGCAAGCCGTCGGTGGACCCGTTGATCTTCGCCATCACCCCGGATGCCAACGTACGGTTGCAGAAATTGCGCCGCAACGAGTGCCAGATCGCCCTGTCGCCCAAGCCTCTGGACGTACAGGCAGCGCTGAAAGAACCGACGCTGAAAGTCGAAAAGACTGACGCCTTCATGACCGCGTTCGTCGGCATCAACAGCCAGCACCCACCGCTGGACAAGCCTGAAGTGCGCCAGGCGATCAACCTCGCGTTCGACAAGGCCAACTACGTCAAAGCCGTGTTCGAAGACACCGCCCAACCCGCCAATGGCCCCTACCCGCCTAACACCTGGAGCTACGCCAAAGGCCTGCCGGGCTACCCGCATGACGTCGAAAAGGCTCGGGCATTGATGGCCAAGGCCGGGTTCAAGGACGGTTTCCAGACCACCATCTGGACCCGACCATCCGGCAGCCTGCTCAACCCGAACCCGAGCCTCAGCGCTCAAATGCTCCAATCCGACCTCGCTGAGATCGGTATTCAGGCCGAGATTCGGGTAATCGAATGGGGCGAACTGATTCGCCGCGCCAAGGCCGGTGAACATGACCTGCTGTTCATGGGCTGGGCCGGCGACAACGGTGACCCGGACAACTTCCTCACGCCGCAGTTTTCCTGCGCCGCGGTCAAGTCCGGCACCAACTTCGCCCGCTACTGCAACCAGGACCTGGACAAGCTGATCAGCGCCGGCAAGACCACCGGCGAGCAAGGTGTGCGTACCAAGCTCTACGAACAGGCTCAGGCGCAGATCCAGCAGCAGGCACTGTGGCTGCCGCTGGCCCACCCGACCGCTTTCGCGCTGATGCGTAAAGACGTCGAGGGTTACTCGGTCAGCCCGTTTGGTCGTCAGGATTACTCCAAAGTCAGCCTCAAGTAATCCGCCCCAACACAAAACCTGTGGGAGCGAGCTTGCTCGCGATGGCGTTCCTTCCATCACTGAATAGGGTGACTGACACGACGCCATCGCGAGCAAGCTCGCTCCCACAGGGGGGTTGGTCGCCCCGCTACATCCAGCCGTACTCGGCCATGGACAGCGGATCGCCGTCACCGATGATGAAGTGGTCGAGTACCCGCACATCGATCAGGTCCAGCGCCTCTTGCAGGCGCTTGGTCAGCGTGCGGTCGGCTTGACTGGGGTTGGTGTTGCCCGACGGATGGTTGTGGCAGAGGATCAACGCTGCAGCGTTGTGGGCAAGTGCACGCTTGACCACCTGTCTTGGATGGACACTCGTGCTGTCGATAGAGCCGCGAAACAACGCTTCAAAGGCCAGCACTTGATGCTTGGAATCCAAAAACAGACACCCGAACACCTCGTGAGGCTCGTGGCGCAGCATCGACTTCAGGTAATCACGAACTGCCTGCGGATTTTCCAGTGCCGATTTTTGGCGCGCACGTTCGGCTAAATGCCGTCTGCCCATTTCCTGTACCGCTTGCAACTGAGCGAATTTTGCGGGTCCGAGCCCCAATTGCCTGCTGAATGCCTCCTGATCGGCCTCAAGCAGTGCGCGCAGGCTGCCAAACTGATTCAACAGGTGTCGCGCCAGATCTACCGCGCTTTTACCCGACACGCCGGTTCGTAAAAAAATCGCCAGCAGTTCGGCGTCCGAAAGACTCCCAGAGCCCAACTCAAGCAACCTCTCCCGCGGGCGCTCGGCCGCCGGCCAATCACGAATACTCATAGCACCTCCCTGTGTGTGGGCGCCGCTGTTCCGTAGCGGTCGCTGTGATATCGTAGCCCATCTTTTTTGCTGGCGATTTCATCCCTGGGGAGGGGGTATCGCCATGCAGTCACCATCGAATTGAAAGGCAGACCTATGCAGCGGCTGTATCGGAAACGCATCGTTCTGGGCGTCGGCGGCGGTATCGCTGCCTACAAAAGCGCCGACCTGGTTCGCCGACTGATCGACCAGGGCGCCGAAGTGCGCGTGGTCATGACCCGTGGCGGCAGCGAGTTCATCACCCCGCTGACCATGCAGGCCTTGTCCGGACACCCGGTCCACCTCGACCTGTTGGACCCGGCGGCCGAAGCTGCCATGGGCCACATCGAGCTGGCCAAATGGGCCGACCTGGTGCTGATCGCCCCCGCCACTGCGGACCTGATCGCCCGTCTGGCCCAAGGCATTGCCAATGACCTGCTGACCACCCTGGTGCTGGCCACCGACGCCGTGGTCGCCGTTGCCCCGGCCATGAACCAGGCCATGTGGCGCGATCCAGCGACCCAGGCCAACCTGCAACTGCTCGAAAGCCGCCACTTGAAAGTCTTCGGCCCGGCCTCTGGCAGCCAGGCCTGTGGCGACGTCGGCATGGGCCGCATGCTCGAAGCCACCGACCTTGCCCAATGCGCCGCGGACTGCTTCCACCGCCAGGCGCTGACCGGCAAACACGTGCTGATTACCGCCGGCCCGACCCAGGAAAACATCGACCCGGTGCGCTACATCACCAACCACAGCTCCGGAAAAATGGGCTTTGCCCTGGCCGAAGCCGCGGTGGAAGCCGGTGCCCGCGTGACGCTGATCACCGGTCCGGTGCACCTGCCAACGCCAGATCGAGTTACCCGCATCGACGTGGTCAGCGCCCGCGACATGCTCGCCGCCTGTGAAGCCGCGATCCCTTGCGATCTGTTTATTGCTTCTGCGGCAGTCGCGGACTACCGCCCGGAAGTCGTCGCCCCACAGAAACTCAAGAAAGACCCTACGAACGGCGACGGCTTGTTGCTACAGATGGTGCGTAACCCAGACATTCTGGCCACCATCGCCACCCGCCCTGACCGTCCGTTCAGTGTCGGTTTCGCCGCTGAAACCGAACACCTGCTCGATTACGCTGCCCGCAAGTTGAAAGACAAGAACCTCGATTTGATCGTCGCCAACGACGTCGCCAACCCGAGCATTGGCTTCAACAGCGAAGAGAACGCCTGCAGCGTGATCGACCGCCAGCTACACGCCACACTTTTCGCCCAGACCAGCAAGAGCAAAATTGCCCGCCAGCTGATCACTTTTATCTCCGAACGTCTGAACCAGGTTTAATTTACATGCACGCTTTGCAAGCCAAGATCCTCGACCCTCGCATCGGTACCGACTTCCCGCTGCCGCAGTACGCCACACCAGGCTCCGCCGGCCTCGACCTGCGCGCCATGCTGGAAAAAGACACCGTCATCAAGCCGGGCGAAACCCTGCTGATTCCAACCGGTCTGTCGGTGTACATCGGCGATCCGGGCCTGGCGGCGCTGATTCTGCCGCGCTCCGGCCTGGGCCATAAGCACGGAATCGTGCTGGGCAACCTCGTCGGCCTGATCGATTCGGATTACCAGGGTCCGCTGATGGTGTCGTGCTGGAACCGTGGCCAGACCGACTTCAACATGGTGGTGGGCGAGCGTTTGGCCCAGCTGGTTTTGGTGCCGGTCGTTCAAGCGCACTTCGAGATGGTCGAAGAGTTCGTTGAAACCGAGCGCGGTGCTGGTGGTTTCGGGCATTCCGGCAGCCATTGATCGCAGGGTCTCAGGCTGGGCAGTCTGCCCGGCCCTGACGCCAGTTTTTTTGCGTTCAAGGACGAAAATTGCACTAGCCTCATCTGGAAGGTTTACCGCCCAAAATCAAGGCATTGGCCGGCCAATCGCTGGCTAATGTTGGGGGCATGGCCTTTGCACACCACGAACTCTCAGTGGAAAACGCCGTCATACCCTTCAGTTTGAGCCTGCCGACGAGTTCTTCGCAGCAGGTCCAGCCACCCTTCGAGATGGAGCATTTCCAGTAATGAGCAGCCCAGCCCAAGTCGCACCCAAGTTCCCCGACAGCATCTTCCGCGCCTACGACATTCGCGGCACCGTCCCGGAATTCTTGAACGCTGAAACCGCTTATTGGCTAGGCCGCGCCATCGGCTCCCAGAGCCTGGCCCAGGACGAACCCAACGTGTCCGTCGGCCGTGATGGTCGCCTGTCCGGCCCGGAGCTGGTCGAACAACTGATCAAAGGCCTCGCCGACAGCGGTTGCCACGTCAGCGACGTCGGCCTGGTGCCAACGCCTGCGCTGTACTACGCCGCCAACGTGCTGGAAGGCAAATCCGGCGTCATGCTCACCGGCAGCCACAACCCGTCGAACTACAACGGTTTCAAAATCGTCATCGCTGGCGACACCCTGGCCAACGAACAGATCCAGGCCCTGCACGAACGCCTCAAGACCAACAACCTGAGCAGCGGCAAGGGCAGCATTACCAAGGTCGAGATCCTCGATCGCTACAACACCGAAATCGTCCAGGACATCAAACTGGCTCGTCGCCTCAAAGTCGTTGTTGACTGCGGTAACGGCGCGGCCGGCGTGATCGCACCGCAACTGATCGAAGCCCTGAACTGCGAAGTCATCCCGCTGTTCTGCGATGTCGACGGCAACTTCCCGAATCACCATCCGGATCCGGGCAAGCCTGAAAACCTCGTGGACCTGATCGCCAAGGTCAAGGAAACCAACGCTGACCTCGGCTTGGCTTTCGACGGCGATGGCGACCGCGTCGGCGTGGTGACCAACACCGGCAGCATCGTCTTCCCGGACCGCCTGCTGATGCTGTTCGCCCGTGACGTGCTGGCGCGCAACGCTGACGCGGAGATCATCTTCGACGTCAAATGCACCCGTCGCCTGACGCCGCTGATCAAGGAATACGGCGGCCGTCCGCTAATGTGGAAGACTGGCCACTCGTTGATCAAAAAGAAAATGAAGCAAACCGGCGCCCTGTTGGCCGGCGAAATGAGCGGGCACATCTTCTTCAAGGAGCGCTGGTTCGGTTTCGACGACGGCATTTACAGCGCCGCTCGTCTGCTGGAGATCCTCAGCAAAGAAAAATCCACCGCGGAAGAGCTGTTTGCGACCTTCCCGAACGATATTTCTACGCCGGAAATCAATATCCATGTGACCGAAGAGAGCAAATTCAGCATCATTGATGCACTGCACGACGCGAAGTGGGGCGAAGGCGCCGACCTGACCACCATTGACGGCGTGCGAGTCGACTACGCCAAAGGCTGGGGCCTGGTGCGCGCGTCCAACACCACACCGGTGCTGGTGCTGCGCTTCGAGGCCGATGACGAGGCGGAATTGCAGCGCATCAAGGACGTATTCAAAGTCCAGTTGAAGCGTGTTGCACCTGATCTCCAATTACCGTTTTGATTTAACGAAGCACCCGGAGCCCTGAATGACCCTCGAACGCGAAGCCGCCGCCAACACCGCCAAGGTCCTGTCCGAAGCGCTGCCTTACATTCGCCGCTATGTCGGCAAGACGCTGGTGATCAAATACGGCGGCAACGCGATGGAAAGCGAGGAGCTGAAAACCGGCTTCGCCCGCGACATCGTGCTGATGAAAGCTGTCGGCATTAACCCGGTGGTGGTTCACGGCGGCGGCCCGCAAATCGGCGACCTGCTCAAGCGTCTGTCGATCGAGAGCCACTTCATCGATGGCATGCGCGTGACTGACGCACAAACCATGGATGTGGTGGAAATGGTCCTCGGCGGCCAGGTGAACAAGGACATCGTCAACCTGATCAACCGTCACGGCGGCAGCGCCATCGGCCTGACCGGTAAAGACGCCGAGCTGATTCGTGCGAAGAAGCTCACCGTGACCCGCCAGACGCCGGAGATGACCCAACCGGAAATCATCGACATCGGCCAGGTGGGTGAAGTGGTCGGCATCAACACCGATCTGCTGAATCTGCTGGTCAAAGGCGATTTTATTCCAGTGATCGCGCCGATCGGCGTTGGCGCCAACGGTGAGTCGTACAACATCAACGCCGACCTGGTGGCAGGCAAAGTCGCCGAAGCGCTGAAAGCTGAAAAATTGATGCTGCTGACCAACATCGCAGGCCTGATGGACAAGTCGGGCACGGTCCTGACCGGCCTGACCACCCAACAGGTCGACGACTTGATCGCCGACGGCACGATCTACGGCGGCATGCTGCCGAAGATCCGTTGCGCACTGGAAGCCGTGCAAGGCGGCGTTGGCAGCTCGCTGATCATCGATGGTCGGGTTCCGAATGCAATTCTGCTTGAGATCTTCACCGATACCGGTGTGGGTACTTTGATCAGCAATCGCAAGCGTCACTGATTCAAGTACATCAAAAGATCGCAGCCTTCGGCAGCACCCACGGATGTACGAATATTCCGTAGGAGCTGACGAAGTCTGCGATCTTTTTTTGTGCGCAGGAAATGCCTGACCTGATTAAGCGAAACGTCCGACATCCCGCCAGCATTAGTCCGCATAGGATCGTCCCTGTACCCACAGGAGACCTCACCATGCAAAAAGTTTACGCACCTAACGGCAGCGACGTATCCGCAGGCACCTACGAATGCGCCGACTGCGGCTACGAGTATTCCAACCAATCGAAAAAATCCTTGCCGCCCTGCCCGCAACGCCTGGATTCATTGCACGTACAAAACGGCTGGAAAATCCTCAGCGGCCAAGGAGACGCAACGGACGACCCTTATCCGAAATCCGGTAAGTGATCACGGGAGACTCGGCCATGCAGATCTCGTTCACGATCGACGCCCAGGCTTTCGAGCAGGAGCAGAAGGGGCCGGTCAAAAAGACCCTGAAGATATCCGACAGCGAAATCGCTCATGCCTTACAGCGTATCGCCAAGGCGAGCCTGACCGAATACTTGAAAATGCTGGTTGAAGGCGGTATGCCGAGTCGGGCCGATGAAGCGAAACAGGACCGCTTGCTGTATCTGATTCAAAGCTACTTCGGGCAGACATTGCCGACCGAATCTCAGATATCGACGATTTTTCAGCTGACCCAGAGCCAAAGCAAAACCCTGCTGAAAAACACCGTTTCGCGCTTTCGCAATCAGCTGGACGATATTCTGCAGCACAGCATGCGAGCCGTGATCGAGTCTGCGGAGCATGCGCAGACGGTGTACCTGGTGGTGATCAGTTCTGACGTCATTCGTGATGAGCTGAACATGCTGATCACACAGAACGAACCGACCTTCAAACCCATCACAAAACGTAAAGGCAGCGCCGGGCAGTTCGAGATTAGCGAGGATTCCCACGACCTGCTCTGCGCAACGCTGGGGATCAATGCCGTTCAGTGACATCGTGGCGGTCAGTGGATTGCTGCTGACCTTGACCACCTTCATGTTCAACCTTGCGTGGCCGAGGCTGCATGAAGCACTGGAGCTGGATGAAAGCCAATCTGGCCCGCTCGCCAGAAAACGTAGCCGAAAAAAGGTAACGAACGTTTTGTTCGCCTGCGCGTGGATCGCACACTTTACGTGATGGTTGTGTTTGCACTGATGGTGTTTGCGCTGTTCAACGCCCGGTTAACCCTGCGCCTGTGTGCGAAATGGTGCAGTCTGCGTTAATCGCCAGATGAAAAAAAGGCCCTGTAAAAACAGGGCCTTTACGTCAGACGCCGAACTGGGCGCGGTAGGCTTCAACCGCTGGCAAATGCTGCTTGAGCTGCGGATCGTCCGCCAGGAATTCCAGCACCTGGTTCAACGAAACAATGCTGATCACTGGAATGCCGAAGTCACGCTCCACTTCCTGGATTGCCGACAACTCACCGTTGCCACGCTCCTGACGGTTCAGGGCGATGAGCACGCCCGCCGCCTTGGCGCCGTCCTGGGAAGCGATGATCTGCATCACCTCACGGATTGCAGTGCCAGCGGTGATGACGTCGTCGATGATCAGCACGTCGCCGGTCAACGGTGCACCGACCAGGCTGCCGCCTTCGCCGTGAGCTTTGGCTTCCTTGCGGTTGAAGCACCATGGCAGATCACGACCATGATGTTCGGCCAGGGCCACTGCAGTGGTCGCCGCCAAAGGGATACCTTTGTAGGCTGGACCGAAGAGTACGTCGAACGAAATACCGCTCTCGACGATGGCTGCCGCGTAGAAACGACCCAGCTGCGCAAGGGCCGACCCCGAGTTGAACAGGCCGGCATTAAAGAAGTAAGGACTGGTGCGCCCGGACTTCAGGGTGAACTCGCCGAAGCGCAAAACGCCGCGATCGATGGCAAAACGAATGAAATCGCGCTGATACGCTTGCATGAAAAAAACCCCAAATACCACGGATTTAGCTAATTAGGTTGACGCCGTGTATCATACACGCACGCGATTTTTGGGGCCATTTATGCGGATCATCAGTGTGAACGTCAATGGTATTCAGGCTGCAGTGGAGCGAGGTTTGCTCAGTTGGCTGCAAGCACAGAATGCCGACGTCATCTGCCTGCAGGACACCCGCGCCTCCGCCTTTGAACTGGACGATCCAGCCTTCCAACTGGATGGCTACTTCCTTTATGCCTGCGAAGCCGAAGTTCCCGCCCAAGGTGGCGTGGCTTTGTATTCGCGGCTGCAACCGAAGGCAGTCATCAGCGGTCTCGGGTTCGAGACGGCCGACCGCTACGGGCGCTACCTGCAAGCCGATTTCGACAAGGTCAGCATCGCGACCTTGCTGCTCCCTTCGGGGCAGAATGGCGATGAAGACTTGAACCAGAAGTTCAAGCTAATGGACGATTTCGCCCGTTATCTGGATAAACAGCGACGCAAACGTCGCGAGTACATTTACTGTGGCTCGCTGTACGTGGCGCAACAGAAGCTGGATATCAAGAACTGGCGCGACAGCCAGCAATCCCCGGGTTTCCTGGCACCTGAACGTGCCTGGATGGACGAGATTGTCGGCAACATGGGTTATGTCGATGCCCTGCGCGAAGTCAGCCGTGAAGGTGACCAGTACAGCTGGTGGCCGGATAACGAACAGGCTGAAATGCTCAACCTCGGTTGGCGTTTCGACTATCAGTTGCTGACACCGGGTCTGCGCCGCTTCGTACGTAGCGCGCGTTTGCCTCGCCAGCCACGGTTCTCGCAGCACGCGCCGCTGATCGTGGACTACGACTGGACGCTGACGATTTAAGCGCTTTTTCGCAGACACAAAAAAGCCGACTTCAGTGTCGGCTTTTTTGTGCGCGCCCCATTCCAGTAGGAGCGCGGTGATTATTTGATCAACCGCCACGTGAATGGGTAACGGTAAGGCACCCCTTCATTGGCCTTCACGCCACCGATGATGGTCAGCACCAACGCACCAATCGCCACCAGACCAAACATGAAGAACCCGATGATCACCACCATCAGCAGGAAGCAGATGGCGGAAGCAATGGCGACGGTGATCTGAAAGTTCAGCGCCTCCTTCCCCTGCGCATCGATGAACGGGTCCATCTCGCGCTTCATCTGCCAGAGAATCAGCGGACCGATCAACGTACCGAACGGAATCCAGATCCCCAGCAAGGCGGACAGGTGACAAAACATCGCCCACTGCCGAACCTCTTTGCTCGGGGTGGGAAGTAGCTGTTGCTCGTCACTCATAACGTCCTCCTTGCCTGGAGCGGTCCGATCAGTCGGCCAGTGCAGCCTTTTGCAGTTCGAAGATTTCGGTCATGCCTTTCTTCGCCAGTTCCAGCATCGCGTTCAGCTCTTCCGGCTGGAACGGTGCGCCTTCGGCAGTGCCCTGAACTTCGATGAAGCCGCCAGTGCTGGTCATCACCACGTTCAGGTCAGTTTCGGCTGCCGAGTCTTCCAGATAGTCGAGATCGAGCACAGGCTCGCCCTGATACATGCCCACCGAAACGGCTGCGATCATTTGCTTCAACGGGTCGCCGCCTTTCAGGCCGCCGCGCTTCTTGATCACTTTCAACGCGTCGACCAGTGCAACCATGGCGCCGGTGATGGATGCGGTGCGGGTGCCGCCGTCAGCCTGGATCACGTCGCAGTCGACGTACAAGGTGACGTCGCCCAGCTTGGACATGTCCAGCGAAGCACGCAGGGAACGGCCGATCAGACGCTGGATTTCCAGGGTACGGCCGCCTTGCTTGCCGCGGCTCGCTTCACGCTGGTTACGCTCGCCAGTGGCGCGCGGCAGCATGCCGTATTCAGCGGTCAACCAGCCTTGGCCCTGACCTTTGAGGAACCGCGGCACGCCGTTCTCGACGCTGACGGTGCAGATGACTTTGGTATCACCGAACTCGACCAGTACAGATCCCTCGGCGTGTTTGGTGTAGTTGCGGGTAATGCGGATCGAGCGGAGCTGATCGGCAGCGCGACCACTTGGACGTTTCATAGGGAGTACCTGTACGGGGGACGGAAAACTGCCGAGCATTATAGAGCCGCAGGGCCACGAGTGGGCACTTCTAAAAAAATCCCCCGACGACTGAAGGCCCTGAATAGCGCTTTACCGACGGCCTGCAGCCCTTTGTCACACCTCGTGTTTGGGCGCATTCGCCCCACTGCGCTACAATCCTGCGCCTTTGCTGCCTCTCGGCTTAAATTCATATAGATCAGGCCTGCGAAACCTTTGGTAACGCATGAACCTGCATTGCGAGGTACCTCCATGGTGCACAGCATGACCGCCTTCGCCCGCGTCGAAAAAGCCGGCGCCCAAGGCACCCTTAGCTGGGAACTGCGCTCGGTCAACAGCCGCTACCTGGAGCCGCACTTGCGTCTGCCGGAGTCCTTTCGCGACCTCGAAGGCGCGGTCCGCGAAGCGCTGCGCCAGGGAATCTCCCGGGGCAAGCTCGAATGCACCCTGCGCTTCACCGAAGAAAACACCGACAAACCACTGCAAGTGGACCGCGAGCGCGCCGCCCAACTGGTCGCTGCCGCCGAGACCATCGCCGGCCTGATCAAGAATCCGGCCGCACTGAACCCGCTGGAAGTCCTGGCCTGGCCTGGCGTGCTGGTGGGCGATGCAACTGACCCGCAAGCCTTGAATGCCGAAGCACTGGCGCTGTTCAACGAAGGTCTGAAAGAACTCAAGGCCGGCCGCGAGCGCGAAGGCGCGGAGCTGGCACGGTTGATCAATGATCGCCTGACCTCCATTGAAGAAGACGTGGTGACCCTGCGTGAACTGGTCCCGCAGATGCTCGCCACCCAGCGCCAGAAAGTCCTCGATCGCTTTGCCGACATGAAGGCCGAGATGGACCCGCAGCGGCTGGAGCAGGAAATGGTCATGCTCGCGCAAAAGAGCGACGTCGCCGAAGAACTGGATCGCCTGAGCACTCACATCATCGAAGTTCGCCGGGTGCTCAAATCCGGTGGCGCTGCCGGTCGGCGCCTGGACTTCCTGATGCAAGAGCTCAACCGCGAAGCCAACACACTGGGCTCCAAAGCCTTCGACCCGCGCAGCACCCAGGCGGCGGTCAACCTCAAGGTGTTGATCGAGCAGATGCGCGAACAAGTGCAGAATATTGAGTAAGGCAAACCCGACATGACCCACAGCACCGGCACCCTGTACATCATTTCCGCACCTTCGGGCGCGGGCAAGAGCAGCCTGGTCAAGGCCCTGACCGACGCTAATCAGGAGATCCGCGTCTCCGTCTCCCACACCACACGCGCCATGCGCCCCGGTGAAGTGAACGGCGTGAACTATCACTTCGTCGAACGCAGCGACTTCGTGAAGATGATCGAGCATGGAGATTTCCTCGAGCGCGCCGAAGTGTTCGGCAATCTCTACGGCACTTCGCAAAGCCATCTGCAGCAGACCCTGGACGAAGGCCACGACCTGATTCTGGAAATCGACTGGCAGGGTGCAGAGCAAGTGCGCAAGTTGATGCCCCAGGCTCGTTCGATCTTCATTCTGCCTCCGTCCCTGCAGGCCTTGCACCAGCGCCTGACCAATCGCGGCCAGGACAGCGACGAGATCATCGAGGGCCGGATGCGCGAAGCGGTCAGTGAGATGAGCCACTACGTCGACTACGACTACCTGATCATCAACGACGATTTCGCCCACGCATTGGACGATTTGAAGGCGATTTTCCGCGCCAATCAGCTGCATCAGAAGCGTCAGCAACAGCGTCACGGCAAATTGCTGGCTGAATTACTGGGCTGATTCGCTCTTCCCAAAACCGCTGCAAGGGCTTTACATTGGCACTTGCAGCGCGTTGAAGGGCTTGGTCAAAAAATCAGCGCTTCCCTAAACGCTGGTGATTTTTTAAACTGTTGAGTCCGCTCGCCCAACCGGGCAGCGCGCATATTGCATTCGCTCCGAGGAATACCATGGCCCGCGTAACCGTTGAAGATTGCCTAAACCACGTGGAAAACCGCTTTGAGCTGGTCATGCTGTCTACCAAGCGTGCCCGTCAACTGGCCACCGGCGGCAAAGAGCCACTAGTCCAGTGGGAAAACGACAAGCCTACCGTTGTAGCCTTGCGTGAAATCGCTGAAGGCCTGATGAGCTACGAGTTCATCGCCAATGCTGAAATCGTCGAAGACGAACCGCTGTTCGCAGCGTTCGAGGACGAGTCCAACGAGGCCGTCTAAGCCATGCCTGGTCGACGTAGCACGGCGCGGGGTCACAGCGAACGGCAGGATTTATCATGCCGAGCATAGACGCCCTCGCCGATCGCTTATCGACCTACCTCGGCAAGGACCAGGTCAACCTGGTCCGCCGAGCGTACTTCTACGCCGAACAAGCTCACGATGGCCAACGCCGCCGTAGCGGCGAGGCGTACGTCACGCACCCACTCGCGGTTGCGAATATTCTTGCCGACATGCACATGGACCATCAGAGCCTGATGGCTGCGATGCTGCATGACGTGATCGAAGACACCGGTATTGCCAAGGAAGCGCTGCAAGCGCAGTTCGGCGAAACCGTGGCCGAACTGGTCGACGGGGTCAGCAAACTGACCCAGATGAACTTCGAGACCAAAGCCGAAGCCCAGGCCGAAAACTTCCAGAAAATGGCCATGGCCATGGCCCGCGACATTCGCGTGATCCTGGTCAAGCTGGCTGACCGCCTGCACAACATGCGCACGCTGGAAGTCCTGTCCGGCGAAAAACGCCGACGGATTGCCAAGGAAACCCTGGAAATCTATGCGCCCATTGCCAACCGGCTGGGCATGCACGCCATCCGCATAGAATTCGAAGACCTCGGCTTCAAGGCGATGCACCCGATGCGTTCCGCACGGATTAACCAGGCGGTCAAACGCGCCCGGGGCAACCGCAAGGAAATCGTCAACAAGATCGAAGAATCACTCAGCCACTGCCTGGCCATCGACGGCATTCAGGGCGAGGTCAGCGGTCGTCAGAAACACCTCTACGGCATCTACAAGAAAATGCGCGGCAAGCGTCGGGCCTTCAACGAGATCATGGACGTCTATGCGTTCCGGATCATCGTCGACAAGGTCGATACCTGCTACCGCGTGCTGGGTGCCGTGCACAATTTGTACAAACCGTTGCCGGGGCGCTTCAAGGATTACATCGCGATCCCCAAAGCGAACGGCTACCAGTCGCTGCACACCACATTGTTCGGCATGCACGGTGTTCCGATCGAGATCCAGATCCGCACCCGTGAAATGGAAGAGATGGCCAACAACGGCATCGCCGCGCATTGGCTGTACAAATCCAGCGGCGACGAGCAGCCAAAAGGCACTCACGCCCGCGCCCGTCAGTGGGTCAAAGGCGTGCTGGAGATGCAGCAACGGGCCGGCAACTCGCTGGAATTCATCGAGAGCGTCAAGATTGACCTGTTCCCGGACGAGGTCTACGTGTTCACGCCCAAAGGCCGGATCATGGAGCTGCCTAAAGGCTCCACGGCGGTCGACTTCGCTTACGCGGTGCACACCGACGTGGGCAACAGCTGCATTGCCTGTCGGATCAATCGTCGTCTCGCACCGCTGTCCGAACCGTTGCAAAGCGGCTCCACGGTCGAGATCGTCAGCGCCCCCGGCGCGCGGCCGAACCCGGCGTGGCTCAACTTCGTGGTCACCGGCAAGGCGCGGACCCACATCCGACATGCACTGAAACTGCAACGCCGCTCCGAATCCATCAGCCTCGGCGAACGCCTACTGAACAAAGTGCTGAATGGCTTCGACAGCTCGCTGGAGAAAGTCGCGGCCGAGCGAGTCAAAGCGATGCTCACCGAGTACCGTCTCGAACTGATCGAAGACTTGCTCGAAGACATCGGCCTGGGCAATCGCATGGCTTATGTGGTCGCTCGCCGCCTGCTCGGCGAAGGCGAACAGCTGCCAAGCGCGGAAGGCCCGCTGGCGATTCGTGGCACCGAAGGCCTGGTGCTCAGCTACGCCAAGTGCTGCACACCGATCCCGGGCGACCCGATTGTCGGCCACTTGTCCGCGGGCAAAGGCATGGTCGTGCACTTGGACAACTGCCGCAACATCAGCGAAATCCGCCACAATCCGGAAAAATGTATCCAGCTCTCGTGGGCCAAGGATGTCACCGGCGAATTCAATGTCGAACTGCGCGTCGAGCTGGAACACCAGCGCGGCCTGATCGCTCTGCTGGCCAGCAGCGTCAACGCGGCCGACGGCAATATCGAAAAAATCAGCATGGACGAACGCGATGGTCGCATCAGCGTGGTCCAACTGGTGGTCAGCGTGCACGACCGCGTGCACCTGGCCCGCGTGATCAAGAAACTGCGCGCCCTGACCGGGGTGATTCGCATCACTCGCATGCGTGCGTAAGCCACTCATTACAAGGAGTCATTCATGACCAAAACAGTTATCACCAGCGACAAGGCCCCGGCCGCCATCGGTACTTACTCCCAGGCGATCAAGGCTGGCAACACCGTTTACATGTCGGGTCAAATTCCTCTGGACCCAAAAACCATGGAACTGGTTGAGGGCTTCGAAGCCCAGACCGTCCAGGTGTTCGAGAACCTCAAAGCCGTCGCCGAAGCCGCTGGCGGTTCGTTCAAGGACATCGTCAAATTGAACATCTTCCTCACCGACCTGAGCCACTTCGCCAAGGTCAACGAGATCATGGGCAAGTACTTTGACCAGCCTTATCCTGCCCGCGCCGCCATTGGCGTAGCAGCCCTGCCAAAGGGTTCGCAGGTTGAAATGGATGCCATTCTGGTCATCGAGTAATGCGCCCGGCGCAGCCCTTCACGGCTGCGCCGCTGCCGAACGTATAAAAAGCGTTTTGAAAGGATTCCACCATGCGCCAAGCGCTTGTTCTCTCGCTGCTCGCCCTATTCCTGGGCGGTTGTGCCAGCAACCCCGCCGACCGTGATATCAGCGGTACCTGGATCAATCAGGTGGCGATCGATGCTGCATCCAAAGGCGGCCCCCTGCGTGAAGCGCTCCAGGCCTATGGCCCGAACCTGGAATGGGACGTCAACACCAAGGCCAGTCAGGCCCGCTACACCAATGGTTTTGAAAACGTCGACGGCAAGCTGCTGGGCGAAGAGTCCGGGGCCTGGAAAATCGACTTTTATGGCAGCTCCGCCAGCGAGCTGAAGCGTGACGGCAAGCAACTGAGCCAAGCCGCCAACGACAATGAGCCGGAGCAAGTCTTCGATCGCGCTCAGGTTCAGGTGCCAGACGGCGCACCAATCGGCGCCAGCTTCGAGCGCGCGCTGTACTCGGCCTACATGGGCGGCAGCTGGAAAGTCGTCAGCGGTCCCGGTGAAGGCAATACCGTGCAATTCCAGGCTGACGGCCAGGTTGCCGGCCTGCCGGGTGCGGATCGCTATGCCTTGTGTCTGGCCGGTGATTGCGCTTCGATGAGCAGCGGTAACGACAACATGTGGCTGCAAGTGAATGGCCAGGGCAACACCTGGATCTTTGCGCGCAAGGGCAAAGAACTAGAGATCCTCCAGGCCGTAAACACGGCTCAGGCAGACGAGATGCCTTCGTTCACACCGGGTGAGCGCAAGTGGTTACTGGAAAAGCAGTAACCCGCCCCTAAAGGCCAACACATTTGGTTTGTGGGGTGTGGGAGTTAGCAGCGGCCTTCGAGGATCGCGGCGTAGCCTTCTCGATAGCTTGAGTACTTCGGCGTCCAGCCCAAGGCCTTCGCCCGAGCATTGCTGCACTGCTTGCTGCCGGTGCGCCGTACGCTCGCGTCTTCAGCCCATTCGGTCACGCCCAGATACTCACGCAACCAGCCCACCACTTCGGCCAGCGGCGCAGGCGCGTCGTCCACTCCGATATAGACCTCATCCAGCGCCACACCGCGTCGATCCGCTTCAAGCAGGTAAGCCAAAAGCCCCGCCGCGTCGTCGGCGTGAATGCGATTGCCGTACAGCGGCGGGTCAACGGCCACGCGATAACCCCGACGAACCTGCGTCAGCAGCCATTCGCGGCCCGGGCCGTAAATGCCGGTCAAACGCACGATGCTGGCCGGGATGCCGCTTTGGAGTGCCACTTGCTCAGCCTCCAGCATCAATCGACCTGAATAGCCTGCTGCAACGGTCGGCGAAGTCTCGTCGACCCACTCGCCATCCTGCTGGCCATACACACTGCTGCTGGAAACAAACAGCAGGCGATTGGGCACCTGACCGTAGTCGTTCAGCCAGTCCAGCACATGCTGCAAGCCCTGCACATAAGCAGCGCGATAACCGGCTTCATCGTGATCGGTAGCGGCGGCACAATACACCAGATAATCCACCGCACCGACTGGCCAGGTCGCCGGACAGTCTTCATTGAACAAGTCACCGGCAACGCCGATCACGCCCTTTGGCAGACGCGAGACATCACGCCGCAAGCCGTGAACCTCCCATCCGCCAGCCAACAATTGCGTGGCCAGACGACTACCAACATCACCACAGCCGGCGATCAAAACAGAGGGCGCGGACATCAGAAAACTCCCATCAGAAAGGCACAGACTAGCGCCGGCAATGGACGAGCGGCTAGCAATGAAGGAAAAAAAGATACTCTATTACTTTTGTTAACAAGAATTACTTGCAATAATGCCTGCCACTTTTGTTCTCGGCCTCACGAGGCCTGGAAGAGCATCTACCGTTTTTCTTTCTCAGGTCCGGCCAGCATGACACGCAATCAATTCCCCGCTTCGCCAACCAAACGACCTCGCGCCTGGAGCGCGGTGGCCGCCCTGCTGCTCAGCCTGATGCTGGCGCCGACCGCCGCTTTCGCTGACGCACAAGCGCCAGCCGCTCCGGCAGCCACTGCTGCTCCAGCTCCAACTCCAGCTGATCATGTTACCCCGGCTGCGACCGACCCGGCCCAAGCTGTAGACACCACTGCCGAAGACATTCCGGAAGTCCTCGAAGCCGACAACACCCTGGGCATGGCCCACGACCTGTCGCCGTGGGGCATGTACCAGAACGCCGACATCATCGTGAAAATCGTGATGATCGGTCTGGCCATCGCCTCGATCATCACCTGGACCATCTGGATCGCCAAAGGCTTCGAGCTGATGGGCGCCAAGCGTCGTCTGCGCACCGAAATCGTCCACCTGAAAAAAGCCACCACGCTTAAAGAAGCCAGTGTGACCGCCACCAAGCAAGGCACCCTCGCCAATTTGCTGGTGCATGACGCCCTGGAAGAGATGCGTTTGTCGGTCAACAGCCGCGAGAAAGAAGGCATCAAGGAACGCGTCGCCTTCCGCCTTGAGCGTCTGGTTGCAGCCTGCGGTCGCAACATGAGCAGCGGCACCGGCGTGCTCGCCACCATCGGTTCCACCGCGCCGTTCGTCGGCCTGTTCGGTACCGTGTGGGGCATCATGAACAGCTTCATCGGCATCGCCAAAACCCAGACCACCAACCTCGCTGTCGTCGCTCCCGGCATCGCCGAAGCCCTGCTGGCAACCGCGCTGGGTCTGGTTGCAGCGATTCCGGCCGTTGTGATCTACAACGTCTTTGCCCGCTCCATCGCCGGTTACAAGGCGCAGGTGTCCGACGCTTCGGCAGAAGTCCTGCTGCTGGTCAGCCGTGACCTCGATCACCTGCCGACCACCGAGCGCTCCGCGCAACCCCACATGGTCAAAGTAGGGTAATCAGCCATGGGCTTGCATTTGAAAGAAGGCGCAGACGACGATCTGGCCGAGAACCACGAAATCAACGTCACGCCGTTCATCGACGTGATGCTGGTGCTGTTGATCATCTTCATGGTGGCGGCCCCGCTCGCCACCGTGGACATCAAGGTCGACCTGCCCGCTTCCAGCGCCAAACCGGCGCCACGGCCAGAGAAACCGGTGTTCCTCAGCGTCAAGGCAGATCAACGCCTGTTCCTCGGCGAAGACGAGGTGAAGGCCGAAGCACTCGGCGCCACCCTCGACGCCAGGACCAAAGGCAAGAAAGACACGACGATCTTCTTCCAGGCCGATAAAGGCGTGGACTACGGCGACCTGATGAGCGTGATGGACAACCTGCGCTCTGCCGGTTACCTGAAGGTGGGTCTGGTCGGACTCGAGACGGCAGCCAAGAAATGATCACGACGCGCCAAAAGCTGACGCGTTATAGCGGGAGCCTGGCCGTGGTGCTGGGCGTCCATGCGCTGGCCATTGCGCTGGCGCTGAACTGGACGTCGCGCCCACCGATCGAACTGCCGCCGCAGGCGATGATGGTCGAATTGGCACCGGTTCCGGCCCCGCCACCGCCGGCACCGCCGAAGGTCATAACGCCGCCACAGCCACCCGCCCCGGTGGAAGAACTGCCGATACCGAAGCTGGCTGAAGTGCCGAAGGCCGAGATCGCCGTCCCGAAACCGGTCAAACCCAAGCCCAAGCCTCAACCGCCCAAGCCTGTGGAGAAAAAGCCGGAACCGCCTAAAGAGAAGCCGTCCGAGGAAAAACCGAGCGACGCGCAACCGACTCAGGCGCCAACGGAGAAATCCGCACAACCGGCACCGGGCCCATCACCGGCGCAGCAAGCGGCCAAGGCCAGTTGGCAAGGCACCCTGCTCGCTCACTTGGCCAAGTACAAGAAGTACCCGGCCAGTGCGCAGGCGCGGAGCAAGGAAGGGATGAACCGTCTGCGCTTCGTGGTGGATGCCGAAGGTAACGTGTTGTCGTTTGAACTGGTGACCGCTTCCGGTAATGCCGATCTGGACCGGGCCACCCTGGAAATGATCCGCCGCGCCCAACCGCTGCCAAAACCACCGGCCGACATGCTGAACAACGGCTCGATCGAAATCGTTGCACCGTTTGTTTACTCGCTGGAAAAACGCCGCTGATCAATGTGGGAGCGAGCTTGCTCGCGATGGGGCGATCACATTCAACATCTTCGTGGACTGTTGCATTGCATATCGCGAGCAAGCTCGCTCCCACAGGTTCCCAATCCGGCCAAAAGGGTACTGAAAGGTGCCTTTTGTTTATCTGCCAGCGGCAAACCTGCTTGCCCTGTGTCACTTAACACACTCAGTCTGATAACGTGCGTCTATCGATTGCAGCCGGTATGCTTGGCTCGCAACTTCATGGACGCTTGCTATGACTCTTACAGAATTACGCTACATCGTTACCCTCGCCCAAGAGCAGCACTTCGGCCACGCGGCCGAGCGTTGCCATGTCAGCCAGCCGACCCTGTCGGTGGGCGTGAAAAAGCTTGAAGACGAACTCGGTGTGCTGATTTTCGAGCGCAGCAAGAGTGCCGTGCGCCTGACCCCGGTCGGCGAAGGCATTGTCGCCCAGGCGCAGAAAGTCCTGGAGCAAGCCCAAGGCATCCGCGAACTGGCCCAGGCCGGCAAGAACCAGCTGACTGCCCCGCTGAAAGTCGGCGCGATCTACACCGTCGGCCCGTACCTGTTTCCGCACCTGATTCCACAACTGCACCGGGTCGCCCCGCAGATGCCGTTGTACATCGAAGAAAACTTCACCCACGTGCTGCGCGACAAACTGCGCAACGGCGAGCTCGACGCGATCATCATCGCCCTGCCGTTCAACGAAGCCGACGTCCTGACCCTGCAGCTCTACGACGAGCCGTTCTACGTCCTGATGCCGGCCCAGCACCCGTGGACCCAAAAAGAAACCATCGACGCCAGCCTGCTCAACGACAAGAGCCTGCTGCTGCTCGGCGAAGGCCACTGCTTCCGCGATCAAGTGCTGGAAGCCTGCCCGACCCTCGCCAAAGGCAACGACGGCGCCAAGCACACCACGGTGGAATCCAGTTCCCTGGAAACCATCCGCCACATGGTTGCGTCCGGCCTCGGCATCTCGATCCTGCCGCTGTCGGCAGTCGACAGCCATCACTACGCTCCCGGCGTGATCGAAGTGCGCCCACTGACGCCTCCGGTGCCGTTCCGCACCGTGGCCATCGCCTGGCGCGCGAGCTTTCCGCGGCCGAAGGCGATTGAAATCCTCGCTGACTCCATTCGCCTGTGCTCGGTGGCCCAGCCGCAAGCACCGGTGGTTGCGGCCTAAGTCGCTGCCATGACCGAGTTGTCGCAAGTGTCGGTGACGGCCCTCAAGGGTGTCGGTGAAGCCATGGCCGAGAAATTGGCCAAGGTCGGCCTGGAGAATCTTCAGGACGTGCTTTTTCACCTGCCGTTGCGTTATCAGGACCGCACTCGCGTGGTCCCGATCGGCCATTTGCGGCCGGGCCAGGACGCCGTGATCGAAGGCACCGTCAGCGGCGCCGACGTGGTCATGGGCCGTCGCCGAAGCCTGGTGGTGCGCCTGCAGGACGGCACCGGCGGGCTCAGCCTGCGTTTCTACCATTTCAGCAACGCTCAGAAAGAAGGCCTCAAACGCGGCACGCGCATTCGCTGCTACGGCGAAGCGCGGCCCGGTGCGTCGGGGCTGGAGATCTATCACCCGGAATACCGCTCCATCACCGGCGACGAGCCGCCGCCGGTGGATGAAACCCTGACCCCGGTCTACCCGCTCACCGAAGGCCTGACCCAGCAGCGCTTGCGCCAGTTGTGCATGCAGACCCTGACGATGCTCGGCCCCACCAGCCTGCCCGACTGGCTGCCGACCGAACTGGCGCGGGATTATCAACTGGCGCCCCTGGCCGATGCGATCCGCTACCTGCATCACCCACCCGCCGATGCCGATGTCGACGAACTCGCCCTCGGTCATCACTGGGCCCAGCACCGTCTAGCCTTCGAAGAACTGCTGACGCATCAACTGTCCCAGCAGCGCCTGCGCGAGAGCATGCGTTCCCTGCGCGCGCCGGCGATGCCAAATGCCACCCGGCTGCCGGCCCAGTATCTGGCCAATCTTGGCTTCACGCCGACCGGCGCTCAGCAACGGGTCGGCAACGAAATCGCTTACGACCTCAATCAGCACGAACCCATGTTGCGGCTGATTCAGGGCGACGTTGGCGCCGGTAAAACCGTGGTCGCTGCCCTCGCCGCACTCCAGGCCCTGGAGGCCGGTTATCAAGTGGCACTGATGGCGCCCACCGAAATCCTCGCCGAGCAGCATTTCATCACCTTCAAACGCTGGCTCGAACCGCTGGGCATCGAAGTCGCGTGGCTGGCCGGCAAGCTCAAAGGCAAGAACCGCGTGGCCGCGCTGGAACAGATCGCCAGCGGCACGCCGATGGTGGTCGGCACCCACGCGCTGTTCCAGGACGAAGTGCAGTTCAAGAACCTGGCCTTGGTGATCATCGACGAACAACACCGCTTCGGCGTGCAACAGCGCCTGGCATTGCGCCAGAAAGGCGTCGGTGGGCGGATGTGTCCGCACCAGTTGATCATGACCGCCACACCGATTCCGCGGACGCTGGCCATGAGCGCCTACGCCGACCTCGACACCTCGATCCTCGACGAACTACCGCCCGGTCGAACCCCGGTGAACACCGTGCTGATCACCGATACCCGGCGCGTCGAAGTCATCGAGCGGGTGCGCGGTGCCTGTGCCGAAGGACGTCAGGCCTATTGGGTGTGCACGCTGATCGAAGAGTCGGAAGAGCTGACCTGCCAAGCCGCCGAAACCACTTACGAAGACCTCACCGCCGCCCTCGGCGAGCTGAAGGTCGGGCTCATCCACGGTCGCATGAAGCCCGTCGAGAAAGCCGCCGTCATGGCTGAATTCAAGGCCGGCAACCTGCAACTGTTGGTCGCAACCACGGTGATTGAAGTCGGCGTCGACGTGCCCAACGCCAGCCTGATGATCATCGAAAACCCTGAACGCCTCGGACTCGCGCAGTTGCACCAGTTGCGCGGTCGCGTCGGTCGAGGCAGTGCCGCCAGCCATTGCGTGCTGCTTTACCATCCGCCGCTGTCACAGATCGGTCGTCAGCGACTGGGCATCATGCGCGAAACCAACGACGGTTTTGTCATCGCCGAAAAAGACCTCGAGCTGCGCGGCCCCGGCGAAATGCTCGGCACGCGTCAGACCGGCCTGCTGCAATTCAAAGTCGCTGACCTGATGCGCGACGCCGATCTGCTGCCCGCTGTGCGAGACGCCGCCCAAGCGCTGCTGGAACGCTGGCCGGATCACGTCAGCCCGCTGCTCGACCGCTGGCTACGTCATGGGCAGCAATACGGCCAAGTGTGAGCACCGTCGCAGTTTCTGAACCACCGTTCTGAGCAAGCTGGTTATACTCCTGCCATTGTTTTAAAACGGATACAGACCATGACCGAAGTTGCCCTCGCACCCGCCACCCCGCACGCTCCGTCGGTTATTCGGCTGATGCTGGGCAAACTGGGTATCGCCTACGAAGAAGTCCTCGACCACCACGGCCTGAACGCCGCACGCAAAGTGCAGGCAGTTCTGCTTGATGACGCCGTGGGCACGCTCATGGTGCTGTTCCCGCAGAGCCAATTGCTGGACCTCAATAGCCTCGCCGAATTGACGGGCCGCCGCCTCACCGCCGTGTCCACCGAACGCCTGGTAAAAATGCTCGGCAAACACAACCTGAGCCTGCTGCCCGGCATGCCGGCGCTCACCAGTTCACCGTGCCTGTATGAAGAAAGCCTGCTGCGCGAGCCGAAGTTGCTGATCAACTCGGGCGAGCCGGGCGTGTTGCTGGAGATCACCAGCGAAGACTTCAAGACCATGTTAACCAAGTCCAGCGCCGCCAATTTCGGCGAAGCGCTGACCAGCATTCGCCCGAACCTCGACCGCCCCCACGATGACCGCGAGGAAATCACCCAGGCCGTTCAAGCGTTCACCGCGCGGCGCATCCAGCAGCGTCTGGAAGAGACCATCGAAATTCCGCCGCTGGCCGAGACCGCGCAGAAAATCATCAAACTGCGTGTCGATCCCAACGCCACCATCGACGACATCACCGGCGTCGTCGAAACCGACCCGGCCCTGGCCGCACAGGTTGTGAGCTGGGCGGCGTCGCCGTACTACGCCTCGCCGGGCAAGATTCGTTCAGTGGAAGACGCGATCGTGCGGGTGCTGGGCTTCGACCTGGTGATCAACCTGGCGCTGGGTCTGGCCCTGGGCAAAACCCTGAGCCTGCCCAAAGACCACCCGCAACACACCACGCCGTACTGGCAGCAGTCGATCTACACCGCCGCCGTCATCGAAGGCCTGACCCGCGCCATGCCGCGCGCCCAGCGCCCGGAAGCCGGCCTGACCTACCTCGCCGGCCTGCTGCACAACTTCGGCTACTTGCTGCTCGCCCACGTGTTCCCGCCGCACTTCTCGCTGATCTGCCGCCACCTTGAGGTCAACCCGCACCTGTGCCACAGCTACGTCGAGCAACACTTGCTGGGCATCAGCCGCGAACAGATCGGCTCGTGGCTGATGCGCTACTGGGACATGCCGGATGAACTGGCCACCGCGCTGCGCTTCCAGCACGACCCGAGTTACGACGGCGATTACGCCGAGTACCCGAACCTGGTGTGCCTGGCGGTGCGTTTGTTGCGTAGCCGTGGCGTCGGCTCCGGGCCAGATGAAGATATTCCGGATGCCTTGCTCGAACGCGTCGGCCTGACTCGCGACAAGGCTAACGACGTCGTCAGCAAAGTGCTTGAGGCCGAAGTGCTGCTGCGTGAACTGGCTTCGCAATTCACCCAGGTATAAAAAATCCATCCCGGTCTACCTGACCACATTGATCGTTCCCACGCTCTGCGTGGGAATGCATCCCGTGACGCTCCGCGTCACCGCATCACCGCAAAACTCAAGCCTTAGCCTTCCTCGGCTTCAAATACTTGGTCAACCCCTGGAACCAGATCACCAGCGCCGGGTTGCCCTTGATCTGAATCGACTTGTCCTGAATCCCCGTCATAAACGCCAACTGCTTGTTCTTCGCCTGCATCGTGGCAAAGCCATACGCTGCATCTTTAAAGGCAATCGCAAACGCCGGTTCGGCATACACGCCGGACTTGCTGGTGATGCGCTGATCCTTCACAAAGAAATGCCGCGCCACTTTCCCATCCAGGGTCTGTAATTGGAATACAAGCTCCTTGTCACCCAACTGCTGCTGAAACGCAGGATTAGTCCGACTGGCCTTACCCATCAACAAACCCAGCATCCACAGAAGAAAACGAAATTTCATGCGCACAGCCTCAAAAGGGAAATGAACGGCCGGCGCAGTGTAGCGGCTTCAAGAAAGAACGCCACTGTCTGGTTGCGTTAGAAGAAGATGCAGGTCTTTTTGACGCCAATGACTACCAAGTCACGCCAACCTGATCGTTCCCACGCGCAGTAAAGGAATGCATCCCGTGACGCTCCGCGTCACCTCCCGACACCGTCCCTACACCTGAAGAAACACAATCCTGTAGGAGCTGCCGAAGGTTCGGGCCGCGTTCGGACGATCTTTTGATCTTGATCCCCTCAAACCTCTCGGACATTTCCTTCAACACGCCGGGCTGTCCGTGAACTAGGCAGTCTTCGGTATCACCGCTAGTCTCTGGTGGTCACCGCAAAATCGGTGACACGGACGTGCAAGTCCTAATCCAGGTGCGCAATTGCTTATGGCTATTCGTCGAGCGTTTTCCTATGCTCGCGGATCGTTATGGCGGCTGTGCGTCGGAGACCTTCGGGTCTGCCGGTTCCTGGATCGGTCTTGCACACCAACGCACAGCTGCCACCTCTTTCGAAGTGCAAAGCGAAACGGTGTCGGTCTCTTAATTCCAGGAGATACATCTATGATCAAGCCAACACCCAATCCCCCCGAACACGAAGACACATCCCCCTACGAATCCTTCGATTCCAAAAAGCTCCACGAAGCCGCCGAACGCGCCCTAAATCTTCACCTCGGCACACCTGCGGATAAAAAACCTAAACGTCGCAATGGCGACCTCTTCAGCGTTTGCCCCGACATCAACACAGAAACCCTCCTCGCCAATGCCTCGGAAGACCTCTTGTCCATCAGCGCCATCGCCGCCAGCCTCGCCGACGGTGTGGACGGCTCACGCCGCACCGTAGCCCTGGCGCTCAGCCGTATGGCCGACGGGGTGCGTTTGCTGGTTGAGCGAGCGCTGGATCATTTGGATGAGCCGGAAATGGCGGCGATTTTCGCCAAGCAAATAAGCCGAGTCAGCTGACCTGTAGGGACCGGCAGTTGTAAAAAAGGGGACCTCGAGTCCCCTTTTTGAAAATCCGAAATTTCGTGTCATCACTACCCGCTAACCGCGTTAACCCCAATGGCACATCGGCCATCCTGAAGATCAGGGCTAAGATTTCTATTCCCTGACTGATACCAGTCAGCAAGGGATTGGCTTTCGCAGAAAGCGTCTTTCTGAGCATCGTAATAGAACGCCACCGCATGGTTCACCATAGCGCCCCGGTTCGGTAGAAAAACCTCCAACTCAAATACGACATCCGGCAACAGCTCTTTCCTGTCATCCATCATTTTTGGCGGTCCTCGAAACGTACAAGGTGCTCCTGCAAACGCAGAATTCAGCAAGCCGCTCTGGTAGGAGTAGATGGCACAGTTCGGTATTGAATCTTCAAACACCACCCCTCCAATAACGCCGCCCTTCCAACTTAACGCTCCGAGAGGGACTGGATGAACGTACGTAGTACGTATCTCATTCTCAGCAGCGATGGCAGCAGTTACAGCGACAGGCAACGTTTGCTCTGCTTTCAACAGGGCGGGTGCCGCATAAGCCGACATTCCAAATAGGGGGAAAATGAAGCTGTAGAGGGCAACAGCCTTCATGCACACCCCCCCGAGGAAACGAATTGAAATTACCATTGGCAACCCGTTCCTGGCGATGCATCCATACCGATATCTTGATCGAATGAATACTTCTTTTGGGTTTTGTAGTTTGTGTAAGTCATCCCGTAAATACGGGCACCTTGGCTGACCATTTCATAAACTCCTGATACCACGCCATGGGAGACCTCAACCCAGGTCGTCGTAAATTGAGACGGCCGATCCGGATCCATGACTTCTTCCTCGGAACCTCGGTAAGCACGTAGAAATGGGACAGATCTATTTCTTTAATTTTTTTCATCTATTTTGATGGCGGAGCGACCGCAATCTGCCTGGCACGATCAAGGGTCAGACGAATCAAGCAACTAGAAGATTGCTCACCATATATAGACTTTACACACTCGAGATCCCGAAGTTTCATCCAAGCTCGTTGAACCTCACGAAACGCGGTTCTTTTTTCGTCGCTTAAACGATTTGCCTTATCATGGTAAGCCGAATTAAGCAGCGCATCCGCATCCGCCAAAACCAACTGATAAATATCGCTCTCTTGCACTATTTTGACTTGAGGCAAGCTCTGGGGTAGATCCGCATCCCAGTTATTCAATCCATTATTGTCATCAACTCTTAGCTTGACCGTTTTATTATCAAACCACCCATATTGATTTTTTGTCTGCTCCGATTTGTAAAGCAACTCAATATAAATTGGGTCGCTTCCCCGTTGCGGATCATTTAGCAGAGTCTGCTTTAAAACACTGACATTTCCATTTCCCTCATCCAGTTCGAAAGAAAAGCAAGGGTTTGGCCCAGGCTGAGCAGCTGACTTGCTAGCACGCATACAGGCCGCTCGAGTAGAGCCGTTCGGCTCATTACTTCCCGTTTCTACATCTTGAATTCTAATTAGCAGCTTAAGGTTAGGAACCGCAGAGTAGTCGGCTTGCAATATCTTTGCAGAATAGAACGGTTCTGCTTGAACGGAAGCCATGCTAAATACGAAAAATGTCGAACATACCAAAAAACTATATTTTTAACCATAGAGATTAATTCCATTTAAATCTAATAAAGAAAGGGACGACCCAAACAAATGAGTCTGCCCGATTCACTTTAGCCTTGACTGAAAGATGGCTAATGGGTGCCCCATTCACTCAAATCATTCATATTTTCCTTCATATTTTTTAGTTTCTGGATTAAAGCTCCACACATGAGGAGTGGTTAGCGCTTCCTTTCCTTTGTAACGGATATTCCCATCACCATCTCTCTGGTAGGAATACACTTGTATATTTTTAAATCCACTATTTATTTTAGGAGCCTTATCCAAAACTTCCACCTTAGCGAAATAGTCCCCGCCAACGAATTTAAGATAACCTTTGCACTGAACTAAAAATCCAAAGGTTTTATCTTTACTGGACCCCTCGCTACCATAAGAAGTGAAAATATAGTCATTGACTCCATCACCGTTCAGGTCAACGTCTTCGACTACCTTTTCCTTCTTGGACGGAAAATTTATCGCCACTTACTCTTGAAAGAGTATCGATTTTATCTCCGTCTTCAGACCACTGAGAGATAAAGTGTTTCGCACCTCCTTCCGTATCACAAACATCCACAGTGGCAGCATTAGCAATAGGAAAATATAGCAACAAACTGAAAATTAAATAAACAAATAAATCCATCTCCTTTCGCATTGCTTTCCCCAACCGATGATTATTTGCTTCTTTCATCGATCAAACCAAGCAACCGTTTAAACTCCGAAATATCATCCTCATAAAAACCATTGCATTGAGAGACAACTACATACCCCTCTTTTATCTTCCTTTCAACCGTAATACAAACAACTCCCGGACCTTCGCTGCCACCCGGACCTTCATATACAACATCCTTCATACTCACCAGCTTCCAGTTTTCTTGCACCATCTTTGACCTGGCTGCACTGGAGGCATCAACAGCATTAAGAATCTGTTCCGGATTTGGCAACTTAATTAAATTATTGTAAGACTCTTCTCCACTCCCCAGCAACTTCAAAACAGCATCTAAATTATCTCCACTCACGATAAAAGTCGGAAGATTTTCGAGGTTTGTCTCATAAGAAGGCTGAGCACGTGGCGCCAACTTCAATATATCTATACCACCATCTTGGACGCAGCTAGAAACTGCTAACTTCGACTGCGACAGGTTAAGTTGGCATTGCGACCCCCCAGCAAATACTGACGCCACAAGAGAAGCAGCACAGATGAATCCAATCACAGAAAGAATACTTTTATACTTTTTCATTGAGCACATCCCAGATAGGCACAAGTGCATCCTGCCTTTCAGCATTATGATCAGGAGTTTTAACGGGACTCCCTCTATTAATTACCGAACCAACTACCGTCGCTACAGCGGAGGTAGATCCTACGTCCGCATGTTTACTTATTTTCTCTCTCACCCAAAAAAAACCAGATGCATCACACGCATTGTAATCATCTGTCGCGAGAAGAGCTGGATGAGGATCTGTTGTGAAGTCCTTCCCTCTATATCTCTCATAGCTTTTGTAGTTTTTTCTTCCCGTAATTTGTAGGAAGCCACGACCGTGAAATCTGTCACCATCCCCCGCCATTCCTCCATTCGCTGAATTGGCGACCCCATTATCCATTCCAGCAGCTTTAGGTGCTATTTGCCCTGGACGTGTAGCCATATAACCAGATCTATTTATTGTTGGCTTCGGGTGCGGGCCTGGATTCGGAAGTTCCACAGGGCGGCGCCCCGAAGGCAGATTACGCACCCTAGTAACTGCGGTGTCATAATCTTCTCCCGCTTCAGCAGGCGTTATGACTTCATACATTGTACGAAAATACCGAGGACCACCAATTTCTTCTCGAAATTGCCACCAACCTGTCTCGATCCCTACTTGCGAAAAGAAATGAGAGACGCGAAGCCTTGAGCTGCTGATTAAATATTTCGATAGCATTTTATTCATTTGCGTTCTTAGTCCAGCGGCCCGCTGTCTACCCGCCGCAGGAGCGGCCTTCAATATACGCACAAGCTCTTCACTACTAAACCAACCACACTTCCTGAACACTCGAATAAATTCTACGGGAGGAAAATGCCAATGCTTGCTGTCAATCCCAGTCAAGTTTGCCTGCTCCCAGAACGCCAACTCTTTCTGATGGCTTTTTATTTTGTCAAATTGGTTCTGAGGCATCGGACCACCATCGGCCACTTTCAGCAACCACCCATAGCGGGTATCAAAATCAGTTGCAGTCCATTCGCTCGGAAACTTACAAACCAAGCGTTTTATACGTTCCTGTGTTTCCGATGAGCGCAAGCGAGACATGCTCAGTTCATGTTCATTTGTATAGCGCTCCGAAAGATTCTGCTTTTCTTCCTCTGAGAGAACTGCGTAGCCAGGTGAGTTTGCCATACTCACGGCATCACCATTTCCGGGCTGGACCGAACCTGAGCTAAACCCCAGCAAACGCCTCACGAAATCAGACTGGCAATGACTGTCCGTATCCGTATCGTCATCAACCAGATGCCAACCCTGCCAATGCGGAAAATCCGCATCGCTGAATTTCGTTACGCTGGCCGCGTTCAAATTGACCCAACCAACCTTGCTCTGTTCGCCGGCCTTGCCAGGAAACTTGATCTGGCGCCAGTGCGCAGCATCGAGAGGTTGAAGTACATCAGGACCCAGCACTCTGCCGAAACGCAACAGTTCATAACCAGCGCTTGGTGACTGCGGGTAGTATTGCTTGGCTTTGTCGTACAGCTTGTACTCGTACTCAGCCTCCTCATGCTGCGCGCCTATTTCTACTCCACTAATGTAAAAAGACGTTAACGTGCATTGGCCTTTTTCAAAGCGCATTCGTACGAAGATGCCTTCCTGAAGTTGCGAAGCTACAGCCGGCTCATAGCCGTCTACCGTGGCGGGGGCACCTGTGGAAGATGCTGAGCTACCCCCTTCTTGGATCGGTGGATTCGAGGTCATCGCTGGGGGACGGTAAACCACAGGGCCATTGTTCAGCGGTTGGCGACGATCAGGAGGTGCGGCACCGTAAAATAGAACCTCAGGGGGAACAAAAAAATACATATCGCCCCAACAGCTGTCCGTCCTTCCATTATTGGACTGGTAGCTAAGATCCCGAGTCGTTCTACCCGTCAGATTGGCTATCTGGCTCTGATCCGCAATGATCTCGAAATGGATTCGCCCCTCCTTGCCATAGATGCTGCCCGCTTCGCCAATAGAGTCTTTTCGGAGGACAGCCGCGCCTATTTGCAATGGGCTCAGGTTAATTTTCGACAGGTGCATGTAGATTGAATAGAAAACGACCTTCGACTGAGTTCCCTCCCCAACCTCTGTTTCGTGGCGTAGAACGACACAACCGTTATCGGTCCAACCGCCCCGAAAGTTGAGCGCATGATCCGACGCAGGGCTCACTGGGGCAGGACTGCGAAAATAAGCCAGTGTCCCATCAGAGATAGCGCGAACAGGAATAGCTTTCCCACCCTCTTGAGGAGCAGTCAGATGGATGCCTCCGTGCCAGTTGAGGTCAAAGCTGAGTGGATAACCACCGTCACCAGGAACGCCGCCAACCATGGCCCGCGCCAGATATGCATCGTCGGTTTCTCCCGCAACTGGGCTAGGAAGAAAGGGAGGGCTAATGATCATTTTGAAAAATCCTTGTCCATGTTGAGGCTTGTTATTCCATTCATAGCGAGAACGGGTAATCGACAGTTGGCTTAACCTTCTCCGGCACCGCATTCCCCAACGCCTGATCCATCAAACTCCCCGCCTTATCCTTATCCGCCGCCTCCGGCAGTACCGGTGGCTTAATCCCAATCCCCGTCCCACTCCCAGCAGACCCACCGGCATTAATCTTCACCACCGGCCCAACCACGGTAATCCCGCCGGCATCGAGCTTGATAAAGCTCCCACCCGCCTTCACGGTGAGCTCCATCCCAGCCTCAATCACAATCTTGTCCCCAGCCTTCAGATGAATCTCTTTCCCAACGCTAGTCAGCTGCGCAGTCCCCAGCTTCACATGCTGGTTCTGCCCAATCGTCAGGTGATCATCCATCCGCGCTTCAGTCTTGCGATCCGCAATCGTGGTCCGATGTTCCTCAGCCTTCAGCTCGGTGTATGTGTTCTTCACAACCGTGTCGTGGCGTTCGTTACCCACGCGAATCTTCTGATCATGCTCAATGTTTTCATCCCAATCCCGCTGGGCATGGATGAATATCTGCTCCGCCCCTTTCTTGTCTTCAATCCGCAGTTCATTAAACCCACCGCCACCCGGTGAACTGAGGGTTTTGAACACGGTCCGGGTTTTGTTCGCCGGCAAGTTGTAGGGAACCTGGTTTTCCTTGTGGTACAGGCAACCGGTCACCAGCGGCTGATCGGGATCGCCTTCGAGGAAGGTCACCAGCACTTCCATGCCGATGCGCGGGATGGCGATGGCGCCATAACGATCACCGGCCCAGCTCGATGAGACGCGCATCCAGCAGCTGGTTTTGTCATCAGCCAACCCTTCGCGGTCCCAGTGGAATTGCACTTTGATGCGGCCGTATTGGTCGCAGTGGATTTCTTCACCTTTGGGGCCGGTGACCATGGCGGTTTGGCTGCCGAGGACGCGGGGTTTCGGGTGTTGCAGGGCCGGCCGATAGAACACGTCCCACGGGGTGGCGAGGAAGCGGTTGCGGTAGCCCTGGTGGAAGTCGTCCTTGTGGTCGGTGGTGTCGCTGGTCACGGACTCTTCGAGGACTTGCGGTTGTTTGCCTTCGTGGAAGATTTCGGTGAGCAGCCAGAGGTCGTTCCACTCGGTGCGCGGGTGGTCGGACATTTCCAGGAAGTGGCCGCTGATCAACTTTGTTTGGTCGCCGTGGCCTTCGGCCTGGCGGTAGTCGGCGCGGTGGCGTTCGAGGGTGCGCTGGCTGAGGAATTTGCCGCGCGCGCGGTCGATGAAGCGGCCGGGGTAGTCGTAGTCTTCGAGGTCCGGCGCGTCGCTTTGCGACTCGGGTTTGTAGGCGGATTCGAGTTGCAAGCGTGGTTTTTCGAAGTCGTAGTCGCGGCGGGTGACGCGGCCGGTGCGGGTTTCCAGGCGTAGTTTGAAACCTTTGATGACCGGTTCGTCGGCGACCATGCCGCTGCCTTGCACATAAGCGGTGGGCTGGCCGAGTTTCGGGAACACGGTCTGGTCGTCGCCGAACACCAGCAGGTGGGCTTTTTCGCTGTGCTGGAAGTGGTAGTGAATGCCTTCTTCTTCGCACAGGCGCTGGACGAAATGCAGGTCGGTTTCGTCGTACTGCACGCAGTAGTCGCGGTCCGGGCAGGGCTGGCTGAGCTGGAAGTTGTAGGCGTTGGCCTTGATGCCGTGTTCGTCGAGGATCAGCGCGATGATTTTCGGTGCCGACATCTGCTGATAGATGCGCTGATTGGTGCGGTGGTGCAGGTATTGCAGTTGCGGCACCAGGGAGATTTTGTAGCGGGTCAGGCGTTTGCCGGCATCGCCTTGGGCGACGCGGTAAATCTGGCCGTGGATGCCGCTACCCTGCGGATCGAGCGCCAGAAATGCCTGTTTGTGCAAAAGCTTTTCCAGGTCGAGGTCGGGGTTTTCGCTGACCAGTTCCAGGTCGAAGCGATACGGCTGGCTGATGCCTTCGGTGCCGGTGAACGACAGCACTTGCAGGTCGCCGACGTAGTCTTCGACGGTCAGGCTGAAATGCGTTTCGTTGGAAGGGTTAAACATTGTTTGCTCCCTGTTCGGTAGTCATCCGTTACGCCCGAAGTCGCAGACGTTGCAGCCAAGTCGATGTGGCGCCCATAGCGTCACGCAGTTGGGCGGCAGTGATCGTTCGATCTGCCGCATTGAATGCCAGCGCCGTTCGCAGGGCTGGCCAGCAGTGTTTCGGGAGATTCCTGGGTGCGTGCAGCTCGCGTTCGAGGTGGCCGTCACGGGCCTCGGTCGAGGGCAGGCGGCGGAACGGGTGTTTGCCGCCGGCCAATTCGTAGAGCACGCAGGCCACGCCGTAGACATCCGCACTGGGCGACAGCGGTTGGCCTTCGAGCAGTTCGGGGGCGGCGTAGCCGGGGGTCCAGGCGTTGAAGCGGTTGCGGCTCAGGTGTGGCAGGCCAGGCAGGATGCCCTCCTCGGCCTGGCCCAGACCGAAGTCGAACAGGCGCACGCCTTCTTCGCTGAGCATCACGTTGCTCGGCTTCATGTCACCGTGCAGCACGCCGCGAGCGTGGGCGAAGGCCAGCGCGTCGAGCAGCGGCAGCGCGATGTCGCGCAGTTCTTTCCACGGCAGGCCCAGCGGCCGCTCGCAGAGTAATTTGTCCAGGGTCAGCCCACGCATGAGTTCCATGGTGATGAAGGCGCGCTGGCAGTCGGTGTCCACTTCAAAGCTGTGCAATCGCAGCACGTTGTCGTGGCGCAAGCGTCGGGTCAGGGCGAACTCGCTGTAGAGCAAGGCACTGGCATCCGGCGATTCGGCAAATTCTTCGCTGAGGATTTTCAGCGCGATGTAAGGGTCGGGATCGCCGAACTGCTCGCTCAGCAGATCCCGTGCGCGGTAAACCGCGCCCATGCCGCCAGCACCGAGCAGGCGCTCGATGCGGTAACGGCCTGCGAGTACGTCCGGCATTTCACCGACGCTGGCCTTTGTCGGCGCCGTTGCCGGCTCAGCGTTACGCGGCTTTCCGTTTAGAGGCTTGGCAAACGCAAAGTAAGTCAGGTTATTGGCTTCCTCGTCGGTCACCGGCAGGTCGTCGAGCGGCGGCATGAGTTGAGTCATTTTCGGATCACCACAGCAGTCAAGTTGTCCCGGGCCGAGCCACGCAGAGCGCCATCGAACAGACGCTCCAGCGCAACGTGCGGCGCAGTCAGGCTCAGGGCGTTGCCCAAGGCATCGGTGCTCAACCCCTGGTACAAACCATCGCTGCACAACAGAAACGCATCGCCGGGGTAAACCTCGAGTTCGAGCACATCCAGCGTCAACTGCTCGGCAGCGCCGACCGCACGGGTCAGGGCATGAGCAGAAGGATGCGCACGGGCGTCTTCGACGCTCATGTTTTGCTCATCGATGAGTTGCTGTTGCAGCGAATGGTCCTTGGACAGCTGATACAAACGCTGGCCACGCCACAGGTAGCAACGGCTGTCGCCGGCCCAGATGCAGGCCGCGCGATTGCCTTCCACCAGCAGCGCCACCACGGTGCTGCCCATGATGCTGTCATGGCGCCCGGCCGTGACGGTCAACTCCTGACCCAAGCGGCGGTTCAACCAGTGCAGGCACTGGCGTATTCCTTTGAGTCGCTCGTCGAAGTCGTCCTGCACCGGCAATTCCGCCAGGCTGGCGACGATCAACTGGCTGGCGATGTCGCCACCCTGATGACCACCCATGCCGTCCGCGACCACCCACAGCCCCTGCTGTGGGCAGTCGAGAAAAGCATCTTCGTTGCGCGCCCGAACCTTGCCCGGATCGGTACGCGCAGCGCTGCGCCAGGTACTGGCAACCCGCATCAGAGCTGCACCGGCATACGGAAGGTACGCAGCACGCCCATGTCGAACGGGTTCGGTGTGCGCTGGCTCGACAGCAAGTAGTTGGCGCGCAGGCCGCCCACGTCAGCTTTGAGCACCAGCACGTCGCGACCGCTCAGGTACTCGGTCTGCATCAAATCGAACAGTCGGAACAGCGACCATGGGCCGGTGTTCTTTTCGATACCGATCGGGCGGCCGGCCATTTTGTCGAGGACCAGGCTGGTGCGACCGTCTTCAGCATCGGTTGGCCATTTGAACGACACCGGCACGATCGGACCGTGGCGATACTCGATGGTCTTGTCGCCAAACTTGAACTCGGAACGGCTGACGGCCGGGTCGAGGGTGTACGGCTCCAGTTTGAATTGCACTTGTGGCTCGGCCGGATTGATCGAGAAGAAGCTCTGGCGAATCACTTGTGCCGCGGCCATCTGGTCGAGGTAGACCTTGGACACCGGCAGGCTGTGACCGTCGATGCTGCGCATGCGGTAGTTGCCCGGATCTCCACTCACGAACGGACGCATGTAGGTCTCGAAGAAGCGGTCGTTGATGCCTTGGGCCTTGAAAAACTCGCGGAAGTCGCTGATCGCCACGTCACTGGTGCTGTGGGCGCTGAAGGGATACCGCTTGTTGATCGCCTTGCCATAGAAGCTGTACAGCTCGCTCTGATAACGCTGGTTCAGGTACTGGTAGGAATCGTTCAGCACCAGACGCCAGGTGTCTTCGGCCAACACGTTGAACCACACGCTGACCGGACGCGGCAGACGGTTGGAAGCATTGCGCAAGGCGCTCAGCGCATCACGCTGGCCACTCATACGGGTCTTGGCCATTTCGAACGCGGCCTGATCCGGGGAACTGGCACGTGCCAGGCTCGCCAGTTGCAGTTGCAGGTCGTTGAGTGCCGTCAGGGCTGGGGTCAAATCAGCGGCCGGGCCGTTGTTGTCATCCAGCAAACGGTGCAGCGGTTCGAAGCGACGTTGCAGGGATTTCTTCGCGGTGTCCGGCAGGTTTTTCATCGCCGCCATGTCCGAGGCTTGGTCCGCTGCGGCAGACGCCAGTTTGCCCAGCTTGCCCAACTTGCCTTTCTGCTCACCCAGCGCTGCAGCGGCATCAGCCGCTTGATCAACCGGTTCGGCTTCTGCCGGGAAACGGGTGTTCTCACGCACTTCCACCAGCAGTTGCAGCACCGGGGAATTAGCGGAAGTCAGGCCCGCCAGTTGCTCGGCGCCCTCGCCCGCATCGTTGATCGGTGGCAACGCAACCTGGCCGACCGCTTCGCTCCAGAAGTTGGCGTAGTCGCGGAAGTACAGTTGCTCCAGTTCGACCATCAGGCGACGCAAGTCCATGCCGCTGATGCCCGAGCCTTCGCCCAGCACCCAGTTGTCACGCAGGATATCGGTCACCAGCGCAGAGCCCTGGACCGAGAAGTACTGTTGATAACCCTGTTGGGTGTAGAAACCCGGGATCACGTATTCGGTGCCGACAAACAGCGAGGCCTGTGGGCCGATGTGTTGGCTCAAACGGTATTCCGGCAGGTTGCGAGCCTGCTCGCGCAGCATCCGGTAGACCACGTTGGCCAGCGACTCACTGCGCAATACCTGACGCGCCTGAGCCACCAGTTGATCGTTCAGCGGGTAGATAAACGGCTGCTGGAGCAAACGCTCAAAGTGCGTGTTCAAACCGTTCTGCACGGCGGTGTTGCCGGCGTAACGCTGGGACCAGTCAGTGGCGACCCAATCCTTGAGCCAGCCCGCATCGCGGCGATCTTTCATGTTCAACATCAGGTACGCACGCAGGCTGTTGAGCAGGCGTTCGCGGTCCTTCATGTTGGCGCGGATCTGCCCTTCCAGCAGCGTCGCGACCCGTGGCAACAGTTGCGCTTCAAGCTCACGCTCGTAGGCGTCCTTGACCACTGGATTGACGTCTTCACCTTGGTACAGACCGCCACGCTCGTGGTACGACACGTCACCTTTTTTCGGGAAGACCTGAGTCGCCGCGAAGCGGGTGTCGAGGGTCTTTAGCACCGCCATGGAGTCATCACGCGTGGTCAGGGCCGAGCGCTGTTGAGTCCAGTTTTGTGCCAGGTTACGCAGGTTTTCCAGACGCTCGTAGTTGGCCGAGAATCCGCCCGCCCACAGCATGCCGAACAGCGCCAGTGCCGACAAAGCGCCGACGTACAAGGCGCGCTGGCCCCAATGGATGCGGCTGCGTTCGCGCTTGTCCAGACCGGCCAGATCGGCCTCCGGGAAAATCACCCGGCTGAGCAAGTGGTGAATGAAGCGCGAACGGCCGCTGCGCAATGTCGGCAGCATGCCGCTCTTCACCCCCACGTTGGCGCCGATAGCGGCCGCGGTCGAGTCCATTTCCTGAGTCAGGTGCGGTGCGCTGGTCAGGTAGAAACCGCGCAACTGGCTGACACGCTGGTAACGGTTGCCGGTGAACGCCATGTCGACGAACAGGCACAGACGCTCGCCGATCTGCCCCAGTTGATGCGGGAAGTCGAGGATGCGGCCACGGCGCTGGGTGTCGCGCTCCTGGTGCATGCGCATGATCACCTGGCTGTTCAGGCGACGCAGCAGCTCTTCGAACTCGGCGCGCAGCACGGCGACGTCGGTGCCGCTCTGCTCTTTGCGGAAGCTGGTGCCGAGCACCTGATCGCTTTCTTCGCGGGTCAGTTGATCGAAGAACTCGTCGAAACCGAGCAGCTTGTCAGCCTTGCTCAGCACCAGATAAATCGGCACATCGACGTGCAGTTTTTGATGCACATCCTGCAAGCGAGCACGCACCTGGCGAGCCAGGGTGTCGAGGTCTTGCTCGGTGTTGCCCAGCAGCATTTCTACTGGAATGGTCACCAGCACGCCATTCAACGGACGGTTGCGGCGACGCTTGCGCAGCAGGTCGAGCAAGGTGCTCCAGGCGCTGCCATCGACTTCGGCATCCGACTGGGTCAGGTAACGCCCGGCGGTGTCGATCAGCACGCCGTGGTCGGCGAAGTACCAATCGCAATGACGGGTGCCGAGGGTGTCGCGGGTCAGCTTGCGGTCGATCTTGTTGATCGGGAACTCAAGGCCGGAGAAGTCCAGCAGGCTGGTCTTGCCGCTGCCCTGCGGGCCGATCAACAGGTACCAAGGCAAATCGCTGCGCCAGCGTTCGCTGCGACCGCGATACAGGCTCGAGGTCTTCAGGGTTTTCAACGCATCCTTGAAACGTACGCGAAGCTCTTTCTGCTCTTCGTCGATCAGCTCTTCACGGCGGATACGGTCCTGACCGTCTTCGGTGTCTTCGATGGCTTTCTTGCGTACGCCAGCGCGCCAGCTGACAAAGACCATGGTCAGGCCCCAGATCAGGAACAACACACTGATGGTCAGCAGGCGGGAGGTCGAACCTTCCCAGAACTTGTAGTCATTGACCGCCAGCAGTGGCCCGACGAACCACACGAGCAGCGCGACGAACAGCACCAGCAGCAGGGTCCAGACCCAGGTCTGACGCAAGAATGCGCCGACTTTCTTGAAAAACTTTTTCATCACACGTCCCTGTTTACGGCTGCGACGGCGGCTGGACCGCGGCCGGATCTAGCTGCTGATAAGGTTGCAGAACGGTTTCGCGTTGCTCGCCCAATACCCAGGCGAAGCCCGAATACATCACCACCAGGCAAACCACGGTGAACAGCACCACCATCCACGCCGGCACGATGCGCACCAGGCTGCGGCGCTGATCGTTCAAGCCTTCCCAATGGGGCGACAGTTCGCGAGGCACGTCGCCGCGCAACTGACGAATCTGGCGATACAAGGCGTCGCGGATGCCTTCGAGCTCGAGCATGCCGCGGGCTTGCACCCGGTATTTGCCCTCGAAGCCCAGCGACAGGCACAGGTACATCAGCTCCAGCATCGGCAGGTGCTTGACCGGGTTTTTCGACAGGCGATCCAGCAGCTGGAAGAACTTCTCGCCGCCGAAGGTTTCGTTGTGGAAGCTGCTGAGCAGACTCATCTGCGACCACTCGCTTTCGTTGCCCCACGGCGTGGTCACGACGGCTTCGTCGACCACGGTGCAGAGCACGTAACGCGCGGCCATCACCTGGCTGCTTTCGGCGCCGTTGTGCAGCGCCCGCACTTCAAACAGTTTCAGCCCGGCGGTCAGTCGCTCGTTGAGCGCGTACATGTCTTCGCGGGTGTCGCTGTGCTTGAGTCGCACCACTTCCGACAGCAGGTCAGAGGCAGCGGCCACCAGCGAGTTGAGGCTGATGTTGAACGCTTCGGCCGGGCGCAAACGCGCGGCGTAGATCATCCGTTCTTCGAGCTGTTCGAAACGCGGCGGTGCAGCGAAATCTGTCAGCGGACTTTGCGCCGGGCCGTGGCCCTGGCGGTCGAGCAGGACGGTTTTATCGTCCTGGTTATGTTCCATGTCCTTGATCATGTCGGTCAGTTCCTGATGGCCCAGAATTTCAGTTCAAGCTCGGCAAATTCGCCGGACACGTGGAACGCGAAGCCGCCGGAGCGCTCGAGTTGTGCCAGGTCTTCGGAACTGAGTTCGAGAATGAAATAGGTTTTGTTGGAGTGGAACGCGATCTGCCGCGGGGCCACCGGCAACGGTTTGACCTTGATGCCAGGCAGGTGCAGGTTGACCAGTTGGCGGATGCGTTCCACTGGGCCGACCTTGAGGTGCGCCGGCAAACGTTGGCGCAGTTCTTCGGAGTCGCAGTTGGCACTGGCGGCGAGCACAAACGAGGCTGAGCCCAGCAGTTTGTGGTCGTGCAACGGCGAGACGATGATCCCGTACTGGCGCGCTTGCAAGACCAGTTCGATGGCGTGCTGTTCGAGCACCATCGACAGCACCTGACGAATCGCTTCCATCAGTTTGCGGAAACTCGCGCCCTGGTCGCTGTGCTGGTAACGGCTGTCCAGACGCGGGCGTTTGCTGTCGCTGGAGAAGGTCGCCAGATCGCCGAGCATAGTCAGCAGCGTGCGGTACAACTCTTCCGGGTGAAGCTGTTCAAGGCCGAGGTAGTGGCGCAGCAGCAGTTCGGTGCGGTTGATCAGCTGCAGCATCATGAAGTCACCGACCTCCGCGCCACCGACTTTGCCGTTGGAACGGATGCGCTCGGCGATGGTGTCGCCCCGGTGGCCGAGCATGCTGATGACTTCCTTGAGGCACGACAGCAGGTAGCTGGACGAATGCGCCTGAAGGAAGGTCGGGACGAAGTCCGGGTCGAGGCTGATCACGCCGTCGGGCGTAGTGTCGAGCACTTCGCAGATCTTCAGTTTCACGTAGGCCTGGTCGCTCTGCTGCTCGCCGAGCAACAGTTTGAAGTCCGGACGGGCGCAGCTGACCTGGCTGGCAGAGTCGTCGCCGGCGTTGGAATCGGCGACTTCCGCTTCGTACGCGGTATAGCGCGCCAGCACGTCGGATTGCTCCGGACGGCGCGACTCGATGTGGTTGCCGGTGACCAGTGGCAGTGCCAGGTAGATCGGCGTATTACCGGTGTTCGGCGGCACGTCGAGGGCCAGCGGCTCGGTGTTGCCGCCGAGTTCGAACAGGCTGCCGTCCGGCAGAATCCCCGAGGCCTGGCTGATCACCAGTTTGCCCATGTTGAGGAACTGCAAGTCGATGTCCAGGTTCAGGAAGCCCCAGGTGTAGCTGCCCAGCAACTGCGTGCGGGTCTTCATCTGGTGGTCGTAATAGCGATCGTTGTGCTGGAAGTGTTGCGGACGCAACAGCATGCCTTCCTGCCAAATCACTTTATGGGAATTCATGATCAGTCATCCGCCTTGGCGAGCGTTTCGTTGCTGTTGCGAATACCGGCCTGGTCGAGGGTCAGATCAGCGTCGGTGACTTCCACCGGAGTGACTTGCACCGTGTAGCGCCATTTGGTTTCCGGCAGATCGCGGTAGGCGGCGAGGATGCCGACGTAACGACTGCCCTCCTCCACACTGAGTTTCATCTCCACGGTTTCACCTGGACGCAGTTCAATTTCTTCGCTGGCCACCAGGTCCGGGGCCAGGGATTCCTTGGCGCGCTCGTACAGGCTAAAGAAGTCAGCGTTCTCGAACGTCACCGGATGCTTAAGCTCGAACAGACGCACAACGATCGGCGACGGACGCCCGTTGAGGTCCGGGTTCAGCTGATCGCTGGCGGTCAGCTTCAGGTTGAGTTTGGTGACGTGGGAATACGGCGACAGCGACGAGCAACCGGCCAGCAGCACCAGGGCCGCGAACGCCGTCAGCGTCTTGAAAAAAGCGGTCGAGCAGCGAGACATGCGCATCATCCTTGGTGGTCGGTGTGAAGGGTGGAAATCAGGCGGATCTGTTCTTCGTAGGCCTGAGCGAAGTCGCGGGCCAGCAGGCGCTCGCTCCAGTCATCGTCCTGACGCAGGGCCTGGTGATAACGACCGTAAGCTCTCCAGCGACTGCCGGACGTGGCGAGCAACGGCTTGTTGTCGCGCTCGAAACGCAGGGTCAATTGCTGTGGTGAGAAGTGTTCCAGCGTGCCGCGAACGGCAGCGCGGCTAGCGGTCAACAGGGCCACCTGATGCGCCTGCAAATCGCGGAACGCACGGGAGATTGCTTGCTCGGCCGGCAACTGGCCCGGCTTGTTCGGTTGCAACAAAATGCCCAGCGCCTCACCGGCATCGACGGCAAATTTCAATGGGTTTTTGTGAGTGCCTTGCACGGTGGTCTGGGCCAGACGCAGTTCGTTTTTCAGTTCGCTGCGGGTGCGCAGGCTCTGCTGCAAACCGCCGACGCTTTGCTTGAGCAGGCGTGCAGCGTTCAACGCAAGGGCTTCGCGAGCATCGTGGTCGAGGCCTTTGAGGTCCACGCCCAGCGCCGCACCGAAGTGCTCCCAGAAACCTTCGCTCTGACGCTCGACCGCTTTGGGCGGTGGTGCGGGTGCTGGCTCTGCCGGGGCGTTGATCAGCTCCGGCACCATCAGGCTTTCCATGTCGATGCGCGCATAGTCGGCGCGCTGACGGGTGTCCTCGATGGTGTTACTCGGGGAGATCAGTTCGTCGATTTCCGAATACACGCGCTCTTGCTGATCGAGGGCATTGAGCGGGTCGAGATCGAGAAACGCATCGTCCGGGATGATGCTGCCCGCCGCTTGCGGACGGCCGACTTCTACGTCGAAGGTCGCCGGGTCGCGCACCAGCCGCGCACGGATCTCGAAGTCACCCAGCACGTAGACACTGCCGTGCTCGATGCGCATCGCTTCGCCCTTGCGCAGGCGTGCGCCGCTTTCGCTGTCCTGGATACCGTTGCTGCTGGTATCGGTCAGGAAAAACGTGCCTTCGCGGTAGCTGATCAACGCGTGGTGGTTGGACAGGTGACGCTTGCGGTCCGGAATGATCCAGTCGCAATCCTCGCCCCGACCGATCACGCCACCGGCCTGTTTGAAGGTCTTCTGGCACAAATCCGTGGGCACGAACTGCTTGGTGTTGAGCATTTCGAAAACCAGTTCCATGGTGATACTCCTTGCGGTCACTTGCCGCGATTGACCGCCTGCGGATCACCCAATGGGCGATAGGTGTTGTCGTTGTATTTGTAATTGCCGCTACAGCCGCCGAGGCCGCATAGAACGACGAGGGTCAGCAGGACGGCTTGCCAGTGACGAACAGACATCAGAGGGTCTCCAGGGGTAGACAAAGTACAAAGCGCCGACCCGTTTGGGCGGCGCTGAAATAAGCGGATGAGGTGAAATCGACGGTCTGTTACCTAGCCATCGAAATCACCCAGATTGATGTTCAGGCGCCCGAGGCGGTACAGCAGCGTGCGGCGTGGCAGCCCGAGTTCGCGCGCCGCGAGGGTCTGGTTGCCGTCGTTTTTGCGCAGGCAATCGAGCAGCAGACTGCGCTCGACCTGCTCCAGGCGTTCACGCAAGTTCAGGCCGCTGCTGTCTTCCGGCATGGCTTCCATGCGCAGAGAGAAATGCTCGGCCAATAATTCGCCGCCCTCGCACAGCAATACCGCGCGTTCGACCAGGCCTTTGAGTTCACGCACGTTGCCGGGGAAGGCATATCCGGACAGGTGATCCAGCGCCGCATCGGACCAGCACACTGCATCGCGCTGCAAGAACGAGCAGGCCTTGTCGGCGAAGTGTCGGGCGAGGTCGAGGATGTCACCTTCGCGCTGACGCAAGGCCGGCAACTCGATCGGGAATTGCGCGAGGCGGTAGTACAAGTCCTCGCGGAATTTGCCTTCACTGACCAGCACCGATAAATCCCGGTGAGTCGCGGCGATGATGCGCACGTCGATCTTGTGGGTGTCGTTGGAACCCAGCGGGCGGATCTCGCCTTCCTGCAGAACCCGCAACAGCTTGGCTTGCAGGGACAACGGCATGTCGCCGATTTCATCGAGCAGCAAGGTGCCGCCGTTGGCCGCGTCGAACAGCCCGGCACGGTCGCGATCAGCACCGGTGAAGGCACCTTTGCGGTAGCCGAACAGTTCGCTTTCCAGCAGGTTCTCGGGGAACGCCGCGCAGTTCTGCACGATGAACGCCTGGGAACGGCGCGGGCCGCAATCGTGAATCGCCCGCGCCACCACTTCCTTGCCGGTGCCGGTTTCGCCGCGCAGCAGCACGGTATAAGGGCTGTGAAGAACTTTGCTGATCAGCGAATAGGTCTGGCGCATGGCCGAACTCTTGCCGATCAAGCCATAGCCGCTGGCACTCGGGACGCTGACCTTCGCCGGTCGTGCATCACCGGTCGGCTGACGCAAACGTTGCAGCAAATGCAGTTGGCCAAGGACGAACGAGCCCAGTTGACCGAGGGAATCGGTGAAGCCTTGGAGGTCGATGTGCCGGCGACTGGCACACAGCAGCAAGCCTTCGACGGCCTTCTGCTGATTGACCAGCGGCACACACAACAGCGACTGCCAAGGCGTGGCCTGAGGCGGTAGAAAACTGGTTTCGTGCAGGCTGCCGCTCAGCTCGTTGAGGCACACCGCACGGTTCTGACACAGGGCGAATTGCAGCAGTTGTTCACCGTTGTAATCCGCCGGCAGGCTCGCCGCTTCCCGAGGCTGCAGGATGCCGTTCAGGCACTCGGCGTTCATTCCCAGGCACGTGTGGGTCGCGTCCAACAGGTACAACTGAGTCAGCTCACAACCGCTGAGCTCGGCCAACCCGCGCACGAAGTCACCCAGCAGCGCAGCACCGTCCGCCGCCCGCGACAAGCTGGCGAACTGCGCCAGCAAGGCTTCGGCATAGACCAGCGGTTGCGGCACTTGAGTGAACATCACACCCACCTCAGGCGAACTCGCAGGTCACGCTGGCGTTGCCGTCGAGCGTCGCATGGACACGCTTGAGGCTTTCACCGATGGCCATCGCATCGAGCAAGCGGTCGGCTACCAGTGGCAGCACGTGCAGGTCGAGCAAATGGTCGATCAGGCGCGCGCCGCTGTCGCTCTGGGTGCAGCGTTCGGCCAAGTGATCGACGAGGTCCTGCGAGTAGGTGAAATCCAGCTGACGGCGGTTCAGGCGCTCGCCCAAACGACCGAGTTTGATTTCGATCAGCTCGCGCAGCACCGGGCCACCGACCGGGTAGTAAGGCACCACGCGCATCCGCGCCAGCAGCGCCGGTTTGAAGTGCTTGCTGAGGACCGGGCGAATGGTTTCTTCGAGGACTTCGGCCGATGGGCGTGCGCCGTTTTCGCAGAGTTCGCTGATGCGGTCGCTGCCCAGGTTCGAGGTCATCAGGATCAGCGTGTTGCGGAAGTCGATCTCGCGCCCTTCGCCGTCGTTGGCCACACCTTTGTCAAAGATTTGGTAGAACAGATTGAGCACGTCCGGGTCGGCTTTCTCGACTTCATCGAGCAGCACCACCGAGTACGGTTTCTGACGCACGGCTTCGGTGAGCATGCCGCCTTCGCCGTAACCAACGTAGCCCGGCGGCGCACCGATCAGGCGCGAGACGGTGTGTTTCTCCTGGAACTCGGACATGTTGATGGTGGTGATGAAACGATCACCGCCGTACAGCAAGTCAGCGAGGGCCAGCGCGGTTTCGGTCTTGCCGACGCCGCTCGGGCCGACCAGCAGGAACACGCCCACCGGTGCATCAGGTTTGTTCAGGCCGGCAGCGGTGGCGCGCATCGAGCGATCCAGCGCGTGAACGGCTTGTTCCTGGCCACGGATGCGCGTGCGCAAGTCGGTGGCGAAGCTCGCGACCTTGGCGTTGTGCTCACGGGCCAGTTGGGCCAATGGCACGCCGGTCCAGGCGCTGATCACTTCGGCCACCAGACGCGGGCAGACTTCGAAGCTCACCAGACGCTCTTTGAGCTGGGCATCGGTCAGGGCGCGGTGGGTTTCGTTCAGCGCGGCTTCCAGGGATGCGACGCTTTGCGCTTCATCAACCGCCAGCGTCTCGATCACTGTGCCTTCGGTGTCTTCTTCAACCGTGACGGTAGGCTCGACGGCAGCGGCTTCGCGCGCCTTGGCCAGTTGCTGACGCAGGTCCAGCAGGCGCTCGGCCAGTTCTTTCTGTTCAGTCCACAGCACTTCGAGGGCGACCATTTCATCTTCGGCTTCGCCCAGGCGATCTTCCAAAGCGTCCAGCGCTTCGTGATCAATCAGCAGACCAGCCTCGGCATCACGGCGCAGGGCCTGACGCTGACGGCCACCTTCAGCCAGTTCGCCACGCAGGCGTTCAAGGCTTTCCGGTGCGGCGGCGAGGCTGATGCGCACGCGGGCGCACGCGGTGTCGAGCACGTCGACGGCTTTGTCCGGCAGCTGACGGCCCGCGAGGTAGCGAGCAGACAACTCGGCCGCCGCAACCACGGCGTCATCGCGCAAGTAGATGCCGTGGCTCTTCTCGTAAACCTGAGCGAGGCCACGCAGGATGGTCACCGCTTCGCTGACGGTCGGTTCGTGCAGTTGCACCGGCTGGAAGCGACGGGCCAGGGCCGGGTCTTTTTCGAAGTACTTCTTGTACTCCGCCCAGGTGGTGGCGGCGATGGTGCGCAGCTCCCCACGGGCCAAGGCCGGCTTAAGCAGGTTGGCTGCATCGGAGCCGCCAGCGTTGCCGCCCGCGCCGATCAGCGTGTGGGCTTCGTCGATGAAGATGATGATCGGTTTCGGCGAGGCTTTGACTTCATCGATCACGCCTTTGAGGCGACGCTCGAACTCACCTTTGACGCTGGCGCCCGCCTGCAACAGGCCCATGTCCAGCGACAGCAATTCAACGCCTTTCAAGACTTGCGGCACTTCACCGGCCGCGATGCGCGAGGCCAGGCCTTCGACGATGGCGGTTTTACCGACGCCGGCTTCACCGACCACAATCGGGTTGTTCTTGCGGCGACGGGCGAGGATGTCGACCATCTGACGGATCGCGCCATCGCGGCACAGCACCGGGTCGAGTTTGCCGTCGCGGGCCTGTTGGGTCAGGTTGTGGGTGAAGCGCTGCAACAGCGATTCGCCGGGCACCGCGGGTTTGCCCGTGGCCGGTTGTTCTTTCTGCGACAGGGCGAATTCTTTCAGGCGTTCGATGTTCAGCTTGGCCAGCAACGACTGGTAGCGGCTGCCGGCGTAGCGCATCGGGTTGCGCAACAGCGCGAGGATCAACGCGGCTTGCTCGACCTGGCTTTGGCCCAATTCAAGGTTTGCCACCAGCAACGCATCTTGCAGCCACTGCACCAGTTCCGGGGCGAACACCGGGTTGCGCGAAGCGCTGTGCTCGACCCGCGATTGTAACGCGGCGCTCAGCTCACCGGCATCGACTTCGGCGTCTTGCAGCGCGCGTGCGAGCAAGCCTTGCGGGCGCTCCAGCAAGCCCAGCAGCAAGTCTTCGACGAGGATCTTGCTGCCGCCACGGGCGACGCAGCGTTCGGCCGAACTTTCCAGGTCACGACGGGTTTCGGCGTCCAGCGCCTGGATAAGTTGTTGCAGGTCTACGTTGATCATTGGTCTCACGTCCTTAATGAATTTTGCTGCCCAGGGTCACCACGCCGTCCGCTTTTTCGCGGCCGAGCCAGCTGGTCCATCCCAGGCGACAAGCGTTCTGTTCACCGATGCGCAGTTCGCGGATTTCTTCCTGGCGCAGGACCAGGCGAATGTCGTAGTCGAGCGGGTCACGCAGGGTGAACCGGACCAGCGCGCAGAGCGGCTGGTAGCCGAAACCGATCGGCAGGAATTCGTGGAAGCGTTGCCAGTCGAGTTCGCGGATGTGAATGCGGAATTTGCCGCTGCGGTCGCGCACGTGTTCGCCCAGCACCAGGTCTTCGCCAAGCAGGCTGTTGGCGCGGCCCAAGCGATTGCGTTGCTCGTCGAGAATTTCGACGCGACGCTCGATGCACTGCTCGATGGTCAGTTCGGCGTGTTTGAAGTAGTAACGCAGCACCGCTTCGATCAGCGCCGCCGAGTGCGCCCGCAAGCTGAGCAAGCCGAGGTACGGCAGCAGGCGTTTCCAGTTCAGTTCCTGGGCCCGGCGGATCTCTTCGCCGCCTAGGCCGATCAACGCAAACAGCTGCGACGAAAACGGGTCGAGCGCGCCGCTCTGGAAGCTTGCGCGGTAGCGGTATTTTTTCCAGATCGGCAGCATCAGCCGTTGCAGGCGATGGTGAAACAGGTCGAGAAAGTTGCGGGTCGGGTTGCCGTCTTCGCTATCGCCCAGGGCCTGTTCGCCGTAGAACGCTGGCAGTGGCGAACCGGAACCGACCAGGCCGATCAGGTTGAAACGCAGACGCGCGCGCATCTGCCCATGCTCTTCGAAAAACTCCACGCGATCCACATCACTGCCGGGGAAACCCAGGCTCGGATTGGCCTGGAATTCCAGCTGGTCGTACAGATCGTCTTCGCTCAGGTACGGGTGCGCCTCGCGCAACCGGTCAACCACCAGCAGCACGGCCTGAAACAGCGAGTACTCGCGTATTACCCGGGTCAGCCCGCTTAAAGCAGGGGTTGCAGACCCATACGTGGTGTCCATTGGTACACCTCTCCCTGTGTGCTTTTTACCCGCAGCTCGTGGTACGAATTGAGACTGGCGTAAAGCGCGAAAAACTCGTTAAGAACTGAAGCGAAAACGAACAGGTCGCCCTCACCGATATACCCTTCCGGGTCGATCGTCAGCTCGGTGCGCAACCCGCGTACCGGCAACCCTCGGTGCAAGCGGTCGACGTGTTGGTGCTTGATCGACTTGAGCCCACCCAGCAGGCGTTTACTGACTTTTTCCGCGTGTTGGTCGTAGTAGCGCGGCAGGTCGTAGGTTTCGAGAATCACCTTCAACGCATTGACGTCGGCCAGCGATAGATAGTTAAGCGACATGTTGCTGATCAGCTTCCAGAGGAAGTCACGGTTCAGCGGCGGCGCATAGCTGGGCGTGGCCGGGGTGATGTTGCGGAAACTCAGGAACTCCGGCGTCTCTTCGCAGGCCATGCAGATGTCGCCGAGCTTGAGTTTTTTTGGCAGGTTCTGGTTGGTGCACATCAACTCGATCGACAGGGTTTCGTGGGCTTCGGTGTGACGGATGCCGAAGCTCAGATAAGTGTCGAGGCCGTTGTGCAACGAAGACGAACGCTGGCGGATGCTGTAGTGCGGGCGGCTGTTGGGCACGTCGAAACTCGGGTCGTGCTCAAAGGATTCGAACGGCACGTACTCTTGATAACCAAGGCCACCGGGCTTCCAGCCGGTGACGGTTTCCACGGAAAACACGCCGCAGTTTTCCAGGCCGAATTCGGCCGGCAGCAGCAGGTATTCGTCCTGTTTGCCGTCGAGGCGGATCGGCAACGCATCGTGTTTGAACAGGTTGACGATCGGCGTGCAGTAGAGCTTCACGTTGTCCAGGGTCGGACGCAGACGCTGGATGCCGCTCTTGCGAATATCGAAGCGCAATTCCAGGCCGCGCACCTGCTTGAGGGTGTCTTCCGGCAGTGCCTTGAGCAGGTCCAGACCGTTGATATCGACGAAGAGGAATTTGTCCTGGAAGGCGAAATATTCCTGCAGATAGCGATAGCCGCGGAAGGTGTTCAGCGGATACGGGATCAACGCTTCTTCCTCGGCAAAACCCACCGGCTGCACGCGGTCGCCGGGCATCTTGAATGCCATTGGCGTGCCGTTCACGCCGTTAATCGGTTTTCCGGCACCGTCCAGCGGGACCAGTTCGATGCCTTCCAGGTTGCGCAGCAGGCTCAGGTAAAGCATCTGACTGATGTAACGCTCACCGGCGAAGTGCAGGCGCAGACGGCTCAGCTCCAGCTCACCAAGGTGACCGTCAGCACTCATCTCCAGACGCAGACTCAACAACGAACCATCGCCTTTCACCGAGTAATTCAGCGCGGCCAGGTCCAGCGGCAACACCTCGGTCGGGTAGCACGTGCGGAAACGGCAACGAACGTCATCGACCGGCACACTCTCAACCGGCGTATTACGCTCAACCATCAACGCAGGACCCGAACGCTTCAACGGATCGAACTGCAAAATGCTGAACGCCGGCAGCGGCCGCATGTAGTTGGGCCACAGCAAATGCATCAGCGAGTGGCTGAGCTCCGGCAACTCGTCGTCGAGCTTTTGGCGCAGGCGGCCGGTCAGGAACGCAAAGCCTTCCAGCAACCGCTCCACGTCCGGATCCCGCCCGGCCTGACCCAGGAAAGGCGCCAGCGCCGGGCTACGCTCGGCGAATCGACGACCTAACTGGCGAAGTGCGGTGAGTTCGCTTTGGTAGTAGTGGTTAAAGGACACGAGGGGTTACCTGTTTGTCGGTTTTGCAAAAAGTTGTGAACATCGAAACATTCAATTCACCCAGCAGAAACAGAGCGTCTTGAATAAAAAATCAGACACTGGAGTGCGTCAAATAATAGACACCCATCACAAACATAACCGGAATGGCCATAATACAAATAAAATTCAATACCTTGTGAAGCCTTTTTTCCCTAACACTTGGAATAAGTCCGGTAACACCAACAAAAAAACAAAAAACCGCCAACACACCGAAGTAGTCATTATCTACCATGCCGGCAAAGTAACCTTCCATAGTCATTCCTTATTAAATCCCATGAAGTTCCAGCGATATAACTCAAAGGCCTTAAGAAAATCTTCATTAACAGTGCCTTTCGTCAGATTATGGTAAGTCCAGCCTGACCCTGACTTAATGAAGTATCCTTTTTGTACCGGAAGCCCTACATATCCACTACTTTGGGGATCAGCCATATCTTTCCCGGTAAGTTTCACACCCCATGTGAATGGCCAGATAATTGCGGCGTCTGTATTTCCCTGCCGTATATCAATTCGTGAGTCAGTCACCGCCACAGCCATCTGTATGTGATGGGCAGTAGTCATCATCGGACGATCAAGTGCCTGCGCAAGGATGTCGCCCGGCATCAAATCCTCCACGGAGGCTACGGCTACAGTATTGACTGTCGTTTTTTGCATTTCACGGGCGCCGTAACTCAGCATCACCATTTCAGCGAAACCGTACTTATTCGACCCGTATCGGTCATGAGCGGACGGACTATAATTTTCCATGTTTCTATAAGCCCTGACGCCAGTAACCAGTTTAACTGGAAGCCCGCGCTTACTAGAAAACTCCACTAAGACCATGATTGCAAAATCTTCGCAGGTAAATTTATAGTTATTTACCTTGCCATCTTTGTCCCAATACTGCTCATTGATCAGTCCTTCCGCAATCAATGGTGCTTCGTCGTGATAAGCAGCAATATCTGCATCAGTCCAGAAAGCAGTCGTTTTCCAGAATACTTTATAGGTAACTTTTTTCCCGACCGGATCTGCCTTGGAAGTTAATGCAATTGACCGTGTCATCAAGGTAGACAAAATTTCGGCGCTCATACCGACGCTCCATCAATTGCGGCGTAAAAGTCAAAAGTTTCACCTTCTTCCCCCCCTACCAACTGGGTTCTGCCCATTGCATCACTTTGCCCGAAGATAACTTCGCCTTTGGCGGTTGTAATCTGATAAGGAATATCCTGAAGTGGATTTCCATCCTGATCTTCCATCACAACATGCTGACAATGGGAAAACAGCATTAATGGAGTCGGCGGAATAAACGGCACCGGCGTATGCGAGTTCCCGATAATCACCGTCGAAGACCCAGCCGTAACTTTATTGCCATGAGCACCGACGGAGCCCACAGTGGCCGCCGGTTTACCGTTGATCAAAACGGTCGTTGCTAAATCGCCAACCAGCGCACCACCACACGCCGAGGCATCGCCTTGGCGGGCGGCCGCGAGGCCGTCGAAGAACACGTCGCCGGAACCGGCGACGATCGGGTTGGTGCCGTGGCCGGGGAGTGGGCAAGCGGTGGGGTCGGTGACACGTGCTGCGGGTTTGCCGGACATACGAATCTCCTTAGTTGACCTTGACTTGACCGCTGCCATCCAGGCGCGCGGCGAAACTGACCTGACGCTTGAAACCATCAACTTCCAGCAAGCCTTCGATGCTGAAGGACAGGCGAAGCTGATCGTTGTCACGCGGCAGGGAAATGACACGCACATTGCTCAGGCGTGGCTCGTAGGCTTCGATGAAATTTTCGATGGCCAGACGGGCCTGACTCAGGGAGTCGTGCAGGCTCAGACGCATGTCATTGAGATCGGGTAGCCCGTAATCGGACAGCGTTTGCACGCTGCCCGCACGGGTGCTGAGCATCTTGGCCAGATGGGCAGCCACGGACGCCATGGCGGAAACCTCGCGGCTCCAACCGACGCGTTTGTCCGCGTCGCCACCCAGGCGTTCGAAAAGGCTGCCATATCCAGTCATGAGTCGCTCCGCTTACTCTTTGTCCAGCTTGCCAACCAGCGACAGGGTGAAATCGGCACCCATGTACTTGAAGTGCGGGCGCACGTTCAGGCTGACGCGGTACCAGCCAGGCTCGCCTTCAACATCGCTGACGATGATCTGGGCAGCGCGCAGTGGACGACGGCCACGAACTTCGGCACTTGGGTTTTCCTGGTCGGCCACGTACTGGCGGATCCACTTGTTGAGTTCCAGCTCGAGGTCGGTACGTTCTTTCCACGAACCGAGTTGCTCGCGCTGCAGCACTTTCAAGTAGTGAGCCAGGCGGTTGACGATCATCATGTACGGCAGTTGAGTGCCGAGCTTGTAGTTCAGCTCTGCTGCCTTGCCTTCAGCGCTGATGCCGAAGAACTTCGGCTTTTGCACCGAGCTCGCGGAGAAGAACGCCGCGTTGTCACTGCCTTTGCGCATGGTCAGGGAGATGAAGCCTTCCTCGGCCAGTTCGTATTCACGACGGTCGGAAACCAGAACTTCCGTAGGAATCTTGGTTTCGATTTCGCCCATGCTTTCGAAGTGGTGCAACGGCAGGTCTTCAACCGCGCCACCGCTCTGCGGGCCGATGATGTTCGGGCACCAGCGGAATTTGGCGAAGCTGTCGGTCAGCTTGGTGCCGAACGCGTAGGCCGTGTTGCCCCACAGGTAATGCTCGTGGCTGTTGGCGACGGTTTCTTTGTACACGAACGATTTGACCGGGTTTTCTTCCGGGTCGTACGGGTTACGCAGCAGGAAACGCGGCACGGTCAGGCCAACGTAACGGGAGTCTTCCGACTGGCGGAAGCTCTGCCATTTGGCGAATTGCGGGCCTTCGAAGTGATCTTTCAGATCCTTCAGGTCTGGCAGACCGGTGAAGCTTTCCAGGCCGAAGAATTTCGGGCCGGCGGCGGCGATGAACGGCGCGTGGGACATGCAGGCAACGCTGGACACGTACTGCATCAGTTTCACGTCCGGCGAGCTTGGGGACATGAAGTAGTTAGCGATGATCGCGCCAACCGGCTGACCACCGAACTGACCGTATTCAGCGGTGTAGATGTGCTTGTACAGGCCAGCCTGCATCACTTCTGGCGAATCTTCGAAATCGTCCAGCAGGTCTTCTTTGGAGACGTTGAGGATTTCGATCTTGATGTTTTCGCGGAAGTTGGTGCGGTCGACCAGCAACTGCAAGCCACGCCACGACGATTCCAGGGACTGGAACGCCGGGTGGTGCAGGATTTCGTCCATCTGGCGGCTGAGCTTGGCATCGATCTCGGCGATCATGCGGTCAACCATGGCTTTCTTGACCGGCTCACCGCTGTTCTGCGGCTTGAGCAGCTCTTCGATGAAGGCCGACACACCGCGCTTGGCGATGTCGTAGGCTTCGTCGTCCGGCGTCAGGCGGGTTTCGGCGATGATGCTGTCGAGAATGCTGTATTCGCCGTTCTCTTTGCTCTTTTGCTGTGCTGCGCTAGTGCTCATTGTGTTGGCTTCCTTGGCTGATGGAGACTCAGGCGTCCTGGGCTGCGGCGTTCAAGCCCAGCTCACCCAATACGCGACCGCGGGATTCGTCGTCGGCGAGAACGCCTTCGATGGCTTTGCGGAACGCAGGCGCGTTACCCAGCGGGCCTTTGAGGGCCACCAGCGCGTCGCGCAGTTCCATCAGTTTTTTCAGCTCAGGCACTTGTTCGACCAGGCTGGCCGGGTTGAAGTCCTTCATCGAGTTGACGCGCAATTTCACGGCCAGTTCTTCAGTGTCGCCTTCTTCCTGAAGACGGTTCGGTACGCTCAACGTCAGCTGCAGCTCTTGCTTGGCCAGCACTTCGTCGAAGGTCATCTTGTCGATGCCGATCGGTTTGCGATCTTCGACTTTACGTTCGTCCTTGCGGTGGGTGTAGTCACCGATTGCCAGTAGTTTCAACGGCAGTTCAATCTCTTCCTGAGCACCACCAGTGGCAGGTTTGAAAGTGACGTTGATGCGTTCCTTGGGGGCTACCGAGCCTTCTTTGGCCATGGCTATTCTCCTTGCGGTTGTGGCCCTGGGGCCTATTCGAGTACCACTTCGAGATCGAGGTGGCACAGCCTGCGATAAATCTCTTCCTTGCGTTCACGTACGGCATGGTTCTGCGGTAACAACTCGCAGCAGCTATGCAGTAAATGCAGCACTTCCAGCGCAAGATCGGGCTCCCAGGCGTTCAGGCCTGAGTCCTGTAATGTTTGGTCGAGGGTTTCGAGTTGGGTCCTGGCCAGTTCGTATTTCTTGGCCATGAAGCACAACCGCGCGAGGGCGAACTGCCAGAAGAACCGGACGCGTCCGCCTTGGGCGCTTTGCAAGCCTTGCTTGAGGATCTGCACGGCGGCCTTGAGGCCGTCCTTGCGCAGGATCGGCAGGACTTCTTCCAGGGCCAGTTCCCAGGCCGGCTGGGTGTCGGCGACTTCGACCTTGCGCGGCGCACTGGCGCTTTGCAGGTGCGGCATGACGTGGGCGCTGACCCAGGCGCGGGTCGCCGGATCGGCAAACGGGGCGCCGTCATGAAAACGCAATTCGATGATGCCGGGCAGGCGCTGAATCAAAAGCGCGAAGTGGATTTCCACTTCGCGCATAGCCATCTCGGCGTTGAGCCCCTGGAGGCACTCCCAAACCATTCGCTGGCCATCGAACCAGAACGGCGCCTTCGCCAGGCTCGCCTCCAGTTCCACCAGCAGGTCAGCGTATTTGGCCTGGTCGTAACGGTCCTGGCAGGCCTTGAGCTTGTCGGCTGGCAAACCACGCAGAACGGTGATCTGCTCGGCATTGCGCTCGGGCACCGCGTCGATGGGCAACCACAACAGTGTTCGATTGAGGCGCAAGGCGCGCAGGTCGGTGGCTTTCTGCTTGAGCCACCAGGCACACAACGGTCGCGCGTTTTCTTGCTGAGCGCGCAGGGCCTTGTGGGCTTCTTTCTCGTTGTCGATCGGCGCGCCGGGAGTGAACAGCTGCGTGGCAGCCTGCTTGACCTGGGCCACGGCGGTCCCTACCACACCGGGCTCCGGCTGGTTGTCAGCGGCGCGCTGGACCATGTTTTTCAGGCGGCGGGAGATCGGCAGCAGCAACGGCGCATAGTCGCCCAGGTGTTCGGTGCAGGCAGCATCGAGGCCTTCAAGATGTTCCACCAGACGGCGGAACAGCGGCAGCTGCTCTTTGATCGCGATGTTTTGGTTCAGCACCTGCTCAAGACGCGGCACCAACCAACTGATGGCAGCGGAGCGGGTGCGGGCCTTGTGGGGATGAACCTCGGCCCAGTGGTTCTCGCACAGGTGGTGCAGAAGTCCAAGGCCGGCCAGCAGTCCCTGGAAGGACTCGCGCTGGTACAGAGCCCAGGTCAGCCAGGCACCGACCCGCAAATCCTTGGACTGGGTGCGCAACAGGTTTTCACTGCTTTCGCGGATTTTCAGCCAGTCGATCTGACCGCTTTCGTGCATGGACTGGGCTTTGCCCAGCTCGCTTTCCAATGCCTCATATTCGCTCGAAAAGCGAACATCCTCGCCCGCGAAATTCTCTTTGGAAACAGAGGCTTTTGCGAGTTCAAGGTAATGAGCGGAAAGTTTGCTTGAGTAGGACATCCATGGCCTTTATTAAGGATTACAGTCATACGCCTAATGGAATTACCGAGGCGTGGGACAGTATCAAAGAGCTGCGATGAGTCTCATCCAATTGAGTTCGTGCTCTTTCAAGTGCGCGCATCGTACTCACGATGATGGCCACTAGCAAGCATCCGATTAAACAATAAGACGAAGCGTGTTTATTTCCTGCAGGAGATTTCCCTATATGTAGCAAGGGAATCCCTGAGATCCGTTTAATATTTCATTTTCTGGACAGCCGACCTGAAACCATTGAGATAGAGCCTTCCTTTTGACCAAGGATAATCACAGCCATATGCATCGCCGGTTCGCTCACTGAGGCAGGCGTGAAGCATGCCAAAAATAAAAAAAGATAAATGTAGGAGCATTCCGAAATGTTACCGGTATCGATGAATAAATCGACGAGTGACAACAGCCAATAAGAAAAGTGCCATCATCGTGATGGCACTTTGCATTAAATCCAAAGTTCCAAAACGAAACTTTCGGTATCGCGGAAATTTCTTACCGCTCTTCCGAATCCCTCCTACATCAATTCTTTGTATGCCTTGTTAGCGTGCACGGTATTTTGTCGACTTGCTCAAGCCGAGCATGGTTCAGGCGTCGCGATTTTTTTCTCTCAGCTTAAGGACGAGCTATACAAGCAAAAGGATAAGCGCATGTTCGCTCCGGCCAATGCTGCCCACTTGGCAATCTCACCTGACTACCACAGATGCCTGCCCATCGAGCTGCACAGTCAGGCGGATGCATTTATCCGTTATCTGCACGAGCTACCCAATAAATCACCGGTCGAGTGCCCGCAGTGTGGTCATCCACGCTTCAGACTGGAGGCCATGCCAAACCTGCGTCTTCCGTTTTACCGCTGTGCAGCTTGCAATAAAGGCTTTAACTGTCTGTCGAAAAATCCATTTTCGGGGTACGGGCTTATGCACCTGTGGTCCGCCTACGGACAGTACCTCTTAGCGGGCTGGTCCATGCCCAATGTCGCCAAAGCGATGGGCATTTCCCCCAGCACCACGTGGCGCTGGATTAAACCCTGCCGTGCGGTAGTGGCTAAAGAGTTTCCAGCGTTGTACCACTGGTGGTCTGCGCGACAAGATCGAACCGACCTGGAACCGCCGCCGCATATTGCGGCCCAGGCCCAGGCTTTCCTTAGCGGGTTAGAGCATTTACTGACGACTCAACAGGCTGTTTGCTCAAAGTGTGGGTCACTTGATATGAAGCGTGTCGATGAGCGGCGCCCTAATTTCTACTGCTCTGGTTGCTCAAGCACGTTGAGCTTACTGCGTGGCACGGAGCTGTCCCGATTGGGTTATCCGGAACACTGGCTGGGTTTTGCTCAAGGGGTGATCAATGGCGAAAGCGTGGTTGATTTGCAACGCCGTACAGGGCTTTGCGGACCTGCCTGTAAGCGCTGGCAGGTGCGTTTTACGCAGATGCTTGAACAGCAGGGGCACGCCGAGTTGATCCAATGGATTACCTGGCTCCGCAGTCGCCGGGTGAAAGAGGTGAATGATTTTGTGCGTGAAGGCGGGCAACTGGAGGCTGTAACCGGTTCTCGCTATTCCGCTGATTCAAATCGACGGTTTTCGGTTCCGCCAAAGCGCTTGCGCAAGCAGCACTGAAGACATTTCAAGCAACACGTCTGGGACGGCATCAAGTGCTCCCAATGTCCCCCGGTGTCAGGATAGTTGTCGCCTCTCCGAATTTTCCTGAAAAAGCATATCGGGGGCGGAAAGAGACTGGTCGTGCCGTACTATTCACCTGAACGCAAAGCCGCATTACTCAAGATGCTGCTTCCCCCGCTGAACCTGACGATGGCCGAGGTTTCCCGGCGTGAAGGGGTTAGCGAAATGTCTTTGTCCAACTGGCGCAAGAAGGTCAGTTCTGAAGGAAGCGCAGTGCCTGAAGACAAGCCACTCCCCGAGAACTGGTCTGCTGAAGCCCGGTTCGCTGTCGTCCTTGAAACCGCCGGTCTGTCGCAGCTCGAACTGGGTGAGTACTGCCGACGAAAAGGTCTGTACCCCGAACACGTCAGCGCCTGGCGCCAAGCCTGTATCACGGGGCAGCAGAGTGTTCAGAACCAACAAAAGGTCGACCGCGAACAATCTCGCAAGGACAAGAAACGTATTCAGCAACTTGAGCGCGAACTGCTGCGTAAAGACAAGGCGCTGGCCGAAACCGCCGCGTTGTTGGTGCTGCGAAAAAAGCTCAACGATTACTGGGGGATCGACAACGAGGACACCTGACCTCTTTGCCGGAACGGCAGTTGTTGGTGGCTTGGTTGATCGAAGCCATCGAGGCCGGTGCTCGAAAAATCAGAGCGTGCCAAGAGGTGGGGCTGTCGCTCAGAACCTTGCAGCGATGGACGCAGAGTGAGGATCTTCAAGCCGATGCCCGCACAACCACCGTGCGGCCCACGCCGCGTAATGCGTTGAGCGAGATCGAACGACAAGCGATCGTGACGCTGTGTAACAGCCCTGCGTATGCCCATTTGCCGCCGAGTCAGATCGTACCGAGGCTGGCTGACGAGGGGCGTTATCTGGCGTCGGAAGCGACGTTTTATCGCATCCTGCGTGCAGCCGGTCAGCAACATCATCGGGGCCGTAGCCAGCGACCCAGACGGCATGCGGCACCGACGACGCATGTCGCCAAAGCGCCCAATCAGGTGTGGTCGTGGGACATCACGTATTTGCCGTCGCCGATACGCGGCAAGTACTACTACCTGTATTTGATCGAAGATATTTACAGCCGCAAGGCCGTGGGCTGGGAAGTTTACGAAGAAGAAAGCGGCGAAAAAGCGGCTGCGCTGCTGCAACGCAGCGTGATCGGCGAGCAGTGTTTACACGAGCCGCTGGTGCTGCACTCGGACAATGGTGCGCCGATGAAATCGCTGACGCTGTTGAGCAAGATGTACGACCTGGGTATCACGCCGTCCCGTGGCCGACCGCGAGTGAGCAACGACAATCCGTACTCGGAGTCGCTGTTTAGAACGCTGAAATATTGCCCGCAATGGCCGCAGGAGGGTTTTGCCAGCTTGGACGCCGCACGCGCGTGGGTGAGAGATTTTATGCGTTGGTACAACAACGAGCACCGGCATAGCCGGATCCGCTTCGTGACACCGACGGAGCGGCATCGAGGGCTGGACCAGCAGATCCTGGCGCGGCGGCATGAACTGTACCAGCGAGCGCGCAAGAAAAGCCCGGAACGTTGGTCAGGCCAGACGCGGAACTGGGAGCCGATAGGAGCGGTGATGCTGAATCCGGATCGGGAGCAGCAGTACGAGAAAAGAGCGGCATAGTTGAACGGTTGACGCGACAACTACCTTGAAAAACGCCGATGTTGTCAGCTAATTGTCCGAACCGATTACTTTGGAATAACACCTCATGCGCGACGTTTGTCGGTCGGATTCGCGCGCTGTACCTCGGCAAAAATCTCGGTGATCGGGCGTCGCGGCTGACGTTTGTGCAGGACGCGGACCTGTGCGCTCAGGCGCAGCAGTTCTTCGCTCGGCTTCGCCCATTGTTCCTTCGGCAGCGGTTCCGACCATTGGCGCATGACCTCGGGCAAGGCGTGCGGGGCCATTTTCTGAAGTCGGCGGACTTCCCATTCGGTCAGGTGGTTGGGAATCGTCCACAGCGTCATCACGTGGTACAGGTACCAGAAAAAGCCGGACACCCGACCGCGCTGACCATCGCGGATTTGTTGGTGCATGCGCGCACGGGCGTTGCGGAAGGTGTGCAGGCCTTCGTGGGGTGGATCGTCGGGGCCTTGCAGGTCTTGCGGGTCCTGGATGGATTTTAGGTCGTTGACTTCGTATTCCATGTAGCCGCGGATGGCTTCCCAGTGGCTGATGGCCAGGGAAAGACCGAAACAGGGAAATTCGACGCTGGTCAGGGTCTCGCCGTGCTGGAAGCCGATGCCCATGCCGTATTGGCGGTGGATGCCGTATTGAGTGGCACCTTGGGCTTCGATGATCCAGGCGGAGAGGGATTCCCAGGGAACGAAGACGGGGTCGGTGGCGTCTTCGGGCATGAAGCAGACTTCGCGGCGTTGGCGGTTGAAGCGGGTGGGGATGATTTGGAGACGTTTTTTATGGTTGTGGTGCCAGACGCCGAGGCCGATGAGCAGCATTAAAAAACCGCCCTGTATGGCTGGTCCGTACGCCTCATTGAATACTCCTTTTATGGCATGAGTAATATCGTCCCAGCCCATGCCGAACAAGAAAAACATGAAGCCGCCAAATAGAGGTATTAAGAATGCAACCGAGAAGGCAACACTGAATGGTCCCCCTAATGTCATCTGCCACATAAAGATTTGCGGTGATCCCAGCCCAAAGTCCATGTACACCTCATTTAGTTCCCCGATATGCGGGCCATGCGGCGGCAGCGGTGTCGGCAATGGCAACGGCGCGAGATAGGTGATCCTTCCGCTGGGAAACGGCTCGACATCGCCGGCTTTGCGGGATTGCTCAAGGTGCGGTGCAGGCAGGGAGCTATCAATCTTGGTGGGCATGGTCGGCCAGTTCCAGCAGATGGGTTTGAACCAGCAACAACGGTGGATGCTCGGTAACGGATTGACGAGGTAACGCAGGGAAATGACCCTTACCGCGCGGGTTGAGGTGAATAACGTCAGTCAGCGATTCCCACACCCCCTTGGCGTTCAAGGTCTGTATACAGACGGCCAGCTCCAGTGTTTCGGACGCCGGGGTAAATTCGCTGTCAGGATCCACGGGATATTGCAGGCACAGCACCAGCCGATCGGGTCCTGTTTGTACGATGCGCAGGCTGGCCGTGATTTCATCGCTGATAACGTCCTTGCGTTCTCGCGGCGTGCCACGACTATGGAGGGGAACGGAAAGACGGTGGGCACCGATTCCCAGGCGATGAGTCGGGTGACCGCTCAGGGGCGGCTGAAAATCATTGAGCTTGAACCTTGGCAGCACCAAGTGAATGTCGCTGGGCTTGGCTTTTAGCAGGAGGTTTTTCAGCCACGAGTCATGCTCGTTCGGGCCCAGTTGCGTATACGGGGCGTTGAGCAAATAGGCCAGATAACGCTGATATTCATCCAGGGCATGGTCGCCGCGATGATCGGTGTCCAGGCTCCAGGGTGTGGTTTTCAGCCATTTATCATGGGCACTGATGTTGTAACGGTTGTACAGCCAGGTTCCGCCCAACTCCAAAATGGTGAACAGGGCACCGGCCAGATTGAAGCGGAAGAACACGGTGGACAAACGGGTACCAGCCGCGGCCCAAGCAGCCGTTCTTGCTGCAGCGTTTCTGGCAATCGCTACGCTATACCCCACGTGTAAGGTATGACCTAAGCCATAGGCATTGACGGTCGTCATGCCGGCCGCGCCCGTTGCAGCGAGCGCTGCACTATTCTGCGCAGCAGCATTCCCACTACGCGTCGCCTGTTGCCAATTCTGCTGTTGGGTATTGAGACTAACCACTGAAGAGATAAAACCGAAGCCGTAGGTGAAAATGCCCAGTCCAACATGCAGCTTGCCCATCTGCAAATGCACATTCTGCAAGGCGTGGTGTTGAAGTCCCGCGACGAGTGCAGCGCTACGTGCCTTCAACGCTGTATCGGCGAGACTTTGCGCCGCAGTGAACCCAGCGGCCCCGGTGGTCATCGCTGCATTAAAAACGGGCATCCAGACTCGCTTGTTCCTGGATTGGTTGGTCAGTTCCCTTATAACCGAAACCAAATTCACCCCCTGCACCAAAAACATTAACAACCCCATCCCCTCGCTTCTCACCAAATTCGCATTCGGCACACTCTGAACCCCCAGCCGAATATCCTTCAACAAACTCCGCACCTCCAACTGCTGCGCCGGCGGAAACACCACCGTCACCCCCGCCCGAGCCGGCGTCGCGCCGTACAGGCGCGCCGACTGATCCGGCAGCTCCGCAATCGGGCTCAGCGCCCCAGCCAACCGGCCTTCAAGTAGCGTCAACTGCCCGCGTACTCGCACGATCTCGCCCTGCAACTCCACCGCCCGTGGCGTCTTGTGCCCCGCCCGGTTTTTGTTGTGGGTGAGCTGGTTGCGTTCGCGGGTCAGGGTTTTCAGGTAGTCGCGCTCCCTGAGCAGTTCCTTGAGGTTGGTTTGCAGCGCCGCATGTTCCGCCGGGCTGGCGACAGTAAAGGTCACGCCGGTGGTTTTTGCCGCATCGAGTATCCGCCCCGACAAGGCTTTGGGCAGACGACTGAACAGCTCGTCTAGGTCGGGGATTTTCTCTGCCGACAGGTCGAACCCTTCCAGCGCCCGGCTCAGGCCCAGGTTCAGCGCCGGGCTGAGGCTGTGCTGGGCCGCGTCCGCGACAGCGCGGGTATGCTCGGGCAGGTCGTCGAGGGCTGGCAGGTGCGCTTGTTCGATTTTCTGCAGCTCGCCCAACCAGTGCGGCAGGTTGTTGAACACCCCCATGCCGGCGTTGAACAACGTGGCGTATTGCGCGGCCCGTTCTGGCTGAAGACGCAGGGGCAAGGTGTAGAACAGTGGCCGGGTCAGTTCGGGGTGTTTCTCCAGATAACCGAGGAGGGTTTCGCTGGCGTGGTCACTGCGGCAGATGTCCTTGAGGCAGGCGTATTCGGCGGTGAAGGCCTGGTGGAGTTGCTGTTGATCCTGCGCGTCGTAGTACCAGGCCGAACGATGGTAGCGACCGGCACATACCATCATCGTACGGTCAGCGGTGATGCGTTCGAGCAAGCGGTTCCAGCGGCCAAGGTCGTCGCGATGCTGAAACAGCGCCGCGTCCATGGCGGGGCGGTCGATGAAATCGTTGACCCCGCGTTTGCCACTGAAGCTGGAACCTTCGAGCACATCGATGATGCGTTTGTTTTGCTCTTGGCCGAGTTTTATCAAGGTATCGAGGTGACGTTCGACGAAATCGTCGGGGGCAACCTTGAAATGTTGGCGAGCGTAGTAACGGCGGTCTGCCTCGTCACTGGCGCGGCTGTGGGCGGTGAAGTCGGGTGCGGCGCCCTGGTACTTGGCGAATTTGAACGCTTCGGCATGGGCTTCTTTGCGCAACTGCTCCAGTTCCGGTGGCACCGGTACGCCCGTAGGCTCGACCTTGCCGCCCTTGTTCAGGTAGTCGAGCAAGGCTTTGCGGGTGTGTTCCCGATCCGGTTCGGGCAACTGTTCCAGATCGCCAAAAAGCACCTGGACCGACGGATCGTTGCTGGCCTCGGCCAGGTTGCCGATATCGGCCGGACTGAGCTGGCTCAGGGACTCGATAAAACAGGCCAACAGGTAATCGCGTTCGTTATGGTCGGCATTGCTCCAGTCGTCGACCCAGCCGACCACGGTGTCCTGATATTCGGCCAGATCACGCAATACGCCGAGGTCGTCGTGCACCACAAGGAACAGGGTGTCGTCCTGATAAGCCGGGCGTACCCGCCCGAGAAACTCGCCAATGTGCGCCTCGCGAAAGCGCCGAGGCTGCTCCCACAGATAGGGTTCACGTTCGTGCGCGGGGGCATCGCTGACGTCCACCGTCGGCATTAGAACGGCGTCCGGCGGCGACTCGGTGTCCTGTTCCGCGCGGTCTTGCGCGGCTTGCGCCTGCCGGGCCGGATCGGTCGCAATCTCTGCCAACCACTGTTTGCCTTGCGCGACCGTCAGCAAGTTCGCGCTACCGGTTTGGCAATGCACCGGGCCGAGATCGACGGCCTGCATGAAGTGTTCGCGTTCCTCGCGGTTGTCAGTGACTTGAGCGCATTTGGCCACCGTCCACTGCACTTCGGCGAAGCTCACATGCAGGGTGCTGCGTCGTGAAAACACCAGCGCCGGACGCTCTTCGATGGGCGTGCGCTGATCGTCGGCAACCTTGGCGCCCTTGTGCAGCAAGGCGCTGACCAGTCCGTTAAGTACTTGATACTCGTGCAGATGGCCGGTCACGCTGTCGATGACGTACAACCAGCCATCGCGCAGCATGCGAATGCCCAGAGGACGGGTCGTCAGGGTATACGGCAGCTTCAGTTCGGCACTCGGGTCGAGGGGCTTTTCCACCAGCCCATAACGCAAGGGCAACAACTGCACATGGGTTTGCCGCAAAGGGCAGGCACCGGGTGAGCCGATGGCGGTTTTGGAGGCGGCGGCCGCAGCAAGGTTGGCAGGGTGGGTCATGGGCGGCTCCCTTGACTGGCCCAGCGCTGGGCCAGGTCGGCGGCCAACGCGATGCGCTCGCCGGGGGATTGCAGCGATGGTGTATGGAGCGTTGGGGTGATGCGCGTGGGCTGATTGAGTACCTGAATGTCGCAGGAAAAATCAGTGTCGCGTCTGAAAATGACTTGGTTGGCAGCACTGTGCATCCACATATCCCTGTGTCTTTTAAAGACAAGGGACTTTGCGTGGATCTACCCATTGGCGCAGTCAGACGAATCGATATTTAGCGTAGGACGCATCCGTTATGCCGAATGTTGTCGAATATCGTTTCCTGCCAACATTTCCGGTAGTTAAACACTGCTCGACAGCACTAGTTTAAAACGGCTCAAGGTTACGTCCTGAAAGCTACAACACCTTGCGTCGTTGCCTACGGCTACGCCAGAATCCGCCGGCTTGTGCGCCTTGGGGACGGTCGGGAACTTGGTTCCTGTCACTGCCCATCAGTGATCGGGTTTAGTCGCTCGCTGGTAATTGAAGTTGCACAAGCTTCTGTCAGACAGGTATTTCCTACCTGCATTTGATGGTGGCTGTGCGTAGGGCACCTTCGGGTGCGCCGGCTTCTTCAATTCCCCGGTCCGACTAACCTGCGTACAGCTGCCACCCCTTCGTTTAGTCGGCGAAGTGTTGTCAGCATCATTCAAGGAATTGAAGATCATGTTCAAGGTCACACCCAACCCACCAGACACCGATCCGGTCTCCCCATACGAAAGCCCCGATTCAAACAAACTCAACGAAGCCGCCGAGCGCGCCCTCGACCATCACTTCCCGCCAGCCGACCCCAAACCACCAAAACGCAACGGCCAGCTCTTCAGCGTCTGCCAGGGCATCAACACTGAAGCACTCCTCGCCAACGCTTCGGAAGACCTACTGTCCATTAGCGCCATCGCCGCGAGCCTCGCCGACGATGTCGACGGCTCACGCCGCTCCGTAGCCCTGGCGCTCAGCCGCATGGCCGACGGCGTGCATTTGTTGGTGGAGCGAGCGCTGGATCATCTGGATGAACCCGAGATGGCGGCGATTTTCGCCAAGCAACAAAACCGAGTCAGCTGATTCGTCAGGCATAAAAAAATGGGCACCCAACCACATTGGCGTGCCCATTTTTTATCCCGCTCACCCGGCTATGCGGGAAGTCGGTGCGTGTTACGGATTAACGCTGTCTTTCAACGACTTGCCTGGCTTGAACGCAACGGTGTTGCTGGCCTTGATTTTAACCGGCTCACCGGTTTGCGGGTTTTTGCCGGTGCGGGCACCGCGATGGCGTTGCAGGAAGGTACCGAAGCCCACCAGCGTGACGCTGTCCTTGCGGTGCAGAGCGCCGGTGATTTCTTCGAGAACGGCGTTGAGAACGCGGTTGGCCTGCTCTTTGGTGAGGTCTGCTTTTTCAGCAATTGCAGCGGCGAGTTCTGGTTTACGCATGTTAGTGAAGCCCCTTTGACGGTTTTTTGTTGTTATGTCCGTGCTGTTCTCGTTGGAACAGCGCCCAAAGCGCCGCAGGTGCTCTACTCTGCGGCAGACGGGAGTGAGGATGGCACGCAGCGAAGAGCCGCGCCAGTCTCGGCGCGACCTTTGTAAGGGCAAAAGAGGGGTGATTCCGACAGAACGACCGGTATTTACGCCAGCAGTGCCGGAAGCTCTTTGTTCAGGGCCAGTTTTTCCATCACCGCAGCGCCTGTCAGGGCATATCCCAGCAGTTTGCCGCTGGCATCGCGGCACAATACCTTGATGTCCGCGCCCTGCCCTTCGACAGTCCAGACGCCTTCGAAACCCCGTGGCGGTGGTGAAACCACCAATGGGCAAACCGGGGTTTTCACGGTGATGGGCATCGGGCCATAACTCACCGCCGTCGGGTTTCCGGCGAGGGTCTGAGCCAGCGCTCTCGCACAGCTCATGAGGGGCATCACGTACAACAGATTCAGCCCGTCGACTTCGGCGCAGTCGCCCAAGGCGTAGATATTGGCGTGGGAGGTTTTAAGGTGACGATCGACGACCACGCCGCGATTGACCTGCACACCGGCCGCAGCCGCCAGGTCGATGCGCGGACGCAGACCAATGGCCGAAACAACCACGTCACAAGGAATCACCTGACCGTCAGAGAGATGCGCTTCCAGGCCATCAGCCACACGCTGCAAGCGGTTGAGCACCGGCCCGAGGTGGAAGCGTGCGCCGAGACTTTCCAGCCCGGCCTGAACCGCAGCGGCCGCCGCCGGGTGCAGCAGGGTCGGCATGACTTGCTCGCACGGTGCAACCAATTGCACCTCGTAGCCTCCGAGGATCAGGTCGTTGGCGAACTCGCAGCCGATCAGACCGGCGCCGAGCAGCAACACCCGACGTTTGCCGGCCGCCGCCGCGCGAAAGCGTGCGTAATCTTCCAGGTCGTTGATCGGGAAAACGGCGTCAGCCGCATCGCCTTCGATCGGCACTCGCACGGTTTCTGCGCCCCACGCCAGGATCAGGTCACGGTAAATCACCGATTCCTCACCGATCCACAAGCGCTTGTGGCCCGGATCAATGCCGCTGATGCGCGTGTGCGTGCGCACTTCAGCCTTCAATTGCTCGGCCATGGCGCCCGGTTCGGCCATGCTCAGGCCATCGGCGTCCTTGTTTTTGCCGAAGCCTGTGGACAGCATCGGCTTGGAGTAGGAGCGCCCATCATCTGCAGTAATCAGCAGCAGCGGGGTTTCGCCATCGAGTTTGCGAAACTCCCGGGCCAGGTTGTAGCCAGCCAGCCCAGTGCCGATGATCACGACAGGTGCGTTCATTCCCTACTCCTTCAAATGTCTTAGTTGATTTCGATCATTTCGAAATCCATCTTGCCTACACCGCAATCCGGGCACAGCCAGTCTTCCGGCACGTCTTGCCACAGAGTGCCGGGCGCAATGCCGTCATCCGGCCAGCCGTCGGCCTCGTTGTAGATCAGGCCGCAGACCACACATTGCCACTTTTTCATTCACGTACATCCTCAGGATTCAGGCTTTTGCCGGCGCGAACGGTCGATGGTTGGAGCGCTGCCGTCCGGCTCAGGGGCGTTTTGTACTGATCGGGCCCGGCAGATGCAAGCCTGTTCGACGCGACGGCTGGCCGGATCAATCAAAATCGCCGGCTGACATGGTAAGCTCGCCGCCTCATTTGCTGCCAATAATGACTCACTGTGCCGCACTCAAAATCCCCCACCATGACCCCGCTCTGGCTCCCTGAAAGCCAACTGACGCCCCTCCCCGACACGTCTACCCTCGACTGGTTGTTCGACGAAGGCTCTCTGACCCGACGGCTGATCCGTTTGTCGAATGACGGCTTCAGCGTCACTCCACTCTTCGAAGGCTGGCAGCCTCTGCGCGTCGACGAATGTGCCGCACTGGATCTGGCCGAAGGCAGCGAGGGCTGGGTTCGCGAGGTGTATCTGCGTGGCCACGGCGAGGCCTGGGTGTTTGCACGCAGCGTGGCGGCGCGCAGCGCGTTGCAGGGCGACGGTTTGCACATGGACGAATTGGGCAGCCGTTCCCTGGGCGAATTGCTGTTTTGCGATCAAGCGTTCCAGCGCCGTGCTATCGAGGTTTGTCATTATCCTCAACAGTGGCTGCCGATGGAGTCCCGGGCACCTGAACTGTGGGGCCGGCGCTCGCGTTTCGACCGTGGCGCCTTGAGCGTGCTGGTGGCCGAAATTTTCTTGCCGACCCTGTGGAACGCCACCCGCGCCCATCCGGAGAATTGCTGATGTACCAGAGCCTGCTCAAGTCCCTGAATCGCTTGAACCCTCGGGCCTGGGATTTCATTCAGCTGACCCGCATGGACAAGCCGATCGGCATTTATCTGCTGCTGTGGCCAACCCTGTGGGCATTGTGGATTGCCGGTAAAGGTTCACCGTCACTGGCCAACATCGTCATTTTCGTCCTCGGTGTGGTGCTGACCCGCGCCGGTGGCTGCGTAATCAATGACTGGGCGGACCGCAAAGTCGACGGCCACGTGAAGCGCACCGAACAGCGGCCATTGGTGAGCGGCAAGATCAGTTCCAAAGAAGCCCTGGTGTTCTTCGCGCTGCTGATGGGCGTGAGCTTTTTGCTGGTGCTGTGCACGAATGCCACGACGGTCTGGCTGTCGTTCGGTGGTTTGGCACTGGCCTTCACTTACCCGTTCATGAAGCGCTACACCTATTACCCGCAAGTGGTGCTGGGCGCGGCGTTCTCCTGGGGGATGCCAATGGCGTTCACTGCCGAAACCGGTGAACTGCCGGCGGCGGCGTGGTTGCTGTGGATCGCCAACCTGTTGTGGACGGTGGGCTACGACACCTATTACGCCATGACCGACCGCGACGACGATCTGAGAATCGGCGTTAAATCCACGGCGATTCTGTTTGGCGAAGCGGACCGGGTGATCATCCTGACGCTGCAAGGGTTGGCGTTGGGTTGCTTGCTGTTGGCCGGGTCGAAATTTGAGCTCGGCGGCTGGTTCCACTTGGGATTGCTGGCGGCAGCGGGGTGTTTTGCGTGGGAGTTCTGGTACACCCGCGGCAAGGACCGGATGCGTTGCTTCAAGGCGTTTCTGCACAACCATTGGGCCGGGTTGGCGATTTTTGTGGGGATTGTGTTGGATTACGGGCTGCGTTGAATCAAACCTGCTCCCGGCATGGGGGCAGGTTTGTGGTTTCTGGACTCGCTTACTTCTTCGGTCCGGTATTGGTGATGACGTGCCAGACATCTTTCATGCCGTCACCTTTCATTTCTCCAGGCTTTTCGTCCTTCACAAAGGTGTACAGCGGCTTGCCGTCGTAAGCGTATTGCATCATGCCGTCATCACGCTTAATGACGCTCCACTTGCCTTCGGCCTTGGCACCCGCCGGAGCCATCATTGGCGGCCAGTTCTTGGCACAATCATCGTTACACATTGACTTGCCGCCAGCATCCTTGTCGAACGTGTACACCGTCATACCCTTATGATCGACCATCATCCCGTCTTTCATCATTGCGGGCTCAGCCGCGAAGGCCATCGATGGCAACGCCAGGGCCGCGGTCAGCATCAGAGCCTTGATGGATTGCGAGTATTGCTTCATGGAAACCTTCCTTTTGTGGTTGTCAGGATTCGGAATTAGAGCTTAGTTCAGGTTCACAACAATCGCAGGCCGACTAAAATACTGTCACACGACTGCAATAATTCCGTTATCTAATGCGGCGCAAGACAGTTAAATGACAAGAGGATTAAAGGCATGGTTGGCAGGAGCATTCTGATCGTCGACGACGAAGCGCCCATTCGCGAAATGATCGCCGTTGCGTTGGAAATGGCCGGCTATGACTGCCTGGAGGCTGAGAACTCCCAGCAGGCCCACGCCATCATCGTTGACCGTAAACCGGACCTGATCCTGCTCGACTGGATGCTGCCCGGCACTTCCGGCATCGAGCTGGCCCGGCGCCTCAAGCGCGATGAGCTGACCGGGGACATCCCGATCATCATGCTCACCGCCAAGGGCGAAGAGGACAACAAGATCCAGGGCCTGGAAGTCGGCGCCGATGACTACATCACCAAGCCTTTTTCCCCACGTGAGCTGGTGGCGCGCCTGAAGGCCGTGCTGCGCCGCGCCGGCCCTACCGATGGCGAGACGCCGATCGAAGTCGGCGGCCTGCTGCTGGACCCGATCAGCCACCGTGTGACCATCGACGGCAAACCCGCAGAGATGGGCCCGACCGAATACCGTCTGCTGCAATTCTTCATGACCCACCAGGAGCGTGCCTACACACGTGGCCAGTTGCTGGATCAGGTCTGGGGCGGCAACGTGTATGTCGAAGAGCGCACCGTCGACGTGCACATCCGTCGCCTGCGCAAAGCCCTCGGCGACGCCTACGAAAATCTGGTACAAACCGTGCGCGGCACCGGCTACCGGTTTTCCACCAAGGCCTGAGCCTGCCGCCAGACTCGCTGACAAGGACGCATATTTTCCGTGAACCAAAACTGGCATGGCATCCTGATTCGCCACATGCTGTTGCTGGTCACCACCTGCCTGGTGATCGGCCTGATTTCCGGCTACTACGGCTGGAGCCTCGCCGCGGGCCTGGGCCTTTACCTGGCCTGGACGCTCAAGCAACTGCTGCGTCTGCACGAGTGGCTGCGCCTGCACAAATCCGATGAAGCACCGCCCGATGGCTATGGCCTGTGGGGCGAAGTGTTCGACAGCATCTACCACCTGCAACGCCGCGACCAACGGGTGCGCGGGCGTCTGCAAGCGGTGATCGACCGGGTCCAGGAATCCACCGCCGCGCTGAAAGACGCGGTGATCATGCTCGACAGCGACGGCAACCTGGAATGGTGGAACCGCGCCGCCGAAACCCTGCTCGGCCTCAAGACGCCGCAAGACAGCGGTCAGCCGGTGACCAACCTCGTACGCCATCCGAGCTTCAAAGAATACTTCGAGCAGAACAGCTACGCCGAGCCGCTGGAAATCCCCTCGCCGACCAATGATCGCCTGCGCATTCAGCTGTACATCACCCGCTACGGCAACAACGAACATTTAATGCTGGTACGCGACGTGACGCGTATCCATCAGCTGGAACAGATGCGCAAAGACTTCATCGCCAACGTCTCCCATGAACTGCGCACGCCGTTGACAGTGATCTGCGGTTATCTGGAAACCCTGCTCGACAACGTCGAGGAAGTGAACCCGCGCTGGTCCCGTGCCTTGCAGCAGATGCAACAGCAAGGCGGGCGCATGCAGACCTTACTCAACGACTTGCTGTTGCTGGCAAAACTGGAAGCCACCGATTACCCGTCGGACAACCAGCCGGTGGCCATCGATGGTTTGCTGCAATCGATCAAGAGCGACGCTCAGCAGCTGTCCGGTCAGCGTAACCAGACGATCATGCTGGAAGCCGACCCGACGATTCTGCTCAAGGGCAGCGAAGCCGAATTGCGCAGCGCGTTTTCCAATCTGGTGTTCAACGCAGTGAAATACACACCGGCCGAAGGCAATATCCGCATTCGCTGGTGGGCCGATGAGCAAGGTGCACACTTGAGCGTGCAGGACTCCGGCATCGGCATCGACAGCAAACACCTGCCGCGCCTGACTGAACGCTTCTATCGTGTCGATTCCAGCCGCAACTCCAATACTGGCGGCACCGGGCTAGGTCTGGCGATCGTCAAACACGTGTTGCTGCGCCACCGCGCGCGGATGGAGATCAGCAGCGTGCCGGGCCATGGCAGCACGTTTACCTGCCACTTCGCCCCCGCCCAAGTCACCAAATCCAGGGTCATCAGCACGACTGACTGATACCGGCCAGCACTCACCACTAGGCAATCGCCCGGTCAGCCGCTACATTGGCTGACTTGCGCCTGCCCTTCAGGCGCACTTTTTTCTTTCCTTTCGAATACACGGAACCCGCAAAACTCCATCATGGACCCTTCCCCTGGCTTGACCCTCGCGACACTCTTCGCCGATTTCGGCATGATTCTTTTTGCTCTGATCCTGGTATTGCTCAACGGCTTTTTCGTTGCGGCAGAATTTGCCATGGTCAAACTGCGCTCGACCCGGGTCGAAGCCATCGCTGAAAAAAACGGCTGGCGCGGACACATCCTGCGCACCGTTCACAGTCAGCTCGATGCCTACCTGTCGGCGTGCCAATTGGGTATCACTCTCGCCTCACTTGGCCTCGGCTGGGTCGGTGAACCGGCGTTCGCGCACATCCTAGAGCCAGTGCTGAGCGCCGTTGGCGTAGAGTCGGCCGAAGTGGTCAAAGGCGTGTCGTTCTTCACGGCGTTCTTCATCATTTCGTACCTGCACATTGTGATCGGCGAGTTGGCCCCGAAATCCTGGGCCATCCGCAAACCCGAACTGCTGTCGCTCTGGACCGCCGTGCCGCTGTACCTGTTCTACTGGGCGATGTACCCGGCCATTTACCTGCTCAATGCCAGTGCCAACACGATTCTGCGGATCGCCGGCCAAGGTGAACCCGGCCCTCATCACGAGCACCATTACAGCCGTGAAGAACTGAAACTGATCCTGCACTCCAGCCGTGGCCAGGACCCGAGCGACCAAGGCATGCGCGTTTTGGCCTCGGCGGTGGAGATGGGCGAACTGGAAGTGGTCGACTGGGCCAACTCCCGGGAAGACCTGGTGACGCTGGAGTTCAACGCGCCGCTGAAGGAAATCCTGGCGATGTTCCGTCGCCACAAATTCAGCCGTTATCCGGTGTACGACAGCGATCGTCAGGAGTTCGTCGGCCTGCTGCACATCAAGGATTTGCTGCTTGAATTGGCCGCACTGGATCACATTCCCGAATCGTTCAACCTCGCCGAACTGACCCGGCCGCTGGAGCGCGTGTCTCGCCACATGCCGCTGTCGCAGTTACTTGAACAGTTCCGCAAGGGCGGTTCGCATTTCGCCGTGGTCGAGGAAGCCGACGGCAACATCATCGGCTACCTGACCATGGAAGACGTGCTGGAAGTATTGGTGGGCGACATTCAGGACGAACACCGCAAGGCTGAGCGCGGGATCCTCGCGTACCAGCCGGGCAAGCTGCTGGTGCGTGGTGATACGCCGCTGTTCAAGGTCGAACGCCTGCTGGGCATCGACCTGGACCACATCGAAGCCGAAACCCTCGCCGGGCTGGTCTACGAAACCCTGAAACGGGTACCGGAAGAGGAAGAAGTGCTGGAAGTCGAAGGCTTGCGGATCATCATCAAGAAGATGAAAGGGCCGAAGATTATTCTGGCCAAGGTGTTGATGCTCGATTGAGCATCAACCTTTGACTCACTGCTTGCCCAACGCAAAGTTGGGCAATGCGCCGACCGGTTGATTGAACTGGTACGGGATCGACACCAGCCCCAACCCGGAATTGCGCTGCACCACGAAATGCAGGTGCGGCCCACTGCTGTTGCCGGTATTGCCCGACAGCGCCAACGCACTGCCTACCGACACCCGTTGCCCCTCGCGAACGCACACCGAACCTTGCTTGAGGTGCAGGTACACGCCCATCGTCCCGTCATCGTGCAGCACCCGCACGAAATTGCCCGACGGATCGGTGCCACGCCCGGTTTGGGCATTTTCGGTTTTCACCACCACCCCGCCTCGCGCCGCGATGATCGGCGTGCCTTCGGGCATGGCGATGTCCATCGCGTAGCGGTTCTTTGGACCAAAGTGGCTGTACTGACCATTAGCCCCCTGACTCAACCGAAACGGTCCGCCGCGCCAGGGCAGCGGGTATCGATAGGCCATGGCGGCCCCTGAAGGGTCGCCCAAGGAGTATTCGAATTTTGGTGTATACGCGAGCGGCCTTTCGGGCTGCGTGGCCGTGAGCAGCGCCAGACGAATACTGCTGCGTGCCGGCATCACCCGGCGAATCGGTCGGCTCGGCGCACCGCTGACGTTTTTCAGCCCGCCGAAGCTCAATTCGATCTCTACCGGTGCATACAGGTCATTGCGCACGTAAACGCTGTCCACGCCCGTCTTCTTCGTGATGATGAGGTACACCTGACGCTCAAGATTCTCAACCATGCGATCACGAAAAACGAACACCTTGGAGCCTGTCGTGGGCCGGTCGCTGTAGGAGACCACGCCATTGGCGTCGGTGGACTTGTAGATCGTCATGGCCATCGCCGAGGTGGAGGCCATGAAAAGACCGCAGAAAAACAGCAGGCGCGCGAGCATGGGCAAGATTCTGTCGAGTAAGGCCTGGGAAAGAGCCTAGCAGCTGCAATGGACCCGGGTAGTCGGCAGATGTTTCAAAATGGGCAGTTCAGCGGATGTGTGGTGAATTCGAAGGCCTCATCGCGAGCAAGCTCGCTCCCACATTATTGGAATGCGTTCCCTTGTGGGAGCGAGCTTGCTCGCGATGGCGGCCTAACAGACGATGCCGAACCTAAGCGCCGGGCACGAAATGCTTCTGCGCCGTGCCGCGGGCAATCAGACGGGAGATATAGTCGAGCTTCTGCGCATCCTGGTCGACGAAGCGGAAGGTCAGTTGCAGCCACTCGCTGTCGGGCTTCTGCTCGTGGGCGACGATGGCGTGCAGGTAGCCGTTCAGGCGGGCGGTTTCGGCGTTGTCGCCCTGCTCCAGATCGAGCACCGCGCTGTCGAGCACTTGCGGCAGCGTATCGGTGCGCTTCACCACCAGCAGTGCTTCCTTGAGACTCAAGGCCTTGATTACACATTGCTGAATGCCGTTCGGCAGGCGCAGTTGACCCTGGCCACGACCGCCCGTTGGCGCCGCGGAGGACGCTGGAGGCTTGATCGGCGGGCTGTTGAGCAGACCGCGAGACGGAGCCGCCGCCGGGGCTGACGCGGCGGCGACAGGTTTGGCGAACGGGTTGACCGGCGCCGCTGCGGGTGCGACCACGGCAGCCTTGCCACCCGTCAAGGCGCTCAGGGAATCGTTGCCGAACGCCGAGTTCATTTTGGTCGGCGCGCTGTTCATCAAGGTGTCGAGCTTGCCGACCTTGTTCAGGGCCTGCTTGACCTTGGTCAGCAGTTGCTCGTTGGTGAACGGCTTGCTGACGTAGCCGGAAACCCCGGCCTGGATCGCCTGGACCACGTTCTCTTTATCGCCCCGGCTGGTCACCATCACGAACGGCATGGTCTTGAGGTTGTCCTGCTCGCGGCACCAGGTCAGCAGCTCCAGCCCGGACATTTCCGGCATTTCCCAGTCGCACAGGACCAGGTCGAACGCTTCCCGAGCCAGCAGGGACTGAGCCTTCTTGCCGTTGACCGCGTCTTCGATCCGGATCCCCGGGAAGTAGTTGCGCAAGCACTTCTTCACCAGGTCACGAATGAACGACGCGTCATCCACGACCAACACACTGACCTTACTCATCCATCACCCCTTTAAAAAATCCCGGCAAGCATACCGCTTTGCTGATGGCACATTGCCAAAAACCTTCAGTCACGCCGGGACTTTTCGTTCGCGGGTGCTGCTTTCGAATTGATAAACCACAAACAAAAACGCCCGACCAGAAGGCCGGGCGCTTTTCTCAGGCAATCTTACTTATCGTCAGCTTTACCCGGAACATTAGCGGTTTCGCCACTTGTGCCTTCAACTTCTTCCTTCATGCGCTTGAGACCCAAGTGACGCACGTCGGTGCCACGCACCAGGTAAATCACCAACTCCGAGATGTTGCGCGCGTGGTCGCCGATCCGTTCCAGCGAACGCAGCACCCAGATAATGCTCAGAACCCGCGAGATAGAGCGCGGGTCTTCCATCATGTAGGTGGCCAGCTCACGCAGCGCGGTTTTGTATTCACGGTCGATGATCTTGTCGTACTGCGCCACCGACAACGCCAGGTCGGCGTCGAAGCGGGCAAAAGCGTCCAGCGCATCGCGAACCATGTTGCGGACCTGGTCGCCAATATGGCGAACCTCGACATAGCCGCGAGGGGCTTCGCCTTCTTCGCACAGCTGGATGGCGCGACGGGCGATTTTGGTCGCTTCATCGCCAATGCGTTCCAGGTCGATCACCGACTTGGAGATGCTGATGATCAGACGCAGGTCCGACGCCGCAGGCTGTCGACGGGCCAGAATGCGCAGGCACTCTTCGTCGATATTGCGTTCCATCTGGTTGATCTGGTCGTCGATCTCGCGAACCTGCTGAGCCAGACCGGAGTCGGCCTCGATCAGCGCGGTCACCGCGTCGTTGACTTGCTTTTCCACCAGCCCGCCCATGGCCAGGAGGTGGCTGCGCACTTCCTCCAGTTCAGCGTTGAACTGCGCGGAAATGTGGTGGGTAAGGCCTTCTTTACTAATCATGTTGGCGTCCTTGGAGCGTCCGGTAAGGTGCGGTGGACCGCAGCGTCAGTTCAGTGAGCAACCAACCGCTTGCTAGCCGTAGCGACCAGTGATGTAGTCTTCGGTCTGCTTCTTCGCCGGATTGGTGAACAGGGTGTCGGTGTCGCCGAATTCCACCAGTTTGCCCATGTACATGAACGCCGTGTAGTCGGAAACCCGCGCGGCCTGTTGCATGTTGTGGGTCACGATGACAATGGTGAACTTCGATTTCAGTTCGTAGATCAGCTCTTCGACTTTCAGCGTGGAGATCGGGTCGAGTGCCGAGCACGGTTCGTCGAGCAGCAGCACTTCTGGCTCCACGGCGATGGTACGAGCGATCACCAGACGTTGTTGCTGACCACCGGACAGGCCGAGTGCCGATTCATGCAGACGGTCTTTGACTTCGTCCCACAGCGCAGCGCCTTTCAACGCCCACTCGACGGCTTCGTCGAGGATGCGCTTCTTGTTGATGCCTTGAATGCGCAGGCCGTAGACCACGTTTTCGTAGATGGTTTTCGGGAACGGATTCGGCTTCTGGAACACCATGCCAACACGACGACGCAGCTCGGCCACGTCTTCGCCCTTACGGTAGATGTTGTTGCCGTAGAGGTTGATCGCGCCTTCGACACGGCAGCCATCCACCAGGTCGTTCATGCGGTTGAACGTACGCAGCAGCGTGGACTTGCCGCAGCCGGACGGACCGATGAAGGCGGTCACGCGCTGTTTCGGGATGTTCAAGCTGACGTCGTACAGCGCTTGTTTGTCGCCGTAGAACAGGCTCAGGCCTGGCACTTCGATGGCGACGGTTTCCTGCTCGAGGCTCAAGCTCTGTTTATCGCGGCCCAGGGCAGACATGTTGATGCCGTGTGTGTGTGTTTCGTGCTGCATGGGAGGCTCCCTGTGCTAACAAATTCGGTTCGGTTGGCCGCTGGCCTCACAAAAATGGGCCAGCGGTGTTGCCACTCTGTAGGAGCGAGGCTTGCCCGCGAAGGCGTCCTTGAAATCGCCTTCGCCGGCAAGCCTGGCTCCTACAGGGAGCAGCGGTAATCAGCTATCCAGCGCTTTGTACTTCTCGCGCAGATGGTTACGGATATAAACGGCCGACAGGTTCAACGTGGCAATCACCAGCACCAGCAGCAGCGCCGTGGCGTACACCAGCGGACGCGCGGCCTCGACGTTCGGGCTCTGAAAGCCGACGTCATAGATGTGGAAGCCCAAGTGCATGATCTTCTGGTCAAGGTGAAGGTACGGGTAGTTACCGTCCAGTGGCAGCGACGGTGCCAGTTTCACCACACCCACCAGCATCAGCGGCGCCACTTCACCGGCGGCGCGAGCCACGGCGAGGATCATGCCGGTCATCATCGCCGGGCTGGCCATTGGCAGCACGATCTTCCACAAGGTTTCAGCCTTGGTCGCGCCGAGGGCCAACGAGCCTTCACGCACGGTGCGAGGAATCCGCGCCAGACCTTCTTCGGTGGCCACGATTACCACCGGCACCGCCAGCAACGCCAGGGTCAGGGACGCCCAGAGCAGACCCGGGGTACCGAAGGTCGGTGCCGGCAGCGCTTCGGGGAAGAACAACCGGTCGACCGAGCCGCCGAGTACGTAGACGAAGAAGCCCAGACCGAACACGCCGTAGACGATAGCCGGAACGCCCGCCAGGTTGTTCACCGCGATGCGGATCAGACGAGTCATGGTGTTCTGTTTCGCATACTCACGCAGGTAGACCGCCGCCAGCACGCCGAACGGCGTCACGACCATCGCCATGATCAGGGTCATCATCACAGTGCCGAAAATCGCCGGGAAGATCCCGCCTTCGGTGTTCGCTTCACGCGGGTCGTCGCTGAGGAATTCCCACATCTTGCTGAAGTAGAAACCGATCTTGGTGAAGGTGCCCATCGCGTTCGGCTGGTAGGCATGAACCACTTTGCCAATACCGATTTCGATCTCTTTGCCGTTTGCATCGCGGGCCGTCAGGCTGTCGCGATTGAACTGGGCGTGCAGGTCGTTCAGGCGGACTTCGATGTCTTGATAACGAGCGTTGAGCTCGGCGCGCTCGGATTCCATGTCCGCTTGTGCGGCGGCGTCGAGCTTGCCGGCCAGTTCCAGTTTGCGGCCGTGCAGACGGACGCGCTCAAGACCTGCGTTGATCGCGCCGATGTCGGCTTTTTCCAGGCTCTTGAGCTGCGCGGCAAGATTGTTGACGCGATCGACACGCGCCTGCAACTCAGGCCACGCGGCCTCGCCTTCAGCGATGACCTTGCCATCCTGCTTGACGTTGACCAGGTAGCCGTAGAAGTTGCCCCACTCGCGACGCTCAATGGCCATCAACTCAGGCGGGGTCTTCTGGTTAGTCAGCCACTCGCCGACGATCCAGGTGAAGTCGTTGCCGTTCAAGTCACGGTTGCCGACCTTGATCAGCTCGCGGGTCATGAACTCCGGGCCCTGATCGGGCACCGGCAGGCCAGCGCTTTTCAGGCGCTCGCGCGGCACTTCTTCTTTCTGCACGATCTCGCCGATGACCAGGTGATTGGCCTGGCCCGGCACGTCATAGCTGGCGTGAATCAAGTCCGCCGGCCAAAAGTGACCCAGACCGCGCACGGCAATCACCGCCAGCAAGCCAATGGTCATGATGACCGCGATGGACACCGCGCCGCCGCTGATCCAGACGCCGGGGGCGCCGCTCTTGAACCATCCGTTCAGGGAGTTCTGTTTCACAGACTTCTACCTTTCTTAAAGCGACGAGTATTTCTTGCGCAGACGCTGACGAATCAGCTCCGCGAGGGTGTTCATGACGAAGGTGAACAACAGCAGCACCAGCGCCGAGAGGAATAGCACGCGGTAGTGGCTGCCGCCGACTTCCGATTCGGGCATTTCCACCGCGACGTTGGCGGCCAGCGTGCGCAGACCTTCGAACAGGTTCATTTCCATGACCGGCGTGTTACCGGTGGCCATCAGCACGATCATGGTTTCACCGACCGCACGGCCCATGCCGATCATCAACGCCGAGAAGATGCCCGGGCTGGCGGTGAGGATCACCACCCGCGTCATGGTCTGCCACGGCGTGGCACCGAGGGCCAGAGAACCGAGGGTCAATCCGCGAGGCACGCTGAACACGGCGTCTTCGGCGATGGAGTAGATGTTCGGGATCACCGCAAAGCCCATGGCCAGACCGACCACCAGAGCGTTGCGCTGGTCGTAGGTGATGCCCAGGTCGTGGGAGATCCACATGCGCATGTCGCCACCGAAGAACCAGGTTTCCATGTACGGGCTCATGTACAGCGACAGCCAGCCCACGAACAGGATCACTGGAATCAGAATCGCGCTTTCCCAGCCGTCCGGCACTTTCAGGCGGATGGACTCAGGCAGGCGGCTGAAGACGAAACCGGCCACCAGAATGCCGATCGGCAAAAGCATCAGCAGGCTGAAGATGCCCGGCAAATGTCCTTCCACATACGGAGCGAGGAACAGGCCGGCGAAGAAACCGAGGATCACCGTCGGCATCGCTTCCATCAGCTCGATCACCGGTTTGACCTTGCGGCGCATGCCCGGGGCCATGAAGTACGCGGTGTAAATCGCAGCAGCGACGGCCAGTGGTGCAGCCAGCAGCATGGCGTAGAACGCGGCCTTCAGGGTGCCGAAGGTCAGTGGCGACAGGCTCAGCTTCGGTTCGAAGTCGGTGTTGGCGGCGGTCGATTGCCAGACGTATTTAGGCTCGTCGTAGTTCTCGTACCAGACCTTGCTCCACAACGCGCTCCAGGAAACCTCCGGGTGCGGGTTGTCGAGAAGCAGCGGTTGCAGCTTGCCGCCCTGCTCCACAATGATGCGGTTGGCCCGTGGCGACATACCGAAAAGGCCTTGGCCATCGACCACTTGATCCACCAGCAAGGTGCGGTGAGCGGTGCTGTGGAACACGCCGAGCTTGCCTGCAGCGTCAAGAGCGACAAAGCCTTTGCGACGTTCTTCGGCGGTGATTTCAAGGATTGGCGTAGTGCCCATCTGGAAGGTGCGGATCTGCTTCAGACGCTGCTCGCCATCCGGGTCGCGGGCCATGAACCACTGGGCCAGACCGCCCTTCGAATCACCAAGGATCAGCGAGATACCGCCGACCAATTGAGTACTGGCAGTAATCTCGGCATCGCCATTTTCGAGCAGCTTGTAACGACCGTTGAGGCTCTTGTCGCGCAGGCTGAATACGTCGGCCTGGGCGCGACCGTTAATCACGTACAGCCATTGCTGGCGCGGGTCGACGAAGATGTTCTTCACCGGCTCGGTCATCTGCGGCAGATCGATGCGCTTCTGCTCGTTGGTGATTTCGCCGGTCATCATGTTTTCTTCGCTGGTCAGCGATAGAACATTGAGTTGCGCACCGGTAGAGCCGACCAGCATCAGCGTGGTGTCGGTGGCGTTAAGGCTGACATGCTCCAGCGCACCGCCAGTCTCGTTCAGCGCTATCGGGGCTTCGCCGTACGGGTACTCGATGGCTGGCGTGATCGTCTTCTTGCCATCCGGGTAGCTGACTTTATAGGTGTGACGGAACACCAAGGCCTGGCCGTTGGAGAAACCCACCGCTACCAGCGGATGGCCGGGCTGGTCTTCGCCGATGGACGTGACGCTGGCACCCGCCGGAACCGGCAGATCGACGCGCTTGAGTTCGGCGCCACTGTCGATGTCGAAGAACAGCGCCTGCCCCTTGTCGGAAACGCGCATGGCGACCTGGTTCTGTTCTTCCAGGGAGATCATCAACGGCTTGCCGGCGTCTTGCATCCAGGCGGGCGTGATGGCGTCCTTGGTCGTCAGGTCGGCACCTTGGAACAGAGGGAAGACGACGTAGGCGAGGAAGAAGAAGATCAGCGTGATCGCGCCGAGAACGGCAAGGCCGCCCACGAGGACGTACCAGCGGGTCAGGCGATCTTTGAGCGCGCGGATGCGGCGCTTGCGTTGCAGCTCAGGCGTATTGAAATCAATTCGCTTGGGAGGATTAGTAGTCATGGTGGAATTGGCCAGATCATTCATGCGCACACCCTAGCGGTCCTGTATGACAGAAAGATGACAATGCAGTGACGCAACAAATCCGCCGCCAGTGGGAACTGGCAGTGGATCAAAAATTTGGGGTGTAGGAGCGGGCGTACCCGCTCCCACTGGAGCCCGGAAATCATCCCGGACTCAAGGTTTTACTTCTTTGCGACGTTGCCGCCTTCTTGCAGACCCAGGTCAGCCAGTGCTTTTGCAGCAACCTTGGCCGGCAGTGGGATGTAGCCGTCTTTCACTACAACTTCCTGACCCTGTTTGGACAGAATCAGCTTCACGAACTCGGCTTCCAGCGGGGCCAGAGGCTTGTTCGGGGCTTTGTTGACGTAAACGTAGAGGAAACGCGACAGCGGGTACTTGCCGTTCAGGGCGTTTTCTTCGGTGTCTTCGACGAACTCGGTGCTGCCTTTCTTGGCCAGAGCTACCGTTTTCACGCTAGCGGTTTTGTAGCCAATGCCCGAGTAACCAACGCCGTTCAGCGAGGAGCTGATCGACTGCACGACCGAAGCCGAACCTGGTTGTTCGTTGACGTTTGGCTTGTAGTCACCTTTGCACAAGGCTTCTTCTTTGAAGTAGCCATAGGTGCCCGATACCGAGTTACGACCGAACAGTTGAACCGGCTTGTTCGCCAGGTCGCCGGTCACACCCAGGTCACCCCAGGTTTTCACGTCGGTTTTAGCGCCGCACAGACGAGTGGACGAGAAGATCGCGTCGACTTGTTCCATGGTCATGTGCTGGATCGGGTTGTCCTTGTGCACGAACACTGCCAGGGCATCCACGGCAACCGGAATAGCGGTTGGCTTGTAGCCATATTTGGTTTCGAAGGCCTGCAGCTCGTTGTCCTTCATCTTGCGGCTCATCGGGCCCAGGTTAGCGGTGCCTTCAGTCAGCGCAGGTGGCGCGGTCGACGAACCGGCAGCCTGAATCTGGATGTTTACGTTCGGGTATTCTTTTTTGTAGTTCTCAGCCCACAGGGTCATGAGGTTGGCCAGGGTATCGGAGCCGACGCTGGACAGGTTGCCCGACACACCAGTGGTCTTGGTGTAGCTCGGGATAGCAGGGTCAACAGCGGCAACCGCGTTGGCAGTCGCAACGCCAGCAGCGACAAAAGTCATTGCCGCCATCAAACGCTTCAGTTTCATGCCTTACTCCTAGCAGATAGGTGTGTTAAGTCGGGGCCAAGTATCAGCAGGCCGTGTGAACACTCTATGGCTGAAATATGACAATTAGATGAAAGGCCAGCATCTAGCGGCCCTTCTGCCAGAGATACCCACCCACCAGAATCCCGACACCACAAATGATCGCCACGTAATAGGCCGGCCCCATCGGGCTTTCCTTGAGCAGCAAAGTGACGACCATCGGGGTCAGGCCGCCGAAGATGGCGTAAGCCAGGTTGTAGGAGAACGACAGACCGCTGAAGCGCACCACCGCCGGGAAGGCTTTGACCATCACGTAAGGCACCGCACCGATGGTGCCGACCAGGAAGCCGGTCAAGGCGTACATCGGGAACAGCCAGTCCGGGTGGTTGAACAGGCTGTGGTAGAAGGTCCACGAACTGATCAGCAACGCGGCACTGCCGAACACGAAGACACGACCCGCGCCGAAGCGGTCAGCCAGTGCACCGGAGGCGACGCAGCCCACGCTCAGAAACACGATCGCCAGGCTGTTTGCCTGCAACGCGGTGGTTGGCGAGAAGTGGTAGACGGTCTGCAGCACGGTCGGGGTCATCAGGATGACCACGATGATGCCGGCGGACAGCAGCCAGGTCAGCAGCATGGAAATCAGGATCGCCCCGCGATGGTCACGCAACACGGCGCGCAGCGGCACTTCTTCAGCCAGGGCCTTGCGCAGTTGCAGCTCGGCGAACACCGGCGTCTCGTGCAACCAGCGGCGCAGGTAAACCGAGAACAGGCCGAACACGCCGCCCAGCAGGAACGGAATCCGCCAGGCGTAATCCGCGACTTCTACCGGGGTGTAAATGCTGTTGATCGCGGTGGCGACCAGCGACCCCAGCAGGATGCCAGCCGTCAGACCGCTGGTCAGGGTGCCGCAGGCGTAGCCGATATGACGCTGCGGTACGTGTTCGGAAACGAATACCCACGCGCCCGGCACTTCACCGCCAATCGCCGCGCCCTGAATCACCCGCATCAGCAGCAACAGGATCGGCGCCCACATGCCGATCTGCGCATAAGTCGGTAACAAACCCATGATCAGGGTCGGCACCGCCATCATGAAAATACTCAGGGTGAACATCTTCTTGCGCCCCAGCAGGTCGCCGAAGTGCGCCATGACGATGCCGCCCAGTGGTCGCGCCAGGTAGCCGGCGGCAAAGATCCCGAAAGTCTGCATCAAGCGCAGCCACTCGGGCATGTCGGCCGGGAAGAACAGCTTGCCCACCACCGTGGCGAAGAACACGAAAATGATGAAGTCGTAAAACTCCAGCGCGCCGCCCAGGGCAGACAGCGATAAAGTCTTGTAGTCGTTGCGGGTCAGCGGACGTGCGGACTGAGTGGGCTGCGCGATGCTTGAGGGCGCGGTGGTCATGGCAAGGCTTCTCTTATAGTCGGATCTGCAACCCCAACAACGCTGGCGGAGGCTTGGGCAGGTCCGGCACGATAGCAAATTGTTCGAAAAAGCACATAGAGGTGCGTAATTGACGGTCTAAATGAGAACCGGACGGTCGTCTCGGAGTCTACCGATCGATATACTCGCAATCCTGCACCTGCTTGTAAGGGGTTGCTGTGCGAAAACGTCGTTGGCACCTGTCAGCCGATTTCGCAGAGTTTCCCTTTAGGCGCCTTACGAAAAACGTGACGAACGTAGTATGTTCGGGGCTGAATCGTTTTTCCAAGACGGCTATTCACCCGCTACATATATGAAGAGTCACGGGTCAGAGGCACCCCCGGCATGATAGAGCTCGAACAAGAAGATCCAATCCCGCAAGGCGACCTTGCCCTGCAAATTACCGCGCTCCCTCGCGAAACCAACGGCTTTGGCGATATTTTCGGCGGCTGGCTGGTAGCGCAAATGGATTTGGCCGGCACCGCAATGGCCAGCAAAGTCGCGGGTGGGCGCGTGGCCACGGTTGCAATCGACCGTATGGCGTTTCTGGTTCCGGTAGCGGTGGGCGCTCAGCTCTCCTTCTATACCCAGGCGCTGGAAATCGGCCGCAGCTCGATTCAGATGATGGTCGAAGTCTGGAGTGACGATCCGCTGTCCAGCGAGTGGCGTAAAGTGACTGAAGCCGTGTTTGTGTTCGTCGCCATCGATGGCAGCGGCCGCACCCGTTCGGTTCCGCCACGCGCGCGTTAGTTAAACGCGGTGGCCGTTTTGCGGTCCATAGCAGTCATTGTTCCTGATCGAGAGTTGCCCCATGAGCACGCCCAACGTTGAAGCCGTGAAACTGGATGAACTGAACTGCTGGCGCATCCGCCACGGTCAGGCCGAATTGCTGGTCGCCCAGCAAGGCGCGCACATCCTCAGTTATCAATTGGCCGGTCAACCACCGCTGATCTGGCTCAACGACGAGGCGGTGTTCAAGACCGGCAAGAGCATCCGCGCCGGGGTTCCGGTGTGCTGGCCCTGGTTCGGTAACCTGCCGCGCAACCCGCAAAGTGTTCAAGCGATGCGCGTCAGCAACGAACCGCCGACCGCCCACGGGCTGGTGCGGGCGATGGACTGGGAACTGGGCGGCATTGAAACCGAGGGCGAAAGCCTGAAGGTGGAGTTTGTTCTGCCTTACCCTGAAGGCGGCTTGCCAGGCTGGCCGCATCAAGTGGACTTGAAGCTGAGCATTCGTCTGGATGAGCAACTCCACATCAGCCTGACCAGCCATAACCAGGGCGCTGACAAAGTCACCATCAGCCAGGCACTGCACAGCTATTTCGCGGTCAGCGATGTACGCGAAGTGCATGTCGAAGGGCTGGATGGCTTGAGTTACATCGAAACCCTGGACGACTGGAAAACCGTCACTCAGACCGGCGATCTGCGTTTTGTCGGCGAGACCGATCGTATCTATCTCAATACCCCGGCGAAGCTGAGCATTGTCGATCCGGCCTGGGAACGGCGCATTGAGCTGACCAGCAGCGGCTCACGCTCGGCGGTGATCTGGAATCCGTGGATTGATCGTGCTGCGGCGTTCAGTGACATGGCGGACGATGGCTGGCAGCGGATGCTGTGCATTGAAACGGCGAACGTGATGGATGATGTGGTGACGCTGGCGCCGGATGCGAGCCATACCTTGGGCGTCAGCATCGGCAGCGCACCGCTCTAATCAACACCACAAACCCAATGTGGGAGCGAGCTTGCTCGCGATGAGGCCATAACATTCAACATCAATGTTGACTGTTACACCGCCATCGCGAGCAAGCTCGCTCCCACAGTTGATCTTTGCCAGCCTGACTGGCGCGTTACAAATCCGACTCCTGCACTACTCGCACTTTCGCCGCATCCAACGCATACGCCGCATCGGCCAGGTCGTTGTTGACCTTCTCGATTTTCAGCGTGCCGGTCACCCACAGCGGCGTGTAGATATCATCCAGCTTCAAGCCTTTCGGATAACGCACCAACACCAGTTGATTGGGCGGTGGCGGCGGCACGTGGATGCAGGCGCCCGGGTACGGCACGAGGAAGAACAGCGTGCTGCGGCCCTTGGCGTCGGACTCCAGCGGCACCGGATAACCGCCGATGCGGATGTTCTTGTCGTTCATCGACGGCACGGTTTTGCTCGAATACATCACCGCCGGCAAGCCCTTGCTCTGCTTCATGCCACCCTTTTGGGTAAACGTGCCATTGGCTTCGGGGGAGTTGTGGTCGATTTCGGGCATGGCTTCGAGGGCTTTCTGGTCCGACTTGGGCATCAATTCGAGCCAGTCGGTTTCCGGCAGTTCGCCGGCGTGGGCAAGGCCCGTACCCAGGAATAGAAGAGTCAATAGAAGACGGCGCATGAAAGTGCTCGGCAAAGGAAAGGACGGTGTAACGCCGAGCATTCTAGCCCTCTCCGGCGATGGCGCAGAGAGGGCTTTGTCACTTCAATCAGGTCCTTTTTTTGATCAGGCCGTAGATCACCAGCAATACCACCGCGCCCACCAGCGCACCGATGAAACCTGCGCCTTCGCCAGCGCGGTAAATGCCCAGGGCCTGGCCGCCGTAAGTGGCCGCCAGCGAACCGCCGATACCGAGCAGGATGGTCATGATCCAGCCCATGCTGTCATCGCCAGGTTTCAAAAACCGAGCCAGCAGGCCGACGATCAAGCCGATAAAGATGGTTCCGATAATTCCCATGGCATTTCCCTCTGAATGATTTGGTGAGACAGGACACCTAGCCGAAGCCTAGACAGACTTTGGCATCCTGCCATCAGAGAACGGCGACTCCTGAAGGTTCCGCCGCCGCCACATGAAACTATTCGGCGATGAGCGCTTCGACCTTGAGGATTTGCGCAGCCAACGTATCACGGTCTGCACAGCGCAGATTGGCGTGACCGACCTTGCGGCCGACCTTGAAGGCCTTGCCATAGTGATGCAGGTGGCAATCAGCAATCGCGATCACTTTCTCTACCGGTGGTACAACACCGATGAAGTTGAGCATCGCGCTCTCGCCGACCTTGGCCGTCGAACCCAGCGGCAGACCGGCAACGGCCCGCAGGTGGTTTTCGAACTGGCTGCACTCGGCACCTTCAGTGGTCCAGTGACCCGAGTTGTGCACCCGCGGGGCAATCTCGTTGGCCTTGAGGCCGCCGTCGACTTCGAAGAACTCGAACGCCATCACACCGACATAATTCAGCTGCTTGAGCACCCGGCTGGAATAGTCTTCCGCCAAGGCTTGCAGCGGGTGGTCGGTGCTGGCCACGGACAGTTTGAGGATGCCGCTGTCGTGGGTGTTGTGAACCAGCGGATAGAACCTGGTTTCGCCATCGCGAGCGCGCACGGCGATCAACGACACTTCGCCGGTGAACGGCACGAAGCCCTCCAGCAGGCAGGCCACGCTGCCCAGTTCGGCGAACGTGCCGACCACGTCTTCAGGCTTGCGCAGGACCTTCTGGCCCTTGCCGTCATAACCCAGGGTGCGGGTTTTCAGCACGGCCGGCAGACCGATGGAAGCCACGGCGGCGTCCAGATCGGCTTGCGATTGAATGTCGGCGAACGCCGGGGTGGGAATCCCCAGGTCCTTGAACATGCTCTTCTCGAACCAGCGATCACGGGCGATGCGCAGGGCTTCGGCGCTCGGGTAGACCGGGACGAATTGCGACAGGAAGGCCACGGTTTCGGCCGGGACGCTTTCGAACTCGAAGGTCACCAGATCGACTTCATCGGCCAGTTGACGCAGGTGATCCTGATCGCCGTAATCGGCCCGCAGGTGCTCGCCCAACGCGGCTGCGCAAGCATCCGGCGCCGGGTCCAGAAAAGCGAAGTTCATGCCCAGCGGAGTGCCCGCCAGCGCCAACATGCGACCCAACTGGCCGCCACCGATTACACCGATCTTCATCGTCAACAACCTCAGGCGATGCGTGGGTCTGGATTTTCCAGAACGCTGTCTGTCTGCTCAGCGCGGAATTTTTTCAGCACCGCGTGGAACTGCGGGTGCTTGGCACCGAGGATGCTCGCCGACAGCAGCGCGGCGTTGATCGCGCCGGCCTTGCCGATGGCCAGGGTGGCGACCGGAATGCCCGCGGGCATCTGCACAATAGAAAGCAGCGAGTCGACGCCGGACAGCATCGACGACTGCACCGGCACGCCCAGTACCGGCAGGTGGGTCTTGGCCGCACACATGCCTGGCAAGTGGGCTGCGCCGCCGGCACCGGCGATGATCACCTCGATGCCACGCGCCTCAGCCTCTTCGGCGTACTGGAAGAGCAGGTCCGGGGTGCGGTGGGCAGAGACCACTTTCACCTCGTAAGGGATGCCGAGCTTTTCCAGCATATCGGCGGTGTGGCTAAGGGTGGACCAATCGGACTTGGAGCCCATGATCACGCCAACCAGTGCACTCATCGTCGTGCCTCTTCTCTCTGGGCGCCCACAGGCGCGTCAAAAAACAACAAACCACGCAAAATGCGTGGCTTGATTGTACGAATTATGGCCGGACGAACCGGCCAAAGGCCGCGCAGTATACCTCAATGAGGCAGATAAACAGCCCCCGGTGTGACCATCTGTCATTTACTGCAATCCGTCAGATTCATTGACTCATCGGTCAAAAAAATAGCCAAACAGAGGGGCTATTCAGTTAAACCGAACGCACGATTTCCCAATTTATTCTGTGTGGGGTTTACAGAGTAATGCAATAGAACGAAATATATGTTCACTCGCCAAATCACAACTTCATCGTTAGTTTTTATTATCGCCACCAGCCATTACCAACGAGCAACTTACAACAACAACTTTTCGAACTTAAGTGGGTATCGAGAAGCAATCTAAAAAGGATTCAAGAATGACTTCGACTATCGAAAAAAAGCACGAAAACTCCATTACCATCATCGCCGTTATCCATGATGACGTGCCGAAATCTACGGCAACGACGATTTACGCCGATCACTTCCGACCTCTCGTAAGCGAGCTGGAAAGCTTCACCGAGCGAAAAGTCAATGTCGTCTTCGCTGGCGGAGAACCCTATAACAAGTTTGATTACAAGGGCGATGATTCTCTTAATACCTTACGAAGCTGGGAGGCTCTGGGGTACAAACTACTCGATGAAATGAAGAAGGAAGGTTTGAATACGGATGATATGACCAAAGTCATCTTGGTCACAAATGATACGTTGAATGACAAGACAGCAGGTGCCGCACTTCTTTGGCCACCGGCCAATACCGGAAAATTTGCGATTGCATCACTGGGCAGCCATTTGTATGTCGGACATGAAGTCGGTCATTTATTGGGGGCTAAACATGAGGACTTTGAAGTTCAGTACAACGGCTGGTGGGCCGAAACTTACATGGCGCCAAAACGAGAGATAATCCGATCCATCTCTTACACTTTCAGCCCTGCCAACCGACGAAATATCAAGAACTATCTGGCCGACAAAAATTGACGTTGAACCCTGTTAACAACAGAGGTGCGCAATGTACGCCTCTGCCCGCTACGGCTTAAAGGTTGGCACTCGCCGCCCCGCCCTCGAGCTTGCGCCACAGCAATCGTACGTTGGCCTTGCGTACCAACGCGCAACGGTACAAACGAATCTCCAGCGGCACATGCCATTGCGGGCCGCCGCAGACCACCAGTTCCCCGCGCGCCAGTTCGGCGCGCACACTTAGCTGCGGCACCCAGGCAATGCCCAACCCTTCCAGCGCCATACTTTTAAGGCTGTCGGCCATGGCTGTTTCATAAATGGTAGTGAAGCGCAGCGCCCGTTGGCGCAGCAGCATGTTCACCGAACGCCCGAGAAACGCCCCGGCGCTATAAGCGAGCAGCGGCACGCTGGCCTCGCCTTCCAGATCGAACAGTGGCTTGCCGTCAGCATCGGCCGCGCAGACCGGGAGCATCTCGGTATGGCCCAAATGCAGCGAAGGAAAGATTTCCGGGTCCATCTGCATCGCGGCATCCGGGTCGTAGAACGCCAACATCAGATCGCAACCGCCTTCACGCAGCGCATGCACCGCGTCGCCGACGTTGGTCGCCACCAATCGCGTGGCAATGTTCAACCCTTCGTTGCGCAATTGCGCGATCCACCGTGGAAAGAAACCCAACGCCAACGAGTGAGCGGCGGCGACCTGCATCACCTCACCCTGCCCACCTTCCAGGTGATGAAGGTGACGCAATACTTCACCGAGCTGCTCAACCACGGTCCGCGCGGTGACCAGAAACAGTTGCCCCGCCGCCGTCAGCTCGATCGGTGTGCGCGAGCGATTGACCAGTTGCAGCCCCAGCGCAGCTTCGAGGCTGCGGATCCGCCGACTGAATGCCGGCTGCGTTACGAAGCGCCTTTCGGCAGCCTGGGAGAAGCTGCGGGTGGCAGCCAGAGCACTAAAGTCCTCAAGCCATTTACTTTCAAGGTTCATCACGGCCTCCCGGACACGCACCAATTTAGGTCACACGCTCGCCGCAGACACGGCGTCACACGGGCATTATGCCGAATGTGCATAGGCTAGTGTTTAACAGCATTGGCCCAAAATTCTCCACAAGCCTAGCATTTGCGGTGTTCCGGCACAGACCGGGTCCCTATCGAGATGATTTCTATCATGTCTTCCGCTGCATCGTTCCGCACAGAAAAAGACCTGCTTGGCGTACTCGAAGTACCTGCTCAAGCGTATTACGGCATTCAGACCCTGCGAGCGGTGAACAACTTCCGTCTCTCCGGCGTTCCGATTTCGCATTACCCGAAGCTGGTTGTCGGCCTGGCAATGGTCAAGCAGGCCGCCGCTGACGCCAACCGCGAACTGGGTCACCTGAGCGAAGCCAAGCACGCTGCCATCAGCGAAGCCTGTGCACGTTTGATCCGCGGCGATTTCCACGAAGAGTTCGTGGTGGACATGATTCAAGGCGGCGCTGGCACTTCAACCAACATGAATGCCAACGAAGTCATTGCCAACATCGCGCTGGAGGCCATGGGTCACCAGAAGGGCGAATACCAATACCTGCACCCGAACAACGATGTGAACATGGCGCAGTCGACCAACGACGCCTACCCGACCGCGATCCGTCTGGGTCTGCTGCTGGGTCACGATGCGTTGCTGGCCAGCCTCGACAGCCTGATCCAGGCGTTCGCCGCCAAGGGCCAGGAATTCAGCCACGTATTGAAGATGGGTCGTACCCAGCTGCAAGACGCCGTGCCGATGACCCTGGGTCAAGAATTCCGCGCTTTCGCCACCACGCTGAGCGAAGACCTGGCGCGTTTGAAAACGTTGGCACCTGAACTGCTGACCGAAGTGAACCTGGGCGGCACCGCGATCGGTACCGGCATCAACGCCGACCCGCGCTACCAACTCCTGGCCGTTCAGCGTCTGGCGCTGATCAGCGGTCAACCGCTGGTTCCGGCCGCCGACCTGATCGAAGCCACCTCCGACATGGGCGCCTTCGTGCTGTTCTCCGGCATGCTCAAGCGCACCGCGGTCAAGCTGTCGAAGATCTGCAACGACCTGCGCCTGCTGTCCAGCGGCCCACGCACCGGCATCAACGAAATCAACCTGCCAGCGCGTCAGCCAGGCAGCTCGATCATGCCTGGCAAGGTCAACCCGGTCATCCCGGAAGCGGTTAACCAGGTGGCGTTCCAGATCATCGGCAACGACTTGGCCCTGACCATCGCGGCCGAAGGCGGCCAGTTGCAACTGAACGTGATGGAGCCGCTGATCGCGTTCAAGATCTTCGACTCGATCCGCCTGCTGCAACGCGCCATGGACATGCTGCGCGAGCACTGCATCGTCGGCATCACCGCCAACGAAGAGCGTTGCCGCGAACTGGTCGAACACTCGATCGGCCTGGTCACTGCGCTGAACCCGTACATCGGTTATGAAAACGCCACCCGCATCGCCCGTATCGCGCTGGAAAGCGGCCGCGGCGTGCTGGAACTGGTGCGCGAAGAAGGCTTGCTCGACGACGAAATGCTCGCCGACATCCTGCGCCCGGAAAACATGATTGCTCCGCGTCTGGTGCCTCTGAAGGCTTAACCGAACGCAACGCCGGCGCTTGCTCTTTTAACGAAGAGCACGAAACGCCACGCTCACCAGGTCGAGGGACTAGACACCTCTCACCTTTTGAGGGCTTGGGGATTTATTCCCCAAGCCCTTTTTTTTAACTCATTGGCAGGAAAAAGACTTCTGTGGAAATGGGGCTCTCGCCCTCCCACACGAGCCTGACTTCAAAAAAGTCAGGTGTTTCAAAGGCTTCGTTTCGTCGCTTGCACCACAACCGTGCAGACGGATGGCACGCTCATAGGTATAGTGCCGCCCCTCTTCGCGTGAGCGGTCGTCGGTAACGAGGCCAAAACCCATGCGAAACCCGAACTAATAACAACCCGCGATATGGAACCGGGACGAACCGTCGCCCCACCTGTTGTGCCACGCGCAAGCCGGTGTAACGCGATATTTCTGACCCTCCAGCATTTGCCTAAACAAAAAACAGCGAGGAATAATCCATGCTCGAAGTCATTAACGACTTCCTCTCAGGGAAAGTACTGATCGTGCTCATTGTCGGGCTCGGTAGCTACTTCACGATCCGCTCGCGTTTCGTTCAATTGCGCCACTTCTTCCACATGTTCGCGGTGTTCCGCGACAGCTTGAAAAGCAGCGCCGGTCAACTCAGTTCGTTCCAGGCCTTGATGCTCAGCCTCGCCGGCCGTGTCGGTGCGGGTAACATCGCCGGTGTCGGTATCGCCGTGACCCTGGGTGGTCCGGGCGCGGTGTTCTGGATGTGGGTGACTGCGTTGGTCGGCATGTCCAGCAGCTTCTTCGAATGCTCCCTCGGCCAGCTCTACAAGCGCTGCGATTCCGACGGCACGTACCGTGGCGGTCCGTCCTATTACATCCAGCACGGCCTGCAGAAACGCTGGCTGGGCATGATCATGGCGTTTCTACTGCTGATCACCTTCGGCTTCGCCTTCAACGGTCTGCAATCCCACGCCGTGACCCACTCGCTGAAAAACGCTTTCGACCTCGACCCCACTTACACCGGCCTGGCCCTGGCGGTGTTGTTGGGTCTGGTGTTCATCGGTGGGATCAAGCGCATCGCCAAGGTCGCTGACCTGTTGGTGCCGGTAAAAACCCTGGTGTACATCGGCGTGACCATCTACGTGATCGTCCTGCAATTCGACCACGTTCCAGCGATGCTGATGACCATCGTCAAAAGCGCCTTCGGTCTCGACCAGGCCTTCGGTGGCCTGATCGGCAGTGCCATCGTCATGGGCGTGAAGCGCGGCGTGTTCGCCAACGAAGCAGGCCTGGGCAGTGCGCCGAACGTGGCCGCTGTGGCCTCGGTCGAGCACCCGGTTTCGCAAGGTGTGGTTCAGGCGTTCAGCGTGTTCCTCGACACCTTTGTGATCTGCACCTGCACCGCGTTGCTGATCCTGCTCTCGGGCTTCTACACACCAGGTTTCGAAGGCGACGGCATTGCCCTGACCCAGAACTCGCTCGCCGCCGTCGTCGGTGACTGGGGCCGGAGTTTCATCTCCGTGGCCCTGTCGTTGTTCGTGTTCACCTCGATTCTCTACAACTACTACCTGGGCGAGAACAACCTGCGGTTCCTGATCGGTGAAAACCGCAAGGCGCTGATCGGCTACCGCGCATTGGTACTGGTGTTGATCTACTGGGGTGCGATCGAGAACCTGGGTACGGTGTTCGCGTTCGCCGACATCACCATGACCCTGCTGGCGTTCGTGAACCTGATCGCGCTGTTCCTGCTGTTCAAAGTCGGCATGCGCATCCTGCGTGACTACGATGACCAGCGCGCAGCCGGCATCAAGACGCCCGTGTTCGATTCGAGCAAATTCCCGGATCTGGACCTGGACTTGAAAGCCTGGCCCGCCAATCCGCCTGCTGCCGCCATCAAGGCTGAAGCTCAGCCGCAAGGCGTACCCGCAGCGCAACGCTGATCGGTAAAAAACCGGGCGCATCCCCTGCGCCCGACGTGACACACCGTGCGGTCAGCGTCATGCTCGACCGCATGCTGTCATCGTTCTCGGAGAACCCCCATGAATTCCTCGACCTACCCTGCCGCCCAGCACGTCATGGTGCTCTACACCGGTGGCACCATCGGTATGCAAGCCAGCGCTCACGGCCTGGCCCCGGCGTCCGGTTTCGAAGCGCGGATGCGCGAGTATCTGCACAGCCAACCTGATCTCGTTGTGCCGCAGTGGCGCTTTCGCGAGATGTCGCCGCTGATCGACAGCGCCAACATGAGCCCGGCTTACTGGCAGCAACTGCGTGAAGCGGTGGTTGACGCCGTTGATGTGCAGGGCTGCGACAGCGTGCTGATCTTGCACGGCACCGACACCCTCGCTTACAGCGCTGCAGCCATGAGCTTTAAGTTGCTCGGCCTGCATGCCCGCGTGGTGTTCACCGGTTCCATGCTGCCGGCGGGTGTAGCCGACAGCGATGCCTGGGAAAACCTCAGCGGCGCGCTGGTTGCTCTGGGCCAAGGCCTTGCGCCGGGCGTTCATCTGTACTTCCACGGCGAGTTGCTGGACCCGACCCGTTGCGCGAAGGTTCGCAGTTTCGGTCGTCATCCGTTCAAGCGACTGGAGCGTCAGGGTGGCGGTGCGAAGGCGTCTTCAATACCGGCATCGCTGACCTACAACCAGCCCAGGCAACAGGCGAAAGTCGCTGTGCTGCCGCTGTTCCCCGGCATCGGCGCCGAGATACTGGACGGCCTGCTCGACAGCGGCATTCAGGGCCTGGTTCTGGAGTGCTACGGCAGCGGCACCGGACCGAGCGACAATCCAGAGTTCCTCGCCAGCCTGGAGCGGGCGCGGGACAAGGGTGTTGTGGTGGTGGCGGTTACGCAGTGCCATGAAGGTGGAGTGGAGCTGGATGTTTACGAGGCCGGTAGCCGGTTGCGTGGCGTTGGCGTGCTTTCGGGCGGAGGCATGACTCGCGAGGCTGCGTTCGGCAAGTTGCATGGCTTGCTCGGTGCCGGGCTCGACACCGCTGAAGTGCGGAGCCTTGTAGAACTGGACCTCTGCGGCGAACTCAGCTGACACAACCCAAATCCCTGTGGGAGCGAGCTTGCTCGCTCCCACAGGGTCATCGTCAGGCATGTAACTTGCTGCCGTTCCAGCATCCCAAGGCTGGAACACCCCATGCTCCACTCCCACCTCACCACCCTCAACGCCGTCTCTCTGGTACTCAACGCCTTCAAGGACCAGGGGCTGCCCAGCGAAGCCTTGCTGGCTGGAAGCGGCATAAACCCGGCGGATTTGAGCCGGGCGGACACGCGCATCACCACCAATCAGGAGATGCAGGTCTGCGCCAATGCTGTCGCGCTCAAGCGTGACATTGGCCTGGAGCTGGGCCGGCGGATGCACGTTTCGTCCTACGGCATGCTCGGTTATGCGCTGCTCACCAGTGCCACCTTCGGTGACGCTTTACGTCTGGCGATACGCTATCCGGCGCTGTTAGGAACACTTTTCGAACTGAGCCTTGAAGATGACGGCGAGCGCATCTGGTTTGTCGCCGCTGATTACCGGGAGAATCCGGCGCTGGCGGTATTCAATGCCGAGTTCTGTCTGGTGTCGTTGAAAGTCACCTGCGACGACCTGCTCGGCCATCCGCTGCCGTTGCTGGCAGCTCGCTTCGAACATGCAGCGCCCGACTATGAGGCGACCTACGCCGAGCACTTCGACTGCCCGCTGCACTTCGATGCGCGGGACAACGCCTTCGCCTTCGATAAATGCTGGCTCGACCAACCGTTGCCACTGGGCGACGTCATCACCCATCAAGCCATGACTGAACGCTGTCGCAAACAGAACACCGAGTTCACGGGTCGCCAGGCCTGGCTGGGGCGGATTCGCCAACTGCTCAGTACGCAATTGAATGCAGCGCCTGGCCTCGAAGGATTGGCTGAACAGATGAATTGTTCGGCGCGAACCCTGCGCCGGCACCTCAAGGACCTGGGTTGCAGCTATCAGGAATTGCTAGATGAGCTGCGATTCGAGCAGGCCAAGCAAATGCTGTGTGAAGACCAGATGCCGATCTACCGGATCGCCGAAGCGCTGGGCTTCAGCGAGACAGCGAGCTTCCGCCATGCGTTCGTCCGCTGGAGTGGTGTGGCGCCGAGCCAGTTCCGCCCCTGACTGAGGTACGCCCTACGCCGGGGCACCGTCGCGCCAACAAGGGGCGAATTTCGGTCATATCTTTTGGCCGTATCGATCCCCTTTTGGCCTTTCCTGCCGTTCTCTCAAACGCCGCGCGCCGCAAGACTGTGTTCAACCGAATCAGCCTGCGGAGAACAAGAAATGCTGACGATCTACTCGGACGATCACCACCTGCACCACGGCCGTTGCGAATTGATGGACGGGCAACTGATGCCCTGCTTCGAAATGCCCTCGAGGGCCGATCATGTTCTGCAGCGCGTGCAGTACCGCGACCTCGGTCCGGTCGAAGCGCCACAGGATTTCGGCCTTGATCCGATCGCGCGCGTCCACAGCCGCGACTACCTCGACTTCTTCAAAGGCGCCTGGGCACGCTGGACCGAGTTCAATACCGACGGCGACTTGTTGCCCTACACCTGGCCGGCCCGCACCCTGCGCCGAATCATGCCCACCAGCCTGCACGGCCAGCTCGGCTATTACAGCTTCGACGGAGGCGCACCGATTACCGCCGGCACCTGGCAAGCGGCGTACAGCGCGGCGCAAGTCGCGTTGACCGCTCAAGCCGTCATTCAACGCGGCGCCCGCAGTGCCTTCGCTTTGTGCCGTCCACCGGGACACCACGCCGCCAGCGATTTGATGGGTGGTTATTGCTACCTCAACAACGCCGCCATCGCCGCTCAGGCCTTCCTCGACCAGGGCCACAAGAAGGTCGCGGTCCTCGACGTCGACTACCACCACGGCAACGGTACCCAATCGATTTTCTATGAGCGCAGCGACGTGCTGTTCACCTCGATTCACGGTCATCCGGAAGCCGAGTTCCCATTCTTCCTCGGCTATGACGATGAACTCGGCGAGGGGGCCGGCGAAGGTTTCAACTTCAACTACCCTTTGCCGGCTGGCAGCGGCTGGGACAGTTGGAGCGCCGCGCTGGAACACGCCTGCAAAGAGATCGAAAAATACGGCGCCGATATCGTCGTCGTTTCCCTGGGCGTCGATACGTTCAAGGACGATCCCATCTCCCAATTCAAGCTCGACAGCCCGGATTACCTGGCAATGGGCGCGCGCATCGCGGGCCTCGGCAAGCCGACGCTGTTCGTGATGGAAGGCGGCTACGCGGTTGAAGAAATCGGCATCAATGCCGTGAACGTTCTTGAAGGTTTTGAAAGCGCCCAATGAGGAATTAGAACAATGATCCGTCTCAAGCGTTTTATCGCGCCCGCACTCTTCCTTACAGTGCTGTGCGCCACAGTGCTCAGTGGTGCCGTTCATGCTGAAGAGCGAACGTTGCGCGTCTACAACTGGTTCGACTACATCACCCCCAAAGCCCTGGAAGACTTCAAGACCCAGAACACCCAGACCAAACTGGTCTACGACATCTTCGACACTAACGAAGCGCTGGAGGCCAAGTTGCTGACCGGCAATTCCGGCTATGACGTGGTCGTGCCGTCCAACGTGTTCCTCGCCAAGCAGATCGAAGCCGGCGTGTTCCAGCCGCTCGATCGCAGCAAACTGCCGAACTGGAACCACCTTGATCCCAAGCTGATGAAGCTGATCGAAGCCAACGATCCGGGCAATAAATTTGCCGTGCCGTACATGTACGGGACCATCCTGATCGGCTTCAACCCGGACAAGATCAAAGCGGCATTAGGCGACAACGCACCGGTGGACAGCTGGGACCTGATCTTCAAGGAAGAGAACATCAGCAAGCTCAAGCAGTGCGGCGTGGCCCTGCTCGACTCGCCTTCGGAGATTCTGCCACTGGCTCTGCACCACCTCGGCCTGGACCCTAACAGCAAGAAGCCTGCGGATTACGAAAAGGCTGAAGCGCTGTTGATGAAGATTCGTCCGTACGTCACCTACTTCCATTCTTCGAAGTACATGGCCGACATCGCCAACGGTGACATCTGCGTCGCTGTCGGTTACTCCGGCAGCTTCTCCCAGGCCGCCAACCGCGCCAAGGAAGCCAAGAACGGCGTGATCGTCGACATGCGCCTACCGAAAGAAGGCGCGCCGATCTGGTTCGACATGCTCGCGATCCCCAAAGGCGCGAAGAATCCGGAAGACGCCTACACCTTCATCAACTACTTGCTGCAGCCGCAGGTGATCGCGCCGGTCAGCGACTTCGTCGGCTACCCGAACCCGAACAAGGACGCCACGGAAATGGTCGACCCGGCGATCCGCAACAACCCGAACCTGTACCCGACCGAAGCGGCAATGGGCACGCTGTACACCTTGCAACCTTTGCCTCGCGATGCTGAACGCGCGCGGACCCGGGCCTGGACCAAGATCAAGTCCGGGACCTGACCCGCTGCCGAAAGCCAAGACCCGCGCTGATGCGGGTCTTTTTTTGCCTGCGATATTTATCTACCGCCAAGTGTTCGGTCGAGTTCGCCATCCTGCCCTGATCCGGCGCTGCTCACGACAGCCGCCACCGTCAGACAAGGAAATGGTCATGCCCGAAACTTCAACACCAAGTGCTGTTGATGTACTGACTCAACTGGTGACCGGCCCTTCGCTCACCGAAGTCGCCGCGAATGCCTTGCGTCCTGCGCTCGCTACACTTTACCCGCACCTGAAAATCGACCCGGCGCGGGCCATGGTTGCGACACCGACCTGGTTGACCGACGCAGAAACGGTCAAGGCTGGTCCCTGCCGATTCGAATCCCTCACCGATGCACTGGTGCGCCTCGCGCTGTCCGGCACCGCCGCGACCTGCATCGATGGCGAACACTTCCTCACCGAACAACCCGGCGTCGAACCGGTCACCCAGCTTCCGGTAAAGATCGAAGCGATCGCAGCCCGGCTCAACGAACTCGCCCCGCTGCTGTTCATCGCCTATCAGGAACAGCAGCTCGACTACTGGAACGAAACCACCGCGCCCGACCAGCCACGCTGGCATCAGCTTTCGCACACCTTGCAGCAGCTGTGGAACGTCAGCGCTAACAACGGCTGGGATGAGGATCAACGCGCCATGGCGCACGCCGTGTTCGGGCAACCCGATAAATCACTGCGCCTGGCCACCGACAAATACAAGGCCCGCGTCTGCCTGATCGACCTTGATGACACGGCACACAAGCATCTCAACGTTCTGGACGCCGCTGTACTGATGGGCACGCTCGGCAAGCGCACATTGATTCTCATGCACTCGCTGACGAAAGGATTTCAACGCTTCGATACGTTCGAGGAGCTGGGACAAACGCTGCAATCGCTGGTGGAAAGCGATGCAAGCGCAAGCAGTCTGAGCTGGCGATTGTTCGAACCCGAGGGCAACTTTTTCGACCACCAGGCTTGCACCCTGATTGCGCTAGAGGCCGAGGCGATAGGCTCAATCGATTTTTTCCAGCGCTCGGACGATCCACTTTTAACGGCACGGCGCGGTGCGCCCGACAACCAGCAAGCCATGACCGAGCAGCGAACACCTCATTTCTCTCGGCTGCAACATTCACTTCCGCAGTGGCTTGAAGACGCCACCCCGGCCGACCAAAGCCGTTACAGCCGACACCTGCTGGACCTGGCGGTCGTGCAGCAGCAAAACGCTGGCAAAACCTTTCAAAGCGAGCTGCCCGGTATCAAAAAATTCACTCGGGATGAGCTGGAGAAACAAATAAAACAGACACCTGCCCAGACAGAATATGTCGATTTGAAAGACGTGGAGATCACCGTCACCAGCGTCGAAGTCTGGGGCACTTTCGTGCCGCCGGGGCAGATAGACACTCAGACGCTGTCGCTTGTCGACCTTGCACTTGAGAATCTGGGCGCCCTGGCACTGGGAAATAAATCGGTGCGCCACCGGGACGGCGTTGCGCTGCCGGAATGGATGACCATTGGTTACCTGGAAGAACTGGTGACAACGGTCGACATCGGTGAAGCCTATCCGGCCTTGCTGCAAAACAGGCTGATCGACGACACCTCCCAGGTCTCCCGCTTGCAGCAGCTCTTCACCCAGCAGTTGCCGCTCGAGCTGCCGTTGCTGGCCCTGCAATACAAAATCCGCGGCGAAGGAGGCCTGACTGAGCAAGGTTACCGCTACGTCGTCGCGGCGTTGGCAAGCGAGCGGGTGGAACAACAGGTCGACGGGCAACGGATCGTGGTTCGTCCATTGGCCTTCGCCACTGGCGACTCCCCCAACGGGAAGACCGACGAGGTGGTCAACATGTTTGTGATCGGCCCACAGGATCAAGATAAGGGTCCGTGCCTGCTTTGCCGTCCGTTGCTTGAACCTGCGCTGTTGCAATACCCGTCGACGGCCAATTTGCTGTATGCCATCAAACACTCAAGGTCACTGCGCCAGTCCGTACTGGCGTGGCTACCCGACAGCGTACGTTTCAATTACTCGCAATACGTTTTTCCAGGGGCGCTGCCTTCGGTGTGGACGGTGCCGCAACTTCTGATCGACCCCACCCTGTCACTGAACCTGCCAAGGCCGGTGACGCTCGGTCATCGGGTGATTGAAAACGATGTGCTGTCGACCTTGTTCAAGGCCAATGCCCAGGCACTGATCGCTCAAGCGGACAGCCAATCGGTGTCCAATGCCGAGGCGCGATGGGCTTCTCTCAAGCGTGGCGGATGGGCGCTGTTCAGTGTGGCGCTGCCATTTCTGGGTCGTGGCGTGAACACGGCCGCATGGATCTGGCAGATCATGGACGACTTGCAGGACATCGCAGATGCCGCTGAGCAGCAGCAAAAACCTCTGGCCTGGGCGGCCCTGGCGGATCTCTTTTTGACGCTGGGCATGGTGCTCGCCCACCGAGCGGCCACTCGTAAAAAACCTCAACGAGCGCCGTTGGCCATCGACACGGAAAAAGCGCCCGCGGCGACGGAAGAAGTGAAGATAGCCCGTATCAGCGCGACCCGGTTGGCAGACATCCCTGATCATCAGCTGCCGAGCAGCCATGAACTGTCGTTGCACGATCTTGGCGCAGTGGATCGATCCCGACCAGGCCTGGGTACCGTGCTCGACAGCCTGAAAATCACGAAGCCAGAAACAAACGCCAAACCGGCAACCGCGGGCCCCTACAGGCACCTTACTGCCAGCGGTCAAAAATGGTACGCCCGAGTAGCCGAGCGCTGGTTCGAAGTCGAACTCAACGATAACGACGATGTGCAAATCATCGATTCTCGCCAGCAACCGCCGCGCAAGGGACCGTTACTGATCAGCAACCAGCGCGGCGAATGGTTTGTCGACCTGCGCTTGCGACTGCGCGGCGGCGGCCTGAGGAGCCGGCGCAAACAACTGCAACAACAGAATCAGGAGCAACTGCGAAAAAAGAAAGAAGACATCGCCGCCTTTGACGCTGGCCTGACCGCCAAGCGATTGCAGCTGGTCGAAGTCCGTCGTGCCATGCTGGAGGCGACGCCTGAAACGGTCAACAGTGCGCGCCAGCACTTCCTCGACACGCTTGATACGCAGATCGGTGAATACACCACCCACATTCAAGAACTGAAAGCACTGAACATTCTGGAAGCCGTCCCCAATTACCGGACTGCGATGCTGGACCGGATATCCCTGCAACTGTTCCTCATACAGTCCTGGCTGAGCGAATGCGACACCACGTTCCGCGATAGCCTGCGTGTCACTGTGGAACTGCTCGACGAAACAAACAGCGAATCCACGAGCAACCGTTCCGAGCCTTTTGAAACGATGACCGAGTTGACACAGGGGGTGATCGACAAAGTCGAATTCGCGCAGACCCGTTTCGCAGAACTCAGCCTGCTGGGCAAAGAGGCCGCCGAGGTCACGCGTCAATACAAAGCCAGACTTCCACCTTTTTCGCTGGATGATCTGAAGATGCTACAGATCACGCTAGGGCAGAAACTCTGTCTCAAGGGCGCCTCGGGTGCCGCTCGGGAAGAAGCTCAAGTCGCACTGGAAAGCCTGGTCGAAGATGCCGCACTTAACATTCAAAGCGCTTTGGATCTGAGCATGGATGAAAGTTTGAACAATCTGGGCGAACGGACAGACGCGCTGAACAACCTGGTCGAACAGTTCGCAATCATCGACCAGCGTTTTCTCGATTTCGCCGCCGAGTTTCCGGAGCATCAGGTACCCGACCGTCTCGAAAAAGTACAGAAACGCGTCGCGGAATTTGGCCAGCGCACTGCGCAACGCCTATCGGATCTATTGCGCGAACAACGACACCTTGAGCCGGTGGCCGGCCCATCGAAACCTGTTGCCTCAGCAACAAAAAAAATCATCATCAAGACCCGTTTCAAAGGCACGCTCGTGGGTCAGCGACGCCAGAGCGCAAAGGGCAAAGACAGCCATCTGGTCGATGTGCTGGCGCCGCTGACGGGAAAGGTGATTGCCACTTTTCATGAGAAAACGCCAGGCGTATGGCTGGAACGCGTCTCGGAAAAGAACACCCCGCTGCCCAAAGCCAAGCCCGATCTGGCCAAAAGCATGCTCGATGGCCAGGCAATGCTGGACCAATTACCGGCATTCAAACAGCGCACCCTGGCACACCTCAATCGGGCGCAGCGCAATCCAACGGAAACCGAGGAGGTCTATTACCTGCATGCCGATCGTCTACGTAACATCATGGACAGGATTGATCAGGCGCTCACGGCGGGTAATAGCTCCACGACTGAAACGGCCACCGCCACGTTGCGTCAGCAACTCGATACCGAAGCGACAGCTCTCTACGCCACGGGTCGCGTCACCCGCATCGCGATGACCAAGCAACAGCCCCCCACGGCGGCGCGAGTTGAATGGCTGCACGAGAAGGGTGAATTGCGCATTGCCAAGACTGCCGAGCGACGCCGGCTGAAAGGCCCGCGCAGAGACTATTTGCAGGAGTACGAAATACTCGACAAGAAAACCAACAAGGTCCTGTGGTACGCGCATTTTCACTACGCCAATCCCACAGATCCTCTGCCTTCATTCACCGCCGCGCACCTGAAAACTGTCGATCAGCGACGTCTCGGCGGTGCTTATGATTGGCGCGAAAACCACAGCAACCATGAGCTGATTGCCATCCACCGCAGCGCCATCAACCGCTCGCAGGCCGCCGCGCTGTTCTTCTCCTGAGCCATCATTTGACTCACAAGCCCGTCGAGCGCGGGCTTCTTTTCAACCCATATATATCTACCACCTGACCCGGTGGATGCGCGGGTACTTTCCATTGCAGACGGCAGTCTGCCGTCACGCCCATCCCCAACCGGTCACGATTTCATGAGCAAAACAACCCGAACAAACACCGCCCCACTGCTGTTGAACAAAAGCCGTCTGGTGGAGCAAACCAGCGGTGGTCCGACCCTGCATGGCGCCGCTGCGCATTTACTGCGCAAGGCCTTGTTAAAAAGCTTTCCCGAGCAACAGATCGATCCCGACAAAGCCGTGTTGATGTCCCCGTTATGGCATGAGCAGGGTGAGGACATCGTCACCCGCAGCAGCCGTTTCGAATCACTGACGCACGCACTGGTGCGTATGGCCTTTACCCCAGCAACAGCCAACTACATCGAAAGTGAACACTTTCTGACCTTCACACCTCATGCCGCCGAGCCGATCCATCTGCCGGTCAGCATGGACGCCATCACTACCTTGCTAAACGAGTGCGCACCGGTGCTGTTCATTGGCTTCGAACAAAGCCAGCTGGACTACTGGAATGAAATCACGGAAAACTCGCCGCGCTGGCAGGTGTTGTCCGACACCCTGAAAGAGACGCTCGATGTTCAGTCGGTCACTGGATGGGACTCCGATGAGTGCAGCCTCGGGCGATTCGTCTCGCAATACCCCGACAAGATATTGCGCCCGGCTTCCGGCAACGGGCTGTCGAACGTGCGCGCCTGCTTGCTTGATCTCGATCTCGCCGTTGAATCGGCAGAGGACGATAACACCCGGCATCTGATGATCGGCGGCGCCCTGGTGCTGACCGCCACTTCGGGCAGTCGTAAGCTGATCGCGATGTACACCATCGCCGACGGCTACGAATCGTTCAGTTCGATGCAGCAACTGGGCACCAGCCTTCCCGCACGGATCGGCATCGATCTGAGCGGCCAGAGCCTGAAGTGGCGACTCTACGAACCTGAAGGCAATATTTTTGATGCCTTGGTTTGGGCATTGGTGGGGTGTCAGATCGACTCCATTGATGCTCTCGATCCAGCCAGTCGCTCGCCCTTGGCCGGGTTTACTTCCCGACAGGACGAAAGCAGCACGATCAGCACCGGGGAAAAGGCGCGTATCGAGCAGCTGGAAAGCGCAATTCCCTCGTGGCTATCAACGGGCTCACTTGACGATATCCAAGCCTACAGCGGGTACTTGACCGAACTTGGAAACCTCAGAGGCCAGACCGGCAATGACGCTTTTGACGCCAATGATATTCCTCTGATTCAAACCTATGCCCAGCAGCGCATGCGTGACGCTATCGTTGCCGACAAAACGGATACAGATGCCGTGAGCCTGCGCCTTGATGACGTTCGGATCACCGTCACCCATAGCTTCGAAGCCGGCGGTTTCACCCTGCCTGACCCGCGCAATGTCAGCGTCGAAACCCTGGGCGAATTCGCCCTGCAAAACACCCGCCCCTATAGCGCGACGGTGGCCTATGCCGATGGCACAGCCGTGCCAGAGTGGATGACGGTTACGTTCCTGTTTCGCCTGGCCAACGCGATCAACCTCGGCGAAACCTATCCGCAGCTGATCAAACGCACACTCATCGATGATCCCGTGCAGGCCCGGCGCCACAAGGAGCGCTACCGCCGTCAGCTGCCGCTGCTTCTGCCCATGTTGGCGCTGGAGTGCAAACTCAAGCACCAAGGTGAAGTCGATGAGGTGGGCTACCGTCAGGTCTGCCAACTGATGGAGTCGATCAAAAACGACTCACCCTTCACCGAGTGGCCGGTGCAAATCCGCCCGCTGGCGTTCATGCCCCGCTACCGTCTAGGCAACACACCCGACACCGTCGCGAACATGTACATCATCGAGCCGCGCAAAGGCTCGAGCGGCCCATGCCTGCTTTATCGACCTTTGCTGGATCAACCGCTGCACCAGTTTCCTTCCAAGCAAAACATGCTGTACGCGTTTTATCAGTCGGGCGAAATGCGCGATTCGATACTGTCCTGGCTGCCTACCCGCGCGTTGAGTTTCGAGTACGCCCAGTATGTGTTTTCCAGCGGCATTCCCTCGCCCTGGACCATTACCGAACTGGCCTTCGAGCCATTTATTCACCTGGACCTGACCGCCTCGGTTGAACTGGCACACACACCTCTGAGCGGCGACGTTCTCACGACCCTCTATACCCAAAATAGCCAAGCCATGGCCGAACTCGCCGACCGCCAATCGACTTCCAATGGCGAGCGTCGCTGGGCGCTGCTGGCGGACAGTGGCTGGGCGACTTTCTCAGTGGCGGCCAATTTTCTCAGCGGCCCGGCGGGTACTGCGGTCTGGGTCTGGCAAAGCATCAGTCAGATCCAGCAGGCTCTGGATGCCAGAGAACGCGGCGACACACTCGTGGAATGGTCCTCGATCGGCGACGTGCTGTTGACCTTGGGCATTCTTCTCTCGCAACGCGTCGCGACACGGCGAATTCGGCTATCAAGTCCCCTTGATGAGGTCTCTGCGCCGAAACGCGTGCCCATGGACGAACCTCAACTCATTACCTCCTCCGCTCAAGCCGTGAGGGTTACGCATGACGCGACCCCGCTAAGCGCTGAACTGCCCGAGGCTCATCTCTCCGCTCTGGCGCCCGCCGGGCCGATCCGTAGCAGTGCAGAAGCCCAATTTTTACAAAAGATCGATCAACTGAAAGTATCGGCTCCGCACCTGCCCGACGGAACACTATCCAATGCCGACCACCTTTATGAGCACGAGGGAAAGCTGTACGCCCAGGTGGGTGTGCGATGGTTTCAGGTCAGCGCCGACGCGGACGAACCGGTGCTCGTTCTCGATCCGAACAATCCCGCCTACCCAGGATTTTGCGTGAAGTACGACGAAAAGGCAGGTAGCTGGCACTGGGATCTCAAGCTTCGGTTACGCGGCGGCGGCCCAACCCGCCGGATCGAAGCGATGCGGCGAGAAAAAATCAAAAAAAAGGACGATGCATGGGCCGCACTGCATCGGTTCATCGAACAGGAAGCCATTCGAAAGGCCAGTGTGGATGAGGTCTTGAACCCCTTGGAAGGCAACGACGTATCAGCCCCGATGTCCGACGAAACGATAGCCAGTTACATCTCCAGGTCCGATGAGGTGGCGAACGGCTATGGCCAGGCGCTGGAAGCCCTCGAAACGTGGCGTGAAGCGGGTGGCGCTGGCGTGTTTTATCAGTCTCAGCTAATGCGTTTCACCATTGAACAACATCGCTACCTGAACGGCTGGATGCGAATGAAGTTGCGTGAATACGTGAAAATCATCGCGCCCCAGTTCAGTCAGACGGAACCTTCAACGACGAGATCCCGTGCCGCGCAAATGGAGGCGGCACAAAAGGCCATCGCCGTGAGCGATGAATTGATCGACCGTCTCGGCCGCATGCACGCCTCACTGGACCGGTTGATGGACCACACCGGCATCACGCGCAAGGTGGCTGGCGATCTGCGAAAACTACTGCCCGCAATGTCCGAATACGACCTGAAGGCCAATGAAATTGGCATGTCCACGGAGCTTTGCCTGCGTGAGGCGTGGGACAGTGACATGAGTCAGGCACGTCAATCGGTCGTCGATATTTTCGAAAATGCGGCCGACGCGGGCCACAGCCTGGTCGAGCGGCGCAGTACCGCACAGCCTTCGCACATCCAGACACTCGATGTCGAGCAACTCACCGTGCTGGTAGACCGTCTGGCAGAAGCCGAGCGGCGTATGGAGGAGTTGTCTGTCAGCTTGCTCGATCAGTTGGAACCCGTCCGCTTCGAGCGCGTTCGGACGTTGGTTGCCGAATTCCATCAACTGGCGCGCAGCCGTCTGCTCACATTGCTTCCGGAAGCGGAAGAAATACCGGTGGCCCAGATGGCGAGACTTGAACCGGTGCCTTCTACTTCACGCGCCATTGGCAAGGTGAGCAAATCACGACCACACGTCGTTGAGACGCAAGAGACACCGTCTACCGAAACGCAGGAGACTGTTGAAGACGTCCCCATCGTCAAAACGGCTAACCGACGCCCGGCACAACCGGCGGTATTGAACGACCGAGACAAAATTGCCAACGGGCTTCGTCTGAATTTTGAACTCGATGCGTTCATCGAACGTATTCGCGCCGATGCGCAACGCCCCTCCCGCGTTCCGGCAGACATGAAAGACCTGCTCGACCAGCAGGCGACCCGACTCGATCAAGCGGCTGATGACGTTGCGCTAATATTGGCTCGCAGAGCCGCCGACTTCCCCGTGGGGAGCCTGAGTGCAGAATTGCGTACGGGGGCCGCAAAAGCCCGGCGCGAAGGGGTGAGCGTCTACGGCGCGATGCTCATCAAGCGCAGGCCCCGCGAAACTTACCTGAAATGGCTCATGGAGCACGATCAGATATCAATCATCAAAGACGCACGCGGTCGTATCAAGACCAAACAGCGCAAAGACTACTTTCAGGAGTACGGCATTTTCGACAAGACACGCCAAAACAAAGCGTTGTGGGTCGCGCATTTCCATTACAACGAACTGACCGATCCGGATGAACGATTCACCGCCGCACATCTCAAGTTCGCCGAAGGCTATTTGAAAGAACTCCCGGCCAAGACCCGTCAGGAACTCGATGTCTTCGATGCACTGGACAATGCGCTGCGCCGAATCGTCGATCCGGCGATTCGGGATCTGTTCCTGAAACCCCAACCGAACGTAGCGCCTGAGGCATAAAAAACCGCGTTCGGCGTCAATCGTCCCAAACTGTTTGCAACCGCTCCAGAGCCGCTTCGATCGCCGGCTCTGGCACGGCGGCAAAGCCCAGTACCAGCCCGGCTCGCGAATCCAGCGGAGTCTGCGAATCGGGCAACCAGTAACTACTCAAACCATTGACCTCGACGCCTACGCTTTCGGCTTGTTCAATCAACTCGCGTTCGCGAGCCACGCTGCTCACCGGGACTGTCAAGTGCAGTCCGGCCACCACATTGGGTGGATCGCCAACGCCCTCGATGTTTATTGGCCAACGGGCCAACAGACAATTGCGTCGACTCAACGCGGCACGGCGCATGCGTCGGATATGCCGCTGGAAATGCCCGGCAGCCATGAACTCGGCCATTACAGCTTGGGTACTGACTTCGGAATGTCGGACATCGACCGCGCGCCGCTGAGAGAAAGCGCTCACAAGCGCCGGCGGCAGGACCAGGTAACCTAGTCTTAGCGCTGGAAATGCAATCTTGCCAAACGTTCCGACATACAGCACCCGCCCCTGACGATCCAGCGCAGCCAACGGCGCCAGAGGAGCGCCGCTGTAACGGTATTCGCCATCGTAATCATCCTCGACGATCCAGCCCTGGGTGCGTTCGGCCCAGGCCAGCAACTCCAGGCGTCGCGCCAGACTCATCACCACCCCGGTCGGGTATTGATGCGACGGTGTGACATACGCCAATCGGCAATCGTTAAGCTCGTTCAATTCGGTGCAGTCGATACCCTCGCTGTCCACCGCGACCCCGTGCAATCGCGCACCGGCCACGGCGAACGCATGACCGGCCGCGCGGTATCCCGGATTTTCAATGGCCACCCCATCGCCCGGCTCGACCAGCATCTGTGCACAAAGGCTAATCCCCTGCTGTGCGCCACTGGTGATCACTATTTGCTCAGCCGTGCACTGCATCCCCCGCGAACTGCGCAAATACGCGGCAATTAGTCCGCGCAGACGCTCATCGCCCGCCGGATCGCCGTAACACAACTGCTGGAGATCCGGTTTACGCCAGAAAGCCGCATTCAGCTTGGCCCAGACCTCGAACGGGAACAGATCAAAAGCCGGAACACCCACCCGAAATGCGCGGGGTGGGCCGACGGGAGGCAGGGCCAAATGGTTCCTTTCAACGCGTCCCAATGCACCGCTGTGGATAACTTTGCTGGATGAAACCACAGGTAAATCCAGCCAATTTGTGGATAAGGCTGTGGGTAACCCTGTTGACAACCCTGTGGATACTTTTGTGGATAGTTTTTTTGCCGGGAGCGCGGTTTGCGGTAACTGTGCGACATAAGTCCCATCACCAACACGCCCATCAATAAAGCCCTCGGCGTAGAGCTGATCGTAGGCACGGACCACGCTGTTTCGGGAAATTGACAACGCCGCCGCCAGATCGCGACTGGCGGGTAATCGCGTACCGCTGGCCAGTCTTCCGTCGAGCACTCGTACTCGTAGCGCTTGATAGAGCTGACGACTCAAACCCTGGCGGCGATCGAGCTCGATACCCGCGGGGTTGAATGACAAGGACAGTGGCTCGCGGGTCATGGCAATGGACCTATGAAATTGGTCATTAATGGCTCTTACAACAGACCAATAGCCTGCCTAGGATGCAAGCATTCGCCAAGGAAAATCTCCATGTACAACCCAAGCAGCTTTGCCATAGATGATTTGCATGAACTGCACCAGCAGATACTCGGCACCCGCCTCGCTGTGTTGGTCACACACGGGGAACAAGGTCTGCAAGCCAGCCATTTGCCGTTACTGTTGAGTTCAGACCAGGGCCTCAATGGCACCCTTTATGGACACTTCGCCAAGGCCAATCCGCAATGGAAGGCATTGCAGAACGGCGCCGAAGCCCTGGTGATTTTTGCCGGTGCCGACGCTTACGTCAGCCCAGGGTTTTACCCGAGCAAAGCCGAGCACGGCAAAGTCGTGCCGACCTGGAACTACGTCGCCGTGCACGCGTATGGCACGGCCGAAGTGTTCACTGACGCCGATCGCTTGCGCAATCTGGTCAGCGCCCTGACTGATCGTCATGAAGCCGGTCGCGCCAGTCCATGGAAAGTCGCCGATGCCCCCGCCGACTACATTGATGGGATGCTCAAGGCCATCGTTGGTTTTGCCATGCCTATCCAGCGTCTGGAAGGCAAGCGCAAGCTCAGCCAGAACCGCAACGCTGCAGACATCGCCGGTGTGCGCGAGGGGCTTGCCGCCAGCCCTGATGTGCACGAGCAGGCCCTCGCCCATTTGATGCGTTAAGGAACGAACATGAGTCAGATCGACATCCGCCAGGTCACCGCCGACGACCACGCCGCCTGGTTGCCTTTGTGGCAAGCGTACCTGCGCTTCTACAACACCGAACTGCCTGAGGCCGTCACCCAAAGCACCTGGCAGCGCCTGCTCGATCCGAGCGAGCCGACCCATGCCGCGCTGGCCTGGGCCGATGGCAAAGCGGTGGGCATGGTGCACTTCATCTACCATCGTTCGAACTGGAGCATCGAAAACTCCTGCTACCTGCAAGACTTGCTGGTAGCGCCGGAAACCCGTGGCACCGGCGTCGGCCGACAGCTGATCGAGTTCGTCTACACCACCGCCAAAGAGGACGGTTGCGGCAAGGTCCACTGGCTGACCCACGAAACCAACGCTACCGCGATTCAGCTCTATGAGCGCATCGCCGAACGCCCTGGTTTCATCCAGTTTCGCAAAACCCTTTAAGGATCAAGGAGAACAACATGTCGACTTCACTCGCCGACTGGCAAGGCGTTCCGGCACCATCGGTTCAAACCCTCGAAGGGCGCTTCATCCGCCTGGAGAAACTTGACCCGGCGCGTCATGGCGACGGTTTGTGGAAGGCCCTGCAAGGCCCGGGTGCCGACCCGAAACTCTGGGACTATTTGCCTTACGGTCCTTTCCTGGAGCGCAGCGCGTTCAACGATTGGCTGAACAATCATGCAGCCAATAACGACCCGTATTTCTTCAGCGTGATCGACCGTGCCAGCGGCGATGTGCAGGGCATCCTCAGTTTGATGTCGATTGTCCCTTCACAAGGTCGGATCGAGATCGGCCATGTCACGTTCGGTGCACCGATGCAGCGCTCGCCGAAAAGCACCGAGGCGGTTTATCTGCTCGCCAAAGAGTCGTTTGCCTTGGGTTACCGGCGCCTGGAGTGGAAGTGCAACAACGGCAACGCCCGCTCCAAGTACGCAGCCGAACGACTGGGGTTCAGTTTTGAAGGCGTGTTTCGCCAGCACATGGTGGTGAAGGGGCAGAACCGGGATACGGCGTGGTATTCGATTCTGGATTCGGAATGGCCGGCGATTGGGGCGGGGTTTGAGCGCTGGCTGTCCGATGAGAACCAGACGGATTCGGGGCAGGTGAAAACCCTGGCCGAGTGCCGCACCTAATTCGGTAGCGCCTGGACGGACGCCATCGCGAGCAAGCTCGCTCCCACAGGGATCTTCGGTGAACGCAATATTGGGGATCGCCGCAGATCAATTGTGGGAGCGAGCTTGCTCGCGATTGGCTTCACGCTAATTTCTGGGCAAGCACCGCAATATGCTCCGGCCCGATCCCGCAGCAGCCCCCCAAATGACTGGCCCCACGCTTCTGCCAATCAGCCGCCCACTGCAAATAACCCGGCGGATCAAGGTCTTCACGCAACGGGTCCAGACCGTCATTGGCCGTGGCCTCTTTCGGTTGCGGCGGGAAGGCATTGGCGTAGGCGCCGATGTGAATCTTCACACCCAAACGCTCGAACGTTTCCCGCGCCGCATCGATTGCCGCGCCGATCACTTCTGGCTGGCTGCAGTTGAACAGCAACGTCTCGACACCCAGCTCAGCCGCCACTGCAGCGGCGTCAGCCACCGGCTCACCCGAACGCAAGCGCGGCACTTCGTCCGTGTCCTCATCCTTCAGGGTAAACGACAGCCAGAACGGCTTGCCGTCCTTCGGCAGACCGGCATGGATCGCTCGCGCTTCAACGATCGAGCTCTGGGTTTCCGCCAGCCACAGATCGACATGTGGTGCCAGACCATTTACCAGTGGCGCCAGCAATTCCGTCACCCGAGCAGCATCGAAAAGGTCCGGACGGTAGGAGCCAAACAGCGGCGGCAATGAACCGGCCACACGCACTGGTTTGCCCGAAGCATTTACAGCGCGCTGCGCCAGCTCACCGGCCAACGCCGCGAGCGCCTGCCCTTCTGCTGCAAAACGCTCTTCGCCAATGTGAAACGGCACCACCGCGTAACTGTTGCTGGTGATCACGTTGGCACCGCTTTCGATATAAGCCGCGTGCACCGCCTCCACAGCTTGCGGCGCTTCGCTCAAGGCCAGCGCCGACCACTCGGGCTGCCTGAACGGCGCCCCTCGGCGTTGCAGTTCACGACCCATGCCGCCATCCAGAATTACCGTGCTGCCTGCGCCCATATGCTTTTTACTCATAAGCTTATGAAAATAACTCACTATCAGAGTCGTTCTTATAACTATTTAATACGCACCATCCGATTAATAACAACCTCTTTTTTTCAGGGATCAACTGTGAAATTTCAACCGCTGCTGGCCCTGGGCCTGACGATTCTGGCTGCCTCCACTCAAGTCTTTGCGGGCGCCACCCTGGATCGCATCGAGCAAAAGAAAGAACTGGTAGGCGTGTTGATGGAAAGCTATCCACCCTTCTCGTTCCTCAATGACCAAAACCGGCTCGATGGATTCGATGTTGACGTGGCCAAGGCCGTGGCGGACAAACTGGGCGTCAAACTGCGCCTCGAAACCCCGTCCTGGGACGTGATCGCCGCCGGCCGCTGGAGTGGTCGCTACGACATCTGCATCTGCTCCATGACCCCGAGCAAGGCCCGCGCCGAAGTCTTCGACTTCCCGGTCGAGTACTACGCCTCGCCAGCGGTGATCGTGGTCAACGCCAAGGACGACAGCATCCACAGTGCCAAAGACCTGAGTGGCAAGAAAGTCGGCCTCACCAGCGCCTCCAGCTATGAAAGCTACCTGAACAAAAACCTGGTGATCGAAGGCGCCGAAGACACTCAATTGCAGTACCCGTTCGAGGACGTGCAGATCGCCCCGTATGACACCGACAATGTCGCCTTCCAGGACCTCGGCCTGGGCGCTGGCGTTCGACTGGACGCGATCCTCACGAACCTTGTCACCGCCCAACCGCGCCTGACCGAAGACAAACGCTTCAAGCTCGCCGGCGAGCCGCTGTACTCGGAGCCGAACTCGGTGGCCATTGAAAAAGGCGACGCCCAGTGGGATGCCAAAGTGCGTGATGTCTTCGCTCAGCTGAAACAGGACGGCACCCTGAGCAAGCTTTCGCAAAAATGGATCGGTGCCGACATCAGTAAATGACTTCTTTCCCAAAACCTCCCCAGTCGCCGCAACCGGTGGCTGAGTCGCGACTGCAACGGATCTTCGGTTTCCGCACGCGGCTGTACCTGACCTGGGCAGCGATGTTCGGGTTGTTCGCCAGCTTCTTCCTGAGCTTCGACCTGAAGTTCTCGATCATCCTCGACAAACTGCCGAACCTGATCGGTCTGCACCTAGCGCCCAACGGCTTCTTGCAGGGCGCGGCACTGACGCTGTTTCTGTGCCTGTGTTCAATCGTGACCTCCTCGTTGCTGGGCTTCATCACCGCCCTGGCGCGGCTGTCGAAAAGCGCTGTGGCCTTTGGGATTGCGAGCTTCTATGCCTCGTTCTTTCGTGGCACACCGCTACTGATCCAGATCCTGCTGATCTACCTCGGCCTGCCACAACTCGGTATCGTGCCCGGCGCCATCGCCGCCGGCATCATTGCCCTGTCGCTGAACTACGGCGCGTACCTGAGCGAAATCTTCCGCGCCGGCATCCTCGGCGTCCCTCACGGCCAACGCGAAGCATCCCTGGCGCTGGGCATGCGCGAAACCGTGATCTTCTGGCGCGTCACCCTGCCCCAGGCCATGCGCACCATCATCCCGCCGACCACCAACCAATTCATCTCGATGCTCAAAGACTCGTCGCTGATCTCGGTGATGGGGGTTTGGGAGGTGATGTTTCTGGCGCAATCATATGGACGTTCGAGCTATCGCTACATCGAGATGCTGACGACGGCGGCGGTGATTTATTGGGTGATGTCGATTGGGTTGGAGCTGATTCAGGCGCGGATGGAGCGGCATTATGGGAAGGCGTATTTGAGCCGTAGTTAGCGAAAGGCAGATGAGTTTCCGACTTGCGATAGCCGACCATGTCTCGATTTGTTGTAAGAAAAAGCGTCAGCTCGAACAGGTAAAAACAACCTTCCTCAGGAGGCTGGCAATTTTCTACACCACCTTCTGACAACCCCCGCAAGCCCGTCGGAAGCAGCTGACATCGGTACCTATAGCCTGCCTCTTAGAGTTTGGCCTCCTGTCAAAAGAGGCCGTACTCGATGCCCGCTCAACACAAATACCGACCAAAACGCCTTGCCTTTGCGATTGCACTTGCCTTGAGTTGCGGTGAACTGGCGATTGCCCAGCAACCCAGTGCCGATCCATCTTTCGCACCTTTTGAAACGTCCGAAGATCTGATTACGAAACTCGATGCTTTCATCGGCGCCGCCGATACCCAACCCCATTCGATCAACAAAATCGCGGAGTGGAACAAGCTGCAACCGAGTGAGCGTAACGATCTGGTCAGCGTGCTTTCCGGAGGAGGCTTTACCAAACGGCTGGACGGTGGTGGTGGCGTCGACGTCATACGACTCGATCACGCCAAAGGGGGCACGTTGGGTGAAACCCGACATTTCGCAGGCCTGGATATCAAACAGGGCGCATGGACCCTGAATGGCGCCAAAGACTCCGGGGACTTCCACATCGGTGCCTTGGTCCGCCCCGAAGCGATGCTCACCAACAACCGACATATCGAAGGGCGCGTTGTCGCTCAAGGCGCGTTGGTGAACAACGGCTCCATTGGCGGAAACGTCGAGGTGTACGAGTCGGGCACTTTCAGTGGCAAGGGCCGGGTTGGAGGACTGGACGTGCGCGGTGAGCTTGTCGTCAACCGCCTGCACGGCGCTCCTGTCGTCGCGGGAGATATGAATTTGTCCAAAACAGCCGTACTTGCCTATGAGGTACACGCCGATGGCCGGGGTGAAACGATCAAAGTCGATGGCATCGCCAGCATTGGAGAGGCAACCCTGAAAATTGTCGCAGCAGGTGATTATCCGCAAACCAGCCAGTACACCCTCATTAAGGCGGCCAAAGTCATGGGTCATTTCGGTGTTATACAAAACGACCTCATATTCATGAAACCTGAATTAAATTACGACGACCCGAAGATTGTTAGCCTGACCTACACGCGTAACGGTGTCTCTTTAGACAGCGTCGCAACAAATGTAAGCGGCCAGCAGCTCGGTGCCAGCATTGTAGAACCAGTGGCCAGCCCGACCGGACAAAAACTATCCAGCCCGACAAATGCCGCCGTCACTGCCCTGCTCGGCTCCAATAGAGAAACCGCCGCCTACGCCCTCGAAATACTCGCCGGCGACAGCAACGCCAATCTCGCCAAGGCGACCTTGAACAGTGACGGCCCGATCAGCGCCACCCTGCTCTCGGCGATGCGTCAGCTCGATAACGCCAGTGTTTCTTACAATCAGAACAGCGCGCCTCGTCTGGCGGCTGGAAGCGAAGCCAATGGCAGAGTCTGGCTCCAGGCGCTGGTACACGGCGGGAAACTGGATCGCGACTATGACCCCCTGCAACACTCCACCGAAGGATTGTTACTGGGCGTCGACTGGCAGGTCAGTGAGTATTGGCGCCTGGGTGTGATGGGCGGCAACTCCCGCACTCGCCAGAAAAGCAGGGAACTCGACGGCGATCTGGACAGCTGGCATTTAGGCGCTTACGCACTTCGCCAGGATGGGCCGATGTCGTTGCGCCTGGGCGCGACACACAACAGCCACGACGGAAGCAGCGCGCGCCGGGTCGAATTCTACGGTTTCAAAGATCGCCCCAAGGGTAGTTACGATGCCAACACCCAGCAGGCCTTTGCGGAGGTGGGTTACAACCTGGGCCGCGCCAACGTCAGCATCGAACCGTTTGCCAACCTGGGCTACCAACGCTATCAGCGCGACACTTACACAGAAAAAGGTGGCGCAGCGGCACTGAAGGTACACGGTCAAACGCAGAACAACTTGAACAGCACATTCGGCCTGCGGCTGGCAAAGCTCAACACTCTGGATAACGGCATGCAACTGACGCCGCGGTTCAGTGCTGGCTGGAAACACACTTACGGGGACGTCTACAGCGATACCCGCCAACGATTGGTGACGGGCGGAAAAAACTTCACCGTTTCCGGCGCGCCGCTGGATCGTGACAGTCTGCTGGTCGATGCAGGGCTGGACCTTGGATTGTCAGCACAACACACCCTGGGGGTCGGCCTCACTGGCGAGATCGGCACCGACAGCCGAAACCACGGCGTCACGGGTCAGTGGCGAATGAGTTTCTAACAGCCACAAACACGGGGTGAAAAAAAGGGGAGCACATGCCCCCCCGAGGTTTAAAGCGGTATATCGAGGCTGTTAACTCAGCCTTCGATCTCGATCAGGATTTCGCCCGGGTTCACCCGATCGCCCTTGGCCACGTGGATGGCGGTGACTTTGCCGGCGATGGCCGATTGGACTTCGGTTTCCATCTTCATCGCTTCGGTGATCAGCACGGCCTGGCCGGCTTTCACGGTATCGCCTTCCTTGACCAGCACGTCGACGATGTTGCCCGGCATGGTGGTGCTGACGTGGCCCGGTGCAGTGGCTTGCTTGCGCTTGCTGCTGCCGCCGCTGACGAATTCGTTGAGCGGTTCGAACACCACTTCTTCCGGCATGCCGTCGATAGACAGGTAGAAGTGACGCTTACCTTCAGCCTTGACGCCGACACCTGTGATGTCGACGCGGTAGGTTTCGCCGTGGACGTCGATGACGAACTCGGTCGGCACGCCTTCGCCACCGGCCGAGGTCACGCCGCCGGCTTCAGGAATCGGCAGCAGCACTTCTGGAGTCAGGGTGCCGGCAGCGCGTTCTTCGAGGAATTTGCGGCCGATGTCCGGGAACATGGCGTAGGTCAGCACGTCTTCTTCAGACTTGGCCACCGTGCCGATTTCGCCACGCAGTTTGGTCATTTCCGGCTTGAGCAGGTCGGCCGGGCGCACGTCGATCACTTCTTCGCTGCCGATGGCCTGGCGACGCAGTTTTTCGTTCACGGTGCCTGGCGCCTTGCCGTAGCCGCCCTGCAGGTAAAGCTTCACTTCGTTGGTGATGGTCTTGTAGCGCTCGCCGGCCAGCACGTTGAAAAACGCCTGGGTGCCGACGATCTGCGAGGTCGGGGTCACCAGCGGAGGGAAGCCGAGGTCTTCACGAACGCGCGGGATTTCGGCCAGCACTTCGGCCATGCGGTTCAGAGCGCCCTGCTCTTTCAACTGGTTGGCCAGGTTGGAAATCATCCCGCCCGGCACCTGATTGACTTGAACGCGGGTGTCGACGGCGGTGAACTCGCTTTCGAACTGGTGGTATTTCTTGCGCACGGCGTAGAAGTACAGGCCGATCTCTTGCAGCAGTTCCAGGTTCAGGCCGGTGTCGTACTCGCTGCCTTTAAGGGCGGCGACCATTGATTCGGTGCCCGGATGGCTGGTGCCCGAGGCAAAACTGGAGATCGCAGTGTCGATGTGATCGGCGCCGTTCTCGATGGCCTTCAGTTGGCACATCGTTGCCATGCCCGCGGTATCGTGCGAGTGAATGAACACGGGCAGCGATTGCTCGGATTTCAACGCTTTGACCAGTTCGCCGGTGGCGTACGGCGTCAGCAGGCCAGCCATGTCCTTGATGGCCACCGAGTCGCAACCCATGGCCTCCATTTGCCTGGCTTGCGCCACGAAGGCTTCGATGGTGTGCACCGGGCTGGTGGTGTACGCGATGGTGCCTTGGGCGTGTTTGCCGGCAGCTTTTACTGCTTCGATAGCGACGCGCAGGTTACGTACGTCGTTCATGGCGTCGAAGATGCGGAACACGTCAATGCCGTTGACCGCTGCCTTGGCAACAAAGGCTTTGACCACGTCATCGCTGTAGTGGCGATAGCCCAGCAGGTTCTGGCCACGCAGGAGCATTTGCAGACGCGTGTTAGGCAATGCCGCGCGCAGTTGGCGCAGGCGCTCCCACGGGTCTTCCTTCAGGAAGCGTACGCAGGCGTCGAAGGTTGCGCCGCCCCAGCATTCCAGCGACCAGTAGCCGACTTTGTCGAGCTTGTCGCAGATCGGCAGCATGTCTTCGGTGCGCATGCGGGTCGCGAGCAGCGATTGGTGGGCGTCGCGCAGGATCGTGTCGGTAACGTGGATTTTCTTGCTCATTATTCTATTCCTCACAGGCCTGCGTGGGCGGCGATGGCGGCGGCGATGGCCAGGGCCAGCTCTTCGGGTTTGCGCTTGATCGAGTAGTTGGTCAGTTCAGGGTGGCTTTCAACGAAGCTGGTATTGAACTGGCCGCTACGGAATTCCGGATTACGCAGGATTTCCTGGTAGTACGCGGCGGTGGTCTTGACCCCTTGCAGACGCATGTCGTCCAGGGCGCGCAAGCCACGGTCCATCGCCTCTTCCCAAGTCAGCGCCCATACCACCAGTTTCAGGCACATGGAGTCGTAGTACGGCGGAATGGTGTAGCCGGTGTAGATCGCCGTGTCGGTGCGCACGCCAGGGCCGCCGGGCGCGTAGTAACGGGTGATCTTGCCAAAGCTCGGCAGGAAGTTGTTTTTCGGGTCTTCGGCGTTGATCCGAAATTGCAGCGCGAAACCGCGGTGCTGGATGTCTTCCTGTTTTACCGAAAGCGGCAGGCCGGACGCGATGCGAATCTGCTCGCGAACGATGTCGATACCGGTGATTTCTTCGGTGATGGTGTGTTCCACCTGCACTCGGGTGTTCATCTCCATGAAGTACACCTCGCCCTCGGCGAGCAGGAACTCCACGGTGCCAGCATTCTCGTAACCCACGGCTTTGGCTGCGCGCACCGACAGGTCGCCGATGTAGGCGCGCTGTTCCGGGGTCAGTTGCGGGCTCGGGGCGATTTCGATGAGCTTCTGGTTGCGACGCTGGATCGAGCAATCACGCTCGAACAGGTGCACCACGTTGCCAAAGCTGTCACCGAGGATCTGCGCTTCGATGTGTTTCGGATTGACGATGCATTTTTCCAAGAACACTTCCGCCGAACCGAAGGCTTTGGTGGCTTCGGAAATGACTCGCGGGAAGGCTTGTTCGAGTTCTTCTCGGCTGTCGCAGCGACGGATACCCCGGCCGCCACCACCGGAGGTGGCCTTGAGCATGACCGGATAACCGATGCGGTCGCCTTCAATCAAGGCTTCGGCGATGTCCGCGACGTTGCCTTCGGTCCCCGGGGTGACTGGCACGCCCGCCTTGATCATGCTGCGACGGGCTTCAGTCTTGTCGCCCATGCGGCGAATCACTTCAGCCGATGGACCGATGAACTTGATGCCGCGCTCGGCGCAGATGTCCGCCAGTTCAGCGTTTTCCGAAAGAAAGCCGTAGCCGGGATGCAAGGCATCACAACCGGTTTCCACCGCTAGGTTCACCAGTTTACGCGCGTTCAGGTAACCAGCCAGTGGCTCGGCACCAATGCTGTGGGCCTCGTCCGCGCGCTTCACATGCAAGGCATGGCGGTCTGCGTCGGAATAGATCGCGACCGAGCGAATACCCATCTCGGCGCAGGCACGCACGATTCGTACGGCAATCTCACCACGGTTGGCGATCAGGATCTTTTTTATCACTTGGAGGTTCCCTTGAGCCGGTGGTACCCACGACCTGGTAGCCCAGGTCGACGCGTGACCAAATGTTTCGATTCAGTCGCAGCCCCACACTAGCCCTCACAAGGGATTAACAAAAATGAATAATAATTGGGTCAGCCATAAGTAAAGACTTATAGTTGACGTATTAGTCTGCAGCGAGAGCGCAAAAAAAATGCGTAAGTCATTGATGCGTATGACATTACGTCAATTACAGATCTTCAATGAAGTCTGTGATTTGAGGTCCTACAGCCGCGCAGCTGAAGAAATGTCTCTCACACAACCTGCCGTGAGCCTACAGATTCGTCAACTTGAGGAGCTGATTGGTCAACCGTTGTTCGACTACGTCGGCAAAAAGCTTTACATGACCGAGGCAGCCGAAGCCCTTCAGCGTGCCAGCCGGGATATTTTCGGACGCCTGGAAAACCTCGACATGCAGCTTTCAGACATGCAGGGATCGCTGCAAGGTCAGCTGAAACTGGCGGTCGAATCCAGCGCCAAGTATTTCGTGCCGCATCTGTTTGCCGCGTTCAAACGCCAGCATCCGGAAGTGAACCTGCACCTGACAGTGGTCAACCGCAACCAAGTGATTCGACGCCTGTCGGACAACCGCGATGATTTGGTGATCATGTCGATGGTGCCGCAAGACATGGGGCTGGAGTTTCTGCCGTTTCTCAACAATCCAATTGTCGCCGTGGCGCCGCCGGATCACCCGCTGTCCCATATGGGGCCGCTGCGCTTGCAGGATCTTGAGCCCTACACCCTGCTACTGCGCGAACCGGGCTCCGGTACGCGACTGGCTTGCGAGGAGTATTTCAAGGAGAAGCGCGTGCACTTCACGCAGACTCAGGAAGTGGCGTCGGCCGAAGCCCAGCGTGAATGCGTACTGGCGGGTCTGGGCCTGGCGCTGTTGACGCGCCACGCCCTGAACCTTGAGTTGGCGACCGGAGCACTCATAGAGCTGCCGATCGAAGAACTGCCGCTGTACCGCAGCTGGTGTCTGGTGCAGGCCAAGGCGAAACGACTGTCACCGGTGGCGCACGCGTTTCTCGCGTTTATTCGCAGCGAGCGGGTGCAGATCAGCGCGCTGGTTGAGCGCTTCGACGGGAAGTTGCCGGTGCGGCCTGCCAGTAGTTGAGCTCCAGATCGCCAGGAAAATCGCCGATCTCGGCCAGAAGCTGGCGGCGTTCGCAGCGATCTTCGATAGCGCGGCGAAATTCCATGCGGCGCTGGTCTTCCTGCTGACGACGGGTTCTGACGGCGCTGTTGCGTTCTTCGTAGGGCTGGGCCATTTCGAGTCTCCCAAGGCGATTACGGGAGTTACAGGATGGGCGTTGGGGATGACGGTTTGGCGGCGGGCGGATTACAGGGAGATGAATGTTGCTCTGTGGCGAGGGGATTTATCCCCGTTGGGCTGCGAAGCGGCCCCTAAACCCGCGAGTACGACGCCGCATGCGATAGTTTTGCGACTGCTTCGCAGCCGAACGGGGATAAATCCCCTCGCCACAAGGTCCGTGTCGTCTTGAATCAATCGTCGAGGGCTTTTACTGACTTGGGCGACAGCCGCAAGCTGCGAAGGCTGCGCTTGACGCTCTTGAGGTGATTGACCAGGCTCGGCCCGCGCGCCATGGCCACGCCCATCGCCAACACGTCGATCACCACCAGGTGGGCGATCCGCGAGGTCAGCGGCGTATAGATCTCGGTGTCTTCGTGCACATCGATCGCCAGGTTGACGGTCGACAGCTCAGCCAGCGGCGTCTGGCTCGGGCACAAAGTGATCAGCGAAGCGCCGCTTTCGCGCACCAGATTGGCGGTGATCAACAGGTCCTTGGAACGCCCGGACTGGGAAATACAGATCGCCACGTCGGTCGGTTTCAACGTGACCGCCGACATCGCCTGCATGTGCGGGTCGGAATACGCCGCCGCCGTCAGCAACAAACGGAAGAACTTGTGCTGGGCATCGGCCGCCACTGCACCCGAAGCACCAAAGCCATAAAACTCGACCCGCTGGGCCTGCGACATGAGCGACACAGCCCGCTGTAACTCCACCGGATCGAGCTTCTCGCGAACCTCCATCAGGGTGTGCAGCGTGGTGTCGAAGATTTTCAGGCTGTAGTCAGCGACGGAATCGTCTTCATGGATCGCAAACTGCCCGAAGCTCGCGCCGGCAGCAAGACTCTGCGCCAGCTTCAGCTTCAAATCCTGGAAACCGGAACAACCGATGGCGCGGCAAAAGCGCACGATGGTCGGTTCGCTGATGCCCACGTTGTGGGCCAGGTCGGCCATGGAGCTGTGCATCACCGCCGCAGGATCAAGCAGCACGTGGTCTGCGACCTTGAGCTCCGACTTGCGTAAGAGGTGGCGTGACTGGGCGATGTGTTGCAGCAGATTCAAAGGGCTGGACTCTTTGTTATTGGCAGGTGCCGGGGATGTAGCGCGCTTGTAGTTATACTACATGAATCGGCTTTTTGCCTGCTCAATGCGTAACAAGATCCCGCCATTTCAGGCACACGCACTGCATGTAGCCCCCCGGCCAAGGTTTGAGCGAACCCGCACCGCAGAAGCTGCTGACATGCCCGCACCTCTCCGCCACCCCGCCCCTCCCTAGCCCCTAGACCCAATGCTGGCCAAGCAACGCGCCGCACAATTTTACAAATGCAATATATATGTACCGCAAAGCAGTCAACTGCGGCTAATAAACTGGATGGGCACTCACTGGAATCAACCAACAAAATATTAAGAATGATCATGGAAGATCAAATGAACATCAAACAAAGTTTCGGCATCACCATCTTGCTTCTAACATCAACACTCCATCAATATTCAACGGCTGAAATATACAACTGGAAAGCGGGGGGGCTTCTGAATCGACCCACGCAGCATAATTCTCCAGAAATCGCGTGCCAAGCGCTCCATAAAGATTTAAGAATTGAGCACGACGATCATATATGGGGTTACAACCCCGCCATACCACATGAAACTTATGATTGGAAATGGCTATGCAAGATAGACTATGAACCTATCGAAATAGACGAGGAAGACGGCGGGCCTGATCCCGGCACTTTCACAGCGGAAATACTCCTCATCGGAGACTCCTGCGAAAAGAATAAATCACTTAATAAACTGACGGGGACATGTGAAGTTGAGAGCATAGATAATAGCTGCCCATCAAATATTATCGGGAACCCGATTAATTTTCTGACGGGCCATAAAATCGAACTAGAGACAGACTTCCCTGCCTCAAGAAAAACACCCAAACCCAACGAAATTGAATTTTCACGAAATTACAGCAGCAAAAGTGGTACATGGACACACAATTATGCGTCTCGCATGCTCTTCGATACAAACTCCGTATCAATTGTTCATGCCAATGGGAAAATATCGACATTTGATAAAACAGGAGATATCTATCAACCTAAAAAGCCAACCGCGGAATCCCTGACAAAAGGGAAACTCCAATGGACGTACCATTCACAAGAAAACCATTATTACATCTTTAACGATAACGGCAGACTCACTGAAATCCGCAAACCGGGCACAGTACAAAACATCAAATATGAAGAAAACTACATTATTGTCACCGACAGCTACGGCACCACGATAAAATTTACAGAAGACACTAATAAACAGCCTCTAAGCTTCTCATCCGAAAATATTCAGATCGAATACAGCTATGATGACTATCGCCAGCTAAAGGACGTTTCGAGAGTATTTCCTAACAAGTCAGATCAAAAGAGGTATTTCTACCAGGACCCTCGGGACGGTAGACTACTGACGTCGATGACTGACGAGCGTGGCGTCACCTATGCATCATGGAGTTATGACGATCATGGCCGCGCTATCTCTAGCGAGCACGCTAACGGAGCGGAAAAAACAAATATCAAATACAACCTCGACGATTCAGTCACTGTTACTAATGCTCTCGGCAAACATACAAATTACAAATTCGGCTTCTTTCAAGGCGTCAAACGTATCACTTCGGTTGATGGCGAACCCACTGCTAATTGCCCAAGTAGCAACTCTACTTTTACTTATGACGAGCGCGGCCTACTTAAGTCGAAGACTGATAACAATGGAAACATCACAACGTATATCCACAATGATCGTGGTTTAGAAATCTCTCGCACCGAAGCCAGCGGAACAGCCGACTCCAGAATCATCACCACCGAATGGCACCCAACTCTATTCCTTCCCGTGCGCATCACCCAACCGAACCGGTTAATTCAATACACCTACAACGCTGAAGGACGACAACTCACTCAGACCGTTACTGCACGCTGACTCAGAAGGATCTGATCATGAACACACTGATATTGAGCATAGGTCTTTTTGCGCTTGCACTAGGCGGAGCGACCATTACATCCATGTTTGAACAAACAACGGAACGCAGCAGGTCATTCGCCTACAACACTGAAGGCCTGCTTGAGTTATCGGATGGTCCCCGGACCGATGTAAACGACATCACCCGCTACGAATACGATATGAAAGGATATTTGACACGTATTATCAACGCGCTCGGACATATCACTGAACTTTCGAATTTCGACGTTATGGGTAACCCACAAACTATTGTCGATCCCAATGGAGTCATCACAAACCTGACCTATGCGCCGCAAGGCTGGTTAACGTCAGTAAATACTGCCAATAACACTACTCGGTTCGAACACAATGCTGTCGGTGACATTACCAAGCTGATTCGTGGCGATGGTAGCTGGTTAATCTACACATGGGATGACGCCAGACGGCTCATTCGTATCACTAATAGCCTTGAGGAACAAGTCGAATTTGATCTCGACCCGATGGGCAATCGCACCACATTACGACTCAAAAACAATACAGGTGATCTGACAAAACAGCATCGATGGGCATATGACGAACTCGGACGCTTACTGCACTCAGTGGGAGCTAGTGGCCAGATCAGTCGCACGCAATATGACCTGAACAATAATCCGACCACTATTACCAATCCTCACAATTACAGCCACACCGGAGCCTATGACTCACTCGATCGCTTGATAAAAAATACTGACCCACTAAACGGCACGACTAATTTTGAATACGACGTTCAAGACAATCTCACACAGGTCAGCGACTCACGCGGTGTAATCACTCGATATCAATACGATGGTTTAGGCAATCTGACGCAGTTGGATAGCCCCGACAGTGGTACCAGTAGCTACAAATATGACGCCGCTGGCAACATCACACAAAAAACCGATGCGCGCGGCGTAGTCATAACGTTCACCTACGATGCCCTCAATCGATTGACCACTCGCCGTTATGCGGCAAATTCAGGGCTGGATATTCGCTTCCACTACGACTCGATTGCCAACGGCAACAAAGGTATCGGCCGACTGACAGCAGCGGAAGACATAAATGGCGTCCTGAGTTACACCTATGACGCGCAAGGCAACCTCGCAACCCAACTGCATACACCGCGAACGAATGAAGCAACCCAGCTGGAAAAACTGGGTTACGAATACGATGGAGCAAATCGACTCAGTCGGATCGACTACCCGACCGGGTTCAGCATTCACTACCTACGCAACGCCGCTGGACAAGTCAGTCAAGTGCAAATCCGGCGTGGCGCAGATGCACCGACCACCTTCGTGCACGACCTTGCTTACCTACCCTTCGGCCCGCTCAAAGGGCTAACCTGGAACAATGGGACTACGCTTCAACGTACCTACGACCTGGACTATCGGATAACTGCACAAACCGTCGCCGGCTGGAGCAACGCCTATACCTACGATGCCATCGGAAACATCACCAAAGTACAAAGCAGCTCGGTCGGAAATCTGAATTACCGCTATGACGCGCTCGATCGCCTGACAGAAGAAGCAAATGCCACCCGACAGCAAACCTTTACTTATGACGCGGTGGGTAACCGTACCAACAAAACTCTCACTCCTCTGGTCGAAGGCAAAGCGCAAGACAGTGCAGTCACGACCTACCAGTATGGCGTCAGAAACAATCGTTTGATCCAGATTGACGACCATTCGGTGAACACCGATGCGGTAGGCAATCTGATCAAAGACCGCGCCAATCGCCAACTCTCCTACGATGAACAGAATCGCCTGAGCAGCGTGAAGATTGACGGGATGATTCGGGCTCAGTTTCGCTACAACGCCCTAGGTCAACGCACCCAGAAAATTACTCCACAAGGCGTTATCACATTTCTCTATGGGCTTGATGGTGAATTGCTGGGCGAAACTCTGTTTGACAGCCACGGCATGAAGCTTACGAGTCAGTTTTATGTTTGGCTCGAAGGTTTGCCGTTGGGCGGTGTAAGCGTGAATTACGACACGTCAGGTGCACTTGCCAACAGCGCCCTGTTCTATCTTCATAGCGACCATCTCAATACACCACGTTTCGCAACGAATGCGACTCAGGACATGGTGTGGGAGTGGAAACCCGACGCCTTTGGTGTAGGAAAAATCAGTGGTTCCTTGACTCTAAACCTCCGCTTCCCGGGTCAGTACTATGACGTTGAGACTGAGTTGCACTACAACTATTTCAGAGATTACGACCCGGAAACAGGGCGCTATATCCAGAGCGATCCTATTGGATTGAATGGCGGGATAAATACTTACACCTACGGGAAAATGAACCCCCTGAAATATATTGATCCAACTGGACAAAATCCACTTTTGGTGACAGGCGCAGAAACTGGCGCTGCGCTGGGCACATTTGTATGCCCTGGAGCGGGAACAGCCGTCGGTGGCGTCATAGGCGCGAGCCTAGGCGCAGGACTTAGTTGGTATCTAGGCGATAAGCTATTTAGTGAATCTGAACCGGACGCGAAGGAACATAAAAAACCAATCGCTGGTCTCTCTGGAAAGGACGGAGCTAAAGACGTTCCCAGTTGGGCGAAAGGGAAAAGGCCGCTCCAAGGCGAGACAGGAAGAGATTTCGCCGATCGGATTCTTGGCGAAAAATATGGCAACAGTGGTTACGACAAGGGGCCTGCGTCGGAACATAATAAAATCAGAAAATGGGGCGATCGTGCTTTCGAGTAACCCCCCAGCAGCGGAGTTAATAATATGAGTATTGTTTACATAGTTACGCACACTAATGAGCTACCAAATGGGCAGGACGATATAAAATTCATAGGTGTCTATGAATCTCAAACGTCTGCCGAGGACGCTGTGAAAAGAGCCAGTCTCAGAGCGGGATTTTCTGAAAATAAAGATGGATTTTTTATTGAATGCTTCGAGCTTGGTAAAGATCATTGGACCGAGGGCTTTTTCACCTATGTGCCAGGTGAAAATAACGAGTGAGTTTTGAATGATGGGCGTATTGTTTATAGTACGACCAACGCCGCCTAATAAATAACTCTCCTAGCCGCTCCCCTCCCGCTGAGTTACCACACGACGTGATGACTCAGCGGAGGTTCTCACCTGTATCTTGCTCAAGTAGAAGGTTGCCAAGGCTATTGGCGTCAACCGGGCGGCTAATCAAATAGCCCTGCACTTCATCGCAGTGCTCGGCTTTCAAAAACTCCAACTGTTCTGCCCGCTCCACACCCTCGGCCACCACTTTGAGCGACAAGCCGTGCGCCATGGCAATGATCGCCCGGGTGATCGCCGCGTCCTCGCTGCCCTCCCCCAGACCGCGGATAAACGCCTGATCAATCTTCACGTAATCCACCGGGATGCGCTTGAGGTAGCTCAGGGACGAATACCCGGTGCCAAAGTCATCAATCGCCAACTTAACCCCCAAATCCCGCAATTGCTGGAAGGTCGCAATGATGTGCTCGACGCTGTCCAGCAACTGACTTTCAGTGAGTTCCAGCTCAAGGTTGTGCGGCGCCAGGCCGGTTTCTTCCAGCACCTGGCGGACAAGGCTGACCAGTTTGCCCTGACGCAATTGATGCACCGACAGATTGACCGATACCCGAATCGGCGCAAGCCCCTGGCGCTGCCACTCACAGGCTTGCCAGCAGGCCTGACGCAACACGAACTCGCCGATCGGACCGATCAACCCCGTTTCCTCGGCCAGGCCGATGAAGTCCCCCGGCGGCACACGCCCCATGGTCGGGTGATCCCAGCGTACCAGCGCCTCGGCGGCATTCAGCCGGCCCGTGGCGAGGCACAGTTTCGGTTGGTAAAACACCATCAACTGCTTCTCTTCGATGGCTTTACGCAGCTGATTTTCCAGCTGCAAGCGCTCCAACGTACTGGCTTGCAGGCTGTCGGTGTAGAACTGGAAGTTATTCCCGCCCAGGTGTTTGGCGTGCTGCATGGCCATATTCGACTGACTGACCAGCGCGCAAATTTCTCGCGCGTTGTCCGGCAACAGGCTGATGCCCATGGACGCGCTGACCACCAGTTCATGGCCATCGACAGTGATCGGCAAACGCAGCTTGGTCGACAGTCGGGTCGCCACCCGCACCAGACTCGACAGGTTGCCGTAGGCATTGAACAACACGGCAAATTCATCGCCGGATAAGCGAGCGATGGTGTCCGCCTCAGGCAACGCATTGATCATCCGCCGGGCCATTTTCTGCAAGAGTTGGTCGGCGATTTCATGGCCAAGGCTGTCGTTGAGCAGCTTGAAACGATCCAGATTGATATGCAGCAACGCCAGATTGCGGTGGCCGCCCTGGCGTACCCGCTGATGGGCCTCGCTTAGCCGTTCGCGGAACAGTGAACGGTTGGCCAGCCCCGTCAATTCATCGTAATGGGTCAGGTAACGCATGCGCTCTTCGGATTCGCGGCGAGCCGATAGATCGGCGAAGAAGCCGACGATATGGCTCACATTTCCCCGAGCATCGCGCACAGCATTGAGTTGCAACCATTGCGGATACACCTCGCCATTCTTGCGGGTTTCTACCAGCTCGCCCTGCCAACTGCCGTGCTGCTCCAGCGCCTGATGAATCGCCGCGTAGTGTCGGCGGGCATCTCGACTGCATGGCAACTCGACCACGTTGCGTCCGATCATGTCTTCAATGTCGTAGCCGGTGACTCGGCTGAAAGCCTGATTGACCGCGATCAGCGCGTAATTCGGATCGAAAATCACAATGCCTTCGCTGGCGGCCTCGAACACCGTCGCGGCCAATTGCCGCTGCTCTTCCAGACCTTTGCTGACGCTGATGTCGCGACGGGTGCCGACCATGCGGATCACTCGGCCATTTTCCCCGCGCTCAACGGCCCGGCCACGGTCCTCGATCCAGACCCAATGGCCATCGCCATGGCGCACGCGGTACTCGATTTGGTAGTCCTCGCTGCGCCCCTTCAAATGCTCGACCAGCGCGCGCTTGAGCGACGGCAAGTCATCGGGGTGCAGGCGCGGCTTGAGGTGGCGGAGCATCGCCGTTACGAGTTCCGGTTCCAGGCCGAACAGTTCCTGAAGGTGGGTGTGATGGACTTCGTCGGTTTGCAGGTTCCAGTCCCACAAGCCCAACTCACTGGCCTTCAACGCCAGCGCCAGACGCGCTTCACTCTTGCTCAGGGCCTGGTTGGCGGCGTCCAGCTCCAGGCTGCGCTGGGCGACGCGGCTTTCCAGCTCGATCTGAATTTGCCGCAGTTCGTCTTCGGCACGACGGCGCTGGTCGATTTCCTTGGCCAGGTTGTGATTGAGCTGGTCACTGCAACGCTGGGCCTGCTGCAAGTGCTCGATCAATGCCTGATTCTGGAAGCGCCGCAACAGCCCGCTATCGATGAGCCGATTGACCTGCCAGGCGACCACACTTAGCGCCCCCAGTAAAATCAACCCGAACCAACCCCATCCCTGACCTTGTTCATCGCCGCCCCAGAACAGATAGCCGATGGCCGGCAACAAACAGGGCAAGGTAAAGGACAGAAACGCCGGCAGGTTGACCGCGTAGGCAACGCTGGCCGAAAGCGCCGCTGCGCCGATCAGGCCGAACACCCAGGCTTGCTGCATGAAATTGTCAGCGGGTACCAAGGCAATGCCGGCGCCGGCCAGGGTCAGGCCGGTCATGGCCGACCCCAGCAAAAACATGCGGCGCCAGATCGGATGGGCTTGGCGGTTGGGTATCGCCGAATCAAAGGCTGCGACTTGAATCACCCGCAATGCCACCAGCGACAACAGCCACACCAGCCAGACGCTGACCAGGAAGTAGCGCTGCGGACTCCAAAGCAAGCCTGCGCAGACCAGACCATTGATCAACATGAATAACGTGGGCAGCAACGAGCCCTGATAAAGCAGGCGCGTGCGTTCGACCGCCATTTCCATGGCGTACTGTTTGCGGATAACCCGGGGCTCCACGACGGGGCCCGACAGGTCGGTGCTGAGGGTCATAGGCAATGTTCTTGTTCTTATAATGATGAGCATGAGCCCGAAACGTCGACGGAGCATACACAAGCAAGTGCCCGGACCAAACTGCCCCAGATCATAAAATCGACAAAAACTGCCCCCCTCCTTACCCGCTGAAAAGGCTTGGAGCGAGCCCCGCCAACGCCTGCAGCCCATGACCGACCGGTCGTCATCCGTGCTTCTTTCATCGGCTAATGCAAAGCTCGGTTTGCCCGGTGTGACGGCGCACCCTAGAATGCCCCGATGCGCGATGATCTCTCCCTTCTGCTGAACTCCCTCAACGATGCCCAACGCCAGGCCGTAGCTGCCTCCGTGGGTCGTCAGTTGGTCCTGGCCGGTGCTGGTTCCGGTAAAACCCGAGTGCTGGTGCACCGTATCGCCTGGTTGATCCAGGTCGAAAACGCCTCGCCCCACTCGATCCTGTCGGTGACCTTCACCAATAAGGCCGCTGCCGAGATGCGTCATCGCATCGAGCAGCTGATGGGTATCAACCCGGCCGGCATGTGGGTTGGCACCTTCCACGGCCTGGCGCACCGCTTGTTGCGGGCGCACTGGCAGGAAGCCGGCCTGAGCCAGACTTTCCAGATTCTCGACAGCGACGACCAGCAACGGCTGGTCAAGCGGGTGATCCGCGAGCTGGGTCTGGATGAACAACGCTGGCCGGCCCGTCAGGCCCAGTGGTTCATCAACGGGCAGAAAGACGAAGGTCTGCGTCCACAGCACATTCAAGCCAGCGGCGACCTGTTCCTGGCGACCATGCGCAGCATTTATGAAGCCTATGAGGCCGCGTGCCTGCGCGCCGGCGTGATCGACTTCTCCGAACTGCTGCTGCGCGCCCTCGATTTGTGGCGCGATCATCCGGGTCTGCTGACGCACTATCAAAAGCGCTTCCGGCACATTCTGGTGGACGAGTTCCAGGACACCAACGCCGTGCAGTACGCCTGGCTGCGTTTGCTGGCCAAGGGCGGCGACAGCCTGATGGTGGTCGGCGACGACGATCAGTCGATTTACGGCTGGCGTGGCGCAAAAATCGAGAACATTTATCAGTACTCCGACGACTTCCCGGACGCCGAAACCATTCGCCTGGAGCAGAACTACCGCTCCACTGCCGGCATCCTCAAGGCCGCCAACGCCCTGATCGCCAACAACACCGGACGCATGGGCAAAGAGCTGTGGACCGATGGCGGTGAAGGCGAAGCGATCAACCTGTACGCCGCGTTCAACGAACACGATGAAGCACGCTACGTAGTGGAAACCATCGAACGTGCGCTGAAAACCGGCTTGGCCCGCAGCGATATCGCGATTTTGTACCGCTCCAACGCCCAATCGCGCGTTTTGGAAGAAGCCTTGCTGCGTGAGCGCATTCCGTACCGCATCTATGGCGGTCAGCGCTTCTTCGAGCGGGCAGAAATCAAGAACGCCATGGCCTACCTGCGTTTGCTCGAAGGTCGTGGCAACGATGCAGCGCTGGAGCGGGTGATCAACGTTCCGGCCCGTGGTATCGGTGAGAAAACCGTCGAAGCGATTCGCGACCATGCCCGTCACAGCGATGTGTCGATGTGGGAAGCCATGCGCCTGCTGGTCGCCAATAAAGGCCTGACCGGCCGCGCCGCTGGCGCGCTCGGGGCATTTATTGAGCTGATCGAGAACCTCGCCGCCAAGTGCATGGACATGCCGCTGCACCTGATGACCCAGACCGTCATCGAGCAATCCGGGCTGATTGCCTACCACGAAGCGGAAAAAGGCGAAAAAGGACAGGCACGGGTAGAAAACCTTGAGGAACTGGTCAGCGCCGCACGCAACTTCGAAAATGCTGAAGAAGACGAAGATCTGACGCCATTGGCGGCGTTCCTCGGTCATGCGTCGCTGGAGGCCGGAGATACTCAGGCCGACGAGCACGAAGACAGCATTCAGTTAATGACCTTGCACAGTGCCAAGGGCCTGGAATTCCCTTACGTGTTCCTGGTGGGCATGGAAGAAGGCCTGTTCCCGCACAAGATGAGCCTTGAAGAGCCGGGGCGTCTTGAAGAAGAGCGCCGTCTGGCCTACGTCGGCATCACCCGGGCCATGCAGAACCTGGTGATGACCTATGCTGAAACCCGACGCCTGTACGGCAGCGAGACCTACAACAAAGTGTCGCGTTTCGTACGTGAAGTGCCGAAAGGCCTAATCCAGGAAGTGCGGCTGTCCAACAGCGTCAGCCGTCCGTTCGGTGGTGGTCAGCAGCAAAGTTCCAGCAGCCTGTTTGGCGGCAGCGAGATTCCGGACACCGGGTTCAGCCTCGGCCAAGCGGTACGGCATTCGGTGTTTGGTGATGGCGTGATCCTGAATTTTGAAGGTGCCGGTGCTCAGGCTCGGGTGCAGGTGAACTTCGGTGAAGGCAGCAAGTGGCTGATGCTTGGATACGCGAAGCTGGAAGCGATCTAAAGCCCGCCAGTGATTCAATGTGGGAGCGAGCTTGTTCCGGGCGGCGTTCCGACGATGGCGGCACCGCGGAGTATCAGGAATACCGCGTCATCGTTCATCGTCGGAACGCCGCCCGGAACAAGCTCGCTCCCATAGTTTGATCTGCGCAGCGCCCACTGCTAGCTATTCCTACAGAACTAATTAAACAATCCTACAGACCAAAGTTAACAGGCCTTATTGCGCTGACTGAAGCTGAACGCAACCTGTCAGGCAAAAGCCCGAAACACTCTGCCGCTAGCCAGTAACACTTCAGCTGTGCAACATGGCGCGCGTGCCTTCCACAAATGGGAATTCCCTTTATGAAACGTTTTCTTAGCATCGCCATGGCGTTGTGCATTGGCCTGACGATGAGCCTCGACGCCAATGCCGCCAAGCGCTTTGGTGGCGGCAAGAGCTCCGGCGCTGCGCCGACTCACCAGACCAGCCAAATGGCTCCTTCTTCTGCCGCAGGTGGCGCTGCTGCTACTGCCGGCGCGGCCGGTGCCGCTGGAGCTGCCGCCAAGGCCGGCGGTGCTTCGCGCTGGCTCGGCCCTCTGGCCGGTATCGCTGCCGGTGGCCTGCTGGCCTCCATGTTCATGGGCGGCGGCTTCCAGGGCATGCAGATCTTCGACATCCTGATCATGGCCGTCATCGCCTTCCTGGTCTTCCGGTTCATCGCCGCTCGTCGTCGCAAGCAACAGGAGCATCTGTCTCCAGCTGGCGCGCCGATGCAGCGTGAAGTGTTCGAGCAGAAGCCAACAGCCATGGGGTCGATCTTCGGCGGCTCGGCTGCACCTGTTGCCGCTCGTCCGGTGATCAATGCTCCGGCCTGGTTCAATGAAAAGAATTTCATTGAAGCGGCCCGCAACCACTTCCAGTCCCTGCAACAGCACTGGGACGCGAATGAAATGGACAAGATCTCCGAGTTCGTGACCCCACAGCTGCTGGAGTTCCTCAAGCGCGAACGTGCCGACCTGGGTGAAGGTTTCCAGTCCACCTACATTGATGACCTCAATGTACAACTGGACGGCGTGGATGATCGCGCCGACAAGACCATCGCCACCCTGACCTTCACCGGTGTGTCGAAGACCTCGCGTTTCGACCAGGGCGAAGTGTTCAGCGAAAGCTGGAACATGGAACGTCCGCAGGGCGAGAACCAGCCTTGGCTGGTCGCCGGTATCCGCCAGAACGGCTGATCCCTCCCGCGTTAAGCATGTTGTAATAAAAACCCCAGCCTCGGCTGGGGTTTTCTATTTCGCGGTTGCATCTATAGCGAGCTACTGTATAAACCGCCCCAACTAAACCGCGCCATCAAGCAAGAGGATCCCGGACGTGGAAGAAATCATCGAACAACTGCGTGAAGCCAACGAACCGGTACCGGTCCCCTTGGAGTTGCCCGACGAAGATCAACTGGTGGAAATCGAAGAACAGCTGTTCATCGACATTCCGTTTGTCTTCAGAGAATTTTTGCTGACCGTCAGCGACGTCGTCTATGGCAGCCTGGAGCCGGTAACCGTTACCGACCCGCAATCCCACACCTACCTGCCGGACGTTGCCGCCAACGCTTGGGACGCGGGTGTTGATCGCAGCATGATTCCGATCTGCCAGGACGGTGACAACTACTACCTGGTCGAAGAAGACGGCACCGTGGTGTTGTGGTTGGCCGAAGAAGAGCTGATCGCCGAAGAAACCTGGGAATCGGTGTGGCACTGGGCGCGGGACGTCTGGCTGGAAAGCTGATCTGCCTGACACCCTGCGTGGTCAATGCCCGGACGAATCCTTGTGGTTGTCCAGGGTTTCCAGCAAGGCCACCTGCATGCGCGTGTGAACGCGGATGAACCAGCGCCAGAGCAGCGCTGCTACAGCGGCCGCGACTACGACGATCAGCACCAGCAACTTGTTGGTCGGCAGAATACTGGCCGACAAGGCTGCCAGCAGCAGGAAAATCACCAGCAGCGAGAGGATCGGGATCACTTCGGCGATCACCCGGCGCACTCGCTGCGTGTGGCGGCCGGCCATCTCCGGCTTCACACCCATCTCCGCCAACAGCATCGAAAGCGCCTTGAGCTTGCGATAGGCGGCGATCAGGAACGGTAGCGACAACAGCAACGCCCCACCCCAGATCAACGCTTTCTGCCAGCTCGGGTCACTGATCCAGGCTTGCAGGTACGCCGACATGCGCTCGGCAAAAAACGCGCCCGAGAAAAAGATCGCAATCACCAGTGCCAGATTGACCCCCACTTGCAACAGAATCCGCCGAATCATCGATGCCAGCAGCGCGCCCTCGCCCTGAGGCTGGATGCTGCGCAGCCATTCACCGTACATCCCTAATACCCTGCCCAGTCGCTGTGGCATCACCGCGGCAAGCTTGATCGACAGCGGATCAGCCGCGCGGATCAGGTAAGGCGTCAGCAACGTGGTGATCACCGAGACAGCAACGGCGACCGGGTAGAGGAAGTTGCTGGTGACCTGCAGCGTCATGCCCAGCGCGGCGATGATGAAAGAAAATTCGCCAATCTGCGAAAGACCCATCCCGACTCGAAGTGAGGTGCGTCCATCATTGCCAGCGATAAAGGCGCCCAGGCCGCAAGACAAAATTTTGCCCAACACCACGGCCACGGTGATCACCGCGATCGGCCACGCATATTGCAGCAGGATCATCGGATCGAGCATCAACCCGATGGCGACAAAAAAAATCGCACTGAACAGGTCGCGAACCGGTTCGATCAAGCGCTCGATTTTCAGCAATTGCCGGGATTCAGCCATGATCGCGCCAATCAGGAAGGCGCCGAGTACCATGCTGTACTCAAGTTTGACCACCAGCAAACAGAAGCCGAAACACAGGCCCAACACAGTGATCAGCAGCATTTCATTGCTGTCGAACTTCGCCACGTAGGCTAGCAATCGCGGTACCAGCAGGATGCCGATGACCAGTGCGACGATCATGAACAGCGAGAGCTTGCCGACCGTGGAAAACACGTCGCCGGAACTGACCGTGCCGCTGACAGCGATGCTCGATAGCAAAGCGATGATGCCGATCCCAAGGATATCCTCGACGATCAGCACACCGAAGATCAGCTGCGCAAAACGCTCGTTCTTCATCTTCAGGTCGTTGAGCGCCTTGACGATAATGGTGGTCGAGGAAATCGCCAGGATCGCGCCGAGGAACAATGAGTCCATGGTGTTCCAGTCGAACCAGCGGCCGATCTCGTAGCCGATCCAGATCATCAACACGATTTCCAGGAACGCCGCGATGAACGCCGTGGCGCCGACCTTGAACAGCTTGCGCAGGCTGAACTCCAGACCCAGGCAGAACATCAGGAAAATCACCCCGAGTTCGGCGAGTGTCTTGATGGTTTCTTCATCGTGGATCAGGCTGAACGGCGGGGTATGCGGCCCGATGATGAAGCCGGCGACGATGTAGCCGAGCACCACCGGTTGTTTGAAGCGATGAAACAGCACGGTCACCACACCCGCGATCAACATGATCACTGCCAGATCTTGAATAAAACTGATGGCGTGCATGGTGTGGGGCTCCTTGGGTGACATTGCTCAATTGCCAGACGTGGGACAGGTCTGAAAAAGCAGAGTAAAAATCCGCGTTCCGAGTAGGAATTGCCCTTGAGGCGGGCTTTTGAAGGGTAACACCGCGACTTACGGCAGAAAGACGGTGCAATATATGGAAACAGATCGATCCGAGCGTGACGGCAGCCACCTGCCCGGCGTCCCGATAACTGTTGGTTTGGAAAAGCTGACGAGGCACCCGCAGAGGTGCCGCCCTCCCGAAATTCTGCCTTGAACCGTGAGAACGCTATGGAACCCGGAAACGCACAACTGTCGATGACGGTATTGATGACCCCCGACATGGCCAACTTCTCTGGCAATGTCCACGGCGGTACCTTGCTCAAATACCTCGACGAAGTGGCCTACGCCTGCGCCAGCCGTTATGCCGGCCGCTACGTGGTGACCCTGTCGGTGGACCAGGTGATTTTCCGCGAGCCGATTCATGTCGGCGAACTGGTGACCTTTCTGGCCTCGGTCAATTACACCGGCAACACCTCCATGGAGGTGGGCATCAAGGTGGTGACCGAGAACATTCGTGAGCGCTCGGTGCGCCACACCAACAGCTGCTTCTTCACCATGGTCGCAGTGGATGACGACCGCAAACCGGCTGCTGTCCCGCCACTGCAACCGCAGAACAGCGAAGACAAGCGCCGCTTCATGCAGGCCCAGCAACGTCGGCAGATTCGTCAGGAACTGGAAAAACGCTATCAGGACATCAAGGGCGACGCCTGACCTGTTCAGTCATTTTGATGTGGTGCTTGAGTGAGTCATCGCGAGCAAGCTCGCTCCCACAAGTGATCTACGACGGACACAATTTCTGTGTCCACTGAAGATCTGTGTGGGAGCGAGCTTACTCGCGATGGGGTCTACGCCGTTCAGAGGCTGATCGCCGTCGCCTCGAACCGCACCCGCGGGTGGGCAATCCGGTCCTGAGCCCGTACCAGTTCCAGCTCATAGCTGGAGCAAGCCTGGGTTTCCAGCAGCACTTCATGCACCGCCGACGCTGCAAACTCGAACGCCGCCACCAGGCTATCGCCCAACAGCACGCGAGCCAGAAACAGCCCGGATGTCAGGTCGCCAACGCCCACTGGCTGACGCGGAAATGCCAGCATGGGACGACACAGGTGCCAGCTGCCTTCGGCCGTCACCAGCAGCATCTCGAAAACATCCGCCAGCTTACCGGGATAGTCCAGATGCTTGACCAACACAGCCTTCGGACCGCGCGCCAGCAACGCTCGCGCCATGGCCAGGCAATCGAACAACGATTGCGGCCTGCGCCCCGAAAAGCTGTCCAGTTCCAGCTGGTTCGGGCACATGAAGTCCGCCACCGCAGCCGCTTCCTCCAGCAGGAAATCGCTGACCTCCGCGGGCACGCTGCACCCTTTCTCCGGATGGCCCATCACCGGGTCACACAGATACAGCGCCTTGGGATTCATCGACTTGATCCGCGCCACCCCCGTCAGGATCGCCCGGCCCTGGGCCGCACTGCCGAGATACCCGGACAATACGGCGTCGCAGTTGCCCAGCTCGCCAATCGCCGCGATGCCCTCGACCAGCTCGAGAATCTGATGCGGCGCCAGCACTTCACCGGCCCACTGGCCGTACTGGGTGTGGTTGGAGAACTGCACGGTATTGAGCGGCCAGACATTCACCCCGACCCGCTGCATCGGGAAAACCGCGGCGCTGTTGCCAGCGTGGCCAAACACTACGTGGGACTGGATGGCGAGCAGATGGGGCGTACGTTTCATGCGGTGAGTTTTCCGTAAAACGATTGAAATTCAAGCCGCGCAGTATGCGACTAAACGCAGCCTGTACGACAGACCGGCGACGCAGTTAAGCTGACACTATCTTGTTGGAGCAACTTGTTAATGCTGACCCTTGGAAATATCTTCGTGCTGATGTTGCTTGCCACCGGTGGCGCGTGGTTGTGGCACAACCATGGCCTGCGCGAGCGTGCGCTGGAACGGGTCACGCAGCATTGCGCAAAGCTTGGAATCGAGCTGCTGGACGGCAACGTGGCCTTGAAAAAGATCGCGTTCATCAAAGACGCCAACGACCGGCGGCGTCTCGCCCGTGTGTATAACTTCGAATTCACCGTGACCGGTGAAACCCGTCACAACGGCACCATCACCCAGTTCGGCGCCCACAGTGCGCAGATTGAACTGGCGCCCTACCCAATGCCGTTCGACGACACGCCTGCGGTGGGCGATGTCGTGAAGCCGCGCGCTGAGGTGATCGAGCTGAGCCAGTGGCGGCAAGAACACACTAAATGGCGTCCATGATTTGAGTCGGGCTCAATCGGCAGTCGGCTAGATCTCTTTGCAATGAATCAATATCCTGCGGTTCACTGAAAATCAGCTCGATACGCGAATCACGCCGCCATTCGCTGGGCTGCCAGTTCAGCACCGAGTTTTCCAGTGCATTCACCGAAACCCAACCGTCGACGCTGTGGATAACCAGCTTCGCCCGCCGCCAGACAAGGCTTTCAAGCCACTGGCCAACGCGCGCCGCATCGAATGTCTGACTCGGATGCCAACGCCAGCCGACACTCCAGCCGCCCTCCTGTTCCTGACTCAAGCAAATTGGCAGCGCGGGATCCGTCCAGATGGCCGGTATCTGTGCCAATCCTTTGGGCGCGATGAAGTTATCCACACCCGCCACAGCCTGAGCCCCAAGCCCCGGTAATTTGCTCAATGGCAAGAGGGCTTGCTGCGTCCAATACAGAGGCCGAGAAGGCAGCTGCGCGGCGATTCGCTGGCGATCAGCATCGTCGATATTTTCGGCTTTATTCATCAGCAACAACCCAGCGCTCTTCAGCGCTTCCTGTTGCGCCACCGGCAGCGGTTTGCCGGCAGCAAGTGCCTGGGCGTCCAGCACCAGCACGCAGGGTTGAACAGCCAACACGCCTTGCCACGGCGCTTCACTCAATTGCCTGAGCAACTGCGCCGGATGACCCAGCCCGGAAGGTTCGATGAATAACCGATCCGGGCGCGCCTTGCGCAGCAAACGCCCGAGACCGATCTGAAAAGGTGCACCGTTGACGCAACACAAACAGCCCCCGGCCACCTCACCCAGTGCGATACCATCGGCGTCCTGGGTCAGCAACGCAGCATCAAGGCCGATCTGACCGAACTCGTTGATCAGCACCGCCCAGCGCTCACCGACCGGCCGCTGCATCAGCAGATTCTTGATCAAGCTGGTCTTGCCGGCACCCAACGGGCCAGCAATGACGTGAGTGGGAATATTCTGCAACATGGTCGATGTTTTCTGAGGAGGTAGTGGATGCGGTTGATGGGATTGTCGTTGCTCTTGGCGCTCACTTCGGGTGAGGCGCTGGCCCAGGCCTGCGTGGTACATAGCACGGCTGCGCGACTCGACGTGAAAGTCTGCCAGCAGAACCGCAACATCCCGGAAAAACTGTTCGCCGATGGTTTCTGCCAGCCGAACCTTCCTCACCAGAAAGTCGAGGTGCAGTACGTCGATCAATGCCCTACCGGCGCGTTCGGCGTGTGCAGCAACGCCCAAGTCGCCAATATGCCTTACCGGCAGGATATTCACTATTACGGCGTCGCCACGGATGCGGCGTATTTAAAGCCGTTTTGCGAAGCCCAGAGCCAGGGAACCTGGCTCAAGCCGTGAGCCGCTAGCTTAGCCAGTCGAGCGTCAGAATCAACCGCCGCTCGCCGGACGCAAGCTGTGGCGACCGGTGAATAAGGCCGAAGCCTTCGTTGCCGTGCCATTTCTCGCCTTTGAGCAGCGCGACGTCACCGCTGGCGATCTGCTCGATCAGCGGACCGTCCTGAGGCTCGGCCTCGGGCTTGCTCAATTGACGGCGGTCCATCACGCCTTCTTTCAACCACTGACTGCCAATCCCGGCATAGGTGGTTATCAACCGCACCGGCACATGATCGACGTGGAAACGCGGGCACATGGCCTTGTCCAGGACCCGCAGGCGCAGGCCGACACGTTTGGCACCCAGCAAACAGGCGAAAGCACTGACCAGCCAGGAGACGTCGGCGACGAAACCCTCGTAACCTTCGAGATCGCTGAAACCTGAGGCCAATCCGTGAAGATTGGGTTCGGTGTCATCGCTGGGCAGCTCCAGGACCAGCGACTCGGCCAACGGCTCGTTCAGGGACAGCAGCAAACTCCCGAAATCTAAGATGTGCGCCGGCAATTGGCGCTGCCAAACGGCGAGGTTTACGCCGTCATCCAGTATTCGGGTCAGCGCTTGCGGCGTCTCACCTTGAACCTGATGAATGATCGGCCGCAGTTTCAGACTAGGTGCCAACATCAGGCTGCCACCTCTTCATGCCACGGGCCGAATGGATCTGGCAGTAATCGCCAGCCCTCGACACCCAGCGCCATTTCATCGTCGGTCAGCAGGCAATTGTCGAGTTCGGTGGTGAGTTGCGCGAAGTCGATGTTCTGGCCAATGAACACCAGTTCCTGACGGCAATCGCCGGTGGCTGCGGTCCAGTTTTCCATGATCCCGGCCGTGCTTTCTTCGTCCTGCGGCCACTGCGGTTTCGGTACGAAACGCCACCAGCGCCCGGCGAAACCATGGCGCATCAATCCGCCGGCCTGTGACCAGCTACCGGCGTCCATGTGCTTGCTGGCCAGCCAGAAAAACCCTTTGGAGCGCAGCAGTTTGCCGTTCACCCACGGGCGGTCGATGAAGCTGAAAAAGCGCTGCGGATGAAACGGGCGGCGTGCTCGGTAAGCTGTCGAGGCGATGCCGTATTCCTCGGTTTCGGGCACGTGTTCGCCACGCAGTTCCTGTAACCAGCCCGGCGCCTGGGCGGCCTTTTCGAAGTCGAAACGACCGGTATTGAGGATCTTCGCCAAGGGAATTTCGCCCATGACCATCGGGATGATTTCCGCCTGGGCGTTAAGCCGCTCAAGGATCGCGATCAGCTCCTGGCGCTCGCTGCTGCTGATCAAGTCGATCTTGCTGATCAAAATCACGTCGGCGAATTCAATCTGCTCGATCAATAGGTCAGTGATCGAGCGTTCGTCCTCTTCACCCAAGGTTTCACCACGGGATGCGAGGCTTTCGGCGGCCTGATAGTCGATCAGGAAGTTCATGCCATCGACCACGGTGACCATGGTGTCGAGCCGGGCGATGTCGGCCAGGCTCTGCCCTTCTTCATCCCGGAAGGTGAAAGTTTCCGCCACGGGCAACGGCTCGGAAATGCCGGTGGATTCGATCAACAAATAATCAAAGCGACCCTCCTTGGCGAGTTTGCCCACCTCTTCCAACAAGTCTTCGCGCAAGGTGCAGCAAATGCAGCCATTGCTCATTTCCACGAGTTTTTCTTCCGCGCGGTTCAGGCTGACATCGCGCTGGACTTCGCCGCCATCAATGTTGATTTCGCTCATATCATTGACGATGACGGCGACGCGCAGGTTGTCGCGATTGCGCAGCACGTAGTTGAGCAGCGTGCTTTTGCCAGCGCCAAGAAAGCCCGACAGGACGGTTACGGGGAGACGATTGGGCATCAGGTATTCCTCACAGAGATGCCCGGTCGCAGTGTCGGGCTTAACTTGATGTTATAGTATAACAACACAATCAAGCCACTCTCCTCTTGCCCACGATGACAAAGGGCACGATGCTAAAGCCCGTTCGGTCCGTGAGAAATCCTATGCGTGTAGCCCTGAAAATAGCGCTGATGAGCTTTTCGCTGCTGGTCACTGTCGACGCCTGGGCGCAAATCCCGACCCTGGCCAAATGCACCCGAAGCGCCAATCTGCTGGCCTGCGTGGATGACGACGGCAACGCCTATAGCGTCAACACCGTCGGAAGCACGATCTATCTGCGGGGCTTCGAAGCAGCCGGAAAACGCCATTGGGCGCAGACCAACAGTCGCTACGGACAACTCACGTTCTTCACCGGGCTCGCTTCCGATGGCGAGGCCTGGGTCGGCTACAACCGTCGCGTCGGCTGGACCACGATCAATCGGTTTTCCAGTTCCGGCGGCAGCAGTGGCAAGTTCACCTGTAGCCGAATTACAGGATGTTAGGCCTGGGATTTCTTCTGCTCTTGCTGCCAAGCGATGTAACTGTTTACCGGCGGATTTTTCTGGAAGTAGCGCTGTAATCCTTCAAACAAGCCATCGGCTACGGCCTGCTGGTGGCGCGCGGTGACCAGTCGCTGACTGTCGCGAGCATTGGAGATGAAGCCGGTTTCCACCAGGATCGACGGCACATCCGGCGACTTCAGCACCGCAAATCCCGCTTGTTCCACACGCTTCTGATGCAGCGTGGTGATGCCCGCCAGACTGCCGAGCACCGTGCTGCCCAACTGCAAACTGGCGGCGATGGTCGCGTTCATCGACATGTCGAGAATGACTCCGGCGAGCATCGGGTCCTTGTCTTTGAGATTGAGCAGGCTGGTAGCGCCCAGCAGGTCTGCGCCGTTCTCACGTTGCGCCATGAAGCGCGCCGTGGCGGAAGTCGCTCCACCTTCAGACAAGCAATACACAGAGGCGCCTGACGCGGTAAGGCGCGGCGCCGCGTCCGCGTGCACCGAGATGAACATGTCGGCGTTGTGCTTGCGAGCGATCTCCACACGCTTGCGCAACGGCACGAAGAAGTCGTCGTTGCGCACCAGTTTCACGTCGAAGCCCTTCTCGCGCTTCAGCCGTTTGGCCAACAATTGGGCGATGGACAACACCACGTCTTTCTCACGCTCACCTTTGGCGCCGACCGCGCCGGGGTCTTTGCCACCGTGACCAGGGTCGACCACCACGATGATGTCGCGCTTGGGGTGAGCCTTGTCGCCGACCCCCTCGGACGCAGCCGCCATTTGTAACGGCGCAGCAATCTTCAGATCAAGTACCAGTCGATGGCCCTGGCCGTCCCGCGGTGGCAGCAAAAAACTGGCGAGCTGCACCGGACCGCTGAGGTCGAGGACGATTCGCGTATCACCCTGACCAAATTGTCCGGAACGGATCGAGCGAATCACAGTGTTGCTGAGCGCCAACTGACTGAAATCGCCACTCAGGTTGGCGCCACTCACATCGATGATCAGCCGTTCGGGAGCGCTCAGGGAAAACGTCTTGTACTGTACCGGCCCGCTCAGATCGAACACCAATCGCAGCTTGTCATCCGAGCGCCAGAGCCGCGCATTGCGAATCTGTGTGGCCGAGACGCCAAACGGCAAAGCGAAGGCCGCGCTGGCCAGGATCAGGTTGAGCAGGTGACGTCTGTGCATGATGAAAGCCCGTTCATAAAAAAGGCATGGTTGATTTTAATGTAATAACATAACATATTGAATCGACTCCCACGATGGACCTGCTCATGAATGCGCTGACTCTGCCGGATATTGCCGCGCAGGCCTCACGCCAAGCCCTGCCACTCGACTGGGTGGGCATGTGCGGCATTGCTCTTCCTGTTTTATTCGATGGCCAACGACTGAGTGCAAAGGCCGACGCGGGCGTCAGCCTTGATGATGGAGAGGCGCGCGGGATTCATATGTCGCGGCTGTATTTGACGCTGGAAATGCTTGAGCAAGAAAACCTGACGCCCTTCTTGTTGCGGCGAGTTTTGCAAAGCTTTCTCAACACTCATGAAGGACTGTCCACTAGCGCGTACTTAAAAATTCATACCGATTTACTGCTCAAAAGGCCGGCGCTAATCAGTCCATTGGCCGGCTGGAAAACATATCCAGTAAGCATCGAAGCACGGTTGAAAAACGCGATGTTCCACGTGGAACTAAAAATCGACGTGCCTTATTCCTCGACCTGCCCGTGTTCCGCAGCGCTTTCCCGGCAGTTGATTCAGCAGCAATTCGTCGATGACTTCGCCAACCAGCCGCTGCAACACGCCGATGTATTGACTTGGCTCGGCTCCACAAAAGGCATCATCGCAACGCCTCACAGCCAACGGAGCACTGCGAGACTGCGCCTTCGACTGGATGACTATCTGGATGACCTGCCGCTGATCGCGATCATCAACGACGCCGAAGCAGCCCTCGGCACCGCCGTACAAACCGCCGTAAAACGCGCCGACGAACAAGCCTTCGCGTTGGCAAATGGTCAGAACCTGATGTTCTGCGAAGACGCCGCACGACGTTTGAACCTGGCCCTGAAACGCTCCCCCGGCATCAACGCCTTCCACATACGAGTCGTCCACGCGGAGAGCCTCCACGCCCACGATGCGGTCGCCGAAAGCCGCTGGAATTGGGAGGCCGCATGATTCATTGCCAAGCCTTGCGTTGGGGTGCACCCGGCCAGCCACTGACTCCATCCGTGGATTTCGAACTGGCCAAAGGAAGTCTCACCGCCGTAATCGGTGCGAACGGTTCGGGTAAAAGCAGCCTGCTGAAAGTCATCGCGGGGTTGCAAAAACCGCTAACCGGCAAAGTCATCCTGGATGTTCCACACAAGGGCGGCCTCTCGTTCCTTCCACAGCAACAACATCTGGATCGCCAATTCCCCATCAGCTTGCAAGAGTTAGTGGCCGCCGGTTTCTGGGGGAGCACGCAGTCTCCAGAGATACGCAGACAACGCCTCAAAGCCGTGCTGGAAAATTGGTGTCTGAGTGGACTGGAACAGCGCCCATTGATGGCCTTGTCCGGCGGCGAATTACAGCGTGCCCTGCTCGCCCGTTTGAGCCTCGCGGATTCGCCACTGCTGCTGCTCGACGAACCCCATGCCGCCCTCGACGAGCTCGGCCAGGCGCTGCTCTGGAAACACATTCACGCCTGGCATGCCGAAGGCCGAACCCAGCTGATCGTGTGCCATGACCTGGCCGCCGTTCGCCAACACATTCCTCAAACGTTGCTGATCAAAAGCACAGGCTGCGTCCTCGGATCGAGCGTTGATCTGATCCATCAACAACCACAAGCGCGGGTGGCCTGATGCACGCTGCCGCTCATCTTTGGCAACCGTTCCACGAGTTCGTGTTCATGCGCCGAGCGCTTCTCGGCGGATTGGTTCTGGCATGCAGCACCGCACCGTTGGGTGTGTTTTTGATCCTGCGACGCATGAGCCTGATCGGCGACGCCGTGGCTCACGGCATTCTGCCGGGGGCCGCATTGGGCTTCTGGTTCGCCGGATTAAGTCTGCCGGCGCTGACCATCGGCGGCCTCGGTGCTGGTCTCGGTATGGCTGGACTCGCCGCCTGGATCACCCGTCGCACCGGCCTGCGGGAAGACGCCAGCCTCGCCGCGATCTACCCGATCTCCCTTGCCAGCGGCGTGCTGATCCTCGGCATCGCCGGCAAACGCCTGGACCTGATGCACCTGTTGTTCGGCTCGGCGCTGGCGGTCGATGGCCCGACGTTGACTGGCATGCTCTGGGTCTCCGGCTTCAGCCTGATCGCCATGGCGTTCATCTACAAACCCCTATTGCTGGACACCCTCGACCCACTCTTCCTACAAACCGTTAGCCGCCTCGGACCACTGGCCCACGGTGTGTTTCTGATGTTGGTGGTGCTGAACCTAGTGATCGGTTTCCAAGCCATTGGCGCGCTGATGGTGGTCGGTTTGATGATGTTGCCCGCCGCCGCTTCTCGCTTCTGGAGTCGTCGCTTGCCGATGTTAATGACCATCGCCGCCCTGCTCGGCTGCCTCTCGGTGTGGCTCGGCTTATTGCTGTCGTTCTACTACTCACTGCCCAGCGGCCCGGCGATCGTGCTGGTGGCTGGTGGTTTGTATCTGCTGTCCGTGGTGTTCGGACCGGTGCACGGTTTACTGCGCCGCCCGCCTTTGCTCACATCCCAATGAGGTGTTACCCGATGCGCGCTTTACTCGTGCTGTTCAGCTTGATGCTGTCGATGTCGCTGTCTGCTGCGGAAAAGCTTCAGGTAGTCACCAGTTTCAGTATCCTCGCCGACATGACCCATCAAGTCGGCGGCGACCATATCCAGATCATCAACATGGTCGGCCCGGACGCCGATGCTCACACCTACGAGCCGACGCCTGACGACGCCAAGGCGTTGCTCAAAGCCAAGTTGATCATCAAAAACGGCTTGGGTTTCGAGCCATGGCTGGACCGTCTGGTGACGAGCACCGAGACCAAAGCGCCTGTGATCAGCGCGAGTCACGGCGTCATCCCGCGCTCCCTGGATGAGGACGGCGAGAGGGTTCCCGACCCACACGCCTGGCACAACCTGGCGAACACTGAGTTGTACATCAGCAATATCACCAAGGCACTGATCGCCGCCGACCCAACCCACAAAGCCGACTACGAACACAACAGTCAGGCCTACCTGAAACAGATCTACGCGCTACTTGCTGAAGCCAAGGAAAAACTCAGCTCGCTACCACCGGGTAATCGCAAAATCGTAACGTCCCATGACGCCTTCGGTTATCTCGGTCAGGCTTACGGCATCGACTTCATGGCCCCTCAAGGCCTGTCCACTGAACTCGAACCGTCCGCCGCCGAAGTCGCTGCTCTGATCACCCAGATACGCCAGGCCAAGGTCAAAGCGGTGTTCATGGAAAACATCAAGGATGCACGCCTGCTCAAGCAGATTGCCGATGAAAGCGGCGCGCACATCGGTGGCACGTTGTACTCCGATGCGCTCGCGGCGACCGGGCCGGCCAGCACCTTTGTCGGGTTGTTCGAGTACAACCTCAACACCCTGTACAACGCGTTGAGCCAGCCATGATCCGCAAGAACCCTTCGGGTGATTTGCCAGTGATAGCGGAGTCCGCCTACGTCGATAAAACCGCAATCATCTGCGGCAAAGTGGTGATCGGCGAAAACGTCTTCGTCGGCCCCTACGCGGTGATTCGGGCCGACGAGGTGGATGCCTCGGGCGAGATGGAGCCGATCACCATCGGCGCCAACTCGAACATCCAGGATGGCGTGGTGATCCATTCCAAGTCCGGCGCGGCCGTGACCATCGGCGAATTCAGTTCTATCGCCCACCGCTCGATCGTTCATGGTCCGTGCAAGGTTGGCGACCGAGTGTTTATCGGTTTCAACAGCGTGCTGTTCAACTGCGCAGTCGGTGACGGCTGCGTGGTGCGGCACAACTCGGTGGTCGATGGTCGCGACTTACCCGAAGACTTCTATGTGCCCTCCACCACCCGCATCGGCCCGAAGACAGATCTGTCGCAGTTCCCACCGGTGAGCATCAGCGCCTCGGAGTTTTCCGAGGATGTGGCGCGTACCAACGTCGACCTGGTGCGCGGCTACAAAGCCCTGCAGAACGAGTTCTGACCATGAGCAGCGTGCTGATTCGCAATGCCCGGCTGGTGAATGAAGGTCGCGAGTTTGACGGTGATCTGTTGGTGAGCAACGGTCGAATCGTGAAGATCGCCAGCAGCCTCCACGGTGAAAATGCCGACGTGGAAATCGATGCACAAGGGCAATGGCTGCTGCCCGGCATGATCGACGACCAAGTGCACTTCCGCGACCCAGGCTCGCCGGACAAGGGCAGCCTCTACACCGAATCCCGGGCTGCGGTCGCCGGCGGCATCACCAGCTTCATGGACATGCCCAACACCCATCCTGCGACCCTGACCCTCAGCGCACTGGCTGACAAAAAGCGGAAAGCGGCGATCAACTCGGTCGCCAATTACGCTTTTCATTTCGGCGTGAGCAACGACAATCTCGACACCGTCGCCAGGCTCAATCCCTGTGAAGTCGCTGGCGTCAAAGTGTTCATGGGCGCTTCGACCGGCAACATGCTGGTCGATGACCCAAGGATTCTCGAGCGGCTATTTGCCGAAGTGCCGACCATTTTGTTGGCCCACTGCGAACACACGCCCAGCATCGACGCCAACGCCGCGAACCTGCATGAATTGTTCGGCGAACACATTCCTGCTGCGGCCCACCCGCTGATCCGCAACGCCGAGGCCTGCTTTCGCTCCTCCTCAATGGCCGTGGACCTGGCCAGGCGTCACGGCACCCGACTGCACGTTCTGCACCTGACCACCGCCCGCGAACTGGCGTTGTTCGAAGACAAGCCGCTCGCCCAGAAACGCATCACCGCCGAAGTCTGCCTGCATCACCTGCTGTTCGATGATCGGGATTACCCGAGCCTCGGCAACCTGATCAAGTGCAACCCGGCGATCAAAACGCAGGCCGACCGCGATGCCCTGCGCGTAGCATTGCTGAGCAATCGACTCGACGTGATCGGCAGTGATCACGCGCCACACACCTGGGCCGAAAAACAGCGGCTATACAGCCAAGCGCCTGCCGGCTTACCGTTGGTGCAACATGCCCTGCCCGCGCTGCTGGAATTGGTCGCGGATGAAGTTCTGCCGATCACCACGCTCGTGGCCAAGACCAGTCATCGCGTCGCCGATCTGTTCGCCATTCCCGACCGCGGTTATCTGCGCGAAGGCTATTGGGCCGACCTCGTTCTGATCAAACCCGAACCCGGTGGTGTCGCCGTTTCCCAGCAGCCGATCCTGTCTCAATGCGGCTGGACACCTTTTGCCCGACAGCGTTTTCGCCACAGCGTCAGTACCACGATCGTGTCGGGACAAATTGCCTGGCACTACAAACGTCTTAATGACAACTGTCAGGGTTTACCGCTACGGTTTATGCGCTAGCACTCGAGAGCACCGACATGATTCACATCACCCTGAGCGATGGTTCATTGCGTGAATACGACCAGCCACTGTCGGTGTACGAACTCGCCGCGAGTATCGGACCCGGGCTGGCAAAAGCGGCGGTGGCCGGCCGAGTGGACGGCATCCTGGTGGACTGTGAGTTCATGATCGAGGCCGATGCCCGGGTCAGCATCGTCACGCCTCAAGAGCCCGATGGGCTGGAGATCCTGCGACGCTCCTGTGCACTGATGCTGGCCATGGCCCTCAAGCAACTCCATCCACAGGTGCAACTGCACGCAGGAATGGCGCTGGGCGACGGGTTCTTTCATGAGTTTTCTGCCGAGCGATCCTTAACGCAGACAGACCTGCCATTGATCGAAGCACGCATGCAGGCTCTGGCGGCGACCAATCACTCGATTCGCCGTCAAGGGAAGACGCAGCTGTACCGCCTGGGAAGCTTCGAGTCTACGACCGTTGGCCCGCATGTCCCCGCGACCAGAGTGCTGCAAGCGTTCACCCTCGACCACATCAGCGGGACGTTGCAGCAGCGGATTTATGGCACGTGCTGGCCCTGCCAACAGGACCTGGAAAACTGGCGGACGCCGCCACACGTCATCATCGTCAGCATGGACGAACGCCAGGCGGATTACGCGCAATCGGTGACCGAGGCATTGCGCCGACGTGGCGTGCGCGCGCGCGCGGATCTGCGTCACGAGAAAGTCCGTCAAAAAATTCGCGAGCACAGTCAGCATGTGCCGTATCTGGTGGTGATCGGGGAGAAAGAAAAGGAAGGCGGGTTTGTCAGCGTGCGGAGTTGCACAGGGGAAGACTTCGGGAGGATGGCGATCGAGGCCATGTGTGAATGGTTGATTCAAGCCCGCCCCCACTCGGTCATGTAGGGCGCGGGCCTGCTGGCGAGCTTTTAAGCTCTCGGCTTGACGGTCCCGCAATCCTGCCCCAACCACACGGCCCGGCTATCGAGGCTGCCCTTCTGCTGAATGCCGGTAGCGTTGAATGTGCCGTTAACCTTGGTGGTGAACTCACGATCACTGAGGAAAGTGGCTACACCGGTGCCCTGCGCTTTCGGACAGCTGAAGCGGAATTTCCACTGATTCCCGGTGCGGTCGGTGATTTCCTGCTTGCAGCCCGACTGTGGATCGGTCAACGGAATATTGTCTGTCTTCACCTGCTCCGGAGTCAGACAAGCCCGAATCCCTTTGCCGCCCATGGTGATGCCCTGCTTTTCGAGCTGCGCGCGTTGTTGAGGGGTCATCTGGCTCTGTATCTGGCCAAGGATCAGCTGCAAATCCGGGAGATTCTGGTCATCGACCTTCATGTTGCTTGTGGTCATTTCCCACAAACCGGGCTGCAACATCTGCGCCTGAGCGGCCACAGGAAGTGACAAACCAACAGCCATGGCCAAACCCAGCAGACGAACGTTCATCGAGTAACTCCTGATCAGTTGTGGCCGTTAGACGTCAGCCAGTGGCTTCGGTTCATGGGCCAATTAAATAGCGACATTCTGCACGGAACATGGTCTGTTAAGCATTGAATCTTCAGGAGCAAGGCTGCCCCCATGGATTACTTTGGACCGCATATTTTCGGCTACATGATTGCACTGCTTCACACGCTGGGCCTGATCGCTGCCATCCACGCCGTGCTCACCGTCCGGACCGCCCAGGGATCGATTGCCTGGGCCCTGTCGTTGCTGTTTATTCCCTACCTCACGCTCATTCCCTACCTGGTCTTCGGCCGCAGTACCTTCGATGGCTACATCAAGGCTCGGCGCCAGGCCAACGAAGAAATGCGCAAGGCTATCTCCGAGCTCAACTGGCGCCCTTGGGTAGAAGAGGCGCTGACCGCTCGCGCCTCAAATGCTTATGCTTCCTTGAGGGCGATGCCGAAACTTGGGCGCATGCCCTGTTTGGCGAACAACGAAGTGCGCTTGCTGATTAACGGCCAGGCCACCTTCGACGCCATTTTTGAAGCCATCAGCAACGCGAGGGAAGCGGTGCTGATTCAGTTTTTCATCATCCACGACGATCGTCTCGGCCAACGCCTGCAAACCTTGCTGCTGAAGAAAGCCGCCGAAGGCGTGGCGGTTTATTTATTGTACGACCGCATCGGCAGCCACTCCCTGCCTCACAGTTACGTGCAGCCGTTGCGCGACGCTGGCGTCGAGGTCAAAGCCTTTGCGTCCCGCAGCGGCTGGCTCAACCGCTTCCAGGTCAACTTCCGCAACCACCGCAAGATTGTGGTGGTTGATGGAGTATTGGGCTTCGTCGGTGGACACAATGTCGGCGACGAATACATGGGCGAGAAACCACCCTTGGCGCCGTGGCGCGATACCCATGTGCAAGTACGCGGGCCGGTGGTGGCCTGCATGCAAGAGTCTTTCGCCGAAGACTGGTTCTGGGCAGCGCGGTCGTTACCCCCGCTGATCCTGCCTGACGTTTATCCGGACGACGGTGTGCTCTGCCAATTGCTGGCGAGCGGCCCGGCAGATTCCTACGAAACCTGTTCGTTGTTCTTCGTCGAAGCCATCCATGCCGCGACCGAACGGGTGTGGATCACCAGCCCTTATTTCATCCCCGACGAAGCCGTGTTCGCGGCGTTAAGGCTGGCGGCTCTGCGTGGCATAGATGTGCGGCTGCTGCTGCCCTCACGACCGGACCACCGGATCGTCTACGCCGCCTCCAGCCTTTACGCCTTCGAAGCCGTGCGCGCCGGCGTGCGGGTGTTCCGCTACGAGCCTGGATTCCTGCATCAGAAAGTGGTGTTGATCGACAGCGAAATCAGCGCCATTGGCAGTGCCAATCTGGACAACCGCTCGTTCCGGCTGAATTTTGAAGTGATGTTGTTGACGGTCGACAGCGCGTTTGCCGCCGAAGTAGAACAGATGCTCAATGATGATTTCGCCCAAGCCCACGAGATCACCAAAGAAGAAAGCCGGGAGACCCACCGCCTGCAACAGGTCGGCATGCGGATCGCCCGGCTTATTTCACCGATACTTTAATTTAAGGGTTATAGATATCGTCGCGAGTCCATGGCAGTTCATGGCTGCCATCGGGGTGGGCTTTCACCGCGAGAATCTGGTGCAGATTGATCCAGCCCTTGGCGAACGCGTAAGCGCATCCCGCCAGGTACAGCCGCCAGATCCGTAAGGCCTGCTCTGGCACCAGCCGGGAAGCAGCTTCCAGATTGTCTTCCAGGCGTTCGCTCCAGTGGTCCAGGGTACGCGCGTAGTGCAGACGCAGACTCTCGACGTCGACGATCTCCAGCCCTGCTTCGCTGATCTCGGCAGAGATCATCGACAGATGCGGCAGCTCGCCATTGGGGAACACATACTTCTCGATAAATTCACCAACACCGCGCCCCACCGGTCGGCCATCGATGTGCTTGGCGGTGATCCCGTGGTTCATCACCAGGCCGCCCTCTTTCACCGCACCGAACAAGGTTTTGCAGTACTCAGCCAGATTAGCGTGGCCAACGTGTTCGAACATGCCGACACTGACCACTTTGTCGAAGCGACCGTCCTGAGGCAGGTCGCGGTAGTCGAGCAGTTGCAGTTCCACCAGATCGTCCAGGCCTTCGGCCGTCACGCGTTCACGGGCAAGTTCCAATTGCTCTTTACTGAGAGTGATCCCGAACACCTTCGCGCCAAACTCCCGAGCCGCATACCGTGCCAGTCCGCCCCAACCGCAACCGACATCCAGCAGGTATTCGCCTGGTTGCAGCCGCAGTTTGCGGCACAGGTGGCGGAATTTGGCTTGTTGGGCTTGCTCCAGCGTTTCGCTGCCGGTCTCGAAATAGGCGCAGGAATACGCCATGTCGCTGTCGAGCCACAGCTGATAAAACGCGTTGGAAAGGTCGTAGTGGTAGGAAATCGCCTTGGCGTCGGTCTCCTTGTCGTGAGCGGTGCGCACTGGCTGACTATCCTGGTCACCGAGCAACGCCTGGCTCCATTCATCACACACGCGAATCACCTCGCTGATGGAACCTTCCAGCTCAAGTTTGCCTTCGACAAACGCCGCTCCGAGCGCGTCCAGGCTTGGATGAGTGAACTGGGTAACCATTTGTGGGTCCTTGACCACAATTGTGACGCTGGGCGTCGGCCCCAGATTGAATTCATGGCCGTCCCAGAGTCGCAGGCGTAGCGGTAACTGCAGATTCTGTAAGGCCGGAGGAAGGTGCGCGAGCATGGAGAGTCCCTCTGTTTCAGACGTCTGATGTGAGGGTAGACCATCCTGGAAAAATAGCTGGCTATCGATTTAATAGCCGTTTCTATGATTCGTAGCGTTCGAGCCAAACGCCGCGAATTCACAGAAGTGATTGCCCTCACCTAGATGACTACGAATTCGGCCTACAGTTCTGAAAATTAGAAATCGCCCGTGATCGCTGTTTAGAGCATTCACCAGGCGTACTCAATCCCCATCCTTCAGTTTGAGCAATGGCTCCTGAAACCGCAGTAGACGCCCGGCGTTACCGAGTACCAGCAATGTGCTGAAGTTGTGCAGCAAGGCAGCAATCATCGCCCCCGCAGCGCCGAGCCACCCGAAGGCGGCGAAGGCTACAATCGCCAGCGTCCAGCCCAGACCGATGATCACGTTAACCTGCAACGTGTGCCGGCATTGGCGACTCAAACGCACACACGTGCCGAGCCGTCGCAGATCGCTGCCGATCAACACGATGTCGGCCGAGGCCAGCGCGATGTCCGCCCCGCCCGCCCCCATCGCCACGCCGACCACACCCGCTTTGAGCGCCAATGAATCGTTTATGCCATCGCCTACCACCATCGGCCGGAAACCACTGCCGATTTCCTTCAGCACGCGATTGAGTTTGTCCTCGGGCAAGGCCTGAGCTTCGACATCGCTGATCCCGACATCGCGCGCCAGCGTGTGCGCAACGCTTTGCCGATCACCCGTGAGCAACAACTGTCTCCCCAACCCCAGCTCACGCAGCTCGCTCAACGCAAATCGAGCCTCGGGTTTGACGCTGTCGGCCAGCAACAGCCAGGCGAGGAATTCACCGTTGAGCGCCAGCCCGGCAATCGGGCCATCGTGCTCGGGGACACTCGAGGTGGCGATACCCAACTGCGCGAACAGCTCAGGGCGACCGAGCGCCGCCTCGCCCTGCTCCGTCATCGCCACCACACCCAACCCCTGACGCTCGTGGATGTCAGAGAGCAGCAGAAAATGCTCCTGAGTGACCAGCCCTGCGAGCGCGCGGCTGACTGGATGACTGCTGGCGGAGCCGAGGCTGGCGGCAAGTTTGAGAACGTGACTGCGATCCTCGAGCGGACTGTCGATGGATTGCAAACGCAAGGTGCCGAAGGTCAGGGTTCCGGTCTTGTCGACCACCAGTGAAGTCAGGTCTGCCAACTCTTCGAGGAATGCGGAGCTGCGAATCAGAATCCCGTGACGAGCGGCCACCGCCACCCCGGCAATCGCCGTGGCCGGCGCGGACAACACCAATGCACAAGGACAGGCCGCCACCAACACCGCGAGCATGGCCTGAGCATCGTTAGTGACGAACCAGGTCACGGCGGCCAGCAGCAACACCAGCACCATGTAGCTGCCGGCGTAGCGTTCCAGCAAACGCGTGATCGGTGGCTTGGAACGCTCAGCACTTTGCATCAGCGCGATGACCTTGCCGAGGGTCGACTCATTGCCGGTGCGGGTCACTTCGATGCGCAGCAGACCGTCGAGGTTAATCGCGCCGCCGAAGACTTGCATACCGACGTCCGCCTCCATCGGCACCGATTCACCGGTAATCGAAGCGGTGTCCAGGCTCGCCTGACCGGACAACACCCGACCATCCGCCGGCACTCGATCACCCGCGCGCACCTCGACGAGGTCGCCGGCCTTGAGTGTGCCGTTATCGACTTCGACGATGGAGCCATCGGCCTGAACCTTGCGCGCGTGGCTGCGAGTCAGTTTGCCGAGGGCACGAATCGCTTCCTGGGAACCGATCACGCTGCGCTCTTCCAGCACGTGGCCGAAGATCATGATGATTGGCAGCAACGCCGCGGTTAGCAGATCACCCGTGGCCCACGCCCCGAGCATGGCCAGGGCAATCAATTGATCAGTGATGCCGTGCAAACTTGGATAACGCAGGCTGTACCAGGCCGAACGCATCACGGGCACGGCCACCAATAACGAAGCAAAGCCCAGCAGCAATTGACTGACGCCCGTCTGCTCCGGCGACAACCAGCGCCAGGTCAGGCCGAGCGCGAGCAGGCCCAAAGCGAGCATGGCCAGGGTCAATTGGCGCGCGGCACTGCGTTGTTCAGCCGAGGACAACATGCTCGATGCGGCGGCGGTTTGGGCAGTCATTGTGCAGCTCCCTGAATGATCAGGCGGGAATCGTCTTTCGGATTGACAGTGGTCACCGAGCCTGCCTGACCGAGAATCTTCGGCATCCGCTCGCGGTAGATGCGCAGCAACATTTGCGGGTCGGTCCCTTGTTGTTGCGCCTTGGCCAGGCTCAATACCGTGGCCGTGTCAGCCGAGGCTTTGGCCAGCCGTTCGCTCGCTTGGGCGTGAGCGACTTGCAGCGTGCGATCGGCTTGTTCGTTGGCGGTCTGAGTCAGTTTCTCGGCTTCAGTGCGAGCATTGGCCACAGTTTTGTCGGCTTGTTGACTGGCGGTCAGAACAGCGTTGAAGGCGTTGACCGCTGGGCCGGGCAGACTCGATTGCACGTCGACTCGCATCACTTCAATACCTAACCCCTGACCGGTCGCGGTCAGGTCAGCCAGGCGCTGATTGATGGCTTGCACCAGATCACCGCGCAACCGTTCGCGGCGTTCAGCAGCCTGACTATCGGCGCCGATCAGCTCCGGTCGAGCGACCAGAATAGTGTCCAGATCTCGTGCGGCAGTGAGGGTCACCGCGCTGCGAGTGACCAATCGATCCAGCGCCGGCAACACATGTTCGCCTTGAAGGACGAAGGCATACGGCTCGGTCACTTTGTAGAAAACACGCACATCCAGTTGCACCACGCCCGCATCACCTGTGAGCAAATAACCGGAGCCGGCGAGTGCATCGCTGATCGGTGTGGCGAAACTCGCTACCCGGTCTGCCTGCAACGCGGCATCTGTGCGCAGCAGATTTTCCACCCGACGCTCAATCACCCGATCCGCCGCGGGCAACAAAATCACCTGCTCAAACGGACGTGGCCAAGCCAATAACAGGCCAGCATTCTGGATGCGATCCAGCGCGCCGAAGTGCAAAACCACCGCGCGATTTTGCGGATCGATCTGCCGTACATTGGAAAATGCCCACACCAAAGCGGCCAGTACCGTCACGGCGTAAAGAGCCAAGAAAGCCAATCGCCCAGCCTGAATCCATGGGCTGCTTAACTCATTTGTTCCACGTGGAACTAATTTCATGGCTGCGACCCGGGCTTGTTATCAAGGGTCGGCGGACCGTCAACCAACACCCGGAACGGCGCAGCGTCGGTGCGCAGAATCAGTTTTGTGCCGGGCGTGACGATCGTGCCCAACGTGTCGAGGGAGCGCAGCAAGTTGTAGAGCTGCGGCGAACCGGCGTAGGCGCGGCCGTAAATTTGCGCGGCTTCGACGCGCGATTGAGCTTCGATATCGGCAGCTTTCACCGTCGCATCGGCTTGTACGATTCGTGCATCACGCTCGGCGGCAGAACGGATTTGCGCCGCTTCGCGCTTACCGATGGCCGTGCGTTCGGTGGCGATTGTTTCACGCTCGGCGCGCATGCGATCGACCGTAGCGGTGAGGGTTACCGACGGCAGGGTCAGGCGCTCGATGCCGACTTGCAGCACCCGCACGCCATAAGTCGTGAGCAACTGCTGATCGATTTGCTGACGCAACTGCGCTTCAAAATCAGCGATGTGTACTTTGCTGGCGTCGGTGTTCACCAGGTTAGCCAAGTCAAAACTGCTGGCCGTGGTTTCCAGAGCAGAGCCAACAAACGTGCGAATCTGCCGCGCTGCTTCGTCCGGCTGATTCTGCACGGCACGCATGAAGCGCTGCACGTTGTCCGGATCACCCTGAACCTGCCAGGCCACATAAGCCTGAACGATGATGCGCAAACCGTCCCGCGTACCCACATCCTGTAAACCACTCGAGGTCGTGCGCAGTCGCAGATCGACAGGAATCGCCGCTTCAAAAGGAGCAGGCCAGCGCCAGCCAAGACCTGGTTCCAGCAATACCCGCGACGGATTACCGAAACGGGTGATCACCGTCGCCTCCCCCGAACGCACTTGCACCAGGCTCGCTGCCGCAATGGCGAACGCCACCAGCAACGCTGCCCAGCCCATTCGCCGCCACGGGAACGGGCCAGCTTCTTGGGGATCACCGTGGTGGTGATGGCCGTGGTGATGCCCGCCATGGCCGTGATCGTGGCCAGTGTGGTCATCGTGATCGTGAGTGTGCGACTGGCTCAATTGGCAGCTCCTGGCTGAGCGGTTTTACGCGGCGGCGCAGGGTCAGCCGGCAGCGTGAATGTACGGAGGTCGATGGTCGGCGCGTTACTGCTGCTGCCGAGACGATGATCGAGCACCAGCAACCTGGCATTGGCCAAGCCCTGGGACAGTTGGCCTAAGTACTGCTCCAGCACGAACGCCTGGCCAGCGCTGGCATAGGCCTTTTGCTCGGCGGCGAATCTCAGATCTGCCGCTTGGGCGGTGGCGTTGATTTCACGAGCGCTGGCCGTCGCTTGATCGCGTGCGATGCTGGCCTGCAATTGCGCTTGGTTGGTGGCTTCCGCCGCCGCCCCACGCTCGCGGAAAATCAATGCTTGGGCGCCAATCTGCGCAGCCTGAACGCCGTGATAGGCATTGGCGGCACCGGCCGGTGGATGAATCGCCTCGACCACGGTGGCGAGAATTTCCACGCCGCTGTCGAGTTTCTGCAAGTCAGCCTGCACCGCCCGGCCAATCTCTTCGGCGAGCCCTACCCTGTCCTCGCCAAGTAACCCGTCGAGGGTTCGCGAAGCGAAGTCATGAACCAGAATCCGGCTGGCCGTGCTGCGGATCAGCGTCGGGACGTCGGCGTTGTTGTAGGTCGCGGCCAACGCCGCTTGATCGCTCAGGCCGATGCGATAGACGAAGCGCACGTCCATGTTGACGACCTGAAAGCTTTGTTTGTCGGCTCGGCTGCTGGCAATGACCTGGGATTTGTCGTTCACATGGCTAGCGTCCCACAAGCGATTGGCAATGGCGGGCGCCGGGCCTTCGGCGGGTTCGGCCACGACCGGCGCCGGTGTTTCGCCAACACTGGTGGCCAACTCGTGGACCACACCGTTCTCGACGCTCAACACTCGGCCCAGAGGCCAGGGCAAACCCGCGTGCAAACCGGGACCGAACACTTCCACCGGTTTACCGAAACGCTCATAGATGCCCCGCCCTTGCAGCGGTATTTCGTGAATGCCGGTCAGCGACCAGCCCACAATCGAGACCACGGCCAGCACCGGCAAAAATGCCCGACGCATGTAGGTGAAGGCCCAAATCTGCCGCAGGTCAATGCCGAAGCGGTTGTGCAATTCATGCTGCAACGCCAGCAAGGGTTGCGGCGGCCAGCGCAGCATGTCGGCGACGAAGCTTCGCGCCAACAAGGCAGGTTCGAGTTGTTCGCGTTGCGGACTGAACAACGACAGCAGGGCGCGCAACAGTAGTTCGGCGGCGACGAGCCCCGGCAGCAGGCCGATCAGTACTGCCAGACGCGCCGGCCATATCGAGGTTTCGCTACCCAACAGCAGGCACAAAGCGCCAAGCACCAGGCAAATGATCGCCACCCGCGTCAGCTGCGCCAACGGCCCCGCTTCGGGCCATTGGGCGATGTTTTCCTGGGCCAGTTGACGTTCCAGCACCAGCAAACCGAAGGCTAGCAACAACGATAGCGCCGCACCAACACTGGCCGACAATCCCAGCGCGGTCGGCGGCAGTGCCAGGTTCCAGACCTGTCCGATGGTGAATAGCGTCAACAGCGACCAGCCGCCAAGCCACAGTGTCGGCGGGCCAATCTGCACAAGAATTCGCAACCATCGCTGACTGATCCGATCGAGCAGACGTTCGTACCAGCCAACCGGGGCGACGACTTCATCTGCAACGAGCACCTGCACCACGGGGTTCATCGCCCGCGCACGCCATTGCGTCACCCACCAGGCCGATTGCAAACCGGCGACCAGCACCAGCAAACCGGCGCTCTGATTGACCAGCAACGCTGGCCAGAGCGACTGCGGCGCAAACAGCTCGACAAAAAACGCCAGCAGCCAACCTGTCGCCGCAAGAGCGCCCAGACCGATTGCGAACTGACGCAATCGGCGCCCTTGAAAAACTGCCTGCTGAAAACGCGGCAGCCCGGCTATTTGCGTCCCATCGACATCGAGATCGACTTGCATACCACCCCAGTGTTTATCGTTGCTCACATCACAGTTCGTTACGATATAACGAAAGCCGTGAAATTTCCGTTCTTAAATGCCCTATCTAAAGGCGCTCAACCTGTCGCTGGGCTGAAGCCTTGACCGAAATGCCGCGGAACGCACATATTACGTTCGTAATTTTACCCAAAGACTACGTTTACCCATCCCGATCCCCTTTCACTCCAGGAGTACAACCATGAGCACCTATGACGTCGTGATTCTGGGCGGAGGCCCCGGCGGTTATAACGCAGCGATCCGCGCCGGTCAGTTGGGCCTGAGAGCGGTTTGCGTAGAAGGACGCGCCACCCTCGGCGGCACGTGCCTGAACGTCGGTTGCATGCCGTCAAAGGCGCTGCTGCACGCCTCCGAACTCTACGACGCCGCCATGGGTGCGGAATTCGCCAACCTGGGGATTGAAGTAAAGCCCACCCTCAACCTCGCGCAGATGATGAAGCAAAAAGATGAAAGCGTTACCGGGCTGACCAAAGGCATCGAGTTTCTGTTTCGCAAAAACAAAGTCCACTGGATCAAGGGCTGGGGCCACATTGACGGGCCCGGCAAAGTGACGGTGACCGACAGCCAGGGCGGCAAGACTGAACTGAATGCCAAGGACGTCATCATCGCCACCGGCTCCGAGCCCACTCCCCTGCCCGGTGTGGACATCGATAACCAACGCATCCTCGATTCCACCGGAGCGCTGTCGCTGACTGAAGTGCCAAAACATCTAGTGGTGATCGGCGCCGGGGTGATCGGTCTGGAGCTGGGTTCGGTGTGGCGGCGTTTGGGCGCTCAGGTGACCGTCGTCGAGTTTCTCGACCGGATCTGCCCCGGTGTGGACACGGAGGCAGGCAAAACCCTGCAACGCGCGCTGAGTAAACAGGGCATTAGCTTCAAATTGAGTTCCAAAGTCACCAGCGCCACGACCTCGGCAACCGGCGTTCAGATCAGCGTCGAGCCCGCGGCGGGCGGCACCGCCGAACTGCTTGAAGCGGATTACGTGCTGGTGTCTATCGGACGCCGGCCTTACACCCAAGGCCTGGGGCTGGAAAACGTAGGTCTCGCCACGGACAAGCGTGGCATGCTCGCCAACAAGGGTCATCGCACTGAAGCGGCTGGCATCTGGGTGATCGGTGACGTCACGTCCGGGCCGATGCTCGCCCACAAGGCCGAAGACGAGGCCATGGTCTGCATCGAGCAGATTGTCGGCAAGGCGGCCGAGGTTAACTACGACCTGATCCCCAACGTGATCTACACCAAACCCGAACTGGCCAGCGTCGGCAAGACCGAAGAGCAGCTCAAGGCCGAAGGTCGCGCCTACAAGGTCGGTAAGTTTCCCTTCACCGCCAACAGCCGGGCAAAGATCAATCACGAAACCGAAGGCTTCGCCAAAGTGCTGGCCGATGAACACACCGACGAGGTTCTCGGCGTGCACCTTGTGGGTCCAAGCGTCAGTGAAATGATTGGCGAATATTGTGTGGCCATGGAATTCAGCGCCTCTGCCGAAGACATAGCCCTGACCTGCCATCCACACCCTACCCGCTCCGAGGCCTTGCGCCAGGCGGCGATGAATGTGGAGGGGATGGCGACGCAGATGTAAGCCTCGAAACACAAATGAAAATGGCACAGCCTTGGTTGTGCCAAACAAAAGATTAGGCGGTGACCGACACGATTTATCCTTTCAAGAAATACAAACATTTTCAGAAACGGCCTACATAAGTAGCTACCTCCTCTGCCTTAAACTCCCCCATTCTGACCACAAGGAGTGAGCGCATGGCGAGTCATAGCTACATGACTATTACCGGTAAAAAGCAGGGTCTGATTTCATCCGGCTGTTCCAGCCAAGACTCTATCGGTAACAAATGCCAGTTTGGGCATGAAGACGAAATCATGGTGTTGGCTTACGCCCATAGCATGTTCACGGGCAGTGACGGCAACACGTCAGGCGGGCGAAGCAAACATATGCCTATCGCCATTACCAAAAACATTGATAAATCTTCGCCACTGCTAGCCAGTGCTCTGGCTGAGGGTGAAGAAGTTGAGTGCAAGATCGATTTTTATCGCACTGCCCCTGCCGGGGGTCAGGATAAATATTATTCAGTGAAAATAACTGGCGGCCGTATTGCAAATGTAACCCTTCAAATCCCCCACGCTATCCATATGTCTGACACGGAGCCGCAAGAGCTGGTGTCCATTCGTTATCGAGATATTAGTTGGACCCACATCCAAGCGGGTACAAGTGCCTATAGCACGTGGGGAAACGAGGATGAGTGAGACGTCATGTGATATCCATGACGTCACCAAAGCCGCTGCGGACCTGGTTGCATTAGGCTGCACAGTAGGCGCTACACATTTTCATGACGGTATTACGCAGCTTCAATTCAATTCGATGGTTTCTTCTTATGCCAACGAAGTTATCAAGGCCGTTGATGAAGGGCTCCTCACTGCGTGGGAGGGAGTTCAATCGATAACAGCAGAATATGCGGAGCTATCTTCCAAGGCGATTTTTTACGCTCAAAATGGCATTGGTGTTGTTGCTGGCGTCATGCAAGTTGAGGTAGGTGTAGCAGTTACCGGGGCTACAGGTGGATGGGGGGCGCCATTTGGTGGGATATTTATCGCGCATGGCGTTAATAATATCTATGAAGGCTTTGGCAATATTTATAACGGTCCTGAAGCACCTGGTGTGCAGGGACCTGTGCGGCGCGTTTATCAAGACGCTTTAGGAGGCGAGTACCAGGGAGATATGCTCTATGGTTCTATGGACTTACTATTGTCTGGTATTGGTATTATTAGACTAGTACGCAAGCCTGACTCAGTGCAGCTATTTAGGCATGACCCGACAAATCATGAAATGGCGTATATACAAACAGGAAAGGTAGCTCTATTTTTCGAGGCTCTTGTTGACTACATCACATTAAATTCAATGCTTTCTAAAGAAAAACACGAATAAACACAAGACGCTACGACGCCATTAAAATCAAATTACGCCACGTAACCTTTTGACTAAAAAACGAAACGCGAAAAAACAGAGAAGAGTATAGGTAACTATATAGGCAACGAGCAAAATCATGCCTTCCATGGGTATGAAGTATTTTACTGTCCGTACAATAAGTGCCGCGTAAAGACCATTGGTCCCAAGCACCAAAAGAAGCAATGTAAAATAGTAACGAATATTTTCAAAATTCATGATTAGAAAGTTTTACACATATAAAACACAAGGCTAGTTTATCCACCAGGATTAATCAATTCCCCTTTACGTTTTGACCACCGCGAAGTATTGGGTTAACCCGTCTTCGCGATCTACAGTGGTAAATGCTCCAACGGCAACGCCCCCGGCGTCTTCACCGTATGAATCGCAAAGTTGCTGCGGATGTCGCTTACACCCGGCAACTTCAGCAAACGCCCCGTGAGAAAACGGTCATAGGCGCGCAGGTCTGGCACCACCACTTGCAGCAGAAAATCCGATTCCCCTGACACCAGAAACGCCGAAATTACCTCGGGTAACGCCGTCACGGCCAAGCGAAAGGATTCGGCCTGTTCATCGTTGTGCCGTTCAACCTTGACCCCGACAAATACCGTCAGCCCAAGCCCTACTTCGTCGCGATCCAGATTGGCCTGGTAACCGCGTATGACCCCGGCTTCTTCGAGCATTCGTACCCGACGTAAACAAGGCGAGGCGGACAGGCCGATCTCGTCAGCCAGTTGCACATTGCTCAGGCGACCGTCCCGTTGCAGGGCTGCGAGAATCTTGCGGTCGTAGGCATCCAGTTTCATGGTTTGGCAGATCCTGATGGTTTATACGCAAGTCGGTGGCAGGTTATGCCAACCAAAAGGATTTTAGAAGCGAACTACGCAACCACCTGCCCTGCCCTTCAGCCCTAGACTGGCCGTACCGAATCGACAACGAATGGGGTGCGACGTGGCAGGACTCTGGCTGTTTTTCATGGCGCTGGCGGTGGTCTATCTGTTGCCGGGCCCGGACATGATCCTGCTGTTGCAGACCGGTGCCCGTCAGGGCAAAGGCGCGGCGCTGGCGACTGCGGTGGGTTTGGGTGTGGCCCGGGGATGCCATGTGGCGTTGGCAGCGTTGGGGTTGGCGGCACTGTTCAAGGCTGCGCCCTGGACGTTCGACGTGGTACGCCTGGCCGGGGCCGCGTATCTGCTATGGATCGGCATTCAATGCCTGCGAACCACAATGCTGCCGAACTTGAACGGAACAGACGCCACCACCGAGAAACCGCGCTGGCGCGCAGCGATCCAGCGCGGTTTGCTCACCAACCTGCTCAACCCCAAAGCGTTGCTGTTCTGCTCGGTGCTACTGCCACAGTTCATCGATCCACACGCCGGGCCGGTGCTCACACAATTCGCGACCCTGGGTGTGGTGCTGGTCGGTGTCGGTTTGTTGTTCGACAGTGCTTACGCACTGACCGGCGCAGCGCTGGGCCGTTGGCTGCAACGCAGTCCCTCGGCCCAACGCCTGCAGCAGTGGCTGTTTGGCAGCCTGTTGATCGGCTTCGCCGTGCGGCTGACCTTTGTGCAACAGGCTTGAGCCTTACCGCGCCTTACGCCGGCGGCGGTTGATCAGCAAAAGCGCCGCTGCCGTGACCGCTATCACACCGCCAATCTGCAACGTTTTTTTGTAGGGCCGTAGCTGCGAACGTGCGGCGTCGGTGACCTGGGTCACATAGCGTTTGTCGGCGCTCTGAAAGTCCGGATCCTGGCATTGATGACCAAAATCACCGGCCCAGACCACGTACGGGCCTTCCTCTACATACCGACGGTAGAACGCGCTTTGCTCTTGGAGGCTGGTGCCCCACGACGAGGCCTTGCACAGCACCGAAGCAAACGCCTGACTGCTGTGGGGCAGATGATCAGCGGCTTTGCTCGCCAGCGACGTGGCGACAAAACGGTAATGGAAACGCGCATCGGGTTGCGCCACCGTGGCGTGCTGGCGCTGCACTTCACCCTCGGCCATCAGCGGTCCGACCTTGAGCTCGGGCGCTTCCAGCCTGTAATTGCCACCGAAGGTCGCGTAATCCGGGGACATCTCGTAACCCAACAGCTCCATTCCGTCGAAACGGGCCAGTGTCGCGGCATGGTAGTAAGCGAATGCCCGTTTGGACGGCCACCATTTTGATTCGGCGTCGTTGCGCAGCTGCCTGTACCACTTGGCCTTTGCCTGCAAGTCGGCATTATCGAAGTAGGCTGGCGCTTCGTCGTATCGCTCTTCGCGCAGCAAACGCCGCCCAAGCACATTGCGCAGTTTCGCCGCCACCGGTAACTGCACGTAGTTATCGCGATCCTGCTGAGTCAGAGGGGGCGGCGCCGGCACTTGAGTGTCGACGTATTGCTTGAGCTCATCGACAGTCAACACGCGCTCGGCGACCGTCGCGGCGTCGGACCAGTAAATGCCATTGCTGCGATAGAGCTGATCGAACGCTTGCAGGTAGTCCCCGCGTTGCAACGCCAGGATCGCGCTTTCACCCTCAACCCGGCACTTGGGCTGAAGTGTTTCGAAGTCCCAATCCGGCGTCCGCCGCTCACCCCAGGATTCATCCTGCGGGAAGGCCTGAGCAGCCTTGGCATACGCCGCGGCAGCCGCGCTTTTATCGCCATCGCGCACTGCCAGTTTGGCCCGCAGCCACCACGCCAGTCCGCCATCACCGGCATGTTCGAGGAAGGCCTTGGCACTGGCGTAATCACCCTGTTGATAATTCACCGCCGCCAGGCGATCAGCGTTATCGAGGCTACCGCGGGTGCTGTTTTGCAGCAATTTGATCAGTTTCAATTCGTTCGGCGGTTGATCACCGAATGACCAGCCCAGCCGGCTGATCAAGGACGCCGTGACCAGTTGCTGCACCGGTTTGCCGTTGAGCAAAGCGGCCAGTTGATCCTCCGGCAGCGCCGCCAGATCAGCCATCAAAAGCTTCAGCGAGGTGTAACCCACCGCCGAACCCTGAAGGTTTTGCGTGGCATAGAGTTCGATGGCGCTGTTCCAGTCACCGGCCGTGCGGGCGACGCGGGCCTCTTCGCCAAGACTGGCGACCCCCAGCTCCAGTGGGTCACTGAAGCCGTCGATGCTTAGCTGACGGGTCTGCTCGAAAGCCTTTCGGGATTGAGCCAACAGGTCAGGGCCAGCGTCCGCTTCGGAACTCTTGGCAAACAGCGCCCGACCTAACGAGTAAGCCGCCCAGGTGCTGCGCAACGCCCGTTGATCCGCCGGCAGTGCCAACACCTTCTGGAAGAACTCGGCTGCCAGCCCAAATTCACCGGCATTGAATGCCACAGCGCCGGCCAGATAAAGCGTGAGCTCAGCCGGCAGGCTCGCGCCCTGAATCTCGACCTGATGCGCATCGGTCAGGCTCCGTAGCTGTTTCACCAACTCCTGCTGTACAGCCGTCAAACCGGATTGCTCAGCCTTATCCCGCTGTTCTGCGTAGTCGGGCGCATCCATGCTGTAGGCGATTTCGGTGACGTTCTTCAGCCCGGCGACCGCATGCCCGAGGCGACTGATTTCAAATCTGAAGTTACCTTCCGGCAGCTCCGCCAACGACTGGCCGCGGTTGTCCAGCAGACGCATCGGGAAGTCCGGCCCACAGGCCAGCGCCGAACCCAGCGGCAGACTGAGACTCAGACAAAGCAGATGACGCGGCCAGTTACGGGTAAACATTCGAAGCTCCTTGATCAATATGTGCGCAACGAGCCCAACCCATGGCGCGCCGCTCGCCGGCCGGTATTCGACCGTCGCGCAGGCGGGTGAAGGTAAGCAGATCCGGACGTTGTTGCAACGCATAACCGGCCAGCGCATCGGCGCCATCACAGCCCTGCACCGCGAGTGTCAAGCGTTCGGGCCAGGCGCTGTCGAGGTTGCCCTGATTGCTGAGGCTGATGTCATACAGGCCTTCTTGCTCAGAGAGTTTCAGCGCCAGGTGACTGGCGAGGGCATCGCCACGAGCCACGGCGCCCAGGGTCGTCAGGCTCCAGGCCCGGCGATCGTTGGCCAGCGGCAGACGAAACCAGATCAGGCCCGCCAGATGAGCCGGTGGATCATTGCGCAACTCGGTCCCGAGCCGGCTCAGTTGCTGCGGATCGGCGAGCAATTCCCGGCGTTTTCCGCCCCGTTCGATGGGCACTTCGCTTTCCACTACCGGCGCACCGCCGCCCGGCAACAACGCCACACCATAGGCTGGCAGCGCCAGATAGAACGGTTTCGAAGTGATGCGGCTCCAGGCCTTGGTCCATTTACGAGCCTGATCCGGGCCGAACAAGCCAAGACGCGGATCGCTCACTGCGTGCACCTGCAACACGCTGCTGTCGACTGTGGATAACAGCGCCGGCAATTCGGGACTGTCGAGCCAGGCCGGCAACGCGGTGATGCTCAGCGGAATAGAGACCGGCAGAACTGCGCGCAGGTGCGTAAGAAATTCGCGGTAGGCCGGTAGCCGAGCACTACCGGCATCGTGGTCGATTTCCACGCCGGAGAGAGTCAGCCCCTGCCCTTGCCAATCGCCGAGCACCTGCTGGATCTGCGCGGTGACTTCGTCCCGATCCAGCGACCTGAGTTGGCCATCAAGACGAATCACCGCGATCAACGGCCGACCATCCCGTTTGAGCTGCGCCGGGTCAATCCGCGCCCGGCTCCAACCCGCCCCAGGGAATGCCTGCAAGGCCAGCACCCGCAGGGTGGAAAAGTCAGCGCGGCTGTCCCTCAGCGCCGCTTCGTGGGCCGGTGTCCATTGTCGTTGCCAGACGTAGAGTTGCTGATCGAGCGGTGGCGCGTCCTGTCGTTCGCAACCGTTGAGCAACGCCACCGCGACAATCAAGGCCGACAGACGAGCGAAAAAATACATAACCGAATCTGATCCTTTGATCGCAGCGGCCAGAAGCTGCGTTCGGCAGATGCTACAGGTCGAGGACCAAAGGCTGCGACCCCTGTGCCGGAATCGCACAGCAAATCAGCACGTGTCCGTCGTCCGGCACTTCTGCCGGCGGCTGTGGATAATTCACCTGGCCGCTGATCAGGCGCGTCTTGCAGGTCCCGCAGGAACCACCGCGGCAGCTGAATTCCGGGCGCAACCCACGGCTTTCCGCCAACTCCAGCAAACTGCCACCGTCGGGTTGCCAGCGAGCCTCTTTAGCCGAGCGCTGAAACACCACCGGCACCGAGCTCGTAGCAGCGGGCGGTTGCTCGATGACCACCGCGTCGGGGTCCGGCACCCGACGTAAAGTCGAGGGACCGAAGGTTTCGGCGTGAATCCTTGCATCGCGGATGTCCATTTCCCGCAGGCTGTCATACAGCCCTTGGGTAAAACTGCTTGGACCACAGAGGACGAAATCCAGCTGATCGTAGTCCTCAACTGCAAGGAGGGTCTTGAGCAACGCGGTGTCGATCCGCCCGGTCAGGTCGAAATCTTCACCCTCTCGGGCCTCTGCCTCCGGTTGACTTAGCAGGCGCAACACCCTGACCGCATCACCCGTGTCATCGAGCAAGCGATCCAGCTCAGGCCGAAACACTTGATCGGCCAGCGTGCGCGAACTCTGGAAGAACCAGGTCGGCCGGATGCGGCGGGTGCGCAGGCCTTGATAAACCACCTCACGCAGCATCGACAGCAGCGGCGTGATGCCTACTCCGGCAGCCAGAAGCACCAGCGGCCGACGTTCATTGGGTGCCACGGTGAAATGCCCCTGAGGCGCGCGAGCCTCCAACAGATCACCGACGCGCACCTGCTCATGCAGGTGCGAAGACACCAAACCGTCACGCTTCACGCTGATACGGAAAAAATCATCGGACGGCGCGCTCGACAGGCTGTACGTACGGATATGCACATCACCGTCAATGTTGAAGCGCAGGGGCAAATGCTGCCCGGCCTGAAACACTGGCAACCCTGCGTCATCGGCAGGCTCCAGATAGATTGAGCGGATGTTGTGGCTTTGCGCTTCGATGCGCACCACCCGCAGCGGCCGCCAGCGATCTCCCAAGGCTTGGGCTTGCAGACGGGCGGTGGCTTGCTCCCAGGTGCCGGTCAGCAAACTGGTAGGTGACACGCCGTCGAAGCGCCACCGCAGAGCAAGCGCGGCGGGACGACGCACCACGCTTTCCACTTCAAATGTCCACAAGCGCTCAGCCCCTTGAAACGCCTCGACCTGTGGGCCTTCAAGAATGACTTCGGTGCGACCGCTGAGGTGCAGCAGGTCTCCCGAATTGAAATCGATAAACAGCAAACCGGCCCGGGGATTGAGCAGCAGGTTGCCCAAGGTGTTGAAAAACAGGTTGCCGGCAAAATCCGGAATGGTCAGGCGACTACCTTCTACCTGTACGAAACCGGCCTGACCGCCGCGGTGAGAAACGTCCACCGAACGTTGGCCATCGACGTCCACGTAACTGGCGACAAAGAACGTATCGGCTCCCGCGATCAAGGTTTTGGCCGCATCATCCAGCGCGTTGAGGTGTTGCGCGACGCGAGTCGACGGATCCGCCAGTGGTACCGAGCGAAACTGCCGCAATTGAATGTATTGCGGGCAATTGCCGAAGGACTCCTCCACCGCCACATCGAAGCCGTTCGCCGTCATCGCGCCAACTCGGCCGTTGAGGCGGTTGCGGCGACGGGTGTGTAGTTCGATCCCCAGCAGGCCGATCGCCGCGCCCTCCGTCAATTGCGCAGGATCATCAGCGCCCGGCAGGCTGCGAAATTGCAGTGCACCTGGCTCGGGCGAGTGAGCGAAGCCCGGCTGCCCTTCAAGAATACTGGCCCAAGGATTACCGTCGGCATCCACCGCGCCGTACAACATGAACGGCAGTTGCTCATAGAACTTGCGGTGCTGGTCCGGCATTTCGCTGCGAATTACCTTACGACCGAGCACCTCCATCCGCTCGGCAATGCCCACATAAGCCTGCAATTGTTTCTCGCCTGCGTGCCAGGGTGAACGGTCCATAACGGCTTCTCCCCTGCGCCATCGGCGCAGTGTGAACGACCCGACAGTGTCGGGCCGCAGGCATCAGGCAGTTTTTTGCAGACCGACGACGGTGCGCGGCATGCCGACAAACCCAGGCAAGGCTTCGACCCGCGCCAGCCAGGCCCGAATGTTGGCGTAGTCTTCCAGCGACACATTGCCTTCTGGCGCATGTGCGATGTAGCTGTAGGCCGAAACGTCGGCAATGGTTGGCTCGGCGCCAGCCAGATACGGCGTTGCCGCCAGTTCCTGATCGATCACTTTGAGCACGGTGTGGGAATAAGCGATCACCTCTTCAGCGTTGTAAGGCGCACCAAACACCGTGATCAGCCTGGCTCTGGCGGGGCCAAAGGCAATCGGCCCAGCGGCAATCGACAACCAACGCTGAACCTTGGCTGCCCCGACCGGATCGGTTGGCAGCCAGCGGCCGTCGCCATACTTTTGCGCCAGATAAACCAGGATCGCGTTGGAATCGGCCAGTATCACGCCTTGATCATCAATGACCGGCACCTGACCAAAAGCATTGAGCGCCAGGAAATCCGGATGTTTGTGCGCGCCCTTGGCCAGGTCGACAAAGATCAGCTCGGTCGGCAGTTGCAGCAGAGACAGCATCAGCTCTACACGGTGAGCGTGGCCGGAACGTGGGAAGTTGTAGAGCTTGATGGCTTGCATGGTTGACTCCGTTGGGTGGTGGCGCTGTTGAAGAGAGAGATCAGTACCGATGGGGAGCCATCTTCCACCCGCAACCCAAACAACAGAATAACCAGCAAACGCAATCCATTATTTCATCCAGCGAAATAACCCTCTCCCTGCAAGGACGGGTGTTCACGCAGCGCGCTCACCGCGAAGTCCACAAAACTGCGGATCCGCACCGGGGCCTTGCGCCCACCCTGATAGACCACATGGATAGGCAATGGCGGCAGTTCGAAGTCAGCCAGAACGATTTCCAACTCACCAGACGCGACTTTGCTCGCTACCTGATAAGACAAAACCCGGGTCAGCCCCAAACCCAGGCATGCCGCCGTAATGGCCGCTTGATTCGCCGTCACCACCATGCGCGGATCCGGTCGAACACTCAGTGGTTCTCCCCCTTCAAGGAATGGCCAGGTTCTCAACTGACCGATAGAGGACGTCGCAATAACCGGCGCTTGAGCCAGATCATGAGGATGTCGAGGTCGACCGTGGGCCGTCAGGAACTCCGGCGAGCCGCAAATCACCCGTCGAACCTCACCCACGCGAATCGCATGCTGATTACTGTCGGGTAGCTCACCGATCCGTACGGCGACATCGATGCCCTCCTCGACCATGCTGACCACTCGGTCGACCAGCACCCCATTGATGCAAACTTCAGGAAATTGCGTCAGATAATCCACCATCACCGACGTGACAAACAATTCACCGAACAACACCGGCGCTGTGATTGTCAGCTGCCCACGCGGTTGAGCGTGACTGCCCGCCGCCGAATCCTCGGCTTCCTGCACCTCGGCGAGAATCCTCCGACAGTCTTCCAGGTAACGCTGACCCGCCTCGCTCAAATGCACACTGCGGGTGGTGCGTGTCAGCAGCAACGTGCCGATGCGTTTCTCCAACGCCGCCACTGCGCGAGTGACACTGGCTGCCGACAGGCCCAAACGCCGCGCCGCCGCCGAGAAGCCTTGGTCTTGGGCGACCGCGGCGAAAACCTGCATTTCCTGGAATCGGTCCATATGTGTGTCCTCATTGAAAAACCAGAAGATCGCAGCCTGCGGCAGCTCCTTGTATGTTGACCCTGATTCCAAAGCGAGAGATTACGCTTAGGTCATGGACATGCATGCGTACCTGAAAAACATGTGGTACGGACATCGAACATTAAGTTGTTTGGTCGTTTCTTGAACGCCCCTGCTTGCGCAATAGCCCTATCTGAATCAAAGGTACGTCAATGAGTGCAAATTTTTCAGGCATTACGTGGGGCTTTCCCGGCATTGACCGGCGTTTGCTGAAAGTGCAATTCAGCTTTTTGCTGATGGTTCTGGGTGGACGGTGCAATCAACTGGCGGTGGCCTGGTGGGCCTTGCAGGAAACAGGCTCTGCGCTCTACTTCGCCAACATGATTGCCTGTTCCATCGCGGCGGAGGTGTTAGCCAAACCCCTGCTTGGATGGCTGGGGGACAAGTACAACAAAATCCTGATCATCAAGCTGGCCTCATGGCTCAGCCTGCTGACAGCGCTATTGATGGTGGTGTTGTCCGCCACGGGGTCGTTCAACCCCTGGACGGTGAGCGCGCTGATGATGATCAGCAGTGCGATCGTCGGCGTGCGCGACCCTCTCCAGGCATCGATCATTCCTTTATTTGCAGACGACGATAAAGTCTCCCTGGCCTTTCGGACCAAAAGCGTGATGTCGTCCTTTTCTATTCTGCTGGGGCCGGTACTGGCCAGCGGGTTGATTTACGGGTTCGGTATCACGCTCGCCTTTGCTGTCGATTTTTTCGCGATTCTCATCGCCGGGGCGTTGATCGCGACCATCCCGAGCCACATTGGTGCCACAGGCCAAGACGAAAAAGCCCTAGGAGCCAGCGGCTTCAGCATGATTTATTCCGGTTTCAAAGTGGTTTACGGAGTGAAAGTCGAATTTTACCTGGCCATCATTGCAATGCTGATCAACTTTGCCCTGTTTCCGTTCTTCACCATCCTGATCCCACTGTACGTAAAGGACGTCATCCAGTACCCGGTCACTTATATCGGTCTTCTGGATTCGTGCTTCGGACTTGGCATTCTGGCGGGCAGTTACAAGATCATCGGCTGGTTATCCGACCGGGTCCCCCGTGACATGTGTGTGTCCGCAGGTTTTGCATTACTGGGGTGTAACCTAGTGGTGGTCGGCACCGTTTCATCGTCGCTCATCGTACCCGCGGCCTTTTTCTGCGGCGGCGTAGGCCTGATGTTGATCAACATTCCCACCTCCGCAGTGAGGTTGCTGGCGACGCCCAAGCTCCATCGCAACCGGATTTTTGCCACGGTTTCATTTCTGTCTGCGGCGGCCAGCCCCTTGGGCAGTTTTGCGATGAACACCCTGATCGCCTCTCTGGGGGTCGCACTGACAATCACGCTGTTGGGCGTCATGGTGCTGCTGTTGTCTCTGCTGGTTTTTCTGGTACCCGATTTCAAAACTTTCATGCGTTCCCCGGATACGCAGCTCAATGATGCCTACCTGGACAAATACCCTGAAGCGTTTGCGCACTGACGTGCCTCACCGTACGCCTCTTACAAACGGAGTTGCCTTTCACAATGCCGGGGATATGCGGCATGTGGGCAACAAACGTGACTCACCGTTGCTCATGCCGGATGTTCGTCTGAGAAGGCGACCTACTGACCGCCACGGACTCGGACTTTCGGGAGATTTGGCTTCAACTTCTTCAACAACTCGTTGTGCCGCTTGTTGCCCAATCTCAGCCGGAAACTACGGCAGAAGAGGTACTGGAACAACTACGCAGGAGCACTTGTCGTGCTCCTGCGTAAATCGCTTATTCCACCGTCACCGACTTCGCCAGGTTACGCGGTTGGTCAACGTCGGTGCCCTTCAGGACGGCCACGTAATACGAGAGCAACTGCAGCGGAATGGTGTAGAGGATCGGCGACAGGGTGTTGTGTATGTGTGGCATTTGTACAACGTGAGTGCCTTCACCATTGGTCATGCCGGCCTGCTCGTCTGCAAAGACGATCAACTGACCACCACGGGCGCGGACTTCCTGGAGGTTGGATTTCAACTTCTCCAGCAACTCGTTGTTCGGTGCCACGGTGACCACTGGCATGTCGTTATCCACAAGCGCCAACGGGCCGTGTTTCAGCTCGCCGGCCGGATAGGCTTCGGCGTGGATGTAGGAGATTTCCTTGAGCTTGAGAGCCCCTTCCATCGCTACCGGGAATTGCGCACCACGACCGAGGAACAAGGTGTGGTTTTTCTCGGCGAACAGCTCGGCGATTTTCTCCACGGTGCTGTCCATGGCCAGGGCTTCGCCTAGGCGGGTCGGCAGGCGACGCAGTTCTTCAACCAACGTGGCTTCGACACCTTTGGCCAACGTGCCGCGAACCTGGCCCAGGGACAAGGTCAGCAGCAACAGGCCAACCAATTGAGTAGTGAAGGCTTTGGTCGAGGCCACGCCAATTTCACGACCGGCCTGGGTCAGCAGTGTCAGGTCGGACTCACGCACCAGTGAGCTGATGCCGACGTTACAGATCGCCAGGCTGGCGAGGAAACCCAGTTCCTTGGCGTTGCGCAGGGCAGCCAGGGTGTCAGCGGTTTCGCCGGACTGGGAGATGGTCACGAACAGGGTGTCGGGTTGCACCACCACCTTGCGGTAGCGGAATTCGCTGGCGACTTCGACCTGGCACGGGATGCCGGCCAGTTCTTCGAGCCAGTAACGGGCAACCATGCCGGCGTGGTAACTGGTGCCACACGCGACGATCTGCACGTTGCGCACTTTGGCGAACAACTCGGCAGCCTGTGGACCGAACGCTTGCACCAGCACGCCGTTCGGACTCAGGCGACCTTCCAGGGTGCGCTGCACCACAGCCGGTTGCTCGTGAATTTCCTTGAGCATGAAGTGGCGGAATTCGCCTTTGTCAGCGGCTTCGGCGCCATCGCGGTACTGCACGGATTCGCGTTTGACAACTTGGCCGCTCACGTCCCAGATCTGCACGCTGTCGCGGCGAATTTCGGCGATATCGCCTTCTTCCAGGTACATAAAGCGGTCAGTGACCTGGCGCAGGGCCAATTGATCGGAAGCCAGGAAGTTTTCACCCAGGCCCAGACCGATGACCAGCGGGCTGCCGCTGCGGGCAGCAACCAGACGATCCGGTTGCTGCGCGCTAATGACCGCCAAACCGTAAGCACCGTGCAGCTCTTTGACGGTAGCCTTCAGGGCCACGGTCAGATCACGCAGATCCTTGAGTTTGTGGTTCAACAGGTGAGCAATGACTTCAGTGTCGGTGTCCGAAGTGAACACGTAACCCAAGGCTTTCAGTTGCTCGCGCAGGGCTTCGTGATTCTCGATGATGCCGTTGTGCACCACCGCCAGATCACCGGAGAAATGCGGGTGAGCGTTGCGCTCGCACGGCGCACCGTGAGTGGCCCAGCGGGTGTGGGCGATTCCCAGGCGGCCGACCAGCGGTGCTTCGGCCAGCGCCAGTTCCAATTCACTGACCTTGCCCGGGCGACGCAGACGCTCAAGCTTTTCGTCATTGGTGTAAACCGCCACACCCGCACTGTCATAGCCACGGTATTCCAGGCGCTTCAGGCCTTCGAGCAGGATGGCAGTGATGTTACGTTCTGCAACTGCGCCAACAATTCCACACATGCTATTTCTCCTGACTGACAGCCGCGAGGATCAAGTTGATTCCGCGGGCCTGTATCTGATCCCGTGCCTCAAGCGGCAGGCGATCATCGGTAATAAGGGTATGGACGCTGCTCCAGGGCAGCTCCAGGTTGGGAATCTTGCGGCCAATCTTGTCGGCCTCGACCATGACGACCACTTCGCGGGCGACTTCAGCCATGACCCGGCTCAGTCCCAGCAATTCGTTGAAGGTGGTTGTGCCGCGAACCAAGTCGATGCCATCGGCACCAATGAACAACTGATCAAAGTCGTAAGAGCGTAGGACTTGCTCGGCCACCTGCCCCTGAAAGGACTCGGAATGCGGGTCCCAGGTGCCGCCGGTCATCAATAGCACCGGCTCATGCTCGAGCTCGCTCAAGGCGTTGGCGACATGCAGGGAGTTGGTCATCACCACCAGACCCGGTTGTTGGCCGAGTTCTGGAATCATCGCCGCGGTGGTGCTGCCGCTATCGACGATGATCCGCGCATGCTCGCGAATCCGCGTAACGGCGGCGCGGGCGATAGCCTGCTTGTATTTGGACACCGGCTGGCCAATGTCGGCCACCAGTTCTTGAGGCATGGTGATCGCTCCGCCATAACGGCGCAGCAGCAAGCCGTTGCTTTCAAGCGCCGCGAGGTCCTTGCGGATCGTAACTTCCGAAGTTTCGAAGCGCTTGGCCAGCTCATCCACACTGACTTCGCCCTGCTCATTGAGCAAGGCGAGGATATTGTGACGGCGTTGAGGTGTATTACGTTTCGACATGGCTTGGTAAGTTTCGATTCGAAAGATAACGGAAGCAATCAAAACCTATCGGCGAAACTTCGTCAAGCGTAAGGCGATAAAAAGAGCTGTGGGTAACTCAGCTCTTTTTGATCTTCACCGGCCGCTTCCAGCCGTCGATGTTCTTCTGCCGCGCTCGGCCTACCGCCAACTGCGCGTTATCCACATTTTGGGTAATGGTCGAACCTGCCGCAGTCGTTGCACCCGCAGAGATATCCACAGGCGCGACCAACGAATTGTTGGAGCCGATGAACACATCTTCGCCCAACACGGTTTTCCATTTGTTGGCGCCGTCGTAATTACAGGTGATGGTGCCAGCCCCGATGTTGGTACGCGCACCAATCTGCGCATCCCCCAGGTAAGTCAGATGACCGGCCTTGGCGTCCTCGCCCAAATGAGCGTTTTTCAACTCAACGAAGTTACCCACATGGGCTCGTGCTTCCAGCACTGTGCCTGGGCGCAAACGAGCGAACGGACCGGCATCGCTGCCTTCGCCGAGAATTGCGCCATCGATGTGGCTGTTGGCCTTGATCACCACGCCTTTGCGCAGGGTGCTGTCCTTGATCACACAGTTCGGGCCGATAACCACGTCGTCCTCAATAACGACCTTGCCTTCGAGGATCACGTTGATGTCGATCAGCACGTCGCGGCCGACGGTGACTTCACCGCGCACATCAAAACGTGCTGGGTCACGCAGGGTCACGCCCTGAGCCATTAAACGAAGACCGGCGCGTAGCTGATAGTGACGCTCAAGCTCGGAAAGCTGCTTGCGGTCGTTAGCACCCTGCACTTCCATGGCATCGTGAGGTTGCTCGGTGGCCACCACCATCCCGTCGCTGACCGCCATGGCGATTACGTCGGTCAGGTAATACTCGCCCTGGGCATTGTTATTGGAGAGGCGGCTCATCCAGTCGCCAAGACCTTCGAAAGGCAGCGCCAGAATGCCGGTGTTACCCTCGGTGATTGCGCGTTCAGCTTCGTTGGCGTCTTTCTGCTCGACGATAGCGGTGACCTTTCCACCCGCGTCACGGACGATGCGGCCGTAGCCGGTTGGATCGTCCAGTTCGACGGTGAGCAAACCCAGTTGTTGCGGCGCCACTTTCTTCAGCAAACGTTGCAGGGTGTCGACTTCAATCAGCGGCACGTCACCGTAGAGAATCAGCACCGTGTCGGACTTGATGAACGGCACAGCCTGCGCCACCGCATGACCGGTCCCCAGCTGTTTGTCCTGCAGGACGAAATTCAAATCATCCGCCGCCAGACGCTCGCGCACGGCATCGGCGCCATGGCCGATCACGACGTGGATGCGCTGTGGATCAAGTTGCCGGGCGCTGTGGATAACATGGCCGAGCATCGAGTTGCCGGCGATCGGGTGCAGGACTTTCGGCAACGCCGAACGCATGCGAGTGCCTTGGCCAGCAGCGAGGATAACGATTTCTAAAGACATGACTGGCTACCAATCCTGGGTGGTCAGCGGCTGCGACCAGGTTATGAATGTCGGAAAAGAAAAAAGGGTAGCCGAGGCTACCCTTTTTAATCAATCGCACAACAAGTGGGGCCTATTAGTGGCCGAACTTCTTGCGGATCTGCTGGACGGTGCGCAGCTGAGCTGCAGCCTCGGCCAGACGTGCGGCAGCAGAACCGTAATCGAATTCTGCACCACGGTCATGCAAGGCCTTCTCGGCAGCCTTAACGGCTTCCTGAGCGGAGGCTTCGTCCAGGTCGGCGGCACGTTGCACAGTGTCGGCAAGCACCTTGACCATGTTCGGCTGAACCTCGAGGAAACCACCGGAGATGTAATACACCTCCTCTTCCCCGCCCTGCTTGATCAGGCGGATCGGGCCCGGCTTGAGATTAGTGATCAGCGGCGCGTGACCCAGAGCGATACCAAGATCACCCAGTGCACCGTGCGCAACCACCATCTCGACCAGGCCGGAAAAGATTTCCCCTTCCGCGCTGACGATATCGCAATGGACTGTCATAGCCATCTGATTGCCTCAACCTAAATTAGCGCCCGTTACCGGGCGCCGGGATTACAGTTTCTTGGCTTTCTCGATCGCTTCTTCGATGCCGCCGACCATGTAGAACGCTTGTTCTGGCAGGTGGTCGTAGTCACCGTTGAGGATGCCTTTGAAGCCAGCAATAGTGTCTTTCAGGGAAACGTATTTACCCGAAGCACCGGTGAAGACTTCAGCCACGAAGAACGGTTGCGACAAGAAACGCTGGATCTTACGAGCACGGTTTACCAACTGCTTGTCGGCTTCCGACAGCTCGTCCATACCCAGGATCGCAATGATGTCCTTCAGTTCTTTGTAACGTTGCAGAACATACTGTACGCCGCGAGCGGTGTCGTAGTGGTCCTGACCGATCACGTTCGGGTCCAGCTGACGCGAAGTCGAGTCCAGTGGATCGACCGCTGGGTAGATACCCAGGGAAGCGATGTCACGGGACAGAACGACGGTGGCGTCCAAGTGGGCGAAGGTGGTCGCTGGCGACGGGTCAGTCAAGTCATCCGCCGGTACGTATACCGCCTGGATCGAGGTGATCGAACCGTTTTTGGTCGAAGTGATACGCTCTTGCAGAGTACCCATCTCTTCAGCCAGGGTCGGCTGGTAACCTACTGCGGAAGGCATACGGCCCAGCAGTGCGGATACTTCAGTACCGGCCAGGGTGTAACGATAGATGTTGTCGACGAACAGCAGTACGTCGTTACCTTCGTCACGGAACTTCTCGGCCATGGTCAGGCCGGTCAGTGCTACGCGCAGACGGTTACCCGGCGGCTCGTTCATCTGACCGTAAACCAGTGCCACTTTGTCCAGAACGTTGGAATCCTTCATCTCGTGGTAGAAGTCGTTACCCTCACGAGTACGCTCACCCACACCGGCGAACACGGAATAACCGGCGTGCTCGATGGCGATGTTACGGATCAGTTCCATCATGTTTACGGTTTTGCCTACACCGGCACCACCGAACAGACCGACTTTACCACCCTTGGCGAACGGGCAAACCAGGTCGATAACCTTGATGCCGGTTTCCAGCAGGTCGTTGCCGCCAGCTTGTTCAGCGAAGGTTGGCGCAGGACGGTGAATGCCCCAGCGCTCTTCGGTGTCGATCGGGCCAGCTTCGTCGATCGGGTTGCCCAGAACGTCCATGATCCGGCCCAGGGTCGCTTTACCGACCGGTACGGAGATGGCTGCGCCAGAGTCTTTGACTTCCAGACCGCGCTTCAAGCCTTCGGTGGAACCCATCGCAATGGTACGAACCACGCCGTCGCCCAGCTGTTGCTGAACTTCGAGAGTAGTCCCGGCCGCGCTTTGTACTTCCAGCGCGTTGTAAATGCTCGGTACGCTGTCGCGTGGAAATTCCACGTCGATAACGGCGCCGATGATTTGAACGATACGTCCGCTACTCATAGCTGGATCCTCTGAATATTTGAACCGTTAAACCGCGGCAGCGCCGCCGACGATTTCCGAGATCTCTTGGGTGATCGCAGCCTGACGCGCCTTGTTGTAGACCAGCTGCAAATCGCTGATCAAATCACCGGCGTTGTCGGTAGCGTTCTTCATCGCGATCATCCGCGCAGCTTGTTCAGCCGCGTTGTTCTCGACCACCGCCTGGTAGACCTGCGACTCAACGTAACGGACCATCAAGCCGTCAAGCAGCTCTTTGGCGTCCGGTTCGTAGAGATAGTCCCAGTGGTGCTTGAGTGATTGATCCGCGGTTGCCTCCAGTGGAATCAACTGCTCCACAGTTGGCTGTTGCGTCATGGTGTTGATGAACTTGTTGGACACCACGGACAGGCGATCAATACGGCCGTCCAGGTAGGCATCCAGCATCACCTTGACGCTGCCGATCAGATCATTGATCGACGGCTCTTCACCCAGGTGGCTGATAGCTGCAACGACGTTACCGCCGAAGTTGCGGAAGAAAGCCGCACCCTTGCTACCAACAACACACAGATCGATCTCGACGCCGTTATCGCGGTTTACCGCCATGTCCTTGACCAGGGCCTTGAACAGGTTGGTGTTCAAGCCACCACACAGACCACGGTCACTGCTCACTACGACATAACCGACGCGCTTTATTTCACGCTCGATCATGAAGGGGTGGCGATATTCCGGGTTGGCGTTGGCCAAATGACCAATAACCTGGCGGATGCGCTCCGCGTAAGGACGGCTAGCAGCCATGCGCATTTGTGCCTTGCGCATTTTACTGACCGCCACTTTTTCCATGGCGCTGGTAATCTTTTGCGTGCTTTTGATGCTCGCAATCTTACTGCGAATCTCTTTTGCGCCTGCCATGTAACACCTATCAGGTTAGCAAGCGGGAGCCTTGCGGCTCCCGCTGCGGCTTACCAGGTTTGGGTGGCCTTGAACTTCTCGATACCGGCTTTCAGGCCAGCGTCGATTTCGTCATTGAAGTCACCCTTCACGTTGATCTTCGCCATCAAATCGGCGTGATCGCGGTTGAAGAAAGCAATCAGCGCTTGTTCGAAGCTGCCGATCTTGGCGATTTCAACGTCAGTCAGGAACCCACGCTCAGCGGCATACAGCGACAGCGCCATGTCAGCGATCGACATTGGTGCGTATTGCTTCTGCTTCATCAGCTCGGTAACGCGCTGACCATGCTCAAGTTGCTTACGGGTCGCTTCGTCCAGGTCAGAAGCGAACTGGGCGAATGCCGCCAGTTCACGGTACTGAGCCAGAGCGGTACGGATACCACCGGAGAGCTTCTTGATGATCTTGGTCTGAGCGGCACCACCCACACGGGATACCGAAACACCGGCGTTCACAGCAGGACGGATCCCGGAGTTGAACATGGCCGATTCCAGGAAGATCTGACCGTCGGTGATGGAAATCACGTTGGTCGGAACGAACGCGGAAACGTCGCCAGCCTGGGTTTCGATGATCGGCAGTGCGGTCAGGGAACCGGTTTTGCCGGTCACTGCGCCGTTGGTGAACTTCTCTACGTACTCTTCCGAAACGCGGGATGCGCGCTCCAGCAGACGGGAGTGGAGATAGAACACGTCGCCTGGGTAAGCTTCACGGCCTGGTGGACGGCGCAGCAGCAGGGAAATCTGGCGGTAAGCCACTGCTTGCTTGGACAGATCGTCATAAACGATCAGCGCGTCTTCACCGCGGTCGCGGAAGAATTCACCCATGGTGCAACCGGAGTACGGTGCCAGGAACTGCAGTGCTGCAGATTCCGAAGCGCTCGCAGCCACGACGATGGTGTTAGCCAGTGCGCCGTTTTCTTCCAGCTTGCGAACCACGTTAGCGATGGTCGATTGTTTCTGACCGATAGCTACGTAGACGCAGAAAATGCCGCTGTCTTTCTGGTTGATGATCGCGTCGATCGCCAGAGCGGTTTTACCGATCTGACGGTCACCGATGATCAGCTCACGCTGGCCACGGCCGACAGGGATCATGGCATCGACAGCCTTGTAGCCAGTCTGTACAGGCTGGTCTACCGACTTACGCCAGATCACGCCTGGAGCAACTTTCTCGACCGCATCGGTCTCGGTGTTGTTCAGCGGACCTTTGCCGTCAACTGGGTTACCCAGTGCGTCGACTACGCGACCCAGCAGTTCCTTACCAACCGGAACTTCGAGGATGCGGCCAGTGCACTTGGCGCTCATGCCTTCAGCCAGAGACTGGTAAGAGCCCAATACAACGGCACCTACAGAGTCTTGCTCCAGGTTGAGAGCCATACCGAAGACGCCGCCCGGAAACTCGATCATCTCGCCGTACATTACGTCGGCCAGACCGTGAATCCGCACGATACCGTCAGATACGCTGACGACAGTGCCTTCGTTACGGGCTTGGGAGGTCACATCGAGCTTGTCGATGCGGCCCTTGATAATTTCACTTATTTCGGAAGGATTGAGTTGCTGCATTGCTCTGCTGCCCCTTCAAACTCAAGATTTCAATGCTTCGGCAAGGTTCGCGAGTTTGCCGCGAATCGAGCCATCGATTACCAGGTCGCCGGCGCGGATGATGACACCACCAATAAGGGTGGCATCCTCCGCAGCGTGCAGTCGCACTTCCCGGCCGAGCCGTGCACTGAGAACCTTGGCGAGTTTGTCTTGCTGTTCTTGGTTCAATGCAAAAGCACTGGTTACGTCCACGTCTACCGATTTCTCTTGTTCGGCCTTGTACAGGTCAAACAGAGCGGCGATCTCCGGCAAAAGCGGGAGACGGTCGTTTTCGGCAACGACGTGAATGAAATTCTGTGCCTTGGCATCGAACTTGTCGCCACACACGTCAATAAACGTGGTGGCCTTGTTTGCGCTCGTCAGTCGCGGGGCCTTGAGCATGCTCTGCATAGTGTCGTCTTGCGACACTGCTGCAGCCAGGCCGAGCATGGCTGACCAAGAGGCCAGTTGCTGGTGGGCCTGGGCGTGCTCGAAGGCTGCCTTAGCGTAAGGTCGGGCCAACGTGGTCAATTCTGCCATGATCGCCCTCGCTTAAATTTCAGCAGCCAGTTTGTTTACCAGCTCCGCGTGCGCGTTTTGATCGATTGTGGCACCCAGGATCTTCTCGGCGCCGCCAACGGCCAGAGCACCCAATTGGGCACGCAGCGCGTCTTTGACACTGTTCAGTTCCTGCTCGATCTCGGCCTGAGCCTGAACCTTCACACGGTCAGCGTCGATACGGGCTTTTTCAACAGCCTCTTCAACGATCTGATTACCGCGTTTCTTGGCTTGCTCAATGATTTCGGCTGCCTGAGCTTTAGCTTCGCGCAGTTGTTGACCCGCTTTATCTTGGGCCAACTCCAGGTCGCGAGCTGCTCGGGCGGCAGCGTCCAGTCCATCCGCGATCTTCTTCTGACGTTCGTGCAAAGCCGCGATGACCGGAGGCCACACGAACTTCATGCAAAACAGTACAAAAATGAAGAACGCAACGGACTGGCCAATCAGGGTTGCATTAATGTTCACGCCAACACCTCGCTCGTTCGTTGCACATCACACCAATTACTCGAAGGTTCGAGTGATTAGCCAGCGAGTTGACCAACGAATGGGTTCGCGAAGGTGAAGAACAGAGCGATACCAACACCGATCATGGTTACGGCGTCGAGCAGACCGGCAACGATGAACATTTTAACTTGCAGCATTGGAACCATCTCTGGCTGACGCGCTGCGCCTTCCAGGAACTTGCCACCCAACAGGCCGAAACCAATTGCGGTACCCAGTGCGCCCAGGCCGATCAACAGTGCAACAGCGATAGCGGTTAGACCAACTACAGTTTCCATCTTTCCTCCCGACTTTTACGTCGTATGGTTTAGGTTTTTTAGATTTTAAAGCGGTAAAACAAATCGTTTCATAGCCCTGTTCGGGCACCCACCCGTTTGACCGAGTGGGACATCAGACTAGTCGAGACTGGTCTTAATGGTTCTCTTCGTGCGCCATCGACAGGTAAACGATGGACAGCATCATGAAGATAAACGCCTGCAGGGTGATGATCAGGATGTGGAACACAGCCCACGCCCACTGCAGAACTATACCCAGGCCGCTAAGCCAGAGCAGACCGCTGCCGAACATCACAGCAATCAGAATGAAGACCAGCTCGCCGGCGTACATGTTGCCGAACAGACGCAGTGCCAGGGAGATTGGCTTGGCAACCAGCGTCACGAACTCCAGCAGGAAGTTCACCGGAATCAGCAGGGCTTGAAGAAAAATGTTCTTGCTGCCGAACGGGTGCAGGGTCAATTCGCCGATGAAGCCGCCGATGCCCTTGACCTTGATGCTGTAGAAAATGATCAACGCGAATACCGACAGGGACATACCCAGAGTCGCGTTCGGGTCAGTGGTCGGAACAGCACGGAAGACCAGATGCGGGTCGCCGGTAATGATGGCAGCCACTTTCGGAATCCAGTCAACCGGAACCAGGTCGACGGCGTTCATCAGGAACACCCAGACAAAAATCGTCAGCGCCAATGGTGCAATTAATGGATTACGGCCGTGGAAGGTATCTTTCACGCTGCTGTCGACGAACTCGATCAGAACCTCGACGAAGTTCTGCAAGCCGCCAGGCTGACCGGAAGTCGCCTTCTTTGCCGCCATGCGGAAAAGAAGAACGAAGATCAGACCCAACCCGACCGACCAGCCGAGTGTATCGACGTGGAAAGCCCAGAAGCCCATTTCTTTGGCTTCTGCTGCGGTGTGGGCAAAGCCCCAGCCGCCGTTAGGTAGCTGCCCGAAGGTCAGGTTCTGCAAGTGGTGCTGGATATAGCCCGAAGCGGTTGTCTCTGCCATGGTTGCCTCAAACGCCCTAAGGTCTCGAAAGTCTTGTTCTCATCAGCAGGGGCGCGAACCAGCTGACCAGTTGGGTCAACACGAAGACGCCGAATACAGCTAGCGGCGCCAATGGCTTCACACCTGCAAACGTCAATGCAAAGAGCACTGCCGTCAAAATTAGTTTGCCCGCCTCGCCGGCATAAAAAGACCGGACGATGGCTTGAGCTGCTCGGGCACCGGAAAACCGAAATGCCCTGTGAGCGAAATAAACATTGGGCAGCAAGGCTATCAGGCCTCCGCAAAGTCCTGAGTACCCGGCTACGACTCCATGCCAGTACCAAAGCGCCAAAGCGGCCAGTACCAAAACGACAAATTGAGCCAGTAATACCGGAAAAACTGCCAGGCGATGGAACGGCAAGCGGTTTGGCGTGCGGCTCTCCATCGTTTTTGCTCCCCAATGATCGGCTGCCGGAATTCAATAACTTGGCATAATTTGTGCCGACAAAATGCGCGCAGAGTATAGGGGCGGTTCTGCCCCTATTCAACTGTCAGGTAGTGATTTCCACCTGCACGCTACATGAGGAAATGTTTCAGCGGATGTGTGCAAGCACACCTTGAAGCTCATCGAGGGAGTTGTAACCGATCACCAACTGACCCTTCCCCTTTTTCCCGTGGCGGATCTGCACCGCAGAGCCTAGGCGCTCAGCCAGACGCTGTTCGAGTCGAGCAATATCCGGGTCCGGCTTTACCGGTTCAGCAGGTTCCTGTTTGCCACTCAACCACTGGCGAACCAGTGCTTCAGTCTGGCGCACAGTCAGCCCCCGTGCGACAACGTGTCGCGCCCCTTCAACCTGTTGATTCTCCGGTAAACCGAGCAACGCACGGGCATGACCCATTTCCAGGTCGCCGTGCGACAGCATGGTTTTGATGACTTCCGGCAACGCGATCAAGCGTAGCAGGTTAGCCACGGTCACGCGGGATTTGCCCACCGCTTCGGCCACTTGTTGCTGAGTCAGCTGGAATTCCTGCTGCAAACGCTGCAAAGCCACCGCTTCTTCGATCGGATTGAGGTCTTCGCGCTGGATGTTCTCGATCAGTGCCATCGCGATCGCGGTCTCATCCGGCACATCGCGAACCATTGCCGGGATGGTTTCCTGGCCAGCCTGCTGGCTGGCGCGCCAACGACGTTCGCCAGCGATGATTTCGAAGCGACCGCTGCCGATCGGACGAACCACGATCGGCTGCATCACGCCCTGAGCCTTGATCGACTGTGCCAGCTCTTCCAGGGCCTGTGGGTCCATGTCCCGACGCGGCTGGTACTTGCCGCGCTGGATCAGGTCCAGGGGCAGGTGCTGCAGCTCACGCTGATCTGCCTGCACCGCTTGTTCTTCCAGCGAGCTGACAGTCGGACCACTCAGCAGAGCATCCAGTCCACGTCCGAGACCTCGTTTCTTGACGGCCATGGGGATTCCTTAAGTTGCCTGAGCAGCGGCGGTGCGTGAGTTTTTGCGTTGACGACGAACCATCTCGCCCGCCAATGCCAGATAGGCAATGGCGCCCCGCGATGATTTGTCGTACGCCAACGCCGGCATGCCATAGCTTGGCGCTTCGGCCAAGCGGATGTTGCGCGGAATCACCGTGTCGTAGAGCTGCTCGCCGAAGTGTTCCTTGAGCTGCGCCGAAACATCGTTCATCAGGCTCAGGCGCGGGTCATACATGGTCCGCAACAGGCCTTCGACTTTCAGGTTCGGGTTCAGCAGTTCTGCGATGCGCTTGATGTTATCCACTAGGTCGCTCAAGCCTTCGAGCGCGAAGTACTCGCACTGCATGGGGATAATCACCCCGTCAGCCGCAACCAGTGCGTTAAGCGTGAGCATCGACAGCGACGGCGGGCAGTCGATCAAAATGTAATCGTAGTTTTCACGGATCGGCGCCAACGCACTGCGCAAGCGGCTTTCCTTCATCTGCATTTCCAGCAGAACCACTTCGGCCGCGGTCAGATCGCGGTTGGCCGGCAGCAGTTGGTAACCACCGTGCTCGGAATAGTGCATGGCCTGGGCCAGATCGCATTCGCCGATCAGCAGGTCGTAAACCGAGTTTTCCAGGCCGTGTTTATCCACACCGCTACCCATGGTGGCGTTGCCCTGTGGATCGAGATCGATCAACAGCACCCGACGCTTGGTAGCGACCAGGGAAGCTGCGAGGTTGATGCAGGTGGTGGTCTTGCCCACACCACCCTTTTGGTTCGCTATCGCGAATACCTTAGCCATTCTTGCTTGTGTTCCCAATCATGCCGTGCGGCGCAGTATCAGCAGATGGCGTTGGCCTTGGCAACCGGGTACGGCCAGGGCGTGTTCGCTATCGAGGTGGAAGTCTGCCGGCAATGCTACCAGCTCATCGGCGGGATGAACGCCCTTCATTGCCAGCCAACGTGTTTCGGTGTCGCCGAGGTGACGAGTCCAGTTGCTGAAGTTCTCCATGCTGCTGAACGCCCGGGAGATGATCCCGTTGAATGGCTGATCAGGCTGAAAAGCTTCGACGCGACTGTGGATAACTTGCAGGTTATCCAGTTTGAGTTCGAGTTTGACCTGGGTCAGGAAGCGGGTTTTCTTGCCGTTGCTGTCCAGGCAGGTCACTTGGGATTCTGGAAACAGGATGGCCATCGGGATACCCGGCATGCCACCACCACTGCCGACGTCCAGCCAGCGACCGTTTTCGACGAACGACATCACGCTCAAACTATCGAGCAAGTGACGGGAAACCATTTCATCCGGATCGCGTACGGCGGTCAGGTTGTACGCCTTGTTCCATTTGATCAACAGGGCCAGATAACCCAGCAGCTGCGCATGCTGGGTTTCTGTCAGTGTCACGCCGAGTTGGCGAGCACCTGTGGATAACTCTTCTGCGTGTTGCGAGGTGACCAACGAACTCAAGCGCTTTGCTCCAACTGACGGCCCGCGCCGCGTTTTTTCAAATGAATCATCAACAGCGAAATCGCTGCCGGCGTCACGCCCGGGATACGCGACGCCTGGCCCAGAGTCTCTGGACGGGTCGCACCGAGCTTGCTCTGGATCTCTTTGGAGAGACCGGAAATATTCGTGTAATCGATATCCACAGGTAGTTTTGTGTCTTCGCTGGCCCGCAGCCGTGCGATTTCATCCTGCTGGCGATCGATGTAACCGGCGTATTTGGTCTTGATTTCGACCTGCTCGGCGACTTGTGGATCTTCTGCGCCCCCACCGGTCACGGCGATCAGCCCAGCGTAGTCGATTTCCGGACGGCTCAGCAGGTTGAGCAAGTTGTACTCGTGGGTCAGTGGCGTGCCGAATTTCTCGGAAATCGCATCGCCTTGCTCGGTGCCCGGGCGAACCCAGGTACTTTTCAGGCGTTGCTCTTCCAGCGTGATGCTTTCGCGTTTGGTGCAGAACGCAGCCCAACGCGCGTCATCCACCAGACCCAGTTCGCGACCTTTTTCGGTCAAGCGCAGGTCGGCGTTGTCTTCGCGCAGGATCAGACGATATTCGGCGCGGGACGTAAACATCCGATACGGTTCCTGGGTACCCAGGGTAATCAGGTCGTCGACCAACACCCCGATGTACGCCTCGTCGCGACGCGGGCACCAGGCATCTTTGCCCTGTGCACGCAGTGCGGCATTAGCCCCGGCCAGCAAACCCTGGGCGCCGGCTTCTTCGTAACCGGTGGTGCCGTTGATTTGCCCGGCGAAGAACAGACCGCCGATGACTTTGGTTTCCAGGTTGTACTTCAGGTCACGCGGGTCGAAGTAGTCGTATTCGATGGCGTAACCCGGACGAACGATGTGCGCGTTTTCCATGCCGCGGATCGATTGCACGATCTGCAGTTGCACGTCGAACGGCAGGGATGTGGATATCCCGTTCGGGTACAGCTCGTTGGTCGTCAGGCCTTCCGGTTCGATGAAGACCTGATGGCTTTCCTTGTCGGCAAAGCGATGGATCTTGTCTTCGATCGATGGGCAGTAACGCGGGCCGATACCTTCGATCACACCGGCATCGGAATACATCGGCGAACGATCAAGGTTGGCAGCAATGATTTCATGGGTGCGGGCGTTGGTGTGGGTAATCCAGCAGCTGACCTGTTTCGGATGCTGCTCTTTGGAACCCATGAACGACATCACCGGGATCGGCGTATCGCCTGCTTGCTCGGTCATCACCGAGAAATCCACAGTACGACCGTCAATACGCGGTGGTGTACCGGTTTTCAGGCGGCCAACGCGAAGTGGCAATTCACGCAAACGGTGAGCCAGGGCGATCGACGGCGGATCACCGGCACGGCCACCGGAAAAATTCTGCATTCCGATGTGGATAAGTCCACCGAGGAAGGTGCCAGTGGTCAGCACAACGGAATCGGCGAAGAAACGCAGACCCATTTGGGTGACGACACCGCGCACTTGTTCCTGCTCGACGATCAGGTCGTCAGCGGCTTGTTGAAATATCCACAGGTTCGGCTGGTTTTCCAGGGCTTCGCGGACAGCGGCCTTGTACAGAACCCGATCAGCCTGAGCGCGAGTCGCTCGCACGGCCGGGCCTTTGCGGCTGTTCAACACGCGAAACTGGATACCACCCTTATCGGTGGCCATGGCCATCGCGCCGCCGAGGGCGTCGATTTCCTTGACCAGGTGGCTTTTGCCGATCCCGCCAATGGCAGGGTTGCAACTCATGGCACCGAGGGTTTCCACGTTATGCGTCAGCAACAGGGTTTTTGCCCCCATGCGTGCTGACGCCAGTGCTGCCTCGGTACCGGCATGACCGCCGCCGATGACGATCACTTCAAAACGGGAAGGGAAATCCACCACGCACCTCGTGCCTGCTTCAGTTAGGTAATCCGGAATAGGTTGATCTCAGGTTTTTGGACCTGGTCGGCAAGTATAGGGACTTCGCCCTTCCTAAAGAACCCTTTGCACAAAATTTAACCAGCTGTGGAAAAGTCGTGGTTATAGAAATTAAAAAGAGAGAAATTTATTAAATCTTTGTTTTTATGTTTATTTCTACTGAGCACCATTTCTGTGGATAGATCTATACAGGACTTTATATTCAATATGTACAGAGATTCAAAACCCTGTGACCATGTGCCAATAAGGCCCTTGGATAACCGGTTTAAGCCTGTGGATTAAAGAGGTGGTTATCCACAGGGGCGGTTATCTTCAGTTTTGAGGCCCTGTTATCAACTGGCCTTAGTGGCAGTTATTCACAGGGCTTAATCCACAGAAAAACGCAGAATAGGCGAATCCTGGACACGGAAAATCCACACAAGCAGAAAGAACTGCCTGGCACTGGAGGAGAATTTAAGAAAAGGTAGGAACAGACAGGCACGATGGCCTGTCTGTGGAGAACGGAAGGGTTATTTACCGATACAGAAGCTGGAAAAGATTCGTCCCAACAGGTCATCGGAGCTGAATGCACCGGTGATTTCACCCAAAGAGTGCTGAGCCTGGCGCAAATCTTCGGCCAGCAGTTCACCGGCACCGGCCAGGGTCAGCTGCGCACGGCCGTGCTCGAGGGAAGCACTGGCATGACGCAACGCGTCAAGGTGACGCCTGCGAGCGCTGAAGCTGCTCTCCGAGGTCTGTTCGTAGCCCATGCAGGCCTTGAGGTGGTCACGCAGCAATTCCAGCCCTTCACCTGCGGACTTGGCGCTCAGGCTGATGGTGACGTGGCCATCCTCGCTGATTTCCAGGGCAATGGCTTCGCCTGTAAGGTCAGCCTTGTTACGGATTAGCGTGACTTTTGCCGGATCCGGACGGACTTCCAGGAATTCCGGCCATAACGCGAACGGATCAAGTGCCTCGGGAGCGGTAGCATCGACCACCAACAGCACGCGATCAGCCTCGCTGATCGCTTTCAACGCTCGTTCTACGCCGATTTTTTCCACCTGGTCTTCGGTATCTCGCAGACCTGCGGTGTCGACTACGTGCAGCGGCATGCCATCAATGTGGATATGTTCACGAAGAATGTCCCGGGTGGTACCGGCAATCTCGGTCACGATCGCTGCTTCTCGTCCGGCCAAGGCATTGAGCAAACTGGATTTACCGGCATTCGGCCGGCCAGCGATCACCACGGTCATCCCGTCACGTAGCAAAGCACCCTGCCCGGCTTCTCGGAGTACGGTGGATAACTCGTCACGCACTTTGTCGAGCATGCTCAGTACATGGCCATCGGCGAGGAAGTCGATTTCTTCTTCCGGGAAGTCGATAGCCGCTTCGACATAGATGCGCAGGCCAATCAGTTGCTCGGTGAGGTTATGCACACGCTCGGAAAATGCGCCCTGCAAGGAACGCAGGGCATTTCGTGCAGCCTGTGCAGAACTCGCCTCGATCAAGTCGGCAATTGCCTCGGCCTGAGCGAGGTCGAGTTTGTCGTTGAGGAAGGCCCGCTCGCTAAATTCACCTGGCCGTGCCAACCGACAGCCGAGTTCCAGGCAACGCTGAAGCAGCATATCCAGAACTACCGGACCGCCATGGCCCTGGAGTTCCAGCACATCCTCACCGGTGAACGAGTTCGGACCCGGAAAATACAGTGCTATGCCTTGATCCAGAACCTCATCGTTTTCACTGAGAAATGGGCCGTAGTGGGCGAATCGCGGCTTGAGCTCACGACCGCTAAAGGCTTTGGCCGCAACGCTCGCCAGCGGCCCGGAAATACGGACGATGCCTACACCGCCGCGACCTTGAGCGGTGGCGACGGCTGCAATGGTTTCACGAGAAACGCTCATAAACCGTTATCCAGACAAAAGTGACAGATAGCAAAACGCCCCACTAGGGGGCGTTTTGAGTGGTTATTCACAGTGTAAATCAGGCAGCTGCTTTGGTAGCCGCTTCGACTTTACGAGTGATGTACCACTGTTGGGCGATCGACAACACGTTGTTCACAACCCAGTACAGCACCAGACCCGCCGGGAACCACAGGAAGAAGAAGGTGAAGATGATTGGCATCAACTTCATCACCTTGGCCTGCATCGGATCCGGAGGAGTCGGGTTCAACTGCTGCTGGATGAACATGGTTGCACCCATGATGATCGGCAGAATGAAGAACGGATCCTTGATCGACAGGTCAGTAATCCACAGCATGAACGGCGCTTGGCGCATTTCAACGCTTTCCAGCAGAACCCAGTACAGCGAAAGGAAAACCGGCATCTGCACGAGGATTGGCAAGCAACCACCCAGCGGATTGATCTTCTCTTTCTTGTACAGCTCCATCATGGCTTGCGACATTTTCTGTCGGTCGTCGCCATGTTGCTCTTTCAGCGCGGCCAGTTTCGGAGCCACTGCACGCATGCGAGCCATGGATTTGTAGCTGGCTGCCGACAGCGGGAAGAAGATCCCTTTGATCAGCATGGTCAGGAAGATGATTGACCAGCCCCAGTTGCCGATCAGCGCGTGGATATTTTGCAGCAGCCAGAAAATTGGCTGGGCAATGAACCACAGAATGCCGTAGTCGACGGTCAGTTCCAGACCTGGGGACAACTCTTTCAATACAGCCTGGCTTTTCGGACCGGCGTATAGAACGGCGCTGGTCTCGGCTTTTGCACCTGGCGCGACAGTCATCGCTGGGGCGGTGTAGCCGATGATGTAGTTGCCTTTACTGTCTTTACGGGTCTGGACGATGTTATTTTCGCCCTTGGCCGGAATCCATGCGGTCACGAAGTAGTGCTGCAACCAGGCAACCCAACCACCGTTCACGGTTTCTTTCAGCTGAGCCTTGTCCATGTCGCTCATCGACACTTTCTTGTACGGCTCGTTACTTGTCCACAGGGCGGCGCCCAGGTAAGTCGCGGTGCCGGTGGCAGTGCTGGAAGAAGGATCGGAGCTGGCGTCACGCTTCAACTGCGCGAACATCGCACCGGACCAGGGCTGAGCGCTCTGGTTATCGATCAGGTAGGAAACGGTTACGTCATACAGGCCACGTTTCACGGTGAAACGCTTGATGTAGTTGACGCCGTCCTTGCTGAATTTCAGGTCTACGACCAATTGGTCCTGACTGTCAGCCAGCTGGTAAACTTTCTTCTCCGAGGAGTAAACCGGACGACCGGCAGGACTTGCGTCCGGACCGTTGGTGCCGATCAAACCGCTCTGGGCCAGATAAGTCCGTTCGTTGCCGTTATCGAACAGCTGGAATGGAATGTCCGGATGGTCCTGGCGACGTGGATACAGTGGCAGCGTCAACTGGGCAACATCGCCACCTTGTGGATCGACAGCCAGGTTGAGCACATCCGTTTTGATCTGGATGAGGTCTTTGCTTGCAGCCACTGGCGTTTCAGCAGGTGCAGTTGCACTGGTTTCGCTTGCGGCGCGTGGAATGTCGTCACTGACAGAAGCATTATTGCCAGTCGCCGTATCCGGTAGACCCGGTGCGGTAGTACTGGAAGCAACATTCTGAGTCGGCAGGGCAGCCTGGCCATAGTCCTGGTTCCATTTAAGAACCATAACGTAGGTCACGATTGCCAGGGCGACGATCAGGATCGTGCGTTTGATATCCATGATTACTCGGCCATCGAAGAAGAACGGGAGGTAGGGATAGATGGAACCGGGTCATAACCACCGGGATTCCACGGATGACAGCGACCTAAACGACGAAAGGCCAGCCAGCCACCGCGCAGAAGGCCATGATTTTCTATGGCTTCATACGCGTAGCAGGAACAACTGGGGTAGAAGCGACAGTGACTGGCCATCAGAGGACTAATGGCATAGCGATAAAACTGGATCGGAACGAGTGCCAGTTTACGCATCGGGACTGTCTACCCCTACAGTTTCGGTTTTGACTGCTGGTACCGGCGTGCTGCGTGCCAGACGCTTCCAGAGTTTGCCGAAATGCTGAATCAATTCGGGGTTTTCTACGTCACCCAAACCTTTGCGCGCGACGATAACGATGTCCCAGCCGGCCAGTGAGTCCTGGTTCAGACGGAACGATTCGCGCATCAGACGTTTGAGGCGATTGCGCTCGACGGAGAGCTTTACGCTCTTTTTCCCGATAACCAGCCCGAGACGGGGGTGATCAAGATCGTTATTGCGCGCAAGGAGCAGGAGATTTTTCCCCGGAACCTTGCCGGTAGGGGAGTCAAAGACTGCCTTGAAATGCCGGGGAGTAAGCAGGCGCTTTTCCCGACTGAAGTCCTGACTCACCTCCAGTGCCGGATTATCAAACTGCCAGACGCGCACGACCTTTGGCGCGACGACGCGACAGGACGGCACGACCGTTTTTGGTTGCCATGCGAGCACGGAAACCGTGGGTACGAGCGCGTTTGATAGTGCTTGGTTGGAAAGTACGTTTCATTGTCGTGTTACCTGGTTCGTCCACAACGGGCCGGAATGGCCCCCGTTTTAAGAGACCGGGGATTCTAGAGAAAGCAAGCCTCTAGGTCAATTTCCAACCAGCGTTTCCTTATAAATAGATCACCAGACGTTTTTCCTGCCCAGGTCCTTGGCTAGATATAGAAATTAAGAAGGAAAGTATTTAAAGCTTTTCTGTAAAGCTTATAAAAGCTAGGGGCACGATAATCTGTGGATAACTGCCATAAGCCCTTTAAAGTCGTGATGTACAGAGAATGACAACTACGGTGGAAAACGGTGGTAACCCTGTGCTGCGCTGTCGGATAAGCTGTGTGTGAAAGAGGCACTTATCCACAGGACGGTTATCCACCGAGTTTCCCCCCCACTTGTACAACGACCTTAGACCCGGTTATCCACAGAGCTTATGCACAGACCGCTGGTCGTCTTTTTTTCGTATAGATCACTGATTCTTCATGGGCGGTGCACAACCTTCGTGTGGATAAGTCGGGGCTTGGTCGGCTACAATGGCCGCTTGTTTTTGCCTCACCGGCTTTCAACTTAGGGGATATCCGTGTCAGTGGAACTTTGGCAGCAGTGCGTGGAGCTTTTGCGCGATGAGCTGCCTGCCCAACAATTCAACACTTGGATCCGTCCACTACAGGTCGAAGCCGAAGGCGACGAGTTGCGTGTTTACGCACCGAATCGTTTTGTTCTCGACTGGGTCAACGAAAAGTACCTGGGCCGCGTCCTTGAACTGCTCGATGAGCATGGCAATGGCATGGCGCCGGCGCTGTCCTTATTAATAGGCAGCAAACGCAGTTCGGCACCGCGTGCCGCCCCGAATGCTCCGTTGGCCGCCGCTGCTTCACAGGCTCAGGCCGCTCAAGCACCTGTCAGCGCCCCGGCGCCAGCCCAGGTATCCGCTCCGACCAAGCGTGCGACGCAAAAAGTTGCCGAGGTTAATGAAGAGCCATCGCGCGACAGCTTCGACCCGATGGCCGGGGCCAGTTCGCAGCAAGCTCCGATTCGCGCCGAACAGCGTACGGTGCAGGTCGAAGGCGCGCTCAAGCACACCAGCTACCTGAACCGCACCTTCACCTTCGAAAACTTCGTCGAGGGCAAGTCCAACCAACTGGCACGGGCCGCGGCCTGGCAAGTGGCGGACAACCCCAAGCACGGTTACAACCCGCTCTTCCTTTATGGTGGCGTCGGCTTGGGTAAAACCCACTTGATGCACGCTGTGGGTAACCACCTATTAAAGAAGAATCCGAATGCCAAGGTCGTGTACCTGCATTCCGAGCGTTTCGTCGCGGACATGGTCAAGGCCTTGCAACTGAATGCTATCAACGAGTTCAAGCGCTTCTATCGCTCGGTGGATGCGTTGTTGATCGATGACATTCAGTTCTTCGCCCGCAAGGAACGTTCCCAGGAAGAGTTTTTCCACACCTTCAACGCCCTGCTTGAAGGTGGCCAGCAGGTCATTCTCACCAGTGACCGCTACCCGAAAGAAATCGAAGGCCTTGAAGAACGCCTAAAATCCCGCTTCGGCTGGGGCCTGACGGTTGCCGTCGAGCCGCCGGAACTGGAAACCCGCGTGGCGATCCTGATGAAAAAGGCCGATCAGGCCAAAGTCGATCTGCCCCATGACGCGGCGTTCTTCATTGCCCAGCGTATTCGCTCCAACGTCCGTGAGTTGGAAGGCGCGCTGAAACGCGTGATCGCCCACTCGCACTTCATGGGCCGCGACATCACCATCGAGCTGATTCGCGAATCCCTGAAAGACTTGTTGGCGCTGCAAGACAAACTGGTCTCTGTGGATAACATCCAGCGCACGGTCGCCGAGTACTACAAGATTAAGATCTCCGACCTGCTGTCCAAGCGTCGTTCACGCTCGGTCGCACGTCCGCGTCAGGTTGCAATGGCATTGTCCAAAGAGTTGACTAACCACAGCCTGCCGGAAATCGGCGATGTGTTTGGCGGCCGGGACCACACGACTGTTTTGCACGCCTGCCGCAAGATCAACGAACTTAAGGAATCCGACGCGGACATCCGCGAGGACTACAAGAACCTGCTGCGTACACTGACCACTTGATGAACACCAGCGCAGCTTATTAAGGCAAGGGACTAGACCATGCATTTCACCATTCAACGCGAAGCCCTGTTGAAACCCCTGCAACTGGTCGCAGGCGTCGTCGAGCGCCGACAGACCTTGCCGGTGCTCTCCAACGTGCTGCTGGTTGTCGAAGGCCAGCAATTGTCGCTGACCGGTACCGACCTGGAAGTCGAGCTGGTCGGTCGTGTGCAACTCGAAGAGCCTGCGGATCCAGGTTCCATCACTGTGCCTGCGCGCAAGCTGATGGACATCTGCAAGAGCTTGCCGAACGATGCACTGATCGACATCAAGGTCGACGAGCAGAAGCTCGTGGTGAAGGCCGGCCGTAGCCGCTTCACCCTGTCGACACTGCCGGCCAATGACTTCCCGACTGTGGAAGAAGGCCCAGGTTCGCTGACGTGCAGCCTTGAGCAAAGCAAACTGCGTCGTCTGATCGAACGCACCAGCTTCGCGATGGCCCAGCAGGATGTGCGTTACTACCTCAACGGCATGCTGCTGGAAGTCTCGGCTGGCATCATCCGCGCCGTGGCCACTGACGGTCACCGCCTGGCCATGTGCTCAATGCAGGCCGATATCGGTCAGCCGGATCGTCATCAGGTCATCGTTCCACGCAAAGGTATTCTCGAGCTGGCGCGCCTGCTGACCGAACCGGACGGCATCGTCAGCATCGTGCTGGGTCAACACCACATCCGCGCAACCACCGGCGAATTTACCTTCACCTCGAAACTGGTCGACGGCAAATTCCCTGACTACGAGCGCGTCCTGCCTAAGGGCGGCGACAAACTGGTACTCGGCGATCGCCAGGCCCTGCGTGAAGCCTTCAGCCGCACCGCGATTTTGTCCAACGAGAAGTACCGCGGCATCCGTCTGCAACTGGCTAACGGCCAGTTGAAAATTCAGGCGAACAACCCGGAGCAGGAAGAAGCGGAAGAAGAGGTGGGCGTTGAATACAACGGCGGCAATCTGGAAATCGGCTTCAACGTGAGTTATCTGCTCGACGTGCTGGGCGTGATGACCACCGAGCAGGTTCGTCTGATCCTGTCCGACTCCAACAGCAGTGCGCTGGTGCAAGAGTCTGACAACGACGACTCGGCTTACGTTGTCATGCCGATGCGTCTGTAATCATGCTCAGCAGAAGCTAGATGTCCTTAAGTCGCGTCTCGGTCACCGCGGTGCGCAATCTGCACCCGGTGACCTTCTCCCCCTCCCCCCGAATCAACATTCTTTACGGCGCCAACGGCAGCGGCAAAACCAGCGTTCTGGAAGCCATTCACCTGCTGGGGCTTGCCCGTTCGTTTCGTAGCAGCCGTCTTCTGCCGGTCATTCAGTACGAGCAATTGGCGTGCACGGTGTTTGGCCAGGTTGAATTGGCCGAGGGCGGGCACAGCGCCTTGGGGATCTCCCGCGACCGCCAAGGGGAGTTTCAGATCCGCATCGACGGGCAGAACGCACGCAGCGCGGCGCAACTGGCGGAAATCCTGCCACTGCAGTTGATCAACCCTGACAGCTTCCGATTGCTGGAAGGCGCGCCGAAGATTCGTCGGCAGTTTCTCGACTGGGGCGTGTTCCACGTGGAACCACGGTTCATGTCTACCTGGCAGCGCTTGCAGAAGGCCCTGCGCCAGAGAAACTCTTGGCTGCGGCATGGTACACTTGACGCCGTTTCGCAAGCGGTTTGGGACAGGGAACTGTGCCAGGCCAGCGCTGAAATTGATGAATACCGCCGCGCTTATATCAAAGCCTTGAAACCAGTCTTTGAACAGACCTTGAGCGAACTGGTTGAGCTCGAGGGCTTAACGCTCAGCTATTACCGAGGTTGGGACAAAGACCGCGAACTGAGTGCAGTGCTCACCGGGTCCCTTCAGCGCGATCAGCAAATGGGTCATACCCAGGCAGGACCACAGCGTGCTGATTTGCGTCTTAGATTGGGCGCACACAATGCCGCGGACATCTTGTCCCGCGGTCAGCAGAAGCTGGTGGTGTGTGCTTTGCGGATTGCCCAAGGGCACTTGGTCAGCCAGGCCCGACGCGGCCAGTGTATTTATCTGGTGGATGACCTGCCGTCCGAACTGGACGAGCACCACCGTCGCGCGCTTTGCCGCTTGCTGGAAGACTTACGCTGCCAGGTGTTTATCACCTGTGTAGATCACGAATTATTGAGGGAAGGCTGGCAGACGGAAACGCCAGTCGCTCTGTTCCACGTGGAACAGGGCCGTATCACCCAGACCCACGACCATCGGGAGTGAAGGCATTGAGCGAAGAAAATACGTACGACTCAACGAGCATTAAAGTGCTGAAAGGCCTGGATGCCGTACGCAAACGTCCCGGTATGTACATTGGTGACACCGACGATGGCAGCGGTCTGCACCACATGGTGTTCGAAGTGGTCGATAACTCGATCGACGAAGCTCTCGCCGGCCACTGCGACGACATCAGCATCATCATCCACCCGGACGAATCCATCACCGTTCGAGATAACGGTCGTGGCATTCCGGTAGATGTGCACAAAGAGGAAGGCGTTTCGGCAGCCGAGGTCATCATGACCGTGCTGCACGCCGGCGGTAAGTTCGATGACAACTCCTACAAAGTATCCGGCGGCCTGCACGGTGTAGGTGTGTCGGTGGTGAACGCGCTGTCCGAAGAACTAGTCCTGACCGTTCGCCGCAGCGGCAAGATCTGGGAACAGACCTACATTCACGGTGTTCCACAAGAACCGATGAAAATCGTCGGTGAAAGCGAAACCACCGGCACCCAGATTCACTTCAAACCGTCCGATCTGACCTTCAAGAACATCCACTTTAGCTGGGACATCTTGGCCAAGCGGATTCGTGAACTGTCCTTCCTCAACTCCGGTGTCGGTATCGTCCTCAAGGATGAACGCAGCGGCAAGGAAGAGCTGTTCAAGTACGAAGGCGGTCTGCGTGCGTTCGTTGAATACCTGAACACCAACAAGACGCCGGTCAACCAGGTGTTCCACTTCAACGTCCAGCGTGAAGACGGCATCGGCGTGGAAATCGCCCTGCAGTGGAACGACAGCTTCAACGAGAACCTGTTGTGCTTCACCAACAACATTCCGCAGCGCGATGGCGGTACTCACCTGGTGGGTTTCCGTTCCGCACTGACGCGTAACCTGAACACCTACATCGAAGCTGAAGGTCTGGCGAAGAAACACAAAGTCGCGACCACCGGTGACGATGCCCGTGAAGGCCTGACCGCGATCATTTCGGTAAAAGTGCCGGATCCGAAGTTCAGCTCCCAGACCAAAGACAAGCTGGTTTCTTCCGAAGTGAAAACCGCGGTCGAACAGGAAATGGGCAAGTATTTCTCCGACTTCCTGTTGGAAAACCCGAACGAAGCCAAGCTGGTCGTCGGCAAGATGATCGATGCGGCTCGCGCTCGCGAAGCGGCGCGTAAAGCCCGTGAGATGACTCGTCGCAAAGGCGCGCTGGATATCGCCGGCCTGCCGGGCAAATTGGCTGACTGCCAGGAAAAAGACCCTGCCCTTTCCGAACTGTACCTCGTGGAAGGTGACTCTGCTGGCGGCTCCGCCAAGCAGGGACGTAACCGTAAAACCCAGGCTATCCTGCCGCTGAAAGGCAAGATCCTGAACGTCGAGAAGGCACGTTTCGACAAGATGATCTCTTCGCAAGAAGTGGGTACCTTGATCACCGCGCTTGGCTGCGGTATCGGCCGCGACGAGTACAACATCGCGAAGCTGCGTTACCACAACATCATCATCATGACCGATGCTGACGTCGACGGTTCGCACATCCGTACCCTGCTGCTGACCTTCTTCTTCCGTCAGTTGCCGGAGCTGATCGAACGCGGCTACATCTACATCGCTCAGCCACCGCTGTACAAGGTCAAGAAGGGCAAGCAAGAGCAATACATCAAAGACGACGACGCCATGGAAGAGTACATGACGCAGTCGGCCCTGGAAGATGCGAGCCTGCACCTGAACGAGGAAGCCCCGGGTATTTCCGGACCCGCCCTCGAGCGTCTGGTAAATGATTTCCGTCTGGTGATGAAGACCCTCAAGCGTCTGTCGCGCCTGTACCCACAGGAACTGACCGAACACTTCATCTACTTGCCGGCAGTGAGCATGGAGCAACTGTCCGATCACGCAGCGATGCAGGATTGGCTGGCCCAGTACGAAGTTCGCCTGCGCACCGTCGAGAAGTCTGGCCTGGTTTACAAAGCCAGCCTGCGTGAAGACCGTGAACGTAACGTCTGGCTGCCTGAGGTCGAACTGATCTCCCACGGCTTGTCGAACTACGTCACTTTCAACCGCGATTTCTTCGGCAGCAACGATTACAAGACTGTGGTTTCTCTGGGCGCTCAACTGAGCACCTTGCTGGACGACGGCGCGTACATCCAGCGTGGCGAGCGCAAGAAGCCGGTCACCGAGTTCAAGGAAGCCCTTGAATGGCTGATGACCGAAAGCACCAAGCGGCACACCATCCAGCGATACAAAGGTCTGGGTGAAATGAACCCGGATCAGCTGTGGGAAACCACCATGGACCCAAGCCAGCGCCGGATGCTCAAAGTGACCATTGAAGACGCCATTGGCGCAGACCAGATCTTCAACACCCTGATGGGTGATGCGGTCGAGCCTCGTCGTGACTTCATCGAAAGCAACGCCCTGGCGGTTTCTAACCTGGACTTCTGATCCAGCGGACCTGCCAGACGAAAAAGGCCAACACCAAGTGTTGGCCTTTTTTATCTCTTCAAAAAATGGTCGCAGAAGCGAAAACATCGCAAATCGCGCGCATAAAAAAACCGGCTATATCAGCCGGTTTTTTTGCGCCCGAAAAAAACTTATGCACCATTTACCGAAATTTATGAGCTTAAGAAATATGTATATAAATCATAAAGATATGATAAAAAAACGTTAGTTTTCGGTAAAACGGTACACAGGTTATCCACAGAATCTCAGACAGCCACTTGATCGGTAGCAGCCGGTGCTTGTGGGGCGGGAGGCAGCGAACCCATTTCACGCTGCATTTGCTCGTTCCAGGCCTGGACCCGATCATTCAACTCGGCAATGGCTCGCGGCCCGCTACCCTCGGCGTACATTGGCGCGCCGATGATTACGGTGATGACGCCGTGCTTCTTCGCCCAACCGGTTTTCGGCCAGAACTTGCCAGCATTGTGCGCAATCGGCAGCACCGGAAGCGCGGCGTTGACCGCCAAAGCGGTACCACCCCGAGAGAATTTTCCGATCGTCCCGTAAGGAATACGTGTCCCCTCTGGAAAAATCAGGACCCAGACGCCGTCTTTCAGCAGTTCATCGCCCTTCTTCGCCACATGCTTGAGCGCCGCTTTCGGGTTGTCGCGGTCGATGGCGATCGGTCGCAGCATGGCCATGGCCCAGCCAAAGAACGGAACGTAGAGCAATTCGCGCTTGAGCACCTGGCTCAACGGCTCGAAGTACGCCGAGAGAAAGAACGTCTCCCACGTGCTCTGGTGGTTCGACTGAATCACGCAGGGCTGGTCTGGCACGTTCTCGGCGCCCTTCACTTCGTAGCTGATACCGAGAAAGACTTTACTCAGCCACAGGGCGCAGCGGCACCAGTACACGTTAATGAAGCGATATCGGGCCTTGAACGGCAGAAAAGGCGCGATAAAAAAGCTCAGGCTGCACCAAAGCAAAGAGCTGGTGCCCAGCAGCAGGTAAAAGAGGAAGGATCTGATGGCCTGCAATATCGACATGGTGACGTTTACCGTGCGGGCTCTGCCCGTCTATATAAAGCGCACTCCCGATCAATCCTTGGTCAGGAATCTCGAAAACGCTCTAATTGTGGATAAGTTCTGCGGCAATCGCCGCTAGATCGTCAAAAATCAAGGTGCCCGCCGGTAGGGTTTTTCCCAAAGTCTTTTCGCCTTTCCCGGTCTTAACTAAAACTGGCTGAGAATCGACGGCTTTGGCGGCTTCCAGGTCACCGAGACTGTCGCCGACGAACCATAGATTCGTCAGCGATACGTTGTAATGAGCGGCGATGGTTTTCAACATCCCGGGTTTTGGTTTGCGGCAATCGCAGCCTTCATCCGGCCCGTGCGGGCAATGGACGATCAACCCGACCTCTCCGCCCAGCTCCGCCACCAACGAGCGCAAGCGTTCGTGCATGGCGTCCAGGGTGGCGATGTCGTAATAGCCGCGAGCGATGCCTGACTGGTTGGTAGCCACCGCTACCGTCCAGCCGGCCTTGCTCAACTGCGCGATGGCTTCGATCGCACCGGGGAGCGGAATCCACTCCTCCACCGACTTGATGTAAGCGTCGGAGTCGTAATTGATCACCCCGTCCCGATCGAGAATCAGCAGTTTCAACAGCAACCCCTCAGCCCAGCAACGAGATGTCAGCGACGCCGAGGAACAGCCCACGCAGGCGCGCCAGCAGTGCATAACGGTTGGCGCGGACCTTGGCATCTTCCGCGTTGACCATCACGGCTTCGAAGAACGCATCCACTGGCTCGCGCAAGGCAGCCAGACGTGCCAGCGATTCGCTGTACTGACGCGCCGCCGCCATCGGCTGGACAGCCTGGTCAGCCTGCTGGATCGCCGAGTACAGGGAAAACTCGTTGGCGTTGTCGAAGTACTTGGCTTCCACGACCGAAGGAACAGAGCCTTCGACCTTGCTCAGCAAGTTCGAAACGCGCTTGTTCACGGCGGCCAGGGCAGCAGCTTCCGGCAATTTGCGGAACGCCTCTACCGCTTGTACGCGCTGATCGAAGTCCAGTGCCGAACCCGGCTTCAGGGCACGCACCGACAGGTAAGTCCCGACATCCACACCTTCGTCTTCGTAACGGGCACGCAGACGGTCGAAGATGAATTCCAGCACCGAATCATTCAGACCAGCAGCCTTGACCTTGGTACCGAACGCATTCACGGCAAACGCCACGGCGTCGTTCAGGTCGAGGTCGAGCTTCTTGTCGATCAGGATCCGCAACACGCCCAGCGCAGCACGGCGCAAGGCGTACGGGTCTTTGCTACCGGTCGGCAGCATGCCGATACCAAAGATGCCGACCAGGGTGTCGAGCTTGTCCGCGATGGCCACGGCCGCACCGGTCAGGGTGGTCGGCAGTTCAGCGCCGGCACCGCGCGGCATGTACTGCTCGTTCAGCGCCAGTGCAACTTCTTCCGGCTCGCCGTCGTTGAGGGCGTAGTAGTAACCGGCGACACCTTGCATCTCCGGGAACTCACCGACCATCTCGGTCGCCAGGTCGCACTTGGACAGCAGGCCGGCACGGGAAGCCCATGCGGCGTTACCGCCAATGCGTTGAGCAATAAGCGCAGCGAGTTTTGAAACGCGCTCGGCCTTGTCGTAGACGCTGCCGAGTTTTTCCTGGAACACCACGTTCTGCAGGCGCAGGTTGAAGTCTTCGAGTTTCTGCTTCTTGTCTTGCTTGAAGAAGAACTCGGCGTCGGTCAGGCGTGGACGAACCACTTTCTCGTTACCGGCGATGATCTGCTGCGGGTCTTTGCTTTCGATGTTGGCCACGGTGATGAAACGTGGCAGCAACTTGCCGTCGGCATCCAGCAGGCAGAAATACTTCTGGTTGTCCTGCATGGTGGTGATCAAGGCTTCTTGTGGTACGTCGAGGAAACGCTCTTCGAACGAGCACACCAGCGGCACCGGCCATTCAACCAGCGCGGTCACTTCGTCGAGCAGGGCTGGCGGAACGATAGCCGTCCCTTCCTGTATCGTCGCCAGCTCTTCGACGCGCTTGCTGATCAGCTCGCGACGCTCGTTGGCATCGGCCAATACGTAAGCGGCACGCAGGTCGGTCAAGTAGTTGGCCGGCGAGGTGATGCGCACGCTTTGCGGGTGATGGAAGCGGTGACCACGGGAATCGCGGCCGGACTTCTGGGCAAGGATCGTGCAATCGATGACTTGGTCACCGAGCAGCATCACCAGCCATTGAGTCGGGCGAACGAACTCTTCCTTGCGAGCACCCCAGCGCATGCGCTTGGGGATCGGCAGGTCGTTGAGGGAATCTTCGACGATGGTCGGCAGCAGGCTCGCGGTCGGTTTGCCGGCGATGCTTTGGCTGTAGCGCAGTTTCGCGCCGCTCTGATCGATTTCGCTCAGGTCGACGCCGCACTTCTTGGCGAAGCCCAATGCCGCTTGAGTCGGATTGCCTTCGGCATCGAACGCGGCCTGACGTGGCGGGCCATCGAGGTTGATGCTGCGATCCGGCTGCTGAGTTGCCAGCGAAGTGATCAACACAGCCAGGCGACGTGGCGCGGCGTAGACGGTTTTGGTCTCGTAGTTCAGGCCTGCGGCTTGCAGGCCCTTGTCGATACCGGCCAGGAACGCGTCGGCCAGGGTGTTCAGGGCTTTGGGTGGCAGTTCTTCGGTGCCCAGTTCAACCAGAAAATCTTGAGCACTCATTGTGCAGCCTCCAGCTTAGCCAACACTTCATCACGCAGGTCCGGGGTCGCCATCGGGAAGCCCAGCTTGGCGCGAGCCAGCAGGTAGGCTTGCGCAACGGAACGCGCCAGAGTGCGGACACGCAGAATGTATTGCTGACGCGCGGTCACCGAGATCGCCCGGCGAGCATCCAGCAGGTTGAAGGTATGAGACGCCTTCAACACCATTTCGTAGCTCGGCAACGGCAGCGGCTGGTCGAGTTCGATCAGGCGCTTGGCTTCGCTTTCGTAGAAATCGAACAGTTCGAACAGCTTCTCGACGTTGGCGTGTTCGAAGTTGTAGGTCGATTGCTCGACTTCGTTCTGGTGGAACACGTCGCCGTAAGTCACTTTGCCCATCGGGCCGTCAGCCCAGACGAGGTCGTAGACCGAGTCCACGCCTTGCAGGTACATGGCCAGACGCTCGAGACCGTAAGTGATCTCGCCGGTCACCGGGTAGCACTCGATGCCGCCCGCTTGCTGGAAGTAAGTGAACTGCGTCACTTCCATGCCGTTGAGCCATACTTCCCAGCCCAGACCCCAGGCGCCGAGGGTCGGCGATTCCCAGTTGTCTTCAACGAAGCGAATGTCGTGGACCAGTGGGTCCAGACCGACATGCTTCAGGGAGCCCAGGTACAGTTCCTGGAAGTTGTCCGGGTTCGGCTTCAGGACTACCTGGAATTGGTAGTAGTGCTGCAGACGGTTCGGGTTTTCGCCGTAGCGGCCGTCAGTCGGGCGACGACTGGGCTGCACATAAGCGGCGTTCCAGGTTTCCGGGCCAATGGCGCGCAGAAACGTGGCAGTGTGGAAAGTCCCGGCGCCTACTTCCATATCGTAGGGCTGAAGTACCACACAACCTTGCTCGGCCCAGTATTGCTGGAGGGCGAGGATCAAGTCTTGGAAGGTACGCACGGCTGGCGTAGGCTGGCTCACGAAATTCACCTGTTTCTTGGGCTGCGATTTAAAGAGCGGGAGTATACCCGATTCGGTCCTGCGCACGCCCCCTGGAGCCTTATGCCACGCTGCTTTTGGTGTTCCGAAGATCCGCTGTACATGGCTTATCACGATCAGGAGTGGGGTACGCCGCTACGCGATGCGCAGGGATTGTTCGAGTTACTTTTGCTCGAAGGGTTCCAGGCCGGCCTTTCCTGGATCACCGTGCTGCGTAAACGTGAGCGTTATCGTGAGGTGCTGTTCGGCTTTGACGTACAGCGCGTGGCGCAAATGAGCGACGCCGAAATCGATGAATTGATGCTCGATCCGGGCATCATTCGCAATCGCCTCAAACTCAACGCGGCCCGGCGCAATGCCCAGGCATGGCTGGCGCTGGAGGACCCGGTTGGGTTTCTCTGGTCCTTCGTCGACGGCAAGCCTGTGATCAATCATTTCAAGGACCGCAGCGAAGTGCCGGCCGTGACGCCGACCGCCGTGGAGATGAGCAAAGGCCTGAAAAAGGCCGGCTTCACCTTCGTCGGCCCGACTATTTGCTACGCGCTGATGCAGGCCTCGGGCATGGTCATGGACCACACCCAGGATTGCGATCGCTACGCGACGCTGGCGAACGACGGTTAGAATAGCCGCCTCACGCACAGCACAAGATCAGGAGTGACCTGTGGATAAGTTGAAAGGCGCCTTGCTGGTAGGCGCTCTGCGGCTGTTTGCCCTGCTCCCGTGGCGGGCAGTGCAGGCAGTGGGCTCGGCCATCGGCTGGGTAATGTGGAGAACCCCCAACCGTTCCCGCGATGTGGTGCGGATCAATCTCGCCAAGTGCTTTCCGGAGATGGACCTGGCTGAACGGGAGCGTCTGGTCGGCCAGTGTCTGAAAGACATCGGCAAGTCCCTGACCGAAAGCGCCTGCGCCTGGATCTGGCCGGCCCAGCGCTCCATCGACCTGGTGCGTGAAGTCGAAGGGCTCGACGTGTTGAAGGACGCCCTCGCATCCGGCAAAGGTGTCGTCGGTATCACCAGCCACCTGGGCAACTGGGAAGTGTTGAACCACTTCTATTGCAGCCAGTGCAAACCGATCATTTTCTATCGTCCGCCGAAGTTGAAGGCGGTGGATGAATTGCTGCGCAAGCAGCGAGTACAACTGGGTAACAAGGTGGCCGCTTCCACCAAAGAAGGCATCCTCAGTGTCATCAAGGAAGTGCGCAAAGGTGGTGCAGTGGGCATTCCCGCTGACCCGGAACCGGCCGAATCCGCCGGGATCTTCGTGCCGTTCTTCGCCACACAGGCCCTGACCAGCAAGTTCGTACCGAACATGCTCGCTGGCGGCAAAGCGGTCGGCGTGTTCCTGCATGCGCTACGTCTACCGGACGGTTCGGGTTACAAAGTGATCCTCGAAGCCGCGCCAGAAGCCATGTACAGCACCGATACCGAGACGTCCTGCGCGGCCATGAGCCAGGTGGTCGAGCGCTATGTGCGGGCCTATCCGAGCCAGTACATGTGGAGCATGAAGCGCTTCAAGAAGCGTCCACCGGGTGAAGAACGCTGGTATTGAGTTGATTGGCATGATCTGTGGATAACTTTGGGTACAGGGTTATCCACAACCGTTCAATAAAGGGCGCAGAAGATGTCCGAACACCGCAAATCGTTTCGTATCAAGATCAGTCACCACAGCTTCGGCGAATGCCTTGGCCAGACGCGTAACCTTTCCACGACAGGCGTCTACGTCAAGCATCCGGGCCTGTCGACCTTGCCCAAGGGCGCGGTGGTGTACGGTCAGGTGCAGGACTTACCCACAGGCGCGCCGCGCGTGCGCATGGAAGTGGTGCTGGTGGATGCCGAGGGCATTGGCCTGCGATACCTCTGATCAGTGAGCCTGACGCTCGAGTTTCTTCAGAAACACCGTCATTTCCTTTTCTGCCTGCTTGTCGCCATGGGCGCGAGCGGCTTCCAGGCCCTGTTCCCACGCCCGACGTGCGGATGCGAAATCTTCCAGCCCCAGTTGGGCCTTGCCCAATAGCTTCCAGGCCGCCGAATACTTCGGATCAAATTCGACGCAACGCTTGAAATGTTCGGCGGCCTTGGCGTTTTCCCCAAGATCCAGATAGCCCTTGCCGAGGCCGAAGCGCAGCAATGAGTTATCCACACCCTTGGCGAGCATTTTTTCCAGGGATTCGAGCATCGTTGTGCCTCTCTGTTAGGTGATCGTTCCCACGCTCTGCGTGGGAATGCAGCCCGGGACGCTCCGCGTCCCATCCAAAGCCGAACGCGGAGCGTCCGTTGAGGCATTCCCACGCAGAGCGTGGGAACGATCAGTTAGAAGAAACTGAGCCCCACATGGAACAGCTTTTCCACATCCCGAATATGCTTTTTATCCACAAGGAACAGAATCACATGGTCACCCGCCGCGATTACCGTGTCGTCGTGGGCAATGATCACCTCTTCGTCGCGGATGATTGCGCCAATGGTGGTGCCCGGCGGCAAGCCAATGTTCTCAATGGACTTGCCGATGACCTTACTCGACTTCTCATCACCGTGGGCAATCGCCTCGATGGCTTCCGCCGCGCCCCGGCGCAATGAGTGCACGCTGACGATATCGCCGCGGCGCACGTGGGCCAGCAAGGTGCCGATGGTCGCCAGTTGCGGGCTGATGGCGATGTCGATGTCGCCGCCCTGAATCAGGTCGACGTAGGCCGGGTTGTTGATGATGGTCATCACCTTCTTCGCACCCAGACGCTTGGCCAGCAGCGACGACATGATGTTGGCTTCATCGTCGTTGGTCAGGGCCAGGAAAAGGTCAGCGTCGGCGATGTTCTCTTCCAGCAGCAGATCCCGATCTGAAGCGCTGCCCTGCAACACCACGGTGCTGTCGAGGGTGTCCGAGAGATGACGGCAGCGCGCCGGGTTCATCTCGATGATCTTCACCTGGTAACGGCTTTCGATGGCCTCGGCCAGACGCTCACCGATCTGTCCGCCACCGGCGATAACGATGCGCTTGTAGCTCTCATCGAGGCGGCGCATTTCGCTCATCACCGCGCGAATATTCGCCTTCGCCGCGATGAAAAAGACTTCGTCGTCCGCCTCGATCACCGTATCGCCCTGAGGCAGGATCGGCCGATCGCGACGGAAAATCGCCGCCACGCGGGTTTCGACATTTGGCATGTGCTCACGCAACTGACGCAGTTGCTGACCCACCAGCGGGCCGCCGTAGTACGCCTTGACCGCCACCAATTGCGCCTTGCCTTCGGCGAAGTCGATCACCTGCAAGGCGCCCGGATGCTGGATCAGGCGCTTGATGTAGTTGGTGACCACTTGCTCCGGGCTGATCAGCACGTCCACCGGAATCGCTTCGTTGTCGAACAGCTCGGAGCGAGTCAGGTACGCGGCTTCGCGAACCCGGGCGATTTTGGTCGGGGTGTGAAACAGGGTGTGGGCAACCTGGCAGGCCACCATGTTGGTTTCGTCGCTGTTGGTTACCGCCACCAGCATGTCGGCGTCGTCCGCACCGGCCTGACGCAGCACGGTCGGCAGCGAGCCGCGGCCCTGCACGGTGCGGATGTCCAGCCGATCACCGAGGTCGCGCAGGCGTTCGCCGTCGGTGTCGACCACGGTGATGTCGTTGGCCTCGCTGGCCAAGTGTTCTGCCAGCGAACCGCCGACCTGCCCTGCGCCGAGGATGATGATTTTCATCCAGTCACTCCCTTAAAACCCATTAACCGCGCGCGGCGGCGATCTTGATCAGCTTGGCGTAGTAGAACCCGTCGTGGCCGCCTTCCTGGGCCAGCAATTGGCGACCGTGAGGTTGCTTGATACCGGCTTGAGTGGCGGGGTCCAGTTCACGGGCGCCCGGCGTGCGAGCGAGGAAGGCTTCGATCACTTCGGTGTTCTCGGTCGGCAGCGTGGAGCAGGTGGCGTAAAGCAGGATGCCGCCGACCTCCAAAGTTATCCACATGGCATCGAGCAATTCGCCCTGGAGAACCGCGAGTGCGGCGATGTCGTCCGGTTGGCGGGTCAGCTTGATGTCGGGATGACGACGGATGACGCCAGTCGCCGAGCACGGCGCGTCCAGCAGAATGCGTTGGAACGGTTTGCCGTCCCACCAGGTGGCGGTGTCGCGGCCGTCGGCGGCGATCAGTTCGGCGCTCAGGCCCAGGCGTGCGAGGTTTTCCCGCACTCGCACCAGACGTTTGGCTTCCAGGTCCACTGCCACGACGCCGGCGAGTGCCGGCTCGGCTTCAAGAATGTGACAGGTCTTGCCGCCTGGTGCGCAGCAGGCGTCCAGCACCCGTTGGCCCGGCGCCAGGTCGAGCAGGTCGGCGGCCAGTTGCGCCGCTTCGTCCTGCACGCTGATCCAGCCTTCGGCGAAACCCGGCAGGCTGCGCACGTCGGTGGCGGCGTCGAGGATGATGCCGTCCTGGCTGTAAACGCACGGCGTGGCGGCGATGCCGGCTTCGGTCATCAACGCGAGATAAGCATCGCGGGTGTGATGGCGACGGTTGACCCGCAGAATCATCGGCGGATGCGCGTTGTTTGCCGCGCAAATGGCTTCCCACTGTTCAGGCCAGAACGCTTTAAGGGATTTTTGCAGCCAGCGTGGATGGGCGGTGCGCACCACCGGGTCGTGTTCCAGCTCGGCCAGTAGCGCTTCGCTTTCCCGCTGGGCGCGACGCAGCACGGCGTTGAGCAAAGCCTTGGCCCAAGGCTTTTTCAGCTTGTCGGCGCAACCCACGGTTTCACCGATGGCGGCATGGGCCGGAACCCGGGTGTAGAGCAGTTGATAGAGACCAACCAGCAACAGCGCTTCGACATCGGCGTCGGCTGCCTTGAACGGCTTCTGCAGCAATTTGGCCGCCAGCGCTGACAAACGCGGCTGCCAGCGAGCGGTGCCAAACGCCAGGTCCTGGGTGAAGCCGCGGTCGCGGTCTTCGACCTTGTCCATCTGTGTCGGCAGGGAACTATTGAGTGAGGCTTTTCCGTTAAGAACAGCAGCCAGTGCCTTGGCGGCGGCCAGACGTGGATTCATTGAGCGTCCGCCGCTTGACCGAGGACGGTGCCGACGGCGAATTTCTCACGACGGCTGTTGAACAAGTCGCTGAAGTTCAGCGCCTTGCCGCCCGGCAATTGCAGACGGGTCAGACACAGTGCCTGCTCACCGCAGGCGATGATCAAACCGTCCTTGCTGGCACTGAGGATTTCACCCGGTGCGCCCTGCCCTTCAGCCAGGTTGGCGGCCAGCACCTTCAATGCTTCGCCGTTCAGCGTGCTGTGGCAGATCGGCCAAGGATTGAAGGCACGAACGAGGCGTTCCAGCTCAACCGCCGGGCGACTCCAGTCGATGCGCGCTTCATCCTTGTTCAATTTGTGCGCGTAGGTGGCGAGGCTGTCGTCCTGCACGTCACCTTCCAGAGTGCCCGCAGCGAGGCCGGCAATCGCCTGTATCACAGCTGGCGGACCCATTTGCGCCAGACGGTCATGAAGGCTGCCGCCGGTGTCTTCACCGGTGATCGGCGTGGTGACCTTCAGCAGCATCGGCCCGGTGTCGAGGCCCAGTTCCATGCGCATCACGGTCACACCGCTTTCGCTGTCGCCCGCTTCAACGGCTCGCTGGATCGGCGCAGCACCGCGCCAGCGTGGCAGCAAGGAGGCGTGGCTGTTGATGCAGCCCAGGCGCGGAATATCCAGCACCACTTGCGGCAGGATCAGGCCGTAGGCGACCACCACCAGCAAGTCCGGCTTGAGCGCGGCCAGTTCAGCCTGAGCGTCTTCGTTGCGCAGGGTTGGCGGTTGCAACACAGGAATGTTGTTTTCCAGAGCCAACTGCTTGACCGGGCTTGGCATCAACTTTTGCCCGCGACCCGCCGGACGGTCCGGTTGGGTGTAGACCGCGACGATCTCATAAGGGCTGTCGAGCAGGGCCTTGAGGTGATCGGCGGCGAATTCCGGGGTGCCGGCAAAGACGATGCGCAGTGGCTCAGTCATGGGAGCAATCTCTGAAAAGAAAAAGGCTTGCCGCAGCAAGCCTTTGAAAGGAGGGCATCAAGCGTTCTGGCGATGGAGCTTTTCCAGTTTCTTCTTGATTCGGTCGCGTTTGAGACTGGACAGGTAGTCGACGAACAATTTGCCGTTCAGGTGGTCGCATTCATGCTGGATGCACACCGCGAGCAGGCCTTCGGCGATCAGTTCGTAAGGTTGGCCGTCGCGGTCCAGGGCCTTGATTTTGACCTTCTGCGGGCGATCGACGTTTTCGTAGAAACCCGGTACGGAGAGACAGCCTTCCTGGTACTGCTCCATCTCGTCGGTCAGGGTTTCGTACTCGGGGTTGATGAACACCCGCGGTTCGCTGCGGTCTTCGGAGAGGTCCATCACGACGATACGTTTGTGCACGTTGACCTGGGTCGCGGCGAGGCCGATGCCTGGCGCTTCATACATTGTTTCAAACATGTCATCGACCAACTGACGCACTTCGTCGTCCACTACGGCCACAGGTTTGGCGATAGTGCGCAGGCGCGAGTCGGGGAATTCGAGGATGTCTAAAATGGCCATAAGCTTAATTGCTGCACGTGTGAGGTAATGTCGGGTCGATGGCCTGGCGGGTCCGAAGATGCAGGCTACCGTTGTAAAACGTAGCTCCCTTCTTTGCAGTAGCAAGCCGGGAGCGAGCCACGAGGGCTCTGGCGTTTCACGCGAACGCACATAATAAAGGGATTCACCGCATGAGGAAATCACTACTCGCCTTGCTCCTTCTGGCCTCGGTCGGTTTGGTGCACGGGCAAGTGCAACTCAAGGAAGGTTTTCCACAGCAATACACCGTGGTATCGGGTGACACACTCTGGGACATATCGGGGAAATTCCTCCGTGAGCCGTGGAAATGGCCGGAGCTCTGGCAGGCCAATCCACAGATCGAAAACCCCAATCTCATCTACCCCGGCGACTCGCTTTCGCTGGTCTACGTCAATGGCCAGCCGCGCCTGACCCTCAACCGCGGCGCTTCTCGGGGCACCATCAAGCTTTCGCCACGCATCCGCAGCAGCCCGGTTGCCGATGCGATCCCGAGCATTCCGCTGCAGTCGATCAACAGCTTTCTGCTGAGCAATCGCATCGTCGACACGGTCGAGGACTTCGACAAGGCGCCTTATATCGTCGCCGGCGATGCCGAGCGCGTGCTCAGTGGCACCGGTGACCGAATCTTCGCTCGCGGCCATTTCGACCCGGCCCAGCCGGTTTACGGCATCTTCCGTCAGGGCAAGATCTACACCGACCCTGACAGTAAAGAGTTTTTGGGGATCAATGCCGATGACATCGGCAGTGGCGAGATCGTGGCCACCGAAGGCGACGTCGCCACCCTCGCGCTGCAACGCACTACTCAAGAGGTCCGCCTCGGCGACCGCTTGTTCAGCGGTGAAGAGCGATCGATCAACTCGACCTTCATGCCCAGTGCGCCAATAACCGAGATCAACGGGTTGATCATCGACGTGCCGCGCGGTGTCACGCAGATTGGCGCACTGGATGTGGTCACGCTAAACAAGGGCCGGCGCGATGGTCTCGCCGAAGGCAATGTGCTGGTGGTGATGAAAACCGGCGAGACCGTGCGTGATCGGATCACCGGTCAGCCACTGAAAATCCCGGATGAGCGCGCCGGTTTGCTGATGGTTTTTCGCACCTACGACAAGCTCAGCTACGGGCTGGTGCTCAACGCATCACGCTCCCTGGCGGTCCTGGACAAGGTGCGAAATCCGTAAGCAGGCTCCACAAGTTACCAACAGAGTTATCCACAGCTTATTCCCGTTTGAACGGGGCTCATAACGATCAAGGATGATCCATGTCACTGCCTGATTTTGCACCGGTTTCCCCTGCGGAACTGGAAGCTCGTTTACGTTTGCATCGCTTGCCGGAGCTCGGCCCTGCGCGGTTCAAGAAATTGCTTGAGGCGTTCGGCTCGGCCTCCAAGGCTATCAGCGCGCCCGCCAGTGCCTGGCGTTCGCTGGGTTTGCCCCTTGCTTGTGCGGAGGCCAGGCGCTCCACTGAAATCCGTGATGGTGCGGGTCACGCATTGGCCTGGTTAGAGCGTCCGGGCCAGCATTTACTGATGTGGGACCAACCTGACTACCCGGCGCTGCTGGCGGAAATCAGTGATGCGCCGCCGCTGTTATTCGTGGCGGGCGATCCGGGCATTCTGGAAAAACCGCAGCTCGCGATGGTCGGTAGTCGTCGCGCTTCGCGGCCGGGCATGGATACTGCCGCTGCCTTTTCCCGCAGTTTGGCGGGCGCCGGTTTTGTCATTACCAGCGGTTTGGCGCTGGGGATTGATGCCGCCGCGCATCAAGCCGCTTTGGACGTGGGCGGGCGAACGGTCGGTGTACTTGGCACGGGACTTGAAAAGTTTTATCCACAGCGCAATCGACGGCTGGCGGACGCCATGATCGACTCGGGCAGCGCGGTGATTTCGGAGTTCCCGCTGGACGCCGGTCCCAGCGCCAGCAACTTCCCCCGGCGCAATCGAATTATCAGCGGTTTATCCCTCGGCGTGCTGGTGGTCGAGGCGAGTGTCGCCAGCGGTTCGTTGATCACCGCGAGGCTGGCGGCGGAACAAGGGCGCGAGGTGTATGCGATTCCCGGGTCGATTCATCACCCGGGCGCAAAGGGTTGTCATCAACTGATCCGCGACGGTGCGGTGCTGGTGGAAACCATCGAGCATATCCTCGAAGCCTTGCGCGGCTGGCAGCAGTTGCCGTTATCCACAGCGACACCAGCGGTGACACATCCGTTGCTCATGCTGCTGCATGCCGCGCCTCACACCAGTGAAGCGTTGTCCGTCACCAGCGGCTGGGCCTTGCCCAAAGTGCTGGCAGCGCTGACGGAGCTGGAAATGGACGGCCGTGCGGTCTGCGAAAGCGGGCGCTGGTTTGCGCGGGTGAGCTAGGTTTTATAAGGAAGATCGGTAAACTGCGCAGAGCGTTATTCCGGAGAGTTTTTCATGGTCAACAGTTGGCGTGTGCAACAAGCCGCACAAGCCGTTCGCGCAGGGGCAGTGATTGCCTACCCAACCGAAGCGGTCTGGGGGCTGGGTTGCGATCCGTGGGACGAAGAGGCGGTGTATCGTCTGTTGGCGATCAAGGGTCGGTCTGTGGAAAAGGGCCTGATTCTGGTCGCCGACAATATCCGTCAGTTCGACTTCCTGTTCGAAGACTTCCCGGAACTGTGGATGGACCGCATGGCCAGCACTTGGCCGGGACCGAACACCTGGCTGGTGCCGCATCAGAATATGTTGCCCCAGTGGATTACCGGCGTGCATGAAACGGTGGCGTTGCGGGTCAGTGATCATCCGCAAGTGCGGGATTTGTGTGCGTTGGTCGGGCCGCTGGTATCGACCTCGGCCAATCCACAGGGCCGGCCGGCGGCGCGGACGCGGATTCGCGTGGAGCAGTATTTCCGTGGGCAGTTGGATTACGTGTTGGGCGGGAACCTGGGGGGGCGCAAGAATCCGAGTGTTATTCGGGATCTGGCGACCGGGCACGTTGTGCGCCCCGATTAAAACCGCGGCGCTGCCAATCGCGAGCAAGCTCGCTCCCACAGGGTATTTGTGATCGACACACAACCACTGTGGGAGCGAGCTTGCTCGCGATGGCGTCCGTCAAGGCAACAACACAGTCGAGCCCGTCGTACGCCGCGCCGACAATTCGGTCTGCGCCTTCGCCGCTTCAGCCAATGGATACTTCTGGCTGATGTCCACCTTCAGCTTCCCGCTGATGATCATCTCGAACAGTTCATCCGCCATACGTTGCAGGTTTTCAGCGTTGTTGGCGTAGGTCGCCAGGGTCGGGCGGGTCACGTACAGCGAACCCTTCGCCGAGAGAATCCCCAGGTTCACCCCGTCTACCGCACCGGACGCATTGCCGAAGCTCACCACCAGACCGCGAGGCGCCGTGCTATCGAGCGAGGTCAGCCAGGTGTCCTTGCCGACGCCGTCGTACACTACAGGGACTTTTTTGCCGTCAGTCAATTCCAGTACGCGTTGTGCGACATTTTCATGGCTGTAGTCGATGGTTGCCCAAGCGCCATTAGCTTTGGCCAAAGCGGCTTTTTCCGGCGAGCTGACCGTGCCGATCAACTTCACACCCAAGGCCTTGGCCCATTGGCAGGCCAGGGAGCCGACGCCACCCGCGGCAGCGTGAAACAGGATGGTTTCGCCACCCTTGAGTTCATACGTCTGACGCAGCAGGTACTGCACGGTCAGGCCCTTGAGCATCACCCCGGCGGCCTGTTCGAAGCTGATCGCGTCCGGCAGGTGCACCAGATTGGCCTCCGGCAAGACGTGAACGTCGCTGTAGGCGCCCAACGGACCGCTGCCGTAAGCCACGCGATCACCGACCTTGAACCGGGTGACTTCACTGCCCACCGCCTCGACCACGCCCGCACCTTCCGCGCCCACGCCCGACGGCAAGGCTGGCGGTGCATAGAGGCCACTGCGGTAATAGGTGTCGATGAAATTCAGGCCGATGGCCTTATTAGTCACGCGAACCTGCTGCGGGCCGGGCTCGGCGGGTTGGTAATCGACATACTCGAGCACTTCAGGGCCGCCATGGGCGCGGAACTGGATACGCTTAGCCATCTGCCTACTCCTTGGGTCTTAGCTACTAGAGTTGTAGCGCGAAGCGCCCTATCGAACTCCCATGCTTGATCTTCGTCAACTGCGACGGAGCAAGGTGCAGTGTTATCCTACGCAGCAATTTGCCGCCGGCCGTTAAGCGCCGCGTAGCTTTGCCCGATTCAAGGTGATGAAATGACGACCCGCACCGAGGCCGTAAAAGCCTACCTGCTCGACCTGCAAGACCGCATTTGCGCGGCCCTCGAAGCTGAAGACGGCGGCACGCGCTTCGTCGAAGACGCCTGGACCCGGCCTGCCGGCGGTGGCGGTCGCACCCGGGTGATCGAAAACGGTGCGGTCATCGAAAAGGGCGGCGTCAATTTTTCCCACGTCTTCGGCAGTGGTCTCCCACCGTCCGCCAGCGCCCACCGACCAGAACTGGCCGGCCGTGGCTTCGAAGCCTTGGGTGTGTCGCTAGTGATTCACCCGCACAACCCGTATGTGCCGACGTCCCACGCCAACGTGCGCTTTTTCATCGCTGAAAAAGAAGGCGAAGAACCGGTCTGGTGGTTCGGCGGTGGTTTTGACCTGACGCCTTATTACGGCAACGAAGAAGATTGTATGCACTGGCACCGTGTCGCCGAGCAGGCCTGCGCGCCGTTCGGTGCGGATGTTTACCCGCGCTACAAGGCCTGGTGCGACAGCTACTTCCACATCAAGCATCGCCACGAGCCACGCGGCATCGGCGGGCTGTTTTTCGATGACTTGAACGAGTGGGACTTCGACACGAGCTTCGCCTTCATGCGTGCCATCGGTGATGCGTTCATCGACGCCTACCTGCCGATCGTGCAGCGCCGCAAAAATGATGCGTTTACCGCGAAACAGCGTGAATTCCAGGAATTCCGCCGTGGGCGCTATGTCGAGTTCAATCTGGTCTACGACCGTGGCACGCTGTTCGGTCTGCAATCGGGCGGTCGTACCGAGTCGATCCTGATGTCCCTGCCACCGCAAGTACGCTGGGGCTACGACTGGAAAGTCGATCCGGGCAGCGAAGAGGCACGCCTGACCGAATACTTCCTGCAAGACCGTGATTGGTTGGCCAAGGCCTGAACGAGGAATTCTGATGGACCGTTACGTCGTATTCGGTAACCCGATTGGCCACAGCAAGTCGCCGCTGATTCACCGTCTGTTCGCCGAGCAGACGGCTCAAAAACTCGACTACAGCACGTTGCTGGCGCCCCTCGACGATTTTTCCACGTGCGCCCGGACGTTTTTCCTCGAAGGGCGCGGGGCGAATGTCACGGTACCGTTCAAGGAAGAGGCCTATCGTCTGGCGAACAGTCTGACGGCGCGGGCGCAACGCGCCGGTGCGGTGAACACCCTGAGCAAACTGGCCGATGGCAGCCTCCTGGGCGATAACACTGATGGCGCCGGTCTGGTGCGGGACCTGACGGTCAACGCCGGGTTCAGCCTCAAGGGCAAACGCATCCTGGTGCTCGGTGCCGGAGGCGCGGTGCGCGGTGCGCTGGAGCCGTTGCTGGCGGAGCAACCCGCCTCGGTGGTCATCGCCAACCGCACGGTGGAAAAAGCCGAGTTGCTGGCGGAATTGTTCGCGGACCTGGGACCGGTGTCGGCGAGTAGTTTCGATTGGTTGAAAGAGTCGGTGGACCTGATCATCAACGCGACGTCCGCCAGTCTGTCAGGCGAAGTACCGCCAATTGCCAGCAGTTTGATCGAGCCGGGCAAGACGGTGTGCTACGACATGATGTACGGCAAGGAGCCGACCTCGTTCTGCCGTTGGGCCAGTGAACATGGCGCGGCCGTGTCGATGGATGGCTTGGGGATGCTCGCTGAACAAGCGGCAGAAGCCTTCTTCCTGTGGCGCGGCGTGCGACCGGATACCGCACCGGTGCTGGCTGAACTCCGTCGCCAGTTGGCCATATAACCCCTGTAGAAGCGAGCGGTGTTTCAGTCCTCAAACCGGATCGGGCATTTCTCCGCGCCTTCCAGCTTCCTCAATTCTTCCACTACCTGCGGCCGCGCGCGCCGCAGGGTCAGGCTGCGATCCTCCTTGAGCAACCGTCGCGCTTCCTGATGGAGCATTTCCACGCCGGAATAGTCGATGAAGTTGATCTGCTGCGCTTCAATCACCACGCGCGCGCCGTGCATCCGTTGCAGGCGTACTTGCAGGTAATGGCTGGCGCCGAAAAAGATCGAGCCGCCGACCCGCAGAATGTCTTCATCCCCATCGCGCCAATGTTGGACCCGCGGTTGCGAGGTGCGCTTGAGGTAGAAGAACAGCGAGGCCAGCACGCCGGCGTAGATCGCCGTCTGCAACTCCAGCAGCAGCGTGGCGACACAGGTCAGCGCCATGACCAGGAACTCGGCGCGGCTGACCCGCAACAACGCGCGAATGCCGCGATGATCCACCAGCCCCCAGGCGATCAACAGAATGCTGCCGGCCATGGCCGGGATTGGAATGTGCGCGATCAACGCCGCGCCGAAGATGGCGAATAGTGCGACCCATAACGCTGAGAACACGCCGGCCATCGGCGAGCAGGCACCTGCTTCGTAACTCAGGCCCGAGCGGGTGAAGGAACCGGCGGACAGCGATCCGGAAAAAAACGCACCGACCATGTTCGATAAACCCTGGGCGCGGACCTCTTGGTTAGCGTCGAGCAACTGCTGGGAGCGGGCCGACAAGGATCGGGCAATCGACAGACTGGTGACCAGCCCGAGCATGCCCACCGCCACCGCGCTGGGTAGCAAGCGCAGAATCAGGTCCAGATCCAGTGGCAGCGGGCTTAAGGGCGGCAGCCGCCCGACAAACGCGCTGACCAACTTCACATGGCCGAACATCGATGGCCAGAGCCAGACCAGCAATCCGCTGAGCGCCAGGGTGATCAATAGCGTCGGCCAGCGCGGCAGGAGCAATTTCAAGATCACGCCCAAGACGACCGTCGCCAGGCCTAGCATTAGCGACGGTTTATCCACTTCGCCAAGATGACTGAAGAGCATCATCAAACTGTTCAGCGCTGTTGCCTGGTTGGGCAATTCCAGCCCCAGCAGGTTCGGCAGTTGGCCGATGGCAATCACCACCGCCGCACCGAGGGTGAAACCCAGGACCACCGAGTGCGAGACGAAATTCACCAGGGCGCCAAAGCGCAGCAACCCGAGCAGCCACTGGAAAATACCGGCGAGAAGCGTCAGAAGCAGAATCAGGGTGACGTAGTCCTCTGACGCGGGGACGGCCAGAGGGCTGACGCTGGCGTACAAGACGATAGAAATCGCCGCCGTAGGACCGCAGATCAAATGCCACGAAGACCCCCAAAGACACGCGATCAGCACCGGGATGATGGCGGCGTACAGACCGTATTCCGGTGGGAGGCCGGCAATCAGCGCGTAGGCAATGGATTGCGGCAACGCGAGAATCGCACCGCTGAGGCCGACGATCAGGTCACGACCGACGCTGGCGCGGGTTTGCCGGGGCAGCCAGCTGAGGAAGGGGAAGAGCGAATGGCGGCTTGGGAAGGCCATGGGTCCTCTCGGGTGGGATTTTGCGCAAGGGTAGCAGGGTGTGAGGAGTGTCAGTTTGATCGACCCCTCACCCTAACCCTCTCCCCAGAGGGTAGAGGGGACTGACCATGTGGATCTTAAGAAATTCTGCGACCTGCGATATCGAGTCGTACTCAGGTTTGGCTAACACTAGAGGTCTGCTCCCTTTCCCCCTCTCCCCTGTGGGGAGAGGGCTGGGGTGAGGGGGCGATCCTGAGCCCGACACAAATCCACGATCACCCGATCAAAGCTTCGCTTTTACCGCCCCCAACGCATCCTTCCCATCCACTGTCTTCACCCCGTCCAGCCACTTATCCAGCACCGCCGGATTAGCCTTGATCCACGCCTTGGCCGCATCAGCATTGCTGACCTTCTTGTTCACCACCTCGGCCATGATGCTGTTCTCCATCTCCTGCGTGAAACTCAGGTTGGTGAGCAGCTTGCCGACGTTCGGGCAGGCCTGTGCATAACCCTTGCGGGTGAGCGTATGAACGCTGCCGGTGTCGCCGAAATACTTCTCGCCGCCTTTGAGGTAATGCATTTTCAGCTGCACGTTCATCGGGTGCGGGGTCCAGCCGAGGAAGGTCACGAACTTCTGCTTTTTCACCGCGCGAGACACTTCCGCCAGCATCGCCTGCTCGCTGGACTCGACCAGTTTCCACTGACCCATGTCGAAGTCGTTCTTCTTGATGATTTCCTGCAAGGAGATGTTGGCGGGAGCGCCGGAGCCGATGCCGTAGATCTTCTTGTCGAACTTGTCGGCATATTTGTTCAGGTCGGAAAAGTTATGCACACCAGCGTCCCAGACGTAGTCCGGGACCGCGAGCGTGAATTCGGTGCCATCTAGGTTTTTCGCCAGTTGCGTGACATCTCCAGTGGCCACGAATTTATCGTAGAAACCTTGCTGCGCCGGCATCCAGTTGCCCAGAAACACATCGACCTGCCCATCCTTGAGCCCGCCAAAGGTAATCGGCACGGCAAGCGTGTCGACTTTGGCCTTGTAGCCCATGCCGTCCAGCAGAAACCCGGTGATGGCGTTGGTCGCGGCAATGTCGCTCCAGCCAGGGTCGGCCATTTTCACCGTCTCGCAACTCTGCTCGGCATACGCCGATGCACTGCCCAGAGCCAGAAGCCCGACCGTCATTGCTGTGGATAACCTACGCATGGCATTCCCCTTAACATTATTGGTTTTGGCAGGGTTGTGGATAACGTGCTTTACGCTCCAGATCGTCGAGGTCGATGTGGTTGCGCATGTACTGCTGACTGGCGTCCACCAGCGGCTGGTGATCCCAGCTCTTCAGCTTGCCGATGGTTAACGCATCGGCGACAAAACGTCGGCGCCGTTGGCTGGCGAGCACTTGTTGATGGATCGCGGGGATATCCCATTTGGCCCTGGCTTCAGCGAGAAATTCATCGAAAAGCGGCTGATGTTGTGGCGATTGGCTGAGTTCTTCCAGTTCGCGCGGGTCGTTGTGTACGTTGAAGAGTAGGCAAGGGTCATCTTCGCTGTAGATGAATTTGTAGGCGCCGCGGCGAATCATCATCAGCGGGCTGATGGTGCCTTCGGCCATGTATTCACCGAAGACCTCGTCATGACCGCCCTGCCCTTGCAGGTGCGAGACCAGCGAGCGACCATCCAGCGGCAGCCCTGGCTCCAGCGAACCGCCGGCCAGTTCCACGAAGGTCGGCAACAGATCGGCAGTGGAGACCGCGGCGCTGACCCGGCCAGCCCCGAATTGCCCCGGCGCACTGATCAACAGCGGCACGCGGGCGGCCATTTCGTACCAGTGCATTTTGTACCAGAGCCCACGCTCGCCGAGCATGTCGCCGTGGTCGCCGGAGAACACAATGATGGTGTCATCGATGAGGCCGGTTTCCTCTAGTGTTTGCAGGAGTTTGCCGACGTTACTGTCTATATAGCTGCACGCACCGAAGTACGCCCGGCGCGCATCGCGAATCTTATCCACAGGCAGCGGTTTGTCCCACAGGTCGTAAACCTTGAGCAAACGCTGGGAGTGCGGGTCGAGTTCGGACTGGGCCGGGGTCTCAGGCAATGGGATGTCGGCGTCGTCGTACATATCCCAGAAGGCCTTGGGAATGGTGTACGGGTCGTGTGGGTGAGTCATGGAAACAGTCAGGCAGAACGGCTGATCGCCATCCTCACGAATGTGGTCGAACAAATACTGTTGGGCCTTGAACACCACCTCTTCGTCGAAATCCAGCTGATTGGTGCGTACGCATGGCCCGGCCTGCAGCACCGAAGACATGTTGTGAAACCAGGTTGGACGCACGTCCGGCTCGTCCCAGTTCACAGACCAGCCGTAATCGGCCGGGTAGATGTCGCTGGTCAGGCGTTCTTCATAGCCGTGCAGTTGATCCGGGCCACAGAAATGCATCTTACCCGACAGCGCGGTGCGGTAGCCGAGTCGACGCAGGTAGTGGGCATAAGTCGGTACGTCGGCGGGGAAATCGGCCGCGTTGTCGTAGGCGCCGATCTTGCTCGGCAACTGACCGCTGACCAGGGTAAAACGCGACGGCGCGCACAGTGGGCTGTTGCAATAAGCGGCGTCGAACACCACGCCTTGGGCGGCGAGGCGGCTGAGATTCGGCAGTTTGATGGGCGAAGAGCCGTAGAACGGCAACATTGGCGCGGCCATCTGATCGGCCATGATGAAAAGAATATTCTTGCGCTTCATGTGATCGCGGCATTCCATAGTGAATATTTATGCGAGAGTGCTGCGATCGAGCATGTAGCCCATGCAATTTGTGGTAAAGCCCATGCGCGGCAATGACTAGGATAAGCACAGCTTATGTATGACGCCCTTGGTGATTTGTCTCTGGATTTGCTTCGCGCCTTTGAAGCGGCGGCCCGTCAGCGCAGCTTCACCGCTGCTGCGGTGGAGCTTGGCACCACGCAACCGGCCATCAGCCAGCAGATCAAACGGTTGGAAGAACAACTCGGAACGCGGTTGTTCGACCGGATTTATCGCGGGATCGAACTGACTGAGGCCGGGACGATCCTGTTTGAGCAGGTTCAGCTCGGATTGCAGAACATCGACGCAGGATTAAGCGCGATCAGTGCACAGCACCAACATGAAGTGTTGCAGGTCGCCACCGATTTCGCCTTCGCCGCGTATTGGCTGATGCCGCGCCTGCACCGCTTCCATGCCGCCAATCCCCAGGTGGATGTCAGCCTGGTCACCAGCGAACGCAGCCTCAACATGCTGCGCACCGATATCGATGTGGCGGTGTTGTTTGGCGATGGTCGATTCAAGCAGGGCGAAAGCCACTGCTTATTCAGCGAAGAAGTGTTTCCAGTGTGCAGCCCGCTGTTGCTGAAGGACCGCGCCCTGCCCTTGCCAGTCAAATCACTACTGGAATTCCCGTTACTGCACCTTCGAGGTGAGAACAGCAGCAACTGGTTCGACTGGAGCGGCGTGTTTCGTGAGTTGGGGATTGCTTCGGCACCCGCGCCGGGGCAATTGCGCTTCGACAATTACACGTTGCTGATTCAAGCGGCGATTGGCGGCCAAGGGGTGGCGATTGGCTGGCGACACCTTGTGGATAACTTGCTGGCGCAGGGATTGTTGTGCCGACCGATTGCGCAAACGGTTATCTCCAGGCTCGGCTATTACGTGGTCCTGCCCCAGCGAAAACGGCGTGGTGCGCTGATTCAACAGTTTGTGGACTGGCTGATGGCTGAGCAGGCCAGCAGTGCGCAATCGTTGAATGGCTTACCGCTGCCGTCGATTGCGGTGTAGTCCCGGTTTCGTTTAGAAGTTACAAATTTCCACAGGTTCTTAACTGATAGCTACATGAGCGTTCCTAATATATTAATTATTTTCCGAAATATTAATTAGCGTGAAGCGCTGTACAGCCCCGTAATGACGGGGTGTTAGGAATCGACCTACAGAACTTTCTAAATGAGTAAAGAATAAAATTATTGTGAATGAGTTTTTTGTATGCGATTGTTTTTTAGGCGATAGTTAGTGGGCGCGACTTTGCGTCTAATTACAAGGAATGTAAGCTATGAACGATCTGACGCGTACGCGTTCAAGTGATCAATATCAAAAGTTTGCCAATGAGGTAGAGCAGGATGCTCTCTTCATAAGAGAGCTCGCTTTACACACTCCGTTGATAAGACTCCCTTGGCTTAGCACTGCGACACGCTCTGTCTGGGCGAAACTTGAGTGTAATCAGCTCACCAACTCGTTCAAGATTCGGGGTGCTTACAATGCAATTCGAAAACTATCTCCAGATACTCCTCTGTTCACCGCTTCTGCCGGCAATCACGGGTTGGCAGTTTCCTATGTGGCGCAGCACCTGAAGCGAACCTGTACTGTCTTTGTGCCTGCTAACGCATCAGAGCTGAAACTGCGAAGGCTGGTTGATAGCGGTGCGCATGTCGAGGCTGCGGGAAAAGACCTTTTCGAGGCTTGCGAGATCGCCAGGAAGCAGGCAGCTCAGCAAGCAGGCGCTTTTATATCTCCGTTTTCGCATGCTGACGTCATAAAGGGACAGGGCAGCTTGGCAACCGAGATACTGGAAGAGGCCGTAATTGAGTTCGATAACATAATTGTTCCACTTGGCGGCGGCGGCCTGTTGGCAGGTGTCGGCGCGGTGTTCAAGGCACGCAGCCCCCATACACGTGTATTGACTGTCCATCCAAAAATATTCAACAGGGATCTGGAAGAAGGTTCGTTAGACGCGTTGAAAAAAGGAGTCTATCCGACAATTGCTGATGGCTTGGCGGTGCAGCACACAGACGATGATGTGGCTTTGCGCGACTTTATCCTGCCTTTGATTACTTCGAATATCGCCGTGGCGGAGCACGATGTCGAACGGGCCATCGTGGCGTTGTTGCACAATGAAGGTGTCTTGTCCGAGGGCGCCGGCGCCATCTCATTAGCGCCATTGCTTGCCGATCCTCAAGGAAAGGTTATTAAAGGCAACACGCTGGTTATCATCAGTGGAGGGAATATATCGACTTCGGTATTGATGAAGTGTATTGCGACCCATGAAAAGGATAGTGCGTCTGCCACATTGCTTGGCCACCAGTCGGCCAAGTTGATCGCCGAGACGCAGCGAAACATACCGACCAGTCTTGAGATGACGCGAGAGTATCCGCAGGACGTTATCGTCACCGAGAGCAAGCATTTCTGGTTCGACATGCTCGATCAGTTGGCGCTCAAGTTCGAGAAGCTGCTGACTGACGTTCAGCGGCATCAAGAGTTTGCGACGCTGGAGGGACTTTCACTTGAGCAAGACAGTATTAACTATGTGCTGAACCGTACCCGCACGACGCTGGCCCGCTTGAATGATATCAATGGACAAGGGTTGTCTCACTCCTCGGCCAGCCATCGTTATCGTTTGATTATCCAGGAGTACGCCTTTTTGCGTAACAGTCTGGCGTGGTGCAGCGCCAGCAACGATCAAAGCGATTGTGTAATGTTTTTCGATCCACAGGAAAACAGTGATTCGGCGGTCAATTATGATCGGTATGGTTCAATGCTGCTGCGGGAGGTGGAAATCAATCTATTACAGAGTCTGGGATTCAGTAACACGAAGAACGACTTGTTGTTAGTGTCTTCCGGTCAGGCCGCCTATACGGTGATTGAAAGCTTCCTGTTGGGAAGTGTTTTTCAGCCGGGCACCAAGGTTGTCACGTCTCCCTATATCTACTTCGAAGCACTGGAGCAACTGGAACGTCTGCAGCACATTGAACTGATCCGATCCGACTCATGGGAACTGGATGCACTAGTTGCGTTGATCAATAGCTCGGATGCCAGCGTTATATTCCTCGACCCGCTAGCCAATCTTGGCGTCATGAACATCCTGGACCTGAAAACCTTAGCCAGCAAAATGGTGATACATGACTGGCGGCATAAATGGCTGGTGATAGACGGCACGATGGTGTCTGGTGGTATCGATGTCTTCGAGGTGTTTTCTGCGCGAAACCATCCAACCGTTCTCTACTACGAGAGTGGCAGTAAGTACCTACAGTTCGGTTTAGACATGCAGATGGCGGGCGTAGTGGTGAGCACCAAGGCCCACATTGCCAGTTTGGCAACTCATCGCAGAAATACGGGGGGCGTAATGTACCAGTCAGCGGTCACCAAATTCCCTGAATATGACCGCCAGATGTACCTGAGCAGAATGCGACTGTTGAGCCGAAACGCCCAGATGTTTACTCAAGGCCTGCATGATAACGACTATCTGATGGCCCGAATTGATCTTGCCTATCCCTGGGGCTGGCGCGAACTTGGCTGGCAGCACGGTGGTGGTGTCGTTGCTATTTCGATGAAGGCCCCCGGTCTTAATAATCGTGCTTGTCTGGATGGCTTTATTGGTTTGTTACTGCAGCGTTGTCGTGAAAATCATATTCCTATGACCAAGGGAGTGAGTTTTGGATTTTCCATTACTCGCGTGTCTGCCGCAGCGGCGATGGCTGACAACATGCCTCCGTTTCTGCGCTTCTCCCTCGGAGAGGAAAGTACTAAGCACATGCAAAAACTGGTGAATACAGTAGTCCTTACCTTAAGCGATTTCTTGAGTGATTTTGATAACGAAGCTATTTGAGCCTCATCTGGAGACAGGGAAATGTCAGTTTTTGAAAGTGTGGAGTTCACGGCCAAGCGGGTTGCCGGTGTCACCGGAGTTTATAAAAATAAATTGCTGGATAACTTACAAAAACGCTTGGCACGGCACGTTGCCGGTGATGAGGCAGCTATCGAGAGTGATGAGCAAGCCCTGTTGGCCTTGCTGGAAAGTGAGTTGAATTTGGCGTTCGTCGAACACTCCACGAAAAGTCTGGCGGCGGTCCATTTTTTGGCGAACGAATTACTTCGCCGTCGCTATCTTTTGCTAGATGACGGGCTGGAAATGTCACCGTTGATGTTTAAAGTTCAGCAACGCATCATGCAAGCACAGCTACAGAGTGATCTGGCGTCGCTGAGAAACGAAAAGCTTCCCTCGACGGAGGAAGAGTTCAAAGAGTGGTTTAATAAAAAGTGTGCAAATTATAAACACTCACCTCACCCTTTGTTTGAATACATTGAGCATGATGCGTCACTGGCAGAGTACCGTAACTTTATCGAGACGGAAGCCGCAGTGCATGTTTCATTTGACGATGTTATCGCGCTTGCACAAATCGGTGTTCGAGGCAGTCCAAAACTGGAGTTTTTTGATAACTTCCAGGACGAGTTGGGAAGCAGTGATCCTGAAAAGTTTCATTTGACAATGTTTGGTCGCTTGGTTTCTGCTTTGGAAATTAATACGGTTCGTCAGAGTGATATTGCCTGGCAGGCAGTGGCGTGCGGCAACTATATGTTATACCTCGCGCATTTCCGGAGTCTTTACCATTACTGCGCCGGTTATCTTGGTTTTTTGGAAGCGTTGACGCCGAAACGGTTCTCCAGCATTGCCAAAGGTGGGGCCCGTTTGGGGTTGTCCGAGCATGTGCTGGCGTATCATTACGACCATTCAGAACTTGACGTCAAACACGCAGAAGGCTGGCTGGATAACATAATTCTTTCAGAAATAAAGGAAAAAGGCGCTGACGTTGCCCGATTGTTTGCCTTGGGTGTTCTATTGCGTGAGCTTGTATCAAAACGCTATTGGGATGCCATTCTCAATACATTCTCAGCTGCCAAATAGCAGGGAGGTTGTGATGACAGGAAGTTTAATATTTGTCGAAGCAAGTCAATCTGGCGCGGGTGAAGTCGCATGCCGTTACGCACACCAGCAAGGGTTTGACGTTATTTTGCTATGCCGCGAACCGAAAGCCTATCCTCGAGCCATCTCTCAACATTGTCAGCTCGTGGTGAAAGTCGATACATCCGACGTCGAGTTAATGGTCGACGCTATTGAATCACTAATGGACCGATCGAAAATACGTGCTGTTACTACAACCAGCGATTTTTTCGTTGTCCAAGCTGCGCAACTGGCCACGCACTATGGGTTGCCGACAAATAAGCCGTCGGTCGTGCAGCGATTCAGAAACAAATTTCAGATGCGCGAAGCCATCAATCGTATCGCGCCGTCACTCAACCCTGCGTATAGCTTGGCGAGTCATCTGGAAGAAGCGCTGGCATTTGCTGAAGAGGTTGGATTTCCTTTTATTGCCAAGCCGGTTAACGGCAATGACAGTTTGTATGTGAAGAAAATCAATGACCCTGCTGAACTTGAGCGCTATTTGCAGGCCCGCCAGGGCTGGGGGTGTGATGTTTCCGGGCAGGATTTTGAACGTGGCACATTGCTGGAAGCTCTGGTCGGTGGGGAGGAGTTTTGCCTTGATCTACTGAAACCGCTCTATGAAGAATTTATTTTGATGGGTGCATTCAGGAAGACAATCACCAAGGGGGATGGAACTAACTTTATAAAAATAGGTGCCAGTTTCCCATCCTCTGACGAAGAAACGGTGTTGTTGTTTCGGCATATTGCCCCGCTGCTGAAGCAGTTGGGCTTTGTAGTAGGCGCTGTTAACGTCGACTGCAAAATCATTGATGGGCAGGTCAAAATTCTGGAAATAAATCCGCGCCTGGTCGGTGATCAGATGGGGAGCCATATGATTGAGCTCGCGACGGGTGAAAACCCGGCTCATGCGATTGTCGAACTGGCTCAGGGCAAATCCATTGAATGGAAACCTTCCATTAACAGAGGTGTTGCGATCCATCGCGTGACGATGCCCGAGGCCGGTTTTTTTCTGGGGCTTGAAAACGAGCAGGAAATGAGGGGGCACCCTAGTGTCGAGAGTGTTCAGGTGTTGGGTGAAATCAACAAATGGTACGAACCGGCAGCCTCTAACCAAGGAGTCATAGGCTCGATCATCGTCTCTCAGGACTCAGCGGAGCAAGCTATGATTTTGGCCGAATCATTGGCCAAAGCAGCAAAAGTGCGTTTGTCCAAAAGCAGGCATGACGACACCGTACATATCGCTATTTCGTCCTCTAATTAACTGATAAATCACATGATTCGAACCCTGCCTCGAGCGGTACAACTCCAACTGTTGGCGACCTTGCTGAATAGCGCCGGCGGTATCGTCAAACTGTTTATGCCGTTGTACTTCCTTGAAGTGTATGGGTACGAATTTTCTACTATTGCTTGGCTCATGGCGGCCTATGGCGGCGGATGCATTCTCGGAGCTTATGTCGGGGGTGTATTGTCGGAGCGCCTGGATTCGCAATGGGCCACCGGAATTTCCTTACTGTTGAGCGGCATTTTTGCTGCCTCTCTGGCGTTGGCTCCACCCCTTGAACTATTGCTGATCGTGGTGCCTCTGGTAGGTGTTTTTGACGGTGCGTTTCGTCCCGCCAATTTGCGTCTGGTGATGGAGGGCAGCCCGCAAGAGATACAAGTGCGTGTGCAGGGGGTGCATCGGGTGGTGTTCAATCTGGGAGTTGCCCTGGCGGGCGTTCTGGCCGGAGCATTGGTCGGTTTTGGTTACGGCTACGTGTTTCTAACTCAAGGGTTGCTGAATTTGTTCGGTAGCTTTTTCTTGCTCGGCTATGCCTTGAAACAAACCACTGGTTTATGGCGGCCGGCGGGTGTTGAGTTAGTGCACAAGGACGCTGGCGGGGATGGAGGGAGCTCCCCTTGGAGAGACGGTTTTTTCCTTGTCTTCATACTTGGCCAATTGCTGGCTTTAGGCATATTCGATCAGATGTACGGCACGTTCGGGATCTTCCTGCGTGAGCACACTGATGCCGGCGCCCCGTGGATTGCCTACTTGTTTTCCATGAATGCACTGCTTGTAGTGGTGTTGCAATTACCCGTGAGTCGAATGATCGAACGACACGGAGTGGTCATCGCCTCGCGCTTGGGAGGTCTGCTACTCAGCGGAGCTTTTCTTATTTTGAACATGGGCAGCCATATCATCTGGGCTGTGTTGACGATGTTGGTACTCACTGCTGCCGAGTTACTGCTGACGCCTGTCTGGACACTGTCGGTTATGAACCGATCCCAAGGGCGTCAAAGAGGAAAATATTTGGGGATATTCAGCGCCGCCTGGTTAGGGCACTCGCTGTATGGTCCTGGTTTGGGAACATGGTTGTACGGCGCCTATGGTGGCTTTATTTTGTGGTGGATATGCGCGGGGGCGGGGTTGCTGATGGTCATTCTGCATTACTCGGCTGTCCCAAGATTATGGACAGCCCCTGTTACAAGTACGGAGGAACAGGCATCGATTGTTCATTGAGGGCTGGAGGTGAGCGCGTTACCTGATGCTGTGTCCCGGCTCTTTCCTCTATCGCTGTATGGCCTCGGTCGCGACAAAGGTCACGTGTTCGCCGACATGCAGGTTCAACCGCAACTCATCGGCAATCCCCACCGCCACCCGGTTTAACCGCTCAAGCGGTTCGGTGAGGCTCGGCTCCAGGTTGCTGCTGATATGGCTGAAATGCTCGATGGTCAGCCCTGGCACCCCGCGCGGCGCATTCACCAGCGTCCAGTGCAAGGAGCTGCTTTGCAGGGCTTCTCGAATTTCTTCGGCGGCGTGGCGTTGCAGTCGATCTTCTATTTCCGGATCGTCCAATGCCTCGAAATCGCCCACCAGAAACAACCGGACAATCCCCGAGGCCTGCATGCCATCGATCAGAGCATCCACCGCCAGCACTTGCTCGACCGGGCCGGGGACGATGGATTTTTCCACGTGCTCGCTGTTCATCGGCAACCCTGGTGCATCCAGCAGACAGATCACCGCCGAACAACCGGCGACACTCTGCTTGACCCGCTTGGCGTCGAACAAATCGCCAGTTTTGGTCCGCAATCCCGGGCGCGGCGCGAGCGCCGTCAGATCATCGAGAATCGCGATCACTTCATGTTGGCGCCGCAACATTTCTGCCATCAGCGCACTGCCCAGGCTACTCATGGCACCATAAAGCACCACTTTCACCACCGGGGTTTCGGCATTTTTCATGGCTGTGCTCCGTTCTTCCTACGTATATGGCGTGTGACCTGTGGGAAACAACGCCGGTTCGACTCGGTTCAGAGGGTTTCAAATGCAGCGGATCAAGGGCTACCACGCCCATGTCTACTTCGACGCCAGCACCCTTCCTCAGGCGCGAGCCTTGTGTGAGCAGGCGGCGCAATTGTTTCCAGTGAAGATGGGCCGCGTCCATGAACGCCTGGTGGGCCCGCACCCTGACTGGAGCTGCCAGTTGGCTTTCGAGCCGCAATACATCGGCGATGTGCTGCCCTGGCTTGCGCTCAACCGCAAGGGTTTGGTGGTGTTCCTGCACCCGGACACCGGCGACGATCTGCTCGACCACACCGAGCATGCCATCTGGATGGGCGCCATTCGGCCACTGGATCTGTCTATTTTTTGATCAGTTTACAACTGTTCCTCGGCTTCGCCGGGCAAATGTTCGTCCAGATGCAGCCAGGGCAGTCGGTCGTCAGTCCAGATATGCCTTTGGGCGGGTGCCTGCTCGGGATGATCGAGGGTGGCGATGGTCACGTCGATAGTGTCCGGGCTCAGGTGCGTGACCAGCGCCAGCTGCGCCCCACAGTTGCCGCAGAAATACCGCACGCAGGTTGTTGAAGAGTCGTACTGCGCCGGCGTCCCTTTCACCCATTCAAAGGCTGACGCGGGCACGGTGATCCAGGTGGTCACGATCCCGCCGCTGACCCGTCGGCAAATCGAACAATGACAGTGGGCGATGTCGTGCAAAGGCCCGCTGAATTGATAGCGCAGATGTCCGCAGTGGCAGCCGCCGGTATGAATGTCGGCCATGTTTTTTCCTCCTGCCCCGTATTCAGGGACTTTAAACCCGTCCGACGACCGGTTGCACATCTGGTCAATGCTTTCATCCGCGAAAGCTGGGTGAAAGCTTCCCCGATTAGGATCGCCCCCACTACCGGCAACAGACCGGTCGGCCAATGCCAGTGTTTTATCGCTCGCACAGCCCATTTAACAACAATGGTGATCCTGATGTCCTTTGCTACCCGCCACTTCGCTGTCACTCCGCCCATACGTCTCGTGCTTCCCGTTCTGCGCTGACCACCCGGTTCGCCCATTCCCTAGCCGCGCTATGCCTGGAGTATTCCCATGCTGACTTTCCTTGGCTTTGCCATGGTCATCACGTTCATGTTCCTGATCATGACCAAGCGCCTGTCCGCGCTGATCGCTCTGATCATCATCCCGATCCTGTTCGCGCTGTTCGGTGGTTTTGCGCCGAAGATCGGCCCGATGATGCTCGAAGGCATCACCAAGCTCGCACCCACCGGTGTGATGCTGATGTTCGCCATTCTGTACTTCGCCTTGATGATCGATTCCGGCCTGTTCGACCCCGCCGTGCGCAAGATCCTCAAACTGGTCAAGGGCGACCCGTTGAAAGTTTCGGTCGGCACCGCCGTACTGGCGCTCGTCGTCTCCCTCGATGGTGACGGCGCGACCACTTACATGATCTGCGTGGCCGCCATGCTGCCGCTCTACAGCCGCATCGGCATGAGCCCGCGGATCATGGCGGGTCTGATCATCCTCGCCGGTGGCGTGATGAACATGACCCCATGGGGCGGCCCGACCGCCCGTGCGGCCAGTGCGCTGCATGTGGACCCATCCGACATCTTCGTACCCATGATTCCGGCGATGGCTGCCGGGGTGCTGGCAATTCTCGTGATCGCCTACTTCTACGGCAAGCGTGAGCGTGCGCGTCTGGGTGAGCTGCACCTGGTGGGCGATGAAATCGACCACAGTGAAATCAGCGTTTCGCAATTCCCGGATGCCCGTCGTCCGAAGTTGATCTGGTTCAACGGCGCCCTGACCCTGGGCCTGATGTGCACCCTGATTGCCGGCCTGTTACCGCTGCCCGTGTTGTTCATGGTGGCGTTCAGCATCGCGATGATCGTCAACTACCCATGCCTGCAACAACAGAAGGACCGCGTCGCGGCCCACGCCGGTAGCGTGCTGGCGGTGGTCGGGCTGATCTTTGCCGCGGGCATCTTCACCGGTATCCTGACGGGCACCGGTATGGTCGACGCGATGTCGAAAAGCCTGCTGGCGGTCATCCCGGATTTTCTCGGCCCGTATCTGGCCGTGATCACTGCGCTGGTAAGCATGCCGTTCACGTTCTTCATGTCGAACGATGCATTTTATTACGGCGTGTTACCGGTACTTGCGGAAGCCGCCAGTCATTACGGTATAACCGCGGTTGAAATGGCACGTGCCTCGATCGTCGGTCAGCCCGTCCACTTGTTGAGCCCGCTGGTACCATCGACCTACTTGTTGGTGGCCCTGGCCGGTATCGACTTCGGTGACCATCAGCGCTTCACCCTGAAATGGGCAGTGCTGGTGTGCATGTGCATACTGGTTGCCGCGTTGCTGATGGGGATTTTTCCGCTGTTCAGCACTCTATAAGCCCAAGACTCACCATGACGGGTCCAGGCTTTGCTGTTTGAAGCCCGGGCCCTTCGTGGTTTAACAATCGCTCAAAGGAATACACATGGAATGGCTGACCAACCCTGAAATCTGGGTTGCCTTCTTTACCCTGACCGCCCTGGAAATCGTCCTGGGTATCGATAACATCATCATGATTTCGATCCTGGTCAGCCGCATGCCCAAGCACATGCAACGGCGCACCCGGATTTTCGGCCTGGCGCTGGCCATGGTCACGCGGATCCTGTTGTTGCTGTCGATCACCTGGGTCATGCGCCTCACCGCCGACCTGTTCGAAATGTTCGGCCAGGGTATTTCCGGGCGTGACCTGATCCTGTTCTTCGGTGGTCTGTTCCTGCTGTGGAAGAGCTCGCAAGAGATGTACCACGCACTGGAAGGCGAGGATGAGACCCACGAGGAACCGACCGCCAAGGGTGGCAGCTTCCTGTACACCATCATCCAGATTGCGATTATCGACATCGTGTTCTCCCTGGACTCGGTGATCACCGCCGTGGGTATGGTTTCCCATGTGCCGGTCATGGTCGCTGCGATCATCGTCGCCGTACTGGTGATGATGCTGGCGGCTGGCACCATCAGCGAGTTCATCGACAAGCACCCGTCGCTGAAAATGCTGGCCCTGTCGTTCCTGTTGCTGGTCGGTACCGTGTTGATTGCCGAGTCCTTCGAAGTGCACTTGCCAAAAGGCTACGTGTACTTCGCCATGGCGTTCTCGCTGGCGGTGGAAGCGATCAACATCAAGATGCGTTCCGCGATGATGAAAAAGAAGAAGCAGCAAGACCCAGTGAAACTGCGCAAGGACGTTCCGGGTCAGTAACCCGAATGCTGTGCACTGACTAAAATCAGTCAGTGAGTGCGCAAAACCTGTGGGAGCGAGCTTGCTCGCGATAGCGGCCTGTCAGTCAACACCAATGTTGAATGTGACGGCCACATCGCAAGCAAGCTCGCTCCCACATTTTTTTGCTCGACCCATAGGCATTTGTGCCGAAGGTTGACGCAAAGGGTTTAGCTGGTTAGCGTCCCCGGCTCGCAACAAACGACAATGACAAGGAATGCATATGTCTGGAAAACCGGCTGCACGTCTCACGGACCCCACCACCTGCCCACTTCCCGGGCATGGCACCAACCCGATCGCCAGCGGCTCACCCGATGTCTTTTTCAATGGCCTCGCCGCGGCGAGAGTCAGTGACAAATGCACCTGCGGTCAGGCCCTGAGCGGCGGATTCTCTTCAACGGTGTTCATCAACGGCCTGAACGCCATGACCCTCGATAGCACCACCAGTCATGGCGGCCTAGTGATTGGCGGCTCCAGCAACGTCATCATCGGCAGCGCTCACACCCCCGCGCCATTCATTCCGCCCTTGCCGATCATTGGTCAGCCCTTGGTCGAATTCAAAGCCATCAGCGTCGGTAACGGCGAACCGATTGCCCAGCAAGACTACGAAATCGAAACCGCCGAAGGCCGCATCGTCAAAGGCCAGACCAAGACCGTCGGAAACCTTGTTCGAGGGATTTGGTTTCAAATTCAGCCGAACCGATCCTAAAGTTCAAGAGGAAGTAGACAGAGCCAGGTCACAGAATCCGGTTCCTACTACGGATATCACTCTCGGCGACAATTCCCGTTCGTTAGTTCAACAACAACTCGACTATGTGTACGAGATGTTGGCATTGGGGAACACCTCTCTATTTTTGGATGTTTATCCTCTGCACCGTTTTTTTATGGTACGTGGCTACAAGGAAATGGAGAAATGTCTGCGAAGTCGCGGGGAAATAGCCAAGGATGTCATGTGGCCTATAGGAGACAGCGTTGCGTTCGGCGTGGCTCATAAAGAGATCTTTGATACGTTTGAGGCAATCGATGCGGGAAAAATTGCCGACAGCGTCAACTCTATGGCCGCTCATGAGCAGATTAATATCCTGCAACCCGCGATGTACGAGGACGTGCACTTCGCCTCGCTCATCCGTGGCACACATGCTTCAGATATTGTTTCTGTCGTGACGGGGCTGCTTTCCGGCGTTCCAGAGGGAATACAACTCACCTTGGCCAGTCAGTGCAAAGCACCAGACAACCGAAGCGTCTCTTTCAGCAACAATCCGCTAGCAAATCTTGCGGATAAAAACCAAAGGATGGAGTTCGTGCTTCGTGCCGCAGCACAATTCAACAGCCTGCTAAAGAATCCAACAACTAAAAGTCAGCTACAAAGCTCCATCACAGATATCGCAAATGGAAATGGAGTGCGCCAGTGACCAGACCAATGCAACGCTGGTTGATTTTGATTTTTTTCATTCTTCTGGTGGCGGGTAGCCTGGTGTATTCCCGCTCGGGCACCAAGACGTTATCCGTCCATGTCGGAAAGCCCTACGAGAAGGTCGTCCAAGATTCGACATTCCCTGTCGAGGGCAACACGGCGATTTATCCCGGTGACCCTACCGACGCAGAAGACCCTCCGCGGCCTGGCTCCACGTGGATCAGCAGCCCGACCGTCGTTGAGTTTGATGATCCCGCTTACGGATTCACACTCCCCCCGACGGTATTTGGTGCAGTTACCTATGGGGGCCAGAAAGTCACGACACTGACTACGTCGCCCATGTTGGAAACGATGCCATTTGGAGATGCACTGGTTCGATTGGTGGAGGTACAAAACACCCTCAAATCCCAAGGATGGAAGCTTGCGCCTGAAGAGAATAACGATTGGTTCAGAATCGAGTCTGTTGCAGAGCGTGATCAATTACAGGTCAAGCTCTTCGATCAGGCCGTGGGCATCGATTTGTATGTGCCTGGAAAGTACAACCTGCTGCTTTTGATTAAGTGCTATGCACGCTGCGATGAGCGTGATTCGACGACAGCAAAGTACCTGATCGATATCAGCGTTGGGCGGGATCGCACCGAGAAATGAGAAGCCACTTCCCGAGGCATGGCGATTATCTGCACAAAGCAACGTTTTTTATGCTTTTCATTTGCCTAACCTCTTTTCACTTCCCGATTGATAGGTTGGCCCTTCATATCGGTAAGCCGTACGCAACACTCGTTAAAGACTCCACATTCCCAGTCAAACGACAAACCGCCGTTTACCCAAGCGAACCTCCCGAGGTGACTCCACTTGGATAAGCAGTCCGGTCGTCATTACGGTTGATGATCCTGAACATGGCTTTACCTTGCCCAAAACCATCTACGGGGCTGTGGGTTACAGCAAGGGGAAAGTGGATGGCATCACTACGTCTCCGATGGTGGAGACGCTACCTTTCGCCCAGACAGCAAAACTGTTGGGCGAGCTGCAATCCATGTTCAAAAAGACGGGTTGGACACCTGAGCCGGTTGAAGGAAACGACTGGATAAAAGCCTTGAGTGAAGAAGAGAAACGACAGTTACAAGCCAAGCTATTTGATCAGGCTGACGGAGTAATTCTTCTGACTCCCGACAAATACAGTCTGTTACTGCACATCAAATGCTACGCCCGCTGTGATGAACGAGACGCCGAAACAGCCAAGTATCTGATCGACATCGGGCTGAGCAGGGATCACTTCAGCGATTGAAATCTCCCCCGATTTTAGGACTGCTGCGCAGCCCAGCGGGAGCAAGCTCCCTCGCCACAGGGGTTATGTTTCATGCACCTTTTCAGCTGAGCGGTAGCGTCCTCCGGACTCTTTTTCACCTCTGCATAAACCCGTTTTTCATGACAGTTTTGTTTCAATCGCTTCTTTAGCTGTGCGATGCTGGCGCGCAGACCGTTAGCCAACTACAGCTTAAGTACAGAACGTAGAAGAACGCGCGGCACCGTCAACTTACCCCTTTGGGGCGCTACCACCACAGGGGGCCTGCATGCTCACCCTGCTCAATTTGTTATCTGCCGTGGCCTTGTTGATTTGGGGCACGCACATCGTCCGAACCGGCATCCTGCGGGTCTACGGCTCCAACTTGCGTCACGTGATCGGCCGGAACATGTCCAAGCGCTGGCTGGCATTCATCTCGGGGATCGTCGTGACAGCGATGGTCCAGAGCAGCAACGCCACCGCCATGCTCGTCACTTCCTTTGTCGGTCAGGGCCTGATGGCGCTGACCCCGGCCCTGGCGACCATGCTCGGGGCCGATGTCGGTACCGCGCTGATGGCGCGAGTGTTGACCCTCGACCTGTCATGGCTGTCGCCGCTGCTGATCTTTCTTGGGGTGATTTTCTTCCTGTCGCGCAAACAGACCCGGGTCGGACAGATGGGCCGGGTCGGCATCGGCCTGGGGCTGATCATCCTGGCCCTGCAACTGATCGTCGAATCCGCCGCGCCGATTACGCAGGCACAAGGTGTGAAAGTAATTTTCGCCTCGCTGACCGGCGACATTCTGCTGGATGCCCTGGTCGGCGCGCTGTTTGCGATGGTTTCCTACTCCAGCCTGGCCGCCGTCCTGCTGACGGCGACCCTGGCCGGTGCCGCGGTGATCAGCTTGCCAGTTGCCATCGGCCTGGTGATCGGCGCCAACATCGGCAGCGGCATCCTTGCTTTCCTCAGCACCAGCATGCAGAACGCCGCCGGCCGCCAAGTGGCTTTGGGCAGCCTGCTCTATAAACTGATTGGCCTGCTGCTGATCATTCCGGTGCTCGACCCGTTGGTGAGCTGGATTGACAGTCTGGACTTCAGCCCTCAGGAAATGGTCATTGGCTTTCACCTGCTCTACAACACCGCGCGCTGCCTGATCTTGCTGCCAAGTGTCGGGCTGATGGCCAGGCTTTGCGCGTGGTTGCTGCCGGAGCGGCCGGAAATCAACGGCACCGCCAAACCGCGGCATCTTGATCCGACGGCGTTGGTCACGCCCAGCCTGGCGCTGGCCAATGCCGCCCGGGAAACCCTGCGCATCGGCGACCTGATCGACAACATGCTCGAAGCCATGCTCGACGTGCTTCGCGGCAACCAAACCGCCGTGACCCAGGAAATACGGCGCCTGACCGATGATGTGGAATCGCTCTGCGGTGCGATCAAGCTGTATCTGGCGCAAATGCCCCGCGAGGACCTCAGCGAGCAGGACAGCCGGCGCTGGGCGGAAATCATCGAGTTGGCGATCAACCTTAAACTCGCCAGCGACCTCATCGAACGCATGCTGCGCAAGGTTCAGCAGCAGAAAACCTCGCAGCGCCGGTCTTTTTCCGAGGTCGGCCTGGAAGAGTTGGCGGGGCTGCACAGTCAGTTGATATCCAACCTGCGCCTAGGATTGTCAGTGTTCCTCAGTGCCGATAAGGAAAGTGCTCGCCAGTTACTGCGTGAGAAACGTCGCTTTCGCGCACAGGAACGCCGCCTGGCCCATGCTCACGTCAGCCGATTGCAACGTAAGATCGTGCAGAGCATCGAGACCAGCTCGTTGCACCTGGAGTTGATTGCCGACATGAAGCGTCTGAATTCGCTGTTCTGCAGCAGCGCCTATGTGGTGCTGGAAACCTCCGACACCGGCGCACTCATTGCCGATGATTTGGCTGACATCACGCATTCACCCTGAACGTCCACAGTTGCCTGAAGTCTGTTGAACTTACGCTAGCCGTATGGAAACTCGTTATGCGTTGTCTGTTATTCGCCTGTCTGTTGCTTGGCTCACTCCCTTTGTTTGCCCTGGATCGCTTCCAGGTCGAGGGCTACACGCTGCCCAACGGCCTGCAATTGCTGCTAAAACCCGGCACGGAGCGCGGGCATGTGGCAATTCGTCTGGTGGTTGGCGTCGGCATCGATGATTTCAGTTGTGCCGACAAAGAGCTGCCGCACCTGCTTGAGCACTTGCTGTTCAGCGGCATCGACGCCACGGGCGAAGGCGGGCTGGAAGAGCGCATGCAGGCGCTGGGCGGCGAGTGGAACGCCTACACCAGCAACGCCGACACGACGTTCGTCATCGAAGCCCCGGCGAAAAACCAGCGCAAGGTCCTCGACCTGCTGCTGGCACTGCTGACTCAAACCCGAATCGACGACAACGCTATTAACGCTGCCAAACAAGTGGTCGAGCGCGAAGACGGCGGCCATTACTCGCACCTGCAGCGCTGGCTGGATCGCCAGGATCTTGGCCACACGGCGAGTAATCAGCTGGCGGTGGAACTGGGCCTCAAATGCCCCGAGCGGGCTGAGGTCGATTACTTGACCCGCGAACAGCTGGAAAAGGTACGCAAGGCCTGGTACGCGCCGAACAACATGACCCTGATCGTGGTCGGTGACCTCAATCGGTTACTGCCGGCCTATCTGGAACGGTCTTATGGTGCGCTTGAAGCGGTCGACCCTACCGATCACCCGCCCCTGCCGGCCATCCAGGCCAGTGCCGCCCACGAGCGCACCCTGAGTCACGGTTTTGTCGGCGGCAGTGCCAAGTTGCATTGGCTGGTGCCGGAGCCGGTGCTGGAAGATCAGCATGACGAAACCTTCGACTTGCTCAAGGACTATCTGGACTGGGCGCTTTACCGCCAAATGCGCCTGGCCCATGGCTTGTCCTACGGACCTTCGGCGGAGCGCGAGGTGTTTGGTGGCGTGGGTTTCATGAGCCTGAACGCCGACGTTGAGCGCGATGACGTGTCCGAGGCCGAACAGGTGCTGGATGATCTGAAGGCCGGGTTGCTCAGGGACGGTCTCAATGCCGACACCTTCAACCGCCTCAAACAGGCCGCCATCGCCCGCCAGGCCTGGGCCGTGCAAGGCAATAGCGCATTGGCCGATTACTACTGGAGTGCCCTTGGGGATTACGAGGACGGCCGTTTCGCCAACCCGGCCAAGGAACTGCAAGGGGTGACGCTGGCGGAAGCGAACAAGGCCATGCGTGAATTGCTGATGCAGCCGGGCTACCTGCGGATCGAAAAGCCGTTGATCAGTGATGATCAGTTTATGTGGGCGATTGCCGGGGTGTTCGGGTTGTTTGTACTCGGCCTGTTGGCTTGGCGCGTCCACCGCAGACGGTAACCGTCCCTTGTGGCGAGGGGGCTTTTGTGGCGAGGGGATTTATCCCCGTTCGGCTGCGAAGCAGTCGTGAATCGTTACGTTGGTTATGCCTGGCAGACCGCGATGCAGGTTTAACGACTGCTGCGCAGCCGAACGGGGATAAATCCCCTCGCCACAACGCAGCTGATACAAGGGTTTTGTGATCGGATCGCAGCCCCTCGCCACGCCGACCTTCGGCGGTTACCCTGTCGAGGATTTTTCCCACGACTATTGCGAACCGCCGAATGCCGACTCTGACCCTATTCGTACAGCGCATCCTGGAATTGATGAAGCGCTATCCGGGAGTCATTGCGCTCGGTGGTTTCATTTCCGGGGTCGGCAGCTTCATTCTGGTGGATCGTCAGCAAGGTCTGGCGACCTGGATCACCACCATCATGCTGGTCAGCTGGATCTGGCTGATGCTGGAAAACAGCCTCACCAAGCTGTTCGCCAGGATCTTCAAGCGCGAAATACCCCAGTCTCTGCTGCGTTACGCCACGCAGATGATCCACCAGGAAAGCTTGTTCTTCGTCCTGCCGTTCTTTTTCATCACCACCACCTGGAACAGCGGCCAGTTGTTTTTCACCGGGTTGCTGGCTATCGCCGCGCTGATTTCCATCATCGATCCGCTCTACTACAAATGGCTGGCGCCTCGGCGCTGGGCGTTCCTGGCGCTGCACACGCTGACGTTGTTCGCTGCACTGCTGACCGCCCTGCCCGTCATCCTGCACCTGACCACCTCCCAGAGTTTCAAACTGGCCCTGGGCACCGCCGTCGTGTTGTCGTTCCCGAGCCTGGCGTCGATCTTCCCGATTCGTACTGTGCGCAACGCGCTGGCGATTCTGAGCATCACCGTGGGCATCGGCGGCGTTGGCTGGGTGCTGCGTTCATGGGTTCCGCCGGCGACGCTGTGGCTGACTGATGTGGCGATCAGTACGCAAATGCAGGGCCGTATCCCCGGCGACAGCCTCGATGAGGTCACCGCCGACCAGATCCGTGGTAGCGGCCTGTACGCTTACACCGCGATCAACGCCCCGCGTGGTCTGGAGGAGCGGATCTATCATGTGTGGCAGTTCAACGGCAAAGAGGTCGACCGCATCCCCCTGGACATCCATGGCGGGCGCAAGGAAGGCTACCGCGCCTGGACCCACAAGCAGAATTTCCCCGGCAACCCTGCGGGTAAGTGGCAGGTTCGGGTGCTGACCGAAGATGGCCAGGTCATCGGTGTGTTGCGTTTCGAGGTAAAGGACAACAAGCCTGCGAATGCCGCAAAGTAACTCGTTCGTGCTATTACGTAGATCTGCGTAATAGCCGATAAAGCACGGAGCTTATGACCAGTAACACAATGGCCGGCAGTGCCCAACTGGACACCTCTCACTCCCCTGCTCAGTTGCGGGTCACGGGCGACTGGACGCTTGCCCATTACGCCGATCTCAAGCACCTGAGCGAAAAGCTCTACGGCCAATACGACGACAGCACTCACATCGACCTCAACGGCCTCGGCGCGCTCGATACCGCCGGCGCGTCGCTGCTGGTGGAGTTGCTGGGGTCCGAGCGCCTCGGCCGATCGGCTGAACACCCCGAGTGCACCCTCTCCTCCGCCGATCGCGCTTTGCTACAAACCGTCTATTGCTCGCTGACCGACTTCTGCGTGCCGATCAAGGAACCGGAAATCAGCGTCGGCATTCAACTGCTGACCCGCATCGGCCGCGCGGTGGACACGGTCTGGCAGGACACCCTGCAACTGCTGGGTTTCGTCGGCCTGATCCTGGAAACCATCGCCCGCGGTCTGTTTCGCCCCAAGCGCTGGCGCATCACGCCGATGGTGGCGCACATCGAACAGACCGGCCTCGACGCCGCGCCCATCGTCGCCCTGTTGACCTTTTTGGTGGGCGCCGTGGTGGCGTTTCTCGGCGCGACGGTGCTGGCGAGCTTCGGCGCAAGTATTTTCACCGTGGACCTGGTGGCGTTCTCCTTCCTGCGCGAATTCGGTGTGTTGCTGACCGCGATCCTGATGGCCGGCCGCACCGCCAGTGCGTTCACCGCGCAGATCGGCTCGATGAAAGCCAACGAAGAAATCGACGCTATTCGCACCTTGGGCCTCGACCCGATGGAGTTGCTGGTGGTGCCGCGAGTGTTGGCCCTGCTGGTCGCGCTGCCGATGCTGACTTTTCTGGCGATGCTTTCGGGGATTGTCGGCGGCGGTGTGGTTTGCGCAGTGTCGCTGGATATTTCGCCCGCGATGTTCCTGTCGCTGCTGCAATCGGACATCGGCGTTCAGCACTTCCTGGTCGGGATCGTCAAAGCGCCGATTTTCGCGTTTTTGATTGCCGCCATTGGCTGTCTTGAAGGCTTCAAAGTCAGCGGCAGCGCCGAGTCCGTCGGCGCGCACACCACGTCGAGCGTGGTCCAGTCGATTTTCGTGGTGATCGTGCTCGACGCCGTGGCCGCGCTGTTTTTCATGGAGATGGGCTGGTGAGTCGTCTACCCAGAGCGCCCTCCGAGGCGGTGATTGAAGTCCGCGGGCTGTGCAATCGCTTCGGCCGTCAGAGCGTGCATGAGAACCTCGACCTGGATTTGTACAAGGGCGAAATCCTCGCCGTGGTCGGCGGTTCCGGCAGCGGTAAATCGGTGCTGTTGCGCAGCATCGTCGGGCTACGCCAGCCCAGCGAAGGGGTGGTGAAGGTCTTCGGTAAAAACCTGCCGACGCTGTCTGAACACGAGCGCTCGAAGGTCGAACGGCGCTTCGGCGTGCTGTTCCAGAAAGGCGCCCTGTTCTCTTCGCTGACGGTCACCGAGAACGTCGCCCTACCCCTGATCGAGCATGCCGGTTTGAGCCGAGAGGACGCCGAGCACCTGGCGGCGGTGAAACTGGCCTTGGCCGGGCTGCCGCTGTCGGCGGCCGACAAGTACCCCGCTTCACTGTCCGGCGGCATGATCAAGCGTGCGGCACTGGCCCGGGCGTTGGCGCTGGATCCGGACATCCTGTTTCTCGACGAACCCACCGCCGGCCTCGATCCGATTGGCGCGGCCGCGTTCGATCAATTAATTCTGACCCTGCGCGATGCGTTGGGCCTGAGTGTGTTTCTGGTCACCCACGACCTCGACACGCTCTACACCATCACTGACCGGGTGGCGGTGCTGGCGCAGAAGAAAGTGCTGGTGGCGGACGCTATCGACAAGGTGTCGGAAGCCGACGATGCGTGGATTCACGAATACTTCCATGGCCCTCGCGGCCGCGCGGCGCTGACGGCCGCTCAACAGCTTAAGGAGGTCTGACATGGAAACCCGAGCCCATCATGTATTGATCGGCCTGTTCACCGTGATTGTGGTGGCGAGCGCCCTGCTCTTCGGCTTGTGGCTGGCCAAGTCCAGCGTCGACACCGAGTTCAAGGATTACGAGATTGTCTTCAACGAGGCCGTCAGCGGCCTGTCCAAGGGAAGCGCCGTGCAGTACAGCGGGATCAAGGTCGGCGACGTGGTGACCCTGCGCCTGGACCCGAAAGACCCACGCCGGGTGCTGGCGCGGATCCGCCTGGGCGGCGATACCCCGATCAAGGAAGACACCCAGGCCAAACTGGCACTGACCGGGATTACCGGGACCTCGATCATCCAGCTCAGCGGTGGTACTCCGCAGAGTCCGACGCTCAAGGGCAAGGACGGTAATTTACCGACGATCATTGCCTCGCCCTCACCCATCGCCCGTCTGTTGAACGACAGCAATGACCTGATGGCTGGCGTGAGCATGCTGATGCATAACGCCAACCAGATGTTTTCCGCGGAGAACGTAGAGCGCATCAGCAAGACCCTTGAACATCTGGAACAAACCACCGGCACCATCGCCGACCAGCGCGGCGACATCCGCCAGGCAATGCAGCAACTGGCGTCGGTCGGCAAACAGGCCGGCGCGATGCTGGAACAGACATCGGCGCTGATGCGCAACGCCAACGGCATGCTCAACGATCAAGGCAAGCAGATGTTCGGCAGCGCCGAGCAGGCGATGAAATCGCTGGAACAGAGCAGCGCGACCATCAACACGTTGCTCACGACCAATCAGGATTCGCTCAACAGCGGCATGCAAGGCCTCAATGGCCTGGCCCCGGCGGTGCGTGAGCTGCGCGATACCCTGACATCGTTGCGGGCTATTTCCCAGCGTCTGGAAGCCAACCCCAGCGGTTACTTGCTGGGCAATGACAAGAACAAGGAGTTCACGCCATGAAGCTGACTCACCTCGCCCTCCTCGTCAGCTTCATTGGGGTCAGCTCCTGCTCGATCCTGCCCAAGTCCGAGCCGTCCGATGTCTATCGGTTGCCTTCGGCCCAGAGCAGCGCACCGGCCAGTCACGGGACGTCGCAACGCTGGTCGCTGCGCCTGGCCAAGCCGCAGGCCAGCGAGGCCTTGAACAGCCCGAAGATCGCCGTGATCCCTCGGGGTGATCTGATCAGCAGCTACAAGGCCTCGCGCTGGAGCGACCCGGCACCGGTGTTGCTGCGCAATCGCCTGTTGGACGGTTTCCAGCGTGATGGTCGAGTTTCATTGCTGAGTACCGATGACAGCAACTTCCAGGCAGATCTTGAACTGGGCGGTAGCCTGCAAGCGTTCCAGACCGAGTACCAAGGCACGGCTGCAAGCGTGGTCGTGCGTCTGGATGCGTTGCTGGTGCGCGGTTATGACCAGCGAATCCTCGCCAGCCGACGCTTTGAAGTGCGCCAGCCATTGAGCGATGTGAAGGTGCCGGCGGTGGTGGCCGGGTTTGGCCAGGCCAGTGATCAACTGACGTCGCAGGTGGTGGCTTGGGCGGTTGAGCAAGGACAGAAAGTTGCGCCGCCGCTGAGGCCTTGAAGACCTGCACACTTCATTGTGGGAGCGAGCTTGCTCGCGATGACTGAGTACAGCCCACATTCATGTCGACTGATACACCGCTATCGCGAGCAAGCTCGCTCCCACAGGGATATAGGTTTAGCCAAAGAACCAGTAACAAACCCCGATCGCGCCCAACACCCCGGCTAGTTCGGCCAGCAACGCACACCCTACCGCATGCCGCGCCCGCTGGATCCCCACCGCGCCGAAGTACACCGCCAATACATAGAAGGTCGTTTCGGTACTGCCCTGAATCGTCGCCGCCACCAGCGCCGGGAAGCTGTCCACGCCAGACGTTTTCATGGTTTCGATCAGCATCGCCCGGGCGGCACTGCCGGAGAACGGCTTGACCATGGCGGTCGGCAGCGCATCGACGAAGCGCGTGTCCCACCCGGCCCATTCCACAAAATGCCGAATCCCGTCCAGGCCAAAGTCCAGCGCTCCGGATGCCCGCAGCACGCCGACGGCACACAGCATCGCCACCAGATACGGCAGCAGGTTCTTGGCCACGTCGAAGCCTTCTTTGGCGCCTTCGATGAACGCTTCGTAGACCTTGACCTTACGTAACGCGCCGATCACCAGAAACAACATGATCAGCCCGAACAGCGTCAGGTTGCCGAGGATCGATGACAGGCCGGCCAGAGCGGTCGCCGAGAGCGTCGCCAGCAGCGCCATGAAGCTACCGAGGGCCAGGGCACCGGGAATCAAGTACGCGAGCACCACCGGGTCCCACAGGCGCAGACGCTGCATGAACGCCACCGACAGCAGGCCGACCAATGTCGAGCAACTGGTGGCGAGCAGGATGGGCAGGAACACCAAGGTCGGATCGGGGGCACCTTGCTGCGCGCGGTACATGAAGATCGTCACCGGCAGAAGGGTCAGGGAGGAGGCGTTGAGTACCAGGAACAGGATCTGCGCATTGCTGGCGATGGTGTCGCTGGGGTTGAGTTCTTGCAGCGACTTCATGGCTTTAAGGCCGATCGGCGTAGCGGCGTTGTCCAGGCCCAGACCATTCGCGGCAAAGTTCAGCGTGATCAGGCCGATGGCCGGGTGACCCGCCGGAACTTCGGGCATCAGGCGCAGAAACAATGGGCCGAGCGCCTTGGCCAGCCACTCGACGATCCCGGCCTTCTCGGCAATCCGCAGAAAGCCCAGCCAGAGGGTGAGGGTGCCGAACAGCAGGACCATCACCTCGACCGACAATTTGGCCATGGCGAAAATGCTTTCCACCATCGTCGCGAAGATCCCGGCGTTACCGCCGATCAGCCATTGCGCCAGTGCCGAAACGGCAGCCACGATGAAAAAGCTTAGCCACAGGCCATTGAGCATCAGTTAAATCCCCCGAAGAATGCGGCGAATGATAGCGGGGTCGCCAGAAACGACAAACCCCGGATTTCTCCGGGGTTTGTTTTGGTTCTAATGCAGGATGACTCAGTTGCTGGTGACTTCACCGACCGGCAACTTTTCCTTGCTGCGCCAGTGCGGCAGGGAGTTCCAGTAGCGTTGGCCCTTGGCATCGTCGTACATGCCTTCCCAACGGGAGATGACCAATACGGCCAGGGCATTGCCGATCACGTTCAGCGCGGTTCGCGCCATGTCCATGATGCGGTCGACACCCGCGATGAACGCCAGGCCTTCGAGTGGAATGCCGACGCTGCCCAGGGTGGCCAGCAACACCACGAAGGACACGCCCGGTACACCGGCGATGCCTTTGGAGGTGACCATCAGGGTCAGCACCAGCAGCAATTGCTGGCTGATGGACAGGTCGATGCCATAGAGCTGGGCAATGAAGATCGCCGCAATGCTCTGGTACAGGGTCGAACCATCAAGGTTGAACGAGTAGCCGGTCGGGACCACGAAGCTGCAAATGGCTTTCGGCGCGCCGTAGGCTTCCATCTTCTCGATAACGCGCGGCAGCACGGTTTCGGAACTGGCGGTGGAGTAGGCCAGCACCAGCTCATCCTTGAAGATGCGCATCAGCTTGATCACCGAGAAGCCAAACAGGCGAGCGATCAGGCCCAGCACCACGAAGGCAAAGAAGGCGATGGCGACGTAAACCAGGATCACCAGTTTGGCCAGCGGCAGCAGGGAGGCGAAACCAAAGTTGGCCACGGTCACCGCGATCAGTGCGAAAACGCCGATCGGGGCGTAGTTCATGATCATGTGGGTGACCTTGAACATGCTTTCCGACACGCCCTGGAACAACTTCACCAGCGGGTCGCGCAAGTCAGCCTTCAGGCTCGACAGACCGAGGCCGAACAACACCGAGAAGAAAATGATCGGCAGCATCTCACCGCGGGCAATAGCCGCGAAGATGTTGGACGGGATCAGGTTGAGGATGGTTTCGATGAACGCATGTTCATGCTGAACCTCGGCCGCAGTGGCCTGGTACTTGGAAATATCCACAGTACCCAGCGTGCTCATGTCGATGCCGGCACCCGGATGGAACAGGTTGGCCAACACCAGGCCGACGACGATGGCGATCGTGGTGACGATCTCGAAGTAGATGATGGTCTTCAGGCCGATGCTGCCGAGCTTCTTCGCGTCACCGACACCCGCGATACCGACGATCAAGGACGAGATCACGATCGGGATCACAATCATCTTGATCAGACGGATAAAGATATCGCCTGCCGGTTGCAGGACGTTGCTGATCCACCAAGCCTTTTCGGCACTGAAATGGTTGAGCAGCGCACCGATTGCAATCCCCAATACCAGACCGATGAGGATCTGCCAGGCGAGGCTAAGCTTTGCCTTCTTCATATCTTTACCCTTACTTGCGTTTGACTCAGGCAGATGCAAAAAACTGGAACGCTTGTGGCGAAAAAGTCTTGTGCGTCTACCCCCGTATAAGGTGCCCCGGAGCGCTTGTTATCGGCTCTCTGGCAGGCGAAAAAAGGCGCAACTATTCAGATGCAAGGAAGCAACGTCTAATGCCGTAAACGCCTACCCTATGCCGAATCGGCATGAGCTTTTTGAACTGAAACTCGCGTCCCAACCGGTTCGAATACGACATTTCGGCAGGCATAAGTGCCGTGAACCGGCCATCACAGAGGAGGTTGGTTGTTTTTTAAGCGAGGGGATTCGGGCAAAAAATTGGGAAAAAGCCTACGTTTAAACGCGAAACTTCTCTATTTTTTAGGCGCAGCTTTCTCGATATACGGTCACAAAAGAAACACCGTGAAATTGTTTTGCGAGGGATTGACAGAGGGGGAGCGGGGGATGCGAGCAGAACGCTCTAGGACAATGCTTTACGCTGACGAAGCACCTCGCAAGCCCGTCAAGTCATGAGTAACCGGCGAACTTGCGTCGCAGCTTTGCCTGACCCGGCCCTTGCGCAGACACTCCATGTGCCCGTAGGTCACTCCGCCCCTGAAACAGGCAGAACGTCCCGACTCCTTGGTCATGCGGCTACCTTCCTCGGGTAGCGCATGGGAAAGAAGCGCTGTGGCTTCTTTCTTGTTTCGAACTCAGTCCATCGCCATGGCACAACCGCCCAGAAGCAAGGCGGCTGCCAGAGTCTTTAATAAAACGCTCATATTCAGCCTCGACCGCGACGGCCAAAGAAGAAGGAAGCAATAAACATCACCAGGAACACGACAAAGAGAATCTTGGCGATACCCGTGGCGGTGCCCGCGATACCACCGAAGCCCAATACCGCAGCGATGATGGCAATGATCAAGAATGTGATTGCCCAGCTCAACATGGTGATTCTCCTTACGCTTCTATTTAGAGATGTGACTTGTGGTGCTTTTCCCGGCGCATCGAACGCGCCAAGTTTGTGTTTAGAACACCCAACGTTCCTGACGAGGCATCTCATCCACAGGCTGAGCCTGGTCGACGTCCATCATTCGCATCGGCGCACTGTCAGCCTGGTTATTGCTGGCCGCACTGAAATGGGTTTGGGTCGGATGCTGGATCGAGAGGCGTGGCGCTTCTTGCTGCTGACTTTGCTCCCAACGCTGAAACTGCTGGCCGCCGATCAAGGTAATTAATAGCGCCAGGACAGCAAACAGACCTTGCTGGATATGCAGTGGCGAGAAACGCAATTGGGTGGCACGTTGACGACTCATCCTGAAGCTCCTCCCACACGGTGGTGATCTTGTTCGGGCGCCGTTTAGATGCCCTGTTTAAGCAAACTATTGCAGCCTGCATGCCAGTTTTTCATGATAATAAAATCGAACAAAATCAATATGTTATGAATGATGTGGGATTCGGATCGGACGCATCCTGCACGATGGTCCTTTTGAAGTCGTGCGTAATGCACGATAGATTCGTAGGAAATTTCAATATTTTTGAATTGCGAGGAGGGCATGGATGTCACAAGGGGACACCGGCAACTGCCTGCGAACCGGCTATCTGATAAAAAAACAACGAAATCAGACGATTAGCCGTAGGGTGCGGAGAGAGCTACGCTGCTGTGGCTGGAATCGACCAGAATCAACCATGCAACTTGCCCGATTTTTCCGGGACTAACCAAGATCATTCATTAAGGAGCGTAGGAAATGGAATCCGCCACTGAGCATCAAGGCCGCATTCTGCTGGTGGACGATGAGTCCGCCATCCTGCGTACTTTCCGTTATTGCCTCGAAGATGAAGGCTACAGCGTCGCTACCGCCAACAGCGCCGCCCAGGCTGATGCACTGCTTCAGCGCCAAGTCTTCGACCTGTGCTTCCTCGACCTGCGCCTGGGTGAAGACAATGGCCTCGATGTACTGGCCCAAATGCGTATTCAGGCACCCTGGATGAGGGTGGTGATCGTCACCGCTCATTCGGCTGTGGACACCGCCGTGGATGCCATACAGGCCGGTGCGGCCGACTATCTGGTCAAACCTTGCAGCCCCGACCAATTGCGTCTGGCCACCGCCAAGCAGTTGGAAGTACGGCAACTGTCGGCACGTCTGGAAGCCCTTGAAGGCGAAGTGCGCAAACCCAAGGATGGCCTGGACTCTCACAGCCCGGCGATGAAAGTCGTGCTCGAAACCGCCCGCCAGGTGGCCAGCACCGATGCCAATATTTTGATTCTCGGCGAGTCCGGCACCGGTAAAGGCGAACTGTCCCAGGCCATTCACGGCTGGAGCAAGCGCGCGAAGAAATCCTGCATCACGATCAACTGCCCGTCCCTGACCGCCGAACTCATGGAAAGCGAGCTCTTCGGCCACAGCCGTGGCGCGTTCACCGGGGCCAGCGAAAGTACTCTGGGTCGTGTCAATCAGGCCGACGGTGGGACGCTGTTTCTTGACGAGATCGGCGATTTTCCGTTGGTTTTGCAACCAAAACTACTGCGTTTCATCCAGGATAAAGAATATGAACGGGTGGGCGACCCGGTCACCCGCCGCGCCGATGTGCGCATCCTCGCGGCCACTAACCAGAACCTCGAAGACATGGTCCGCGATGGCCGTTTCCGTGAAGATTTGCTCTACCGCCTGAACGTGATCACCCTGCACCTGCCGCCACTGCGCGAGCGCAGGGAGGATATTCTGAACCTGGCCGATCGCTTTCTGGCCCGTTTCGTCAAGGAGTACGCGCGTCCGGCTCGGGGCTTCAGCGACGAAGCCCGTGAAGCGCTGCTCGGCTACCGCTGGCCGGGGAACATTCGCGAACTGCGCAACGTTGTGGAGCGGGCAAGCATTATCTGTCCACAGGAGCGGGTCGAGATCAGCCACCTTGGCATGGCCGAAACTTCGGTCAACAACGCACCACGGATCGGCGCTGCGTTGAGTCTGGACGAGTTGGAAAAAGCCCACATCGGAGCAGTCCTCGCCACCGCAGACACACTGGACCAGGCCGCCAAGACCCTGGGTATCGATGCCTCGACGTTGTATCGCAAACGCAAGCAGTACAACTTGTGAGCTGTCTGCGATGAAACTGGCGATGAAGTTGCGCACGCGGCTGTTTCTGAGTATTTCCGCACTGATCACCGTGGCGCTGCTTGGACTGTTGCTCGGGCTGGTCAGCGTCATGCAGATGGCGGGTACCCAGGAAGCGCTGATTCGCAATAATTTCGTCACGCTCGACCTGGGGCTGAAATTGCGTCAAACCCTGGACGATCAACTGATCATCATGCTCAGCGAAAAGCCAGATCCTGCGGCGTTCGAGGCGTCCAGGCAGCATTATTTTCAGTTGCTTGATGACGGCATTGCCCATACCCAGACGGGTGATGAGCTCCAGTACGGCTTCGCGCAGGCCAAGGCTGACTACCAGAGCTTTCTGCAAGCGTACGACTCGTCACGTGATTCGACGCACGTGTTGAGTGGCAACGAAGTACTCACCGAAAAATTCAATGCGCTGCGCAATGGTTTGCTCGCCGAGCACAAGCGGGCGCTGGATAACATCAATGCCACCGAACGGCAGGCTCGGGAAAGGGCGCTGCTGGTTGCCGGCCTGCTCGGGCTTGTGGGGCTGGCGGTGCTGATCATCGGCTTCATCACCGCCCACGCTATCGCTCGACGTTTTGGTGAACCGATCGAGGCCCTGGCCCAGGCAGCGGACAACATTGGCCAAGGTAATTTCGAAGTTACGCTGCCGATTTCCTCGGCAGTGGAAATGAACCAGTTGACCAAGCGCTTCGGGATCATGGCCGAAGCCTTGCGCGAGCATCAGGCCACCAATGTCCATGAGCTGCTCGCAGGCCAGCAACGTTTGCAGGCGGTGCTCGACAGCATCGACGATGGGTTGCTGATGATTGACCGCGATGGTCGTTTGGAACACCTCAACCCCGTGGCGCAGCGTCAGTTGGGTTGGGACACCGATCGTCTCGGTCAAGGTCTGGGGACGGCGCTTGAGCGTCCCGAACTCGATGAACAGCTGCAACTGGTGCTACGCGGCGGCACCTTGGAGCGGGCGCCGGAAGACCTGAGTATCGAGGTCGACGGTGAGTCGCGGTTGCTGACCTTTAGCCTGACACCGGTCAGCCATACTCAGGGCCATATTCTCGGCGCTGTGATGGTGCTGCATGACGTCACCGAACAGCGTGCATTTGAACGAGTGCGCAGCGAGTTCGTACTGCGCGCCTCCCATGAATTGCGAACGCCGGTCACTGGGATGCACATGGCGTTCGGCCTATTCCGCGAGCGCGCGCACTTTGCCGAGGACTCGCGTGAAGCTGATTTGCTGGATACCGTGAACGAAGAGATGCAGCGCTTGATGCAGTTGATTAACGATCTGCTGAACTTCTCCCGCTATCAGAACGGATTACAGAAACTCACGCTGGCGCCGTGCGCCATCGAGGAGTTGCTGGAACAGGCCCGGGAACGTTTTGTCGGCCCTGCAAAAGAGCAGCGCATCGACCTGTCGGTGGAGGTGCAAGGGCCATTACCGCGATTGCAGGCTGATCAGCCGCAGCTGGACCGAGTGCTCGATAACCTGATCGACAACGCGTTGCGCCACACCGCCCCCGGCGGGCAAATACGTTTGCAGGCTCGACGCCATGGAGAGCGAGTCATTATCAGCGTCGAGGATAACGGCGAAGGTATTCCCTACGGCCAGCAGGGGCGGATTTTCGAACCCTTTGTACAGGTGGGTCGCAAGAAGGGCGGTGCCGGGCTAGGTCTCGCACTGTGCAAGGAAATCGTGCAGTTGCACGGCGGACGGATGGGTGTTTATTCGCGGCCAGGGCAGGGTACCCAGTTCTATATGGCGCTGTCGGTATAAGCCGCAGCAGCTTCAGGCTTCGTCATCGAGACGTCGAGCAGCCAATCGGCGGCCACGGGTAATCAGCTCGATGAACTGCACCGCGCTCAACGCATGGGCAAAGAGCCAACCCTGACCGAACTTCACGCCTTCACTGCTCAGAAACGCCGCCTGGGATTCATGTTCGATGCCTTCGGCAATGACTTTGAGTTGCAGGGCCTGGGCCATGTGAATGATGTGCGGTGCGACACCGCTACTCGCAGCGTCATGACCCAGCGCATCGATAAACGCCTTATCGATTTTCAGGCAGTCGACTGGCAGGGTTTGCAGATAGGCGAGGCTGCAATAGCCGGTGCCAAAGTCATCAATCAGCACCTGATGCCCCACATCCCGCAAGGCTTGCAGGTTTTCCCGAGCTACGACGACATCGATCAATCCCCGCTCGGTGACCTCAAAGGCAATTTGCTTTGCTGCGACGCGGTGCAAGGTCAGCAGGCGTGCCATCACCTGGCCAATACGCGGCACCATGACGTCGCAGGCCGCCAGATTGACCGAAATGTACAGCTGTGGATTGGCTCGCAACAATTGACCAAGTTGCTCAAGCAGGCGCTGCAGGACGAAGTCGGTCATCTGGCGGATCTGACCGGTATTCTCTGCCATCGGAATGAACAGGTCGGGGCTGGTGAGGGTGCCGTCCGGCCTTCGCCAGCGCAACAAGGCTTCTGCTCCGACACAATTGCGACTGTCGAGGTCGAAGATCGGTTGGTACAACACCTGCAACTCGCCTCGCCGTATGGCGCCACTCAGTTCGGCGTCCAGCGACTGTCGCTGGCGCACCAACAGAAGCACCAGAAAGCCCACACACACCGCCAGCACCAGGCTGGCCGGTAGCAACCACCACCAAACCGCAGGCACATTCATGCCGGTGCGCGGGCTGATCAGCACCAATTGGTATTCGGGATTGTTGGTTGGCATGCGGTAAATCAAGCGGGACTGCGTGACCTGTAGCGCGTCGCCGCTTTTCGGGGGCCAGGGTTCGGTCGGTGGCCAGACCTGTGAGAAACCCAGTACCGGAATCGCGCGCGTGCCGTGGTCGAGTACCACCAGCAGGCTGCTTCCCGGTAACAAGTCGACCATGTCAGTCAAATGCCCGCGAGACGTCGCAACACGAAAATTACCGCGCCCAAGCATCAGCGCGGCACGGTTTTCATCGGGTTCGGTCGTGGTGTTCAGCCAGTAACTGTAGGTAGGGCCTCTTATGTCCGGCGGCCTTATCATTGACAGCCCTTCCTGGCGGGGGCGGTTGGAGCAGATTCGCGAGGCATCCATATAGGCAGCTTCATAAACGAAGCGGTAATTGAAGCTGACCTGCTGCAAGGTCGCGATCATTTCGTCATCGCAGCCTCGTAACGGCTGGGCTTCCAGGTCGTCGAGGCTTTCACGCAACTGCCCGAAAAGTTGCTCCAGGCGAGCAAGGAAGCGCTCGCCCTGGGCATTCATCTCTTCGCTTTCGCTCTTCTCGACTTGATGCATGGCCATGAACAGGCTGCCGGCCATCAGGAGTGTCGCGCTCAAGGCAGCAGCCAGTATCGCCAAAAACCAGGGGCGATAGAACCAACTACGTAGTGTCTCTCGAGCAGCAGGCATAGGGAATATCCGAAGAGTTACCAATGAGTTATAGCTGCTGGTTGAAAAAAAAGCCCTGACCGTCGGGCGGGCGTCATTATTTTGTCTGATTCAAGACTTGCAGAAGCGCCGCGGTTTGCGCATCCGGTGTGCCATCGAAACGAGAGGGTCGGAAATGCATCTGAAAGGCCGCAATCACATGACGCGTCGCAACATCCAGTTCGCCGGTTTGCGGCGTGGGATAACCCGCGCGGGCCAGCTGTGCCTGAAACCAGCTGATGGTTGGCAGTTGTACTTCGAACTGTACTTGCTGGCGCGTTACGGCCTGCTCGTTCGGCCAGACTCCAAGGCCTTCGGCAGCCAGACGTTTCCAGGGAAACATCGGGCCCGGATCCAGCTTGCGCAGCGGTGCGATGTCGCTATGGCCGATGATGTTGCGGGGGCTGATGGCGTAACGCTTGCTGATGTCTTTGAGCAGAATGATCAAGGACTGGACCTGGGCTTCGCTATAGGGGTACCAGAGACGCCCTGTCGGGATGACTTTGAAGCCCGGATTGACGATTTCGATGCCAATGGAGCTGGAGTTCAACCAGGTCCGGCCTCCCCATTCGCTTTCCCCTGCATGCCAGGACCGGAGATTTTCATCCACCAGCTTATAGATAGTGGCGTTCTTGTCGTCGCCAATCAGGTAGTGGCTGCTGACCTCGCCATGGGTCAGCAGTTGCAGCGAACGTTCCAGTGACGCGGAGGTGTAATGCACCACCACGAACTGAATGCGGCTGTCGTGATTGGCTGAAGGGTGACGGGTGTCAAACCGTGGGCCGCTGGCACAACCGGCCAACAGAATCAGCGACACGACGAGGGCTAGGTATTTCATGGCAGAAGGCAACACACGCAAGTCAGTAATGCAACAGTGTAACGTACTGCCTTGCACTCAGACGGCCAGCGCGAAGTTTTAAACAAAATGGAACAATTGACCGTCAGCCCAGTTCCACCCGGTTGCGGCCTGCATGTTTTGCCCGATATAGCGCCTGATCGGCTCTTTTCAGCACCAGATCGCTATGTTCGCCGGGTTTGAACGCAGTCAGCCCCATGGAAATGGTGATGGTCACCGGCTCACCCTTGAAGTGGAAAGGGCAGGCTTCGATCGACGCGCGCAGGTTTTCCAGCAGTTTCGCGCCGACAGCCGGTACTGTCGCGGGCATCAACAGGACGAACTCCTCACCACCAAACCGGGCAATGAAATCCGTCCCACGCAGGCGCTTGCGGAGCACGCTGGCGATGATTTTCAGCACTTTGTCGCCCGCCAGGTGACCATAGTTATCGTTGATACGTTTGAAATGGTCGAGGTCGAGCATTGCCAGCAACAGGGAGTTGCCCTGTTGCTGCCATTGGCTGATTTCGTGATCCAGCTGTTCGCTCCAGGCAGCCCGGTTAGGCAGGCCGGTCAGTGGATCGATCAAGGCTTTCTGGCGTTGCTCTTCGAGATGCTCGCGGTAGCCCAAGGCTTCCTGCTCCATGTGCGCAACGCGTTCGGCCAGACCATGAAGGCGCGCCGCGACTTCCTGCTCGCGCTCGTCACGCTGCCTCTGGTGCTGGTCCATGGTGCCGAGCAGGCCTTCCAAATGGTTTTCCAGGACGTGCTTGAGATCGTCCAGGTCGGCCGCGTCCTGCATGCTGTTCTGCAAGCCGTCGACCTGCTCGCGGATCTGGGTGTCCATCTCGCGTGCGGCAGAACGGTTGTCGGCATGCCCGTCGCTGGCGGCTTGCAAGTTGCTTTGGAACGACTCGAGGCGTTCGTTGAGCTGCTGCAGATAGGCTTCGAATTCGTGCTGGCCGCTGTCGGTGATGGCTAGCATCAAGGTTGCCAGATCATCGAGGATTGGCAGCAACTCATACCAGTTCAGGCCATTTTTCAGTCGATCACGCAGGGTTTCGGCTTGCGGACGATGATGCTCGGGAAGCGTCAGGTCGTCGAGTAAGCCCAGTAGCGTGTCTTCGATGTGCTTGGCCACCGAGCTATAGGAGGGTTCGGGTGAGTCCGGCAGGGCGTAGAGAATATCCGGTTCGGGTTGTTCAGGACCTGCGGCGGCCAACACCTGGGCCATGGCCGGGGGCAGCGGCAGGCTGTCGAGGTAGACCACCGGGGTTAATTCGTCGGGATTGAGTGCCGGTTGAGCCTGAGTTGCTGGCTCGATACTCAAAGGAGCCAGTTCTTCTGGAGGTTCAAGGCCCGGTTGCGGTTGCGTCTCTGGTATCTGGTCGGGTGCTTGCTGCGGCTCAAGCACTGGCGGGATAAACGCTACAACGGCAGGAGAAGGCGCTGCTGCGGGCGATTGTGTCTCGATCGTCAGTCGCTCGGGTGCAGCAACGGGAGCGGCGACGTGTACGACCGCCACTTGCGGCTTATCGACGTCTGGCGCGAGATCGACGTTTACCTGTGGTCTCTCGGCATGAGGCAGAGCCATCGATTCGGCATACTGCGGGCCGGGCGTCGGAATAGCGACGGGGGTGACCTGTAATGCCGTTTCATCCGTTTCGCGGCTACCAAACAGTCGCTGCAGCAAACCCGGGCGACCGGGTTCCACCGGGTTTTCAAGCTGACCCAAGGCTTTGCCTTGCAGGCCACTCAGTTCGCTGAGCAGCAACGGAATCTCGCGCGCCTGCCCGACCCTTGTATCCAGATGCTTGGCGAAGTTTTTCAGCGGCCGGCTTACTTCCCGGGGCAGCGGCAATGTTTGCAGCTGCGAGACCAGTGCGGTCAGTGCGGCGCTGGTTTGATTGACCCGGGTTTCCCGGCGCTGTTCGGAGTCGAGTACGGCTTTTTCCAGCCGCGGAAGCAGGGCGGCCAGGCCGGCGTCCATGTCGTCGGTGCGCACGACTTCGCGCATTTCCTTCATGCATAGGTCAACAGCGCGGTCAGTGCCCTCGGCTGCCAGGGTGCTGCGTACCAAGCCACGACGAAGCAGGTCGAGCCGGGCGTCCCATCGACGCTCAAGCTTTTCCTGTTGTTCGATGCTTTTGAGGTATTTCTCTTTCCAGCGCTGTGCTTCGTCGCTCATTCATGGGATCCGCGAGGGGCAGGACTCAACGCGGGCAATGCATCAGCCGTGAGCGAACCCGGCAGACGAATCTCTACCGCGACCGGCAGGTGATCGGAAATGGGTTGTGCCAGCACCTCGACCTTTTCAAGGGTCAGGGTCGGGCTCAGTAGAATATGGTCCAGGCAACGCTGCGGACGCCAGCTGGGAAAGGTCGCTTCCAGTTGCGGCGCGAGCAGGCCGAGGTCACGCAATGGAGAGTTTTGCAGCAAGTCACTGGCGTGGGTGTTCATGTCACCCATCAGCACCTGGTGTTTATAGCCGCCGATCAACTCGCGGATGTACGACAGCTGCATCGTGCGGGCGCGCGCGCCGAGCGCCAGGTGCATCATGACTACTACCAGCGCTTCCGGGCCTTCGCCAAAGCGCACCAGAATCGCCCCGCGACCTTTGGGCCCCGGTAGCGGATGATCTTCAATCGCCCACGGGCGCAGGCGGCTGAGCACGCCATTGCTGTGCTGGCCGAGGCGCCCGAGATTGCGATTGAGTTGTTGATACCAGTAGGGGAATGCACCGAGCTGGGCCAGGTGTTCGACCTGATTGACGTAGCCTGATCGCAGGCTGCCGCCATCGGCCTCCTGCAAGGCGACCAGATCGAAGTCGCCCAACAGATTACCGATCTTTTGCAGATTGTCGGCACGCCCGGTGTGCGGCAACAGATGCTGCCAGCCCCGGGTCAGGTAGTGCCGATAACGCTCGGTACTGATGCCGACCTGGATATTGAAACTGAGCAAGCGCAGACGGCTGTCTGCGGGCAAACCCGTCGATTCCAGATGATGCTCATTGACCCGTGGATCATGCAGGCCAACGATGCGTTCAGTACCCCAGCGGCGCATGGCAGGCCCCGCGCTTAGTTGGCAGCAGCCTTGTTAGCCGCTCGCTCTTTGTCGACCAGTTTGTCGGCCAGTTGCAGTGCTTGCTCGGCACCGCCGGCAGAGCCCACGTCAAAGCGATACTTGCCGTTGACGACCATGGTTGGAACGCCGGAGATTTCATATTTCTTGGCCAGCTCTTTGGCCTGGACGATTTTGCCCTTGATGGCGAAGGAGTTGAAGGTGGCCAGAAACTTGACTTTATCGACACCCTGAGTGGCCAGGAATTCGGCCATTTCTTCTGGAGTCACCAGTTTCTTGTGTTCTTTCTGGATCGCTTCGAAAACCGCGGCGTGAACCTTGTGCTCGACACCCATGGCTTCCAGGGTCAGGAACATCTGGCCGTGTGCGTCCCAAGGGCCGCCGAACATGGCCGGAATGCGGACGAAGTTGACGTCGGAAGGCAGCTTCTCGACCCATGGATTGATCACTGGCTCAAAAGCGTAGCAATGCGGGCAGCCATACCAGAACAGCTCCACGACTTCGATCTTGCCAGGCACGGCAACCGGAACCGGATTGGTCAGTTCGACATAAGGGGCAGCGGGTGCTTCGGCGGCTTGGGCAGTCATGCCGAACAGGCTGGCAGCGACGAGTGCGGCGCTGATGATCAGATTACGCATGCTTTACTCCTGGACAATTTGGGTCGCCTCGCGCGACCTGTTTTCAGACAGGTCCTGGCGGGCTTGAGTTCTGTAGTGTAACGGCAGCGGCCACAAAAAAGGGCGGCCTAAGCCACCCTTTTTATACTTGCTGCGACGGATTAATAGAGCGTTAACGTTGCAGGAGATGTAAGCCTCGCGCGCCGCCCCATTTGCCGGTCTTAGTGCAGGCCTTGAATGTAGCTGGACACTGCTGCGATATCTTCGTCGCTCAGCCTTTTGGCGATGGTCTGCATCGGCTTGGTGTCGCCATCGTTGGTGCGGCCGGCTTCTTCCTTGCGGAAGTCGGTCAGTTGCTTGGCGATGTATTGAGCGTGCTGGCCGCCCAGGTGCGGGAAACCGGCAGCCGCGTTACCCTTGCCGTCCGGCGAGTGGCAGCCGGTGCAGGCTGGCAGGCCTTTGGCCAGGTCACCGCCGCGGAACAGTGCTTCACCGCGAGCCACGACTTTCGGGTCGGCGGCGCCAACACTGCCTTTCTGGCTGGCGAAGTAAGCGGAGATATCGGCCAGGTCCTGATCGCTCAGGTTGGTCAGCAGGCCGGTCATTTCCAGCACCGTGCGTTTGCCGGACTTGATGTCGACCAGCTGCTTGTTCAGATAACGTTCGCCCTGGCCTGCCAGTTTCGGAAAGTTAGGCGCCATACTGTTGCCATCCGGGCCATGACAGGCGCCACATACTGCGGCTTTCGCCTGACCAGCAGTCGCATCACCTGCAGCATGGGCAATGCCGGAGATCCCCACGGTCAACAGCAGACTCACGATCAATTTGTTCATCAGCTAATCCAACTACGGCTAAGGGTTAAAGAGTTATGGGCCGGGATCACTCGCTCATCCACTGGATGATTGCTCGGTAATCCTCGGCACTGCAGTCCATGCACAAACCACGCGGCGGCATCGCCTTGAAACCCTGGGTTACGTGTTGCACCAGCGTCCCCATACCTTTCGCCAACCTCGGCGTCCAAGCTTCCTGATCGCCCTTTTTAGGCGCCATGGGTAGTTGGCCGGAATGACAAGCACCACAAACACGGTTGTACACAGCTTCCGGATCCTGTGTAGCCTGAGCGCTGTAAAGCGGCATCAAGACACCGGCAGCTAGCAGCCATTTCGTCATAAAACGACCTTTTCAGGGTTGAGAGCGTGCTGCGTTCTAGTGCGCAATCAAGGTCAATCGCTCTCGTGAACTTCATCCTACGCTGGGACAAAGCGCACACAAAATCTGCGGCATTATATACTGGCGTCACTGAAACGGAAACGACACTGCTCGCCGCGTCCATTCCCGGCGCCGCCCACATCGGAAATCCCATGCAACTCAAGAACCCCATCCTCGGTCTGTGCCAACAGTCCACCTTCATGCTCAGCGCCGCCAAAGTCGACCAATGTCCCGACGACGAAGGCTTTGAAGTGGCCTTCGCCGGACGTTCCAACGCCGGCAAGTCCAGTGCTCTGAACACCCTGACGCACGCCAGCCTGGCGCGAACCTCGAAAACTCCGGGGCGCACACAGCTCTTGAACTTCTTCAAGCTAGACGATGATCGTCGTCTGGTCGACCTCCCGGGTTACGGTTACGCGAAAGTACCGATCCCGTTGAAGCTGCATTGGCAGCGTCACCTGGAAGCGTATCTGGGTGGTCGCGAAAGTTTGAAAGGTCTGATTTTGATGATGGACATCCGTCATCCAATGACCGACTTCGACTTGCTAATGCTCGATTGGGCCGTCGCCAGCGGCATGCCGATGCACATTTTGCTGACCAAAGCCGACAAGCTGACCTACGGCGCGGCGAAAAACGTCCTGCTCAAGGTTCAGGCAGACATCCGCAGGGGTTGGGGTGATGCAATCAGCATCCAGCTATTTTCGGCGCCAAAGCGCATGGGTCTGGAAGACGCCTACACTGTACTGGCGGGCTGGATGGAACTGGCAGACAAGGGCGCCGAGCTTGCCGAGTAAGCTGTCCAAACAAAAGCAGCAGGCAAAAAAAACCCCGGACTTCTTATGGGGAGGGGGAAGTTCCGGGGTTCAAGTTCCGGACCGCTAGGGCGGGGTCCAGATATCTGCCAACACTTAACACAACATTAGGAGCATCGAAGGGCTTCACCACCCATTCAGTTACTCTGAGTGGCGATTCAGAAGATTAGTTCAGAATTTCTTAAAAAGCCTTTGGAATAACCCAACTCCTTTTCTGAACTAAGAACCCTTTCGCCCTTTCTGCCGCGGCACTATGCCGCAGCGGAAAACGTCATTTCAGACGGCTCAGTGAGCCTCATCCCAGTTATTTCCTACGCCAACCTCGACCAAAAGCGGCACATCAAGCTTCGCTGCGTCGCTCATGTGCACGCGAATCTCATCACGGACCTGGTCGACCAAATCTTCCCGCACTTCCAGAACCAATTCATCGTGCACCTGCAGAATGACTTTGGCGTCGAGGCCTGACGCTGTCAGCCAGCCGTCCACCGCAATCATGGCTTTCTTGATGATGTCCGCCGCGGTGCCTTGCATCGGGGCGTTGATCGCTGTGCGTTCGGCACCTTTGCGCAAGGCCGGGTTTTTCGCGTTGATTTCCGGCAGGTACAAGCGACGACCAAAGATGGTTTCGACGAAACCTTGTTCGGCGGCCTGGGCGCGGGTGCGCTCCATGTATTCCAGTACGCCTGGGTATCGGGTGAAGTAACGGTCGATGTAGGCCTGGGATTGCTTTCGATCAACACCAATCTGCTTGGCCAGGCCAAACGCGCTCATGCCGTAGATCAAGCCGAAGTTGATCGCCTTGGCGCTGCGCCGTTGGTCGGTGGTGACGTCCGCCAGTTCAACCCCGAAGACTTCCGCTGCGGTGGCTTTGTGCACGTCCAGATCGTTGCGGAAGGCGTGCAGCAAACCTTCGTCCTTCGCCAGGTGAGCCATGATCCGCAGTTCGATCTGTGAATAGTCGGCGGCCAGCAGCTTGTAGCCTTTTGGCGCGACGAAGGCCTGACGAATCCGACGACCTTCGGCGGTGCGGATCGGAATGTTCTGCAGGTTCGGATCGCTGGACGACAAACGCCCGGTCGCCGCTACGGCTTGGTGATAAGAGGTGTGAATCCGTCCGGTGCGCGGATTGATCTGCTCTGGCAGGCGATCGGTGTAGGTGCTTTTCAGCTTGCTCATCGAGCGGTACTGCATCAGCACCTTGGGCAGCGGGAAATCCTGTTCGGCCAGTTCCGCCAGCACGGCTTCGGCGGTGGACGCCTGGCCCTTGGCGGTTTTGCTGAGGATCGGCAGGCCGAGCTTTTCGTACAGGATCACGCCCAATTGCTTCGGTGAGCCGAGGTTGAATTCTTCCCCGGCGATGGCGAACGCCTCACGCTCGAGGGCGACCATTTTCTCGCCCAGCTCAACGCTCTGAATGCCCAGCAGGTTGGCATCGACCAGCGCACCTTGGCGTTCGATTCGTGCCAGCACCGGCACCAACGGCATTTCGATTTCGCTCAGAACCTTGCTCAGGCTCGCAATTGCGTTGAGCTTTTCCTGCAAGGTTTGATGGAGGCGCAGCGTCACGTCGGCGTCTTCGGCGGCGTAAGGCCCGGCCAGCTCCAGGGAGATCTGGTCAAAGGTCAGTTGCTTGGCGCCTTTGCCGGCGATGTCCTGAAAACTGGTGGTGGTGTGATTCAGGTACTTGAGCGCCAGGCTATCCATGTCGTGACGGGTTGCGGTGGAGTCCAGCACGTAGGATTCGAGCATTGTGTCGAAGGCAATGCCTTGCACGGTGATGCCACAATTCTGATCGCCACCAATGGCGCAGTTGGCCAGGATGTTCATGTCGAATTTGGCGTGTTGGCCGACCTTAAGCTTGTTCGGGTCTTCCAGGATCGGTTTCAGTGCTCGCAGCACGGTGTCGCGATCAAGCTGGTCGGGTACACCCATGTAGGAATGGGTCAGCGGGATGTAGGCCGCTTCGTTGGCTTGTACTGCGAAAGACAGGCCTACCAATTGCGCCTGCTGCGCATCGATGCCAGTGGTTTCGGTGTCGAAGGCAATCAGCTTGGCGTCGTTGAGCTTCTTCAGCCACAGGTCGAAGTCTGCCTGGGTGAGGATCGTTGTGTACTTGAGCTCAGTCTCGACAGCGGCTTCTTCAGCCACCGGAGCAGTCACTTCCTGGCCGGAACGCTTGGCATCGCGCTGGTTCTCTTCGAACCAGCTCTTGAATTCCAGCAGGGTATAGAGCTCGGCGAGCTTGTCGTGATCCGGCTTGCCCATTTGCAGGTCGTCGAGGCCGATGTCCAGCGGCACGTCGATCTTGATGGTTGCCAGTTGATAGGAGAGGAACGCCATCTCCTTGTGTTCTTCCAGCTTGGCCGGCAGGGTCTTGGCCCCGCGAATCGGCAAGGTCGGGACAATGTCGAGCTGCGCATAGAGCTCAGTCAGGCCGCCGTTCACACCCACCAACAGGCCGGAAGCAGTCTTGGGACCAATGCCCGGAACGCCCGGAATGTTGTCGGAAGAATCGCCCATGAGTGCCAGGTAATCGATGATCTGCTCGGGAGCGACGCCGAATTTCTCCTTCACGCCCTCCACGTCCAGCGCGCTACCGGTCATGGTATTGACCAAGGTAATGTGGCCGTCGACCAATTGCGCCATGTCCTTGTCGCCAGTGGAGATCACCACCGGGCGGTCGGCCGCCGCGCTGCTGCGGGCCAGGGTGCCGATCACATCATCGGCTTCGACGCCTTCGACACACAACAGCGGGAAACCGAGGGCGATCACGCTCTGGTGCAGCGGTTCGATCTGCACGCGCATGTCATCGGGCATGCTCGGGCGATTGGCTTTGTACTCGGCGAACATTTCGTCGCGGAAAGTCCCACCCTTGGCGTCGAACACCACGGCGAACGGACTTTCCGGGTACTGCTTGCGCAGGCTCTTGAGCATGTTCAACACGCCTTTGACCGCGCCGGTCGGCAAGCCTTTGGACGTGGTCAGCGGTGGGAGGGCGTGAAAAGCGCGGTACAGGTAAGAAGAACCGTCCACCAGGACGAGGGGGGCTTGGCTCATGAGCAGGATCAACCTTTTCGGCGGGTCCGGCGCTAGAATAGCGGGACCGTTGACGACAAAGGGACAAGGTTATCATGCGCACACTAAATCGCTTGCTGCTGGCTGGGTTGTTTGCAATCGCACCATTGGCCGTCATGGCGGCGGACGATGCGCCATCGCCGGAGCCGGACGTCACCATTCGCACGGAAGGGGACAAAGTCATTCAGGAATACCGCCAAAACGGTTTCCTGTACGCGATCAAGGTCACACCGAAGGGCGCACCGCCTTACTTTCTGGTGCGTGCGGACGGGACGGATGCAAACTTCATCCGCTCGGATCAACCGGATATGCTGATTCCTTCGTGGAAGATTTTTGAGTGGAAGTAGTTTCTTAATTTCAATCGGCGCTAGCTCAAGCAGCGGCGCCCGTACTGGCAGTTTAAACATGTCTGTGTTCACCCCGCTGGCTCGGCCCGAGCTGGAAACCTTTCTCGCCCCTTACGGGCTCGGCCGCCTGCTTGATTTCCAGGGGATTGCCGCTGGTAGTGAAAACACCAATTTCTTTATCAGCCTGGAGCAGGGCGAATTTGTCCTGACCCTGGTTGAGCGTGGTCCGGTTCAGGAGATGCCGTTCTTCATCGAGCTGCTCGACGTGCTGCACGACGCCAACCTGCCAGTGCCTTATGCATTGCGCACCACCGACGGCGTCGCCTTGCGCGAACTGGCCGGCAAACCCGCGCTGTTGCAGCCACGCCTGGCCGGCAAGCACATCAAGGAAGCCAACGCGCAGCATTGCGCTCAGGTCGGCGAGTTGCTCGGTCATCTGCACCTTGCAACCCGGGCCAACATGATCAAACGCAAGACCGATCGCGGCCTGGACTGGATGCTGGAGGAGGGCACGCAGTTGCTGTCGCACCTGAATGCCGAGCAGAGCGATCTGCTGCAACGGGCTCTGGACGAAATCACACAGCAGAAGACGAAAATTCTGGCGCTGCCGCGAGCCAACATCCACGCCGACCTGTTCCGCGATAACGCGATGTTCGAAGGCACTCACCTGACCGGGCTGATCGACTTCTACAACGCCTGTTCGGGGCCGATGCTCTACGACGTGGCGATTGCGTTGAACGACTGGTGTTCAGACGAGGACGGGTTGATCGTCGGACCACGAGCGCGGGCGTTACTCGGCGCTTATGCGGCGTTGCGGCCGTTTACCGCAGCCGAAGCCGAGTTGTGGCCGACCCTGTTGCGGGTGGCGTGTGTGCGGTTCTGGTTGTCGCGGTTGATCGCGGCGGAGTCTTTCGCCGGGCAGGACGTGTTGATTCACGATCCGATGGAGTTTCAACAGCGTCTGGCGCAGCGTCAGAAGATCAGTACGCTGCTGCCGTTCGCCCTTTAAATCGTGGCGAGGGGGCTCGCCACAGAGTGTGGGTTACAACGACTCCAGGCACCCCGCCAAATCGTTCCCCAACTTCTCCAGCACCTGCTCATACCCCTGAGCGGTTGCCGGCGTGTACCCGCCCAGCGCGTCCAGTTCCGCAAGTTTCACCGGCAGACCCGCCACCAGGGTTTCTGCCAGGCGCGGACGCAGCGGCGGTTCGCTGAACACGCAGGTTTTGCCGACTTCCTGCAGTCGAGTGCGCATCGCCGCGACATGCTGGGCGCCAGGCTGGACCTCGGCCGCGACGCTGAACACGCCGGTGTGCTTGAGGCCGTAGGCGTCTTCAAAGTAGTCGAAGGCCTCGTGGAATACGAAATACGGTTTGCCTGCGATGCCGGCCAGACGCGCCTTCAAGCGAAGATCCATCGCATCCAGACGCTCACCGAACGCCTTGAGGTTGCTCTGATAACGCGCCGCATTGGAAGGATCGGCTGCACTCAGGTCAGCAGCCATTTTAGTGGCGATTACGCGAGCGTTGACCGGCGAAAGCCACAAGTGCGAGTCCAGACTGCCGGGACGGTGGTCGTGATCATGTTCGTCGGCTTCTTCTTCATGGGAGTGGCTATCTTCGGCGAAACGTCGCAGTTTCAGGCCCGGCAAGTCCTGCACGGCGACGCTGGGGAGCGTACGACCGTTCAGCACGCGAGGCAGGAAACCTTCCAAGTCCGGACCGATCCAGTAAACCAGATCAACCGACTGCACCTTCCGTACGTCGGATGGGCGCAAGGCATAGTTATGAGGCGAGGCGCCGGGCGGCAGCAAGACTTCCGGAATCGCCACGCCGTCCTGCACCGCGGCGGCGATCAGCTGTAGAGGCTTGATACTGGTGAGAACTTTGACTTCGGCGTGAGCTGAACCCATCAGCAGAAAACTTGCGATAAATGCGACAAAGATAGAAAAAAGTCGGGACACGATGACCACTCAAAGAGGTGAGAACGGGTAACATAATAACGTCTCTCACAAAACTCGTCGCCGCTCATGCCTAAAACACCGATTGCCAGCCGTCCCCACGACCACTCTCATTGCGTCCACAGCGCATTGTCTGAGGCCGATACTCTGTGCGCACGTCAAGGCCTGCGCCTGACCGCCTTGCGCCGGCGGGTGCTGGAACTGGTATGGCAAAGCCACAAGCCGTTGGGTGCCTACGACATTCTCGCGGTACTCAGCGAGCAGGACGGCCGCCGCGCGGCGCCGCCGACCGTGTACCGTGCGCTGGATTTCCTGCTGGAAAACGGCCTCGTACACCGCATCTCCTCGCTGAACGCTTTCGTCGGCTGCAATCACCCGGGACACGCCCACCAGGGCCAGTTCCTGATATGCCGTGAATGCCACGCCGCGATTGAACTGGAACAAAAATCCATCAGCGACGCGATTATCAGTAGCGCCAAGGATGTCGGGTTCGTCGTCGAAGGCCAGACCGTTGAAGTGGTCGGCCTCTGTTCGGGTTGCCAGGGGGTTTGATGAGCAATGCGCTGATCCGCCTCGAGCAGGTTGCCGTGACCTTTGCCGGGCAAAACGTGCTGGATAACATTGAGCTGAGCGTCGAGCCCGGGCAGATCGTCACCCTGATCGGCCCCAATGGTGCCGGCAAGACGACCCTGGTTCGCGCCGTACTCGGTCTGTTGAAACCGGACAGTGGCAGCGTGTGGCGCAAGCCGAAACTGCGGGTCGGTTACATGCCGCAAAAACTTCACGTCGATCCAACGTTGCCGCTGTCGGTGCTGCGCTTCTTGCGTCTGGTGCCGGGCGTAGACCGCGCCATGGCCTTGGCGGCCCTCAAGGAAGTCGGCGCCGAACAGGTGATCGACAGTCCGGTGCAAAGTGTTTCCGGTGGCGAAATGCAGCGGGTGTTGCTGGCCCGGGCATTGCTGCGCGAGCCGGAATTGCTGGTGCTCGACGAACCTGTGCAAGGCGTCGACGTGGCCGGTCAGGCCGAGCTCTACAGCTTGATCACACGATTGCGTGACCGTCACGGCTGCGGCGTGTTGATGGTGTCCCACGATCTGCACCTGGTGATGAGCACCACCGACCAAGTGGTCTGCCTCAATCGTCACGTCTGCTGCTCCGGGCACCCCGAGCAGGTCAGCGGCGATCCGGCTTTCGTCGAGCTGTTCGGAAAGAACGCACAAAGCCTGGCGATTTATCACCACCATCACGACCACGCCCATGACTTGCATGGTTCGGTGGTCAGCACGGCCCCGTCGGCCCCTATCCACGTTCACGGAGATGGCTGCAAGCATGGCTGATTTTCTGCTCTACGCCCTGCTTGCAGGCCTGGCCCTGGCGTTGGTCGCGGGCCCGCTGGGTTCGTTCGTGGTCTGGCGGCGCATGGCCTATTTCGGCGACACCCTTTCCCATGCCGCGCTGCTTGGCGTGGCACTGGGCTTTCTGCTGGATGTCAGCCCGACCGTTGCGGTCACCGTAGGCTGTTTGCTGTTAGCCGTGCTGCTGGTGACCTTGCAACAGCGCCAACCGCTGGCGTCCGACACGCTTTTGGGAATTCTCGCACCGAGCACGCTCTCTCTGGGCTTGGTCGTACTAAGCTTCATGCACGAAGTGCGGATCGACCTGATGGCCTATCTATTCGGCGACCTGCTGGCGATCAGTCCGACCGATCTGGCCTGGATACTCGGCGGCAGCGCGGCTGTTCTGGCCTTGCTGGTGACGTTGTGGCGGCCATTACTGGCGATCACGGTGCACGAAGAATTGGCCAGGGTTGAAGGTCTGCCGGTGGCGGCGTTGCGCTTGACCCTGATGTTGCTGATCGCTGTGGTGATCGCGGTGGCAATGAAAATCGTCGGTGTATTGCTGATTACCTCACTGCTGATCATCCCGGCGGCTGCGGCACAACGTCACGCCCGGTCACCGGAGCAGATGGCATTGGGCGCGAGCCTGCTGGGTATGCTCGCGGTCTGTGGCGGACTGTCGCTTTCATGGTTCAAAGACACCCCGGCGGGCCCATCGATCGTCGTGACGGCCGCCGCACTGTTTCTGCTGAGTTTTGTCCTGCCCCGTCGAGGGGTGTAGACTTGCTCGTTTTTTGGCGCAAATAGAGAGTCGCAGGAATGAAGCTGTTAGCCTCCCGTTATCTGCTCCTTGTCGCATTTTCGCTGCTACTGGGCGCTTGCCAAAGCACGCCACCGGCGGCCACCGAGGCTACCGGTGCACGGGCCACGGCCATCGCGCAGCTGCAACAAAGCCTAGCCAGCAGCGAACTGGCGACTGCCGAAGATCAACTGGCTGCCTTGCAGGCCGAGTCGCCCAATGATCAATCCCTTGAGCAATACCAGCGGCAACTGGCCGAAGCCTATCTGCGCCGCAGTCAGATCGTGCTGCAAAAGGGCGATGTGAATGCGGCTGCCACGGCGCTGAGCCGCGCCCGGTCGTTGATGCCCAAGGCTCCGGCTCTGACTGGCGGGGTCAACAATGCCATCGTTGATGCCCGCAAAGCGGAGCTGGATAGAGCCGAAGCTGCGCTCATGGCTGCCGAAGCCAAGCCACAGGCTAAAGTCATTGATCCGACGGCAGAAAGCACCACGGTTGCGTTGAACCTGACGGATATGACGAAGCTTCGTCGCCAATTGGATGCGATCGCCGCTGATGTGGTGAATTACCAGTGCGACGTGAGTATTCAGGCACCACGCACCCAGGACTACCCTTGGTTGGCCACGTTGCTGACCAAGCGCGTGAAGAAGCTTGATGCGGATTTTGATCTGAATCTGGAGAAGCAGATTCTGCGCAACATTCCTGCGCAGATGGTTCTGAGTCCTCGCAAACCCTAAAAGCATCGCGGGCAAGCCTCGCTCCAGGATTTGTGCCGTTCGCTAGTGTTGTGAACGACACGATTCCGTAGGAGCGAGGCTTGCCCGCGAAGGCGTCCTCCCTATTGATACAAAACCTTAAGCCGGAATCGCCTTGGCTTTTGGCTCCCTGTCCCACACCCGATGCTGCCCGATCGCGGCAAAAAACGGTTTGATCAACTTCGCATCCGTACCCACGATCAACCCCGCATCAGCCTCCAGCTTCAACACATCCAGCAACTGTTTGGCCTCGCCATGCAGTGCAATCGCCTTCAGGTGCTTGTACGCCTCTAACAGGTAATGCAGGGCAACACCGTCGGTGCTCAACGCCTTGATCGACGCTGCGCCACCGGGCACAAACACTGCATCGAACGCCACCGAAGGCAAGCCTTCCATCGACGCATCGACCGGCAGCGTCTTGCCATCGGCGGTCGTCACAGGCGCAGACGTCGGGCCGAGCAGTTTGGCGTGCGCACCTTCGGCCTTCAGCGCTTTCTTCATTGCATCAATCGCTGCACCATCGACCCCATTGGCTGCAAGGATTGCCACTTTGCGGGTTTTGATATCCGCCGGCAGCAAGTTGGCCTGACTCAGGGCCGGCGAGCGATCCGGTGAGGTTTTGCGTACTTCGACCGTCCCGGCTTTGGGCGCTGGCAACCCTAGGTTCTGCGCCACGCGCTTAGCCAGTTCCAAATCGATGTTGGCCAGAATTTCATTCACCTGGCGCGCGCGGATGAACTCCCGCTCAACCTTGCCCAACTCGAAGCTGTAAGCCGAGATGATGTGCTCCTGCTCGTGCTTGCTCATGCTGTGGAAGAACAGCCGCGCCTGGGAGAAGTGGTCGCTGAACGACTCGCTGCGCTGACGGATCTTGTTGGCGTCGATGCGCTCTGGATAACTTTCAAAGCCGCCATCCTGTGCTGCCGGCGGTGTTTCTTTCGGCCAACCGCTATCAATGGAGTTCGGCTCGTAGGACGCGCGACCCTTGTCGATGGTAGTGCGATGCAGCGCATCCCGTTGACCACTGTGGAACGGTGCCACCGGGCGGTTGATCGGAATCTCGTGAAAGTTCGGCCCGCCAAGTCGGCTGAGCTGCGTATCGGTGTAGGAAAACAATCGACCTTGCAGCAATGGATCGTTGGAAAAATCGATTCCCGGCACGATATGCCCAGGGCAGAAGGCGACCTGTTCGGTTTCGGCGAAGAAGTTGTCGGGGTTGCGGTTGAGGGTCATTTTGCCCAGCGGGGTGATCGGCACCAGTTCTTCCGGGATCAGCTTGGTCGGGTCGAGGATATCGAAGTCGAATTTATGTTCGTTTTCCTCTTCGATGACCTGTACGCCAAGTTCCCATTCCGGATAGTCACCCATCTCGATCGACTCCCAGAGATCGCGACGGTGGTAATCGGTGTCTTTACCGGCGAGTTTCTGCGCTTCGTCCCACACCAGCGAACAGGTCCCGGCAGTGGGGCGCCAGTGGAATTTGACGAAGCGCGATTTACCTTCGGCATTGATCAGGCGGAAAGTGTGCACGCCGAAGCCTTGCATGCTGCGCAGGCTTTTCGGGATAGCCCGGTCGGACATGGTCCAGATCACCATGTGCGCCGACTCCGGTACCAGAGAGACAAAATCCCAAAAGGTATCGTGAGCTGAGCCGCCGGTGGGTATCTCATTGTGCGGCTCGGGTTTTACCGCATGCACGAAGTCAGGAAACTTGATTGCATCCTGAATGAAAAACACCGGCATGTTGTTGCCCACCAGGTCGAAGTTGCCTTCGTCGGTGAAAAACTTCACCGCGAAACCTCGCACGTCCCGCACGGTATCGCCCGACCCACGAGGGCCCTGCACCGTGGAGAAACGGACGAAAACCGGGGTTTTTTGGCTTGGATCTTGTAGGAACCCAGCCTTGGTCAGTACGGAATGGGTTTCATAGGTCTGGAAGTATCCGTGAGCACCCGTGCCGCGGGCGTGGACGATGCGCTCGGGGATGCGTTCATGGTCAAAGTGCGTGATCTTTTCACGCATGATGAAATCTTCCAGCAACGATGGCCCACGAGCGCCGACCTTCAACGTGTTCTGGTTATCCGAGACTTTCACGCCCTGGTTGGTACGCAGGGCCTGTTCAGTGGCGTCGGAGCGAAATTTTTCCAGGCTGTCGAGCTTGGCATTAGTGTTGCCGCGATCCAGGGTATCGGTCCCGGCCAGTGCGCTTTTGGTTGCGGCAGGCTTTTTAATACTCATCAGTCGTAAACTCCTCGTTGCGATTCCTGCCGTAGCCAGGACTCTTGAGCAATACCCCAGGCACGGCACCGGGGGCGTTTTCGAGTTGCCTAATTAGTGACTGATGATGTTTTTAGCCGTTCCTTTTTTCTAACCTTTGATCGCGTTATTGCCAAATGGAAGGTTGAATGCGGAATAAATGCTAATAACCTCTATACGGACAGGCTAAAATGCGCGCCCGGCTAACCGCTGATCCTTTTCCAACGCGCCCCACAAGGTTCGCTACGTGATTGAGTTTCAAAACGTCCACAAAACCTACCGCGTTGCCGGTAAGGATATTCCCGCGCTGCATCCGACCAGTCTGACGATTGAGAATGGTCAGGTCTTCGGCCTGATCGGCCATTCCGGCGCGGGAAAAAGTACCTTGCTGCGTCTGATCAATCGCCTGGAAGAGTCCAGTGGCGGCAAGATATTCGTCGACGGCGAAGAAGTCACCGCGCTTGACGCCAACAGCCTGCGGCGCTTCCGCCAGCAGGTCGGGATGATTTTCCAGCACTTCAACTTGCTGGCGTCCAAGACCGTGGCCGACAACGTCGCGCTGCCCCTGACCCTCGCCGGCGAACTGTCGCGCAGCGAGATCGACCAGCGTGTGGCCGAGTTGCTGGCGCGGGTCGGTCTGTCCGACCACGCCAGGAAATACCCGGCGCAATTGTCTGGCGGTCAGAAGCAGCGTGTCGGCATCGCCCGCGCCCTGGCAACCAAGCCGAAAATCCTGCTGTGCGACGAAGCCACCAGCGCACTGGACCCACAGACCACTGCGTCGGTCCTGCAGTTGCTGGCCGAGATCAATCGCGAACTGAAGCTGACCATCGTGTTGATCACCCACGAGATGGACGTGATCCGCCGGGTCTGCGACCAGGTGGCGGTGATGGACGCTGGCGTGATCGTCGAGCAAGGTTCGGTGGCCGAGGTATTCCTGCATCCGAAGCACCCGACCACCAAGCGTTTCGTGCAGGAAGACGAGCAGATTGACGAAAGCGAACAGCGCGACGACTTCGCTCACGTGCCGGGCCGCATCGTGCGTCTGACCTTCCAGGGCGAAGCGACCTACGCGCCGTTGCTGGGAACCGTCGCTCGGGAAACGGGTGTGGACTACAGCATCCTGGCCGGTCGTATCGACCGCATCAAAGACATCCCCTACGGGCAATTGACCCTTGCCGTCACCGGTGGCGACATGGAGGCGGCGTTCGCCCACTTCACCGCGGCTGACGTCCACATGGAGGTCTTGCGCTGATGGAAGTCCTGACAAGTTTCTTCGTCAATATCGACTGGTTTGAAATCTGGCTGGCCACCGGCGACACCTTGCTGATGCTCTTCGGTTCGTTGTTGTTCACCGTTTTGCTCGGCCTGCCCCTGGGCGTGCTGTTGTTCCTCTGCAGCCCGCGTCAGTTGCTGGAAGCCAAAGGCGTCTACGCGATGCTGTCGCTGATGGTGAACATCCTGCGTTCGCTGCCGTTCATCATTCTGCTGATTGTGATGATCCCGTTCACCGTGTTGATCACCGGCACGTCCCTCGGGGTTGCCGGTGCCATTCCACCGCTGGTGATTGGCGCTACGCCATTCTTCGCGCGACTGGTGGAAACCGCCCTGCGTGAAGTGGATCGCGGCATCATCGAGGCCACCCAGGCCATGGGTGCCACGACACGGCAGATCATCACCAATGCCTTGCTGCCGGAAGCCCGTCCGGGCATCTTCGCGGCGATTACGGTGACAGCCATTACACTGGTGTCCTATACGGCGATGGCGGGTGTGGTCGGCGCGGGTGGTCTGGGCGACCTGGCGATCCGTTTCGGTTACCAGCGTTTCCAGCCTGATGTGATGGTCGTGACCGTGATGTTGCTGCTGGTGCTTGTTCAGATTCTGCAAACCGTTGGCGACAAACTGGTTGTCCATTTCTCCAGAAAATAAAGAGTTCACGTAAATAAGACTGAGCCGGCCATTCGCTGGCAGGCGCCAAGTTCAGGCGCCTCAAACGGGCGCCGCAAGCGGGCACCCACAAGGAGTTAGCTGAATGAAAAAACTACTCGTCGCGTTCGCAGCCGTTGCAGCGTTCTCTGCTCAGGCCGATGAAACCCTGACCGTCGCAGCCACCCCGGTTCCGCACGCAGAAATCCTCGAATTCGTTAAACCGGCCCTGGCCAAAGAAGGCGTGGACCTGAAGGTCAAAGTCTTCACCGACTACATTCAGCCGAACGTGCAGGTTGCCGAAAAACGTCTGGACGCCAACTTCTTCCAGCACCAGCCGTACCTCGATGAGTTCAACAAGGCCAAGGGCACCCACCTGGTGGCCGTTGCCGGTGTGCACCTGGAACCGCTGGGCGCTTACTCCAGCAAGTACAAAGCGCTGACCGAACTGCCAGGTGGCGCTAACGTTGTGATCCCGAACGACGCCACCAACGGCGGCCGTGCGCTGTTGCTGCTGGCGAAGGCTGGCCTGATCAAGTTGAAGGATTCGAACAACATCCTCGCGACCGTCAAGGACATCACCGAGAATGCCAAGGACCTGAAATTCCGTGAACTGGAAGCCGCGACCATTCCGCGCGTGCTGACCCAGGTCGACCTGGCGCTGATCAACACCAACTACGCGCTGGAAGCCAAGCTTGATCCGTCCAAGGACGCGCTGGTCATCGAAGGCAACGACTCGCCTTACGTGAACATCCTCGTTGCCCGTCCAGACGATAAGGACAGCGAGGCGATGAAGAAGCTGGTTGCTGCCCTGCACAGCCCGGAAGTGAAAGCCTTCATCCTCGAGAAGTACAAAGGCGCGGTATTGCCGGCGTTTTGATCTGCCGCTTGAACGAAAAATGGGGCGCATCGAATGCGCCCCATTTTTTATGCCTCGAACACCGTCCCCTGTGGGAGCGAGCTTGCTCGCGATAGCGGTGTATCAGTCGACATAGATGTTGAATGTGCCGACGCCATCGCGAGCAAGCTCGCTCCCACAGGGTTTTGTGGTGCTTAGTTGCGCTTGAGCATCACCGGCAACTGCGCCACCAATTTCACGTTGTTCAACGGCGCCCGAATGAACCCACGTTGCGTCCCATCCGGCCCGATCACCGCCAGGTTGCCGCTGTGATCGACGGTGTAATTGGGCTTGCTGGTGTCCGCCGGAATGAACGGAATGCTGACCGAATTGGCGAGCTTCTGGATGTCCTCGACCGAAGACGCCGTCAGTCCTTTGAACTGCGGATCGAAGTAACCCAGGTACTGCTTGAGCTGCTTGGGTGTGTCGCGGTTCGGGTCGACGCTGACCAGAATGATCTGCAACTTATCCACCGCTTCCGGCGGCAGTTCGCTTTTGATCTGGCGCAACTGGGCGAGGGTAGTCGGGCAGATGTCCGGGCAGAAGGTGTAGCCGAAGAACAGCAGCGACCACTTGTCTTTCAGCTCGTTGACCGCCACCGGCCTACCGTCCTGATCGGTCATCGTCACGTCCGGCAGGTTGCGGCTTTGCGGCAACAGGATGATCCCGGCGTCGATCAACGCGGTCGGGTCGCCCTGGCCTTTGCCGGTCAGTACTTTGTTGATGGTCAGGCCCAGGACCAGCGCGATCAGGGCGACGAGGATAAAGACAGTTTTCTGGGTTCGAGTCATAGGTTCAACAGTAAGTAGTGGTCTACGAGCAGCGCGATAAACAGCAGGAACAAGTAATAAATAGAGTACTTGAAGGTGTTGATCGCCGCGTGCGGCCGAGTGCCACGGTACAGCACCACGGCCCATTGCAGAAACCTCGCGCCCAGTCCCAGCGCGCAAATCAGGTAGAGCACGCCGCTCATGTGGATCACGTACGGCATCAGGCTGACGGCCAGCAGCGCGAAGGTATACAGCAGGATGTGAACCTTGGTGTAGTGCTCGCCATGGGTCACCGGCAACATCGGAATGTCGGCCTTGGCGTATTCCTCTTTGCGGTGAATGGCCAGGGCCCAGAAGTGCGGCGGGGTCCAGGCGAAAATGATCAGCACCAACAGCAAGGGTTCGGCGCTGACGTGGCCGGTGGCGGCGGTCCAGCCGAGCAGTGGTGGGGCCGCACCGGCCAGTCCGCCGATGACGATGTTTTGCGGCGTCGCGCGCTTCAGGAAACCGGTGTAGACCACCGCATAGCCAAGTAGCGAGGCCAGCGTCAGCCACGCCGTCAGTGGATTGGTGAAGGCCAGGAGTATGGCTTGCCCAAGCACCGCCAATACCAAGGCAAAAGTCAGCGCGGCCGCAGGTGACACTCGACCCTCTGCCAAGGGTCGTTTGTGCGTGCGGGCCATGACCGCGTCGATTCGCCGGTCCACGACATGGTTGACCGCCGCCGCACCGCCAGCACACAAGGCGATTCCCAGATTGCCGAACACCAGCACCGTCCACGGCACCCCGGCGCGGGTCGCGAGGAACATCCCCACCAGAGAGGTGATGAGCATCAGCACCACCACTTTCGGCTTGGTCAGCTCCAGGTAGTCACGCCAGATTGCCTGACTGTGACGTTCGCCGATCAGAGTCGCCATGGCATCTCTCCTTTTATTGTTATGGGCCCGGCTGAGTGTTTACGCGGGCTGAAGCGCCAGCGCGCAAGGGTTTGCTGCTTGACCCGAACCAGACTGGTTCGCGCGTGATAATTGACCAGCACCAACGTCAGCAACAGTGCCGCGCCCCCCGCGTTGTGAGCGACGGCCACGGGCAGCGGCAGATGAAACAACACGTTGCTGATGCCCAACGTGATTTGCGCCGCGAGGGCGATCAGTACCAGACCCGCAAGGCGCGTCATACCGACGACCTTCAGTTGCCACGCCAGACCGAGCAACACCAACGTCACCAGCAGCGCGCCGATGCGGTGAGTCAGATGAATCGCCGTGCGGGCATCACTGTCCAGTTGCCCGCCGAGGTAATTGGGGCCGATGTGTTGGGTCAAGTGAAAGCCGTTGGCAAAATCAGCCGGGGGCAGCCATTGCCCGTGGCAGGTCGGAAAGTCAATGCAGGCCACGGCGGCATAATTGGAACTCACCCAACCACCGAGGGCGACTTGTCCGATCACCAGCAGCAAACCGGCAGTCGCCCAGTACTGTAAACGCCGTGGCACGGTCAGCGCCGGCAGCACGCCGGACAGTCTCAACGTCAATAAAAACAGCAGGCTCAACGTCGCAAAACCACCGAGTAAATGCCCGGTGACCACCTGCGGCCAGAGCTTGAGCGTCACCGTCCACATACCGAACGCTGCTTGGGCAATGACCACCGCCAGCAGAAATAGCGGCAATTTCACCGGTTGCCCCGGATGACGACGATGCACCCAGGCACGACCGGCCAACACTGAGATCAGCACCCCAAGGGTGCCGGCGAAATAGCGGTGGACCATCTCGTTCCAGCCCTTGTGGGCTTCCACGGGGGCATCAGGAAAATGCAGTTCGGCATGGGCCAGTTGGGCTTCGCTTTTCGGCACGCTGATAAACCCATAGCAACCGGGCCAGTCCGGGCAGCCGAGGCCGGCGTGGGTCAGGCGGGTGTAGGCGCCGAGCAACACCACAATCAGTGCCAGCAAGGTGGCAAACAGCGCGAGGCGAAATCCAGGTTTGGCCATGACGATGCCCTTATCCGATGTTCGACAGTTTCAGCAGGTGACGCAGGTCGTTGAGCAGGTCCTTGCCCTTGACGGTCGGGTCGTAGCGCAGCACCAGATTGCCGTGAGGGTCGATGATCCACAGCTGCGGCACAGCCTTGTCGCCGGCAGTTTTATGGAAGTCGGTCAGGTTCAGTGGATAGCGCTGCAATTGAGGATACTCGCGCGTGAGCTTGGCGTCGTAATCACTGCTCAGCGGTTGCGCCGCGGCGAGGGCGTGACTGGCGCGCCCGGCATCGCGGCCGAGGCCGATCTGGACTTGCCGCGCCAGGTACACCAATTGTTGGCAGTCGACCGAGCACTCCTTGGGCGCCGTGACCAGCAATTGCCAGCGATCCTCTTGGGCCTGCACGCCGAGGTCGGCGCGGGTCTGACCATTGCCGATCAGCTCGCCGTGATAGCTGCGACCCTCCGGCACCCAGAACTGCAATTTGTACATGCCGGTGGCGAGGATCATCGGACCGATCACCCCAAGCAGAATCAGCAGCAGCTGCAAGCGACCTTTGCGCCGACTCGCGGGCGTTTTCGCCTCAGACATGCTGGGTGGATTCATGGCCGCTCCCATGGTGTTTCTCCTTTGCGTTGTGCCAGCCGAGATAGAGATAGAGGCCGAACAGGGCGATCGACATGGCGAACCACTGCACGGCATAAGCCAGGTGTTTTTCCGGCCCCATGGCCACCACTGGCCAATCGGCCTGGTAGGACGCGGGGCCGGTTTCTGCGCGTAACTCGTAGGAAAAACCTTCACGATCGAGCGCTGTCCAGAGCTTGGCCGGCTCGACCGCGGTGATCAGTTGCGGCCAGGTCGTGGTGCTCGGGTCGGCGTGCAATTGGAAGGTGGCGCCGGGGGAGACGTAGACCCAGGCATCGAGACTCAACGCCTCTTTGGGTGTAGTGAATTGCGGCGGGTTGCGCCGATCCGGCCACGGCAGCCAGCCGCGATTGACCAGCAGCCAGAGCCCGGTCGCCTGATCCTGAAACGGTTGCAGCAGCTCGACGCCGACCTTGCCGTCACGCTGACGGTTATCCAGCAACAGGCTGTGCGCGGCATCGAACTGGCCGTGCAGGCGAACGCGGCGGAAGGCGGGATCCTCGGTGTGTTGCAGCTCGGTGCTGGCCATCGGTTCAGCCGCCCGGCGCTCGGTGTAGCTTTGCAGCAGCGCGCTTTTCTCCGCCCCCCGGCTCAATTGCCAGAACCCGAGTGACACCAGCATGGGCAGCAACAACGCGACCACCACGGTTGGCACGATGCCCGGCCGAAAGCGCTTCATGGCGTCGCCAGAAAGTCGTTAATCGCGATAGCTATACTCAAGTGCATCGCCTTTCCCCCGGAGTCTCACCATGCTCAAAGCAGCCATCGTCCTGATGCTGATTGCCACGGTTGTCAGCCTGTTCAGCGGCCTGATTTTTCTGGTCAAGGACGACAGCAGCTCGAACCGCCTCGTCATTGCCTTGAGTGTTCGTGTTGCCCTGGCCGCCATCACCGTCGGCTTGATCGCCTGGGGTTTTTTCAGCGGCCAGCTGGCCTCTACTGCGCCTTGGTGAAGCCTCAGAGCACGTAGACGAAAACGAACAGCCCGATCCACACCACGTCCACGAAGTGCCAATACCAACTGGCCGCCTCGAAACCGAACTGATGGTCGTTGTCGAAGTGCCCACGCATGACCCGCATCAGCATCACGAACAGAATGATGGTGCCCATGGTGACGTGGGCACCGTGGAAACCGGTGAGCATGAAGAACGTCGCGCCATAGATGCCCGAACCCAGGGTCAGGCCCAGTTCGTTGTAAGCGTGAATGTATTCTTCGGCCTGGAAACCAAGAAATGCGCAACCGAGCAATACGGTCAGCGCCAGCCAGATTTTCAGCGCACCGCGATGGCCCTTTTTCAAAGCGTGGTGGGCGATAGTCACGGTGACACTGGAACTGACCAGCAGCACAGTATTGAGCAGCGGCAGGCCCCACGGGCTGATAACGTCCTTGGGCGGCGGAAACAGTTTCGAGTCGGGGTTGTTCAGCAAAGGCCAGGCGAACTGGAAGTTCGGCCAGAGCATGTGAGCCAAGCCTTTCGCACCTTCACCGCCGAGCGCCGGACCGGAGACCTGCCGCACATAAAACAGTGCACCGAAGAAGGCGATGAAGAACATCACTTCTGAAAAGATGAACCAGCTCATCCCCCAGCGAAACGAGCGATCCATCTGCGCGCTGTACAACCCCTGGCGACTTTCCTTGATCACCGTACCGAACCAGCCAAACAGCATGTACGCCAGCAGCAGGCTGCCGACGAAAAAGATCAACGGGCCGTGGGATTCCGGCCGCGCAGCCTTCAGGTCGTTGAACCAGGTGGCCAGGCCCAACACCGTGACGAACATCCCGACGGTGGCGATGATCGGCCATTTGCTTTGGGCTGGAACGTAATAATGCTCATGAGTTGCCATTTATTGTTCTCCTTATCGGGCACGCTCAGCCGCCAGTATTTACAGCCACCGGTGGATGTCGGGCGGTGATATCGAACAGCGTGTAGGACAGCGTCAGGTGCTTCACATCCTTGGGCATGTCGCGGTCAACGATGAAACGTACCGGCATCTCGATCCGTTGACCGGGCTGCAGCACTTGCTGGGTAAAGCAGAAACATTCGGTCTTGTGGAAGTACGCCGCTGCATTGCTCGGCGCGATGCTCGGAACCGCCTGGGCGCTCATCGGGCGATCGGTCGGGTTGTGCGCGATGAAGATCATCTCGTTCACCGCCCCCGGATTCGCCACCAGTTCATCGCCCTTGGGATAGAAGTCCCAGGACATGTCGGCGGCATTGGTCGACAGAAACTGCACGCGGACCTGCCGCGAAGTGTCGACCGTTTGTTCGCCCTCGTACTGCCCGCCGGTCTTGCCATTGATGCCGAACGCCTTGCACATCACGTCGTAGATCGGCACCAGGGCAAACCCGAAGACAAACATCGCCACCACCACCATCAGCAGGCGCGTGACCAGCTTCTTCAACGAAATCGAATCAGCCACGATACAAGCCCTCAACACAAAACCCTGTGGGAGCGAGCTTGCTCGCGATAGCGGTGTATCTGACACTCCGCGCCACCTTCATCGCGAGCAAGCTCGCTCCCACAAAAGCTACAGCGTTCATTTCACTTCCGGCGGCGTGGTGAAGGTGTGATACGGCGCCGGTGACGGAATGCTCCATTCCAGGCCTTCGGCCCCATCCCACGGCTTGGCCGGTGCTGGCTCGCCGCCGCGAATGGTTTTGATCACGATGAACAGGAAGAAGATCTGCGTGGCGCCGAACATGAATGCGCCGATCGACGACACCATGTTGAAGTCGGCGAATTGCAGGTTGTAGTCGGGAATCCGCCGCGGCATGCCCGCCAGCCCCACGAAGTGCATCGGGAAAAACGCCATGTTCATGCCGATGAACGAGAGCCAGAAGTGCAGCTTGCCAAGGGTTTCGTCGTACATGTGGCCGGTCCACTTCGGCAGCCAGTAGTAGGCCGAGGCGAAGATCCCGAAGATTGCCCCCGGTACTAGTACGTAGTGGAAGTGCGCGACCACAAAATACGTATCCTGGTATTGGAAGTCCGCCGGGGCGATGGCCAGCATCAACCCGGAGAACCCGCCGATGGAGAACAGGATCACGAACGCCACCGCGAACAGCATCGGTGTCTCGAAGGTCAGCGAGCCTTGCCACATGGTACTGGCCCAGTTGAACACCTTGACCCCGGTGGGTACGGCGATCAGCAACGTGGCGTACATGAAGAACAACTCGCCCACCAACGGAATGCCGACCACGAACATGTGATGCGCCCAGACGATGAACGACAGGAACGCGATACTCGCCGTGGCGTAGACCATCGAGGTGTAGCCGAACAGCGGCTTGCGTGAGAAGGCCGGAATGATCGAGCTGACGGCACCGAAGGCCGGCAGGATCATGATGTACACCTCGGGGTGACCGAAGAACCAGAACACGTGCTGGAACAGCACCGGGTCACCGCCACCGGCGGCACTGAAGAAGCTGGTGCCGAAGTGGATGTCCATCAGCATCATCGTCACGCACCCGGCCAGCACTGGCATCACCGCAATCAGCAGGAACGCGGTAATCAGCCAGGTCCAGACGAACAGCGGCATTTTCATCAACGTCATGCCGGGGGCGCGCAGGTTGAGGATGGTCGCGATCACGTTGATCGCGCCCATGATCGAACTGATCCCCATCAAGTGGATGGCGAAGATGAAGAACGTCACGCTTTCCGGCGCGTAGGTCGTCGACAGCGGGGCGTAGAAGGTCCAGCCGAAGTTCGGTCCGCCGCCGGGGGTGAACAGGGTCGACACCAGCAGAATGAACGCCGCCGGCAATAGCCAGAAGCTGAAGTTGTTCATCCGTGGCAGGGCCATGTCCGGCGCGCCGATCATCAACGGGATCATCCAGTTGGCGAGGCCGACAAACGCCGGCATCACCGCACCGAAGACCATCACCAAACCGTGCATGGTGGTCATCTGGTTGAAGAATTCCGGCTGGACGATCTGCAACCCAGGCTGGAACAGTTCGGCGCGAATCACCATCGCGAACGAGCCGCCGAGCAAGAACATGGAGAACGCGAACCACAGGTACAGCGTGCCGATATCCTTGTGGTTGGTGGTCAGCACCCAGCGCATCAGGCCTTTGGCGGGGCCGTGGGCGTGAGCGGTGCCGGTATGAACATGGTCATCGACGACAGCAGTCATGTCCTGTCTCCTGCAAACAGATGGGCTGGGCAGGCCGGGGCGCGATGCCCCGACTGGTTCCTTAGGTGCGCAATAGACCGGGTCATTTGCTTTCCGCCTGTTTCAGCTCCAGCACTTCTTTAGGGGTGACCATGTCGCCCTTGTTGTTGCCCCAGGCGTTACGTTCGTAGGTCACGACCGCTGCGATATCGACTTCCGAGAGCTGCTTGCCAAACGCCGCCATGGAGGTGCCGGGCTTGCCGTGGAAGACAATGCCCAAGTGATCCTTGATCGGTCCCGTAGCGATTTTCGAGCCCTTGAGTGCCGGGAACATCGGCGGCAGGCCCTGACCTTCGGCCTGGTGACAGGCAACGCAGGTGGTTTGATAGACCTTGTCGCCGCGCTCTTTGAGCTCGTCGAGGGTCCATTCCTTGCTGGTCAGCTCTTTGAGCTGCATGGCTTCAGCCTTGCGCTCGCCCAGCCATTTTTCGTAATCGGCCTTTTCCTTGACCTCGACCACGATCGGCATGAAGCCGTGGTCCTTGCCGCACAGTTCGGCGCATTGACCGCGGTAGATGCCGGGCTTGTCGACGCGGGTCCAGGCTTCGTTGACGAACCCCGGGATCGCATCACGCTTGACCGCAAAGGCCGGCACCCACCAGGAGTGGATGACGTCGGCGGAAGTCACCAGGAAGCGCACCTTGGCGCCGATCGGCAGCACCAAAGGCTTATCGACCTCAAGCAAGTAGTGCTCGCTCTTGGCTTCCTTGTTGTGGATCTGATCAGCAGGGGTGGTCAGGTTGCTGAAGAACTCAACGTCCTGGCCCAGGTATTTGTAGTGCCACTTCCATTGATAGCCGGTGACCTGAATATCAATATCCGGCTCACTGGCGTCGTACATCTTGATCAGGGTTGCGGTTGCGGGAACCGCCATGGCCACCAGGATCAGGAAGGGCACGATGGTCCAGAGAATTTCAACGGTGGTGCTTTCATGAAATTTTGCGGCCACCTGCCCGGTCGAGCGGCGGTGGAGAATCATCGACCAGAACATGGCGCCGAAGACGATGATGCCGATCACTACACAGATCCAGAAAATGGTCATGTGCAGGTCAAATACTGCGTGACTGATTTCAGTCGCTCCCGGCGCCATATTCACAGTCCAGGCCGCTTGTGCCTGACTGAAAATCGACCACAACAGGAGGCCCATCCAGACGTGTGGATGTCGCATCATTGCGGGTTCCCCTTATCGTTCTTTTTATCCCGCCGGCTTTCACCTGCGGCAAGGAAGCGGCATTTTCAGACTACGAACTTGAATCGCCGGGCCTTGCTGCGTGTGCAGTCGGGCGTCATCAGCTAACTCCATTCCCACCCGAGTATAGACAGCGACTGCCACCTCGCAATGTGACGGCGTAAATGATCTGAAACAGCTAGGACTTGCGTTCTAGGTCTCGAATGGAGAAGGATGCAGACGAGTGGTGGCAAACCGATATAACTTTGATGTCTCAAGGATGAAATAATTATGACAAATGCGTCTTAGCATTTTTCGTATGCCAGCTAAGTTATGTCTTCCTTATTTCATTGCCTTTGTTTCCTGGAGTTTTCATGAACACCGCCGCATTGCGCGAGCAGATCCAAAAAGCCCAACAACACGAGGCCGAGACCGGCCTGCTGACTCGTCAACTGGAAACCCAACTGCCGCACCTGCATGCCGCCATCCAATTGCCGGAGGTAGACGCCAAGGGCGTGATGACCCGTTTTGTGGCCGCTTATATAGAGCAAGTGCCGGACCTGTTGGACGCAGCCAATGATGTCGCACGGGAAGCGGGCATCGAATCGCAGATCAAACCGGTGCTGAAAATCGCCGAGCAGTTCTTCCTCCAGCCGCCAGCCATCATGACCGGGCATATCGGCCTGGACAGCCTGCTGGACGAAGCTTATCTGGCGCATCGGTTGGTTGAAGAGGTTAACGACCTGTACATCAAGCATTTTGGCCAGCCACTGATCCCCTTGGACATGACTGTTGCCAACCTGATTGCCCACCATTTGATCGGCGAGGAGTTTGCCAATAAGTTGGATGAGGCGGTGCATCACGCCGTTGACGAGATGCTTAATGAAGAGAGTTTCGCGCTGGAATCGGTAGAAGCCTACCGCGAGAAACTCAACAGCCCGGACACCGGCGCTGCGTGGAAGCGCTGGCCGTGCCTGTCACGCCAGCTGGGCGTAGGCCTGGAGCTGGATCAGCCCGCGGCTTGATTCGTTGCCCATAAAAAAATCGCAGCCTATTGGCTGCGATTTTTTTTAAGCTGCTGCGGATCCGACCCCCGTCGTGGTCCGCAATCGCCCTTCCAACCTGCGCTTCAACCCCCGCGCTTCAATCAACAGCTTCGAACCCTTCGCCGCATTGGCCCGACCCCATTCCTCCAGCAACTCCAGGCACGAGTGATCGATGTAGCTCAGGTTATTGAGCGGCACATGCACCGTCGCGCCCGGTGGAATTGTCCCCAGCACTTGAGTCAGCGCCGGGACTTTGAGGAAAGTAGCTGCACCCATCAATCGCAGTTCCATCTCGCCGTCCTTGGGTAGGTCAATCAGGCTGATTTTCAGCCGCGAAGCCTTCCAGGCCAGTTTGGCCAGGGTCAGACCGAAGCCGATCAGCACGCCGGTCAGCAGGTCGGTGAAAATGATTGCCAGAGCGGTCGCCGCGTAAGTAAACATCGGCATCCGGCCATAACGGCCGAGGCCGCGAAAGGCCTTGAGGTCGACCAGTTTGAAACCGGTGTAAACCAGCACACCCGCCAGGCTCGCCACCGGAATGCTTTGCAGCACGCTGGACAGCAGCAACACGAAAGCCAGCAGCCACAGACCATGGAACACCGCCGACAGTCGCGTGGTGGCGCCGGCCTGGACGTTGGCCGAACTGCGCACGATCACGCCGGTCATCGGCAGCGCGCCGAGCAAACCGCAGAGCATGTTGCCGACGCCTTGAGCTGACAGTTCGCGATCGAAGTCTGAACGCTGGCCGCTGTGCATGCGGTCTACCGCCGCGGCCGAGAGCAGGGTTTCGGCGCTGGCGATAAACGCCACGGCAAACGCCGCAATCAGCAAGGTCGGGTCAGCCAGATTGAGCAAGTCGGCGGGTTTCAGCCAGTCGATGGCTTCCGCCAGGTTGGCCGGAACTTCCACTCGCTTGACCTGCAAGGCGAGTACCAGGCTGGCGACAGTCGCCAGACCTACGCCAAGGAGTGCGCCGGGAATGAAACGCAGGGAATGAGGGCGGAATTTCTCCCACAGCCACATTACTGCAATCGTCGACAGCCCGAGCAAACCGGCTTGCCAGCCAAAGGAGGGCAAGGCCTGGACGACGGCAGCCGGGAAAGCTGCCAGATTATCCAGCCCTGAGGGCTTGGGCACGGAGTCGAGCATCACATGCACCTGTGACAACACGATCAATACGCCAATCCCGGCGAGCATTCCGTACACAACCGCAGGTGCCGTGACCCGAAACCAGCAGCCCAGTTTCAAGCGTCCGGCCACCAATTGCAGAAAGCCGGCCAGCAGCAGGATGGGCCCGAGCATGGCGATACCATGCTGGCGCACCAGTTCGAACACCAGGACAGCCAAACCGGCCGCCGGGCCGCTGACTTGCAGTGGCGAACCGGCAATCCAGCCCACCACCAAGCCACCGATGATCCCGGTGATCAAACCTTTGGAAGGCGGCAGCCCCGAGGCGATGGCGATGCCCATGCACAAGGGCAGGGCGACGAGAAACACAACCACGGACGCCAGCAGCTCCCGTGGCAGAACAGCTTTGAGTTGCGCAGCACGCATGGTGACTCTCCCGAAGTTTTCTTCAGGCATGGCGAAGCCAGGCTGCTAATTCAGCAGCCTCGGCTTTACCACACAGGGATTTTTAGAAGCGCGCTTTGGGCGTCGCCACCGGAATCGGATGGCTGCCATCGAGCGGCAAGAAACGACCCTTGTCCGCGTCGTAAGCTTTGATTTCGCTGGTTTCGATGTTGTAGATCCAACCATGAATAAACAGCTGACCGTTGGCCATGCGCGACGCTACTGACGGGTGCGTGCGCAAATGCTGCAGCTGGGCGATCACATTCTCCTCGGTGAGGACGTGCATGCTTTCGTTTTCGTCAGCGCAATGGCAGTTTTCCTGGACCATGGTTTTTGCCACTTCGGCATGACGCAACCAGGCTTTGACCGTCGGCATTTTTTCCAGGCTTTGCGGGTTGAGTACTGCGCGCATGGCGCCACAGTCAGAGTGCCCGCAGATGATGATGTGCTGCACGCCGAGGGCCAATACTGCGTATTCGATTGCCGTGGAAACACCACCGTTCATTTGCCCATAAGGCGGCACAACGTTGCCGACGTTACGGGTCACGAACAGGTCGCCGGGGGCGCTTTGGGTAATCAGCTCAGGAACGATGCGCGAATCGGCGCAGGCGATGAACATCGCTCTGGGGCTCTGGGCCGTGGCGAGTTTTTTGAAGAGTTCTTCCTGCTGTGGAAAAACCTCGTGATGAAAATGCAAAAAGCCGTCAACGATATGCTTCAGCGCTGCATCGGCGGTTTCCGCCTCGGGTTGGGCTGAAGCCGACGCAGCCAACGGCTGTTTATCCTTGTCACTCATGATTCATCCTCTTTGGCGGAGTCAGGGAATTTTCCCGTTTTGTCCGGTGTGAAGCCAGTGGCTGTTTAAAAAACATCCAGATCGAAAATCTCGACCCATCAGTCACTCGATGAACAAGGTAGCCGTTGAAACTTAACTCAAACTGAATAAAAGGCTCTAGGACGTGTGTTCCAGGTTACAAAAAATGTGACCGGCCCAGACCAGGTGCGTTTCCCACTACTCAACCATAGGCCAATTGTCCTCAAATCAACGACATTTGGCGACCCGGCGGACAGAAGGCTTCGCAGTCCAGATTGAAACCTTCGCGACGATTTAGCCCAAGGCGTTTGATGGTTTTGGCAAATCGTTGCGCCAACAGGTCCGCAAACGGCCCTTCACCGCGCATCCGGACGCCAAACCGACTGTCGTAGAGCTCACCACCACGGCTTTGACGAACAAGGCTCAACACATGAGCGGCACGCTGAGGATAGTGGGCCGCCAGCCATTCTTCGAACAGCGGCGCAACTTCCAGCGGCAGGCGCAGCATCATGTAGGCCGCACTTTGCGCACCCGCGGCTTGAGCCTCGGTGAGCAGGCTTTCGAGCTCGCTGTCGTTGATCATCGGAATCATCGGCGAGCACAGGACTCCCACCGCAATTCCCGCTTCACGCATCACGCGGATCGCCCGCAGCCGGGCCTTGGGTGCAGCCGCACGCGGTTCGAGGATGCGTTTGAGCTCATCGTCCAGGGTCGTGAGGCTGATCATCACCGCCACCAGCCTTTGCTCGGCGAGTTCGACCAGCAGGTCCAGATCCCGAAGAATCAGCGAGCCTTTGGTAATGATGGTAACGGGATGGCGATAGCGCAGCAGCACTTCGAGGGTTTTGCGGGTGATTTTGTGTTCGCGTTCGATCGGCTGATAAGGGTCCGTGTTGGAGCCCAGATTGATCGGCGCGCATTGATAGCCGCGCTTGGACAGCTGTTCTTCCAGCACATCTGCGGCGTTGGTCTTGGCGATCAGTTTGGTTTCGAAATCCAGCCCTGGCGACATGTCCCAATAGGCGTGGCTGGGCCGCGCGTAGCAATAGATGCAGCCGTGCTCGCAGCCGCGATAGGGATTGATTGAGCGATCGAAGGGCAAGTCCGGCGAGTTGTTACGAGTGATGATGGTTTTAGCCGTTTCGATGCGCACCTCGGTGCCTTGGGTGATCGGCGCTTCCTGATACCAGCCGTCATCCTCGGCCACCGAGCGATTCGGCGCGAAGCGGTTGTGCGGGTTGGTGGCGGTGCCGCGACCGCGAGGTGCCACAGGCGTATTCATCGATGGGTTTCCGATAGCTGTATGTGCATACAGTAGTTGAGTGGCTGATGATAGGCCAGTGCCGTTCGGCAGTTTGATATTTGCTTTTTAGTTAATTCATTTAAGAACGAAGTTGTTATCTGGATTTCGGTTTAGTCATCATGAGAAACAGATAGCGAGTAGCGTTTTTATAGGGCCTGTCAGTACTATTCATGCCACACGAAGTTGTCGTGTTATCAATAACTAAAGGGATTTAATTAATGTCGTTTTTCAATCAGCGCGGTATTTTTTTGCAACTATTGGCTCCGAGCATTACCCACCCACGGGAAGCGCAGGTTTCGATGCAGCTTGCTCGTAAAGAGTCGACTTGGGACGCAGTTAATCAGATGGAAACCGATGCACTGGTCGACTCGGTCTATGTAACGGCTGTCTCCAGCGATGGAGGCCGCTCCTTCAGTATTGGCACGATCAGCAGTGATGTAGATGGTGATCGTGATATCGACGGTGATGACAAGGCCAAATTACTGGCCCTGGCCACGGCTTATTCCAGCATCGTAAACCCGTAAGAGTTGCTAATTAAACCTGTATGAAACTTCAGGCAGGTTTAAGTTCAGCTGTTCTCTTATCGGTGCCTGGTTAGTTGTCCAAGGTCGTCGCTTGAAGTTGTTGTCATGTCACTTTTACGTAACTTGGCAACCTCTCCAGATTCTACGGAGACGCATTCAGCTAAAAAGCCTCGGTTTGCGACGAAAGCGATCGGCTGATTCACGATTCTTTGACAGACGGCTCGCAGGCCTTTGACCGCTCAGGGTTGAAGCTGGGTGTCAGCTTCCCGCCTCTTCCTGAACGGTCCCTACGAGCATGTCTCTACCGCATTGTATCCCAGCGATTTGCCTGTCGCTGGCCGCACTTTTGAACCTGACGCCGGCCCATGCCGACGACGGTGCGTTGCCCCGACCTGCGGAGTGGGCTCAATCGATCGAGGTGCAATACGACCTCTTCCAAATGTCCCCGACGCTCTATCGCAGCGCATTGCCCGACCGAGGCGCGGTGCCGTTACTGGAAAAACTCAAGGTCGGGACGGTGATCACTTTCCTGCCCGAGTCGGATTCAAGCTGGTTGTCGACGCCGGGTATTGCACAGGTACAGCTGCCCTATCGCACCAACCATGTGGATGACGCGGATGTACTCAAGGCCCTTCGTGCGATCCAGACTGCCGAAGCCATGGGACCGGTGCTGATGCACTGCAAACATGGTTCGGACCGTACTGGCCTGATGGCGGCCATGTACCGGGTCGTGGTGCAAGGCTGGAGCAAGGAAGACGCCATGAACGAAATGACCCAGGGCGGCTTTGGTGACACCACCCATTTCAAGGACGGCGTCCGTTACATGATGCTGGCCGATGCCGACAAGCTCCGTTCCGCGCTGGCCAACGGCGATTGCAGCACAAGTCCGTTCGCCAGCTGTTCGATGAAGAGTTGGTTCAAATCGGCCCATGTCGAGTAAACCGCTGCGTCAGCGGGCAACGGCCTCTGACGAAAGTGCGAAAAGATCTTCGACGATCGGCCGTTCAAGAAACGCTTCCAGGGCGGTCAGCAAGGGGCGCGAATCGCCCGGAGAAAAAACGCCTCGCGAAAGGCTCGCCCTGTTTGCGCATTGAAGACCCAGTCTTGGCGGAAGCGCTTGAAAGCTTGCGCGAACCAGCGAATAAGGCGGCAGATCCCAGGCCTGCAAAAGCGGATGGGTGTCGGGCATGGCGTCGTCCTTGAGTAGAGGCTGGTTTCGGTCAGCCTATAAAGGAAGCGCAGGGCAAAGGTGGTAGATAGATACCACCTTCCAATCTGTTCAGGAGTGGAAGGTGGTGTTGACTCAGTGTTGCTCGTCAGGCTTTTTCTTCAGCTTCGGGTTCGGGAAAAACTGCACGGCCTGAACCTTGGCGTCCGGCACCTTCAGCGCCGAGGTGTTGACCCGCGTGCCCAATTCCTTCGGCACGGACAGGCCTTGTTCATTCAGCGTGTCCGAATAACCGCAGGCCACGCACTCGCGGTGCGGGACTTCGTCTTCGTTCCACATCATCAACTTGTCCGGCTCGCTGCAGGCCGGGCAGACCGCCCCGGCGATAAAGCGTCTTTTGGTAATCACAGGCCCCTCACTCATGCTGCCGCGACCTCACTCAGGCCGCTATGGCGCAAGAGTGCGTCAATCGACGGCGGGCGTCCCCGGAAGTCGATGAACAGCACCATCGGCTCCTGGGAACCACCGCGCGCCAGGATCGCTTCACGGAATGCGCGCCCCGTGTCGGCGTTGAGGACGCCGTCTTCTTCGAACTTCGAGAAGGCATCGGCGGACAGCACTTCAGCCCATTTGTAGCTGTAGTAACCCGCCGCGTAACCGCCGGCGAAGATGTGGGCGAAGCTGTTAGGGAAGCGGTTGTACGCCGGTGGTCGCATGACCGAGACCTCGTCACGCACGCCTTCGAGCACTTGCAGCACGCTGCGACCGTCGCCGTGGGTTGCATGCAATTCGAAGTCGAACAGCGAGAATTCCAATTGGCGAACCATCATCAGGCCGGACTGGAAGTTCTTCGCCGCGAGCATTTTGCCCAGCAGGTCCTGAGGCAGCGGCTCGCCGGTTTCGTAGTGACCGGAGATCAGCGCCAGCCCTTCCGGCTCCCAGCACCAGTTTTCCATGAACTGGCTTGGCAACTCGACCGCGTCCCAGGCCACGCCGTTGATGCCGGACACGCCGGCGTGTTCGACGCGGGTCAGCAGGTGATGCAGGCCATGGCCGAATTCGTGGAACAGGGTGGTGACTTCGTCGTGGGTCAGCAGGGCTGGCTTGCCGCTGTCGGCCGGGGTGAAGTTGCACACCAGGTTCGCCACCGGGCTCTGCAGTACGCCTTCAGCCGTGCGGCGATGGTCGCGGGCGCCGTCCATCCAGGCACCGCCGCGCTTGTTGGCGCGGGCGTAGAGGTCGAAGAAGAAGCGACCGACGTGCCGGCCGTTTTCCTTGATTTCGAACAGGCGAACATCTGGGTGCCAAGTGTCGAAGCCTTTCTGCTCGGCGATTTCGATGCCGTACAGGCGCTGAACGATAGCGAACAGGCCGCCCAGCACTTTGTCGATCGGGAAGTAAGCGCGAAGGGCTTCCTGGGCGACGCTGTAGCGCTGCTCGCGAAGTTTTTCACCGTAGAAACCGCTGTCCCAGCTTTGCAGGTCCGGGCAGCCTTGTTCAGCGGCGTAAGCCTTAAGCTGTTCAAGGTCCTGAGCGGCGAACGGCTTGCTACGCTTGGCCAGATCGCGCAGGAAGCTCAGCACCTGATCGCTGGATTCGGCCATTTTGGTGGCCAGGCTCAGCTCCGAGAAACTGGCGAAACCCAGCAGTTTGGCCAGCTCCTGACGCAGGTCGAGGATTTCTTCCATGACCGGGCCGTTATCGTTCTGACCGGCATTCGGGCCTTGGTCCGACGCACGGGTGCAGTAGGCGGCGTAGACTTCTTCGCGCAGGGCGCGGTCCTGGGCGTAGGTCATCACCGCGTAGTAGCTCGGGAATTCCAGGGTAATCAGGAAGCCTTCCAGGCCTTTGGCCTGTGCGGCCGCGGCCATTTGCGCCTTGGCCGAATCGGTCAGGCCGGCGAGGGCGGCTTCATCGGTGACGTGCTTGGTCCAGGCCTGAGTGGCATCGAGCAGTTGGTTGGAGAAGCGGCTGCCCAGCTCCGACAATTTGCTCTGCACTTCGGCGTAACGCTTTTGCTCGGCCTCTGGCAGGTCGATACCCGACAAACGGAAGTCACGCAGTGAGTGTTCCAGGATAGTTTTCTGCGCGACGTCGAAACCGGCGGCTTCCGGGCTGTTGGCCAGAGCTTCGAAGGCCTCGAACAACTCGCGGTTCTGCCCCAGTTCGGTGGAATAGGCGCTCAAGGCGGGCAGGCAGGATTCGTAGGCTTCGCGCAATTCGGCGCTGTTGCATACGGCATTCAGGTGGCTGACCGGGCTCCAGGCCGCACCCAGTCGATCATTCAGCTCGTCCATCGCCAGCACCAGGCCGGCCCAGGTCGGTTGTTTGCCCTGGGTTTTGAGGATCTCGATAATGGCGGCGCGGTTGTCAGCCAGGATCTGTTCGATGGCCGGTTGCACGTGTTCGGCACGGATCGCCGAGAACGGCGGCAGGTCGTAGGACTGCAAAAGAGGGTTGTTCACGCTCACGGTTGGCACCTTGGCTGGAAGAAACATTGCGCCATCTTAATTACAATCGACGCTCACCGCAGCTATCAGCAAAAGAGAGAGAGCCTATCGTGACCCTTCGCAAGTATCAGAACCACACGCCGCTACTGGGCAAAGGCGCCTTTGTCGACGGTTCGGCGGTGGTGATCGGCGACGTTGAAATCGGCGAAGACAGCTCGGTCTGGCCGCTGACGGTGATTCGTGGCGACATGCACCGCATTCGTATCGGCGCGCGCACCAGCGTGCAGGACGGTTGTGTGCTGCACATCACCCATGCCGGGCCGTTCAATCCCGATGGCTTTGCGTTGCTGATTGGCGACGATGTGACCATTGCTCATAAGGTCATGCTCCACGGCTGCACCGTGGGCAATCGGATTCTGATCGGCATGGGCAGCATCGTCATGGACGGTGCGGTGGTTGACGACGATGTAATCATTGGCGCTGGCAGCCTGGTGCCCCCGGGCAAACGCCTGGAAAGCGGCTTCCTTTATGTGGGCAGCCCGGTGAAGCAGATTCGGCCACTGACTGACAAGGAAAAAGCCTTTTTCACCTACAGCGCGGCGAATTACGTGAAGCTCAAGAATTTGCATCTGGCCGAAGGCTACGACCCGCTCTGACCCTGCGCCCTTATTCAGGATTCAACATGTATTACCAAACCGTATTGTTTGACCTCGATGGCACCCTGACCGACCCGCGCGAGGGCATCACCCGTTCGATCCAGTTCGCCCTGAGCAAACTGGGCATCGATGAGCCCGACCTGAGCAAGCTCGAACACTTCATCGGCCCGCCATTGTTGCAGGCGTTCATGCAGTTCTACGACTTCGACGAATCCAAGGCCTGGGAGGCGGTGAACTTCTATCGCGAACGCTTTAAAGTCACCGGCTTGTACGAGAATCGTGTATTTGATGGCGTCACGCCGCTGCTGGAAACACTCAGCGGGCAAGGGCGACAGCTGTATATCGCCACGTCCAAGCCATGGATTTTTGCCCGGGAAATTGCCCGGCATTTTGACTTCGCCAAGCATTTCAAGGTGATTTACGGCAGCGAACTGGACGGTACCCGGACCAACAAAGTCGAATTGATTGCTCACCTGATGGCCGAAGAAGGCCTGGACCCGGCCAGCACCCTGATGATCGGCGACCGAAAGCACGATTTGATCGGTGCGCGCAGCAACGGGCTGGATGCGGCGGCGGTGGGTTATGGTTTTGGCAGTCGGGAAGAGTTGAGCGCCGAAGCACCGGCCTGGCACTTCGAGACGCTGGAAGAGATGCATCAGGCGTTTTTGCAGCGTTAATCAATACGAAGGCGTCCGCCCAGACACATTCTGAGCAACTGTTCTCACTCCAATCCCTTCTTATCGTCCTAGCCTGAAGACAAAGGCCACGATCAAGGAGGATCATCTTTGCCGGAGTTAAAACATGCTCATCGATTGCGCACTGGACGATATTCGGAGTCTGGACAGATTTACCTATTGACGGCCGTGGTTTTGAATCGAGAGCCGTTGTTTCACGACTTCAAGAATGGTCGATTGGTGGTAGACGCCTTTAGAAAGGCTGAGCGAGAAGGGTTTGCAACATCGTTAGCCTGGGTCGTTATGCCTGATCATTTTCATTGGCTGATCGAGTTGCAGAACACTCAACTGCCCAAGTTGATGGCGCGGACCAAATCACGCATTGCGGTGACGCTCAATCGCTCGATTGGACGTCAAGGTCCGGTTTGGCAGCACGGTTATCACGACCGCGGCCTGCGCAAAGAGGAGGGTTTAGAGGCAGTTGCTCGATACATCGTCGCCAATCCGTTGCGAGCAGGTTTGGTTGAGCGGGTAGGAGATTACCCGTTGTGGGATGCTATTTGGTTGTGACATTGGAGACGCCTTCGCGGGCAAGCCTCGCTCCTACGGGTGATCCGACGATGTAATGAACCCTCGTAGGAGCGAGGCTTGCCCGCGAAGAGGCCCGTCCTGTTACCGCAAGTCTACGATCCAGCCAATGACTTCAGCGTCGCCTTGCGCTCATCACCCGGCAACGCGCCTAGCTTCTCGACTGCCGCATAAAACCTCACCCAATCCCCTCCCTCCTGTCTGAACAACGTCGCAAACGCCGGCACCCATTGGTCGTACAGCCCAAACGGCAACAGCCGGGCATTGTTCATCGGCGCATTGATCCACGCGTCATAACGTTTGTCCCCGGCCCACTGGCTATCGCGTAACTTCCGGTATTCACCCCGCAAGCGCTCGAACTCGGCGGCTTTTCGCTGGCGCATCGGGTCGGCGGCCAGGGGCAGGGTGTACAGCTGTTCAAGTCGCGTGCGGGTCTCCAGAACCAATTGAAGGAACTGGTCCCGTTGCTGCACCTGCGCGCCGCTGTCTGGCGCCAGGCCGCGGAATGCACGCCATTGGCGGGTGCCTTCCTGTTCGACGAAGGTGGCGAAAGACTCATTGAATTCGGTGTCGTCTTTTACATAAAAGCGTTGATGCGCCAGTTCATGGAAGATCAGCGTGGCCAATCGTTCGTCGCCCCAGCCCATCATCGAACTGATGATCGGATCGTTGAACCAGCCGAGCGTCGAATAAGCCTCGACGCCACCGATCGACACGTCCATACCTTGCAGTCGTTGCAATGCTGCCTCACCGCGGGCCGCGCTCTGACTGTAATAGCCGCGATAGGCGACGCAACCAGCGATCGGGAAGCAATGGTTCTGCGGCGTCAGTGAAAACTCCGGTGTGGCGAAGACATTCCAGACTACGAACGGCCGGCCAATGTCGGCGTACAAACGGTAACTCTGGTTATCCGGCAGATGCAGGTGTTGGCTGGCGAACGTGCGGGCCTCTTGCGAGTGAGTCAGGTGCGCACGCAATTGCTGATCGCGACCGGGATCGGCAATCACTGTGGAAACCGGCTCCCGTGCCCGCAGCAATTGCAGCTGACCACTGGCCAGTTGGCCGTAATAGCTGACGCCGGCGCAACCGTTGAGCAACAATAACAACACACCCGGAAACAAAATGCGTAAAACGCGATCAAGTAACCCAAGGCTTGGAAGCGGCTTGATCAAAATGAATCATCCCTGGAGAGTCTGCCCGCAAGACTATCCCGCCTGACTGGAGCTCCGCTATGCGCACGTTGTTGCTGACAGGAAGCCTGCTGATGCTGGCAGGTTGTGCTGGATTCGGATTACCCCCCCATGATCCGGCTCAAGCGTGGATCGACCTGGATTCGAAGCAGGAAGACACCGCGCTGCAAGCGCTGGAAGTCGATGACAAGGCTTCTACCGACAAGCGCTATTTCGAGGTTCAGCCGGGTAGCCATGAGTTGACGGTTCGTTATCAATTCCCGGTCGCGCCAACCAACATCGGACCCGACGCCGAGCCACTATGGCGTGACTGCCAGTTGAACGTGAAATTCAAGGACTTCAACGCTGGCGAGCGGTATCAGCTGCAGGCGGGGAATATCGGTTTTCGGCCGTGGGCCAAACTCTACGATCAGCAGCGTAAAGTGATTGGCCAAGGCGTACCGGCAGGCTGCCGACGCACCTGATCAGCGCTATGCTGAATGACAATCCTTGGGACATTCATCATGCGCAGGCTAATGCTGTTACTGACCGCAAGCGTAGTTGCTGGCTGCACAAGTCCGTTGCCGGCAGTCAATCCGCAGATGGCGTGGGTCGACTTTTCTACGCCATTCCCCAACGATAAGTTGCTGATGGCGGAGCGACTGGACAATCAGCGAATGCGCGATGGGCGTTTTTTCCAGGTCACGCCGGGCAGCCATGAGCTGGTTGTCAGATTCGACTTTGAAGTGCCCGGTGGTGGAGGCATGCGCATGATGAGCGACCCCACGGAACGCTTGTGCTACCTGACCATCAACTACGATCATTTCGAAGCCGGCCAGCGTTATGTGCTCGAAGGCCGTTCGATAGCGTTCACCCCCGGCGCCCGGTTGTACAACGCCAAGCGTGAAATCGTCGCTGAAGATCGAGAGTCCTATTGCCTCATGTGAGGTGAATCAGCGGTCGTTCTTCTGGTAGATGATTTTCTTCGTGCCGCCTTCGCACGAGCCAACGACCATATTCTGATCGTGTACTTCGTCGTTGGTGACGATTTCCAGCGTGTAGGACGAGACGTTATTAGCCTGAATCTTGGCTTCAATCTCGGCCTTGAGTTCTTCACAGGATTTCGGTGCCGCCAGGGCCGATGTGGCCAGCGCGCAACAGATAACCGCCAAGGCAAAACGTTTCATGGTTGAAGCTCCTTTGAGGCAGCGCGCACGGTAATGCGCTTTAGCTGCTGTCATTTATTCGACCACAATCTCGCCAGCCAGGTTTTGTTTCAGCGCAAAAAAGATCGCAGCCCGCCGAGGCTGCGATCTTTTATCGGGCAGCGCGAAAACCCACTATCAGCCGACCAATGTTGCATCCAGGCTGATTTTCGCATTCAGCACTTTGGAAACCGGGCAACCTTCTTTGGCTTTATTGCTCAGTTCCTCAAATTGAGCCTGAGTTGCCCCAGGAATCTTCGCTTTGAGGATCAATTTCACTGCCGTGATCGCAAAACCGCCGTCCACCTGGTCCAGGGTGACTTCGGCATTGGTATCGATGCTGTCAGCCTTGAGACCGGCATCGCCGAGAATCATCGAAAACGCCATGGAGAAGCAGCCCGCGTGCGCTGCGCCGATCAGCTCTTCCGGATTGGTGCCCTTGCCGCCTTCGAAACGGGCCTTGAAGCCGTAGGGCGCTTCTCTGAGGACACCGGTTTCCGTGGAAATCGAGCCGATGCCGGTTTTCAGGTCACCTTCCCAATGAGCCGATGCTTTCTTCGTAATAGCCATGTCTGCCTCCTCAAGATCCGGCGCGAAGCGTCGCGCCTTTGTGGTTTTCGGTTGCTAGGGTTCTGAGGATAGACCGTGGTGCAAAGTTCACCTCATCTGATCGGTCCTCTTATTTCGTAGGAATTTTGGCTCTGCTATTGAAACTCGGGTATATGCCCTCATTGCATAAAACACGCTTATAGATTCGGCAGGTTTTCGTTTGTAAGAAAAAACCTGCGCCCTCAATTGGAGAAGCAGGTTTATGAAACGACTGTCCGATATCAAGTTCTCGACCCTCGATCTGGTGCCCGTGCGGGAGAACGGCAGCGCGGCCCAGTCGCTGCGCAATTCCCTGGATCTGGCGCAGCACGTCGAAAAATTCGGCTACAACCGCTTCTGGGTTGCCGAGCACCACAACATGGACGGCATTGCCAGTTCCGCAACCTCGGTACTGCTGGGCTACCTGGCCGGCGGCACTTCGACTATTCGTGTCGGTTCCGGTGGCGTGATGCTGCCCAACCATGCGCCACTGGTGATCGCCGAGCAGTTCGGCACCCTCGAAAGCCTTTATCCGGGGCGGATAGATCTGGGGCTGGGGCGCGCACCCGGTTCTGATCAGATGACCGCTCGCGCGCTGCGCCGTGAACGCTCCGGCAGCGCCGACGAGTTCCCGGAAGACGTGGCGGAGCTGATGCGCTACCTCGGCCCGCGCACCCCGGACCAGCGGATCATCGCAATGCCAGGTACGGGCACCCATGTCCCGGTCTGGCTGCTGGGCTCCAGCTTGTTCAGTGCACAACTGGCCGGTGAACGTGGTTTGCCCTACGCCTTCGCTTCACATTTCGCACCGCGCTTCATGCATGAGGCCATTCGCGTCTATCGCAATCACTTCAAGCCTTCAGCAATATTGGATAAGCCCTACGTAATGCTCGGTGTGCCCTTGGTGGCTGCCGACACCGACGAGCATGCCGATTATCTGGCGACCTCGGTCTATCAGCGCATCCTGGCGTTGATGCGTGGCCAGAGCCTGGTGCAACGTCCCCCGGTAAAAACCATGGACGGCCTGTGGCTGCCTCATGAAAAAGAAGCCGTCGGCGATTTCCTTGGCCTGGCGATGGTTGGCAGTCCGCAGAAAATCCGCGCAAAACTGGAAGTGCTGATCGAGCAGACCCAGGCGGACGAGCTGATTTTCACCTGCGACCTGTACGAACATGCCGATCGCGTGCACTCCTATGAGCTGCTGGCGCAGGTCATGAAGGGCTGACATTCAAATAACGAGCACAAAAAAGCCGACGTCATTGCGTCGGCTTTTTCATTTTAGAGGGAGGTCAGCCCTGCTTGTAGACGATTTGCTTGGTGCCTTTTTCACAGGTGCCGACGACTTTCCCGTCAGCAGCAGTGCCTTTATCTACGATTTCCAGTGAATAATTGGAAATACCTTTGGCATCCAGCTTCGCGGCGATATCGGCTTTCAGCTCTTCGCATGGCTTGCCGTGAGCAAAGGCTGTTCCTGCAAGACTCAACAAACCTACCGCCAAAATAAAATACTTCATCGATCGCATTCCCTGGTCGGATCAATAGGGGCACCCAGCGATCAGCCGGATGTACATATGTAGCGCTTTGCCATTCCCTATGGCGCTCGGCCAGCGCGCAATTTCCGAAGATTAGCTCAAACTCAGCTAGTGGCAATCCGGAACCCGACTTTGAGCGTCACCTGGAAGTGTGCAGCCTTGCCGTCCTTGATGTGCCCGCGGGTTTCGGTCACTTCAAACCATTCCAGGTGCTTGATGCTTTTATTGGCTTCGGCCAGAGCGTTGTTGATGGCGTCTTCAATGCTGCTGGTGGACGAGCCAACCAGTTCGACTTTCTTGTAGGTGTGATGATCAGTCATGGCGTTCTCCTCAGGGTGTGAAATACAGCCTAGCAGTGATTTTTCGTATTACTTCTGTCGGCCAGTCCGACGCAGAAGTTCAGATTTACTGCACTTTCTCGAACCCCTGAAGTCCCAACCAACACACGCAACTCAATCAATGCAGGAGAGCCACCATGGCCAACACCTCTTTACGTAAAGCCTCATTGCAAAGCATGGAAGCCGAGATCGAGAGTCTGCTGAAATCTTTGGAAAATTTGAAAGACGACGCCTCGGACGAGTCGCGTAAAACCCTTAAAGCGTTGAAAAGCAACGCCGAAAACGCGCTGAAGCATTCGCGCCACCTGCTCAGCGATGCGTACGAAGAAGTCAAAGTCAAAACCCGTGAAACCGGGATTGCCTCGCGGGACTACGCCCAGGAACACCCTTGGACTACAGCGGGTGTCGCCGTCGGTGCATTGGGTCTGCTCGCGGCTTATCTGCTATGCAAACGCGGTGACTAATCCGTCTGGCGCAGCTCGTTTTTGAGCCACTGCGCCAGTTGCCGAGCGCGGCCGTCCGCGGCGCGTTGGGGTAGCCACAACGCCAGTTGCGCCGGGGTTTCACTGAAGCCCCAAGGCGCAACCAGGCGACCGGCCTTCAAGTCCTCGGCCACCAGCGGTTCAGGGGCAATCGCCACACCCAGCCCGGCCACTGCAGCCTCCAGCAAATAATACAAATGCTCGAAACCCTGACCGTACTTCAACGCCTTGGCGTCGAGGCCGCTTTGTTGTGCCCAACTCGGCCAGGCCTGTGGGCGAGAGGTGGTGTGAAGTAATGGCTCGTTCAGCAGCGCTGTGGGCGGTGCGTCTTGCAGGCGTTCGTAGCCCGCAAATCTTGGGCTCATGACCGGGCCGATGCGTTCGCTCGCCAACTCATACACCTGCATGTCCGCTGGCCAAGGTGGCTCGGCAAACACCAGCAAGGCGTCCAGTCCCGGGCGACGTGGATCGAGATCACCCTCGCCAGCCGACAGGTGCAGGCGCAGGTCCGGCAGGTCGGTATTCAGCCGTCCCAACCTGGGAATAAACCAGCGTGCCAACAAGCTGCCCGAGCAACCCAGTACGAACGGTGCATCGGCGGTGCTTTGGGTCAGCTCCGCACAAACAGTCCGTAAACGCTCGAACGCCTCGCCGCTGGCATCGCGCAAACGAATGCCGGCATCTGTGAGTTTAAGGCCGCGGCCTTCCTTGATGAACAGGCTCACGCCCAGGTGTTCTTCAAGCACCTTGAGTTGCCGGCTGACTGCACCATGGGTGACGTGCAGCTGTTCGGCCGCCTTGCTGACGCTATTCAGGCGGGCAGTCGCTTCGAAGGCCCGAAGGGCGTTCAACGGGGGAAGGTCATGACTCATGATATCTGTGAGTTTTCCTGACAGGTTGCAGCGATCTTATCGGTTTTCAGCCTGAGGCGTCAGGGGTAGAGTGAAGCCCACTCTCTCTTCAAAAGCATCATCCCACGCATTCAACTGGAGCGACCCATGACCCAGACTAATCTGCGCAACGGCCCCGACGCCAACGGCCTGTTTGGCGCGTTCGGCGGCCGTTACGTCGCCGAAACCCTGATGCCGTTGATCCTCGATCTGGCCCGTGAATACGAATTGGCCAAGGATGATCCTGCATTCAAAGAAGAATTGGCCTACTTCCAGCGCGACTACGTAGGTCGCCCAAGCCCACTGTACTTTGCCGAACGTCTGACAGAGTTCTGCGGCGGCGCGAAGATTTACCTCAAGCGCGAAGAGCTGAACCACACCGGCGCGCACAAGATCAACAACTGCATCGGCCAGATTCTGCTGGCGCGGCGCATGGGCAAGAAACGCATCATCGCCGAGACCGGTGCTGGCATGCACGGCGTGGCGACCGCCACCGTGGCTGCGCGTTTTGGCCTCGACTGCGTGATCTACATGGGCACCACTGACATCGAGCGTCAGCAGGCCAACGTATTTCGCATGAAGCTGCTGGGCGCCGAAGTGATCCCGGTCGTGGCCGGTACCGGTACCCTGAAAGATGCGATGAACGAAGCCCTGCGTGACTGGGTGACCAACGTCGACAGCACCTTCTACCTGATTGGCACTGTGGCCGGTCCGCACCCTTATCCTGCGATGGTTCGCGACTTCCAGGCCGTTATCGGCAAAGAAACCCGTACTCAACTGCAAGACCAGGAAGGTCGTTTGCCGGACAGCCTGGTGGCGTGCATCGGTGGCGGTTCCAACGCCATGGGCCTGTTCCACCCGTTCCTCGACGACAAGAGCGTCGAGATCATCGGCGTTGAAGCCGCCGGTTACGGTATTGAAACCGGCAAGCACGCAGCCAGCCTGAACGGCGGCGTACCGGGCGTGCTGCACGGTAACCGGACCTTCTTGCTGCAGGACGACGATGGCCAGATCATCGACGCTCACTCGATCTCCGCTGGCCTCGACTACCCAGGTATCGGACCGGAACACGCCTGGTTGCACGACATCGGCCGCGTGCAGTACACCTCGGTGACCGACGACGAAGCCCTCGACGCGTTCCACAAATGCTGCCGTCTGGAAGGGATTATTCCTGCACTGGAAAGCGCTCATGCCCTGGCCGAAGTGTTCAAGCGCGCACCGACCCTGCCGAAAGATCACCTGATGGTGGTCAACCTGTCCGGTCGCGGCGACAAAGACATGCAAACCGTGATGCACCACATGGAACACTCTCAACAAGAGCAGTCCAAGCAGGAGAAACACTGATGAGCCGCCTGCAAACGCGTTTTGCCGAACTCAAGGAACAGAATCGTGCCGCCCTGGTGACCTTCGTGACCGCTGGCGACCCGAGCTATGACACCTCTCTGGCGATCCTCAAAGGCCTGCCTGGCGCCGGTGCCGACGTGATCGAGTTGGGCATGCCCTTCACGGATCCGATGGCCGATGGCCCGGCAATCCAGTTGGCCAACATCCGCGCCCTCGGCGCCAAGCAGAACCTGGCGAAAACCCTGCAAATGGTTCGTGAGTTCCGTGAAGGCAATACCGAGACGCCGCTGGTGCTGATGGGTTACTTCAACCCGATCCACATGTACGGCGTGCCGCGCTTCATCGCCGACGCCAAAGAGGCCGGCGTTGACGGTCTGATCGTGGTCGACTTGCCGCCGGAGCATAACGGCGAGCTGTGCGACCCCGCTCAGGCTGCCGGCCTGGACTTCATCCGTCTGACCACCCCGACGACTGATGATGTGCGCCTGCCGACTGTCCTGAACGGCAGCTCTGGCTTCGTCTATTACGTGTCTGTTGCCGGTGTGACCGGTGCGGGCGCGGCGACGCTGGAGCATGTTGAAGAAGCCGTTGCACGTCTGCGTCGCCATACCGATCTGCCGATCAGCATCGGTTTCGGTATTCGTACACCGGAGCAAGCGGCGTCCATCGCGCGTCTGGCTGATGGCGTGGTGGTGGGTTCGGCGTTGATCGATCACATCGCCAATGCCTCGACGCCGGATCAGGCAGTTGATGGTGTGTTGAGCCTTTGCTCGGCGCTGGCAGACGGTGTGCGTAAAGCCCGCGTCAGCTGAAGGTAAAGTTCCTGATAGAGAGGAATTAGAGCCTCGCGGCACAGACTAAACAGCAAGACCGAGGGCTTCAGGACTACGTTCTGAAGCCCTTTTTGCTGTATGTGCAGTGAGGAAAGGCCCGATGAAAATGCCGAACCGAACGCAGCCTTCGGCAGCGGCTACAAGTCCTGCGGTGTTTCTATCATGGCAGCTCCAACCCGCCCGCAGCCTTGTGCAACTTCCTCAGATGCTCGCCGACCTGCTTCAGGTTGGCTTCATTGGCGGCCATCTCGGCCGCACGGCTCGGTTCGAGCAGCGCTCTCACCTCTTTGTCCAGATCGCCTGTCAGCGCCTGAAGCTGCTTCTGCCGCAGGCTGCTTTCCGACTCGAGACGCTGCCACTCACTCGGCTGCGGCAATCCATAACCCCCGGTGCCAAGCAGCTCCGCCGGACGGCTGAGGAATCCGCTGTTGGCAAGAATTTGCTGCAAGGTCGCGTTGGCTTTGTCCATGCCGCCGTTTTTCAATTCCCGAGCGCCCAGATAGCGCTGCTTAACTTCGTCCTGGGCCAACACCAATTGTTGGCGGAAGGCTGCCTGCTCCAACAACAGCAATGCTGCGCTGGTGCGCAAGTCGGCTTGGTCGATCCATTGCCGACGCTCCTCAGCTTTTAAGGCGAGCCAGTCTTCGACCTTTTCCTGCTTGATCGGCAAGTGCTTCTTCAGCACTTCGAACATCGCTTGATAACGATCGCGGAAGGAGTCGAAACGATAACCCAGACGCAGCGCTTCGCGGGGATCATTCAGCACGCTGGTGTCCGCCAGTCCGCGGCCCTTGAGCACTTCCAGCAAACCGTTGGGCATGATGCTGTCCAACCCGACCAGTTTTGTGTTGTTGGTGCTGCTACGCAGTAACTTCAGGCCCTCTACCGCGCAGTTATTGGACAGGAAGAAGTAGTTGCCGTCGTAACTCCAGTGCATTTCGGCGGCGTGTTCCACCACGTCTTCGATCTCGCTGCGCGACAGGTTCAGCGGCACCGAGGCCAGGCTGCGCAGTTCGGTCTTGGTGTATTCGTCGATCACCTGGGCCAGCGGCAGGACAAACAGGCGCGACGGATACTTGCCCACCAGTCCGTCCCAACTCGACAGCTGTACGTCACCGACAAAGGCGCGGTAGGACAACACCAGATGCTGATCCAGATCGAGCCGGCAATCCGGACCACGTGGCCGGCCGGGTGCACAGATCACCAACCGCAACATGCTGTGGCCCCAGCGGCTGACCCAGTTCTGGTTGGCTTCAGCCAGCAGATAGTCGACGGCGTAAACCCGTTCCGGATCGACCTTGCCCAGTGGCGTTTTGGCGAAATCATTGCCGGCATTGAGGAAGGAGAAGGTTTTGCCACATGCGTCTTTAGCGGTGGGCGCCCAGCCGAAATGGTCTTTGTAGTAGCGGTACAGCGCAGGGCGACGGCAGGCGTAGCTCGGGTCCAGGAGGAAATACTCCATGTTGACCGCGACAAATTCCTTGGGGCTGCTCGTTTCGTAAATGTCCGGGCTACGGGCAATTTGCCGGTTATGTTGTTCGCGCTCGCCGCGGCGGCCAACGTACTGCGGCCAGCCGGCGAGGTCGAGCAGGCGCGGGTCATCACTGAGGGTAAAACGCCGTGCTGATTGGCCGCGGCATTGATCCGGGATACCCACCAGTCCCGAGCTGCTGTTGCGCCGGGTGCAGCGCTGAATCAGCGTGCGCTCTGCGTCTGGCCACAGGCGCGAGCGGTCATAGATGTGGGTAAGTTCGTGCAACACGGTGGCCAGCATTTCGCGGCGCACGGTGCCATGGGGACGATAGGTCTTCTTGGTCGCGGCGCTGCCGTCAGTGAGGCTCACAAGCAAGTTGCGATTCAGATCGAGCTCGGACACCAGCGATGCCTGACCGTAAGCGTTGCTCGGCATGTCATCGGTCCAGCCGACGTCGATGCGTCGGTCGAGCTGCTCGATGAACCGCGGCGGCAGGGCCTGCATAGCTTCATCGAGCAACGCCTGACTGGCCTGCTGTTGAGTGGGGCTGAGGCCCTCGGTCTTGAGCCTTAATTGCAAGTCAGCCTGGGCCGTATTGCCGAGCAGCAACATGACCCCCGCCAACAGCCAGGCGCCTGGCGACCTCACAGTGCGAGGATGGCTTCGGCGAGAACCTGATCACTGGCGTCGCGGGCTTCTGGTACGCGGGTGCGCAACGTGTTGAAGGCCGCTTCCAGGTGCGCGCCACGAATCTCGCCATCGCTGGCGACGAAGCTGGCCGCATCGTCGTGGGCTTCACGAACGATCTTCGAGTCACGGATGGATGTCGTGGTATCGGAAGTGAAATCAAGCGTGCGTTGGGTGGCATTGATGATGATGTTACTGGTGGCGACCAGAGTGTGCGCCTGGGCAACATCGGCCAATAACAGAAGGCCAAGGGCGGCAACAATCAGAGGGCTACGCATGGAACGACTCCGCAAGGACAAGGATAACTATTGGACGAGAATTGCCTGCGCCAGTTCAAGGTCGCTGGCATGAAGTTTTGACTGGGTCCGGCGCAGATAAATCAGGGCGGACTCCAGTTGTGCTCCTCGCAGTTGGCCGTCGCTGGCGATGAACGCCGCAGCGTCATCGTGTGCCGCGAGGAGCAGCTTACGGTCGAAGGGGGCAGAGGCCACCATGCTTGTGGCGTAACCGGTGGCCACAATGCCTTGTGTTGACAGGTTGAAGGCGTCAAAGGCATGGACCGAGCCCATCCAAAAGGCTGCCACGAAAACCGGAGTGATCAATAGATGTGAAAGAAAACGCATGAGACTCGATAGGTGAAGGCGAGTCGCAAGGCTAGCGCAACGCCTGGTCTAGAGCCAGCGCCGAAACATTGGGACACGGCGGACGTGTCCCACGTCAGTGATGCCGCTTAGATAGTCAGTATGGCTTGCGCCAGTTGTGCATCAGTCGCGTTCATCTGAGGTGCCTGGTGGCGAATATGGTCGAGTGCGCTTTCCAGTTTCACGCCACGAATGGCGCCTTCGCTGGCCACGAAGCTGGCGGCGTCATCACGGGCGGCACGTACGATTTTGTCATCGCGAAAGGAAGAAGTGACATCGGAAGTCGCATCGGACGTTGCCTTGAGCGCGCCGACGACGGCATCGGTGGTCACGATAAAGCTGGTGGCGTGGGAATTGGCAGCCACGGCAAGCAGGGCTGCAGCGCTGAGCAGACGAAGTCGGGACATGGTGAAACTCCTTTGGAAAACCGATTGAGAGGTGGCGGTGTCTGGTGAGTCAGACGCCACTCATGCAGCGTTCGCCACGTTCCATCTGGATATTAGGCCTATGAGTATCGGTTCGAACAGTCCCGTCTGTTCAAGCAGGAAGCTAGCGCCAGAACGGTTTATCCAATTCGTTGAGACGATCCGCGTGGCTGATGCACAGGTCTGAGAGCTGCCGGTCATTGAGTTGGCCCAGTAAACGCCGGGTTCGGGTCCTTTCCAGGCTGTTGGCGAGGCCACCGATTAATCTACGAAACCAATGGGGGCGAGGTGTTGATTGAGGCGTGCAAATGGAAACATCCAGTAAGTGATTCATTGCGCGGTCCTTTTGCTGGTAATTCGGTATTTCAGGGTGATCCCTTCCTGCCTCCTGCAACAGACACGCTATGTTGAAATTGTACTGGTTCAGTTTGTTGTTTTATGAATCTGTACCTGTTGAGAGGGGTCTCCACTGTATGACCCCTATTGATGCTCAAAAACGACAAAGCCCGTCGTGGTTTCCCACGACGGGCTTTGTTTTTTCAATTTGGATGCTGGCGGTGGACCCGGTGGGTCAGAGCCAGCGACGCTAACTTAGCGCCAGAACGGCTTGCTCAGCTCTTCGTAGCGTTGTGCTTCGCTAATCCCGGCATCAGCCAGCAGGCGCGAATCCAGACGAGCCAGTTGATGGCGGCTGGAGATGCGGCGCTGCCACAACATCAGGTTGGCGAGAACGCGAAGAGGCGTGGAAGCCTGGGTTTTTACAGCGTTGTCTTCGAAAAACAGCTCGGAACTGAGTGTACGTTCCATGGTTGACATCCTTCCGCTTGTGGCGGGATTAGGTAGTGGTTTAACTGATGCCAATGATCCTCTCGTTTGGCCAGTCTCTCTAGATACAGTTCACCTGTATTGTGAGGGACCAGTTAACTGTTAAAGGGCGGTGTACTGGTCGAAATTGAGGCAACTGTACTTGCCTGCACTAATATCGTGCGTTTTTGGTGAATTGACTCGAAAAGGTAGGCAATTACGGTAGGAAAAGACCGGTACAGCAGTACAGTTTGATTCAGGATTTGATCTGGCAACAGCAAGCCGACGAAACTGTGTTTGCGTCAGCTGCTATCTGTACCAATTACACCGTGAGCATCCGCCCGGTTTCCTCCAGGTTTATGTGCCAGCTCAGGGCATCACGCAGAATATGCGGCGTGTGTCCGCCGAGTGCACAAGCAGCTGTGAAGTAGTCATCGAGGGCTTGGCGATAGTCCGGGTGCACGCAGTTATCGATGATGACTCGAGCTCGCTCTCGCGGCGCCAGGCCACGCAAGTCTGCCAGACCGATCTCCGTGACAAGGATGTCAACGTCATGCTCCGTGTGATCAACGTGGCTGACCATCGGCACCACACTGGAAATCGCGCCGCCCTTGGCGATCGACTTGGTTACGAAGATCGCCAAATGCGCATTGCGCGCAAAGTCGCCCGAGCCGCCGATGCCGTTCATCATCCTCGTGCCGCAGATGTGGGTGGAGTTGACGTTGCCGTACAAGTCGAACTCAAGCGCCGTGTTGATACCGATGATGCCGAGCCGGCGCACCACTTCCGGGTGGTTGGAAATTTCTTGCGGGCGCAGGACCAATTTGTCCTTGTAGCGCTCAAGGTTGCCGAAAACATCGGTATTGCGACGGCTCGATAAGGTGATCGAACTGCCCGAAGCAAAGCTCAGCTTGCCGGCGTCGATCAGGTCGAAGGTCGAGTCCTGAAGCACTTCGGAGTACATCGTCAGGTCTTCGAACGGCGAGTCGATCAGCCCGCACATCACCGAGTTGGCGATGTTGCCAATCCCGGCCTGCAGCGGGCCGAGCTTGTTGGTCATGCGCCCGGCAGCCACTTCCTGCTTGAAGAAGTCGATCAGGTGGTCGGCAATGGCCTGAGTGTCGACGTCTGGCGGCAACACGGTGGACGGCGAGTCGGACTGATTGGTGATCACGATCGCGACGATCTTTTCCGGCGGGATCGGGATGGCCGTGCGGCCAATGCGATCGTCGACCTTTACCAGCGGAATCGGTGTGCGGGTCGGCCGATAGGTCGGGATATAGATGTCGTGCAGGCCTTCGAGATTTGGGTTGTGCGCCAGGTTGATCTCGACGATTACGTGTTTGGCGAAAATCGCAAAGCTGGCCGAGTTACCCACCGAAGTGGTCGGCACGATATGGCCCTGCTCGGTGATGGCCACGGCCTCAATCACCGCGATGTCCGGCAGTTTGAGCTGCTGGTTGCGCAATTGCTCGACGGTTTCAGAGAGGTGCTGGTCAATGAACATCACTTCACCGGCGTTAATGGCCTTGCGCAGGGTGCTGTCGACCTGGAATGGCATACGTCGTGACAGTACGCCGGCTTCGGTGAGCTGTTTATCGAGGTCGTTGCCCAGGCTGGCGCCGGTCATCAGCGTGATTTTCAGCGGGGTGATTTTGGCGCGTTCGGCCAGTGCGTGGGGCACGGCTTTGGCTTCGCCGGCGCGAGTGAAACCACTCATGCCGACGGTCATGCCGTCCTGAATCAGAGCGGCAGCGTCAGCGGCGCTCATCACCTTATCCAACAACGAAGGCAAGCGAATACGATCACGGTACATGGATTGTTATCTCGGGCAACGGAAGCAAGGTACGCAGTCTAGTGAATTTGATTGGCACCCGTCCCGCTACCAAGGTCGCATTCGAGGCGTCTATTCCGAAGCTTATAGACAAAACACCGTTACAGGACCTGTAACAGCCGCAAACAAAAACGCCCCGACGAGTCGGGGCGTTCAGGGTGCCGAAGAGTGTTAATCGACTGCTTTAACCATATCCTCGATGACTTTCTTGGCGTCGCCGAAAACCATCATGGTTTTGTCCAGATAGAACAGTTCGTTGTCCAGACCGGCATAGCCGCTGGCCATCGAGCGTTTGTTGACGATCACGGTCTTGGCTTTATAGGCTTCTAGGATCGGCATGCCGGCAATCGGCGATTTCGGATCGTTCTTCGCCGCCGGGTTGACCACGTCGTTGGCGCCAAGCACCAACACCACGTCGGTCTGACCGAACTCGGAGTTGATGTCTTCCATCTCGAACACTTGCTCGTAAGGTACTTCGGCCTCGGCCAGCAGGACGTTCATGTGCCCTGGCATCCGCCCGGCGACCGGGTGGATCGCAAACTTCACAGTGACACCACGGTGAGTCAACTTCTCCGCCAGTTCCATCAGCGAGTGCTGGGCACGTGCCACCGCCAGGCCGTAGCCCGGCACGATGATCACGGTGTCGGCGTTGGTCAGCAGGAACGCGGCGTCGTCGGACGAGCCGGATTTCACCGGACGAGCTTCCTTGGCGCCAGCTGGACCTGCGGTATCTGTTGCGCCGCCGAAACCGCCGAGCAGGACGTTGAAGAACGAGCGGTTCATCGCTTTGCACATGATGTACGAGAGGATCGCACCAGACGAACCCACCAGTGAACCGGCGATGATCAGCATCGAGTTGTTCAGCGAGAAGCCGATACCCGCGGCTGCCCAACCGGAATAGCTGTTGAGCATTGACACCACCACCGGCATGTCGGCACCACCGATCGGGATGATGATAAGCACGCCCATCACGAAGGCCAGGGCCAACATCAGGGCGAAAGCACCGAGGTTGCCGGTCAGCATGAAGGTGATGCCCAGGCCGAGCGTCGCCAGGCCCAACACAAGGTTCAACTTGTGTTGGCCGCTGAACTGTACCGGTGCGCCCTGGAACAGGCGGAACTTGTACTTGCCCGAGAGCTTACCGAAGGCAATTACCGAACCGGAGAAGGTGATGGCACCAATCGCTGCGCCAAGGAACAGCTCCATGCGGTTACCGGCCGGAATCGAATCACCCAACTGCTTAACGATGCCTAGGGATTGCGGCTCGACCACCGCCGCAATGGCGATGAACACTGCGGCCAGACCGATCATGCTGTGCATGAAGGCGACCAGTTCCGGCATCTTGGTCATTTCAACGCGTTTGGCCATGATCGAACCGGCGGTGCCGCCGACCAACAGACCGACGATGACGTAGCCAATGCCCGCTGTAGCGAGTTCTGCGCCGAGTTTGTAGACCAGACCGACAGTCGTGATGATTGCCAGCGCCATGCCGAGCATGCCGAACAGGTTGCCGCGCCGCGACGTAGTCGGGTGCGAAAGGCCCTTAAGAGCCTGGATGAAGCAGATCGACGCGATCAAGTAGAGCGTCGTGACGAGATTCATGCTCATTACTTGGACGCCTCTTCTTTTACTGCTTTCGGGGCTTTTTTCTTGAACATCTCAAGCATCCTGCGGGTAACCAAGAAGCCACCAAACACGTTCACTGCCGCCAAAGCCACGGCCAACGTGCCCATGGTCTTGCCCAATGGCGTCACGGTCAAAGCTGCGGCCAGCATGGCGCCGACGATGACGATCGCCGAGATCGCGTTAGTCACCGCCATCAGTGGTGTGTGCAGCGCAGGCGTAACGTTCCAGACCACGTGATAACCGACATAAATCGCCAGCACGAAGATGATCAGGTTGTAGATACCGGGGGAGATAAGCTCTTCCATCGTCTGAATCCCTGCTTAGGCGTTTTTGCGGATGACTTGGCCGTCGCGGCACATCAGGCACGCGGCGACGATGTCGTCTTCGAGGTTGATCTCGAACTGGCCTTCTTTGTTGAAGACCAGCTTCAGGAAGTCCAGCAGGTTGCGCGCGTACAGTGCCGAAGCGTCTGCCGCGACTGCGCCGGCCAGGTTGGTCGGGCCGCAAATGATCACGCCATTCTCGACGACGACCTGGTCAGCCACGGTGAGTGGGCAGTTACCGCCCTGGGCTGCCGCGAGGTCGATGACCACCGAGCCTGGCTTCATCTGTGCCACGGTTTCCGCGCTCAAGAGCGTCGGTGCCTTGCGGCCCGGGATCAGTGCGGTGGTGATGACAATGTCAGCCTGCTTGGCGCGTTCGTGCACGGCCAGGGCCTGACGTTGCATCCAGCTGGCGGGCATTGGTCGCGCGTAACCGCCGACACCGACGGCGCATTCGCGCTCTTCATCGGTCTCATAAGGCACGTCGACGAACTTGGCGCCGAGGGATTCGATCTGCTCTTTTACCGCAGGACGTACGTCAGACGCTTCGATCACTGCGCCCAGACGTTTCGCCGTAGCGATCGCCTGCAAACCAGCCACGCCAGCGCCGAGAATCAGCACGCGCGCCGCTTTCACGGTACCCGCAGCGGTCATCAGCATCGGCATGAAGCGTGGATAGTGGTGAGCGGCCAGCAACACGGCTTTATAACCGGCGATGTTGGCTTGGGAGGACAGCACATCCAGGCTCTGAGCTCGGGAGGTGCGCGGCGCGGCTTCCAGCGCGAAAGCGGTAATGCCGCACTCAGCCAGCTTGGCAATGGTTTCATTGCTGAACGGATTGAGCATGCCCACCACAACGGTGCCGCTTTTAATCAGCGTCAGCTCGCTGTCGCTGGGGGCGACCACCTTGAGAATCAGCTCGGCACCAAACGCATCGTTGGCGCTGCCAATATTTGCGCCTGCCGCTTCATAGGCACTGTCGACAACGCTGGCACTAATGCCGGCGCCGCTTTGCACAGTGACCTTATGACCCTGGCCGATCAGCTTCTTGATGGTTTCCGGGGTTGCAGCAACCCGTGTTTCACCGGTCTGGGTTTCGAGAGGAACACCAATGTGCACGTCAAATCTCCTGCGTGATCTTATTGAGTAAACCCAGGCACTTCGGATGGTGCGGCTGGGGGCGGCCGATCAGCACGATCCCGCCAAATCAGGGCGGGGCGCGGCATTTTGCAGGCGAACTTAGTGCCCTTCAAGGGTTTATGACGGGTGACGGAAAATTAACTACAAGTCACCCCGTGACCGAATGTCGCAACTGGCCGGTTCAATCCCTTGCAGGCCGTGCCTTGTAAGGATTCTTGTAAAAATTGAAGAATTTACGCATCGGTCAGGTGAATGAGTCGTTATTGCTTCCCAATAGAGGCTCAAGGCCACGTACTCAGGCACTTCTAGGACGTTTGTGCTGCTTGTCGGTACAGTCTTCGAATATGCGACAAATACTTATATCTGTAGGGCTTTTATTTTGCTGACTACGGGGTCAGCTAATTGAGCTGAGCCTTTATCCTTCTAGGCTATAGCTCTGTGCTTGATTGACCAGCCAATCGCGAAATGCCCTTAAAGAGGCCGATTCCACCTTTCGCTCAGGAATCATCAGGTAATACGCCTTGATGCTGGATAGCGCCTGGGGGTTGGCAATGACCAGGCGCTTCTCGGCCAGTTCGCGTTGAATCAGGAACGGTGGAATCAGCGCTATTCCCATATCGTGCATGGCCGCTTGGGCAAGCATGGAGAATAGCTCGTAGCGCGGCCCTGTCATGTCTCGCGGGATATTAAGGTTTTGGGAGTTGAACCACTGGCGCCAGGCATAAGGGCGGGTGGTCTGCTGAAGTAGGGGCAATTCGGCGATTTCACTGGGGGTCAGATTGGTCTTTTTTCCCAGTAAGTCAGGGCTGCACACGGGCATCGGATTTTCACCCATCAGCCTGTGGGATTCGGTACCCGACCAGTCCGCGTCGCCAAAATAGATAGCTGCATCGAAGTCGGTGTCGGCAAACAGGAAGGGTCGCGTTCGGTTGGTGAGGTTGACCGTCACTTCCGGGTGTTTTTGCTGGAAATCCTTGAGTCGTGGCAGCAGCCATTGAGTGCCGAAGGTTGGAACCACCGCCAGCTCGATCACGTTGGCACCTTGCTGGCCCATCACTGACAAGGTGTCCCGCTCAACCGCATCCAGTTGAGTGGCTACCCGTCGGCTGTAGGAAAGGCCGGCCTCCGTCAGCTTGACCCCACGTCGCGAGCGTCGGAACAGTTCTACGCTGAGGAACTCCTCAAGGCTGGCGATCTGTCGGCAAATTGCGCCCTGAGTGAGCGAAAGCTCCTGGGCAGCCTTGGTAAAGCTTTCGTGGCGAGCTGCCGCTTCAAAGCTGATCAGGGCAGTTGTGCTGGGGATTTTCCTGCGCATGTACTTCAACCTCACTAATACATCGCATAAAAGCTATTTGGCGATGTTACGGAGTGAGAAATTAGCACAACAGTATGCAAATTCCTCGTTTGCCGTGATGCCGAACACGGCCTAGGATCAGTCCATGTTATTTGACCCGATTCGAGAGGACACACTCATGGGCGGTAAAGCTAGCTTCAACTGGATCGATCCCCTGCTGTTGGATCAACAGCTCACCGAAGAAGAACGCATGATCCGCGACACCGCTGAGCAATTCGCTCAGCAGAAGCTCGCGCCGCGTGTTCTCGAAGCTTTCCGCCATGAAAAGACCGACCCGGCAATCTTCCGCGAGATGGGCGAAATAGGTCTGTTGGGCGCGACTATCCCTGAGCAGTATGGTGGCAGCGGCCTGAACTACGTCAGCTACGGCCTGATCGCCCGTGAAGTCGAGCGTGTCGACTCCGGCTATCGCTCGATGATGAGTGTGCAGTCCTCGCTGGTCATGGTGCCGATCAATGAATTTGGTACCGAAGCCCAGAAGCAGAAGTACCTGCCGAAACTGGCTTCAGGCGAATGGATTGGTTGCTTCGGTCTGACCGAACCTAACCACGGTTCCGACCCGGGCGCGATGATTACTCGTGCGCGCAAAGTGGAAGGAGGCTATAGCCTGACCGGCAACAAGATGTGGATCACCAACAGCCCGATTGCCGATGTGTTCGTGGTCTGGGGCAAGGACGACGCCGGCGACATCCGCGGCTTCGTTCTGGAGAAAGGCTGGAAGGGCCTGAGTGCTCCTGCGATTCACGGCAAGGTTGGCCTGCGTGCATCCATCACCGGCGAGATCGTCATGGATAACGTGTTTGTCCCTGAAGAGAACATCTTCCCGGATGTCCGTGGTTTGAAAGGTCCTTTTACGTGCCTCAACTCGGCACGTTACGGCATTTCCTGGGGCGCGCTGGGCGCGGCCGAGTTTTGCTGGCACACCGCTCGCCAATACACCCTGGATCGTCAGCAGTTTGGCCGTCCATTGGCCGCCACTCAGCTGATCCAGAAGAAGCTGGCCGACATGCAGACTGAAATCACCCTGGCGCTGCAAGGTTGCCTGCGTCTGGGTCGTATGAAAGATGAAGGTACTGCAGCGGTCGAGATCACTTCGATGATGAAGCGCAACTCCTGCGGCAAGTCCCTGGACATTGCTCGCATGGCGCGCGACATGCTGGGTGGCAACGGCATTTCCGATGAATTCGGTGTTGCTCGCCACTTGGTCAACCTGGAAGTGGTGAATACCTATGAAGGTACGCATGACGTCCACGCACTGATCCTCGGTCGTGCGCAGACTGGCATCCAGGCGTTCTATTAATAGGAGAACGGCCATGGGCGCGCTTTCGCATCTACGGGTACTGGATTTATCGCGGGTGCTGGCCGGGCCTTGGGCCGGGCAGATCCTTGCTGACCTTGGCGCCGATGTGATCAAGGTCGAGCGCCCGGGCAATGGCGATGACACGCGCGCCTGGGGGCCTCCCTTCCTTAAAGACGCTTATGGCGAGAACACCAGCGAGGCAGCCTATTACCTGTCGGCCAATCGCAACAAGCAATCGGTCACCATCGACTTCACCCGGCCTGAAGGGCAGAAGCTGGTGCGCGATCTGGCGGCGAAGTCGGACATCCTGATCGAGAACTTCAAGGTCGGTGGGCTGGCGGCATATGGTTTGGACTATGAGTCTCTGAAGGCGATCAATCCGAATCTGATCTATTGCTCGATTACCGGGTTTGGCCAGACAGGCCCTTACGCCAAGCGCGCGGGTTATGACTTCATGATTCAGGGGCTTGGCGGCCTGATGAGTCTGACTGGGCGTCCCGAAGGCGACGAGGGTGCTGGCCCGGTAAAAGTCGGCGTGGCGCTGACGGACATATTGACCGGTCTCTACTCGACGGTGGCTGTCCTGGCGGCACTGGCTCATCGGGATCATGACGGTGGCGGTCAGCATATTGATATGGCGCTGTTGGATGTTCAGGTGGCTTGTCTGGCTAACCAGGCAATGAATTACCTGACTACGGGCAATGCTCCGAAGCGCCTGGGTAATGCTCATCCGAATATCGTGCCTTATCAGGACTTTCCTACGGCGGATGGAGACTTCATCCTTACCGTGGGTAATGACGGGCAGTTTCGCAAGTTTGCCGAAGTGGCTGGTCAGCCGCAGTGGGCAGATGACCCGCGCTTTGCGACCAACAAGTTGCGGGTGGCGAATCGTGCGGTGTTGATTCCGCTTATTCGCCAGGCGACGGTGTTCAAGACGACTGCGGAGTGGGTGCTGCAGCTAGAGCAAGCAGGTGTGCCGTGCGGGCCGATCAATGATCTGGCTCAGATGTTTGCGGATCCTCAGGTTAAGGCGCGCGGGTTGGCGATCGAGCTGCCCCATGTGCTGGCCGGAATGGTGCCGCAAGTGGCGAGTCCGATTCGTCTATCCGAAACGCCTGTGGAGTATCGCAATGCGCCTCCTCTATTAGGGGAGCATACGCTGGAGGTTCTGCAGCGGGTGTTGGGTCTGGATGCTGATGTTGTGGCGGCATTCAAAGAGGCCGGGGTGCTCTGAGGATTTCTTCTATATAGGGGGGAGAGATTTTACTCTCCTATATAGAGAAGAGTCGGGTTGTTTTCCGGCGTTCAGCAAGTGTTTGATAGAAAAGCGCAATTAAGGGTTGACGGCAGATTCTGGACGTCTATAATTCGCCCCACTTCCGGCGCAGTCGAAACGGAAAACTCCTTGGTAAACAATGAGTTGCGCAGTTTTCGACAGCGAGTTGCTTCAGTTCATCGAAGCCCAGAAGGAGTTGAAAGAGCGGGGTTGTTTGGCTCTTTTAACGGTTCGATCTTCTCGGTCGAAAGCGGTGTAAAAGAGGTGTTGACAGCAGCGAGTAACGCTGTAGAATTCGCCTCCCGCTAACGAGAGATCGAAAGCGCAAGTGGTTGAAGTTACAAAGGAAACTTTGAAAACTTCTGAAAATAACCGCTTGACAGCAACAGAGGCTGCTGTAGAATGCGCGCCTCGGTTGAGACGAAAGATCTTAACCAACCGCTCTTTAACAACTGAATCAAGCAATTCGTGTGGGTGCTTGTGGAGTCAGACTGATAGTCAACAAGATTATCAGCATCACAAGTTACTCCGCGAGAAATCAAAGATGTAACCAACGATTGCTGAGCCAAGTTTAGGGTTTCTTAAAAACCCAAAGATGTTTGAACTGAAGAGTTTGATCATGGCTCAGATTGAACGCTGGCGGCAGGCCTAACACATGCAAGTCGAGCGGCAGCACGGGTACTTGTACCTGGTGGCGAGCGGCGGACGGGTGAGTAATGCCTAGGAATCTGCCTGGTAGTGGGGGATAACGCTCGGAAACGGACGCTAATACCGCATACGTCCTACGGGAGAAAGCAGGGGACCTTCGGGCCTTGCGCTATCAGATGAGCCTAGGTCGGATTAGCTAGTTGGTGAGGTAATGGCTCACCAAGGCGACGATCCGTAACTGGTCTGAGAGGATGATCAGTCACACTGGAACTGAGACACGGTCCAGACTCCTACGGGAGGCAGCAGTGGGGAATATTGGACAATGGGCGAAAGCCTGATCCAGCCATGCCGCGTGTGTGAAGAAGGTCTTCGGATTGTAAAGCACTTTAAGTTGGGAGGAAGGGCATTTACCTAATACGTAAGTGTTTTGACGTTACCGACAGAATAAGCACCGGCTAACTCTGTGCCAGCAGCCGCGGTAATACAGAGGGTGCAAGCGTTAATCGGAATTACTGGGCGTAAAGCGCGCGTAGGTGGTTCGTTAAGTTGGATGTGAAATCCCCGGGCTCAACCTGGGAACTGCATTCAAAACTGTCGAGCTAGAGTATGGTAGAGGGTGGTGGAATTTCCTGTGTAGCGGTGAAATGCGTAGATATAGGAAGGAACACCAGTGGCGAAGGCGACCACCTGGACTGATACTGACACTGAGGTGCGAAAGCGTGGGGAGCAAACAGGATTAGATACCCTGGTAGTCCACGCCGTAAACGATGTCAACTAGCCGTTGGGAGCCTTGAGCTCTTAGTGGCGCAGCTAACGCATTAAGTTGACCGCCTGGGGAGTACGGCCGCAAGGTTAAAACTCAAATGAATTGACGGGGGCCCGCACAAGCGGTGGAGCATGTGGTTTAATTCGAAGCAACGCGAAGAACCTTACCAGGCCTTGACATCCAATGAACTTTCCAGAGATGGATTGGTGCCTTCGGGAACATTGAGACAGGTGCTGCATGGCTGTCGTCAGCTCGTGTCGTGAGATGTTGGGTTAAGTCCCGTAACGAGCGCAACCCTTGTCCTTAGTTACCAGCACGTAATGGTGGGCACTCTAAGGAGACTGCCGGTGACAAACCGGAGGAAGGTGGGGATGACGTCAAGTCATCATGGCCCTTACGGCCTGGGCTACACACGTGCTACAATGGTCGGTACAGAGGGTTGCCAAGCCGCGAGGTGGAGCTAATCCCAGAAAACCGATCGTAGTCCGGATCGCAGTCTGCAACTCGACTGCGTGAAGTCGGAATCGCTAGTAATCGCGAATCAGAATGTCGCGGTGAATACGTTCCCGGGCCTTGTACACACCGCCCGTCACACCATGGGAGTGGGTTGCACCAGAAGTAGCTAGTCTAACCTTCGGGAGGACGGTTACCACGGTGTGATTCATGACTGGGGTGAAGTCGTAACAAGGTAGCCGTAGGGGAACCTGCGGCTGGATCACCTCCTTAATCGACGACATCAGCTGCTCCATAAGTTCCCACACGAATTGCTTGATTCATTGAAGAAGACGATAAGAAGCAGCCCGAAATTGGGTCTGTAGCTCAGTTGGTTAGAGCGCACCCCTGATAAGGGTGAGGTCGGCAGTTCGAATCTGCCCAGACCCACCAATTTTGTGTGGGAAACGCCTGTAGAAATACGGGGCCATAGCTCAGCTGGGAGAGCGCCTGCCTTGCACGCAGGAGGTCAACGGTTCGATCCCGTTTGGCTCCACCACTAACTGCTTCTGTTGTTGAAAGCTTAGAAATGAGCATTCCATCGTGACGATGGTGAATGTTGATTTCTAGTCTTTGGCTAGATCGTTCTTTAAAAATTTGGGTATGTGATAGAAAGATAGACTGGACGTTACTTTCACTGGTAACGGATCAGGCTAAGGTAAAATTTGTGAGTTGCTCTTTATGAGCAAGAATCGAATTTTCGGCGAATGTCGTCTTCACAGTATAACCAGATTGCTTGGGGTTATATGGTCAAGTGAAGAAGCGCATACGGTGGATGCCTTGGCAGTCAGAGGCGATGAAAGACGTGGTAGCCTGCGAAAAGCTTCGGGGAGTCGGCAAACAGACTTTGATCCGGAGATGTCTGAATGGGGGAACCCAGCCATCATAAGATGGTTATCTTAAGCTGAATACATAGGCTTAAGAGGCGAACCAGGGGAACTGAAACATCTAAGTACCCTGAGGAAAAGAAATCAACCGAGATTCCCTTAGTAGTGGCGAGCGAACGGGGACTAGCCCTTAAGTGGCTTTGAGATTAGCGGAACGCTCTGGAAAGTGCGGCCATAGTGGGTGATAGCCCTGTACGCGAAAATCTCTTGGTCATGAAATCGAGTAGGACGGAGCACGAGAAACTTTGTCTGAATATGGGGGGACCATCCTCCAAGGCTAAATACTACTGACTGACCGATAGTGAACTAGTACCGTGAGGGAAAGGCGAAAAGAACCCCGGAGAGGGGAGTGAAATAGATCCTGAAACCGTATGCGTACAAGCAGTGGGAGCCCACTTTGTTGGGTGACTGCGTACCTTTTGTATAATGGGTCAGCGACTTATTTTCAGTGGCGAGCTTAACCGAATAGGGGAGGCGTAGCGAAAGCGAGTCTTAATAGGGCGTCTAGTCGCTGGGAATAGACCCGAAACCGGGCGATCTATCCATGGGCAGGTTGAAGGTTGGGTAACACTAACTGGAGGACCGAACCGACTACCGTTGAAAAGTTAGCGGATGACCTGTGGATCGGAGTGAAAGGCTAATCAAGCTCGGAGATAGCTGGTTCTCCTCGAAAGCTATTTAGGTAGCGCCTCATGTATCACTGTAGGGGGTAGAGCACTGTTTCGGCTAGGGGGTCATCCCGACTTACCAAACCGATGCAAACTCCGAATACCTACAAGTGCCGAGCATGGGAGACACACGGCGGGTGCTAACGTCCGTCGTGAAAAGGGAAACAACCCAGACCGTCAGCTAAGGTCCCAAAGTTATGGTTAAGTGGGAAACGATGTGGGAAGGCTTAGACAGCTAGGAGGTTGGCTTAGAAGCAGCCACCCTTTAAAGAAAGCGTAATAGCTCACTAGTCGAGTCGGCCTGCGCGGAAGATGTAACGGGGCTCAAACCATACACCGAAGCTACGGGTATCACTTAGGTGATGCGGTAGAGGAGCGTTCTGTAAGCCTGTGAAGGTGAGTTGAGAAGCTTGCTGGAGGTATCAGAAGTGCGAATGCTGACATGAGTAACGACAATGGGTGTGAAAAACACCCACGCCGAAAGACCAAGGTTTCCTGCGCAACGTTAATCGACGCAGGGTTAGTCGGTCCCTAAGGCGAGGCTGAAAAGCGTAGTCGATGGAAAACAGGTTAATATTCCTGTACTTCTGGTTATTGCGATGGAGGGACGGAGAAGGCTAGGCCAGCTTGGCGTTGGTTGTCCAAGTTTAAGGTGGTAGGCTGAGATCTTAGGTAAATCCGGGATCTTAAGGCCGAGAGCTGATGACGAGTTACCCTTTGGGTGACGAAGTGGTTGATGCCATGCTTCCAAGAAAAGCTTCTAAGCTTCAGGTAACCAGGAACCGTACCCCAAACCGACACAGGTGGTTGGGTAGAGAATACCAAGGCGCTTGAGAGAACTCGGGTGAAGGAACTAGGCAAAATGGCACCGTAACTTCGGGAGAAGGTGCGCCGGTGAGGGTGAAGCATTTACTGCGTAAGCCCATGCCGGTCGAAGATACCAGGCCGCTGCGACTGTTTATTAAAAACACAGCACTCTGCAAACACGAAAGTGGACGTATAGGGTGTGACGCCTGCCCGGTGCCGGAAGGTTAATTGATGGGGTTAGCTAACGCGAAGCTCTTGATCGAAGCCCCGGTAAACGGCGGCCGTAACTATAACGGTCCTAAGGTAGCGAAATTCCTTGTCGGGTAAGTTCCGACCTGCACGAATGGCGTAACGATGGCGGCGCTGTCTCCACCCGAGACTCAGTGAAATTGAAATCGCTGTGAAGATGCAGTGTATCCGCGGCTAGACGGAAAGACCCCGTGAACCTTTACTATAGCTTTGCACTGGACTTTGAATTTGCTTGTGTAGGATAGGTGGGAGGCTTTGAAGCGTGGACGCCAGTTCGCGTGGAGCCAACCTTGAAATACCACCCTGGCAACTTTGAGGTTCTAACTCAGGTCCGTTATCCGGATCGAGGACAGTGTATGGTGGGTAGTTTGACTGGGGCGGTCTCCTCCTAAAGAGTAACGGAGGAGTACGAAGGTGCGCTCAGACCGGTCGGAAATCGGTCGTAGAGTATAAAGGCAAAAGCGCGCTTGACTGCGAGACAGACACGTCGAGCAGGTACGAAAGTAGGTCTTAGTGATCCGGTGGTTCTGTATGGAAGGGCCATCGCTCAACGGATAAAAGGTACTCCGGGGATAACAGGCTGATACCGCCCAAGAGTTCATATCGACGGCGGTGTTTGGCACCTCGATGTCGGCTCATCACATCCTGGGGCTGAAGCCGGTCCCAAGGGTATGGCTGTTCGCCATTTAAAGTGGTACGCGAGCTGGGTTTAGAACGTCGTGAGACAGTTCGGTCCCTATCTGCCGTGGACGTTTGAGATTTGAGAGGGGCTGCTCCTAGTACGAGAGGACCGGAGTGGACGAACCTCTGGTGTTCCGGTTGTCACGCCAGTGGCATTGCCGGGTAGCTATGTTCGGAATAGATAACCGCTGAAAGCATCTAAGCGGGAAACTAGCCTCAAGATGAGATCTCACTGGGACCTTGAGTCCCCTGAAGGGCCGTCGAAGACTACGACGTTGATAGGTTGGGTGTGTAAGCGCTGTGAGGCGTTGAGCTAACCAATACTAATTGCCCGTGAGGCTTGACCATATAACACCCAAGCAATTTGCAGGCTTCGAGCTGAAAAGCGAAAGAGCACCAGATTGCGGTGTGTGAAGACGAACCGAACCGAAAGTTCGAGATACTCACAAAACACCAAACTATCGCATACCCATTCGCTGGAGCGTGAACCTGCAAAGGCCCACGACCTGGCTCCCGAATTTCTTGACGACCATAGAGCATTGGAACCACCTGATCCCATCCCGAACTCAGCAGTGAAACGATGCATCGCCGATGGTAGTGTGGGGTTTCCCCATGTGAGAGTAGGTCATCGTCAAGATTAAATTCCGAAACCCCTATCTGCGTATGCAGGTAGGGGTTTTGTTTTAGTAGAAGTCACCAATTTTTCTGGCACGTTACGCTGTAACGGGCTGGTCACAGAATTTCTTGACGACCATAGAGCATTGGAACCACCTGATCCCATCCCGAACTCAGCAGTGAAACGATGCATCGCCGATGGTAGTGTGGGGTTTCCCCATGTGAGAGTAGGTCATCGTCAAGATTGAATTCCGAAACCCCTGTCTGCTAGCGCAGACAGGGGTTTTGTCGTTATGGGCTCCTTAAACGCTCAGTGACGCCATATCCAAACCAGTGGAATGTTCCCGACGAGATGACAAAGCCAGCCCCTGGAATCAGGTGCTGGCTAATGGTGCTATAGGTGCTGCTGTCACCCATGGACTTCAAGCCATTCAGATAGATGTTATCCACCGAACCATCGTTGAAGCTGCGTAACGCCACGTAGTCATAGCGGTGGGTTGCGTCGGTAGGGGTTGGCCAGCAACGTGTCGGTGTTCTCCAGGCGGAAAACACCGGACAGCCGCAAGTCGGCAGTGTCCGCTGAGCACGTCAGATAACCGTGGCGATAGCGTCCGACTTCATTAAGGAAATCCCCCAACCGCATGTTGCGGGTAACGATCAATCCGTCAGCCCAAGCACCAACATCCATGCAGAGGTGGCGCCAAACTCGCCTGGTGGTGATCGATCAGATAGCTTTGCCCTGCCTGCACCTGAGTCGGCAAGCCATCGGCGGCAAGCGGCGAATGGATGACAACCCTGCCAGCGGTAACACTGAGTCGTGTGCCGTCGCTCTCCTGACGCAGGATGAAACGTGCCCCAACGCCTTCATAAACACCGTGACGACTTTGCACCCGCAGAGGTCGGTCAAACGAAGATCCTTCGTCGATCCCGCCGCACGTCACGATGATCTCGCCGCGAGTCAGTTTGATCAGCCGCTGCTGTGCGTTGTAATCCAGATCAACTGCACTGGCGGTGTTGAGCTCCAGTCTTGTGCCGTCGGGTAATTGGAAACCGCGCTGTTCGCTCGTGGCGGTGGCGAAATCGGCGGTCCACTGTTGCCAGCCCACTGCATCTTTGCCCAGCCACGCCCCCATCAGCAACGTACTCGACAGCAGCTTCAAGGCTTGGCGTCGTCCCAGTCCCTGGGCGCTGTTTTCCAACGTATTGAAGGCCACTTGAGCACCGGGCACCGCCCGCAGGTTGCTGCTCAACTCGGCTTGTAGCGACTGCACCCGTTGCCAGGCCAGTTCGTGTTCATGGTGTTCGGCCCGCCCGACGTCGCATGACTGACGTAGCCAGGAATTAGCCGAGTTGTTACGCCGGCGCAGCAGCAAAAGTCTGATCAGGCGCTTTAGCACCGTTCGGCGGGTATCTGACAGGAAATGCCGACCATTTCGTACAAACGCCTAAGTTTTCTCCGGTTTGTGCCGACAGCCTGATGAGACATGCGTGCACCAAAGTAGAGCGGCCACAGAGCCCTGCCTGCGCTGTTACCTGGAATGCTGCAACCCTGAACGCATCCCCACTTTTTGCATAAGAAGTCCCATGAAATGAATCTCAAATTCAGCCATAAAATCCTTCTGGCCGCCTCCGGCGTCGTGGTGCTGGCTTTTGCGTTGTTCACTTTGTACAACGACTATCTGCAGCGAAACACCATCCGCCAAAACCTCGAGTCGAGCGTCCAGCAGGCCGGCGATCTGACCGCCAGCAGTGTGCAAAACTGGATGAGCGGCCGTGTGCTGGTGCTGGAAAACCTCGCGCAAAACGTCGCCCATCAAGGCGCCAATGCCGACCTCCCGGGGCTGGTCAATCAACCGGCCCTGACCTCGAACTTCCAGTTCACCTACGTGGGCCAGGCCAACGGCGTGTTCACTCAGCGCCCGGACGCGAAGATGCCTGACGGTTACGATCCGCGTCAGCGTCCCTGGTACAAACAAGCGGTGGCTGCCGACAAGACCATGCTGACTCCGCCTTACATGGCTGCCGTCGGTGGCCTGGTGGTGACCATCGCCCTGCCGGTGAAAAAGAACGGCGAGTTGCTCGGCGTGGTCGGTGGTGACCTGAGTCTGGAAACACTGGTGAAGATCATCAACTCGGTGGACTTCGGTGGCATCGGTCACGCATTCCTGGTCAGCGCCGACGGTCAGGTGATCGTCAGCCCGGACAAAGACCAGGTGATGAAAAACCTGAAGGACATCTACCCGAACGCCGGCGTGCGCATCGAGAAGGGCAATCAGGACGTCACCCTGAACAAGCAGGACCGTATCCTTTCGTTCACGCCGGTCAGTGGTCTGCCGAATGCCGAGTGGTACATCGGTCTGTCGATCGACAAGGACAAGGCCTACGCACCACTCAGCCAGTTCCGCACTTCTGCGCTGATCGCGATGTTCATCGCCGTAACGGCCATTGCCGTGCTGCTGAGCCTGCTGATCAACGTGCTGATGCGTCCGCTGACCACCATGGGCCGTGCGATGCAGGACATCGCCCAAGGTGAGGGCGACCTGACCCGTCGCCTGGCCGTGGAAAGTAAAGACGAGTTCGGTGAGCTAGGCGGTTCGTTCAACCAGTTCGTGGAGCGAATTCACGCGTCGATTTCCGAAGTTTCGTCGGCAACCCGTCAGGTTCACGACCTGTCGCAACGGGTGATGGCCTCGTCCAACGCCTCGATCGTCGGCTCCGACGAGCAAAGCGCCCGCACCAACAGCGTAGCCGCGGCGATTAATCAATTGGGCGCCGCCACCCAGGAAATCGCCCGCAATGCCGCCGATGCTTCCCAGCACGCCAGCGGTGCGAGCGAGCAGGCCGATGACGGTCGGCAGGTGGTGGAGAAAACCATTCTGGCGATGACAGAGTTGTCGCAGAAAATCAGCCTGTCCTGCACTCAGATCGAAACCCTGAACGCCAGCACCGACAACATCGGGCACATTCTGGATGTGATCAAAGGCATCTCCCAGCAGACCAACTTGCTCGCGCTCAACGCGGCCATCGAAGCGGCCCGTGCCGGTGAAGCCGGTCGTGGTTTCGCGGTGGTGGCGGACGAAGTGCGTAACCTCGCTCACCGTACCCAGGAATCGGCGGAGGAGATCCACAAGATGATCACCTCGCTGCAGATTGGTTCTCGCGAAGCAGTGACAACCATGAACGCCAGTCAAGCCTCCAGCGAGCAGAGCGTTGAAGTGGCGAACCAGGCTGGCTTGCGATTGGTCAGCGTGACCCAGCGTATCGGTGAAATCGATGGCATGAACCAGTCGGTGGCCGCAGCGACCGAAGAGCAGACGGCGGTCGTGGAAACCCTCAACGTCGACGTTAACCAGATCAACCTGCTGAACCAGCAAAGCGTGGCCAACCTCAATGAAACGTTGAAGGATTGCGATGCTTTGTCCCTGCAGGCGAACCGATTGAAGCAGTTGGTTGATAGCTTCAAAATTTGATTGAAGTTGGACCGCGTTATCGTTCAATCGCGAGCAAGCTCGCTCCCACATTTGACCGCATTCCATTTGAAGGAACTCGGCCAACCTGTGGGAGCGAGCTTGCTCGCGATAGCGGTGGATCAGTCACCGCTGAACCAAAGCCTTACGCAAACAGCTTCAACACATTGTTCATCGAGTCATCGGCAAAGCCCTGCACGAAATCCTTGAACCCCGGCAATGCCTCGGCACCGCGCTGTGCGGGTTCGGCGATGATGGTCCAGGTCGCCCGCGACTTACCCGCGTCCAGCGGTTCAACACTCATCGCCGCCCACAAGTTGGCCACGCCCAGCGTGTTGTAGATTGTGGTCCACGTCATGTTCAATGCCTGGTCATCCCGCGAGTTGAGTTGCTCGACCACCAGGTTGCCGTCCTTGAAGAATTTCTTGCGCAGGGACGACACGCCTTCACCGGTCATCTCGATGTGCGACAGCGCCGGAATGAATTGATCGAAGCCGGCAAAGTTACCGACCACTGCCCAGACCTTCTTGGCATCGGCCGGCACTTCCACCGAGGACACCACGTGGCAGCCTTGAGGGTTTTTGATCAGGGTATCGGGTTGTAGGGTTTTCATGGTTTTGCTCCGGTTGAGTGATTCAGATGAAGTTGATTTCTTTCAGGTAGTCGCAGCCGCGACGCAGCAGCGCCGGGGATTTTTCCGGGTAATGCGCGCCCATCTGCCGCACGCCCGCCTGGGCGTTGGCGTGGCCGATCATTGAGATGTCGCCGATGTCTTCCTCGAAGCCGTTGAGGTAGAAACCGAGCACGCCGAACAACGCGTTGTCGCTGTCGACCCGACCCAGTTGTTGCTGCCAGTCGGCGACGCTGACCATGGAAAACTCCCGACCCGCCTCACGGAATGACGCGACGTAGTTGTCCCAGCTCAGAGGCTCGGGGTTGTGCAGGTTGAACACGGCTTTTTCAGGTTGATAGCGGCTGGCATGAAAGGCGATGAACCGAGCCAGAAAGTCCACCGGCATCAGGTCGAAATTCAGCGCGAACTCCGGTACCTGGCCGAGCTGGATCGAGCCTTTGAGCATCAGCATCAAGCGATTCTTGTGAGGCTGGCAGACACCCGTGAGGCTGTTGAAACTGATGTTCCCGGGGCGATAAAGATTGACCCGTACGCCACGCTCGCGAGCCCGTTCGAGGATCCGCTCACCGACCCATTTGGACAGGTTGTAGCCGTTCTTGATGTAGATCGGTGGCGTCTGCGCGGCAGGCAATTCCAGCACCCTGCCATCGGCGGCAATCGTGCTGGAGGCCGAGAGCGTCGAGACGAAGTTGAAGAGCTTTTTGCTGCGCCCTTCACACAACCGAAGGCACTCGAAAATCGGCTCGACGTTGTCCCGCGCCAGCGACTCGTAATCGAGTACGTGATTGACGTTGGCGGCGTTGTGCACCAACGCGCCGAACTGCCGATCCAGTCGCTCGTAAACATCCGCTTCGAGCCCCAATGACGGACGCGTAATGTCCGCCGCATAAACCCGCACCCGACTCAGGTCCAGATGCTCCAGACGGTTTTCTCGCAGCGCATGGGCAAACCGCTCGGCCGCCGATTGCCCACCACCGTCGCGCACCAGGCAGGCGACTTCGCTGGCGCCCCAGGCGAGCAACGCTTCGACGATGTGCACGCCGACAAAGCTGTTGGCGCCGGTAACGATCACCTTGTGCACGTCGCCCATACGGTTGACTGGCAACGGCTGGATATCCAGTTCACGGAAGGCATCGGCCAAGGCTTTTTCGCTCAATACTTCTTCGGTGCCGGAGCCGCGCACCAAGGTCGCCAACTTCGCGATGGTCGGCAATTCGATGAAGCGGTTGATCGAGATACTGCGACCGAACTCTTCCCGCAAGCGCAAAAGCATGCGCGATAGCAGGATCGAGTGGCCGCCCAGGTTGAAGAAACTTTCGTCGGTAGAAATATCGCTGGCCGGCAGCTCCAGCAGCTCGGCCCAGATCTCCAACAACAGGGCCTCATCGGCACTGGCGGGCAAGCGCCGCAAAGTGTTTTCGGAGACATTCACGGGCATCGCCAGCAGCGCCTTGCGGTCGACTTTGCCGTTGCTGGCGAACGGCATGCTCGGCAGTTCGGTCCAGGCGGTGGGCTGCATGTAATCCGGCAGAAACTGCATCGAGTGGGCTTTCAACGCATCGCGAGCGGTGCCGGGTTGATCCTCCTGAGGCTGCGCGAGGAAGGCCAGAATCCGGCGCTGGCTGTCGATGACCACCGCTACCTGGCGGTACAACTGACTGTCGCGCAGGCAGCGTTCGATCTCTTCCGGCTCGACGCGAAAGCCGCGAATCTTCACCTGGTTGTCGCGCCGTCCGCACAGCTCAATGCCGTCGCGAGTCCACTTCACCATGTCGCCGGTGCGGTAGGCGCGCAGGCTCCGGCCATTCGGCAGACTCAGGTTCAGATAGCGTTCGGCGGTCTGCTGCGAGTTGTTCAGGTAACCCAGGCACACGCCCGGCCCGACGATGTACAACTCACCGATGGTCTGCTCGGCCACCGGTTGAAAATCCTCATCGAGAATCAGTACCTGACTGTTCGCGATTGGCGCGCCGAGGGTGCGGTTGTTGTCGCCGTGGCGCAGTTGCCGCGCGGTAATCAACACCGTCGCTTCGGTAGGGCCGTAGAGGTTGTAAAGGTTGCCCTGACGGGTGAGTTGCTCGATGACATAGGGTTCGCAGACATCGCCGCCAGTCATCACGTGATCGAGGCATTGCAATTGATCCAGCGGCAGGATGCTCAACAACGCCGGCGGCAAAAAGGCGTGGCTCAGATGCTGATGGCGGATCAGTTCGACCAGTTGCAACGGATCGCGACGTTGATCGTCGCCGGGCACGATCAGTTCGGCGCCCTGGAGCAGGGTCGGGAAAATATCGATCAGCGACGAGTCGAAACTCAATGACGAAAATTGCAGCACCCGACTCTGCTCGGTCAGCTGCACGTAGTCGGCGTACCACGCGGTGAAATGGGCGAGGTTGGCCTGGCTGAGCAACACGCCTTTTGGATGTCCGGTGGTGCCCGAGGTGTAGAGCGCCATGCACGGCGCGCCTGGATCGGGTCGTTGACGCATCAAGGGTTGATCGAGATCCAGGTCATCGATGTCGATGCGGCTGATGTCGAGTCCCGGCATTTGCGCCGCGAGCGGATGCTCACCGTCATGCAGCAGCAACACGGCCCCGGCGTTTTCCAGGATGTACTGCTGGCGTTGCAGGGGATGGCTCGGCTCCAGCGGCAAATACACCGCGCCGCTGCCGAGAATCGCGAGAATCCCGGCATACAACGCGCTGCATTTCGGCAGGCAGATCCCGACCACCAACGGCCCTTGATGCCGAGCGAGCAACGGCAGCAATCGCTGCTGGATCGCGCGGCTGTGGGTGTGCAATTGCCGATAGCTCAGGGACGTGCCGGCAACGTTCAACGCGGGTCGTTCGGCACACTGGATGAAGCGCTGCTCAAGGCGCTCAATCAGCGAAATTTGGCTGAGTTCCAGCAGCGCGGGTGCAGCCGTGATGTTGAGCCGATGGAAAAACGCGAGGCTCTCCAAATAGAGCAGGTTTTCCACGAGCCCGAAGTGAGGGGGAGCCGCAGAGTCGGCCAGCAGAAAATAGTCGGCATCGCGAGAGTAACGGCTGATCAGCAGCGCCACGTGATTGACCAGTTCCTCCACTGCCCGCAGGCGCAATACCTGGCCGTTACCCGACGGTTCGTCAGTGATCGACACGCGAGTGAACAGCGTCGAACCGTACGTGCACAGCAAGTCCAGCGGCGGCAGGCCAGAAACTCCAGGCTCACCGATACCCAGTTGCAGCGTCAGTCGCGGCGCATCGCCGACGTCATGAACAGGCAGGCTGGCGTCGTCGATCAGCAAATCAGCGTTACCCAACGGCTGCTCGTCGACGGCTGTCAGGCGCACCAGCGAATGACCGTGTTGTTCAAGTTCCAGCGCCAGATCGGTCAGGGCCTGGCTTTGTCCAATGAGCAGAATGTCGAGACGTCTCATGATGTGCTCCTCGTTAAACCAGGTAATCGCTGAGGGCGTCTTGCACGCACGGCGAATCGAGCAGCGAACTGCTGCGGAAAAACCGCACGATGTTGGCGACCAGCGGGTGATGGCGATTGATCGGGAAGGCCAGCCCCGACACTTCGCTCTTCAGTGCGTGGTGTGCGCCATCGCTGATCTGTAAGGATTCGATCAGGCGGAAGTCGAACGACTTCTGGATGTCGTTGGTCAGGTAATGGCCGATGAATATCGGCAGGATGTGCGCGATGCATCGGCGGTCGTCTTCGCTCGCCGTGTGCCAGTAGATGCGCACCAGCCGCGCCCAGAACCCGGAGTGGCGACCTTCGTCGAGCAAGTGGTCGGCCATCAGGCCCTTGATCGACTGCTTGACCGTGTCGTCCTTGGCGAACGCCGCGACATCGCCGGTCACGGTGTTCTCGGCGATGGCCACGCAGATTAATTCCACGGCGCTGCGCAGGTGTTCCGGGGCAAGCGCCACGGCCGCTGGAATGGCTCGGCTGAGTTCGATTTCATCCGGCAGGTCGATGGGCGTGATGCCGGTCATGGCGACGGTCTGTTGCATGAAATCCATCGCCACCAGCGCGTGGTAATCCTCGTCCACCACCACGGTCATGGCGTCGTAGCGGCAGGCGAACGGGAAGGCCACGGCGAAGCGATTCTTGGCGATGCTGCGGGCAGTCTTGTCGACGATTTCGGTTTCGAAAATCACCACGTCGTTGATGAATTTGTAGAGCGTCTGCACCAGTGCAAAGTCGCGCTGCTCCGGGCATTCACGCAGGAAGGTTTCGCTCAGCACCAACGGTTGGCGGCTCAACGGGTAGATCAGCTTGTCGTCGTTCTCCAGCACGCGCCGGGGGCGGGTACGGATGGTCGCGCGGCTTTCCCAGGCATCGGCGAAGGATTGGTAATCGGCGGCGTTCATGCGCTCACCTCGGCAACAGGTTCGCTCATGCTCAGACGCAGGCCGTCCCACAAGGCGATGCGGCTTTCCACGGCGGCGATGGCGCTGGCGTAGACGTCTTCCTCGCGTTGCGGATCGCCATCGACCAGCCGGGCGAGGAGTTTTTCAGCGGCGGGGCCGTGGTCTTCGGAATCGACTTCGATGTGCCGTTCGAGGTAGTAACGGAAGGTCGGCGCCTGTTCGATGCCGATGCCCCAGTCATCAAGAATTCGCTGGAACATCTGCGGGATGACGCTCTCGCGACCATGCAGAAATGCCGCCGCAACGCTGTGCCCCGGCGCATGCAGGGCGGTGTGCAACGTGTTGCGCACGAATTGCGCTGCCGCCGGATCGACGTCCACGCTTTGCAGTGCCACGTCGTAACTCACGCCTTCTTTTTGCAGCGCGACGAAGCGTTCGACCACCACCGTGCTGGCGCCAACTTCGCGCATGGCATCCAGGTACAACTCGAAATGGCTGTAGTGACCGTGAGCCGGACGATCATCGGACTCTTCACCCAGCACGATCTCGTTGATCAAACGCGCTGCCTGCGGATCTCGCGGCGGCAGCCAGGGCAGCTGGACGCAGGTCAGTTCCTGTTGCAGGCGTTTGGTCAGTGACATGAAATCCCATACCGCAAAGACATGGGTTTCCATGAAACGTTGCAATACCGACAGTGAGTTGATTTCAGAAAAGATCGGATGAGCGCTAAGTTCTGCTTTCTTCTGGTTGAGACGGTCTTTAGTCGGTTTCATGGGCGAGCCTATAAGTGAATTGGATATGCCGTTGCGTTTTAATGAATAAGCGATCGTTAGTTAAAGCTTTCTGCGGGCGAGCGGATGCCTCAAGCGAATTGATGTGGGTAAGTTGCAATACGTCGTTAAGTGACGGCCTGGCGCCAGTATTGAAGGCGGCGGAGAAAAACTAATACATGAATAAAGTGTCGGGCAAGTTATTTTTATATTATTTAAAAGTTTAACTTTTTCGCGCGCGACACGTTCCAATAAAACTTTTCATTTGAGTTTCATTTGGATGTAGTTACTCCTTCCGGCTTATATAAGTCAGAATTAGAATGAAGAGTGAATGCCTCACTCGAAGCAACTTTCTAACTGAGTCGTTGAAGTGGTTAGAGGGGACGGAAGTTGACTGGGATCAACGCCGGTTCTTCCTTTCCCGTGGCAAGACTCCTTCCGTAGGTTCTTGGTGCGGGGACTGCTCCGCTCGTGCGGTGCGTCGCCCGTTCATTATTTGTTGGCAGCCCAAGAGTGAGCGTAAATCACGACAGCCGCTATCACCGGCGCGTCATCGACTCGGAGTCATTGTTGGTTTTGAGAGGGGTAAATCGAGGGCAGAGCTTTGGAGAGGGGCGTAGCGCAGCGCGGCAAGCGAGAACGAGCAGTTCGATCTGCTCGCTCAGGCTTGCCGGCGCGGTTTACTTGGAGATTTTCTTGTTCAGCGCTTCGGGGCTGTTGAGGTAGCGTGTGATGACCTCGACGCCCCGGTTGAGGTGTTGTTCGAGCAACTTCACCGCGTGCTCGACGTCCCGGTCTTCGACGGCCAGCAACAGCGCCCGGTGATCTTCCTGGGACAGTTTGCCCAGGCCCATGGCTTCCAGGTTGAAGCGCAGGAAACGCTCCTCTTCGTTCAGTCCGTCTTCCACCAGCCTCAATAGCCGTTGGTTCGGCGCCTTGCAGTACAGCGCCATGTGGAAAAGCCGATTGAGCCGGCCGATTTCGGTGTAGTTGTTTTCCGTTTCCAGTTCGTCGATGTAGCGGGCAGCCTGTTCGAGATCCTCATTGACCATTAACGGGATCGACAGGCGCAGCGCTTCGGATTCCAGCAGGATCCGCAGTGCATAGGTTTCCACGGCATCGCCCTGAACCAGCGGTGCGACCACTGCACCTTTATGGGCGATGACGTTGAGCAGCGCCTGAGCTTCGAGCTGGCGCAAGGCTTCGCGCACCGGCATGCGGCTGACACCGAAAAGATCGGCCAAATCTTGCTGACGCAGAGCGGTGCCGCAGGGAATGCGACCGTCGAGAATGGCCGAACGCAGGGTTTCTTCGATCACCGAGCGTGCCAGATGAGCCGGTATCGGCCCGTTGACCTTGATGCTGTTCAGAGGATTGGGCTTCTGTGTCACAACTACGCACCCTGTTTGACTGAAAAAATTTGGATCCAAGAGGACACTAGTGACTGCCTGACAGGTTGTCAAACGTACACAAGGTCGCAGCCTGACGTGGCCACGGTGTTTTTAATGACACCTGCCATACAAAGTCTAGCGCGCCACCAGTGATCTCACCGTGCCATTGTCTTTTACCGGGCTAACCTGCACCATCAAACGCTTTCCCACCTGCCTGACCTGGATGCCTCGCATTGGCGGTATGTTTCGCGATCCCTCGGACTTTGCGCTGGCTGTGCTGCGCGTTGCTGCTGGCCGGCGTTATGCTGGGCGGGCTGCATGCCGATTGGGATTTTTCGCTGATCAGCCGTCGCGCGCAGGCATTGTACGGGCCGTTGGGCGAAGGGCAGCAACGGATTGATGCCTGGCAGCACTTATTGTCTACGCAAAAGCAGGTCAACGAGCTCGAACAGCTTAAAGTGGTCAACCAATTCTTCAACAAGCAGATGCGCTATGAGGAAGACATCGACCTGTGGCACGAGGTCGATTATTGGGAAACGCCCATCGAGGCCCTGTGGAAGGGCGCCGGCGATTGTGAAGATTACGCGATCGCCAAGTATTTCAGCCTGCGCCATCTCGGCGTTTCCAGTGACAAGCTGCGCATCACGTACGTCAAGGCGTTGCGCCTGAATCGGGCGCACATGGTGTTGACCTACTACTCAAGCGCCGAGGCCATGCCGCTGGTACTCGACAGCTTGATCGACGCGATCAAACCGGCCAGCCAACGAACCGATTTGCTGCCGGTCTACTCTTTTAATGCCGAAGGGTTGTGGTTGCCGGGCGCCAAGGGCAACAAGAAAGTCGGTGACACCAAACGCCTGTCTCGTTGGCAGGATGTGCTGAAAAAAATGCAGGCCGAAGGTTTCCCGGTCGAGACGACTAACTAGGAGCACGCGCTCAGATGTCTTTGTTCAAACAGCTGTTGATCGCTATCTGTCTGTTCCTGGTGATCGCCTTCACCGGTAGCTTCGTGGTCAGCCTGGAAAGTTCGCGCACCCAGTACGTCAACCAGTTGCGCTCCCACGCCCAGGATGCCGCGACCGCATTGGCGCTGTCCCTGACGCCGAACATCGACGACCCGGCAATGGTCGAGTTGCTGGTCAGTTCAATCTTCGACAGCGGTTATTACGCGAGCATCCGCGTGGTCGATCTCAAGACCGATCAGACCATCGTCGAGCGCAGCGCCATTCCAGCGGTGAACAACGTGCCGGACTGGTTTGTCAAAATGATCGGGCTGGAAGCGGCCGGTGGTGATGCGCTCGTCAGCCGTGGCTGGGAGCAGGCGGCGCGGGTCGAGGTGGTCAGCCATCCGATGTTCGCGTTGGCAAAACTCTGGCAGAGCGCGCTGGGCAGTCTTGGTTGGTTGCTGATCTGCGGTGCGGTGAGTGCGGTGCTGGGTGCGCTGTTGTTGCGCCGGCAACTGAAGCCGCTGGATTACATGGTCAAGCAATCCCACGCCATCGCTCGCCGCGAGTTCCTCAGCCTGCCGCAACTGCCGCGCACGCCGGAACTGCGGCGTGTCGTGCAGGCCATGAACCAGATGGTCGAGAAGCTTAAAGCGCTGTTTCAGGAACAGGCCGAACGCAGTGAAAAGCTGCGGGCCGAGTCCTATCAGGACAACCTGACGGGGCTGGCCAACCGTCGTTATTTTGAAATGCAATTGAACGCCCGAGTGAGCAATCCGGAGCAGGCGAGTTCCGGTTATCTGCTGCTATTGCGGGTCAGGGACCTGGCCGGGTTGAACCAGCGGTTGGGCGGTCAACGCACTGACCAGTTGTTGAAAGCGGTTGGCGAGCAGTTGTCCCGAGAGTGTGCCAAATACCCGGAAACCCTGAACCTCGTGACGCGGATTCGCGGCGGTGAATTCGCCGTGCTGGCGCCGGGGCTGGTACGCGAGGAAGCGCTGCAACTGGCGCAGAACCTCGACAGTGCCTTGGCGAGCCTGCACGCGACGGGCGCCACCGACGTGGCCTCGGTGGCCTCGATCGGGCTGGCGCCGTTTGTGTATGGCGACTCCCCGCAAGCGGTGCTCGGGCTGGGCGATCAGGCGTTGGCTCAGGCGGAAAGCCAGGGCGATTCGAGCTGGGTCTGCCTGGATCACAGCGCGTCGGCCAACGTCGGCGACGACCATCATGCCTGGCACAACTTACTGGAACAGGCGTTGAGCCAGCAGCGTTTCGAGCTGTATTTCCAGCCGGTGGTGGCCGCCCAGGACACGCAGTTGGTGCTGCATTACAAGGTGCTGTCGCGTCTGATCGACGACGAAGGCCAGACCATTCCCGCCGGGCGCTTCCTGCCATGGCTCGAGCGCTTTGGCTGGACCGCGCGGTTGGACCGTCTGATGTTGGAGCTGGTGCTTGAACAGATGGCCGAGCATGAAGAATCGCTGGCGCTGAACCTGTCTTCAGCGACGTTGGCCGACCCGCAGGCGTTGAATAAAGTCTTTGAAATCCTGCGTCAACACTCGAGTCTCGGGGAGCGATTGACCCTGGAAATCGGCGAGGAGCAGCTGCCGGATCAAGCCATGCTGGAAGAGCTGACGCGACGTCTGCATGAACTCGGGTTCTCCCTGAGCCTGCAACGCTTTGGCGGGCGCTTCAGCATGATCGGCAACCTGGCGCGGCTTGGGTTGGCGTACCTGAAGATCGACGGCAGTTATATCCGGGCGATTGATCAGGAGAGTGACAAGCGATTGTTCATCGAGGCGATTCAGCGGGCGGCGCACAGCATTGATCTGCCGTTGATTGCCGAGCGGGTTGAGACGGAAGGGGAGTTGATGGTGATTCGTGAGATGGGGTTGTATGGGGTTCAGGGGCAGTTGTTTGGTGAGCCGAAACCTTGGGGGTGAGTCATTTAGATTGATCGTTCCCACGCTGCGTGGGAACGACCAGCGTCTGGAGTTAGATCAACCCCGTCTCATCATCATCGATCAATTGGCTCAACCCACCCAACGCTTCACGGGCGTGTGACCGGTCCATCAGCTTGGCCTGGGCGGCGGCCGGCAGGTCGGTGACGCGGATCACGCCTTTGCTGGTCAACACCTGGATCAAGTCGTCGAGTACCCGGATCATTTCCAGGTCGCTCTGCTTGAGCTGTTTGAGGCTGGTTTCCACTACCTCGTTGGCGTACCAGGCCTGGATTTCATGGTGGTCGGCCGGCAGCGTTTCCGTGGCCTCGGCGTAGGCCGCAGCTTCCACGCGCACTAACTGACCTTGCGCATCGCGTTGCACGTAGAACATTGAGCATCCCTCCTGAATGAACCCGCATTATTCTGTCAGCAGCATAGTCAACGTCGCGCCAGTAGAGGGAGTCTTATCTATCACCGCCGACAATCCCGGGACCTGTAGATCGCTCATCGGTCAGAACGTGCCAGAAAGTCACTTACATAAAACTAAGATGTTGATTTAAAACACTTATATTTAAGTAATGAAGCATTGCTTACATATTGATAGTTCATATGGTCCGCTTATTGCTGCGCTGTTTCGCGTTGTTTCGCGTTGTTCGCAGGTTGCCATCCATCCGGCCAGCTGCCATTCGGCGCAAAATATGTGCGCCCTTTCAACGCTTGCTGGATAATCCCGCGCCACCTGCCAGGCCCCATATTGCGGCGCCTCGGGCGTAATCGGTGACGTTGCGAGAACGGGGCGACAAAATAAAAAAAAGAGCAGTACGTCAAATATATGGCGATAAAAAATGTTTTCTTAATCGCGATCAAATATTACGCTTGCGCAATTCAAAATTTTGACGATATCATTTTGATGGCTCGTCTCGACGGATTGTACCGAGCTACACGCTCTCCCTATAGCTAGTGCCTCGGATAGTCTTTTATGAATCGTACAGACGATATATCGAACCTGTTCAACAGGTTCGGAGCAAGTGCGGACAGTTATCTCGAGTTTGATAGCCATTTCGACTACAAGGAAAAGCCTTTGGCACTGGTGCCGGCAGCCGCCGAGCCGGTGGCGGATGCCGTGATTGAAGCGCTGGTGATTGAGCCTGTGAACGCTGTGCCTGTGATTGAGTCGGTAAAACTGATGTTCGCCGCCAAACCTTTAGAGATTGTCGCCGATGTCCGGGCTGACAATACCGCTGCGGTCCCTGCGCCACTTCGTCATTTGCTGGCTGAAGTCGCGTTGGTCCGTCAGGCAGAAGCCCTGGCGCTCAACGACGAAGCCCTGCGTCAGGCGCTGCCTCATGGGCGGTCAGCCAAGTGCAAGGCCCGCGTCGTGGCGTTGGTGTCGAGCAAGGGCGGCGTTGGTAAAACGACCCTCGCCGCCGCGCTGGCCAGCACCTTGCACCTGACAGGCGGCCGGACTCTGGCCATCGACCTCGACCCGCAAAACGCCTTGCAGTACCACCTGGGTGTTCAACCCGATGTGGCCGGCATGGGCAGCGCGAGCCTGACCGGCAATAACTGGAACGAACTGTTGCTGCCCGGCTCCGCCGACTCGCTGCTGCTGCCGTTTGGTGCGCTGACTGAACAGGAGCGCCACACCCTGGAGCATTATTTGGTCAACGACCGTCACTGGCTGGCCCGGCAACTGGCGCGCATGGCCCTGAACGAAAACGACGTGGTCATTCTCGATACGCCACCGGGGCGCACGGTTTACCTGGAGCAGGCCCTGGATGTGGCCGATCAGATCGTCGTGGTGACCACCGCCGACGCGGCCAGCTTCTTGACCCTTGATCAGATGGATAAATTGCTCGGAGCCCCTGACACGCGTGCGCCGTCCTCGGTATGCAGCTATGTCATCAACCAATTCGATGCCTGCCGTGAATTTTCCCGCGACATGCACGAAGTACTCAAACGGCGTCTGGGCGGGCAACTGCTAGGTGTCATATCTCTGGATCATGCCCTCGGTGAGGCGCTGGCTTACGGTCGCAATCCGCTCATGGCGCCAGGCTCATCCCCGGCATGCCAGGACCTGTTGAGGCTCAGTGAGCAGCTCAAGGCCCGGGTTGAATCCGCACGTACTGCGGAACTTTACGCCTCGTGACCACGACTTCTGCCGAAGCCAGCACCGTGCTGACCCGCTCCCAACGCTGGGCGCAAACCTTGTCTGATCAGCTCGATCACTGGCCGGTTGCCGCACGTCGAGCGCTGACCATCAGCATAACCGTGCTGTGCGGCCTGCTGGCGCTGTTCATCATCACGGTGCCATTCGAGCTTTACTCGCAATGCATCTTTGCCCTTGGCTGCTTTATCGCGGCCATGGTGTTGCGCAAAATTCCAGGGCACCTGACGGTGCTGATACTCATCGGTCTGTCGCTCACCGCGTCACTGCGTTACCTGTACTGGCGGCTGACCTCGACCCTTGGTTTCGAAGGTTGGGTGGACATGCTGTTCGGCTACGGCCTAGTCATGGCCGAGTTGTACGCGATGATTGTGCTGGTGTTCGGTTACCTGCAAACCGCGTGGCCTCTGCGCCGTAAGCCGGTATTGCTGAGTGGCCCTCCCAGCGAATGGCCAACTGTCGATGTGTTCATTCCGTCGTACAACGAAACCCTCGACATCGTGAAGGTCACGATCTTCGCCGCCCAGGCCATCGACTGGCCTCAGGACAAACTGCGTGTCCACGTGTTGGATGACGGTCGTCGCGAAGATTTTCGCGAGTTCTGTGAGCAGATCGGCGTGGGTTACATCGTTCGCGACAACAACCGTCATGCCAAAGCGGGCAACCTGAATGAAGCGCTGAAGGTTACCAATGGCGAGTACGTGGCCATTTTCGATGCCGACCACGTACCGACGCGTTCTTTCCTTCAGGTGAGTATCGGCTGGTTCATCAAGGACCCGAAGCTGGCAATGCTGCAAACGCCACACTTTTTCTTCTCGCCCGACCCATTCGAGAAAAACCTCAATACCTTCCGCTCCGTGCCAAACGAAGGTGAGTTGTTTTACGGGCTGGTGCAGGACGGCAATGACTTGTGGAACGCGACCTTCTTTTGCGGCTCCTGTGCGGTTATCCGTCGTGAACCGTTGCTGGAGATCGGTGGTGTTGCCATCGAGACAGTGACCGAAGATGCGCACACCGCACTCAAACTCAACCGCGCGGGCTACAACACGGCGTATCTGGCTATTCCTCAGGCCGCCGGTCTGGCGACGGAAAGCCTGTCACGGCACATCAGCCAGAGGATTCGCTGGGCTCGTGGGATGGCGCAGATTTTTCGCACCGATAACCCGCTTTTCGGCAAAGGGCTGAACCTGGGTCAGCGGTTGTGTTACCTGAACGCGATGCTTCACTTTTTTTACGGTTTGCCGCGCCTGGCGTTTCTCACCGCGCCCCTGGCCTTCTTGTTCTTTGATGCCCAAATCTTCCATGCCTCGGCGTTGATGATCACCGCCTACGTGTTGCCGCACATCCTCCACGCGAGTTTGACTAACTCCAGTATTCAGGGGCGTTTCCGCCACTCGTTCTGGAACGAGGTCTACGAGACGGTGCTGGCCTGGTACATCATGGGCCCGGTGCTGATGGCGCTGGTCAACCCCAAGTTCGGTGGCTTCAACGTTACTGACAAGGGCGGGATCATCGATAAGAAATACTTCGAGTGGAAACTGGCTCGTCCCTACATCGTCTTGTTGAGCCTGAACATGGCGGGGCTCATCTTCGGTGTTGTGAGGCTGATACAAGGTGCAGACGGCGCGACCACCACGATCCTGATCAACCTGGCATGGACGGTTTACAACATCATCATCACCAGTGCGTCGGTGGCGGTGGCCAGTGAAACCCGCCAGGTGCGTTCCGAGCCTCGTGTCGCGGCCCAGTTGCCGATGCGCCTGACGCGTGCCGACGGCACCAGCATTGAAGGAATGACCCAGGACTTCTCACAAAAAGGCCTGGGCTTCCGTTTGCCGGAAGGGGTCATTATTCCCCGGGGCGAACGCGTGCAGATCTCACTGTTCCGCAATCAGCAACTGAGTGTGTTCCCGGCCGTCATCGTGTTCAGTCGCGATGGGCTTCTGGGGGCTCAGTTCGATCAGCTGACCCTGCGCCAGCAAAGCGAACTGGTACGCCTGACCTTCTCCCGCGCCGACACCTGGGCATCGACCTGGGGCAGCGGTCAGGTCGATACGCCGCTGGCGGCGTTGCGTGACGTCAGTGCCATTGGCATGCGGGGCATCTACGAACTCTTCAAAGCCACGGTCATGGAAATGCAGACGTTGTTCCACAGTCGTCGCTCGGCCCCACCCACTCTTGAAAATCTTACGGACAAGTGATGAATTCAAAGTATTGCGCTCTTGGTAATCTGCGTGCCCTGATACAGGTGATGTGTTCTTTGATGGCCTTGGGTGGCGGTGCAATGGCCGTGGCCGATACGGCGCCTGTGGCGAATGCTTACGGGGCCAATAGCTACAGCGTGACGCTGAAACAGCTGGGCCGTAACTACCCGATGAGCCTACATGGGGTCGAGTCCACTGACAGCGTCGCCTTCGATGTGCGGGCCGATTCCATCGTCACCAGCGCTCGCTTGACCCTTCAGTACACGTATTCGCCCGCGCTGCTGGCCGACCTCTCGCAGATCAACATCATGGTCAACGATGAGGTGGCCGCCAGCCTGCCCTTGCCCAAGGAAAACGCCGGGGTGATGCAAAAGCAGGTGGTCGAGATTCCGGCCCACTTGATCACCGAGTTCAACCGCCTGAGCCTGCAATTTATTGGTCACTACACGATGGGTTGCGAAGACCCGCAGCATTCCAGCCTGTGGGCCAAGATCAGCAACACCAGCCAACTCTACATCCAGCTCTCGTCGCTGGCGCTGCCGAATGATTTGTCGATTTTGCCGCTGCCGTTGTTCGATCACCGAGATGCCCGGACATTGAATCTGCCGTTCATATTTGCCGGGACACCTGACAACGGTACTCTGGAAGCCGCCGGTGTCCTGTCGTCGTGGTTAGGCGCCCAGGCCAGCTACCGGGGGGCGGTGTTCGCCTCGTTGCTCAATCAACTGCCCGCGACTGGCAGCGCCGTGGTGCTGTTGAGTGGCAAGGACGCGCTGCAATTGGGATCGTTGACCTTGCCGGCACCGAAAGGACCGACGTTGACGCTCATGACCAACCCCAACGATGCGAATGGCAAGCTGTTGTTCGTCACCGGTCGTGATGCGGCAGAACTCAAAGTGGCTGCGACGGCTCTGACCCTGGGTAAGCAGACCCTGTCGGGCAGCAGCGTGGTGATCGATCGCCTGGAGGCGCTCCAGCCGCGAAAACCCTACGACGCTCCGAACTGGTTACCCAGTGATCGTCCGGTCAAGCTCGGTGAGTTGATGACCGCCAAGCAATTGAACGTCGCCGGCTACAACCCGGGCAACATCACCGTCCCGCTGAACTTTCCGCCAGATTTGTTCAGCTGGCGCGACGAAGGTGCTCCGCTGGACCTCAAATATCGCTACACCCCCCAGGAGAAGTCGACTAACTCGTCGTTCATCGTCAGCTTCAACGATGCGCTGATCAAGTCCCAGAACCTGCCGTCCGAAGACAAACTCGACAGCGGTGTACTCAGCGCCCTGAAAATCACCGATGGCACCCTGGCCCGTGAAGTCCGCGTGCGCCTGCCACTCAACTCGGTGGCCCTGCAGTCGCGTCTGCAACTGCGCTACATGTTCGACTACATCAAACAGGGCGAATGCGGCGACATCATCATCGACAACATGCGCGGCAGTATTGATCCGGAATCTACCCTGGACCTCAGCGGCTACGATCACTTCATGGCCATGCCGAATCTGGGCGTGTTCAAGGATGCGGGCTTCCCATTCACCCGTATGGCCGACCTGTCGCAAACCGCGGTGGTCATGCCGGACAACGCCGGCAATGCCGAACTGAGTGCCTATCTGACCGTGTTGGGCCGTTTCGGCCAGTCCACCGGTTACCCGGCGACGGGCGTGGTGGTGACGCAAGCAGATCAGGTAGCCGCTGTGGCCGACAAGGACTTGCTGGTGTTCGCCTCTGGGGCTAATCAGCCGCTTCTTACCCAGTGGGCCGATCGTTTGCCGGCCACTGACAAGGACGGTCAGCAGAGTTTCCAGCTGTCCGACCTGGCGTTCCGTCTGCGTGACTGGTTCAGCCCGGACGCTGAAGCGAACATGCGCAAAACGCGGATCGCCATGGCTTTTTCCGGTGGGCAACACAGCACCTTCCTCACGGGTTTCGAGTCGCCACTCAAGAGAGGTCGTAGCGTGGTGATCATCGCCAGCGGTCGTCCTGAAGGCCTGGCTGAAGCAACAGGCGCGTTGATTGGCGGTGAGGATTACACCCAGTCGATTCAAGGCAGCCTGGTGGTGATTCGCGGCAAAACCATTGAACCGCTGGTTGCAGACGAGAACTACTACATTGGCCAGCTGGGCCCGATCAAGTACATGCAATGGCTGATGTCACGGCATGCTGGCTGGACATTGCTGCTGACCGGTCTGAGCATCGTGTTGCTCAGCTGTCTGGCGTACCTGGCACTGCGTGCGCGCGCTAAACAACGGTTGGGTAATTGAGCCGCCATGAACGCCATTGCGATAAATCGTTGCCTTGTTTCTTGCGCACGTCGGGTGCGCCAGGCGGTCTTGTGGCTGGCAGGCACTGTTGCCTCTCTGGTCATGGTGCCGACGCCGGCTGCAGAGATGGCATGCGGTAGCCCGGCCTGGCCTCTTTGGCAGACCTATGCAGCGCGTTTCGTTCAAGCCGACGGACGTGTGCTGGAATCGAGCCTTGAGCCTAATCACAGCACTTCCGAAGGTCAGTCCTACGGCATGCTGTTCGCCGTGATCGGCAATGATCGGGAACGTTTCGACGCACTGTGGAAGTGGACCGTCGCTAATATGGCCGGCGCCGATATCACCCATCGTCTGCCTGGCTGGTTATGGGGGCAGGGCAAGGATGGGACGTGGCAACTGCAGGATGCCAATTCGGCGTCCGACTCGGATTTGTGGATCGCCTATGCGCTGCTCGAAGCCGCACGTCTGTGGCAACGCCCGGACTACCGGGAAGATGCCTTGCACTTGCTCAAAACCATTGAGCAGCAATTGGTGGTCAATCTTCCGGGGTTGGGGAAAATGGTCCTGCCCGGCCCGCAAGGCTTCGTTCAGCCCGACCACCTCTGGCGCCTGAATCCCAGCTATTTGCCCTTGCCTCTGTTGCGTCGACTTGCCAAAGAGGTCCCGACCGGGCCGTGGAAAGAAATTGCCGAGAACACCGTCAAGATGGTTCGCGCCTCCAGTCCCAAGGGCTTCGTGGCGGACTGGATTGGCTATCGCGGTACCGCGCCGCAGTCTGGCCTTTTTGTAATCGACCCGATCAAGGGCGAGCTGGGCAGTTACGACGCCATTCGTGTCTATCTCTGGGCCGGCATGACAGCCAAATCCGACCCGCTGGCCGGGCCCCTGTTGGCGCGGCTCGACGGTATGTCGAGCAGCACGGCGTCCAGTGGTATTCCGCCGGAAAAGGTTAAAGTCCTCAGTGGTGATGTCGAGGGGCAAGGCCCGTTCGGTTATTCCGCCGCGTTGATTCCTTACTTCCAGGCTAAAGGTCAGCCTTGGCTGGGCGAACAACAACAGCGTAGGGTCGAAGACGCATTGAACACCGCGCTTGCCAAGGCTGACGGTGAACATGCCGAACCGTTGTATTACAACGCCATGCTCAGCCTGTTCGCGTTGGGCTGGGCACAAAAACGCTATCAGTTTCGTGATGACGGAACACTCAAACTGTCTTGGGAGACGTCATGCGTCCGCGCCGCCACACACTAGCTGTAGGGATTCTGACCGCGCTGATTGTCTCCACCGTCCACGCTCAGAGCGATGATGTGCAGGCCCGATTGGTCGAACAAGGTCGGTACTGGCAGGCCCGCGACAATGCTCAGCGTGCTGCCGAGGCGTGGCAGAAAGCCCTGAGTCTGGACCCCAACCAGGTCGAAGCGCTGTATGGCATGGGATTGGTTAGCCTCAAACAGAAACAACCGGCACAGGCGCAGGTGTACCTCGCGCGTCTGCAGGCGCTGTCGCCACAGCCTTGGCTGGCCCGCCAGTTGGAGCAGGACATCGCGCTTGTGCAGCCGGATAACCAGGCGCTGCTGGACGAAGCACGGCTGCTGGCCGATGGTGGCGAGCGTGACAAGGCCACCGAGGTGTTCCGCCAACTGTTTGCCGGGCGCACGCCCGAAGGCAAGATCGGACGCGAGTACTACACCAACCTGGCCTTTAATGACGCCGGTTGGCCTGAGGCGCGTAAAGGGCTGGAGCGGCTGTTGCGCGAGATGCCGAACGATTCGATCGTGGCACTGTTTCTGGCCAAGCACCTGGTGCGCCATGAGGACAGTCGCGCCGAAGGTATTCAAGCGCTGGCGAAGCTGTCCATCCGAACGGATATCGCAGGCGATGCCGACGAAAGCTGGCGTCTGGCACTGACCTGGATCGGCCCGCCCAATGCCGCACAGCTCCCGTTGTTCGAAGCCTTCCTCAAAGTACATCCCGACGATCAGGAAATCCGGGACCAGATGAGTAAAGGCAAGGCCCAGTCCGCAACCGCCGGTGCGCCGGCTTGGCAACAGGACCCGCTTGTCGCCCGTGGCCTTGAAGCCCTGCAAAAAGGTGATCAGGCCGGGGCCGAACGCGCCTTTGAGGCACGCCTGAAAACCAAGCCGGACGATGCCGATGCACTGGGTGGCCTTGGCGTGGTTCGCCAGCAGCAGAACAAGTTTGGCGAGGCCGAGCAACTGCTGACCCGAGCGATCAGCAAAGGGGGTGTGCGCTGGAAAGCGGCCCTCGACAGCGTTCGTTACTGGTCGCTGCTGCAACAGGCTCGTGATCTGCAAACCAACGGGCAGACCGCTCAGGCGCTGGACGCCGCCACACGGGCCATGCGCTTGAATCCGGCGGGTGTCGATGCGCGACTGACCTTGGCCGATATTCAGGCCCAGTCCGGGCAACTGGATGCCGCCCAAGCCAACTACCGTCAGGTTCTGTCCGTGAAACAGGGCAACCTGCAGGCCGTCACCGGCTTGGTTAACGTACTGTCGCAAACCGGCCAGGTCGATGAAGCGATGCGCTTGCTCAGTACCCTGCCGGCAACCGACCAGACCAAATTGGGCGGCAGCGCTCAATTGCGCGCTTTGCGTTCAACGCAAATGGCCAAGCTGGCCGAGCAACGCGGTGATGTGCGTGGCGCTCAAAGCGCCTTGGTGGAGGCCGTGAAAAGCGATCCGGACAACGTCTGGACGCGGTTCGACCTGGCGCGCCTGTACCTCAAGACGGGTGAATCGCAGAAGGCTAGGGACTTGATTGATGCAATGCTCAAAGCCCACCCCGACAACGTAGACGCGCTCTACACCAGTGCGTTGCTCTCGGTTGAAATGGAGCAGTGGAACGCCGCGCAGGAGACGATCAACCGGATTCCGGCTGACCGACGCTCCGCGGACATGAACGAACTGGCAGACCAGATCACGCTCACTGTACAAATCAAACTGGCTGCCAGTATCGCCAAGCGTGGCCAGCGCCAGGAAGCCCTGGCACTGCTCGATCGCTTGCAGCCGATGGCCAGCCGCAGTCCCGATCGCATGGCGACGCTGGCATCGGCCTATGTCGATGCCGGTGATTCGGCACACGCGCAATCAATGATGCGTGACGTGATTGCCCAGACGCCGACGCCGTCCGCTGACCTGATGCTGCAATACGCCAGTCTGCTGCTCAAGACGGGCGACGATGCGCAGGTCAACTCAATCCTGCGTGGTTTGCAGAATCAGCAGATGAGCGTGGCCACGCGCAAACGCTACGATGACGTGCTGTATCAATACCGCATTCGTCAGGCCGATATCCTGCGCGAAAACGGCGATTTGGCCGCGGCCTACGACACCCTGGCACCGGCGCTGGCTTCGCGTCCGGGGGATGCTGGCGTGGTCTCGGCGCTGGCACGGATGTATGTCAGCAACGGCGACAATGCCAAGGCATTTGAGCTGTACAAGCCGTTGTTGCAGCGTCAGCCCAACGACCCGCAGATATTGCTGAATGCCGCTGATGCGGCGGCTCAAGCCCATGATATTGCCTATGCCGATCGTGCGTTGGAGCAATTCCTCAAGCTGGAAACCTACGACCCGCAATCGCTGACCGAAGCGGCGCGAATCTACCGCAGCATGGGCAAGACCAGCCAGGCCACTGAGCTGTTGCGTAAAGCCGTGGCCATGGAACAGAGCGAACAGAAACGTAGCCTGAGCGTCCAGGCCAACAGGCTGCACGTGGCACCGAACCCGTTTGTGGGTTTGCCGGGCCAGCGCAACCAGGTGAGCCGTGTGCCAGTGGATAGCATTCCCGCACCGGCGCAGGCGCAACTTGAAGCAGCGCCGGTCATGGTCGCGAGCAACGTAGCGTTGCCGGCCGACGCGTACCCGGGTCAGGCGCAGCCACGAATGGTGGCCGCTGGTGCTGCTCGTCAGCCGTTGCCAGCCGGGCGTTTTGCCGATGCGGCGGGTAACCCGTTCGCGCCACAAGGCTCGGTCAACGTCGCGGTAGATCAAGTCAGTTCCGCCCAGCGCGCCCTGGACAACATTCTCCAGGAACGCAGCGGTTACGTGACCCAGGGCGTGACGATTCGCAGCAACGACAGCGAATCGGGCCTGAGCAAGATGACGGACGTCGAAACGCCGCTGGAGATCAACCTGCCGTCTGGCGAAAACCGCTTTGTCGTGCGCGTGACCCCGGTGACGCTGAATGCCGGCAGTGTCGGCAGCGATGCCGCCGCACGCTTCGGCGGTGGTGGAACATCCTCTGAGGGCACCGGTTCCCAACGCGACAAAGGCGTAGGTTTGAGCGTGGCTTACGCCCGCCCAGACGAAGGTATCAAGGCTGACGTCGGCACGACGCCGATTGGCTTCAAGTACAGCACTGCAGCCGGCGGCGTGAGTGTTGATCGGCCGTTCGCCAACAACTCCAACGTGCGCTATGGCGTTAACGTTTCGCGGCGTCCGCTGACCGACAGCGTGACCTCGTTCGCTGGCGCCACCGACCAGCGTACCGGCCAGTCGTGGGGTGGTGTGACCGCCAACGGCGGCCGCGCGCAGCTGAGCTATGACGATCAAGAAGTCGGTACCTACGGCTACGGCTCCTGGCACAAATTGCTGGGCCACAACGTCGAATCCAACAGCCGCGCCGAACTGGGCGGCGGTGTGTACTGGTACCTGCGCAATGCCGAGGACAGCAAGCTGACCCTCGGCCTCAGTGCCACCGGCCTGAGCTTCGGGAACAACCAGGACTTCTTTACCTACGGCCATGGCGGCTACTTCAGCCCGCAAAGCTACTTCGCCCTGGGCGTGCCGGTGACCTGGGCGCAGCGCACCGAAAGGTTCTCCTATCAGGTCAAGGGCTCGGTAGGTGTTCAGTACTTCGAGCAGGATGAGGCGGATTTCTTCCCGAACGACAAAGACCTGCAGGCTGCCAACAACCAGCGTTACAAGGGCCAGAACAAAACCGGCGTGGGTTACAGCGTGAGCGGTGCCGGCGAATACAAATTCGGTTCGAGCTTTTTCCTTGGCGCCAATCTCGGCTTGGACAATGCTCAGGACTACAAGCAATTTACGGGGGCCATGTACTTGCGCTACATGTTCGAAGACATGAACGGCCCGATGGAATTGCCGGTCAGCCCTTACCGCTCCCCTTATTCCAACTGATTCCTGGAGACTTCGATGCCTTCTTCTGTTCTCGCCGGTATGACCCTTCTGGTCCTTGGAGAGAGTCACATGAGCCTGGCGGACCACTTGATGGAGCCGCTGCAAGCCAACCTGACCCAGCAAGGCGCGATCGTGCATTCGATCGGTGCGTGCGGCGCCAGCGCCGGCGACTGGCTGATCACCAAGAAAGTCGATTGCGGTGCCGAGCAAATAGGCAACGGCAAGATCGTCATCAAGGGCCGCGAAGCGACCACCACGCCGATCAAAGACCTGATTGCCGCCGACAAGCCGGACCTCGTCGTGCTGGTGATCGGCGACACCATGGCCTCCTACGACAAAACGGCGTTCCCGAAAACCTGGGCCTGGCAGAACGTCACCGCGCTGGCCAAGGAAATCACCGCCAACGGCGCCAAGTGCGCCTGGGTCGGTCCGGCCTGGGGCAAGGCCGGTGGTATGTATGGGAAGAATGATGCGCGCACCAAGCTGATGTCGGAATTCCTGTCGAGCAACGTGGCGCCTTGCACCTACATCGATTCGACGACCTTCTCCAAACCGGGCGAGTGGGTCACCACCGACGGCCAGCACTTCACCGTAGCGGGGTATAAATCCTGGGCCACCGCCATCGGCGGTGCGCTGGCTAAACTGCCGTCCGATAAGGTCAGCAACAAGGGAGCCAAGCAGTGATGCGTGCCCTCTGTGCCGTATGCGCCGTGGCGGCGCTGTTTTCCAGCGTCAACGCACTGGCTGCGGAATTTGCCCTGTACCCCACGGGCCCAAGCGAAGACGCGGCGTTCATTCGTTTCGTCAATGCCGGGACAGGTCCGCTGGACGTGATCGCCCAGGCCGGTCAACCGCCGATGCGTCTGGAAGCGGCGCAACCGGTGTCATTATTTTTCCCTGTGCAGTCGAGCAATCCGGTCAAGGGCACCTTGGTCAGCGGTGCGCAAAAACTGGCCATGGACCTGAAAATCGAGCCCGGTGAATTCGCGACCGTGGTGGCGTTGCCGGACGGCACGGGCATCAAGCAAGTCGCCGTGCGCGAGCAACCGGACGATTTCAACGGCCTGAAAGCGTCGCTGGCGTTCTTCAACGTCGACGCTTCTTGCGCCGACGCGAGCCTGCGTCCTGCCGGGCGTACCGCCGATTTGTTCAAGGGCGTGCCGGTCGACAGCTTGCAACGTCGGTCGATCAACCCGGTGAGCCTGTCGGTGCAACTGGTGTGCGCCAACGCCAACGTCGGTGCGCCGCTGGATCTGGGGGAACTCAAAGCGGGTGAGCGCTACAGCGTCATGCTGGTGCCATCGGCATCGGGACCGCGTCTGTTAAATGCCACGGACTCGTTGTCCCACTGATCGGATCTTGCCGCCGCCATGGTCTTCGCCTCATTAGAGTTCCTGATATTGTTTTTGCCAGCGTTTTTGCTGGTTTACGCATTGGGCCGACCGGCCTGGCGCAATGCCATTCTGTTGCTCGGCAGCTGGCTGTTCTACGGATGGCTGAGTCCGTTGTTCCTGACGCTGCATATCGTGCTGACGATTGTGGCGTGGGTCGGCGGCTTGCTGGTGGACCGCGCGCCGGGCGGCTCCCGTGGGCGAGTGCGACTGTTGATCGTGTTGATCGTGTTCAACACGGCTGTGCTGTGCTGGTACAAATACGCCAACATCCTGGCCGGGACGTGGAGTGAGCTGATCACTTACTACGGGGCGATGCCGCTGGAATGGCAGCGAGTGGCGCTGCCGGCGGGGCTGTCGTTCATCGTGCTGCAGGCGATTTCCTATCTGGTGGATGTGCATCGGCATACCGTGCCGGTGGAGCGCAGCTTCATCAATTTCGCCACGTACCTTTCGATGTTTGGCCACTCCATTGCCGGCCCGATCATTCGTTATGACTGGGTGCGCCGGGAGCTGACGCAGCGGTATTTCAGTTGGCAGAATTTTTCCCTGGGTGCGCGTCGGTTCATGATCGGCATGTGCATGAAAGTGCTGATAGCCGATACCCTGTCGCCGCTGGTTGACGTCGCGTTCCACCTGGAAAACCCTTCCTTTGTCGACGCCTGGATTGGCTGCCTGGCCTACTCGCTGCAACTGTTTTTCGACTTCGCCGGCTACAGCGCCATGGCCATCGGCCTGGGCCTGATGCTGGGCTTTCACTTCCCGGAAAACTTCAACCGGCCGTACCTGGCCAGCAGCATTCAGGACTTCTGGCGCCGCTGGCATTTGTCGCTGTCCAGTTGGTTGCGCGATTACCTCTATATAGCGTTGGGTGGCAATCGCAATGGAACCTGGAAGACTTACCGCAACCTGTTCCTGACGATGGCCATTGCCGGTTTGTGGCACGGCGGCGACAGCTGGAATTACCTGTTGTGGGGTTCGGCACACGGGGTCGCATTGTGCGTTGATCGCCTCTGGTCCCGCTCTCGTCTGCCAAGTATTCCGCCGTTGCTCTCGCACACACTGACGTTGTTGTTTGTATTCCTCGCCTGGACTCTGTTCCGCGCGCCGGATTTCCACTCGGCGATGACGATGTATGCCGGGCAGTTCGGTCTGCATGACTTTGCGTTGGGCGATGCGCTGGCGGTGACGTTACGTCCGGTCCATGGCCTGGCAGCGTTGCTGGGCGTGGCGTGCATCCTCGCGCCGTTGCTGCAAAGCCGTTTCGAGCAGCGGTTCGCCCGCCACGCCTTGTTCGTCCCGATGACGGCCCTGTGGCCGGTGGTGGGGTTGCTTTCGTTTGCGTTGATCGCGAGCCGTGAAGCCGTACCCTTTCTGTACTTTCAGTTCTGATGACCGCGCCCATGACTTCTCTGGCTCCCGCACCGCCTCAACTCTGCGAACATACCGCCCGCATCAGCAAATTATCGGGCGTGGTGTTCGTGGCTTTTTTGGCGCTGGGTTTCGCCTCCTGCGTCTGGCTGCTGGCGAGCGGCAAAGTCGAGTTTCTGCCGCCAAAACTTACCCGTCAGGCTGCACTGGAGGGCGATATCACTCACAAGATTGCCAAGCAGCTGTCACAGGCGACAGTACCTGAGCAGGCGGCAAATCTGGAGCGCGGCGCAAGCTGGTTGGTGCTGCACGATACCGGCCCGCGTGTGCGCTCGGGGTGTCCTGGCTGGTTGTTCCTGACCGATGAGATGCGCATCAATCGTCACGCCCTGGGCAATGCCGACACCAAGGCCGGCGTAGTGCGCGATATTCAGCAACGCCTGGCAAAACGCGGCATCAAGTTGCTGGTGGCGGTGGTGCCGGACAAGAGCCGCATCGCCAATGCGCAATTGTGCGACCTGCGTCGCCCGACGATTTTGCAGGACCGCGCCGTGACGTGGGTCGAGGATCTGAAGAAGGTCGGTATCGCTGCCGTGGACCTGGCGCCGAACCTGCAGCCGTTGGGCGCCGACGCGTATCTACGCACCGACACCCACTGGAGCGAAACAGGCGCCGCCGCCGCTGCCAAAGCCGTGGCCACGCAGGTGCAGAACATGGGCATCAGCGCTACGCCGCACAGAGACTTTGAGGCGAAAGTGCAAGATCCGGCACGCCGTCCGGGCGACCTGGTCAGGCTCGCCGGTCTTGAGTGGCTGCCTGTGACGCTGCAACCGGCCCCGGAAACCGTGGCGGCCACCCAGATCAGCGAGAAAGTGGCCGAAGCGCAAAACGGCGGCGATAACCTCGATGACCTGTTTGGCGATGACAACCTGCCGAACGTGGCGCTGATCGGCACCTCGTTCTCGCGCAACTCCAACTTCGCCGGGTTCCTGCAACAGGCGCTGGGTGCGCCGATCGGCAATTTCGCCAAGGATGGAGGTGAGTTCTCCGGCGGTGCCAACGGCTACTTCAACAACCCGGCGTTCAAGCAGACGCCGCCCAAGCTGATCATCTGGGAAATCCCGGAGCGGGATTTGCAAACGCCTTACAGCGAAGTAATCGATTGGGGTAAGTAAGGCTCGAAGAATGATGGGTGGCTGATGCCCTCATCGCGAGTAAGCTCGGCTCCTACAGAATTTGGTTTGCTCACTAAATGAAATGGCCGACGCAAAACCCTGTAGGAGCCGAGCTTGCTCGCGATGGCGGCTGCAAAAGCAACACACCTCAAAAGCCATATCGTTATTCGCTAACGGTATTTAAATTTCAGTTCTTATATCTATAAAGTCACTCTCCTGCGTACCTGCCGACCAATCGGCGCGCCGCACGACACGAACCAACACGGGACCTCCGTGAGTTTCTTGATCGACGCGCGCGCCCTTGAGCGTGCCGTGCGTGGGAGTGATTTATGTCTGCAGCAACGGCTTCCCCAAGTGCCGCGAACATCGCGCCGCAAACCTTTGACATCCGCCCGTTCAGTGGCGCCGTCGGTGCCGAAATCATCGGCCTCGACGTGTCCCGCCCGATCAATGATCAGGACTTCGCCCGCATCCATCGCGCGCACCTGGATCATCACGTCGTGGTGTTCCGCGACCAGCGCATTACCCCCGAGCAGCACATCGCCTTCAGCCGTCGTTTTGGCGTGTTGCAGATCCATGTGCTCAAGCAATTCCTGCTGGCCGGGCATCCGGAAATTCTCATCGTTTCCAACATCATCGAAAACAGCCAATCCATCGGCCTCGGTGACGCCGGCAAGTTCTGGCATTCCGACCTTTCCTATAAAGAGCTGCCGAGCCTGGGCTCGATGCTGCACGCCCAAGAGCTGCCGTCCGAAGGCGGCGACACGCTCTTCGCCGACATGCACAAAGCCTGGGACAACCTGCCCGAAGCGCTGCGCAAAGCCGTCGAAGGCCGCTCGGCCGCGCACTCTTACACGGCGCGCTATAGCGAGACCAAATTCGAAGGCAACTGGCGCCCGACGCTGACGCCCGAGCAGCTTTCTCAAGTGGCTGAAGTGGTCCACCCGGTTGTTCGTACCCACCCGGAAAACGGTCGCAAAGCGTTGTTCATCAGTGAGGGTTTCACCACACGCATCGTTGGTTTGCCGGAAGACGAAAGCAAGCAACTGCTCGACGAGCTCTACGCCCACAGTGTGCTGCCGCAAAACATCTACCGCCATCAATGGCACGCCCACGACCTGGTGTTCTGGGACAACCGTTCGCTGATTCATCTCGCCGCCGGATGCCCGAGCTATCTGCGCCGCAAGCTGTATCGCACCACCATCCAGGGCGACGCGCCTTTCTGATTTTTCGGAGAAACTCTCATGTCCAAACGACTTCCATTTGCCCCGCTGGCCGCTGCCATTGGCCTGGGTTTCAGCCTGATCGCCGGCAGCCTGGTGGCGCCAACCCTGGCCCGCGCCGAAGGTGAAATCCGCATCGCCGAGCAGTTCGGCATCGTCTACCTGCTGCTCAACGTCGTGCGCGATCAGAACCTGATCGAGAAGTACGGCAAGCAGGAAGGCATCGACATCAAGGTCGACTGGACCCAGCTCTCCGGAGGTGCCGCTGTCAACGATGCGCTGCTCTCCGGTTCCATCGACATTGCCGGTGCCGGCGTCGGTCCGCTGCTGACCATTTGGGACCGCACTCACGGCAAGCAGAACGTCAAAGCCGTCGCCTCCCTCGGTAACTTCCCGTACTACCTGGTGAGCAATAATCCCAAGGTCAAAACCATCGCTGACTTCACCGAGAAGGACCGCATCGCGGTGCCGGCGGTCGGCGTGTCGGTGCAGTCGCGCATCCTGCAATATGCGGCCGCCAAGCAGTGGGGCGACAAGGAATTCAATCGCCTCGACAAGTACACCATCGCCGTTCCGCACCCCGACGCCACAGCGGCGCTGATTGCTGGCGGCACCGAGTTGACCGGGCACTTTTCCAACCCGCCGTACCAGGATCAAGAGCTGGCCAACCCTAACGTCCACGTTGTGCTGAATTCCAATGACGTGCTTGGCCCGAACTCGCCGACGGTGCTGTTCGCCACCGAGAAATTCCGCGACGAGAACCCGAAAACCTATAAGGCGTTTGTCGAAGCACTGACGGAAGCCGCTGAGTTTGCTCAGAACGATAAAGGCGCGGCGGCTGACACTTACATCCGCGTCACCAAGGCCAAAATCGACCGTGCCGCGTTGCTGAAAATCATTGATAACCCGCAGTTCGAATTTAGCGTCACGCCGAAAAATACTTACCCGTTGGCCGAATTCCTCTACCGCGTCGGCGCGATCAAAAACAAACCGGACTCGTGGAAGGACTACTTCTTCCAGGACGCCAAACCGCTGCAGGGGAGCTGACCGAGATGAATGCCCCTTTGCAAGGCCACACGGTCAGCAAACCGATCGCGGCAGCCCAGGCGCTGCTGTCGGTCGACAACGTCAGCCTCGAATACCGCACGCCGCAGCGGGTGGTTCGGGCGACCCATCAGGTCAGTTTCGAGATCGATCCGGCGGACCGCTTTGTACTCCTGGGTCCATCCGGTTGCGGCAAGTCAACGTTGCTCAAGGCTGTCGCCGGTTTCATCCAGCCGTGTGAAGGGGAAATCCGTCTTCAGGGGCAAACCGTTAATGCCCCTGGGCCGGACCGGATCGTGGTGTTTCAAGAATTCGATCAACTGCCGCCGTGGAAAACCGTCAAACAGAACGTGATGTTTCCGCTGCAGGCGTCCAGGACGCTCAAGCGCAAAGAGGCCGAGGAGCGAGCGCTGCACTATCTGGACAAGGTCGGTCTGGCGGCGTTTGCCGATGCCTACCCGCATACCTTGTCCGGCGGCATGAAAGCGCGTGTGGCGATAGCCCGGGCGTTGGCGATGCAGCCGAAAATCCTCTTGATGGACGAACCCTTCGCCGCCCTCGATGCGCTGACCCGCCGCAAGATGCAGGAAGAATTGCTGCTGCTCTGGGAAGAAGTGCGCTTCACGCTGCTGTTCGTCACTCACTCCATTGAAGAAGCGTTGGTGGTGGGCAATCGAATCCTGTTGCTGTCGCCGCATCCGGGGAGGGTGCGGGCGGAAGTCCACAGCCATCAATACGACTTGCACAGCCTCGGCGGCGTGGCCTTTCAGGAGTCGGCGCGGCGCATTCATCGGTTGTTGTTCGATGAAGGTCAGTCCTCGGAAACCGAGCGTGAGCTGGATTTCTCCGACATCCGCATCGCTTATTGAGCCATTGAGAGGAGTGCCCGATGAGCCTTTTATCATCCCCGCGTGAAGAATTTGAAACGGTGTTACAGCCGCTGACGAGTGTGCCGCTGGAGCGTGAATTGCCGCTCGGTCAGCGCCTCTGGCAACAGGGCTGGGTGCGCAAAAGCCTGATCTTGATTTTGCTCGCGGTGCTGTGGGAAGTGGTTGCCCGTGTTCAGAACAACGACCTGTTGCTGCCAAGTTTTCTGCAAACCGGCAGCGCGCTGTACGACGGTCTGCTCAGTGGTGAGTTGCTGGGCAAGGTGTGGATTTCGCTGGTGGTGTTGCTCAAGGGTTACCTGATCGGCATCGTGCTGGCGTTTGCCTTGACCACCCTGGCGGTGTCGACGCAGTTCGGTCGCGACCTATTGAGTACGTTGACCTCGATGTTCAACCCGCTGCCGGCGATTGCGCTGTTGCCGCTGGCGCTACTGTGGTTTGGCTTGGGGCAGAACAGCCTGATTTTCGTATTGGTGCATTCGGTGCTTTGGGCATTGGCGTTGAACACCTATGCCGGGTTCCTCGGTGTTTCGGAAACCCTGCGCATGGCCGGGCGCAATTACGGTTTGAAAGGCATGCGTTTCGTGCTGTTCATCCTGATCCCGGCAGCGTTGCCATCGATTCTCGCCGGACTGAAAATTGGCTGGGCCTTTGCCTGGCGCACGCTGATCGCCGCCGAACTGGTGTTCGGCGCCACCAGCGGCAAGGGTGGATTGGGTTGGTACATCTTCCAGAACCGTAACGAGCTGTACACCGACAAGGTGTTTGCCGGGTTGGCGGTCGTGATCCTGATCGGGTTGCTGGTGGAAAATCTGGTGTTCGACACCTTGGAGCGGGTCACGGTGAAGCGTTGGGGGATGCAACGCTAAGTTCTGCGGTGTCTGGTCTGACCCCATCGTCGTATCGTCGCCCGGAGCAAGCTCGTTCCGGGCGGCGATCCGACGATGGCGGCGGTCAATTCACCACAAATCTCCCCGGCTAAACCTTGACCCGAGCCTGCATGATCTCCGACTCCTCCCAATGATCCAGCGCTCGCTCTACGAGCAACTGCACGCCATCGGCCATGCGGCTGAGCGCCAGGGCTACGGAGCGCCGTGTCCCGTCCACATCGTCCGCCAGATTGGCAGCGATGGCGCTGATGGACAGCAGGTCTTCGGAGGCGTTGGCTAGAAGGGTTTCGGTGTTGACATCGGGGGCGACGGTGAAGAGGTTGCCTTTGCGGTGCTTGGGCGGTTTTTCGGTGGTCGGGGGGAAGTAGTGGGCGAAGGCGCGGTCTGCGGCTTCTTTGAGTTTTTCGGCTTCGAGAGAATCTTCGGAATCGGTTCCAGAGTTCTCTGGAGGATTCGGCGTTGGTTTGAACATGGTCTGACCTCATTTTTTTAAAAAAGGCGCTGACCCGGTTCGCTTGCACGCGAAGTTAGGGTGGCAGCTATGTGCGGGGTGCAAGACCGAGTAAACCGCCAGACCAAAAAACCTCGGCAGACCCGAAGGTCTCCCGCACATAGCCGCCATAAAGCGAATACAGCGAGCACAAAGTGCCCGACGAATGCCTACGCGAAATTGGTCAACGTTTTACCCGGACTTGCACGTCCGTGTCACCGTTTATTCAGTGACAAGGCCAGACTAGACCTGGGTTTGGGTCGTAACAAGTTCACCAACACCACTACAACTTGAAGGAAATCTCCGACGGGATTACCGGACGTTGGTGTCTGTGGTGAAGGTCACTCTTTGGACGACAAATCCGCCATGCCCTTGAGCAACTCGATCGGCAGCGGAAAGACGATCGTCGACGTCTTGTCCCCGGCAATCGAACTCAAGGTCTGCATATACCGCAACTGCATGGCCCCAGGCTGGCGCCCGAGCATTTCAGCGGCCTGCATGAGTTTTTCCGAGGCCTGCAATTCGCCTTCGGCGTGGATGACTTTGGCCCGGCGTTCCCGTTCGGCTTCGGCCTGCTTGGCGATGGCGCGGACCATCGATTCGTTGAGGTCCACGTGCTTGATCTCGACGTTGGCGACCTTGATGCCCCAGGCGTCGGTCTGGGCGTCGAGCACTTGCTGGATGTCGATGTTCAACCGCTCACGCTCGGCGAGCAATTCATCGAGCTCATGTTTACCGAGCACCGCCCGCAAGGTGGTCTGGGCCAGTTGGCTGGTGGCCATGAGAAAGTTTTCGACCTGGATGATCGCCTTCTGCGGATCAAGAACGCGGAAATACAGCACCGCGTTGACCTTGACCGATACGTTGTCGCGGGTGATCACGTCTTGCGGCGGTATGTCGAGGACCACGGTACGCAAGTCGACGCGAACCATTTGCTGCACCACTGGAATCAGCAGGATCAGGCCAGGGCCTTTGACCTGCCAGAAGCGCCCGAGCTGGAACACCACCCCGCGCTCGTATTCGCGCAGGATGCGGAAGGTCGACCCCGCCAGTGCAATCACCAGTAACAGCAGCGCGGCAAAACCCAGTTGCAGGCCCATGGTTATTCTCCACCCGGCGCCGCGTCAGCCGCGGCCACTTCCAGCAATAATCCCTTGCGTGCCACCACCCGGACCCTTTGCCCGGGTTGCAGCGGCGTGGCGCTGAGTACTTGCCACTTCTCTCCTTGCAGGTGCACCCAGCCGTTATAGGCACTGCCGGCCAGCGACATCACCGGGGCCACGCTACCCACCAGTCCTGCATCGCCACTGACGTTTTCGCGCGGTCGGGTTTTCAGAGCGTGGATCAACAGGAAAATCAGCAGCAGGGCACTGACCAGTCCCAAGCCGATCATCAGCGGAACAGGCACTTCGGTGTTGGTCATAATCACCGCGCCAATCACGAACATCACAATGCCGCCCAGACCGATCACGCCGTAATTGGGCAAGGCCGCCTCGGCGATCAGAAACGCGATGCCGAACGTGATCAGCCAGATCCCGATGGGGTTGGGCACCAGCAGGACGACGGTGTCCGCCGCGAAAACCGATCCGCTCAAGGCCAACAGCAGCGCAACTGCACAGCAACGAGTGTTCACGTGACCCTCCGGCCAATCATTGGGGGTTCTGTATACAGTCTAGCTGAGCGCTCAATTGTACGAATTTTGATCAGTTGTTGACGTTATTCCGGCGGGCAGATTTCCCGCGCGATTGCGCCAGCGGGCCTAGACTTTTAATGGAGAGAAAAAGTTTAACCATCGTCCGAACAGTTGTTGCGGACACCGAGGTGCATCATGCGTATGGCAAGAACTGTGCAGGACAGCCTGAACAAGGCTCAATGCAAATTTGACGTCGTCACCCATCCGCACTCGGCCAGCAGCCTTGAAACGGCGCGGGTCGCGGGCATTTCTGCCGAACGGGTGGCCAAATCGGTGATCCTCGACGACCACCACGGCCATTATCTGATGGCTGTGCTGCCGGCGAGCCGTCACCTGGACCTGAGCAAAGTACGCGGCAGCGGCGAATGGCAGATCACCCGGGAAAGCACCCTGGCGCATCTGTTCACCGACTGCGAACGCGGTGCAGTGCCTGCTTTGGGCGAATCCTATGGCATGGACATGGTCATCGACCCACTGCTGACCCGGCAAAAAGACATCTACCTGGAGGCTGGTAACCACAACAACCTGGTGCACCTGAGCATGCCGGAATTCCTGAAAATGGTGCCGCATGCTGAGGTGTGTGAGTTGAGTCAGTAGTTTTTGCGGCGTCAGTAACATCGCCATCGCGAGCAAGCTCGCTCCCACAGGGTGACGCGATTCCTGTGGGAGCGAGCTTGCTCGCGATTGACCGCGAAGCGGTCACTATTCAGCCAACGCGAAGGAGCTCGACATGGAATCCCCAACCCACAGCCTCCCCAACCTGTTCAAACAACTCGGCCTGCCTGATGACGCCGAAAGCATCGATAAATTCATCGCCACCCATTCACCGCTTAAACCCGAACTGCACCTGGCGGATGCGTTCTTCTGGAGCAAGAGCCAAGCGGATTTCCTACGTGACGATATTCTGGAGGACGCCGATTGGGCGGAGGTGGTGGACCAGTTGGATGTGCTGTTGCGGAAGGGGCGGGGGGTGTAAAAATCTTAGCGAAACGATTGAAATGTGCAAAAAACCTGGTGAGCGGTAAAAAAATCTGGGTGGACATCCAATTTCAGGTTTTTTTCTAGGTTGCTCATAAAGTGTGAATAGACCAGAATTGTGACCTGAATTGAGGTCTTAATTATGCAAAATGTTCTGGCCGACATGGCTGTCAGTGTGTCTGAGTTGAAGAAAAATCCATCGGCGGTCTTGAGTGGCGCCCATGGTGGGGCTGTCGCGGTGCTGAATCACAATCGAGTTATGGGTTACATGGTCCCGGCCGATGTTTTCGAGGCCATGATGGAGCGGCTCGATGACCTTGAGTTGGCGGAAATTGTTCGCTCACGCAGGCATGAAACGCCGATCCCGGTAAATCTGGATGACCTATAAGCTCGAATTCCTGCCGTCCGCACGCAAGGAGTGGGACAAACTGGGTCATACATTGCGCGAGCAATTCAAAAAGAAACTGGCAGAGCGACTTGAGCACCCGCGAGTGCCCTCGTACTGCTTTGAGTATGCAGAATCCAGGTTGTTTTCAGATTCTGATTCAGGAGGTTTAGTCATTGGTTAAGTCTCGGTCCGGTCGCAAAGCGGTACGCAGTTTCGAATGCTACGGCGATTCCTGCCGAAGCTAGTCATGGGTCATGCCCACCAATTTGTTTCAAAACTTGACCAACTTTCCCCTCCAATGCCATATTGATAGTTAGCAAACTAACAGTGTGTGTTTCCCCTCGTGCCGAACAACCTCGACGCTCTCCAGATGAACATCAGCAGCTCCATGGTGGTGGCCGCCAGGCATTGGCGCAGGATCTGCCAGACCACGCTGGTCAACTATGGAATCTCCGAAGCCTGCGCCGTTCCGTTGTTGATGATCGGGCGTTTGGGCGAGGGTGTGCGGCAGGTGACGGTGGCGCAGGCGACCGGGATGGAGAGCCCGTCCCTGGTGCGCCTGCTGGATCAGTTGTGTCATGCCGGCTACGTCTGCCGCACCGAAGACGCCCATGACCGTCGCGCCAAATGCCTGAGCCTGACTGAGACGGGTCGGGAGTTGGTGCAAGCCGTCGAGATCGAGCTGGTGCGCTTGCGCCATGAAGTGCTCGAAGGGATCGATCAGAGTGATCTGGAAGCGGCGTTGCGGGTTCTGAGAGCTTTTGAATCGGCCAATCATCTGCCGGTGATCAACCCTTGAGCGGATTTTTTACCGGCATGCCCCCGGCGCGGGACTGGTTCTACGGTGTGCGAACGTTCGCGGCATCGATGATCGCGTTGTACATCGCCATGCTCATGCAAATGCCCCGGCCTTATTGGGCGATGGCCACGGTCTACATCGTTTCCAGTCCGTTTGTCGGCCCTACCAGTTCCAAGGCGTTGTACCGCGCGGTCGGTACCCTTCTCGGTGCCGCCGCCGCGGTTTTTTTCGTGCCGATGTTTGTCCAGAGCCCCTATGTGCTGGTGGTGGTCATTGCGCTGTGGACCGGGATTCTGTTGTTTCTGTCGCTGCACCTGCGCACGGCCAACAGTTACGCCCTGATGCTCGCCGGTTACACCCTGCCGCTGATCGCTCTGCCGGTGGTGGATAATCCGTTGGGGGTGTGGGACGTGGCCGAAGCGCGGACAGAAGAAATCTTCCTCGGCATCGCGGTGGCGGCGGTGGTCGGCGCCATGTTCTGGCCTCGGCGGCTGGCGCCGGTGTTCAACGATTCAGTGAACAAATGGTTTGCCGATGCCTCGACTTACAGCCTGCGTTTCCTCAGCCGCAACGTGCAGCCGGACGAAGTCAGCGCGCTGCGTTCCTCGATGGTCGCGACCTTCAATACGCTGGAATTGATGATCGGTCAGTTGCCCCACGAAGGCGCGCGCCCGCAAACGGTTCGCAACACCAAGGAGCTGCGCGGCCGCATGATTCACCTGCTACCAGTGATCGACGCCCTCGACGACGCACTCTATGCCCTTGAGCGGCGTACGCCCGAGCTTGTGGATAAGTTCGCGCCGCTGCTGGCCGCGACCACCGAATGGCTCGACCACAAAGACGCCGACCTCGAGCGCTGGCAAGCGCTGAAAGATCAACTCGAAGCCCTGCAACCGTCCGCCGAAGCGCTGGATGATCGCAAGCAGCTGCTGTTCTCAAATGCCCTGTATCGCCTCGGCGAGTGGATCGATGTGTGGCAGGACTGTCGCAGCCTGCAGTACGCCATCCAGTGCGAAAGCCAGGACAGCTGGCGCGCGGTCTATCGGCACTGGCGGCTCGGTCGGCTGTCGCCGTTTCTCGATCGCGGACTGATGCTCTATTCGGCGGCGTCCACGGTCACCGCCATCATCGTCGCGTCGGTGCTGTGGATTCTGCTCGGCTGGACCGACGGCGGCGCCGCGGTGATTCTGGCGGCGGTGGCATGCAGCTTTTTCGCGTCGATGGACGACCCGGCACCGCAGATCTACCGGTTCTTTTTCTGGACGGCGATGTCAGTGTTGTTCGCCAGTCTCTATCTGTTTCTGGTCCTGCCCAACCTGCATGACTTCCCGATGCTGGTGCTGGCATTTGCCGTGCCGTTCATTTGCATCGGCACCCTGACGGTCAAGCCGCAGTTTTATCTGGGCATGCTGCTGACCCTCGTCAACACCTCGTCCTTCATCAGCATTCAGGGCGCCTACGACGCGGATTTCCTCAGCTTCGCCAACTCCAACCTGGCCGGTCCCGTGGGCTTGTTGTTCGCCTTCGTCTGGACCCTGATCGCCCGGCCGTTCGGCGCTGAACTGGCGGCCAAGCGTCTGACCCGTTTCAGCTGGCGCGACATTGTCAGCCTGACCGAGCCGGCCACCTTGTCTGAGCACCGGCACTTGGGCGTGCAGATGCTCGATCGCCTGATGCAGCACTTGCCGCGCCTGGCCATGACCGGCCAGGACACGGGCATCGCCCTGCGAGAAGTGCGCGTGGCGCTGAACCTGCTGGACTTACTCGCCTACACACCGCGAGTCCTCGGCGTACCGCAAGCGCTGCTGCATCAGGTGGTGGCCGAGGTCGGCGAGTATTTCAAAGCCTGTCTCAAGGCTGGCGAACGTTTGCCGGCACCGAGTCCGTTGCTGATGACCCTGGACCGCACCCGTCGTGCCCTCAACACGGAGTGCGATGAAGGTGCGCGTCTGCATTTGCTGCATGCCTTGAGCGGTCTGCGTCTGTCGCTGCTGCCAGGGGTTGAATTCGTTGGCAGTGGCGAACTTGAAGAGCCGCTTCCCCATGGCATCGATGGAGCGCCTTTATGATCGGTGATCTGGATATCAGCGGGGTGTTTCTGCCCACGCTGCTGGTGCTGATGGGCATTACGTACGTGTTGTTCCTGTTGGTGCACGGGTTGCTGACGCGTCTGCACTTTTACCGTCTGGTCTGGCACCGGGCATTGTTTAACGTGGCTCTCTACGCTGTGCTGCTCGGCGCCGTGGACTCACTCAGTCGATACCTGATGACATGAAAAAACCTTTTTTGACCCTCGGTCGCGTGGTCTTGACCCTGCTGATCGTGACCTTCGCCGTCGTCGTGGTCTGGCGCATGGTGATGTATTACATGTTCGCGCCCTGGACCCGGGACGGCCACATTCGTGCCGACATCGTGCAGATCGCGCCGGACGTGTCCGGGTTGATCCAGCGCGTCGACGTGCGTGACAACCAATTAGTGAAACGTGGCCAAGTGCTGTTCAGCATCGATCAGGACCGTTTCAAACTGGCCTTGCGTCAGGCCAAGGCAGCGGTCGCCGACCGTCAGGAAACCCTGGCTCAGGCGCAACGCGAAGCCAAGCGTAACCGTGGCCTCGGCAATCTGGTGCCGGGCGAGCAACTGGAAGAAAGCCAGTCCCGGGTGGCCCGCGCCGAAGTGGCGTTGATGGAAGCTCAGGTGGCCGTGGACAGCGCCCAACTCAACCTCGACCGTTCGACCATCCGCAGCCCGGTGGATGGCTACGTCAACGACCGGGCACCGCGAACTCAGGAATTTGTCACGGCCGGGCGCCCGGTGTTGTCGGTGGTGGATAGCAATTCGTTCCACATCGACGGTTATTTCGAGGAAACCAAACTGGATGGCATTCATGTCGGCCAGAGCGTCGATATTCGGGTCATCGGCGACCGAACTCGCCTGCGCGGGCACGTGGAAAGCATCGTCGCCGGCATCGAAGACCGCGACCGCAGCAGCGGCAGTAACCTGCTGCCCAACGTCAACCCGGCGTTCAGTTGGGTGCGGCTGGCCCAGCGAATTCCGGTGCGGATCGCCTTCGATGACGTGCCGGCGGATTTCCGCATGATCGCCGGTCGCACGGCGACGGTTTCTATTATGGATGACCACCAGCAGGAGCCCGCGAAATGAGCAGGGCCTCGGGTTTGGCGGTTGCCGGATTAGGCTTACTGCTGTCGGCATGCCAGGTGGTCGGGCCGGATTATCACTTGCCGGACGAGGCCGCCGTACACCGTGAAGACTTGCAGGGCGACTTGGCGGTGAACGGCAAAAATGTCGTCTCGGCACCGGTGCCCAGCGATTGGTGGCGCTTGTATCAGGATCCGCGCCTCGATCAATTGGTCGAGCAGGCCATGGCCTCCAACACTGACTTACGCGTGGCGGCGGCGAACCTTTCCCGAGCGCGCGCGCAGGTCGATGAAGCTCAAGCGGCCGGTGGCTGGAGCGGCGGCGTGAAAATCGGCGCCCAGCGTTTGCAGGAGTCTGGCGAAGCATTCCTGCTACCGGAGAAAGTGCCGGTGGCCAACGTCGGCGACATTGGCATTACCACCTCGTATCAGTTCGACCTGTTTGGCACGTTGCAGCGCGGCATCGAGGCGGCCAAGGCTAATGCCGATGCGACGCAAGCGGCGGCGGATACTGCGCGGATTACCTTGGTGGCCGATGTGGTCCGGGCCTACACCCAAGTCTGCGCAGCCAACGAAGAGCAGGAAATCGCCCAGCACTCCCTCGACTTGCAAGCCCAAAGCACCACGCTGATCCAGCGTCTGCGCGACGCCGGGCGTGGCGATGAAACCCAGGTGACCCGCTCACAAACCCAATTCAAATCCTTGCGCGCCGACATGCCGCGTTATGAGGCGGCGCGGCAGGCCGGGTTGTTCCGCTTGTCGATGCTGCTGGCCAAACCTGTCGACCAATTGCCGCCAGGCACCAGCGACTGCGCCGAGCTGCCGAAAATTGCGCAATTGTTGCCGGTGGGTGACGGCGCGACGTTGCTCAAGCGCCGTCCCGATGTGCGGCAAGCCGAGCGACGACTGGCTGCCGCGACCGCCGGCATCGGCATCGCCACCGGCGAGTTGTACCCGGACATCAGCATCGGCGCGACCGTCGGTACCGTCGGTATCCTGGAAAACCTCGGCAAACCGGCGACCAATCGCTGGGGCTTCGGGCCGTTGCTGACCTGGACCGTGCCGTCCAACGGCTCCCGCGCACGAATTCGCGAGGCCAAAGCCGCCACCCAAGGCGCGCTGGCACATTTCGATGGCGTGGTGCTCAACGCCATCCGCGAAACCCAGACGGGTCTGGCCCAGTACGCCGCGTTGTTGCAACGTCGCGATGCGCTGGCCGATGCCGACCAGTCGGCGCAACTGGCGGCAGGCCAGACCCACCGCTTCTTCCAGGCCGGTCGCGCGTCGTTCCTGGCGGACTTACAAGCGACCCGCACCTACACCGACGTGCGGGCGCAACTGGCCTCTGCCAACACGCAGGTTGCCATGAGCCAGATCGATTTGTTCCTGGCCTTGGGTGGTGGGTGGGAAAGCGGACGAACGCAAGCGTCACAGCCCGGCAAACCCTGAGGCCGTTGCTATGCTTTGACTTGATGAGGTCGCGCGTCGAGCTCATCAATCAAGGCTCGCGTTGGTCATGGGGATTCCAATAATGAAAAACCCTTATGCTCCCGGCTTCTGGTGCGCTATAGCGGCATTGGTGTTGCTGTCGGCCACCTATTTCTACGGCATCATGCTGGCCCACCAGATCGACAAGGCGCTGGTATTCCTCGACAGTGCTTCGGCGCTGATTGCCGTGATGGCCATCGTGGTGGTGGCCTGGGCTTCGCTTCAGGGCCAGCGCATCAAAAAAAGACAGCTCGAACAAGGCAAGACACTGGTGCTGATCTGGGACACCAAGGTCGCGCTGCGCCGTGTCGAAACGGTGTTCGATCGGTATTTCTGGAGCAGTTACTGGCAACCGGGGCGTACGTTCCAGGAAGTCATGGGCGAACTCACCGGCACGCCGCTGGAAAAAAGCCTCGAAACCCTGAAAAAACAATGCCAGGCGCTGGACAAGCAAGTGTCCGAGGACGGCTGGCACTGGCTCAACAACGCCCGTGAACTCTGCGATGTCGCCAACGCCATGGCCCGCGGACGTTATCAACTGGACTTCTGCGACCCGCGCTCGGAATCCCCAAGCGGCACGGCGGTGATCAATCGCGACTTCGAAGTGCTGGTCTATACATGGACCGCACGGCTCAAGAGCTTTGATCATCAACTTGATGAGATTGAAGTGCAGTATTCCTGATCTGTGTTTGCAGGACTGACGCCATCGCGAGCAAGCTCGCTCCCACAGGGTTCTGTGATCGACACATAACCCATGTGGGAGCGAGCTTGCTCGCGATGGCGATTTCATATCCGCCGAAACTCTCAACCCCTGCGTACGGTCCATAGACACTCTTTAACCTTTAATCATTGGGCCGCCCCGTGCGCCTGATGCTAATCTCCATCGCGCTTTTAACGCAGTCGTGACCACAACCTGTCATGGGTTCAGGGAAGACGACCACACCTCAACAACGGACATTGATCGGGTCATTCATGAATAAATCAGCAGGCGTGCTTCTAGGAATTGTGGTCGCCATCGGTGCAATCAGCGCCGGCGGTGCCTGGTACACCGGGACCAAACTCGAAGGTGTGCTGAATACCTCGATCGCCGACGCCAACAAAGAGCTGCAAGCCGCGCTGGTCGGTTCCAACGGCAAAGCGTCGCTGGAGCTGGTGTCGCTGGAGCGCAACGTATTCACTAGCACCGCGCACTACCGCCTCAAGGGCGAAGGCGAGATGTTCGGTGAAGCACCGGTCGAGCTGCTGTTCGTCGATCGCATTGAACACGGTCCGCTGCCGTTCTCGCGCCTGGTGTCGCTGAAGTGGCTGCCGGTCCTGGCCACCAGTCACTACGAACTGGAAAGAACCCCGACCACCGAAAAGTGGTTCGCCGCTGCCAAGGACAAATCCCCACTGACGGGCGTGGTCAACATCGGCTACGACAACTCCACCAACGGCACCCTCCAATTGCTGCCGCTGGACGTGGCGCTTGACGACAAATCCAACCTGAAATTTTCCGGGCTGAACCTCGAAGTCGCCGCCAGCGCTCAAGCGCAGAAGGTCAAGGCCAACGGCTACATGGACAGCCTGACGCTAAGCACGGTCGCCGAAGATCAGACGCCGGTGAAGGTCGAACTGAACGGCCTGACCCTGGCCAGCAACCTGACAAAAAGTACTTACGGTTACTACACCGGCGAGAACACCGTCGAGCTGACCGACAGCAAGACCACCTTCGGCGCAAAGCAGTCGGTATTGGGTTTCAAGAAATTTGAAATGAAGAACCAGACCGAGGAATCGGGCACCAGCGCTTCGGGGCGCGCCGATTACAAGGTGGGTGAGGTGACCTTGAACGGCAAGGCTGTCGGGTCTGCGCAAATGGCCATGAGCCTGAAGAACCTCGACATCCCGGCAACAATGTCGCTGATGCAGATTTACCAGACCAAACTGCAACCATACGAAAGGGCCGCCGCCGAGGCCGCTGCTGCGGGTGAACCGGCTCCAGAGTTGGTCCTGACCCCGGCCGAAGAGGCGCAAGTCAAAACCGGCCTGGAGAAACTGCTGGCCGCCGGCCCACAGGTCGCCCTGGAGAATCTGTCGTTCAACACCCCCAATGGCGAAAGCCGCGCCAACCTGGTGCTCGACCTGACCAAACCACAATCCATGGACCTGCCGCCGGACCAGTTGACCCAACAACTGATCGCGCTACTGGACGTCAACGTGCGAGTGTCCAAGCCAATGCTCGTTGACCTGCTGAGCGTGCAATCGCAAATCGACGGTCAGACCGACGCCAAGCTCATCGCCGATCAGGCCACCGCCACCGCCGACATGTTCAGCAGCATGGCGGTCGGCACGCAGTTGGCAAAACTGGAAGGCAACAACATCGTCGCCAAACTGCACTACGCCAATAATCAGGTGGAATTCAACGGCCAGAAGATGACCGTCGAAGAGTTTGTCGGGTTCGTCATGGGCAAATTCGGCGGAAGTGTCACCGTCCAGTAAAACCAGGATTTACCCACCGACGCCCGGCCTCTGCGCAACGCAGATGCCGGGCGTTTTGCTGTCTGGCGTTTGAAGCGGGACAAGGCGCGACGCCCAATTTTCTGAAGAACGGAAAGCTCTGGCTGTATTCGAGGACCCTTCCTACATAAATCCCTTTTCCCCGTTGTTAACGTGCCCGCCAGTTTCGCGTGCACAGACCATGGACGGTTTGGACGTCGCGCTTTTATATCCTCTCTGCTTAAGGATAAGCGTATGTTCGGGTCGACCAATACGGCGCACTTCGCGCTGCACATCCCCGCTGTTCGTAACGATTTCAAAGTCCTCGTCTTTGACGGTGTTGAGGCCATCAGCGCCTTGTATGCGATCCAGATTGAACTGGTCAGCGAGCACCCTGATTTCGAGCTGGAGAGTCTGCTCAGCCAACCCGCGTTTCTTCAATTTGGCCTGAATGGCGAAGGCCTTCATGGCCGTATCGAAGACGTATTCGTCGGTGAGGCCGGCAAACGCCTGACCCGTTATCACCTGACCCTGGTACCGGCGCTGCACTACTTGCAGTTCAGCCACAATCAGCGGATTTTCCAGAACCTGACGGTGCCGCAAATTATTGCTCAGGTGCTCAAAGGTCACGGCATTCAGGCCGATGCGTTTGTCTTTCATGTCAGCAACAGCCCCGAGCGCGAGTACTGCACCCAATATGGGGAAAATGACTTCGAGTTCGTCCAACGTTTATGCGCCGAGGACGGCATCGCGTGGCATCACCAGCATTCGCCAGACGGTCATTTGCTGGTGTTCACCGATGACCAGACCTACTTCCCCAAACTGGGCGAAACCCCTTATCAGCAAGACTCCGGCATGGTGGCAGAGCACCCAGTGGTCAGCCAGTTTTCCATGCGTTTCCGCACCCGTACCAGCACGGTCACGCGCCGGGACTATGACCTGAAACGGCCGAGTCTGTTGCTGGAAAGTCGCTTCACCGCCGAGTTCAGCCCTGAACTCGAAGACTATCGCTACCCCGCATTAATCGAGAACGAAAAACGCGGCAAACAGCTCGCTCACCAGGCTTTGGAGCGGCACCGTGCCGATTACCAGTTGACCGAGGGCAAAAGCGATCAGCCGACGCTGCGCTGCGGTCACTTCTTCGACCTGACCGAACACCCGCGCAAAACGTGCAACGATTTGTGGCTGTTGCTCAGCGTGACGCACGCTGGCAAGCAGCCTCAGTCACTGGAAGAGGCCATTACCAGTGACGTCAAACCCGAAGACGGCTTTACCCAAGGCTATCGCAACCGCTTCCGCGCCATTCCCTGGGATGTGTTCTACCGTCCACCTTTGCGTCCACGCAAAACCGTGCTGGTCAGCCAGACCGCCCGCGTCACCGGGTCTGCCGGCGAAGAGATTTATTGCGATGAATATGGCCGTGTCCGTGTCGAACTGCCGTGGGATCGGGCCGAACTCAACAGTGAAAAAAGCAGTTGCTGGCTGCGGGTGTCATCGAGTTGGGCGGGTGATAGCTTTGGCGCGATGACCATTCCGCGCATCGGCATGGAAGTAGTGGTGACTTACCTGGAAGGCGACCCCGACCAACCGTTGATCACCGGTTGCGTGGCCAACACTGTCACCTCAGTGCCGTATTCGTTGCCCGAGCACAAAACCAAAACCGTGCTGCGCAGCCACAGCTCTCCGCACACCGGTGGTTACAACGAGCTGTCGATTGAAGACCGCGCCGGGCAGGAAAAAATCTACCTGAGGGCGCAGCGCGATATCGAGCAACTGATCCTCAACGACAGCGACACCAAGATTGGCAACGACCGCCGCGAACAGATCACTCGCGACAGCCACAGCCTGATCAGTAACGACCGTTTCGAGCAGGTGGACCGCAACAGCACCAGCCTGATCAAGGGCGACGAGTTGCACACCACCCAAGGTGTGCGCAACACGGTGGTCGGTGGCAACGAGTTGGTCTCGATCACCGGTAACAGCAGCACCACGGCAGGCGGCACGTTGGTGATTCAGGCTGGACCTCACGCCCATGTCACCGCTGCGAACGTGGTGATCGATGCGGGGATGAGCCTGACGCTCAAGGCTGGCGGGCACCACATCGTGATCAACTCGGGCGGGATTTTCAGCAGCGTGGCCATTGTCGAGGGTGGGGCTCCGGTAGCCGGTGTGCCTGTTCAATCCGCGCTTTCATTGGTTCCAGTGGCTGCGCAGGCCCTGATTGCGCCATCCCTGGCCGCGCAAAAACTGGCATTGACTCAGGCAGCACAACAGGCCGCGCCGATCTGTGCCGTGTGTCAAAAACTGGCGGAGATATCGGCATGAGTCAGGCTTATCTGCTGCTGGATCGCGCCCAGATTGAACGTCTGCCCGAGCGTCTATTTGAGCTGGGGAGCACAACGTTTCAATCGCTCTATCAGACAACTGCCTATAGCCCATTGGAGGAAGTCGGGCCGGTACTGCTGCCTGTTTCCCCTAATAGTCCGCTAGCCCAGACCTTTTTTCGGGACTGGAGCGCGACGTGTGGCATCTGGTTGGAGTCAGAGGCGCAAGAAGCGGTCGTTCTTGAGCATTTACGGAGCCTGATTCACGTCCGTGTCGCGGGGGATGTCACGGTCTTGTTCCGTTACCACGACCCGCGTATCTCGGCATTGTGGCTAGCGCAGTTGGCCGCCTGCGAGCGTGATCGCCTGATGGGTCCTATACGACTGATCCGGCTCCCGGAATTGGATATCCATCAAGAAAACGCGGATCAGCCCGCTGCACAGTATGCGCAAGAGCCGTGGTTGTTCTTGCCTGCGGAGCAACTGGATCACTTGGGCGCGGCTCAACGGCAGCGTTTCGCTCAACTATTGATCGAACACTGCCAACAGTACTTTTCCGAATACCTGCAAGGACTGGACGCCTTTGCACTGCAACAGTGGGCATCTCACTGCCAGCACACTGCCGAACGTTACGGTTACAGCGCCATCGATGAAGTCCTGCTCTGGGCTCGCTTCCACGCTGCGCTGGGCACTGACTTTCCCGATGCACCTGATCACGCCGCTTACCGAAGGATGTTGGCCGAGCCCGGTGTCTCGCCCGAGCAACGGCTGGATAACCTGAATGCCGAACTGACGCGTCAGCAGCTCACCGGCAAGGAGTCCTGCCAATGAGCGCAGAAAAACTAGCGATGATCGACCGAGCCGCTCAGGCCGAACGCGCCGCCAAGGCTCAGCCTCACGTCGATATCAACAGTACGCTTACGCCGTGCCCGGCCAGCCAGGCCGAGATTTTCGTCGTGCCCGTGCGTTATGCCTTGGCTGAAGAAAAGGCCGCCAATCCTTGCTGCGTTCCCGGCGTCACCACGCAAAGCCGCCCCATGGCGGCGCGTCACTTGCGGGCCGGGTTTGTTTATCTGTGGCAGGACAAAGACCCCCTTAAACGGTATGCCGTCTCGCCGAATGGTCTGCTCAAAGAGCAAGCGCTCGACGCCGATGCGACCCCGGTGCTCGACGGCACACTGACGGGCCTGGCCCTGGAAAAAATCCACGACGCGTGGATGCTCTACAGCGAGTTCCCATTGAACCCCGAGCACTGCCAGTCGCTAAGCGACAGCAGCGCCAAACGTCGTGCGCACATGCGTCATGTGGCGTTGCGCACCGTGGCCAACGAACTGCAAGCCGAGCATTGCCCGCCGCTGGAAAAAGCCGTTGAGGTCATGGCCGAACTCCTGCCCAATACCTTCGCCCGGTCGATGAAAGTGGACCAGCTACGGGGCGCCGAGGACACCGAGGCACTGGGCGCAACGCTGATGAAAGAGCCGACCCCGGTCAACATCAAGGCCTACACCGACTCCATGCAACTCGCGCGTGAGCGCGAAAAAGTCCTAGCCCAATACCCCGAGGCCAGCGATCAAGCGCCAGGCGAGTGGAGCGCCGAACCTTGGGATGGCCAGGGCATTCAGGATTGGTTGGAAAGCGCCAAGGCACACGCCAAGGACCTTTTTTCCGTTTTTGCCTGCCTCGATGACGATCTGGGCGTGCTGCGTGATATCAACCATGAGCAGGAATGGGTCGAGGCGCGTCACGAAAAGTGGCTAGGTGATAACAACCTGCGCCTGAGCATTGGTGGGTTTGTTCGCAGCCTGATCACTGAAGATGGCGCCGAACTGGCCGGGTCCATCAGCTACCGCTACAAGGCCCGAGACATCACCCTCACGCCCGAACAGGGCCAAGTCATGCTCGACACCCAGCATCGGCTGGATGAGGAACTCAAGGCTGAAGCCCGGGCCCGTCAATACGGCGGTCAGCCCACTCAGACTGAAGCCGCCGCCCGCGATGCACGAATCGCAGCCATCGTCGCCCCGGTACGGGCCTTTATTGCGGCGGACTTGTACAACGAAGTGGAATTCGTCGTCCGCGAATACCGCGCTGAAAAGCACGCCAACCTCAACAACCATTTCTTCAGTGCCAAGGTCGGCAAGTACATCGACCTCGAGGCGATGAATACCTGGTTCGCGCAGACCGCAGCGGCGCACTACCAACAGATCGAACAGCGTCACACCGCGTTGTTTGGCGACCGGGGCATGTACCTCAACCGCTCGCTCAGCGGCACCTGGTTTGTCGACTACTCCGATCTGGACACTCGCCACTGGCTGACCGAACTGGCCACCGGCTGCCTGACCGCCCAATGCCTGCGCGCCCAGGGCGCCGAGCAATACGCCGACTACGTGCGAGCCGCCGACGGCGGTGCCCTGAAACAACTGTTCAGCGCCTGGACCCCCTCGATCGATGCGGCCGTTAACAACACCTCTCGCCTGGGCGAGCTGATGGCCGCACTGGCCTCCGACAACATCAGCGCCACTCACCAGGCATTGGCGCCGTTGAGTGCAGCGGTTCTAGACGACATCGCGGCCATGGCCCGAGACGCGAGCAGCCAATGGAGTGTGTTGGTCAATCGGCTGGCGGCTTCATTGTTGTTGCTCAAGGGGAGCAACAACTTTAGCCGCTCATGGATGGGCGTCTTTGTCGCCGCGCGCTTGGGCAGCGGCGCGCGTTTGCAGTTCGTGACCGAGCCAGGCCGGCAGGTGTGGAAGTTGTTGGGGCAACAGGCCGAAGCACTGGGCGACTGGGCGAAGGCGACCGGGAAGGCCATTGGTGCCGGGCGGGTTGGGCGGATAGTTAACTCGCCTGTTGTGGCCAATAGCGGCGGGGTGGTGCCGTTGGCGGCGTTGTTGTTGAACGTGCTGAATGCGCATAACTATTTGCGTCAGGCGACGGTGTTGGAGGGGATGGACAGTCGGCGGGTGAATGACACGGTTTCGGCCACGTTGTATGCGGCGGCAGCTTTGGTGGCGGTGGTTGATAATCAGGTGCGGAAGGGGTTCGGGGTCAAAGAAATTGGGAAGGGACGAACGAGGGGCCCGACACTTACTCTATTTGGTGGGGTGATTGGCGCACTTTCCACTGGTGCAGCAATAAACGAATTCCAATCCCTGCAAATACAACTGGAAAGCGCCCAAAACCGAGTCGACCCATGGCTGGAGATGCGCCAGATTGTGGTTGGTGGGCAAGTAGCGGCCTTCGGCGCCCAAGCGCTGTTAGGGTTGAGCTATACCGCCCGCGCCTTGGCAGGCTCAATAACAGCCGAAGCCGCCATCTTGCGTTACACGCTGTACATGGGGCCGTTGAGTTGGCTCATTCTCGTGCTGGGTGTTCTGCACCTGATCACCACGGTCTTGAAGCAAACCCCGCTGCAAAACTTCCTGAGCTACTGCTGCTGGTCAAAAGCTCGGGCTATTGATCTGGAACCTATCGCGCCCAAAGCCCAAGAGGACGAGCTCGATCGACTGTACTTCATTCTTTATGCACCTCGGGTCAGCATGCAAAGCAGCTCGGAGTCGACCGCAGGTAATGGCCCTTCAGGCCTCGCTTTCGTCAGTTCGATCAATGCCCTGACCATCGATTTACCGGGGGCGGAGCCGGGCAGTGCCTATCTGGAATTGAGCATGGTCGGCGACCCGTTGGATACCCAGGCCTCCCGCGACCTGATCAAAAACCGCCCGTTCAACCACTACAAAGCACCGCGTCCCTGGCGAGACATGACACCTCATTGGTTGTCCAGCAGCGTCTGTCAGTGGATACCGTTCAAGGAAGGCCAGGGTTTACGCTTGAGCGGCCCCTTTAAAGAGCTGAAAAGCGTATTGGGCACGACACCCAGCACTGTTTCACTGCGCTTGCGTTATCGCACGCCATTGACCGCGATACTCGGTGCCCGCACCTTTATCGGCGGTGAACGAGGGCTTGCCTTTACCCTGAATGACACCACCGGCGTGATAGCGCTGTGGGCTGACCCGACGCCCGAACTTGATCGCGTGCAGAACTACCCGCTCGGCGAGGACCACCCCGGCGCCATTTACCTGCAACCCAAGGACAAACGATGAGCACGCCACCGGCAGGCACCACGAAAAAACGGACGTTTTCGCGCAATGACTACCTGGCGCCGCTCCCCATCCCTACCGGAGAAAAACCGCAGGACGTGCTCAACACCATTTGGCGCAAGAATGAGGTATTTCTCGACATTGGTAACTACAGCATCGGTTCTGCGGTGATGGTTATGTGGCCAACGCTGATGGTGTTTGTACTTATGGGTTACATCACCCCTGAGCCTGGAATGATCTGGATGGGAGGATTAATCATCATTGGTCTCCCTTCAATGTTTTTAATCCAAGGTCTATTCCGGGAAGTGCCCTTACCCGTGCGCTTCAATCGCCAACGCCGCGAAGTCTGCGTGCCCCGCGACGATGGCGAGTACTGGATCGTCCCGTGGGAAACCTTGACGGCTGCCGCCACCCAGCACTCGTCGGTCAGCCAGACCGGTAAAGCCACGATGGGTTTACTGGTCATCGGTTTCGAAAACCCAGACCCGCTAGCTAAGGACGACAACAAGCATTTTTCCCTAGGTTTCAACTGTGGCGGCGGCACCACGGCCATGGCGTTGTGGGAGTGCATGCGCAGTTACATAGAAATTAGTCCGGAGGCTGTCCCTGAAAGTCGAGTTGGCGTTGCACCCTACGAAGAAACGCAAATTGGTTCGATCATCACCGACTTGCGCAAGGGCAACTTGTTAGGCGTTTTATGGGGAATATTTTGTATTACGATTTTGGGGACGTATTTGGCAGAGAAACTTCAGGATTTGAAACTTTCTTATCCGCCAGATCTGCCCTACCCCGACATCATCGAATGGTCAAAACCATTACCCCCGGAACAGTGGGCCAAACGCTCCCCGGAACTGGAAGCAGCCATCGCCAAACGCGAGGCTGAACTAGCCGCTCACGCCGAGCGAGAGTTAGCTTGAAGGCGAGTATTCGAGGCTGCGGGAATCTGATCAAAACAGCCCGCTCAGTCGCTGCATACCACTCCGTCCTTGGCGCGATATGACGCCTAAATGGTTGCGCTGTAGCACCTGTCAGCGAATGCCTTCCAAGGAAAATCGACGAATTGTCATAACCGTATCTCCCGAGCAGGGTGCCAAACTTTTATTGGCATTGGAGCGGCGATTATAAAATTTTGAGGTCGGACAGACAGTGGGATGAAGTGCAGTAGTTGGAGGGTGGTTTGTGTTGCGGTAATTTTTTATTTTAACAATGTTGTTAACTGATTTTGTAAGCGGAGAAGTTGAAGTGAGTGTGATAATTCCATTGAGTTACATCGAGAAGACCTATCGTTATCCTAGAGCGTCATCTGAAGTGATATCTGAAGTCGTATCTGAAATAACATGCTCTCTGTGGTGGAGGTTAATGGTTGCAACTACCTATGTAATGTTTGGTTTTCTGGTATTCGTAGTCGCCATTGTGCGTTTTTTTTTGGTGCCAAAGTATTCTGAAGCTTTTGCATATGCGATGCTTGGTTTAGGTGCGTTACTTCTCGTTTTGACAGTAATTATTGTGGTGGTGGAGTGGTCTGAGAGTAAGGGTAAGTCTATCGATAGTAATCTCATCGAGAGAGTTTTGAATGTTTGTTTCAGTTCGGCAGGCGTCTCTGTCGAAATGTCGTTAGGTTCAGAGCGATTTATACACGTGCTGTCTATCGCCGGTATTAGATCCGTTTCAGGCTATGTTCAAGATGGGTGGCTCAGGGTTCGGGATCGTGGTGTTGTAATTGAAACAAATGACGGAAAGCAATTTCGTTTTGTTTTGTCTTTGAGTAAGTCTGAGTTAAATCGTTTTTTAAATGATTTTACATTGTCGCTGAGTGAAATAAATTTCCCTGTAAGAAGCATAAGGAAGTTTCTGGTGTGAGTTGGTAGTTGTGATGGTGTTGTACTGCGGTCGAAGTTATATTCCGATTTTGTTTAAGAGATTTTTTGGGTTGGGGGGGATTTGCGATGATTTTAATTATGGATCTATTACATGCAGTGCCACTGTTGATGCGCTTCAATCGCCAGTTCCGAGAATTTTGCGTACCCCGCGACGACGGCGTTCCGCCCCCTGACGTGCCCTATCCCGACATCATCGAATGGTCAAAACCCTTGCCTTCCGAGCAGTGGGCCAAACGCTCTCCAGAGCTGGAAGAAGCCATAGCCAAACGCGAGGCTGAACTGGCCGCGCAGGCGGAACAAGCGTTGCTTATGGAACAGTCTTAGAAACTGTAATGTCTCAACTTCCCTCACTACCAACTCCCGGACACGGCGAACTACCGGACTACGACGTATGCCTCCCGGCGAACCTGCGCCCCGACGCCGATCGTTTGATTCGCTATCTGCACGAATTGCCACATCGGCGAGTGAAGTACTGCCCCTGGTGTGGCCACACCAACTTGAACCTGCAAAATCATTTGGCCCTACAACGGCTCCCACGTTACTACTGCGGTTCCTGTCGCAAGAGCTGCAACAGTTTGAGCGATTCGCCCTTTGCACACATGCGCCGGATGGACCTGTGGTCAACGTTTGCCGTGTACCTGCTGGCCGGTTGGTCCAGCGTCCAGATCGCGCCGCGTTTGGGGGTGAACCACAAGGTCTACTTCAGCTGGGGGCAGGCGGTTCGGGAGGTGATGGCGGAGGAGTGTCCTGAGTTGCACCAGTGGTGGACGACACGCCATTACCGGGAAAACCTGCAACCGCCCGAACACATTGCAGCGCAACAGCAAGCGGTCATCACTTGGATTGAAACGATGCTGAACGCACAGCACGCGACGTGCCCAAGGTGTGGGGGAACGCGGACCTATCGAATTAAAGGCATTCGCCCGAAGTTCAAGTGCGATCCCTGCGTGACCTGCTTTTCCATTCTGTCCGGGACGCCGCTGGTCGGGATGATTCGACCTGAACTCTGGGTCGATTTTGTGAAAGGGGTGATGGATGGCCAAAGTATCCCGGACCTTAAACGGCGCTCAGGGTTGGGCATGGGCGGCAGTACGCGCTGGCGTGAACAGTTTTTACTGCTTATCGATCAACTGGGGCACCCTGAACTGTTGCAATGGATCACCTGGATGCGCAGTCGTCGTAACAATGAAGCGGTCAGTTTTGTGCGTCAGGGTGGTCACCTGGACAAGGCAACGCGCTCTGTCTATCCGCAAGGAACGCGTAAAGGCAGGTTTGTTGCCCGCATTTGCAGCTAATACATGATCAGTATTCCAGCCTGGTTATGAACATAGCGTTTCTAGCCAACGTCCCGAATCAGCCGCCACGCCTCATCCACCGGCAACGGCTGTTTCATCCGTTCGGCGAGCATCGCTATTGCACGTTCTTCATCGCAAGCCACTGCGGCGACCACCAATCCCTCCTTGCCGAACAGGCCGATAAAGGGTGGATGGTCGGGGTCGCCTTTGAACTCGACCTCGTCCCAGGTTTCGGCGAGTCCAAGGTAGTCGTAGTTTTTACCGAAGTGCCAGGTCCAGAAATACGGCACGCCGAGGTAATGCTCGTCGCCGCCGAGCATGTTCATCGCCGCGACCCGTGCGTGTTGCTGGGCCAGGCGCCAGTGTTCGATCCGTTGGGGCTGGCCGTTGAGCGGGAAGGTCGCGATATCGCCGGCGGCCCAAAGCCCATCGGCCACGCGCATCCCGCCGTCGACCTTCAGTGACTGGTCCTTTTCCGTGGGCAGGCCGGTAAATGCGCCGGTTGCCGGGCTGACGCCAATGCCGACCAACACCAGATCCGCCGGTAAACGTTGACCGTTGTCCAGGCGCACTGCTTCGACCCTGGCGGTTCCTTCGATGTGCGTTGCTTCGCCATCCGTATGAAACACCACGCCGTTGGCCTCGTGCAGGGCACGAATTGCCTTGCCGACGGCTTCGCCAAACTGTTTGGCAAAAGGCACTGCGTGGCGGGCCAGAACGGTGACGTCCAGGCCGTATTGACGCAGGGAGGACGCGGATTCCATGGCAATAAAACTGTCGCCGATGATCACCGCTCGTTGGCTTGGTTTTGCCGAGCCCAGAATCCGTTGCGCCTGATCCTTCGAACGCAGCACGAACACCTGCGGCAGGTCGGCGCCAGGCAACGTAAGCGGATTGGGTGTGCCACCGGTGGCGAGCAGGGCAGCGTCGTAGCTCAGCGATTGACCATCAGCCAGGCGCAAGGTCTTGTTCGCGGCGTCCAGGCTCGTCACTTCAGCGTTTACTCGCTCAATGCGCTGCTCTTGGTAAAAGTGTTCATCACGCAGCGGCGGGACTTCTTCCGGTGGCATCTCCCCGGCAATCACGAATTTGCTCAAGACCGTGCGGTCGTAACCGGCGTCGGTTTCACGGTCGATCAACAGCACCCGGCCACCGAAGCCTCTCTCCCGCAGCGCCGCGGCACCCGCCGTGCCTGCGGCGCCGGCGCCTATGATCACAAACGTTCGCTCATCGTCGGCCGGTGGGGTGTGAGCGTCGGACATCGGCTGATCGTCGACCCAGACCTCATCTTCGCGTACCTCAAGGGGATAGCGCTTGAGGCTGTCCAGGGCCGGCGGTTCGCACAGCGCGCCGTCCTCGATCCGAAACGTTGCCTTGTGCCACGGGCAGATCAGCCGTCCATGACACAGCGCACCTTCGGCCAGCGGCGCACCGGCATGGGGGCATTCGCCCTGATAGGCGCGCAATTGATCGCCGGCCCGCAGCAGGAGGATTTTGGTGTCCGCGATCCGCACTTCCAGGCCACGGTCTTCGGGAACGTCGGCGTAACAGGCAACGCGGTGCAGTGCCATGATTATTCTCCAGGCAAGCGTTTCACTTAAGAGTTTGGCGCTTATCTGGAGGTTCAGCCAATTCCCGCTGCCACCGAATGAACGGTCCGGCTATAGTTTGCACGCCGACGACGGCCCCACCCGCACAAGGTGCTCCGGTATGCCCCGATTGACCTCTCTGAACCCTTGGCTGGCGGCCGTTGCAGTCGCCCTTTGCGTGCAATTTCCGGCGCAGGCCCAGGAGCGTTTTACCCTGAACATTCCAGGTGTCACCGACGATCGACTGTTTACCTCGGCTGCCGCCAGCGATGCGCCCAATTGTGGTGGGCACAACCAGTCACCGGCCTTGAACTGGAACGCCGGCCCGGCGGGTACCCTGAGTTACGCCATTGTCATGCACGATCCTGACGGCCAAAAAGGCCAAGGCGTCGATCACTGGGTGCATTACGGCATCAAAGCCACGACTCATCAGATTGCCGCCGGTGTCGGCGCAAAATCCGCCCTTGAAGGCGTCGGTGGCACCAACAGCAAAGGCACCACCGGTTATGTCGGACCTTGCCCGCCGGTCGGCGACAGCGCGCACCATTACATCATCCAGCTCTACGCCCTGGACCTGGCGCCGGAAGCTTTGTCCGCCGGCCTGACACGCGCGCAACTACTGGAAAAAATCAAAGGCCATGTGCTGAAAAACAGCAGTGTGGTGCGGCGTTATCACCGCTGAAGTTTTTTTCAGCGGTCTTAACCCGAATCGACGGGGCTGTCCGTCTCAGAGGATGAATGGATCAATTTCCTCCTGAGGTCAGCCCCCATGTCCCTCCCTCTGCATTTCCTCCGCCCGGCCGTCCAGGGTTTCGCCGCCGGGTTGCTGCTGGCCATTGCCGGTTGCGGCGTTTCATCCAAGCCTGATTCCGCTTCTGTGTCGCCACCGGCTCAAGGTGCACTGCCGGCTGAAACATTGGTGCGCAGCGAGGCTGTCATGGCGGACACTTCGATGGCCAAGCGCAGCGTGCGTACGGCACCGACGGCGAGCTATGCGCCGATGCCCGCGGGCGAGGCGTATCCGCAGGGCTATCGGGATGAGCAGCGGGAGCAGTATCAAGCGCTGGCGGATAACCCGATTCACAGCGTGGCCGAAGCGCCCGTCTCGACCTTCAGCGCCGACGTCGATACCGGTGCTTACGCCAACGTCCGCCGCTTGCTCAATCAAGGGCGCCTGCCACCCGAAGGTGCGGTGCGACTGGAGGAAATGGTCAATTACTTTCCCTACGATTACGCATTGCCTACCGATGGCTCACCCTTCGGCGTGACCACCGAGCTGGCGCCGTCGCCGTGGAACCCGCATACCCGATTGCTGCGCATCGGCATCAAGGCCTCGGACCGCTCGGTCGCGGAACTGGCCCCGGCGAACCTGGTGTTTCTGGTGGACGTGTCCGGCTCGATGGACCGACGCGAGGGTTTGCCGCTGGTCAAAAGCACCCTCAAATTGCTGGTTGATCAATTGCGCGAGCAGGATCGGGTTTCGTTGGTCGTCTACGCCGGCGAATCGCGTGTGGTGCTGGAGCCGACTTCCGGGCGGGAAAAAGCGAAGATTCGCACAGCCATCGAGCACCTGACTGCCGGCGGCTCTACCGCAGGGGCATCAGGCATCGAACTGGCGTATCAGATGGCGCAGCAGGCGTTTATTCCCAAGGGCATCAACCGCATCCTGTTGGCCACCGACGGTGACTTCAATGTCGGCATCAGCGACTTCGACAGCCTCAAGCAAATGGCTGTGGATAAGCGCAAGACCGGTGTTTCCCTGACCACATTGGGTTTTGGTGTGGATAACTACAATGAACACCTGATGGAACAGTTGGCCGATGCCGGCGACGGCAACTATGCCTACATCGACAACCTGCGCGAGGCGCGCAAGGTGCTGGTGGATCAGCTCGGCTCGACCCTCGCGGTTGTGGCGAAGAACGTGAAGCTGCAAGTGGAGTTCAACCCGGTACAGGTCAGTGAATATCGGCTATTGGGGTATGAGAATCGTGCGTTGAAGCGTGAGGATTTCAGTAACGACAAGGTCGATGCCGGTGAAATCGGCGCAGGGCATACGGTGACGGCGTTGTACGAAATTGTGCCCAAGGGCGAGAAGGGCTGGCTGGAGCCGCTGCGGTATGGCAATCCTGGGGCCGCTGTTTCCGAAAAGACTGGGGAATTGGCGATGTTGCGAGTGCGCTATCAGTCGCCTGAGGGTGGGAATAGTCGCTTGATCGAGCGGCCGATCGTCAACAGTGTGCTCGGCAAAGCCAGTGATGATCTGCGATTTGCGGCGGCCGTGGCGGCGTTTTCCCAGCAGCTCAAGGACGGGCGTTATACCGGTGATTTCAGCTTGAAGGATACCGAGGCTTTGGCGCGCGGTGCGCGGGGCGACGATCGATTTGGTCTGCGTGCAGAATTCGTGCAGTTGGTGGAGTTGGCGCAAAGTCTGCGAACCACGACTGCATCGAATAGTGAGCCGCTTAAAGGAGGCTACAACTGAAATGTCTGCTCCTGAATCGAGCGACGAATCTCTGCTGGCCCGTTATCGCGCAGGCGACGGGCCAGCGTTCGAGATTTTGTACGCCCGTCACCGCCAAGGGCTCTACCGATTCCTGCTTGGCCTGAGCGGCAAGTCCGAACTGGCCGAAGAGGTTTACCAGGAAACCTGGTTGAGCCTGATCCGCAGCACCAGTCAGCCACAAGGCCGGGCGAATTTTCGTACCTGGCTTTACCAGATTGCCCGCAATCGACTGATCGATCACTGGCGCAAACACGGCATCCACAACCCGTTGCACGATAGCTACGACGAACAGATCCACGCGCTGAGCGATGACACTGCCGATCCCGAACAACTGCTGAGCCTGAGCCGCGACAACCAGCGCCTCGAAGCGGCCCTGCAAAACTTGCCCGCTGACCAGCGCGAAGTGTTCCTGCTCCGCGCCCACGGCGATCTCGACCTGCCGCAGATCGCCACCCTCACCGAAACACCGCTGGAAACCGTCAAAAGCCGCTTGCGCTACGCCCAGCAAAAACTGCGTCGGCTGCTGGCCGAGGAGGTACTGACATGACTGACGCCCGACCTACACCAGAAGACCACGTGCTGCAGCATTTTCGCGAACATGCGGCCGGCGAACCACCGTCCCATCTCGACGCCTTCATCCTCGCCACAGCGCAACGCGAAGTCCCTGTGCAGAAGCCAGGCCTGTGGAAACGCTGGGTTCAGGCCTGCCACAAACCCCGTTGGCAGGTCGCATTTGCCAGCCTCGTCGGGGTGTCCCTGATGATTGCACTGGTGCAACGCACGGAGGAGCAACTGCCGAGTTACGACTTCGCTCCTGCACCCAAAGCGTCTGCACCGGTCGCCAAAAAAGAAGCTGCGGAGGCACCATCTTCGACTGCTCGCTCGTTGGCTGCTCCCGCGCCCGCGGCGCCAATGGCCGATTTTGCCGCACCCGCGCAGAGTGAATCGATCAATGCTGATGAAGCAAAGGTCAGCAAACGGGCAGCAGCTCCGGCGAAAACCCTGGATGAGCAATTGCGTGAAGTGGTGCGCCTGCAAAAGGCCGGTCAGACTCAAGCCGCTGATGCCCTGTTGAAAACATTGCACAAGCGTTTCCCTGACGAAAACCTCACGGCCCGACTCAAGGCGTTGCAGAAAAAATGAAGGACACAGCGGTCGCCAATTTGGCATCGACGCCGGAAAGCGCGCACTATCGGCCCATAGCCGATGCGTTGGAGGAAGCCATGGCGAAAAAAATCGATCGCATCGCCCAAATGCTCAACTGCCCGGAGAAGGGTCAGGAATTGCGGCGCGCGGTTACTGAGAGCCGTAAGGAGTTTCTGCTGGCGAAGCAGGCAGAAGAAGCGTTTGAGGAAGACGTTCTTGATGATGAAGAGGACGAGGACGAGGACGAGGACGAGGACGAGGACGAAGAGGATGATGAATACGACGAGTTTGATTGGACGACTGAATGAAAAAACCGCTTCGGCGGTTTTTTTGTATTAGCGCGACCCATACTTTTTGGTTCGATGGCTTCCAATCACGTTGCTTATGCGTACATGAAGAGCGACACATTCGATCACGCAGTCGAAACCTATTTCCAGGCGAAGGTAGTATCCATCCCGAAGTCGCGTCAGCACTCCTCTTAATGGGCCGGCAAACTGGCTACCGCGTACTTCCACTTCGCTGATGCCTGAGACCGTTGCATCGAGATTGCAATAGCTGAACGCGGTGCTTGGGGGCCAATGCGACGGTCGAAAAATCAGGCTGTTTAACGGACCCTCAATGCTTATTGTGAAACCTTCTTTGTGAAAAACCGGACCTTGAGTTGTTAGGTCGTTAGGAGTGACGGCGAGATTGAAAACTTCCGTCCAGTCTTGAGGGTTGTCTACGCGGAACAACCAGTCGCGGGTTCCAAGATCGCGCTCAGGTATTTCTCTGCAACTCTGAAGAGTAGGCAGCTTGGAGCGCCGCAGATCTTCCTGCCAGACCTCTTCGGCAATGTCTCTAATGGCCTGGAATAAACCTCGAGGGTCAGCGATTTCTGGCCAGTCACTTGGCCAAGACCAGTAGTCGTAAAGATATTCTTCGTCTTCATCATCTTCCCAGACAGCAGCGAAGTCGAAATCTGGATCGGCTAATGCCTGCTCAAGCAAGTCATATTCTGCCCTGCGGTGACGGAAAGTTTCCCGTGGGAGCAAGCGCAGACAGTACCGTCGAATCAGTAGGTCACGATCCACTGGGTCGTTGGGATCGTACTTGTTCAACTCTTCACCCAAGGTTTCCTCCCTGTCATACACACTAAAGCTGCCGACCCAATACGAAAGCTTTGGTAGGTAAGGTTGATTAAGGTACGGGTCAAGCAACATCGAGGACCTCCTGTCCAGAAACAAGGCGCGTATGAAAACCTTAATGTGCTTGGGACGGAAGAACAGAGATGTATCGGCATTTGTTTAGCTTGGGTGGTTGCTGATCAGATGTACGTTGACCGCGTGAAGGTAAATCGAGCACTATCAGGTACCTTTTTCAGTACCTTGGAGCCTGCTCATGGAGCAACTACTTGCTAGCCGCTCAGTCAGCATCACAGAACTCAAGCGCAGCCCAAGCACTGTGATTGAGCAGGCCGGATCAGAGCCGGTGGCGGTGCTGAACCACAATCGCCCGGCCGCCTACCTTTTGCCGCAGGCGGCTTATCAACGGCTTCTTGATCGATTGCAGGCTGCCGAGATTCGCGAGGCGATTGCTGCCAGTAGAAATGACCCGCGCCCAGACATTGATGCGGACACGGTTTTTGCGGAGCTGGATGCCATTATTGATGACGTCGCAACCGAGCAAAATCGTCGATGAGGCGACTGATACTCACCGCGATGGCGCGTGACGATTTGCAGCAAATTGCCCGTTTTATCGCCAGGGACAATCCTGTCAGGGCCAAGTCTTTTGTTGGCGAGCTCCGCAGGCAATGTGAGCTACTTCTTGAACAGCCTGTTCTTGGCGTTTCCCAAGAGGATTGCGCAAAAGGCTTGCGCAGAATAAGCCACGGCTCGTATCTGATCTTTTATTGCCAAGTCGAAAACGACATACGGATTGAGCGGGTGTTGCATGGTGCGAGAGACATAGGGCGCTTGTTCGAGTCTTCGACCAACAATCATTAATGGTCATCCGTTTTGCCAAACTTTCCCGAGTTCCACAAAAAAGCCCCAGACCCTGCGGTCTGAGGCTTTCTCGTTTCTACGTATGGTGCACCAGGCGGGATTCGAACCCACGACCACTGCCTTCGGAGGGCAGTACTCTATCCAGCTGAGCTACTGGTGCAATGCGGGCGCCATGATACTCATATGCGCTGCGGGCGTCCATGCTGCTGAATCGCCTGCGGTTTTCCAAAGCGTAACCTGTGTTTGCTACGTTGATCAGAAAAATTAGGCAAATGCGGCGTTTTCGTTCTTTTTTTCGAACAGGCTATTGTCCTTTACCCCCTTTGATCCTAGGATTCGTTTGAGATTTCAAACGCTCTTGTCTGGGTGCTGAACCGCACGAGTTTCAATCAGTGCGCTATTTATGTGCTTCAGCCCGGTGAATGATTTCCCTGACGGCAGCCTACAAGGCGCCTTTCTACAATCATAATTCGCTCCGCGCTTGCCGCGGTGCTGTTAAGGAAAGCCGACATGCAGCTTAAAGACACCCAGTTGTTCCGCCAGCAAGCCTTTATCGATGGCGCTTGGGTTGATGCGGACAATGGTCAAACGATCAAGGTCAACAACCCGGCAACGGGCGAAATTCTGGGCACCGTGCCGAAAATGGGCGCTGCCGAAACTCGCCGTGCGATCGAAGCCGCTGACAAAGCGCTGCCGGCCTGGCGTGCACTGACCGCCAAGGACCGTGCGAACAAGCTGCGTCGCTGGTTCGAACTGATCATCGAGAACCAGGATGATCTGGCTCGCCTGATGACTCTGGAACAGGGCAAGCCATTGGCCGAAGCCAAGGGCGAAATCGTTTACGCCGCTTCCTTTATCGAGTGGTTCGCCGAAGAAGCCAAGCGCGTCTACGGTGATGTGATTCCGGGCCACCAGCCAGACAAGCGCCTGATCGTGATCAAGCAGCCAATCGGCGTGACCGCTGCAATCACCCCGTGGAACTTCCCGGCCGCAATGATCACCCGTAAAGCCGGCCCAGCTCTGGCCGCCGGTTGCACCATGGTGCTCAAGCCTGCTTCGCAAACTCCATTCTCGGCATTCGCTCTGGCTGAACTGGCCCAGCGTGCCGGCATTCCGAACGGCGTGTTCAGTGTTGTGTCCGGCAGTGCCGGCGACATTGGCAGCGAGCTGACCAGCAACCCGATCGTGCGCAAACTGTCCTTTACTGGCTCGACCGAGATCGGTCGTCAGCTGATGGCCGAATGTGCCAAGGACATCAAGAAAGTCTCCCTGGAATTGGGCGGCAACGCGCCGTTCATCGTGTTCGACGACGCGGACCTGGATAAGGCCGTCGAAGGCGCGATCATTTCCAAGTACCGCAACAACGGCCAGACCTGCGTCTGCGCCAACCGTCTGTACATTCAGGATTCGGTCTACGACGCGTTCGCCGAGAAACTGAAAGTGGCTGTGGCCAAACTCAAGATCGGCAACGGTCTTGAAGAAGGCACCACCACTGGCCCGCTGATCGACGAAAAAGCCGTGGCCAAGGTTCAAGAGCACATTGCTGATGCGATCAGCAAAGGCGCAACCGTGCTGGCCGGTGGCAAGGTCATGGAAGGCAACTTCTTCGAACCGACCATTCTGACCAACGTGCCGAAGAACGCTGCCGTGGCCAAAGAAGAAACGTTCGGTCCATTGGCTCCGCTGTTCCGCTTCAAAGACGAAGCCGAAGTGATCGCGATGTCCAACGACACCGAGTTCGGTCTGGCTTCGTACTTCTATGCTCGCGACCTGGGTCGTGTGTTCCGTGTGGCTGAAGCCCTGGAATACGGCATGGTCGGCGTCAACACCGGGTTGATCTCCAACGAAGTCGCGCCGTTCGGCGGCATCAAGGCCTCGGGCCTGGGCCGTGAAGGCTCCAAGTACGGCATCGAAGATTACCTGGAAATCAAATACCTCTGCTTGGGCATCTAATCAGTCCGGCAAGGCATTGCTTCAAGCGCAAAGGGCACGAGAGCGCTGTCCCTTTGTGCGCTTCAAACGAAATTTTCTCTGTGGCCGGGAAAGCTATGGCAGTCGATCATCGCATGCTGCCGTAGTTGCCTCCCCGCCGCATTTTCCTTGAACCACGCCGCCCGATGAGCGGTGAATGAGGACTTTATGAGCAAGACTAACGCATCCCTGATGAAACGCCGCGAAGCCGCTGTACCACGCGGTGTTGGCCAGATTCACCCGATCTTCGCCGAGTCCGCGAAGAACGCCACCGTGACCGATGTTGAAGGTCGCGAGTTCATCGACTTCGCCGGCGGTATCGCCGTGCTGAACACCGGTCACCTGCACCCGAAAATCATCGCCGCCGTGACCGCGCAGCTGAACAAGCTGACCCACACCTGTTTCCAGGTACTGGCTTACGAGCCGTACGTAGAGCTGTGCGAAAAAATCAACGCCAAGGTGCCAGGTGATTTCGCCAAGAAAACCCTGCTGGTGACCACTGGTTCCGAAGCTGTGGAAAACGCCGTGAAAATCGCCCGTGCCGCCACTGGCCGTGCCGGCGTGATCGCCTTCACCGGCGCTTACCACGGTCGCACCATGATGACCCTGGGCCTGACCGGTAAAGTCGTGCCTTACTCGGCCGGCATGGGCCTGATGCCAGGCGGCATCTTCCGCGCGCTGTACCCGAACGAACTGCACGGTGTGAGCATCGACGATTCGATCGCCAGCATCGAACGCATCTTCAAGAACGACGCCGAGCCGCGTGACATCGCTGCCATCATCATTGAGCCGGTTCAGGGCGAAGGCGGTTTCTACGTCGCGCCTAAAGAGTTCATGAAGCGCCTGCGCGCTCTGTGCGACCAGCACGGCATCCTGTTGATCGCTGACGAAGTGCAGACTGGCGCTGGCCGTACCGGCACCTTCTTCGCCATGGAACAGATGGGCGTTGCTGCCGACCTGACCACCTTCGCCAAATCCATCGCTGGCGGCTTCCCGTTGGCCGGTGTGTGCGGCAAGGCCGAATACATGGACGCCATTGCTCCAGGCGGCCTGGGCGGCACCTACGCCGGTAGCCCGATCGCTTGCGCCGCGGCCCTGGCCGTGATGGAAGTGTTCGAAGAAGAGCACCTGTTGGACCGCTGCAAGGCTGTTGGCGAGCGTCTGGTCACTGGCCTGAAAGCCATTCAGGCCAAATACCCGGTCATCGGCGAAGTCCGTGCCCTGGGCGCGATGATCGCGGTCGAGCTGTTCGTCGACGGCGACAGCCACAAGCCGAACGCTCCTGCTGTGGCAGCGGTGGTGGCCAAGGCTCGCGACAAGGGTCTGATCCTGCTGTCCTGCGGCACTTACGGCAACGTTCTGCGCGTCCTGGTACCGCTGACTTCGCCGGACGAACAGCTGGACAAGGGCTTGGCGATCATTGAAGAGTGCTTTTCTGAGCTCTGATTGCCAAGTGTGAACTGATCGACAAAAAAACCCGCTTCGGCGGGTTTTTTGTGTCCCCGGAACACATCGATGGCAAATGCGCTGTATCGAATGGCCGGCATTGACTAAGGTGCCAGCACTACCGTTGGAGTGTGTAAATGATTGCTGTGCTGTTACCCGCTGCACCGCGTGTGCTGATTGCCGAGGCCGACCCCTGGTCCCGCGACCTGCTCAAGCAGGTGTTGTTGAATGTGCGCTGCGACGCACGGCTGGATCTGTGTGCTGATGGGCAGGAAGCGCTGCACCTGTTGGCGGAAAACCCTTACGACCTGGTGATCGTCGACTGGGAACTGCCCGGCGTCGATGGTTTGAATGTCTTGCGCAGTGTCCGTCAGCGTAAGCGCAATCCACCGCTGCCGTTCATTCTGATGAGCAGTCGCAACGACAGCGCCAGCGTGCGCGAAGTCTTGCCCCTTACGCCTGCGGCGTACCTGACCAAACCCCTGAACATGGAAAATCTGACTCACCGTCTGCAGGATTTGCTGCTGAACGCCGGTGAAGAGGTGTCCTGCGAAGCGCCTTCGCTGGCGCCAGGCATGACCTTGTCGGTTTACCTGGAACGTCGACGTGAGCTGGCCGACGGCGCACCACTGATGACCGACGTACAGTTGGCGGTCAAACGCAGCCTCAATCCCAACGGCCTCGATCTGACATTGCTGCATGACGAGATTCGTACTGATCCGCAGATCACCGCCGTGCTGATCGCCGCCGCCAACAGCGCGGCCCAGCACCATGGCACCCCCGTACAAACCCTGTCCCAGGCATTGCACCGTCTCGGCACCGGGCAAAGCATGAACTTGATTCTGGGGCTGGCCCTCAAGCGCAGTGCCCGCCTCAGCGAACCGTTTCTGGCCGATTATGCCGAGCGCTATTGGGAGTTATCGCTGCGCACCGCCGAATATGGCCGGACCTTGGCGCGCTTGCTGGATCTGGATCAGGAGCGCTGTTATTGCGCCGGCATGCTGCATCGCCTCGGCGACCTTGCGCTGTTGCGGTGTTTGCAGGAATGGAAGCAGGCCGGTGGTGAGCTGGATGAATGGGAGGAGGTCGGCGAGGCGTTGGCTGAATTCGGTGCGGCCTATGGTTCGGCGCTGCGTACCCGCTGGCGCCTGCCGCTGGAGCTGCGAGAGCTGATTGCGGCGGTCTACCAGTTCGGTGGCGGGGTTTACTCGCGCGAAGCGCTGGTGATGAACATGGCTGCGCAATTGGCGCGGCTGACCGAGCATGAAGGCATTGAGGAGCTGGCGAAGAGCCGGACGGCGCGGTTGCTCAAGATCGGATTGCCGGAATTGATGCGTTTGCGTAAGAAATAGGCCTAGATCGTTCCCACGCTCTGCGTGGGAATGCCGCCCCGGACGCTCCGCGTCCCTTCGCAAGTCGTGACGCAGAGCGTCACAAGATGCATTCCCACGCAGAGCGTAGGAACGATCCAACGGTGTTCAGCCTCAGCCGCAAATGATGCGGTTCTTGCCCTGGCGTTTGGCTGTGTACATCGCCGCATCCGCGCGGGCAAACAGGCTGTCGACGCTTGCGTCCTCAGCGGTGAGGCTGGTCAGGCCCTGGCTGACGGTGATGCCGAACGAGTGGTCGCCATGGCTGAAACTTAATCGCTGAATCTCCCGCTGCAGGCGCTCGGCCACCTGCATGGCCATGTCTGGTGCGCAGCCGGGAAACACCGCTGCGAATTCCTCACCGCCAATCCGCCCGAACACATCACCGCGACGCAACGCCGCGCGACCGCTCTCGGCGATCCGCTGCAGCACGTTGTCGCCCTCCAGGTGGCCGTAGGTATCATTGATCACTTTGAAATCATCAATGTCCAGCAGCAGGAACGCTAGCGGTGTGCCTTGGTGCCGTGCCTGTTCGAATTCACGGTGGGCACATTCGAAGAAGTGTCGGCGGTTGCTGCTCTGGGTCAGCACGTCGGTGGTGGCCAAGCGTTGCAGCTCGGTTTCCATCTGCTTCTTGTCCGTAATGTCTTCGGCAATACCGACGATGATCACGGGTTGCCCCGGCTCGGCCTGGCGGTTGATATAGCACTTGTCACTGAGCCAGCGGACCTCGCCGTCGGCGGTAATGATTCGGTACTCGCGGTCTTCAATGGCGCCTTTGACCAGCACTTCGGCCAGGCTGCGTTCGGCATAGTCCAGGTCGTCGGGGTAAATGCTGTCGCGCCATTGGTTGTAGTCGGACAGCAACAGGCCTGCGCAGCGGCCGAAAATCCGTTCATACGCTGGGCTGACATAGAGCACCTGACGGGATTCCCAGTCGAAGGCCCAAAGCACCGCGTTGACGCTCACCAGCAGAGCGCTGAACAGCTGTTCGCGTTCGCTCAGGCGCGCCACTTCGCCTTGTGCATGCATCAGCGCCAGCAAGGTTTGCGCGGCCTCGGGCCACTGCGGGAGGGATGAGTCTTGTAGGTTTTTATTGACCATCGACACAAAGTCTCAAAGGGCGTGTGCCGTTCGAGGTTCGAAAGCGGCCTGCCTGGATGGCGAAGTGTCTTTGAGATAGGGGATTTGGAGCTAAGTTCCGATGGGTGCGCCCACGAACGGGGCGCACCGATCAACGGCGTCAGACAGCGGCGGGGCGCAGGGAGTAGGTTTTCAACTGATCGGCGAAGTCGCGCAGGGATTGAATCCCGCTGGCTTCGGCTTCGTGTACCCAATCCTTGATGGCGGCCAGCATATCGTGACCATTTGAGCTGGTCTTGACCCAGATCTGCTGTAAGGCCAGGCGTTTCTCGTAAATTACCTTCAGCGCCTGACTGTGCTCAAGCATGGTCTGGATGCGCAGGTGGTGTTTGTCATCCAGCAGGCTGGTTTCCCGCGAGAGCAAGCGCTTGGCGCGGTGGAACTGGTGACGGACCGAGTGATCGACCTTTTCCAGCTCTTGTTTGACCAGCGGCGCGATCACCAATTTGCGGTACTGGGCCATGATCTGGAAGCGGTTGTTGAGGATCGCCATGGCGGTGTCCATGTCCAGGTTGCCTTTGCCTTCCACCCGGTGGGCGATGGGCGCGACCCGCTGAACCTTGGCCAGACGCAGGAAACTGAACACCTGGATCCAGGCCCAGCCGAGATCGAATTCCCACTTCTTCACCGACAGTTTTGCCGAATTAGGGTAGGTGTGATGGTTGTTATGCAGTTCTTCGCCGCCGATCAGGATGCCCCAGGGCACCAGATTGGTCGCCGCATCGCGGCATTCGAAGTTGCGGTAGCCGATAGCATGGCCAAGCCCATTGACCACGCCGGCGGCCCACACCGGGATCCACATCATCTGGATGGCCCAGATGGTGATGCCTATGGTGCCGAACAGCAGCAGGTCGATGACGCCCATGATCGCCACGCCCAGCAGCGGAAAGCGGCTGTACAGGTTGCGTTCGATCCAGTCGTCGGGGCAGTTCTTGCCGTAGATGCGCAGGGTCTCGGGGTTTTCCGCTTCGGCACGGTACAGCTCGGCGCCTTTGCGCAGAACGGTGGAGAGACCCTTGATGACCGGGCTGTGCGGGTCATCGACGGTTTCGCATTTGGCGTGGTGCTTGCGGTGGATAGCGGTCCACTCACGGGTGTTCTGCGCCGTGGTCAGCCACAGCCAGAAGCGGAAGAAATGTTTCAGGCCAGCATTGAGCTCCAGGGAGCGATGGGCTGAATAACGGTGCAGATAGACCGTGACGCCGATGATCGTCACGTGGGTCATCAGCAGGGTGACTGCCACCAGTGACCAGGGCGACAAGCCGAGAAAACCTTCGTACCACATAGTCTATTGGGCCCTCGATAAAGAAAAAAACAGCCGTTGCATTATCACCAAGCCCACAGATAAAACCAGTCGCCCTTTCAGATAAGAGTGGCTGGATGTGTCTTTAAACTATAATTCCATCCTTTTTGAAGGGACATGGACAGCCGAATGTCTGCTACCTATCGCGATGCTTTGCGCGCAGCACTGCTTTACCTTCTGGTTTCCGTAGCTTGGCTGCAGTTCAGTGGCCATTTATTGAACAGTTTCTTCGATAGCTCTGCTGAGCTAATGCGCTGGCAACTGATCAACGGTTACGTCTGGGTGGTGTTCAGCTCCGGGTTGATTTTCCTCGCTCGGGCGCGATTGTTCCGTTGCCTGGGGATCGGCGCCAAGTTGCGTGAACGCACCGAAGACCGCGAGCGTTTGCGTCAGGCTGCGGCGGTGTTCGATTGCACCCGTGAAGGGGTGCTGGTCACTGATTGCAAAGGCTTGATCGTTCATGTGAACCGGGCCTTTATGGAAATCACCGGCTATCAGTGTGAGGAAGTGCTGGGTCAGCAACCCAGTTTGTTCAAGTCCGGTCATCACCCGCCGGATTTCTACCAGGCGATGTTCGCGACACTCAGCAGTACTGGCGAGTGGAGTGGGGAAATCTGGAACCGCCGCAAAAGCGGCGAGATTTACCCGCAATGGCAAACTATTCGCATCATTCACGACGACCGGCGGCGGGTTAGCCATTACGTCGCGGTGTTTTCCGACATCAGTGCGATCAAGAACTCCGAGCATGAACTGACGCACTTGGCCCATCACGATCCACTGACCGACCTGCCCAATCGACTGTTGTTCACCGATCGTGCCGAGCAGGCCCTGGCGTCGGCGCAGACTCACAAGCGCGGCTGCGCGTTGCTGATGATCGATCTGGATCACTTCAAGATGATCAACGACAGCCTCGGACACACCATCGGCGACCAACTGCTCAAGGCCGTCGCCGAACGCTTGAAAGCCATGTTCGGACCGGGGATCACCCTGGCGCGGCTGGGCGGTGATGAGTTCGCCGTGCTGGCTGAAAGTTGCCCGCAATTGGTGCATGCCGCGGCGCTGGCTCAGCGGATCATCGAGGGTCTCAAAGAACCGTTCCAGATTGACGGGCATCAGTTGTTTATCAACACCAGCATCGGCATCAGCCTGTTCCCCGGCGATGCGTTGAGTGCCGAGCAATTGTTGCGCAACGCTGACTCTGCACTGTTCAAGGCCAAAAGTGCTGGCCGCGACGGCTACGCCCTCTACACCGAAGAATTGACCGCCCATGCCCAGCAACGGGTCGAGACCGCATTCGAATTGCGCCGTGCGCTGGAACAGCAGGAATTACGGGTTTATTACCAGCCGGTTCACGACCTCAAGACCAGTCGCCTGATTGGCGTCGAAGCGCTGGTGCGCTGGGAACATCCGCAGCGCGGGCTGGTGTCGCCGGCAGAATTCATCCCCATCGCCGAGCGCACTGGTTTGATTGCCGAAATCGATGCCTGGGTCATGCAGCAGGCCTGTCAGCAGATGTGCCAATGGCAGGCGGCGGGTGTGCTGTTGTCGTTCATCGCGGTGAATGTTTCGTCTCGGTTGTTTGCTCGTCGCGAGCTGTACCAGCAGGTGGCGCAGGTGTTGCACGAAACCGGGCTGGATCCGGCGTATCTGGAGCTGGAAGTCACTGAAAGTGCGGTGATGGAAGACCCGGAAGTGGCGCTGGAACAAATGCATCGGCTGCGGGAGCTGGGCGTGCGGCTGGCCATCGATGACTTCGGCACGGGGTATTCGTCGCTGCTGCGCCTCAAGCGATTGCCGGTACAGAAACTCAAGATCGATCAGGGCTTCGTTGCCGGGTTGCCGTGGGATGAGGATGACGCGGCGATTGTGCGGGTGATCATTGCGCTGGCCCAAAGCATGGGGATGCAGGTTCACGCCGAGGGGATCGAGCAGGTCGAGCAGGCGGGTTTCCTGCTCGAACACGGCTGCGATCTGGGGCAGGGCTACTGGTTTGGGCGGCCGGTGCCGGCCGGGCAACTGGATTGGGACCGGATTCCACAGATTCTGCAGCACTGATCGTTTCCACGCAGTGGGAACGATCTGCCCGCGTGGGAATGTTCGGTTTTCTGGTTATATAAACATTCTTAAATAGTCTTTTTAAGAATATCCGCGCTTATCTACTATTGGTCTCACGCCGCAAGCAGTCTCGCCACTGCCAGGCAACCTCTAGTTGAAGGAGCAGCACCATGAGCGCATCCCTACGTAGCGTTGACGGCCAGGACGAAGCAACCATTTTGCGTGAGATCCAGAGCGCCTTGCGCGATCTGCGTTTTGGCGCAGTGGAAATCACCGTGCACAACGCCCAGGTGGTCCAGATCGAACGCAAAGAGAAATTCCGGTTGCAGAACCCGAGCAACAAACCGAGCTAAAAAACCGGCAACCCGATACCAGCACACCATAAGAAAAAGCCAACACAATCAGAATTCCAGGAGCTTTCACCATGTCGTCGATTCGTCATTTCGCTTTGGCCGCCCTGGCCAGTGCCCTTTTTGCTGGTTCCGCGGTTGCCAAGGATTACGAACTGCTCAACGTGTCGTACGACCCGACTCGCGAGCTGTATCAGGATTACAACGCCGAATTCGTCAAGTTCTGGCAGAAAGAGCACGCCGGCGACAGCGTGAAAATCCAGCAGTCCCACGGTGGTTCGGGCAAGCAGGGCCGGGCAGTGATCGACGGTCTGCGTGCCGACGTGGTGACCCTGGCCCTGGCCGGTGACATCGACGAAATCGCCAAACTCGGCAAGACCCTGCCAGCGGATTGGCAGCAGCGTCTGCCGGAAGCGAGCACGCCTTACACCTCGACCATCGTGTTCCTGGTGCGCAAGGGCAACCCTAAAGGCATCAAGGACTGGGGCGACCTGACCAAGAACGGCGTGGAAGTCATCACCCCGAACCCGAAAACCTCCGGCGGTGCACGCTGGAACTTCCTCGCGGCGTGGGCCTATGGCCTGAAAGCCAACGGCGGTAACGAAGCCAAGGCCAAGGAATACGTACAAACCCTGTTCAAGCACGTTCCTGTGCTGGACACCGGTGCTCGCGGTTCGACCATTACCTTCGTCAACAACGGTCAGGGCGACGTGTTGCTGGCCTGGGAAAACGAAGCCTTCCTGGCCCTGAAAGAAGACGGTGGCGCTGACAAGTTCGACATTGTCGTGCCTTCGCTGTCGATCCTCGCCGAACCTCCAGTCGCCGTGGTCGACAAGAACGCCGAGAAAAAGGGCAACACCGAGATCGCGGAAGCGTACCTCAAGTACCTTTACAGCCCGGCCGGTCAGGAAATCGCGGCGAAAAACTTCTATCGTCCACGTGACAAGGATATTGCCGCCAAGTACGCCAAACAGTTCCCGACACTGGACCTGGTGACCATCGACAAGGACTTCGGCGGCTGGAAAACCGCTCAACCGAAATTCTTCAACGACGGTGGCGTGTTCGACCAGATTTATCAGGCGCAATAACCTGAAATAAGCCATAAACGAGCCTCGAATTCCGATTCGAGGCTTTGCGCGTTCTCAACCAAGGACTTTTATGTCGCGTCGTATCTCCCCCGTCATACCCGGCTTCGGGCTGACGCTGGGCTACACCTTGGTGTACCTCAGCCTGATTGTGCTCATTCCACTGGCGGCGATGTTCGTCCATGCCGCCCAACTCACCTGGGATCAGTTCTGGGCGATTATCTCGGCGCCTCGCGTGCTGGCGGCATTGAAGCTGAGCTTCGGCACCGCGCTGTACGCCGCGATCATCAACGGCATCATCGGCACGCTGCTGGCCTGGGTGCTGGTGCGCTACACCTTCCCGGGGCGCAAGATCATCGATGCAATGATCGATCTGCCGTTCGCGCTGCCCACTGCCGTGGCCGGTATCGCACTCACCGCGCTGTACGCCCCTAACGGTTTGGTCGGTCAGTTCGCGGCGGACCTGGGTTTCAAGATCGCGTATACCCCCCTCGGCATCACGCTCGCACTGACGTTCGTGACACTTCCATTCGTAGTACGTACGGTACAGCCAGTATTGGCCGATATCCCGCGTGAAGTGGAAGAAGCAGCCGCGTGCCTGGGTGCGAAACCCTTGCAGGTTTTCCGCCATATTCTGGTTCCCGCGTTGCTGCCAGCCTGGCTGACCGGCTTCGCTTTGGCCTTTGCCCGCGGGGTCGGCGAGTACGGTTCGGTGATTTTCATCGCTGGCAACATGCCGATGAAAACAGAGATCCTGCCGCTGCTGATCATGGTCAAACTCGACCAGTACGATTACACCGGCGCTACGTCCATTGGTGTACTGATGCTGGTGGTCTCTTTCGTCCTGTTGCTGCTGATCAACTTGCTGCAGCGGCGCATCGAAACCCCATAAGGAGGCGCGAAAATGTCCCAATCGTCTATTAGCGCCGCTTCCTCGGCCAACGCTGCCCGCCGTGGCAGTGCCACTTCGCGGCGAATCCTGATCAGCCTTGGCTGGCTGATTTTTGCGCTGTTTCTGTTGTTGCCGCTATTCATCGTGGTGTCCCAGGGCCTGAAAAATGGCCTCGGTGCGTTCTTCACCGCGATCTTCGAACCCGACGCTTTGTCGGCCCTGAAACTCACGGTGATCGCCGTGCTGATTTCAGTGCCGCTGAACCTGGTGTTCGGTGTCAGCGCCGCGTGGTGCGTGAGCAAGTACTCGTTCCGCGGCAAGAGCATGCTGGTGACCCTGATCGACCTGCCGTTTTCGGTGTCGCCGGTGATCGCCGGTCTGGTCTATGTGCTGATGTTCGGCGCCCAGGGTCTGTTTGGCCCGTGGCTGCAGGACCACGACATCCAGATCGTCTTCGCCTTGCCGGGCATCGTGCTGGCGACGATTTTCGTCACCGTGCCGTTCGTGGCGCGCGAGCTGATCCCGTTGATGCAGGAGCAAGGCACTCAGGAAGAAGAGGCCGCGCGCTTGCTCGGAGCCAATGGCTGGCAGATGTTCTGGCACATCACTGTTCCCAACATCAAATGGGGTCTGATCTACGGCGTGGTGCTGTGTACGGCCAGGGCCATGGGTGAGTTCGGTGCGGTGTCGGTGGTTTCCGGGCACATTCGCGGGGTGACCAACACCCTGCCGCTGCACGTCGAGATCCTCTACAACGAATACAACCACGTGGCCGCGTTTGCCGTGGCGAGCCTGTTGCTGATCCTGGCGCTCTTCATCCTGCTGCTCAAGCAGTGGAGCGAATCCCGAATTAACCGCCTGCGCGCCAGCGCCGCGGAGGAATAAGTCATGTCGATCGAAGTGCGTAACGTCAGCAAGAATTTTCACGCGTTCAAGGCGCTGGACAACATCAGCCTGGACATTCACAGCGGCGAACTCGTGGCGCTGCTTGGCCCGTCCGGTTGCGGCAAGACCACGCTGTTGCGAATTATCGCCGGTCTCGAAACGCCGGATCAGGGCAACATCGTGTTCCACGGTGAAGACGTCTCCGGCCATGATGTGCGTGATCGCAACGTCGGTTTCGTGTTCCAGCACTACGCGCTGTTCCGCCACATGACCGTGTTCGACAACGTCGCGTTCGGCCTGCGCATGAAGCCGAAAAACCAGCGTCCGAGCGAAAGCCAGATCGCGGTGAAGGTCCACGAACTGCTGAACATGGTGCAACTGGATTGGCTGTCGGATCGCTACCCGGAACAACTCTCCGGCGGTCAGCGTCAACGTATTGCCTTGGCCCGCGCGCTGGCGGTGGAACCGAAAGTCCTGCTGCTTGACGAGCCCTTTGGTGCCCTCGACGCCAAGGTCCGTAAAGAATTGCGTCGCTGGCTGGCGCGGTTGCACGAAGACATCAACCTGACGTCGGTATTCGTGACCCACGACCAGGAAGAAGCGATGGAAGTCGCCGACCGCATCGTGGTGATGAACAAGGGTGTGATCGAGCAGATCGGCTCCCCGGGCGACGTCTACGAAAACCCGGCCAGCGATTTTGTTTATCACTTCCTGGGCGATTCGAACCGGCTGCATCTGGGCGAAGACAATCACGTGCTGTTCCGTCCGCACGAAGTGTCGCTGTCACGTCATGAGATGGAGGATCACCACGCGGCCGAGGTGCGGGATATTCGTCCATTGGGCGCGACGACGCGGGTGACGTTGAAGGTCGAAGGCCAGAGCGAATTGATCGAAGCTGAAGTGGTGAAGGATCACGACAGCCTGATCGGGCTGGCGAAGGGCGAGACGCTGTTCTTCAAGCCGAAGGTCTGGCAAAAACTCGCCAACATCTAAAGCATCGCGAGCAAGCTCGCTCCCACAGGGTTCTATGTGCGCCATAGATCCAATGTGGGAGCGAGCTTGCTCGCGATGGCGTCTTATGTCGCAGCGCGATTCGGATTGACCCGCACACCGCCCACCCGCGCCTCGATCTGCTCTTTCAGCTCACGCCGCAACCCCAGCCAAAACGCCAACTCAACCACCACAAACAACGGCCCGACAATCAACCCCGTCACGTCATCGACAAACGCCGGTTTGCGTCCTTCGTAGTGATGACCGACAAATTGAATCGCCCAACCCATCACAAACATCCCGATGCCACTGGCAAGCCAGACCAGCGTGCTTTGCTGCGCGAGCGCATGACCCAGCCAAACGCAAAGGCCCAGCAACACGGTCATCAGCACGCCCAGCCGTAACTCCAATCGCAGATAAAACCATGCCGAAGCCAGCGCCAAAAGCACCGCCGGTGACCCCCAAACCCCGGCCAGCGACCACTCGGGCCGTGATAGCAGCACTGCAACCGCGACGACGATCAGCGGAATACCGATAAAGTGGGTGGCAATATTGCGCGGGTCACGGTGGTAGGCGGCGTATTGACTGAGATGGTCGACGAGGCTTTTCATTGTTGTTCCTCCTGTTGGGTGATGGATCATGCCCCGGGTCCGCATCTCGCTCTGTCAGCCAGGCGACAATCTCTAGGAGTTTTCATGGATAAGCAGGTCTGGCGTCCACGCCTGATGAGCGGCCAGTGGTTCAGCCATTTACCTGTTCCCTTACAGGATAGTCTGCTGGCCGCCGCCAGGGTGCGACGGTTGTCACCGGGCCAGCGGCTGTTCAAGCGCGGCGATCCTGCGTGCGGCCTGTACGCGGTGCTCGAAGGTTCGGTGCGCATCGGCGCGGTGAGCGAGCAGGGCAAGGAGGCGTTGCTGAGCCTGGTGGAGTCGCCCCACTGGTTCGGCGAAATCTGCCTGTTCGATGGTCAGCCGCGTACTCATGATGCCTTCGGGCTGAGCCATTGCATCCTGTTGCACATCCCGCAAAACGTGCTGCTGGCGTTACTTGATGAGCAACCGGTGTACTGGCGGCAACTGGCATTGCTGATGAGCCAGAAACTGCGCCTGACGTTCATCAATCTCGAACAGCTGAGCCTAATGCCAGCCGCTGCTCGACTGGCTCATCGCTTGCTGATGATCGCCGAGGGTTATGGCGAGATCGATCCGCCACGACGGGTGCTGCAACTGCCTCAGGAGCAATTGGCGTCGATGTTGTCGCTGTCGCGCCAGACCACCAACCAGATTCTCAGGGACTTGCAGGGGCAGGGGATTGTGAATCTTAAGTACGGCGAGATCGAAATTCTGGATGCGGAACGATTGCGGATGTTGGCGATTATTTAAACCCCGGCGTTAGTGGTGGGCTTTGGACGCGAAGGCGCCTAGCCTGTGATGACGACAATTGAGGTGTTGCCATGCGTGTGCTGTTAGTGGAAGACGAACCCGAGACCGCCAAACTCCTGGCCAAGGGCCTGAGCGAGGCAAGTTATTCGGTGGATGTGGCGGTCAACGGAATGGACGGCCGGCGCTTTATTGAGTCCGGCAAATATGAGCTGATCATCCTCGACGTGATGCTGCCAGGGCTCAACGGCTGGCAGTTGCTGCAACAGATCCGCAAGCTTGGCGAAACGCCGGTGCTGTTCCTGACCACCAGGGACGGCATCGAGGATCGCCTGCGCGACCTGGAGTTGCATGAAGATGATTACCTGCTCAAACCGTTTGCTGTGAGTGAACTGGTGAAGCGGGTGCGCAAGTTGTTGCGGCGGGATCGGGGGCGCTGAGTCCGCTCCGATCAATACATGAGCTAGACTTCGGCTAGACGATGCATTAAATACAATGCAAATCTATTTTTTCAATGAATTTGCACTGTATATGATGCGGGTGAGCGGATGGAAAGCCTCGGTGAACTGATCAGGTTGCTGCGCAAAGAGCGAAAGATGTCTCAACAGGACCTGGCAAAGCAGTACGGCATGAGCCGCGCCACGATTTCAGGCATCGAGAACAACACGGTCTCCGAAATCGGAATCCGCAAGGTTGAAGCGATACTTAACGGCTTCGGTTACGAACTCACGGCCGTACCTCGGCAGTCGAAGCGCCCGACGCTGGATACCCTGAAAAAGGTTAACTTCCATGGCTGAGAGAAGCGATGCGGACAGGCTGCACATCAGTGTTTCCGGCACCACAGTCGGAACCCTCGGCCGTGGTCAGTTTCGCATTGATTCAGTGTTTGCCTACGCCGAAGACGCGCTAGAAGAAAACGCCGTCTCGTTGACCATGCCTGCTCGCCTAGAGAGTTATGCATGGGAGCAAGGTGTTCCGCCGGTTTTTGAAATGAATCTGCCGGAAGGCTCTCTGCGCGATGAACTGACTCGTCGTTTCAGCAAAGCGGTTCGAGGGTTTGACGACTTCGCGATGCTGGCGATTGTCGGCCCGCACCAGCTTGGGCGAGTAGGGATTGCAAACGCGCAAGATACGAGTCACCGCCTACCTGAAACCAGCCTTGCGGATCTTCTGGTCCATGACGGTACGCAAGGGTTGTTCGAAGACCTGTTGCACACCTATGGCCAATATTCGGGCGTCTCCGGTGTGCAGCCGAAGGTACTTATCCGTGACAGTGCGACAACTGTCGATCGATTGACCCATCGAGGGGCTACGCATCTGGTCAAATCCTTTCGGCCAGAGGAATACCCTGAACTCGCTGCCAACGAGTATTTCTGCATGAGGGCCGCGCTACATTCGGGTCTTGAGGTGCCGAAGGTTGAGCTCAGCGAGCACGGCAAATTCCTGATCGTTGAGCGCTTCGATCTGAATGAAAAAGGTTACCTGGGCTTTGAGGATTTCTGCGTGCTCAATGCCTGGCCTTCGAAGGCCAAATACGATGGTTCGTACGAAGGCGCCGCGAGGCAGATCAAGGAGTTTGTCTCCCCGCCATTGCTCAACCACGCCCTTGAGTCTTTTTTCAAAATAGTGGCGTTGTCCTCCGCTCTGAAAAATGGCGATGCTCACCTCAAGAACTTCGGTGTGCTGTACGAACATTGCGGTGCTGATGCGCAAATCAGACTGGCTCCGGCCTACGACATCGTCACGACTTCTGTTTACATAAAAGCAGACAGCATGGCGTTGCTGTTAGGCGGATCAAAGGCATGGCCTAAATACAAAATGCTGATACGTTTTGGCCGGTCGTCCTGCAATCTGACTGAGGGACGGTGCAATGAACTGTTGCAGCAAGTCGCCCATGGAGTGGAAGTGGCAATGGCGGATATGGCTGATTACATCAAGGTAAATAACGTTTTTGCCGAGGTTGGCGAAGCGATGATCGAACAGTGGAAATCAGGCGTAGCGCGCAGCTTGGTCAAAAGCTGATCACCGCAACCCATCCCGAAACTGCCCCGGCGTTATCCCCGTCCAGCGTTTGAACGCGCGGCTGAAGCTGCTCGTATCAGCGAACCCCAGCAGATAGCTGATCTCGCTCAATGAGCATTGCGGATCACGCAAATGCAGCAGCGCCAGATTTTCGCGGCTTTCGTTGAGCAATGTATCGAACCGGCAACCCTCGTCCGCCAAATGCCGTTGCAGGCTGCGCAAACTCAGATGCAGGGCTTGGGCGATGTGTTCGGCGCTGGGCTCGCCTTCCGGTAATTGCTCCTCAATGGCGTCGCGAACCTTACGTTCCCAGGTCAGGGGTTTGAGTTGTGCAAGGGTGCGTTTGAGCACGGCTTCGTTGTGCTCGGCCAGTTCCGGGTTAGCGTCGTCAAGGTGGCTGTCGAAGTCCACGACGGCGAATTCCAGTCGGTCTTCATCGGCGGCGAAGTACACCGGTGAGCGGAAAACTTTGTGCCATTGATGCGGGTCCGCCGGTTCCGGACGGCGCAGGTACACCGCCAGCGGGGCGTAATCGCGGCCCAGGCGATTGCGGCAGGTGCGTACGTAAATCGCCGTGAAGGCATCGATGGCTTCGAAGGCCGGGGCCGGATTGCCTGGCGGGATTTTCAGGCGGAAGCGGTAGCGGTCCTCGGTGCGGGTGAGTTCCAGTTCCAGGGCGTCGCTGACCACCTGGTGATAACGCACGATGCGCTCGAACACTTCTCGCAGACTGCCGCTGGCCACCAACGCATAACCGAGCGCGTGAAACGTGGTTGGGCTGACGAAACGCGATACCCGCAAACCAATCGCCGGATCGCCGCTGACTTGCACTGCGATTTCCCACAGGCGCGTGGTGCCGGACAACGGGTAACGGGCGTTCGGGTCGTCCATCAATTGCGGGTCGAGCCCCGCCTGTTGGCACAGGGCGGTGCTGTCGAGGCCCAGCGCATCAAGTTGCTTGCGCAGGGCGCGGGTCCAGCTGGCGAGGGAGGTCGGTTCAGTCATGCTGATTGGCGCTTCCGGTCAACAGGTTGGCGTTCACGGCTACCGCTTTGCGAGGGTTCACAAGGCAGGATGCGAACATCAATAACCAGAGGATGGAAGCATGCACGGTACTTCTGCAAGTCCCCAGCGACTGAATGCAGCACAACGATCAGCGCATATTCGTGAAGTGGTGCTGGCCAAGGGTGTTGAACTGCGCCAGCGCTACCCGATTCTCAACCATCAGGACGCCTTGGGCGCGGGCATTCTGGCCTTCGCTCTGGTCGGGATGATTGGCTCGGCGACGCTCTACATGACCGGGCACATGGCCTGGTGGGCGTGTCTGTTGCTCAATGCGTTTTTCGCCTCGTTGACTCACGAGCTGGAACACGACCTGATTCATAGCATGTACTTTCGCAAACAGCGCGTGCCGCACAACCTGATGATGGGCCTGGTGTGGCTGGCGCGGCCGAGCACGATCATCCGTGGATTCGTCGGCATCTGCACCTTAATCACCACAAGGTCTCCGGCACGGAATCCGACATGGAAGAGCGTGCCATCACCAACGGCGAGCCGTGGGGTTTCGCGCGGCTGTTGATGGTCGGCGACAATGTAATGTCGGCGTTCATCCGTATGCTGCGGGCCAAGACCTGGGCTCACAAGATCAGCATCATCAAGCGCGCCCTGAAGGTCTACGCGCCACTGGCGCTGGTACATTGGGGGGCGTGGTACTTGTTTCTCGGCTTTCACACGGTTAACGGCATCGCTCATCTGCTGGGCGCGCCCATCGAATGGTCGGCGACCACGTTGTCGGTGATGCAAGTCATCGATATCGCGGCGGTCGTGATCATCGGACCGAATGTGTTGCGTACCTTTTGCCTGCATTTCGTCAGCTCGAACATGCACTACTACGGTGATGTTGAGCCGGGCAACGTGATCCAGCAGACCCAGGTGCTGAACCCGTGGTGGATGTGGCCGTTGCAGGCGTTCTGCTTCAACTTCGGCAGCAGCCACGGCATCCATCATTTTGTGGTGAAGGAACCGTTTTTCATACGTCAGATGACTGTGCCGGTGGCGCATAAAGTGATGCGCGAGATGGGTGTGCGGTTCAATGATTTCGGGACGTTCGGGCGGGCGAATCGGTTTGTGCGCAAGGAAACAACAGAGGCGCAGGAGGTTCGTGCCGCTCAGGCTTGATCGACGCACTCGGAAACTCAAACGCTGGTCATCAATTTGACCTAAAGGGACGCTAAGTTGTGCAGCAAGGAGTGATTGACATATGCAATTTCGGCCTAATAAAGTAATTAAATATTCCTTTATTAGATAACCGTTTCAGCTAATCATCGATCCAATGATGTTGATCAGCGCTAGCAGATTTTGAGTTTCCGGGGCCGTCTCCTTGGCAGGGTGCGGCCCCTTTTTTTTGCCTGCTCCAAACTGCTGCATATGCCTTATAGATATTAATAAATAGCTTCTTATTCCTTAACGGATATAACTCTCCTCCCTATACTTGCTCAGGAACAGACACGCAGCAGGAGAGTTCCCCCATGCGCAACGAATCAATTCGCTATCTGATTGTGCCGGGCTGGCAAGGATCGCCAGAAGATCATTGGCAAAGCCATTGGCAGAACAGCCTGCCGAACAGCGCGCGGGTGGAGCAGGCCGACTGGCTAACGCCGCGTCGTGAAGACTGGGTGGCGGCACTGGCCGAAGCGATTGCCGCCGACAGTACGCCGGTGATCCTGATTGCCCATAGCCTGGGTTGCATCACTGTCGCGCATTGGGCTGCCAGTGCGCCCGTGCAGTTTTTGCGTCAGGTTCGCGGCGCCTTGCTGGTCGCCCCTGCGGACGTCGAGCGCCCGGCCTGCGCACCGGCCCTGCGCAACTTCGCACCGATCCCAACAACCCTTTTGCCCTTTGCGAGCCAAGTCGTCAGCTCCGACAACGACAGCGCCGTGAGCACACCGCGTGCGTTGGAACTGGCACGCAACTGGGGCGCCGAGGCGGGGATTTTGTCGGGTGCCGGGCACATCAATGTGAAGTCCGGTCACCAACGCTGGGAGCAGGGTTTTGCCTATCTCTATCGCCTGCAAAACCGAATGGAACACCACGCCCTGCGCCGCGCTTGAACCTTTTCTTTTTTGCTTTTGTTTTTTAAAAAAACGCCCCCCGTCTCCCGGCGGTTTTGGGCGGGAGTCTGCCATGAGTTTTGAAGCCTTCGGTCAGCCACTGCTGACTTTCCCCGACGCAGAAAAAAGTCCTCTGAGCATTCGCGCCAAGGCGCTGGTGTTTGTCGATCCGCGTTCGCGTCAGTTACGCCAGGAGCTGGAGCTATTGGCGCCGCGCTCGATCTCGGTGTTGATCCGTGGCGAAACCGGCAGCGGCAAGGAGTTGCTCGCGCGGCACATCCATCGCGCGAGTGATCGCGGCGGGTTGTTCGTGTCGGTCAATTGTGGCGCGATCAGTCCGACTTACGCCGATGCGGAATTGTTCGGTTATGCCGCTGGCAGTTACAGCGGATCGGCCAGCAGTCGCGCTGGCTGGTTCGGTTCTGCCAACGGCGGGACGCTCTATCTGGATGAGATCGGCGACTTGCCGCTGCCGATCCAGATCAAATTGCTCGCGGCGTTGGAAAACCACGAAGTCACTCGTGTCGGCGCTCAACAACCCAGCCCGGTGGACGTGCGCCTGGTGGCAGCTACCAGCATCGACCTGGCCCAGGCGGTGGCAGCCGGAAAATTCCATGAGCGTCTCTACCACTACCTCAGCGAAGGCCAGCTCGAACTGCCGGCCTTGCGTGAACGGGTGGGCGATATTTTGTCGCTGTCCGAATATTTCCTCGGCATCTATAGCCAGCGCCTGGACCTGCCGGTGCCGTTGATCAGCGAAGCCGCGCAGCATTTGTTAGAGCAACACAGTTGGCCGGGCAACACCCGGGAGCTGGAGAACGTCATTCACTTTGCGTTGTTGGTCAGTACCGGCGAAGAGATTTTGCCAGAGCATTTGAATCTGCCTGAAGCGCCCACCTCGCTGGCGCAGATCGAGCGGCAAGTGGCTCAAACGATCAAAAACGGCAGCGCTGCAGAGCGATCCGCACTCAAGCATTTGCTTGAAAGCCTGACACACACGCTATAGCGATCTGCATGAACAAAATGGAATATGAAAGTGAATAAAAGATATTGTTCGGGAATAAAAAATCCCGGTATTGTCCGCGTCACGCCAGAGATAGCACTTCACTGGCACTCGTACTCAATAAGCCGTCGTAGATGACGACCGTGATTTTCGATAAGGACACTGCATGAAAAAGGTTCTGTTGTTCACCGCATTGGCGGCGGCCCTGACCGCGGGCCTGGCCCAGGCTGGCGAGAAACTGGTGGTTGCGGCGACCCCGGTTCCACACGCCGAGATTCTTGAATTGATCAAGCCAACCCTCGCCAAAGAAGGCGTGGACCTGGAAATCAAAGTCTTCACCGACTACGTTCAGCCGAACGTACAGGTCGACCAGAAGCGTCTGGACGCCAACTACTTCCAGACCCTGCCGTACCTGAAAAGCTTCAACGACGGCAAAGGCACTCAACTGGTGACCGTGATCGGCGTGCACGTCGAACCGTTCGGCGGCTACTCGAAGAAAGTCAAAACCCTGGCTGAGCTGAAAGACGGTGCAACCATCGCGATCCCGAACGAAGGCAGCAACAGCGGCCGTGCCCTGATCCTGCTGCAGAAGGCTGGCCTGATCGAGTTGAAAGACCCGAAAAACGCCTTGGCCACACCGAAAGACATCGCCAAAAACCCGCACAACTTCAAGTTCAAGGAACTGGAATCGGCCATGCTGCCGCGTGTTCTGGACCAGGTCGACCTGGACATGATCAACACCAACTACGCGCTGGAAGCCGGTCTGAACCCGGCTAAAGACGCGCTGGTGATCGAAGGTGCAGATTCGCCTTACGTGAACTTCCTGGTGGCTCGTCCGGACAACAAGGACAGCGTTGCCATCCAGAAACTGGCCAAGGCGTTGACCAGTCCTGAAGTGAAAGCATTCATCGAGAAGAAGTACAGCGGCGCGGTATTGCCGGCGTTCTGATTCGCGAGGTAAACCCCTTCAAGGTTTCAAACGCCGACGGCTGGTAATAGCGTCGGCGTTTTTTTATTGGGCGTTGGGAATTATTTGGAATGTGAGTTCGGCTATAGAACCACCCCTCACCCCAGCCCTCCCGAAACGTCGGACCGCCCCACAGAGGAGAAGGGGGAAAGGGAGCAGATCTTTGTGTTCTTCAAACCCGAGTTCGACTCGATTCTTCAGGTCGATGTAGCTCGAAAGAACAACTCGGTCAGTCCCCTCGCCCCTTGGGAGAGGGTTAGGGTGAGGGGATGTTTTTGGCTACCCCCGTGCCTTCAACGCCCTGCGCAACGCCATTAACAACTTCACGACGTCCTGCGGATCCAGCCGCTGTGGCACTTTTACGTCAGCCATTTTCTCTTCCTTGTGAGGGTTCGGCCGGGGAGTCTGGCCAAAAGCTGTTCGTCCTTGGAGGGGCATACTGAAAAAAAGATCCTTCCTACAGCGCAAAGAAAAATAGTCGTCTTCCGCTGCCGCAGCAAATCCGCAGGATAGTTTTTTGCGTGATATCAATATGCTTCAACGGTATTTAAATTCTTCTTTTTATACCTTTAAAGTTGGTGCCTGCCGGGTAGTTATCCACTGCCCATGGACTGCACCACCGTCGCTTACCCTGCGGCGTCCAGGACGTTCAATGAACTTCGATTACGCATTTATCCTCAGCACCTTGCCGGCGTTTCTCAAAGCCGTGGGCGTGACGCTGCAGGTCGGCTTCATCGCCATCGGCACATCGCTGCTGGTAGCGCTGATCAACGCAACGATTCTAGTGTTTCGCACGCCTTACCTGCAGCGGCTCGTTGGGCTCTATGTGGAGCTGGCGCGCAACACCCCGCTGTTGATTCAACTGTTCTTCGTCTACTTCGCCTTGCCGGCTTTGGGCATCAAGGTTTCGGGCTTTGCTGCGGCGATCATCACCATGACCTTCCTCGGCGGCGCCTACCTCACTGAGGTGCTGCGTGCCGGCGTCGACGCGGTGCCTCAGGCGCAGCTCGAGTCCGGGCGCTCCATCGGCCTGTCTCACGGGCAATTGCTGCGCTACGTGATCCTGCCGCAAGCCGGCATCCTCAGCCTGCCGTCGCTGTTCGCCAATTTCATTTTCCTGCTCAAGGAAACCACCGTGGTCTCGGCGGTGGCGGTGCCGGAGATTCTCTACACCACCAAAAGCTACATCGCGCTCTACTACAAAACCTACGAAATGCTCGCCGTGCTGACGCTGATTTGTGTGCTGCTGTTCTTGCCGCTGTCGCTGCTGCTCAGCCGTCTGGAAAGGAGGCTCCAGCATGGCCAGTTCGGGTCTTGAGTTGCTCTGGGTGTCGTTGCCGCAATTGGGCAAGGGCGCTGCGCAAACCCTGTCGATCTCTTTCCTGAGCATCGCCATCAGCACCGTTGGCGGCGTGCTCTACGGCGTGTTGCGCACACTGGACTCGAAAGTGTTGAACGCGATCCTGCGGGTCTATCTGGAATTGTTCCGGGCGATCCCGGTGCTGGTCTGGCTGTATTTGCTGTTCTTCGGTCTGCCGATTTTCTTCGGCCTGAGCATTCCGAGCTACTGGTGCGCGGTGCTGGTGTTGTCGCTGTGGGGCGCCAGCGAAGTCGGCGAAGTGGTGCGCGGTGCGTTGCACTCGTTGCCTCGCGGGCAGCGTGAGGCAGGGTTGTCGATTGGCCTGAACGGGCCGCAACTCTACGGCTTTGTGCTGCTGCCCCAAGCGTTGAAGCGCATGACGCCGCCGACCATCAACGCCTACACGCGGATCATAAAAACCAGTTCCCTGGCGGTGCTGATCGGCGTGGTGGATGTGATCAAGGTCGGCCAGCAGATCATCGAGCGCACCTACGAATCGGTGCTGATCTACGGCGCTCTTTTCCTGTTTTTCTTTTTCATCTGCTACCCGCTGTCGGCCGCCTCGCGCGTGCTGGAGCGGCGCTGGACGCAAGCATGAGCGCATTGATCGAGTTCAAGGGTTTCAACAAGTTTTTCGGCGAGCAGCAGGTGCTCAACGGCATCGACCTGCACGTTAAACCGGGCGAAGTGATCGTCACCCACGAAATGGCGTTTGCCCGCGCCGTGGCTGACCGCATTGTGTTTATGGATGCCGGGCGAATCCTTGAGCAAAACCCTCCCGAGATTTTCTTTACGAACCCGCAAACCGCACGAGCGCAGCAGTTCCTGGAGAAGTTCTCCTACGTCGCCGCACTACCCAAAACGACTCAAACAAAGGAACTGGAACTGCTATGAAAACTGCCAAGACTTCTCTGCTGCTACTCCCGCTGCTCGGCCTCGCGTTGCTGGCCGGTTGCAACAAAACCGAAGAACCCACCAAACCGGCGGTCACCAATGCCAGCTATCTGGAAAAAATCAAGGCACGGGACAAGCTGATCGTCGGTGTCTTCACCGATAAGCCGCCCTTTGGTTTCGTCGATGAAGCCGGGCGCTACGTGGGTTTCGATACCGACATCGGCCGCCAATTTGCCAAGGACCTGTTGGGCGATGAGAACAAGGTCGAGTTCGTCGCAGTGGAACCGGCGAGCCGGATTCCGTTTCTGCAAAGTGACAAGGTCGATCTGATTCTGGCCAACATGACCGTTACCCCGGAGCGCAAGGAAGCGGTGGAATTCACCAATCCGAATCTGAAAGTCGCGGTGCAGGCGCTGGTGCCACAGGCAAGCTCGGTGAAGAACCTCGATGACCTGGCAACTCGCACGACCATCGTCACCACCGGCACTACAGCCGATATCTGGCTGACCAAGAACCACCCGGACTGGAAACTTCTCAAGTTCGAGAAAAATTCCGAGTCTCTGCAAGCGTTGGCGAATGGGCGCGGCGATGCGTATGCGCAGGACAATCTGGTGCTGTTCAGCTGGGCGAAACAGAACCCTGGCTATCGCGTGCTGACCCAGACGTTGGGCGCTGAAGCACCGATTGCGCCGGCGGTGAAGAAGGGCAATATCGAACTGCGTGATTGGGTAAATACCGAGTTGGCGAAGCTGGGTGAAGAGAAGTTTTTACTCAAGCTGTATGACCAATATGTGCGTAAAGAGCTGAGCGATGACACCAAGCCTGAGAGCGTGATTGTTGAGGGTGGGAAGTGGCAGGGGTGATTGGATGATCGTTCCCACGCTCCGCGTGGTAATGCCGCCCGGGACGCTCTGCGTCCCTTCACAAATCGTGACGCAGAGCGTCACAGGATGCATTCCCACGCAGAGCGTGGGAACGATCGGAGGGGGTTAGTCCGGCCAATACCACGCCGGCTCATCCAGCATCCGCTGCCCGACAATCTTGGTCTGGCCGAGATTTTTCTCCAGCACAATGCAATTACACTCCTGATCCTCCTGCAACGCCGAAATCAACCGCCGCGCATGAGAAACCACCCACACCTGACACTGCTCCGACGCGCGAATAATCAACCGCGCCAACGCCGGCAACAGGTCGGGATGCAAACTGGTCTCCGGCTCGTTCAACACCATCAACGTCGGCGGGCGAGGCGTCAGCAGCGCCGCAACCAGCAGCAAATAGCGCAACGTCCCGTCCGACAACTCGGCCGCCGACAATGGCCTCAACAATCCTTCCTGGTAAAACTCGATCGCAAACCGACCGCCCTGGAGCGGCGCGATGTTCAATCTCGCGCCGGGGAAGGCGTCACTGATCGCAGTCTGCAAGGCATCCGGATCGCCAATTTCGCGAATCGTCTGCAACGCTGCTGCCAGGTCTCGACCATCGTGGTGCAACACCGGCGTGCGAGTTCCCAGTTGTGGCTGGCGCACGGGCGCGTCGGCGTCGCTGCGAAAGTGATCGTAGAACCGCCAGCGACGGATGAATTCACGCAGTTGCAAGACTTCCGGCGAAGTGCGAAAGCTGCCGACCTGATCGAACAAACTGTCGAAGTTCGGCGTGTGCTGGGCCAGCACTTCCCAACCACGACCGACCCGGGCGCGGATCATCGGGCCATTGCGGTCTATCAGAAGGCTGGCCGGCCGGTAAAACGGGCCAGACCAGATACATTCCTTCTTGATTTCCGGATCGAGGGAAAAGTACGACTGTGTCGGCTCCGGCAGACCCAACGCGATCGAGTAGCTGAAATCTTCCCCGGCAAACCCCAGGCGCAGACGTTTGGCGCCGTGTCGTACGATCGCCTCGATCGGGACTTCGCCATTACGCATGCGCCGGCTGATGTTTTCCGGCCCGGCCCAGAAGGTCGAATCCAGCCCGCCCTCGCGGGCCAATGCATTGACCACGCCGCCCTGAGCGGTTTCCGCCAGCAGGCGCAACGCGCGGTAGAGGTTGGATTTTCCGCTGCCGTTGGGACCCGTGATCAGGTTCAACCGGCCCAGCGGGATCACCAATTTATTGATCGAACGGTAATTGGCTACCGCGAGGGTTTTGAGCATAAAGGACTTTCTCTGTGGCCCCGAAACGGCATCAGGATAACCGCGTTGGCGAATTTTACTTGTAGGAACTATTTGCAACTGCTGTAGGAGGGAATGCTTATTAGCTTGGGTGAAGGTGGAACCCTGTTCTAAGCTCACAGTCGTATCGCCATTGGCACGTCCGTACAACGCAAAGGAGTCTGCATGGCTGGTCCCGGATTGAAAATAGTGGTCGGCTTGGGCGTCCTTGCCTTGCTGGCCGCGTGCGGCGATAAAAAACAGGTCGAGAAAGACCGCCCGCGGGTGTTCGTGCAAGAGGTCAAGTCGGCTGATTACGCAGCGTCTGTGACACTCACCGGCGATGTTCAGGCGCGGGTGCAGACCGAGTTGTCGTTCCGCGTTAGCGGCAAGATCATCCAGCGTATGGTCGATGTCGGTGACCAGGTATCGGCCAAACAAGTGCTGGCCAAGCTCGATCCCAAGGACCTGCAAACCAGCGTCGACTCGGCTCAGGCACAGGTTGTCGCCGAGCAGGCCCGCGTCAAACAGACCGCCGCCGCTTTCGTTCGCCAGCAAAAACTCCTGCCCAAGGGCTACACCAGCCAGAGCGAATACGATTCCGCCCAAGCCGCCTTGCGCAGCAGCCAAAGCGCCCTGACGGCTGCCCAGGCGCAACTGGCCAACGCCCGTGAACAACTGAGCTACACCGCGCTGGTCGCCGACGCGCCGGGAGTGATTACCGCGCGTCAGGCCGAAGTCGGCCAAGTGGTGCAGGCCACGGTGCCGATTTTCAGCCTGGCCCGGGACGGTGAGCGCGACGCCGTGTTCAACGTCTACGAATCGCTGCTGGCTGAGGCGCCGGAAGATAAAACGATCGTGGTCAGCCTGCTCGACAACCCGGCTATCAAAACCACCGGCACCGTTCGGGAAATCACCCCGGCCGTCTCCGCGCAGACCGGCACGGTGCAGGTGAAAGTCACTCTCAACAGTCTGCCGGAAGGTATGCAGCTCGGCTCGGTGGTGAGTGCCACGGCCAAGACACCGGGCAAATCGGCGGTCGAACTGCCCTGGTCGGCGCTGACCAAAAACCTCAGCGACCCGGCCGTGTGGCTGGTGGACGACGAAGGCAAGGCACAACTGCACTCCGTCACTGTCGGTCGCTACCTGACTGGCAAAGTCATCATCAGCGCCGGGCTGAAGGGCGGCGAAAAAGTCGTCATCGCCGGCGGCCAGTTACTGCACCCCGGTGTGAAGGTGGAAATCGCCGAAAACACCTATAAGGATTTAGCCGCGGGAGCCCAGCCATGAAGCGTCTGTTGCTGGTTTTCGCCGGTGTGATCCTAGTGGCCTGCTCGAAAAAAGAACCGCCTCCGGAGCCTGTACGCCCGGTGTTGTCCATCAAGGTCCAGGCCCTGGACGAGGAAAATCTTGGCCGCTTCGCCGGCAGCATCCAGGCCCGTTATGAAAGCAATGTCGGCTTCCGGGTGCCGGGCCGCATCGCCAGCCGTAACGTCGATATCGGTGCCGAAGTCGAGAAGGGTGCCTTGCTCGCAACACTTGACCCCACTGACCAGCAAAACCAGTTGCGCTCGGCCCAGGGCGATCTGGCCCGTGTGCAGGCGCAGTTGATCAATGCCCAGGCCAACGCCCGGCGCCAGCAGGAACTGTTCGATCGCGGGGTCGGTGCGCAGGCGCAACTGGACATCGCCCAGACCGATCTCAAAACTACGCAGGCGTCCCTTGATCAGGCCAAGGCGGCGGTCGACCAGACCAAGGACCAACTCGGCTACGTCGAACTGCGCACCGATCACAAAGCCATCGTCACCGCGTGGAACGCCGAAGCCGGGCAAGTGGTGACCGCCGGCCAGCAAGTGGTGACCCTGGCGCAGCCGGACATCAAGGAGGCGGTGATCGACCTTCCCGACACGCTGGTCGACCAGTTGCCAGCGGATGTGGTGTTTCAAGTCGCCGTGCAACTGGACCCGAGCATTACCACCACCGCCATCGTTCGCGAAATCGAACCCCAGGCCCAAAGTGCGACCCGCACCCGTCGCGCCCGCCTGAGCCTGACTGATACGCCACCGGGTTTTCGCCTCGGTACGGCGATCAGCGTGACCCTCAGCTCCGCGATCAAATCGCGCATCGAATTGCCGGTGAGCGTGCTGCAAGAGGTTGATGGCAAATCGCGAATCTGGGTCGTCGATCCTCAGACGCAAACCGTTGCCCCACGAGACGTCAGCCTGATCAGCCGTACTGACAGCACAGTGGTGCTGGCCGACGGTGTGAAGTCTGGCGAGCGGGTGGTCAGTGCCGGTGTAAACAGCCTGAAACCTGGGCAAAAAGTGAAAATCGATGAGGACAGCCCGCAATGAAAGGGAGTTTCAACTTATCCGAATGGGCCCTCAAGCATCAGTCGTTTGTCTGGTATTTGATGTTCGTCGCGCTGTTGATGGGTGTGTTCTCGTACATGAACCTCGGCCGCGAGGAAGACCCGTCATTCACCATCAAAACCATGGTGATCCAGACCCGCTGGCCGGGCGCGACCCAGGAAGAAACCCTCAAGCAGGTCACTGACCGGATCGAGAAAAAACTCGAAGAGCTCGACTCCCTCGATTACGTGAAAAGCTACACCCGCCCCGGCGAGTCGACGGTCTTTGTTAACTTGCGTGACACCACCAGTGCCAAGGACATTCCGCAAATCTGGTACCAGGTGCGCAAGAAGATCAACGACATTCGTGGCGACTTCCCCCAAGGCCTGCAAGGGCCGGGGTTCAACGACGAATTCGGTGATGTGTTCGGCTCGGTCTACGCCTTTACGGCAGACGGTTTGTCGATGCGTCAGTTGCGCGATTATGTCGAGCAGGTCCGCGCCGAGATCCGCGAAGTACCGGGGCTGGGCAAGGTCGAGATGGTCGGCGAGCAGGACGAAGTCCTTTACCTGAACTTCTCCACCCGCAAACTGGCGGCGCTGGGCATCGATCAGCGTCAGGTGGTGCAGAGCCTGCAATCGCAAAACGCGGTGACCCCGGCCGGGGTGATCGAAGCCGGTCCCGAGCGGATTTCCGTGCGTACGTCGGGGCAGTTTGCCTCCGAGAAAGACCTGGAAAACGTCAACCTTCGACTCAACGACCGCTTCTACCGATTGGCCGACGTCGCTCAGATCAGTCGTGGCTATGTCGACCCGGCGACGCCGGAGTTCCGCTTTAACGGCCACCCTGCTATCGGCCTGGCCATCGCCATGAAGAAGGGCGGCAACATCCAGGTGTTCGGCAAGGCTTTGCACCAGCGCATGACCGACCTGACCGCGGACTTGCCGGTGGGCGTCGGTGTGCACACGGTTTCCGACCAGGCCGAAGTGGTAGAAAAAGCCGTCGGCGGCTTCACCAGCGCACTGTTCGAAGCGGTGGTGATCGTGCTGATCGTCAGCTTCATCAGCCTCGGCGTGCGCGCCGGATTGGTGGTGGCCTGCTCGATTCCGCTGGTGCTGGCGATGGTCTTCGTCTTCATGGAATACAGCGGTATCACCATGCAACGGATCTCCCTCGGCGCCCTGATCATCGCCCTCGGCTTGTTGGTGGACGACGCGATGATCACCGTCGAGATGATGGTCACGCGCCTGGAAATGGGCGAGACCAAGGAGCAAGCAGCCACGTTCGCTTACACCTCGACGGCGTTCCCGATGCTCACCGGTACGTTGGTGACGGTGGCCGGTTTCGTGCCCATCGGCCTGAACGCCAGCTCGGCCGGCGAGTACACCTTCACGCTGTTCGCGGTGATCGCGGTGGCCATGATCGTGTCGTGGATTGTCGCGGTGCTGTTCGCCCCGGTGATCGGCGTGCACATCCTCAGTGCCAACGTGAAACCTCACGACGTAGAACCGGGGCGCATTGGTCGCGCCTTCAACGGCGGCATGCTCTGGGCCATGCGCAATCGCTGGTGGGCGATCGGCATCACCATTGCACTGTTCGTGGCCTCGGTGTTTTCCATGCAGTTCGTGCAGAACCAGTTCTTCCCGTCCTCGGACCGCCCGGAAATCCTCGTCGACCTGAACCTGCCGCAAAACGCCTCGATCGCCGAGACCCGCAAGGCTGTGGACAAGCTCGAAGAAACCCTCAAGGGCGACCCGGACATTGTGCGCTGGAGCACGTACATCGGCGAAGGTGCGATCCGTTTCTACCTGCCGCTCGACCAGCAATTGCAGAACCCGTACTACGCGCAATTGATCATCGTCAGCAAAGGCCTGGAGTCGCGCACGGCCCTGAGTCAGCGCTTGCGTGAGCGGCTGCGCAAGGACTTCGTCGGCATCGGCAGTTACGTCCAGGCGCTGGAAATGGGGCCGCCGGTGGGTCGACCCATTCAGTACCGGGTCAGCGGCAAGGACGTCGATCAGGTGCGTAAACACGCCATCGCTCTGGCCACCGAACTGGATAAAAACTCGCACATTGGCGAGATCATTTACGACTGGAACGAACCGGGTAAAGTCCTGCGCATCGACATCGCGCAGGACAAGGCACGGCAATTGGGACTGTCGTCGGAAGACGTGGCCAACCTGATGAACAGCATCGTGGTGGGTGCACCGGTGACGCAGGTCGACGACGATATCTACCTGATCAACGTGGTGGGTCGTGCTGAAGACGCCGAACGCGGCACCCCGGAAACCCTGCAGAATTTGCAGATCGTCACGCCGGGCGGCACGTCGATTCCGCTGCTGGCTTTTGCCACCGTGCGCTATGAACTTGAGCAACCGCTGGTCTGGCGCCGCGACCGCAAGCCGACGATCACCATCAAGGCGGCGGTGCGCGACGAGATTCAGCCGACCGACCTGGTGAAGCAGCTCAAACCGGACATCGACAAATTTGCCGCCAGTTTGCCGGTGGGCTACAAGGTCGCCACCGGTGGCACGGTGGAGGAAAGCGGCAAGGCCCAGGGGCCGATTGCCAAGGTCGTGCCGTTGATGCTGTTTTTGATGGCGACTTTCCTGATGATCCAGTTGCACAGCGTGCAGAAGCTGTTCCTAGTGGCCAGCGTCGCGCCGCTCGGCTTGATCGGCGTGGTGCTGGCGCTGATCCCGACGGGCACGCCAATGGGCTTCGTGGCGATCCTCGGCATTCTGGCGCTGATCGGCATCATCATCCGCAACTCGGTGATTTTGGTGACGCAGATCGAGGCCTTGGAGAAGGACGGTCATGCACCGTGGGATGCCGTGGTGCAAGCCACGGAGCATCGTCGCCGACCGATTCTGCTGACGGCAGCGGCGGCGAGCCTGGGGATGATTCCGATCGCCCGGGAAGTGTTCTGGGGGCCGATGGCTTACGCGATGATTGGCGGGATTATTATTGCGACGTTGCTGACGTTGCTGTTTTTGCCGGCGCTTTACGTCGCCTGGTACAAAATCCGTGAGCCGAAGAAAGACGCTGCGTAATGATCGTTCCCACGCAGGAGCGTGGGAACGATCATGTTCAAGCTTTACGCCAAACACTCGCCAACCAAGGTTGCTGCTCCCGCGGCAACCCCGCAGGCCGGTAGTAATGCTCCAACTCCACAAACCCCGCCGCCGTCAGTAATTGCTGCCACGCCTCAAGATCGTGATACGCCCCATACCGCGGCCCGTTCCAGCCTTCCTGATTCTCACCACGCGGATTGGAACTGAACAACACTCCTCCCGGCTTCAAAGCCCCGCGCAATTGCTTCAACACCCGAGGCAATTCCTGACGCGGAATATGAAACAACACCGCATTGGCAAAAATCCCATCGAAGCGCTCAGCTGGCAGATCAAGCTTCAGGAAATCCTGCTGCCACACCTCACAGCCACTGTCTTCGCGCGCCATCTGCGCAAACTTTTCCGAGCCATCAAGCCCGACAGCGGTGTGGCCCATGTGCGTGAAGGTTTGCAAATCACGCCCCGGCCCGCAGCCAAAATCCAGAATGTCGAACGGCGCCACACCCTGAACATACCGCAGCAGCGCATCAATGTTCTGACTGACATCGTGATCGCGAGTCCCTTCGCGAAAACCTTCGGCCACCGAGTTGTAATGGCCCAGTGTAGTGGCAGTGATCTGCTCCAGGTCGGTGGGAGTCTGTTTCATGGTCGGCTGCGCAGGCAATTGGGATTTGCCGAATATACGCCAAGAGGCCCGGGGGATGCTGCGTAGACAATCTGCGTCAACCTGTTACTTCTTACAGTATCCGTCAGGTGATAAAAGGCTCAGTCTTTCCTCAACACGTGCGAAGGATCGTTATGCCATGAATCTTCACCATGACACTGCCACACCAACCTTGTCGGTCAAGGATCCGCGTGCCTTGGCGATTCGCAGCGTGGGTTACTGGCGCCACCCGGACAAAACAGTGATTGAACCGCGCATCACCCGGCAAGTGTTCGATGCTGCGGGGCGGTTGATTCAGTCGTGGGACCCACGATTGTGGGGTACAGCGCCGAAGCCGAATATAGCCACGATCCACGGCCTGAGCGGCCAGCCTTTGCTGTTGGACAGCGTGGATGCCGGGTGGCAGTTGAGCCTTTTGGATCAGGCAGGTTCGCTACGTTCGTTCTGGGACGGTCGAGGCAGCCAGCGGCACATCGACTATGACGATCAACAACGACCGATAAACGTTACGGATCAGACGGCCGGAGAACGGCCACACGTGGCGGAGCGGTTGACCTATGGCGGCTCCGGCCCAGTGTTCGCCGCACATAACCAGTGCGGGCAACTGGTCCGTCATGATGACCCTGCGGGCTCTCAACGCGTCGGCGACTACGGTCTGGCGGGTTCAGTTTTGATGGAAAGCCGACAATTCCTCTCCGAACTTGAAACACCCGACTGGCCTGACGAGCTAGAGGCCCGAGACGAATTGCTGGAAGAACAGTCGTTCGTCACCCACTACACCTTCCTCCCTACAGGTGAGATTCAACGTCAGATCGATGCCATGGAGAATGTGCGAACCTTCGGCTATGACGTGGTGGGCAAGCTCAGGGAAGTCGGGCTGCTACTGGCTGGGGATGGCAATCAACCGCAATGTCTGGTCAGTAACATTCGCTACAACGCCGATGACCAGATCGAAAGCGAAACGGCGGGCAAAGGCGTTGAAACGCAAGTTGAATACGACGTCGAGAACCGTCGTTTGACAAGGCTGGTAGCGGCGGTCGGGAATCAAAAGCCGTTGCAGGACCTGAACTACCTCTACGATCCGATAGGCAACATTGTCGAGGTGGAAGACAAATCCCAAGCCGTGACGCATTTCAACAACCAGCGTATCGAACCGATCAGCCGCTACCGCTATGACAGCCTGTATCAATTGGTCGAGGCCAAGGGCTGGGAAGTCTCCAATCCAAGCCACGGACCCGCGTTACCGCAGTTACTGCCCACACCGCTGGACCCCAATCAGCGGCGCAATTACACACAGGAATTCGATTACGACCCAGCCGGCAATCTGATCTCTCGTCACCACAGCGGTGCGCCCGGTTTCTCGATGTTTACCTCTGCGGGCAGTAACCGAAGCCTGGCTCAACGAGATGATGGTTCATTACCGGGTGAACCTGAAATCACCTCAGGTTTCGATGCCTGCGGCAACCAGCTGGAGCTGATACGTGGCCAAGCCATGGCTTGGGACGTTCGCAATCAGTTGAGGCGGGTGACCTTGGTCAAACGCGAAGACGAGCCGGACGATTACGAATGTTATGCCTACGACCGTCCCGGCCATCGATTGCGCAAAGTGAATTTCAGCCAGACCGGTAGCCGGACTCTGCGCACGGAAGTCCTTTACCTCCTCGGTCTGGAAGTCCATCGACAGGCCGATGGTGAAGAACACCATGTCATAAACGTTGAAGCAGGACGAAGCAGCGTTCGAGCCCTGCATTGGCCCGAAGATGTCCATGACGATCAACTGCGCTACAGCCTCAGCGATCATCTCGGCTCCAGCGGTTTGGAATTGGACGACGAGGCTGGCGTGCTGACTCAGGAACACTATTACTCCTTTGGCGGCACGGCGTGCTGGGCGGGTAAAAGTGCGTTGGCGGCGAAGTACAAAAGCTTTCGATATTCGGGAAAAGAGCGGGACGCAACGGGGCTTTACTACTATGGGTATCGATATTACTCGCCATGGTTACAGCGATGGATAAGTCCGGATCCAGCAGGGGATATCGACGGTGTAAACTTATTTATGTTTGTAAGGAATAGCTCAGTTTCTCGCGGAGATCTCAATGGCTTAGATAGCACAGCCGTATCATCAATACTTATGCGAAGAGCCAATAATGCAAGCGATCGCGCTGATGCCTCACGTGATTTTTCTCGGGCCGAAGCTGTTCCGATAAAAAAATTCAAGCATCTTGCTAGTGTGGTGATGCATAGAAATGAAGAACTAAAAAATTTGGGAGGATTTGTTTTTCATGCGAAAGTGGTTGTACCACGCGACAAGTCTTTTTTTTGGAGTGGGGATAAAGTTGATGTCAATGGGAATGTTATTAAAAGTGCCATGTTGACAGCGCAGTTTCTTGCGGGGGAAGTAGGAGGTTCGACAATTGAGATGACTTCGGGGGGGCACAAGCTTGATAATTATAGCGAGTCCAAATGGCCCGCGTCCGGTGCAAACCGATCATCGCCGGGTTTTATGTTTTTAAAATCTCGCTTCAAATATATGGACTCTCCTTCGTTCAGAGCAGAGCTTCTTACAAAATTACCTGAGCGTCTCGGTGTTGATGTTGAAAGAACGTTAGGGGCGTCATTTTTTACACGTACGGAAAACCCGCTTAACAGCCCTCATAGCGGTGTCGCAGGTGTGTTATGGGACGTAGTGTCTATTAGATTTGCCCGGCAGGCTACGGGAGACGTTAACGTAATTCATGCGGGGGCATCAAATGATCCATATTTCCAGAGCCCCACTTTTATGAGAAGTACTTGGTTAACCAAGGAAAAAATCGCAATGGGTGAAGAGGCAAAAACTACGATAATTGAAAGGTTTGGTGAAGACCTTGAAGATTGGCAGTTGCAAGCGCCAAGATGAATAGGATGAACCATTGAAATAAACACAGCCTGAGTACTGGAAAACTAAGTAAGTTTCCGTCAGTACTTCAGGCTGCGATCTTTTGCTCTTGGCTCAACGCTTGTTCAACCCCCGCGCCAACCGATCCCCGCCCAACTGAATCACCGCCACCAACACCACCAGCAACACAATCACCGTCAACATGATCTGGCTATCAAACCGCTGATACCCGTACCGATAAGCGATATCTCCCAACCCGCCGGCACCAATCGCCCCCGCCATGGCCGATGAGTTGATCATGGTCACCAGGGTGATGGTGAAACCGCCGACAATCCCCGGCAGCGACTCGGGCAACAACACATGCCAAACGATATGCCAGCGCCGGCAACCCATCGCTTGTGCGGCTTCGATCAGCCCGTGATCGACCTCCCGCAAACTGACTTCGGCGATGCGCGCAAAGAACGGCGTGGCAGCGATGGTCAGCGGCACCACGGCGGCCCAGACACCGTACGTGGTACCGACGATCAGCCGGGTGAACGGAATCAGCGCCACCATCAAAATCAGAAACGGAATCGAGCGGAACAGGTTCACGAACGCGCCCAATGCGCGGTTCAGCGCCGGTGCTTCGTAGATCCCGCCCTTGGAGCTGGTGACCAGGATCACCGCCAGCGGAATGCCCGCCAGCAGTGCGATCAATGACGACACGCCGACCATCAAAAACGTGTCGATGAAGCCTTGCAGCAAGCGATCAAACCACATAACCCAGCACCTCCACCTGTTGCGCCCAGTTGCCGGCGCGTTGCCGCAATTCCTCTGCACCGAGGGACGAACCGGTCACCGCCAGCAGCAGTTTCCCGAGTGCATGGCCCTGAATCCGTTCCACGCCACCTTGCAGCAAGCGCACGCGACCGCCGAGGGCGCTGAACAGTGCCGCCAGATCTGGCTCGTCGTGAGCCGCGCCAGTGAATTGCAGTCGCAATACCACCGCGTCACCCGAGGACTGCAGTTGCGCACGCAAACGGCTTTGCAGCTCTTCCGGCAAACCGTGTTGCAACGGCGCCAGTAAGGTTTTGCTGACCTCGTGCTGCGGGTTGCCAAAGACTTCCCAGACCGGCCCTTGCTCGACGATGCGCCCGTGTTCCAGCACCACGACTCGGTCGCAGATATCGCGAATAACGGCCATCTCGTGGGTGATTAGCACAATGGTCAGGCCCAGGCGCTGATTGATCTCGCGCAGCAGGCCGAGGATTGATTGCGTGGTTTCCGGGTCCAGCGCCGAAGTCGCTTCGTCGCATAGCAGAATTTCCGGGTCATGCACCAACGCGCGGGCAATGCCGACGCGCTGTTTCTGCCCACCGGAAAGCTGCGCCGGGTAGGCTTTGTGCTTTTCTTGCAGGCCCACCAGTTCCAACAATTCGCGGACTTTGTGCTCGCGTTTGTCCTTCGGTACACCGGCCACCTTCAGCGGCAACTCGACGTTCTGCCAAACCGTCTTGGCTGACATCAGGTTGAAGTGCTGGAAGATCATGCCGATGCGCCGACGCAGCGCTACCAGGCGGTCTTCGTCGAATTCACCGATGTCGACCTGATCGATCAGCACACGGCCTGTGCTCGGTTGTTCCAGACGGTTGATGGTGCGGATCAGTGACGATTTGCCAGCACCGCTGCGGCCGATGATGCCGAACACTTCGCCGCGCTGGATCGCCAGGTCGATGCCGTGCAGGGCGGCCACCGGACCTTGCTGGCTGTTGTAGGTTTTGCCCAGGCCGATGAAGCGCACGTGGGCGCGATTCAGGTCCGGGTGCAGTTCGGTGTGTTCAGCTTGCTGAGGCTCCGGAATTTCCAGTCGCCGTTGGATCGCGGCTGTCATGTTCAGCTTTCCCAACCGGCTTGATAAAGCTTGCCGTGGGCTTTATCCAGCGCTGCACGAACGGCCGGCGAATGCTGGTAGATGTCGACGAACTTGATCAGGCGCGGGTCGGTTTTGCTTTTCGGCTGAATCACGAACTGGATCACATATTCCTTGTGATCGAGGCCGTCGAACAGCAGGGCAGAGCCGGCATCAAAGGTCTTCGACAGGCGAATGTAGGCCGGGTAGCCCTGGACCAGATCGGCGTCGTCATAGGCGCGGACCAGTTGCACGGCTTCGACCTGCAGGATTTTGATTTTCTTCGGGTTGGCGATGATGTCTTCTTCGGTGGCCTTGTAGCCGACACCCGGTTTGAGCGTGATCAGCCCGGCCTTGGCCAACAGTTGCAAACCACGACCGCTGTTGATCGGGTCGTTGGCGATCGCCACGCTGGCGCCTTCCGGCAGTTCGTCGAAGCTTTTGTATTTCTTCGAGTAGAGGCCGACGTTGTTGATGATCCCCGGTGCGAACGGCACCAGGTCGAAACCGGCGGCGGCCTTGGCGTTTTCAAGGAACGGGATGTGCTGGAAGTAATTTACGTCGATGTCACCGGCGGCGAGGCTGACGTTGGGCGCGATCCAGTCGCTGAACTCCACCAAGTCGACTTGTAGGCCCTGTTTTTTGGCTTCTTCGACGGCGGCTTCCAGGGGAATGGCGAAGGCGGCGGTGGTGCCGACCTTCAGCGGCGCGTCGGCGGCGAAGGTGATGGAGCTGAAAAGGCCGAGGGCCAGGGCCAGTGCTTTGACTGGGTGAGTTAAGAGTTTCTTGGTCATGATGGTTGTTCCAGTCAGTGCATTAAATGTGTGGTGTTTGGTCGGGCCTCATCGTCGGAACGCCGCCCGGAACAAGCTCGCTCCCACAGGGGTTGTGTGAACACCCGAGATCCAATGTGGGAGCGAGCTTGCTCGCGATGCTTTTAGCGGCGGAACGCGGATCCGGTGTGTTGCTCAGGCAAATGCGCCTCGCCGTGAAACAGCTTTTCCCGCAGGCTGCCGGTGTCGTAAGCGGTCTTGTACGACCCTCTGCGCTGCAATTCGGGAATCACCCGTTCAATGAAATCCACATAGCTTTCCGGCGTGACAATCCGCGTCAGGTTGAAGCCATCCAGACCGGTTTCTGCGATCCACGATTCCAGCTCATCGGCTACTTGCTCAGGCGAACCGACCACGGTGATGTAGCGTCCTCCGAGGGCGTGTTGCTCGAGTAATTTGCGGCGGGTCCAGTCGTTGTTTTGCAGGTTCCTGGTGGCGGACTGGATCGCGTTGCTCCTCACGTACTGGATCGGTTCGTCGATGGCGTATTCGGAGAAATCGATCCCGGTGGACGCCGAGAAATGCGCCACGCCGGCCTCGGCACTGGCGTAGCTCAAGTACTCGGCATGCTTGGTCCTGGCCGCCTCTTCGGATTCGCCGACAATCACGTTCAGCCCCATGAACACCTTGATGTCCTCGGGGTTGCGCCCGGCCTCGACGGCACTGGCGCGAACCTTGTCCACTTGAACTTTGGTCGACGGTTTGTTCTGGCCGCTGATGAACACGCACTCGGCATGTCGCCCGGCGAACAGCAAACCGCGATCCGAACTGCCGGCCTGGAACAGCACGGGTGTACGTTGCGGCGACGGTTCGCAGAGGTGATAACCCTCGACCTGATAGAACTCGCCCTTGTGCTCGACCTTGTGCACTTTCTCCGGTTGGGCGTAGATCCGCTGCTGCGGATCGTTAAGCACCGCGCCGTTTTCCCAACTGCCTTCCCAGAGTTTGTAGAGCACTTGCAGGTATTCATCGGCCTGGTCGTAACGACGGTCGTGTTCCACCTGTTCGCTCAAGCCCATGGCCTTGGCGGCGCTGTCGAGGTACCCGGTGACGATGTTCCAGCCGACCCGGCCGCGGCTCAGATGGTCGAGCGTCGACATGCGTCGGGCGAACAGATACGGCGGTTCGTAAGTCAGGTTGGCAGTGAGTCCGAAGCCGAGGTTTTTGGTGACGGCAGCCATGGCCGAAACCAACAGCAGCGGGTCATTGACCGGCAACTGGATGGACTCTTTGAGCGGTACGCCCACCGAGTTTTGGTAGACGTCGTAAACACCGACGATGTCAGCGATGAACAGGCCGTCGAACAGTCCGCGCTCCAGCAGTTGCGCCAGTTCGGTCCAGTATTCGATCGTCTTGTATTGGGTTGACGTGTCCCGTGGATGCGTCCACAGACCATGGTTGATGTGCCCGATGCAGTTCATGTTGAACGCGTTGAGCAAAATCTTTTTCCTCTTTGTTAAAGGCGAGGGCATCAGATCGTCCCCCGCAGTGGCGGGTTTTCATCGTTGAGGTAGTAATTGCCGACCGCGTGATACTTCCAGCGCACCGGGTCGTGCAGGGTGTGTACCCGAGCGTTGCGCCAGTGGCGATCCAGGCCGTGTTCGACCAGGGTTGCCTGGCTGCCGGCCAATTCGAACAGCGTGCTGCCAGCGGCGAGGGAAATCTCGGTGCTAATGGCGCGGGCTTCAGCGACGGCAATCGACGCGGCGGCGACGGTCTCGGCGTTGGTCTTGGCCTGAGCCTTGTCGAGGAATTCGCCGGAGCGTTCCAGCAAGGCTTCAGCGGCGTGCAGGCGAATGCTCAAGTGGCCGAAGCTCTTGATGGTCAGCGGGTCTTCGGTGGCTTTGTCGTTGCCGGAATCGATCCACGGCCGGGTCTTGGTGCGCACGAAGTGCAGCGCATCTTCATAAGCGGCGCGGGCGATGCCGGTGTCGATAGCGGCGTGAAGAATCTGTGCCAACGGGCCGACGGTGGTCGGGCGTTCGAACGCGCTCTGAAACGGGATCACGTCTTCGGCGGCGACGTAAACATCTTCAAACACCACCGAACCGCTGCCGGTGGTGCGCTGGCCGAAGCCGCTCCAGTCGTCGATCACTGTCAGACCCTTGGCGTTACGAGGGGCGAAAGCGAGTTGCTGAACGCCGTTTTCGTCCACGACCGATGTCGGAATGCGCTGTGCGTAAATCGCCCCGGTGGCGTAGAACTTGCGGCCGTTGATGCGATAGCCGTTGCCGTCGCGGGTCAGGCTGGTGACGCGGTCGTGAGCGGTTTTGGTGCCCAGTTCCGCAAGGGCATTACCGAAGCGTTGACCGGCCAGTACCTCGGCGTAGAGGCGCTTTTTCTGTTCGGCGCTGCCGTTCACGCGGAGCACTTCGAGGGCGTAAAAATGGTTCTGCGGGATTTGTCCGAGTGAACCGTCAGCCTGGGCAATCAACGCGATCACTTTGGCCAGGGTGACGTTGGAAACCCCGGCGCCGCCGTATTCTTTTGGCACGCTGATGCCCCAGAGACCCGAGCGGGAAAACACTTCCAGTTCCGGGTGTGGCAAACGGCGTTCGCGGTCGCGCAGGGCGCTGTCGCGTTTGAAATCTTCGGCCAGGTCACTGGCGACAATCAGGGCTTGCTCATCGCTGGTTATGACCGCGACGTGGTGAGAAAGAGTCATGTGTTTCTCCAGAGATCTGGTCGTTAAATCCAGGAGTGGCGAGCGGGTAGCGTGCCGTTCAGGTGATAAGTGCCGACGGCGTGATATTTCCAGCGCACCGGGTCGTGCAGCGTGTGCACGCGGGCGTTGCGCCAGTGGCGGTCGAGGTTGAATTCGGCGAGGGTGGCGCGGCTGCCGGCCAGTTCGAAAAGCTTTTCGCTGGCCAGCAGCGAGATCTCGGTGGTCAGCACTTTGGCTTCGGCCACGGCAATCGAGGCGCGGGCGGCAGACTCGGCGGTGAGCGGCGCGGCGCTGACCTGATCGAGCACTTGCCCGGCCTTGCGCAGCAGCGCTTCGGCGGCGTGCAATTCGATCTTCAGTTTGCCGATGTCGGCGATCACATAGAGGTCATCGCTGGCCCGTTCGACCTTGGCGTCGATCCACGGCCGTGCACGGGTTTTCACGAATTCGATGGCGTCGTCGATGGCGCCTCGGGCGATGCCGGCGTCAATGGCTGCTTGTATCAACTGCGACACGGCGCCCTGAATGTTCGGGCTGTCATTGATCTTCCAGTTTTCCACCACCAGCTCGGCGTCGACCTGCACGTTATTGAGCAAAAGGGTGCCGCTGGCGGTGGTGCGTTGGCCGAAGCCCGACCAGTCATCAACGATGCGCAGGCCCGGTGTACCGCGGCGGACGAAGGCCAGCACTTGCTTGCCGTCGTCGTTCAGCGCCTTGACGGCGACCCAGTGGGCGAACAGCGCGCCGGTGGAATAAAACTTCTGCCCGTTGAGAACGAAGCCGTCACCGTCAGCGGTGATTCGTGCCTTGAGTTCAAGGGTGTTTTTGGTGCCGCGCTCAGGCCCCGCGTTACCGATTCGCCAGCCGTCGAGCACGCTTTTGAACAGCTGTTTTTTCTGCGATTCAGTGGCGCTGCCGAGCACCAGGTTGAGAATGCCGAACTGGTTCTGCGGGATCTGTCCCAGTGCCGGGTCGGCCGCGGAAATGATCGCAAAGACTTCGGCAACCGTGACGAACGAAACCTGCGGGCCACCGTACTCACGCGGGATGGCAATGCTGCCCAGGCCGCTGCGGGTGAACTGTTCGATTTCCGACCACGGTAGCTTGCGCTGCTGGTCGCGCTTGGCTGCTTGCAGACGGGCGACTTGCGCCAGCTCATGGGCAGCCTTGATGGCTTGTGCGTCGTTGCGCAAGACCTGCGCGGGCAACAACAGCGGGGCGATGTCCAGATTGCATCTGCCAGACTGGACATCAGTGCCGCTCCTTGGCTGCACGCAATGCCCTGGCGATCTGCACTGGGGTGATTGTGTTCCGGACCATACCTACCTCACATCTCATGGAAGCGCCGCGAGGGTTGCGGCGAACGAAAACAAGAATGTCCGGTGGTCCGGTGCATATACCCTAAGCGTGTATAAAAAATTAATAAACTAACTTTTAGGAATATGCATAGAAGGGGCTTCAATAGGCTGAGCGCGGACCCTGTGGGAGCGAGCTTGCTCGCGAAAGCGGTGTGTCAGGCAACATTGATGTTGACTGACACGGCCTCATCGCGAGCAAGCTCGCTCCCACAGGTTGGGCGGTGTTTTCACTTCTTGCGGGGTTCGGCGGCCATGAGCATTTCTTTCGGCCGGGCATTCAAGTAGGGATTGGCGCAGCCAATTTTCAGCCTGCGCGGCGGTGCCCAGCGCGAGTTGTTACCCACCCGGTCGAGGATGCAGTAAGTCACTTCCAGCCGCAGGTCTTCGCCGGCTTCGAGAATGATCGCCGCAGGCACCCAAACCTGGATCGGCTGGCCGACATCGCTTGCCTTGAGTCGTGGCAGATCCATACGTACATCGCCCCAGCGCAGGGTGATTTCGTCGTCGGCGGCCATGTTCAGGTAAGGCTCGATGGTCAACGGAACCCCGCGCTTGATCTGGTTCGGATTGACCCCCTGACGGCGAATGGTCTCGGGGATGTTCACGGGCTCCAGACGCTGGTTTTCATCGCCGCACAGCGCAGACGGTTGGCCACCGGGGCAGTCGAGTTTGATCTGCACCCGTCTGGCGGCTGACAGGGTTGGCCCTTGCCCGATCTGCATGATCCGGTAGTGAACGCGCGAGGTGCCATTGGCGATAAAGCTCTCGGGCACACGCAGTTGGACCGGTTGGCCGATATCGTTGGCCGTAAGCACTCTGGAGGCTACGTAGCAGTTATCCCAGAACAGTTCGATCAGGTCGCCTTCGTCCATGCCGGGGTAGGGCGCCACGTCGATCAGCAGGTGAGCCGCCGAGGTGATGTTGATGCAGGTCTTGTGAGATTGCGCCAGGGTCGGGGCCGCAAGTTCGGGTTTGTTCGAAGTACTTGTCATGGGTTTCTCCTTGAAGCCTGCAGCGAAAGTCCGTTTCTGAAAGTTCGAAAGGTGTGAATTGCCGAGCAACAAAACTGTTCACTATTCTCGAATTGAATAATGAATAAGTGCGAGATTCGACGCCTGTTGAAGACTAGATAAGAGTGCGCTTGAGTAGGTGTCAATAGAGCTGGCTAGTTAAGTTTGGAATCTAGAGTTATTCAGAAAAGTCCTACGCGTTGAAGTTAGTAAGCTGCACCGTTCTGTCGAACTTTGCCGCGATTTTATGGGCTTTTGAGTGCGTTGTGGACGGCGAGATCAGCTCGGTGAGAAGGCTGGTTTTGGCGAATTTTAGGCGAGGTTAATCTGTTGCAGTACATAGGTATGTACCGCACGCAGCGTTGAATAAATATCTATTGTCCGGAAGGGCCGAGAGATCTTATTAACGGGGTAGTTATCACTTCCATCCATGGAAGTTAATAAGGGGTGAGGCGATGTTTCAGTGGTGAGCGTTATTCAAGAACTTGCTGAGGAACTGTTTGGTCCGCTCTTCTTTCGGATTGGCAAACAGCGCCTTGGCTTCGCCTTGCTCGACGATCACACCCTTGTCGAAAAACACCACACGGTTCGCCACGTCCCGGGCAAAGCCCATTTCGTGGGTGACGATGACCATGGTGCGTTTCTCCTCGGCCAGGCTGCGGATGGTCGCCAGCACTTCACCTACCAGTTCCGGGTCAAGTGCCGAGGTCGGTTCATCGAACAGAATCACTTCCGGCTCCATCGCCAGCGCGCGGGCAATCGCCACACGCTGTTGCTGACCACCGGAGAGACGACGCGGGTAAGCGTCTTCCTTACCCGCCAGGCCGACCCTGGCCAAAAGCTTTTTACCCAGGGCAACAGCTTCGGCACGCGGGATTTTTTTCACCACGATCGGGCCTTCGATGACGTTTTCCAGGGCGGTGCGATGGGGGAACAGGTTGAAGCTCTGGAACACGAAACCCACGTGCTGACGCAACCGTCGTACCAGGCTCTGCTGCTGGTTCAACGGGCGGCTGCCATCGATCTCGATGTCACCGACCTTGATCCGGCCGCTGGTGGGCTCTTCCAGAAAATTCAGGCAACGCAGGAACGTGGTCTTGCCCGAGCCACTAGGCCCGATGATCGCCACCACCTCACCTTCCTTCACTTGCAGATCGATGCCGTTGAGCACCACTTGACCCTTGAACTGCTTTGTCAGTTTTTCCACGACAATCATTGGGTCAGGACTCCAGGTCGTGCCGATTGACCCGTGCTTCCAACTGGTTCTGCAGGTGCGAAAGCACCGTGGCCAGAATCCAGTAGATCAGCGCGGCGGCAAGGTACATGGTGAAAATTTCAAAGGTACGGGCGGTAATCAACTGCGCCTGACGGAACAATTCCGGCACCTGAATGGTGGCTGCCAGCGCGGTGTCCTTGACCAGCGAAATGAAGCTGTTGCCCAGCGGTGGCAGAGCCGTGCGCATCGCTTGCGGCAGGATGGCCCGGCGCAGGGTCTGCGCGCGGGTCATGCCGATACTCGCGGCGGCTTCCCACTGGCCACGCTCGATGGAGCTGATCGCGGCACGCAGGATTTCGCAGGCATAGGCCGCCATGTTCAGCGAGAAGCCGATCAGGGCTGCCGGCAACGGATCAAGTTCGATGCCCAATTGCGGCAAACCGTAATAGATCACGAACAGTTGCACCAGCAACGGCGTGCCGCGAAAGAACGACACGTAGATGCGGGCGATCCAGCTCACCAGTTTGAAGCGCGACAGGCGCATCAACGCCAGGCCGAAGCCCATCACCAGGCCGAAGAACATCCCGCCCAGGCTCAGGATTACCGTGTAATACGCGCCCTTCAGCAGGAAGGGCGCGGAGTCCAGCGCAAGTTGGAAAGCTTCTTCCATTATTTAGTGACGTCAGCGTTGAAGTATTTTTCCGAAAGCTTTTTCAGCGTACCGTCGGCACGCAGCTTGTCGATGGCTTTGTTCACCGCGGCCAGCAGCTCAGGCTCGCCTTTGCGCAGGGCAATGCCGGCTTCCTGGCGGGAGAACGCTTCGCCGGCGGCGGAGGTGTCCTTGGCCTTTTTCGCGTATTCCAGCGCAGCGAGGCGGTCGATCAGAATGGCGTCAATGCGGCCGACGCGCAGGTCCTGAAACTTGGTCGGGTCATCTTCGTAGGTGCGCACGTCCGCGCCCGGCACGTTGGCTTTCACCCACTGTTCGTAGTTGGTGCCCAAGCCTACGCCGACTTTCTTGCCGGCCAGATCGGCGGCGGTCTTGATGGTGTCTTTGTTCTTGGTCAGGGTCAGCGCCTGAATCCCGGAAACGGTGTACGGCTCGGAGAAGTCATACTTCTTCTTGCGCTCGTCCGAGATGGTCACCTGGTTGATCACCGCGTCCAGACGCTTGGATTCCAGCGCTGCGAGGATGCCGTCCCATTTGGTCGGTTGCAGTTTGACCTTCACGCCCAGCTCTTTGGCCAGGGCTTCGGAGAACTCGACTTCGAAGCCAGCCAGCTTGCCGTCGGCGTCGACGAAACTGAACGGTGGGTAAGTGCCTTCCAGGCCAACGTTGATAACGCCAGCGTCTTTGATTTTTTGCAGCTGCTCACCGGCAACTGCTTGCCCCAACAGACCGGCGCTCAGCGCCAGGCCCAGCGAACCAACCAGCAGGTTTCGACGTAGTACGGAAAAATTCATGACAAGCCCCTGTGTTTTCTTATGGAAGACGCTTTAGGAATGTTGGCAAATTCGGGATTTGAACGACTGCGATATCCTGCCCTAAAGCATCGTATGCGTCTCGCTGCAAATTCGACTGCGGCGCGACTATATGACGAGGCTTTTAGATAAGAAAATAATGAATAATCAGTTTGTTATTCTTTTATTGCATATGTGTTCAAGATCGTTCCCACGCTCTGCGTGGGAACGATCGCTTATAAAAAGTCTTTGTAGGCAAACAGTGCCGGTGCCCCACCGGTGTGCAAGAAGATTATCGGGCCGTCATTGAAGCGCTGGCGGCCGATGCCATCGAGCAAACCCGCCATGGCCTTGCCGGTGTAGACCGGATCGAGCAACAGCCCTTCCTGACTCGCCACCAGCTTCACCGCCGACAGTGTCCCGGCATTCGGCTCGCCATAGCGCGGGCCGAAATACTCGTCCCACAACTCGACCTTGAAACTGTCTGGCAGGCTCATTCCCAGCAGCTCGGCAGTACGTTCGGCGAGGTCTTGGACTTTCGGGCGCTGATCTTCATCGCTGCGGGAAACCGTGACACCAATCACTGGCAAATCCGGCAGTACTTCACTCAATGCCAGCGCCAGACCGCTGTGGGTCCCGGCACTGCCCGAGGCCAGGACCACGGCGGCGAATGCCAGCCCGGTGTCCTTGATCTGCTCGGCCAGCTCGAGCCCAGCGCGCACATAACCTAACGCGCCCAATGCATTCGAGCCACCAATCGGCACCCGATACGGCTTCTTGCCATTGTTGCGTAGACGGTCGGCCAGAGCCTGCAATTGCTCGTCGGCGTTGTCGAGGTTTTCCACCAACTCGACCTTGGCATCGAACAGGTCCAGCAGCAGTCGATTGCCGTTACCGACATAGTTAGCGTCGTCGGTACCCAATGGGTTTTCCAGCAGCGCTATGCAGCCCAGGCCAAGCTTGGCCGCAATGGCGGCAGTCTGGCGCACATGGTTGGACTGAAGCGCCCCTGCGGTAATCAAGGTGTCGGCACCTTGTGCCAGCGCATCGGCCGCCAGGTATTCGAGTTTGCGCAGCTTGTTGCCGCCCATGGCCAGCGGCGTCAGGTCATCACGCTTGACGTACACATCGCGGCCCAGCCAGGTCGACAAGCGTTCGAGTTTTTCCAGGGCGGTAGGATGACCGAGCAGGTCGAGACGGTTAAAGCGGGCAAGCTTTTGTTTGATCATGGGGTCCGTACTGGCGGAGGGAGATGACAGGACTATAGGCACGCCTATTTAGCGGGGCAACCGGCATTCGACTTATACCCAAAAGTGCTGAGCACAGCACAATCGGTTCTTAATTCGCCTTCCAGGCCATGCCGTAGAGTAATTGCCAATAACGCGGCCAGGCAGTCCGGCCGCCCGTGAGGAGTTTTTACCGTGAGCGAGCGTTCCAGTCATTGGCAACTGCAGACCATCGTCAGTCAACTGCGCACGGCGCGTGACCAGTGGCGCGTACAAAACGGCCGCGCCAGCACCGAACAGGGGGGGCGTGAGTTGCCTTCCCGAGCGGCCATGGCGGAGATTCTCGAAGCCCTCTGTGGCGCGTTGTTCCCGATGCGCCTCGGCCCGGTGGATCTGCGCGAGGAGAGTGAAGACTTCTACGTCGGCCACACGCTGGACGTTGCGTTGAACGCGTTGCTGGCTCAGGCGCGACTCGAATTGCGCTACGCCGCTCGCCACAGTGCCCAGGCCGATACTGAGGTCGAGGCCAAGACCATTCAGATCATTCAGGACTTCGCCCTCGCATTGCCGGGGCTGCGCAGTCTGCTCGACACCGACGTGCTGGCGGCCTATCACGGCGATCCGGCGGCTCGCAGCGTTGACGAAGTGTTGCTGTGCTATCCGGGGATTCTGGCGGTGATTCACCATCGTCTGGCCCACCATTTGTACCGCGCCGGATTGCCGTTGCTGGCACGGATCAGCGCGGAAATCGCCCACTCGGCCACCGGCATCGACATTCACCCTGGCGCGCAGATTGGTCGCAGCTTCTTCATCGATCACGGGACGGGTGTGGTGATCGGCGAGACCGCCATCATTGGTGAGCGTGTGCGGATTTATCAGGCCGTGACGTTGGGCGCCAAGCGCTTCCCGGCGGATGAGGACGGTCAATTGCAAAAGGGGCAGCCGCGACATCCGATTGTCGAAGATGACGTGGTGATTTATGCCGGTGCGACGATTCTGGGCCGAATCACCATCGGCAAGGGCTCGACCATTGGCGGTAATGTCTGGCTGACCCGCAGCGTGCCAGCGGGGAGCAACCTGACTCAGGCGAATCTGCAGCATGATGACGGGACGCAGAAGTAAGCCCGAAATCTTCGCTGACTGACCTGCCCTCATCGCGAGCAAGCTCGCTCCCACAGGTTTCTCTGTCGTTCACAATTAATGTGTTCACCCGAGATCCCTGTGGGAGCGAGCTTGCTCGCGATTGGTTTTAAGGCGAACACGAATACTGGCATTTAGCTAATTTCCCACTGAACGAATCCCCCAAACCCCGCGTCATACCCATCCTTGAGCTAGCGTACGAAAGGTACCGCCGAGCTTTGCGATTAGTCCTTAGCACCCTATTCATGTTTAACTTGAACGCTCATTCAAGTTAAACCGTCGGTTTGCTGCCCGCTCACAACAGGAGGCTTGCCTTTGCCGAGTCCGTTACTGATTGCCCTGTTTCACCCCCTTGAGGTGCGCCTTTCATGAGTGCACCTTCCACCCCTCCAAGCGGCCAGGTCCGCATGAATCCGCCGGTGTTCTACTTTGCCGCGGGTTTCATTCTGTTGTTTGGCATTGTGGTTATTGCCTTGCCTGAACAGGCCGGTGCCTGGCTGCTGGAAGCGCAAAACTGGGCGGCCAACACGGTCGGCTGGTATTACATGCTCGCGATGACCCTGTATCTGGTCTTCGTGGTGGTCACCGCCTTGTCTGGCTACGGCAAGATCAAGCTCGGTGCCGACCACGACGAACCCGAATTCAGTTACCTGTCCTGGGCCGGCATGCTGTTCGCCGCCGGGATCAGCATCACGCTGTTTTTCTTTTGCGTGTCCGAACCGCTGACCCATTTGTCGCAACCACCGCAAGGCGAGGCAGGCACGGCGGATGCGGCGCGTCAGGCAATGCAGATTCTGTTTCTGCACTGGGGCCTGCATGGCTGGGGTGTGTTCGCCTTCGTCGGCATGGCCCTGGCCTACTTCGCTTATCGACATAACCTGCCACTGGCCCTGCGTTCGGCGCTCTATCCGCTGATTGGCAAGCGCATCAACGGCCCCATCGGTTACGCGGTGGATGGCTTCGGCATCATCGCCACGGTGTTCGGCCTCGGCGCCGACATGGGCTTTGGCGTGTTACACCTCAACTCGGGTCTGGACTACCTGTTCGGCATCGCTCACACCCAGTGGGTTCAGGTCGGCCTGATCACGCTGATGATGGGCGCGGCGATCATCGTTGCAGTGTCTGGCGTCGACAAAGGCGTGCGGGTGATGTCCGACATCAACATGCTGCTGGCCTGCGCGCTACTGCTGTTCGTGCTGTTCGCCGGCCCCACTCAGCACCTGCTCAACACGCTGATCCAGAACATCGGCGACTACCTCGGCGCGTTGCCGATGAAGAGTTTCGACCTCTACGCTTACGACAAACCCAGCGACTGGCTGGGCGGCTGGACGGTGTTCTACTGGGCCTGGTGGATTGCATGGTCGCCGTTCGTGGGCCTGTTTATCGCACGGATTTCCCGTGGCCGAACCATTCGCGAATTCGTCTTTGGCGTGCTGCTGATTCCGCTCGGCTTCACCCTCGCGTGGATGTCGATCTTCGGTAATAGCGCCATCGATCAAGTCCTCAACCACGGCATGAGCGCCCTCGGCATGTCGGCCATCGATAACCCGTCGATGACCCTCTACCTGCTGCTGGAAACCTATCCGTGGAGCAAAACGGTCATCGCGGTGACGGTGTTCATCAGCTTCGTGTTTTTCGTGACCTCGGCCGACTCCGGCACGGTGGTGTTGTCGACGCTGTCCGCCAAGGGCGGCAACCCCGATGAAGACGGGCCGAAATGGTTACGAGTGTTCTGGGGGGCAATGACGGCGCTGGTGACCAGTGCGCTGCTGTTCTCCGGCAGCATTGATGCGCTGAAGTCAGCTGTGGTGCTGACTTCGTTGCCGTTCTCCATGATTTTGCTGCTGATGATGTGGGGGCTGCACAAAGCGTTCTATCTGGAGTCGCAGAAGCAGATCGCGCAACTGCATTCCCTGGCACCGGTATCAGGATCGAGACGTGGCGGCTGGCGTCAACGCTTGACTCAGGCCGTGCATTTCCCATCTCGCGATGAGGTTTACCGCTTCCTCGATACGACGGTGCGCCCGGCGATTGAAGACGTCTCGGCGGTGTTCGTCGAGAAGGGTTTGAACGTGGTCACTCAACCGGACCCGGCCAACGACAACGTCAGCCTGGAAATCGGTCACGGCGAGGAGCATCCGTTTATCTATCAGGTGCAGATGCGCGGCTACTTCACGCCGTCCTTCGCCCGTGGCGGCATGGGTTCCAAGGAACTCAACAATCGCCGTTACTACCGCGCCGAAGTGCATTTGAGCGAGGGCAGTCAGGACTACGATCTGGTGGGTTACACCAAGGAGCAGATCATCAACGACATTCTCGATCAGTACGAACGGCACATGCAGTTTTTGCATTTGGTGCGTTGATCGAGAACCGGTGGCGCCGGGCCCTTTTTCAGTTCTCGGCGCTCAACACCATGAACAGCACCATCGCCGCCACCGGCACGCCGAATACGGCGCTGCCGACTACCAGCTCCGTGCTAAAGGGCTGGCCAGCACTGACCATGCCGACTGCACCGTTGATTAACGTCAGCGCGAACCACAGCACGACAAAGCTGTAGGTCAGGGTCTGGCGGCTGAAACCGATTTTCTCGCCGATGAACAGCATCAGCGCCAGCAGGATCAGGCCGAAGGTGATGATGATGGTGGTGTGCATGGTGTGTTCCGCCCTTCAAATGTGTGTTGCCTTTGAGTCGGCACTGCGGTGTCAGTGTGAGCTTAGTTAAACCAGCCCGCCATTAACCCGCAAAATCTGCCCGTTGACCCAGATCGCTTCGGAGCCGACCAAGGACACGACGCGGGAGATGTCTTCTGGCTGCGCCAGACGTTCCAGCGGTGGCATCTTGGCGCCTGCGCAAATACGGCGAACCGAAAAGTCTCGATCATCTGTGAAACGTTTCAGCATTTTCTCGAGTCAGAGGTTTATCGGCGTTTGTCTGGGCGTATGCTGGGCAACTGCGAAGCAGTCGATACCCAATTCAAGACAGACAAGAGAGGATTCGATGACCTACACCGCTGCCGAAAACCGCTATGACTCCATCCCTTACCGCCGCGTGGGGCGCAGCGGGCTGGTGCTGCCGGCACTGTCTCTGGGCCTGTGGCACAACTTTGGCGACAGCACGCCGATCGACACCCAGCGTTCATTGCTGCGTACCGCGTTTGATCTCGGCATCAACCATTTCGACCTGGCCAACAACTACGGCCCGCCGTATGGCAGTGCCGAGATCAATTTCGGTCGTTTGCTGCGCGAAGACTTCAAGCAGTATCGCGACGAGCTGATTATCTCGAGCAAGGCCGGTTGGGACATGTGGGCCGGCCCTTATGGTCAGGGCGGCGGGTCGCGCAAATACGTGCTGGCCAGCCTTGATCAGAGCCTGCAACGTCTGGGCCTGGACTACGTGGACATCTTCTACTCCCACCGCTTCGACCCGGACACGCCGTTGGAAGAAACCGCCAGCGCACTGGCCACCGCGGTGCAACAGGGCAAGGCGCTGTACATCGGCATCTCGTCCTACTCGGGGGTTAAAACTCGTGAAATGGCTGCGTTGTTGAAAGAGTGGAAAGTCCCGTTGCTGATTCACCAACCGGCTTACAACCTGCTCAATCGTTGGGTGGAAAAAGACCTGCTCGATACGACGGACGAACTCGGTACAGGCGTGATTGCGTTCACGCCGCTGGCTCAGGGTTTGTTGACTGACAAGTACCTCAATGGTGTGCCGGCGGATGCGCGGGTCAATCGTCCGGGTGGTGGTTCGTTGCAGACATCGCACCTGTCCGAAGCCAACATCGCTCATGTGCGTGCGTTGAATGAGATCGCCAAGCGTCGCGGTCAGAGTCTGGCGCAGCTGGCATTGGCGTGGACGTTGCGCGATCCGCGCGTGACTTCGGCGCTGATCGGTGCGAGCCGGCCGGAGCAGATTATCGAGAACGTCGGGGCGTTGAAAAATTTGAGCTTTAGCGCGGAGGAATTGGCGGAGATTGACCGGTTTGCTCAGGAGGGTGGGGTTAATCTTTGGGAGAAACCTTCGACGGCTGACTAACCCCCGATTTGATCGTTCCCACGCTCCGCGTGGGAATGCCTCCCGTGACGCTCCGCGTCACAGTGGACGCGGAGCGTCCATGGCTGCATTCCCACGCAGAGCGTGGGAACGATCGGGCGATCGGCTTACTGAAAAAACGGGACATCCCCCAGCACCGTCGCCCGCTGCATGACCCGCCGCGCCGGCCGGTAATCATCCACGGCGTAATGCTGTGTCACGCGGTTATCCCAGAACGCCACGTCGTCCTTTTGCCAACGCCAGCGGATCGTAAACTCCGGCCGTGTCGCGTGGGCAAACAACAACTTCAGAATCACTTCGCTTTCGGTCTCCGAGAGCTCATTGATCTTCGACGTGAAGCCTTCATTGACGAACAATGAGCGGCGCCCGCTCACGGGGTGCGTGCGGATCACCGGGTGTGACAACGGCGGATTCTTCCTGCGCGCTTCTTCCCACTGGGCCAACGCTTGCGGCGTGCTGCCATAACGCTCCAGCGGAAACGAGCGGGTGAAGTCGTGGGTAGCCGTCAACCCTTCGAGCAAGGTTTTCATCGGCGCGGACAACGCTTCATACGCCGCGATGCCGCTGGCCCACAGTGTGTCGCCACCGAACTCCGGCAGCAGCTTGGCGCTGAGTACTGCGCCCATGGCCGGGGTCGGCAGGAAGGTCACGTCGGTGTGCCAGATGGCGTTGTCGCGCACGTCGGTGACGGCGGTGTCGAGGATCAGCACTTCGGGCTGTTCCGGCACATTCGGGTAGATCGGGTGAATGTGCAGGTCGCCGAAATGGGCGGCGAATCGCGCTTGTTGCTGTGGCTCGATTGGCTGGTCGCGGAAGAACAGCACCTGATGCTTGAGCAACGCCTGCTCGATGGCGTCGCGCTGTTCCAGGTTCAGCGTCTGGCTGATGTCGACGCCGCTGATTTGCGCGCCTAGGGCGGAGCTGAGGGGGACGATTGTCAGGTGGCTCATGGTGGTTCTCTTCAATCCGGGGCGCCGAGCTGTCGGCATGGTCAATGACAAGTCTTTAGTGAGCCTGGCCATGCCACGGCACCAGTTTGCGTTGCAGCGCGCGCAAGCCCATTTCCATGGCGAAGGCGATCAACGCGATCACCAGAATTCCCAGCACTACCACATCGGTGACCAGGAACTGCGCGGCCGACTGCACCATGAAGCCCAGCCCGCTGGTGGCGGCGATCAATTCGGCGGCAACCAGCGTCGACCAACCCACACCCAATCCAATCCGCACACCGGTCAAAATGTCCGGCAACGCACTCGGCAGAATCACATGGCGAATCAGCTGCGCCCGGGTCGCACCTAACGACTGCGCCGCGCGCAACTTGGCCGGGTCGACCGTACGCACACCGGTGGCGGTGGCGATGGCAATCGGGGCGAAAATCGCCAGGTAAATCAGCAAGACTTTCGACAGCTCACCGATGCCGCACCAAATCACGATCAGCGGCAGATAAGCCAAGGGTGGGATAGGGCGGTAAAACTCGATCAGCGGATCGAGAATGCCGCGAGCGATGCGGTTGTGGCCGATGGCGATGCCGACCGGCACGGCGGTCAGCACCGCGAAACCCAGGCCCAAACCGATTCGGCTGAGACTCGCGCCCAAGTGCTGCCACAAGGTCGAATCCATGTAGCCGGTGGTCACCAGCAGCCAGCCTTTTTGCAGCACGGCGGAGGGTGGTGGCAGGAACAGCGGTTCGATCATCCCCGTGGCGGTGACGGCCCACCAAATGACCACGAGCGCGATCAGCGTCAGCAGACTGATCCAGCGAGTACTAAGGCTGCGTCGAACAGGAATCACCGTCGAGTTCGGTTTGACCGTGACGGCCGGAATCTCATAGCTGCTCATGCGCGCTCCTGCCGCAGGACGGTGCTGCGTTGGGAGAACACTTTCGCGAGCACGTGTTCGCGGGTTTCGATAAAGCGCGGGTCGGACTTGATCGAGCGTGCCGACTCACCAGCGGCGTAACGCTGACCGAAGTCCAGGCTCAGGCGCTCGACGATTTGCCCAGGGTTTGGCGCCAGCAGAATCAGGTCAGTGGCGAGGAACACCGCTTCTTCAATGTCATGGGTAATCAGAAAAACCGGCTTGGCGGTGCGCTGCCAGACTTGCAGCAGCAGCTCCTGCATTTGTTCACGGGTGAAAGCATCGAGGGCGCCGAAGGGTTCGTCCATCAGCAAAACCCGAGGGTCGGCGGCGAGGGCGCGAGCCAGACCGACACGTTGTTTCTGGCCGCCCGAGAGTTGCCAGATTCGGCGACTTTCGAAACCGGAAAGGTCCACCAGGGCGAGCATTTCCCGCGCGCGGATTTCGCGTTTGTCCCGGGAAATGCCGGCCAGTTCCAGACCGAAACCGACATTGGCCAACACGTCCTGCCAAGGCAGCAGCGCATCGTCCTGGAACACCACGCCGCGTTCGGCGCTCGGGCCTTTGACCGGCACGCCATCGAGGGTGATCCGCCCGGCGCTAGGCTCGACGAAACCGGCAATCAGGTTCAACAGCGAGGTCTTGCCACTGCCGGACGGGCCGAGGGCGACCAGCAATTGCTGGGGCCCAAGGCTCAGAGAAATATCCGCCAGCACAGGTTCCGCTGCACCGGGGTACTGTGCGCTGATGCGCTCCAGTTGTAGCAAAGCCATCGCAGTTAACTCCCGATCAGTTGGTGATGTACTTGGCGCTGACGTAGGGGGCGTAATCCGGCAGCACGGCCTCGACCTTGCCTTGTTCCTTGAGGAACGCGGCGGTGTCGGTGATGGCCTTGGTGGTCGGCGCGCCGAGGGTGATCACCTGATCAGCCGCCAGCGGGTAGACGTTGCCTTGCAGCAACAACGGAATGTCGCTGGCCTTGGCGCCGGAGAGTTTCACCAGCTTGTCGACGTTGCTTTGGTTGGCGAGCCAGGCCTTCGGGTCTTTGCGGTAGTCGGCGTAGGCATCCAGAGTCACTTTAGCGAACGCGGTCACGATCTCCGGGTGCTTCTCGGCGAAGTCTTTACGCACGATCCAGGCATCGAAGGTCGGCGCGCCGAACTTGGCCAGTTCGCCGGAGGTGATCAGTACTTTGCCGTTTTCCTTGGCCACACCGAGCGCTGGGTCCCAGACGTAAGTGGCGTCGATGTCACCGCGTTTCCAGGCGGCGACGATCGCCGGTGGTGCGAGGTTGAGGACGGTGACTTTCGACGGGTCGATGTTCCAGTGCTTCAGGGCGGCCAGCAGGCTGTAGTGGCCGGTGGAAACGAACGGCACGGCGATTTTCTTGCCAATCAGGTCCTGCGGAGTTTTGATCCCGGAACCGTCCCGAGCGACCAGGGCTTCAGCGGCGCCGATCTGGGTGGCGATGAGGAAGGTTTCTACCGGGACCTTGCGGGTGATTGCAGCCGTCAGAGGGCTGGAGCCGAGGTAGCCGATCTGCACGTCGCCGGAAGCGATGGCCGCGATGATGTCGGCGCCGTTGTCGAATTTGCGCCAGTCGATTTTAGCGTTGGTGGCTTTTTCGTACGCACCGTCGGCCTGGGCGACTTTCGCCGGGTCAACGGTGGTCTGGTAGGCGACGGTGACGTCAGCCGCCTGGGCAAAGAAACTCACCGCAGCCAGAGACGCGGCCGCCAGGAGGCGAAGGGGGGAAGTCAGTTTCATAGAGAAGCTCCTTGTCAGGCGACCGAGAGTCGGCGTGAAAGGAGACTAAATGATCTAAGAATCAGAAAATAAATAACTTTTTCGAATGAGCTTATGAGCGGAAAATTCTAAGCAGGTAACCTGATCGCTCCCACGCAGAGCGTGGGGACGATCAGTGCCAAGGAGATTAGTTGCTAATCGCCAGAATGCTCGCCTGATACGACCCGACAAACACATCGAAATCGCCCACCTCGTTCTGCTCCAGCTCAACCTGCTCAGCCAGCGACGAACGCGCCCGCGCTTCAAATTTCGCCTGATCATCACCATTCAACGGCTCACTACGGAAAAACTCCGCATGCGCGCGGCTCTGACGCAGGGAGAACTGACTGAAGCTCTCCTTGTGCTCAGCCATCGCCGCCAGCACCTGGGCGGATGGCGTCAGGGAAGGATCCTTGACCTTGGCCAACTGCGCATCCATTGCCTTGCTATGCGCATCGCCGCCATGGCTCTGATCCAGCATTGCCGCCAGTGGAGCAATCTTCTCCAGCAACTCGCTGGCCCACTCTTTCAGGTCCACCGGATGACCGTCGCGTTGCAGTTGCAGGCCCGGACGACGACCTTCCTTGACCACACTGAGGAAGTTCGAGGTCGCATTGCTGCAAGAAGTGTTGGTCAGCAACGGGCTCTCGTTCAGCGCGCAATACAGCAGGAACGCGTCGAGGAACCGCGACTCCGGCAGGTCGATGCCCATCGGCAGGAACGGGTTGATGTCCAGGCATCGCACTTCGACGTACTGAATGCCACGGGCTACCAGCGCCTGGATCGGCCGTTCACCGGTGTAGGTCACACGTTTCGGGCGGATGTTGGAGTAGTACTCGTTTTCGATTTGCAGGATGTTGGTGTTGAGCTGAACCCACTCACCGTCCTGATGCGTGCCGATTTCGACGTACGGCGCATACGGCGTGGCAACCGCTTTGCGCAGGCTGTCGGTGTAACTGGCCAGATCGTTGTAGCACGGGGTCAACCCGGCCTGGGCGTTGCTCTGATAACCCAAGTCACTCATGCGCAGACTGGTGGCGTACGGCAGATACAAAGTATCCGGGTCCAGTTGTTCCAACTGGTGCGAACGACCGCGCAGGAAACCGGCGTCAAGCGCTGGCGATGCGCCGAACAGGTACATCAACAGCCAGCTGTAGCGGCGGAAGTTGCGGATCAGGGCGATGTAGGCTGACGACTGATAGTCGCGGTCGGTGCCGACAAAACCTTCAGCCTCTTTGAGCAGCGGCCAGAGCTTTTCCGGCAGGGAAAAGTTGTAGTGAATCCCGGCGATGCACTGCATGGTCTTGCCGTACCGCAGGGCCAGGCCCTTGCGGTAGACGTACTTGAGCTGACCGATGTTGGACGTGCCGTAATAGGCAATCGGGATGTCTTCCTCCGCCGGCAACGGGCACGGCATCGATGGACTCCACAGGTACTCGTTGCCGAGCTTGCTGTAGGCAAAACGGTGAATGCTGTCGAGGCTCGCCAAGGTGTCTGCCGGGTCGGGCAGGGCCGGGGTGATGAACTCCAGCAGCGATTCGGAGTAGTCGGTGGTGATTTGTTCGTTGGTCAGCGCGGAACCCAATTCTTCCGGGTGCGGCGTTTGCGCCAGGCGACCTTCGCCGGTCACGCGCAGGCATTCACGTTCGATGCCGTGAAGGCACTGTTCGAGCAGAGAGAGGTTAGCGCGCTCGCCGAGCAGGGCCAGGCGGCGGTTCAGAAGTTCGCTCAAGTTGGATTCCTTCACGCGTCAGTCGCCCCAATATGGGGGTGGGCAAGACGGTCTACAAGGGTGAAGTTGAAACTGGCGTTTTCGCCTGGTTTTTGAGCAGCACAGACCAATGTCAGTTAGCCGAGTCGCCACAATCCCTGTGGGAGCGAGCTTGCTCGCGATGGCGGTGTATCAGACGACATAGATGTTGACTGACACGCCCTAATCGCGAGCAAGCTCGCTCCCACAGGTTTTCTAGCGCCGAAATTAACTCAAATTGATGACCACTAGCTACAGGACAGCGAACGTGCCTTGTGCTTTTGCGACGAGTTTGTCGCCCTGCATCACGTCAGCTTCGACCACCAGCGTGCGCCGGCCCGGGTGGATTACCCGCGCCGTGCACATCACTTCGCCGCCTTCAACGGCGCGAATGTAGTTGATCTTGCACTCGATGGTCGCGCTTTGCTGGTCAAAGCCGTGGGAGCTGGAACAGGCCAGGCCCATGGCAATTGCCGCCGCGATTGCGCAGCTCTGGTGCAAGCCCGAGGGCGACTTGCGCCACCCCGGTCTCCAGATTGTGCAAACGACACCCCAGCAACTTGAAAAAAGCGCTTTCGGTCACCCCGGCAGGGAAATCCATCAGCGTTTCTTCAACTGCTTGGCGTTGGCGAACAGCGACGCCATGGCGTTGTTGGCCGGAGCCGCCGCCGTTGTTTCTTTACGCGGTGCGTTGTTCTGGGATTGGCGCGGTGCCGACCCCGGACGCGCGCCACGGGCACCGTCGATTTTCTCGCCCGGGGTGTCGCTCATGCGCATCGACAGACCAACGCGTTTGCGCGGAATGTCGATTTCCATGACTTTCACTTTCACCACGTCACCGGCCTTCACCGCTTCACGCGGGTCCTTGATGAACTTCTCCGAAAGCGCAGAGATGTGCACCAAACCGTCTTGATGCACGCCGATGTCGACGAACGCACCAAAGTTGGTCACGTTGGTCACCACGCCTTCGAGGATCATGCCCAGTTGCAGGTCCTTGAGGTCTTCGACGCCTTCCTGGAACTCGGCCGTCTTGAACTCAGGACGTGGATCGCGGCCAGGTTTTTCCAGCTCTTGCAGGATGTCGGTGACCGTTGGCAGACCGAAAGTCTCGTCGGTGTACTTCTTCGGATCCAGGCGCTTGAGAAAGCTGGCATCGCCAATCAGCGAGCGAATATCGCGGTCGGTCTCAGCGGCGATGCGCTGGACCAGCGGATAGGCTTCCGGGTGAACCGCGGACGAATCCAGCGGGTTGTCGCCGTTCATAACGCGTAGGAAACCGGCAGCCTGTTCGAAGGTTTTTTCGCCCAGGCGAGCGACTTTCTTCAACGCGGCGCGGGTTTTGAAAGCGCCGTGCTCGTCGCGGTGGCTGACGATGTTCTGCGCCAGCGTCGCGTTGAGGCCGGAGATGCGGGCCAGCAGCGCCACGGAGGCGGTGTTGACGTCGACGCCCACGGCGTTCACGCAGTCTTCGACCACGGCGTCCAGGCCGCGCGCCAGTTTCAGCTGCGACACGTCGTGCTGGTACTGGCCGACACCGATGGATTTCGGGTCGATCTTCACCAGCTCGGCCAGTGGATCCTGCAGGCGGCGAGCGATCGATACTGCGCCACGGATCGACACGTCCAGATCCGGGAATTCCTTGGAAGCCAGTTCCGACGCCGAGTAAACCGATGCGCCGGCCTCGGAGACCATGACTTTGGTCATCTTCATGGCTGGGTATTTTTTGATCAGTTCAGCGGCCAGCTTGTCGGTTTCGCGGCTGGCGGTGCCGTTGCCGATGGCGATCAGGTCCACCGCATGCTTGGCGCACAGGGCGGCGAGCACGGCGAGGGTCTGATCCCACTTGTTGTGCGGCACGTGCGGGTAAACCGTGGCGTGATCCAGCAGCTTGCCGGTGGAGTCGACCACGGCGACCTTGCAACCGGTGCGCAGGCCCGGGTCGAGGCCCAGCGTGGCGCGTGGCCCGGCCGGTGCCGACAGCAGCAAATCGTGCAGGTTGTGCGCAAACACGTTGATTGCTTCGGTTTCCGCGCCATCGCGCAGTTCGCCCAGCAGGTCGGTTTCCAGGTGGGTGTAGAGCTTGACCTTCCAGGTCCAGCGCACCACTTCGCCCAGCCATTTGTCGGCGGCGCGGCTCTGGTTCTGGATGCCGAATTGCTGGCCGATCATGCCTTCGCACGGGTGCATGGTGCCCGGCAGTTCGTCGCCGACTTTCAGCGCAGAACTCAGAATGCCTTCGTTGCGACCGCGGAAAATGGCGAGCGCGCGGTGCGACGGCATGCTTTTCAGTGGTTCATCGTGTTCGAAGTAGTCGCGGAACTTGGCGCCTTCCTCTTCTTTGCCAGCGATGACGCGGGCACTCAGGATGGCTTCCTGCTTGAGGTAGCTGCGCAGTTTGTCCAGCAAGCCGGCGTCTTCGGCGAAACGCTCCATGAGGATGTACTTGGCGCCTTCGAGGGCAGCCTTCACATCGGCGACGCCTTTTTCGGCATCGATGAAGCGCGCGGCTTCGGCGTCTGGCGTCAGGGTCGGGTCGTTGAACAGGCCGTCGGCCAGCTCGCCGAGGCCGGCTTCCAGGGCGATCTGGCCCTTGGTGCGGCGCTTCTGCTTGTACGGCAGGTACAAGTCTTCGAGGCGGGTTTTGGTGTCGGCGAGTTTGATGTCGCGTTCAAGTTGCGGGGTCAGCTTGCCTTGTTCCTGGATGCTGGCAAGGATGCTGATACGCCGTTCGTCGAGTTCTCGCAGGTAGCGCAGACGCTCTTCCAGATGACGCAACTGGATGTCATCGAGGCTGCCGGTCACTTCTTTCCGGTAACGGGCGATGAAGGGCACCGTGGAGCCTTCATCGAGTAGCGCGACGGCCGCTTCGACCTGTTGTGGGCGTACGCCGAGTTCCTCGGCGATGCGGCTGTTGATGCTGTCCATAAAACCACCTGACAAATTGTGAAAGCAGGCTCGCAGGCGCAGAGATAAGGGCTCGGCGAGTCTGGTTGAGCGGCCTGGCCTGCGCCGCTACCTGGATCAACAGGCATCCCGTTGACCCGTGAAATCGAACAATGACTGCCGCGACCGTGAAAATAAATATCGGCCACTTGCAGCAATGATCAGACGTTGCCTGACACAAAAGGCCGCGCATTATAACCAGCGTTCTGTCATTCGGGGGCATCGCAGACTGTAGGCAGAAAGGCCGGATTTCTGGCGGTGAAGGAAAAATCTGCTAACAATGCACACGGTGCGTATAACGGCAGCTACGCCATAATGCGCGCCGAGATCAAAGGAGCATCTAATGAGCAGCACTGCAAACATTGCTGAAGGCGAAAAAATTCTTATTGTTGACGACGATCCAGGGCTCAGCAGCCTGTTGGAACGCTTTTTCGTCAGCAAGGGCTACCGCGCCCGCGCCGTGCCGAACACTGAACAAATGGATCGCCTCCTGGCGCGTGAAGTGTTCAACCTGGTGGTCCTCGACCTGATGCTGCCCGGCGAAGACGGCTTGACCGCCTGCCGCCGCCTGCGCACCGCGAACAACCAGATTCCGATCATCATGCTCACCGCCAAGGGCGATGAGCTGAGCCGTATCAAGGGCCTCGAACTGGGCGCTGACGATTACCTCGCCAAGCCGTTCAACCCGGATGAGCTGATGGCACGCGTCAAAGCGGTCCTGCGTCGTCAGTCCGCTCCGGTGCCGGGTGCTCCGGGCAGCGAAGACGAAAGCGTGACCTTCGGTGACTACGAGCTGTCCCTGGCCACCCGCGAACTCAAGCGCGGCGACGAAGTGCACATGCTCACCACGGGTGAGTTTGCGGTGCTCAAGGCGTTGGTGATGAACGCCCGCCAGCCTCTGACTCGCGACAAACTGATGAACCTGGCCCGTGGCCGCGAGTGGGACGCCCTGGAGCGTTCCATTGACGTGCAAATCTCGCGTCTGCGCCGGATGATCGAGCCCGATCCATCCAAGCCGCGTTACATCCAGACAGTCTGGGGCGTGGGTTACGTGTTTGTTCCGGATGGCGCCGCCACCAAGTGATCGGCGATTTGTAGGAGCGGGTCTTGCGGATGATGTTGTCCGCAGACTCGCGATCCGCAATATGCGAGCATCGCTCGCTCCTGCAAGTGTGTAGCGGTTATCCATGAAAACCCCCGTTTGGTTCCCCCAGAGTTTCTTCTCCCGCACCCTGTGGCTGGTGCTGATCGTCGTCCTGTTTTCCAAGGCGCTGACCCTGGTTTATCTGTTGATGAACGAAGACGTGCTGGTGGACCGCCAATACAGCCACGGCGTCGCCCTGACGCTACGCGCCTATTGGTCGGCCGATGAAGAAAACCGCGCCAAGATTGCCGATGCCGCGACCCTGATCCGGGTGGTGGGCGCTGGCGTGCCGGAAGGCGAGCACCACTGGCCTTACAGCGAGATCTACCAGCGACAGATGCAGGCCGAACTGGGGGCCGACACCGAAGTTCGATTACGCATGCATTCGCCGCCGGCCCTGTGGGTGCGGGCGCCAAGCCTGGGTGATGGCTGGCTGAAAGTGCCCCTGTATCCGCATCCGTTGCGTGGCCAGAAAATCTGGAACGTACTCGGCTGGTTCCTCGCCATCGGCTTGCTCTCCACTGCGTCGGCATGGATCTTCGTCAGCCAGCTCAATCAACCGTTGAAACGTCTGGTGTATGCCGCGCGGCAACTCGGTCAGGGCCGCAGTGTGCGCCTGCCGATCAGCGACACACCGAGTGAAATGACCGAGGTTTACCGCGCCTTCAACCAGATGGCCGAAGACGTCGAACAGGCGGGGCGTGAGCGCGAGTTGATGCTGGCCGGGGTGTCCCACGACCTGCGTACACCGTTGACCCGGTTACGGCTATCTCTGGAGCTCATGGGCGACCACAGCGACCTGACGGACGACATGATCCGTGACATCGAAGACATGGACGCGATTCTCGACCAGTTCCTGGCGTTTATCCGCGATGGTCGCGACGAGTCGGTGGAAGAGGTGGATCTCAGCGATCTGGTGCGCGAAGTCGCGGCGCCGTACAACCAGAACGAAGAGAAAGTGCGCCTGCGCCTGGAGCCAATTCAGCCGTTTCCGTTGCGTCGGGTGTCGATGAAGCGGTTGCTGAACAACCTGATTGGCAACGCCTTGCATCACGCGGGCAGCGGGGTTGAGGTGGCCGCTTATGTGTCCGGGGATACCAGCGCGCCGTATGTGGTGCTGAGTGTCATGGACCGTGGGGCGGGGATCGATCCGTCGGAGCTGGAGGCGATTTTCAACCCGTTTACTCGGGGTGATCGTGCCCGGGGGGGCAAGGGGACAGGGTTGGGCTTGGCGATCGTGAAGCGGATTGCTTCGATGCATGGGGGGAATGTTGAGCTGCGTAACCGTTCTGGTGGCGGGCTGGAAGCGCGAGTGCGGTTGCCGTTGGGGTTGATGTTGCCGAGGGATGCGGTTTAACGACTGCGGTCGTGGTTTTAGATTTGAGGGGGATTCTGAATCCACCCCTCACCCCAACCCTCTCCCCAGTGGGGAGAGGGGGAAAGGGAGCCGATTTTCATCGCATTCAAAACCTGAGTTCGACTCGAAATCTCAGGTCGATGTATAGCGAAAATCACCTCGGTCAGTCCCCTCGCCCCTTTGGGGAGAGGGTTGGGGTGAGGGGGCTCTTGGCTTTAGCCCTTGCCTTTGGTGCGCGTCATATTCGGCCCACCATTCTTCTCAAGATGCTCAATGATGATCCCCGCCACGTTCTTGCTAGTGGTGGTTTCAATCCCTTCCAGCCCCGGCGACGAATTCACTTCCATCACCAGCGGGCCATGATTGGAACGCAGGATGTCCACGCCCGCCACTGCCAAACCCATCACCTTCGCCGCACGCAATGCCGTCATGCGTTCTTCCGGCGTGATCTTGATCAGGCTGGCGGTGCCACCACGATGCAGGTTGGAGCGAAACTCCCCAGGCTTGGCCTGACGCTTCATCGCCGCGATCACCTTGTCGCCGACCACGAAGCAGCGAATGTCCGCCCCGCCGGCTTCCTTGATGTATTCCTGAACCATGATGTTCTGCTTCAGGCCCATGAACGCCTCGATCACCGACTCCGCCGCCGTCGCCGTTTCACACATCACCACGCCGATGCCCTGAGTGCCTTCCAGCACCTTGATCACCAGCGGCGCGCCGTTGACCATCTCGATCAAGTCGGGAATGTCGTCCGGGGAGTGCGCAAAACCGGTGACCGGCAAACCAATTCCCCGGCGCGACAGCAATTGCAGGGACCGCAGTTTGTCTCGCGAGCGGGCGATGGCCACCGATTCGTTGAGTGGAAAAACGCCCATCATTTCGAACTGGCGCAACACCGCGCAGCCATAAAACGTCACCGACGCGCCAATCCGCGGTATCACCGCATCGAAACCTTCCAGCGGCTTGCCGCGGTAGTGGATCTGCGGCTTGTGGCTGGCAATGTTCATGTAAGCGCGCAGGGTGTCGATCACCACCATTTCATGGCCACGCTCGGTACCGGCTTCGACCAGACGACGAGTGGAATACAAACGCGGGTTCCGCGACAGCACAGCGATCTTCATGCAACACCTGTGGAGGAGGTAGATACCGGGAACACCGGCTTGTCTTGTACGTATTTAATGCCCGGATTGACCACTAACTGGCCATCGATCAAGGCTTTGGAACCGAGCAACAGGCGATAACGCATGGATTTGCGGCAGGCGAGGGTGAACTCGACCCGCCAGACCCGATCACCAAGGGCCAGGGTGGTGCTGACCACGTAACGCTTCTGCGCGTGACCGTTAGAGCTTTTGATAGTTTTCATTGTCACCAATGGTGCTTCGCAGCGCCGGTGACGCAGTTGCACCACCGTGCCCAAGTGAGCAGTAAAGCGCACCCACTGTTCCCCGTCGCGCTCGAATGGCTCGATATCGGTGGCATGCAGACTGGAGGTGCTGGCGCCGGTGTCGATTTTTGCGCGCAGGCCCGCGACTCCCAAATCCGGGAGCGCCACCCACTCGCGCAGACCGACAACGGTCAAATGGTCAAATGTCTTCAATAGGAAAAACCAGCGATTAACGCGTCCAGGTCCCAGGCGTTACCTGGGCCAACGCTTTGAATGCGGGTTTGGCGAACCAGTAACCCTGCATCAGAAAAATTCCACAGTCCGCCAGGAAATCCCGTTCTCCGGCGCTTTCGATCCCTTCGGCAATGACTGTAACGTTTAGCTCCGCACAGATTGTGACAACCCCTCGAACGATAGCCTGACGAACACGATCGCGGTCGACATCGCGGATCAGTGCCATGTCGAGTTTGATCAGGTCCGGTTGGAAATCAGCAAGCAGATTGAGCCCCGAGTAGCCCGCGCCGAAATCGTCGATGGCGGTCTTGAAGCCGAATTCGCGGTATTCACGCAGAATATTGGTCAAATGGCGATAGTTATCTACGTGCTGGCTTTCCAGGGTTTCGAAAATCAGCCGGTCGATGGGGAAGTTGTGTTTTGTCGCGGCTTCCAGCGTGCTGCGAATACACAGTTCCGGGCGATACACAGCGTTGGGCATGAAGTTGATTGACAGATGCGTCTGCATCCCTAGATTCGCCGCGCCTTCAATGGCTCGGGTCCGGCAGAGCTGGTCGAAGCGGTAGCGGTTGTCCTCGGTGATCTGATCGAGAACCGACAGTGCCCCCTCACCCTTTACACCGCGCACGAGTGCCTCATGGGCGAAAATCGACTGGTCTCGCAAATCGACGATCGGTTGGTAGGCAAAGGCAAAATCGAAGCCCAGGGGCTCACTTTGCTGGCAACCCTGGCAACCGCCGTTGGGCGAGGTCAATGAAGACGGAAATATAGTCACTCGATCACTCCATGCCGGTGAGCCGGCCAAGAACACATTCTATCTGGAGGGCCGAGTTCTTGCGCCCGACAGAAACGGTAGTACAGTTCCGACTATTCACCGAGAGAGGAATTCCAGTGGCACAAAAACAGGAAGAGGACGACAAGGTCCGTCTCGATAAATGGTTGTGGGCCGCGCGTTTTTATAAAACACGCGCCTTGGCCAAAGCGGCGATAGAAAGCGGCAAGGTGCATTGCCGGGGGGAGCGTTGCAAACCGGGCAAGGAGCCGAGGGTCGGCGACGAGTTTCAGATTCGCGCAGGGTTCGAGGAACGCACGGTGGTGGTAAAGGCGTTATCGATCGTACGCCGAGGTGCGCCAGAGGCTCAGGCGCTCTACGCTGAAACCGAAGCCAGCGTCGCCAAGCGCGAGGCGGCTGCGGCCATGCGTAAAGCCGGTTCGCTGGGTGTGAGCACCGACGGCAAACCGAGCAAGAAGCAGCGACGGGATTTGTTCAAGTTTCGTGGAAGCAGCAACGACGAGTAAGTCAGTCGCTTCTGTGTTGGCTGTGAACCAGCCTTCGCGAGCAAGGCTTGGAACAAACCTGGATTGTTCATAAAATGCCTCCCACGGCTGAACATCGCGCACCGAAAGGGTGCTGCAGAGGCGCATTTCCACTTTTTGAAATCATTTTGTTATTACTTCAGATACCCAGACCTATGACCGATTTACCGGATACCGACTACACCCAACGCTTCATCTTCGATGACAGCGACACCCGCGGCGAGCTGGTTGCATTGGAGCGTAGCTACGCCGAAGTCCTCGCTAAACACCCGTATCCGGAGCCGGTTGCGCAATTGCTCGGCGAGCTGATGGCGGCGGCATCGTTGTTGGTCGGCACCCTGAAGTTCGATGGCTTGCTGATTCTCCAGGCCCGTTCCGAAGGCCCGATCCCATTGCTGATGATCGAGTGCTCCAGCGAGCGCGAAATCCGTGGCCTGGCCCGATACGAAGCCGACCAGATCGCACCCGACGCGACCCTCGCCGACCTGATGCCCAATGGCGTATTGGCGCTGACCGTCGACCCGACCCAGGGCCAGCGCTACCAGGGCATCGTCGACCTCGATGGCGAAACCCTGTCGGAGTGCTTCACTAACTACTTCGTGATGTCCCAACAAGTCGGTACGCGTTTCTGGCTATACGCCGATGGTCGTCGCGCCCGTGGCCTGCTGCTGCAGCAACTGCCCGCCGACCGTCTGAAAGACGAAGAAGAACGCGCCGCCAGCTGGCAGCACATCACCGCGCTGGGCAGCACCCTGACCGCCGATGAATTGCTGAGCCTGGACAACGAAACCGTGCTCCATCGCCTCTACCACGAAGAGCAGGTTCGTTTGTTCGATGTGCAGAAACTGCGCTTCCATTGCAGCTGCTCTCGCGAACGTTCTGCCAATGCGCTGGTCAGCTTGGGTCTGGAAGATGCCCAGTCGCTGGTGATCGAACACGGTGGCAATATTGAGATTGACTGTCAGTTTTGCAACGAACGCTACCTGTTTGATGCGGCGGATATCACTCAATTGTTCGCGGGTGCGGGTGTCGATACGCCGTCAGATACCCGGCACTAAAACGGTTCAGCGCAGGTAAATTCACTGGTTAGCGCCGCAATAGCGCCGTTACGACGGGAGGGCCCTACTATTTTTGGGCTTTTCTGGCATAATCCGGCCCACTTTTTTCGCGGTAGTAGTGCACGACTTTCTACTACAAAACGTTTGGAGCACACTCGGCCACTGGCCGACGGGGAATCTCATGACGCAAGCCAATAACGCCGTGTACACCGATCTGAGTGTTGATGATCTGGTAAAAGAAGCCCTGAATCGCGGTGAAGGCGAGCTTGCCGATACCGGCGCGCTGGTAGTTCGCACCGGTCACCGTACCGGCCGCTCGCCAGTCGATCGTTTCATCGTGGAAGAGCCTTCCACCCAGGCAGCCATCGCTTGGGGGCCGATCAACCGCAAGTTCCCGGCCGACAAGTTCGATGCCCTGTGGGACCGCGTCGAGGCGTTCAACAACGCGCAAGAGCATTTCGTTTCCCACGTGCATGTAGGTGCGGCTCAAGACCACTACCTGGCCGTGAAGATGACCACCCAGACTGCCTGGCAGAACCTGTTCGGCCGTTGCCTGTTCATCAACCCGGAAAAGTACAACCCGGCTGGTCGTGATGAGTGGCAAGTGCTCAACGTTGCCAACTTCGAGTGCGTGCCAGAGCGTGACGGCACCAACTCCGACGGTTGCGTGATCCTCAACTTCGCTCAGAAGAAAGTGCTGATCGCCGGCATGCGTTACGCCGGTGAAATGAAGAAAGCCATGTTCTCGGTGCAGAACTTCCTGCTGCCGGCTGCCGACGTGCTGCCAATGCACTGCGCCGCCAACATCGGCGAAGAGGGCGACGTGACCCTGTTCTTCGGTCTGTCCGGCACCGGCAAGACCACCCTGTCCGCCGATGAAAGCCGTTACCTGATCGGTGACGACGAGCACGGCTGGGGTGAAGGCGTTGTCTTCAACATCGAAGGCGGCTGCTACGCCAAGTGCATCGACCTGTCCGAGAAGAACGAGCCGGTCATCTGGAAAGCCATCAAGCACGGTGCAGTCCTGGAAAACGTCGTTATCGATGACGCCAAGCACGCCGATTACGCTGATGTCAGCCTGACCCAGAACAGCCGCGCCGCCTACCCGCTGGAGCACGTTGCCAAGCGTTCCGAGAAAAACCTCGGTGGCGAGCCAAACGCTGTGATCTTCCTGACCTGCGACCTGACCGGCGTGCTGCCGCCCGTGTCGATCCTCAGCGAAGAACAAGCGGCCTACCACTTCCTGTCCGGCTACACCGCACTGGTGGGCTCGACCGAAATGGGTTCCGGCAGCGGCATCAAATCGACCTTCTCCACCTGCTTCGGCGCACCGTTCTTCCCGCGCCCGGCTGGCGTATACGCTGAGCTGCTGATCAAACGCATCCGCGGCTTCGGCTCCAAGGTCTACCTGGTCAACACCGGCTGGACCGGCGGCGGCTACGGCGTTGGTAAGCGTTTCAACATCCCGACCACTCGTGGCGTGATCGCAGCGATCCAGAGCGGCGCGTTGATCGGTGCTGAAACCGAACACCTCGACACCATCAACCTGGACGTGCCGTTGGCTGTGCCGGGCGTTGAGACTGGCCTGTTGAACCCGCGTAATACCTGGGCTGACAAGGCTGCTTATGATGAGGCCGCTAAGGCGTTGGCTGGGTTGTTTGTTGAGAACTTCAAGAAGTTTGAAGTGAGCGACGCGATCAAGGCTGCTGGGCCTAAGTTGTAAGTGTTGGTTTGATGTAATGAAAAAGCCGCCCTTTGAGGGCGGCTTTTTTGTGCGTGCAATTCAGGCCGTCAGGGACACCGTAAGTGCCATTATTCCAGCCGAAAAGGGGCTAAACGACCAGAATAATGGTACTTACGCGTTCAGCTAGATTCCTTCCAATTCCTGTGTATCCCACCGTTGCAACTTGATCGCTTGGTAAATCATTCCGATAGTCAGAGGGATCTTGTCGCCACGCCCCTTGGCCCGGCGCTTGAGGAATACGTCAAAGCCTTCGGGCTGGAAGTAGCGATAGGCGTCGTAATCGATGAAGTCGATGGCGAACTGTTCTTCCAGCGTCTCCATCAGGTGACGCGAATCGGCGCCGTTGCAGCCAAAGTCGAAGTTAATCGAGGTGGTGAGGCTGATGGTTTTGCGTTCTGACAGACCGAGCTCTTCGTGCAACAGCTGCATGAGCAGGTGCATGGCGTGGTCGTCGGGGAAGTTGGGGGCGAGGTTCATTGCGGATTTATCCGATACCGGGGCAGAAACGGTCAACTCAGTAGTGGTGGCATATTCAATTGACCACCAATGCAACGCTCGAAAATAGCTTCGAGGCCACGGTAGTCGCATGTCACCGCATCAATGTTCGCGGGAATCCATGCGCTGTCTTTGATCAGCCACCAATCAACTGCAAACCCTGCGTTGATGATGATCTGCTCAAACAAGATTCGTTGAGCTCGACCGTTACCTTCGCGAAAAGGGTGAATTACGTTTAAATCACCATATGTTTCAGCAACCTTGACGACGAGCTCCGCTTTACTGGTGCCTACGAACCAAGCAGCACTTGCCATGACCCGAAAAATTTTGTCGGCTTCAGGGGCGATTCGGTCTGCTGTACAGAAAAGCGTGTCTCCTTTCTGGATATTCACTGTCCTTAACAGTCCTGCCCAATCGTAGACATCGGAAAACAAGGACTTATGAATATGCTGCAAAAGGCTGAGGTCGTACGGAGGGGGGAGAAGGCGGAATTTGCTGACGGCGATTTCTGAGAGTTCTCGCTCCGCTTTTTGTAGTTGCTCTTCATTATGAATATTGAGCAGGTTGCGCAGAACGTCGCTACCAGGGTAGCAATAGGGGTCTTGGCCGACCCCGTATTTATCCACCATTAACGTGGATTCTGACGATATTTGTTGAGTACCGACTCCCGCGTTGGGAGCGGTTTGTCAGCATCGGCACGCGAAGTGTCGAAGCCTTCAAGACGCAAGCTCGCCAAGTAATTTGAACGGCGCACCTTGTCGTAATAATCCTGTTTTTGCTGAAAAGTCAGTTCGCTCATGACATCTGCCTCTTTGTGCACTGCCCAAGTGTAGCTCAAACGATCTGGTTGATAGACCGGTATTTTTGATGCTTCGGGGGAGGATGATCGTCCCCGCGCTGAGCGTTGGAATGGTCTTCCATGCATCAACATGGAATTCGCGGGAAGGCCGACGCTCACCATGTAGGATTTTGTCCATTTGTTGCACGCTTTCCATTAGCTCACCAAAAAACTTGCCCATGGTTATCTCCATTGTTCGATGACGGCTTTCAACGCTTTGCGTCCATCGGCGGTAAGGTCTTGGTTGTAACTGGTGTTTGATCGTTCTCACGCAGAACGTGAGAACGATCTGTTCACTCGGCGTCAGGATGGTGCTTTCCAGCCCATCAAGCGTTGTTGGGCGACTTTCAGTAGGTCGCAGCCGTCCTGAGTCAACAGGTAGAGGGCATGGGTGATGTGCGGAATGTCTTCGACGTCACCGTTCTTGAAGCATTGGCAATGGAGGGTTTTGAGTAGATCGCTGGACGCTCGGATGCGCTGGAGAGCGGCTTCGAGGATGTCCTGGGGATCGGCCTCTGTGTCGATGATCAGGGGCGGGGAATCGGTGAGGTTGGTTTGGAGGGGGCGGTAGCGATCAGCGAACGGGTTCCATTTATTCATAGTGAGAATTCTCAAGTGCATCAGGAGAAACCACCACCATCGTGACCAAGCGATGGGAGGCGGACTGTGTTCGGGTTGGTCAAACCGGTGAGAACTCACTTTGCCGGTACGCCCGAAGGCGTCCCGAACACAGCCACCATATAGCGTGCAGGCACTTGAGGTGCCGCAGCATACAACGGAAGCGGAATGAGTTCTCTATTCAGGTGACCAAGCCCGAGTCGCTGATTTGGCAGCGACAGTCAGAACTATAGAAACAAGTCGCTGGCCGGCGATAGGCGACAAGTTGCCTTCGGTTGTAGGACCGGGATGAAGCTTTGATAGGGCGTTGCCTACGGACTTATCCCTGCCGCAATTTCTCGCGTTTGATTGCCATCAGATGTTTGACTTCTTCGTTTGGAATGCTGGGGCGAGGGTCGTCGAGGCTGGTTTGTACTTGCGCTTTGAACCATGCGTCGTAGGCTGCGTTGCTGCGTTGCTGCGTTGCTGCGTTGCTGCGTTGCTGAGTTGTTGTTGAGTATTGGGCGATTCGTTTTTCATCAGGCACACCGCGTTATCGTTCATCGCGAGCAAGCTCGCTCCCACAGGGGTATGTGGTCTGGGTTGGATTGGTTTTTGGCATCAGGCTGCGGTGGTTTTCGGGAGGCGTTGTCGTGCAACCTCAAGCAATTCATTGCCGTCCTGGGTCAGCAGGTACAGCGCATTGACGATGTTGGGAATGTCGCTCGCGTCGGCTTGTTTGAAGCACAGGCAATAAAGCGTTTCGAGCAGGTCGCTGGCGGCGCGGATGCGTTGGCGGGCGGCGTCGAGGATTTCGTGAGGGTCGGCTTCTGTATCGATGACCAGCACGGGGGTGTCGCTGTAGCGGGATTTGAGCGGGCGATAGCGTTCTGTAAATGTGTGGAAGGTGTTCATCGAGGTTCGTCCTGTACGAAATCGGGAGGTGGCTCCCGGCAGGCCGAGACACTGTTTTCAGCCGCGCCACAGACTATAGAAGGGCACGGCGCCGTGCGGCAATACGGCTTCGATGGACAGGTTTTGTAGGGGGTTTACCTGCCTTTTCGGACCGGGCCTACGCGTTTCCCGAGGTTTTTTACGCCTAAACCCTTAGACGGCAAGTTTCCTACGGGGTTGTCAGGCGCGACGCGCTAAACCTCTGTATGGTGCGCGCCAGAATCAGTAGGACGTTTCGAAACGTCCGTCCAACGCTTGAAGGGAATTAGGTATGCAATGGCTACGTATGGCCTCGATTTTGTTGCTGTGGGCCGGGGTTTGTCGCACGGCGGGTGCTGCTGATGCAGGTAACTCGATGGTCCTGGCCAATATGGACCGCACCGGTTGGCCGGATGCGCTGACCAGTCAGGCGCGCATGGACACCGCTTTTCGTGCTGAAGTACTGATGTTCGGCAAGGCATTGCTGGCCAGCGAAGCGCTGGACGAACAGAGCCTGAAACAACGACTGGGCGTGCAGGATGTGAAGCTCAAGTCGGTCAGGCAGGTGCGTGACGGGCTGTGGGACCGACTACTGATCACCTACCGCAGCGCCAGCCAGAACTGCGACGGTGAACCCTTCTGCCCTCGCGTACGAAGCGTCGCTGATTTGCGTCAGTTGGCGGCGGCGTTCACGGGCGAAATCAGCCCGGCTCATGCTGCGTGGGCGAGCAAGAGCCGGGTGTTTCAGGAGCAGATGTTGAACGAGCACCTGCGGGTGGCCGTGGTGGTGCCGTAGCCATTTATCCCGAAGTGGTCAGGATGTTCGCCAAGCCTGTTGCGCTGAACACTCCAGGGTGTCGCACGTAGCGAGCAGCGGTGGCTCTTCTGGAATCCTGTCGCAGCCGCTCAGCAGCAGGGATGTCAGGATCAGGGCGATCGCGAAAAAAGATTTTTGAGGCATGGTCGTTCCTTGTTCAAATGCCGCGCTCATCAGGCGTCCTGCCGTGATGTGAAATGCGCGGACGGTGGTTGTGCGAGGAAGACCTTAACGTCAGATTGAGCAACTCCGCGAGGAACAAAGTGTTTCGTTTGTTTCATCCTGTGGCAAAGGACCCTGGGGCGAGGCTGTATCATCCCGTATCGTTTTGGTCCCCGACCTTTTCTCGACTCGCTGCGTTTGCCGACTAGGCTTTTGGCATGGCAGCAGTCAACGGAGTGACAGCTTATGCACAACACCCTGGAACAGGTTTTCGGTTATCCACAGTTTCGGCCCGGTCAGGAAGCGGCGGTCAGTGCTGTGCTGGCCGGGCGCTCGGCGGCGGCGATTTTCCCTACCGGCTCGGGTAAGTCCCTTTGCTATCAATTGCCGGCGTTGTTGCTGCCGCACCTGACGCTGGTGGTGTCGCCTCTGCTGGCGTTGATGCAAGATCAACTGGCGTTCCTGCAGCGCCACGGCATTGCGGCGGGCAGTATCGATTCGGCCCAGAGCCGCGATGACGCCAGCGACGTGATGGCTCGGGCCAAGTCAGGTGAGCTGAAGATTTTGATGATCTCCGTGGAGCGCCTGAAGAACGAGCGTTTCCGCAATTTCTTGCAGCAAGTGCCGATCTCGTTGCTGGTAGTGGATGAGGCGCACTGCATCTCGGAATGGGGCCACAACTTCCGCCCCGACTATCTCAAGCTTCCAGATTATCAGCGCCAGTTCAACATCCCACAGGCGCTGCTGCTGACCGCCACTGCGACACCCAAGGTGATCGCTGACATGGAGGCCAAGTTCGCCATCGCCCCGGAAGACGTGGTGACCACCGGTTTCTATCGGCCAAACCTCAATCTGTTGGTCGAGCCGGTGCGCGGGCAGGACAAACGCCGACGCCTTGTCGAATGGATGAGTCAGCGTCCCGACCAGCCGAGCATCGTCTACGTCACCCTGCAGAAAACTGCCGAGCACATTGCCGAACATCTGACTCGCAACGGCATTCAGGCCGAGGCCTATCACGCCGGTCTGCCCCATGAACAACGCGAAGCAATCCAGCGCCGGTTCATGGGCGGGCAGTCCAATTGCATCGTGGCCACCATCGCGTTCGGCATGGGCATCGACAAGAGCGACATCCGCAACGTGGTGCATTTCGACCTGCCCAAATCGATCGAAAACTACAGCCAGGAAATCGGCCGCGCCGGGCGTGACGGTCAGCCATCCGACTGCCTGGTGTTGGCCAACCGCGACAGCCTCAACGTGCTGGAAAACTTCGTCTACGGCGATACGCCTGAGCTGGATGGCATCCGCTACGTGCTCGACGAGTTGCAAGCCGCCGCGCCCGAGGGGCAGTGGGAGTTTCTGTTGGGGCCGCTGGCGGACCAAAGCAACATCCGACAATTGCCGCTCAAGACCTTACTGGTGCAGTTGGAACTGCGCGGGATCATCGCTCCGCGTTACGCCTATTACGCGGAATACCGCTTCAAGTACTTGCAGGAGCCCGAGGCCTTGCTGGCCCGCTTCGAGGGTGAGCGCAAAGACTTCGTCGCGGCGATCATCCAGACCTCAAGCCGCGCGCGGACCTGGGCCACGGTGAATTTCGACGCACTGTATGAGCAGCATCAGGCCGAGCGCAATCGAGTGGTCAAGGCGCTGGATTATTTCCAGGAAAAGGGTTGGGTCGAGCTCGAAAGCAAACAGATGACCGAGGTCTACAGCCTGCTGCAAACGGACTTCGACAGCCAGGCCCTGAGCGCTGAGTTACATGCCTACTTCACCCGGCATGAGCGCACCGAGATCGCGCGGATTCACGCCATGCTGGATCTGTTCGCCACCGACCATTGCCTGGGTTATCGACTGGCCGAGTACTTCGGCGATGAAAACGCGCCGCAGCAGTGCGGGCATTGTTCGGTGTGTCACGGGGATGTGGCGCGATTGCCTGCGCCACCGGAATTGCCGGCGCTTGTGGATAAAAGCTTCGAAGCGTTGTGCGGTGATTTTATCCACAGGCATGAGCAGCACACCGGCAACGCTCCGTCGGCGGAGCGCGTGGTACGGTTTTTATGCGGTATCAGCGTGCCGTTGTTTACCAAGCTCAAGGCGCGGTCGATTCCCGGGTTTGCGGCGCTGGAGGATTATCCGTATGGCGAGGTGCGGGCGTGGGCCCAGGCGCATTTACCTGCGTAGATCCATCCGCTGAATGTCGCCCATCACAGGAATAAATTTCAAAAAAGCCCGGTGGCTGACTATGGTGAAGGCTGTCTTTGGATCGCCAACAAGAGAACAACAACTATGAGCGAGACACCGTTCACTATTCAGCGCGCCGCCATCATTGGCGCGGGCACCATGGGCCGTGGCATTGTCATGTGCCTGGCCAACGCTGGCGTCCCGGTGCAGTGGGTTGATAACAATCCACAGATGCTTGAACAGGCGCTGGCCGCCGTGGCGGACACCTACGCCCACAACGTGCGTCAGGGCCGGATCGATCAGACCGAGGCAGACGCTCGCATTGCACGGATAACGGCGGCTGCTGACTACGCGGCGATCCGCGATGTCGATCTGGTGATCGAAGCGGTGTACGAAAACCTCGAACTCAAGCAGAAAATCTTCCGTGAACTGGACGGTCTGCTCAAACCTGAAGCGATTTTGGCCAGCAATACCTCGGCGCTGGATATCGACGCCATCGCCGCGGCCACTCGCCGTCCGGAACAGGTCCTGGGTCTGCACTTCTTCAGCCCGGCGCACATCATGAAACTGCTGGAAATCGTTCGCGGTGCCCAAACCGTCCCGGCTGTGCTTGAAGCCGCATTGGCGTTGGGCAAACGCATGGGCAAGGTTAGTGTGGTGTCGGGTAACTGCCATGGTTTCATCGGCAACCGCATGCTTCATCCCTATGTGCTCGAAGCGCGCAAGATGCTGCTCGAAGGCGCTTTTCCACATCAGGTCGATGCGGTGCTGCAAGGTTTTGGCTTCGCCATGGGGCCGTTCCGCATGTACGACGTGGTTGGCGTCGACCTGGGTTGGCGGGCTCGGGAATTGGCTGGCAAAGGGCAGGATGCGCCCGAGGTTCAAGTGGACAACCGTCTGTGCGAATTGGGTCGTTTCGGTCAGAAGAGTGGCAACGGCTATTACCACTATGAGCCGGGCAGTCGCCAGGCTGAGCACGATATTGAAGTCGATGCGCTGGTGCTGAAGGTCAGCGAAGGGTTGGGGTTCCAGCGTCGCGAGATAAGCCCCGAGGAGATTCTTGAGCGCTGCTTGCTGGCACTGGTCAATGAAGGTGCGAAGATCCTTCAGGAGGGTATCGCCGAGTCAGCGAATGACATCGATTTGGTGTATCTCAACGGGTACGGCTTCCCGGCGGACAAGGGGGGGCCGATGGCCTGGGCGGATCAGCAAGGGTTGCCGGATATTCATCAGCGTTTGCTGGCGCTGGAGACAAAGCAGGGTGATCAGTGGAAACTGGCCCGGTTGATTGGGGAGTTGGCGGCGGTGGGTAAAGGGTTTGCGGATCGGTAGACTTCACCTGTTCGATTGTTCCCATGCTCCGCGTGGGAACGCTTCCATGGACGCTCTGCGTCCGCTGTTGGGGCGCGGAGCGTCCCAGGCTGCATTCCCACGCAGAGCGTGGGAGCGATCCTCAAGGCGAGACCCCATGAATCAACGCACCGACTACTTTCACTTCCAACCCATCACCACCCGCTGGCACGACAACGACGCCTACGGACACGTTAACAACGTCACTTACTACAGTTTCTTCGACACGGTAGTGAACACCTACCTGATCGAAGTCGGCGGCCTGGATATTCATGACGGCGAGGTGGTGGGTTTTGTGGTGAGTTCGGCTTGCGATTACTTTGCCTCCATTGCCTTCCCCGATCGGATCGAGATCGGTTTGCGGGTGGGCAAGTTGGGCAACAGCTCGGTGCAATACGAGCTGGCCGTGTTCAAGGCCGGGGAAGACGAAGCCTGCGCGGCGGGGCGCTTCGTGCATGTGTTTGTGGATAGGGTGTCGAATCTACCCGTGGCAATTCCTGCCGGGTTGCGCGATGCAATGGAGCGCTTGGTAGTTTGACAGGCAAAAAAAATCGCAGCCCGAGGGCTGCGATTATTTGATTTACCGGTCCACGAGGCGATTCAAGCCTCAGTCGTCATGGCGATGTTTATGCTTGCGATGGCCGTAGGCATGGCCGCGACCCCGATGGCCGTCACGGTAGTAGCGACGATCATCATGACCACGACGATAGGAGCGACGATCATCATCGTCATCGCTCTTGTTACCCATGTAGTTACCCAGCGCGCCACCGGCGCCGCCGCCTGCTGCGGAGCCGATCAGGCTGCCGGTGGTGCCGCCCATGCTGCGGCCGACCACGTTACCGCCTGCCGCGCCCAACGCACCGCCAATGGCTGCTTCGCCACGGCTGCGTTTGTCTGCGCCAACAGCGCTACCACCCGCGCCGCCCAGGGCCGCGCCAATGGTGGAACCTGTATTGCCGCCTAATGACTGACCGACGACCGAGCCCAGAACCCCGCCCAATGCGCCGCCCACACCTGCTTCGGTGGTGCCGCCGGCAGAAGCGAAGCCACTGACCAGGCCAAGGGACAACAAGAGAATCGAGGAGAACTTCATAGAGGAACCTCAAGGGGATGACGGCGCGATCCTGAGGCTGTGTCATGGTTGTGACAATCGAAATCCGACGAGTAACACGACTTCAACACATTTGTATAAGTTGCTGTTTTTTAGGTGGAACTTAAGTGTTTTTCGCCGGTCTTTAGCTACTTCGGATAGGTCGTTTTCATGCAAAAACGGCCTTTTTTGTGGGCGATGGAAAATTATTCAATCCGGAAGTTTCGTTGAATGTTCCACCGCTATCGCGAGCAAGCTCGCTCCCACAGTGGATCTTGGTCCAACACAAATTCTGCGTACGACGGAGATTCAATGTGGGAGCGAGCTTGCTCGCGATTAGGCCAGATCTGTCGCTGCGTTACGCCGATTTCGCCATAATCAACCCCGTCTCACTCGCCGCTTCCAACCGGATCGCCACAAACTTCGACGTCGGCGTATGGCTGCCATCCCCGATGCTTTCCAGTGGCACCAGCGGATTCACTTCCGGATAGTAAGCCGCCGCTTGCCCGGCAGGAATATCAAACGCCAGCAGCGTAAAACCCTTCACCCGGCGCTCACGGCCATCATCCCAGATCGAAACGATGTCAGCCTTTTGCCCCGGCTTGAACCCCAGGCGAATGATGTCGGCTTCATTGACGAACAACACATCACGCTGACCTTTCACTCCGCGATAGCGGTCATCAAGCCCATAAATCGTGGTGTTGTACTGATCGTGGGAACGCATTGACTGCATGATCAGGTCCGGCAATACGCCGGTGGCGCGAGTGCGTTCGTGCACCAGGTCTTTAGGCAGGATGTTCGGACGGAAATTTGCGCGCCCCGACGGTGTGTTCCAGCGTCGCGCGCCGGCGCTGTTGCCCAGGTGGAAACCACCCGGGTTCTTGAGCTTCTCGTTGAAGTCGCGAAAGCCCGCAATGGTGTCGGCGATCAGGTCGCGGATGCGATTGTAGTCAGCCACCAGCCAGGTCCAGTCCACCGGTTTGCTGCCCAGGGTCGCGGCGGCGATACCGGCAATGATCGACGGCTCCGAGCGCATCTGGTTCGACAGCGGCTGCAACTGGCCGTTGGAGGCGTGAACCATGCTGAACGAGTCTTCGACGGTCACCGCTTGCGGGCCTTCGGCCTGGATATCGATGTCGGTGCGGCCCAGGCACGGCAGGATCAGCGCGTCTTTACCGTGAGCCAAATGGCTGCGGTTGAGCTTGGTGCTGATTTGCACGGTCAGGTCGCAGTTGCTCAGGGCCTGGAAAGTCCGTGGGCTGTCCGGGGTGGCTTGGGCGAAGTTACCGCCCAGCCCGATAAAGACTTTCGCCCGACCGTCGGCCATGGCATGAATCGCTTCGACCACGTTGTGGCCATTTTCACGTGGCACCTTGAACTGGAAGCGGCGCTCCAGGGAATCGAGGAACGCCACCGGCGGACGTTCGTTGATGCCCATGGTCCGGTCGCCCTGCACGTTACTGTGGCCACGCACCGGGCACAGGCCGGCACCCGGCCGGCCGATGTTGCCGCGCAGCAGCATCAGGTTGGCGATTTCCTGGATGGTCGACACCGAATGGCGATGCTGGGTGATGCCCATGGCCCAGCACATGATGACGTTCTTGCTTTTGGCGTACATACGCGCCGCTTGCTCGATCTCCACCAGCGGCAGGCCGGACTGCTCGACGATCTGCTTCCACGGGGTATCGTCGATGGCGGCAAGATAGTCCAGCACGTTGACGCTGTGTTCATTGAGGAAGTCGTGGTCGAACACCGCTTCAGCGCCAGTCTTCTGCGCCTCGCGCTCCCATTGCAGCAGGAATTTCGCCATGCCGCGCAGGATCGCCATGTCGCCACCAAGGGCCGGACGGAAGAACGCGGTGTTGGTCGGCTTGTCGCCGTTGGTGAGCATTTCGAACGGGTGCTGCGGATGCTGGAAGCGTTCCAGGCCGCGTTCCTTTAGCGGGTTGACGCACACCACTTGGGCGCCGCGCTTCACCGCTTCGCGCAACGGTTCGAGCATCCGTGGGTGGTTGGTGCCAGGGTTCTGGCCCCAGACAAAAATCGCATCGGCGTGTTCGAAGTCGTCGAAGGTTACGGTGCCTTTACCAACGCCGACACTTTGCGCCATGGCCACACCGCTGGCCTCGTGGCACATGTTCGAGCAGTCGGGGAAGTTATTGGTGCCGTAGGCGCGCACGAACAATTGATACAGGTACGCCGCTTCGTTACTGGCGCGGCCCGAGGTGTAGAACTCGGCCTGATCCGGGCTCGACAGGCCGCGCAGATGCTTGGCGATCAGGGTGAAGGCATCATCCCAGCTGATGGGTTGGTAGCGATCGGTTTCGGCGTTGTAGCTCATCGGCTCGGTCAGGCGGCCCTGATATTCCAGCCAATAGTCGCTCTGCTCCAACAATGAACTGACGCTGTGCCTGGCGAAGAACGCACCGTCGACACGGCGTTTGGTCGCTTCCCAGTTCACCGCTTTGGCGCCGTTCTCGCAGAACATCACCATGCCCTTTTCCGGAGAATCGCCCCAGGCGCAACCGGGGCAGTCGAAGCCGCCGTTCTGGTTGGTCTTGAGCATTATGCGGATGTTTTTCAGCGCGTTATCGCTGGTCAACCAGGCCTGGGCGACGCTGATCAGCGCGCCCCAGCCACCGGCTGGGCCTTTGTAGGGCTTGTAGCGGGGGACGGGTTTCTGGTCGGCTTGACGATGTTGACTCACGCTTGATTCTCCAACGCTGGGCTGTAGACCCGCGGTGCACTTTTCTGCGGCAGGTGGATGAGATTGAGGTTGTGACGACGGGCCCATTGCACGGCAAGGCCCGTGGGCGACGACAGGCTGATCAGGGTCTGGATGCCTGCGCGCAATACTTTCTGGATCAATTCGAGACTGCAACGGCTGGTGACAATCGCCAGCCCGCCGGTAGTCGGGATCTTCTGCCGGATCAGCCCACCGATCAGCTTGTCGAGGGCGTTGTGTCGGCCGATGTCTTCGCGACCCAGCAGCAATTGGCCCTGACTGTTCATAAACACGGCGGCATGCACTGCGCCGGAGTACTGGCCCAGCGGCTGGAACGCACCGATGCGCTGACGTAAACCATCGAGCCATTCGGCGGGCGGCAAGGGTGCACCGGGCAGGACCTTGAGGTCTGGCAGCGCCTGTTCCACCGCTTCCACACCGCAAAGCCCGCAACCGCTGGTGCCAGCCATTTGCCGACGTTGTTGCTTCAGGTTCCAGAAGGCGCGGTTGGCGATGGTCACTTGCGCGTACTGCGCCGATCCCGAGCCGCTGAGTTGCAGGTCATAAATATCGGAAGCGTCTTCGATGATGCCGCTACCGAGGCTGAAACCGACGATGAAGTCTTCCAGATCCGTCGGCGTCACCAGCATCACAGCCTGGCTGATGCCGTTATAGGCAATCGCCAACGCAACTTCTTCGGCTAGCGCCGTGCTGGCCGATTCGGCGCTTTGCGTTTCGGTGTGGCGAAGATCGCAGTAACTGTACGTCTGGCTGGCAGCGGGCGCTGGCGTTTCGAGGGCAGGCGCCGCGCAGGCAGGGCGCTTGGCGTTCATGGCATCACCGACGGTTTGATTAGCTTTAAGCCTAGGCGCGTCAAGTTGTCGCGTCTAATCGCTAATACTGATCTGCCGATAGATGGCGTCGATCAAGAACTCGGCAACGATTGCTGAAGAATCGCGAAACAGGCTTCCGCGAGCGCCGATCGCGGGGCACTGCGACGCATGATTAGGCCCAGCCGGGCGAGGGTCTGGGCATTTTCGATAGGTTGCAGGCGCAAATGATCGGTCAGTTTTTCCAGGCCGCCGTCCAGCGGCATCACGGCGCAGCAGAGTCCCCCGTAGACCGCTTGTAACAATTGGTGGACGGCATCGGTCTGCAACAAGGGTTGTGGAGTGAGGCCGCGGCTGTGGAAGTTGTGGTCGATGGACTGGCGAAAATGCATGCCGCTGGTGAGCATGCCCAGCGGCAGCTCGATCAGCGATTCCCAGCTCAGCGGCGCCTCGCCGAAACTGAAGAAGCGCTGATCGTAGAGCAGACCCATGCGGGTTTCGCTGAACGCCAGGGAGTCGAAGCGTTCGCCGTCCAGTCGCTCCAGGTACGACACGCCCAGATCCAGGCGATTGTTCGCCAGTTGTTCGAGGATCTGTTCGGAACTCAGTGCTGAGAGTTCGAAGCGCAGGTTCGGGTGCTCGGCGTGCAGGCGATGCATCAGTGGCAGCGGATCGAAGCTCGACAGTGGCACCACACCCAGACGCAACGTACCGACCAGGTTACCGCGACAGGCAGCCGCTTCGGCCTGCAAGCCGTCGTAGGCTGCCAGCACGGTGCGCGCCCAGGCCAGCACCCGCTCACCCGGTGCGGTGAAACCCTCGAAGCGCTGACCGCGATTGACCAGCGGCAACTCGAGCTCTTCTTCGAGGCTGCGCAGGCGCATGGACAGGGTCGGCTGGGTGATGTGACAACGGGCGGCGGCCTGGCCGAAATGCCGGGTCTCGTCGAGGGCGATGAGGAATTTCAGCTGCTTGATGTCCATCTTCGCTCCAGGGCGCGGGAAGGTTCGGATTCTAGCGCTTGGGGGGACGCGGCGTCATTGGTCGGGCTGGAACCGCAAGTGACAGCCTTGGTCTAGGCTTTTGCGTCTGGAACCCATAACCCAAGGAGAGCGCACCATGAGTATTTTTAGCTTTGTGAAAGAAGCAGGCGAAAAACTTATCGATCTGCTGACGCCAGGTAACGCCAATGCCAGCGAGCAGTTGAAGGAACACATCAGCAAGGTCGGCCTGGGTAACCCGAATGTGCAGGCGACGGTGGATGGCGACAAAGTCATCGTGACCGGCGAAGTCGGCAGTCAGGAAGAGAAGGAAAAAATCCTGCTGGCAGTGGGTAATATTGCCGGTGTCGGTAGTGTGGATGACCAGATCACCGTGACCGGGCCGGTGGTTGTGGCCGCGAAGTTTGTAACGGTTGTGAAAGGCGACACGCTCAGCGCGATTTCCTTGCGCGTTTATGGCGATGCCAACAAGTATCAAAAAATCTTCGAGGCCAACAAACCGATGCTCAAGGACGTGAACAAAATCTATCCGGGGCAGTCGTTGCGGATTCCTGAGTAACCCCCAGAACCGTGTGATGCCCATCGCGAGCAAGCCACGCTCCCACAGGATCTGTGTCATTCGCATCTTTCGTGAACGACACAGATCCTGTGGGAGCGTGGCTTGCCCGCGATGCAGGCGACTCGGTCTAGAGCCCTGCAATGAGCTCCCGATAATCCCCCACCGCCGCAAACTCGGCCGTGTCCTTCGGCCCTTTGCGGCTGTCCGGTTCACTCACGGCCAACAAATGCGCCACACCAAAATTCCGCGCGCTACGCAGGATTGGCAAGGTGTCGTCGATAAACAGACTGCGCGCCGGATCAAAGCCGATGTCCGCCTGCAGGGCATCCCAAAATTCCGGGTTTTCCTTGGCGAAACCGTAATCATGCGAGCTGATCAACCGCTCGAAGTACGGCGCCAGTTCGATTCTTTCCAGCTTCAGTGACAGCGAATCGCGGTGTGCATTGGTGATCAGCACCACGCGCTTGCCGGCCTGTTTGATCGCCGCCAGAAAAATGTCCGCATCCGGACGCAGGGCAATCAAATGAGCGGTTTCCAGTTTCAGTTCGCGCACCGGCAGTTTGAGCTCGGCGCTCCAGAAATCCAGGCAGTACCACTGCAATTGACCGGCATTGCGCTCGAACAGCGGCTGCAATTCCATCTCGGCCATGGCCCGGCTCACCCCGTGCAACTCAGCGTAACGCTGGGGCAGGTGCTCCATCCAGAAATGGTTGTCGTAGTGCAGGTCCAGCAGCGTACCGTCCATATCCAACAGAACGGTGTCGATGTCGCGCCAGGGCAGCAGGGACATAAAAAACTTCTCCAGCGGTAAAAAAGATATCCGAGGTAAACAATCAGGATAGGCCGGGTATAGTAACGCGTTCACGCCAAGGAGCTTTTCATGCGCCAGAAACCCACCATCCTCGCCCGCGAGATCGTCGCCACCAGCCGTTTGTTCTGCGTCGAAGAGCTGAAGTTGCGCTTTTCCAATGGCGTGGAGCGCACGTATGAACGACTGGTGGGCAAGGGCGCCGGTTATGGCGCGGTGATGATCGTGGCGATGCTGGATGCAGACCACGCGGTGCTGGTCGAAGAGTATTGCGGCGGCACCGATGAATACGAGCTGTCCTTGCCAAAAGGCTTGATCGAGCCGGGTGAAGACGTGCTGGCGGCGGCCGAACGAGAACTCAAGGAAGAGGCCGGGTATGGCGCGCGGCAACTGGAGCATCTGACTGAGTTGTCGTTGTCTCCCGGTTACATGAGCCAGAAGATCCAGGTGGTGTTGGCCACCGATCTGTACGAAGAAAGCCTTGAAGGCGATGAGCCCGAGCCGATGGGTGTGGATAAAATCAACCTGCGTGAGTTGTCGGCCCTGGCCCAGAACCCGCGATTCACTGAGGGCCGTGCATTGGCAGCACTGTATCTGGCCCGTGATCTACTGACTCAGCGTGGAGTGTTCCAGCCATGATTTTCCCCCATCCGTTGATGGCGCCTGTTGTTGAACTGGCGCTGAAAGCAGGTGAAGCGATTCTGCCGTTTTGGCGTGCCAACGTCGCCGTGACAGCAAAATCCGATGACTCTCCGGTAACGGCCGCCGACATGGCCGCTCACCATGTGATCCTGGCCGGGCTGACGGCGCTGGACCCGAGCATCCCGGTGCTGTCCGAAGAAGACGCCAACATTCCCCAGAGCGTGCGCGCCGGGTGGCAGCGTTGGTGGCTGGTCGACCCGCTGGACGGGACCAAGGAGTTCATTTCCGGTAGCGAAGAATTCACCGTCAACATCGCGCTGATCGAGCAGGGGCGAGTGGTGTTTGGCGTGGTGTCGATGCCGACCAACGGGCGCTTCTACGTCGGTGGTGCGGGTCTGGGCGCGTGGCGTGGCGATAAAGGCGCAACGCCGCTGCCAATTCAGGTGCGCGACGTGCCAGCGGCGGGCAAGGCATTTACCGTGGTTGCCAGTCGTCGGCATTCAAGTCCTGAACAGGAGCGCCTGCTAGCCGGGCTGAGCGACAGTCTGGGTGAACTGCACTTGGCCAATATCGGCAGTTCGTTGAAGTTTTGTTTGCTGGCGGAAGGGGCGGCGGATTGTTATCCGCGGTTGGCGCCGACTTCGCAGTGGGACACGGCCGCTGCGCAAGGCGTGCTGGAAGGGGCCGGCGGTGAGGTGCTGGATTTGAGCGGTGCGCCGTTCAGTTATCCGGCGCGGGAGTCGTTGTTGAATGAGTTTTTTTTGGCGCTGCCGGCGAAGGCGGCTTGGCGGGAGAAGCTTTTAGAACTCGCGCGTAGTTAAGATCGTTCCCACGCTCTGCGTGGGAATGCAGCCCGTGACGTTCCGCGTCACTGGACGCAGAGCGTCCCTAGAGGCGTTACCACGCGGAGCGTGGGAACGATCATCGGTGGAGCACGTACTGCCCGGTAAACGTCACCGCATCTTCCTCACTCCCCACATTCACAATCCTTGAATGCAGCTTCAACCGCGCCCTTCCATACCGCTCATACATCGCCAAAAACTTCTTCCACACCGCCGCACTCGGCGCCTGGCAGATCGCTGTCGCGTCCATGGTCACCGGCAATGGATAGCTGATATGCCCTTCATGAATCACGATGTGCCCGCCTTTAACCCCTTCTTCACGCAATCGTAAATGCAGCCAGCCCCAACCCGCCAGCACCGCGCCGCAATACAGGCTGCCGCCGAACATGGTGCTCTTGTGGTTGACGTTGGCCTCCAGCGGCAAGTGCAGGCGCAGTTGCTGGTCGTGCCAGTCGAGCACCTTGAGGCCCATGTCCCGCGTAAGGGGGATGTCGTGATGGAGAATCGATTCCAGGTGACGACTGTCGCGGCTCATGCAGGGGTCTCTTGTATGAAGATGATGATTTGACGGTAGCTCAATCGAGTTCGTCGGTGTGGCTGCTGACACCACCGTCGGCGAAGTTCAACCCGTGCTTGCGCAGTTTGTCGTGCAAGGTTTTGCGCGGGATACCGAGGGCTTCGGCGAGGCTGCGCACGGAACTGTGAGAGCGCGTCAGTTCGGCGGCGATCAGGCTCTTCTCGAAATTTTCCACTTGCTCGCTGAGACCGCCACTGACGCCTTCGACCGTCATGCCGGCAGCGCCCTGCGGCGCGCTGTTGTCCAGCGCCAGTTCCAGACCCAGGGCAAAGCGTTCGGCGGCGTTTTGCAGTTCGCGCACGTTGCCCGGCCAGGTGTGGCGCAGCAGCAAGGCGCGTTGTCCCGGTTGCAGTTCATGGGGCGCTAAGCCGTGGCGGTTGCTGGCTTCGTCGGCGAAATACTGGAACAGCATCAGCGCATCTTCGCCGCGCTCGCGCAGCGGTGGAATACGCAGCGGTGCGACGTTCAGACGGTAATACAAGTCGGCACGGAAGCGGCCCTGATCGGCGGATTGACGCAGGTCTTCCTTGGTCGCGGCGATGATGCGGATGTCCAGCGGGATCAGCTGATTGCCGCCCAGGCGCTCGACGACGCGCTCCTGCAGCAAACGCAGCAATTTCACCTGTACATCCAGGCTCATGCTTTCGATTTCATCGAGGAACAACGTGCCGCCATTGGCGAATTCGAACTTGCCGATACGACGCTTTTGCGCGCCGGTAAAGGCGCCTGGCTCGTGACCGAACAGCTCGCTTTCTACCACCGACTCGGCCAGGGCGCCGGCATTGATCGCCACGAACGGACCGTTACGACGGCTCGACAGGTCATGCAAAGCACGTGCGACAACTTCTTTACCCGCACCGGTTTCACCCAGGATCAGCACATCAGCCTTGGTCGCCGCCAATGCTCCGATCTGCTCGCGCAGGCGCAGCATCGGTGCCGATTGCCCGACCAGTCGGGTACTCAGTTCATTGCGATCGCTCAGGGCCAGACGCAGGCTGCGGTTGTCGAGCACCAGCCGGCGCAAGGCCAACGCGCGTCGCACGCTGTCGAGCAGGGCGTCGCTGGCGAAGGGTTTTTCCAGAAAGTCATAAGCCCCGGCGCGCATCGCTTGCACGGCCAGCGGCACATCGCCGTGACCGGTAATCAACAGCACTGGCAGATCCGAGTCCTGGGCATGCAGTTCGGTCAGTAGTTCGAGACCGTCCATGCCCGGCATGCGGATGTCACTGACCACCACGCCGGGCCAGTCGCGCTCCAGTTGTACGGCCAGGCCCTTGGCTTCGGCCAGTGGCAGAATTTTCAGGCCGGCAAGGTCCAGGGTCTGGCTCAGGGCTTGACGCAGGTGGGGATCGTCGTCGATCAGCACGACCTGGATGCGGTTGTCGATGGTCATGCACTTCGGTCCTCGGACGGTTGCAGGCTCACACCCGTTGCGCCTGCACGCAATTTCAGGGTAATCAGGGCGCCGCCTTCCTTGTGGTTGGCGAACGACAGTTCACCCCCGAAGGCACGCATCAGGGTTTCGCAAATCGCCAGCCCCAATCCAAGGCCCTGAGTGCGGGTCTTGGTGGTGTAGAAGGGCTCGCTGGCGCGGCCAAGTGCCTCCAGGCAGAACCCGGGGCCATTGTCGCGAATGTACAGATTGACGCCGTCGGCGGTGGATTGGGCACTCAACCAGAGCTTACGTGGCGGGCCTTTTTCCGTCAGGGCGTCCAGAGCGTTGGCCAGCAGATTGCCGAGCACCTGACGCAGACGGGTTTCCCCGGCCTCGACCCACAGGGTGGCGGCCGGCAAATCGCGAATCAGCTCGACTTCCATGCTGCGCCGGCGCTTGGCCAGCAACGCCAGCGCATCGTCCAGCGCCGGTTGCAGGGCGACGCTTTCCGGGGCGTGGCGGTCGCGCCGGGCGAAAGCGCGCAGGTGGGCGATGATTGACGCCATTCGCCCGGTCAGTTCGCTGATCAGCTTGAGGTTGCCGCGGGCATCTTCGGTGCGTTGATGATCGAGCAGCACTTCGGCGTTTTCCGCGTAGCTGCGGATCGCCGCCAGCGGTTGATTCAACTCGTGGCTGATGCTCGCCGACATGGTGCCAAGGGCCGACAGTTTGCCGGCCTGCACCAGATCATCCTGAGCGCGAACCAACTCTTGCTGGGCCTGTTCGCGTTCCAGCACTTCCTGTTTCAATCGACGGTTGAGGCCTTCGAGGTCGCTGGTCCGCTCGGCTACCCGGCCTTCCAGTTCACGACGGGCCTTGGCTTCGAAGGCGATCCGTTCGAGGTAGTGCCGGCGGCGCTGCATCATCAGACCGAGCAACAGCATTAACACCAACAGCGTCGCGCCACCGATGGCGACGACCGTGCGCACCGGGCGATCGATCAAGGTGCGTGGGGCGAGGATGCTGACGTTCCAACCGGTTTCCGCGATTGGCTGGGTCTGTGTCAGCCAGGCATTGGGGTTGAGCTCCAACGGTTTGGGATCGCGAGTCGGATAGGGTTGAATCGCCGTAATAGCCTTGCGTTCTTCTTCGCTCAACGGGCGGGTCGAGCGGAATCGCCACTCGGGCCGCGACGTGAGAATGACCACGCCGTTATGGTCAGTCAGCAGCAGTTGTTCCGGGGTTTTGCCCCAGAGGCTTTCGGTATGGTCCAGGTCGACCTTGACCACCAGCACACCGATGATCTTTTCGCCGTTACGCACGGCGGCGGCGAAGAAATAGCCGCGCTTGGCCGATGTCGTTCCCAAACCGAAAAAACGCCCAAGCCGGCCGGCCATGGCTTCGCTGAAATACGGCCGGAAGGAAAAATTGCGCCCGACGAAACTGTCGTGTTTGTCCCAGTTGGACGCGGCCAGAGTCTTGCCCGTGGTGTCCATCAGGTACATGACTTCAGCGCCGGTCTGGGCGCTGATGTTTTTCAACAAACGGTTGGCATTGCCCTGGGTGACGCCATCGTCGGGCGCGCCGAGGGCCGCTCGAAGGGCCGGCAGATCGCCGAGGATCTGCGGCAACACTTCATATCGGTGCAGGGTGCCCAGCAGGTTGGCGACGTAAAGGTCGAGCGTCTGACGGTTCTGCCCGGCCAGTTCGCTGCGGTAATAACGCTCGGCCAGATGCTCCAGCGGCCACAGCAACGGCGCCAGGCACAGTGCGAGCAGGGCCAGGCTACGCCAGCGGGGTCTGCGGGGGAGGGTCGGAGTCATGAGCATCGAGCGCCTGTGGGTACAGGCGCATTATGCCTAGGCTTGCGGGCGCAGTCTGCGCGCCGTGGCCGTTTCAGGAAAAGACGTCAGCGTCCTTGAAGAGCGCGGCAGCCTGATCTTTACCAGACAGTTGCGGTGCTTCGTCCAGTTGCCAATCGATGGCGAGGTCCGGGTCGTCCCAGCGAATGCAGCGCTCGGCGGACGGGGTGTAGTAGTCGGTGGTTTTGTAGAGGAATTCGGCGAACTCGCTCAGCACCACGAAACCGTGGGCGAAACCCTCCGGGACCCAGAGTTGGCGGTGGTTCTCGGCGGACAGACGCACGGCCACCCATTTGCCGAAATGTGGCGAGCTGCGGCGAATGTCCACAGCCACGTCAAGTACTTCACCGACCGTGACGCGAACCAGTTTGCCCTGAGTGTTTTCCAGCTGGTAATGCAGGCCGCGCAAGACGCCTTTTTGCGAGCGGGAATGGTTGTCTTGAACGAAATTCGTCTCCAGGCCCGTCGCTTCTTTGAAAGTCTTGGCATTGAAGCTTTCATAGAAGAAACCGCGCTCGTCACCAAATACCTTGGGTTCGATGATCAGAACACCGGGCAGCTCGGTGGTGACTACTTTCATGGTCTTTCTCCAGCAATAGGCGTTGATGGGCGACATTCTTGCGCAAAGTGCCGGCCGGTGCGAGTGGAGTGTGTTTTTTCCTGATCCGTTCACTGATTTTGTCGAGCATCCGGTAGGTGTCAGGCAGGCGAAGGGGGTTGCGTATCGCCCCAAGCAGTGGCGATATAAGCGCCTAATAAAATTCAGGGGTCGTTGTATGCCGCTCGCCACGTTGATTCATCGCGCCAGTTTGCCCCGCCCGCAAGTGTCTGTGGAGCAAGCGCTTGAGCTATTGAAGGGACATTACGGCCTGAGTGGAAGGTTGCAGGCCCTCGGCAGCCAGCAGGATCTTAACTATCGGGTCGACAGCGCCCAGGGGCGTTTTGTCCTGAAAATCTGCCGTGGCGACTATTCGGCGCTGGAGCTGCTCGCCCAGCACGCCGGGCTCAAGCATTTGGGTGAGCACCCCGATGTGCATGTGCCGCGAGTGATTGCGGCCAAAAACGGTGCAGAGCTGCTCTCTCTGGAAGTCGGCGGCCAACCGGTGCACGTGCGCCTGCTCGATTACATCGAAGGCCAGTCGCTTACACACCTTGATCATCTGCCCGGTTCAGTGGTGGCGGGATTTGGTCGGCTCTGCGGTGAAATGGATCTGGCCCTGGCCGGTTTCGACCATCCGGGCCTCGAGCGAACCCTTCAATGGGACGCCCGCCACGCCAACGCGTTGATCGCGCATTTGCTGCCGGTCATCAACGACGACCAGCAACGCCGGCTGATCGCCGATGCGGCTGAACAGGCCGAGCGTCATTTACAGCCGCTTGTGGATAAGCTGCCAGTACAGGCGATTCACATGGATATCACCGACGACAACGTGGTGTGGCAGCGAGATTCGCAACGCCAGTGGCAATTGCAGGGCGTGATCGATTTCGGCGACCTGGTTCGTACCTGGCGCATTACTGATCTGTCGGTGACCTGCGCGGCGCTACTGCACCACGCTGATGGCGATCCGTTCTACATTTTGCCGGCGGTTCAGGCCTATCACGCTGTCAATCCGCTCACGCATGAAGAGCTACTGGCGCTCTGGCCGCTGATCGTCGCCCGTGCGGCGGTGTTGGTGCTCAGCGGCGAGCAGCAGGTCAACATTGATCCGGGCAACGAATACAGCCGCGACAACCTGACCCACGAATGGGAGATTTTCCGTGTCGCCACATCGGTGCCGTTGGCGTTGATGGAAGCGGCGATCCTGACCGCAGTCGGCCAGAATCTGCCGAGCATCGGTAGCGAAGGCTTCGCGCCGCTGCTGCCGAGCCTGGTGGGGCGTGAGTTTGCGTTGATCGATTTGGGCGTGCTCAGTCCGCACTTCGAGGCCGGTAACTGGGAGCAGGAGGGGATCGATCAGCGTCTGCTGAACGACGCTGCCGCGGCTCACGGTCTGGCGGCCAGTCGTTATGGGCAATATCGCCTGTCCCGCACCCGGCCGGACAGCGCCACTGAGCCGGACACTTGCCCGTTGCACGTCGAGTTGCGAGTGCCTCATGGCACGGCGGTCGAGTCGCCGTTTGCCGGCGTGGTCCATCAGCCGGCGGTGGGTGTGCTGCAATTGGACGGCCCGCAACTGAGCGTGCGCCTGTGGGGCGTGACCCCGTCGCTGCACACAGGCGCAGCGCTGGTCAAAGGTCAGGTGCTGGGTTCGGTCAACGGGCCGTTGGTGGTGCAGTTGTGCCGAGGTGCTTCGTTCAATGCTCCCTTGTTTTGCACGCCGTCTCGCGCTGCGGCGTGGCAAGCATTGTGCCCGTCGCCGGCGGTGCTGCTGGGATTGGCCTGTGACGCCGAAGTGGAACTCGATTCGCAGACGTTGCTGGCCCGCCGCGACGCCAGTTTCGCCCGTACCCAGAAGCACTATTACGTCGACCCGCCGCGCATCGAGCGTGGCTGGCGCAATCACCTGATCGACATGCAGGGCCGTTCCTACCTCGACATGCTCAACAACGTCGCGGTGCTTGGCCACGGTCATCCGCGCATGGCCGCTGTCTCCAGTCGTCAGTGGTCGCTGCTCAACACCAACTCGCGTTTTAACTACGCGGCGATTGCCGAGTTTTCCGAACGATTGCTGAAACTGTCGCCGGATTCCATGGACCGAGTGTTCCTGGTCAACAGCGGCACCGAGGCCAACGACCTCGCGATCCGTTTGGCGTGGGCCTACAGCGGCGGTCGCGACATGCTCAGTGTGCTTGAGGCGTATCACGGCTGGTCGGTGGCAGCCGATGCGGTCTCAACCTCGATTGCCGACAACCCGAAGGCCTTGAGCAGCCGTCCGGACTGGGTGCATCCGGTCACCGCGCCGAACACCTATCGCGGCGAATTCCGTGGACCGGGCAGCGCGCCGGACTACGTGCGCAGCGTCGAACACAACCTGGCGAAAATTGCCGAGCAGAAACGTCAGCTGGCCGGTTTCATCTGTGAACCGGTGTACGGCAATGCTGGCGGTATCTCGTTGCCGCCGGGGTATTTGAAACAGGTTTATGCGTTGGTTCGTGCCCAGGGCGGCGTGTGTATCGCCGACGAAGTGCAGGTCGGCTATGGCCGCATGGGCAAATTTTTCTGGGGTTTCGAACAGCAGGACGTGGTGCCGGACATCATCACTATGGCCAAAGGCATGGGCAACGGTCAGCCGCTGGGCGCGGTGATCACCCGTAGGGAAATCGCCGAAGCGCTGGAGGCCGAAGGCTATTTCTTCTCGTCGGCGGGTGGCAGCCCGGTCAGTTGCCAGATCGGCATGGCGGTGCTGGATGTGATGGAAGAAGAGAAGCTCTGGGAAAATGCTCAGGTCGTGGGCGGGTATTTCAAGGAGCGGCTTGAAGCGCTGATCGATATTCATCCGCTGGTGGGCGCGGTGCATGGTTCCGGCTTCTATCTGGGCGTCGAGTTGATCCGCAATCGCGAAACCCTGGAGCCGGCGACCGAAGAAACCACGGCGCTGTGTGATCGGTTGCTCGAGTTGGGGATCTTCATGCAGCCGACCGGCGATTACCTGAACATCCTCAAGATCAAACCGCCGATGGTTACCTCGCGTCAGAGCGTGGATTTCTTTGTCGACATGCTCTCAAAGGTTCTCGCAGAGGGGTTGTAAACACACATCCCTGTGGGAGCGAGCTTGCTCGCGATGGCGGCCGAACCATCAACATTGATGTCGGATATGACGGCCTCATCGCGAGCAAGCTCGCTCCCACAGGGATAGCGAAAAGTTCGATTATTATCTGGGTTGCTTGAGTTAATTTCGACAGATGGACTGTTTTAAGCTTTAAAAGCCGATTTTTATCGGCTATAAAGTCACCGTTGCCCACGGTGTGGACCCACCACGCCCGGTGCTTCTCATTTCTGTCATCGGTCGACGCCACACTCGACCCTCAAGCACTTGCTCAGGAGCCGATTCATGAGCCGTATCGTTACCGTCGCCGCCACCCAGATGGCCTGTTCCTGGGAACTTGAAGCCAACATCGAGACCGCTGAGAAGCTGGTCCGTGAGGCCGCGGCCAAAGGCGCGCAGATCATCCTGATCCAGGAACTGTTCGAGGCGCCGTACTTCTGCCAAAAGCCGAACCCGGATTACTTGCAGCTGGCCACGACCGTTGAAGAAAACGTCGCCATCAAGCACTTCCAGAAAGTCGCCAAAGAGCTGCAAGTGGTTCTGCCAATCAGCTTCTACGAACTGGCGGGCCGCGCGCGTTTCAACAGCATCGCGATCATCGATGCCGACGGCAGCAACCTCGGGGTTTATCGTAAAAGCCACATCCCGGATGGCCCTGGCTACCACGAAAAGTACTACTTCAACCCGGGCGATACCGGCTTCAAAGTCTGGAACACCCGTTACGCGAAAATCGGCGTGGGCATCTGCTGGGACCAGTGGTTCCCGGAATGCGCCCGCAGCATGGCGTTGCAAGGCGCGGAAATCCTGTTCTACCCGACCGCGATCGGCAGCGAGCCACACGACAAGACCATTTCGTCCCGTGATCACTGGCAGCGTGTGCAACAGGGCCATGCCGGCGCCAACCTGATGCCGCTGATCGCCAGCAACCGCATCGGCAATGAAGAGCAGGACGGTTACGACATTACGTTCTACGGTTCATCGTTCATCGCCAACCAGTTCGGCGAGAAGGTTCAGGAACTCAACACAACCGAAGAAGGTATGCTGGTGCACAGTTTCGACCTCGACGAGTTGGAGCACATCCGCAGCGCGTGGGGTTCGTTCCGTGACCGTCGGCCGAACCTGTACGGCGCCATCAAAACCCTCGACGGTTCCCTGGAGTCCTGATCGCTATGACCACTTTGCACAGCACGCCTCGCGCCGACGGCTTCTACATGCCAGCCGAATGGGCGCCGCAAACCCAGACCTGGATGATCTGGCCCGAGCGCCCGGACAACTGGCGCCTGGGTGGCAAACCGGCGCAAGCCGCGCACGTCGCTGTAGCGAAAGCCATCGCACGTTTCGAACCGGTGACCGTGGCGGTCTCCGTCGGCCAGTATGAGAACGCTCGCGCACGTCTGGACGTACCGAATATTCGCGTTGTCGAAATGTCCAGCGATGACGCCTGGGTACGGGACACCGGCCCGACGTTCGTCATCAATAACAGCGGGGAAGTCCGTGGTGTGAACTGGGACTTCAACGCGTGGGGCGGTTTCGACGGCGGTCTGTATTCGCCGTGGAATCGCGACTCGCAGGTGGGCGGCAAAATCCTCGAGATCGAACGCAGCCAGCGCTACCGCACCGAGGGCTTTGTGCTTGAAGGCGGTTCGATCCACGTCGATGGCGAAGGCACACTGATTACCACCGAAGAATGCCTGCTCAACCGCAATCGCAATCCGCACATGACCCGTGCAGAAATCGAAGTGGTACTCAGCGCGAATCTGGCTGTGGATAAAATCATCTGGCTGCCGGACGGCTTGTTCAACGACGAAACCGACGGTCATGTGGATAACTTCTGCTGCTACGTGCGTCCGGGCGAAGTGTTGCTGGCCTGGACCGACGACCCGCAAGACCCGAACTACCCGCGCTGCCAGGCGGCAATGAAAGTGCTGGAAAGCAGCACCGACGCCAAGGGTCGCCCATTCACGGTGCACAAGATGCCGATTCCGGGGCCGCTGTATGCGACCGAAGAAGAGTGCGCTGGCGTGGATCCGGTGGACGGTACTCAGGAACGTAATCCGACCGTTCGTTTGGCGGGTTCCTACGTGAACTTCCTCATCGTTAACGGCGGCATCATCGCGCCGAGCTTTGACGACCCGTTGGATGGCCCGGCAAAAGAGATTTTGCAGGCACTGTTCCCGCAACACGAAGTGGTGATGGTGCCGGGCCGCGAACTGTTACTGGGAGGCGGTAACATCCACTGCCTTACCCAACAACAGCCAGCGCCGCACAAGGAGTGAGTGGGGTTGTAACAGCTTGAGTTGATTGCAGAATCGGCCCGGCACACGTTTTTCCGTTCAGCCTTATAGAAAGCCCGCGGCCCTTCAGGACCGCGGGCTTTTTTGTATCCGCTTGTCGACAGTTCCGAAACCTTGGCACAGCTCTTGTATCTCTCAGGGTGCAAAACAGGGAAGGGGAGAACTGCGATGTTCTGTCATAAACCTTGGATAAGTTAGCCGCTCACAAACCAGGAGAGAGCGCGGAAATGAACGCCGAAATGAATGTAGTGGGCGAGCGGGCGTTGCATCCCCTGGCAGTAAACAGCGAATCGCTCCAGGTCCTGGCGCACTGGTTGAAGTCCAATGGAACGCGTCAGATCAGAGAACCTGATCCGCGCCGGATGATGATCGAGCGCTACCCCGCTGGTTTACTCAGCGAAGCGGAGCTGGAAGCGTTGTGGGATGTGATGGAAGGATAAGAAGAAAAACAACGGATTGGTAAAAGCGCTGCCGGGATGGCGGCGCTTTTTTATGGGCGAAGGTTTTTCGGGTTTGATCGTTCCCACGCAGAGTGGGGGAACGATCAACGACCAGTCGGTGGCAGGTGTTTAGAAGCTGTAGGTTCCGGTCAAGACCAGGCTGTGTGGTGCGCCCGGTTGAATCTGCGCCGCACTGGTGGCCGACGAGTAATAGGTCTTATCGCTGATGTTGTTCAGTGCCGCGCGCAAATCCCAATCCTTCTGCCGGAACCCGGCCAGTGCATCCCAACGGCCATAACCCGGCAGGACGGTGGTGTTGAGGTTGTCGGCATAACGCTGGCCCACCAGGGTCAGACCGGTTTCAGCGTACCAGCCCATTTCCGGTTTCCAGGTCAGGAACAGGCTGCCGTTGTGCTTGGCCACGTTACTGATGCGTTTGCCTTCAAAGCCGTTGTTGTCCTTCTCGACCGTCGCGTCCTGCACACCCACGCCACCGCGCACGTACCAGTTGCCGGCAATCTTGCCGGTACCGGTCAGCTCGATGCCGCGGGAACGTTGCAGGCCGGTGAGCAAGGTTACGCTCGGATCGTTCGGGTCGCTGGTGCGGCGGTTGTAGAGCTCCAGCTCGTAGATCGCCAACGTGGCGCTCAGGCGGTCATCGAGCCAGTCGCTCTTCACGCCGACTTCCTTTTGCTTGGTCAGCTCGGGGCTCAGGTCGTTGCTGTTGCCGGCGGCGCCCGGGGTGATGCCGATCAAACCACCACCGACCGGGGAAAAGGTCTTGGTCCAGGAGGCGTAGAAGGAATGATTCAACAGCGGTGTCCACACCAGTCCTACACGCGGGCTGGTTATGACTGTCGCGATCTTCGGAAATGTCCCGCAGTTTGTTGGTCGACTCGATGTCGAAGATGTCGTAACGCAGGCCAGCCAGCAGTTGCCAGCTCATCGACGGTGCGAACAGTTGCCGATTGCCGCTTACACCGTCGCGGTAGCTGTTTTGATCCATGTTGCCCATGTTCAGGCGCAGGCTGATGTTCTCGCTCGGGTCGGTGCTGAGGTCGGCGTAGAGGCTGCGCAAATCATCGCTGCCGCCCTGGGCTTCGATAGTCGAGCGGCGACCGGACTCAGGCAGCTTGCTGACCCGATTGACGATCCCGCCCTGACTGCCACGACCATACCTGATCACCTCCAAGGAGATCAAAGGCCTGGAGCTGAACGCCGGTCGCTTCACCGCCGAATCGCGCAAAAGCGCTGAAGGCCGTGACAGCGGTGGCCTGAAGTCGATCAACGTATTGGGCGGCAGCTACCAGTTCACCGAACAATTCAAAGCGGCGGTGTACGCGTCTGACGTCGAAGACGTGCTGAAGAAGCAATACGTGAACGCCAACTACGTGGTCCCGATCGACAAAGAACAGTCGCTGACCCTGGACTTCAACGGCTATCGCACCAAGCTGGAAGATTCCTACGTCCGCGACAGCGGTGCCACCGGCGACGACAACAAAATCTGGAGCCTGGCAGCAACATTCGCCACCGGCCCACACTCGTTCACCCTCGCTCACCAGCGCAGCACCGGCGACAGCAACCTGGGCTACGCCTACGGCGGCTACCAGAAAGATCAAGGTCGCGTCGGTGACGGCGGCAACACCATCTACCTGGCGAACGCCTACTGGTCCGACTTCAACGCCGAAGACGAACGCAGCTGGCAGCTGGGCTACGGCCTCGACTTCAGCACCTTCGGTATTCCAGGTCTGAGCTACAACTTCGCCTACGTACGCGGCGACAACATCACCACCTCCACCAGTGAAGGCGGTACCGAGCGCGAAATCTTCAACCAGTTCAAGTACGTCGTCCAAAGCGGCCCGGCCAAAGACCTGAGCGTGAAACTGCGCAGCTCGATCCTGCGTGTTTCGCAGAAATCGAGTGAGTACAACGTCAGCGGTAACGAAGTGCGTATGTTTGTGGATTATCCGATCAACATTTTCTGATGATCGGTTGCGCAATCGAGGCCTGATGCAAGGCTGAGAAAGAAGAAGCCCCGACTGGTTCGGGGCTTTTTTACGCGTGCGATTTAGATCACGGGACGACGTTACTGGCTCGGTTGTTACCCGGCGCATCGAGCACCTTCGCCACGTCATCAATGATTGCCTTGCTCATATCCTGCAAAAAAATGCGACGCCCAAGCATGCCGATCGGAGTCTCGAATCATGGCGGCGTCTGATGCGAGAAGTTTGGCGACGTGGAGTAGATCGGAGGCGTGGGAGAGGGCCTGGATGACCGGGACGCCAGCGTTGATGCGGAACAGCGGTTGGTTGGAGTGGTAGGAGAAAGGGGTGAGGCCGATGGTTTTCAGGTCTTGGGGGTTGGTCATTGGGCACCTCCGGTTTTTGGGCGGTGGTGGGCGTGACCCGGTGTAGCAGTAGCGAAAATTTTGAATGGATTGCGGGCATGCATTTGGAGAACTCTGATTGGTTCCTACATCGAATTCGAGTTATCAGGCCCGGTCGCTGAATTGGCAGCGACGGCTTGAAGGTAGCTTGAGGGAGGAGGATGCGCAATCGTGGCCAGGTGGTGGCGTAAATTGAAAAATGCAACGCATACAAAACGGACTACTCAAAAAGGGGCTGAGTCCTACTGCAGAAGAAGCCAGCGATGACTACTAAACAGCACCCCATCAATCGTCTACTGAGACGTTCGGAGGGCATCGGCTGTTCCAGGTAGGAATCCATCATTTGAAGAGATTTGCTTTTGTAAGTGAAGCTGCAACACGTGAGTACAGGGACTTACCGGATTGGGTACAAGATGAGTTCGGGAAAGACCTGATGCGTGTGCAGTACAACGGGGATCCAGAGCTGGCAATAAAGCAGCTGAGCTCAGTAGGGGCGGGGGCGATTGAGTTGATCATCAATGGCAGCCCGGCATACCGATGCATCTACATCGCGAAGTATGCGGACACCATTTTCGTCCTTCATTCGTTCGTGAAAACCACGAATCGAACTGATCGCCACGCTATGGCAGTTGCGGAAGATCGATTGAAGGAGCTCAAAAGGGAGCTTCGAAAAATGGGATGTAACGTCTAGCAGGCACGAGCTTGTGAAATCACAATCTGGGGCAAGGCGCCAGCATCGTTGGATGGCAACGTAAAAGTGGTGCGAAAGCCGAGTTTATCCAGCATGTCCATCATTGCATCGATCGTAAATTTCTCGATCTTGCCAGTGGTTAACTCTGAGACGCGGGATTGGGTCACGTTCAACCGGGCTGCAGCTTCACTCTGTTTCAGGCCCAGTTTTTTGATGCAGTCAGTGATGAAGATTGATAACTCCATTTTCAACGCCATTTTGCTGGCGACTTCCTCGTCATGCGTGACATGGAACGGGCTGTCGAAGAATTGAATTGCCATGGACATTTACCCTTTTAGGCGGTATCTAAAATTTAAGATAAGTCCAGATTAGCCGATTGATCATTTTTGATGCAAACGTTTTTTCTGTTTGCATGGCGGTACTCATTACATCAAGTAACTAATGATGTTCCCGCCCCCACCTTTATCCCCTCCAGCTAACTCCATACATTGAGCTCCAACGCCTACCCATTCATTCCGAAGGGAAGGTCACTGGAGATTCCTCATGCCTTTCGTAAGCGTACGCATCACCCGCGATGGCGTTACCTCAGAGCAGAAAGCTCAGGTGATCGCCGAAATCACTGAAACCCTGGAACGCGTCCTCAACAAGCGTCCCGACCTGACCCACATCGTGATCGAAGAAGTCGACACCGATAACTGGGGTTACGCCGGCATCACCACCACGCAGTACCGCAAGCAGCTGGCTGAGGCGGAGGGGCAGTCATGACCGCGGCGGTTTCCATCGATTTCATCTCCGACGTGGTGTGCCCGTGGTGCGCCTTGGGCGCGACGGCGCTGGAGCAGGCGATCGAGAACGTTGCCGGTGGGGTCTCGGTGGAGCTGACCTACAAACCCTTCGAGTTGAACCCGGACATGCCGGCTGTCGGCGAGAAAGCGGTCGAGCATTTGATGCGCAAGTATGGACGAACCGCCGAGGACGTCGCCGCCGGTAAAGCGATGCAGATTGCTCGCGGTGAGGCCATTGGCTTCAAGTTCGATCTGGAGAAACGCAGCCACTTCTACAACACCTTCGATGCTCACCGCTTGCTGTTATGGGCGCTGCAGGAAGGACGGCAGATCGAGCTGAAGAAGATCCTGTTGCGCGCTTACTTCAGCGAAGGCCAGAACCCGAGTGATCGCGAGACGCTGGTTAGTTTGGCCGCTGAAGCGGGACTGGATGCGGCGGATGCGCAAGAGGTGCTGGCATCCGGAGCGTTTGCCAGGGAAGTGCGTGAACTTGAAGAGTTTTACCGCCAGCGCGGCATCAATTCAGTACCGGCCATGATCCTTAACGGTCGTCACCTGGTGTCCGGTTCGCAGTCGGTCGAGTACTACGAACAGATGTTGAGACAAATGGCGAAGGTCCCCGCCGAAGCCTGATTACTTGCTTCTTCAAACCATCATTTATTAGTTGAGGTTCATCATGAGCAATTCGAAAAAAGTCATCGTTATTACTGGCGCCTCCCAAGGTCTCGGCGCAGGCATGGTCAAGGCTTTCCGTGATCTGGATTACAAGGTTGTTGCCACTTCGCGTTCGATCAAGCCGTCTACCGACCCGGATATTCTCACCGTGGCGGGCGACATCGGCGACCCTGCGGTCGCTCAGCGGGTTATTCGTGAAGCCATCGAACGTTTTGGCCGTATCGACACCCTGGTCAACAACGCCGGGATCTTCGTCGCCAAGCCGTTCACCGCATATACCCAGGAAGATTACGCTGCGGTGCTGTCGGTGAACCTGAACGGTTTCTTCTACATCACCCAACTCGCGATCACCGAGATGGAAAAACAAGGCCGCGGCCACGTCGTCAACATCACCACCAGCCTGGTGGACCACGCCATCGACGGTGTGCCGTCGGTACTGGCGTCGTTGACCAAAGGTGGCCTGAATGCGGCGACCAAATCCCTGGCCATCGAATACGCCAAGCGCGGGATTCGGGTGAACGCGGTTTCCCCGGGCATCATCAAGACCCCAATGCACGGCGAAGAAACCCATGAAGCGCTGGGGAATCTGCACCCGGTCGGGCACATGGGCGAGATCAGCGACATTGCTCAGGCGGTCGTGTATCTGGACAGCGCCAACTTTGTCACTGGCGAGATCCTGCACGTTGATGGTGGGCAGAGCGCGGGTCACTAAGACCTGGTTTTCCAAACGCCGGAAACAACAAAGCCCTCGTATTGCTACGAGGGCTTTGTTTTGTATGGTGCGGCACCAGACGAACGGTATATTTCTGCGGGGCTAGGTTTTTCGGGCGTCTGGAGTTCACTGGAAAATTCGGCGTACCCCAACTAGTAACTATAAATAAATCAGCTAGTTATGGCGTTCAGTGGAATCGAACTCGGGATTTTTTAGATGTCAGCACGTTGTCGGTCTGCAAGTAATTCAGAGCCGCATACGGAATGGAAAACCTCTTGAATTCGAACGTTGTCGAATATCCCCTCCGTAGAGAATAGGCAGAAATCCGCCAAAAGCTGCCCATAGTGACAGGTAGCCGACGGCCAAAAGACATCCTTCATGATAGATCGCATGCAATCCCAGTCGAAGGTAGGGGCAATGGTAATGGTCTGAAAAAAGCTGAAAGCCGCGTCCCGTTTCGAGAGAGACCCCTTCCCAAAATCAGTACCACGTTATCTAAATTATTAACATCCATAGCTAAAAACGCCTGGAATACACGCAATATCATCAAGTTTTTTGCAGATTCGTGCCGTTCGACTAACCTCTAATTGATCATAGATAAGGGGATATTAATGGGGCTGTTTTCTTCAAAGTTAACCTCTAAGGATATTCCGCATAGTATTTGGAAATCTGAGACTCTATATATCCCAGTAGCGCTTTCAGACGCACATAGAGAGTTTTTGAAAAGAAGAGGTTGGCTTGCCGAGTATAATCCTTCAGTCGCGGGGGGGAAGGGCGGTGAAACAGAATTTGAGGCGCGGGAACATGTCCTACATCGCTTCTTGAACTCTGCGGCAAGAATGCAGTATGTTTGTGCAGATCCTAGTGATGAGCAACCTGAAGTTAGAGACATGGTAGTTGATCAACTTGGTGATGGCCATATCTACTTACTTGATTTGGCAGCAGGTAATGGAGCCGGCGTGTTGGCCATGCTATCACTCCTATGCGAGCTTCGCGCGCTTGATAAAGTTCCAAAGTTACCGTTGAATGTTACGATTTTTGCCATTGATTTTTCTCCTGATGCGCTAAATTACTACGCAGAATTGCTTGGGGATATCAGGCCATGGCTTGATCAAAGTGGCATTTCTGTAAGTTTGACACTGAAGTTTTGCGATCTCACTGTGAGTGGCGATTTTAGTGAGGTATTTGAAGACTTTTTGGACTGTTCAAAAAAAGACAAAGTAAAACGACTTCTTTGCGTTATTTCCGCAGTAAGTGGTGCAAAGAAAGAGGGTGTAGAGTCAATGCATGACTCCTTCAAAATTGCAGCCGCAGGTCTCAGTCATAGAGCACGAAGCAGTTCTTGGTTGTGGGTCGAACCACATGTAGGTAAATCTTGGCCCTTGAAATTTGCAGAGTCTATACGTTTAACCTTAAGAAAAATTGTCTACAAGTTTCGTCCAAAAGGTGAGTCGTACGAAATTGAAACTGCCGTCCCGCTTGAGTCCGAGTCTAAAACGAGAAGCTTTGAATGGAGTGATCCGCATAATGGGAGAACGACCAAAAGCCGCGTGTTTGTGATGACATTTAAGAGTATTTGCTAAATGTTAAATATCGATCAAACCTTGTTGGTTAGGGCCCTTAACTCAACAAGAACAACTTACCCTGCTTCATACGTAGGCTTGCGGTTAATAGGGATTCAGCTTCCCAAAGGAAGTGACCAGTATTTGCAAAATATTTTGATTCGAAGGCTTAACTCTGGAGATCTCTGGAGATACAAAGAATTTAAGCTTTATAAGGGTACAGCTAGCGATGTGGAGGGGGATGTACATGAGTATAGAAACTGTTTAGCGCCAAGCCCTCTCACAGCCATAGCTGAATCACTTATACTAGCCACACTTGCGGCTAACCCGAAATTCAAGACTAATGAAAGAGTTTTCAGTTATTTGTGGCCCAGTTCAAAAAAATCTGGAGCAAGCTATGAATTTTTCGCAGATGGGTATAAGCGTAGAAACAAAGGTATCGCCGAAAAGCTCAGGGATCCCAATAATATTGCAGTGGTTACAGATATAAAAAGTTTTTATCCGTCGGCAGATAAAGGGCAAGTAATTAAAGCTCTGTCTGAGTTGTTGCTAAATGATAGTCAAGAACTTGCAGCTCAGACTGAAGTAGTACTAGAGTTTTATAAGCAGCTTATCTCCCGCAGTGAAAATGGCATACCAGTAGGGTGTGCATCAGGCCATGCACTAGGGCATATAGTTCTAAAACGTTTAGATTCAGAATTGACGAAAAAATATGGAGATTGTTATTTTCGTTATGTGGATGATATTGTGGTTGTATGCAGTAGGAAAGATGAGTTATTTGTAAGACGGCATATCATGCATTGCGTTGAAAATAATGGGTTTTTACTAAATCAGGATAAGACGCTAATTTTTGATTTCGAAAATTGGCAGCGTTATATTATGCAGAGTGATACGTTGGGCGGAGATGATTTTAGAAACTATGCAAACGACATAGCTGTTTATCTTGCACTTCACCCCAAACGATCCGGTGCGCTCAAGGATATGTTGTTTGACAGTGGCCTACGTATTCCAATTGATAAGCTGAAAGCTCTATCGACTTACTCGCGGTTTAAATATTTTTTAGCTGGGTCAAAATATAATAAGCCAGTAATTGTCAGGAGCTTTTTTTCAAGTAACGAGGATTTTTTGCGGCGCGGAGTCGCCATAAAAAATTCCCATGAAGAGTCCCTTAATAGCCTGGCTGAAGAGTCTATAGAAACAGCTCCGGCTTTTCGGCGACTACAGGTGCAGCGTATCCGGAGGGTTCTAAATGCAACGTTCTATTTACGCGATTTCAACGATTGGTCAGGGGATGAGGTTTTCAATCAATTCCCAGAGTTAGTTGAACAAAGGGCGCTTGCGAAAGCTTTATCTTCAGGGAATGCAGATTCGGTGTTACCTTTTTTTGGCCGGGGGCCTGCTGCTTTTGCTGAACTGTGGAATCAATATGGTGGCCGTGAGGCAAAATTAGAAAAATCAATTAATCAGTTTAATTATGCTGAGATCGACTCCATTGCGAGCCTTAAACTCCATGGTGTGCTGTCGAGTGAAGAGCTAGAAAAAGTTTGTAAAATTAATGATTCGCGATTGCTTCGTATAGTAAGTCATTTTAATTCAAGTGCTAGGACTTCTCCTGATCTGTCATTCGAAGACGAGTTCGAGTCTCTTTGCTTAGGGTCATCTTCTGCTGCTATTTCTGAATTGGCAAATACTCGTCACTCGCTTGAAGAGGGGGCGACTCTTGATGCCCTTTCTTTGATGAGTACAGAGTATAGAAGTTAACTTTAACCATCATGGTCGGTGTTTGAACTAAAAAGTTACCCGGTCTGTCCCATATAAACTAAATCTCTTTCTTAGTTGGATGGGAGGCCCAGCTTGGTGAAGAATGCGCTATTGCGCTCCCTAGCGGATCTGACTAACTGATTAAATGAAATAACTTCTATGTAGGATTTATAGTTGTCGTTGTATCCAAAGTAGCCCATGCCATCCGCAGTGATAGTTAGGTTTGCTTGCTTGCACCTCTTTGTCATAGTTTCGGTCAAGTCGCACAAGATATAACAGTAACCTGGGATTGACTGTGATCCGGGAATCAGCAAGCCGGACTTTGTTTTTGCTTGCCCCTCTCGAACTCGCTCCAAGTAGCTGAGCGACTGTTGTATGGGGTCCTTATCTTCTCCCTCCTTCATGTCGTTACGCATGGGGCGCTTAATTTCAATCACAGTAATGGATGCAAGCGGAAAAGATGGACTGTTATTTACAAGCAGAGGATTGTCAAAAAGTCTAAGGCTGAGGATGTCAGGTTCTTTGGTGGAGTTGCTATCTGTGATGGGCATGGCATTCAGGGTCTTGTCGGATGCCAAGTAGTTGTGGAAAGCTAAACGCTCATCAATTAACCAAAGATTGCAGTTGTCTAAAAAGACTTCTGTAGAGTCTTTGCGCATTGGCATGATTAGTTCGTGGATTATGTCTTCCCTTGCGTATTTTTCATCGTTTAAAAGTCCAATAGACTTTTGGAGTAAATCAATAATTACTTTTCGATGGGATACGTAATTGGCAAGGTCCGATTTTTTGAGGTCTCCAGCCTTTTGTAAATATGCCTGGAGACGTATTTCATATTCTTCAAGATGCTCGTCTCTAGACGGCTGCATTATGTCATGGCCTTCATGGAGTAGCTGGCGTTCGACCTCGTACCACTGGGCATGTAGGTGTAATTCTAAGTCTTTGTCCGATTTTTCCGGATCAACAATCAACTCTTCTTCATCAATATACGAAATGATGGGGCGGTAGCGCGGAGCTTTTTTGGAAATAAAGTCATCTACACGCATCTTGCCAGCAGTAATATTTACGGATAATACTTCATCCAAGTATTCTTTGGCTCGTTCAAGTACTGATTCGCGAATCATTTTCAGACTAATTTCAGTACCAGCAAAAATGCCATCAAACTCCTCTGCAATGTCAAAGGCGGTACGCTCACTTCTCACATGCTGATCTAGATAGCCGGAGGAAACATAGCAGGTGTATGTAAAGTCACCGGAGTCGTCAGCGATTTTTCCGTAAAGACCTGGTATCTTGCCTTGGATGTTTTCTTCTTTAACCAAGCGATTTGCAGCACATAGGGCAATCTGGTGTTTCTTATTGACTGATGCGCGAAATTTAATATGGGTCAACTCAAAGGGCTGCCCCATTATTGTTATTGTCTCCGGGTATGCACTTGAATGCATGTGGTCATCATAAAGTTTGTATAGATTTAATGTCTCTGACCCATCCATCAGAGTGATTTCTGGTGCCCCCTCTGAACGCACGAAATACCATAAGCAATGCTCTAACAACTGGTTGGCAATAGCGTCAGCCTTCGTGGGGACCGCTTTCCGGTACGATTCTTCGAAGTACCTTAAGTTAATGGTTGTGCCCGTCTCTTTACTTTCGGATGTCACCACGCTGTCGGCGTGTACCCCTAACTTTTCGTCAAATTGGAAAGAGCGTTTCTGGTAAGAATCGACTTCACTGAAAAATGTACTGGTGACTTCAACCTGCTTAAAGGCCTTTAACCACATTAAACGCCCAACACCCCGGCAACCTTTTTCAATTTTGTGATCGGAGTCAAGAGTTTTGAATGATGAAAAGTTAGTGTCATTAAAACCGCAGCCATTGTCGGAGATACTGAATCCTGTGATCGGGCTTGTCGTTTTGGTTCCAATTTCGAGAAGTTCTTGGGAGGATCGGAGAATGTGGAGGGTGATTCTACCGCCAGATTCTAAATTACCTTTCTCTTCAATGGAGTGAATTGAGTTAACCACTGCTTCGAATACTGGCATCAACCCATGGCTTTTGGGCAATGAAGTATTGCGTAAGCGTCCTTTTAAGTTTGTTTGTAGGCTCACTGTTCACTCCATTGATAGTCATGACCGGGGCGAAAATACGGTATCTACTAGCTCGTCTAGTTCTTCGCGCTGTTGGAGTCTAGATTAGGCTTATACTCCCAAAGCAGGCAATAACAATGCAAGAGCTTTAGCGTGAGGCGGGGGAAGGCGGGTGAGGTCGAAATTCACTCGACCTTAGCGGCTGACGCTAGTGCTTTAATTTGAGTAGCCTAGCGACATCCCGTCGCCGGTTGCTGACCTTGGCCTAACGGTCGAACTGCCAGGATTTTCCTAAGCGCTCAACGAGCAAGTGCACGGTCAGCAGATAGTAATACCGCGTCGATTCAGCGCTCTGGTTCAAGTGGTGATTTAGAAACCACGTGATATGCTTTTGCTGCCAAGTCCATGGATTATTGCGTTGCCAGCGCTCAGCGATTGCTGTTTGGATAGCTTTCGCCTGATGAATGTGGCGTTGGCGGGTTGTGTACGAACCAGTCAGGATGCCCGCCAGGAACAGTTCCATATCGAATGGCTTGCTCATGCTCGACCACCAATATAAGCCGATACCACGTCGATACGGCCGTGTCCAAGCTCATGGCTGATTTGCACTCGGGCCTTCTGATCGAGGTGATGGTCGAGCTGGTAGCAATTGCCGCCGTTGATTGGCGAAAGGTGGTGCGTGATCTGCTCATAGCGTTCGCACGCATAGGCTGCTCTTAATTCGTGAAAGCCTTTGAGGCTGTGAATTTGGAGGATGTACCGGGCAGGGCGGACGATTCGCTGTTGGAAATCGAGATAGCTTTCGTCCGGCGCAAGCAGGTTGCGGCTGCCGTCGGGTGAGACCTGTTCGGCATACATGACCGCTTCGTGAATATGCTCATCCACCTCGATCCAACGAGGAGCTGATGCACCCGAACGGCCACCTTTAGTGCCATCCTGGATGTTGATCTTCCCGTATTGTTCGGACTCGCGCTTCAGGCGCGGAAGGTCGGCCAAAATCGCCTCGCGTAAGCGCATGCCGGTGGCTCGCGCTAACTGAGCGATGGCCGCGGCGCGCGGCTGCTGGTGTTCGCAAAGCACCTCTACGATCCGCTTCACCTGTTCGCGGTCTTGGCCTTGCGGCACTGAATGACGAACACTGGTGCGCCGCATTCCCAGCGCCTTACTCGGGCCCGGCACTTTCACATATTGATCACCGCGAAGCGCAGCCATGGTCCTATTCACACTGGACAACCGGTTTTGCGCAGTTGCGATGGCCAGCTCACCTCGTTCAACTTGTTGGCGCAGATGTCCGGCGTAGTCCATCAAGGTCTGCCGATTAATCTGCCGCGCATCGTTAAACCCCGGGCCATCCTCCGACCGACACCAGCGCACAAAAGCCTGCCAACGCTCACTGTGCGCCTTGACGGTCCCGTAATGGCCGCCGTCAAACAGATCGCGCAATGCCTGCGGCCCGGCATAGCTCAGTTGTCGGCCATAGCCAAAATTGCGGCCACCTCGTTTGCCCACCAGTGCCATGATCGAACTCCTCTCGAAGCTAAAACTTTTAAAACTTTCCCCACGTCATCCCGCCAAGAATGTTGAGTGTTATCAGGGATCAAGGCCCCTGCGACCTGTGAGGGTTGTCCACTAACGCGGAACTGACGACTCCTTACGACCGGGAGCTTGGGCATTTCATGATCTGGCCTCCTGAACACTTCCAAAGAAGTGGGCGGGTGGAGGCTGCACTGGCTGACGAGACCAACGCCGGGAGATCCTGAGTCGGGTGAAGGCAGTGACGAGATGACCGGGGCATGCCTGACTGTCAGTCAGGTGCAGTCCATTCCGTGGGCTGCGGCACCATCATCTGCATCGCTGTTGCCGGTGACTTCGGTGTTTGTCACGCCGATTGTCACGAGGGGGAATGCCGCAAAGCCTTGTACGAGTTGGGCTGCAGCAGCGGTAGGAGCGCCCGTCTCTTTCCGGAAGAAAGAGACGGGCGCAGGTTGGCGCAGTGAAATGGCCAAGCGGATAGGTTGCTGCAGGGCAGCTGGGTAGGGGATGTATTTGCCGCAATGGCAATGATCTGAAGTAGGCATCCATCACTCGGTGAGTGACCGTGCGAGCTACCGGACGCTAATCGCACTTTGGGAGAACCACCACGGTGTGGCGTAGCCTCAAAGGTTCTGGCTACCTGGGGTTGCTGTCGACGACAGCGCTTTGCCCGATCTTTTCTACGCCTGTGGATAATTCGGGTCAAGGCTCGAATTTTCGGGAATTCTGCGGCTGTGGATGAAATTATCCACCGGTGGAAATCTGTGGTTTTCCACAGACAGTTGCGTGGGCTTTAGATTTTTTAAGTGAGGTCCATCCAAACAGGGCGGCTTTGCAGCCCTGTTTGGATGGACCCGCGTGGAAGGGCGGACTGCGGTGATCTCTTTGGCTTACCCACGTTTGGATGCGCCACGGCTATTTTGTAGGGCGGTAATGTTGTCGCCAACCGGGTGAGCGAATTCGTGGGGCGTCACATGCCCATGGCGGTTGGCGTCGATGTAGTTGCTCCACCACGCCATGATTAGCCTGCGCTGTTCGAGGAATTCGGCCTTGTGGATATAAGCGGCGCGCACGCGGTTGCGTTCCTTGTGGCTCATTTGTCTTTCGATGGCTGCGTCGGTCCATAACCCGGACTCTAGTAGGGCGCTACATGCCATGGTCCTGAAGCCGTGGCCGCACACGTCCTTGCTGGTGTCATAGCCGACGTTGCGGAGCATGGTGTTCACCGTGTTCTCGGACATGGGCTTCCAGTACTTGTGGTCGCCCGGTAGCACTAACTCTGAAAAGCGACTGAGGCTGCGCAGGCGCTCCAGTATTTCGATGACCTGCGGCGATAGTGGAACCATTTGAATGTCGCCATTCATCTTGGTCCCACGTGTGGAGTTGCGTACCCCTTCAATCGGTGCGCGTGTATCGGGGATTTCCCACATGGCGCGTTGGAAGTCGAACTCACTCCATCGAGCGAAGCGCAACTCGCTGGAGCGGACGAATACATGCAGCGTGAGCAGGACGGCAAGGCGCGTCAGCTCGCGGCCGTTGTAGTTGTCGATACGGTGTAGCAGTTCGGGTAGGCGGTTTAGGGAGAGGGCCGGGCGATGGACTGTGCGCGGCGCGTGAATCGAGCCTGCCAGATCCAGTGCAGGATTCATGGTGATCTGCCGAGCCCTTTTGGCCCCGCGCATGATGGTGGATAAGTAGTTCTGTACCCGTAACGCCACATCCATGGTGCCGCGTTCCTTGATGCGCTGGGTGATCTCTAGCAGGTCATGGGTATCGAGTTCGGCGATGGGTCGTTGGCCGATCAACGGGAAGACGTGGGTACGCAGTCGGCTCATCACGGTTTTTGCGTGTCCTTCGGTCCAGCGACGGGACATGTCGGCGTGCCACTCCAGAGCAACGGTTTCGAAAAGCAGTGCCGCCCGCTGGGCTACGATCTTGGCCTTCTTCTTTTCTTCCATTGGGTCGAGGTTGTCGAGCAGCAACGCCTTGGCTTCGTCTCGCTTACGTCGTGCGACGGAAAGGGTAACGATGGGGTAATTGCCGATGATGAGCGTACCTTCCTTGCCGCTGGGCTTGGTGTACTTCAAGCGCCAGGTCTTCACGCCATTGGGTTTGACGAAAAGGTACATGCCGCCGCCGTCGAACAGTTTGTAGGCGCGTTCGCGGGTTTTGGCCGTGCGGCATTGCAGGTCGCTGAGGGGGATCGCTAGACGTGGCATAGGGGTACGCGCTCCTGACCGGGAAATCGCAGTACCCCTAACATACCCTCGGGGAAGGGGGATTTTGTTGGATCCCGACAGAGGGTCCTGGAACGAAAAAACCCGCCAAAGGGCGGGTTTTCGGGGCTTCCAGAGCATTCGGTGGAATGCAATGGAACCTAATGTGGTGCCGGCACCAGGAGTCGAACCCGGGACCTACTGATTACAAGTCAGTTGCTCTACCAACTGAGCTATACCGGCGTGTTAGGGCGACGATTATAGCGATTGCGTTGGTTCTGTAAACCCCTGAATTCAGACTATTTTTGCGCAACCGTCAGGCCGGCCCCGCGGACGCTTCTGCGGGGCCGGCCTGAGCGATTGCTTTAAAGCATTACATGCCGTTTTTTACCGCGTTGATCAGGTCCTGACTCAACACCTGCGCGGGCGCCACTTGCACGCTTTGCGTGTAGAACGGCGGCAGGTTCTGGGCCAGTGTCGACAACGCCTGGGCGGTGGTGTTGCCCGGCAGCAGCACGTATTGCAGGTTGGACGGATAGCTCTGCGGCACGGGGCCTTCCATGGTCGAACCGTACGCGCCGAAGGTCATCACGGCCTGCGGGGTGGCGGGGTCGGGGGCGTAGAGGAAGACGAAGGTGCCGTACTTCGGATGCGTCAGGTATTGCTCGGCCTGGGCGCGAACCGTCGGGTCGGGGTCGTTCATCAGGGTCCAGCGCATGACCGCGTAGTTGCGGGTAGTTTCCATGAACGCTGTACGAATCGGCGACTGGTTCTCGACGCCTCCCAGGCACACCAGCAGGTTGCCGAACGGATCGATGAGGGCCACCGAGTTGAACACGGGGCTGTGCTGTGCGGTTTGTAACAGTGGCGGGGCGAGTTCTGCGCCGGGGTCGCGTGGGTTCGCCGATTGCACGGTCAGCGCAAACGGGCTGAGCGCCGTCAGTGCCTGGCGCACTTTGCTGTTGGCCGGAAGGTTTGCCGGGTTTTGCAGTTGATCCGGTGGCAGACCGCTGTTGTTGCTGGCCTCGCGAACAGTGTTGACGCTGGCGGAGAAGATCGAGCTGCAGAGGAAGTACGCCGCCGAGTCGATGGTCTGGCCGCCGAACACCGGGCTGGTCGAACCCTGATAGGCCCGGCTGACAGGCGCCGCAATCGCGTAATAACCCCAGGTGTCCTGCGCCTGTTGGCGGATCTGCGGTGGCAGCGACGGAAAGGTGAACTGACTGTTGTAGTTGATGCCTGCATAGTCATCGATCGCACTGACGGCGACGTTAAATCCTGCAGTCAGCAGCGAACCGGCGCACATGGCGCATGGGTCTAGGGTGGTGACGACGGTCAACTGATTGGGCGGTGGCAAGTTCAATGGCGCGACGTTTTCGTAGTACCAGTCCACCAATTGCCGCTCGCCGTGGGCGGTCGGATCATGAGGTAGAAAGTACGTGGTGCCACTGCCGGGGAAAGGCATCAGCACGTTGTTGTGCAGCGCGGCGATGACCTGGCCCGTTGCGTTGTTGATGATGGCGCCACCCACCGCGAAGGTTTGCTGCAGTGCAGCATCAATGGCTTGGTTGGCGACGGTATCGACGGCTTCCTGTGCACTGTTCAATGTGCTCATGTTTTTCCCAGCTCCTTGCTGTTTGAACGCCAGGCAATTCTGGCGTTTGGCAAAGATAGTTGAGGTTTCGCAGGTCGTTTATGTTGTTTTGGCTGAACGCTTATGCACAACGGGATCTGTACCGCACCTGTTTAGAGGCAAATTTGTGGAGCCGTTCTCATTTGATCGCAAATGCCTGTTTTTCCAATTTTTTTACAGGTGTACGAAAATTGAACAGTTGTGTTTCAGCCCCGAAACAGCCGTATATATTGGATCCACGATAATTTCATCCCCAGAGTTATCCACAGGCTGAGGTGCTTTAAGGGCGCTCAGCCAGGATCAGGAAATTACGCGGTGTGAGCGAGGTTTCGCAGAACGTTCCGAGGCGAACCGCATAACCCTGCTCGAACAGGAAAAGTGCCCGATCGAGTACCAGCCAAAGCTCCAACGGGCGTCGGAAAAGACCGCGCAACAGCTCCAGATTGCGCACTTCGGCCAATCGCTGCCAACCAGCGGCTTCGAGTGCTGACCAATCCTGCGGGTCGATTGTGGATAACTCTTTAAGCACGGCCAAATGATGGCAGTAATCGGCGAAGGATTTATCCAGCCAGGCGCTGGGCAGGGACGGGGTGGGCAGGTATTCGTCCATGCCGCGCAGTTGCCGCTGCAACAGGTCGAAGCCGAGGCGTCGGGCCATAGAGGCGTCCCGCTGACGTCGGACGCGAGCTCCGGCGGTGACGGTTTCGCTCATCGGTAGCGAAAGATCTTCGAGGGACAGCTGTAGGTCGGAGCGCTTGGCCGACGAGGAAAGCGGCTGATACTCGCTCAGACTGATTCGGTTGTAGCAGCAAGGCGCGATGGCCAGTTGTTTGCAGCCTTCCGCACTGGCGAGCTGGATCAGCCGCACATGCAGATCACCGCAGGCGTGCAACGCTACTGGCGTGTGATCGGCATTCAAGAAAGAAGCGGCGTCCGCAGCGAGCACGTCTTGCTCGACATGCAGCGCATGCATTTGATGACGTTGGCTGAGTGCTTGTCCGCTGGAAACCAGCGCCGGGTCGTATTCCAGGCAGGTCAGTTGTTGCCCGGTTTGCAGCAGACGTCGTCCCAAGTGTCCTTTGCCTGAGCACCAGTCCAGCCAATGACTTGGCGCGTCAGCAAACTGCAAGCAACTGGCGAAGGCTTCGATTTGCTGCCACTTGCGCCCCGGCACATCGACATTCAACCGATGGCCTGCCGCTTCAAGCGCATGAGCCGGCAATTCACCCACTGTGCTCAGTTCAAGGGACAACGCCGCCAGCGAGGCAAAAGGCTCCGGCGCATCCAGCAAGCAAGGTTGGTTGTGGCTATGTTCCGCCTCTTCCAGCGACCGCCCGCGTAGCCATTCGGCCAGCTGCGGGTAGGACGCTTCCCAAGGAAGCTGCAGATGAGTAAACGGCCGAGGCTTCCACAGCGCCTGATGCTCAATCAGAAAAGCATCCAGTGCCGCGAAACGGGCGAGTAAGACCTCGCCCGTCAGCACGCAGGCATCAACGTCCTTGGCAGGCATCGACGCGCAACCAGCGCTCCAGCAGCTTGAAACCGCGTACCAGCACATAAGCCATCAGCAGATAGAACATGCCCGCTGCGAAGAAGATCTCCACCGGCAGGTAGGTCCGGGCAATGATGGTGCGGGCCATGCCGGTCAGTTCCAGCAAGGTCACGGTGCTGGCCAGGGCACTGGCCTTGAGCATCAGGATCACTTCGTTGCTGTAGGCCGGCAGGCCGATGCGGGCGGCACGGGGCAGGATGATGTAGAACAGCGCCTTGGGCCGGGACATGCCCAGCGCCCGCGCTGCTTCGATCTCGCCCGGTGGAATCGCCTGGATCGCGCCGCGCAGGATCTCGGCGATGTAGGCCGCGGTGTGCAGCGTCATGGTCGCCGTGGCACACCAGAACGGATCGCGCAGGTACGGCCACATCGAGCTGTTACGGACCGCGTCGAACTGCGCCAGGCCGTAGTAGACCAGGAACAGCTGAACCAGCAACGGTGTGCCACGGAAAAAGAAGATGTAGCCGTAGGGAAATGCCCGCACGTACCAGAGTCGCGATGAGCGGGCGATGCCTAGCGGAATGGCCAGCAGCAAACCCGCGATCACGGCGATGGCCACCAGCTCCAGGGTCAGCGTCGCGCCTTGAGCCAGTTTCGGCAGCCACTTGATGATGATTTCCCAGTTCATTGGGTGCTCCTCGCGAAGCCGCGAGCGGCACGTTTTTCCATAAAGTACATGCCCGTCATGGCGAGAATTGTCAGACCCAGGTACATGAACGCGGCCACCATATAGAAGGTGAACGGCTGTTTGGACACGGTTACGCCGATTTGCGCGTGACGCATGATCTCTTCCAGGCCGATCACTGACACCAGCGCGGTGTCTTTCATCAGGATCATGAACAGGTTGCCCAGGCCGGGCAGGGCGATGCGCCACATCTGCGGCATGATCAGCTTGGTGAAGATGCGAAATTTCGACAGGCCCAGCGCCACACCCGCTTCACGGTGACCTTTGGGGATGGCCAAAATTGCACCGCGAAAAACTTCCGTGGCATAGGCGCCGAAGCACAGTCCCAGCGCAATCACACCAGCGGCAAAGGCATTGAGTTCGAGGTCGGGGTTGCCGAAGAACTCGCCCAAGGCACGCATCAGGTTGACTGTGCCGAAGTAGATCAACAGCACCCATAGCAATTCCGGGATGCCGCGAACCAGCGTCGAGTAAGTACCGCCAAGCCATTGCAGCGGCTTGTACGGGGAAGTCTTGGCCAAGGCGCCGAGCAGACCGAGTACCAGCCCCACGCACAAAGCCGAGAGTGCCAGTTTCACAGTCATCAGCGCGCCAGCGGCGAGCGCTGGGCCGAATCCGTAGAGATCGATAGTCATGGATTTCTTTTCAATTGCGGCAGGCAATGCCAAGGACTGGCGCCGTCAGCGAACGGCGCCGGTCAGGCAGGTCAGAATCAATAGATGCTGAACGGGAAGTACTTGTCATTGATCTTTTTGTAAGTGCCGTCCTCGACGATTTCTTTCAGGGCAAGGTTCAGCTTCGCGCGGATCGGGTCGCCTTTACGTACAGCGATACCGATCTTGTCGCTTTCTTCCACCGGATCGCCCTTGAACTCGTAGGACCGACCGGCGTCGCTTTTCAGCCACTCGTAGTTGACGTACTTGTCCGCCAGGATGCCGTCCAGACGACCGGAGGTCAGGTCGAGGTAGGCGTTTTCCTGGGTGTCGTAGAGTTTGATTTCAACGCCTTCCATGTTGTCTTCCAGCCAGGTGCCAGCGAGGGTCGCACGTTGTGCGCCGATCACTTTGCCTTGCAGGGAGGCCTTGTCGGTTTTGAAGTCGACGTCTTTCTTGGCGATGAATTGCAGCTTGTTGGAGTAGTACGGGTCGGTGAAGTCCACCGCTTGTTTGCGCTCGTCGGTGATCGACATCGAGGAGATCAGGAAGTCGAACTTCTTGGCGTTCAGGGCCGGAATGATGCCGTCCCAGTCAGACGTGACCACGGTGCATTCGACTTTCATCTTGGCGCACAGGGCGTCGCCGATTTCTTTGTCGAAGCCGACGACATTGCCACTGGCATCTTTGTTGTTGAACGGCGGGTAGGCCGCTTCGATGCCCATCTTCAAGGTCTCGGCGGCGGCACCGGCGCTGAAGGCCAGGGTGACGGCAGCAGCCAGGAAGATTTTTTTGTAGTTCTGCATGCGGGTAGCTCCGTTAGCGGTTGCTGGACATGAATTGTTTGCAGCGCGCCGAAAGCGGGTTTTCGAACACCTGCTGTGGCGATCCTTGCTCTTCTACCAGGCCCTGGTGGAGGAACACCACCTCGCTGGAAACCTGACGGGCGAAGCCCATTTCATGGGTGACCAGCAGCATGGTGCGGCCTTCTTCGGCCAATGCTCGGATGACATTAAGTACTTCCTGAACCATTTCCGGGTCAAGGGCGGAGGTGGGCTCGTCGAACAGGATCACCTTGGGCTGCATCGCCAACGTGCGAGCGATGGCCGCGCGCTGTTGCTGACCGCCGGAGAGTTGCGCGGGGTAGGCGTGGCGTTTGTCAGCGATGCCGACCTTGGCCAACAAGGCTTCGGCGACTTCAATGGCCTCGGCCTTGCTCTGGCCGAGCACCCGGCGCGGGGCTTCGATGATGTTGTCGAGCACGCTCATGTGCGGCCAGAGATTAAAGTTTTGAAACACAAAACCGATCTCGCTGCGCAGGCGGTTGATCTGCTTGCCGTCAGCAGCGACCAGTTCGCCGTTTTTCGCGGCTTTGAGCTTGAGTTCTTCGCCGGCCACCAGGATTTGGCCCTGATGCGGGTTTTCCAACAGGTTGATGCAACGAAGGAATGTGGACTTGCCGGAACCGGAAGAACCCAGGATCGAGATCACGTCGCCGTCGCGGGCGGTCAGCGAGATGCCTTTGAGCACCTCAAGCTGTCCGTAGCGTTTGTGCAAGTTGCGGATTTCAAGCGCGGGCGTGGCCTCAGCCATGTGCGTTCCTCATAGTATTTCGCTCCTGCTGTTGGCGGCCTTCCTGGCGAGGCGGCCAAGCTAGCATAGCGTTCGAATGGCAGCCAACAGTGCTACGGGCAGTAAACGGGTGGCATGTGGCAGGTTGTCGCATCGATACAGCAGACTGTCGCGCTGCTATCAACCGAACAGCCGTTTGAACCAGATGCTCCGCGGCTGCCGCGTAAAAAAGGGCGCGATGTTGCCAGCTTTGGCGGGGTGTTGGAAGCGCTTACCGGCCAAACGTTCCTGATCTGCACTTTTATTGTGCGCCGGCTCATTTATGAGTGTGTTTCTGGGGCGAATTGCCATTAATCTCAGTGACTTGCGGTGACTGTCCGGTCAGTGCCGAGAGCACCGAGGATGAGGAGTTTGTAATATTTTGGCGCAATTATTGCGTGCAGAATACGGAACGCCCCGTTGGTTTCTTTTTACGAGAGGGAATCCCAAGCGGGATGGATGCATTCGCTTTTCCTTACAAAGGTAGTTTCAATGAGCAGTACCCCAAGCTCCAATGGCCTCGAACAGGGGCTCAAACCGCGTCATGTGACCATGCTGTCGATCGCCGGGGTTATCGGTGCCGGCCTGTTCGTCGGCTCGGGCCACGCCATCGCCGCAGCAGGCCCAGCCGTGCTGTTGGCCTACGCTGCCGCTGGTACCCTGGTGGTCCTGGTGATGCGCATGCTCGGCGAAATGGCCGTCTCTTCGCCGGACACGGGCTCCTTCTCGACGTACGCCGATCGCGCGATCGGTCACTGGGCCGGTTTCACCATCGGTTGGTTGTACTGGTGGTTCTGGGTTCTGGTCATTCCGCTGGAGGCCAACGCCGCCGCGACCATCCTGCATGCCTGGTTCCCGAATGTGGCGATCTGGGCCTTCACCTTGATCATTACCTTGTTGCTGACGGTGACCAACCTGTTCAGCGTGAAGAACTACGGTGAATTCGAATTCTGGTTCGCCCTGATCAAAGTCGTGGCGATCATCGGTTTCATTGTCCTCGGCGTTCTGGCGATTTTCGGCTTCTTGCCGAACAGCCAGGTCAGCGGCGTTTCGCACCTGTTCGACACGCAAGGCTTCCTGCCAAACGGCATGGGCGCTGTACTCGCTGCAATGTTGACCACCATGTTCTCCTTCATGGGCACCGAGATCGTGACCATTGCGGCCGCGGAATCGAAGAACCCGGGCAAGCAAATCTCCAAGGCCACCAACTCGGTGATCTGGCGGATCGGCTTGTTCTACCTCGTGTCGATCTTCATCGTCGTGGCGCTGGTGCCATGGAATGATCCGGTACTGGCAGCTGTCGGTTCCTACCAGACCGTGCTTGAACGCATGGGCATCCCGAATGCCAAGCTGATCGTCGACATCGTGGTTCTGGTTGCCGTAACAAGCTGCCTGAACTCGGCGCTCTACACCGCTTCGCGCATGCTGTTTTCCCTCGGCAAGCGCGGCGATGCTCCGGCCGTGTCCCAGCGCACGAACGGTAGCGGCACACCTTACTGGGCTGTGATGCTGTCGACCGCCGCGGCCTTCCTCGCCGTATTCGCCAACTACGTGGCCCCGGCCGCCGTGTTCGAATTCCTGTTGGCCAGCTCCGGCGCCATCGCGCTGCTGGTGTATCTGGTGATCGCAGTTTCCCAACTGCGCTTGCGTCAGAAGCGCATGGCTGCCGGTGAGAAAATTGCCTTCCAGATGTGGCTGTTCCCTGGTTTGACCTATGCGGTGATCGTGTTCATCGTTGGCATACTGACGATCATGCTGTTCCAGGAAGCCCATCGCGTGGAGATCCTCACGACTGGGCTGCTGAGCGTATTGGTGGTGGCTGCCGGTTTGTTCGTGGCTCGCCGTCGCAAACTGGAAAAGCGTGGCGCGGTGGTGCTGAACTGATTCACACCGCGTAACGCAAAACGGCCGCTGTCAGTGATGACAAACGGCCGTTTTTGTTTCTGAGGCGAGTGTTTACTTAGCCTTTTCTTCCTGCGCATCCAGCGACTCGCGATAGCTGTCGAGCGCCGTGCCGAAGTCGGTGATGAACTGCGGGTCTGTCAGCCAGGCCTGGGCGGTATCGCGGTCCATGCCGTCGGCCCACATGCGGTAATCGATCAGCATGTCGGCGGCCAGGTGAGTGGCGGCCATGGCTTCGTTGTCGGCGTTTTCCATGTCCAGCAGTTCTGGGTGGTCGCTGATGATGCCGGCAAGGTTCGACAGCAAGGTCAGCAGCATGTCGTTGCGGCTGGTGGCTTCCGCGTCACGCATTTTGCTGAACATCGCCAGGGTGTATTCCGGGATCGGCTCGCCGATTTCGCCCAGGTCATCGTCCAGCGCAGCGGGTTTTCTGCCGTGGATATTGATTTGTTTGGCTTTGATCTTGGCGCGTTTGGCGCGTTTCTGTTGCTTGTTCAGGGATGCCATGGGAACTCAGTTTGCTTTCGGTTGTGTTTGGGCCGCGATGGCGTCGGACGCCGCCACGTAGTCAGCCTGGAAGGCTGGGGATTCGATCCACGCCAAGGCGCCGGCTTCGTCGACTTCGGTGGACCATTGGCGATATTCGATCAGAGCGGCGAGGATGAAGTCCATCGCGCCTTCTTCGCCTTCCTGCTCGTACACGAGCCCCAGCAGCGGGTCTTCCAAGAAGGCGACGCACATGGCTTGCTGGCTGGTTTTTTCAGCGTCGATCATTTTCTTGAACAGCTCGGTCAGGTCCACCGATTCAAAGTCGATTCGATCGTCGTTCGGGTCCAGCTCGACCGGCGCGGCAGCCCGTTGGGTGCGGTTCTGCTTGGCCTTGGCTTTGGCGCGTGTGGCGCGTTTGTTCTGCTTGTTGGCGGATGCCATGGGCGTCGTTCCGTATTCCGTTGAGTGGGCGCATCAGTCAGTTGCGTGGCACTAGCCGCCCAGGTGTGTCGGGGGCCAGTTTGCCGGTTTGCAACCAGGACAATGCAATGGGCCATAGTGTGGCTTGGTATGGGCTACGAAAAAAGGCGAAATGTCCGACTTCTTGTTCGCCGATGTCTTCGGGGGCGATTCGCAAGTGGGCGTTCGTGCTGTTGGTGAAGTAACCCAGCAGCCGTTCGATGGCCGGAATCGTGCCGTAAGGATCGTCGCTGATGCTGATGGCCAGGTTTTGTGCGGTGACGGATGAGAAGGGCAGTCGCCCGGATTTTGCGTGAAGGATGCGACCGCTGGGGCGTTTCTCGTAGTGCGCGGTGGGCATGCTCCAGTCGCGAACCACGCCGGCGGGGGTGTCCTCTAGCCAGCCGAGACGTTTGCCGGGGAAGTAGCCGCAAAGCAATGTCATCAACGGCATCACCAGATGCCACTTGCCGAACATCCGCCAGCGATGGGCGGGCGCGTAATCGCGCCAGTAAGCGAATTGCGCACCGACGGTCACCAGACGTCGAATCATATGCCCGGAAGCTCCCAGGCCCGCTGCACAGCCTCCAAAGCTGTGGCCTACAACATCGATGGGTTGCCCGGGAAATTCACGCTGAGCGCGCTTGAGCATCGCCTCAAAGTCCAGCGCGCCCCAATCTGACCATGAAGCCCGAAGCCCTTTCAGCGACGCGGGTCGCGATTCGCCGATGCCACGGTAGTCGTAAGTGATCACGTCGAAGCCGTTGGCGAATAGGTAATCGGCAAAGCGCGAGTAGTGCCGACAGCGGACCGATGTTGCGGCGTTGATGATCACCACTGGACGGGTCGAGTCTTGATTCGCATGCCGCCAGGTGAAGCCGCCAAGGATGAAACCGTCGGCGGCGGGTTCCTTGAAAGAGTCACCAGGTGTGCCGGTGGGTAACGGCAATTCAAGTTGCGTCGGGGCCAGTGAGGGCATGTCCTGCAAATTCATCGGCTTTGAACCTTTGCGGTTAGCCAGTCACCATAGTCTTCACGCCGTTTATGAACAATCCACCCGTGCTTATCGGAGCCTTTGCTTGAGTAACCGCTCCTCAAGCACCGCCCACTCCCGATCCAGTTCTGTGCGAAGTTCCTCCTCGCTCGGCAGTACCAGTCTGTAGGTACTGGCGAACAGTTGTTCGTTGCCTTGCAGTACTGAATAGCGCACCACCGATTCATCTTTTTGCGCGCACAGAATGAGGCCGACGGTGGGGCCATCCTCCGGTCCGCGCTTGAGGTCGTCGTACATGCGCACGTACATGTCCATCTGGCCGACATCCTGGTGGGTCAGTACGCCGCGCTTGAGGTCGAAGATGACGAAGCACTTGAGCAGGTAGTTGTAGAACACCAAATCGATGTAGAAGTCTTTGCTCTCGGTACTGATGCGTTGCTGACGAGCGATGAAGGCGAAGCCTTTGCCCAATTCGAGCAGGAAGCCCTGGAGTTGATTGATCAATGCTTGTTCAAGTTCACTTTCCTGGATCAAGCCCGCATTGGGCAGGCCGAGAAACTCCAGTAGCACTGGGTCCCGGATGAAATCCCGAGGGCTGGCGTTCATTTGCTGGATGTTGGTGGCGGCTTCCTGTTTGACGGCAGCCCGGTCGCGGCTCGCCAGCAAGCGTTCGTAATAGAGGGTATTGATCTGGCGCTCGAGGGCGCGACTTGACCAGTTCTGCAGGGCTGATTCGTTCATGTACCAGTGGCGAGCGTGGTCGTTGTCGACTCGTAGCAGTCTGCGGTAGTGGGTCCAGCTCAATTCGGAACGCACTGCGTTCCAAAATGGAAAGGTCTGATAAAAGTCCCGCATGTATCGCAGGTTGCGTTCGTCAAAACCTTTCCCAAACTCCGACGTCAGTACTTTCGCCAGTGTCGATAGCAGCTGCTTGCCATAACTCGCCCGCCGAGCGCCTTCCTGCTCGAACTCCACAATATGCCGTCCGATCTGCCAACAGGTTTGCACCTGAACGGTATCGACCGCTCGTAATACCTTCTGACGCGCTTCGCGGATCAATTCACCAAGATTGCCGAGCAGTGAGGTTATTTGCGGATCTTTGTTACCGGGTTTGAGGGAGGTCATGACATTTTCCGCAGCTGAAGGAAACAGTCGGAAGAGGATGGCAAGAGAGTGATAACCCGCGATGCCGGGCGTTGCTGGTAAATCGGAAGGAAAAGTGGATTTGCTATGCAGGACCGGGCCGACGGCAGCTCATGCATGAAGAGCACATCACGTAGTCCAATTCGCAGTGAACCCAAGTACTAATCAATCTAAAACTAGGACATTCAGCGAGAAATCTAAAAAGGAGTAACGATTGGGTTCTGCGGAGCCCGGGAGTCGCCATCATGAAGTACGTCCATTCACTCATGTTGCCCATCGCCGCAATCGGCTTGTTGATGTTCCCAGCGCTGTCGCCGGCCGCCAGCCTTGAGCCCATCGATAGCTCAGGTGTGCAAGTCCAGAGGCAAGAGCAAAACGGGATTACTTACCTGTCCGGCGGTATTGGCGAGGATGAGTCGAAGGCTATCCAGCAAACCACTGGATACAACCTGCACATGACCTTCTCTATCGGGCCGGAAAATAAATACGTTCCCGACGTAGATGTGGTCATTCAGAAAGCACCGGGGCAGACGGTATTGACGCTGAGCCAGGCTGGCCCGTTGGTTTACGTTCAGCTACCTCCCGGCAAGTACTCCGTTGTCGCGACCCGTAATGGTGAAGCGAAACATGACACAACGGATGTCGGAAGCGGCACCGCCCGCAATCTGGTTTTTCACTGGGATGTTGATGAGTAGTTGGGCGTTACTAAATCCCAGGCATAAAAAAACCCTGAATCTTGCGATTCAGGGTTTTCGGTATTTGGTGCCCAGAGACGGAATCGAACCGCCGACACGGGGATTTTCAATCCCCTGCTCTACCGACTGAGCTATCTGGGCAACGGGGCGCATTAAACGGGTTTTTCAGGGGGTCGTCAAGCAAGTTTTCAAAAAATATTTAATTATTACCGTCGCTTACGATCCGCCCCCCGAGAAAGCGGGATTATTCAGCCGGCGGAACGTAGCCGTCGGCTTTGGCGTATTCCTCGCCGGAGAAGTACTTGTCCATCTCGCCCTGAAGATATTTGCGGTCGTCGGCGTTCATCATGTTCAGGCGTTTTTCGTTGATCAGCAGGGTCTGGTGTTTCTGCCAGTCGGCCCAGGCCTTGGCCGAGACATGGTCAAAAATGTCCTGACCTTTCGCCCCCGGGAATGGGGCGCGTTCCAGGGCGGGCAATTCTTCTTTGTACTTGCGGCACATGATGGTGCGGGTCATGACGACTCTCCTGCGTTCAATACGGCGGCCGCGCGTTCGAGCAAGGTTTTGACCGGGGCGGCAAGGCCCAGGCGCGGCGGGGTGGCGAGGTTATACCAGAGCCAGTCGGCCTCGGCCACGTGATGGCCGGCCTCCTGGACCTGAACCAGCCAGGGTTCGATGGACAACTGAAAGTGACTGAAGGTGTGCACCAGGCTCGGCAGCGACTGTTGGCTGCCCAGCTCCAGCGAATGCTGCGTCGCCAGATGTTGCAGGTCGTCGAGGTCGTCGAGTTCCGGCAGGCTCCATAAACCGCCCCACAAGCCCGTGGAAGGGCGACGGTAAAGCAGAATCGCGCCTTCGCCGTTGGCGAGCATCGGCATTAGCGTGCGCTTCTGTGGCACGGCTTTGCGCGGTTTGGGGATCGGGTAGCGGGTTTCGAGGCCGAGCATGTGCGCCTCGCAACCCTTTTCAAGCGGGCAAAGCAGGCAGCTCGGTTTGCTGCGTGTACAGAGCGTAGCGCCCAGATCCATCATTGCCTGGGTGTAGGCGTTGACCCGATCATGCGGTGTGAAGCGCTCAGCGTTCGCCCACAGCTGTTTCGCGACCTTTGGCTCGCCCGGATAGCCCTCTTGCGCGGTAAAGCGCGCCAGCACCCGTTTGACGTTGCCATCAAGGATCGGCGCCCGCAGGCCCATGCTCAGGCTGGCGATGGCGCCCGCCGTGGACAGGCCGATACCCGGCAGATCAACAAGCTTTTCCACATCCCTCGGAAACTCGCCGCCGTATTCGGCGACGACAATTTTCGCGGTCTTCTGCAGATTGCGTGCGCGGGTGTAGTAACCGAGGCCTGTCCACAGGTGCAGGACTTCGTCTTCCGGCGCAGCGGCCAGGGCTTCGACGGTCGGCAACGAGGCCATGAAACGGTCGAAGTAGTTCAGCACGGTGCTGACCTGGGTTTGCTGCAACATGATTTCTGACACCCACACCCGATACGGCGTGATGCCTTGTTGCCAGGGCAAGTCGTGACGGCCGTGGCGGTCGTACCAGTCCAGCACCGCCGTTGAAAACTGCTCGGCTCTCATCGCTTGAACAGCCCCTTTAAGGCGTTTTTCAACTCCGGGCTGACCTTGTCGCCAAGCTTCTCATCGATTTTTTCGCTGATTTTCTCGCCAGCCATTTTGCTCGCGACCTGGCCCATGCGTTCGTTATCGAGGCGGCAAGCTTTGGCGCCTAGCTCCAGCGGGCCCCGGCAACGCAGCGGCCACTCGATGCCGACGAACCTCTCGCCGACCTGACAGGCCGGGTCCGGCATGTCGCTCTTGTCGCCTTCGACGATAATGCCCACGCGGTAATCCATGCCCAGCACCCGCAGATCGACGTCACCGTCGCCGTTGACGGTCATGCCCGGGATGCGCACTTTCAGGTCCGGGTTGCTGGCCACGCCGTTACGGAAGGTCAGGTTGCCCTTGAGCTCCTGGAACGGTGTGTCCTTGCCCCGTGGCTCGCCGGTGAGGGATTTACGGTTCAGGGTGGCGATGCCTTTGCACAGCTGTTGTTCGAGGTTGGCATTGAGCAGGACGCCGTCGTTGATGACGAAACTGGCGTTGCCGTTGAGGCTTTCGATCAGTGCTTTCTGGCTGTTGCCGCTGCCGGTCAGGTTGCTGTTGAGCGTCACCAGACCTTTGACCGGCGGATTTTTACCCTGGCTTTCGAGGATTTTTTCCACCGGCACTTTGCTGATCTGTGTCTGCATGTTCAGCGCGGGCACCTGTTGGCGCACGTCGAGCGTACCTTTGGCGTCGAAGTGGCCGTCGTACAACTCGCCGCGAAGGTTTTCCAGTGTCAGCAGGCCGCCCTGACCGGTGGCCTTGAGCGCCGCGTTCTGGATCGGCAGTTTATCCAGGGTCAACTGGCCGAAGGTGAGGTCAGCGTCCACGTCGAGTTTGCTCAGCCGTTCCACTGGCAACAGACGTTCGTTGCTCCACGCGTCTTTGGTCGGTGCTTGCGGCAGCGGTGTGCTGCCCGCGCCGGCCATGGCATCGGCTTCGGTGGTGGCGACTTCAGCCTGACGGACCTGCGTTGCGCTGCTGGCTTCGGCAGACTTTGGCGGCAGGTAACGGTCGACGTTGAAGGTGTCAGCTTTGAGGCTCGCCCGCAGCGATTGCTTGGCGAAGTCCTCGACGGCAATGCGGCCGGTGAAGGTGCTGTCGTCGACTTTCAGGTTGATGTTATCGAACGACAGGCTGGTAGGCGTTCCCGCAAGACGGCTGACCAGCTCGACTTTACTCAGGCTGCCTTCGGCCATTGCCGGGAGTTTCTGGCCGATGCTATCGATGAATTTCGCCAGATCAAACTGGGCGATCGAGAGGCCGCCGTTGATTTGCGGAGTCTTGTCGAGGTCGTTGACCTTCAGTTCACCCAGCGCGCGCAATTGGTTGGCGGAGATTTTGATGCCGGTCCATTCGGCGACGTTCGCTGCTTTATCCAGCAGCAACTGGCCCTGGGCGGCGAAGGTCATGGTCTTGCCTTGCAGCGGATCGCCGGCAACTTCACCGGAGAGTTTCATGTCTTCGAGTTTGTAGCGCTGCAGTGCGCGCTCGAAACGCAGTTCGCCGTTGAGCTCGGTACGCACGCGCAGGACTGGCTGGTTGGTGCCCAGGAACGCGGTGAGTTTGATCGGGATATTGGTGGAGTCATGCACCGGGCCGGTACTCAGCTGGATGCTTTCGGCGCTGAACTGCTTGCCGGTTTTCTCATCGCTGTATTCAACACGGGCGTTGTTGACGGTCAGGCTGTCGATGTCCAGGCGGATTGGCTGGGCCGGTTTTTCTGCTTGGGCGGTGGTTTCTGGCGTAGGGGCTTCGGTGGTGGCGGGTGGCGTGGCCGAGGTTGCTGGCGCCTTGCCGATGTCTTCCCAGTTGCCGTGGCCGTCCTTGTCACGGTTCAGGCGCAGGTTAAGGCCCTCGACGCGCACATCGCTCATCTGCACTTCACGGCGCAGCAGCGGCAACACGCGAACCGACAGACCGAGCATTTGCAAGTCGGCGAACGGTTCGGTGGGCTTGGCCAGGGTCGCGACACTGGCTTCGTGCAATTCCAGGCCCAGCCACGGGAACAGGCTCCAGCCGATATCGCCATTGAGCGTCAGCTCGATGTGGGCCTTGTCGCGGGCAATCTGGCGAATCTCGTCTTTATAGTCGTTGGGATCAAAGAGGTGGGTCAGGGCAAAGCCCAGCGCCACAATGATCAGCAACAGTCCGAGAAGTACCAGACCCAGGATTTTGCCGAACGCTTTCATGGGCGAGTCCTTGTAGTTAGTCGAATTCGAAATTTAGCCGGGGAGTATAGCGCTCCGCAGCGGACGACCGGTCAGCGATCACGTCGACAACACGTCCAGCGGCACTTTCAGTTTGGCCGCCAGCGCTTGTGCCTCCAGGTGCCCGGCAGGCGCCAGCAGACGCAAAATCGCGCCTGATTGCGACGCCATTTTCTGCGCTTCGTGCACCAGGCGCTCGGCCACGCCACGACGACGGGTAATTTTTCGTACGCATAGTTGAGACAGATGCCAGACATCCTGATGACGTTGCAGACGTGCTGCGCCCAACAGGCGATCATTGAAGCGGCCGGCAATCAGCGAACCCTCAAGCAGGCAGCCTTCGATCAACTGCACATCCCCGGCAAACGGCGCAAACAGCCAGTCCGGCGCATCGCGGTAGATCTTCTGTAGATCTTGCTGGTCCTGGTAAGTGGCTTCGTTCAGCGGCTCGACTATGATCGGCATGGCGGTTCCTTCGGTGGTACGAAAACAGACAACGTACAAAAGGTGATGTCACTTTGGTTTTTCTGTCACGTACAGATGGTAACCTCTGCCGGTTCGTCCGTCCTTCTGCGACTTGATGTCACACCAAAATGAAGCTTCACCCCGATAAAACAGTCGTGCGTGCGCATAAAGGCTGGGGGTGAAGAGTGGCAGGCGAACCCTACTAATAATTGGGGGATACACAATGACCACGAGCATCACGGCGGACGGCCTCACGGCTGACCAGCCCTCGTTCCTGTCCAAGGAACGCATCATCGCCAAGCCCGGTTTCAACCGTTGGCTGGTCCCACCGGCCGCCCTGGCCATCCACCTTTGCATCGGCATGGCCTACGGCTTCTCGGTGTTCTGGTTGCCACTGTCCAAAGCCCTGGGCGTGACCAAGGCAGCGGCTTGCGCGCCGGACATGAGCTTCATCTCGCAAGTCTTTTCGTCCCAATGCGACTGGCCGATCTCGATGCTCGGCTGGATCTACACCCTGTTCTTCATCTTCCTAGGCTGCTCGGCAGCGATCTGGGGTGGCTGGCTGGAACACGCCGGGCCACGCAAGGCCGGCGTTGTATCGGCACTGTGCTGGTGTGGCGGTCTGCTGATTTCAGCGCTGGGGGTCTATACCCACCAGATATGGCTGATGTGGATCGGTTCCGGGGTCATTGGCGGTATCGGCCTGGGCTTGGGCTACATCTCGCCGGTTTCGACCCTGATCAAGTGGTTCCCGGACAAACGCGGCATGGCGACCGGCATGGCGATCATGGGTTTTGGCGGTGGCGCGATGGTCGGTGCTCCGCTGGCCGCAGCCCTGATGGGTCACTTCGCTTCGCCAACCAGCGTCGGCGTATGGCAGAGCTTTCTGGTGATGGCCGCGATCTACTTCGTGTTCATGATCGGTGGCGCACTGTCCTACCGCGTTCCGCCAACCGGCTGGAAGCCTGAAGGCTGGACCTCTCCGGCGAAGAAAGCTTCCAACGCGATGATCACCCACCGTCACGTCCACGTGAATGTGGCGTGGAAAACCCCGCAATTCCGTCTGGTGTGGCTGGTGCTGTGCCTGAACGTATCCGCCGGTATCGGCATCCTCGGCATGGCGTCGCCGCTGTTGCAGGAAGTGTTCGCCGGTAAGTTGCTGGGTAACGGTCTGACTTTCGGTCAGCTCGACGCCTCGCAGTTGGCCTCGATCGCTGCGATCGCTGCCGGTTTCACCGGTTTGCTGAGCCTGTTCAACATTGGTGGCCGGTTCTTCTGGGCGTCGTTCTCCGACTACCTGGGTCGCAAAAACACCTACTTCGTGTTCTTCGCCTTGGGCTTTGCTCTGTACGCGTTGATTCCAAACCTCGGTCACTTGGGCAACGTTGCGCTGTTCGTGGCGGCCTTCTGCATCATCCTGTCGATGTACGGCGGTGGTTTTGCGACGGCCCCTGCGTATCTCGCGGACCTGTTCGGCACGCAAATGGTCGGCGCGATCCATGGTCGTCTGCTGACTGCCTGGGCGGCGGCGGGTGTGTTGGGTCCGGTGTTGGTGAACTACCTGCGTGAATATCAGCTGAGCATTGGCGTTGAGCGCGCCGCAGCATACGACATCACTCTGTACATCCTCGCTGGCCTGCTGGTGCTGGGTTTCCTGTGCAACCTGCTGGTGCGTCCGGTGGCTGACAAGTACTTCATGACAGACGCTGAACTGGCTGCCGAACAGGCGCTGGGCCATGACAAGGGTGCTGATGCCAGCACTTCGCTGGAGTGGAAAGCGGCACCTGGCACACGTCCGCTGGCGATTGCCGCGTGGCTGGTGGTGGGGATTCCGTTGGCATGGGGTGTTTGGGTGACCCTGCAAAAAACGGCAGTTCTGTTCCACTAAGTTAAGTAAACGCATCACCCCTGTGGGAGCGAGCTTGCTCGCGATGGCGGTCTGACAGTCGACAGAGATGTTGAATGTGAGGGCCTCATCGTCGGAACGCCGCCCGGAGCAAGCTCGCTCCCACATTTGTTTTGTGGTGTGTACAAATGGCTTGTATGGACATGTCTATCCCCGACAACACGGGATTCACTCCGTCAGTGATATCACCTCCCGTGTTTCTGTTTGGCGCTCGCGCCCCTATAATGGTTGCCTTTTTCGCCCAATGATTTTGCGGAGCTGGTGATGGCCGAACGTAAGGCGTCAGTCGAGCGCGACACTCTGGAAACCCAGATCAAAGCCTCGATCAACCTGGATGGCACCGGAAAGGCCCGATTTGATATCGGTGTTCCTTTTCTTGAGCACATGCTGGACCAGATCGCCCGTCACGGGCTGATCGACATGGATATTGTCAGCAAGGGCGACCTGCATATCGACGATCACCACACGGTGGAAGACGTCGGTATCACCCTGGGTCAGGCCTTCGCCAAAGCCATCGGCGACAAGAAAGGCATCCGTCGTTACGGCCACGCCTACGTGCCGCTCGATGAAGCGCTGTCGCGCGTGGTGATCGACTTCTCCGGCCGTCCGGGCCTGCAGATGCATGTTCCCTATACTCGCGCCACCGTTGGCGGCTTCGACGTTGACCTGTTCCAGGAGTTCTTCCAGGGCTTCGTCAACCATGCCCTCGTCAGCCTGCACATCGACAACCTGCGTGGCACCAACACCCACCACCAGATCGAAACCGTGTTCAAGGCTTTCGGCCGCGCCCTGCGCATGGCCGTAGAGCTGGATGACCGCATGGCCGGTCAGATGCCGTCGACCAAGGGCGTTCTGTAATGCAGACGGTCGCGGTTATCGATTACGGCATGGGCAACCTGCACTCGGTGGCCAAGGCCCTCGAGCACGTCGGTGCCGGCAAGGTCTTGATCACCAGTGATGCCGACGTGATTCGCGAAGCCGACCGGGTGGTATTTCCCGGCGTCGGCGCGATTCGCGATTGCATGGCGGAGATCCGTCGCCTGGGCTTCGATTCGCTGGTGCGTGAAGTCAGCCAGAACCGTCCGTTCCTCGGCATCTGCGTCGGCATGCAAGCCTTGCTCGACAGCAGTGAAGAGAACGACGGCGTCGACTGCATCGGCCTGTTTCCAGGCGCAGTGAAGTTCTTCGGCAAAGACCTGCACGAAGACGGCGAGCACCTGAAAGTCCCGCACATGGGCTGGAACGAAGTGAAGCAGACGGTCACACATCCGCTGTGGCACAACATTCCGGACCTGGCGCGTTTCTACTTCGTGCACAGCTACTACATCGCTGCCGGCAACCCGCGGCAAGTGGTGGGTGGCGGTCACTACGGTGTTGACTTCGCCGCCGCGCTGGCCGATGGCTCGCGTTTCGCCGTGCAGTTCCACCCGGAGAAAAGCCATGCCCATGGTCTGCAATTGCTGCAGAACTTCGCCGCGTGGGATGGTCGCTGGTAAATGGCCGCCAAGAAAACGAAGCCGCCGATCCTGACCCTCACTCCCGAACAGGAGAACGAGGCCAATCACAAGATCAAACGCTTCATGGAGGATCGCTTCGAACTCGACCTGGGTTCGTTCGAAGCGGCTGAAATCCTTGAGCTGTTTACCCGCGAAATTGCTCCGCACTATTACAACAGGGCGATTTTCGATGTGCAGACGCACCTCAAAGAGAGGTTCGAAAGCATCGAAAGCGACCTGTGGGCGCTCGAGAAAAACTGATTTTCGAGTGAAGCTGAACAATCGAATTTGAAGGTTTGCCAGATGCTGATTATTCCCGCTATCGATCTTAAAGACGGTGCCTGTGTTCGTCTGCGCCAGGGCCGCATGGAAGATTCCACGGTGTTTTCCGATGACCCGGTGAGCATGGCTGCCAAGTGGGTGGAGGGCGGTTGCCGTCGTCTGCATCTGGTCGACTTGAACGGCGCTTTCGAAGGCCAGCCGGTCAACGGCGAAGTGGTCACCGCTATCGCCAAGCGCTACCCGAACCTGCCGATCCAGATCGGCGGCGGTATCCGTTCCCTGGAAACCATCGAACACTACGTGAAGGCCGGCGTGAGCTACGTGATCATCGGCACCAAAGCCGTGAAAGATCCGGCCTTCGTCGCTGAAGCCTGCCGCGCGTTCCCGGGCAAGGTTATTGTCGGTCTGGATGCCAAAGACGGTTTCGTCGCCACCGATGGCTGGGCTGAGATCAGCACCCTTCAGGTGATCGACCTGGCCAAGCAGTTCGAAGCTGATGGCGTGTCCGCGATCGTTTATACCGACATCGCCAAAGACGGCATGATGCAGGGCTGCAACGTACCGTTCACCGCTGCGTTGGCCGCTGCAACCAAGATCCCGGTGATCGCTTCCGGTGGCATCCACAACCTCGGTGACATCAAGTCGCTGCTAGACGCCAAGGCGCCAGGCATCATCGGCGCCATCACTGGCCGGGCGATCTACGAAGGCACTCTCGATGTCGCTGAAGCGCAAGCTTTCTGCGATTCGTACAAAGGCTGAGGACTGACCATGGCGCTGGCCAAACGCATCATCCCTTGCCTGGACGTGGATAACGGCCGGGTGGTCAAGGGCGTCAAGTTCGAGAACATCCGCGACGCCGGTGACCCGGTAGAAATCGCCCGTCGCTATGACGAGCAGGGTGCCGACGAGATTACCTTTCTCGACATCACCGCCAGCGTCGATGGCCGCGACACCACGCTGCACACTGTCGAGCGCATGGCCAGCCAGGTGTTCATTCCGCTGACCGTGGGCGGCGGCGTGCGTACCGTGCAGGACATTCGCAACTTGTTGAATGCTGGCGCGGACAAGGTCTCGATCAACACTGCTGCGGTGTTCAACCCGGAATTCGTTGGCGAAGCTGCTCAACATTTCGGTTCGCAGTGCATCGTCGTTGCCATCGACGCCAAGAAGGTTTCACTGCCGGGCGAAACCCCGCGCTGGGAGATTTTCACCCACGGCGGCCGCAAGCCGACCGGTCTCGACGCCGTTGAATGGGCGAAGAAAATGGAAGGCCTGGGTGCTGGCGAAATCCTGCTGACCAGCATGGACCAGGACGGCATGAAAAACGGCTTCGACCTGGGCGTCACCCGTGCCATCAGCGATGCGCTGGGTATTCCGGTGATTGCTTCCGGCGGCGTTGGCAACCTCCAGCATTTGGCTGACGGCATTATCGAAGGCCATGCCAGCGCAGTATTGGCGGCGAGTATTTTCCACTTCGGCGAATACACCGTGCAGGAAGCCAAGGCCTACATGGCTCATCGCGGCATCGTGATGCGCTAAACAAACCGATACAGGCCAGTGGACATCATGGCGGGCTCAAGGCACTCTTGGGTACGCCATGGATCTCGGTAGCCAGACATGCTTAGACGCCTTCTTTTCGCCCTCGCCAGCGCTTCTCTTTTGCTCGTCAATGGGGTGCATGCCGCAGAAAATCACGACACCGATCTGGTGTTGCTGACTGAAAACTTCCCACCGTACAACATGGCGAAGAACGGCAAGAACTTCGCTCAGGACGAGAACATCAACGGCATCGCCGTCGACATCGTCCGTGAGATGTTCAAACGTGCCAAAGTCACTTACAGCCTGACGCTACGCTTCCCTTGGGAACGGATCTACAAAATCGCCCTTGAGAAACCCGGTTACGGCGTGTTCGTGATGGCTCGGTTGCCGGACCGCGAGAACCTGTTCAAGTGGGTCGGCCCGATTGGCCCGGATGACTGGATCATGCTGGCCAAGGCTGACAGCAAGATCACCCTCGAGACGCTGGATCAGGCGCGCAAATACAAGATTGGCGCCTACAAGGGTGATGCAATTGCCGAGACGTTGGCCAAGCAGGGATTGAAGCCGATTGTCGTGCTGCGGGATCAGGACAACGCGAAGAAACTGGTCAATGGCCAGATCGACCTGTGGGCCACCGGCGACCCTGCCGGCCGTTACCTCGCGCGACAGGATGGCGTGACCGGCCTCAAGACCGTGATGCGATTCAACAGCGCCGAGCTTTACTTGGCGCTGAACAAGGACGTGCCGGATGAGGTGGTGGCGAAGCTGCAAGCCGCGCTGGATCAGCTACGCAAGGAAGGCGTGGTGGACGACATAATGGCGAAGTATCTGTAACCATCACTTCGATACAACCTGAGACGGAGCGGTCGGCGTCGCGCTCAAGTACACGGCACTTGTAAACACGTTATTCAACATCGCCCTTGTCAGCTGCAGTTCCCCTGAGGCGACGCCGATAATGCACAGTGCATGTGCGCCGCTTTGTGGCCCGATTTCAGTATTGATGTAAGCATCTTCAGCGCTGATGGCGGCACTGTAATTGTCGGAAGCTTTGCAGTCCCTGGCGTTATGGACCGTTTTGTAGCGATAGAAGGGCGCCTCGAGGGAGAACCTGAAGTCCCACGTAGGCAATACGATCTGCTCATCCGCGTTTTGCGTTCTATGAACGTATGACTTGAGCTTCCAGGGCTCCGTGACAGTCAGCTCGACCGGCTCCAATGAACAGTTCGCCCCATCGCTGGTGAAGACACCGTCAATAAAGCAGTTGTGTAGAAAGTTGGCAGAGTAGCTGTAGTTGAAACGGGCAGCTGTGCAGGACGTCGAGTGTTCACAGCCAGGCGGCGCTGGTGTATTGCGCGAGCTTACGACTTTACTGACGATGCCGGTGATTTCATTGGTGTGGCGGTTCAGCATCGGGCTACCGGAGCTGCCAGGGCGAAGGTCGCAGCTGTTTTTCATGGCCAAAGGCAACACCCCGGGGTGATCGATGAACGTTCCGGCGGTTTGTTCAGCGCAGGCACTCAATCGAAGCCCTTGTTCGGTAAAGCCGCTCGGCGCGCCAATGTTAAGCGCATCATGACTCTCGTTGGTTTGATGGGACGCCAGCTTGAGCGGGTTGACCCCGGCCTGTATCAGCGACGCCAATGTTGCGTCGACCTCCAGTACTGCAAGATCGGTCCCGACCAGACTGCTCCATCGGGCAGTCCGGATGGCGTATCGGCGCTTACGCTGTGGCATGTCATGAAAGTAGTGGAAAGTGACGCTGGCTTTCAAAGGCAGATTGGTCCGCGCCGAACCGAACTGAAACAACACGCAATGACCGCTGGTGAGCAGGTAAGCAGGGCCGGTGGCTCGGCCTTGCCTGTTTCGCGTATCCAGTAGAACGGCGCTGCAGGTCTCGCCCGATTGGAGACTGAGTCGTCCCACGCCGCTCCAGAGTTCATAAAAATGTTCGCTGTTTTGCAGTGCCCTTGACGGTGAGTCGTTGACGGCGCCTTCGCCCAGATCGCGGGCCTGCACTGCGGAAATAGCCAGCAGGCCAATCAGGCCTGCGAAGCAAAAGAAGCTAAGGTATTTCATGTCCATTCCTTGGTGATGAAATTCAGGGTGAGCGCTATCGTGGCACGCGGCGGTGTACCGGCAGGTATAGATAGTTATCGCGAAATGGAGTGGGCTGCGAGGAGTTATCGTGCGGTCGGGAGGCGGTACTGGCCATCCTTGCCGTGCGCTGCCGTTGCACGATTGCTGCGCACGCTGATCATCTGTTTGATGTCGATCCACTCAATCCCCTGAGCCTTGAGCTTGGGCAGCTCACGCTCCAGTACTGCCAGTGTCTGCGGATACGGATGCCCGATCATCACCGCCGAGCCCTGTTTGCGCGCCAGGTTGATCGCCGTCTGTAGCTGCGTGAAGATCGCCGCTTCAGTGCGCTCATCATCCAGAAACACATCCCGAGAAACACTCGCCAAGCCGATTTTCTGCGCCTCGGCCGCCGCTACGGTTTGTGCGCTGGTGCGGCTGTCGACGAAGAATTTGTGCCGACGTTGCAGGTCCGCCATCAACCAGGCCATGGCGGCCGGCTGAGCCGTCATGCGACTGCCCATATGATTGTTGATGCCAGCGGTATAGGGCACGACCTTGAACGCCGCGTTCAGGCGTTTCTCAAGTTCGTCGATGGGCAAATCAGGGCGCCAGGCGAACGGCCCCGTTGCCGGGTCCATGGGCATGTGCAGGATGACGATCTTGCCGGCACGATGGGCCTCGCGGGCGAATTCGGTGGCGTGGGGTGTGTCGGGCATGATCGCCGTGGTGACGGGGCCGGGCAGGGCCAGCACGCGACGATCCCGGGGCAGGTTCTGCCCCAGGTCATCGATGATCAGACTTAGGTAGGCCTTTTGAGGCGCCGTCGCGACGGGCGCTGCATGAGCAACACCCGCCAGACAGCACAGCAAGCCGAGGATGAACCGCAGCTGCATCTCAGCGGCCGGAGGTGATGCTCAGCCCTTTGAGCAGGCTCAGCGCCTGGGCCAATTGGTAGTCGTCATCCTGCGGCATCGCCTTGGCTTTGCCGCTGGAGCTGGTCGGTTTGTCGGCGCCGCCGTTGCCATTGCCCAGGTGACCTTGCAGATCGGCTTCCTTGAAGTACTCGCCGTCCTGCTCGCTGGTGATTTTGGCCTTGCGCACTTCGATGTCCGGAACGATACCCTGAGCCTGGATCGAGCGACCGTTCGGCGTGTAATACAGCGCCGTGGTGATCTTCAGTGCGCGTTCGTTGTTCAGCGGCAGGACGGTTTGTACCGAGCCTTTGCCGAAACTGGTGGTACCCATGACCACCGCGCGTTTTTGATCCTGCAAGGCGCCGGCGACAATTTCCGACGCCGAGGCGCTGCCGCCGTTGATCAGTGCGACCATTGGCACGGCTTCGCTTTCGTCTTTGCCGGTGGCGGAGAAGCGCAGTTCGGAGTTGGCGATACGGCCCTTGGTGTAAACGATCAGGCCCTTGGTGATGAAGTGGTCGACCACTTCCACCGCCGCTTGCAGCACGCCGCCCGGGTTGTTCCGCAGGTCGAGGATGATGCCTTTGAGCTTCTTGCCGTTGTCCTTGCGCAGCTTGGCCAGGGCTTTGGAGACTTCGTCACCGGTCTTGACCTGGAACTGGGTGATGCGGATGTAGCCGTAACCGGATTCCAGCAACTGGCTCTTCACGCTCTTCACTTGAATGATGGCGCGGGTCAGGGTCACGTCGAACGGTGTACCGCCGTCCCGTACCAGGGTCAGGGTGATTTTCTGGCCGATCTTGCCGCGCATCTTGTCCACGGCTTCGGTCATGCTCTGGCCACGGGTCGGCTGGCCGTTGATCTTGACGATGAAGTCGCCGGCCTGAATGCCAGCCTTGGAGGCCGGGGTGTCATCGATCGGTGAAACGACCTTGATGAAACCGTCTTCAGCGCCGACTTCGATGCCCAAGCCACCAAATTCGCCGCTGGTGCTTTCCTGCAATTCAGCGAAGTCTTCCGGGCCCAGGTAGGCGGAGTGTGGGTCGAGGTTGCTGAGCATGCCTTTGATGGCGTTTTCCAGCAGTGTCTTGTCGTCCACCGGTTCAACATAGGCGGCTTTGATCCGATCCATGACCTCGGCGAAGGTGCGCAACTCTTCCAGCGGCAATGGCGCCTTGGTGGTCGCAGCAGTGCCCGCAGGCGCGACTGCCGGAGCCGGTTGAGCGGCGAACGCCAGAGGCGCGCCGATCACCAGGGCGATCGTCAGGGCCAGCGAGGTAAGGCGGGACAAATGCAGCATGTCGAACGAACTCCTGAATTAGGTAACGTGCTTATCCTTGCGCACGACACCATTGCGCCGGATCACTCGGGTGACCCTGCTGACGAATAGCGAAATACAGCGCTGGTGTGTCCTGCCCGCCACTGCTACCCACAGTGGAGATGGACTCACCGGCTTTTACAACGTCACCCGCAGCCTTGAGCAGCGTCTGGTTGTGACCATAAAGACTCAAAAAACCGTTGCCATGGTCGAGAATCACCAGCAGCCCGGCGCCTCGCAACCAGTCGGCGAACACCACGCGACCGCCATGCACGGCGTGCACCTGGCTGCCGGCGGAGGAGCTGATCATCACGCCGTCCCACTTGGTGCGGGCGTCATCGCCACGGGTTTCGCCAAAGCGTGCCAGCAGTCGACCATCAACGGGCCAAGGAAGTTTTCCCCGAGTTGAAGCGAAAGGGCCACCAAAGGTCTCGCCTGAGCTTGATACCAGAGCGCCGGGCGTCGATTTAACAGGTTTGCGTGGGGCGTCAGTGGCGTCTGCGTCTGCTTCAGCCTGAGCCTCACGTAAACGCTTTTTTTCGGCTTCCTGCTGGGCGATCAGCGCTTTTTGCCGCGCTTCCTCTGCCTCACGGGCCTGACGGGCCAGGGTTTCTTCAATGGTTTTAAGGACTTTAGACAGGTCTGCCTGATCCTGCTCGCGGGCTGCCAGCTTCTGATCGCGGGCCTTCACGTCGTCGCTGAGCTTGGCCAGGACTTGCTGGCGCTCCTTGCGGACTTTGTCGAGTTCGTCGCGCTGGCTGTCGAGGCTGCTTTTCTGCACCAGCAATTGCGCCTGTTGCATGGCGATGTCTTTTTCGACATTGGCCAGTTGGCGCAGGGTTTCGTTGAAATTCTTCAGCTGCTCCAGGCGGGCCTGGCTCAGGTAGTCGTAATAGGTGAGGGTGCGGGCGAATTTTTCCGGGTTTTGCTGGTTGAGCAGCAGCTTCAAGTACTCCTGACGGCCGTTTTGATAAGCCGCGCGGGCCTGAATGGCGATCAGTCGCTGCTGTTCAATGCGCGCGCTCTGGAGTTTTTTTTTCTCGGCATCGAGTCGCTGCAGCTCGGATTCGCTTTTCTTCAGCTCTTTTTGCAGGGCTTCGACCTGCTTCTCAAGCTTGCCCATCTCGGTTTCGGTGCCTTTGAGGTCTTTTTGCACACCGGATTTTTCTTCCTGGAGCTTGCCCAGCAGTTTTTTCAGCTCGGCAATGTCCTGACGCGTGGCGTCCAACTGTTGTTGGGTTTGCGCGCGCTCGTCAGCAAAGGCCGGTTGGAGCAGGCATGTCAGAGCAAGGGCTATCAGGACGCGAAGCATAGAGGCGGGCGACACCAGGGAAAGGGACGGCCTAGTATGCCCGCCAAGCGTGGCAAAAAAAATGCCCAATTCGGACTGTGTGATGACTGGACCCAAAAACACCCACAAACCAATGTGGGAGCGAGCTTGCTCGCGATGGCGGCCTGACATTCAACATAGATGTTGGCTGTTAGATTGCTATCGCGAGCAAGCTCGCTCCCACAGGGTTTGATGGTGTTTGGAAGGTTGAGTTACACCAGAATCGACGTGCCGGTCATCTCGGCAGGTTTCTCAAGCCCCATCAACATCAACATGGTCGGCGCCACATCCGCCAGCACGCCGCCGTCGCGAACCTTGAAGTCACGCTTGCCGACATAAATGAACGGCACCGGCTCGGTAGTGTGAGCGGTATGGGCCTGACCGGTGGATTCGTCGGCCATTTGCTCGACGTTGCCGTGGTCGGCGGTGATCAGCGCTTCGCCGCCGACTTTTTCCAGCGCGTCGACGATGCGGCCGACGCACAGGTCCAGGCATTCAACCGCTTTGACGGCTGCGTCGAACACGCCACTGTGGCCGACCATGTCGCCGTTGGCGTAGTTGACCACGATCACGTCGTAACGCTGGTTTTCGATAGCGTCGACGATGCGGTCGGTGACTTCCGGGGCGCTCATCTCGGGCTGCAAGTCATAGGTGGCGACTTTCGGCGACGGGATCAGGATGCGCTCTTCGCCCGGGAACGGTTCTTCGCGACCGCCGGAGAAGAAGAAGGTCACGTGGGCATACTTCTCGGTTTCGGCGATGCGCAGCTGGGTCTTGCCGTTTTTCGCCAGGTAGTCGCCCAGCACGTTGTCCAGACTGCCCGCAGCGAAGGCCGATGGCGCGGGAATGCTGGCGGAGTACTGGGTCAGCATGACGAAGCCGGCCAGTTTTGGCTGGCGCGCACGTTCGAATTCCTTGAAATCGTCTTCAACGAACACGCGGGTCAGTTCACGGGCGCGGTCGGCGCGGAAGTTCATGAACACCACGGCGTCGCCGTCTTCGACTTTCACCGGCTCACCGATGGAGGTTGCTTTGACGAATTCGTCGCTCTCGCCGCGTTCGTACGCGGCTTGCAGGCCTTCCTGAGCGGTGGCGGCGTTGAATTCGCCGTTGCCATCGACAATCAGGTTGTAGGCCTGGGACACGCGGTCCCAACGGTTGTCGCGGTCCATGGCGAAGTACCGGCCGACAATGCTGGCGATCCGGCCTTTGCCGAGGGCCTGAAAGCTTGCGTCCAGCAGTTCGATCGACGACTGAGCGCTTTTCGGCGGGGTGTCGCGGCCGTCGAGGAAGGCGTGCAGGTAGATTTTTTCAGCACCGCGCTTGTAGGCCAGTTCGGCCATGGCAACCAAGTGATCCTGGTGGCTGTGAACGCCGCCATCGGACAGCAGGCCCATGAAGTGCACAGCTTTACCGGCAGCGACGGCTTTATCCACAGCGGCGCAGATAGTCGGGTTTTCGAAAAACTCGCCATCGCGGATCGATTTGGTCACGCGCGTGAAGTCTTGATACACCACGCGACCGGCGCCGAGGTTCATGTGGCCGACTTCGGAGTTGCCCATCTGGCCATCCGGCAGGCCGACGTCCATGCCGCTGCCCGAGATCAGGCCGTTCGGCACGTTGGCCCATAAACGGTCCAGCACGGGCTTCTTGGCCGCAAAGATGGCGTTGGATTCAGGGCTCTCACTGTGACCGAAGCCGTCGAGAATAATCAGGACCAAAGGTTTAGGCGTGGTAGTCATGGATTCCACTCGTGGCTGAGTTAAAAGAGGGCGATGGAAAAGGGAGTGGCAGTTTAAAGGCAAGTTCAACCCACGTCACCGCCGGACGGGGTTTGGCCCACCATAGTGGCTGTGTATACTGGCCGACATTTTAACGCCCTGGAACCTCCTTCGATGGTTGATCACCTGATTGCATTTGCCACTACCCACTATCTGCTCGTCGGCATCTTCGCCGTTCTGCTGGCTCTGCTGATCGCCCATGAGATGAAGGGCGGCGGCCGTAGCCTGAGCACCGGGGAACTGACCGGGCTGGTCAACAAGGACGCAGGCGTGGTGATCGACATTCGTCCGACCAAGGATTTCGCCGCCGGTCACATTGTTGGCGCGTTGAACATTCCTCACGACAAACTGACCGCTCGCGTCGGCGAACTGGAAAAGCACAAGGCCAAGACCATCATCCTGGTTGATGCCATGGGCCAGACTGCCGGCACTCATGCCCGCGAGCTGATGAAATCCGGCTTCACCGCCGCCAAGCTCTCCGGCGGCATTTCCAGCTGGAAGGGTGACAACCTGCCGCTGGTGAAGTGATATGAGCAACGTCGTCGTCTATTCCAGCGATTACTGCCCTTACTGCTCGCGAGCCAAGTACCTGCTCGAGAACAAAGGCGTAGCCTTCGAAGAGATCAAGGTCGATGGCAAGCCGCAGGTGCGTGCCGCCATGGCCCAGAAGGCCGGACGTACGTCCGTGCCGCAGATCTGGATCGGCAGCACCCACGTTGGCGGTTGTGATGATTTGTTTGCCCTTGAGCGTACCGGCAAGCTCGACGCCATGCTCAAGGCCTGAATGCCTTCCCTGTAAGACCCCAAGATCAGAAAGGATCTGAGATGACTGACCAACAGAACACTGCAGCTAGCGAAGAAGAAACCGCACCGCAATTCTCCTTGCAGCGCATCTACGTACGTGACTTGTCCTTCGAAGCCCCGAAAAGCCCGGCGATCTTCCGTCAGCAGTGGGAACCAAGCGTCGGTCTGGATCTGAACACCCGTCAAAAGGCACTGGAAGGCGATTTCCACGAAGTCGTACTGACCCTGTCCGTCACCGTGAAGAACGGCGACGAAGTGGCGTTCATTGCTGAAGTGCAACAGGCCGGGATCTTCCTGATCAAGAACCTCGATGACGCTTCGATGAGTCACACCCTCGGCGCGTTCTGCCCGAACATCCTGTTCCCGTACGCTCGCGAAACCCTGGACAGCCTGGTGACCCGCGGTTCGTTCCCGGCCCTGATGCTGGCTCCGGTGAACTTCGACGCGCTGTACGCACAGGAACTGCAGCGCATGCAGACTGCGGGCGAAACTACGACCGTTCAATAAGCGATCCAATGTGGGAGCGAGCTTGCTCGCGATGAGGTCATCAGCTTCAACATTTATGTTGGCTGACACACCGCCATCGCGAGCAAGCTCGCTCCCACATTTTTTTATGTAGCGTTATTTAAAACCGAGTTGACGCCAGCCTTCGTAGACGGCAACCGCCACGGTGTTTGACAGGTTCAGGCTGCGGCAGCCTTCACGCATCGGCAGGCGCAGGCGCTGTTCACCGGGCAGGGCATCGAGTACTTCCGCCGGCAAACCACGGCTTTCCGGGCCGAACAGGAATGCATCGCCTTCGGCGAAGCTGGCATCGTGGAACGGCCGCGAGCCCTTGGTGGTGAAGGCGAACAGCCGAGGATGGCCGAGGCTTTCCAGGCAGCTGGCGAGGTCTGCGTGGCGCTGCAGGGTGGCATACTCGTGGTAATCGAGGCCGGCCCGGCGCAGACGCTTGTCGTCCATCTCGAAGCCCAGCGGTTCGATCAAATGCAGGTGGCAGCCACTGTTGGCGCACAGCCTGATAACGTTGCCGGTATTCGGCGGAATTTCTGGTTGGAAAAGGATGACGTGAAACATGCACGGCTCCGAAGGTAAAGATGAGCGGCATTCTACGCCTGAAGCTGACCCGCGTTCGAAGCTATTCCCGCGAGTGATGGCTTCGCTGGCGATTGTCGGGGTGATGGTAGGGCTGATGATCGGTCGCCTGACCACCCCCGACCCCAGCGAATTGCAGCAAGTGGAGGTGACGAACGATGGGCTGGTGGTGTGGTTCAACAACGAACCGAAGACCCATGGCGAGTTCGTCGACGGTAGCCTTGCGCTGCTGTTTGAGGCTGAAGGCAAGGCGCAGAAAGGTCAGCTCAAGCTCAACGACAAGAGCGTGAACTGGCGAGTACGTTTGAGTGATGGGGGGTTGTTGCTGACGGTGGTGGCGGCCCGGCCACTGCAGGGCGAGTGGGTCGGTAGCGAGGTCGATGACCGCTGGCGGCTGGAGATCCATCTCCGAGAGCAATAAAAGAGGGAATCCCCGGCCTGCCTGTACCAAGGTTCCCAAAACGGCAGGGCTCGCGCATTGCGTCGTGAGCCCGGTGTAAAGAAGGAACCCCTGACCTGCCTGTATCAAGGGCCCCAAAACTGCGTGGCTCGTCGCTTGTGCGGTGTGAGCCGGTGTAAAGAGGGGAATCCCCGGCCTGCCTGTACCAAGGTCCCCGAAACTGGGTAGTGAATCGAATCACTGAATGGACTAATGCAGGGGGCGTGCCAGGTTTTAACAAGTTGAAACAGAAAGCTGCTTTGAAGCGCTGAAAGCCCCGTGATTCGGGGCTTTCGTGTTTTTTCGATCGGGGTTCGATTGCGAAAGCAGGCGGGGTTTCAGATCAGTTACTGTGCGCGATTGCGGTTCACGGTGCATTCAGTCGGTGCACGATGGCTCCAAAAGCATCGCGAGCAAGCTCGCTCCCACAGGGTTCAGGGGGTTCACTCAATCGTGAAAACACTGAAATCCACTGTGGGAGCGAGCTTGCTCGCGATTGGATGTAACTGTAAGCGAAGGACTAAAGGCTGCTTAGCCTTCATCCCCCTCATCATCATCCCCACCATCAACCTTCATCCCCAATTCCTTGATTTTGCGAGTCAGGGTATTACGCCCCCAGCCCAGCAAAACCGCGGCGTCGCGGCGGCGGCCGGCGGTGTGTTTGAGGGCGGTTTCGATCATGATCCGCTCGAACGCCGGCACGGCGCTGTCGAGCAGGTTCGACTGGCCACGGGCCAGCGCCTGATCAGCCCACTGGCGCAGCGCTTGCTCCCAGTTGGTCACCGGCGCCGAATCCTGCGGCAGGTTCAGCAGCTCTGGCGGCAGGTCGCTGATGTGCACTTCGCGACCCGAAGCCATCACCGTGATCCAGCGGCAGGTGTTCTCCAGCTGGCGCACGTTGCCGCCCCACGGCAGGTTCTTCAGGTATTCCTCGGTTTCGCTTTTCAGCAGCTTCGGTTCCACCGCCAGTTCTTGCGCGGCTCGGCTGAGGAAGTGCTTGGCCAGGGTCGGGATGTCTTCGCGACGGTCCGACAGCCGTGGAATATGGATGCGGATTACGTTGAGGCGGTGGAACAAGTCCTCACGGAATTTCCCGGCGTGCACCAGGGTTTCCAGATTCTGGTGAGTCGCGGCGATGATTCGCACATCGACCTTCACCGGCACATGGCCGCCGACGCGGTAGAACTCGCCGTCGGCCAATACCCGCAGCAAACGAGTTTGGGTGTCTGCCGGCATGTCGCCGATTTCATCGAGGAACAGCGTGCCGCCGTCAGCCTGTTCAAATCGCCCGCGACGCAGGTTGGCCGCGCCGGTGAACGCGCCTTTCTCATGGCCGAACAGCTCGGATTCCATCAGGTCTTTCGGGATCGCCGCCATGTTCAGCGCAATGAACGGCGAAGCCGCGCGCGGGCTGTGACGGTGCAGAGCGTGGGCCACGAGTTCTTTACCGGTCCCGGATTCGCCGTTGATCAGCACGGTGATGTTGGAGTGGCTCAAGCGCCCGATGGCGCGAAACACTTCCTGCATTGCCGGTGCTTCACCGATGATTTCCGGGGTGCGGGTCAGGGCAACCGGGACTTCCAGGCCTTGCTGTTCTTGGGCGTGCTGGTTCGCGCGTTTGACCAGCGACACCGCTTCGTCGACATCGAACGGCTTGGGCAGGTATTCAAACGCGCCGCCCTGATAGGACGCGACAGCGCTGTCCAGATCGGAGTGAGCGGTCATGATGATGACCGGCAGTCGTGGGTGTTGTTCGCGAATCCGCGCCAGAAGGTCCAGACCGCTGGTACCCGGCATGCGGATGTCGGAGATGATCACGTCCGGTTGCTGGCGCGCCAGGCGGCTCATCACGCCATCGGCGCTGTCGAAGCTTTGCGTGGTCATGCCTTCTTGCTGCAAGGCTTTTTCCAGGACCCAACGGATAGAACGGTCGTCATCGACGATCCACACGGTTTCACTACGGCTCATGTCGATGTGGCTCCTTGTTCCAGTGGCAGAAAGATCGAGAAGGTGGTGTGGCCTGGATGGCTGTCACATTCGATCAGGCCCTGGTGCTGGCTGATGATGTTCTGGGTTATGGCCAGGCCCAGCCCGGTACCGTCCGGGCGGCCGCTGACCATGGGAAAGAAGATGGTTTCCTGCAACTCCGCGGGAATGCCCGGGCCGTTGTCGATGATTTCGATCTTGGTCACCAGGCGATGACGCACGTGACCAATGGTGAACTGGCGCATGGCGCGGGTACGCAGGCTGATGCGGCCAAGGCGCAGCTCGTTCTGGCTGCTGATGGCCTGCATCGCATTGCGCACAATGTTCAGAACGGCCTGAATCATTTGTTCGCGGTCGATCAACACGTCGGGAATGCTAGGGTCGTAGTCGCGCACCAACGTGATACAGCCCTGACTTTCGGCTTCCACCAGATGACAGACGCGTTCGAGCACTTCGTGGACGTTGCACATCGCCAGCGACGGCAGTTTGTTGGAGCCGAGCATGCGATCGACCAGATTGCGCAGGCGGTCGGCCTCTTCAATGATTACGTTGGTGTAGTCGCGCAGGCTTTCTTCTGGCAGTTCGCGAGCCAGCAACTGCGCCGCGCCGCGTATCCCGCCGAGAGGATTCTTGATTTCATGAGCGAGGCCGCGCACCAGCATCTTGCTGGTTTCCTGCTTCGACAGCTGCGCTTCTTCCTTGGTGATGCGCAGCAAGCGGTCACGAGGGTGGACTTCTAACAGCAGCATGGTGGCGCCGTTGGCGAGAATCGGCGTGACCGCATAATCGACGGTCAGGGTCTGGCCGGTGAGGGCGGTGAGCATCGCTTCGCGTTTGGTGAACGGGTGCGCCTGCTCGACCGCCTGGCGCAGGGAGTTCAGCGCCTCGGTGGATTCGGTAAACAACTCGCTGATGAACTGCCCATGACTACGCTGACCGCTGATGGCCAGGAGCATCTCCGCTGCCGGGTTCATGTACTCGAGGCGCAGTTCGGCGTCGAGCAGAATGGTAGCGGTGGTCAGGTTGTCGAGTAGCAATCGATGCAGTGCGTCGCTAATGGTCATCAGGACCTCTTTTGGAGCAGGGCGCGCGCATGAAAAAAGCGCTGATACGAGGAAAATGCAAAAACCAAACCAAGGCTCCGAAAAGAAGCGTTTAAGGCCTGAAACGGGCGTTTGACGCTCGTTTGCGTGGCGTTCTGCCGGCTTTGACGGGTACTTTCGAACCAAAATGGGTTGGGGTGTGGGTACAGTGCAGTCTATTGCACCAATATAGTGCGCAAAGCTGAACGGCGTTAGAAGAAACGCAGGAAGGGGTTTTTTGGCTCGATGGGTTTGTCTTTGAGCGGGCATTCTGGCCGTTGGCCGTAATCGGGGAGGGCGCAGGGTTTGACATGGCGCTTCTGTGCGAGGGAGATGCGCAGCATGTGGAACGGCTGGTTGGCTGTGCGCTCAACGATGAGGCCCTGCTCGTCGAGGATTTCCACAGAGAGGTTATGGCTGCCGCGATCGATGTTGCTCAGGGCGAATACCGGGCTTGGGGCGGGCTCTGCGGTGGGTTGGCCGTCGAGTAGCAGTCGGTAGCGATGGCCCCGTTGCAGGCCGGGTTCGCTGGTGACGCTGACGATAATCTCGCCAGCGCTGCTGCGCACTGTGGCGTCTGGTTCCGGCACCAGTACGCGGAGCATGTCGTAGTGGAACAGCTGTTTGGCTTCGGTTTTCTTCGGGGCTGTCATCGGCGCAGCACCGGTTGGGTTGGCGGACATGCGATTACTCGTCGCCAGCGGCACGCGCTTGGCGTTGCCGGAGCCTGGCTGGTCGGTGTAGACCCGATTGCCCTGGGCGTCGAGGTAGGTGAAAACCTCGGCCGTCACCGGCAGGGCGATCAAGCAGGCGATCAGCAGCCACACCCTCATGGCTTATGCACCCGTTGTACGGTGAACGTCACGGTGGGACTTTGCTGCACCAGATTTTCCCCATTGATCACCTGCACCGCGAGGCTGTGTTCGCCGCGATCGACGTTCACCAGTTGCAGGATCGGCACGTTGCTCGGTTGTCCGTAGGGCTGATCATCCAGCAACAACCTCAATAGATGCGGCCCTTGCAGGCGTGGCTTGATCAGCACGCTGACGGTGAAAGTGCCGTTGTTGGCGCGCAACGCCTCCTCGGTGGGCAGGCCGGTCAGTTCCAGTACCTCGTAGGCGCTACGAGGTTGCTCACGGGCGTTGGCTTCGGCAGGCGGTGCAGGTCCGCCCGGCGCCTGGCTTTCGGCTCTGTTGAGCGGAGGCAATTCGACCGGTTGAGCTTTAACGCCATCGGGCGGTTGATTGCTGTAGGCGGTGTTGCCGTCGGCGTCGGTGTACTTATAGATCTGCGCGGCGGCGGGCAGGGCGATCAGCAGCAAGATGAATAGAAAACCACGACCCATAAAATCGACCGGAAGCGAAGGCGTTGAGGTGCAGCATAGGTCAGAGGGGACGGTTGGCCCAAGTTGTAAACATTTGGGCATGAACTGCCAAAATCCCTCAAACACCACAAAACCCTGTGGGAGCGAGCTTGCTCGCGATGGCAGCGGTTCAGCCGACAACAATGTTGAATGAGAAAATGCCATCGCGAGCAAGCTCGCTCCCACAGGTATTTCAGCGCTACTGAATCGCAGCCACAAAAAAGGCCTCCGAAGGAGGCCTCTTTTTGTCACGCCGCGTGCCGCAGCGCTACCGGATCAGCAGCTGTAGTACAGCTCGTATTCCAGTGGGTGTACGAAGGTGCGTACTTTGATTTCTTCTTCGCTTTTCAGGGCGATGTAAGCGTCGATGAAGTCGTCGCTGAAAACGCCGCCTTTGGTCAGGAACGCACGACCTTTGTCCAGCTCTTCCAGGGCTTCTTTCAGGCTGCCGCAAACTTGTGGGATCTCTTTCGCCTCTTCAGGCGGCAGGTCATACAGGTTTTTGTCAGCAGCGTCGCCAGGGTGGATCTTGTTCTGGATACCGTCCAGGCCGGCCATTACCAGGGCAGCGAAGGCCAGGTACGGGTTGGCTGCTGGATCCGGGAAGCGAGCTTCGATACGGCGAGCACGAGGGCTGGACACGTAAGGAATGCGGATCGAAGCGGAACGGTTGCGAGCCGAGTAGGCCAGCATTACTGGAGCTTCGAAACCTGGGACCAGACGCTTGTAGGAGTTGGTCGACGGGTTGGTGAAGCCGTTCAGCGCTTTACCGTGCTTGATGATGCCGCCGATGAAGTACAGAGCGGTGTCGGACAGGCCGGCATAGCCTTCGCCAGCGAAGGTGTTCTTGCCATCTTTGGCGATGGACAGGTGAACGTGCATACCCGAACCGTTGTCGCCGTACAGTGGCTTAGGCATGAAGGTCGCGGTGCGGCCGTAGGCATCAGCAACGTTGTGTACGCAGTACTTCAGGGTCTGAACTTCGTCAGCCTTGGCCACCAGGGTGTTGAACTTCACACCGATTTCGTTCTGGCCAGCAGTTGCCACTTCGTGGTGGTGAACTTCGATGACCAGGCCCATTTCTTCCATGGCGTTGCACATGGAGGTACGGATTTCGTGGTCGTGGTCGAACGGCGGAACCGGGAAGTAGCCGCCTTTGACGCCTGGACGGTGGCCTTTGTTGCCGCCTTCCACGTCCTGGTCGGACATCCACGAACCTTGTTCGGAGTAGATTTTGAACATGGAACCGGAGATATCGGACTTGAACTTCACTTGGTCGAAGATGAAGAATTCAGGCTCTGGACCCACAAATACGGTGTCGCCGATACCGGTCGACTTCAAGTATTCCTCGGCACGCTTGGCGATCGCACGTGGGTCACGGTCGTAGCCTTGCATGGTCGAAGGCTCGATCACGTCGCAAACCAGGATCAGGGTTGGCTCTTCGGTGAACGGGTCGAGAACGGCAGTGCTGTCGTCCGGCATCAGGATCATGTCGGAAGCTTCGATGCCTTTCCAGCCAGCAATGGAGGAACCGTCGAACATTTTGCCTTCTTCGAAGAAAGCGTCATCCAGCGCGTCGCGAGCCGGCATGGTCACGTGGTGCTGAGTGCCTTTGGTGTCCGTGAAGCGCAGATCAATCCATTTGACGTCATGATCTTTGATGAGTTGAACCGACTTCGACATAGTGTCCTCCGGGTGGCTTCGGGCTTAGTAGTGGATGCCCTTGGAATGTGGGTGATGCCGGCGCGAATACTCTGCCATGGCAACCTGCCTCACAAGGGAGCAAATTGCATGCCAGTGCCCCACCATGGGTTTTCTGCCCCAATATCACGCTTATAAAGGAACAAAGCAGCGTAGAACTGGAAATCGCGCCCCGTAATGTAGCGTTAAATTCAACAAATGACCTGTTTTGGTGCGTGCAAAACCTTCTGCACATTAACTGGTTAAACCTTGAGCAATTTCCGCTATAATCCGCGCCCCCCTTTTTCGGCTGGCCCAGCGCGCGCTGTTTTCATGAAACTAATCGTAAAAGTCTTCCCCGAGATCACCATCAAGAGCCGCCCGGTACGGATGCGTTTCATCCGCCAGTTGGCCAAAAACATCCGTACCGTGCTCCGCGACTTGGACCCGGCTGTGGTGGTGAACGGTGTGTGGGACAATCTCGAGCTGGAAACCCGTGTCAGCGAGCCCAAAGCCCTGAAGGAGATGACTGAGCGCCTGAGCTGCATGCCGGGTATCGCGCATTTCCTGCAGGTCGACGAATACCCGCTGGGCGACTTCGACGACATCGTCGCCAAGTGCAAGCAGCACTTCGGTGATGCGTTGGCCGGGAAGATCTTTTCGGTGCGCTGCAAGCGTGCCGGCAAGCACGAATTCAGCTCGATGGATGTCGAGAAATACGTCGGCAGCCAACTGCGCCGTCAGTGCGGCGCCGCCGGAATTTCGCTGAAAGAGCCGGAAATCGAAGTTCGTATCGAGATTCGCGACAAACGGTTGTTTGTGATCCACAGCCAGCACAACAGCATCGGCGGTTATCCGCTGGGTGCCCTGGAACAGACACTTGTGCTGATGTCCGGCGGCTTCGATTCCACTGTTGCTGCTTACCAGATCATGCGCCGCGGGCTGATGAGCCATTTCTGCTTCTTCAATCTGGGCGGACGAGCCCATGAGCTGGGCGTTATGGAAGTCGCGCATTTCATCTGGAAGAAGTACGGCAGCTCCCAACGCGTGTTATTTGTCAGTGTGCCGTTCGAGGAAGTACTGGGAGAAATTCTCGGGAAAGTCGATAACAGTCATATGGGCGTAGTTTTGAAGCGTATGATGTTGCGCGCTGCTTCCCGTATTGCCGATCGGCTGGACATCGATGCGCTGGTCACCGGCGAAGCGATTTCCCAGGTGTCGAGCCAGACGCTGCCGAACCTGTCCGTGATCGACTGCGTGACCGACAAGCTGGTCTTGCGTCCGCTGATCGCCAGTCACAAGCAGGACATCATCGACCTGGCCAACGAAATCGGTACTGCCGACTTCGCCAAGCACATGCCGGAATACTGCGGGGTCATCTCGGTGAACCCCAAGACCCACGCCAAGCGTCCGCGCGTGGAGTACGAAGAACAACAGTTCGACATGGCAGTGCTTGAGCGTGCGCTCGAGAACGCCAAGCTGGTGCCGATCGATCGCGTGATCGACGAATTGGGCCAGGATGTGCAGATTGAAGAAGTCAGCGAAGCGCTGGCCGGTCAGATCGTCATCGACATCCGTCACCCGGATGCCGCTGAAGATGACCCGATGGACTTGGCTGGCATCGAGGTACAAGCGATGCCGTTTTATGCATTGAACGCTCGTTTCAAGGAACTGGACCCTACTCGCCAGTACCTGCTGTATTGCGACAAAGGCGTGATGAGTCGCCTGCATGCCCACCATTTGCTCAGTGAGGGGCATGCCAATGTGCGCGTTTATCGACCGAGCTAAGAGCCCGGGGCTGTTTGCCTGTGGCCTGCGTCACCGGCCCCCCGACGCCGCCGTCAAGCTGTAACGGCAAGGCCTGACTCTACTGTTAATCGCTGCCAAGACTTGTCAGCACACCGAATCCTCTGATCGAGATACACAAGTGATCGAAAATCTACGCAACATCGCCATCATTGCTCACGTTGACCATGGTAAGACCACCCTGGTAGACAAACTCTTGCGTCAATCCGGCACCCTGGAGCGCAACGAGCTCAACGACGAGCGCGTGATGGACTCCAACGACCAGGAGAAAGAGCGCGGTATTACCATTCTGGCGAAAAACACCGCCATCAACTGGAACGGCTACCACATCAACATCGTGGATACCCCGGGCCACGCCGACTTCGGCGGCGAAGTTGAACGCGTAATGTCGATGGTTGACTCCGTTCTGCTGCTGGTTGACGCTCAAGACGGCCCTATGCCGCAAACCCGTTTTGTGACCAAGAAGGCTTTCGAAGCCGGCCTGCGTCCAATCGTGGTGATCAACAAGGTTGACCGTCCAGGCGCACGTCCGGACTGGGTTCTGGACCAGATCTTCGACCTGTTCGACAACCTCGGTGCTACCGAAGAACAGCTGGACTTCAAAGTCGTCTACGCCTCGGCACTGAACGGCATTGCCGGTCTGGAACACACCGCCATGGCGGAAGACATGACCCCGCTGTACCAGGCCATCGTTGACCACGTCCCTGCTCCACAGGTTGACCGTGACGGTCCGTTCCAGATGCAAATCTCGGCTCTGGACTACAACAGCTTCCTGGGTGTTATCGGCGTTGGCCGTATCGCTCGTGGTCGCGTCAAGCCGAACACTCAAGTTGTGGCTATCGACATTGACGGCAAGAAGCGTAACGGTCGTATCCTGAAGTTGATGGGTCACCACGGTCTGCACCGTATCGACGTTGAAGAAGCAGCTGCCGGCGACATCGTCTGCATCAGCGGCTTCGACCAGTTGTTCATCTCCGACACTCTGTGCGACCCACTGAATGTTGAAGCGATGAAGCCGCTGACCGTTGACGAACCCACCGTTTCCATGACCTTCCAGGTAAACGACTCACCTTTCTGCGGTAAAGAAGGCAAGTTCGTCACCAGCCGTAACATCAAGGAACGTCTGGACAAGGAACTGCTGTTCAACGTTGCTCTGCGCGTTGAAGAAGGCGACACCGCCGACAAGTTCAAAGTCTCCGGCCGTGGTGAGCTGCACCTCTCGGTACTGATCGAAACCATGCGTCGCGAAGGCTTCGAAATGGGTGTTGGTCGTCCGGAAGTGATCATCCGCATGGTTGACGGCGTCAAGCACGAACCGTACGAAAACGTGACCATCGACCTGCCGGAAGTATCCCAGGGCGCGATCATGGAACAGATCGGTATCCGTAAAGGCGACCTGACCAACATGGTTCCGGATGGCAAGGGCCGTGTGCGCCTTGAGTACAACATCCCGGCACGTGGTTTGATCGGTTTCCGTAACGAGTTCCTGACCCTGACCTCCGGTGCTGGCATCCTGACCTCGATCTTCGACCGTTACGACGTGATGAAGTCCGGCGATATGTCCGGCCGTCAGAACGGCGTGCTGGTTTCGGTGGCTACCGGTAAGGCGCTGACTTACTCGCTGGAAACCCTGCAAGCTCGCGGCAAACTGTTCCTGGGTCACGGTGAAGACGTGTACGAAGGTCAAATCGTCGGCATCAACAGCCGCGACAACGACCTGGGCGTTAACCCAACCAAAGGCAAGAAGCTCGACAACATGCGTGCTTCGGGTAAAGACGAAACCATCGCTTTGGTTCCGCCTATCCGTTTCACCCTGGAACAAGCTCTTGAGTTCGTGCAAGAAGACGAACTGTGCGAAGTCACTCCTAAGTCCATCCGTCTTCGTAAGAAGATCCTGGGCGAAAGCGAGCGTACCCGCGCTGCGAAGAAAGCCGGTAACTGAGTTTCGACTTAGTTAGCGCTTAAAAAAACGCCCCCGACCGCAAGGTCGGGGGCGTTTTTGTTTGTCTGGGTGTAGTGCGGTGTTTGTCCCGGCCTCATCGCGAGCAAGCTCGCTCCCACAGGGTTCTGCGCTGACACACAAATATTGTTTACGACACATCCCCCTGTGGGAGCGAGCTTGCTCGCGATGAGGCCCGGTCAGGCAGCGAGATTCCGGATCAGAACTTCTCGAGGGTCCGACGGCTCTCGCTGGTCTCGCGCGCCACTTCTTTCGGCTTATACGCGCAATACCCCGGTCGCGGCCCGATTTTCGGGTGGTTGCGGCAAGTATCCGGGCGCTTTTCATAAATAGTGCACAGACGGCTCTTACGATCCAGGTACAGGCAATCGTTGTTGCTCATGCGCTGAAGGGTGAAGATCTCGGACTTCTGGTTGTAACGCTCGACGATGCCTTCCTTCTGCAGACGCTTGGCGATGTTCTTTGGCGGCTCGCCGCGCTCGAATTCATCGACGATGCCGATACGGATCAGATCCTTGATCTTGACCTCGACAGGCAGGGTGCAGCAGCTGGAAACGCACGAACCGCACATCGGGGCGGAGTACTTGGCCCAGGTGTCGAGGCGGTCGATCTCCGCGGCGGCGATCAGGTTGGACTTCATCATCGGTTGTTACCAGCGTGCATCAGGGCGCGCGATCATACCGGGACTGGTGGATTTTTGAACAACCTTTCGCCAGATTTTTTCGTATACCGCCCAATAACACCTGTAACCCGGCACGCCCCCTGCATTCTTTCCGGTGCGCGACAAGGTAATGTCGATCTATCTCACACTAACGGGAAAAACTGCCGAACCAGAGTTCCAACGGCCTGTCAGACCGTCTAGGCTCAACAACTCCACGCTCGCTCGAGGTCCTATCGATGACTCAAGAACCACTTGTTCGCGAAGCAGAGGTGGCCGCATTCCGCGACGCCGTCTTGACCAAACTCACCTATGCGGTGGGCAAAGACCCGGATCACGCCTTCGACCACGACTGGTTCGAAGCCATTGCCCTGGCGGCGCGCGATCACATGGTCGAGCACTGGATGGATCACACCCGGCAGATCTACCGCAAAGGTCAGAAGCGGGTTTATTACCTTTCCCTCGAATTCCTGATCGGCCGGCTGCTCTACGACAGCCTGAGTAACCTCGGCCTGCTTGATGTAGCCCGCGAGGCCCTGACTGAGCTCGGCGTCGACCTTGAACGCATCCGCCTGCTGGAACCCGACGCAGCGCTGGGCAACGGCGGCCTCGGTCGCCTGGCCGCGTGCTTCATGGAAAGCATGTCGACACTCGGCATTGCCGGCCACGGTTACGGCATTCGTTACGAACACGGCTTGTTCCGCCAGGCCATCGTCGACGGCTGGCAGCAGGAACAGACCGAACACTGGCTGGATTTCGGTAACCCTTGGGAGTTCGAACGGCCAGAGGTCGTTTACCCGATCGGCTTCGGTGGCAGTGTCGAAACGATCACTGACGAGACCGGCAAGACCAAGCAAGTCTGGACACCCGTGGAAACCGTTCGCGCGATTGCTTATGACACGCCGGTCGTCGGCTGGCGCGGGGCGAGCGTCAACACGCTGCGCTTGTGGCGCGCCCGGGCCATGGAAGATTTGCACCTGGAACGCTTCAACGCCGGTGATCACTTGGGCGCCGTGGCAGAAGTCGCCCGGGCCGAGAGTATTTCCCGGGTGCTCTACCCGGCCGACAGCACCGAAGCCGGCCAGGAACTGCGCCTGCGTCAGGAGTATTTCTTCGTCGCCGCGTCCTTGCAGGACTTGCTGCGTCGTCATCGCAACATGCACGCCTCGGTTTTAACCCTGGGCGATCATGCCGCGATCCAGCTCAACGACACCCATCCCTCGATTGCCGTGGCCGAACTGATGCGTCAGCTGGTCGATGTTTACGACGTTGCGTGGGATGCGGCGTGGCAAGTCACCGTCGACACGCTTTCGTACACCAACCACACGCTGCTGCCGGAAGCGCTGGAAACCTGGCCAGTCGGTTTGATGGAGCGGATGTTGCCGCGGCACATGCAGATCATTTATTTGATCAATGCCCAGCACATCGATTCGCTGCGGGCCAAGGGTATCCATGACTTCGAGGTGCTGCGTGCGGTGTCGCTGATTGAGGAAGACAACGGCCGCCGTGTGCGCATGGGTAATCTCGCGTTCCTCGGTTCCCACAGCGTCAACGGCGTGTCCGGCCTGCACACGCAGCTGATGCGCAAAACGGTGTTCTCCGAACTGCACAAACTCTACCCTGACCGGATCAACAACAAGACCAACGGCATCACCTTCCGCCGCTGGCTCTACCAGGCCAACCCGGAGCTGACCTCGATGATGGTCGACGCCCTCGGCCCGGATCTGCTGGACAACGCCGAAGAGCGTTTGCTCGAGCTGGAACCGTTCGCCGAGAAGCCTGCGTTCCGCAAGGCGTTCGCCGAGCAGCGCCTGCACAGCAAAAAAGCCCTGGCGTACATCATTCATGAACGCCTGGGGGTCGCGGTCAACCCGGCAGCGATGTTCGACGTACAGGTCAAACGGATCCACGAATACAAGCGTCAGTTGCTCAACCTGTTGCACACCGTCGCGCTGTATCAGGCCATTCGCGCCGAGCCGGAAATCGATTGGGTGCCGCGGGTGAAGATCTTCGCCGGCAAGGCTGCGGCCAGTTATCACCAGGCCAAGCTGATCATCAAATTGACCAACGACATTGCCCGGGTGGTGAACAACGACCCGACCGTGCGCGGTTTGCTGAAAGTGGTGTTCTTGCCCAACTACAACGTCAGTCTGGCGGAAAGCATCATCCCGGCAGCGGATTTGTCGGAGCAGATTTCCACCGCAGGCTTCGAGGCCTCGGGCACCAGTAACATGAAGTTCGGCCTCAACGGTGCGCTGACCATCGGCACCATGGACGGGGCCAACGTCGAAATGTCTGAACGCATCGGCGTCGAACACATGTTCATCTTCGGCCTCAGCGCTCAGCAGGTTGAAGCGCGCAAGCAGAACCATGAGTTCAATGCGACGCCGGATATTGCGGCCTCCCACCGTTTGAATGACGTGCTGCAAGCGATACGCGGCGGGGTGTTCTCGCCGGATGATCCGTCCCGTTACGCAGGATTGATCGATTCGCTGATCGACTACGATCGCTTCCTGGTCTGCGCCGATTTCGACTCTTACTGGGACGCGCAGATGCGCGTTGAAGCCCATTGGCACGATTCGAACGAATGGTGGCGTTCAGCGGTGTTGAGCACTTCCCGGATGGGCTGGTTCTCCTCCGACCGGACCATTCGCGAGTACGCCACGGATATCTGGAAAGCTTTGGAGTAACTTTTAGCAATAATTGCGAGCAAGGCCCGACGGTTGTTGGGCCTGATCGATATACTAAGCGCCGGTTACACCGGGCCAAAGTATGGCTAGGCTCAGTCAGAGGCAATCCAATGTGGGAGCGAGCTTGCTCGCGATAGCGGACGTACATTCAACATCAATGGTGAATGTACGGGCCCCATCGCGAGCAAGCTCGCTCCCACAAGGTTTGTGTTGTTTCAAACTAGACTGGCCCGGATTTGCCCATCGCGGGGCCACTTAGGGATATCGACCATGCAATGGATGTTCATGCTGATTGGGCTGGTGCTGGGCTGGGTACTCGACGAGTCGTTCAGCGATGCGCTGTTGGGCGGGCTGCTCGGGTTGGGTATTGGCCAGGCCATTTGCATTGGCCGCCTGGGTTCACAAGCTGACGAGCAACGTAAGCTACTTGATCAGGCTCAGATCGCGCTGAATGCGGTGCAGCAACGGCTGTCATTGCTGGAAGTGTCAGGCGTCAAGACGCCGGAAACCCACGAACCCGCGCCGTCTCCTGAGTTCACGCTCGACGAAATCCCTGCCGAGGCCCCGGAGCTGATCTGGGAACTCCCTCCCGAACTCGAGCCGATCACCGCGGCCGCCGCCGAAGCGAGCCGTCCAGTGCCCGTCGATGCCTGGAAACCCGAACCGGTCGCCCGCGAACCACAACAACCTGCCATCCCGCGTGGCCCAAACTTCATCGACCGCGCCATTAGCGGCGCCCGCAACTGGTTGTTCGGCGGCAACACCGTGCTGCGGGTCGGTGTGGTGCTGTTGTTTCTCGGCTTGGCCTTCCTGTTGCGTTACGCCACCGAAGGCATGGTGGTACCGATCGAGTTGCGTTACGCCGGTGTTGCGGCGGCGGCATTGGGGCTTCTGGGGCTGGGTTGGTGGCTTAGAACACGCAACAGCCATTACGCGTTGATGCTGCAAGGCACCGGGATCGCGGTGTTGTACCTGACCGTGTTTGCCGCAATGCGCCTGCATCCGCTGCTCGATCCTACTGCAGCGTTGGGCCTGCTGGTCGCGGTGACGGTGTTCTCGGCGATTCTCGCCATCACCCAGGACGCTCTGGGGCTCGCCGCCGCTGCGGCACTCGGCGGGTTCGCGGCGCCGATCCTGACCTCCACCGGCGCCGGCAACCATATCGCGCTGTTCAGCTACTTCGCCTTGCTCAACGCCGGCATCCTCGCCATCGCCTGGTTCAAGGCCTGGCGGCTGCTCAACCTGATCGGCTTCGTCGGCACCTTCGGCATCGGTTTCGCCTGGGGCCTGCGTTCCTACACCCCGGAACTGTTGTGGAGCACCGAACCGTTTCTGATTGTGTTTTTCCTGATGTACCTGGCCATCGGCCTGCTGTTCGCCCGACGCAAGTTGCTGGAAATGAGCGATGCGCCCGAGGATGACAGCCGAGAGGCGCTGCTGCGTTGGTCGACGCAAAAGGGTGATTACGTCGACGGCACAATGCTGTTCGGTCCTGCGTTGGTGGGCTTCGGCTTGCAGTTCGCACTGGTTCAGCATCTCGAGTTTGCCGCAGCCTTCAGCGCGTTGGCGTTGGGCATGATTTATATGGGGCTGGCGCGGCTGTTGATGGGCGGACGAGCGTTGCTGCTGGCGGAAACCTGTCTGGCGCTGGGGGTGATCTTCACCAGCCTCGCGATTCCGTTGGGGCTCGATGCGCGCTGGACTGCTGCTGCCTGGGCCGTCGAAGGCGCCGGCATCTTCTGGCTCGGCCTGCGTCAGCAACGACCGCTGGCCCGAGCCTTTGCCTTGCTGCTGCAATTGGGCTCGGCGCTGGCGTTTATCAGCGAACTGCGGATCGGTGAAAGCAGCCTGCTCGACGGTGCGCCGCTCGGTGCGTTGATGCTCGGCGTGGCGTTGTTGTTCAGCTTCTACCAGTTGCGCAAAGCCTTGCCCGCACAGACGTCGGAATGGGAGCGCCAAGGGCTGCCGGTGTTGGCTTGCCTCGGTCTGACCTCCCTCTATCTGCTGGCGCCGTTGTTTTTCTTCACTCACGGCACGGCGATCAGTTGGGCGCTGGCGGGGTTGGCGACGTTGTTTGGTGGCTTGCGTCTGCAATCGCGCACGTTCCTGTTCACCGCGTTCGCCGTGCAGTTGCTCGGCGGTGCGTTGTTCCTGCTGCGGCTGCAGGGTTCGAGCGGTGAGTCTGGCGCCGTGTTCAATGCGGGTTGGAGCGGTTTGCTGAGTGCGTCGTTGATCGGCCTGGCGCTGATCGCTGGTATGTTGCTGGCGGCGCGCGATGAGATGGTCCGTAGCGACGTGCGATTGCTGCGCGGCTTGTCGGTGGTGCTGCTGGCCGGTCTGGTGTTGATCAATCTGGCGGTGCTGTTCGTCCTGCCTTGGCAAACGGCGAGTGCGGTATGGGCGGCCAGCGGTCTGTTCATCATCTGGCTCAGCCTGTTCCTGAAGCAGCGCGTGAGTTTTGTCTTCGGCCTGCTGTTGCAGGTCATCGGCGGCGCGGCGTTCCTGATGGCCGGGCCTGATTTGCTCGGACCGCTTGCGAGCGAAGGATTGAAGCCTCTGGCTCACAGCGGTTTCTGGACACCGCTGGTGTTGGGTTTGGCTGCGATGGTTGGCGCCTGGCGCTTGCAGCTCGGAAATCATGCTTCGGCCTTCGATGTGCTGAGCTTGCAGCGTTTGTCCGAAGTGCTGCTGGTGTGGGGCGCGGGTTGGTGGGCGCTGGCGTGGGTGAGTGAAGTATTGCGCTTCGCACCTTTGAATCTGCAAGCGACGTTGTTGCTGGCGGTCGCGGCGCTGAGCGTGGCGCTGTGGACGGTATTGGCGCTGCGCCTGAAATGGTCGTCGCTGGGCTTGCTCTGCACCTTGCTAATGCCTACGGCCGGTTTGGTGTTGCTGGCTGCGTGGCACTCGCGTTATCACCCGGCAGCCAACTTCGGATGGCTGGTATGGGCGGCCGTGTTTGTTGTGCATTTCATCTCCCTGCGGCGTTTGGCGCCGATGCTGCCGATGCGCGCGCTCAGTACCGCGCATGTGCTCGGCTGCTGGCTATTGATCGGTGTGTTGGCCCTGGAGCTGCGTTACGGCCTGTTGCTGTTGTCCGAGCAGTACAACGCCTGGCGCTGGTTGGGTTGGGCGATTCTGCCGAGCCTGTATCTGGTGCTGATGGCGGCACCCCGTGCCTGGCCATGGCCGGTGTCGGCTTATACGCGCGAATACCGTGTGTACGCGGCGGCACCGCTGGCGTTGCTGATGCTCGGCTGGTTCTGGCTGGCGAACGTCCTCAGCGACGGCGCCGCCGAGCCGTTGCCTTACGTGCCGCTGATCAACCCGCTGGAGCTGGGTCTGCTGTTTGCGCTGTTCGGGGTTTATGTCTGGTCCCGCAGCGCCGTGACGCAACTGGCGATTCGCAAGGACTACTGTGATCACGCCACGCAACTGATCGCTGGCGTCTCGCTGTTTGTGTTCTTCACGGCCCTGGTGATGCGCACTGCCCATCATTGGGGCGGTGTGCCGTTCGAGCTGGATGCGTTGCTCGAATCCATGCTGGTGCAGGCCGGCCTGTCCATCGCCTGGACCTTGATGGCCCTGAGTCTGATGATCGGCGGCCATCTGCGTCATCGCCGCGAAGTCTGGCTGATCGGTGCGGCGCTGATTGGTGTGGTGGTGGCCAAACTGTTCTTGGTCGAATTGAGTAACCGCGGCGGACTCGCCCGGATCGTGTCGTTTATCGGCGTTGGCGTGTTGCTGTTGGTGGTGGGCTATTTCGCCCCGTTGCCGCCCAAACGCGTTGATGCTGTGCCGGAGTCTGAAAAACCGGCCCCGCAAACCGAAGGAGTGTCGTCTTGAGTCAGAAGCTGAACCGTGTCTGGTTGGGCGCTGTTGCGCTGGGTGTGGCGCTGTCGGCCAGTGCTCAGGAAAAATTGGCGGACTTCGCCACTCAGGTGCCGTTGTCGGTCAGCGGCGAAGGTCCGTGGTATCGCCTCGAATTGCCGTTGAGCGTGCAATTGAATGCGCGGCAAACCGATCTCAGCGATGTGCGCGTGTTCAATGCCTCCGGGGAGGCTCAGGCGTATGCCTTGGCGCGAGCGCCGGCGCAGACCAGCGACAACCGCACCCTGACCGACGTGAAGTGGTTCCCGCTGTACAACTCGGCGGATTCCACCGAGCACGCACCGAGCGTGCGGGTGCAATCGAGCGCCAATGGCACGCTGGTCGAAGTGCAGCCGTCCAGTCAGCTGGAGGCGGGCGAAGAAATGCTGCGCGGCTGGTTGCTCGACGCCAGCAGCATCAAAGCACCGTTGCAGCAGTTGATCCTCGACTGGACCAGTGAGCGCGATGGCTTCCAGCGTTTCACCATCGAAGCCAGCGACGACCTGCAGCATTGGCAGTCGTGGGGCGAAGGGCAGGTGGCACGCCTGACGTTCGCCGACGAGCGGGTCGAGCAACATGAAGTCGCCCTGCCGGGTCAGTCGGCCCGGTATCTGCGATTGCTATGGAGCACGCCGCAATCGGCCCCGACGTTGACCTCGGCGCAACTGCAAAGCGCCAAGACCCGCAGCCTGCCGCTACCACTTGTCTGGTCGCAACCGCTGGCTGGCAGCAGCGTGAAGGCCGGTGAATACACCTGGCAATTACCCATGGGGCTGAATGTCGAGCGCTTACAGGTCGAGTTGAGTCAGCCCAACAGTTTGGCGCCCGTGACCTTGTCCGGTCGTCGGGAAAGTAGCCTGCCGTGGCAGTCGCTGAGCAGCGGTTTGCTCTATCGCCTGACTCAAAGTGGCCAGGACGTGGTGCAGAACGAATTGCAGCTGTCAGGGCAAACCGTGCAGCAGTTGAAGCTGACGGTGGACGAACGCGGCGGTGGCCTGGGTGCCGAGGCACCGACTGTGCGATTCGCCGTGCGCTCCATTCAATTGGTGTTCCTGGCGCGCGGAGCGGGGCCTTATACGCTCGCGCTGGGCAGTGCCACGGTGAAGGCGGCGAGCCTGCCGCTGTCGACGTTGATTCCGGATTACAGCGCTGCAAAGTTGGCGACATTGGGCAAGGCTACGGTCGAAGGCGCGGCGGTGGCCACGCCAGCGTCGACCGTGACAACGGCTGCGCCGACGGACACCAACTGGAAGAAATTCGGGTTGTGGGCGGTGCTGCTGCTCAGTGTTTTGTTTCTGGCCGCGATGGCGTTCAGTCTGTTGCGCAAGCCGCCAGTCAAGCCTTGAAACTGGCAGCAACGCCCGGTGCACATCCGGGCGGTTTCGAACTACGCTCATCCGGGCGCATGAACTCTATTGGGTGTAACACGTCTGATAGGAGGAAATGCGCCCCGACTCGCGTTAAACTGCGCGGGTTTTTAGCCCCCCCATTCCACCGGAGCCTTCCATGTCCCGCGTTACCCTGAGTCGCTATTTGATTGAGCAGACCCGTAGCAATAACACCCCTGCCGATCTGCGTTTCCTGATCGAAGTGGTGGCGCGTGCTTGCAAAGAGATCAACCACGCCGTGTCCAAAGGCGCCCTCGGTGGTGTTCTGGGCAGCATGGGCACTGAAAACGTCCAAGGTGAAGTGCAGAAGAAACTCGACGTGATCTCCAACGAGATCCTGCTCGAAGCCAACGAATGGGGCGGTCACCTGGCCGGCATGGCGTCCGAAGAAATGGACAACGCCTACCAGATCCCGGGCAAATATCCGAAAGGCGCGTACCTGCTGGTTTTCGACCCACTGGACGGCTCGTCGAACATCGATATCAACGCGCCGGTCGGTACTATCTTCTCGGTGCTGCGTTGCCCGAACGAATACCTGAGCCAAAACGAGCCCTTGAACGAAAAGGCTTTCCTGCAGCCAGGCACCGAGCAAGTGGCTGCCGGTTACGCGATCTACGGTCCACAGACGATGTTGATCCTGACCTTGGGCGACGGCGTAAAAGGCTTCACCCTGGACCGCGAAATGGGCAGCTTCGTGCTGACCCATGAAGACATCAAGATTCCGGAGTCCACTCAGGAATTCGCGATCAACGCGTCCAATCAGCGTCACTGGGAAGCTCCGGTACAACGCTACGTCGGCGAATTGCTGGCTGGCGAAGAAGGCCCGCTGAAAAAGAACTACAACATGCGCTGGGTCGCCGCGATGGTTGCCGACGTACACCGTATCCTGACCCGTGGCGGTCTGTTCATGTACCCACGCGACAGCCGCGAGCCTTCAAAGCCGGGCAAACTGCGCTTGATGTACGAAGCCAACCCGATGTCGTTCCTGGTTGAACAGGCTGGCGGCGCTTCCACCGATGGCCATCAGCGCATCCTCGACATCAAGCCTGACGGCTTGCATCAGCGCGTAGCGGTGTTCCTCGGCTCGAAAGAAGAAGTCGCACGCGTCACGGCTTATCACAAGGAATAAACATGACCGCGCCCTGGCAGCCTTTGCTCGAATGGTGGTTCGGAACGCTCGAATCCCCCAACGAAATATCGGCTGACAAGGGCAAGTTATGGTTCGGCAAGCGCGACAGCCAGGACCTCGAAGCGCAGACGCGTTTCGGGGACTGGGTCGAGCAGGCACTGGCCGGCGGATTGACTGACTGGGCGCAACGCCCCGAAGGTTGGCTGGCCCTGGTGCTGTTGCTCGATCAACTCCCGCGAATGATCTTTCGCGACACTCCAAAATCTTTTGCAGGCGATCTCAGGGCTCAGGCGCTGGTGGCGCAAGGCATCGCTGCGGATTTCGATCGGCAGTTGCGACCCATACAGCGGGTATTTATCTATCTGGTGTTTGAGCATTGCGAGAATCTGGCGGTGCAGAACGAAGCCGTCTCGCGATTTATCGCGCTGGTTGCCGAGCAGCCAGTAGCTGATCGAGCGGTGTTTGCCGATAACCTGGATTATGCCGAGCGGCATCAAAAGGTGATTGCGCGGTTTGGTCGGTTTCCGCACAGGAATGCAGTGTTGGAGCGGGAATCTACGGCTGAGGAGTTGGAGTTTCTGAGTAAGCCTGGATCGCGTTTCTAAACGCGCCCCGAGCTCACGTTTACCCTTGAAGTAGCCGCTTCATCAGCAGTGTTGGCAGACTTTTTCGGGTGTCGGCAATGATGTGAACATAGACCGTCTGCTCACGAATCTCATAGATGATCCGGTTCATCCCTGACAGGATTTGTCGATATTGGCTGAGATTAAGCTTCTCGATTTCTTCCGGGATCGATCCTGCATCGGGCTGTATCCCCAAATTGCGGATGACGGCCTTCAGGTCGGCATAGGTGCTTTGCCAAGTTTGAGTAGAGAACTGTTTGATGAGATAAGTACGAAGTTCTTTCAGGTCAGTCTCGGCAGACTGAAGAATGACGACCTTTAAACTCATTGATGGTCAGCCCTGTCCAGTTCTGCAAAGACATCTTCGGCGTCGCGCAACTTGCCTTCTACTATTTCACGATTTCCCATCGCCAAGAGCTTAAGCAGGGCCATGGTGTCTTCCTGCTCTTCAAAACTTTTTACGTCCATGACCACAAGCTTCGCTTCACCGTTTTGGGTGATCACCAAGGGCTCGCGGCTCTCTGTAAGTGCTTTGACGATTTCGGCCGTATGGCTTTTCAGGTAGCTGATCGGCTTGATTTGAGATGAAAGCTTCATGGGGTGAGCCTCGCCAAGTTTGAGTAGGACCGATTTTAGTCTTAATTCAGTCCTGCGTCAGGCTGCGGTGACCAACGTTTCTCTCTAAGCGTCTAGATCTTTGTTGCAACTGATGCCGCCATTGCGAGCAATGAGGCCCTCAAAGCGCATTAAATCCGGAAGCTGCCGACCAATTGCTTCAAACGCGCCGCCTGCTGCTCAAGATCCGCACAGGCGCGCAAGGTCGACTGTAAGTTCTCCACGCCTTCCTGATTCAGTGTGTTGATCTCGGTGATGTCGACGTTGATCGACTCCACCACCGCCGTTTGCTCTTCCGTCGCGGTGGCCACCGACTGGTTCATCCCGTCGATCTCTCCGATCCGCTGAGTCACGCTGCCCAGACGTTCGCCCGCCTGGTTGGCGATGCCGACGCTGCTTTCACTCTGGCGTTGGCTGTCGGTCATGGTGCTCACGGCTTCCCGGGCGCCGACTTGCAGTTCCTCAATCATCTTCTGCACTTGCTGCGCCGAATCCTGAGTACGGTGCGCGAGGTTACGCACCTCGTCCGCTACCACGGCAAAACCGCGACCGGCTTCACCGGCACGGGCCGCTTCGATGGCTGCGTTGAGGGCCAGCAAATTGGTCTGCTGGGAGATGCTGGTAATCACTTCCAGAATCTGCCCGATGTTCACGGTGTTGCTATTGAGCGTTTCGATGTTGCCGCACGAATCGCTGATCTTCGCCGAGAGCTGCTGCATCGCCGCGATGGTTTTATCGACGACTTGCTGGCCGTCCTCGGCCAATGCGCGAGCATCGCTCGAATGCTGAGAGGCGAGGGCGGCGTTCTGGGCGATTTCCTGGGCGGCGGCGCCCAGCTCGTTGATGGCGGCGGCGACGCTGCTGGTGCGCGAGGCTTGCTGGTCGGAGTTGAACATCGACGAGTTCGACGCGGCAACCACACGCAAGGCGACTTCGTTGACCTGGCCGGTGGCCGAGGACACCTCGCGGATCGAGGTGTGAATACGCTCCACAAAACGGTTGAACGAGGTGCCCAGCGCACCGAATTCGTCCTGGCCGTGGATGGTCAGACGCTTGGTCAGGTCGCCTTCACCTTCGGCGATGTCATGCATCGCGCGACCCATGGTCAGCAACGGCTGCATCAAGAAGCTGATCAGCATGCCCAACAGCGCGATGATGATCACCACGGCAATGACCATGGCGATGATCGCCGAGGTGCGAAATTCGCTGAGCATCGAGACCGCGGTGTCCTGATCCAGCACCAGCGCCACGTACCAGTCTGCCGAGGGCACACCATTGACGTGGGTAAAGGAGATGAATTGGGTCATGCCGTCGATCTCGACTTCTTTCATGCCCGGGCTGACTTTCGGCGCGCCGTTCGGGTAGGCGTCGGCCAGGTTCTTGAGTACCAGTTTGCTGTCCGGGTGAATCAGGATCTTGCCGTCGGCGCTGACGATAAACGCATGGCCATGACCGCCGAAATTCAGCAAGTTGATGATCGCGCTGACGCTGGACAGATCAATGTCTGCGCCGGCGACGCCAATCATTTGATTCTGGTGCTTCACTGGCGTGGCGACGGTGATCACCAGTTTGCCCGACGACGCTGCAATGTAGGGTTCAGTGACGATGGTCTGTTGCGCGTTGTTGGCCGCCTTGTACCAGCCACGAGCACGCGGGTCGTAGTCCGCCGCGCGATTGCCGGCCGGGACCGAGAACATCACACCATCGGTGCCGCCGAAGTAGCTCAGTTGGAAGTTGCTCGTGTAGGCCGGCAGGTCGATGGCGCGCTTGAGATTGGCCTGTGCGCTGCCGTCCACGGCGATCTGCTGGGACAGCGATTGCAGCAATTGAATGCGGCTTTCCAGCCAGGTCTGGATATTGCTGGTGGTCAGGCTGCCGAGTTCCTGCATTGAGGATTCGGTACTGCTGCGCAGGGTTTGCCGCTGGCGGTAGTCGTTGAAGAGGATGAAACAAGCGAATGCAACGGCCACCACGAGGGCGGCAGCCAACAAGATCTTGTGGCTGAACTTCATGTTTCTGGTCATTAAATGAGCTACCACGAAGAGGCTGGGCAACAAGGGGGGCGTCAATTTGCCACAGTCATGGGCTTTGCGCTGCCTTTATGTCGACTGAGCGGCGGCAAAGATTAGGCGGCTTTTGCGAAAACCGACCAAATGCTCAACAGCAAACGAAAGTTCCTGATATTTCACGAAAAACAGACGAGCGGCCTCACAAATAGCCGGCCAGCCAGGGAACCAGACAGGGGTTTTCTCTTCTAAGCTTCAGCTTGGCAGTCATGCCATTCCCCCTTCGCCCCAGGAGCTACACAATGTCGCTGCGTTCTATCGCCCTGCTTTCGTTCTGCGTGTTGTTGGCCGCGTGCAGCAAGGTCAATCAGGAAAACTACTCGAAGCTGTCGTCAGGCATGCCCAAGGCCGAGGTAGAAACCTTGCTGGGCAAACCCACCGACTGCTCGGGCGCGCTCGGCATGTCCAGTTGTACCTGGGGCGACAAGAACAGCTTTATCAGCGTGCAGTACGCCGGTGACAAAGTGCTGATGTTTTCCGGCCAAGGCCTGAAGTAATCCGGGGTTATACGCCCACGGGAGAAAAACAATGAAGCGGTTACTGATAGTCCTTTTAGCCGGCCTGGTATTGGCCGGCTGCGCCACGTCTGGCGTAGATCCGTTGGCACCGAAAACCGCCAATAGCGTCAATCTCAAGAAGTACCAAGGGACCTGGTACGAGTTGGCTCGTCTGCCGATGTATTTCCAGCGCAACTGCGCGCAATCCGAAGCCCATTACACGCTCAAGCCTGACGGCAAAGTGTTGGTACTGAACCGCTGTCTGACGGCGGACTGGCAATGGGAAGAGGCCAAAGGCACGGCGTGGCCACAGGTGCCGGGCAAGAGCGACAAATTGTGGGTCGAGTTCGACAACTGGTTTTCGCGGCTGATACCGGGTGTTGCGAAGGGCGAATACTGGGTGTTGTACGTCAGCGATGACTACAAGACCGCCATTGTTGGCGATCCGAGCCGCAAGTATCTGTGGCTGCTGTCACGGACCCCGACGGTCAATGGTGTAGTGCGTGAAGAACTGCTGAGCAAGGCACGTCAGCAGGGTTACGACACTACGCGGCTGATCTGGCGCGCGACAGATACGCAGATGGCCAAGACTTCGAACTGACGGCTAGTAGAGAACAAATGTGGGAGCGAGCTTGCTCGCGATATAGGTCTATCAGTCAACATCATTGTTGAGGCTGATGGCCCCATCGTCGGAACGCCGCCCGGAGCAAGCTCGCTCCCACAGTTTTTTGCGTTAGCCCAACAGATCGCGCAAGACCTGGGTGAACGCGCGGTTGCTTTCTTCTTCCCCGGCATGATGCCCGCCACGCACAACCCACCGGCCATTGACCAGCACATCCCGCACCTGGCGGTCGCCACCGGCAAACAACCAACGATTCAGAATCCCGTCGCCACTGGCTGTCGCCAGGTACGGATCGTTGCCATCCAGCACCAGCCAATCCGCACGTTTGCCAACTTCCAGCGCGCCAATCGGCTGACCCAACGCCTGGGCCCCGCCATCCAGCGCTGCGTCGTACAGTGTGCGGCCAACCATCGGCTGATCCGCGCCATACAAACGATTACGTCGTTGGTCGCGCAGGCGCTGGCCATATTCCAGCCAGCGCAATTCTTCGACCACGCTCAATGACACATGACTGTCGGAGCCAATTCCCATGCGCCCGCCCTGAGCGAGGAAATCCACCGCCGGGAAGATACCGTCGCCGAGGTTGGCTTCGGTCGTCAGGCACAAACCGGCGATGGCGCGACTCTTGGACATCAGCGTGACTTCTTCCGGGTTGGCATGGGTCGCGTGAACCAGGCACCAGCGCTGATCGACCTCGGTGTTTTCGTACAGCCATTGCAGCGGGCGGCGACCGCTCCAGCCCAGGCAGTCATCGACTTCCTTCTGCTGCTCGGCGATGTGAATGTGCACCGGGCACTGCTTGTCGCTGGCGGCCAGCACTTCGCTGATTTGCTGCGGTGTTACCGCACGCAACGAGTGGAAACACAAACCCAGCGACTGCGCCGGTTGCTGCGCCAGGATCGGCTGCAAGCGCGACTGAAGCTTGAGGTAGTTTTCGGTACTGTTGATAAAGCGGCGCTGGCCGTCGTTCGGCGTTTGGCCACCGAAGCCGGAATGGCTGTAGAGCACCGGCAGCAGGGTCAGGCCGATCCCGGCGGAACTGGCGGCCTGGCTGATGCGCAGCGCCAGTTCGGCCGGGTCCGCGTAAGGCTGGCCGTTGGTGTCGTGGTGTACGTAGTGAAATTCTGCGACCGAGGTGTAACCGGCCTTGAGCATTTCGATGTACAGCTGACGAGCGATGACGCCGAGCTGCTCCGGGTTGATTTTTCCGACGAGGCGATACATCAAATCGCGCCAGGTCCAGAAACTGTCGTTCGGATTACCTGCCACTTCCGCCAGCCCGGCCATGGCCCGCTGGAAGGCGTGGGAGTGTAAATTCGGCATCCCAGGTAGCAGCGGACCGCTAAGCCGTTCGGCATCATCTGCGTGGGAATCGGCCTGGATATGGGTCAGCACGCCCTCGGCGCTGACCTCAAGACGTACATTGTTGGCCCATCCACTAGGCAGCAGCGCGCGTTCGGCAAAGAAGGCGGACATGGTTCAGCACCCCATCGTGTGTTATTTGTATATACATATACAGACGTTTGCCTGCTCGGTAAACTCCGGCAAGCTAGCAACCTCTAACAGATCAACAAGGATTAACCGTGCCGACTCCGCCTGCAGTCTCTCCGTTGGCCGCACACATGGGCGACAGTCCGGCGCCCTTGTACGCCCGCGTCAAACAGATGATCACCCAGCAAATCGACAGTGGAAACTGGCCGCCGCACTACCGCGTTCCGTCGGAAAGCGAGCTGGTCAACCAACTGGGTTTCAGCCGCATGACCATCAACCGCGCCCTGCGCGAGATGACCGCCGACGGTCTGTTGGTGCGCATGCAAGGTGTCGGGACTTTTGTCGCCGAGCCGAAAAGTCAGTCCGCGCTGTTTGAAGTGCACAACATCGCCGACGAAATCGCCTCACGCGGCCATCGTCATACCTGCAAGGTCATCACCCTCGAAGAAGAGGCCGCCGGTTCCGAGCGCGCCTTGGCGCTGGACATGCGCGAAGGCCAGAAGGTTTTCCACTCGCTGATCGTGCATTTCGAAAACGATATCCCGGTGCAAATCGAAGACCGTTTCGTCAACGCGCTGGTGGCGCCGGACTACCTCAAGCAGGACTTCACCCTGCAAACGCCATACGCCTATCTGAACCAGGTCGCACCACTGACCGAAGGCGAGCATGTGGTCGAGGCGATTCTGGCCGAAGCCAGCGAATGCAAGTTGCTGCAGATTGAGAAGGGCGAGCCGTGCCTGCTGATTCGTCGTCGTACCTGGTCCGGCCGTCAGCCGGTGACCGCCGCCCGTTTGATCCACCCCGGTTCCCGTCATCGTCTGGAAGGTCGGTTCCACAAATGAGTCAAGTAAAGGTTCTACGCGCAAAAGATTACCCGCGCATGCCGTGGAAAAACGGCGGCGGCAGCACTGAAGAAATCACCCGTGATGCAGGTACAGGCCTGGATGGTTTCGGTTGGCGCCTGTCGATTGCCGATATCGGTGAGTCGGGTGGCTTCTCTACCTTCGCCGGTTACGAGCGGATCATCACCGTGCTGCAAGGCGACGGCATGACCTTGTCGGTTGATGGCCAGGCCACGCGTTCACTGTTACCGCTCGATCCATTTGCCTTTAGTGGCGAGAGCCAGGTGTCCTGCACATTGCTCGGCGGGCCGATCCGCGATTTCAACCTGATTTATGCGCCACAGCGTTACAACGCGCGGTTGCAGTGGCTGAATGGCCAACAGCGGTTTTTCAGCGAAGCCGGGACTGTGTTGGTGTTCAGTGTCAGCGAAGCGCTGGAATTGAAGGTCGGTAACAGCACCTCACAACTCGGTCGCCATGATTGCCTGCAACTCGTCGGTAACACCGGCCTGCTGGAAGTCTCCAGCAACGGCCCGTGCTGTGTGATCGAGCTGATCGCGCGCTGATCCAGAATCCTTTCGCGGGCAAGCCTCGCCCGCGAAGCTTTTCCGCCCCTCAAACGCGTTCCCCAATGCGCACCACTTTGTTACCGAACGCCCCAGCGTGGCGCAAAACCACGCCCAAGTAACAGCTGCCTCCCCTCCGCAAAATCCCCCGTCAAATATTCATCTTCGCCAAAACCCTTGATCCAAGGGCCTTCCAGCGCTCCAGAAATTTTTCTTGAACACCCATCCAACAAGTTGGCCGCTTGATTGCATATGCTTGTATGTACAAGTAAAGACGTATGCGTATGAGTCAATCGAGACTCCTCGCAACGTCCACTGATTCGCTTGTGTCGCTTTGACGCGCACAGGCTGGCTTACCCACCGCCAGGGTTGGTTTGGATTGATCGCTGAGGAGTCTTTTTCGTGACTGACAATACCCAGAAACCTACTACCGCCTCTTTTACAAAGTTTCGTGACGTTGAAATTCGTGCCGCTCGCGGTAACAAGCTGACCGCCAAGAGCTGGCTGACTGAAGCGCCGCTGCGCATGCTGATGAACAACCTCGACCCGGAAGTCGCCGAGAACCCTAAAGAACTGGTGGTTTACGGTGGTATCGGTCGTGCGGCACGTAACTGGGAATGCTACGACAAGATCGTCGAAAGCCTGACCAACCTGAACGACGACGAGACCCTGCTGGTGCAATCCGGCAAGCCGGTCGGCGTGTTCAAGACCCACAGCAACGCTCCGCGCGTACTGATCGCCAACTCCAACCTGGTGCCACACTGGGCGAGCTGGGAACACTTCAACGAACTGGACGCCAAAGGCCTGGCCATGTACGGCCAGATGACCGCCGGCAGCTGGATCTACATCGGCAGCCAGGGCATCGTTCAAGGCACCTACGAAACTTTCGTCGAAGCCGGTCGCCAGCACTACAACGATGACCTGAAAGGTCGTTGGGTCCTGACCGCAGGCCTCGGCGGCATGGGCGGCGCTCAGCCTCTGGCCGCGACCCTGGCCGGCGCTTGCTCGCTGAACATCGAATGCCAGCAGGTCAGCATCGATTTCCGCCTGAACAGCCGTTATGTCGATGAGCAAGCCACCGACCTCGATGACGCGCTGGCCCGCATCGCCAAATACACCAAAGAAGGCAAGGCGATTTCCATCGCGCTGCTGGGCAACGCGGCTGAAATCCTGCCGGAACTGGTCAAGCGCGGCGTGCGCCCGGACATGGTCACCGACCAGACCAGCGCCCACGACCCGCTCAACGGTTACCTGCCAGCCGGCTGGACTTGGGACGAATACCGCGCTCGCGCCAAGACCGAGCCTGCTGCCGTGGTCAAAGCCGCCAAGCAATCGATGGCTGTGCACGTTAAAGCGATGCTCGACTTCCAGAAAATGGGTATTCCGACCTTCGACTACGGCAACAACATCCGTCAGATGGCCCAAGAAGAAGGCGTCGAGAACGCATTCGACTTCCCAGGCTTCGTACCCGCTTACATCCGTCCGCTGTTCTGCCGCGGTATCGGCCCGTTCCGTTGGGCTGCACTGTCGGGCGATCCGCAGGACATCTACAAAACCGACGCCAAGGTCAAAGAACTGATCCCGGACGACGCCCACTTGCACAACTGGCTGGACATGGCGCGCGAGCGCATCAGCTTCCAGGGTCTGCCGGCACGTATCTGCTGGGTTGGCCTGGGCCTGCGCGCCAAGCTCGGTCTGGCGTTCAACGAAATGGTTCGCAGCGGTGAATTGTCCGCGCCAATCGTGATCGGTCGCGACCACCTGGACTCCGGTTCTGTCGCCAGCCCGAACCGCGAAACCGAATCCATGCAGGACGGCTCCGATGCCGTGTCCGACTGGCCACTGCTCAACGCTCTGCTCAACACCGCGAGCGGCGCGACCTGGGTTTCCCTGCACCACGGCGGCGGCGTCGGCATGGGCTTTTCCCAGCACTCGGGCATGGTGATTGTCTGCGACGGTACTGACGAAGCGGCCGAGCGTATCGCTCGCGTCCTGCACAACGACCCGGCTACCGGTGTCATGCGTCACGCCGATGCGGGTTACCAGATCGCGATCGACTGCGCCAAGGAACAGGGTCTGAACCTGCCGATGATTACCGGTAAATAAAAAACCGGGTCACCTTGATTGGGTGGCCCGACGCAAAACCTGTAGGAGCGAGGCTTGCCCGCGAACCGATGCACCGCGGTGTGTCAGAAAAGACGCCTTCGCGGGCAAGCCTCGCTCCTACAGAGAAACAACCAACACCGACCAACAATCCACAGAGGTTGAATCATGGCTGTTAATAGCGATCGTGCAGGCAGTAAACCGTTGATCGAGAAACGTTCGATCGACTACATCCCGGAAGCGGAAAGACACGGTCGTCTGTTGAGCCAATTCACCCTGTGGTTGGGTGCCAACCTGCAGATCACCGCGATTGTGACGGGTGCGCTGGCGGTGGTGCTCGGTGGTGATGTGTTCTGGTCGTTGATCGGTCTGTTGATCGGTCAACTGCTGGGCGGTGGCGTAATGGCGTTGCATGCGGCGCAAGGGCCCAAGCTTGGCCTGCCGCAGATGATCTCCAGCCGGGTACAGTTCGGCGTGTATGGCGCGGCCATCCCGATCGTGCTGGTCTGTCTGATGTACCTCGGTTTCACCGCAACGGGCACCGTGCTTTCCGGCCAGGCGCTGGGCCAGTTGTTTGGCGTCAGCGACAGCGTCGGAATCCTTATCTTCGCCAGTGTCATCGTGCTGGTCACGGTGCTCGGTTATCGGGTGATCCACTTCATCGGCCGTGTCGCCAGCGTCATTGGTGTGATTGCCTTTGTTTACCTGTTCAGCCGACTGATGAGCCAGACTGACATTGGCGCACTCCTGCAAATCCGTCACTTCAGCTGGAGCAGTTTCCTGCTCGCGGTATCGCTCGCGGCGTCCTGGCAGATCGCCTTCGGCCCCTACGTGGCTGACTATTCACGTTACCTGCCGAGCAAGACTTCTTCGGTGAAAACCTTCTTCGCCGCTGGCGCAGGTTCGGTCATTGGCGCACAGGTGGCGATGATCCTCGGCGTGCTTGCCGCCGCCTCGGCCAACGGGCAGTTCGCCGGCCACGAAGTGGCCTACATCGTGGGTCTGGGCGGTACCGGTGCCACCGCTGCGCTGCTGTACTTCAGCATCGCGTTCGGCAAGGTCACCATCTCCACGCTGAACTCTTACGGCAGCTTCATGTGCATTGCGACCGTCATCAGCGGTTTCCGTGGTGACCTGAAAGTAACGCGCTTGCAGCGTCTGGTCTTCGTGCTGGTTATCGTCGGCACTGCGACCCTGATCGCGTTGCTCGGTCAGCACTCGTTCCTCGGTGCGTTCAAGTCGTTCATCCTGTTCTTGCTGGCGTTCTTTACGCCATGGAGCGCGATCAACCTGGTGGACTACTACTGCATCACTCGCGAGCGCTATGACGTGCCGGCGCTGGCCGATCCGAACGGTCGCTACGGTCGTTGGAACCCCCTCGGTATCAGCGTCTATGTCTTCGGTGTGCTGGTGCAACTGCCGTTCATCTCTACCAAGTTCTATACCGGTCCGCTGGTGGACGCTCTGGGTGGCGTGGATATTTCCTGGATCATCGGTCTGGTGCTTCCCGCAGCCCTCTATTACGTGTGCGCGAAAAAATGGCACAGCGCAGTACCCGATCACCTGATTCTGCCGGTCGAGCAGGACAGCGATGCAGCACCTATAACAAGCGGGGCCGGTCGCGCTGCGGCGCAGGCCTGATTGGACGTGGACAGGGCTGGATGCCTCTTGACTGCCGTAAGCCAATTCATGATTAGGAGCGTCACACAATGAAATCGAACAAGACCCTGCTGACCACATTGCTTTCCATGGGCCTGCTGGCCAGTGCCGGTGCTACTCAGGCAGCCGGTTGGTGCGAGTCGGGCAAGCCGGTGAAATTCGCCGGCCTGAACTGGGAAAGCGGCATGCTGTTGACCGACGTGATGCAGGTCGTGCTGGAGAAAGGTTACGACTGCAAGGTCGACAGCCTGCCAGGGAACTCCATCACCATGGAAAACGCCCTGAGCAGCAATGACATTCAAGTGTTCGCCGAAGAATGGGTTGGGCGTAGCGAAGTCTGGAACAAGGCCGAGAAGGCCGGCAAGGTTGTCGGTGTCGGCGCGCCTGTCGTGGGTGCTGTCGAAGGCTGGTACGTGCCGCGCTACGTGATCGAAGGCGACGCCAAGCGCAAGCTGGAGCCCAAAGCCCCAGACCTGAAAGCGATCGCCGATCTGGGTAAATACGCTGCAGTGTTCAAGGATCAGGAAGAGCCATCCAAGGGCCGTTTCTATAACTGCCCGGCCGGCTGGACCTGTGAGCTGGATAACAGCGAAATGCTGAAAAGCTACGGCCTGGAAAATACCTACACCAACTTCCGTCCGGGCACCGGTCCGGCGCTGGATGCCGCGGTGTTGTCGAGCTACAAGCGTGGCGAGCCGATCCTGTTCTACTACTGGTCGCCAACCCCGCTGATGGGCCAGGTTGATCTGGTGAAACTCGAAGAGAAACCAGGCGTGAACAAGGAAGTGACCATCAAGGTCGGCCTGTCCAAGACCTTCCACGAGCAAGCCCCGGAACTGGTGGCTGTGCTGGAGAAGGTCAACCTGCCAATCGACCTGCTCAACCAGAACCTCGGGCGCATGGCCAAAGAGCGGATCGAGTCACCAAAACTGGCGAAAATCTTCCTCAAGGAACATCCTGAAGTCTGGCACGCGTGGGTGAGCGAAGACGCAGCCAAAAAGATCGACGCGGCCTTGTAGGTTGAGCCTCTCCGACTGCCCTGAGCGGCAGTCGGGTGCTTGATCGCAACCCCTTGATTGAGAGTCTCTTATGTTTCCCGAAAGCTTTACCTTTTCCATCGCCGACTGGGTCAACAGTTGGGTCGATTCGCTGGTCACCAACTACGGCGACGTGTTCCGCAGCATCTCCGACACCCTGTTGTGGGCCATCGTCAATCTTGAAGGCCTGCTGCGTGCGGCGCCCTGGTGGCTGATGCTGGCGATCGTGGCGGGCGTTGCCTGGCACGCAACCCGTAAAGTGGTGACCACTGCCGTGATCGTCGGTCTGCTGTTTCTGGTCGGCGCGGTTGGCCTCTGGGACAAGTTGATGCAGACGCTGGCGCTGATGATGGTCGCGACGGTCATTTCGGTGCTGATCGGCATTCCGCTGGGCATTCTTTCGGCACGTAGCAATCGCTTGCGTTCGGTGCTGATGCCGTTGCTGGACATCATGCAGACCATGCCGAGTTTCGTGTACCTGATCCCGGTGCTGATGCTGTTCGGCCTGGGCAAGGTCCCGGCGATTTTCGCCACCGTGATCTACGCCGCACCACCGCTGATCCGCCTGACTGATCTGGGTATTCGCCAGGTCGACGGCGAAGTGATGGAAGCGATCAACGCCTTCGGTGCCAACCGTTGGCAGCAACTGTTTGGCGTGCAACTTCCGCTGGCCCTGCCGAGCATCATGGCCGGGATTAACCAGACCACCATGATGGCCCTGTCGATGGTAGTGATTGCCTCGATGATCGGTGCCCGTGGCTTGGGCGAAGACGTGTTGGTGGGGATTCAGACCCTCAACGTCGGACGTGGTCTTGAGGCCGGTCTGGCGATCGTGATTCTGGCAGTGGTTATCGACCGTATTACTCAGGCGTATGGTCGGCCACGGCATGAGGTGAGCAAATGAACGACGCAACCGTGAGCAAAATCGAAGTCAAAAACGTCTTCAAGATTTTCGGCAACCGTTCCAAGGATGCGCTGGCCATGATTGGTCAGGGCAAAACCAAAGATCAGGTGCTGTCCGAAACCGGCTGTGTGGTCGGCGTGAACGACTTGTCCCTGAGCATCGGCACCGGTGAGATCTTCGTGATCATGGGACTGTCGGGTTCCGGCAAGTCGACGCTGGTGCGCCACTTCAACCGCCTGATCGACCCGACCAGCGGCGCGATCCTGGTGGACGGCGTGGACATCCTGCAATACGACATGGAAGCCCTGCGCGAATTTCGCCGGCACAAGATCAGCATGGTGTTCCAGAGCTTTGGCCTGCTGCCGCACAAGACCGTGGTGGATAACGTCGCCTACGGCCTGAAAGTGCGTGGCGAGACCAAGCAAATGTGCTCCGAGCGCGCGCTGCACTGGATCAACACCGTGGGCCTCAAGGGCTACGAAAACAAATACCCGCATCAGCTCTCGGGCGGTATGCGTCAGCGTGTGGGCCTGGCTCGCGCCTTGGCGGCGGACACCGACATCATCCTGATGGACGAAGCCTTCAGTGCGCTCGACCCGCTGATTCGCGCGGAGATGCAGGACCAGTTGCTGGAGCTGCAAAAGACCCTGCACAAGACCATCGTCTTCATCACCCACGACCTTGATGAGGCTGTGCGGATTGGTAACCGGATTGCGATTCTCAAGGACGGGCGCCTGATTCAGGTGGGTACGCCAAGAGAGATCCTGCATTCGCCGGCGGATGAGTATGTGGATCGGTTCGTACAGCGGCGCGCGGCGGTGGTCTGACAAATTTGTGGTGACTGTGCTGGCCCCATCGCGAGCAAGCTCGCTCCCACAGGGGAATGCATTCCAAATGTGGGAGCGAGCTTGCTCGCGATGGGGCCGGTAGGGCTGCATCAATATTCAGGTTGTACGGTTGAGGTTAATGATGTCCCAGGCTGAAAAAATCGTTATCGCAGGCGACCACCTGCGTTGGCAGGATGTGGTCGCCGTCGCCCGTCATGGCGCACAGCTTGAGCTGTCGCCACAGGTCTGGGCGCGGATCGAAAATGCTCAGGCGATTGTCCAGCGCATCGTCGTCAGCGGCGAGCGCGCTTATGGCGTCAACACCGGCCTCGGCGCGCTGTGCAATGTCTCGCTCAAAGACGAGCAGCTCAGCCAGTTGTCGCGCAACACCCTGCTCAGTCACGCCTGTGGCGTTGGCGCGCCACTGGCCGACGAACAGACTCGCGCAATCATCTGCGCCGCTATTCGCAACTACAGCCATGGCAAATCCGGCATTCATCGCCGGGTCGTCGAAGGTCTTCTGGCGCTGCTCAACCGCGGCATCACCCCGCAAGTGCCGTCCCAGGGTTCGGTGGGTTACCTGACCCACATGGCCCACATCAGCATTGCGCTGCTGGGTGTCGGCAATGTCAGCTATCGCGGGCAGATCGTTTCCGCGCAGCAGGCCCTGGCCGAAGAAGGTCTGCAACCGGTTCAACTGGGCGCCAAAGATGGCCTGTGCCTGGTGAACGGCACACCGTGCATGTCCGGCCTCAGCTGCCTGGCAATCGCCGACGCGACGCGTCTGGTGCAATGGGCCGACGTGATCGGCGCCATGAGCTTCGAAGCCCAGCGCGGTCAGATTGCTGCGTTCGATGCCGAGATCATCGCGCTCAAACCGCATCCAGGCATGCAGCAAGTCGGCATCAACTTGCGCGCGTTGCTCGATGGCAGTGAAGTGATTGCCAGCAGTAAAGGCATTCGTACGCAGGATGCATTGAGCATCCGCTCGATTCCGCAAGTTCACGGCGCCGCTCGCGATCAGCTTGAGCACGCGAAAAAGCAGATTGAAACCGAACTCAACTCGGTCACCGACAACCCGATGTTGCTGGGTACGCCGGACGACTTCCGAGTGGTGTCCCAGGCCAACCCGCATGGCCAGTCGGTCGCGATGGCGGCAGATTTGCTGGCCATCGCCATGGCGGAAATCGGCTCCATCGCCGAACGTCGTCTGGACCGCTTGATCAACCCGCATGTCAGCGGTTTGCCGGCATTCCTGGTGGCCAATCCGGGAGTGAACTCCGGGATGATGATCGTCCAGTACGTCGCCGCTTCCCTGTGTGCGGAAAACCGCCAGTTGGCACAACCGGCGGTGCTCGACAACTACGTCACGTCGGGCCTGCAGGAAGACCACCTGAGCATGGGCACCAACGCCGCGCTGAAGTTGCATCGCGCTCTGGAAAACTGCACGCAGATCCTTGCCATCGAGTACCTGCTGGCGTCTCAGGCATTTGAATTCTTGAAGGAACAACGCTTCGGCGCTGGCACTGATGCCGCCTGGCGTCTGCTGCGCGAGCGAGTTCCGGCCTACGACCAGGACCGCTGGCTGGCACCAGACATCGCCAGTGCCGCTGCCGTTTTGAAAGACCCGATTTTGCTGCACAAAGTGTTACCGAACCTGAACTGATTCCCACCACACCAGCGTGCCAAGGCGCGGCTCCCCAGAAGGCGAGACGCGACGGACAACGGACATCTCCGGAGCGTCTGGTGAGTTAATAAAATCTCTCAAAAGGAGCATAGAAATGACTGCGTTAAACCTGATTCCCGGCCAACTGAGCCTTGCCCAACTGCGTGATGTCTATCAGCAGCCGGTCAAAATCACCCTCGATGAAAGCGCTGCGGCCCAGATTGAAGCCAGCGTTGCCTGCGTGGAACAGATCCTCGCCGAGAACCGCACCGCTTATGGCATCAACACTGGTTTCGGCCTGCTGGCGTCGACCCGTATCGCCAGCGAAGACCTGGAAAACCTGCAGCGCTCGCTGGTGCTGTCCCACGCCGCCGGTGTTGGCGAGCCGATCAGCGACGCACTGGTTCGCTTGGTCATGGTGCTCAAGGTCAACAGCCTGAGCCGTGGTTTCTCCGGCATTCGTCGTAAGGTCATCGACGCACTGATCGCCCTGATCAACGCCGAGGTTTACCCGCACATTCCATTGAAAGGCTCGGTGGGTGCATCCGGCGACCTGGCGCCTTTGGCCCACATGTCGCTGGTGCTGCTGGGCGAAGGCAAGGCCCGCTACAAAGGCGAGTGGATGGAAGCAACCGAAGCGCTGAAAGTCGCCGGTCTGACCCCGCTGACCCTGGCGGCGAAAGAAGGTCTGGCGCTGCTCAACGGCACTCAGGTTTCCACCGCTTACGCACTGCGTGGTCTGTTCGAAGGTGAAGACCTGTTCGCTGGCGCTGTGGCGCTGGGCGCCCTGACCGTTGAAGCCGTGCTGGGCTCGCGCTCGCCATTCGACGCTCGTATTCACGCCGCCCGTGGCCAGAAAGGCCAGATCGACGCCGCTGCCGCGTACCGCGATTTGTTGGGTGAGCGCAGTGAAGTGTCCGACTCGCACCAGAACTGCGAAAAGGTTCAGGACCCTTACTCCCTGCGCTGCCAGCCGCAAGTCATGGGCGCCTGCCTGACCCAGTTCCGTCAGGCCGCCGAAGTGCTCGCCATCGAAGCCAACGCCGTTTCGGACAACCCGCTGGTATTCGCCGCTGAAGGTGACGTGATCTCCGGCGGTAACTTCCACGCCGAACCGGTCGCCATGGCCGCCGACAACATGGCGCTGGCCATCGCGGAAATCGGTTCCCTGAGCGAGCGTCGTATCTCGCTGATGATGGACAAGCACATGTCGCAACTGCCGCCGTTCCTGGTGGCCAATGGCGGCGTGAACTCCGGCTTCATGATTGCCCAGGTGACCGCTGCGGCACTGGCCAGCGAGAACAAGGCGTTGTCCCATCCGCACTCGGTGGACAGTCTGCCGACGTCGGCGAACCAGGAAGACCACGTTTCCATGGCCCCTGCTGCCGGCAAGCGTCTGTGGGAAATGGCCGAAAACACTCGTGGCGTTCTCGCGGTGGAATGGTTGGCTGCGGTCCAAGGTCTGGATCTGCGCGATGGTCTGAAGACTTCTTCGAAGCTGGAAGAGGCCCGCGGGATTCTGCGTGCGAAAGTGCCTTTCTACGAGAAGGATCGCTTCTTTGCGCCGGACATCAACGCGGCGAGCGAGTTGTTGGCGACCCGTTGCCTGAACGCGCTGGTACCGGCGAAGTTGCTGCCTAGCCTGTGATGGACCCATCGCGAGCAAGCTCGCTCCCACATTGGATTGCGTAAACCCTGTGGGAGCGAGCCTGCTCGCGATTCGATTTTGCGTCGAATAAGAATAATTAAGGACGAGAAATGCAACAGCCAGCAAAAGGTTTGAAACGCGGGCTCTCTGCTCGACATATTCGCTTCATGGCACTGGGGTCGGCGATCGGCACCGGGCTGTTTTACGGTTCTGCCTCGGCCATTCAAATGGCCGGGCCCGCGGTCCTGCTCGCTTACCTGATCGGTGGCGCGGCGGTGTTCATGGTCATGCGCGCCCTCGGTGAGATGGCGGTGCACAACCCGGTGGCCGGTTCTTTCGGTCACTACGCCAGCACTTATCTGGGGCCGATGGCGGGCTTCATCCTTGGTTGGACCTACGCGTTTGAAATGGTCATCGTCGGCATGGCCGACGTCACCGCGTTCGGTATTTACATGGGCTTCTGGTTTCCGGAAGTCGCCCGCTGGATCTGGGTACTGGGCATCGTTTCGGTGGTCGGCGGCTTGAACCTGTGCAACGTCAAAGTCTTCGGTGAAATGGAGTTCTGGCTGTCGTTGCTCAAGGTCGCGGCCATCGTCGCGATGATCCTCGGTGGCTTCGGCATCATGCTGTTCGGCATCAGCACCGCGCCCGGTGCTCAGGCGACCGACATCAGCAATCTCTGGAGCCATGGCGGCTTCATGCCCAATGGCGTGGGCGGCCTGATCGCTTCGTTTGCGGTGGTGATGTTTGCGTTCGGCGGCATTGAAATCATCGGCGTGACCGCCGGCGAAGCCAAAGACCCGCAGCGCGTGCTGCCCAGGGCGATCAATGCCGTACCGTTGCGTATCCTGCTGTTCTACGTGCTGACGATGTTCGTACTGATGTCGATCTTTCCATGGCAGCAGATTGGCAGCCAAGGCAGCCCATTCGTGCAGATTTTCGACAACCTGGGGATCAGCTCGGCGGCGACCATTCTCAATATCGTGGTGATCTCGGCGGCGATATCGGCGATCAACAGCGACATCTTCGGCGCTGGCCGCATGATGTACGGTCTGGCCCAACAAGGGCATGCGCCCAAGGGCTTCGCCCGGTTGTCGCGCAATGGCGTGCCATGGATGACCGTGGTGGTGATGAGCGTCGCGCTGCTGCTGGGTGTGTTGCTGAACTACTTGATTCCGGAAAACGTCTTTCTGTTAATCGCCTCCGTCGCGACCTTTGCCACGGTGTGGGTCTGGTTAATGATTCTGTTCACCCAAGTGGCGATGCGTCGTTCCATGAGTGCCGAACAGGTCGCACAGCTGAAATTTCCGGTGCCGTTCTGGCCTTATGCGCCGATGGCGGCGATTGCGTTCATGCTGTTCATCTTTGGCGTGCTGGGCTATTTCCCGGACACCCAGGCGGCTCTGATCGTCGGCGTGGTCTGGATTGTATTGCTGGTGCTGGCCTACCTGACGTGGGTGAAACCGGCGGCAGGCAAGGCAGTACCGGTTGAGCGGGAACCCTCTTTTTCTCATCGATAACCTAACGGAGGCCACGGATGAAAACTCTCTGGCAACACTGCCACGTCGCAACCATGGCGCAAGGCGCCTACTCGATCATCGAGGATGCGGCCATCGTGACGTCAGGAGCGCACATTGAGTGGATCGGCCCACGCGCTGAACTGCCGTCGGGCGAGTACCCGGCGGTCAATGATCTTAAAGGGGCCTGGGTGACTCCGGGCCTGATCGACTGCCACACCCATACGGTGTTCGGCGGTAACCGCAGCGGCGAATTCGAACAGCGCTTGCAGGGCGTCAGCTATGCCGAAATCGCAGCGGCCGGTGGTGGCATTGCCAGCACCGTACGCGCCACCCGCGCGGCCACCGAAGACGAACTGTTCGCCAGCGCCGCCAAACGCCTGAAGAGCCTGATGCGTGACGGCGTGACCACGGTCGAGATGAAATCCGGCTACGGTCTCGACCTGGCCAGCGAACGCAAGATCCTGCGGGTGATTCGCCGTCTCGGCGCCGAACTGCCGGTCAGCGTGCGCAGCACCTGCCTGGCCGCTCACGCCTTGCCGCCGGAGTATGCGGATCGCGCCGACGACTACATCGATCACATCTGTGCCGAGATGCTCCCGGCCCTGGCCGCCGAAGGGCTGGTGGATGCCGTCGACGCGTTCTGCGAATACCTGGCGTTTTCGCCGGCGCAGGTCGAGCGGGTGTTCATCACCGCGCAGAAGCTCTGTTTGCCGGTGAAGCTGCACGCCGAACAGTTGTCGTCATTACATGGTTCGAGTCTGGCGGCGCGTTACCACGCACTGTCGGCCGATCACCTGGAATTCATGACCGAAGATGACGCCATTGCCATGGCCAAGTCCGGCACCGTCGCGGTGTTGCTGCCCGGTGCGTTCTACTTTCTGCGGGAAACCCAATTGCCGCCGATGGAAGCTTTGCGCAAACACGGCGTGAAAATCGCCATCGCCAGCGACCTCAATCCTGGAACCTCACCGGGGCTGTCGTTGCGCTTGATGCTGAACATGGCGTGCACCTGTTTCCGCATGACCCCGGAAGAAGCGCTGGCCGGTGCAACGATTCATGCCGCTACCGCGTTGGGCATGGCCGCGACTCACGGCTCGCTGGAAGTCGGCAAGGTCGCGGATTTCGTCGCCTGGCAAATCGATCGTCCGGCCGATCTGTCGTACTGGCTGGGCGGTGACCTGGAAAAACGCGTCGTGCGTCACGGCGTTGAAGTGAGCATTTAGGAGAACAGTTGTGGATAAGGTTCTGAACTTCAAACAAGGCCGCGTGCCGTTGCTGATCAGCATGCCCCACGCCGGCCTGCGCCTGACCCCGACGGTCGAAGCCGGGTTGATCCCCGACGCGAAAAGCCTGCCGGACACTGACTGGCATATCCCGCAGCTCTATGAATTTGCTGCCGAGCTGGGCGCCAGCACCTTGGCCGCCGAGTACTCGCGTTTTGTCATCGACCTGAATCGACCGTCTGACGACAAGCCTTTGTATGTCGGCGCCACCACCGGTCTGTACCCGGCGACGCTGTTCGACGGTATTCCGTTGTTCCGCGAAGGGCATGAGCCATCGGCCGCAGAACGCGTGACTTATCTGGAGCAGATCTGGACTCCGTACCACACCACCTTGCAGCAGGAACTGGCAAGACTGAAAACCGAGTTTGGCTACGCATTGCTGTTCGATGCGCACTCGATCCGTTCGGTGATCCCGCACCTGTTCGACGGCAAGCTGCCGGACTTCAACCTCGGCACCTTTAACGGTGCCAGTTGCGATTCACAGTTGGCCAGTCAGCTGGAAGCCATCTGCGCGCGCCACGGCGATTACAGCCATGTGCTGAACGGTCGCTTCAAGGGCGGCCACATTACCCGGCATTACGGCAATCCGGCCGAGAACATCCATGCGGTGCAACTGGAATTGGGCCAGTGCACGTACATGGAAGAGTTCGAGCCGTTCCGTTATCGCCCGGATCTGGCAGCACCGACCCAGGTGGTGCTCAAGGAATTGCTGCAAGGGCTGTTGGCCTGGGGCGAGAAGCACTACAACGGTTAGAATCTGGCGCATAACCTGTGGGAGCGAGCTTGCTCGCGATGAGGCGGACTGACAGGCAACATCGATGTTGACTGTTATGGCCTCATCGCGAGCAAGCTCGCTCCCACAGGGTTGCGTTCACTTTGAAAGCGCTTTCCTGACAGTCGCCACCGTGCAAAACACGGTCGCTACAGTTCGCTTTTACCCTCTCGACGCTGCGTAATGTGCTGGGCACGGTGCATGAAGACACCGGTCCTCACAATAATCTGCCGCACGAGATCCTCCCAATGAAAAGACTGTTTACCTGCTGTCTCTCAATCCTCTGCGGCACTGCTCTCCTGAGCACCAGCGTACTGGCCAGTGACGACGCTTCCTGCAAGGCTGTGCGCATGGGCGTGGTCAACTGGACCGACGTGATCGCCACCAGTGGCATGGCTGACGTACTGCTCAATGGCCTCGGCTACGAAAGCAAGCAAACCAGCGCCGTGCAGCAAATCATCTTCGCCGGCATCCGCGACAAACGCCTCGATATCTTCCTCGGTTACTGGAAACCGGCGATGGACAAAAACATCGCCCCGTTCGTGGCCGCCAATCAAGTGAAGGTCATGGACAAACCGAGCCTGGCCGACGCCCAGGCAACGCTCGCCGTGCCTGACTACGTGGCCGCCGCCGGCCTGAAAACCTTCGCCGACCTCGCCAGATTCAAGGATCAACTCGGCGGCAAGATCTACGGCATCGAGCCGGGCAGCGGCGCCAACACCACCATCAAGACCATGATCGAGACCAATCAATTTGGCTTGAAGGATTTCAAACTGATCGAGTCAGGCGAGGCGGGCATGCTTGCCGCCGTTCAGCGGGCGGTGAATCGCAAGGAATTCGTGGTGTTCGTCGGCTGGACCCCGCACCCGATGAACATCAACATGAAGATCGCCTACCTGACCGGCAGCGAAGACGTTTACGGCCCGAACGAGGGCGCCGCAACCGTCTCCACGGTGACCGCCCCGGACTACGCCCAGCGCTGTCCGAACGTGAATCGTTTGCTGGAGAACCTGACCTTCACCGCCGCCCAGGAAAGCCAGTTGATGGTGCCGATCATGGCGCGCAAAACACCTCAGGACGTTGCCAAACAATGGCTACGCGACCATCCGCAAGATCTTCAGCGCTGGCTGGCGGGTGTCAGCAGTTTCGATGGCAAGGAAGGCGTGGCAACCGTTCAGGCCAGTTTGAAACCTTGATGGCGGCGTATCCTTTATCCGAACAGATGACGGCGTTCGTCGAGAAAACCGTCAGCTTCAACAGCACCGACAGCAGCCTCACCGGTTTGCGTCAGGCCTACAGCGGGATGTGCCGGGCGTTTACCCCGCCGCGTCCCGCCGGGCTTTATGTGGTCGACTTTGAATTGGCAGGCGTGCCGGTGCGGTCGTATCAACCGCCGGTTTCGCCACTGACCAGAGGTTGCCCGTGCATCGTGTATCTGCACGGCGGCGGTTGGGTGGTGGGCGACCTGGATTCCCACGACTTCATCTGCGCCGAACTGGCGTCGACGCTCGGTGTGCTGATGATCGCCGTCGATTATCGGTTGGCGCCGGAACATCCGTTTCCGGCGGCGTTCGAGGACTGTCTGGGTGTCTGGCGCGCGCTACGGACCGGGCCATTGCGGCTCGATCCCGAGCGAACGCTGGTGGCCGGGGACAGCGCCGGTGGCAACCTTGCTGCTGCGTTGTGTCTGGCGTTGCGCGATGCGGGCGAGCCATTGCCGGCTGCGCAGGTCCTGATTTATCCGGGGCTGGGCGGTGATCAGCGATTGCCATCGCGCAGTGAATGCATCGACGCACCCTTGCTCAGCAGCAGCGATCTGGAGTGTTATCACGCCCTGTACTTGCGCGGCACCCGACAGCCAGGTGCCTATGCGATGCCGTTGCTCGCCGAGGATTTCAGTGGTTTGCCGCCGGCCTTGATCGCCGTGGCTCAGTTCGACCCGCTGCGCGATGACGGCGTGCTCTACGCCGAGCGACTGAACGCAGCAGGCGTGGCAGCGACGCTTTATTACGGCGAAGGGTTGGTGCACGGCTGTCTGCGGGCTCGGGGGCAGGTCGCCGAGGTCGACGCACTCTATGAAACGCTGCTCGGCTATTTGAAAACGATATTCGACAACCATTCGGCTTAACGGAAGCGTCCTACGCTAAATATCGATTCGTCTGACTGCGCGAATTGGTAGATCCACGCAAAGTCCCGTGCCTACAAATAGACACAGGGACATGTGGATGCTCAGCGATGCCAAGCAGGTCGATTTCAAACTCGACATTGAAGGTTTTCCCCACGACCTTCAGGTCCTCGAATTTCGCGCCAAGGAAAGGCTCAACCAACCTTACGAAGTCAAACTCGAACTGGTCAGCGAACGCCCCAACCTGGACCTCGAGTCTCTGCTGCATCGCCCGGCTTTTCTGCGCTTCGGTCCTGACAACTCCGGCCTTCACGGGCAGATCTATGGCGTCGCCCAAGGCGATTCAGGCAAACGCCTGACCCGATATCAGATGACCCTGGTGCCCCAACTCGCCTACCTCACCCACTGCCATAACCAGCGTATTTTTCAACACCTGAGCGTGCCGCAAATCATTGCAAAAGTACTGAAAGACCAAGGCATGCAGTCCGATGCCTGGCGCTTCCAACTGAGCGCCGAGTACCGGCCACGGCTCTATTGCGTGCAGTACGAGGCTGATCTGCATTTCCTGCAAAGGTTGTGCGAGGAAGAAGGTCTGCACTTTCATTTCGAACACAGCACCGATGGGCATTTGTTGGTGTTCGGCGACGATCAAACCAGTTTCTCGCAACCCTCCCAGTCAACCGCGTACAGGCCAGGCAGTGGCATGGTCGCCGAAGCGCCGGTGATTGACCGTTTCAAGCTGCGACTGGAAACCCGCCCGACCCACGTCAGCCGTCGTGATTACGACTTCGAGAAACCGCGCCTGCAGCTCGACAGCGAGACTAAAAGTCCGCTGCTGCCGCACCTTGAGGACTACGCCTTTCCAGGCCAGTTCACCCATCGTGAACGCGGTAAACATCTGACCAATCGGGCACTCGAACGCCACCGCGCCGATTACCAGCAAGCCGACGGGCGCAGCGATCAGAGCGCCATGCGCAGCGGCCATTTTGTCGAGATGACCGAACACCCACGCGCTGACTGGAATGGCCTGTGGCTTCTGACTGAAGTCGAACATGTTGGCCTGCAACCCCAAGTGCTTGAGGAGTCGATCACCGATGCCAGTCCGCAGGACGGTTTCAGTCAGGGCTACCGTAACCACTTCATCGCGACACCTTGGGACGTCCTATTCAGGCCGGCTCTTGAACACGCCAAGCCGCGAATAACGGGCAACCAGCATGCCATCGTCACAGGCCCGCACGGCGAAGAGATCTACTGCGACGAATACGGTCGGGTCAAGGTTCAACTGCCGTGGGACCGAGAGGGTCAGCACAACGAACAATCGAGCTGCTGGCTTCGGGTCGCTACCGGTTGGGCCCATGACCGCTATGGCGGCGTGCTGATCCCGCGGGTCGGCATGGAAGTGCTGGTGGGATTCACCGACGGCGACCCCGACAAACCCTTCGTCCTTGGCTGTATGCCCAACGCCTCAACCCCCGTGCCACTGGATCTGCCGGCTGAGCACACCCGCAGCATTTTCCGTAGCCAGAGCAGCCCCGGTGGTGGCGGCTACAACGAGTTGCGCATCGAGGACAGACAAGGCACCGAGGAAATTGCCCTGCGTGCCCAGCGCGATTTCGTCCAACTCGTGCTCAATGATGAACGCATTCAAGTCGATAACCAACGCACCGTGGTGGTCGGCGGTATCGCCAGCCATGACCTGCGTGGCGAAGAACAGCACCTGACCCACGGCAACCGCCTGACGGAACTCAAACAGGACGATCATCTGTTGGTTCACGGCGACCGCCACGTCCGAACCACCAATCACCTGCTCAATGCCACCCACCAAATTCACCTGGGCGCCGGGCAGCAAGTCGTCATCGATGGCGGAGCGCGCCTGTCAGTCCAGGCTGGCGGTCACTGGCTGACGCTGGGGCCGGAAGGCATTTTCAGCAGCGTACCGATTCTAGTGGGCGGCGCCCCGACCGTGGGTCTACCAGCCGAGCCTCTGATGCCGGGAGCCTTGCCCCTGCTGAAAGTGACGTTCGATGCGGTCCAGCAACGCCATGCGTTGATTTCAACCCGCGCCTCGCGCTGCCTGATTTGTGAGGCCGCCCAAGCATGAACCTCTCGACCTCTCTGCCTGAAAACCTGCCCTGGAGCGAGCAACAGGCTTTCCTGTTGCTGGACGGCGCGACCTTGAGCAATTTGCCGGAGCGCTTGAAACAACTGGACCCCGGTGCGAGCTCCGTTGCGCTGTATGACTGTGCGCCGTTCACTGCGCTGCGGGATATCTCACCGCTGCTGGTGGCGATCGAACAACCTGACGAACCGATTTTTCAGTTCTATCTGCAACAGGCGCACGAAGAGTGGGGCGTGATGCTGTTCAGCACCGCTCCTGCGCATGACGTCGCCCAACACTTACGCAAACTGCTGACCGTTGAATTGCCCGAAGGTCTGCCGGTGGTCCTGCGCCTGGCCGATGCGGCAGTGGCGCAGGCACTGTTTGGCAGCGGCGATCAGCGATTGTTTGGGCCTCTGTCCTGTGTGGTAACCGCCGACGGTGTCGAGGTTAATTGGCAACAGCACCAACCCCGGCTGGCCGAGTGCCCTGAATTGCTAACGCCCTATCGCCTGAGCGCAGAACAGAATTCGGCGCTGGACCATGCTGATCGGCGTCGCGTATTGCTCGAACTCGACGCTCATCTGCTCAGGCACTTCCCCGAACTCCTTCGCGGCGAAAGCGTGTCTGAACGTTGGCCAATGCTCGAACAACTGGAGGCCGAAGCCAGCGCCCTGGGCCTGGATGCCCCGTCCGGGCTGCTCTATTACGCCAATGTCATGGCCCGGCTGGACGGATCTCCCCTAGGCCAGCATCCCGAAATCAATCGATTGCTGCATAACCCCTCCCTGCAACCCATCGGCGAGCGCATCGTACTGGCCGCTGACCTGGCCCGCCAATGGGCAAATGAACGAGGTCGTCCATGAACAAGCCACACCCTGCCGACCTCGCGGCGGCCGCCGCGTCCAAATCTCCCATCGGCTCTCTGGGTGCCTGCCCCTTGCGCCAAACCCACGTGCAGTTGTTGCCCTTGTGTTATGGGCTGGTGGAAAAGCCCCTCGACCCGAGTGCCGAACTGAAGCTGCCGTATACCCTGACGACCCGCCCGCTGGGCATTCGCATGCTGCGCGATGGCTGGTTGTACGTCATCGACAGCGTGACCGGCCATCTGCACGAGTATCAAGTACTTAACGGACTGGTCAGCGCCTTGCTGCACAAGGGCGCCAAGGTTGCCGACGATCAGCGCACGCCCATCGAAGAGCGTCCTGCACTGGTGTTTTCAAGACGCAGCACCCTGCATGTGAGCTTCGCCGAAGTGCAGTGGACGGCGGTCAAATGCACGCAAGTGCTCGACAGCTCCAACGAACGCGAACACTTCATGCAGGCCGTCGACCTCGGCCCGGTGCATTGCCAAACCGGTGGCGCGAACTTGCTGACGGTCGCGCAAGGCAAGCAGTGGCTGGCGGAGATCGCTACGGTACCGGTCCAGCAGGCCCACGCCGCGCAAGACCGCGCTGAACAGGAAACCGAGTCGCCACCGGACGCCGTTCTATTGCCGCCGGTGCACGTCAGCGATGCCCCCGCGCACGAACGTGAACCGTATCTGTGGGAACAGCCTCGGCGCTTTCGCGAGGCGCACATTGGCGAGTTTCTCGGGCGGGTGCGCCCGGCTTATCAGGACGACACCCTGTTTCTCGTGGTCCACGACGACCTCGGCGTATTGCGTGATCTGGCCGAATATCAGGACACCGTGGTCGGCTGGGTCGACGACTGGAGCAATGCCGACCATAACGAACGCGATTACCTGTTGGCCTGTTTTATCGAGTCCCTGAGCCAGCTCAGTCCTGCGGATATCGGCAACCTGGCCGAGGCCAGCAACGATCCGTCGGTCCAGGTGCTTTTTGGCGATCTGGAACAGTTGCCCGAACCGGATCGGGAACACACCCGCAAAGCCTTGCTCGACTACCTGAACAAGGGCGGCAAGGTCGAGCCTACGGGCGTACCGGTGCCACCGGAACTGGAGCAGTTGCGCAAAGAAGCCCATGCCGAAGCGTTCAAATTCGCCAAGTACCAGGGCGCCGCACCCGACTTCACCGCCCACAGCCGCGCCAGTGACGAGGCAGACCGCCGTTACTACGCTCGCCAACATTTCAAGGTTGCCCCCGACGATTTCGTCGAACGTCACCTCGATACCTTGATAAAACTCGGCCAAGAGCAAAACAAACGCATCATCGATGTGCTCGAAGGTTCCAGCTTCAGTGGCAAACGCGGGGTCAACGATTTCATCGACCGCCCCGCCATGGACGCGGCGCTGTTTCAGCATCGCGACGACCTTGGCCGCTGGAACCGCTTGCTCGAACGCATCACCGCTGACCGTACGATGATGGTATGTGCCGGTCGCTACCATCGTTCGGCCTGGTACTACGACGCGCAGGATCAACAGCAACTCCACCAGGCCTTCACCGCCGAATACGCCTGCCTCAAGGACATCTGCCGCAGTGACCACGCCAGCGAAACCCTCCTCGGTTATCTGGAGAAACACCCCGAACTGACCCGGCCACTGTTCTACACCTTGCCCCTGCGTCTTCAGCCAGAACGGGCCGCGCAATACGCCACGTTGTTCAACGCCGGCATGGGGGTGTTCAACAACCTGCCGCACTGGTTGGGCGAGCTGCAGAAAATCGAACAAGCGCACCTGCCAGCCCTCGACGACCTGCCCGAGCATACCCGCGCTGTCGCGGACGCGGCCCAGCACAGCCTCAGCCCGGCGCTGAACCTGGGCCTGAGCCGGGCGCTGGAAGGGTTCGACCTGTCGGCAGAGAAAATCCCCGACCTAGACGAGCTGTTCAGTCGTCTGCCCAAAGCCTTGTCGGGGCGGATACTCGATGCGGCAAAAACCACCGGCGTGACCTTTACTGTCGCCAGCCCGGCGGAACATGCGGCGCTGCAAACCAACCTCAAGGAACTGCTCAGGGAGCGCGACTACCTGAAAACCCTGACCCGCGAACGCAACCAGCTCACCCACAACAAAAACCGGGCGGGGCACAAGACGCCACGGGCGGTGGAGTTGCAGGGCGAGATCGTGCGAGTACGCGGGCAGTTGACGCTACTTGAAGGCCGGTTGGCTGGGGCGCTGAGCCCGATTGCGGAGTTGCCGGATCAGTCGGCGCGCCTGTACGGCGCAACGCAGGCTCGGGCGGGGGTGACGGTGGTGTTTCCGCCGGCGCAGCAGTTGGAGGTGCGGAGTTTGTTGAAGGATATTCGGCTGGGGGTTCAGAGTGTGCCGAATGCGAAGTTGATTCGGAGCGAGGGGATGGGGTTGTTGGTGTTTTTGGTGCAGGGGGTGAATTTGGTGGGAGTGTTCAAGGAGACTTTCAAACAGTCTAGAAACGAGAGAGCTATAGGCCCATTGCTTGCGGCGGCGGCTGCCACTGGATCTGCTGGATTCACAGCGGCACAAAGCCTTTTGGATACAGCCCTTAAATCACGTAGCAGCGAACTTGTTGCAGGACTTCAACGCCATGCGTTACTAAATGTGCATGTGCAGATGGGGAAAATGCATGTCGGTTTGGGTATCTTTACCTACGGCTTTGGTCTCGCATCTTCAATGACCAGCCTCAATACCCAACACAAAAATTGGCAACAAGCGACGCGAAGCGGAAATAGCGCAGCTCAGAGTAGTGCAGCGCTCGCCACGGCAGGGGCAGCCGGCATGACGACCGTCAATGCCTATGGCTTTGGTCATACCTTACACGCGGGATCCACCGTGCTGATGGCAAAAAACACTGCCGCAAGGACCGCCGCCTGGGCCGCGGCGGGCACACGCCTCTCCACCGTATTCTTCCGCTTCAACCTCGCGGGAGCCCTGTTCACCGTGCTGGAACTGGGTGGCACCTGGCTGTTCAACCGTTACAACCTCAGCGCCCACGATAAGTGGCTGAAAACCACGCCATGGAGTCTGGACACCGATCATCGCGGCGACCATACCCTGGATGAATACCAACGCTATCTGGCCTATTTGCTTCACGCCTCGTATGCACAACTGGGTCCGAACAAGCATGACTCCTGGCTGAAAGACCTACTGTTAAAGTCCAAGCCCAAAGACATCCATCTGGTGCTGCCAGGGCTCAAGCTCAATGATTTTCAGCCGCCCCTGAGCGGTCAACCGGCTCATCGCCTGGGGATCGGCGCCCACCGTCTTTCCGTTCCTCTCCACAGTCGTGGTGTACGGCGCGAGCGCAAGGACGTCATCAGTGAAGAAGTCGCAAACAGCCTGCGCATCGTGCAAGCAGGACCTGACCGGCTGGTGTTATGCCTGCAATATCCATCGGATCCTGATGCCGAATTTACCCCTGCCTCCGAAACGCTGGAGCTGGCGGTCTGTATCCAAACCTTGAACGCCAACGGCGCGTGGGTTTCTCACATTCGGGTCATTCGCCTGAACCCTTGGGGTGACGGCCGCTTTCCGGCGTTGGCCCCTCCATCCGTTACCGAGCATCCACCGTTGTTGCTGGTTGAAACCCATCTGCTGGAGCTGGCCGACCATGCCGCACAACCTTGATAAGCCGATGCCTGCACCGCACCTGGAACAACCCCGAAAAGCGGGAGATGTGCAGCCGTTTCCCAGTGGGAGGATCACTTACCTTGCGCCTCTACCATTGCCGACAGCGTTGCCACCGCATGGTCCGCATATCGGTGAGTTAAATGAGGTGTTTATGGATTTCGGGGTGGGATCTCCCCAAGTATTTATGTGGAAAATGACACTGGGAGGCCCGTTCACGCTGGCTTGCATGTTTGTTTTTTTGTTCCCATTGTTTAGTTTTTTTTTCGGTCTCGTTTTGGGATATGACTGGCTGTATTCCTGGGAATTTGCGGAGGATGTTTTCCTTCCCGCTTCTGAGCTCGGAATCCAAACCAGTTGTTTAACCCTGCTCATCGGCCTCGGCGTCTGGAACCATAACCACAACAAACGCGCCGCCATCATCCCCACCCGCTTCAACCGCCAACGCCGCGAAGTCTGCTTCATGCCCGAAGACGCCACCGAACCGCTCTTCGTCCCCTGGGAATCCCTCTCGGCCTGGGTCATCGAAGCCCAAGGCGCCACCCAGTACGGCATCCACCGCCAATACGGCATGGGCATCGGCTTCCAGCACGGCGAGACCCTGACCAGCGTCGAATTCCCCTGCTTCGGCCTCTCCCTGGCCATCAGCCACTGGGAAGCCATCCGCGGTTACATGGAATACGAAATCCACGATCTCAAATCCATTCAGGACCCGCTAGACCTGCAAGGCCCCGACGATCCACCCCACGAAGGCCTGCACACCTTCCGCAACGCCCGCGCGCGTATGCATCAGCAAATCCGCGACGGCCAACGTGGTCGAGTGTCCGGCTTCTTCTGGTACCTGTACCACGTCATGACCCTGTGGACGATTCCCAACCACCTGACCGAATGGGAAATCCGCCGTCTCCAGAAAATGGGCCAACAGGCGTTGCCCGAGGCGATGCGCCAATGGTCGGAACCGCTTCCGAAGGGACAATGGGCGAAGCCGAGCGAAGAACTGCTGCGCCTGAGCGCGCACGTTCGCTCCCTGCACAAACGTCAGCCGCGCCGACCGATCACCGAGATTTTTGCCGAGGTACAGCGCACGAATCCGACCGACAAACGTCGCGCATGAGTTGTTTTTTCAATGTATTTGCTCCGATGTCCGAAACACTGGAGCTGGCCGTCTGCATCCAGACCTTGAACGCCAAGGGGGTGTGGGAATCGTTGACTGACGTTATTCACCTCAACCCGCGCAGTAAGGGCCATTTCCCTTCGTTGCCCCGTCAATCCGTTACCGAGCATCCACCGTTGTTGCTGGTTGAAACCCATCTGCTGGAGCTGGCCGACCATGCCCACCAAGATTGAAATGCCTCTGCCTTCCCCGCACCTTGAGCAATCCCGCAAAGCCGGCGATGTCGAACCGTTTCCCAGTGGGAGAATCACCTATCTCGCGCCGTTGCCATTGCCGACGCCGCTGCCGCCGCATGGTCCTCACATCGGGGAATTAAATGACGTGTACATGGACTTCGGGGTGGGATCGCCTCAAGTCTTTATGTGGCAGATAACATTGGGCGGGCCATTCAGCGGCGCATTTATGATTGCATTCCTGTTTCCCCTGATTGGCGGCTTCATGTTTTTTTTATTCGGGATGGGTTGGGACGATATTTCTCATGCCATACAAGGGATCTTCCATGCGTCCTACCCGATAGCCATACAAACTGGCTTTTGGACCCTACTCATCGGCCTCGGCGTCTGGCACCACAACCACAAAAAACGCCTCAAAATCATCCCCACCCGCTTCAACCGCCAACGCCGCGAAGTCTGCTTCATGCCCGAAGACGCCACCGAACCCGTCTTCGTCCCCTGGGAATCCCTCTCCGCCTGGGTCATCGAAGCCCAAGGCGCCACCCAATACGGCATCCACCGCCAATACGGCATGGGCATCGGCTTCCAGCACGGCGACACGCTGACCAGCGTCGAATTTCCCTGCTTCGGTCTTTCGCTGGCCATCAGCCACTGGGAAGCCATTCGCGGTTACATGGAATACGAAATCCACGACCTCAAATCCATCCAGGACCCGCAAGACCTGCAAGGCCCCGACGATCCACCCCACGAAGGCCTGCACACCTTCCGCAACGCCCGTGCGCGCATGCACCAACAAATCCGCGATGGTCAGCGCGGTCGGGTGTCCGGCTTTTTCTGGTACCTGTACCACGTGATGACGCTGTGGACGATTCCCAACCACCTGACCGAATGGGAAGTCCGCCGACTTCAGAAAATGGCCCCGCACGCCTTACCCGAAGCGATGCGCCAATGGTCCGAGCCATTACCGAAGGAACAATGGGCGAAGCCGAGCGAAGAACTGCTGCGCCTGAGCGCACAGGTCCGCGCCCTGCACAAACGCCAACCGCGACGCCCGATTACTGAGATCTTTGCCGAGGTTCAGCGCTTGAATCCGACGGACAAACGTCGCGCATGAGCTGTCCGTAACACGCACCGACTTCCCCCGTAGCGAGTGAGCGGGATAAAAAATGGGCACGCCAACGAGGTTGGGTGCCCATTTTTTTATGCCTGACGAATCAGCTGACTCGATTTTGTTGCTTGGCGAAAATCGCCGCCATCTCGGGTTCATCCAGATGATCCAGCGTTCGCTCCACCAACAAATGCACGCCGTCAGCCATGCGGCTGAGCGCCAAGGCTACGGAGCGGCGGGAACCGTCCACATCGTCGGCGAGGTTGGCGGCGATGGCGCTGATGGACAGCAAATCTTCCGAGGCATTGGCGAGAAGGGTTTCAGGGTTGATGCCCGGGCAGACGCTGAAGAGCTGGCCGTTGCGTTTTTGGTGGTTTGGGGTCGGCTGGCGGGAAGTGATGGTCGAGGGCGCGCTCGGCGGCTTCGTTGAGTTTGTTTGAATCGGGGCTTACATAGGGGGAGACCGGGTCGGTGTCCGGCGGGTTTGGAGTTACCTTGAACATTGGCTCTAACCTCTAAGAGTGAGGCCGCAACCCGTTCGCTACTAAACGAAAGGGAGGCAGCTGTGCACAGGTTAGTAGACCGACGAGCCAAGAAATCGGCGCGCCCGAGGGCGCCCTGCGCACAGCCGCCATCAAGTGCAGGAATGGGATACCTGACTGATAGAGACATCGTGCGACTTGGCAACAACGGGCTACTAAACCCGATCACTGATGGGCAGTGACACGAATCAAGTTACCGAGTAGCCCCAAGGCGCACAAGCCGGCGGATTCTGGCGTAGCCGTAGGCAACGACGCAAGGTGTTGTAGCTTGCAGGAAGTAACCTTGAGGCGTTTTAAACAAACGCTGTCTAGCGGTGTTTAACTACCGAAATGTTGACAAGAACGAGTCTGAAAAAACCGGCTGAAAAACTCTGACTCTGCAAGGCATGCTCATTGGCGTAATTCGGGTTTATGATGCCGGACGGCAGAATAATAGAAGTCCCCCCAGGGATGACCTCGACCCCTTACGGAGCGCGCAATGCAGACTTTGTACCCGCAGATCAAACCCCACGCCCGGCACGATCTGGCCGTCGATGAAACCCACACGCTGTATGTCGACGAAAGCGGTTCACCGAAAGGTTTGCCGGTAGTGTTCATCCACGGCGGCCCCGGCGCCGGGTGTGATGCCCAGAGCCGTCGGTATTTCGATCCAAACCTGTATCGCATTGTGACCTTCGATCAGCGCGGTTGCGGTCGTTCCACGCCCCACGCGAACCTGGAAAACAACACTACCTGGGATCTGGTCGCCGACCTTGAGCGGATTCGCCAGCACCTTGGCATCGATAAATGGGTGTTGTTCGGCGGTTCGTGGGGGTCGACCCTGGCGCTTGCCTACGCGCAAACTCACCCGGAGCGTGTGCACGGTCTGATTCTGCGCGGGATATTTCTCTGCCGTCCGCAGGAAATCGAGTGGTTCTACCAGGCGGGCGCCAGCCGTCTGTTTCCCGATTACTGGCAGGACTACATCGCGCCCATCCCGCTGGACGAGCGCGACGACTTGCTCTCGGCTTTCCACAAACGCCTGACCGGCAACGATCAGATCGCCCAGATGCATGCGGCCAAAGCCTGGTCCACGTGGGAAGGCCGGACCGCCACCCTGCGCCCGAACCCGCTGGTGGTCGATCGCTTCTCCGAGCCTCAGCGCGCGCTGTCGATTGCCCGTATCGAATGTCACTACTTCACCAACAATGCGTTCCTTGAGCCTAACCAGCTGATCCGCAACATGGGCAAGATCGCTCATTTGCCCGGTGTGATCGTCCATGGCCGTTACGACGTGATCTGCCCGTTGGATAACGCCTGGGAACTGCATCAAAACTGGCCGAACAGTGAATTGCAGGTGATCCGTGACGCCGGCCATGCCGCCTCCGAGCCAGGCATTACGGACGCACTGGTTCGCGCCGCCGATCAGATGGCCCGGCGTCTGCTCGACCTGGCCCCTGAAGAAGCATGAAGGGCCTGCTGCAACGCGTGCGTGGTGCGCGAGTCGAGGTAGCGGGGGAAGTGGTGGGTGCCGTCGATCAGGGTTTGCTGGTGTTGGTCGCGGTAGAGCCTGAGGATACCCGGGCCAGCGCCGACAAACTTCTGCATAAGCTGCTTAACTATCGTGTGTTCAGTGACGCCGAGGGCAAGATGAATCTGTCCTTGGCGGAGGTAGGCGGTGGGTTGCTGCTGGTCTCACAGTTCACCCTGGCCGCCGATACCAGGAGCGGGTTGCGTCCGGGGTTTTCGACCGCTGCCCCTCCGGCCTTGGGCGAGGAACTTTTCGACTATCTATTAGGGAAGGCGAAACAGGTGCATGGCACTGTGGCATCAGGTAGATTCGGCGCGGATATGCAGGTGCACCTGGTCAACGATGGCCCGGTAACCTTCCTGTTACAGACCTGAAAGCGCTTGAAACATCTTTTTAAGGCTTTTCGACTGAAAACAGGCGTTTTTCGCGATAAATACTTTGTTGCCCCTGATGCGTTGTAACGCGGCCTACTAGATAATCGCGCGCTACGGGGATCAGCGTTCGTTGGTCCATTTTGACTTAGGTAGAGACTTGTCCTGGACCGTTTGGGGAATCATTTAGTCCCATCGGAGTCGGAATAATGCTCGCCAACTTGGCAAGAGTGGTCTGTAGGGTCGGTTTTTTCATTCCGCACACCTCACAGGCACTTTAACTGGCCGTTGGTTTTTTGATCTGTTTTCGGCGAGGGTTGCTCGTGATTGTTAGTCCCTGTAATGCACCAAAATTGTCTGCCAAACGGTTTCGAAGCGCTCTGGTAGCGGGCTCTGCACTGCTCTGCCTGCTCAGCGCCGGTCAGCTTTGGGCATTCAATCTGGATGATGTATCGGTCAAGGCAAAAGAGCTGGCCGGGCAGAAATACGAAGCTGCGCGCAGTAACCTGCCGAACGAGTTCCGCGAGATGAAATTCGCGGACTATCAAAAAATTCGCTTCCTGACCGAAAAAGCCGAGTGGGCCGATCAGAAAACGCCGTTCAAGCTGTCGTTCTATCACCAGGGTATGCATTTCGATACGCCGGTGAAAATCAACGAAATCACGGCTAACACCGTCGAAGAGATCAAGTACGACCCAAGTCGGTTCGATTTCGGCGACGTAAAGTTCGATCCTAAAGCCACCGAACAACTGGGTTATGCCGGTTTCCGTGTGCTGTACCCGGTTAACAAGGCCGACAAGCAAGACGAAATCATGACCATGCTCGGCGCGAGTTATTTCCGCGTTGTCGGCAAGGGTCACACCTATGGCTTGTCCGCTCGCGGCATGGCCATTGATACCGCTTTGCCGTCTGGCGAAGAATTCCCGCGGTTCACCGAGTTCTGGATTCAACAGCCAAAACCGGGTGACAAGCACCTGGTGATCTTTGCTCTGCTGGATTCGCCACGGGCGACGGGTGCCTATCGCCTGACCCTGCGTCCGGGCAGCGACACCGTTGTCGACGTCAAGGCCAAAATGTTCCTGCGTGACAAAGTCACCAAGCTTGGCGTTGCGCCGCTGACCAGCATGTTCCTGTTCGGCGCCAATCAGCCGTCGAAAGTACTGAACTACCGTCGCGAACTGCACGACTCCAGCGGTCTGTCGATCCATGCCGGCAATGGCGAGTGGATCTGGCGTCCACTGAATAACCCGAAACACCTGTCAGTGAGCAACTTCGCCATCGAGAACCCGCGTGGCTTCGGCTTGCTGCAACGTGGCCGCGACTTCAGCCACTACGAAGACCTCGACGACCGCTACGACAAGCGTCCAAGTGCCTGGATCGAACCAGAAGGCGATTGGGGCAAGGGGTCCGTCGATCTGGTCGAGATTCCGACTGCCGACGAAACCAACGACAATATCGTTGCGTTCTGGAGTCCGGAAAAGCTGCCTGAGCCTGGCCAGCCGCTAGACGTCGCTTATCGCATGCACTGGACCATCGACGAAGCCGCACTTCACGCACCGGACAGCGCCTGGGTCCAACAAACCCTGCGCTCCACGGGTGACGTGAAACAGTCCAATCTGATCCGTCAGCCGGACGGCAGCGTTGCCTATCTGGTGGACTTCGAAGGTCCGTCCCTTGCAGCACTGCCGGAAACTGCGGACGTTCGCAGCCAGGTCAGCGTTGGCGAGAATGCCGAGCTGGTCGAGAACAACGTACGTTACAACCCTGAAACCAAGGGCTGGCGCCTGACCCTGCGGATGAAAATCAAGGATCCGGGCAAACCTACCGAGATGCGTGCTGCACTGGTCAAGAACATCGTGACTGCCGACCTGGCCAAAACATCGGTGCCCGCGTCCAATTCTTCCGTCGCCAAGGCCGACAAGGTTGCCGCCAAGCAACAAGAGAAGATGGATAAGGAAGCCAAGCAAGCTGAAGCCAAACAAGCCGAAGCCAAGCCGGCCGCAGATTCCAAGGACAAGGACAACAAAGACGCCAAGCAGCCAGTCGCTGCCGACGCGGCCCCAGCCACACCGGAATCGGCACCGACTGAAGAAGTCCTGACCGAGACCTGGAGCTACCAGTTGCCTGCCGATGAGTAATTCTCAAGTACAGCCAGAGACTCTTGCCGAGTATCTGGCGCATCTGCCAATGACCGACGAGCAGCGCGCGGAACTCGCGGGCTGCAAGTCTTTCAGCGAATTGCATGAGCGCCTGTCGTCCTCGACGTTCGACGCGCCGACCGAGGCTGCTCAAGCTTCGGTGGGTCGTCGCCTGACCCTGAACACCGCCGAAGAGCTGGCAGACGCTGAAATGCTGGTGCTCGACGCCAGCGGCCGGGTCTGCCTGCGGGCAACCCCGCCGATTCGTCGGACCAAAGTTGTGCCGGAGCCATGGCGCACCAACATTCTGGTGCGTGGCTGGCGGCGTCTGACCGGTCGCACCAATCCACCGGCCCCGCCGAAAGACGAGAACGTGCTGCCGGCAGCTCGCTGGCGTACCGTCGGTTCGATCCGCCGCTACATTCTGCTGGTATTGATGCTCGGTCAGACCATCGTCGCTGGCTGGTACATGAAAGGCATCATGCCGTACCAGGGCTGGTCGTTCGTCGACCTGAACGAAGTCCTGCATCAGCCGTTCCTGCAAACCGTCACGCAAGTTCTGCCGTATGCGCTGCAGACCAGCATCCTGATTCTGTTCGGGATTCTGTTCTGCTGGGTATCGGCCGGTTTCTGGACCGCGTTGATGGGCTTTCTGGAGCTGCTCACCGGTCACGACAAATACCGCATTTCCGGTAAAAGCGCCGGCAACGAGCCGATCCCCAGGGACGCTCGCACCGCACTGGTGATGCCGATCTGCAACGAAGACGTGCCTCGGGTGTTTGCCGGTTTGCGGGCGACCTTCGAGTCGGTTGCGGCCACGGGTAACCTGGATCGCTTCGACTTCTTTGTCCTCAGCGACAGTAACGACGCCGATATCTGCGTCGCCGAGCAACAAGCCTGGCTGGACGTCTGCCGTGAAGCCAAGGGCTTCGGCAAGATTTTCTATCGCCGCCGTCGCCGCCGCGTTAAACGTAAAAGCGGCAACCTCGACGACTTCTGCCGTCGCTGGGGCGGTGACTACAAGTACATGGTCGTGCTCGACGCTGACTCCGTGATGAGTGGCGAATGCCTGACCAGTCTGGTGCGCTTGATGGAAGCCACGCCGGACGCCGGGATCATCCAGACCGCGCCGCGTGCGTCGGGCATGGACACCCTTTATGCGCGTATGCAGCAGTTTGCGACCCGCGTGTACGGTCCGCTGTTTACCGCCGGTCTGCACTTCTGGCAGTTGGGTGAATCCCATTACTGGGGCCACAACGCGATCATCCGCATGAAGCCGTTCATCGAGCACTGCGCCCTGGCGCCGTTGCCGGGTAAAGGCGCATTTGCCGGTGCAATTCTGTCCCACGACTTTGTCGAAGCTGCGCTCATGCGCCGTGCCGGCTGGGGCGTGTGGATTGCCTATGACTTGCCGGGCAGCTACGAAGAATTGCCGCCGAACCTGCTGGACGAACTCAAGCGTGACCGTCGCTGGTGCCACGGCAACCTGATGAACTTCCGGCTGTTCCTGGTCAAGGGTATGCACCCGGTGCACCGCGCGGTGTTCCTGACGGGCGTGATGTCTTACTTGTCGGCGCCGTTGTGGTTCTTCTTCCTCGTGCTGTCGACGGCGCTGCTGGCGGTCAACACGCTGATGGAGCCACAGTACTTCCTTGAGCCACGTCAGCTCTATCCGTTGTGGCCACAATGGCACCCGGACAAGGCGATCGCGCTGTTCTCGACCACCGTCGTGCTGCTGTTCCTGCCGAAGTTGTTGAGCATCATCCTGATCTGGGCCAAGGGCGCGAAAGAGTTCGGTGGCAAGTTCAAGGTGACGATGTCGATGCTGCTGGAGATGCTGTTCTCCATGCTGCTGGCGCCGGTGCGGATGATTTTCCACACCCGTTTCGTCCTCGCCGCGTTTCTTGGCTGGGCCGCGACCTGGAACTCGCCGCAACGTGACGACGATTCCACGCCCTGGAGCGAAGCGGTAAAACGCCACGGTCCGCAAACCTTGTTGGGCTTCTTCTGGGCCCTGTTGGTGATCTGGCTGAACCCGAGCTTCCTCTGGTGGCTGGTGCCGATCGTCGGTTCGTTGATGCTGTCGATTCCGGTGTCGGTGATCTCCAGTCGAGTCGGCCTGGGCCTCAAGTCCCGTGACGAAAGCCTGTTCCTGATCCCTGAGGAATACAATCCGCCACAGGCATTGCTGGCAACCGACCAGTACACCCACGAAAACCGTTGGCATGCGCTGAACGACGGCTTCATCCGGGCAGTGGTCGATCCACAGCAGAACGCCTTGGCGTGCTCGCTGGCGACGTCCCGTCACCGTCAGGCCGAGCCGATCGAGTGGCTGCGGATCGAACGGGTGCGTCATGCGCTGAAAGCCGGGCCTGAGGGTCTGACCAACCATGAGCGTGTGGAGCTGCTCAGTGATCCGGTTGCATTGGGTCGTCTGCATGAGCAGATCTGGAACGAAGGTCACCCCGAGTGGCTGGAGGCGTGGCGTAAATCGGTGAAGGCCGATCCCCATGCGCCGCTGTTGCCGCTCAAACCGCTGAGCGTGCAGCCTCAGTTGGCCTAACGAAAAACCCCGCGAAAGCGGGGTTTTTTTGCGCGGATCAGCCCGCCCGATTAAACCTTGAACCTGCCCACCAGCATCTGCAGATGCGTCCCCAACCGCGCCAGCTCAACGCTGGCGGCCGCGGTCTCTTCACTGGCTGCCGAGGTCTGCTCGGATACGTCGCGCACGTTCAGCACGCTGCGGTTGATCTCTTCGGCCACCGCGCTCTGCTGTTCGGCGGCTGCAGCAATCTGCTGGTTCATCGACTGAATCGCCGAGACGGTGCGGGTGATGCTTTCCAGTGAGCCACCGGCGCGGCGGGTCAGTTCGACGCTGCTGTCGGTCAGGCTGCGGCTGTTGTCCATGATGGTCGCCACTTGCTGGGTGCCGGTTTGCAGGCCGACGATCAGCTCTTCAATTTCTTCGGTGGACTTCTGGGTGCGCTGGGCCAGGCTGCGGACTTCGTCGGCGACCACCGCAAAACCACGTCCGGCCTCACCGGCACGGGCGGCCTCGATGGCGGCGTTGAGGGCCAGCAGGTTGGTTTGCTGGGCCACGGATTTGATCACGTCGAGCACGCTGCCGATCTTGTCGCTTTCGCGTTTGAGATGACCCATGGCCTCGGTGGAGTTGCCGACTTCCTTGGCCAGGCGTTCGATCTGGGCGATGGCTTCGCCGACCACTTTGTCACCTTCGCGGGCCTGCTGGTCGGCGGCGACGGCAGCTTCGGACGCTTCTTCGGCGTTACGCGCGACTTCCTGCACGGTGGCGGTCATTTCGTTCATGGCGGTGGCCACCTGGTCGGTCTCGACCTTCTGGCTGTTGACCCCGGCGCGGGTCTGCTCAGTGACGGCCGACAGCTCTTCAGCGGCGCTGGCGATTTGCGTAACGCCGTTGCTGATGCCACCGATCAACTCGCGCAGGCCCAGGGTCATGCTCTGCATGGCGCGCTGTAGCTGGCCGAGTTCGTCCTGACGCTCAGAAATAAGGTTCTGCGTCAGGTCGCCAGCAGCAACGCGTTCCGCCACTTTGAGGGTCTGGCTCAGGGGAATCACGATCTGGCGCGTGATGGCCCAAGCGGCAAGCAGGCCGAAGGCGAGCGCTAGCACGGTGGCCATCAGCAGCAGGTTTTTGGCGTGCGCGGCGTCGGTGTCACGGACGATGGTTTGCGACACGGTGAGTTTTTTGCTGGTGTCGCGCAGGATCTGGCCTTGATCGGCCATGCGTTGGAGGGCTGCGGCGCTGGCAACCTGAGAGTCACGGAACTGGCTGACGGCGGCGCGATAGGCCTTAAGCGAGTCAGTGGCCTGTTGCAGGTTGGCGATGTGCTGTTCCGGCAGTTTCGAGGGCAGGCTCTCGAGGTTCTTCAGCGCGTTGTCGATGGCGTCCAGAGCGGGTTGCTCGGCCTCGGTTTTGCCGCTGTAGGTATAACCGCGAACCTGGAAGCGTGCTTGCTGGATCAGTTTGCTCAGGTCGATCACGCTGTTGAAATCGGCGACGCTGTCACCTTGCAGCATGGATTTTTCGACTTCGGCGACACGGGCCACGGCGTTGTCGGCGGTGGCGCCGAGTTTGCCGCGGGCGTCTTCGCGGATGGCTCCAGCCTGGGTCATGGCGGTGAAGGCTTGTTTGTACTCACTGACGGCGGCCAGTTGTTGGTCGATCATGGCTATGTCGGCCGGTTGTTCGATCAACGTGCGCGCGGTTTTCAGGCCGGTATCGAGTTGGCCAAGCAGGTCGTTGACCGCACCGGGGCCTTGTTCGCCGCGACGCATTTCGTAATCCAGACGGGCCAGGCGCAGGTCTTTGGCCAGGTCATTGAGGCTGGCAATAAACCCCAACTTATCGCCGCGACTCATCACGCCACTCAGCCCGGTCCAACCGGTGAAAGTGATCAATAAGGTAAGCAGCAGCACCAGACCGAAGCCAATACCCAGTTTGCGATTGACGCTGACGTTCCCCAGTTTCTCGGCTAGCCATCGGTACATGCTGCTACTCCCTCGAACCATTTGTTGGATTTATGGGAAATGTATCGGCAGGCAGCCGGGAATCTGTAGGGATTAGAACAGGCGGGCGAGCAGCGCAGTGACGGCGGTTTCGACCCGCAGGATGCGGTCGCCGAGCTGCACCGGTTGCAGGCCGGCCTTGCCCAGCAGGTCGATTTCGTAAGGAATCCAGCCGCCTTCGGGGCCGATGGCCAGTGTCACCGGTTCGTCCAGGCCACGGGGGCAGGGTGGGTAATTGCCGGGGTGGCCGACCAGTCCGAGGGTGCCATCGGTGATCGCCGGCAGACGATCTTCGACGAACGGCTTGAAGCGTTTCTCAATGACGATTTCCGGCAGCACGCTGTCCCGGGCCTGTTCGAGGCCGAGGATCAACTGCTCGCGAATCGCCTCGGGCTCAAGGAACGGGGTTTGCCAGAAGCTCTTCTCGACGCGATAGCTGTTCACCAGCACGATTCGCGGCACACCCATGGCCGCCACGGTCTGAAACACCCTGCGGAGCATTTTCGGGCGTGGCAGGGCCAGCACCAGGGTCAGTGGCAGCTTGGCCGGTGCTGGCTGGTCGAGGGTGACGCGCAACTCGGCTTCATCAGCGTCCAGGCGCAGCAGTTCGGCCGACCCCATCAGCCCGCCGATACGCCCAACCCGCAGGGTGTCACCGACCACCGAACGATGCACTTCCTGCATGTGCGTCAACCGGCGATCGCGCAGGATCACGCGGTCGGCCGCAATGAAGTCGGCTTCTTCGAGGAGCAGCAGGTTCACGCTTGGGTCGCTGGCGGCTGGTCGTTGTGATCGTCGACCGGCTGGTCGTCCGGATGATCGCCGCGCTTGCTGATCAGGCCACCGAACAGGATGCCGATTTCAAACAGCAGCCACATCGGTACGGCCAGCAACGTCTGCGAGAAGATGTCCGGCGGCGTCAGGATCATGCCAACCACAAAGCAGCCAATGATCACGTACGGGCGGATTTTCTTCAGGTAAGCGACGTTGACCACGCCGATCCATACCAGCAGCACCACGGCCACCGGAATCTCGAACGCTACGCCGAAGGCGAAGAACAGCGTCATGACGAAATCGAGGTAGCTGCTGATGTCGGTCATCATCTCCACGCCGGCCGGGGTGGCGGCGGCGAAGAATTTGAAGATCAGCGGGAACACCAGGTAGTAGGCGAAGGCCATGCCGGCGTAGAACAGCATGATGCTCGACACCAGCAAGGGTACGGCGATGCGTTTTTCATGCTTGTACAGGCCTGGCGCAATGAAGCCCCAGATCTGATGCAGGATCACCGGGATCGCCAGGAACAGCGAGACCATCATGGTCAACTTCAGCGGCGTCAGGAACGGCGACGACACGTCGGTGGCGATCATCGTCGCGCCCACGGGCAGGTACTGACGCAGCGGCGTGGAGACGAAGGTGTAGATCTGCTGGGTGAAGGCAAACAACCCGGCGAATATGATGAAGATCGCCGCTACACAACGCAGCAGACGGGTACGCAACTCGGTGAGGTGCGAAACCAGCGGCATGTGCTGGTCATTTTCGGGGAGATCGCTCATGAGACTCGCGGCGGCAAAGTGGTGTCGTGAGGAGCCGGCGTTGTCGGCGCGGCGGCAGGAGCAACAGGTTCTACGGACGCGACAACCGGCGCCGGTTCAACAGCTTTCACTGTTTCCGTCGGTGCAGCGGCAGGTGCAGCTTCTGCAATCGGAGCATGAATCGTCTGCTCAGCCACAGGACCAACCGGCTGAACCGGCGTAGCCTCCTGCTGAGTCGGCGTGAAAATCTTCCGCGCCTCCTGCTCCAGCGACAGAATGTGCTCGTTGTGCAGCTGCCGACGAATCTCGTCGGCACCGATTTCACGTTCAACTTCCTGTTTGATCGCGTTGAAGCTGCGCTTCAGACGGCCGACCCAAAGGCCGGCGGTGCGCGCAGCACCCGGCAGACGCTCGGGGCCCAGCACCAGCAGGGCCACGAGGCCGACGAGCAGGAGTTCAGAGAAGCTGATACCAAACATTAGTCAGTGCTCACACGTCTTTGCGGATCGGCTCTTCGACTTTTTGCGCCTGCACGTCGATGGTGTGCGGCTGGTTTACGGACTGTGTGGTCTGTGGCTGAGCGGGTGGGACCGGTTGGGCCGGTGTTACCGTCGGGTCAGCTGGCTTGTCTTCATCGTTCATGGCTTTGCGAAAGCCCTTGATCGACTCACCTACATCCGTGCCGAGGTTTTTCAGTTTCTTGGTGCCGAACACCAGCACCACGACAACCAGGATGACGACCCAGTGTTTCCAGTCAAAAATGCCCATGTTGCTGCTCCTCTCTAATAGTTGTTCAGGCGGACGGACGCGAGGCTTTCTCGGCGTGTCCGGACAGACCGAAACGACGGTCCAGTTCGTCGAGTACAGCCTGTGGATGCTGACCCAGTTGGGCGAGCATGACCATGCTGTGGAACCACAAATCGGCGGTTTCGTAGATCACATCGCTGCAGTCACCGCTGATGGCGGCATCCTTGGCGGCAATGATGGTTTCGACCGACTCTTCGCCGACTTTTTCCAGAATCTTGTTCAGGCCCTTGTGGTACAGGCTGGCGACATACGAGCTGTCGGCAGCGGCGCCTTTGCGCTCTTCCAGTACCTCGGCCAGACGGGTCAGAGTGTCACTCATGGGTGTGTCCTGCGGAATAGATAGCGTGCGGATCTTTCAGAACCGGGTCGACGGTTTTCCAGTCGCCATTCTCGAAGACGCGGTAGAAGCAGCTCTGACGGCCGGTATGGCAGGCGATATCGCCGACCTGCTCGACCATCAGGATGATGACGTCGGCGTCACAGTCCAGGCGCATCTCATGCAGGGTCTGCACGTGGCCGGACTCTTCGCCCTTGCGCCACAGTTTGCCACGGGAGCGTGACCAGTAAATGGCGCGGTTCTCGGCAGCGGTCAGTTCCAGCGCTTCACGGTTCATCCAGGCCATCATCAGGACGCGCCCGGTCTTGTGATCCTGTGCAATCGCCGGCACCAGGCCATCGGCGTCCCACTTAATCTCGTCCAGCCAGTTTTTCATCTTCGACTCCGACAGCGGGCTCCACACTTCATTAGTGAAGCCCAGGCGTTGAAACAGTGTGCCAGCGTGCGGGGGCTCTGGCTATCGGCGAACGACCAGATACAAACCGACGGCCACCATGATGCCGGCCGGCCAATGGCCCAGTTCGTTCAACGGCCCCCCGGCCGCGAGTATCGTGCCGCCTGCCAGGTGCGCAGAGCCGAGCAAGCGCATGAACCAGTCGTCCTTGCGCCGGTGCCACGGTGGCGGCGGGTCGTAGGCGTGCGGTTGGGACATGCGCTCGAGCAGGTCGCGGGCCATGTTGGCCAGGTGCGGCAGCTGTTCGAACTGGCTCTGCACGTTACCGATCAAGGCTTTGGGGCTGACGCGTTCGCGCATCCAGCGTTCGAGGAACGGCTGGGCGGTGTTCCACAAATCGAGGTCCGGGTACAGCTGACGGCCCAGGCCTTCGATGTTCAACAGGGTTTTTTGCAGCAGAACCAGCTGCGGCTGCACTTCCATGTTGAAGCGCCGGGCGGTCTGGAACAGGCGCATCAGCACCTGGCCGAAGGAAATATCTTTTAACGGTTTTTCGAAGATCGGCTCGCACACGGTGCGGATCGCCGCCTCGAATTCATTGAGTTTGGTTTCCGCCGGGACCCAGCCCGAATCGATGTGCAATTGCGCGACACGCCGGTAATCACGCTTGAAGAACGCGAACAGGTTGCGCGCCAGGTAGTCCTGGTCTTCCGGGGTCAGGCTGCCGACGATGCCGCAGTCGATCGCAATGTACTGCGGGCTCCACGGGTTCACGGTGCTGACGAAGATGTTGCCGGGATGCATGTCGGCGTGGAAGAAGCTGTCGCGGAACACTTGGGTGAAGAAGATCTCCACACCGCGTTCGGCGAGCATTTTCATGTCGGTGCGCTGATCAGCCAAGGTCGCGAGGTCAGTGACCTGAATGCCGTAGATGCGCTCCATCACCAGCACTTTCGGCCGGCACCAGTCCCAATAGACCTGCGGCACGTAGAGCAGCTCCGAGCCGTCGAAGTTGCGCTTCAACTGGCTGGCGTTGGCCGCTTCGCGCAGCAGGTCGAGTTCGTCGTAGATAGTTTTTTCGTAGTCCAGTACCACGTCCACCGGGTGCAGCAGGCGCGCGTCGGAAGAGAGCTTTTCGGCGGCGCGGGCGAGGATGAACAGCCACGCCAGGTCCTGCGCGATGATCGGTTTCAGGCCTGGGCGGATGACCTTGACCACCACTTCTTCACCGGTTTTCAGCTGCGCGGCATGCACCTGCGCCACCGAGGCCGAGGCCAGTGGCTCGACGTCGAAGCGGCTGAACACTTCACTGATCTTTTTGCCGAGCTGCTCTTCAATCAGCTTGATCGACACTTGCGAGTCGAACGGCGGCACGCGGTCCTGCAGCTTCATCAGCTCATCAGCGATGTCTTCCGGCAACAAGTCGCGGCGGGTGGACAGGATTTGGCCGAACTTGATGAAAATCGGTCCCAGGTCCTGCAACGCCAGACGCAATCGCGCGCCACGGCTCAGGTCCAGCGTCTTGCGTGGGAACCAGCGCCACGGCAAGGCGTAGCGCAGCGCCAGCAGAAACCACGGCAATGGCAGGGCGAACAACAGGTCATCGAGGCGGTAGCGAATCACAACGCGCTGGATGCGCAACAAACGGCGGACGGCAAGCAGCTTCATGCGTTATCGCTTGGGTCGAGGGATCGGGAAAGGCGCTCGAAGCGCGCCTCGAGACGTTCCAGGTCGAGTTTGATCTGGTCCAGTTCATTGAAACGGGCTTCAGCTTCGCGCTGACCGACGAGGGTGCGCGATTCTTCGGCCAAATACTCGCCAAGATTCTGATTCAAGCTGGCGAACCCTTGCTGATACCAGCGTGCGCGACTGCGCAGGTGACCGCCGAGCAGCTGCGTGGCGACAGGTCCCAGCACGCGTGCGAGTTCGTACTCCCAGTCCAGCTCAAGGTCCTGAAGGATCGCCGCCAGTTCCAGCAGCACGCCGCTGTCGCCGTCGAGTTCGACTTCAGGAGCATGCAGGACCGAAGTCTTGTCCTTGCTCATTGCCAGTTTCAACAGGCTTGAGGCCGGTGCCCGCAAGGTGCAGTCGGCGCCGGTTTCCCAGTGGGAAGCCAGCATCAAGCCTTCGTCGCTGGGCAGGATGAACACTTGCAGCGCCGGACTGCGGCAGTCGACGGCAATCACCTTGCCGCTCAAATGCGCCAGCCGCGGAAGCGCCGTGCTGTCGAGACGCAGCACCCGGTTCAGACCGAGTTCAGCGCTGGCGAGCAGGCCGGCCAGCAACATCAGGGTTTGATGCCACGGTGCAGGGCGACGATGCCTGCGGTCATGTTGTGGTAGGTCACGCGGTCGAAACCGGCTTCGACCATCATCGACTTCAGGGTTTCCTGATTCGGGTGCATGCGGATCGATTCGGCCAGGTAGCGATAGCTTTCCGAGTCGTTGGTGATCAGCTTGCCCATCAGCGGCATGAAGGCGAACGAGTAGGCGTCGTAGGCTTTGGACATCAGCGCGTTGGTCGGTTTGGAGAATTCCAGCACCAGCAGACGGCCGCCCGGTTTCAGCACGCGCAGCATCGAGCGCAAGGCGTCCTCTTTATGGGTCACGTTGCGCAGGCCGAAAGCGATGGTCACGCAGTCGAAATGGTTGTCCGGGAATGGCAGTTTTTCAGCATCGGCCTGAACGAATTCGACGTTGCCGGCCACACCCAGATCCAGCAGACGGTCACGACCGACCTTGAGCATGGATTCGTTGATGTCGGCCAACACGACCTGGCCGGTCGGGCCAACGAGGTGCGAGAACTTCTTGGTCAGATCGCCCGTGCCGCCGGCGATGTCCAGCACGCGGTTACCGGTGCGAACGCCCGACAGCTCGATCGCGAAACGCTTCCACAGACGGTGCATGCCGCCCGACAGGAGGTCGTTCATCAAGTCGTACTTGGCGGCTACCGAGTGGAAAACCTCAGCGACTTTTTCCGCTTTTTGGCTTTCCGGAACGTTTTTGAAACCGAAGTGAGTGGTGGGTTCGGCATCGCTGCCTTTGCGCTGATCAGTCATATCGCTGTCACCAGAAGAGAATGCGGGACATTCTAATCCCGGTGGCCTGCTTTGTCTTGGCAAGGCTGCAGGTAAGATAGGTAACCGCCGGGACGTTTTGCCGCAGTAGCGGTCAAGATGCTTCAGGAAAGTATCCATATAGCAGGAGTCATTTGATGGCCCGTATTAGTGTTGAGCGTGCCCACGCCCTGGGTAAGGAAGCGGCCCGCGAGAAGGCTGACAAGTTGGCGCAGAAACTGTCCGATCAATATGGCCTGGAACCGCAATGGTCCGGTGACACCCTGAACCTCAAACGTTCCGGTGTGAAAGGCGCGGTGTATGTGGGCGAGAATTCGATCAAGGTCGATGTCGAACTTGGCCTGTTGATGTCGGTCATGAGCGGCACGATCAAATCGGAAATCGAAAAGGCCCTCGATAAAGCCTTGGCTTGATTCGGTCTTCGCATGAAATCGGATCAAATGTGGGAGCGAGCTTGCTCGCGATGAGGGCATGTCAGTCAACATACATGTTGTCTGATACACCGCCATCGCGAGCAAGCTCGCTCCCACAGTTTTTGTGTGGTGTGCCCAAGGGTTTGTGTCAGTTGTTAGGGTGCTGTTTCTAATTATTCTCACTACTTTGTGCCTGAGCCCGACGCTTTCGCGGGCAGTTCCTCAAACCTTCTGCGCGTGAGGTGCACCATGGCCAAAGTTATTTTGAAGAAAAAAATCGACGCTTCGACGACTGCTCTGAGCGACGTTAAATCTTACGCCCGCAAGATCTGGCTGGCAGGCCTGGGGGCCTACACCAAGGTCGGTCAAGAGGGCAACGAGTACTTTCAAGAGTTGATCAAAGCTGGTCAAGACGTTGAAAAGAAAGGCAAAAAAGTAGTTGCCGAGAAACTTGAAGCAGCGAATGCCGAGATCGATGAAGCCAAGAGTGAAGTCACTACTTTCAAAGGTAAGGTCGAAGTTCAACTCGACAAGGTCGAGAAGGCTTTTGACTCGCGTGTCGCAAGTACCTTGAATCGTATCGGCATTCCGTCTAAACATGACGTTGAGACACTCTCTGCCAAGCTCGATGAGCTGACGGCATTGCTCGAACGCGTCGCGCAAAAATCTTAAGGAGAACGGGATGGCTGGTAAAAAGAATACTGAAAAAGAAGGCAGCTCGTGGATCGGGAAGGTTGAAGACTACTCCCGCAAAATCTGGCTGGCTGGTTTAGGCGTGTACTCGAAGATCGACACTGACGGCAGCAAGCTCTTCGATACATTGGTTAAAGACGGCGAGAAAGCCGAGAAGCTCACCAAGAGCGCTGTCGACAAGAAAGTCGATGCCGCCAAGGACTCTGCTTCGTCGGCCAAGTCGCGCATCAGCGGCGTGAAAGATCGCGCACTGGGCAAGTGGGATGAGCTGGAAGGGGCTTTTGACAAGCGTCTGAACAGCGCCATTTCGCGCCTGGGTGTACCGAGCCGCAATGAAGTCAAAGCGCTGCACAGCAAGGTCGATACCCTGACCAAGCAGATCGAGCGTCTGACCGGTGCCAAGGTTGCACCTGTTGCGGCGAAAACCGCAGCGGCCAAACCTGCTGCGAAGTCTGCTGCCAAACCACTGGCCAAGGCTGCCGCTAAACCGGCTGCCAAACCAGCGGCCAAAACTGCCGCAGCGAAACCTGCCGCGAAAACCGCTGCGGCCAAACCGGCAACCAAGCCAGCGGCAAAACCTGCCGCAGCGAAGAAGCCAGCTGTGAAAAAACCGGCAGCGCCGAAAGCCGCTGCACCAAAACCAGCAGTAGCTGCCGCCAAACCGGCGACCCCGGTCAGCGCATCGAATTCCGCTGCTGCGCCAACCCTTGCTGCAACCCCGACTGTCGCGCCAGCTCCATCGACGCCAACCAGTCAGTCCTGATTTCAGGGCTCAAGAAAACGCCCGGCCTGCTAAGGTCGGGCGTTTTTATTTGTGCACGGATTTATAGACACCGCAGAACCCTGTGGGAGCGAGCAAGCCCGCTCCCACAGGGGGTTACTCGTGTTCTTCGAGGTATTGCAGTGCCAACTGCTCCGTCGCCACCTTGATCGGCGGCAACAAGTGCGGCGCCACCAGCATCATGATCTGGTACACCACCAATCTCACCTCACCTTCGCGATCAAGAATCCGCTGATAGTCCAGTGAGAACAGCAGCGTCATGGTGATCTGCTCCACCAGTTGTCCCAGTGCCTGGGTCTCGCTGACCAATTGCCCCTGAGCCTTCAATCGAGCGAGTAACGAAGCCAGCGTGCGCTTCAACGCATTGAGCAGGTTGCGTATGCCCTTGGCCAGTTTCGGCAAGCGCCCGGCGAGGTTCGACAGGTCCTGGAACAGAAACCGGTAGTGGGCCAGGCGTTCGACGATCAGGTGCAGGAACAGCCAGTAATCTTCCGGTGCAAGCTCGACATCGGCCGGTGGATCGAGCAGGGGCGCCAGTTCGGCCTGGAAGCGCTCGAACAACCCGAGAATCAGCGGTTCCTTGCCGTGGAAGTGGTAGTAGAGGTTGCCCGGGCTGATGCCCATTTCATTGGCAACTTCCATGGTGGAGACGTTCGGTTCGCCCTTCTGATTGAACAACTGCAAAGCACATTCGAGAATCCGGTCGCGGGTTTTCATCCAGTCTTCTTAATGGTTCGTTGAACGTCAGCGCACACGCACGTAAGTACCGGGTGCTGCCTCCATCGGTGGATAGTTCTGGTTGCCGAGGGCCATGTCGGTTTCTTTTTGCGTGCCTGAACGTTCTTGAATCCAGCTCAGCCATTGGGTCCACCAACTGCCGTCGACTTGCTTGGCGTCGTAATACCAGGCCCGTGGGTCGCTGCTCAGTTTCGTGCTTTCGACGAAATTGGCTTTCGGGTTGGAGGGCGGGTTGAGAATGCTCTGCACATGACCGCTGTTGGACAGCACGAAGCGTCGCTCGCCACCCAGTAGCAAGGTGGAGCGATACACCGCATCCCACGGGGTGATGTGGTCGTTGATGCCCGCGACGCTGAAGCTGTCGACAGTGACTTTCTGCAAGTCGATCGGCGTGCCGCACACCTCCAGACCACCCGGATGACTCAGCGGGTTGTGCTTGAAGAAGTCCAGCAAGTCGCCATGGAGGGCTGCCGGCAAACGTGTGTTGTCGTTGTTCCAGTAGAGAATGTCGAACGCTGGCGGCTCTTTGCCCAACAGGTAGTTGTTAACGAAATAGCTCCAGATCAGATCGTTCGGGCGCATCCAGGCGAAGACCTTGGCCATGTCGCGGCCGTCCAGCACGCCTTTCTGATAGGAGCGACGCTTGGCCGCCTCAAGGGTCTGTTCGTCGGCGAAGAGGGTCGCAGGCGTGTCCATCTGACTGTCGAGCAGGCTTACCAGGTACGTTGCGCTGGACACTCGCCGCAATTGCCGCTTGGCCTGTAAATGCCCTTGCAGCGCGGCAATGGTCAGCCCGCCCGCGCAGGCGCCCATCAGATTGACTTCGCGAGCACCGGTGATCGCCCGGCAGACGTTCATCGCTTCTTCGACGGCTTCGACGTACGTCGACAGCCCCCATTCGCGATGCCGTACATCCGGATTGCGCCAACTGATCATGAAGGTCTGCAAACCGTTTTTCAGGGCGAACTGGACGAAGCTGTTGCCGGGACTCAAGTCGAAAATGTAGTACTTGTTGATCTGTGGTGGCACCACCAGCAGCGGTTTTGAATACTGCTTTTCGCTCATCGGCTTGTACTGGATCAGCTCCAGCAACTCATTGCGAAACACCACGGAGCCAGTAGTGGTGGCGACCGTTTTTCCGATCTCGAAAGCTTGCTTGGTGACTTGTCTGGGCAGGCCGTCGTTGTGCAGGAAGTCGTCGACCAGGTGGCTGATACCTCGCACCAGGCTGTTGCCGCCGGAGTTGAAGATTTCCTTGATCGCCAGCGGATTAAGCAGGCTGTTGGACGGTGCCATGGCGTCGTTGAGCAAGGCGAACGCGAAGTGGGCACGGGCGCGATCGTCCGCGCTCATGCTGCTCTCGTCGATCCAGTGTTTGACCTGCTTCTGCCAGCTCAGGTAGGCCTGCAAACTGCGGCGATAAAAAGGGTTGAGGCTCCACGCTGGGTCGGCAAAGCGATTGTCCTGCGGATTGGTCGGGTGCAGGGTTTCGCCCAGCAGCACGCGTCCCAGTTGACCGCCCAGCTTCAAGGCGTGTCGGGCGCTGTGCACCGGGTGGCGCAAGCCATGGGCGGCAACGCTGCGCAGGGTCGACAACAGGTCCCGACCGCGCAGGCCGGTAATCGCACTCTGTGCGTTGATGAACGCGGCGGGAGTGGGCAAAAAGTCCCTCGCTGGTTTTTCGCGCATGAATCAACACTCCTTCGTCTTCAGGCCAAATACAGATACACCGAACCAGAACACCATAGACGCTGTTACGGGTTGTTGCGCGGCGCGGCGTCCTGCCGACCCCTTTTTGTTAACAAAAGTCGGGGGCGGTTATCCGCCGAATGGCGCCGGATGCGGATGCATCACGGCACGCTGCCGTTCTTCCTCGAGGAATTTCATGATGATCGGTGCAACCGCTTCGGCTCGGGTAATCAGGAACAGATGCCCGTCATCGATGATGTGCAATTGGGCATTGGGGATCCGCCAGGCGAGCAATCGCATGTTGACCAGCGGGATCAGCGGATCGTCATCACCGGCCAGTACCAGGGTCGGCTGATGAATCTTGTGCAGCCAGTGAATGCTGGTCCAGCCCAGGCCGGCGAACAGCTGCCAGTAGTAACCGAGTTTGCCCGCCGAGCGGACTTTCGCAGCATGGCTTGCTGCCAACGTTGGATCGCGACGGAACGCGCCGCCGTAGATCATCGGTGCAATGCGAATCACATGAGACGGCTGGATGTAGCGTCGCGGGCTGGCCATCATCCACAGGACTTTCGGCTTGCCCGGCACCATTACCATGCCAGCCGCCGTGGCCGCCAGAACAAGTTTTTTACAGCGCTCGGGATAGTCGTAAGCGAACTGCTGGGCGAGGGCCCCCCCCCAGGAAACGCCGATCACATTGACTCGGCCGTAGTCGAGATAGTCGAGCATCCGCGCCGTGAGTTTCGCCAGGCCCGGAAAGCGATACGGTCGGTTTGGCGTCGACGAACCGCCGACGCCAGGAACGTCGAAGGCAATGACTTCCAGGTCCGGATCCAGCGCCGCGACGAACGGAAACACCAGCTCGAGGTTGGCACCGATGCCGTTGAAAATCAGCAAGGGCGTCAAGTGAGGCTTGCCGGGGCGTACCGCCGTGCGGAGGGTCTGGCCATCCAGGTCGACGGTACGAAATATGAACTGTTGCGGCATGCTTCAAGCCCTGTGGGGTGGTATCGCTATCTCATCTTTACTGTGGGAGCAAGCTCGCTCCCACAGGTATCAGTTAGCGCTCATGTACATAAGTACCCGGTGCAGCTTCGCCCGCCGGATAAGCCTTGTTGCCCAAACTGCCCGGAGACTTCTTCAGCTTGCCCGAACGCTCGGCTTGCCATGCCTGCCAGTGCAGCCACCAGGAATCGGTGTGCTTGGTGGAATTTTCTTGCCAGTCCTCAGCCTTGACCGGCATCTCGGTGCTGGTCATGTAGCGCGATTTCGGATTGCCCGGCGGGTTCAGAATGCTCTGGATATGCCCGCTGCTGGACAGCACGAATTCGACCTTGCCACCGAACAGTTGCGCCGACTTGTAGCAGGACTTCCACGGGGTGATGTGGTCGTTGGTGCCGGCCAGGGAGAAGATGTCGGCAGTGACCTGCTTCAGATTGATCGGTGTGCCGCACACTTCCAGTGCATCAGGACGGATCAGAGGGTTGGTTTTGAACAACTCGATCAGGTCGCCGTGGAACGCTGCGGGCAGCCTTGTGGTGTCGTTGTTCCAGAACAGGATGTCGAAAACCGGTGGCTCGTTGCCCAGCAGGTAGTTGTTGACCCAGTAGTTCCAGATCAGGTCGTTGGGACGCATCCAGGCGAAGACTTTCGCCATGTCGCGTCCTTCCAGGACACCGGCCTGATAGGAGTGACGCTTGGCGGATTCGAGGGTCTGTTCGTCGACGAACAGTGCCACGTCGCTGTCCAGAGTGGTGTCCAGCACGCTGACCAGCAGCGTCAGGGCGTTGACCTTGTTCTCACCGATCGCGGCGTAGTGGCCCAGCAGGGCGGTGCAGGTGATGCCACCGGAGCAGGCGCCAAGCATGTTCACGTCTTTGCTGCCGGTGATCGCAGTGACCACGTCGACCGCCTCCTTGAGCGCTTCGATGTAGGTCGACAGGCCCCACTCGCGCTGCTCCTTGGTCGGGTTGCGCCAGCTGACAATGAACGTCTGTACATTGTTGCGCAGGCAGAAACGCGCCAGGCTCTTGTCCGGGCTAAGGTCGAAAACATAGAACTTGTTGATCTGTGGTGGCACCACCAACAGTGGGCGCTCGTACACCTGCTCGGTGGTCGGCCGATAGTGGATCAACTCCAGCACGTCATTGCGAAACACCACCGCGCCTTCGGTGACGCCCAGGCTCTTGCCGACCTCGAACGCGCCCATGTTGACCTGGCTCGGCATACCGCCGTTGTGCACAAGGTCCTTGGCCAGATGGGCCAGGCCGTCGAGCAGGCTTTTGCCGCCGGTTTCGAAGAAACGTTTGACCGCCGCCGGGTTGGCCGCACTGTTGGTCGGGGCCATGGCTTCGGTCATGAGGTTGATCACGAAATGCCCGCGTGCGACGTCCTTGGGCGAGAGGTTGCTGTCGCCGATCCAGTCGTGGAGTTCCTTGCGCCACGCCAGGTAAGTTTGCAAATAACGTTTGTAGAGCGGGTTCTGGCTCCAGGCCGGATCGGCGAAGCGACGGTCATCGCTTGTCGGTAGAAGCTCGGATTTGCCGAACAACACATTCTTAAGTTCAAGACCGAAATGGGCGACATGCCTGGCGCTGTGAATCGGTTGTCGGATGGCCTGCCTTAGCACCATTCGAGCAGAAGCCAGTAAATCCTTTCCACGCAGCCCAACGACAGGATTCAGCCCCAAGGTGTTTTCCGAGGCTTGATACTTCAAGTCATCGCTATTCTTGTTACTCATCTACGACGCTCCATTGTCCTGAGGCGAGTACCTGGTCCCAGCTGTGCATTCACACGGCAAATGCCAGGTACTACTGCTAGGGTGACCGTTAATTCTGCATCGCTGCTTTTTATCGCAGAGAGCACTGCAGGGAACTTGCCAGTTCCATTGGTTACCCGAGTTTAATTTTTTTCGCAAGCAGGCCAATCGTCGACCCGGAAGCCGAGCATTCAAACAGATGGAATTAGAAAATGCCCTCTAAAGAGCGAGAGGCCCGAGCTAGAGCATCAGCTTGACGATGGATTGGTTCGGGTCGCGGGTTTTTCCGGCGGCTTTGAGCTCGGCAAGATAATCGTTCCAGAGATCCTCTTGGCGCACGCCCAACTGGTACAGATATTCCCAGGTGAACAGGCCGCTGTCGTGGCCGTCGTCGAAGGTCAATTTCAGTGCGTACTGACCGGCCGGTTCGACCTTGGTCAGTCCTACGGCGATCTTGCCAAATTGCAGGATAGGTTTGCCGTGGCCCTGGACTTCGGCGGAAGGAGAATGCACGCGCAGGAACTCGGCAGGCAGGTGATATTCCTCGCCGGACGCGTATTTCAGTGACAGGGTTTTCGAGGCTTTGTGCAGTTTGATATCGGTGGGGAGTTGGGTCGTCATTTTGGTTCAGGGCCGCAAGCGGCCCTGCCATGTAGAGAATGAGACCTACAGGATATAACGGGACAGGTCTTCGTTCTGCGCCAATTCGCCCAAGTGGCTGTTGACGTAATCGGCGTCGATCACGATCGCTTTGTCGTCGTGGGCACTGGCCAGATCACCGGCGCTGAACGATACCTCTTCGAGCAGACGCTCAAGCAGCGTGTGCAGGCGACGGGCACCGATATTCTCGGTCTTCTCGTTGACCTGCCAGGCGATCTCGGCAATACGCTTGATACCGTCCGGCTGGAACTCGATAACCAGGCCTTCGGTTTTCAGCAGTGCGCAATACTGCTCGGTGAGTGACGCATGCGGTTCGCTGAGAATGCGCTCGAAATCTTCAGGCGTCAGCGCCTTGAGCTCGACACGAATTGGCAGACGACCTTGCAGCTCAGGAACCAGATCGCTCGGCTTGCTGAGGTGGAACGCACCGGATGCGATGAACAGGATGTGGTCGGTCTTGACCATGCCCAGTTTGGTGTTGACGGTGCAACCTTCGATCAGCGGCAGCAGGTCGCGCTGCACGCCTTCACGGGACACGTCGATGCCACCCGAGTTGCCGCGCTTGGCGACCTTGTCGATTTCGTCGATGAACACGATGCCGTGCTGCTCGACGGCTTCCAGCGCCTTGGCCTTCAACTCTTCTTCGTTGACCAGGCGGCCGGCCTCTTCGTCACGCACCAGTTTCAGCGCTTCCTTGACCTTGATCTTGCGACTTTTCTTTTTGCCCTTGCCCATATTGGCGAACAGGCTCTGCAGCTGGTTGGTCATCTCCTCCATGCCCGGTGGCGCGGAGATATCGACGCCGGTCACTTCGGCGACTTCGATTTCAATTTCCTTGTCATCCAGCTGACCTTCGCGCAGACGCTTGCGGAACAGCTGCCGGGTGTTGGAGTCGGCCGACGGTGCGGCGTCGTCGTTGCTGCTGAAGCCCATGCGTGCCGGTGGCAGCAGGGCGTCGAGGATGCGTTCTTCGGCGGCGTCTTCGGCGCGGTGGCGAACCTTGGTCATTTCCTGTTCGCGCAACAGTTTGATCGCCGCGTCAGCCAGGTCACGAATGATCGATTCAACGTCGCGGCCGACATAACCGACTTCGGTGAACTTGGTCGCTTCAACTTTGATGAACGGCGCGTTGGCCAGTTTGGCCAGACGACGAGCAATCTCGGTTTTACCGACACCGGTCGGGCCGATCATCAGGATGTTCTTGGGGGTCACTTCAACGCGCAGCTCTTCAGGCAGCTGCATCCGGCGCCAGCGGTTACGCAGCGCGATGGCGACGGCGCGCTTGGCATCGTCCTGGCCGATGATATGGCGATTGAGTTCGTGGACGATTTCACGGGGAGTCATGGACATAGTAATTGGCGGTCCTCAAGTAAAAGTGAGCCGTGGCGTGGTGGCCAAAACAGGCTTACTCAGCGAGGTCCTGCTCCTCAATGGTGAAGGTGTGGTTGGTAAATACACAGATGTCGCCGGCGATGCCGAGGGCGGTTTCGACGATTTCGCGGGCCGACAGATCGGTTTTTTTCAGCAGCGCGCTGGCGGCGGCCTGGGCGTAACCGCCACCGGAGCCCATGGCGATCAGACCTTCTTCAGGTTCGACCACGTCGCCGTTGCCGGTGATGATCAGAGAGGCATCTTTGTTCGCGACCGCGAGCATGGCTTCGAGGCGGCTGAGGGAACGGTCTGTGCGCCATTCTTTGGCGAGTTCGACGGCGGCGCGAACCAGGTGCCCTTGATGTTTCTCAAGCTGGCCTTCGAAACGCTCGAAGAGGGTGAAGGCGTCAGCGGTGGCCCCGGCAAAACCGGCGATTACCTGGCCGTGGTACAGGCGGCGAACTTTCTTCGCGTTGCCTTTCATCACGGTATTGCCGAGAGAAACCTGGCCGTCGCCGCCCATGACGACTTTGCCGTGGCGGCGAACTGAAACGATGGTGGTCAAGGGAGAGTCTCCACGCAGCGGGGCGAAAATGCCTTATGCCAACTCATATGGGGGTGGTGGAGCGTTTTTCAACTGCAGGAAGGGGGAGGGGACGAGCGGTGTTTGGCAGGGAAGGGCGTATTGTTTGTTCTGGCGCCTTCGCGGGCAAGCCTCGCTCCTACAGGGAAATGCGTAAATCCCGTAGGAGCGAGGCTTGCCCGCGAAGAACGATGACGCGGTGTTTCTGGTGGAATCAGCGGCTTTGGCGTTGTTGTAACAACAGGTTGCTGAACCCGCTTCCAGCCAGTTGCTTCTGGGCCGTAGTCAGCTGTTCGCGGTTGCTGAACGGTCCGACCAATACCCGATACCAGGTCTCGTCCTTCACGGTGCCGGACTCAACCGCCACTGCCTGGCCGAGCAAAATGATCTGCGCCCGAACTTTGTCCGCGTCAGCCTCCTTGCGGAACGAACCGGCCTGCAGGAAGAACTTGGTCACTGGCGCCGCTTTGGACACCGGTGGCGCTGGCGGCGGAGTGATCCCGGCCAGTGCGGCCTGAGCCCGCGCGGTATCGATCTTCGCCGCTTGCTCTGGCGTGACCGGCGTCGTCGGAATGGCTGGCACTTGCGGCGTCGGCAGGGTTTTCTCCGGCACGGCATCCGGCGGTACGATGACTTCCGATTCTGGCAGCAGGGTGTAGAAGTCGTACTTCGGCTTCACCGGTTGCGTCGGGCTCGGCGGGGTCTTGTTGGCCTCGGCGATTTTGGCCTTCTGTTGCTCGATCCTCTCGCGCTTGACGCTCTCGCTGCCCTTGCCTGGCTCCAGCTTCATCAGGAACACAATGAATGCGCCGACCGTCAGGCCGATGGCCATCCACAGCCAACCCGGGATCGGTTGCTTTGCAGGAGCTTGGTAACGGCTGGCGCCACGCTTGGGTGCAGGTTTTTTCTTGGCAGCCAACTTACATACGCTCCAGAGTTTCCAGACCCAAGAGTTCCAGGCCTTGCTTGAGAGTGCGGCCGGTCAGCGCGGCGAGGCGCAAACGGCTCTGCATTTGCGCCGGAGTGTCGGCACTGAGGATCGGGCAGTTCTCGTAGAAGCTGGAGAACAGGCCGGCGACATCGTACAGGTACGTGCAGAGGATGTGCGGCGTGCCCTTGTCGGAAACGTTGTTCAGCACTTCGCCGAACTGCGCGAGCTTCGCCGCCAGTTCGTGTTCGTGCGCCGCTTCGAGGACGATCTGGCCTTCGACTTCGCTGAAGTCCTTGCCGAGTTTGCGGAACACACCGGCCACGCGGGTGTAGGCGTACAGCAAGTACGGTGCAGTGTTGCCTTCGAAGTTCAGCATCAGGTCGAAGTTGAAGCTGTAGTCGCTGGTGCGATGCTTGGACAGGTCGGCGTATTTCACCGCGCCAATGCCCACGACCTTGGCGATGTTGCGCAACTCGTCATCGGCCAGCTCCGGGTTCTTGTCCTTCACCAAGGTGTAGGCGCGTTCCTGAGCTTCGGTCAGCAGGTCGATCAGCTTCACGGTGCCGCCATCACGGGTTTTGAATGGGCGGCCATCTTTACCGTTCATGGTGCCGAAGCCCATGTGTTCCATTTCCATCGGGTGCGTCACGAAGCCGGCCAGGCGCGCGACCTGGAACACTTGCTGGAAGTGCAGGGCCTGACGCTGGTCGACGAAGTAGAGCGCGCGATCAGCCTTCAACTTGCCACTGCGGTAACGCACGGCCGCGAGGTCGGTGGTGGCGTAGAGGTAGCCGCCGTCGGCCTTGACGATGATCACCGGCAGCGGGTCGCCGTCGGCATTCTTGAACTCGTCGAGGAACACGCACTGGGCGCCGTTACTTTCGACCAGCAGGCCGGCGGCCTTGAGGTCGTTGACCACGTTGATCAGGTCGTCGTTGTAGGCGCTTTCGCCCATCACGTCGGCCATGGTCAGTTTGACGTTCAGCAGTTCGTAGATTTTCTGGCAGTGCGACAGCGAGATGTCTTTGAACTTGGTCCACAGCGCCAGGCAGTCCGGGTCGCCGGCCTGCAATTTGACCACCAGACCACGGGCGCGGTCGGCGAACTCTTCGGATTCGTCAAAGCGTTGCTTGGCGGCGCGGTAGAAGTTTTCCAGGTCCGACAGCTCATCGCTGGTGATCGGGTTTTCCTGCAGATACGCCATCAGCATGCCGAACTGGGTGCCCCAGTCGCCGACGTGGTTCTGACGGATGACTTCGTCGCCGAGGAACTCCAGAACGCGGGCCACGCCATCGCCGATGATGGTCGAGCGCAAATGGCCGACGTGCATCTCTTTGGCCAGGTTCGGTGCCGACAGGTCGACGACGGTGCGCAGCACCGGGCCGGCCTTGCGCACGCCGATGTGAGCGTCTGTCAGGGCGGCGTCCAGGCGAGTCGCCAGGGCTTGGGTGTTCTGGAAGAAATTCAGGAAGCCGGGACCGGCGATTTCGGTCTTGGTGACGTTTTCGTCAGCCGGCAGCGCGGCGATTATTTTCTCCGCCAGGTCACGCGGTTTCATGCCGGCCGGCTTGGCCAGCATCATCGCGATGTTGCTGGCGAAGTCGCCGTGAGTCTTGTCACGGGAGTTTTCCACCTGGATCGCCGGCGACAGGCCTTCAGGCAACACACCTTCGTTGACGAGTTGGGTGATGGCTTGTTGGATCAGCTGGCGAATGGTGTCTTTCATGGTGTTCTCTTTCGACCGCAAGCGCGGCGGCGCTTCGATGCGCTGGTGGAAAAACTGGGCATTATCCGTTGCGAAGACGGGCTTGCCAACTATAGCGGGCAGGTTATGGATATGTGGTGACAAATCGGGCCCCATCGCGAGCAAGCTCGCTCCCACAGGGGATGTGCGTCGATCACAAAACCAATGAACACCACAGACCCAATGTGGGAGCGAGCTTGCTCGCGATGGCGAACTCTAAATCAATACAGATCGACTGGATCAACATCCAACGACCAACGCACCGCCCGCCCACTCGGCATCTGCTCCAGCACCAGCAACCAGCTGCTTAATAGTCGATGCAGCGGCGCCCGAGCCGTCGCTTGCAACAACAACTGCGCACGATAACGCCCGGCCCGGCGTTCCATCGGTGCCGGCACCGGCCCGAGTAACTCGATGCCGGTCAAATTCTGTTCGGCCAGCAAGCGCTCGGCCTCGCTGCACGCCTCATCGAGAAAGCCTTCGGCCTGCCCCGGTTTGTGCGCTTCAGCCCGCAGCAATGCCAGGTGCGCAAACGGCGGTAGACCCGCCGAGCGACGTTCGCTCAAGGCCTGTTCGGCAAAGGCGAAGTAACCCTGTTCAGTCAATTGCACCAGCAGCGGATGGTCGGCCAGATGCGTCTGGATAATCACCTTGCCCGGTTCTTCAGCGCGTCCCGCACGCCCGGCAACCTGGACGATCAGTTGCGCCATGCGCTCGCTGGCGCGGAAGTCGCCGGAAAACAGCCCGCCATCGGCATCGAGAATCGACACCAGCGTCACCCGTGGGAAGTGATGCCCTTTGGCAAGCATCTGCGTGCCGACCAGAATGCACGGTTGGCCTTTCTGGATGGTCGCGAACAGCTGATTCATCGCGTCCTTGCGCGAGGTGCTGTCGCGGTCGACCCGCAGCACCGGGACATCCGGAAACAAAATCCCCAATCGCTCTTCGGCGCGCTCGGTGCCGGCGCCCACTGGCCGCAAATCGACCTTGCCGCATTTCGGACAATGCCGGGGTACGCGTTCAACGTAGCCGCAATGGTGGCAGCGCAACTCACCGGAGCGCTGGTGCACGGTCATGCGCGCATCGCAGCGCTGGCACTCGGACATCCAGCCGCAGTCGTGACACAGCAAGGTCGGCGCAAAACCGCGACGGTTAAGGAACACCAATACTTGTTGGCCCGCGGCCAGTGTCTGACCGATGGCTTGCTGCATCGGCCCGGAAATGCCGCTGTCCAGCGGACGGCTTTTTACGTCCAGGCGCAGAAATCGCGGCTGTTTGGCGCCACCAGCGCGCTCGTTTAATCGCAGAAGGCCATAACGGCCGGTGTAGGCGTTGTGCAGGCTTTCCAGCGAAGGCGTGGCGGAACCGAGGACAATCGGGATGTTTTCCTGGCGGGCGCGGACCAATGCCAGGTCGCGGGCGTGATAGCGCAAGCCTTCCTGCTGTTTATAGGAACCGTCGTGCTCTTCATCGATGATGATCAGGCCGGGGTTCTTCATCGGTGTGAACAGCGCCGAACGGGTGCCGATAATAATGTCGGCGTCACCGTCCCGGGCGGCGAGCCAGGCTTCGAGGCGTTCTCGATCATTGACCGACGAGTGGATCAGCGCGATGCGTGCATTGAAGCGCTGCTCGAAGCGCGCCAGGGTCTGCGGGCCGAGGTTGATCTCCGGGATCAGCACCAGTGCTTGTTTGCCGGCCTCAAGGGTTTCGCGGATCAACTGCAAATAGACTTCGGTCTTGCCGCTGCCGGTAACGCCGGCCAGCAGGAAGGCGTGATAACTGTCGAACCCAGCGCGAATCGCCTCATAAGCGGCGCGTTGCTCCGGGTTGAGTGGCAACTCCGGCTGCGCCAGCCAGTGTTCGTGGCGGGCGCCGGGGGCGTGCTTGCGGATTTCGACTTGCACCAGATCCTTGGCCAGCAGCAAGTCCAGGCTGTCCTTGCTCAGCATCAGTTTGCTCAACAACTGATGGGCGACGCCATGGGGATGCTGGGCCAGTGTCGCCAGGGCCTCACGTTGACGCGGGGCGCGAGCGATGCGCGGGTCATCAAGGCTGGCGCCCGGCGCGGCGGACCAGAAGCGCTCCTGCCGTGCTTCGGCCAGTTCGCCCTGGCGCAGCAACACCGGCAGCGCCCAGCTCAAGGTGTCACCGAGACTGTGCTGATAATACTGAGACGTCCACAGGCACAGTTTGAACAGCGCCGGCGGCAGTGGCGCTGTGGCATCGAGCAGTGCCAGAGCCGGTTTGAGCTTTTCGACCGGCACTTCGCTGGTGTCGGTGACCTCGATCAGAATGCCGATCATCTCCCGTCGGCCGAACGGCACCCGCAGGCGCATGCCTGGTTGCAACTGGGCGCGCAGGACCCCGGCCGGGGCACGGTAATCGAACAGGCGGCGCAGGGGCGAAGGCAGGGCGAGGCGCAATATGGCGTCGGGCACGCGGTTGTTTTCTCGATGATGGGGCGATGAAGAAGGCCGGGAGCCTAGCAGACGACTGGTTTAAGCGACAGCTTGCGTGATTGCAAAGGTCTGGTAGAATCCGCGGCCTAATTACGTGCGGTATTCAACAATAGTGTTGAGTGGCGGCACGCTAGCCTGAGGAATACACCATGAAAGCCGATATCCATCCAGCGTACGAAACCATCGCAGTAACTTGCAGCTGCGGCAACAAGTTCGAAACTCGTTCGAACCTGTGCAAGCCACTGGGTACTGACGTATGCAACGAGTGCCACCCGTTCTACACCGGTAAGCAGAAGACTCTGGATACTGGCGGCCGTGTACAGCGCTTCGCAGACCGTTTCGGTGCTTTTGGCAAAGCCAAAGCTCCTGCTGCTGCAGAGTAAGGTTGCAAAGCCCGATGGGCTTTTCCTTGCTGATGAAAAAGGCGTCCCTTGCGGGCGCCTTTTTTGTGTCCGCGATTTGGCTCTCTGGTGCTCAGGCCTTCTGTCCGGTGCCGAGCGGGCTGACATCCGTCGCGGTGCAGCGGGTGGTGGATGGTGACACGCTGCGCCTGAGCGATGGCCGCAGCGTGCGCATGATCGGTTTGAATACGCCGGAGCTGGGCAAGAAAGGCCGCTCCGACGAGCCGTTCGCGGTGACCGCGCGCCAACGCCTGGAAGCGCTGGTGGCCGCCAGCGACGGACGGGTCGGTTTACTGCCCGGCAAAGAGAGCAAAGATCATTACGGTCGCACGCTGGCCCATGTCTACAGCGCTGACGGCGCCAACCTCGAAGCGCAGATGCTCGCAGAAGGGCTCGGTTTTCAGGTGGCGGTCGCGCCGAATGTCGAGTTGGTCGACTGCCAGCAAGCGGCGGAACACAGTGCCCGTCAGGCCGGACTCGGGTTGTGGCGCCAATCTCCTGTACTGAAAGCGGAGCAGATCAGCACGTCTGGTTTCACTGTGCTCAGCGGTCGTGTGAGCAAGGTTCAGCGCAATCGCGGTGGGGTTTGGATCGAGTTGCAGGATTCGGTTGTATTGCGCGTTGCACCCAATCTGTTGGGGCAGTTCGATGTTGCGACGCTTGAGCGGCTGAAGGGCAAACAGATTGAGGCGCGTGGCTGGTTGCTGGACCGTTCGCGGCGCGGTGGACTTAAACAAGGGCAGGCGCGCTGGCTTCTGCCATTGACCGCCCCGGCGATGCTGCAAGCGGCGCCATGAGAAAAGCTGTAGACATTTTTTCTGTAGATTGTGAACAGTCTGTCCCTTGTGTTCCGCGGCTCTTGGTCCAAAGTCGTAGGGCTGGGTGCTTGACAGGGGTGACTGGTCAGTCTTGTGGGGACTTTACGACACGCGTATCCTCGGCGGTCCGTCTGTCCAACAGTAAAAAGCGGAATGCCCACATGTCTGATTTGAAAACTGCCGCTCTCGAATATCACGCCCATCCTCGTCCAGGGAAGCTGAGTGTCGAGCTCACCAAGGCCACCGCTACCGCCCGCGATCTGTCGCTGGCCTACAGCCCCGGCGTAGCCGAACCAGTACGCGAAATCGCCCGCGATCCTGAACTGGCCTACAAATACACCGGCAAGGGCAACCTGGTTGCAGTCATTTCCGATGGCACCGCAATTCTCGGCCTGGGTAACCTCGGCCCATTGGCTTCCAAGCCAGTGATGGAAGGTAAAGGTGTGCTGTTCAAGCGCTTCGCCGGCATTGACGTATTCGACATCGAAGTCGATTCCGAAAGCCCGCAAGCCTTCATCGACACCGTCAAGCGCATCTCCATCACCTTCGGTGGCATCAACCTGGAAGACATCAAGGCACCTGAGTGCTTTGAGATCGAACGCGCTCTGATCGAGCAGTGCGACATTCCGGTATTCCACGATGACCAGCACGGCACCGCGATCGTTACGGCGGCCGGCATGATCAACGCCCTGGAAATCGCTGGCAAAACCCTCGCTGACGCCAAGATCGTCTGCCTGGGCGCCGGTGCGGCCGCCATCTCCTGCATGAAATTGCTAGTGAGCATGGGTGCCAACATCGAAAACATCTACATGGTTGACCGTACCGGCGTGATCCACTCCGGCCGTGACGACCTAAACCAGTACAAGGCTGTCTTCGCTCACGCGACCGACAAGCGCACCCTGGCTGACGCCCTGACCGGTGCTGACGTGTTCGTGGGCCTGTCCGGCCCGAACCTGCTGAGCGCTGAAGGCCTGAAATCCATGGCGGCCAACCCGATCGTGTTCGCGTGCTCCAACCCTGATCCGGAAATTTCCCCGGAACTGGCTCACGCCACCCGTGACGACGTGATCATGGCCACCGGCCGTTCGGACTACCCGAACCAGGTCAACAACGTGTTGGGCTTCCCGTTCATCTTCCGTGGTGCCCTGGACGTTCGCGCCAAGCGCATCAACGAAGAAATGAAAGTGGCTGCCGCCAACGCTCTGCGTGAGCTGGCCAAGCTGCCGGTTCCTCAGGAAGTGTGCGACGCCTACGGCGGTATCAAACTGGAATTCGGTCGTGAGTACATCATTCCGAAGCCAATGGATGCCCGTCTGATCACCCTGATCTCCGATGCTGTGGCCAAGGCCGCAATCGAGACCGGCGTAGCGACCCTGCCGTATCCGAAGAACTACCCGCTGAAAAGCGTGGATGACGTGTTCAACGGCTAAGTCGTTGTAGCGCTTCAATCAAAGGCCCCGGCTCTTATTGAGTCGGGGCTTTTTTATGTCTGGGAGTTTTGCAGCGGCAGTAATGGCCTCATCGCGAGCAAGCTCGCTCCCACAGGGTTTTGCATCGTTCACAAATCCAATGTGGGAGCGAGCTTGCTCGCGATGAGGCCTGACAGGCAACACAAATAAAAAGCCCCGCTCTTCTTTCGAAGGCGGGGCTTTTTGCAGCTTCAGGTGATCAGAACAAATCGATCGGCGCCGCTTCATCCGCAGGCAGTGGGCTGCCCGGCGCAGTGCCGTTGCCCAGCTCATTCACCGACGGTGGCGTGTCTTCGGCCTTGAACAGCTCGAAGTAGGCGCCTGGCGTGCCTGGGGTGGCTGCACGGCCGCTAATCGGGTCGACTCGCAGGCTGAGGATGCCTTCCGGCTCTTGCTGTGTATGGGGCGGCATGTCTTTGAGTGCGGCGCCCATGTAGCTCATCCAGATCGGCAGGGCGACGGTGCCGCCGAACTCCTTGCGACCCAGGCTTTCAGGCTGGTCGAAACCGGTCCAGACGGTCGTTACATAATCGGCGTTGTAACCCGAGAACCAGGCGTCCTTGGACTCGTTGGTCGTACCGGTCTTGCCCGCAATGTCGCTGCGGCCCAAGGCCAGGGCGCGGCGGCCGGTGCCGAGTTTGATCACGTCCTCGAGCATGCTGTTGAGGATGTAGGTGGTGCGGCCATCGACGATGCGCTCGGCCACGGCCGGCGTTTGCGGCGCTGGCTGGGCAGTCAGGGTTTCGCCCGGGGTTGTGTTGACGGTGAAGGCGTTGGCCGCGACAGGGGCGGCGATGCCGTCGGTGGCGACGTCGCCTTTCGGGACGCTCGGCGGGTTGGCGACGAACAGCGTGTCGCCATTGCGGCTTTCGATCTTGTCGATGATGTAGGGGGTGATCTTGTAGCCGCCATTGGCGAAGGTGCTCCAGCCAGTGGCGATTTCCATTGGCGTCAGTGTCGCGGTGCCCAGGGCCAGGGACAAGTTGCGTGGCAAGTCCTGCTTGTTGAAGCCGAACTTGCTGATGTAATCAATGGTGCGGTCGACGCCCAGCGCCTGCAGCAAGCGGATCGACACCAGATTGCGCGACTTGTAGAGCGCTTCACGCATACGGATCGGGCCGAGGAAGGTGTTGGTGTCGTTCTTCGGACGCCAGACCTTGTCCAGGTACTCGTCGACGAACACGATCGGTGCATCGTTCACCAGGCTGGCGGCGGTGTAGCCGTTATCCAGCGCGGCACTGTAGACGAACGGCTTGAAGCTCGATCCCGGCTGGCGCTTGGCCTGCATCGCGCGGTTGTAGTTGCTCTGTTCAAAGGCGAAACCGCCGACCAGGGAACGAATGGCACCGTTCTGCGGGTCGAGGGAAACCAGTGCGCCCTGAGCCTGCGGGATCTGGCTGAATTTCAGTGAATTGTCTGGCTGACGGTGTACCCGAATCAGGTCGCCGACCTGGGCGACGTCCGACGGCTGCTTCGGATTGGCACCCATGCTGTTGGTGTTCAGGAACGGACGCGCCCATTTCATGCTGTCCCAACCGACGTGTTCGTCACCGGTACGGGTCAACACTTGTAGGCCGGTCTTGTCGACCTGGGTGACGATGGCAGGCTCAAGGCTGCTGATGGTGCGCTGCTTGGTCAGCTCGGTTGTCCAGGCCTCGCGAGTCTTGCCCGGTAGGCGCGACTCCGGGCCGCGATAACCATGACGCTGGTCGTAGGTCATCAAACCTTCGTGGACCGCGGTGTTGGCCATTTCCTGGAGGTTGCTTGGCACCGTGGTGGTGACGCGGAAACCCTCGGTATACGCGTCGCTGCCATAACGACCGACCATTTCGGCGCGGGCCATTTCAGCGATGTACGGTGCATTCACTTCCGGGGTCGGCACGTGATAGATGGCGTTCAGAGGTTCGTTGATCGCCGTGGTGTAGTCGGCTTCGGTGATCTTGCCGAGCTTGTACATGCGCCCAAGGATCCAGTCGCGACGTTCCTTGCTGCGGGTCGGGTTGGCCAGGGGGTTAAAGCGCGAAGGGGCTTTTGGCAGGCCGGCGATCATCGCCATCTGCGCCAGGCTGACGTCACGAATCGATTTGCCGTAATAAACTTGTGCGGCGGCTTCGATGCCGTAGGCGCGGTTGCCCAGATAGATCTTGTTGACGTAGAGCTCGAGGATCTCGTCCTTGGTCAGCTGCCGTTCGATCTGCAAGGCCAGGAGAATTTCGGTGGTTTTGCGCGAGAAGCTGCGTTCGCTGGTCAGGAAGAAGTTCTTCGCCACCTGCATGGTGATGGTGCTGCCGCCGGACTGGATGTGTCCGCTTTTTACCAACTGGGTGGCCGCGCGCATCAGGCTGCCAGGGTCGACGCCGTAGTGGTTGGCGAAGTTGTCGTCTTCAGCACTTAGTAACGCATTAATGAAATTGGGGGGAATGTCGGCGAAACGGATCGGTGTGCGGCGCATTTCGCCAAATTCTGCGATCAACTTGTTGTCGCTGCTGTACACCCGCAAAGGGATCTGCAACTGAATGCTTCTCAGCGCCTCCACGGACGGTAATCCCGGACTAAGGTAGAGAAACGCGCCGCTAAGACCGAGGAGCAGTCCGCAGAAAACGGCGACGATGGACCATCCGAAAAATTTCAGCAGACGAATCAAGGCTTTTGGACATCCAGGGCAAAGAATGAATGAGGCATCAGGGTTCAGATAACAGGGAACGACCCGCGCTTGAAGTAAAAACCGGAAAAAAACGCTGGGCATTATAAGCATTTTTCCGTCGAGGGCGTCATTTGCGCTGCTGTCAAGACGGGTGGTTTGAACGCAACTGATATTACAGAGTCCGTAAGACACGGATAGTCATAGGGAATTGCTAGTGCTAGGACTCTTCAATAAAAAGGCCAATACGCTTCTGGGGATCGACATCAGCTCCACGTCGGTAAAGCTTCTGGAGCTAAGCCGCCGGGGCGACCGCTATCGGGTCGAAGCCTATGCGGTGGAGCCTTTGCCCGCCAACGCGGTGGTCGAGAAAAATATCGCCGAACTCGAAGGCGTGGGGCAGGCACTCGCGCGCGTGTTGCTCAAGGCCAAAACCAGTCTCAAGAACGTGGCTGTGGCTGTGGCCGGTTCGGCGGTGATCACCAAGACCATCGAGATGGATGCCGGTCTTTCCGACGACGAAATGGAAAACCAGCTGAAGATCGAGGCCGATCAGTACATCCCTTATCCATTGGACGAAGTGGCCATCGACTTTGAGGTCCAGGGTGTTTCCGCGCGCAACCCCGACCGAGTCAATGTGCTGCTGGCCGCCTGTCGCAAGGAAAACGTCGAGGTCCGGGAAGCGGCCCTGGCCCTGGCCGGGTTGACGGCGCGCGTGGTTGACGTCGAGGCCTATGCGCTGGAGCGTACTTACGGTTTGCTGGCGGGGCAACTGGCTACTTCTCAGGAGCGTCTGACAGTAGCGGTGGTCGACATCGGTGCGACCATGACCACCCTGAGCGTGCTGCACAAGGGACGAATCATCTACACCCGCGAGCAATTGTTCGGCGGTCGCCAACTGACGGAAGAAATCCAGCGACGTTATGGCCTGACGCTTGAGCAGGCCGGGTTGGCGAAGAAGCAGGGCGGTTTGCCTGACGATTACGTCAGCGAGGTGTTGCAGCCGTTTCGCGATGCGCTGGTGCAGCAGGTGTCCCGTTCGTTGCAGTTTTTCTTCGCCTCCGGTCAGTACAACGAGGTTGATCACATCCTGCTGGCCGGGGGTACTGCGTCGGTTTCGGGGCTGGATCGGTTGATCGAACAGCGATTGGGCACGCCGACGCAAGTGGCCAACCCTTTCTCCGACATGGCCCTGAGCAGCAAGGTCAACGCCGGAGCCCTGGCCAACGATGCGCCGGCACTGATGATCGCCTGCGGGCTGGCCCTCAGGAGTTTCGACTGATGGCGCGGATCAATCTTTTACCCTGGCGTGAAGAGCAGCGTGAAGCACGCCGCAAACGCTTTTTGCTGGCGCTGGTCGGTGTGATGGTGGGGGCAGTGGGCGCGGTGCTGATCGCGAACCAGGCCATCAATGGCGCCATCGATCGGCAAGTTGCTCGTAATGACTACATCGGAAAACAGATTGCCGTGGTCGACGAGCGGATTAAACTGATCAGCGATTTGAAGGCTCGTCGCCAGCAACTGGTCGAGCGCATGCGCATCATCCAGGACCTGCAAGGCAACCGTCCAATCAGCGGGCGGATCTTCGATCAGTTAGCGCGTACCTTGCCGGAGGGAGTGTATTTCACCGAGGTGAAAATGGCCGGCAAAACCCTGTCCATTACCGGCGCGGCAGACTCCAATAATCGTGTTTCGGACCTGATGCGTAATCTGGATGCGTCGGACTGGTTCAATGCGCCGACCTTGACGGAAGTCAAAGCGACCACTGCCGGTCAGCTGGACCAGGCCAACGTCTTTCAATTAACCGTTCGTCAGACTCAGCCAGCCGCTGCGGAGGGCGGTCAATGACTCCGTCTGAATGGTTTGAGGGACTGCGCAAGATCGACATCAACGACCTGGACACCAATAACATGGGTTCCTGGCCGCCAGCCATCAAGGCGCTGGCGGGCATTCTGCTGATGATCCTGGTGCTTTCGCTGGGCTACAGTTTTTCCGTCAGCGACCTTCAGAGCCACCTTGATCTCAAGCGCGAGGAAGAGTCGACCCTCAAGGAACAATTCGCCAACAAAGCCCACATGGCGGCGAATCTGGAGCTGTATACCCAGCAGATGAAGCAAATGGAGAACTCCTTTGGCGTGCTGCTGCGGCAATTGCCCAGTGACACCGAAGTGCCGGGCCTGCTGGAGGACATTACTCGCACCGGCCTGGGCAGTGGCCTGGAATTCGAGGAGATCAAACTGCTGCCAGAGGTCACGCAGCCGTTCTACATCGAGTTGCCGATCCAGATCACCGTCACCGGTGCCTATCACGACTTGGCCACCTTCGTCAGCGGCGTAGCCGGGCTGCCACGGATTGTCACCCTGCACGACTTCGACCTTGCGCCGGCCAACCCGGAAGGTGGTCCGAAGTTGCGCATGAGCATCCTTGCCAAGACCTACCGCTACAACGACAAGGGGCAGCAAAAATGAGCCCGATTCGTTGCTTTTCGATGGTTGTGTTGGTCGCCGGCCTGGCCGGTTGTGGCAGCGACAATGACTTCAGCGACCTGGACGCCTACATGAACGAAATGCGTTTGCGTGCGCCCGGCAAGATTGAACCAACGCCGACATTTCGGTCTTACCCAACATTCACCTACAACGCCGCCAACCTGCGAAGCCCGTTTTCCCCACAGATCAGAGTTGATCTGGCTGGCCAGAAGCACGGCTCACGCAATGTCAAACCTGACCCTGATCGGGTCAAGCAGTACCTCGAAGGTTTCAACATCGAGCAGTTTGAAATGGTCGGAACGATCGCCAATGCGACCGGCTCCTTTGCGCTGGTGCGCGGGGCGGGTGGGGTGCATCGGTTGAAAGTCGGCGATTACCTGGGGCGTAACGATGGGCAGATCGTCGCCATCAGCGGCTCGCAGGTCGATGTGGTCGAAATCGTTCCCGACGGCCAAGGCGCCTGGCTGGAGCGGCCGCGGACCATCCCTTTGAAAGAGCACTCATAGTGGAACTCGAATAATGAACAGGATTTTCTCAACCGTCGGTATTGCGCTATGGATAGCGTTGCTGTCGCCGATGGTACAAGCGGCCAACCTCAAAGCGCTGGATGTTGCGGCGCTGCCGGGGGACCGCGTCGAGTTGAAGTTGTCATTCGATGGGCCGCCACCGCCGCCCCACGGTTACACCACGGAACAACCGGCTCGGATTGCGCTGGATCTGCCGGGCGTAGTCAGTCAGTTAAAAAGCAAAAATCGTGACCTGGGCGGTGGAAATGCCCGCAGCGCCACGGTGGTGGAAGCCAAGGACCGCACGCGGCTGATCATCAATCTGACCCAGTTGACCCCGTATAACGCACGGGTCGAAGGCAACAATCTGTTCGTGGTGGTCGGGCAAGGAGCCAACAAAACGGCCTCCAGCCCAGCGCCCAAAACGCCGCGCGCCGCGACTGCAGCGCCAGCCCCGGCGAAAGCCTATGCGCCGGTAGGCAAGGCTATTCGGGGGGTGGATTTCCAGCGCGGCACTCAGGGCGAAGGCAATGTGGTCATCGATCTGTCGGATCCTTCTATCGCCCCGGACATTCAGGAGCGCGACGGCAAGATCATCCTCGGTTTTGCCAAGACCCAATTGCCTGAGCCGTTGCGTGTGCGTCTGGACGTCAAGGATTTCGCCACGCCGGTGCAGTTCGTCAACGCCAGCGCCACCGGTGATCGGGCCACGATCAGCATTGAGCCCAGCGGCGCATTCGATTATTCGACGTACCAGACCGACAACAAACTGACCGTCAGCATCCGGCCAATGACCGTCGATGACTTGCAGAAGCGCAACACTGAACGTTTTGCCTACACCGGTGAAAAACTCTCGTTGAATTTCCAGGACATCGATGTGCGTTCGGTGCTGCAACTGATCGCCGATTTCACCAATCTCAATCTCGTCGCCAGCGACACAGTGCAGGGCGGCATCACGCTGCGTTTGCAGAATGTACCGTGGGATCAGGCACTGGATCTGGTGTTGAAAACCAAAGGTCTGGATAAACGCAAGATCGGTAACGTTTTGCTGGTGGCGCCGGCCGATGAAATCGCCGCTCGCGAGCGCCAGGAGCTTGAGTCGCAGAAGCAGATTGCCGACCTGGCGCCTCTGCGTAGGGAACTGTTGCAGGTCAACTACGCCAAAGCTGCCGATATCGCCAAGCTGTTCCAGTCGGTGACCAGTGCCGAGGCAAAAGTCGATGAACGGGGCTCGATCACGGTTGATGAGCGGACCAACAACATCATTGCCTACCAGACCCAGGATCGCCTCGACGAACTCCGCCGTATCGTCGCGCAACTGGATATACCCGTGCGTCAGGTGATGATCGAGGCGCGCATCGTCGAAGCCAACGTCGACTATGACAAAAGCCTCGGCGTGCGCTGGGGCGGTTCGTTGCAGAACAAAGGCAACTGGAACACATCAGGCGTCAGCAACGGGGCTAACGCTTCGTCGACCATAGGCACGCCCGGCAGCACCAGCACCAACTCGCCATTCGTCGACCTGGGCACCGCCGCCAACACCTCGGGGCTCGGCATCGCGTTCATCACCGACAATGTGCTGTTGGACCTCGAGCTGACGGCCATGGAGAAGACCGGCAATGGCGAAATTGTCTCGCAGCCCAAGGTGGTCACGTCGGACAAGGAAACCGCGAAAATCCTCAAGGGCACGGAGATTCCCTACCAGGAAGCCAGCTCCAGCGGCGCGACCTCGGTGTCGTTCAAGGAAGCCTCGCTGTCTCTGGAGGTGACGCCGCAGATCACCCCGGACAACCGGATCATCATGGAGGTCAAGGTCACCAAGGACGAGCCGGATTACCTGAACAAAGTGCAGGATGTACCGCCCATCAAGAAAAACGAGGTCAATGCCAAGGTCCTGGTCAACGACGGCGAGACCATCGTGATTGGCGGAGTTTTCTCAAATACTCAGAGCAAGGTTGTAGATAAGGTGCCATTTCTCGGTGATGTGCCGTATCTTGGCCGCCTTTTCCGGCGTGACGTGGTTTCGGAGAAAAAATCCGAGCTGCTGGTATTTCTCACTCCGCGTATCATGAACAATCAGGCGATTGCTGTGAGTCATTGATTCTGTGCGAAATTTGATTCTTGTTGGACCGATGGGGGCTGGAAAAAGCACCATCGGCCGGTTGCTGGCCAAAGAGCTGCGCCTGCCGTTCAAAGATTCCGATAAGGAAATTGAATTGCGCACGGGCGCCAATATCCCGTGGATTTTCGATAAGGAAGGCGAACCGGGCTTTCGTGACCGCGAGCAGGCGATGATTGCCGAGCTGTGTGGCTGCGATGGCGTGGTGCTGGCGACCGGTGGCGGCGCGGTGATGCGCGAGGCCAATCGTCGGGCGCTGCACGCAGGGGGGCGGGTGGTCTATCTGCATGCGTCGGTCGAGCAGCAGGTGGGCCGCACTTCCCGTGATCGCAATCGACCCCTGTTGCGCACTGCCGATCCGGCCAAGACGCTTCGGGATCTGCTGGCGATTCGTGATCCGCTTTATCGGGAAATCGCCGATCTGGTGGTGGAAACCGATGAGCGGCCGCCGCGAATGGTGGTGCTCGATATTCTCGAACGCTTGCAGCAGCTACCTCCCCGTTAATGCGCAGTGCGAAATGCGCTATCCTCGGCGTCCTGTCATAGCCGCCCAAGGTTATGGCGGATGGCTACCGAACGGCGTTACACCAGCAGACGCCGTGGACATTCGTTAACTCAAGGCAGGACGCCTGATTCCATCTTCACTGTGGGGACACATGCAGACACTCAAGGTCGATCTAGGCGAGCGCAGCTACCCGATTCATATTGGCGAAGGTTTGTTGGATCAGCCTGAGCTACTGGCTCCGCATATCCGCGGACGGCAAGTGGCGATCATCTCCAACGAGACCGTTGCGCCGCTCTATCTCGAGCGTCTGACCCGCAGCCTCGCACCGTTCTCGGTGGTTTCTGTGGTGCTGCCCGACGGCGAAGCCTTCAAGACCTGGGAAACCCTGCAACTGATTTTCGACGGTCTGCTGACCGCGCGGCACGACCGCCGTACCACGGTGATCGCCCTCGGTGGTGGCGTGATTGGTGACATGGCCGGTTTTGCTGCCGCCTGCTACCAGCGGGGTGTCGACTTCATCCAGGTTCCGACCACGCTGCTGTCGCAAGTTGACTCTTCGGTGGGCGGCAAGACCGGGATCAACCACCCCTTGGGCAAGAACATGGTCGGCGCTTTCTATCAGCCGAACGTGGTGCTGATTGATACCGCTACCCTCAATACGCTGCCGGCCCGCGAACTGTCCGCCGGGCTTGCCGAGGTGATCAAATACGGGCTGATCTGCGACGAGCCGTTCCTGACCTGGCTGGAAGAAAACGTCGATCGCCTGCGCGCCCTGGACCAGATCGCCCTGACTTACGCCATCGAGCGCTCTTGCGCGGCGAAGGCTGCGGTGGTCGGTGCCGACGAACGGGAGACCGGTGTTCGCGCCACGCTCAACCTGGGTCACACCTTCGGCCACGCCATCGAAACCCATATGGGCTATGGTGTGTGGCTGCATGGTGAAGCGGTCGCTGCTGGCACCGTAATGGCCTTGGAAATGTCCGCGCGCCTGGGCTGGATCAGCGAACAAGAGCGCGATCGCGGCATTCGTCTGTTCCAGCGTGCCGGCCTGCCGGTCATCCCGCCTGAAGAGATGACTGAAGCCGATTTTCTCGAACACATGGCAATTGACAAGAAAGTGATCGACGGTCGTTTGCGCCTGGTGCTGCTGCGCCACATGGGCGAAGCGGTGGTGACCGACGATTATCCGAAAGAGATTTTACAGGCCACGCTGGGAGCGGATTACCGCGCTCTGGCTCAGCTTAAAGGTTAATAAGATCCCGATGACTAGTTTGCACGCCGACGAGGCTTTCCTCGGCCATTACCAGTTGAGTCATGACCCTTTTGCTCCACGGGTACCTGGCTTCAAATTCTTCCCGGCCCAGCGCAAACCGGTGCTGGGACAACTGCATCACCTGGCACGCTACAGCCAGTTGCTGTTGGTCGTCACCGGCCCGCAAGGCAGTGGCAAGACGCTGTTGCGCCAGGCTCTGGTGGCCAGTACCAACAAGCAATCCGTGCAGAGCGTGGTGGTTTCCGCCCGTGGCGCTGGCGATGCGGCTGGCGTGCTGCGTCAGGTCGCTCAGGCGCTGAACGTCGCCCAGGCCGAGATCGGCGCGATTTTGGCTCAAGTGGTGCAACTTGCGCTCACGGGACAGGAAGTCTATTTGCTGGTGGATGACGCCGAGCAACTCGACGAGTCCGCGCTGGAAGCCTTGCTGGCCCTGGCCGCCGGGGCACCGGAAGGTCGCCCGCATGTGTTCCTGTTCGGCGAGTCGTCGCTGATTACTCAACTGGAGGCGCTGACCCTCGAGGAAGAGCGTTTCCACGTCATCGAGTTGCAGCCCTACACCGAAGAAGAAACCCGCGAGTATCTGGACCAGCGGCTCGAAGGCGCCGGTCGGGGTATCGAACTTTTTACCGCAGATCAGATCTCTGATATTCACGAAAGCTCCGACGGTTGGCCTGGCACCATCAACCAGGTCGCCCGCGATGCAATGATCGAAGCCATGATTGCCAGCCGCTCAGCGGTCAAGCGTCCAAGTATGGGGTTCAACATGCCGAAGAAACACGTATTGGCGATTTCCGCCGTCGTCGTGGTCGCGGTAGCCGCCGCCTGGTTGATGCCGGGTCGCAGCAAAGCACCGACCACTGGCGCACCTGCCAACGAACAGGCGCAACTGCCGCTCGGCCAGGGCACGCCACAACCTGACAGCGGCGGCGCGCCTGCCGTCGAATTCGCCGGTAACTCGCAACCGATGCCATTGCCGCTGGTCGGCAACTCGCAGCCGGTCATGCGCGGTCCGTTGGCCGAAGCCGCCGGTGGCATCACCGAAGGCGATGACGGCGTGCCGGTCGAAGGTTCGAGCGCTACGCCGCCGACCGTGACCACCACCGCGCCGCCTGCGGGCATCCAGCCTGGCCCGGCACCGACACCTGCCGCCAAGCCTGTGCCTGCTCCGACTCAGGTCGCGACTGCCAAGCCAGTCCCGGTGGCGCCTGCCGTGAAGCCAACTCCAGTGCCAGCCAAACCAGTCGCCGCCACCGCTGCCGCCAAACCTGCCGAGAAACCAACCACCGTGGCCAAGGCCGCCGGTGGCACCTGGTACGCAGGGCAAGCGCCGGGTAACTACGTGGTGCAGATCCTCGGCACCAGCTCTGAAGCGGCCGCGCAATCCTTCGTCAAGGAGCAGGGCGGCGAGTACCGTTATTTCAAGAAAGTCCTCAACGGCAAGCCGCTTTACGTCATCACTTACGGTAGCTTTGCCAACCGCGATGCAGCCCTTACCGCCATCAAGGCCTTGCCAGCGAAGGTTCAGGCTGGTAAACCTTGGCCTCGCACTGTCGCCAGCGTCCAACAGGAACTGGCAACAACTCGCTGAAGATTCGGCGGCCTTACCCAGGCCGCCTCTCCCGGCACCTCAAAATTTCTACAAGCGCATGCCGCCTCTACAGGCCGCGTGCCTTGTGGTGTCTGCGTCACAGTAGTCTTTGAGTCGTTGCGGTCAAAATTAAAAAAGTTTTGACTAGCACAGCATATCGCTTTAAACCTTTCACAAATGCGACATAGATTTGCGACAGTTCGTCGTCAAATTTGTGAGCCTCTGTGTCGGTGTGTACAATGACCTCCCTTTTGCCCCCGCAAAGCTGGCGTACGTTCGGCGCGGATGGTAAGTGGTTGAATTGAAAAGAAATTTGCCTCGATAAGGGGCAGCCTGGTGAGAAAGTGTCTATGAAAGCAGGTCTGTACCAACCAGATGAATTCAAGGATAACTGCGGTTTCGGCCTGATAGCCCATATGCAGGGCGAGCCCAGTCATACCCTTTTGCAAACGGCCATCGAGGCCCTGACCTGCATGACCCACCGCGGTGGGATCAACGCCGACGGCAAGACCGGTGACGGTTGCGGCCTGCTGATTCAAAAACCGGATGTGTTCCTGCGTGCCATCGCCCAGGAAACCTTCGGCGTCGAACTGCCCAAGCAATACGCTGTGGGCATGGTCTTCTTCAACCAGGACCCGGTTAAAGCCGAGGCCGCTCGCGAGAACATGAACCGCGAGATCCTGGCCGCCGGTCTGCAACTGGTCGGCTGGCGCAAAGTGCCGATCGACACCAGCGTCCTCGGCCGCCTGGCCCTCGAGCGCCTGCCGCAGATCGAGCAGGTGTACATCGGCGGTGAAGGCCTGAGCGATCAGGACATGGCCGTCAAGCTGTTCACCTCCCGTCGTCGCTCGTCCGTGGCCAACGCCGCCGACGCCGATCACTACGTCTGCAGCTTTTCGCACAAGACCATCATTTATAAAGGCCTGATGATGCCGGCGGATTTGACCGCCTTCTATCCAGACCTCAGCGACCAGCGCCTGCAAACCTCGATTTGTGTGTTCCACCAGCGCTTCTCGACCAACACCCTGCCGAAATGGCCGCTGGCTCAGCCGTTCCGCTTCCTCGCCCACAACGGCGAGATCAACACCATCACCGGTAACCGCAACTGGGCCGTGGCCCGTCGCACCAAGTTCACCAATGATCTGATGGACCTGGAAGAACTCGGCCCGCTGGTCAACCGTGTCGGTTCCGACTCCTCCAGCATGGACAACATGCTTGAGCTGATGGTTACCGGTGGTATCGACCTGTTCCGTGGCGTGCGGATGATCATTCCGCCTGCGTGGCAGAACGTCGAAACCATGGACCCGGATCTGCGTGCGTTCTACGAATACAACTCGATGCACATGGAACCGTGGGACGGCCCGGCCGGCGTGGTAATGACCGACGGTCGCTACGCGGTGTGCCTGCTCGACCGTAACGGTCTGCGTCCGGCGCGTTGGGTCACCACCAAGAATGGTTTCATCACCCTGGCGTCTGAAATCGGTGTCTGGAACTACCAGCCTGAAGACGTGATCGCCAAGGGCCGCGTTGGCCCGGGTCAGATCTTCGCCGTGGACACCGAAACCGGCCAGATCCTCGACACCGATGCGATCGACAACCGCTTGAAGTCGCGTCATCCGTACAAGCAATGGCTGCGCAAGAATGCCCTGCGCATTCAGGCGACCATGGAAGACAACGACCACGGTTCGGCGTTCTACGACGTCGACCAGCTCAAGCAGTACATGAAGATGTACCAGGTCACTTTCGAAGAACGTGATCAGGTGCTGCGTCCGCTCGGCGAACAAGGCTACGAAGCCGTCGGCTCGATGGGCGATGACACGCCGATGGCCGTGCTGTCCCAGCGCGTGCGCACGCCGTACGACTATTTCCGCCAGCAGTTCGCGCAGGTCACCAACCCGCCGATCGACCCGCTGCGTGAAGCCATCGTCATGTCGCTGGAGATCTGCCTCGGTGCCGAGCGCAACATCTTCCAGGAGTCGCCGGAACACGCCTCACGCGTGATCCTCAGCTCGCCGGTCATTTCCCCGGCCAAGTGGCGCTCGCTGATGAACCTCGATCGTCCGGGCTTCGAGCGCGCGATCATCGATCTCAACTACGACGAAAGCGTCGGCCTCGAAGCGGCGATCCGCAACGTCGCCGATCAGGCTGAAGAAGCCGTGCGCTCCGGCCGTACCCAGGTCGTGCTGAGTGACCGTCACATAGCCCCGGGCAAGTTGCCGATTCACGCTTCCCTGGCCACCGGCGCGGTGCACCACCGTCTGACCGAAAAAGGCCTGCGTTGCGACTCCAACATCCTCGTGGAAACCGCGACGGCTCGCGATCCGCACCACTTCGCGGTGTTGATCGGTTTCGGCGCCTCGGCGGTCTATCCGTTCCTGGCTTACGAAGTGCTGGGCGACCTGATCCGTACCGGTGAAGTACTGGGCGACCTCTATGAGGTGTTCAAGAACTACCGCAAAGGCATCACCAAAGGCCTGCTGAAGATTCTGTCGAAGATGGGCATTTCGACCATTACGTCGTACCGCGGTGCGCAGCTGTTCGAAGCCATCGGCCTGTCTGAAGAAGTCTGCGAGCTGAGCTTCCGTGGCGTACCGAGCCGCATCAAAGGTGCGCGTTTCGTCGACATCGAAGCCGAGCAGAAAGCCCTGGCTGCCGAAGCCTGGAGCCCGCGCAAGCCAATCCAGCAGGGCGGTTTGCTGAAGTTCGTCCACGGTGGCGAATATCACGCGTACAACCCGGACGTGGTCAACACCCTGCAAGCCGCAGTGCAGCAGGGCGACTACAGCAAGTTCAAGGAGTACACGGCGCTGGTCGACAACCGTCCGGTGTCGATGATCCGCGACCTGTTCAAGGTCAAGACCCTGGACACGCCGCTGGACATCAGCGAGATCGAACCGCTGGAGTCGGTGCTCAAGCGCTTTGATTCCGCGGGCATCTCCCTCGGCGCATTGTCGCCGGAAGCTCACGAAGCCCTGGCTGAAGCCATGAACCGCCTCGGTGCACGTTCCAATTCCGGCGAAGGCGGCGAAGACCCTGCGCGTTACGGCACCATCAAGAGCTCGAAAATCAAGCAAGTGGCGACAGGCCGTTTCGGTGTAACCCCGGAATACCTGGTCAACGCTGAAGTGCTGCAGATCAAAGTCGCCCAAGGCGCCAAGCCCGGCGAAGGTGGTCAACTGCCAGGCGGCAAGGTCAACGGTCTGATCGCCAAGCTGCGTTACGCAGTGCCGGGCGTGACCCTGATTTCGCCTCCGCCGCACCACGACATCTATTCGATCGAAGACTTGTCGCAGCTGATTTTCGACCTGAAACAAGTCAACCCGAAGGCGCTGGTCTCGGTGAAGCTGGTTGCAGAGGCGGGCGTCGGCACCATCGCCGCCGGTGTGGCCAAGGCCTACGCGGACTTGATCACCATCTCCGGCTACGACGGTGGCACCGGCGCATCGCCGCTGACGTCAATCAAATACGCGGGCGCTCCGTGGGAACTCGGTCTGGCCGAAACCCACCAGACCCTGCGCGGCAACGACCTGCGCGGCAAAGTCCGGGTACAGACCGACGGCGGCCTGAAAACCGGCCTCGACGTGATCAAGGCTGCGATCCTCGGCGCTGAAAGCTTCGGCTTCGGCACCGCGCCAATGATCGCGCTGGGCTGCAAATACCTGCGTATCTGCCACCTGAACAACTGCGCTACCGGCGTCGCGACTCAGAACGAAAAGCTGCGCAAGGATCACTACATCGGGACCGTCGACATGGTGGTGAATTTCTTCACCTACGTCGCCGAAGAAACCCGTGAGTGGCTGGCCAAGCTGGGCGTACGCTCCCTCGAAGAGCTGATCGGTCGTACCGATCTGCTGGACATCCTCGAAGGCCAGACCGCCAAGCAGCAACACCTGGATCTGACGCCGTTGCTGGGCAGCGACCACATTCCGGCAGACAAGCCTCAATTCTGCCAGGTTGAGCGCAACCCGCCGTTCGACAAAGGCCTGCTGGCCGAGAAAATGGTCAATATGGCCACCTCGGCCATCAACGACATGAGCGGCGCTGATTTCGCGCTGGATATCTGCAACTGCGACCGTTCGATCGGCGCGCGGATCTCCGGTGAAATCGCTCGCAAACACGGCAACCAAGGCATGGCGAGTGCACCGATCACCTTCCGCTTCAACGGGACGGCCGGTCAGAGCTTCGGCGTGTGGAACGCTGGCGGCCTGCACATGTACCTGGAAGGCGACGCCAACGATTACGTCGGCAAAGGCATGACCGGCGGCAAACTGGTCATCGTTCCGCCGAAGGGCAGCGTCTACAAGACTCAGGACAGTGCCATCATCGGCAACACCTGCCTGTACGGCGCCACCGGCGGCAAGCTGTTCGCCGCCGGTACCGCGGGCGAGCGTTTCGCGGTGCGTAACTCCGGTGCTCACACCGTGGTGGAAGGCACGGGCGATCACTGCTGCGAGTACATGACCGGTGGTTTCGTCTGCGTCTTGGGCAAGACCGGTTACAACTTCGGCTCAGGCATGACCGGCGGTTTCGCCTACGTGCTCGACCAGGACAACACCTTCGTTGACCGGGTCAACCACGAACTGGTGGAAATCCAGCGGATCAGCGGCGAAGCGATGGAATCCTATCGCAGCCACCTGCAACGCGTGCTGAACGAATACGTCGCGGAAACCGACAGCGAGTGGGGCCGTAACCTCGCCGAAAACCTCGATGACTATCTGCGTCGGTTCTGGTTGGTCAAGCCCAAGGCTGCCAGCTTGAAATCGTTGCTTTCCAGCACCCGTGCCAACCCGCAGTGATATGCGCCTGAAGAGTTTGATGAGGTTTTAACAATGGCTGAACGTCTGAATAACGACTTCCAGTTCATCGATGTCGGGCGCAAAGATCCGAAGAAGAAACTGTTGCGTCAACGCAAGAAAGAGTTCGTGGAGATCTACGAACCGTTCAAACCCCAGCATTCGGCCGATCAGGCCCACCGCTGCCTGGGTTGCGGTAACCCGTATTGCGAATGGAAGTGCCCGGTGCACAACTTCATTCCGAACTGGCTGAAGCTGGTGGCCGAGGGCAACATCCTCCAGGCCGCCGAGCTGTCGCACCAGACCAACACCCTGCCGGAAGTGTGCGGCCGGGTGTGCCCGCAGGATCGTCTGTGCGAGGGTGCCTGCACCCTCAACGACGGTTTCGGCGCGGTGACCATCGGTTCGGTCGAGAAGTACATCACCGACACCGCGTTCGCCATGGGCTGGCGCCCGGACATGTCCAAGGTCATACCGACCGGCAAACGTGTTGCGGTGATCGGCGCAGGCCCTGCCGGCCTGGGTTGTGCCGACGTGCTGGTACGTGGCGGCGTGACCCCGGTGGTGTTCGACAAGAACCCGGAAATCGGCGGTCTGCTGACCTTCGGCATCCCTGAGTTCAAGCTGGAAAAGACCGTGCTGAGCAATCGTCGCGAAGTCTTCACCGGCATGGGCATCGAGTTCCGTCTGAACACTGAAGTGGGCAAGGACGTGACCGTCGAGCAACTGCTCGAAGAATACGATGCCGTGTTCATGGGCATGGGCACCTACACCTACATGAAGGGCGGCTTTGCCGGAGAAGATTTGCCGGGCGTGCATGACGCGCTCGACTTCTTGATCGCCAACGTCAACCGCAACCTGGGCTTTGAAAAGTCGCCGGAAGATTTCGTCGACATGAAAGGCAAGAAGGTCGTGGTACTGGGTGGCGGCGACACGGCGATGGACTGCAACCGCACTTCGATTCGTCAGGGCGCCAAGTCGGTGACTTGTGCTTATCGTCGTGACGAAGCGAACATGCCGGGCTCGCGCAAAGAGGTGAAGAACGCCAAGGAAGAAGGCGTGAAATTCCTCTACAACCGCCAGCCGATCGCGATCGTCGGTGAAGACCGCGTCGAAGGCGTGAAGGTGGTCGAGACCCGTCTCGGCGAACCGGACGCCCGTGGCCGTCGCAGCCCTGAGCCGATTCCGGGCTCCGAAGAGATCATCCCGGCCGACGCCGTGGTCATCGCGTTCGGTTTCCGTCCGAGCCCGGCGTCGTGGTTCGAACAGCACAGCATCCAGACCGACAGCCAGGGCCGCGTTGTGGCCCCGGAACAAGGTCAGTACAAGCACCAGACCAGCAACCCGAAAATCTTCGCCGGTGGCGACATGGTTCGCGGTTCTGACCTGGTGGTAACGGCGATCTTCGAAGGCCGCAATGCCGCCGAAGGGATCCTGGATTACTTGGGCGTGTAACCCCCAACCCAGAGCCAAATGCAATACCCCCTGTGGGAGCGAGCTTGCTCGCGATAGCGGTGGATCAGTCGACAGAAATGTTGAATGTGACGCCGCCATCGCGAGCAAGCTCGCTCCCACAGTCGTTTTGTGGTGTTGCAAAAACCGCATTCCATTGCGACAAATTGACCCGATAGACAAAAGGCACGGCTCTTGCCGTGCCTTTTGCGTCGAGCTCTGAGAAAATGCCCGCACTTTTTTTCCGGATGCCGACATGACTGCCCTGAAGAACGACCGTTTCCTTCGCGCCCTGCTCAAGCAACCCGTAGACGTCACGCCTGTCTGGATGATGCGTCAGGCCGGCCGCTACCTGCCTGAATACCGCGCCAGCCGTGCCAAGGCCGGTGACTTCATGAGCCTGTGCATGAACCCGGAGTTCGCTTGCGAAGTCACGATGCAGCCGCTCGACCGCTATCCGCAACTGGACGCGGCGATCCTGTTCTCCGACATCCTGACCATCCCGGACGCCATGGGCCAAGGCCTGTACTTCGAAACCGGTGAAGGTCCGCGCTTCAAGAAAGTCATCAGCACGATGGCTGACATCGAAGCTTTGCCGATTCCTGATCCGCACAAAGACCTCGGCTACGTCATGGACGCGGTCAGCACCATCCGCCGCGAACTGAACGGCCGCGTGCCGCTGATCGGCTTCGCCGGCAGCCCATGGACCCTGGCCACCTACATGGTCGAAGGCGGCTCGTCGAAAGACTACCGCAAGACCAAAACCATGCTCTACGACAACCCGCAAGCCTTGCACCTGCTGCTGGACAAGCTCGCGCAGACGGTCACCAGCTACCTCAACGGCCAGATCATGGCCGGCGCGCAAGCGGTGCAAATCTTCGACAGTTGGGGCGGCAGCCTTTCGGCGGCGGCGTACCAGGAATTCTCCCTGGCCTACATGCGCAAAATCGTCAGCGGCCTGATCCGCGAACATGAAGGGCGCAAAGTGCCGGTCATCCTGTTCACCAAGAACGGCGGCCTGTGGCTCGAAAGCATTGCTGATGCTGGCGCTGACGCGCTGGGCCTGGACTGGACCTGCGACATCGGCGAAGCCCGCCAGCGTGTCGGCAGCAAAGTCGCCCTGCAAGGCAACATGGACCCGACCGTGCTCTACGCCAAGCCAGAAGCCATTCGCACCGAAGTCGGCCGGATCCTCGCCAGCTACGGCACGGGCAGCGGTCACGTGTTCAACCTCGGCCATGGCATCACGCCTGAAGTCGACCCGGAACACGCTGGCGCCTTCCTGCGCGCGGTGCATGAACTGTCGGCGCAGTATCACGAGTGATCGTGAACTGATAAAGCGCTAGGCTTTTCTGTGGGAGCGAGCTTGCTCGCGATAGCGGCATAACAGCCAACTTAGATGTTGAATGTTATGGCCTCATCGCGAGCAATCGAGCGTCGACCGGCTGCTCCCACAGTTGTTTTGTATTGGACAAAATTCAGGCTTTCACGCCGGTCAACGGCGGCAACTTCGCCAGTTTCAACGCCACCAACAGCGCAATTACCAGCAACCCGCCAATGAACAGTCCAATCCCGTTCCAACCGCCGAGGTGCCAGAACACCCCCCCGGCAGTACCGGCAATACTCGAGCCGGCGTAATAGCTGAACAGATAAAGCGACGACGCCTGCCCCTTGGCTTTGATCGCCCGACGCCCAATCCAGCTACTCGCCACCGAATGAGCGCCGAAGAAGCCGAAGGTAAAGATCAACATGCCGATGATCACCATCGGCAGCGGCGTGAGCAGGGTCAGGGCGAGGCCGGCGATCATCAGTACGATGGTTGCCCAGAGTACTTTGCGACGACCGAGCTGGTCGGCCAGGGCGCCGATTTTCGCTGAACTGTAGATACCCGACAGATACACCACCGAGAGCAGCCCGACGAAGGCCTGATCCATGTGGTAGGGCTCGGCCAGCAGGCGATAACCGATGTAGTTGAAGAGGGTGACGAATGCGCCCATCAGCACAAAGGCCTCAAGGAACAACAGCGGCAGGCCGGCGTCGCGAAAGTGCAGGGTGAAGCCGTCAATCAAGCTGCGCGGGTGCAATGAGCGGGCGCGGAAGTTGCGCGACTCGGGAAGGATTTTCCAGAACACTGCCGCTGCAATCAGCGCCAGGCCGCCAATCACCAGCATCGCCGTGTGCCAGCTGACGAAATCGATCAACACGCCAGTGATCAAGCGTCCGCACATCCCGCCAATCGCGTTGCCGCCGATGTACAAACCCATGGCCAAGCCGATGTGTTGCGGGTGGATCTCTTCGCTCAAGTAAGTCATGGCGACTGCTGCCAGACCGCTTAATGACAACCCTATCAGCGCCCGCATCACCAGCACACCGTGCCAGCTCGGCATCATTGAACTGGCGATTGTGCAGAGCGCGGCGGCGAACAGCGCGGCGACCATCACCGGTTTGCGCCCGATGCGATCAGAAATCGGGCCGGTGATCAGCAGGCCGATGGCGAGCATGCCGGTGGCGACCGACAGGATCAGGCTGCTCTGGGCCGCGTTGATGGAGTACTCATGGGACAGCAGCGGCATCATCGGTTGCACGCAATAAAGCAGAGCGAAGGTCGCGAAGCCGCCGGAGAACAGCGCCAGCACCGTGCGCATAAACATCGGCGTGCCTTTTTCGATGTAGATCTCCTTCAATTCGGCGACAACATCGTCCACCGCTGCGGGCGGAACTTCATGGGCAAGTGGAGCGACAGCAGTTTTCACTTCGGACCTCGGAGGACGCAGCCGGTCAGGCAATGAAAAAAGCATATAGCTGCCTAATGATTCAATCCAATATATTGTTCGACCTGTTTGATAGGTTTAACGACCTAATGGAGTTTTCATGGAATTGCGTCACCTGCGCTACTTCATTGCTGTCGCCGAAGAGCTGCACTTCGGCCGCGCCGCCCAGGTGCTGGGCATCTCGCAACCGCCGCTGAGCCAGCAGATTCAGGCGCTGGAGCAAGAGGTGGGTGCGCGGTTGTTCGAGCGGACCAATCGTCGGGTCGAGCTCAGTGAAGCCGGTCGGCTATTTCTGGAAGAGGCGCGGCTGGTGCTGGCGCAGGTCGATAAAGCGGCAGACGTGGCACGGCGGGCGCAGCTGGGTGAGTTGGGCGAACTGAAGATTGGCTTCACCTCGTCGGCACCGTTCAACTCGACCATCCCTCAGGCGATTTTTTCATTTCGTCAGCGGTTCCCGGCGGTGCACCTGAACCTGCGGGAGATGAGCAGCACCCAAGTGGCGGATGCGTTGGTGGATGAGTCGATAGAAGTCGGGATCATGCGGCCGCTTGGGTTGCCGGACTCGCTCAGCGTGGTGGAGTTGATGCGTGAGCCGCTGGTGGCGGTGCTCAGTTCGAAGCATCCGTTGGTGACCGATAGTGAGGAAGGCTTGTTTCTGTCAGCGCTGGCCCTCGAGCCCTTCGTATTTTTCCCACGCAGCTATGGCAGTGGACTGTATGCACAATTGCTCAGCCTGGCGCGGGATGCCGGTTTCAGTCCGCACTTCGCTCAGGAGGCGGGCGAGGCGATGACGATTATTGGCCTGGTAGCGGCGGGGTTGGGAGTTTCGGTGCTGCCGGCGTCTTATCAGCGGATGCGCATCGAAGGGGTGGTCTATCGGCCGTTGCTTGATCCAGAGGCGGTGTCGGCGGTGTGGCTGGTGCAGCGCAAGGATCAGAAGTCGCCGATGGCCAAGGCGTTTGTGGAGTTGTTGACGCGTAAGGTCGAACCACTTCAATCGTGATCGAACACAACCCAAGGAGCGAGGCTTGCCCGCGAAGAGGCCATCACATGCAAAATTAATGTTGGATGTGATGGCCTCTTCGCGGGCAAGCCTCGCTCCTACAGGGATTGCAGTGTTTCAGCGGTGGTTGTGGGACGTTTCCTAAGACGTCTTTCGGGAGGCTACGCCACCTTGCGGCAGAGCCTACAACTACGCCAGAATCCGCCGGCTTGTGCGCCTTGGGGGTCATCGGTAACTTGATTCGCGTCACTGATTGTCAGTGATCGGGGTTTAGTAGCCCGTTGTCACGTGAAGCGCATTTGCATTCCATACAGTCAGGTATTTTCTTTGCCTGCGCTTAATGGCAGCTATGCGCAGGGCGCCTTCGGGCGCGCCGGTTTCACGTGTCCCCGGTCTACTAACCTGCGCACAGCTGCCACCCGTTTGTTTAGTATCGACTCGGTGTTGGCTCCATTTTTTTGGACACTAAATCATGACCAATACAACAGAAAGTTCGCCGGAGACCGATCCGGACGCTCCACGCCAACCCAGTACAATCTTCCTCATCGCCCCCGAAGTCGACAATCAAACCCTTCTGGAATACGCCTGTGAATCGCTGGCATCAGCAAATGTCATGGCGAGCGATTTCGCGAGGTATCTGAAAGGATCGCAAAGCAACACACTGCTGGGGATTCAGCAGTCGATCATGCTGGGAGAATTGGCGGTGAACCGGGTGTTGGATAACCTCGATCCACCCTGAGCGACCCAACCGATCATTCCCACGCAGAGCGCGGGAACGATCAATACTGCCCGCGTTCCCGAAAGGGGCTTGTGAGACTCTGAGGATCCTGGGTAACCAGCCATCGCAGAGCCAGACAGGTACAGGGCGATGACAAGCCGACCTGTTTGTGAAGGGGCGCCGAAAGACGCCCTTTGTCGTTCTGGCGTTACTGAAATCGTTGAATGACTCGATTTATGTCCAGCACAGGAAAATCTGCGAGGCGGTCACGTTGATTGAATGGCTGACGCGTAAGCTGAATCCATAGAGTTTCAAGGTTCTGTTGGATACGGCCGATAACCATCGTTGGACTCATCAAAACAATGGAGATACAGGATGTTCAAGCAGTTAACCTTCACCGCTTTGCTGGCGTTGACCGCTCTGACCGGTGGTTGTGCTTCGGTAAAAATGGCTGATGAAAGCCAGGATGCTCAGGCCAAGACTTTCCAGGTCACCCCGGACAAAGCCAATATCTACGTTTATCGCAACGAGAGTATGGGTGCTGGCGTGAAAATGCCGGTGGCACTCAATGGCAAACCGGTAGGGCAAACCGTCGCCAAGTCTTACCTGATGTTATCCGTCCCGGCCGGTCAACAGACCCTGGTGTCTTCGGCGGAAAACGATTCTGAACTGAAACTCACCGCAGAAGCCGGCAAGAACTACTTTGTCTGGCAGGAAGTGAAAGTGGGCTTCATCAAGGCGCGCAACAACCTGCAAGTCGTCGACGACAAGACAGGCCGCGCTGGCGTCGCTGAAAGCAAATTGATTCAAGCTCAGTAAGCGACTGGGCGACCCCTGCGTAAATCGCGGGGGTGGTCCCGTTCACTGCACCCGTACCAAATCCCCGCGCAACGCTACTCGCGCCACAAACACTCCGGCTCGGCACTCATAGGTGTTCAGGTCTTGGCGCACATGCTGATCGTAATAACTCACGATGTTGGTCACCGCATTCGCCCCGACCCGCTTTGCCTCTGCTTGCAACTCGATCAACGTCGATTGCACTGCCCACTCACAGGCATCGAAATCGCTCTTGTTGGAGGCATTGGTGGGCCAATCGCTGACGACATTCGTGCGCAACACGTTTGCGGTTCGAGCAGGCTGGGTGCATGCGGGTCTGATTCAGCGAGTGTAGATGGGATTAACTGATCGTTCCCACGCTCCTGCGTGGGAACGATCAATCACCGTACTTCCCTGTTACGACCAGCGCCGAAAAATCAGCGAAGTATTAACCCCGCCAAACGCAAAATTATTGTTCATCACGTACTGGTTGCTCATCTTTCGGAACTCGCCGCGCAGGTAATCGAGCTTGCCGCAGTGCGGGTCGACGTCGTCGAGGTTGAGGGTGTGGACGTACAGGTCGCGGTTCAGCATTTCGATGCTGAACCAGGATTCCAGCGCGCCGCAGGCTCCCAGGGTGTGACCGAGGAAGCTCTTCTGCGAGCTGATTGGCATGTGTTCGCCGAACAGACGGCTGGTCGCCAGTGTTTCGGCAATGTCGCCCTGTTCAGTGGCCGTGCCGTGACCATTCACGTAGCCGATGTCCGAAGGCTTCAGCCCGGCATCTTCCAGCGCCAGCTCCATGGCCCGGCGCATGGTGGTTTGCTCCGGCCGGGTGGCGTGCTGGCCGTCGGCGTTGCTGCCGAAACCGACGAGTTCGGCGTGGATGTGCGCACCGCGAGCCAAGGCGTGTTCGAGTTCTTCGAGCACCAGCATGCCGCCGCCTTCACCGATCACCAGGCCATCACGAGCGCTGTCGTATGGGCGTGGGGACGTCTGCGGCGCATCGTTTTTCAAGCTGGTGGCGTAGAGCGCGTCGAAGACCATGGCTTCGGTCGGGCACAGTTCTTCGGCGCCGCCGGCGAGCATCAATGGCAGGCGGCCGAACTTGATCGACTCGTAGGCGTAACCGATGCCCTGACTGCCGCTGGTGCAAGCGCTGGAGGTCGGGATCAGCCGACCGGTGAGGCCGAAGAAGATGCTGATATTCGCCGCCGTGGTGTGCGGCATCATGCGCACGTAGGAGTTGGCGTTCAGGCCCTCGGCCACCGAGTTGAGCAGCATGTTGCCGAACGCCTTGATCTCATCGGTGCTGCCGGTGGATGAGCCGCAGGAAACGCCCATGCGCCCGTCCTTGATCGATTCGTCACCCAACAGCCCGGCATCGGCCAACGCCCGTTCCGCCGCACCGACCGCCAGGCGCGAGACCCGGCCCATGCTGCGCAATTGTTTGCGGGTCCAGTGGCTCGGCACTTTGAAGTCATCGATCGGCCCGGCCAGGCGTGTGTTGAGTTCGGTGAAGCGATCCCACTCGTCCATGCGGCGGATGCCGCTGCGGTTGGCGGCGAAGTTGCCGGCGATGGTGTCCCAATCGCTGCCCAGTGAGGTGATGCCGGCCATGCCGGTGACGACGACGCGCTTCATCAGCACAGGCCTCCGTTGACGGCCAGAACCTGCCGGGTGATGTACGACGCTTCCGCCGACATCAGGAAATTCACAGCGCTGGCCACCTCTTCAGGTGTGCCCATGCGTTGTGCGGGAATCATTTTCATCAGTTCTTCCACCGGCACGTTTTCATCGAGCATCGCGGTGTCGATCAAGCCGGGTGCGACACAGTTAACGGTAATTTTGCGCTTGCCCAGTTCGATCGCCAACGCCTTCGCCGCACCGATCAAACCGGCCTTGGAGGCGCTGTAGTTGACCTGGCCACGGTTGCCGATCAATCCGGAAACCGAGGTGATGCAAACAATCCGTCCGGCCGCGCGGCGACGAATCATCGGCATCATGACCGGGTGCAGCACGTTGTAGAAACCGTCGAGATTAGTGCGCATCACCACATCCCAATCATCCTCGCTCAGGGCTGGAAAAGCACCGTCGCGCGTCAGACCGGCGTTAAGCACCACGCCGTAATAGGCGCCGTGGGTTTCCACGTCGGCTTCGAGAGTGGCTTTGCAGCTGGCGCGGTCGGATACGTCGAATTGCAGGATGCGCGCTTTACGCCCCAATGCTTCGATGTCGGCCTTCACGACTTCAGCGTCCACAAGGCCACTGCGGCAATGCAGCACGATGTCATGCCCGGCCTGGGCCAGACGCAAAGCGATGGCGCGGCCGATGCCACGGCTGGAACCGGTGACCAGTACGGATTCAGTCATGGCTGGATTCCTTTTGAAGAGCCGGTAGATTCATGAAGATACTGAGCAGCCTGAGGCGGACGGAACACGTTCAGACGAGCGGTGGCGTGAATGCCGGGGGCGGTGATGTGGCATTCGAACACGCCCATGCCGTTGTCGTCTTCCAGCGAGCGTATTCCGTGGATGGTCAGCTCGGTGCCGGCGGGGAAGTGCTCGACGTTGCATTCGAATTTACGGGTGCCGAGCAGAAACCCCAGCTCCACCGCATCGCCACGCTGGCGGGCATGGCAGCCGGCGTAGGCGGCGACGCTCTGGGCCATCAATTCGATGCCGACCCATGCCGGCAGGCTGCCGTCCGGGCGGTTGAACAGGCCATCGGGTTTGACCGTGAGGCGGGTGTGAATCTGCTCGTCATCGAACGCCAGGATCTGCTCGATAAAGATCATGTCGCCAGCGTGCGGCAGCAGTTCGGCGATCGGCCAGTCAATCATGGGGCGTCTCCGATAATCAGGCTGACGTTGTTGCCACCGAAGGCAAAGGAGTTGCTCATCAGATAGCGAGGTGCAATGGACGCCAGGCGATCAGCCGGGGTCACCCAATTCAGGGCGGGCAGTTCGGGGTCCGGTTGGCCGTCCCAGACGTGGGGCGGCAGGGCGTGCTCGCGGTTGCCTGCACTCAGGCTCAACCAGCAGAACGCCGCTTCCAGAGCACCAGCCGCGCCGAGGGTGTGGCCGGTCATGGGTTTGGTCGACGAACACGGCACACCCGCCGGGAACAACGTCGCCACCGCCAGGCTTTCCATGGCGTCGTTGTGTTGGGTGGCGGTACCGTGCAGGTTCAGGTAATCAATCTGCTGCGGCTGCAGTTCTGCTCGGCTCAAGGCTTTACGCATTGCTTGCAGGGCGCCACGGCCGGTCGGTTCCGGCGCAGAAATGTGATGCGCATCGGAGCTGGCGCCACTGCCGAGCAGGGCAATCGGCTGGCTGTTGCCAACACTGTTGCTCATCAAAAACAGCACCGCCGCTTCACCAATATTGATGCCGTTACGGTTCACCGAAAACGGGTTGCAACGTTGCCCGGACACCGCTTCCAGCGCCGAGAACCCATTGAGGGTCAACTTGCACAGGCTGTCGACACCGCCGCACAGCACCGCGTCGCAAATGCCCAGGTCCAACAGTCGCTGAGCACTCATCAGCGCTCGGGCGCTGGACGTGCAGGCCGTGGAAATCACATAGGCCGGGCCGCTCAATTGCAGCCGGTCGGCGAGGAAGTTCGCCGGAGCGCCGAGTTCCTGTTGCTGATAGTCGTAATCGGCCGGGAACTGATGCTCGCGGATGTAATGGGCCAGGCCGCGACTGGCTTCGTCGATGCCCGAGGTGCTGGTGCCCAGAACGATACCGATGCGGTCGCGACCGTAAGTCTGGATCGCCTGGTCGATGTCTTCGCGAATTTGCAGCGCGGCTTCCAGCAGCAATTGATTATTACGGCTGCTTTGCTGCGCAAGCTCAGCCGGGATCGGGGCCAGTTCGCCTTGGACCGCGGCCACGGGCAGCGACCGTTCCGCCACCCAGCCGGCCTCATTGCGCATGCCCGAGCAGTCACCGGCAAACAGGTTGCGGGCGACTTCGTGCTTGTCACGGCCCAGGGCGCAGATCACCCCGAGGGCGTTCAGGTAGGCCGTCATGGCGTGTCCCCGCTGAGCGGCGTGACTTGGTATTTCGGGCCTTTGGGCAGGTTCAATTCAAAGCTCATGGGTTGTGAGTAGCGGACTTCCCAGTGCGCTGGCAAGGACCGTTGCGAGCCATGCTGCCACGCGGCGGGATAGTTGCCCGACAGTTCATCTTTGGGGGTCAGTGCAAACAGCAGCGCGGCGAACAGCTCTCGCGCTTCTGGATTGGGTGGCAGCAGGCCGTCAGCCTGCCACTCGCCGTCGACCAGTTTCTGGCGTGCCTGTGGAATGCCCAGCAAGTCCATCATCGACCAGCGAATCCCTAAGCCTTCACGCTGGATCACCAGCACCCAGTCCTGCCGTTGGTCAGCCACCAGGCGCTGGATGTGCAATTGCAGCGGCAACGACAGGTTCGGAGTTTGCTCGGGCAGCGGCGCCCGGCTGGCACAGGCGCTCAGCAACAGGACTGCGCCGAGGAGCAAAAATCTCAGGATGCCCGCTATCCCTGTGGGAGCGAGCTTGTCTCCGGGCGGCGATCCGACGATGAGGGCACTACATTCAACAGTTATGTTGGCTGACCCACCGCTATCGCGAGCAAGCTCGCTCCCACAGGGGCCGCAGTTTGAACGACTGACAATGAACATCAAACACACCTTTCATGGGGTTTGCGCGCGACCACATTGACCAGGGTTTCTTCCCGTTGGCCGAAGGGCTTTGGCCGGCGCAGACCCAAGCGTTCAAGCAGACCGAAATCCTTGGCGCGGCTCCACCACAAGTACGGATAAGACACGTTTTTCGGGCCGAGTTCGAAACCCTGCTGGCGAATCATTTCCAGATACCCGGCGGCGCTCTTCTGCACGTGCATCGGATGGCGGAACAACCAGCGGATCACCCAGGTATCAATGTAAGCCTCGGTGGATTCGGCGAACAGCAGATAGCCACCGGGCTTGAGTACGCGGTAGAACTCGGCCAGTGCCTGTTCCTGCTGCACCAGATGATGGAAGGTCTGGTGACAGAACAGCAGGTCGACGCTGGCGTCTGGAACTTTGATGCTCGCGCAGTCGCTGCCGATCAACTCCACCTCCACACCCTGACGGACGGCTTCTTCGCCGGCCAGGCTCAGGCTGTGAGGGTCGGCGTCCAGACCGATCAGGCGCTGGGGCGCAAAGGTCTGGCGCAAGTACTGAAACGACTTGCCCTGACCGCAACCGGCATCCAGCAGCACCGGGTTGTTCGGCAATGGTTCGCTGAACAGGCCGCGAAGGTCATTGATCGCTACTCGCAACACATGGTGCTGCCAGGTGTGGCTGCGCAGGAACCAGACACCGAAACGGGTTTCTTCGACGTAGGTGTCGCTCAAGTAGCTCATGTGGCATCCCTTGAACAGAGTTCCGACAACATCCGCAGCCGGCGCTTGGGTTCGGCGACGAACGGATTGCGCTCGTCCCAGGCATACCCGGCCAGAATCGAACTGATCATGCGGCGAATATCCGCAGAGCCGCCCACGTGATAGATCACGTCCTGGAACGTCCCGGCGTACCAGCCTTCGACGTAGCAACGGAACGTGTCGACGCCGCGCTTGAGCGGGATGGCGAACTCAGTCTGCCAATCGACATTTTCGCCTTGCAGTTGGCGATGCAGAACCCCGGCGGCCATGCTCGCCGAGCGCATGGCGATGGTCACGCCGGAGGAGAACACCGGGTCGAGGAATTCTGCTGCGTTGCCGAGCAGGGCAAAGCCAGGGCCGTGGAGGGTTTTGACGTTGGCCGAGTAGCCGCCGATGGTTCGCGCAGGCGTATCCCACACGGCGTTGTTCAGCACACCGGCCAGGCTTGGAGTTTCAGCGATAAACCCGCGCAGGCACTTGTCCAGACTCTCCATGCGGCCTTCGAAGTGTTCGGCTGCTGCGACCACGCCCACCGAGCAACGACCGTTGCTGAACGGGATGGTCCAGAACCAGATATCGCGGTGGATCGGATGGGTGGTGATGAGGATTTTTTCCCGCTCGAAGGCCGGGTTGTCGATGTGGTCTTCGACATGGGTGAACACGGCCTGACGCACCGGGAAATCCGACGGAGCTTCAAGGTCGAGCAAGCGCGGCAACACACGCCCATAGCCGCTGGCATCCAGCACGAAATCGGCTTCGACGCGGTACTGGCTGCCGTCTTCGCGAAGCACGTCGAGCTGCGGTTTCGGCAGGCTGAAATCGACGCTGACGATGGCTTCGCCGTAACGAACGTCGACACCTTGCAGCGCGGCCTGATCGGCCAGTAGTTTGTCAAAATCGGCACGCAGGACCTGGAAGGTGGTCGGCTTGCCGTTGCTGAAAGTCTCGCCGAAATCAAAGGCGCTGTATCGCTCGCCCCAAGCGAATGCCGCACCGTTTTTGAACTGGAATCCAGCGGCGTTCACGGCCTCGAGCATGCCGGCTTCTTCGACGAAATCCAGGCAGTGGGACAGCAGGCTTTCACCGATGGAAAACCTTGGGAAATGCTGGCGTTCGATCATCAATACATCGTGCCCTTTGCGCTTGAGTAGCGCGGCGGCAATGGCGCCCGATGGACCTGCACCGATCACCACGACCTGGCGATGTTCCATTTCAACTGTTGGCACGGGGGCTCCTTGCCGGGACGGCGATGTTCAGAGGGGGGCGGTGCATGCCGGCGAGTGCCGGCAGCAGTGTCGCGATCAGGCCCATCACCATCAGCGCGAAGTACAGCGCCGGGCTGATGAGGTGTTGTTGTAGCAGCAGGTTGAGAAAGACGATCTCGCTCAAGCCACGAATATTCAGCAAGACACTTTCCCGCCAGCGACTCGCGCCTTCAAACGAGGCGCCGGCCCAGCCGAGGCCCAGCCAGTTGCCCAGCAGTTTACTGGCAATCGGGAACAGCAGCAGTGCCGCCAGTTGCACCCAGCCGAGGCTGGCCATGGCCGCGTGGACGTTGATCTGCACGATGCCGAACGTGAGGATCAGCGGGATCGCGATGTACGTCTGCAAGTGACTCATCCAGATCACCGGCAACGGCAGCACCAGCGGCACTTTGAGCGCGGCCATCCACAGCAGGTAACCGATGCCGAAAATCAACGCGTTGAGCTTGAAGTGTTCCGCCACGATCAGCAGTGCGAAGAAGCACCCGCTGTGCAGCAACGGCTGGCGCAATCGGAACAGGCGCAGCAGCAACGGCAAGCAGGCGCCGGCCAGCGGCAGCAGGAGGCTGCTCAGGTGCAGGCTGCCTTGGGCGATGGCGAACAGGGTCCAGCAGGTGAGGTCGATGAGGATCGCGGTTTGCACCAGTCGCCGAGTGGCGGCGGGCGGGTAGTTGATGTGCCGCAGGTACAAATACAACACCGGAATCGCGGTGATGGCGAACAGCAAGCCGACCGCCAGGGAACTGATCCAGGGTTGCGGCGGCAACAGCCACACCGCGGTTGCTAGCCCGCAGGCAAACGGAATGGAGAAACTCGGCAGGGCGATTTTCAGGCTTTGACGGTCGAGTCGCAGATCAATCACGTCACTGAGAATGTGCCCGAGCAACAAGGCAAAACTCAGGCTGTAGAAGTTTTTCAGCCAGACCGGCGCGACCAGCGCGGCGCCGCTCAATTGCCACTGGGGTTCGATCCAGAAGTACATCAGCAGCGGCAGGCCGAAGGTGGCCAGCAGCAACTGGCTGACGATCGGGATCACGCCGAAGTGACGACCGACACGGGTGGCCACGGCGAACAGTGCCAGGGCCATTGCCCAAAACAAGGCGATCATCATGCAGCAGACTCCGCGACCGGGGTGGCGTGAACCTGGCGTCCGGCCCAAGGCGCAAGAATGAAGCTGAAGGCCAGGCCCAGGCTAACGGACAGACCAAAGTTGCTCACCGCCGGTGTGCTGGACACCGCCAGCAGACCGAACGACAGCCAGGTGGTCAGCGCCGCCAGCAAGGTGCCCAGCAGGCTCACCGCAGCGCCGCCGACCTGTTCACGCATGAGGATCGCGTAATCGACGCTGATGGCCGTCACCAGCAGCAGGCCGAACAGGCTGAACAGCGTCAGCGGTTGCCCCAGCCAGCCGAGACTGGCCAGGCTGCACAGCGCGGCCAGCAGCGGCAGGGCGACGATCCGCAGCGCGCCGCCGAAGCCGAACGGCAGGATCAGCACCAGCACGATCAGCACACAGGAAGCGAGTTTCAGCTCTGCGGCACTGATCTGGGTGTCGGCGAACACCTTGTTCAGCTCCCCGAGGCGATCCACCAGTTCCACGCCCGGCAAGTCCAGCGCCTGGACTCGTAGCAGAGAGGGGTTGTTCAGGCCTTGCAGACTGACCATCGCCGCTACGCCGTCATCGGTCGGTCCCAGCCACAGCGCGCGATAGGGTTCGGCCAGCGGGCCGACCAGCGCCGCGTCGATGTCTTCGGTGGGCAGTGCCTGTAACTTCGTGAGCTCTGCTTGCAGCGCCTCGGCCGGCACGCCAACATCGAGCAGCGGTTGCCAGAACTGCGGCAACTTGTTCAATGCTTCGCGCACTTTCCGCTGTTCGGTGGGTTGGCTGACCAGTTGATTGAGTGACAGATAACCCTGGAGTTTTTCCAGGTTGACCAACTGATCCAGCCGCTCACTCAACGCGGTTTGGCGTTCGAGCAGTTCCTGTTGATTGGCTGCGCGCACCAGGAAGAACTGGCTGGTGGGTTGATAGCCCGTGATGCGCGCAATGGTTTGTGCTTCGTCAGTCAGTTGCTGCGGTGCACCGACCCACTGGCGAATGTCATTTTTGGTGTCGAGCTGCAACAGACCGCCCGCACAAAAGGCAATCAGCAGCGCCAGCAACACCGGCGTACTCGCGAGTTTGAGCAACGCCTCACGGCGCCCCAACAAATACTCGGAAACCCGCAGTGGCCATTGCGCCGGTCGCAGGTCGACGCCTTTGAGCAGTGCCGGCAGCAGGCACACCGCGGACAAATAAGCGCCGAGCAGACCGGCGGCCGAGAACACGGCAATTTGGGTCAGCGCCGGGAACGGGGTCCAGGCCAGGGCCAGGTAACCGATGCAACTGGTGATCAGGCTCAGCGTCAGGCCCGGCAATGTCAGGCGCAGGGCCGGCCAGCTGTGCCAGGGTTTCAGGCTCCAGCTCTTGGACAGGTAATGCAGCGGGTAATCGACCGCTACGCCGATCAGGCTCGAGCCAAGCACCAGCGTCATCACGTGCATATGGCCGAACAGCGCCACGCAGGCCACCGCGCCGAAGAGCATGCCCACCAGCACCGGAACGAAGGCCAGCAACACGCGCCAGCGCCGGAAGGCCAGCAGCAACAGCAACAGAATTCCCACCGTGGCGCCACCACCGACCCAGGTCATTTCCCGGGTGGCTTGCTTTTGCCCACTGGCCGCATAGAGCAAGCCGCTGGCGGCAAGCAGTTGAACGTTTGCCTGGGCGGCTTCTTCACGGCTGTGCTTGAGCAGATCGGCCACTTGCAGCGGCAGGTTCATGTCGAAGGCGTTGCCCGTGGTTCGCGAGCGCAGCAACACCCAACTCTTGCCGTCGGCATCGGCGACCAACGCACCGCTGCCGATGTCCAGTTGCACCGAACCGTGCTGCGGCTGGCTGTTCTGGATGCGCCCGGTCAGGCCCAGCCAGTCATCCTGGCTCGGCACCAGACTGAAACCGGTGAAGGGGTCGAACAGCGCTTGTACTCGCTGCTGGATAAAGGCGTCGGGATGCTCAATCAGTTGCTGCCGGTCGGCCGCCGAGAGCATCGCCAGTCGGCCTTGCAGTAGTTGCGTGCGCAGCGCCGGCAAGTCGGCTTGCAGGTTCCACTGGACCTTTTCGAACAAGCCGCTGGCCTGCCACTGCTCGCCCAGTTTCTGCGCCATGGCGACCGCTTGCTGGCGATCGGTGTGGCCGACCAGCACCAGCATTTCGCGGTTCAGCGGTTCTTGCATGCGTTGTTCGGCGCGCAGTTCCAGCGCGTCCGGCGCCGTGCCTGGCACCAGTTCCATCAGGTTGGCCGACAGCGGGGCGCCGTCACGCCATTGCCAACCGGCGAGCGCGAGCACCGCCAGCAGCAGGATCAGAAACAGCCGCGGAAGACTCCGCTCACTGGGCAAAGTCATGTTGCTCCGCGTTGCTCAACGGTTGGGCGCTGGTGCTGTCTTGCATGCGTAAAAGCGTGCTGTCGCCCTGGGTTTCGAGCAGCTCGATGCTGTGCACCAGTTCGCCGCCGGCAATGTTGATCTGAGTGAACACCTGCTTAAGCAGCATTGAGCGCGGGGTCAGCGTCAGCTTCCAGTTCTGCGCATCGCCGTCCAGCGAAAGCTCGAAATCCCGTTGCAGTCCGCTGCTGTCACCTTGCAATACGGCGAGGAACAAGCGGTTCTGCTCGGCGCCGGCACTCTTGCTCGGGAGCATTTGCCAACCGTTGGCGTCACGCCGGGCAATGCCTTTGTCGCTGATGCGGTAATCCTGTTGCAGCGGGGTTTTCAGCAGCCAGAGCAAACCGTGGTTTTTAGCCAGGACGAAGGTGCCCTTGCTGGTCAGCGGCTGGGGCAGGGCGCGCAGGTGTTTTTCCTGGATGAAGTTACCGTGGATCACGTCAGGCTTGGCCAGTTGATCGCTGAGCTGTTGCAGATCGAATGCATGAGCGATCGATGACAACCCAAGCAGCGTCAACGCGCCGAGACATTTGAAGAACGGGTTCATGCAAGCATCCTTTCAACAGCGTCGGTGAAGACCTTGGGTGAGGCCAACAGCATTTCGCGGCTGCTCATGTCGACGGCAACCTGCACGGAACTGGCGCGGGTCAAGCGGTCGCCGGTTTCCAGATCGCTGATCAGGTAGCTGATCTTCAGACGGTTCTCCCACTCCACCAGATTGGCGCGCACGTTCAACTTCTGACCGAACACCGCGCCGCGCACATAACGCAATTGCAGATCAATCACCGGCCACGCGTAACCGGACTCAACCATGGCGTCGTAGTTGTGGCCGATCTTGTCCAGCAGCGCGCAGCGGGCGACTTCCAGGTATTTGACGTAATGGCCGTGCCAAACGACGTTCATGGTGTCGACGTCAAAGAACGGCACGAGGATTTCCGTATCGGTGTGAAGCACGCCCTTGCTACGCATGCAGCCTCCAGTGTTGTTCGGCAATACGCTTCAGGCACAGGCGCAATTCGCCTTCCAGCGCCCGGTCTTCGATGACCGGCGGGAAGTCTTTCGCCAGCTCTTCGTGCATGGCGGCCAGGGCTGGCGGCAATGGACGGGCATCCTCGGCCTTGCTGCGCAGCCAGACGCCTTGATTGGCGGCCAGCAGGGTGGCGGCGGCGACCTGTTCGGTCAGTTCCAGCACGCGGATCGCATCGCGGGCAGCGATGGTGCCCATGCTCACTTTGTCCTGGTTGTGGCACTCGGTGGAGCGCGAGAAGACACTGGCCGGCATGGTGTTTTTCAGCGCTTCGGCGGTCCAGGCACTGGTGCCGATCTGCACGGCTTTGAAGCCGTGGTTGAGCATCGCGCGATCCGCGGTTGCACCGGACAGGTTGCTCGGCAAACCGTGGTTGTAACGCTCGTCCACCAGCAACGCAAGTTGACGGTCGAGCAGATCGGCGACGTTGGCCACCAGGTTCTTCAGGCTGTCCATGGCGAACGCAATGTGGCCGCCATAGAAGTGCCCGCCGTGCAGCACGCGTTCGGCTTCGGCGTCGATGATCGGGTTGTCGTTGGCACTGTTGAGTTCGATCTCGATGAACGAGCGCAGCCAGTTCAGGCTGTCGGCCAGCACGCCGAGGACGTGGGGCGCGCACCGCAGGGAATAGCGGTCTTGCAGGCGATGCAGCGGCGCGGTCGGCGCGTCGATCGCCAGATCCTTGCGCAGCCACGCGGCGACTTGCATTTGCCCCGGATGCGGCTTGGTGGCGAACAGGCGCTCGTCGAAGTGCTCGGGGTTACCTTGCAGCGCGACCACGTTTAACGCGGTGATGCGGGTGGCCAATTGCAGCAGGTAGTCGGCGCGGGCGTAGGCCAGGCAGGCGAGGCCGGTCATGACGGCGGTGCCGTTCATCAAGGCCAGGGCTTCTTTCGGGCGCAGTACCAGCGGCTCCCAACCCATTTCGCGGTGCACGTCGGCGGCTTGCCAGCGTTCACCCCGGAACATCACTTCACGCTCGCCGGACAACGTCGCGGCGACATAGGACAGAGGCGTCAGATCACCACTGGCGCCCACCGAACCTTCTTCCGGAATCAGCGGCAGAATGTCGTGTTCGAGAAAGGCTTGCAGGCGTTCCAGCAGCTCCACGCGCACCCCGGACACGCCGTGGCACAGCGACTGCAAACGCGCCGCCAGCACCGCGCGAGTGGCCTGCGCATCGAGCAGTTTGCCCAGGCCGCAGCCGTGGAACGTGTACAGATGACGGGGCAACGCCTCGACGTGATGCAGCGGCACCGCGACCACGCAGGAATCGCCGTAGCCGGTGGTCACACCGTAGATCACACCTTCCTTGTCCAGCAGGGAGTCGAGGAATCGCGCACCCTTGGCGATACGCTCGCGGTACGCAGGGTCGCTTTGCAACTGCGTCGGCACCTGACGGTTGGCCAGGGCCAGCACGTCTTCGATGCGCAAAGGGAGTTCGCCGAAGGTTACCGGCTCAAGCGTTGGCGTCGTCATCGGTCTTCCAGAAAGGGTAAAAGTTGAACCATTGTTGGGGCGCTTCAAGGCAATAGTGACCCAAGCGTTCGGCATAGCGGGAGGCCCACTGATGAATGACCTGCTCGCGGTCGCTGCGCTTCCACACCACGGCCTCGGCGAACGGCTCGAGGGTCAGTCGATAGTCGCCCGCCGGCTTCTTCAGGCACAGCATCAGGTTGATCGGGCATTTCAGCAGACCGGCCAGCAACCACGGCCCCTGAGGGAACGCGGCTTGATGGCCAAGGAAGTCCACCGTCACGCTGCGCCCGCCGTGCAGCGGCACGCGGTCGCCGGCAATCGCCAGCCACTCGCCGCGTTCCAGACGCTCATGGAGTTGCAGCATGATCAGCGGGTCCAGCTCGCTGACCTGGATCAGTCGCAGATTGGTCGCGCCGGCTTCGCCCAGCAAACGGTTGAATTGCTCGGCGTGCTTGGTGTGCACCAACACGTTCATCGTGACTTTTTCGCCGATCTCGGCCAACGCACGGCAGACCTCGAGATTGCCCAGGTGCGCGCCCACCAGCATCTGCCCGCGGGTGCCGCGCAGTTGAGTGCGCAGCAATGCCGGGTCGATGATTTCAATCTGCTCGATGCTCAGCTTGCCGTTCCACACGTCGAGTTTGTCGAGCATGGAATCGGCGAAGGCCATGAACTGGCCGAAGACCCGCCAATGAGTCGGGCGCAATTCGTTGCGACCACTCCAGTCGGCGAGCCGTTGCTGGTATTGCCAGGCGCTGCGGCGAGCGCTGCGACCGAACAGGAAAAAGTAAAGAACGATGCCGTACAGCAGCGGGCTCAGCAGCCGACGGCCCAACACCTTTGCACCGAACGCCGTGAGCTTCATTAGCCAGAAACTGCCGCGCTCCTGGCGGTCAGCCCAGTGCTTTTTGTCCACGTTGCTGCTCATGCTCGCCACCGTCGCCAGAGAATCACCGGTGCCCGCAGCAACATGCCGAAGAACAGCCGGGTGTGCATGCTCGTAATCAGCACATTGTCGTGGAACAGGCGGAAATGCGAGACGCCATCCAATGGGTAATGGACTTTGGTTTGCAGCCATTGCATGGGGAGATTGCGCCAGGCCAGTCGCACGAGAACGTCCGAGTCGAAGTCCATGCGCTTGCCGATCTTCGCCGAATCGATCAGCGCCAGGGTCGGTGGTAACGGATAGACGCGAAAGCCGCACATGGAATCGCGAATCTGCAACGACAGGGTGTTGATCCAGACCATGACGTGAGTCAGGTAACGGGCGTACAAACGGCCTTTCGGCACGCTGGCGTCGTATTGCGGATAGCCGCAGATCACCGCCTCGGGATGGGCGCGTGACTGTTCGATGAAGGTCTGGACGTCGTGCAGATCGTGCTGACCGTCGGCGTCCACCTGCAAGGCATGGCTGAAGCCCAGGCGCGAAGCTTCGCGCATGCCGGTCATGACGGCGGCGCCCTTGCCTTGATTGGTGGCGAGACGGATCAGGAACACCTTGTCGCGCTTGGCCAGTTGATCGAGCACCTTTGCACAGGCCGGGCTGCTGGCATCGTCCACCAAAATGCATGGCAGGCCGCTGGCGAGCAGCGCATCAACCACCGTGGTGATGGCGGTTTCGTGGTTGTAGACCGGGACGATTGCGCAGGGGTTATGCATGTTGGTGTTCACCTGAAAGACCGAGGTGCCTGCTTCGCGAGCAAGCTCGCTCCCACATTGGATCTCTGTCAAACACCAATCCCCTGTGGGAGCGAGCTTGCTCGCGATTGAGTGCGCCGCACTCACCAAGGTTATGCATCGCCTGCAGCCTCCAGCAAGATCCGGCCACTGGAGCAGGTCGCGGTCTCGTTGCGATAGGCGAAATACAACTTGCTGCGCGTCGGATCGAAGCGCAAGTGCAGCTGGACTTCATCGCCGGGGCGCACCAGTTGCTGGAATTTCAGCACTTCCATGCCGGCGAATCTTGCCGGCAGATCCATCAATTGCTGGCCCAGCGTTAACGCCCATTCCACTTGCACCACACCGGGCAATACCGGCGCCTGGGGGAAGTGGCCGCTGAAGTAGGCGAGGTCGGGTGGTACCGCCAGTTGCAGGCTCCACTCACCATCGACTTCGATCTGCTCCAGCACCTCCGGCGCCTTTGGGCGCGGCGTCAGCAGCAGGGCTTCAACGGTAGCCTGGGGCAGTTTGCCCTGAGCGTTCAGCGGCAGATGCCGCAACAGGCGCCAACGGCGTGGCAAGGCCAAGGCTTCGCAATGCTGGCTCAGATGTTGACGCAGTTCTTGCGTGAGGGTACGTCGACCCTGATTGCGCAAGGCATGCAGGCCTGACTCGGTCAGCACCAGCAGCGCACCCAACGAAGCGCGGTTCTCCTGAACCACGCCAAGACGCGCTTCGGCGACCCAGTCGTGGGCCATCAGGGCCTGTTCCAGCATCGGTAGCGAGATACGTTTTTCTTCCAGTTTGACGATCCGGTCCAGCCGTCCGAGCAGTTCGAATCGGCCGTCGGCAGCGATTCTGGCGGCGTCCGCAGTGTGTTCGATATGGCCGTGCGGCAAGTACGGCGAAGCAATGAGCAGGGCGCCGTCGCTGTCCTGGCTCAATTCGATGTCCGCAAAGGGCTGCCAGAGAGCGTCGCCCTGACGCCAGGCGATGCCGCCGGTTTCCGAGCTGCCGAGGATTTCCGTCGGCCATTGCTGCAGGCGTTGCTGAAGGCGTTGCGCGGCCTCGGCCGGTAATGCACCGCCGGAGGAAAATACTCGGCGAACCGCGCTTAAAGCGGGCCAGTCCAGGTTGTCGCCCATGCGCTTGAGCAGCGCCGGGCTGGCGACCCAGGCAAACGCCGGGTGTTCGCGGCTGGCGCGCTGCAGGTCTTCAGGGAATGCCAGCTGCTTGCGCACAAACGAGCGCCCGGCGCACAGCGGCCACAGCACTCGAAACAACAATCCGTAAATATGCTGAGTGGCGACGCTGCCAATGATGCAAGCCTGGTCCAGATCGGCACCCCAGAGTTGCTCCAGCGCTTCGACTTCATTGGCCAGTTGGCGCAGGGTTTTGTCGATGCGCTTGGGCTCGCCACTGGAACCGGACGTGCACAGGCTCAGCGAACAACGATCCAGATCCAGTACGGCGGGCATCAACGGTGGATGCCGGTAATCGCTCAGGTGCGCGTCATCGGCCTGATCGGTCAGCCACAGATCGACTTCGGTCGACCAGCGCTGTCGAGTCTGGGCTTGCAGGTCCGCGGGTAGCAGCACGCTGACCCCGGCACGCCAGGCACCCAGCAGGGCAATTGCCAGGTCGGCGGCATCCTCAAGGTGCACCGCAATGCGGCGCACGCCTTGGGCTTGCAGGCCCGCGGCGAGGCTCAATGCATGTACGCACAGTTGCGCGTGATTCAGCGTCGGTTCGGCCGTCACGGCACGTTCCGGTTGCGCCTTGAGCAACAGTTGCTCAAGTTTTATCCAATTCATGGGTGGCCTCGTACCCGTTGTCGTATAAGCCATTCAATGGCAAACAGCAGGCCCATCAATCCGTAGGAAATCAGGCCGGTGTACAACATCCACCAACTCAGCGGCGCCCAGAGGGTCAGGGCGGCGGCGAGTAAACCGTTACAGAGGAAAAACACGCTCCAGGCGATCGTCACCTGGCGCGTATAAACAATCGCCTTGGCCGGCAGTTGCGGTTCACGCATACGCGCCAGGCGTTCGATCATCGGTGGGCCGTATTTCAGGCTCAGGCCAAACAGCCCGAGCATGAAAGCGCTGATCAGCACCGGGTACCAGCGCAGCAACAGCGGGCTGTCGAACAGCGCCAGCAACAGGCAAAAAACGATCGCGGTGATCGCCATCCACAGGCTGCCAGGACGGCGCGCGCCGAGCAGTGCCCGAGCCAGCCACAGACTGCCCAGCAGCAGACCGAACTGCCATGGGGCGAAATGCTCCATGCCGAAATACACCGCGAAGGGGTACAGCAGACCCGCCAGCAGCAGGCCAAGGCCGATCAATCGACTCATGCGGCCGGCTGAACCAGACGGTAGACCGCCTCGACCACGTCGCTGACCGTGCGCACCGTTTTGAATTCTTCGGCGGCGATTTTCTTGCCGGTCTGGCGTTTGATGTGATCGATCAGGTCGACCGCGTCAATGCTGTCAATTTCCAGATCCTGATACAGGTTGGATTCGAGGCTCACGCGCTCGGGGTCCAGCTCGAAGAGCTCGACCAGAGCATCGCGCAGGGTGTTGAAAATGTCGTCACGAGTTTGCATGGTCCGATCTCAAGCTGCCTGTTTTGCAGTGACGAACGCCGCAAGGCTCGTCACGTTGCTGAAATGATTGCGGGTGTCTTTGGCGTCGGCGTCGATTTTGATGCCGTACTTTTTCTGGATCGCCAGGCCGAGTTCCAGGGCGTCTACCGAATCCAGGCCCAGGCCTTCGCCGAACAGCGTCTGGTCGTCGCCGATGTCGTCGGCGCTGATGTCTTCAAGGCCCAGGGCGTCGATGATCAGTTCTTTGATTTCACGGTGTAGATCGCTCATCTTCGGCGAGCTCCTTAATAAAGTAATGATGCAAATAGTCGTTGAGCTTGCGCGAGGCCTGTGGAGCAGGGCCCAGCGCGGCGAAGGCTTGTGGGTCTATATCGGCCCCGACACGGAAACTGAAGTGCACGCGGCGTTTGGGGATCCGATACCAGGGTTCGGCCTTGGTCAATGTGGTCGGACTGACCTTGATGATTACTGGGGTAAGGATTTTCGCACCGCGCAGCGCGATCGCCGCAGCACCCCGATGGAAGGCCGGCGGCTGACCCGGTTGGGTGCGCGTGCCTTCGGGAAAGATGATCAGGGTCTGGCCGCTTTTAAGCGCATCGGCAGCGGCATCGAGCATGTCCATGCTGCCGTCGTTGCTGATGTATTCGGTGCTGCCTAGCGGGCCGCGGGTGAAAGGGTTCTCCCAGAGGCTTTTCTTGACCACGCAGTTGGCGTGGCGCACCAGGCCGATCAGGAACACCACATCAATCAGTGACGGGTGATTGGCGATGATCATTTGCCCGGGTCGACCGAGTTTTTCGGCACCCTGGATGTCGTAAGTCAGCACGCCGGTGCGAGCCATGAATCGCACAAAAAACCAGAACAGGCGAGCGACGGTCTGCCGCGCTCGCCGCCGGTGTGTCCGGGCATCGCCGGGCAGGCAGTTCAGCACCGGGAAAACCACCAGGCGCAGGCACAGCCCGCCCAACCCGAACAGGGTAAAGCTTGCGGCGGTAGCCAGCAGGCGCCAGTAATAGGCGTCGCGGTTTTTGTCGATTACTGGTTGCGTTGCCAGGTCCATACACGATTTTTCCAGGCATGTTGACAGGTTGTCTGCTGGCCGAGCAGGGTACTCAATAGGTTCAGGGCATGGGGCCAGTGGGCTTTGGACAACTCATCCGTGGCGCTGTTCAGGGACAGCTGCCAGTCGTTGCCGGGGGTGATCAGCAGACCGACCGCGTAAGGGAACGGCACGTCGTCGATCCAGGTCGAGTAGGCTTCGGGCGGTTGCTCTTCAGTGACGATCAGCAATACCGCGGGTGCGCCTTCGCCAAGCAAAGCCGCGGCCTCTAGCATGCCGTGTTCAAGGCCATCGCCGGCTGCAGCGAGGGCAGTCATTTCGCTGGTTTCACCCCGCATGATCGACCACAGGCCGATGATCGCGTTGTGCACGGACAGGCTGAATTGAGTCGGCGACAGCGGCTGATCTGCAGCCAGATCGCTGAGAATATCGAAGGTGCGCGGGGTTTCGCCGTGGCGAGAAATAAAGACCAACGGTAGGTCCTGGCGACCATCGGCCAAAGGCCATCCGACACTGAACGCCATCCGCGCCAGACGACTCAGTCGACGGCGCTGCATGGCCGGCAGAAACGAGACGTCGGGGGCGGCATCGCTGCTCGCAAGCACGACCGGTTGTCGGCTCCAGGCCTGCCAATCGTCCACGCTTTCGAGCCCAGGGGCCCACGCGCGCCATTGGGCGATGTTGAAGTTGATCACAGACATTACATCCCGCCCCTGCGGGCTTCCTTGACGCGGTGAGTCGCAAAAAACGCGAACTACCTTACGTGGCGCTTGACGCCGAGTGGCGCGCATTATCCCGTTGCGGCGGGCGTGTAGCAAATGATGGTTACATTTTGCTCAATGAAATGTACCGGTTAGTTCGTGCGTGGCTGTCGTTTGGCCATTATCCACATTGCGCCCGGCCTGTCTGTCGGCTCTGTCGGCAAGGAATGCACGAGTTCATGGTTTTTTCCGCGTGAGATCACACCTGACTGTGTAGTCCGTATGCCGGGGAGGTAGCTAAGCAACGTTATGGACTACTACACTCGGTCATTCTTTGATACACGGAGGTTTTGACATGCGGCGCGTGGTGTTCAATCAGAAAGGTGGCGTAGGCAAATCCAGCATTGCCTGCAATCTGGCGGCGGTCAGCGCGAGCGAGGGCTATCGCACCCTATTGGTGGATCTCGATGCTCAGGCCAACTCCACTCAGTACCTGACGGGGCTCACCGGTGATGATATTCCGATGGGCATTGCGGACTTTTTCAAACAAACCCTGTCTTCCGGACCGTTCTCGAAGAAAAACCAGGTCGATATCTACGAAACCCCGTTCGACAACCTCCACGTCATCACCGCGACCGCCGAGTTGGCTGACCTGCAGCCCAAGCTTGAGGCCAAACACAAGATCAACAAGCTGCGCAAACTGCTTGAGGAGCTAGGGGAAGATTACGACCGCATCTACCTGGATACCCCGCCAGCGCTAAATTTCTACGCCGTTTCGGCCTTGATTGCCGCTGATCGTGTGCTTATCCCCTTCGATTGCGACAGCTTCTCGCGTCAGGCGCTGTACGGCCTGTTGGCAGAGATCGAAGAATTGAAGGAGGACCACAACGAAGGGCTGGAAGTTGAAGGGATTGTCGTTAACCAGTTCCAGGCTCGCGCCAGTCTGCCCCAGCAAATCCTCGACGAACTGATCGCCGAAGGCCTGCCGGTGTTGCCTGTGTACCTGGGTAGTTCGGTGCGCATGCGTGAATCCCACCAGGCCAACACGCCGCTGATCCACCTCGATCCGCGTCATAAGCTGACGCAGCAATTCGTCGATCTGCATAACCTGCTGGAAAAAACCTGACTGCCGTTACTGACACCGAACCACTGTGGGAGCGAGCCCTGTGGCGAGGGGATTTATCGGAATGCCGCACCACCCCGTTCGGCTGCGAAGCAGTCGTAAACGCGCTTTAACTTTGAAATGCCGGGGCCGCTCCGCAGCCCAACGGGGATAAATCCCCTCGCCACAGGGCTCGCTCCCACATTTATTTGTGGTGGTTCTAAATCCCTTGGCTACGTAACCAGCTCATCAACTGCGGTAACGGGAAGGCCCCGCTCTGGCGTGCGACTTCCCTGCCGTCCTTGAACAGAATCAGACTCGGGATCGAACGAATCCCCAATTGCGCCGACAGCTGCTGGTTTGCCTCGCTGTCCAGCTTGGCCAGTCGACACTTGCCCGACAATTGCACCGACGCCTGCTCGAACACCGGCGCAAACGACTTGCACGGCCCGCACCATTCCGCCCAAACGTCCACCAGCAACGGCAGATCGCCTTTGATCTGGCTGACGTAATCGCTTTGCTTCAGTTCGAAGGGTTTATTCAGCAGGACTTCGGCTTTGCAGCGGCCGCATTTTGGATGGTCGTTGAGGCGTTCGGCGGGGATGCGGTTGAGGCCGTTGCAGTGAGGGCAGGGGATGAGGAGTGGGTCGGTCATGCGGATGATCCTGTAAAGAAGCCGATGTCCTCTATGTGGAGACGTCTGCTCACATTTTCAATCGTGCAGCGTCTGGCGATAAAACTAGGCTGAGTTGTACTGGGCGAGACCGTTGGTCTGCTCAGGATTATCGCAACTTGCGATATTTTTTGTCTGTGATTAACTCCCCATAGCAGAATGCGATAAGGATGTTGCATGCATGTGTTCACCGAAAAACCAATCCATGAAGCCAAGGAAAAGTGGCCGCGGGCAGCCAATGCACTGGAGCAGTGGTATCGACTTGCCAAAGGGAGTAACCCGGGAGATTTCGCGGCGATGAAGTCGATTTTCCCCGCGACTGACAAAGTCGGCGAGTTTCATGTGTTCGACATTGGTGGCAATAAGTTGCGGCTGATCGCTTTTGTCAGGTATCGGTCTCAAAAGCTTTATATAAAGCATGTGCTGGATCACCGCGAATATGACCGCGGTAAATGGAAGGAGGGAAGGGCATGAGTGTTCTGATCAAAAAAGCTGCCGAGCATTGGGAGTTCGTCTCGCCATTGCTTCGAAAACCGAAAAACGAAGACGACTATGACATTTTGGCGCAGGCACTTGATGAATTGCTTGAGATGACCGGGGATGATGAGTCGCACCCGTTGATGAGCTTGGTGGACATCATCGGTGACTGGATTGCAGAGTGGGATCGTAAGCATCACCCCATGCGCGAGGCCTCTGGTGCAGAGGTTCTCGGCTACATGATGCGCGAACACGGTCTGAACCAGGGCGATCTGCCCGGCGTCGGCACCCAATCGGTGGTATCCGAGATCTTGAGCGGCAAGCGTCAGCTCAACCTGCGGCAGATCCGCTGGTTGGCCGAGCGCTTCGGAGTGTCGGTGGAGACCTTTATCTGACCGGGTTCAGGAAGAGCAACTGATCTCCAGATGCTTGCCCCACTCCGGCGGTCGCTCAGCGTAACTCTCCATCCCCGGCTGCTCCTCGAACGGATTGCTCAGCACTGCGTGCAGCCGACGTACCTCTGAATAGTCGCCACTCTGCGCCGCATCGATGGCTTTCTGCGCCAGGTAGTTACGCAAGATGTAGAGCGGATTGACCGCGTGCATCCGTTTGCGGCGTTGTGCCTGATCAACTTCGCCGTCACGAGCAACCCGGGCGATGTAGAGCTCACCCCAGGCATCGAATCCCTTGATGTCGACGAAGTCATCGCGCAAACGGGCGACGGCCAGTTCCGGTGATTCTTCCCCCAAACGGCGGAAGAACAGGCTGTAGTCGACGCCACTGTTCTGCATCAGTTGCAGCAGGTGCTCCAGCAGTTTCTGGTCATCATCTTCGGCTGTGGTGAAACCGAGGCGGCGGCGCATCAGGTCCAGGTAATGGGCCTGGTACAGCGGCAAATACAGGCCGAGGGTTTCGCGCAGGGCTTCGACGCTGATGAACGGCGTCAGGGCCTGGGCCAGGGCGCTGAGGTTCCACTGGCCGATCGGCACCTGGTTGCTGAAGGAGTAACGACCCTGGTCATCGGAGTGGTTGCAGATGAAGTTAGCGTCGAAATCATCGAGGAAGGCGAACGGGCCGTAGTCGAAGGTAATGCCGAGGATCGACATGTTGTCGGTGTTCATCACGCCGTGGCAGAACCCATAGGCCTGCCATTTGGCGATCAGCTCAGCGTTGCGCTCAACGATTTCACGGAACATCGCCAGGTACGGTTCCGGCTGTTCCAGGCATTCCGGGAAATGCATGGCCAGCACGTGCTCGCCGAGTTCTTTCTGCTTCTCGGGGCGTTTGGTGTAGTAGAAATATTCGAAATGCCCGAAACGCACATGGCTCGGCGCCATGCGCAGGACCATGGCTGCGCGTTCCTGCTTCTCGCGCCACACCGGCGTGTCGGAGCCGATCACGCACAGTGCGCGGGTGGTCGGGATGTTCAGGGCATTCAGCGCTTCGGAGGCGAGAAACTCGCGGATCGAGGATCGCAGAACTGCCCGCCCATCACCCATGCGCGAAAAGGGCGTCTGGCCGGCACCCTTGAGGTGCAGGTCCCAATGCTCGCCGGCCTCGTTGTAGACCTCGCCCAGCAACAGACCGCGGCCATCGCCCAGCTGCGGGTTGTAGGAACCGAACTGATGACCTGAATAGACCATCGCCCTCGGGACCGCGTCGGCCCAGAGCTTATGGCCGCTGAACAGTTCGGCGAACTCCGGGGTTTCGGCCACGGCAGGGTCGAGGTCGAGCAGCGCCATGGCGGCGGGGCTGGCCACCACCAGGCGCGGGTTGTCGATGGGTTCGGGCAGCACGTGGGCGGAAAACGTATCGCCCAGGCGGGCGAAACGATTATCGAAGGTCAGTTCGTCGAGGGCTTTCAAGGGCCATCTCCAGCAGAATGTCCGAGCATTCTGCTAGGGATAAGCCGCTTAGTCGAGCTTGGCCGGTGGTGGCTCTTGCGGCGATTTGCCGTCAACCAGCGGTACGATAGTTTTGGCTTCAGGCTCGATGGGTACCATTTTGTATTCCTGGCCGTGAAGGTTCTTGAGATAAACCTCCATCTGCCGGAACGAGATATTGATGTGCTGCTTCTTGAACTCGCGATTGATGAAGCGGTTGACCTCATCGAGCACCGGGTTACGGTCACCGAGGTCGCGCACATGCATGCGCAGCTCGTGGTCGAGGGTGCTTTCGCCGAAGTTCAGGAAGTACACGTGGGGTTCCGGGTCTTTCAGCACTCGTGGGTTATCGCGCGCGGCTTTGAGCAGCAACTCCTTGACCAGGTCCAGGTCCGAGCCGTAATCGACACCGAGCTTGAGGGTCACTCGGGTGATGGTGTCGGTCAGGGACCAGTTGATCAGTTGCCCGGTGATGAACGTCTTGTTCGGGACGATGATGTCCTTGCGGTCGAAGTCGGTGATGGTCGTGGCGCGGATGCGGATCTTGCTCACCGTGCCCGACAGGTTGCCGATGGTGATCGTGTCGCCGATCCGCACCGGGCGTTCGAACAGGATCATGATCCCGGAGATGAAGTTCGCGAAGATTTCCTGCATCCCGAAACCGAGACCTACCGATAGCGCCGCCACCAGCCATTGCAACTTGTCCCAGCTCACGCCGAGCGTCGACAGGGTCGAGACGAAACCGACACCAGCGATCACGTAAGACAGCAACGTGGTGGTGGCGTACGCACTGCCCTGAGCCAGGTTCAGCTTCGACAACACCAACACTTCCAGCAACCCCGGCAAGTTGCGCGCGAGGGCGAAGGTGATGCCGATGATGATCAGCGCGCCGAGCATGTCGCCAATGCTGATAGGCACCATGCTCATGTTGGCGCCGGTGCCGCTGGTGTATTCGTAGAGGGTGACGTTGTCCAGGTACGAGAACACCGAGATCAAGTCGGACCAGACCCAATACAGCGCCGCGATGAACCCGCCGAGCAGCGCCAGACGGATCAGGCGCAGGGACTGTTCGTTAACCTTCTCGATATCCAGCGTCGGCTCTTCGATCACCGCTTCGCCGTCGCCGGCCTCTTTCGCGGCCTGGCGTTTGGCCAGGGCGCGCTGGTAGGCCAGGCGCCGTGCGGCAACGCTAAGGCCTCGGACGAAAGTGGCTTCGATCACCAGCCAGAACATCAGCAGGTACAGGGTGTTGATCAACCGATCGCTGAGCTTCAGCGCGGTGTAGTAATAGCCGAAGCACACCGCCACGAATAACGCGACCGGCAGGACGGTGAACATGATCCCGACGGCTTTACGAAACAGCGAAGCGTTCTGGTGCGTCGGGCTGCTGATCAGCAGGCGACTGAGCAGCCAGGCCATCAAGGCGTAGCAGGTCAACACCACCGGCATGCCAAGCACGTCATCGGCCAGGGTCGCGGGTTGCAGCTCGGCAACCGCCACCACGGCGACCAATGCCATCACCACCAGCCCGAGTCGGCGGACCCAGCCCTGAAGGAACTCGACCTGAGGTTTTTCCCAGCGGAAATGCAGTTCGGCCACGCCGCCTGGCGCGAGGATCCGGTAAGCGGTGTAGAACACCAGCCAGGCCTGAGCCATTTGCAGCAGCGCCGCGCCCATGTTGGCGTTTTGCCCGCGAGCGTCGATCTGCAAGGCCAGGCCACACAAGGCCAGGCCCAGAGAGACCGGCATCGCCAGCAGAATGTTGATCAGAATTGCCTGCGGCGTGTGCCACTGGCTGTCGCGCTTGAAGTGGCCGATGTCCTGGTGAACCTTGTTCAGTCGGGCATAGAGGTTCTTGCGCCGCCACAACAGGGCACCGATCAGCAACGCCAGCGGCAGGAACAGCAACGGCCGCTGGGTCAGGCCATCACTCAACTCGCTCAGGCTGGACGCCCACGGCAGCGTGGTGACCTGACGTTCCAGGCGCTCCGGCACGGCGCGCATCCATTCCAGGTCCAGCGGCTTGTTGCTGGGAATCCAGAACATTTGCTCATCGAGGGTCGCCCGCAGGCTTTGCGCGGTGCTGAGCAATTGTTTCTGATTGAGTTGCAGGGTGATGGATTCGTTGAGCACCGCGCTCAGTTCGCGGTTCAACCGCTCCAGCAGGTCGACGCGGGTCGTGGCCAGCTCCATCAGGCTCTTGCGCAGCGGCGGGGTGACCTGCTCCGGCGGCTGGGTAGACAGCAGATTGTCGACGTAAGTGGCCGGGTTGCTGAGCAGTTCCCGTTGCTGGCTGACTTCGAATTGATAAAGGCGAATGTCGGCGATCTGGTCGGCCAGGTCGCGGTCGAGCTTGAGGCGCGGCAGGGCCTGTTTCTGTTTATAGAGGATCTTGGAGAGCAGCAGGCTGCCCTTGAGCACGTTGATTTGCTCGTCCAGCGCCGAATCGCTTTGGGTCACGTTGTCTAGCTGCTGCTTGGTCTGCAGGTTCTGCTGAGTGACTTCGTTGAGGCGGTCAGTGCTTTTAAGCAGGTAGTCCGAGAGCTTCAGATTAGCCGCGCTTTCGGTGGCCAGCAGCGTGCTTCCGCCAGACTTCTGCGCTTCGATGGACTGCTGCGTCACGGTCTCTTGGGACTGCGCCAGACGCTTCTGGTTGATCAGGGTTTGTAGCTCCTGGATTTCCTTATCCAGGCGATCGGATTTTTCCGAGAGCAAGTCATGCTGGCTGTTGCCCAGGTCCTGCAGTTGGTTGTTGCCGGCCAGTTCCTGGCGACGCAACGGGATCAGGGCATTCAGCGCCGCGAGCTCGGCGTTGAGCAGGTCGCGTTGCTCGGGGGTCAAGGTCTTGCCGTTGTCCTTGCCGGCCTTGAGGATGTTGTTGATCTGCTGGATGCGTGTCTGGCTGGTAGAAATTTCGGCCTGGGCGCGCTCGGGGCGGGTCTGGGCGGTAGTGACCAGACTGTTGGCGTCGGCCAGGGACTTCTGCAGATCGCTTTGCTGGGTGGAGCGCTCAGTGAGCATCTGCTCCAGTTGCTGAATAGACTCTTTGGCATAGCGTTGCGGTACCGGCAACACGTTGGTGGCTTTGAGCTTGGTCAGTTCTCGCTGGTTCTCGATGTTCTGCTTCGGGGCGCTGGCCAGTTGCCGTTTGAGATCGGCCAGCTTCTGCTCGTAATCACGCTGGTTGTTGAGTTGTGTCAGCGTGTTTTGCAGGATGCTCTGCAGGGCTTTCTGATCGGCTTCCGGCAGTTTGCGGTCGGCGATCTTGTTCAGGTTCGCCTGCACGGCTTCGCTGGACGGCGGTTCGGCCGCTTGCAATGTACTGACAGAAAGACTCAAGCCCAGCAGGGCCATGATGAAAAAGGTGCGCAGGGTTGACATAGAGACCGATCGAAAACGAGACGAAGAATGGAGTTTAGAGGAACAAGCCCGGACCCGGGCGACTTCCTTCGGGGAATCTGACGCCCACTTTGCCGATCTTGTTCCCTTCCATGACCGCGATGGTCCAAATGGTGTTGTTCCACTCCACCTGGTCACCGACCACGGGTGCACCGCCCACTTTCTGGGCAATGAAATGGCCCAGGGACATGTCCGGGTCGATGCCTTCCACTTTCAATCCGTACAACGCAGCAACCGCGGCCAACTGGGCGTCTCCTTCAAGTACGAAGTCGCCAAAGAAGCGCAAATCGAGGCCTCGTTGCGGTGCCTGACTGAAGAGTTTTCCGAGGGCCGGGAGGTTGTGTTCATGGCCGATTACACACAGCAAATCATCGACTTCGAGCGCCGTACTACCCGACGGATGGAGCAGTTGCTGGCCACGAAACAGGGCTGCAATGCGAGTGCCTTCGGGCATTTTCAGTTCCCGAAGGGGCGAGCCGATGCACCATTTCTCGGCGCCGAGGCGATAAACGAACAGCTCCCACTCACTGGTGACGTGCACTTCCAGCGCGGAACGGGAAATCGGAGCAGGCTCCGGCGGAACGGTCACTTTCAAAAGCTTCGCCACCCATGGCAGGCTCGTACCCTGCACCAGCAGCGACACCAACACGATAAAGAAGGCGAGGTTGAAGTAGAGCTGGGCGTTGGGCAGGCCGGCCATCAGCGGGAACACCGCCAGAATGATCGGGACCGCGCCGCGTAACCCGACCCAGGAAATGAACGCTTTCTCGCGCCCATGGAACGCCTTGAACGGCAGCAGACCGACCATCACCGACAACGGCCGGGCAAACAGAATCATCCACAGCGCCAGACCCAGAGCGGGCAGGGCAATCGGCAACAAGTCATGGGGCGTCACCAGCAACCCCAGCACCAGGAACATGCCGATTTGCGCCAGCCAGGCCATGCCATCGAGCATGTGCAAAATGCCGTGGCGGCTGCGCACCGGGCGGTTGCCGATGACCAGGCCGCACAGGTACACCGCCAAAAAGCCGCTGCCGTGCAAGGCATTGGTCAGGGCAAACACGACCAACCCGCCGGCAATGACCAGAATCGGATAAAGGCCGGTGGCCAGGTGGATACGGTTGACCAGTTGCAGCATGACCCAGCCGCCACCCAGGCCGATGACGGCACCGATACCGAATTCACGCATAAAGTACCCGAGCAGGCTCCAGTGCAGACCGGTCTGGCCGCTGGCGAGCATGTCGATCAGGGTTACGGTGAGGAACACCGCCATCGGGTCGTTGCTGCCGGACTCGATCTCGAGGGTGGCGGTGACCCGTTCGTTCAAGCCTTTGCCGCCGAGCAGCGAGAACACCGCCGCAGCGTCGGTGGAGCCGACGATCGCGCCGACCAGCAGGCCCTGAATCAGGTTCAGGTTGAACAGCCAGGCGGCTGCCATGCCGGTCAGCCCGGTGGTAATCAACACCCCGACCGTCGCTAGCGACAGCGCCGGCCATAACGCCACGCGGAAGCTGGAAACCCGGGTGCGCAAGCCGCCGTCGAGCAGGATGACTGCCAGGGCGAGGTTGCCGACCAGATAAGCCGTTGGGTAGTTATCAAAAACAATGCCGGCACCGTCGACGCCGGCCGACATGCCCACCGCGAGGATGATCACCAGAATCGGGATACCGAGGCGCGATGAAAGTGAGCTCACCAGAATGCTCGCACCTACCAGCAACGCGCCGATCAAGAACAGGCTGTTGATGGTGGTAGCATTCAAAGGCAGTACTCCAGAAAGCTGAAAGGCGGGCACAAACTGACCATGCAGTCTGCGTGCCAGCGATTCTAACCTGTTGAAATGTGATGCTGTCAAAAAGGTTTTGCAGCAAGCCGATGACACCCGCAACTCCGGGTGCAATCCCCTCGCCACAGAGTTCGCGGTGCTCTTTAGAGGCTAAACCGCCCAACCATATTGTTCAGGTCCAACGCCAACCGCGACAACTCATTGCTGGCAGCACTCGTCTGATTCGCCCCGGTTGCCGACTGCACCGACAGATCACGAATGTTCACCAGATTGCGGTCCACTTCGCGGGCCACCTGCGCCTGCTCTTCGGCGGCGCTGGCGATCACCAGGTTGCGTTCGTTGATTTCGACGATCGCACTGTTAATGGTGTCCAGCGATATGCCAGCACCACGAGCAATGTTCAACGTCGACTCGGCGCGCTCGGTGCTGTTGCGCATCGAATCCACCGCGTGCTCGGTGCCGCTCTGGATGCTGCCGATCATGCGTTCGATTTCGCTGGTCGACTGCTGAGTACGATGGGCCAGGGCACGAACTTCGTCAGCGACCACGGCGAAACCACGACCGGCTTCACCGGCACGGGCTGCTTCGATGGCCGCGTTCAACGCCAGCAGGTTGGTCTGGTCAGCCAGGCCGCGAATCACGTCCAGCACTTTGCCGATGTCACGGGACTCGTTGGCCAGGTCGCCAATCAGGGTCGCGGTGCTCTGGACGTCGGCGCTCATGCGTTCGATGGCGCTGACGGTTTCCTGCACCAGGTCGCGACCATCACCGGCAGAGGTGGTGGCGTTTTTCGAGGCTTCGGACGTGCTGACGGCATTGCGCGCGACTTCTTCTACGGCGCTGGTCATTTCATTGACGGCGGTGGCGGCTTGTTCGATTTCGTTGTTCTGCTGGGTCAGGCCGCGGGCGCTTTCGTCAGTGACACTGTTGAGTTCTTCAGCGGCAGACGCCAGTTGCGTGGCAGAGCCGGAAATCCGTTGCAGGGTGTCGCGCAGCTTGTCCTGCATCTTCGACATGGCCAGCAGCAAACGGCCGGCTTCGTCCTCACCATCGACTGTGATCGGGCGAGTCAGGTTGCCTTCAGCAATTTCTTCGGCGGCGCTCAGGGCATTGGCGATCGGCTTGGTGATGCTGTTGGTCAGCAACCAGGCGAAAAGCAGGGTCAGGCCGGTCGCGATCACTAGCAGGGTGACCACCAGGTTGAAGGCCGAGGCGTACTGGTCGGCAGCTTGCTGATTGGTGTCGACGGTTTGCTGGGTGTTGATCTCCAGCAAACGGTTCAGCACGACGTTGATCGCTTCGGAGTTGGTCAGCAAATCGGTGTTGAGCAGTGTGCGCAATTCATCGACCTGATTGTTGCGCGACAGGGTCTTCATGCGGTCTTCAATCTGACGGTACTGGCCGAGCAACTGCACGTACTGGTCGTAGGCCGAACGTTCCTGCGGGTCGGTGATCAGTTTTTCGTAAATCGCCTGAGCGGCGCGAATCTGCTGATTGCGAGTTTCCAGCAGTTCCATGGTCTTTTGCTGGACCTCCGGCTCGCGGTTCACCAGCAAACGGTAGGACAACACCCGCAGGCGCAGGGTGAGTTGCGTGAACTCGTCGAGGCTTTTGATGCTCGGTACGCTGCTTGAGGTGATGTCCTCGGCGGCGCCGCGAATCTTGCTCATCTGGTTCAAGGCAAACACACCCAGAACCAACATCAGGCCGCCAATCAGGGCAAAACCGAGAAACGCCCGTGGTGCGATATTCATATTACGAAGGGACATGGTATTTACCGAAAAGAGCGCATCCGTGCCGCGCTGAGACTGACGTACGGGTGACTTATCGGTCATACGACTAAAGTCTTGAGCCCCTGCGCGTTTTTGTCGCACAACCGCTCCGGCGACGAAGTGCAGGAACCAGATCCACCAATCACAGTCTTTAAAGTTCGCGAGGAAGGTCGCCCGCCAGGAAAATCAAGGCCTTGCGCCCCAATAACCCTGGCATCCGTGGTGACTTTTCTTTATCGTACGCGCCCTTTGAAAATGCTTGGAAAATCAAAATGTTGGAAGCATCCCTAAGCCAATTGGAACAGCTGGTCAGCGACCTGGTGCAACAGAACCAGACCCTGCTCGGCACCAACCAAACCCTGAGCGCAGAACTGGCCCAGGCCAAGGATGAAAACGAAAGCCTGCAGTTGAGCCTGATGGAGCAGGAAGAGAAACAAGGTGCCACCGCTGCACGTATCCAGGCCCTGGTTGAGCGCGTCAGCGCCGGCCCAGTCAGCGCATGAGTCACGGCGCCGCAGGGGTAAAAGTCGTCTCAATCCTGGGGGAGGACTATTCGATCAAGGCGCCGGCCGGGGAAGAGCAAACCCTGCTGGACGCCGCATTAATGCTGAAGGCTGCCCTGGCTGACACCAAAAAGAAGTACCCGACGCTGATCGGTGACCGCTTGCTGGTGCTGGCGGCGATGAATCTGTGCTCCCAGCAGATCGACATGCAGAAACAGCACAAGCAGGAACTCGACCGTTACCAAGAGCAAGTCAGCGCCACGGTTGAAGTGATCTCCAAGACGATCAATCAGGCCTGATCGGCTTTGCGCACAACCAAAGAATAAATTGTCGTTTGCGTTGTATACAATCGGCACGGCTGTTGCAGTGTTTCAGCCTCTTATTCTTTGGGGGTGCTCCATGCAATTCTGGCGACGCAGTATTCAATGGCAGTTGATCCTGAGTATGGGCACGGCCCTGCTGGTCAGTATTCTGATCGTGGTTGGCGTTTATACCCTCGTGGTCAACCGTCTCGCCCAGCGCTATCTGGTCGAACAAGCGCTGCCGTCGAGCATCGAAGCGATGCGCAACGACATCGAGCGAATCCTCGTTCAACCCCTCACCGCCGCCAAGGACATCGCCAGCAACAGCATGGTGCGCGACTGGCTCGCAGGGGGTGAAAACAGTGCCCAGACCGCCACGTTCGTGCAGTATCTGGAAGGCATCCGCGCCGAGCACAAGGCCTTTACCGCGCTGATCGTCGGCACTCCCTCAAGCAATTACTTCACTGAAAAAGGTCTGGACCGGACCCTCAGCCGTTCCAACCCCAAAGACGCCTGGTTCTACTCGTTTCTCGACAGCAATCAGCCGCGCACCCTCAATATCGACAATGACACCGCGACCGGCGAATTGGCGCTGTTCATCGACCTCAAGGTCGAACAGGCCGGCAAAGTCGTGGGCGTCGCCGGGCTTGGCCTGAGCATGAAAGAGCTGTCGGAGCTGATCCACAACTTCAACTTCGGTGAACGCGGCAAGGTCTATCTCGTGCGTTCCGACGGTTTGATCCAGGTTCATCCCGAGGCGCAATTCAGCGGCAAACGCTCCTTGGCCGAGCAAATCGGCGCGCCGGCCGCGCAAGCGGTGATGGGTCAAACAGTTGCCACCAGCAGTAGCTTCGTGCGCGAAGGCGAAGATTATCTGGCGCTGAGCCTGCCGCTGCGTGACCTGGGCTGGACGCTGGTGGCCGAAGTGCCACAGTCGCAGATCTACGCCGAAGCCCGCCGCGCGATGTGGATGAGCAGCGGTATCGGCCTGGCGGTGGCGCTGGTTTGCCTGATGCTGGTGGTGTTGTTGGCACGTGGATTGGTGCGGCCGATCCGTCAGGTAACAGCAGCGCTGGTAGCAATCGGTAGCGGTGGGGGAGATTTGACCCACAGGTTAGATTCCAGTCGCGCCGATGAACTGGGTGACTTGGCTCGCGGCTTCAATCGATTCCTGGAAAGCCAGCGTGACATGATCGGCGAAGTGCTGACCACCAGCGAGCGTTTACGCACGGCCGTCGGCCAAGTGGCGCGGGTGGTGGACAACACCGCAGAGCGTTCCGGCCGTCAGCAGGAAATGACCGACATGGTCGCCACCGCCGTCCACGAAATGGGCCTGACGGTGCAGGAAATCGCCCAGAACGCCGGCAATGCGGCAGTGGCTTCGCAAACTGCCCGCGATGAAGCGATGCAGGCGCGAGAAGTGGTAGGCGGATCGATTCGGCATATTGAAAGCATGTCCGCCGAAATCGGCCTCGCCGCGAGTGCGGTAGGTGAGTTGGCCCATCAAGTGGCGTCCATCGATCAGGTGTTGGCGGTGATTCGCGGGATTTCCGAGCAGACCAATTTGCTGGCGCTCAACGCGGCCATTGAAGCGGCACGAGCCGGGGACATGGGCCGTGGATTTGCCGTGGTGGCGGATGAGGTGCGCACGTTGGCGCGGCGGACTCAGTCGTCGACGGATGAGATTCAGCAGATGATCGGCAGCCTCAAGCAAGGCGCGGAGAACGCGGTGTCGTCGATGCATTCGGGGCAGGCGGCGACGGGCACTGGGGTTGAGTCGAGCCAGCGCACCGGGGCATCGTTGACGGCGATTACCGGGCAGGTCGAGCGGATCAGCGACATGAACCATCAAGTAGCGACCGCGACGGAAGAGCAGTCGGCGGTGACCGAAGAGATCAACCGCAACGTGCAGGGGATTTCCGATTTGGCTCGGGCAACGGCGGGGGAAGTCAGGGCTTGTCGTGAGGATTGTCAGACGCTGCAGCGGTTGGCGGATGATTTGGCGCGGCAGATGGGTGGGTTCAGATTGACCTGAAAGCCCCTCACCCTAACCCTCTCCCAGAGGGAGAGGGGACTGACCGAGCTGTTCTTAGAGCTACATCGACCTGAAATATCGAGTCGAGCTTAGGCTTCGAAAACCATGAAAATCTGCTCCCTCTCCCTCCGGGAGAGGGCTGGGGTGAGGGCTGGTTTTTGAGCCTGATGAGTACCCGAAGAACGCCTCAGTCAATTATCAAAACCACTCATCCTGCATCCCCAGGCACACATCATCCCGAGCCTCAAGAATCGCCAGCTCATGGTGGCAACCCGGCACTTCCCACGTCAGGAAATACCGCGCCGCCTGCAGCTTGCCCTTATAGAAGCTCACATCCGCCGCATTCCCTTTGGCCAACCCTTCTTCGGCGCGAATCGCCTGTTCCAGCCAGCGCCAGCCAATCACTGTGTGCCCGAACACCTTCAGGTACAGCGCCGAGTTCGCCAGGCTGCTGTTGACCTTGCCTTGCCCCAGATCCGTCAGCAAACCAATCGTCACCGTTTGCAGGCGTGCCACCAGTTTCTCCAGCGGTTCACGCAGCGCGGTCAACGACTCATGCGCCTGCGCTCGCTCAGCAGTGTCGGCGATCAGTCGAATCAGTTGCTTGAGCCCCGCGCCACCGTTCTGCGCCAGTTTGCGGCCCAACAGGTCCAGCGACTGAATACCGTGCGTGCCTTCATGAATCGGGTTCAAACGGTTGTCGCGGTAGTACTGCTCAACCGGATATTCGCGGGTGTAACCGTGGCCGCCAAGTATCTGGATCGCCAGTTCATTGGCCTTCAGGCAAAACTCCGACGGCCAGGATTTGACGATCGGCGTGAGCAAATCCAGCAGCTCGTGGGCCTGTTTGCGCTCGGCTTCAGTCTCAAGGGTCGTGGTGTCATCAAACAGCCGCGCCGCGTACAGCCCGAGGTCGAACGAGCCTTCGACGTACGCTTTCTGAGTCAGCAACATGCGTTTGACGTCGGCGTGCTGAATGATCGCCACCGGCGCGGTGTTCGGGTCCTTGCTGTCCGGCACGCGACCCTGCGGACGTTCGCGGGCGTATTCCAGCGAGTACAGATAACCGGCGTAACCGAGCATCACCGCGCCCATGCCGACACCGATCCGCGCTTCGTTCATCATCTGGAACATGTAGCTCAGGCCGTGGTGCGGCTTGCCCACAAGGTAGCCGACACACTCGCCGTTATCGCCAAAGTTCAGCGCGGTGGAGGTAGTGCCACGCCAGCCCATCTTGTGGAACAAGCCGGCCAGCAGCACGTCGTTACGTTTGCCCAGGCTACCGTCATCGTTGACCAGAAACTTGGGCACGATGAACAGCGAAATACCCTTCACCCCGGCCGGTGCGTCCGGCAATTTCGCCAGCACCATGTGCACGATGTTTTCCGACAACGGGTGATCGCCGCCGGAGATGAAGATCTTGTTGCCCTTGAGTCGATACGTGCCGTCAGACGCAGGCTCTGCTCGGGTACGAATATCCGACAGCGACGAGCCGGCGTGCGGCTCGGTCAGGGCCATGGTGCCGAAGAAGCGGCCATCGATCATCGGCTGCAGGAAGCGCTGCTTTTGCTCCTCTGTACCAAAGCTTTCGATCAGGTTCGCCGCGCCCATGGTCAGGAACGGATAAGAGGTCGACGCCGCGTTGGCTGATTGAAAGTGCGCGAAGCAGGCTTGAGACAGCAGCGTAGGAAGTTGCATCCCGCCCGCGTCGAAACTGCGTGCGGCGTTGAGGAAACCGGCTTCAAGGAAGGCATCCACCGCCGGTTTCACTTCCGGAATCAGAATCGCCTGACCGTCCTCATAGCGCGGCTCGTTCTCGTCGCCCTTACGATTGTGCGGGGCGAAGAACTTCTCGGCGATGTTGCGGGCGGTGCCAATGGCGGCGTCGAAGGTCTCGCGGTTGTGCTCGGCGAAACGCTCACGCTGAGTCAGGCCCTCGGCATCGAGGACTTCATACAGCTCGAAAGCCAGATTGCGGGAACTGAGCAACGTCTCGGACATGGCGGCCTACCTTTTTTTGGAATGGACCGAGTCTAGGCGTGGGAAGGGCGGAGTGAACAGGATGATTGATGAGCGTGATGGTGTGTCGCGGGCAGCACTAATCAAATGTGGGAGCGAGCTTGCTCGCGATGGCGGCGGCACATTCAAAAAAGGATGTGACTGACAGTCCGCTATCGCGAGCAAGCTCGCTCCCACAGGGATTTTCGCAAACCAGGCACCTATTGCAGGTGCCTGGTCTTGTTGCCATTTAGCCGATGGTCATCAAACTGGCATTACCCCCCGCAGCAGCAGTGTTAACGCTCAATGCCCGCTCGATCACCAGACGTTCCAGCGCAATGTTGGTTTCGCCTTGCGACAAGCCATGAACCCCAACAATCGCCCCGGCGCGCTTGGCCACTTGTTGGCACACCGCACGCAACTGATCGGAATGGCCGTGATGCAGAACCGCATCAAACACCACTTCGTCCTTGCTCCAGTCGGAAACCAGCTTGATCCTTGCCTGAACTTCCTTCGGCAGACGTGCGAACAACGCCTTGGTCAATTCAGCTTCCGGCCATACCGCCGAACCGCCGACGGCCAATACCGCCGCCAGTTGCGTCAGCAGATCGCCGTCGACGTCCGCCAGGCACAGCACGTGTTCGCGCGGCAGGATGGCGTAGCTGTTGCGCTCGCCGGTCGGGCCCGCCAGAACACGGGTGATCCCGCTTTGCGATTGCGCCGCGAACTGCACGCACAGGGCGTTCAGGTCGGCAAACTTGTTGCTGTCAGCCCAGGCTTGCAGAGCCTTCAGCGGTTTGCTCATGGCATCACGCAGACGAACATCCGGGGCAGCGATGGCATCACCGCGAACGAAGGATTGTTCGATCGCATCGGTAGGACGCGTCGACAGCAGACGGTACAGGTACAGCGGACCACCGGCTTTCGGGCCAGTGCCCGAAAGGCCTTCGCCACCGAACGGTTGTACACCCACCACAGCACCCACGATGTTGCGGTTCACGTAGACGTTACCGGCATTGACGTTGTCGATCACCTTGGCGATGGTCTCGTCGATACGAGTGTGCACGCCCAGCGTCAGGCCGTAACCGGAAGCGTTGATCTGGCCAATCAGCTGATCGATGTCTTTGCGCTTGTAGCGAACCACGTGCAACACCGGGCCGAAGATCTCACGTTGCAGCTCATCGAAGCTTTCCAGCTCGATCAGCGTCGGCATCACGAAGGTGCCGCGCTTGACTTCTTCGGTGTTGGCGATCGCCACCTGGTACACGCTGCGACCTTTGTCGCGCATGGCCTGGATGTGCTTCTCGATGCCCGCCTTGGCTTCGGCGTCGATCACCGGGCCAATGTCCACGGACAGGCGCTCAGGGTTGCCGAGACGGCATTCAGCCATGGCGCCTTTAAGCATTTCGATGACACGGTCAGCGGAATCTTCCTGCAAGCACAAGACGCGCAGAGCCGAGCAGCGTTGACCGGCGCTGTCGAACGCCGAGGACACAACATCGATCACCACTTGTTCGGTGAGTGCCGAGGAGTCGACGATCATCGCGTTTTGGCCGCCGGTTTCGGCGATCAGCGGAATCGGGCGACCTTGAGCATCCAGGCGACCGGCGACGTTGCGTTGCAGCAAGCGAGCGACTTCGGTGGAGCCAGTGAACATCACACCTTTGACCCGATCGTCACCGACCAGACGGGCGCCAACGGTTTCGCCGCGACCCGGCAGCAGTTGCAGCACGCCTTCCGGAATCCCGGCTTCGAGCAGCAAGCGCACGGCTTGAGCGGCGACCAGCGGGGTTTGTTCCGCAGGCTTGGCGAGTACCGGGTTGCCGGCGGCCAGTGCCGCAGCAACCTGGCCACTGAAAATCGCCAGCGGGAAGTTCCACGGGCTGATGCAGACCACCGGACCCAATGGGCGGTGGGCGTCGTTGGTGAAATCGTTGCGAGCCTGCACCGCGTAATAACGCAGGAAGTCCACGGCTTCACGCACTTCGGCGATGGCGTTGGCGAAGGTCTTGCCGGCTTCGCGAGCCAGCAGGCCCATCAGCGGCTGGATCTCACCTTCCATCAAATCGGCAGCACGTTCCAGAATCGCGGCACGTTCGGCGGGCGGAGTGGCCTGCCAGATTGGCGCAGCGTTCAGGGCGCACTGGATCGCGTTGTCGACGTCTTCGACGGTGGCTTCCTGCACATGGCCGACCACGTCACGCAGATCGGACGGGTTCAGGACTGGCGCCGGCGTTTCAGTGCTGGACGCGCAACCGAGCATCGGCGCAGCTTTCCAGTGGTTATGAGCGGTTGCCAGCAAAGCACAGGACAGGGAAGCCAGACGATGTTCGTTGGCCATGTCGATGCCGCTGGAGTTGGCGCGCTCGGCACCATAAAGATCACGCGGCAGCGGGATACGCGGGTGCGGCAGGCCGAAGCCGCCTTCCAGCGTCGCCATCTGCTCGATGCTGGCCACTGGATCGGCCACCAGCTCCTGAATCGAAATAGACTGGTCGGCGATGCGGTTGACGAACGAGGTGTTCGCGCCGTTTTCCAGCAGACGACGCACCAGATACGCCAGTAGTGTTTCGTGAGTGCCGACCGGTGCGTACACGCGGCACGGACGGTTCAACTTGCCTTCGGAAACTTTGCCTACAACCTGTTCGTACAACGGTTCACCCATGCCGTGCAGGCACTGGAACTCGTACTGGCCGGGGTAATAGTTCTGACCGGCGATGTGGTAAATGGCCGACAGGGTGTGGGCGTTGTGCGTGGCGAACTGCGGGTAGATGACTTCCGGTACCGACAACAGTTTGCGAGCGCAGGCGATGTAGGAAACGTCGGTGTACACCTTGCGGGTGTAGACCGGATAGCCTTCCAGGCCTTCGACTTGGGCGCGCTTGATCTCGCTGTCCCAGTACGCGCCTTTCACCAGGCGGATCATCAGGCGATGACGGCTGCGGCGAGCCAGGTCGATCACGTAGTCGATCACGTACGGGCAACGCTTCTGATAGGCCTGGATCACGAAACCGATGCCGTTCCAGCCGGTCAGTTGCGGCTCGAAGCACAGACGCTCCAGCAGATCCAGCGACAGTTCGAGGCGGTCGGCTTCTTCGGCGTCGATGTTCAAACCGATGTCGTATTGCTTGGCCAACAGGGTCAGCGACAGCAGGCGCGGGTACAACTCGTCCATCACGCGTTCGTACTGCGCGCGGCTGTAACGCGGGTGCAGTGCCGACAACTTGATGGAAATGCCCGGGCCTTCATAAATCCCGCGACCGTGAGACGCTTTGCCGATCGAGTGGATGGCTTGTTCGTACGAGGCCAGGTACTTCTGGGCGTCGTGCTCGGTGAGTGCAGCTTCACCCAGCATGTCGTAGGAATAGCGGAAGCCTTTGGCTTCGAACTTGCTGGCGTTGGCCAAGGCTTCGGCGATGGTTTCGCCGGTGACGAACTGCTCGCCCATCAGACGCATGGCCATGTCGACGCCCTTGCGGATCATCGGCTCGCCGCTCTTGCCGATGATGCGGCTCAGCGATGAAGTCAGGCCGGCTTCGTTGTGGGTGGCGACCAGTTTGCCGGTCAGCAGCAAGCCCCAAGTAGCGGCGTTGACGAACAGCGACGGGCTGTTGCCCAAGTGCGGGTGCCAGTTGCCGGTGCTGATCTTGTCGCGGATCAGCGCGTCACGGGTGCCTTTGTCCGGGATACGCAGCAGCGCTTCGGCCAGGCACATCAACGCCACGCCTTCCTGGGACGACAGGGAAAATTCCTGCAACAGGCCCTGAACAATCCCGGCACGGCCGCCGGCGCTCTTCTGATTGCGCAGCTTCTCGGCAATCGAGGAGGCGAGCTTGTTAGTGGCTTCGGCCATCGCAGCAGGCAGACGCGCCTGTTCGATCAGCATCGGCACCACTTCCGGCTCAGGGCGACGGTAGGCGGCGGTGATCGAGGCGCGCAGCACCGATTGCGGCAGGATGCTTTCGGCGAATTCGAGGAAGCACTGGTGGGCGTGATCCAGAGGCGCATCGACGACGTCGTCGGAATCCTTGGTCAAACCGCTCAGCTCGGTCAGGGTTGCACCACCCTCGAGTTTTTCCAGGTAATTGAAAATTGCCTGCTTGATCAGCCAGTGCGGCGTGCGATCAATCGAGGTCGCGGCAGCCTTGAGGCGCTCGCGGGTCGGGTCGTCAAGTTTGACCCCAAGGGTGGTGGTAGCCATATTTTTATCCTCATGTTTGCCACGACCGCGTGGCATCAGCTGGCGGCAAGATTAGCTGCGCAACTCTCGAGGTGCAACCGGGTGCAACCCTTTTTTTGTCGGAATAATCAGCAGTTCGTCAGGAATTAAATTCCGGTACGAACTTACCGCTCCTGCTTGGTGCTTTTGCTTCTAGTAAATCGTCAGAACTGCCCTAAAAGGGAGCAAAAACAGCGCTTTTTCAGATAAATCCGACTAGGTGCAACTTATTCTCACGAAACTGGTTGCACCTTATTTGCTTTGTTGAATAGCATTCGCGCCCAAGGTGCAACCGGTCGAAAAAGACCAGGCACCGGCTGATGGCTTTCCTGGGGAAACATCAGTCATAAATGCGCGGGACCTGAAATCGTCTGTCAAACGTCGTCGTTTGCGCGCGGTTCACCAGCCGCCGCTACATAAAAACAAAGCCAGGGCGTAACTTAATGAGCGTTAGCAATCCAACCCTGATCACCTTCGTGATCTACATCGCAGCAATGGTGCTGATCGGCTTCATGGCCTATCGCTCCACCAATAACCTTTCTGACTACATTCTGGGCGGTCGTAGCTTGGGGAGCGTCGTGACTGCGTTGTCCGCCGGCGCCTCCGACATGAGCGGCTGGTTGTTGATGGGCCTGCCGGGCGCTATCTACATGTCCGGTCTGTCCGAAAGCTGGATCGCCATCGGCCTGATCGTCGGTGCTTACCTGAACTGGCTGTTCGTCGCCGGCCGTCTGCGCGTGCAGACCGAGCACAACGGCGATGCACTGACCCTGCCGGATTACTTCTCCAGCCGTTTCGAAGACAAAAGCGGCCTGCTGCGGATCATCTCTGCGGTTGTGATTCTGGTGTTCTTCACCATCTACTGCGCCTCCGGCATCGTGGCCGGCGCCCGTCTGTTTGAAAGCACCTTCGGCATGTCCTACGAGACGGCGCTGTGGGCCGGTGCTGCCGCGACGATTGCCTACACCTTTGTCGGTGGTTTCCTGGCAGTGAGCTGGACTGACACCGTACAAGCCACGCTGATGATCTTCGCTCTGTTGCTGACGCCGATCATCGTGCTGCTGGCCACTGGCGGCGTCGACACCACGTTCCTGGCCATCGAAGCACAAGACGCCAGCAACTTTGACATGCTGAAAAACACCACCTTCATCGGCATCATCTCGCTGATGGGTTGGGGCCTGGGCTACTTCGGCCAGCCGCACATCCTCGCGCGCTTCATGGCGGCGGATTCGGTCAAGTCGATCGCTAACGCTCGTCGTATCTCCATGACTTGGATGATCCTGTGCCTGGGCGGCACCGTCGCTGTAGGCTTCTTCGGTATCGCTTACTTCTCGGCGCACCCGGAGCTGGCCGGTCCTGTGACCGAAAACCACGAGCGTGTGTTTATCGAACTGGCGAAAATCCTGTTCAATCCATGGATCGCCGGTGTGCTGTTGTCTGCCATTCTGGCGGCGGTGATGAGTACCCTGAGCTGCCAGCTGCTGGTGTGCTCGAGCGCCCTGACCGAAGACTTCTACAAAACTTTCCTGCGTAAAACTGCTTCCCAGCTTGAGCTGGTTTGGGTTGGTCGTGCCATGGTGCTGCTGGTTGCCCTGATCGCTATCGCGATGGCCGCTAACCCGGAAAACCGCGTACTGGGCCTGGTCAGCTACGCTTGGGCGGGTTTCGGTGCTGCGTTCGGTCCGGTCGTCCTGATCTCCGTGATCTGGAAAGACATGACCCGCAACGGCGCACTGGCCGGCATCCTGGTCGGCGCAATCACCGTGATCGTCTGGAAGCACTTTGAGCTGCTGGGCCTGTACGAAATCATCCCAGGCTTCATCTTCGCCAGCCTGGCGATCTACATCGTCAGCAAACTGGGCGAGCCTACTAAAGGCATGCTTCAGCGCTTCGCCGCTGCCGAGGCAGATTTCCGCCTGAACAAGTGAGGGGAATGAGCTGATGCTCTGACCTTTCGCCGAACATGAAAACGGCCCGCGTCCTTTTGGAGGCGGGCCGTTTTTTTTGGACCACGCAAATCTCGAAGCGCTGTGAATTCCCTGTGGGAGCGAGCTTGCTCGCGATAGCGTCGGGTCTGTCGACATCAATGTTGAATGAACAACCGCTATCGCGAGCAAGCTCGCTCCCACAGTGGTTAGTGGTGCTTTTGAAGGAGATGTCTGTAGCCAAACACACTGATTGTTGAAGGGAAAATCTCTAAAAAAGTAGGGGGAATCTGATTTTCCTGTCCCTCCATCAATGCCCCTTGTCGCTCATGCAGAATCGCCCGCCTTCATTCTGCAGAGACACATCGGATGTTCGCTCCTGCCAATCAACCGCGTTTCACGTTGACCCTCGACGGCGTCCAGAATGAGCTCAAAGTGCTTGAGTTCACGGGCAAGGAAGTCATCAGTCAGCCCTACCGTTTTGACCTGGAACTGGTCAGCGAACGGCCGGACATCGAACTCGAAAGCCTGCTGCATCGTCAGGCATTTCTGAGTTTTGATGCACAGGGTTCCGGTATTCATGGCCAGATTTTTCGGGTCGGCCAAAGCGATTCCGGACAACGCCTCACGGGTTACCAAATCAGTCTCGTACCGCGACTGGCGTACCTCGGCCAGCGCATCAATCAGCGGATCTTTCAGCACAAAAGCGTGCCGACGATCGTCGCGCAAATCCTCAAGGACCACGGCATCCAGCGCGATGCCTTCGAGTTTCGGCTCGGCAGCGACTACCCAGCGCGCGAGTACTGTGTGCAATACGCCGAAAGCGATCTGGCGTTCATCCAGCGCCTGTGTGCCGAGATCGGGATTCACTACCACTTTCAGCACAGCCTCGACGGGCACCTGCTGGTGTTTGGTGATGACCAGACGGTTTTCCCTCGTCTACCCGAGCCGACGCTATACCTGCCGGGCAGCGGAATGGCGGCGGATGCGCCAGCCATCAAGCGTTTCAACGTGCGGCTGGAAACCCGGACGACAGCGGTAACCCGTCGCGATTACGACTTCCGCAAACCGCGCCTGCAACTTGAAAGCCGCCTCGACAGCGAACAGCGACCGGTGCTGGAGGATTATCACTTTCCTGGCCAGTTCACTGATCGCGAACACGGCAAACATCTGGCTCAACGAGCACTCGAACGCCACAACGCCGACTTCCGTCAGGCCGAAGGCCGGGGCGACGAATCTGCGTTGGTCTGCGGGCACTTCCTACATCTCGCCGAGCACCCGCGTCAGGCGTGGAATGATCTGTGGTTGATCACCGAAATTGAGCACCGTGGACGCCAGCCGCAAGTGCTGGAAGAGTCGGTCACCAGCGACAGCCCAGATGATTTCCAGGGCTATCGCAATACCTTTCTGGCCATACCGTGGGACGTTTCGTTTCGTCCGCCGCTCGGGCCGGAAAAGCCACGCATGCTCGGCTATCAACCTGCCGTGGTCACCGGCCCGACCGACAGCGAAATCCATTGCGACGAGTTCGGTCGGGTCAAGGTTCAGCTCGCCTGGGACCGTGACGGTCAGCTCGATGAGCACTCCAGTTGCTGGCTGCGCGTGGCCACCGGCTGGGCGCACGACCGTTACGGCAGCGTGCTGATCCCGCGAGTCGGCATGGAAGTGCTGGTCGGGTTCATCGACGCCGATGCGGATAAACCGCTGGTGATGGGTTGCCTGCCAAACGCGGCGACACCGGTGCCGCTCGACTTGCCCGCCGACAAGACCCGCAGCATTTTCCGCAGCCAAAGTAGTCCCGGTGGCGGCGGTTACAACGAATTGCGCATCGAGGATCGCAAAGGCGCCGAGGAAATCTACCTGCGCGCCCAGCGAAACTGGACTCAACACGTGTTGAACGATCAACAGGTGCAGGTCGATAACGCCCGCAGCATTGTTGTCACCGGTATCGCTAGCCATGAGCTGAAGGCCGACGAGCAACGCATCACCCATGGCCAGCGCCAGACCGAAGTGAAGCTGGATGATCACCTGGTGGTGGTCGGTGACCGGCACATTCGCGTGACCAGCCAGGCGCTGAATGCCAGTCAGCAATTCCATGTCAGCGCCGGCCAGCAAGTGGTGATCGACGGCGGGGCCAGCGCGACCATTCAAGCGGGCGGGCAGTGGATCAACATCGGTCCCGGCGGGATCTTCAGCAGCGTACCGATTCAGGTGGGGGGCGCGTTGATGCCGGCCATGGCAGCCGCACCGTCCTTGCCGGATACGCTGTTGAATCTCGTCGCCGCTCCGGCTGCGCTGCTGAGTGCCGCACAGATTCTGAGCCTGAAAAGCGACGCGCCGTTCTGTGAGGAATGCGAGCGTTGCAAGGAGGGTGTCTGTGCAGCCTGATCGCTTGTCGCCCCACGACTGGCTGGTAAGCCAACCCCTCAAATCTTCTGAGCAACTCTTCGCCATTTTCAGCAACGCGAGCTCCGCTGAACCGTTTAAAGCATGGCAGCGTTTGAGCATCGCTCAAGCACCCAGTCCGATTTGGGCCGACACCGCTTACGCCGAGTGGGAACCGGTGATGCCCTATGTCGGAATCGTCGCCGCTGGCAGTGAGTTTCTGCAGTGGGTCGCCACAACCGAGTCTCGTGATTGGGGTTGGCTGGCGGTTTCTACTGCTTCTCGAGAAGTGCTGGTCGAGCATTTGCGCAGCCTTACCCAAGTCCTCCTGCCCAACGGTAATGCAGTGTTTTTCCGCTTCTGGGATGGGCGCTATTTGCTGTCGATCCTTCAGTCTGTCGAGGTTAACGCTACGCAGTTAATGCCTGTGATCGGGCGCTGTTTGATCAATGGCCAGCCGCTCGACATGGGTGGCAGCGCGTTGGAAACCTCAAGGGTTTTTCCGTGGTGGGAGGTTTCTGAATCGCTGCTTAAGCACCTTGCCTCGGAGTCCGCGACAACCTGCATCAACAACTTGCTGAAGTGGTTGAGCGAGGACCGCCCTGACCTCCATGAGGCGTTTTCGATAAGCGTATTGCGGCACAAAATCGCGACCTTTCTGGAGACGCCGGATCTGCCTCAAGCACCCAAAACAGCCTTGGTGGAATACCTGATGGCGGAGCTGAACTGATGGATCAGATTGTGCGTATCGAGCAGGAGCTGGACGGTTTTAAAGACACCCTCTCCCTCTACCGGGAACAGCTCAAGCACTGGCTCAGCCAAGCGGCGGACAAGGCCAGCCGCGCCGCTGATTTGCCTTCGCTGATGGGCATGGAGCGGATCATCAAGTTCGGAGATGCCAGCACTGCGGTGAGCAGTAGCGACAACAACTTCTTCTCCACCGTCGTGCAGTGCCCGAAGGGCGGAAAGCTAGAGATAGAGAGCAAGTTCGAATCGGTTTATGACATTCCCGTCGGGAACATTCGGGTCGATGTGATTGCCCGTGAGGGCGGGGAGGTGACGCCAGTCACGCTCAACGAACAAGGTAAGGGAATATTCAACGGGGAAGAGGGCAAGTTCTACCGCATTCAAGTCCATAACGAAGTAACTCCGCAGCAAGTCGATGATCTTTTCTCTTCCTACGATGGCTTAACGAATGAGCTCGAAAACTGGCTGCAAGATGAATGGAAGACGTTTAAGCCGAAGTGGTCGGAATCTTCTTCGGTTGCTGCAGGCAATGGAATGCTCGCGGGAAGTTGGGCGGCAATCGAGGGCGTGTGGGACGGCATCGGCCTGCTTTCGGACATCCTCAAGGATCCCGGGAAGTTTGGTGAGAGGTTGGGCGAGAGCGTCACAGAGCTGAAGAAACTCGCGAAAACCGCTCCGGATGTCATGGAAAAAGCCCAACTGCTGGCCAGTGACGAAGCGGCGCTCTGCCTACTGTTACGCACCGCCAGCCTCTGGTTGGACATGCTGCCGCCCGGCGATATCGCCGGCAAAACCGCCGAGGCTGTGTCGACGGTAGTGGTGCAGTTGCTCATCGACATTCTGATCGGGGTTGTCCTGACTTTCGCCGGTGCAGGTGCGGGCATTGCCTATCTGGGTATGCGCCTTGCGAACTATGGTGCGCGGATCGTTGATGCTGTTCTGGGCTTCGTCAAAGCAATTTTTAACATCATCAACAGCTTCATTACTTACGTCGACCGCTACAAAAAAGTCGCCGCACGCGGTGTTGCTGCGGGTCTGAAAAAAGGGCGCATGCAGCTGCGCTGGGATGCCAAGCGCAATACCACGCTCAAGCAAAACGAACACCACGACAACGTCCCGGATCAAGCGAAAAACCCCAACGGCGAAAGCGCCGATTCCGCCGATAAAACCGCCACCAACAAATGCCCGGTGTCGATGGTCACCGGTGAAGAACTGCTGACCCTGACCGACGGTGCACTGGACGGCATCCTGCCGTTCGACTTCACCCGGCTCTACCGCACAAGCGCCGCCGAGATCGACTGCGGCCTCGGTTTCGGCTGGAGTCACAGCCTCGCCCATCGACTGGAAATCGATGGCGAAAACGTCATCTGGATCGACCACGAAAACCGCCGCACCACCTTCCCGCTGCCAAACAGCGAACGCCCGGCGATTCACAACAGCCTCTCGCGGGCGGCGATTTATCTGAGTGACGAGCCGGAAGAACTGATCCTCGCCCAGGCTGGCGACGACGCGCGGTTCTATCACTTTCATAACGGTCGTCTGACGACCATTAGCGACGCTTACGACAACCGCCTGCGCATCACTCGCGATCGACAAGACCGCATCAAACGCCTCGACAACGGCGCCGGCCTCGCCTTGCTATTGCGCTATGACCGCAGCCATTTGGTCGCCGTGGAGTATCAGCGCTTTCATCCGGCCGACACCCTGGAAGACGCCTGGCGTACTGAGCAAACGCTGGTTGCCTACCGTTACGACGCTTGTCATCGCTTGATCGAAGCCACCAATGCCGCCGGCGAAAGCGAACGCTACGACTACGACGAGCAGCACGTGATTCTGCAGCGGCAGTTGGCCGGTGGGGCGAGTTTCTTCTGGGAGTGGGAGCGTGCCGGCAAGGCGGCCCGATGCATCCGCCACTGGGCGTCGTTTTCGCAGATGGACACGCGTTATGTCTGGGATGACGAGGGTAGCGTCACCGTCCAGAACATCGATGGCAGTGAAGAGGTTTACGTCCACGACGATCGGGCGCGGCTGGTGCGCAAGGTCGAGCTGGACGGTGGCGAGCATCTCAAGGCCTACGACGACAACGGTCGGCTGATTGCCGAGCAAGACCCGTTAGGCGCCGTCACCGAATACCGTTACGACGAAGTCGGACGGCTTGTCGCGCTGATTCCGCCGGAAGACGAACCGACGGCCTACGAGTATCGCAACGGTTTCCTGCACGCGCGGTACCGCGGCAAAGCCGTGTGGAAATATCTGCGCAATGCTCAGGGCGACGTCACCGAAGCGACCGATCCTGACGATCATGTCACCCACTATCACTACGACGAAAAAGGTCAGCTGCTGTCGATCCGTTACCCGGACAACAGCCGGCAGGTCTTCGTCTGGAATGGCTTGGGGCAGTTGGTTGAGGAAACGCTGCCGGATGGTGGCGTGCGGCGGTTTTCCTACAACGCGCTGGGGCGGCAGATTACCCGTCAGGACGAACACGGTGCCGTCACCCAGTACCAATGGGATGCCGTCGGTCGATTGATCCAGACGACGTTGCCTACCGGCGCCAGCCGCGCGTTCAGCTACAACGCCTACGGCAAGATCACCGCCGAGCGCGATGAACTGGGCCGCGTCACCCGCTACGAATACATCGACGATCTGCACCTGGTCAGCCGCCGGATCAATGCCGACGGCACCCAGCTGAAGTACCACTACGACAACGCGCAGCTGTTGCTCACCGAGATCGAAAACGAATCCGGCGAAAAGTATCGGCTGGACTACACGCCCAACGGCTTGATCCGACAGGAAACCGGATTCGACGGCCAACGCACGGCGTACGTCTACGACCTCAATGGCCAGCTGCTGGAGAAAACCGAGTTCGGCGAGGACGGCTCGCGGTTGGTAACGGCGTATGAGCGGGACTCGGCGGGAAGGTTGCTGGTCAAAACCCTGCCCGACGGCATCAAGGTTGAATACCGCTACGACAGCCTCGGCCGACTGGTCAGCGTCGATGACGGCCACGACCATCCGCTGGAATTTGAGTACGACCAGCAGGACCGGCTGATCACCGAACACCAAGGCTGGGGCACGCTGCGTTATGGCTACGACGCCTGCGGTCAGCTGAATCACCTGCGCCTGCCGGACAACAGCAAACTCGATTACCACCACGCCAAGGGTGGCGGACTCACAGCCATCGACCTCAACGGTGCGCGACTCACCACTCACCAGTTCGCCTTCGATCGCGAACAAAACCGCCAGCAAGGCCTGCTGCTCAGCGAATATGCCTACGACGACCAGGGACGCCTGAAAGCCCACGCCGTCAGCCAACAGCAACAACCGCTGTATCGCCGCGATTATGCCTACAGCGCCAACGGCAATCTCGACAGCATCGCCGACACCCGTCACGGCCAACGCAATTACCAATACGACCCGCTCAACCGCCTGACCCGCGTCCGCCACACCCGCGACGACCCACCGGAAAGCTTCGCCCACGACCCGGCCGGCAACCTGCTGATGCAAGACCGCCCCGGCGCAGCGAAGGTGCTGGGTAATCGCCTGCTCATGCAAGGCGACCGCCATTACGACTACGACGCCTTCGGCAACCTGATCCGCGAACGCCGCGGCGCCGCGCAAAAACTCGTCACTGAATACCGCTACGACTGCCAACACCGCTTGGTCGGCGTCACAACCCCTGACGGCCACAGCGCCACCTACCGCTACGACGCCTTCGGCCGCCGCATCAGCAAAACCGTCGACGGCCACACCACCGAGTTCTTCTGGCAAGGCGACAACCTCATCGCCGAAAGCAGCCGCGAACACTACCGCAGCTACCTCTACGAACCGGGAAGCTTCCGCCCACTGGCCATGCTCGACGGCAAAGGCCCGCGCAAGGCCTGCCCGTTTTACTACCAACTCGATCACCTGGGTACGCCGCAGGAACTGACCGATTTTGGCGGCGAGATTGTTTGGTCGGCGAAGTACAACGCCTACGGCAAGATCACTCGCCTTGCGTTCGGTGGGGGCGAGCAGCTCGAGCAACCGTTGCGGTTTCAGGGGCAGTATTTCGACGCTGAGAGTGGTCTGCATTACAACCGGCATCGGTACTATGATCCAGAGATTGGCCGGTACCTGACGCCGGACCCGATCAAATTGGCGGGTGGGCTGAACCAGTACCAGTACACGCCGAATCCGACGGGGTGGGTTGATCCGTTGGGGTTGAGCGGGAATTGTCCGCCACCGAATAAGCCTGGGTGTGGGGCGCCGGATGATGTTAGTGAGACGGTTGTTGATGGCGGTGCGGTAAAAACTCCAATCGCGAAGTCGCGTCCTAAAAATTTTAGGAATGACGAAAAGCTTGACCTTCATTATAAAAAAACACGGGAGAAAAGAGTTCGACGCTCAGAGCAAAGAGGAATACCTACAAATTTCTCGTGATGTAGTGAACCAAGGCATAAAGGTGGAATATCCGTATGAAGGAGAAGTTAGAATTGCCTATTTACAACTTCTGGGTAATTCCCAGAGGAATGGTGATACAAAATTTGCATTTGTCGGTACAAATAATAGCGGCGATATCACGACCCTGCATGTAAAAAGTGGAAAGGATTTCTGGAAAATGTTAAACGGTGATGCAAAGGATAACGAGCTGAGGCCAGTAAATGACTAAGAAGTATAGTGCGCTTGTCATGGAGATTGATGAGGTCGTCGAAGAGGCGGTTGTTTTACTTGTCAATGGAGTAATAATTCAATGCTTTATTAACTACTGCCCATTTAAGATTGAAATCGGTAAAACGTACGAGGTTGAGTTTGAAATGGTTTTACCTGATAGCGTCGGCATGGAAGTAAGTCAGGATGAATATGTCGGAGTTGAAATGGAGGATGACAGTTTTTCATGTGTGTTAGCGGGCTATTTAGATGGTGCCGTATTAAGATCTTTTATTGATTTCGATGCTCAAGATATTCATTATGACTACCCGTTTTTTAACCAAAAATTTATTAAAATAAATGTGATTCGTATTGATGTGGCTTTCTGATTTTAGTGCAGGTTTTTTGAGCGGTGGGGGGGCGGATATATTCTCAATTCGCGGGCAAACCAACAAAGGGGGTGGATTTGTTTTTGCTGCCAGCTTCGAAAGTATTGGCGGTATTGATAAGAGCAAAAAATAAGCTCGCCCAAATTTTGTCCGCATTTTGCTGTATCTTTTTAGTGTTTTATTGTGTTTGTTATGGTCGGTTTTTGAAAAATGACGTTATTAATACCTTTTAAAAAGTTGATTTTTATATTACGAGCTATGTATATGAATTTGGCGGGTAGTTCGGTTTCTGCTGTTCAGTAACAAACCACTAGCTGCGAACTTAATGGTGAAAGCAAGAGGTGGAGAGCCGTTCCAAGCTCTAGGTTTATAAGCCATAGAGCGCAGTTGAATGCTTATAATGAAGCGATGACAAGGGAGACTAGAAAAATGTCTCGTTTTACTGGGGAGGACAGTAAAGGAAATTTGTTAGTAAGAGTGGAGGCGGAAAATGTAGGTGAGGGATATGAGCCTAATCCTTTAGATCCAGCCAATCCGCGTTTCATTCCTCAGATGAATGCCTTTGAAATGAAATTCGACTTTGAGACATTGCAGCCTATAGCGTTTTATCCGATAGAGAAAATTTAATGCTGATGCATCCGTATCTGAACGTTCCATATAATCCAAGTGTAGAGCACTTTCTCGGTGGGTTCGATATATATGATCGCGAGGAGAGTCTTGGGGTTGAGTTGTCGGCGTACGATCCTGAGTGTCCTTCAGATAGAGAATGTTTAATATCCCGGTTTATTGTCAAACGCTTCGCAGCGTTGAGTTATCGGCATAAGTTTGTTTTGTTCTTTGTGTTGAGAGAGGCTCTTGATGGTGACTCGAGTGTGTTTGCTGAAATTTTGGAACATGATTCGAGGTCTCATTCCTCGCTTCCTCTTGGGTGGAATGAAATGAAAAATCCAAAGGCGTTTTTTGAGGATGTGTACGTCAAATTGTCCGAAGCGTGGGTTGATGATCTGTATAAAGCGAGTCAGGAGAACTTTTCAACTTGGTGAGGGCTAGTACTTCAGCTAAGGCTCAGGGTGCAGAATAATGAGCACTAGATTTTCCGCGTTATTCCAACTCCTTGCTCAACAAATAAATCCGTACCATTTATGTTGATGAGTGATATTTGACGGACTGCTACTTTGAAGATAGTGAAATCTACTCGCTTTGATGATGTCGACCACGATTTTGGATATGCGTACCGTGGTTGTAACTACGAAATACAGAACGAAGAGGAAGTGTTCCTGATCAGAATTTACGATGACGAACCCGGACAGGCAACGGTAGTACGTCCGACTACGATGTCTAAAAACTGTAACCTTAGAAAGCTTGTTGATTTCTTACAATCCGAGCTAGGAGTGTCCAAGATCTATCTCTACAAAGGCGATTTGGGGAGCTACGCCGAGATAGATCTTGATAACTTGGCATTCTGCTCCGTCTGAAGTCGGCGGCAAGAAAGTGGTAGGCGTTTTTACACACTCTGGGCCGAATTCTGTCGTTGCTGAGCGGCAGCTATAGGTTGTGGATTCAACAGGTGGCGAAATCAAGCCAAGCTTCAGTGAAGCCTTTCGCCACGTTTGCTTTTTTGAGCGAAATTTCTGGGCAAGGTCATCGGAAGTTTCCTTCAACTCGTATCGGTTTCCATGAACTGGTTTGAAATGCATTCCATCGATAGTCTCTGGTGGTCACTGAAAATTCAGTGGCAGGGTGTAGGAACCCTTCAAAGTCGTTGGAAATGTATTAGCGTCGAAGCTTGGTTTGCGGCCGTTAACGTGCGTCCGTAAGATCAGTTGCGGCGGTTGTGCGCGGGCACGCTTCGGCGTGGTCGAGTTTTCCAAAGGCCTCGATATTCCTACCCCGCGCATAACTGCCACCCTAGCCTGTAGGAGGCTAACGGCAGTTCCTATTTATTGCCTTTGGAACTTGAATATGAAAACTCTTCACCCCGATCCACCCTACGAAAAACCAACCCCCCATCCCCAAAGCCGCTTCATGGCGCTCACCAGCAATTGCGACGACATGCCAACCCTGTTCGTCGACACCCAAGCGCCGCTTGATGTTTTGTATGACGCTGCCAGCTACCGAATTCGCGCCGTCACTCAAGTGATGGAGAACCTGTCCATGCGTGGTTCGATTGAGTGTCAGTCCTTCATTCTCAGTGACTTTGCCTTGCTCTGCGCCATTCCGTTGCGGGATGGGTGTGATGTGCTGGATGTTCTTGGGCGGCGGTTACGGGCGCGGTCTTTGGAGTAGGTGTAAGGCTTTAGATCCATCCCCCTCACCCTAGCCCTCTCCCCGAGGGGCGAGGGGATTGACCGAGGTGTTTGGGGAGTTTGCTGCGACCTGCGACTGCAGGGTGAACTTGGCTTGGCCAAGCTTGAGTTCACTTTGATCGTTCAGGTCGATGGAGGCCGAGAGATTGCCAAAATCAGTCCCCTCGCCCCCTAGGGAGAGGGTTAGGGTGAGGGGGGCTTTGCCCGCTCGGCTGCGAGGTCCTGACGTTCGCCGCTGTACAAGGTAAACTTCCCGCCCTTCGCAGGAGCAGCCATGAATTATCGTCACGCCTTCCATGCCGGCAATCACGCCGATGTGTTCAAACACCTGACTTTGACCCGCCTCATCGCTTTGATGTCGCGCAAGGAGCAGCCGTTTGCCTATCTCGACACTCACGCCGGCATTGGTCTGTATGACCTGCAGGGTGATCAGGCGAGCCGTACCGGTGAGTACCTGGAAGGCATTGCGCGTTTGTGGGATCAGCCGGATCTGCCGGCGTTGACCGCGGATTACATGAAGGTGCTGCACGACATGAACCCGGATGGCCAGCTGCGCTATTACCCGGGTTCGCCGGAGTTGGCGCGGCGTCTGACGCGGCCGCAGGATCGGTTGATGCTTAACGAGAAGCACCCGGAAGATGGTGTGTTGCTCAGAGACAATATGGCGGGCGACCGTCGGGTGAAGGTGCATCTGGGCGAAGGCTGGCATGTGCCGCGTGCGATGTTGCCGGTGCAGGAGAAGCGGGCGGTGATGTTGATTGATCCGCCGTTCGAGCAGCTCGATGAGATGCAGCGCTGTGCGGCATCGCTGAAAGAGGCGATTGGCCGGATGCGGCAAACCGTGGCGGCGATCTGGTACCCGGTGAAGGATCAGCGCATGTTGCGTCGTTTCTATCAGGACTTGGCTGGAACGGGCGCACCGAAGTTATTGCGGGTCGAGTTGCTGGTACATCCGCTGGATACGCCGAACAGTCTGAATGGCTCGGGGTTGGCGATTGCGAATCCGCCGTGGGGGCTGGAAGAGGAGTTGCGTGAGTTGCTGCCGTGGTTGTCCAAGAAGTTGGGGCAGACCCAGGGTGGTTGGCAGATGGATTGGTTGATTGCCGAGAGTTGACCTGTGATCGTTCCCACGCTCTGCGTGGGAACGATCAGTGCGGTGTCAGATCGGGCAAGTCACGCCTGTACCGCCAATCCCGCAATACCCTTCAGGGTTTTTCGCCAGGTACTGCTGGTGATAAGCCTCGGCGAAGTAGACCGTCGGCGCTTCTTCGATTTCGGTGGTGATGGTGCCTTTGCCAGCCTTGGTCAGTTCGGCCTGGAACACCTGCTCACTGTGCTTGGCGGCAGCCAGTTGCATCGGGTTGGTCGCATAGATCACCGAGCGGTACTGCGTCCCGATGTCATTGCCCTGACGCATGCCCTGAGTTGGGTTGTGCAATTCCCAGAACATCTTCAGCAGCTCTTCGTAGCTGACTTTTGCCGGCTCGTAGACCACCAGTACCACTTCGCTGTGGCCGGTCAGGCCCGAGCAGACTTCTTCATACGTCGGGTTCGGCGTAAAACCACCGGCGTAACCCACCACCGTACTGACCACACCTTCGCGCTGCCAGAACTTGCGTTCCGCGCCCCAGAAGCATCCGAGGCCGAAGATCGCGAAATCCACATCGGTGACGAACGGGCCCAGCAGTGGGGCGTCGTGGACGAAGTGTTTTTCCGGCAGGTTCATTGGGGTTTCGCGGCCAGGCAGAGCTTGTTCTTTAGTCGGGAGCACGTTTTTGTTCACCAGAATTTCCGAGCGCAGAACCATGATCAGTCCTCTCAGTCAGGTTGAAATGTAAATAAACAGGTCGCCAGTGTGCCTAATACCAGTTGGTTAAGCACTACCCATGTGGGAGCGAGCTTGCTCGCGAATGCGGTGCGTCAGACGCCATCGATGTTGACTGTTGCGCCGCCATCGCGAGCAAGCTCGCTCCCACAGGGTCAGGCGATCGGGCCACGCGGATAGCGCTTGAGCTTTTCGATCAGCTCTACGCCCGGTATCGGTCGGTCGAACAGGTAGCCCTGGCCAACGTCGCAGCGGTGACGGCGCAGGAAGGCCAACTGCTCGGCAGTCTCGATGCCTTCAGCCACGACCTTGAGTTTCAGGTTGTGGGCCATGGCGATCACCGCAGAGGTGATTTCCATATCGTCCTGGTTGTCCGGGATCTCGTGGATGAAGCTTCGATCAATCTTAATGATGTCGATCGGGAATTTTTTCAAGTAACTGAGCGACGAGTAACCGGTGCCGAAGTCATCCATGGCCAGGGTCAGGCCCAGACGCTTGAGTTGATCGAGCTGCAAGTGGGTGTCTTCGGTGGCTTCCAGCAGCAGGCCTTCGGTGAGTTCGAGTTCCAGCAGGTTTGCCGTCAGCGCTTCCTCTTTGAGGATATTGGCGATGGACGACACCAGGTCCGGATCGGAGAACTGCTTGGGCGAGAGGTTGATTGCCACCTGAAGATTGCCCAGGCCAGCGGCCGTCAGGTCTTTGCTCATGCGGCAGGCTTGGCGGGCGATCCATTTACCGATGGGAATGATCAGCCCGGTTTCTTCGGCGACGCTGATGAACTGGTCCGGGCGGATCATGCCTTTTTCCGGATGGTTCCAGCGCAGCAAGGCTTCCATCCCCAGCAGGCGACCGCTGCGCAGGCAGAGCTTGGGCTGATAGAAAACGTCCAGCTCGTTCTGGGTCAGGGCGCGGCGCAGGTTGTTCTCGACGAACAGCTTGTAACTGGCCTCGGCATTCAGCGCTTCGGTGAACACCTGAACCTGGTGTTTACCGTTGGCCTTGGCCTTGTGCAGCGCCAGGCCGGCGTTGCGCATCAGGGTTTGCGGATCGCGGCCATGCAACGGCGCGCAGGCCAGGCCCACTGAGCCGGTGACGCTGATCAGCTGATTGTCGACGAACATCGGTTTGTCGAGGGTCATCAGCAATTCGCTGGCCATCTGTTGGCCCGCACGCAGGTCGGTGTTGTCCAGCAGCACGGCGAATTCGTTACTGGCGAACCGCGCCAGGCTGCCACTCGGGCTCAGGCTGTTGCGCAGGCGTCGGGCCAGGCTGATCAGCAGTTTGTCGCCGGTCTGGTGGCCGAGGCTGTCGTTGATCCGCTTGAAGTTGTCGATGTCCACCAGCAGCAGGCTGATGGGGGTATCGCTGTCTCGGGCGAAGCGTTCATCGAGGTTGCGGATAAACGACGGACGGTTGCCGAGGTTGGTCAGATTATCGGTGTAAGCCAGACGCTCGATGCGCTGCTGAGCGAGCTTGGTCTGGGTGATGTCTTCGTAGATGCCGATGTAATGGGTCAGTTCACGGTTGTCGCCGTAGACCTTGGAAATCGACAACTGACCCCAGTAGGGTTCGAGGTTTTTGCGGCGACTTTTGAACTCGCCTTGCCAGCTGTTGCTCTTGGTCAGCGCCGAGGGCGCGTCAAACAACAGCTCGCTGAGGTTTTCCAGTGCCGGCAGTTCCGACAGCCGCTGGCCGTGGACTTCTTCGGTGGTGTATTGGGTGATCGCCGTGAAGCTCGGGTTGACGTATTCCACCACGCCATCGCAATTGACCAGCAAAAAGGCGTTGGCGCTTTGCTCTACCGCACGCTGGAACAGGTGCAGGGCGCTGGTGGCGGTGCGGCGGTTATGGTTGTTGATGACCTGAGCGAACTGATCCGCCAGTTCGCCGGCGAAAGCAATTTCGTCCGATTGCCAGGCGCGGGTCGTACCGGTCTGCTCCAGGCAGAGTACGCCGACCACTTGGCCGTCGACGCGGATGCTGGCGTCGAGCATGGCGTTCACATCGCGCGGGCGCAGGTGTTCGGCCATTTCCCGGGTACGCGGGTCGCGCATGGCGTTGTGAGCATCGATGGCGCGGCCGGTGTGCAAGGCTTCCAGGTAATCAGGGAAGTAACTGACGTCGATCGGCTCCGGCAGTTGGTATTCCTGGCTGGCGCGGTGATAGGCCGAAATCGGCACTAGCTGTGAACCTTCGAGGTTCCACAGGCTGGCGCAGTCGATTTCGTAAATGTCACAGGCACTGCGCGTGATCAGCTCGGCGGCTTCTTGCAGGGAGTTGTTGCTGCGGTAGCGCTGGCGGGTCAGCAGCAGGATCAAGTCTTGCTGGGCGCGCACCCGGTCCAGGTGCAGGAGCTGTTCCTGCTGAGCGAGTTGATTGAGCGCCAGGGCGATTTGCAGGCGAGAGTTCTGGGTTTCCAGGTCCAGGGCCGGCAGCAGTTGCTTGCCCTCGAAAAGGCTGTCGACCACCAGCAGGTAGCCACGCAGCAGGTGTCGATTGTGTTGTTTGTAGGCTTCACCCAATTCCAGCAGGTTCAAGGCGCCTGAGGCGGTGTGCAAGGTGTAGCGGATCTGGTAATTCGGACTTTCGGTGAGCTGCTGCTGGACCTCGTCATGCAGCTGATAGCGCGCTTCAGGTTCCATCAGGCTGGCGTAAGGTGAGTCGACCAGAGCACAGAGGTCCACCGCCGGCAGGCCGAACTGTCGTTCGCAATTGGGATCGAGAAACAGCAGTGCCCAGCTTGGTTCATTCAGCCGTTCGAAACGCAGCATGCCGAGCCGCGAGGGCACAGGCAACTGCGTCACTACCTCGGCCACCATACGGCTGGCGGCATCGGGTTGGCTCTTCATATGGAAGGAAACTCACTTCGAATAGGCTGATCGCGCCGGGCTCTCGCCCTCTTTACTGTTGTCTGCGGCAAGGTTGCATCATTGCAACACTGACTGACAAGAGACATGAAGGCCAAGTGCTATAAGAATATGTCGGCCGGGACGAAGATTTCTTCAGCAAGAGGTCGAAAACTAATGCATTTGGCCTTCATGGGCTTAGCGCAACGTGATACTGGCCGATTCTAAAAGCTTGCCGTCCCGGTCGTGATAGTTGACCTGAACCTTCTCCTGATCAACGACCAGATGGGCAAAGTTGTCCTCGCTGACTACCTTGCTAGTCATTTCATGCCGATAGTCACCCGCGACCGTTTGCGCCAGTGGCTGATCGAGAATGAAAGTGGATGCCTTGGCATACGGCAGCAGTTTGCTGTTGCACAGCGGTGACGACACGATGGTGTGCACTTCAAAGTCCGGGTCCTCGCTGTGGGTCAGGCGACTGGTCAGGGAGCCATGGACATCGCCAGAAATGAAGAAGACGTTCTTGATGCGGTGTGTACGAATCGTCTCCAGCAGCCGTAGTCGTTGTTCCGGGAAGGCTTTCCAGGCGTCATCGCCCTGAGATTTACGGTCGGGATAGAACATCACACTGGTGACCACGAATTTGACCCTGGCCGGGCTGTGAATCAGCCATTTGCACAAAGCCTGTTCCTGCTCTTCGTCGAGAATGCGTCGATCATCGGCCGACAGGTTGCGGCGGGTTCGGCTGTCGGTGACAAACCATTCGATATCGCCTTCGGCGAACTGATACCCATACTGTTCCAGTTTTCTGCTTAGTTGTCCGTTCACTAGAAGTTCATGGGCTGGGCTGTGGCTGGCTTGATATAACTCGTATGCCGCCATCGCGTTCTTATGTAAGTAGTCATCGCCTTTGCTCTTGTTGGCAGGCCAGTTGTCTTCTATTTCATGGTCGTCGAGGATCATGTAAGTCGGAACGCTGGACATCAACTTACCAATATGAGGTTGAGAAAAGGCCGCGCGGTACTTACTGAGTATTTCCTTGTATTCCCGGTCGGGAGCAATAACGTTCAAGTCATCGACGTAGATTTGATCGCCGGTCATCAACATGGCGCTGATAGGCGGTTCGGCCTGCTGCGCCAGGTTCGTGATCGAGGCGAAAATCCTGTCCCCCAGATGCGGTGCAGACGGGACGCCAGCGGTCATGCGCAGGTAACGGCATGAACCGACGATATAGGCCCGTGGAATCGTGCCTTTGCTGGACTGTGTGCGAAACCGGTAGATATCCCGCGGCCATTGCAGTGGCAGTTCCTGTACCGTCTCCACGGTATGCACCGGGCTCATGGGGCTGAACCAACCCGCCTGATATTCGTACTCGGTATCGGTGGCCAGATCGTTGAGTGCAATGACATCGGACATGTCGCGCACGATCGTCAATTTTGCAAATACACCTTGGGACCAGCGTTCTTCGCCAGGTTGGCGATAACGAATGCCTGCAAATACCGGCGCGTTGTTTTGAAGTTCGCCGCGCAAGAAGATGCGTGTGTGATTAGTTGTGGTGTGACCAATAATAGGGCCGACAGTCGGTTTGAACATGTTCGAATCCGTTCGAAGTAATGCTAACTAAGCGAGAGAGAATGATGATGTTTAAATCAATAATCAGTTGGACTAATCCTAGTTACTGGTGCGCAAAAAATATCGGGTGAAAGTGGACTTGAGTTGTGGGCGACGTCAGCCACGAATGTAGGAAGAAACTTTCTTTCGGGCAAAAAAAGCCCCGCCAAACTGGCGGGGTTGAGGTACGAGCGTGGCGCTCGGAAAACGTGGAACGCAACAGGCCCTCCGGTGAAGGAGGGCCGGCCGGTGTTACAGCAGGATGGTGCGGATGTCCGCCAGCAGGTCGCTCAGACGCTTGGTGAAGCGTGCAGCAGCGGCGCCGTTGATCACACGGTGATCGTAGGACAGTGACAGCGGCAGCATCAGTTTCGGCTGGAAGGTTTTGCCGTCCCAGACTGGCTGAATGGTTGCCTTGGAAACACCGAGGATCGCCACTTCCGGCGCGTTGACGATCGGCGTGAAGCCGGTGCCGCCAATGTGGCCGAGGCTGGAAATGGTGAAGCAGGCGCCTTGCATGTCGTCAGCGGTGAGCTTTTTGTCGCGGGCCTTGGCGGCCAGCACGGCGGCTTCGGCTGCCAGTTGCAACAGGCTCTTCTGGTCGACGTTCTTGATGACCGGTACCAGCAGGCCTTCAGGGGTGTCGACGGCGAAGCCGATGTTCACGTACTTCTTGCGGATGATCGCCTTGCCACTTGGTGCCAGCGAACTGTTGAAGTCCGGTAGTTCCTTGAGCAAGTGCGCGCACGACTTGAGCAACAGCGGCAGGATGGTCAGCTTGACGCCAGCCTTCTCTGCAACGGCTTTCTGAGCAATACGGAACGCTTCCAGGTCGGTGATATCAGCCGAATCGAACTGAGTCACGTGCGGGATGTTCAGCCAGCTGCGATGCAGGCTCGACGCGCCGATTTGCATCAGGCGGGTCATTGGCACTTCTTCGGTTTCACCGAAGCGGCTGAAGTCCACGACCGGAATCGGCGGGATGCCCGCGCCACCGGTTGCGCCAGCAGCAGCGGCCGGTGCTTCCTTGGCCTTCTGCATCATGGCTTTGACGTAGACCTGAACGTCTTCCTTCAGGATGCGACCGTGCGGGCCACTGGCGCCGACGGCGTTCAGCTCGACGCCGAATTCACGGGCCAGTTGGCGTACAGCCGGGCCAGCATGAACCTTGGCGCCCGGCTTGGCCGGTGCAGCAGCCGGTGCGGCCGGTGCCGGAGCAGCAGGCGCAGCGGCGGCTGGAGCTGGAGCGCCAGGAGCAGCAGCGGCCGGAGCCGGGGCAGCAGCAGGCGCAACGCCTTTGACTTTCAGCTTCAGGATCAGGTCGCCGGTACCGACTTCGTCATCCAGCTTGATGGAAACGCTTTCCACCACGCCAGCGGCAGGCGATGGAATTTCCATGCTCGCCTTGTCAGATTCCAGGGTGATCAGCGACTGGTCGGCTTCAACGGTGTCGCCGGCCTTGACCAGGACTTCGATGATCTTGGCCTTGCCCGAAGAGCCGATGTCCGGGACATGAATGTCCTGAACGCTGTCGGCAACCGGTGACGCCTGTGCCGCAGCAGCTGGCGCTGGAGCAGCGGCAGCAGGTGCAGCTGCCTGAGCTGGCGCGGCCGCAGCCGGTGCCGCGGCACCTGCCACTTTCAGCGCCAGAATCAGGTCGCCGGTACCGACTTCGTCGTTGAGCTTGACGCTGATGCTTTCGACCACGCCAGCGGCGGGCGAAGGGATTTCCATGCTGGCCTTGTCGGATTCCAGCGTGATCAGCGACTGATCAGCCTCGACGGTGTCGCCGACCTTGACCTGGATCTCGATGATCTGGGCCTTGCCCGACGAACCGATGTCCGGCACGTGCACTTGTTGAGTGGTTGCAGCAGCAGGCGCGGCAGCTGGCGCTGGAGCCGCGGCGGCAGGAGCAGCCGCCGGTTTCGCTTCAGCTTTGGCCGCCGGCGCAGCGGCAGCCGCAGGGGCCGCAGCAGCGGCACCTTCGACTTCCAGCTCGAGCAATTCGTCGCCTTCTTTCAGGCGATCGCCGATTTTTACTTTCAGGCTTTTGACGATGCCGGCCTTGGGAGCAGGGATTTCCATGCTCGCCTTGTCCGACTCAAGCGTCAGAATGCTCTGGTCGGCTTCGATACGGTCGCCGACCTTCACAAATAGTTCGATTACTTCACCTTCACCGCTGCCGATGTCAGGTACGCGAATGAGTTCGCTCACAGAGTGTCTCCTCAGCAGTCCAGTGGGTTGCGTTTTTCCGGGTTGATGCCGAACTTGGCGATGGCTTCAGCCACCACTTTAGGTTCGATATCACCACGGTCAGCCAAGGCTTCCAAGGCTGCCAACACCACGAAATGACGGTCGACTTCGAAGAAGTGACGCAGCTTCTTGCGGCTGTCACTGCGGCCGAAACCGTCGGTGCCCAGGACTTTGAATTCCTTGGACGGTACCCACTGACGAATTTGCTCAGCGAACAGCTTCATGTAGTCGGTAGAGGCGATGACCGGACCCTGACGGCCGTTCAGGCACTCTTCGACATAACTCAATTTAGGCTTCTGGCCCGGGTGCAGACGGTTGCTGCGCTCTACGGCCAGGCCGTCGCGACGCAGTTCGTTGAAGCTGGTAACGCTCCAGACATCAGCGCCGACGTTGAACTGTTCACGCAGGATCTTCGCCGCTTCGCGCACTTCACGCAGGATGGTGCCGGAGCCCATCAGTTGAACGTGATGCGCCGCTTCGCGGGTGTCTTCCTCGAGCAGGTACATGCCCTTGATGATGCCTTCCTCGACACCGGCCGGCATGGCTGGCTGCTGGTAGGACTCGTTCATCACGGTGATGTAGTAGAAAACGTCCTGCTGCTCTTCGGTCATCTTCTTCATGCCGTCCTGAATGATCACCGCCAGCTCATAGCCGTAGGTAGGATCAAAGGTACGGCAGTTCGGGATGGTGCCAGCCAGGATGTGGCTGTGACCGTCTTCGTGTTGCAGGCCTTCGCCGTTCAGCGTGGTCCGGCCGGCGGTGCCGCCGATCAGGAAGCCACGGGTACGGCTGTCGCCAGCGGCCCAGGCAAGGTCGCCGATACGCTGGAAGCCGAACATCGAGTAGAAGATGTAGAACGGCAGCATTGGCTGGTTGTGGCTGGAGTACGAAGTACCGGCAGCGATGAAGGAGCTCATGGCGCCCGCTTCGTTGATGCCTTCTTCGAGGATCTGGCCCTTCTTGTCTTCGCGGTAGAACATCACCTGGTCTTTATCGACTGGCTCGTAGAGCTGGCCGACGGACGAGTAGATGCCCAACTGACGGAACATGCCTTCCATACCGAAGGTACGGGCTTCGTCCGGGATGATCGGGACGATGCGTTGGCCGATTTCCTTGTCCTTGACCAACTGCGCCAGGATGCGCACGAATGCCATGGTGGTGGAGATTTCACGGTCGCCCGAACCATCCAGGATCGCCTTGAGGGTATCCAGTGGAGGGGTTGGAATGTCGAAGCTTTTGGCGCGACGCTGTGGCACGAAACCGCCCAGTGCAGTGCGACGTTCGCTCAGATAACGGGCTTCGGCGCTGCCTACTTCGGGTTTGAAGAACGGCAGGTTTTCCAGCTCGGAGTCTTTAACCGGAATGTCGAAACGATCGCGGAACAGCTTCAGGCTTTCAACATCAACTTTCTTGGTGTTGTGCGCCGTGTTCTTCGCTTCGCCGGCACCGGTGCCATAACCTTTGATGGTCTTGGCCAGGATGACGGTCGGTTGTTCTTTGTGGTTGACCGCTTCGTGGTACGCCGCGTAGACCTTGTACGGGTCGTGGCCGCCACGGTTGAGCTTCCAGATCTCGTCGTCGGACAAGTCTTCAACCATCGCCTTGAGTTCTGGCGTGTTGAAGAAGTGTTCACGCACGAACGCGCCGTCTTTGGCTTTGTAGTTCTGGTACTCGCCGTCGATGACTTCGTCCATGCGGCGTTGCAGGATACCGTCGACGTCTTTGGCCAGCAGTGGGTCCCAGAAACGGCCCCAGATGACTTTGGTCACGTTCCACTGAGCACCGCGGAACACGCCTTCGAGTTCCTGGATGATCTTGCCGTTGCCGCGAACCGGGCCATCAAGGCGCTGCAGGTTGCAGTTAATAACGAAGATCAGGTTGTCGAGCTTCTCGCGGCCAGCCAACGAGATGGCGCCCAGGGATTCCGGCTCATCGCACTCGCCGTCGCCCAGGAAACACCAGACTTTTTGCTTGCCTTCAGGGATGAAGCCACGGGCTTCCAGGTACTTCATGAAGCGTGCCTGGTAGATCGCCTGGATCGGGCCCAGACCCATGGATACGGTCGGGAACTGCCAGAAATCGGGCATCAGCCACGGGTGCGGATAGGACGACAAGCCCTGGCCGTCGACTTCCTGGCGGAAGTTGTTCATCTGGTCTTCGGTGATACGGCCTTCCATGAACGCACGGGCGTAAACGCCTGGCGAGGTGTGACCCTGGAAGTAGATCAGGTCGCCGCCGTGTTCGTCGGTCGGGGCCTGGAAGAAATAGTTGAAGCCGATGTCGTACAACGTGGCGCTGGAGGCGAAGCTGGAGATGTGACCGCCCAGGTCAGAATCTTTCAGGTTCGTACGCATCACCATGGCCATCGCGTTCCAGCGTACCAACGAGCGAATACGGCGTTCCATGAACAGGTCGCCAGGCATGCGTGCTTCGTGGGTAACGGGGATCGTGTTGCGGTACGGCGTGGTGATGGCGTAAGGCAATTGCGAACCGCTGCGGGTTGCGAGTTCACCCATACGGGTCATCAGATAGTGAGCGCGGTCTTCGCCTTCTTTGTCGAGAACCGATTCCAGGGCGTCCAGCCATTCCTGGGTTTCGACGGGATCGAGGTCTTGCATGGCTTGCTCCAGGGCGGAAAGGCTTCCAGAATCGGTTGCCTGAGTTTGCGACTGGCCTTGTGGGCAGACGATATAAATTCTTGGATTGCCGAGAGGTTGTTCCGGCGGCGTGTAGTTTTACTACAAATCATCGGGCATTTCAGCCTTTCGAATGTATATACGAGTAGTAAAACTACAGATGAGCGGCTTGTGGCCTCCAGCTGCGTTGTGAGAATAATCGTTAAGGTTGGTCTTTAGCCAACCAGAAAAGGTGAAAGCTTGATGCTGTCTGCCAAAAATAAAGAAATTTCAGCTATTTCTAACCTTTGTTCGACAGTCGATCACGTAGTGCATTCTGGCGAATCACTACATGCAGCCCTCGACACGCCGATCAAGGATAGACCATGAGCCTCCCTTCGCTTGCCGAACTGCCCGGCATTCTCCTGCCTTTTGTCACCCGCGCCGAGCAGTCGTTCCGTACGGCCGTCGCCAAGTTGGACGACGACCATGGTCTGTCTGGCTGGACGCCTGATCGCTGGGCGCAATTCGCCCGTGTCACCGCTGCCAGCGATTTCGTGATCGAGCAGAGCGCGCGTGATCCGTTGATGTTGCTGGAACTGGTGCAGTCCGGTGAGCTGGATCGCAGTTTTGTCCCCGGTGAGCTGTGCGCGCAGATTGCGACCGCGGTAAATGAAGCGGAAACCGAAGATGGGCTGGGTCGCGCCCTGCGTCGTCAACGTACCCGCCATCAAGTGCGGATCATTTGGCGTGACCTGACTCGTCAGTGCGATCTGATCCAGACCTGTCGCGACCTCTCGGACATGGCCGATGCCAGCATCGATCAGGCCTATCAGTGGTTGTACTCACGGCATTGCCAGCAGTTTGGCGTGCCGACCGGTCGGCGCAGCGGCGAGCCGCAGCAAATGGTCATCCTCGGCATGGGCAAGCTCGGCGCGGTGGAGCTCAACCTGTCGTCGGACATCGACCTGATCTTCGCCTATCCCGAGGGCGGCGAAACCGTTGGCGTGAAACGCTCGCTGGATAACCAGGAATTTTTCATTCGTCTGGGTCAGCGCCTGATCAAGGCGTTGGACCCGATGACCGTTGACGGTTTTGTATTTCGCGTCGACATGCGCCTGCGGCCTTACGGTTCGGCCGGCGCATTGGTGTTGAGCTTCAACGCGCTGGAGCAGTATTACCAGGATCAGGGTCGCGACTGGGAGCGCTACGCGATGATCAAGTCGCGAGTGGTGGCCGGCGATCAAGTGGCCGGCGCGCAATTGCAAGACATGCTGCGGCCGTTCGTTTACCGGCGTTACCTCGACTTCTCGGCGATCGAAGCGCTGCGCACCATGAAGCAGCTGATTCAGCAGGAAGTCCGGCGCAAGGGCATGGCCGACAACATCAAACTCGGCTCCGGTGGCATTCGTGAAGTCGAATTTATCGCCCAGGCGTTCCAGTTGATCCACGGCGGCCGCGACCTGAGCCTGCAGCAACGTCCTTTATTAAAAGTATTGAGCACGCTGGAAGGTCAGGGTTATCTGCCGTCGGCGGTGATCAGCGAATTGCGCGAAGGCTACGAATTCCTGCGTTACACCGAACACGCGATCCAGGCGATTGCCGACCGCCAGACCCAGATGCTGCCGGACGGTGCGCAGGATCAGGCGCGCATCGCCTTTATGTTGGGTTTCGCCGATTGGGCCGCTTTCCACGAACAGCTCATGTATTGGCGCGGCCGTGTGGCGTGGCACTTCGGCCAAGTGATCGCCGATCCTGACGAAGAGCAAGGCACCGAGAGCGAAGTGGTGGTCGGCGGTGAATGGCTGCCGCTGTGGGAAGAGGCTCAGGATGAAGAGGCTGCTTGCCGCCAGTTGGAGGAGGGCGGTTTCGCCGATGCCACCAAAGCCCTGAAAGCGTTGGCCGGCTTGCGCGGCAGTCCGCAATTGCGAGCGATGCAGCGTCTGGGGCGTGAACGCCTCGATGCGTTTATTCCACGATTGCTGGCTCAGACTGTGGAGCACGCCAATCCGGATCTGGTGTTGGAGCGGGTTTTGCCACTGGTGGAAGCCGTGGCCCGACGTTCCGCGTATCTGGTGTTGCTGACCGAGAATCCCGGCGCGCTGCGCCGTTTGTTGACCTTGTGCGCCGCGAGCCCGTGGATCGCCGAACAGATCACCCGCTTCCCGCTGCTGCTCGACGAATTGCTCAACGAAGGTCGGCTGTTCAAGCCGCCACTGGCGCCGGAACTGGCCGCCGAGTTGCGCGAGCGTTTGACGCGGATTCCCGAAGACGACCTCGAACAGCAAATGGAAGCCCTGCGACATTTCAAACTGGCGCACCGTTTACGGGTCGCCGCTTCGGAAATCGCCGGCAGCCTGCCGTTGATGAAGGTCAGTGATTACTTGACGTGGCTCGCCGAAGCGATCCTGGAACAAGTGCTGGCCCTGGCCTGGCGCCAGACCGTGACCAAATATGGCACGCCGCTGCGTACCGACGGCACCTTGTGTGATCCTGGCTTCATCATTGTCGGTTACGGGAAAGTGGGCGGTCTGGAACTGGGGCATGGTTCTGACCTGGACCTGGTGTTCATCCACGATGGCGATCCGCAGGCAGAAACCGACGGCCCGAAGCCTATCGACGGCGCGCAATTCTTCACCCGGCTGGGGCAGCGGATCATTCACTTGCTGACGGCGCAAACCAACTCCGGTCAGCTGTATGAAGTGGACATGCGCCTGCGGCCGTCCGGTGCGTCGGGGTTGCTGGTGAGTTCGCTCGGTGCGTTTGCCCGGTATCAGGAAAACGAAGCCTGGACCTGGGAACATCAGGCGCTGGTGCGGGCGCGGGTGCTGGTGGGCAGTCGGGACGTCGGTCAGGCGTTCGAGAAAGTCCGTGCGGCGGTATTGGGCAAGTCGCGGGATCTGGCGACCTTGCGCCAGGAGGTCAGCGAGATGCGCGCCAAAATGCGCGATAACCTTGGCAGCAAGAGCACCGCGGCGGGCACCGGGGCAAATGCCTTCGAGGCCACGGCGCCGTTCGATCTCAAGCAGGACGCCGGAGGTATCGTCGATATTGAATTTATGGTGCAATACGCGGCCTTGGCGTGGTCCGAATCGCACCCGCCATTGCTGCGCTGGACTGACAATATCCGCATTCTGGAAGGGCTGGAGGAGGAAGGGCTGATGCCCGCCGAAGACGCCAGCCTGTTGCGCGAGGCCTATAAAGCCTACCGTTCAGCCGCTCACCGGCAGGCCTTGCAGAAGGACGCCGGGGTGATACCGGGCGACCAGTTTGTGGACGAACGGCGGCAGGTAGTGCGGATCTGGCGCGAGCTGGGGCTAAGCTGAAACGCGCAAGTTGAAGCGACAAGATTCAAATGTGGGAGCGGGCTTGCTCGCGAAAGCGGAGTGTCAGTCGACATCTTTATCGGATGTGATGACCCCTTCGCGAGCAAGCCCGCTCCCACAGTAGATTTGCAGTGTTTTGCAGATTGGAGGCAGCCAGGCTGCACTGCACTGGATGTGCACCAATACCCAATGTGGGAGCGAGCTTGCTCGCGATGGCGGACGATCAGTCACCATTGATGTTGAATGTGAGGGCCTCATCGTCGGAACGCCGCCCGGAGCAAGCTCGCTCCCACAGTAGATTTGCAGTGTTTTGCAGATTGGAGGCAGCCAGGCTGCACTGCACTGGATGTGCACCAATACCCAATGTGGGAGCGAGCTTGCTCGCGATAGCGGAATGACAGTCGACAATAATGTTGAAGGTGATGACCCATCGCAAGCAGCCTTGCTCCCGCAGTGATTCTCGAGGCGGGGAGGCATAAAGCCTCCCCGGCTCGTTTATGGAAACCACATGAAAATTCTGATCGTTGGGCCCAGTTGGGTCGGTGACATGGTGATGGCGCAGACACTGTTTCAGTGTCTCAGGCAGCGCCACCCGCAATGCGAAATCGACGTGCTGGCCCCCGAGTGGAGCCGGCCGATTCTTGAGCGCATGCCCGAAGTCCGCCAGGCCTTGAGCTTTCCGCTCGGTCACGGTGCTTTGGAGCTGGCGACGCGTCGGCGCATCGGCAAATCCCTGGCCGGCCAGTACGACCAGGCGATCCTGCTGCCCAATTCCCTGAAGTCGGCATTGGTGCCGTTCTTCGCCGGCATCCCGAAACGTACCGGCTGGCGTGGCGAATTCCGCTACGGCCTGCTCAATGACGTGCGCACGCTGGATAAAGAACGTTACCCGCTGATGATCGAACGCTTCATGGCCCTGGCTTACGAGCCGGGTGCTGAGCTGCCGACACCTTATCCACGGCCGAGCCTGCCGATTGACCCGGTCACTCGCGAAGCAGCAATGGCCAAGTTCGGCCTGGCCCTCGACCGCCCGGTGTTGGCGCTGTGCCCCGGTGCCGAGTTTGGCGAGTCCAAGCGCTGGCCGTCCGAGCACTATGCCAAGGTTGCCGAAGCGAAGATCCGCGAAGGCTGGCAAGTCTGGCTGTTTGGTTCGAAAAACGATCACGCCGTCGGCGAAGACATCCGTTCGCGGCTGATTCCCGGTTTGCGTGAAGAGTCGGTGAATCTCAGCGGAGGCACCTCCCTGGCCGAAGCCATCGACCTGATGTCCTGCGCCGACGCGGTGGTGTCCAACGACTCCGGCCTGATGCACGTGGCCGCTGCGCTGAATCGCCCGTTGGTGGCGGTCTACGGCTCGACGTCGCCGGGTTTCACGCCGCCACTGGCCGAGCACGTCGAGATCGTGCGCTTGGGCATCGAATGCAGTCCGTGCTTCGATCGCACGTGCCGCTTCGGTCATTACAACTGCCTGCGCCAGCTCATGCCGCAAGCGGTGAACGAAGCCTTGCAGCGTTTGCAGGGCACTGTGGTCGAGGTCAAATAGTTTGCGGGTACTGCTGATCAAGACTTCTTCGCTGGGCGACGTGATTCACGCGTTGCCGGCGCTGACCGACGCGGCACGGGCGATCCCCGGCATCCAGTTCGATTGGGTGGTGGAAGAAGGCTTCGCCGAAATCCCGACCTGGCACCCGGCCGTGGGCAAGGTGATTCCGGTGGCGATCCGTCGCTGGCGCAAAAACATCTGGCAGACCATCAAGAGTGGTGAGTGGAAGCGATTCAAGCAAAGCGTTCGCGCCAACCAATACGATCTGGTGATCGATGCCCAGGGCCTGCTGAAAAGTGCGTTGCTGACCCGATACGCCAAAGCCCCGGTGGCCGGGCTGGATAAAAACTCGGCTCGTGAGCCGATTGCCGCACGCTTCTATTCCCGGCGTCTGGCCGTGGCCCGAGGGCAACACGCGGTGGAGCGGGTGCGTCAGCTGTTCGCCGTGGCGTTGGGGTACGACCTGCCCAAAGGCTTGGGCGATTACGGCCTGAACGTCGAACGACTGGTGGAATTGCCGCGCAAGAATGCTTACGTGGTGTTCCTGCACGGCACCACGTGGGACACCAAACACTGGCCTGAAGCCTATTGGCGCGAGTTGGCCGAGCGCGTCGGCTATCTCGGTGTCGGGGTGAAGCTTGCGTGGGGCAACCCCCTCGAAAAAGCCCGGGCCGAACGCATCGCCAAAGACATGAAACACGTCGAAGTGCTGCCCAGGCTGAACCTGGCCGGTATCGGCAAGGTGCTGGCCGGCGCGCAAGCCTGCGTGGCGGTGGACACCGGTCTCGGTCATCTGGCCGCCGCACTGGACGTGCCGACGCTGTCGCTGTTTGGCCCGACCAACCCGGGCCTGACTGGCGCCTACGGCAAGTCGCAGATTCACATGGCCAGCGACTTCCCTTGCGCGCCATGCCTGCAAAAGAAATGCACCTATCAACCGACGGCCCAAGATGCCCGTCAGTTTGACCTGAAACGCGAGTGGCCCCTGTGCTTCACGCGTCTGAATCCCGAGCGTGTCGCGACCCGACTGAGCACGTTGTTACTGGCTGAGGAGCTGCGCTGATGCAATTGGCATTTGTCCTGTACAAGTACTTTCCCTTTGGCGGCTTGCAGCGCGATTTCATGCGCATTGCCCTTGAGTGCCAGCAGCGCGGCCACCAGATTCGGGTCTACACGCTGATCTGGGAAGGCGACATTCCACCCGGCTTCGAAGTGTTGGTGGCGCCGGTCAAAGCGTTCTTCAATCATCGACGCAACGAGAAGCTCAGCGAATGGATGGAGGCTGATCTGGCCAAGCGTTCGGTGGATCGTTTGATCGGCTTCAACAAGATGCCGGGGCTGGACGTGTACTACGCCGCCGACGGTTGCTTCGAAGACAAGGCGCAAAACCTGCGTAACTCGCTGTACCGTCGCTGGGGTCGCTACCGGCACTTCGCGGAGTACGAGCGCGCCGTGTTTGCCAAGGATGCCAAGACCGAAGTGCTGATGATTTCCGAAGTCCAGCAGCCGCTGTTCATCAAGCATTACGACACGCCGCTTGCGCGCTTCCATTTGCTGCCGCCGGGCATCTCTCAAGACCGTCGCGCGCCGGCCAATGCCGCCGAGATCCGTGCTGAGTTTCGTCGTGAATTCAACCTGAAAGACGATGACCTGCTGCTGGTGCAAATTGGCTCAGGGTTCAAGACCAAGGGTGTGGATCGCAGCCTCAAGGCGCTGGCCGCATTGCCCGCCGATCTGAAGAAACGCACCCGGCTGTTTGTAATTGGCCAGGACGACCCCAAGTTATTCCAGATGCAGAGCGCCACATTGGGGCTTGGCGACAACGTGGCGTTCCTCAAGGGGCGCAGCGACATCCCGCGTTTTCTGCTCGGCGCCGATCTGTTGATTCACCCGGCGTACAACGAAAACACCGGGACCGTGTTGCTCGAAGCCCTGGTGGCCGGCCTGCCGGTGCTGGTGAGCGCGGTCTGTGGTTACGCCCATTACATCGCTGAGGCCGACGCCGGTCTGGTGCTGGACGAACCTTTCGATCAGGCGCAACTGACTCAGTACCTGACCGGCATGTTGAACGACGCTCAAGCACGGGCGGCCTGGAGCCGCAACGGTCTGGCCTTCGCCGAGACGGCCGACCTCTATAGCATGCCGCAGCACGCGGCCGATGTGATTCTGGCGGAGCACGCTTAATGAAGTTGATGCTGGCTGAACCGTTCAAGAGCCTTTGGGCCGGACGCGACCCGTTCGCCGAAGTCGAGGGTCTCCAGGGCGAGGTATACCGCGAACTTGAAGCGCGCCGTACCCTGCGGACTGAAGTTAACGGCAATGGCTTTTTCGTGAAGATCCACCGTGGCATTGGCTGGGGCGAGATCTTCAAGAACCTGCTCACGGCCAAGCTGCCGGTGCTCGGTGCGGGCCAGGAATGGAAGGCCATTGCGCGCCTGCAGGAAGTCGGCGTGCCGACCATGACCGCCGTGGCTTACGGCGAGAAGGGCAGCAACCCGGCAGACCAGCATTCGTTCATCGTCACCGAAGAGCTGGCGCCCACGGTCAGCCTCGAAGACTTCAGCATCGACTGGGTCAAGCAGCCGCCCGAGCCAACACTCAAGCGTGCGCTGATTGCCGAGGTTGCGCGCATGACCGGCATGATGCATCGCGCCGGAGTCAACCATCGCGACTGCTACATCTGCCACTTTCTGCTGCACACCGACAAACCGGTAACGGCCGACGATTTCAAGCTTTCGGTGATCGACCTGCACCGCGCCCATACCCGCCCGACGATTACCCAGCGCTGGCGCAACAAAGACCTGGCAGCGCTGTACTTTTCGGCCCTGGACATTGGCCTGACCCGGCGTGACAAATTGCGTTTCCTCAAAGGTTATTTCCAGCAGCCCCTGCGCCAGATCCTGGGCGAAGAAGCCGGGTTGCTCGCCTGGCTGGAAGGCAAGGCGAACAAGCTCTACGACCGTAAACAGCGATACGGGGATGCGCTCTGATGGCGGGTTGGAAACTGGAACCTGCGTACAGCGATCTGGCAGAAGATTTCGGCAGTCTTGAGGCTGTGTTTGCGCTTCAGGGCGAGCGCCTGACCCGCGACCTGTTATCCGAGGTCGTTCGCGTCCAGCGCAATGGCGTCAACTATTACGTCAAACGCTACGTGGGTGCCGGCAAAGGTCTGCGCCGTTACCTGGGCAAACCCCGGGTGAAAGCCGAGTGGCAGAATCTCAAGCGCTTCGCCAAGTGGGGCATTCCCACTGCCGAAGTGGTGGCCTGGGGCCTGGAGCGTCGCGGTGCGGCATACGATCGTGGGGCGATGATCACCCGTGAGCTGCCGCATACCGAAGACTTGTCGGCCCTGGCCGAGCGGCATGATCCAAAGCTGGCGGACCGCGCCTGGGTCGACAACGTCAGCCGGCAGCTGGCGGGTTATACCCGGACCATGCACGACCATCGTTTCACCCATAACGATTTGAAGTGGCGCAACCTGTTGATCGACGATCAGGCACGGCTGTTCCTGATCGACTGCCCCAACGGGGATTTCTGGCGCGGCTTCTGGCTCCAGTACCGCATCACCAAGGACCTGGCGTGTCTGGACAAGGTCGCCAAGTATCAACTGTCGGCCACCCAGCGCCTGCGCTTTTACCTGCAATACCGCCAGTGTGATCGGCTGAATGCCGCCGACAAAAAACGGATTCGGCACGTGGTGAGATTTTTCGAGGGACGCGAATGACTGATTTTTTTGCCGCTGAAGACCGTGCCCTGCTTGAGCGTCACGGCCTCGGCACCTTCGACGCACTTTGGACCAAGCAGCTCGACGCTGTGGACGAACCCAACACCGCTCGCGGTGGCTGGAGCAGCGTGTTTCGGCTGGATCTGGAAGGTCATGGCTACTACCTCAAACGCCAAAGCAACTTCCAGATGCGCACCTTGCATGCGCCTTTTGGCGAGCCGAGTTTTGCCCGTGAATTTCGCAATATCAGTCGCTATGAGCGATTCGGAATTCCAGCGTTGAAAGCGGCATTCTTCGGTGAACGCAAGGTCGACGGCGAGGTTCGGGCGATTCTGCTGACCCGTGCCCTGGACGGCTGGGATGACCTGGATTCGCTGTTGCAGTGCTGGTCGGACCTGAGTTCGGCGCAGCATTCGGCGATTATGAAGGCCTGTGGTCAACTGGCTCGGTGCCTGCACGGCGCGCGTCAGCTTCACGGTTGCTTCTACCCCAAACACATTTTTCTCCAGGCCACCGGCGACGGTTATCAGGCCCGGCTGATCGACCTGGAAAAGACCCGGCCGTTGCTGTTTGGTCAGCGTGACCGGGCGAAAGACCTGGAGCCGTTGCTGCGTAGGGCGCCTCAGTGGAATGAAGCGCAGTTGCGCGAGTTGCTGGCTGCCTATCTGGATCAATCCCAGGACAGCTCGTTGATCGACAGCTGGCTGGCGCGACTGACCGCGCGGCGCACTCACAAGGAGACGCGCTGATGCGTTTGTCCGAGCTGAAAAACGCTGGCCGCAGCCCGAGCCTGCCGCTGAACATTTCACTGGCCGATGCCGCCGGCCCTGCCGAGTTGCAGTTGCTGAGTCTGTTGCGGGTGTTGCCGGGGCAGCGTTATGTCGGTGCCGGTGTCTGGCGTGGGCGACCGGTGCTGGCCAAGTTATTGGTCGGCAGCAAAGCGGCGCGGCATTTTCAGCGTGAGCTGAACGGGGTGCGTCTGCTCGCTGCCCAAGGGCTGACGACGCCGCAACTGTTGGCCGACGGCCTGAAAGATGGCGAGGGCGGTTGGTTATTGTTTGATTTCCTCGAAGGCGCCGAGAGCCTTGGGGATACCTGGGGGCAGGTCGAGCACTTGCCGATGCTGGCGGATGAGCAATCGGCAGTGTTGGCCGATGCGCTGGGTGCAATTGGTCAATTGCACCGCAAGGGCCTGTGGCAGGAAGACCTGCATCTGGACAACCTGCTGCGCCAGGGCGGCCGGCTGTATTTGATCGACGGTGCCGGGATCTGTACCGAAACGCCTGGCCAGCCGCTGTCGCGACAAAAAGTCCTGGAGAATCTCGGGGTGTTTTTCGCCCAGTTGCCTAAGACGCTGGAACCGTATACCGAAGAATTGCTGGTGTATTACCTGCTGAGCAACGGCGAGCATGCCTTGCCCCTGGAAGCGTTGCAGAAACAGATCAGCAAGGTCCGCAGCTGGCGCCTCAAAGACTTCCTGATCAAGGTCGGCCGCGAATGCACGCTGTTCAGTGTCCAGCGCGGAGCGTTCGGCTTACGAGCAATTCGCCGCGAGGAAGAAGCGGCGATGCTGCCGGTGCTGGAGCAGGCCGATGCGTTTCTCGATCAGGGCCATCTGTACAAGACCGGCGGCGCGGCGAGCGTCGGCAAGGTCGAGGTGGCCGGTCGTACGCTGGTGATCAAACGCTACAACATCAAGGGTTTTGCCCACTGGCTAAAACGGTTTTGGCGCCCGAGCCGTGCCTGGCATTCCTGGCGCGAAGGCAATCGCCTGGCGTTTCTCGGCATCGCCACGCCCAAACCGTTGGCGTTGCTGGAGAAGCGTTTTCTCTGGTTGCGTAGTCGGGCTTATCTGGTGACCGAGTATTTGCCAGGGCCGGACATCATCGAGCGCTTTGCACCTTATGTTGAAAGCGGTGAGGCACCGGAAGCCGAGTTGCTGGCGCTGGATCATTTGTTTGCGGAGCTGATTCTTGAGCGGATCAGTCATGGGGATTTCAAGGGGCATAACCTGTTCTGGCAGCACGATCGCTGGGCGCTGATTGATCTGGATTCGATGTGTCAGCATGCCTCGGTGAACAGCTTCGCCCCGGCCTATGCGCGGGATCGGGCAAGGTTCATGCGTAACTGGCCTGAGAGCAGTGCGCTTTATCGGGTCATTGATCAGCGTCTGCCCAAAGATATCTCCAGCGCTGCCTGAATCGGACCTTCGGTCCTATCGTCGGAACGCCGCCCGGAGCAAGCTCGCTCCCACAGTGGTTCTCCGTTGCGACACAGATCCCCTGTGGGAGCGAGCTTGCTCGCGATGAGGCCGGGACAGGCACCCGAGATTAAGGGACAGGATTTTATGAATCGTCCTACATGATCTACAGAGCCCATGAACTGTGCCCTGAATAGCCGCGATGCTAGTTTGCCTGACGTTCACGGAGGGCAGATTTTGACGATAAAAATGACGGTGTTACTGAGCACTTTTGCACTGGTTTTATCAGGCTGCGGGACCGCTGTTACGGTGCTGCAGGATGATGAAGACGCGGCGCGTAGCCTTAGAAAGCAAAAGACCTACTGTCAGTCCATCCCGCGTATCTACAGTGGTCTGGCGTTCGACTTTTGCGTATTAAACGCAGCGCCTGATCCCACGGGTATTCTTTTGCCGTTCGTATTGGTGGATTTCACCCTGTCGGGTGTTTTCGATACCGTCCTCCTGCCCTATACGGTTTACCGCCAAGCTACCGACGGCAATATCAGTATTTACTGGAGATCAGGCCGCGGATGAGCAGTGCCACCTGCTTTCGCCCGGGTCATATTTACAGGGGTAATAAGCGCTGGGTCATTCCCGCCATGTTTACGCTATAATCCCGCCCTTTAGCTGCCTCTCGCCCTTTGCGAGGGCACATTAATCTTTGAGGCGCCTTGCGCCTGCATGCAGACTAAAGAGGCTAGACCCCTGTGGCATTGACGATTCTTGGCCTGTCCGGCGCCCTTAGCCATGATCCTTCCGCAGCGTTGTACATCGACGGCAAGCTGGTCGCGGCGGCTGAGGAAGAGCGCTTTGTGCGAGATAAACATGCAAAGAACCGCATGCCTTACGAGTCGGCGAAGTTCTGCCTCGAGCAGGCCGGCATCAAGCCATCCGACGTTGATGTGGTAGCGATTCCGTTCGCGCCGATCAGCCTGTTCGGCAAGGCTCGCTGGCATTACGCCAAGCGTTACTGGTACGCCCCGGACCGCGCGCTCGATGCGATCCTGATGGGTAACCGTCGTTACAAACGCTATCGCAACAAGATTGTCTGGTGCCTCGAGCAATTGGGATTCGATCCGAAGAAAATCAAGATCGAGCCGGTCGAGCATCACCTGGCCCACGCTTCCAGCGCTTATCACTGCTCCGGTTTCAAAGAGAAAACCGCGATCCTCGGGATCGACGGCAAGGGTGAGTACGCCACGACCTTTTTCGGTTACGGCGAAAACGGCAAGATCCACAAGATCAAGGAATTCTTCGATCCGGACTCCCTCGGCGGCCTGTACGGCGCGATCACCGAGTTCCTCGGTTTCGAGATGCTTGACGGTGAGTTCAAGGTCATGGGCATGGCGCCGTATGGCGATGCCAGCAAATACGATTTCTCGCGTCTGGCTTCGTTCGAGAACGGCGAGCTGGTGATCAACACCGACTACGCCAACGTCATCGGCTTGCGTCGCTATAAAGAGAAAGGCAAAGGCTTCTATTTCTCGCCGAAGCTGATCGAGTGGCTGGGTCCGAAGCGCGAAGGCGACATCGCCGACGAACCGTACATCCACTACGCCGCGAGCATGCAAGCGCTGTTCGAAAAGATCTCGCTGCAGATGATCGACCACTACCTGGGCGACGTACTCAAGGAAACCGGCAAACTGGCCTTCGCCGGTGGCTGTGCGTTGAACGTCAAACTGAACCAGAAAATCATCGCCCGCGATGACGTCAAAGAGCTGTTCGTTCAGCCTGCATCCGGCGATGCCGGCACTGCGGTTGGCGCGGCGGCTTATGTGTCCCACGCCCGTGGTGTGCCGGTCGAGAAGATGGAACACGTCTACCTCGGCCCGTCCTACACCAACGAAGACGTGCTCGCTGCGTGTGCCCGTCACCCGAGCAAGCCGGTATGGCGCAAGCTCGAGAACATGCCGGAAAACATCGCCAGAATCATGGTCGATGGCAACCCGGTGGCCTGGTTCCAGGGTCGCATGGAGTTCGGTCCGCGCGCCTTGGGTGGTCGTTCGATCATCGGTTGCCCGAGCGCCACCGGCGTGGCTGACCGGATTAACCACCAGATCAAGTTCCGCGAGCGCTGGAGGCCTTTCTGCCCGTCGATGCTCGACACCGTTGCACCGCAGATGATCAAGATCGATCACCCGGCGCCGTTCATGACCTTCACCTTTGAAGTGGCTGAAGAGTGGAAAACCCGCGTACCGGAAGTCGTCCATGAAGACGGTACGTCCCGGGCCCAGGTGCTCAAGCGCGAATACAACCCGCGCTACTACGACATGATGAAGGCGCTGGAAGTGCTGACCGGTAACGGGGTGTCGCTGAACACTTCGCTCAACCGTCGTGGCGAACCGATGATCTGTTCGCCGACGGATGCCCTGAACATGTTCTTTGGTTCTGATCTGCAATACTTGATCATGGAAGACATTCTGGTGGTGAAAGAGGGCGCGGACGCATATGACACGCTCGGCTGAACGCCATGTGCTGCAGTTCTGTCACGGCTATGACGGGCCGTTTCTGGACTGCGCCCGGCAGTACGCCAGCCTGTTCGCGGGGACAGGTTATCGAGTGACCACGGTGTTCCTGACCGGGGCTGCCGATGCCGAAGTCGCCGCGGCCTGTGCTTCCGATGAAGTGCTGTTCATGGAATACAGCTCCAAGGCCATTCGTGGCCTGAAGCTGGGCGCCATCAGCGATCTGCGCAAGATCGCCGCCTCGCGCAATTTCAGTTTTTGCATCGCTCACCGTTTCAAACCTATTTATATCGCCTTGCTCGGCACGTCGTTGCCGGTGATTGGCGTGCATCACGCGTTTGACGATTACAAGCGCGGCACACGCAAACTCTTCGCGAATATTTTCCGCAAACGTCTGAGCCTGCTAGGGGTTTCCGATGCCGTGCGCGACGACATGCGTCATTGCCTGCCGAAGTGGCCGGCGGCGCGGATTCAGACACTCTATAACCGTATCGATGTGCAGACCTTGCAGGACAGCCAGGTGTCGGCTCGCGAGGCCCGGGAGACCCTCGGCCTGGCGCCGGATGCCTGGGTTGTCGGCAATGTCGGACGGCTGCATCCGGACAAGGATCAGACCACGCTGCTGCACGGTTTTGCTGCGGCGTTACCGGGTTTGCCGGCCAGCAGCCAACTGGTGATTCTCGGTGCCGGTCGACTGGAACAGGACCTCAAGGCCCTGGCTCGTGAGTTGGGTATCGGCGACCGCGTGCTGTTCCTCGGTCAGGTGCCTGAAGCCCGACGTTATTTCCGTGCCTTCGATGTGTTTGCTCTGAGTTCCGATCACGAACCGTTCGGCATGGTGCTGCTGGAGGCCATGGCTGCCGGCGTGCCGTTGCTTGCCACGGCGTGCGGTGGGGCGAAGGAAGTGGTCGAGGGCGTGGGTATTCTGTTCCCGCTGGGCGATGCCGAGCACTTGGCTCAAGGGCTGCAACATCTGGCCGCGATGGACGAGCAGCAACGTCACCAGTGTGTCGAGCTGATGCTCGATCGCTTGCGTGAGCGCTTCTCCGACCGCGCGGTACGCGATGCTTTCTGGCGTTTGCCGCACGTTACCGAACTGGCACCGAGGGGCTGATGCTCAACCGATTTCAAGGCTGGCGCGAACGTGGCTGGGCGGTAGTCGACGCCTCGGCATATGCCGAGGCCTGGCAACGTTATGGCGGCAGCGTCGCCACTCATCCCATGGTGGTCGACCGGCTGGCGCAGTTGGCCGACATCCCTGTGCGCTACCTGGCCTGGGAGCAAAACGGTGAAGTCAAAGCTGCGATCCCGACCTGGGGTCGCGACCTTGCCTTGTCCAAGGATGTGCTCAAGCGCTGTGGTAAAAAAGGCCTGTTCGACCTCGGTAATGCTGAGCTCATCCTGCCGGCCGCTGCCGATGCACAAGCGCCGCTGCGTCATCGCGCACGCTACTTGTCGGTGCTGAATGAAGGCCGCTTCACCGGCATCAAATTGCAGGCCGAGCAACTGGCGATGGCCCGCACTCCCGAAGAACTGTCGAAGAAGTTTCGCTACAACCAGCGCCGTGAATTGCGATTGCTGGAAGAAGCGGGCGGAGTGGTCCGGCCGGTCGCCGAATTTTCCAGCAGTGAACTGGCAGCGATCTATTGCGACCTGTTCCAGCGCCGCTGGGGCTTCCCGGCGACGGGGGCCGAGCGCATGGCTGAGGTCATCGAATTGCTGCGTGACTTGCTGATCGGCTCGGTGATTTTTCTCAACGATGCGCCGATAGCGATTCAACTGGTCTACCGTGTCGAGACGCCACAGTGGATCAGCGTCGAGTACATCAATGGCGGCGTCGATCCCGAAACCCGCGAATTCAGTCCCGGCAGCGTGCTGAGTTTTCTCAATACGCAAAGCGCTTGGGAGCATGCCCGGGCGTTGGACAAACCCTTGCGCTTTTCTTTCGGTCGCGCCGACCGTGAATACAAGGATCGTTGGTGCAATCCTGTGCCGGTGTTCACCGTATGAGCCAGCCCATGAACCGCAAACAGCAATTGCTCAAGCGCCATCGGCGCATCAAGCGCATCGGTCTGCTCATCGCGTTGGCGCTATTGATTGCCATCGGCGTGCTGGTGACCTGGTGGCTGCCGTTGGTGCTCGCGGTTCTGGGCTGGATTGCCCACGAGGCATGGTTCGCCGACCATTTGTTTTATTCGCCCAAAGACGATTACCAGTACAGCTTTCCACCGTACACCCAACAACCCAAGGTCCACCTTGATGGTGAGCGTTTGCGCCTGGACGACGGCGTCATGCTGGTCGACGACGCCACCCTGGTCCTGGCGCTGCGGATAAAGAGCACCTGGCTGGGACGCTTTATCGATCCAGTGGTCGAGTTGTCGGGGGGGGATAACCCGGACCGACAAACCTTCGAGCGTGGTGTGAACGGCCTGCGTTACCTCAACCTCAGTGGTCAGGCGCACGTTCTGTCGCAAGGTGAGTTACGTCTGCGCGGGCGCTTCTGCCGATTGCTCGGTGAACCGGTGCTCTGGGCGTTCGAGCATCCGGATTACAGCCGTCAGCGGGTGATGGTGATCGCGCCCCACGCTGACGATGCCGAGTTGGCCGCATTCGGGTTGTACAGCAGCGCCACTCAAAGCTGGATCGTGACCATGACCGCCGGTGAAATCGAGGCCGAGCACTATCAGCAGATGGGGCTCAACGGCGTCGAAGCGTCTCGGCTGAAAGGCTCGCTTCGAGCCTGGGACAGTCTCAGCGTGCCGTTGTGGGGCGGCGTACCTCAGGAACGCTGCATTCAGTTGGGGTATTTCTGCCTGCAATTGCCCGCCATGCAACGCGCGCCGACCGAGGCCGTGGTGTCCCGTGAGGCACAGCTTGGCGATACTCGATATTTTCGACGGTTCAATCCGTTTGCCCTGGGCAGTGACGTCGATGGCATACCGTCCTGGAACAATCTACTGGCCGACCTGAGTGAGTTGATTGAGCGTATCCAGCCCCAGGTCATTGTCTTGCCACATCCGCGTTTCGACCCGCACCCAGACCATCTATGCTCACAGCAGGCGGTGATGCAGGCACTGAGCGGGACAGCCTGGCAGCCCGAAACCTTGTTGCATTACGCCAATCATCTGCACGACAACGATCGCTGGCCAATGGGTGATGCCAGCACTGGCGTGACACTGCCGCCACAGATCAATAGTCATGAACCGTTGCGGCCCTGGGCACTCTGCCTGTCGTCCGAAAAACAGTGGCACAAGGCTATGTCGTTGGGCATGATGCACGACCTTCAGCCCCGACTTCCCCTCAAGCGTCTACTTCGCCGGGCGATACAACGTTGTCTGGCGGCCCGACACTGGCCGGCTTTCGGCGAAAACGAGTTCTTCCGTAAAGCGGTGCGACGCCACGAATTATTCTGGGTCCAAGAGCTGTCTGGAAAGAGAGAGACCAATTGAAAGTTCTGTTTCTGGTGCAGAAAGAGCAGCGGGCGATCCTCGATCGACTGTATGACGGTATCGCCGAGCACTGCGACTGCGACAAGCGCGAGCTGACCAGCGCGGAGCAGGACGACTTGCGGGGCTACTTTCGCAAGCATGTCGATGTGAGCCGCTATGACAGGATTGTTTTTTTCCTGCGCTTCAAAAAAGAAATCAGACAGGTGAGGTTCATACAAACCCTGCCCAATCTGGTTGTTCTGGAACACGATGCGTACCAGAATTACATCCCGTGCAAGTACACGGGCAAGTTCAGCGACCATTACCGCAAGCTGCCTTGGGTGCGGGTGATCAGCTCGGGTTTCATGGTCAGCCAGCGCTTGCGTGATGAAGGGTTTGACGCGCATTTCGTGCCCAAGGGCTACGATCAGGCGCTGTTGCAAAACTGCCAGCGTGAACGTGATATCGAACTGGGTTTTGTCGGCAGTCTCAACAGCGTGGCGTATGCCGGACGCAAGGCCATGCTCGAGTCCGTGGCCGAAGTGGAGAACCTGCTGATCACGCGCACCAAGTCGGGTGAAGAATACTGCGAGACGTTGAGCCGGATCCGTTACTTCGTGAGTGCCGACGTTGGCATGGGCGAATACATGATCAAGAATTTCGAAGCCATGGCCTGTGGTTGTGTGCTGTTTGCTTACGATCAAGGGGAAGCAGAGAATCGCGCGCTTGGGTTTGTCGATATGCACAACATCGTGCTCTATCGAACGCGCGACGAACTCAGGGAAAAACTGGCGGTGTTACGCGAGTCCCCACAGCTGACCGAGACCATTTCATTGGCCGGGCAGGCTCTGGTAGAGCAGCGTTACACGTTCCGGGCTGTTGGGCATTCGATTGTCGACGCCCTGCGTGCGCCGCTGCGCGAGCATGTCCCGCTGGGCTGGAAAGAAAAATTACGCTTGTCGCTGGGGCTGTAAAGCCGGGCGATTAAACAACCAATGGTGCGGTGCAAATAAATGCTGTTCAGCGAGACTAGCGACATTTCGGTAGTAATTACTAGTTGCGGTCGCTTCGATCTGTTGAAGCGAACCCTCGAGACGTTTGACCGGTTCAACACGGCTCCCATCCGTAAAGTGTTCATCACCGAGGACTCCGGCGACAGCGCCGTAGAGGCCTGTATTCCGGAGCACTGGAGGGCACATACCCAGGTCTTCATCAACAACCCACGCCTGGGTCAGTTGCGATCCATCGATGCCGCCTATGCCCAGGTGCAGACGTCGTGGATTTTCCACTGCGAAGACGACTGGGACTTCTACCGCGAAGGGTTCATCGAAGAGTCCCAATGCCTGCTGGAGGAAGATCCGCAGGCACTGCAGGTGTGGCTGCGCAGCTTCAATCATGACCTGATGGTTCACAGCCCTTACGTGTTCCTGAACGAGCGCAAAGTCAGCCATGGCATTCCTTTCTACGTACTGGGCTCGCAAAAAGCCGAGTGGCAAGGTTTTTCCTTTAATCCAGGGCTGCGCCGTCGTGCGGATTACTTGATGCATGCACCGTATTCCGGATTCTCCGGGGAGAAAGACCTGTCGCGTCTGTATGCTGGCGAAAACCGCTATGCGTTGATTCTGGAAAACGATGCGGTATTGCACACCGGTTTCGGTGAGCATGTGGTGGTCCCGAAGGAGCGGGTGAACAAATTACGGCGTAAACATCTCGAGCGGCTGAAGCTGATCGCAGCTCTTATTTTGGGTCTGGCAATAGGTTGGGTGCTCCATGGGATTTAGCGGCATGAAGCCAGGAAAGAACACCACGGCGTATTTCGGAACGGTGCTCTGTCTGTTTCTTTTGAGCTTTGTGGTGGGCTGGTCGTCGAAGTGGACCAACAATCTGTTCTACGTCCTGATGGTCTTGCCGGGCCTGGTCTTCCTGATCAAGGAACGCGGTGCAGGCTTGCTCAAGGAGCCGCTGGCGTGGGGTTGGCTGGCGTTCATTCTGTGGTTTCTGGTGCCTGCGACGATTGCAGGGCAGATGCAGTTCTACAAACACGTCTTCTATGTACTGATGTTCGTCATGGTGGCCGGCGCCCTTACCGATCCGCAGTTCTTCCGCAGCGCGGCGTTTATTCGCGCTCAGTTCTGGATTCTGACGTTGTACATTTTCGGCAGCGCGCTCTACGGTTGGGCGACCGGTGAGTTCGCCGTGGGCGGCCGGGTGGGGCTGCTTCCGGCACGCTTGGAGAACGTCATCTACGCCAGCATTTGGCTGTTCTGTGCGTTGGCGCTGGCGCTGCCAATCTGGCTCAGGGAGCGAAAGTATATCGAGGGTGGTCTGGCCATCGTTTTGTCGGTGTTCGCGGTAGCCTTCGTCCTGCAGACGCGTACTGCGTTTGTGGGGGCTGTGTTCCTGTTTGGCATCTGGTTGCTTTACGGCATTTACCTCAAGCCGCGGCTGGTTGGCACTGCGGTGGCGATTGGCGCCGTTGTTTTAGGCCTGCTGTTCCTGGTGGTGCACAACGAAGCCTGGTACCAGTCCCTTTGGAATCGAGGCGATTCGTACCGTATCGAAATCTTTCAGATCATGGTCGGCGAGTGGCGCAACTGCGGCTGGGCACTGGGCTGCGGCATCAACTTTCACACCGCCCAGGTACTCGATGGCTGGATGCCGATTCAGCATCCGCACAACATTTTCGTAGCGCTGGGGCTGTACAGCGGCGGGGTCGCGCTGGTGTTGTTCGTAGCGCTGATGGTTGCAAGCCTTTGGCAGGCCTGGCGTCTGCGCGACGCGTGGGGTATGTACTTGGCGTGTGCGCTGGTGATGCTGAATTTCGATGGCAGTTTGCTAATCGGTAATCCTGACGAGTTGTGGCCGCTGGTGCTGCTGCCCGCCGCGATGATCCTCTCTCGCGTGCTGAAGGCGCGACAACCCGCGCTGGCGTAATGCCTAGCCTTCGCCTCCTCCCCCGGAGGCGAAGGCAGTCAGATCATTTTTGCAGGGCGACGCTCAACTCCTCCGGGGAGCAGATGCTCTGGGTCTGGCCATAATGGTGCATGAAGACTTCGCCGCGACCGTCAAGCAACCATTGCCGGTCTTGCGGGTAACGCACCATATGCTTGAAATTGCGCAGCCGCAGGGTCTTGCGCAACGGACGGCGATATACCCGCATGTCGGCAATGTCGATCAGGCCCAACTGATGCTCGGGTGTGAGCACGATGTTGCCCAGGTGCGCCGAGCGGAAGTAAATCCCCCGCTCATGCAAAGTGGCCATGAAGACCCCCAATTGACCGCGCAACGGATCGGCACCGCCCTCGATGTCCAGCAGCTGACGCAGGGTCCGGCCCGGCAGTGGATCGTAGTGCACGGCATCGCGTTTGATACTCGCAATACGGTAAACCTGACGAATCGACGGGCAGGGGATGTGCCGTTCGCGCAACGCATCGCAGTTGTCGGCAAAGCGTTTGGCGTACGGGTACCACGCAGCCGACGTCAGCAGGCGTTTGCGGCGAAACAGTTTGAGTATTGAACCGTCCGTCAACCGTAGAACCTTGTCCCCCGAACCATCCGCTTCAAGGACTTGTGCTCCCTCGCGCAGGGCGAGATATCGGGTGTGATCAAGCGCTTGCATCAATACTCCGGGTTGGGCGCCGTGAGGCATGGATAGCCGGCCATGTTACCGCAGGTCAGCGACTAAAATGGCCTGTGTTACACTCGCGGGCTCTTTTCTCATACAACGGGTTCTCATGACCAGCCCTGATTCGCCTGCGCCTTCGAGCTTGAAGATTTACCTGCGCCTGCTGTCGTATGTGCGCCCGTACTGGGGGATGTTTGCCATCAGTATCGTCGGCTTTGTGATTTTTGCCTCGACGCAGCCCATGCTCGCAGGGATTCTCAAATATTTCGTCGATGGCCTGAGCAACCCTGAAGCGGTGCTCTTCCCTACTGTCCCGTATCTGCAAGACCTGCAGTTGCTGATGGCTGTGCCGCTGCTGATCATCCTGATCGCCGCCTGGCAAGGCCTGGGGTCTTTCCTGGGTAACTACTACCTGGCGAAGGTTTCGTTGGGGCTGGTGCATGACCTGCGCGTCGAGCTGTTCAACAAGTTGCTGGTATTGCCCAACCGTTATTTCGATACCCACAACTCCGGGCACCTGATTTCGCGCATCACCTTCAACGTAACCATGGTCACCGGTGCGGCCACGGACGCCATCAAAGTGGTCATTCGTGAAGGCCTGACCGTGGTGTTCCTGTTTGCTTACCTGTTGTGGATGAACTGGAAGCTGACCCTGGTGATGCTGGCGATCCTGCCAATCATCGCGATCATGGTGAGCAGCACCAGCAAAAAATTCCGCAAGCAGAGCAAGAAAATCCAGGTGGCGATGGGCGACGTGACTCACGTGGCCTCCGAGACCATCCAGGGTTATCGCGTGGTGCGCAGCTTCGGCGGCGAGAGCTATGAAGAGCGTCGCTTTGCCCAAGCCAGTCAGGGCAACACCGACAAGCAATTGCGCATGACCAAGACCGGTGCGGTCTACACGCCCATGTTGCAATTGGTGATCTACACCGCCATGGCGGTGTTGATGTTCCTGGTGCTGTTGCTGCGCGGCGATGCCACCGCCGGTGACCTGGTGGCCTACATCACCGCGGCGGGCCTGTTGCCCAAGCCGATTCGACAGTTGTCGGAAGTCAGTTCGACGATCCAGAAAGGCGTCGCCGGTGCCGAGAGCATTTTCGAGCAACTGGACGTCGAGCCAGAGATTGACACGGGTACCGTCGAGCGCGAGCGCGTCACCGGCCACCTGGACGTGCGCAACCTGAGCTTCACCTATCCGGGGACCGAGCGTGAAGTGCTGAAGAACATCAGCTTCACGGCGGCACCGGGGCAAATGATCGCCCTGGTCGGTCGTTCGGGCAGCGGCAAGTCGACCCTGGCCAGCCTGATTCCGCGTTTCTATCACCACGAAACCGGCGAAATCATGCTCGATGACGTGGAAATCGAAGATTATCGTCTGCGCAATCTGCGTCGGCACGTGGCGCAGGTGACGCAGCATGTGACGTTGTTCAACGACACCATCGCCAACAACATCGCTTACGGTGACCTCGCCGGCGCACCACGTGCCGACATCGAAAAGGCCGCCACAGATGCTTACGCGATGGACTTCATCTCGGAGATGCCGCAGGGCCTGGACACCCAGGTCGGGGAAAATGGCGTGTTGCTGTCCGGCGGCCAGCGTCAGCGCCTGGCGATTGCCCGGGCCTTGTTGAAGAACGCACCGTTGCTGATTCTCGACGAGGCAACGTCGGCGCTCGACACCGAGTCCGAGCGGCATATTCAGGCGGCACTGGATCAAGTCATGAAAGGTCGCACCACGCTGGTGATTGCTCACCGGTTGTCGACCATCGAGAAGGCCGACCTGATCCTGGTCATGGACCATGGTGAAATCGTCGAGCGCGGCACCCACGCTCAACTGTTGGCGCAAAACGGCTACTACTCGCGCCTGCACGCGATGGGCCTCGACGAACCGGTCACCGCCGGAATCGCCTGACCCGACGAGAGGGGTGAGCCTGGCTCACCCCTTTTTGACGGACGCTTGCCGTCGATTGTCGGATTTTCTGATCAATAAATGAGCAGGAAATCCCGCTGAATCATCCCATTGCAGTCGTCGCACAAGCCCACGCCAACCCTGTGTTAATATCGCGCCCCTGTTCATTTTGTATGTGGGTTGCTCCATGAAGTTGTCCATGCCGCGATTCGATCAAGCCCCTGTCTTGGTGGTCGGCGATGTCATGCTCGACCGTTACTGGCATGGTGGTACCTCACGGATTTCCCCTGAGGCGCCGGTACCGGTAGTCAAGGTCGAGCAAATCGAGGACCGCCCGGGCGGTGCCGCCAACGTTGCGTTGAACATTGCCGCCCTCGGCGCACCGGCCTCGCTGGTCGGCGTGACCGGCGACGATGAAGCCGCCGACAGTCTGGCCAATAGCCTCAAGGGCGCTGGCGTGCGGGCGTTGTTCCAGCGCATTGCGCACCAGCCGACCATCGTCAAGCTGCGGGTCATGAGCCGTCACCAGCAACTGCTGCGTATCGACTTCGAAGAACCCTTCGCCACCGACGCCCTGGCGTTGGGCGCGCAAGTCGACGAACTGCTCGAAGGCGTCAAGGTGCTGGTGCTTTCCGACTACGGCAAAGGCGCGCTGAAAAACCATCAGGCGCTGATCCAGGCAGCCCGTGCCCGTGGCATTCCGGTGCTGGCCGACCCCAAGGGCAAGGATTTCTCGATCTACCGTGGTGCGAGCGTGATCACGCCGAATCTCAGTGAGTTCGAAACCATCGTCGGCGGTTGCGCCGATGAGCATGAGCTGGTGAGCAAGGGCGCGCAGCTGATGCACGACCTCGACCTCGGCGCATTGCTGGTGACCCGCGGCGAACACGGCATGACTCTGCTGCGCCCGGATCATCCGGCGCTGCACCTGCCGGCCCGTGCCCGTGAAGTGTTCGATGTGACCGGTGCCGGCGACACGGTCATTTCCACTCTGGCGGCCGCCATTGCCGCTGGCGAAGAACTGCCCCACGCGGTGGCCCTGGCCAATCTGGCGGCGGGCATCGTGGTCGGCAAACTCGGTACGGCGGCCATCAGCGCGCCGGAACTGCGTCGCGCTATCCAGCGTGAGGAAGGTTCGGAGCGCGGTGTGCTCGGCCTTGAGCAGCTCTTGCTGGCGGTCGATGATGCGCGTGCGCATAAAGAGAAGATCGTCTTCACCAACGGTTGCTTCGACATTTTGCACGCCGGCCACGTGACCTACCTCGAGCAGGCACGAGCGCAAGGCGATCGCTTGATCGTTGCGGTCAACGACGATGCATCGGTGAGCCGACTGAAAGGCCCGGGTCGTCCGATCAACAGCGTCGACCGTCGCATGGCCGTGCTGGCCGGTCTGGGCGCCGTGGATTGGGTGATCAGTTTCGCTGAAGGCACCCCGGAAAACCTGCTGCGCGAGGTCAAACCGGACGTGCTGGTCAAGGGTGGGGACTACGGGATCGAGCAAGTGGTCGGCGCAGACATCGTGACCGCTTATGGCGGAACGGTGAAAGTGCTGGGGCTGGTGGAAAACAGCTCGACCACAGCGATTGTCGAGAAGATCCGCAAATCCGAGTGACGCTGATCGTTCCCACGCTCTGCGTGGGAACGATCAATCAGGAGCTGACTTTTTTACGCGGTACGATTTTCTTCAGCAATTGCTTCGCCTTCCCACGCAACCGCGCCAAACCTGAATCCTTCCCCGGCGGGCTCAAGCCCTGTTGCCGCACCCAATCCTTCCAGCGAATCCGCTCGTCCCGCACCAGCCAGCCTTCCTGCTGGGCAAAACTCTCTGCCAGGTACAACCCGCGAGTACTCGCCGGGTACAGCTGATCCTTCTTCAAGGTATACAACTCGGCCACCGGTTGCCCGTCCTGCAGTGGCATTAAATACAGATCAGGGCGTTTGCGATCCAGCCGCGCCACCAGTTGATCGCCTTCCAGTCGTTCGTCGACATGAAACAAACTCAAGGATTTGGCTTCCTTGGGCACGTCCAGGCGCAAGTCATAGATCAATTGCAGCGAGGCCGTCGGCAAATGCACGTAAGCCTGCGGGCGTTCGATCAACTGCATCTTGGCGCAACGCACCGGCCGCGCCGAACCGGACAGCGGCGTCAGGCGAAACGGCAGAGCCTCGCGATAATGCAGGGCGGACGAGTAGGGCGCCGGCAGCCAGGTGTCGTTGAAGCGCCCGCCGAGCCAGCCTTCTGGCGTTTCCAGCAAGCACTCTTCGGCAATCTCCTGGATCGCCGTGTGCAGCGGCAGGTTCAGCTCATGGGCCGGCACGTAACCGGAGATCAGCTTGAGCACCACATCGCCCCGATCCTGCCGACGCTGACGCACCAGCACCCAGTAATCGCGATTTTGCCAATGCAGGGTCAGGCGCACAGAGACCCCGAGATTGGCCAGCTCAAGCGAAAACCGCTGAGTGTCGGCTACCGTCACCGGGCGGCGACGTTGCAGGGTCTGGGAGAAATTGAGCGGCATCCCGACGCTTTGATAACTCAGGCCTTCGGGAGTCGCTTCGACGAATAACGGCAGGGTCTTGAAGTTGCTCGGGTTCTTTCTTATGAGCGTACGCGGCATGTCGGCTCCTGCTTAAGGCCGCGTGGGCGGCATCAGTTTCTACGTAGCACCTGGGCAACGGTCGCGACGTTATGGGCGAGGTGCAGCGGATTAATGGTCCCGACAATAGCACTGGCAACACCCGGATGTTCAAACAACAACTCGAAGCTGGCGCGAACAGGGTCCACGCCCGGGCTCAGGCAGACGTGGCCGCTGGCGAGGGCTTTTTTGACCAGTATGGCTTTGCCGTGAGCAGCAGCATAGTCAATGACTGGCTTCTCGTTCTGTTCGTTCAGATTGTAGGTGACCATGGCGCAATCACCTTGTTCCAGAGCCTTCAAGCCGCCTTCGACGGTTTTACCGGAAAAACCGAAGCCGCGAATCTTGCCTTCGCTCTTCAGCGCCGCGAGAGTCGCATAGACTTCGCTGTCGTTGAGGATCGCCAGGTCGTTGCCGTCGGAGTGCACCAGCACCAGATCGATAAAATCCGTTTCCAGACGTTGGAGGCTGCGCTCGACCGAGAGCCGGGTATGAGCGGCGCTGAAGTCGTGATGGGACTGACCGTCGGCAAACTCTTCGCCGACCTTGCTGACGATCACCCAGTCCTGACGCTGACCCCGCAGCAACGGACCGAGGCGCTCTTCGCTGCGGCCATAAGCCGGGGCGGTGTCGATCAGGTTGATGCCCATGTCGCGCGCGAGTTTGAGCAGCATGCGCGCTTCGTCGTCATCGGGAATCTGGAAACCGTTGGGGTATTTCACGCCTTGGTCACGGCCGAGTTTTACCGTGCCCAGGCCCAGTGGCGAAACCCGCAGGCCGGTGCTGCCCAGCGGGCGATGCAGATCGTGCAGGGTCGGTTGGCTCATGGCAACAGTTGCTCCCAGGCAGGGACGCCCATCGGCGGTTTTGGCAGGTCGGGCAGCGGCGCCGAGTGGCTTGGCTGGACGCCGTCGCGCTGCAAGGAGGCGATGACCCGGTCGGCGAAGTCTGGCGCGAGGGCCAGTTTGGTCGGCCAACCGACCAGCAATCGGCCCTCTTCGGCAAGAAACGCGTTGTCGGGGCGAGTCAGCCCCGATTGTAGCGGCTCGGCGCGATCCACTCGAAGGGTGGCCCATTGCGCCGTGCTCAGGTCGATCCATGGCAGCAACTGGCCGAGTTCTTTCTGCGCCGTGGCGATTTGCTCGGAGGGGTCGCGGGCAACACCTTCGGCTTCAGCGATATCGCCGCCCAGGTACCAGACCCATTGGCCATCGGCGGCTGGATGGGTGGTGACGGTAATGCGCGGTTTGGTGCCGCCGCCCAGGCAGTGGGCATACAGCGGTTTGAGGCCCGGGCCTTTGGCGATGATCATGTGCAGCGGCCGGCGTTGCATGGCCGGCTGGCTCAGCCCCAGGGTTTCGAGCAACGCCGCCGTACCGGCCCCGGCGCTGAGCACGATGCGCTGGGCGCGGATTTCGCGCTCGTCGACTTTGAGGCCGACCAGAACGCCACCTTCCAGCAACGGTTCGATTTTCTGGCCGGCGAGCAAACCATCACCCGCCAGATCGGCCAGGCGCTGAATCAGGCTTGGCACGTCGATCACCAGTTCTGCCAATCGATAAACCTTGCCTTTGAAGCGCTTGTCTTGCAGGGCGGGTGGCAGTTGCTCACCCTTGACCTGATCAACGCGGCCGCGCACCGCTTTGCTGGCGAAGAAACTGGTGAGGTTGCCGGCGATCGTACCGGGAGACCAGAGGTAATGGGCTTCGGACAACAGGCGCACGCCGCTCAGATCCAGCTCGCCGTCACCGGCCAGGGCTTCACTCCAGCGGCGAGGCATGTCGGCGATGGCTTCCGATGCACCGGTCAGGGCGCCATGCAACGCGTACTTGGCGCCGCCGTGGATGATGCCCTGAGACTTCACGCTCTGCCCGCCGCCGAGGCTGGCGCTTTCCACCAACACGGTCGAAAAACCCTGGCGGCGCAGGCGCGCATTCAGCCAGAGGCCGGCGACACCAGCGCCGACAATCAGAACGTCGGTGGAAATAACGGATGGCATGCAACGACCTCAGTGTTCAAGACGAGGGCGCAGTATACAGACTCGACGGAGAGGGGATTTGTTGGTGATCTTTGGGAGGACGCAAAACCTGTGGGAGCGAGCTTGCTCGCGATAGCGGTGGGTCAGTCAACATTGATGCTGAATGTCATGTCGCCATCGCGAGCAAGCTCGCTCCCACAATGGATCGGGCTTCGGGTCTTAATGGCCGGCGGTTTTGGAAAATAGTTGGATCACTACGACGCCCAAGACGATGAGCACCATCCCCAGCATTGCCGGCACATCCAGTTTCTGCCCGTAGATAAACAGCGCCGCCACACTGACCATCACGATCCCCATGCCGGCCCACACCGCGTAAGCGACGCCCACCGGAACGCTGCGCACCACCAGCGTCAGCATCCAGAAGGCGATGCCGTAGCCGACAATAACCAGAATCAGCGGCAGCGGGGTGCTGAAGCCTTTGACCGCTTTCATCGAAACGGTGGCGATCACTTCGGCGCAGATGGCGATGGCCAGGTAGTAGTAAGCGGTCATAGGTGCATCCTCGTGTGAAGTGTTGCTTTCTGAGGTCGGCATTCTATAGATTCTCCAGATGCGGTAAAGTCATTACCTATCTGTTCTGAAGATGGGTTGAGGCTATGAGCATGCAATGGAATCTGGAGCAGCTGCGTTTGTTTGTCAGCGTAGCGGAGCAGCGTTCGTTTTCAGCGGTGGCGCGGGATCAGCGCAAGGCGCAGTCGGCGATCAGCAGTTCGATTGCGCTGCTGGAAGAGGACCTGGGCATCAGCCTGTTCGACCGCAGCAGCGGCCGCCAGCCGAAGCTCACCGAGGCTGGTAACGCGTTGCTGGACGAGGCGCGGGAAGTGTTACGCCAGTGCGAGCGCCTTAACGGTCGGGCACTGGCAATGATGCGCGGCCAGGAGGCGCGTCTGCGTGTGGCTCAGGATGAGGCGATGCCCTATCAACCGATTATCGAAAGCTTCGAAGCCCTGGCTCAGCAATTTCCCAGCCTTGAAGTGCAGCTGACCAGCGCCGCCCAGGGCGATGTTGCGCGCAAACTGGTGGAGCGTCGGGCCGATCTGGGGTTGCTGTTTTATCACGACCAGATTCCCGAAGCGCTCGAGCGGCGGGTGTTGGGCAGCGTCGAAATGGTCACGGTGTGCGGCGTCGGCCACCCACTGGTGAAACAGGCTCAGGTCGACTGTCAGCAACTGGCGCAGCATCGACAGTTGCTGATGTCCACGCAGTCCAGTGTCTATCCCGGAAGCGAACCCGCCAGCCCGCAAGTGTGGCGGGCCGACAGTTTCTACGTGATGGCTGAATGGCTGGTGCGCGGACTCGGTTGGGCCTGGCTGCCGCGCCACGTGGTGCAGTACCCGGCGTATCAGGATCTGATGGTCGAACTGGTCAGCGAATGGACCCCGCCAGCGCTGGTGGTGGAGCTGGTCTGGCGCCGCGATGAGCCTCTGGGGCCGGCGGCTCGTTGGCTGGCGGAACGTTTTGCCGTGCACTTGCAGACGATCGGTGAAAAAAGCCGATAAACTCCGCCGCCATGAATAGAACTCTCTACACCGCGCTGTTTTACCTGGGGCTGCCACTGGTAGCGATTCGGCTTTGGCTGCGGGCGCGCAAGGCACCGGCGTACGCAAAGCGCATTGGCGAACGTTTCTCCCTCGGGTTACCGGCGATGAAAACGGGCGGCATCTGGGTGCACGCGGTGTCGGTGGGCGAAAGCATTGCTGCGGCGCCGATGATTCGCGCCTTGCTGCAACGTTATCCACAGTTGCCCATTACCGTGACCTGCATGACCCCGACCGGGTCCGAGCGAATTCAGGCGTTGTTCGCCAACGAGCCGCGAATCCAGCACTGCTATTTGCCTTACGACTTGCCGTGCGCTGCGGCGCGATTCCTTGATCGGGTCCAGCCGAAACTGGCGGTGATCATGGAGACCGAACTCTGGCCGAACCATATCCATCAGTGCGCCAAGCGCGGGATTCCCGTGGCACTGGCCAATGCGCGACTGTCCGAACGTTCGGCCAAGGGTTATGGCCGCTTCGGCAAACTGACTCAGCCGATGCTCGCCGAAATGAGCCTGTTCGCGGTGCAGACCGAGGCCGAGGCCCAGCGCTTTCGCGATTTGGGTGCGCGCCCGGAAACGGTCGAAGTGACCGGCTCGATCAAATTCGACCTGACCATCGACCCGGCACTGCTCCAGCGTGCCGCCGAGTTGCGTACGCAATGGCAGGCCCAGGAACGCCCGGTGTGGATCGCTGCGAGTACCCACGAAGGCGAAGACGAAGTGGTGCTGGCGGCTCATCGCCAGTTGCTGGCCAATCATCCCGATGCGTTGCTGATTCTGGTACCGCGTCATCCGGAGCGATTCAATTCGGTGTTCGAGTTGTGTCAGCAACAGGGTTTCGCCACGGTGCGTCGGTCCACTGGCGACCCGGTCACTGCGCAGACTTCGGTGCTGGTGGGCGACACCATGGGTGAGTTGCTGTTTCTTTATGCCTTGGCTGACAGCGCTTTTGTGGGTGGCAGTCTGGTGCCGAACGGCGGGCACAACCTGCTGGAACCGGCTGCTTTGGCCAAACCTGTGTTGAGCGGGCCGCACCTGTTTAACTTCCTCGAAATCGCCGCGCAGCTGCGCAGTGCCGGGGCGATGCAGGAAGTAGAGGATGCCGAAGGTCTGGCGCTGGCGGTGCAGCGATTGTTCGAGTTGCCACGGGATGCGCAGCGGATGGCGGAGGCGGGGTTGAAAGTGATGCGCACCAATCAGGGCGCGTTACAGCGGTTGCTGGATGGGTTGGACAGGTTGATTCAGCGCTAACCTGTAGGCGCACGCGGTGCGGCGATGCGACTTGCCGGCGATGGCGATCTTGAAAGCGCCATCGCGGGTATCGTTTTCGCCACCCCTCTCATTCATTGACGTAACGGCTTGCGAAGCGGAAAGGTCTGACCCTATTCAAAGACCCTTCCTACATTAATCTTTTTCCCCCGTTGATAACGTGCCCGCCAGTTTCGCGTGCACAGACCATGGACGGTTTGGACATCGCGCTTCATTTCCTCTTTGCTTAAGGATAAGCGTATGTTCGGATCGGCCAATACGGCGCACTTCGTGCTGCACATCCCCGCTGTTCGTAACGATTTCAAAGTCCTCGTCTTTGACGGTGTTGAGGCCATCAGCGCCTTGTATGCGATCCAGATTGAACTGGTCAGCGAACACCCTGATTTCGAGCTGGAGAGTCTGCTCAGCCAACCCGCGTTTCTTCAATTTGGCCTGAATGGCGAAGGCCTTCACGGTCGGATCGAAGACGTGTTCGTGGGTGAGGCCGGCAAGCGCCTGACTCGTTATCACCTGACCCTCGTACCGACGCTGCATTATTTGCAGCTCAGCCACAATCAGCGGATTTTCCAGAACCTGACGGTGCCGCAAATTATTGCTCAGGTGCTCAAAGGTCACGGCATTCAGGCCGATGCGTTTACCTTCCATGTCAGCACCAGCCCCGAGCGCGAATACTGCACCCAATATGGGGAAAATGACTTCGAGTTCGTCCAACGTTTATGCGCCGAGGACGGCATCGCCTGGCATCACCAGTATTCGCCAGACGGTCATTTGCTGGTGTTCACCGATGACCAGACCTACTTCCCCAAACTGGGCGAAACGCCTTATCAGCAAGACTCCGGCATGGTGGCAGAGCACCCGGTGGTCAGCCAGTTTTCCATGCGTTTCCGCACCCGTACCAGCACGGTCACGCGCCGGGACTATGACCTGAAACGACCGAGTCTGCTGCTGGAAAGTCGCTTTACTGCCGAGTTCAGCCCTGAGCTCGAAGACTATCGTTACCCCGCATTAATCGAGAACGAAAAACGCGGTAAACAACTCGCTCGTCAGGCCTTGGAGCGGCACCGTGCCGATTACCAGTTGACCGAGGGCAACAGCGATCAGCCCACGTTGCGCTGCGGTCACTTCTTCGACCTGACCGAACACCCGCGCAAAACGTGCAACGATTTGTGGTTGTTGCTCAGCGTGACGCACGCTGGAAAGCAACCTCAGTCACTGGAAGAGGCCATTACCAGCGACGTAAAACCCGAAGACGGCTTTACCCAAGGCTATCGCAACCGCTTCCGCGCCATTCCCTGGGACGTGTTTTACCGTCCACCTTTGCGTCCACGCAAAACCGTACTGGTCAGCCAGACCGCTCGCGTGACCGGGCCGGTCGGCGAAGAGATTTATTGCGATGAATATGGCCGTGTCCGTGTCGAGCTGCCGTGGGATCGGGCCGAACTCAACAGCGAAAAAAGCAGTTGCTGGCTAAGGGTGTCATCGAGTTGGGCGGGTGAAAACTTTGGCGCGGTGACCATCCCGCGCATCGGCATGGAAGTGGTGGTGACTTACCTGGAAGGCGACCCCGACCAACCGTTGATCACCGGGTGTGTGGCCAACACTGTCACCTCAGTGCCGTATTCGTTGCCCGAGCACAAAACCAAAACCGTGCTGCGCAGCCACAGCTCTCCGCACACCGGTGGTTACAACGAACTGTCGCTTGAGGACCGCGCCGGGCAGGAAAAAATCTACCTGCGCGCGCAGCGCGATATCGAGCAATTGGTCCTCAACGACAGCGACACCAAGATCGGTAACGACCGTCGCGAACAGATCACTCGGGACAGCCACAGCCTGATCAGCAACGACCGTTTCGAGCAGGTGGACAACCACAGCGCCAGCCTGATCAAGGGCGACGAGTTGCACACCACCCAAGGTGTGCGCAACACGGTGGTCGGTGGCAATGAGCTGATCTCCATTACCGGTAACAGCAGCACCACGGCAGGCGGCACGTTGGTGATTCAGGCTGGACCTCACGCCCATGTCACCGCTGCGAACGTGGTGATCGATGCGGGGATGAGCCTGACGCTTAAGGCTGGCGGGCACCACATCGTGATCAACTCGGGCGGGATTTTCAGCAGCGTGGCCATTGTCGAGGGTGGGGCTCCGGTAGCCGGTGTGCCTGTTCAATCCGCGCTTTCATTGGTTCCAGTGGCTGCGCAGGCCCTGATTGCGCCATCCCTGGCCGCGCAAAAACTGGCATTGACTCAGGCAGCACAACAGGCCGCGCCGATCTGTGCCGTGTGTCAAAAACTGGCGGAGATATCGGCATGAGTCAGGCTTATCTACTGCTGGATCGCGCCCAGATTGAACGTCTGCCCGAGCGTCTATTTGAGCTGGGGAGCACAACGTCTCAATCGCTCTATCAGACAACTGCCTATAGCCCATTGGAGGAAGTCGGGCCGGTACTGCTGCCTGTTTCCCCTAATAGTCCGCTAGCCCAGACCTTTTTTCGGGACTGGAGCGCGACGTGTGGTATCTGGTTGGAGTCAGAGGCGCAAGAAGCGGTCGTTCTTGAGCATTTACGGAGCCTGATTCACGTCCGTGTCGCGGGGGATGTCACGGTCTTGTTCCGTTACCACGACCCGCGTATCTCGGCATTGTGGCTAGCGCAGTTGGCCGCCTGCGAGCGTGATCGCCTGATGGGTCCTATACGACTGATCCGGCTCCCGGAATTGGATATCCATCAAGAAAACCCGGATCAGCCCGCTGCACAGTATGCGCAAGAGCCGTGGTTGTTCTTGCCTGCGGAGCAACTGGATCACTTGGGCGCGGCTCAACGGCAGCGTTTCGCTCAACTATTGATCGAACACTGCCAACAGTACTTTTCCGAATACCTGCAAGGGCTGGACGACTTTGCATTGCAACAGTGGGCATCTCACTGCCAGCACACTGCCGAACGTTACGGTTACAGCGCCATCGATGAAGTCCTGCTCTGGGCTCGCTTCCACGCTGCGCTGGGCACTGACTTTCCCGATGCACCTGATCACGCCGCTTACCGAAGGATGTTGGCCGAGCCCGGTGTCTCGCCCGAGCAACGGCTGGATAACCTGAATGCCGAACTGACGCGTCAGCAGCTCACCGGCAAGGAGTCCTGCCAATGAGCGCAGAAAAACTAGCGATGATCGACCGAGCCGCTCAGGCCGAACGCGCCGCCAAGGCTCAGCCTCACGTCGATATCAACAGTACGCTTACGCCGTGCCCGGCCAGCCAGGCCGAGATTTTCGTCGTGCCCGTGCGTTATGCCTTGGCTGAAGAAAAGGCCGCCAATCCTTGCTGCGTTCCCGGCGTCACCACGCAAAGCCGCCCCATGGCGGCGCGTCGCTTGCGGGCCGGGTTTGTTTATCTGTGGCAGGACAAAGACCCCCTTAAACGGTATGCCGTCTCGCCGAATGGTCTGCTCAAAGAGCAAGCGCTCGACGCCGATGCGACCCCGGTGCTCGACGGTACATTGACGGGCCTGGCCCTGGAAAAAATCCACGACGCCTGGATGCTCTACAGCGAGTTCCCATTGAACCCCGAGCACTGCCAGTCGCTAAGCGACAGCAGCGCCAAACGTCGTGCGCACATGCGTCATGTGGCGTTGCGCACCGTGGCCAACGAACTGCAAGCCGAGCATTGCCCGCCGCTGGAAAAAGCCGTTGAGGTCATGGCCGAACTCCTGCCCAATACCTTCGCCCGGTCGATGAAAGTGGACCAGCTACGGGGCGCCGAGGACACCGAGGCACTGGGCGCAACGCTGATGAAAGAGCCGACCCCGGTCAACATCAAGGCCTACACCGACGCCATGCAACTCGCGCGTGAGCGCGAAAAAGTCCTAGCCCAATACCCCGAGGCCAGCGATCAAGCGCCAGGCGAGTGGAGCGCCGAACCTTGGGATGGCCAGGGCATTCAGGATTGGTTGGAAAGCGCCAAGGCACACGCCAAGGACCTTTTTTCCGTTTTTGCCTGCCTCGATGACGATCTGGGCGTGCTGCGTGATATCAACCATGAGCAGGAATGGGTCGAGGCGCGTCACGAAAAGTGGCTAGGTGATAACAACCTGCGCCTGAGCATTGGTGGGTTTGTTCGCAGCCTGATCACTGAAGATGGCGCCGAACTGGCCGGGTCCATCAGCTACCGCTACAAGGCCCGAGACATCACCCTCACGCCCGAACAGGGCCAAGTCATGCTCGACACCCAGCATCGGCTGGATGAGGAACTCAAGGCTGAAGCCCGGGCCCGTCAATACGGCGGTCAGCCCACTCAGACTGAAGCCGCCGCCCGCGATGCACGAATCGCAGCCATCGTCGCCCCGGTACGGGCCTTTATTGCGGCGGACTTGTACAACGAAGTGGAATTCGTCGTCCGCGAATACCGCGCTGAAAAGCACGCCAACCTCAACAACCATTTCTTCAGTGCCAAGGTCGGCAAGTACATCGACCTCGAGGCGATGAATACCTGGTTCGCGCAGACCGCAGCGGCGCACTACCAACAGATCGAACAGCGTCACACCGCGTTGTTTGGCGACCGGGGCATGTACCTCAACCGCTCGCTCAGCGGCACCTGGTTTGTCGATTACTCCGATCTGGACACTCGCCACTGGCTGACCGAACTGGCCACCGGCTGCCTGACCGCCCAATGCCTGCGCGCCCAGGGCGCCGAGCAATACGCCGACTACGTGCGAGCCGCCGACGGCGGTGCCCTGAAACAACTGTTCAGCGCCTGGACCCCCTCGATCGATGCGGCCGTTAACAACACCTCTCGCCTGGGCGAGCTGATGGCCGCACTGGCCTCCGACAACATCAGCGCCACTCACCAGGCATTGGCGCCGTTGAGTGCAGCGGTTCTAGACGACATCGCGGCCATGGCCCGAGACGCCAGCAGCCAATGGAGTGTGTTAGTCAACCGACTGGCGGCTTCACTGTTGTTGCTCAAGGGGAGCAACAACTTTAGCCGCTCATGGATGGGCGTCTTTGTCGCCGCGCGCCTGGGCAGCGACACGCGTTTGCAGTTCGTGACCGAGGCCGGCCGGCAGGTGTGGAAGTTGTTGGGGCAACAGGCCGAAGCACTGGGCGACTGGGCGAAGGCGACCGGGAAGGCCATTGGTGCCGGGCGGGTTGGGCGGATAGTTAACTCGCCTGTTGTGGCTAATAGCGGCGGGGTGGTGCCGTTGGCGGCGTTGTTGTTGAACGTGCTGAATGCGCATAACTATTTGAGTCAGGCCGGGGTGTTGGAGGGGATGGACGACCAGCGCCAATACGATACGGCCTCCGCCACGCTATATGCTGCCGCAGCGTTGGTGGCGGTGGTTGATAATCAGGTGCGGGTGGGGTTGGGGAAGGATCGGTTCCTGATTCGTTCATCTGCGGCTCCGACGCTTACGCTGTTTGGTGGGGTGATTGGTGGATTGTCATTTGCCGCCGCAGTGAACGAATACAGATCTCTGCAAACTCAGCTAGAGCGAGCCCATACTCATGTCGATCCGTGGCTGGAGATGCGTCAGAACGTGGTCGCTGGGCAGGTCGGTGCTTTTGGTGCTCAGGCACTGTTGGGGATGGCCCAAACCGGCAGAGCCTTGGCGGGATTAGTCGAGGTCGAAGTCGCCATCTTGCGTTACACGCTGTACATGGGACCGTTGAACTGGATCATTGCCGTGTTGGGCGTGCTGTACCTGACTACCTGGTTCTTTGAGCGGACGCCTCTGCAAAACTTCCTGAGCTTCTGCTGCTGGTCAAAATTACGAGCTATTGATCTGGAACCTATCTCGCCTAAAGCCCAACAGGACGAGCTCGACCGGCTGTACTTCATCCTTTATGCCCCTCGGGTCAGCATGCAAAGCAACTCGGAGTCGACCGCTGGTAATGGCCCTTCAGGCCTCGCTTTCGTCAGCTCAATCAATGCCCTGACGATCGATTTGCCGGGGGCGGAGCCGGGTAGTGCCTATCTGGAACTGAGCATGGTCGGTGACCCGGAGGATACCCAAGGCTACCGCCATCTGATCAAAAACAGCCCGACCAGTAACTTCAAGCCACCTCGTCCTTGGCGAGATATGACACCTCATTGGCTGTCCAGCAGCGTCTGTCAGTGGATACCGTTTAAGGAAGGTCAGGGCTTACGCTTGAGCGGCCCCTTCAAAGAGCTGGAAAACGTATTGAGGACAAAACCCAGCACTGTTTCGCTACGTTTGCGATATCGCACGCCATTGACCGCGATACTCGGCGCCCGCACCTTTATCGGCGGCGAGCGAGGGCTTGCCTTTACTCTGAATGACTCAACTGGCGTGATAGAACTGCGGGCCGACCCGACACCCCAACTGGATCGTGTGCCCAATTACCCGCTCGGCGAGGACCACCCCGGCGCATTTACCTGCAACCCAAGGACAAAGCATGAGCACGCCACCGGCAGGTACCACGAAAAAACGGACTTTTTCGCGCAATGACTACCTGGCGCCATTACCCATCCCTACGGGTAGAAAACCCTCAGATGTGCTCAACACCATTTGGCGTAAGAACGAGGCGTTTCTCGATATTGGCAACTACAGCATCGGGTCGGCGGTAATGGTGCTGTGGCCGATGGTATTGCTGTTTGCACTTTTGAACTACATCACTCCCGATCCTCTGATATGGGGTGGAGGGCTAATCATCGTGGGCATTCCTATTTTGCTTGTGGTCTATGGCCTATTCCGCGAAGTGCCCCTCCCCGTTCGGTTCAATCGCCAGCGCCGAGAAGTCTGCGTACCCCGCGACGATGACGAGTACTGGATCGTGCCCTGGGAAACCGTCACAGCCGCCGCCACACAGCACTCGTCGGTCAGTCAGGCTGGTAAAGCCACGATGGGCTTATTGATCATCGGTTTCGAAAACCCAGACCCGCAGGCCAAGGAAGACAACAAACACTTTTCGCTGGGTTTCAACTGTGGAGGCGGCACCACGGCGATGGCGTTGTGGGAGTGCATGCGCAGTTACATGGAGATTGGTCCGGAGGCTGTTGAGGATCAAACAGCACGTTTCGACAGGTCTAAAGGGATATGGGCGACCTATCTGGACGATCTTGTAAAAGCTGCAAAATTGAGAGGTTGGCCTTTAACCATCTTGTGGGAAGGTTTCTGCGGGATCTTCATTTTCAATACGTTGCTAATCGACGTCCTTGAGCGGTGGAAACTGAATCCGCCGCCAGACCTGCCCTATCCCGACATCATCGAATGGTCAAAACCCTTGCCTCCCGAGCAGTGGGCCAAACGCTCCCCAGAACTAGTAGCAGCCATAGCCAAACGCGAGGCTGAACTGGCCACGCAGGCAGAGCGAGAGTTGGCTTGACGGCGAACACCCAGGGCTACCGCGATCTGATCAAAAACAGCCCGATCAACAACTACAAGCCACCTCGTCCTTGGCGAGACGTGACGCCTCACTGGTTATCCAGCAGCGCCTGTCAGTGGATACCGTTCAAGGAAGGTCAGGGCTTACGCCTGAGTGGCCCCTTTAATACGCTGCCGAACGTATTGGGCACGCCACCCAGCACTGTTTCGCTCCGATTGCGTTATCGCACGCCATTGACCGCCATGCTCGGCGCCCGCACCTTTATCGGCGGCGAGCGAGGGCTTGCCTTTACCTTGAATGACACATCAGGCGTGATAGAGCTGCAGACCGACCCGACGCCTCAACTGGATTCTGCGCCAAGTTACCCGCTCGGCGAGGACCACCCCGGCGCCATTTACCTGCAACCCAAGGACAAAGCATGAGCACGCAAGCGGCAGGTACCACGAAAAGAAGGATATTTTCGCGCAATGACTACCTGGCGCCGTTGCCCATCCCTACCGGAGAGAAACCGCAGGACGTACTCAACACCATCTGGCGTAAGAACGAGGTGTTTATCGATATTGGCAGTTACAGCATCGGTTCGGCGGTAATGGTTCTGTGGCCGATGGTATTGCTGTTTGCGCTCTTGAACTACTTCACTCCCGATCCTCTGATATGGGGCGGAGGGCTAATCATCGTGGGCATCCCTATTTTGCTTGTGGTCTATGGTCTATTCCGCGAAGTGCCCCTACCCGTGCGCTTCAACCGCCAACGTCGAGAAGTCTGCGTCCCCCGCAACGACGGCGAGTACTGGATTGTGCCCTGGGAAACCGTGACGGCAGCAGCCACCCAGCAGTCGTCGGTCAGCCAAGCCGGTAAAGCGACGATGGGTTTATTGATCATCGGTTTCGAAAACCCGGACCCGCTGGCTAAGGACGACAACAAGCATTTCTCCCTAGGCTTCAACTGTGGAGGCGGCACCACGGCGATGGCGTTGTGGGAGTGCATGCGCAGTTACATGGAGATTGGGCCGCAGGTTCTGCCAATCACAAATGACTTTGAGGGCGGACGAGAAAAGCTGAGGGGTAGGAGCGTCTTTTGGGGAATTTGTTGTGAGTATCTAGATGGCATTAGGCAACACTTGGTAGCGCAGGAAGTTGGCAAGGCGTTATGGCTGGTCATTGCGGCCGTACTTCTAGGTGCTCCGCTGGCAATGATGTTGCAAGTCTGGAAGCTATCGCCGCCACCCGACTTGCCCTATCCCTGCATTATCGAATGGTCAAAACCATTACCCCCCGAGCAGTGGGCCAAACGCTCTCCAGAGCTGGAAGAAGCTATAGCCAAACGCGAGGCTGAACTGGCCGCGCAGGCGGAACAAGCGTTGCTTATGGAACAGTCTTAGAAACTGTAATGTCTCAACTTCCCTCACTACCAACTCCCGGACACGGCGAACTACCGGACTACGACGTATGCCTCCCGGCGAACCTGCGCCCCGACGCCGATCGTTTGATTCGCTATCTGCACGAATTGCCACATCGGCGAGTGAAGTACTGCCCCTGGTGTGGCCACACCAACTTGAACCTGCAAAATCATTTGGCCCTACAACGGCTCCCACGTTACTACTGCGGTTCCTGTCGCAAGAGCTGCAACAGTTTGAGCGATTCGCCCTTTGCACACCTGCGCCGGATGGACCTGTGGTCAACGTTTGCCGTGTACCTGCTGGCCGGTTGGTCCAGCGTCCAGATCGCGCCTCGTTTGGGGGTGAACCACAAGGTCTACTTCAGCTGGGGGCAGGCGGTTCAAGAGGCGATGGCTGAGGAGTGTCCTGAGTTGCATCAGTGGTGGACGACACGCCATTACCGGGAAAACCTGCAACCGCCCGAACACATTGCAGCGCAACAGCAAGCGGTCATCACTTGGATTGAAACGATGCTGAACGCACAGCACGCGACGTGCCAAAGGTGTGGGGGAACGCGGACCTATCGAATTAAAGGCATTCGCCCGAAGTTCAAGTGCGATCCCTGCGTGACCTGCTTTTCCATTCTGTCCGGGACGCCGCTGGTCGGGATGATTCGACCTGAACTCTGGATCGATTTCGTGAAAGGGGTGATGGATGGCCAAAGTATCCCGGACCTTAAACGGCGCTCAGGGTTGGGCATGGGCGGCAGTACGCGCTGGCGTGAACAGTTTTTATTGTTGATCGAAGCGTTGGGGCACCCCGAACTCTTGGGATGGATCACCTGGATGCGCAGTCGTCGTAATAACGAAGCGGTCAGTTTTGTGCGTCAGGGTGGTCACCTGGACAAGGCAACGCGCTCTATTTATCCGCAAGGAACGCGTAAAGGCAGATTTGTTTCAAAAAAATAGGCGCTGCGAAGGCTGAGATCTTTTGATTTTTTTCATGTCCGCAAAACTTGTAGGACTGCTCCCATTGCGGCGAGGGGGCTTGCCCCCGTTGGGCTGCGAAGCAGCCCCAAACCCTGCCACCGCATTCCTGCTGACGCACCGCACCGCCCGATTTACGCCGGCTGCGCCGCCGAACGGGGCGGCCACACCATCGCCACCATGACGTGCTTGGTCCTACACCCCGGTTGCAGCCGCCAAAGTCGCCGCTTATAGTTCGCCACGTCGCCGATAACAGTCAGCGACAGGGTTTCGCAGCCCTTACGATACGTGTAACCGAGCATCATAAAAGCAACGACGGTCGCATCAGCGCTCGTAGTCCGTTTTATGGTGGCTGTGTGTGGGAGACCTTCGGGTCTGCCGGGTTCCTCGTATCCTCGGTCTGCGAACCCGCACACAGCTACCACCCCATTCGTTTCGCAGCGAACGGAAGTAGCTCTTCTTTTAGAATCGAGGAGTTTTACTTATGACAATGTACAATCCGCCATGCCGCTTCACCCCCATGTCCCAATTCGCCACCGACTACCCCGTCCTGCTCATCGACAGCGACGCCCCGCTACGCGAACTCCACAACTGCGTCAGCGAACGCCTCAATGCCGTCCTCAAATACTTGCATCTGATGGCCTGCACCAGCCTGCCGGACTACGCCGAGAACGATATCAACACCGTCACCAACATCGCCCGGATCATGGTCCAGGATATAAGCGATGTATTTCGGGTGATTGAGCAGCGCGGATTTGAAACGCCCAAAAATCAGTAGCCAATTTTCAGTCATAAAAAACCCGCATTTCTGCGGGTTTTTTAATGCTGTTACAGCGCTGCGATCTTTTTGCTTTTAGGGCCGCGCTTTGAGCTGCTCCGCCGCAGCCTTCGCCAGGTCCGGCGGCAGGAAGTCTTTATCCGGGTTGTAATCAGCCTTGAGATAACGCGCCAGATCCTGCAAATCCCCCGGGTTCAAAGTGCCGGCGGCCTGCTTCAAGCGCAGGTTGTCGAGGATGTAGTCGTAGCGAGTGTTGTTGTAGTCGCGCACCGAGGTGTACAGCTGACGTTGCGCATCCAGCACGTCGACGATGTTTCGCGTGCCGACCTGATAACCGATTTCGGTCGCTTCCACGGCGCTTTGGTTGGAGATGATCGATTGCTTGCGCGCTTGCACCTGTTCGACGTCGGTGTTCACCGCGCGGTGCAGGTTGCGGGTGCTTTCCACCACCTGACGACGCAGGGATTCGCGTTGCTGTTCGGTTTGATCAAGGCGTGAGTACGATTCGCGCACCTGGGAGTTGATCAAGCCGCCGCTGTAGATCGGGATATTCAGTTGCAGACCCACCGTCGTTTGCTCGACGTTGCCACTGTAAGGCTGGCCGAAGGCGTTCGGGTTGCTGAAACCCATGGCGTCGTTGTCGCCCTTCTCGTATTTCGCCACGGCGTCGACGGTGGGCGCGTGGCCGGCCTTGCGCTGCTTGAGCGTTTCTTCGGCGGCGCTGACGGCGTAGTTGCTGGCCAGCAAATTCAGGTTCTGTTTGGCGGCGGTGTCGACCCAGGATTTGGCGTCGTTCGGTGCCGGCGGCAGAATCGGCAACGTGTGGACGATGCCCTGAATCGAGTTGTACTGACGGTTGGTCAGGGTGATCAGGGCTTCAAACGCATCATCGACCTGACGCTGCGCGACGATCCGGTTGGCTCGCGCAGTGTCATAACTGGCTTGCGATTGCAGCACGTCGGTCTTGTCCGACAGGCCGACGTCGAAGCGCTCGTTGGACTGGTCGAGCTGGCGTTTGAACGCCGCTTCTTCGGCCTTGGTCGAGGCGAGGGTGTCCTGGCTTCGCAACACGTTGAAGTAGCTTTCGGCCGTTTGCAGAATCAGGTTTTGCTCGGTCGCCGAGAGTTGCAGTGCGGCCTGTTCGTTGACGTCTTTGGCGGCCTGATACTGGAACCAGCGATCGGCACGGAAAAGTGGTTGGGCCAGGGTCGCCTGATAGGAATGGGCGCTACGATTGGCAACGGCCGAGGGCTGGTCGATCGAGGTGCGCACGTTGGCCACTTCGGCACCGCCGGAGAGGTTCGGCAGCAGCCCGGCGCGGGCCTGGGGTACGACTTCTTTCTGCGCGCCGTACTGAGCGCGAGCGGCAGCCAGGTCGGCGTTATTGTCCACCGCTTCCTGGTAGACGCTGACCAGGTCGGTTTTGGTCGATAAGGGCGCTTCTGCTGCCCAGGCCATTCCGTTGGACGCACAAGACACGGCAAGGGCCAGTGAGAGTTTGCGCAGCATGAGGCGATCCCTAAAAAATTACGCTGATAATTTGAGCGCCAAAGGTACGGCGCAGCCCGCACAGCGTCAAGGCGGGACATGGGGTGCGAGTGTAGTTGGGCATCCGCATGGCAACAATCCTGTAATTGCGCCATTCATCATGGTGTTTACCGCGGTGTTGGCGTTCTTTGGCAGTTGTGTCTAGACTGGCCGGGTTCTTGTCGGGGTGCCTTGCTATGAGGCTGAGATCGAATAATTTCGGATCCCGTTGAACCTGATCAGGTTAGCGCCTGCGTAGGGAACAAGATTTCTCGTCACCCGGCGAGTCCTCTTGTGCTTCGTCCGGGATGTTGTTCGACAATCGAACACCCCTCGAGCACTGAGCACAGCACTGCTGGTTTTCCCAGCGCCCGTGCGTCCATTCGATTACAGGTTCGCTCCGACAAAAATCCACTGCCTGGATGTGTTTGGAGAGCCCGTGATGACGATAAAACTAAAAAACACTACGAACCTGAGTGATTCGGCCCAAGTCGATCAGCAATCGGTTCAGCCGTTTACCCGCTCGCAAAAAATCTATGTTCAGGGCTCTCGCCCGGACATCCTCGTGCCAATGCGCGAAATCAGCCTTGATGTGACCCCGACCGATTTCGGCGGTGAGATCAACGCGCCGGTGGTTGTGTACGACACCTCCGGCCCGTACACCGATCCCAACGTCATCATCGACGTGCGCAAAGGCCTGGCCGATGTGCGTTCGCCGTGGATCGAATCCCGTGGCGACACTGAGCGTCTGCCGGGTCTGAGTTCCAACTTCGGCCAGGAACGTCTCGCCGATGCGGAGCTGACCAAGCTGCGTTTCGCTCACGTGAACAACCCGCGCCGGGCCAAGGCCGGTGCCAACGTCAGCCAGATGCACTACGCCCGCAAAGGCATCATCACCGCCGAGATGGAATACGTCGCCATCCGCGAAAACATGAAGCTTGAAGTGGCTCGCGCCGCTGGCCTGCTGGACCAGCAACATGCCGGTCACAGCTTTGGCGCCAGCGTGCCGAAAATCATCACCCCCGAGTTCGTCCGTGAAGAGATCGCCCGCGGTCGCGCAATCATTCCGGCCAACATCAACCACACCGAACTGGAACCGATGATCATCGGCCGTAACTTCCTGGTGAAGATCAACGGCAACATCGGCAACAGCGCATTGGGTTCGTCCATTGAAGAAGAAGTGGCGAAACTGACCTGGGGTATTCGCTGGGGTTCGGACACGGTCATGGACCTGTCCACCGGCAAGCACATTCACGAAACCCGCGAGTGGATCATCCGCAACTCGCCAGTGCCGATCGGTACGGTGCCGATCTACCAGGCCCTGGAAAAAGTCGGCGGGGCTGCCGAAGACCTGACCTGGGAGCTGTTCCGCGACACGCTGATCGAACAGGCCGAGCAGGGCGTCGATTACTTCACCATCCACGCCGGCGTGTTGCTGCGCTACGTGCCGCTGACCGCCAAACGCGTGACCGGCATTGTTTCCCGTGGCGGTTCGATCATGGCCAAGTGGTGCCTGGCGCACCACAAAGAGAACTTCCTCTACACCCATTTCGAAGACATCTGCGAAATCATGAAGGCCTACGACGTCAGCTTCTCGCTGGGCGATGGCCTGCGTCCGGGCTCGATTGCCGACGCCAACGACGCTGCACAATTCGGTGAGCTGGAAACCCTCGGCGAGCTGACCAAAATTGCGTGGAAACATGACGTGCAGTGCATGATCGAAGGCCCGGGCCACGTGCCGATGCAGTTGATCAAAGAGAACATGGACAAGCAGCTGGAATGCTGCGACGAGGCGCCGTTCTACACCCTCGGCCCGCTGACCACTGACATCGCGCCAGGCTATGACCACATCACCTCGGGTATTGGTGCGGCGATGATCGGCTGGTTCGGTTGCGCGATGCTGTGCTACGTGACGCCGAAGGAACACTTGGGCCTGCCGAACAAGGATGACGTGAAGACCGGGATCATCACCTACAAGATCGCCGCGCACGCCGCCGATCTGGCGAAGGGGCATCCGGGTGCACAGATTCGCGACAATGCCTTGAGCAAGGCGCGTTTCGAATTCCGTTGGGAAGATCAGTTCAACCTGGGCCTTGATCCGGACACCGCGCGTTCGTATCACGACGAGACCTTGCCGAAGGATTCGGCCAAGGTCGCGCATTTCTGCTCCATGTGCGGACCGAAATTCTGTTCGATGAAGATCACCCAGGAAGTCCGCGAATACGCGGCCAACCAACGGATCGAAACCGTCGATGCCGAAGTCGCCCAGGGATTGGCGGACCAGGCAGAGCGGTTCAAACAGGAAGGCAGTCAGCTGTACAAGAAGGTTTGATCCAGTATTGATCGTTCCCACGCTCTGCGTGGGAATGCCTCTTGTGACGCTCTGCGTCACGCTTTGGGACGCGGAGCGTCCCGGGCTGCATTCCCACGCGGAGCGTGGGAACGATCACAACAAATGTCCCTCTGAGATAACACCCTTGAGCATTCAACCCAGCACTTACTCCCCGGATTCTGCGGTTCCGATCGACAAACGTGTCTTTGGCGGTCGCGATCTGTTTTCCCTGTGGTTCTCCCTCGGCATCGGCCTGATGGTCCTGCAGACCGGTGCATTGCTCGCGCCAGGTCTGGGCCTGTCCGGCTCGCTACTGGCGATCTTTCTCGGCACCCTGGTTGGCGTTCTGTTGCTGGCCGCCGTTGGCGTGATCGGCAGCGACACCGGTCTGTCGTCGATGGCCGCGCTGAAACTCAGCCTCGGTGCAAAAGGCGCGAGCCTGCCGGCCGTGCTGAACCTGCTGCAACTGATCGGTTGGGGCTCGTTCGAAATCATCGTCATGCGCGACGCCGCCAGTCTGCTCGGCGCGCGGGCGTTCAGTGAAGGCAGTCTGCTGTCGAATCCGCTGCTCTGGACCGTGTTCTTTGGTGGTTTGGCAACCTTGCTGGCTATCAGCGGCCCGCTGACGTTCGTGCGGCAGATCCTGCGCAAGTGGGGCATCTGGCTGCTGCTGGCCGCGTGCATCTGGCTGACCTGGAACCTGTTTGCCAAAGCCGATCTGGCCGCGTTGTGGGCGCAGGCCGGTGACGGTTCGATGTCGTTCGCCGTGGGCTTCGACATTGCCATCGCTATGCCGCTGTCGTGGTTGCCGCTGATTGCCGATTACTCACGTTTCGGCAAGCGTGCGAAAAACGTGTTCGGCGGCACGGCGCTGGGCTTCTTTATCGGTAACTTCTGGCTGATGAGTCTCGGCGTGGCTTACACCCTGGCGTTTGCGCCGAGCGGCGAAGTGAATGCCTTGCTGTTGGCATTGGCCGGTGCCGGTTTGGGGATTCCGCTGCTGCTGATCCTGCTGGACGAGTCGGAAAAAGCGTTCGCTGACATTCACTCGGCGGCCGTTTCCAGCGGGATTCTGTTGCGCTTGAAAGTCGAGCATCTGGCGCTGGCCATCGGTGTGATCTGCATCCTGATCGCCTGTCTGGCACCATTGGTCCAGTACCAGAACTTCCTGCTATTGATCGGTTCGGTGTTTGCGCCGCTGTTTGGCGTGGTGCTGGTGGATCACTTCATCCTGCGTAAACGCAGTGCTCGCGTGGCGTCAGCCGCATTGCGCTGGCCGGCGCTGCTCGCCTGGTTGGGCGGCGTGAGCACCTATCATTTGCTGGCTAATCTGTATCCGGACATCGGCGCAACCCTGCCGGCGTTGATTCTGGCAGGGCTGCTGCAGCTCATTCTGGGTCGAGCCTTCAGTTACGGCCAGGAAACAGCTCGGGCTTGAGAATGCCGTTCAGACGAGGGTAAGGGATCTTCAGTTCGATGTGGCCCAGCGCGTAAGGCGCGATGGTGCTGGTTTCGTACTTGAGGATCACGCCGCCGTAGGTCAGCGCCACGTTTTGGGTTTTCTGGAATTGCCAGTTCTTCAGGAACTCCGGCTCCTGATCGAGCTTGGTGCTGATCAGCCAGCTGTTGTGCGCTACCTGCGCGGCTTTCCAGAATGCCTCTTCCTGCCCAGGCACCAACATGTCCGACAGTGTCAGCACCTTGTGTTGCTGGCGTGAGTAGTTGATGAAGCTGCGGCCCGGCGTGCCATGGGCACCGCCGGTGTCCAGGTAGCTGGAGAATTCAACGATCACCAAGCCGTCATGCTGCTCACGTACCTTGGCTTGCAGGTAACTGCTGTAGCGCGGGCCGGCACTGCTCAAAAATTGCTCGCGATACGCTGCCAACGTCGGCGCCACTGGGGCGTCGGGCGAGGTGCGGGTCATTTGCAGCAGGCGTTTTTCGAGGATGCCGTCCAACTGCGGTTCGTCTGGGAAGCGCAGCGTATCAATGTTTACCAACGGGCAATCAGGCGTGGTGCAGCCAGGTTTCAACTGTTCCGATGCATCGCGGGTGGTTTCCAGCGGCGCCCGGTAGTTGGGTTGGAACAAACTCTGGCACGCGCCCAGAGTCAGGGCGATTGCGGCCACGGAGGCGATTTTAAAAAGCGACATGGGCGTCCTTCATAAAACAGGGAAAGGCGAAAAGTTACCCGCTTCGACTGTCAGCGGAGTAATCAGTTCGCCACTAAGCTAATTAGAGTTGTTTACAGCCCTGCCGTCTATCCCGCTGTCTGGAAAGGGGCTGCATCAAACGCCGCGGGCGCGTTAGGATGGCGCGAAGTCGAGGTTGCAAGTAACAAAAAGGAGCCTCGTAACGGATTTTCAGTAAAGAGGATTGTCATGACTGATTTTGCCAACGCCATTCCGGCCACCGTTGAGATCGTTCGGCGCGAAAAGTGCTACGAGGGCTTCTACAAGCTCGATCGCGTGCACTTGCGCCACGAACTGTTCGCCGGTGGCATGAGTCGCGAGATCAATCGTGAAGTGTTCGTTCGCCACGATGCGGTGTGCGTGCTGCCGTACGATCCGCAACGCGATGAAGTGGTGTTGATCGAGCAGTTTCGCGTCGGTGCCATGGGCAAAATCGACAATCCATGGCTGATCGAACTGGTCGCTGGTCTGATCGACAAGGATGAAGAACCGGAAGCAGTTGCTCACCGCGAAGCGCAGGAGGAAGCTGGGCTTGTGTTCGGGGCGCTCTGGCCGATGACCCAATATTTTCCATCGCCGGGCGGCAGCAATGAATTCGTGCATTTGTACCTGGGGCGCTGCGACAGTACCGGGGTTGGCGGCTTGCATGGGCTGGAGGAAGAAGCAGAAGATATCCGCGTCACGGTCTGGGCCTTTGAAGATGCCCTGCAGGCCGTACGCGACGGACGAATTGCCAACGCGGCCAGCATCATTGCTTTGCAATGGCTTGCTTTGAACCGCGCTGAAGTGAGGGGGTTATGGTCGTAAATAAACTTCGCGATCGCTATCGGGTCGACCTTGTGGGGTTGCAAGCCTCCTGCGAGGCCAACTACGCGCGCCTGATGCGACTGCTACCGGACATGCGCAACGAGCCGCAGGCGCGGCGCATTGCCGTGACCCACGGCGACCAGATGCTCGGCGTGCTGGCCCTCGAAGTGCTGCAGGTCTGTCCGTACACGACGACTTTGCAAGTGCGCCAGGAACACAGCCTGCCGTGGCTGCCGGTGCCGCAACTGGAAGTGCAGGTCTATCACGACGCGTGCATGGCCGAAGTGGTCAGCGCCGAACATGCGCGACGCTTTCGCGGCATCTATCCTTACCCGAATGCCTCAATGCATCAGCCGGACGAAAAGGCCCAGCTGAATATGTTCTTGGGCGAATGGCTGAGCCATTGTCTGGCGTGTGGGCATGAGTACGCGGTTGTACGCTGAGTGCACTAGTTGTGAACTGGGTCAGGTTCACAGGTTTCCCCTTTTGATCGTCCCCCAGCATAATTGCGGCACTCATCCAATCCCGTGATTCAGCCCTGGGAGAACGCCTTGCCGAGCGTATCCACATTAACCACCGCCGATTCGGCGTTGCTGGTGCAACTCTCCGACAGTCATCTGTTTGCCGAGACGGACGGGACGTTGTTGGGCATGAATACCCGTGACAGTCTGCAAAAGGTCATCGAGCTGGTGCGGGTTCAGCAGCCGCAGATTGATCTGATCATCGCCAGCGGTGATTTGTCTCAGGACGGGACGCTGGAGTCCTATCAGCTGTTTCGCGACCTGACCCGGCAGCTCGATGCGCCGGCGCGCTGGATACCCGGCAATCACGATGAGCCACAGATCATGGCCGAAGCGGCCGTGCAGAGTGCGTTGCTGGAGCCGGTGGTGGATGTCGGTAACTGGCGGGTCACGTTGCTCGATTCGGCCGTGCCGGGTTCGGTGCCGGGGTATCTGCAGGATGAGCAGTTGCAATTGCTGGCCCGTTCGTTGAGCGAGGCACCGCAGCGGCATCATCTGGTGTGCTTCCATCATCATCCGGTGTCAATCGGGTGTGCGTGGATGGAACCGATCGGGTTGCGTAATCCTGAGGCGTTGTTTGCGGTGCTCGATCGGTTTCCGCAGGTTCGCGCTGTTTTGTGGGGGCATGTGCATCAAGAGATCGACCAGGTTCGCAATGGCGTACGTTTGATTGCTTCGCCTTCGACGTGTATTCAGTTCGAACCGGGCAGTGATGATTTCAAGGTGAGTGACGAAGCCCCAGGGTACCGCTGGTTGCGGCTTTTGCCGGATGGCCGTCTCGAAACCGGCGTGGAACGCGTCACCGGGTTCGACTTTGAGGTCGATTACGGTTCGAACGGCTATTGATTTTTTTGTTACTACCAAAGACCGAGTCGCGGCCATCGCGAGCAAGCTCGCTCCCACAGGGGATTTGTGAACGACGCAGATCCAGTGTGTGAGCGAGCTTGCTCGCGATGGCGGCGGCTCAGGCAACCTGAATCCTGCGGATCCCCCCGACTCCCTGTAAACTGCGCCTCTTTACCCGACGCACAGGGAGCTCAAATGTCCGGTTCGATCCTATATATCCACGGTTTCAACAGCGCGCCTGCCTCCAAAAAGGCCTGTCAGTTGATCGATGTGATGGAGCGTCTGGGCTTGAGCGATCAGTTGCGCGTTCCGGCCTTGCATCACCATCCGCGCGAGGCCATCGGTCAGCTAGATCGGGCGATTGAAGAGCTGGGGCGGCCACTGCTGGTCGGCAGCTCACTCGGCGGCTACTATGCGACTCACTTGGCCGAGCGCCATGACCTCAAGGCCCTGTTGATCAACCCTGCCGTCAGTCCGCACCGGATGTTCGACGGGTATCTGGGGACGCAGAAAAACCTGTATACCGATGAGGCCTGGGAATTGACCCACGACCACGTGACGGCCCTGGCCGAGCTGGAAGTGCCGGCGCCCCAGGACCCGCAGCGGTATCAGGTGTGGTTGCAGACCGGCGATGAAACGCTGGACTACCGCCTCGCCCAGCAGTACTACCGGGCCTGTGCCTTGCGCATCCAGGCCGGCGGCGACCATAGTTTCCAGGGTTTTGCCGAGCAACTTCCGGCAATGCTGAGTTTCGCCGGCATCGGCGCAGATTTGTATCAGGCGATCGATTTCACAGCACTGTGAGTCATCGCCTCTTTTTCACAGAACACTCTTTTTACAGGCGGACGACGAGACCCCATGGCCACTCCCAGCGCTAGCTCTTATAACGCAGACGCCATCGAAGTCCTCTCGGGCCTCGACCCGGTGCGCAAACGCCCCGGCATGTACACCGACACCAGTCGGCCGAACCACCTCGCCCAGGAAGTCATCGACAACAGCGTCGACGAAGCCTTGGCCGGGCATGCGACGTCGGTGCAGGTCATCCTGCACGCCGATCACTCCCTGGAAGTCAGCGATGACGGCCGTGGCATGCCGGTGGATATCCACGCCGAAGAAGGCGTTTCGGGCGTCGAGCTGATCCTCACCAAGCTCCACGCGGGCGGCAAGTTTTCCAACAAGAATTACCAGTTCTCCGGCGGTCTGCACGGGGTAGGTATTTCCGTGGTCAACGCCTTGTCGAACGAAGTCCGGGTGCGCGTCAAGCGTGACGGCAACGAATACCAGATGACCTTCGCCAATGGTTACAAGCAAACCGAGCTGGAGGTCATTGGCACCGTCGGCAAGCGCAACACCGGTACCAGCGTGTTCTTCGCGCCGGACCCGAAGTACTTCGATTCGCCGAAATTCTCCATCAGCCGCCTCAAGCACGTGCTCAAGGCCAAGGCCGTTCTGTGCCCCGGGCTGCTGGTCAGTTTTGAAGACAAGGCCACCGGCGAGAAAGTCGAATGGCATTACGAAGACGGCCTGCGCTCCTACCTGGTCGACGCGGTCAGCGAATTTGAACGCCTGCCGGACGAACCGTTCTGCGGCAGCCTGGCCGGTAACAAAGAAGCGGTCGATTGGGCGCTGCTGTGGTTGCCGGAAGGTGGCGACAGCGTGCAGGAAAGCTACGTCAACCTGATCCCGACGGCTCAGGGCGGCACCCACGTCAACGGTCTGCGACAGGGCTTGCTCGATGCGATGCGCGAATTCTGCGAATTCCGCAGCCTGCTGCCTCGTGGCGTGAAACTGGCGCCGGAAGACGTCTGGGAACGCATCGCTTTCGTTCTGTCGATGAAGATGCAAGAGCCGCAATTCTCCGGCCAGACCAAAGAGCGTCTGTCGTCCCGTGAAGCGGCCGCGTTCGTGTCCGGGGTAGTCAAGGACGCGTTTAGCCTGTGGCTCAACGCCCACCCTGAAACCGGCATGCTGCTGGCGGAACTGGCGATCAACAATGCCGGCCGCCGTCTGAAGGCCAGCAAAAAGGTTGAGCGCAAGCGCATCACTGCAGGGCCAGCGCTGCCGGGCAAACTCGCCGACTGCGCCGGGCAGGATCCGATGCGTTCCGAGCTGTTCCTGGTGGAAGGTGATTCCGCTGGCGGTTCGGCCAAGCAGGCGCGGGATAAAGAGTTTCAGGCGATCCTGCCTTTGCGTGGCAAGATTCTGAACACCTGGGAAGTCGACGGAAGCGAAGTGCTGGCCAGTCAGGAAGTGCACAACATTGCCGTGGCCATCGGTGTTGATCCAGGCTCGGCGGACATCGCCCAGCTGCGGTACGGCAAAATCTGCATCCTCGCCGACGCCGACTCCGACGGTCTGCACATCGCCACCTTGCTGTGTGCGTTGTTCGTCCAGCATTTCCGCCCGTTGGTGGATGCCGGTCACGTCTACGTCGCCATGCCGCCGCTGTACCGCATCGACCTGGGCAAAGAGATTTACTACGCCCTGGACGAAGCCGAACGCGATGGCATCCTCGATCGTCTGGTGGCCGAGAAGAAACGTGGCAAGCCGCAGGTCACACGATTCAAAGGTCTGGGTGAAATGAACCCGCCGCAGCTGCGCGAAACCACCATGGACCCGAACACTCGGCGTCTGGTGCAGCTGACGCTTGAAGATTACGACGCTACAGCAGAAATGATGGACATGCTGCTGGCGAAGAAACGCGCGGGTGATCGCAAATCCTGGCTGGAATCCAAAGGCAACCTGGCCGAGGTTCTTGGCTGATGCGGGTTGGCTTTGCCCTGGCGTGTGCGTTACTGCTGACCTCGGTGACGGCGTTTGCCGAACCGGTGCCGGAACTGCGCCTGTTGTCCGAGCATCCCGTTGACGGTATGCGCGGCGGCAACCTGTCGGGGCTGGCCCAGTGTGGCAAGGATATGTGGACGGTGTCCGATCGCGATGATGATCAGATTTACCGCCTCGATACCCGCGATACCGTCTGGCAGGCTGAAACCGTGGGCATCGACGTACCTGCGGTGCCTGACAGCGATTTGCCTTGGGGGCTGCGTTCTCGGACCTGGGTGGCGTCGTTTGTCCGGGGCGGGGATCTGGATTTTGAAGGCATCACCTGCGACGGCGCGGGTAATCGCTACATCGTCAGTGAATCCCATGCGGCGGTTCTGCAAGTGCCGCCCGTTGGGCCATCGTCCTGGCTGAAGATCTCGCCGATTCTGATTCGCGAAGCCCGGGCCAGCGGCATGCTGCTGCACTTCAATGCGTTGTTCGAGGGCCTGGCGATCAATCCGGCGGGTGATCAATTGTGGCTCGCTGCCGAGCGTCAAAGTCGTGGATTGCTGCTGATCAAGCGCAAACAGACGGTCTGGGATTGCGATGGGGGTTGCGTGTTGGTGAGCGAAGCGGGGAAAGAAATGCAGCCGGCGCAGTTTCCCCGAGCCAAAGCGGTATCTCGGGACTTTGCCGATCTATCGCTGTTCGACGGCAAGCTGTTCACCCTTGAACGCAACGCCTACCAGATCTGCCGCCGTGATTCGGTGACGGCCAAGGTCGAGCGCTGCTGGTCGTTTGCCAATGAAGCCTTGCAGGCGCATCGCCGTTATTCAGATCCCTACGGCCTGACCGAAGCGTTGGTTATCGACGCAGAGGGGGCGTGGATCGGCACCGACAACAACAACGATGCCCGCGCCGATGGCGAGAAACGCCCGATCGTCTGGCGTTTTGCCGCGCCTGAAGGTGGCTGGAGTGCCAAGCCATGAGTCAGCAGCCACCGGGCAAACGCGCCGGTCGAGTATTGTTGGTGCTGGCCTGGTGCGCGGCGCTGTTTCTGGCCACACGGTTTTTCGGTCAGTGGGAACAGCGCCAGCAGAATCCGAACGCGGTTGTCAGTTCGCAACAGGGCGAAGGTTTTATCGAAGTGAAACTGGCCAGTAACAGCCAGGGACATTTTGTCGCCAGCGGCCAGATCAACGGCCAGCCGGTGGATTTCATGCTCGATACCGGGGCGACTGATGTGGCAATCCCGGGTGGTATGGCCGAACGGCTGAAACTGGAAAAAGGCTTCGGGGTGACCCTGAGCACGGCCAGCGGTCGTACCGAGGGCTATCGAACCCGCATTGACCGGCTGCAACTGGGCGACATTGTGCTGCGTGATGTTCGAGCCCTCGTTGTGCCGGGCCTGGATGGCAATCAAGTGCTGCTCGGTATGAGCGCGCTGAACAAACTTGAATTTACCCAGCGCGGTGGCACCATGCTGCTGCGCCAGACAACGAACCGATGAGGCCCGCATGAGCGACTCCCTTGATCTCAGCCTGGACGGTGTAGAACGCCGGTCACTGGCTGACTTCACCGAAAATGCCTACCTCAACTACTCCATGTACGTGATCATGGACCGTGCCTTGCCGCATATCGGCGATGGCCTGAAACCGGTACAGCGACGCATCATCTATGCGATGAGCGAGTTGGGGCTGGACGCCGATTCCAAGCACAAGAAGTCGGCGCGTACCGTCGGTGACGTGCTCGGTAAGTTCCACCCGCACGGCGATTCGGCCTGCTACGAAGCCATGGTCCTGATGGCCCAGCCGTTCAGTTACCGCTACACGCTGGTCGACGGCCAGGGTAACTGGGGTGCGCCGGATGATCCCAAGTCCTTCGCCGCCATGCGTTACACCGAGGCGCGGCTGTCGCGTTATTCCGAAGTGCTGCTCAGCGAACTGGGCCAGGGCACCGCGGACTGGGGCCCGAACTTTGACGGCACCCTCGACGAGCCGCTGGTGTTGCCGGCGCGTTTGCCGAACATCCTGCTCAACGGCACCACTGGCATCGCCGTGGGCATGGCCACCGACGTACCGCCACACAACCTGCGCGAAGTCGCGACAGCGTGCGTGCGTTTGCTCGATGAGCCCAAAGCCACGGTCGAACAGCTCTGCGAACACATTCAGGGCCCGGATTACCCGACCGAAGCGGAAATCATCACGCCGCGCGCCGATCTGCTGAAAATGTACGAAACCGGCAAGGGGTCGGTGCGCATGCGCGCCGTGTACCACATTGAAGACGGCGACATCATCGTTACCGCGCTGCCGCATCAGGTCTCCGGTGCCAAGGTGCTGGAGCAGATCGCGGCGATGATGCAGGCCAAGCCGTCCAAGGCTCCACAGATCGCTGACCTGCGAGACGAATCCGACCACGAAAACCCGTGCCGGATCGTGATTATTCCGGGCGCACGCAAAAACTTTGACCACGATGCGCTGATGCAGCACCTGTTCGCCAGCACCGAGCTGGAGTCGAGCTACCGGGTCAACATCAACATCATCGGTCTGGACGGCAAGCCGCAGTTGAAAAACCTGCGTGCGTTGCTGGTGGAATGGCTGGAGTTCCGCGTCAACACCGTGCGTCGACGCCTGCAATTCCGCCTCGACAAGGTCGAGCGCCGCCTGCACCTGTTGGACGGTTTGTTGATCGCCTACCTCAACCTGGATGAAGTGATTCACATCATCCGTACCGAAGAACACCCGAAGGCGGCGCTGATCGCGCGTTTCGCCCTGAGCGAAATCCAGGCCGATTACATCCTTGACACCCGTTTGCGTCAGTTGGCGCGCCTGGAAGAAATGAAGCTGCGTGCCGAGCAGGATGAACTGCTCAAGGAACAGGCCAAGCTGCAAGCCTTGCTGGGTAGTGAAGCCAAGCTGAAAAAACTGGTACGCACCGAACTGATCAAGGACGCCGAAACCTACGGCGACGACCGTCGTTCACCCATCGTCGAGCGCACCGAAGCCAAGGCCCTGACCGAGCACGATCTGCTGCCGAACGAGAAAGTGACCGTCGTCCTGTCGGAAAAAGGCTGGGTTCGTTCTGCCAAAGGGCACGAAATCGACGCCACCGGGCTTTCCTACAAAGCCGGGGATGGTTTCAAGGCCTTGGCGCCCGGTCGCTCCAACCAGTTCGCCGTGTTTATCGACTCCACCGGTCGCAGCTATTCGGTGGCCGCACACACGCTGCCATCGGCCCGTGGCCAGGGCGAACCACTGACCGGTCGTCTGACGCCGCCACCAGGGGCGAGCTTCGAATGCGTGCTGATGCCGGAAGACGATTCGCTGTATGTGATCGCGTCCGACGCCGGTTACGGGTTCGTGGTCAAGGGTGAAGACCTGCAAGCCAAGAACAAGGCGGGCAAGGCGCTGTTGAGCCTGCCGAACAACGCCAAGGTGATTCTGCCGCGTCCGGTGGCCGATCGTGAGCAGAACTGGTTGGCCTCGGTGACCACCGAAGGTCGCCTGCTGATCTTCAAGATCAGCGATCTGCCACAATTAGGTAAGGGCAAAGGCAACAAGATCATCGGGATCTCCGGTGAGCGTGTCGCCAGTCGCGAAGAATATGTCACGGACATCGCCGTGTTGCCGGATGGCGCGACGTTGGTGCTGCAGGCCGGAAAACGTACCTTGTCGCTGAAAGCAGACGACCTTGAACACTACAAAGGTGAGCGCGGACGTCGTGGTAACAAACTGCCACGTGGCTTTCAAAGGGTAGATGCGCTGCTCGTCGAAAACCTCAATTAAGCGTCCTAGAGCGCTCGATCTACGATTTAACGCGTAGATCGACGCTTTGGCGCTGGAGTCGGAACGCATATTCACGGATGATATGGCCTTTCAAGCGCCGGCGTGGCTGAGCGTTCTTTGTATTTTTTGAGTATTTTCACTGTGGTTAGCCTTGTGGCAACCACCTGGATGGGACGATGACTGCTCTGCGCCTTCCTTTTATTTTGATGCTCGCTGGCGTTCTTGGCCTGGCGGGTTGCAGCACACACCAACCGGTGTCGCTGTATCAACTGGACAGCGGAAGTCCGGCTGAGCCTGCGCAAAGCGCGGGCATGGCTGTATTGCTGGGTCCGGTAACGGTGGCTGATTACCTGCAACGCGAAACGTTGTTGCAGCGACAGCCGGATGGCAGCCTGCAAGCTTCGACTGATGGTCGTTGGGCGGGTAGCCTGTCGTCCGATATCGATCAGCTGTTGCTGCGTCAGGTAGCGGGTCATCTGGACAGCCAGCGCGTGGTGCTGGCGCCTGCGACAGTGGGCTTCACGCCGGATGTTCAGGTTCTTCTGACGATTACTCGTCTGGACTCGGGTGAGGCGCAACCGGCGATCCTTGATGCGCAATGGCGTCTGATCGACCGTCGGGGCCAGGTTCGCGATAACCGCATCATTCACCTGCAAGAGCAGCATGCCGGTGGCACAGCGGCTCAGGTTCAGGCTCAGGGTGTGTTGCTGCAGCGTTTGGCTGAGCAACTGTCGACGGCGCTCAAGCCACTGGCCAATCAGCCACCGATCGCCGAAGCGCCGAAAAAGCCGGCAGCCAAGCCGGCGGCACCAGCGGCGGAAGCGGAAAAGCAACCGAAGATCCCGATGGCTTCGCCGATCCGGACCGATATGGAAGTGTTCAGGTTCTAAGCCTGGACTGATCCAAAGCAAAGCCCGCCTAGTGCGGGCTTTGTTGTTTCTGCAGTTTAGAGATCTCTGCTGCCTGTCCTGGCCTCATCGCGAGCAAGCTCGCTCCCACAGGGCCCCTCTGGTGTTCACAAAGAATATGTCCACTGAGGATCCCTGTGGGAGCGAGCTTGCTCGCGATGAGGCCAGAGCAGGCAACAAAAAGCCCGCAGACGATTACTCGTCTGCGGGCTTTTTTATAACGGGGCTATTTACGCCCGACGCTCATGCATCCGCGCCAGTTGTCGCTCGAGCATCGACGGATAAGGCTCCATCAGCCGCTCTACGCAGCAAGCCCCTTCCGGGCTTGCGATCGGGCGGATACGCGCACGCTGGCGGATCAGCGCGTCGTCACCGATCTTGCGCTCCACCAGCAGCAGGTTGCGGCTGTGTTGCGACAGGGCCAGCGCATCCTGAGCGGCTTCGGTCAGCAGCAGATCAATCTGGCTGAGGCCGAACAGCTCGTCACCCAGGGTCAGGCCCAACTGCAATTGCAAGGTGATGCCGCTGTCGGCGACTTCGATCTGCAGCTGATGGCCCAGAGCTCGCAACAACTCACCGCAGCAGATGGCGTTGGTCAGGTAGTCGTCGCCGCTGTCTTCGGTGTGGAACAGCATCAGCGTGCTGCCATCGTTCAGGGTGTGCAGTTCGCTCTGGTAGAGCGAGGCGGCCTGATCGAGACAGTCGCGATAGCGTTTGAGCAATTCTTCCAGCCGAGTCCGGGGCAGACGACGCAGCTGATCCTGAGCGCCCAGTTGCACGGCCAGGACGGCGCTGTGCTGTGGCACGTTCGAGATCACCGGTTTTACTGCCGGTTTCGGCGCGACGTCGGCCGATTCATCACGCAAATCGGCAAATGCATCATCGTCGTCATCGTCTTCAACGGTGCTGACAATCTGCCGTGGCGCAGGTTTGAGGCCGGCCACAGGCTTGGCTTCGTCAAAACTCGGGTCACGCAGATTGCGCACCTCGAAGGTTGGCTCGTTATCGTCTGCGTCTTCGTAGTCGCTTTCGTCGTACTCAGGCTCGGGAGCAGGTTCCGGCTCGGCCGGCTCTGGCGCAAAGTTGGCGTGCAACTGGCGAGCCAGGTCGCCGATTTCATCCTGACGCTCGGTGGCCGGGGTGTATTCGTCGATATGGCGCAGCCACACCCGCAATTGCAGCAACGGCGTGGAGATGTGCCGACCCAGGCGCAGGCTCAAGGCCAGGGACAGCGCCAGCAGAATCGCGCTCAAAATGCCCATGCTTTGCAGGCTGATGGTCATCGGCTGCTGGAACTGATCCATGTCCAGGCTGATGCGCAGTTGCCCGGCGGTCACGTCCTGGAAAGTGATCTTGCTCTGGTACATGCCTTCGGCTTCGCCCAGCAGGCTATGCTTGGGGCGCTGACCGGCTTCGGCGAGGATGCGGTTATCCACGCTGTAGATGGCAGCATGAGCCACCAGCTTGTTTTTGGTCAGGTTGTTGAGCAGCACGTTGAGGCTGAGGATGTCGTTGGACACCAACAGCTCCGTGGCGGACGTGGCAGTCTGGGTGGTCAGGCTTTCGCCCAGGGCATCCGCCTGCTCGTGCATGGCCTGCTTGAACTGCAAACCCATCACACAGGCATAGATCACCAGAGCCAGAGCGACCAGGATCACGTTATGGCTGGCGATGCGCAATGCAATCGGTACACGGCGGTGGCGCAGTGCACGGAAGATCAGCAGAAAGAAGTTATCGGTTTTTACTGGCGTGGGCCGGTTCACTTGAGCTCGGCTCTTTTGTCCGTGAAGTTGACGCGCAGTATAGCGACAGGCCCTAGACCGTCAAAGCGCTCACGGTGCCCGATGGTCACTGAATGTGGGTAGAATGCGGTTTTTTTCCACCTGCGGGGGTGCGCCTTGCGCGAAATCGTCCTGATAAACATCACGGGAGTCGACCGTCCGGGTCTGACTGCGGCCATTACCGGCGTTCTGGCCCAGGGTGGTGTGAACATTCTCGACATTGGTCAGGCGGTGATCCACGACACCCTGTCGTTCGGCATCCTGGTTGAAATTCCTGACACCGAGCAAGGCAAATCGGTGCTCAAGGACATCCTGTTCACGGCTTACAAGCTCGATCAGCAGGTGCGTTTCACGCCGGTGTCCGAAGAGGATTACCAGCAGTGGGTCGGCAATCAGGGCAAGAAACGCCACATCGTGACCCTGTTGACCCGCAAAGTGACCGCCGGGCAATTGCAGGCCGTGAGTTCGATCACCGCCAAGTATGGCCTGAACATCGACCACATCGATCGTCTGTCCGGGCGTATGCCGCTGGATACCCCGGCCGATCAGGGCAAGGGCTGCATCGAGTTTTCCGTGCGTGGCGAAGCGGCTGATCCGCAAGCATTGCGGGCCGAATTCCTCAGCGTCGCTCAGGAACTGAACGTCGACATCGCCTTCCAGGAAGATTCACTGTTCCGCCGCAACCGTCGTCTGGCGGTATTCGACATGGACTCGACGCTGATCGAAGCCGAGGTCATCGACGAACTGGCCAAGGCTGCCGGTGTGGGCGATCAGGTGTCTGCGATCACCGAACGGGCGATGGCCGGCGAATTGGACTTCCGCGCCAGCTTCAAGGAGCGCCTGGCCTTGCTCAAAGGGCTGGACGTCAGCGTGCTGGATTCGATTGGCGCCTCGCTGCGCCTGACCGAAGGCGCCGAAACCCTGTTCGCCGAACTCAAGCGTCTGGGCTACAAGACCGCCATCCTGTCGGGCGGCTTTACCTACTTCGCCAAGCAATTGCAGGCCAGGCTGGGTATCGACTATGTGTTCGCCAACGAACTGGAAGTGGTCGACGGCAAGGTCACCGGGGTGGCGGTCGAACCGATTGTTGATGCGCAGCGCAAGGCCGATCTGCTGAAAGAACTGGCGCACAAGGAAGGTTTGCGTCTGGAGCAGACCATCGCCGTTGGCGACGGCGCCAACGATTTGCCGATGCTGGCGATTGCCGGGTTGGGCGTGGCGTTCCGTGCCAAACCGCTGGTGAAGCAGTCGGCGAAGCAGGCGATTTCCACCCTTGGGCTGGATGGCGTCCTGTATCTGCTGGGTTTCCGGGATCGTGACGGGCAACTTTAAGGTATTTGCTGCCTGATCTGGCCTCATCACGAGCAAGCTCGCTCCCACAGTGGATCTCTGGCGTTCACAAATGGTGTGCTCACAGCAGATCAAGTGTGGGAGCGAGCTTGGTCCGGGCGGCGTTCCGACGATGGCGACGCTACAGTTTTAGAGATTCACCCTCAAAGCGACTTCCACAACGAATCAAAATTCTCCTCAGCGCCGCTCACCGCGGCGTTGTCGTTTTTGGCTGTCTCCAGGGGACGGTAGGCGAACTGATTGAAGCTGTTGGTGCTCGCCACCCGCCGATCCAGCCCGACCCTGCGTTCTTCGCCGTTGGTATTGATCATGACCTTGTTGCCCTCCTGAAAGGGCAGGCGCGGCGCGAGCAAAGTGGCCGGCAGGTCGATGGCGCTGATTTGCGGCAGCAACAGACCGCGCAGGTATTGGCTGTGGTCATCACGGGTGCGCACCAGTTGCAGGCCGCAGGGCTCGGCGAAGGGCGCAACCTGCTCGATGCCCATCTGCGTGCCACCGCCGCGCACCTGGCGGATCCAGCGCACCACCGCGATGCTCCAGCCCTGACCGGCAGCGTCCTCGATGCCGACCATCTCCCCTGCCTGTAACTCGGCAGGCACCGCGCCGGGCCAGGCCAGGCAATAACCGCCTGGGCTGTGATTGACCACCGACAAGACGTGGGTCGGGAAGTGCTGATTACGGTCGGATGCCTCGTGGCTGTCGTCGTTCAGCAGCTGCGGGTATTCGATCTCTTCGTAAGGCAGCAGAGCGTCCGCAGTGCCTTGGGGGGCGGCGTCGAAGGCCTGGTGCCATTGGTCCTTTTCCCTGCTTGTCACAGGCGTCGCCGAAAATTGTGCAAGCCGGGCACCAGGGTTTTTCAAGATGTCGCTGAATGAGCGTTGCCCACCCAGATAAAAATGCAGCGCGCTCATGCCCACGCACAAGGTCAAAGTACCTTGGCCGACGGTACGCTGGAAGCTGCGCTCGGCAGCCTGGCCCCACGCAGCGCTGAGGTGCTGCAACGTGTCGAGGCTCAGCTCCGACGGTACGGGTAGCGGCGATGAGCTGTCGGTTTTTTGCAAATAGCCTTCGATGGCCGCGACCAGAGGCTGCGGATCGATTCCCAGCAGATTCTCCTGCTGCTCGGCCCGGAACTTGGTGCGGTAACGCGGCCCGGTGTCGAGGTCTGGCGCGACGGCAAACAGTCCGGTGGCCGGTTTGCCGGGTTGCAGCTTGATCCATTGGCTCCAAGGCTCCAGCACCTCGGCCACTCGGGCAATCTGGTTCTGGCGCAGTTGGTTGCAGCGTGAGGCGCCCAGCAGCAAAGCCACTACGTAAGTCTGTTCGATGCTCAGGTTTTGCGTCTGGCTGGCCAGTTCATCGCGCAGGCTCAGATGCTGGAGTCGGTGTGCACAGGCGATCCGGTAGAGCTGATGCAGCTCCAGCCACAGGCCTTCCGGCACCGGGCAATAGAGTTTGGTCGAGCGAATAAGGGGCCCGTTCAGGCAGTGAATTGCCCGTTGTAGCGCCTGGGTCAGCAGCGGCGCACGGTCCTTGCTGAACGTCGGTGTGAAGCGCACGACAATCTGTTTGTATCCAATGGCCAAGTGACGTTGCAGCGCCTGGCAGAGGTTGGCGATCTTGCGCGAACGCTCGTCGAGGACAATCGACTGATGCAGGAAATGCCGCTCAAGGTGTTTGCAGACGTAATACACCTCGGGGCGCAACAGTTCGAGCAATTGCAGGCGATTTTCGCTTGGCGTGAGCAGCTGGTTGAGTTCGCTCAAGCCTTGATACAGCTGGCGAGCGGTCTCGCCGATATTGGCTTTGGGCAGATTGGCGATCCAGCGCTTGAGATCACGTGGGTTGGCTTCACAGAACGACAGGCGCAACTGCGTCGGGATCGGGGCGCGTAGCAACAGGTGGAGACTGGTCTCATTCATGCGGTGGAAAAACTCCAACCGGGAAAGGGGCAGTGAATGGTCTGACTGTAGCAGCTATGGATTTCTACCGTTTGTCTGTCAGTCGAGTGCCATCCGGGTGTCCTACTAATCTGACAGTCGTGCGACTGGATACGCACAGTCGTACGGCCTGCTGCCTACGCAGGGCGGGTCTCTTTGTAACTTCAAGGAGATGAAGTTTATGTCTAGATATGTAGTGGCAAATCAATGGGGCGGTAGTTCGGCACCCTGGCATCCGGGCGGAGACTGGACGCTAGGCGCGCGGGACAACCAGAACGTTGTCGCGATCGAGATCAAATCGGGCGATGGCGGGAAGAGTTTCACCGGCACCATGACGTATGCGGGTGAAGGTCCCATTGGCTTCAAGGCTCAGCGCACGGGCCAGAACCAGTACAACGTTGAAAATCAGTGGGGCGGCAACGATGCCCCCTGGCATCCGGGTGGCAAATGGGTCATCGGAGGTCGGGATAATCAGAACGTTGTGGCGTTGAGCGTGACCTCCAGTGATGGAGGGAAAAACCTCAGTGGCACCAATACCTACGCCAACGAAGGGCCGATCGGCTTCCGTGGACAGATAGAGTAACGGCACCACCGAAATGTCCGGCCCCGCGAAGACGTTCGCGGGGCCGGATCAGGGGTCAGGCGTTTGCCAGGCCCATGCCCTGGCCCATCTGTACCGGCGAACCGGCCGCCAGCTCTTCAGCCCACTTCACTTGATCAGGCCCGAACAGCACGACAGCGGTCGAACCCAGTTTGAACCGACCCAGTTCTGCACCTTTCTCCAAATGGATTGGCGCACGGGCAGCTTCGTCGTAGCGGAAGGTTTTCAGCTCGCGTTTTGGCGGCGTGACCAGCCCGGCCCAAACGGTTTCGATCGACGCCACGATCATTGCGCCCACCAGCACCACGGCCATCGGCCCGCGTTCGGTGTCGAAAATGCATGCCACACGCTCGTTGCGGGCGAACAGTTCCGGAACGTTTTCGGCGGTGGTCTGGTTGACCGAGAAGATCCGGCCCGGGATGTAGACCATCTCGCGCAGGGTGCCGGCCAGCGGCATGTGCACGCGGTGGTAGTCCTTCGGCGACAGGTAAATGGTGGCGAAATCACCGCCCATGAACGGCGCTGCGTTGGCAGCGTCGCCGCCCAGCAATTCCAGCACACTGAAGCTGTGGCCTTTGGCCTGGAACACGCGACCGTGTTCGATCGGGCCGAGTTGGCTGACCGCGCCGTCGGCCGGGCTGAGAATCGCGCCTGGCGTCTCGTCCAGCGGGCGGGCGCCGTCCTTCAGGGCGCGAGTGAAGAACGCATTGAAGTGCTCGTAGGCGGTCAGGTCTTCGACCAGCGCCTGCGACATGTCCACCTGATAACGCTTGGCGAACCAGGCGGTGAAGGCATTCTTGAACCAGCGCACGCGGCATTCGGCGATACAGCCGGCCAGTCGCGACAGCAGGTGATGGGGCAGCAGGTATTGGCTGAGGATAAACAAACGCTTATTCATTAACTGTCCTTAAAAACCTTAAATCTCTACGGGCGTATCGGGATGGTTGCCCCATTCGCCCCAGGAACCGGCGTAGCCTTTGACCCGCGGATAACCGAGGGATTTGGCCACCAGATAGGTGAAGCCAGAACGATGGTGAGTCTGGCAGTGGGTAATCACTTCTTTGTCTTTGCTGATCCCGAGTTTTTCCAGGATCTGCGGCATGTCGGTGCGGATGCGCAGGTTGCGCGCCTGATCCATGCCCGCGGTCCATTCGAAATTGACCGCGCCGGGAATGTGCCCGGCCTTGGCCGCCAGGACTTTCTCGCCGGAGTACTCCAGCGGCCCGCGTGCGTCCCAGATCGCCAGGTCGGCGGCACCGAGACGGCTTTGCAGGTACTCGCGGGTGGCGGTGGGTTCGTCGTGCAGGGTCAACGCAACCGGGCCGCCGACCGGAGCCGGGATCTGGATCGACATGGGCGAGCCTTCTGCCAGCCAAGCTGTCAGGCCACCATCGACATAGTGGTACTTGCTGTGGCCGATGACATCCAGCAGCCAGATAAAGCGCCCGGCCCAACCGCCGCCCTCGTCGTCATAGACGACGTAGACCGCGTCCTTGTTGTGGCCCAGTTCGCCGAACAACGCTTCGAGTGCCGCTTGCGGCGGCATCAGTCCCGGCGCAGGCGCCTGACCGAGTTGCGTGCGTTTCGGATCGACAAAACGCGCACCGGGGATATGCCCTGCGGCATAGCGGGCGCTGCTGGTCAGGTCCACCAGAATCAGTTCGCGGGCGTCGAGACGGGCGAGCAAGTCGCTCGGCTCGATGACCAGCGCCAAGCCAGAGAAGTCAGACATGTGAGGTCTCCAGAGCACAAAAGGGAGGATTGTAGCGGGTCATTGGCCGTGGTGGCTAAAGCTATGCAGGGCTTTCTCAATACATTGCGCGGTTTTGCCGAAGGCTTGCACGGTGATTTCCGAGAACGGCCCGCCGCCCTGATCCGCCACCACAATCATGATGACCCGGCCGTTATTGACCAGTGAGCGTAGCAGCAGGTGTTCGCCGCCGAACTGTGAGCGCAGGCTGGCCGGCAATAGCGTCGAAAATTGCGCATTGTTGTCCGGTGTCAGGCGCACTTGGGCCTGTTGCGAGAGCAGGCGTTGCAGCACAGTGCTCTGGCTGACCACGAAATTCAGGCCGGCCACTTCTTTCGGCAGTCCGGCCGTTTGGTGCACCCGCAGATTAGCGTGAGTACGGTCGGCCATCAGGATCATCACCCGACGCATGCCGCACGCAACCAAAGCGTCCCGGGCAGAGGTGGTCAAGTGCATGGCATTGGTGAAGCGACTCGGCTCCACCAGCAACTCGGCACATTGTCTGCGCCACTTCGCCAGGTCTTCGGCGGTCGGCGCCGGGGCCGGCAGCAAACCGGCGTGGATGCGGGTTACGCCCCATGGCCAGATCAGCGACACGGCCGGGTGCCAAAGGTCTGGCATGGCGTGATGGCGGGCGCTGTTGGCGGCCTGTTGGTGCAACTGCTGCTGCACTTCGTCCATCGGCATTTGCAGGTACAGGCTGGTCAGGTACTGCCAGCGTTCACTGTGAGGGCTGTCCCAGGCGTGTTGTGCCGACAGTGCCAGACCGTTGGCCAGCAGCACTGTATTGGCCGGTTGATTGAGCCAGCGGCGCAGGGTCGGATCGTCATCGAGGCGGTTCTGCTGGCGCAATGGGTGATCGCTGTCGCGAGCGATGCGCAGCACTTTCACCAGCTCACGCTGCTCGTTGAGCAACAGCCGATAACCCTGCTGCACCCAGATCGGCAGGCGCCAGATGTCCACGAGCGCCAGGCAGATTTCCAGCAGGCGTGCGCCGAACAATTGCTTCTCGACTTTGCTCGCGGATTCACCTTTATGGATGACCCGCAGCTCCCATTCTTCGAGCAGATGCGGATGGGTCAACGCCATCGGCCAGAGCGGCGAGAGAAACAGCAGGCTGCCCCAGTGAATGTCCTGCCAAAGCCGGGCCAGGCGACTGGCGAAAAAGCCGTTGGCCTGTTGAGTCGCGTGCTGGCTGATCAGTTGCAACTGACGCAGGGCAACCGGGATGTCCGACTGAGGTTCGGCAGGCAGGCGGGCGAGCAGTTCTTCGGTGCGCTTCAAACCGAGGCGATTGATCGCCACCTCAAGGTTTTCCGCGGGCTCGGTCATGCTGCCATGGGTGTGGCGATTGGCTTCGCGAATCACACTCAGCGCCAGCGCCGGGCTGTCCTGCATCAGTTCGGCGATATCGCGCAGGGAGCTGCGACTGTTGGCGATGGCCTTGCAGACACGGTCGTGACTGGCTTGCGGAACCGGCAGGCGCACGCCATCGAGAAGCTTGACCCAGCCTTCGAGAGTGGTCGGTTTTGGAGTTGGAACGTTCGTTTCGTTAGCCATGGTTGGACGCGATCATCGTCTGCATTACCTATGCCCGGAGCGGGCCAAATTGGCTTTTCGCCTGAACTGGCTATAGTCTGGCGCAGTTTTGCCGATAAGTAGAAGAAGAGATTTTTTAACTTCCGAATATGACCTTGAACCCGACTCAGTAAGTGCTCTCCTACCTATGGCTAAAATTATCGGCATCATCGTCGTATTCGCGAGCGTGCTCGGCGGATACGTGCTCTCCCATGGCAAGATTGCCGCCCTGATCCAGCCTTTCGAGGTGTTGATCATCGGTGGTGCTGCCCTTGGCGCATTCTTGCAGGCCAACCCCGGCTACATGACCATGCACGTGCTCAAGAAGTCACTGAGCATGTTCGGTTCGCGCTTTACTCATACCTTTTATCTTGAAGTGTTGGGGTTGATATACGAGATCCTCAACAAGAGCCGCCGCGAAGGCATGATGGCCATCGAAGGCGACATCGAAGATGCCGCAGCGAGCCCCATCTTCGCCAAGTACCCGACGGTGCTCAAAGACGAACGCATGACCGCGTTCATCTGCGATTACCTGCGCATCATGTCCTCCGGCAACATGGCTCCCCACGAGCTGGAAGGCCTGTTCGACATGGAGCTATACAGCCTCAAAGAAGATCTTGAGCATCCGTCACACGCCGTCAACGGCATCGCCGACGGCATGCCCGGTTTCGGTATCGTCGCAGCCGTTCTGGGTATCGTGGTGACCATGGCCTCCCTGGGCGAAGGCGACCAGGCCTCCATCGGTCTTCACGTCGGCGCGGCACTGGTCGGTACCTTCTTCGGTATTCTCGCGGCGTACGGTTTCTTCGGTCCGCTGGCCCATTCCCTGGCCCACGATGCCAAGGAAGAACTGAACGTCTACGAAGCCATCAAGGCCTCGCTGGTCGCTTCCGCTTCCGGCATGCCGCCGTCGCTGGCGGTAGAGTTCGGCCGCAAGGTGCTGTACCCGGCGCACCGTCCCAGCTTTGCTGAGCTGGAACAAGCGGTTCGCGGTCGCTAAGCATGGAAAATAACCAGCCGATAATCATCAAGCGCGTCAAGCGCATCGCCGGCGGGCATCACGGGGGCGCCTGGAAAATCGCCTTCGCGGACTTCGCGACGGCGATGATGGCGTTCTTCCTGGTGCTGTGGCTGCTGTCCACCGCAACACCCGAACAGAAGATCGCCATCGCCGGTTACTTCAAGGACCCGGTCGGCTTTTCCGAAAGCGGCACGCCGTACATCATCGACCTGGGCGGTTCGCCGACCCTGGCGCCGGAGAACACCCTCAACCCCGAGGTGAAATCTCAGCCGCAGCCAGACAAGGTGACTATCGACACCGAGCAGGTTGAAGGCATGGCCGAGCAGGTCGAGAAGGAGCGTCTCGAGCTGTTGCTGCAAGAACTGCAGAACAAAGTCGAAGAGAACCCGCAACTCAAGAAATTCAAAGACCAGATCCTGTTCGAGATCACGCCGGACGGTTTGCGCATCCAGATCGTGGACGCCGAAAACCGGCCGATGTTCGACTCTGGCAGTGCCCGTCTGAAGCCATACTTCGAAGACATCCTGCTGGCCATGGCCGACACCATCAAAGCGGTGCCGAACAAGATCAGCATCAGCGGCCACACCGATGCCAAGCCGTACACGGGCACCGGTGACTTTGGTAACTGGGAGCTCTCGGCCAACCGTGCCAACGCTGCACGTCGTGCGTTGATCGCCGGCAGCTATCCGGATGCGCAGGTGGCACGCGTCGTCGGTTATGCCTCGTCGGCGTTGTTCGATCGCGAGAACCCGTTCAACCCAGTCAATCGCCGTATCGACATCGTGGTGCTGACCAAGAAAGCCCAGCGCGCCATCGAAGGTTCGCAAGGTGCGGAACCGGCTCCAGAGCCGACGCAAGGGCAGGGTGGCCCGGGCGAAGTGCCCGCCACGCCAGCCGACCCGAATGCGTTGCCGGCGGATAAAGAACCGTTGCCGGCGCACGAGCTTCGCGAGCGTTTGAACCTGTTCGACAACCCTCCACCGAAGCCGGGTGAGCCAGCCAAGCAGTGACCCACAAAAAAGCCGACAGCGATGTCGGCTTTTTTGTGCCTGTAAGAATGTATTTATATCCGTCTGATGGCGGTAAAAATCAAGGTATGAGGCATGTCCGAGAAAGGTGTAGGACGTCTCCGAGACGCATAAACCGGGTTTCACTTCGCTAGAGGCTCGCCTATAGTTTGTCCGTCGCCGAAGAATCGGTGATCGACTTTAGCCGGTCGTTACAGATGATGCACAAGCGCCCGTGACGGCTGTGATGCCTTGGATGTACTGGGCTGGACGCTGGAAAAAGCTGCACGTTGAAAATGGGAAAGCCGCTATGTTCGCGGCTTTTTCTCGGGCTGTGGATACCGGCTAAAAAGGGGGAGACGCCACTTCAACTCGAAGAACCTGTGTTCCGGCAGGGGCGCTGGCTGACTCGACGAGCAGCATGGTCCGCATCTGTGCATAACTTGCAACTGCTACAAAGAATCTATACTGTCCCGTGAGTTTTGCGGCAAGACATGATGTCTACTGCTTGAGCTACCCATTTCATGTGATGCCATTCTAGGGAGGAGGGATCTATGACCACAGTTCAGAACCTTTACTCCGCCTTAGACAAGCAGGGCATTTCGAAAAGAAAGCTCGCTCTTCTGCTGCCTGACTGGTGGACAGATGAGGTAGAGGCGTCACCGTCAGGCGTGCAACAAGCCAAGGTTTATTTGGCCAAAGCATTAAGTCTGCGAATGCGTCCTTTTAGTGAGACGCCTCCTCGGATTGAATTCGACTTGCCGGCAGATAAGCGATTCAAAAAATCTGCCAAAACCTCTGAAGCAGATGTCAATCTTGCGGTTGCCTTGGCTCGCAGCGCCTCGCGCCTTGCGCTTTCTGCGCTAGACACTCAATTCGTTCCGCCTCCACCGGACGCACTGGGGATTCGCGAGCACTTGCTTTCGTCGGGGGCTCCTTGGGTAGGTTTGTCTGCGTTGCTCGACTATTGTTGGAGCATTGGCATCCCAGTCATCCACTTGGCTACACCTCTGCTTGGCCGGAAAATGGATGGCATCGCCATGGCGATCAATGGCCGGCCATCGATCGTCCTTTCTAACAATCGAAAAAGCGGCTTCTTGCTTTTCCATTTGGCACATGAGCTTGGACATATTGCCTTGGGTCATGTCGGTGCAAATGGAACGATTGTCGATGATGAAATCAAGGAAGGTGACGCGCTAGACAAAGATGCCGATGAGCTTGCCGCGGATCAGTTTGCGATTCAGTTATTGACCGGTAATGCTCATGGCAATTTAAAGCTTCAGCAGCTGGTGAAAGCGCCTGTGCTGGCGCGAATGGCAATGCAGTATGGGAAAGACCATCAAATCGATCCTACGCATATCGTTTTGAATTGCGCCCATAACAACAAAAGCATTTTCGCACTGTGTGTTTCTGCCGCAAATTTCATCGCTGGAGAAAGCACTGACCAGGCGATGGTTGCAGATTTTGTTTTCCGGCAGCTTCGAGATAATCTCAAAGACGACAGCGAGCATTTACTGCGGAAACTGATCGCATAAATGATTCTCCTCACTGACAACGACATATTGGTAAAGCTAGCTCAATGTGACTTGATTGACGAAGCTTTATCAGTTTTTCAATGCGGACTTGCTGACTGCTACGTTCTAGACAGTGCCAAGCACTCTCTCTACTTAAATGATGTGGAGAAGTGCGTATCCAGGCGCGTCGGCAGCTACCAATCCTATGATCGACTTTGCAATCTCGTCCAATCATGCCGCGTGCTTGGAGCGGCCGATGAAGATTTTGACTTCATGGACGAACTGCTTCAAATCGACAGTATCGACGATGGCGAGCTTTTGCTGTTGATGCATGCTTTCTCTCTCTTTCAAAATCAACAGCCCTACTCATTTACCACGGGTGACAAGCGCGCACTCGTCGGTATTTTGATGTCGCAGTCAGATAGAGCAAAGCAGATACTTTTTCAGCGGGTGGAATGTGTCGAGTCAATCATTCTGAAAGCAATTCGAATATACGGTTTTACACATATCAGTACCAAACTAATACAAACTCAGGCTCTTGTTGCTGCAGAAAAATATGACAAGGTTCTGAGAATGGCTTTCGGTGCCGGACGTGATGAACATCACTCTAATACCTGCCTTTCTCAATACCTGGCGCCCGTCGGTCAGTTCATCAAACCCTGATTCATGCCCGAACTCGGCGGCCCTTCAGAGCACCGTTAATACTCAGAGAGGTCTATTTGATGTATGCATTCAATCAACATGGCCTACAAAAAAGCCGCGAGATGATCGCGGCTTTTTTGTCTCTGCGGGACGCTACTTAATAGCTGGTTTCCGGCAAACTCGCGATGATCGAGCGGTAGCTGTTCATCCGTTGCTGCTGCACGCGACCTTCTTCCAGGGCCTTGAGCAGGGCGCAACCCGGCTCGCGGTCGTGCTTGCAGTCGCGGAAGCGGCAGGTGCCGATCAGGTCGTTGAACTCGATAAAGCCGGCTTCGACGTCGGCACGGCTGACGTGGCCCAGGCCGAATTCGCGGATACCCGGGGAGTCGATCAACTCACCGCCACCGGGGAAGTGGAACAACCGCGCGGTGGTGGTGGTGTGAGTGCCCTGGCCGGACAACTCGGACAGCGGGCCGACACGGGCTTCGACTTCAGGCAACAGGCTGTTGACCAACGAAGATTTGCCGACGCCGGACTGGCCGACGAACACGCTGATGCGCCCGTCCAGCTGTTCTTGCAGTTGCTCCATGCCGTTGCCGTGGTGCGCCGACACTTCCAGCACCGGGTAACCCAGCGTGCGGTAAACCGCCAGCAAGGCATTCAACGCCGGGGCGTTCTGCTCGTCGATCAGGTCGAACTTGTTGAGCAACAGCAGCGGCCGGATGCCGGCGTGCTCTGCCGCAACCAGATAACGGTCGATCAGATTGGCATGGGGCTCGGGCAGTGGCGCGAAGACAATCACGATCATGTCGACGTTGGCGGCTACAGGCTTGAGCTGACCACGGCTGTCCGGACGGCAGAGTTCGGTTTTGCGCGGCAGTTGCGCCACGATCACGCCGATGCCCTGGTTGCCGGCACGCCAGACCACCTGATCGCCGGTCACCAGCGCAGGCAGGTTGGCGCGCAAGTGGCAGCGGAACACCTGGCCGGCCAAATCGCCATCGAGGGCTTCGACTTCGACCTGCACACCGAAGTGCGCGATCACCAGGCCCGTCTGTTCCGGACCCAGATCGCCACCCTCAAGTGCCTCGACAGCCGAGGACTCGCGTTTGGCGGCGCGGGCAGCGCGTTCGCCCTGAATCTTTTCGATGCGCCAGTTTTGACGACGATTGAGTTGGCGTTTGGCCATGGGTGTTCCGTATCAAGAATGCAGCGATTAGGTAAAACGGCCGCGAGTTTAGCACGCCCGGGCGCCGCCCTAGGCTAAACTGCGCAGCATTGCCTAGGAGCCGACACATGCAAAACCCGCAGAATCTGATCTGGATCGACCTGGAAATGACCGGTCTGAACCCTGATACCGACGTCATCATCGAGATGGCCACCATCGTCACCGACAGTGACCTGAACACCCTGGCCGAAGGGCCGGTGATCGCCATCCATCACAGCGACGAGATCCTCGCCGGCATGGACGAGTGGAACACCCGTCAACACGGCGGCTCCGGGCTGACCCAACGGGTGCGCGACAGCCGTATCAGCATGGCCGAAGCCGAAGCCGAGACCATCGCTTTCCTGGAAAAATGGGTGCCGAAGGGCAAGTCGCCGATCTGTGGCAACAGCATCTGCCAGGACCGTCGCTTCCTTTATACCCACATGAAATCCCTGGAAAGCTTCTTCCACTACCGCAATCTCGACGTCTCGACACTGAAAGAGTTGGCCGCACGCTGGGCGCCGGACGTGCGCGACAGCTTCAAAAAGGGCAGCACGCACCTGGCCCTGGACGACATCCGCGAATCGATCGCCGAGCTGCAGCACTACCGCAAGCATTTCATCAAGTTCTGATGGAACTGAGGGCTGCACGGATTGTGCAATGCCCTCTTTTGGTGCCGCCCCTAAATGGCTAGACTGCGCGCCTTCCTGCAAGGACCGCCCCCATGTTGCTGATGCTTTACCTGATCGCCATCACCGCCGAAGCCATGACCGGTGCCTTGTCTGCCGGACGTCGCGGGATGGATTGGTTTGGCGTGGTGCTGATCGCATGCATCACAGCGTTGGGCGGCGGATCGGTGCGCGACGTGTTGCTCGGTCACTACCCGCTGACGTGGGTCAAACACCCGGAATACCTGGTGCTGACCTCGGTGGCGGCGATGTTCACGGTTTTCGCTGCGCGCTGGATGCGGCATCTGCGCTCGCTGTTTCTGGTGCTCGACGCCGTAGGTCTGGTGGCATTCACCCTGATCGGCTGCATGACCGCCCTCGAAATGGGCCACGGCATGCTGGTGGCGTCGGTCAGCGGTGTGATCACCGGGGTTTTCGGCGGCATCCTGCGCGATATCTTCTGCAATGACATCCCGCTGGTCTTCCGCCGCGAACTCTACGCCAGCGTCTCGTTCGCGGCGGCGTGGTGCTACATGCTCTGCATTTACCTGCAATTACCCGGTGAACAGGCGATTTTGATCACCCTGTTTGGCGGCTTCCTGCTGCGGTTGCTGGCAATCCGTTTCCATTGGGAAATGCCGAAGTTCGTTTATAACGACGAGGCCTGACGTTCGGCGTGTTGCTTCAACGCCCACTCGACATGCTCACGCACCAACTCCGACGGATAGTCCCGCCGCGCCTTCAACGCTTCCAGCACCGGAATGCTTGACGGCGCGTTCCCCAGGCCTACCGCCAGGTTTCGCAGCCAACGCTCGTAACCTGCTCGGCGTAACGGCGAACCTTCGGTGCTGCTGAGGAACTTGTCCTCGTCCCACATGAACAGCTCGGCCAGTTCAGCGTTGTCCAGGTTGTGCCGTGGCTTGAAGTCGCTTTCGCCGGTCGGGCGGGCGAAGCGGTTCCAGGGGCAAACGATCTGGCAGTCATCGCAACCGAACACCCGATTGCCGATCAGTGGCCGCAAATCTTCCGGGATCGCGCTTTTCAGTTCGATGGTCAGGTAGGAGATGCAGCGTCGGGCATCCAGCACGTACGGGCCGACGAAGGCATTGGTCGGGCAAATGTCGAGACACGCGGTGCAGCGGCCGCAATGTTCGGTGGCGTGAGGCGGGTCGATGGGCAGCGGCAGATCAACAAAGAGTTCGCTGAGGAAGAAGTAACTGCCGGCCTTGCGATTCAGGACCAGGGTATTTTTGCCGATCCAGCCAAGGCCGGCCTTTTCAGCGATGGCTTTTTCCAGCACCGGCGCGCTGTCGACAAAGGCGCGATAGCCAAACGGGCCGATGACTGCCTGAATTTTTTCCGCCAGTTGTTGCACGCGTTTACGGATCAGTTTGTGGTAATCGCGGCCCAAGGCATAACGCGAGACGTAGGCTTTTGCAGGTTGTGCCAGGCGCTTGGCCATTTCGGTGTCGCCCGGCAGGTAGTCCATGCGTAGGGAAACCACCCGTAGCGTGCCGGGCACTAGCTCTTGCGGGTGTGAGCGTTTGCTGCCGTGGGCACCCATGTACTCCATTTCGCCGTGGTAGCCGGCTGCGAGCCAGCGTTCCAGGTGCTGCTCATGCTCGGCCAGGTCGAGGCCGCTGATGCCGACTTGCTGAAAGCCCAGCTCGCGGCCCCAGTCCTTGATGGATTGGGCGAGGGCGGGCAGGTCTGTGGTAATAGCGGGCATGAGGCGAGAGAAACCGGAGCTGAGGTGCGTATAATTCTGCCAGACATCGGAGCCCGAAGACGCATGCCGCAGACTAAAGATGATTTACCCGACGCGCTGTACAGCGCTGCGCAAGTCCGAGCCCTCGATGCGAGCCTGATCGCGGCCGGTACAACGGGCTTCGAATTGATGCAGCGCGCGGCGCGGGCGACCTGGCGCGCGCTGGTCCGTCATTGGCCGACGGCAAATGAGTTGAGTGTTGTGGCCGGCCACGGCAATAACGCCGGCGACGGTTATCGGGTGGCGGTACTGGCCCGGCGTGCTGGCTGGCATGTGCGGGTGTTGGCGGCGGGTGATCCCCAGCGTTTACAAGGCGACGCAGCATTGGCCCATGCCGAGGCCGTGTCCGAGGGTGTCGCGGTTCAAGCCTGGAACGCACATTCGGAGTTGCGCGGTATCGTGCTGGATGCCTTGCTCGGCACCGGTCTGACGGGAGAGGTGCGAGAGCCTTACGCCAGCGTGATCGCGGCGATCAATGCCAGTGGGTTGCCGGTTGCGGCAGTGGATATCCCTTCGGGGTTGTGCGCGGACACCGGCCGAATGCTCGGTGCTGCCGTTCGAGCTGATCTGACCGTAACCTTCATTGGTTTGAAGTTGGGTCTTTTCACGGGAGACGCTGCGGATCTGGTTGGCGAACGGGTCTTCAATGATCTGCAAGCCTCCCCCGAGTCTTTCAACGGGGTCGCCGCCACTGCCCGTCGCCTGACGACCGGTAACGTGCCGCGTCTGGCGGCTCGCCCTCCCACCTCCCATAAAGGAACATTCGGCCACGTCCTGCTAATCGGCGGTGATCGCGGGTTTGGCGGCGCCATCCTGCTGAGCGCGCAAAGTGCGCTGCGTAGCGGTGCCGGGATGGTGTCCGTCGCAACTCGCAGCGAACATGTTTCGGCCGCTCTGGCGAGAATTCCCGAAGCCATGGTGCTGGGCACTTCGTCGGCCAATCAGCTGATGGGACTGCTTCAAAAAGTTTCCGTGCTGGTTGTCGGCCCAGGCTTAGGTCAGGCTTGCTGGGGGCGCAGCCTTTTGTCGGCGGCTGCCAATGCGCCGCTGTCGCAAGTCTGGGACGCCGATGCGTTAAATATGCTGGCTGAAGAACGTGTGAGCTTGCCCAAGGACTGCGTGATCACACCGCATCCTGGCGAGGCGGCGCGGCTGCTGGGAATATCGACTGCCGAGGTGCAGGCTGACCGTCCTGCAGCCGCTCACGCATTGAGCAAAAAATACACAGCTGTAGTGATTTTGAAAGGCGCCGGCAGCCTGGTCGCCAGCCCCGATGGGCGCCTGGCGCTGTGTCATCAGGGGCATCCGGCCATGGCCACCGCCGGTTTGGGTGATGTGCTGGCCGGTCTGGTTGGCGCATTGCTGGCTCAAGGCATGGCGGCGTTCGACGCCGCCTGCCTGGCCGTCTGGCTGCACGCCAATGCCGGCGAGCAAGAAGGTAAAACGGGCCGTGGGCTGGCGGCCAGTGATCTGATTCCAGCCATTCGTCAGTTGTTGGAGGAGCAAGCACCGTGTCTGAAGTAACCCTGTACCTGGCTGATGAAGAGGCGATGACCGCATTTGGCGAACGCATCGCAAAAACCACTCAAGGGCACGGTCTGATTTTTCTGGAAGGGGATCTGGGGGCGGGGAAAACCACGCTGTCGCGGGGCATCATCCGGGGTCTGGGGCATGTTGGGGCAGTAAAAAGTCCGACGTTCACCTTGGTCGAACCCTACGAGATTGGCGACATCCGGGCCTTCCATTTCGACCTCTATCGCTTGGTCGACCCTGAAGAGCTGGAATACCTCGGTATCCGCGACTACTTCGAAGACGACGCCTTGTGCCTGATCGAATGGCCCCGAAAGGGTGCAGGCTTTTTGCCAAAGCCCGACCTGACCATTACCATTAGCCCGCAAGACAGCGGGCGTTCGCTGAAAATTTTGTCCCAGGGCTCGCGTGGCGAGTCGTGGTGTGCCGCTTTGGCATTGGAATCCAATTAAATGATGGGGTCAGGTATGCGCTTTCGCGCGATGGTAGCTGCCGTAGGATTGTTGTTTTTGGCGGTGACCGTCGACGCTGTGGCCGAGACAAAGGTCAACAGCGTTCGCCTGTGGCGGGCTCCGGACAACACACGATTGGTGTTCGACCTGACAGGGCCTGTCCAGCACAGCGTCTTCACCCTGACCGCCCCCGATCGGCTGGTCATCGACATCAATGGCGCGTCTCTTGGGGCGCCGCTGAACGTCAACACCTCAAACACTCCGATCACCGCCATGCGCTCGGCTCAACGTACGCCGACCGACCTGCGGGTGGTCATCGACCTTAAAAAAGCCGTCACGCCGAAAAGTTTTACCTTGGCGCCAAACGCCCAGTACGGCAATCGCCTGGTGGTCGACTTGTTCGATAACGCCGCCGACGCCGCGCCAATTCCAGCGCCGACCAACGTCGCGACGGTCGCCCCGGTGCCGGTCACGCCGGTGGAGCCCGCGGTGAAGCTGCCGCCAGCACCGGCCGGCAAGCGCGACATCATTGTGGTCATCGATGCCGGTCACGGCGGCGAAGACCCGGGCGCCTCGGGCTCTCGCGGTCAGCGTGAAAAAGACGTGGTGCTGGCCATTGCCCGCGAACTGCAGCGTCAGGTCAACGGCATGAAAGGCTTCCGCGCTGAACTCACCCGCACCGGCGACTACTTCATCCCATTGCGCGGCCGGACTGAAATCGCCCGCAAGAAGGGCGCTGACCTGTTCGTTTCGATTCACGCCGACGCCGCGCCTTCGGCCGCTGCTTTCGGAGCCTCGGTGTTCGCCCTGTCTGATCGCGGTGCTACCTCGGAAACGGCCCGTTGGCTGGCCGACAGTGAAAACCGTTCTGACTTGATCGGCGGTGCCGGCAACGTCAGCCTCGACGACAAGGACCGCATGCTGGCGGGCGTGCTGCTCGATCTGTCGATGACGGCATCCCTCACGTCCAGCCTTAACGTTGGCCAAAAGGTTCTTAGCAACATCGGTCGCGTCACGCCGCTGCACAAACAGCGCGTAGAACAGGCCGGGTTCATGGTGCTGAAGTCGCCGGATATTCCATCGATCCTGGTGGAAACCGGATTTATCTCCAACGCCAACGAGGCTTCCAAGCTTGCCGCAGCGAACCACCAGCAAGCGCTGGCGCGTTCGATCAGCAGCGGCGTGCGCCAGTTCTTCCAGCAGAACCCGCCACCGGGCACCTATATCGCCTGGCTGCGTGATTCCGGAAAAATCGTTCAAGGTCCACGTGACCATCGGGTAAACCCGGGTGAAACACTGGCGATGATTGCCGTGCGTTACCAGGTGTCGCCAGCCACGCTGCGCAGCGCCAACAACCTGAAAAGTGACGAGCTGAAGATCGGTCAGACCCTGACCATTCCCGGCACAGAACTGGCGTCCAAAGAATGAACCAGGTGCTGATCAATACGGCTCGCATCGAGCTGCTCAGCCCGCGACTGGCGAACCAGATTGCCGCCGGTGAGGTGGTTGAACGCCCGGCCTCGGTGATCAAGGAGCTGCTGGAAAACAGCCTCGACTCCGGCGCCAAGCGCATCGATGTCGATGTGGAGCAGGGCGGCGTCAAGTTGCTGCGGGTTCGCGACGATGGCAGCGGCATTTCCGCCGATGACTTGCCGCTGGCTTTGGCGCGGCACGCCACCAGCAAGATCCGCAACCTGGAAGACCTCGAGCAGGTCATGAGCCTGGGGTTTCGCGGTGAGGCACTCGCCTCGATCAGTTCCGTGGCCCGTCTGACCCTCACCTCTCGCACGAAAGAGGCCGATCAGGCCTGGCAGGTAGAAACCGAAGGCCGGGACATGGCGCCTCGCGTGCAGCCGGCAGCCCATCCGGTGGGCACTTCGGTGGAAGTGCGCGACCTGTTCTTCAATACCCCGGCGCGGCGCAAATTCCTCAAGACCGAAAAAACCGAATTCGATCACCTGCAAGAAGTGATCAAGCGTCTGGCCCTGGCACGTTTCGACGTGGCGTTCCATTTGCGTCACAACGGCAAAACCATCCTCAGCCTGCACGAAGCCCATGACGACGCAGCCCGTGCCCGGCGTGTGGCGGCGATTTGCGGTTCGGGTTTCCTCGAGCAGGCGCTGCCGATCGAGATCGAGCGTAATGGTCTGCATTTGTGGGGTTGGGTTGGCTTGCCGACGTTCAATCGCAGTCAGGCGGACTTGCAGTATTTCTTTGTGAATGGCCGTGCGGTGCGCGACAAACTGGTGGCCCACGCGGTGCGCCAGGCCTATCGCGACGTGCTGTTCAATGGTCGGCACCCGACGTTCGTGCTGTTTTTCGAGGTCGATCCGGCGGGCGTCGACGTCAACGTGCACCCGACCAAACACGAAGTGCGTTTCCGTGACGGGCGCATGGTTCATGATTTCCTCTATGGCACCCTGCACCGCGCCTTGGGCGATGTGCGGCCGGAAGATCATTTGGCCGCGCCGGTGGCGACGGCCATCGTTCGACCGACCGGCATTGATGCTGGCGAGTTCGGTCCGCAGGGCGAAATGCGTCTGGCGGCCAATGCGTTGCTGGAACAGCCTCAGGCCCTGCCGTCGTCCAATACGCCGGCAGGCTCGGGCGCGGGCGCCGGTTATCAATATCAGTACTCGCCGCGGCCTCAGTCGGGTGTGCCTGCGGCTGAAGCTCAGGCGGCCTACCGTGAGTTCTTTGCGCCGTTGCCAGAAGCGAATGCTGTCGCACTTCCGGCCGGGCAGGACGATATTCCGCCGCTGGGTTATGCACTGGCGCAGCTCAAAGGCATCTACATTCTTTCGGAAAACGCCCAAGGCCTGGTGCTGGTGGACATGCACGCCGCCCACGAGCGGATCATGTATGAGCGCCTGAAAATCGCCATGGCCAGCGAAGGCCTGAGCGGCCAGCCGCTGCTGGTGCCGGAATCCCTGGCGGTCAGTCAGCGTGAGGCCGATTGCGCCGAAGAACACGTCGCGTGGTTCCAGCGCCTGGGCTTTGAGTTGCAACGTCTGGGCCCGGAATCCCTGGCGATCCGGCAGATCCCTGCACTGCTCAAGCAGGCTGAAGCCAATCGATTGGTCAGCGACGTCTTGGCGGATCTGATGGAATATGGCACCAGCGACCGGATTCAGGCACACCTGAACGAACTGCTCGGCACCATGGCCTGCCACGGCGCGATTCGTGCGAATCGGCGTCTGGCCCTGCCGGAAATGAACGGCCTGCTGCGCGACATGGAAAACACCGAACGCAGCGGTCAATGCAACCATGGCCGACCGACCTGGACCCAACTGGGCCTGGACGATCTGGACAAACTGTTCTTGCGCGGTCGTTGATGAACCAGCTCCCTCCTGCAATTTTCCTGATGGGGCCGACCGCCGCCGGCAAGACCGACCTGGCGATCGAACTCACTAAAGTCTTGCCTTGCGAGCTGATCAGTGTCGATTCGGCGCTGGTCTACCGCGGTATGGACATCGGCACCGCCAAGCCTTCCAAAGCGCTTTTGGCTGAATTTCCACACCGTTTGATCGATATTCTTGACCCGGCAGAGAGTTATTCGGCCGCAGATTTCCGCCGTGACGCCCTTGAAGCCATGGCCGAGATCACCGCGCGGGGAAAAATTCCGCTGCTGGTGGGCGGCACAATGCTCTATTACAAGGCTTTGGTGGAAGGTCTGGCAGACATGCCGGCGGCCGATCCGGACGTTCGCGCGCAGATTGAAGAAGAAGCTGCACGCCTTGGCTGGCAAGCCCTGCACGATCAATTGGCGGCGATCGATCCGGAATCTGCAGCGCGTATACATCCGAACGATCCTCAGCGCCTCAGTCGAGCACTGGAAGTTTATCGCGTCAGCGGTCAGAGCATGACTGCGCTACGCTTGCAACAATCTGCGCAAAGTACTGAAGCAGCCGCTTCGGGACTGCAACAATTGCCCTATACTGTCGCGAACTTGGCCATTGCTCCGGCAAATCGCCAGGTACTGCATGAGCGAATTAAACAAAGATTCACTTTAATGTTGGAACAGGGATTCATTGACGAGGTCGTAGCCCTGCGTAAGCGAAGTGACCTGCATGCCGGGTTGCCGTCTATACGTGCAGTAGGCTACCGACAAGTCTGGGACTACCTGGATGGCAAGCTGACGCAAGCCGAGATGCAGGAGCGTGGAATCATTGCCACGCGCCAATTGGCAAAGCGCCAGTTCACCTGGCTGCGCAGTTGGGCTGATTTACACTGGTTGGACAGCCTGGATTGCGACAATCTGCCGCGCGCCTTGAAATACCTGGGGACCATCTCCATATTGAGCTGAGTCCTTGCAATTGCCGTCTATCCTTGGGGGTCTGACGGCCACAAGCCATCTGTTTACCTATTTTTTATATTGAATCCTTAAAGGAGTGCGGCACATGTCAAAAGGGCATTCGCTACAAGACCCTTACTTGAATACTTTACGTAAAGAGAAAGTGGGGGTTTCCATCTACCTGGTCAACGGGATCAAACTGCAAGGCACGATCGAGTCTTTCGACCAGTTCGTTATCCTGCTGAAAAACACCGTCAGCCAGATGGTTTACAAACACGCTATCTCTACAGTGGTGCCGGTTCGTCCAATTCGTCTGCCTAGCGCAACCGAATCCGAAGCAGGTGACGCTGAGCCAGGTAACGCCTGATAGGAGTCTCCTTTGTTCTTTGAGCGCCACGGTGGTGGTGAGCGGGCAATTCTCGTTCATTTGGATGGTCAGGACCCTGAGGCGCGCGAAGATCCGCAGGAGTTTCAGGAGTTGGCAATTTCGGCTGGTGCCGAGACCGTCGCGTTTCTCAACGTGCCGCGTCATCGGCCAACCGCCAAATACCTGATTGGCAGCGGCAAGGTCGAAGAGTTACGTGACCTGGTCAAAGCCGAGCAGGTAGATCTAGTGATTTTCAATCACATCCTCACGCCCAGTCAGGAGCGTAACCTCGAACGTGTTTTCGAGTGTCGCGTGATTGACCGCACGGGTCTGATTCTCGATATCTTCGCCCAACGCGCCCGCACCCATGAAGGCAAGCTCCAGGTCGAACTGGCCCAGCTTGAGCACATGAGTACGCGGCTGGTTCGTGGCTGGACTCACCTTGAGCGGCAGAAGGGCGGTATCGGTCTGCGCGGTCCGGGTGAAACCCAGCTGGAAACCGACCGGCGCCTGTTGCGGGTTCGCCTGCGGCAGATCAAAGGGCGCCTGGAAAAGGTTCGCAGCCAGCGCGAGCAGTCTCGTCGCGGGCGCAAACGGGCTGACATTCCGACGGTTTCACTGGTGGGTTATACCAACGCCGGCAAATCGACGCTGTTCAACTCGGTGACCGACTCCGACGTCTTCGCGGCTGACCAACTCTTCGCCACCCTCGACCCGACCCTGCGCCGACTCGAACTCGATGACCTCGGGCCGATCGTGCTGGCCGACACCGTGGGTTTCATTCGCCACCTGCCGCACAAACTGGTCGAGGCATTTCGGGCTACGCTCGAAGAATCGAGCAACTCCGACCTGCTGTTGCACGTGATCGACGCCCATGAACCGGAGCGTATGGCCCAGATTGAACAGGTCATGGTGGTGCTCGGGGAGATCGGGGCTCAAGACTTGCCGATCCTTGAGGTATACAACAAACTCGATTTGCTCGAGGGTGTAGAGCCGCAGATCCAGCGCGATGCCGATGGCAAGCCACTGCGGGTCTGGTTGTCGGCCAAGGACGGTACAGGTCTGGATCTGCTCAAACAGGCGGTGGCCGAGCTGCTCGGGGATGATTTGTTTGTTGGCACCTTGCGCTTGCCGCAACGTTTTGCTCGACTGCGTGCGCAGTTTTTCGAACTCGGTGCGGTACAGAAAGAAGAACACGACGAAGAAGGCATCTGCCTGCTGGCCGTTCGTTTGCCACGGATCGAGTTGAATCGACTGGTGAGCCGCGAAGGATTGCAGCCGATGGATTTCATCGAACAACACACTTTGCAATAAAAGCCTGAGAAAGCGGTTGTGCCGCGGTGACAGGCATTCTGTAGCATTGGTCGGCGCGCCGTGGGTGCGTCTTTGCTTTATCAGATGGAGAGCGCTATGGCTTGGAATGAGCCGGGTGGCAACTCGAATAATCAGGATCCTTGGGGTGGCAAGCGCCGCAATAACGGCGACCGCAAGGGACCACCGGATCTCGACGAGGCCTTCCGAAAGCTGCAGGAAAGCCTGAATGGGTTGTTCGGTGGTGGTAGAAAACGCGGTGATGACGGCGGTGGTTCGGGCAAGAGTGGCGGCTTTGGCGGTCTGCTCGGCATCGGCCTGGTCGTGTTGGCGGCCGTTTGGCTGTACAGCGCGGTCTATGTCGTCGACGAGCAGGAGCAAGCCGTGGTGCTGCGCTTCGGCAAGTACTACGAAACCGTCGGCCCGGGCCTGAACATCTATTTCCCGCCGCTTGATCGCAAGTACCTGGAAAACGTCACGCGTGAGCGTGCCTATACCAAGCAGGGTCAAATGCTGACTGAAGACGAGAACATCGTCGAAGTGCCGCTGACCGTGCAGTACAAGATCAGCAATCTGCAGGACTTCGTGCTGAGCGTCGACCAGCCGGAAATCAGCCTGCAGCACGCGACCGAAAGTGCCTTGCGCCATGTGGTGGGTTCCACCGCGATGGATCAGGTGCTGACCGAAGGTCGTGAATTGATGGCCAGCGAAATCAAGGAGCGTCTGCAACGCTTCATGGATACCTATCGCACCGGTATCACCGTCACTCAGGTCAACGTACAGAGCGCAGCGGCACCGCGTGAAGTGCAGGAAGCCTTCGATGACGTGATCCGCGCCCGTGAAGACGAGCAGCGTTCGCGCAACCAGGCTGAAACCTATGCCAACGGCGTCGTGCCGGAAGCCCGTGGTCAGGCCCAGCGCATCATCGAAGATGCCAATGGTTACCGTGACGAAACCGTCTCGCGCGCCAAGGGTGAGGCCGATCGCTTCACCAAGCTGGTCGCCGAGTACCGCAAGGCACCCGAAGTCACCCGCGAGCGTCTGTACCTGGACACCATGCAGGAAGTCTTCAGCAATACCAGCAAGGTTCTCGTGACCGGCAACAAGAATGGCCAGAGCAATCTACTGTACTTGCCGCTGGACAAAATGGTCGAGAGTGGCCGTAGCACCGGCACTTCTGTGACCGGCGCGGCAGCCACCAGCAATGAAGCGAGCGCGCGTGCGGCAGCCGATCTGCAGCAACAGCCAGCACGTACCAGGGAGAGTCGCTGATGAGCAATAAATCGCTGATCACCCTTATTGTCGTCGTCGTCGTGGCGATCGCAGCCTGGAACTGCTTCTACATCGTGGCTCAGACCGAGCGTGCGGTGCTGCTGCAATTTGGTCGTGTGGTTCAGGCCGATGTTCAGCCGGGCCTGCATGTGAAAGTGCCTTACGTTAACCAGGTGCGCAAATTCGACGCACGCCTGATGACGCTGGATGCACCGACGCAACGCTTCCTGACGCTGGAAAAGAAAGCCGTGATGGTTGATGCCTACGCCAAGTGGCGCGTGAAAGATGCCGAGCGCTTCTACACCGCGACGTCCGGCCTCAAGCAGATTGCTGACGAGCGTCTTTCCCGTCGTCTGGAATCGGGCCTGCGTGACCAGTTCGGTAAGCGCACGCTGCACGAAGTGGTTTCCGGTGAGCGCGATGCGTTGATGACCGATATCACCGCTTCGCTGAACAAGATGGCGGAAAAAGAGCTGGGCATTGAAGTTGTCGATGTTCGGGTCAAGGCCATCGATCTGCCGAAAGAAGTGAACCGCAGCGTGTTCGAGCGCATGAGTTCCGAGCGTGAGCGTGAAGCTCGCGAGCATCGCGCCAAGGGTAACGAGCTGTCAGAAGGCATTCGTGCCGATGCCGATCGTCAACGCCGTGTGCTGCTGGCTGAAGCTTATCGTGAATCCGAAGAGGTTCGCGGTGACGGTGATGCCCAGGCTGCTGCGATCTACTCCAAGGCCTACGGCCAGGATCAGGAGTTCTACGGTTTCTATCGTAGCCTGCGTGCCTACCGTGAAAGCTTCGCGAACAAATCCGACGTCATGGTCCTGGACCCAAGCAGCGACTTCTTCCGTTACCTGGAAAAAGCCAAGCCTTGATACGACGTTGACCTGAATCATCCCCCGCCTGGCGGCTAAAACCTCGGGCGGGGTGATCCTTTGGGAAAACGTGTGTATGATGCGGCAGCCGGGAAATTCCCGGCTTTTTTGCGTCTGCACGTTTGATTGCGGTTTTTATTGCAAGACATCGAGTTGAATGACTCGACAGGTTTTTCGAGGAAAGTGGTTGGCGAAGCTGATTTCAGGCTTTTCGCCCCGTTGTTCATGCGCGTGGTTTGTGCGCATGAGCCGATCATTTTCTGCTTCACTCAAGGCTCGCCCAAAGGCTTGCCGCCCGGATCATAGGGGAATGGCGTAATGGCAACGGTAGACCGCTGGCTGCTGCCAGATGGCATCGAAGAAGTACTGCCACCAGAGGCGGCGCGTATCGAAGTAGCGCGCCGTCAGGTGTTGGATCTGTTCCAGAGTTGGGGTTACGAGTTTGTCGTGACTCCCCATATCGAGTACCTGGAATCCCTGCTGACCGGCGCGGGCCAGGACCTCGATCTGCGTACCTTCAAGGTCATCGACCCGCAATCGGGCCGGCAGATGGGTTTCCGTGCCGACATCACGCCGCAAGTGGCGCGCATCGATGCGCATACCTTGCGTCGCGAAGGTCCGAGTCGCCTGTGCTATGCCGGTAGCGTGCTGCACGCTCAGCCGCGCGCCTTGTCGTCCTCGCGCAGCCCGATCCAGCTGGGCGCCGAGTTGTACGGCGATGCCAGTCCGAGCAGCGACGTGGAGGTGATCAGCCTGATGCTGGCTATGCTGCAACTGGCCGATGTGCCGGATGTGCACATGGACCTCGGTCATGTCGGCATCTACCGCGGCCTGGCTCGCGCCGCCGGTTTGTCCGGTGAAGTTGAACAACAGTTGTTCGACGCGTTGCAACGTAAAGCCATCGACGAGGTCATTACCTTGACCGAAGGCTTGCCTGCCGATCTGTCGGGCATGTTGCGGGCGTTGGTCGACCTGTGTGGCGGCCGTGAAGTATTGAACGCTGCCCGCGAGCGTCTGGCGAATGCGCCGGCGCCAGTTCTGGCAGCTCTGGACGACCTGCTGGCGATTGCCGAGCGTCTGTCCACGCGTTTCCCGGAATTACCGCTGTACTTTGACCTGGGCGAGTTGCGCGGCTACCACTACCACACGGGTGTGGTGTTCGCGGTGTTCGTGCCCGGTGTTGGCCAGTCCATTGCTCAGGGCGGTCGTTACGACGACATCGGCGCCGACTTCGGTCGCGCTCGTCCGGCAACCGGCTTCTCTACCGATTTGAAAACCCTGGTGACCCTGGGGCGTGCTGAGATCGAGTTACCGTCTGGCGGTATCTGGATGCCGGACAGTACGGATGCGGCACTCTGGCAGCAGGTTTGCCAGTTGCGCAGTGAGGGTCAGCGTGTCGTTCAGGCATTGCCTGGGCAACCTTTGGCCGCCGCCCGTGAAGCGGACTGCGACCGGCAATTGATTCAGCAGAACGGGCTTTGGCAAGTATCGCCACTGGCTTCTTGAGTTTTCCTGCCGGCCGCGGCCGGCACCAAGTTTGCGCGAATGAGGACAAGTGTTATGGGTAAGAATGTCGTAGTCCTGGGCACCCAATGGGGTGATGAGGGCAAAGGCAAGATCGTTGATCTGCTGACCGAACATGCTGCCGCCGTAGTGCGCTACCAAGGTGGTCACAACGCTGGTCACACCCTGGTGATCGACGGCGAAAAAACCGTCTTGCACCTGATCCCGTCGGGCGTGCTGCGCGCAGGCGTGCAGTGCCTGATCGGCAACGGCGTGGTGGTTGCACCCGACGCTCTGCTGCGGGAAATCATCAAGCTGGAAGAGAAAGGCGTACCGGTGCGCGAGCGCCTGCGTATCAGCCCTTCCTGCCCGCTGATCCTGTCCTATCACGTAGCGCTGGACCAGGCTCGTGAAAAGGCCCGTGGCGAGCTGAAGATCGGTACGACCGGTCGCGGTATCGGCCCGGCGTACGAAGACAAGGTTGCACGTCGCGGTCTGCGCATCGGTGACCTGTTCCACCGTGAGCGCTTCGCCGCCAAGCTGGGCGAGTTGCTGGATTACCACAACTTCGTACTGGTCAATTACTACAAAGAACCCGCAATCGACTTCCAGAAGACGCTCGACGAGTGCATGGAATACGCCGAGCTGCTCAAGCCGATGATGCTCGACGTCACCGCTGAGCTGCACGAGCTGCGTCGTGCTGGCAAAGACATCATGTTCGAAGGCGCCCAAGGCTCCCTGCTGGACATCGACCACGGTACCTACCCATACGTCACGAGCTCCAACACCACTGCGGGCGGCATCGCCACCGGTTCGGGTTTTGGTCCGATGTACCTGGATTACATCCTCGGTATCACCAAGGCCTACACCACTCGCGTGGGTTCGGGTCCATTCCCGACTGAGCTGTTTGATGACGTGGGTGCTTTCCTGGCCAAGCGTGGCCACGAGTTCGGCGCTACCACTGGTCGTGCCCGTCGTTGCGGCTGGTTCGATGCCGTCATCCTGCGTCGCGCTATCGACGTCAACAGCATCTCGGGCCTGTGCCTGACCAAGCTGGACGTGCTGGACGGTCTGGAAACCATCAACATCTGTGTTGGCTACAAGAACCAGGATGGTGCAGTGATCGACGCACCGACTGACGCCGACAGCTACATCGGCCTGGAGCCGGTGTACGAAGAGATGCCAGGCTGGACCGAATCCACCGTCGGTGCCAAGACCCTGGAAGAGTTGCCGCAAGCTGCTCGCAACTACATCAAACGCGTCGAAGAGTTGGTCGGTGCACCGATTGACATTATTTCGACGGGCCCGGACCGCAACGAAACCATCGTTCTGCGTCACCCGTTCGCTTAATAAGTCGTTGATGTAAAACACAAAGGCCCCTTGATTGGGGCCTTTGTCGTTTAAGTCTTTCGGACGGCACGACCCTTGCTGTGATTATCGCTTCTTGATGAGCCATCAATTTAATGGCGTCAAAGCAGAGGGATTTCCTGTGTCGGCCGTTCTCTCACTGTTACAAAGCCGTCTATTGCGGCCTGTGTTCGTTACCCTTGGTATCGCGCTTTTGGTGCAGGTGCTGGTGGCTGTTGCCCTGACTCGGAGCACAGTGACCGCACTCGAAGCCGATTTGGGTGTGCGCCTGGGTGCCGACAGTCAAAAGCTCTCTGGTGAGTTGGAGCAAGCGGGGCGTGAAGTCACGTCGAGCCTCGACAGCCTCTCCACCAGTACTCGTCAACGCCTTACGGCCGGTTTGTCCTCGCGATTGAAGGACGAGCAGGCACAACTGCGTGCGACGCTGGAAAAGGATCTGAAGGACTCCGCCAATGATATGGCGCAGCTTCTGGCCTCGGTCGCACCCCGCGCCATGTGGGACAGCGACGTTCCAACCCTGTCCGAATTCGCCCGCCGGGCCCAGCGTAATCCCAACGTGTTGTTCGTGGTCTACGACGACGCCACGGGGCAGCACCTGACGCGCTACCTGAACCGGGAGAACCCGATCAACAAGGCGCTTCTGGAGAAAGGCCAAGGCGAGCGTGCCCTGGACAAGGTGCTGGATGCGGCGAAGAGCGATCCATCGGTCTATTACCTCGAAGCCTCGATCAACCCCAACGGGGTGGAAATCGGCAAGGTCTTGATGGGCGTCTCCACCGCCTCGGTGGAAACCGATCTGGCGGACCTGGACAAGCGCTTCTCGGCGCTGATCGCCAGCAGTGATCAACTGGTCGGCGACAGCCTCAAGGGCGCGGCGGCTGACAGCGCCACGGCGATGCGTGCGCGTCTGACGTCTGCTCAGTCCACGGCATCTGAAATGAAAGACAACACCACCAGCACTGTGCAGGAAGCCGCGGCGACCTTGCGCTGGCGCATCGGCATGGGCCTGGCGGTCGTGGGTTTTGGCGTGTTGCTGTTGCTGGCCGTGGTGCTGGGTCGTCGTGTGGTCAACCGCTTGAAAATGCTCATCGCTGCCATGGACGACCTGGCGGCGGGCGAGGGCGACCTGACCAAGCGCGTGCAGATCAACAGCAAGGACGAAATCGGCGACATGGCCTCGGCGGTCAATCGCTTTGTGGATAAGTTGCAGCCGATCGTGCGCGAAGCGGGCGATGTGGCTCAACGCACTGGCGTGGAAATCGGCGCCATGACTTTACGCAATGCCGGGGCCGATAAAGCGGCGGGCATGCAGCGCGATGAAGTGGCCGAGAGCCTGCGTGCTTTGTCGCAGATGGCTGACGAAGCCCAGTCTGAAAGTCATGCCATGCAGGCAGCCTTGCAGCAAGTGGTGGATATTCGTTCGGCAACGGATGAAAACACTCGGACCTCGGCGAAAGTCGGCAGTCTGATCGAGGCGTTGGCCGGGCAGGTCGATACCGGGGCGAAAGTCATCGAGCGGCTGGCGCAGCAGAGTGAGCAGATTGAAGTGGTGCTGACGGTGATTCACGGGATCGCCGAGCAAACCAACCTGCTGGCGCTGAACGCGGCCATCGAAGCGGCACGCGCTGGCGAGACCGGCCGCGGGTTTGCCGTGGTAGCGGACGAGGTGCGAGCACTGGCGAGCAAGACACAGAGCTCCACCGGCGACATTCAGGCGCACATCGTTGCCTTGCAGCAAGGTGCGCGTGAGGCGGTGGCGGCGATCGGTCAGGCCGGGCGTCAGGCCAACGAAGGGTTGCTGGTGTTGCGTGACAGTGCGCGGTTGCAGCAGTCGGTGCAGGCGTCGGTCGAGCAGGTGCATGCGGCGATTGGTTTGGCAACGCAGGCCGCGGCGCATCAGGCACAAGGCGCGCAGGCGGTGCGTGGTCGGGTTGAGACCATTCATGCGCAGGCTGAGCAAGCGGCTCAAGCGGTGGTGGCAACCACGGCCAGCGGCAAGGTGCTGGATGGGTTGGCGGCGCAGTTGAAGGCCAGCCTGGGGCAGTTCCGGGCCTGATGGGTTGTCTGGTCTGGCCCCATCGCGAGCAAGCTCGCTCCCACATTGGATTTGAGGTGTTCACAAAATTTTGTGTCCACCCACAATCACTGTGGGAGCGAGCTTGCTCGCGATGGCGATCTCAGCGGCTCAGATACATCCGAGTCGTAAGCAAATAGACCGGCAACCCCGACACCAATATCAACAGCGCCGCATAAGGCGCCGCCGCCGCAAACTCCACATTCGCGGTATGCGCCCAGACTTCCGTCGCCAGCGTATTGAGTCCGGTAGGACTCAGCAGCAACGTCGCCGTCAGTTCCTTCATCGCATCCAGAAACACCAGCGCAAACGCTGCACCGAGTGCTGGAAAGATGATCGGCAACGTCACCCGGCAAAACGCACTGAAGGACGACGCCCCCAGCGTGCGTGCCGCCTCTTCCAGTTGCGGCGCAGCCTTGTTCAGTGCCGTGCGAATCGGCGCCTGAGCCAACGGCAGAAACAGCAGCGCATAAGCGATCAGCAACAACGCCGAGGTCTGATACAGCACCGGCACATAGTGCAGGGCGAAATACACAAGTGTCAGTGCGATCACCAGTCCAGGCAGTGCATGCAGCAGATACGGCAGGCGCTCGGCCCAGATTGCCAGTTGACCCTTATGGCGCACCACCAACAGCCCAACCGGCACAGCCAGCACCAGGCACAGTGCTGCACCACCGAGGGAGAGTGCCAGTGATGACAGCAGCGCTTCGCTGATCGCCGCTACGGGGAATGCGGCCGAGGAACCTACGGCTAGCCAGTACACCAGCATGCCCAGCGGAATGCCGCTGCCGATGATCGCCAGTGCCAGACAATAAACCTGCCCAACCGCCGACCACGGTCCCAGGCGAACCTGCTCCGCACGCCGCGCCGCGCCTTGACCGGTGCGCACGTGCCGGCCCTTGCCGCGCACCCGCAGCTCAAGCCAAAGCAGCACCAGGCACAGCGCCAGCAATACGGCCGAAAGCATTGCTGCGTTGGCGTTACTGAATTCGAGCTCGAACTGTTGATAGATCGCGGTCGTGAAGGTCTGCAGGCCGATGATCGACAGTGCTCCGAACTCCACCAGCATGTGCAGGGCGATCAGCAGCGAACCGGCCAGCAACGAAGGCCAGAGCAACGGCAGGGTGATCCTGAAGAACACGCCCCAGCGATTCTGCCCAAGGGTTCGTGCGGACTCCTCGAGAGAGGGATCAAGATTGCGCAGGGTTGCCGCGACCGGCAGAAATATCAGCGGGTACTTGGAGAGGGTCATCACCAGGATTGCCCCGCCGAGCCCTTCGAAGTGAGCGCTCAACGAGACCCAGGTAAAACTGCTGACAAATGCCGGCACCGCGAACGGCAGGCACAGAATTACGCCCCACAAGCGTCGCCCCGGCAGATTGCTACGTTCCAGTAGCCACGCCAGCGACAGACCGATCACGCCGCAGGCCAGCGTCACACCGACCATCAATGCCAAGGTATTGCGCAGCAGCCCGAACACATAAGGCCGCCAAAGCAGGTGCAGTGCCTGGGCCCAACCGGCCTGCCAGGTTTTGAGCCCGACATACATCAGCGGCAAGAGGCTGAGCACTACCAGCAGTAAAACCGGGAGCAACAACCAGATCGACGGTCGTTTGCGCCGCGGCACGTAACCCCCGCGCGAGACGGGGGCGGATAACGATGCGCTCATCAGTTCAAGCCAACGTCACGTTCCAGGTCCAGGGCTTGTTCGGCATTGCCAAGATCGGCTGGCGTGACCTTCGGTGCCTCAAGCTCGCTGAACGGCTTGAGTCCGCGATCCGATTCCATGCCTTTGTGCAGCGGGTACTCGGCGGTGGTCTGGGTGATCACGCGCTGACCTTCTTCGCTGGCCATGTAGGCGAGGAATTGTTGGGCTTCTTTTGGGTGCTTGCTGGATTTCAGCACCGCCGCACTGGAAACGGTGATCAGCCCGCCGACGTCGCCGCCGGTGAAGTAATGCAGTTTAGAATCGAGCTGGCCTTTCTCACGCTGCAAAGCGAACCAGTAATAGTTGTTCACCAGCACGGTGGCGACTTCGCCGTTTTCCACCGCCTTCAGCGCAACCATGTTGTTGCTGTAAGTCTTGCCGAATGCGCGTAGGCCGGTCAGCCATTCTTCAGCAGCGTCCATGCCATGCACTTTGATGATTGCCACGGCCTGTTCCTGGAACGCGCCGCTGGTAGGCACGAAGCCGACCTTGCCTTGCCATTTAGGGTCGGAGAACTCCATCACCGACTTCGGTAGATCCTTCTCGTCAATCAGTTTGGGGTTGTAGGCGACGACGCGGACTCGCGCGGTGATGCCGATCCAGGTGCCATTGCCAGCGACATAGTCTTTTGGCAGAACGGCGAGGGTGGCGGCATCGGTCTCGGCCAGAAGGCCTTGTTCGCCGAGTTTGTTCAGTGGGGGCGACTCTTCGGTATAAATCACGTCGGCGGGGGAGCGATCACCTTCTTCGACGACCTGGCTGGCGAGCTGGTTGCTGCTGCCTTTACGGACATTGACGTGAATGCCGGTCTTGGCTTCGAAGGCTTTGGCAATGGCGTCGCCGACTTCCTTGTGTTGACCGTTATAGAGTGTCAGGGAAACGGCATCGGCGGCCTGGGTGAGGGGAGTAGCGAGTGCCAGACCGAGCAGGGTGAAGGTCAGGCCGCGGCGCAGGGTATTTCGAAACATCATTCGCAGGGTTCCTCACTGTCGCATTGCAAAAACTTGAAACAATGATAAACGATATTGTTTCTCAAGTGCGCGTAGCGGGCCGGAGAAGGTTTTGCTAGAGCGTTTTGGATAAACTTTTCAAACCCCGGAAACGCAAAAACCCGCTTTCGCGGGTTTTTGTGAAATTCAAGACCGGGATCTTGAATTTGAATTGGTGCCCAGAAGAAGACTCGAACTTCCACGACCTTGCGGTCACCAGCACCTGAAGCTGGCGTGTCTACCAATTTCACCATCTGGGCATCATCGCAAGCGTTGCCGCTGTTGATGTGGCGCACTATACGGAGAGCTTTTTGATCTGTAAACCCCTGATTTAGTATTAATAAATCAGAAGCTTAGAATGCAAAAAACCCGCTTTCGCGGGTTTTTGTGCGAGCCTTGAAATTGATCTAATCTCAAGCTCGAAATTGGTGCCCAGAAGAAGACTCGAACTTCCACGACCTTGCGGTCACCAGCACCTGAAGCTGGCGTGTCTACCAATTTCACCATCTGGGCAGTATCGGCAATGCGTCTGCGTCGTCGATGGCGCGCACTATACGGAGCGTCTTTTTAACTGTAAACCCCTGGCATCAAAAAAACTTGGAAAATTTTACCAGTGGCATTCAAATCAGCTTTGCAGTGTCGATAAAGGGCTTTAGATGGGCTGTCATAGCCTGAAATTTCCCGTTTCATTACGCCTATGCCAAACTAACCCGCATATAGACAAGGTGAAAACTCTCTAATGGCCGATTGGCAGTCCCTCGATCCCGAGGCCGCTCGTGAAGCGGAAAAATATGAAAACCCTATTCCTAGCCGCGAACTGATCCTTCAGCACCTTGCTGATCGGGGTTCGCCTGCTAACCGCGAGCAGCTGGTCGAAGAGTTTGGTCTGACCACAGAAGACCAGCTCGAAGCCCTGCGTCGCCGTCTGCGCGCCATGGAGCGCGATGCTCAACTCATCTATACCCGTCGCGGCACCTATGCGCCGGTGGACAAGCTCGACCTGATCCTGGGCCGCATCAGCGGTCACCGTGACGGCTTTGGCTTCCTGGTCCCGGACGACGGCAGTGACGACCTGTTCATGAGCCCGGCGCAAATGCGGCTGGTGTTCGATGGCGATCGTGCGCTGGCTCGTGTTTCCGGTCTCGACCGTCGCGGGCGCCGCGAAGGCATGATCGTCGAAGTGGTATCCCGTGCCCACGAGACCATCGTCGGCCGTTACTTCGAAGAGGGCGGTATTGGTTTCGTCGTTGCGGACAATCCGAAGATCCAGCAAGAAGTGCTGGTCACCCCGGGTCGTAACGCCAATGCCCAGATCGGACAGTTCGTCGAAGTGAAGATCACTCACTGGCCGACGCCACGCTTCCAGCCGCAAGGCGACGTGGTCGAAGTCGTGGGCAACTACATGGCGCCGGGCATGGAAATCGATGTCGCCCTGCGCACCTACGATATTCCTCACGTCTGGCCTGAGGCTGTGCTGAAAGAAGCCGCCAAGCTCAAGCCTGAAGTCGAAGAGAAAGACAAAGAGAAGCGCATCGACCTGCGCCATCTGCCGTTCGTGACCATCGACGGCGAAGATGCTCGCGATTTCGATGACGCGGTCTACTGCGAAGCCAAACCGGGCAAGCTGCGCCTGTTCTCCGGCGGCTGGAAGTTGTACGTGGCGATTGCCGACGTCTCCAGCTACGTGAAAATCGGTTCGGCGCTGGACAATGAATCTCAGGTTCGCGGCAACTCGGTGTACTTCCCCGAGCGCGTGGTGCCGATGCTGCCTGAGCAGCTGTCCAACGGCCTGTGCTCGCTGAACCCTCACGTTGATCGCCTGGCCATGGTTTGCGAGATGACCATCTCCAAATCCGGCGAGATGACCGACTACTGCTTCTACGAAGCGGTGATTCACTCCCACGCTCGCCTGACCTACAACAAGGTCAGCGCCATGCTGGAGACGCCGAAAGTCACCGAAGCGCGTCAGCTTCGTGGCGAATACAACGACGTTCTGCCGCACCTCAAACAGCTGTACGCGTTGTACAAGGTTCTGCTGGCGGCCCGTCACGTGCGTGGTGCGATCGATTTCGAAACGCAGGAAACCCGGATCATCTTCGGGACCGAGCGCAAGATTGCCGAAATCCGTCCGACCGTTCGTAACGACGCTCACAAGCTGATCGAGGAATGCATGCTGGCGGCCAACGTGGCCACCGCTGAATTCCTGAAAAAGCACGAAATCCCTGCGCTGTATCGCGTCCACGATGGCCCGCCACCGGAGCGTCTGGAAAAACTGCGCGCCTTCCTCGGTGAGCTCGGCCTGTCCCTGCACAAAGGCAAGGACGGTCCGTCGCCGAAGGATTACCAGGCACTGCTGGCCAGCATCAAGGACCGTCCGGATTTCCACCTGATCCAGACCGTTATGCTGCGTTCGTTGAGCCAAGCGGTGTACAGCGCCGATAACCAGGGCCACTTCGGCCTGAATTACGAAGCCTATACCCACTTCACCTCGCCGATCCGCCGCTACCCGGACTTGCTCACGCACCGGGCGATTCGCAGCGTCATCCATTCGAAAATGGACACCCCGCACGTTCGCCGTGCCGGCGCGATGACCATTCCGAAGGCGCGCATCTATCCGTACGACGAAGCGATTCTGGAGCAGCTCGGCGAGCAGTGCTCGATGAGCGAGCGCCGTGCCGACGAAGCAACCCGCGACGTTGTGAACTGGCTCAAGTGCGAGTTTATGAAGGATCGCGTGGGCGAGTCGTTCCCGGGTGTGATCACCGCCGTGACCGGTTTTGGTCTGTTCGTCGAGCTTACAGACATTTATGTCGAAGGCCTGGTGCATGTCACCGCGCTGCCGGGCGATTACTACCACTTCGATCCTGTACATCATCGCCTGGCCGGTGAGCGTACCGGTCGCAGCTTCCGCCTTGGCGATACCGTTGAGGTGCGCGTGATGCGCGTCGATCTCGACGAACGCAAGATCGACTTCGAGATGGCTGAAAAAACCATCAGCGCGCCGATCGGTCGCAAGAAGCGCGGGACTGAAGCGACTGCACCGGCTACCCCTTCTACAAAAACAGCTGCAGAACCGGCCCCGGCTAAAACCGGTCGTCGTCCTGCCAAGGAAAAGGCTGCCGAAGCCTATCGCCCGAGCGATGCCGCGGCGAAAAATGCCGAGCTGCGCAAAAGCCGCGAAATGAAGCAGGCGTTGCTGTCTGAAGCGAAAAGCGGCGGTAAAGCGGCGTCTGGGGGAAAGACCGGACGGTCGGCGCCTGACAAGGCACCCGGCGGCAAGCCAGCCAAACCGAGCAAACACCGTAAAGGCCCGCCAAAAGCGGGTTCCGCTCCTGCTGCCAAAAGTGGCGGGGCGCGTAAACCTAAGGCCAAGTCATGAGTCAGTTGGAAAAGATCTACGGCGTGCACGCAGTAGAAGCGTTGCTGCGTCACCACCCGAAACGCGTCAAGCAGATCTGGCTGGCTGAAGGCCGCAGCGATCCGCGGGTCCAGACGCTGATCCAGCTGGCGAACGAAAATCGCGTAGCCGTCGGCAACGCCGAGCGTCGCGAGCTGGATGCCTGGGTCGAAGGCGTGCACCAGGGCGTGGTCGCGGAGGTGAGTCCGAGCCAGGTCTGGGGCGAAGCAATGCTCGACGAGCTGCTCGATCGCACCGAAGGCGCGCCGCTGCTGCTGGTGCTCGACGGCGTGACCGACCCGCACAACCTTGGTGCCTGCCTGCGTTCTGCCGATGCGGCGGGCGCACTGGCGGTGATCGTTCCGAAGGACAAGTCAGCCACGCTGACCCCGACGGTACGGAAAGTTGCTTGTGGCGCGGCGGAAGTGATTCCGTTGGTCGCCGTGACCAACCTGGCGCGCACCCTGGAAAAACTCAAGCAGCGTGGCTTGTGGGTCGTCGGTACGGCGGGCGAGGCTGAGCAGAGTCTGTATCAGCAAGACATGACCGGCCCGACCATCCTGATCATGGGTGCTGAAGGCAGCGGCATGCGTCGCCTGACTCGCGATCTGTGCGACTACCTGGTGCACCTGCCGATGACCGGCAGCGTCAGCAGTCTCAACGTCTCCGTGGCGACCGGCGTCTGCTTGTTCGAGGCTCAGCGCCAACGCAGCGTTAAAGCTGCCGGCCCCGCCAAAAAGTCTTAAGTCAGATGTAATCCCTGTGGGAGCGAGCTTGCTCGCGATAGCGGTGTAACATTCAGCATAAATATTGAATGTCATGCCCTCATCGCGAGCAAGCTCGCTCCCACAGTGGTTTGTGGTGAGGCAAAAATGGGTGGGCGAACGAACTGTTCAAATAATCACCAATTGCCTTGCGCCTCTTCTGTCCCTTCTCTACAATTGCGCCCCTTGCTGTGACGGCAGGCACGCATGTGTCTATCGCAAGCAAGTCCATAAGTGTCATTCACTCCTTGTCTGACCGCTTTTTAGCGGCAGGCTACAACCCGTAAGGAGCATTCATGCGTCATTACGAAATCATCTTTTTGGTCCACCCGGATCAAAGCGAGCAAGTCGGCGGCATGGTAGAGCGTTACACCAAGCTGATCGAAGAAGACGGCGGCAAAATCCACCGTCTGGAAGATTGGGGCCGTCGTCAACTGGCCTACGCAATCAACAATGTTCACAAGGCTCACTACGTGATGCTGAACGTTGAGTGCACCGGCAAGGCCCTGGCCGAGCTGGAAGACAACTTCCGCTACAACGATGCAGTGATCCGTAACCTGGTCATCCGTCGCGAAGAAGCCGTTACTGGCCAATCCGAGATGCTCAAGGCTGAAGAAAACCGCAGTGAGCGCCGTGAGCGTCGCGACCGTCCTGAGCACGAAGGCGCTGAAAGCGCTGATAGTGATGACAGCGACAACAGCGATAACGCTGACGAGTAATCCACGGACCTTTTAAGGAGCCTATCAAATGGCACGTTTCTTCCGTCGTCGTAAATTCTGCCGCTTCACCGCTGAAGACGTGAAAGAGATCGATTACAAAGATCTCAACACTCTGAAAGCTTATGTATCCGAGACCGGCAAAATCGTTCCAAGCCGCATCACCGGTACCAAAGCACGTTATCAGCGTCAGCTGGCCACCGCTATCAAGCGCGCCCGCTTCCTGGCCCTGCTGGCCTACACCGACAGCCACGGCCGCTGAGATCGGGCAGTCGACACGTAGCAAAGGATTGAATGCATGCGAGCCATAGCTGAGTTCATCATGCGCGGCCGTATGCAGGCCACTCTGGTAGTGGCTGGATGCGCGGCATTGCCGTTGTTGTATTGGTTGGGTGCTGCCGCTGGATGCTTTGTGCTCCTGCGGCGCGGATTGAAGGACGCCTCGAGCGTTCTTGCTCTGGGACTGCTGCCGGCATTGATCTGGTGGCTTTACGCCGATGACCCACGCTCACTTCTGGTGTTGCTGGGGTCTTGGAGCCTTGCGTTGGTTTTGCGCGCAAGTGAGTCCTGGAACCGCGTGCTGCTGGTCAGCATAGCGATGGGAGTGGTGTTTGCAGTGGTGCTGGGGACAGTTTTTGCTCCCCAAATCGAGATGCTGGCGCAGGCTTTGATAAAAGTCATGCCGTCGCTACTCGGTGATGTCTACCAGAAGTTGTCGGTAGACGAGCAAGCGCATTTTGCGTCCCTGATTGCACCGGTCCTGACCGGCCTGATTGCGGCCTTGTTGCAAATCGTCAGTGTGCTGAGCCTGATTGTCGGGCGCTACTGGCAGGCGTTGTTGTACAACCCGGGTGGTTTTGGTCGCGAGTTTCGCGCCATCCGATTCCCGCTTCTACCAGCGATGTTGCTGCTGGCGTGCATGCTTCTGGGACCGAACATCGGTCCACAGATGGCCATGTTGACGCCGTTGTGCAGCGTACCGCTGGTGTTCGCCGGGCTGGCCCTGATTCACGGGCTGGTGGCGCAGAAGCGACTGGCCAGGTTCTGGCTGGTGGGGTTGTACGTCACGCTGTTGCTGTTCATGCAGCTGATCTATCCGTTGCTGGTGGTCTTGGCCATCGTCGACAGCCTGATTGATTTTCGCGGTCGTTCGGCGCCGAAAGACGCCGATAGCGCGAACGGTGAAGGTTAAAAGTTAAGAGGATTTTCACATGCAACTGATCCTTCTGGAAAAAGTCACCAACCTGGGCAACCTGGGTGACAAAGTGAACGTTAAGGCTGGTTACGGCCGTAACTACCTGCTGCCTTACGGCAAAGCTACCGCTGCGACCGCTGCCAACCTGGCTGCGTTCGAAGAGCGTCGCGCTGAGCTGGAAAAAGCCGCAGCAGACCGTAAAACTTCGGCTGAAAGCCGTGCCGCCCAACTGGCTGAGCTGGAAGTGACTATCACTGCCACTGCTGGTGACGAAGGCAAGCTGTTCGGTTCGATCGGTACTCACGACATCGCTGATGCACTGACCGCCTCTGGCGTTGAAGTCGCAAAAAGCGAAGTTCGTCTGCCGAACGGCACCATCCGCAACGTAGGCGAATTCGACGTAGCCGTGCACCTGCACGCCGAAGTTGAAGCCACCGTACGCGTTGTCGTGGTAGCAGCTTAAGCAGCACTTGTCGGCTGGCACCCTCGGGTGCTTGCCGGTAACATCGGGCACGATCCTGTTTACAGGTCGTGCCCTTTGTCTTTCTGAAATCCCTGCTTTTCTTAAATAAACCAAGTGGCCATGAACGATATCTCCGCTCCCGAGCAATACGATCTGCAAACCGCTTCCCTGAAGGTGCCTCCGCATTCCATCGAGGCCGAACAGGCCGTGCTCGGTGGTCTGATGCTGGACAACAACGCCTGGGAACGCGTGCTCGATCAAGTCTCCGACGGCGATTTCTATCGGCATGACCACCGTCTGATCTTCCGCGCGATCGCCAAGCTCGCCGACCAGAACTCGCCGATCGACGTCGTGACCCTTGCCGAGCAATTGGACAAGGAAGGTCAGACCTCGCAGGTCGGCGGCCTTGGTTACCTGGGTGAGCTGGCGAAAAACACGCCGTCCGTCGCCAACATCAAGGCCTATGCGCAGATCGTTCGCGCACGAGCAACGTTGCGGCAGTTGATCGGCATCGCCACCGAAATCGCCGACAGCGCCTTCAACCCGGAAGGCCGCTCGGCTGAAGAAATTCTCGACGAAGCCGAACGCCAGATATTCCAGATCGCCGAGGCCCGGCCAAAAACCGGCGGCCCGGTGAGCGTGAATGACCTGTTGACCAAGGCCATCGACCGGATCGATACACTGTTCAACACTGACAACGCGATTACGGGCCTCTCCACCGGTTATACCGATCTCGACGGCATGACCAGCGGCTTGCAGCCGTCCGACCTGATCATCGTCGCCGGCCGTCCATCCATGGGTAAAACCACCTTTGCGATGAACCTGGTGGAAAACGCTGTATTACGCAGCGACAAGTGCGTACTGGTCTACTCGCTCGAAATGCCAGGCGAATCGCTGATCATGCGTATGCTGTCGTCCCTTGGCCGGATCGATCAGACCAAAGTTCGTGCCGGTCGCCTCGACGACGACGATTGGCCGCGCCTGACCTCGGCGGTCAACTTGCTCAACGATCGCAAGCTGTTCATCGACGATACGGCTGGTATCAGCCCCTCGGAAATGCGAGCGCGGACTCGGCGTCTGGTGCGTGAGCACGGCGATGTCGGCCTGATCATGATCGACTACCTGCAATTGATGCAGATCCCGGGTTCGAGCGGCGACAACCGGACCAACGAGATTTCTGAAATCTCCCGTTCCTTGAAGGCCCTGGCCAAGGAATTCAACTGCCCGGTGGTGGCGCTGTCCCAGCTCAACCGCTCCCTGGAGCAACGTCCGAATAAACGCCCGATCAACTCCGACTTGCGGGAATCCGGAGCGATCGAGCAGGATGCTGACGTGATCATGTTCGTGTACCGGGACGAGGTTTACCACCCGGAAACCGAGCACAAAGGCATCGCCGAGATCATCATCGGCAAGCAGCGGAACGGTCCGATCGGTACGTCACGACTGGCGTTCATCGGTAAGTACACCCGCTTCGAAAACCTGGCGCCGGGCAGCTACAACTTCGACGACGAGTAAGTTGCCGAGAGTCGCAATTTCCGACCATAGCCGTCGGAATTGGTTATTTTTTGTGCTATATTCCGCGCCCGCGATTTTTCATCTCAACACCGGTCATCGTCATGCAAACAGCCAAGCCGTTATTTGACTATCCCAAGTACTGGGCCGAATGTTTCGGCCCAGCGCCATTCCTGCCGATGAGCAGGGAGGAGATGGATCAGCTTGGCTGGGATTCCTGCGACATCATCATCGTCACCGGTGATGCGTACGTTGACCATCCGTCGTTCGGCATGGCGATTATCGGCCGGCTGCTGGAGTCGCAAGGCTTTCGCGTCGGGATCATCGCTCAGCCAAACTGGCAGTCCAAAGACGACTTCATGAAGCTCGGTGAGCCGAACCTGTTCTTCGGCGTCGCGGCCGGCAACATGGACTCGATGATCAACCGTTACACCGCCGACAAAAAAATCCGTTCCGATGACGCCTACACCCCCGGTGGCCTGGCGGGCAAACGTCCGGACCGCGCGAGCCTGGTTTACAGCCAGCGCTGCAAGGAAGCCTACAAGAACGTGCCGATCGTTCTTGGCGGCATCGAAGCTTCCCTGCGCCGCATCGCCCACTACGATTACTGGCAGGACCGGGTGCGCAACTCGATCCTGATCGACGCCTGCGCCGACATCCTGCTCTACGGCAACGCCGAGCGTGCGATCGTCGAAGTCGCCCAACGCCTGTCCTACGGTCACAAGATCGAAGACATCACCGACGTTCGTGGTACCGCATTCATCCGTCGCGATACGCCGAAAGACTGGTACGAAGTGGATTCCACGCGCATCGACCGTCCGGGCAAGATCGACAAGATCATCAACCCGTACGTGAACACCCAGGACACTGCGGCTTGCACCATCGAGCAGGAAAAAGGTCCGGTTGAAGACCCGAGCGAAGCCAAAGTCGTGCAGATCCTGGCCAGCCCACGGATGACCCGCGACAAGACCGTGATTCGTCTGCCGTCGGTTGAGAAAGTCCGTGGCGACGCGGTGCTTTATGCCCACGCCAACCGCGTGCTTCACCTGGAAACCAACCCGGGCAACGCCCGTGCACTGGTTCAGAAGCACGGCGAAGTCGACGTCTGGTTCAACCCGCCGCCGATTCCGATGACCACCGAAGAAATGGACTACGTGTTCGGCATGCCCTATGCGCGCATTCCGCACCCGGCGTACGGCAAGGAAAAGATCCCTGCCTACGACATGATCCGTTTCTCGGTGAACATCATGCGTGGCTGCTTCGGTGGCTGCACCTTCTGCTCGATCACCGAGCACGAAGGCCGGATCATCCAGAACCGTTCCGAAGAGTCGATCATTCGCGAAATCGAAGAGATCCGCGACAAGGTCCCAGGCTTTACCGGCGTCATTTCCGACCTCGGCGGCCCGACCGCGAACATGTACCGCATCGCCTGCAAAACCCCGGAAATCGAATCCGCGTGTCGCAAGCCTTCGTGCGTGTTCCCTGGCATATGCCCGAACCTGAACACTGACCACTCGTCGCTGATTCAGCTGTATCGCAGCGCCCGTGCCTTGCCGGGTGTGAAGAAGATCCTGATTGCCTCCGGCCTGCGTTACGACCTCGCAGTCGAGTCGCCGGAATACGTCAAAGAGCTGGTGACCCACCACGTTGGTGGTTACCTGAAGATCGCCCCGGAACATACCGAGGAAGGTCCGCTCAACCAGATGATGAAGCCGGGCATTGGCAGCTATGACAAGTTCAAGCGCATGTTCGAGAAGTACTCCAAGGAAGCCGGGAAAGAGCAGTACCTGATTCCGTACTTCATCGCCGCGCACCCGGGCACCACCGACGAAGATATGATGAACCTGGCCTTGTGGCTCAAGGGCAACGGCTTCCGTGCAGACCAGGTACAGGCGTTCTACCCGTCGCCAATGGCCACCGCCACCGCGATGTACCACTCGGGCAAGAACCCGCTGCGTAAGGTCACTTACAAGAGCGACGCCGTGACCATCGTCAAGAGCGAAGAGCAGCGTCGTCTGCACAAGGCGTTCTTGCGTTATCACGACCCGAAAGGCTGGCCGATGCTGCGTGAAGCGCTGACCCGCATGGGCCGCGCCGACCTGATCGGGCCGGGCAAGAATCAGTTGATCCCGCTGCACCAGCCGGCGACCGACAGCTACCAGAGCGCCCGTCGCAAGAACTCGACGCCGGCTGGCAGCCATAAAGTGGCAGGCGAGAAGACCACCAAGATCCTGACCCAGCACACTGGCTTGCCACCGCGCGCCAGCGATGGCGCTAACCCGTGGGACAAACGTGAACAGGCCAAGGCTGCGGCGTTCGCCCGCAACCAGCAAGCCGCCAAGGACCGCAAGGACGCGGCCAAAGGCAAAGGGCCCAAGCCTGCGCGTAAGCCGGTAGTGCCGCGCTAAGCCACGTTTGAGTTGAACAGAACGCCAACCTTCGGGTTGGCGTTTTGCGTTTCTGGCAGAGTAAAAGCCTGTATCAAAGTGAGCAGGTGGTTGTGGCAACTGGCCTCATCGCGAGCAAGCTCGCTCCCACAGTGATCGTTGTTGGTTGTAAATTGTCGGGGCGCCCCGGACAAATGTGGGAGCGAGCTTGCTCGCGATGAGGCCAGCGCGGCCGCTGAAAATCCCGCCTGACAGCCCCCGGTCGCAACATTTCCGTGCAACTCCCCCTAACCAAATTCCCGCATCGCCCGATTTTGGTGCTGTACTGCCTCAAGCAACCGGAGAAAGCGCCAGCGCTGCGCGATGGCATAAGTCTTGCGCGCTTTCCAATACGCTTAAGGCTCGCAGGAGGCACGCCGTGTCGATACATGTCGCATTGCACCACGTCACGCATTACCGCTACGACCGCGCCGTCGAGCTCGGTCCGCAGATCGTTCGTCTGCGCCCGGCGGCCCACAGTCGCACGCGGATACTTTCTTACGCGCTGAAAGTCTCTCCCGAGCAGCACTTCATCAACTGGCAGCAGGATCCGCAGGGCAATTACCTGGCGCGGTTGGTGTTCCCGGAGAAAACCGATGAGCTGCGAATCGAAGTCGACCTGCTGGCGGAGATGGCGGTCTTCAATCCGTTCGACTTCTTCCTTGAGCCCTACGCCGAAAAGATCCCTTTCGATTACGCCGTGGATGAGCGCAAAGAGCTGGCGCCGTACCTGGAAACCTTGCCCCTGACGCCAAAGTTCAAGGCTTACCTGGACGGTATCGACCGCACGCCTCTGCCCAGCGTCGATTTCCTCGTCGCGCTCAATCAGCGCCTGAGCGAAGACATCGGCTACCTGATCCGCATGGAGCCAGGTGTACAAACCCCCGAACACACCTTGGAACATGCCTCCGGTTCTTGCCGCGACTCCGCGTGGTTGCTGGTGCAACTGCTGCGCAACCTCGGTCTGGCGGCGCGTTTCGTCTCCGGTTACCTGATCCAGCTCACCGCCGATGTCAAAAGCCTCGACGGCCCGTCGGGCACTGACGTGGACTTCACCGACCTGCACGCCTGGTGCGAGGTCTATTTGCCCGGTGCTGGCTGGATCGGCCTGGACGCGACGTCAGGGCTGTTTGCCGGTGAAGGACACATTCCGTTGGCCTGTAGCCCCGATCCGGGCTCTGCTGCACCGATCAGTGGCTTGGTTGAACCGTGCGAGTGCGAATTCACCCACGAAATGTCTGTGGAGCGGATTTGGGAAGCGCCGCGGGTGACAAAGCCCTACACCGAAGACCAGTGGCTGGCGATCCAGGCCTTGGGTCGGCAGATTGATGCCGACCTGCTCGAGGGTGACGTACGCCTGACCATGGGCGGCGAACCGACGTTTGTGTCCATCGACGATCCGGACGGCGCCGAATGGAACACCGCTGCGCTCGGGCCGGACAAGCGGCGTCTGTCCGCCGAATTGTTCCAGCGCATGCGTAAGCACTACGCGCCAAAGGGACTGGTGCACTTCGGTCAGGGCAAGTGGTACCCCGGCGAGCAATTGCCGCGCTGGTCACTGAACTGTTATTGGCGCCGCGACGATGTGCCGATCTGGCACAACAGCGCGCTGATTGCCGATGAGCAGCAAGACTACGGGGCCAATGGCGAGTTGGCCGGGCGTTTTCTGGCCAGCGTCGCCGAACGCCTTAAAATTCCGACGCGTTTTGTGTTCCCGGCCTACGAAGACAATTTCTATTACCTCTGGCGCGAAGGCGCTTTGCCGCAGAACGTCAGCGCCGAAGACTCACGTCTTGAAGAGCCTTTGGAGCGTGCGCGCCTGCGCAAAGTCTTCAGCCAGGGCCTGGACAAGGTCATCGGTCAGGTCCTGCCGCTGGCGCGCACCGCCAAGGGTGATCAGTGGCAAAGCGGCCGCTGGTATCTGCGCGATGAGCATTGTCGGTTGGTGCCAGGGGATTCGCCGCTGGGCTATCGCTTGCCGCTCGGCTCGCAGCCTTGGGTGAAAGCGGCGGAGTACCCGTTCATTCATCCTGTGGACCCGAATCAGGATTTCCCCGCACTGCCCGACACTGCGCAACTTCAGAGCCAAGGCGAGTCTGCGGTTGCTGATGAACGCACGCCAAAGATCGACGAATCCGCCGACTGGCTGACGCGCACGGCGTTCTGCGCGGAAGCACGAGAAGGGCGGTTGTACTTGTTTATGCCGCCGCTGGAGCGGGTCGAGGACTACCTGGGACTGGTCAGCGCCATCGAAGCCACTGCCGAGGAATTGCATTGCCCGGTGTTGCTGGAAGGCTATGAGCCGCCGAGCGATCCGCGCCTGAGCAACTTCCGCATCACGCCCGACCCGGGTGTGATCGAGGTCAACGTGCAGCCGTCTGCCACGTGGGATGAACTGGTCGAGCGCACCGAATTTCTTTACGAAGAAGCGCGCCAGACCCGACTCACCACCGAGAAATTCATGATCGATGGCCGGCATACCGGCACCGGCGGCGGTAACCATTTCGTACTGGGAGGCGCGACACCGGCTGACTCACCGTTTCTACGCCGCCCCGATCTGCTGCGCAGCCTGATCAGCTACTGGCATAACCATCCGTCCTTGTCCTACCTGTTTTCGGGATTATTCATCGGCCCGACGTCTCAGGCACCACGGGTCGACGAAGCACGCAACGATGCGTTGTATGAACTGGAAATCGCCTTCGCCCAGATGCCTGAGCCGGGTGAGGAGTGTGCGCCGTGGTTGGTGGATCGGCTGCTGCGCAACCTACTGATCGACGTGACCGGCAACACCCATCGTGCCGAATTTTGCATCGACAAACTGTATTCACCGGACGGTGCTACCGGTCGCCTTGGATTGCTCGAATTGCGCGCGTTTGAAATGCCGCCCCATGCGCGCATGAGCCTGGCTCAGCAATTGTTGCTGCGGGCGCTGGTAGCTCGGTTCTGGCGCGAGCCTTATGCGCCACCAAAACTGGCGCGCTGGGGCACTGAGCTGCACGATCGTTTCCTGTTGCCGCACTTCATCGAACAGGATTTCGCCGACGTTATCGTCGACCTTAATGCCGCCGGTTATCCGGTGCGGGCCGAGTGGTTTGCGGCGCATCTGGAGTTTCGCTTCCCCAAGGTCGGCGATTACGCGGTCAGCGGCATAGAACTGCAATTGCGCCAGGCGCTGGAGCCTTGGCATGTGCTGGGAGAGGAGGGCGCGGTCGGCGGCACGGTGCGTTACGTGGATTCGTCGCTTGAACGCTTGCAGGTCAAACTCACTGGCCTGCCACCACAGCGTTACGTGCTGACCTGCAACGGCATTGCGGTGCCATTGCAACCCACCGGACGGGTTGGCGAGTTTGTGGCTGGTGTACGATTTCGTGCCTGGCAACCGGCCAACTGCCTGCAACCGACCATCCCGGTCCATGCGCCGCTGGTGTTCGACCTGCTCGACACCTGGATGCAGCGCTCGCTGGGTGGGTGTCAGTACCACGTTGCCCATCCGGGCGGACGCAACTACGACAGCTTGCCGGTGAACGCCAATGAGGCGGAGAGCCGCCGAATGGCGCGTTTCTTCCGCATCGGACATACGCCGGGGAAACTTCCTATACCCAATATGGAAATTAACGACGAGCTACCGATGACTCTCGATTTACGACGTTTCTAAACCGTACGCGACGCTCGGATTTTTCGTATATCCGGGCGTCATGAGCCTGCGTTAGTCTGACCGTTCTTTGCTGTCTGCCGAGCTTTCCATGCCTGACCTGCTTGACCGCTACCCGCTGACGGCGGGCACCTATCACGAACTGCTCGACGACAGCGGCGCAGTGCGTCCGCATTGGCGTCGGTTGTTCGACCAATTGCAGCGCAGCACGCCAACACAATTGGTGCAGCGTCAGGCGCTGCTGACCCGGCAGATCCAGGAAAACGGCGTGACCTATAACGTCTACGCCGATCCCAAGGGGGCCGATCGGCCGTGGGAGCTCGATCTGCTACCGCACGTGATTGCTGCTGATGAATGGCAGCAGTTATCGGCCGGGATCGCCCAACGGTCACGCTTGCTCAATGCTGTGTTGGCAGATTTATACGGGCCGCAGCGGTTGATCGCCGAGGGGCTGCTACCGGCTGAACTGGTTTTCGGTCACAACAATTTCCTCTGGCCCTGTCAGGGCATCACGCCGCCCGACGGGGCTTTTCTGCATCTGTATGCCGTGGATCTGGCGCGTACGCCTGACGGTCGCTGGTGGGTCACGGCGGACCGGACTCAAGCGCCGTCCGGTGCCGGTTACGCCTTGGAAAACCGTACCATTGTGTCCCGGGCCTTTCCCGAGCTGTACCGCGACTTGAAAGTGCAGCACCTGGCCGGGTTCTTCCGCACGCTTCAGGAAACCCTGGCTCGCCAGGCACCGAGTGATGACGAAGCGCCGCTGATCGTGCTGCTGACACCGGGGCGTTTCAACGAAAGCTATTTCGAACACCTCTATCTGGCGCGCCAGCTTGGTTATCCGCTGGTAGAGGGCGGCGACCTGACGGTGCGCGACGCTACGGTCTACCTAAAAACCCTGAGTGGATTGCGCCGGGTCCACGCGATCATGCGTCGGCTCGACGATGACTTCTGCGACCCGCTTGAGCTGCGCACCGATTCGGCCCTTGGCGTGCCGGGGTTACTGGAGGCGGTACGCCAAGGGCGAGTGCTGGTGGCCAATGCCCTCGGCAGCGGTGTGCTGGAGTCGCCGGGATTGTTGGGTTTCCTGCCGAGGATCAATCAATTCCTGTTCGGCGAAGAATTGATCCTGCCCTCCATCGCAACCTGGTGGTGCGGTGAAGCGCCAGTGCTGGCTCAGGCCCTGGAAAAATTGCCGGAGTTGTTGATCAAACCGGCTTTTCCGTCACAGAGCTTCGCTCCGGTATTTGGCCGTGATTTGAGTGAAAAACAGCGTGAGGAACTGGCCGAGCGCATGCGGGCTCGGCCTTATGCCTATGTCGCGCAAGAATTGGCCCAGCTCTCTCAAGCCCCGATCTGGCAGGCTGAAGAGGGTCATCTGCAATCCCGGGCCATCGGCATGCGCGTGTACGCAGTGGCCAGCCGTGATGGCTATCGGGTGCTGCCCGGCGGCCTCACCCGCGTTGCCGCCGAAGCTGACGCCGAAGTGGTGTCAATGCAGCGCGGTGGCGCGAGCAAAGACACCTGGGTGTTGGGTGATCGCCCGCCGAGCGGTGAGCAATGGAAAACCCAGCGCACGATCGGTGTGCACGACCTGGTGAGACGCGATCCGTATCTGCCGTCGCGGGTGGTGGAAAATCTGTTCTGGTTCGGGCGCTACTGCGAGCGCTGTGATGACAGTGCCCGGTTATTGCGGATCATGCTGGCGCGTTACGTCGATGGCGATGACCCGCAAGCTCTGGAGGCGGCGGTCGACCTGGGCGAACGGTTGATGTTGTTGCCCGATGAAGGCGAGTTGCCGGAGCGTTTACTGGCGGCATTGCTCGGCGATGACTGGCCTTTCAGCCTGCGCTCCAACCTGCAACGTCTGCAGTGGGCGGCCTCGCAAGTGCGCGGCAAGCTCTCGCGGGAAAACTGGCAGGCGCTGGTGGAATTGCAACGCGAGGCAATGGAGCTGGAAACCGAAGAGCCGGATTTCGGCGAATTGCTGGATTTCCTCAACCGTCTGGTGATGTCCCTGGCGGCGTTATCCGGTTTCGCCCTCGACGACATGACCCGGGACGAAGGCTGGCGCTTCCTGATGATCGGCCGCCGGATCGAACGTCTGCAATTTCTCAGCGCCAGCCTGGCGGCATTTCTGCGCGGTGCCGGTGCTTTCGATCAGGCCGGACTGGAATGGCTGCTGGAGCTGGGCAACAGCAGCATCACTTACCGATCGCGGTATCTGGCAGTGGCGCAACTGATTCCGGTGCTCGACCTGTTGCTGCTCGACGAGCAGAACCCCCACGCCGTGTTGTTCCAGTTGAAACTGGTGACTCGAACCTTGAAACGCTTGAATGATGACTTCGGTGTGCCTCGTGAAGCGGGGTTGCCGCAGTTGGTGGAACGCTTGGCACAGTTCGATCTGGGATGCCTGGAAAACCCGCTGTTCGGCGCAGCCAGCGTTCGGGCGGCCATTGAGGGGTTGGCCGAGCTGTTGCAAGAAATCGCCGACGCCAGCGGGCAAGTGTCGGACCGACTGGCCTTGCGCCATTTCGCCCACGTCGATGACGTCAGCCAGCGCACGGTGTCCGTCTGATGAGCGCCCACTACCAGATTCTCCACGACACCCATTATCACTACGACAGCCCGGTCTCTCTGGCTCAGCAGCTCGCGCACCTGTGGCCGCGAGCGTGTGCCTGGCAGCGCTGCACCGAGCAGCAACTGCAGATCAGTCCCGACCCGACATCACGCCGCGATGAACTGGATGTGTTCGGCAATCCGCTGACCCGGTTGGCGTTCGAGCGGCCGCACGATGAATTGCTGGTCAATGCCCGGCTCACCGTCGAAGTGCTGGCCCGGCCGGCGCTGGATTTCAATCAATCCCCCGCGTGGGAAGAAACCCGCAACGCGCTGACCTACAGCAGTCAGCCGCTTTCCCCGCAATTGCTGGAAGCGTGTCGTTACCGGTTCGAATCGCCCTACGTGCATTTGAAGCGCAACTTCGTCGAGTTTTCCGAAAGCTGTTTCCCATCGGGTCGGCCGCTGCTGTTGGGTGTTCAGGCGCTGATGGAGAAGATCTTCAGCGAATTCACCTTCGACGCTGAAGCGACCCAAGTGGCGACGCCGCTGGTGGAGGTACTGGAGCGCCGGCGCGGTGTTTGTCAGGACTTCGCTCACCTGATGCTCGCCTGCGTACGCTCCCGTGGGTTGGCGGCGCGGTACATCAGTGGCTACCTGCTGACCCAGCCACCACCGGGCCAGCCGCGACTGATCGGCGCCGATGCGTCTCATGCCTGGGTTTCAGTGTTCTGCCCGGTGCTCGGTTGGGTGGATTTCGACCCGACCAACAACGTGCAGCCGGCGCTGGAACACATCACTTTGGCCTGGGGCCGGGATTTTTCTGATGTCTCGCCGTTGCGTGGGGTGATTTTGGGCGGCGGCAACCATGACCCGGAAGTCCGCGTCACCGTGATGCCATTGGAGTAATACAGAACCCATGTGGGAGCGAGCTTGCTCGCGATGGCGGTCTGACTGTCACATTTATATTGGATGTCCAGCCGTTATCGCGAGCAAGCTCGCTCCCACAGGGGAATGTGCCAATAGTTTTGTGAGATGGAAGGTATTTCAGATTGGCCTGTGAGGGTCAGCAGCGTGACTGCTGACCCTGGACACAGATCCGGTGGGCCTGATCAGATCATCGGGCCCTGAGGGTCTCAGGCGTCGGGCGCCTGATCTTTCGGTGTTTCAGTTTCGTCTGCAGCCACTTCGCCTTCGGCATCCGGGTTCAGTGCGGCGGCTTCTTCTTCAGCTGTAGCTTTCTTGCGCTGAAGCTTTTCCTCTTTCTTCTGCTCCTTGGCCAAGTCTCTCTGACGTTTGGCGAAGGAATAATTGGGTTTAGCCATGGGCGATCCTCTGGGGTCGAAGGTGAGGTTGAGCGGCGCATATTCTGCCCTGTATCGATGCCGAGCCGTTAGCTGGGTTTTTGCTCGGCCCATTTTGGCGGTACCGAGGGTTGCCAGGCGTCCAGTGCATCAAGCAGGGTTTGCGGCGATTCGCTCGTTTGCAGCATGTCACGGTGCGGTTCGCGAACGAAGCCTTCGCCGACGATATGATCGAGAAAATCGGTCAATTTGCTATAGAAACCGTTCACTTCCAGCAGCCCCAGCGGTTTGCCGTGGTAACCGAGCTGGCCCCAGGTCCAGACTTCGAACAGTTCTTCCAGCGTGCCCAGGCCGCCGGGCAGGGCGATAAAGGCGTCACTGAGCTCGGCCATCCGCGCCTTGCGCGCATGCATGCCGTCGACCACTTCCAGACGAGTCAGGCCGCTGTGACCAATTTCCTTGTCTTTGAGGCTTTGCGGGATGATCCCGATCACTTCACCGCCGGCCGCCAGCGCAGCATCGGCGACGATGCCCATCAGCCCGACGGCACCGCCGCCATAGACCAGGGTCAGCTTGCGCTCGGCCAATGCTCGCCCCAGGGCGACAGCCGCTTCACGATAAGCCGGGTTGGTGCCGGTGCTGGCACCGCAAAATACACAAACGGACGCTAAAGACATGCCTTACTCCATGGTCAGTATGGCCACAGAGTAAAGGCAGGCACGCGGCGTTCCAAGGTCTAAACTTCGCGTTCAGGTGTTTCATAAGTACCACTGGCGCCACAGGCGTAGGCGGCGAGCAAACTGCACAACAGGCTATTAAGGGACATGACAGAGGCTCCAGATGAGTGATGACGACCTGATGATAGGGCCGCCCCAGACGTCTGGCTGGTAGATTGTTTCGATAGGTGTCATAGCCCGAAAGTTGTATACAATTTATGATTCAGGTCATAGGAACTTGCGGAGATTTCAGGCAGTCTTCTGTCCATGCGCGTTTTTGTTAACCCTGCCTTGGAGATTCACCATGTTTGCCAAACTTGTTGCGGTATCCCTGCTGACACTGGCCAGCAGCCAATTGATGGCTGCCGAGTGCAAAGTCACCGTTGACTCCACTGACCAGATGTCCTTCGACACCAAGGAAATCAGTATCGACAAGAGCTGCAAGACGTTCACCGTGGAGCTGAAACACTCCGGAAACCTGCCCAAAAACGTCATGGGTCATAACTGGGTCCTGAGCAAAGAAGCCGATATGCAGCCGATCGCCACCGCGGGCCTGGCCGCAGGCATCGAGAAGAGTTACCTGCCTGAAGGCGACGCACGCATCATCGCCCACACCAAAATCATCGGCGCCAAGGAAACTGACTCGGTGACCTTCGACGTGTCGAAGCTCGATGCTGGCGAGAAGTACGGTTTCTTCTGCTCGTTCCCAGGCCACATCTCGATGATGAAAGGCACGGTTACCCTGAAGTAATCAAATTGAACTCTTAAAAAAAGCGTCCCTCTAGGGACTAATGCCGATCAGTTTAGCCCTCACGCTTGACCTTTGGCCGCAAGAAATCAAAATCCGATGCCTGTACTGGCATCGGATTTTTTTATGCGTCTTGCTCGGGCCTTGGAACTGACCACAACGATGAATATGCCGTCGTCGAGTGGTAAACCTTTCATACAATAGCCAGTTCGGCACAAGCGTGGGCGATCACCCTCCCCGCATAGGTAGCGCTGCAGACCACGTTACAGGACTTGCCATCGGTGGACATGGCAGAGACATAGGCGCTGAATTCCAATTGCTTGTCGCCCGGAACCAACTCAAGGGCGTCCAAGGTCACATGCTCAAGCCTGTAGGAAACGGCTCTTCCCATCTTGAGATCCAGTAACCGAGACATGGTTTGGGCAAACCCGCCCATGACGACAGCCACAGGCCACTCGGCGTATCCGGGGAAATGTCCTGCGCACCGTGCGGCGGAGACACCAACACTGCGAGCGATGATCTCCTTATCGCTGATAGCAACCACCGACAATGGGATAGCTTCGGCATAGGGAGACTTGCCGCAGGGCGCAAGATCCGCCGTCCGGTGGCAGGCGAAGAGTTTTTCAAATGTCTTTTCTGCCAGTACTTGATAACGCACCAACAGTTCACCGTACAACTGTCCGTCTACCAAGAGTTGAGTCCTCGCGGTTACGGACTTGCGGGACTGTTCGACTATTTTTGCCCGCGCTGTCATGTTCAGTGTTTGCCAAGTCCGGGTCGAGTAGTAGCGCAGCTCCCATTGAGCATTGGAAGCCAGGTAATACACACGACCCCCTTCAGCCTGCGCGCGCGCCGCAGCGCACGACCCGAGAATTGCCATATGGCGACCGGCCTCTGCAGTTGCGAGTGGCCCACGCTCCTGCCCTTGCGGTTGCTCAGGCGTGAAATCACCGTAGATCCCCCATTCGTCGTCCAAGGTATAAAGCTGCGTGAACGCGAAGTACGGTGGCTGGACCGCGATGCTCGTGGCCATCTTCGCCATGTTGATAGCGATCCGCGGACTTGGGACTTCAGAGGTTCGGTTCATGACTGACGATCTCCATTCGTTAGCGACCAGAGCAGGACTCTGCGCTGTTCTGACGCACCCTCAACCTAGGGCAAAACCTGCGCGGGAGAACCTGTCAACAATGACAGCTCGGCCGTATAAGCGACGGGCGGCACTTTTTTGAGGCGTGGCCTTGAACTCCGAATCAGATTTTTCACGACGCAATCCAACCTCGGCGATTGCGATCTGGGCCGGCTTCGGTCTGGTGGTTGGTTTGTTGCTCGGCCGCCACTGAGTAACAAGCGATCAAAAAGGCGAGCCTCGTGGCTAATGCCAGTCAGTTAAGCTGACTGGCATTTTTCTTTCTGATCGGATATTTCGGCGATTTGAGTCGGATGGCCCGGGGATAAACCCGCTCCTCCGTCGGCAGAGACGCTGTTGATAAACTTCAAGGCCTAGGTGCACGCGCTAAAGCTCATTTCGCACGGGTAAATACCCAGGCAGTGGCGACTCATTCCCACCATTTGATAGCGCAACAAGTTGTAGCCCAGCAACACCCCCCCACAACTCTTGTTCGATCATCTCGGGTGTTTTGCTGCGCAGCGTGTAGCTGCTGTTGAGCAGAGTCTGTTTCATCTCCCGAAACCCTAATTCGATCTCCCATCGCTGGCTGTACAGGTCGACGATTTCGTCGGACGGGAACGCAGCGGGTGGGCCATCGATGTCAGGATTTGGCACACCTCGCCTTTGACGATTTTGCTCAGGAGTCGCGCGATGAGGCGTTCCGGCAGTCCCGGCCATTGCTTGGGGGCCTGCGGCGAAGTGCTCAACGAGACCACAGCATCCTGGCGACCAAAACGCTGAAGCACTTCGTACTGCGTGCCTTTTTTCAGCAGCATCAGCCAATGCCGTTCGGTGCCTGCTTGCTGCCATTGATGCAACAAACCCAGGGAGTAAAAGCCGCGATCAAACAGCGTCAACGAGTGATCGGGTGTGTTTTCGATCAGTTGTTCCGCCAGTTTCATTTCGTTGCTGCGATAGCCATCAAACGCACTGCCAATCAGCAAATGACTGGTCAATTCCATTTGGCAGACCATGCGAACCTGGGGGAAACCGGTGTCGCCATGCTGATTACTGGCCGAGTCATCGCGCGCTCGGTTTTCCGGCGTATCAGGCGTTCGCCATACGACGCCATCGACCCCCAGCAAAACGCAGTCCTGCCCAAGTCGGATGACCAGCCGCTTCATGCCAACTTTTCTGAGTCAGGTGGGTCAGTTCCAGTGCTCGAGCCAGACGCATAAAAAAATCTGATGCCAATACAGGCATCGGATTTTGATTTCTTGCGGCCAAACGTCAAGCAAGAAGGCTTAACTGATCGGCATTATCCACTTGGGACGCTTTTTTTGTGCCTGACGTTTGACCGCGTCATCGTTCTTCGCGGGCAAGCCACGCTCCCACAGGATTTGCGTCGTGCCAATTACCGGCGTCCGACACAATACCTGTGGGAGCGTGGCTTGCCCGCGAAGGCGTCGGTACAGGCGCCGACGTCCTTATGGCGCAAACGGCATCACCCGCTTGTGATGAGTCTTTTTGTACGTGTCGCAGATGATCTTGAATGCTTCCTCGCGCACCGGCTCGCCGTGCAGGAACGCGTCGATCTCGGCGTAGGTCACGCCGTGGGACGCTTCGTCCGGTTTGCCAGGCGACAGGTCTTCAAGGTCGGCGGTCGGGATTTTTTCCACCAGCGACTCCGACGCGCCGAAGCTGCGGGCGATGTCCCGGACCTGGTTTTTCACCAGACCGCTCAGTGGCGCCAGGTCGCAAGCGCCGTCACCGAACTTGGTGAAGAAACCCATCACTGCTTCCGCCGCGTGGTCGGTGCCGATCACCAGGCCCTGGGCCGCGCCGGCAATGGTGTATTGGGCGACCATGCGCATCCGCGCCTTGGTGTTGCCAAGCACGAAATCCACCGAGACCGCATGCTTGCCTTCAAACGCCGCTACTTCACTGGCGAGGGATTTGACTGCCGGGCCGATGTTCACCGTGTGGCGCTCGTCCGGGGCGATGAAGTCTACCGAGGCCTGGGCGTCGTGTTCGTCGAACTGGGTTTCGTACGGCAGGCGCACGGCGATGAACGTGTAGCTGTTGTCGCCGGTGCGCGTACGCAGTTCGCGCATGGCACGCTGGGCCAGCAGACCGGCGGTCAGGGAATCGACGCCGCCGCTGATGCCGAGTACCAGGGTCTTGAGCCCGGAATTGACCAGGCAATCCTGGATGAAGGTAATCCGCCGGGCGACTTCAGCCTCGAGGGCGGCCTGGTCGGCGAACGGCGGCTGGACCTTGAGCTGTTCAGCAATCTCACGCTGTTCGGCTTGCATGAATTCACTCCTTGCTAGAAATGCTGGATGTACTGGAAAGGGCGGCAGGTACTTTGAAAACGTGTCGCAAATAGGCGACGAAATTCGGGTCTTTGCAGTGAGTCTTGCCTGGCTCATCGGAAATTTTTGCCACGGGCTGGCCGTTGCAGGCGGCCATTTTAAGCACGATGCTCATCGGTTCGACACCCGGAATATCACACGTCAGGTTGGTGCCTATGCCAAAGCTGACATTGATCCGACCGCGCAATGCCCGAAAAATCTCCAGGGACTTGGGCAGCGTCAGGCTGTCGGAGAACACCAGCGTCTTGCTCATTGGGTCGATGCCCAGCTTGTGATAATGAGCGATGGCCTTTTCCGCCCAGAGCACTGGATCACCGGAATCATGACGCAAACCGTCAAAGAGCTTGGCGAAGTACAGGTCGAAATCGCTGAGAAACGCATCCGTGGTAATGCAATCGGTGAGGGCGATCCCCAATAGGCCGCGGTACTCGCGGACCCAGCAATCGAGGGCGGCAATCTGACTGTCGATCAGCCGTGGGCCGAGTTGCTGGTGGGCCATGATCCATTCGTGGGCCATGGTGCCCAACGGCTTCATGTCCAGCTCCCGTGAAAGGTGCACATTGCTGGTGCCGACGAAGCGTCCGGGGAAATCGTGCTTGAGCACGTTCACCACTTCTTCCTGCACGCGGTACGAGAAGCGACGGCGAGTGCCGAAATCGGCGACCTGCAATTCGGAAAGTTCGTCTGCGCTGGCATTGGCAGTCAACCAGTCGAACTTGCGATAGAGCTGCTCGCGCGCCTGTTCCAGCACGACCTCACGGTAGCGATAGCGGTTGCGCACCTCGCTGACGATGGACAACAGCGGCACTTCGAACAGGATCACGTGCAGCCATGGTCCGCGCAGGCGGATGAACAGCTCGCCGTTTTCGATGCCGGTGTGGACGTAGCGCAGATTGAAACGGAACAATCCTAGAAAGCGCAGGAAGTCCGGCTTCATGAAGCTGATGCGCTCCATGAAACTCAACTGGTCGGCGCTCAGGCTCAACTCGGCGAGGCGTTCGATCTGGAAACGAATCTCCGCCAGGTACGGGCGCAAATCTTCGCTGTTACGGCAACGAAATTCCCATTCGACTTCCACGTTCGGGTAGTTGTGCAGCACCGCCTGCATCATCGTCAGTTTGTAGAAGTCGGTGTCGAGCAGGTTCTGCACGATGCGATCGCCAAACACGCTCTCGCTCATAACGGGGTTCTCCAGGCTGGCCGCGGCCTGTGGTAGCGACGTTGCAGCTGTTTCAATGAATGGGGCTAGTGGCGCATATCAGAGGTGGGGATTGCCAGTGTTTTTTTGGACAGTGCAGATACCTGTGGGAGCGAGCTTGCTCGCTCCCACAGGTATTGGGTGCAACCCTAAATTTGAGGGATGTCCGGGTTATCGATTTGCTCCAGCATCCATTTCACAAAATCCCGCACTTTCGGCACTTCCGCCGAATGCTCCGGATACGCCAGGTAGTAGGCATCAGTGCTGGGCATCGCGTGCTTCCAGGGTATGACCAGTTTGCCGTCGGCCAATTCCTCTTCCACCAGAAACCGCGGCAACAGCGCCACTCCGCAGCCGACCTGGGCTGCGCGGATGCACATATAAAAGGTTTCGAAACGCGGGCCGTGGTAGCTGTGTTCGGTGTGGTAGCCCTGACTGTCGAACCAGTCGTGCCAGGCCTGGGGCCGGGAGGCGTTTTGCAGCAAGACCAGGTCGGTGAGTTGCGTAGGATCGGTGAACGGCGTGTCCGGCAGGCTGCCCGGTGCGCAGACCGGCACCAGCTCTTCGCCGAACAGCTTCAGGCACTCAGTGCCGGGTCGAGAGCCCTGGCCGAAATAGAACGCCAGGTCGCTGCGACCTTGCAGCAGATCGTCGGCTTCCTGCTCGCTGCACAAGTCCAGATGGATCGAGGGATGGCGCAGACGCCAACCCTTCAAGCGTGGCACTAGCCAGCGAGCGCCGAAGGTCGGAGGCGTGGAGACGCGCAGGACTTCGGTTTCACCGCCGTAGGAGCGCAGGTAGTGAGTCGACATCTCGACCTGTGTGAGGATTTTTCGTACCTCCACCAGGTACAAGTCACCCGCCGGAGTCATTTGCAAGCGTCGACGCACCCGGCGAAACAGCAAGTGCTGCAACAATTCTTCGAGTTGCGCGACCTGTTTGCTGACAGCGCTCTGGGTCAGGTTCAGCTCTTCGGCGGCCCGAGTGAAGCTCAAATGCCGGGTTACTGCCTCGAAACACTGCAGTGCGGTGATCGACGGCAGGTAGCGTTTGTTCAGCATGGGTTGTCCTTTTTCTTGTTTCTTTCTTATCAGCAATTCGCAGCATGAATAAACGGAATGATATCTCTCTTAAAGGTCGTTTGTTGGGTAACCTCCGGAGCGCTAAAAATACAGGTCTGATCAGTCGTGATTTTCCGGCTGCACACATTCTGTTTTTCGCTTGAGGAGTGACCCATGGTTGCCGCATTGCTTGATCGTCTTGGTGTGAACCCGGCCCTGTACCAGAACGGCAAAGTGCCGGTGCATTCGCCGATCGATGGCAGCCAGATTGCCGCCGTGAACTGGGAAGGTGCCGCTGAAGTCGAGCAGCACATCAGTCGTGCAGATCATGCGTTCGAACTGTGGCGCAAGGTCCCGGCGCCGCGCCGTGGTGAACTGGTGCGACAACTTGGCGATATCCTGCGTGAATACAAGGCCGACCTCGGCGAGCTGGTGTCCTGGGAAGCCGGCAAGATCACTCAGGAAGGTCTGGGTGAAGTTCAGGAAATGATCGACATCTGCGATTTCGCCGTCGGCCTGTCCCGTCAGCTGTACGGTTTGACCATCGCTTCCGAGCGTCCTGGCCACCACATGCGCGAAACCTGGCACCCGCTGGGCGTCGTCGGCGTCATCAGCGCGTTCAACTTCCCGGTGGCGGTCTGGGCCTGGAACACCGCGCTGGCACTGGTCTGCGGCAATCCGGTGATCTGGAAACCGTCGGAGAAAACCCCACTGACCGCACTGGCCTGCCAGGCGCTGTTCGACCGTGTACTGAAGAACTTCAGCGACGCGCCACCGCACCTGAGCCAAGTCATCATCGGCGGTCGCGATGCTGGCGAAGCCCTGGTCGATGACCCGCGTGTCGCGCTGATCAGCGCCACCGGCAGCACCCGCATGGGCCGCGAAGTGGCGCCGAAAATCGCCGCACGTTTCGCTCGCAGCATTCTGGAACTGGGCGGTAACAACGCAATGATCCTCGGCCCAAGCGCCGACCTGGACATGGCCGTACGGGCAATCCTCTTCAGCGCCGTCGGCACCGCCGGTCAGCGTTGCACCACGCTGCGCCGTCTGATTGCCCATGAATCGGTGAAAGAAGAAATCGTCACCCGCCTGAAAGCCGCTTACTCCAAAGTGCGCATCGGCAACCCACTGGAAGGCAACCTGATTGGTCCGCTGATCGACAAGCACAGCTTCGAAAACATGCAGGATGCGCTGGAGCAGGCCTTGAGCGAAGGCGGCCGGGTGTTCGGCGGCAAGCGCCAACTGGAAGACCAATTCCCTAACGCTTATTACGTCTCGCCGGCCATCGTTGAAATGCCGGAGCAGAGCGATGTGGTCTGCAGCGAAACCTTCGCACCCATTCTATACGTGGTCGGTTACAAGGATTTCGACGAGGCCTTGCGCCTGAACAACGCCGTGCCACAAGGCTTGTCGTCGTGCATTTTCACCACTGACGTGCGTGAAGCCGAGCAGTTCATGTCGGCGGTGGGCAGCGACTGCGGCATCGCCAACGTCAATATCGGCCCGAGCGGCGCGGAAATCGGCGGGGCGTTTGGCGGTGAGAAAGAAACGGGCGGCGGTCGTGAATCCGGCTCCGATGCATGGCGCGGCTACATGCGCCGTCAGACGAATACCGTGAACTATTCGCTGGAGTTGCCGTTGGCTCAGGGTATTACCTTCGACTGATAGGCCTCTTCGCGGGCAAGCCTCGCTCCTACAGGACCGTGTTTGTGGCCACAATTGCGACACAACACAAAAAACCGTAGGAGCGAGGCTTGCCCGCGAAGCTTTTGCTTTGTTGTTTGTTAGGTTTCTGTTGGAGTCTGGCAATGCCGTTACGCGAAGAGTGTCTGTGGGAAAAACTGACGCCGCAAAGGCCTGACAACGGGCTGCTCAACGGCGAGTTTAAGGCTGATGTCTGCGTCATCGGCGCCGGTTTCACCGGTCTGTCGGCGGCGGTGCATCTGTTGGAACAGGGCAAAAGTGTCTGCGTACTGGAAGCCCATCGCGCTGGTCATGGCGGTTCGGGGCGCAACGTCGGGCTGGTCAATGCCGGAATGTGGATTCCACCGGACGAGATCGAAGCCGGTTTCGGTGAGGTGATCGGCAGTCAGCTCAATCGCATGCTGGGTGCGGCACCGTCCTTGGTGTTCAGCCTGATCGACAAATACAACATCGATTGCCAGCTACGCCGCGAAGGCACGCTGCACATGGCGCACAATGCCCGTGGCGAAGCGGACTTGCGCAGTCGTGAGGAACAATGGAAGCGTCGCGGCGCGCCGGTCGAACTGCTGACCGGTCAGGCATGCGAACAGGCAACGGGCACCCAAAAGATTGCCGCTGCACTGCTCGATCGACGTGCTGGCACCCTCAACCCAATGGCTTACACGACGGGGCTGGCCAAAGCGGCCATCGGTCTCGGCGGTCAGTTGTTCGATCATTCCCCGGTGACCCGGCTCGAACGTCAGGGCCAACGCTGGTCGGTACAAACCGCTCAGGGTTCGGTGCTTGCCGAGCAAGTCGTGATTGCCTCGAATGCTTACACCGAAGGTGACTGGACAGAGTTGCGGCGTAACTTCTTCCCTGGTTACTACTATCAAGTGGCCTCGGTCCCGCTGACCGAAGAGGCTGCGCAGCAAATTCTCCCCGGTGGCCAAGGCTCCTGGGACACCCGTCAGGTACTCAGCAGTATTCGTCGAGATAGAGACGGTCGTCTGCTGCTCGGGAGCCTCGGTAATGGCAATCAGAAGCCGACCTGGTTCCTCAAGGCCTGGGCCGACCGGGTTCAGCAGCACTATTTTCCTTACCTCAAACCGGTGGAATGGGAGTGCACCTGGACCGGTTGCATTGCCTTCACCCCCGATCATTTGATGCGTTTGTTCGAGCCGGCGCCCGGTTTAGTGGCAGTCACCGGCTACAACGGCCGGGGCGTCACGACGGGCACAGTGGTTGGCAAAGCCTTCGCTGATTATTTGTGTGACGGTAATCCTCAAGCACTGCCGATTCCCTTTGCACCCATGCAACCATTGGCGGGCGCGGGATTGCGCAGCTGTTTGTACGAGGCCGGATTCTCGCTGTATCACGCAGGCCAGTGCTTGCGGATCGTTATTTGATTGTTGAAATTTGTTGCTGAAAGCGGCGCTTTTTCGCGCAGCGACTAGCCTGTAAAAGGTGCGGGTTGTAGCAGTCCCGCACCAGGAGTGTGCACTTCGGTGACGCACGTTGTTACAGGCTGGTTGCACGTCGTTTGGCGCCGCGGTTGCAATGATGGCGCGCTCGGGTTGCGCCTTTATAAATAAATGGTTTCACCTTCCGCGGTTTAGACGGTTGCACGCCCAATGAAAATGGGATCAAAACAGTCGAAATAACAATAACGCAGCGACTTTTTTCAGAATAAAAAACCGATGGCACGGCCCTTGCTCTGAGCATTCAGGAAGTCGCAGTGCCAACTAAAAAAAACCTTGGAGCACCACCTCATGTCCCAGACGTTTTACAAGAAAGGCTTTTTGGCCCTCGCAGTGGCAACTGCGTTGGGTGTGTCTGCGTTTGCACAGGCTGATGTGAAAATTGGTGTGGCGGGGCCGATGACAGGCGCCAACGCGGCATTTGGCGAGCAGTACATGAAGGGTGCACAGGCTGCGGCCGATGCGGTCAACGCAGCGGGCGGCGTAAACGGGGAAAAAATCGTACTGGTCAAGGGCGATGACGCCTGCGAACCGAAACAGGCTGTGACGGTCGCCAAGGACCTGACCAACCAGAAAGTCGCTGGCGTAGTCGGTCACTTCTGCTCCTCCTCGACGATCCCGGCTTCGGAGATCTACGACGAAGCGGGCATTATCGCGATCACTCCGGGTTCCACCAACCCTGCAGTTACCGAGCGCGGCCTGAGTGCCATGTTCCGTATGTGCGGGCGTGACGACCAGCAAGGCATCGTGGCCGGTGACTACATCGTCGACGTGCTCAAGGGCAAGAAAGTCGTCGTCCTGCATGACAAGGACACCTACGGCCAAGGCCTCGCGGACGCGACCAAGGCCCAGCTGGAAAAACGCGGCGTGAAGCCGGTGCTGTACGAAGGCCTGACCCGTGGCGAGAAAGACTTCAGCACCATCGTGACCAAAATTCGCGGCGCTGGTGCCGACGTCGTCTACTTCGGCGGTCTGCATCCGGAAGCCGGTCCTCTGGTTCGCCAACTGCGTGAGCAAGGCCTCAAAGACGTCAAGTTCATGTCCGATGACGGCATCGTGACCGACGAACTGGTGACCACCGCGGGTGGCCCGCAATTCGTCGACGGCGTACTGATGACCTTCGGCGCTGACCCGCGCATGCTGCCAGACAGCAAGACCGTGGTTGACGCGTTCCGTAAAGCCGGTACCGAGCCTGAAGGCTACACCCTGTACGCCTACGCTTCGGTTCAGACCCTGGCAGCTGCCTTCAATGGCGCCAAGTCCAACAAAGGCGAAGAAGCTGCCAAATGGCTGAAAGCCAACACGGTCAAAACCGTGATGGGCGACAAGGCCTGGGATTCCAAGGGTGACCTGAAAGTCTCCGACTACGTGGTTTACCAGTGGGACAAGGACGGCAAATACCACCAACTGGAAAAACAGAAGTGATATGAACAGCTGATTGCCCGGCGCCTTGTGCGCCGGGCAATCAATCAACATGTCCGTGCAGTACCTGTCTTTTCTCGTAGAGCTGCACACAACCGTGTTGCGCCGGCGGCTGAACCCCGGTCCGTCGTACCCGGCTTCTGTGCAGTCTCTCAAATGCGTGAGATTGCGTTATGGATGGTATTTTCCTGCAGCAACTGGTCAACGGCCTGACCCTCGGGTCGGTCTATGGCCTGATCGCCATCGGCTACACAATGGTCTATGGCATCATCGGCATGATCAACTTCGCCCATGGCGAGGTTTACATGATTTCTGCTTACCTGGCGGCGATCAGTCTGGCTCTGCTGGCATACTTCGGTATTGAATCCTTCCCTCTGCTGATGCTTGGCACACTGATCTTCACCATCATCGTCACGGCGGTGTATGGCTGGGTCATCGAACGGGTTGCCTATAAACCCCTACGTAACTCCACCCGACTGGCACCGCTGATCAGCGCCATCGGCATTTCGCTGATCCTGCAAAACTATGCACAGATCGCTCAAGGCGCGAAGCAACAAGGGGTTCCGACCTTGCTCACGGGTGCCTGGCGCGTCGAAATCGGTACAGGTTTTGTGCAGTTGACCTACACCAAGATCTTCATTCTGGTCGCAGCGTTTGCCGGGATGGCCCTGCTGACCTACGTCATCAAGTACACCAAGCTCGGCCGCATGTGCCGCGCTACCCAGCAAGATCGCAAGATGGCCTCGATTCTGGGGATCAACACCGATCGGGTGATTTCCTACGTGTTCATCATCGGTGCAGCCATGGCGGCCCTGGCCGGCGTGCTGATCACCATGAACTACGGCACGTTCGACTTCTACGCCGGCTTCATCATCGGGATCAAAGCGTTCACCGCCGCGGTACTCGGCGGGATCGGCTCGCTACCCGGTGCGATGCTCGGCGGGATCATTCTCGGGATTTCCGAGTCGTTGTTCTCAGGTCTGGTGAACTCGGACTACAAAGACGTTTTCAGCTTCTCGCTGCTGGTTCTCGTTCTGGTCTTTCGGCCCCAAGGCCTGCTTGGCCGTCCTCTTGTGTCGAAGGTGTAAGCGATGTCTTCAACCACTAAAAAAACCATTGATCTCAAAAGAAGCCTGGTTGACGCGATTCTTGCCGGCCTTGTCGCCCTGATTGTGTTCGGCCCGATTGTCGGCGTGGTCCTCGATGGCTATGGCTTCAACCTGGAAACGACCCGCGTGGCGTTGATTGTCGCCATCGTCATGGCGGGCCGCTTCGCCCTGAGCCTGTTCCTGCAAACCCCCAAGGGCCTGAGAATTCTCGAAGGCTTTGAAAGCACCGGTTCCGGGGTGCATGTATTGCCGCCTGACTACAAATCCCGGTTGCGCTGGATCATTCCGGTGTTGATCGTCGTAGCCGTGGTGTTCCCGTTTTTCTCCAACTCCTACCTGCTGGGCGTGGTCATCCTCGGGCTGATCTACGTGCTGCTGGGCCTGGGGCTGAACATCGTGGTCGGTCTGGCCGGCCTGCTCGACCTGGGTTACGTGGCGTTCTACGCCATCGGTGCTTATGGGTTGGCGCTCGGTTACCAATACCTTGGCTTGGGCTTCTGGACGGTGCTGCCGCTGGCGGCGATCATCGCTGGCCTTGCCGGCTGCATTCTCGGTTTTCCGGTGTTGCGCCTGCACGGTGACTACCTGGCAATCGTGACCCTGGGCTTCGGTGAAATCATCCGGTTGATCCTCAATAACTGGCTGTCCCTGACCGGTGGCCCGAATGGTATGGCGGCTCCATTGCCGACCTTCTTCGGCATCGAGTTCGGCAAAAGGGCTAAGGAGGGCGGGGTGCCGTTTCATGAGTTTTTCGGCATCGCCTATAACCCGGACGTGAAGTACTTCTTCATCTACGCGGTGTTGTTCCTGGTGGTGCTGGCTGTGCTGTACATCAAGCACCGTTTGACCCGCATGCCGGTCGGTCGCGCCTGGGAAGCCTTGCGTGAAGACGAAATCGCTTGCCGCTCCATGGGCCTCAACCACGTTCTGGTCAAGCTCTCGGCATTTACCATCGGAGCATCGACTGCCGGTCTGGCCGGTGTGTTCTTCGCCACCTATCAAGGCTTCGTCAACCCGACCTCGTTCACTTTTTTCGAATCGGCCCTGATTCTCGCCATCGTTGTACTCGGCGGCATGGGCTCGACCATCGGCGTGGTGATTGCGGCATTCGTGCTGACCGTCGCTCCGGAACTGCTGCGCGGCTTCGCTGAGTATCGCGTGCTGTTGTTCGGCATCCTGATGGTGTTGATGATGATCTGGCGACCGCGCGGCCTGATTCGGATCAGCCGTACCGGTGTGACCCCGCGTAAAGGAGTAGCGCCATGAGCGAAGTCGTACTCTCGGTCGAGAAGCTGATGATGCACTTCGGCGGCATCAAGGCGCTGAGCGATGTCAGCCTGAAGGTGCACCGCAATTCGATTTTCGCCCTGATCGGCCCCAACGGCGCCGGCAAGACCACGGTGTTCAACTGTCTGACCGGGTTCTACAAAGCCTCCGGCGGCAAAATCGAACTCAACATTCGCGGCGAGGAGACCAATGTCATCAAGCTGCTGGGTGAATCGTTCAAACCGACCGATTTCGTCTCGCCGAAATCTTTCGCCAGCCGGATGTACTACAAAATGTTCGGCGGCACCCATCTGGTGAACCGGGCCGGCCTGGCGCGGACGTTCCAGAACATTCGCCTGTTCAAGGAAATGTCGGTGCTGGAAAACCTGCTGGTGGCCCAACACATGTGGGTCAACCGCAACCTGCTGGCCGGTATCCTCAACACCAAGGGCTACCGCAAGGCCGAAAGCGATGCGTTGGACCACGCCTTCTACTGGCTGGAAGTCGTCGACCTGGTGGACTGCGCCAACCGTCTGGCCGGTGAACTGTCCTACGGGCAGCAACGCCGTCTGGAAATCGCCCGGGCCATGTGTACCCGTCCGCAGATCATCTGCCTCGACGAACCGGCCGCTGGCCTCAACCCTCAGGAAACCGAAGCGCTGAGCGCGATGATCCGGCTGCTGCGCGACGAGCACGATCTGACCGTGGTGCTGATCGAACACGACATGGGCATGGTAATGAGCATTTCTGACCACATCGTGGTGCTGGACCACGGCATCGTCATCGCCGAGGGCGGCCCGGACGATATACGCCGCGATCCGAAAGTGATTGCGGCCTATCTGGGCGCCGATGAAGAGGAAGTGGTGTTATGAGCCAACCCATCCTCGAACTCAAGGAGCTGGACGTGTTTTACGGGCCGATCCAGGCCCTGAAGAAAGTATCGCTGCACATCAATGAAGGTGAAACCGTCAGCCTGATCGGCTCCAATGGTGCCGGCAAATCTACCCTGCTGATGTCGATTTTCGGTCAGCCGCGGGCGGCTGACGGGCAGATCATTTATCAGGGTGTGGATATCACTCACAAGTCATCCCACTACATCGCGTCCAACGGCATCGCACAATCGCCGGAAGGCCGGCGGGTGTTCCCTGACATGACGGTCGAGGAAAACCTGCTGATGGGCACCATTCCTATCGGTGACAAGTACGCCAAGGAAGACATGCAACGCATGTTCGAGTTGTTCCCGCGACTCGAAGAGCGGCGCAACCAGCGGGCGATGACCATGTCCGGCGGCGAGCAGCAAATGCTCGCCATCGCCCGTGCGCTGATGAGCCGTCCAAAATTGTTGTTACTTGATGAGCCGAGCCTGGGATTAGCGCCAATCGTGGTGAAACAGATCTTCGCGACCCTGCGGGAACTGGCGAGTACCGGCATGACCATCTTCCTGGTGGAGCAGAATGCCAACCACGCCCTCAAACTGTCGGACCGGGCGTATGTGATGGTCAACGGCGAGATCCGCCTCACTGGCACCGGCAAGGAACTGCTGGTTAACGAGGAAGTGCGTAACGCCTATCTCGGCGGCCATTGAGTTCGCTGTTGTAACACCAAGCCCTGGCGCGCAATCGCCGGGGCTTTTTTACACCTCCAATACACCCCTGATCCCTGTGGGAGCGAGCTTGCTCGCGATAGCGTCATTTCAGTCAACTTTGAGGTGGCTGAGCCACCGCAATCGCGAGCAAGCTCGCTCCCACAGGGGGCAGTGGTATGCTTTCGGCAAATTGTGGAAAACAAATTTGCCAACCTCTCAAAGCGCGACATAAAGCCGCTGCAAATAGTTGTTTTGTCACGGTTTTGACTTGTCCCCGTTTGCTGTGGAGCTGGCTGTGAATAACGTGGGAGTAGCTGGCTGAAAGCCTTTGAAACCGTGGCTTGTAGAGTTATGGTTGTTTTTTGATCAGGCTTTTTTGCGAGGCCGTGAGCGGGCTTTGTCAACCTTTTTGTAGGTGACGAAAACAGGTTGAAATGAACTGGAGCTGCCTGTGGATAAGTCTGTGGTTAAACTCTGGAAAGACTCGGCTGAAGGCCGTAGTTACTGGCTTGGCGCCATCGTCGGTAGGGCCGGTCAATCGTGCAAAATGCCATGGGCTACACAGCCGGCGTTCCAGGGTCAAGCAAAAAAATTTCCATTTTCCCCGCAAAGCCTTGTGCACAGCGGCTTACAGCTTTTCCACTTGCCCCCGGAAACTGTGGACCGGCCTGTGGATAAGGTGCGCGTACATGGCTGAAAGCCACGGCGTGTAAGGGGTCGCAAGGTTTGGTCGTTTTTTGTACAGCTGGTACGGTAGTTGCCGCTGTGGGCAAGGCCGGGCATGCTGCCTGCTGATTTTCTATTCCAGAGGCTGCCAATCAGCCGAAGCAAGGAGAACACGATGTCCAACACCCTGTTTATTACCGGCGCGACCTCCGGTTTTGGTGAAGCCTGCGCCCGTCGTTTTGCCGAGGCTGGCTGGAAACTGGTGCTGACCGGCCGTCGTGAAGAGCGCCTGAATGCGCTGTGCGCCGAGTTGTCGAAGCAGACCGAGGTCCATGGCCTGGTGCTCGACGTGCGTGATCGCAAGGCCATGGAGGAGGCGATTGCCAACCTGCCGCCGTCCTTCGCCACGCTGCGCGGTCTGATCAACAACGCCGGCCTGGCCTTGGGCGTTGACCCGGCGCCGAAGTGCGACCTCGACGATTGGGACACCATGGTCGACACCAACATCAAAGGCCTGATGTACAGCACTCGTCTGCTGTTGCCACGCCTGATCGCTCACGGTCGCGGCGCCGGCATCGTCAACCTTGGTTCCATCGCCGGCAACTACCCGTACCCGGGCAGCCACGTGTATGGCGCGAGCAAGGCGTTCGTCAAACAGTTCTCCCTGAACCTGCGCTGCGACCTGCAAGGTACGGGCGTGCGGGTCAGCAACATCGAGCCGGGCCTGTGCGAAAGCGAGTTCTCACTGGTGCGTTTCGCCGGTGATCAGGAGCGTTACAACGCCACCTACGCCGGTGCCGAGCCGATTCAGCCGCAAGACATCGCCGACACCATTTTCTGGGTGCTCAATGCCCCGGCGCACATCAACATCAACAGCCTGGAACTGATGCCGGTGAGCCAGACGTGGAGCGGGTTTGCGATTGAGCGTAATGCCAAGGCTTAAGACCGCGTAACGGCCATCGCGAGCAAGCTCGCTCCCACAGTAGATCTCCTTTGGCACACTAATTGTGAGCAACCAAGGGACCAAATGTGGGAGCGAGCTTGCTCGCGATAGCGATCTATTAATCAGCGAAGATAGTCGGCCAACCCGCGATAGCAGGTTGCCAAGTGATAAGGCGTGGTAGACGGCATGTCCTGACGGGTCACGTCACCGTTCTCATCCCGACATTCATACCAGCCCCCTGCATGCAGAGAGTGCTGCTGCAATGCCTGCAATTGGCGTAGCACCGCGACCTCGCTGTCTGGTCGTAAGGTCAGGGCGCGCAGGTATTCAGCCTGGGCCCAGATGCGTTGGGTGCCATCTTTGGAGTGGCCATCCAGGTCGAGCATTGCCCGGACGGCGCCAGTCTGCTGATCGACGCCCAATTGTTCAGTGAACGCAAATGCACGCTCCAGCGACGCATGCAGAGTCGAACCGCGCAGCAACGAAGACGACTCCAGCAGGAAATACCACTCGAACTGATGCCCCGGTTCAAACCAGTTATCCACGGCACCCAGCGGTTTCTCCATCAACACACCGTGTTGCGGGTCGATAAAACGCTTCTGCATCGCTGTGCATAACTCGACAAGCGCGTCTTGCACGGCGACGTCTTTGCGCACCGACAGCGTGGCGAGGAAGGCTTCGGCCAAGTGCATCAGGGGATTTTGCAGCGGCCCGGACTTGAGCGAGGACCCGTCACGCTCGAGGCTGGCTTCGTACAGGCCGTCGCCCGTGGCAAAGCGCTGCGCGACCACTTTCAGTACGGCGTTGAGCACCGATTCCACCAGCGGCTCGCGGACCTTGTCCCAGTAATGGGCGCAGGCGAACAGGATGAAGGCGTGGGTGTAGAGGTCTTTGCGCTGATCCAGCGGCGCACCCTGCGGGTCGATGCTGTAGAACCAGCCGCCATGCTCGGCATCGTGGAAATGCTCCTGCAAGGAACGGAACAGCGCTGCGGCGCGCTCTCCGGCGGCGGGTACCTGACCGATCAGGCTGGAAAACAGGTAGAGCTGCCGCGCGCAGGCCATGGCCCGGTAGCGTTGGGGAGGCAGCGGTTGAAGCTCGGCGTCCAGCGCCTCATACGGCAGCGCCATGTCGGCATTCCAGCCGGGGCCTTGCCAGAGCGGCACGATCACGTCCAGAAAGTGCTGTTGCACCGAGGCGAACAGAGCGATCAATTCAGGCTGGGAGGCGGAGCGGGAAACAGGCGGCATTGGCTGGCGTCGTCACGGCAGGGTTAGTTGCGCGACATGTTAGCAGAGAGAACGCGTCGATCGTTCCCACGTCGAGGCGTCGAACCGTCCGCGTGGGAACGATCATGGTCGGCTTAGCCCGCCAGCAACCACACGCCAGTCGCTGCCGAAGCTGCACCCGCCAGTCGAACCAACGGCGCCGCTGCTCGAGGCAACACCCGCACTACGGCGTAACCCAACCCATGCAACGCAGCCGTCGCCGCCACAAAACCTGCGGCATACGCCCAGGGGCTAGACATGTCCGGCAATTCCAAGCCATGGGCCACGCCGTGGAACAGCGCAAACAACGCCGTCGCCAGCACCGCCAGGCTCAACGGCGGACGCACTGCCAACGCCACCGCCAGACCCAGCGCCAGCACTGACGCCGCAATCCCGCTCTCCAGCGCCGGCAGGTTCAACCCTTCAAACCCCAGCAATCCGCCGATCAGCATGAAGCCGACGAATGTACATGGCAGCGCCCAGCGTGCAGCGCCTTTCTGCTGCGCGGCCCACAAACCGACCGCAACCATCGCCAGCAAGTGATCAAGGCCACCGATCGGGTGGCTGATGCCGGCGATCAAACCGTTGTCGCCATGCCCCGGGTGGGCGAAGGCGATGGCTGGGGTCAGCAGCAGGGCCATGGCGCCCAGAATGCGTTTAAGTGTCATGGATAAGCGTCCTTGTTGATAAAAGTTGATCGAGTTCACGCCGCTATCAGCAGGCCCTGACGTTCGATGAAGGCAATGATCTCTTCCAGGCCCAGACCGGTTTTCTGGTTGCTGAAGACGAATGGCTTGCCGTTGCGCATGCGTTGGGTGTCGCTGTCCATCAACGCCAGCGACGCACCCACCAGTGGCGCGAGGTCGACTTTGTTGATCACCAGCAGATCCGACTTGCAGATGCCCGGCCCACCTTTGCGCGGCAGCTTGTCGCCGGCCGAGACGTCGATCACGTAAATGGTCAGGTCGGACAGTTCCGGGCTGAAGGTCGCCGACAGGTTGTCTCCACCGGACTCCACGAGGATCAGGTCCAGTCCCGGAAAGCGGCGGTTCAGTTGATCCACGGCTTCGAGGTTGATCGAGGCGTCTTCGCGAATCGCCGTGTGCGGGCAGCCGCCGGTTTCCACGCCGATGATTCGCTCCGGCGCCAGGGCTTCGTTGCGCACTAGAAAGTCGGCGTCTTCGCGGGTGTAGATGTCGTTGGTGACCACCGCCAGGTTGTAGCGGTCGCGCAGCGCCAGGCACAGGGCCAACGTCAGAGCGGTTTTGCCGGAACCGACCGGGCCGCCGATGCCGACGCGCAGAGGTTGTGCGTTCATGTGATTCTCCAAAATAAAAGGCGCTAGGAACGGAACAGACGGCTGTACTGGCGCTCATGGGCCATGCACGCCAGGGACAGGCCGAAAGCGGCGCTGCCATAGTGTTCGGGATTGATTCGGGTGGCGTTCTGCTGAGCCTCTTGCAGCAGCGGCAGCAGTTCGCTGGTCAGGCGTTGAGCGGCTTGTTGGCCCAGCGGCAGGGTTTTCATCAGCACCGCCAGTTGGTTTTCAAGCCAACTCCAGAGCCACGCCGCCAGCGCGTCCTGCGGGCTGATCGTCCAGGCGCGAGCGGCCAATGCCCAGCAGAGCGCCAGGTGCGGCTCGGGGCGTTGTTCAAGAAAGGCGCGGGCCGGCGCATCAAGCTCCGGCAAACCGTTGAGCAGTTGTTTCAAGGAATAGCCCATCTGCCGACTCTCCTGATGCAGCTCGCGGGTTTCCCGGCTGGCGCGATGTTCTTCGCAGCGTTGCAGCAGTTCACCCCAGTTTTCCTCGGCGGCGGCCACGCAATGAGCGAGCAGCAGTGGCGCTTCGAAGCGCGCCAGGTTCAACAGCAACTGATCGCTGATCCAGCGCCGCGCACTGTCGCAATCGCTGACGCGGCCGTTATCCACAGCCATTTCCAGACCTTGGGAATAGCTGTAGCCGCCAATCGGCAGCTGTGGGCTGGCCAGACGCAACAGCGCCCAGGCTGGGTTCATAAACGTACGCCGAACTGGTGCAGTTTCGGCGGGTAGTTGAAGTCTTCATCGCCGTGGCGTGAATGGTGATGGCCGCCGCCATAGGCGCCGTGTTCCGGCTGGAACGGCGCTTCGATGTTTTCGACCTTGGCATCAAGCTGTTCGAGCATGGCCTTGAGCACGTAGTCGTCGAGCAGGCGCAACCAGCCATCACCGACTTGCAGAGCGACGTGGCGGTTGCCAAGGTGATAGGCCGCGCGAGTCAGTTCCAAAGCATTGGCGCAGGTGACGTGCAGCAGTTGTTCGGCTCGGGCGCAGACGCGAACGATGCGCCCGTCTTCGGCTTGCAGGCACTCGCCGTCGTACAGCGGTGGCTGACCGCGCTCCAAAAACAACCCGACGTCTTCACCCTCGGCACTGTAACAGCGCAAACGGCTTTTGCTCCGGGCTTCGAAGGTCAGGTGCAACTCGGCGGCCCAGACGGGTTGAGGGTCGATTCTGCGATGAATCACCAGCATCGGAAAGCTTCCAGCAATGGACAATGCTTAGGCTAGAGCAAGGGTCTTGCCAACCGGGTGATGCGTAGGAAATAGCTGTCGGAGCTCGGTAAATGCTCCAAGGCATGGCGGCTATTTGGATGAGTTTGGTGCGGTGCGCAGTTGCGCGCACCAAATTGCGGCGCACAAAAAAAGATCGTTCAGGGGCGATCTTTTGATTGGCTTACTCGGTGCTGCCGAGGCCCTGCCAATGCTTTAACCCGATAAAGATAAAGCGCAACTGCTGAGTGATCTTTGCTTGGGGCGTCAGATGTTCAGGCAGCGCCTCGGCAGGTGGGTCGATGATGTCGGGCAAGGTCGCAAACACGCTTTTAACAATCAGATCGGCCATGACGCTGAGGCCGGCGATGTCCAGGTGTTGCAGTTTCGGCATCAAGGACAAATCGGCCGCCAGGTCCGAGCTGATGTCTTCGCGCAAACGGCCGATGGCCAGCCGCACCGGCAGCGAACCACCGTACTGCTCGCGGGCGAGGAACAGGAACTGCGAGCGATTGGCCGTGACCACGTCGAGAAAGATCCGCACCGAGGCGTCGATGATGCCACCCATGACGAATTCGTTATGGCGCACCAGGCGAATGGTTTCACGGAAGGTCTGACCGACTTCACTCACCAGTACCAGGCCCAGTTCATCCATGTCGGCGAAATGCCGGTAGAAACCGGTGGGCACGATCCCGGCGGTTCTGGCGACTTCGCGCAGGCTCAGGCTGCCGAAACCTCGGCCACATTCCATCAAGTGGCGAGCAGCGTCCATCAAGGCGTTGCGGGTTTGTTGTTTCTGTTCGGCGCGGGGCAGCATCGCAAGGGTGTTTTCTGGATAGGACAGCGGCGCACTCTAGCAAATCGGCTTTGCCGGCGTCGAACGACTATCGTGGGATTAAGCGGGGAAGTGAGGCATCTATAACGTCAAAAGCCCAATCCGGGGATTGGGCTTTTTTTCCGAGCTGCCATGCTTAGCTCAAACCGCTGTTGCGTTCGATGACACGGTCACCACCACCTTCGGCCAGAGTTTGGCCTTGTGGAGTGCGGTCGGAACCGTCAGCAGCCAGGGTTTGGCCTTGTGGAGTGCGGTCGGAACCATCAGCAGCCAGGGTTTGACCTTGTGGAGTGCGATCGGAACCGTCAGCAGCCAGGGTTTGGCCTTGTGGAGTGCGGTCGGAACCATCAGCAGCCAGGGTTTGACCTTGTGGAGTGCGATCGGAACCGTCAGCAGCCAGGGTTTGACCTTGTGGAGTGCGATCGGAACCGTCAGCAGCCAAGGCTTGGCCTTGTGGAGTCCGGTCCGAACCATCTTGGGTGATCAGGCCTTTTTCTTTCAGGCGATCATTGCCACCTTCGGCAACGGTTTGGCTAAACACCGAGTGGGTAGATTTGACTTGTGGGGTAGCCTGGTCAGCAGCCGGCAGGGCAAAAGCAGTGCTGGCCAGCATCGAGAGGGTAAGGCTAAACAGTAATTGGCGTTTCATGATTAGGTGCTCCGTAGGAGTGCGATAAAGTGGGTACGAGGGCAATGCTACTCTCGATAAGTCGATATAAAAGTTCATAAACGCAATGGTAATAATCAACGGAATTGATTGTTCAGCCGAGGCGCTCTAGAACGGGCGTTTCCGGCGATTTTTTTTGCACTGATGTGGGTATTTTCGACCCACCCTCGCCTCGCAAAAGTGCGGGGTCGGTAACGCCGGATGAGGGAGCAGTGTGTCCCCGACCGATTATTTGAGGGTTAAACGGCTATTCGGTTAAACCTGCGCGCCATTTTCCAGTCCTAGATGTCATGGCAGGCCGGTTCTGGCCTAACGTTTCAAACGTGCGTCGCAGTCAGGGCGCTCAGTCGTTTCAGGAGCCCTGTGCAATGACGCGCACTCGTAAAATATTGACCTGGACCCTCGCCAGCCTCGTTGTCCTGCTGGCCGTACTGGTTCTGATCATCGCGTTCTTCGATTGGAACCGGATCAAACCACCGCTTAACGCCAAAGTTTCCGAAGAGCTGCACCGCCCGTTCGCCATCAACGGCAACCTCGCGGTGGTCTGGCAACGTGAGCCCGACGAGGGTGGCTGGCGTGCCTGGGTGCCGTGGCCGCATGTGGTGGCAGAGGACTTGAGCCTGGGTAATCCGGACTGGTCGAAGACACCGCAGATGGTCACCCTCAAACGCGTCGAGTTGCGCCTCTCGCCCCTGGCCTTGCTGGCGCAGCGTGTGGTGATCCCGCGCATCGACCTGACCGAACCGAATGCCGATCTCCAGCGCCTGGCCGACGGCCGTGCCAACTGGACGTTCAAGTTCGACCCGAAGGACCCGAACGCCGAGCCTTCAAACTGGGTGGTGGATATCGGTGCGATCGGCTTCGACAAGGGCCACGTCACCCTAGACGACCAGAGCCTGAAAACTCAGCTCGACTTGATCATCGACCCGCTGGGCAAGCCGATTACGTTCAGTGAAATCGTCGGCGACAAAGCGGCGAAAACCGCACAGGAGAAGGGCGCTGCGCCTCAGGATTACGCGTTTGCGCTGAAGGTCAAAGGCCAGTACCACGACCAGAAACTCGCGGGCGAAGGCAAGATCGGCGGCCTGCTGGCCTTGCAGGACGCGGCCAGGCCGTTTCCGCTTCAGGCTCAAGTGAAGATCGCCGACACCAGTGTCGAACTGGCCGGCACCCTCACCGATCCACTGAACCTCGGCGCTCTGGATTTGCGCCTGAAACTGGCCGGCACCAGCCTGGGCAATCTCTACCCGCTGACCGGCGTGACCCTGCCGGACACACCGCCGTACGAGACTGACGGGCACTTGATCGCCAAGCTGCATGAAGCGGACGGCGCGGTGTTCCGTTACGAGGAATTCAACGGCAAGATCGGTCAGAGCGACATCCATGGCAGCCTGGCCTATTTCGCCAGCCAGCCGCGACCGAAACTCAGCGGCTCATTGCTATCCAATCAACTGCTGTTTGCCGACCTGGCCCCGCTGATCGGAGCCGATTCCAACGCCAAGCAAAAGGTCCGCGGCGGCGAAAGCAAGCAGCCAGTAGACAAGGTGTTGCCGGTCGAAGCGTTCAAAACCGAGCGCTGGCGCGATATGGACGCTGACGTCGAGTTCACTGGCAAGCGCATCGTCCACAGCGAAAAACTGCCGTTCAACGATCTCTACACCCACCTGATACTCACTGACGGTGTGCTGAGCCTTGAGCCCCTGCGTTTCGGCGTGGCCGGCGGCAACCTGGATGCTCAGATTCGCCTCAATGGCCGAACCGAACCGTTGGAAGGCAAGGCCAAACTCACCGCACGCAAGTTCAAACTCAAGCAGCTGTTCCCGACCTTTGAACCGATGAAAACCAGTTTCGGCGAGCTCAATGGCGATGCCGACATCACCGGTCGTGGCAACTCGGTGGCCAAACTGCTGGGCAGCGCCAATGGCAATTTGAAAATGCTGATCAACGATGGCGCCATCAGCCGCGAGTTGATGGAGCTGGCCGGGCTGAACGTCGGCAACTATGTGGTGGGCAAGATCTTTGGCGACAAGGAAGTGAAGATCAACTGCGCAGCCGCCGACTTCGACATCAAGACTGGGCTGGCGACCACACGTCTGTTCGTCTTCGATACCGAAAACGCGATCATCTACATTGATGGCACCGCCAACATGGCGACTGAGCAACTGGACCTGACCATCACCCCGGAATCCAAGGGCTGGCGATTGATTTCACTGCGTTCGCCGCTGTATGTGCGGGGCAAGTTCATCAAGCCTGATGCGGGTGTGAAGGCGGTGCCGCTGATTTTGCGTGGGGCGGGAATGGTGGCGTTGGGCGTGATTGCCGCACCGGCGGCGGGGTTGCTGGCGCTGGTGGCGCCGAGCGGTGGCGAACCGAATCAGTGTGCGCCGTTGCTGGAGCGGATGAAGGCTGGCAAGGCTCCCGTTACCGTCAAACCCACCAAGTGATCAAAGATCGTTCCCACGCTCTGCGTGGGAATGCCTCAACGGACGCTCTGCGTTCGGCTTTTGATGGGACGCGGAGCGTCCCGGGCTGCATTCCCACGCAGAGCGTGGGAACGATCAGTCAGCTGCCGAAGGCCGCGATCTTGGCAATAGCCCTGATAACGCTGCTTCTTCCTGCAACCACGCAAAAAACGCCCGGACCGGCGGATGCCGTTCGCGCCCCGGCACACACAGTGCAGCGTAACCGGCACCATCGACCTGAACCTCACCCTTGTAAGCCACCAGCAAACCACTGGTCACGCTCTCGGACACCAGAATATTGCTCGCCAGCACCAGCCCTTGCCCGGCAATCGCCGCTTGCAGGGCGTAATGCTCTTCGTCGTATTCACGGACCGCTGGCTGCCCCGCCAGCCAGGTCTCGCCGGACTGCGCGCACCAGGCTTCCCAGCCGTGGGCATACAGTTTTGAGTTGTGCCAGCGCACGCTGATCAGCGTCGGCGCCCGACTGGCGGCCTGGGCGACTTGCTCGGGCGAGCCATACACACCGAAGGATTCGTCGAACAGACACAGGCCATAAAGGTTCGGGTAATCATCGAGGCTGTAGCGCAGCACCAGATCGACGCTGACGTCCTGATGCAAATCGATGACTTCGCAATGGGTATCGAGCCGCAGGCTGATGTTCGGGTGCCGGGCGTAGAACCGTCCCAATCGCGGCACCAGCCAAAGGGCGGCGAAGGCGGCGGTGGTGGAAATCGTCAAGCTTGCGCCGCTGCGTTGCGGGCGCAAGGTATCGACACTTTGCGCCACTTCAAGCAAAGCACCGTGCAAGCTGTGGAACAGCCGTTCGCCACAGTCAGTCAGGCGAACTTGCCGTGGCAACCGCTCGAATAGCGGCACACCGAGCCAGGTCTCCAGCGAACGAATCTGATGGGAAACCGCCGTCGGCGTCACCGAGAGTTCTTCGGCGGCTGCCTTGAAGCTCAGCAGGCGCGAGGCGGATTCAAAGGCGCGCAGGGCGGTCAGCGGCAGCGAGGCAAACATTGAAAGCTCCATGGATGAAGTAAATTCATCCAGACTGATTTTTGCTCATTTGAAGAGGGTCGGCTACGCGCTTCAAGCTGCAAGCCACAAACAGTTTGAGTTTAATCCTTCAGGAGATTCAGATGAGTAAAATTCTTGCCATACATGCGAGCCCCCGGGGCGACCGCTCTCACTCCCGGCGTTTGGCCGAGGGGTTTCTTTCAGCCTGGCAGGCGGCCAATCCTCAGTCACACCTGACCCGTCGCGAGGTCGGTCGGGCGTTGATTCCGCCGGTCAACGAGGCTTTTGTGGTTGCCGCGTTTTACCCCGAGCCCGATGCGCGGCCGCTGTCGATGCAGGCCGACCTGGCGTTCAGCGATGAACTGGTGGGCGAGTTACTCGGTCACGATTTATTGGTGATCTCCACGCCGATGCACAACTTCAGCGTGCCCAGCGGCCTCAAAGCCTGGATCGATCAGATTGTGCGGTTGGGGCTGACCTTCAATCACACCCTGGACAACGGCGTGGCCCAATACGAGCCGTTGGTGCAGGGCAAAAAGGCGTTGATCGTCACCAGTCGCGGCGGTTTCGGTTTCGGGCCCGGTGGAGAACTGGAGGCGATGAACCATGCCGATCCATTGTTGCGAACGTCGCTGGGGTTCATCGGCATCACCGACATCACAGTTGTGGCCGCCGAAGGCGAAGAATCCGAGGCGCGCACCTTCCAGATCTCCGCCGCCGAGGCCGAGCAGCGTTTGCTGGCGCTGGCCAGGGAGTTCTAGATGGCGGGGGTGGTGGGACTGAAGTAGGGCGGGATGTCATAGACTGGTCGTCGAGTTGTCATCTTCGATGCCGATGCTTGGCTGATGTCTTGCATTCAGCCTTGCGTCACCTCACCGATCACAAGGAAGTTCGCCCATGTCGCAAGGTTCCGCCACGCGTTACCCGTTGGTGCTGGTCCCGGGAATGCTCGGGTTTATCCGTCTGCTGCTCTATCCCTACTGGTACGGGATCATCTCGGCGTTGCGCCGGGGCGGTGCGACGGTGATTGCGGTGCAGGTCTCGCCGCTCAATTCAAACGAGGTACGTGGCGAACAATTGCTGGCGCGGATCGAGGAGATTCTGCGCGAAACCGGGGCCGAGAAGGTCAACCTGATCGGCCATAGCCAGGGTTCGCTCACCGCCCGTTACGCCGCCGCCAAGCGCCCGGATCGGGTGGCTTCGGTGACGTCGGTGGCAGGACCCAATCACGGTTCAGAGCTGGCGGATTACCTGCACAAACACTACCAGGGAGACAGCGCCAAGGGACGTTTACTCACCGTTTTGTTGCGCTGGGTCGGCGCGCTGATGAGCCTGCTGGAGACCGGTTATCGCGGGCCGAAATTGCCGGTGGATATCCATGCCTCCCATCATTCACTGACGACTGAAGGCGTGGCGCTGTTCAACCAGCGTTATCCACAGGGCTTGCCTGACACCTGGGGCGGGCATGGGCCGGAAGAGGTCAACGGGGTGCGGTATTACTCCTGGTCCGGGACCTTGCAGCCGGGGAAAACCGATCGGGGGCGTAACCTGTTCGATGGGACTAATCGCAGCTGCCGGTTGTTTGCCAAAACCTTCGTTCGCGAGGTCGGGCATTGCGACGGGATGGTCGGGCGTTACAGCTCGCATCTGGGGACGGTGATTGGTGATGAGTATCCGATGGATCACTTCGACATCGTCAATCAGTCACTGGGTTTGGTGGGGAAGGGCGCGGAGCCGGTTCGGTTGTTTGTCGAGCATGCGGCGCGGTTGAAAGCGGCAGGGGTTTAGACCGCGTTATCGTTCTTCGCGGGCAAGCCTCGCTCCTACAAATTTACATCGATCCGTTGTAGGAGCGAGGCCTGCCCGCGAAGGCGTTGTCTCAGGCAACACTAACCTTACGACCGAGCACGGTGGTCCAGCGCTCCGAAAGAATCACCCCACCCAACGTCAACATCCCACCCACCAAGTGATACATCGCCAACTGCTCATGCAGCACCACCGCCGCAATCAGCGCAGTAATCAATGGCAGCAGATTGAAAAACAACGTAGTCCGGCTCGGCCCCAGGCGGATCACGGCCTGCATCCACGCCAATGGCGCAAGCATCGAGGCCAGCAGGCAGGCGTAAAGCACCAACGGAATGTTCTGCAGCGTCGGGCCGATCTTCGGTGAAGCGAGGAATAGCGGCAACAGCACCACCACGGCCACCCATACCTGCAAGTACAGCAACACCAGCGGCGGTAACCGCAGCTGCCATTTTTTCAGCAGCGTGCTGTAGATCGCGTAGGCCAGGGTGGCGAACAGCATCATGGCGTCACCCAGGTTCACCCCGTGTTCCAGCAGCGCACCGAGGCTGCCGGACGAGATGACCACCAAAACCCCCGCGAGCGACAGCACCGCGCCGGCCAGTGCTCCGGCGGTCAGGCGCTGGCCGAGGCTGACAATGGCCATGGTCAGTGACATCAACGGCATCAGCGACAAAATGATCCCCATGTTGGTGGCCGAGGTCAGGGTCGCGGCGAAATACGCCAGGCTTTGATAGACCGCCATGCCCAACAGGCCAAGGATGAAGATCTTGCCCAGGTTCGGGCGGATCGCCGGCCAATAAGCGATGACCGGTTTGAGCATGAACGGCGTGAACAACAATCCGGCCAGAAGCCAGCGGTAGAAACCGATCTCGGCGGGGAAGATCGCCCCGGCGGACATTTTGGTGACCACGGTGTTGCCGGCCCAGATGAAAATGGCCAGCAGGGGATAAGCGTATTGCATGGGAAAAACCAGCGCGTTAATGAGGGGTGATTATCGCCTGTCTGGACAGCCACCGCAGCATTCAGGGCATCGCTTTGACACGGGTTACAGCACCGGTTCAGCGTTTATTTCGATGTTTCAACGCCAGGCAGGGTGCACGCCGGAACAGTATCGACGCAGCCACCTTGAGCGCAGGAAGGTGTAACAGGCGTTGTCTACACTCCAGAGCGAGGCCGTGCTCCTCGGTGCGGCAACAAGGAGAAAACTCCATGAAGATGTTGCGTGTCCCTTTGTTGATGATTGGATTGCTGCTTTGCTCCCAGGGCTTCGCCGCCACTGCCCAACAGAACAAAATGACCACCTGCAATGCCGACGCCACCGCAAAAAGCCTCAAGGGCGATGAACGTAAAGCCTTCATGAGCACGTGCCTGAAAGCGGCGCCCGCCGCAGAGGCTGCAAACCCCATGACCCCTCAGCAAGAAAAGATGAAAACCTGTAACGCCGATGCCGCCACTCAAGCCCTCAAAGGCGACGCGCGCAAAGCCTTCATGAGCGACTGCCTGAAGAAAAAATAATCATTGGACCAGGATATGTGGGGGCTGTGAGGGCCTCTTCGCGAGCAAGCTCGCTCCCACAATGGATCTGTATACGCAGGACAAATGTGGGAGCGAGCTTGCTCGCGATGAGGCCGGCAAGGACACTGAAAAAAGTCGCCAACGCCCCGACCAAGGTCGGCCTACACAATCTCTAGTGCTGGCATCGGAACGCTGGCAGACTGCCAATCCTTTTACGCCGTTCGTTTTGAGGCTGTATGCCAACGTTTTCTCAACGCCAAGTCTTGCTGTTAATCAGTTGGGTCATCATTTTCGGCGGTTTGTTGCTGGTGATACCGCTGCGGTTGCTGCCCAGTCTGCTGGCCGGGCTGTTGGTGTTCGAACTGGTCAACATGCTCACCCCGCAATTGCAGCGGCTGATCGAAGGTCGGCGGGCGCGCTGGCTGGCGGTGGCATTGTTGGGGACGCTAGTGGTCAGTGTGTTGACGCTGATCTTTGCCGGCGCCATCAGCTTTTTGCTGCACGAAGCGGAAAACCCTGGCGCATCTCTCGACAAATTCATGGTTGTGGTCGACCGTGCGCGCGGGCAATTGCCGCCGTTCATCGACGTCTATCTGCCCGCCAGCGCCGCCGAATTCCGCGTGGCGATTGGCGAGTGGATGAGCAAGCACCTCAGCGACTTGCAACTGGTGGGCAAGGATGCGGCGCACATGTTTGTGACGCTGCTGATCGGCATGGTGCTGGGGGCGATCATTGCCTTGCAGCGCGTGCCGGACTTGACCAAGCGCAAGCCATTGGCCGCCGCGCTGTTCGACCGCTTGCACCTGCTGGTCCAGGCGTTTCGCAACATCGTGTTCGCGCAGATCAAGATTTCCCTGCTCAACACCTTCTTCACCGGGATATTCCTCGCGGTGGTCCTGCCGATGTTCGGGATCAAGCTGCCGCTGACCAAAACCCTGATCGTGCTGACCTTCCTGCTTGGCCTGCTGCCGGTGATCGGCAACCTGATATCGAACACCTTGATCACCATCGTCGGTTTGTCGCTGTCGATCTGGGTGGCGGTGGCGGCGCTGGGTTACCTGATTGTTATCCACAAGCTCGAATACTTCCTCAACGCGCGCATTGTCGGCGGGCAGATCAGTGCCAAGTCGTGGGAGTTGCTGCTGGCGATGCTGGTATTCGAGGCCGCGTTCGGCCTGCCGGGGGTGGTGGCAGGGCCGATTTATTACGCGTACCTGAAGAGCGAGTTGAAGCAGGTGGGGATGGTTTGATCAGGTGATGTGTATTGCCTGATAGGGCCCTATCGCGAGCAAGCTCGCTCCCACAGGGGAACGCATTCCAATGTGGGAGCGAGCTTGCTCGCGATGGGGGCGCCCAGGTTTCGGATCAGTCCATATTGCCGTAGCGCTTCATCGCTTCAATCGCCAAGCCGCTGCCGATACTGCCGAAGATGTTTCCTTCCACATGCTGCGCATTCGGCAACATCGCCGAGACGCTGTTGCGCAGTGCCGGAATTGCGCTCGAACCACCGGTGAAGAACACCGTGTCCACCTGGTCAACGCGTACGTTAGCGTCGTTCAGCATTTGCGTGACGCTGTTGCGTACGCGCTCCAGCAGGTTGTCGATGGCCGATTCGAACAGTGCCCGGCTCAACTCCACGCTCAAACCCGGTTCGATGCGGTCCAGCGGCACATGGCGGCTGTCGGCGTGGGTGAGCTGGATCTTGGTTTCTTCCACTTCCATGGCCAGCCAGTGGCCGGCGCGCTGGTCGATCAGCTTGAACAGGCGATCGATGCCGCCGGTGTCTTCGATGTCGTAGCGCATGCTGCCCAGCGACAGGGTCGACTTTTGCGAGTACACCGAGTTGATGGTGTGCCAGGTCGCCAGGTTCATGTGGTGGCTGGTCGGCATGTAAGCGCCGCTCTTCATTCGGCTGCCGTAGCCGAACAGCGGCATCAGGCCTTGCAGGCTCAACTGTTTGTCAAAGTCAGTCCCGCCGATGTGCACGCCGCCGGTGGCGAGGATGTCATCGTGACGGTTGTCGTGATTGCGACGCTCCGGCGACAGGCGCACCAGCGAGAAGTCGGACGTACCACCGCCGATGTCGACGATCAGGACCAACTCTTCTTTTTCGATGGTCGACTCATAGTCGAATGCGGCCGCAATCGGTTCGTACTGGAACGAAACATCCTTGAAACCGATCGCACGGGCCACGTCTACCAGTGTGTTCTCGGCTTCCTGGTCGGCCAATTCATCGTCATCGACGAAGAACACCGGACGACCCAGCACCACTTCATCGAACTCCCGACCGGCGGCGGTCTCCGCGCGCTTCTTCAGCTGGCCGATGAACAATCCGAGCAGGTCCTTGAACGGCATCGCCGTGCCCAGAACGCTGGTGTCGTGTTTGATCAGCTTGGAGCCCAGCAGGCTCTTGAGCGAGCGCATCAACCGGCCTTCATAGCCTTCCAGGTACTCGTGCAGCGCCAGGCGGCCGTACACCGGGCGGCGTTCTTCCATATTGAAGAAGACCACCGAAGGCAGGGTGATCTTGTCGTCCTCCAGCGCGATCAGCGTTTCCATGCCGGGGCGCAGCCAGCCGACGGTGGAGTTGGACGTGCCGAAGTCGATACCACAGGCACGGGCTGGAGATGCGTTTTTCATGTCTTTCGAGTTCCGGTTAAAAAACGGCCGCGCAGTGTATGTCAGTGCGGCGCAGATTCGAAGGCCGACTATCCGCTAAATCTCAGCTATTAGCGCCTTGAAAGACTATCCTTCGCCCCAAACTTGTCTGCATTGGGCCTGGCAGCCACAGGACGGTCGCAAGAACCGCCCACCGCTGCCGATAAACTTCTGATGCGCTGCCCGGTCTCAAGCTTGAGATCGGTCAACCTGGCGGCGGGCAATGAGCGCATGCTGCCAGTGGTGGCGTGATTTTGATAACGGATGGTGATTCCCGCGATGGACTTCAAAGACTATTACAAGATTCTCGGTGTGGAGCCGACCGCGGACGATAAGGCGATCAAGGCCGCCTATCGCAAGCTGGCGCGCAAATACCACCCCGACGTCAGCAAGGAAAAGGACGCCGAGTCCAAATTCAAGGACGCTTCGGAAGCCTATGAAGCGCTGAAAAGCGCCGACAAGCGCGCCGAATACGACGACTTGCGCAAATACGGCCAGCACGGCCAACCGTTCCAGGGTCCACCGGGTTGGCAGGGGCGTGGTGCAGGCGGTTTCGGTGGTGGTCAGGACACGGGCGATTTTTCGGACTTCTTCAGTTCGATCTTCGGCAACCGTGGCCCTGGTTTTGGTGGTGGACAGTCGGGCCGTAGCGCCGGGCGTCGAGGGCAAGACGTGGAAATGGAACTTGGGATATTTCTGGAAGAAACCCTCTCGAACGAATCGAAGAAGGTCACCTTCCAGGTGCCGCAGTACAACGCTGCCGGCCAGCATGTGAGCAACACCAGCAAAAGCCTGAATGTGAAGATCCCGGCCGGCGTGTCCGACGGCGAGCGTATCCGCCTCAAGGGCCAGGGTGCACCGGGCGTTGGTGGCGGGGCCAATGGCGACTTGTTCTTGATCATTCGCTTTGCGCCGCACCCCAAGTTCGACGTCGAAGGCGAAAACCTGATCATTACCTTGCCGATGGCTCCGTGGGAATTGGCGTTGGGCGCCGAAGTTGCGGTGCCGACACTTACGGGCAAGATCAACCTCAAGGTTCCGGCCGGCAGTCAGAACGGCCAGCGCATGCGTGCCAAGGGCCATGGATTGCTGAACAAGGCCGGTCATCGCGGTTATTTGTTTGTGCAGCTCAAGGCCGTCATGCCTAAAGCCCCGGACGACGAGGTCAAGGCGTTGTGGCAGGAGCTGGCCCAAAAAGCGGCTTTCAACCCGAGAGAACACTTCTGATCCCAGAGACGGAGTAGCCCATCATGAGCAACCCCCTGATCGTTCAACTGGACATGGCAGAATTCTGTGAGGCGACCGACCTGTCGGACGTCTACGTGATCGAAATCGTCGAACACGGCATCCTCGAACCTCAGGGCACCCAGCCCAAGGATTGGCGTTTCAACGATTATGAGCTGGCGCTGGCCAAGCGCGCCGCCAAGCTGCGTCGCGAACTGGAACTGGAGTGGGAAGGCGTCGCCCTGGCGCTGGACCTGCTTGAGGAAGTCCAGCAACTGCGGGCCGAGAACCGCATGCTCAAGCAGCGGCTGGGGCGGTTGGTGGTGGACCTGTAGGGGCTTTGATTTCAGATCTTGCGTGGCAACACCACGGTAAACAACGTGCCATCCGCCTCACTGGAACTGACCTCGATCGTCCCGGAATGGGCATTGACCACTTCCTTGACGATAAACAGGCCCAAACCGAGGCTGGTGGATGGCTGGCCAAGTTCTTCGTCGGCGCTACGCACCAGTGGATCGAAGATCGTACCGATAGCGTCCTCGGAAATTGGCGTTCCGTAGTTATGCACCGTCAGACGAACCGTGTCGGGTTCGCCGCTGAGGGTGACCGTCACATCGCGCTTGTTCAAACCATGCTGTAGCGCATTGCCGATCAGATTCTGCAACAGTTGATCAAGCCGCCCGGCATCCCAGACGCCTCGGGTATCTCCCTGCACGTTCACTGTCGGATCGCACTCGGGGTTGCCCGCGCAGGCTTCAGCTATCGCGGCATGCGCCGCATCGGCCAGGTCCATGGGCGCCGGTTCGATTGGCAGGCTCTTGCCCAGGCGACTGCGCACAAGCTCCAGTAAATCGCTGACCATCACCGCCATGTGCCGCGCGCCGCGCTTGATATTGATCGCGCAGGTCAGCGCATCGCCTTCGAGCGGCGCTTTGCGCAGCAGCAACTCTGTGGACATGCTGATCGCTTGCAGCGGCGCGCGCAGATCGTGTCCGAGGATTGCCAGGAAGATATCCCGTGAACGATTGACCTGCTCGGCATAGGCCGCCGTCGATTCGGCGAGGGCTTCGTCGATCGCTTCGTTGAAACGGATCATGTCCTGGAAGTACGCCAGGTCCGGCGAGTCCAGGCTGTTGACCCACAGACGAATTACACAAGCGCGCAGGTGGCGGAATTCGCTGGTCATCTGCACCAGGTCGAAGCCCACGGTATGCCGCAGCTCGCCATGGCTGGCGCCAGCCTCATCCAGACTCGGGGTTTTTACCGGGCCTTCACCCTTGGCCTTGGCGAGTTGTTCGCTGGCGGTTTGCGTGGTGCTCATGTCCCGCGCGGCGGCCAGAAGAATCACCTTGGCATGATCGCGCAAGGCGGCTTGATCCATATTCTCGGCCGCCGGGGTGATCGTTCTGGCGAACTGCTCCCATTCATCGACGATACGGTCTACATGTTGCCGGATGAATTCGGGTAGGCGCATGACCGGGTTCCTGGGCATTTTGGGGGCTGGATATGTCGCATAGTAGCGTCTTTGGGGCGGAAAAAAACTACCGCTGACGCAGTGGCATACCCAAGATTTTCAGGGGCTGTATATATGTATTTTCAGTACTTTGATTTTCGAATGAATGGCGCCTGTTCAGGATGTTTAACCAGCCGTTATTTGGTCTTTTGTTTTTTGAACGTGTGCATAGTCTAGTGGTTCTCAAAATTAATTTTAAGGTTATTGAGCCATGTCTGATTTGCAAGGAAGCCAGAGGCCTGAATCTCCACCTGTTTCAAGTACGGAGGATAAAGGTGTTCATTATCATCGAGTGATGCAGGTCATTCCCCAGGCAATACGTAACGCATCGCCGACACGACTCAAATCCCTCATGAATCTCAAGGCAGCTATACCCGAGTGGTACATGAGTGCACGGGGTATTGACCGTGATTATCTAAAGGAACTGCTAACAGACCGTTGGCGATTGCAGGGTGAGCTGGATCAGGTTCTGGATGATCTACAGCACGATATCAATGCCTTCGCCGAGCCTCTGCTCAGGTCCGCATTGAAAGCAAGCTTCGACATTGACGAAGACCCGAATATCCTTTCGCTGCATCTGAGTGTACCGAGCAAAATTATTTTTGATATCGATACCGGTGCCAGTGTTATCAGGCGTTTGTCGTTGCTCGCGGCAGCGCTGCACAATTTCGAGGAGGCAGAGACCAAGGAAGGGGCTTTTCGAAGCGATTCGGGTGTTTACCGCGAAGATTCGCGCGGCGTACTTGTACAGGACAACGCCATGACGCCGCAAAAGTTCGCTTCGCTGTGTCGCACGCTGGACATCGGCGCGCACTATCAAACCCATATTAAAGCGCGACTGCGGCCGCAGGACCCCAACGCCAGGCGCGTACTTCAGGAGCGCTCGATCGCCAGTGAAAAAGCGGCGTTCAAGTTATCTGCCCTCGTTTCCCATTTAAAAGGTGATCTAAATGCTAGCGCCTATGGTTGCCTTCGCGAAGTTGTGGAGGGTGACCGAACTGTCAAATTATACGGTCGTCCCCTGCTGAATCATCGTGTGTCCCTGATGGGTTTCAAGTTGACGGGGATTGTATTGTTCAGCGCCGTGAGCGAACCCTCTGAAATAAAAAAGGCGATAGAGGCGTTGACGCCGCAGAGTTTGAAGTTCTGGACTGACTGGTCTCGTCGACTGCCTGTTTTGCCGGGACAAGTGTATGAGCAATACAAATTACTTCAGAACTTTTTTGCCAACGGACCTCAAGGCGTCATTGATGAAACTTTGCGTAACGAAGATATTTATCAACAGAGCCGTTTGAACGGTCCGTTGATTGCCTACCTACCCGACGATCCAAACCATCCGCTGAAAGAGTACGCTTCGTTGGCGGACTTCATGACGATGCTGATCAGCCAGCTGCGCACTTCGGACTACCAGGCCTTTTTTAGCCGGTTCGTGGAGCAGAAGGACAAGGGGCGATTTTTCGCTCGGGTCAACGAGCGTCTCAAGACCTTCACCTGGCAGCAACGTGAACCTTTGGACATGGGGCCATGGTGGCGGGAAACCGCGATTGAAAACCCCAACGCAGAGCCTATCACCAACCTCATTGCCAACGATCTATGGGGCACGTTGTTCCGGCAGCGGCGGGACAAGGCAATAGCCGACGCCCGGCTGATTGCAGTGCCGACCGGCGACGAAGACGCAGCAGCGCGCTGGAAGCGCTTGACCAGCGTTCTGGATATAGCTTGGAACATCTTCAACTTTGCCGCGATGCTGGTGCCCGGTTTCGGCGAAGCGATGCTGGGCATCATGGTCGGGCAAATGCTTGCGGACCTGGCTGAAGGCATCGAGGACTGGAGCAATGGCGACAAGGAGCAAGCATCGGCCTACATCAATGGCGTATTGATCAACTTCGCCCAGCTGGCGTTGATGGGTACTGGGCATGTGTTACCGGCGAAAGTCATGCCGATCAAAACATCGTCTTTCGTCGATCAGCTTAAGCCCGTGCAAATCAACGGTAAGGAACGGCTCTGGCATCCAGACCTGACGGCATACGAACATCCCGCGATATTGCCGCAAACAGCTCAGGCGAACGATTTGGGTATTTATCGTCATCAAGGTCAGGATTTGCTGCCGCTGGATGGCAAAAATTATGCAATGACCCAAGACGCTGACACCGGGCAATATCGCTTGCGACATCCAACCCGGCCCGGGGCTTATCAGCCAGTAGTTGAACAGAATGGCATGGGTGCCTGGAAAACCGAACTCGACCAACCGCTCGCCTGGGACAAAACACGCTTGCTGCACCGACTGGGCGCTTCAGCACGGGATTGGCCGGATGAGACGCTGGAGCAAATCCTGACCGTGGCTGGCGTTTCGGAGGACGCCTTGCGACGGTTGCATGTCGAGCTCGACGCGCCGCCGGTCATGCTGTCCGATACGCTCAAGCGTTTCAGGCTGTATGCCGAAGCAGGTGAGGTGGGTCAGCAAATACTGGCCAATCAGGTACCCGAGGCGTTGATAAGAGAAATAACGAGCCTGATGACCGATTTGCCTCGCTGGCCAGAGCAGAGGGCCGTGGAGATCTTCGATGGCCCTGAGTTGAAAGGAGCATCGACCGTCGTTGGCAACATTGAGGCAACGAGCGCGGACCACATCAAGCTGACCCGTGCCGAGTTCCGCTCCGGTCAGTTGCCCCAACGCACCCTCGAAACCCTGGGTGAACAGGAAATCCATGATCTGCTTGGCCAATCAATACCCAGTTCTAAAGAGGTGCGCGTCCAGGCATTGAAGGAAAGGCTGGCAAGCGAGGCTACGAAAAAACGCAAGCGGCTGTTCGAATCCTTGTACAAGCAGCACGACGTCTCCGACGGGGCGCTGGTGCATGTGTTGACTGACGCCTATCCAGAGCTACCAAACGCTGCCGCTGCAAAACTGATGCTGGAGGCTACCCCGGCCGACCTGAAACATCTGTCAGAAAAGCAGGCCGTTCCCTTGCGCTTGCGCGAACGGGCACGCCAGGCTCGACAACGTGTGCGCGTGAGTCGCGCCTATGAGGGGCTGTATCTGGAAGATCTGCAGAACAACGACACGCGACGGTTGCAACTGGCGTCGTTGGCCACCCTACCGGGCTGGTCCAACGATGTACGCATCGAAATTCGTGAGTTCTCCTTCAGCGGCAAGCTTAACGCCAGCGTCGGTCCCGAGAATGCACCCATCCGCAAAGTGTTGATTCTTGAGGATGACGGCGGCTATCAGGCACGCGATGAGAAGAGTCAACATTTGCACGGTATCGATGATTTTTTTGCTTCTCTGCTGCATGCGTTGCCGGACACCGAGCGTACAGCGCTGGGGTATGACATTTTCGAGGGTGAGCGGCTCAGGCTTGACCTGCAGAGTTCGCCGCTTGATCGCGAGCGATTCGAGTCGACCTTGAATGAGTACCCGGTGCGTAAACCTGCTTATGACCCTGAAACGATGCGTCTGCGTGGCGGCATGCAAGGGTATCGCCAGATCGCCAATGACTCCTTGTTGAAACGACGGGTTCAAGCGCTCTATCCGGGATTTTCCGACGAACAAATCACCTCCTTGCTCGAAGAGTTCGCCGACGCGGCCCATTTGCGTGTCAATGCCCTGGAAGACGAATTCGACCATTTGAACACCACGATGCGACGCTGGCTGAACGCTTTGACGACCTCTTTTCGCTTCAGTCCTGCAGGGATTGCAGAGTGGGATCTGCGCAACAAACTCTACAAGGCGATCAGGCAATGCTGGCAAAGGACCGGGCCCTCGGGTGTCGACGCCCCAGGCATCCTCCGCCCGCAGCACCTTGATCTGACGGGTTTGCCAATGGGCCGGTACCTTGGGAGTTTCCCCAGGTTGACTGCCAATTTTGATCACGTTACGAGCCTGAGCATGCGTGAAACCGGTTTGCTCAGCAGCCAGGAGCAGTTTCTCGAGCCTTTGCGCGGGCTTCGCTTTCTGGACTTGGGCGATAACCTGTTGAACCGCTTGCCGCCGGTCATAGGCGACATGCGCTACCTCGATAATCTGTTGCTGGGTAACAATCAAATCGTGCTGACTCAGCAGGCGGTGGCGCACTTGAGAGGATTGACCCGACTCAGGGCACTGGGATTACGAGGAAATCCGTTAAGGCTCGCGCCTGACATCAGCCAGATGCCCAATCTGGAAATACTCAATCTTGAGCGAACAGACCTGGACCAATGGCCCATTGGATTATTTGCCAAACCTCGCCCGCGCCACCTCTACTTGAATCTTCAACTCAACCGTTTGACCGACATTCCAGACGTTGCCCCCGGTTCCTTCCGTGCCGAGTTACTGGCGCGGACCATCGTCAGTCGCGAACCTGAGTGGATGCCAGCGAGTGTCTTGGAAAAGCTGAAACGCTATACGGAATCGGTGGGCCTGGACCCGGACCGGCCCTATCCTCCTTTGGGATTGATGGACAGCATCCACTGGGGTCAAGGCATGCCTGATTCGTTGTTCCAGAGCAGGCTGGTTCTGTGGGATGAGGTTGAAGATGAATTCGGTTCCGAACCGTTCTTCAGCGAGATTACAAAACTGACCCAGTCGGCAGACTTCACCGCAGGGGAGTCATCCTACCGCACCGAATTGACCGCCAAGGTCTGGCGAATGCTCGAGGCCATGAACGAGAACACGGCGCTGCGCGAAGAGATTTTCACCGAAACCGCGGCAACGACGGCCTGTTCCGATGGCGGTACCCAGCTATTCAACGCGCTAGGGCTCAGGGTTTTGATTCATGAGGCTTACGCTTTGCAGAACCCGGCACTGGTCGAGGCCCAATTGCTGGAACTGGCCCGAGGCAAGTCTCGCCTGGATGAATTGGGCGCTATCGCGCGCAGCCGTGTGGCCGATCGCTTGGCAGACGGAGAAACCTTCAGGCGTGTCGATGCCAATGGTCACGTCACCGGGACGATCGATGAAGTGGAGGTCCACCTGGCCTACATGACTGATCTGGCGGAGCGTCTGAATCTGCCTTGGCAATCGCGTGGCATGCTCTTCAGAAACATGGCCGGGGTTACTCCAGAGATGATCGAAGCCGCTGGTGTGAGGGTGCTGGCGCTGGAGGAAGGGGACCTGCTGGTGGAGAGAATTCTGGAGCAGCCTTTCTGGAAGATTTACCTCGAAAACATCTATCGCCAGGAGTTCGACAGTCTGGCGCTTGAGCTGCAGGGCGGAGATGAAATGGCCCACTTCAACGCGATCAAGGCGCAGGAAAAAACCTTGACGAAGCAGGCTGTGGAGCGTGCAAGACTGCAAAGGACGGAGTTACCGTTCTCGGTGCAGTCCGATCGTTGATTGATGTTTTGACGAGCCCCGAATGCGCTGCCGCATTCGGGGGTTTTTTATTGAGAAGACCGTCAGAACAGAAAATAACGCTGCGCCATGGGCAAGGTTTCGGCCGGCTCACACCATAACAACACCCCGTCGGCTTTCACTTGATAGGTCTGCGAGTCGACGTCGATATTCGGCAGATAATCGTTGTGAATCAGGTCGGTTTTCTGCACGTCGCGACACCCTTTGACCACCGCGATGGTCTTTTTCAGACCCAAGGCCTCGGGCAAACCCGCCTCCTGCGCCACCTGACTGATAAAGGTCAGGCTGGTGGCGTGCAACGAACCGCCGTAACTGGCGAACATCGGACGGTAGTGCACCGGCTGCGGCGTCGGGATCGAAGCGTTGGCATCGCCCATCAGGCTGGCCGCAATGGCACCGCCCTTGAGGATCAGCGTCGGTTTGACTCCGAAAAACGCCGGGCGCCACAGCACCAGATCCGCCCATTTACCCACTTCCACCGAGCCGACTTCATGGCTGATGCCATGGGTGATCGCCGGGTTGATCGTGTACTTGGCGATGTAGCGTTTGGCGCGGAAGTTATCGTTGCCTTCGCCATCACCGGGCAACGGGCCGCGCTGTTTTTTCATTTTGTCGGCGGTCTGCCAGGTGCGGGTGATGACTTCACCGACGCGGCCCATGGCCTGGCTGTCGGAGCTGATCATCGAGAACGCGCCGAGGTCGTGGAGGATGTCTTCGGCGGCGATGGTTTCACGACGGATGCGGCTTTCGGCGAAGGCCACGTCTTCGGCAATGCTGGGGTCCAGGTGGTGGCAGACCATCAGCATGTCGAGGTGTTCGTCGATGGTGTTGCGGGTGAACGGCCGGGTCGGGTTGGTCGAGCTCGGCAGCACGTTGGCAAAGCCGCAGGCCTTGATGATGTCCGGGGCATGCCCGCCGCCGGCGCCTTCGGTGTGATAGGTGTGGATGGTGCGACCCTTGAAGGCGGCGAGGGTGGTTTCGACGAAGCCTGATTCGTTGAGCGTGTCGGTGTGGATCGCCACCTGCACGTCGTATTGGTCGGCGACGTTCAGGCAGTTATCGATGCTCGCCGGGGTGGTGCCCCAATCCTCGTGCAACTTGAGGCCGATGGCGCCGGCCTTGACCTGCTCGATCAACGGCTCCGGCAGGCTGGCGTTGCCCTTGCCGGTGAAGCCGATGTTCATTGGGAACGCATCGGCGGCCTGGAGCATGCGCGCCAGGTGCCACGGTCCGGACGTGCAGGTGGTTGCATTGGTGCCCGTGGCCGGGCCGGTGCCGCCGCCGATCATGGTGGTGACGCCGCTCATTAGCGCCTCTTCGATCTGCTGCGGGCAGATGAAGTGGATGTGCGTGTCGATGCCGCCCGCAGTGAGGATCATGCCTTCGCCGGCGATGACTTCGGTGCTGGCACCGACCGCAATGGTCACGTTCGGCTGGATGTCCGGGTTACCTGCCTTGCCGATCGCGGCGATGCGGCCGTCCTTGAGGCCGACATCGGCCTTGACGATGCCCCAGTGGTCGATGATCAGTGCGTTGGTGATCAGGGTGTCGACGACCTCTGCGGCGAGTAATTGGCTTTGGCCCTGGCCGTCGCGGATGACTTTGCCACCGCCGAATTTCACTTCTTCGCCGTAGGTGGTGAAGTCTTTCTCGACTTCGATCCACAGCTCGGTGTCGGCCAGACGGACCTTGTCACCGACGGTGGGGCCGAACATGTCGGCGTAGGCTTGTCTTGAGATTTTCATGCGCTTGCCTTGAGATTCAATTGGATTTGAGACCGCTCGCATAGCTCGCTATCGCGGGCAAGCCTCGCTCCTACAGGGGAATGCGATCAACTGTAGGAGCGAGCGATGCGGCGATCCGACTTGCCCGCGAAGAGGCAAGTTCAGACGCCATAGAATTTAAAGGTCACCCATGATCCTGCCGGCAAACCCGAACACCCGGCGATGCCCGGCCAGGTCTACCAACTCGACTTCGCGGCTTTGCCCTGGTTCGAAGCGCACGGCGGTGCCAGCGGGGATGTTCAGGCGCATGCCTCGACTGGCGGTGCGGTCGAACGTCAGCGCATCGTTGGTTTCGAAGAAGTGGTAATGCGAGCCGACCTGGATCGGGCGGTCGCCGCTGTTGGCCACCTTCAGGCTGAGGGTGCGGCGGCCTACGTTGAGTTCGATGTCGCCGGGCTGGATCTGGTATTCACCGGGAATCATCAATGGGCTCCCTGGAGAATCTTGTAGTAGAGCGCGGTCGGTTTGTAGCGGCCGCTCGGGTCGCAGGCATAGTCGGGAATTTCACCCGCGCGGGTGTAACCCAGGGCTTTGTAGAAGTCTTCGGCGGGAGAGCCGGCCTCGGTGTCGAGGTAGAGCATGCCGCGCTTGTGCTGGAGCGCGGCCGTTTCCAGTGCGCTCATCAACTGCTGGCCCAGACCCCGGCGACGCGCATGTTCACGCACCAGCAGTTTTTGCACTTCGGCGCGGTTCAGGCCATTAGCCTTCTGGCACAGGGTCAGTTGCACACTGGCCTGCACTTGCTCGTCCTTGACCACCACCCACAGCAGCACGTTGCCCTTGTTCAGGTCTTCCTGGACATCATCGAAATAGGCTCGGGCCTGGGTGGCATCCAGATTGGCCATGAACCCGACGCTGGCGCCATAGCCGACGGCGTCGAGCAGAAGATCAATCAAACCCTGACGATAGTGCGCAAAGCTTTCAACATTGACGCGGCGCAGTTGGGCGGCGTTCATGGGAAATTACTCCTTGTTGGCGGTCGGCGGTTCCGCGCCAGGATTGAGGGTCAGTTGCATAAAGGTCAGGTCCAGCCAGCGACCGAACTTGGTGCCCACCTGAGGCATCTGCCCGGTCGTCACGAAGCCGGCTCGTTCATGCAGGCGAATAGAAGCGGCATTGCCGCTTTCGATGGCGGCGACCATCACGTGCTTGTCGCAACCTTTGGCGCGCTCGATCAACGCGGTCATCAATTGCGGGCCGAGACCGTTGCCACGCTGGTCGCTGCGCACGTAAACCGAGTGCTCAACGGTGTGGCGGAACCCGTCGAACGGGCGCCAGTCACCAAATGAAGCGTAGCCCAGGACAGTGTTGTCGCTGTCGACGATCACCAGAATCGGGTAGCCCTGGGATTGCCGGGCGCTGAACCAGGCCTGGCGGTTACCCAGGTCTACGGCTTGTTCGTTCCAGATTGCCGTGGTGTTAAGCACGGCGTCGTTGTAGATGTCGCGGATCGCCGGCAAGTCGGCATGCGCTGCATCGCGAATGGGGTAAGTCATGGCGCGGCCTCAGGCGATCGGTTGGTGAACGGTGACCAGTTTGGTGCCGTCGGGAAAGGTCGCTTCGACCTGGATCTCCGGAATCATTTCCGGGATGCCTTCCATCACTTGTTCGCGACTGAGCAGGGTGGTGCCGAAGTGCATCAGTTCGGCCACGGTACGGCCGTCACGGGCGCCTTCGAGCAGCGCTGCGGATATGTAGGCCATGGCTTCCGGGTAGTTGAGTTTCACGCCGCGAGCCAAACGCCGCTCGGCCACGAGGCCGGCGGTGAAGATCAGCAGCTTGTCTTTTTCGCGTGGGGTCAGGTCCATCGTTTGGAATCCATCTAGGCAGTAAAAAAGGTATTCGGATCTATGAATACAATCCCTGTGGGAGCGAGCTTGCTCGCGATGGCGTCGGGACATTCAACATCCGAGTTACCTGATACACCGCTATCGCGAGCAAGCTCGCTCCCACAGAAAAGCAATTCAGGTGCTCCATATTCTGGGTGGTATGGCGTCGCGGCCAAGCAACGCGGGTCTGAGCAACCGCCACAAATCAATCAACCAGCCCCGCGCCAGCAACGCTTCACCCGCCAGACACCGAGCAACCAAAAGCCCCGGCAACTGCGTCAAATCCCCCCGCACGTCATGGGTCAACGAACGGCACCTCTCCAGTAATTCACTATCAACCTCCCCAGTCACCAGCAACGTCGCAAACACCGGTTGCCCATCCAGCCCAATCGGCGAATCAAGCAATCCGTCATCCCCGACAATGCGCTGGCGTTCATGCCAGAGCAACTGGCCGTCGCGGCGGATGTCCAGCTGCGCCTGAAAATGGCCGAGGTCGAAACGCTCGCCGCTGGCCGGCCTGCCCAGCGCCACCACATCCCAGTAAAACAATCGGGCATCGCCTTCAAGGTCGATGCACGTGCTGAGTTCAGCCTGGGCGGCACTGAAAATGATCGTCTCTTGTGGCAACCATTCAAGTGTCGCACCGGTCGCCACTTTCAAATCCAGCTGCTGATAAGCGGGCCCCGCTGCGCGATACCACTTGGCCGCGCCAGGGCTGGTGATTTGCGCCCAGGCATCGCGCCCGACACTGGCCGAGATGTCCAGCCGATCACCGCCGGCAATCCCGCCCGGCGGGTGCACGATGATGTGCTGGCAAACCTCCGGTCCTTCGGCATACAGATGTTTCTGCACCCGCAGCGGGCCTTTGTGGCGGCGCTGAACCGGGCGCGTACTGTCGCCGAATCGGGCGTAGCCGAGTTCCAACTCGGCGTGCCAGCTGGGGGTAAACAGGACGGTGGGAAGAGGTAAATTCATGGTTTCTAATTATCGTCAGGACGCTAGAGATTAGATCGTTACCAAACCGCGTACACCCTCGGCTTCCATATGTTCTCCGCGACCCTGCTGCACGATCTCGCCACGCGACATCACCAGGTATTGATCGGCCAGTTCGGCGGCGAAATCGTAGAACTGCTCCACCAGCAAAATCGCCATGTCGCCGCGCGCCGCGAGCTTCTTGATCACCGCGCCGATCTCCTTGATCACCGACGGCTGGATGCCTTCGGTGGGCTCGTCGAGGATCAGCAGGCGTGGACGACTGGCCAACGCTCGGCCGATCGCCAATTGCTGCTGTTGGCCACCGGACAAATCACCCCCGCGCCGTTGCTTCATTTGCAGCAGCACCGGAAACAGCTCGTAGATGAACGCCGGGACTTCCCTGGCTTCAGCGCCGGGAAATCGCGACAGGCCCATCAGCAGGTTTTCTTCCACGGTCAGCCGGCCGAAAATTTCCCGACCCTGAGGCACATAAGCGATCCCGGCGTGAACCCGCTGGTGTGGCTTGAACGTGGTAATCGGTTTGCCTTCCCAGTTCACCGCGCCCTCTTTGGCTGGCAGCAACCCCATCAAACACTTGAGCAGCGTGGTCTTGCCCACGCCGTTGCGCCCGAGCAGGCAGGTGACTTCGCCGACTTTCACCTCAAACGTCAGGCCCCGCAGGATGTGGCTACCGCCGTAATACTGGTGCAGCTTGTCAACTTGCAGCATGTTCAAATTCCCCTGAAAGCTAGCGACCGAGGTACACCTCAATCACGCGCTCGTTATCCTGCACCTGTTCCAGCGACCCTTCGGCCAGCACGCTGCCCTGGTGCAACACGGTGACGTGGTCGGCGATGGAGCCGACGAAGCCCATGTCGTGCTCCACCACCATCAGCGAATGCTTGCCCGCCAAGCTCTTGAACAGTTCGGCGGTGAATTCGGTTTCGGCGTCGGTCATGCCCGCCACCGGCTCGTCGAGCAGCAACAGTTGCGGGTCCTGCATCAGCAACATGCCGATCTCCAGAAACTGCTTCTGACCGTGGGACAACAAGCCCGCCGGGCGATTGACCGAGCTGGTCAGGCGAATGGTGTCCAGCACCTCGCTGATGCGGTCTTTCTGTTCGCCACTCAGACGAGCCCGAAGGCAGGCCCACACCGACTTGTCGGTTTTTTGCGCCAGTTCAAGGTTCTCGAACACGCTCAAGGCTTCGAACACCGTCGGCTTCTGGAACTTGCGACCGATGCCGGCCTGGGCGATTTGCACTTCACTCATCTGCGTCAGGTCCAGGGTTTCACCGAACCAGGCTTTGCCGTGACTGGGGCGAGTCTTGCCGGTGATCACGTCCATCAGCGTGGTCTTGCCCGCGCCGTTGGGGCCGATGATGCAGCGCAATTCGCCGACGCCGATGTACAGATTCAAGTCGTTCAGCGCTTTGAAGCCATCGAAGCTGACGCTGATGTCTTCAAGCGTCAGAATCGTGCCGTGGCGGGTATTCAGGCCGGGGCCGACGCGCTGGCCGAGACCGATGGCTTCGCGGCTGCTGCCGGCGTCCTTGTTGGGCTCCACTGGAAAAAACGCCGGTTCGAGCATGAATTCAGCCGTCGCAGTGACTCTCATGATTCACCTCTCTTTTTCAGCAGACCGATCACGCCTTTGGGCAGGTACAAGGTCACGACAATGAACAACGCGCCGAGGAAGAACAGCCAGTACTCCGGGAAGGCCACGGTGAACCAGCTCTTCATGCCGTTGACCACACCGGCGCCGAGCAGCGGGCCGATCAGCGTGCCGCGACCACCCAGCGCCACCCAAACTGCGGCTTCAATGGAGTTGGTCGGCGACATCTCACTGGGGTTGATGATCCCGACTTGCGGCACGTACAGCGCGCCGGCCAGGCCGCAGAGCACTGCGCTCAACACCCAGACAAACAGCTTGAAACCACGCGGATCGTAGCCGCAAAACATCAGGCGGTTTTCCGCATCTCGCAGCGCGGTCAACACCCGGCCGAACTTGCTCTGCGCAAGGCGCCAACCGATGAACAGGCTCGCCACCAGCAACACCACGGTGGCGAAAAACAGCACCGCGCGGGTGCCCGGTTCGGTGATGCCAAACCCGAGAATGGTGCGGAAGTTGGTGAAGCCGTTGTTGCCGCCAAACCCGGTTTCGTTGCGGAAGAACAGCAGCATTCCGGCGAAAGTCAGGGCCTGAGTCATGATCGAGAAATACACGCCCTTGATCCGCGAGCGGAAGGCGAAGAAGCCAAACACCAGCGCCAGCAACCCCGGCGCCAATACCACCAGACACATCGACCAAAGGAAGCTGCTGGTGCCGGTCCAGTACCACGGCAATTCAGTCCACGACAGGAAGGTCATGAACGCTGGCAAGCCATCGCCCGAGGCCTGGCGCATCAGGTACATGCCCATCGCATAGCCGCCGAGGGCGAAGAACAAACCGTGACCAAGGGACAGCAGACCGGCGTACCCCCAAACCAGATCGAGGGCCAGCGCGACAATCGCGTAGCAAAGAATCTTGCCCACCAGCGTCAGCGTGTACGCAGAGACATGAAACGCGCTGTCCGGCGGCAACAACGACAGCAACGGCAACGCCAGTAATAGAGCGAGGATCACCGCGCCAACAGTGATCGTGACTTTGGGGCCAGCCTTTTGCGTGGCTGTGAGCATCAGGGGCTGGTTCATCAGTCGATCACCCGTCCTTTCAGTGCGAAGAGGCCTTGCGGACGTTTCTGAATGAACAGAATGATCAGCGCGAGGATCAGGATCTTGCCCAGCACCGCGCCGATCTGCGGTTCGAGAATTTTGTTGGCGATGCCCAGGCCGAAGGCTGCCAGCACGCTACCGGCCAACTGACCGACACCGCCGAGCACCACCACCAGGAACGAGTCGATGATGTAGCTCTGTCCAAGGTCCGGGCCGACGTTGCCGATCTGACTGAGGGCTACGCCACCGAGCCCGGCAATGCCCGAGCCGAGGCCGAAGGCGAGCATGTCCACGCGACCGGTCGGTACGCCGCAGCAGGCGGCCATGTTGCGGTTTTGGGTAACGGCGCGAACGTTCAAACCGAGGCGAGTCTTGTTCAGCAGCAACCAGGTCAGCACCACCACAAACAGCGCGAACGCGATGATCACGATGCGGTTGTACGGCAGCACCAGGTTGGGCAGCACCTGAATCCCGCCCGACAGCCAGGCCGGGTTGGCCACTTCAACGTTCTGCGCGCCGAACATCAATCGGACCAGCTGAATCAGCATGAGGCTGATGCCCCACGTGGCGAGCAGGGTTTCCAGCGGACGGCCGTAGAGGTGGCGAATCACCGTGCGTTCCAGCGCCATGCCGATAGCGGCGGTCACGAAAAATGCCACCGGCAAGGCGATCAGCGGGTAGAACTCGATGGCTTGCGGGGCGAAGCGCTGGAACATCAACTGCACCACGTACGTCGAGTACGCGCCGAGCATCAGCATCTCGCCGTGAGCCATGTTGATCACGCCGAGCAGGCCAAAAGTGATCGCCAGACCGAGTGCGGCAAGCAACAGAATCGAACCCAACGACATGCCGCTGAAGGCTTGGCCGAGGATCTCGCCAATCAGCAGTTTGCGTTTGACTTGAGCGAGGCTGGTTTCGGCAGCGGTACGTACGCCGGCGTCGGCTTCGACACCGGGTTGCAGCAGGCTTTCGAGGCGAGTGCGGGCCAGTGGATCGCCGGTTTCACCGAGCAGACGCACAGCGGCAAGGCGCACGGCCGGGTTAGTGTCCACCAGTTGCAGATTGGCCAGCGCCAGGCTTAAAGCTGCGTGAACGCTTTGGTCTTTTTCGCCAGCCAGTTGCTGGTCGAGGAATGCAAGCTGCGCAGGTTTAGCGCTTTTCTGCAATTGCTGCGCGGCGGCCAGACGGAGGTTGGCGTCGGTGGCGAGCAATTGGTGGCTGGCCAGCGCGGTGTCGATCAGACCGCGAAGGCGATTATTCAGGCGCAGGGTTTTCGGTTGGCCGTCGACGGTCAGCGCGCCCCGCTGCAAGGCGTTGATCAGTTCGATGCGAGCCGGATCGGGCTGCGCGGCCCAGGCTTCCAGAAGCTTGGCTTGCTGCACGGGATTGGCGGCGACGAAGTCTTCGGCGTCGCCGGCGTGTACGGCCATCGGCAATAAGAGCGCGATGGCGAGGATGAAGCGGTAAAGGGCAGTGGGCATTGGTGGTGTTCCTGTTAAATCGACCCCTCACCCCAGCCCTCTCCCCAATGGGGAGAGGGGGAAAGGGGGTCGATCTTCATGCTCTTCAAATCCTGAGTTCGACTTGATTGCGCAGGTCGAGGTAGCTCGACCAGACAACTCGGTCAGTCCCCTCGCCCCCTGGGGAGAGGGTTAGGGTGAGGGGTGGATCTCAGACCCGCCCCAAACTCCAGATCCGCCTCAGTTGCTCTTCACCGCATAATCCGGCTTCTTGTCGTTACCCGAGATATACGGGCTCCAAGGCTCGGCACGGATCGGCCCTTCGGTCTGCCACACCACGTTGAACTGACCGTCCGCCTGAATCTCGCCGATCATCACGGGTTTGTGCAGGTGGTGGTTGGTCTTGTCCATGGTCAGGGTGTAACCGGACGGCGCGGCAAAGGTCTGGCCAGCGAGGGCTTCGCGGACTTTGTCGACGTCGGTGGACTTGGCTTTCTCAGCCGCTTGCGCCCACATGTGAATGCCCACGTAGGTGGCTTCCATCGGGTCGTTGGTCACCGCTTTGTCGGCGCCCGGCAGGTTGTGTTTCTTGGCGTAGGCTTTCCAGTCAGCGACGAACTTCTTGTTCGCCGGGTTCTCCACCGACTCAAAGTAGTTCCACGCCGCGAGGTTGCCCACTAACGGTTTGGTGTCGATGCCGCGCAGTTCTTCTTCGCCGACGGAGAACGCCACGACTGGAACATCGGTGGCTTTCAGGCCCTGGTTGGCCAGCTCTTTATAGAACGGCACGTTGGAGTCGCCATTGACGGTGGAGATGACCGCGGTCTTGCCACCGGCCGAGAATTTTTTGATGTTGGCCACGATGGTTTGATAGTCGCTGTGGCCGAACGGGGTGTAGACCTCTTCGATGTCCTTGTCCGCCACCCCTTTGGCGTGCAGGAACGAACGCAGGATCTTGTTGGTGGTGCGCGGGTAGACGTAGTCGGTGCCCAACAGGAAGTAACGCTTGGCGCTGCCGCCTTCTTCGCTCATCAGGTATTCCACCGCCGGGATCGCCTGCTGGTTCGGCGCGGCGCCGGTGTAGAACACGTTCGGCGACATCTCTTCGCCTTCGTATTGCACGGGGTAGAACAGCAGGCCGTTGAGCTCCTCGAACACTGGCAATACCGACTTGCGCGACACCGACGTCCAGCAACCGAACACCACCGCGACCTTGTCCTGGGTCAGCAACTGACGACCCTTTTCGGCGAACAGCGGCCAGTTCGACGCGGGGTCCACGACCACGGGTTCGAGCATCTTGCCGTTCACGCCACCCTTGGCGTTGATCTCGTCGATGGTCATCAACGCCATGTCTTTGAGCGACGTTTCGGAGATCGCCATGGTGCCGGACAACGAATGCAGAATACCGACCTTGATGGTCTCGGCGGCCTGGACAGTCCAGGTCATGCCCATCGCGGCAATGGATGCCGTGAGTGTGAAAGCCTTGATCAAGCTGCGACGCTTCATTGTGCGATCTCCATGAACTTATGAATTTTCTGGGTGGCAGATGCGGACTACTGAAGGGTCTTTAGCAAGGGCTGTGCCTGGTCGGCAAAAGGCAGGGAAATGTCGCATTAGAGCGGTTGCACGGTTTGGGCGGCGCACCATGAAGGATCGCGCCTGGCGCGTTGGTGCGAAGAGGTGCGCCACATTGGGGCGCGACGATTGCCCCTGTGGGCCTGTCCACAGGGGTAGCGCGCGGTGCAAAAATTTAACCCATTGCACCGCGGCTAGCGTTTTTGAGTATCAGGCCGCTTGAGTTTTTGTAGTCATTCGCGACAAAAGCACCCGGTCGAGCAGCCAGACCACCACCAGCGAAGCGCCTACCAACGGAAACGCCACCGCCAGGGCAAACATGATGACCATCGCGGTTTTCCATTTCGGCAGGTCATGGCGCAGCGGCGGAACACCGAATTTTCCCTCTGGACGGCGCTTCCACCAGATCACCACACCGCTGACGGCGCTGAGCAGAATCATCAGGCAGATCAGCAGCACGATGATCTGATTGAGCGGGCCGAACATTTTGCCTTCGTGCAACATCACGCCGATTTCCGTCGCGCGGGCGACGGTGCCGTATTGGGCGTAGCGCACGTCGGCGAGGACGTCGCCGGTGTACTGATCGACATGCAAGGTGGCGTCGTTGCGCGGGTCGTCGGCGAACACCGCGATGGTGAACACGCCGGTGGCGGTCGTCGGCAAGGTGATGCTGTAACCCGGTTCGACCTTGCGTTGCGCAGCGATGTTCTGCACGTCCTGCAAACTGATGGTCGGCGCGGCGGGGCCGGCTTGCGCGCCGCCGTGGGCCATGTGTTCGGCATGGTCGCCGGACATCGGCATCGGCGTGTTTTCCATCGCCCATGGCACGGTCTGGCGGGTGGCGGTGTTGAGGCTGCGGGCCTCGACATCAGACTTGGGCACGTCATCCCACATCGCTGCCGGAAAGACATTCCACACTTCGGCATATTGCTTGCCCCAGAACCCGGTCCAGGTCATGCCGCTGAGCAGCATCACCAACAGCAACGACGCGCCCCAGAACCCGGTTACCGCGTGCAGGTCACGCCAGAGCACTCGACCGCGACTGCTCAACCGAGGCCACAAAATTCCGGCTGCCTGGCCACGCGGCCACCACAGAAAGACGCCGGAGACCACCAGCACCACGCCCCAACCGGCGGCCAGTTCGATCAGTCGATCACCGACGGTGCCGATCATCAACTCGCCGTGAATCGCTCGCGCAACCGCTTGCAGATTCTTCTTCGCGTCTTGCTCGCCGAGGATGTCGCCCTGGTAGGGATCGACGAACACGTTCAGCTCATTGCCGGCATTGAGCACGACAAATTGCGCGCTGCGTTCGGCGTTGACCGGCGGCAGGTACTGCTTGATCTGGCCTTGTGGATACGCCGCTTTTACCCGCTTGAGCAGGTCGTCGGCCGGGACGCTGTGATGCCCGGCCGGGACGTTCAGCAGGCTGCCGTACATCAACGGATCGAGTTGCGGTTTGAACAGGTAAATGATGCCGGTCAGGGCCAGCATTACCATGAAAGGTGCGACGAACAGACCGGCATAAAAATGCCAGCGCCAGGCCAGGTTGTAGAAATTCACTGTGGGCTGTTTCATCGGTTGTGCTCCGCTTGGCGATCCAGTTATTTGTCGAAAGATCGCTGCTGCGATCTCTCGACTTTCTTGTTAGAAACTCATATCCACTTTGGTCCAGAGCGTGCGCCCCGGTTCTTTAATGGCTTGCGGGTCATTGGCCGGGTAGCCGAAACCGGCGTTGCCAGCCAGGTTCAAATGCTCGGCATACGCCTTGCCGAACAGGTTGTCGACGCCGGTGCTGACCTTCCAGTTTTTGTTAATCCGGTAGGCGCCATTGAGCGAGAACACGCCAAAACCCGAGGTCTTGTCGAAGTCCTTGCCGACGACGTTGCCCTTGTTCTGGTCGATGCGGTTTTGCGCCGCAACCACCCGCCACAAGGCACCGGCGCTCCAGTTGTCTGCGCTGTAGGTCAGGCCGAAACGTGCGTCCAGCGGCGGCATTTGCGGCAGTGCGTTGCCGTCGCTGCTGTTCTTGCCCCAGGCGTAGGCCAGGGTTGCGTCGGCTTTCCAATGGCTGGTCAGCTTGTAGGCCGCACCCAATTCGCCGCCCATGATTCGTGCGTCGATGTTTTGTGCTTGCGAGGTCATGCCCATCATTGCGGGCGTGTAGTTGAACAGGATGTAATCGCGCACCTGCCCGACGTACCCCGAGGCCCAGGCTTCCAGGTCTTCGGTCTTGTATTGCAGGCCGAAGTCGAGCTGGGTGGTTTTCTCAGGCTTGATCGAATCGAAGGCATTCACCGATCCGGCGGGCCCCGATTTGGGCGAAAACAGCTCCCAGTAATCCGGGAAACGCTGGGTGTGGCCGATGCCGGCATACAGCGTGGTCGGGCTGTCCGCCAGATCATGCTCGTAACGGACGAAGCCGCTTGGCAGGGTGTCGGCGCGGGTATCGTCGGCGGTCGGGTTGGCGCGAGTCATCATCCCCGAGCCAGTGGTCTGCCGATAATCCTTGGCCGAGGCGCGGTCCAGGCGTGCACCGGTAATCAACCGATCACGGTCGGCGGCGTACCAGGTCAATTCGCTGAACACGCCGTAGTTGTGGAAGTCGGCGTCCTTGTTGCGCGGCAGATCCTTGTAGACGTCGATGCCCATGGCGCTGCGTTGGCGATGTTCGTTGGTCTGCGCATCGATGCCGCTGATCAACTGCACATCGGCCCAGCGCCAAGTGGCTTTGATCCGTGCGCCGAGGGTTCGACGGTCGACGTTGGAAGCCATGGGGCCGGCCATCATGCCGGTGCCGGACGGCGTGCGCAGGGTGTAGTTGTCCATCACGTGGTCGGCGTAGTTGTAGTAAATCTGCGCTTCGACCTTATCCAGCACATCACCGATGTTCGACTGCTCGAAACGCAAGCCGAGGCTTTCGCGCTTGAATTGCGAACCGTCCATGCCGCGCCCGGCGTAACGGGCTTCGCCATCGCCCTTGCCGGCGGTCAGTTCCAGCAGGGTGTCGGCGTCCGGGGTCCAGCCAACCGCCACATCGCCGTTCCATTTGTCATAGCGCGACGGCACGGTGTCGTTGTTGCCGTCCTTGTAGTCGTCGGAATGCGCAGTGTTGCCGATCACTCGCACGTAACCCAGCGGCCCGCCGGCAGCGGCGTCCACCACTTTGTCGAAACGCCCGTTGGAGCCAGCCAGCACGCTGGCGTTCACCCGGGTGCCGAGTTCGCCGAAGCTTTCCGGCTCACGGTCGAAGAGGATGGTCCCGGCGGATGCACCTGGTCCCCAGAGCACGCTTTGCGGGCCTTTGATGACGGTCAGTTTGTCGTAGGTTTCCGGCGAGATGTACGAGGTCGGTGCGTCCATTCGGCCGGGGCAGGCGCCAAGCAACTGGCCGCCGTTGGTGAGGATGTTCAGTCGCGAGCCGAACATGCCGCGCAGCACCGGGTCGCCGTTGGTGCCGCCATTGCGCACCAGGGCGAAGCCGGGGATGGTTTTCAGGTAGTCGCCACCGTCGCTGGCCGGCACTGGTTGGCGCGGGTCTTTGGGGTTGGTGACGATGGTCAGCGGCGAACTCGGCGCGATGGCGGTGATCACCGTTGGGCTCAGTTCTTCACTGTGACCGGCGTGTTCATCGGCCAGCACCGTCGGTGTCAGCAGTGCACCGCAAAGAAAGGCGGTGGCGTGCCTGAAACGAATACTGGATTCGTTCGGGGCAAAAGAAACTTGGGCAGGACGCAAGCGTGTGTCAGCAGAAAACCTGGACATGACAATTTCCATCGAACAGTCGTAAACGACACGGCCGGTATCCGACGCAATCCCTGTGGGAGCGAGCTTGCTCGCGAAAGCGGTGTGCCAGACGACATTAATGTTGACTGACACTCCCTCTTCGCGAGCAAGCTCGCTCCCACAGGTTGCTTTGGCTGTCTTGCGGACCGTGTGAGATCGGGGTGGGTGTTTACGCGTCGATGGGTGGGGCGCGAGTGCGGGCGCCGGGGAAGAAGGTTTGCCGGGCGTGGCCCAGTCGGGGGGAAGGGGGGGTGAAAGTGGTGGCTTTTGGCGTGTCGTACGCGATGAAGGACTGGCCGCCAGTCAGCGCCGGGCAATTGAACAGCAGGCTGCAATAACCGCATTTTTCCCAGAGCGCGTGGTCCGAGGCTTTGGGCGGGCAGTGCTCGGCGGCGGGTTGCGCGCCGTGGTCGGCGTGCTCCATTGCCGACATGTCCATGCTCATGTCTTTCGACATCTTCATCGACATCGACGAGGCGCGTTGATCCATCGGCATCGACTGAGAAATCAGCGGGCCGATAAAGATCATCAGCATGGCGAACAGGCTGATCCAGCTGCCGCGCGTCAGGCTTAACGGCTGACGACGGTGTGCGGATGACCTGGCGCTAAGCGGGCGCATGGACGTTTTCAGCTCTGTCGATTACTGAGCGTGCACGTGTGCTTGCATGCCGTCCGGTGCTTTTTTCTGCACCGCGATTTCGACCGTCACGTCGCCGGACTTCTCGAAATGCATCGTCAGCGGGAAGCGTTTGCCGTCGCTCAACAGGCTGCGGTCTTTCAATTCCAGCAGCATCACGTGGTAGGCCATCGGCGCAAAAGTGACTTCGCCGCCGGCCGGGACTTCAACGCTCGGCACCTGCTGCATTTTCATCAGGTCGTTTTGCATGACGTGCTCATGCAGTTGAGCAATGCCTGCTATCGGCGAGTCGACGCTGAGCAGGCGGTCAGAGGTTTTGCCTGTGTTCTGAATGACAAAATAGGCTGCTACGGTCGGCGCGTTGGGCGGCAACTCCTGCGACCAGGGGTGAGCGATTTCCAGCTCCCCGGCCTTGTATTCGTGGGCATTGGCAAAGCAGGCAGGCAACAGCAACGCGGCCAGGACGATGAGTTTGTTCAACATGGAAGTTCTCCAGAGCGATTCAAAACGCAGGTCAATTGCGAGGAGGAATCAAACCAGAGGGGAGGCGCGAGGGTTGAGGCTCGGCCATTGCTGGCGCGGTGTCGGCGTATCGAGAGAGGCGAGAGTCAGGCTTCGATTGGCATCGAAACGCGCGAAATACAGCTGCGGCACATGCCCGGGCAGCGCCACCAACGGCGCGGAACCTGAACAGCACCAGCAATGTTGCATGTTGGAATGATCGTCGTTCTGCGGGACTTTCTGTTCGATATCGCCCAGGAAAATCGCCACCATCTTGGTGCCGCTGGACGAACAGAAACTGCCCCACAACAACTGCTCGGCGGGTGATTTCGCCGTCTGCGCCATCGCTCCCGTCATCGGCATGGCGAGCATGTTGAACAGCACTGCGAAGCAGGCGATCCAGGCAAATGCGAGCCGTTGTCGGGACATGGGCAAAATCCGGTTGGGTGGGCGATCAGGCGCGGCTATTTAGCCTGATCAGGGCCGATAAGTAAAAAAGCGGCGTGCGGTGTGGTGTCGCAGCGCAGTCAGAGAGTACTGGCGTGCAAGCGCAGGCCCAAAGCTTTCATAACCTTCATGATAGTAGCGAATTCCGGATTGCCAGTGCTGCCCAATGCTTTGTACAGACTTTCACGACCCAGACCTGCATCGCGGGCAATCTGTGTCATGCCCTTTGCTCGGGCTATGTCGTTAAGGGCTGCACGTATGAGCACTCCGTCGCCAGCATCCTCTTCAAAACAGGCATCCAGGTAAGCGGCCATTTCTTCTGGTGTTTTTAGAAATTCGGCGGCATCGAAACGGGTGAATTGTTCGGCCATGATTTACTCCTCATTACCGATGTTTTGCGCCATTTGAATTGCGCGTTTTATGTCTCGTTTTTGAGTCGACTTGTCACCTCCCACCAGCAGCAGGTAAACCACTTCACTTCGGCGGGTGAAATACATCCTGTAGCCGGGACCGTAATGCACACGCATTTCATAAACAGTTCCGCCTACCGGTTCGCAATCACCAAAATTTCCATGTTCAGTAGCTCGGAGCCTCGCGATGATCCGAGCCTTGCCAATGGTGTCTCTCAGTAAATCAAGCCAATCGGCAAAAGCTCGGGATCGTTCGAAGTCGATCATGTTCGATCGTATTCCTTGGGATACAGGTTGGCAAGCCGCACTTTCCTTGGGTCGAAGCTAGTCGTCCCTTATGAGTAGTGGGGTGGTGTGCTTGATAGGGCCAGAGAGACACGGACTATAGGATTGAAGCCATAGAAGTGGATAGCCGGCTCCGTCCGAGAGTGTTGCCGGCAAAGTCGCAAGGTTATGCAGGTCTCAGGAATCGTCTGACACCGATAGGGCTGCCAACACCTCTGTCACCGACCCGAACTCCCGATCAACCCCCGGCAACACCGGTCGCTGCAAAACAATCACCGGCACCCCACGCTCGCGTGCCACCTCCAGTTTCGGCTCGGTCGCGGTGCTGCCGCTGTTTTTGCTGATCAGCACATCAATCTGTCGACGTTCAAACAGCGCACGTTCATCTTCAATCAGAAACGGCCCACGCGCGCCGATGACTTCGCAGCGCTCATTGCCCGGGTAAACGTCCAGTGCACGCAAGGTCCAGAATTGCTCCGGCGGGATTTCATGCAAGTGCTGCAACGGTTCGCGGCCAAGGGTGAACAGGGGTCGGCGAAAGGGTTTCAGTGCTTCGATCAGCTCGGCCCAATCGCTGACATCCCGCCAGTCATCGCCGGCCTGTGGTTGCCAGGCAGGACGCCGTAACGCCCAGCACGCAATGCCGCTCAACTGTGCGGCAGTGGCGGCGTTCTGGCTGATTTGTGCGGCGTAGGGGTGGGTTGAGTCCAGCAGCAGATCGATCCCTTCATCGCGGATGAACTGCTCCAGACCTTCTGCACCGCCGTAGCCGCCAACGCGAACCTGACAGGTCAAATCGGTCGGTACGCGACCGACACCGGCCAGGCTATAAATGTGTTCTGGCCCGAGGGTCCGAGCGATGGCCAAGGCTTCTGTCACGCCACCGAGCAACAACACACGCTTCATTGAAAAGCGCCCGCATGGCCGACAACCCCACCTTGGCGATCGATGGCAAACACTTCGACCTGAACCTGCGCCGGCACCACGCTGCGAGCAAAGTCCAGGGCGTGCTGACACACCGCATCACCCAGGGCGATCCCCGCAGCGCTGGCCATCGCCAACGCCTGCTGGCTGGTGTTGGCCTCACGGATCGCTGATTGCAGCGCCTCATCCGCCCCGACCGCAGCCGCCCACTCGGCCAGTTGCGGCAGGTCGATGCTCGAATGCCGACTGTGCAAATCCATGTGCCCGGCCGCTAGCTTGCTGATCTTGCCGAAGCCGCCGCACAGGCTGAGTTTATCCACCGGTACTTTGCGCAGATGTTTGAGCACGGCGCCGACGAAGTCGCCCATTTCGATCAGGGCGATTTCCGGCAAGTCGTAGACCCGGCGCATGGTGTCTTCGCTGGCATTGCCGGTGCACGCGGCGATGTGCAAGTAACCATTGGTTTTGGCGACGTCGATGCCTTGATGGATCGAGGCAATGTACGCCGCACAGGAAAACGGCCGGACGATGCCGCTGGTGCCGAGGATCGACAAGCCGCCAAGAATCCCCAGTCGCGGGTTCATGGTTTTCAGCGCCAGGGCTTCGCCGTCCTCGACGTTTATGGTGACTTCGAAGCCGCCCCGGTAATCCAGCTCCTCGGCCAGCAGCGTCAAGTGATCGGTGATCATCTTGCGTGGTACCGGGTTGATCGCCGGCTCGCCGACGCCCAGCACCAGCCCCGGCCGGGTGACGGTGCCCACGCCGCGGCCGGCGCTGAAGTGCACGCCCGGCTCGCAGTGCAGACGCACTTGGGAAAAGAGCAGGGCGCCGTGGGTCACGTCCGGATCGTCGCCTGCGTCCTTGATCGTTCCGGCTTCGGCGCCGCCGTCCCTCAACCGACAGAATTCCAGGCGCATTTGCACCCGTTTGCCTTTGGGCAGAATGATCTCGACGGCGTCCGCTTCCACGCCACTGAGCAACAGACGAGCCGCCGCAAGACTGGTGGCGGTGGCGCAGCTGCCGGTGGTCAGGCCACTGCGCAGCGGTGCGGGTTGTTCGGCGGTTTCGTCACGCATCGAAAGGCTTCGTCACTTCCAGCAAGGTAATCGGCAACGCCTGACGCCACGTATCGAAGTCGCCCAACGGTTGCGCCTGAGCGATATGAATGCGCGTCAGCTCGCCGCCGTGCTGCTCGCGCCAGGTCATCAAGGTCATTTCACTTTGCAACGTGACCGCGTTGGCGATCAGTCGGCCGCCGGGTTTGAGTTCGGCCCAGCACGTGTCGAGCACGCCCTCGCGGGTGACGCCGCCACCGATGAAAATCGCGTCCGGACGCTCGAGCCCGGCCAAGGCCTGCGGCGCACTGCCGCGAATCAATTGAAGGCCGGGAACGCCGAGGGCATCGCGGTTGTGTTCGATCAACAACTGCCGCCCTTCATCGGCTTCGATGGCCAGCGCCCGGCAACTCGGGTGGGCGCGCATCCATTCAATGCCGATCGAGCCGCTGCCGGCGCCGACATCCCAGAGCACTTCGCCGGGCGTTGGGGCGAGACGGGCCAGGGTGATGGCGCGCACATCACGTTTGGTCAGTTGACCGTCATGTTTGAACGCCGAATCCGGCAGGCCGGCCAACCGCGACAAACGTGGGGTGTTGGCATCGGCCAGACACTCGACGGCGATCACGTTGAGATCGGCAATGGCCGGGTTGTTCCAGTCGTTGGCGGTGCTGTCGACGCGGCGTTCAGCAGTGCCACCCAAATGTTCCAGAACGCTCAATCGGCTCGAGCCGAATCCACGCTCGCGCAACAGCGCTGCGACAGCTGCCGGACTCTGACCGTCATTGCTCAGTAACAACAGGCGTACGCCGCTAAACAGATGGGCATTGAGCGCCGCCAACGGTCGCGCAACCAGCGACAACGTCGCCACATCCTGCATAGGCCAGCCCAGTCGGGCTGCCGCCAGCGAGCAGGAGGACGGCGCGGGCAGGACCAGCATTTCTGCACTTGGCACCTGACGCGCAAGGCTGGCCCCGACGCCATAGAACATCGGATCACCGCTGGCCAGCACGCACACCGCTTCGCCGCGCCGCTCCAGCACCGGCGCGAGAGAGAACGGGCTCGGCCACAATTGGCGTTCGCCACGAATGCACACCGGCAGCAAGTCCAGTTGGCGCTGGCCGCCGACGATTCGTGAGGCGCCCATCAGCGCGCGCCGGGCATTTTTACCAAGACCTTTAAAGCCGTCTTCAGCGATGCCTACAACCGTCAGCCAAGGGGTCATGCCGTTCCTCATCACGCGTTTATCGTTAAGGGGCGGCATGATAGCGCGGCTTCCTCGAACTGACTGCTTTCCATTTTTCAAGTGCTACCAGACATCAAATGTCGATGTTGTTTCTTTAGAAGTTTTTATTTTATTGGTAGGTTGGTTTTGCATGACGTACAGCCTGTATCTCTAAGGGGTGTGCGTACGTTAATAGGTAACTGCCAGGAAGGCAGATAATCAATTATGGATATACATATGAACGACACGCTGCAACAAACCCATCAGCTCTCTGAAGAAAGTAGTTCAACCGTACTCGGTAGTAATTTGTTGGCATTTCTTTCCGGACTGACCCAGCAGGATAAGCAGTACATCAAGGACAGCATGCGCTGGGCGGAGTATCGCGCTGACCTTCGCCATAGCAGGAATCGCGAACCTGGACCTTGGTTCGAGTTTTACTCGGGGACACTTTGGTCTGCGGGTTGGGGGTTGGAGCACGACCCCGTGATAATTGTTGAGAAGGACTTTTCCGGTGACTTGCTGGGCAGTTGGTCGAAGTCCTTGTCTACGCTGTTAAGCAGGGTAAAGATCAAACAGATGACAGAGACTTTTCAACTGCTCGAGCACAACACTGCGGGGCTTGATTTGTTCGCGGACAGTGCGCGGCAGTGGGGCGATTTCCGTTTTTCACCAGCGCAGTACAATCGCCATAACGAGCTTGAGATAGTGATCAGTAACGTTCGCTTGCTCAATGCCAACTGGGTGTCCACTTATCTGTTCTGGGATGTGGAGCACTCAAGATCGCAACTTGACATTCAATCTCGGCGATTCGTGATCACGCCACGACAGATGGATAAGTACCGAGCAGAATTGAGCGCGTCAGTCAAAGAAATGCGGATGAGGGAGATCGAGTTGACGAGATGAAGTCTGGGGCGAATTCGTTGTCGTGTGAGTATGCGTGACCCAGTCGGTGGTTGCTCTGAAATGATTTGAATCTGTTGTAAGTTGATTAAGTTGTGCTTGAAAGTTAGTTTGAATTTACGCCATGGAGGCGTTTAAAAAAACTAAAAGGAATCACTGTTATGACCCTGTTGTCCAGTCAAGTAACTTCTGCGGCTCAACGTATTGCATTAATTGAAGAGTGCAATAAGCTCATTTCTGCGCAGCCAGTACCGCGTTCGCTGAGAGTGTCCTCTAGCGCCAACTTGCCCATCGACAAGGACGAACTGAATGCGGCCATCATGGGTACAGGTATCGCTGGTTTTGATGCGAGCATGTCCAAGCGAAGCAAGCGTATTGTCAAGAATACTTATATGTACGCAGATCTGGTTGCCTTGCTTAAATACCCGAGTGCCAGTCAGAAAGAACAGCGTTACAACGAGTTCATGAGACTTATGAAGCTGTCGGGCTGGTTTGCCTTTAGTCAACCTTATAATCGCTACAAGGCAACTTCCCAAAAACTGACCATGGATAATCTTGCGCTTTCTGTTCTCCATACAGCGCTGGCCGCAGCGGTGGGGCAGGGCGCAGCGGTACTGAAAGTGCTTTCGGATGTGGCCGACGCCACCATGGAGGCGCTGAAGGATGAGCCTGAAGCGTTGACACTTTTTGAACGTAACTCGAAGAAGGCCGAGGGCGGTAATTTCTGCATGTCCAGTGCTGTGGAGGACGCTGACGGTACTGTCACCATGGCCATTGCTGCTGTGCAGTACATTGCCGCGGCTCAGCCGACCAAAGTGCTGTTTGTGGAATGGACTTCTTCCAGTGTCGAGATTTTCAACGGATCAGCCACCATGACTATGGACGAAGAAGACTACTTGATGGTCGAACCACTGATCGTCAAGGCATTGACCGAGCAGCGTGAAAAAGCGCTGAGCTATGAGTTTGGCGCAGCCTGAATTTCATTGAAGTCAGGGGTGTAAGCCTCTGACTTTTATTAGGGAGGTATCAATGAACGCAGGTGTTGGCTTTAAAACTTTCATATGCGCTGGTGCGGTCATTCTGGTCGCGGATGAATTGCCGGAATCGGACAGGCACGACGGTCTTGACGCGCTGCTCTACTCTCAAACAGTCGCTTCTCATAAGGTTCCCGATTTCTCGGAGATCGAGCCCTGGACTCACGCCAACAAGATGGCGATGAGAGTTACGGGCGCAATGCTGCTGGGCAATCCGAATGTAAGTCTTCCTGTGCCGATGCCCGGAAGTTTTACCTTGGTCGGGTTAATGCAACAGATTCCGCGTCAGTGGATGCCTGTAGCGACTGCAAATGCGCTGGATACAAGTCTAAAGCTTTTGTCTGGTCAGGCATCTGCCGCTCTCGCGAGTGAAGTGCTGCAACAGCATGTTTTGCACAATGGGAGATGGATACGGTTCACCTTCGGTTTCATCACTCAAGGTCTCGCCATAACGACGGTGGTAATAGCTTTCGAGTTCGATGAAGTTATTGTCGGTAATCTTCTTTGCCATCGTTTCAATACTGAAAAAATCCTGGGTAACGTGTCGGTCGATGGTTACAAGGCTCTGTTAGATCCCGAGGACTACGACCTTTCCAGGGCAAAGGTCGTTTCATTATTGGGCGCTCGGCGCCAGGAGCAGATCATCGCGTTAATTTGAGGCATTACTCCGGGTTCAGCTGCCTGCGACGCGCATATCGCCGGGTCGACCGGCCGTTCCGACGGGCAGACTTTTCATGCTGCCGGACAAAGCAGGCATAATACCGCGCTTCGTCCGCGAAGCGCTCTTCCCACATTGCCGGTCACCCCTTTGAACGAACGCCCGATGTCCACCGCCATCCGCCCCTCGGCCTGTCCGGGGTTGCTGCGTATCGTCCAGGCGCTGGACGGCGGGATCTGCCGGATCAAGCTCAATGGCGGTTCGATCACGGCAGATCAGGCTGACGCAGTGGCGGATGCCGCCGAGCGTTTCGCCGGCGGGGCCATCGAGGCGACCAACCGGGCCAATCTGCAGATTCGCGGGATCGGCCAGCAATCCGCGCTGCTGATCGAGGGCCTGCTGGCCGCCGGCCTCGGGCCGCAAACCGCCGCCGGCGACGATGTGCGCAACCTGATGCTCAGTCCGGCCGCCGGGATTGACCGGCAGATGCACTTCGACACCTGCACACTTGCCGAGCAGATCCTCGACACTCTGCAGAGCCATCCGCGTTTCCATGAACTGAGCGCCAAGTTCGCCGTGCAACTGGATGGCGGTGAGGCCTTGGCCATGCTCGAACATCCGCACGACGTGTGGCTGTCGGCGTTCGAACACAATGCTGAAACCTTGCTGGCATTCGGTCTGGCCGGTTGCCCGAGCGATCGACCGTTGGCAGCGGTGAAGCTTGAATACGGGCATGCGTTGGTGGTGGCAGTGCTGGAGTTGTTCCTTGAACTGGCACGGCCGGAGCAGGCGCGGATGCGCCATCTGCTCGACGAATACCCAACGGCGGTGTTCCTCGAAAGGCTCGGACAACGGGTGTCGCTGCAATCCGTCAGTAGTTGGCAACGCACGCCAGTGCCGGAGGATCTGCACATCGGCGTTCATCCGCAGAACAATGCTGCACTGTTCTACGTCGGCGCGGTGCCACCCCTCGGTCGTCTCGATCCGGCAACCCTGCGTGGTGTCGCACAACTGGCGCGCCAATTTGGTGACGGCAGTCTGCGCTTCACTCCCTGGCAAAGCCTGTTATTGCCCAACGTGAGTGAGGCCGACGCTGTTGAAGTCGTCCACAATCTGCAACGGCTGAACCTGTTGACCCAGGCCACTGAACCGCTGTCCCGGCTGATCGCTTGCACCGGTTCCAACGGCTGCGGCAAAGGCCTGGCCGATACCAAATGTGATGCCCGTCATCTGGCGACTTTGCTGCCACAAGCGCTCAACGTACATCTGTCCGGTTGTCCGCGCTCCTGTGCCGCCGCGCATCGCGCTCCAGTGACGTTGCTGGCGGTCAGCCCCGGTCACTACGACCTCTATTTTCGCGACGCAGCGCAGCCGGGTTTCGGCGCGCTGCACGCACGCAACCTTACTATTGAAGCGGTCGCAGCCTTGCTCGACGCCCGCTCACGGAGCCCCCTTGATGCTTGATTACATCCGCGACGGTCAGGAGATCTATCGCAACTCCTTCGCGATCATTCGTGCCGAGGCCAACCTCGAGCGTATTCCGGCCGACCTGGAAAAACTCGCGGTCCGTGTGATCCATGCTTGCGGCATGGTCGACGCCATCGACGGCCTGCAATTTTCTGAAGGCGCGGGCAAGGCCGGGCGTGAGGCGCTGGCCGCCGGTGCGCCGATTCTGTGCGACGCGCGGATGGTCAGCGAAGGTGTGACCCGTGCGCGTTTGCCAGCCAGCAACCCAGTGATTTGCACCCTGCGCGACGACAGCGTTCCGGAACTGGCTCGTGAGCTGGGCAACACCCGTTCCGCCGCTGCGCTGGAGCTATGGCGTCCGGATCTGGAAGGCAGCGTGGTGGTGATCGGCAACGCGCCGACCGCACTGTTTTATCTGTTGGAAATGCTCGACGCCGGCGCACCGAAACCGGCGCTGATTCTCGGCTTCCCGGTGGGCTTCGTCGGTGCCGCCGAATCCAAGGCGATGCTTGCGGCGGACAGTCGCGGTGTGCCTTTCGTCATCATGCAAGGCCGGTTGGGCGGCAGCGCCATGGCCGCCGCCGCCGTCAATGCCCTCGCTACGGAGATCGAATGATGCAGCAACCTGGACGTTTGATCGGTCTTGGCGTCGGCCCCGGTGATCCGGAACTGATTACCGTCAAAGCCCTGCGCCTGCTGCGCGAATCGCCGGTGGTGGCGTACTTCGTCGCCAAGGGCAAAAAAGGCAACGCCTTCGGCATCATCGAGGCGCACTTGCAGGACGCGCAAACGCTGCTGCCGCTGGTGTATCCGGTGACCACCGAAGCGTTGCCGGCGCCGCTGTCGTATGAACAAGTGATCAGCGATTTCTACGATGCGGCCGGCGAAGAACTTGCCGCGCACCTGGACGCTGGCCGTGACGTGGCAGTGATCTGCGAAGGCGATCCGTTCTTCTACGGCTCCTACATGTACCTGCACGATCGTCTGGCTGAGCGCTATGAAGCCGAAGTCGTGCCGGGTGTCTGCTCGATGCTCGGCGGTGCCTCGGTGCTGGGCGCACCGCTGGTGTATCGCAATCAGAGTTTGTCCGTCCTGTCGGGTGTATTGCCCGCCGACGATCTCAAGCGTCGTCTGGCCGATGCCGATGCCGCCGTGATCATGAAACTGGGGCGCAACTTTCCCAAGGTTCGTCAGGTGCTCGAAGAACTCGGGCTGGCGGAACGTGCGCTGTACGTTGAACGCGCGACCATGGCCAATCAGAAAATTGTCCCACTGGATCAGGTCGAGCCGATGTCGTCGCCGTACTTCTCACTGATCATTGTTCCCGGTGAAAGGTGGCAAGGCTGATGTCCAGTCCAGTTCCCGCGATTGTCATTCTCGGCAATGGCAGCCTCGCGACCGCGCGCAAGATTGCGCAGCTATACCCTGGCGCTTTGATTCATGGTCTGGCCGAACGGGTGGAAGGCGCGGACCGCGTCTATCACGAATTCGGCGCCACCTTGCGTGAGTTCTATCAGCAGGACACGCCGATTATCGCCTTGTGTGCGGCCGGCATTGTGATCCGCACCCTGGCGCCGTTACTGCTGGAAAAAGGCGCCGAGCCGCCAGTGCTGGCCGTGGCTGAAGATGGCAGCGCCGTGGTGCCGCTGCTCGGTGGCCTAGGTGGCGTGAACGTCATGGCGCGAGAGATTGCTGCCGGTCTCGAGGTTGCTGCGGCAATCACCACCAGCGGCGAATTGCGTTTCGGCACCTGCCTGCTCAATCCGCCCAGCGGTTACGCGCTGGGCGATCTGGAGTCGGGCAAGCGTTTCGTTTCCGATCTGCTCGCCGGACACAGCGTGCGCATTGAGGGCGCCGCGCCGTGGCTGGATCAGGCGCAGTTGCCGGAAGATCCGCAGGCGCAGCGCTCGATCCATGTCGGCAGCGCCGAGCGTGAGGCGAGCGCCAATGAATTGCTGATCTATCCTCGCAGCGTCGCGGTAGCGGTGAGTGCCGGGGTGGCGGATCTGCCGGATACGATTCGCGTGGCGTTGCAGCAAGCGAACGTGGCGGTGCAGTCGTTGGCCTGTCTCGTGGCGGCTGAGGATGAGATGGCGAGTCCGGCATTGCGTGAGGCGGCGCTGGAGCTGGGTGTACCGTTGCGGTTTGTCACCTCCGTGAGCGACCTGGGCACGCTCGATATGACGATCATTGCGACGGCCCGCGACATTACGATAGCCGTGGCCGAACAGCCGCTGGACGTGACGCAAATCGGCCGCACGCGCGGACGGCTGGCGGTGATCGGGCTCGGCCCCGGCGCCGCCGAACTGATGGTGCCCGCCGTGAAAACTGAACTGGCGCGGGCCACCGACGTGCTTGGCTACGAAACCTACGTACGCATGGCCGGCCCGTTCCGCGAAGATCAGGTGCTGCATTGCACCGACAACCGCGAAGAAATGCAGCGCGCTCGTCACGCCTTCGAGTTGGCGGCGCAAGGCCGTTCGGTGATTGTGGTTTCGTCCGGTGACCCTGGCGTGTTCGCCATGGCGGCGGCGGTGCTGGAGGCGTTGCACGAATCGAGTGATTCGAGTTGGCACAGCGTCGATCTGGAAATTCTGCCGGGCGTGTCCGCCTCGCTCGCCACCGCCGCCCAGGCCGGTGCGCCGCTGGGCCACGATTTCTGCGTGATGTCGCTGTCGGACAACCTCAAACCCTGGTCGATCATCGAGAAGCGCCTGAATCTGGCCGCTGAAGCCGATCTTGCGCTGGCCTTCTATAACCCGATTTCCCGTGCGCGGCCATGGCAACTGGGACAGGCGTTGGAAATCGTCGGCCGGCATCGCACACCAGAAACGGTGGTGGTGCTGGGCCGCGACATTGGCCGTCCTGGCCAGTCGCTACGGGTTACCACGCTCGGCGAACTGACCCCCGATCAGGTCGACATGCGCACTATGGTGCTGATTGGTTCTTCCGCCACCTGCGTGTTCCCTCGCGCCGAGGGTGGAAACTGGGTGTACACCCCGCGCTGGTATGGCGTTAAACCCGCCTCCTGAAATCGGGCGGCCCTTTGCAGGGCCGCTGCACTGGATCGTATCCCGTCGACTCTCGAATCTCTCTGATACACCCTTTTGGCAGCCGTTTCCTACTGTTGTTGTGGGTTTGTTATTTGCCCAAGTTTCAATTCTTATAATTGGACATACAAAGAGCGTGGGTTGTAATGCGTGAATTATAAAGCACTCGCACCTCGACGCCGTTGGGTTGAGTCTTATTTATAGGGTTGTGCGGTAAGCAGTTGATGTAGGTTTTTCCCTTGTTCTGACATTAATTGAATTCCTTGCGAGTTGATGGATTGTGCAAGTTGACGTTATTTTTTGAATAACAAGTTTGCTCAATGAAAAAGGATATTCAATTGAAAAGTGCAGAGGCAGGGGGGCTGATTGGCCGAGATTTTTCTAGATCTGTTGAACAGGAAAAGTTGGAGTTCGTCATCACGCGCCAGTTAAATTCGGAATATCAAGGCAAGGCGCTGCGTTATTACGAAGGTGCTGTCACGGCCTCCAGTTTGTCCGAACAGCTGACGGCGGTCAGTTTGCTTAAGGCAGTTATCGACTCAATTCCAGCCAATGCCTCGAAGACCCAACTGCAACAACTTCGAGCAACTCTGGCGGATTACCATACTCGCTTGACCACCACCGTGGAGTTGTTGAGTACTGCCAAAGCCGTACCCAAAAAACTGCACTTTGTCTGGGTGGGAGGAGGTATAGGGGCAATCCAGGGTGATTACATCAATGTCTGGAAGCAGATGGCGGGGCCCGATGGGTACAGCCTTAATCTCTGGTACGACAGTGACGCGCTGCTGGCCCATGAAACCAATCGGCCATTGCCATGAGCGGGCCAAGTGCGGTATCGAGCGGATTGAGTGATTTCGTCGTTGAACATGGAGTTTCTGGTGCTCGCCAACCAGTCAGTGACAGGGTCAATCTGTTTGACGGTTTTAATCTGGCAACCGAAGAGGAGACCCACCACAGCTGGAAAGACAACGCCAGGACGGAAACTGCATGGTTCGAACTTGAAGCAAAAAAGATCGAGGAAGGGGCCTATAACCTACGTTACAAGGGCAATGTAAATGAATTGCTTAAAGGTCAGACCCTTACTCTCGAAAAAGGCTGGCCCGTCATAGAAGGCCGGCCGGTGTTGATGACGGCTGTACTGCAACAGTTGATGGATGATCTGGGCGAGCCCTTAATCCAGGCGATGCGAAGCAAGATCAGCGGCGAGATGATACTCAACAAACCGTTGAGCCTCAGCTTCGACCAACGCCAGCAGATCCTCGCCCAACCCGTCAGCGAACTCCCGCCGTCGCTCGGTGCAGAGCAAGCCGCGAACCTCAATGAGTTGTTCGCCCGTCTCGAACACGGTTCGCTTCCTATCGAACAATTGAGCCCGCTGCAGCGCGTTGTGCTGGGCGGTTTGTTCGGCGCCCAGAGCCTCGATGCCACGGGTTTTGCCAACGCCTGGCAAGACGCGCTCAAGCTGGCCCGGGAAACCGCTGATGGCGGGGTGTTTGCCCGTTACGCGATGATCGAGAAAACCCTGCACCAACACAAGGCTGCGGCATTCGAAGCAGGCCTTGCGCAGGGCGGCGTCCCCGGCCTGCAAACGGCGCGGGAGCTGAAGGCACTCGCGTTGACCGAACCCCCGAGCTTGAACCAGTGGGGGCAGCGTATCGCGCAAGTCAACGGCACCGCGCAACGGGAATATCACACGCAAATTCTCAAGCGTGCTGCGCAGGTTCGTGAACAGTTTTTTCAGGCCGGCGCCCTTTCCGCGCGGCAGTTACCTCAGGATTTGCTGGCGCGCACACCGGGCGACCCGAGCCGTCGGTGCTACCCACTGACATTGCTCATGGCGGTGGCGCTGAGCAGGGGTGTGAGCGCCGAGCGAACGCTGGTCGGCCGGGTGGCCAGTGCCAGTCTGATGCCCGATGACGCCGATTCCCGGGTATTGATGCAGGCTCTGGATGAGTTGCTCGGCGTCGCCATGAGCGACGCCGGAACGCCACTGGGAACCAACAGCCTGGAAAAGATCCTGCAGACGCTGGAAGCGAAAACCACCACGAGCGTGTTGCTGCTCGATACTGGCAATCATGCGCTGCTTCTGGCGAAAGTCGTCGTCGGCGACAGCAGTTTCTATCGTTTCTTTGATCCCAATTTCGCCGTGTATGGATTTGACCAGGTGCAGTCGCTGAAGGAGGGAATTGAGCGCTACCTGAGTCATGGCAACGCCGAATTGGCCAGGTTGTACGGCCTGTCTGCCACCCCGTCATTCAACGTCATCGAACTCAATCCTGCGGCCATTGCCGACAGGATCCTGCCATCAAAAGTGCAAGTAGGCCGCTTGTTGAATGACGGACCGGTTGCGTCCGGTCAGACCGCCACAGTATGGGAACGACAGGCTGTTCAGCGCACGCGCTCACTGTCGGAAAACGCCCGGATGGGGGCCAGTCTGGCGCAACTGGACGGACGTTACTGGGCGCGTGAATTCGATGAGGCGACCAGCCGTTTGCGCAGCGAAAATGACCTGGGGCGTAAATTTTTGCCATTGCTGGAGACGGTTCAGGGCAGTCCGGAGACGGGTTACACGTTGACGATGGTGGACGCCCGCAATCCCTTGGATGCTGTCAAGGTCACCACCGCCGACTCGCGGTTTATCAAGTTAAAAAAACATATTCGAGGTTTGCTGGAGAGGGTTGCGGGCAACAACACCGGCCCGGTGGAAGCCGCTTGAGTGTTGCCTTCGTCATCCAGACCCTGATCACCGAAATGCGCAACCGTGAGTATCAGGCCGGGGAGGAGCAAGTGCCGGCGCTGGCAGTCGCTCTTCAGGTGCAGGTCTATGTCAGTTATGCCCAACTGGGCTATGGCGTGGTGAGTGATTCGGTGCAGATCATCAATCTGGTTCGTCAGGTCGCCGCCAGTGAGCAGGCCCTGGCGATACGCCAGTCGTCGCTGTCCGGGCGGCTGTTGGGCCGTGCGTCCACGGGGGTAGGAATCGGATTTTCCGTGGTGAACATTGGCTTCGACATCTATGGCCTGGCCGTAGCGAACAACCAGGAGCAACGTTCGCGGCTGGCCACGCAATTGGTGTTCGACGTGGCGGCACTGGGGCTGGATGTCGTTGCACTGGCCGTGGGTGGAACCGTCGGCGCGGCAGCGGCCATCCTGTCGGTGCCGTTGCTGGGCGTGGGCATCGGTGTGACGGCCATCGCCAGCAACCTGGGGCAAATCAGCGACAAGGCCAGGGCCGTGGGCGAGCATTTGCGCAATATCGTGGACGCTTACGGAGTCGCCGCTTACACGAGCAAGGACGGGGTCTTGCGCTTCGAACCGGAGGCGGTCATCACTCATCTGGACCTGCCGAAAAAACGCATCGGGTTCGACAGCCAGAAATTTTACCCGATGGTACGCGGAGGTCTGGAACTGCCGCAGCCCGACACGAATCCCGGGCAGTTGCACCGGGCCATCGACATCCGCCAAGCATTGGAGCTGCCAGATTTCGTAGTGCTGGATCCGGGGACTCCACCGACACGGACAGTGGTATTGCCGTGTACGCCGATTTGTTACTACGGTTATGAGTACCAACTGGGGTCGGCAGGATTCGATTATGTGCCGAAGGAAGGCGAGTCCGACGTTAAGGCGTCAGACCTTCCTTCGGGAACCTGGTACCCGAGCCTGCACAACAGCACGGTGAGCAAGCTGGAATATGACGAGGAAGGTGAGCGTCGTTTTTACTTCTTTGCCAATACCCCGTTCCCGCACATCCTCTACAAGCTCAACCCAGTCTACAAACCGACGAAGATAGCCGTGATCCTGGACGCTCATGTCCGGCAATTGTTGGTGCCAGAGTTGCCGAGGGAATGGAAAAACTGCATTTCCTACGTAATCAGCGCTCACTCGGGTCTCTATCAGCTCTGCCTGACTCCCGGAATCGTGGCGGTTGCCTTGAGGAACAGCACTCTCGGCGAGTCGGTCAGCTGGATGATTCGTGCACCATGGGTCAGTGAGAAACAGGTTACGTTGGAGAATACAATCCTGACCATCGACGGCGTCCAGGTCGAGGGTTTCGGAGTCTTGGAAGGGTTCCTCGAACTGGCGAACGGGGGGCTTTTCCGGTTCGACCAAGACCAGCAACAGTGGGTGTTGCTGTCCGTCACATTGGACACCGGAACGAACAAGACTGCACTGCAGGCTGCTCTGGCCCGGATTCGCGAGCGGGCGCACGAGAAGCGGCTGTCTTCTGCGTATGTGCCGTTGCACAACTACGAGATCCCGTTCAACGACCGATCCGCACCGGCGTACACCACCGGATACTACGATGTGGCGCAGGATCGGGTGCTCTACGCACGCAATCTCCCGGCTGCCGTCAACGACGGGATCCTTCTGGGTGGCGCCAGCGGTCAACACGCCTGGTTCTATCATCCAGACCATCCGACCCTCTGGCGTGTCGAAGCGACCACCGGAACGGCCGACCATCGCTATCGCCTGATGAATCCGCAAAGCGGTTCGACAATCAGCGGTTGCGAGCAGACCGCAGACGGGAAACTGCGCGTGGTGCAGAAAATGAAGAGGAAACGGACCTACGACTATACGTTGGAGTACCTGATCTCCGATCAGTCCCTGACGTTCGTTGGCATCAATACCTGGGGAACGTTTCGTCACGACCAATTTTTTGGCAGCGACGTGGAGGACTGGAGGGATCCGATCGACGCCTTCGGGCAGCCTCATTCCTTTGCGGATGAGACGCCCGGTATGGCTGCATCGATTGCCAACTGGACGTCCGCTCAATTCATTTGCGGGCGTATGTATCTGTGGGAGGAGTTCCAGTATTCGGTCTGGATTCGTCTGCATGACAACCAGTATTTTCGCGATGGCATAGGACTCACTCAGAGAATCATGCTGATGTGGGATCACGTCGATAATGACGCCATGCTTTTCTACGACAAGGAGCGCAACGTTCTCTTCCGTGGATTTAGGGATCTGGACGAGCCTTCTACGTTCCGTGACGAAATCATCGAGAGCGATGTTGTAGAGGTCTCATCCACTGCCGGCCGCTACATCGCCACCAAGGCGGATGGCCGGCTGTGTGAGATCGAGATGGACGGCGCACTGAAGTTCGTCGGCGTCGGCCAACGCTGGCTCGAGCAGCATCCAGACTGGCTCACGGCGTTACCTGAGTTGGTGAAAGAACATTCGGGTAGGCCGATTCCGATTATTGGCCTGGCCATCGGTTCCGACAGTACCTTCCTGGCGGCGTGGTGCATCGACGGACAGCTTCTGCTGGCGGACATCGGTCATGGCAAAGCGCTGGCGTTGCTCGGGCTGACCCCCGACAGGCAAGCGGGCTGGCTGCTCGATGTTGCAGCAGGGCAGATCTATCGCCAGAGGCTAATCGGGTTCGAAGCCGTTCGGCCGGCCTTTGCCAATGGCGCTCGTGTGCTGCATCCCGAGCACCTGCCGGTCGCGCAAAAAGTCTGGTCTGGCTGGTCGTTTGCCGAGGTGCTGACCGACGGGCAAGGGTTACGGGGGCGAACCCGTGAAGGCGTGAATCTGGAGTTGCTGGACAACCGGCCTGCACGGATCGTGAGCGTGGAAAATCAATGGTCTTACGTTCGCGGTGAGACGACTGATCAGTTGCAGTCGCGTTTGAAAGTACTCATATCGGGTAATGCCCATGCCTCGGTTCTGCAAGTCGAAAGCTTTCCGGATCGCTACAAGTATTTTGTACCCGAGCTGAACCGTGTATTCGACGTCTCCGGGCGAGCCGACGGACAGTGGGCGGTGTTCCTTGGGATCCTCAGGATGGAGAATCAAGGATGCCATTGGAAGTCAGCATCAAGCTCCGGGGGCATGACCATAGGTTTGGCCTTGAACGATTGCTGGAGATGTTGAGGGACACCCAGGGCGATGCGGGGTATGTCGTGTTGGGTGAAATGATCAAGAAAGCCGCAGGGTCTCAATAGAGCCGGCTCTTTCGGACTGCGGGTCTTTTTATCGTATTGATGCACTATCAAGCAAAACAAACTTTTAAGTTTGCGTTTTATTAATCATGTTTTTAGTGGTGTCTTTGGCATGAGTGAAAGGGTCGCTGGGCTCCACGTCCGGCGGCGGTGTTTTTATGTGTCTGCTTGTTGGCATATTAATTAATAGAATAAATCCAGGAGTGTGTTTTCCATGCAGGACGCGAAAGTTAAAAACAGTGGCGGCTATGTCAAGTTCGTCAGCCTTTTCAAGTTGTCTGATCTTGAGAGAGCGCTGTTGCCGTATAGGAATAGCGAGCAATACGATGCGGTGATCCGTTATTACTTTGCCTGTATCAGCTTGCTGGAGTCGCCCAGATTGCTCGAGCCATTGGGGCTCTTGAAACAGGCGCTGGTACAGTTGCTGGACAAGCATCGAGTGAAGCGCAGCCTCGCAGCGCCGTCGACTCGCATTGCTGATGGTGCCGTGGATTTGTCGCAGATACATGACAGAGTCGAACGTTATGAGTCGCGTCTTCAGTTCAGTGTCGAGCAGATGAAAGTGGTGGCGACGGAAGTTCCCAAGACGTTGCACTTTGTCTGGCTCGGCGGAGGTCTTGGCGTCATTCAGCGCGATTACCTAAATGTATGGAAACAGGTGTTGGCCGAGCATGGCTACACCCTCAATCTCTGGTATGACAGCGATGCGCTGCTGGCCTGGCAAACCAACAAACTGATTGTTGAAGCCGCCAAGGCAGATGCCCTGTTGCAGGTCGCGGATAAGAGCATCTCCGAAGATGAGCTGGCTACCCTGTACGAGGAGCGCGCCATTGTTCTGAAACAACAGATGTATGCGCACATCAATACGGCGGTGGCGAAAGGGGAATCCGCCGATGACGCCCGGATGGATTTGCTGAGCCGGGCCTATGGCCAGAATACGGCGGAGCTGGAAGCGTTAAAGGAAGGCAATCGTCGCAGCATGTTGGAGATGGCCGAGGGTGGCTTCCAGTTGCGCGATCTCGATGCTGGCGCAGTACCGCTGCAACTGCAGGATATCTACGATCGGGAGATGCGTTTGCGCGGCAATCTGGCGGCGGCGTCCGATGTGGTGCGCGCCGAAGTCCTGTATGCCGAAGGTGGCAGTTATACCGATGTCGACCACCTTCCACCGTTGTCGAAAACCCTGGGCGCAGTCGACGTCAGCGGTCTGACCTCCGATGCCCGTTTGGGCGTTCTGCAGTTGTTGCTGAACAACAATCCTGAATGGATGCCTGGGCGTCAGGCATCCTCAAGCTATTACGGGACCATTGCTCCAGAACATATGCCGGCACTGGAGGCTTTTGCGCAAAAACGGCCAAGCCTGAGCGAGGTGTTCCAGGCCCCGGCGGATCAGATGGCTCGACCTTTTATGCTGCGCGCACTACCCAAAGACACTACGTTAACCAATGCATTTCTGATGGCACATCCCGGCTCGGCGGTATTGAAAACCTTGATCGAGCGGTTCCGTTTCAACTATGGAGTGATTGATGCGTCGACTCGGCTGGCCGCGCAGCGAGGTGTTGCATTGAGCGATTTTGACCTCATGGCGCCGCTGGCGCAGGACGTGCTGGAAAAAACCTATGGGCCGCTGATTGGGCTGCAAATGGAAGAAGAAATAACCGCAGCCTTTCTGGCGAGTGCTGTGGCGTCCTACTTCCGCGACGGCATTCGCCTTCAGAGCGAAGGAACAATCTATCTGACCGGCCCGGGTGCCTTACGTGACGGCATGACCGATTACGCCAAAGCGTACTTGACACCCTCGGTTGCCGAGGCTGTGCGCGAAGAGGCAGCCATTGCGACGCACTCGACGGTCAACCGCGATACCGAAGAGGAGCTGGATCATTCCTGGAAAGACAATGAAACCGACGGGGTGAAGTGGGTCAGCGACGAGCAGCAACGTTGGCGCGAAGGCCGATACACGACCCGTTACAAGGGCGATCTCGCGCAACTTCTTCAGTCTTCGACGATTGAGTTCGAACAAGGCTGGCCTTTGATCGAAGGACGAGCGGTGCTGTTGACCGACGTGTTGCAGCGATTGGTCGATGGACTTGGTGAGCCGTTCATCGAGGCGATGAGGCAGGGACACAATGGTGCAATCCGCTTCGAGGAACCGCTGCCGCTGAGTTTTGATGATCGCCAGGCAATCAGGAGCCAGGCTTCCGAGGTGCTTACTCCAGCCTTCCTGAGCGATGCGCAAATTCGAAACCTTGGGGTCGATGAAGTGCTGAGTGACATCGCCAGTGGCTCCCGACACTTCATTGATGCAAGCCCTTTGCAGAGGCTGTCGCTGGGCGTGTTGTTAGGGCTGGATTCATTGCATAACCAGCGCTTTGTGGAGTCCGCCAGCGAACTGGACAACTTAGCCAATAGCGTTGCCGAACAGGGCGCTTCCGGCCGTTACGCCGTTATTGAGCGGCAACTGTACAAGCGTAAGGCTGCGGGGTTCATGGCCGGCCTGGCCAGCGATCTGGATCAGGCGCCGATGTTGTCCGACAGCGCGCTGGAACTGAAAAAAGCCGCCTTGAAACAGGCGTCGACGCTGTTTCAGTGGGGCCGTCGTGTGGCGCGGATCCAGCAAGTGGCCACCCTTGAACATCGCATTCAGCTCGGCGAACGGTTGGCGCAGGTACTCGATGATTTCGAGGCCAGCAGCGTTCAACTGGTTCCCCAGGATCTGCTGCTGCATAGCGGTGGCGAGGCGATTGGCGGGCGTTGTTATCCGCTGGCGCTGGTGATGAGCGCGGCCCTTGCGCAGGATGATATGGCCTCCAGGCGCTTGCGCGAGCGTTTCTTTCTGGCGGTGATCGAACCTGGGCAAGATGATTCGGCAGCCTTTGTGCAAGCGCTGGAAGAGCTGCGGGACGTGCAACTGAGTGAGGTCGGGACGCCGCTTGAACGCGCGGATCTGGATCAGGTCACTGCCGCACTTGAGAAACACGCTGGCACCCGTACGCTGATGCTCAACTCTGATAATCATTCGATGCTGGTGGCCAAGACCGTCAACGCAGGACTCGCCACTTATCATTTTTATGACCCCAACTTCGGTCTGTGCGAATTCGAGCATCCGGCCATGTTCAAGCGGGCACTGGAGCACTTCTTCCAGAAACTGGGTATGGCCCGCTATTACGCTGCCTATGGCTCTGAAGCCCGGCCGGTGTTTGATCTGATCGAATTGCAGGGTGAAAAGGTAGCCGCCTTGAAACTGTCTGCCGGATTCGAGGTGGCGCATCTGCTCAAGCCCGAACTTTTGCCGGGAAAACCGGCGCATGCGATTCGCCAGCGTTTGAACAGTGCCCACGGAAAATCGCTGCTCGACAATTCGCACCTGGGCAGCAGTTTGTTGGAGCTGGACAGCCACTGGTGGGGACAGCAGATCGCGCACGCTGCTGCCTCTTTGCAGGATTTGCATCCGTCGGCAACGCCGTTGGTGCCGTTGTTCGAAACGCTGGAGATCACGCCCGAGGGCAAGTACCGGGTGAGTCTGATCAATCCGTCAGACCCGCAACACGTGATTCAGGTGCTCAGCGACGATCACCGGCTGCTGCGGATCAAGAACTGGCTGTCGGAACAGTTTTCAACCCTGGCGCGCAAACCGGTCGAGACGGGCGGCGTGCTGGATCCGACCGAAGCCGGCAGTGTCCACACCCTTAACGCAGGCTTCACCATCCAGGCGTTGATGAACGCCTTGCGAGGGCGGGAAGGAGATGGCCGGACATTGACCACCGCCGTGCGCCTGCACGCGTACGTCAACTATGCACAATTGGTGCATGGCAATGTCGTGGATGTGGTGGGTCTGGTGCAGTTGGTTCGCACCGCGCTGGGCGAAGAAAAGATCATCGCCCGCACGTGCGCGCCGGTAGTCGGTGAGGCCTTGGGGCATGCGGCCAACGAAGGTGTCGGCGCTGTGTTGGGGCTGGCCAATGTCGGCTTTGATGTCTATCAGTTGACGACGGCGCAAACCGACGTCGAGAAAGCTCAGTTCGGCACTCAGCTGACATTCGATTCCGCCAGCCTGGTGTTAACGGCGGGCGGCATCGGTGCCGGGCTGGTCGGCGCATCGACCGCCGCGGCGGTGCTCGGTGGTGCGGGGGTGATTCTCGGTGGATTGGCCATTGGTGTGGCAGCACTGGCCCAAGGATTTGCCAATATCGCGCGCGAGGCGCAGGAGGTCGGGACGTTTTTCGACGACATGGAGCGGGCCTATCGCGGGGGCGGCTACCGTTACGATGGTGCTCTGGCTGCTTGGGTTGCGCAGCCCTCACTGATCGTAAAAAGCATCGACCTGAATGCCGGGAAGATGATGCTCGACAGTCCGAAACTGTATCCCCTGCGCGATCATTTCGGCGTGCCGGACTTCGACCCCGATTACGCGCGGGCGATCAATATCCGCCGGGAGCTGGGACTGCCCGCACAGATCGGATTTGCACCGCCCGGCGGACAAACTATCGTGCTGCCGTGTACGCCGCAAACCTGTTACGGCTATGAGTACAAGGCTCTGCCCTTTGCCACCTCACGTCACGATCCCGGTTTCGATACCGCCCGGCGCCTGGAGAAAAAGCAATCGGACGGCCAGTGGCTGTTTCGGTTTTCGTTCTATTCCTTTCCTTCCGATTACATTCTTTATCGCCTGAATCCGGTGTATCGCGAAACGCTCATCGAGGTGCAACTGGATGCGGTGGAACGTGCACTGGTGATCCCCGTTTTGCCGAAAGTCTGGCACGGAAAATTGTCCTATCAGCTGACAGGCGCAGACGCCTCCTGTTCAGTGACGCTCAATCCCGGGGCAAACATCAGCCTCGTCTCACCGAGCCTGAAGCGTTGCCGCTGGGTGTTGCAGGCTAGCTGGGCCAGTGAACGTGAGATCCGGATCGAGTCTTCGGGCGAACTGTACGTAGGCAGCGTCCACGTGACGTTTTCCGGCAAAGGTCTCCACGAGGTGCTGATCAGGACGGCTGACCAACTGTTCAACGTCAATCGCGGTAAACGCCAGTTGGACCTTCTCGAGCAGACGGCGTCAGACGGACTCGATGAACAGGCATTGCTGGAACACTACAAGAACCTTGCGCAGGCGCATCGACTGGTGCTGCCGTACACACCGGTCCATCCCTATCTGATCCCGTTCGAGGATCCGCAGGAGCCGCGTTACACCACGGCCTGGTATGACTCCCTCGAAGATCGCTTCCTCTATGTCCGCAACGAGGATGTGCTTGCCATCAACGAGCCGCAGCTATCGGTGGTAGTCAATGGATTTGCATATTTTTACGACCCCGAGGGTTTCGTGATCTGGCAAGTCGATGCCGCCACAGGGTTACTCAAGAATCGGTATCGTTTATTGCTCCAAAACGGCGAGAGCGCCATTCGCAGTATTGAAGCGGACGCTCAGGGTGTGATTCATGTCGTGCAGGAATACGTCGTCGGTAATCAACCCGCCAGGCAATACCGGTACCTGATTCATGAAGGGCAACTGTTGTTGAGTTCCGTTACTCACGACATGGCGCCGGAACTACAGGCAGTGTTATTTGCCAGCGATAAACTGGCCGACTGGTCATCGGTACTGGGCGAGTATTTGACGTGGATAGCTTCCCCAGAGCGTAACGGTGTGACAACGGTCGACTGGCAGCCGGCAGCTTACGTTTCGATCTGTTGGAAGTGGGAGCCGACAGTCCGAGACATGGTGTGGATTCGCAGCCGCGACCGACTGCTCATCCATCCGCAGCCTGGCCCGAAACATGCTCGTGGCTGGGCCGACTTGATCAAGAACCTGAACGATCTGATGCTATTGTCGATGGCCGACGACAGCGATGTATTCGTCATTTACGACCGACTCGTTCAGAAACTATGCCGTCTGCAATGGATCGTGACAGAGGGCAAAGGGCAGTGGACCCACCGATGGGTATCGCTTGCCGAGCTCAAGCAGGTTGTGGTCGTCGAGGGCGGCTATGTGGCGCTCGATAAAAACGGACTGTTTTTCAACCTGACCTCGCAAGGCGAGGTGCAACTGGGCGGCTTGAGCGAGCAGTGGCTCAAGGATCGTGCTCAATGGTGGCGGGCGCTGGAGCCAATTGCCGAGCAATATCCGGGCAAGGGTTTTGCGATTGTCGGTGTGCGCAATTTCACCGGTAGCGGCAACTTGTGCGCCTGGTACGTGAATAACCGTTTGGTGCTATGCGATCCAGGACTCGACAAGGAAGTTCGCTTGCTCGGCGTAACCCCGGACAATCAAGCGGTCTGGCTGTTTGATCTATCGAACGGTGAGATCTGGACCCAGAATTTCATCGATCCACAGCAGCTCGATCAAGCATTTGGCGCCGGCCCGCAATTGTTACTGAGCGACAGCCTGCCGGCTTATCAGCGGGAGTGGGAGGACTGGCGGTTCGCCGACGTGACGATTGACGCCGCCGGATTGCGCGGGATAACCGTTGACGGCGTATCACTGGAGCTTCGTTATCAGGAGGCGGAGATCATCACTGGGGTCCGCCACGATTGGGTGAGCGTGCATGGCGAACACTTGATCAAAGATCTCCAGTTGTTACTGGAAGCGGCGGAACATCCTGAGTTTGTGTCTGTGGAGTCCGAACCTGGCAGCTTGCAATGGTATGACGTACAAAGTGCCCGGCTGATCCGGATTGCTGGTAAAAACCTGCCGCGGGATTTTGCGCTGCTCGGCACTCAAGACCAGGTCAACGTGTTGCTGCATGAGCGCCAGGATGGATGGGTGCATATCTATCCGGACATGCGAAGCATCGGGCCGTTCGATTATGTTCAGCGCAACGGTGAAGTGCTGGTCGTCGAAGGGCAGACGGCCCAGCGCGATCTCTTGCCGCTGATTCCCGATGACGTCAATACGTTGATTCTGCGATTGGGGCAGGGCGCCGTGACGTGTCATCTGACGAAGGCAGTCTGGCTGAAACTGGACTCGGTCATCGTCGACTGTCGACATGCGCTGGATGAAATACCCGCCATTCCAGGCAAATTGATCTGGGCGTTCGATCAGCCTGAAAAACTGTTATTCGAGATTGTCCAGGAGCATCTGGTCATCGTTGACCCGGACAGCGAGCACTGCCTGATCTTCCGTGATGTGTGTTCGGCCGACCCGGCATTGCGCGGTGAAGTGTTCCTCGCGTTTAAAGCATTGCAGTCACATCCGATATCGATGTTCGTGGCGCGGTTACGGGACAGAATAGGCAAGATTGGCAGTGCAACCCTGCAAGAGCTGCTGACGGAATCGGCAGTCGCAGGGTAAGCGGCCGCCGCTCAGGGCACCCGATACCCCTTCACCCCGGTAAAAATGATCTGCGCCGCAAGGGCGCAGACAAACAGGCTCATGGAGTTTCAAAGGGACTCAATGAATGAGTTCTTTTTTCTCAAGGAAAATCGCGCCATACGGTACTTATCAATTAACAGTTTGAGGCGCGCTCTGTTATGCCCGAGTTTTTCTCGATTTAACATTAGATGTACAGTTCGACGAATAATTTTTGCTGATCGATCTTCCCAGCTCCAGAATAAAAAATCACTATTTTTTGTTTCGGAAAACAACTGCACTTGAATGATTGTTATAAAAAGGTTGCCGTGTGAGTCATACTTGGCTGGTATAACTTGTAATGTTTGCCCTTCCCCGGTTTCTTCACCCAGCGACAGTATTGCTGGGTTGTTGGACTTCAAGGAGTCGAACGTGTCAATCATTGCATTTTTTTCAATAGGGTCCTTGAGCATCCATACAATATAGTCTGCTAAAGACATGGTTACGTCGTTATGTTTAAGTTCTTTAATTTCACTGTTTACGGTCCAGCCCAAGTAATCCATTGTTTCCAGGTATTCTAAAAACCAGCTATCTGAGTCGGCATAACGGTAGTAACCGAGGTCGGCCGATTTGGTTGCAACATTCTGGCTGTCTGCCAAGTCGTTGTGGTCGCTCAAGGACATTGTTTCAACATAGGAAGCCAGAGTCGGGCCGGTTACCAGTCCGGAGAGTAGTTCATTCATGGGTGATATCTCGTCAGAGTTGATGTTGAATTTTCTTTGTGTTTGTACGAGGTTGCATTGTTTGGATTGTATGAATACAACCATTGGCGAAAATTTAAAAGCCATTAGGTTTTTAGTGTGTGTCTGGTTTTTTGTTCAGTCATATGTGAAGTTGTTTTTGCCCTTACATATTCAGTAATCAGTGGGGAGTGTTGTATAAGGAAGTGATGAGTTAGATTGGCGTTAGTCCGCAGGAGCGGTCAATTGGATAAAAAAGGAATAGTTATGAAAGATTTTGAGAGTGTAATTGGCGTTGCGCAAAGCGTTGAGTTGATAAAGGCCCGCGTTAACAAGCGTAAGGCGCTGGCGTCCGTTGGCCCTCGTCCGCGTGCGTTGGCCGTACAGCAAGATGACAGCCCGACAAAGGAGCTCGATGCGGTGATGCTGGGCGATGCGCTAGTTGGTTATGGTAAGGGTATGTCGCTTAGCAATATGGCGATGATGGAGAACTTGATGACAATGGCCGTTATGGAGGCTAATTACGAGGTTCCCAATGGAAAGAATACTCAGCCATGGTATGAGGAATTTGTCCGATGCTTAATGGATCTTGGATGTTTCATTGCCGAGGATGGTTACACTCGGTACTCCGAGAGTTCTTTGCGTGTCAATATGGACTATGTGATTAAAGATATCGTTAAAGGAATATTGGACGGTGTGAAGGCCAGTGTGCCAGCTGCGGCTGTGCTCGGTGGAGTAATAGAATCCACAATTGGTGGCTTGAGGGATGATGAGAAAACCTTGAATCTTTTCAATCGCGAGGTAAAAATACCCGAAGGTGCACGACTGTCTGTCATTCCATGCGAGCAGTTGGAGAACGGTATTCTAATCGCCTCGACTGCGTCAGTAAAACAGACAGGTTCTTCGCACAACGGCGGGGTTCTCTTTGTAAACTGGCAGTCTTCTGCACTGGAAATTTTTCGAGGGAAGTCGTTCGTCACCTTTAATCCTGCTCGTTATGAAGAGTTTCGAAGTGACATTGAACAATATCTTGGCGAGCATCGGAAGGAAGTGCTGAAGCAAAGGTTTAGTCGTCGTAGGTCTTAAAATTGCTGAAAGAGAAAAGCGCTGGCTTTTTTGGGGAGAGTTGAATAATGGAATATTCAGTTTACATAAGTACATGCAGTATTTTATTACTGTCCCGATCATTGTCAGAGTCTTTACGGCAGAGCGTGCAGGATTCGACTCTTTTTTCCCAGCTTTGCGCAGACGAGGACTTTTTCGAAAACTCGGTGACTGTGGAATGGCACGAAGTTTTCAAGGAGTCTTTGGAGTCTTGTGGCTGGAGTTTGTACGAATAACAGAAAATGTCGTTACCTGCTGACGGCGAGCGATTCACGCTTACAAATATTCTGTTCGGCGTTTTTGGGGATCACCTTTCAGGTGCGCAGAAAAGTTGTCTGGATATCGCTTCCAAGCTACTTGCTGCGTTGCCTGAAAGTACACCACTTGCCAGGATGTTCCGTGATCATACGGTGACGAAAGGGCAAACTCATATCAAGATGCAATTAGGCATCGTTGACAAAGAGGGACTTCTTACAGTTGCTACGGTGCTTTTCGAGACCGTTGAGGACGTGGGGGTGAACCTCATTGATCATGTTTTCGATCCAACCCAAGTGCAGGGGGGCGTGAAAACTGGTTTTGTTATAGCTCGATTTAACATCAAGAGCTATGAGGAGAATGCAGAGAACGTTGTGCAGTGGCTCGGTTCGCAACGGCAATCCCACTCCGGCCGTCTCGATCAGCCGTAAGGATGACGACCTCATTCGGGGGCGTCTCCCTTTTCTACCCAGTATCCCGAAGATGTTTCATATACGGGATACTGGGTCATTGATCGTTTGGACGAGGCGAGTGGGTGTGGCTTAGGGCACCAGATACCCCTTCACTCCGGTGAAAATAATCTGCGCCGCCAACGCACACACAAACAGCCCCATCAACCGGCTGACAATCTGCAGGCCCTGGTCACCGAGAATGCGCTCGATGCGGTTGGACAGATAAAGGACTACGCCGACGGTGAAACTGGCTAGGGCAATACTGAGAATGGCCGTGAGTTTGTCGTCCCAATGAGGCTGACTCACGCCCATCACCAGTAGCGCACCGATGGTGCCGGGGCCGACCGTCAGGGGAATGGTCAGCGGGACGATGGTCACGTCCTGCTGCACATTGTCTGTCTGCACCGCCGACTTGCCTTGGGCCATGCCCAGCGCCGAGATAAACAACACACTGCCGGCACCGATGCGGAACGCGTCCACGGTGATGCCGAAAACACTGAAAATCACCCGCCCGAACAGGTACAGCAAGACGCTGGAGACCAGCGTGGCTGTCGCCACTTTCCAGGCCAGCCGACGTTGTTCCTTGCGCGAATAACCGCGGGTCAGACTGATGAAGCAGGACAACACGAAGAACGGGCTGTAAAGCACCAGCATCTTCAGGTAAACGCTGAACAACACGTGGAGCATGGTGCAAGCTCACTGGCGAGGGAAGTCGAGGGGAGTCTATCAGGCGCTGCGGGGTCTGTCGGCTCAGGACGTTTGAGTCGCTGCCCGGATCTGCTGATCACGCTGGGCCACCCAATGCTCGATCAGGTCGCGCAGTTGCGACAGCTCGACCGGTTTGGCCATGTGCCCGTCCATGCCGGCCTGGCGCGCACGTTCTTTGTGCTCGGCGAGAATGTGTGCGGTCAGCGCCACCACCGGCGTGCGAGTCCGCTGATTACCGACTTCCCAGGCCCGCAATTGCTGAGTCGCGGAAAAGCCGTCGAGGATCGGCATTTCGCAGTCCATCAGGACCAGGTCATACCGCTGGGCTTTCATCGCCTGCAAGGCTTCTTCGCCATTACTGGCAGTGTCCGGCTGCAGGTTGAGCTTACCCAGCATGCCGCGAATCACCTTGGTCGAAATGCTGTTGTCTTCGGCCACCAGGATGCGGAAATCGCTTGGCACTTTCACCGGTAAAGTCGGGCCGACGGGTAAATGCTGTGAGATGGAAAGGCCCTTGTTTCGCTGGTTCAGCTCATCGGCCAACGTCGTCTTGAGGGTGTAGCCGGCCACCGGCTTGGCGAGGATGCGTTTGATCCCGGAGTTGCGCGCGATGATCTTGCTGGGTGCGTTGCTGATGCCGGTGAGCATGATCAGCAGGATGTCGTGGTTCAGGCTCGGGTCTTCCTTGATCTTGGCGGCCAATTGCATGCCGGTCATGCCGGGCATGTTCTGGTCCAGCAGGACCACGTCGAAGTAATCGCGCAAGTGGGCCTTGGTGCGCAGCAGCGCCAGTGCTTCCTTGCCGGACGGTACGGCGCTCACATTCAGCCCCCAGGCGCTGCATTGTTGCACCAGCACTTTGCGGCAGGTGTCGTTGTCGTCCACCACCAACACCCGTGCACCCTGCAGTGGACCATCGAGGTCGGACGTCGGGTGTTCGAGGCGGTCAGGGTCCAGCGGCAGGGTCAGCCACAACGTGCTGCCCTGGTTGGCGCCGCTCTTGATGCCGAACTCTCCTTGCATCAAGCGAATCAGTTGACGGGCGATCACCAGCCCGAGGTTGCCTCCCAGACGGGTGGCCGAGAGGAAGTGCTTGCTGTGCAGTTCGGCGTGCATCAATGCGTCGCGCTCTTCGGCGTCCATCGGCTCACCGCTGTCCTGTACGGCAATGCGCAAGCGCGGTTTGGCACTGCGCTCATCGAGCGCGACGACGATCAGGATTTCGCCTTCGTCGGTTTTCTTCAGGGCGTTTTCCAGCAGGCTCAGCAGGGTCTGGCGCAGGCGCGTCGGGTCACCGCTGATGACGCGCGGCACTTGCGGCTGGATAAAGCTGATCAGCTCGACGTTCTGCTGTTCGGCCTTGGCGCGGAAGATGCTCAGACAATCTTCGATCAGTGCGTTGAGGTCGAACTGCACATCGTCCAGTTCGATCTGCCCGGATTCGAGCTTGGAGATGTCGAGAATCTCGTTGATCAGTGTCAGCAGTTCGTTGCCGGCACTGTGGATGGTCTGTACATAGTCGCGCTGCTTGACCGAGAGCGGCGTGCCCAGCAGCAGCTCAGTCATGCCCAGCACGCCATTCATGGGGGTGCGGATTTCGTGGCTGATTTTTGCCAGGAATTCGGCCTTGGCGTTGATCTCGGCGTTGCTGGCGGCCAGGTCGCGGCTGACGCTGAAACGGTCTTCGGTGATGCTGCGCTGACGTTCGCTCAGTGCAATGCTCATCAACACGCCGCTGATGCAGATTAACCCCAGCAGCGTCATGATCAAGCCCTGCGGTGCGACCAGGGTCAATCCCAGCAGTGCCGGCAACATGATCAGAGTGCCAATGTTGAACACCACCATCGCCGCGACGAACAGGCGCGCCGGGCGATAACCTTTTTGCCAGTGATAGGCGCTGACGAACAACATGCTCAGACCTGCCAGCGCGACCAGGGCGTAGGTCATGATGTTCAGCGGCAGCGTGTTGACGAATAACAGCAGCAAGCCGCAGACCACGATGAACAGAATGTCCCCCAGCAGCAGCTTGTTCAGCGGGTGCGGGCCGAGTGGGGCGAAGAAGCGATAGGCGAACATCAGGCCGCACGGCGCCGTCAGCAGCAAGGCAAGGTAGGCGCCGGGTGTCTGCACCGCGTGCCAGTTCGGCAGCCAAGGCCCTGCCAGATTCAGCAACAGCAACAGGCTGAGCATCAACAATGCTTCGCATCCGGCCAGCCAGAAACTGCTGCGTGAGCGGGTATAGGCGTAGCGGACGAGGCTGTACAGGATCAACATCCCGAGGCAACCGAACAACAGTCCGTAGATCAGCGTCTGATTCTGATTGGCCGCGGTCATGACCGCCGACTGCAGGGTGATGTAAGGCCTCAACTGATGGTCGGAGACCAGTCGCAGGTAAACATCGAGAGGTTTTTCGTTTTGTGGCAGCGGCAACATGAAGTCGCTGCTGGGCAGTGGCCGTTCAGCCTGGGGCTGGCCGGTGCCGGTGTTCAGTTGCTCGATCAGCGTGTCGCCGTCCAGCACATACAGATTGAGGTGCGACAGGTCGGGAGCGAACACCCGCAGCAACTGTTCATGCTTGCCTGGAGCGAGTCTGAAACGCAACCATAACGCGCCATCGGGCTCGGCGGCGGTGAGGCGGTCGAGTTCAATGGGGCTGAATTGATTGGTGTAGCGAGCGGAACGGATGTCGCTGAGCTGGAGGTCGCCCTGTTCGTCGAGCAATACCGCCCAGCCACTGCCTTGCGCGGCCTGGGCCGGGAGCATGCAGAGCAAGGTCAGCAGAGTGACGGTGAAACCTATGGCAATCCTGAGCCAGCGCACGGCGAAATCCCTTCGTAGGTTGATGCCAGAATATAACTATGCGCGGCGCCGGAATAGTCAGGCAAGGGCCCGAAGCCCTTGCCTGGCCGAAAGGCGCTCTTATTCCTGATTTTCGCCACGCTCGCGGGCAATGGCACGGTAGCCAATGTCCTTGCGATAGAAACAGCCTTCCCAGTCAATTTTGGCCGCCAGCTTGTAAGCCTGCTGCTGAGCGGCATCGACGCTGGCACCCATTGCCGTGGCGCAGAGTACCCGACCACCAGCCGTTACCACTTGACCATCCTTGAGCGCAGTACCGGCGTGAAAGACTTTGCCTTCCAGTGCTGCGGCTGCATCGAGGCCCTTGATGGCAACGCCTTTAGCGTAGTCACCCGGATAACCGCCCGCGGCCAGCACGATGCCGACGCTCGGACGCGGATCCCATTGTGCTTCGACCTTGTCCAGCGCTTGCGCCAGCGCCGCTTCGACCAGCAACACTAGGCTCGACTGCAAACGCAGCATCACCGGTTGGGTCTCAGGGTCGCCGAAACGGCAGTTGAATTCGATGACTTTTGGGTTACCAGCTTTGTCGATCATCAGACCTGCGTACAGGAAGCCCGTGTAGACATTGCCTTCATCGGCCATGCCGCGCACGGTCGGCCAGATCACCAGGTCCATGACGCGCTTGTGCACTTCAGCAGTCACGACCGGGGCAGGGGAGTAAGCACCCATGCCGCCGGTGTTCGGACCGGTGTCGCCGTCGCCGACGCGTTTGTGGTCCTGGCTGGTGGCCATCGGCAATACGTTCTTGCCGTCGACCATGACGATGAAGCTGGCTTCTTCGCCGTCCAGGAACTCTTCGATCACCACGCGCGAACCGGCGTCGCCGAAGGCGTTACCCGCCAGCATGTCGCGCACGGCGTCTTCGGCTTCGGTCAACGTCATGGCAACGATCACGCCTTTACCGGCGGCCAGGCCATCGGCCTTGATCACGATCGGTGCGCCTTTTTCACGCAGATAAGCCAGGGCAGGCTCGATCTCGGTGAAATTCTGGTAGTCGGCGGTCGGGATCTTGTGGCGCGCCAGGAAATCCTTGGTGAAGGCTTTCGAACCTTCCAGCTGAGCAGCGCCAGCGGTTGGACCGAAGCAATCCAGGCCACGGGAGCGGAACAGATCGACGACACCAGCGACCAGCGGCACTTCCGGGCCGACGATGGTCAGTGAAACGTTTTTCTCGGCGAAATCTGCAAGTTGTTCAAGGGCCAGCACGTCGATGGCGACGTTCTCGCACTTGGCTTCAATGGCGGTGCCGGCGTTGCCCGGAGCCACGAACACTTTCTGCACGCGCGGATCCTGAGCCACTTTCCAGGCCAGGGCGTGTTCACGGCCACCGCTGCCAATGATCAAAACATTCATTTCAAAAACCTCGGATGACGCTAATTCTGTGGGGGCAGCCTGAGCTGCCTGGCTAACGGTACGCGGCATCCGCCACTGCACCAAACCGGTAGGAGCGAGGCTTGCCCGCGAAGGGAACGCCTCGGTGCGTCAGCCAGACCGAGGTGAGGCCTTCGCGGGCGAGCCTCGCTCCTACAAGAGCAAAATCAGTGACGGAAGTGGCGCATGCAAGTAAAGACCATGGCGATGCCGGCTTCGTCTGCAGCAGCAATCACTTCGTTATCACGCATCGAGCCGCCTGGCTGGATCACCGCAGTGATACCGACCTTGGCCGCGTTGTCGATGCCGTCGCGGAACGGGAAGAATGCATCCGATGCCATGACTGCACCTTGCACCTGCAAGCCAGCGTGCTCAGCCTTGATCGCCGCAATACGAGCGGAGTTCACGCGGCTCATCTGGCCAGCGCCGACACCGATGGTCTGGCGATTCTTGGCGTAGACGATGGCATTGGACTTAACGTACTTGGCGACTTTCCAGGCGAAGATCAGGTCGTGGATCTCTTGCTCGGTCGGCGCGCGTTTGGTCACGACTTTCAGGTCGTCGGCGCCGATCATGCCGATGTCGCGGCTCTGCACCAGCAGGCCACCGTTGACGCGCTTGTAGTCCCAGGCAGCGGCGCGATCAGCCGACCACTCGCCGCAGGCCAGCAGGCGTACGTTGGCTTTTGCAGCCACGATGGCGCGGGCTTCTTCGCTGACGCTTGGGGCAATGATCACTTCGACGAACTGACGCTCGACGATGGCCTTGGCGGTTTCAGCATCCAGCTCGCGGTTGAAGGCGATGATGCCGCCGAAGGCGGATTCGGTGTCGGTGGCGTAGGCCAGTTCGTAGGCTTGACGGATACCGCCTTCGGCGTCCGGGCTGACGGCAACGCCGCACGGGTTGGCGTGCTTGACGATCACACAGGCCGGTTTGACGAAGCTCTTCACGCATTCCAGCGCGGCGTCGGTGTCGGCCACGTTGTTGTACGACAGCTCTTTGCCTTGCAGTTGGGTCGCGGTGGCGATACCCACTTCCGCAGGCTTGGTTTCAACGTAGAACGCCGCGCTCTGATGCGGGTTCTCGCCGTAGCGCATTTCCTGAGCTTTGACGAACTGGCTGTTGAAGGTGCGCGGGAATTCGCTGCGACCTTCGGTGCTGAGGGTGTCAGCCGCCTGGTTCACGGTGCCCATGTAGTTGGCGATCATACCGTCATAGGCGGCGGTGTGTTCGAAGGCCTTGAGCATCAGGTCGAAACGTTGAGCGTAGGTCAGGCCGCCGGCCTTGAGGCTTTCCAGAACGTTGGCGTAGTCGCTGGCATTGACCACGATGGCCACGTCTTTATGGTTTTTTGCAGCCGAACGGACCATGGTCGGGCCGCCGATATCGATGTTCTCGATGGCGGTCGGCAGGTCGCAGCCTGGCTTGTTGATGGTGGCTTCGAACGGGTACAGGTTGACCGCTACCAGGTCGATCGGCTTGATGCCGTGCTCGTTCATGATGGCGTCGTCGATACCGCGACGACCGAGGATCCCGCCGTGGATTTTCGGGTGCAGGGTTTTTACCCGGCCGTCCATCATTTCTGCGAAACCGGTGTAATCCGCGACTTCCACTGCGGCAACGCCGTTGTCGCGCAGCAGCTTGAACGTTCCGCCGGTGGAGAGGATCTCGACGCCCAGGGCTTCAAGCTCTTTGGCGAATTCGAGGATCCCGGTCTTGTCGGAAACGCTGATCAAGGCGCGGCGGATCGGCAGGCGGGTAGTCTGGTCGGTCATTTCAATTTCCATCAAAAGCAAAGGAGTCAGCAAAAAAGGCGACCGTTTTTACGCGGGCGCCTTTCTGGTTTGATTGAATGCTTACAGCAGATCGTACTGCTTGAGTTTCTTGCGCAGCGTGCCTCGGTTCAGTCCGAGCAGCTCACTGGCCTTGGTCTGGTTGCCCTTGACGTAGTTCATCACGCACTCGAGCAGGGGAGCCTCGACTTCGGAGAGCACCAGGTTGTACACATCCGTGACGGCAGCGCCTTCAAGGTGGGCGAAATAATTGTGCAGCGCTTTCTCGACACTCCCGCGAAGGGTCTGACCTTCTTCGCTCGGCGTATTGAGGTGCTGTTTCAAATTCACATTGTCGCTCACGGGTGTTGTTCCACTCACTAAAGTCTCGGTCATCATCGTCATGCGGCCACCTCGTCTCCGTCCCCTGTCAGGCTCTTGTTACGTTCGGCGAAGAAGCCCTGAACGTTGGCGCATTGTGCTTCCGTATCTTCCAAACGATTGAAGTGGGCGCGAAACTCCCTGGCGCCCGGCAAGGTTGCGAGATACCAGCCCACATGCTTTCGAGCAATGCGTACGCCCATGACGTCTCCATAGAAGACATGCAGCGCAGCCAGATGCTCTAGCAGAATGCGTTCCACCTCGATCAGTTCCAGTGCCGGGAGTTTCTCGCCGGTGCGCAGAAAATGATCGATCTCACGAAAAATCCATGGCCGCCCCTGAGCGGCCCGGCCTACCAGCAGGCCATCGGCACCGGTCGCATCAAGCACGTACCGGGCCTTTTCTGGCGAATCGATATCGCCATTGGCAAAGACCGGAATCGACACGGCCTGCTTGATCGCGGCAATGGTGTCGTACTCGGCTTCGCCGGTGTACAGATCGGCACGGGTGCGGCCATGAACCGCCAACGCCGTAATGCCTGCCTGCTCGGCGATCTTCGCCACGGTCAGGCCGTTCTTGTTGTCCCGGTCCCAGCCGGTACGGATCTTCAGGGTGACCGGCACATCAACCGCAGCCACTACGGCCTGCAGGATCTCGGTGACCAATGCTTCATCCTTCAACAGCGCGGACCCGGCGGCCTTGTTGCAGACCTTTTTCGCCGGACAACCCATGTTGATATCAATAATCTGTGCGCCCAGTTCGACGTTGGCCCGGGCCGCATCCGCCAGCATCTGCGCATCGCCACCGGCGATCTGTACCGAGCGGGGCTCGGGATCACCTTCGTGGATCATGCGCATCCGCGATTTGCGGGTGTTCCACAAGCTCATGTCGCTGGTGACCATTTCCGAGACTACAAGCCCTGCGCCCAGTCGCTTGCACAGCTGACGAAAGGGCTGGTCGGTGACCCCCGCCATCGGGGCGAGAATCAAGCCGTTGTGCAATGTATATGGACCGATGCGTACCGCCGACATAGGACTTCCCTGTTGTGGGGCCGGATCATGAGAGTTCGAAAAAGGGTTGGCATGATACCCGCTCTCGATGACTGGATAAAGGCTGAATTGAACAAAATCTGAACAGTGATTTTGTTATCGCCAGCGGTTTGGTACGAGCGGTCAAAGTCAGAAATATGCCGTCAAAGCCGTAACACTGAACCGTTTCACTCGGGCGAATGAAAACTCAGGCTGTAATTCACCGCTTTTGAGCCTGGATCGAGGATATCCAGTGCGATGTGGATCGGTGTTTGCGGAGGCATTTCCACCATTCCTTCGAGATCGCCATTGAGGTACTCGCCGGGTTTGAAGCGACGGCTGGCGATCAGGTGACCGTTGAGGTCGGCGAAACGCAACTCCAGCAGCGGGAAAGGCTGGGAGAAGGGAGCGCGGTTGTAGATGATCGCGTCGACCACCAGTGCGCCGTTGAAGTCCGGGTGGCTGCGGACCACCAGGTTGCTGCTTTTGATTTTGGCGATGTCGACTTTGGACGGCACCGTGCAGCCGATCCGGGGGCACAGTTGCTGGAACCACGGACGGTACTGATCCTGGCGCGCCAGTTCGTCGAAATGGTAAGCGATGTACTGGCCGGCGAGCGCCGCCGCGCCGAGCAGGATCAGCAGCAGCCAGAAAAGTCGGCGACCCCAGGGTGAGCGGCGTTTTTGCCAGTCCAGTTGCAGTGGGTCATCGGTCAGGTCGTGCAGGGCTTCAGCGCGGACAGCCGGCTCACGCTTTTTGCGTACAGGTTCGATCGAGGGCAGATCGTCGTCGATGTCATCGGTCGCCGACAGGCGTTCGTGATGCATCGGTGCGTCGAGTGGGTCGTGCAGGCGCAGCTGTGGCGGCAGATGTTCGTCGTCCAGTTCCACCGGTTCCAGGGACAGCGAAGGTTCGGTGCGCGAGTATTTGCTCGGATCGAGTTCCAGCTCTGGCAAGTCGGCTTCAGTGGTCTGCGCACGATCGGCAGCCGATTCGCTGAACAGGCTGTCGGGCCACGGCGCTTCTTCGTGCTCGACGGTATCCCGGCTGGCACTCAGATTGTCTTCGCGGGGCCGGCCGAATTCCGTGGTCGGCTGGATCTCCCGTTGTTCGAGGCGAGCGAGTTCTTCGTCCAGGTCCAGGCTGTCCAGATCCAGCTCGGCGGCGGTCCATTGCTTTTGGCTGATGGCCCGCGGCTCCGTTGGTTCGACGATGGCCGGGGCAACCGGCGGGATCGCGTCCTTGCCGGCCCGTTGCTCAAGCAGCTGCTTGGCGGCATTGAACACCTGCAAGCACGAGCCGCAACGAACCACTCCGCGGGCCACGCTCAACTGAGTATGGTTGACGCGGAAGCTGGTTTGGCAATGCGGGCACTGGGTGACGAAGCTGTCGGTCATGCGGCGATCCGGTTTATGCAGGCGCTCATTCTAGCGCCGACGGCCAGTGATGCGCACCCAGCCATCGCGATTGGCGATCGGGTCCAGATCGAAGTCCTGAGCGTAGGCTTTGGCGACGTCTTCACCTTGCTCGGCGAGGATGCCCGACAGCGCCAGGCGGCCACCCGGCTTGACCAGGCTGGACAATTGCGGCGCCAGGGAAACCAGCGGGCCGGCAAGGATGTTGGCCACCAGCACGTCGGCCTGAACCTGCGGCAGATCTTCCGGCAGGTACAGTGGGAAGAGCGCTTCGGCAATGTTGTTGCGCCCAGCGTTATCGCGGGAGGCTTCCAGGGCCTGGACGTCGATGTCGGTGCCGACGGCTTCCTTGGCGCCCAGCAGCAGGGCGGCGATGGCCAGAATCCCCGAGCCGCAGCCGAAGTCCAGCACGTTGCAGTCTTTCAGGTCCTGACCGTCGAGCCATTCCAGGCACAGCGCGGTGGTTGGGTGGGTGCCGGTGCCGAACGCCAGGCCCGGATCCAACAGCAGGTTTACGGCGTCAGGCTCGGGTGCGGCGTGCCAGCTTGGGACGATCCACAGGCGCTGACCGAATCGCATTGGCTGGAAACCGTCCATCCAGCTGCGTTCCCAGTCCTGGTCTTCGATGATTTCGCTGTGATGCTCGGGCAGCGGGCTGCCAGTCAGCAACTCAAGGTGGGCCAGTACGCTGGCGGCTTCGGTGCCGTCCTCGAACAGGGCCAGCAGGTGCGTGTGGGACCACAGCGGCGTGGTGTTGAGTTCTGGCTCGAAGATCGGTTGATCTTCGGCGTCCATGAAGGTCACCGAGACGGCGCCCACTTCAAGGAAAGCGTCTTCGTAGGTTTCGGCTTGTTCTGGGCTGATGGCTAGACGGACTTGCAGCCAAGGCATGGCGGGCACCTTTGAAAAATGTTGATTGCAGCCTAGCGGGCTGCGCGAAGCGCGCAAGTTTACGCGAGCGCGGAGGTTTTGTGGGAGCGAGCTTGCTCGCGTTCACAGTATGAAACCTTCAGAAACAACAAAGCCGCTCGAAAGCGGCTTTGTTGGTTTGGATCACATCTTAATGCGGGTTCTTTGCATTATTGGCTTTGAGCCATTGCAGGCCTTTGTTCGTTAGGCGATAGCGTTGCAGACGGCTGTTCGGTTGTTCGGGCAGCGTCATTTCCAAGACCTCGGCAGCGATGGCCGGCAGTATGTAAGCCTTACGGAAGTGGTCGGCGTTTTTCAGGCTCATGGCAGTCTGAAGTTCTTGCCTGCTCATGTCGCCAACAACGACCTTCAAAAGCGCAGCGACTTCCATGGTGACTTCCATGGTGACTTCCATGGTGACTTCCGTAGTTTTTGCGTCGGTGGTTTGCGATTGAGGATGTGCGGGCAACCGCACGACGTACGAGATCCGGTCGTCGTCGGTTTCAAAGAGCGGCGCGGGCGAACCATTGGCAGCCATGACCTTGAGGATTTTCGGGATCCCAGTCGACCGGCCTTCGGTCAGGTCGAGTTCTTTCAGGAACTCCCCAATTCGCCGGTTACGGTAGCGGCGGCTCACGGCGCGACCGGCTCGCAGGTCTTCGAGGCGGATTGAGCGATCAGGTCCAGGGAAGCTCAAAATCACAAGTTCTTCCTGACAGATGCGGACCTCAATCGGTTCGCGCTCTTCGTAGGAACGGTGATACACGGCGTTGACCAATGCCTCTTCAACTGCCGCATAGGGGAAGTTCCAGACCCTTGTAGCTTCGGCGCGGTCCGTGTGTTTGATAACTGTTTGATGCAGGTAATTACGCTGGATATAGGCCAGAGCCTCACGGGTTATGGTTGCCAGAGGGCCTTTGAAGATTTTTTCGTCAAAGCGGTCGCCGCCAGCACCTTCAGGAAACCACAGCACATCAATCTGCGTGCCGGGAAAGAACAGTTCCGGGGTGTTACTGAAGAACATCAGGCCCACGTTCTTGGGCCACGGTGATTCGGTTGGGCCGCCCACGACGTTCATTTGTCGGCCCAGTGCCTCAATAGAAAGGTTGTCAGCGTCTTCCGCGAGGGCGCTGCCAATTTCTTGCAGGAAGTTGTGCATCAACGCTTTGGAAAGGTCGCTGACATGGGCTTTCTGGTGGAAGCGATCATCGAAAGGCACTTTGGCAGCAAGACCCAAGAGTTCCTGTTCGACTTCTCCCTTGGCTTCTACTGTGCTGCTGTAGCGGCGGATGTAGTAATGCAGGCTCCGATGTTTGGCTGTCACCGCTGCCGGGGCTTTGTACGGGCGATTCTGCCCGCCTGGTGCCCACAAAACGATCAGCTTGCGGCCTTCAACTTCTTCCATGCTCAGTACTGGAAAATAGGCGGGTTGAATCGATTGGCAAGCTGCCAACAGTTCAAGTTGGATCTTGTCGAGCGCCTGATCGGCAAGACCTGACGGAGGAAAAACCGGCTGACCGTTGGCGTCGCAATCTTGCCCAATCACCACATACCCGCCGCCCAGGTTTTCAAAGTCATTGGCGAAGGCGCAGAGCGTGCGAATGATCGGATCGGGATTCCAGCCCGTTTTGTATTCGATTCGCTCGCCCTCGACAGTCCGCTGGCGCAGCAGGTCGTTCAGGTTTATTGGCAGTTTTTCAGGCATGGGCGGGCTCTGGTTCGTCGGCGTTGCGCTGATTTGAGGGCGATTATAGCCAGCCCGGACAGGCCAGTGCCTGTCAGTTAAGCCTCACAGGGGAGTGGATGAAACCTTCAGAAACAACAAAGCCGCTCGAAAGCGGCTTAGTTAGTCTGGATCACATCTTAATGCTGGCCAGCCAGCTTGTGTTCCAGGTAGTGGATGTTGACTCCACCTTTGCAGAAGCCTTCGTCGCGGACCAGATCGCGGTGCAGCGGGATGTTGGTCTTGATCCCGTCGACAACGATTTCGTCCAGCGCATTGCGCATGCGCGCCATGGCTTCGTCACGGGTTGCGCCGTAGGTGATCAGCTTGCCGATCAACGAATCGTAGTTCGGCGGAACGGCATAGCCACTGTACAGGTGCGAATCGACGCGAACGCCGTTGCCGCCTGGCGCGTGGAAATGCTTGACCGTGCCTGGGCTTGGCATGAAGGTTTTCGGGTCTTCGGCGTTGATCCGGCATTCCAGCGAGTGACCGCGGATAACCACGTCATCCTGGGTGTACGACAGCTTGTTGCCAGCGGCGATGCTGAGCATCTCCTTGACGATGTCGATGCCGGTAACCATTTCAGAGACCGGGTGCTCGACCTGTACGCGGGTGTTCATTTCGATGAAATAGAACGCGCCGTTCTCGTACAGGAACTCGAAAGTGCCCGCGCCACGGTAGTTGATGTCGATGCACGCCTTGACGCAGCGAGCGAGGACTTCAGCGCGTGCTTTCTCGTCGATGCCCGGTGCCGGCGCTTCTTCGAGAACCTTCTGGTGACGACGCTGCAGCGAGCAATCGCGGTCGCCCAGATGGATGGCGTGGCCCTGGCCGTCGGAAAGCACCTGAACTTCCACGTGGCGTGGGTTGGTCAGGAATTTTTCCAGGTAGACCATCGGGTTGCCGAACGCTGCGCCCGCTTCGGTGCGGGTCAGTTTGGCGAAGGAGATCAGGTCTTCTTCTTTATGCACGACGCGCATGCCGCGACCACCACCGCCGCCAGCGGCTTTGATGATCACCGGGTAACCGACTTCGCGACCGATGCGCAGAGCGGTTTCTTCGTCTTCAGGCAGCGGGCCGTCGGACCCCGGAACGGTTGGAACGCCGGCTGCGATCATGGCGTGCTTGGCCGATACCTTGTCGCCCATCAGGCGAATGGTGTCGGCTTTCGGGCCAATGAACGCGAAACCGGAGTTCTCGACCTGTTCGGCAAAGTCGGCGTTTTCCGCAAGGAAACCGTAGCCTGGGTGAATGGCGGTAGCGCCGGTCACTTCAGCCGCGGCGATGATCGCCGGAATGTGCAGATAAGACTTTGCAGCCGATGCCGGACCGATGCAGACGGATTCGTCCGCCAGACCCAGGTGCATCAGTTCTTTGTCGGCCGTGGAATAAACGGCGACAGTTTTGATGCCCATCTCTTTGCAGGCACGCAGAATCCGCAGGGCGATCTCACCGCGGTTGGCGATCAGAACTTTTTCCAACTTCGCAGTCATCAAAGTCTCTCCGCGGTTCAAACGATGGTGAACAGCGGTTGGTCGTACTCAACCGGCTGGCCGTCTTCGACGAGGATGGATTCGATCACACCGCTGGTTTCAGCTTCGATGTGGTTCATCATCTTCATGGCTTCGACGATGCACAGGGTGTCGCCTTTCTTCACGGTCTGGCCGACTTCAGCGAAGGACGGCGAGCTTGGCGAAGACTTGCGATAGAAGGTGCCGACCATAGGCGAGCGGGCAACGTTGCCGTTCAGCACTGGCGCGGCCGGAGCAGCAGGAGCGGCAGCGGCAACCGGGGCAGCAGCAACAGGCGCCGGCGCCGGAGCATGCATTGGAGCCGGTGCGTAGTACTGCTGAGCCGGGGTCTTGCTGTGACGGCTGATACGTACGGACTCTTCGCCTTCCTTGATCTCGAGCTCGTCGATGCCGGACTCTTCCAGCAATTCGATCAGTTTCTTAACTTTACGGATATCCATGAATCATCAACTCCCAAGGGTCGGTCAGGGGCGTTACGCTTGTTGTTCAAGCTGTTGCCTGTCTTTCAAGCTGCTCTAGGGCGGCCTCCAGGGCCAGTCGATAACCGCTGGCGCCAAGGCCGCAGATCACTCCCACCGCTACATCGGAGAAGTAAGAGTGATGGCGGAAAGGTTCGCGTTTGTGCACGTTAGACAAATGCACTTCGATGAATGGGATGCTCACCGCCAGCAGCGCGTCACGTAATGCGACACTTGTGTGCGTAAAAGCTGCTGGGTTGATCAGAATGAAGTCCACACCTTCGCTGCGGGCAGCGTGGATGCGGTCGATCAATTCGTACTCGGCGTTGCTTTGCAGGTGCAGCAAATGGTGGCCGGCTTCACGGGCGCGGCGTTCCAGGTCCTGGTTGATCTGCGCCAGTGTCGTAGCGCCGTAGGTGCCCGGTTCACGGGTGCCGAGCATGTTCAGGTTGGGTCCGTGCAGAACCAGTAGCGTCGCCATCTGCTGTTCCTTGTGATCTGTGTGCAATTGTCAGAACTCGGCGACTATGCCGCAAAGCCTTTGTGACTGTCCAGTTCTATGCAATAGCCAGCACGATGGCCGATGTTTGCGCGAAATATATGACCGGGTTATTAAATCCGGTCATTTGCTTTCGCGACACGTTCGGCGAAGTCACGGGCGTTTATCTCGCCGATTACCCGCACATCGGTGTGTTCGACCCCGTCCTTGCCGAAAAACATCAGCGCCGGCGGGCCGAACAGTTTGTAGCGGTCGAGCAGGGCGCGTTGCTCGGCGTTGCTGGCGGTGATGTCGAAGCGGATCAGTCGATAGCCTTTGAGGCGTTCGACGACCTTGGCGTCGTTGAGCACTTCATGTTCGATGACTTTGCAACTGATGCACCAGTCGGCGTACCAGTCGAGCAGCAGTGGGGTGCCTGAAGATTTGGCTTCGGCGAGGACGCGGCCCAGTTCCGCCGGGGTGCTGATGGTTTGCCAGGCGCTGGTGTTTTGCGATTGCTCGGTACCCATGGTAATGCGCGGCTGGCCAATCGGATTGAGCGGATCGGTCTGGCCGCTGAATGCGCCGTACCAACACGCTAGCGCATAAAACAGGAAGAACATTCCCAGTAGTTGGCCCAGGCGTTTTCTCGGCGGTTTGTAGACGAACTCCAGCGCACCCATGAACAACCCGACACCAGCGGCCAGCAAGCCGATCAACAACAACGTGATCTGGCCCGGCAGTACTCGACTGAGCAGACCGATCGCCAGCCCCAGCAACAAAACGCCGATCGCGTTTTTCACATAAATCATCCAGGGTCCGCTTTTCGGCAGCCAGGCGGCGCCACCGGTGGCGACCAGCAACAGCGGTGCGCCCATGCCGAGACCGAGCATGAACAATTTCAGACCGCCACCCAATGCATCGCCGCTGGCGCTGATGTACAGCAGCGCGCCGGCCAGCGGCGCCGAGACACAGGGTGAAACCAGCAGACTGGATACCACGCCGAGCACCGCGGCGCCCCACAACGAACCGCCTTCGGTGCGACCGGCGATTCGGTCCAGGCGACTGCTTAGGGCGTGAGGCAGTTTGAGTTCGAAGACGCCAAACATTGCCAAGGCAAACAGTGCAAAAAACATTGCGAACGGCACCAGCACCCACGCCGATTGCAGCCGCGCCTGAAGGTTGAGCTGTGCGCCGAACATCCCCATCAACGCGCCGAGCAGAGCGAAGCAGGCGGCCATTGGCAGCACGTAGGCCAGTGACAGGTTGAAGCCGCGTAAACCACCCACTTGACCGCGCAACACCACGCCGGACAGGATCGGCAGCATCGGCAGCACACACGGTGTGAGCGTCAGGCCCAGGCCTGCGAGGAAAAACAACGCCAGTTCGCGCCAGCTCCAGGCGGGTGTCGCGCCTGCGCCGCCATCAATACTCAGTCGCTCGGTTTCGGGTGGGTAACACAACCCTTTGTCGGCGCAACCCTGATAGGTCACGGCCAAGGTAAAGGCGCGTTGATCGGTGCGCGGCAGCTCTACATCGAGAACCCCGTGATAGACCTCGACATCGCCGAAGTATTCATCGTGTTTCTGTTCGCCCTTGGGCAGTTGCGCGGCGCCCAGGCCAACATCGGTTGGATCAGCGCGAAACTGAAAGCGATGGCGATAGAGGTAGTAACCCTCTGTAGCGATGAAACGCAGCTTGATTGATTGCGGCGTGCTTTCGACCAGGCTCAGCTGAAAGGCTTCGCGCACCGGCAGGAAGTCGGCGCTGTTGTTGATCGAGCCCAACGTCGAACTGGGCCGACTCTCCAGCAACCCGGCGGCGGTGGCCGGCAGGGCGAGCACTAAAAGCAGCAGGCAGAGCAAACGGCGCATGACAATCTCGCGTATCGAAAGTGAGGGCATGATAGCGGACGGCGGTCGGGTGTGCAGGGCGAGTCCTGTGGTGATTGTTCTGACGCCATCGCGAGCAAGCTCGCTCCCACATTCGGCCGCATTCTCATGGATGAACTCGGTTAAATGTGGGAGCGAGCCTACTCGCGAAGGCGATCTTTCAGACGCGGAAGGCTTGGACGGCTGTATGCAATCGCCCACCCAGCACCAACAAATGCTCCCCTTGCTCACGGCCCTGACCAATACGCAGCAAGTTATCCCCACCCAATTGGTGAATCCGCTCACTGTGATCACGGATTTCGCTCACAGCACCGCTCTGCTGGGCGGTGACATCGGCGATGCGCACGGCGGTGTCGGAAATGGTCTGGATCGCCCCGACGATTTTATCCAGTGCGCCGTCGGCGGCCTGGGCCTGATTGGCGGTGGCTTCGGCGTGTTCGACCTGGGCGCGCATGCCTTCTACTGATTGTCGTGCGGCGGTTTGCAGTCCCGCGATCAATGTCTGGATCTCTGCGGTGGCGCCCGCGGTGCGTTGCGCCAGTGAGCGAACTTCTTCGGCCACCACCGCAAACCCTCGACCCATTTCCCCGGCGCGGGCCGCTTCGATGGCGGCGTTCAGGGCCAGCAGGTTGGTCTGGTCGGCGATCGAACGGATCACCGTCAGCACGCCGCCAATGGTCGCAGACTCCTCGGCCAAGTGCTCGATCATCTGTGCATTGCCTTGCACTTCACCCACCAGCGCATGCAGGCCGGTAAGACTCAGGCCGATGACCTTCTGCCCATGCTCCACCGCCAGTCCAGCATGGCGGCTGGCATCGGCAGCCTGGCTGGCATCGCCGGCAACTTGTTGAATGGTCGCTTCCAGTTCGCCGAGGGAATCGCGGATCAGCGCCGTGTCGCCGGCCTGATGTTCGGCGCCGCTGTGCAGGTCATTGCTCAACTCGGCCAGCGTTCGGCTGCTACCGGCGACCTGTTCGGCGTTGAGGCGAATGGTCCCCACCAAGTCGACCAGATAGGCGCGCAAGCGATTGAGCGAAGCTTGAATATCATGCAATTCGCGATTGGTCGCGCCCAATTCAATGTCCCGGCTGAAGTCGCCCTCGGCCCAGGTCGAGAGGGCCGGCGCGAGGTTGGTCAGGGTTCGGGCCAAGCGTCGTTGCAGGGTGTCGATGAGCAATGCAATCAACAGAATCAGCCCGATCATCACCCCTTGCATCAGTCGTACTTCGCCCTGAATCTGTCCGTGCTGGGCGCGAACCACCGGTTCCAGCCCGGCGATGGCCTGCTGAACGGCGGCGATTTTCAGGTGAGTGGCGGCGCTGAGGTCGGTGCGTTTCTGGATCTGGTCGCGTGTGCGTGCCAGTTCGGCCGGGTAGCGAGTGAGGAGGCTGTTCAGTTCACGCTTGAGGCCGACGCCAGCCTCTTCGGCGACGGCTTTTTCGGTATTCTCCAGGCCCATCATCGCCGCGAAATCATCCGTGTTCGATTCACTTTTGCTCGTCACGCCCAGCAGCGGCAAGGCGTCCAGAAGCTCAGCCTGGGTGCGGATGTTGCTGACTTCGCGCTCGACATCGGCGGCCAGTTCGCTGCGGCCGCTGCTGACCAGTTTGTCCCGGGCCAGAGACAGTTTGCCCAAGTGCTGGGAGGCCGCGAGCAGCGGCGTCAGATACGCCGCGTTAGCGCTGGCGTATTGGCTGAGTTGATCGAGGCTGGCACCGAGTTCGCGTTCGGCTTGCAGCAGCAGCGCTTGCGGATCACCGGCCAGCTTACCGGCCGCCAGCAGATCGGTTTTGCTGAACTCTTCCAGGTTCGACAGGCTCGGATGCAACGTGTCGGCCAATGCCGGCGGCAACTCGCCGAGTTCCTTTTGCAGGCCGTCAATGGCTTGGCTGGCGCTGCTCAGGCGCAGGGCATCGCCGCTGGCGAGATAGTCCCCGATGTTACGCGCGACTTCATTTTGAAATTGCTGGGATAAGCCCAAGTAACGCTCCATCAATAAATAGGGGCGCTCCAGGGCCTTTTGCGACCACCAAAGTGTGGCGCCAAGGGCCACGCACACGGCGACTAAAAGGAGGGTATTGAGATTGGTCAGCAGCTTCAGGCGCATTGCGGGTCTACCAACGGCAGAATGGTAAGTGCCTGAAGTTATTGCGTTTCTGTTACAGGGTTATGACCGAATGGGTTGATTCCGATGAAAAAGTGGCACTTTGCTTTGGCGTCCGCGCGGCCTGAACGCGGTTGCGTCCGGCGTCCTTTGCGCGGTACAGCGCTTCGTCTGCCTGGCTGGCCATCGTCAGGCTGTCGGAGTTTTCGCACAGTTCCACCACCCCGGCGCTGAACGTGCACCAGAGGTCCTGCGGTTGGGCCGGGTAGTGAATCTCGGCAAAGCGTCGACGGATCTCGTCGAGCACTTTGTGGGCCGATTCGAGATCGGTGTCCGGCATGACGATGGCGAATTCTTCACCGCCATAACGGCCGATGAAATCGGTCTTGCGCAAGCGTTGCTTGAGAAACAGCGCCAGGCTCTTGATCACCCGATCGCCCATGGGGTGGCCGTGGCTGTCGTTGACCCGTTTAAAGTGATCGATGTCGAGCATCGCAAAGCTCAACGGCTTGCACTCGCGGCGGGCGCGGAAGCTGCAGTCTTCGAGCAATTGCAGGATGTGCGTGTGGTTGTACAGCCCGGTGAGGCTGTCGCGAACCATCCGCGCCTTCAGATTGCGTGCCCGTGCCGCGCGGTTGCGCACGGTAGTGATCAGGTGTCGCGGCTTGATCGGTTTGGTCAGGAAGTCGTCGCCGCCCTCGCTCATGGCGTCGAGCTGCTTGTCCAGATCGTCTTCGGCCGACAAGTAAATGATCGGTACGCTGACATAACGGTCGTTATGGCGGATCACTTTGGCCAGTTCAGTGCCGGTGCAGGCCGGCATGTACATGTCGAGGATAATCAGGTCTGGCTGGAAGTCCGCGAGCTCGGCCATGGCCTGGATCGGCTCGATCAAGGTCCGCGTGACGATCCCGGCGCTGTTGAGCAGGCGCTCGGTGTGCAAGGCCTGGGCACGGGAGTCGTCGATGATCAACACTTTATAAGGTTCGTACTGGGCGACGCAGGTCAGGACTTCAATTTTTTCCAGCAGGCTCGACGCTTCGAGGGTGCCGGTCAGGAATTCCTGGCCACCGGCGCGCACGGCGGCGAGGCGGGTCGGGGTATCGGTTTCGTGCAGGCTGAAGAACAACAAGGGCAGCGTGTGGTCGAGACCTTCCTGTGCTTCGGCGGCCAGTTTCAGGCCGATGCCGGGGCCGCTGAAGTCCACGTCCATGACGATCGCTGCAGGCAAGCGCTCGACCATTGAGGAGCGAAACGCCGAAACGCTGTCGAGGGCTTGAGCGCTGAGCCCAAAAAATTCAAGCTGCTTGGCCAGACGCTCGGCACGATCGTGATCCTGTAGCATCACGTAAATCGGCTTGCGCAGGGGCGGCAGAAAGGTTTGGTCCAGCTGATCGCCATGGCGCAAGCCGGTGCGTGACAGGCGCTGCATCAAGCGATTGAGGTCAGTGATCAGTCCGCTGCTCAGGCGTCCGCGATTGGCGTCGACCGCCTCCAGCGACTGACCGATGTGGCGCGCCAGTTGGGTGTGTTCAGGTTGTTCGAAGCGCTCGGCGAAACGCAGCAGGCGCAGATTGGCCTCGCTCAGTTCCGATAAGTCGGTGGTGGACCACTCACTGCATTGCAGGCGCTGCCATATCTCAAGAATTTGACGTGCCTGATGAATTACCCGCTGGGCAAAGTGGTGCTTGAGGCGCTCACGGCTGGGGTCTTCTGGCTCGGTCATATCCTGACTACTAGTTAGGGTGCATGCTGAGATCGACTGGTGGCTCTATGCTAGCACCTCTTTTTCGATCGCATGAGTGTCGCACGTCAATAAACTGCAAAGCGACGTTATTCAGGTTGTGACCGATGAGTATCGATCGGGGGATCACTGACCGATAGAGCCTGATGAAACGGGTGTTTCAGGACGTCTCCTGATCATTTCAAGGCAAATTCCCAGGGCTCGGCGAGCTTCGTCTGTCAGGTATTTCTGATTTTCCGCACAGATGATCCGATCGGGATTTGCGGCTGATAGGGTTCAGGGATTCCCTTGGAAGCCGTCCGCAAACCATGACCCAGTGTTTCAAAGAACACCCCTGCGATGAGCAGCGCCTGAACCACAACAGCACGCCGGTTGCTGAGTGTGAATGTAAGGAGGTGCGGCTTTATGGCAGCAAGACGCTTGTTACCGATGTGCCGATTCTTACGTGCTCATGTCTTTGGCGTCGCTACCAGCGCGAGGCCGAAAACATCGTCGCCCCCGGCGGGGTTCTGATCGCTGATCCAGTGGAGCGTAATCGTGCGATTAATGCGGCTTACGCCCGGCTGTGGCTGCATGACCCGAGGTTTCAGTGGGCCGGGCTGGCGGCATTTGCCTCCAAGCAGGTCGGCTGCGGATTGCTCCACGCGGCGGACAGTATCGAACTCATTCGCGATGAGCATGAAGCGCGGCAGCGTTTGCGGGAAAGCCGCCGTGAGTCAGGGTTGTTGACTCGGGACAAGATGTCCGAACAGGCAGAGGAATTGCGTGACTATAAAGAAGCCGACTCGCGTAATCCGGTGCCCTCTGTGGATTTCCGTTCGCAAGGGGAGGACTTGTCGCTCGTTCAACAGCAATTCCGGCATGTGCACGACATGATGGCGCTGGGAAATACCACGCTGTTTCTGGATGTTTTTCCGCTGCATGCGTTTTATGCGAAGCGCGGGTTGAAAGAGCTGCAGAAATGCCTGGGAGCGCGGGCGGGGATTTTTGATCATCCGGCATTTCCTGTGCTGTGGCCGGTGGATCGAGAGAAGCTACCTTTTGGGCTGAATCAGCCCGAGATTTTGCTTGCGTTCGAAGCTATACACGCTGGGGAGATAGCCGGTAGCGTGGAGTATCTGGCGTGGCATGAGCAGAAAAACATCCTGCAGCCGGTCATCTACGAAGACCGCCAACTGGTGGCGTTGCTGCGTGGCAATCATGCCGCCTACGTCACAGGCTTTCCTTCGGGTGTAGCCCAGGCGATTGAGTTGACGCTCACTAGCCAATGCCAGCGCGTGGAGGACGGGCGCACCATCGGTTTTGGCAATAACCCGCTGGCGGACTTGTCGGACCTCGGGCAGCGAATGGCCTTCGTGCTCCAGGCCGCAAGACGCTTTGATCAGTTGCTCAGCGACCATCAGCGTAGTGCCCTGGAGCAGTCGATCAGCGAGATAGCAGCGCGGGGTGCAAGCCTGTGAATCTGCGGTCACGGCGGTTTGGTTGGCGTTGTGGCGCAGGGCTGCTGGTGCTGGCGGTCTTGGCGCTGGCTGCCAAACATCAGCTGACGCAACCTCTGTGGGGCGAACTTGAGGTCGCTGTAGAGCTGGGCGGGACGTATGAGGACCTGAGCAGAAACTCCTCCGCCACGGTTACTTCGCCGATACGCGGGCACATCACTTACGGCATTCCCAAGACCGATGCACGGTTGCGATTCGTCGACCCGCAGTTCGGATTCACCACGCCTGCGGCGCGTTTTTTTACGGTCGGTTATAACGACAATGTCATTTACAGCATCCGCATGTCCCCACAGGTCGAGCCACTCCTGATAGACGACGCGCTGAAAGTGGTTCTCGACCTGCAAGACCAGTGGCGCGCCAAAGGTTGGGTGCCAAGGTTGCTGCGAGACAATCCCACGATTGCCGATACGCCCGAATGGCGGGCGTGGCTCCGGCGAGGAATTCTGGCCGGGCGATCCTACTGGCTGGCCGGCGACAAGTATCAGGCCGTGCTGGTACTCGGCCGTTTCAAGGATTCTAGAAATCCAACCGAAGAGCGATACCTCATCGACCTCTCAGTCGCGAAACCCTGGACGCCCTTCGACGAAATCGAAAACATGTACGACGAACCCCTTCATTTTCCGCCCCCGCAACCCAAGTAAAAAAAGGAGTTTCCTCATGCCAACCCCCGCCTTTATGACCCTTCACGGCGAACGACAAGGCCTGATCAGCGCCGGCGCCTTCACCGAGGCGTCAGTGGGCAACGTCTATCAGTTGGGCCGTGAAGACCAGATCATGATTCAAGCCCTGAGCCATGGCATTTTCGTGCCCAAAGGGTCAGGAGCGGGGCGCCGGATGCACAAACCCTTGGTCATCACCAAGACAATCGACAAGGCATCACCGCTGATTAACATCGCTCTGTGTTCCGGGGAGTTGCTCAGCCAGTGCCGCGTCGAGTGGTATCGCACCTCGGCTCACGGAACGCAGGAGCATTTCTATACGATGGAGCTGGAAGACGCGGTGATTATCGGCGCTGAAGTGCTCATGCCGCATTGTCAGGACCCCGGCACTGCTCACCTGACTCAGCTGGAAAAGGTCCACTTCAGTTACCGACGGATCTATTGGCGGCATGAGATCAGCCGGACCATGGGCTCCGATGAATGGCGCGCCGAGGAGCAGGTATGAGGCTGGTCAATGAGTTTCATCTGTCTGCGTGGGAGCGCCAACATGCCTATTCCAGTGAGCAAGCGCTGGATCACGTGCGCCAGGCGTTGCTTGATCGGCAACCCATCGAAGGCCTTGAAGAGCTGCGTGCGGGCCTGCTGATCGATTTCGACAGCGAGGTGCTGGAACAGCTTGATCGTGGATCGTGGTGGTTGATCCGGGCTGAGGCCGACTACGGCGACTGGCCAATACCGGTCCGGATCTTCGATCAGAAGATCATTGAATTGATGAAAAATCCGCCAGCCCAGGCCTCACGATCGCCAAGGATTTTCCGCCTCGTTGACAGCATAACGGCCGAGCCGCTGGTGCAGCAGCGTTACATCGCAACCGTGGACGGGCAGGCTGTCCAGAGAAGAACCGACGGCGAAGGCATCGCCCATCTTTTTGCGCAGGCCGAGGTGCGGCAGATTTCAATGGAGGTCATAGGCGTATAGCGCATGTATGGACGCTTGAATTTATCGGCAACGATTGCCGCAGGTTCGGCCGTAATTTTTTTGGATTAACCCAACGGCAGGTGCCGGCCAAAGGCACGTTGTTGTATGGTTGTGGTCGAATCGATGAACTCAAGTGATTGAAAGGATATCGCCATGCTGGACTGGAAGAATCGCGCGGGCAGCGCGCCTGAACGTGCCGCTGAACCGAAATCGGCCACCCGCAGTTACTTGGGTGGCCTGTTGTTCAGCCGGGCGCTGGCCACTCTGATTGCCATTTACTTGCTGGTGGCTATTGCGCTGGGCTGGTACTGGAGCCAGGAACCTGCACTGTTCCCGGTTCAGCAGAATGCCCAGATGGCCGCCGAGAAAGAAGGCAAGCAAATGGTCATCGGCTACACCACGGTCGAAACCCTCAAGACCGTCGCCGGTACTTTGTTGACCAAGCCGGGTGGCTATATTTCCAACGACCGTTTCCCGCCGGGTCTGTGGATGGACAACACGCCGAGCTGGGAATATGGCGTGCTGGTCCAGGTCCGTGACTTGACGCGTGCCTTGCGTAAAGACTTCGCCCGCTCGCAATCGCAATCTGCCGAAGACTCCGACCTGGCCAAGGCCGAGCCGCGTTTCAACTTCGACAACAGGAGCTGGGTGCTGCCGTCCAGTGAGTCCGAGTACCTGGAAGGCATCAATTCCCTGAGCCGTTATCAGGCGCGCCTGTCCGATCCGTCGCAGAAAAACGCGCTGTTCTATGCCCGCGCCGACAACCTGAATAACTGGCTGGGCGATGTCGGCACCCGTCTGGGTTCGCTGTCGCAACGGCTGTCGGCCAGTGTTGGCCGGGTCAAGCTCAACACCGCGCTGAAAACTGAAGTCGTCGCTCCAGGTCAGGTGCCACAGGTTGACGAAGAGATCGTCGAAACCCCGTGGATGCAGATCGACAATGTGTTCTACGAAGCGCGCGGTCAGGCCTGGGCCTTGTCCCACCTGCTGCGCGCCATCGAAGTCGACTTCGCCGACGTGCTGGCCAAGAAGAACGCCACTGTCAGCGTGCGCCAGATCATTCGTGAGCTGGAAGCCTCGCAGGAACCGGTCTGGAGCCCGATGATCCTTAACGGCAGCGGCTTCGGGGTGCTGGCCAACCACTCGCTGGTCATGGCCAATTACATCTCCCGGGCCAACGCCGCAGTGATCGATTTGCGCCAACTGCTTAATCAGGGCTGAGTCATGGTTGATAGCTCCTTCGATAGCGTGCGGGAGGCCGCCCATCGCGCGGCCTCGGATGCCGAACAGATCGCCTGGGTTGACGAGCAGGACAACCTGCTCGGCGCCCTGGTCCGCTCCGACCTGCGCGAACGCGGGCTGATCGGGCGCGGCACTTACATCATGCTGTTCAATTCCGTCGGTGAACTCTGCGTGCATCGACGCACGCTGAGCAAAGCCATTTATCCAGGTTTCTGGGACGTGGCGGCGGGGGGCATGGTGCTTGCGACCGAAACCTACGCCGAATCGGCCGCCCGCGAGCTGGAAGAAGAGCTGGGCGTCAGCGGTGTGGAACTGACCGCCCATGATCACTTTTTCTTCGAAGACACCGGCAATCGGCTGTGGTGTTCGGCGTTTTCGGCGGTGTGGGACGGCCCGTTGATCCTGCAACCTGAAGAGGTGCTGGAAGCGCGCTTTATCCCCGTCGATCAGGTCCTGCTGGAAATCCAGCAAAAGCCTTATTGCCCGGACTCTCTGGCCGCGTTGAAGCGCTATCTTCGGGCCCGTGGGTCGGACGTTGCATAAGAGGCATAAATTGGCGCCGATTGGCTCTTAGCAAGTCGGCTTTTTGCCGTTACACTGCGCGACCTTTTCAAACTGAACCGGCATTGCCTGGCTCAGTAGCGCTGCCCCTGCCTGAGTGGGGCTTCGCGGTCGATGGCACCTGCCCAGGTTGCCGCGACCAGTCTTTGTCCTCCCAAGAGGATTGCCGGTGGCCAAAAAAGCCGCATCCTTCGCCGCCCTTGGTGGCCTGGTATTTTCCACCGACGCAGGTCGTCATTGCCCGGATTGCAGTAAACCGGTGGATGCCTGTATCTGCAAACAAACCGTTATCCCGGCCGGCGACGGCATCGCTCGCGTGCGTCGCGAAAGCAAGGGCCGTGGCGGCAAGACGGTGACCACCATCACCGGCGTGCCGTTGCCCGAAGACGCGCTCAAGGACCTGGCCACCACGTTGAAGAAACGTTGCGGGACCGGCGGGGCGTTGAAAGACGCAATCATTGAAATCCAGGGCGATCATGTCGAGCTACTCTTGGCCGAGCTGATCAAACTCGGTTTCAAAGCGAAGAAGTCCGGCGGCTAGCAGCCTCTGTGAAAACCACCCTCGGCTTGATCCAGTCCTGACAGCAGGCCTGACGTCGTCTACATGGTTTTCACAGAGCCTGTTCTGACCGGTTTCTAAACTCACTGCGGTCAGCGAGGTCTATCCCCTCGTTGACGAACCGTCATTTTCATTCTTTAGACTGCGCCGGCCTGAACCCAGGCGACGCTCTATGACTTCTTTATAGGGGACTTCAATGTCCGTACGACGCACACGCAAAGACGATGGCAGCCAATGGACAGTTGCGGACAGCCGCAGTGTTTACGGGATTCGCCATTGGGGGGCCGGGTATTTCGCGATCAATGATGCCGGTCGCGTCGAAGTTCGTCCGAACGGTCCGACCAGTTCGCCTATCGACCTGTTCGAGCAAGTTGACCAGCTGCGCAAAAGCGGCCTGTCCTTGCCGTTGCTGGTGCGTTTCCCTGACATTCTGCAAGACCGCGTGCGCCAGCTGACCGGCGCGTTTGATGCCAACATCGAGCGTCTGGAATACCAGAGCAAGTACACTGCGCTGTACCCGATCAAGGTGAACCAGCAGGAAGCGGTGATCGAGAACATCATCGCGACTCAAGACGTGTCCATCGGTCTGGAAGCTGGTTCCAAGCCTGAGCTGCTGGCCGTGCTGGCGCTGGCGCCGAAGGGTGGCACCATCGTCTGCAACGGTTACAAGGACCGCGAGTTCATTCGTCTGGCGCTGATGGGCCAGAAGCTTGGCCACAACGTGTTCATCGTGATCGAGAAAGAATCCGAAGTCGCGCTGGTGATCGAAGAAGCCGCCTCGCTGAAGGTCAAGCCTCAGGTTGGCCTGCGCGTGCGTCTGTCGTCCCTGGCGTCGAGCAAGTGGGCCGACACCGGTGGTGAGAAATCCAAGTTTGGTCTGTCGGCGGCGCAACTGCTGTCGGTGGTCGAGCGTTTCCGCGCGGCTGGTCTGGATCAGGGCATTCGCCTGCTGCACTTCCACATGGGCTCGCAGATCGCCAACCTGGCGGACTACCAACACGGCTTCAAGGAAGCGATTCGCTACTACGGCGAACTGCGCAACCTCGGCTTGCCGGTTGACCACATCGACGTCGGCGGCGGTCTGGGCGTGGACTACGACGGTACGCACTCGCGCAACGCCAGCTCGATCAACTACGACATGGACGATTACGCCGGTGTCGTGGTCGGGATGCTCAAGGAGTTCTGCGACGCGCAGAGCCTGCCGCATCCGAACATCTTCTCCGAGAGCGGCCGCTCCCTGACCGCCCACCACGCCATGCTGGTGGTGCAGGTGACCGACGTCGAGAAACACAACGACGACGTGCCGCAGATCGAGAACAAGGAAGAACTGCCGGAAACCGTGCAGTGGCTGGTTGACCTGCTGGGCCCGACCGACATCGAGATGGTCACCGAAACCTACTGGCGCGCCACGCACTATATGAGCGACATCGCGACCCAGTACGCCGATGGCAAGCTGACCCTGGCGGAAAAAGCCCTGGCCGAGCAATGCTACTTCGCCGTATGCCGTCGCCTGCACAACTCGTTGAAGGCCCGTCAGCGTTCCCACCGTCAGGTGCTCGACGAACTCAACGACAAGCTGGCCGACAAGTACATCTGCAACTTCTCGGTATTCCAGAGCCTGCCGGACACCTGGGCCATCGGTCAGGTGCTGCCGATCCTGCCGCTGCACCGTCTCGACGAAGAGCCGCTGCGCCGTGCTGTGCTGCAAGATTTGACCTGCGACTCGGACGGCAAGATCAAGCAATACGTCGACGAGCAGAGCATCGAAACCAGCCTGCCGGTTCACGGTTTGAACGAAGGCGAAGACTACCTGCTGGGTATCTTCCTGGTCGGCGCCTACCAGGAAATCCTCGGCGACATGCACAACCTGTTCGGTGACACCGATTCGGTGAACATCTACCAGAATGCCGACGGCAGCGTGTACCACGCGGGTATCGAAACCCACGACACCATCGAAGACATGCTGCGTTATGTGCACTTGTCGCCGGAAGAGCTGATGACCCACTACCGCGACAAGTGCGCCAGTGCGCGCATCACTGCTGCCGAGCGCACCCAGTTCCTCGATGCTTTGCGTCTGGGCCTGACCCGTTCGTCTTACCTGTCTTCTTGAGGTAAGGCACCGCTCTCATCAGGTTGTCTGAAAATGTACCGTTAATAGCGGAAATTTCAGATGACCTGGTGGGAAGCCTCTCTGATTTCAAGCGAAATGGCCCACATTCCTAGCCATCCAAGCGATGTGGTCTTCTTTTCGCGTAGGTCATTTCCTAAGTTGTACTTCGGCACTCTACTCGGCCAACTCTCTCGGAGAGAATCCCCGGCCGCCCCTCCTGTAGAGAATCGCCGATGTTCGATCCAGTCAACGAGCCGTCATTTCGTCTGGATGTAGCAGGTCTGCCCGACTCCTTTGAGGTCTTGGCGTTTACCGGTCGAGAAGCGATCAGCGAGCCTTTTGTGTTCGACGTGGATCTGCTCATCGATGACCTGACACTCGACCTTGCAAGCCTGCTGTACCGCCCGGCCTTTTTGCGCGTCGGGCCTGCGGGAAACGGCTTCCACGGACAATTGCATGGACTCGTCCAGCATGACCATGACCCGGCTGTCAGGCTCTGTCGCATACGTCTGAGGCCGAAGCTGGCTTGCCTTTCCCTGCGCTTCAGTCAGCGAATCTTCAGCGCGCGCTCCGTACCGCAAATCCTTGATCAGGTGCTCAAGGAACATGGCATTGTCGGCAAGGATCGTCGTTTCGAGCTGAGTGGCGATTACCCGGCCCGTGATTTCTGTACGCAGTACCGGGAATCGGACCTGCAATTTCTCCAGCGCTTGTGTGCCCAGGAACAGCTTCATTACCACTTCGAACACCGTGCGGACGCGAGCTGCGTGGTTTTCGGTGAGGGTCAGGGGCATTTTCGCCTCGGTGAACATGCACGTTTCCAGGTCGAGCGCGAGCAACCGGCAGTGCGCCAATTCGAGCTTCAGGGAGGACGACGAACCCCGCAAAGTGCCGAAGGTCGTTCGGATCTGACGTCGCTGCGCAGTGGTCAGCTGATGCCGCTGTCCGACCATCCGATCGCCGACTGGAATCATCTCTGGCTGCTGACCCATGTCGAGCATCAGGGGAGCCAGGATCCAATGGCCCCCTACAGCAACCAGATCCGCGCGGTTCACTGGGAGGTGCCTTTTGTGTCGCCTCACTCTGCAGTGAAACCAACGATGCACAGCCTGCAACGGGCTTGGGTGGTCGACATCGATGAATCGCGGCCTGATCCGTCCAGACCGGTTGCCGTGCAATTTGACTGGCTCTATCAGGGCGAGGGTGCGGCGCCCAGTCACTGTTGGCTGCCGTTGGCCGCTGAACTGGGGGGCGCGGCAGTCACGCAGTTGAGTGAGGGGGCTGAGGTCGTGGTGAGCTTTATCGAGGGTGATCCGGATCAGCCGTTGATCACCGGGTTTATTCACATGCCTACGCCTGTTCAAGAGGCTAAAACCCCCGTCACGCCCAATGATTGCCCGCCCATTGAAGGCCTGCAGGGATGGCTGCAGGGATGGCTGCAGTCGGGCGAGCCCTTGATGTTGCTGTGCCTGCTGCCCGGTGGTGGCAGTTTCAGCCATTGCACGCAAACCCTTTGCACCTGCCGGGCAGCGATGCGGTTTGGCCAGAGCGGTGCGGCATGATCGCCGCGACCCCGCAATGGTTATTGCTGGATGTACCGGGTGCGCCACAGGCTCGGGCGGCGCTGCAACAGAAGTTTGCGCATGCCCGGTGGTTCTGGTTGTTCGAAGGCACTGAGTGGCATGCATTGCGTGAAGTCGGACCGGCCCTGATCGACCTTCGGACATGCCCTGCGCTGGCCGGGTTGTGCCAAAGCGAAGCGTTACTCTGGCGAGGCTTGCTGGTCGCCAGTGAGACGTCGTCGTCGCAGTTGCTGGCGCATTTGCGCCGGATGCTCACGGTCACTTTCGACTCGCATCACCGGGCCTTGTTGAGTTACTACAACCCACATACCGCCAGTTACTTTTTTGATGCCTGCGATGCGCTGGAGCTGAGCCGCTGGCTGGGTCCGATCAGCCAGTTGCGCTGGTTCGGCGGGACCTGGGCCGACCGCGCAGTCGGCAGTCAGGGTTGGCAACAGTTGGTCAACCCGAGGCTTACCGTCAGCCCTTTGGCGGCTGAAGAAAACCTCAGCCCTCGTCATCGGGAAAAACTGCAAACCTGCGTGTTGGAACAGCACACTTGGCACTGGAGCAAATCTACCGGGACCGAATACCACACGCTGTGGTCCCACGTGCAAGAAGGGCTGGCGCTGGGTTTCAGCGAACGTCGGGTGCTCGATGGCTGGTTATGGCTACGCTTGCAGTACCCTGGCGCGTTCCCTGCGCAACCGTTGCCGGGCTTCACCCAACAGGAGCGTCTCGATAACCTGCGCAATCTGTGGCAGAACGATCAGCCCTGAACACGAGGTTCGACATCGATGGCGAGCACGCTCCGGCGGCTGTCCAGCTTGGCAATCGGCGGCGTTTTGGTGAGGTCACGGCCTTCATCGAAGCCACGCCGACTCAGTGAGCGTTGCCTGCAAACCAGCCGTCGCTCTTGTGCAGATACCAGGCAAAAGCGCCGAGGGTCAGGCTGCGCAGCAACATGAACAACAGAAACGTTATCCACAATCCATGGTTGCCAAAACCTTTCAACACCCAGGCAAACGGCAGTAACAGAATCACCGTCAGCAGCATGCCGTTGCGCATTTCCCGGGCACGGGTGGCGCCGATAAACAGCCCGTCGAGCAGGTAACTCCAGACCGCGATCAACGGCAGCGTCGCGAGGTAGGGCAGGTAGATAAACGCTGTGTCGCGCACGCTCTGAATGTCGGTTTGCATCTCGATAAACAGATGCCCGGCGAACAGGAACAGCACGGCAAAACCCAGACTCGCCAGCAACGACCAACCGCAGGCCACCACCAATGAGCGGCGCAGAGACCCTCGATCGCGAGCACCGATGGCATGCCCGCAAAGGGCTTCCACGGCGTGGGCCAAACCGTCCAGCGCGTGTGCAGTCAGCAACAAGCCATTGAGCAGCAACGCGTTGGCGGCGACGGTGGCATCGCCCAGCCGCGCGCCTTGCACGGTGATCAGGAAAAACACCGATTGCAGCGCCAGGCTGCGGATGAAAATGTCGCGATTGACCGCCAATAGCGGCCGCCAGCTCTGCCACAGCGTCAGCGCGGCCCAGGCGATGTGGCCGGGATAGGCGAGCAGGGCGTTGCGGGTCATCAGAAGGCCGATCAGCGCGCCGGTCCATTCGGCGATCACCGACGCTCGGGCCGAACCGACCACGCCCCAATCCAGCCCGAGGACGAACCACAGGTTCAGCGCGATATTCACCAGGTTGGTGCTCAGCAGAATGGCCAGCGGCGCCCGGGCGTTCTGAGTGCCGAGGAACCAGCCGACCAGCGCATAACTGGCCAGCGCTGCCGGCAGACCGAACAGGCGGGTGTGGAAAAACTCGCGGGTCAGTTGATCCAGCTCCGCCGACGGCTGCATGAAGTGCAGCGCGACGCCGCTCAACGGGACACCCAGTACTCCCAGGACAATGGCCAGGCCCATGGCCAACAACAGACCCTGCAGCAAAATCTGCCGCAACGCCGCGCCGTCCCCACGCCCGGCGGCCTGTGCGGCGAACCCGGTGGAGCCCATGCGCAGAAAACCCATTGCCCAGGCGAGAAAGGTATACAGGCTGGCCCCAACCGCGACGGCGCCCAACTGATGAGCGTGGGGCAAGTGGCCGATGACTGTACTGTCGACCAACGCCACCAGCGGTACGGAAATGTTCGAGAGAATCATGGGGGCAGCGAGCGCCCAGACTCGACGATGGGTTGGGCGGTCGCGCCAGTCGGCGATCAGGTTGGACATGCAGGCTCCTTGGGGGAGCGGCATTGTAGCGACACATTGGAAGTCTGCAGCGATCCATTGTGGGAGCGAGCTTGCTCGCGATGGCGGTCTGACAATCAACATGGATGGTGAATGTGCCGGCCTCATCGCGAGCAAGCTCGCTCCCACAGGGATGGGTGGTGTTAGTGGATTATCCAACTCAACAACCAAAGCCCCAACAGCAACCAAATGATCCCCATGATGATCGACGCATTCATGAACGCCCGAATCGCCGACCACAACAGCATCAACCCAAGAATCAACGCGATGATGCTGATGATTGACGTGTCCATGCCCAGCGCACGGGACAGCCCTTCGACAAAGTTGCTGCCAGCGTGGCTCAACAGATTGAACAAGCCACTGAGGCCGTCAACGATGAAACGGATAACCGAACCGAGTGCCTGGCCGAGCCATTCGAAAAAACTTTCTACCTGCATGTCGTGAGCGTCCTTGATGAAAGTGGTGGCGTGGTTGCCGGACTTGAGCCTTGGGCTATCGAGCAGGGTGCCGAGTTCCCTCCAAGCATAGTGGTTTTGCAGCGCTTGCCGCTTGCCTTCACTCCTCATCCCCCCGAAGCTATACGCCTTCAGGAGAGCCCGATGAACCTTGTTGAACTGACCGAACGCCTGCACGCCATCCGTGACCGCAATGACTGGCGGCAATTTCACAGCCCGAAAAACCTGGCGATGGCCGCGAGCGTGGAAATGTCCGAGCTGGTGGAGATTTTCCAGTGGCTGACCGAAGACCGGTCGCGCCAGTTACCGGCTGACAAACTGGCCCATGCCGGGCAGGAAATCGGCGACATCGTGCTCTATCTACTGCTGCTGTGCAGCGAGTTGGGATTGGACATGAATGAAGTGGTGCGCAGCAAACTCGCGGACAGCGAACGGAGGTTCAGCTGATGAGCGACCGTCATTTCGATCAGCTGGCGACCCGCTTCGCCGAAAAAATCTATGGCGGTGCCAAAGGCGCGATCCGTCTGGCGGTGCTTCAGGCCGACCTGGCCGAAACCTTGCCGGACCGGCCGCTGCGAGTCCTGGACATCGGCGCCGGCCTGGGCCACATGTCGTTGTGGCTGGCCCAGCGCGGTCATGAGGTCACGCTGGCCGAACCCGCCGAACCGATGCTCGAAGGCGCCCGCCAGCGCTTTGCCGACGCCGGGCAAACAGCGACGTTCATACAGGCGCCGTGGCAGGAACTGCTCGGCCAACTCACCGAACCCTACGACCTGGTGCTGTGCCACGCCGTGCTGGAATGGCTGGCCGAACCGCATGCGATCCTGCCGGTGCTGCATCAATTGACCAAGCAGGATGGCTGGTTGTCCCTGGCCTTCTACAACCGCGATGCGCTGATCTATCGCAACCTGCTCAAAGGCCACTTCCGCAAGATGCGCAAGAACGACATGGCCGGTGAAAAGCAAAGCCTGACGCCGCAGCAGCCCCTTGATCCACGTGAACTGGCGGCGCAACTTGAGGGCCTGTGGCAGGTCGAAACCCAGAGCGGGGTTCGAGTTTTTCACGACTACATGCCGGTGGAATTCCAGGCCCGCGCCGAACTGGTGGATTTGCTGGAAATGGAACTGGCCCACCGTCGTCACCCAAGTTTTGCCGGGCTTGGGCGCTACTTGCACTGGATCTGTCGGCCGGTCTGATCGGAGCGCGAAATGAACAGTCGTTCGGGGTTATTGGTGATCTGTCTCGGGTTGGCGGCCTGTCAGGGCAGCAATCCTTATGTGGCGTCATCCAACCCCTTGCCACCCGCGCCGCCTCAGGCGGCCAACACCTTTGACCGCAGCGCCTACCCGGCGCCGCCGCGTGACTACGGGCGCTACCGCAGTTGGGCCTGGCTCAACGGGCAGCTGCCGCCGGGCAGCGCCTGGGCGGATTCGGCGCAGGTCGCCGAAGCCGTCAGCAATGCCCTCGATCAACGAGGCTTGCGCCCGCTGCACGACAATCGCCCGGCGGATCTGTTTGTCAGCGCCGACCTGCGCCTGGAAACCCGCGTGCGTCAGGTTCGGGACGACTATGGTTATTACGGCGGCGGTTATGGCGGTTACAACCGCTACGGCAGCGGTTACGGCATGTACAACACCGTGCCGATCGTTCGGACTTATCAGGAACAGGTCGTGGTGGTGCGGGTTGATCTGTTTGATGCCGGCACCGGTCAACCGGTGTGGAGTGCCAGCGCCGAAACCAGCAACCGAGGCAGCCAGAGCGAGCGTGCCGATGCGATACGGGAGGCTGTAGAAAAGGCGATGTCGGCGTATCCTCCTGGTTAGCTTCTGTCGTTAAGAAGCATTGCGCAGGTTCATGTCTTCTACCGGAGAAATACCATGTTCCGCCGTCTCGCTTTACTGGCTGTGGCCGTGCTGCTCAGTGCCTGCGCCAACCAGGTCAATCATGACTTCGATGCCAGCCGCGACTTCGCCGCCTATCGCAGCTGGAGCTGGAAAGAACCCGCCCTGCAATATCGCCCCGATGACCCACGGATCAAGAGCGACCTGACTGAACAACGCATACGCCAATCAGTGACCGATCAGCTGGATCAGCGTGGCCTGCGTCCGGCTGCGGGTGGCCAAAAGGGCGATTTGAGCGTGCAGACCTATCTGATCGTCGAACAGCGCCAGCAACAAGTAACCACCCACTACGGCGGCGGCGCTTGGGGTAATCCATGGAACGGCTACTGGGGTGGGCCGATGTACAACGAAACCCGTAACGTCAGCTACAAAGTGGCGATCATCCAGATCGACCTGCTGGATGGCAAGGACGGCAAGCTGGTGTGGCGCGGCAGTGACGAGCAGATGCTCAGCAGTACGCGCAATCCGTCTGATCGCGCCAATGCGATACGTGAAACAGTCGGGCGAATCCTCGCCAACTATCCACCGAAATAAACACCACCCAACCACTGTGGGAGCAAGCTCGCTCCCACAGTGTTTTTTGTTGTCCGCAATGGCATGTTGCCGGCAGTTCAGCCAAGTGTTGTCTACACTGCTGTTCATCCATGGAGGTAGCCCTCGACTGTGCACCGGCAAAGGAGTGCGTGATGTCTCCCCGTTTGCAGTTTCGCAGCCCGTCCCGGCAACGGGGGGCGATCGGTTTGATGGCGGCCCTGACATTGGGCATGGCCCTGATGTTCTTGCTGATTGTGGTCGACAGCGGTCGTTTATACCTGGAAAAACGCGACCTTCAGCGCGTAGCGGACATGGCCGCACTTGAGGCGTCCACCCGAGGGGGTGATTGCGCCGCGGGCAACACCGCCACCGTCTATGCCACCGCCAGCGCAAACCGCAACGACTTCACCCTTCCTGACCCCAATCGCAATCTGCTGGTCGCTTGCGGCGCCTTGACCCTGGATGCCAATAACCTTCGAGTATTTGGCGCCGACCCAAGCAAGAGCGAAGCCATTCGGGTGATCGCCAGCCATCCGGTCCAGCAGAGTTTCGCCGGCGGTGTCGGCGCCCTGTTCGGTGGCGCCCCACGTGGAGCGACTATTAACCTGACGGCCACCGCTGTGGCCGCATTACCGCCACCCCTGGCTTCGCTGACCATCCGCAGTACGGCGCTGAGCGTCGATACCAGCAAGTCCGCCACCCTCAACGCGCTGTTTGGTGGTTTGCTGGGCGGCAATGTCAACATCACTGTGGCGGGCTGGAACGGGTTGGTGAACACCAACATCAGCCTGCTCGGTTACCTTGACCGATTGAAGGTCGACCTTAACCTCAGCGCCGCCGGGTATGACCAGGTGCTGGGCACTACCGTTGCCGTCAGCCAACTGATCCAGACTGTCGTCAATGTGCTGGACCCTGGCGGCACGCTCGGCGCGACGGCGACAATTGGGAGTTTGCAGGCGCTCAAGGTCGCGGCTGGCACGACGACGGTGGTACTCGGTAACCTGCTGCACGTCGAGACTGGCAGCAACATTTCGGCGCTGGCGACCCATCTGAAGGTGTTCGACCTGATCGAAGCTGTCGTGCAACTGGCCAACAAGAAAAACGGCCTGGTGGCGACGTTGCCGATCAACCTGGCGGGCCTGGCGCAAATCACCGCCCGGGTGCAGGTGCTGGAGCCTGCGCAGCTGTCGGCCATCGGCAATCCGAAAAACGCCGCGCTGGCGCCATTGGGGCCCAACCGCATCTATGTGCGAACTGCCCAGATCAGGACATTGCTGTCGATCGACTTGCCGGTGCTCGATTCCATCGTGGCGCTGATCAATGCGGTGGCTGATCTGGCAGGCCCGCTGACCAACACACTCAACGCCTTGCTCAATCTCAACCTGGTGGGAGTGCTCAATTCACTGACCTGTGCCTTGCTCGTGCCCTGTCAGACTCCCGACATCATCGTGCTGCCGCCACCGATACGTATCGACGTGGCGCTGGACGTTGCCAGCGCCAACAGCTATGTCACTGCCTACAGTTGCGTCAGTACCACCAACAAAACCCTGACCACCAACACCAGCACTTCGCTGGTAAATCTGAAGATCGGCAAGATCGACCCAGCCACCGCTTTCGGCAGCAACACCACGCCACCGGCGGTAGTGGTGCAGCCGTTGAAGGTGATCGATATCGGGGTGAAAACCTGTCTGAGGATTCTGTTCCTGCCCATTTCCTGCGACCCACGGATTCCGGGCGTCGGCGGCGGCATCAGTATCATGGCCGACACGACCGTGGCGCAGAACGCCAACATGCCCCACGTCTATTCTGCACCGCCGGCCACCAGCCTGCCGGAGATCAACCAGCCACCGTTCTACTATTCCTATTCCACCAGCAATATCGTCAGCAGCCTTACCGACACGCTGACCAATATCAAGGTCAACATGTACGGCCCGACGGGCAGTCTGGTCGGTGGTCTGGGAGCAATCCTCAGCAGCGTCACAACATTGCTGGTCAACGCGATCAACAGCGTGCTCAGCCCGTTACTCGACACCTTGATCAACACGCTGCTGCTCAGTCTGGGAATCGATCTGAACAAAGTCGATGTCGGTGCCAACCTCAGCTGTCACTCAGGACGAGCGACGCTGGTGATCTGATCGTCGGCGGCAATCGGCAGTTCGATACAAAACCGTGCGCCCTCGACCGAGTTTCTAACGCTCAGTTTTCCGCCCATGTTCTCGACGATGCCGTAACTCACCGATAACCCGAGCCCGGTGCCGACACCCACGGGTTTGGTGGTGAAGAACGGTTCGAAAATCCGCTCCAGCAGTCGTGGATCGATACCACCGCCGTTGTCCTCGACCCACAGCCGCACCGACTGCGCATCTCGTTCGACGTACACCGAGATCCACGGCTTGAACTCGCGGTCGGCCTCGCGTTTACCGAGCAACGCATCCCGCGCGTTAACCATCAGATTGATCAACACCTGTTCGAGTTGATCGACATGACCGCGCACCTGCACGTCGAATCTGGTGTCGCTGACCCGCAGATCGACCCCTTTGCCGCGCATCCCTTCGGCCAGCAGCGACAGCGTGCCTTCGATGGCTTGCGCCGGATTGAACGGATGCTGCTCGATCTCCGAGCGGCGGCCAAACACCCGCATGTGATCCACCACCCGGGCGGCGCGCTGCACCTGGGCATCGATGCGGTTGAGCTTGTCGGTCAGGTAATCGATTTGTGCATCGCCGTTGCTCAGGCGCTTGAGCACATTGACGATGGCCATGCGCATCACGTTCAGCGGCTGGTTGATTTCATGGGCCAGCCCCGTGGCCATTTCGCCAAGGGTGGCCATTTTGGCGCTCTGGGTGAGCTGCTGCTGGGCGCGGCGGACCTCGGTGTTGTCGCGGCCCACGGCCTGAATCTCCAGCAAGCGGCCGTCCTCATCAAACACCCCGCGATCCGACCATACCCACCAGGCATGTTCCCGTCCCGGCAGTTGCAGATTGATTTCCGCGGTGCTGACCGGGAACTCCGGGCTGAGTCGGCTGAGCCGCTGGAGAAACGCTTCGCGCTGTTCCTGCGACATCCAGGTGCCCAGATTCACCCCTGGCAATTGCTCGGGCTGGCACTCCAGATACGTCGCCAGCGGACGGTTGCCGAAGGTCAGGGTCAGGTCGGGGCGGTAGCGGCAGATCATCGCCGGCGAGTCTTCCACCAGGATCCGGTAACGTTCTTCACTTTGTTTCACCTGCTCGGCGGCCAGGGTCGCTTCGGTGACGTCGAGCCACAGGCCGACGGCTTCCACCGGCAGGCCAAGGTCATCGCGCAGCAGTCTGGCTTCATCGAGCATCCAGTGGTAATCGCCGCGACTGTCGCGCAACCGGTAGCGGGTGCGTACCGAACCTTCTCGCAACAGGCGTCGGGTGCGCTCGAAATACTGATCGCGGTCCTCGGGATGAACCCTTTCAACCAACGTCCCCGCCGCGCAATCAGCCAGTGTCCAGCCGAGCAGCGGCAGCAGGCTGTCACTGAAAAACGTCGGTTGCAGCGCACCTTCGACGTAGCGCTGCACGTAGATCACCGCCGGTGAACTGGCGATCAGATTGTCCAGTCGGGCATGGGCCGCTGCAGCGTTTTGCTCCTGGTTTTTGATGTCGCTGATGTCGAGCATGAAGCCCACCAGTCGCCGGTTTTTGCCGACACCCAGGGCCTGTCCCTGAAGGCGATGCCAGTTCGGGGTTTGTGCCAGGCGCACGCACAGCAGCAATGGGGTGCCTTCGTCCTGTAAGGCTTGCAGGCGACTGCTCAGCTCTTCACGGTCGGCGGGATGCACCTGATCAAGCCAGTCGTGTAGCGGCAATCGGGCGCTCGAAAGGTTGAGAGTACTGGCCAGCGACGGCGCCAATTGCACCTCGCGAGTGTCGCTGAACACTTCCCACCAGCCGGTGCCGAGCAAGGCTTGCAACGACTCCAGCCGCTCCAGTTGCAGTTGGTGCCGGTGCTCGCGCAAACGCTCCAGCAACGGGCCCGCGAGCGCGGCGGCGAGCTGCAACCAGTCGCGATCATTCATGTCGGGTGCATGTTGCTGCACCGGATAAAAGCCACACAGCAACCAGGCGACCACACCTTGCGCATCGTGATAGGGCACCGCGAACCCTTCGGCATTACCGAAGGTGCCTTGCAAGCGGGGATGTTCACCGGGGGGCAGGCATTGCGGCGCAGAGCCGTTCAGACTGTCGAGGCCGGTGCCCAGGCGCTGAGTGTTTTGCCACAATCGGGGCGCATCGAACGCTGCGTAATGCTGATGGATCTGCCAGCCTTCTTCCTGTTCATCGAGCAGGGCCACCGCGACGCATGGAATACGAAAGCGCTGAGTCAGGCCTTGCAATTGTTCTACAAGCACCTCGGGCAAGCGCGTCAGGCTGCACAGGCGTAACTGCTCGCCGATCTGCGTCGCGAGCAACTGGCATTGCTCGCGGCTGCGTGATTGTCGGCGTTCGAGCAACAAGTCACCGATGTCCAGTAACTGCAACAGCCAGGCATCGGCTAACGGCTGGACCCAGCCGCGCAGGTGCAGGGGTTGTCCGCTGAGGCTGTAGAAATCCAGATCCAGCGTCTGCCCCAGCCAATCCGCAGGCGAGCCTTCAACGGCGAGGCAGCTGTGGGGCATGAGGAAATCGAGTAGGTGCGGTGCTTGCGCAGCGGGCTTCTGCTGGGCCAGCACATGCCGCAGCGGGCCGGTCAGGTGAATCACTCGACCTTCGGCATCCAGATGCACCTGCAAGCCGACACTTTGCACGCTCAGGGAGTCTGGCGTGTCCAGCGGCTGAGGCGGATGGCGGTTAAGCAGGCGGCCGAAGAGTTTGTCTGCGGAACTCAAAATTGCAGGCTCGAACTGGCGGTGAGAGTCGCCGGCAGATTGGGCACTTGGCCAATCCCCGGCAGGTTCAGAAACGGGATGACCTGCTGCAGTTTGCTGGTGGGGTAGTTGATGCTGACCTTCAACACCCCGCCCACGTAGGTGGCGCTGGCGTCGGTGGCGATATTGAAATTCAGTGCGGCGGGAATCCAGGCCAGCTGCCGGCTCAATTCCGTGGTGGCGACGGTTTTTACCGCGGTGTCGTACCCGGGGGTGCTCGGGTCCAGTGCCACGCTTCGGCGCACGGCTTCGGCGGTCGACTGGTTGAACGATTGCATCAGCAACAGCGGCAGACTGTACGTGACAATCCCATAAAACACGGCGAAAAAGATGAGGAACACCAAAGCGAATTCAATCGCTACAGCGCCTTTTTGCTTGCGGGGGAGGCCTGTTTTCATGACTGCGTCTACCCTGTCCTTCACTACGTGATATCAGCATAGAATCATTCAGCCAAAACGGACGTTTTTTACGGATGCAGAACTTTGTCCTACTGATCTGGCTGACGCTATGCGCAGCACAGGATGCTCGAGAACGGCACATTGCCAATGGCCTGACCCTTGGCGCAGGAGTGTTGGCGCTGGCCTATCTGCTGTGGACAGGCACCACCTGGCTGGGGGCCGAGGCGGTGCAGGGCGGTTGGGCTTGTTTGCTTGCGCTGGCCTTTACCTTGCCCGGTTATGCGCTCAGACGTCTGGGCGCAGGCGATGTGAAACTCATGACCGCCCTGGGGCTGGCGACGGACGGTATGCACCTGCTCGGCGTGTTCATTGGCGCCGGATTGACCAGTGTGCTCTGGCTGCTGCTGGCGCCAAGAGTCTGGCTTCATATGGGTCAGGGGCTTAGGCATCATCTTCGATATCTGGAGCCTGGAATGTCAAAGAAACAGCCTTTTGCGCCCTTCGCGCTTGTGGGCCTGTTGCTCACACTCGCCTGGTTTCACTAGTCGCCCGTTCTATGTACAGAGTCGGATAGTACGTCTACTTTCAAACCAGTAGTTGTACCGCCTGTGGCTGTCGGTACAGGAGTGGTCAGCAGGGAGTTGCACGTGAACAAGCCTACCTCGGCAATGAAAATCCTCGTGGTTGACGATCAGCGGCTGATCGTTGAGCAGCTTTGTGAATTTCTTGAGCGCAATGGTTATCGCTGTGTGCCTTGCGAGTCCAGCCGGCAGGCGGTCGAGCGTTTCAGTGAGGACGAGGCGATCGGCCTGGTGCTCTGTGATTTGCACATGCCCGGCCTGGACGGGATTCAATTGGTTCAGACGTTGCAGCGGCTATCCGGCAAGCACCGGGCGTTCGAGGCGATCATGCTCACCGGGCGCGCGGACAAACAGGATGTGATCAAGGCGTTGCGGGCCGGGTTTGCCGATTATTATCAGAAGCCGATTGATCTGCATGAGTTGCTCGACGGGATTGCGCGTCAGCAAGTGGCGTTGCAGGAGCGGCTGAGGAGTGTGCAGCTGGGGCATTTGAATCAGAAGCTGCAGTATCTCTCCGAGTCGATCGATGATCTGTATCAGGATCTGGATAAGGTCCGGCGTGGGCCGTCGTCCCCGGATGCTTCTGATGACGATGTCAGTGCTGTGGATCGGGTTGAGATTCCGGCGATTTTCAGTCATCTGTCGCCAAGGCAGTTGGATGTGGCGCGGTTGGTGGGCAAGGGGCAGACCAATTATCAGATTGCCTGTGAGTTGGGGATTACCGAGAACACGGTGAAGCTTTATGTGTCGCAGGTGTTGCGGTTGACGCATATGCATAATCGGACGCAGTTGGCGCTTGCTTTGACGCCCATTCAGTCCGGGTTGCGGCAGCGGGTCACCGCTCGATAAAAATGTGGGCGCTGGCTTGCGTGCAATGGCGGCCTGACAGCCGACCTGTATTTGGTTGATTGCGTACATATCCGTTGCTGCGGTAACGGCCGCTTAGGGTTTCGCCCTTACGGCAACTCACTTTTTTTACAAACGCCTAAAAAAAGTAAGCAAAAAAACGCTCGCCCCGAGCGTCCGGCCCCTCGCCTAGGCTCGGCGTTCCTTCGCTCCGGCATTCATCTGGGGGCATCGCCTCCGGTTGGCTTCGCTTCAACCTCCTCTCGATGTGTTCGACTGCGTCGAACGGCGCTTCGCGCCTCCCCCCAGATGAACACCTCCACTCAGCCTCCCGAAGGGGCGGGTGGTCAAGATCAAGATCAAGAGCTGCAGGCGAGCTAACGCTCGGCCTGTTGAGTGGTGAGAAGCGCAAGGTGTACCCGATTTATTGTGGGAGCGAGCTTGCTCGCGAAAGCGGCAGTTCAGGCACAACAAATCCCGGATCAAGACTACCCCCCGTCCCACCGTCCACCTGCCCGCTCTCATACTGATCAATGTGAGAAGCGAAAGGCGTACCCGATTTATTGTGGGAGCGAGCTTGCTCGCGAAAGCGGCAGTTCAGGCACAACAGATCCCGGATCAAGACTACCCCCCGTCCCACCGTCCACCTGCCCGCTCTCATACTGATCAATGTGAGAAGCGAAAGGCGTACCCGATTTATTGTGGGAGCGAGCTTGCTCGCGAAAGCGGCAGTTCAGGCACAACAAATCCCGGATCAAGACTACCCCCCGGTCCCACCGTCCACCTGCCCGCTCTCATACTGATCAAAGTACTCCGGGATCTCATGCTGATAGCTTTTTAGCCACCGCTGCATGCTCAGCTCGCGCTCGGTCGCGGTTGAGGTTTGCGGTTTCTGGGAAGCCGCCTTGTTACTGCGTTGCAGTTGCAGCCAGCCTTCGGTTTCCTGCTGTTGGGGCGAGGCGGGGCCGGCGTCGATGGCGTGGGTGGTGAGGGGCAGGGCCAGCAGGCCGAGGCAGTAGAGGGCGGTCGGTTTCATCAGGGCTTCTCCCTATTGAAGGGGCGATGTGGCGACGGCGGCAACGTGGTTCGTGGCCGTCGGGCCGGGCTTGCTTGGGGTCTTGAGTCTTTCTGCGCGGGCCTGGGCTTCGGTGACCTGAGCGGGGCTCAGGCCGAGGCGGCTGACCAGTTCGGCGGCGCGGCTCCAGTCGTCCTGGTAGATCAGCAGCGTCACCAGATTCAACGCCGCCAGCTGATCACTTTGCTTGAGCTCCATGGCCGTCAGAAATTCGAAGCGCGCATCCTCGACGCGTAATTGATTGAGGTACACCACGCCCAGGTCGTTGCGGATTTTCTCGTCGGTGGGCGCTAGCCGTGCGGCCCGTTGCAAGTGGGCCTGGGCCATGCCGTTGTCGCCCCTGGCGGCGGCGAGTTGACCCAGGCCGTGTTCGGCTTCGGCGGCCAGGCAACTGCCGAGCAGGCTGCGGTATAACGGTTCGGCTTCGCTGCGGCCCAGCAGTCGATAAACCTTGGCCTTGCGCAGGCGCACATCCGCCAGGTTGTCGGGCAGGCTTTGCAAGTTAGCGAGGCTGGCGTGCAGTTTGCCGTCATTGGCCATGTCATCGGCGAGGTTCAGCGACAGCTGTTCATCGGACGTCAGCTTGGCGCAACTGGCGGTGTTGGTCAGGGCGCTCCAGGGTGTCGCGCCGTTACTCGCGCAACCGCCTAATAACAACAGACTCAACCCGGCAATGATGGCTTTCATATCGTTCCCTCTAGGAAGCAAAGGCCCGGGACAGGGCGGTGAAGCCCGGGCCGGCCAGTACGATCAATAACGCCGGGAAGAGAAACAGCATCATCACGACGGACATTTTGGCGGACATCTTGGAGATGTATTCCTGCAGGCGTGTCAGGCGCCGGTCATCGAGCAGTTGCTTGAGCGCCAGCAGGGATTTCATCGCGCCGCCACCCTGATGGATCAACTGCTGAAGGATGACGCAGGTGTCGGTGAACTCATCGACGGCCAGCAGGCGAGTGGCCTTGTTCAGTTCTTCGCCCAGTTCCAGGCCGGAATCGACCCGGGCCAATACCAGACGCAACTCATGGGTAAGGGCCGGCAATAATTGTTTGCCTTCAATGCTCAACACTCGCAGCGACTGCTCTACCGCCATGCCCGATTCGAACAAGATGCGCAGCAGCGCAATGAAGGTGGAAATCTCGGTCGCCAACTGTTTTTGCCGGCTCTGGGCGGCTGCGGTCAAAAGGCGTTTTGGGAGCAGGTAGCCGATGCCGGTGGCAAAGGCGGGGATGAGCCATTGGTTGTCCACGTGCGGGAAAAATACCCCCTGGACCAGCAAGCTCAGGGCCAGTGCCAACACCGGGGCGCCCACCTGGAAGGCCGCGAACAGCGAGCGTCGCCGAGCGCTGCGCCAGCCGAGGCGATTGAGCAGGGTTTGGGTTTCATTATCCAGATTGACCGAGCGTTGGCCGATCCGGCTGCTACCCAGCACCTGCAGCCAGTGACCCACACGGTCGTCATTCAGCCGTTTGCCGTCCAGCCGTCGGGCCACCTGACGAGCCCGTCGCTGCTGTTCCAGCAAACTGCCGAGCAGTAATAATGTAGCGCCCAGAAACAGCAGCGCGCTGATCAGCAGAGGCATTTTCATACGCTGCGCAACATGCGCCAGAGCGCCAGGCTGCCCACCACCTGCAGGCCGAACGCTGTCGCGAGCATGATTTGCCCCGAATCGTCGTGCCACATGGCGAGCAAGTAGAGGGGGTTGGTCGCCAGGAAATAGCCGGCCAGACCAATCGGCAAACAGCCCAGGACCCAAGCGGTCACCCGGGTTTCACCGGTCATGGCCCTGAGTTGGCGCGCAGCCTGCTCGCGCTCACGGATCATCTTGATCAGGTTTTCCAGTAATTCGCTGGCATTGCCGCCATAGCGGTGATTGACCTTTAAACCGAGTGCGAACAGGCGAAGTTCGTCTTTCTCATACAGCTCGGCGAGGTCAGAGGCGGCGTCCGGCAGGCTGACCCCCAGCTGCACGTTGCGCTGAACACGGCCCATGGCATTTTTCAGCGGATCTTCGGCGGCGTCGATGGCGCCCAGCACCGCATCGGCCAGGGTCCGCCCGGACTTCAGGCTGCGCACTGTGTGATCGAGCATTTGTGGCAGTTGTTCGATCATGCGCTGGAGTCGGCGCTGATAACGCCAATTGACATACAGGCGCAGAATCAGCGGCGGCAGCAGTAACAGAACCAGCAAGCCGATCCAGCCACTGGTAGCAAATCCGAGCAAGATGCCAAAGGCCCAGAGCAGCAACCACACCCCCAGTCGTTCAGTGGGACGCCCGAGGCCGGCGCGCAAAAAGGCCCGCTCCACACCCGACCAGGACGATTTTGCCACCACTGGCTCCGGTTGCCCCTGAGTCAGACGGCCCAGCACACGCTCGGTGCCGGTCTGGCGCAAACCGTTGTAGAACAGGCGGATCGACAGCCCGAGCAAGATCAGGCAAACGAGAATGAGCAGCAGCGGTTTGAGCATGCTGTGGCCTCAGTACGCAGAGGGAGAGAGCGCCGACTCACGGCGCAGTTTGTCGCCCGCGGGGTTGACCGCCTCACGCATAAAACCGAAACCGCTGCGCCGGTCGAGCCGGAACAAGGTATTGGTGACATAGACGTCATCGCGGATGCCGACTACCTCCACCACCTCGCTGACGCAGCGGCGGCCGTCGGGCATGCGCGTCAGCTGGATCACTACGTCCAGTGCGGCGCAGATCATTTGCCGCAGGGTGCGTTCGGCGATGGTGCGTCCCGTCAGGCCCACCAATGTCTCCAGGCGCAATAGCGCATCCTGGGCGTTGTTGGCGTGCACGGTGCTCATGGAACCGTCGTGGCCGGTGTTCATGGCGGTGAGTACGTCCAGCACTTCGACGCCACGAATCTCGCCGAGGATGATTCGGTCCGGGCGCATCCGCAAGGCGTTGCGAATCAGGTCACTGGCCTTCACTTCGCCGTGGCCTTCGGCATTCGGTGGTCGGGTTTCCAGACGCACCACGTGAGGGTGGCCCAGTTGCAGTTCGGCGACGTCTTCGATGGTGACGATTCGCTCGTGAGGGTTGATCAACTGGCTGAGAATGTTCAGCAGCGTGGTCTTGCCGGTGCCGGTGCCGCCGCTGATCAGGATGTTGCAGCGCTTGCCCACGGCCTCCTGAATGAAGTCGAAGATCGCCTGATCGATGGTTTGCATCGCCATCAGGTCGGAGCTTTTGAGCATGTCCTTGCGAAACTTTCGAATCGACAGGCAAGGGCCGTCGAGGGCAATCGGTGGAATGATCGCGTTGACCCGGCTACCGTCGGGCAGTCGGGCATCGACCATCGGCGACGACTCATCAAGCCGTCGGCCGAGGGGCGCGAGGATCCGTTGCATAACCCGTTCGACGTGATGCGCATCGATGAAGCGCAGGTCGCTTTGATGCAGTACGCCGTCGCGTTCAATGAATACCCTGAGCGGGCCGTTGACCAGAATCTCCGTCACCGCCGGGTCCCGCAGCAGCACTTCCAAGGGGCCGAAACCGGTGAGCTCGTCGACGATTTCTTCGGCCAGACGCTCCATTTCATAGCGGGAAATGGCCAGGTGCAGCCGGGCGATGTACTCGGCAATCTTGTCGATGACGAACTGCGAGAGCACCTGCCGCGAACCCTCCAGCAGGTTTTTGCCGGACTCCTCGATGGCGTCGATGATGTAGCGGTGCAACACCAGTTTCAGACCTTCGTGGTCAGTGTTGCCGCTGGTTGTGCGTACGGGGGCGCCGAAGAGTTTTTCACCGCTCATTGCGCACCCCTCAAGCGGTTGAACCAGCCAGACTTGGGCTTGGCCAGGCTCTCGGAGCGCTTGGCCAATTGTTCGCCGAGGGCGCGCAAGCTTTGAGTCAGGCCTTCGCGGGGGGCCAGTTCAAACAGAGTCACACCTTGGTTCTTGGCGTTAAGCCGCACTTCCGGGCTGTAGATGAGGGTCGCGATGATCTCCATGCCGAAGCTTTTGCCCAGGGTATCGGAGTCCGGTGAAACGTTGCGCAGGTAGCGGTCCACCAGCAGTCTGGCGTGATCGAGCTTCATGCCTTTTTCACGCCACAGGTTGAGTACCGCCAGGTTGCGGCGGCAGTCGAGTACGTTCTGATCGGTGTACCACAGTAATTTGTCGCAATGGCTGACGAAGGTGCGCAACGCTTCGCTGTCCGGCTGGCCGGTGAGGTTCACCACGATGTGCTGGAAGTGTTGGCGCAGGGCGCTGAGCAGCATGTACAACTCGGCGGCGCTGGTGTGCTCCAGCGGATCATCGTCGCTGGCGTAGGCGAGTATTCGCAACCCGGCGTCGCAGCTTGTGAAAGCGCTATCAATCAGCGTGGCGTCCAGACGCCGCAGGTGTCGCAACGCATCGCCGAAATGAAACGAACTCTCCAGCCCGAGCAAGGCCAGGCTGTCACCCCGAGGCAGGCCCAAGTCCAGCAACAGCGTTTGCTGACCACTCTTCTGTACCACCTGCGCCATGTGGTTGGCGATTAACGCGCCGTCGGCGTTGCTCTGCACACCGTAGAGCACGGTCAGGCCACCGAGTTGGGTGTTCGGGGCCACCGGCGGCAGGCGTTTGCTCAGCCGTCGCACCAACCCCGCGACTTCACTGGAACGCGAACCATAGGCCACGAAATCCCGTGCACCGGCGCGCATGGCATTGAGCACGAGTTGGTTGTCCATGCCGTCGCCCAGCGCGACGATAGCCAGCATCGGCTTGGCTTCCAGGGCACCTTCGATCAGTGCGCTTTGGGCCACCACGTGTTCGCGGTCCAGGCCGACGAACACCAGGCTGGCGAAGGTCACGTCCACCAGCGCCAACAGTTCGTCGAGGCTGCCGCCGCCGGCGCTGACCACCTGGCCCAACGGGGCGAGGGCGCCTTGCAGCCACTCAAGGTCGGTGCTGTTGCGCGTGATTGCGAGGAAGGTCTGGCTCAGGTTCTGGCTCATTGCGATAATCCGCTGCGTTTATCGAAGTTGCCGTTTTCGAGGAAGTACAGGCGATACCAGTTGGGGTCGTAGTTGCGCAGTTTTTCACCCGGCAACGACGGCAGTTGTGCGTTGGCAGCCAACGGTTGGACCAGGTGCGGCGTGACGATCATCAACAACTCACGCTCTTCGCGGTTGACCGATGAATTGCGAAAAAACGCACCGAGAATCGGGATATCGCCCAGCCCCGGAAACTTGCTGACCTGCGAGGCATTGTGGGTGCTGATCAAACCGCTGATGACGAAACTTTCGCCATCGGCCAGGGAAATACTGGTGTCGGTGCGGCGAATGGTGAACGCCGGAACGGTGGTGCCGCCGATGGTCACGCCGTTGTTGTAATCCAGTTCGCTGACCTCCGGCGCCACTTTGAGGACAATGCGGTCGTGACTGACCACGGTCGGCGTCAGCGTCAAGCGGATGCCGAATTCCTTGTATTCGATGGAGTAACTGTTGCTGTTGGCGCTGGGCACCGGAATCGGGATTTCACCACCGGCCAGGAAACTGGCGCTCTGCCCGCTCAGGGCCACCAGGCTCGGCCGCGCCAGGGTGTAGGCAAAGCCGCTGCCCTCCAGCGCATTGACGATGCCGAGAAATTTACTGCTGCCACCGCCCCAGACAATGTTGAAACTGTCGTTGAGCAACGGGATGCTGGGCACCGCGATCCGCGGATCAATGTTGAACAGCGGCACCACGCCCGGCGTCACGCCGGTATTGGGTACCGTGCCGGGCGCCCCGAAGAGGAAATTGTTGGAGCCCTTGCCGAAAATCGACGTGCCGGCCTCTTTCAGTTTGGTCCGGCTGACTTCGACGAAACGAATGTCGGTCTGTACTTGCGACGGTAGCAGGGGGTCATCAGAGGGTAACCGTGTAGCGGTGGTCATCGCCGCGGTGGCCTTGCCCTGAACGAACACCATGCTCTGGCGCGGAGCACTGGCGCAGGCGGTCCAGACCATCAGGCTGGTGGCGCCGGCGGCCACTCCGGTGAGTAGAAACGCCTGATTACCGTTGACTCGCACATCGGCGATTTTCGGGTCACCCACCGCCACCCGAGTGATCGCCACCGGTGATTGCACCTCCTGTTGCAGCCCTTCACCGACTTCCAGCACCGCAGGCAACGAACCCAGCGCGGCGCAGTTGCCGACGGCTGCGAACGTTACGCCGAGCGGCAGACCGCCCAGCAAAGAGACCCAGAGCAGGCCTTGGAATATGGGCATGGAACGACTGCGCATAGATGCGTCCTTGCTCGACTCAGGGAATTTGTTGGGTGATTTCATTGCCGCGGATGACTTCCACGCTCGATTTGCGCGGTGCTGCGCCGCCGCTCGTGGCGACTGGTTTGGGTGGGGGCGTCATGGTCAGTTGGCTGAACTGGATCAACTCGCGGTTGGCACTGGCGAGGTTGGCCGATGAATCGCTTTCGCCGGCCCAGTAACGAGCCAGACGTTTTTCATCGGCGCTGCGTACGGCAAGGCGCAACACGCCGGTCTGGGCCGCCAACATCAGGCGACTCAATAGTTGTTCGGGGACGGCAAGCAAGACGCTGCGGGCGCTGGCGCGCAATTGTTCCTGCCTGAGTTTTTCTTCGTTGCTGCGCGCCGGGCTTGCGGGTTGACCATCGTTGGTCAACCCCATCTGTTCGCCCACCCCGAGTACCCGCAAGGCCGGCACCACCAGTTGAGCCGACGGCTGAAGGTTGTTGTTGTCCATGCGCAGAAACAGCAGCACATCGACATAGTCCCCCGGTGTCAGTTGCCCACCGGCATTGATCACTTCATCCACCGCCACCGCGAGGGCGCGTTCATCGGGACGAATCATCCGCGCCAGTTTGCTGCCGGCTTCGAAGCTTTCATCATTGAGCCAGCTGCCGGCAGTGAGGGCGCGCCAGGGCGTACGGCCAATCGCTTGATCGAGGCGGGTCAAGCTGCCGGCGGGGGCGGTGCGGAGTTTTTCCAGGGCAACGTCGGCGGCAGTAATCGGCGCGAATGGCGGCACGTCATGAAGGAGTACCACCACCGGTTGGCGGGTGGTGTCTTCCACCGGCGCAGGTGTCGGGGCCGTGGGCGCGGTCGAGACAACGCTGGATTGCACGACAGGCTCGGGAACGGGTTGGCGGCTCAGCGTGAGGCCCCAGTAACCGGCAATGATGGCGCCCACCAGAAACAAACCGGCCAGGCCCAGAGTGATACGACTGTTCATGACGGCTCTCCCTTTCCTGCTGCTTGAGACCCCGTCACATCCAACGAGACAACTTCGCAATCAGGCAGCTATGAACATGGAACTATTTCGCTATTTGAAGGTAGCTCAGCTAGAGCAAAACGCCATTACTGGTCTGAAAATAACTAACGAAAGTAAGTATCTAGGGCGAAAATGTGACTTTTTTGGCGTCAATGAAACACCTAATACTTTAGTGATAATTCGTTCTTACAGTTGTGGGTACGGGGAATGCCGACAATGCTGATGCTGGCAAAGGCGAATCATGTTGCGGCCGTGCAACACCCGTCGTCGTCCAGGAGAAACGCCATGTCCTTTACGAAAATTGCTCAGAAGATCAAATCCGAAATCGCTTTTTACAAAAGCCTGGCGAAAGATACCGAGGGTGCCTCGGGTATCGAATACGCCATTATTGCGGGCATGGTGGCAGTCGCTGTAGCGGCGTTTGTGACGCCGATCTCCGCGGCTATCACCACCATGTTTACCACCATCCAAGGCGCGCTTTGACCTGCCTGCTGTCAATGGTCAGCTACTTGCCAACCCCGCAAAGGGCTTCTAACGTCAGCGCTTAGTCCATTGCAGGTGTTGCCCATGAACTCTCCCACACTCCCACGCCAACAGCTTCTTCTGGTCGATGATGAGGAGGATGCGTTGTTGGAGCTGGCGGAGTTGCTGGAAGGCGAGGGCTTCAATTGCTTTACCGCCACCTCGGTCAAACTCGCGCTGCAACATCTGACGCGCCATCCCGATATTGCATTGGTGATTACGGATCTGCGGATGCCGGAGGAGAGTGGCATGTCGTTGATCAAGCGGTTGCGTGAACATACGTCCCGGCAGCATTTGCCGGTGATTGTGACGTCGGGGCATGCGGATATGGAGGATGTCAGTGACATGTTGCGGTTGCAGGTGCTGGACTTGTTTCGCAAGCCGATTTATCACGTGCGGCTGTTGGAGACACTTAATAATCTGTTTCCGCAGCCTCAAGCGGGACTCGTTGGGACCTGACTTTTTGAGGGTGTACAACCACTGCCGAGCGATCAGGCAACAGGCCGCCAATGCCCGACCATATGCACCAAATCCCCCGCACCCACCAACCGTAAATCCCCACTGGCCCCCGCCGCACTGGCCAGCAATGTCACTTCACTGGGCAACCGCACCGGTTTCCTGAACTGCACCGCAATCTCGACATTCGCCGCCGGCAGATGCTCACTTAACGCCGCCAGCGTACGCGCCTTGTTCCACAACCCATGGGCGATGGCCATAGGGAAACCGAAGAGTTTGGCGCTGACGGCACTCAGGTGAATCGGGTTGTAGTCGCCGGACACTTTGGCATACTGCCGCCCAATGTCCGACGGCGCTTTCCAGCGGGCCACCTCCGGCATCTCCAGCGTCGATGACAACACGTCCTCGACGGGCTCGCCTTCGAGTTTGACCCCGCGGCACAGCATCTGGCTTTCAGCTTCCCACAACGCCCCCAACTGATCGTCGAGCGTGGTCACCAGATCGAACGTTGCGCCCTTTTCATGGGGCTGAAGGTTTTGCACCTGAACGCTGACCCGCACGCGATTCACACCGCCCATTGGACGCAAGATGCGAATGCGGTTGCTCAGGTGAATCAACCCCAGCAACGGGAACGGAAATTCCTTGGCCGTCAGCAATCGCATCTGCAACGCGAACGCCAGGATGTGTGGATACGTCGGCGGCAGCAGGCCGTTGTCGGCAAAACCGCAGACCTTGCGATAGGCCGCCAGGCGCGTCGGGTCGACATTGACCCAGCAGCGTAAACCCGAATCGGGCAGGGTGGTGCCGGTAATTTTGCGTCGCGTCGCGGCCTGCACGTACAGTCCCGACAGGTTCGGTTCGCGGTTGAGTGTGTGCCAATCGATGATCATGCCTAAGCCCCCAAAACACTTTGTCCGCAGACTCGCAGCGCTTGTCCGGTAAACGCGCCGGTGCCCGGTTGAGCCAGCCACGCCACCGCCTCGGCGACGTCTTGCGGCAGGCCGCCCTGGCCCAGCGAACTCATGCGCCGACCGGCTTCACGCAGGCCGAACGGTAGGTGCGCGGTCATTTGGGTTTCGATGAAACCGGGTGCCACTGCGTTGATGCTGATGCCACGCTCATTGAGCAATGGCGCCAAAGCCTGGGCCAGGCCGATCAGTCCGGCCTTGCTCGCTGCGTAATTGGTTTGCCCGCGATTGCCGGCGATGCCGCTGATGGACGCCAGCAGGATCACCCGGCCGTTGGCGTGCAGGGTGCCGCTGTCGAGCAGCGCCTTGGTCAGCACTTGCGGTGCATTGAGGTTGACCGCCAGCACCGCGTCCCAGAATTCCGGGGTCATGTTGGCCAGGGTTTTATCCCGCGTGATGCCAGCGTTGTGGACCACGATGTCGATGCCGTCGGGCAGTTGCTCGACCAACTGCGCGGCGGTGTCTTCGGCGCAAATATCCAGGGTGATGCTGCGCCCGCCGAGGCGTGCGGCGAGGGCTTCGAGATCAGTCTTGGCCGGTGCTACGTCGAGCAGGATCACTTCGGCCCCGTCACGGGCCAGGGTTTCGGCGATGGAGGCACCGATGCCGCGTGCAGCACCCGTGACCAGTGCCTTGCGGCCGGACAACGGACGAGTCCAGTCCATCACCGGCGTGTTGCAGGCATTCAAGCGAATCACTTGCCCGGAAACGAACGCACTTTTGGGCGAGAGGAAAAACCTTAGCGGGCCTTCCAGTTGATCCTCCGCACCTTCGCCGACATAAATCAGCTGCAAGGTGCCGCCGTTGCGCAGTTCCTTGGCCAGCGAACGGCTGAAACCTTCCACCGCACGCTGGGCGCTGGCGGCGAACGGATCGCTCAAGGTCTGCGGCGCGCGCCCCAGAATCACCAGGTGCGCGTTGTGATCGAGGTTTTTAATCAACGGCTGGAAGAACTCGCGCAGCTGTTTGAGTTGATCGGTCTGCACCAGGTCACTGGCGTCAAACACCACGGCTTTGAGTTTGGGGCCGTGGCCGGGAATCCACGCAGTGGCCAGTGAAGGCTCGGTGCCGTAGCTGTAAATCGCGTCGGTCAGGCGGTTGGCGAAGGCACTGACTTTTTCTGTCAGCGGGCCACCGCCTATCAATAGCGCCCCTTCAACAGGGCGCAGCCGGCCAGCTTGCCAGCGCTCCAGCCGAACCGGCGACGGCAGACCCAGGGCCCCGACCAAACGATGGCCGATGGACGAATTGGCGAAGTCGATATAGCGGTCAGACATGGAACGCGCTCCAGCAGCTGGGGTTCAAAGTGTGGACCACGAATGGCGTTTAGTCGTTCGATCCACAAGATAAGGCCTACGCTTGTGGGTTATAGCCTTCACAGAATAGGGAGCTTTTCATGACTCAGCTGCGCCGCGTTGCGATTATGGGTGGTAACCGTATTCCCTTCGCCCGTTCCAACGGGGCGTACGCCACCGCCAGTAACCAGGCGATGCTCACCGCAGCGCTCGAAGGCTTGATCGAACGCTACAACCTGCACGGTTTGCGCATGGGCGAAGTGGTCGCCGGTGCCGTCCTCAAGTTGCCGCGGGACATGAACTTGACACGCGAGTGCGTGCTCGGTTCGCGGTTGTCTCCCGTTACGCCGGCCTATGACATCCAGCAGGCCTGCGGCACGGGTCTTGAGGCGGCTTTGCTGGTCGCGAACAAGATTGCCCTGGGTCAGATCGATTGCGGTATCGCCGGCGGCGTCGACACTACCTCCGACGCGCCAATTGGCGTCAATGAAGGCCTGCGCAAAATCCTTCTGCAAGCCAATAGCGCCAAGACCACCGCCGACAAACTGAAAACTTTCCTGCAACTGCGCCCCCGTCATCTGATCCCGGAACTGCCAAGTATCAGCGAACAGCGCACCGGCCTGTCCATGGGCGAGCACTGCGAGTTGATGGCCCAGACCTGGAATATTCCGCGCGCCGAACAGGACCAACTGACGCTGGAGAGCCACCAGAAAATGGCCGCGTCCTACATCGAAGGCTGGCACAACGATTTGATGACGCCGTTCCTCGGCCTGACCCGCGACAACAACCTGCGCCCGGACCTGACTCTGGAAAAACTCGCGTCGCTGAAACCGGCGTTCGAAAAAAGCGCCAAAGGCACTTTGACGGCGGGCAACTCGACGCCGCTCACCGATGGCGCGTCGCTGGTGCTGCTGGGCAGTGAAGAATGGGCCAAGGAACGTGGCTTGCCGATCCTCGCCTATTTGCGCGATGGCGAGGCGGCAGCGGTGGATTTCGTCAACGGCGCCGAAGGGCTGTTGATGGCGCCGGTGTATGCGGTGCCGCGTTTGCTGGCGCGCAATGGCCTGACATTGCAGGACTTCGATTACTACGAAATCCACGAGGCCTTCGCCGCGCAGGTGCTCTGCACGCTAAAGGCCTGGGAAGATCCGGACTATTGCAAAACCCGTCTCGGCCTCGATGCGCCGCTGGGTTCCATCGACCGCAGCCGCCTCAACGTCAAAGGCAGTTCACTGGCGGCCGGGCATCCGTTTGCCGCTACCGGCGGGCGCATCGTCGCGAGCCTGGCGAAGTTGCTGGAGGCAGCGGGGCAGGGTCGAGGGTTAATCTCGATCTGCGCCGCCGGTGGCCAAGGCGTCACGGCGATTATTGAGCGCTGAGGATCACGCTGTTGCCCTGTTGCTGCTTTAAAAGCCTGCATAACCGGCACCGAATACATTTGTAAGAATTGGTGACTTAGCCTAACGTCGGCCTCATCAGCCGTCCTGCGACATAAGACCAGTCAATGCCGACTAACGGACAACTTTCCCTAGAGCGGACAATTCCGACGCTGACGGCGCTGCCGCGTCCGCTGTATGCCCGTGCGGAAAGTCTCAATGCCGGTTCATGGACGCCGCCTCATCGACACGATTGGGTGCAGTTTTCCTACGCGATCAGCGGCGTTCTCGGCGTGCACACCGCCGAGGGCAGTTTCTTTGCGCCGCCGCAGTGGGGAATCTGGATTCCGGCGGATCTCGAACACCAGGTGGTGACCTCGATGCGCGCCGAAATGCGCAGCCTCTATGTACGCCGCGAGGATTGTGAATGGGCGGACGGGCGTTGCCGGGTGCTGGAAGTGACGCCTTTGGCCCGGGAGCTGATCAAGGGTTTTTGTTTGCTGCCGGTTGAATATCCACAGGGCGACAGCCAGGAATCGCGGCTGGTTGGCGTGTTGCTCGATCAGTTGGCACATCTGCCGGAAGTCGGCTTCTCGCTTCCGTTGCCGCGCCATGAACGGTTGCTGGGGTTGTGCAACGAGCTGATCGAAAGCCCTGAGCTGAACGTGACGTTGCAGGCGTGGGCCGAGCGGTTGGGCACCTCGGAGAAAACCTTGATGCGGCTCTTTCAGCGTGAAACCGGGTTGAGCTTTCGAGGGTGGCGCCAGCGGATGCGATTGCTGTCTTCGCTGAGTTTGCTGGAGGAGGGGGACAGCGTGACCAATGCCGCGCTGTCTTGCGGGTATGACTCGACTTCGGCGTTTATTGCGGCGTTTAAGAGCCTGTTCGGATTCACCCCGGGAGAGTTATTCAAGCAGTGACGGCCACCGGGGTTCTGAATCAGGTTCTAAACGGCTTGCCCGGTTTGGCCTGGGCAGCCTTGTACCACGGGCGCTGGCGCGGATCGTAATTGCTCAGCTTCGCATCGTCCGGCCAGGACACATAACCGCCCGCCGCGGTGCCGAGGATCGCATAGGCGTAGGACGGATGGCTGTTGCCCTGGTCCTGAAGCAGGGCGAAGATTTTTTTGTCCATCTCGCCTTGCGCAATGCACTCGGCGTTGGCGCTCATGTAGGTCTTGAGGCTGTCGTCGGAATTCTTGATCAGCGGTTGGGTCGCCAGGTAATCCACGTTCTGGCTGATGCCGTCAAAGAACAGTTGCATGGCGTTGCTGACCTGACGAATTTCACGGTCGGACAAATCACTGTGTCACTGATGAATTCGGTTGATGGAGGCGGAAATTGAGGTCTATTAAGAAAAATCCTACGAAGGGTATGAATCCAGGTGTCAACTTCTGTCGCAAATACCCTCCAAGCCTTACCGCTACAAGTGACGCTGGCTCAGCTATGATCTGGGGCGGCCAATGACGAGGGTCGGGTTTGCCTGATTAATCCGGCACAGTGAGTGCTTCTTGATGTCGATGGGAACGTTCATAGGTCGGCAACCCCTCCCCGGAATGAGTGGATTGCCGTATAACGAATGACTTTCGCGTGTTTGGTAATAAAGGACCCCCAATAAAAGCTGATGAAGACTCCAAAACGCATTGAACCCCTGATCGAGGACGGTCTGGTCGACGAGGTGCTGCGCCCACTCATGAGTGGTAAAGAAGCAGCTGTTTATGTGGTGCGCTGCGGCAACGAGTTACGTTGCGCGAAGGTCTACAAGGAGGCGAATAAACGCAGTTTCCGTCAGGCGGCCGAGTATCAGGAAGGCCGCAAGGTGCGCAACAGCCGCCAGGCTCGAGCGATGGCCAAGGGCTCCAAGTTTGGCAAGAAAGAAACCGAAGACGCCTGGCAGAATGCCGAAGTGGCGGCGTTGTTCCGTCTGGCCGGTGCTGGCGTTCGGGTCCCTCAGCCTTACGACTTCCTTGAAGGCGTGCTGCTGATGGAACTGGTGGCTGACGAGTATGGCGATGCCGCGCCGCGTCTGAACGACGTGGTGCTGGAACCGGATCAGGCGCGCGAGTATCACGCGTTCCTGATTTCGCAGATCGTGCTGATGTTGTGCACCGGTCTGGTGCACGGCGACCTGTCGGAATTCAACGTACTGCTGACCCCGACTGGCCCGGTGATCATCGACCTGCCGCAAGCGGTGGACGCGGCGGGCAACAACCACGCGTTCAGCATGCTGGAGCGGGATGTTGGCAACATGGCGTCCTACTTCGGGCGGTTTGCGCCGGAGTTGAAAAAGACCAAGTACGCCAAGGAAATGTGGGCTTTGTTCGAAGCTGGCACCTTGCACCCGGCCAGTGTCTTGACCGGCGAGTTCGACGAGCCGGAAGAGTTGGCCGACGTTGGCGGGATCATGCGCGAGATCGAGGCGGCACGCCTGGATGAAGAGCGTAAGCAAGCGGTGCGTGCGGCAGATGATGCACCACCGGGCAAAACCGAAGAGCCGCCTCCGCCCTGGATGCAGTGATTGGTTAAAGAAAACCCGGCCTCGGCCGGGTTTTTTATGGGTGGTAGGGGCTATTGTGTGGTGTCAGATGGATCGACCCCTCACCCCAGCCCTCTCCCCACGGGGGAGAGGGGGAAAGGGAGCTGAACTTCATTGCTTTCCAATCCTGAGTTCGACTCGATTCCTCAGGTCGATGTAGCTCAAAGAGCACCTCGGTCAGTCCCCTCGCCCCTGGGGGAGAGGGTTAGGGTGAGGGGGGAGCTTTCAGATCCACCCCAAATCCGTCTACCGTCCACCGCTCAAACCACACTCAAGGATTGAATGTGAACACCGCATTCCCCCGCAATGCCCAACTGATCATCGCCGCCCGTCTGGTTTCGGACTTCGGCGCCTTCCTCAACATGGTCGCCCTGGCCACCTACGTCTACCTGCTCAGCAACAGCGCCATGAGCGTCGGTATCTTCCTCGCATGCCGTGTGGGTGGAGGGATTTTCGCCAGCCTGATCGGCACCGCTTTCTATCGCCGCTGGCTCGGGCGCACGCCGCTGATTGCCTTCGACCTGTTGCGCGCCGGGCTGCTGGGCCTGTTGCTGGTGCTGCCGGTCGCCCAACACGTACTGCTTTTACCGTTAATTGCGTTCGGTCTGGGATTCGGCAACTCGATGTTCGCCATCGGCCTCAACAGCCAGTTGCCACATTTGATCGAAGGCGAACACCTGCTCAAGACTCCTGAAAGGGTTGGACAATGCAAATCTGGAACGACGATTTTTCTTTGGGGTGTTGCTGATGTCCTGCGGCTTTATCCTGATGTTTCAGCAGCAGACCCTTTACGGGCTGCTGCTGTTCTCGCTGCCAGCGGGCCTCGGCGACGGCTTCTCGGAAGTCGGCCTGATGTCGCGCTTGCAGCGTGAGCCGGACAGCCTGCGCCTGCCGATTTTCAGCTTCCTGACGCTGTTGCAAATGACCGGGTTCGGCGTCGGCATGCTGATCGCCGCGCCGTTCTATTCATGGTGGACGCCGGGTGCCGTGGTGCTGTTGTTCCACGGGATTCCCCTCACCACCTTGTTGGTGGTGAAGGGGCTGGCAATCAGGGGCGAGCGGGTTGGGCGCAACAGCCCGACTCCAGGTTCTTGAGGATCGGGCAGTCGGGACGGTGATCTCCGTGGCAGTGTTCGACCAGGTCCTGCAGGGTGTCGCGCAGTTGGCCGAGTTCGCGGATTTTCTGGTTCAGCTCATCAATGTGCTGACGGGCCAGGGCCTTCACATCGGCGCTGGCTCGTTGGCGGTCCTGCCAGAGGGTCAGCAGTTTGCCGACCTCTTCCAGTGAGAACCCCAGGTCCCGGGAACGCTTGATGAACGCCAGGGTGTGCAGGTCGTCGTCGCCGTAAACCCGATAGCCGCTGTCGGTACGATGGGCGGCCTTGAGCAAGCCGATGGATTCGTAATAACGAATCATCTTCGCGCTCAGGCCGCTCTGGCGGGCCGCTTGGCCGATGTTCATTGAGTGTCCTCCAGATCCTTGGGTTTCCAGGTTTTCAACAGTAACGCATTGCTCACCACGCTGACGCTCGACAACGCCATGGCCGCGCCGGCCAGCACCGGGTTGAGAAAGCCGAACGCTGCCAGCGGAATACCGATCAGGTTGTAGACAAAGGCCCAGAACAGGTTCTGACGAATCTTCGCGTAGGTCTTGCGACTGATCTCCAGCGCCGCCGGCACCAACCGTGGGTCGCCGCGCATCAGGGTGATCCCGGCTGCGTGCATCGCAACGTCGGTGCCACCGCCCATGGCGATGCCGATGTCTGCGGCGGCCAAGGCAGGTGCGTCGTTGATGCCGTCACCGACCATCGCTACCACGCCGGTTTTCTTGAGTGTGGCGACGGTGGCGGCTTTGTCCGCCGGCAGTACTTCGGCGTGAACATCCTTGATGCCCAGCGCCTCGGCAACCACTTTGGCACTGCCGCGATTGTCGCCGGTCAGCAGGTGACTGCTGATGTTGCGTGCGTTGAGTTGTTGCACAGCTTGCAGCGCGCCGGGTTTGAGGGTGTCGCCGAAAGCGAAGAGGCCCAAAACGCGTGTCTCGGGGCTTTGCTCGATCAGCCAGGACAGGGTCCGGCCTTCGGTTTCCCACGCGGTGGCGGAGTCCGCCCATTCACCTGCGCTCAAGCCGCTCTCTTCCAGGAGGCGACGATTGCCCAGCGCCAATCGACAACCGTCGAGTGTGCCCGCGATGCCACGGCCGGTCAGGGACTGGCTGTCGGTGACATCGGCCACCGTCAAGCTGCGTTCGGCGCAAGCGTCCAGAACCGCCTTGGCCAGCGGGTGTTCACTGCCGCGTTGCAGGGCGCCGGCCATTTGCAGCAGGGCCGCTTCGTCACCGTCTATGGCGCTCAAATGAGCGATGCGCGGAGTACCCGAAGTCAGCGTGCCAGTCTTGTCGAACACCACCGCACTGACTTCATGGGCGCGCTCCAACGCTTCGGCGTCCTTGATCAGAATCCCGTAACGCGCCGCCACCCCGGTGCCGGCCATGATCGCTGTCGGCGTGGCCAACCCCAGGGCGCACGGGCAAGCGATCACCAATACCGCCACGGCATTGATCAGCGCCGTTTCCATCGGAGCGCCGTACAACCACCATCCGATCAAGGTGGCCAGCGCAATCAGCAGGACAGTAGGGACAAACACCTGGCTGACTTTATCCACCAGTTTCTGGATCGGCGCTTTTGCAGCCTGAGCGTCTTCGACCAGACGAATGATGCGCGCCAGCACGGTTTCCGCGCCCAAGGCCAGGGTGCGAACGAGCAACCGGCCTTCGCCATTGATCGCACCGCCAGTGACCTTGTCGCCGGGTTGTTTGGGTACCGGCAGGCTTTCGCCGCTGATCAGCGCCTCGTCGGCGTGGCTCTGGCCTTCGACCACTTCGCCGTCCACCGGGAAGCGTTCACCGGGTTTGACCATCACCAGATCATTGAGGCGCAAGGCGCTGATGGCAACGTCCTGCTCGCGGCCGTCGATCACCTGAATCGCCCGTTCCGGCCGCAAGGCTTCGAGGGCGCGGATGGCACTGGCGGTCTGGCGTTTGGCGCGGCTTTCCAGGTACTTGCCCAGCAGCACCAAGGCAATCACCACCGCCGAGGCTTCGAAATACAGGTGCGGCATGCGGCCGGCGGCGGTGGCCCATTCATAGAGACTCAAGCCATAACCGGCGCTGGTGCCCAACGCGACCAGCAAATCCATGTTGCCGGCACCGGCACGCACGGCTTTCCAGGCAGCGACGTAAAAGCGTGCACCGAAGATGAATTGCACTGGCGTGGCCAACGCGAATTGCACCCAGGCCGGGAGCATCCAGTGCACGCCGAACGGTTGCAGCAGCATGGGCAGCACCAACGGCGAGGCGAGGACGATCGCCATGATCAAGGCCCAGCGCTCGCGGTGCAGGCGCTGTTGCTGATGGTCGGTTTGTGGGTGTTCAATTTCCCAGACACGGGCGCTATAGCCAGCCTTTACCACGGCAGCGATCAAGGTTTGCGCATCGATCTGACCCAGCAGCTCAAGGTGTGCACGTTCGTTGGCCAGGTTGACGCTGACGCTCTTGACCCCCGGCACTTTGGCCAACGCTCGTTCGACCCGGCCGACGCAGGAGGCGCAGGTCATGCCGTCGATGCTCAGTTCCAGGCTCTGTTGCGGCACGCTGTAACCGGCCTGCTGAACCGCATCCATCAAGGCCGGCAGGCTGTCGCTGGGCGCTTGAACCCGGGCCTGTTCGGTGGCCAGGTTGACGCTGACGGCAGAGGCGCCGATGACTTTGCTCAAGGCACGCTCGACACGCCCGGCGCAACTGGCGCAGGTCATGCCGGCAATCGGCAGATCGAAAGTGGTGGATTCGGACATCGGTCACGCTCCCTGTAGAAGATACCTACAGGATCAACCTTGCCATGCGGGCAAGGTCAAGCGCTATGTCCCAGATCAAAAGACCGCTACCTGATCGTTCCCACGCTCTGCGTGGGAATGCCTCAACGGACGCTCTGCGTTCGGCTTTTAAATGGGACGCGGAGCGTCCCGGGCTGCATTCCCACGCAGAGCGTGGGAACGATCGGTGTGGCGATCAATAGTCGAGGGCAGTGGGTTTCAGGTACATCCCTTCCTGCGTCATCGCAATCCGGAACTTCAGCACGTCACCGGCCTTGAGCGTGATGTTCTGCGAACCGGGAGCGAGCATGCCTGGGTTGCAACCCGGCGCCTGGCCCGGCAGCAGTTTCAGGCGCAGGGACACATTGCCCGGCGGCAGGTTGAACGAGGTGCTTTGTTCCTGGAATAACCGCGCCGACAACTGATCCTGGATATACACGCCAATCTCGCAGCTGGTCGAGACTTCCAGGCGCTCGCGGGAAATGATCAGTACGCCGTAATCCTCCCCGGCCGCATTGACCGAGGGCGCGACGGCGAAAAGGCTGAGAAAGCCAAACAGGCTGAGAGCTGACCAGCGCATGGCTGAATCTCCTGATGTCGAGTCATTGATGGACGCAGCTTGGCCGAGCGCGACGCCGATTGCCAGCCCGGCAGCTCACTTCAGAACTTGACCTTGCCATGGTGGCAAGCTCGAGACTGCACGCAACCTCACTCAAGGAGTCATCCCATGCAAGTGTTCAACGTTCAAGGCATGTCCTGCGGTCACTGCGTCAAAGCCATCACTCAGGCGCTGCAAGCCAGGGACCCTGAGGCCAGCGTGCGTATCGATCTGGCTGCGAAAGAAGTCGGCGTCGACAGTGCGTTGACGGCGGATCAAGTGATCGCGGTGATCATCGAAGAAGGTTACGAGGCGAAAGTCGCCTGAAGCTTTTTAATAGTTAGCGACCTAACGGAATGTTCAAGGCGTCCATGCGCGGCTAGACTGTCGGGCTGCCGACCTCATGTCCAACTGGATGCCTGATGAACCTTCGTACCATTTTGATTCTTGGCGCCTTGAGCGCCTTCGGTCCGCTGGCGATCGATTTCTATCTGCCGGCCTTCCCGGCGATGGCGCTCGCCTTCGGCACCGATGAAAAGCACGTTCAGCTGACCTTGGCGGCGTATTTCCTGGGCTTGTCCATCGGTCAGCTGGCTTACGGCCCGGTGGCGGATCGCTTCGGGCGACGCATTCCCTTGCTGACTGGCGTCGGCCTGTTCACCGCAGCCTCCCTGGCGTGTGCCTATGCGCCGAATCTCGAATGGCTGATTGGCGCACGTTTTATTCAGGCGCTGGGTGGGTGCGCGGGGATGGTGATCGCCCGCGCGGTGGTCAGCGATAAATGCGATGCGGTGGGTTCGGCGAAAGTCTTTTCGCAGCTGATGCTGGTGATGGGCCTGGCGCCGATTCTTGCGCCAATGCTGGGCGGGCTGTTGGTCAACACCACGGGCTGGCAGTCGATCTTTCTTGTGCTGAGCGGTTTCAGTGCGCTGGCAGGGTTGGCCGTGGCGCTCGGGCTGCCGGAAAGTCTGCCAGCCCATGTGCCGCGTCAACCGTTGTCCGGCGCGTTGCGTCAGTACGGTCGACTGTTGTCGGATCCGTTGTTCCTTGGCCACGCCTTGACCGGTGGCATCGCCATCGCCGGGATGTTTGCCTACATCGCCGGTTCACCGTTCGTTTTCATCAAGCTTTATGGCGTACCGGCCGAGCATTTCGGCTGGTTGTTCGGGACCAATGCGGCGGGTTTCATTCTGGTGGCGCAGGTGAATGCGCGACTGCTGGCCAAGCGTGGCCCGGCGTTTCTGCTGGTGCGCACCGTGTGGATCTACCTCGGCGCGGGTCTGGCACTGCTGGCCGTCAGTTCGTTGCACACCGCGCAGTTATGGCCGTTGCTGATTCCGCTGTTTATCTGTATCGCCAGCCTCGGTTGCATCCTTCCCAACGCTTCGGCCTGCGCCATGAACGGGCAGGGCGCTCGCGCCGGCAGTGCATCGGCGATGCTCGGATGCCTGCAATTCAGCGTCGCCGCCGGGGCAGCAACACTGGTGGGTGTTTTACACGATGGCAGCGCCATGCCGATGGCCATGGTCATCAGCCTGTGCGCAATTCTGGTGGTGAGCGTGGCGATGCTCACCCGACGTTTGCAAAATGCCCGGGCACTGGCTCACGCCCAGGTCTGAGGACAAACTTAGCCAGCAGCGCGCTGCTGGTGTTCATTAATTTGATGAGGTGCTTGTAGTCGCGCTTCAAGGGTGCGGGTGAAGGCGCGAGCTTCGGCTTCGCTGCGGAATGTCACGGCGTGTTGGTCCAGGCGGACCTGCCACTGGGATTTTGCCAATTCTTTTATCAGGATCTTCATTGCTGATCTCTCCTCTCGTAAAAGATGTCACATAAAAGATTGCACCGCAGAGTTCAAGATTGTAGACCCGAATACGATCGCAATTGTGACAACGGTCAATCTTCTGACTGACGGTGTCATCCTCCCCTGGACGACACCGATGCCGTCTCGCATTAGAACCCTTCGAGCACAATCTTGCCCTTGGACTTACCGCTTTCCAGCAGTTCATGGGCACGACGCAGGTTCGCCGCATTGATGGTCCCGAAGTGCTCGCCGACCGTGGTTTTCAGCGTCCCGGCGTCGATCAGCTGCGCAACGCGGTTGAGCAGTTTGTGCTGCTCGATCATGTCTGCAGTTTCGAACAGCGAGCGGGTGTACATGAACTCCCAGTGCAGCGACAGGCTCTTGCGCTTGAGCTTGGTCACGTCCAGCGCCTTCGGATCATCAATCAGGGCCAGTTTGCCTTGCGGCGCCAGTGCCTCGACCAATTGATCCAGGTGGTGATCGGTCTGGGTCAGGCTGGCGACGTGGGTCACCTGGTCGAGGCCGGCGCGTTTGAGTTCTTCGCTCAACGGCTGGCTGTGATCGATCACAAGGTCGGCACCCAGCTCTCGAACCCAGCTCTGGGTTTGCGGGCGGGAAGCCGTGCCGATGACTTTCAGCCCGGTGAGCTGGCTGGCCAATTGCGTGAGGATCGATCCCACACCGCCCGCGGCACCGACGATCAAAAGGCTCTGGCCTTCATCGGTTTTGCCTTCACGCACTTGCAGACGCTCGAAGAGTAATTCCCACGCGGTGATAGCAGTCAGCGGCAGCGCGGCGGCTTCGGCGAAACCGAGGGTTTTCGGCATATGGCCGACGATCCGCTCGTCTACCACGTGCAGTTCGCTGTTGCCGCCAGCGCGGGCGATGGAGCCGGCGTAGAAGACTTTGTCGCCGGCCTTGAACAGCGTTACTTCATTACCGACGGCCTTGACCACCCCGGCCACGTCCCAGCCCAGCACTTTCGCCGCGCCACCTTCGGGCTGGACGTTCTGGCGCACTTTGGTGTCCACCGGGTTGACCGAGATGGCTTTGACTTCCACCAACAGGTCGCGCGGGCCGGCAACCGGTTCCGGCAGTTCGATGTCTTGCAGCGAGTTTGAGTCGCTGATGGGCAAGGAGGCGTAGTAGGCAATGGCTTTCATTGGGGCTCCTGAACAGTAATAAAGAAGGCAGAAATCAGGCGATGGAACGCAGGCGCTTGAGGTCGAAGTGTTCGAGAAAGTCGCCGGCCTTGTCGCGGAAGTTCTGGATATGCGCGCTGGCGTCGTGAGCTTGCAGGGCTTCGTCGCTGCTCCAGTGTTCGATCATGTAGAAGGCGTGAGGATTGGCGAGGTCCTGGTGCAAGTCGTATTGACCGCAACCGGCCTCGGCGCGGGTCGGTTCCAGCAGCGCCCGCAGGTGCTGTTCGAGGGCGTCCTGCTGGCCGGCTTTGGCGATGAGGGTGGCGATAGCGGTAAAAGGTTGGGACATGTTCGACTCCGGGAACGGGATGAATTCGATGGGATGGATGATTGGCTATTTCTCTGCAAGATAAAACCCGCTAAAAGAGCAGTCTCTTTCAATATTTTTTTGATAATCGAGGCTGAAAAATGCTGCGTTTCGATGACTTGCAGTTGTTTGTCCGGGCGGCGGACCTGGGCAGTCTGTCTGCGGCGGCGCGTGGGATGGACATGTCGGCCGCGGTGGCCAGTGCGGCGTTGAAGCGCATCGAACAGCAGCTCGGCGCGCGGTTGCTCGCCCGTTCTACCCGCAGCCTGCGGTTGACCGCTGAAGGCGAGGGGTTTCTCGAATACGCTCGGGCCGCCTTGAGCAATCTTGATGAGGGGCGCCGTTTATTGGCCAGCGGTCAGGACCAGGTCAGCGGGATTTTGCAGCTGTCGGCGCCTTCGGACTTTGGCCGCAATCTGCTGTTGCCATGGTTGGACGAGTTTCAGCGCGAGCATCCCAAACTCACGGTGCGCCTGCTGCTGGGCGATCGCATCGCCGACCTGTTCCGCCAACCGGTGGACATCGCCCTGCGTTACGGCGAGCCGGAAGACTCAAGCCTGGTGGCGCTGCCCATCGCCCCGCAGAACCGCCGCGTCCTCTGTGCCGCCCCGAATTACCTGGCCCGTCATGGCGAGCCGCGACAACTGGAGCAACTGGCTCAGCACAATTGCCTGCTGTTCATGCTCGGCAGCCGGGTCCACGATCATTGGAGTTTTCACGACGGCAAGCGCGAGGTCAGCCTGACCGTCAGCGGCGATCGATTCAGCGATGATGCCGATGTCGTGCGGCTGTGGGCCGTGGCGGGTGCCGGGATTGCCTACAAATCCTGGCTTGATGTCGCCGCCGATGTGCTGGCCGGTCGATTGAAAGTGCTCATGCCGGAACTGCTCTGTGAGCGCGCACCGCTGAATTTGTTGTGCGCCCATCGCGCACAATTGAGTAAGCCGGTGAACCTTTTGCGGGAAATGCTCGCCAGCCGATGCGCCCGGTTGCGTAGCCAATTTCCGACGTTATCGGGCCCCGATCATTAGTCGCAGGCAAATAGCGAAATTTCACTCAGGAACTATCACCACCAATGGTTTCCCAAGGGCAGGAACCGGCGGATAACCCGCCTATACTAGCGCTCGCCTCATGTACGCACCGTCGATCTCGCAATGGCGAGTCCACATCCGAGTCAGCCAGGCCCCATGGTCAATCGCCGCGGCTTTGCGAAACCTGCGAAGCAATGGCCTGTGCGATTGGCAGGCTTTGCCCGGGTTATGGCGGTTTCCTCGCCTTGGCCGACGACACATTACTGGTCAAGATGTCTCTGAGCAGTAGACGAAACGATTCAACAGGGAGTGAATACATGGAACATGCACCTTGCATCAGCCAGATCGCCACGCTGCTGGCTGACCCAAAGCGAAGCGCAATGATGTGGGCCTTGATGGACGGCTCGGCGCGGCAAAGCGAAGAGCTGGCCTTGTTGGCCGGCCTGTCACCGTCTTCGGCCAGTGCACATCTGGGGCGTTTGTCCGCCGGAGGTCTGTTGAAAGTCGAAATCCGCGGCCGCAAGCGGTTCTTCCGTCTTGCTGCGCCCGAAGTGGGTGCCGCGATAGAGGCACTGGCCAGCGCCACCCTGGCCAGCACGCCTCGGGAAATCCCGGACGTTTTCAAGCGCACGGCCCCCCTCGCCAAACCTCCGGTGGCGCCTTCGTCATTATTGCGCGCCAGGCTTTGCGACGACCATCTGGGCGGCACCCTTGCCGCCGATCTTTATCAGCGCCTGCTGGATGCGGGCTGGATCGAACAGTCCGATCAGCGGGTCATGATCACTCACAAGGGCGCCACGCAATTGGCGACGCGGGGTGTGTTCATCCAGGCGCTGGCCCATCGCAACAGCCGAGTCGCTTGCGCTTGTCCGGACTGGAGCGAAAGACGCCCACACATGGGCGGATCACTGGGGGCGGCGTTGCTGCAATTGTTCATGCAGTCCGGTTGGTTGAGCCTGCCCAACGATTCGCGAGCCTTGCAGATCACCGCCGCGGGGCAGCGTGAAATCCATCGGTTCGCCAAGGAAACCGAGCTGGAAATGGCGTTGTAGACGCATCGAGATCGACGTCCGAAGCTTCGGGCGTCGTTCAGAGCTGCGAACAGGTCGCATCCAGCAGTAACCCCCAGCGGCTATCGCGCACACTCGTCCGGGGACTTTCGGATTGAGGGGATGTGGCATGGAAACACGAGACTTCAGCGCGGCAGAACGACTGGAACGGCTGCCCATCAGCGGCTATCACCGGATCATTTTCATCATCATTGCCCTGGCGTTTTTCTTCGACTCCATGGATCTGGCGATGATGACTTTCCTGCTCGGCTCGATCAAAACCGAGTTTGGCCTGAGCACGGCACAGGCCGGGTTGCTGGCCAGTTCGAGCTTTTTCGGCATGGTCGTCGGGGCGTCACTGTCCGGCATGCTCGCCGACCGCTTCGGCCGCAAACCGGTGTTCCAGTGGAGCATCGTGTTGTGGGGGATAGCCAGTTATCTGTGCTCTACGGCGCAGAACGTCGAAACGCTGACGTTGTTTCGTATCCTGCTGGGGATCGGCATGGGCATGGAGTTTCCCATCGCGCAGTCGATGCTCTCGGAGCTGATTCCAGCCAAAGGGCGCGGGCGTTACATTGCGTTGATGGACGGTTTCTGGCCGCTGGGCTTCGTCGCCGCCGGCGTGCTGTCGTACTTCCTGCTGCCGGTGATTGGCTGGCGGGACATCTTCCTGGTGTTGGCGGTACCGGCGGTGTTTGTCCTGGCGATTCGCTTTTTCATTCCAGAATCACCGCGCTGGCTGGAACAGGCCGGGCACCATGACGTGGCAGACAAGGTCTTGCTGCGCATCGAAGATCGGGTCCGGGCATCTCTGGGACGTTCGGATCTGCCTGAGCCGATCCGCCTTCCGAGAGTGGCCAGTACGCCTGGTAATTTCTTTTCCGCATTGCAGCAAATCTGGTCGCCGCTGTATCGCCAGCGCACGATGATGATCTGGAGCGTCTGGTTCTTTGCCTTGCTGGGTTTCTATGGCCTGACGTCCTGGCTCAGTGCCTTGCTGCAGCAGTCGGGTTTTGCCGTGACCCAGTCGGTGTATTACACGGTGTTGATTTCCCTCGGCGGGATTCCCGGTTTCCTGATGGCCGCCTGGCTGGTAGAGCGTTGGGGGCGTAAACCGGTGTGCGTGGTGACGTTGCTCGGCGGCGGGGTGATGGCGTTTCTTTATGGTCAGAGCGCGGTGTTTGGCGGCAACGTCAGCCTGTTGATCGCATCGGGGCTGCTGATGCAGTTCTTTCTGTTTGGTATGTGGGCGGTGCTTTACACCTACACGCCGGAGTTGTACCCGACATCGGCGCGGGCCACGGGCTCGGGGTTCGCTTCGGCGATTGGCCGCGTGGGTTCGTTACTCGGGCCATTGGTGACCGGGCTGGTGTTCCCGATGACCGGGCAGGGTGGGGTGTTTGCGCTGGGGGCGATGTGTTTTGCGATTGCGGCGGGGGTGGTCTGGGTGTTCGGGATGGAGACCCGGGGCAAGACGCTGGAGGAATTGACTGAGCCGGTAGCCGTTGGCTAAACACAAACCCTGTGGGAGCAAGCTCGCTCCCACAGTGGTTATGTGGTGAGTCCTACGGTTTGACCAACCGAGCATCCAGGCTGTTCTGCGCCAGACGCTTGGCCTGATCCTGGGTCATACCCAAATGGGTATACAGCGCATGGAAGTTCTCGGTGACATAACCGCCGAAGTACGCCGGGTCATCCGAGTTCACGGTCACTTTCACACCACGTTCCAGCATGTCGAGAATGTTGTGCTGAGACATGTGATCGAACACGCAGAGTTTGGTGTTCGACAACGGGCACACGGTCAACGGGATTTGCTCGTCGATAATCCGCTGCATCAAACGCTCGTCTTCGATGGCGCGCACGCCATGGTCGATGCGCTGGATTTTCAGCAGGTCGAGGGCTTCCCAGATGTACTCGGGCGGGCCTTCTTCACCTGCGTGGGCGACGGTCAGGAAGCCTTCGTGCCGAGCGCGATCGAACACGCGCTGGAACTTGCTCGGCGGATGACCCATTTCCGAACTGTCCAAGCCGACGGCGACAAACGCATCACGGAACGGCAGCGCCTGATCGAGGGTTTTCTCGGCTTCTTCTTCGCTCAAGTGGCGCAGGAAGCTCAGGATCAAACCGCTGGTGATGCCCAGTTGCTGCTCACCATCGTTCAGCGCGGCGGCGATGCCGTTGAGCACCACTTCGAACGGTATGCCACGGTCGGTGTGGGTCTGCGGGTCGAAAAACGGTTCGGTGTGAATCACGTTCTGCGCCTTGCAACGCAACAGATAAGCCCAGGTCAGGTCGTAGAAGTCCTGAGAGGTGCGCAACACGTCGGCCCCCCGGTAATACAGGTCGAGAAACTCTTGCAGGTTGTTGAAGGCGTAGGCCTTGCGCAGGGTTTCGACGTCGCTCCACGGCAGGGCGATCTTGTTACGTTCGGCCAGGGCGAACAGCAGCTCAGGCTCCAGCGAACCCTCAAGGTGCAGGTGCAGTTCTGCCTTGGGCAGGGCGTTCAGCCAGTCGTACATAGTCTTTTCTCATCAGGTGCAGATGGCGTGCATTCTACAGATGCTCGTGGAAACAATTAGTAAAACCTGACCAGCCGGTTCATCCCACCGCTTCCTGTTCCCGTCGATAGGCGTAGGTGTCGGCGAAGCGCGAGAGCAGGAATTCGGCGCAGGTGGTGGCCGGATACTTTGCCGGGTGCCGTTCATCCTGACAGCCGGGCAGGCATTCGATGGCCGTATCCGGGTGCGGCTCGGCAAAGAACGGCATTGAGTAACGGTCCACGCCCAGCGGGCTGATTACCCGGTGCGGCGTCGACAGATAACGGATGTCGACGTAGTGCTGCTCCATCAGCGATTCCCAGCCGGGCATCGACGGATGACGGTTGGGGCCGCGCAACGGTTTTTCCGCCAGTACGTCAGGGTGATCGGCCGGCAGGTGCAGGCCCATGTCGAAGGTTTCTTTCAGGTCGCTGGGTTTGCTCGGGTCGAGTTGTTCGGTGGCGATGGCGCCGTAACCTCGGTGGTGGCGGGTCTGGGTGATGTCGATCTTGAGTTTTTCGGCGGCGGGCAGGGAGAAGAAACGTTGGGCGTTGTCGAGCACGGCGTTAATGCGCGCGGCGCTGATCGGGTGACCCTTGATGTAGAAGAAGCCCCACTCGCGGCAGGCATGGTCGATTTGCGTGGCGATTGATTGCCAGGCGGTTTGGTCATCGCTGTAGAGCGGGCAGATGTCGATGATGGGAAGGCTGTTCATACTGCATTCCTGATGTGAAATGAGCTTTTTGTGGGAGCGAGCTTGCTCGCGATGGCGGACTTACAGTCAACGGTGATGCTGAATGTAATGGCCTCATCGCGAGCAAGCTCGCTCCCACAGGGGTTCTGTGTTCGCCTCGGGAGTTACTTCGGCATGTCGGCTTTCATGCCTTCGACGTAGTAGTTCATCGATGCCAGCTCCGCATTGCTCGCCGTCGCGCCCGCCGCGATTTTCTCGGCGCCTGCCTGATCCTTGATCGGTCCGGTGAACGGGTGGAAAGCACCGCTTTTGATGTCGGCAATGATCTGCTCTGCCTCGGCTTTCACCGCCGCCGGCACCAGATCGCTGATCGGCAACTCAATCGTGCCTTCCTTCAAACCACCCCAGTAATCCTGCGACTTCCACGTGTGGTCGAGCACGCTTTGGGTCGCCTGAATGTAGTGCGGGCCCCAGTCGTTGACGATGGACGTCAGCACCGCTTTCGGCCCGAAGTGCGCCATGTCCGAAGCGTAGCCCACGGCATACACACCGCGACGTTCGGCGGCCTGGATCGGTGCCGGACTGTCGGTGTGCTGGAACACCACGTCCACGCCCTGATCGATCAACGCGTTGGCGGCATCGGCCTCTTTGCCCGGATCGAACCAGGAGTTGACCCACACCACCTTGATCTCGGTGCCCGGGTTGTACTTGTTCAGGGCCAGTTGGATGGCGTTGATGTCGCGGATCACTTCCGGGATCGGGAAGGAGGCGACGTAACCAATCTTCTTGGTTTTGGTCATCTTCGCCGCAAGGAAACCGCCGACGTAGCGACCTTCATACGTGCGCGCCAGATAGGTGCCGAGGTTCTTGTCCTGCTTATAGCCGGTGGCGTGTTCGAAGGTCACCTTGGGAAATTGTTTGGCGACTTTCAGGGTCGGGTTCATGTAGCCGAAGGACGTGGTGAAGATCAGGTCGTAGTTGTCCTTGGCCATGTTGCGGATCACCCGCTCGGCGTCGGCACCTTCGGCGACGTTCTCCACATAGTTAGTGGTGATCCGCTCGCCGAATTTTTCGGCCAGCGCCTTGCGCCCCTGTTCATGCTGATACGTCCAGCCGTGATCGCCGATCGGGCCGATATAGACGAAGCCGACTTTCAGCGGGTCGGCGGCACTGGCGGTCAGGCTGGCGCTCAGACCGATGGCTGCGACGACGGCGCAAAGCAGCTTCTTCAACGGACGTTTGTGCATGAAATTGAACTCCATGGTGTTGTGAGGTTGGCAAGGCCAATGCAAATTGCTGACCAACAAGACAACAAATCTTTCCAGACCGAGTGAAGGTCTTCGCGGGCAAGCCTCGCTCCTACAAGAGCGATGCGAAACCCGTAGGAGCGAGGCTTGCCCGCGAAGAGGCCCGACCGACCATCACAGAACGATCCCGGTGCGCCCCCGCCAATCCACGCCATCCACTGGTGCGCTAAGGTGTAACGAAACGTTAGCGCCGCCCCGCAGTCAGTAGCTCATCACACTGATTTCGCTTCACACGGCAAAAAGGCCCGCAATGCTCACACTCCTCAAGCAAGAAAAGTTTTTGTTGCTTGCCCTGATCGCAGCATTCATCGCTTACCCGATGGAACACTGGATGCTGCACAGCGGCCAACCCATTGCGTTGACCGCCGGCCTGGTGCTGATCGCATTCATCGTCGCGGCCTCCATGCGCGTCGCCCATCACGCCGAACTGCTCGCGGAAAAAGTTGGCGACCCCTACGGCACGATGATCCTGACGCTGGCCGCGGTGCTGGTGGAAGTGGTGATTCTGGCGATCATGATGAGCAACGAGGCCTCACCGACTTTGGTGCGCGACACGATTTATTCGGCAGTGATGCTCGACATCAACGGCATCCTCGGCCTGGCCGCATTGATGGGCGGGATCAAGTACGGCGAACAGTCCTATAACGACGACTCGGCGCGCAGCTACAGCGTGATGATTCTCACCGCCATGGGTGTTTCCATGGTGGTGCCGGAGTTCATTCCCGAGGCCAACTGGAAGATTTATTCGGCGTTCACCATCGGCGCGATGATCGTGCTCTACGCCCTGTTCCTGCGCATGCAGGTCGGGCCGCACAGTTATTTCTTCAGCTACAGCTACCCGGAAAAACGTCGCAAGATAGTCCCGGAGGAAGAACCTGAGCCCATCAGTCTTGGGTTGAGTATTGGGACATTGGTATTCGGCGTGGTGGTGATCGGCGCATTGGCCGAAGTGATGTCCAAGACCCTCGATCTGGGCCTGGAAGGCACGGGCGCACCGCCAGTGATCACCGCGATTCTGGTGGCGGCAATCTCGGCGGCGCCGGAAATTCTGACGGCGTTGCGGGCGGCACTGGCCAACCGCATGCAGTCGGTGGTCAACATCGCCATGGGCGCGTCACTGTCGACGGTGATCCTGACCGTGCCGGTGATGGAAGCGATGGCGCTCTACACCGGCCAGCCGTTCCAGATGGCGATGACCCCGGTGCAGACCGTGATGATCTTCCTCACCCTGATCGTCAGCGCAATCAACCTCAACGATGGCGAAACCAACGCCATCGAAGGCATGACCCACTTTGTGTTGTTTGCGACGTTCATCATGTTGTCGCTGCTGGGTCTTTAGGACAACGACAACCCCTGTGGGAGCGAGCTTGCTCGCGATAGCGGAGTCTCAGTTGGCATTAGTAGTGCCTGACACACCGCTATCGCGAGCAAGCTCGCTCCCACAGTTTTGATTTGTGTTGTGTCAGGTACCGGCGATTAGCTGCCGAGCCGCCTGGCTGTGATCGGCAATCAAGCCTTTCAGATCCAGCCCTTCAACCTGTCCATCAATCACCCGCCACTTGCCGCCGACCATCACCCGATCCGCCCGATCAGCGCCGCACAGCAGCAACGCCGACACCGGATCATGACTGCCGGAGAACCGCAGTTCATCCAGCTTGAACAGTGCCAGATCCGCTTGCTTGCCCACCGCCAGTTCACCGATATCGGTACGCCCGAGCAAACTCGCCGAACCCTTGGTCGCCCACCCCAGCACCAGTTCCGGCGTGATCTTATCGGCGCCATAACGCAGCCGCTGAATGTACAGCGCCTGCCGGGTTTCCAGCATCATGTTCGACGCATCGTTGGACGCCGAACCGTCCACGCCCAAGCCCAGCAACGCGCCGGCAGCGGTCAGGTCCAGGGTCGGGCAAATGCCGGAAGCCAGGCGCATGTTCGAACTCGGGCAATGGCAAATACCGGTGCCGGCGGCGCCGAGGCGAGCGATTTCGTCCGGGTTGAAATGGATACCATGAGCGAGCCAGGTGCGCGGGCCGAGCCAGCCGACGCTGTCCAGGTAATCCACGGTGCGCAACCCGAAACGTTGCAGACAGAAGTCTTCTTCGTCGAGGGTTTCGGCCAGATGGGTGTGCAGGCGCACGTCGAGTTTGTTCGCCAGTTCGGCGCTGGCGGACATGATTTCCGGGGTCACCGAGAACGGCGAGCACGGCGCGAGGGCGATCTGGATTTGCGCACCGTCGCCACGTTCGTGGTACTCGGCGATCAAGCGTTGACTGTCGGCGAGGATGACTTCGCCTTCCTGCACGGTCTGCTGCGGCGGCAGGCCGCCGTCCTTTTCACCGAGGCTCATGGAGCCGCGCGTCAACATGGCGCGCATGCCCAGTTCGCGGACGCTCTCGACCTGCACGTCGATCGCATTTTCCAGGCCTTCGGGAAACAGGTAATGGTGATCGGCCGCGGTGGTGCAGCCAGACAGCAGCAATTCGGTCAACGCGACTTTGCTGGCGAGGGCGAGTTTTTCAGGTGTGAGGCGGGCCCAGACCGGGTAGAGGGTTTTCAGCCACGGGAACAACGGCTGATTGACCACCGGCGCCCAGGCGCGGGTCAGGGTTTGATAGAAGTGGTGATGGGTGTTGATCAGTCCCGGCAGGATCACATGCTCGCGGGCATCGAATACGTGTCCACAAGGCGCAGAAGGTTGCTGGCCAGCGCCGAGCACTTCGACGATCAAACCGTCTTGCAGCACCAGGCCGCCACGGGCATCGAGGCCATTGGCAGTGAAGATCGCGAGGGGATTTTTTAACCAGGTACGGGTCGCAGGCATGTTGGCCGGCTCCTCTGAAAGTTGGGTTCAGGGTTGCCAGCTCAGTGATTACCCTGTCTGCTGATCCAGGGTCGTCGCGGGGACGAGGTGCGGAGTTTACTCAGATTGCGCGCCGCAGATCCAGTGTGGGAGCGAGCTTGCTCGCGATAGCGGACTAATGGTCGACATCGATGTTGAATGTGCAACCGCTATCGCGAGCAAGCTCGCTCCCACAGGGAACGGTGGTGGTTACCAGGGAATGGTTTCGCCTTTGTAATTCACGAAGTGATGCCCGCCCTTGCCGGTATACGCATTCACCTGATCGACCAACCCACGGGTGCTGGTGTCCACATCAATGTCCGCGCCTTCACCGCCCATGTCGGTCTTCACCCAACCCGGATGCAACGACAGCACGGTGAGTTTCTGTTCGCCCAGTTGAGTGACGAAGCTGTTGGTCATGGAGTTCAGCGCCGCTTTACTCGCCTTGTACAGCGCCAGCTCCGGCGCATCCGGCATGGTCACACTGCCCAGCACCGAACTCATGAACGCCAGCACACCGCTGTCCGGGCGGATCTGCCCGACGAAGCGCTGGGCCAGGTTGATCGGTGCCACGGCATTGGTGAAGAACAGTTGGCCGACTTCGGCCAGGGTCGCGCCCCCCGGTGTTTGAACGTCAGGCCCCTTGACCCCGGCATTCACGAATAGCAGGTCAAACACTTCGCCCTTGAGCTGCTGGTTCAGGGCGATGACTGCCTGCTGATCGTCCATGTCGAGTTTTTCGATCCGCACCTTGCCCAAGGCCTGCAAGGCTTCGGCGTTCTGCGGGTTGCGCACGGTGGCGGTGACTTGCCAGCCGTCGGCCAACAGGGTTTTCACCAGGCCGAGGCCCAAGCCCCGGGAGGCGCCGATGATGAGTGCGGTTTTTACCGTAGACATAAGTGGCTTCCTTGATAAATGAGGTCAGGGATTCAATGGACAACGTTGCCCGAGCCGTTGTTGCAACTCGTGACGCAGCGCGCCGAGTTCGCCCATTCGGGTTTCGATCAGTTTGAGTTTGTCTTGCAGCAATTGTGTGACGGCGCTGTCCGGATCGGGCGACTGCCATAGCGCGGCGACGCTGTTGCCGATCTCGGCGAGCGTAAATCCCAACCGCTGTGCGGTCTTGATGTACAGCACCAGTTGCACCATGTCCGGCGGATAGTCGCGATAACCGTTGGCGCTGCGTTGCGCCGCGATCAGTCCACGCTGCTCGTAGAAGCGCAGCGTGTCGCGGCTGACGGCGCTGGCCTGGGCTAATTCACCGATGCGCATCATGACGTCTCGAGAGGGCTTGACCCTGGAGCATACTCCAGGCTTTAGCCTTGTTGCTCCCTGAATTTTTGGAGCAATGCCAATGTGGACTTCAGCACAATATCGCCGGTTGGTGCGTGGTAGCGCCTGGTACGACTTGATCGTGACGGCGGCGTTTATCACGCCGTGGAGTTTTGCTGCGTTGCATGGGGTGTTGGCGAGTGTGAGTCTGGCTTTCAATTTGCCTGGCGATCTGCCGCCGTTTGAGCCGATGCACATGCTGATGGCCAATCTGTTGGGATCGATTGTCTGCGTGTGGGCGGTGCTGCGGATTCGGGATCCGCAGCAGGTGTATGGGCGGTATGACGCGGTCGGTAGATTTCTGTTTTCTGCTTTGCAGCTCTATGCCTTGCTCCATGGCGCCAGCTCTTTGTTGGTGATTTTCTTGTTCTTTGAATTGGCTTGGGGCGTTGTTCAGGTGTTGCCAGTGCAGGCGTCATCGCGAGCAAGCTCGCTCCCACAGGGGAACTCGGTCTAATGTGGGAGCAGCCGGTCGACGCTCGATTGCTCGGGATGAGGCCGGTGCAGGCAACCGCTAATGCCCGCCCTGCCACGGTTGCCCCAATGACATCGGCGCATACAACCGCGTGCGCAGCGCATCCCGGGACAACAGCACCAGCACCACAATAGTCGCGACATACGGCAGCATCGCCAGCAGGCTCGACGGAATCGCCAGCCCCAACCCCTGCGCCACCAGGTGCAGGATGCTGGCGAGCCCGAACTGATACGCCCCCAGCAACAATCGCCACACCCGCCAACTGGCAAACACCACCAGCGCCAGGGCAATCCAGCCCCGGCCGGCGCTCATGTTCTCCGCCCACATCGGCGTGTAGGCCAGCGACAAATAAGCCCCGGCCAATCCCGCCATCGCCCCACCAAACAGCACCGCCAACGTGCGCAGACCCAACACCGGCAAGCCCATGGCACTGGCCGCATCCGGGTTTTCCCCGACGGCCTGAATGATCAGCCCGACGCGGCTTTTCAAAATCACCCACGCCACCAGCGCAAACAGCGCGAACGACAGGTACACCAACATATCCTGCGCAAACAGCATCCGCCCGATCAACGGAATCTCACTCAAGTAAGGAATCGCCACCGGTTCAAAACCCGCCAACGGTTTACCGACCCACGCCGCGCCGACAAACGTCGACAGGCCCACGCCGAAAATCGTCAGCGCCAACCCGGTGGCTACCTGATTGGCGTTGAACACCAGCGCCACCAGCGCAAACAGGGACGACAGCAACATCCCGGCAAGCATCGCCAGCAACACGCCCAGCCACAGGTTGCCGCTGTTCAGCGCGACGATAAAACCGATCACCGCACCAAACAGCATCATGCCTTCCTGACCGAGGTTCAGAACGCCGCTCTTCTCGCAGATCAATTCACCCAGCGCCACCAACAGCAGCGGCGTGCCGCAACGGACCATGGCGTAGAAAATATTGCTCAGCAGATCGATATCCATCACAGCGCTCCTGCGTGTACGGTGGTAGCTTGCGCGCGACGGGCCCAGCGCAGGTTCAAGCGCGGTCGGTAGAGAATCAGCACGTCGCTGGCTAGCAGGAAAAACAGCATCATCCCCTGGAATAATTGCGTGATTGCTTGCGGCAGATTCATGCTCATCTGCGCGTTCTCGCCGCCGATGTACAGCAGCGCCATCAACAGGCTGGAAAACAGTATGCCGATGGGATTGAGCCGCCCGAGAAACGCCACGGTGATCGCGGCATAGCCGTAACCGGGCGAGACCTGCGGTACCAATTGGCCGATCGGCCCGGTGACTTCACACACCCCGGCCAGCCCCGCCAATCCTCCGCTGATCAACAGCGCCAGCCAGATCAGCCGCTTCTCGCGAAAGCCGACGAACCCCGCTGCGCGCTTGTCCAGGCCGAGCACTTTGATCTGGAAACCGACAAAGCTTTTCTGCAGCAACACCCACACCGCGACCAAGGCCAGCAGCGCGAAATACACCCCGGCATGCACTCGACCGTCCTCCATCAAAAGCGGCAATCGGCTGGCATCGCCAAACATCGCCGACTCCGGAAAGTTGAACCCGGCCGGGTCTTTCAACGGCCCGTGCACGCAGAACAGCAGCAGGTTCAACGCGATGTAATTGAGCATGATGCTGGTGAGGATTTCATTGGCGTTGAAGCGCGTGCGCAACCATGCCGTCAACCCGGCCGACGCGGCGCCAGTGAGGGTGCCGGTAAACAGAATGAACACCAGCGCCCAGCGACTTTGCAGGCCGATGATGTTCACCGCCAGCGCGCTGCCGGCCAGGGCGCCGAGTAGCAATTGGCCTTCGGCGCCGATGTTCCAGATTCGTGCTTGGTACGCCACCGCCAGCCCCAACGCGCAGAGCAAAATTGGCAGCGCTTTGACCAGCAGTTCGGAGACGCCATACAGGTCGCTGATCGGTGCGATCAGCAAGGTGTGCAAGGTCAACAACGGATCATGGCCCAACGCGATAAACAGCAGCGAGCCACAGCCCAACGTCAGGACAGCCGCCAGCAGCGGCGAGCACCACAACATCAGGCGCGATTGCTGGCCACGGGGTTCGAGAGAAAGCAGCATGTGAAACTCCGTTAAACCGTTGCGGGTGCAGGTGATTGAGGGGCGTCGAACTGGCCGGCCATCCAGCCGCCGACATCGATCAGGCGGGTGTCGACGGTGGCCTTGAGCGCCGACAGCCGACCGCTGCACAAGGCGCCGAGCCGGTCGCTGATCTGGAACAGTTCGTCGAGGTCTTCGGAGATCACCAGGATCGCCGCGCCGGCATCGCGCAAGGCAATCAGCGCTCGGTGAATGGTCGCGGCGGCGCCGACGTCCACGCCCCAGGTCGGGTGCGCGGCCACCAGCAGTTTGGGTTGCTGAAGGATTTCGCGGCCGAGGATGAATTTCTGCAAGTTGCCGCCGGACAGGCTGCGGGCGGGCGTCTGGGTGTCGGGTGTTTTAACGCCGAAGCGACGGATGATTTCTTCGGCCAGCGCCTCGACTTTACCGCGCTGGATCAGGCCGTTGCTGACCAGCCCTTGTTGAAAGGCAGTGAGCAGGGCGTTGTCGGCCAGGCTGAGTTCCGGCACTGCACCGTGGCCCAGACGCTCGGCGGGAACGAATGCCAGACCGAGTTTGCGCCGCGCATCCGGTCGTAAATGTGCGACGGGTTGTCCGCCGAAACTGATCCTTTTACCGTCATTGCAGTGGAGGCGTTCTTCGCCGCTGAGCAACGCAAGCAACTCATCCTGGCCATTGCCCGCCACCCCGGCGATGCCGACGATTTCGCCGCCGCGTACTTCGAGGTCGATGTCCTTCAGCGAGCAACCGAACGGGTCGGGGTTGTGCCAGGACAATCCGCTCACACTCAAAAAGGCTTCACCGCCGATCACCTTCGGATAATCGGCAATTAACCCGGCCGCTTCACCGACCATCAACCGCGCCAGTTGCTGATCCGAGTACTCGGCCGGCACGCAATGCCCGGCCACTCGACCGCCGCGCAACACCGTGGCGCTGTGGCACAACGCGCGAACCTCACCGAGTTTGTGGCTGATAAACAGAATGCTGCAGCCCTCGGCCGCCAGTCGACGCAGGGTGACGAACAATTCGTCGGCCTCTTGCGGCGTCAGCACCGAGGTCGGCTCATCGAGAATCAGCAGGCGAATGTCCTGCATCAGGCAACGAATGATTTCAACGCGCTGGCGTTCGCCGATCGACAGGCTATGGACCAGTCGTTCCGGCTCCAGCGCCATGCCATAGTGCTGGGACACTTCACGAATCTTCGGTTCCAGTTGTTTCGGTGTGCCGGCCGCCGCGCCCATGGCTAGGGCAATGTTCTGCGCCACGCTCAGGGTTTCGAACAGCGAGAAGTGCTGGAACACCATGCCGATCCCGAGTCCGCGGGCCTGGGCCGGATTGCGCATGGCCACGCGTTGACCTTGCCAGATTACGTCCCCGGAGTCGGCGTGGGTGACGCCGTAGATGATCTTCATCAGGGTACTTTTGCCCGCGCCGTTTTCGCCGAGCAGGGCGTGGATTTCGCCCGGTGCAATGCTCAGGTCGATGGCATCGTTGGCCAGGGAGCCGGGGTAGCGCTTGCTGATGTTGCGCAGTTGCAGACGAGGTGTTTGATCGGGGATCGGCGCGGGGTTGGGCATGACAGGCTCGGGTCGATTGAAGTGATGCCTGTGGACAAAGCAATTTCCTGGCCATTGAGTCAGGAAAATTCAAAAGCGTTACAGGTGAAGGCTTTGAAGACGGCAACTCGCCCTATGTCGATCCCGAACAGGCACCACTTGAGGGCAAAGCCGTTGATCAGGCTCCGGTTTTGCTCAGGGTGTTTGGTCAAAAAACGAGCAGCTGACGGCAAGCCATGCCGGACATGGGGCCGCGACAGTCATGAACGGGTTATCCACAGATTGCTCCACAGTATTTGTGCGCAAGCCCGAAGCTCGGGCATAAGCACTGCGTGGCTATCTTCTAAAGGTGATAAACCGAGCTAACTAATTGTTTTTACGTGGATTTAGCTTTTTTGATGGTGAATTGAACGAAAAGTGAGCAAAGCCCGCAAAGCCGCATGACAGAAGGGTTACAGCGGGGTGTGCTCAGGTTATCCACAGCCGGGTGCACAGTAGATGTGGGCAAATGCACCGGTTAGACGAAGGGGTTGTGAACGTTGTTGGTGCGATTAGTGCTGCAACAAAATGCGCCCGCGGCTCAAATCCGCCAGCTGCGTTTGCAGGGTATCGATCTGGCCTTCGCCGATCGCCAATTGCAGCTCTACGCCGTTGGCCGTGAACGTTTCTTCCACCACCAATCCACCCAGTTCCGCCACCCGAAGCTTCACCAGCGGCAACTCTGCAAAAGCACAGGCGCAACTCACCGGCACCCGACTGATCAACTCAATCTTCGCCGCCGCTTGCAGGCACTTGTTGGCACCGCCGCCATACGCTCGGGCGAGGCCACCGGTGCCGAGTTGAATGCCGCCATACCAACGAATCACCAGCACCGCGACCTGATCGCAATCCTGCGCGTCGATTGCCGCCAGAATCGGCCGGCCAGCGGTGCCGCCGGGCTCGCCATCGTCAGTGCTGCGGTAGTGGTCGCCAAGCTTCCAGGCCCAGCAATTGTGCGAGGCATTCACATCGCTGTGCTGTTCGATGAACGCCTGGGCTTCAACAGGGCTGCTGATCGGCGCGGCGAAAGTGATGAAGCGGCTTTTGCGAATCTCTTCGCGGTACTCGCAAAAACCGCTGAGGGTAAAAGGCATAAGTGTCTTAGATCGTTGGCGTCAGGCCGCAGCCCTTGAGAATGATGCGGATCAGGTTGTTGCCGGCGTCTTCCATGTCCTGCTTGGTCAACTTGGTGCGCCCGCTGACACGGCAGATCTGTGTGGCGAAATCCGCGTAATGCTGAGTGCTGCCCCACAACAGGAAGATCAGGTTCACCGGGTCGACCGGGTCCATTTTGCCGGCGTCGATCCACGCTTGGAACACGCCCGCCCGCCCCTGGAACCAGGCGCGATAGTCCTGGTTGAAATACTCGGTCAGGCACTCGCCACCGCTGATGACTTCCATGGCGAAAATCCGTGAGGCTTGCGGCTGACGACGGGAGAATTCCATCTTGGCGCGGATATAACGCGTCAACGCTTCGCCCGGATCATCTTCAGCGGTCAGGGTGTTGAAGGTGCTGTCCCACAACTGGAGGATGTTGCTCAACACCGCCACGTACAAACCGAGTTTGTTGGTGAAGTAGTAATGCAGATTGGCTTTGGGCAACCCGGCATTCAGGGCGATGGTGTTCATACTGGTGCCTTTGAACCCGTGACGGGCGAACTCGTCTTCGGCGGCTTTGATGATGGTCTCTTCGTTCTTCTGACGAATGCGGCTGGCAGGTTTGCCGCCGTGAGCGGGGACTTCAAAGGTCATAGGCACTTCCGAACAAGTGGGTGGGTACAACCAGTGCGTTGATAGCGCACCCACAGGCATCAGACAAGTCCTGACGCGATAAAACCTAGCGTGTCGCAGCCAGACTCTCCAAAAAGCTTTCCAGCACCAAATGCGGGCGACGGCCCTTGCGAGTGACCGATGCGAGGCTCAGGTCATAGAACCGCGCTTGCGGTTTCAGCGCACGCAATCGGCCTTGCTGCACCCAGAGGCTGGCGTAGTGGTCCGGCAGGTAACCGATGTAGCGCCCGGTCAGGATCAGGAACGCCATGCCTTCACGGTCCGAGGCACTGGCGGTGCAATTGAGCGCCTGGTAATGGGCCTGGATTTCCGCTGGCAAACGAAAGGTCGGCGCGATGGCGTCCTGGCTATTGAGGCGTTCGTCATCCAGTTGTTTATCGTCGACATAAAACAACGGATGACCGACCGCGCAATACAGTAGCGAGCGTTCGCTATAGAGCGGCTGATATTCCAACCCCGACAGCGCGCTGGCTTGCGGCACCACGCCGACATGCAATCGACCGTCGAGTACGCCTTGTTCGACTTCATTGGGCGCGATCATGCGGATCTGAATCTGCACGTCCGGACCGCGTTCCTTCAATTGCGCCAAGGCGTGGGTGATGCGCATGTGGGGGAGGGTGACCAGGTTGTCGGTCAGGCCGATGGTCAATTCGCCGCGCAGATGTTGGTGCAGACCGTTGACCTCGGTGCGAAAACTTTCCAGCGCACTTAATAGCTGCAAGGCCGATTGGTAAACCTCGCGACCTTCTTCGGTCAGGGAAAACCCGGCGCGACCACGCTGGCATAAACGCAGGCCGAGGCGTTGTTCCAGATCGCTCATTTGCTGGCTGATCGCCGAGCGACCTATGCCCAGCACTGATTCCGCGGCGGAGAAGCCGCCGCATTCCACCACGCTGCGAAATATTCGTAACAGGCGAATATCAAAGTCACTGACTTGCGCCAGCGGATCGGGGCGACGGTTGCTCATAGTTTAGTGATGACCTGACTGAACATTAGAAGAGTTGGGTTTTACCGACTTTATCCTCGTGGCAATTTAGCTGCAAGAACGCTTTTCATCTCCACGCCGCTTATTGCCCTGCGAGGTTTTGCCCATGAACGTGCCTGAAAACGCCCCGAGCTCCCTGGCCAGCCAGCTCAAGCTCGATGCTCACTGGATGCCCTACACCGCCAACCGTAATTTCCAGCGCGATCCGCGACTGATCGTGGCGGCTGAAGGCAGTTGGCTGATAGATGACAAGGGCCGCAAAGTGTATGACTCGCTGTCCGGTCTGTGGACCTGCGGTGCCGGGCATACCCGCAAGGAAATTCAGGAAGCGGTCGCCAAGCAATTGGGCACCCTCGATTACTCGCCAGGCTTCCAATACGGTCACCCGCTGTCGTTCCAGCTGGCTGAGAAAATCACCGACCTGACCCCGGGCAGTTTGAATCACGTGTTCTTCACTGACTCGGGTTCCGAGTGCGCTGACACGGCGGTGAAGATGGTTCGTGCTTACTGGCGTCTGAAAGGCCAAGCCACCAAGACCAAAATGATCGGCCGTGCCCGTGGTTATCACGGCGTGAACATTGCCGGCACCAGCCTCGGGGGCGTGAACGGCAACCGCAAAATGTTCGGTCAGGCGATGATGGACGTCGATCACCTGCCGCACACCTTGCTGGCGAGCAATGCCTATTCCCGTGGCATGCCGAAAGAGGGCGGTATTGCCCTGGCGGATGAACTGCTCAAACTGATCGAGCTGCATGACGCTTCGAACATCGCTGCCGTGTTCGTCGAGCCAATGGCCGGTTCCGCTGGCGTCCTGGTTCCGCCACAGGGTTACCTCAAGCGTCTGCGCGAGATCTGCGATCAGCACAACATCCTGCTGGTGTTCGACGAAGTGATCACCGGTTTCGGCCGTACCGGTTCGATGTTCGGCGCCGACAGCTTCGGCGTGACCCCGGACTTGATGTGCATCGCCAAGCAAGTCACTAACGGTGCGATCCCGATGGGCGCGGTGATAGCCAGCTCCGAGATCTACCAGACCTTCATGAACCAGGCGACGCCGGAGTACGCGGTGGAATTTCCGCACGGCTACACCTATTCCGCGCACCCGGTGGCTTGCGCTGCTGGCTTGGCAGCACTCGACCTGCTGCAAAAGGAAAACCTGGTGCAGAGCGTGGCCGAAGTCGCGCCGCATTTCGAGAATGCGCTGCACGGTCTGAAGGGCTCGAAAAACATTATCGACATTCGTAACTACGGCCTGGCCGGTGCGATCCAGATCGCGCCACGTGACGGCGACGCCATCGTGCGTCCGTTCGAAGCGGGCATGGCGTTGTGGAAAGCCGGGTTCTATGTGCGCTTCGGCGGCGACACCCTACAGTTCGGCCCAACCTTCAACAGCAAGCCGCAAGACCTTGATCGTCTGTTCGACGCGGTCGGCGAAGTGCTGAACAAAATCGACTGATTTCTCCCTCTATATAAGTACAAAACAGCAGACGCCCTCGCCGGGCGTCTGTGGACAACTTTTCAGGAGCCCCGCATGAGCCTTATCCCGCATTTGATCAATGGCGAACTGGTGACCGAAGACGGTCGTACAGCTGACGTGTTCAACCCGTCTACCGGCCAGGCGATCCACAAGCTGCCATTGGCCAGCCGCGAAACCATTCAAAAAGCCATCGACTCGGCCAAGGCTGCGTTCCCCGCCTGGCGTAACACTCCTCCGGCCAAGCGTGCTCAGGTGATGTTCCGCTTCAAGCAACTGCTGGAACAGAACGAAGGGCGTATCGCGCAGCTGATCAGCGAAGAGCACGGCAAGACGCTGGAAGATGCGGCGGGTGAATTGAAGCGCGGTATCGAGAACGTCGAGTTCGCTTGCGCAGCGCCGGAAATCCTCAAGGGCGAATACAGTCGTAACGTCGGCCCGAACATTGATGCCTGGTCGGACTTCCAGCCGTTGGGCGTGGTGGCTGGTATCACTCCGTTCAACTTCCCGGCCATGGTGCCGCTGTGGATGTATCCACTGGCGATCGTCTGCGGCAACTGCTTTATCCTCAAACCTTCCGAGCGTGACCCAAGTTCGACACTGTTGATTGCTCAATTGCTGTTGGAAGCCGGTCTGCCAAAAGGCGTGCTGAGCGTAGTGCACGGCGATAAGGCTGCAGTGGATGCGCTGATCGAAGCGCCGGAAGTCAAAGCGTTGAGCTTCGTTGGTTCGACGCCAATTGCCGAATACATCTACGCCGAAGGCACCAAGCGTGGCAAGCGCGTTCAGGCACTGGGAGGCGCGAAGAACCATGCGGTTCTGATGCCGGATGCGGATCTGGATAATACGGTCAGCGCACTGATGGGCGCGGCCTACGGTTCTTGCGGTGAACGTTGCATGGCGATCTCGGTGGCTGTGTGCGTCGGAGACCAGGTGGCGGATGCGCTGGTGGCCAAGTTGGTACCGCAAATCAAGGCTCTGAAAATCGGTGCCGGTACTTCATGCGGTCTGGACATGGGGCCACTGGTTTCCGGTCAGGCTCGCGACAAAGTCAGTGGCTATATAGAAGACGGTGTTTCTTCTGGTGCGACCTTGGTGGTGGATGGTCGTGGTCTGAGCGTGGCTGGTCATGAGGAAGGTTTCTTCCTGGGTGGTTGCCTGTTTGATAACGTCACGCCAGAAATGCGCATCTATAAAGAAGAGATCTTCGGGCCGGTGTTGTGTGTTGTCCGGGTTAACAGCCTGGAAGAGGCGATGCAGCTGATCAACGATCACGAGTATGGCAACGGCACCTGCATCTTTACCCGTGATGGGGAAGCGGCACGGTTGTTCTGCGACGAGATCGAAGTCGGTATGGTCGGCGTCAACGTACCGCTGCCGGTACCGGTGGCTTATCACAGCTTTGGCGGCTGGAAGCGCTCGCTGTTCGGCGACCTGCATGCGTATGGTCCGGATGGTGTGCGTTTCTACACTCGTCGCAAGGCCATTACCCAGCGCTGGCCACAACGGGCGAGCCATGAAGCTTCGCAATTCGCATTCCCTAGTTTGTAAGTAGAAGGGAAGAAGGCCGGCCCCTTGGGGCCGGTTTTTGCGTTTCAGGGGCTTTTTTCACCTATCTGACAGGATTGTGAAAATAGGTGTTGACGGCAGATTCTGGAAGTCTATAATTCGCCCCACTTCCGGCGCAGTCGAAACGGGAAACTCCTTGGTAAACAATGAGTTAAGTAGTTTTCGACAGCGAGTTGCTTCAGTTCATCGAAGCCCAGAAGGAGTTGAAAGAGCGGGGTTGTTTGGCTCTTTTAACGGTTCGATCTTCTCGGTCGAAAGCGGTGTAAAAGAGGTGTTGACAGCAGCGAGTAACGCTGTAGAATTCGCCTCCCGCTAACGAGAGATCGAAAGCGCAAGTGGTTGAAGTTACAAAGGAAACTTTGAAAACTTCTGAAAATAACCGCTTGACAGCAACAGAGGCTGCTGTAGAATGCGCGCCTCGGTTGAGACGAAAGATCTTAACCAACCGCTCTTTAACAACTGAATCAAGCAATTCGTGTGGGTGCTTGTGGAGTCAGACTGATAGTCAACAAGATTATCAGCATCACAAGTTACTCCGCGAGAAATCAAAGATGTAACCAACGATTGCTGAGCCAAGTTTAGGGTTTCTTAAAAACCCAAAGATGTTTGAACTGAAGAGTTTGATCATGGCTCAGATTGAACGCTGGCGGCAGGCCTAACACATGCAAGTCGAGCGGCAGCACGGGTACTTGTACCTGGTGGCGAGCGGCGGACGGGTGAGTAATGCCTAGGAATCTGCCTGGTAGTGGGGGATAACGCTCGGAAACGGACGCTAATACCGCATACGTCCTACGGGAGAAAGCAGGGGACCTTCGGGCCTTGCGCTATCAGATGAGCCTAGGTCGGATTAGCTAGTTGGTGAGGTAATGGCTCACCAAGGCGACGATCCGTAACTGGTCTGAGAGGATGATCAGTCACACTGGAACTGAGACACGGTCCAGACTCCTACGGGAGGCAGCAGTGGGGAATATTGGACAATGGGCGAAAGCCTGATCCAGCCATGCCGCGTGTGTGAAGAAGGTCTTCGGATTGTAAAGCACTTTAAGTTGGGAGGAAGGGCATTTACCTAATACGTAAGTGTTTTGACGTTACCGACAGAATAAGCACCGGCTAACTCTGTGCCAGCAGCCGCGGTAATACAGAGGGTGCAAGCGTTAATCGGAATTACTGGGCGTAAAGCGCGCGTAGGTGGTTCGTTAAGTTGGATGTGAAATCCCCGGGCTCAACCTGGGAACTGCATTCAAAACTGTCGAGCTAGAGTATGGTAGAGGGTGGTGGAATTTCCTGTGTAGCGGTGAAATGCGTAGATATAGGAAGGAACACCAGTGGCGAAGGCGACCACCTGGACTGATACTGACACTGAGGTGCGAAAGCGTGGGGAGCAAACAGGATTAGATACCCTGGTAGTCCACGCCGTAAACGATGTCAACTAGCCGTTGGGAGCCTTGAGCTCTTAGTGGCGCAGCTAACGCATTAAGTTGACCGCCTGGGGAGTACGGCCGCAAGGTTAAAACTCAAATGAATTGACGGGGGCCCGCACAAGCGGTGGAGCATGTGGTTTAATTCGAAGCAACGCGAAGAACCTTACCAGGCCTTGACATCCAATGAATCTGCTAGAGATAGCGGAGTGCCTTCGGGAGCATTGAGACAGGTGCTGCATGGCTGTCGTCAGCTCGTGTCGTGAGATGTTGGGTTAAGTCCCGTAACGAGCGCAACCCTTGTCCTTAGTTACCAGCACGTAATGGTGGGCACTCTAAGGAGACTGCCGGTGACAAACCGGAGGAAGGTGGGGATGACGTCAAGTCATCATGGCCCTTACGGCCTGGGCTACACACGTGCTACAATGGTCGGTACAGAGGGTTGCCAAGCCGCGAGGTGGAGCTAATCCCAGAAAACCGATCGTAGTCCGGATCGCAGTCTGCAACTCGACTGCGTGAAGTCGGAATCGCTAGTAATCGCGAATCAGAATGTCGCGGTGAATACGTTCCCGGGCCTTGTACACACCGCCCGTCACACCATGGGAGTGGGTTGCACCAGAAGTAGCTAGTCTAACCTTCGGGAGGACGGTTACCACGGTGTGATTCATGACTGGGGTGAAGTCGTAACAAGGTAGCCGTAGGGGAACCTGCGGCTGGATCACCTCCTTAATCGACGACATCAGCTGCTCCATAAGCTCCCACACGAATTGCTTGATTCATTGAAGAAGACGATAAGAAGCAGCCCTAAGGGGTTGTAGCTTGGTTGGTTAGAGCGCACCCCATGCTCTGTGGTAGAGAGCAGGGTGAGGTCGGCCTTGTAGCTCGAAATTGGGTCTGTAGCTCAGTTGGTTAGAGCGCACCCCTGATAAGGGTGAGGTCGGCAGTTCGAATCTGCCCAGACCCACCAATTTTGTGTGGGAAACGCCTGTAGAAATACGGGGCCATAGCTCAGCTGGGAGAGCGCCTGCCTTGCACGCAGGAGGTCAACGGTTCGATCCCGTTTGGCTCCACCACTAACTGCTTCTGTTGTTGAAAGCTTAGAAATGAGCATTCCATCGTGACGATGGTGAATGTTGATTTCTAGTCTTTGGCTAGATCGTTCTTTAAAAATTTGGGTATGTGATAGAAAGATAGACTGGACGTTACTTTCACTGGTAACGGATCAGGCTAAGGTAAAATTTGTGAGTTGCTCTTTATGAGCAAGAATCGAATTTTCGGCGAATGTCGTCTTCACAGTATAACCAGATTGCTTGGGGTTATATGGTCAAGTGAAGAAGCGCATACGGTGGATGCCTTGGCAGTCAGAGGCGATGAAAGACGTGGTAGCCTGCGAAAAGCTTCGGGGAGTCGGCAAACAGACTTTGATCCGGAGATGTCTGAATGGGGGAACCCAGCCATCATAAGATGGTTATCTTAAGCTGAATACATAGGCTTAAGAGGCGAACCAGGGGAACTGAAACATCTAAGTACCCTGAGGAAAAGAAATCAACCGAGATTCCCTTAGTAGTGGCGAGCGAACGGGGACTAGCCCTTAAGTGGCTTTGAGATTAGCGGAACGCTCTGGAAAGTGCGGCCATAGTGGGTGATAGCCCTGTACGCGAAAATCTCTTGGTCATGAAATCGAGTAGGACGGAGCACGAGAAACTTTGTCTGAATATGGGGGGACCATCCTCCAAGGCTAAATACTACTGACTGACCGATAGTGAACTAGTACCGTGAGGGAAAGGCGAAAAGAACCCCGGAGAGGGGAGTGAAATAGATCCTGAAACCGTATGCGTACAAGCAGTGGGAGCCCACTTTGTTGGGTGACTGCGTACCTTTTGTATAATGGGTCAGCGACTTATTTTCAGTGGCGAGCTTAACCGAATAGGGGAGGCGTAGCGAAAGCGAGTCTTAATAGGGCGTCTAGTCGCTGGGAATAGACCCGAAACCGGGCGATCTATCCATGGGCAGGTTGAAGGTTGGGTAACACTAACTGGAGGACCGAACCGACTACCGTTGAAAAGTTAGCGGATGACCTGTGGATCGGAGTGAAAGGCTAATCAAGCTCGGAGATAGCTGGTTCTCCTCGAAAGCTATTTAGGTAGCGCCTCATGTATCACTGTAGGGGGTAGAGCACTGTTTCGGCTAGGGGGTCATCCCGACTTACCAAACCGATGCAAACTCCGAATACCTACAAGTGCCGAGCATGGGAGACACACGGCGGGTGCTAACGTCCGTCGTGAAAAGGGAAACAACCCAGACCGTCAGCTAAGGTCCCAAAGTTATGGTTAAGTGGGAAACGATGTGGGAAGGCTTAGACAGCTAGGAGGTTGGCTTAGAAGCAGCCACCCTTTAAAGAAAGCGTAATAGCTCACTAGTCGAGTCGGCCTGCGCGGAAGATGTAACGGGGCTCAAACCATACACCGAAGCTACGGGTATCACTTAGGTGATGCGGTAGAGGAGCGTTCTGTAAGCCTGTGAAGGTGAGTTGAGAAGCTTGCTGGAGGTATCAGAAGTGCGAATGCTGACATGAGTAACGACAATGGGTGTGAAAAACACCCACGCCGAAAGACCAAGGTTTCCTGCGCAACGTTAATCGACGCAGGGTTAGTCGGTCCCTAAGGCGAGGCTGAAAAGCGTAGTCGATGGAAAACAGGTTAATATTCCTGTACTTCTGGTTATTGCGATGGAGGGACGGAGAAGGCTAGGCCAGCTTGGCGTTGGTTGTCCAAGTTTAAGGTGGTAGGCTGAGATCTTAGGTAAATCCGGGATCTTAAGGCCGAGAGCTGATGACGAGTTACCCTTTGGGTGACGAAGTGGTTGATGCCATGCTTCCAAGAAAAGCTTCTAAGCTTCAGGTAACCAGGAACCGTACCCCAAACCGACACAGGTGGTTGGGTAGAGAATACCAAGGCGCTTGAGAGAACTCGGGTGAAGGAACTAGGCAAAATGGCACCGTAACTTCGGGAGAAGGTGCGCCGGTGAGGGTGAAGCATTTACTGCGTAAGCCCATGCCGGTCGAAGATACCAGGCCGCTGCGACTGTTTATTAAAAACACAGCACTCTGCAAACACGAAAGTGGACGTATAGGGTGTGACGCCTGCCCGGTGCCGGAAGGTTAATTGATGGGGTTAGCTAACGCGAAGCTCTTGATCGAAGCCCCGGTAAACGGCGGCCGTAACTATAACGGTCCTAAGGTAGCGAAATTCCTTGTCGGGTAAGTTCCGACCTGCACGAATGGCGTAACGATGGCGGCGCTGTCTCCACCCGAGACTCAGTGAAATTGAAATCGCTGTGAAGATGCAGTGTATCCGCGGCTAGACGGAAAGACCCCGTGAACCTTTACTATAGCTTTGCACTGGACTTTGAATTTGCTTGTGTAGGATAGGTGGGAGGCTTTGAAGCGTGGACGCCAGTTCGCGTGGAGCCAACCTTGAAATACCACCCTGGCAACTTTGAGGTTCTAACTCAGGTCCGTTATCCGGATCGAGGACAGTGTATGGTGGGTAGTTTGACTGGGGCGGTCTCCTCCTAAAGAGTAACGGAGGAGTACGAAGGTGCGCTCAGACCGGTCGGAAATCGGTCGTAGAGTATAAAGGCAAAAGCGCGCTTGACTGCGAGACAGACACGTCGAGCAGGTACGAAAGTAGGTCTTAGTGATCCGGTGGTTCTGTATGGAAGGGCCATCGCTCAACGGATAAAAGGTACTCCGGGGATAACAGGCTGATACCGCCCAAGAGTTCATATCGACGGCGGTGTTTGGCACCTCGATGTCGGCTCATCACATCCTGGGGCTGAAGCCGGTCCCAAGGGTATGGCTGTTCGCCATTTAAAGTGGTACGCGAGCTGGGTTTAGAACGTCGTGAGACAGTTCGGTCCCTATCTGCCGTGGACGTTTGAGATTTGAGAGGGGCTGCTCCTAGTACGAGAGGACCGGAGTGGACGAACCTCTGGTGTTCCGGTTGTCACGCCAGTGGCATTGCCGGGTAGCTATGTTCGGAATAGATAACCGCTGAAAGCATCTAAGCGGGAAACTAGCCTCAAGATGAGATCTCACTGGGACCTTGAGTCCCCTGAAGGGCCGTCGAAGACTACGACGTTGATAGGTTGGGTGTGTAAGCGCTGTGAGGCGTTGAGCTAACCAATACTAATTGCCCGTGAGGCTTGACCATATAACACCCAAGCAATTTGCAGGCTTCGAGCTGAAAAGCGAAAGAGCACCAGATTGCGGTGTGTGAAGACGAACCGAACCGAAAGTTCGAGATACTCACAAAACACCAAACTATCGCATACCCATTCGCTGGAGCGTGAACCTGCAAAGGCCCACGACCTGGCTCCCGAATTTCTTGACGACCATAGAGCATTGGAACCACCTGATCCCATCCCGAACTCAGCAGTGAAACGATGCATCGCCGATGGTAGTGTGGGGTTTCCCCATGTGAGAGTAGGTCATCGTCAAGATTAAATTCCGAAACCCCTATCTGCGTATGCAGGTAGGGGTTTTGTTTTGTCCGCGGGAAAATTCGTACAGCAATACCGGACGGCTCCCGGCTGTCACAGTCTCCCGACAATGCTAAGGTTCGGCCCTAGCTTTTGTATTTTCCCAAGGAAGCCTTTATGCCGGACGCGACGTCCCTCAGTGCTGGTTTTATGGTGGTTCACGGCAATCGCCTGGACGAGTTGCGCAGCCTGGTGGTCAGCTGGATGCGGCGTTACCCGTTGGCTCCCTTGGAGAATGAAATTGTCCTGGTTCAGAGCAACGGCATCGCCCAATGGCTGAAGCTGGCACTGGCAGAAGACCCTGAAGACGATGACATGGGCGGCTGCGGAATCGCCGCAGCCATCGACGTGCAGTTACCAGGTAGCTTCATGTGGCAGCTCTATCGCATGGTGCTTGGACGTGACGAAATCCCGGTTAAATCCCTGCTCGATAAAGCTCCCTTGACCTGGCGTCTGATGCGCCTGCTTCCGCAACTGATCAATCAACCGCACTTCGAACCGCTGCAGCGCTTCCTTACCCATGACACCGATTTACGCAAACGCTATCAGTTGGCCGAACGGCTGGCGGATTTGTTTGACCAGTACCAGGTGTATCGGGCCGACTGGCTTGAAGACTGGGCAGAAGGTCGCCATCAATTACGAAATGGCAGAGGTGAAACCAAACCTCTGACCCCGGCTAACTGCTGGCAGGCAGAGTTGTGGCGAGCGCTGTTGCTGGATGTGGGTGAACAAGGCATGGCGCAAAGCCGAGCCGGCGTCCATCAACGGTTTATCGAGCGCATCAACAGCCTCGACGTAGCCCCCAGTGGATTGCCTTCACGGGTGATCGTTTTCGGGATTTCTTCACTGCCCGCTCAAGCCCTGGAAGCACTGGCGGGACTGGCCCGGTTCAGCCAGGTTCTGCTCTGTGTGCACAACCCGTGTCGTCACCATTGGGCAGACATCGTCGCCGATAAAGACCTGTTGCGGCATCAGTACAAGCGTCAGGCTCGCAAGAGCGGAATGCCGGTTGTGCTCGACCCGCAAACACTTCACCAGCATGCCCATCCACTACTGGCGGCGTGGGGCAAGCAGGGGCGGGACTATATCAATCTGCTCGACAGCTACGACGATCCCAACAGCTATCGCTCGGCATTCCGCGATGGTCGTATCGACCTGTTCAGCGACAGCCAGCCACAGAACATGCTCAATCAATTGCAGGACGACATTCTTGAATTGCGTCCCTTGAACGAGACTCGCGAGCGCTGGCCGGTTGTCGATCCGGCGAACGACGAATCGATCCGTTTTCACATCGCCCATAGTGCCCAGCGCGAAGTGGAGATTCTCCACGACCAGTTGCTCGCACGCTTCAGTGCTGATCCGGACTTAAGGCCTCGCGATGTGATCGTGATGGTCCCTGACATCGACAGCTACGCACCCCATATTCGTGCGGTGTTTGCTCAGCTTGAACGCCACGACCCGCGTTTCATTCCCTTCACGCTCGCAGATCAAGGCCAACGCGGCCGTGATCCGCTACTGATTGCTATCGAGCATCTGCTCAAACTACCCGACAGCCGTTTCCCCGTGAGCGAGATCCTCGATCTGCTGGATGTTCCTGCACTACGCGCTCGCTTCGGTGTAGAGGAACGTGATCTGCCGACCCTGCACCGTTGGATCGAAGGCGCAGGCATCCGCTGGGGCATGAATGCCGAGCAGCGTGCGGGGCTCGGTCTGCCGCAGGAGCTGGAGCAAAACAGTTGGCGTTTCGGGCTGCGACGGATGCTGCTCGGCTATGCCGTGGGCAGTGCCAGTGCCTGCGAGGGTATCGAACCCTACGACGAGATCGGTGGTCTGGATGCCGCGCTCATTGGGCCTTTGGTCGCACTGCTGGATGCCTTGGAGATTGCCCACCAGGAGCTCTCTCAACCCGCAGCTCCCAAACAATGGGGCTTTCGTTTGCATGCACTGGTTCAGTTGTTCTTCCAAGCCAGTAACGAGCATGACGACTACGTGTTGGCCCAACTCGAAGAGCTGCGTGAAACCTGGCTTGAGACCTGCGAGTCAGTTGGCTTGCATGATGAGCTGCCGTTGACCGTGGTCCGTGAAGCCTGGCTCGCCGGCCTTGATCAGGGTCGTTTATCCCAGCGTTTTCTGGCGGGTGCAGTTAACTTCTGCACCTTGATGCCCATGCGAGCGATCCCGTTCAAGCTGGTCTGCCTGCTGGGCATGAATGATGGGGACTACCCGCGCGCACAGCCGCCACTGGACTTCGACCTCATGGGCAGTGATTACCGCCCTGGCGATCGCTCCCGACGCGAAGATGACCGCTATCTGCTGTTGGAAGCCCTGTTGTCGGCACGTGACCAACTCTATATCAGTTGGGTCGGCCGCAGCATTCGCGATAACAGTGAGCGCCCTGCGTCAGTACTGATTGGCCAATTACGAGACCATCTGGCCAGCGGTTGGCGATTGCATGATGTCGACGAAGACCTGCTTGAGTCCATCACTCAGGAACATCCACTGCAACCCTTCAGCGCCCGCTACTTCCATGAAGGCGATGACCTGTTCAGCTACGCGAGTGAGTGGCAGGTACTTCATCACACCCTAGCGCAAGCGGCTGATATCGATGTCCTTGATCCCTACGTTCAGGAGGAGCCGCTGAGCCTCGGTCAATTGCAGGATTTCCTGCGTAATCCTGTGCGACATTTCTTCAGTCAGCGACTGAAGGTGTACTTCGAAGCGGCTGAAGTGCCCTTGGCTGACGAAGAGCCATTTGTACTCGACGCGTTGCAACGTTACAGCCTCAGCGACAGCTTGCTCGAAGCGGCGCTGGGACATCTGGATAGCACCGACCAGGTACTGGAAGCACAGGCAAAACGTCTGCAAAACAGTGGCCTCCTGCCCATGGCCGGATTCGGCGAATGCCTTCAGCGAGAGTTGATCGAACCATTGCCGGATCTGCTGCAGCGTTACCAGCAGCTTTTGGCGTTATGGCCGACGCCGCTCACCAACGCTCTGCCAGTGAATCTGCAGTTGCAGGGTCTGCGTCTGGAAGGTTGGCTCAGCGGCCTGCATCAACGTGCGGACGGTGGTTTGCTATCCGTCACTACAATCCCCAACAGCATCGGCTCGATCAAGTCTCGCAAATGGCATCGGCTGACACGGCCCTGGGTCAATCATCTGGTTGCTTGCGCCAGTGGTATGGCGATGACCACCGCGTTGGTGGCCAGTGACGACAGTCTGCTGCTCGCTCCGATGGAGGAGGATGCAGCCTTGCGGATTCTGGGCGACCTGTTAATGGCTTGGCAAACGGGCATGCGCCAACCACTGCCGATTGCGGTAAAGACCGGCTTTGCATGGCTTGGTCAAACTGATCCGGTCAAAGCCCAAGCCGCAGCCCGCAAGGCTTATGAGGGCGATGGACTGACCACCGACGGCGAGCGTCGCGAAAGCCCGGCACTCGCACGGCAGTTCGCCGACTACGACACGCTTACCGCAGACGAAACGTTCCCGGATTGGTGCAACGCATTGTATCGGCCGCTGATTGAAGCGCCTTGGCGTTCATTGAACAGCGAGGAGGCGCGCTGATGAATACGAAACCTCTGGCCTTGGCATTTCCCCTGCGCGGCAGCCAACTGATCGAGGCGAGTGCCGGGACGGGCAAGACCTTCACCATTTCCGCGCTGTATCTGCGCCTGGTCCTTGGCCACGGCGCAGAGTCGAGCGGCTTCGGACGTGAACTGTTGCCGCCGCAAATCCTCGTTGTGACGTTCACCGATGCCGCGACCAAAGAATTGCGCGAACGCATCCGCACGCGTCTTGCTGAAGCTGCACGGTTTTTCCGTGATGAAACACCGGCGCCCGATAGCCTTATCGCAGAGCTTCGTGAGGAATACCTTCCCGAGCAGTGGTCCGGGTGCGCAAACCGCCTGGACATCGCCGCGCAGTGGATGGACGAGGCAGCAGTTTCAACCATCCACAGTTGGTGCCAGCGCATGTTGCGCGAACACGCGTTCGACAGTGGCAGCCTGTTTACACAATCCCTGGAAACCGATCACAGCGATTTGCTGGGCGAAGTCCTGCGCGATTACTGGCGCCTGTTTTGCTACCCGATGCAAGGCGATGCGCTGAACTGGGTGCGCGGAAATTGGGGGGGGCCGGCGGCTTTACTGCCGCGAGTACGTGGTTTGTTCGCCAGTGAACGAGACAGTGTTGAAGGTAAAGAGCCTGCCGAGCTGATCACGGAGTGTCTGCAAGAGCGACGGGCAGCCTTGCTCGAACTCAAGATGCCCTGGCGCCAGTGGGCGGACGAATTGCTTGCCATCTGTCACCAGGGTGTTGCGACCAAGAGCGTCGACGGTCGCAAGATGCAGGCGCGCTATTTCGAACCCTGGTTTGAAAAGATCAGCACCTGGGCTGAAGACGAATCCCTTGAGCAACTGGATATCGGCACCGGATTCACGCGCCTCACTCCCGAGGGTATGGCTGAAGCCTGGAAGGGCGAAGTACCCAGTCATCCCGGGCTGGACGCCATGCCCGGCCTCAAGTCCAGTCTCGATGGATTGCCGACACCTGATGCCGCCGTGCTGCAACACGCCGCCCAGTGGGTCGGCACACGGTTCGAGGAAGAAAAGCGTCGCCGTGCGGAGATGGGCTTCGATGACATGCTGCTGCGCCTCGATGCCGCACTGCAGTCCGACGGCGGTGAGCGGCTGGCGACCCTGATTCGCGAGCAGTTCCCGGTGGCGCTGATCGATGAGTTCCAGGACACCGACCCAGTGCAGTACCGGATCTTCGAGAGCATCTATCGCATCGAAGACAACAATCCCGAATGCGGTCTGTTCCTGATCGGCGACCCCAAGCAAGCGATCTACGCATTCCGCGGTGCCGACATCTACACCTACTTGCGCGCCCGTCAGGCCACCGCTGGCCGGCTGCATACCCTGGGTACGAATTTCCGTTCCAGCCATGGCATGGTCAGTGCGGTCAACCATGTATTCGAACGTGCCGAGTCTCGTGAGACCGGGCGGGGCGCTTTCCTGTTTCGTGAAAAGAACGGTGAGAACCCGGTACCGTTCCTGCCCGTCGAATCCCAAGGGCGCAAAGAAGTCCTGCACATCGACGGCCAGGTCGTGCCCGCCCTGAACATCTGGCACCTGTCCGCCGATCAGCCGCTGTCCGGCGCGGTGTACCGACAACAACTCGCCGCCGCCTGCGCCAGTGAAATCACCGCTTTGCTCAACGGCGGGCAACAAGGTCGCGCGGGTTTAATACAGGACGGCAAGGACTTCAGAGGGCTGCTGCCAGCGGATATCGCGATCCTGGTCCGCGACGGTAAAGAAGCCCAGGCTGTGCGTGGCGAACTCTCCGCCCGGGGCGTGCGCAGCGTCTATCTGTCGGACAAGGACTCGGTGTTTGCCGCCCAGGAGGCCCACGATCTGCTGACCTGGCTCAAAGCCTGCGCCGAGCCAGATGTCGAGCGTCCACTGCGAGCCGCGTTGGCCTGCATCACGCTGAACCTGTCGCTGGCTGAACTGGAACGGCTCAATCAGGACGAACTGGCCTGGGAAGCGCGGGTCATGCAGTTCCGCCATTATCGCGAGCTCTGGCGCAAGCAGGGCATCTTGCCAATGCTGCGGCGCTTGCTGCATGACTTCCAGCTGCCTCAGACATTGATCACGCGCAGTGACGGCGAGCGGGTGCTGACCAATTTGCTGCACCTGTCCGAGTTGCTGCAACAGGCGGCCGCCGAGCTCGATGGTGAACAAGCGCTGATCCGTCATTTGTCCGAGCATCTGGCGTTGTCCGGTCAGGCCGGCGAAGAGCAGATCCTGCGTTTGGAGAGCGACGAACAACTGGTCAAAGTCGTGACCATTCACAAGTCAAAGGGGCTTGAGTATCCCTTGGTGTTCCTGCCGTTCATTTGCTCGGCGAAACCGGTGGATGGCAGTCGCCTGCCGTTGCATTACCACGACGCCACGGGCAAGGCCCAAGTGACCTTGAAGCCTACGGCCGAGTTGATTGTTCAGGCGGATGATGAGCGTCTTGCCGAGGATTTGCGCTTGCTTTACGTGGCCCTGACCCGGGCGCAACACGCCTGTTGGCTGGGAGTGACTGATCTCAAGCGCGGCAATAACAATAGCTCGGTGCTGCATCTTTCTGCATTGGGTTATCTACTGGGGGGCGGTGCGCCATTGGCCGAGTCGGCAGGTTTGAAGCGTTGGCTGGAAGACCTGCAGCGGGACTGTCCTGCGCTGAGCTACGGTGAAATGCCTGAAGCGATCGTCGAGCACTACCATCCGCCGCACAACGATGCGACGTTGCTTGCTCCTCTGATACCCAAACGCAAGGCCAGCGAAAACTGGTGGATCGCCTCCTACAGCGCCTTGCGCATTGGCGACAGCATGAGCGTGGGCACTGATGAAGCGCCGGAGAGCCCGCAAGCGCAAAAGCTCTTCGACGACGAACGCCTCGATCCGCAAGCACCACGAGAAGTGGTGGCCGGTGGCGCGGATATCCATCGATTCCCTCGTGGACCGAACCCCGGCACCTTTCTCCATGGTTTGCTCGAATGGGCCGGTGACGAAGGTTTTGCCGCCACGCCGCAAGCGGTGGAAGACGCGATTGCCCGTCGTTGCAACCGCCGTGGCTGGGAGGGCTGGATAACTGCCCTGAGCGACTGGCTGCAGCATCTGCTTACGTCCCCGCTGCCTATCGGCGGCGGGCAGGCCCCGGTGGTATTTGAGCAACTGACCCAGTACCGGGTCGAGATGGAGTTCTGGTTCGCCAGCCACAAGGTCGATGTGCTCAAGCTCGATGAACTGGTGCGCCAATACACCCACAACGGCGTCGCCCGGGTGGCTGCCGAGCCGGTGTTGCTCAATGGCATGTTCAAAGGCTTCATCGACCTGACGTTCGAGCACGATGGCCGTTACTACGTCGCCGACTACAAATCCAACTGGCTGGGCGTCGATGACGCGGCCTACACCGAACAGGCCATGGAGCAGTCGATTCTCGACAACCGTTACGACCTGCAATACGTGCTGTACCTGTTGGCCCTGCATCGCCAGCTCAAGGCGCGACTTGCCGATTACGATTACGACCGGCATGTCGGTGGTGCGCTGTACCTGTTCCTGCGCGGTACGCGCGCGTCCAGCCAAGGCGTGTATTTCGCCCGTCCTCCAAGAGAGCTGATCGAGCGTCTGGACCGGCTGTTCCAGGGTAAGCCAGAACCCAAGGCCGAACCCGCCTGGGAACAGGGAGTTTTGCTATGAGTCGCACCTTCGCTGATTTGCTGCCCACTTCGTTGACAGCCGAAAGCCTGACCGATCTGGCGCCGTTGAGTCGCGCCGATGATTTGCTGCTATTGCTGACACGCTGGGTTGAGCGCGGCTGGCTGCGAGCGCTGGACAAAGCCTTCGTCTCTTTTCTTCATGAACTGGCTCCCAGCGACGATCCGCTGGTGCTGCTGGCCGCCGCGTTGGCCAGTCATCAGCTGGGCCACGGTCATGTGTGCCTGGATGTGTTCGAGACGCTCAAGGAGCCGGACTTCGCTCTGTCGCTGCCACCGGAAGGCGATCTGCAAAGTGGTGCGATGTTGCTGCCGTCGCAATTGCTTGAGGCGCTGGACGGTGCCCATTGGTGCAAGGTCCTGGCCTCCAGCAGTCTGGTCGCATTGGCGGCCGACGGCCGTGAGGCGGCGCAGCATCGGCCATTGGTGTTATCGGGCAAACGCCTGTACTTGCGTCGTTACTGGGCTTACGAGCGGCGTATCGACAACTCGCTGCGTCAACGCCTGGTCGAGCACGAAACCACACCTGATGATTTGTCCCAACGGCTCACCAGCTTGTTCGGCCCGGCCAAGCCCGGTGAAGTGATTGACTGGCAGAAACTCGCCTGTGCCCTCGCAACCCGCAGCGCATTCAGCATCGTTACCGGTGGCCCGGGGACCGGCAAGACGACGACGGTCGTGCGTTTGCTGGCGTTGCTCCAGGCGCCGGCAGTGGAGTCGGGCAAGCCGTTGCGTATACGTCTCGCGGCACCCACCGGCAAGGCTGCAGCCCGACTGACGGAGTCCATCAGTCAGCAGGTCAGAACCCTGGAAGTCGATGAAACCGTACGAGTGAAGATCCCGTCAGACGTCACCACCGTGCACCGTCTGCTCGGCAGTCGTCCCGGTACTCGACACTTCCGTCACCACGCCAGTAATCGCTTGCCGCTGGATGTCTTGGTGGTGGACGAAGCCTCGATGATCGATCTGGAAATGATGGCCAACCTGCTCGACGCGTTGCCGGCCCATGCCCGTCTGGTGCTGCTCGGAGACAAGGATCAACTGGCATCGGTGGAGGCCGGCGCCGTGCTGGGCGACCTGTGCCGCGACGCCGAGGCCGGTTGGTACAGCCCACAGACTCGCCTGTGGCTGCAAGCGGTCAGTGGTGAGAGCCTGGATGCCAGCGGTTTGCAGGAAGACACCCAAGGGACACATCCCCTGGCCCAGCAAGTGGTGATGCTGCGTCATTCACGCCGGTTCGGCGAGGGCAGCGGCATCGGCCAACTGGCTCGTTGGGTCAACCAGCAGCAACCCGAGGAAGCTCGCAAGTTGTTGGCGGCTCGAAGCCATGACGACGTGTTTTCCCTGTCCCTCAAGGGGGAGCAGGACCGGGCATTGGAGCGCTTGTTGCTTGAGGGGCATGGCGATGGACCGCAGGGTTATCGGCATTACCTGAGTCTCTTGCGCAGCCTGCGACCACCGCTAGACAACACGCTGAATGATCCCTGCTGGACCGATTGGGCTCGGCAGGTGTTGCAAGCTTTCGACGCCTTCCAGTTGTTATGCGCCGTACGCAAAGGGCCGTGGGGCGTGGAAGGTTTGAATCAACGCGTGACCGCCGCGCTGCTCAAGGCGCGGCTGATCGACAGCGACCAGCAGTGGTACGAAGGTCGGCCGGTGCTGATGACCCGCAACGATTATGGTCTGGGTTTGATGAACGGCGACATCGGCATTGCGCTCAAGCTACCGGAACGTGATGGGCCGGAGGCAGGGAAGCAGGTGTTGCGTGTGGCGTTCCCGCGCAATGATGGTCAGGGCGGCGTACGGTTTGTTCTGCCGAGCCGGCTCAATGATGTCGAAACCGTGTACGCGATGACGGTGCACAAATCCCAGGGCTCTGAATTTGCTCACACGGCATTGATTCTGCCGGATGCCCTGAACCCTGTACTCACCAAGGAGCTGATCTATACCGGGATTACCCGGGCCAAAAACTGGTTCACCCTGATCGAGCCTCGTCCCGGCGTATTCGAAGAGGCGGTGCGGCGCAAGGTCAAGCGTTTGAGCGGGTTGATGCTGGAATTGGAGGAGGGTGTTGAAACACGTCATTGATAGCTTTCTTTGCGCCGCGCAAAAAACGATCGTGGTGAGCGCCGACTAATCGGCGAACAGCGTCTCCCGACTTTCACCCATCAACAGACCCTGATTCTGCTCGGTGACCGCGCGGATGTAATCCCACAACAGGGTGATCCGCTTGAGCTTGCGCAGGTCCTCCCGGCAGTACATCCAGAACTGCCGAGTGATGTTGATCTCCTCCGGCAACACCGGCAGTAACCGTGGATCCTGGGCCGCCAGGAAGCACGGCAGAATCGCCAGCGACCTGCCTTGCTGCGCGGCCACGAATTGCGCGATCACACTGGTGCTGCGCAAATTGGCACTGGCGCCGGGCAACACATTCGCCAGATACAACAGCTCCGAGCTGAACGCCAGATCGTCGACGTAACTAATGAATGAATGTTTACCCAAGTCTGCCGGGCGGCGGATGGGTGGATGCTTGTCGAGATAGTCCTGGGTCGCGTAGAGCTGTAATCGGTAGTCACAGAGTTTGCAGCAGACGTACGGACCATGCTCCGGGCGCTCCAGGGCAATGACGATGTCGGCCTCGCGCTTGGACAGGCTGATGAAGTGCGGCAGCGGCAGGATGTCCACGGAGATCGCCGGGTAGGCATCGACGAAGTGGCTCAGCTGCGGGGTGATGAAAAAACTGCCGAAGCCTTCGGTGCAGCCCATTCGCACATGTCCGGATAACGCCACCCCGGACCCCGAAACCTGTTCGCAGGCCATGTGCAGCGTGCTTTCAATCGACTCGGCGTAACCGAGCAACCGCTGGCCTTCGGCGGTCAGGACAAAACCGCTGGTCCGGGATTTTTCGAACAGCAAAGTCCCCAGCGCCGCTTCCAGCGAGCTGATGCGCCGCGACACGGTGGTGTAGTCGACTGCCAGGCGCTTGGCCGCGGTGCTGGCCTTGCGGGTGCGGGCGACTTCAAGGAAAAACTTGAGGTCGTCCCAGTTCAACGAGCCTAAGGATGTGATGTTTTTTTGCATGATGGACCGGCTTTTATGTGCGTTCTTATTAGAAGTTTGCACATCTATACTCCAAAAACAGTCCGACAACCAATTCGCGACACACGCCTCATCTCAAGGCGACTTTCTCGCCTTGGCTCCCAAGATAGCTCTCTAAATAAGAACAACGTCCCGGAGACCCAACATGAACGCATCGCTCACGCCAAACGAAACCACTGTCCAAACGGTAAAGCTGTTGATCGACGGCGAGTGGGTCGAGTCCCAGACTACCGAATGGCACGACATCGTCAACCCGGCGACTCAGCAAGTGCTGGCGAAAGTACCGTTCGCAACCGCGCAGGAAGTCGATGCCGCCATCAGCGCCGCCCATCGCGCCTTCCAGACCTGGAAGTTGACGCCAATCGGCGCGCGGATGCGCATCATGCTCAAGCTCCAGGCGTTGATTCGCGAACACTCCAAGCGCATCGCCGTGGTGCTCAGCAACGAGCAAGGTAAAACCATCGCCGACGCTGAAGGCGATATCTTCCGCGGCCTGGAAGTGGTCGAACACGCCTGTTCCATCGGCAGCCTGCAAATGGGCGAGTTCGCCGAGAACGTCGCTGGCGGCGTCGATACCTACACCCTGCGTCAGCCCATCGGCGTCTGCGCCGGCATCACGCCGTTCAACTTCCCGGCGATGATTCCGCTGTGGATGTTCCCGATGGCCATCGCCTGCGGCAACACTTTTGTACTCAAGCCGTCCGAACAGGACCCGATGTCGACCATGCTGCTGGTGGAACTGGCGATCGAGGCCGGCGTTCCCGCGGGCGTGCTGAACGTCGTTCATGGTGGCAAGGATGTGGTGGACGCGCTTTGCACACATAAAGACATCAAGGCTGTTTCCTTTGTCGGTTCGACCGCCGTCGGCACTCACGTCTACGACCTGGCCGGCAAACACGGCAAACGCGTGCAATCGATGATGGGTGCGAAAAACCATGCCGTGGTGCTGCCGGATGCCAATCGCGTACAAGCGCTCAATGCGCTGGTGGGTGCTGGTTTCGGTGCCGCCGGGCAACGCTGCATGGCCACGTCCGTGGTGGTGCTGGTGGGCGCAGCCAAGCAATGGCTGCCAGACCTGAAAGCACTGGCGCAGAAACTCACAGTGAACGCCGGCAGCGAGCCGGGCACTGACGTCGGCCCGGTGATTTCCAAACGTGCGAAGGCGCGGATTCTCGATCTGATCGAAAGCGGCATCAAGGAAGGCGCCAAGCTTGAGCTGGATGGTCGCGACGTTACCGTTCCAGGCTTCGAAAAAGGCAACTTTGTCGGCCCGACCCTGTTCTCCGGCGTGAAACCCGAGATGCAGATCTACACCCAGGAAATCTTCGGTCCGGTGCTGGTGGTGCTGGAAGTCGATACGCTCGATGAGGCCATCGCACTGGTCAACGCCAACCCGTTCGGCAACGGCACGGGCCTGTTCACCCAAAGCGGGGCGGCGGCGCGTAAATTCCAGACGGAAATCGACGTCGGTCAGGTCGGCATCAACATCCCGATTCCGGTGCCGGTCCCGTTCTTCAGCTTCACCGGTTCGCGCGGGTCCAAACTCGGCGACCTCGGTCCGTATGGCAAGCAAGTGGTGCAGTTCTACACTCAGACCAAGACTGTCACCAGTCGCTGGTTCGATGACGACAGCGTCAACGACGGTGTGAACACCACCATCAACTTGCGTTAAGGAGCCGGACATGAAAATCGCTTTTATCGGTCTCGGCAACATGGGCGCGCCGATGGCGCGCAACCTGATCAAGGCTGGCCACTCACTGCGGCTGGTTGACCTGAACAAAACCGTTCTGGCAGAGCTGGAGCAACTGGGCGGCAGCATCAGCGCTTCGGCACGTGAAGCCGCGCAAGGTGCAGAGCTGGTGATCACCATGCTGCCAGCCGCTGTGCATGTGCGCAGCGTATGGTTGGGTGACGACGGCGTACTGGCGGGTATCGCCAAGGGCGTGCCGGCAGTGGATTGCAGCACCATCGATCCGCAGACGGCGCGTGATGTCGCCGCGGCGGCGGCCAAGCAAGGCGTGGCCATGGCGGATGCACCGGTCTCTGGCGGTACCGGCGGTGCAGCGGCCGGGACGCTGACCTTTATGGTCGGCGCCACGCCTGAACTGTTCGCCACCCTGCAACCGGTATTGGCGCAGATGGGCCGCAACATCGTCCATTGCGGCGAAGTCGGCACCGGGCAAATCGCCAAGATCTGCAACAACCTGCTGCTGGCGATCTCCATGGTCGGTGTCAGTGAAGCCATGGCGCTGGGTGATGCGCTCGGGATCGACACAACGGTGTTGGCCGGGATCATCAACAGTTCGACCGGGCGTTGCTGGAGTTCGGAGATGTACAACCCGTGGCCGGGTATCGTCGAAACGGCGCCGGCCTCGCGTGGCTATACCGGTGGTTTCGGTGCCGAACTGATGCTCAAGGATTTGGGGCTGGCCACTGAAGCGGCACGTCAGGCGCACCAACCGGTGGTGCTCGGCGCGGTGGCCCAGCAGTTGTATCAGGCAATGAGCCAGCGTGGGGAAGGTGGCAAGGACTTCTCGGCGATCATCAACAGCTATCGCAAACCCCAATAAGGGGTTTCTCCGGGAACCCGCGTCGGGCGGGTTCCCGGTTTTTTGCATCAGGCAAACACGAAATACTTGCGCACGGTTTCAACCACTTCCCACGTGCCTTTCATCCCCGGCTCAATGACGAAAATATCACCGGCGCGCAGATGGATCGGCTCCTTTCCCTCTGGGGTGATGATGCAGTACCCCTCGCGGAAATCGCAGTATTCCCACTTCACGTACTCCACATACCACTTGCCCGGCGTGCAGATCCAGGTACCCATGATTTTGCTGCCGTCTTCGCTGGTGTAGGCGTTGAGGTTGACGGTGTGCGGGTCGCCTTCGAGTTTTTCCCATTTGCAGGCGTCGAGCACCGGCAGTGGGTGAGTATCGCGAAGAACGGTAATAGGTGCGGTCATGTGGACTCCGGGGCAGTGGGCTAGAGAACTGAAGTCGCACCCTATAGCGCCCGTCCACCGGTCAGTTGTCTGTGCTCGACATTGAGGTATCCAGAAACGCGCAGCACCCTCAAAGACTTTCCAGCGGGCAATCGGCCCTGGCCTGTTCGAGGCTGGCTTCGAACTCGACCAATTGCTCGTGTTGCTGCGTGAGCGCGGCAATCCGCGCGCTGATTTCGCGCTTCTTGGCATTGATGGCCTGCTGAGCCAATGCCCACGGCATTGCCTGACCTTGATGCCCGGCAAAAACCGCCTGCAACTCCTTGAGCCTGAAACCCAGTTGCTGAGCGCACTTGATGAAGATCAGCAGGTCAACGCTTTGCTGGTCGTAGACGCGGTATTTTCCCAACCGCTGAGCGGCAGGCAGCAGGCCGATCGACTCGTAATGGCGGATGCTCTTGATCGTGGTTCCGGAGCGTTGCGCAGCTTGGCCGATGTACATGGAAAGTCCCTTTTCGCCGTGGTAGCCCGGTGCATTATCGGCAGACTCAGCGGCTGGCGATAGCCTGGGCTTGCAGCAACCAGGCTTCACGCTGGCTGGCACTGGCGCCGAGAATCGGGCCAAACGTGAGCGTGCGCTTGGGTTCGATGCCGCAGAAGGCCAGGGTGGTTTTGCGGATCTGATGCAGTCCGGGCATGCGATAAACCCAGCGGTAATACCAGGGTGGCGTGTCCATGGTCACCAGTAAATGCGCGCTGCGACCGTGCAGGAGTTTGTCGGGAAAGGCTTTGCCCTCGCGGTATTTGAAAGCGAAACCCGGCAGGAACACCCGATCGAAAAAGCCCTTGAGCAACGCTGGAACTCCGCCCCACCAGATCGGATAAACCAGCGTCAGGTGCTCGGCCCACAGGATGTCAGCCTGGGCGCGGCGCAAGTCGGCTTCCAGCGGCTGGGCCTGTTGATAACCTTCACGCAGCACGGGGTCAAAGTCCATTGCACCCAGAAACAACTGGCGCACCTCATGCCCGGCGCGCAACGCCGACTGTGCGTAACGCTCGGCGAGGGCGCCGCAGAAACTGTCGCTCGACGGATGACCGAGAATCACCAGAATTCGTTTGCCCATCGTCTCTGTCCTTGAAGATGAAAGCTCAAGGGTAAAGTCTACCCCTCAGGGGAGAGTCAAGGCGTGCAGCAAGGCCTTGGCGTAACCGGGGAGTGCTGCGAAGTCTCGAGCGCAGAGCAACAGTTTGCGCGTGGCCCAAGGTTCCTGCAGGGCGAGACTCTTGAAGGATTGTTCACCGCGCCAGCGCTCAACCGCCGCTAGGGGCACGATCGCTAGCCCCGCGCCCCGGGCAACCATGCGCATCACACCATCAAAACCGTCGGCGCGGATGCGGATTTGCATGCGTGATCCGGTGTGCAGCGCCTGTTCTTCCAGGTATACCGCCAACGCGCTGTTGGCGTTCAGGCCAACGTAGTCGTGGTGCAAGGTATCGCTGAAGCTCACGACACCGGCATGTGCCAAGGGATGATCGCGGGGCATTATCAGCACCAGCGGATCGTCGCGAAACGGGCGGGTCTGCAGGTCATCGGTGTCCACGGCGTCAGAGGCGATGCCCAGGTCTGCCGCACCTTGGCGCAAGGCGTGGGTGATGCGTGCACTGGGCAGTTCTTGCAGATCGATGTCGAGGTTGGGGTGGTAGTGCAGAAAGTCCGCGAGCAACTCCGGCAGGTATTCGGTGATCGCCGTGGTGTTACATAGCAGCCGCACCTGGCCTTTGACGCCATTGGCGTATTCGGCCAGGTCCTGCTGCATGCGTTCGGCCTGTTGCAGCAGGACGCGGGCATGTTGCGCCAGGGCCTTGCCGGCCGGGGTCGGGCTGACACCGCGGCGACCTCGCTCGAAAAACTCGATCCCCAACGAAGCCTCCATGGCGCGGATGCGCGCACTCGCCGCCGCCAGGGACAGATGACTGCGAACCGCGCCGGCGGTGATGTTGCCGCTGTCGAGGATGTTCAGGTAGAGGCGCAGGTCGGTCAGGTCGAAGTGCATCGGCAACCTCTAGATGTGTGTTGTCTGGAAGGCCGCTATCGCGAGCAAGCTCGCTCCCACAGGTGACCGCGTCATCCGCACCGACTCGGTCCACTGTGGGAGCGAGCTTGCTCGCGATAGCGGCCTTCAAAACGACGAAGTTTTCAGCCTATTGCTTGACGAGAGGCTGCCTCAGTATATGGCAGATTTTCAAGCTGCCAATCCAGGCCCACGATAGCGCCATGAATACTCTCGCCGCGTTCTATCAAAACCTCGGTCTGGCCCTTTCATTGATGGTCATCGCTACCTTTCTGCTGGCCGGCATGATCAAGGGTGTCATCGGTCTCGGCCTGCCGACCATCGCGATGGGCCTGCTCGGTCTGGCTATGGCTCCGTCGCAGGCTGCCGCGCTGTTGATCATCCCCGCGACGCTCACCAATGTCTGGCAACTGGCATTTGGCGGGCATCTGCGGGGGTTGATAAAACGGTTGTGGCCGATGCTGCTGGCGATCTTCATCGGCACCGGGGCCGGCACGTTGTGGATGGGCATGGCCGGTGGTCATTGGGTCGTGCGGGGATTGGGCGCGGCGCTGTTGCTCTATGCGTTGAGCGGATTGCTTCTGCCGACCTTGCGTGTCGGCCGTCACACCGAGCGTTGGCTCGGTCCGCTGTGCGGCGTATTGACGGGCGTCATCACCTCGGCCACCGGCGTCTTCGTGATTCCCGCCGTGCCTTATCTGCAAGCCTTGGGCTTGAACAAGGATGAACTGGTGCAGGCGCTGGGTCTGTCGTTCACCGTCTCGACCCTGGCCTTGGCCGCCGGCCTGTTATGGCGCGGCGCGCTGGGCGGTGGGGAGTTAAGTGCGTCGTTGCTGGCGCTGATCCCGGCGGTGCTCGGCATGTTGCTGGGGCAATGGCTGCGCCAGCGGATCAGCGCCGTGCTGTTCAAGCGCGTGTTCTTCATCGGCCTCGGCGTGCTTGGCGGCCACTTGCTGATCAGCGGGTAGCCGGGTCTTCGCGTGCAGGATGAAGCCTTGCATTTCACTCATCAGAAATGTCCTCAAGTTCAGAATCGGCCCAAGTGTATGGCAACAATCACCTGTCGATTCGTGCGTATGGGTCAAATGAATTTTGTGACTTCAGCGCTTATTCCGCGCGAGGCAGATCGCTACGCTGCCGCCATCGAATTCCAACCTTCCGAGACTTCCCATGAAAAAAGTCCTGTTGCTCAATGGCGGCAAAAAATTTGCCCACTCCGATGGCCGCTACAACGCCACCCTGCACGAAGCTGCGCTGAGCGTGCTGGATCGCGGCGGTGTCGACGTGAAAACCACCTTCATCGATGAGGGGTACGACGTCGCCGAAGAAGTCGCCAAATTTCTTTGGGCTGACGTGATCATTTATCAGATGCCCGGCTGGTGGATGGGCGCGCCCTGGACCGTGAAAAAGTACATCGACGAAGTCTTCACCGAGGGCCATGGCAGCCTCTACGCCAGCGACGGCCGCACCCGTTCCGACGCCTCGCAAAAGTATGGCAGCGGCGGCCTGTTGCAAGGTAAGCAGTACATGCTTTCGCTGACCTGGAACGCCCCGCAGCAGGCCTTCGACGACCCGACCGACTTCTTCGAAGCCAAAGGCGTGGACGCGGTGTACTTCCCGTTCCACAAGGCCAACACCTTCCTCGGCATGACCGGTTTGCCGACGTTCCTGGCCGTCGATGTGATGAAGCGACCGAATATCGAGGGTGACGTGGCGCGCTATGAACAGCACCTGACCGAGGTGTTCGGCCTCAAGGCTTGAGCTCGGTTACTATCGATACCTGAAGCCAGAACCTGTAGGAGCCAGGCTTGCCGGCGAAGGCGTTTTAGCGGACGCCTTCGCCGGCAAGCCTGGCTCCTACAGAAGCCGGCGCTGAATTGATCGATGAGGGGCACCCGTGAAAGCCAGGTCCGATGAATTGCAGATTTTCGTCTGCGTGATTGAATGCGGGTCGATTTCGGCTGCGGCCGAGCAGGTCGGGCAAACGCCTTCGGCGGTCAGTCGCACGTTGTCGCGGCTGGAGGCGAAACTCGATACCACGCTGATCAACCGCACCACGCGGCGCATGGACCTGACCGAAGAGGGCAAGTACTTCTTCGAGCACGCCAAGCTGATTCTCGATCAGATGGACGAGCTCGAAGAGCGCCTGACCTCTCGCCAGCAAACCCCGTCCGGGCGTCTGCGGATCAACGCTGCCTCGCCGTTCATGCTGCACGCCATCGTGCCCTACATCGATGAGTTCCGCCGGCTCTATCCGGACATCCAGTTGGAACTCAACAGCAACGATCTGATCATCGATTTGCTGGAGCAAAGCACCGACATCGCCATCCGTATCGGCACGCTCGCCGACTCGACCTTGCACGCTCGATCTCTGGGATGCAGTCCGCTGCACATCGTCGCCAGCCCGGCCTATCTGGAAAAACACGGTGTACCGGCTGAAGTGGCGGATTTGTCCGGGCACACGCTGCTGGGCTTTACCCAGAACGAAGGCCTCAACCAATGGCCGCTGCGTTACGTTCACGGTGATCGTTGGCCGATTCAGGCGTCAATCAGCGCCTCCAGCGGCGAGACGATCAGGCACCTGGCGCTGGAAGGTCAGGGCATTGCCTGCTTGTCGCATTTCATGACGATTGATGACATCCGCGCCGGACGCTTGCAGGTACTGCTGGCGGACTTCAACAGCGGCTATCGCCAACCGATCAATGCGGTGTACTACCGTAACTCGCAACTTGCGCTAAGGATTCAATGCTTCCTGGACTTCATCCAGGGCAAATTGGCGGCTTATGCGAACGCGGATTTCAAGGGCTGATTCGTGACCCCTGCACAAGAGTGAATTGGGCAACGCTGTCTGTTTCCGCAGGCATCGGTCCTCGATACTGGCTGCATCACTTATTAACGCAGGGAGTTTCTCCATGAACGTATTCATTACCGGCGCCGCGGGTTTCATCGGCGGCTCCATCGCCACCGGTCTGGTCCAGGCTGGCCACAAGGTTACTGGCCTGGTCGCGGCGCAGTTGACGCGTTGCTCAATGCACTTCGCGGCTCCAACAAAGTGTTTCTGCACACCAGCGGTTCGAGCATCGTCGGCGATGCGTCGGGCGGCAAATCCAGCGACGTTATCTATGTTGAGGACAACCTGCCGGAGCCGACTGTCGACAAGGCCGCTCGCGTGGCCATCGACAACCTGATCCTTGCGGCTGCGAAAGACGGGGTGAACTCAGCAGTGATCTGCAACACGCTGATCTACGGCCACAGCTTGGGCGTCAATCGTGACAGCGTGCAGCTACCGCGTTTGCTGAAACAGGCGCGTAAAAGTGGCGTAGTTCGGCATGTCGGGACCGGCCAGAACATCTGGTCCAACGTGCACATCGAAGACGTGGTTTCCCTGTACCTGCTGGCGCTGAGCAAAAACGTACCGGGCACCTTCTACTTCGTCGAAAGCGGTGAGGCGTCGTTCATTGACATGACTACTGCGATTGCCCAAGCGCTGAATCTGGCTGAGCCACAAGATTGGCCGCTGAAAGAGGCGGAAGCCGAGTGGGGTTATGAAATGGCCAACTATGGCCTGGGCTCCAACAGCCGGGTTCGCGGTAAACAGGCGCGGGAGTTGCTGGGCTGGGTACCGAAGCGGACATCGGTGATTGAATGGATTCGTGACGAGATGGTGTGAGTTCGCGTTAGACCGCGTCATCGTTCATCGCGAGCAAGCTCGCTCCCACATTTGATCTCCACCCGACACAGATTTTGTGTACGACGAAGATCCACTGTGGGAGCGAGCTTGCTCGCGATTGCGTTTTCAGCAGCCCAATAACTGGCCGGGCCGCCCTCAATTCCGTAACATCCGCTCCCTCTTTTCCCGCCTGTATTTTAGATAAGCCATGAAACCCCAACGACTACGTGCCGATACCCTGGCCGGGCTCACCACGTCTTTCGCCCTGCTACCCGAATGCATCGCCTTCGCGCTGGTTGCTCATCTCAATCCATTGATGGGGCTTTACGGTGCTTTCATCATTTGCACCCTGACCGCACTTTTTGGTGGGCGGCCGGGCATGGTGTCCGGCGCTGCCGGTTCGATGGCCGTGGTGATCGTCGCGCTGGTGGTGCAGCACGGTGTGCAGTACTTGCTGGCCACGGTGTTGCTGGGTGGGTTGATCATGCTCGCGTTCGGGTTGCTGAAGCTGGGCAAGCTGGTGCGGATGGTGCCGCATCCGGTGATGCTCGGCTTCGTTAACGGCCTGGCGATCATCATTGCCCTGGCGCAGTTGGACCATTTCAAGAGCGGTGACGTCTGGCTCAGCGGCACGCCGCTGTACCTGATGGCAGGGCTGGTTGCCGTGACGATGGCCATCGTCTACTTGCTGCCGCGCCTGACGCGTGCCGTGCCGCCGGCGCTGGTGGCGATCCTGGGCGTTGGTCTGGCGGTTTACCTGCTAGGCCTGCCAACCCGCACTTTGGGCGACATGGCGCACATCGCCGGTGGCTTGCCGACCTTTGCGCTGCCAGACATCCCTTGGACCCTGGAAAACCTGCACATTATCGCCCCCTACGCGATATTGATGGCGTTGGTCGGCTTGCTGGAAACCCTGCTGACCCTGAACCTCACCGACGAGATCACCGAGAGCCGTGGCTTCCCGGATCGTGAGTGCGTGGCGCTGGGTGCGGCCAATATGGTCTCCGGCGTATTGGGCGGCATGGGTGGCTGCGCGATGATCGGTCAAACCGTGATCAACCTCAGTTCCGGCGGTCGCGGTCGGCTGTCCGGTGTGGTGGCCGGGGTGATGATCTTGCTGTTCATCCTCTTCCTCTCACCGCTGATCGAACGCATCCCGCTGGCCGCATTGGTCGGGGTGATGTTCGTGGTGTCGCAGCAGACCTTCGCCTGGGCCTCGCTTCGGGTGTTGAACAAAGTGCCGCTGAACGACGTGTTGGTGATCATCGCGGTAACGGTCATTACGGTGTTCACCGATCTGGCCACTGCCGTGTTGTGCGGGATCATCATTGCCGCGCTCAATTTTGCCTGGCAGCAGGCTCGCGAGCTTTATGCCGACAGTCACCTCGAAGCCGATGGCAGTAAGCTTTACCTTCTGCATGGCACGCTGTTCTTCGCCTCGACGACGCCTTTTCTCAACCAGTTCGATCCCGCCAACGACCCACCCGTGGTGACGATCAATTGTCGCCACCTGAGCTTCGTCGACTACTCGGCGATAGCCGCGCTAAAAACGCTGCGTGAACGCTACGCCAAGGCAGGCAAGCACCTGCGTGTGCTGCACTTGTCCGAACGCTGCAAGAAACTGCTTAAACGCGCTCGCGTGAATCACGACTGACGCCCAACCCCGGCAGGCATGATGAAAATCCGCCTGCCTATTTTTCATAACACACGACCCCGCATACCTCTGCGCGACAACCCTTACCCCTCCACGAAAATTAGTTTCGCCTCGTTTGAAAATCACACCTCGAGATGTTTTATGAGTTTCACAACCCATTCGACGTGACCCTTTCGAGGAGTACCGCATGACACCTTCTTTCGGCTATTGGCTGCTGGTTTACGCCGCCATCATCCTGAAGACAATCAAGAGCGTCTGCGGCGTTCACGATCAAACTCGCCTTGGACGACTACCGCAGCGGCGACGATCACTTGCCGCTGGGAGACTGACATGATGTACGACACGCTGATTCGCAACGCCCTGATCATTGATGGCAGCAACGTCCCCGGTTATCCCGCCGACGTGGCGATTCTGAACGGCCGCATCGAGCGTATCGGCGACTTGCACGATGCCAGCGCCACCGAGGAAATTCACGCCGCCGGTCGCGTGTTGGCCCCAGGTTTCATCGACGTGCACACCCACGATGACACCGTGGTGATCCGTCAGCCGCAGATGCTGCCCAAGCTCAGCCAAGGTGGACCACGGTGATTGTCGGCAACTGCGGGATCAGCGCTTCGCCGGTGAGTTTGCGCGGCGATCCTCCCGACCCGATGAACCTGCTCGGCACCGCCGCTGCGTTCGTTTATCCGAGGTTCAGCGACTACCGCGCAGCCGTCGAAGCGGCGAACACCACGCTGAACGTTGCCGCACTGGTCGGTCACACCGCGTTGCGCAGCAACCACCTCGACGATCTGTTCCGCACTGCCACTGCTGATGAAATTTGCGCGATGCGCGAGCAACTACGTGAAAGTCTTGAGGCCGGCGCGTTGGGCTTATCCACCGGTCTGGCCTACGCCAGCGCCTTCTCGGCGTCCACCGATGAAGTGATGCAATTGACCGAAGAGCTCACCGCACTCGGTGCGGTCTACACCACCCATTTACGCAGACGTGGCAGATTTCAATAATCCGCAACAAGCGGCCGAAGGGATTGATGGGGTCTGGGTCAACGGTGTCTTGAGTTACAGCGACGGGCAGGCAAACGGAAGAAGGGAAGGACGGTTTCTGGCGCGGGAAGGGGATTTGCGTGACGGGTTCCAGTAAGTATTTCGAGTGCTGCGTCACAGTAGTGGCACATTGCAATTAAAGAAAACCATCGCCAAGCCGAAGCGCTGACATCTCGCCCGGCTACACTCTGGGCCTTATCAGTCTGGGAGCAACTCCATGAGCTTCGGCAAAACCACCCCGATCCTGCGGATTTTCGATGAAATCAAGGCAGTGGAGTTCTACGTCGACTTTTTGGGTTTCAAGATCGACTGGCAACATCGTTTCGAACCCAACTTTCCGTTGTACCTGCAGATTTCCCGTGGCGAATGCGTTTTGCACTTGTCCGAGCACCACGGTGACAGCACACCTGGCTCGGCGTTGCGGATCGAGACCGATGAACTTGAGGTATTCCAGCAGCAACTGCTGGCCAAGGAATATCCGTTCGCCCGCCCACAGATCCAGGCCATGCCGTGGGGCAGCCAGGACATGACCGTGACCGACCCATTCGGGAATCGGTTGGTGTTTACCAATGCGATTAGTGTGTAAGGCGGATTGATCGTTCCCACGCTCCGCGTGGGAATGCAGCCCGGGACGCTCCGCATCCCATGTCGAAGCGGACACAGAGCGTCCATTGAGGCATTCCCACGCGGGAGCGTGGGAATGCCTCAGGTGTTATTACACCCGAAAGTGGCTGACCATCATCTGCAACTGATTACCCAACCGCGCCAGTTCAACACTCGATGCGGCGGTTTCGTCGCTGGCGGCGGCGGTCTGTTCGGACACGTCGCGCACGTTGATGATGCTGCGGCTGATCTCTTCGGCCACGGCGCTTTGCTGCTCGGCGGCGGCGGCGATCTGCTGGTTCATCGACTGGATGTTGGACACCGTGCGGGTGATGTTTTCCAGTGACACGCCAGCCTTGCGAGTCAGCGCGACGCTGCTGTCGGTCAGGGCGCGGCTGTTGTTCATCACGGCCGACACTTGTTGAGTGCCGTTCTGCAGACCGGCCACCAGGCCTTCGATTTCTTCGGTGGATTTTTGTGTGCGCTGGGCCAGGCCACGGACTTCGTCGGCAACCACGGCAAAACCACGACCGGCTTCACCGGCACGGGCTGCTTCGATGGCGGCGTTGAGCGCCAGCAGGTTGGTCTGTTCGGCCACGGCCTTGATCACGTCCATGACGCTGCCGATCTTGTCGCTTTCCTGTTGCAGCACGCTCATGGCTTCGGTGGAGCGTGCCACTTCGGTGGCAAGACGTTCGATTTGGGCGATGGCTTCGTTGACCACCTTGTCGCCTTCACGGGCTTCGCCGTCAGCAGCGGCGGCCGCTTGGGAGGCTTCTTCGGCGTTGCGCGCGACTTCCTGCACGGTGGCGGTCATCTCGTGCATGGCGGTGGCCACCTGATCGGTTTCGATCTTCTGGCTGTTAACGCCGGCGCTGGTTTGCTTGGTCACGGCCGACAGTTCTTCGGCAGCGCTGGCGATCTGGGTGACACCGTCGCGGATGCCGCTGATCAAGTCGCGCAGGGTCACGCCCATGCGAGCGATCCCTTGTTGCAACACGCCGAGTTCGTCGCGGCGAGTCACTTTGACGTCCTGGGACAGGTCGCCGCTGGCAATGCGTTCAACTACCGCGAGCGTGTCGCGCAATGGGCCGGTGATCTGACGGGTGATGATCACGGCAGCAATGATGCCCACCAGCAACGCCAGCAGTGTGCTGATCAGTTGCAGGGTGCGGGCCTGGGCGCTTTCGGCGTCACGGCGGTCGAGCTGAATTTGATACAGCTGATCGCTCAGGGTCACGATGGTGGCGCCCTGTTCGGTCATTTCCTTGCGCGCCTGCACCGCAGCGGTGTTCGCCGCTTTATAAGCCTGCAAGGCGCTGCGGTAGTGGGTCAACGCGGTGTCCAGCTGACGCAGGGCGTCTTGCTGGGTGTCGGCGAAATGCACGTTGAGGGGTTTCAGGCTGGCGATGGCCACGTCCAGTTGGCCGATAGCTTTTTGCTCGGTCTCGGCGTTGGTAGTGGCGGTATAGCCGCGCACTTCGTAACGGGCCAGCAAGAACGCTTCCTTGGCGGCGGTGATGGCCTGGAATTGTTCGAAGCGTTGGTCGCTCAGAGGCATTTGCTGCACGCGGGTGTTGATGGTGTTGATCAGCGTGTTGGCGGTGTCGGCGTTGGCGCCCATGGCGTCGCGAGCACTGTTACCGGTGCGGTACGCGCTGCGCATTTTGTTCAGGGACGTCTTGTAGGCATCGATGACGGCACCTTGCTCTTTGAGCAGCTTGAGGTTTTCCGGGCTCTTGAATTTCACCAGCAACGCTTGTTGCTGAGCGGAGAACGCCTCGAGCGTGGTCTGGACGTTCTGTGCGGCGGTTTCGTCGCCGTTGGTCAGCATGTATTGCAGGCGAACCACGCGCAGCTTGGTCAGGCCGGCATTGAGCTGGGTGATGTCGCTCATCCAGTTGCTGCGGTCAATCAACCCGCCCAGGCTCGTCCAGCCGGTCAGGGCGAGGACGCAGGTCAGTGCCAGGACCAGGCCGAACCCCAGGCCCAGCTTCATGTTCACGCTGATATTGCCGAACCAGCTATTCATCAAAAGTCCTCCAGGGACGTTGTGCTTCTTGATCGTCGGTTGGCTGGAAGATTGTTGTTTTTGGTCGCCAGCAAGGTGTGTAGCAGACCTGTATCGGCAGCCATTGCGAGAGCTGAATGGTTTTTGCAGGACTGATGTGTAACAAGACCTTTGTGTGGGCCTTAAGCTTTTTTTCACATGAGTTTCACCGGCCGTCGACGTCAGCCTCTCTACCCTCGTGGCATCGAATGAACGTGATGCATGCCAGCGAGGCGGCTTGATGTGGAATTGAGACTGAGTGTGTTCGGGATAAAACGCTCGATTGATCTAAGCCGTTTTGCCCGCTATCGCAATGCGGCTGTCGTGCTCGCCTCGGCGCTGTTGGTGATTCCGCTGACGGGGTGGCTGTTGCAGCCGGCCGCTGTACCGGACCTGGCCCACGGCAATGTGGCCGGCGCTCGGGCGTTGACGGCCGATTGGGCAAAAGGCAACGTGATCGTGCTGGTGCGTCACGTCGAACGCTGCGATCACTCCAGCGCAGCCTGCCTGAGCGGTAACGATGGCATTACCGATCGCTCTCGCAGCGTCGCGGGGGGTGTCGGTGCGCAGTTCGAACAACTGGGGCTGAACAAGACCGACATCTACAACAGCCCCGTGATCCGTACAGCGCAGACCGCTGGCTACATGTTCAACAAGGTCGGAGTCGGTGAAGACTGGTTGATCAATTGCAAGGGCACCATGCTGCGTGACGCTCTGGCGCACAAGGTTGCCGGGCGAAACCTGATTCTGGTGACCCACAGCGAATGCATGTCGCAACTGGAGAAAGACCTCAAGTTGCCGGCCTCTACCCTCGGTTATGGCGCTTCTTTGTTTATCTCGGCCGAAACGCCTCAGGCACCACGGATGCTCGGTTTCATCGAAGCCTCGGATTGGCGCTCGGTGACCGCCAAATGAATTCACTTTCTGGATCAGGACGCACGATGCTGACTTCTTCCCGATACCGCTTTTACTGGGTGAACTTTGGCATTCCTCTGGCCTGTGCGGTCTTGGTTTTCCTGCTGTTCGACCTGACCAAAATCGACATCGCTTTCAACGATCTTTTTTATGACCCGGTCACGCAGACGTTTCCGCTGGATCATGTCCATCTGTTCGAAAAGATTACCCATAAATGGGCGCGAATCATCCCGAACTGGACCGGAGAGTTAGCGATCGTCGGCGCCTTGCTGTCGTTTCTCTGGCCGCGTCTGAAGGTCGAAAAGCATTCGAAAATCATCGCGTTCCTGGAAAAAATCAACGTCGCGCCGGTGCTTCGGTTCGCCAGCAAGCACCGTCGGGACTTCCTTTACGTGGTGTTCGCGTTCTCCGTCAGCACGGGCGTCATCCACTACCTCAAGGGCCACACCAGCGTGTACTGCCCGATCGAAACGACCCAGTACGCGGGGAAAGTCGAGCATAAGGAGTGGTATCAGAATTTCGATCTGCTGAAAGTCGCAGGTGATGGGCGCTGCTGGCCGGGCGGGCATGCCTCGGGCGGCTTCACCCTGCTGGCGTTGTACTTCGTGGCGCGTCGTTACCGCTGGCGCTATTCCAAAGCGGTGATGTACGGCTCGCTGCTGCTCGGTTTCGTCTACGGCACGACGAGGGTTCTGCAAGGCTGGCACTACATGTCCCACACCTTCTGGGCCGGGATCTTCGTGTGGCTCGCGTGTTTGCTGACGGCGTTGGCGTTTTATGGGCGAGCGCGGCTGGAGCAACCGGTGCTCCAACAGGCTGCGCGACTCATCGCTGAACCGCTCAGAAACTCATGAAGTCCAAACAAGGGAACGGGAAGCTTGAGCAGGCGATGTATTACGAGAGACGTCTGGACCAGCGCTGTTCCGGTGCTTCAAAGCGATCATTGATCAACGCCGTCAACACATGATCCTGCCAGCGCCCGGCGATACTCAGGTAGGCCTTGGCGTAGCCCTCGCGTTCAAATCCCAGACGCTCCAGCAGTCGCGCACTGCGTTCGTTGCCAGGGATGTAATTGGCCATGACCCGGTGCAATTTCTGCTCATCGAACATGTAGCCGATTCCCGCTTCCAGTGCTTCCTGCATCAAGCCCTGGCCCTGATGAGATTCGTCGATGTGGTAACCGAGATAGCAGGCCTGAAACGCCCCGCGAGTGATGCCGCTGAAGTTGCAGGCGCCGATCATCTGGCCGTTGTCCGGATCCAGCAGCGCGAAATGCACCGCCAGGCCGGCCTGGAAAGCACTGGCTTGCACCTCAAGGCGCGGGCGGATGTGTTCAGGGCTGTGGTAATCGGCGGGGCGAATCGGCGACCACCGGGCGAGATGCCTCTGGTTGCGCCGGTAGAAGTCGCTTTCCAGCGTCGCCTGTTCGGGGTCGAGCACCGCCAGCGTCAAGCGTTTACAGGGCAGGGACAACAGCGGCATAGGGCGCTCCGGTTCGCGGGGATCGTCGCGCAAGCATTACGTGGCCGGCGGAAAAACTCAAACCGCCAGCGGTAACGTCACGATAAAGGTGCTGCCCTTGCCGTCACCGTCGCTCATGCCGATGACCGTGCCGCCATGGGCTTCGACCAGCTCGCGAACCACTGTCAGGCCAATACCAAGGCCCGCACCGTTGAAGCCGACCGCGTGAACGTCCTGCACAAACGGCTCGAAGATAAACGGCAGGGTCTTGGCGGAAATACCGATGCCGTCATCGCAAATGCGCATCTGCAGCACGTCGGCTTCAGCGCTCACCGACAGCGTGACATTGCCGCCCGATGGCGTGTATTTGGTCGCGTTACCCAGCAGGTTGCCGAGAATCTGCGTGAGGCGTACCGGGTCACCCTCCACCGCCAACGCGCACTCGGGCAATTCAGCGGTGAAGTGCAAATGGTGAGCAGTCATCACCGGGCTGCACACGTCGATGGCCTGATGGATGATCTGCACCATGTCCACGATTTGGCAATCGAGGCGCAACTTGCCGGTGCTGGCGCGGGAGACGTCGAGCAAATCGTCTACCAGTCGCGACATGTGTTGCACCTGGTTTTCGATCAGTGCCTGCATGCGCGGCAGTTCCTCGCTCGGGACGCGCACCAGTCGTCCGGCGATCATGCTGATGGGCGTCAGCGGATTGCGCAGTTCGTGAGCCACCAGGGTGAGGATGCTGCGTTGTTGTTCCAGGGTATGTTCGGCTGAGGCTTGCAGGTCTTGCGCGCTGAGGGCCGCGATCACCAATTGCGCATTGGCTTCACGCATCTCCAGGAACAGCCGTTGTTCTTCTTGCGTGCGTTTTGGTTTTTCTGCATCGGACTGCGCCAGCAAAATCGCCAGCACCAGTTGCTGATTGGCCTCGATCAGTTGCTCGACCTGCTGGCTATCGACCAGCCGGGTGTTGGCTTCGCTCAGTTCTTTTTGCAGCGCCGCCAGCACCGCCCGTGCCTCAACAGTTTTCTGGCCGAGCAGGAAAAGTTCGCGAGCGGCAGTGGCCTTCGCTTCCTCGCTCTTGCTATCGGCCGTGCTCATGACCTTGACTCACGCATTGTCTTTTCCGGGGCGTTGCCGGGTTGGCCGACCGCCGAGTAAGCCTTCCTGGTCCGGCAACATCTCGCCGATCTGCAAACCATTATTGTCGATGCGGTAAAGCCGTAACTCATCGGAGTGGGCGCTGGCCCGCACCTTGACCACGGCCATGATGCGCAGCAAACGGCTCTGCACTTCAATGTAGCGCTGAACGATGATTGCGTCGGTGAGAAATGCCGTGCCGTAAGGGCTGAAGCGCAGGTCGGTGTAGCGGTCTTCCAGCTCTGAGGTCATCAACACGCTGACCCCGGCGCTCGTCAACGCAGTGACCATGCGCGACAGCGACTCGCGATAGTCTTCGCGGAAGGTCGGCGCGAGCGCCAGTTCAAAACCTGACAGCGAATCGATGACCACGCGGGTCGCTTTCAATCGGGTGATTTCGCTCAATAGCAAATGCACGATTTCGTCGATGGAGAGGTCCGGGGCGCGGCTGTCCACCAGACCGACCTGTCCGCTCTCGATCAGGGCCGAAAGGGTGGCGTTCTGGGAGTGATTAGGCCGTTGTTCAAACACCGCGATCACACCGGTTTCACCATTGCGCGCGCCCTCGGCGAGGAAGGTCCCCGCCAGAATGCTTTTACCCGAGCCCGACGGCCCGGCCACCAGCAAGGAATAACCACGGGGCAGGCCGCCGCCAAGCATCTCGTCGAGCTGTGGCACGCCCATTTTCAGGCGCTTGATGGGGAGCTCCAGCGGAGCTTCAACCGGGTTGAGTGCCGCAGGTGCAAAGACCTTGATCCCCGACGTCGAGATGCGGAAGGTGTGCAGCCCTGGCAGCGTCGGCTGGCCGCGCATCTTCATGATTTCCATCTTGCGCACCATGGAGTTGCGCTGAACGCTCTGGCGCAGCCAGATGAGGCCGTCGGCCACGGTGAAAATCGGGTTGGTGTCGGTTTCGGTGAAATATTCGCCAATCAGGAAGGTCGTCGCCTGCCAGGTGGTCATCAACATGCCCAGTTGCTGAACGAACTGCGGCAGGTTGTTGTTGGGGTTGTCCTGGGTCTGGCTGGCCAGCACCACCGAACGGAACGAGTCGACAAACACCAGTGACGGGGAGTGGGCCTCCACCTCGCTGACGATGCGCCGCAGCACTTCGTCCAGATTCCCGGCCAGGGTGTCGTCCGCCAGGTTGATGTAGCGGATCGACTGGTTGATCGCTTCGCTGTCGAAAAAATCGAATTGCTGCTGATAGCGCAGCATCTTCAGCGGCGGCTCGCCCAGTACGGTAAAGAACAGCGCAGGGCGCTTGGGCGTCGCCAGGGCGAACATCATTTGATGCGCCAGGGTGGTTTTGCCACAGCCAGGCGGGCCGGCGATCAGGTTGAACGAAAACTCCGGCAATCCACCGCCCAGCACCTCGTCCAGTCCTGGCACGCCGGTGGCCAGACGGTTGATAGTCACTTTGGTGCTCATGGCGAATTTTCCTGCGAAGGGGTGTCGCTCAAAGAAGGTTCCCACATGTCACGAAGCAAACGTTCGGTGAGCGAGGGCCCGATGAGCGTGGTCAGCAGCTCGTAAATGGTAGTCAGCAACACTTCACCGAAAAACAGCGCATCGGCGTCGCTTTGCTCAACCATTACGGACTTGAGGGCAGTCAAATCCATGCCGGATGGCACTCTGTCATAGGTGCGGGCCAGACGCGGATGAGTGGAGGCGCACAGGTGGAGGCTGCGGCGATAAAGTGCTGCAACCCCTTGGTGGCCGATGATGGGCGTGAGGGCTACATCCATATCCCGCAAGGTTGAAATGATCGCTTGGGCGATCCTTGCGATGTCAGCGTTGGGGCCAACACGGTGCGCCAGAGAAGCTACGATCTGGCGGCTCTCTTCGCTCTGCGTGGACATGGCTAACTGATATCTGGTGGACAGAGCTTGATGGTACACCCTATGGGGGCGTTGGGAGTGATTTGCGTCAGAGGATTGCGGGAGGGCCTGAACCCCGGCTCTGTCGGGTGCATGGTTCATTTGTATCGTTTGAAACTCTCGTATGAAACAAACAGCAGGCAAAAAAAAGCCCGCGGGAGGGCGGGCAAATCGTAGTTTCTTGAATGAGCGAGCGCAATGTACCCGTTGGTGAGAGGTTGTGGGGTGAAGAAAAATTCATGTCGATGAGTCCACCGCTTCACGCTCTGAAACACGCCTAAGGCAAATGATCAGCCGCAAAGTCCGCTTCCGAGCGCGCCCGCAAACGTCCCTTGCGGCAGGCCTGCTGGAATTGTTCGAAGTCGCGCTCATTCTGCGCGGTGTAGCTTTGCGCGTACTTGAATAGCGCGTCGGCCAGCGCATCGCCCTTGCCGATGTAGCCGCTGATCTGCGCGGCGTGGCCGGACGATTTGGCATGGGCGCGGGCCAGAGCGCGGCCACAAACGCGTCCGTAGGCGGCGAAGGTGTCCGCGTCGAACGTCTCGAGTTCAGCCGAGACTTTCATGTCGCGCAACTGACGCACATAGAAGTGTCGACCGCTGGGACCGGTTGTCCAGCCGAGAAACAGGTCACTGGCCGCTTGCATCAGCCGCTGTCCATCGACCACGCGCTGACCGTTATGCCGCACACGGGACTTGGTCTTCACGTAACCGGCAAGCACCGAGCGACGTGCCTCCTTGAATTGCAGGAACAGCGGGTTTTCCTGGTCATCGGTCAGCAGCGCGACCAGGCAACGAGTGCCGACACTGCCCACACCGACCACCTTGAACGCCATGTCGTGGGCATGAAAACGCGACAACAGCTCGCGACGGTCGGCTTGCAGCGTGCCGGGATAGTCGCGCATGAACGCGTCGTAAAGCGGTCGCCAGTCCGACAGGCGCAGCCAGTCGTCGTCGGCATCCAGCAGTGTGGTGTTTTTGTGTAAATGGAAAATTTCCGGCAGATCATCGCGAATGGTCAGGCGGCCCTGTGCATCACGCTCGCAGATTTTTGGCAGCAACTCGGCGTGAGTGCGCTGTTCTGCTTTCTCGATAGCTCGCTCTAAATGCTCCAGGGTCGCTTTGCTCGCTTGTTGGCGCAGGTCGTTGTAACTGATGGATTCGTACCAGGTTTTCAGGGTGCTTTGTTCGGCGCACTCGAGCATGGTCTGTTGGTAGGCGCCGACCACCTGGCGGCAGACCGTTTCTTCGACCGTGTCGCCATGGCGCAGATCGCGCGCTGCCACCACGAAACTTGCCACCAGCCGTTTCAAGTCCCACTCCCAAGGCCCGGGATGGGCTTCGTCGAAATCGGCGACGCTGAACAGCAGATTGCGTTCCGGTGTTGCGAAACCGCCGAAGTTCATCAGGTGACTGTCGCCGCAGATGGGTGAAACCAGGCCCATGCAGGGTGTTCCGGCCAAGTCGTGAGCGTGCAGTAGCGCATTGCCGCGATAGAAGGTGAACGGCGACACCAACATGCGCCCGTGCCGCAACTCGACCAGCGACTTGATCCGGCCTTCACTGGACGATTTGATCAGCGGCAGCGGGTCACGATTTATCTTCCCCATGGACGCCTGCGAACCGCGGGAGCAGTTCTTGCGAGCGTCCTTGCCTTGCTTCAAGCGGTCTTTGAGGGTGGTCATGGGGGCTCGTTTGGTGGGTGTTTTTCGGATGTTCAGAGATAAGTGTAGAAGGGCTTCGTGTCTTCATCCGAAGTGTTTGGGCTTTGAGCGTGAGGGCGAAAAAAGGCGGCTGCGATAGTCTCGTCAGCTGCCTTTTTTATTGGAGGGTGCAGCATCGACTTCCGATGCTCGTTTCGTTAGACCGCCGAAACTTGCATCTGCGCCGCCCAACCATGCGGCGACAGTGGCTCTGTGGCCGCTGGGTATTTTTGCATTGGTAGGGCTGGTCTCTTCGCGGACAAGCCCGCTCCCACAGGGGGGGTGGAGGGGCATGGATTGTCGAACCCCAGATGCAGCGAAACCCGCACTGGGCGGGCTTCGTTGGTGTTTCAAGTGGTGGGCCGGGGTAATCTGAAACAAGTCGGTATCTATCTGTTTTTTTTGGTTAATAATCTATTGGTCAACTTGCTTGGAATACCAGTTGGAACGCTACGTGGTCTGGATTCCGATGGACGGTGCTTTTTGAGCTCTGCCCCCAAAAACGAATCGGGATCGAATCTATCAAGCAAATGGTCGCCCTGTTGATTGTGGCCTCTGCGCGTACGATGTCCCCACTCGCAGGTACAGGGCTCCTAGCAAACGATACCGTCAATGATTGCTGTGTTGGCTAAGCCGACTCTCGAAGTATTGCGCAGTCTCTTTGTCGGTGCAGTACAGGTAGCAACCCTTCATCCCGCGTGTCATCAGGGTTCGGTATGTATTTTTGATGATCAGGTCTGTTTCTTTTTTCGCCAGGGTAGGTTGCTCTTTCATCATTTTTTTCCAGCCGCGAATCGATTTATCGTGCTTGTCGCGCTCATCCGGGGATGTCACTACTTTGCCGTCACGGACGACTAGGTCTGGCCCGATGATCACTCCGATGTAGTCGACTTCCAAACCTTGGCAGGTATGAATACAGCCAACCTGCTCAATGGAGTTCTCAGCGATGATCCATAGGCTGCCATCCTGATCCAGGTTCCATTGGCGTTTGTAGTCACCAATGACGATATCAGCAGCGGTGGAGTCTTTCTTGCTCAGCCAAGGCCAGCAATAGCCCGCGACCACACGAGCTTTGTTTCCGTGGTTTTTCTCGTTGATTGCTTCATGCATCGCCTGAGGTGAGTCGAACACCTTAAACTCGTACTCTTGAGTCTCAAGCGTCGGATTTGCCGTCGAGCGAATGCCTAGCGTGTCATCCAGCCATGCTAGGTAACCGTCAGAACCACTGCAGCGAAACTGCGAAGAAAGCACGTGTTCTTCAACCACAGCACCCTTGGCTTTTGCAAAGGCGCGTATCGCCTGCTTGCTGCCGATATCGCTCAAGGTTACACGCTGGTCTTCATCAATGAAGAAAATTGAGCATTTCGCTGAATCAATCAGCTCCTTGATCTGGTTTTCCCCAAGGTTTCCATAAAGCCCGCTTTTCTCATTCAGCCGGTGAGCTTCGTCCACGATAAGCGCATCGAATGTGTTGGGCTCAGTGTCGATGAATGCCCCAGAGCCTGAAAAGAAATTCGAGAAATGGCTGCGCTTGATGGTGCCAACCAGTTTGCTCTCGTAGACCTTACGCGGGGCTGCGTTCTTGGAGACGTATTTGCTCATCAGCTTCAATTCGGTGAGCCTCACCAGCAGATTGATAGCCAGAACGGTCTTCCCGGTGCCCGGTCCACCTTCAATGATCATCACCTTGGGGGCTTGGTCCGAGGCCTCGCTTGCCGCCGCCAGCGCCGACTCAAAAATTGCTTTCTGATCGTCAATCAATACGAACTCGGGTTTGCCTTTCATCAACCCACCGAGGGCTTCGGCTAGCGCCTTGGACGGGCGAATTTTTCCTTCGGACAGCTCGTAAAGAACCTCTTTGTTGTCGCCATGACTTATATGCTTTTTCAGAAAGCTTCTGAGTTTACTGAGCTCTTCCGGGCCTTTCAGAAACAGCGGAGCCTTGCTGATGTGGGGCTCGTAGTGAGCTGAATCTATAACGCCGTCGCTGACGTAGTTATGGAGGTAGGCACACGGACGGATTTCGATGCTTTTGTCATACACCGCCTCGTTGAAGCCTTCCAGCAGCGCTGCATATGACCATACCTGATAGGACGGGTGAATGGTCTCAATGAGGCCGCCACCCAACGCCGTTTTGACGATGGCATCCTTGGTTGTGGCGTTGGCCTTACTCCATTGCTTCAATTCGATCAGTACGGCTTTTTTTGCCTGGTTTTCGTCGCGACCGGTGAGTAGAAAGTCGATTCGCTTCGACGACTGCGGAATGTGCAATTCAATGGCCAAGCCTGCGTTGCTTGGCAGGCCCTCATCTCTAAGGACCTTGGCCATGTACGTCAGGGATCCTTGCCACGACCTGATTTCCGAGGTGCCAACGTTCTTGCCGGTAGCTTCCTTGTAATGCCTGAGGATCACCTCCTCGATGTCATCGTTATCGTTGTCTTTAAGAAATTGCTGTTTGGTCGCAGCGTAAACGATCACGGGTTGTCCTTAGATTCGGGGTGGTCAAAGTCGGTCGTACTTTTTGCTGTTGCTTTTGGCTTTATCCACGGGGTACTTCTGGCCATTCGAGGCGAGTTTCCGTGTCACCGCCTCGTTGAGGTCAATGCCGAGTACGCTGCTCAGGCGAACCAGGTACATCAATACGTCCGCCAATTCGTCCTTAACGGCTTGGCCGATTTCGGGATCTGTTGCGGCGGAGATCGAATCGGCATCGCTCATCCATTGGAAAATCTCGCACAGCTCTCCTACCTCGCCAGTGAGAGCCAGGATGAGATTTTTGGGGGAGTGGAACTGCTGCCAGTCGCGATCATCTGCGAACCGCTGAAGGGATGCGGCAAGCATCACTACGTCAACCAGTGGCGCGGATGAGCTGTCTGAGTCACTCACGGAGTTGTCTCTTGGGCATCGGTGGAAGAAATGTGTAGGAAATCCGGCCTTGGATTGTAAGAGTTTTTGCTGCTTTCGCAGATTTTTTTGTGTTTTTTCTCTCATGTTGGCTGCCGGCCGGATTGCTTGCCGGTGTTCGCTATCTGCATTGAGCGTGGCAGCCATTCGTGCTTGCAAGATAGGTGGGCGATCCAATTATGGTGATCGACAGCAAACGACCCAAAACTATGATTGGTAGAGGGCCGCTTTCAACCCAGGCTGTGTGAAAACCCCAACCAGAAATTGAAGAGCGCGCTTGTGCGTGAAATCTGAAATTGCTCGGCTGGTTTGTGAGATCGGATTTTGGATAGAAGCGCGGTTTTCAGCCCTATTTTTGGTAGTCGCTACGCTCACAAACGTTTTCACACAGCCTGAACCCAAAGCTGCCATCACGAATTCAGGGTCTAAACTGCCACGTAGACAACTCAAGCCTAACGCGGCAGCATAGCTTTCGAACTTTCGTTTATTCTATGTATTCTAGTCGGAAGCTCCGACAATTCGGGACTTACCTAGAAATAGGTTGCCATCTACCAAGTAAGGTCTTAGCTTTTTAAGCCTGCGATAATAAGCAAGTAAAACGCGCAATTGATGTAGGGTGTCGACATTCAGATAATCAAAGCTACTTCGATAATCATCCCACTTCATCAAGTTAAAGAAGAAGTCTACAAACTCTTTCAGGCGGGTCAGGATTTCAGGGGCGAGAGTGGCCGACATTGCCCTTTCGTCATCAAATCCGGATATTTTGTTATCTTTGAAATATCGGTAAACGGTCGAATAATACTGCTCCAACGCCACGAAAGAAGTTTCATCAAAAATCTGATGGGCGGATGTTTCAATCCTGCGAGCAAGATCAGACAACAAGTTGAGCTTGATGTGTCCTGGAGAGGCAAACTGAATCTCTGATACTTTCGCTCTGTGAATAGATGGTGTTACGGAATTTAATCCAGTGAAGAGGTGGACCGCACTGAACCCCCCAGTCCAACTGCCTGCAAGTTTACTCAAAGCACCGTGTACTGCTGGGCGATCAAGATGCTCCAGCCCATAGTGAAATGAATAAAGCTGCTGATATATCTTAGGGATTAGTGAAAAATCATCTATGTACAGCTCGCCATCCAAACCAAGAAAATAAGACTCTGTGATCTCCTCAGCCAACTTTTCCGCCGCTGGAGTTGCTATCTCAGGAGTCAGGTACGAGTCAATTTCAGGTAAATACGCCTCTGGTAGCTTGTCCCAGTTTGTACGAAGAAAGCCACTGCGCTTTGCGGATATACCGGTATGAAATATAACTATCCACTCAGACTCTACATATATATCCCTTAGTGTTATCTGTTGCTCCAGATAATCTCGAAGAGACTTTCGGCTCACTGGTATAATGCACCAGCGATTACGAATTTCAGTACAGTCGAGCCAAGCGTACAACAAGTCATTGCCGGACTCGCTTTTATACAGGCTCAATAATGGGCCTTCAAACTCAATCAGATCAGCATTCCACTGATGCTTGGAGAGAGTTCGAGCATCTATTTTTTGACCTTCAATGCGGAGAAAACTCATGGAATTGCTCGCACTGTGGACACGTTATTATGAACGTTGCCCGTAGTGTACGGGTGAAAGTCAAAATGGCCGTAACGATCCGCTGCAGTACAGGCTCCGTCATTGGGTGTAATTAACAAATTGGCTACATGTCCACCAAACACCTTACGTGCCATGCGAAAGCTTTTTTGAACGCTTTGGAAAGCACTTACGCTTTGGGCATACGACATATGCATAGATAGGCCCCAGCAGGAGCACTTCTCGACTGGGTCAGAGGCCCGAAGCAAGCGAGGAGGGTTTCGAACGGCCACCGGAGCGAAACACTGCGTACTAACGGGATTTGCTACCCACCGCCACGCATCCCGTTGAATCGGAGATGTCCCTGCTGGTGGACATTGATATCCATTCGCAGACAGCTGCGCGAGCTGGGCGCTATACGTGTAAGACATAAAGTTCCTTTTTATGGTTCGGTGGCCCGAAATTTAAGGCATTACGCCATCATTTCATACCGGTAGCATTTCCGAAAGTAACAATGGCCTCGGACACGCCGCTCGCCGACGACTGGCAAGCTAAAGGTTGAATCACCCTAGGTTTGATAGACACAGGTGAGCGGTTGCTTTTGGCCGTTCTCTGCTGAGCATGATTACAAAGCGTGCTGGTCAAATCCGATGCAATCTATGGTCAGGTCAAATGCAACCGGCTGGTTAAGTGGAGTGCAAATTCGCAGTAGCTTGCGCTTTAGCCAAAGTCGGCGGGCCGGCCGGTAGTGACCCTAGTTCGACGTCAGCCCCCTGCGCGCGCATGGCACTGCGGCGCTCAGGGTGGTCACGGACGGGGTCACTCTTGATTAAACTTGAGCCTGAACTCTAGCGCAGCCTGGCTAGGGTGGTCTGATTCGATTTCAGGAAGGGTCAGAAGTTGTCCTTCCAGGGATGCGTACTCGCTGTTTTTCAGCCGATCCGAAATTCGAATCGACAAATTTTCTGGCTCGACCCAGAGCATCCCCAAATCGAACAAGGTGTGAATATCCGCTCGTAGTAACAGGCCGTTAGAGACCACGTCAGTCTGGTCTCCCAGGTAGGGATGGATATGTGCTGCCTCAAGTACTGGCTCGACCTCACATTTCGTCATGGCGCAACGCCCCTTGTAAGCTTTTAGCAGCAGTTTCCTAAATCGAGTTTGGCCGCGTCGCCGAACGATTGAGGCGAGAGTCCGCTCGCGTGCGTCCCTGACGTCGGAGGGGTTGAACGCGCCTTGGGCGTCTTCCTTTCGCTCAATTTCCTTCAGGTCGGTATCAATGCTCTCGGTGCGTTTGCGTTTTAAAACGAAGGCGGTGGGCCCCGAGCCCGAATCGCTTTCGTAAGAGAAAGCGCCCTCGTATCGGAAACCTGCGCCGGAGTGCTCGTATTTTTCACGGCGATAGAAGACCAGTAGTTCCAGCCCACGGTCCTTGTGCTCGCGAACTAAGTGGTCTGTTCGCCCCATGAGCTGCCCCTGCATACCCAGAATGTCGCCCGTAAGAGAATCAACGTATTGGGTCCGGTCAGATGTCTTCTGCTCGGTCACAAATAGCCAAACCGAGTCGTATCCCTTGGGTCGAAAAATGCCGTTGTTGAGGGTGGCGTCTTTGATGTCGAAAAGTTGTCTGAGATCTTTCCTTGTGTAGATAACATCAGGTTTGAGCCGCTCAGATGATAAGTTTCCCATATGGCTTCCAGTTCCTTTGATTGATCATAAATAGTCGGACACAAGAGTGGCGGTAGTTTGTGTGTGGTGCCAACGAGAAGTTGATATTGGGAACTGCAGGCGGAAATACTGAATTATATAGCCTGCTAGGGAAGGTCTGAAGTACCCACCGATTTTTCATACCCTCGCTACTTGAGGCTCAAAAATCATAAGTCGGTCGAAAATCAGACCTTTCTTGCCCTTAATTCATGGTTCTTTCCTCGGATCGCGCTGTTTCAGGGCGATCAGCCTGCATTACAGACGCACCTCGCCCATACCCATCAACCGTTTTCGCACCATCCACAAGTTCGACAAAGCGAACAACGTTGTCTGCTGCGCGATGTTTTTCGACAAACCACGAAAGCGCACTTTCGTATAACCAAACTGGCGCTTGATCACGCGAAACGGATGCTCAACCTTGGCCCGCACCTGCGCTTTCGCGTATTCGATCTTGCGTCGCATGCGCCCGATCAGACTCTTTTTTTCGTGCTTTTTATAGCTGCTTGGCCGGGCGGCAATCGACCAGATCATCTTGCGATCCTGATGCTCGGGACGTTTGTCCACGCCGGTGAAACCGGCGTCGCCACACACGTAAGTTTCCTCACCGTGCAGCAACTGATCGACCTGCGTCACGTCCGCCACATTGGCCGCAGTGCCCACCAGGCTATGCACCAAGCCGGATTCGGCATCGACGCCGATGTGCGCTTTCATACCAAAAAAATACTGATTCCCTTTCTTGGTTTGGTGCATTTCGGGATCGCGTTTACTGTCCTTGTTCTTGGTCGAACTCGGCGCGTGAATGATCGTCGCATCGACCACCGTGCCGTGACGCAACAGCAGGCCCCGGTCGCCCAGATAGCCATTGATGACCTGCAAAATCCCGCCTGCCAACTCATGTTTTTCCAATAAACGGCGGAAGTTGAGGATCGTGGTTTCATCGGGAATCCGATCCAAATTCAAGCCCGCGAACTGGCGCAGAATCGTCGTTTCATATAGTGATTCTTCCATCGCCGGATCGCTGTAGCCGAACCAGTTCTGCATCAAATGAACGCGCAACATGGCCATCAACGGATACGCCGGACGGCCCCCTTCGCCCTTTGGATAATGCGGCTCGATCAAAGTAACCAAGCCCTTCCAGGGCACGACCTGATCCATCTCGATCAGGAAGCGCTCGCGGCGGGTCTGCTTACGTTTGCCGGCGTACTCGGCATCGGCGAAGGACATCTGTTTCATCGGGACTCAACCATCGTGTTCGTGTCAGGCGGGTATTTCACCAGATTTGGAAGTCTTCTTCAGAGTTTCCCTAGGCATTGGCGAAGGCCCCCTAGGTGACAAATTTAACAGTGCACGTAGACATGGCCTTGCTTGTCTACTGACTGCATTTGGCCGATTCTGTTGAAAAAGTCGGCCCTGGTTTCCTCGGCAGAAAAGCACGCGCGTGAGATTGAAATCTTAACTTTGAGCAGAGGAGTCGGGGCTCAGATTTGGCGTAGCGACGTGCAAAAAAAGCGTTTCAGCGGTCAGCATGGGGCCAGCCTGGAAAAACCGACTTTTTCAACAGAATCGGCCGATAGCTGTCTTCCGCGAAGGGCGGCTATGGGTTGTGGATTCAACCGGTCTCACTCAGAGATTGAAAACCCATGTTTTTTGTAAACGACGAGTGAGCAGCCGCACGGTCAGCAAATAGTAATACCGCGTCGCCTCGCTGCGTCGATTTAGGCGATGCTCAAGAAACCAAGCCACATGCTTTTTCTGCCAAGCCCAAGGCGTCTGTCGCTGCCAGCGCTCTGAGATTTCAGCTTGGATGATTCTCGCCTGCCGCAAATGGCGTTGCCGTGTGGCGTGCGATCCGGTCAGCACGCCAGCTAAGAATAATTCCATATCGGATGGCTTACTCATGTGCGTCCTCCAATGTAGGCAGCGACCACATCGATCCGACCGTGCCCCAGCTCATAGCTGATTTGCCTCCGGGTCTCACGATCAAGGCGCTGATCTAACTGGTAGCATTTACCGCCGTTGATAGGCGCGCGGTGTTGGGTGATTTGCTCGTAGCGGTCACATGCGTACGCCGCTCGTAGTTCATGGAAGCCTTTGAGGTTGTGTCCATGGAGGATGTCCCGCGCTGGGCGGATAATATCCTGCAGAACATTCAGGTAGCTTTCGTGTGGCGCAATCAGGTTGCGGCTACCCTCTGGCGACACCTTCTCTGCATATCCAAGCGCTACTCGAACCGCATCGTTCACCGTAATCCAACGGGGTGCCGAGGCACCGCTTCGACCGCCCTTGGTGCCGTCCTGGATGTTGATCTTGCCGATGTCTCTAGCCTCACGATTTAGTCGTTGCAGGTCAGCCAAGATTGCCTCACGCAAGCGCATGCCGGTAGCTCGTGCCAACAGAATGATCGCGGCGGCCCGTCGCTGATCTCGATTACAAAGCGCGTCGACGATTTGCTTTACTTGTCCGCGGTCTTGGCCCTGTGGCACCGAATGACGAACCCCGGTGCGCTGCATACCCAACGCCTTGCTCGGACTTGGCAGTTTCACATGCTGATCACCGCGAAGCGCTGCCATGGTCCTGTTAACGCTGGATAGCCGGTTGTGTGCGGTGCTGACAGCAAGGTCACCGCGCCTAACCAAGTCGCGCAGATACGTTGCGTATTCCGCCAACATGTCACGATCAATCTGTCGCGCATCATTGATCCTTGGCCCCTGTTCGGAGCGGCACCACTTTACGAATGCCTGCCACCGATCACTGTGTGCCTTGACCGTGCCGTAGTGGCCACCGCCGAACATATCTTTTAGCGCCTGCGGCCCTGCGTAACTCAATTGCCTGCCGTAGCCGAAATTGCGGCCATCGCGTCTACCCACCAATGCCATGTCGGTCACCTCATCTTCCGTTCTTCGATCCTCGCCCCACGTCATCCCGCCAAGAATGCTGAGTGTTATCAGGGATCAAGGCCCCTGCGACCTGTGAGGGTGTCCACTAATGCGGGACTGGCAGCTCCTTACGACCGGGAGCAAGGGCATCTCATGATCTGGCCTCCTGAGCACCGTTACCGGTGGGCGGGTGGAGGTGGCACTGGCTGACGAGACCAGTGCCGCGAGATCCTGAGCCGGGTGAAAGCAGCAATGCGATGACCGGGGCATGCCTGACTGTCAGTCAGGTGCAGTCCATTCCGTGGTCTGCGGCACCATCATCTGCCGCGCTGTTGCTGGTGACATCGGCGTTTGTCACGCCGATTGTCACGAGGGGGATTGCCGCAAAGCCCTGTGCGATCAGGGCTGCAGCAGTGTTAGAAGTGCCCGTCTCTTTCCAGGAGAAAGAGACGGGCACAGGTTGGCGCAAGATTCGGCCAAGCGGATAGCTTGCTGCAGGACAGCGAGGTACGGTGTAGCTGGCGCACTAGGGCCATGAGATTAGAGAGCATCCATCACCGAGTGAGGTGACCGGGCGAGCTGCCGGATGCGAATCGCCTTTAGGGAGAACCACCGCGGGAGCGGCGTGACCTTGAAGGTTCTGGCCACCTGGGGTGCTGTCATCGACAGCGCTTGCACGGCCAGTTCTACGCCTGTGGATACACCCGGTCAAGGGTCGAAACCCACCGCTTCTTTGGACTTTCAGGGCGGTTATCCACCTGTGGAATTCCGTGGTAAGCCCCGGACAACATCGTGGCTTTTAGCTTTTCAAAGTGAGGTCCTTCCAAACAGGGCGGCTTTGCAGCCCTGTTTGGAAGGACCCGCGCTTACAAGCGGATAAACGAGGCTGCTTTCCCTGAATCTTGAGCGCTCAGTTGCTGTCGCCGCCGTTATTGCGCCTGTACAGCGCTAGCGGATCGGCACCACGTTCTTGTCTCTGACTTGGCCGTATGCTGAGGCGAGCAGGCTACCGGTGGCGGCTTTCTGGATGTGCTCACTCCACCAGGCCATCATCGGACGCCGGCGCTCAATGTAGTCGGCGCGGTTGTAGGCGCTCCGCACCTCATCCTTGTCGACGTGCGCCAGTGCGACTTCAATAAGCTCCGGGTCCCACCCATGCTCATTCAAGATGGTGCTCGCCATCGAACGCATGCCGTGGCTGACCAAGCGATCCTGGAAGCCCATACGCTTCAACGCCATGTTGGCAGTTTGGCTATTGGCGTGGGTGCGCGGATTTCTGTCTGCCGGGAAGACGTATTCGCGATGGCCGCTGTGAGACTTGAGTGATTCCAGTAGTGCAACAGCGTGATCACTCAACGGGATGCTGTGTGGACGGCGCTTCTTCATTCGCTCCGGAAGGATGGTCCAGACACGCCTCTCAAAGTCGATGTCTGCCCAGCGAGTAGTTGCCGCCTCGGCAGGGCGAGTCATGGTATGCAACTGCCATTCGATCAGACAGCGGGTCGTGCGTTTGATACTGGCGTTCGCGATCTCCAGCATGAGCTCGGGGAGCTCTTCGGGCGGGAGCGCGGCCATATTTTCTTTCTTGGGCTTCTTGAAAACCGCTCGGATGCCGCTGAGTGGGTTGGCGAAGATCAGGCCTGAGTTCACTCCGTAGGTCATGATCTCGTTTAGCCGCTGGCTAAGACGCTTCACCGTTTCCAGGCTCCCTTTCGCTTCGATCGGACGAAGCAGTTCGATCACCATCGGCGCGGTGATTTTCGCGAGTGGCGTCGTCTTCAAGTCGGGAAGCACATGTAGCGTGAGCGACCGCCAAATGTCTTCAGCGTAGGCCGGCGTGACCGAGTCTTTCTTAAGCTCGAACCAGGCGGCGGCCACGTTCTCGAAGGTGTGTTCCGTTTCTGCGCGCTTGGCTTCATTCAGCGTATTGCGCTGCACCTTCGGATCGATGCCCTGGGCGAGCAGCTCGCGCGCTTCGACTGCCTTCTTTCGTGCGTTCGCCAGTGACAGTTCGGGGTAGGTCCCGAAGCCGATGTTGATGCGCTTTTTGGTGAGCGGTTCGCGGTAGTTGAAATTCCACAGCAACGAGCCGTTGCTGCGTACGCGGAGCTGCAAACCGTCACCGTCGGTGAGGACGTAATCCTTGGACGCGGGTTTGACTCCCTTGAGCTGTCGATCGGAGAGGCGGAGGTTTTGGGCAGGCATGAGATTGTCCTCAGGCACTGATTCGGTATTCCAAAGATTAGCACCGGATGGGCTGGAATACCGTTTGGAATACCCGAATGGCTGGAACTCAAAAAATCTCAGAGGACCGCAAAAGCGCTGGAGGCCGCGTATTTACTGGATCGCAGGCACAAAAAAAGACGTCCTTGGACGTCTTTTTTTGATCATTTGGTGGAGCCGGGGGGATTTGAACCCTCGTCTAACTCTTGAATTACAAGGTTTTCAGCGTTCAACCTGCCATTTTGCTGTCATTAGCCGACAAGGGCGGATATCAGATCATGTAGTTTCGGCTCGTGACAACGCTTGTACCTTTCGCCGCCACCGCATGCACACTGAGCGTTTCTGTTGGCGCCCGCGCTTATAGCGTCGACTAGTAATGTTTTTGCTTGATTGAAATTCGAATAGAGCGTCGCCTCCGGCCCCTCAATCTGTGCACCATCTCTTATTTGCCCAAATCTTAGGTGATTTGCCTCACACAGCCGGATGAAGTCCTTGATCATCCTGTTCTCGCTGGCGGCAACTCGAATGCTGTCGACCCGCCTACCTTGAAAAACGCGGGTATGATCAGGCAAAAAGACGACCTGCTGATCACCATCAAAGGCGGGGGTAATGTCTTGGAGAATGCCATCGGGGGACTTCCACACAGCGTGAAATTCCGCTTCTGTGAAGACTGCTGGCCAGTCCCAAATTAACCATCCATGGACGGCTTCGCCCCCTTCTTTCTCAACCTGAGTAGCCACGTTACTGAAACATTCGCTCACTTGGCTGAACGGTTTTGGTGTCACGTTCAATACGACAGGTTGCTCTGCTGATATTGTCTTGCAGAAATCGAGAATTCGTTGCTGGAGTCCAACTGGAGCGACTGTGTTCATCCCTTCACCTGCCGTTGATTTTTTGAGATGTTGTCGCCCTTCCCGTCGGAAGTCCACATTTGCACGGCTTTTTCACCCGCGACCTGGTCCGGTGTAGGCATCCACCTGCCGTACACCCTGGAGATCATTGTCCAGTCAGTGTGCCCCATCTGTTTGGCCACCCACATAGGATGCTCGCCGGCGGACAACATCATTGAGGCGTAGGTATGCCGGGTCTGGTATGGCCTCCGATACCGGACACCAGCCTTTTTCATCGCCGGCACCCACATCGTTTTCCGGATCGGCCCGTCACCGGCCCATCGCTCGAGTGTTCGCGGGTTCTGGAAGACCTCAGCGTCAGCTAAGAACGTGTGCGCCTTCTGAGCTTTCAGTGCTTCCATGGCGGGCTTGAGCAGCTTGACGCTGCGACGTCCGGCGGCAGTCTTTGTAGTCTCTGCCGTACCTTTGCTGGCCTGGGTCATCGCTCGGCTGACCATCACCTCCTCGCGCAACCAGTCGATATCTCCCCAGTCCAGCGCCACCAGTTCACTGGTGCGCAGACCGGTCCAAAGGGCGAACTGCATCATGTTGCGAGCCTGTCCGGAGAGGGCGCCCAACACGGCGTGTTGCTCTTCAGGACTGAAGGGGTCGACGTCGTCCTCTTTCGGCGGTGCGGACTTGCGTGAATAGGTCCAGCCGGCGAGGGGATTCAGCTCGATCAACTCTTCCTCGGTCGCATCATTGAGGGCGGATCGAAGGCAGCTCTGGATGTTGCTGAGGGTCTTGTTGCCCACCTCAAGCGTGTCTAGCCAGTCCCGCACGGACTTGCGCTTCAGGTCGACCAGCATCGTATCGCCAAGGGCGGGGATTAGGCGCAGCGTGACAAGCTTTCGGTAACCATCGAACGTGCTGCTCGCGATGTGTTTCCGCTTCGCTTCGAGCCACCTGGTCAAAAAGCCGTTCATGGTTTCGCGGGATGCCTCGGGCGCGAACTTCGCTGCCCGGCCAGATCCCGGAAACGTAACTGAGTAGTCGAAGTTGCCGATCGATATCGCATGCTCGATCGCCGCCTTGTGCTGCTCGGCCTTCTTCAGATTAGTGGCGGTGGGCTTGAGCGTGATGCGCTCGCGGCACCGGACGCCCCGATACATGAACGTGATTTCGATACTCGTATCGGAGACCGCCCGAACTCCCCTCCCGCCTCTACCCATGATTCATATCCTTCTACGTCGAGTAGCGTCCGGCCATCCGGCGCCTTGATCCATATCTCACCGAGCCGCCAGATGCCGTCACGGATCTTTGAGCGGATCGCGTCTTCTGTGTAGCCAGATTCGTTGGCAAATTTCCTGACGGTCACATAGCGCATGACTTCACCGTATTTCGTGTCGCGACACGTTTTCATCGCTCACGTTTTGTGTCGCGTCACGGCCATGCGTCACGCGAGCTGGAAATGCCACGCCCTCCCACTTGCCGGCCAAACCACGAATGGAATGACGGTCGACATGTGAACGATGCGGCTTGCTTGCGTACAGGCTGGCGCAGGCCGCGAACTGATCCGCGTCATCCCCAGCCTCAACCAGCACCTGGTGCTCAGTGGTGTTGACCTTGATCCAGCCGTCTTTGGTTTTTCCGTGGTCGCTGGTGCAGCTCAGGATGAATCGCCGACCGCTGTTCTTGGCGCCGGTGGATGACTCGTTCAGGTAGTAGGCGATCGCGCCCTGGCGTACCCGCAGGATTGTTTTAGCCATGGGGCTGTCCCTCTGATTCAGCCGCCACGCGCAGCTTGAAGTTGATCCCGCAGGCCTGGGCGAGCGTCACCAGTTCGCCCACGGTGGTAGATCCTTCTTGCAGGGCATGGCCGAAGCGAATGAGGCGAGCGCCCAAGCTCGCGAACTCATTGCCCGCTCCCACAGGGGTATCTCTTGGAGTGCGCTGGCTCATAGCCGGAACCTCTCTTCTTGTGGGCGTGGGGCCGATGCGACCGCTGGTGTTGGCTCGTCCCTAACGTGACTTGGGGTCACATTTAGATGTGCGAGCGAACTATCGGGCAGGCAGCTGATGCCGGTGTTGTTCACGATCCCGCAGGTGACGCCGCGCTGGCTGTCGTGCTGAACGCTGATGACTTGCTCGACCTGGGCCCCGCTGGCCTGGATTCGCTGATAGATCTCCTCACGGTGGACCTCGACGGCTTCTGGTGCGGCGATACCTAGACGAACCTGCATGCCGCTGACGCCGAGCACCGTGATGCTGATGTCGTCGTTGATGCGGATCGTTTCGCCTGGCTTACGGGTGAGAATCAACATGGTCATGCTCCTTTTTGGATTTCTTCAGGCAAGCCGAGGGCCTGCCGCGTTGTTGGCTTTCGCAAAAATCAGGTTGAGTTAAACGGTCTGTACGCTCTCGATGCGGCGGACGGCCGAGCTGGTTTCGATGCGGCGCTCGCCTGGGCGGCGGATTCGCATTCCGATGTCGTCACCGAAAATGGCGTGGGCGCCGATCATTGCTATTAGGCCGACTGCGATGTGCCGTGCAATTCCTCGACCAAACAACTCTGTTGGAACCGCAGAGCGACTGGTTACACCTAGCTTATAGAACACACGCTCAATGGACTTTTTGACGGTCCCCGGAGCGCAGCCGATCACTCGGGCGATTTCCTTGTTTGCAAGGCCGGAGCAGATGGCCAGCGCTGCACGCATCTCCTGCTCAGCCAGCACTCCAGTCGTACCTTCCAGCTTGCCAAAGTTGATAACCACGCTCATCCGCATCCTGCTCCCGTCGTCGTTTGATAGAGAAAATATAAGCAGATTGATAAAGAGCGTCAAGAAGTATTGTTATATCTAAATTAGTAAGCTTCTGATGACGTAAAAAAACCCGCACTCGGCGGGTTTTGATGGCTGGGGTGGAATGGTCAGAAGAAAGAGGCGCCCCAAAACACGCGACCGATGATTTTAATCCGAGCCTGTTCAATTTCAGACGCAGAGTACGTTTCGTCAGGATGTTCTGCGAGGTTGTAGCTCCGGACCCTAATCCCTCCACCAGGAAGCCTGTAGAGGGCCTTCACCCGGACTTGCCCGCCATGATCAAGTACGTACATTTTCCCATCGGTCACTAGTGTTTGGCCCATGTCCGCTACGACGGAACTCCCGTCATGCAGTACCGGGCTCATTGAGTTTCCGGAGATTGCTGCTGCAACTGCTTTCTCTGCTGATACCCCCTGCTTCTTCAAAATTTCATCGTTGAGCATTAGTGAAGTTCTCGCGCTAATTTCGACCACCGTTTTGCTAGGGTCGTTAGGGTCGTCGAGCTCAATCAGATAAGGGATATCAGTGGCAAAAGAGGAATCGGACGGGGCGATTTTACTGGCAGCTTGGAGCGCTTGAATCCTTTCTCGCAATGCAATATTGAGCGATGCATCGTCTTCATGCTCCCCATCGAATATTTCATCAATCATGGCTGGCCAGAGAGCTTTCGAGTCCTCCGGGGAATGCATATCGCCTTCCCCGGAAGCCAGCCAGACACTGTTCACCGAACACGCCTGAGCTATCTGAATCAGATATGAGGATCTGAGAGTCTTCCCGGATTCGAGCTGGCTGATCGCGGTCTGTGCGATGCCGACTAGTTCGGCTAGCTCAGATTGAGTCAGGTCCGCTTTTTTGCGGGCCAGCTTAATTCGTTCGGATAGGTTCATTCTCTGATCCTATAAAAATGCTTATGGGGTTGCAAAGAAGTTTGCTTCTGTGCAGTCTATAAAAAGACTTATCAGAGGCTGGGGTTGTGGCTAAAAACATAAACTTACTAATTAATTTTTTTGGCAGTCAGTCTCTGACCGGCAAAGCCTTGGGCGTGTCTCAGGCAACCGTCTCTTACTGGCTTTCTGGTTCTCAGAAGGTCAGCCCTGAAAAAGCACTTCTTGCTGAGGTTGCCACTCAAGGCGCTATTAAGGCTTCCTCGCTGTGCGACCTGATTGCTCAGTTCGAAGCTCGCCACAAGGTAGGTGAATCTTCCACTGATTTACCGCGATTCGCATCTGGGCCTGATGGCTCTGTACACGCATCCAGTGCTGGTTAGGGTGGGGGCTGTACAAATGAACAGCCTAAATTATGGGCTTACGCGAATTCTGCGCCTGGCTGAGACTTGGCTTGGCTCTAACACAGCAGGCCGGATAGTGACCAGTGACCAGTAAAGCTACTGAGTTGGGTGGAATTTAAATTCACGATTACGCAACCATAAGCAATAAGCCTTGATCTGGGCCTTCCAATAGGCTCGAGTTTGCCCGTTAGATAAAAAGGAGTTTCCTTGAGCCCGCATAAGTCCTCCCTATTTTTGCTGACCGGCTGACTTTTTTCCGGGCAACAAAAAGCCCGCTTCGTAGGCGGGCTTCTTAACCGACCCCTTGCCGGGGGTCTTTGATACTTCTTCGTCCGTAGGAGACGAATCAATGCACCCAAAAAATAGCATCACGCCACTAAAGCTGCAAGAGGTCCTGCTCACCACTAGGTCGTCATTCCACACCTTTGACAGCACCGACAAATCTATCGGCTTGCTTGAAGTCCGTCCGGGAATGCCTGTCAGCGAAGCGCTCAGCTCCTCGAGTAACCTGCTGGTGGCGGCAACAAGTATCCTCGATCGCCTTCTTGAGGATGGCATGGATGCTAACGAAATCTACGGTATCCGGTTCTTGATCGACTCGGCCAAGGCATTTGTCGACTCCGGAACTCTAGGCGTCGAGTTCGGCAATCTACAGGGCGGTGAAGCATGAGCGCTTCCACTCGTTCGGCGCGCGCAATAGCAGAAGACGCCCTTGATTCGCTAAGGGGCTGTCGTGAAACAACTCAACAACTTGAGGCTCTTTTCAATTCGCTGAAGAAGGGTGCCCAGGGTTATTCGGACACGGCACGCCTTGCTGCGCTGGGCGCGTTTGTCGCCATGGATCATGCCAACAGCATCGACTGCCTGATCGAAGACTGGCACAAAGAACTGGATGCTAGCGGCGCTGCGACACAAAGCGCCCATTTCGAAAATGTGTCGCGCGCTCCTTTCAAGGTGACCTCATGAGCGGTGCTTCGATAGCAACGGCTCGCCTCAAGATTGAGGCTGAGGCCATGAGCAACTCCGGGTATTTCATTGATGCCCTAGCCAAGTTTATCGGGGTGGCCGGAGCCGAAGAGCCAGAGCTCTGCGAAAGGGCGTTAGATGGATACGTAGTGGGTGGTCTTGCCGCAGGTCTTCGGCTCATCGGAGCTGAGTTGATGAGCCGTGGTGACGAATTCGCAACTTTGATCGACCAGGTAGACAAATCAGCCGGGGGCGATCAATGAGTCTGAACCCCCTTCGATTTTGCGGTACACGATATCCGTGTCATCACCGATGGCCAGGACGGGCCTTGGGTTGTGGCCAAAGATGTGGCCGATCTGCTCGATGCGGGTAACTAATGCTATTAGCGCTAAGGTCTTGTAAGTGACAACGTATAATTGCACTTTATGTTGTTAATTACACTTTGAGTGTAAAAGAGGAGCGGGTCATGACCTATTTTTGTGCGCTCTATTCCGTGTCGCGACACGTTTTAGTTAATCGTGTTTTGTGTCGCGACACGTTTTCGCTAATGTGAAAATCGTGACGTACATCCGTGACGTGTATTTCTGCAGCGGCAACCTTCGTTTCATGCTATCGCCGGTTGAGGACCTATATATGGCCTCTAAAGCCCCCGTAGGACGGGCCTATCAGTGGATTCGATGAGCGGTTGATGAGCCTGGATCGATGGTCATCTAGGGGGGCGCAGTTGCTTGTGGGCGTTTATGGAACAAGATGAAACAACGAGTTTTACACTGAAAGTGTACGGGGATAGAAGTTATGCAAAGTGCACGCGAAGAATTCAAAAAAACTTGTTCTTTTTTTTGAAAGGCGCCGCTACCATGCGAGCACGCCTAAAGCGTTCTGCTGGTGAATGAAACACATTGATAACCCATTGGTTAGTGTTTGCTCACAGAATTGCTGACAGCTGGAATCACAGACATAGAAAAGCCCCTGGTCTTCGACCTCCAGGGGCTGCTCGGGAAAGGACGCTAGAACGCCCTCTGTGCACCAGCTAGGCCAGTACAAAACCCCGAGGGGAGAAGCATTTGAGACGGCTTCAATGAGTTTGCTTTTTACGGTTTTACCGTAAAAGGTAAAGCTCGGGCGGACTGTAGTACTTGAAGGAACATTGCACAACACTGGAATCCTATCCAGTAGTGCTGTTTCCGATGACTTGCAGCTCGAACCCCCTCGGTTTTTCCGCTTTTGGAGAGATCGACTATGGAACAAACTGCCACTCGCAATAACGTTGCGCACAGTCTGCCTATTCCTGGTGCCCGCGCTACAACGGCCCAACTTTGCGCGAAATACCAAGTTAGCCGTGCCACTTGGTGGCGTTGGTCTAAGACGCCTGGTTTCCCCGAGCCGATCCGCTTCGGTCGCTCCGTCCGTTGGGACCCAGAACCCGTCGATGCATTCCTGACGAGTCAGGAGCGCTAACCCATGACAAATGTTCAATCCTGCGCTAATGCGGGACCGGGATCGGCTTGCTCGAAAACAAAGGGTGCTGTGTCCACATTAGGTGCAGCTATCGATGCGCTAGATCTACTACGCGCGACTTCCGAGCGACTGGAGCACATCACAGCAGTCGTACAGTCGATCAAGTTCGACGTACTGCATAATCAGGCGCGCAACGTCAAAACTCTTGCGGATTTAGGCGCGTTCCTCGGCTATGACTGGGGGAGTTATGTGGATGGCCAGGTTGCTGATCTTCAGACGCAATTAGATTTGCTGGAGGTTGCGCAATGAATCTGACCCCGTTCGATTTCCGCGGTACCGGAATCCGTGTCATCACTGATGATCAGGGCGAGCCTTGGTTCGTGGCCAAGGATGTCGCCGATCTGCTTGAGTACTCCAACCCACATGAGGCGGTGCGCACCCATTGCAAAGGGGTGAGGGAAATCCTCACCCCTTCCACGGGTGGGGAGCAGATGACCAAGGTCATGCCGGAGCGTGATGTTTATCGTCTGATTATGCGATCGAAGATGCCGGCTGCTGAGGCATTCGAGGAGTGGGTAGTGCGTGATGTCCTGCCGAGCATCCGCAAGACTGGCAACTATCAACGCCCGATGAGCCAGGCTCAACTGATCGCTGCAAGTGCCAACCTGCTGGTCGACATGGAACGGCGACAGGTCCAGACCGAGCAAACGGTGGCAGGCATCGAAAGCCGCGTAGCCAGCGTAGAAAAGGTCCGGTACTTGGACTCAATGCCCGCGGGCTTCGAGTCGATGACCTCGATTCGCGCGCGCATCAACCTTCGCCACGGCATCCCCCAGTGGGTGATCAACGCCGTGATGCGAGACATTCCTGGTGCTCTATTGCCGTTCGCCATGGTGCGCAGCAAGCACGCAGACGACGGTGGCCAGCCTTACGCAATCTGGCCCAAGGCTGACATCACCCGACGCTTCGACCGGTTCGCCGCCGAGTGCACGTTCGTCACCGCCGAGCGCGCGACCCATCCAGATATTCAGCAAGGCCGCTTCAAGCTGCGCCGGAGGACTTCCGCATGAGCGAAAACAAAACACCGCTGTCGACAGAGTCAACGCTGATCGACGACGCGCATATGGAGCAATTCACCAACGATCAACTGGCTTACAAGGCGTGGACCGGGGTCGATCTGGCTCAGGAGATACTTTTCGACGACGAAGTCTGTGAGGGAAGCCTGCACGATGCGAAGTTTGAAGTTGCCCACGCCTGCGTTGCGCTGCGAGTGCTTCTTCGCCGCTTCACGGGTATGGATGCCGAGGCGCTGCGCAAGGCGGTGATGCAAGTTCGCCTTGAGAAGCTGGTGCTGGAACAGGATGTTGAGCAGCTCCCTGCTTGGGAGACAGTGCAATGAGCATTCGACCGCATACAACAACCGCCGAGAAAGGGCCGGTGTCGGTAATCGCCGGACCCTGGCCGAGCTACTCCGCGCTCAAAGGTCTACCAGAGCGTGAACGCTGGGTTCTGTACGGCAGCGCCAAAGCCTACCGCGAGGCTCTGGAGAATCAGGGATTAGTGATGGCTGAATACTACGACGATTTCGTGCGTCGAGTCTGCCGGGAGCTCGACATATGAGTGTTCAAGCTATGGCCTGGGCGCTGTCACAGCAGGTCGTCACGGAGTCACATTCGCGACACGTCCTACTGTGCTTGGCCAACTATGCCGATCAGTCGGGCCGCGCGGCTTTCCCTGCGGTTTCAAGTCTGGCACTCGACACCGGCTTAGCCCCTCGCACCGTGCAGTATCGCCTTCGAGACCTCGAAAAAATGGGTCTGATCGCCCGCGGGAATCAGGCGGTTGCGGCTGCATACATCACTCAGCGTGATCGTGTTCCGGTGTGCTACGACCTTGACCTTTCACGGGGTGCACACGATGCACCCCGTGCTGAACGGGGCGCACCTCAAGACGCTACGGGGTGCACGCCAGAACAGAACGGGGTGCACGCCACGACCGAACGGGGTGCACAGCGTGCACCCAATCCATCCATTAACCACCCATTAACCATCCTTAACCAAAAAGAAGGCGCCAAGGCGCCGGAGACGCTGGGAAAAGGAAAGGCTCAGAAGTTCGATCCACTGACTGCCAGGCCTGAGAACGTATCGACCGAAGCCTGGGCAGGGTTCTGCGAAATGCGGAAAGCCAAGCGCAAGGATCTGACTGAGCGCGCCTGTCAACTGATCGCCAAGAAGCTAGCCAATCACCCCGAGCCTGATGCCGTTCTGGACACCTCAACCACCAACTCCTGGAGCGATATCTATCCGGAGTCGGTGTTGCCAGGTGCTGGAGCAAAAAAAACCAAGGCTGCGGCCTACACCAACCTGCCAGTTCACACCGAAGACATGTACCAAGGAGGCGGCAATGGCCCAGCGTTCTAATTTTCGTCGCCAGCCAGCAACCCGTATGTTCTCGGGCAGCTGCCTGGTGCATGGCGATATCGACCGGTCCGAGGTCGAGCAGTTTGATGAGGCGATGCAGGTCCGCCCTTGCAAGGCGTGCCAGTGGCAGGCCCTCCGTGTTGCGCCTGTGGATAGCGAAGAGCACAAGCAGGCGGTGGCCCACGTTGCCGCCGAGCGGGTCAACGCCGCACTGGTGGGCTCCGGCATCACGCCGCGCTTCGCTGGCAGCATGTTCGCGAACTACCGCGTTGATAACACCGCCATGGGGCAGGCCTTGTTGATCTGCCAGGGCTACGCCGACGACTTCGGGGCCCACTACCTTGACGGGCGGAACCTGCTGTTGTGCGGCAACGTCGGTACCGGGAAAACTCACTTGGCCACCAGCATCGTCCAGCAGATTGTTCGCCAGCTCGGTGCGATCGCAGTCATCACGTCGGCGGCCGAAATCATCAGGGTGTTCAAAGGCTCAATGGATCGTAGCGCCGGGTACAGCGAGCGTGATGTGATTGCCGAGCTGGCCGACTTCGACCTGTTGGTGATCGATGAAGTAGGCGCCCAGGCTGGCACGGCTTACGAGTTGGCAATGCTGCATGAAGTGTTTGATCGCCGGTATCAGTTGGTCAGGCCGACAGTGGTGGTCTCGAACATGGACGCCAGGGGGCTCGGTCAGTACATCGGAGAGCGGGCGCTCGACCGGCTGCGCGAGAACAAGGCGTTGCTGGCAGGGTTTACCTGGGAATCCGATCGGAGGCGCGCATGAGCGACTTTCGCGAGCTGTACAGCGATGAGGCAGAGCATGCATTGCTCGGCGCTCTGATGCTGGATGGCAACCTGTTCGATTCGATCACTACCAGCGTGACCACGGCGGACTTTCATGATCCGGAAAACGCCGCACTGTTCCAGGTGATGATCGACCTGCACGGCACCGGCGCCCCGATTGACCCGGTGACGCTCCACGGATTCCAGTCTTACCTGCCGAGCGGCAATGTGACCCTGGCCTACGCCGGCGAGCTGGCGAAGAACACGCCCAGCACTGCCAACTGGAAGGCATACGCCCGAACCGTGAGGGAGCGCGCTGTGTTGCGGCGGCTGGTGGATGCGGCTGATGCCTTGCGCGACTCAGCCAGCGAAAACCGGCCGGTTGCAGAGATCATCGCCAGTGCCCAGCAGGCCATGGCCGACCTGCGCGACCTGGACACTGGCGAACCGGACTACAAACGCATGGACGAAGTGGTGGCCCGCAACATTGACATCATCGACGCCAAATTCAATGGAGTCGTGCAATCAGGGCTCTCCACCGGACTGGTGGATTTGGACAAGATGATCCGCGGGTTGCGCAAAAAGACCGTGACCATCGTGGCCGGCCTGCCCGGCAGCGGCAAGACCACGCTCGGCTTGCAGATCGCCCAGCACATCGCCTGTTCTGGCGCCGGTGTTGGAATGGTGTTCTCCCTAGAGATGCCAGAGGAGGAACTGGGTAATCGCGCGCTGGCGTCCATTGGCGGGGTGGACTTACGCAAACTCGACGACGGGCAGCTTCAAGATGAGGACTGGCCTCGACTGACATCGGCAGTCAGCAAGCTCATGGACGCCCCGCTGTATGTCAGTGACAAGTCGGGCCTGACCGTCGCGCGGATTCGCAGCATCTGCCGCCAGATCCAAAGAAACCACAGTCTCGATGTGGTGGTGATCGATTACATCGGCCTAATTGGTTCGGACGGCAAGGCGTTCAACCGCACCGCGGAGCTCGGCAAGATCTCGACTGGGATCGTCAACATCGCCAAAGAGCTCAACGTGCCGGTGATCCTGCTGGCCCAGCTCAACCGAGACTCGACCAAGCGCCCTGGCAAAAAGCCCATCGCGTCGGACCTGCGAGACTCTGGTCAGATCGAGGCGGACGCCCACTGCATCATCCTGGTTCACCGCGACATGGACAGTGAGGAGGGCCAGAACGGCGTCACAGAGCTGATCATGCCCAAGTGCAGGCACGCACCGGTCAGTTCGTGTCTCGTCCAGCAGCAAGGTCAGTTCGCCCGATTCGTCAACTTCGCGGGCCGCGAGCCTTCCAATGAAGAGGTCGAAATGAAGCGTCCCTTCGCCAGCCAGTACAAAGGGAAGGGTGATCGCTATGCCCGCGCCTAAGACTTTGCAGGTAACCCTGACCGAAGCCGAGATTCGTCGGCATGGTCCCGGCCAGATCCGTCAATTGCGTGACCCTCGACACCCGTCGTTGCGGTTCCGCTATTCGACGGTCGATCGCGCCAAAGGCTCCTGGCACGTCGTTGTGTCCGGCGCCTGGGGCAAGGCCGGGAATTATCCCGACATCAACGCCAAGACGATGCTGGCCACGTTGCCAGCCATTCTGGCTCGCCGGTCAGCAGAACCTAAATCGGTTTCCACCACCACCAGTTGGCGGACCGTCGGCGACCTGTTGGCCTGGTACGTCGACCGCATGACCCGCGATAAAGGGTTGTCGGCCAAACGCAAGGCCAGCGCCAAGTCGGCGATCAAGTGCCACCTGGCGCCATGCTTATCGGCGGTGCCGTTGCTCGAGCTAGATCGCCCGACGTTGGATCGGCTGCTGCTCTGGCCGATGCAAGAGCGTTACGCGCTGTCGTTCGTGCGCTCGGTCTACGGTGTGTTGGCCGTGGCCCATCGGCAGGCGCTCAGGCTGTCGATGATCGGGGCCAGCCCGATGACGGCGCTGAAGTTCGGCGACTTCGTGCAGACGAAGATCAAGGCCAAGCCGGCGAGGCTGCGGGGTTCCGATCTGGAATGGCTGTTGCCGGTGCTGGATGAGCGATTCGAACAGACGCCGGCGGGCTGCATGCTTGCCTTGATGATGCTTTGCCACGGCTCACGGATCGGGGAAACCCGAATGGCGCGGTGGAAGAACATCAACGTATCTGCCCGACAATGGTTCATTCCGGCTCCGGACACTAAGACCAAGAGCGAGCACACGCTGCCACTGACCGACCAGGTCTGCGCGCTGCTGCGTCGATACCGGGCACTTCAGCAGGCCGCGGGGTACGACGGACCGCACCTGTTCCCCGGCAGTGCCCGGGCCTCGATCAGCGCGACCAAGGCCAGCACCTTGTTTGCTGAACTCGGCAAAGGCGAGTGGTCCAGCCACGACCTGCGCAAGGTAGCCCGCACCGCCTGGACTGACTTGGGCGCGGATTACATGGTGGGCGAACTGCTACTGAACCACGCCATGAAGGATCTCGATCAGGCCTACATCCACACCACGGCGGAAGCCCTGAAGCGCAAGGCCTTGGAAGCCTGGCACGACTGGCTCGATGAACGTGGTTTTACCCTTCTTCACGGTGGGACATATGCGGGATGCGCAGACCCAGAAAATGGCGATCAGACCATGACAGACAAGGCTTCCAGCGTTTCACAGTGTCCATTGCAAGGGAGGAGGTTATTAATCAAAACGGCTTCCGAGGCCATGGCGAGCACCACCCCCAACGACCAGTCTGGAGACGGCAATGAATAACGTGACAGCGGCATTGCCGCGCAAAAGCCTCACGGCGATCGAGTGCAAGTTTCTGAAACAGGGCAACCGCCTGCTGCTGGAAAAAATCAATGGCCGTATCGGCTCTGCTGCCTTCATGGACATCGTTGCCGATTGGCACGCCTCCCGGGCGAGCTCGGGGTTCGAGGCGTTCGCCCGCCTCTGGATCGGCGAGGGCAATGCAAAAAGCAAGATCGCCGACAAGCTGCTGCGTGAGCTGTTTGGCATGGACGAACCAACCCCGAGGAAAGCCGCATGAAGAATCGAACGTATATTGGCAAACCCCTTGGGGATACCGAGTGGCTGCTGGAGCAGTGGGGGCATTGGCGGATGGATGGGATGGGCGTGCCGCGTTACGTTTCGCCGCTGTACGCTCTGATTCGCGACAACACACCGTGCGAGGGAGGCGCGAAGGAATACTCGCTGACAGATGACCTGGCTCTGGCTGTGGATGGCGCGGTTTCTCGCCTGATCAAACGTGATGATCAGATGGGCAATTTCATCTGGCTCTACTTCGGAGCCAAGTGGCCTGCCCTGCGAATCGCCCGGGAGAACGGCATCGGCGAGGCGAAGGCGCGGGAGGTCATCAAAGCCGGTGTAGCCTGGATTGATTGTGCACTGGAAGGAATCCGCGAAGCTGCGTAAAAAAGTCTTTCCTCGCGGATAACGACCTGTTTTCATGGCACGGTGTTCAGCTGTTTCAGCGCGACACCACAGAGAAAGCCCAGCCATCGCGCTGGGCTTTTTGCTATGAGTCATCTTTTATCTCTAATCTTCGCCTACTATCGAGGCCGGCTACCGTTTTGGAGCTGCTTAGATTTTTGTGCCGAGGACTGAGATGGAATTTTCGAATCAGCAAAAACTTATTGTTACCCTGCTAACTGACCTTCACTCGCACCTAAAAGTACAGAGCGACGTTGATCCTGATTTTATTCAGCGGATGGTGACCGAAGGACAGGGATGGGCTTTGAAATGGAAATATCCGGGATTATTTGATGAGACGGGCGAAGATCCAGAGAGCGTAAATTACGTCGCTGAAGTGCTAGAAATGTGGTCACTTTTGGAGGGGGCATTTGAGGAGCTTGACGAGCATGGGCGTAAAGCCCTAGCTGACGCTGCTGACCCTTTTGGTAAGGATGTGAAATTCCCTGGCTTTGATGGCAACAATGAGCATGAGTATCTTTCCATCGCTCGAATTCTTGTGAAGGATCTTGGACGCTGGTCCGAGTTCACCGGCCGGATTTTGAATTCTCACAGGAGTACTACTGATAGTTACCGCTGTATGCTCGCAGTGTTTGACGAGATTCGCTCTAGTAAGATGAGCGATAACGACTACGGTTTTTTTGGAGTAGCAGAGCTCGCTGAGGTTCTCAACGGGCGGCGTAGTTGATTTAGGATATTGTTTTTTTAAAGCCCTGCCATTGAGCGGGGCTTTTTCGTTTTCGGCCCCATGCCTGGCTCTTTGCTCTACGCGGATGACAGTGACATGGAGGCCGAACCTATAGAGGAATACAGATGAATACGGAGCATCAGGCTCTTTCCGACGTCCCCCTTTGGCTGTTGATACTGCTGAGCATGGCGGGCTTGTCAGGAGAGATGTTGAGAGCATCGGGAAGCGATCTTGGATTGCGTCAGATCCTGCAGCGTGTGGCCTTGCGGTTTCTCGCATCCGGTCTGTTGGGTATGGCCACTTTGCTGCTTGCAATGGCTCTTTGGAACAACCTGTACTTGGCAGCCGGATTGGGCATTGTAATCGCGGTTATTGGCGCCGATGTCGCGGGCGGGCTGTACACGCAGTTTTTGGCGAGGAAGGCGGGAGTTAACGCCCCATCAACAACAGGAAATGTGAGCGATCGGTAAGGCCTTGGCTCAGGGGAGGGTGGCGCAATGTTCCGAGTAGGCTTTGGATTGGATTCGGCACCGCTTCTCTGGGAGCTGGACGACATCGAGCATCGGCAGTTGCCGTTTGTGCAGATGCTTGCAGCTACCCGGCTGGCCCAGCGGGTGAAGAAAGGCATGCTGCCGGTGATGAAGACTCGGCTTGATCGCCCGACCCCGACGACCCTGAACAGCCTGTTTGTGAAGGTGGCCACCAAGAGTGCGCCGGCGCAGGTGTATTTCAAGGACTCATGGGCGTCCGGCGTGCCCGCCGATGTCTACCTTCAGCAGGCGGTCAGCGGTGGCCTGCGACCCCACAAGCGTTTCGAGAAAGCGCTGATCGCTCGCGGCATCATGCAGGCCGGCGAGTACGCGGTGCCCACGACGTCATTCATGAACCAATACGGCAACGTGTCGCGCGGTACCATGACCAAGATTCTGTCGGGGTTGGGTGCGGCCGAGATGCGATCGGGCTATCAGGCCAATGCCACCGGCAGCGCCCGAAGCAAGGCCAAGGGCAATGCCCACCGGTTTTTCTCGGGTGATGTGGATGGCACGCGGGCCGTGTGGGAGCGCAAGTCGATGGGCATGGGCGATGCGGTCCGGCCGGTCTTCATCTTTAGTTCCTCGGCGCCGCGCTACCGCACCATTTTCCCGTTCTTCAAGATCGGTCAGAACATCGTGAAAGCCGGCTACTCGGCCGAGGTCGCGCAGGCATTCGCCGATGCACGGGCGACGGCCAAGAGGTGATCAGTCGTAATCGTCGTCCTGATGTTCGAGAGATATCCCGTCCAGGTGATGCACTTGGCTGCGAATGACATTTGGCAATTGAAAATTCATTTCAGCCATCAACGATTCATGTCCGCCGGGATATTTGAGGTGCTTCCGGTCGCTGTAGTAAATCGCTGCCAATTGCGAAATACGGCTGGCCTTTTCTGTGATGTATCCGTGATGACCTTTCAGATCAATGCAGAGAGATCGAACCTGGCCAAGCGCTGAGCTATTTGATCCTGGCTGATCGTGTCGGCGGAACACGCCATCGAGCTTATCCAGTGTTGCAAGAATCTTTTGGGAGATTTCCATGGCCATTGAATGTCACCTAACTCCGAGTGCTGCGCGTGTTTCGCTGATTTGGGTCAGCGCTATGCGCGGAGACGGCACTCCATCAAACCCCGAGCGATTGATCAACCTTTACTTCAACGAAGATGGTGAGCTCATGGCTTGCTACGACCCATTGAACGGCCCGCCAGACGGTTTCAATTCAATGGCCGGCAGATCTCAACTCCCCGATGCTGGTAGCACCTAAGGGGCTGTGCCACGGAGATGTAAGGCAAAGGGAAGAGACACAAAAAAGCTGACTTCCGTGTAATTCCCGCTTGACAGGCCGGGACGAGCGAAAACCAAAAGGTACTCCCAGAGCCCACCCCCATAGGGGGTAATTCGGGCCCCGCTTCTTCGCTATGTATGACCTTTTTCCAGAGGTTGGTTGTTGTTATGTCTTCGAAGATCACGACGATCACGCGTCAGCCGTTCTGGCTGAACAAAAAGAGCATGGCCGACAGCCTTGGTATTACGGTGCAAGCCTTTGACAAATGGGGGGTGACGCCCGTCGCCAAGATCGGCCGAGAAGCATTCTTTGATGTCCGGTCAGTGATTGATAACCGCCTGAAGCATCAGGGTGGAAAGCAGCAACCCGGCTCCGAAGAAGTCGACCCGCTCATTGGTTACAAGATCGATTGCGAGCGACTGCGGCTGACCCGAGAGCAGGCCGACGCCCAGGCACGCAAAAACAAGGTTGGCGACAAGGAGCTGGTACCGGTCGGTTTTATGATTTTTGCCCTATCCAGCCTGTCGGCGCAGTTGGCCTCAACCCTTAACACCATCCCCAAAAGCGTAAAGCGTAAGCACCCCGATATCGCCGTGCGTCACCTTGATGCAGTCGAGACCGAGATTGCCGTTACGCGTAACGCTGCTGTCGGGTTGGCTGACCGCATACCGGAGCTTTTGGATGAGTACATCGCCTCCTTGGATGAGGCCACTGGTTGACGCTGTCCGGCGCGGGCTGAAGAGCCTTCAAAAAGATGCCCCCCTGACGGCGGTCGAGTGGGCAGACAAGTATTTCTACATGTCGTCTGAGTCGTCCTACGGCGAAGGTAAGTGGACGACCGAGGCGTTTCAGGTGCCCTTGCTGAACGCCATGGGCAACGACCTGATCGAAGAACTGAACCTGCTGAAGTCGGCGCGGGTTGGCTACACCAAGATGTTGGTGGCGAACATCGCCTACAAGATCGAGCACAAAAAGCGCAGCGTCTGCATGTGGAGTCCGACCGACGACGACGCCAAAGACATCATGAAAAAGCACGTCGATCCGATGATTCGCGACGTGCCGGTGATCAAGGCGCTTGCGCCCTGGTGCGGAAAGAAACACGGCGACAACACCCAAGAATCCAAGGTCTTCGAGAACCGCAAGGTTCTCTGGTGGCTGGGTGGTACAGCCGGCGGTAACTACCGGGAGAAAAGCCCGGACGAAGTGGGTTATGACGAGCTGTCGAACTTCGATGAGGACATCGACGGCGAGGGTTCGCCAACTTTTCTTGGCGATAAACGCCTTGAGGGTGCGACCTACCCGAAGTCGATTCGCGGTTCCACGCCCAAGCTGGCTGGATCCTGCCAGATCACACGGGCGGCCGAGGAATCGGCCTACCTGATGCGCTTTCACATTCGCTGCCCGCACTGTCGCACTGAGCAGACGCTGAAGTGGGGCGGGCCAGATGAGCCGCTTGGCATCAAGTGGCTGAAAGATGAGCGCGGCGAGGTTATCAAGGCCTGGTATCTGTGCGAGTCCGGTAACGGCTGCACCTTCGAACATCACGAGATGATCGAGGCGTCCCGAGTCGGCCGGTACATCTGCGAGAAAACCGGGATCTGGACGCGCGACAGCATGGAATGGTTCGAAGCGGATGATGCGCCGATGCGCACACCGCGCCGGCTCACGTTCCATATCTGGACGGTGTATTCGACCTTCACCACCTGGGTGAAGATCGCCGACGAGCGCGTCAAGGCCGGCAAGGATCGGGGCAAACTCAAGACGTTTACCAACACCACGCTGGGCGAGACATGGGAAGAAGACCAGACCGAGAAAGTCGACTGGGAGCTGCTGCACGCTCGGCGTGAGGTTTACGCCGCCCAAGTGCCGCCGCGCGTGGTGGTCTTGACCGGCTCGATTGACACCCAAGACGACCGTTACGAGCTGCGTGTCTGGGGTTGGGGTGCCGGCGAAGAAGCGTGGTTGATTGACCGCAAGATTCTGTACGGCGATCCATCAAGCGCGGTTCTCAAGCGCAAAGTGGGACGTGAGCTGCACCGCATGTACACCCGTGCAGACGGTGCGGTAATGCGGGTCGAGCGTTGGTGCTGGGACTCCGGCGGCCACCACTCGGACGCTGTTCGGGCTGAAAGCCGCAAGCATGGCGTGCATTGGGTGATCCCGATCTTCGGGGCCAGTACCTACGGCAAGCCAATTGCGAGCTTCCCACGGCGCAAAGAAAAGAAGTCCAAGACCTACTTGACCGAGGTCGGCACCGACAACGCCAAAGAGGTGATCTACAACCGCCTCAAGCTACAGCCGGACGGCAATCGTCCGGTGCCGGGTCTGGTGCATTTTCCTGCCGATGACCTGATCTGTGACGGCGACGAGCTGAAGCAGCTCACCAGTGAAACCAAGAAATGGATCATGGCCCGAGGGCGCCGCGTGCTTCGCTGGGATGCCAGCAAGAAGCGCAACGAGGCGCTCGACTGCTTTGTGTATGCCTTGGCAGCGCTGCGCATCTGTCAGGAGAAATTCGGCCTCGATCTGGAGTATCTGGCCCGGCATAACTTGGCAGCGAGTGACGAGGATGAGCCGGACGACCCAGACGAGCCGGACGACTCAGATGATTCGGACGATCACAGCGAACCACAAGCCCCGGCCGTCGAGCCTGAGCCTGAACCGGCCCCGGTGCCGATCCAACCCCAACCAGACCACCAGCCTGCCGCCGGCGGCTGGGTTGAAACAGGAGCGAGCGCATGGCTGGTGTAAGCGCCCAGGAAATGGTCGACCTCTACATTGAGGCCGAGAAAGCCGTTTTGCTTGCCAAGGAAATGGGATTCAAAGACCGCAAGACGGTGATGGTCGAATTGCGGGATATCACTGCCAATCGTGAGAAGTGGGAGCGCCGTTTGGCTCAAGAGCAGCGCAGGGGGCGTCCGGGGCATTCCCTGGCGACGTTCGATTGAACCTGCTGGATAAAGCCCTTGCACCGCTCTTTCCCCAGATGGTGGCCGAGCGGCTGCGGGCGCGGAACGTGATCATGGCCTTTGAAGCCGCCACGGTGACCCGCACGCACAAGGCCAAGAAGCAAACCAAAAGCGCTGATGCTTCGCTGAACAAAACGCTGAAATCACTGCGTGAGCAGTGCCGCAAGCTGGACGAAGACCACGACATTGTCACGGGTCTGTTTGATCGTCTGGAAGAACGGGTGGTGGGCGGCCCGGGTATTGCGGTGGAGCCGATCCCGCTGGGTTACGACGGCACAATCAATGTCGCGTTTGCGGCAGCGGTCAAGTCGCTGTGGGGGGAATGGTCGCTCAAGCCCGAGGCGTCCGGGGAACTGAGCCGGCCGCAGATGGAGCGGCTGGTATGTCGCACCTGGTTGCGCGATGGCGAGGCCTTGGCGCAGATGCTGATGGGCAAGGTGCCTGGTTATACCCATCTGCACGGCGTGCCGTTTGCCTTAGAGCTGCTGGAGCCGGATTACCTGCCCGTCGAATACACCGACCTGTCCAAGGGCATCGTCCAAGGCGTCGAGCGCAATGAGTGGCGTCGGAAGCGCGCCTACCACCTGCTCAAGTCCCACCCAGGGGATCAGCGCGGCGTTTTCGCGCAGAACACCAAGCGCGTCCCGGCCGAGCAGATGATTCATATCGCGCACCGTAAACGCATTGGCCAGAACCGTGGCCAGCCGTTGCTACACGCGGTTTTGATCCGCTTGGCGGATATCAAGGATTACGAGGAAAGCGAGCGGGTCGCGGCGCGCATCAGTGCGGCGTTGGCCATGTACATCAAGAAGGGGCTTCCAGACGATTACATCCCGCCGGCAGAAGGTCAGGTACGCGCAGAGCGAACATTCCCAATCGCGCCCGGCATCGTGATCGACACGCTGTTGCCCGGTGAAGACGTCGGGATGATCGAAAGCAACCGGCCGAATCCGTTCCTTGAAGGGTTCCGCAATGGCCAGCTAAAGGCGGTCGCGGCAGGTACGCGGGGCACGTATTCCAGTGTGGCGCGCAGCTACGACGGCACTTACTCGGCGCAGCGTCAGGAGTTGGTCGAAGGCCAGTTGGGCTATGACCTGCTGCAGCACGAATTCATCGACTACTGGTGTCGTCCGGTTTATCGCAAGTGGCTCGAAATGGCGATTCTGAGCGGCCAACTGGTTGTTCCCGTCGACATCGATCCGCGCACGATTTATGGGGCGTTTTATCAAGGCCCGGTGATGCCCTGGATCAATCCGGTGCATGAGGCTACGGCGTGGAAACTTCTGGTTGAGTCCGGCTTTGCCGACGAGGCCGAGGTGGCCAGATCGCGGCAGCGCAATCCTTCAGAACTCAAGGCGTCGCGCAAGTCGGAAATCGCCGCGAACCGCGAGAGCGGGCTGGTGTTCAGCTCGGACTACTACCACCAAATCTACGGGAAGAATCAGCCCAATGATGACGAAAAACAAAGGGCCGCTGATGCGGCCACGGGCGTCGATAAGCCCGACGAATAAGCCCGAGGAAAGTTGGTACTCCATTCGCGCCGCGTCGCGGGGTGTGGCTGAAGTCATGCTCTATGACGATATCGGTGCGTGGGGTATCTCGGCCCGGCAGTTCGCTCGCGATCTGGCGGCGCTCGGTGACGTGTCACAGATCAACCTGCGGATTCACTCCGGTGGCGGTGACGTGATGGACGGTACAGCCATGTACAACATTCTGCGCGGTCATTCAGCCCGTGTAGAGGTTTACATCGACGGTATGGCCGCCTCAATGGCCAGTGTCGTGGCCATGGCGGGCGACGTGATCTACATGCCGGCCAACTCCATGATGATGATCCACAAGCCATGGGGCGGGCAGATCGGGGATGCCGACGACCTGCGCGAATACGCGGATTTACTCGACAAGGTCGAGGGCACGTTGGTGCAGGCGTATTCACGCAAGACGGGCAAGTCTGCCGAGGAAATCGCGGCAATGCTCAAGGTGACAACGTGGATGGACGGAAACGAAGCGGTGGCGGCCGGCTTCGCGGATCAGGTTTTAGACCCTATCAAGGCCGCCGCCCAACTCAATTCGAAACGCCTGGAGGAATACACCAGCATGCCTCAAACAATGCACACCTTGATGAATCCGCGCGGCTCGGTTCCGGCCCCTGCACCCGCACCCGCACCCGCACCCGCACCCGCACCTGCACCTGCACCTGCTCCTGCTCCCGCACCGGCCCCTGCGCCGGTAAACCAGACGCTTGACCAAATCCGCGCTCAGGCGCTGGCGGACGACGTTGCCCGTCGCGGTAGTATTGTGGCGGCCTTCGGCGCTTTCGGCGCCGCCCATGCGCAGTTGCTGCGCACTTGCCAAGATGACGTCAATTGCACGGTCGCCCAAGCGCGCGAGCAACTGCTGACGGCGATGGGTGCGGAAACCGCGCCGGTCGGCTCCCCGCGTCACCCGGGCCATGTCAGCAACGGTAATCTGGTGGGCGATTCGGTGCAGGCTTCGTTGTTGGGGCGCCTCGGCATCGAAGACAACCAAGCGGATAACGCTTACAACCACATGACCCTGCGCGAACTGGCCCGCGCGTCGCTGGCAGATCGCGGCATTGGTGTGGCAACCCTGCGCCCGATGGACATGGTCGGTCTGGCGTTTACCCATGACTCCAGCGACTTCGGCAATATCCTGCTGGATGCTTCGCACCGTTCTTTGCTGGCGGGCTGGGAGGATGCCGAGGAAACCTATCACCTGTGGACTCGCCAAGGTCGTTTGAGCGACTTCAAGGTGGCCAACCGTGTCGGCCTCGGTTCGATGTCGACCCTGCGTGAAGTTCGCCCAGGTGCTGAATACAAATACATCACCCTCGGCGACACCGGCGAGACGATCCGTCTGGCCACCTACGGCGAGATTTTCAGCATCAACCGTCAGGCGATCATCAACGACGACCTCGACGCGCTGAGCGCGATTCCGCGCCTGATGGGTGCCGCTGCTCGCGCAACGATCGGCGATCTGGTGTATGACACCCTGATCAACAACGGCAAGATGAAGGACGGCAAACCGCTGTTCGACGCCTCGCGCAAAAACCTGTTCACCGGTGCCGATTCCAAGCTGTCGATCGCGGCTATGAGCGCGGCAAAAACCGCCATGGCGTTGCAGAAGGGCAAGCCCGCCAAAGAAGGCGAAAAGACCCGCACGCTGAATGTGCGTCCCGCGTACCTGTTGTGCCCGGTCGCGTTGGAAGATCAGGCCAACCAGTTGATCCGCTCGACGTCGGTGCCGACCGCTCAGGTCAACGCCGGCGTGGTCAACCCGATCCAGAACTTTGCCCAGGTGATCGGCGAGCCGCGTCTTGACGACAATTCGTCGTCGGCCTGGTATCTGGCCGCGAAGCAAGGCAGCGACACTATCGAAGTGGCCTATCTGGATGGCGTTGACGTGCCGTACATCGACCAGATGGAAGGCTTTACCAGCGATGGTATCGCCACCAAGGTTCGCATCGACGCCGGTGTGTCTGCGCTCGATACGCGCGGCCTGAACAAGTCCGTCGGCGCGTAACTCGCCGGCCATCCCAAAGCCCCGCCAAGTGCGGGGTTTGTTGTTTTTGGATAGGAAAAAAGTCTATGTCCACCAACTATGTAAGCACTGGTGAAACCGTAACCCTGCCGGCCCCCACTGGCGGATCTGTCGCTGGCATCCCCCAGGTGATCAATGATCTGGCCGTGATGCCCTTGCAGGGCGGTCCTAAGGGTACGGTGATCGTGTACCGCACCGGGGGCAACTGGAGCGTTCCGGCGGATGCGGCGCTGAAAGCTGGCATGAAGGCTAGCGTCAAAGCGGGCGCCCTGGTGCCGGCCGGTACTGCTGATTCGGCACCCTACGGCAAGCTGTTGACCGATTCGGTCGGCGGCTATGCCGAAGTGCTGATCGTTCAGTAATGCCGGGCGCTCGTTTTCGAGCTATGGCCGATCGCATGGACGCCTTGCTGGTGAGCCGCCTGGGGGATTCGGCGTTGTTGGCCGATGGTCGCCCGGTGTTGGGTGCGTTTGCCTCCCCTTTTGTCGGCGCCGAAATCGGCGGCGGCAGAAGTGGGGCGATCAAGTTGGGCGCGGCGATCAATACCGATGCCGTGTTGGAGCCGACGTTTACCGCGCGGGTGGTCGACGTGATCGGCGTCAAAAGGGGCGACTTTCTTACCATCGACTTGCCGGTCGAGCTGGGCGGCGGCCGCTACAAGGTCGCGCGCTTGAAGCCTGACGGCGCTGGGATGGTTGACGTAGTGTTGAGCGTGAACAATGAGCGAACTGACGACATTACATGACGCGATCACCCAAACGCTGAAGGCGCGTTTGCCCCAGGTGCTGCACGTCGAGGCGTTCCCTGAATTGGGCGCCGAGGTCAAAACGCCGGCGCTGTTGTACGGCCTGACGGACATGGGGCTGGGGGTGGATCGCGGCGAGGGTAAAACCGCGCTGATCGGCCGTTTTCAGTCCTGCATTCTGGTCGAAGTGACGCGCGACAAGGCGTCGCTTCAGGCGGCCATTCTGGCCGCTCAGGTGGCGGTGATCCTGCATAACCAAGTGTGGGGTTTGGAGTTTGTCACCGGGGTGCCGGAGAACATCCATGCGCAACCGGAAGAGCCGACGCTGGAGCTTGAACAGTTCGTGATGTGGTCGATCCAGTGGACGCAGGCCTTTGAGGTCGGGGAGCTTGAATGGCCGTGGCCTGACGAGCCGCCGGGTTCCCTGGTGTTTGACATCGAGCCCGGGGATGGCCCCGTTTCACCGGAGGATCTGACGTGAGTTACGCCGGCGCCGAGCATGACCGCATGATTGCGGCCATGCTGATGCCGTGCGCGGTGGTGGGGGTGGATCTGGCGGCGGGCATGGTGCGTGTATCGAATGGCGAGTGGACGAGCGCCTGGGTACGCTGGCACAGCCTCGCGGCCGGTAAGGCGCGGCACTGGCGGGCGCCGAGCCTAGGCGAGCAGGGGGTGTTGTTTAACCCCAGCGGTCAGGCCGGCATGGGCACCTTTGTCGCCGGGCTGTACGGCAACGCTGGCGCCCAGCCGGACAATCGTGATCACGTCGAGGTCTGGCGTTTTGACGATGGCGGTTCGCTGGTCTACGACTGGGCGGCCAAGACCTACACCATCACCCTGCCCACTGGCACGGTAGCCATCAAGGTCGGTAGCACGGTGGTGGCCGTTACGGATAACGCCGTGTCGGCCAAAGTCGGTGGCACCGAGGCGACGCTGACCGCTGATTCGGCCACGGTCAAATCAGCGGCGATCAAGTTGGTCGGCGCGGTGGTGGTCGACGGGACGTTACACGTCACGAAGAACATCACCAGTGCTGCCTCGATCCTCGACACCACGGGTAACAGCAATCATCACTCGCATTGAGGTCGACATGAGCGAAGGACAACAAGCGCGTGAGCGCGTCTATGACGTAGAGGTGATCGTAAAGCTGTTGCGGGGGCAAATTTCCCAGGAGTTTGACGCCTATCGCATGCGCGAGCGCTGGCCGATCGTTTTAACTGAGGCCGATCCCAAGGTGGTCGCCGAGGCGCTGGTTCGAGTGTTGAGTCACGGCCAGTACGTGGCTCGTGAAACGCGTCCGGTGGTGACGAATATCACCATTACCTGCAATGGGGGCGATCCCAAGGCGATCGCCGATGCCGTGGCCAAGTGTGCCGGCCCTGGTAACTTGCAGTAGTTAACCCTCAATCATCCTGCCCGCCGCGTGCGGGCTTTTTTATGCCTGGAGAAAACATGGCCAAGACCACCGATAAGCCCGCCGCCGATCAGTCGCCGGCGGCGGATCTGCTGTTGAAGTTCCGCGACACGGTTTACACGTCGCGCACGCTGATCATCCCTGAAACCGGGCGCGCGTTGCCGGTGGCCAAGGGCGTCGTCGAAGTGTCGGCGTCCGATGAACAGGCCCTGAGCTACCTGAAGGGTAACGAAGAATTCAAGCCCCTGGAGTGAGTTAGATGATCGGAATGGATCGCCACACCGGCCAACCCATCTCCGGCATCGAGCATCTGCGGCAGTCCATGGCCGACGTCTTGGGCACGCCGCTGGGCAGTCGCCGGCACCGTCCGGAATACGGCAGCAAGCTCCGCACCTATGTCGATCTGCCGGTTAACGCCGGCTGGAAAAGCTCGGTTCAAGCGGAGGCGGCCAGGGCCTTGGGGCGCTGGGAGCCGCGCCTGAAGCTAGAGAGCGTGCGCGTGCTGGCGGTGGTGGGCGGAAAAATCGACCTGAGCATTGCCGGTGAATTCCGCGGCGACCGCTTTCTATTGGAGGTGAGCCTATGAGTGCCTTGGATCTGTCGGCGCTGCCGGCGCCGGAGGTGCTGGAGCCCCTGGACTTCGAAGAAGTCTATGAGGAAGACCTGGGCACGTTCCGCAGCTACATGGGCGACAACTGGACGGCGACGCTGGAAAGCGACCCGGTCACCAAGGTGCTGGAGGTGGGGGCTTACAACAAGGTCGGCAACCGCGCCCGGGTCAACGATGCCGCCAAGGCCCTGCTACTGGCCCATGCGATCGGCAGTGACCTTGACCACCTGGGGGGCAACGTCAATCTGAAGCGCCTGGTGATTCAGGCCGAGGATCTGATGGCGGTGCCGCCGGTGCCGGAGGTCAAGGAAAAGGACGATCCGTTTCGCGAGCGCATCCAGTTGGCCTATGAGGGGCTGACCACGGCGGGGCCGCGTAACAGCTACATCCTGCATGCGCGCAACGCCTCGGCGCTGGTGGCGGATGCCACGGCGGAAAGCCCGTCACCGTGCTGCGTTACGGTAACGGTGCTGAGTTCGGAAGGGGAAGGGGTGGCCAGCCCTGAGCTGTTGGCCACCGTGGCGACAGAGCTGAATGATGACGACGTGCGACCACTCGCGGACTTTGTGACGGTGCAGAGCGCGCAGATTATCCACTACAGCATCGCCGCTATTTTGCACATGAACGGCGCCGGGCCTGAGGGGGACGCCAGTCTGGCGGAAGCCATCAAGCGCTTGGCGGCGTGGATCAATCCGCGCAAACGGCTGGGCGTCGAGGTCGCGCGCTCGGCGGTAGACGCGCAGTTGCACGTTGCCGGCGTTTCTCGGGTGGAGTTGACGGGATGGGCCGACCTGGCCCCGACCAAGGCTCAGGCGGCGTATTGCACCGCTTATAGCGTGGTCTTGGCGGGGGCAGCATGACGAGCTTACTGCCGAGCAATAGCACGCAACTGGAGCGCGCGCTGGAGGCGGGGCTTTACGAGCGCACGATTATCCCGCTACGCACCCTCTACAACGCTCAAACCTGCCCGGCGCATTTGCTGCCCCACCTGGCGTGGGCGTGGTCAGTCGATCGTTGGGACTATCGATGGTCCGAGGCGACCAAGCGGGCCGCCATCGACGCGTCTTATTACATCCATGCCCACAAGGGGACCATCGGCGCTTTGCGCCGCGTGGTCGAGCCCTTGGGCTACCTGATTGAAATCGTTGAGTGGTTCCGCACGGTGCCGAAAGGCGTGCCGGGCACCTTCGCGCTGAAGGTCGGCGTGCTGGACACCGGGATCACCGAGGAAATGTTTCAGGAGTTGGAACGCCTGATCGACGACGCCAAGCCAGTGACTCGGCACATGACCGGCCTCGATATCACGCTGGAAACCCGATTGAACGCCTATGTCGGCGTCGCTGTGTATGACGGCGATGAGATCGATGTTTACCCCTGGAGCAATCCCGATATTGACGTGGTGATCCAGGGCTACCACGGCGTTAGCGAATACACCCTCGACGAATTGGACGTGTACCCCCATGGTTAATGCAAACTCTCTTTTCGGCGGCATGCTCACAACACTAGGGGCTGCCAAGAAAACTAACTGCGACGCGCTGGGTATCCCGTGGGAGCCGCGCTACATGCTGATCGGCGATGCCAACGGCACCGATCCAGTGCCCAATCCCGCGCAAACGCAACTGGTCAATCAAGTCTATCGGGCGCAAATCAACCAGCTGTATGTGTCACCGACGGACGCCAATATCCTGATCGCCGAGCTGGTGTTGCCGCCGGATGTAGGCGGCTGGTGGATTCGCGAGCTGGCGCTGGAAGACAAGGACGGGGTGTTTTGTGCGGTGGCCAACGCGGCGCCGAGTTACAAGCCTTTGCTGGCGCAAGGATCTGGGCGCAATCAGGTGGTGCGGATGCACATCATCACCAGCGGCACCGCGAACATTCAGCTGAAGATTGACCCGTCCGTGGTGCTGGCGACGCGTCAGTACGTCGACGTGACGATTAACGGCCTGTTGCCTGCCAACAAAGTCGTCGGCACCTATACCAAGGTCACGGTGAATGATCGCGGCGTGTTTGTTTCCGGGTCGAACCCGACCACGCTGGCCGGAATGGGGATCACCGACACCTTCACCAAGGCCGAAATCGAGTCGATGATTGCGCAGGCCTCAGCGCTGCCGGTGGGCACCAACGCATCGTTTTCGGTGAATAAGATTCCCCCGGGATTTTTGGAGCGTGACGGTAGCGTTAAAAGCATTGCGGCTTATCCGGATTTGGCGGAGCACCTGGGCGGTGCATTCAATCGGGGCGATGAGGGGGCGGGTAATTTCCGCCTGCCGGAGACGCGCGGCGAGTATGAGCGGGGTTGGGATCATGGTCGCGGTGTGGATGCCGGCCGAGCGGTTGGCAGTTGGCAGAAGGCGACCGGCGTTTACCCATTAGTTGGCAGTGACGGAAATGTGCTCACTGTTAATCTGACAGATACTGACGGCGCTCTAAACCCTGTGCCGCACCCCTCGTACACATTGATGACCAAGACCGCAAACTACAGCACCATGCCGGTGGCTTCGCAGTTTGTCAGGACGCGCAACGTCGCGGTGGTGATGTGCATCAAGGCCTGGAACGCACCGATCAATCAGGGAAACATTGATATTGCCGCGTTGGCCGCGTTGGCTGCGCAAGCCACGGAAATCAATCAAGGCACGGCCAAAATCGCGACGCAGGCGCTGACGGATGCGGGCGTCGACGACACTACGATCATCACGCCGAAAAAACTGCGCTGGGGAGTGGTCTTCAGTATTGGTCAGAACGGCTATGTCGCTTTCCCGTCTTGGCTGGGTGGTTGGATCATTCAGTGGGGATCGGCGACGGACAACCAGCCGGACGCAGTCAACTGGCCGCTGCCTATGGCGTTCCCGACTGCCATCTACAAGGTTATCCCGGTGATGCGCGGCGCCCTCGACGGTGCGCAAAGCATGAATTGCTACTGGGATAAGGGCGCTACGAGCTTGACCACTGTTCGGGTGGGGCGTCGCTATGCCAACAACGGCGGCGCTGTTGCGGTTGCCACGCAAGGCTATGAGTACATCGCTATTGGGAAATAAGGCGGAACGATGAAGCGCTATTACAGCAAGACTACGCAGACGACCTATGTGAGCGGGATTCATGCCGCAATGCCGAATGATGCTGTGGAAATCACGGATCAACGTTATGAGGAGGTAATTGTTAACCCGGCTGCTGGGAAGGTTCGCAGTCACGACGAAAAGGGCTTGCCGATTCTGGTCGATCCCTTGCCTCTAACGGTCGAGGAGCTTTCGGCGCAAGAGCGGTTTTGGCGTGATACAGAGATCGAGCGGGTTAAGTGGTTGCGTGAGCGGCACCGCGACCAGCTCGAAATTGGGGCGCAAACGACGTTGACGCCTGAGCAGTTCGGTGAGCTTCTGGTCTACGTGCAGAGTCTGCGCGACTGGCCGCAAGCCCCGGAATTTCCGGCCGAAGAATCCCGGCCAGCGGCGCCCGAGTGGATCGCCGCCCAAGTCCCTTAAACACCCCGCACTGACGGGGCGTTTTCTTTTCCGTTACGCGTAACACGAACATCCCTGACAGCCTCGCTTATGCGGGGCTTTTTCGTTTCTGGAGATTGACCCTTATGAGTGGTTTTATCCACGGCGTCACCACCACGCTGATCGAAACCGGCGCGCGGACTATTTCGCTGCCGTCGTCCTCGATCATTGGTCTGTGCGACACCTTCACCCCCGGCATGCTCGGCGGCGGCACGGCGCTGGCAGGCGAGCTGAAGCTGATCACGTCCGAGCGCGAAGCCATCGCGGCGTTCGGCGCTGACTCGGCGATTGCCAAGGCGGCAGCGGCGATCTATGTGCGGGCCAAGGCGGTCATTGTTGCTGTTGGCGTGCCCAAGCTTGAAGACGCCGCGCTGCAAACGTCGGCCATCATTGGTGGCGTTCTCGCCGGTGGCCAGCGTACCGGCCTGCAGGCGTTGCTTGACGGCAAGAGCAAGCACAACGCCCAGCCGAAACTGTTGGTCGCCCCTAAACATTCAGCCACCCAAGCGGTCGCCACGGCCATGGATGCCCTGGCCGGCAAGTTGCGCGCGATCGCCATCCTCGACGGGCCGAACACCACCGATGAGGCGGCCATGGCCTACGCCCTGGAGTTCGGCAGTAAGCGCCTGTACATGGTCGATCCGGGGGTGCAGTTCTGGGACACGCTCTTGAGCGCCACGGTCGACGCGCCCGGCTCGGCCTGGGTCGCTGGGCTCTTTGCCTGGACCGATGCCAATTACGGTTACTGGGCGTCGCCGTCGAACAAGGAGTTTGTCGGCATCACCGGCACCACTCGCCCGATCGAGTACCTGGACAACGACGCCACCTGCCGGGCCAACCTGCTGAACAACGCGAACATCGCCACGATCATTCGTGACGGCGGTTATCGCCTGTGGGGTAACCGCACGCTGTCCAGCGACCCGAAATGGTCGTTCGTCACGCGGGTGCGGACCTGCGACATCCTCATGGATGCGATCCAGGCGGGGCACAAATGGGCGGTCGATCGCTCGATCACCAAGACCTATGTCGCGGACGTGACCGAGGGTCTTCAGGCGTTCATGCGCGACCAGAAGAACGCCGGCGCGGTGATCAATTTCGAAGTCTACGCGGACAAGGAAATGAACACGGCCAGCCAAATCGAGCAGGGCAAAATTTACTGGCGCATTCGCTTCACTGACGTGCCGCCGGCAGAAAACCCGAATTTCCTCATTGAAGTCACCAACGAATGGTTGACCGAAGTTCTTGAAACCGCCTAAGGGGGCCGCTCAATGATTCCTCAAGTTCTCTCCAACTGCGCCGCGTTTGTCGACGGCATCAGCTTTGCCGGCGACGTGCCGACCCTGTCGCTGCCCAAGCTGACGCAAAAGACCGACGACTATCAGGGTGGCGGCATGTCCGCCCCGATCGAAATGGCCATGGGCCTGGAAAAGCTCGAGGCGGCGTTTACCACCAACGGCGTGCGCCGCGAGTCGCTGAAGTACTTCGGCCTGGCCGATCAGACCGCGTGCAACGTGGTGTTCCGTGCGGCCTTCAAGGGGCTGAAAGGCGTAGTGACGCCGGTGATCGTGACCATGCGCGGCGGTATCAAAGAGGTCGACATGGGCGACTGGAAGCCGGCCGACAAGTCCGAAATCAAGCACGCGCTGAAGCTGGTTTATTACAAGCTCGAAATCGACGGTCGCGTGATGTACGAGATCGATCCTATCAACATGATTCAGGTGGTCGACGGTGTCGATCAGTCGGCGGCTGAACGCTCGGCCCTGGGTCTCTAAGGACAATGAACATGACTCAAGCAAACGAAGCCAAGGCATTGCCGAAGTGGCTGGCGCTCAACGATGACGGCGTGACCGTAACGCTGGCCTACAAGGCCAACTTTAACGGGATGGTCGTTGACAAGCTGACGATGCGTGCGCCCAGCGTGAGGGACATGGACGCCGCCAAGGCGGCCGGTGGTGGCGATTATGAAAAGATGGAAAAGAGCCTGTTTTGCAGCTTGCTCACGGCCACCGATGTCGAGTTGGGGGGCCTGAAATACAAAGACTACAACCGTTTGCAGGCCGGCTATTTTCGTCTGGTTGAAGAAGACGACGTGTAATGCCGCCACCCTAAAGGCGCTGGCCCGACGCTTGGCGAAAGAGACTAGTTTCTCGGCGGCCGAGATCAAGGCCATGCCTTTTTCTGAGATGGTTTGGTGGCTCACGGATTGAGCCGCCTTTGAACTACCCGACGTATAGGGCACGCACATGGCAAATAAACTCGCGCTCGGCCTGGTCATTGGCGGGGCGGTCAGCTCCACGGTGGGCTCAGCGTTCAAGGATGTTACCAGCCGCATCAAGCGCCTGGAGGCCGAAGGCAAAAAAGCCCGGGTGCTGGAAAAGACCATTGGCGACACCATGCGGTTGCGCGATGAGTGGCGCAAGGCGCACTTGGCGGGCGAGAAGGGGGCCAACGCCCTGCTGAAACAGCTTGAGGGCAATATCAGCAGCCTGAAGAAGCAAGGCGTTGAAGTTCACAATCTGACCAAGGCTTACAACGCCATGGGTCAGGCGGCCGCCAAGGCTGAGCTGAAGGCCAAAGGTCACCAGCAACTGGATGAGGGTAAGCAGAAGCTCAAAAGCAGTGTCGGCCAAGCGGTGGCCGCCACGGCGGCGATGGCGATTCCGACCAAGGTCAGTGCGGACTATGGCGCGATCATTCGGGACATTGCGATCAAGTCGAACATTGCCAACAAGCCCGAAGAGGCGCAGCTGTCCAAGACGATCGTGGACACTTCGCGGGACACCGGCATGGCGCGCAATCAGGTGGCCGAGGTGGTTAACGCCCTGGTCGGCGCCGGCATGGAGCTGGACAAGGCGCTGAAGTACGCCCCGACGGCGGCCAAGTTTTCCGTGGGCCAAGGCTCGGATGGCACCGAAACCGCCAAGATGATCAACGCCCTGGGGCAGAACGCCAAGATCACCGACCCGGCCATGATGCAAAAGGCCCTGGAGGCGATCGCCTACCAAGGCCAGGCGGGCAGTTTTGAGGCGGCCGACATGGCGCGTTGGTTCCCTGAGTTGCTGGCAGGCATGGGCAAGCTGGGCATCACCGGGATGGATTCGGTGACGCAACTGGGCGCCATGCTGCAGGTGCAAATGAAGACTGCCGGCGGCTCCGATGAGGCGGCGAACAACCTCAAGAACTGGATGGAAAAGATCGGGTCGGGTGACACGGTCGAAGCCTATAAAAAGGTCGGGATCGACTATCAGGGCTCGATGAATACCGGGCTGCAGAACGGTAAATCCACGCTGGAATCCAGCTTTGAGCTGGCGCAGAAGTACATCGCGGCGACCGATCCGAAGAAGGCCGCCGCCATGGCCGAGGCCACGGCCAAGATCAGCCAGGAGACGGACCCGGAAAAGGCCAAGGCCATGATTGCCTCCCTGGAACAAGCCTTGCGCACCGGCGATCTGTTCGCCGACATGCAGGTCAAGGGCGCTTTGACCGCGTACATGCAGAACAAAGACCTGTACGCCAAGTTGAAAGCCGACTCGGCCAGCGCCACGGGGATCTTGGATAAGAACCTTGCGGAGCGCCGGCAGTCGTCGGCGCAGAAGTGGTCGGAAATGGCGCAGGGCATGGACGACGCCATGCGCGCGATCGGCGACGCGTTCCGCCCGGTCACGGATGCGGTGGCGGACGGGCTGACCTACGTCACCCAGGGGCTGAGCAAACTGTCGGACGAATCGCCCCGGGTGGTGTCGGGCATCGGTGCGGCGGTGGCGGCGGTGATCGCCTTTCAGACGGCGATGAGCAGTTTCAAGATCGCCAAGGGCCTGCTGAACATCGGGCGCGGCTCGCTGGGGGCGAATCCGAACATCCCGCAAAAGGTGATCGTGACCAATATGCCGGCGGGTGGGGGCGCCGGTTTGGACGGCGGCGGCCTCGATGGCGAGGGCAAGAAAGGTAAGAAAGGCGGCCGGGGGGGCGGTGGTCGTGGCCTCGGTGTCGGCTCGGTAATGAAAGGCGCGGCGGTGTTCGCGGTGGCCGAGGCCGGGTACAAGGCCGTCGACACCTACAACAACGCCGAGACGCGGGACGAGAAGGCCGAAGGCTACGGCGGGGCCGCCGGAGGTCTCGCCGGCACGTTGGGTGGTGCGGCGGCGGGGGCGGCCCTCGGCACGATGATTGTGCCGGTGATTGGCACGGTCGTCGGCGGCATCGTCGGCGGTGCCCTGGGCGGCATGGGCGGTGACGCCCTGGGCGGTGTGGTCGGTAAGTCGATGTTTGGCGGTGACGATGCGCTGAAGACGCTGCCGATCGCCGGGCCGTTGATGATGGCCAATGCCGGCAAGGACATTCCGCCGGTGATGGGCGACATCGCCCGATCGTTCGCCGCGCCGAAAGCCGTGGGGCCGCTCGCCGTGCCCGGCGATGCCGCGCGGGCCATGATGTTGCCGCCGGCCAGTGCGGCCGCCGGAGCCGCTGCTGGGCCGTTGGCGCTGGCCCCGGCCGTCAAGGCCGAGCCGCCAAAAATAGAGTCGAAGGTGGATATCCAGGCGCCGTTTTCGCTGGTGGTGAACGGTGACGTGAAGGACGCCGCGACGCTGTATGCCCAGCTCAGGCCGCTGCTCGATCAGCACTATCGCGAGATGGCCAAGCAAATGGAGAGCAAACAGCTCTTTGACGCGGCGCACGTTTAATCAGGAGGGCTCATGGAAGCATTGGGGCAGTTACAGTCGGGGCTGAAGTACCTGGCCTCGGCCGGTGAAACCGGTCGGCGCAGCATGGACGGCATGCTCGGGCCGGTGAATGGCGCGATCGGCGAAATCACTGGCGCCGCGTCCGAGCTGGAGGGCTTGCCCTTTGTCGGCCCGGCGATCGGGGCCAAGCTGCAACGGGTCATGCGCGGGGTGAATGCCGCGCAGGCCAAAGTCGGCCAGGTGGTGGCCACCTACGGCACGGCCACCCGCGCGTTGTCGCAAATTGATGAGCGCATGGGGGTGCTGAAAGAGCAGGCGGGCAAGGCGGCGACGGCGATTAACAAGATCGCCGGAAAGGCCAGCCCAGCGCTGGCCAACATCGAGCCCACGGGGGCCTTTGCCACGGATCAGACGCCGGCGCCGGAGGCGGTGAAGCCGTTCCCGCACCTGCTGACCATCCAGCCGCAAGACCCCAAGGCGCAGCCGTATCACTTCAACCTCGACACGGCGGCGTTTGATGAGTTGCGCCGCTCGACCGAATTCCGTTGGGCCTCACAGGAACGCCTGTCGCGCCGCCCGGCGCAGCAAGCGGTGGGCATGGGCGACGAAAAAATCACGCTGAAGGGGGTGATTTTTCCGGGCTTCAAGGGCGGGCTGAAGCAGCTCGACACGTTGCGCGCGCTCGGCGCCCAGCTCCAACCCCTGACCCTGATCACGGGCTATGGCGACGTGCTGGGCGCGTGGTGCCTCAAGAGTCTTGAAGAAGAACAGGGCGCGCTGATGCAGGGCGGGATTCCGCGTAAACAAGGGTTCACTCTGGAGTTTGTGCGTTATGGCGACGACATGCAGAACGTCTGACGGGGATCTGCTGGACACCATTTGCCATAACTTCTATGGCCACTTGAGCGGCACCGTGGAAGCGGTGCTGGATGCCAACCAGGGGCTGGCCGATGAGCCGCAGCCGTTTCGCGCCGGCGTGCTGATCGTGTTGCCGGCGCTGTCGGCCCCGGTCGCCGAGCAAGTCACCCTGTGGGATTGACGCCGTCCGGAGTCGCCGCCGGCCACACCATCCGTTACGCGTAACGGCCTACTGATCTCGACCCGCCTGGTGCGGGTTTTTTATTGGACAAAATCCATGACCCCCAGCTTTAGAATCGTTGTCGATGGGGCCGATATCACCGGGCTGATCAATGATCGACTGATCCAGCTGCGCACCACGGACAAGACCGGCATGGAGTCGGACGAGTTCGAATTGCGCATTGATGACCGTGACGGCCTGGTGACGCTGCCGCGCAAGGGCGTGGGGGTCGAGGTCTACCTGGGCTATGCCGAGACGTCACTGGCCCGTATGGGCCGTTACGTGGTGGACGATGTCGCGGTGTCAGGTCCGCCGGACACCATCGTGATCAAGGGCAAGGCCAGCGACATGCGCGGCAGCGGCAAGACCATCCGCAGCGGTAGCTGGGAAGACGTGCCACTGTCGAAGATCGTGGCCGACATTGCGGCGCGCAATGGCTGGCAGCCGGTGTGCCCGGTGTCCACCAAGGTCGCTCGGGCGGACCAGCTCAGCGAGTCGGATTTTAGTTTCATCACGCGCCTGGCCAAGCAATACGACTGCACGGCCAAGGTCGCCGACGGCAAGTTGTTGGTCATGCCCCGCCAAGCGGGTCAGAGCGCCAGCGGCAAGGCCTTCGGCGCGATCACCCTGACGCGCAGCGACGTCAGCCGCTGGCAGTTCCAGTTCGGCGATCGCAACGCGCACAAGTCGGTGGGGGCCAAGCACCAAGACAAGAAGACCGGCAAGCTCGCGGTCGTGTCCCTGGATAACGACGACGTGCCGGACGGCCTGCCAGCGGTGCATACCGATCGACATATCTACCCGAACAAGACCGCCGCCGAGGCAGCCGCCAAGGCGCGCTTGGCGGCGTTTAATCGTTCGACGGCCGACGTTCGCCTGGAAATGCCCGGGCGCACGGACCTGTTCGCCGAGCGCTCGATTAATGCCCAGGGTTTCAAGGTCGGCCTTGATGGCCAGTACTTGGTGGACTCGGTCGAGCAGCTTTACACCCAGTCCGGCTGGACGACCTCGATCGAGTGCAACGGTGGCAAGCAGGGCAAGGCCAACGCCAAAGGCAAGAAAGCGAAGAAGCCGGCGAAGCCGGTCAAGGTTGTCAGTCTGTAATAGCGCCTCGGCGCCCCATCACCCGCCGCGTGCGGTTTTTTTATGCCTGGAGTTTTTATGCCGCTTATTCAGCAGCAGTTGCTGCGCATCCTCCCCAACGCCCGCCCTGTCGCGGGCGTTTTTGTGCTGGCCCTCAATCGCGCCATGGCGCGCTTTGACATCGGTTCGCCGGTGCGTCAGGCCGCGTTTCTCGCCCAGGCCGGGCACGAGTCAGGCCACCTGACCAAGTTGTCGGAAAGCCTCTATTACAAAGACCCCGAGCGGGTCGCGCTGCTGTTCAAGTCAGGCTTTGACCTGAACCACAATGGCCGGGTCGATCCGGCCGAAGTCGAAGACGCCAAGGCCTACTTGCGCAACTCGGAAAAGATGGCCAGCCGCGTCTACGCCGATCGCATGGGTAACGGTCCCGAGGCCTCGGGCGACGGCTACCGCTACCGGGGGCGCGGCCTGATCGGTATCACTGGCCGCGACACCTACCGACTGTGCGGCAAAGCCCTGGGGCTGCCCCTGTTGGAAGAGCCTGAGCTGTTGGAGCAGCCGGAGTTCGCGGCGCTGTCGGCGGCCTGGTACTGGTGGGATCGCGGCTTGAGCGAGCTGGCCGACGCCGGCCTGTTCGATCGCATCACGCGGGTGATCAATGGCGGCACCAACGGCCAAGCCGATCGCCGCGCCCTGTGGGCGGTGGCCAAGGAGGTGTTATGCCTATCCTCGATCTGATTCCGTCGGCAGTGCGTCCCTGGGCGATCGCCCTGGTGCTGCTGGCGATCGCCGTCGCGGCCGCTGGCGGCGCGTGGGCGGTTCAAGACTGGCGTTATGGCCAAGCGCTCGCCGAGCAGGGCCAGAAAGCGGCTGAGAAGGCGACCGCCGAGGCGCAGACGGCGACGGCTCGCGCCGAAGCGGTGACGGCCGCGCTGGTGATCGAGCAGGACAAGCGCGCCGCCCTGGAGCGCCGCTTAACGACCAACGATGAAACCCATTACAAGGAACTGACCGATGAAAAGAACGCTCAGCAACGCCTGTCTGGCCGCCTTGCCACTGCTGATGTCCGGTTGTCAGTCCTACTCGCCGCCGTCTCCGGCCGTGGCGGTAGTGACGGGGTGTCAGCCCCTGCCAGCGCCGGCGGCGTGGTTCATGGAGGCACAAGAGCCGAACTTGACCCCGCGCATGCTCAGCGAATTGTCGGCATCACCGGTGACGGCGATCGAGGATTGATTGCGCTGGCGGCCTGCCAGGCCTACGCAAAAGAAGTGTCAGCACCGAATTAGAGAGGAGCGGCCGGAGTGGATGCGCAAACACAACTCCGGCAGTCGACACCTTACTCAGCAACTACGCTTTGAAGCCTGGCATACCTTGCGCAGCACGCCACTGTTTTACAGTTTCGGTGATGCCTTCCGCTGAATCATCAGCTCCGTCTTCCGGGTAAAAGATCAGATCAGAGCCCCCCGGGTGCTCGCTCACTTCCTCAAAGTGGAACACTAATTCATCCACTTCCGGTTCTGTTCCATCGTGGCTGATGATGCGCTGCAGGAGGGCTACGAACTCACCTTCAGTATATTCATTGAATGTGTTTTTCATGATTTTTGCCGGTCTTCCTTGTGAATTTCAGCGTGGCGTTTAGGCGTTGCTACACAGAGATTATCAACGTCGTAGACAGCCCCACCATGTTGAATGTGTTCTATGTGATGGATCTCGTAGCGACCGTTCTTTCCGTTTCGTTCTGCTTTCGGCGCGAATGGAGAATTGCCTTTTGCTAACCACTCTTGGTTGGTGGGCTTGAACTGGCTGAGCAATTCGGGATCATTGCTCACGGCAGTCCATAGCGCTGCCCGGAAATCGTCGAAGCTCTTAAATTTTTGCCCCCGTAACTGATCAGCAATTCTTGACGGAATCGGTGCGCCAAGGCCTGCGCCAGCTCCAGCAAGCCAGATACCGGACACATCTTGCCCTTGTCCAGTCACTGCGCCAGGGGAGTAGCGAGCATTGATGACAATGTACAGCGGTTGTACGCCTGATCCCGCTGGGAATATTAAGATGAAGTCTTTGTAAGTGTCCGGGTAGATTGGGCTGACGATGATGGTATCAGCCTGTTCGGTGGGTGGATAAATCCATATCTGAGGCGCTTGGGGGGCGGCCTCCAAAGGGGGAATCCCCGAGGTGCTGGATGGATCAACTGCTGGAGTCCAGATCAGTGTTACGCCGTCCCCAAAGTCTGCCACTTGCTGAGAGCCTTGCTCAACGAACTGTACCACTGGAATCATCTCCCAGTCGGTGCGCTTTTGTGTGTTGTAGCCATATCCCTTCAGGGTGCCATCAGCCTGCTGTTCGACATGTATTCGAACTCGAGTACGGCCTTCTTTGAGTGATTGGAGCTGTTCTTCGGTGTATAGGGCGCTATCACCCAAGCTCGAAGGCCACAGTAGCGCAACTACACCCACCAAAGCACCAGCCGCTACACCGGCAGTGACGACGCTGGTAGCGCCAGCAGCACCTGCACCGGTTGCGGTGCTCCCTGTCGCAACAGCAGCACCAGCACTGCATAATCCACCGCAAGACACACCCGCAGCCGAAGCGGCAGCCCCGCCCAGCAGAAGTGTTCCCAAAGTTGCGGGTAGCGCTCCGCTGACTTTCTTGAGGGGGATGTTCCCTTGTGCATCAGTTTCACGGCCGCCGAGAATCGCGAACTCGCCGAAATTGGCAATTTTCTCGACAGGAATAAAGCCGGATGGCTTTTTGTGATCGATCACACCGTCAGGGAGATCACAGCTTTTCGCGAACACACAACCCACGGGGTTGGGCTTGGCGTCTTCTTTTAATGGGAGGTCTTTGTACTCAGCCCAACGCTGGGCATGGGTATCAACAGGCTCTACGCCTTGGTTGCGATAGCCCTTCGGCGGGTTTGGAACATAACCACTCATGCAACATCCTTGTTCGTCCTTGAGGTTTTTCGTCCCGAAGCAAATCGGAGCGCGATATTACCGCTATGGTTGGCGAGTTTGAATGCAGGCACTTTGGTATTGCGCCAGCAACGTGCCGACTGAGGCTAGGTGCAAACCCGACTTGACCCTTACGTATGCTCAACGAAGTATCGCCATCACCGACATTAGCGACCGTGGCCTGATCGCGCTGCAGGCGTGCCAAGCGTATATTGGGTCTCTAATGAAACACTAAACCCCTATCATTTTTTTAAACGACTCGGTCAGAAGCAACGGCACCACCGGAGTGGCCACCGTAACTGCGTCAGCGATACCACCTAAAACATTCAATATTTTTGAGCCGACAGTAGTTTCGCTGATAGCTGATCTATAGTCGCTGTCAAAGGCACTATGGCCAAGCAATGCATCGATAGATGATATAATCGGGATTTCGCCACCCAGCCGGTATTCTTCCAGCGCGGTGACGATTTTTCTAAGGGATCTAGCAAGATACTCCCTTACTTTTATTTCCAGATCTCCAGATAAGACTTCTTCTACCAGCTCATTCAGGGATTTGATGAATTCTTGAATCTGTAGACTGGTTAACTTACTCGGGCTCTTGAATTCTAGGAGCTCTGCCGCAGATGTTAAGTGGTCAATTGCCGTGGAACTGACGTGTGCAATAAATGACTCAAATTGCCCGTTCATTTCCTGATTGAGAAATCCTGTGTCAAGTGCTGTCTTCCATGTTTGCGATGCCCTCGCCTGTCTAGGAAACAGCTCATTAACCAGTTGAAATGTCTCTTCGGACAAATTCATTACCTTTGAAAGACGCTCATGCATCAGGGCCGTACTTTTCCCTGCGTCCAGAATTTTGGTCCAAGCTTGGCGGGTGGTGATCGTCCTACTGATGCCTTGAGCCTCGATCAAAACATCCAAGAGGCGCGAGGCCGGGTTTCCATTTTCCATAAAATTTCCGAAGTGGATTGAGTATCTCTAGCTCTAAAACTAGCTCACTCCGCCCCTGTTTCGCTAGGGGACAATCCAATCAAATGACAGGAGAATTTTATGCAGCCTACTGGTCAACCGGAGGGGGCGGCTGCCTGTTCCGGCGACGATCCTTCTTGACCCCAGACCTTCCCAAGAGTTCGTCCACCAATTTATAGAAATCCTCTGAAGTCGCAGGCTTATGGGTGGATAGGCCGGATCTCTGGCCAAGCCTTGCGGGGCTGCGCTTTTTCCACTCTGATTGCGGTGTGTCTTTAAGAAGATGTGGTTCCTCTACTCTTTGAAGCTTTTTAACCGAGTTTTCCGCGATGTAAGCATCTGCCCATTTGTCTAGCTCGATTCGATCAAATCCCACGCCTTGCTGGCCGATTGGGAATTCGCTCACATGGGGCCGCACAATCTTATTGAAAATGTCGCGACACATGCCGAGATAACCTGGCGCCTGCTTTGCTCTGATTATGCGGGGTTGGACGATGAGCTTATCCATGAGTCTATGCCTTTGGGAAAGGGTGCGACCTCCATCGAGCTCTGCAGCGAGCACCAGTTTCGGCATGGTGGGTGGAGGCCGCACCAGCTCTAAATCGTAGCACCCGATACTAAAAGTAAAAGGCTACCCGCCGAATGGATGTCGTGGCGCATGCTCAATATAGCCACGCGGGGATGCGTGGTTAATGCTCAGCTCAATCGAGCTTAAGCATCTGCGCAAGTAATGGATCATCTGATCCCAGCACCGCTGCCTGTATATCCACGAAGTACATTCCGCCCGTGATTTCTCCGACGATCTCGCCTTCCTCAATCCATTTTTTCAGCTGTTGGAGACTAGGTTTATTACCTGCATAGCGCAGCTTGCGGTACTCGCTGGCCTCCATAAGCCTGGGAAGTCTCACCGTAACCTGAGAAAGAATTTTCATGATCCTTGCCCTCTTCGAGCCGCCTTTATTCTCTCAACCAGACTTCTTCCAGTCGTCCTATCAAGCCGCGCCGGTTCACGATAGTGAGCATTCGACTCTACGTAGTAATTGCGTCCATGCTTGATCGGGGTAGGAGTGATTCGCCCTTCGCGTGCCCATTTTCTCAGTGTATTGGGGCTGGGCGGCGTTCTGAAATGATCTTTAGCCCATTCAGTGAGAGTCAGTTTGCTCATGCTGGCACCCGAGGATGAGGTTAATACCAAACTTTATTTCAATCGGAGCTCGGGATACCTCTTGGGCTCGCAATGCCCACCGAGACGGCTGATAACGACTTGGCGCAACACCTTTGGATGTCCGTCTCCGCCGAGAATAAATGGAATAGAATTTTCGCGCAGCCAGCGCGATTGATTTGCAGGCCGCTCATAGCCGGAGAGGTCGGCCACTTCATCCGTCGTCAACAGCATCGCACGCTTCGTTGCAGATGCCGACCACGGTAGACGGGAAGGCAGAGTTTGGAAACTCTACAGGATCACTACAAAAGCTGTCATTAAGCTGGCATAACCGAGCCAAAACCAACCATTCAGGCACAAAAAAGGCACTTGCGAGAAACGCTAAGTGCCTGATTTGTAACGCTTATTTGGTGGAGCCGGGGGGATTTGAACCCCCGTCCGCCAGTACTCCGCTGTCGGTACTACATGCGTAGCCGTGTCTATTAAGTTAACCCTCAGCGACCCGACGGGCAGGGTGCTTTGGGCGAGTTGTGTAAGTTTTAGCCGCTTCGTCCACAACGTACTGCACGGCGATTCTGTTCTATATGACAATCACTTTGGGTTTACAGACATCCCCTGATGATTGCTGGACCCGAAGGTACCAGGAGGGAAGGGCTAAGGCTGCTTACGCAGCGAGAGCGTATTCCCCGTAGGTTTCGTCATTGGCAACTATAGAAAGTTGCAACAGTGGATTTACGAGTTCTGTTACCAACTCGGCATGCACCTAAAGTTTCGCAACCGGCGTCGAATCCTAAACGGCCCCGAGCCCATTGCTCTGTGAATCAAAGTGAGCAACAAGCCTGTGCAGTGTACGCCAACGTGGCTCAGAAGGCCAACCCGAAGGTTGGCCTTGAGCGGCTATCAGGTTTTACCGCCTTTGCTCGCGTTCTGGATTTCCTGGATGGTTTGGGTGGTTTCCGAGATGCACTTCTCGGTGCCTTCCTTGGTGTTCATCGCCTGGTGGGCCTTGGCTTGCTGGACGCTGGCTTCGACACGAGCACTGATTTCCGGTGCCTGAATTTGTGACTTGGCATTGGCGATGGTCTGCAGGTTGGTTTCACAGAGATCTTCTGAGCCGCCGGCCGCAAACGAGGTGGACGCCATCAGCGAGGCAGTAACGAACAGACCTAACAGTACAGAACGTTTCATGTGTATCTCCTTGAACTGAGGGTCCAGGCATCGCTGGCCGTCAGGACGGGCTGCCGAGTTTGGGTAAGGCCCGGCGTTTACCGGACTTAATCTGTGGACTACGGCGGCCCCTCAGGGTTCTATTTTTTCTTCAGTTCACTCTGGCCTGAGTCACTCGATCCACCAGATAGACCAGCCCGTGGTAGTCGATTCCGCCGTGCATCGTAAGACCTATCTCACAGGTGCGACTGGTAGAAATCCCTTCGCTGCACTGCTGCACCGCATCCTTGAGCGTGCGCAGCGAATGAGCGTTCAACTCCGGAATGGTGAAACCCTTGTCTCCGGCAAAACCACAGCAGTGAATACCTTCGGGAATGACCACGTTTTTACTGCACTTGCGGGCCAGATCGATCAACGCCTGGCTCTCGCCAAGGTGTTGAGTACTGCAGGTGACATGCACCGCGATCGGCGCTTCCTGTGGCGTGAAATCCAGTCGATCCATCAAATGCGTACGAATGAAGCGCACAGGGTCGTACAAGTCCAGTCGCACTTCACCCAGGTCTTGAACCAGCCGTAACGTACACGGGCTGGTGTCGCAGTAGACCGGGTCGAGCCCGCCGCGACTGGCGTGCAGCAACGCGCCGATCAGTTCCTGGCGTTTGTGTTCGGCCTGTTCGGCATAGCCCTTGGAGGCGAACGGCTGACCACAGCAGAGGTTGTCCAGATTGTCCGGGAAGACCACTTGGTAACCGGCTTTTTCCAGCAGACCACGGGTTTTGTCGTACAGCGACATTTGCTCTTTATCACCTACAGCCGGGCCCATTGCCCGCGACACGCAGGCGGCCAGGTACACCACGCGAGGGCGTTCGTCCGACACGGTCGGGCTGAAGCGAATGGCTTTTTCCGGTTGCGGCATGGCGCTGGTCCACTGCGGGACCTGACCTTTGGATAAACGCGTCAACGTTGCTGAAAGCTTTGCCAATCGTGGCGCCCCCAACAGCATTCGCGCACCGTTGGCCACGTGCAGGGTGAAACGTGCACCTTGCAGCGCGGTGGCGAAATTGCCTTCCAGCCAATTGGCGGTTTTTGTATGAGTTGCCTTCCGGCTGCGGAGCTTTTTCACCAGTTCGCCGGTGTTGATTCCTACAGGGCAACGTTGCGCGCAGAGGCCGGTGGCGGCGCAGGTGTCGATGCCTTGGTATTCGTAAGCAGCTTCGAGTTCGGTGGTGTCCACGCCAGCGCGTTTCTTTGCCTGAATGTCGCGCCAGATCACGATGCGCTGGCGCGGGCTCAGGGTCAGGCCTTTCGATGGGCAGACCGGTTCACAAAAACCGCATTCGATGCACTTATCCACAATCTCGTCGGCGGCCGGCAACGGCTTCAGATGTTTGAGGTGAATCTGCGGATCGTCGCTGAGCACCACGTCCGGATTGAGAATGCCGTTGGGGTCGAGCAGGCGTTTGAGCTGCCACATCAACTGGTAGGCATCGCTGCCCCATTCCAGCTCAACGAACGGCGCCATGTTGCGACCGGTGCCGTGCTCGGCTTTCAGCGAACCGCCGAATTCCACGGCCACCAGTTGCGCCACGTCGTCCATGAAGGCCTGATAGCGTGCGACTTCTTCCGGGTTGTTGAAGCCTTGGGTGAATACGAAGTGCAGATTACCTTCCAGCGCGTGTCCGAAAAGGATCGCTTCGGCGTAGTGATGTTTGTCGAACAGCTCGATCAAACGGTTTACGCCGATGGCCAGTTGTTCCACCGGGAAGGTCACGTCTTCGATGATCACCGTGGTGCCGGTTTTGCGCACGGCGCCGACGGCGGGGAAGGTGTCTTTGCGGATCGCCCAGAGCCGGGCGTTTTCCACCGGGTCTTCGGTGAAGTCGACTTGTTTTTCCACGGGGAACGAGGTCAACGACGCCATGATGTGCGCCAGTTGTTCCTGTAGCAAAGTGGACGATGCGGCGCGAGATTCGATCAGCAGCGCACAGGCATTGTTCGACAGCTGTTGTACGAAAGCAGGCATGCCGGGTTTGTCCTGCACCGAACGCAGACTGCGCCGGTCCAGCAGTTCGACGGCCGACACCGGTTGGCTTTTCAGCACAGTCACGGCGTTGCAGCAGGTTTCCACATCCGGGAACACGATCAGCGCCGAGGCCTTGTTCGGATGGTCGATCACCGTGTCATAAGTCACCGCGCTGATGAAGCCTAGCGTGCCTTCGGAGCCCACCAGCAAGTGGCTCAAGATATCCACAGGTTCGTCGAAATCCACCAGGGCGTTGAGTGACAGTCCGGTGGTGTTTTTCAGGCGGTATTTGTGGCGAATTTTTGCTGCCAGTTCGGCATTGGCGCGGGTCTCACGGCCCAGGCACGCCAGACGTTCGAGCAGCGAAGCGTGGCTCTCACGAAACGCGGCAATACTCGCCGCATCTTCGGTGTCGAGACGGCTACCGTCGGCCAGCACCAGACGAATGCCAGCCAACGTGTGATAGGTGTTTTGCGCCGTGCCGCAGCACATGCCACTGGCATTGTTGGCGACGATGCCGCCGATCTTGCAGGCGTTTATCGAGGCCGGATCGGGACCGATCTTGCGTCCAAAGGGTGCCAGCCATGCGTTGGCCTGTGCGCCGATCACGCCCGGTTGCAGACGAATTTGTGTGCCTTGCCCGCGAATCTCGCGACCGTTCCAGTTATCCCCGAGAACGATCAATACCGAATCGCTGATGGCCTGGCCGGACAGGCTGGTGCCAGCGGCGCGGAACGTTACCGGGACTTGATCCCGTTGCGCCAGTTTCAGCAGCGCCACCACTTCATCTTCGGACTCGACACGAATCACCAGTTTCGGAATCAGCCGGTAGAAACTGGCGTCGGTGCCGAAGGCCAGGGTCGAAAGCGGATCGTCGAAACGTCGTTCTTGGGGAATCAGTTGCTGCGCATCTCGCAGAAAAGCTGCCGGTAGACTCATTGGTCCTCCAGGATCAGAACCACCAGGTCTTTCGGGCCGTGCGCGCCGTAAGCCAGGACTTGCTCGATGTCAGCGGTTTTCGACGGGCCGGACACCAGCAGGGCGTTGGTCGGCAGGCCCTGGGCCCACTCGAATTCCTGCTGTACCTGATAGAAGTTGTCGCGGATTTCACTGGCCTTGAGTAGGGCGAAATGCACCGGCGGTACCAGACTCATCAGGCGCGGTTCTTCCCGCGTCGGCCAGAGAATCAGACTACCTGTCGCGGCGATTGCACCGAGGGTGGTGGTCAGGCTCGCCGGGGTGTCGTTGAACAGCTCGGCTTTCCATTCTTCAACCGGACGGTCGTAGGCTTTGAGCGTGGGCAGGTCAGGATTTTTCGCCCAATGCTGAGTGACACGTTGACCGTGAGGTGTAGTCGGTGCGATCAACAGGCTCGGTATCTGGCGATCCTGCAGTAACTGGGCCAGCAACTCGGGCCAAGCTTCGTCGGACGTCAGATGTATTTCGGTGTGCACCGCTTCCATCAGTTTGCGCAGTTGCGGGATGCGTTGCTCTGCGGTGTAGGTGTACGGCGCTGTCACCAGTTCGACGTCGAACTCGTCAGGCACCGGTGTGGTGCCGGTCAGACTGTTCCGCAACTTGACGAGGATATTTTGCTTGGCACTCATCAGCGATCTCCCTGTTTGGCCAGATGCTCGCGTGCCATGTCATGCAGTGAGCGGGCAGCGGGTTTCGGTGCACTGTGGTTTTGCGTCCAAGGACCAACATTACTCGGTGCTAGGGCACGCAGGCGAGTGGCGAAGAAGCCGAACAGGCGATAGAGCGTTGGCGAGCTGTTGAGCTTGGCCCAGGCATTCCAGATAAAGCGTTCCTTGCGCGAATATTTGCTGCCTTGGCCGCGCATGACTTGATGCGGACTGTCCGGAGCCTTGACGTTCTCCTCCCGCAGGCGACGCAGCAGTGCCGGGATTGGAATTTTTACCGGACAGACCTCACCGCAGGCGCCACACAGCGACGAGGCACTCGGGTGGTCAGGGGCTTTCGCCAGGCCGACCATGTGCGGGGTGATGATTTTTCCGATAGGCCCAGGGTAAACCTCCCCATAGGCGTGGCCGCCGATTCGGGTGTAGACCGGGCAATGATTCATACACGCGCCGCAGCGAATGCAGTTCAGGGTCTGGCGCAATTCGCTGTCGGCAAAGGCCTGGCTGCGACCGTTGTCGAGCAGGACCAGATGCACTTCCTGCGGGCCGTCGAGTTCGTGCTCTTTGCGTGGGCCGGAGATCATGTTGACGTAGGTGGTGATCGGTTGACCAAGGGCCGAGCGCGTCAGCAGTGACAAGAGCGGCACCACGTCGCGCAGGTTTTCCACGACTTTTTCGATGCCGGTGACGGCGATGTGCACTGGCGGCACCGTGGTGGTCATGCGGCCATTGCCTTCGTTTTCCACCAGCAGCAGGGTTCCGGTTTCGGCCACGGCAAAGTTGACGCCGGAGACGCCGATGTCCGCTTCGAAGAATTTCTGCCGCAAGACTTTGCGACCGATCTGAATGAGTTGGTCAACGTCCTTGGTGTACTCCACGCCAAGTTTGTCGTGGAACAAGGACGCGACCTGACCGGCATTCTTGTGGATCGCCGGCATAATAATGTGTGAAGGCTTTTCGTGGTCGAGCTGGACGATGTACTCGCCCATGTCCGATTCCAGGCATTCAATGCCCTGTTCAGCGAGGAAGTGGTTCATCTCCATCTCTTCGCTGACCATCGATTTGCCCTTGATCACTTGCCGCCCCTCGTGAGCGCGGATGATCGAGAGGACGATGCCATTGGCTTCGTCCACCGTTTCCGCCCAGTGCACTGTCACACCGTTGCGGGTCAGGTTCTGTTCAAGCTGCTCGAGCAGGTCAGGCAACTTGGATAACGCACGGGCGCGGACAGCATTGCCCAGCGCTCGCAAATGTTCTCTTTCGTGGGCATCGCTGAAGGACGCTGCCCGTTTTGTCATCAGTGAATCCATCGCAGTGCGAAAGTTGTTTCGCAGTTGCTTGTCACCCAACGCCTTATGAGCCCGGGTGCGAAAATCTTCTTCTACGGCAACCGTAGGAATAATCGCGGAAGCGTTCATAGAACACCTCCGGTTCGCTGCCAAAGGAAACTGGCCAGGTGTTGGCCGCGCAACGCTTCCCTCTGTTTCTCCAGCGAGCCGTTGATGTTCATCAGGCAACCGCAGTCGGCACTGAGTACCTTGTGCGCGCCGGATTCCTTCAATGACCGGGTCTTGTCCGCCACCATCGCGCCGGAAATGTCTGGCATACGGACGCTGAAAGTCCCACCGAAGCCACAGCATTCACTTTCATGGCTATGGTCGACTCGCTCCACATTATTCAGCTGCGCCAGTAACTCACGGCCGTGCAGGTGGGTGTTCATCTCACGACGTGCCGAACACGAGGTGTGCAGCGCCACTTTCACAGGTGTGCCGCTGTCCTTGAGCTGCACCTTGCAGACAAACAACAGGAACTCGGCCAACTCGTAGGTCCGGGAGGCCAGAGCCTGAACCTGTTTCAGCGTTTGCGGCTCATCCTTGAACAAGTCGGCATAGTGTTCGCGCAACATGCCGGCACACGATCCTGACGGCACCACCACCGGATAATCCCCGGCAAACAGCGCCAGTTGCGAGCGCGCCACAGTCCTTGCCTGCTCGGTGTAACCCGAGGTGTAGGCCGGTTGCCCGCAGCAGCTTTGTCCTTGCGGGTACTCGACACGAATGCCTTCGCGTTCCAGCAGATGAATCGCATCCATCCCGGCTTCCGGGTAGAACAAATCCACCACGCAAGTTCCGAACAGGTAAACCCGTGACGGTTTTTTGCTAGGGTATTGCCGAGGCTCGGGCAGTGGCGGGGCGACACGGGTCGCGTTCGGCACAGCGTTATAAAATTGCTCGCTCATCAGGCGTGTCTCTCGGCCGGTTATCCGTCCGTTGAGGCTGCTGAATATAGAGAGGGAAGCTTTCAGCAGCCTTACAGACCGGGTGGTGAATAGCTGACACCGGATTCGTGGTCCGGCGTCGGTTTTTTCCGAGCTGCTTGTAGTTTTTAGTGCACCAGCATGCCGGTGAACCAATAGGCCTGAGCCAGGGTGATCAGGCCGACGATCGTTGCAAAGAATAGGCTGTGCTTGAGGGTGAAGCGGAACAGATCCGATTCCTTGCCCACCAGACCGGTCGCGGCGCAGGCCACGGCGATCGATTGGGGCGAGATCATCTTGCCGGTCACGCCGCCGCTGGTGTTTGCCGCTACCAGCAAGGTGTCGCTGACACCGATCTGATGCGCAGTGGTCGCTTGCAACGAACCGAACAGCGCGTTGGACGATGTATCGGAACCGGTCAGGAATACGCCCAGCCAGCCGAGGAACGGCGAGAAGAACGGGAACGCTGCGCCGGTGCCTGCCAGCACCAGGGCCATGGTCGACGACATGCCCGAGAAGTTGGTGACGAAGGCAAACGCCAACACCATGCCGATGGAAAGAATTGGCCAGCGCAGTTCGTAAAAGGTCTCTTTCAGAGTGGTCAGACCAATTCTGAGATTGATCTTCAGTACCAGCATCGAGATCAGCGCGGAGAAGAAGATCGCCGTGCCGGTCGCGGAAATCGGGTCGAGTTTGAACACCGCCGGAATAGCGGTCGGGGCGGCCACGATCGGTGCGACCTTGATCACCATTTGGTCCAGGTGCGGGATCGCGAAGTTGAACACCCAGCTGTACATCGACCCGCCAGCGGCAAACATTGCCTTGAAGGGTTTCAGGGTCCAGATAGTGACCAGTACGGTGAGGATCAGGAACGGTGACCAGGCTTTGAGAATTTCACCGAGGCTGTAGGGCGAAGCCACGGTGCTGCGCGGCTGACCGAAACCGCCGGCGCTGGCGCCGACCACGGAAGCCGAGACGGCGCCGACGATGTGTTGGCCCGCTGCGCGTTTCGGCTGCCAGACTTTCAGGAACAGCGTCAGGGAAATCAGACTGGCCAAGGCTGAGGTGATGTCCGGCAGTTCCGGGCCGATGAAGTTCGAGGTGAAGTACTGGGTGACGGCAAAGCTCAGGCCGGCGACCAGTGCTGCTGGCCAGGTTTCCCGCACGCCGCGCAGGCCATCCATCATGAACACCAGCCAGAACGGCACGAACAACGACAGCAGCGGCAGTTGACGGCCGGTCATGGCGCCGATCTTGAAGGCGTCGATTCCGGTCACTTGCCCGGCGACGATGATCGGAATCCCCAAGGCACCAAACGCCACTGGCGCGGTGTTGGCGATCAGGCACAGGCCAGCGGCGTACAGCGGGTTAAAACCCAGTCCTACAAGCAGTGCGGCGGTAATCGCTACCGGCGCACCGAAACCGGCTGCACCTTCCAGGAAGGCTCCGAAGCAAAAGCCGATCAGCAGCACTTGCAGGCGCTGGTCGTCGGTGATCGACAGCACCGAGCTGCGGATCACTTCGAACTGACCACTCTTGACCGTCAGTTTGTAGAGGAACACCGCCGCCACGATGATCCAGGCAATCGGCCACAGACCGTAGGCGAAGCCATAGCCGGCGGCGGCGAAGGCCATGTCGACCGGCATCTGGAAGGCGAAGATCGCCACAGCAATGGACAAGGCCAGCGTGATGCTGCCGGCCACATGTCCTTTGAGCCGGAACACGGCCAATGCCAGGAAGAAAAACACGATGGGGATAACGGCCGCGAGCGCGGACACGCCGAGACTGCCGAGCGGGGAATAGAGCTGTTGCCAGGTTTGCATATGGGGTGGCCCCTAATTGTTGTTGGTCAGGCACTGATCAGCGTTCTTGGATAATTGGTAATACCAATTTACAATCGCTGTTGGCTAGGGTAAAAGCCTTGTAGGCGGCATGTCAATTTGCCGTTCTAAAACTTTTGTCGAATAAGCGGTGCAAAGGGCATCTGGTCCGCTCGACAAAATGTCTTCTGGTAGGTGCTGGCATAGCGCTGATAGGCCAGAATAGAGAGCCCGGCGAGTCGTCGGGATCGTGGAGAATTGAGTTATGGGGTTTGATCAAATTCGTCAGCGCCGTTTGTCTGACGATATTGTCGAGCAGCTCGAGGGGATGATCCTCGAGGGCACGCTGAAGGCGGGTGAGCGCTTGCCGGCCGAACGTGCGTTGGCCGAGCAGTTCGGCGTGTCACGCCCGTCGTTGCGCGAAGCGATTCAGAAGCTGGCGGCCAAGGGCTTACTGGTCAGTCGCCAGGGTGGCGGCAATTACGTAGTGGAGTCGCTGGGGTCAACCTTCAGTGATCCGCTGCTGCATCTGCTGGAAAGCAACCCTGAAGCGCAGCGCGATTTGCTGGAATTTCGCCACACTTTGGAAGCCTCCTGTGCCTATTACGCTGCCTTGCGCGCTACGGACGTTGACCGCGAGCGGTTGACCGCGGCCTTCAACGAATTGCAGGACTGCTATACGCGTCATGATGAAGTGAGCCGTGCGGAAGAGGGCGCGGCGGATGCGAAATTCCATCTGGCGATTGCTGAAGCCAGTCACAACGCGGTGTTGCTGCACACCATTCGTGGGTTGTTCGACCTGCTCAAGCGCAACGTGGTGACCAATATCGGCGGGATGTACAAGCAGCGCACCGAAACCCGCGACATGCTCATCACCCAGCATCGGGAGTTGTACCTGGCGATTATCGAAGGAAGGGCAGAACAGGCGCGAGAAGTCTCCAGCCGACACATTTTGTACGTGCAGGAAGTGCTGGAAGAAGTGCGTCAGGAAGTGCAGCGCATGGCTCGGGCGGAGCGGCGCAAGGGGATGTAGGTTTGGATGATGATCGTTCCCACGTGGACGGTTCGACGCCTCGACGTGGGAATGATCAAGGTGAAGGTTTACTCTTCCTTACCCTTGTTGCGCACCGCACGCTGCAACTCGCGACCGGCGTCGCGTTCGCGTTCGGTATCACGCTTGTCGTATTCCTTCTTGCCCTTGCCCAGAGCGATCTCGCACTTGACCATGTGCTTGCTCCAGTACCAGGACAGGCACACGCAGGCGTAACCTTTTTGCTGCACGGCAGTGGCCAGCTTTTCCAGCTCGCGGCGATTGAGCAGCAACTTTCGGGTGCGGGTCGGATCAGCGATGACGTGGGTGCTGGCGGTCATCAGGGGCGTAATGTGGCTGCCGAGCAGCCAGGCTTCGCCATCCTTGAGCAGTACGTAACTGTCAACCAGTTGTAGCTTGCTTGCCCGCAGACTTTTTACTTCCCAGCCGGCCAGGACCAGACCAGCCTCGAACTTATGCTCGATGAAGTAATCGTGTCGCGCCTTTTTATTTTGCGCGATGGTCCCTGTTGGGTGTTTCTTCTGTTTAGCCATAGGGGCGGCATTATAGGGAGTTGCAAGCAAGTCGGCTACGGTGTCGCTACGTGCTTGAGCAGGTTGATTGAATCCCGGACAATGCGGCCTCTTTTTTGAACGCTTGGGCGTGATAACGATGTCGACAGACAAGGTTTCTGTCCACGGCAGTTGGGCTAGCCGCTGGGTCTTCATACTCGCCGCGACCGGTTCGGCCGTGGGCCTGGGTAGCATCTGGAAATTCCCATATATGGTCGGCGTCTATGGCGGCGGCGCCTTTGTGCTGATGTTCCTGGCCTGTATCGCGCTGATCGGTGTGCCGGTCATGTTGGCCGAAACCCTGATCGGTCGCCGTGCACGGCAGAGTCCGGCCAACGCCCTGAAGGTATTGGCGCTGGAAGCCGGGCATTCGGGTAAATGGTCCTGGGGCGCATTCGCCGGGATGATCACGGCGTTGCTGATCTTGTCTTTCTATAGTGTGGTCGGCGGCTGGTCGCTGGATTACATCATCGACATGGGTCGTGGCGACTTCCAGGGGGTGACGGCTGATCAGGTCGGCGCGTACTTTGGCAATGTAATCGCCGATCCATGGCGTCTGACACTTTGGCACACGATTTTCATGCTGCTGTCTGCCGTTGTCATCGCCAAAGGCGTCGTTGCCGGGCTCGAACGCAGTCTTCGGATCATGATGCCGCTTCTCTTTGTGATGATTCTGGTGCTGCTGGGCTACAGCATGACCACCGGCCATTTCATGGAAGGCGTGCATTTCATGTTCGACTTCCACCCGGAAAAAGTTCTCGACGGCTTGCTGCCCGCCATGGGGCACGCTTTCTTCTCCCTGAGCGTAGGCGTCGGCTCGATCATGATCTACGGCGCCTACATGCCAAAGAACTCATCGATTTCCGGCACCATCGTCGGCGTGGCACTGCTCGATACTTTCGTTTCCCTGGTGGCTGGTCTGGCATTGTTTCCGATTGTGTTTGCCGCGGGCCTGAACCCGAGCGAAGGCCCTGGCCTGATGTTCGTCAGTCTGCCCTTTGCCTTTGGTAACGTAGCGTTCGGTCAGTTGATGGGCGTAGTGTTTTTCGTGCTAGTAGCGATTGCCGCGTGGAGTTCTGCGATTTCCTTGCTCGAACCGATGGTGGCTTACCTGGTTGAGCGCACGAAAGTCAGCCGCGCGTGGGTCACCTTCTGGCTGGCATTCACCTGCTGGTTCGTCGGTCTGGGCACGGTGTTCTCCTTCAATATCTGGAAGGAAGCCAAATTTTTCGTGAACGAAGGCGGTTTGTTCCACCTCTATCAATGGGGCGCGGCCGGAGGCCTGGATTTCTTTGGTGTGATCGATTTCTTCACCTCGCGGATCATGTTGCCACTCGGTGGTTTGTGTTTCGTGGTGTTTGCAGGCTGGGTGATGGGTCGTGAAGCGGTACGCGACGAGTTGTCGATCCGCAACCCTGCGTTGTTCGCCTTGTCCCTGTTCTTGATGCGCTATGTGGCGCCCATCGGCATTCTTGTAGTGTTTGCCGCCCAGCTGTGGAAGTGACGCTGACATGACGACACACATTCAACGTTCGGCCTTGCTGCCGTACCCGGCGCAAGCGCTGTATGACCTGGTCAACGACGTGGCGCGTTATCCGGAATTCCTGCCGTGGTGCTCGACGGCCGAAGTGCTGGAAAGCTCTCCTGAACATATGCGCGCCAGCGTAGGCGTAGCCAAGGGCGGGATCAGCCAGCATTTCGTGACTCGAAATACCTTGGTGCCCGGACATTCGATTGAGATGAACCTCGAGAAGGGACCATTCAATCAGTTGCATGGCGTCTGGGTGTTCAAATCGTTGGGGGAGAAGGCCTGCAAGATCAGCCTGGACCTGTCGTTTGATTACGCCGGGCCGATTGTTCGCGCTACCTTGGGGCCGTTGTTCAATCAGGCGGCCAATACGCTGATGGATGCGTTCTGCCAGCGCGCCAAACAGATGCATGGTTGAGACCGTGATCGACGTTGAGGTGGTCTATGCCGCCATTGATCGTCAGGTGCTCCTGTCGGTGACGGTGCCGGCAGGAACAACCGTGCGGGCGGCTTTGCTGAAGTCAGGTGTCGGCGAGGCGTTTGGGGAGCTGGATCTGGCCGATTGCCCGGTAGGGATCTTCGGCAGAGTGGTCGCAGATCCAGACAATCATCCTGTCCAGGCAGGTGATCGCATCGAAATATACCGGCCATTGCTGGCTGATCCGAAAGAGGTTCGCCGGTTGCGTGCTGCCAAAGCTGCTGAGGCCAAAACCCGGAATCAGTGATTCGCTCAAACGCTGGACAATAAAAAACCCGGCCATGCCGGGTTTTTTATTGCGTCGCAAATTATTGCGGCGAGGTTTCCAGGGGTTCTGGAGTCGGGACTGGAACGGTTTCTACACCGTCGACGTCCTTCTGGATCTGATCCAGCAACGAACCTGGCTTGACCGGTTTCTCCGGTTTCGGTTGCTCGACGTTTTCTGCTGGCGCAGCAACTGCAGTGCCGCTGTCCTTGCCGAGAATGGCTTCGTCCCGGCTCACGCCTGGCATGAAATCACCAGAGAGGCTGACAAGTTGGTCATTAGGGTTGAAGATAACGCTAATGCGTTCCTGTTGGCGTTCACCACCACCTGGTTGCAGGCTATACAAGTAATCCCAGCGATCGGCATGGAACGTGTCAGTCAGCAGAGGGTTGCCCATGATAAACCGTACTTGCCGACGGGTCATTCCCGGGCGTAACTGGTCTATCATGTCCTGCGTGACGACATTGCCCTGCTGGATGTCGATTTTGTAAACCCCGGGGAATGAACAACCGGCGAGTGCGAGCAGTCCCACAAAGGTGAAACTGGTTAGCAAGAGCTTGGTGTTTTGCATCGGTGGGCGACTTCCACTATCTTGGCTGGGACAACGTAAACGCCGATCATACCCGCATTAAGAGAAGCTGCGAAGCAGCATCGCGAGAAAGCTGACCATGGTTGAAAATAGCGAACTACGCAAAGCCGGCCTCAAAGTGACCCTTCCACGGGTCAAAATTCTGCAAATGCTCGATTCCGCCGAGCAACGCCACATGAGTGCCGAGGATGTCTACAAGGCGCTGATGGAGGCTGGTGAGGACGTCGGTCTGGCCACGGTTTACCGTGTTCTGACTCAGTTCGAGGCAGCTGGCCTTGTGGTGCGGCACAACTTCGACGGGGGCCATGCGGTCTTCGAGCTGGACGACGGCAAGCATCACGACCATATGGTCAACGTCGAGACCAGTGAAGTGATCGAATTCTTCGACGAAGAAATCGAGCGTCTGCAGAAGGCAATCGTCGACAAGTATGGCTTCGAGATGGTTGATCACAACCTTGTACTGTACGTGCGCAAGAAAAAGTAAGCATGTCGCGCGAACTTAAGGTTCGCGAAACGAGCGAAGGCGACCCCAGGGTCGCCTTCGTGCTTTCTGCGGATCTTAAATTTTCGCAGTGACGACCATTTTCCTGGCATGAGCCAGAGATTCCTTGGTGAGGTCGATGCCTCCCAGCATCCGCGCCACTTCTTCGACACGATCATTCTTGCTGAGTTTGGAGACGGCTGTGCGAGTGGCATCCTCACCGCGCACTTTGTGCACGAATAGATGCTGATGCCCCTGCGCTGCTACTTGCGGCAAGTGAGTCACGGTCAGAACTTGCCCGCGCTCCCCCAGTCGACGCAGCAACTGGCCGACGATCTCGGCGGTCGGGCCGCCGATGCCCACGTCCACTTCGTCGAACACCAGGGTCGGTACACGCGAGGTTTGCGCGGTGATCACTTGAATCGCCAGGCTGATCCGTGACAGCTCGCCGCCGGATGCGACTTTTGCCAGGGCTTTCAGTGGTTGCCCGGGGTTGGCGCTCACGAGCAGTTCTACCTGTTCAAGGCCATTGGGCAGCAGTTCATCGCTGCTGTTGGGGCGCAGTTCGATGGTGAAACGACCGCCGGGCATGCCCAGACGCTGAATTTCCTGCTCCACGGCGCTAGCCAGGCTGCTCGACGCCTGATGGCGTAAATCGCTCAGCTCACGAGCCTTTTCCTGATAATGACGGGCATAGGAGGCCAGTTCATCGCTCAGGCGCTCGATGGATTCGTCGTTGGCATTCAGGGTCTCGATTTCATCGAGCAACTTCTGCTGCATCTCCGCCACTTCGGTAGGCTGGATGCGGTGTTTGCGCGCCATGGTGTATATCGCATCAAGGCGTTCTTCCAGGTACTGAAGACGCGCCGGATCGGCGTCGAAGTTATCAAGGAAGCGGTTCAGTTCCCCCACGGCTTCTTCGACCTGGATCTGCGCACTGGTCAGCAGGCTGCTGGCTTCACCCAGCGCCCCAATCGAATTGTTGACGCTCGAAAGGCGGTTGAGGCTGGCGGTGAGGGCGTTCAGCACATTGCCGGAATCACTTTCGCTGCATTGCTCGACCACTTGCCGGCAAATGCCCAGCAGGGTTTCGGCGTTGGTCAGGTTCTTGTGTTCCTGTTCCAACTGCTCCAGCTCGTTTTCGCCGAGGCCGAGGTTTTCCAGCTCTTCGAGTTGATAGCTGAGCAATTGATGGCGAGCGCGTTGTTCGTCGCCGGAATTGGAGAGGCGTTCCAGTTCCTGGCGGGTCTGGCGCCAGCGTTGGGCGGCCAGATGTACGTGACGGGCAAGGTCCGTTGCGCCGGCGTACTCGTCGAGCAGACGGCGGTGTGTGTCGGTCTTGAGCAGGGATTGGTGTTCATGCTGGCTGTGGATGTCGATCAGCAACTCGCCCAGGGCCTTGAGATCGCCGAGGGGGCAGGGCGTGCCATTGATGTAGCCGCGCGAGCGCCCTTCGGCGGTAATCACCCGGCGCAGGATGCACGGGCCGTCACTCTCCAGGTCGCGTTCGGCCAGCCAGGCGCTGGCTTCCGGAATGTCGACCAGGTCGAAGGTTGCCAGGATATCGGCCTTGTCTGCGCCGGGGCGGACCACGCCGCTGTCGGCGCGATCACCCAGGGTCAGGCCCAGGGCGTCGAGCATGATCGACTTGCCGGCGCCGGTCTCCCCTGTGATCACGCTCATCCCGCGATCGAGTTCGAGATCGAGATGTTCAACGATGGCGTAGTTATGTACGGACAGGTGCACCAGCATAAAGGCCGCTCCCAGGCTTTAGGTCTGGTTATTTATACAGTGTTTTGTTTCTGGCTGACAATGCCCTGCTTTAGCTCGATTTGCTTGATCCGACGAAATCCTTAGTGCGCTCGGGAATGACAATGCAGCTGTTTTTTGTAAGGTTAATAAATAAGCGCCCCTTGAAGCTGAATTTTGCGGCCCCATATAGCTGGGCAGAAGCGCGAGTTGAGCTCGCGGAAGATATTGAAAGGAGAAATCTATGGCTGACGAACAGACAGTGGATACGCAAAATCTAGACGCCGATCAGGCTGCCCAGGATTCGGGTGATGAACTGGCGACTCGTGTTCAAGTGCTCGAAGAGCAATTGGCTGGCGCTCATGATCAGGCTTTGCGTGTAGCGGCTGATCTGCAGAACGTCCGCCGTCGCGCCGAACAGGATGTCGAAAAGGCTCACAAGTTCGCGCTGGAAAAATTCGCCGGTGACTTGTTGCCAATCATCGACAGCCTGGAGCGCGGTCTGGAGTTGTCCAATCCGGATGACGAAAGCATCCGTCCAATGCGCGAAGGCATTGAGCTGACCCTGAAAATGTTCCAGGACACCCTGAAGCGTTATCAGCTGGAAGCGATCGATCCGCATGGCGAACCGTTCAATGCCGTTCAGCATCAGGCAATGGCCATGCAGGAAAGCGCCGACGTCGAGCCGAACAGCGTGCTCAAGGTGTTCCAGAAGGGCTATCAGCTCAACGGTCGCTTGCTGCGTCCGGCCATGGTCGTGGTCAGCAAGGCCCCGGCGCCGGTTTCGCCTTCGATTGACGAGCAGGCTTGAAATTAGCCGCAAGGCCCCCATTTAGAAGTCAAGCGTTTAAGTGCTACCGCAGTTAGCCACCACTGCTGCGGCATCCAAATCCAAAGTTTCGGGAGAGTGAACATGGGCAAAATTATCGGTATCGACCTGGGGACTACCAACTCCTGCGTCTCCGTGATGGAAAACGGCGTAGCCAAAGTTATTGAAAACGCTGAAGGCACGCGTACCACGCCGTCGATCATCGCTTATGCCAACGATGGTGAAATCCTCGTTGGTCAATCGGCCAAGCGTCAGGCAGTGACCAACCCGCACAACACCCTGTATGCGGTGAAGCGTCTGATCGGTCGTAAGTTCGACGAAGAAGTCGTACAGAAAGACATCAAGATGGTCCCGTACAAAATCGCCAAGGCTGATAACGGTGACGCTTGGGTTGAAGTGAACGGCCAGAAAATGTCGCCGCCACAAATCTCGGCTGAAATTCTGAAGAAAATGAAGAAAACCGCCGAAGATTACCTCGGCGAGCCAGTGACCGAAGCAGTGATCACTGTTCCGGCCTACTTCAACGACAGCCAGCGTCAAGCGACCAAAGACGCCGGTCGTATTGCTGGTCTGGACGTAAAACGTATCATCAACGAACCAACCGCAGCTGCTCTGGCTTACGGTATGGACAAGGCGAAAGGCGATCACACCGTGATCGTTTATGACTTGGGCGGCGGTACTTTCGACGTTTCCGTGATCGAAATCGCTGAAGTCGATGGCGAGCACCAGTTCGAAGTGTTGGCCACCAACGGCGACACGTTCCTGGGCGGTGAAGACTTTGACATTCGTCTGATCGACTACCTCGTCGACGAATTCAAGAAAGAAAGCGGCATGAACCTTAAAGGTGACCCGCTGGCCATGCAGCGCCTGAAAGAAGCCGCTGAAAAAGCCAAGATCGAACTGTCTTCGAGCAATTCGACCGACGTGAACCTGCCGTACATCACTGCAGACGCCACCGGTCCTAAGCACTTGAATGTGAAAATCTCCCGCGCCAAGCTCGAAGCGCTGGTAGAAGACCTGGTTCAACGCACCATCGAACCTTGCCGCATCGCTCTGAAAGACTCCGGCATCGACATTGGCGCGATCAATGACGTGATCCTGGTGGGCGGTCAGACCCGCATGCCACTGGTTCAGAAGCTGGTGACCGAGTTCTTCGGTAAAGAAGCACGTAAAGACGTGAACCCGGACGAAGCCGTTGCCATGGGTGCTGCTATCCAGGGCGCAGTATTGGCCGGTGATGTGAAAGACGTTTTGCTGCTCGACGTCAGCCCGCTGACCCTGGGTATCGAAACCATGGGTGGCGTGATGACTGCGCTGATCGAGAAAAACACCACGATTCCTACCAAGAAGTCGCAAGTGTTCTCGACTGCCGATGACAACCAGGGCGCTGTGACCATTCACGTGCTGCAAGGTGAGCGTAAGCAAGCTGCTCAGAACAAGTCTCTGGGCAAGTTCGACCTGGCCGAGATTCCGCCAGCGCCACGTGGCGTGCCACAAATTGAAGTGACCTTCGACATCGACGCCAACGGCATTCTGCACGTGGGCGCCAAAGACAAGGCTACCGGCAAGACTCAGTCGATCGTGATCAAGGCTAACTCCGGTCTGTCGGAGGAAGAGATTCAGCAGATGATTCGCGATGCTGAAGCCAACGTCGACGCAGATCGCCAGTTCGAAGAGCTGGCAGCTGCTCGTAACCAGGGCGATGCTCTGGTTCACTCGACGCGCAAAATGGTCGCTGACGCTGGCGACAAAGTGACCGCTGAAGAGAAGACTGCAATCGAAGCGGCAGTAGTTGCCTTGGAAGCCGCCGTCAAAGGCGACGACAAGGCTGCTATCGACGCCAAGGTAGAAGAGCTGTCGAAAGTCTCCGCGCCAGTGGCTCAGAAAATGTACGCCGAGCAGGCTCAGCCAGCTGAAGGCGCTGCACCGCACGACGAAAAAGCTGAAAAGGCTGACGACGTTGTCGACGCTGAGTTCGAAGAAGTCAAAGACCACAAGTAAGTTGTTGGTCGCCCGGTTGACTGCCTTCAGGCGGTGACTGGTAGGATGTCGCCGCGCGGGAGCTTGCTCCCGCGTTGGCGTGTCTGGAGTTAGCGAATTTTTACAGCATGCGACAAGGCTCGTGTGTTGACGGTATGGCCGGGAATGCTCCTGCTTTTCGAGCTGAAAGTACCGCATTGAATCAAAGACCAGGATCGTTGAATTGACGTGAGTTGGGTCCGGGCCTGTATTGGGGCTCAACGAGTTTGGCGAGGCTCAGGAGAGGTTTGCCGAACGTCCTTAAGAGTGCAAAGACTTATGGCAAAGCGTGACTATTACGAAGTATTGGGTGTTGAGCGCGGCTCAAGCGAAGCGGACCTGAAAAAGGCCTACCGTCGCCTGGCAATGAAGCATCACCCGGACCGTAATCCCGATGACAAAGCGTCGGAAGATATGTTCAAAGAGGCCAACGAGGCCTACGAAGTGCTGTCTGATTCCAGCAAGCGCGCGGCCTACGACCAGTATGGTCATGCCGGTGTCGACCCGAGCATGGGCGGCGGCGGTGCCGGGTTTGGCGGTCAGAACTTCTCCGATATCTTTGGTGATGTCTTCAGTGACTTCTTCGGCGGCGGTCGCGGCGGTGCTCGTGGCGGCGCTCAGCGCGGCAGCGACCTGCGTTACACCCTGGAGCTGAATCTGGAAGAAGCGGTGCGCGGTACGACCGTGAATATCCGTGTTCCGACACTGGTCAACTGCAAGCCGTGCGACGGTTCGGGTGCCAAGAAAGGATCTGCGCCGATCACCTGCCCGACTTGCGGCGGTATCGGCCAGGTGCGCATGCAGCAAGGCTTCTTCTCGGTGCAGCAAACCTGCCCGCGCTGCCATGGTCAGGGCAAGATCATTTCCGATCCGTGCGATTCCTGCCACGGCCAAGGCCGTGTCGAAGAGTACAAAACCCTCTCGGTGAAAGTGCCGGCCGGTGTCGATACCGGTGATCGCATTCGTCTGTCCGGCGAAGGCGAGGCGGGTGCTCAGGGTGGTCCGACTGGCGACCTGTACGTGGTGATCAACGTGCGCGAGCACGCGATCTTCCAGCGCGACGGCAAGCACCTGTTCTGCGAAGTGCCGATCAGTTTTGTCGATGCTGCGCTGGGTGGCGAGCTGGAGATTCCGACCCTAGATGGTCGAGTCAAACTGAAAATCCCTGAAGGGACTCAGACCGGCAAACAGTTCCGTGTTCGCGGCAAGGGCGTTGCGCCAGTGCGCGGCGGCGGTGCTGGTGATTTGATGTGCCGTGTGGCGGTCGAAACCCCGGTCAACCTGGGTCGTCGTCAGCGTGAGTTGCTGGAAGAGTTCCGCAGCTCCCTGGCGGATGACAACAGCCATTCGCCTAAAACCACCGGTTGGTTCGAAGGCGTGAAGCGCTTCTTTGGCGATTTGTAAGGAGTCGGCATGCGACGTATAGCTGTGATGGGCGCTGCCGGGCGCATGGGCAAGATCCTGGTCGAGGCAGTGCAGCAACGCGCGCCGCTGACCGGTCTGACGGCAGCCATCGTGCGTCCCGGCAGCACGCTGATTGGCGTGGATGCCGGTGAGCTGGCTTCGCTCGGGCGTATCGGCGTGCCGTTGTCCGGTCATGTGGAGGCGGTGGCTGATGAGTTCGACGTGCTGATCGACTTCACACTCCCGGAAGTCATGCTGAAAAACCTGGCGTTCTGCCGCAAGACGGGCAAGGCCATGGTGATCGGCACTACCGGTTTGGACGCTGCACAGAAGCAGTTGCTGGTGGAGGCGGGCAAGGACATTCCCATTGTGTTCGCAGCCAATTTCAGTGTTGGTGTGAACCTGTCGCTGAAGCTGCTCGATATGACGGCTCGTGTGTTGGGCGATGAGGCGGATATTGAAATCATCGAGGCTCATCATCGGCACAAGATCGATGCGCCTTCAGGTACGGCCCTGCGCATGGGCGAGGTCATCGCAAGCGCCCTGGATCGTGATCTGCAAAAGGTTGCGGTTTACGGGCGTGAAGGCTACACCGGTGCGCGTGAGCGTGAAACAATCGGCTTTGCCACTGTTCGTGGTGGTGATGTGGTTGGCGATCATACGGTGCTGTTCGCTTGTGAGGGTGAGCGACTGGAGATCACGCATAAAGCGTCCAGTCGCATGACCTTCGCCAAGGGCGCGGTACGTGCTGCGTTGTGGCTGGAGGGTCGTGAGCCGGGTCTTTACGACATGCAAGACGTGCTCGATCTGCGTTAAGATGCGCCCGAAACCGGGTTCCAACACACTGTTTGGGCCCGGTTTTATTACGCCAAGCGACGTCCTGTCGCATTCCTCGGCCTTTAAGGCTCATTGGCGGTAGACCAAAAATGCCTTTTTCTGTAAGCTACAGCTTTAGTGTGTCCACTAAAAGCGCGCAGAATTATTCGGTGAAGAAGCGGGGTGACGTGTCCATACGTCACTCCGCTTTTTTACAACCTGCGATCGCCCTTTCAGGCTTTATTTACGGGAGGTCTTCTTGACTAAGCCAGCCATACTCGCCCTTGCTGATGGCAGCATTTTTCGCGGCGAAGCCATTGGAGCCGACGGTCAAACCGTTGGTGAGGTGGTGTTTAACACCGCCATGACCGGCTATCAGGAAATCCTTACCGATCCTTCCTACGCCCAACAGATCGTTACCCTGACTTACCCGCACATCGGCAACACCGGCACCACACCGGAAGACGCCGAGTCTGACCGCGTATGGTCCGCTGGCCTGGTCATCCGTGACCTGCCGCTGGTCGCGAGCAACTGGCGTAACACGATGTCCCTGTCCGACTACCTGAAAGCCAACAACGTTGTGGCAATCGCCGGTATCGACACTCGCCGCCTGACGCGCATCCTGCGTGAAAAAGGCGCGCAGAACGGCTGCATCATGGCCGGTGACAACATCTCCGAAGAAGCCGCCATCGCTGCAGCCCAGGGTTTCCCTGGCCTCAAAGGCATGGACCTGGCGAAGGTTGTCAGCACCAAAGAGAAGTACGAGTGGCGCTCGACTGTCTGGGACCTGAAAACCGACAGCCACGCGACCCTCTCAGCCTCCGAGCTGCCCTACCACGTGGTTGCCTACGACTACGGCGTCAAGCTGAACATCCTGCGCATGCTGGTCGAGCGCGGTTGCCGCGTCACCGTGGTGCCGGCACAGACACCCGCTGCTGAAGCCCTGGCTCTGAAGCCGGACGGCGTGTTCCTGTCCAACGGTCCTGGTGACCCGGAGCCTTGCGACTATGCGATCCAGGCGATCAAGGATGTGCTTGAAACCGAGATTCCGGTCTTCGGTATCTGCCTAGGTCACCAGCTGCTGGCCCTGGCCTCCGGCGCCAAGACCCTGAAAATGGGGCACGGCCACCACGGCGCCAACCACCCGGTTCAGGATCTGGACAGCGGTGTTGTGATGATCACCAGCCAGAACCACGGTTTTGCGGTAGACGAAGCGACCTTGCCAGCCAACGTTCGCGCGATTCACAAATCGCTGTTCGACGGCACCCTCCAAGGTATCGAGCGCACCGACAAGAGCGCCTTCAGCTTCCAGGGTCACCCTGAAGCCAGCCCTGGCCCGAACGACGTAGCACCACTGTTTGATCGCTTCATCAATGAGATGGCCAAGCGACGCTGATCGCTCGCCGTGATGTAGCAAAGCGTGAGGGCGGTCCCGATGTCGGTGGCCCCCTCAAGGCTTCAAAGATTGAACAAGACGGCTTGCCGACTGACCTGCGGATTTGAGTGACAACCCATGCCAAAACGTACAGACATTAAAAGCATCCTGATTCTCGGCGCTGGCCCGATCGTGATCGGCCAGGCCTGCGAATTCGACTACTCCGGCGCCCAGGCCTGTAAAGCCCTGCGCGAGGAGGGTTACCGCGTCATCCTGGTGAACTCCAACCCAGCGACCATCATGACCGACCCGGACATGGCTGACGCTACGTACATCGAGCCGATCAAGTGGCAGACCGTTGCCAAGATCATCGAGAAAGAGCGTCCGGACGCGCTGCTGCCGACCATGGGTGGCCAGACCGCTCTGAACTGCGCACTGGACCTGGAGCGCGAAGGCGTTCTGGAGAAGTTCGGCGTAGAGATGATCGGCGCCAACGCTGACACCATCGACAAGGCGGAAGACCGTTCGCGCTTCGACAAGGCGATGAAATCCATCGGTCTGGACTGCCCGCGTTCGGGTATCGCCCACAGCATGGAAGAGGCCAACGCGGTCCTCGAAAAGCTTGGCTTCCCGTGCATCATTCGTCCGTCCTTCACCATGGGCGGCACCGGTGGCGGTATCGCTTACAACCGTGAAGAGTTCGAAGAAATCTGCGCCCGCGGCCTCGACCTGTCGCCGACCAAAGAGCTGCTGATCGACGAATCCCTGATCGGCTGGAAAGAATACGAGATGGAGGTTGTCCGTGATAAGAAGGACAACTGCATCATCGTCTGCTCTATCGAAAACTTTGACCCGATGGGCGTGCACACAGGTGACTCGATCACTGTTGCTCCGGCACAAACCCTGACGGACAAGGAATACCAGATCATGCGTAACGCCTCGTTGGCGGTACTGCGTGAGATCGGCGTTGAAACCGGCGGCTCCAACGTTCAGTTTGGCATCTGCCCGGACACTGGCCGTATGGTCGTGATCGAGATGAACCCGCGCGTTTCCCGCTCCTCGGCACTGGCCTCGAAAGCCACTGGTTTCCCGATTGCGCGTATCGCTGCCAAGCTGGCGATCGGCTACACCCTGGACGAACTGCAGAACGAAATCACCGGCGGCGCTACTCCTGCATCCTTCGAGCCGTCGATCGACTACGTCGTGACCAAGCTGCCACGTTTCGCTTTCGAGAAATTCCCGAAAGCCGACGCACGCCTGACCACTCAGATGAAGTCGGTCGGTGAAGTCATGGCCATCGGCCGGACCTTCCAGGAATCCCTGCAGAAAGCCCTGCGCGGCCTGGAAGTGGGCGTTTGCGGCCTGGACGAGAAGCTCGACCTGAGCAATCCGGAAAGCATGAGCGTGCTCAAGCGCGAACTGACCGTGCCGGGCGCCGAGCGTATCTGGTACGTGGCTGATGCCTTCCGCGCCGGCCTGTCGGTCGAAGACATCTTCGGCATGAACATGATCGACCCGTGGTTCCTGGTGCAGATCGAAGATCTGATCAAGGAAGAAGAGAAGGTCAAGACCCTGGGTCTGGCCAGCATCGACCGCGACTTGATGTTCAAGCTCAAGCGCAAAGGCTTCTCCGACATGCGTCTGGCCAAGCTGCTGGGCGTGACCGAGAAGGCTCTGCGGCGCCACCGTCACAAGCTCGAGGTTTACCCGGTCTACAAGCGCGTTGATACCTGCGCGGCCGAGTTCGCCACCGACACCGCCTACATGTACTCGACTTACGAGGAAGAGTGCGAAGCCGCGCCGTCTAGCCGCGACAAGATCATGATCCTCGGCGGCGGTCCAAACCGTATCGGTCAGGGCATCGAGTTCGACTACTGCTGCGTACACGCGGCACTGGCGCTGCGCGAAGACGGTTACGAGACCATCATGGTCAACTGCAACCCGGAAACCGTTTCCACCGACTACGACACCTCCGATCGCCTGTACTTCGAACCAGTGACCCTGGAAGACGTACTGGAAATCGTCCGCGTCGAGAAGCCGAAAGGCGTGATCGTCCAGTACGGCGGCCAGACCCCGCTGAAACTGGCTCGCGCCCTGGAAGAAGCCGGCGTGCCGATCATCGGCACCAGTCCTGACGCCATCGACCGTGCCGAAGACCGTGAGCGCTTCCAGCAGATGGTTGAGCGCCTGAACCTGCGTCAGCCGCCAAACGCCACCGTGCGCAGCGAAGACGAAGCGATTCGTGCCGCCAGCAAGATCGGTTACCCGCTGGTGGTTCGCCCGTCCTACGTGTTGGGCGGTCGTGCGATGGAAATCGTCTACGAAGAAGAAGAACTCAAGCGCTACCTGCGTGACGCGGTGAAAGTGTCCAACGACAGCCCGGTGCTGCTCGACCACTTCCTCAACTGCGCCATCGAAATGGACGTGGATGCAGTTTGCGACGGCACCGACGTGGTGATCGGCGCGATCATGCAGCACATCGAGCAGGCCGGTGTTCACTCCGGTGACTCCGCATGCTCCCTGCCGCCGTACTCGCTGCCTGCACACATCCAGGACGAGATGCGCGAACAGGTCAAGAAAATGGCCCTGGAGCTGGGCGTTGTCGGCCTGATGAACGTTCAGTTGGCGCTGCAAGGCGAAGACATCTACGTCATCGAAGTCAACCCGCGCGCTTCCCGTACCGTACCTTTCGTGTCCAAGTGCATCGGCGTTTCCCTGGCGATGATCGCGGCTCGCGTCATGGCAGGTAAAACCCTGAAGGAAATCGGTTTCACCAAAGAAATCATTCCGAACTTCTACAGCGTGAAAGAGGCGGTATTCCCATTCGCCAAGTTCCCTGGTGTGGACCCGATCCTGGGCCCGGAGATGAAGTCCACCGGTGAAGTGATGGGCGTGGGTGACACCTTCGGTGAAGCGTTTGCCAAAGCCCAAATGGGCGCCAGCGAAGTGCTGCCGACTGGCGGTACCGCGTTCATCAGCGTGCGTGATGACGACAAGCCACTGGTTGCAGGCGTGGCCCGTGATCTGATCAACTTGGGCTTCGAAGTGGTCGCCACTGCCGGTACTGCCAAGCTGATCGAAGCCGCAGGCCTGAAAGTGCGTCGCGTGAACAAGGTGACAGAAGGTCGTCCGCACGTGGTCGACATGATCAAGAATGACGAAGTCACCCTGATCATCAACACCACCGAAGGTCGTCAGTCGATCGCTGATTCGTATTCCATTCGTCGTAATGCCTTGCAGCACAAGATCTACTGCACCACCACCATTGCTGCTGGCGAAGCCATCTGCGAAGCGCTGAAGTTCGGTCCCGAGAAGACCGTGCGCCGCTTGCAGGATCTACACGCAGGATTGAAGGCATGATCAAATACCCAATGACCGTGAAGGGCGCAAAAGCCCTGGAAGAAGAGCACGCTCACCTGACCAAAGTCGTCCGTCCGAAGCTCAGCCAGGACATCGGTACGGCCCGCGAGTTGGGCGACTTGAAAGAAAACGCCGAATACCACGCTGCTCGCGAGCAGCAGGGTATGGTCGAGGCTCGGATCCGCGACATCGAAGGCCGCATGCAGAACGCGGTGATCATTGATGTCACGACCATTCCTCACACCGGCAAAGTGATCTTCGGCACCACCGTTGAAATCGCCAACGTCGAGACTGATGAAAGCGTCACTTACCACATCGTTGGTGAGGATGAGGCTGACTTCAAACTTGGCAAGATTTCGGTGGGTTCGCCACTGGCCCGCGCCTTGATTGCCAAGGAAGAGGGTGATGTGGTTGCCGTGAAAACGCCAGGTGGCGTTATCGAGTACGAGATTGTCGAAGTTCGCCACATCTAAACGCAGGCGCCCGCTCCGTGCGGGCGCCATGCTTTGACAGCTGACTCAGATGTTGTGGGTTGGCGGCCTGTGGCTGTTACACATCGGGCTGCTGCCGGCGCTGGGCCAGATAGGTCTGGCGCCGCTGCTGATCGACGAAATTGCAGGCATGCTGAATACGCTGATGGTGGGTTTCGCCACAGCGTGTGTGATTTTTCAGGCTTTGGTGCTGATTCAGGCCGAGGGCCTTGCCAGTCTATGGCGCGATATTCGCGGGCAGCTGCTGCTGATGGCGCTGTATGCGTGTGCGATGTATGTCGCGGTGCGTATCGGCTGGCCGGATGCGGTGCGTTGGCAGGTGTTCAGCTATCTTGTTCTGGGCTTTTCCGGGCTGGTGCTGGTGTTGCAGCCAGTGCCTGGATGGAGTGGCAGGGTGCGCGAAGCACACCCTTGACCCTTGTCATCACTTGAAGCGATGGACGTTCGACAGCTGCTTGTTGACGCTGAAGTTCTTGCGGTAAATCAGTGCCATCTTGCCGATGACTTGAACCAGATCCCCTTTGCCGACCTTGCAGAGTTCTGCAATGGTCGCCAGGCGCGATTCGCGATCGAGGATGTTGAGCTTGATTTTGATCAGCTCGTGATCCGCCAAAGCGCGTTCAAGTTCGGCTAACACACCTTCAGTCAAACCGTTGTCAGCCACAGTCAAAACTGGTTTCAGATGGTGGCCAATGGATTTGTACTGTTTCTTCTGCTCTTGAGTGAGCGGCATAATCTGACCCCTGCGTCTGATCTTGTAAAAAGCGGCGGCCAGTTTACCCGAGCGAGTCCGGGACCGCCCAGTTAATCACGACCCGTTTTATTTTCGAGGTGGCCCGTGGCCCGTTCCAAGACAAGCCTTAAATGGCTGCAAAGACATGTCAATGATCCCTATGTGAAGCAGGCGCAGAAGGATGGTTACCGCTCGCGTGCGAGTTACAAGCTTCTGGAGGTCCAGGAGAAATACAAGCTGATCCGTCCGGGTATGAGCGTTGTCGACCTGGGTGCAGCGCCCGGCGGCTGGTCGCAGGTCACTAGTCGGCTGATCGGTGGTCAGGGGCGTCTGATCGCCTCGGACATCCTGGAAATGGACAGCATTCCGGACGTGACTTTCATTCAGGGTGACTTCACCCAGGACGAAGTGCTCGCTCAGATCCTTGAAGCCGTGGGTAATTCGCAGGTGGACCTTGTGATTTCCGATATGGCCCCCAATATGAGTGGTACGCCTGAGGTGGACATGCCAAAAGCCATGTTTCTATGTGAGCTGGCTCTTGATCTGGCGGCTCGGATACTCAAGCCGGGTGGTAATTTCGTGATCAAGGTGTTTCAGGGCGAGGGGTTTGATGCTTACGTGAAGGACGCTCGTCAGAAATTCGACAAGGTCCAGATGATCAAGCCGGACTCTTCCCGTGGCAGTTCCCGAGAGCAGTACATGCTGGCTTGGGGCTACCGCGGCCGTAGTGAGTAAATCGAGGTTTTTTTTGCGGGTCGATAGGATTTTCGTATTTCGCCCCGTGAGCATTAGCGAATAGTGTGTAGAAAGTGTTTCACAAAGGGTTACAGACGGCGCCTGCCAGAGCCGTAGGTAATGTAGTAAGTTAGGCCGGTGAATATCATGCGAAGCGCGCGCCATTAGCGGAGCTTGCTTCAGAGGGTAGTTAATTGAACGATATGGCAAAGAATCTGATCCTGTGGTTGATCATCGCGGCTGTCCTGGTGACAGTGATGAACAACTTCTCCAGCCCTAATGAGCCGCAGACCCTCAACTATTCCGACTTCATCCAGCAGGTCAAGGATGGCAAGGTCGAGCGCGTAGCAGTTGACGGCTATGTGATTACCGGCAAACGCAACGATGGCGACAGCTTCAAGACCATTCGTCCTGCAATCCAGGACAACGGTCTGATCGGCGACCTCGTGGATAACCACGTTGTGGTCGAAGGCAAGCAGCCTGAGCAGCAAAGCATCTGGACTCAACTCCTGGTTGCAAGCTTCCCGATCCTGGTGATCATCGCCGTGTTCATGTTCTTCATGCGGCAGATGCAGGGCGGTGCCGGCGGCAAGGGCGGGCCGATGAGCTTCGGCAAGAGCAAGGCGCGCCTGCTCTCCGAAGATCAGGTGAAAACCACTCTGGGTGACGTTGCCGGTTGCGACGAAGCCAAGGAAGAGGTCGGTGAACTGGTCGAGTTCCTGCGTGATCCGGGCAAGTTCCAGCGTCTGGGCGGTCGCATTCCTCGCGGCGTACTGATGGTTGGTCCTCCTGGTACCGGTAAAACCTTGCTGGCCAAGGCGATTGCCGGCGAAGCCAAGGTGCCGTTCTTCACCATTTCAGGTTCCGATTTCGTCGAAATGTTCGTCGGTGTCGGTGCCAGCCGTGTTCGCGACATGTTTGAACAGGCCAAGAAACACGCTCCATGCATCATTTTCATCGATGAAATCGACGCCGTCGGTCGCCACCGTGGCGCCGGCATGGGTGGCGGTCACGACGAGCGCGAGCAGACTCTCAACCAGTTACTGGTAGAGATGGACGGCTTCGAAATGAATGACGGCATCATCGTCATCGCCGCAACCAACCGACCAGACGTACTGGACCCGGCACTACTGCGTCCAGGCCGTTTCGACCGTCAGGTTGTCGTCGGTCTGCCGGATATCCGTGGTCGCGAGCAAATTCTCAAGGTTCACATGCGCAAAGTGCCATTGGGTGACGACGTCGCTCCGGCCGTGATCGCTCGTGGTACTCCTGGTTTCTCCGGTGCCGACCTGGCTAACCTGGTGAACGAGGCGTCGTTGTTCGCAGCCCGTACCGGCAAGCGCATCGTCGAAATGAAAGAGTTCGAGTTGGCCAAAGACAAGATCATGATGGGTGCCGAGCGCAAATCCATGGTCATGTCGGAGAAAGAGAAGCAGAACACTGCTTACCACGAAGCAGGTCACGCTATTGTTGGCCGCGTGGTACCCGAGCATGATCCGGTCTACAAGGTGTCAATCATTCCGCGCGGTCGTGCGCTGGGTGTGACTATGTTCCTGCCGGAAGAAGATCGCTACAGCCTGTCCAAGCGTGCGTTGATCAGCCAGATCTGCTCGCTGTACGGCGGCCGTATTGCTGAAGAAATGACCTTGGGCTTCGACGGCGTCACTACCGGTGCGTCAAACGACATCATGCGTGCCAGCCAGATTGCACGGAACATGGTGACCAAGTGGGGCTTGTCGGAAAAACTCGGCCCGTTGATGTACGCCGAAGAAGAGGGCGAAGTGTTCCTCGGTCGCGGCGGTGGTGGTCAGGGTGCAAGCTTCTCCGGTGAGACAGCCAAGCTGATTGATTCCGAAGTGCGCAGTATCATTGATCAGTGCTACGGCACGGCAAAGCAGATCCTCACGGATAACCGTGACAAGCTCGACGCAATGGCTGATGCCTTGATGAAGTACGAAACGATCGATGCCGATCAGATCGACGACATCATGGCGGGTCGTACACCTCGCGAGCCTCGCGACTGGTCAGGAGACAGCACCGGTACCTCTGGAACACCTCCGACGGTGCAGGATGAGCGTCCGGAGACACCTATCGGCGGTCCGGCTGCTGACGTTTAAGGTTTGAAATGACTTCTGTTCTGTCCTCGACCCGGTTGCCTTGCGGCAACCGGGTTCTTGATTTGGCCCGGACGCATGTCATGGGCATTCTCAATGTCACTCCCGATTCCTTCTCTGACGGCGGCCAATACAGCCAGCTCGATGCGGCCTTGCGCCATGCTGAGGCTATGGTGGCAGCCGGCGCGACCCTGGTCGACGTCGGTGGTGAATCGACCCGGCCGGGTGCCAGGGCGGTTTCACCGCTGGAAGAGCTGGAGCGCGTTGCACCCATCGTCGAGCGAATTCATCGCGAACTGGATGTGATTATCTCGGTCGATACGTCCACGCCAGCTGTCATGCGCGAAACCGCACGACTTGGTGCTGGATTGATCAATGATGTGCGATCGTTGCGGCGCGATGGCGCTCTTGATGCGGCCGCTGCCACGGGGCTGCCGGTGTGTCTGATGCATATGCTTGGTGAGCCGGGCGACATGCAGGACAATCCGCATTATCAGGACGTCACGAAAGAGGTGGGCGAGTTTCTCACCGAACGGATGGCACAGTGTGCGTCGGTGGGGATCCCGGCTGAACGGATCATTCTTGATCCGGGTTTCGGCTTCGCGAAAAACTTGCAGCACAATCTAAGCTTGTTCAAACATATGGAGGCCCTGCATGCCTTGGGGCGGCCCCTGTTGGTCGGGGTTTCGCGAAAGAGCATGATAGGTCAGGCCTTGAACCGTCCGGTTGGAGAGCGTCTGTATGGTGGTCTGGCGCTTGCGGCGCTGGCTTCGGTCAAGGGGGCGCGTATATTGCGCGTCCATGATGTGGCCGAAACCGTCGATGTGGTGCGGATGATCGCTGCAGTGGAATCAGCCGAATAAGAATGATGGAGCACTTATGACTAAAAAATACTTTGGCACCGACGGCATTCGTGGTCGGGTCGGCGAATATCCGATTACTCCTGACTTCATGCTCAAGCTCGGCTGGGCTGCTGGTATGGCGTTCCGCAAAATGGGCGCCTGCAAGGTATTGGTGGGCAAGGACACTCGGATCTCCGGCTATATGTTCGAATCTGCGCTCGAGGCCGGACTTACGTCGGCAGGTGCCGATGTCATGCTCCTGGGCCCGATGCCGACACCGGCCATCGCCTACCTGACTCGTACCTTCCAGGCCGAAGCGGGCATCGTGATCAGTGCCTCGCACAACCCTCACGATGACAATGGCATCAAGTTTTTTTCCGGGAAGGGCACCAAGCTTCCTGATGAAATCGAGCATATGATCGAAGAATTGCTTGACACCCCGATGACTGTGGTTGAGTCGAGCAAGATCGGCAAGGTATCGCGCATCAACGATGCTTCAGGCCGCTATATCGAATTCTGCAAAAGCAGCGTCCCGACCGGCACCAGCTTCGCGGGCCTGAAGATCGTGATCGACTGCGCTCACGGTGCGACCTACAAGGTGGCGCCTAGTGTATTCCGTGAGCTGGGAGCCGATGTTGTTGTGCTTTCTGCTCATCCTAACGGCCTGAACATCAATGAGAATTGCGGTTCGACCCATATGGGGCCGCTGCAAGCTGCTGTATTGGCCGAGCATGCTGATTTGGGTATTGCCTTTGATGGTGATGGTGACCGCGTTCAGATGGTTGATCATACCGGTACTGTTGTCGACGGTGATGAGTTGCTGTTCATCATTGCTCGCGACCTGCATGAGCATGGCAAGTTGCAGGGCGGTGTGGTCGGTACGCTGATGAGTAACCTGGGGTTGGAATTGGCCCTGGCGGATCTGGCAATTCCTTTTGTGCGGGCCAATGTTGGCGACCGGTACGTAATCTCCGAGTTGCTGGAGCGCGATTGGCTGGTGGGTGGTGAAAATTCGGGCCACATTGTCTGCTTCAACCACACCACCACTGGTGACGCGATCATTGCCGCATTGCAGGTATTGATGGCGCTGAAGACCCGCTCCGAGGGGCTGGCGCAATCGCGTCAGGCGCTGCGCAAGTGCCCTCAGGTGCTGATCAATGTACGATTCGGCGGCGGTGCGAGCCCTCTTGATCATCCATCCGTCAAGGAGGCAAGCGAGCGCGTTACCAAGGCTATGGCTGGTCGTGGGCGCGTGCTGTTGCGCAAGTCCGGGACGGAGCCGCTGGTGCGGGTCATGGTCGAAGGCGAGGACGAAACACAGGTTCGCGGTTACGCCGAAGAGCTGGCAAAACTGGTTACTGAAGTTTCTGCCTGAATTCGGCTTGCCAGCCATGATTGTGTTGGGTAACATCTGCGCCCACTTTGACCGACGAGGTACAGCATGCGTCGCCCTATGGTAGCTGGTAACTGGAAGATGCACGGTACCCGCGCCAGCGTCGCTGAGCTGATCAATGGCCTTCGTCATCTGGCCTTGCCGAGCGGTGTTGATGTAGCGGTATTCCCGCCTTGCTTGCATATCAATCAAGTGATTGATGGCTTGAAGGAAAAGTCGATTTCGGTCGGCGCGCAGAACTCTGCGGTGGAATCCATGCAAGGTGCACTGACCGGTGAAATCGCGCCGAGTCAATTGGTGGATGCAGGTTGTTCCCTGGTACTTGTCGGGCACTCCGAACGTCGTCAGATTATGGGCGAGCAGGACGGTATGCTGATTCGCAAGTTCGCAGCGGCGCAGGCATGTGGCTTGATTCCGGTGTTGTGCGTAGGGGAAACCCTTGAGCAGCGTGAAGCCGGTAAAACTCTTGAGGTTGTCGGGTGTCAGCTGGGCAGTATCATAGAGGAGCTGGGTGTTGGTGCCTTTGCAAAGGCAGTAATCGCTTACGAGCCGGTCTGGGCCATTGGCACCGGGCTGACTGCTTCGCCGCAACAGGCGCAGGATGTGCACGCAGCCATCCGCGCCCAGTTGGCGGCAGAGAATTCTGAAGTCGCACAAGGTGTGCGACTTCTATACGGCGGCAGCGTGAAGGCGGCCAATGCGGTCGAACTGTTCGGCATGCCGGATATCGATGGGGGGCTCATTGGTGGAGCTTCCCTGAATGCAGATGAGTTCGGTGCGATTTGTCGCGCCGCGGGAAACTGAAAAAATGCTGGAAACAGTCGTAGTCGTTTTTCATCTGCTGGGTGCATTGGGCGTAGTTGCTCTGGTATTGCTGCAGCAGGGTAAAGGTGCGGATGCTGGCGCGTCTTTCGGAGCAGGTGCTTCAAATACTGTGTTCGGAAGCCAAGGTTCCTCTACCTTTCTTAGTAAGTTTACTGCTATACTTGCCGCCGGTTTCTTCATAACCAGCTTAGGGTTAGGTTACTTTGCTAAAGAGAAGGCTCAACAGCTGACTCAAGTAGGTTTGCCAAACCCGGCAGTGTTGGAAGTTCCAAAGCAACAACCGGCTTCTGATGATGTACCGGTGCTTCAAGAGCAAAAGTCGGCTACTCCAGCGACTGACGTGCCTCCAGCTCAAGAGCAGAAGTAAGAAGGGTTTCAAACGTAGTATTGCCGAGGTGGTGGAATTGGTAGACACGCAACCTTGAGGTGGTTGTGCCCATAGGGTGTAGGGGTTCGAGTCCCCTTCTCGGTACCAATTATCAGGAGAGCCCGCTGTTGCGGGCTTTCTTGTAGGTGGAAGGTTACATTGACCCTGTCAGGGATCGGTCGTATACTTCCGCCCCAGCTTTGTCGCGGGGTGGAGCAGTCTGGTAGCTCGTCGGGCTCATAACCCGAAGGTCGTCGGTTCAAATCCGGCCCCCGCAACCAGTTTAAGGAGCCCCTTTTAAGGGGCTTTTTGTTAGCTGGACACTTTCAACGCCGCTGTTCGACGGCGTTTCAAGGATGGGCGTTTCGCCCATTTTTTTATTTTGCACAGCATGCACATACATGCACGAGGGGGTTCAGGTGTCGAGCAAGCTAGAAGAGTTGCAGGCCTTGCTGGCCCCGGTGGTCGTGGCCCTAGGCTATGAATGCTGGGGTATTGAGTTTTCGGCTCAAGGTCGGCACTCAATGTTGCGCGTTTATATTGATAAAGAGGGCGGTGTGCTGGTGGACGATTGTGCCATCGTCAGCCGTCAGATCAGCGGTGTCCTGGATGTTGAAGATCCGATCGCCGTTGAGTACACCCTTGAAGTTTCCTCGCCTGGCATGGAACGCCCACTGTTCACTATTGAGCAGTTTGCAAAATTTGCCGGTGAACAAGTGAAGATCAAGTTGCGCTCGCCTTTTGAAGGCCGACGCAACTTTCAGGGCCTTCTGCGCGGTGTAGAAGAGCAGGACGTCGTGGTGCAGGTAGAAGACCATGAGTTCCTGTTGCCGATCGATATGATCGACAAGGCCAACATTATTCCCAGTTTTGACTGAGACGCGGATCCCGCGGATCCAATGGCTTGCGAAAGGCGAGGCGTACGATGAGCAAAGAAGTACTGCTGGTTGTTGAGTCGGTATCCAATGAAAAGGGCGTACCGGCAAACGTAATTTTTGAAGCGCTGGAGCTGGCTCTGGCCACTGCTACCAAAAAGCGGTTCGAGGACGAAGTCGATCTGCGTGTGGAAATCAATCGCCACACGGGTGCTTATGAGACATTCCGTCGCTGGACGGTCGTCGAAGAAGCAAACCTGGACGATCCGGCCATCGAAACCTGGCCGAGCAAGGTTGCCGAAACGCATCCGGGTGCTCAGGTCGGTGATGTAGTCGAAGAAAAGATCGAATCCATTGAGTTCGGCCGGATCGCTGCACAGACTGCCAAGCAAGTCATCGTGCAGAAAGTTCGCGAAGCCGAGCGTGCTCAAGTCGTTGATGCCTATCGCGAGCGCCTGGGGGAAATCATCTCCGGCACCGTGAAGAAAGTCACCCGCGACAATGTGATCGTCGACCTGGGCAACAATGCTGAGGCGTTGCTGGCTCGTGAAGACATCATCTCTCGCGAAACTTTCCGGGTTGGCGTGCGTCTGCGTGCGCTGCTCAAGGAAATCCGCACCGAGAACCGCGGCCCGCAGCTGATCCTGTCGCGTACCGCGCCGGAAATGCTGATCGAGTTGTTCCGCATCGAAGTGCCGGAAATCGCTGAAGGCCTGATCGAAGTAATGGCAGCATCCCGTGACCCGGGTTCGCGCGCCAAGATCGCGGTCCGCTCCAAGGACAAACGCATCGACCCGCAAGGCGCTTGCATCGGTATGCGCGGTTCGCGCGTCCAGGCAGTGTCGGGTGAGTTGGGCGGTGAGCGTGTTGATATCGTCCTCTGGGACGACAACCCGGCACAGTTCGTGATCAATGCAATGTCGCCGGCTGAAGTGGCGGCAATTATCGTTGACGAAGATGCCCATGCAATGGACATCGCCGTTGGCGCAGACAATCTGGCTCAGGCCATCGGTCGCGGTGGTCAGAACGTGCGTCTGGCTAGCCAGTTGACTGGCTGGACCCTGAACGTGATGACCGAATCGGACATCCAGGCTAAGCAGCAAGCAGAAACCGGCGACATCCTGCGCAACTTCATCGACGAGCTGGAAGTCGACGAAGACCTGGCACAGGTGCTGGTAGATGAAGGCTTCACCAGCCTGGAAGAGATTGCCTACGTACCGTTGGAAGAAATGCTCAACATCGACGGCTTTGACGAAGAAACCGTCAACGAGCTTCGCGCTCGCGCCAAGGATCGTTTGTTGACCAAAGCCATCGCTACTGAGGAAAAGCTGGCAGACGCCCATCCGGCCGAAGACCTGCTCTCGCTTGAGGGTATGGACAAGGATTTGGCGATGGAACTGGCGGTGCGCGGCGTAATTACCCGCGAAGACCTGGCCGAGCAGTCTATTGACGATCTGCTCGACATCGACGGCATTGACGATGATCGTGCCGGCAAGTTGATCATGGCCGCCCGAGCCCACTGGTTCGAGTAATTAGGCGCGGCCTGAGGAGAGAAGTGCATGACGCAAGTCACGGTGAAACAACTGGCCGATGAGGTCAAAACACCGGTAGAGCGCCTGTTGCAGCAGATGCGTGAGGCAGGTCTGCCGCACACCGCCGCCGATGAAGGTGTGAGCGATAGTGAGAAGCAGTCTTTGCTGACTCACTTGAAGAGCAGCCACAAGGCGAAAGTGGAAGAACCGCGCAAGATTACACTGCAGCGCAAAACCACCAGCACCCTGCGTGTTGCTGGCAGCAAAAGCATCAGCGTTGAAGTACGCAAGAAGAAAGTCTTCGTACAGCGCAGCCCGGAAGAAATCGAAGCCGAGCGCAAACGCGAACTGGAAGAACGTCGCGCAGTGGAAAATGCTGCTCGTCAGAAGGCTGAAGAAGAAGCCAAGCGTCGCGCCGAAGAAGAAGCACGTCGCCAGCCTGCTGCTGCGCAAACTGCTACTAACGACGCGGTTGCAGCACCTGCTGCAGTTGCCGAGCCAGTACGCCAAAGCGCACCGGTTGTGGCCGCTGCACCAGCACCGTCTGCCGACGCTCGCAAGCAAAACGAACAGCGCCGTCCGGACAAACCACGTGCCGACGATAACAATCGTCGTGGCAGTGGTGATGGTGAGCGCAAAAACGCTCCGCATCGTGCTTCGGTCAAGGAAAAGGCGCCTGCTCCACGCGTTGCTCCACGTACTACCGACGAAGAAAGCGATGGCTTCCGTCGTGGTGGTCGCGGCAAGGCCAAGCTGAAGAAACGCAACGCTCACGGTTTCCAGAGCCCAACCGGCCCTGTAGTGCGCGAAGTGAAGATCGGCGAGACCATCACTGTTGGCGATCTTGCCCAGCAGATGTCGGTCAAGGCTGCTGAAATCATCAAGTTCATGTTCAAACTGGGTACTCCAGCGACCATCAACCAGGTATTGGATCAGGAAACTGCCCAACTGGTTGCCGAAGAGCTGGGCCACAAAGTGACCCTGGTCAGCGACACCGCCCTGGAAGATTCCCTGGCCGAGTCCCTGAAGTTTGAAGGTGAATCGTTCTCCCGTGCACCGGTTGTGACCGTAATGGGCCACGTTGACCACGGTAAGACCTCTCTGCTCGACTACATCCGTCGTGCCAAGGTAGCTGCAGGCGAAGCCGGCGGTATCACCCAGCACATCGGTGCGTACCACGTTGAAACTGATCGCGGCATGGTCACTTTCCTCGATACCCCGGGTCACGCCGCGTTTACCGCAATGCGTGCCCGTGGTGCCAAGGCGACTGACATCGTGATCCTGGTCGTTGCAGCGGACGACGGTGTAATGCCGCAGACCATTGAAGCGGTCCAGCACGCCAAGGCTGCCGGTGTTCCGCTGGTTGTTGCAGTGAACAAAATCGACAAGCCGGGCGCTGATCTCGATCGCATCCGTAGCGAACTGTCGGTTCACGGCGTGACGTCGGAAGAGTGGGGCGGCGACACCCCGTTCGTATCGGTTTCGGCGAAAGTCGGTACTGGCGTGGACGAGTTACTCGAAGCTGTTCTGCTGCAGGCTGAAGTTCTGGAACTGAAAGCGACTCCTTCAGCTCCTGGCCGTGGCGTCGTGGTTGAATCGCGTCTCGACAAAGGTCGTGGCCCGGTTGCTACCGTTCTGGTTCAAGACGGTACTCTGCGCCAAGGCGACATGGTGCTGGTCGGTTCGAACTATGGCCGCGTTCGCGCCATGCTCGACGAGAACGGCAAGCCAATCAAGGAAGCCGGTCCTTCCATCCCTGTCGAGATCCTCGGCCTGGACGGTACCCCGGACGCTGGCGACGAGATGAGCGTTATTGGTGACGAGAAGAAAGCCCGTGAAGTGGCTCTGTTCCGTCAAGGCAAGTACCGCGAAGTCAAACTGGCCCGTGCTCACGCCGGCAAGCTTGAAAACATCTTCGAGAACATGGGTCAGGAAGAGAAGAAGACGCTCAACATCGTCCTCAAATCCGACGTCCGTGGTTCGCTGGAAGCGTTGAACGGTGCCTTGAACGGCCTGGGTAACGACGAAGTGCAAGTGCGTGTTGTCGGTGGCGGTGTCGGTGGTATCACCGAATCCGACGCCAACCTGGCACTGGCCTCCAGCGCTGTACTGTTTGGCTTCAACGTGCGTGCCGATGCTGGCGCTCGCAAGATCGTCGAGCAGGAAGGTCTGGATATGCGTTACTACAACGTGATCTACGACATCATCGAAGACGTCAAAAAAGCCCTTACCGGTATGTTGGGCAGCGATGTTCGCGAGAACATCCTGGGTACCGCTGAAGTGCGTGACGTGTTCCGTTCGCCGAAGTTTGGCGCGATCGCCGGTTGCATGGTTATCGAAGGTGTTGTTCACCGTAACCGTCCAATCCGTGTACTGCGTGAAGACATCGTTATCTTCGAAGGCGAGCTGGAATCCCTGCGCCGCTTCAAGGATGACGCTTCCGAAGTACGTGCCGGCATGGAATGCGGTATCGGCGTGAAGAGCTACAACGACGTCAAAGTCGGCGACAAGATCGAAGTCTTCGAGAAGGTTCAGGTTGCTCGCAGCCTCTAACTCGCGCACTTCAAGAGCCGTGATGGCCGGCCGCGTGCAACTGCGCGGCGCATCAGTCGGACTCTAAACGCAACGCCCGGTCTGGCTTTTGTCAGGCCGGGCGTTTGCCGCTTTCAGACCCCACGGGTTTCACCGTGTGGCAGTAACAGGTAACAAGACATGGCAAAAGAATACAGCCGTACCCAACGTATCGGCGATCAGATGCAGCGTGAGCTGGCACAGCTGATCCGTCGTGAAGTCAAAGACCCGCGCGTAGGCCTGGTCACCATTACCGCTGTTGAAGTCAGTCGCGACGTCGGTCACGCCAAGATCTTCATCACCGTGATGGGGCAGGACAACGCCGAAGACATCGCGCAAAGCATCAAGGTGCTCAACTCTGCCGCCGGTTTCCTGCGTATGCAGTTGGCTCGCGAAATGAAGTTGCGCAGCGTTCCACAGTTGCACTTCCACTACGACGAGAGCGTCGTGCGTGGCGCGCACCTGTCGGCCCTGATCGAGCGTGCGGTGGCTGAAGACAATCAGCACCCGGTAGCGGCTGAACCCGAAGACGCCAAGGAGTAATCGGTGGCTCAGGTCAAACGTATCCGTCGTAACGTCAGCGGCATCATCCTGCTCGACAAGCCGCTGGGGTTCACCTCCAACGCGGCATTGCAGAAGGTTCGCTGGTTGCTGAACGCCGAGAAGGCCGGGCATACCGGCAGTCTTGATCCGCTGGCCACCGGCGTGCTGCCGTTGTGCTTCGGTGAGGCCACCAAGTTCTCGCAATACCTGCTCGATTCCGACAAGGCTTATGAAACCCTGGCGCAACTGGGCAAGACCACCACCACGGCCGATGCCGAAGGTGAAGTTTTGCAGGAACGACCGGTGACCGTTGGTCGCGCCGATGTCGAAGCTGTGTTGCCGGGTTTTCGTGGGCAAATCAGTCAGATACCGCCGATGTACTCGGCGCTCAAGCGTGATGGCCAGCCGCTGTACAAGCTGGCCCGTGCAGGCGAAGTAGTGGAGCGCGAACCGCGTTCTGTTACTATTGCGCGCTTGGAATTGCTGGCCTTTGAGGGTGATACTGCGCGGCTTGCGGTGGATTGCAGCAAAGGCACCTATATCCGCACCCTGGTGGAAGATATCGGTGAGCAACTCGGTTGTGGCGCTTACGTTGCTGAATTGCGACGTACCCAGGCCGGGCCTTTCACGCTGGCTCAGACGGTCACGCTTGAAGAGTTGGAAGCTGTACACGCCGAAGGCGGCAACGAAGCGGTCGACCGCTTCCTGATGCCATCGGACAGCGGTCTGCTGGATTGGCCGCTGTTGCAGTTCTCGGAGCACAGCTCGTTCTACTGGCTTAACGGCCAACCGGTACGGGCTCCGGATGCACCGAAGTTCGGCATGGTACGGGTACAGGATCACAACGGTCGCTTCATCGGTATCGGTGAAGTGAGCGAGGACGGGCGTATCGCGCCGCGTCGACTGATTCGGTCAGAATGACCGAACGAGGGTGGCTGTTAACAGGCACGGTCACTTCCTCATTTTATAGATACAGGGATTTGTCCCTGGCCTGTTGAAGCTGTTTCCTTGAAACAGTTTCCTGATAAAAGGATTGCCTCATGGCTCTCGACGTTCAAGAAAAAGCTCAAATCGTAGCTGACTACCAGCAAGCTGTTGGTGACACTGGTTCGCCAGAAGTGCAAGTTGCACTGCTGACCCACAACATCAACAAACTGCAAGGTCACTTCAAGATCAACGGTAAAGATCACCACTCCCGTCGTGGTCTGATCCGCATGGTAAACCAGCGTCGTAAGCTGCTGGACTACCTGAAAGGCAAAGACGTGAGCCGTTACAGCGCTCTGATCGGTCGCCTGGGTCTGCGTCGCTAATTAGCGATTGCGCTAGAGGTTGGTTGTCTGTCGTGCGTCAGTGGGTTTCCCGCTGGCGCATGGCAGGCTCCCAGCCTCAAGTTTTATCTGGATACACGTTTTACCCTGGACAGGCGTTGGGTCGACTCCCGACATTGCCCAAGAATTTCGCAAGAAGACAAGTTCCCCAAGAGCCACAAAAGAAGGTAGGACACCGTGAACCCGGTAATCAAAAAATTCCAGTTCGGTCAGTCGACCGTTACCCTCGAGACTGGCCGTATCGCCCGTCAGGCCTCCGGCGCAGTATTGGTCACCGTTGACGACGACGTCAGCGTATTGGTGACTGTGGTCGGCGCCAAGCAAGCCGATCCGGGCAAGGGCTTCTTCCCTCTGTCCGTTCACTACCAGGAAAAGACTTACGCTGCCGGTAAGATCCCTGGCGGTTTCTTCAAGCGTGAAGGCCGTCCTTCCGAGAAAGAAACCCTGACTTCCCGACTGATCGACCGCCCGATCCGTCCGCTGTTCCCAGAAGGCTTCATGAACGAAGTGCAGGTTGTCTGCACCGTCGTTTCCACCAGCAAGAAGACCGATCCGGACATCGCTGCGATGATCGGTACCTCGGCTGCGCTGGCCATCTCCGGCATTCCTTTCGATGGCCCGATCGGCGCTGCCCGCGTTGCGTTCCACGAAAGCACCGGCTACCTGCTGAACCCGACTTACGAACAACTGAAAGCTTCGAGCCTGGACATGGTCGTTGCCGGTACTTCGGATGCCGTTCTGATGGTTGAATCGGAAGCCAAAGAGCTGACCGAAGACCAGATGCTGGGCGCGGTACTGTTTGCTCAAGACGAATTCCAGGTTGTGATCAACGCAGTTAAAGAACTGGCTGCCGAAGCTGCCAAGCCAACCTGGGCCTGGGCTCCACAACCAGAAGCTACCGCTCTGCTGGGCGCTATCCGTGCCGAGTTCGGCGACGCGATCTCCCAGGCTTACACCATCACCATCAAGGCCGACCGTTACGCTCGCCTGGGTGAGCTGAAGGACCAGGTTGTTGCCAAACTGTCCGGTGAAGAAGGTCAGCCTTCGTCCAGCGAAGTCAAAGCTGCTTTCGGTGAAATCGAATACCGCACCGTTCGCGAAAACATCGTAAACGGCAAGCCACGTATCGACGGTCGCGACACCAAGACCGTGCGTCCTTTGAACATCGAAGTCGGTGTTCTGCCTAAGACCCACGGTTCGGCACTGTTCACCCGTGGCGAAACCCAGGCTCTGGTTGTTGCAACTCTGGGCACCGCCCGTGACGCACAGCTGCTGGACACCCTGGAAGGCGAGAAAAAAGACCCGTTCATGCTGCACTACAACTTCCCTCCGTTCTCGGTAGGTGAGTGTGGTCGCATGGGTGGCGCTGGTCGTCGCGAAATCGGTCACGGCCGTCTGGCCCGTCGTTCGATTCAGGCCATGCTGCCTGCTGCCGACGTGTTCCCGTACACCATCCGTGTTGTGTCGGAAATCACCGAGTCCAACGGTTCGAGCTCCATGGCTTCGGTCTGCGGCGCTTCCCTGGCGCTGATGGATGCCGGCGTTCCGATGAAGGCACCGGTTGCCGGTATCGCCATGGGTCTGGTTAAAGAAGGCGAGAAATTCGCCGTCCTGACCGACATCCTGGGTGACGAAGACCACCTGGGCGACATGGACTTCAAAGTAGCCGGTACCGCCAAGGGTGTTACCGCGCTGCAGATGGACATCAAGATCAAAGGCATCACCGAAGAGATCATGGAAATCGCTCTGGGCCAAGCCCTGGAAGCGCGCCTGAACATCCTCGGTCAGATGAACCAGATCATTGGCCAGTCGCGTACCGAACTGTCGGAAAATGCTCCGACCATGATCGCGATGAAAATCGACACCGACAAAATCCGTGATGTCATCGGTAAAGGCGGCGCGACCATTCGTGCGATCTGTGAAGAGACCAAGGCTTCGATCGACATCGAAGACGACGGCTCGATCAAGATCTTCGGCGAAACCAAGGAAGCGGCTGAAGCGGCACGTCAGCGCGTTCTGGGCATCACCGCAGAAGCTGAAATCGGCAAGATCTACGTTGGTAAGGTTGAGCGCATCGTCGACTTCGGCGCATTCGTCAACATCCTGCCTGGTAAGGACGGTCTGGTTCACATCTCGATGTTGAGCGACGCTCGCGTTGAGAAAGTGACCGACATCCTGAAAGAAGGCCAGGAAGTGGAAGTACTGGTACTGGACGTGGACAACCGCGGCCGTATCAAGCTGTCCATCAAAGACGTAGCAGCAGCCAAGGCTTCGGGCGTTTAATCACCCCCCCACGCCTGACCGCTTCAACGTTATAAAAAATGCCCTGCAGTGAAAGCTGCGGGGTATTTTTTTGCCTGCAAAAAAATGAGACGAGTCATGAAGTTGCCTGACCCCAAAGTCAGTGCTAGGTTTAGCCCACTGCCCGTGTAGCTCAGTTGGTAGAGCAGCGCACTCGTAACGCGAAGGTCGCAGGTTCGATTCCTGTCTCGGGCACCATTGACCAGATTCATGCAGTGCCAAGCAGTGTCATGAACTCTCATTAAGCCCGCCTAGCGCGGGCTTTCTATTTCATGCGGTGCCATCCGGTTTCATCCAAGCGCTTGTTTTGTGAGTACCTACCTGAGTACTATTAGCCCATTCAATAATCTATGGGTACTCGGCATGGCTTTGACGGCTCTGCAGGTGAAGAATGCTGCTCCACGTGAGAGGGACTATGGCCTTGCCGATGGCGGTGGCCTATTCCTTTGGGTTCGGGCGGCAGGCGGCAAGTCTTGGCGCTTCCGATTCCGTCTGGATGGCAAGCAGTCTCATATTTCCCTTGGCACCATCGACAAGGTAACCCTCGCACAGGCGCGTCAGCTTGCTTTTGAAGCTCGCCAGCTTGTGACACAGGGGCGGCATCCTGGGCTTGAGCGGAAGGTTGTGCGGGCCAAGGCGGCAATCTCGCGCGCTAATACGTTCAAGAGCCTTGCGCTGGAGTGGCACCAACATAAGTCGTCACGATGGTCGGTAGGTTATGCCACTGATGTTATGGAGGCTTTCGAGCTGGACATCTTTCCCCAAGTAGGAAGTTTGCCGCTGACCGACATTAAGCCCATGCAGTGGTTACAGGTTTTTCGCCGTATAGAGTCGCGAGGTGCTTTGGAGAAGCTGCGCAAGGTTCGGCAACGCTGCCAAGAGGTCTACCGTTTCGCGATTGCCACTGGTCGTGCTGAGTACAACCCAATCGCAGACATCGGAGGGGCACTTCAGGCACCGACCTCCCGGCACTATCCCTTCTTGCCCATTGCAGAAATCCCGGAGCTCATAGGCAGTATTCAGGCGTGTCCGGGGCATGATGTAGTTAAGATCGCCACCCGCCTGCTGATTTTGACGGGGGTGCGTACGGCTGAGCTTAGGGGGGCTCCTTGGTCGGAGTTTGACCTCGATACGGCGCTCTGGCTGGTCCCTGCTGCGCGTATGAAGATGCGCCGCGCTCATCTAGTCCCACTCTCCAAGCAGGCGGTGGCTGCACTGCGTGAACTGGAAAACATTACTGGTGGCTACACGCTTGCGTTCACTGGCCGTAACGATCCGGCAAAGCCCATGAGCGAAGCTGCAATTAACCAACTGTTGAAACGCTCCGGCTATGACGGGCGTGCCACTGGTCATGGATTTCGCCACACGATGTCCACCACTTTGCATGAGCAGGGATATCCCAGTGAGTGGGTCGAAACCCAGTTAGCGCATGTGGACAAAAACAGCATACGCGGCACCTACAACCATGCTCAGTATCTGGAGGCGCGGCGAGAGATGCTTCAGTGGTATGCCGACCATTTGGATGTTTTGTCATGCAGCAGTGCCGGAGCTTCCATCGCAGGGGTGGAGAACGCCGTATGAATGATGATCTGATGCGTCTACCTGATCTGGTGTCTGAGTACGCTCGTTACTATGAGGTTGAGACTCAAGAGGCTGCACACGCTCTTCATGAGCTGATCAAAGAATTGTATTTGGAGTACAGCGTGCGCCAAGGAAAAGTGGCGCTGCCCGATCACATATTCTGGGTCGGAAGGGTAGGCTCCTCTCAACGCTCAAACAGGATTTATAAACTGTTTTTTGAAGGGCTGATTAAATACTTCGATGATTTGTGTGATCCGCTACTTGGGGTTGATAAAGACCTCATGCGTTCATACTGTGGGAGCGATTCTTCCACTAAAGACATTCCAGTCGGCCTTATATATTTGTCTAGAGTCGCCCTTGGTGAGTGGATTCTGGATGCGGGAATTGAACCCCCAGATTACATGTTGATCGGTAATGCAGATAAGGGAACTAAAGGAAGTAAGGGAGGGGAGAAGTTTCAAGCAAAAGAGTTGGGCTCCATCAGCTTGATCGTCAACGGTTTGATTAATCTAATCAAGGAGGTTGATAAGGCTCATACCGAGCAGCCCCTTGATGATGCATCTGGGAAGCGGGCAGATACTATTAAGCGTCGTGCGTTAAGACTCCGCTCGGTACGCAAGAATTTTGATCCCTGTTTGGCAATTCTGTCGCTAGCAGAGGCTGCGGAAGTTGAAATGCCGAAAAGTCACAAGACCCTTAGGAAGTTCATGAAGGGACATTTTCAAGGTGATGAAGGTTAGTCTGCATAAGGTGTGAAAATTTCTGGCATTTCCCTGAAAAATTGGCAATTGCCACGACTGCTTGCTTGAGGTGCCATTAAATCCCTAGCCATCCAATCCGGTTCTAAGGAGACCCGTCCAAATGGCTAGTCAATCTGTCTCACCTCTACTGCTTCGCCTTCCTAGTGTCTGTGCCCTGGTGGGGCTGAGCAAATCCCAGATATATCGCCTGATTCGGGCGGGCGAGTTCCCTGCTGGGATTTCGCTCGGCGCGAATTCTGTGGCATGGCCTGCTGAGCGTGTGAACGCTTGGATCGCTGAAAAAATTAATGCGTCGCAGGGGTGATTCAACTTGTCGTCCTTTAGGCAGCGTATCCAAGCTGAGGCGCGTCCAGGCGAATCCTGGGAAGAAGCTACGGCTAGGCTTCGTGGAACTAGCATAAACAAGGCTGTGACGGAGGAGGCGGAGTTAGCTGATTTTTTTGTTTCGGCAGATGGCCTCTCGACAAAAGACAGTCGTCATTTTATGGATGTCGCGCTGTTTCGCATATCCAAACGGGAAAGTCGTGCTGGTGAAGTCATACGCTATGATTTGGCAGATGGATATATTGAAGTGAAAGCCGGGCCAGATGGTATGGCTTCGATCTGGGACTACGACATTGTACTGATGCTGATTTCGCATTTAACCGAGTCGATGAATCTCTATAAAAGAGGTCGAGGTGCAATGCCGAGCCGTCTTTTTACGCCGCACGTCTCAGATATTCTGAAATTTTGTCAGAGCGGCGATGGTGGCAATCAGTCGAAAAATATCGAATCAGCATTAGATCGTTTGAAAGGAACAACGATCAAGAGCGTGCTCCATCGCCCCTCGCGAAATTCAAAAAGCGTTACGCGCGAGGTAAAAAGTGAGAGTCTAATTAGTGGGTATCGCGTGCTTTCTGTAACTATCAGCGGTCGAATAGATCGAGTTGAAATTGAGGCGCCGAGTTGGATCTATAAACAAGTGATCGATAGTCATGGTGCTGCGGTTCTTACTGTTAATCAAGACTACTTCTTAATTGATTCAGGTATCGCTCGCTTCGTCTATCGTTTAGCTCGGCGTGCAGCAGGAAATAGCAGCGCTAAGTGGGGTTTTAAAACAATATATGAGCGAAGCGGGTCGACCTGTTTCAAGGGATTTTGCCGCATCCTACGGCGTCTTATTATGTCTGATAATCTACCCGAATATCATTTATACGAAGAGGTTGGCCTGTCCGGGCCTCAGTTAATTATGACGCGAAGGAACGCAGGGCCGACCTGTGGATAACCCGTATATTGCACACCAGCTCCCGTACATTGCACACCAGCTCCCGTACATTGCACACCAGATTCCGTATATTGCACACATGAAGCTATGCCAAGTGATTGAAATTATTGGCCTTTATTTGATTTCGTCGGGCTAAATCTTTTAAATCTTTCAAAAACAGATTAAAACGTATGCCTCGCCAGATGCTCACCTGGCAACGGTTCAGAGGCTGATTTTTGACTGTGGTGTGCTCGGATTGAAGGGCTCACTGCACAGCGTTAGCACGTAGATCGTTGCCAGCCGCACAAGAAGCCATCAACGCGTTGGCATGGTCGATCTGGCGCTGCATGTGTATGTCTTACTGTGTAGCCTTAGAGGCGGCCTTCAGAGCCTCGTGGAGATCCTGGTCAGCGATGGAGAGAATGGCCCTTAGATTCTCCATCTCGTAATGATGATCCTTGGATACCGCAGCCATTTTGACCAGATTCTGTTTATTGATTTCTTCAATTTCGGCGCGGTGCTCCTGGCTTAGGGCGTTCTGACGAGCCACGCTGGCATCGAGGGTTGCCGCGACCTCTGCTCGCGCCTTTTTGCTCTCGATTAACAGCAGTGCCAGCACAATTGCCACAATCAGGAGCACGCCGATCACAAACAGCAAGCTGCTGCTTATCCAGCTGGGGTCGTTTAGGTTCAACGTAGGTAGACCTCGGTAATTTCAGGGCGGAAATGCCCCATCTCCTGGGAAACCACCTCTAGGGCCTGCTTTCGGGGGAGGTGGCGTTGTAGCGTGGCCATGCGCTCTTGGGCATAGGTGTGGCGTAGCCCGTGCGCGCCGTTTGACCAGCCGAGAGCCGCTTTGGAAGCGGCGCTAACACTTTTGCTCCAGGGCTGACCGCCCCCAATTCCGTAGAACTGCTGATAGTCGATATTTCGATCTTTGACGTTACGCGGCTCTGCCAGACGTGTTGCCTCCAGGCGTCTGGCCAGTGGAATCGGAATGCGCACCTCGCGGGTGAGTCCGCCTTTGCCATGGACGGTGTAGCTGATGGTTGTTTCGCGGATGCCGAAAAATTTCATCTCATGCACGGGGCGTTCATCGGGCGCCTGGTGGTGCGTTCTGCGCAGGCCTAACAACTCATGGGCGCGCAGGCCTGCGGCATGGGCAATTTCCGTGGCGAGCGCATTGTGGGGAGACTGGCGGGTGGCGATCAGGGTCATTTGCTCACGGGCGTATGCCCTCGACTGATCGGCCAGTCGGCGACCTAATGTCGGCTGGCCTGCCTTCCCTTTGCGGGCTGTCGGTGCGGTGCTCTTGATGACCTCCAGGGTTTGACCTGGTGGGAGCTGATGAGTGACTTGCTGCATCATGACCTGGAGGGCTTGGCGTTCCATGTCCAGCGTTTTCTGGCCAACGACTCCGGCACGCTGCCGGAGGTAGTCCAAGGCGCGAGTTGGAGTCATATCCCGCAGGCTGCCGAGCCGGTTTTCCTGGAGGTGCTTCGTGACCTGTTTCAGTCGGTCCTCGTAGTTCCGTACAGTCCCTACCGATCTGATATGGCTGCCCTGCAGCTTCTTCATCACGGACGCTGCCTGCGTCGCCGGTTTGGCAAATTTGGCCATGGCTACTTGCTCTCGCGGTTCCGGTATAGCCAGCGGTAGATAGTCGAGGTGTTGACGGCAACACCTCGCTCGGAGAGCCAATCTTGCAGTTGAATGGCATTGCATCCAGCTACATCGAGCTTCAGCAGCTCGAAGGTATGCTCATCCAGTACCGACTGCCGCTGGGCATAGGTGCGGATTTTTCGTCGCATCCGAGACTTGGCCTTGAGGCGTTCAGCGACGGCCTCCGCATCGAAATCGCTCATGGGTTATTGCCTAGTAGTTCATCTGTAAGAACGTCTGACCGCCGTAGCGGTTCAGCGACACACCATCCGAGGATGGGTCATTGTGCCTGTTCGCCCCCCTTTGCACTGAAGTGCAGGCGGGGACTGATCACGCCTACTCGGATTCTCCGAGCTGGTTCCTGATTGGCCGCTCAGGTGCGGTTGCCATTGTTGGTCTGGCCGACCTGGTTAGGTTGTTGTTTCTCCTCTGTTGATCGTTGATGTTCCCGACGCGTAGTCGGGGCCATGGCTTCATGCTCGATGACGTAGCGCGAGGCCTATGAAGCTCTGCCAGCGATGACGCGGGCAGGGCCTCTCTGCCATTGCCCCTCCCATGAATCACACGGGGGGGGAGCAGCCGGGCAGGGCGGTTAAAGCCCGGCTAGTTTAGGTTTATGAGAAGGGGGTTAGCAAAAAAATCTGCCTGCGCATTAATTTGTGCGTCAAATTGAGGAAAGTTATGGAAGCCCGCTATGTAAAGCGCCGGTTAGGCGCGTTACGTAGCGGGCTTGTACCGATAAATTTGACCAGCATAGAAAGTGCAGTGACTTGAGTGGAGATGCTAGGGGCTCCCCCTTTAGGCTGGCTAAAGCCAACACAAATGAGGGAGATGGCGAATGTCGAAACGGCAAAAAATCGCAGGAGTTTTGGACGCGGCATACGAGCGTATGCCGGCGATCACCAAATGGGCCGGTTGGGCCGGCATCGTACTTGGGCCTGTGCTTGGGTTTTTCCACATCGTGGCGATGTTTTTAATGCCTGGCGTGTATGGAAAACGCGTCCTGGAACAGTACGATCTGGTGCAGCGAACCGGCGATGTGTTGGTCGCTCCATTCGCCCAGTACCTGATACTCATCGGTTTCACATTGTGCGTACTGTGGATCGGTTTATGGGGGTTGAGGCTAGTTCTGGCTGTGCGTTGGTGGCTGATGAGGCGTTCCGCATGAGCGCCTCTGCAACCCCGGAGGGGTACGCGGGGTTCAGCTGGATATTTGCGCTTTGGGAAGATGTAGGCATGACGATGCTCGCAGCCACCCAGCCGATTTTCACCGCCCTTAACAACAGCAGTTCAACACTGGTCTTCAGCGTGGGAATCATATGGCTGGTCATGATTATGTTGAGGGTGGCCGACGGCGGGCTGGCTCGTGGCCTGGCGGGAGGCGTGGTCATTTTTTTTGTCATGCTTTTAGGGATGAAACCAGCGACCGTTCAGTTGCCCAGCGGGGTCTCGGTTACATTAATTGATGCGCAGGCAACGACCCTGAAAGTGGCTATGGCCGTGCATCGCATGTACAGGTCTGCTCTGGATGGCGTCCTCAGCGAACACACAATTGCGGGATCGATTGTGCCGGCACAGGCGGCAGTTGATGACATTGCAGCGAGGGGCGCGCAGATCTATCAAGGCACCGATTTGGCCCGATTGATACACGACTACAACACCAGCTGTGCACCGAGTCGGGCCGAACTGGGAGGGGCTGAGCATGCGACGAGAATTGAGGCAATGCATGCTGTCGGCCTGCTCGGCGGCGGCGGGTTGGGGATTCCTGATGAGCAAATTAGTCTGATTGCTCAAGCTAAGGCGGCGGGCGGCGGCATCACGACCTATATGACCGGGTCGGCTGAAGAAAACGGCGGGTGGCTCAACTACCTTCTGGGGGGAGGTGCCGCCCGGAAAGGGATTGAGAAAGCGGTAGACCTTGGTTCGGTTCAATCGCGCCGTGAGGCAGGAATAGCAGCATTGGGCAGCGCTGGGCCTTTTATGGGAGACCGTTACGCACTGCCGACCAAAGTCCATTGGCAAGCGCTATTCGCCGGGCAGCCGGATTCAACACCCTCGTATCTACCCATAACGTTGATTCCAGGTCAGAAGTCACAGGTTATCGGGGCTGATGATAATGCAATGATGTTCCAACCAACCAGTTGCCTAGAGGCCTACAAAATTGCTCAGTTGGGGGCTGAGCAGGCCTACCTAGCCTTAAAAGAAGCTGGGGGAACAATCGCAGGTGGCCAGCGGGTAAGTGCTGAGGTGGGCGCCGTGAGCACGGCCGTGGCCTGGCAGCGTTTCATGACGCGATCACTGGAGAAAACCACCGGCCTTTCGCCGGATGGCGCCGAAGTCGGAGCTGGCATTCTTGCCAGTGTTCAAATGTTCAAGGATTGGTCTGGCTGGCTAGATCTTCAAACCCTGCTGCCGGGATACGTGCTGTTGTCAGCATGGCTGTTCTGGATCGTATTACTCGCTGCGCCGTTGGCGCTGTTGCTGGCTCCGTTGCGTGGCGTTGGAGTATTGATCAGCTGGCTCTCCCTCTTATTTTTTCCCGTGATCGCGATGCTGTTTGCGCACGCACTAATTGTAGCTGTATCCCTCGTCATGGCCGCTGTCGCCATCGGCCAGGCTGCCGCGGCTAGTGGTTGGTCTGGATCAGGTGCTGATTTTGATGCGGTACGTGGGTTTATGGGCGCGATTGCAGCCATTCTGCTGGCTATTACGACCTGGATTGCATCGAGTCTGACTGGCGTTTCGGTGGGCGGCCTGGCTGGCAGCCTGACAGGGGCTATGGCCACGGCCAGTGGTGTCGGTGGGTTTGTTACACGTGCTGCGGGAACTGTTATGGCGATTAGCCGGCTAGGTGCTTTAGGCGCTGCTGGTGGCAAGGGGAGAAGTCCTGGTGGTGGTTCTGGTGGTGTGACTCCACCACGACCGATCCCGCCAAGCCCTACAGGATCTAGCTCGGCACCACACGCTCGTCCGGCGCGAGATCCCAATGCTTCCGGTAGCGTGGCAAGGGCGTATTGGCCCACGACCCCCACTACAGATAGATCGATTGGAACGCGTCGCTCGGCTCTGATTCCACCAAAGAAGGTTCCACCGAAGCAGTGATGTTTTAGGGCAGGAGGCTCACCGGTCGAGTGAGCTGGTGCGGCGGGGGGATGCGCTTGGTTAGGCACACCGCAGCGCAGGCCCATCTATCCAATTGAGTGCGTTGGTTTCTGATCATGAGGGATAGGCATGTGATGCTGTGTGTCGATTTCCGACATCCTCAGCATCACCAGCTCACTCGGCCGGTGAGCCTCTTGCCCTCACTGATCATAACGGCTGACTTTCCATTCTCTCCATGGGCACTCATTACAATTTTTATTCTTCGTAAAAACTCAGTAAGTCTTCAACAATCCTACAAATACCACTGAGAAATCACCCAAGTTCTCAGTCATTCCTTTTAAAAGTTGCTTGAAATCTCTGTGCAGCCACTGGGTTACGCTGGGGATCACAATGGACATGCAGTCAGCCCACTGTGCTGCGCTGGGAAAGTCCTGCGAGCCACTGGTAATCACACAAATACCACTGAGAAATCACCACTATTCACAGTGACGCCCATTACTTTCTTTCTGGTGCCGCTGCCCTTCCCTGGTATCCCCTCTCGAAACTCTCAATTCCCATTAGGGGAAACGACGATTTTTACACGGCCGGCGCTGACACACTGGAAGGTTGGATTAACGTCCGTCGCGCGAACGAAATCTGAGGTGTGAGATGAAGCGACTGTGGATGACGCTTTTCTTCGGTGGACTGGGGTTCTGGGTCGGTTCAAATCGCTGGTTGCCGCTGTGGGGCATTGTTGCGCTGGCGGTACTGGGCAACGTTTTGTGGGTCTGGGCGGCGTGGCTGGAGCATCGGGAGGGGGCAGACCATGATGAGCGCTGATCTAGATGAGCTAATGCTCGTCAGTTTTCTCTGTCCGGAGCTGGTCTGGTCGGCATCCTCGACGCGGCCTGTGATCGTTGCGAGTGATGGATCGGTGCTGCGGCTGTACTGGATGCCAGTGCCGCTGCGGCAGGATCCATTTCGCGCTGAATTGTTTGTTGGCGAGCTCAATGGTAGGGGGAAGGTAATGATGGCAAAATGACACACTTAGACGGTTTACTTTTGGCTGCTACTCCCATCTATCCACTCACAGGGCGCTAGGAAACAGCGTCATCAACAGAACGAAAGGATGTTATGCGCACTTTTTTCAAGTTAGTGGCAGTTGCTGTTGCCGGTTCAGGCCTTGCTGCCTGTGGTGGCGAAGACTTCACAGGGGCTTATCGGTTTAAAGACTCAAATATTCAGAGGACAATGGTTCTCAATGTTCATGGCGATGAAGCAGAAATCTTTGGGGACGATGGGAAAGGCCATATCAAGCCTCTCGCTAAACTGAAGGTTTCGGTAAAAGATGAAAAACTTCTTCTTGATGATGTAAACGGCTCTGCACGCCTGGCCATGAGGCGTAACGTCGATGAGCAAAGCCTTGACTGTCTTAACTGCAAGGTAATAGGCCTGAAGAAGGACGATCTGGTTTGGGAATATGACCCTAAAGGGCCATATGACGTACAGCAGCTGCTGAAGGATCAGGCTCGCAAGGATGAGGAAGCAATGAATGCCGAGCTGGAAAAAATTCAGCAGGAAGCCCTGGAGCAAGGTCGACGTGATGCAGAAGCCCCGAAGCTGACACCTTATGAAGGCGATTGGGTCTATCAACGCACCACGAAAAAAGACCCGTTGACCATTATGACCATCTGGCGCAAAAGCCAGATCAAAAGCTGGTCGTTCAACTTTGAGAACATGGATTATCGTCTGGGGCACGAGGTTCCCAGGTTCGAGGTCACCGACACTGGCTTGAAGATCGGCGATGCCCCCAAAGCTCACCTGTACACCCTCAGCGCCGACAGAACGATACTGACCTGCATGGACTGTTCGAAGTCGGAGCGTTGGGCCAAGGCTGATCCTAAGAAGGATCTCAGTGACCGTCATTACGCCCGTCAGATGGCCGGTAACCCGTGACACCCTAGTAGCAACAACCTGCCTTGTGATCGGCGAATGCCCAAGGACACTCGCCGGTTGTCGTCAAATCAATCTAAACCACGGACGGCGCTCACTACTTGGACAGCGCTCTATACAGGGTCGCTCTATGAACCCCCAAGAGGCGGGCAGCCTCTGCCACTGGCCGTTGCTCTTCGGCAATCAGTTGCCGCGCATGGCTGACCTGTTCCGGTGTTAATACCGGTTTAGGCCCAAACCGAACGCCGCGAGCTTTGGCAGCTGCTCTCCCGGCGCTGGTGCGCTCACCAATCAGCGACCGCTCAAAGTCAGCTATCCCCGCGAAGATCGTTAACACCATGCGGCCAGCTGGTGAGGTGGTATCGGCCCAAGGCTCTGCTATAGAGCGCAGGCCCGCGTCTATGCCTTTGAGTCGCTCTGCAATATGGAGCAGGTCCGTTGTTGACCGAGCCAAGCGATCCAACCTGGTTACGATCAGAACATCGCCTGGCCGCAGATGATCAAGCAGTCGACTCAGCTCCGGACGGTCTCGATTAGCCCCACTGACCTTTTCTTCGAAAATCCGCTTACATCCGCTTTGTCCTAGGGCAAGTCGCTGCTGCTCCAGGTCCTGAGCTTGCGTCGAAACCCTGGCGTATCCAATGAGTTGTCCTGAGGCTTGCATCTCGCACCTGTCGCATAACTTGTCGCAGGTAAATTGCCATTTGCGACATACTTATGCGACAGCTCAGAGCTAGAAGATCAAGGTCCATGACGCGTGTCGCATAACTTAGGAATAAAGCGACAAGACCTGGAGCAGAGAACAGCTTTTAGCAACAGCGCATGTCCGATCCATGCTGCTTCCGGTCAATATTTTGCAGGGAATTTGCTTTGAACAGTTGTTTGAAAAAAGCGCAATATGGGATGTTATAGTGTCGAGAGTTTCTGACGATTATTAAGCCGGACTATCCCCCCCCTTGCAGTAACTTTGTCGAGGCATACGATAGCTCCAAAAAGCGGCCACGTAGCTCTCGACTTTTAAAAATGTCCATGGCTCTTTTTGTGGAGATGCCTAGGTTCTGAGATAGTGCTTAGGAAGCCCGCCATCAAATAATGAATAGAAGCACTGAATGCCGACAGGAGCGTCAGACCCGATTTTTATGGATGAGGTATTCTTGAAGAAGAAATCGAAGTGGTATCTTGGGTGTATGTCGCCGTTCGCATTAGGCTCGTCATCATCGAATCTAAAATAGCCGTGATCATCAGTTAGGAGCGCTGCAAATGCATCATAGTAGGGAATAGCTTCATTGACGTCTAAGCCAAAACTATCAACTATCGAGCAAATTATCTCTTCATGCGAATGAGATCCGCCCTTAGAGGTAAGGATTGCGTTCTTTAAGATTGATATAAATCGGCCGCTTACTTCTTCTTTCAGTGAGTCATAATTGAAGTATATATTATCCCCGTCGTCAATAATTTGAAAAGGAATGGTCATTGAAAAAAAACCATCACTTTTTCTAATAAGAGCCCGGCAGTACTCGCCAGAAAATATCGCCAAATCAAAGTCTTGAGTATGGGCGGCTACTCGACAGTGGCCGCACGAATTAATAAGTTCTGCTAATTGAAGTACGTTCTTTAAGTTGTCTAAAGTGTCGCGTACAGCACAGAACTTATTCATATAGTAATCAGGAATGCCCTTGAAGAAGAATGCGCTCATATCATTCTGTTCCTTTGATATTCAGCGTTCAATAATGCCTCAAGGTACTCTTGGTCATAATCCGTTTCCCCTACAATTGAACTCATCCTGTCGATAAGTTTTGCTATTAGGCGAGGGCTTGGACTGGTCTCTTTCTCCGTGCAAAATGCGCGTACTATTTCTTCTATTGATGGGAGTTCATCAAGGACGATAAACTCTCTTTGTTGAATTTCAAGTGGGGATGGTACTCGAATATTCATGCATGAATTTTTGGATAAAAAATCTAGCCCTTGATTGACATTATTCAAGACGTCTTGGTCTACGTTCTTTCCAAGTATTAAGTGGCTCTCCAAGAAAGATCGGGCCATCATCGTGTACAAAGCATTTCGAAATGAAGGATGTCGATGCAAGTTCAAGGAAAAGCAAATCACGAATGGGAATTCTAAGCCTTTTGCATTATTGATGTTCGAAACAAAAATTTTGTCCGGATCGCTTCGCTTGGTTTCAAATGAAACGTTCACACCCCAACCCATCTCTTCAGCGATCAGTGGTTTCAACTGAGCAATAACGTCATAAATATAGCTGGCTGTATCTAATAGTATTACTGCTATATCTCCCTGCTCAACGGTTGGATGTCGGCGCCGAATATCTTTTACTACTTGCACTAAATTTTTAGCTATAGATAGCCCGTCAGTAAACTGGTGAACGGTGGTGCTTTTAAAGTCTGCGGGTATATCCTCGAAACGACGTAGCGGGTCACGGGAGATCAACGCTCTTCCATTTTGCTCGTTGTATATATATCCGCACGCATCCCATTCATGTGGCTGAAGCCACCTGAGGACAGGGCTTTCAAATAAACCCATCCCTAAGGCATGCGAAAACATAAGATTTTTTGGGTCTGTGCGGTAGCATTTTTTTAGCACCATGTCCGCACGGTTTACGCCTTCATCGATTGGCCTAAATATGTTTTGGAACACATCCCCAGCAACGAAAACCTTTTTTTCCGTAACTAACTCGCAAAGTTCAATAAAGCTGCTTGCGAAGTCTTGACTCTCATCCACAAACGCATAATCAAACGCAAATTTTCTTTCACCAGATAGCTGTCTTATCGCGACAATAGCTGTTCGGCAGACTTGGTCGAAGCTTCCAGCCTGCAAGCTTTGAAAAGGTATCCCGTAGTAGTGGCAGATATAGCGATACATTCCGGAGTACGGCTCTTTTCCGCTACCCCAAGAGTGGAAACAAAATAATTTATTGCTCCAGTCGATTTGACGCTCAACGCGCATGAAATCAAAGAAATTAGGAATACGGCTCTTCATTGATGAAGCTAAGATTTTATTGAAGCAAGTAAAAGCAATTCTAGCTTCAAAATCCCGCGAATAGATTTCCTTCATTTTATGAAGTAAAAGCTCTGTTTTTCCTGAGCCTGCAAGCCCTTGGATCACGAATTTCTTCGCCGCGCCGGATCGGAATACGAAGCTGGTCTGATCTGTGTCAAATAAGATGATTTTGGACTTGATTGTGTCTAAAAGGCCGCTTGCCTCCAAATTTATTTTGGAGACGTCGTTAATGCTTCCAACAACTAGTGAGGTTATAAGGTCAACCAGTCGCCTTTCGGCAGGGGTGTCTATTTCTAAATTTTCGAAGTCAAGACCCGCAGCGTTGCATTGCTCAAACAATGGAAGCCAGTGTCGTTTACGACCGATTTTTTCTCGATACTTAAACTTTTCCGAGAGGTACGCAATATCTTCAACAAAAAACTCAACATAGTCCTCAAATGATTCATCATCGGCACCAATATTAATGAAGCACGGTTTCATTCCTGAGGAGAAAATCGCTACGGCTTCATCATAGTCATACTGTGCATCGTCCTTTGATAATGGTTTGCGGAGCACATATGTCTGCCTCTTATTCGACTCAGCAAAACTTTCGATTATCTCCTTGATTCCCGCTAGTTCTACCAGGTCCTGAGCATCAGGAGCGTAAAAGCAATAACCGGACATTTTCAACGTCTCCCTATCATTCCATCATCATAATCAAGCACCTGACTGAGCATACTTAAAAGTCCTAGATTTGTCGTTAGCGGGAGCTTCCGCCTTCGACGTGTGCAGCCCAGCGAACTGAGTGCTCCGAAATGTATAGACATGTCAGTGGCTGACTCTGGCCGATTCCTTCACGTCGCGAAAGGCCCCAATCGACCGTTAGCTACCTGTAGGCAAGTTAGAATCTGGCGGAAACCGTATTTTCACAAACGAATCTGCCTGACAGCTCACAGTTAAAATCCCCCGGCTATAATCTGCGTCACCCCAGTCACCCAGCCGTACGTCAACCATGTCCACAGAAAAGGAAGTACAGGGAAATGGCTAACAATCCACCGCTCACTGATACAGTTATTGTGGCTTTAGCACGATTGATAGACGACTCTCAGTTGGATAAGCGCGAACCTACCCACTACGACCTCGATGTGTTGTTTGCTCAAGCTAATATGACGGCAGGCGATAAACCTGGCCCTGGGGGCAGGCCTATGGGTAAAGCGAAGCGCATCCGCGGGGCGCTGGGTTGGGCGCTAGCCAACAACCAACAAGGAGGCGAAGCGTTCGTCCAGGCGCTGATCTCTACAGTGCAGGGTTACGGTGGTTTTAGACCTCAATCCGCCAATTACTGTGGGTCAGAGGCCGTAACAAATCTTATTGCTGCGATTGCCAACCATGGATGGGACCTGTCATCAGACGGCAATCTGGCGCCCCGAGTCCTTGAGGCAATGGGAGGGCGACAGCTCACAGTCGCTCTTGAGTCCTATGCGAATAGGGCTCGGCGGGGTGCATTGGACAGCCCGCTGTTGGCAGGTACAGCTAAAGATCTTTTGGAGGCTACTGCTGCCCATGTATTGGTTGAAAAGTGGGGCAACTATCCGACCCACTCTAACTTTCCAACACTGCTGGGACAGGCGTTTACCGCGTTGAACTTGGCAACCCCGACGGATCCGGTGCAGAAAGGGGAGCCTGCGAAAAAACGCGTGGAGAGATCAGCCTATGAGCTGGGGTGTGCACTCAACGCGCTTCGCAATAAAGAGGGGACTGGGCATGGTCGGCCGTGGCTTGATAGCGTCACACCTAGCCAGGCACGGTTTGCAATAGAATCTATGGGCAATATCGCTAGCCTGATGCTGGATAACCTCTAAAACAGGAAGAGCATGTGTCTCCTCGCTGCTCCCTGCCTGACACGAGGGGCTGGAGTCAGCCAGAAACGGGCTTTCGACGCGTCTAGGATCAGCCTTATGCTTGGGCGCCGAGGCGAATCTCGATGTCGTGATCAGCCATAGGTTGCACAGCCTAGAGGGCATCACCGGTGCGGCAACAGGTCCGTAATCTCACTGGCACGCTGCGTCGTCAATGGTTAGTGAGAATGGTTTTCTCCACATTATCTAGGCTTTCCGAGCAGTGGCTCAAGCGCAGCGCTTGGGCTAAGCTGAGACGTCACCGTAGTTAGATGCCGACGCTAGCTTCGGTTTTTACTGAGTTCCTTAATGAGTACCTTTTTGATTGTTGTAGCTTTAAGGTTCTCCGTTTATACGGGATTTGGGTCGATTGGTTCGATTCCTGTCTCGGGCACGAGCGACACGTTGTTTTCAGATGATCCCGAATGGTTCTGAAGGCCAGATAAGCCGGGTTTTCCAACGGTTTTTTGCGTCAGAGAGATCCTTGATGATCCAGATCCATCTTCCATTCCCCAGATCAAAGAGAACGCCATGACCGTTAAAGAATTGACCCAAGAAGCCAGACACGAAGAAGCGCTGAAAAAGTACTTGCTGGATTCGCCCCAGCTAGCCGAAGAGATCAAGGACTTGCCAGCCGATGATCAGAAAGATCAGATCCAGTGGGCGTTCGAGGATGAGGCAGAGTCTCAGGGCTTGCAGCCGTGGGAGCTGACGCTCAAGTACACCTCGCCCCCCGAAGAGTTCGAGGCTGCGCGCCTTGTCCTGCACAAGGAGGCTGCCGAGGTGTTGGGCGTCGAGTGGGAAGAGTACTGCGAGATGAATAATCTGGTGGTCTGACCTGTGGGAGCGAGCTTGCTCGCGAAAGCGATGAGTCAGGCGACAATTACGTCGACTGATACGCCCTCTTCGCGAGCAAGCTCGCTCCCACATTTTTCAATCAAAGACTCAGACGCATCGACAGATCGACAGCCTTCACATCCTTGGTCATTGCACCAATCGAGATGTAATCCACACCGGTTTCGGCGATCGGTAGCAGCGTACTTTCGTTGATACCGCCGCTGGCCTCCAGTTTCGCCTTGCCTGCGTTCAGACGCACGGCTTCGCGCATGTCATCCAGGCTCAACTCGTCGAGCATGATGATGTCGGCACCGGCTGCCAGGGCTTCCTTCAGCTCCTCCAGGCTTTCCACTTCGATCTCCACCGGTTTGCCCGGGGCAATCTTGTGCGCGGCTTTGATGGCCTCCGGGATGCCGCCGCAGGCTGCAATATGGTTTTCCTTGATCAGGAACGCGTCGTACAGACCGATGCGGTGGTTGTGGCAACCGCCGCAGGTCACGGCGTACTTCTGCGCCAGACGCAGCCCCGGCAAGGTTTTACGGGTGTCGAGCAACTTCACCTGAGTCTCGGCAACGTAATCCGCCAAGTACTGCGCGCGTGTGGCCACGCCAGAAAGCAATTGCAGGAAGTTCAGTGCACTGCGTTCGCCCGTCAGCAGCGAGCGCGCCGGGCCTTCGAGGTGGAACAGCGCCTGATTGGGTTTCACCCGCTCGCCATCACGCACCTGCCAGTGCACCGCAACACGTGGGTCCAGCTGCCGAAACACTGCTTCAACCCAGGCTGTGCCGCAGATGACGGCAGCGTCGCGGGTAATGATGGTGGCTTTGGCCAGGCGTTCGGCCGGGATCAGCTGTGCGGTGATGTCGCCGCTGCCGATGTCTTCGAGCAACGCACGGCGCACGTTGGCTTCGATTTCGGCGGTCAAATCGGCGAGACGTAGATTCGGCATAACGGACTCCACAAACAAAGTGGCCCGATTATAGGGCCATGGCGCTGGGCAACCCAAGGCATCAGACGCTTTCCCATCGCTGTGAAACCTGCATTTGGTCGATTCGCTTGGGCAATCGGCACTAAGTCAACGCCTTCCATAAGCGTCTATTTCAATGGGAAACGCAGAGTCTGCTGGTACAGGGGACATCTTTTGCAAGATAATCCGCCTTGCTTTTGACGTCATGGCTTTGACGTGGATTTGAATTGTCGACCATTCGAAGACTCACCGTTTCAGGAGGCCTGAATGCACAACGACGGGAATGTAGTGCCTTTGCACAAGGTGACTACCGACCAGGCGACTCACTCGCCGCTCGCCCGCCTGCCTGTGATTCTGCTTCAGGTTCGCGACAAGGCCGCTCAACAGCTCAGGCATGGATTGCAGGAACTGTTCGATAACGCCGACGACACGCTGTTCGAAATGGCCGACCGGGCCCGCAATGACGTCGATCAGAGTCTCTTCTTCGAAGCCATGCGCGACTTGCGCCTCAAGCGAAAAAACATCGAACGCGGCTTTCTCGAACAATTCGTCGAGGCTTTTGTTCGCCTCACACAGTACGACACCACCCAGTCTGCCTTCTCCCAGGCGCTGGCCTTCGACGCCGCGGCGGCGCTGTCCAATGACGACATGGAGCGCAGCGTGGCAGTGGAAGCGATGGTCAACAAAGTGCTGAACCGCGGCGGCTTCGCGCTGGACCAACTGACTGCCCGACTCAGCGCCCTGCTGGGCAGGGAGCTGCTCGATCAACACAATCCCATGGGGCCGGCGATGCTCTGCGAGTACTTTTTGCAGGCCGGGCGCAGCCTGGGGGTGGAGATCAAGGTCAAGCTGATCATCCTCAAACTGTTCGAACGTTACGTGCTCAGGGACGCCAATCAGCTCTACGCCGAAGCCAATCAGTTGCTGATTGCCACCGGTGTTCTGCCCGACCTCAAACCTGCTCCTGCACGTCGGGCCGTGGATCGTGCGGCTGCCAACGTCGGTGTTGAATCCGCGTCGGCCAGCACCCGCGCCGGTACCCCGCCGGTCGACGACAGCGTGCAGGAAGTCTTCGCCGCATTGCAGCAATTGCTGTTTCACGTGCGGGGCAGTGTCGCGCCGACGCTTGAAGCCAGTGCTCAGACACAGCCGATTTCCACCCGCGACCTGCTGCGCCTGCTCTCGCACTTGCAGCAATACGTGCCGGCACCGGCAGCCCAGGACGACTTCGATCTGCGAAACCAGCTCGAACAACTGCTGACCCGGGTCAGCGTTAAAAGTGGCAAGTCACGCGTGGTCGGGGTGGCTGACGAAGACGTGATCAACCTGATCGCGATGCTCTTCGAATGCATCCTCGATGACCGCAACCTGCCGGATTCGCTCAAGGCGCTGATTGGCCGTTTGCAGATCCCGATGCTGAAAGTGGCGGTGCTCGACAAGAGCTTCTTCAGCCGCAGCAGCCACCCGGCCCGGCGCCTGCTCAACGAAATCGCGACCGCAGCCATGGGCTGGGGCGAGTGCGATGACCATGAGCGCGACAGTCTGTATCTGCGCATCGAGCAAGTGGTGCAACGGTTGCTGAACGATTTTGTCGATGACCCGGCGGTCTTTTCCGAATTGCTGGCGGATTTTCTCGCCTTCACCAGCGACGAGCGCCGTCGCAGTGAGCTGCTGGAGCAACGAACCCGTGATGCCGAAGAAGGCCGCGCCAGGACTGAACTGGCCCGCCAGTGCGTCGAACAGGTGCTGAATCAGGCCCTGTTGGGCAAAATATTGCCGCAACGGGTGGTGGTGTTTGTCCAGGAAGCCTGGAGCACAGTGTTGCTGCTGACGTGCCTCAAGCACGGCGATCAGTCGGCCGAGTGGCACGCCGATGTGCAGACCATGGAGCAATTGATCTGGAGCGTACAACGCCATGACGAGCCCGATGCGAGCCTGCGCTTGTTGGCGCTGGTGCCGGGGTTGCTCAAGTCGTTGCGAGACGGGCTGAGCAGTTCGGCATTCGATCCGTTCGCCACCAGCGAGTTCTTCAGTGAGCTGGAAGCCTTGCACGTTCATCTGTTCGAACGTCGAGGGCAAAAGCTTGAACAGTCTGTCGATACGCCGGTAATGGTCGAAGTGCTGCAGGAAGTCGTCCTGCGAACCGCCGACGAAGGGCCGGTCGATACGGCGTCAGTGCGTGTGCCGGAGAACGATGCCGGTCTGCTTCAGGTCGATCAGCTGCGGTTGGGGTGCTGGGTCGAGTTTCAGGAAGACGAGGAAAACACCCTTCGCTGCAAGCTGGCGGCGATCATTGAAGCCACCGGCAAGTACATTTTCGTCAGCCGCACCGGAATGAAAGTGTTGGAGCGCAGTCGCACCGGTCTGGCGTTGGAATTCCATCGTGGCGCGGTGCGAGCGCTGGACGACACGTTGCTGTTCGACCGGGCGCTGGAGTCGGTGATCGGTAACCTGCGGCGCCTCAATCGCGGCAAGTGATCGCGCCCCGAGGGTCTATCACGGCATACTGGGCGCCATCACAGTCGTCGTTGAAGGAGCCTGTATGCAGTTGGACCCCGCGAGCGGTTGGTGTCAGGGTGTGCGTTTATGCCCCTCGCCCAACTTCAATGCGCGCCCCACGGGCGAAATTTCCCTGCTGGTGATCCACAACATCAGTTTGCCGCCAGCGCAATTCGCCACCGGCAAGGTGCAGGAATTTTTCCAGAATTGTCTGGATGTCACGGAGCATCCCTACTTTGAAGGGATCGCCGATCTGCGTGTGTCTGCGCACTTTCTGATCGAACGTGACGGCACAGTCACTCAGTTTGTCTCTTGTCTTGAGCGTGCCTGGCATGCTGGCGTTTCGAGTTTCGAAGGGCGGGAAACCTGTAACGATTTTTCCCTGGGCATCGAACTTGAGGGCACGGATGATCTGCCGTTCACCGACGCTCAGTATCAAACATTGACGACCCTGACCCGGCAGCTGCAAAGCGCCTTCACGGCCATCACCGCACAGCGCATCTGCGGGCATAGCGACATCGCACCCGGGCGTAAAACCGATCCGGGGCCCGCGTTCGACTGGGCACGCTATCGCGCTGCCCTGGCAAAAGAGGAACAACAATGAGTTTTCTGGTGTTGCTGTTGGCGGTCTGGATCGAGAAGTTCTCGGCCCTGCGTCATCGGGTTCAGCGCGATGGCGGTTGGGTCCGCGAGCTGAACAAGCTTGAGGTCAGTCCGCGTCTGGCGAAAAGTCCGTGGCTGATCTTGGTGATACTGGTGTTGTTGCCAGTGGCACTGCTGGGTTTGCTGCTGCTCGTGCTGGACCCGGTGGCTTACGGTCTGCTGGCGTTGCCGGTGCACCTGCTGGTGGTGATTTACAGTTTGGGCCGCGGCGATCTGCTGGCCGGTCTTGGGCCGTTTCGCGATGCCTGGCGCCGGGAAGACCTGCAAGCTGCCGCTCATGTAGCGGACCGCGACCTGGGTATCTGCGCCGATAGCGGCGAACAACTGCTGGAACGGGTCGAAGGGCATCTGCTGTGGGAGGCCTATCAGAGCTTTTTCGCGGTGATTTTCTGGTACTTCCTGTTGGGTCCGGTCGCTGCCCTGAGCTATCGACTGCTGGCCCTGGCCGAAGAACACGGGCAGAACCCTGCCGTGGTCGAGCGCGCCGCACAACTGCGTCATGCGTTCGACTGGGTGCCGGTGCGTCTGCTGGCGGCAAGTTTTGCGCTGGTCGGTAACTTTGTCGCCGTCGGCCGGGTGATGGTGCACGAGCTGCTGAACTGGAACATCAGCGCTGCCCAATTGATCGAGAAGGTCGGGCTGGTGGCCGGTGAAATTCCAGCGCCGGTGGTCGGGCCTGACGGCATCAACAGCCTCGACCGGATCTGGGAACTGCTGCTGCGCGCGGCGGTGCTCTGGTACGCCGGTTTTGCGTTGTGGACCGTCCTTCCGTAAGCACACTGACCCTGCAGCTGCCGAAGGCTGCGTCCGGCTGCGCAGCAGTCGCCAACTCAGTCACCGCGGTTTGGCTGACTCACCGCGTGATCAGGATTTACGACTGCTGCGCAGCCGGACGCAGCCTTCGGCAGCTGCTATGACCGAGTGCACCCCCCGTTAACCTTAAGTTACAAAACCTCCCGCCGATTTAAGCTATACAGAGCTAGCGCCGAATAGTGGCTATCTGCTTTCGATCCGCGCCTGCCAATAAAAATAAGAAATCAAAGGGAGATCTCCAGTGAAGAGCTTGCTCTATCCCGCTGTCGCGCTGATGAACCGCCTGAGCTTTGGCATGAAGTTCAGCCTGATCAGCGTGCTGTTCCTTGTGCCGATGCTGGTGACCAACTTCTATCTGGTGCGCGATTCTTATCGAGAATTCCAGGGCACCCGCGTCGAACTGCAAAGCCTCGACCTGCTGGGTAGCAGCCTGACGTTACGGCGCGATCTGGAAACCCTGAACAACCTGGTACAGATCAACGTCACCCTCGGTCAGTCCGGCAAGGCCGGCAATGTCGAGTCGCAGATCAGTACCCTGGAGCAAAGTGTGCTGACCCGTTTGCAAGGGCTGACGGCGATGACCACTGACCCCGAGCAGATCATCGTTTTCGAGGGTAAACGCGATGAAATGATCGCCGCGTTCAAGGCCCAACAAGCAGAAAGCTCCCTGCAAAGTAAAAGTGGGATGATCGGCAAGTTGCTCGGCAATGCGCAGATTTTCAGTCAGATCATCGCCAGTCAGGCCGGCCTCAGCCGCGACACTCAGAGCGACATGCGCCAGCTGAGCGAACTCATTACCAATGTCACCCCGCCCGTTACCCAGCTTCTGGGCGAAGGCCGGGCGATGGGTTCTTTTTCGCTGGGGCAGGGCTTTCTCAACTCGGCATCGAGTACCCGTTTTGATGAGTTGCTAGTGCAGATCGAAAAACTGCAGGCCGAATATGCGCTGAAGTTGCAGGACGCGCTCGGTTCCAGCAAAGCGGCACGGGAAATCCTGGCTGCTCAGGCCGATAGCAGCAAGGCGTCGTTGAAAAAGGCCAGTGAACTGTTCGAAGAGCAGGTTGTGATGGCCGACACGCTCGATACGCCTTGGCAGGGCTTTTACGACCAGGTCACGGGCTTGATGGACCAGACCTACCAACTTAATGAAGCCACCCTGAGCTTTCTCGGCACCCAGTTACAACAGCGACTGGAGCAGAACCGCACCCACATGGTCTTGCAGGCGGTTGCGTTGTCGGTGGTGTTTGTGTTGATTTTTTACCTTTACGGCGGCTTCTACGCCTCGACCCGCACCACCCTCAAGCGTCTTGGCGCAGTGATGGACAAGGTGGCGGCGGGTGACATGACGCAGACCTTCAGCGCTAACAGCCGCGATGAATTGGGCGAGTTGGGTGAGGTGTTCAACGGCACCGTGAAGAAAATCCATGACCTGATCGAGCGAGTGGGGCAGACCGTCGGCGAGGTCGAGCGCCAAGCCGGGCAGGTGCAGAACGTCTCCGCCCAGAGCAACCAGGCCGTGGCGGGGCAGCGCACGCAGATCGAGCAGGTCGCGACGGCCATGAACCAGATGTCGGCCACCTCGCTTGAAGTTGCACGCAGTGCCGCGGCAGCGGTCAGCAGTGCCCATAGCGTCAATGACGAGACCATCAGCGGTCGCGGTCTGGTGCAGTCTCAGCAGGGCAGCATCGCAGCCCTTGCCACTGAGATCGATCAGTCGGTGCTGGTGATCAATCAACTGGCGAGTGACAGCCAGTCCATCAGCCGCGTGCTGGAAGTCATCAAAAGCATCGCCGAGCAAACCAACCTGCTGGCGCTCAACGCGGCCATCGAAGCCGCTCGGGCCGGTGAGCAGGGGCGTGGTTTTGCGGTGGTGGCGGATGAGGTCCGGACCCTGGCCAAACGTACCCAGCAATCGACCGAAGAAATCGAGCAAATGATCGCCAAGCTGCACAGCGGTGTCGGCGCTGCGGTGAAGGCCATGGGTACCAGTCATCAGATGGCCAACGGTACCGTGGGGCAGTCGGAGAAGGTTCAGCAAGCGCTGGAGAACATCCTCGGCGCCGTCGGCATGATCGTCGATCAGAACCAGCAAATCGCCGCGGCGGTGGAGCAACAGACTGCTGTGGCTCACGACATTGACCAGAATATTGTCGAGATCAACCGCGCGGGTGAACGCACCGCCGAAGGGGCGCATCAGACCGAGGATGCCAGTCGTGCGTTGTCGGCTCAGGTGGTGGAGCTCAAACAGCTGATCAGCGCGTTTCGGGTGTGATCAACGCCAGTTGAACAGCTCACAGGCATTGGCCGTGCTGGCAGCGGCCAATTGCTCGGGCGTGATCGCCATGATCCCGGCCAATGCGGAGCAGATCGCCGGCAAGTGAGCCGGACTGTTGCGTTGACCGGGAAACATGACGGGCGCCATGTCCGGGGAGTCGGTTTCCAGCACTACCGATTCAAGCGGCAGTTCAGCAAGTACGCGATGCATGCGCAGCGCCTGCGGCCAAGTCGCAGCACCGCCCAAACCAAGCTTGAAACCAAGCTTGATGTACTCACGAGCCTCTTCCTTGCTGCCGGCGAAGGCGTGGATGATCCCCGCGCGTTTCAACTTGAACCGTTTAAGCGCGGCAATCACCGCCGCATGGCTGCGTCGCACATGAACCAGCGCTGGCAGATTGAAGTCCTCCGCCAGTTGCAGCTGCGCATCGAACAACGCCTGCTGGCGCTCGCGATCGAGGGTTTCGATGAAGTAATCCAGACCGATTTCGCCCACCGCACACAGTTGCCGATGGCCGGCCAGCCGAGTCAGCCAGTCGCCGAGTTCCATCAGGTCTTCAGGGCGATGATCATCCAGATACACCGGGTGCAAACCGAATGCCGCATGCAGGTCGGGATCGCTTTGCACCAGATCCCAGACCCGCTGCCAATTGCCCTGATAAACCCCCAGCACCACCATCCGCCGCACGCAGAGGGCGCGGCTCTCGGCCAGCAGCGCCGAGCGATCGGCGTCGAAGACCGGAAAATCCAGATGAGTGTGGCTGTCAATCAGCTCCACGGTTCAGTCCTGGCGAATACGCTGCTTGAAGGTCCGCGCGATGGCCTGCACGCCGGGTTGGTAATCTGATTGCTCGATGGCAGCCAGGGCCAGTTCCAGGGCTTTATCGGCGATGAGCTGATGCTGCTGGGCCATGGCATTGACCGGCAGCGGCAGGAAATCCAGCAACTGCGTGTCGCCGAACGTGCCGAGGCGCAGCGGACGGGTTTTGAGCGGGAAATCGTGCAACGCATCGAATACGCCCTGCAGCAGCACGTAGGACGTGGTCACCAGCGCATCCGGCAAATGGCCCAGACGCTGTAGCAATTCGTTCATCAACTGCTTGCCGCACTCACGGCTGAACGACTCGCCGTGCTCGATCAGCGCCTCGCCATTGAACCCCTCCAAAGCCTCTTTGAAACCCGCCGCCCGTTCCTGGCTGATGCTCAGTTCGGGGCGTGCGCCGATCAGTGCGATCTGCTTGGGCAGCGGGTCCAGTAGACTGCGGGTCAGTTGCAGGCTGGCCTCGCGGTCATCGCTGATCACCGAGCAGAAATGCTCAGGCGCCATGACCCGGTCGATCGCGATGATTGGAGTGCCCTTGGCCTGCAATTGGCGATAGCTGTCATCGCCGGCCGGCAGGCAACTGGCAACGATCAACGCATCGCAGCGTCGAGCCCGGAACAGTTGCAGCAACTGCCGTTCGCTGTCCGGCGCATCGTCGGAACTGGCGATCAGCAACTGATAGCCGCGAGCCCGGGCGCCTTGTTCCAGCAGTTTGGCGATTCGTGCGTAACTGGGGTTTTCCAGGTCCGGCAGAATGAAACCCAAGGTGCGGGTGTGCCGACTGCGCAGCCCGGCAGCCTGGGGATTGGGCGTAAAGCCATGTTGTTCGACGACCGCGCGCACACGCTCGACGGTGGCACTGCTGATACGTTGCTGTTCTGCCTTGCCATTGATGACATAGCTGGCGGTGGTAACGGACACACCGGCCAACTGGGCAATATCACTGAGTTTCAACCCGGGATTTCCTTGTTTTTTCGAGCTTGTCCGACATTTTCACCAATCCTACCCGATTCAGGCAGACGACCATTGTCGCAACGCATCCGACAATTGGACTTCAAGGATGAGACATTATCGAGTAACGTGCCAATCATTCTAGATTAAACGTTTCAGCAGGCGTATTTTCTACGTTCTAGGCTCCATTGTCGGTTCTGCCGTGAAACCGCCAAATCTGCCTCCTGAAAAGGTTTGCTTATTGAGCCTAAGCTGAATCATTCAAAACAATACCTGGCGTCACAAGACGCCAAAAAGGAGAAAGTATGCTCGAGCTCACCATAGAGCAGATTTCCATGGGCCAGTCGGCTGTGGATAAGTCCGCAGCGTTGCACCTGCTGGCCCAGCATCTGGTCGCCGATGGCCTGGTGGACGACGGTTATCTCGCCGGGTTGCAGGCGCGCGAAGTACAGGGCTCGACCTTTCTCGGTCAAGGTATTGCCATCCCCCACGGTACGCCGGAAACCCGCGATCAGGTGTTTTCCACCGGCGTGCGGCTGATGCAGTTCCCCGAGGGTGTGGATTGGGGCGACGGCCAGATCGTCTACCTGGCGATTGGTATTGCGGCCAAATCCGATGAGCACCTGCGCCTGTTGCAACTGCTGACCCGTGCCCTCGGTGAAACCGACCTGGGCCAGGCGCTGCGCCGCGCCAGTTCCGCCGAAGCCTTGTTGAAACTGTTGCAAGGCGCGCCGCAAGAACTGGCGCTGGATGCGCAGATGATCGGCCTCGGTGTATCCGCCGATGATTTCGAGGAACTGGTTTGGCGCGGTGCACGTTTGCTGCGTCAGGCCGACTGTGTGAGCAACGGTTTCTCTGCTGTGTTGCAACAAGTCGAAGCGCTGCCGCTGGGCGATGGCCTGTGGTGGTTGCACAGTGAGCAAACGGTCAAGCGTCCGGGTCTGGCCTTCGTTACGCCGGACAAACCCATACGCTACCTCGGCCAGCCGCTCAGTGGCCTGTTCTGCCTGGCCAGCCTCGGTGAAGCCCATCAGGCATTGCTCGAACGCCTTTGTGCGTTGCTGATCGAAGGTCGCGGCCATGAATTGGGCCGCGCCACCAGCAGCCGCAAAGTCCTCGAAGTCCTGGGCGGTGAGCTGCCGGCCGATTGGCCCAGCGCTCGCATCGCGCTGGCCAACGCCCACGGGTTGCACGCGCGCCCGGCGAAGATCCTCGCGCAACTGGCGAAGAGTTTTGAAGGCGAAATCCGCGTACGCATCGTTGATGGCCAGGACAGCGCCGTGTCAGTGAAGAGCTTGAGCAAACTGCTCAGCCTCGGCGCCCGTCGCGGTCAGGTGCTGGAGTTCATCGCGGAACCGAGCATCGCCGCCGATGCCTTGCCCGCCTTGTTGGCCGCTATTGAAGAAGGCCTCGGTGAAGAAGTCGAACCGCTGCCAGCCGTGAGTCAACAGCGCGAAGTGATCGCCGATGTGGCCGAGGTGATCCTCGCGCCAGCCTCCGGCAGTCTGGTTCAGGCCATTGCCGCCGCACCGGGCATCGCCATCGGCCCGGCGCACATTCAAGTGCTGCAAACCATTGATTACCCGCTGCGGGGTGAGTCTGCCGCCATCGAGCGAGAGCGCCTCAAACAGGCGTTGGCGGACGTGCGTCGCGACATTGAAGGCCTGATCGAACGCAGCAAGTCCAAGGCCATTCGCGAGATTTTCATCACTCACCAGGAAATGCTCGACGACCCGGAATTGACCGATGAAGTCGACACCCGTCTCAAGCAAGGCGAAAGCGCCGAAGCGGCGTGGATGGCGGTGATTGAAGCGGCGGCCAAACAACAGGAGTCGCTGCAGGACGCCTTGCTCGCGGAGCGCGCCGCCGACTTGCGTGATATCGGTCGTCGGGTATTGGCGCAGTTGAGTGGCGTCCAAACCCCGAGCGAGCCTGAGCAACCGTACATTCTGGTGATGGATGAAGTCGGTCCGTCCGATGTCGCCCGCCTTGATCCGGCCCGCGTCGCCGGCATTCTCACCGCCCGTGGCGGCGCCACCGCTCACAGCGCAATTGTCGCCCGAGCCCTGGGGATTCCGGCGCTGGTCGGTGCCGGCCCGGCCGTGTTGCTGCTGGCGCCGGGCACGCCATTACTGATTGATGGTCAACGCGGCCGCCTGCACGTGGACGCCGACGCGGCGACCTTGCAGCGCGCTACCGAAGAGCGCGACACCCGCGAGCAACGTCTCAAAGCGGCCGCCGAACAACGCCATCAACCGGCGCTGACCACCGACGGTCATGCGGTCGAAGTGTTCGCCAATATTGGTGAAAGCGCGGGTGTCACCAGCGCGGTAGAGCAAGGCGCCGAAGGGATTGGCCTGCTGCGCACCGAACTGATTTTCATGGCCCACTCGCAAGCGCCGGACGAGGCGACCCAGGAAGTCGAATACCGCCGCGTCCTTGATGGCCTGGCCGGTCGTCCCTTGGTCGTTCGCACCCTCGACGTCGGCGGCGACAAACCGCTGCCGTACTGGCCGATTGCGAAAGAAGAAAACCCGTTCCTCGGCGTGCGCGGCATTCGCCTGACCCTGCAACGTCCGCAGATCATGGAAGCGCAATTGCGTGCCTTGCTGCGTGCTGCCGACAACCGCCCGCTGCGGATCATGTTTCCCATGGTCGGCAGCGTCGACGAATGGCGCCAGGCTCGGGACATGACCGAACGTCTGCGTCTGGAAATTCCGGTTGCCGACCTGCAACTGGGGATCATGATTGAAGTGCCGTCGGCTGCATTGCTGGCGCCGGTGCTGGCCAAAGAGGTCGACTTCTTCAGCGTCGGCACCAATGACCTGACCCAATACACCCTGGCCATCGACCGTGGTCATCCAACCTTGTCGGCCCAGGCTGACGGCTTGCATCCGGCGGTGTTGCAACTGATCGACATCACCGTGCGCGCGGCGCATGCCAACGGCAAGTGGGTCGGCGTGTGCGGCGAGTTGGCGGCCGATCCGCTGGCGGTGCCGGTGCTGGTCGGTCTCGGTGTGGATGAGTTGAGTGTGTCGGGTCGCAGCATTGCCGAGGTCAAGGCGCGGATTCGCGAACTCAACCTGGCCCAGACCCAAATCCTTGCCCAGCAGGCCCTGGCCGTGGGCAGCGCAAACGAAGTGCGCGCATTAGTGGAGGCCCTGTAATGGCCAAGATCCTAACCCTGACCCTCAACCCGGCGCTGGACCTCACCGTCCAGTTGCCGGTTCTTGTACCCGGTCAGGTCAACCGTAGCGACGAGATGCACACCCACGCCGCCGGTAAAGGCGTGAACGTGGCGCAGGTGCTGACGGACCTCGGGCATCAGCTCACGGTCAGCGGTTTCCTCGGGGAGGACAACCTTCAAGCGTTCGAAACCCTGTTCGCCAAACGCGGTTTTATCGACGCGTTCATCCGTGTTCCGGGTGAGACTCGCAGCAACATCAAACTGGCGGAAAGCGATGGGCGCATCACCGACATCAACGGTCCCGGACCCTTGGTGAGTGAGGCAGCGCAGCAGGCGTTGCTCGATCGCCTCGACCAGATTGCGCCGGGGCATGACGCGGTCGTCGTTGCCGGCAGCCTGCCTCAAGGCATCAGCCCGCAATGGTTGCAGGCGTTGATTGTGCGTTTGAAAAATCTCGGTTTGAACGTGGCGCTGGACACCAGCGGCGAAGCGTTGCGGGCCGCGCTCCAGGCCGGTCCGTGGTTGATAAAGCCGAACACCGAAGAGCTGGCCGACGTGCTGGGCTGCGATGTGGTTTCGGTGGCCGCCCAGGCGCAAGCGGCTAGCCGCCTGCACGCTCAAGGCATCGAACACGTGGTGATCTCCCACGGTGCCGACGGGGTGAACTGGTTCAGTGTCGGCTCGGCGCTGCATGCCACGCCGCCCAAGGTCAGTGTCGTCAGCACGGTGGGCGCAGGCGATTCGTTACTGGCCGGCATGCTCCACGGTTTGCTCAGCGCCGACACGCCTGAACAGACCTTGCGCACCGCCACGGCGATTGCCGCGATGGCGGTCACCCAGATCGGTTTCGGTATTGGCGACGCCACGCAGTTGGCGCGACTCGAACAGGGCGTGCGCATGCGCACCCTGACAGAACAATAAGAGGGTTTGTAATGAAGTTAGCGATTGTTACTGCCTGCCCGAATGGCATGGTCACCAGTGTGTTGTGCGCCCGTTTGCTCGATGCAGCGGCTCAGCGTCAGGGCTGGAGCACCAGTGTCGAAGTCAACGATGCCGCGCACCCTGAACGTCAATTGTCGGCGGCCACAATCGAGGCGGCCGAGTGGGTGTTGCTGGTGACCAGCGCGCCTGTGGATATGTCGCGATTCGTCGGCAAACGGGTCTTCCAAACCACTCCGGCGCAAGCCCTGCAAGATGTTGAAGCGGTGCTACGGCGCGGTGCTGAAGAAGCTCAAGTCCACGTCGCGCCCGACGTCGTCGCCGAGCCTGCTGCCCTGGTAAAAAATGCGCCGCGACTGGTTGCAGTCACCGCATGCCCGACCGGCGTTGCTCACACTTTCATGGCCGCTGAAGCCTTGCAGCAAGCGGCCAAGCGTCTGGGCTACGACCTGCAAGTGGAAACCCAGGGTTCGGTCGGTGCGCGCAATCCCTTGAGCGCCGACGCCATTGCCGATGCTGATGTGGTGCTGCTGGCGGCGGACATCGAAGTCGCCACCGAGCGTTTCGCCGGCAAGAAGATTTACCGTTGTGGCACCGGCATCGCCCTCAAACAGGCCGAGGCGACGCTGAACAAGGCGTTGGCCGAAGGCACGCAGGAAACCGCATCGACCGGTGCCAAAGGCCCGGCAAGGCAAGAGAAAACCGGTGTCTACAAACACCTGCTGACGGGCGTGTCGTTCATGCTGCCGATGGTGGTGGCGGGTGGTCTGATGATCGCCTTGTCGTTCGTGTTCGGCATTACGGCCTTCAAGGAGCCCGGCACGCTCGCGGCAGCCCTGATGCAGATCGGCGGCGAGACCGCGTTCAAGCTGATGGTGCCGCTGTTGGCGGGTTACATCGCCTACTCGATTGCCGACCGCCCGGGCCTGGCGCCGGGGATGATTGGCGGTCTGCTGGCAAGCACCTTGGGCGCCGGTTTTATCGGCGGGATCATTGCCGGTTTCATCGCCGGTTACGCGGCGCAGGCGATCAATCGTTATGCGCGCTTGCCGCAAAGTCTTGAGGCACTGAAACCGATTCTGATCATCCCGTTGCTGGCGAGTCTGTTCACCGGTCTGGTGATGATCTACGTGGTCGGTAAACCGGTGGCAGGGATGCTCGAAGGGCTGACGCACTTCCTCGACAGCATGGGCACCACCAACGCGATTCTGCTCGGTGTGTTGCTGGGCGGGATGATGTGCGTCGACCTTGGCGGGCCGATCAACAAAGCCGCGTATGCGTTCTCGGTGGGGCTGCTGGCGTCGCAAAGTTATGCACCGATGGCCGCGACCATGGCGGCCGGCATGGTGCCACCGATTGGCTTGGGTATCGCCACGTTTATCGCGCGACGCAAGTTCGCCCAGGCTGAACGCGAGGCCGGTAAAGCCGCGTTGGTATTGGGGTTGTGCTTTATCTCCGAAGGCGCGATTCCGTTTGCCGCCAAGGACCCGTTGCGGGTGATCCCTGCGAGCATTGCCGGTGGTGCGCTGACGGGGGCGTTGTCGATGTATTTCGGCTGCAAACTGATGGCGCCGCACGGCGGGTTGTTCGTGCTGGCGATCCCGAATGCGATCAACCATGCGCTGCTGTATTTGCTGGCGATTGTGGCGGGGAGTTTGCTGACGGCGGTGGCGTATGCGCTGCTCAAGCGACCGGAAGTTGTTGAGCTGGCACTCGAACCAGCCAAGGCCTGACACCAAACCCTGTGGGAGCGGGCTTGCTCGCGAAGACGGGCTGACATTCACTAAATATATTGGCTGTCAGGCCGCTTTCGCGAGCAAGTCGGATCGCCGCACCGCCTCTCCCACAAGGGATCTGCTGTGTTGGCAGATTTCTGTGTCATGTCCCGGTAACGTCGTCATGCTTCATTTTTCTTTGAATCCCGGCAAGCCCTGAGCTGCACGCCATTCCTTGATCTTGCGTGTGATGCCTTCTGCCGAATCATCAGCATCGTCTTCCGGGTAGAAGATCAAGTCAGAGCCTGCAGGATGCCCACATATGGTGTTGAAGTGATGCACAAGCTTGTTCTCTTCCTCTTCGCTTTCATCGTTCCCTAGGATGCGTTGAAGCATCCCGATGAATTCTTCTTCTGTGTAATCTGAAACACTACTTTTTATGGTCATTGCCTGTCCTCCCGGTGAATTTCGACGTGCCGCTTCGGTGTAACTACGGAGAGACTATCCACGTCATAAACTGCACCTCCATTCTTGATGTGCTCAATATGATGTATTTCGTAGCGAGCGTTTTCTCCGTTGTGTTCCGGCCTTTGGGCAAATGGTGCTTTGTCATTCAAGAGCTTGCCTCTGTTAGTCGGTTTGAACTGGCTGAGTAGCTCGGGATCATTTCCAACGGCGGTCCAAAACGCGGCCCTGAAAGCGTCGAAGTCTCTGAAGTTTTGTCCTCGTAGCACATCCGCAATCCGCGTTGGAATGGGGGCGCCTAGCCCGGTGCCTGCCCCAGCAAGCCAAATCCCTGCCACATCCTCACCCATCCCCGTAACGCCACCCGGCTCATACCGAGCGTTGAGCACGATGTAAATCGGCTCAAGCCCCGCGTCGGCAGGAAACCAGATGATCGCATCCTGATACTCGGGCGGATGCTCCGGGTTCACCAGGATCTTGTTGGCCTGCTCGGTGGGCGGGTAGACCCAGATCGTCGGCAGCGGTGGGGCGCCTTCCAGGGCGGGGACCGTTGGGGCGTCGTCAGGATTTGCCGCGGGCGTCCAGGTCAGGCCAATGCCGTTGCCGATGTCAGCAACAAACTTCTCGCCTTCTTGAGTGGCCTTGATGACCGGGACAAACTCCCAGTCTTTTTTCCCGCCTGTGTAAAAGCCGTAAGCGTTGACTGAGCCATCCGGCAATGTCTTTACGTTGATACGGACACGGGTTCGCCCCGTATCCAGCATTGCGTATTGCTCATTTTGGTAAAAGGCACTGTCTGGCGAAATGCTGGTGTTCGGCATCAATAGCGCAACTGTCCCGACCGCTGCACCAGTCGCCACAACCGCTGAGCCGGGCGTTGGCGTCCAGTTCATGCTTTTCGTTCTTGGCAGATACTGCTGCGCCCGCATCCTGGAAGGCCTGGATCTCCTCCCTGGTGGGTAGTTGTCTTGGGGCGTGCAGAAAGTCCGGGGATTCCGGGAAACCGAGCTTTTTCATCAGCGCTTCTTGTTCGTCCCTGGGCAATCCCGGCGTGTAGCCGGGTTTGCCTCGACCCTATCCGGGACGCTCAGGCGTAGGCGTTAGGACGTTTCCTAAAAGCGGCGCTGAAATTTCCTATTTCATGGTGTTGCGAGCGGGAGAGGGGAATAGCTTGGGATCGACTGTAGTCCGGCATATGGCTTCGGAAATCGCGATGTTTTGCATCAAAATGCCGTCGTCCTGAGGGCTACACGACGTTGCGTCGTTGCCTACAACTGCGCCAGAATCCGCCGGCTTGTGCGCCTTAGGGGCTGTCGGTAACTTGGTTCTCGTCACTGCCCATCAGTGATCGGGTTTAGTAGCCCGTGGTTTCCCATGGCGTATAGCGCACCAGACAGTCAGGTATCCCATCCCTGTACTTTATGGTGGCTGTGCGTAGGGCGCCCTCGGGCGCGCCGGCTTCCTGGGTCCCCGGTCTACTAACCTGCGCACAGCTGCCACCCTTCTTATTAGTAGAGAGGCAGTGGTAGCTCTCACGTATAGGACCCCAAATAATGTTCAAATCTATGCCAAACCCGCCGGACACCGATCCGGTCGCTCCATCCGATCCCAACGCTGCAATCATCAACCAGACTCAACGCACACCCAGCAAAATCTTCTTCATCGCCCCCGAAACCGACAACCGGACGTTGCTGGAATACGCGTGTGAATCGCTGGCATCAGCGAATGTCATGGCGAGTGACTTCGCGAGCTTTCTGCATGGATCACAGAGCAACACGATGTTGGGGATTCAGCAGTCGATCATGTTGGGAGAACTGGCGGTGAACCGGGTGCTGGATAATCTGGATCCGCCCGGCTAGTCGCCGGATACTGTGGGAGCGTTTTCACATGGACGTCATGCGTACATGTTTAAGTTTTCCTTTTCAGGGAGAACACCATGAGCGAATTCGACCTCGGCCGTCGTCGTGTCATACAAGCCGTCGGTGCCGGGCTGCTGTTGCCAGGCCTGGCACCGGCGGTCATTGCCTCGGTCAAGGATCGTCCGCAACTCACCGATGGCGTGCAGTCCGGTGACGTGCAGGGTGACCGGGCGATGATCTGGAGCCGCTGCGATCGCCCGGCGCGAATGGTGGTGGAATGGGACACCCGCAGCCTATTCAGTAACCCTCGTCGTTTTGTCTCGCCATTGGCCGATTCCAATACCGATTTCACTGCCCGCGTCGAACTCACGGGCCTGCCCGCCGACCAGGCGATTTTCTACCGTGTGCACTTCGAAGACGCCCAGAGCGGCGTCGCCAGCGAACCGTGGTTTGGCCATCTGCGCAGCGTGCCGCAAACCCGTCGCGACATCCGTTTCGTCTGGAGCGGCGACACCGTCGGCCAGGGCTTCGGCATCAACCCGGACATCGGCGGCATGCGTATCTACGAAGCGATGCGTTTGCGCCTGCCAGACTTCTTTATCCACAGCGGCGACACCATCTACGCCGACGGTCCCGTACCTGCGCAGCTCACCACAGAGAGCGGCCGTGTGTGGCGCAACATCACCACTGAAGCCAAGAGCAAAGTCGCGGAAACCCTCGATGAATATCGCGGCAATTACCGCTACAACTTGATGGACGAAAACATCCGCCGCTTCAACGCCGAGGTCCCGCAGATCTGGCAGTGGGACGATCATGAAGTGGTGAACAATTGGTCGCCGGGCAAGCAACTCGATGAGCGCTACAAGAGTAAAGATATCCACAGCCAGGTCGGTCGCGCGCGTCAGGCCTGGCTCGAATACGCACCGATGCGGTTGCAGAGTGCCGATGGCGGTGGGCGGATTTATCGCAAGCTCAGTTACGGTCCGTTGCTCGATGTGTTCGTGCTCGATATGCGCAGCTATCGCGAAGCCAATGACGACAACCTGGGTGCCGCCAAGCCGTTCCTCGGCCGTGAACAACTGGACTGGCTCAAGCGTGAATTGAAGGCCTCCAATGCCCAGTGGAAAGTCATCGCTGCCGACATGCCGATTGGTCTCGGCGTACCGGATGGTGAAGTCAGTCCCGGTGTGGCGCGTTGGGAAGCCGTGGCCAACGGTGATCCGGGTCCGGCCCAGGGGCGTGAGCTGGAAATCGCCGAGTTGTTGGGCTTCCTGCGGGCGCAGCAGGTGCGCAATTTTGTCTGGCTGACGGCGGATGTGCATTATTGCGCAGCGCACCACTACCATCCGGAGCGTGCGGCGTTTCAGGATTTCGAACCGTTCTGGGAATTTGTCGCCGGGCCTTTGAATGCGGGGAGCTTCGGACCTAATCCGCTGGATAAAACCTTTGGCCCGCAGGTGGTATTCGAGAAAGCACCACCGGCACAGAACACTTCGCCGTTTGCCGGGTTTCAGTTTTTTGGTGAGGTGAATATTGATGGGCAGACGGGGGAGATGAGTGTGGTGTTGCGGGATCTGGATGGGGTTGGGGTGTTTGAGCAGAAGCTGCAGCCAGTCTGATAGATCCACCCCTCACCACAACCCTCTCCCCAGAGGGGAGAGGGGGAAAGGGGGCAGATCTTCATCGTTTTTGAAGCCTGAGTTCGACGCGGAATTTCAGGTCGCAGAATGTCTAAAGAAACCCTCGGTCAGTCCCCTCGCCCTCCGGGAGAGGGTTAGGGTGAGGGGGGATTTAAGATCAGAATCACGACGTTCGATTCACAGCAATCCTCATGATTTGTTCAAGCACTTCACTCATCCGCTCAATTACCTCCAGATTGCTAAACCGCACTACCTCAATACCTTGCTGCTGAAGGTAAAGCGTTCGACGCCGGTCATGTATTTTTGCCGCTGTCTCGTAATGCTGACCACCATCCAGTTCGATGGCCAACTTCAGTTCCACGCAATAAAAATCCAGGATGTACGGCGGGCACGGAAACTGTCGACGAAATTTCAGATTGGCGATTTGCCGAGAACGAAGTTTTTGCCAGAGCAGGAGTTCGCAGTCAGTTTGATTGGTGCGCAGATAGCGGGCGAATTGGCGTTGGTTGGAGGTGGGGCGGGTGGGCATGCTTCACGTCCGTGTGAAGGGGGGATGGAGGTTTTACTGTAGTCGGGATTTTGGGGACGACTTGAAATCGACCCCTCACCCCAGCCCTCTCCCCAGAGGGGAGAGGGGGAAAGGGGGCTAATCGGGGGCTTTTCAGAGCCTGAGTTCGACGCGTAATTTCAGGTCGCAAAATTTCTAAAGAAATCCACGGTCAGTCCCCTCGCCCCTTGGGGAGAGGGCTAGGGTGAGGGGGCTATTAGTAGACGTCGCGTCGGTAGCGGCCTTGCTCGATCAGGCGGTCGACCTCTGCCATTCCGAGTATTTCGTTGAGCACGTGATCCACCCCCGACGCCATCCCTTGCAAGCTGCCGCAGATGTAAATGACCGCACCCTCGGCCAGCCATTTTTTCAACTCGCCCGCCGACTCGCGCAGTCGATCCTGCACGTAGATCTTCTCGGCCTGATCCCGCGAGAACGCCAGGTCCAACTTCTCCAGATCCCCCGAAATCAGCCATTCCTCAAGCTCGGCGCGGCACAGGTAGTCATGTTCCCGATGACGTTCGCCGAACAACAGCCAATGACGTTGCTGCCCATCGGCGATCCGCGCCTTGAGCAAGCTGCGCAGCCCGGCCAGGCCGGTGCCGTTGCCCAGCAGGATCATCGGTGCCGGTTCGACTGGCAGGTGGAAACCGCTGTTGCGCCGTACGCGCAAGCTGATGGTGCCGCCCACAGGAGCGTGTTCGGTCAACCAGCCGGAGCCGACGCCCAGGCTGCCATCGGGGTGCAGTTCCTGGCGCACGATCAGTTCGAGGATGCCGTCGGCGGCGATCGAGGCGATGGAGTATTCGCGCATGGCCAGGGGCACCAAGGCATTCACCAGTGCCTGAGCGTGCAGGCCGACCAGATGGGTTCTGTTCTCGGGCAGTTGTCGACTGGCGAGGGCTTGCTCCAGAGGTTGCGACAGGTCATCGAGCGTCACCGTGGCCCGACCGTCAATGCCCAGGCCATCGAGGAAATGTTCGATCGCCCACGGACAATTGCGCGGCAACACTTCCACCAGGTCACCGGCCAGCCAGCTGCTTGTGGTCGGGGCTGTGAGGCCCAGCAAGTACACGCCTGAACCCGTGCTGTCAGGGTTGAGCAACTCACGGCGGGTCAGGTTCCAGTTGTCATAGCTTGGCGCTTGCCAAGTGTCCACGGGCGCCTGTCCGGTCAGCAGACCCAGTTGTTGCTGCCAGTGACGCAAGGCGTAAGGGTCGCCGCTGTCGACTTCTACCGGCGCGAACAGGGTCTTGCCGCCATGCTCGCCCAGCCAGGTGTGCAAGCCTCGGGCGAAACCGCAGAAGTGCTGATACTGCCGATCACCGAGGCCGAGCACGGCGTAGTTCAGGCTTTCCAGGCTCAATGCCTGGCCCAGCACTTTGCGCTCAAACCTGCGGGCACTGTCCGGCGCTTCACCGTCGCCGAAGGTGCTGACCACGAACAGCGCATTGCCGGAATCACGCAGATCCTGTTCGCTGACATCCGCCAGCGGCTGAACCTTCACCGGCAATCCGGCTGCCTGCAATTGCCCGGCGGTCTGCCACGCCAGTTGTTCGGCAAACCCGCTCTGGCTGGCGAAGCCGATCAGCCATGCGGGAGCGTCGCTACCCGGTTGCGCGAGACCTTTGCGGGTATCCTTGATCTGCTTTTTCTTGCGTCGACGATCGAGGTACAACAACCAACCGGTGACGAAAAACAGCGGCATGGTCAGCGCGGTAATTGTCAGGATAATCCGCCCGACAATGCCGAAGTAGCTGCCGACGTGCAGCGCGTAAATGCTGGTCAGTAGTTGCGCCTTGAGGCTCTTGTCGCTGTAGCGGTCATGCCGTTTGACGATGCCGGTCACCGGATCGAGGCTGATCTGGTTCTGCGCGCGGTCGTGGGGCGAGCTGCTCAAAAGGTAGAACACGTTGGCCGGCTGCCCGGCCACGGGCGGCATGCGGATGTTGTAGGCGCTCAGTGCAGGACCGGCAGCGCTGTAGATGCTGCTCCACATCACTGCGTAATCGGCGGTGGGCGCCGGGCCGCTCGGTGCAGGGCCACGACCGCCCCGAACACGCTCGTTCTGCGGCGAGTCGGAAAGTAATTGGGTCAGACCCTTGTTGTACCACTCATAGGACCAGGACAACCCGGTCAGCGCCGCCAGAAGGTAAAACGCCATGCACCAGGTGCCGGCCACCGAGTGCAAATCCCAGTTGAAGCTGCGGCCCTTTTTCTTCCAGTCGAGGGTCAGCCAGGCGCGCCAGCTTTTCCACTGACGTGGCCAGCGCAGGTACAGACCGGACAGGCAGAAGAACACCAGAATCAGCGTGCACGCGCCGGTGATCTGCCGACCGGTATCGCCCATGGCGAGGAAGCGGTGCAGTTGCAGCATCAGGCCGAAGAAGTCCTGGCCAGTGGCATCGCCCATGAACTCGGCGGTGTACGGATCGAAGTAGCGCATCTCGCCGCGGCGTTCACCCGGTGGCGGGGTAAAGGACACCCGCGCGGCGTTGCCGCTGTCAGTCTCGACCCAGAGCATCGCGACTTTCTTGCCGGATGCACCCTCGATTTTCTCCACCAGCTCAACGGGCGGCAGGACGCCAGCGACCTGCTTCTCGACCTGCAACACAGAAGGGTTCAGCGCGCGCAGGATTTCATCCTGAAACGACACCGTCGCCCCGGTGATGCCCATCAGGGCCAGGACCAGTCCGGCGCTGATGCCGAAAAACCAGTGCAACTGGAACAGGGTTTTCTTCAACACGTCGCTCGCCTTGTTCGTTCGGAAATAATCATCACGGCGCGCATTATGCCGTGGGTTGTCGAGAAACATTCTTTTTTACGCACAAAAGCCCCGTTCACCTGGATGAACGGGGCCTTGGTCTTCACGCTTCTATCAGAAGTGGAAGTTGGCGCTCAGCAGGGCGGTACGACCCGCCGCCACGTGGGCGTAGTGGTTCTGCAGTATCTGGTCGAAGTAACGCTCGTCGGTCAGGTTCTGTACGTTGAGTTGCAGGTCGACGTTCTTGGTCAGGCGGTAGCTGGCCATCGCGTCGTAACGCCAGTAGGACGGGATCTCCACCGAGTTGACGACGTTGCCGAACTGGGAATCGACGTAGGTCGCACCGGCACCGACGGTCAACTTGTCCGGCACCAGATCGTAGGTCGACCAGAACGTGAAGTTGTTCTGTGGAGTGCTTGGCATGTGGTTGCCTTCATCGGCGGCGAGGGTGGTTTTGACCACTTCGCTGTCCATGTAGGTGTAGCCGCCGAAGACTCTCCAGTTACGAGTCAGCTTGCCGGCGTAGCTCAGTTCCAGGCCATTGACCTGCTGTTCGCCGTCCAGCACTTGAGTGGTGCCGCCGTCCGGATCGTTGATGCGGGCGTTGGTTTTCTCGGTGCGGAACAGTGCGGCGGTCAGCGACAGGTCGTCACCGAAGAAGTCCCACTTGGTGCCGATCTCGTAGTTGCGGTTCTTTTCCGGGTCCAGATCGCTGTTGTTCGCCGCCAGTTCCAGGCCACCGTTGCCGCTGGTTTCACCGGACGGGTTGCTGGAGGTGGAGTAGGCCGCGTAGATGCTGCCGTTAGGCAACACGTTGTAGACCACGCCGATCTGGTAGTTGACCAGGTCGCTGGTGTTCTCACGGGAGAAGTCGTTCGCTGGAGCGGTGCTGCTAGCGTTCGCGTGGCCGCTGGATTCGACCTGGTAGTTGTCATAACGCAGGCCCAAGTTCAGGGACCATTGCTCGTTGAACTTCAGCGTGTCGAACACGTAGGCCGCAGCGGTTTTGGTGTCGGTGTCGGTGAACGCGGCACTGTCGGTGATCCTGCCGTTCCAGTTATCCCCAGGCGTCGGGTTTTGCAGGCTGGTGCAGTCGCCGGAGTTGAACAGGGCACGGTTGCAGCGGGTGCCGCTGGCGGTCGAGGTCAGGATGTACGGGCGGTTGTGGGTGTCTTGATAGGAAAACTCAAGGCCGGTGACCAGGCTGTGTTCGATGGCGCCGGTGTTGAACTTGGCACTCAGGTCAGTCTGGTTGATCCAGCCGCTGGACGTCGAATTACGGCTTTTCGCGCCGCGATACACGTTGCCATTGACCGCGTTGCCCTTGCTGTCGTCCGGGTTGGTGACGATGTAGTCGAGGGTCGAACGGGACATGCGGAAGCTGTTCGAGACGGTCAGGTCATCATTCAGATCGTGTTCGATCTTGAGGGTGCCGCTGTCGTTGCTGGTCTGGCGATAGTCGCGACCGGTGAGGCCGTAGAAGTTGTCGCGATCAACATGCACAGGTTTATCGACGTTGTACTTGCTGCGGTTGGGGCTCAAGGTCAACGGGAGGCCGTAGTCGGGCATGTCGTCGGTTTCGACGTGGTAGTAGCCGACGGTCAGGCGGGTGTCGGTACCCAGGCCGAACGCGAAGGAAGGTGCCACGCCCCAACGGCTGACGTCCACGGCATCACGGCCGGCGACGTTGGCTTCATGCTTCATGAGGTTCAGACGGAAGGCCGAGGTGTCGGTCATCTGCTGGTTCAGATCGAGGGTGGTGCGCTTGGTCTGGTCCGAGCCCCAGGTGAAGCCGCCGTTGTAGGCATTGCCCAGCTTGGCGGTCTTGCTCACCAGGTTCAGGCTGCCACCGGTGGAACCCGCGCCGGTGAAGGCCGACCCCGGGCCCTTGCTGACTTCGATCGATTCTACGTTGAAGATCTCGCGGCTCTGGGAGGCCGGGTCGCGCATGCCGTCGATGAACACGTCGCTTTCTGCGTTGAAGCCGCGAATGATCGGACGATCGCCAGCCGGGTTGCCGCCTTCACCGGCACCAAACGTGATACCCGGTGTGGTGCGCAACGCGTCGACCAGGCTGGTGGCGCCCGTGTCGCGAATCACTTGTTGCGGAATCACGGTGACGCTTTTCGGCGTCTCACGCAGTGGCGCGGTGTACTTCTTGTTGGCCGAGGTATCGGTCTTGTAGGAGGTCTCGTCCTGAGCTTCGCCGTTGATAGCGGTAGCGCCCAGGGAAATCACATTGCTCGGTGCTTTTTCGTCGGCCTGTTCAGCCGCGAAAGCCATGTGGCCCGCAGAGCCGGCAGTGATCGCCACGCCAATTGCAGACGCGAGCAAACGCGGTGAACTGACCGGTAATTGTAATTGTTGGCGTGACATGAGAATTCCCCTCCCCAAGGATTTGAGGCCGCGGAATATAGGGTAAACAGGTATTTGTATCAATTGCGAAACTTTACTATTCGCATTAAATTTACATTCTTTACAATTTACCCTTACGGTTTTTGGCGTCTCGTTCGTCGTGGGGGTTTTACACGGGCAATAAGAATCAATACCATTGCCGCCTCTTTGTCTTCAGGTGTCATCCCCATGCTGCTGCATATTCCCGGCGTGTTCGCGAAAGAAGAAGTGCAGCGCATCCGCGAAGCTCTGGAGCAGGCAGATTGGGCTGATGGAAAGATCACCGCCGGTTACCAGTCGGCCAAAGCCAAGCACAATCTGCAACTGCCCGAAGGTCACCCGCTGGCCAAGGAAGTCGGCGCGGCGATGCTTGAACGGCTGTGGAAAAATCCGCTGTTCATGTCGGCGGCGTTACCGCACAAAGTTTTTCCTCCGTTACTGAACTGTTACACGGCCGGCGGCAGTTTCGACTTTCACATCGACAACGCCGTGCGCCAGCCCAAGGGCAGCATCGAGCGGGTGCGCACCGATCTGTCGGCCACCCTGTTCTTCAGCGAGCCGGACGACTACGACGGCGGTGAACTGGAAATCCAGGACACTTTCGGCACTCAACGGGTGAAGTTGCCCGCCGGTGACATGGTCTTGTACCCCGGCACCAGCCTGCACAAGGTCAATGCCGTCACCCGCGGCACCCGATACGCCTCATTTTTCTGGACCCAAAGCCTGGTTCGCGAAGACAGCCAGCGCGCCTTGTTGTTCGAGATGGACGGAGCGATCCAGCAGCTGACCCAGGACATGCCCGATCACCCTTCGCTGATTCGCCTCACCGGCACATACCACAACCTGTTGCGTCGCTGGGTCGAGGTGTAAGTGTCAGACTTTCGTTTACGCCGAGAGGAAGTCCTCGACGGTGATCGGCTCAAATCAATGCTCGAGGAAAGCCCGGCGCGGGCGGCTCAGGCGATTCTGCTCGCCGCCCGCGAAGGCGTGCTCGATGCTCAGGCACTGTTGGGGCAGATTCTGCTGGACGGGCAGGGCATCGAACGGGATCAGCCGCTGGCCGTGCGCTGGTTCGAGATCGCCGCCCAGGGCGGACATTTGATGGCGCGCAACATGCTCGGTCGTTGTCATGAACATGGCTGGGGTTGCGTCACCGATGCCTCGGTAGCCGCAAGGCATTATCGTCAGGCTGCTGAAGCGGGACTGGATTGGGCGATGTACAACTACGCCAATCTGCTGGCGACTGGACGTGGTGTGGTGGTGAATCAGCTGCAAGCCTTGAGTCTGTATCGACAGGCGGCCGAATTGGGCCATGCGAAGTCCATGAATCTGCTGGGACGTTATCTGGAAGATGGTGAGGTTTGCCTTGCCGATCCACTCGCGGCACGGCAGTGGTATCAACGATCTGCCGAAGGCGGGGATTTTCGAGGTCAGTTCAGTTACGCGGCGCTGTTGGCAGGTGAAGGGCAGGTTGACGAAGCAATGTCCTGGTTACGCCGGGCATTGGCCGACGGTAACCAGAACTTTCTGCGGGTAAGCGGGGAAGCGTTACTCAACGCTCCACATCCCGGGATTCGCGCAATGGCTCAGCAATATCAGCAACGGGCGACCCAACTCGCTCAACAACTGAATTAACCGCGCAGCCACTGACCTCTGAGGTTTTCAAGGTGTGGCGTAAAAGACTTCGCATGAGCTACTAGTTGATGACCCTTTTTGATGATGTCGTTTTCGGCATCCTGGGTGATCGCATCCAGAAGCTGCGACAGTGACTCAACGATTTTGCTCGTTTCATCCGCATAAATGTTTCGGGGCTCGATCACTTTTTTTGTATCGTTCAGCTGTTTGGTCTTCTTGTCGTTGTCACTCATCTGTGCGACCAGCGAGTCCAGACGTTCCTGGCGCGCGTTGAGGCGGACCCGCAGCGTCGTTCGAGCTTTGATCAAGCCCTGGTATTTGATCAGTTCGTTAGCCTCATCAAGAAGCTTGTTCGCGACCACCAGGCCCGCCTTCATTGCTGCGGTTTCAGGCGTTTCAGGTTGGGTGCCGATCATCCCGGTCAGTTGCGCAAACAGCGGTTTCAGGCGATCGATAAAGGTGAGACTTTCAAACAGGCTGATCGCTTTGTTCAGGGTCTTTTCATCTTCGAGAAGCAAATCCACAGGTGGCTTTTCTTTGTCCAACTCTGCGGCCAGTGCCTCGCGGGCTTCCGCTAATTCGGCAATTCTGAACCTGTTATTACTGATGGGGGCGTTTTTGACACTGAAGACAGCGTGGCTCAATTCCGTCTGTAACTCATCCAGCTTTTCTGTGCACATTGTGATCAATTGGTCGGCGATTTTTGTATAGGATTGAATGACTTTTTCAGTCTCTGCATTTGTTTCGTCTTCTGTCAGTGCGACCAGCGCTTCCAGCGTATCACGCAGCGCTTTGGTATCCAGGCTGATGATGGCAGAAGTTAATGTCCTGGAGACTGCCTGGTCCGTGCTGGTGATCTCGGCATTAAGTTTAAGAAGTTCATTTCTAAGCGCTTCAATATATAAGTCTGCAGAGCCGATAATAGCTTGATAACGGATAGTTTCCCGGCTGTCACGAATCAGCGACATATCAGGTGCGGTAAACAATAGAGTTGTCATAAATATCCTTATTTATGGAGGGTTTTGCTAAAGGGAGGAATGGTAGAGTCAGTCGAATGCAGTGGTAAGGGCTTTTGCGTTAGCATCCACTTTTTTCCAGTCTTCGAGAACAACCCGTAGGCTCGTAACAAATGTTCTTAACGACAGGAATTCGTGAATGCCATCAATTTTGTTTTTTGACGAGTCGATATATTCGGAAATTGTGATCCACAAGGTTTCCAGCAGGGCGGTGCTGCTGACAGCACCGATAATGTAAGTGTCTACGCTGTACAGACGATTATGCAGCGTCTGCAACGTTCCCGTGAGCACATGCTTCTTGCGGACTTGCTCGGTGAGTTCATCCCTCTGACGAATCAAGGGGGCGACGTGAACGTCTTGAAGCAGTGCTTTCGTCCGCATGTAAAGGCTCCCCACCGGGGAAGCGACAGCCATGAAATAGTCGAAAAAATTGGGCTCGTGTTCCCGGGTTTTTTCATCGACCAATTGCTGGGCTGCATCAATGTCGGCATTGAGTTTGGTGATCTGGGCATTCAATTCATGACCGCCGGCCAGCTTCAGCTTTTCGCCAATCATTACCGATATCTCATTGCTCAACTCATTTTTGAAAGCGCCGAGACGCAGCTGAATGTCAGTGCTACTCATCCTTTTCTGTTCAATTGAGCTGGCAATAAAGTGGATGGAGTCTTTGATAGTGGGGAACCTGTTTTTCTCATCTTGTCCAACTTTCAAAGGTGGAAGACTGGCGATTTCTTCTTCGGTCAGCCCGTCGAGAGTGCCGAGGTAGTTTTTGTAACCAGGCATTGTCACAATAGCGTCGATAATATCTTTCCCGAAGGAGGAGAGGTCCGCATGAAAAGCATTAAGGCCACTGGCAACTTTTTTCATCGATAATTCGATATCGTTCCAGCTATTCGCGTTATTAATGATTTTAGTAAAAGTACTGACAATGTCATAAGGCTCTAGGTTGGCAATGCCAGTGGCTTCGCTTTCCAAGAGCTTTTGAACTTCTCCGATGGTGATCGGAAGTGCTTTTACAGTGCTGATGTATTCTTTGATTCGTGCGATGTCGCTTTTTGTGATAATCGGTGGAGATGCAGTGGTTGTGACATTGAGTTGCATGATTGAAATCCTTTTCAAGTAATGGGCTGAGTGCGCAGCATAACTTTACTTTGGATGTTGTCAGTTGATTAATCTGTAACTTTTTTTGGTGGTTGGAAAGTGGGGTGTCTATCGATGTAAATATAAAAAAACCCGTGAGCGATCACGGGTTTTTTATACAGTCTATACGGGGTTAAACGTAAAACGACTTCAGCGGCGGGAAGCCATTGAATTCAACCGCGCTGTAACTGGTGGTATACGCACCCGTCGACAGCCAGTACAAACGATCACCAATCGCCAGGTTCAGCGGCAAACCGTACTTGTAGTTTTCGTACATGATGTCGGCGCTGTCGCAGGTTGGGCCGGCGATAACCACTTCTTCCACTTCGCCTTTCTTCTCGGTCCAGATCGGGAACTTGATGGCTTCGTCCATGGTTTCGATCAGGCCGGAGAACTTGCCTACATCCGTGTACACCCATCGCTCGACGGCGGTACGGGATTTACGTGCAACCAGCACCACTTCGCTGACCAGGATGCCGGCGTTGGCGATCAGCGAACGGCCTGGCTCCAGAATGATTTCCGGCAGCTCATCGCCAAAGTCTTCCTTGAGGAAACGGATGATTTCTTCAGCGTAGGTTTCCAGACTGTTGGTGCGGGTGATGTAGTTGGCCGGGAAGCCACCGCCCATGTTGATCAGCTTCAGGTGGATGCCGTCTTCTTCTTTCAGGCGTTCGAAGATCACTTTGACCTTGGCGATCGCCGCGTCCCAGACGCTGATGTCGCGCTGTTGCGAGCCAACGTGGAACGAGAGGCCGTACGGCACCAGGCCCAGGTCGCGGGCGAGGATCAGCAAGTCCATGGCCATGTCGGTCTGGCAGCCGAATTTGCGCGACAAAGGCCAGTCAGCGGTGGTCGAGCCCTCGGTGAGGATGCGCACGTAGACTTTCGAACCCGGTGCAGCCTTGGCGATGTTGCGCAGATCGGCTTCGGAGTCGGTGGCATACAGACGCACGCCCTTCTCGTAGAAGTAGCGAATGTCCTTGGATTTCTTGATGGTGTTGCCGTAGCTGATGCGATCCGGGCCAACGCCCTGATTCATCACTTTATCGAGCTCGTAGATCGAGGCGATGTCGAAGTTCGAGCCTTTCTCTTTGAGCAGGTCGATGACTTCGACGGCCGGGTTGGCCTTGACCGCGTAGTAGACCTTGGCGAATTCGAAACCGGCGCGCAGGTCGTCGTAGGCCTGGCTGATCATCGCGGTGTCGATCACCACGAACGGGGTTTCTTGTTTGTCGGCGAAGGCCTTCATTTTCTGGAAGGTATCGCGCGCGAAATAGTCTTCGACGTTGATCGACATGCTGGGAACTCCTACTGGCAAACTAGATTAATCAATGGGTGCAAATGAACGTCCTCCGTATCCCCACTTTGGTTCGCCTACTTCCCAAGGCATGTCGCCGAAAGCAAAAAGGCCACGGGAGGCGGTGCTTCCCTTGGCCTTGCTGTCTCGTCGTCAGTACTTGAGCCGGATGGATCGTTTCCAGCATGGACGTTCGGCGCGAACTTTAGGGCGTGAGGGGCTTGAGATCAACAAAAAATGTCGCGTTTTTGCACACATCCGTCGTGCGGTCCCGGACAGTTACTGATGTAACCGACCTGCATGACAGTGTGATGTTCCCCTGGCAGCGCGATTTGAGGTGTTTCAGAGGGATCTGTGGCGGCCCATTCGCGGGCAAGCCTCGCTCAGGTTCGGTGTCGTGCAAAAAATAGACGCACGACACAAATCCAAGGAGCGAGGCTTGCCCGCGAAGACGTCAGATCAGGCCAACGCTGTCTCGGCCGGCGAAACAATGCTGGTCTTGCCCCCACGGGACTTACCGGAACTCAAGTACTCGGCAATCGATTCCTGGGTCACCTCCCCAAGGAACACCCGCTCGGCATCCATCACCGGCAACCACGAGCGATTGAACTCGTACATACGCGACAGCAGGATGCGCAAATGCTCGTCGTAGGCTGCAGTGGCGTTGAACTCGCGCAGGTATTGCGCGCAGGTGCCGGTTTGACGGTGCAGGTCGCGACGGCGCACGTAGCCCAGTGCTTTATTGTCGGCGCAAGTGACCACCACGTAGCGACGGTCAAGCTCGTCCATCAACTCCAGGGCTTCAGCCACTGGCGTTTCCGGGCTCACCGACGGTGCGTTGTCCGCTGCATCTTCGGCTTTCACCAGCAACAGACGCTTGAGGGTACTGTCCTGGCCGACGAAGTTGCTGACAAAGTTATCCGCCGGGTGCGCCAGCAGCGTGTCCGGGTGATCGATCTGCAGCAGTTTACCTGCGCGGAAGATCGCAATTTTGTCGCCCAGCTTGATCGCTTCGTCGATGTCATGACTGACCATGATCACGGTCTTGTTCAGCGCCCGCTGCATCTCGAAGAACTCGTTCTGGATCATCTCGCGGTTGATCGGATCCACCGCGCCAAACGGTTCGTCCATCAACAGCAACGGCGCATCTGCTGCCAGCGCACGAATCACGCCGATCCGTTGCTGCTGGCCACCGGACAATTCACGCGGGTAGCGAGTCAGGTATTGCTTGGGCTCAAGCTTGATCATGCTCATCAACTCGCGGGCGCGGTCGTGGCATTTTTGTTTGTCCCAACCCAACAGGCGCGGAACGATGGTGATGTTTTCCTCGATGGTCATGTTCGGGAACAGACCGATCTGCTGGATCACATAACCGATGTTGCGGCGCAGGGTCACGGCGTCGAGGTCGGTGGTGTCTTCGCCGTTGATCAGGATCTTGCCGGAGGTCGGCTTGATCAGGCGGTTGATCATCTTCAACGTGGTGCTTTTGCCGCAGCCCGATGGCCCGAGGAACACACAGATCTCGCCTTCATTGACGGTCAGGCTTACCGAGTCCACGGCTTTCACATCTTTGCCGTTGCTTTGGAAGGTTTTGCTGAGGTTTTGAAGTTCGATCATTTGAGTAATCCTTTTGGAGTCAGCGTGCGTTGCAGCCATTGCAGAAGCAGGTCGGCGAAGATGGCCAGAAGACTGACCAGCACGGCGCCGACGATCAGCATCGACATGTCGCTGCGGCTGATGGAAGCGAGAATGAGTACACCGAGGCCACCGGCGCCGATGGTCGCGGCGATGGTCATGACACCAATGTTCATGACCACGGCGGTGCGCACGCCGGCGAGGATCACGGGCACGGCGATCGGCAACTCGACCATGCGCAGGCGCTGGCCGAAGGTCATGCCGATGCCGCGGGCGGCTTCGCGAATGCCCGGTTCGACGCCGGTCAGGGCGAGGTAGGTGTTACGCATGATCGGCAGCAGCGAATACAAAAACACCGCGGTAATCGCCGGCATCGGCCCCAAGCCCTGGCCGAACTTGGAGTAGAACGGCAGCAGCAGGCCGAACAGCGCAATCGACGGCACCGTCAGCAGCACCGTGGCGCTGGCTTGCAACGGGCCGGCGAGGGTCGGGAAGCGTGTCATCAGGATGCCCAGCGGCACGCCGACCAGAATCGCCAAGGTCACGGCAATACCGACGAGGGTGATGTGCTGCCCGGTCAGTTGCAGGACCAGCGGCCAGTCGAGATGGAAAAAGGCGTTCAGAAATTCCATGTCTTTTCCTCCTTAGTTGAGTGGGTGCTGGCGCAGGAAATCGGCGGCAACGGATGAAGGGCTTTCGTGATCGACATCGACCCGCGCATTGAGCTGGCGCATGGTGGCGTCGTCGAATAGTTCAGCCAGCGGCTTGAGTTCTTCGGCGAGTTTCGGGTGAGCGTCGAGGTAGACCTGACGCACCACCGGCGCGGCGGTGTAGTCAGGGAAGTAGTGCTTGTCGTCTTCGAGCAGTTTCAGCTTGAAAGCGTTCAAACGACCGTCAGTGGTGTAGACCAGACCGGCAAACACCTGACCATTGCGTAGGGCGGTGTAGACCAGCCCTGCATCCATCTGGCGGATGTTTTTGCGGGTCAGGTTCATGCCGTAGAGGTCCACCATGCCGTCCAGACCGTCGGAGCGGTTGGCGAACTCGGTGTCCAGCGCCACCAGGTGATGGGTCTTCGCCTCAGCCTGCATTACCGTGTTCAGCTCGCTGATGGTGTTGATCTGCGGGTAGGCCTTCGCGGTGTTTTCCGGCAGGGCCAGGGCGTAGGTGTTGCTGAATTTCGACGGGGTGAGCCAGATCAGGCCTTTTTTCGCGTCGAGTTCTTTCACCTTGGCGTAGGACTGAGCGCTGTCGAGCTTTTCAGTGACATGGTTGTAAGCCACCAGCGACACGCCGGTGTATTCCCACATCAAATCCAGTTGGCCACTTTCGTGGGCGCTGCGAGCCAGGTTGCTGCCCAGACCGCCGGTCACCTGAGTGTCGTAACCCTTGGTGCGCAGGTATTGGGAGGTGATTTCCGCCAGCAGGGTTTGTTCGGTGAACACCCGGGCGCCAATGCGGATCACGGGTTTTTCAGCGGCGTGGGCAAATCCTGCGAACAGCAGGACGCAGCCCAATAATAAGGTCAGTCTTTTCATAAAAATTCCTTTGCCGAGGCTTAATACGGGCGCAAGCCGCGTTCGAGCCAGAGGCGGCTGGCGAGTGTCACCAGTCCGTCGAGCAGCAAGGCCAGCAGGGCGGTGCATGCCGCGCCGAGCAGCAGTTGCGGCTGATTGTTCAGGGCGATGCCGGGGAAAATCAGGCTGCCCAGACTGTTGGCGCCGATCAGGAACGCCAGCGGTGCGGTGCCGACGTTGATCGCCAGGGCCACGCGCACGCCTCCGATGATGATCGGCACGGCGTTCGGCAGTTCGACCCGCCACAGCACCTGAGTCGGCGTCATGCCGATGCCGACGGCCGCTTCCTTGAGCGATCCCTGAACGTTTTTCAGGCCTTCATAGGTGTTGCGCACGATCGGCAATAGCGAGGCGAGGAACAGGGCGAAAATCGCGGGGCCGCTGCCGATGCCGAGGATACCCAGGGCGATGGCCAGTACGGCAAGAGGCGGCACGGTGTTGCCGATGTTGAAGATCTGCATGAAGCGTTCGGCGCGTCCAACCATGGTCGGGCGGCTGAGGAAGATGCCGGCGGGTATGCCCACAACGAGGGCGGCGAGCATGGAAACGAGGACAAGAATCAGATGAGCTTGCAGGTAAAACAACAAATCGTCGCGGTAATGTTCGATCGTGTTGGTGCCAATCCAGTGGACCAGCAGGGCCAGAAGGGCGACGACAACCGCACCTCCTATCAGCCCTTTGCCATAGCGAATAGCCACAGGCGGACTCCTTTTTTCTTTGTCGGCGAACGCAGTCCCGTGTGGCAATGCCATTCCTGGCTGCCGGGAAAACAACGTTCGCGAGAAGCAGCGCGTTCTATGTCCTCAAAGGGACATGAATCGAGCCATAAGCGCAGCCTCGTCAGGCCAACTTGCTGATTTTTCAGCCCCTGGTACGAGTGCAGTAACAGGGGAGTGGACGCCTCCACCTTTTAAAAGGTTCCATATTTAGCAGCAATTAGCCACCCTTGATGTCCCTTCGGTCCCGTCGTTTGCCTTTGGCGACAGGGCGAGCGGTGGTCCGTTAGGCTCGGTTTGCGCTATACTCGCCGCCCTTTTTTGAATCACCTGCCAGGCGATTTCCCATGACCAAACAGGCCGCCGAAGTCGCGAAACGCCGCACTTTCGCCATTATTTCCCACCCCGATGCCGGTAAAACCACCATCACCGAGAAGCTCTTGCTGATGGGCAAGGCGATTGCGATTGCTGGCACGGTGAAATCTCGCAAATCTGACCGCCATGCCACCTCCGACTGGATGGAAATGGAAAAACAACGGGGTATTTCCATTACCACGTCGGTCATGCAGTTCCCGTATCGCGATCACATGATCAACCTGCTCGACACCCCGGGCCACGAAGACTTCTCCGAAGATACCTACCGCACCTTGACGGCGGTTGACTCGGCATTGATGGTCCTCGACGGCGGTAAGGGTGTAGAGCCACGGACCATCGCGCTGATGGACGTCTGCCGTCTGCGTGACACGCCGATTGTCAGCTTCATCAACAAACTCGACCGTGACATTCGCGACCCGATCGAACTGCTCGACGAAATCGAAGCGGTCCTGAAGATCAAGGCGGCGCCGATCACCTGGCCGATCGGTTGCTACCGCGACTTCAAGGGCGTTTATCACCTCGCCGACGACTACATCATCGTGTACACCGCTGGCCACGGCCACGAGCGGACTGACGTGAAAATCATCGAGAAGCTCGACTCCGATGAAGCCCGCGCGCACTTGGGCGACGAGTACGATCGCTTCGTCGATCAGCTGGAACTGGTGCAGGGTGCCTGTCACGAATTCAATCAACAGGAATTCCTCGACGGCCAACTGACCCCGGTGTTCTTCGGTACTGCACTGGGCAACTTCGGTGTCGATCACGTGCTCGACGCCGTGGTCAACTGGGCGCCGAAACCGCTGGCCCGTGTCGCCAACGAGCGCACCGTGGAACCGGTTGAAGAGAAATTCGCCGGCTTCGTGTTCAAGATCCAGGCGAACATGGACCCCAAACACCGCGACCGTATCGCCTTCATGCGTATCTGCTCCGGCAAGTACGAAAAAGGCATGAAGATGCGCCACGTGCGCACCGGCAAAGACGTGCGGATCGGCGACGCGCTGACGTTCTTCTCCTCCGAGCGTGAGCAACTGGAAGAAGCATTCGCCGGCGACATCATCGGCCTGCACAACCACGGCACTATCCAGATCGGCGACACCTTCACCGAAGGCGAAGTCCTGGGCTTCACCGGTATCCCGCACTTCGCCCCGGAACTGTTCCGTCGCGTGCGCCTGCGTGATCCGCTCAAGTCCAAGCAACTGCGTCAGGGTCTGCAGCAACTGGCGGAAGAAGGCGCGACCCAGGTGTTCTTCCCCACGCGCAGCAACGACATCATCCTCGGCGCCGTCGGTGTGCTGCAGTTCGATGTGGTCGCCAGTCGCTTGAAAGAGGAATACAAGGTTGAGTGCTCCTACGAGCCGATCACCGTTTATTCCGCGCGCTGGATTGATTGCAGCGATAAGAAGAAGCTTGAAGAGTTCCAGATCAAGGCTGTGGAAAACCTCGCGATTGACGGCGGCGGTCACCTGACCTACCTGGCTCCGACCCGAGTCAACCTGGCGCTGATGGAAGAGCGCTGGCCGGATGTGAAGTTCCGTGCGACGCGTGAGCATCATTAAGCGTTGAACTGAGAAACCGGAAACCCCGATGTGTGAGCCTCGGGGTTTTTTATTAGCTGGTGAATCGCCGCCCTCACCCTAGCCCTCTCCCGGGGGGAGAGGGGACTGATCGAGGTGTTCTTGGAGCTACATCGACCTGAAAGACCGAGTCGAACTCAGGTCTTGAAAGCGATGAAGATTTGCTCCCTTTCCCCCTCTCCCCTTTGGGGAGAGGGCTGGGGTGAGGGGTGTTTTCTGTAGGTCTTTTTTCCTGATTCTGTAGCTGGACTCCGATTTTCCGTTACTGGCGTTTTTACCCGAGACAACGACACCGTTGAAGTCTAGTGTTCAGAGAACACTTCACAAGCAGCGACTTTCCGCGAGCAGGAGCACAAGGGATCAATGGAATGACCAGTCGGCTCACACACCTGATTCGGTTAGATGGCTACTTCTGTCCAATGGCCTGGGTGCTGGCGGCGCTGCTCTTCATCAATCGGTTGAGCACCATGGTCAAACTGTTCATGGCGCTGTACCTGCGCCAGGAACTGGGGCTGGCGATTGAAACTGTTGGCTGGTTGTTGTCCGGTTACGGGGCCGGCTTGCTGATAGGGTCAATGGTGGGTGGACTGCTGAGTGATCACTTTTCCACGGCGAGGCTCACTGCGGCGTTGTTTTTTGTCTCGGCGTGGGTACTGCTCTTGTTGGGGCTGGTCACTGAAGTGCCTTGGCTGGCTGGGTTGCTGCTGTTCAGCGGTGTACTCGATGGTGCGATTCGAACGCTTCATCAGCGTTTGATCATGGAATATTGCCAGGTTGCGCAGCGCGCTCGTGCACAGTCACTGAGTCGTGTTGCCAGAAACCTGGGTATGGCTGTCGCAGGGGTGGTCGGTGGGGTTTTGGCGCAGACTGATTTTCGCTGGGTGTTTTTTGCCAGTGCGGTCATGACACTGTTGGCGTTGCTCTGGTTTGTCCGGACGACATGGCATCGACCGGTTCTGATGCCGGATGAGGTGTCTGATAGTGCTTCAGGCTCATGCGTCCCGTATCGAGATAAACCATTCCTTTGGTTGTTGGCGGCTTCTGTCGTGCTCGGCCTGGCCTTTGACCCGGTCTACAGCATGTTGGGCAACTATTTATTCGAGTACTACCGGTTGAGCACTGAAGTCATTGGGTGGCAATTTGCACTCAATGCGGTGCTGGTGGTGGTGCTGCAAATACCGTTATCTCATTGGAGTGAGCAATGGGGCGCGCGTCGGCAACTGCTGGCAGGGAGCCTGTTATTGGCCTGCGGGCTCGGGATGTTGCCCTTGGGTTCCGGGGTGCTTTATGTCTGCTTATCGACTGTGATTTGGACGCTTCCCCCGGTGTCAGGATAGTTGTCGCCTCTCCGAATTTTCCTGAAAAAGCATATCGGGGGCGGAAAGAGACTGGTCGTGCCGTACTATTCACCTGAACGCAAAGCCGCATTACTCAAGATGCTGCTTCCCCCGCTGAACCTGACGATGGCCGAGGTTTCCCGGCGTGAAGGGGTTAGCGAAATGTCTTTGTCCAACTGGCGCAAGAAGGTCAGTTCTGAAGGAAGCGCAGTGCCTGAAGACAAGCCACTCCCCGAGAACTGGTCTGCTGAAGCCCGGTTCGCTGTCGTCCTTGAAACCGCCGGTCTGTCGCAGCTCGAACTGGGTGAGTACTGCCGACGAAAAGGTCTGTACCCCGAACACGTCAGCGCCTGGCGCCAAGCCTGTATCACGGGGCAGCAGAGTGTTCAGAACCAACAAAAGGTCGACCGCGAACAATCTCGCAAGGACAAGAAACGTATTCAGCAACTTGAGCGCGAACTGCTGCGTAAAGACAAGGCGCTGGCCGAAACCGCCGCGTTGTTGGTGCTGCGAAAAAAGCTCAACGATTACTGGGGGATCGACAACGAGGACACCTGACCTCTTTGCCGGAACGGCAGTTGTTGGTGGCTTGGTTGATCGAAGCCATCGAGGCCGGTGCTCGAAAAATCAGAGCGTGCCAAGAGGTGGGGCTGTCGCTCAGAACCTTGCAGCGATGGACGCAGAGTGAGGATCTTCAAGCCGATGCCCGCACAACCACCGTGCGGCCCACGCCGCGTAATGCGTTGAGCGAGATCGAACGACAAGCGATCGTGACGCTGTGTAACAGCCCTGCGTATGCCCATTTGCCGCCGAGTCAGATCGTACCGAGGCTGGCTGACGAGGGGCGTTATCTGGCGTCGGAAGCGACGTTTTATCGCATCCTGCGTGCAGCCGGTCAGCAACATCATCGGGGCCGTAGCCAGCGACCCAGACGGCATGCGGCACCGACGACGCATGTCGCCAAAGCGCCCAATCAGGTGTGGTCGTGGGACATCACGTATTTGCCGTCGCCGATACGCGGCAAGTACTACTACCTGTATTTGATCGAAGATATTTACAGCCGCAAGGCCGTGGGCTGGGAAGTTTACGAAGAAGAAAGCGGCGAAAAAGCGGCTGCGCTGCTGCAACGCAGCGTGATCGGCGAGCAGTGTTTACACGAGCCGCTGGTGCTGCACTCGGACAATGGTGCGCCGATGAAATCGCTGACGCTGTTGAGCAAGATGTACGACCTGGGTATCACGCCGTCCCGTGGCCGACCGCGAGTGAGCAACGACAATCCGTACTCGGAGTCGCTGTTTAGAACGCTGAAATATTGCCCGCAATGGCCGCAGGAGGGTTTTGCCAGCTTGGACGCCGCACGCGCGTGGGTGAGAGATTTTATGCGTTGGTACAACAACGAGCACCGGCATAGCCGGATCCGCTTCGTGACACCGACGGAGCGGCATCGAGGGCTGGACCAGCAGATCCTGGCGCGGCGGCATGAACTGTACCAGCGAGCGCGCAAGAAAAGCCCGGAACGTTGGTCAGGCCAGACGCGGAACTGGGAGCCGATAGGAGCGGTGATGCTGAATCCGGATCGGGAGCAGCAGGACGAGAAAAGAGCGGCATAGTTGAACGGTTGACGCGACAACTACCTTGAAAAACGCCGGCTTGGCGAAGCGCTTTTCATGCCGCCCCTGAATGTGCTGGTCATGCAGCATGCGCAAGGAGGAAAAAGCGGGCACTACTTTGGCCTTTTTTTCATGTGCTGGAGTGCGAGTGCACTGCTTTCGCCTGTGCTTGGCGGGCAGCTTTACGGTCATTTCGGTGGCCACAGTGTCTGGCTCGCAAGCGCGGCTCTGGCGGTGTTGTCCATACCGCTGTTTTATCAAGCAACGCGTTTGTCGGAGCGGCAACGGGTTCTCTCCTCGGCGCACGGCGAGCCCGCTCCACTTAGCTGATCTGGTTATAGGCATTATTCAAAACCAATCTCCCCGCCAACGGCATTCCGTCCATTCGTTAGCGTCCTATCTGGAGAACCGCGCTGATCGGAACTAAATTTCATTCAGCGCCAGACAGGCACCCACGCCTCACTTATGAAGGATGGAATCGGCTATGAGCATTGTTCAACGCATTGTGCTGTTGTTTAAGGTTTTGGTGATGCTGTCCGTTGGCCTGTCGGCGGGGGCGTGGGCGGAGTGCCCGGACCACGGTGAGCAGGCATCGAGCGGACAGGTGGGGAACAGTAATCTGATGATCGCCAAATCCGAATCGGAACCCGGTGACCAGGGTCAGGGTGGCAGCGCGGACGATGACGACTCGACCACCGACGAACCGGACGCCGACGAGGATGAAGGGGCTTAAATGACAAACAAAAGAAAACCCCTTCTGCCGGACTGATGCGCAATTCAAAAGAAGGAGTTTTTTCAACTCATAAAAGCGCGCCCCGGTGATCGGGGCGCGCTTTTTTATGCCGCGCCGTCGAGGAATTGCTCGGCGTAGTGGCAAGCCACCTGGCGGCTGTCGAGCAGGCGCAAGGCCGGCTCTTCGGTGCTGCAGCGCTCGGTCGCGTACGGGCAGCGCTTGTGGAACGCGCAACCGGATGGCGGGTTCAGCGGGTTGGGCAACTCGCCGACGATCTTGATTTTCGGCTTGTTCGGGTCCGGGTGAATGGTCGGCGTCGCCGACAGCAACGCCTGGGTGTACGGGTGCAGAGGACGCTCGTAGATGTCGTTCTTCGGACCCATTTCTACCGGGCGACCGAGGTACATCACCATCACGTCATCGGCGACGTGTTGCACCACCGCCAGGTTATGGGAGATGAACACGTAAGCGGTGTTGAACTCTTGCTGCAAGTCCATGAACAGGTTCAGCACCTGTGCCTGAATGGACACGTCCAGCGCCGAAGTCGGTTCATCCGCGACCAGCACTTTAGGCTGCAACATCATCGCGCGGGCCAGGGCGATCCGCTGGCGCTGACCGCCGGAGAACATGTGCGGATAACGTTGGTAGTGCTCGGGACGCAAGCCCACCTGCTTCATCATCGCCTGAACTTTCTCGCGACGTTCGGAAGCCGACAGGTTGGTGTTGATCAGCAGCGGCTCAGCCAGTTGATCACCGACTTTTTGCCGTGGGTTCAACGACGCGTAAGGGCTCTGGAACACCATCTGCACGTCTTTGCGCAGTTGCTTGCGTTCAGCCTTGTTCGCGCCGGTGACTTCTTGTCCGGCGATTTTCAAGGAACCGGAGGACGGCTCTTCAATCAGCGTCAGGGCGCGGGCCAGGGTGGATTTGCCGCAGCCCGATTCGCCGACGACAGCGAGGGTCTTGCCGGCTTCCAGTTCAAACGACACACCGTTCAAGGCGCGAACGGTCGCATGGCCCTTGAACAGGCCACGGGACACTTCGTAGTGACGGGTCAGGTCGCGGGCGGTAAGTACGACGGCCATTACGCCACCTCCTGATTCAGCGGGTAGAAGCAGCGGGCGAGGCTGTTGCTTTTCGGGTCAAGGGTCGGACGCTGCACGCGGCAGTTGTCCTGCACGTACGGGCAGCGCGGCGACAGCAGGCAACCCTGCGGACGGTCATAACGACCGGGAACGATGCCCGGCAGCGTGGCCAGGCGCGTGGCGCCCAGGCTGTGTTCCGGAATCGCCTTGAGCAGCGCTTCGCTGTACGGGTGCGCCGGAATGTCGAACAGCTGAGGCACCTGGCCCACTTCCACCGCTTGGCCGGCGTACATCACGCACACACGCTGAGCGGTTTCGGCCACGACCGCGAGGTCGTGAGTGATCAGCACCAGGCCCATGTTCTGCTCTTTCTGCAGCGCCAACAGCAGGTCCATGATTTGCGCCTGAATCGTTACGTCCAGTGCCGTGGTCGGTTCGTCGGCGATCAGCAGTTTCGGTTCGCCGGCAATCGCCATGGCGATCGCAACGCGCTGGCTCATACCACCGGACAGTTGATGCGGGTAAGCATTCATACGGCTGGCGGCGCCCGGGATTTCAACTTTTTCCAGCAGTTCGATGGCGCGTGCGCGGGCTTGCTTGCCAGACATTTTCAGGTGCAGGCGCAGCACTTCTTCGATCTGGAAACCGACGGTGTAGCTCGGGTTCAGCGCGGTCATCGGGTCCTGGAAGACCATGGCCAGGTCTTTGCCGACGATTTTGCGACGCTGACGGTTGCTGAGCTTGAGCATGTCCTTGCCGTCGAAATTCAGCGCGTCGGCGGTGACGATCCCCGGATGTTCGATCAGGCCCATCAGCGCCATCATGGTCACGGACTTGCCGGAACCCGATTCGCCAACGATGGCCAGAACTTCGCCCTTGTCCACGGTAATGTCGAGACCGTCGACCACCGGTACGGCGTTCTTGTCGCCGAAGCGAACGTTGAGATTCTTGATTTCTAACAGTGACATTTGAATCTCCTCAGGCGGCGTTCTTGAGTTTCGGGTCCAGCGCATCGCGCAGGCCGTCGCCCATCAAGTTGATTGCCAGCACGCTGAGCAAAATGGTCAAACCAGGCAGACTGACGACCCACCAGGCGCGTTCGATGTAGTCGCGAGCCGAAGCCAGCATGGTGCCCCACTCAGGGGTTGGCGGTTGCACGCCAAGGCCGAGGAAGCCCAGTGCCGCGGCATCGAGAATCGCCGAGGAGAAACTCAAGGTCGCCTGAACGATCAGCGGTGCCATGCAGTTAGGCAGCACGGTGATGAACATCAGGCGTGGCAGCGTGGCGCCGGCCAGGCGCGCAGCGGTCACGTAGTCGCGGTTCAGTTCGCCCATCACCGCAGCGCGGGTCAGACGAACATAGGACGGCAGGGACACCACGGCGATGGCAATAATGGTGTTGATCAGGCCAGGGCCGAGGATGGCGACAATCGCCACCGCCAGCAGCAGGGACGGCAGGGCCAGCATGATGTCCATCAGACGCATGATGGTCGGGCCGAGCAAGCGCGGGTAGAACCCGGCGAACAGACCCAAAAGGATCCCTGGAATCAGCGACATCACCACCGACGACAAGCCGATCAGCAGGGACAGGCGCGAACCGTGGATCAGACGCGACAGCAGGTCGCGACCCAGTTCATCGGTGCCGAGCAGGAACTGGATTTGCCCACCTTCCAGCCAGGACGGCGGGGTCAGCAGGAAGTCGCGGTATTGCTCGCTCGGGTTATGCGGTGCCACCCAAGGGGCGAACAGTGCGCAGAAAATCACCAGCAGCATGAACATCAGGCCGGCGACGGCGCCTTTGTTCTTGGAGAACGCTTGCCAGAATTCTTTGTACGGGGACGGGTACAGCAGGCTTTGATCGACTGCTACCGATGGAATTGAAGTGGTCATGGTCATGATGATCTCAGCGCTGATGACGAATGCGTGGGTTGGCAAAGCCGTAGAGGATGTCCACCACGAAGTTGACCAGAATCACCAGGCAGGCGATTAGCAGGATGCCGTTCTGCACCACGGGATAATCCCGTGCGCCAATGGCTTCGATCAGCCATTTGCCGATGCCGGGCCAGGAGAAGATGGTTTCGGTCAGGACCGCACCGGCCAGCAATGTGCCGACTTGCAGGCCGACCACGGTCAGTACCGGAATCAGCGCGTTGCGCAGGCCGTGAACGAACACCACGCGCGACGGCGACAGGCCTTTGGCGCGGGCGGTACGAATGTAGTCTTCACGCAGCACTTCTAGCATCGAAGAGCGGGTCATCCGCGCAATCACCGCCAGCGGGATGGTGCCAAGCACAATGGCCGGCAGGATCAGGTGGTGCAGCGCATCGAAGAACGCACCGACGTCATCGGCCAGCAGCGTGTCGATGAGCATGAAGCCGGTCCGCGGCTCGATGTCATAGAGCAGGTCGATCCGCCCGGACACCGGGGTCCAGCCCAGCGATACCGAGAAGAACATGATCAGGATCAGGCCCCACCAGAAGATCGGCATCGAATATCCCGCCAGGGAGATGCCCATCACCCCGTGGTCGAACAGGGATCCTCGCTTGAGTGCCGCGATCACCCCGGCCAGAAGGCCCAGGATGCCGGCGAACAACAGGGCGGCCATGGACAGTTCCAGGGTCGCGGGGAATAGAGAAGTGAATTCGGTCCAGACGCTTTCACGGGTACGCAGGGATTCGCCGAGATCGCCGTGGGCCAGTTTGCCAACGTAATCCAGGTATTGGGCATACAAGGGTTTGTTCAGCCCCAGGCGTTCCATTGCCTGAGCATGCATTTCGGGGTCGACGCGACGTTCGCCCATCATCACTTCCACGGGGTCGCCTGGAATCATGCGAATCAACGCGAAAGTCAGCAAGGTGATGCCGAAGAATGTGGGGATCAATAACCCCAATCGGCGGGCAATAAAACTAAACATCTTGTGGTGTACCTCATCAGCCGGTTAGGCGTGCCCGGCATTCCTGGGTCAGGAATGCCGGTAGTTTCTTATCTACTTCACCTGGGTGGTGGCGAAGTTATTAGTGGTGAGCGGGCTAATGTGATAGCCCTCTACGTTGTTGCGCATTGCGGTGAACATACGGGTGTGCGCCATGCTGATCCATGGCTGGTCCTGATTGAAAACTTCCTGGGCTTGCTCATAGAGCGCTGCGCGTTCCGCCGGGTTCACTTTAGCCCGGGCTTCATCGATCAGCGCCTGGAACTTCTCATTGCACCAGCGCGCGTAGTTTTCGCCGTTTTTGGCCGCCTCGCAACTGAGCATAGGCGTCAGGAAGTTATCCGGATCGCCGTTATCGCCCGCCCATCCGGCAGACACCATGTCGTGCTCGCCGTTTTTCGCGCGTTTGAGCATTTCGCCCCATTCCATGACGCGAATATCGACATTGATCCCGACCTTGGCCAAGTCGGCCTGCATCATCTGTGCGCCGAGCATCGGGTTCGGGTTGGTTGGACCGCCACCGTTACGGGTAAACAGGGTGAACGTGGTGCCTTCCGGTACGCCGGCTTCCTTGAGCAAGGCGCGAGCCTTGTCCAGATCACGTGGCGGATTCTTCAGGTCGTGGTTGTAGCCCAGCAGGGTGTCCGGGTACGGATTGACCGCCACGGTCGCATTGCCTTTGCCGAACAGCGCGTTGACGTACGCGGCCTTGTCGAAGGCGATGTCGATGGCTTTACGTACGCGCACATCACTCATGTACTTGTGCGAGGTGTTCATGGCGATGTACGAGACGGTCATCGCGTTCAGCTCATCAACACTCAGTTTGGCGTCTTTCTTGATGCTCGGGATGTCATCCGGTTTCGGATACAGCGCAATCTGGCACTCGTTGGCTTTCAGTTTTTGCAGACGCACGTTGTTGTCTGTGGCGATGGCCAGGATCAGCGAATCGGCCGGTGGCTTGCCACGGAAGTAATCCGGGTTGGCCTTGAATCGGACTTGAGCGTCCTTGTTGTAACGCTGGAAGATGAACGGGCCGGTGCCGACAGGCTTGTTGTTCAGGTCGCCGGTCTTGTCGGCCTTGAGCAGCTGGTCGGCATACTCGGCGGAGTAGATCGAGGAGAAGGCCATGGCGATGTCGGCCAGGAACGGCGCTTCGCGGCGGGTCAGGGTGAACGTGACCGTGTTGTCGTCGATCTTCTCGACACTTTTGAGCAGTTCTTTGAAGCCCATGCTTTCAAAGTACGGGAAGCCCACGCTCGACTTGTTGTGCCACGGGTGTTTCGGGTCCATCTGACGCTGGAAGCTCCAGACCACGTCGTCGGCGTTCATGTCGCGCGTCGGCTTGAAGTATTCGGTGGTGTGAAACTTGACGCCTTTGCGCAGGTGGAACGTGTAGGTCAGACCGTCCTCGCTGATGTCCCAGGATTCGGCCAGTGCCGGAATCACTTCAGTGGTACCAGGCTTGAAGTCCGCCAGACGATTGAAGATGGTTTCGGCCACTGCATCGGCGGTGACTGCAGTCGTGTACTGGACCATGTCGAAGCCTTCCGGACTGGCTTCGGTGCAAACCACCAGGGGTTTGGCCGAGACGCCAACAGCGACACTCAGCAACGCGGCAGCGATGGCCGCACGTAGGGGAAGCATTTTCATCAAGAACCCTCTGCAATCGGTTGAACAGGAAAAAACCAAACGGCCGACTCGTCATGAGTCAGCCGTCGGGCAGTGTTTTTACAAAATCTTGAACGGGATGGTGGTCACGAGACGGAACTCGTTGATGCTGCCGTCAGCCTGGTTATCGCTGGCGCGGTGAGTGGTGTAGGTCGCACGAACAGTGGTGGCCTTGAGTGGACCGCTCTGCACGGCGTAAGCAGTACCGATGCCGTATTCATAGTGGTTTTCGCCGTCCATGTTGCGAACGTCGTAGGCGGTACCGGTGTAGTGAGTACCGTCAATGCCCCAGCCGCGAGCCTGGTAGATGTTGAACTTCAGACCGGGTACGCCGTATTCAGCCATGTTGAGGCCGTAGGCGATCTGGAAGGACTTCTCGTTCGGGCCGTTGAAGTCCGACAGCAGGGAGTTGGCCAGGTAGATGCCGTTGGTTTCGTGCAGGTAGTCGAAGTACTCGTTACCGTTCACTTCCTGGTACGAGAATGTCAGGCTGTGGGCCTGGTGAGTCAGGCCGAGCGACAGCGAGTAGGTGTCGTTGTCGATCTCACCCATCAACTTTTTGCCTTCGTCGACGGTTTTGTAGTAGTTCAGGCCGGTGGTCAGGCTCAGCATCTGGCTGTCACCCAGCTCGTGGGTGGCGCCGAAGTAGTACTGGTTCCAGAAGTCTTCGACGTTGGTCGCGTACAGGCTGGTTTTCAGGCTTTTGAGCGGCTGATAGTTCAGGCCTGCCGTGTTCACGTGATCGGTTTCAGCGCCGTTGTTGGTGTATTCGGAGCGGAATTTCGACAGGCTCTGCTCGGTACGTGGCGACACGCGGTCGAAGGTGCCGAGGTCGAACGACAGGTTGTCGAACTCTTCGCTGTGAATGGCCACACCTTCAAAGCTCGAAGGCAACGGACGGTTGCCGATGACGTCGACGATCGGGCTGCTGAAGTTCATGCGGCCGGCGGTCAGGGTGGTGTTGGAGATACGCGCCTTGACGTTGGCCAGGCCCAGTTTGCTCCACTGATCCACGGCATCGCCGTTGGTGTGGGCCAGGGTACGGTTGGAACCGCCCTTGATATCTTCGCGGCTGCGATCCAGCGCAATGGCGTTGTAGGCAGCGACTTCGGTGCTGAAACCCACGGTGCCTTGGGTGAAGCCCGAGGTGTAGTTCAGGATGGTGCCCTGAACCCAGTTGATGCGACGCGAACCGGTCAGTGTTTCCCCATGGCGTTCGTACTTGAAAGTACCGTCACGTTGTTTGTCTTCGTTGGCATACCAGTTACGGGTAGTACCCGACAGGCTCTGGCCATCGATGAAGCCTTTGGCTTCCGACTGGGAATTGGTGCTGGCCAGTTGGGTCGGAACGAAGTCCTGGCTTTGAGTTTCTGCGTAAGCCGTGGCGGTTACGCTGCTGATGGCCAAGGCCAATAACGCGGTGCTGCTCAGTTTCATGGGTGAAGCTCCTTTCTTTCTTTTTTTAATGCCGGTCTTTTTTGGTGATCCGGCTATCTGGTTCAGAACTCATTCAAGGCACCGCAAACGTTTGCTGTCGGCCGGATTGACGAATTACGGCAATACGCTTGCGTGAGGGCGGAATCCGCCCCCAGCGTTTTTGGCTAATCGGTTATTTTTCTATGCTGACGCCCGAGAACACGTTACGACCGAAAGGACTCACCTTGAATCCTTCGATTTTGGCGCTCAACGGCTGGTTAACCGTTGAGTGGGCGACTGGCGTAATCGGCACCTGCTGCTTGAGGTACTGCTGCGCCTGTTTGTAAAGCACGGTGCGCTGGTCGCGGTCGGTAACGACTTTGGCCTGCTTGATCAGCTTGTCGTAAGCCGGATCACACCACATGGAGTAGTTGTTGCCGCCAATGGCGTCGCAGCTGTAAAGCGTGCCGAGCCAGTTGTCCGGGTCCCCGTTGTCACCGGTCCAGCCAATCAGGCTGATGTCGTGTTCGCCATTCTTGGTGCGCTTGATGTATTCGCCCCATTCGTAGCTGACGATCTTGACCGTGAGGCCGATTTTCGCCCAGTCAGCCTGAAGCATCTCGGCCATCAACTTGGCATTGGGGTTGTACGGGCGTTGGACCGGCATGGCCCAGAGGGTAATTTCAGTGCCTTCCTTCACGCCGGCAGCCTTGAGCAATTCCTTGGCTTTTTCCGGGTTGTAGGCGGCGTCTTTAATGGTCTCGTCGTAGGACCATTGGGTCGGCGGCATGGCGTTGACAGCCAGTTGACCGGCACCTTGATAGACGGCGTTGAGAATCCCTTGCTTGTTCACCGCCATGTCCAGCGCCTGGCGCACTTCGAGTTGATCGAAAGGCTTGTGCCGCACGTTGTAGGCGATGTAGCCGAGGTTGAAACCAGGCTTCTCGATGAGCTTGAGTGTGGGGTCGTTCTTCAGCGCGGTCACGTCGGCAGGGCGCGGGTGCAGGGTGATCTGGCACTCGTTGGCCTTGAGCTTCTGCACGCGCACCGAGGCATCGGTGTTGATGGCGAAGATCAGATTCTCGAGCTTGACCCGGCTCGGGTCCCAGTACTGCTTGTTGCCGATGTAACGGATGTTGGAATCTTTCTGGTAGCTCTTGAACACGAACGGCCCGGTGCCGATCGGCTTCTGGTTGATGTCGCTCGGTTTGCCCTCGACCAGCAGTTTGTCAGCGTATTCGGCGGACAGAATGGCGGCGAAGCTCATGGCGATATTCTGGATGAACGCGGCGTCCACGCTGTTGAGCGTCATGACCACGGTCAGCGGCCCGGTCTTCTCGACCTTGGCGATGTTCTTGTTCAGGCTCATCCCGTTGAAATACGGGAACTCGGTCGGATAAGCCTTACGGAAAGGTTGCTGTGGATCAAGCATGCGATTGAACGTGAACAGCACGTCATCGGCGTTGAAATCACGGGTCGGCGTGAAGTATTTGGTCGTGTGAAATTTCACCCCTTCGCGTAGGTGAAAAGTGTACTTGAGGCCGTCCTCGGAAATATCCCAGCGAGTGGCCAGGCCTGGTACGACGTTGGTGGCGCCTTTTTCGAACTCTGCCAGTCGGTTGTACAACGGCTCGGCGGCGTCATTATCGGTCGCGGTCGTGTACTGCGCGGTGTCGAAGCCAGCGGGGCTGCCTTCGGAGCAGAACACCAGGCTGTTGTTGGCGGCCTGGCTAATGGAAGTGGCGGCCAGCAGGCCGGTGCCCAGCAATGCGGATAAAACCAAGGTATGGCGCATGACGCTCGCTCTTTATTTTTAGTGTTTTGACAATGAGCCGTCCCGTCCAGGGACGTGGAGGCCTCATTGATCTCAAGCCATGGCGTGCAGCAAAAACCGAGAGCCCACGCCTGCACTGGTCAGATCCCGACGGTATGAGCGATGGGTCTGGCAGTAAATGCGTAAAGTCCTAAAGACTTGTAGGAAAGGTCAACGCGTCCGACACCGCTGCCGTAATACTTAGCGGAAATGGATGTAGGTTGTTTCCTACTTTCTCGGCAGATAAAGCAACGGCGACGTCAAAAACGTCGCCGTTGCCAAACCTTATTTGCTGACGCTGACGCCGTAGAAGGAGTTCAAGCCAAACGGGCTGATCTTGAAGTCCTGCACGTTGGCGCGCATGGGTTGGTACACCGTCGAGTGAGCGATAGGTGTCATTGGAACGGCGTCCTTGAGGACGTGTTGCGCCTGTTTGTACAGTTCGGTGCGCTTTGCCTGGTCGGTTGTGCGCTTGGCTTCTTTCACGATGCCGTCAAACTTCTTGTCGCACCACTTGGAGAAGTTGTTGCCGCTCAGCGAGTCGCAACCAAACAACACGTTGAGCCAGTTGTCCGGATCACCATTGTCGCCGCTCCAGCCGATGATCATCGCCTGGTTTTCGCCGCCTTTGGAGCGCTTGATGTACTCGCCCCACTCGTAGCTCTGGATCTTGACATTGAGACCGATCTTGGACCAATCGGACTGCAGCATTTCTGCCATCAGCTTGGCGTTCGGGTTGTATGGACGCTGCACCGGCATCGCCCACAGAACGATTTCGGTACCTGGCTTAACGCCGGCTTCCTTGAGCAGCTCTTTAGCTTTCTCAGGATCGTATTTGGCGTCTTTGATGGTGGTGTCGTAGGACCACTGGGTCGGCGGCATGGCATTAACAGCCAATTGGCCGGCACCCTGATAAACCGAGTCAATGATCTGCGGTTTATTCACCGCCATGTCCAGCGCCTGGCGAACTTTCAGGTTGGCCAACGGGTTTGGCTCGTTGCTGCCCTTGACCTTGTCCATCACGTTGTAGGCGATGTAGCCCAGGTTGAAACCGGCCTGGTCAGGCATTTTCAGGGTTTTGTCTTCCTTCAGCGCCTTCAGGTCGGCCGGACGTGGGAACAGAGTGATCTGGCACTCGTTCTTTTTCAGCTTCTGAATACGTACCGACGGGTCGGTGGTGATGGCGAAGATCAGGTTGTCGATCTTGACGTCTTCAGGCTTCCAGTAATCCTTGTTCCCGGTGTAGCGGATGTTGGAGTCTTTCTGGTAGCTCTTGAACACAAACGGGCCAGTACCGATCGGCTTCTGGTTGATGTCGGCGGCTTTGCCTTCCTTGAGCAGCTGGGCAGCGTACTCGGCGGACTGGACCGAGGCGAAACTCATGGCCATGTTCTGGATGAACGCGGCATCAACTTCTTTGAGGGTGAACTTGACGGTGTGGTCGTCGACTTTATCGATCTTGGTGATGTTGGTGTCCATCCCCATGTCGGTGAAGTACGGGAATTCGGTCGGGTACGCCTTACGGAACGGGTCGTTCTTGTCAATCATGCGATTGAAGGTAAACAGAACGTCGTCGGCGTTGAACTCACGAGTCGGCTTGAAGAACGGGGTGGTGTGGAACTTGACGCCTTCGCGCAGGTGGAAGGTGTAACTCAGGCCGTCATCGGAGATGTCCCACTTGGTCGCCAGACCGGGAATGACAGCGGTGCCGCCACGTTCGAACTGAGTCAAACGGTTGAACATGGTTTCTGCAGAGGCGTCGAAGTCGGTTCCGGTGGTGTACTGACCAGGATCAAAACCGGCCGGGCTCCCTTCGGAGCAAAACACCAGGTTAGTCGCCGCTTGGGCGAAAGGTGCGCTAGCTAACAAACTTGCGCCGACTAAAAACGGAATGACCGCGTGTTTAAGCATGGTGGCCTCATGATTTGTTGTCATTTTTGGAATTAGAGGACGACCTCGTGAGTCGTGCCTGCCGATACTTATGCAGGGGCCATACCCATTGCAAGATCCTGAGTGGCAACAAGCCTTAAACAGTGGTACGAACGTACCTTAATGTCGCATATGTATAAATACCTGCGCATTTGACCGTTTGCGCAGGTTTTTTTCGGTGCAAATCGCGCACCGACAGAGGGCGACCGGGGCGCCTGGCGCACCCGGTTGGAGCGAGGTGTTACTTATTTATACCCACACCATAGAAGGGTGTGAGGCCGAACGGGCTGATCTTGAAGTCGGTGACTTCCTTGCGCAGCGGCTGGAATACCGTCGAGTTCGCAATCGGTGTGATAGGTACTTGTTGCTTAAGGATTTGTTGTGCCTGTTGGTACAAATTGATCCGTTGCTGTTTGTCAGTGGACACTTTGGCCTGCTGAATCAATTTGTCGTACGCCGGGTCGCACCACTTGGCGTAGTTGCTACCTTTCACCGCGGCGCAGCTATAGAGCACGCCGAGCCAGTTATCCGGGTCACCGTTGTCGCCGGTCCAGCCATAAATCATCGCGTCGTGTTCGCCGTTCTTGGCGCGCTTGATGTACTCGCCCCACTCATAGCTGACGATGTTGGCCTTGATCCCGACTTTCTCCCAATCCTGCTGGATCATCTGTGCCGACATTCGTGCGTTGGGGTTCGATGCGCGCTGCACGGTCATCGCCCACAAATTAATAGTGGTACCGGGTGCAACCCCTGCTTCTTTCAGTAGCGCCTTGGCTTTCGTCGGGTCGTGGGGTGCGTCCTTGATGCTCGGGTCATAGGACCATTGAGCGGGAGGCAGGGCGTTCTGCGCCAGTTGGCCGGCACTTTGGTAGACGGCTTTGATGATCGCGGGTTTGTCGATGGCCATGTCCAGGGCCTGGCGGACCTGGAGCCGGTCCAGTGGCGGATGGGTCACGTTGTAGGCGAGGAAACCGAGGTTGAAGCCGGCTTACTTGAGTACGGTGAGATTCGAGTCTTTCTCCATGACTTCGATGTCTGCCGGGCGCGGGTAGCCGCTGACCTGGCATTCGCCTGCCTTGAGTTTCTGCAAGCGAACGGCGGCGTCCGGGGTGATCGAGAAAATCAGGTTGTCGAGTTTTACGTCATCGGGTTTCCAGTAGGCCTTGTTGGCGGCGTAGCGGATCTGCGAGTCCTTTCGATAGCGCTTGAACACGAACGGGCCGGTGCCGACGGGCTTCTGGTTAATGTCTGCCGCTTTGCCTTCTTTTAACAGCTGCGCGCCGTACTCTGCGGATCGCACCGAGTCGAAGCTCATGGCCAGGTTCTGAATGAAGGCGGCGTCGATGTTGTTCAGGCTGAAGCGCACGGTGTGGTCGTCGATTTTGTCGACGCTCTTGATCGTTTTGTTCAGGTCCATGTCGGTGAAGTAGGGCGATTCGGCGGGGTAGGCTTTGCGGAACGCGTTTTCCGGATCGAGCAGGCGCTGGAAGGTGAACAGCACGTCGTCGAGCGTTGAAGTCCCGGGTAGGGGTGAAGTAATCGGTGGTGTGGAATTTCACGCCGTCGCGCAGGTGGAAGGTGTAGGTGAGACCGTCCGTGGACACTTCCCATTTTGTTGCCAGACCGGGTTCGACTTCGGTGCCGCCGCGTTTGAATTGGGTGAGGCGGTTGAAGACGGTTTCGGCGGAGGCGTCGAAGTCGGTGCCGCTGGTGTATTGGCTGGGGTCGAAGCCGGCGGGGCTGGCTTCGGAGCAGTAGACCAATGTCGTGGCCGCTTGGGCGAGTGGGGTGATGGCGGCTAGTGCGAGGGCGAGCAGGAGTGGTTTGACGGTGGTTCTTTCCATGGAGTCTCTGTGGGATGTGGGTAGCGGTTTACCCCTGAGAGTAGCGTTGTTGACCGGTTGCGCGGAAATGTCGTTTTTTGAGGGGGACTCGTCCTGAGTTCGGGCATACATGCGAACCGTCTGTAGCAAGCGGCAGCCACGCAAAAGGGGAGCATGCTCCCCAATTCGGTCAGTGCGATGCGCGCATCACATTTTTTTTGTATTGCGCTGCCAGCAACCCAACCCATGGATTCTTTTCATAAATCACATCATCAATGCGGCTGACGTCAGTAATCTCCATAGCTGTGCCGCATAAAAAGGCTCCGTCAAACTGGCTCAGTTCTGAGCTTGAAATGTCGCGCTGCACAACTTGCAAATCCAGTGTGGGGGACAGTTCGTCAATGATTACGCGGCGGGTAATTCCTGCCAGGGCCATTTCGGTGGTCGGTGTAATGAGTTGATTTCCTTTCACAAAGAAGATGTTTGAGCCGCTCGACTCGCAGACGGTGTCAGTCGTCGAAAGAAACAGCACATCATCAAAGGCTTCACCCTTGTCACCGAAGCTCAAAAAGCTGAGTGCGTAGGTGGACGAGGTTTTTGCCTGATAGGGGTGACAGTGAGCCGGTGCTCGGCGCCATTTAGCCATCGTCAGTCTGTAAGGCGTGGTTGCGGACTTTGGGGCGAATGGCAGGACAAATATCACCACTTTGCTGCGACAACCGCGACCCATGAAACTGACGTCGGCGTCGTCATAGAACACGATGATTTTAATGTACGCGTCTACAAACCCGTTTCGCGCCAGCAGTTCGTTACAGGCGTCGGTCAGCATGGCGTTGCTGTACTGCAATTCGTGTTTAAACAAATGCGCCGACTGTTGCAGTCGTTGCAGGTGTTCCTCGCATTTGAAAATCTTTGCGCCATAACTGCGCATGCCCTCGTAGACAGAGGAAGCATAAGAAAGCGAGTGAGTGACTGGCGACAAAGTTATCTGATCAGTCTGGAGATATTGGCCGTCCAGCCACGCGATTGCCGTAGTCATGATCCATTCCCTGGTTGATGATTGAAATTGTTTTAGGGTGACGAGGGTGTCAGTGATTGACGACTTCACGTGCGGTCAGAGCGTTGTAGAACTCCCCTTTGATCAAGCCTTCGCCTTCGTAACTATTCGGGCGCCCACCATGGTGCTCAAGTTCCTTGATGATGGTCTCGTAGTCGTCCACGGGGACGATCCTGAAGTCCATGCTGACGCGTGTCATGTTCTCTGTGTTCTCGGCGGTCCCGTGCAGAACCCGAGGATCGAACATCAGGCACTGGCCATAACGAAGGTTGGTCGGCATGGCATCCGTGCGAAGATCGGCCATTAGTTGTGGACGCTGCTTGGCATAATCGAAAAAAGCGACCCGGCTTTCTTTGTATTGGTCGTAGTTGTAATCCTGATCTCTGGCAAATGCCTTGAGGGTGGCGATGCTGGTGTGCTTCGAGCAAACGCTGAGTGCCGCGGTATCTTTCACATCGCAGAATGGCAGCCACATGTTTATTTGCTGGAAGTAATCGCCCAGCAAGGTGTCCGAATGGTGAGTGAATAATTCACCGTCCGGCAGTCTGTATCGATCATCCAGTTTTGAGGGAATGTGGTAGCGGACCAAGGGGTTATGTTCGAACACAAAATCAAAACCCATGTGTTGGCTAAGCCAGTGAACAAGTTGGTAGTATGCCTTGATCATCGGCGCCCCGAGTGTTTGTAGCGGGTCATGCCAATGGCCGGAATCTTCAAGGTGTTTACTGATTTCTTCCCGATTGAGGCATTCATGTATCTTATTTAGCGGGAAGTCACTCCTGAGATTGTAGCGACTGACCAGCGTTTGCTGAAGGGTGCCCGCTAGATCAAAGGTCGACGTCGGATAGTCCATGATGGAGATGCCATTCTCTATCATATGTTGGCTATTTAGTTGCTTGTTAATATCAAAAAAAGACATGAAAAAACTCCTTGTTAGCTGTCTCTCTTGGTTGAAAACTCATGCATCTGTTTTTGCTGGATCGTTCTGATCGGGATTAACCAGTTTTCCAGGTCGACCACCAGGTTGGACCCCATGCGTTTTTTAATACCGATGGCGCCGCGACCCAGGCAACTCATCTTGAATCCAAGCTCGTCAGCCACTTTATACAGCTGATAGTAATCGCTGACGTATAAGTTAAGTCCCGGCCGAACCTGAGTGCGATCTTGGCCTTGTACCAGCTGGGAGAAGACACCGTGTTGTTCGTCGGCATAACTAAGAGAGCCATAGACTGGCACGTTGTTCGATTTTTCGTAGTTCATTTTTATATAGTATTTTGGACCTTCAGCCGATTGTGCAAGCGTCTGCATGGCCTCAAGGGAATAGAGGTTCCTTACGTGCTGATATTTATCCACATTGAACGACTGCAGCGTTGAAAATGCTTTCAGGACTTCGCTGTTTTCATCTAATTCGCTAAGGCGATACACATGCGTATGGCACACATCTTCGGCCCTTCGGGTCAGGCGTACCATTTCTTTGTACGGCTTTCTGCCCATGATCGTGAGCAGGCAATCGTCCAGATTTCCCTCGACGCGCAGATACGCGACTTGCATGAAGGGCACTGGGATAATTTCTGTTTCGTATTGTTGGCGCAGCGAGCTTGTGGTCTTTTCCAGGGACGGTACCAGTAGCCAGTCGGCGGTATACGCCTCTTGTACCAATTGCTTCAGGTACTGCGGCTCGGGTCGCACGGTGACCGGTAAGTAAAAAAAACCGGGCGCCACATAGGCCTGTTCCTCATGCAGGGTGCTGTGTTCATCCACCGTCCCTTTAAGCGTTGCTTCCCAGTGGGCAATTCCGCTCAAGGGTAGTTGTGGGCTAGAGACTCCATAACTGATACAAAACGCATCTCGCTGCGCGTGCAACTCCATGTTTACTATCCTTGTATAACTACTTGTGAGGATGTGTTTGAGTGTTGGTTATGCTGTTTTTTCAACCAGGCGCTTTTCATGATTGAAGTTAAAGTTTCTGTTCCCGAGGGTGGAAAGTTCAGGATTGTGCGTAATGATAAAAAATAAGGTCTTTGGCAACGCCGTAATGACTTTTTTGATGATTTTCAACTCTTCGGCACTGTTTAGCTCCGAGGTGGCTTCGTCGAGAATGGCAATGGCTGGCGTATTGATTGTCAGGTCAAGCAGCGCGAGTCGTTGAAGTTCCGACTTGCTCAGATTTATCTCGCCACTCCATGGCACCTGCTGGTTAAAACCTTCCGGCAAGCAATCGACAATGTCCGAGAGACCGAGATAGGCCGCTCGCTGATAGAGTTCTTCACGTGACGGACTATTAAAGTGCTCGACTAGCAAACCAGGTTTGAATACAGGGCTGGAGGTCAGTAACTGAACGTCTTGGGCATGTTGTCGGGCCAGATATCCATCACAGCCACCCAGTGTGGATATATGCCCCAGACTTGGAAGCAGGCTGCCCACCACCAGGTTGGCAAATGTTGATTTGCCAACGCCACTGGCTCCCATAATCACGACAACATCATTCTCATGAAAAGATTGGTCGAATTGTTCAAGCACCGTTGTTCCGCTGTGCGGGTTAACAAAAGTGACGTTTGAAAACGACACCAACGGGGCATTTTTACGAGCAGGCTGGCGTCTTGGCGCTGTCGCCGCGAAGTTGTTGGACACCACCAGGCGATCGGCACTGTCAAGCACTTGTCGCAGTTCAACAGCGCATCTGCCTAATCGGGCAAAAATCGCAATCAGGCTGTAGGAGAGGCTCACCGCCAGTACGTTAGCCATGGTGGCTGTGCCTGCGGTATGAAAGTAGATCGTTGACGCAACGATACCGGACAGGAAAAAAACGCCCATTAAATCCAGTTTGTAGCTATACCAGCGACGCGTTGCGGCATTGTCCAGAGAGGCGAAGGCCCGAGCAGCCAGGCTGGTGCTCAACCAGTTCAGAATACTTGAGCCATTCGCGGCGCTGTCAAATCGGCCGCCGTCCCAGTTCAGCGCTTGCACTCGTGAAAACAGCACCGAGGTAGCGTCGATTTCCTGGGCATTGGACCTCTGTAACAACTCGCCGGAGCGTCTTGCGCCCCGCCAGTAACACAGGCCAATGAGAATGAACGGAAACAATACATAGATGTTGTTCAGTACGACGTAGCCCGTTGTTACGGATAGCAAGGTTGCCGCGCTGACAGTTTCCAGCAACAGGACTGGAAGCACTTCATCGACGCGCCTCTGGTCCCAGGTCAGCTTGTTTTGGCTGCCGCGATTTACTTCTTCAGTCAGGCGCTCATCCAGGCCAGGGTTCATCAGATTGGAGAAGTAGCGAATACATTGTGTCGACGCTGCCTCAATGCTTTTCCTGACCGTGAATAACGCCCCGGTAATCGACAGGAAGGCACTCACCAGTAAAACGCTGGCGAGTCCGATCAAGGACGCGTACAGATGTGTAGTCAGATAACCGCTGGCTATCAGGTAATCGCTGGCAATGGTGAACACTTCTTTAACCGCCAGCAGGGCGAAGGCAATCAATGTAATTTCGCCAATACCGAAATCAACCAGGCTTCTGGTCATTGACCTGGAACTGACGTGAGGCTGCTCTGGCAGGTTGTTTTCCGTTGAGCACTCTGCATTTGTCGCCGGCATGGCATAAACGGGGCTCACAACAGGTGTGGCGTCAAGTTGCGAGCGGGCTGCGGCGTGATGGGTTTGCACGTTAATGACGATGCCATCCGAGACTGTCCAGATTTCTTCCGCGGCGTCTTCTTCTTCCTGTTTGTCCGTAACAAACATTACTTTAGTGTCGCGCCACGGGCCTTGCAGCAGTGACGTTAACAACCCCTTTGCAAGCGTTTCGTCCAGTCCTGAAGTGGGTTGATCAATGTAGATCGATGCGGGCTGCGCCACTAATGCGCGGACCAGTTCGAGGCGTTTTCCCTGGCCTCTGGAGACGTCCCAGTGGGGAGTTGCGCCATGGGTCCGCTCATTGAGGTAATCGATGTAAAAACTCTCGGGCAAGCGGGCGAGGGCGACGGCGGCGCGCACCGCCTCATCTGAAAAGTCCCTGCGATAAAGGCTCAGGTTTTCGCCCAGGCCGCCGGCAAATATCCACGGCTCGTCGGGAATGAAAATCGCCTGGCCGTCAGTGTCAGGGACACATTGCGCACTGTTTCTCAATACGGACGTTTTGCCACTGCCTGCGGCACCAACGATAGCGATATGCCTCGCCGTCGTGGAGGGCATCGTCGGCATTTCGACAGGACGTGAACTGGCGTCATTGCCATCAAGGTATTGCTCTATATGCAGGTGGCCGACAACCCCTTGAGAGATGCTTTGCACAATGTCCGGAATATTATTGGCGACCGATCTCAGCCCCCCAATCAGTGCGATGGCGGCGAGCACCCCGGGCGTATCGACATGGCCTAGATAGACCAGTTGTAACAGCGCCGAGCTCAACAGCGCGGCTATTGGCGTCATGGTCGAGATCAGGCTGATTGCCGCTACCAGACGGGCAGCTTTCTTCAGGGATGCTTCTTCAAGGTTTCGTTTGGCGGCATAGTCGCGAATCAGTTCGGCATTCCAGTTCTTAAGCCAGGCTTGGCGCCGGTTTTTTGTAGCGAATGCACTTATTTCTATGCGCTGAGTGGAGTTCAACGATAGCTGTTCATAGGTCATGCTCAGCCGTTGGGCAATCCAGAATACGGTCAGTGAACTGCTGGCGATGACGGCCAGGGCGGCCATTGCACTGACACCCAAGGCAAAAAAGAAAAACGTAGACGTGAAGATGACCGTTGCAAGCGCCAGGGCGATAGTGACCATCCCTGACCATGAAGATTCGACACGTGCCGCTTCGCGGTCAAACAAAGTGGTCAGGCTGAGTGGGAAAGCGCCGTTCTGTGCAGCAGTCCTTTTAAGTAAAACTCGTTGTTCCACATAAGAACGACTGCCGACACCTACTAGTTCTGCCAGAAAAAACGTGTGGTTGAGTGCTAGCCAGGCGCAGTAAGTCAGCGCCAGGCAGGTGGCGCCCTGCGTCATGTTCGAGATGACTGTCGAGTCATCCTGCATGAGTTGCGTCAGCAGTGATTTGAGGGTGATTGCGGCGCCAAAAGCCACTGCGGTATGTACGCCGATCGCCACTAGCGCCAACGCGACATCGCGTTTGATGGCTGCAAAAACCCTGATATGGAGCCGTCCTTTTCCGGTTCCCCGCGCGTCATTGATGGCAGCCTTGCACCAGCGTTGCCAGCGGGAGGCGTGGACCGAATGTGCTCCTCGATTTCGTTCCGGATCGGGCGTGCGAAACAACAATATCGTCTTCAGGATTTCTGCAATCTTCATGAGGGTCAGTTGTATACCGGCACAGGTTTAGGAGAGGAGGGGGTTGCGCGCACCGGGTGGCCCGGGCAAGCGATATCGGCAAATCGATCGCACAGCAGGGTGACCATGTTCCAGCCTTCGCTCAGGGTTTCACGCAGCTCTTCGATTTCCTTTGGCGACGCCTGATTCAGCAGTTCTATTCCCATGCTGACATGGCTGCCATCATCTTCACCGTGTTCCTGGAAGTGCGGCATGTCGGCGAAGACCCGGGAGGCTTCGCTATGGAAAATCTCTCCGCTACCTTCGAGTACGACGTGCATCAACAGCGTCTTGACCATGTCACTCTTGTAAAGCATCTGATGCCTGAACCATTCGATGGTGGAGTGAAAGGCGGCATCCGATACGGGCGAGTGGTGGGTATCGCGCTGACTGCGCAAATTGTTGTTATGCCCCAGTTCTTCCACCAGGTGCTCAAGTGCAATTTTCTTGTGTGCAGGGTCCAGTGTCATAGCCACGCGGATATGCAGCAGGTCCTGAAACATGTCAGACCAGGTCTGCAGGCAGTCGAGGAGTTTTTCGCGCACTTCTGGTTGGTCGATCGACGGCGAATTGATCAGTGACAATAGTCGACTGTTCTTGTAGCTATCCAGATAAGCCTCGTTGTCGCGTAACAGCACATCGGCGGGCTTGGCAGTCTCGGTTTCCTGAGTCTTGAAGACTACGTTCGGCCGAGTGGTGTCTTCGTACAAAGCCTTGCCGTTGAACTGAATGGACAGAGCCCAGAAACCATCATGGGTGCCTTTAAAACCATGCAGGGAGTGGGGTGGCACCAACACCATATCGCCGGCCTCAATATTGCGTTCGGTCGCTCCCAGGGTTTTCCCCGAACCGTCACAAATCAGGATCAGGCTCGCTTCGGGATGTTGGTGAACCGACAGCTCCTGATCCTTTTCGAGCCGGACCCAACTGATGGCCAGCTCACTTTGGGACGGAATGAATTCGGCCAGCGCGGGATGTTGGGAGAATATTTTTACGACGCCTAAATCGTGCAAGGCGCCATTCACAACAACGCTGTTGAGGGTTTCGATATCGTTCCTGGAGATGACTTCCATATCTTCTATTCCTGTTGTTAATGCATTAGTTAGCGGAACTTAGCTTGTTTAGCTTGTGTATGGCGGCATAGAACTTTTTGCGATCATGGCTGGCGATGACCACTAGGCCGACTTTGTCATCGTTGGTGTGCGTCCTGCCCAGAGGTGGATTAGCCTCACCCATTACCAGCCGGATAATGTCGACTTCCTGTAACGCATCCTTGAGAAGTTCCGTATCCAGCGGCTCATAAAAAAGATGAGATCCGGCGAATTCGTAACGAACCGGTATTTCGCAAACATTGGTTTCGACTGCGTTACTGTGGAATTGCAATGTTTCTCTGAAAAGATCAACGCCGGTGGTGAGTTCAACCAGCAGGCCGATGTAATCGCCACCGACCCGGTTGTTGATCTCTATCAAATGAAACTGTCCATCCGCGATAGTGACCTCAATATGGCAAGGGCCATGTGTATGGTTGATGACAGTCAATAGGCGCTCGCAATAACGACTCAGTTGCTCGAACGTGTCGCTGTCGAGATTGTCCGGCGAGATGATGTGTTGCTCTTCTGCAAGTGATGTTCGGTACAGTTGCTTGTTGGTAACGGCGAGGACACGATGTTGCGAATCGATGGTCAGCGTTTCGACACTGACTTCCCGGCCGTTAAGGAACTCTTCCGCCAGCATGGCGAAGTTTTCCTGAGGCAGTCCTTCCAGCGTACTGCGCAGGGACGCAGCGTCCTTAATGATAAAGACGTTTTCACTTCCGGAGCCCTTTGGGTCTTTCAGGACGATGGCACCGGTATGGCCGCTGAAAAAACGTTCGACGTCGGCGCGTGATCTGCAGGTTTCGCTATTGACGGCGAACTCGGTATTTTCAAGCCGGGTGCGCATCAAGGCCTTGTCGATGCACGTTTCGCAGGTGTCGAAGTCCATACCGGCAATTGCATAACGCTGGCTGGCGCGTGCTGCGGGCAGCAGCCCATCTTCGGTGAATGAAAAAATGAAATCGACCGCCTGGGTTTTTAGAATATCATCCATTTTTCCGAGAACGGTGGCTTCGCTAAAATCACTGACAAGGTGAATCTTGTCGGTCAGCGCTGTGAGATTGGGACCCACCGAATCAGGCAATTGCAACACGGTAAAATCAAAACTCAAGCCACCATAGTGCATGAAGGTTTCATCATGTCCGCCGATCATTACGATGTTCTTCATCACGTACCTTCAATTAAATATATAGACCACGCGCTCGCTAGAGAACGGGGGTCGCGGGCAAAGGGTGGTTAATACCTGTTTGTAGTGCGTTAGCTATTGATGTATCAATTCCGGATTATTTTGGTTAATAAAGTTTTTCGCGCGTTTCTGTGCCAGAAACGAACGGCGGAAAGACACGCGCATAAGTAAAAAGTTAGTCTGTAGAGACTCTCGTTATATCGAGCGATCGTCAGTCAGCGATGGGCTGGCTTATACCGGGGATGTAATTAGATTGATGGCGGGTACGGTATTTAGCGAAAATGAATAAGGCGCGTAGTATTTTTTGAGGAGGTATGCGGAAGAATAGACGTATTTATAGCTGTAATATGAAACATGCTAATCCCTTGAGCGTTTATATTTCTTATTGATTGCAGCGAGTACGGTCCTTACTCGCGGCTGATACTTTCATTATTGTTTCTGGATGTCAATACCGGAAACTAAATTGACAGGCTCGTTACTAACCAGGCAGTTATTTTTATGGCGGTTGCGATTTCCGGCATGTCGAATCGCCAGTCTTCAGCAGAATGAATGACGTTTTGGATAAATAACGAGGTGGTCATCGTAATGACCACCTCGCGAGGGGGTTAAGGCATCAGCACTTCAATTGCCCCATCCGCCGTCATGCTGACCTGGCTTGTACCCGCCTCGACCTCAGGCGTGACTGGCGCCGAATCCATGCTCGTCGCTTTCATCATCATTGGCCCACGCATGTACGGCTGTGGATAACCGTTGCTGTTCAGGTTCAGGTTAACGATTTTGTAACCCTTGCCACCCAAGGCGTCGGTCGCCAGTTGAGCTCGGGCCTTGAAGGCCGTCACGGCTTCTTTAAGCAGCGCGTCTTCGCTGGCCTTGCGGGTTGGTGTGGCGATGGCGAAGTCCATGCCGCCCATTTTCAGGTCGGTGAGCAGTTCGCCGGTCAGTTTCGACAGCGCGGCGAAGTCAGAGCTTTCCAGGCGCAGTTCGGCGCGTTCGCGCCAGCCGGTGATTTTCTGGCCCTTGGTGTCGTAGATCGGGTAGCTGTTGCGGCTGCCTTGGCGCAGGGTGATGTCTTTGACTTCTTTAGCCTGGGCCAGCGCTTTGTTCATGGTGGTGCTGACGTCGGCGGCGAGTTTGGCCGGGTCGCTGTTTTGTTCTTCGGTGTAGAGAGTCACGATCATCAGGTCGCGGGCGACTTCCTGACTGACTTCGGCGCGCAGGGCGATCTGGTTGTAGTGCAGCTCATCGGCGGCAAGGGCCGGAAGGCTGGCGATAGCGCCAACGCTAAGGGCGAGGAGGGCGGCGCTGCGGCGGAATGTGTGCATGAAAGCTCCTTGATGAGTGCGCAGGTGATGGTTCGGAGCCTGCGTGAAACCATCAGACTCTAGCTTTTATGATCCGGTTCGCACAGTTACAACTTCTATACAGATGGGATGGAGGTGACACTGTGGCGAGGGGATTTATCCCCGTTGGGTGGCGAAGCCGCCCCAAATCAGCAAACAAATTTGTCAGATTATTGCAGAGAGCGGTTTACGACTGCTTCGCAGCCGAACGGGGATAAATCCCCTCGCCACAAAGACCTTCAGGACACTCACTAGTGTGGCCGTTTGCCGCACTTTTGCCTGCCAGCCCCCGTGCTTGGTTATACTCCGTGCGATCCGCCTGGAGCGCTCATCAGGAGAGCTCATGCTCGCCCCCGTTCAAATCACTTCCGCGACTCGCCAGAATCTCTGGCGGCTGACGTTCATCCGCACGTTGGTGTTGGCCGCTCAGGCCGGTTCCGTGGGCCTGGCCTACTGGCTGGACTTGCTGCCGCTGCCTTGGTTTCAACTGGCAGCAACCCTCGGTTGCTCGATGTTGCTGTGCGCGTTCACGGCCATTCGCTTGCGCACCTCATGGCCGGTTACCGAGCTCGAATACGCCGTGCAACTGGCCTGCGACCTGTTTATCCACAGTGCGTTGCTGTATTTTTCCGGCGGCTCGACCAACCCCTTCGTCTCTTATTACCTGGTGCCGCTGACCATCGCCGCCGTGACCTTGCCGTGGCGTTATTCGGTGATTCTGTCCGGTATCGCGTTGACGATGTACACCCTGCTGCTGGCGCGCTTCTACCCGCTGCAAACTTTCCCGATCGCTCGAGAAAACCTCCAGGTTTACGGGATGTGGCTGAGTTTCGCCCTGGCCGCGGCGGTCATCACCTTCTTCGCCGCACGCATGGCCGAAGAGTTGCGCCGTCAGGAAGAGCTGCGTGCCATCCGTCGTGAAGAGGGCCTGCGCGATCAGCAACTGCTGGCCGTCGCCACCCAAGCCGCCGGCGCTGCCCATGAACTGGGCACGCCGCTGGCGACCATGAGCGTGTTGCTCAAGGAAATGCGTCAGGACCATCACGACCCGATGTTGCAGGACGACCTGAGCGTGCTGCAGGATCAGGTCAAGTTGTGCAAAGAGACCTTGCAGCAACTGGTGCGCGCTGCCGAGGCCAATCGCCGTTTGGCAGTGGAAATGCAGGACGTCACCGATTGGCTCGACGAAGCCCTGAATCGCTGGCACCTGATGCGCCCGGAAGCCAGTTATCGCTTTCAGCGCTTGGGCCAAGGCACCGTGCCGCGCATGGCGCCGCCGCCGGATCTGACTCAGGCACTGCTGAATTTGCTTAACAACGCCGCCGATGCTTGCCCCGAAGGGTTGCAAGTGACGCTGGACTGGAATGCCGAGGACTTGACCATCAGCATCCGCGACCACGGCGCCGGTGTGCCGCTGGCCATCGCTGAGCAGATCGGCAAGCCGTTTTTTACCACCAAGGGCAAAGGTTTCGGCCTGGGCCTGTTTTTGAGCAAGGCCAGCGTGACACGCGCCGGCGGCTCAGTGAAACTCTACAGTCATGAGGAAGGCGGCACGCTCACCGAGCTGCGCCTGCCCCGTGTCGCCCGAGGAGACGAACATGAGTGACGAGATCCAAGTCGAAGGCGAAGGCGAAGAACTGCCGCATTTGCTGCTGGTAGACGACGACGCAACTTTTACCCGGGTGATGGCCCGTGCCATGTCCCGCCGCGGCTTTCGCGTCAGCACCGCCGGTTCCGCCGAAGAAGGCCTGACCATCGCTCAGGCCGACCTGCCGGACTACGCCGCGCTGGACCTGAAAATGGACGGCGATTCCGGCCTGGTGCTATTGCCCAAGCTACTTGAGCTGGACCCGGAAATGCGCGTGGTGATCCTCACCGGTTACTCGAGCATCGCCACCGCCGTCGAGGCGATCAAGCGCGGCGCCTGCAATTACCTGTGCAAACCGGCGGACGCCGATGACGTGTTGGCCGCGCTGCTTTCCGAGCACGCTGACCTCGACACGCTGGTGCCGGAAAACCCGATGTCGGTGGATCGTCTGCAGTGGGAGCACATCCAGCGCGTGCTGACCGAACACGAAGGCAACATCTCCGCCACTGCCCGCGCCTTGGGCATGCACCGCCGCACGCTGCAGCGCAAACTGCAGAAGCGTCCCGTTCGTCGCTGAACAGGCGCTGAACGATTATCGCCAGCCCTCGCGATAACCCGAACCGATCATCTATGATCGGTTCGTGTGTGTTCTTTTCTTTATCGAGCCTTATCCATGAATCAGAACGCTGAATATTCCGCGGTCAATGATGCTGTGCGCGGGCAGTTTTTTCGCAAAGTCTGGGCCATGACCACCCCTTACTGGCGCAGTGAAGAGAAGGGCAAGGCCTGGACGTTGCTGATCGCCGTGATCGCGCTGTCGCTGTTCAGTGTGGCGATTTCGGTGTGGATCAACAGTTGGTACAAGGACTTCTACAACGCCCTGCAGAAAAAGGACGAAGCGGCCTTCTGGCAGTTGATTCTGTATTTCTGCGGCATCGCTGCGGTGGCGATCCTTGGCGCGGTGTATCGGCTCTATCTGACGCAGATGCTGACGATTCGCTGGCGGGCCTGGCTCACCGAGAAGCATTTTGCCCGTTGGCTCAGCCACAAGAATTACTACCAGTTGGAGCAGGGCGGATACACCGATAACCCGGACCAGCGGATTTCCGAAGACCTCAATAAATTCACCAGCAACACGTTGGGCCTGGGGCTCGGGTTGATTCGCAACATCGTCAGCCTCGTATCGTTCTCGATCATTCTGTGGGGCGTATCGGGCAGTATCGAAGTGTTTGGTTTCACGATTCCCGGTTACATGTTCTGGTGCGCGCTGGTTTACGCCGCCGTCGCCAGTTGGCTGACGCATTTGATTGGCCGTCGCCTGATCGGCCTCAACAACAACCAGCAACGCTTCGAAGCCGACCTGCGTTTCTCCATGGTGCGGGTTCGCGAGAATGCCGAAAGCATTGCGCTGTACAACGGCGAGCCTAATGAGAACCGCCGCTTGAGCAGCCGTTTCGGGATGGTCTGGCACAACTACTGGGACATCATGAAAGTGTCCAAGCGCCTGACCTTCTTTACGTCCGGTTATGAGCAGATCGCAGTCATTTTTCCGTTCATGGTCGCCGCGCCGCGTTACTTCACTGGCAAGATCCAGCTGGGTGAGCTGATGCAAATCAACTCGGCGTTCGCTAACGTCCAGGATAACTTCAGTTGGTTCATCACGGCGTACCAGGACCTTGCCGAATGGCGCGCCACCTGTGATCGTCTGCTGAGTTTCCGTCAGGCCATGACCGACAACGAAGAGCGTGCGCCGGCGATTGATGTGCAAAACCATGGCTCGGCGTTGAAGGTGCATAACCTTGGCCTCGACCTGGCGGATGGTCGTCACCTGCTGACCAACGCCGACATGACCGTGGAGGAGGGCGAGCGCGTCATGCTCAGCGGGCGTTCCGGCAGCGGCAAGTCGACCTTGCTGCGGGCAATGGGGCATTTGTGGCCGGCGGGTCATGGCAGCATTCGCCTGCCGTCGGCGCGGTATCTGTTCCTGCCGCAAAAGCCTTATTTGCCGATTGGCACGTTGCGTGAAGCGCTAAGTTATCCACAGCCTGGCGATACGTATCCGCACGAGCGCTACGTTCATGTGCTGGAAACCTGCCGTTTACCGCATCTGGTGTTGCGTCTTGATGAAGCGAATCACTGGCAGCGCATGCTGTCGCCGGGTGAGCAACAGCGTCTGGCCTTTGCCCGTGCGCTGCTGTATGCACCGCAATGGCTGTATATGGACGAAGCGACCTCGGCGATGGACGAGGAGGACGAGGCATCGCTGTATCAGGTCTTGATCGATGAAATTCCGGGATTGAGCATTGTCAGCGTCGGGCATCGCAGCAGCCTGAAGCGGTTCCATCCACGGCATGTGCGCATTGAAAATGGGCATCTGGTGGATCAAACCGTGACCGCATAAACACCGCCGTCTCTACAGGGTCGGTGGTGATCGTACAACCGCGTTGAGCTATGATGCGGTTTCAGCCGCAACTTTCGAGAAAGACGTTCACCATGGAAAACCCGATCGACGCACCACGCCTCCCTCGCAAGCGCCGCAGCCTCGCTCAGGAACTGGTGACGGTGCTGTCCGAGCAGATCCGCGACGGTCACCTCAAACGTGGCGACAAGTTGCCCACCGAGTCGGCGATCATGGATGCCCATGGCGTCAGCCGTACCGTGGTGCGCGAAGCGATTTCGCGTCTGCAGGCCGCAGGGCAAGTAGAAACCCGACACGGCATCGGCACCTTCGTGCTGGATACCCCAAGCCCGAGCGGTTTCCGTATCGACCCGGCCACCGTGGTGACGTTGCGCGATGTGCTGGCGATTCTGGAATTGCGCATCAGCCTCGAAGTGGAATCCGCCGGCCTTGCCGCGCAACGCCGCAGCCCCGAGCAGCTGGCGTTGATGCGAGCAGCGCTGGACGCGTTGAATGAAAGTGTCTCCCATGCCAGCGATGCCGTGGCGTCTGACTTCCAGTTCCACCTGCAAATCGCCCTGGCGACGGGCAACCGCTATTTCACCGACATCATGACCCACCTGGGCACCAGCATCATTCCGCGTACACGCCTCAACTCCGCGCGCCTGGCCCATGACGATCAGCAGCACTACATGAATCGCCTGAGCCGTGAGCACGAAGAAATTTACGACGCGATTGCCCGCCAGGATTCGGATGCGGCCCGGGCGGCTATGCGCTTGCACCTGACCAATAGCCGGGAGCGGCTGCGTCATGCGCATGAAGAGGCAGAGGCGCAGCGGGGGTAGGCGTTTAACTGCTCGGCGACAGAAGCATTTTCAACAACCGTTGTCGCGGGCTTGACTACTCCACTACAGATGCAGTTGCTTCGTCAGATGTGACTTTGTTTGGCTCGTTCGGGAGCTTCACGGTGTACCTAGCGGTAGCTTTTTCGCCTACCTTGTCTGCGAAGTTGCTGTGCCGGATTCTGCTGTCAACGTAGCCTGGGTTACCAGGCTTTACAGTATGGTCTTCGCTACCAAACTGCCACGTCATGAATACCGACACGATAGTGTCTTCCGGCATACCGTTGGTATCGACGCGAACATAAATGTCTCCCGGGTTACCAGATACGGAAATCTCGCCTCCGAGATCTCGATGATGGATATCTTGATATTTCGGAGCTGGATAGTCTTCGGGTTGCGTAGTCATGCTGGAATGTCCTTCTTCATGAATTGGGATCGCCTGGAATTGCTCGAGACGGTCGATACCGGCCCAAGCCAGACTCTAAGTTGAAGAGTCTTCGTCATCTACTGTCAGAAATGACAGTTCAGATGAGTGGCAACTCAGTCCATTCAATCGACACACCGCTGATCGATTGGCCCAATCATTGTTTATTGCGAGCTGCGGCGGCCGGCGGCATAAGCCAGTCGACCCGATCCTTTGAAGTGATCAGCATTGTTCCCGCCAGTTTCACGTATTGCTTCCATGAAGACGGAGCCGGGTGAAACTGCCGCCTTCGTCGGTCCTATCAACACCTCCGACAACGTATCACCTAATTCGCCGTTAGCCTTGAGGCGTTGTTTCCCGTCCTTGATCGCCTAGCTAACGGCTGCCCTTGTAATCGACAAGGGAAGATTTCCAATGCCAAGGAATTACTTTTCCGACTCGAAATTTAGGGTTGGCGATGAAATGCAGTTGACGGTTACCTATTAAGTTGTACGATGACCTACAACTTCGGCGCAGGCTGAATGGTTTTCTCACACACACACATACGTCGCTACTCAGGGTGTTCGAATAATGAATCCACAAGAACTGAAGTCCATCCTCTCTTCCGGTCTGCTGTCTTTCCCGGTTACCGATTTCAATGCTCAGGGCGACTTCCATCGCGCGGGCTATATCAAACGTCTCGAATGGCTGGCCCCATACGGCGCCTCGGCATTGTTCGCCGCGGGCGGCACCGGTGAGTTCTTCTCTCTGGCGGCCAGCGAATATTCGGAAATCATCAAGACGGCCGTCGACACCTGCGAAACCAGCGTGCCGATTCTGGCCGGCGTTGGCGGTTCGACTCGTCAAGCCATCGAATACGCACAGGAAGCCGAGCGTCTGGGCGCCAAAGGTCTGTTGCTGCTGCCGCACTACCTGACCGAAGCCAGCCAGGAAGGTGTTGCCGCCCACGTTGAAGCCGTGTGCAAATCGGTGAAGATCGGCGTGGTAATTTACAACCGCAACGTCTGCCGCCTGACCGCGCCATTGCTGGAACGCCTGGCCGAGCGCTGCCCGAACCTGATCGGCTACAAGGATGGTCTGGGCGATATCGAGTTGATGGTGTCGATTCGTCGTCGCCTCGGTGATCGCTTCAGCTACCTGGGCGGTTTGCCGACCGCCGAAGTCTACGCAGCGGCTTACAAGGCCCTGGGCGTGCCGGTTTACTCCTCGGCGGTGTTCAACTTCATCCCGAAAACCGCGATGGATTTCTACCACGCCGTTGCCCGCGAGGATCACGCCACCGTCGGCAAGATCATCGACGACTTCTTCCTGCCGTACCTGGACATCCGTAACCGCAAAGCCGGTTACGCGGTGAGCATCGTCAAGGCCGGGGCAAAAATTGCCGGCTTCGACGCAGGTCCTGTGCGTGCACCGCTGACCGATCTGCTGCCAGAAGAGTACGAAGCTCTGGCTGCGCTGATCGACAAGCAAGGCGCGCAATAACAACCGATTAAACAAGGCCGCTGAGTGATCAGCGGCTTTTTGCGTGAGGACTTCTTTTTAAGGGGAAAGTCTGTGACTGATTTAAAGCGTTTCGATAACTACATCGGTGGCCAATGGGTTGCCGGCGCCGACTACTCCACCAACATCAACCCGTCGGAGTTGTCCGACACCATTGGCGAATACGCCAAGGCTGATCTGGCTCAGGTTCGCGCCGCCATCGACGCTGCTCGCGCCGCGTTCCCGGCCTGGTCCACGTCAGGCATCCAGGCTCGCCACGATTCGCTGGATAAAGTCGGTAGCGAAATCCTCGCTCGCCGCGAAGAGCTCGGTACCTTGCTGGCCCGGGAAGAGGGCAAGACCCTGCCTGAGGCCATCGGCGAAGTCACTCGCGCCGGCAACATCTTCAAGTTCTTCGCCGGTGAATGCCTGCGCCTGTCCGGCGACTACCTGCCGTCGGTGCGTCCGGGCGTGAACGTCGAAGTAACGCGCGAAGCGCTAGGTGTGGTCGGTCTGATCACGCCATGGAACTTCCCGATCGCGATCCCGGCGTGGAAAATCGCTCCGGCCCTGGCCTACGGCAACTGCGTCGTGCTGAAACCGGCGGACCTGGTGCCGGGTTGCGCCTGGGCGCTGGCCGAAATCATCTCCCGCGCAGGCTTCCCGGCCGGCGTGTTCAACCTGGTGATGGGCAGCGGTCGAGTGGTTGGCGATGCGCTGGTGCAGAGCCCGAAAGTCGACGGCATCAGCTTCACCGGTTCCGTGGGCGTTGGTCGTCAGATCGCCGTCAGCTGCGTGTCGCGCCAGGCCAAGGTTCAGCTGGAAATGGGCGGCAAGAACCCGCAGATCATTCTCGACGACGCCGACCTCAAGCAAGCGGTCGAGCTGTCGGTGCAGAGCGCGTTCTACTCCACCGGCCAGCGTTGCACCGCCTCGAGCCGCTTCATCGTCACCGCCGCAATTCACGACAAGTTCGTTGAAGCGGTGGCCGAGCGTATGAAGTCGATCAAGGTCGGTCACGCGCTGAAAACCGGCACCGACATCGGTCCGGTGGTTTCCCAGGCTCAGCTTGAACAAGACATGAAGTACATCGACATCGGCCAGTCCGAAGGTGCACGTCTGGTCAGCGGCGGCGGTCTGGTGACCTGCGATACCGAGGGCTACTACCTCGCGCCAACTCTGTTTGCCGACAGCGAAGCCGCGATGCGCATCAGCCGTGAAGAGATTTTCGGCCCGGTCGCCAACGTGGTTCGCGTAGCGGATTACGAGGCCGCGCTGGCCATGGCCAACGACACCGAATTCGGTCTGTCCGCGGGCATCGCCACCACATCGTTGAAGTACGCCAACCACTTCAAACGCCACTCCCAGGCGGGGATGGTGATGGTCAACCTGCCGACGGCGGGCGTGGATTACCACGTTCCATTCGGTGGGCGTAAAGGTTCATCCTATGGCTCCCGCGAGCAAGGTCGCTACGCGCAAGAGTTCTACACGGTCGTGAAGACCAGCTACATCGGCTCCTGATACACCGCAATACCTGTGGGAGCGAGCTTGCTCGCGATAGCATCACCGCGTTGAGACTGACACTGCGCGGCGTCTGCATCGCGAGCAATCGAGCGTCGACCGGCTGCTCCCACAGAAAAACCAAAGATTCACCCGCGCATAAAAATAATCAGTGGGAGTACATCTACATGCAAGCGACCAAGCCGACTCACGTCCGCTATTTGATTTTGCTCATGCTTTTCCTGGTGACCACGATCAACTACGCCGACCGGGCCACTATCGCCATCGCGGGCTCCAGCCTGCAAAAAGACCTCGGCATCGACGCGGTTACCCTCGGTTATATCTTCTCCGCATTCGGTTGGGCCTACGTGGCCGGGCAAATTCCCGGTGGTTGGTTGCTGGACCGTTTCGGCTCGAAAAAAATCTACGCGTTAAGCATTTTCACTTGGTCGCTGTTCACCGTGCTGCAGGGCTATGTCGGCGAGTTCGGCGTGTCCACGGCGGTGGTTGCGCTGTTCATGCTGCGCTTTCTGGTGGGCCTGGCCGAAGCGCCATCCTTCCCCGGTAACGCACGCATTGTGGCTGCCTGGTTTCCGACCGCTGAACGCGGTACGGCGTCTGCGATTTTCAACTCGGCGCAATACTTCGCCACGGTGCTGTTTGCACCGCTGATGGGCTGGATCGTCTACAGCTTCGGCTGGCAGCACGTGTTTATCGTCATGGGCGTGATCGGCATCATCTTCTCGGGGATCTGGCTGAAGGTGATCTACAGCCCGCGTCAGCATCCGATGATCAATGACGCCGAATTCAAGCACATCGCGGATAACGGCGGCATGGTCGACATGGACCAGGACAAAGGCAAAGACGCCAAGGCCGACGGTCCGAAGTGGGACTACATCCGCCAGTTGCTGACCAACCGCATGATGCTCGGCGTGTATCTGGGCCAATACTGCATCAATGGCATCACCTACTTCTTCTTGACCTGGTTCCCGGTGTACCTGGTGCAGGAACGCGGCATGACCATCCTCAAGGCCGGTTTCATTGCCTCGTTGCCGGCGATCTGCGGCTTCATCGGTGGTGTGCTCGGCGGCGTGATTTCCGACTACCTGCTGCGCAAGGGGCATTCCCTGACCTTCGCTCGGAAGGCGCCGATCATTGCTGGTTTGCTGGTCTCCAGCAGCATCGTGGCCTGCAACTATGTCGATGTTGAATGGATGGTCGTCGGCTTCATGGCGCTGGCGTTCTTCGGTAAAGGCGTGGGCGCGCTGGGTTGGGCCGTGGTGTCTGACACGTCGCCTAAGCAGATCGCCGGTCTCAGCGGTGGTTTGTTCAACACCTTCGGCAACATCGCTTCGATCACCACGCCAATCGTGATCGGTTACATCATCAGCTCCACCGGATCGTTCAAGTGGGCCCTGGTGTTTGTCGGCTGCAACGCACTGGTCGCAGTGTTCAGCTACCTGGTGATCGTGGGTCCGATCAAACGTGTGGTCCTCAAAGAGCCGCCAGTCAGTGGCCCTGAAACGAACAATAAATTATCTGAAGCGCATTCCTGAGGAGCGGCGTCATGCAGTTGATTGAACATTCCGACTCGCCGCGCTATATCCGCCTGCACGAGCGGGACAACGTCGTGATTGTGGTCAATGACCAGGGCGTGCCGGCCGGTACCGAATTTCCGGACGGCCTGGTCACCGTGGATTTCGTGCCACAGAGTCACAAGGTCACCCTCGAAGATATTCCTGAGGGCGGTCAGGTGATTCGTTACGGCCAGACCATTGGCTATGCGTTGCAGCCAATTGCGCGCGGCAGCTGGGTCAAGGAAGATCAACTGCGCATGCCCACTGCGCCACCGCTGGACAGTTTGCCGCTGTCCACCGAAGTGCCGGCGGCGCAGGCACCGCTGGAAGGCTTTACGTTCGAGGGTTATCGCAACGCCGACGGCACCGTCGGCACGCGCAACATTCTGGGGATTACCACGACGGTTCAGTGCGTCACTGGCGTGCTCGATCATGCGGTCAAGCGCATCAAGGACGAGTTGTTGCCCAAGTATCCGCACGTCGATGACGTGGTCGCACTGACCCACAGCTACGGCTGCGGCGTGGCGATTACCGCGACTGACGCGTACATCCCGATCCGTACCGTGCGCAACCTGGCGCGTAACCCGAATTTGGGTGGCGAAGCGTTGGTGATCAGCCTGGGCTGCGAGAAATTGCAGGCCGGGCAGGTGATGCACGAGAACGACAGCTCGGTGGATTTGAGCGATCCGTGGCTGTACCGCTTGCAGGATTCAAGTCACGGTTTCATTGAAATGATCGAGCAGATCATGGCGTTGGCCGAGACCCGTTTGAAGAAACTCGATCAGCGTCGCCGGGAAACGGTGCCGGCGTCCGAGCTGATTCTCGGCATGCAGTGCGGCGGCAGCGATGCGTTTTCCGGCATCACCGCCAACCCGGCGTTGGGCTATGCCTCGGACCTGTTGCTGCGGGCGGGCGCGACGGTGATGTTTTCCGAAGTCACCGAAGTGCGCGACGCGATTTATTTGCTGACGTCCCGTGCGGAAACCGAGGAAGTGGCTCAGGAACTGGTGCGGGAAATGGACTGGTACGACCGTTACCTGGCCAAGGGTGAAGCGGATCGCAGCGCCAACACCACGCCGGGGAACAAGAAGGGCGGGTTGTCGAACATTGTCGAGAAGTCCCTGGGCTCGATCGTCAAATCCGGCAGCAGCGCGATCAATGGGGTGCTTGGCCCTGGCGAGCGCTTCAAGCGCAAAGGGCTGATTTTCTGTGCGACCCCGGCCAGTGATTTTGTCTGCGGGACGTTGCAATTGGCGGCGGGGATGAATCTGCATGTGTTCACCACCGGACGTGGTACCCCTTATGGGCTGGCGATGGCGCCGGTGGTGAAGGTGTCGACCCGGACCGAACTGGCGCAGCGTTGGCCGGACCTGATCGACATCGATGCCGGGCGGATTGCGACCGGGCGGGCCTCGATTGAAGACCTTGGCTGGGAGTTGTTTCACTACTACCTGGACGTGGCTAGCGGCAAGAAACAAACCTGGGCGGAGAAGCACAAGCTGCATAACGACATCACGTTGTTTAACCCTGCACCCATCACCTGATACCACGTTATCGTTCTTCGCGGGCAAGCCTCGCTCCTACAGGATTGTGTCGTACGTATTTTCCGCGAACGACTTAAAACTGTAGGAGCGAGGCTTGCCCGCGAAGGCGGTCTAACAGACGCCGGAGGACTTGGTGGCTTATCATTAGCCCCCTAACGACGCTCACCCAAGGTTACCCCCGGCATGCTGGCTATCTTCCTCGAAACCCTGAACATCACCGCGCCGGTGTTTGCCATGTTGTTTCTGGGTGTGCTGCTCAAGCGTATCGACTGGATCAACGACAACTTCATCCACACTGCGTCGGCCCTGGTGTTCAACGTCACCATGCCGGCGTTGCTGTTTCTGGGCATCCTGCATGCCGACCTGCATGCTGCGTTGCAACCAGCGCTGCTGATTTATTTCTCGCTCGCCACCCTGGCGAGTTTCGCCATCGCCTGGGGCTGGGCGATCTGGAAGTGCCCGCGGGAAGACCGGGGGATTTACACCCAAGGCGCATTTCGCGGCAACAACGGGGTGATCGGCCTCGCACTGGCAGCGAGCATGTACGGCGACTACGGGATTTCCCTCGGGGCGATTCTCGCGGCGTTGGTGATACTGCTCTACAACACGCTCTCGACCATTGTGCTGGCGGTGTACAGCCCGGTGATCAAGTCCGACCCTTGGAGCATCTGCAAAAGCGTGATGGTCAATCCGCTGATCATCAGCGTGTTTGTGGCGGCGCCGTTTGCCTACTTCAAGATCAGCTTGCCGGGATGGCTGGAGACGTCCGGCCAATATCTGGCGCAAACCACCCTGCCATTGGCGTTGATCTGTATCGGCGGCACGTTGTCGCTGGCGGCACTGCGCAAAAGCGGCAACATGGCGCTGAGCTCAAGCCTGGTGAAGATGATCGGCCTGCCGGTTCTGGCGACACTGGGTGCGTGGCTCTGGGGCTTTCGTGGTGCGGAGTTGGGGATTCTATTCCTGTACTTCGGCAGCCCGACCGCCGCGGCCAGTTTTGTCATGGCCCGTCAGGCCAATGGCAATCATGAACTGGCGGCGGCGATCATCGTGATCACCACGTTGATGGCGGCGGTCACCACCAACATCGGGATCTTCCTGTTGCAGTGGGGCGAGTGGATTTAGCCCTGGGATTTGCGGTGTTCTTCAGGGCCTCATCGCGAGCAAGCTCGCTCCCACAGGGGAATGCATTCCAAATAATGTGGGAGCGAGCTTGCTCGCGATGGCGGTAGACCTGGCAACGGAAATGCCGGCGGCTTACTCCGGCTTCTGGTAGCTATCAATCACTTCCTGCGCCGCCCGAAACGCATCGATGGCCGCCGGTACACCGGCATACACCGCGCAATGCAGCAGCGCTTCACGAATCTCTTCCACGGTGCAGCCATTGTTCAGCGCACCACGCACGTGACCCTTCAATTCCTGCGGGCACTTCAACGCGGTCAGCGCGGCGAGGGTGATCAGGCTGCGGGTTTTCAATGGCAGGCCTTCGCGGTTCCAGACGCTGCCCCAGGCGTGCTCGTTGACGAAATCCTGCAGCGGTTGAGTGAACTCGGTGGCATTGCCCAGTGCTCGGTCGACGAAGGCGTCGCCCATCACTTGGCGGCGTACTTCAACGCCAGGCTTTCTATCATCGGTCATGGCAGTTCACTCTTGTGGTGTTGGCGGCGCCAGGCGCGCAGCGACGTGAACAGCAAAAACGCCACCAGCGCCGGCAGGGCAAAAAACAGCATCAGGTGTTCAAGCTTGCCGGCCAGCGGCATGCCGGTGGTGAACGACACCACGTGCAGACCGTAAGCCAGATACAAACCCAAAAACATCAGACCTTCAGCGCGGGTCACCCGGTATCCGGAATAGAACACGGGCAGGCACAACACCGCGACGCCGAGCATTACCGGCAAGTCGAAATCCAGGGCGTTGGGCGATACCGACAGCGGCGACGGCGCGATCAACGCGGTGAAGCCCAACACGCCCAAGAGGTTGAACAGGTTGCTGCCGATCACGTTGCCCACGGCGATGTCGCGCTGACCGCGCAAGGCGGCAATCAACGAGGTGGCCAGTTCCGGCAGGGAGGTACTGACAGCAACGATGGTCAGGCCGATGATCCGCTCCGACAGCCCGAGGTCGGTCGCGACCGAAACCGCCGCGCCCAACAGCAAGTGCCCGGCGTAGACCAGCATCGCCAATCCGCTGACGATCATCAGCAAACTGCTGATCCAGGGTGCTTGCGGGACTTCATGGGTCGTCGATTGCGGGCGGGCCGAGTGCCGCGACTGGCGCAGCAGCAGGCCCAGATACAGCACCAGTGCCGCCAGCAGCATCACGCCGTCGGCGCGGGTCAGTTCTTCGTTCCAGGCCAATACGAATACCAGCAGGCTGGCGCCGATCATCAGCGGAATATCCAGGCGCACCAGTTGCCGTGAAACCCGCAGCGGAATGATCATCGCCGAGAGTCCGAGGGTGACGAGAATGTTAAAGATGCTACTGCCGATCACGCTGCCGACGGCGATGTCGGCGTTCTGCGCCAGGGTGGCTTGCAGACTGACCGCCATCTGCGGTGCGCTGCTGCCAAGGGCGACGATGGTCAGGCCGATAATCAGCGGTCGTACATGCAGGCGCGCGGCGAAGCGCACGGCGCCACGCACCATCAGCTCGGCGCCGGCGATCAGCAACAGCAAGCCGCTGAGCAATTCAATCACGCTGATCAGGGGTAAATCGGCAAGTCCGAAAATGGTCGGCACTCCATCTGTCAGTCGTCGAGGGCTTGCACGCGAACCCGTGCGGTGCCACTTCTGAGCATACCCAGTTGTTCGGCGGCCTCGTGTGAAACATCGATCAGCCGTCCACGGGTATATGGCCCGCGATCGTTGATGCGCACTACACAGGATTTGTCGGTATTCAGATTGGTGACCTTCACCCGCGTGCCAAAGGGCAACTGACGGTGGGCGGCGGTCAGGGAATTCTTGTTGAAACGCTCGCCGCTGGCGGTGCGTTTACCTTGGTGTTTGGCGCCGTAATAAGAGGCAACACCAGTCTTGTTGTAGCCGTGTGGATCGATGGCATCGGTGCTGGCGCAACCGGCCAGCAAAGAGAGCAGGGCGCAGGCACTGAGGAAGCGTTTCATTCGAAGGTTTCCACATACGAATGTGGGAGCGAGCAAGCTCGCTCCCACAGGGATCAGAGCCAGTTTTGAGTGCTGGCTCCATTCTCATCAGCCTTCGAGCTTGCTTTTCAGCAGTTCGTTGACCTGTTGCGGGTTGGCCTTGCCTTTGGAGGCTTTCATGGCTTGGCCGACGAAGAAGCCGAACATCTTGCCGCGCTTGGCTTCGTCTGCCGCGCGGTATTGTTCAACTTGTTCGGCGTTGGCCGCGAGCATCTCGTCGAGCACCGCAGAGATCGCACCCGTGTCGGTCACTTGCTTCAGACCGCGCTTGTCGATGATCTCGTCCGCACTGCCTTCGCCGTTGGCCATGGCTTCAAAGACCACCTTGGCGATTTTGCCGGAGATGGTGTTGTCGGAGATGCGCAGCAGCATGCCGCCCAATTGCTCGGCCGAGACCGGCGACTGATCGATGTCCAGGCCCTGTTTGTTCAACAGGCTGCCCAATTCAACCATGACCCAGTTGGCCGCCAGCTTGGCGTCGCCGCCGATGCTCACGACTGTCTCGAAGTAATCGGCTTGCTCGCGGCTGGTGGACAGGACGCTGGCGTCGTAGACCGACAGACCGAACTGCGCCTGGAAGCGCTCGCGCTTCTGCGGTGGCAATTCCGGTAGGGTGGCGCGCACGTCGTCGAGGAACGAGTCTTCGATGACCACCGGCAGCAAGTCCGGATCGGGGAAGTAGCGGTAGTCGTTAGCTTCCTCTTTGCTGCGCATCGGACGGGTTTCGTCCTTGTTCGGATCGTAAAGGCGGGTTTGCTGGATCACCTTGCCGCCGTCTTCGATCAGTTCGATCTGACGCTGCACTTCGCTGTTGATCGCCTTCTCGATGAAGCGGAACGAGTTGACGTTCTTGATCTCGCAGCGAGTGCCATATTCAACCTGGCCCTTCGGACGGATCGACACGTTGCAGTCGCAACGCAGCGAGCCTTCGGCCATGTTGCCGTCGCAGATGCCGAGGTAACGCACCAGCGCGTGGACCGTCTTGACGTAAGCCACGGCTTCCTTGGCGCTGCGCATGTCAGGCTCGGAAACGATTTCCAGCAGCGGCGTGCCAGCGCGGTTCAGGTCGATGCCGGTGGCACCGGTGAACTCTTCATGCAGGCTTTTACCGGCGTCTTCTTCCAGGTGCGCACGGGTGACGCCGACACGTTTGATCGTGCCGTCGTCCATGGCGATGTCCAGGTGACCCTTGCCAACGATCGGCAATTCCATCTGGCTGATCTGGTATCCCTTGGGCAGGTCCGGGTAGAAATAGTTTTTACGGGCGAACACGTTGTGCTGGCCGATCTCGGCATCAATCGCCAGACCGAACATCACCGCCATGCGCACCGCTTCCTGGTTCAGCACCGGCAAAACGCCAGGCATACCGAGGTCAACCAGGCTGGCCTGGGTGTTCGGCTCGGAACCAAACGTGGTGGAGCTACCGGAAAAGATTTTCGACCGGGTGGTGAGCTGGGTGTGAATCTCCAGCCCGATCACGACTTCCCATTGCATGTGTTTCTCCTCAGAAGCCGGTTGGGGTGCGGGTGTGCCAGTCAGTGTTTTTCTGATACTGATGGGCAACGTTCAACAGGCGACCTTCCTGGAAATACGGGGCGAGCAATTGCACGCCCACCGGCAGGCCATCGACGAAACCAGCAGGCATGGACAAGCCCGGCAGGCCGGCGAGGTTGGCGGTGATGGTGTAGACGTCTTCCAGGTAAGCAGCAACCGGGTCGCTGTTCTTGGCGCCGAGCTTCCAGGCCGGGTTCGGCGTGGTTGGGCCGAGGATGATGTCGACCTCATTAAAGGCTGCCATGAAGTCGTTCTTGATCAAGCGACGAATCTTCTGGGCCTTCAGGTAGTAGGCGTCGTAGTAACCGGCCGACAGCGCATAGGCACCGACCATGATCCGACGCTGCACTTCCGGGCCGAAACCTTCGCCACGGGAACGCTTGTACAGGTCGATCAGGTTTTTCGGATCTTCGCAGCGGTAGCCAAAACGCACGCCGTCGAAACGCGACAGGTTGGAAGAGGCTTCTGCCGGCGCGATCACGTAGTACGCAGGGATCGCGTGCTGCATGTTCGGCAGGCTGATTTCCTTGATTACGGCGCCGAGCTTTTTCAGCTCTTCGACACTGGCCATGACCAGGTCGGCAATACGCGGGTCGAGACCGGCGCTGAAGTATTCCTTCGGCACGCCGATGCGCAGGCCTTGCAGCGAACCGTTAAGGCCGGCGCTGTAATCAGGCACGGGCTCGTCGATGCTGGTGGAATCCTGCGGGTCGAAACCGGCCATGCCTTGCAGCAGGATCGCGCAGTCTTCGGCCGTTCGAGCCAACGGGCCGCCCTGATCGAGGCTGGAGGCGTAGGCGATCATGCCCCATCGAGAAACACGGCCGTACGTCGGTTTCAGGCCGGTGAGGTTGGTCAGTGCGGCGGGCTGTCGGATCGAGCCGCCCGTGTCGGTGCCGGTGGCCGCAGGCAGCAGGCGCGCGGCAACCGCAGCCGCCGAACCGCCGGACGAACCGCCCGGTACGTATTCAAGGTTCCACGGGTTTTTCACCGGGCCGTAGTAGCTCGACTCGTTGGCCGAACCCATGGCGAATTCGTCCATGTTGGTCTTGCCCAGGGTCACGGCCCCGGCAGCGGCCAGCTTGGCAACGACAGTGGCGTCGTACGGTGCTTTAAAGTTGTCGAGCATCTTCGAACCGCAGCTGGTGCGGATGCCCTGGGTGCAGAACAGGTCTTTGTGCGCGATCGGCGCGCCGAGCAGGGCGCCGCTCTCACCCTTGGCGCGGCGTGCGTCAGCGGCTTTCGCCTGCTGGAGCGCCAGGTCCTCGGTGAGGCTGATAAAACTGTTGAGCTGCGGATCGAGCTGGACGATACGCGCCAGCAGGGTTTTGGTCAGCTCTTCGGAAGAAAACTTTTTATCGGCGAGTCCGCGGGCGATCTCGGCCAGAGTCAATTGATGCATTGCAGGCTCTTTCCCTTTAGTCGATGACTTTCGGAACCAGGTACAGGCCGTTTTCGACCGCTGGTGCGATGGACTGATAGGCCTCGCGATGATTGGTCTCGGTCACGACGTCTGCACGCAGGCGCTGGCTGGCTTCCAGTGGGTGGGCGAGCGGCTCGATACCGTCGGTATTGACCGCCTGCATTTCGTCGACCAGCCCCAGAATACTGTTCAGGGCCGAAGTGATGTGTGGAAGATCGGCATCATTAAGGCCCAGACAGGCCAGATGAGCGATTTTTTCCACGTCGGAGCGTTCAAGCGTCATGGGATTCTCCAGTGGAAGGAAAACAGAACGGATGCTATCCGTGTGTTAGATTGTCGGAACACTACCGCATTTCTACGGTCATAAGGCCGCGATTGTGGGGGTTGGTGCACAGAAAAGCGGCCAATTTAACATATTGGCGCCTTGCCCAAAATCCCTGTCGTTGTTAGAGTTTGCCGCACTTTTTTACCCACGCGTTGCCTAGGGTCCCTTTCCCATGTTCAAGAAACTGCGTGGCATGTTTTCCAGCGATCTTTCCATTGACCTGGGCACTGCCAACACCCTTATTTACGTGCGCGAGCGCGGTATCGTCCTGAATGAGCCCTCGGTTGTGGCTATTCGGACACACGGTAACCAGAAAAGTGTCGTCGCTGTCGGCACCGAGGCCAAGCGCATGCTCGGGCGTACGCCGGGCAACATTGCTGCCATTCGTCCGATGAAGGACGGCGTGATCGCCGACTTCAGCGTTTGCGAAAAGATGCTGCAGTACTTTATCAACAAGGTTCACGAAAACAGCTTCCTGCAGCCTAGCCCTCGTGTGTTGATCTGCGTTCCGTGCAAATCCACCCAGGTTGAGCGTCGTGCCATCCGTGAATCGGCCCTCGGTGCCGGTGCCCGTGAAGTGTTCCTGATCGAAGAGCCAATGGCTGCTGCGATCGGTGCCGGCCTGCCGGTTGAAGAAGCTCGCGGCTCGATGGTTGTCGATATCGGTGGTGGTACCACTGAAATCGCGCTGATCTCCCTGAACGGTGTGGTTTACGCCGAGTCCGTACGGGTTGGCGGCGACCGCTTCGACGAAGCGATCATCACTTACGTGCGTCGCAACTACGGCAGCCTGATCGGCGAATCTACGGCCGAGCGCATCAAGCAGGAAATCGGTACGGCCTACCCTGGCGGCGAAGTTCGCGAAGTCGACGTTCGTGGCCGTAACCTGGCCGAAGGCGTTCCACGCGCATTCACCCTGAACTCCAATGAAGTGCTGGAAGCTCTGCAAGAGTCCCTGGCAACCATCGTTCAGGCTGTGAAAAGTGCGCTGGAGCAATCGCCTCCGGAGTTGGCTTCCGATATCGCCGAGCGTGGTCTGGTGCTGACCGGTGGTGGCGCCTTGCTGCGTGACCTCGACAAGTTGCTGGCCCAGGAAACCGGTCTGCCGGTGATCGTTGCCGAAGACCCGCTGACCTGCGTTGCTCGCGGCGGTGGCCGTGCATTGGAAATGATGGATAAACACACCATGGACCTGCTTTCCAGCGAGTGATTTCGCCGGTCGCATCTATGCTGTTGGCGCGCAGGCAGCACTTTGCAGTGCTGCCTGTTGGCGTTTATCTTCTGTCAGTCTGCATCCAGGCCGGTTTGATGCCGTATGAATAACGAGAACATTTGCCTGGGAGGAGCGGCTTATTAAACCGCTTTTCACCAAAGGGCCTTCACTGGGCGTGCGCTTGTTGGTGCTGGTCGTGCTATCGGTCGCGCTGATGGTGGTCGATGCCCGCTTCACACTGCTCAAGCCAGTGCGTAGCCAAATGTCGCTGGTGCTGATGCAGTCCTACTGGATCACCGACCTGCCGCAGCGGCTATGGCAGGGTGTGTCCAGCCAATTTGGCAGCCGAACCGAGCTCGTCGCCGAAAACGAAAAACTCAAAACCGAAAACCTGCTGTTGCAGGGCCGCATGCAAAAGCTTGCCGCCCTCACCGAGCAGAACGTTCGGCTGCGCGAGTTGCTCAACTCCTCCGCACTGGTCAACGAGAAGGTCGAAGTGGCCGAGTTGATCGGCATGGACCCCAATCCCTTCACCCATCGCATCATCATCAATAAAGGTGAGCGTGACGGTGTGGTCCTTGGTCAGCCGGTGCTCGATGCCCGCGGCCTGATGGGTCAGGTGGTCGAGTTGATGCCGTACACCTCTCGTGTGCTGCTGCTGACCGACACCACTCACAGCATTCCGGTGCAGGTGAACCGCAACGGCCTGCGGGCGATTGCCAGCGGCACCGGCAACCCGGAACGCCTGGAGCTGCGTCATGTGGCGGATACTGCCGACATTAAAGAGGGCGATCTGCTGGTCAGCTCCGGTCTGGGTCAGCGGTTCCCTGCGGGTTACCCGGTGGCGACGGTCAAGGAAGTGATTCACGATTCCGGTCAGCCGTTCGCCATTGTGCGTGCCGTGCCAACCGCCGCCTTGAACCGCAGCCGTTACCTGCTGCTGGTGTTCACCGACGGCCGCACAGCCGAAGAGCGCGCCAACGAAGCCGCCCAGGCTCAAGAGGCTCTGGACCAGCACGGTGGTGGACCCATCATTCCAGCGACCGTGCCCAAGCCTGCCCTCGTCCCGGCTGCGGTTGCTGCGCCAGTTGCACCAGCGGCTCCGATCGCTCCCCCCGCTGCTGCCACCCCGGCCAAACCTGCTGCCGCAAAACCTGCCGCTACCAAGCCGCCCGCGACACTACCCGCTGCCGTGAAGCCTGCTGCCAAACCGCCTGTCTCTGCGCCGGCTACCACTGGGGGACGAGAATAATGGTTGGTGCTACTGCATCCCGAAACGGCTGGATCGTCTGGCTGACCTTCGCCATCGGCATGCTGCTCAGCGTTTCGCCGCTGCCGCAATTCATGGAAATCCTCCGTCCGCTGTGGCTGGCCCTGTTGCTGGCGTTCTGGGCGTTGGCCATGCCGCAGAAAGTCGGGATGGTCACCGCGTGGTCCCTGGGCCTGGCCGAAGACGTGCTTTATGGCACGCTGCTGGGTCAGAACGCGTTGATCCTGACGCTGATCACGTATCTGGTTCTGGCGCTGCAACAGCGCCTGCGCATGTTCCCGATGTGGCAACAGAGCCTGGTGATCCTGGTGATCTTCGGCCTCGCGCAGCTTGTACAACTATGGCTCAGCGCCCTGACCGGCAACCGTCAGCCGACGCTGGCGCTGGTCTTGCCGGCCCTGGTCAGTGCATTGCTGTGGCCGTGGATCAGCTACGGTTTGCGCGGTTTGCGTCGACGCTACAAAATCAATTAATTCGGTCAGGCATTTGCCCACACCTCGACAGGGAGATGTCTTGATGAAACTTGTTTACCTCGCCTCAGGCTCGCCGCGTCGGCGTGAACTGCTCACGCAGATCGGCGTGCCGTTCTGCGCCATCAGTGCGGACATCGATGAAACCCCTTTAAAAGATGAATCCCCGTCGGCCTATGTCGAGCGCCTGGCGCGCGGCAAAGCCGAGGCCGGGCGCAGGACCGTCGTGTCCGACACAGATTTTTGCGTGCTGGGCGCCGACACCGCCGTGGTGCTGGGCGGAAAAATTCTCGGCAAGCCGGTTGATGAAGCCGAGGCGTGCGCCATGCTTATGATGTTGTCCGGGTGTGAACATGAAGTCCTGACGGCGATTGCGGTGCGAGAGGGTGAGCGTTGCGAGTCTCGGGTCGTGCGCAGTCTGGTGCGTTTTCGCAACATCAGTCGTGATGAAGCGGTGGCCTACTGGGCCAGCGGTGAGCCGCAGGACAAGGCCGGCGGCTACGGCATTCAAGGGCTCGGCGCAGTGTTTGTCGCCGGCCTCAATGGCAGTTACTCGGCGGTGGTCGGGTTGCCGCTGTGCGAAACCGCTGAGCTGCTCGGCCATTTCGGCATACCCTGTTGGCAAACCCTTAACGCGCGTTGAGCGTCGTACTGACAAGATGCGGCCATTATCGTGAACATGCCTGAACGAGACCCTGCCATGAGTGAAGAGATCCTGATCAACATCACGCCGATGGAATCGCGCGTGGCGGTGGTTGAAAACGGTGTCCTGCAAGAGGTCCACGTCGAGCGCACGCAAAAACGCGGGATCGTCGGCAACATCTATAAAGGCAAGGTCGTGCGGGTATTGCCGGGCATGCAGGCGGCATTCGTCGACATCGGTCTGGACCGCGCCGCGTTCATTCATGCCTCGGAAATTTCCCTGCGCGAAGGCCCAGCGGTGGAGAGCATCAGCGCTCTGGTTCACGAAGGCCAGAGCCTGGTGGTGCAAGTCACCAAGGACCCGATTGGCTCCAAAGGCGCACGCCTGACGACTCAGCTGTCGATTCCGTCGCGTTATCTGGTGTACATGCCACGCACTGCGCACGTCGGTATTTCGTTGAAGATCGAAGACGAAGCCGAGCGCGATCGACTCAAGCAAGTGGTCACCGATTGCGTGGCCAAAGAAGGCATCAAAGAGGCCGGTGGCTTCATCCTGCGTACCGCCGCCGAAGGTGCCGGCGCCGATGAAATCCTCATGGACATCCGCTACGTGCGCCGTCTCTGGGATCAGATCAACGAACAGATCAAAACCATCAGCGCACCCAGTGTGATCTACGAAGATCTGGGCCTGGCGCTGCGCACCTTGCGTGACCTGGTGAGCCCGAAGATCGAGAAGATCAGGATCGACTCCCGGGAAACCTTCCAGAAAACCACACAGTTCGTCGCCGAATTGATGCCGGAAATCGCCGATCGTCTTGAGCATTACCCGGGTGAACGGCCGATCTTTGACCTGTACGGCGTCGAAGACGAGATCCAGAAAGCCCTGGAACGCAAAGTCCCGTTGAAGTCCGGCGGTTATCTGGTGGTCGATCCGGCAGAAGCCATGAGCACCATCGACGTCAACACCGGGGCGTTCGTCGGTCATCGCAACCTCGAAGAAACCATCTTCAAGACCAACCTCGAAGCGGCCACCGCCATCGCTCGTCAGCTGCGCCTGCGCAACCTGGGCGGGATCATCATCATCGATTTCATCGACATGGAAGATGAAGAGCACCAGCGTCAGGTGCTGCGCACACTCGAGAAGCAACTGGAGCGCGATCACGCCAAGACCAACATCATCGGCATCACCGAGTTGGGCCTGGTGCAGATGACTCGCAAGCGCACCCGCGAAAGTCTCGAACAAGTGCTGTGCGAGCCGTGCAGCAGCTGTCAGGGTCGCGGCAAGCTCAAGACTCCGGAAACCGTTTGCTACGAGATTTTCCGCGAAATCCTCCGGGAAGCTCGCGCCTATCAGGCGGAAGGCTATCGTGTATTGGCAAACCAGAAAGTGGTCGACCGCCTGCTCGATGAAGAATCGGGCAATGTCGCCGAGCTCGAAGGTTTTATCGGGCGCACCATTCGGTTCCAGGTGGAAACCATGTATTCCCAGGAACAATACGACGTGGTGCTGCTCTGAATCGCTGTATTTCACCCCTGCTAGAACGGCTGGCTTCAGCTTTTTGCAGTATTTTTGCCATGGGAGCCAACTGACATGGAACGTCTGACACGCATTTTGGCCGCTTTGACCCGTTGGGGGCTGGGCCTGTGCGCGTTGGTATTGGTATTGATGGCGTTATACGTCAGCCTCGGCCGAGAGCTGACGCCGCTGGTGGCCGAGTACCGTGCCGAAGTCGAAGCCAAAGCCAGTGCTGCCTTGGGCATGCCGCTGAATATCGGTGAACTTGAAGGCAACTGGAGCGGCTTTGCGCCGATGATGCTGGCTCACGATGTCATGGTCGGCGAGGGCGCCAATGCCCTGCGTCTGGATCAGGTTCGCGTGGTGCCGGATCTGTGGGCCAGCCTGCTGGCTCGCGAAGTGCGCATCGCTCACCTGGAACTCAGCGGCCTGAAGATCAGCCTCAAGGAAGGCGAGGACGGCCATTGGGCACTTGAAGGTTTGCCGGTGCAGCAGGATCAGCCGCTGGATCCTGCACAATTGCTCAATCGCATGCAGATGGTTCAGCAACTGTCGGTACTCGATAGCCAAGTCACTTTGCAGCCACTGCAAGAGCAGCCCCTGACCCTGACTTACGTCGGCCTGAATCTGAAAACCGGGGCGTCGCGTCAGCGACTCGACGTTCGCCTGACCCTGCCCGACGGCCAACCGGTGGCCATGAGTGTGCGCACCCGTCTACGCGCCAGCGAGTGGAAGGACGGTGAAGCGGATGCCTATCTGAGCCTGCCGCAAAGCGACTGGTCGAAATGGTTGCCTGAGCGCCTGACCCAGCAATGGAATTTCTCCGAGATCAAGGCCGGTGGCGAGCTCTGGGTGAGCTGGGGCAAGGGCGCCCTGCAAAGGGGTGCGATACGCTTGAACGCGCCGCAACTCAACGGTGCCTACGCCGAGCGCAAGCCGATCCAGATCCATAATCTGGCGCTCAACGGCTATTTCCAGCGCGGTGCCGAAGGTGTCCTGGTGACCCTGGATTCCCTGGCCATGAACCTCGGTGATACCCGCTGGGAAACGCATCTGCAACTCAAACAAAGCGTGGCTACCGACAAGATTGAAGAGCTTTGGCATCTGCAAGCCGATCGCCTCGACCTCACCCCGATCACCCCGTTACTGAATGCCTTGGGGCCGCTGCCCAAAGGCGTTGCCACGGCCGTCGAGCGACTCAAAGTGACAGGTGGCCTGCGCAACGTTCTGATCGACTTCCGGCCCAATGCCACCGACGACAGCAAGTTCGGCTTTGCCGCCAACCTGGATCGGGTCGGCTTCGATGCCTATCACGGCGCTCCGGCGGCGCGAAATGTCAGTGGCAGCATCAGCGGTGATCTGGGCGGTGGCGAGCTGCGCATGGACAGCAAGGATTTTTCCTTGCACCTGGACCCGATCTTCGCCAAGCCATGGCAGTACATTCAGGCCAATGCCCGGCTGACCTGGAAGCTCGACAAAGATGCCTTCACCTTGATCGCGCCGTACCTGAAGGTACTGGGTGAAGAAGGCAAGATTGCCGGCGACTTTCTGATCCGCCTGCATTTCGATCACACCCAGGAAGACTACATGGACCTGCGGGTCGGTCTGGTGGACGGCGACGGTCGATACACCGCCAAGTACCTGCCACAAATGCTCAGCCCGGCGCTGGACGAATGGCTGCGTACGGCAATTCTCAAAGGTGCGGTGGACGAAGGGTTCTTCCAGTACCAGGGTTCGCTGAACCACGGTGCCGCCGAGACTGCCCGCAGCATCAGCCTGTTCTTCAAGGTTCACGATGCCGAACTGGCCTTCCAGCCAGGCTGGCCACCTGTCAGCAAGGTCACGGGTGACGTGTTTGTTGAAGACAGCGGTGTGCGGGTACTGGCCAGCAAGGGACAGTTGCTCAATACCCAGGTCAGCGACATTTACGTCAATATTCCTCATGTGCCAGCGGGGCAAAACGTCCACCTGTTCCTCGACGGCGGATTCGCTGGCGGGTTGGGCGATGGCCTGAAGATTCTCCAGGAAGCGCCGATCGGCACCGCAGCCACCTTTGCCGGTTGGGAAGGCGAGGGCGATCTGCGGGGCAAACTGAAACTGGATGTTCCGCTGGTCAAAGGCGAGCAGCCGAAGATCCTCGTCGACTTCAAGACCGCCAAAGCCCGTCTGAAACTGGCCGAGCCAACCCTGGAACTGACTCAGCTCAAGGGCGATTTCCGTTTCGACAGCACCAAGGGGTTGAGCGGGAAAAACATCACCGCACGCGCCTTCGACAAACCTGTCACCGCACAGATTTACGCCGATGGCGGCCCCGGCAACCTCAAGACTCGCGTCACCGCTTCGGGGCAGGTCGAGGTCAAGAAACTGACTGACTGGCTGAGTGTTACGCAGCCGTTGCCAGTGTCCGGTGTGATCCCTTATCAACTGCAACTGAACCTTGAGGGTGCCGACAGTCAATTGATGGTCAGCTCCAACCTCAAGGGTGTAGCAATCGATTTGCCGGCGCCGTTCGGCATGGCGCCCGACGTCGGCCGCGACACCACGTTCCGCATGACCCTGCAGGGGGCGGAGCGGCGCTACTGGGTCAATTATGGTGAGCTGGCTAACTTTACGTTTGCGGCACCGCCCGGCAATTTTGCCGACGGTCGTGGCGAGTTGTTCCTGGGTGGCGGTAATGCCGTGCTACCCGGCGCCAAAGGCCTGCGGGTGCGCGGTGTGCTGTCGGAGCTGGATGTCCGCCCCTGGAAGGACCTGGTAGACAAGTACGCCGGCCAGGATCCGGGCGGCAACGCCAAACAGTTGCTCAGCGGTGCGGATTTCAAGATTGGAAAGCTCAGCGGTATCGGTACCACGCTCGATCAGGCGTCGGTGCAGTTGAACCGCAAACCGACCGCGTGGGCCTTGCAACTCGACAGCCAACAGGTCAAGGGCAGCGCCAGCATCCCCGATGCGAAAGCCGCGCCGATTGCGATCAATCTGCAATACGTACGTTTGCCGGCGCCAGACCCGACGGTCCTGGCCGACGAAAACTCGCCGGATCCGCTGGCCTCGGTGGATCCGACGAAGATCCCGGCACTGGATATCACCATCAATCAGCTGTTCCAGGGCAAGGACCTCGTCGGGGCCTGGTATCTGAAAGTCCGTCCGATCGCCAAAGGCATTGCGTTTAATACGCTGGATCTGGGCCTCAAGGGCATTCTCCTGCAGGGCAGCGGCGGTTGGGAAGGTACGCCCGGTTCCAGCAGCAGTTGGTACAAGGGCCGGATCAGCGGCAAGAATCTCGCCGATGTATTGAAGGGCTGGGGCTTTGCGCCGAGTGTCACCAGTGAAGAATTTCATATGGATGTCGATGGTCGCTGGCCTGGTTCGCCAGCATGGCTGGCCACCAAGCGCTTCTCTGGAACCCTCGATGCTTCGCTGAATAAAGGCCAGTTCGTTGAGGTCGAGGGCAGCGCCCAGGCGTTGCGCGTGTTTGGCTTGCTGAACTTCAACTCCATTGGCCGCCGGCTGCGTCTGGACTTCTCCGATCTGTTCGGCAAAGGTTTGAGTTACGACCGGGTCAAAGGCCTGCTGGTCGGGACCAACGGCGTATACGTGACGCGTGAGCCGATCCGGCTGACCGGTCCGTCGAGCAACATCGAACTCAACGGGACGCTGGACCTGGTGGGCGATAAGATCGATGCCAAGTTGCTGGTGACGTTGCCGGTGACCAACAACCTGCCGATTGCCGCGCTGATCGTCGGTGCACCGGCTATCGGCGGTGCGCTGTTCCTGATCGATAAGCTGATCGGTGACCGTGTGGCGCGTTTCGCTAGCGTCCAATACACCGTCAAGGGGCCATGGAAAGAGCCGAAAATCACCTTCGACAAGCCTTTTTGACTCTCTTTTTGAAAACACACTCCTCAAGCCTATGGAGTAGCATGGCGGCCTACCCTTATAAAAAGCGATGAAGGAAGCGCGCCATGTCTGTAGCGGTGATTCAAATGGTCAGCCAGAGCGATGTGCTGGCCAACCTGGCCCAGGCCCGTCGTCTGCTTGAGCAGGCCGCGGCCGGTGGTGCGCAGCTCGCCGTTCTGCCGGAAAACTTCGCCGCCATGGGCCGTCGCGACATTGGCGACATCGGCCGCGCCGAGGCGTCGGGCGAAGGCCCGATCCTGCCATGGTTGAAACAGACCGCCCGCGACCTCAAGTTATGGATAGTGGCCGGCACGTTGCCGTTGCCGCCGGTAGACCAGCCGATGGCGAAGGTGCACGCCTGCTCGCTGCTGGTGGATGACCACGGCGAAACCGTTGCACGGTATGACAAATTGCACCTCTTCGACGTCGATGTGGCGGACAATCGCGGGCGTTATCGCGAATCCGATGACTATGCTTATGGCAGTGGGGTGGTGGTGGCGGACACGCCCGTCGGTCGAGTCGGGCTGACCGTGTGTTACGACCTGCGTTTCCCGGAGCTGTACAGCGAATTACGCGCTGCCGGTGCGCAGTTGATTACCGCGCCGTCGGCCTTTACCGCGGTGACCGGCGAGGCGCATTGGGATGTATTGATTCGCGCGCGGGCCATCGAGACTCAATGTTATGTGCTCGCGGCCGCTCAGGGTGGAACCCATCCGGGGCCGCGAGAAACCTGGGGTCATGCGGCAATCATCGACCCGTGGGGACGTGTGTTGGCGCAGCAGGACCAAGGTGAGGCCGTGCTGCTGGCCGAACGCGATAGCAGCGAACAGGCGTCCATCCGGGCGCGGATGCCGGTGTCCAGTCACCGGCGCTTTTTCTCGCAGGGCGCACAGCGACCTGCCCGGAACGACGAATTTAAGGCGTAAAGCATATGAGCGAGTTGTTGTCCTCAGTCAGTGAACACCTCTTGGCGCCCGGCGGCGTAACGATCGAGAGCCTGCAAGGTGTGCTCGGCGATTTGGCCGGCCCGGGCATCGATGCCGCCGACCTGTATTTCCAGGGGCAGATCTCCGAATCCTGGGCGCTGGAAGACGGGATCGTCAAGGAAGGCAGCTTCAATCTCGACCAAGGTGTCGGTGTGCGAGCGCAATCGGGTGAGAAAACCGGTTTTGCCTACAGCAATGCCATTACCCTCGAAGCCCTTGGCGCTGCGGCCCGTGCCGCGCGTTCGATCTCCCGCGCCGGGCAGAACGGCACGGTGCAAGCGTTCACCACTCAGGATGTCGCCCAGTTGTACGGGCCGGACAACCCACTGGAAGTGATGACCCGTGCCGAGAAGGTCGAATTGCTCAAACGCATAGACGTCGCGACTCGCGCCCTCGATCCGCGTATCCAGCAAGTCACCGTGAGCATGGCCGGCGTCTGGGAGCGAATCCTCGTGGCTTCCACTGATGGCGGCCTGGCCGCCGATGTACGGCCGTTGGTGCGCTTCAATGTCAGCGTGATCGTCGAGCAGAACGGTCGCCGTGAGCGCGGCGGTCATGGCGGTGGCGGTCGTACCGATTACCGCTATTTCCTCAGCGATGACCGTGCCATGGGCTATGCCCGTGAAGCGTTGCGTCAGGCTCTGGTCAACCTCGAAGCCATCCCTGCGCCGGCCGGTACATTACCGGTGGTGCTGGGTTCGGGCTGGTCCGGCGTGTTGCTGCACGAAGCGGTCGGCCACGGCCTGGAAGGCGACTTCAACCGCAAGGGCAGTTCCGCCTACAGCGGCCGCATGGGCGAGATGGTTGCGTCCAAGCTTTGCACCATCGTCGATGACGGCACGCTGGCCGGTCGTCGCGGCTCCCTGAGTGTCGATGATGAAGGCACGCCGACGGAGTGCACCACGCTGATCGAAAACGGCGTACTCAAAGGCTACATGCAGGACAAACTCAACGCCCGCCTGATGGGCGTGGCCCGTACCGGTAACGGTCGCCGCGAATCCTACGCGCACCTGCCGATGCCGCGCATGACCAACACCTACATGCTGGCTGGCGAAAGCGACCCGGCAGAAATCATCGCCTCGGTGAAGCGGGGCATCTACTGCGCCAACCTCGGCGGCGGTCAGGTGGACATCACCAGCGGCAAATTCGTGTTCTCCACCAGCGAGGCGTACCTGATCGAAGACGGCAAAATCACTGCCCCGGTCAAAGGCGCGACGTTGATCGGCAACGGGCCGGAGGCCATGAGCAAGGTGTCGATGGTCGGTAACGATCTGGCGCTGGACAGCGGCGTGGGGACGTGTGGCAAGGATGGGCAGTCGGTGCCGGTGGGTGTCGGCCAGCCAACGCTGAAAATCGATGCGATCACTGTGGGTGGCACAGGATCTTGACGAATGGAGCTTCGGGTGAACTGCAATGCAGCTCACCCGATTCGAGATTTAACGCAAACCGCGTTGAGTCTCGTCCAGCTCACGGATGTACTTGAAGATTTTACGGCTCGATGCCGGTGGCTTGTTGGTCGCCAGTTCGTGCTGGGCCTGACGGATCAGGGAGCGCAATTGCTGACGATCAGCCTCCGGGTAGTCGACCACGAACTTCTCCAGGACCGCATCGTCGCCCGCGATCAAGCGATCGCGCCAGCGTTCCAGGCCATGGAAACGTTCGTTGTACTGCCGAGTGGAGGCATCGAGTTGATCGAGCAGAGTCAGAATGGCGTCAGTGTCCTGATCGCGCATCAGTTTGCCGATGAACATAAGGTGCCGTTTACGCGCGATATTCGCGGTGTGCTTGGAGGCATCGCCCAGAGCCCGGCGCAAAGCGTCGGTCAACGGCAGCTTTGCCAGCAAGTCAGGCTTGAGCGTTGTAAGGCGCTCGCCAAGGTCAACCAGAGCATGAAGCTCGCGTTTAACCTGGGATTTGCTTTTTTCTCCCGTATCGAGGGAGTCGTCGTAAGAATCAACCATGGTGGCAGTCCGCAAAGAAACGCCGCCATGATAACCAGTCGGGGGCCGCTTGTCCGGCCCGGTCGCTCGAAGGCCCCAGCCGAAAGCAGAATTTGAGTGGAGAACAGCATGAGTGCAGTTGAAAGCGTCGGCCCACAAGCGTTGCCGGCACTGCAAGAACAAGTCGAGCAGATCATCGCTGAAGCCAAGCGCCAGGGTGCCAGTGCCTGTGAAGTGGCGGTGTCCCTGGAGCAGGGCCTGTCCACCACGGTGCGTCAGCGTGAAGTCGAAACCGTCGAATTCCACCGCGATCAGGGTTTTGGCATCACCTTGTACGCTGGCCAGCGCAAGGGCTCGGCGAGCACGTCCGCCAGCGGTCCGGAGGCGATTCGCGAAACCGTCGCCGCCGCATTGGCCATCGCCAAGCACACTTCCGAAGACGAAGCTTCGGGCCTGGCGGACGCCGCGCTGATGGCCAAGGATCTGCAGGATTTCGACCTGTTCCATCAATGGGACATCACCCCGGAACAAGCCATCGAGCAGGCCCTGGCCTGTGAAGCGGCGGCGTTTGCCACCGACAGTCGGATCAAGAACGCCGACGGCACCACCCTCAGCACCCACCAGGGCTGCCGCGTTTACGGCAACAGTCATGGTTTTATCGGCGGCTACGCGTCGACCCGTCACAGCTTGAGCTGCGTGATGATTGCCGAGGCCGATGGCCAGATGCAGCGCGATTACTGGTACGACGTGAACCGTCAGGGCAACTTGCTGGCCGACCCGGTGAGCATCGGCCAGCGTGCCGCGCAACGGGCGGCGAGCCGTCTGGGTGCGCGTCCGGTACCGACCTGCGAAGTGCCGGTGCTGTTTTCCGCGGAACTGGCCGGTGGTTTGTTCGGCAGTTTCCTTTCGGCGATTTCCGGTGGCAGTCTGTATCGCAAATCGTCGTTCCTTGAAGGCACGCTGGGGCAGAAGCTGTTCCCGGAATGGCTGACCATCGATGAGCGTCCGCACCTGATGCGCGCCATGGGCAGTTCGGCGTTCGATGGCGACGGTTTGGCGACCTACGCCAAACCGTTCGTCGAAAAAGGCGAGTTGGTGTCGTACATTCTCGGCACGTACTCCGGCCGCAAGCTCGGGATGCCGAGCACTGCCAATGCCGGCGGGGTGCACAACCTGTTCGTCACCCATGGCGACGAAGACCAGGGAGCCTTGTTGCGACGCATGGGCCGCGGCCTGCTGGTGACTGAGTTGATGGGCCAGGGCCTGAACATGGTCACTGGCGATTACTCCCGAGGCGCGGCGGGTTTCTGGGTCGAGAATGGCGAAATCCAGTTTGCGGTTCAGGAAGTGACCATCGCCGGCAACATGCGTGACATGTTCAAACAGATCGTTGCCGTCGGTAATGACCTGGAACTGCGCAGCAACATTCGTACAGGTTCGGTGCTGATCGAGCGGATGACGGTGGCGGGTAGCTAACGCTTAACCGTTACGCAAAAAGGCGCGTCACCCATCGTTGGGCGGCGCGCCTTTTTTGTGCGTTGATTTTCTCGAGGTTGTTTTGTTTCTCATTATCATCTAATAATAAATCTCATTACCGAATGAGCCCGGATCATGAGTTCTGCCTTGCACGAGCAGCCTTACCTCGAAAGCTGGCGCTGGATGAGTCGCCAGATCCGTTGCGCAATGGACCCTGACGAGCCTCGTCTGATCGAACATTACCTGGCCGAAGGTCGGTATCTCGCCTGCTGCACGGCAACGTCTCCCTGGACCATCGCCGAAACTTCTTTGCGTTTGTTGCTCGACACCGCCGCCGATGTCGCACTGCCCTGGCACTGGCGCACCTTTTGTCTGGACCAGTCCTGGCGCCCGTTGCGCGATCTGGAGCGCCTCTCTCTGTGTAAATGCCGCCTCAAGCGCTGGCAGAGCTACACCTGGCAACTGGCGACCTGCGAGTTGCAGCCCTCGATTCCTCTCATAGAACTGGTGCAAGGATTTCCCGATGAGTAAAACTCGTATCGAACGCGATAGCATGGGCGAGCTTCAAGTGCCAGTGGACGCCCTCTACGGCGCACAGACCCAGCGTGCTGTGGATAACTTCCCGATCAGTGGAGAACCGATGCCGGTGCAGTTCATCCGCGCGCTGATCCTGGCCAAAGCCGCCGCTGCCCGAGCCAACGTCGAACTCAAACAAATCAGCGAATCCCAGGGCAAAGCCATCGTCGATGCGGCACTGGGCCTGCTCCAAAGCGACTTCATGCAGCATTTTCCGGTGGATATCTTCCAGACCGGTTCCGGCACCAGTTCGAACATGAACGCCAACGAAGTGATCGCCACCCTGGCCAGCCGTCTGCTGGGTGAACCGGTGAACCCCAACGATCACGTCAATTGCGGCCAAAGCAGCAACGACATCATCCCGACCACCATTCACGTCAGTGCTGCGCTTGCGTTGCACGAGCAATTGTTGCCGGCGCTGGTGCGTCTGGTACAGGTGATCGAGCGCAAGGCCGAAGAGGTTCATCACCACGTCAAAACCGGCCGCACCCACTTGATGGACGCCATGCCGGTGCGCATGAGTCAGGTGCTCAACGGTTGGGCGCAGCAGCTCAAGGCCAACATCGTTCATTTGCAAGATCTGCTGCCGAGTCTGCAATCCCTGGCTCAGGGCGGCACGGCAGTGGGCACCGGAATCAATGCTCATCCGCAATTCGCGGCGCGTTTCAGTGAGCACCTGAGCAAGCTGACCCAGGTGCAATTCAAACCGGGTAAGGATCTGTTTGCACTGATCGGCTCCCAGGACACGGCAGTCAGTGTTTCGGGTCAGCTCAAGGCCACGGCGGTTTCTCTGATGAAAATCGCCAACGACTTGCGCTGGATGAACTCCGGCCCGCTGGCAGGCCTTGGTGAAATCGAACTCGAAGCTTTGCAGCCGGGTTCTTCGATCATGCCTGGCAAGGTCAACCCGGTGATCCCGGAAGCGACCGCCATGGTTGCCGCTCAGGTCATCGGCAATGACACGGTCATTACCATCGCCGGTCAGTCGGGCAATTTCGAGCTGAACGTGATGCTGCCGATCATCGCCCATAACCTGCTGAGCAGCATCGAGTTGCTGGCCAACTCCAGCTATCTGCTGGGTGAAAAGGCCATCGCCAGCTTCAAGGTCAACGAGGCCAGGCTCAAGGAAGCGCTGTCGCGCAACCCGATCCTGGTCACCGCACTCAACCCGATCATTGGTTACCAAAAAGCCGCAGAGATCGCCAAGCAGGCCTATCAGCAAGGCCGTCCGGTGATCGATGTGGCTCTGGAACACACCGACCTGACCCGCAGCCAGCTTGAGGTTTTGCTGGACCCGGAAAAGCTCACCGCAGGCGGCGTGTAATCACCGCAACCGCTTTGGAGGCTCACATGGAGCACTGGAAACGCACGATCGAAAGGGCTAATCGCTGTTTCATGCTGGGCGAATTGGTCGATGCCCGCGAGGCTTACTTGCAGGCATTGGCCTTGGCTCAGGTGTTGTTCGAGCGCTGGGCGGATGCCGACGAGGCGGTGGCGGCCTGCGTGATTTCCCATCACAACCTGGCAGATCTTCACTTGCGTCTGAACCAGCCGGAGGAGAGTGCCGAATACTTGTGCGCCATCCATCAGCGGTTGTTGCAGACCATGCAGGACCCACGACTGGCACCGGCCCTGCGCGAAGCAGCGTTGCGCCAGAGCAGCAAGACCTACGTCGAACTGCTGAATTTCATCAGCGAACACGGCGAGTATCCGCGCACCCATCGTTTGCTGCATATCGATGCCGTATCGCCTACGCCTCTACATCATGGAGTTCGTTGATAATGGCTTTTACGCTGCCTGCCTTGCCATACGCCTACGACGCCCTGGAACCGCACATCGATGCGCAGACCATGGAAATCCACTACACCAAGCACCACCAGACCTACATCAACAACCTCAACGCTGCGGTCGAAGGCACCGAGTTTGCCGAGTGGCCGGTGGAAAAACTGGTGGCCAGCATCCAGCAATTGCCGGAAAAACTTCGCGCGGCAGTAGTCAATCAGGGCGGCGGTCACGCCAATCATTCGCTGTTCTGGGAAGTGATGGCGCCCAACGGCGGCGGCAAACCTGAAGGTGAATTGGCAAGCGCAATTGAAGAACAGCTCGGCGGCCTCGACAGTTTCAAGGATGCCTTCACCAAAGCCGCGCTGACGCGTTTCGGCAGCGGCTGGGCCTGGCTCAGTGTGACGCCGCAAAAGACGTTGGTCGTTGAAAGCAGCGGTAATCAGGACAGCCCGTTGATGAAGGGTAATACGCCAATCCTCGGCCTGGATGTTTGGGAGCATGCGTATTACCTGCGTTATCAGAACCGCCGCCCGGAATACATCAACGCGTTCTACAACGTGATCAATTGGCCTGAAGTCGCTACGCGCTATCAGGCTGCACTGGTTTAAGGCTTCTACAAAAACAATCCAAGGCTGGCTATGGGCACTGAAACACTGGCGATCGGAAGTGGACGAATGTTTCGTTACGCATTCGGATCGCTGTTACTGCTGGCGGGCATGACGTTATTGGTTGTCCAGGGGCTGGCATGGCTGGACCTTGAGCCGAAACTGCTGCGTGCGCTGCAAGGCGGGGCAATCTGCGCCTTGGGCACTGCCTTGGGTGCGGTGCCTGTGCTGGTGATTCGGCGGATGCCCCAGGCGGTCAGTGATTCACTGCTTGGCTTCGGGGCCGGGGTGATGCTCGCGGCGACAGCGTTTTCGTTGATCGTTCCCGGGATCTCAGCCGCTGAAAACCTGGGGCTGACGCCTTGGGCGGCCAGCGGACTGATCAGTTTCGGCATCATGCTGGGTGCATTTGGATTGTTCCTGGTTGATCGCAAGGTGTCAGGTGCGTCGCCGGAAATGCTCGTAGGCACGCTGGAACGACCGGTCATCCCGCCGCGAATCTGGTTATTTTTGTTTGCGATCATTGCCCACAACATCCCCGAAGGCATGGCGGTTGGTGTGTCGGCGGGTGGTGGCATGCCCGACGCTGATAGCCTGGCCATGGGCATCGCTTTGCAGGATGTGCCGGAAGGTCTGGTGATCGCGCTGGTCTTGGCCGGGGCAGGCATGTCGCGGGTCAAGGCGTTCCTGATCGGTGCTGCATCAGGTCTGGTCGAACCGGTCTTCGCGCTGTTGTGCGCTTGGCTGGTTAGCCTGGCGGAATTGTTGTTGCCCTTGGGGTTGGCACTGGCGGCCGGGGCAATGTTGCTGGTCGTCACCCATGAAGTCATTCCCGAGTCGCGCCGCAATGGTCACGACAAACTTGCAAGTCTTGGGCTGCTGATCGGGTTTTGTTTGATGATGGTGATGGATACAGCGCTCGCCTAGGCGAGTGCTTAACCACCTTCGCCGAAGTAGTCCTTGATCAAATCCACCAACGCCTGCAAGGCTTCGTCAGCTTGCTCACCTTCGGTACTCAGGTGAACTATTGTTCCCTTGCCGGCAGCGAGCATCATCATCGCCATGATGCTTTTTCCGTCTACCATGGACTCGGGAGTACGTCCGACCCGGATCGTGCAATCCTTGAATTCGCCGGCGACGCCGACGAATTTCGCAGAAGCACGGGCATGCAGGCCCAGTTTGTTGATGATTTCGATTTCCAGAGCAGGCATCGCGGTGTGAATCCTTTAGCTGAGGTCGCGGTGGCGAACCTGGACGTTCTTCAGGGTTTTTTGTAGGGCCTGGCCCAGACGTTCGGTCAGGTAGACGGAGCGGTGATGTCCGCCGGTGCAGCCAATGGCAATGGTGACGTAAGCACGGTTGCTGGCGGCGAAGCGTGGCAGCCACTTGAGCAAGTACGTGGAAATGTCCTGGTACATCTCTTCGACATCCGGCTGGGCCGCCAGGTAATCGGCGACCGGTTGATCGAGCCCGGAATGATCGCGCAACTCCGGCTTCCAATAGGGATTGGGCAGGCAACGCACGTCGAACACCAGATCGGCGTCCACCGGCATGCCACGCTTGAAACCAAAAGACTCCACCAGAAACGCGGTACCGGGTTCCGGCTGGTTCAGCAGGCGCAGCTTGATGGTATCGCGCAGCTGATACAGGTTCAGGTTGGTGGTGTTTACTTTGAGGTCGGCGAGGTCCGCAATCGGCCCGAGCAAGGCGGTCTCATCGTTGATCGCTTCCGCCAGCGAACGATTGGCATTGCTCAGCGGGTGGCGCCGGCGGGTTTCCGAGAAGCGTTTGAGCAAGGTTTCTTCGTCGGCGTCCAGATAAAGCACATCACACTGGATATGCCGGCTGCGCACTTCTTCCAGCAGCTCGGGAAACCGCGATAAGTGACTTGGCAAGTTGCGCGCATCGATGGACACGGCAACCAGCGGTTGTGCCAGCTCGGTGTGAATCAGCGCGCGTTCGGCCAGCTCCGGCAACAGGCCGGCGGGAAGGTTGTCAATGCAGTAGTAGCCGTTATCCTCGAGTACATCGAGGGCGGTACTTTTACCTGAGCCGGAGCGGCCACTGACGATGATCAAACGCATGATTAGTGACCGTTTTGCTCGTCCAGGACAACCTGATACAAGGCTTCATTGCTCGGAGCGCTGCGCAGTTTTTCGCGCACTTCCTTGCGATCGAGCATGCTGGCGATCTGGCGCAGTAGCTCCAGGTGCGCATCGGTGGCAGCTTGCGGGACCAGCAGAACGAACAGCAGGTCAACCGGAGCACCGTCGATGGCGTCGAAATCGATGGGGGCGTCGAGGTGCATCAAGGCGCTGATGGGCGAGTTGCAGCCCTTCAGGCGACAGTGGGGGATGGCGATGCCGTTGCCAAAACCGGTCGAACCGAGTTTTTCACGGGCAATCAGAGCCTCGAAGACATCTTGCATCTCCAGATCCGGCACTTCGCGGTGGATAAGGTTGGCAATTTGCTCGAGGGCTTTCTTTTTGCTGCCGCCCGGCACGTTCACGAGGGAACGGCCGGGGGTCAGGATGCTTTCAAGTCGGATCATGGGTTGGGAGTGTTAACGACCGGTCGCGCCCTGGAGGAGGCTTTGGGTCTTTTCCTTATGCTTTTTGAGTTGTTTATCCAGCTTGTCGGTCAGTGCGTCGATCGCCGCGTACATATCGGTATGCTCCGCGTTTGCGACCACTTCATTGCCGGGAATATGCAGCGTGGCTTCGATTTTCTGCTTGAGCTTTTCGACCGTCATCGTGACTTGCACGTTGGTGATCTTGTCGAAATGCCTCTCTAATCGTTCGAGTTTTTCGCCGATGTAGGTGCGAAGAGGTTCGGTCACTTCCAGTTGGTGTCCACTGATGTTGACTTGCATACAGCTCTCCTTCGTTGCCAGTGCATAAAGCGGCAGGCAGAAATGCCTGCCGCTGGAACGCTGTGGCGTGGCTCTACATCAACCGCTTGCGTTCGCTCGAAGGCGCGATCCCGAGGGATTCGCGGTACTTGGCGACGGTGCGGCGAGCCACCTGAATGCCTTGTGCCTCCAGTAAACCAGCGATCTTGCTGTCACTCAACGGCTTTTTCTGATTTTCCGCGGCAACCAGTTTTTTGATGATCGCGCGGATCGCCGTGGACGAGCATTCACCGCCCTCGGAGGTGCTGACGTGGCTCGAGAAAAAGTATTTCAGTTCATATATGCCTCGTGGGGTATGCATGAACTTTTGCGTGGTCACCCGTGAAATCGTCGACTCATGCATGCCCACCGCTTCGGCGATGTCATGCAGGACCAGCGGTTTCATGGCTTCGTCGCCGTATTCAAGAAAGCCGCGCTGATGCTCGACGATCTGAGTGGCTACTTTCATCAGGGTTTCGTTGCGGCTTTGCAGGCTCTTGATGAACCAGCGGGCCTCTTGCAACTGATTGCGCATGAAGGTGTTGTCGGCGCTGGTGTCGGCGCGGCGCACGAAACCAGCGTATTGAGCATTGACCCGCAGTCGCGGCACGGATTCCTGGTTCAGTTCCACCAGCCAGCGCTCGTTGTCCTTGCGTACGATCACGTCGGGAACGACGTATTCGGCTTCGCTGGACTCGATTTGCGAGCCTGGGCGCGGGTTGAGGCTCTGGACCAGTTCAATCACTTGGCGCAGCTCATCTTCCTTGAGCTTCATGCGACGCATCAGCTGGCTGTAGTCGCGGCTGCCGAGCAGGTCAATGTAATCGGTGACCAGGCGTTTGGCCTCGACCAGCCAAGGGGTCTTGGCGGACAACTGACGTAATTGCAGCAGCAGGCATTCACCCAGGTTACGGGCGCCGATGCCAGCGGGTTCGAATTGCTGGATGCGGTGCAGGACGGCTTCGATTTCGTCCAGTTCGATGTCCAGTTCCGGATCGAAGGCTTCGAGAATCTCCTCGAGGGTTTCGTCCAGGTAGCCCTGATTGTTGATGCAGTCGATCAGGGTCACGGCAATCAGGCGATCAGTGTCGGACATCGGTGCCAGGTTCAGTTGCCACAGCAAGTGGCTTTGCAGGCTTTCGCCGGCCGATGTACGGGTGGTGAAATCCCACTCATCGTCATCGTTGCTCGGCAGGCTGCTGGCGCTGGTCTGGTAGACGTCTTCCCACGCGGTGTCGACGGGCAGTTCGTTGGGAATGCGCTCGTTCCAGTCACCTTCCTCGAGGTTGTCTACAGTCGGGGCGGTTTCCTGGTAGGAGGGTTCCGAAACATCGGCGTTGGGAGGCTGTTCGGCTTTGTCGGCCAAGGGGTCGGCGTTATCGAAGTCGTCGCCTTCTTCCTGGCGTTCGAGCATCGGATTGGACTCCAGGGCCTCCTGGATTTCCTGTTGCAGGTCCAGGGTCGACAATTGGAGCAGGCGGATGGCCTGTTGCAGCTGCGGTGTCATCGTCAGCTGCTGGCCCATTCTCAAGACTAGCGATGGTTTCATGGCAGGGGCTTAACACCTTATTCGCCGGCGCACATGCGCCATCCACTACAGGGCGCCGGAGCGCCAAACATAAGCAAATTATATGCCTGAAACTGCAACGTTTGCCTAGAGCGCTGTAACAATAAAAAAGTATTCATTTTTATCGAGACTAGCGCTCGGTCGACTAGCCAGGCACCTCAGTGCTTACAGGCGGAACTCATGGCCCAGATACACTTCCTTGACCAGGTCGTTGGCCAGGATGGTGGCAGAGTCACCTTCGGCAATCAGTTGGCCATCGTTGACGATGTAAGCGGTTTCGCAGATATCCAGGGTTTCACGGACGTTGTGGTCAGTGATCAATACGCCAATGCCTTTGGCCTTGAGGTGATAGATGATCTGCTTGATGTCGCCCACCGAAATCGGGTCCACGCCGGCGAACGGTTCGTCGAGGAGGATGAATTTCGGGTTGGTCGCCAGTGCCCGGGCGATTTCCACGCGGCGGCGTTCACCGCCGGACAGACTCATGCCGAGGTTGTCGCGGATGTGGCTGATGTGGAATTCCTGCAGCAGGCTTTCCAGCTCTTTGCGACGACCGGTCTTGTCGAGCTCCTTGCGGGTCTCGAGGATTGCCATGATGTTGTCGGCTACCGAGAGTTTGCGGAAGATCGATGCTTCTTGCGGAAGATAGCCGATACCGGCCTTCGCACGACCGTGCATGGGCTGGTGGCTGACATCCAGATCGTCAATCAGTACGCGGCCCTGATCGGCCTGTACCAAGCCAACAATCATGTAGAAACAGGTGGTCTTGCCGGCGCCGTTGGGACCCAGCAGGCCGACGATCTGACCGCTGTCGATCGACAGGCTGACGTCGCGCACGACCTGACGGCTCTTGTAGCTCTTGGCCAGATGCTGAGCTTTCAGAGTTGCCATTACGGGGCCTTTTGCTCTTCGGTTTTCTTTTTCGGCTGGATCACCATGTCGATCCGCGGACGCGACTCGGTGACCTTACTGCCCGTAGCGCGACCGGCGCTGGCGAGCTTTTTGTTGGTGTCATAGACGATTTTCTCGCCCTGGGTCACGTTGCCGTCCTTGTCGATGACTTTGGCGCGGTCGATCAGCACGACACGGTCTTGCGAGGCGTGGTACTGGATAGTGACGCCATAGCCTTGAACCGGCTTTGTATCGCCTGCCGTTTGCAGTTGCTCGAAGTAGGCGAGGTTGCCCACCGAAGTCACTACGTCGATATCGCCGGCTGGGGTGCGGGTCATGGTCACAGTATTGCCGGTGACCTTCATCGAGCCCTGGGTGATGATCACGTCACCTTTATAGGTGGCAATGCCGTTCTTGTCGTCCAGTTGGGCATCGTCCGCCTGGATGCGGATAGGCTGCTGTTGATCGTCCGGCAGAGCCCAGGCGCTCACGCTTCCCAGTGCTGCGCTCAGGCCGAGCAAAATAGGGAGGGTTTTAACGAGCCTCATACTGTCCTCTTACGTTCGATAGCAGGTGTATCCTGCTTTCTTTCAAATACGCCTTCATTCCCTTGCCAGTCGAGACACCACCAGCGCCGTCGATTCTAACGGGTTGATCGGTCTGCGCATATTGCTGCTGCGGGAACACTGTCATGCGGGTGGTGGTAATCAGCGTCTTGCGGTTTTTCTCGTCGAAACGCGTGATGCGCACCGAGTCGATCAGTTCGACCTGAGTGCCGTCGGGGTTCACTTCGCCGTGCTCGCTCTGGACGTGCCAGGGAAACTCGGTGCCGCGGAACAGGTTCAGGTCGGGATTGGTCAACAGCGTCACTTCGGTCGCCTTCAGGTGTTCAACCTTGTCGGACGTCATTTCGTATTGCAGTTTACCGTCCGGCAGGTACTGCACGCTGTGGGCGTTGACCGCGTAATAGTCGATCGCGGTTTCATCGACCTTTGCCACTGGCTGGTCGAGGAAGCGTTCCGGGCTGATGTTCCAGTAGCCGACCGCCGCGAATATCGCTGCGATGCAACCGAATACCAGGAATTTGCGAATCGTTTTACTCAGCATAGTTGGCTCACAGGTACGCGGCGTTGGCCGCATCGAGGCGGCCCTGGGCGCGCAGGATCAATTCGCAGAATTCGCGAGCGGCACCCTCGCCACCACGAGCCTGGGTGATGCCGTGGGCGTGTTCACGGACGAAACTGGCAGCGTTGGCCACCGCCATGCCCAGGCCGACGCGGCGAATCACCGGCAGGTCCGGCAGGTCGTCGCCGAGATAGGCGACTTGCTCATAGCTTAGGTTGAGTTGGGCAAGAAGCTCGTCGAGCACCACCAGTTTGTCTTCGCGCCCCTGGTACAGGTGTGGAATGCCGAGGTTCTTCGCTCGTCGCTCGACCACCGGGGTCTTGCGGCCGCTGATGATAGCGGTCTGCACACCGGCTGCCATCAACATCTTGATGCCTTGTCCGTCGAGGGTGTTGAAGGTCTTGAATTCGCTGCCGTCTTCGAGGAAGTACAGGCGTCCGTCGGTCAGTACGCCATCGACGTCGAAAATCGCCAGCTTGATGTTCTTGCCGCGTTGCAACAGGTCGGTGCTCATCACATTACTCCTGCGCGCAGCAGATCGGAGAGGTTGAAGGCGCCGATCGGTCGGTCCTCCTTGTCCACCACCACCAGCGCGTTGATTCGATGGTCTTCCATGATTTTCAGAGCCTCGGCCGCGAGCATCTCGGGACGGGCAGTCTTGCCGTGAATAGTCATGACCTCGTCGATGGTCGCGTGGTGGATATCGATGGTTCGGTCCAGAGTGCGACGCAAATCGCCGTCGGTGAAGATCCCGGCGAGTTTGCCATCGGCTTCGAGGATCGCCGTCATGCCCAGGCCCTTGCGGGTCATTTCCATCAGCGCGTCCTTGAGCAGGGTGCCGCGCTGAACCTGCGGCAGCTCTTGCCCGGCGTGCATGACGTTTTCCACTTTCAGCAGCAGGCGTCGGCCCAACGCGCCACCCGGATGGGAAAAGGCGAAATCTTCAGCGGTAAAGCCGCGGGCTTCCAGCAGCGCAACGGCCAGGGCGTCGCCCATGACCAGCGCGGCAGTGGTCGACGAGGTCGGTGCCAGGTTAAGCGGGCAGGCTTCGTGCTCGACGCGCACGTTGAGGTTGACCTCGGCAGCCTTCGCCAGTGGTGATTCAGGGTTGCCGGTCATGCTGATCAATTGAATGCCCAGACGCTTGATCAGTGGCAGCAGGGTAACGATTTCATTGGTGGAGCCGGAGTTCGACAGCGCCAGGATGATGTCGTCGCGGGTGATCATGCCCATGTCGCCGTGGCTGGCTTCGGCCGGGTGCACGAAAAAGGCCGTGGTGCCGGTGCTGGCCAGGGTGGCGGCGATCTTGCTGCCGATGTGCCCGGACTTGCCCATGCCGACCACGACCACGCGGCCTTTGCTGGCCAGAATCATCTCGCAAGCGCGTACGAAATCTGCGTCGATACGGGGCAGCAAGCCTTGTACGGCTTCCAATTCGAGGCGGATGGTGCGTTGGGCAGATTGAATCAGATCGCTGGATTGGCTCATGTCAGAAATCGTATAGCCTGATGAAAAGTCGGCGATTATAACGGTAATGCTCGAAACCCTCACGCAAGTTCGTCGCGCTTTGTCATTCCCTGTTACCGAATACCCCTGAATAGAAGCTTTTACCTTGTCATGTTGCTGAACATGGCCCGGCGTGGGCCTTGGGCGCTTGGCCTTTGCAGTGATATAGTTCGCCGCCAGTTCGGCCTGCCCGGGAGGTATGTGCTTTCGTCAGAAAGTCAGGCGTCCGAGTGAGAGGCTGCATCGCAAGGAGTTTAGATGAGTGCCGATAAAGCCTACGCGGTCGAGCTGAAGGGACTGACCTTCAAGCGCGGTGCGCGCAGCATTTTCAATAACGTCGATATACGTATCCCGCGCGGCAAGGTTACCGGCATCATGGGGCCTTCCGGCTGTGGCAAGACTACGCTGTTGCGGCTGATGGGTGCACAGTTGCGGCCCACCAAAGGCGAAGTCTGGGTCAACGGGCAGAACCTGCCGAAGCTGTCGCGCAGTGATCTGTTCGATGCGCGCAAGCACATGGGCGTGCTTTTTCAGAGCGGTGCACTGTTCACCGATCTCGATGTGTTCGAGAACGTTGCCTTTCCGCTACGCGTTCATACCGAACTGCCGGAAGAAATGATCCGGGACATTGTCCTGCTCAAATTGCAGGCCGTGGGCTTGCGTGGCGCCATCGACCTGATGCCTGACGAGTTGTCCGGCGGCATGAAGCGTCGTGTCGCTCTGGCCCGGGCGATTGCCCTCGATCCGCAAATCCTCATGTATGACGAGCCCTTTGTCGGCCAGGACCCCATCGCCATGGGCGTGCTGGTGCGCCTGATCCGCCTGCTCAACGATGCGCTGGGCATCACCAGTATCGTGGTCTCCCACGACCTGGCCGAGACCGCGAGCATCGCCGATTACATCTATGTCGTCGGCGAAGGCCAGGTGTTGGGGCAGGGTACTCCCGAGGAACTGATGAACTCGCAGGAGCCACGCATCCGTCAATTCATGACAGGTGAGCCGGACGGTCCAGTCGCCTATCACTTTCCAGCGACGGATTACCGCGCAGATCTTCTGGGGAAGCGTTGATGCGCAAGATTTCACTAATAGAGCGGGTTCGCCGGTTCGGCCACTCTGGCATTGACGTGCTGGGGGTGTTCGGCCGTTCGGCGATATTCCTGTTTCATGCCTTGCTCGGTCGTGGTGGCATTGGTGGCGGTTTTGGCCTGCTGATCAAGCAACTGCATTCAGTGGGCGTGATGTCCCTGGTGATCATCGTGGTCTCCGGGGTATTCATCGGCATGGTGCTGGCGCTGCAAGGCTTCAATATTCTATCCAGCTACGGTTCGGAGCAGGCGGTCGGCCAGATGGTTGCGCTGACGCTGTTGCGCGAACTGGGCCCCGTGGTCACGGCATTGTTGTTCGCCGGGCGCGCCGGTTCGGCCTTGACTGCCGAAATCGGCAACATGAAGTCCACCGAGCAGTTGTCCAGTCTGGAAATGATTGGTGTCGACCCGCTCAAGTACATCATTGCCCCGCGCCTGTGGGCCGGCTTCATTTCCCTGCCGGTGCTGGCGATGATCTTCAGCGTGGTGGGAATCTGGGGTGGTTCGTGGGTGGCCGTCGACTGGCTGGGTGTCTATGAAGGTTCCTACTGGTCCAACATGCAGAACAGCGTGACCTTTGCTGATGATGTGCTCAACGGCATCATCAAAAGCATCGTTTTCGCCTTTGTCGTGACCTGGATCGCCGTATTCCAAGGCTATGACTGCGAACCCACTTCCGAGGGGATCAGTCGTGCCACTACCAAGACCGTGGTGTATGCCTCTTTGGCTGTACTTGGCCTGGACTTTATTCTGACCGCCTTGATGTTTGGAGATTTCTGATGCAAAACCGCACCCTGGAAATCGGTGTCGGCCTTTTCTTGCTGGCTGGCATCCTGGCTTTGCTGTTGCTGGCGTTGCGGGTGAGTGGTCTGTCCCCGAGCGCAACCACCGATACTTATAAAACTTATGCGTATTTCGACAATATCGCCGGTTTGACTGTCAGAGCTAAAGTGACCATGGCCGGTGTGACCATCGGCAAGGTCACGGCGATCGATCTGGACCGCGACAGTTTCACCGGTCGAGTGACCATGCAGCTGGAAAAGCGCGTAGATAACCTGCCGACTGACTCCACTGCATCTATCCTGACCGCTGGTCTGTTGGGCGAGAAGTACATCGGTCTCAGCGTGGGCGGGGAAGAAACCTTGCTCAAGGATGGTTCAACCATCCACGACACGCAGTCGTCGCTGGTACTTGAGGACCTGATCGGTAAATTTCTGCTCAATACCGTTAGTAAAGACGCCAAATGAGGAGCTTTTGAATGATCTCTACCTTGCGACGTGGCCTGTTGGTATTACTCGCGGCCCTGCCGTTGATGGCTAACGCTGTGGCAGCGCCCTCGGCGCACGATATCGTGCAGGACACCACCACTCGGTTACTTGCCGATCTGTCGGCCAATAAAGAGAAGTACAAGCAAGACCCGCAAGACTTTTATACGGCGCTGAACACCATCGTCGGACCTGTGGTGGATGCCGAGGGCATTTCCAAAAGCATCATGACGGTCAAGTATTCACGCAAAGCCACGCCTGCGCAGATGAAGACCTTTGAAGAAAACTTCAAAAAGGGTCTGTTCCAGTTCTATGGCAACGCTTTGCTCGAGTACAACAATCAGGGGATCGTCGTCGACCCTGCCAAGGATGAGTCCGGAGACCGTACAAGCGTTGCCATGACGGTCAAAGGCAGCAATGGCGCGGTCTATCCTGTGTCTTACACGCTCGAAAAGATCAATGGCGAGTGGAAGCTGCGCAACGTAATCATCAACGGCATCAACATCGGCAAGCTGTTCCGTGATCAGTTCGCTGATGCGATGCAGCGCAATGGCAACGACCTGGACAAGACCATCAATGGTTGGGCCGGAGAAGTCGCCAAAGCCAAGGACGCCAGCCAGAAGCAAACCACAGAGACGCAAGCTCAATGAGTGTATCGGCCATTCGCATGAGCGAATCCGGCGAGCTGACGCTGAGCGGCATGCTGGATTACCGCACCGGCCCGGGCTTGCGCAAGCAGGGGCAGGCGCTGATCAAGTCCAGCAAGGCCGCTGCACTGGTGGTCGATTGCTCGGCGGTGTTGAAGTCCAGCAGTGTCGGCTTGTCGCTGCTGCTGTGCTTCATGCGTGATGCAGAGGAGGCCGGCAAGGCGCTGAGCATCCGTGGAATGCCAGAAGACATGCGCGAAATAGCTCAGGTCAGCGAATTGACCGAGCTGTTGGCGCATCCCTAACCAGCATCAATAAAGAAGCCCCCCGTCAGAGTCCTGCTTCGCGGGGTTCGCAGGCGCGGGGCTTTTTTGTATGATGTCCGACCCGCGCGCACAGGGCGCCGATTGAGGTTGAGCATGCAGGCCGTAGAAGTGAAGAGCTTCCTTGAAGGAAAGCTGCCAGGAACCCTAGTAGAAGTCGAGGGCGAAGGCTGCAACTTTCAGCTGAACGTGATTAGCGATGAACTGGCGGCGTTGAGCCCGGTGAAGCGTCAGCAGCAGATCTATGCCCATTTGAACCCATGGATCACCGATGGCAGCATCCATGCGGTCACTATGAAATTTTTCAGCAGCGCGGCCTGGGCCGAGCGCACCTGAGCCCAAGGGCGTCGAGATTCTTATGGATAAATTGATTATTACCGGTGGCGTTCGTCTTGATGGCGAAATCCGCATCTCCGGGGCAAAGAACTCTGCCCTGCCGATCCTGGCTGCAACCCTGCTGTGCGATGGCCCGGTTACCGTTGCCAACCTGCCGCACCTGCACGACATCACCACCATGATCGAGCTGTTCGGTCGCATGGGTATTGAGCCGGTGATCGACGAGAAACTCAGCGTCGAAATCGACCCGCGTACCATCAAGACCCTGATCGCACCGTACGAACTGGTTAAAACCATGCGTGCGTCGATCCTGGTGCTGGGCCCGATGGTTGCGCGTTTTGGTGAAGCCGAAGTCGCACTGCCTGGCGGTTGCGCCATTGGTTCGCGTCCGGTTGACCTGCACATTCGTGGCCTCGAAGCCATGGGCGCGGTCATCGACGTCGAAGGCGGCTACATCAAGGCCAAGGCACCTGAAGGTGGCCTGCGCGGTGCGCACTTCTTCTTCGACACCGTCAGTGTGACCGGTACCGAAAACATCATGATGGCGGCCGCTCTGGCCAAGGGCCGCAGCGTTCTGGCAAACGCCGCTCGCGAACCTGAAGTCATTGACCTGGCGAACTTCCTGATCGCCATGGGCGCCAAGATCACTGGCGCCGGCACCGACACCATCACCATCGATGGCGTCGAGCGTCTGCACCCGACCACTTACAAAGTGATGCCTGACCGTATCGAGACCGGCACTTACCTGGTCGCAGCCGCTGTGACCGGCGGTCGTGTGAAGGTCAAGGACACCGATCCGACCATCCTCGAAGCCGTTCTTGAGAAACTCAAGGAATCGGGTGCCGAAATCACCTGCGGTGAAGACTGGATCGAGCTGAACATGCACGGCAAGCGGCCAAAAGCCGTTAACGTGCGGACCGCTCCGTACCCGGCGTTCCCGACTGACATGCAAGCGCAGTTCATCTCCCTCAACGCCATTGCCGAAGGCACCGGTGCCGTGATCGAGACGATCTTCGAGAACCGCTTCATGCACGTTTACGAACTGCACCGTATGGGCGCTAAGATTCAGGTCGAAGGCAACACTGCCATCGTCACCGGTACCGAAAAGCTCAAGGGCGCGCCAGTGATGGCCACCGACCTGCGTGCTTCGGCCAGCCTGGTGATCTCGGCGCTGATCGCCGAAGGTGACACCCTGATCGACCGCATCTACCACATCGACCGTGGTTACGAGTGCATCGAAGAGAAACTGCAGATGCTCGGCGCCAAGATCCGCCGCGTACCGGGCTAGTTTTCTGCTGCATGGGCGCAGGGACGCGCCCGTTGATTTGTTGAAGTCGAGCCGGTTTCCGGCTCGATGTGTGTCCGGCGCCATTTGCGACCGGGCATGAGTACCTTGATAAGGACTGACGTTTCCCATGTTGACCATCGCACTGTCCAAGGGCCGCATCCTTGACGACACCCTGCCGCTTCTGGCTGAAGCGGGCATCGTGCCGACCGAGAATCCGGACAAAAGCCGCAAGCTGATCATCCCCACGACTCAGGCCGATGTGCGGCTGCTGATCGTGCGCGCCACCGATGTGCCGACGTACGTCGAGCATGGTGCCGCTGACCTGGGCGTCGCCGGTAAAGATGTGCTGATGGAATATGGCGGCCAAGGTTTGTATGAGCCTTTAGACCTGCGAATTGCCCTCTGCAAGCTGATGACCGCCGGTCGTGTCGGCGATGTCGAGCCCAAGGGCCGTTTGCGGGTGGCGACCAAGTTCGTCAACGTTGCCAAGCGCTACTACGCCGAACAGGGCCGCCAGGTCGACATCATCAAGCTTTACGGCTCGATGGAACTGGCGCCGCTGATCGGTCTTGCGGACAAGATCATCGACGTGGTCGACACCGGCAACACCCTGCGCGCCAATGGCCTGGAACCCCAGGATTTCATTGCCGACATCAGCTCCCGGCTGATCGTGAACAAAGCTTCGATGAAAATGCAGCACGCCCGTATCCAGGCGTTGATCGACACCCTGCGCAAGGCAGTGGAGTCTCGACACCGCGGCTGATTTACCTGCGCGACGTTAAGTCGCGCCCGTCTATCCGCCTCATAGCCAGAATTCTCAGGTGCCCAAGCGGATCGATGGTAGCTTCGGGTACCTGAGTTTTCGCCATTCCTATGAGGCTCTCGCTATGACCGCACCGACTGCAATTCGCCGACTCAACGCTGCTGACCCGGATTTCGCACATCATCTGGATCATCTGCTGAGCTGGGAAAGTGTGTCTGACGACTCGGTCAATCAGCGAGTGCTGGACATCATCAAGGCCGTGCGTGAGCGTGGCGATGCGGCGCTGGTGGAGTTCACTCAGAAGTTCGATGGCCTGCAAGTCGCGTCCATGGCGGACCTGATCTTGCCTCGCGAACGTCTGGAACTGGCCCTGACCCGAATCACCGTGCCTCAGCGTGAAGCGCTGGAAAAAGCCGCGACTCGAGTACGCAGCTACCACGAGAAACAGAAACAGGATTCCTGGAGCTATACCGAGGCCGACGGCACCGTGCTGGGCCAGAAGGTCACGCCGCTGGATCGCGCCGGCCTGTATGTACCGGGTGGCAAGGCGTCTTATCCTTCCTCGGTTCTGATGAACGCAATTCCGGCCAAGGTGGCCGGCGTGACCGAAGTGGTCATGGTGGTGCCGACTCCTCGTGGTGAAATCAACGAGCTGGTACTGGCCGCAGCTTGCATCGCTGGCGTCGACCGCGTGTTTACCATCGGCGGCGCTCAAGCGGTCGCTGCGTTGGCTTACGGCACCGAAAGCGTGCCGAAGGTCGACAAGGTGGTCGGTCCGGGCAACATCTATGTCGCCACGGCCAAGCGCCACGTGTTTGGCCAGGTCGGCATCGACATGATCGCCGGCCCCTCCGAGATCCTCGTGGTGTGCGACGGCAAGACCGATCCGGACTGGATTGCCATGGACCTGTTCTCCCAGGCCGAGCACGACGAAGACGCCCAAGCGATTCTGGTCAGCCCGGACGCCGAGTTCCTCGACAAGGTTGCAGCGAGCATCGCCAAATTGCTGCCGACCATGGAGCGCGCCGAGATCATCGAAACCTCGATCAACGGTCGTGGCGCGCTGATCAAGGTTCGTGACATGGACCAAGCCATCGAAGTGGCCAATCGCATTGCGCCAGAACATCTGGAGTTGTCGGTTGCCGATCCGCAGGCCTGGTTGCCGCAGATTCGTCACGCCGGCGCGATCTTCATGGGCCGTCACACGTCCGAAGCCCTGGGCGACTACTGCGCTGGTCCTAACCACGTGTTGCCGACGTCCGGCACCGCGCGCTTCTCTTCGCCACTGGGTGTTTACGACTTCCAGAAACGCTCGTCGATCATCTTCTGCTCCGAGCAGGGTGCCTCCGAACTGGGCAAAACCGCTTCCGTGCTGGCCCGTGGCGAGTCGCTGACTGCGCACGCCCGTAGCGCCGAATACCGCATCGTTGACGAAGATTTTCCGCAAGGGCAGGGGAACTGAACATGAGTAAATTCTGGAGCCCGTTCGTCAAGAATCTGGTGCCTTACGTGCCGGGCGAGCAGCCGAAGCTGGCGAAACTGGTGAAGCTCAACACCAACGAAAACCCGTACGGCCCATCGCCAAAAGCCTTGGCGGCCATGCAGACCGAACTGAATGACAGCTTGCGTCTGTACCCGGACCCCAACAGCGACCTGCTCAAGCAAGCGGTCGCCAAGTATTACGGCGTGCAGGGCAATCAGGTGTTCCTCGGCAACGGTTCCGATGAAGTCCTGGCGCACATCTTTCACGGTTTGCTGCAACACGATCAGCCGCTGCTGTTCCCGGACATCAGCTACAGCTTCTATCCGGTTTACTGCGGCTTGTATGGCATCACCTTCGACGCGGTGCCGCTGGACGAGCAGTTCCAGATCAACCCGGCGGACTACGCCAAGCCGAACGGCGGGATCATCTTCCCGAATCCGAATGCACCGACGGGTTGCCTGTTGTCGCTGGATGCCGTAGAGCAAATCCTCAAGGCCAGCCCGGATTCGGTGGTCGTGGTCGATGAGGCTTACATCGACTTCGGTGGTGAGACGGCGATCAGCCTGGTGGACCGTTATCGGAACCTGCTGGTGACCCAGACCCTGTCCAAGTCCCGTTCACTGGCCGGCCTGCGGGTGGGGCTGGCGGTGGGGCATCCGGACCTGATCGAGGCGCTGGAGCGGATCAAGAACAGCTTTAACTCCTATCCGCTGGATCGTCTGGCGAATGTTGGTGCAGCCGCAGCGTTTGAAGATCGTGAGTACTTCGACAAGACCTGCCGGTTGGTCATCGAGCATCGTGAAAAGGTCGTTGCGCAATTGGAAGCGAAGGGCTTTGAAGTGTTGCCGTCAGCGGCGAACTTCATTTTTGCGCGTCATCCGAAACACGATGCGGCAGGACTGGCGGCGAAGTTGCGCGAGCAAGGCGTGATCGTTCGGCACTTCAAGCAGGAGCGGATTGCCCAGTTCCTGCGGATTTCGATTGGCACACCGGAGCAGAACCAGGCGTTGATCGACGGCCTCGGCGACCTCTAAAGATACCCCCCGATCCTGTGGGAGCGAGCTTGCTCGCGATGGCGGTCTGACATTCAACATAGATGCTGAATGTTATGGCCTCATCGCGAGCAAGCTCGCTCCCACAGTTGTTTTGGGGGGGCTTTTATTCGTGATGCGCTTCGCCGAGGAACGTCAACGAACTAAACACCCCGCGGGTCGCCACATCCGGATTGTCCTTCAGCACAATCTCCATCTGCGCCGAAATCACATTCAACCCCTCATTTCGCACTACCACCTGCGCCCGGCCGTCCTTATCCGTCTCGGTGCTCAACGTGTTCGGCGCGCTGCGATAGTCACCAATCAACTTCACACCCGCCGCTGGTTTGCCATCCAGTAGCACTCGAACCGGCAACGACTTGCCCGGCCCGACCGTCAGCGGATCAATCTCCGGCAGAATCAGCAATTTCATCTGATCAAGCTTCGGCAACTTCGCCCCCGGCTGATAAATCGCCAGGCTGTATTTGAAGGTCTGCGTCGACTCGATGGCCCCTGGCACTTTGCTGCGTCCTTCGTTGATCCATTTTTTATCCGCCGTCTGCGACCACATGCCGTTGTCCAACGCCACCGCCATCACGGCGGGCGGCTTCAGCGGTTGCAGACGTGCGTGATCAGCCAAGCGCTGCACGGTCACCGGGATCATTTTGCCGCTGACGTCATACGCCCAGGCGCCGCTGATTTTCTGCGCCTTGAAGGCGTTGTCTTCGGCACCGTGGCCGTAAATCACTTCGATATTGCCGCGACGTTGTTCGGTCCAGAGGCCATGGGCTGAGACCTGGGTGGCGAAAAGCAGGCCGAGCAGTGCCAGAGGTTTGAGGTGTTGCATGGTGACGTCCTTTTACAGATTGAGTGTCAGGCTGACGGTGAAATTGCGCGGCTCGCCGGGGTTGACCCAGTAGTTGCTGTAGGAGCGCTCGTAGTATTTCTCGTCGAAAAGGTTGTTCAGGTTCAGGCCCACGGTGACATTTTCGCTGGCCTCGTAATGGGCTAGCAGGTCGACGGTGTGGTAAGCCGGCAATTCGAATTCGCCGCCGGCTTCACCCGAACGATCGCCGACATAAGTGAACGCTGCGCCAAGGTCCGAACCGCGCAAATGGCCGTCCTGAAATTCATAAACCCCCAGCAGACTGCCGCTGCGTTGGGCGACGCCTAGGATTCGGCTGCCTGTGGGAATCACCTTGTCGCCCTCGGTGACCTCGGCGTCGATGTAGGCGAAGGCACCGATCACCCGCACGGCGTCAGTCACTTGCCCGGTGACTTGCAGGTCGAATCCCTGGCTGCGGGCCTTGCCCATGGCGCGGCTGGAGTCGGTGCTCGGGTCGAGCGCCAGGACATTTTCCTTTTCGATCTGGAAGGCGGCGAGGGTGGTACTCAGACGATCGTCGAACAATTCGCTCTTGATCCCGACTTCATAACCGACGCCTTCTTCCGGGTCGAAGGATTTGCCAGCGGAATCCAGGCCGTTGTTCGGTTTGAACGAAGTGGAGGCGTTGGCGAACAACCCCACTTCGGGTGTCAGTTGGTAGAGCAGGCCAGCCCGTTGGGTCAACGCGTCGTGGTTCTGGCGGCTGGTGGCGCCGCGGCTGTGATCATCGATGCTTTGCTCAAAGTGTTCGAAACGTGCACCGAGCATGCCGCGCAGTTTGTCGGTGAAGACGATCTGATCCTGCAGGTTCAGCGCCTGGCTTTCGACGTGTTCAAAAAAATTCGTGCCGGAGCGCGTGCCGTTGGGTTTCGGCTGGCCGTAGACAGGCTGATAAATATCGATGGCGTAGGGACCGCCGGCAATGGTCGTGACCCGTTCGTTTTTGCGGAAGTTCTCGTACTCGCTGCCAATCAGCAGTTCGTGCTGCCAGCTACCGAGGTCGAACAGACCGCGCAATTCGAGCTGGGTGATGCTGTCGTGCCAATTGGTATCGCGCTCGCGATAACGTCGATTGACGGTGTGGCCGTCGGCATTCAGCGGGCGATTTTCCGAGGCGTAACCCCAGAGTTGGCCTTCCTTGTAATGGCTGGCCAGACGCAATTTCCAGCTGTCGTTGAGATGATGCTCGAGCGCAGCTTGCAGCCTGTTGTTGTGGTTATCAATGTCGCCATCGTTGGGTTCGCCTAGGAAAGTCGAGCGAGAAACGCCACTCCATTTATTGTTAGGCGCGACGATGCCGCGATCGAACGTGGAACTGTGACGCACGAATTCGCTCTCCACCAAGAGGTTGGTGTCCGGGTTCAGTTGCCAACTGAAGGAGGGCGCGACGAACACTCGCTGGCTGTTCACATGATCACGAAAGCTGTGGTTGTCCTCGACGGCCAGGTTGATTCGAGACAACACGTTGGCGTCGTCATCCAGCGGCGTGTTGATGTCCAGCGCGGTGCGATAACGATCCCAACTGCCGGCGCTGGTTTGCAGGGTGGTGAAGGCTTCGGGCTGGGGTTTCTTGGTGACGATGTTTACCGTGCCGCCCGGATCGCCACGTCCATAGAGACTGGCGGCGGGGCCTTTGAGCACTTCGATGCGCTCGATGTTGGCCACGTCCGGCGTGCTCGGGTAACCACGGTTGGCGCTGAAGCCATCCTTGTAGAACTCCGACGTGGTGAAGCCGCGCACGCTGTATTCATAAAGCGTCAGGCCGCCGAAGTTGTTCTGCTTCGACACGCCGCCAGCAAAATCGAGGGCACGCTCGACGCTGGTGCTGCCCAGATCGTTAAGCACACTGACGGGAATGACGCTGATGGATTGCGGTATATCGCGGATCGCGGTGTCGGTTTTGGTCGCGCTGGAAGAATGCGTAGCGCGGTAACCCTTGACCGGGCCGGTGGGCGATTCGTAGTCGGAGGTGACGCTGATGGCGTCCAGTTCGAGGGTGCCGGACTCTTCGGCGAAGACCGGATCCCCCAGCAGGCCGAGGGCAAGACTTGCCACGGAAGCCATTGTTCGAGACGACATGTTATGTTGTTCCAATATAGATATTGAAACAATATAACATGTCTAATGAGAATGTCTGCTGTTAGCCCGATAGTCTCGGGCCAGCGTTAGTCTTCTTCTTTCTCTTTAACTGGCGCCGGTGGTGGACGCAAACCGATCTCTGCGGTCAGCTTGAGCTCTTTGCCGTTGCGCATCACCTGGATCGTGACCTTGTCGGTCGGTTTGATCCGCGCGACCTGGTTCATCGAGCGGCGCCCATCGCCAGCCGGCTCGCCGTCAATGCTGAGAATCACATCGCCCAATTGCAGGCCGGCCTTCTGCGCCGGCCCGTCGCGGAAAATTCCCGCGACCACAATGCCCGGACGCCCCGACAGACCAAAAGATTCCGCCAGCTCCTGAGACAACGGCTGCACTTCGATACCGAGCCACCCGCGAATGACCTGGCCATGCTCGATGATCGACTTCATCACTTCCATGGCCAGTTTCACCGGGATCGCGAAACCGATGCCCTGGGAGCCGCCGGACTTGGAGAAGATCGCCGTGTTGATGCCGGTCAGGTTGCCGTTGGCATCCACCAGCGCACCGCCGGAGTTGCCTGGGTTGATCGCGGCGTCGGTCTGGATGAAGTCTTCGTAGTTGTTCAGGCCCAGCTGATTACGCCCGGTGGCGCTAATGATGCCCATGGTCACGGTCTGGCCCACGCCGAACGGGTTACCGATAGCCAGGGCTACGTCGCCGATGCGGATGTTGTCGGAACGCCCGACCGTGATCGATGGCAGGTTTTTCAGATCTATTTTCAATACCGCAAGGTCGGTTTCCGGGTCGCTGCCGATTACACGGGCCAAGGTTTCACGACCGTCCTTGAGCGCCACCACGATCTGGTCGGCGCCGCTGGTCACATGGTTGTTGGTCAGCAGGTAACCTTCCGGGCTCATGATCACGCCGGAGCCGAGGCTCGATTCCATGCGCTTCTGCTTGGGCGAGTTGTCGCCGAAGAAGCGGCGGAACTGCGGGTCCTCAAACAGTGGATGGTTCGGTTTGTTGATGACTTTGGTGGTGTACAGGTTGACCACCGACGGCGCCGCCGTGGTCACCGCGTCGGCATAGGACACGGGGCCTTGTTGCATCGTGGTGGTTTGCGGGGCTTGCTGCATGTTGACGTCGAGGCTTGGGAGCCCGACCCACTGCGGGTAACGCTGGATTATCAATAGAGCGATAAGCACGCCGGCCAACAGCGGCCAGCCGGAAAAACGCAGCGCCTTAAGCATTAAGCACGTCCTGAGAGGTTGCAGGCGGTATGAGACCGCCCATAATGTCGCGCATTATACGAGGCGAAGCGTGCCTCTGAACGGGATATTTAGGAGTCTTTTATGGCCGTCGCCCTGAGCACCCTGGTCGAAGAAGCCGACCGTTACCTTAGCAGTGCAAAGATTGCCGATTACTGCCCCAACGGGTTGCAGGTCGAAGGCAGGCCGCAGGTGATGCGCATCGTCAGTGGCGTCACCGCCAGCCAGGCGCTGCTCGACGCCGCGGTGGAAGCCAACGCCGATCTGGTGCTGGTGCATCACGGCTACTTCTGGAAGGGTGAGAATCCGTGCATCACCGGCATGAAGCAGCGTCGGTTAAAAACCCTGCTCAAGCACGAGATCAGCCTGTTGTCCTACCATCTGCCGCTGGATCTGCACCCGGAAGTCGGCAATAACGTGCAGCTGGCACGTCAGCTGGACATCACCGTCGAAGGCCCGCTGGACCCGGACAACCTTAAAGTTGTCGGCCTGGTCGGTTCATTGAACGAGCCAGTGACGCCCCGCGATTTTGCCCGTCGCGTACAAGAAGTCATGGGACGCGAGCCGTTACTGATTGAAGGCAGCGAGATGATCCGCCGCGTTGGCTGGTGCACCGGTGGCGGTCAGGGTTACATCGATCAGGCCGTGCTGGCTGGCGTCGACTTGTACCTCAGCGGTGAGGCGTCCGAGCAGACCTTCCACAGCGCCCGGGAAAACAACATCAGCTTCATCGCCGCCGGCCACCATGCCACCGAGCGCTATGGCGTTCAGGCGTTGGGGGATTATCTGGCGCGGCGTTTTGCCCTTGAGCACATCTTCATCGATTGCCCGAACCCCATCTGACCTACGGGATCGCAGCCCAAACGAGGGGGTATATTCATATACCCTTTCGATCTAGTCGGCGTCCTGATTAGAAGAGGTCGCTGTGCTAGCATTCCCCGCTCGAACACGGCCCGCTGGCCGTCCATAAGATCGTTTTCGTGAGTAGCCATGGTCGACAAACTGACGCATCTGAAACAGCTGGAGGCCGAAAGCATCCACATCATCCGCGAGGTCGCCGCCGAGTTCGATAACCCGGTGATGCTGTACTCCGTCGGTAAAGACTCCGCCGTGATGCTGCACCTTGCGCGCAAAGCATTCTTCCCGGGCAAACTGCCGTTCCCGGTGATGCACGTCGACACCCGGTGGAAGTTCAAGGAAATGTACGCGTTCCGCGACCGCATGGTCGAAGAACTCGGCCTGGACCTGATCGTGCACGTGAATCCCGATGGCGTCGCGCAGGGCATCAACCCGCTGACCCACGGCAGCGCCAAGCACACCGACATCATGAAAACCGAAGGCCTCAAGCAGGCCCTCGACAAGTACGGTTTCGATGCCGCTTTCGGCGGTGCCCGTCGCGACGAAGAGAAATCCCGTGCCAAAGAGCGCGTGTATTCCTTCCGCGACACCAAGCACCGCTGGGACCCGAAAAACCAGCGTCCCGAGTTGTGGAACGTTTACAACGGCAAGGTCAACAAGGGCGAATCGATCCGCGTGTTCCCTCTGTCGAACTGGACCGAGCTGGACATCTGGCAGTACATCTACCTCGAAGGCATCCCGATTGTGCCGCTGTATTTCGCCGCCGAGCGCGACGTCATCGAGATGAATGGCACCTGGATCATGATCGACGACGAACGCCTGCTCAATCACCTGAGCGATGAAGACAAGGCGCGTATCGTCAAGAAGAAGGTCCGTTTCCGTACACTCGGCGACTACCCGTTGACCGGTGCGGTCGAATCCGAGGCCATCAGCCTGACCGACATCATTCAGGAAATGCTCCTGACGCGAACTTCCGAACGCCAGGGCCGAGTCATCGATCACGATGGCGCCGGCTCGATGGAAGAAAAGAAACGTCAGGGTTATTTCTAAGGGGTTGTCATGTCGCATCAATCTGAGTTGATCAGCGAGGACATCCTCGCCTATCTGGGCCAGCACGAACGCAAGGAAATGCTGCGCTTTCTTACCTGTGGCAACGTCGACGACGGCAAGAGCACCCTAATCGGGCGCCTGCTGCACGACTCCAAAATGATCTACGAAGATCACCTGGAAGCCATTACCCGCGACTCGAAAAAAGTCGGCACCACCGGCGATGACATCGACCTGGCATTGCTGGTCGACGGCCTGCAGGCCGAGCGGGAGCAGGGCATCACCATCGATGTCGCTTACCGTTATTTCTCCACCGCCAAACGCAAATTCATCATCGCCGACACCCCTGGCCATGAGCAGTACACCCGCAACATGGCCACCGGTGCGTCCACCTGTGACCTGGCGATCATCCTGGTCGACGCCCGCTACGGCGTGCAGACCCAGACCCGTCGCCACAGCTTCATTGCCTCGTTGCTCGGCATCAAGCACATCGTTGTCGCCATCAACAAGATGGACCTCAACGGCTTCGACGAAACAGTCTTCGAGTCGATCAAGGCCGATTACTTGAAGTTCGCTGAAGGTATCGCGTTCAAACCGACCACCATGGCCTTCGTGCCGATGTCGGCGCTGAAGGGCGACAACGTGGTGAACAAGTCCGAGCGCTCGCCGTGGTACACCGGCCAGTCGCTGATGGAGATTCTTGAAACCGTCGAGATCGCCAACGACCGCAACTACACCGACCTGCGTTTCCCGGTGCAGTACGTCAACCGTCCAAACCTGAACTTCCGTGGTTTCGCCGGTACCCTGGCCAGCGGCGTCGTGCACAAGGGCGACGAAGTCGTTGTGCTGCCGTCGGGCAAGAGCAGCCGCGTGAAATCCATCGTTACCTTCGAAGGTGAGCTGGAGCACGCTGGTCCAGGTCAGGCCGTCACGCTGACCATGGAAGACGAGATCGACATCTCCCGCGGCGACTTGCTGGTGCACGCCGATAACCAGCCGCAAGTGACTGATGCCTTCGACGCCATGCTGGTGTGGATGGCCGAAGAGCCGATGCTGCCGGGCAAGAAATACGACATCAAGCGCGCCACCACTTACGTGCCGGGTTCGATCACCAGCATCGTCAACCGCGTTGACGTGAACACCCTCGAAGAAGGTCCGGCCAGTTCGTTGCATTTGAACGAAATCGGTCGGGTCAAGATCAGCCTCGACGCAGCCATCGCTTTGGACGGCTACGCGAGCAACCGCACCACCGGTTCGTTCATCGTCATCGATCGTTTGACCAATGGCACCGTTGCGGCCGGCATGATCATCGCTCAGCCATTGAGCCATGGCACCAGCACGCATCACGGCAAACTGGCTCACGTCGCCACCGAAGAACGCGCCCAGCGTTTCGGCCAGCAACCGGCCACCGTGTTGTTCAGCGGCTTGTCGGGCGCCGGCAAAAGCACCCTGGCTTACGCGGTTGAACGCAAGCTGTTCGACATGGGCCGTGCGGTGTTTGTACTCGATGGTCAGAACCTGCGACACGACCTGAACAAAGGTCTGCCACAGGACCGCGCCGGGCGTACCGAGAACTGGCGTCGCGCGGCGCATGTTGCCCGTCAGTTCAACGAAGCCGGTTTGTTGACCTTGGCCGCCTTCGTTGCGCCGAGTGCCGAAGGTCGTGAGCAGGCCAAGGACCTGATCGGCAAGGAGCGTCTGCTGACGGTCTACGTCCAGGCCTCTCCGACGGTCTGTGCCGAGCGTGATCCACAAGGCCTGTACGCGGCGGCCGGGGATAACATCCCGGGCGATTCCTTCCCGTACGACGTGCCGCTGGACGCCGACCTCGTGGTCGACACCCAGTCGCTGTCGCTGGAAGAAAGCGTCAAGCAAGTGCTGGATCTGCTGCGTAAGCGTGGCGCGATCTAAGCGTTAGCCGTTAACAAAAAACCCGCCGATGAGTGATCATCGGCGGGTTTTTTTGTGTCTGGTCGGACGCCTTCGCGGGCAAGCCTCGCTCCTACCGATTGCGAGATTCCTGTAGGAGCGAGGCTTGCCCGCGAAGGGGCCGGCACAGGCACCTGATTACTTGGTTGGATACTCACGATGCATCTGCGCAAGCAGCGCATCCTTGTCTTCCCACAGCTGATTAATCCAGCCCTGAAACTGCAGTCGATATTCCCCATCCTGGTCGTAGTTCTTGCCGATGAACTGCGGCGGAATCTTCAGTTCCTGAAAGTGCACCACCACATCCTTCACATTCCCACAGAGCAAATCCCAGTAACCAGGGCGCCCGGCCGGATAGTGGATGGTCACGTTGACGATGGCTTCCAACTGCTCACCCATGGCGTCCAGCACAAACGCAATGCCGCCGGCCTTCGGTTTGAGTAAGTGGCGGAACGGTGATTTCTGCTGCGCATGCTTGGCTTCGGTGAAGCGTGTGCCTTCGACGAAGTTGAAAATCCCCACCGGGTTATTGCGGAACTTGTCGCACGTCTTGCGGGTGGTTTCCAGGTCTTTGCCTTTCTTCTCCGGGTGCTTTTCCAGATAGGCCTTGGAGTAGCGTTTCATGAACGGAAAACCGAGTGCCCACCACGCCAGGCCAATCACCGGTACCCAGATCAGTTCCTGTTTGAGGAAGAACTTTAGCGGGCGGATGCGGCGGTTCAGCACGTACTGCAGCACCATGATGTCGACCCAGCTCTGGTGGTTGCTGGTGATCAAATATGAGTGCTGATAGTCCAGGCTTTCGAGGCCGCTGAGCTTCCAGCGCGTGTGCCCGAGCAAGTCCATCCACGCTTTGTTGTTGCTGATCCAGGCTTCGTGGATGTGGCCCATCAGCCAATCGGTAAAGCGCTGGGCGGCGGGGAAGGGCAGCAACAGTTTGAAAATCGCAACGATGAACAGCGGTGTGCAGCAGGCAATCGTGTTCAGTGCCAACAACAACGAGGCAATCACGCCTCGCAGCGGTGCAGGTAGGGAATCCAGCATTTAAAGGTCCAAAGGTCGGTTGGCAGCTTGAATCGCGGTCAATGCGATGGTGTAAACGATGTCGTCAACTTGCGCACCACGCGGCAGGTCGTTCACCGGTTTGCGCAGGCCTTGCAGCATTGGGCCGAGACTGACGCAATCGGCACTGCGCTGCACGGCTTTGTGGGTGGTGTTGCCGGTGTTCAGGTCGGGGAATACGAACACTGTGGCGCGACCGGCGACCTGGCTGTTCGGCGCCAGTTGCCGGGCGACGGTTTCGTTGGCGGCGGCGTCGTACTGCAACGGGCCGTCGATCAACAGCGAGTTCTGTTGTTCGTGGGCGAGCAATGTCGCTTCGCGAACCTTCTCGACTTCTTCGCCGCTGGCCGATTCACCGCTGGAGTAGCTGATCATCGCCACGCGTGGGGTGATGCCGAATGCGGCGGCCGAGTCGGCGCTTTGCAGCGCGATCTCGGCGAGTTCGCTGGCGCTCGGGTGCGGGTTCATCACGCAGTCGCCGTAGACCAGCACTTCCTCGGGAAAGAGCATGAAGAACACCGAAGACACCAACGTGCAGCCCGGCGCGGTCTTGATCAGTTGCAGGGCTGGGCGGATGGTGTTGGCGGTGGAGTGAATGACCCCGGACACGAGGCCGTCGACTTCATCCAGCGCCAGCATCATGGTGCCGATCACCACGGTGTCTTCCAGTTGCTGCTCGGCCATCGGCGCGTTGAGGCTTTTGCTTTTGCGCAGGGCGACCATCGGTTCGACGTAGCGCTCGCGGATCAGGTCCGGGTCGAGAATTTCCAGCCCCGGCGGCAACTCGATGCCTTGGGCGCGGGCGACGGCTTCGACATCCGCAGGTTTCGCCAGCAACACGCAACGAGCGATGCCACGCGCCTGACAGATCGCCGCGGCTTGCACCGTCAGCGGCTCGCTGCCTTCGGGCAGAACGATGCGCTTGTTGGCGGCCTGGGCACGCTGAATCAATTGATAGCGGAACACGGCGGGCGACAAGCGCATTTCCCGTGGCGTACCGCAGCGCTGGTGCAGCCAGTTCGCGTCCAGATGGCTGGCGACGAAATCGGTGATGATTTCCGCACGCTCGCGGTCGTCGATCGGGATTTCCTTGTTCAAACCGTTCAACTGGTTGGCGGTGTCATAGGAGCCAGTGCTCACCGACAACACCGGCAGGCCAGCCTGCAACGCGCCACGGCACAGGTCCATGATGCGCGGGTCGGGCAGGGTGTCGCTGGTCAGCAACAGGCCGGCCAGGGGCACGCCGTTCATGGCCGCGAGGCTGACGGCGAGGATGATGTCGTCGCGATCACCGGGCGTTACCACCAACACGCCGGGCTTGAGCAGCTCCACTGTGTTGCGCATGGTGCGGGCGCAGATGATGATTTTGGTCATGCGCCGGGTTTCGTAATCACCGGCATTGAGAATTTGCGCGCCCATCAGGTCGGCGACGTCGCGGGTGCGCGGGGCGTTCAATTCCGGCTGGAACGGGATGCAACCCAGCAGACGGAAATCGCCACTGCGCAGCAACGGCGAATGCTCTTTCAAGCGCGAAGCGAAGGCCTCCATGCTCTCGTCGGTTTTGACTTTGTTGAGGATCACACCGAGGACTTTCGGGTCTTTCGGGCCGCCGAACAACTGCGCTTGCAATTCCACTCGGCCAGACAGTTCGGTCAGCACTTCGTTTTCCGGCGCCGAGACCAGGATCACTTCAGCGTCGAGGCTCTTGGCCAAATGCAGATTGACCCGCGCGGCATAACTGGCGCTGCGGGTCGGGACCATGCCTTCGACGATCAGCACATCTTTGCCGACGGCCGCCTGCTGATAGAGGGTGATGATTTCTTCGAGCAGCTCATCCAGCTGACCGTCGCCGAGCATGCGTTCGACGTGTGCCAGACCGAGAGGCTGAGGCGGCTTCAAGCCGTGAGTGCGCGCCACCAGTTCGGTGGAGCGTTCAGGCCCTGTATCACCCGGATGCGGCTGGGCAATCGGTTTGAAAAAGCCGACTTTGAGGCCGGCTCGCTCAAGGGTACGTACCAGCCCGAGGCTGATGGAGGTCAGACCCACACCAAAATCGGTGGGTGCGATAAAAAAAGTTTGCATGCGAATTCTCTGGAGGTGCATGGCAGTGGCGATCATCTATGTCTGACGATCTACCGAAATTCAGTCGCCAAGGTTATCGCTAACCGAGCCTTGTGCGCACCAACCGCAATCAAAGGGCCGGCCTATTTGTTCAATACGTTGCGCGGGGTCCAGCACCCAGGCGCGCGATTGCCAGGGTGGCTGGTGGCGCAGGTGCTGGGTGTGACCGCAGGAAAGCTCGGCCACCCAGTGCCCGTCCTCATCCTGATGGAAACCTGTGACCGTCGAGCCTTTCGCCGCGTTCCGTCTGTCCGGGTTGTGTTCGCTTTCGGACGATTGCTTCGCTAAACTTGGCCATTCTTCATTCTTATGCAAAAGGTCTCGCCCCATGCTGATCGCCGCCAATAAGGCTGTCTCCATCGACTATACCCTGACCAACGACGCTGGTGAGGTCATCGACAGCTCCGCCGGCGGCGCGCCGCTGGTCTACCTGCAAGGCGCAGGTAACATTATTCCGGGCCTGGAAAAGGCTCTGGAAGGCAAAGCAGTCGGTGACGAACTGACGGTTGCCGTAGAACCTGAAGATGCCTATGGCGAATACGCTGCCGAACTGGTCAGCACGTTGAGCCGCAGCATGTTCGAAGGCGTCGACGAGCTGGAAGTGGGCATGCAGTTCCACGCATCCGCTCCAGACGGCCAGATGCAGATCGTCACCATTCGCGATCTGGACGGCGACGATGTCACCGTCGACGGCAACCACCCGTTGGCTGGTCAGCGCCTGAATTTCCAGGTCAAGATCATCGACATCCGTGACGCCAGCCAGGAAGAAATCGCTCATGGTCACGTCCATGGCGAAGGTGGCCATCACCACTGATTTTCTGCGCTAAGCTTTCGAGAACTGGAGAGGCGCCCGAGGGCGCCTTTTTAGTCCGCGGCTGTCCCTGGTGACACCGCCAAGTGGCTGTTTCGAGAAGAACACGGGAATTTGGAGTACGTCATGAGTGCTTTTCACGACCTTAAATTGACAGCCCTGGATGGTCAGGAGCTACCGCTGGCGCCTTTTAAAGGGAACGTCGTGCTGGTGGTCAACGTCGCCTCAAAATGTGGCTTGACCCCACAATACGCGGCGCTGGAAAACCTCTACCAGCAATACAAGGACAAAGGCTTCAGCGTGCTGGGCTTGCCGTGCAACCAGTTTGCCGGGCAGGAACCGGGTACTGAGCAAGAGATCCAGGAGTTTTGCAACCTCAACTATGGCGTGACGTTTCCGTTGTCCAGCAAGCTGGAAGTCAACGGTCACGATCGTCATCAGCTGTACCGTCTGCTGGCGGGCGAGGGCGCTGAATTTCCCGGTGACATTACCTGGAACTTCGAAAAATTCCTGCTGGGCAAGGACGGGCGTGTGCTGGCGCGGTTCTCGCCACGCACACCTCCAGACGATCCGTCTGTCGTTCAGGCGATCGAAAAAGCGCTGAGCTGAACCCCCCTCTGTAGGAGCGAAGCTTGCTCGCGAAGGCGTCATGTCATTCAACATTGATATCGACTGACCTGACGCCTTCGCGAGCAAGCTTCGCTCCTACTGTCTTTTGATCCTAAATCACTTAAATCAATAGTGCTGTTCAAGGCTGGCAACTCTCCATATTATCACCGTCATAATCTATGTCCCGTGGAGCGTCCCATGCCCGTCAAAGTCCTGTTCAAACCGTTCCACCTCGGCACCCTCGAACTGCCGACTCGCGTCGTCATGGCGCCGATGACCCGCTCGTTTTCGCCGGGTGGCGTTCCCAATTCCAAAGTGATCGAGTACTACCGTCGTCGCGCCGCCGCAGGCGTCGGTCTGATCATCACCGAAGGCACCACCGTCGACCACAAGGCTTCCAACGGCTACCCAAACGTGCCGCACTTCTACGGTGAAGCAGCGCTGGCCGGCTGGAAGAAAGTGGTCGACGCGGTTCATGCTGAAGGCGGCAAGATCGTTCCGCAGCTGTGGCATGTCGGCAGCGTGCGCCGCATCGGCACCGAGCCCGACGCCAGCGTGCCGGGTTATGGCCCGTCGGAGAAATTGAAGGACGGTCAGGTCGTGGTTCACGGCATGACCCAACAAGATATCCAGGACGTTATCGCCGCGTTCGCCCAGGCCGCCAAAGATGCCCAGAGCATCGGCATGGACGGCGTGGAAATCCACGGTGCCCACGGCTACCTCGTGGACCAGTTCTTCTGGGAAGGCAGCAACCAGCGCACCGACGAATACGGCGGCAGCCTGGCCAACCGTTCGCGTTTCGCCATTGAACTGATCCAGGCGATGCGTGCAGCGGTCGGCGAAGGCTTCCCGATTATTTTTCGTTTCTCCCAATGGAAGCAGCAGGATTACACCGCGCGTCTGGTGCAAACACCCGAAGCGTTGGGCGAATTCCTCAAACCGTTGTCCGACGCCGGCGTGGATATTTTCCATTGCTCGACACGTCGTTTCTGGGAGCCGGAATTCGACGGTTCCGAGTTGAACCTGGCAGGCTGGGCCCGCAAGCTCACTGGCAAGCCGACCATCACGGTGGGCAGTGTCGGCCTGGACGGCGAGTTCCTGCAGTTCATGGTCAACACCGACAAGATCGCGCAGCCGGCCAGTCTGGAAAAACTGCTGGAGCGTTTGAACAATGATGAGTTCGATCTGGTGGCGGTAGGTCGTGCGCTGCTGGTGGACCCGGACTGGGCGCAGAAAGTGCGCGATGGCCGGGAAGAAGACATCCTGCCGTTCAGCCGTGAGGCGTTGATGACCCTGGTTTAAGCAGCGACTGCACCGACGCTATCGCGAGCAAGCTCGCTCCCACATTCGACTGTGGGAGCGAGCTTGCTCGCGATGACTTACTTGATATAGCCAAAGAATTCAGGGCAATGTCGCTGCACCAGGAACCACCTGTTCCCCAGCACAAGCCCCGCGCAACTGCCCTTCAAACTGCTCGATAATCGCTGCCCAACCCTGACGACTCGCATGCTGACGCGCATTAAGCCGCACGCAGCGCAAGGTTTCGCGCTTCTCCAGCAGCCAACACGCCGCATCGCAGAACGCCTCTTCGTCCCCCGGCATCGCCAGCACACCGTTGTAGCCATGGCGGATGTGCTGAGCCGCCGCCGCTTGATCGTAAGCCACCACACCCAAGCCCGAAGCCAGCGCCTCAAGCACCACGTTGCCGAAAGTCTCGGTCAGGCTCGGAAACAGAAACACATCCCCCGATGCATAGTGACTGGCCAGGGCTTCGCCGCGTTGTGAACCACAGAAAATCGCCTCGGGCAGTTCCTTCTCAAGTGCCGCTCGTTGCGGGCCGTCGCCGACCACGATCAATTTTATTGTTCGCTGTGGATAAGTCGCTTTCAGCGCGTCGAAACTGTGCTTGAGCAGGCCCAGATTTTTCTCCGGTGCCAGGCGTCCTACGTGGATGACAGCAATGTCGTCGTTACCCACCCCCCAACTCTCACGCAGGGCGTTAATCCGTTTGGTCGGGTGAAACAACTGGCTATCGACCCCTCTCGACAGCAACGCCAGACGCTCGAAATGCCGGCGCTCCAGTTCCAGCCGCTGGCTGACGCTGGGCACCAGGGTCAGGGTCGAGCGATTGTGAAACCAGCGCAGATAGTGAGTCAGCAAACGTGTCAGCAATCCAAACCCATATTGGCTGGAGTACTGCTGGAAATTGGTGTGGAAGCCGCTGACCACCGAAATCCCCAAGCGCCGTGCCGCGCGCAACGCCGACAATCCCAGCGGTCCTTCCGTGGCGATGTACAGCACGTCCGGCCGATGACGCTTCCAACGCCGCAGCAATTTGTGCATCGACGACTGGCCCCATTGCAAACCGGGATAGCCCGGCAGCGGCCAGCCCCTACACAGCAACAACGTATCGTCGCTGCCCAGCTGCTGCTCGCAACCCTGACGAGGTCGCACCAATTCCACCTGATGCCCGCGCGCGCGCAAGCCGTCGCACAAGCGGCCAAGGGTATTGGCTACGCCGTTGATTTCCGGTGGGAAGGTTTCGGTGATCAGGGTGATATGCAGAGCTGTCGTCATGACCTCAGTGTCGGCTGAGGCCATGTCGTCAGTGTGACGGTGGGATGATGGATTTGTGACCGGATCAGCGCTGGGTCACCAGGTTCTCCGCGCCACGCTCACGCACCCAGAACAAGGTCGCCCCGGCCACCGCCGCCGGCATCATCAGGATGTTGACCACCGGAATCAGCAGCACCAGATAGACACTCCCGCCGAAACTCATGCTCTGCCAGCGCTTCTCGCGCAACCAGGCAAGCATCTCGTTCCAGCCCAGTTTGTGGTTGTCCGCCGGGTAGTCGATGTATTGGATCGCCATCATCCACACCCCGAACAGCAACCACAGTGGCGCAGCGATGATGTTCACCACCGGAATGAACGAAAGGATGAACAACCCGATGGCGCGCGGCAGGAAGTAGCCGAGTTTGCGCATTTCCCGGGCCAGGGTGCGAGGGATCATGGCGATCAGTTCGCCCCAGCTGAAGGCCGGGAAGTCGTCGGTGCCGCGCACCACCACTTCGACTTTCTCCGCCAGGAAGCCGTTGAATGGCGCGGCGATGACGTTGGCCAGCATGGTGAAGGTAAAGAACACCATCAACACTACCAGCACCACGAACAACGGCCAGAGGACATAATTGAGAAAACTCAACCAGTCGGGCAGGGACGGCATCAATGTATCGACCCACAGGCTGAATTGATGGCTGGCCAGATAGATCAATCCGACGAACAGCACCAGGTTGATCACCAGGGGCAACAATACGAACAAGCGCAGGCTAGGGCTCAGGACCAGCTTGAGGCCTTCGCGCAGGTATTGCGGGCCGGACAGAACGGGGGCGGGCATAACGTGCTCCGAGCAAAGGGGAAACGCGCCGACCTTACCGGCTTTGTCTGACGGGCGAAAGCGCGGTAGCAGCATCGACATTAACTGTAACAAAGGCGCCTATGTATCCATCGTGATGGGATAGAGACCGCCTATGAGCTGGATTGTTAAACCGTATTTCCTTAATCTTCGCCCCCTCGATACGCTGCACCCCATACTTTTTACAGGACTGTCGAGCTCAAGCCTTCCCCAAGTGCTTTCAACGGTCCTTTTTTATTCCCGCCGGCAACCCGGCGTTCCGCGCCAGAAGTTTCGGGCCGGTCAACAGGAGCAGGTCATGTCTGAAGTCCGTCATTCGCGAGTGATTATTCTCGGTTCCGGCCCTGCCGGTTACAGCGCCGCGGTCTACGCCGCCCGTGCCAACCTCAAGCCACTGCTGATCACCGGCATGCAAGCCGGCGGTCAACTGACCACCACCACCGAAGTCGACAACTGGCCGGGCGACGTCCACGGCCTGACCGGCCCGGCGCTGATGGAGCGCATGAAAGAGCACGCCGAGCGTTTTGAAACCGAAATCGTCTTCGATCACATCAATGCCGTGGACTTCGCTGCCAAGCCGTACACCCTGACCGGCGACAGCGCGACCTACACCTGCGACGCCCTGATTATCGCCACCGGCGCCAGCGCTCGTTACCTGGGCCTGCCGTCGGAAGAAGCGTTCATGGGCAAAGGCGTTTCGGCCTGCGCGACCTGCGACGGTTTCTTCTACCGCAACAAGCCAGTGGCTGTGGTGGGTGGCGGTAACACTGCTGTGGAAGAAGCGCTGTACCTGGCCAACATCGCCAGCAAAGTGACCTTGATTCACCGTCGCGAAACCTTCCGCGCCGAGAAGATCCTGATCGACAAGCTCAATGCCCGGGTTGCCGAAGGCAAGATCGTCTTGAAGCTGAACTCGACTCTGGACGAAGTCCTGGGCGACAACATGGGCGTGACCGGTGCCCGCCTGAAGAACAACGACGGCAGCTTCGACGAGCTCACAGTTGACGGCGTGTTCATCGCCATCGGCCACACCCCGAACACTTCGCTGTTCGAAGGTCAGCTGACGTTGAAAGACGGCTACCTGGTGGTACAGGGCGGCCGTGACGGCAACGCCACTGCCACTAGTCTCGAAGGTATCTTTGCTGCCGGTGACGTGGCTGACCACGTTTACCGTCAGGCCATCACCTCGGCCGGCGCCGGTTGCATGGCGGCACTGGACGCCGAGCGCTACCTCGACGACCTGCAGAACGCTTCGTTCTGATTGCGTTGCAATGAAAATACCGGCCTCGGCTATTCCCCCACCTAGGAATACATAGTTAGGGTCTTTCCAGACTGTAACTACACAAATACCCCTCTATGAGGGGTATTTTTTTGACATCGCTAATCTGAAAGCCTTTTGTGGCATAGACCTGCATTCGAACAACAGTGTTGTGGTGGTTGCCGACCGGCTACATCATCCGCCACAGGAATGACCGGCTCTATGTGTGATGACAGTTGTATCGCGGTCGGTGCCAGCACCTATGAATGAATGCCTATCTTGAAAATGCAATTGCAAATTTGTATCATTCGTTTTCAATTCAGCGAAGCAGGGAACGCAGCGCCAAAACAATAATAAGGTCAAGGCAATGCTCAAAATGCTTCTCGTATACGGTCATCTGCTCGCTACGTGTATTGCCCTGGGGAGGGTGTTGCAAGCGGATCACAAGCTTTGGAGTTGGCGCAAGGAAATACTGGACCAGGCGAGGCTTGAGTACCTTGATGAAACTCAGAAGATCGTCAGCCTCGCACTGCTGGCCCTTTGGGCAAGCGGACTGTTGCTGGTGCTTCAGGGTTACCTCGATGAAGGCGACGCGTATCTGCTCAATCAGAAACTCTGGGCCAAGGTGACTGTCGTCGTGCTGCTTAGTCTGAACGGTGCATTATTGCATCGAGTCGGCTTCCCGTTGCTGCAAAAGGCTCCATTCGTCGCACTGCGCAGTGCAGGCCGCGCGCGGCTCGCCTTGTTGGGTGCGCTGTCCATGAGTGGTTGGCTATTCGCCGCTTTCCTGGGGGTGGCTCGAGCCTGGAATCACGTGTTGCCTTATCCACATGTAATGGGCGCATTCGCCGCATTCTCGTTACTGGCTTGTTGCGTGGCACTGGCAGTCGCCGGTAGGGCGAGCAGTGTCGGTGCGCAAAAATCCTCGGTACCGGGGTAGCTATCAATAACGTGCAGCCGGTAGCCTGGAGTTTGTCGAGCCACCGCCAGCGCTTGAACCTGCTACCGTCCCGGCGCCGCTGCACTCGAACCGCCCTTCTGGCCGAGACTGTGTGAAAACTGTCTTCGTCGCTCAGTTCGCCTTGATAAAGAGATCTTGCAGTAAGGCTGATGCTCGTGCGGCCAAGTCGGGCTGCGACCAGTTCAGCTTGCGAAAGAACCCAAGCTCCAATGCCACGTTTCCGAGCATTGCGCAAAAGACGTTCGCGAAGAATCTTGTTTTTCACCTCGTCAGGAGCCCCATCGAGGTCTATCCAGACCTCGAGTCGGGTAAGGCCGTGTTCCGCCGCAGCCAGTTGCTCGACGCAGTTCTTTACCGCGAGAACCTATCGCCCGTGTTCATGCTGTTGAGTGAGCGGGAGCAGTTGCTTGCCGGCAACGCCTTCCTGCGCCACCTTGCCCAACAGATGAATCCACATCGCAACACAGGAAGCTAAGAGGCCCCGTAAACCGGGGTTCTAGATTGCCAAAACTCTATCTATGCACTTTGATACAAGTCCTCCGGCCGGTTTTTTGTGGCCGGTGAACAAAGATGCATGGCCGACACCGGCCGTTGTGGGAGCGAGCAAGCTCGCTCCCACAGGTTTTTGCGTCGCCGAAGTCGATTGCGATCAGCCGCGCAATTTCTCCTGGACAAAATCCATGAGCTTCAGCGATTGATAGATCGCATTGGCGGCAACGCGTCCGAACGGCCCGCCATTCCAGTCCAGCAGGTACGGTTTGAACAACTGATACCGTACACTTTCTCCACACACCGCTTCGGCGATGACCCGGCCGCCAATCGAGCCGGTATTCAAGCCATGGCCACCAAATGAGGTGCAGGCCCAGACGCCCGGTTCCAGCAATCCCAGGTTGGGCATCTTGTTGGTGGAGTAACCCATCAGGCCGGACCAGGCCAATTCGATTTTGACCGGGGCCAGTTGTGGATAGACCGACACCATGTCGGCCTTGAGCATGGTGGCGAGGGCTTTTTCGTTCTGTTCGTTGCGGGTGGTGATGCGTCCGCCCCAGAGCAGGCGATCGCCTTCGACCACGCGGTAATAGTCCGAGGCGCGGCGGTCGTCGGAGAACGCGGCGCCGGAGTCGAGGACGTTTTTGATCGAGTCGCCCAGGTGTTCGGTCAGCACCACATAGGTCGCGATGGGCAGGAAGGCGCGGCTGAGTTTTTGCAACTCCGGGCCGCCGTAACCGCCAGCGCAGAACACCAGGTCCTGGCAGCACACGGTGCCGTGAGCGGTCTGGACAATTTTATCGGCGCCTTCGCGATGCCAGGCCAGCATTTTTGATTGTTCGAAAATCTGCCCTCCAGCCGCTTCGATGGCGAGGGCCAGGCCCTGGCAATAGTTCAGCGGGTGAAAGTGCAGCGCCTTCGGATCCTCGATGCCCTGGAAATAGCGCAGGGTGTGGGCCCGCTCGCGGACCTGAGGGGTGTCTAGGTAGTTGAGTTCATAGCCGAAGTCGCGGTGCATAGTATCGATGTGGTTTTTCACCCCAGCACTGTCGTCGTAACGCTTGACTCGAATCGTGCCGGCGGATGGATCGCAACCGGGCAATGCCAGTTCGGCGATGTTGCGGCGGACAATCTCCACACCCTCGACCGACATTTGAAACAGCGCCTTGGCCTGTTCCAGTCCCAGTTTCTTGCGGATCGCTCCCGACCCTTCAGCCCAGCCCGGCGAGACCACGCCGCCATTTCGACCGGACGCGCCCCAGGCGACTTGTTGGGCTTCGAGGATGATCACGCGTTTGCCGCGCCGGGTCAGCTCCAGGGCGGCAGTAAGGCCCGCGATCCCGGCGCCGATGATGCAGACGTCGCAGGTTTCGTCAGTGCTCAGTTCGGTCCTGGCCGCGCGGGGTAGCGAGGTTTGGGAATACCAGGTGGTGGGGATGTTATACATGGTGAATCCTTAAAAGATCGCAGCCTGCGCAGGTGCGCCAGGCATGCGATCTGGGGATTGGCTTACTTGACGGTCGAATAATCCACGCCGTACCACTTGGTCGACAGCTTGGTCAGCGTGCCGTCCTTGTGCATCTCGCCGATGATTTGACCGAGCTTGGCCTTCAATTCCGCGTCACCCTTGTCGGTGGCAATGGCCAGGGGTTCGTAGAACACCACGCCGTTGTCGACCGCACGCAGCGGGTAATTTTTCTTGATGGCCGCTTCCAGCGTGCTGCGCTGAGTGAGGATGCCGTCGAGACGAACGCCATCGCCCAGTCGCAAGTCATCCAACGGTCCAAGGGAGCCGGCATAGGTTTTCATCTTTTTGGTCTGTACGTCGTAGGTGACGGGGGGCAGGTCCGTCGCTTCGATGGCCAGCGCCTGGTTCAGGTAATCCTCGGACGTGGTGCCGCCTTCGACACCGATCGTTTTGCCATTGAGAGCTTTGTGGTCGGTGAGTGTGGATTTGTTGTGTACCGCAAACACATAGGGCACGTAGTAGTAGGTCGCGGGGAAGTCGAGAATTCGCGCGCGACTTTTAGTGGCGGTCATCGAGCCCACGGACATGTCCCAGCGCCCGTTCCACTTGCCGGCGGTGATCACGTCCCAATCAGGGGTGATGAACTTGACCTCGACGCCGAGACGCTTGGCGATCTCCTTGGAAACGTCGATATCAAACCCATCGATTTCATTCTTGTCGTTGATAAACCCTTGGGGTGGCCAGGTCGCCGACGTGGCGACGGTCATTGTTTTACTGCTCTGGATTTTGTCCAGTACGGCTCCAGCGTTGGCGACGCCGACGAACACCAGCGACATTGCGGCTGCGATTACGTGTTTTTTGCTGACCATGTCCATCTCCACTTATCGTTATTGTTATGAAGGGGCAAAGCGGCGCTCAGTGACCAATGATCTGTGACAGGAATTTCTGTGCGCGTTCGGTTTGCGGATTGTTGAAAAACTCGGAAGGGGTGGCTTGTTCGATGACCTGGCCCTGGTCCATGAACAGCACGCGGTCGGCGACCTTGCTGGCAAAACCCATTTCGTGGGTTACGCAAATCATGGTCATGCCGTCGGTGGCCAACTCACCCATCACGTCCAGCACTTCGTGGACCATTTCCGGATCGAGGGCCGAGGTGGGTTCGTCGAACAGCATCACTTTGGGGTTCATGCACAGCGCCCGGGCAATCGCCACGCGTTGCTGCTGACCACCGGACAGTTGCGAAGGGTACTTGTCAGCGTGTTCGGCAATTCGCACCCGCTCCAGGTAGACCTGAGCGCGCTTCTTCGCCTCGGCAGATGTCACGCCTTGCACCAGTTGCGGGGCCAGGGTCAGGTTGTCCATCACGCTTAAGTGTGGGAACAGGTTGAAGCTCTGGAACACCATGCCGATTTCCCGGCGCACCGCGCTGACACTTTCTGCTTCGCTGGTGAGGGTGATGCCGTTGACCTGAATATGGCCTTTCTGGAAATTCTCCAGATGGTTGATGCAACGAATCATCGTCGACTTGCCCGAGCCTGACGGCCCACACACCACCAGGATTTCGCCCGTGGCGACGTTCAGGTCGACATCGCGCAACGCGTGAAAATCGCCGTACCACTTGTTCAGGCCGGTGATGGAAATCATTGAAGGACGGGGTTTCGCAGCAGGCGCAAGGTTGAGTTGTTCAGCGGTATTGGTTCGAGTTATCACGCATCAACCCCTGGCAATGGATCGGTTGACCCGTTTTTCGATCCGCGCCTGCACCCGTTCGAGGATGAACGACAGGGCCCAGTAAATCATCGCGGCGGTGATCAGCATTTCCAGGTGGCGGAAGTCCGCGCGGCCCTGGGTCTTGGCCAGGTACATCAATTCCCAAACGCCGATCACCGACACCAGCGAACTGTCCTTGAGCATGGCGATGAACTGGTTGCCGGTGGGCGGGATGATCACCCGCAAGGCTTGCGGCATGATCACCCGGCTCAGGGTCTTGAACGGGCTAATGCCCAGGGCTCGTGAGGCTTCCCACTGACCCACCGGAATGCTCTGGATGCCCGCACGAAAAATCTCGGTCATGTAGGCGCCGTAGCACAGCGACAACGCGAGGATGCCGGCCGGCACCGCGTCCACCACATAACCCAGTTGCGGCAGCCCGAGGTAAATCAGGTAGATCTGGATCAGCAGCGGAACACCGCGAAAAAACGAGGTGTAGAACGAGGCGATGGCGTTGGCCAGGCCGTTGTTCGACAGCTTGGCCACGGCACCGATCAACGCCAGCACGAAGGCAATCACGATCGCCACGGCGGAGATGTATAGCGTGGTCGCGGCGCCCTGGATGATCAGGAAACTGATCTTGTCGAGGATGAAGCTGTAGGAAAGGTCGAAGGTGTCGAAGAACGCCAGGAACAGGATCAGCAGTTCGATCCATACCACGGTGGTCTGCACCTTGAATTTCAAGCGTCCGAGGACGTGAAAATTCAGCGTGCCCAGTGCGGCAATCGCCAAGCCTATTGCGATATTGCGAGCGGTCAGGTTGTCCGGAGCATTGCCCAACAGCGGATGCAGGAAATGACTGAGGGCGCTGTTACCCAGGTTCATCAAGTAGGAGCCGAGAAACAGCACCACGGCTACGCCAAGCAGGAATTGAGGATCATTGGACTTTTTTTTATAAATTATATTGTCGTGATACATGACTGCCTCAGGCTTGTAGGTGGTAGTGATCTCGCTTGGTAAAAGGGGTATTTGGTCAGTATTGCGACGCAAAATCGGGGACTACAAGCGAACATAATTCGCTATGTCAGTCCCTGATCGTAGTTTGCTTTTCAGGAAAGCTTCGCCAGGCAGGCCTCGAGGATGTCCAGCCCTTCCTCCAGCACCGCTGCCTCGGTAGTCAGCGGTGCCAGCAGCCGAATGATGTTTCGCGACTTGCCGCTGGGCATCAGCAGTAAACCCGCGTCGCGGGCCAGGGCCAGCAATTGGGTCAACTGCGCTGAGGCGGGTGTGCCGTCGGGATTGATCAGTTCGATACCGCGCATCGCGCCAACGCCGGTCAAGCGGCCCAGAAACGGGGAAAGCTTGTTGGCGCGCCAGGCTTCATAGCGGCTGACGATGGCTTCTTCCTGTTGCGAGCCCCAGGCGTGCAGGTTCGCATCGGTCATCTCGTCCAGGGTTGCCAGTGCTGCGGCGCAGGCAATCGGGTTGCCTGAATAGGTGCCGCCCAGTCCGCCCTTGGGCAAGGTGTCGAGCAGCGACTTGCGCCCGACCACCGCGCCTAGTGGTATGCCGCCAGCAATGCTTTTAGCGAGCAGGATCAGATCGGGTTCAATGCCCAGTCGCGAGAAGGCAAAACGCTCACCAGTGCGACCGAAGCCGGACTGGATTTCATCAGCGATCAGCAGGATGTTTTTTTCATCGCAGAAGCGGCGTAGCGCCTGGGCGAACTCGACGTCCAGCGTCAGGAAGCCAGCTTCACCTTGCACCGGTTCGACGATAAAACAGGCGACGTCGTCGATGTCGATCTCGACGCTGAATAGACGGTCCATGGCCTTCAGGGCCTCGGCGCAGGTCACGCCGTTATCTTTGCTCGGGTATGGCAAGTGAAACACCGGCCCCGGCAGCACACCGACTTTCTGTTTGTAAGGTGCGACTTTGCCGTTGAGGTTGAGCGTGGCGAGGGTGCGGCCATGGAAGGCGCCATCGAAGGCGATGACGGCCGTGCGGCCGGTCGCGCCTCGGACGATCTTCAAGGCGTTTTCCGCTGCTTCCGCGCCGCTGTTGGTGAGCATGCCGCTGACCGGGTAGTCCACCGGAATAAACGCGGTGAGACGATCCATCAGTTCGATGTAGGGCGCATGCGGAGCGGCGTTGAACGCGTAGTGAGTCAGCCGGGTGGCTTGTTCGCGAATAGCCTCGACGATGCGCGGATGGCAATGGCCGAGGTTCAATACACCGATGCCGCCGACGAAGTCGATGTAGCGTTTGCCATCGGTGTCCCAGACCTCGGCATTTTTGCCGTGGCTGAGCGTGACGGGGTGAACGATGTTGATCGACTGGCTGATGGTTTCGCTGCTCATGGATGACCGACTCTGAAGAAGGGATGCTTCTTTTTATCTAAGCCGTGAGCAGAGGTGCCCGGCAAACGAAATAAAGTCGCCGGGTCAATCTTAAAAGTCGGGATGTGTTGGGTGGGCGTGGAGTCAGCGACGAGTCAGCGGCTGCTGAGTGAACTTCACTCCAGCCAAACCATGAGCAATCAACGCGCGGATATTGCTGTGGTCGCTGCCTTCAGGCGTCGCCACCACCGAGCGATAATGTTCGCCAAACGCTAACAGCGCTTCTTCATCGCTCAGACCTTCCAGCAGCGCCAGACCCAGGGTCTTGCACGAGCCTTCGTTCTGCCCGGCTGCGTTTTCCACGCCGCCGTTGTTGAAAGCCTGAGGCTGGTAGTCGTAGCCGGCGGCAATGAGCGCCAGGGTGTCGGCAAAAACGTGTTCGCCGCTCTTGAGGCGGGTGCGCAGGGTGTTCAAATCACTCATTGGGTTTTCCTTTGGCGAACGCCGCTTGTTGTTCGGCGTTGGCTTCTTGCTGGTATTGGGCTTTCCACTCGGCGTACGGCATGCCGTAAACCACTTCGCGGGCGTCATCGAGGCTGACCTCGATCTGGCGTTCATCGGCAGCGGCCTTGTACCACTTGGACAAGCAGTTACGGCAGAAACCGGAGAGGTTCATCAGGTCGATGTTCTGCACATCCTTGCGGCTGTCCAGGTGGGCGACCAACCGGCGAAAGGCGGCGGCTTCGAGTTCCAGGCGTTGTTGATCGGTCATGGCGGGCTCTGTGCAATCAAATCGTGCGCGGATGATAAAAGTCTGACGAGCAATGCGCCAGACGCGGTCAGCGGCTCGCGGCCAGGGTAATCGACACCGACTCGGCGAATCGCAGGGCGTGGGGCTTGTCGACTTCGACCTCGGCGTACAACACCGACTCGTTGGCCATGACCAGATCGAGAATTTCCTGAGTCAGGCGTTCGAGCAGGGCGAAACGATTGCCTTCCACGTGGGCGATGATCGCCTTGGTGATGGTGCGGTAATTCAGTGCGTGATCGATGTCGTTGTCACGCACCGCTTCCTGAGCGGCATACAGGATGGTCAGGTTGATCAGCACATCCTGCTTGTTGAGGATTTCATCCTCGTTGATGCCGATGAAGGTCCGCAGGCACAGGTCCTTGACCCGGATGCGTGCCGTTCCTGGTTGAAGTTGTGGCATTGCTACTTGCTCCGTCCAATCAATTGCAGGAACTCCTGGCGGGTGTTGCTCGAGTCGCGGAAGGCGCCGAGCATCACCGAGGTGTTCATGGTCGAATTCTGTTTCTCGACGCCGCGCATCATCATGCACATGTGCTTGGCTTCGATGACCACCGCGACGCCCGCCGCGCCGGTCACTTGCTGCACCGCGTCGGCGATTTGCCGGGTGAGGTTTTCCTGGATTTGCAGGCGACGGGCGAACATGTCCACCAGTCGCGCAATCTTCGACAGGCCCAGCACCTTGCCCGTTGGAATATAAGCCACATGCGCCTTGCCGATGAAGGGCAGCATGTGATGTTCGCAGAGCGAGTACAGCTCGATGTTGTCGACGATGATCATTTCATCGTTGTCAGAAGCGAACAGCGCGCCGTTGACGATCTCTTCGACGCTTTGCTCGTAACCATGGCAGAGGTACTGCATGGCTTTTGCCGCGCGAGCCGGGGTGTCTTGCAGGCCCTCGCGGTCGGGGTTTTCACCGAGGCCGATGAGGATCTCGCGATAGCTCTGGGACAGGGAATTCTGGGGCAGGGATAACGTCATGGAGCATCCTCGCGGGACAGCTTACTTGATGTGCCGTCCGCCGTTGACGGTCAGGGTCGTGCCGGTGACATAAGGGTTGTCGAGCAAATAGCGCAAGCTCTGGTAGATCACTTCGCTGCCGGGTTCGATACCCAGCGCGGACTTGGCCAGTGCCTTGGCGCGGTACGCCGCGTCGTCGTCAGGGTTGAACAGTAGCAGGGCTGGCGCGATGCCGTTGACCTTGATTGTCGGCGCGTATTTCGCGGCGAAGGACAAGGTGAGGCTGTCGAGCCCGGCTTTGCTGGCGCAGTAGCCGATGTGCTTGCTGCTGCCCTTGCGGGTCACGTCGTCGCCGATGTGCACGATGTCGGCGGGGCTTGAGCGTTGCAGCATGTCGGCACAGTGCAGGTTGATCAGGTAAGGCGCCAGCATGTGCACGCTGAACATGCGGGTGAAGGCCGCAGCGTCGGTGTCGGGGGTTTCGGCCAGCCATTCGGAGGCGTTATGGACAATCGCCCGCAGGCTGTCGGTGTGGTTTTTCAGTTCGCTGATGAACGCGACGATCCCGGCTTCAGTGGAGAAGTCTGCAAACACTGCGGTCGCCCCCAGGTCGCGCAGGGTTTGCACACCGGGGCGTTCACTGCGGTAGCTGAAGATCACCGGCTGGCCATCCTCAAGCAAACGCTGCGCACAGTGCAGGCCGACACGTTGGCCGGCACCGGTGATGAGGATCGGGGCTGCGGAAGAGGTCATGAACGGCTCGCGTCGCGGTAAGAGCAAAACTATACCAGCGACGAGCCGTAAGGTGGCTTTTGTAAGGATCAGTGATTTTGGGTGGTGGGCTCGACGGGCAAGCGCCGACGCGGCGTGGTGTTCAGCCAGCCGGCCAGCACATGAGTCGACAGCGGAATGAAGAAGTAGACCATCAGCGGCGTCAGGCACAGGGTGCTGATGAACACACGGCTCAGCAGGCTCGTTTCCGCCAGCAACGGCCCCAGGACAAAGTTGAACAGCAGGGAAACCGGAAAGAACGCCAACCAGATCGCCACGGCCTGTTTCCAGCGTGGTGGGCGCTGGCCGGCCGCGCCGAACCAGCCTTCGATGCCGCTGACCCGATGTTCCGTTGGGTGGGCGAACAAGTCGCTGCCGCGTCCGAGCCAGGTGGTGCGCGACACAGAATGCTCCCAGGCGTGCAGGGTCTGCTCGTCGGCGAAGCGGAAGATAATCTGGAATTCGTCATCGTCGGGCGGCGGAGCGAGCACGCCAGAACCGAGGTAGCCGGGAAAATCGGTGGCCAGTTGTTCGCCTTCGTGCAACCAGGCGATCAGGTCTTGATAACGCCCATCGGCGACGCGGCGCGCAACCATCAGCGTGACGGGTGAGGTAGACATTGTGTATCTCCGTATGACAATCGCGTCGCTCCGGATAGGAGTTTCGCCAGGCGCAGCGCCGGGGTGGTGGGCTGCGTCTTGGAACAAGCAAGGATTATTCCTGATTCTGCCGGGTACGTCAGTGATATTCATTGCCATTAACGTCTTGAAGGGTGTGGGGGCAGGAGAGGTAGAATGGGATCCAATTTATACATGGACGTAGACCTTTAAAATGCCTGTCCTGACTGACGTTGTCCCGGGATTGCAGCCCGGTGTTCCTCTCAAAGAGGAACTGTTTCCGATTCGCGAAGTGGCGCGCCTGACCGGAGTCAACCCGGTCACACTACGCGCATGGGAACGCCGCTATGGGCTGATACAGCCCGCGCGCACCGAAAGTGGGCACCGCTTGTATTCGATGACCGATATCGATCGGGTTCGCAGCATCCTCGGCTGGATCGAGCGCGGCGTTGCTGTCAGTAGAGTCGGCAAGATACTGGCCAGGATTGCACCGCTTCAAACGCTGTCGCACATCATCCCGAATGAACTCGCGCAAGCTGACTACACGCAATGGCAGCAGCAAGTTCAGGTGGTGGTGAGTGCCTTTGACGAGGTTCGATTGGAGCATGTCTATGGACAGATCTTTTCCAATTACCCTCTGACTGTCGTGTTTCAGGACATTCTGCTTCCACTCTGGAAGCAATTGCTGCAGCGCCATGACGCGTTCGGTCAGACCAGTGAGTGGCTTTTCTTGGATGGTTTTCTGCGTTCTCGAGTGTTGCAGCGACTGCTACTCGTGCGTGTCATGCAGCCGCGACGGGTGATTGTCTGCGCCCTGAACGATCAGTGTCGTGAACTCGAACTGCTGGTAACAGCGCTGTTTCTGAGCAGTGTCGATTCGGCCATTCAAGTGCTTGCTATCGGTCAGCCATTCGATGAATTGACTCTGGTCTGCGAGAGGGTCAAGCCCCAGGCGCTGGTGCTGGTTTCCAATCACGCGCCTGCGCTCAAGTTGCCACGGCGTTTGAATCGCCTGGCCTTGAGCCTGGATTGTCAGTTGATGCTGGCGGGGGATGCGTCCGATCTGGTGCAGGAGAACCTGGCTGGATCGTCGGTTGGATGTCTGGGTAACGAGGGAGTGGTCATGCGTCAGCGTCTGAAACAGTTCCTGACAGGCAACCTGGACACTTGAATCAGAGATGCATGGCCGGATGCGTCAGCCGATGCTGTTGAAGGATGTACTGGCGCAGACGCTCGGTTTCGTCCTTGTCACCCTGATTCAACTGATAGGCAAAGAAGCCGTTCGCGGTTTCTTTCTCGAAGGTGCCGCGCAACGCGATGCGCTCATAGCCAGACGGGCTGAACCACAAGGCGAAATGTTTGGGCGGTTTGGTCTTGTTGCGAACTTCCAGCAAGACCCCTTTGAACGACACTTCGTGCACCCACATCGTACCGGGCTGGCCATTGGCATTCTCCAGCGCTACCGGTTCTTCGAGTACCAGGCGCCATGGCCGGACCATCGGTCCGTCTTCATAGATGCTGGGGACGCCGAGGCGTAAATGCATTGCGTGAAATTCGTCTTCCACCAGGTGCAGCGGGAAGGTCATTTGCTGATTTTCGAAGTTGGCCTGAATGGTGACTTGCTCATGAGCGGCAAGGCGCGTGAGCAGGTCACGAATCTGTGAACCACCGTTGACGAGCAGGCTCGACGTCGCATCCCGCACATTGAGTTGCGGGTTGTGTTGCATTTTCTGGATAAAATCCAGCTCATCCTGGGTCAGGAGTGCGTCGCGTTGCATGATCTGCTCGACAGAAAAAGTTACAAAGTCACCGGTGATTGTAGTTAATGACATTCAATTCTTGGTTTTGTTTTCGCCGTTCGTCGCTTTTAGTGCGGCAAGCTCGGCCTGGACCTCAGCCAATTGCGCCTCCAACTGCGCGACTCGCTGCTGCGCCTTGACCTGAACGGTGACGTCTTTCTGCACACCGACAAAATAAGTCTGCCCGTCGCTCGGGTTCTTCACCGTCGAAAGGGACAGCTCGTTCCAGAACGGCGTGCCGTCCCTGCGGTAATTCCTGAGGATTTCCCGGCAGGAACCGCCGCTGCTCAACGCCTCGCGAATCAATGGGAGAGCTTCCTGGTCGCGGTCTCCGGACTGAAGAAAACGGCAATCCTGGTAGAGGATTTCTTCGCTGGTGTAACCCGTCAGGCGTTCGAATGCCGGGTTGACGTAAATCAGGATGTTGTCCTGCTCGCCTTCCTTTTCGGAAATCACGATGCCGTCGTTGGAAGCGTTGATCACCAGTTGCAGCAGTTGGGCGTTAATCATCGGAGAGTCCTTTCCAATTTGATTGTGGGATGCATTCTAAAAGAAGCACTGTCTACTGACCATCAGCGTTAATTGAGAGTCAATCGCAGCTTTTTTGCCACGGCTGTTAATATCCCCGTCTTTTTACTCAGCTTCAGGATCAGATTGATGAAAGTCGCCATCCTTTCCGGCTCGGTGTACGGCACGGCTGAAGAAGTCGCCCGCCACGCCGCGAGCATTTTGAACGCCGCGGGTTTCGAAGCCTGGCACAACCCGCGTGCGAGCCTCGCCGATGTTCAGGCCTTTGGCCCCGAAGCCTTCCTGGCGGTGACCTCGACCACTGGCATGGGCGAGTTGCCGGACAACCTGCAACCGTTGTATTTCGCAATTCGCGACCAGTTGCCGGCTGCCTGGCGTGGCTTGCCGGGCGCGGTAATCGGCCTCGGCGATGCGAGCTATGGCGACACCTTCTGCGGCGGCGGTGAGCAGATGCGCGAATTGTTCGGCGAACTGGGCATACGCGAAGTCCTGCCCATGCTGCGCCTGGACGCCAGTGAAAGCGTGACGCCGGAAACCGACGCCGAGCCTTGGCTGGCGGAGCTGGTCAGCGCTCTGCGGAGCTGACCGGCCGCTCGCGCAGCAAGGCGAGCCAGGCTTGCGCGGCTTTTGACAGGTACGCGCCCTGACGCCAGATGAAGGCGATGTCCCAACGCAGATAGCTCGGCGCGTTCAACGTCGGGCGCACCACGCCTGGCCGCACCAGCCCGCGAGCGACCACGTGGGGCAACAACACCACACCTTGACCCGCGGCCACCAGCGCCGCGAGAAAATCCGCCTGACCGCTGCGGCTACCTTCCTTGGGCGTTAATCCCAGCTGCTGGCAGGCTTGCAGCAAATGTTTGGTGGCGGGGTTAGTCATGGTTCTGACGGGGCTGCTGAACCTGTTCGCCGCATCGTTGTTGGCGGCAGTACTTTGACGTGGATCCAGCGTCGTTGGCGTACTGACTCGCTAGGCCATCAAGCTGGCTGCCAATGCAACTACACGATTCCCGGGGCGTGACTAGACTGCTGTAACGTCGGTAAACAATAGAAACCCCAAGAATAAAAATTAGAGGTTCCTTGCCGTGAACGTAGCCCCCGCCCAATCACCACACAGTGTCAAAGACCAGGTCAGCGCCGCCGAATGGCAGACCCGTGTCGACCTCGCTGCCTGCTATCGTCTGGTCGCCCTGCATGGTTGGGATGATCTGATTTTCACCCACATCTCGGCCAAGGTGCCCGGTACCGAAGACTTTCTGATCAACCCGTTCGGGTTGATGTTTCACGAGATCACCGCGTCGAGCCTGGTCAAAGTCGATCAGGCTGGCAACAAGTTGATGGACAGCCTCTACGAGATCAACCCGGCGGGTTACACCATCCACAGCGCGGTGCACGAGGTTCGTCACGATGTCGTCTGCGTGCTGCACACCCATACCGCGGCGGGTGTCGCGGTATCGGCGCAGAAACAAGGCATTTTGCCGATCAGTCAACAGTCGTTGTTTGTCCTGTCCAGCCTGGCTTATCACGCCTACGAAGGTGTTGCGCTAAACCATGAAGAGAAGGCGCGACTGCAAGCCGACCTTGGCGAAAACAATTTTTTGATGCTGCATAACCACGGTCTGCTGACCTGTGGCGCTACCATCGCCGACACGTTCCTGATGATGTTTACCTTCCAGCGTGCCTGCGATATCCAGGTGCTGGCGCAGAACGGTGGCGCCGAACTGATCGCCATCGAACCGCAGATTCTGGCGGGCGCCAAGGCGATGATCGCCGGCGTCACCAAAAGCGCTCAAGGGATGGGCGGCGCACTGGCCTGGCCAGCGCTGCTGCGCAAACTCGATAAACAAAACCCGGGTTATAAACGCTAATGCCTCTCGCCGAGATCCCCCTGAGTGTCTGGCGCAAGCGCGGCCAGACGTTCGTATTCCGTGGCCAGACCATCCGTTACTGGACGGCGGGGCAGGGTGAGCCACTGTTGCTCATTCATGGCTTCCCCACCGCCAGTTGGGACTGGCATTTCCTGTGGCAGCCGTTGACCCAGCGCTATCGGGTAATTGCCTGCGACATGCTCGGCTTCGGTGATTCCGCCAAACCGGTGGACCACGAATACAGCCTGCTGGAGCAAGCCGATCTGCAACAGGCCTTGCTGGCACACGTGAACGTCGAGCAGCCGGTGCACCTGTTGGCCCACGATTATGGCGACAGCGTGGCCCAGGAACTGTTGGCCCGGCATTACGAAGCGCGCATTGATATAGCCAGTTGTGTGTTCCTCAATGGCGGCCTCTTTCCCGAAACCCATCGCCCGATACTGATGCAAAAACTCCTGCTCAGCCCCTTGGGCTGGATGATGGGGCGAGCCTTTTCCCGTGACGGTCTGGTGAAGAGTTTCCGGCAGATCTTCGGTCCGCAGAGCCGTCCCACCGAGAGCGAAATGGATGATTTCTGGAGCCTGATCGAGAGCAATCACGGGCCACGGATCATGCACAAATTGATCGCCTACATCCCTGAGCGGCGTGCCCAGCGCGAGCGTTGGGTCGCAGCCATGCAACGTGGAGAAGTGCAGTTGCGGGTAATCGATGGTGAAGTCGATCCGATCTCCGGCGCGCACATGGTCGCGCGCTATCGGGAACTGATTCCGAATCCGGACACGGTCTTGTTGCCCGGCATTGGCCACTACCCTCAGACCGAGGCGCCTGGGCAGGTGCTCAAGCACTATCTGGAGTTTCGCGATCAGCTGGGTTCAACGTCGCGCAGGGTCGCCTGCTCCTGATTATCCCCCAGCCTTATTGCGCACCATTCAGCCTCACCCCAGTTCATTGTGACCCGCATCGCCGTGCCTGACACTCGGACTCATTGTCCCCTGGCCTGCTGGAGTCCCCCAATGAATGAGTCTGTGCGCTTCGAAGATAAAGTGGTGATCATCACGGGTGCAGGCGGCGGCCTGGGCCGGGCGCACGCGCTGCTGTTCGCCAAACAGGGTGCCAAGGTGCTGGTCAACGATCTCGGCGGCTCGGCTCAAGGCGAAGGTGCAAACGCATCGTCGGCAGACCGAGTGGTGGCCGAAATTCGCGAGGCAGGTGGCATCGCCGAGGCCAACCATGACTCCGTCACCGACGGCGACAAAATCGTTCAGCACGCCCTCGACGCTTTTGGCCGTGTCGACGTGGTGGTCAACAACGCCGGGATTCTGCGGGACAAGACCTTCCACAAAATGGACGACGGCGACTGGGACCTGGTTTACCGCGTCCACGTCGAAGGCGCCTACAAAGTCACCCGCGCCGCCTGGCCGCACCTGCGCGAGCAAAACTACGGGCGCATCATCTTCACTGCTTCGACCTCGGGCATTTACGGCAACTTCGGCCAGTCCAACTACGGCATGGCCAAACTCGGCCTCTACGGCCTGACCCGCACACTGGCCATCGAAGGCCGCAAGAACAACATCCTGGTCAACGCCATCGCCCCCACCGGCGGCACCCGCATGACCGAAGGCCTGATCCCGCCGCAAGTCTTTGAACAACTCAAACCTGAGCTGGTCAGCCCGCTTGTGGTGTACCTCGCCAGCGAGAACTGCCAGGAAACCTCAGGGTTGTTTGAAGTCGGCGGCGGCTGGATGGGCAAGGTCCGCTGGGAACGAAGCCTCGGCGCCGGTTTTGATCCACGGGTCGGTTTCTCACCCGAAGATGTGGCGGCACATTGGCAACAGATCTGCGATTTCGAAGGCGCGGCGCATCCGAAGGACAACGTTGAAGCGTTGAAGGAAATGATGGGGAATTTGCAGAAGTATTCGCTTTGATGGAGATCAGCAAGATCAGGAGTTTGACCTTGCTGACTTCTAATACTCGGACCTGAAGTCTGGTTTGCAGCGGTTTTCAAGGAAAATACTTGTGAACCAATGCCGCCAGATTCGCTGCCGTTTGCGCGTCCATGATCCCGTCGTACGTTTGCGGGCGAAAGTGCAACTGAAAGGCCCTAACCAGTTGTGTAAAGCCTTGTTCGGTTGACGCACCGGAAACGTCGTACCCGTAAGTCTTGAACAGTTTGAGCAATTCGGTTCGGGCTGGAATGCCGGTCTCGCAATATTGCTGCAGATAGGTGTCTCGGGTGGCATCGTCGAACCAGGCACCGACGCCTTTCAAGTAAAGGGCATGCCAGGGGAATTTCGGCCCTGGATCACTCTTACGGCCGACCGCAATATCCGAGTGTCCCAGAACAAGGGTCGGGCTGATGTCCGGGTAGCGTTCAAGGATGTTCAGCGCCAGCTCTTCAATGGCGGATATTTGTTCTGGGTGATACGGCGGAAAGTTGAAAACCCCTTGGCTAAACGTTGCAAGGTTGACGATTTCAATGCCGATAGACGTGTCGTTGAGATTGCTTCGGTTGCCCCAGTGACTGACACCCGCATGCCACGCGCGATTGGTTTCGTCCACGAGATTGAAGACTTCCTGCCCGGTATAACCTGCTTTCAAGTAGCTCGGATCGGTGATGTCGGGAACCAGATAGTGGGCGCTGACATTCGGGCCGGTTAGTGCATTGACCGAACTGGAGAAGTTACCGGCTGTGTAGTGGAAAATCAGAAAGCGTACGCGAGTGTTAAAACTTTTAGTGGTGCGGTACTTGTTGTAGTCAATGGGTTTCATGAAGAGAATGCTCGCAATGAATTAGGTTAGTGTCAGCGCGCAATTACAAATGAATGGCTGACTTGTCATTAACCTTAATCGTTGACGTGGTTCGTGTTGTTACAGAACGATGTAGTCGATTTCCGAGAGGTGTGTAGGTGGTAGATAGTCTCTCACTGGTTCGCATGAATACTGGCTGCGAATGGGCAGTATAAGAAGCAAGCACGAATGCTTGCTTCTTTGTTTGGATTACTGTGCTTCAGGTTTGAAGCCTGGTTTGCCGTTGGCTGCTCGCCATTGTTTGAAGATATTTACTACGCCGTTTGGACTGTCTTCCACACCCTCTTCTGGGTGGCACAATACATCTGATGCGGTGGGGTGTTCAGAGGTGCTAATTATGTTTTCAAAGATGCTGTCGTGCTCATCCTCTGATGAGTAGTCTCCTTCAAATAACGAGCCTACAAGGATTAGATATTCGTGCTCTGTGTAATCTTCAAATTTGTTTTTTAACATCATATTTAATCTCCTTAGCTCTTTTTTGAGTGAGTTTGGATGTGCTGCTTTGGAGTTAATATGCGCAGATTGTCTATGTCGTAAACTGCTCCTCCATTGTCGATTGGTGTTACATGGTGGATTTCGTATTTTCGCCGTTGACCTACATGTTCGGTTTGATGAGGTTTTGGCGATAACCCATTTTTTATACTAGCTTTGTTTATACGGTCAAATTGTTCAAATAAATGTTCATCGCTAGCCACTGCCTTCCAAAATGCCCTGCGAAACGCTTTAAAACTCGAAAACTCCCGTCCTCGAAATTTATCCGCAATCTGCATCGGAATCGGCGCTCCTTCTCCCGTCGAGGCTGCACCCAACCAGTTTCCGGAAACTGGTTGTCCGGCGCCACTGGCAACACCGGGATCCTGTCGCCGATCCCTGAACATCGTGAATGTCGGAGGGATGCCGGACTCGATCGGAAAGACGGTGATGAAGCCACCAAATCCGTAGAGATCCAGCTCTGGAAACGGATCGATTCGCCCTGTGTCGGGGGTGACGGTAGCGCCTTCATAGATCGGCAGGTCAGTGTCGATCAGCGGAAATTCCGTTGAAGGATCCTGCGGTTCTACCAGCGGCGTCCAGGTGATGACGGGACCGTTGGAGACGGTGCTGCCGGAAACATAGACATTCTTGCGCGCGTCAAAGTGAGCAAGCTTTACCGGCACGCTGGCGGGTACTGTCACTCCGTCAGTGGTAACAACAACGATCTCTACCCTGTTGCCTATCGTCCTCGAGCCGAGTCTCACCGGCAGGTCGATTTCCCCTCCGACGGCTGCCAGTTCATACAGGTCGGCAGTTGAATCAGGAGCGAGTTCTGACAGCGGAACACTGACAGAGAAAAGATCACCATTACCCAGCCTGGAGGGAGCCAATAGAGCGGCGAACCCGACCAGGACCGGCGCTGCTACTGATGCGAGTGCTGCGATAGCCGCGGCTACCGCTGCTCGTAACGCGGTCCTGAGCGCCAAGGACGTCGCTGGACTAACGCCGAATGTTCCGAGTGTGCCGGTAAACGTTGGGCCGAATGCCGCCATTGAACCGACATTGGCAAACGAGGGGCTTTGCCACCGAGCCTCTGTTTCCTCTCGCCATTGCGTCAGGAGGCGTGCCTGCTCGGCTTGTCGTTGGGTCTCAGCCTCTGCCGCTAGAAGAGCCTGTTGCCGCTCGCGCTCTTGCGCCTGCTTTTCCTTTTGCTGCCGTATTTTCAGATTCGCCAGTTGAGCTTGGCGTTGAGCCACGGCGGTAGCTGTATCAATGACTTTCCTGCGAGTCTCCAGACTCTGTCTTTCTGTTTGCAGTTGCTTTTGTATCTGCTCGATTCGCTGTTCCATTTCGGCTTGGAGACGAGCTTGCTCAGCTGCGAAATGCTGCGCGGCTGCTTCTGCATTAGCTTCCGCCTCGGCCAGCTCTGTTTTCAATCGAGCGATTCGTGCTTTTTCTTGAGCCTGATTCTGAGCCTGAAAATCAGCCAGCGCTTTAAGTTGTGCCTCTAGGCGTGCCGCATCAGCGATTTCTTTCAGGCGTTGCTGTTCAGCTGCGATCCGGGCGCGCTCGGCAGCTACTCGTTGTGCTTCCTGTTCTGCTGCCAATCGCGCTTGTTCCGCAGCCTGCAAGGCTGTGAGGGTTGTCACTAGATTGCCGTATCGCTGCTCAAGCGAATGGATTGTTTGGGATAACAGCCTTGCGTCATACGCTGCGTTGTAGGACTTGGTCCATGCCAGCATTCCAAGACTGTTTGCATGAAACGGTTTCTCCAGGGTCACACCTTTTTTAAGGATCTCCGGAAAGGGCCTGCCAATTGGGTCGTAGCCGTAATAACTATTGGCTATTGCTGTCTTGTTATCGAACTCGGCCCTCTTGCGTGCCGCCAGTCTGTTAATTACCTCCAGTTCTCGAGCAATTCCCTCAATAGGGGGAACTGGGTTGGTGGGTCCATTCAGTCTTGTCGCGGTAAGCTCGTTCTCAATAATTTGTGGCAGTTGTGTTAGTTGGGCTTGATATTCTTGTTCGGCTGTCGCGATGGTGTGGGTTATTTTTCTTACAACTCGGCCGGCGCCCGGAGGAAATCCGAATGCTCCGCTGTTATAGGTTTTAGTAGGAGTTTGAGGTGCAGGAGTAAATCCGGGAGGGGCTACGCCTGTTGTCCAGACAGGCTCGGTCAATACAAAAGGTGGAGGTCTTTGCATATTCATATCCTTGTGAATGTGCTGGATGTCAGAGAAAGTTTGCGAACTTATAGAAAGTATTTCGCAAACAACCGTTTTGTGCGGTTTCAAGTTACAGTGAAATTAGAAATTATGGGTCTGATAAATGTGTGAGCTTTTACATTGAAATTCGACAGAGGTTTCGGATAAACAGGAGTAAGGGCAAAATTATCCACTGTTCATAAAGATGTTTCCTATGCAGGTATGGGAAACTTCTTGTAGGACTGCTTTAAACATCAAAAAGGCAGGAGAAGGCGCCACAAAACAATCGCCCATAAAAAAGGCCGCTGCAAAAGCAGCGGCCAAAGTAAGACGATTGATCAAGGAGCAATAAATCAACGTCAGTGAACACGGGGCGATGAGTCGAAAATCTTCAATTCATCTGAAATCTGTCGCCAATGGTGTGGACGGGTCACTTGCCATTGCTTGTGCTTTCAGGCCGTTTGCCGTGAAAGCCCGGCAAGAATAAGCGGTTGAGCTCAAAGGAAAAATAGCCATTCATGACATGAACTGTTGCAGTCTCGGCAACAGTTCCGCCCTCCATGGGGGATCTCATTCCTGTAGCAGCCTTCGGCAGCTGCTACAGGTTTGCGTTCACAACACCCTATGCACCTGACTGATAATCCCCCATCCAGCCCATCCATAAGCCGCGCAAAACGCCGTCCCATCGGGGCATTCATCCTTTGGAGCTACATCGCGAATACCTCCTTGGTGCGCTTATCGCTCCCAACGTGCGGCAGTAGGGTGGGGCCTTCTGTCACTCACCGGGGAAGACGCATGACAAAAACAACAATGCGCGCCATCTTCACGCCGCAAGCGCTCGCCGCTGCGGTTGCCTTGGGTTGCTGTGCCCAGGCGCAGGCTGTTTCATTCAACATTGGCGAAATCGAGGGGTCGTTTGACTCCTCGTTGTCCGTCGGCGCGAGTTGGGGCATGCGCGATGCCGATAAGTCGTTGGTGGGTATCGTCAACCGCGGGACCGGTCAGTCTTCGACCGGTGACGACGGCCGGCTGAACTTCAAGAAGGGTGAAACCTTCTCCAAGATTTTCAAGGGTATTCACGACCTCGAACTGAAATATGGCGATACCGGTGTGTTCGTCCGCGGCAAGTACTGGTACGACTTCGAGCTGAAGGACGAAGACCGCGAGTTCAAGCAGATCAGTGACAGTGGTCGCAAGGAAGGCGCCAAGTCCTCCGGGGCGCAGCTGCTCGACGCCTTCGTCTATCACAACTATTCCATCGCCGATCTGCCGGGCACTGTGCGCGCCGGCAAGCAGGTGGTGAGTTGGGGTGAAAGTACCTTCATCGGCAACTCGATCAACAGCATCAACCCGATCGACGTTTCAGCGTTCCGCCGTCCTGGCGCCGAAATCAAGGAAGGCCTGATTCCGGTGAACATGCTGTTCGCCTCCCAGGGCCTGACCGATCAGCTCTCGGTGGAAGGTTTCTATCAACTGGAGTGGGACCAGACTGTCGTCGACAACTGCGGCACCTTCTTCGGCAACGACGTGGTGGCGGATGGTTGCAACAAGAATTACACCGTTGCCAGCCCGGCGATCGCACCGTTGCAACCGATCGCTGCAGCGTTTGGTCAAGGCTTCGAGGTCAGCAGGGAAGGCGTGATCGTCCCGCGCGGTGGTGACCGCGATGCCCGCGACTCCGGGCAGTGGGGGACGGCGCTGCGCTGGCTCGGGGACGACACCGAGTACGGTCTGTACTTCATGAACTATCACAGCCGTACCCCGACGGTCGGCACCACCACTGCCGGCCTGACAACGCTGGCACGGATCCCGGCCATCGTCGGCACCGCCAACAGAATTGCGCCCGGCACCGGGTCGGCACTGGCCCAGAGCGTGATGCTCGGTCGCGGCCAGTATTACCTTGAGTACCCGGAAGACATTCGTCTCTACGGCGCGAGCTTTTCCACCACCTTGCCCACCGGCACGGCGTGGACCGGCGAGATCAGCTATCGCCCCAACGCTCCAGTGCAAGTCAGCACCAACGACCTGACCCTGGCCTTGCTGAACCCGATCGCAGGCGGCGCGGCATCGCCTATCGCCACCACGCCAGGTGCCGACAACAAAGGCTACCGCCGCAAGGAAGTGACGCAGGTCCAGAGCACCCTGACCCACTTCTTTGACCAAGTGCTGGGCGCCCAACGGCTGACCCTGGTTGGCGAAGCTGCGGTGGTGCACGTCGGTGGCCTGGAGTCGCGATCCGAATTGCGTTACGGCCGTGACTCGGTCTATGGCCAGTACGGTTTTCGCGGTGATACCGACGGCTTCGTCACCTCGACCTCCTGGGGCTACCGCGCCCGGGCGATCCTTGATTACGCCAACGTGATCGGCGGGATCAACCTCAAGCCCAACCTGTCCTGGTCCCATGACGTCGCCGGCTACGGCCCCAACGGGCTGTTCAACGAAGGCGCCAAGGCGGTCAGCGTCGGCGTCGATGCCGACTACCGCAACACCTATACCGCGAGCCTCAGTTACACCGACTTCTTCGGGGGTGACTACAACGTCCTGGAAGATCGCGACTTCCTGGCGCTGAGCTTCGGCGTGAACTTCTGATCTGGCTGAGAAGGATGACTTTAATGCACAAGATGATTCTGCAATGCGGTGCCCTGGCCCTGAGCCTGTTGGCTGCCAACGTGATGGCGACGGTGTCGCCGGAAGAAGCGAACAAACTCGGCACCAGCCTTACGCCGTTGGGCGGCGAGAAGGCCGGCAATGCCGATGGCTCGATCCCGGCCTGGACCGGAGGCATCCCGAAAAACGCCGGTGCCGTGGACAGTAAAGGTTTCCTGGCTGACCCGTTTGCCAATGAAAAGCTGCTGTTTACCATCACCGCGGCGACGGTCGACAAATATAAGGACAAGCTCTCCGATGGCCAGATAGCGATGTTCAAACGCTACCCCGAGACCTACAAGATCCCGGTTTATCCAACCCACCGTACCGTGGCCGTACCAGCGGACATCGAAGAGTCGGCCAAGCGCAGCGCCCTGAACGTGACGCCGATCAACGACGGTAACGGTCTGGCCAATTTCACCGGCAACCGCTATTACGCCTTTCCTATTCCGAAGAACGGTGTCGAGGTGATCTGGAACCATATCACCCGTTATCACGGCGGGAACCTGCGTCGCACCATCACCCAGGCAACGCCTCAGTCCAATGGTGATTTCACCGTTATCCGATTCAAGGACGAGGTTGCGGTACCTTCGTTGCTCGGTGATTTTAAACCGGGCAGCGATGAAAATGTCCTCAGCTATTTCAAGCAGGAAGTCACCGCGCCTGCGCGCCTGGCGGGTAACGTGTTGCTGGTTCACGAGACCCTCGATCAGGTCAAGGAACCGCGCAAGGCCTGGATTTACAACGCGGGCCAGCGACGTGTGCGCCGTGCGCCTCAAGTGGCCTATGACGGTGTGGGGACCTCGTCCGACGGGCTGCGCACCACCGACAACTTCGACATGTTTTCCGGCGCACCGGATCGCTACGACTGGAAGCTGGTCGGCAAGAAAGAAATGTACATCCCTTACAACAGCTACAAGCTCGACTCGCCCAGCCTCAAGTACACCGATGTGATCAAGGCCGGGCATATCAATCAGGATCTGACCCGCTATGAGTTGCACCGGGTCTGGGAGATCGTGGCCACGGTCAAGCCAAACGAGCGGCACGTGTATGCCAAGCGTCACATGTACATCGACGAAGACAGTTGGCAGGTGGCACTGGCCGATCATTACGACGGTCGCGGTCAGCTATGGCGTGTGGCCGAAGGTCACGCTCAGTTCTACTACGACCACCAGGTTCCGGCCTATACGGTCGAAGCCCTGTATGACCTCATTGCCGGTCGCTACATTGCGTTGGGGATGAAGAACGAGGAGAGGCGCAGCTTCGAATTCAACATCGATGCCAAAGCAGGGGACTACACGCCGGCAGCCTTGCGGAGTACAGGGGTGAGGTAATCAGTCTTACAGGCTCCTACACAAAAAGGTGACCTCGTGGTCACCTTTTTTATAGGTGCCAATCAGTGTGTTGAATACTTCTTCAACAAGCTGCAAAGAGAGGGCTAGGGTGGCGCCACAACTATAAAAAGGCGCACCACTATGACCGCCATGACGCTGTGTCTGGACCGTCCTGGGCACCTGCCCCGTCTGTCTTCCCACCACCTGTCTCGCGACCGGTTGATCGAACCGTTACTGGCATCGACGGCGCGGGTGAAATTGCTCTGTGCGCCTGCCGGTAGTGGCAAAAGTGCGCTGCTCGCCGAGTGCCTGTTGCAGGCGCCCGCGCAGTGTCAGGTCTGTTGGTTGCCGTTGGTGGGAGCGCCGATCAATGTGGTCGATTTTCGGCAGCGGTTGGCTCAGGCGCTGGGGCTGAACTCGTCGGATGAGCCCGCGTTGCTGGAGTATCTGGCGCGGTCAAAGACGGCGACCTGGCTGTTTCTCGATGACTATTGCCGCGTCCAGAACCCCGAGTTGGACCTGCTGCTGGATCGCATGCTAACGGTCAGCAGCCCGATGTTGACCTGGTGGTTAGGCACCCGTCGTCGCCCGCAATGCAACTGGCCACGTTTGCTGCTCGATGATGAGTTGTACGAGTGCGAGCGCGCCACGCTGGCGTTCAATCAAGCTGAAGTCGCAAGGTTGTTGCACCACCTGCCACCCACGGATGCAAACACCGTCGCTGGCAAGATCATCCAGCGCAGTGGCGGCTGGTGCGCCGGTGTACGGATTGCGCTGCTGCAAAAATGTGACTGGTCAAACAACAACACACTACAGGGGCGAACAAACACTTTGCTCGATTACCTGGAGCACGAACTGTTCACCACGCTCACCCCAGAGCTGGCGGAAGCCTGGCGCGTGCTCGCGCATTTGCCGCGCTTCAATGCAAGGCTTTGCGACCACCTGTTTGGCGCGGGTGAGGGGGCCCAATGCTTGCAGGCGTTGCAGGAGCTGGGTTGCTTTATAGAGCCTTGGCAGGATTCGGCAGACTGGCTGCAGATTTTCCCCCCGCTTACTCAGTTGATGCACGAAGAGCAATGGCCGGCGGGACGCTCATGGCATCGTCTTGCCTGCCAGTGGTTTGCGGCCGAACTCGATTGGAAAGCCGCTTTTGAGCAAGCGCTGCTGGCTGAAGAGTTCGAGGTCGCGGTCAGCCTGTTGCAGCATTTCAGTTTCGAGCATCTGTTCGAGGAACAGACCGTGGTGCTGTTGTTGCGTTTGCATGAGCAGCAGGGCGAGGAGCTGATGTTCGGGTCGCCGCAACTGGTCGGACTGATCACCGCAGCCTTGCTGTTTGCCGGTCGATTCGAGCAAGCGGCCAATTGCATCGAACATTTGTCCCGATTCACCCCTCAGCCGTCGGCGTTCCTTCAGCGGCAATTGATCGCGCGCTGGCAGGCTCAGCAAGGCTGGTTACTGCATTTGCAGGGGCGCATAGAGGGTTCGCGCGCGCATTTCCTCGAGGCGCTGACCGTGCTCGCTCCTGACCTCTGGCCCGTGCGCTTGATGTGCCAGTCGGGTTTGACGCAACAGGCTCTGTTACGGGGCGAACTCGATGTAGCGCAGGCCATTAACCGTGAGGCGTTATGCCTGGCGCGAGCGCAAGGCTCGCTGGTATTCGAAGGGTTGCTGGAGCTTGATCACGCGCAATTGCTGGAGCAGCGCGGGGCGCCTCAACGTGCCGAAAGCTTGCTCGCGAACATTTCTGAAATGCTGAGTCAGCATGCTCAGCGACCTGTTCCGTTGCTGGGGCGAATCGCGCTGCGTCGCGGTCGACTTGCCTTGTGTCAGGGACACGATGAGCGCGCTGAGGCATTCTTTCAGGCAGGGCTGGAGGATTGCCTGCGCAGCCACGACAAACGCGTGCTTTACGGTTTTCTCGGCCAAGCTCAACTGGCGGCTAATCGACGCGACTACGCCCAAGCGTTTGTCCATCTACGCGATGCCGAACGCTTGATGCAGCAGCGGCAGATTCCCGACACCGTTTACCGCGGTGTGCTGTTGCAAATCAGCAGTCAAATCTGGCTACAGCAGGGCCGCCCCGAACTGGCTCATGAAGCGCTCAGCCGGGTGCTGCGCCACTACCGTGGTCCACTGGCGCGGCTGGCACCACCGGCGACATTGATGTTGATTGCGCGCATTGAATACTTGCTGGTGTTGGCGCAGGTGTATCTGCACCAGGCCAAAGACCCGATGAGTCAACTCGCACCTTTGCTCGAACAGTCGCAGCGGTCGGCCATGCTGGCATTGGAAGTCGAACTGCTGTTCGCCGGGGCCGAAATTGCATGGTTGAACGGCGATTCGGTGGGCGCCAAGGCGTCTTTAGTCAGGGGCTTGAGCCTGGTCGATCGCTGTGGCGTTCGACAGGCTCTTCGCGAGTTGCAACTGCGTCAGCCTGATTTGATGCCGGCTCTGGGCGTTGCCGAACCTTGTCTTGAAAGCATTGAGCAGGCGGGTGATAACAACCCGCTCAGTCAGCGCGAAGTTGAAGTGCTCAAGTTGATTGCGCTGGGTAATTCCAATCAACAAATCGCCGAACAGCTGTTTATTTCGCTACACACCGTCAAAACGCATGCTCGGCGCATTCACGGCAAGTTAGGCGTTGAACGCAGGACCCAGGCTGTCGCGAAGGCCAAGGGGATGGGGCTATTGGGATAGTTCAGCTGGGCGCGTCGATTGATACCCCATCCGCCAACTCACGGCTCGCGTCGCCGCCAACAATCGCTGCGCCGCCGGGCCGTTTTCGTCTGCGTGAAACAATGAGGCCGGGCCAACAATGGTCATGACCGCCGCTACATTCCCGACCGCATTGAATACGGGAGCAGACAACGCATCGACCCCCGGCATCAGCAAACCATGCACGTGATGCAGACCGCGTTCGCGGATCTGTTCGCACAACGCTGCATAGGCTTGATCGTCCGCCAGCGCATGGGGCGAGCTGCTTTGCAATTCCTGCTCGCGCAAGTCCACGGTTTCGCGTTTGGGCAAGTACGCGCCGAACACCAGACCGGTGGATGAACTGAGCAACGGCAACACCGAGCCCAATTGCGTCACCACCGTCACCGCGCGGACTGCCGGTTCGATATGCACCACGGTTGCGCCCTGATTCCCCCACACCGCCAAAAAGCAGGTTTCGTTCAGTTCATCGCGCAGCTCGGCCAGGGGCAGGGCGCCGACTTTCAGCACGTCCATACTGTTGAGTGCGGCGAGACCGACGCGCAAGGCCTCGCGGCCCAGACCGTAATGGTTGGTGGCAGCATTCTGTTCAGCGAAACCACTGGCAATCAGTGCCTGCAAATAGCGATGAACCTTACTGGCCGGCATCTGCACGTGTTCAGCCAGGCGCGACAGTGAAGTCGATGGTGACAACTCGGCCAAGGCCTTGAGGATGTCAGTGCCGACCTCGGCCGAGCGGACTTTCTGTTTATCGTTGCTGCGCGGCGTTTCCATGGAGGCGGTTTGATCCCGGGACGAATGGGCGTCTTTATAGCTTGACGGTCAATACCAATCAAATTACGTTATGCGTAATCTAATTACGATAAAAATAACCCGGGCGTGCCGAGACCTCTTGAATGGAGCGACAGGCCATTGCCTACTTCCTGTTCAGGAGGCTCCATGAACCTCGATTCAACGGCGCCAGCGCTGGCTTATCAGTCCGGCTTCGGCAACGAATTCAGCAGCGAAGCGTTGCCCGGCGCACTGCCCGTCGGCCAGAACTCCCCGCAAAAAGCCCCGTACGGTCTCTATACCGAACTGTTCTCCGGCACCGCGTTCACCATGGCTCGCAGCGAAGCGCGGCGCACCTGGATGTACCGCATTCAGCCGTCGGCCAACCACCCTGCGTTCGTCAAACTGGATCGGCAACTGGCTGGCGGCCCGTTGGGGGAAGTGACCCCCAATCGTCTGCGCTGGAACCCGCTGGATATTCCGAGCGAACCCACCGATTTCATCGACGGGCTGGTGAGCATGGCCGCCAACTCGGGTGCGGAAAAACCGGCCGGGATCAGCATCTATAGCTACCGCGCCAACCGCTCCATGGAGCGCGTGTTTTTCAACGCCGATGGCGAACTGCTGCTGGTACCGGAGCTGGGGCGCTTGCGCATTGCGACCGAATTGGGCGTGCTGGAACTGGAGCCACTGGAAATCGCCGTGCTGCCGCGCGGTCTGAAATTTCGCGTCGAACTGCTCGACCCACAAGCTCGCGGCTACATTGCCGAGAACCACGGCGCGCCGCTGCGTCTGCCGGATCTGGGGCCGATTGGCAGCAATGGCCTGGCCAACGCGCGGGACTTCCTGACCCCGGTCGCCCATTACGAAAACCTCAAACAACCAACCACGCTGGTGCAGAAATTCCTCGGCCAGTTGTGGGGTTGCGAGCTTGATCATTCGCCGCTGAACGTGGTCGCCTGGCACGGCAATAACGTGCCGTACAAATATGACCTGCGTCGCTTCAACACCATCGGCACGATCAGTTTCGACCACCCGGATCCATCGATCTTCACTGTCCTGACGTCGCCGACCAGCGTCCACGGTCTGGCCAATCTGGACTTCGTGATCTTCCCGCCACGCTGGATGGTGGCCGAGAAAACCTTCCGTCCACCGTGGTTCCACCGCAATCTGATGAACGAATTCATGGGCCTGATCAAGGGCGAGTACGATGCCAAGGCCGAAGGCTTCGTGCCCGGCGGTGCGTCCTTGCACAGTTGCATGAGCGCTCACGGCCCGGATGGCGAAACCTGCACCAAGGCGATCAACGCCGAACTCGCGCCAGCGAAAATCGACAACACCATGGCCTTCATGTTCGAGACCAGCCAGGTGCTGCGCCCGAGTCGTTTCGCGCTGGATTGCCCGCAACTGCAAAACAACTACGATGCTTGCTGGGCCACGCTGCCCGCCACTTTCGACCCGACCCGGAGATAATCCATGACTCAGACTTCCATCACTCGTAGCTGGGTTGCCTCCGCCAACGGCCATACCGATTTCCCGCTGCAAAACCTGCCGCTGGGCGTGTTCAGCGTGAAGGGCTCCGTACCCCGTAGCGGCGTGGCCATCGGCGAACACATCTTTGACCTCGAAGCAGCACTGGACGCCGGTTTGTTCGACGGAGCGGCGAAAGCGGCAGTCGAGGCCACCCGTGGCGGTCTGCTGAATGCGTTTTTCGAACTGGGCCGCGAGGCTCGCGTTGCCCTGCGCGAACGCCTGCTGGAACTGTTCAAAGAAGGCAGCACCCTGCACGGCAAGATAGAAGCCCAAGGCGCAAAACTGCTGCCACTGGCGGCGAATTGCGAGATGCACCTGCCGGCGAAAATCAACGACTACACCGACTTCTACGTCGGCATCGAGCACGCGCAGAACGTCGGCAAACTGTTCCGTCCGGACAACCCGCTGCTGCCGAACTACAAATACGTGCCGATCGGCTACCACGGCCGTGCCTCGACCATTCGCCCATCCGGCACTGACGTTCGTCGTCCGAAAGGCCAGACCTTGCCGGCCGGTCAGACCGAGCCGACGTTTGGTCCGTGCGCACGTCTGGACTATGAGCTGGAACTGGGGATCTGGATCGGCCAAGGCAACGACATGGGCGACTCGATCGCCATCGGTGACGCCGCCGATCACATCGCCGGTTTCTGCCTGCTCAACGACTGGTCCGCGCGGGACATCCAGGCCTGGGAATACCAGCCGCTGGGGCCGTTCCTGTCGAAAAGCTTTATCACCAGCATCTCGCCGTGGGTGGTGACTGCCGAAGCGCTGGAGCCGTTCCGTCGTGCTCAACCTGCACGTCCGGAAGGCGATCCGCAGCCGCTGCCGTACCTGCTCGACAAGCGCGATCAGGCCGCTGGCGCCTTCGACATCGAACTGGAAGTGCTGTTGCTCACCGAGGCCATGCGCGAGCAGAACCTGCCGGCCCATCGCCTGACCCTGAGCAACACCCAACACATGTACTGGACCGTGGCGCAAATGGTCGCGCACCACAGCGTCAACGGCTGCCAGTTGCAGGCCGGCGACCTGTTCGGTTCGGGCACTTTGTCGGGCCCACAAAATGGTCAGTTCGGCAGCCTGCTGGAAATCACCGAGGGCGGTAAAAAGCCGATCGAACTGGCGTCCGGCGAGGTGCGTAAGTTCCTTGAGGACGGCGACGAAATCATCCTGCGGGCTCGTTGCATTCGCGACGGTTTTGCCTCCATCGGTTTTGGTGAATGCCGCGGTAAAGTGCTGCCGGCGCGCTAAGAGGATCGGTCATGGAACTCTATACCTACTACCGTTCGACTTCGTCCTACCGCGTGCGTATCGCGCTGGCGCTCAAGGGGCTGGATTACCAGGCGCTGCCGATCAACCTGATCGCGCCGCCAGGTGGCGAACATCGACAGCCGCCATATCTCGCCGTTAACCCGCAAGGCCGGGTGCCGGCCTTGCGCACTGATGAAGGTGAGCTAATTATTCAGTCGCCGGCGATCATCGAGTACCTGGAGGAACGTTATCCACAGGTGCCGCTGCTGTCCAAAGACCTCGCCGCTCGCGCCCATGAGCGTGGCGTGGCGTCGGTGATTGGTTGCGATGTGCATCCGCTGCACAACGTCAGCGTGCTCAACAAGCTGCGTCAGTTGGGGCACGATGAACCGCACGTGGTGGAGTGGATCGGGCACTGGATCAGTCAAGGGTTGGCGACGGTGGAGCAGTTGATCGGCGATGAGGGTTATTGCTTTGGTCCGACGCCTGGGCTGGCGGATGTTTACCTGATCCCGCAGTTATATGCGGCGGAGCGCTTCAGCGTTTCACTTGAGGCGTATCCGCGGATTCGTCGAGTGGCGGCGTTGGCAGCCACACATCCGGCGTTCATCAAGGCGCATCCGGCGAACCAACCAGACACTCCCTAAGTCAGAAACAAGATCTTTTGCTTTTAATGGACGATGGAGTTAGGCGGCAAATGCCCCAGCCGCTCAGTCAGGCGAATCCGCTGGATCGGGTCGTCACTGAGCAGCAGCGCATGCTCCAGGTCAAAGCGCTCAGCGTTCGGGCAGTCCAGCCGTTGATAGAGACTGGCCCGGGCCAGGTAGTCGGCGGCACTGGCGTTGCCCAGTTCCAGCACCCGTTCGGCGTCGATCAGGGCGCCGATGTAGTCATCGTGAGAAAGGTGTAACTGACGCAGATTGCGCGACAGCCGCTGCAGCATTTGCACAGGCTCGGCGGTGAGCAAATGCTCGGCGCTGAGCTTCATGTTCGGGCCGTACTGGCGTTGCAGCAATTCCCGGCAGTCGTTGGGGTACAAACGACGCCCGCCGCACGGGTCCAGCAGGTGATCGGCGCCCGGTACTCGCAGCAGAAAATGCCCAGGGAAGTTGACCCCGACCATGGGGATCTCCAGACCTTTGGCCAGTTCCAGGGCAATTAATCCCAGACTCAGCGGCTGCCCACGCCGGCGTTCCAGCACGTGATTGATCAGCGCGACGTGCGCACGTAATGGCGTGAAGTCGTCCTGGGCAAATCCCAAGTCATTCATACGACGTAACAACGGCTGGGCCAGTTCGCTCACCGGCAACATCGGCAATCCATAGCTGACGCGCTGTTGCAGGCTCTTGAAGCCTGCCAGAACCGCTTCGGGATTCACCTCTTTATCGTGTTCGACCGCAATCCATAGCGCCGCCTCGAACAGCGCGGGCGGTGAACGTTGCAGGCAGTCGAAGAAGCGTTGGCGCGGGGTCATCAAAATCTCCGGGGAATGCCTCGTTTTAGCCCCGTCTTGGGCATTCGTCCAGTGCCGCACACAGGTGCATTCAGGTTATGTCCGAAAGTCTGCATGGCGACGACGCTTATTCCCGTGCGCTTCTGCAATTTTTGGGCGCAAGCCTATACTGGCGACTACAAGAAGTGATTCGGGAGCCCTACGATGTTCGCTCTCATGCAAAGCACTCGCCTTGAATCCCTGCATCTGAGCGTTGACTCGGTCACCGGGTTGAAGGCGGTGATTGCCATTCATAACAGCCGTCTGGGGCCTGCCCTGGGTGGGTGTCGTTACCTTGCCTATCCCAGCGACGAGTCCGCCGTCGAGGATGCAGTGCGTCTCGCCCAAGGCATGAGTTACAAGGCGGCGTTGGCTGGCCTGGCTCAGGGTGGCGGCGTTGCGGTGATTGTCCGCCCGATCCATGTGGAAAACCGCGCCGCGCTGTTCGAAGCCTTCGGGCGCTGCATCAATCAACTCGACGGCCGTTACATCACCGCCATCGACAGCGGCACCTCGGTGGCGGACATGGATTGCATTGCCCAACAGACCCAACACGTCACCAGCACCACCTCCGCGGGCGACCCTGCACCGCACGCGGCGATGGGTGTATTTGCCGGCATCCGCGCCACCGCTATGGCCCGTCTGGGCAGCGATAATCTCGAAGGCCTGCGAGTGGCCATTCAAGGCTTGGGCAACGTCGGCTATGCCCTCGCCGAACAGCTGCACGCCGCCGGAGCCGAACTGCTGGTCAGTGACATCGATCACGGCAAGGTGCAGCTGGCGATGGAGCAGCTCGGCGCTCACCCGATTGCCAATGACGCGCTGCTCAGTACGCCCTGCGACATCCTCGCGCCCTGCGGTTTGGGCGGTGTGCTCAACAGCCACAGCGTGACGCAACTGCGCTGTGCAGCGGTCGCCGGTTCGGCGAACAACCAATTGACCCATCTGGAAGTCGCCGATCAACTGGAACGGCGGGGGATTCTGTATGCGCCGGATTACGTGATCAATTCCGGCGGCCTGATCTACGTTTCGCTCAAACACCGCGGCGAAGAGCTCACGACCATCACCGCACACCTGTCGAAAATCAGCTCACGGCTGACCGAAGTCTTCGCCCATGCTCAGGCGGAAAAACGCTCGCCGGCCCGAGTGGCAGACGAATTGGCGGAGAAAGTGCTGTATCGATGAAGTGAACCGATGAAGGAGTGAGGGCCTATCCGGCAGACTTGCTCCCAAGGCCTGGCGCCACAAGCGTCAGGCTTGATTGACGCACGCTGACGAGGCGTGCCAGGAGTCCCTGGGATGGTTCACAAGGTTGAGCTGCCTTACACCCGATTTTTATCCCCTGACGGCCAATTGCTCGGCGATCTTCCTGCCTGGGCCGACGATTTCAATTTGCTGACGCGCCTCTATCGGCAGATGGTCCTGACCCGTCTTTTTGATCAGAAAGCCGTCGCCCTGCAACGCACCGGGCGCATCGGCACTTATGCGCCGACATTGGGCCAGGAAGCCATTGGCGTCGCCGTCGGCAGCGTGATGCACGCCGAAGATGTGCTGGTGCCGTATTACCGTGACACCGCCGTGCAGTTGATGCGTGGGGTGCGCATGGAAGAAATCCTCCTGTACTGGGGTGGCGACGAACGCGGCAGCGACTTTGCTGAACCGGCGGCGGCTCAGGACTTCCCGATCTGTGTACCGATTGCTACCCAGGCCTTGCATGCCTGCGGCGTCGCCAGCGCCTTTAAAATCCGCGGTGAGCATCGGGCCGCCGTCACCACCTGTGGCGACGGCGCCACCAGCAAAGGCGATTTCCTAGAAGCCCTCAACGTCGCCGGCGCCTGGCAGTTGCCGGTGGTGTTCGTGGTCAACAACAACCAATGGGCGATCTCGGTACCACGACGGATTCAGTGCGGCGCCCCGACCCTGGCACAGAAAGCCATCGGTGCCGGATTCCATGGCGAGCAAGTCGACGGCAATGACATGCTCGCGGTTTACGACCGAGTACACGCAGCCCTCGAACGGGCACGCCACGGTAAAGGCCCGGTGTTGCTGGAATGCCTGAGCTACCGTCTCGGCGACCACACCACCGCCGACGATGCCACGCGCTACCGGCCGGCGGACGAGGTCAAGCAGGCCTGGCTCGAAGAACCGGTCAAACGCCTGCAACGTTTCATGGTCGGGCAGGGCGTCTGGGACGAAGGCCGCGAGCAGGCGCTGATCAGCGAATGCCAGGACCTGGTGCAGCGCGCTGTGGATAACTTCGAAGCGGCGGGTACGCAGGCGCCCGAATCGGTCATGGATCACGTCTACGCCCAATGGCCGAAGTCCCTCGCCGGGCAGCGTGAAGAGTTGCTCGAAAGGGCGGCGCGTCGCGCGGGAGATTCGAGCCATGAGTAACGGCAAAGTCACGTTGCTGGAAGCGGTGAACCTGGCGCTGCATCGGGCCATGAGCGAAGACGAAAACGTCATTGTCCTCGGTGAAGACGTCGGGGTGAACGGCGGCGTGTTTCGCGCAACTCAAGGGCTGCGCGACAGCTTCGGCTTCAAGCGGGTTATTGACTCGCCGCTGGCCGAAACCATGCTCGGCGGACTGGTTGTGGGCATGGCCGCCCAAGGTCTGAAACCGGTGGTGGAAATCCAGTTCATGGGCTTCATCTACGCGGCCATGGAGCACCTGGTGTCCCACGCCAGTCGCATGCGTAATCGCACTCGAGGGCGGATCACTTGCCCGATGGTCATGCGCACACCGATGGGGGCAGGGATTCGCGCACCGGAACACCACAGCGAAAGCACTGAAGCACTGTTCGCGCACATTCCGGGTTTGCGGGTGGTGATTGCGTCATCGCCGGCCCGGGCCTATGGCTTGTTGCTGGCGGCCATCGATGACCCTGATCCGGTGGTGTTTCTCGAACCGACCCGGCTCTATCGCATGAACCCGCAACCTCTGTTGGACGATGGCAAGCGCCTGCCGCTGGACAGCTGTTTCACCCTGCGCGAAGGCAGTGACATCACGCTGATCAGCTGGGGCGCCTGTGTGATGGAAACCCTGCAAGCCGCTACCGCATTGGCCGAGCGGGGCGTCTCGGCGGAAGTGATCGATGTCGCGACTATCAAGCCGCTGGACCTCGACACCCTGGAAGCCTCGGTGCGCAAGACCGGTCGTTGCGTGATCGTTCATGAAGCGCCGCGCTCCTGCGGCGTCGGCGCGGAAATCGCCGCGAGCCTCTACGAAAGGGTGTTGCTGGAATTGCAGGCACCGATCCAGCGGGTTACCGCGCCGGACATTCCACCGCCGCTGTATCGACTGGAATCGCTCTACATGCCCAACGTCGAGGACATTCTTCAGGCTTGCGACAACGTACTGCACTTCGCCTGAACCCAAGGAGGCTGCGATGAAATATTTCAAACTGCCGGATCTGGGCGAGGGTTTGCAGGAGGCGGAAATCGTCCGCTGGCACGTCAACGTTGGCGATGCGGTCAAGGCTGACCAGTTGCTGGTGTCGGTGGAAACCGCCAAAGCCTTGGTGGAAATTCCCGCGCCGTACGACGGCGTGGTGGCGAAGCTCTACGGCGGTGAGGGCGACATCATTCACGTCGGTGAACCACTGCTCGGTTACGAAGGCGAAGCGGACGCGGGCACAGTAGTGGGGCGACTCGAAGGTGGCGGCAGCAGTCAGGATGATTCGTTTTTCATTGGGGCTGCCCCCTCGACCCGAGAGCACCTCGCGCCTCGCGCCACGCCGGCCGTGCGGCAACTGGCTCGGCAACTTGGCGTGCAGTTGAGCGGGTTGACGGGCTCTGGCCACGAGGGACTGATCACACGTACGGATGTGGAAAACGCGGCTCAAACTGAACTGGATCGCTTCGGCGGCGACCGATTGCGCGGTGTGCGGCGCAGCATGGCGCTGAACATGGCTCGGTCCCACGCCGAAGTCGTGCCCGTGACGATTTTCGGTGATGCCGATCTGCATCGCTGGGGTCAGGCACGCGAACCGCTGATTCGTCTCGCCAAGGCGATGGCGGCAGCGTGCGCCGTGGAACCGGTGCTCAACAGCGCCTTCGACGGCAAAAGCCTGTCGCTCAAACAGCACGAACGGCTCGATCTGGGCATCGCCGTGGACACCCCGGACGGCCTTTTTGTGCCAGTGCTGCGCGATGTCGGTCATCGCACCTCGGCTGATTTGAAGGAAGGGGTCATGCGATTAAGGGCCGATGTGCAGGCGCGATCGATCCCGCCCAAGGAAATGATGGGGGCGACCCTGACGTTGTCGAATTTCGGCACCTTGTTCGGCCGCTACGCCAACCCGGTGGTGGTGCCACCGCAAGTGGCGATCCTGGCCGCAGGCGCGATTCGTGACGAACCGGTGGCGGTCGACGGCGCGGTGGTGGTGCATCCGGTCCTGCCGCTGTCCCTGACCTTCGATCATCGCGTGGTGACCGGCGGTGAGGCGGCGCGTTTCTTCAAGGCGCTGGTCGAGGCGCTGGAACAACCCGACGCTTAAGTTTTTCGCAGGCATGAAAAAGGCCCTGAGTCATTTGACTCAGGGCCTATTCAATTCGGGTATTGCTTACTTGGCAGCCTTGGGGGCTTTAGCTGGCTTGGTCGGCTCAGCGTCCGCCACTTCAACAGGTTCAGCGACTTCAGCAGGCGCATTGAGCAATTCGGACAACGCGTCCGGCTGGCTCTTGAACGCCTTGGCGAACACATCGCGATTCTTCGCCATGTAGATCCCGGCTTCTTCCACTTGCTGTTCGGTCAGGGACGGAACGGCTTTTTGCAACACTTCAGCCAGTAACTCGGCCAGTTCGAGCATTTTGTCATGACGGTCAGCTTCGGCTTTATCCATGAACAAGCGCTCCAGATCTCGGCTGCTGCGGTATACCACTTCGACGGCCATTCACCACCTCACATGCCTTCACATTAAGTTGTCTTATTCGACCACTGTATTTATATACAGCGAAAAGGATAAGCGAATCCCTGCGCTTTGGGTAGTGGCTTTTTAATGTAGACCGAAATCAGGGTTTGTCAGCCCGATCAGCCCCACCGGGTGCGACCAAACGCCACGGAGCGCGTTTTAGAGCATCTCGCCATCATGTGGCAGGCGCCCCTGGCCTTTTTTCTGCATGCAGAACAACCGTCACGTCAAACCCGCATCATCCGCTCGAACCGAGCTAAGGAAGAATCATCGTGAAAATCAACTGGGCCGAGAACCTGCGGCAGAACGTGCACCAACTGGCCGAGTCCCTGGGCAACCTGTTCGTCGAGACCTTCCACTACCTGGCGCTGTTTGCCATCGGTGCAGTCACCGCGTGGGCGGCGGTGATGGAATTTCTGGGGATGATCGAAGAAGGGCACATCAAGATCGATGACATCTTGCTGCTGTTCATCTACCTGGAACTGGGGGCGATGGTCGGGATTTACTTCAAGACCAACCACATGCCGGTGCGTTTCCTGATCTACGTGGCGATCACCGCGCTGACGCGACTGCTGATCTCCAACGTCTCGCACCACAATCCGCCGGACCTGGGCATCATCTACCTGTGCGGCGGGATTCTTCTGCTGGCGTTTGCGATTCTGGTGGTGCGTTACGCCTCGTCGCAATTTCCCTCAGTGAAGATCGAGCACCCGCAACGCAAGGTTGGCGCGGGCTCCGGTGAGCATTCCGACGTCGAGAAGGGCGAGATTTAAAGCCCCATGGCTGGCCGGCTGTGGCCCTTGACGTGTGGCGGCGGCAGGGTGTGATTGTCGCCGTCGGTCATGGCTTCGAGGATGGCCACGGCGCTGTGGCCCTGTTCGATGGCGATGCCGAATTGGATGCTTTGCACCAGGCGTTTGAGGCGCTGGGGGTCGTTGCGTTGTTCGGCGCTGATCATCCGTTTGGCGACCACGCGGCCGCTGTTGGAGAGGGTCAGCATGATGCGGCCATCCAGACCCTGAATGCTCAGGTTGATCTGATAATCCGGTGCAAAGGCATCGGTAATGAGCTGAAAAGGGTTGTCCATGATGCGTCACCGCCTGATTGAACGTGCAGTTGTTGACCGGCCGTTATCGGGTTGGTTCGCAGTACCAGACCATCGGCAGGCCGTTCGCTGAGATGTTAAAAAGTCCTTTTTGCCTCAGCAGTGACGTAGCAAGGGGCATGCCGGAAAAATGGTCGAACAATAGACACGGCAAGAAAGAGGTGGGCACCGAGGCCCGCCTTCTTTTTTTCTGCACGTTTCAGGGCATGAATGAATAGATGATCGCAGACAGTGCAATCAAACCGATCAGCACCACGAACACGTTCGAGGCCTGACCCGAGTACTGGCGCAAGGCCGGCACACGGCGGATGGCGTACATCGGCATCAGGAACAACAGGCACGCAATGATCGGCCCGCCGAGGGTTTCGATCATGCCGAGGATGCTCGGGTTGAAGGTCGCCACGGCCCAGCAGCTGAGGATCATGAACAGCGCGGTCACGCGGTTCAGCCAGCTCGCCGACATCACCCGGCCACGGCCGCGCAGGCTTTTCACGATCAGGCCCTGAAAGCCTTCGCTGGCGCCTATGTAATGGCCGAGGAAGGATTTGGTGATCGCCACCAGCGCAATCAACGGCGCCGCGTAAGCGATGACCGGGGTCTGGAAGTGGTTGGCCAGATACGACAGGATTGAGATGTTTTGCGCCTTCGCCGCCGCCAAATCAGCCGGGGACAGGGCCATCACACAGCTGAAGCAGAAGAACATCACTGTCACCACCATCATCGCGTGGGAGATGGCGAGGATGCCGCTGCTCTTGCGCTCGGCCTGCTCGCCGTAACGTTGTTTCTGATCGACGGCGAAGGCGGAAATGATCGGCGAATGGTTAAACGAGAACACCATCACGGGGATCGCCAGCCACAGCGTTTTGAAGAACAACGGCATCGGCATCCCTTCACTGGCGGTGGCGACGAACGCGCCATTCCAGTTCGGGATCAGGCTGAAACCGAGCAGCAGCAACGCCGCGACGAATGGATAAACCAGCACGCTCATGCATTTGACGATGACGCCCTGGCCGCAACGCACGATCGCCATCAGGCCGAGGATCAAGCCCAGCGACAAAATCGCCCGCGGTGGCGGAGCAATGTGCAGCTGATGCTCCATGAAGCTGCTCAGAGTGTTGGTCAGCGCCACGCTGTACACCAGCAGAATCGGGAAGATCGCGAAGAAATACAGCAGCGTGATCAGCTTGCCGGCGCCGATGCCGAAGTGTTCTTCCACCACTTCGGTGATGTCCCCGGAATGCCCGGACAACACGAAGCGGGTCAGGCCGCGGTGGGCGAAGAACGTCATCGGAAACGCCAGCACCGCCAGAATCAGTAAGGGCCAGAAACCACCGACCCCGGCGTTGATCGGCAGGAACAGCGTGCCGGCGCCAATCGCTGTGCCGTAGAGGCCAAGCATCCAGGTGGTGTCGTGTTTGCTCCAGCCTTTGGTGGATGTTGCGGTGTCGCGTTTGAGGTCTACAGCAGGATTATCGGCAGCAGGTGTACGTACATCGGTCATCGGTATCGCCTCGTTATTGTTCTTGCTCGGGCTCACGCGAAACGGTCAGGGAATGCTCCTCAGCACTCCACCCAGCTCACCGCCAGGCCGCCCCGTGAAGTCTCTTTGTATTTGTCATGCATGTCGGCGCCGGTATCGCGCATGGTGCGGATCACCCGGTCCAGGGAGATGAAGTGCTTGCCATCGCCGCGCAGGGCCATTTGCGTAGCGTTGATCGCCTTCACGGCGGCGATTGCGTTGCGCTCGATGCACGGCACTTGCACCAGCCCGCCGACCGGGTCGCAGGTCAGGCCGAGGTTGTGTTCCAGGCCGATTTCGGCGGCGTTTTCCAGTTGTTCCGGTGTGGCGCCGAGGATGTCGGCCAGCCCGGCGGCGGCCATGGCGCAGGCCGAGCCGACTTCGCCCTGGCAACCGACTTCGGCACCGGAAATTGATGCGTTTTTCTTGCAGAGAATGCCTACGGCCGCAGCGCCCAAGAAGAACGCCACCACGTCATCGTCCGACGCGTCCGGGTTAAATTTCATGTAGTAATGCAGCACAGCCGGAATGATCCCCGCCGCGCCGTTGGTCGGCGCCGTGACCATGCGTCCGCCCGCCGCGTTTTCTTCGTTCACGGCGAGGGCGAACAGGTTCACCCACTCCATGGCTGACAGCGTGGAGGTGATGACATTCGGCTTGCCGATTTCCAACAGGCTGCGGTGCAATTTCGCCGCGCGGCGTGGAACATTCAGACCGCCCGGCAGGATGCCTTCGTGGCGCAACCCTTGTTCGACGCACTCGCGCATCACCGACCAGATGTGCAGCAGGCCCTGGCGGATTTCGGCTTCGCTGCGCCAGGCCAATTCATTTGCCATCATCAACTCGGAAACGCGCAGGCCGTGCTGGTTGCAGAGCTTGAGTAATTCGGCGGCGCTGGAGAAGTCGTACGGCAGCACCACATCGCTGGTGGGCGCGATACCGGACTCGGCTTCGGCCGCTTCGATGATGAAACCACCGCCGATCGAGTAGTACGTTTGCTCTGACAACTCACCGGTATCGCCAAAGGCTGTCAGGGACATCGCATTGGGGTGGTAGGGCAAGCTCTCGTCGAGTAGCAGAAGATCGCTCTGCCAGATGAAGGCAATGGTGGTTTTGCCTGCCAGAGACAGTTCACCGGTTTCACGCAGGGTCTGGATTCGGCTGTCGATGGAAGTGGGATCGATGCTGTCCGGCCATTCGCCCATCAGGCCCATGACGCAGGCGCGGTCGGTGGCGTGGCCGACGCCGGTGGCGGAAAGGGAACCGTAAAGGCGGATTTCCACTCGACGTACGGCATCCAGCAATTGCTGGTCAATCAGGGCTTGGGCGAAGGTCGCGGCAGCGCGCATCGGGCCGACGGTATGGGAACTGGACGGACCGATGCCGACTTTGAAGAGATCGAAAACACTGATAGCCATGCTAAAGCCTATACAAGCAATGGAAGAGAAATCGCTGCCATTTTTGTAGGACAAGCGCAATGTCGGCGATACTGCCTACCTCGGTCTTACGTGACCAACGAAACTTCCTAAGACAGCCTTTAGCAGGACTAAACGATGAGTCGTCAATTGCATGCCCAGACTTATGTCTGGCTGCACGTGTTTTCCTGTGCCGCACGGCACTTGTCGTTCACTCGATGTGCCGAAGAGCTGCACATCACACCGGGTGCGGTCAGTCAGCAAATCCGCCAACTGGAAGAACGGCTGGGCTTTCGACTTTTCCACCGTCGCGCTCGGGGTGTGGAGTTGAGTGCCGAAGGCCAGCGACTGGCCATCACGGTCAACGAGGCTTACGGCAGCATCGACGCGGAATTGCGACGACTGGATGCGGGGATGATCAGCGGGATTTTACGGCTGCGCTCGATTCCGTCGTTCCTGAGCAAGTGGCTGACGCCGCGTCTACCGCGGTTGCAGCAGCGCTTTCCGGACATTCAATTGCGCCTGGTGGCCGAGGACAGCAGCGTGCCATTGCACGAAGGCGATTTTGATTTGGCCATCGACCTGAATGACGGCAGTTATCCTGGACTTTTATCCACCACCTTGCTCGACGAGCAGATCTTCCCGGTGTGTGCCCCGGGCCTATTGCGCGGCCGTCCGCCGCTGCACGGTCCGGCAGACCTGATGCATTTCCCGTTGCTGCACGACATCACCGCCTGGCGCGGCAGTTATGAATACGCGGAATGGGAGTTCTACCTCAATGCCATCGGCTTCGAAGGCGCCGACGTGCGGCGCGGGCATACCTTCAATCGCAATCACCTGACCATCGAAGCGGCAATTGCCGGGATGGGCGTGGCGATTGCGCGGCGAACGTTGTTGAACGATGAGCTGGAGCGGGGGACGTTGATCGTGCCGTTTGGCCTGGCGGTGCCCAATCACAAACGTTACGTGCTGCTCTATGCGCCAGGGGCGCTGAGCCATCCGGGCGTGCGCGCGGTGCATGACTGGCTGGTAGAGGAGGCGGGGATTTTTCGGAGTCTGCACCCACTGGCGGAGCGGCAGATGTGAGCAATTATGACAAAGAAGCGATGCGACCCAACTCCCGACCTTAACAGCGCTTTTGCTCGTTGTCCGGCTTTTTTTGCGAATCAAAATTTATCTTTTTTTAGGGGTTGAATTGTTCTGCGAGCAGACCGATTGTGTAAGTAAGAGGTCACGGTGATGACGCCCAAGGGCCAGCCGAAGTGCCTCTCGCTAGCTAGCTGAAATAAGGGATGAACTATGCAAATCCAAGTCAACAGCGATAACCATATTCAAAGCAGCATCCGACTGGAGGAGTGGGTACGTACTACCATTGAGAGCACGCTAGAACGTTATGAAGAAGACCTGACACGCGTCGAGGTTCATCTGCGGGACGAGAACGGCGACAAGCCCGGTCCCCATGACATGCGCTGTCAGCTGGAAGCGCGGCCAAAAGGCCACCAACCGATTTCTGTCACCCATAAAGCCGCAAACCTGGAACTGGCGATCGACGGTGCGGCCGAAAAACTTGAACATGCGCTTGAGCACCTGTTCGGCAAACTGCGGGGCAAACCACGTGCCGCTGTGGTGCCGTTCGAGAGAGTCGCAGCCGATGCGCTGCTGGAAGACGAGTTTCTCGAGAACGAACAGGCTGCGCAAAACGGTTGAAGCCTGATTGATTTTTTACCTTTCCACTGACAAACGGGTCTGCTTATGCAGGCCCGTTTTCGTTTGTGGTGTCGGTAAATTTGTGGCCGGTTCCAGGGCCACCCCTCACCCCAGCCCTCCCGAAACGTCGGACCGCCCCAGAGGGGAGAGGGGGAAAGGGGGCGATCTCCATGTTTTTCAAAACCTGAGTTCGACTCGATTTCTCAGGTCGATGTAGCTCGAAAGAACAACTCGGTCAGTCCCCTCTCCCTCCGGGAGAGGGTTAGGGTGAGGGCATGACCTCAGATCAGAACGCTACCGACGTCTGCACATAAACCGTCCGCGGTTCCCCCACATACTTACCCTTGTTGTTGTCATCAAACGAGCGGGTAAAGTACTGATGGTTGAAGATGTTCTTCACCCCCACCGCTACATTCAAGTCCGACAACTTCGGCCCGAAGTCATACGCCGCGCGGCTGCTGAACAGCATGTACCCAGGAATCTTGCCGGTGCTGCCATCAGCACTTTCAGCCGAGGTGTTGGCGTTGTCGGCAAACTGGTCGCTCTGATAGCTGCTGTCCAGGTTGAGCTTCCACGCGCCTTCGGTGTAACCCACGCCAATCGTGCCTTTGTGTTTCGAGGAGAACGGCACGCGATTACCCTTGTTCGACCCGTCTTCGCGGATGGTCGCGTCCACATAGGCGTAAGTGGCATAAACATCGAAACCAGCCAATGAAGGGCTCAAATCATCGAGGGCATAGTTGATGCTGGTTTCGATACCTTGATGGCGAGTCTCGCCACGGGCGATCACCGAGTCGTTGGTCTGGTTGCTTTCGTACTGGTTGTCGAAATTGATCAGGAACGCGCCGATCTCTGCCCGCAATGCACCGTTGTCGTAACGGGTGCCCAGCTCCCAGGTACGCGCCTTCTCCGGTTTGACTTCACCACTGGTCACTCGATTAGGCATCTGGCTGTATTGCACGCTGCCGAACGAGCCTTCGGTATTGGCGTAGAGGTTCCAGGTGTCGGTCACGTGATAGAGCACGTTCAACGCCGGCAGTGCTGTGTTGTAGTCGCCCTTGTACTTCACGTTCGTCAGGTTGTTGGTTTGCTGCGATTCGATCATCTCGTAGCGGATGCCCGGAGTGAAGGTCCACTTGCCGATGTCGATCCGGTCGTCGACGAAGAACGCATTGGCCTCGGTGCCGCCACGGGTGTCGCGGTCGTTGCGGCTGCCGGTGGTCGGGTATTCGTTGCTGGCGATCGGAGTGCGATAGCGCAATTCGTGGCCGGCTTCGTTGATGTAGCGATAACCGACACCGACTTCATGGCTGGTCGGGCCGACATCGAAGCCCTGGGCGAAACGGGTTTCCAGACCGCGCACCCAATACTCGCGAGGCGACAGCGAGAGGAACGTGCCCTGATCCAGATAGCCGCTGCGCAACGTCTTGGTGAAGAAAGTGTTGGCGGTGAATTCCCGGCGATCTTCCTGATAGCGATAACCGACGTTGAACATCGTCCGACGGCCCCAGAACTGGTCTTTCGGACGCGTCGACTGGTAAGGGTCAGCGTCGTAATCGGCGACGTTCAGGCCGCCGGGCATGTCGGCCTTGCCTTCGTAATACTGGGCCATCGCGTTGAAGCTGTTGGCATCGTCGAGCTGGTATTTACCCTTGAGGATCAGGTCGTCGATTTCGGTATCGCTGTGTTCTCGCCAGTCGCCACCGCGCGTGCCGGAATACAACAGCGCACCGCCCAGACCATTCTCGGCTGTACCGCCGGCCAGCAGGTTGGCAGTGGTCTTGAACCCGTCGTGGCTGGAGGAAGGGCTGGTCTCGGTCTGAAAACCACCCTTGACCGTCGGCTCATCGGGAATCGCCCGGGTAACGAAGTTGACCACGCCGCCGACGTTCTGCGGTCCGTAACGTACTGCACCGCCGCCACGCACCACGTCCACCGCGTCCATGTTGCCCATGCTGATCGGTGCAAACGACAACTGCGGCTGACCATAAGGTGCGAAGGGCACCGGGATACCATCCATCAATACCGTCGAGCGTGAGGCCAGCCGCGGATTGAGCCCACGAATGCCGAAGTTCAGCGCCATGTCATGGCTGCCGGTGCCGTTGTTGTCCGGCGCATTCACACCGGGGATGCGGTTGAGCACGTCTTTGGCCTGAGTCGCGCCCTGGCGTTCGAACTCTTCGCGGCGGATCACATCACGCGCGCCGGGATGCTCGAAGACGTTGATTGGCGCCGCATCGCCGAGCCAGTCGCCGACGACGTTGGAGGTGTCCAGTTCCAGCGCGGCATCAGCCACCGGTTGCAGGCTAAAAGCGTTGCTGCCCTCGGCGCGGGCTTGCAGGCCGGTGCCTTCGAGCAAGGCGTTCAAACCTTGCTCGGGAGTGTAGTTACCTTCCAGCCCGCGACTCTGTACGCCGCTGGTAACTTGCGAGCCAAAGGAAATCAGCACACCGGCTTCACGGCCGAACTGGTTGAGGGCGGTTTCCAGCGAGGACGGTGTGATGTGATACGGCTTGGCATCAGCGGCGTGTGCCAGCGCTACAGCGCCGAAACTCAGGCTGGCGCCCAGCAAGAGTTGGCGCAAGGTGCGGGCCAGCGGGGTGAGGCGGGTGGGTTGCATGGACGACGATCCTGAGAAGGTGGAATCAAGGTGGCTTTCCTTCTCTGTCACGCCAGATCTGAAAAACGGCTCATTTATTTAGACGATCATTACGCACGTGCCTCAACCGTCACCCAATACCGGGTAAACCGCTTAACTTTCACCGGCAAGCTGATTTCCAGCAGGTCAAGAATCCGTTCGCTGTCATCCACTGGATACGTCCCGGAGATCAGAAAATCCGCGACCTTCGCATCGCAATTGAGTTGCCCGCGGCGATAGCGACCGAGTTCGTCGAGGAAATCGCCGAGGCGCATGTGCGCGGCTACCAGCATGCCGTCGACCCAGGCGCCGCTGTTGACGTCCAGCGGCACAGCGTTTGCGATGCCTTTTGCGCCAAAGCTCAACTGTCGGGCGCTTTGCAGTATCAGCGGTGAACGACCGTCGGGCGTCAATTCAACGCTGCCTTCGAACACCGCAACCTGGGTGTGATCGGAAAACTGCCGCACGTTCATACGCGCGCCTTGAGTCTTCAACAGACCTTGGGCGGTACGAACCTGAAACGCTTGGGCGGCAGTGAGCAGCATCTCGCCTTCGAGCAAGCGGATCAGCCGTTGTTGACCTTCAACGCGCACATCCACGGAGCTGGCGGTATTGAGCTGTAACTGATTGCCATCACCGAGCGGCACCTTGCGTCGCTGGCCGACCGGGCTGCGGTAATCGGCCAATAACGGGGTCAATGGGTTGTGCTCGCGCATCCCCCAAGTGACTGCGCAACCGGCACCGAGAATCAGCAGCAGCTTCAGCGCCTGACGACGGCTGGCGGACTTCGGCGCGTTGAGGGCGGCGTGAGCCAGCGGCGATGTCAAACCACGCAAGCGTTGATTGACCCGCTGGATATGTTCCCAGGCCCGTTGATGCTCACTGTGCGCATCGTGCCATCGCTGCCAGGCGAGTTGCTGGCGTGGGGTCAATGGCCCTTGCTGCATTTCCATCAACCAATGCACAGCCTGTTCGGCGACTTGGGATGAAAAGTCCGGTGGAGAGTTTATTGAGTTGTTCATAGGGCGAAGTAGCAGCGCATGGCCGCTTTGTTCAGATGACGTTTGACCGTGGCGATGGAAATCCCCAGCTCGGCGGCAATCTGTGGGTAAGTCAGGCCATCGACCTGCGCCAGCAGAAACGCGCGCTTGACCAGGCGCGGCAGGCCATCGAGCAACTGGTCCAACTCCATCAGGGTTTGCAGGATGATTGCCCGTTCTTCCTCTGATGGCGCCACGACTTCCGGCATCTGCGCCAACGCGTCGAGGTAGGCGCGTTCCAGATCCTGACGGCGGTAATGGTTGAACAGCACGCGCTTGGCGATCGTCGTCAGGAAGGCTCGCGGCTCGATGATCTGCGGAGTTTCCCGTGCAGTCAGCACCCGCATGAAGGTGTCCTGGGCCAAATCCGCGGCGCTGTCCGGGCAGCCGAGCTTGCGCCGCAACCAACCGGTGAGCCAGTTGTGATGGGCGTGATAGAGGACTTCGACGGTATTGGCGGGCTGCAACAGAACCACTCCGACACAAACGGATACGTTAGAGAACAAGAATTGTTCGCATTGTAGAGGTGGGTGCCCGTATCCGGCAATCGACTGTATCGACGATCTCATCGGACTCTTTTGCATATGAGAATATTTATCATTAATATTGCGGCCTTGTTGGTCCCGTGACGTTCACGGGGCTTCACCCGTTTCAAGGTCGAAACATGAAAGGCAAAATCACCGCGCTCCCCGTTTCCTACCGCCTGGCCGTCACTTCCCGAGTGCTGGCCGCCGTGCTGGGGGGTTACCTCGTGGCGGTATTGGCGAGTGTCAGCCTGACGATGTGGCTGCCCATGGCCCGCGCCGAAGCGGTGGTCACCGGGATGATGACCTCGTTTCTGGTCTATCTGGTCGCCGTACTCTGGTGCTTTGCCTGTCGCAGTGCGTGGCAAGCCTGGTTCGGATTGATCGTGCCAAGCGTGGTTTTGGCGGCGGTGTCGGGGTTGGCGTACTGGATGGGCCTCTCATGAAAGAGGGCTTTCGTCAGTCCATGGCCTGGCTGCACACCTGGGCCGGGCTGATCTTCGGCTGGCTGCTGTTCGCGATTTTCCTGACCGGCACACTCGCCTATTTCAAGGATGAGATCAGCCACTGGATGCAGCCGGAAATTCCCGCACGTTCGGTGTCCTCCGAAACGAGTCTGACCCTGGCCCAGCACTATCTTCAGCAGCACGCCGCCGGTGCCTCGCGATGGCTCATCGATTTGCCTGATGCTCGCGAACCCGCGCTGTCGGTGCGGTGGCAGCAAGTACCGGCCAAGCCCGGCACGCGGGGTCAATTCACAGAAAAACTCCTCGACCCGCAAACTGGCGCGCAAGTGCAGGGCCGGGACACACGCGGTGGCGAGTTCTTTTACCGCTTCCACTTTCAGTTGCAGATGCCCTATCCGTGGGGTCGCTGGCTGTCGACCCTCGCAGCGATGGTGATGTTCGTCGCGCTGATCAGCGGGATCATCACCCACAAGAAAATCTTCAAGGACTTCTTCACCTTCCGCCCGCGCAAGGGCCAGCGCTCCTGGCTCGACGGGCACAACGCGGTGGGTGTGCTGGTGTTGCCGTTTCACCTGATGATCACTTACAGCAGCCTGGTGATTTTCATGTCGATGGTGATGCCCGCGAGCATCGTTGTCTCGTATGGCGGTGACAGCGATACCTTTTACGATGAAGTGTTTCCTGTTTCCAAAACCCCCGAACTTGCCGGTGAACCGGGCCAGTTGGCGCCGTTGGCACCGCTGCTGGAACGGGCCCGAGAGCAGTGGTCGGGCGGGCGAGCCGGGCGGCTGACGGTCAACAATCCGGGCGATGCGAATGCCTCGGTCGTCCTTTCGCGTGACGGCGCCGACCACGTAGTCCACGACTTTGGCAGCGCGGTGACGTTCAACGGGGTGACCGGGCAATTGCTTGGCGCCACGGCGGGACAATCCTTGCCGATGGCCATTGCCGGCAGTTTCTACGGCTTGCACATGGGCCATTTCGCCGGTCCGGTGTTGCGCTGGCTGTACTTCATTTGTGGTTTGGCGGGCACGGCGATGATCGGTACCGGGCTGGTGGTCTGGCTCGGCAAGCGTCAGCTCAAACATGCGAAGAACGGTGTGATGCCGTTCGAGTTGCGGCTGGTGGAAGTGCTGAACATCGCCGGCATGTCGGGGTTGATGGTCGCGGTGGCGGCGTTCTTCTGGGCCAATCGATTGTTGCGGGTCGGGATGGCCGGGCGGGCAGATTGGGAAGTGAACTGCTTCTTCATCGTCTGGGGTTTGAGTGTGTTGCATGCCATGGTCCGCCGTGGTCGCGCCGCGTGGGTCGAACAATTGGCGCTGGCGGCGTTGCTGTTCTGTGCGGTGCCGTTGCTGAACGCGCTGACCACGCCTTATCACTTGGGCGTCACACTGGCGCAGGGCGATTGGGCCATGGCCGGTTTCGATCTGGCATGCCTGGGCAGTGGTCTGTTTTTCGCTTGGGCTGCGTGGAAAATGCAGCGCTCGGGGCAGGCTGGAATCGTCACCCGACCGCGGGCGAAATCGATATCGCTTGAGCGAGAGGCGCACTGAATGTTCCTGGCCTTGTTGCTGTGCTACGGCGGTTTCACCGCGCTCTGTTTATCCATGGATCGGCATCACGCCGAACTGCTGGGGCGCAAGCTCTCGGCCCGTCGCCGCCAAGGGATGAAACTCAGTGGCTGGCTGTTGCTGGCGTTGTCGTTGTGGGCTGCGGTGTCGTCGACGGGGTGGGGACTCGGATTGGTGCAGTGGTTTGCGGTGTTGATGCTCAGCGCTCTGGTGCTGGTGCTGTTGATGCCGTATCGCCCGCGCCTGGCCCTGGTGTTGGCGGGTTTGAGCCTGCTCGCCAGCCCCGTTGCCGTGTTTGCAAAGGGCTGAGCTGATGATCACCAGCCCCCCTGAATCCCATGACGATGAACATCGCGGTGCGCGTGCGCATTTCCTGCAGGTGTTCCTTTCCCAGCGTTCGCAAATGGAAGCGCTGGTGAGTCGTCGTGTCGGGTGTCGGGCGACGGCCGCAGACCTGGTGCAGGACTTGTTCCTGCGCTTCTGGCGTCGGCCGCTGGTGCAGGTCGAAGAGCTCAGCACTTACCTGTTGCGCTGCGCCGGCAACATCGCCATCGACCATTTGCGCAGTGAAGGCACGCGAGTGCGGGTCAACGAGGGCTGGATGCCGGATCAACCGGACAGCCACGGCAGCGAACCGCAAGCGGCGTTGGAGGCGGGCAACGATTTGCGTCATGTCGAAGCGGCGTTGCGCGCGTTGCCTGAGCGCACGCGGCAGATCTTTTTGCTCAACCGTATCCATGGCCGCAAATACACCGAGATCGCGAAGGCCATGGGTTTGTCCCAAAGCGCCGTGGAAAAACATATGATGCGCGCCCTCGAGGCTTGCAAGGCCAGCCTGCGGGAACCCGAACCGCGCACGCCAGGGAAAGCACTGTGAACAACACCGAACGCGTCACCCCGACGCCCGCGCAGGAGCAGGCGGCCTTCGCCTGGCTGAGCCTGTTGCATGACCAGCCCAGCAGCGGCGATCAACTCACGTTCAGTCGCTGGTTGCAGGAGGACCCCGCCCATTCCGAGGCTTACGCCCAGGCGCAAGTGGTGTGGGAGTTGAGCGAAGTACCGGCCCGAACGCTGGCCGATGAAGAAGCGTTTGCCTTGCAGGGTTACCTCAACGCCATGAATCGCTCGCGCCGTACCAGCGTTCGGCGTTGGTCCGGTGCGCTGGCGATGGCCGCGTGTCTGGTGCTGTTGATCGGCGTCGGTGCTGGCTGGCAACCGTCGCGCTGGGTTAATGATCTGGGGGCTGACTATGTGTCGGCGCCGGGGGAAATTCGCACTGTCACGCTGGCCGATCAGTCGCAAGTCACCCTGGATGCCGACAGCGCGATTGCGGTGGATTTCAGTCGTGGCGAACGGCACGTTGAGCTGCGTCGCGGTGCCGGATTTTTCAGCGTGACCCACAACGGCGAGCCGTTTGTGGTGGACGCTGAAAAGGGTCAGGTGAAGGTGCTGGGGACTCAGTTCGAAGTACGCCTGCAACCTCACGGTGCGCAGGTCACGGTGTTGTCCGGGCGCGTCGGTGTGACAGCGGACAAGAACGCCGCGCAGCAAATTCTGACGGCTGGCCAGCAAGTGGCTTATGGCGATGGTTTGGCGGAAAAACTCCACAGCGTCGACAGTGAAGCGCAATTGGCGTGGCGTCAGGGTTGGCTCAATTACTACAAGGCGACACTCGCCGATGTGGTGCAAGACCTGGAACGTTATTACCCGGGACGGATTGTACTGCTCAACGATGAACTGGCGGCGCGGCGAGTCAGTGGCAGTTTCCCGAGCAAGGATCCGCAGGCGGTGTTGAGTTCGTTGCAAGGAGTGTTGGGGTTTGAACAGCGCCAGGTTCTGGGGCATCTGATTATTTTGCGGTGAGGCATAGGGCCTCATCGCGAGCAAGCTCGGCTCCCACAGGATCGGTGTTGATCACAAAATGTGAGTCAACTCTGATCCTGTGGGAGCCGAGCTTGCTCGCGATGACGGTAAATCAGACACCACATCCCACGAAGCAAAAAATACTTTCAACTTTCTGGTGAGGTAAACCCCGACGCCATCCGTGTAGTGACTGAAACTGCGAGTCATTCGCATCCCGTAGGTTCTACACAGGTCATGAGCAATGAAGTCCAGGGCAAAATCGGGTTCGGTCAAACAATGGTTGGGTACGTGTGCATTGAGCTTTTCGGCGTTGGCGTTGCTGCCGTTGAGTGTGGCGGTGGCAGCAGAGGCCGGCAGTGCCCGACAGAGTGCGCAGTTCAGCTTTGCAATGGCTGCCAAACCGCTACCCCAGGCCTTGAGTGACTTCAGCCGGATCACTGGCATCAGCGTGGTCTACACCGATGAGGCGCCGTACGGTCTAACCGCCCCGGCGATCGATGGTCAGTTCAACGCCGAGCAGGCGATGCAGCGTTTGCTCAGCGGTTCGGGATTCACCTTCCGTCGTACCGACGGCCACACGTTGGTCCTGGAGCCGTTACCCACCGAAGGCACCTTGAACCTCGGCGCGACCACCATCACTTCCGTGGCCGATCAATCCATGAGCTATCAGCCGCCGCCCACCAGTTCGGTGCTGCGCTCCTCGGCCTTGCTCCAGGAAATCCCCCAGACCGTCAACGTCATCCCGGCCCAGGTCATTCGCGATCAGGCGCCGCGCAATCTGGACGATGCACTGGCCAACGTCAGCGGCATCACCCAGGGCAACACGCTGGCGAGCACCCAGGATTCGGTGATGACGCGTGGTTTCGGCGACAACCGCAACGGCTCGATCATGCGCGACGGCATGCCGATCGTGCAGGGCCGTGGCATGAATGCGACCGTGGACCGGGTCGAAGTCCTCAAGGGCCCGGCCTCGCTTCTTTACGGCATTCAAGACCCGGGTGGCGTGGTGAACATGGTCAGCAAGAAGCCTGAGCTTGAGCAGTACAACGCGTTGACCCTGCGTGGCTCGACCTATGGCGACGGTAAAAACGGCAGCGGTGGCGGTCTCGACAGCACCGGCGCGTTGGGTGATTCCGGGTTGGCCTATCGCATGGTCCTGGACCACGAAGACGAAGATTACTGGCGCAACTTCGGCACTCACCGCGAGACATTGGTGGCGCCGTCACTGGCCTGGTTCGGTGAAAGCACCAAGCTGCTGTTCGCCTATGAACACCGCGAGTTTCTGACCCCGTTCGACCGTGGCACGGTGATCGACCCGCGTGACAATCACCCGCTGGACATCTCCCGTGAGCGCCGTCTCGACGAACCCTTCAATAACATGGAAGGGCGCTCGGATCTGTATCACTTCGAGGCCGATCACGAACTCAACGACAACTGGAACGCCCACTTCGGCTACAGCTGGAACCGCGAAACCTACGATGCCAGCCAAGTGCGCATCACCGCCATCGACACCAACAAGGGCACGTTGACCCGCAGCATGGACGGCACTCAAAACGCTATCAGCACCGACCGCTTCACCACCGCCAGCCTTGAAGGCAATGTCCAGCTCGCGGGGATGAAGCACGACCTGGTGTTCGGCGTTGATGACGAATACCGCAAGATCTACCGCGAAGACTTGATCCGCCAAAAAAGCCTGAGCACCTTCAGTTACATCAACCCGGTGTACGGCCGTGAAGTCGCTGGCACCACGGTCAGCCCGGCGGACAGTGCGCAGACCGATAAACTGCGCAGCGATTCGGTATTCCTCCAGGACTCGATCCACCTGACCGATCAATGGATTTTCGTCGCTGGCGCGCGCTTCCAGGAATACGACCAGTACGCCGGCAAAGGCGTGCCGTTCCAGGCCAACACCGACAGCAACGGCCAGAAATGGGTGCCTCGCGCCGGTCTGGTGTATCGCTACACCGATGAACTGTCGTTCTACGGCAGTTACACCGAGTCGTTCAAACCCAACTCGACCATCGCGCCGTTGAGCGGCAGCAGCACCGTGCTTGACGGCAGCATCGCGCCGGAAGAAGCCAAGTCCTGGGAAATCGGCGCCAAGCTCGACATGCCGGGCCGCGTCACCGGTAACGTCGCGCTGTTCGACATCAAAAAACGCAATGTGCTGGTGGCCAACTCCGAAGGCCCGGTGACGATTTACAGCGCCGCCGGCGAAGTGCGTTCCCGTGGGCTGGAAGTGGACTTGACCGGTCAGCTGAGTGATCGCTGGAGCATGATCGGCAGCTATGCCTACACCGACGCCGAAGTCACTGAAGACCCGACCTACAAAGGCAAAAAACTGCAAAACGTAGCGAAGAACAGCGGCTCGCTGTCGGCGGTTTATGACTTTGGCACCATTGTTGGTGGCGATCAGCTGCGGGTCGGCGCAGGGGCGCGGTATGTCGGTGAGCGAGCGGGTAACGCTGTGAACGATTTCGACCTGCCGAGCTACACCGTGGCTGATGCATTCGCCACGTATGACACCAAAGTCGAAGGGCAGAAGGTCAAGTTCCAGCTCAACGTGAAGAACCTGTTTGATCGCACCGTCTACACCTCGGCGGCGAGCCGGTTCTTTGTGTCGATGGGGGATTCGCGGCAGATCTCCTTGTCCAGCACGTTGGAGTTCTAACGACAGACCGCGTCATCGTTCATCGCGAGCAAGCTCGGCTCCCACAGGGACAGGTGTCGTTCACGAAAATTGGGTTCGACTCCGATCCCTTGTGGGAGCCGAGCTTGGTCCGGGCGGCGATCCGACGATGGCGGTATCCCAGGCACCGATAATCTTCGGGCCTACCGCAAAAACGCCTGCCGATACTCTCCAGGCGTTCCACCTAAAGCCTGCCTGAACCGATTAGTGAAATGACTGGCACTGGCAAACCCACACGCCAGCGCAATCTCCCCCAACGGCTGCGATGTCGAACGCAACAACTCCCGCGCCCGGCTCAGCCTGCGAGCCAGCACATACTGATGCGGCGGCAAGCCAAAGCTCTCGCGAAACATCCGCGCAAAGTGATATTCGGATAACGCACACAACGCCGCCAACTGCCCCAGGCTGATCGCCTCAGCCAATTGGTTGTCGATGAACTCCACTAACTGCCGCCGCTGATGCGCCGCCAGTCCACCCTTGAGCCGCAACCCCTCACGCATCCCGACCTGGCCAAGCAAAACGTGACTGAGCATTTCATGGGCCAGGCTGCTGGTGAGCACGCGTTCGCCGGGTTCGTCCCAGTTGAGTGTGAGCATTAGCCGAAAGCGCCGGGCTTGCGCCGGGTCGTCCAGAAAGGTGGCTTCGCGCAACTGCAGCTCGCGAGGTTCGCGGTCCAGCAACGTAACGCAGCCGAGGGCAAATTGTTCGGGACTGAAATACACGTGGGCCAGGCGAATGTCGCCGTTGATCACCCAACCCGATTGATGCTCGGCCGGCAGGATGCACAGCTTGTCGGGGCCGCCTTTGGTGTCGGGCTGGTCGCGGCGAAAGGTTCCGGTGCCGCCGGCGATGTAGCAGGACAAGGTGTGATGGCTCGGCGCTTCGTAATCCTGGGCGTCGTGATGATTGCTCCACAAGGCTGCAGCCATGCCGTCACCGAACTCGGCGCTGTGCTCGAGGCGAGCATTGGGCGAGCGGTTGAGGGCTTGAAAGACTTGCAGGGTTTCCAGTGCAGGCATGATGGCTTCTCTCCGACGCCTTGCATCCTACTCCGTAGCCGTTCGGCTGCCAGCCTGTGGCCTGACAAAAGCGCAAGTTTATGCAAGTGCGGCGAGGCTTGGCGCGGGACACTGAGCCCCTATTGAGGAGCCTTTGCCATGAACCTTTCGTTGTACTTGCTGACCGTGCTGATCTGGGGCACCACCTGGATTGCCTTGAAATGGCAATTAGGCGTGGTAGCCATTCCAGTGTCGATCGTCTACCGCTTCGGCCTCGCCGCACTGGTGCTATTCGTGATGCTGCTGCTCAGTCGGCGCCTGCAAGTGATGAATCGTCGCGGTCATCTGATCTGCCTGGCGCAGGGGCTGTGCCTGTTCTGCATCAACTTCATGTGCTTCCTGACCGCCAGCCAGTGGGTCCCCAGCGGTCTGGTCGCCGTGGTGTTTTCCACCGCCACCCTGTGGAACGCGCTCAATGCGCGGGTGTTTTTCGGTCAGAAAATTGCCCGCAACGTGCTGATGGGCGGTGCGCTGGGCTTGTTCGGACTTGGCCTGTTGTTCTGGCCGGAACTGGCCGGCCACACTGCCAGCCCGGAAACCTTGCTCGGGTTGGGCCTGGCGCTGCTCGGCACCCTGTGTTTCTCGGCTGGCAACATGCTCTCCAGCCTGCAACAGAAGGCCGGTTTGAAGCCGCTGACCACCAACGCCTGGGGCATGGCGTATGGCGCGGCGATGCTGTCGGTGTGGTGCCTGGTCAAAGGCATTCCTTTCGACATGGAATGGAACGCGCGTTACATCGGCTCGCTGCTGTACCTGGTGATTCCGGGTTCGGTCATCGGATTCACCGCTTACTTGACGCTGGTCGGGCGTATGGGCCCTGAGCGTGCGGCCTATTGCACCGTGCTGTTCCCAGTCGTGGCGCTAAATGTGTCGGCATTTGCCGAAGGCTATCAATGGACTGCGCCGGCATTGGTCGGGTTGGTGTTGGTGATGCTGGGCAACGTGCTGGTATTCCGCAAAGCCAAGGCGCGTATGTTAAAGCGGACTGGCAACTTGGCTTGACAATTTTTGGAGCGCGAGCGCGGTACTCTTCAGCGCTCGATCTTTAACGAGACATACATAAGTAGTGGCAACATAAAATCAACAATGTGTCGAGCCCAGTCCTTGGCATTCCATGTCTGTGATTTATCCATGTTGAACCATTCGACGCCCACTACCTGCAAACAGATGTAATAGATGAACAAACCGATCAGTAAACCGATTATCGATAATTTTTTTGCTTCATGAAATTCGCGGGCTGACGCATTCAGTTTTTGAAAAAGGTGGTAAGTGCCTACCAGGCAATACACGGTGTAGGTCACTTCAAGGGTGATAATGAGCCAGTAAATCCGGTGGTGCAGTATGGGCGAAGTGATGGCCCGGTAGCTTGTTCGTTCATTGTTATGGGTCGTGTCCATGCTCAGGACATGGGCGACATATTCGTAGTTGGTGGTGTAGTCGGTGAAGTTGCTATACATCACCAGAAGTCCAAAAAAACTTATATAAGCCATCAGCACTACTTTGCTGATCCTGATGATTTTTTCGGTGGTAAAGTTGTTCAAGGTGTTGTTCTCCATGTACATGGTCCGGGGAGGATAAGTAGTGGAGAGTCTATAGCGCTTAACTTTTTTTCGTCGGCAGAGTGAATTGCAAGTTATGTAAAAAGCGGGCAGATACTTTACAAGTGTCTGCCCGTTTTAATTAGCCTTTCCAGATTTGCGGGTTGACCAGATCTTGCGGCCGCTCGCCCAGCAGGGCGCTGCGCAAGTTAGCCAACGCGCGGTTGGCCATGGCCTCGCGGGTTTCATGGGTAGCGGAGCCTATGTGCGGCAACGTCACAGCGTTTTTCAGCTGGAACAACGGCGACTCGGCTAGCGGTTCTTTCTCGTAGACGTCCAGCCCGGCGCCACGAATGCGGTTGTTTTGCAGCGCTTCGATCAGCGCAGGCTCATCGACGACCGGACCGCGGGCGATGTTGACCAGAATGGCGTTCGGTTTCATCAGTGCCAGTTCGCGGTGGCTGATCAGGTGTTTGGTTTTCTCGCTGAGCGGTACCACCAGGCAGACAAAATCGGCTTCAGCCAGCAGTTGATCCAGGCTGCGGAACTGCGCGCCGAGTTCTTGCTCCAGCTCGGTCTTGCGGCTGTTACCGCTATAGATGACCGGCATGTTGAAGCCCAGCCGCCCGCGTCGGGCGATGGCCGCACCGATGTTGCCCATGCCGACGATGCCCAGGGTTTTGCCATGCACATCGCAACCGAACAATGGCGCACCGACGGTGGCTTGCCATTGGCCGGCCTTGGTCCAGGCGTCCAGTTCGGCGACGCGCCGGGCGCTGCTCATGAGCAGGGCGAAGGCCAGGTCGGCGGTGCTTTCGGTGAGGACGTCGGGGGTGTTGGTGAGCATGATCCCGCGCTCATTGAAGTAGGCGACGTCGTAGTTGTCGTAGCCGACGGAGACGCTGGAGACGACTTCCAGTTTGGCGGCGTTTTCAAGTTGAGCGCGACCGAGTTTGCGACCGACGCCGAGGAGGCCGTGGGCGTGGGGGAGGGCTTCGTTGAATTGGGCGTTCATGTCGCCGTTTTTCGGGTTGGGCACGATGACGTCGAAGTCTTGCTTGAGGCGTTCGACCATTTCGGGGGTGACGCGGCTGAAGGCGAGGACGGTCTTTTTCATGGGTTGAGGGCTCTCGGGCGCAGGTGAATGCCAAGCACGCTAACATTCTTCTTTGGATTTGGGCGAGGCCGTTGGGCTCTTTTGTCCTTGGCGGCCTTTGGGCCGACCATGGTGTGGGTTGACGGGGTACATATCCGTTTCTGCGGTAACGGCCACTTAGGGTTTCACCCTTACGGCCAGCCCTTTCAAGGTGTTTTCCCTTTATGGGCTTTGAGCACTCGATCGGTCGACACATGAGCATTCGCAGCCTTTCCCTCCAGCCACTCCTTGGGCTTGGCGATTTTGGGGCCGCGTATGCTTTTGGCAACCTGTTTGGGCTTGATATTCCTTGCCAGCGCCAACAAGCGCTGTGCCAGCGTTTCTGAGGTCGATTGAAGTGACAGATAATCCGACGGTAACGCGATCTGCATGCCCTCATAACCACTGCGCACTTGCACTGCCAAATGGAAAATCGATGCCTCCCATCCCTCTGGTTGCGTCTGGCGATGAGCCTGTTCAACGCTGCGCTTAAGCACTGACAAAACGTTGTAAGCCAACACGGCCGCGGCAAATCCCAGCAGAGCCGCCTTGGGGTTGCCCAGGCTTTCGATTTCACTGTCCAGCACCGATTCCAGGCGCTGGAACATCCCTTCGATACTCCAGCGACGACGATACAAATCGGCGATTTGCTCAGCGGTGATGGTGTCGGGCAAGTTGCTCCAGAACAACAGCATGGTGTCGCCTGATTCGGTAGCTTTTTGCAGGTTCAGTTCAACACGCCGCCACTGACGTCCGCCTTTCACTTCGATGGTTTGCTCGCGCACGCTTCCCGCCTCGACCGCGACAGGTTCTTGCCAGTCGCTTTCCTGAAGCAGGCGCGGATGCTTACTCGGCTCACGAATAATGAAAGAAGCGCCAGCGTCTTCGCAGGCCTCCATGACCGGGAGCGTGCAATAGAGCCGATCAGCCATCCACAACTGGCCCCTACTGGCGTTTTCCAGCAACGGCAGCACGCCGACGCGCTCACTGGCATAAGCATCTTCACAGGGCTGAAGATCGACGACCTGGTCCAGATCAGGGTCGTAAACCACGACCGAAAAACCAGGCCGGGCGGCGCCTCGTTCACGGCGCAACGCGCCCAGACGTTTTTCGCTGGAAGGCAGGTGGTTGCCGTCAACCACCCGCAGTTGCCAGCCAGGCAAAATGGCCGAGCAGCCCAATTCTTCAATCGTCGGTGCCAAACGTTGTGCACTGCCGGCTACCAAGGCGCGCAGCAGCGCAGGCTCTGTGCGGCTGACCTTGTCATAGAACGCCGCCAAGCTGACAGGAAGATCCATCTGCCGTGCGGCGGCATGTAGCGACGGCCGCAAACCCAGTGAAACAAGGGACATAAGCTCAACGATGGTCGAAAATAAAAGCTCACGCGGGTACTGTCGTTGACGATGCTCTTCGAACACCTGATCGACCCACTCAGCTGTAACAGCCTGCTCCAACACCAATTTGGCCATGACACTGGCCGGTGCTTTTTTCTCGAACCGCGCTAAAACCTCTTCCCACATCGTCTCGTCGCCCTGACTGGAGTTTTGGGAGATTCTAAACGAAGACCTTGAAAGGGCTGACCCTTACGGCGACTCACTTTTTTTACAAACGCCTAAAAAAAGTAAGCAAAAAAACGCTCGCCCCGAGCGTCCGGCCCCTCGCTTAGGCTCGGCGTTCCTTCGTTCCGGTATCCATCCGGGGACACTGCCCTCCGGTCTGCTTCGCGACGACCTACATGCAGCGTGTTCGACTGCGTCGAACGGCGCTGCGCGCCACTCCCCGGATGCACACCTCCACTCAGCCTCCCGAAGGGGCGGGTGGATCAAGATCAAGGGCTGCAGGCGAGCTAACGCTCGGCCTGTTGAGTGGTGTGTAGACGCGAAAGGCGAACACCGATCCCTTGTGGGAGCGAGCTTGCCCGCGAAGGCGGCCTGACAGCCGACCAAAGTCTCGCAGATGTACACCGTTCCACTGTAGGAGCCGAGCTTGCTCGCGATGACGGAGTGTTAGTCACCATCAATGTTGAACGTTAGACCGCTATCGTCGGAACGCCGCCCGGAGCAAGCTCAGCTCCAACAGGGGATCAGCTGTGTGGCGCAGGTTTTGGCACGTCGATGTTATCCAGCACCCGGTTCGCGGTGATCTCCGCCACCATGATGCTGTTTGAAATGCCCAGCAGGGCATAGCGCGACCCACCCTCTAGATGATCCACCAACTGATGGACCATCACATCGACCGAGGCCAGGGTCTCGACCAAAAAAACCACCAAGGTTTCGGTAGTCGCCTCTGGGTCCACGGAAAACAGGGTGCTGGGCGTGCGCGGGGTGGCTTTGATGTCGGCAATCGACGGGAAGTGGAAATCGAGGGCGCGTTCGGCGGCATCGTTGAGTTTTTTGGAATCGATGGATTCGTAGGGGGAAACGTCGTCGGTTTCGGGGGGATTCGGTGTTTCTTTAATCATGCGGAAGTTACTCATTGGCAGATGAAGTGGAACTGCCATCTTTCGTTTTCCAGACGAAAGGGTGGCAGCTGTGCGCGGACTGGAAAAACCGGAACACCCACCAAATACCGGCAGACCCGAAGGTCTCCCGCGCACAGCCGCCATAACAAGGAATTGCGTGCAGAAACAAGCGCCGCAGTATGCCATGGGGTGTGGTAAGTGTTTGCCAGGTTTTCCAGACCTGATCGCTGATTTTGCAGCGACCCACAAAGCCTACCCATTTCCCTTCCGACCCAACAACCGACAGAACTCGTCGGAAACATTCCCCAAATGAATCGCGTCTGTAGGACCGTGAAATCAATTTGCCACCCGAACCCCACCCATACTCCCACTCAACTCATACGCCACCAATTCCGCCTGATGCGCCGCCAATATCTCCGGCAACGACCCACGCAGATACTCGACCCACGTTTTAATCTTCGCATCCAGATACTGCCGCGACGGATAGATCGCATACAGATTCAGTTCCTGCGATCGGTAATTTGGCATCACCCGCACGAGCGTCCCGTTGCGCAACCCTTCAATCGCTGCATACACCGGCAAAACCCCAACCCCCATGCCGCTGGTGATCGCTGTCTTCATCGCATCAGCAGAGTTCACCAGAAACGGCGAGCTATTAATGGTGACCATTTCCTGGCCTTCCGGGCCGTCGAAGGTCCATTTCTCCAGCGGAATCACCGGGCTCACCAAACGCAGGCAAGCGTGGTTCAGCAAATCGCTGGGCTTGTGCGCGCAGCCGTTGGCTTTCACATACGCGGGCGAGGCGCAAACGATGCTGTAGGTGATGCCCAAACGCTGGGAGACGAAGCCCGAATCCGGCAGCTCGCTGGCCAGCACAATGGACACGTCATAGCCCTCGTCGAGCAAGTCCGGCACGCGGTTGGCCATGGTCAGGTCGAAGGTCACGTCGGGGTGGGTCTTGCGGTAGCGGGCGATGGCGTCGATCACGAAGTGCTGACCGATGCCGGTCATGGTGTGCACCTTGAGCTGCCCGGCCGGGCGCGCGTGGGCGTCGCTGGCTTCGGCTTCGGCTTCTTCGACGTAGGCCAGGATCTGCTCGCAGCGCAATAGATAACGCTTGCCGGCCTCGGTCAGGGCGATTCGTCGGGTGGTGCGGTTGAGCAGGCGGGTTTGCAGGTGGGCTTCCAGGTTGGAGACCGCGCGCGAGACGTTGGCCGTGGTGGTGTCGAGTTGCACGGCGGCGGCGGTGAAGCTGCCAGCCTCGGCCACGTAACTGAAGGCGCGCATGTTTTGCAAAGTGTCCATGGGGTGCTCTCGGAGGCGATGGCAAATTGTGACACGAAGTTACGGGGGCTGAGACCCCGACCAAGAGATTATCGCGTTAACGGTAACAAAGATTCACAAGAATCCCAGCTTATCGCCATCAAAGCCCACCCCTAGAATTGTGCACCTCAGGAACAACTCCCCACCTCAGGAAATCGCAGCAGTGCCGCGTCGCATCAACAGAGCGCTTCAGACGCTCAGTGTTTTGGCTTTAACCCTGGCAATCAGCGGCTGCATCGGTACCGCAGGTATTGCCCCACAGGGCAAGGCACTCGAGGCCAATTCATTGGCCACCGACGCAGCTATTCAGAGCGCCGCGCAGGACGCTCACTGGCCTACCGCCCAATGGTGGCAGGCGTATGGCGACCCGCAACTGAACCGCTGGATCGACCTCGCCCTGCAAGGCAGCCCGACCATGGCCATGGCTGCAGCGCGGGTACGCCAGGCCAAGTCCATGGCTGGCATCGCCGAATCTGCCGAGTCGTTGCAGATAAACGGCGAATCCACGCTCAAACGCCACAACTGGCCGACCGATCAGTTCTACGGGCCGGGCGAGCTGGCCAACACCACCACCTGGGACAACAACGCCGCGCTGGGTTTCAGCTATGCCCTCGACCTCTGGGGCCGCGAAAGCAACGCCACCGAGCGCGCCGTGGACATGGCCCACATGTCGGCTGCCGAAGCACGGCTGGCGCAGCTCGAACTGCAGAACAACATCGTGCGCGCCTACATCGAGCTTTCGTTGCATTACGCGCAACGGGACATCGTCGCCGCGACCCTGACACAGCAACAGCAAATTCTCGACCTTGCGCAAAAGCGTCTCAACGGCGGCATCGGCACCCATTTTGAAGTCAGTCAGGCTGAAACGCCGCTGCCGGAAACCCACCGTCAGATCGATGCGCTGGACGAAGAAATCGCCCTGAGTCGCAATCAACTCGCAGCCCTGGCAGGTTTTGGCCCGGGGGAGGGCGCGCAGTTGCAGCGGCCGACGCTGTCGTTGGGCGCGCCGCTGAAGTTGCCGTCGTCCTTGCCAGCGCAGTTGCTCGGACAACGCCCGGACGTGGTCGCCAGTCGCTGGCAAGTGGCAGCCCAGGCGCGGGGCATTGATGTGGCTCACGCCGGGTTCTACCCCAACGTCGATCTGGTCGGCAGCCTCGGCTACATGGCCACGGGCGGTGGAGCGTTGGAGTTCCTGACCGGCAAGAAGCTCAACTACAGCGTCGGCCCGGCCATTTCGTTGCCGATCTTCGATGGCGGCCGTTTGCGCTCGGAGCTGGGCGAAGCCTCGGCCGGTTACGACATCGCCGTGGCCAAGTACAACCAGACGCTGGTCAATGCACTGAAAAACATCTCCGACCAGTTGATCCGCCGCGAATCCATGGACAAGCAGCAAACCTTCGCCGCCGAGTCGGTGGCCACTGCGCAGAAGACTTACGACATCGCGATGATCGCCTATCAGCGCGGCCTCACCGATTACCTCAACGTGCTTAACGCCCAGACCTTGTTGTTCAAACAGCAACAGGTTCAGCAGCAGGTGCAGGCTGCGCGACTGAGTGCTCATGCTGAACTGGTAACGGCGCTCGGCGGTGGGTTGGGCGCGGGTGACGACGCGCCGAAAGACAGCCAGACCCAGGTGCCGAAAACCCCGGCCATTCTCCAAGCCCTCAATCATTGAGCAGGACTCCATGACTCCCTTGCCCGCACCTTTGCGCTGGCTGTATTCCCTTGAATGGCGCCGGGGTTTCTTTGACTGGGCGCGCAGCGATGGCGTGACCTGGGTCTACATTTTCAAGGTGCTGTTTGCGGCGTTCCTGACCCTGTGGCTGGCCATGCGTCTGGAGTTGCCGCAGCCGCGCACGGCGATGATCACCGTGTTCATCGTCATGCAACCGCAAAGCGGTCACGTGTTGGCCAAGAGTTTCTATCGCTTCCTCGGCACCCTGGCCGGCTCGGCGGTGATGGTCGCGCTGATTGCCTTGTTCGCCCAAAACACCGAGCTGTTCCTCGGTTCGCTGGCGATTTGGGTGGGCATCTGCTCGGCCGGCGCGGCGCGCTATCGCAACTTCCGCGCCTACGGTTTCGTGCTTGCCGGATACACCGCGGCGATGGTCGGTTTGCCCGCATTGGCTCACCCGGACGGCGCGTTCATGGCCGCCGTGTGGCGGGTGCTGGAAATCTCCTTGGGGATTATTTGCGCCACGCTGGTCAGCGCCGCGATCCTGCCGCAAACCGCCAGCGCCGCGATGCGCAACGCCTTGTATCAGCGTTTCGGCGTGTTCGCATTGTTCGTCACCGATGGTTTGCGCGGTCGCAGCCAACGGGAGGCTTTCGAGGCGAGCAACGTGCGCTTCATCGCCGAGGCCGTGGGGTTGGAAGGGTTGCGCAGCGTGACCGTGTTCGAAGACCCGCACATGCGTCGGCGCAACGGTCGGCTCAGTCGACTGAACAGCGAGTTTATGGGTATCACTACGCGCTTCAACGCCCTGCACCAATTGCTTGAACGCTTGCGCAGCAGCGGCACCGATCACGTGGTCGCGGCGATCAAACCGGGTTTGCAGGACCTCGCCGAACTGCTTGATGGTTTCAGCGGCCGTGCCCTGACCAACGCCGATGCGGGGCGTCTGGTCATCGCGCTGACCACCTATAAAGAAGGCCTGCCGACGCGCGTTCGCAGCTTGCGGGCGACCTTTCAGGAGAGCAATCCGAGCGACGCCGAGCAGCTGGATTTTCACACGGCATACGAATTGCTCTATCGCTTCGTCGATGACTTGCACAGTTATGCACAGACCCACGCGTCGCTGGCTGATCACAGCCATGCGCGCGAGCTTTGGGATGAGCCGTTCACCCCGCAAACCAACTGGATGGCGTCGGCCGCCTCGGGGATTCGCGCGGCATTCATTCTGGTAGTTCTGGGCAGCTATTGGGTCGCCACCGCATGGCCGAGCGGCGCGACCATGACCCTGATCGCCGCCGCAACCGTGGGCCTTTCAGCGGCGACGCCGAACCCTAAACGCATGGCGATTCAGATGGCCTGCGGGACGCTCCTCGGGGCGCTGATCGGCTTCGTCGAGATGTTTTTCATCTTCCCCTGGATCGACGGTTTTCCGTTGCTCTGCGTGATGCTCGCGCCGGTGATCGTGCTCGGTTCGTTCCTCACTTCCCGGCCACACTACGCCGGCGTGGGTCTCGGTTTGCTGATTTTCTTCAGCACCGGTTCGGTGCCGGACAACCTCACCGTCTACAACCCTTACGCCTTTATCAACGACTACATCGCCATGGTGCTTGGCATGCTGGTGTGCGCGGCGGCCGGGGCGATCATCCTGCCGCCCAACAGCCGCTGGTTGTGGCGTCGGCTGGAACAGGATTTGCGCGGGCAGGTGGTGTACGCCATCAGCGGCAAACTCAAGGGCCTGGCGTCGAGTTTCGAAAGCAGCACCCGCGACCTGCTGCATCAGGCCTATGGTCTCGCGGCAGGGCAGCCGCAGGTACAACGGGACTTGCTGCGCTGGATGTTTGTGGTGCTGGAAGTCGGCCACGCGATCATCGAGCTACGCAAGGAACAAGTTATCTTGCCGGTGCATCCGGCCTATGCCGAATCCCAGCCGTGGCGTCAGGCGATCCGGGTGATGGGCCGCTCGCTGGTGCGGCTGTTTCTGCAACCGAGCCAGAGCAATCTGGAGCGTGGATTGATCGCCGTCGATCACGCGATCAGCCGTGTGCAAGCCACCGACGAGCCTTTCGCGCCGCACTTCGACACCTCGGCCCTGCGCCGGGTGAAGAGCTACCTGCACTTCATCCGCACCTCGTTGCTGGACCCGCAATCACCGCTCGCCGGCTACATAAATGCCAACGCCACCGCCAAGGCCCAAGGACTTGAACATGCCTCGTGAAATCGCCTTCCACGGTGTGTACATGCCGACCATGACCCTGATGTTTTTCATCGCAGCGGCATTGGCCTGGGCGCTGGACCGGTTCCTGTCCGGGTTCGATCTGTACCGCTTCTTCTGGCACCCGGCGCTGTTGCGCCTGAGTTTGTTTACCTGTTTGTTCGGCGCCCTGGCGCTGACTGTTTACCGTTGACTCTCTACCACTGACTCTCTATCACTGAAGAAGGCCCTGATGAAAAAGCTTTTCAGCCTGTTCGCCACTCTGTTGGTGCTGGCCCTTGCGATATGGATCGGCCGGACCCTCTGGGTGCATTACATGGACACGCCGTGGACCCGCGACGGCCGGGTGCGCGCCGACATCATCAATGTGGCGGCGGACGTTACCGGCGAAGTGGTGGACGTTCCGGTGCGTGATAACCAGTTGGTGAAGAAGGGCGATTTGCTGATGCGGATCGACCCCGAGCACTACCGCATCGCGGTCAAACAGGCGCAGTCGCTGGTGGCGTCTCGCAAATCGACGTGGGAGATGCGCAAGGTCAATGCCCACCGCCGCGCCGACATGGACAACCTGGTGATCTCCAGGGAAAACCGCGATGACGCCAGCAACATCGCCGACTCGGCGTTAGCCGATTACCAGCACGCTCAGGCGCAACTGGAAGGCGCCGAACTGAACCTCAAACGCACCGAGGTCCGCGCAGCGGTGGACGGTTACGTGACCAACCTCAATGTGCATCGCGGCGATTACGCGCGCATCGGTGAAGCGAAAATGGCCGTGGTCGACATGAACTCGTTCTGGGTCTACGGCTTCTTCGAAGAAACCAAATTGCCTCACGTGCGGGTCGGCGATAAAGCCGACATGCAGTTGATGAGCGGGGTAGTGCTGAAGGGGCATGTGGAAAGTATTTCTCGCGGCATCTACGACCGTGATAACCCGGAGAGTCGCGAGCTGATTGCGGACGTGAACCCGACCTTTAACTGGGTGCGTTTGGCGCAGCGGGTGCCGGTGCGGATTCACATTGATGAAGTGCCGGAGGGTGTGCTGTTGGCGGCGGGGATTACTTGTACTGTGGTTGTTAAGTAAACCGTTAGACCGAGTCGCCTTCATCGCGAGCAAGCTCGCTCCCACATTGGCCGAGTTCGAATGCAGATTTTGTGAACGACGCCAACCCCTGTGGGAGCGAGCTTGCTCGCGATGAAGTCGACTCGGTCCCACTGACAGATAGCGGCAGTTCACGCCTTGCAAAACGTCTCATGCAAATGCCGCCAAACCACCTTGCCATCCGCCTGCTTCTCAAACACCACCGTCGATCGCCGATCAGAGTGCAACCCCGTCGCATCCGTCTGCTGTTCGCGATAACTCACAGTCGCGCCACCGTCGTACAGAGCGTTGCCATGCAATTCGCTGAGCTCAATTCTGAACCCGAGCTTCTTCCCGCCCGCCATCAAAAACAACTCGCTCAACGCGTCGAAATCCAGCACCCGGCCCAACGGCGAGACCATGGAAAACTGCGGCGAAAAACGCGCCAGCAACTGTTCAAGCGCCGGCTCGTCTTGATCTTCGGCCAACCATTGCTCGATGGCGACGTGGGCCCGGATCACTTCATCAAAGTATTCGGTGTAGTCGGTCATGGAAGTTGCCCCTTCAGGCCGAACCGCTTCATCAACCCCGCCTCCAGCAGCCCTTTAGGCAGCAACCCCGCCAGTAACGGCAACGCCCGACTGCCATTGCCCAGACGAATCAGGCGCGGTGGTTTGCTTTGCTGCACGGCTTTGAGCAAACCGGCGGCAAATTCACTGGCCGGGGTCGGATTGTCCTGGGAGGCCTTGGCCCGTGCGCGAATGCCGTCACGCAGGGGCCACCACGGCGATTGTTCGGTAATCAACTGCTCCGCCTCATGACCGGCATTCTTGGCAAAACTGGAGGCGATGGCGCCCGGCTGGACTTCCATGACCCGCACGCCAAACGGCGCCAGTTCCATACGCAACGCATCGGTCAAGGCATGCACTGCCGCTTTCGAGGCGCAGTAGGCGCCGGCGAATGGTGTGACCAAAACCCCGGACACGCTGCCGATGTTCACCACCAGACCCTTGGCGCGGCGCAGCACCGGGAACATCGCGCGGGTGACGCCGACGATGGCGAACACATTGGTTTCGAATTGCCGCTGCATGGCCGGCACACCGCCGTCGAGCAACGGCCCCATGGCGCCGTAACCGGCATTGTTGATCAGTACGTCAAGGCCGCCATGTTGCTGGTTGATGCGCTCGCTCAAGTGTTCGAGTGCGGCGCCGTCGTTGACGTCCAGTTGCACGGCGGTGAAACCGGCAGCGGCCAGGGCTACCACGTCTTCAGCCTTGCGGGCGCTGGCCCAGACGTCGTATCCGGCATTTTTGAACACATCAGCGAGGGCGCGGCCTATGCCGCTGGAGCAACCGGTTATCAACGCAACGGGCATGGCGCGGTCCTTGTGCAAAAAGAAGAAGGGAATTAATCGGAGAAACTACCTTGCAAACGCTCGGCGCGAAACTCCAGTGTTTGCGGTCGATAGCCAGGGCGCAGAGGCGGCAGGGGCAAGCAGTCTTCCCAGTTCGCGCCGGCCTGAAGTTCGCCGGGGCCGCGATAGCGCGGTGCGGCGTATTGATTGTCGGCCAAGTTGACCGTATCGCCCGGGGCATACGCGGCGACGCGCCAGCGTAACTCGGTCAGCGGCACGTCGTTGCCGTTGTTCATTGTCAGTTGCAGCGGGCGGTCCGCCGGGCAGTGTTCGGGCGCGTAGGTGATGCGCAACTCCAGGCGCGCCAGTTGCTTGACCTCGCGGTTATCCAGCCAGATCACCCACGTTGCCACCACACCCAACCCAATGGCTGCAGCCACGGAGACCGGCAACGCCTTGGTCGGGTAGCGCAGCAACAAAATCAGCCAGGTGATGACCAGCAGGACGCCGATGAACATGACGCAAACCTCGGGAGGGGAGAAGGTCATCCTACCTAAGCGTGGGTGCGGTTGGCGATGGGCTTGATTGTTGTTGGTGGAAGTGATCGCCTCATCGCGAGCAAGCTCGCTCCCACATTCGGCCGAGTTGTCATATGGGAATGCGATTAAATGTGGGAGCGAGCTTGCTCGCGATGAGGCCCGCGGAGGCGACAAAAACGCCAGATAAAAAAAGCCCCCACCCAACTCGCTGCGGATAGGGAAACGCAGCGGGTCGGACGGGGGCTTCTGGTGCTACAGATCAATTACCGCGCGATGGTTTTCACCGATACGCCGCGGTCGATCGGGGTAGAGCGACCGTAGATATCTTCAAACCGCTCGATATCGTCTTCGCCCAGGTAGCTGCCCGATTGCACTTCGATGATTTCGAGTGGAATCTTGCCCGGGTTGCGCAGACGGTGGACCGAGGCGATCGGAATGTAGGTCGACTGGTTTTCAGTCAGCAGGAACACGTTTTCGTCGCAGGTCACTTCAGCCGTGCCGCTGACCACGATCCAGTGTTCGGCGCGGTGGTGGTGCATCTGCAGCGACAGGCACGCGCCCGGTTTGACCGAGATGCGCTTGACCTGGAAACGGCCGCCCATGTCCACCGAGTCGTAGGAGCCCCACGGACGATAGACTTCGCAGTGGGTCTGGGTTTCGCTGCGGCCTTGTTCGTTGAGGGTGTTGACCATCTGTTTCACGCCTTGGACCTTGTCCTTGTGGGCGATCATCATGGCGTCCTTGGTTTCGACGACCACGATGTTTTCCAGGCCAATCACCGACACCAGTTTGCCATTGCCATGGATCATGCAGTTTTTGCTGTCCTGGATGACCACGTCGCCTTTGGTGACGTTGCCGTTGGCGTCTTTCTCATTCACTTCCCACAACGACGCCCAGCAGCCGACATCGCTCCAGCCCGCGGTCAGCGGTACAACGCAGGCGCGCTGGGTTTTTTCCATCACCGAGTAGTCGATGGAATTGTCCGGGCAGCAAGCGAAGGTGGCGGCGTCGAAGTCGACGGTGTCGGCATCCTGTTTGCTGCGCTCAAGGGTCAGCATGCAGGTGTCGTAGATGTCCGGATCGTGTTTTTTCAGCTCTTCGAGGAAACGGCTGGCGCGGAACAGGAACATACCGCTGTTCCAGAAGTAACCGCCGGACTCGACGAACTCGGTGGCGCGCTTCACGTCCGGTTTTTCGACGAAGTGCGAGACGCGGCTGACGCCTTCCGGCAGCAGCGAATCATTGGTCGACTTGATGTAGCCATAGCCGGTTTCCGGTTTGGTGGCCGGTACGCCGAACAGCACCATTTCGCCGTTTTCTGCAGCGACGGTGGCCAGGGCCAGCGCGCGTTGCAGGGCTTTCTGATCTTCCAGCACGTGGTCGGCGGGCAGCACCAGCATCAACTCGTCGCGACCTTCGTTGACCAGCATCATTGCGGTCAAGGCCACGGCCGGTGAAGTGTTGCGGCCGAACGGTTCCATCAGGATGCGCTGAACGTCCAGTTTACGGGCGGCCAGTTGCTCGTTGACGATGAAACGGTGTTCTTTGTTGCAGACCACGATCGGGGTGTCCATGCCTTCGAACACCAGGCGTTCCAGGGTTTGCTGGAACAGCGTTTGTTCGCCGGTCAGGGCGAGAAATTGCTTGGGGAATTGCTTACGCGAAAGCGGCCAAAGACGTGAGCCACTACCACCTGACAAGATCACCGGAATCATGTTGTTACTCCTTGAAAATCGTATGGGTCAGAGCTACTGCGTTCTGTCGTTTCACTCTTGTTCTTATTCCGTGTTCGGGTAGCCCGTGGGCTACCCGACAAAATGATTAGCGCGTCGAAACCGGGCGTTTTACCCAGACTGGTGCCAGGCTGCTGCCAGTGCCAGTGACGTACAGCACGGCGGCTTCACCACGTTCCAGGGCAACCGGTTTCACGTCGCCGACTTTCTTGTCGCCATCGTATAGAGCCAGGCTGACTTTCACCGGGTTGATTTCACGCTCGCCACGGCCCTTGGCGGCCACGGTCGGGACCACTTCGGTCTTGCCGTCAGCGGTTTTCAGGGTCAGCGCCTTGTCGCTGAGGTTTTGTACGCGAACCAGGGATTTCTGCTTGTTCTTGAACGGCGGCTCTTCGATCAGTTGCGGCGCGCCGCTGGCGTTGTTGACCAAGGTGTAATAGTGATCACCGGCCAGTTTCACCGGCAGGGTCTGGCTGCCGACCTTGGCGCTGTAATCGCCGCCTGGCATGAAGCTGAAGTCAGTGCTGGACAGCGGCGCGACTTCGGCCAGGTTGGTGGTGCCGACGGTGGCGCTGACTTCAGCGTTACCGGCGTTGTAGACACGCACGAAGCTTGAGCCTTTCGGTGCGGTCGGGCCGTAGAGTGCGGCGTCGCCAGCGAAGGCGGACATCGACAGAACGCTCATGCCAGCGACGAGTGCGACTGCTTTTAAGGAGCGAGCGGCGAGACGGCGAGGAGTAGTAGTGAAAGTCATGGTGTACCTCTCTTTCAGTTTTGCGCCCGGTCGGGCGTCTCGGATTTAGTGTTTGCGGCTACGTTTTGTTGGCGAACGCCGGCTTCTTTGAGCTCTGCGACCCACTGCGGGTCGGCGTCACCGATTTCGTTGTTCACAGGCAGATAACGTTCAGGAAACTCCCAGATCAGCACCTGTGGCGGGCTGTTCTTGAAAGCATCACTTTTCAGGTAGGTGAGCATCGGCAGAATCGGGCCGTGGCCGTCTTCGGCGTAATTGACCACGTCGCTGTTCAGCGCTTGTTTCAGCGCACCGACGAAGTTCCAGTTGGGGTTGGCGCTGTAGCTGGTGCCGATCAGGGCCACTGGCACTTCAGTGTTGGCGAACAGGGCGTCATCACCGGCAGGCTGGTCTTGCGCCGCAACGGTATTGCGCTTCTGCAGCGGCTCAGGCTTGGGCATCAGGTTTTCGAACAGCGGGTCCAGCGGCAGGAACAACCGCAGGTCGCCCTTGTGAGTCACCTTCTCCGCAGGTTCAGTGACGAAGTGTTGCGGCTCGCCGCTCAGCGGGTATTTGTCGGTAATGGATTTCGCCAGGGTTTCGGCGGCGATTTGCGCGCCTTCCGGGGTCCAGTGGGTGTCGGTGCGCAGGAACACTTGCTGACCGTCCAGTTTGCCCTTTAGCAGCGGACCGAACAGGTCGGGAGCGAGGACCTTGTTGGCCGCCACACGAGCGTGGAAGTCCTCATAGAGGTTGGCGTGGATGCTAGAAGGCTTCACATCACCCAGGTGTTCCGGGTACAGGCGAGTCTTGGCTGGCACGATCGCCATGACCAGTTTCACGCCTTTCGCTTTCAGTTCCTGGCGCACACCTTCTACGAGTGCGTAGTTGCCTTGCAGGTTCAGTTCTTCGTTGACGATCGGGTTGAATTCCTCATCGCTGTACAACCACTGATCGCGGCCGAGCACGACGCCCGGACGACCTTCGTTGAACAGTTTGAAATCCAGCGCAGCCCAAAGGTTGGTGCCCAGGCGCTTGATCGGGAACTCGTCGTCGTAGTGCGTCTCCACGGCTTTGGTCCAGCGGCCGTTGAGCACCGTTGTTTCGGCAGAGGTACTGAAGCCGAGGAAACTGCGCGTGGACCACACGCCCAGGACCAACAGCGTCACCATGAACAGGCTGATGTAGAGGATGCGTAATGAGCGGGTCATAGTCAGATCCCTCAGAACTGGAAGTAAAGGAACGGCGAGAAGCTTTGCGCCGAAAGTTTGAAAATCGAGGCGATGAACAACACCAGTACCAGCGTGCGCATAACGTAACGAGACCAGTCAGCGGTCCAGTAGGCCGGTTGCACAGTCGCTTCAACGCCGACGGTGTAGCCAGGTTCGTGGATGCTGCCCGGGTTTTCGCCCGGTACGGCTTTGATCATTCCAGGTGTCGCTGCGGCCGGGCCATCGGCCTCGACGTTCACCACAGGCTTGGTCTTCTCAGGCGGCAGGTTGGTGTAGAAGTCACGAATGCCGAAGAACGCCAGGGTCATGTAAGCCACCACCAGGGTCGCCACTTGCAGACCGGTGAGGCTGGCTGCGTTGAGCTCCGACAGTGACCATTCGCCGAAGCTGAACATCGCGCCGTACATACGACCGGCGACGTGCAGGTTTTCCGAGCGGAAGATCACCCAGCCCATGACCACGAGCAGGAAGGTCAGCGCCCAGCGGATCGGGTTGATGCTGCGCGGCGAGGTGTTCAGGCCGAGGGCCTTTTCGATCGCCAACCACATGCCGTGCCAGGCGCCCCAGATGACGTACGTGATGTTCGCGCCGTGCCACAGACCACCCAGCAACATGGTCAGGAACAGGTTGCGATAGGTCATCAGCGTACCTTTGCGGTTACCGCCCAGTGTGATGTACAGGTAGTCACGCAACCAGGTTGACAGGCTGATGTGCCAGCGACGCCAAAACTCGGTGATCGACTGGCTGATGTACGGCTGCTTGAAGTTTTCCATGAAGCGGAAACCCATCATCAAGCCCAGACCGATCGCCATGTCGCTGTAACCGGAGAAGTCGAAATACAACTGCGCGGTGTAGGCCAGAGCGCCGAGCCAGGCATCGCCCGTGGTCGGGTTCTGCAAGGCGAAACAATGGTCGGCCACCACCGCGAGGGTGTCGGCGATGAAGACCTTCTTGATGAAACCCTGCATGAACCGCGTGGCACCCTCGGAGAACTTGTCGAGGGTGTGAGTGCGGTTGTTGAACTGGTCGGCGAGATCGCGGAAACGCAACACGGGACCCGCGATCAGGTGCGGGAAGATCGCCACAAACGCTGCGAAGTCGATCAGGTTGCGGGTCGCCGGCGTGTCACCACGGTAGACGTCGATGATGTAGCTGATGGACTCGAAGATGTAGAACGAGATCCCGATCGGCAACAGCACGTGGGTCAGGATGAACGGCGACAGACCAACGGAGGTCATCATCGCGTTGATGCTGTCGACGCCGAAGTTGGCGTACTTGAAGTAGCCGAGAATGCACAGGTCGACGCCCACGCCCAGGAGCAACCAGCGCTGTGCCGGTTTGGTCCGAACGCCTGCGGCACCGACTTTGAGGCCGATCCAGTAGTTCCACAACGTGACGGCTGCGAACAGCGCAAGGAAGTCCACACGCCACCAGGCATAGAACACGTAGCTGGCGAGCAGCAGCAGCAGGTTGCGATAGCGTATTCCGCTTAAGTAGTACATGCCGAGAAAGATCGGCAAGAACAAAAACAGGAACACGTTGGATGAAAATACCATCCCGGTCTCTCCATGTTTAACCAACAGTCAAGGGCCAACGGCCCCCCCAAACCCCCCACCGAAATCCGGGGGGCGTAACACACAAAACTCAAACTCGACACTGACCCCTGTGGGAGCGAGCTTGCTCGCGATAGCGGTCTGACATTCACATCGATGTCGACTGACACTCAGTCATCGCGAGCAAGCTCGCTCCCACAGGTTTTGCGTTTGGCTCTAGGAGCCTTTTTTGCCTTTTTCACTCGCCGGGTCGTAGACCTTGGTCAAATCTCCACCGAGGCGGAAGGTCTTGAACGGCTGCATTTCGCGCTTTTTTTCAAGCACATCCGGCGAGCAGGTGTAGAGCGTGCAGAACGGTTCGAGCCAGGCAAATTTCGAGTCGACCTTGAGGTCGGTCATGTCCTGTTCCTTACCGTTCTTCTTCTCGAATTCTTCCGGGTCTTCGACACCCGCGAGCACTCGATCACCCAGGCGCTTCAATGCGCCGTTGTTTTCCTGACGCAAGTCCACACCGTTGACCTGAGCGAAACTGGCGATCATCGCCAGAGGCGGCAGGGCGTAGTTGTGATAGGAGAGGGCGCGTTGCTGGCGCTTGAGTTCGTTGGGCAGGAAACCCTGGGCGTCGATTTGATTGACGGCGACTTTGTATTCCTTCACCGACCAGTCGAACAGGTCGCGGCGGTTGGTGGCGATGGACGTTGCCATCACCGACCAGGCGGACCAGTACGAGTGGTTGTTGGTTTTTTCCAGCGGCAGGTTGTCCCAGTCGCTGACCACTTGATCAGCCATCTTGCTGAACCAGGCCTCGATCAGTTGCGCCTCTTGCTGATGGTTCGCCAACGGATGCGAGTCGGAGAATTTCAGGCGGATATAGGACGAGGCCATGCTGCCCAACGCCCATTTGCGCATGGACTTGCCGGTGTGGTTGAAGTCCTTGGACATCAACGCATCGGCCTTGGCCCAGGCGGTCAACCAACTCAGGGTGCATTCCAGTTGTTCCGGACGACCGTCACGCATGTACTGCATTACGCGCTTGCTGGTGCCGCGCTCAATCTTGGTGATGTCGGCCGTGGTGTCGCGGAAGGCTTTTTCCGATGCCTCGTTCAGGGTCGAACGGGCCTTGTCGGAGCCTTCGTACTTGCTGCGAAATTGCAGCGAGCCGGTGTACGGCGTCGGCATCGCATCACAGCCTTCGCGCTTGTCGCCGGTTTTGACTTTTTCAATCGGCGCGAAGTATCCCTGTGGCGGACGCAGTGGCGCGGCTGCCTGGGTGGCGCCGGCGAACATCGCCAGAGTCAGCAGGGAGGGCGCGAGTAACTTTTTCAAAGTTCGGGTTTGCATATGAACCTCATTGCCCGGCCTGAGCGGTACGCTGCCCAGCGCCTGGGAACACGTTGCGTTTGCAGATTTTCGCTTCGACTTTCTGTGGCGCGGCACCTGCTTCAGGGCCCTGGATTTCGACGGCCAGCAGATTCTGCGAGGCCCAGTCTTCATCCGTGCGCAACTCAAAGGCGAAACGCCCGTCGGTATCGGAGGTTTCCGGTTTTTCGATCTTGATGTCCTCGTGGCGACCGTTCATGTACCAGAGGGTGGCTTGCAGATTTTTCACCGACGGATCGGCGAAGCGAATGTCGACCTGGTGGCTGCTGTTTTGCAGATTCAGGTTCTTGCTGTTGACCATCAATTCGTTCTTGCCCGGTTTCAACGTGGTGCTGCCGGTCAACTGTGCATCCTTTCCTTCGCAACCGTTGTCCAGCAGCGCCATCATCTGGCGGTAGGTGGTTTCCTGGTCGAGGCGATAGAGCGGCGAGAATTCCCAGATCAGAATCTTCGGTGGCTTGGTCTGGAACTCTTCGCTGCCCAGGTACTGCAGCATCGAACCTTCCAGGCCACCGCCGGGGAACGCCACGTTGAGGATGTCGGCACCGATAGCCTCTTCGAGGAAACCGGCGAAGTTGTAGTTCTTGCCACTGTGGCTGGTGCCGACCAGGGTGACTTCCGGATTGCCGGAATCACTGAACAGATCGCCATCAGCTGCTTCGCCTTTGGGCTCGGTGGTGAACTGATCCATGTACTGGATCGCGTAGCTGGTGCCACAGAGTTGACCGGCCATATTGTGTAACGTTCCGGTCTTGCCCATGCGACCCGACTTATGGCTCTCGAATTCGCGTTTTGGCACGTCGGCAAAGGCCGGCATTTTCTTGATTTGCTCACCGACGATTTTCGCCGTGCGCTGGGCGCCATACGGCGTCCAGTGTTGGTCGCCGCGGAAGTAGAAGTCGTGGGCCTGCGGGGTCTCAGGCAGCGACTCGTTGGTCAGCGGCGACAGGTCCGGCACGGTGTAGCCCATGGCGGCGAAACGCCCGAGCATGGTCTTGTAGTTCCTCAAGGCCTTGTCGAAATCGAACTTGGCTTTGTCTTCCGGGTTGAGCTTGTTGCGGTTCACCAGGCCACGGGTCGGCTGGTAAACAACGACCAGTTCCACGCCTTTGCTCTTGAACGCGTCGTGCAGTTCTTTCATGCGTTTGTAGCCAGCGGGCGTGGTGTCGAACTCGGTGCGCAAATCTTCTTGCGTACGGAATAGCCAATCGCCCTGAGCCTGCACCAGCGTGGTGAAGTTCTGCTGGTAACGCGTGGTGTAGTTTTTCGCGTCGTGCGCTGCCGGGCACAGGTTGCAGCACGGTTCAGCGTCGAAGCTGGGTGGCTTTATGTTGCCGGCAGCTTCATCGGCACGAGCGCCGGCGCTGGCCGCGAGAATGCCGACGGTCAGGGCCGACAGGCTGAGTAATTTGATCAAGTGTGAGTGCATAAAATTATCCTCAGTCCTGCATTTCGGTCTGGCGTTCGACAGGGTCGATCAGCACGGCTTTCTGCTGGCGCACCAGTAGGTCGAGAATTTCATCCTGGCGCTCGCCAAGAATTCCGTTGAAGCTGATGCCGCTGGATTTGGTCGGCGCAAGCATGGATACGCGATACAACTCGACGCTCAGCGGCGAGTCGATGGACAGTGGTCCGCTGCCGTTGCCGGCCAGTTCGCCACCGACGATGATCAGCGACACCTGGGCGTCGAACGGGTCGAGCTTGATGTCACGGTCGGTGTCGCTCAGGTCCTTGATGTGGCCGTAGACGCCGGTCAGGCCGTTGGCCATGGACAGGTTTTCGTAGAGGCGAATGTTCACGCTGTTACGAATCCGGATGCCGTGGCGTTTGTTGCTGATCACCTTGTTGCCCCACAGCAGATTGTCGCCACTCTCGTAGAGGGTGATGCCGTCGGTGTGGTTCTTGTAAATCTCGTTGTAGGCGATCAGGTTGCTCACGCTGTTACGGTCGATCACCAGGCCCGACAACTTGTTGTCGTAGCTGCGGTTGTTGAAGATGAAGCTTTTGTTGACCTCACGGGAAATGATGATCCCGTGCTTCTTCTTGGTCCCGAACACCGTGTTGTCGGCGATGATCAGACCGTGGGAACGGTCATGCGGGTCAATGCCGTAGACGATGTTGTCTTTGTAGGTGTTGCCCTTGACCACAAAGTCGCGGGTTTCATAGCAGTAGAAGCCGTACCACATGTCCGAGAACTCGGAGCCGACAATCCAGCCGGTCGGTTCAGGGCGCTTGAGCACCTTGGCCATGTTCGGCGTGTACTGGGAAATACTCACGCCGTAAGACTTACTGTTGGCATAACCGAAACTGGCGATCTTGCTGTTGGCGATGTAAGTCTCGGTGCCACCCCAGGACAACATGAACGGACGGAATTCCTTCGCCGACTTGAACATTGCCGGACCGTTTGCCTTCTCACTCCAACCGGTGATTTTGGTATCACGCACGAACAGCTGACCGTCGTTGACCAGGAACGAACCGGCCTCCTGAGACAGGCGCAGTTCCTGGGTCTGCTTGTCGATTTCCAGAATGCCCTTGTTACCCACCACGATCGGCAACTTCGCCAGGAACACGCCCGGCGAGGTTTCGCTGAAGTACTGCTTGGGCACCTTCTTGGCCAGATCCTTGAGGTTCATGTAGCCGTCGTCGACGAAGATGGCCTGCGGGATGCCGTGCTGACGCACCACCCATTCAGCCATCTTGTTGTCGCCGCCGATGAAGTCCTTCAGGGCGTTTTCCTGCATCATCCGGCGCACGCTGATTTTGCCGGGCTTGGTGCGCACGATTTTCGCGGCGATGGCTTCGGCGGTGTAGCCGGAGGTGTCCGGCAGTTTCGGTTTAGCCAGCTCCAGCGGCGCGGTCGGTGCGCTGCTGACGGTATAGGTCTTGGCCTGTTGCAACCCTTTGGCAATGGTCGCCGGTTGCCCTTTTTGCACGGGTGCAGCCGGCTCCACCGCGGCGAAGGCTGCCGTGCTGGCCAGCAGCATCGCGCCGGCCAGCAAGGTTATCGAGCCTCTCTTCGGACTGTTCATGTCAGGAACTCCCTTAGCGGTTCGCATCAGAAGCGCCAGATCACGTCGACAAACGCGCGGTGCATGTACGAGTCGACGCCTTTGCCATACGCATCGCCGGGCTTGAACACACCGCCACGCACACGCACCAGGGCCGAAGGCTCATCGATCGATTGGCTCAAGGCTGCGGGCAGCAGGCCTTGTTTGAAGTACTTGGTGACGACCACGTCCATTTCCTGGCCGAGGTCTTTGTTGCCATCTTCCAGCGGCAGGGACGTGCTGGAGAGCACCGCGCCGGTCACGTCGTCGGTGTCATTCTGGACGGCATTGATGCCGTTGCTGCCGACCGGCTTGTTGCCGTCGACGCGCCAGAATTTGTGGTAGATCACACTGGCGTCGTATTCGTCGTTGAGCATCCACGAGCCGAACAAGGTAGCGGACTGCATGTTGTTCGTTTCACCACGGAACGCTTCGCCGAAACGGTGAACCCGCGAGCGAGTACCGGTGTAGTTCGAACGGTTGCTTTGCAGGCCGTTCTGTTCGTAATCAGCGCTGGCACGGGCATAAGCTGCACCGACTTGCCATTGCGGATCGAGGCGCAGACGCACACCCAAGTCGGTGGCCCAGCCATCAACACTGCCATTGGTTTTGGCTTGTGCCGGCGCGTTGCCCTCGGCAGTCAGCGGGTTGACCGTGTCGCGGTCGCCGCTCATGCCGGTGACGCTGCCCCAGTAATTGACGGTGTTGGTGTTGCGCCAGTTGTAGGCATCGCTGTCGGCGGTGAGGCCGAGCCAGCTGATATCACCATTCTCTTTCTTGTCCAGAGAATCGGCAGGAACACCTGGCTGCGCGGTATCGAGCTTGCCGTCATCGTGGGTGTGATGACCACGAATGCCGACCCAGTTGCCCGGGTTCCATTGGTACGCCGCGTCGGCGTAAGCGTGCAGGCGATCCTTGTCCTTGGGCGCGAGTTCGGTGAGGTCAGTGCGGTACTCGCTGAAGCGCTCGGCAACACCGACGTTGGCGCGCAACAGGGTGGTGTCGAAGGTCCAGTTCAGGGCTTCGATGTTGGTGTCGCGCCATTGGCCGTCGTCATTGCGCAGGCGCTGGCGACCAAGTTTGAGTATCTCGCCGGGGTAGGGCGTAAGGCCGCTGTAACCGACCCAGAACTCGCGCATCGCCAGATAATTTTTCTTGGTCTTGCGATCACCGTTGTCGGTGGCCTGGGTGCCGTCGCTGTCGGACTGCTGCAGGGTGTCGGTCTCAATGATGTCGGTGGACGTCACGGCCTGACCCATGGCATAGGCGCTCCACGCGCCGCTCTCGCCATAGACCCACGGACGCAAGTCGAGGCCGACGCCATTGACGTCACCGCCCTCGGCAGTGCCGAGGTCGGCGTCGTCTTCGGACTGGGCGGTGACTTTCACGTCAAGGCCGTAGTTCTTGCTTTCAGTCAGGGCCGCCAGGGTCGGGCACGACCACAAGAGGGCGAATGACAGGCCAATACCGGCCTTAACGAATGGATTCAACTTCATAGGGATTCCTCGCCGTCTTCTTCTTCCAGGGCATGCAGTTCCAGCGTGTTCTGGCTCAAGGCACCACGAACGGCCTGTTCTTGTTTCAACAGGCGTTGGGCCTCGGCGAGCTGGGCAGGCGGCAGTTGGGCTTCGAGTGTTTGCGCAAGTTCAGTGGCTTGCGGGGTGTTCTGCGCCTTGGCCAATTGGCTGAAGACGTAAGCGTTGAGCGGGTCAGGCTTGGTGCCCTTGCCTTGGGAGAACAGTTGGGCAATGGCGAAGTCGGCGCTGTTCTGACCGTGACGCGCAGCCTTGAGCAGGTGATCCAGCGCTTTCTGCGAATAGACCTTGCCCAGGTAACCACGGCGGTAAATCTGGCCGAGGTAGTAATCGGCGGCCACTTCTCTGCCGACGGCTTTCTTGAAGTGCTCTTCGGCGACCTTGGCGTCGGCCGGCACCATTTTGCCTTCGTAGTAGAGCTTGCCCAGCAACAGTTCGGCACGCGGCTGGTCAGCGGCGCGGCCGTTGTCCAGGTATTTCATCATCGTGTCGACGTCGCCGAGTTCCGGGAAGTCGTAGAGCAGTTGCGCCAGGCTGACCCAGGAAGCGGGGTAGCCGGGTGCGATGCCTTCAAGCAACGACTGGGCGGTTTTTTCGTCGGTCGTGCCCAGGGTTGCATCGCCCAGTACGCGGGCCACGCTGTCCACGCGCTGGGCGGAAACCGTGCCACGAGCCTGAGCGGCCTGCATCTGCTTGATCAGCTCGGCCTGTTGTTCAGGCTGGGCTTTTTTCTGATAGACCGTGGCCAACTCGACGTAGCAGATGTCGGTGGTGTTCAACGCGGCTTTGCAGATGGTTTCGACTTCGTCCAGGTGCTGGTCGTAAGTGCCCTGAGTGCGATAGAGCAGCACTTGGGCCAGGCCCGCTTCCGGTTTGCCTTCGGCGCGCCATTGGCTGATCTGCTGTTGCGCGTTGACGTTCGGGAAACTGTGGGGGTATTGCAGGTACAGCATCGCCAGCGGGATCAGGGTGTTGCCTTCGCCATTGGCCGAGGCTTTTTTCAACAGGCCTTCGGCTTCGTGCTGCTCGGCTTCGGTGGAGCCGGGTTTGGCCACCAACAGACGACCCAGGCGAGCCTGAGCCCGTGGCGAGACGCCGGCTGCGGCGCGGTAAGTCGCTTCGGCACGCTTGATCTGCGCCGGGTCACGGCTGTCGACCTGGATATCGGCAAGGCCAACCTGTGCTTCGCTGTAGCCCAGGTCTGCCAGTTGCTGGTAATTCTGCGCCGCCAGCGTGGTATCACCGCGCTTGAGGGCTTCGTTGGCCAGACGCTGGTCGGGCAGGCCGGCGCATCCGGCCAGGGCAATTGCCATGGCCAGAGTCAGCGGAACTGGCAGGATTCTGAGTGGGCTAGTCACGGGCATGTCCTCTGTTATTAACGACCGGCGGCCATGGCTTTATCGATCAGCCAGTTCAGGTTCGGGCCACGAGTGCTGTTCACTTCAACCGGACGACCGGAGAATTTGCTGTCCAGCGGCTCGTCAGGCTTGATCAGCACGCGGATGTCGGACGACAGGTCGGCGCTTTTCAGGCTGGTGCTACTGACGATCGTGCCGCTGCGGGTTTTGTCTTCGCCGGCGATCTGGAAGCTGACGGTGCTGCCTGGAAGCACATCGCCGAACTGGCGATAGGAGAAGCGTGCTTCAACGTTGGCTTCGCTGTTACGCGGCACCAGTTGGAAGATCACGTCGCCCTTGCTGGCGTACTGGCCGTCGGCGACCATTTGTTGAGCCACGGTGCAATCGCACGGCGACGTCAGGGTGCCGGTCATTTGCTTGCCGAACAGCTCTTCAACCTTGGCCGGTTGCAGTTGGTTATCGTCCAGATGGCCCTTGAGTACGTCGAGCATGCTGGTGCTGAACGTCGCCAGCGGGGCGCCTTTGGCCGCAACTCCGTCGGTTTTCACCAGGCTCTGCACAGTGCCGTCGCGCGGCATGGTGATGTTCATGCCCGCCACGCTGACCAGACCGGCCTGCGCGTGGCTGACGAAGTACATGCCGTACACCGACTTGAAAATGAAGCCGAATGCCGTCAGACCGACGAGGAAAATCGCGAAGCTGAAGGTCACTGCACGCAGACGACCGAACGCGGTCATGCCGTGGCCGCCATCCTTGACCTTGCGCGCCTTGGTGAAGTTGTCGCGCTGCAGGGTTGCCAGCACTTCACCCATGCTGACGATGTCGCCGGCCAGGTGCGAGGTGATCAGGTGGCGCAGGGTGGAAATGTCCTGAGGTTCGAGGTTCTGGAACTCGCAACCGGTACGGCCGGTTTCGCGCTCGTGGGAGCGGACCAGTAGCTCGACGTCCATGGCCAGGCCGAGGTTATCGATGACGAACTGCAGGCGGGCCTTGTACTTGTCGCCGATCTTCAGTGGCAGCTGACCGGCGTTGAAGGCCAGGCCGCCAGCGGAGAGGTCGAGGACCCGAGCTTCTACCGGGGTCCGGTCAGGACCGTAGAAGCGCAGTTTGGCCGGGATTTTCACTCGGGCGTGCTGGCGCTGGGCTTCTGATTCATGCACTACGTTGGCGTTGACGGCGGTATTCATATGGACGATTTCCTAGTTAATTCAGGCGAGTTCGGTCAGACCATCATCAGCAGCACAGCAACAAAAATGCTGCCGGCGGAGAAGGTCATGGTCCGAGACGACCAAGTGTTGAACCAACGTTGAAAGCTGGCGAGATCACGGGTCAATTTGGTGTCCTGGCGAGTCCAGGATTGTTGGTCGAGGCGGAAGAACACGTAGATCTTCACCAGCGCGCCGACGATCTGGTTGTAATAGAGAATCGCCGGGTAGGCCGGGCCGATCTTGTGACCGGAGCAGGACAGCAGCACGGTCAGGATCAGACGGGTAATGCCGATCCACAGCAGATAAACCAGGATGAACGCGGCGCCGTACTTGAAGGTGGCGAGGATCGCGACCGTCAGGCCCAACAGCGATGTCCACATCGATACACGCTGGTCGAACAGCACCACCGAAGTGAACAGGCCGAGGCGTTTCATCCCCAGGCCCAGGGCGCGGGAGTTCTGGCGCAGGTTGTTGCCGTACCAGCGGAACATCAGTTTGCGACTGGCCTTGATGAAGCTTTTTTCCGGCGGGTGTTCCACGGTGTGAATGGCGGCGTCCGGCACGTAGAACGTGTCGTAGCCCAGGCGCATCAAGCTGAACCAGCTCGACTTGTCATCACCGGTGAGGAACTTGAAGCGGCCCAGGCGCCAGTGTTGCAGCGAGTCGCTTTCCACGTCGGCGATGAAGTCCGGGTCTGTCACCACGGTGGCGCGGAATACCGACATCCGCCCGGTCATGGTCAGCACGCGTTTGGACAGGGCCATCGAGCACATGTTGATGTGTCGTTGGGCGAAGCGCAGTTTGTGCCATTCGCTCATGATGTAGCCGCCGCGCACTTCGCAGAACTCGTTGGTGGTCAGGCCGCCGACATTGCCGAACAGCTGGAACCACGGCACGGTCTTGAGCACGACGCCTTCGGCGAGCACGGTGTCGCCATCGATCACTGCAACCACTGCGCGGTCGTCCGGCAGGTGGCGGGAGATGGCGCGGAAACCGTAGGCCAGGCCATCGCGCTTGCCGGTGCCGGGAATGCGCACGAAGTCGAGCTTGACGCGAGCCGGTGGGTTCATCCGGGCCCAAAGGCTTTTCACCAGCTTCTCATCGGACATTTCCACGATGGAGCAGACCATGGTGGTCGGCAGGCCGCAGTCGATCGCTTCGCGAATCACCGAGGCGTAGACCTGGGCGGTGGTCAGCGCGTCGATACGAAAGCTGGTGACCATCAGGAACACATGGGACGGGTCTGCCGCTTTACCCAGCTTGCGCACTTTGCGCCGCAGGTGCGGGTAGACCACGTACAGAAACAGCATGCCGCGCAGAAAGTGCGTGGCACCCATCGAGTAGCGCCAGATACCGACGATACCGATCAGGAAGATGAAGTCCTTCGACTCGGCGTCGAACGTGGACGCAGGCAACGCCATGGCGATGCCCATCAATAAACTTAGGTAAAACAGCCAACCGGCGACCTGAAGTAGGCCGTGCTTTAGCCTGTGCATAATCTGCATCCGTCTCTATCTCGGGCGAGCCTGTGGGGTGGCCCGATGGGGTTAAGGCAGGCGAAAAAGCCGGGAGGGTTTGCTGGCGATATGAGCGCCGCGAACCCTCCCGATGCCGCTTGTTACCAGCAGATGCCTTCAGTCCGGCCACTTGTGCTAGTGGCTTTGGACATGAAACCGACCAGGTCGATCACTTGCTTGCCGTGTGGAGCTTGTTGCGCCAGAGCGCGGAACTTCTCGTCACGGTTGCCTAGGATGATCACGTCGGAGTTGTTGATCACGTCGTCGAAATCGGCGTTGAGCAAGGACGAGACGTGAGGGATCTTCGACTCGATGTAATCCTTGTTCGCGCCGTGAACGCGGGCATATTCGACGTTGGTGTCGTAGATGCTCAGGTCGTAGCCCTTGCCGATCAGCATTTCCGCCAGATCAACCAGCGGGCTTTCGCGCAGGTCGTCGGTACCGGCCTTGAAGCTCAGACCCAGCAGGGCGACTTTGCGTTTTCCGTGGCTGGTGACGATGTCGAAGGCGTTCTGCACCTGGGACTCGTTACTGCGCATCAGCGAGTTGAGCAGCGGTGCTTCCACATCCAGGGAACCGGCGCGGTAGGTCAGGGCGCGAACGTCTTTCGGCAGGCAGGAGCCGCCGAACGCGAAACCAGGGCGCATGTAGTACTGGGACAGGTTCAACGTCTTGTCCTGGCAGACCACTTCCATCACTTCGCGACCATCGACGCCGACAGCCTTGGCGATGTTGCCGATCTCGTTGGCGAAGGTCACCTTGGTGGCGTGCCACACGTTGCAGGTGTACTTGATCATCTCGGCCACTGCGATGTCCTTGCGGATGATCGGAGCATCGAGCTCTTCGTAAAGCGATTGCAGAACGTCGCCCGAAGCCTTGTCGAACTCGCCGATGACGGTCATTGGCGGCAGGTCGTAATCGGCGATCGCGGTGCTTTCACGCAGGAACTCTGGGTTCACTGCTACGCCGAAATCGACGCCGGCTTTTTTGCCGGAGCAGTCTTCGAGGATCGGGATGACAACGTTTGCGACAGTGCCCGGCAGAACGGTGCTGCGAACCACGATGGTGTGGCGGGTAGTCTTGTCACGCAGGACAAAACCGATCTCGCGGCACACGGCTTCGATGTAGTTCAGTTCCAGGTCGCCGTTCTTCTTGCTCGGCGTGCCAACGCAGATCATCGACAGATCGGTGGCGCGAATCGCCTCGGCGAAGTCGGTCGTACCGCGCAGGCGGCCCGTCTCGATGCCCTTCTGCAGAAGTTCGCCCAGACCCGGTTCAACAATCGGCGATTTGCCGGCGTTGATCATATCGATCTTGTCTTTGGCGACATCGACGCCAACGACCTCATGGCCCCGTGCAGACAGGCAACCGGCACATACTGCACCGACGTAACCCAAACCAAATATGCTGATGCGCATCGCATTTACCTCTGTATTTATCAAGCCATAACATGGCCGGAGTTAATGGTGTTCAGCGGTCATAGCGCACTCGGAAGTGCGCCTTAAAGGCGCAACAATGCCGCGTGCAGGCATATAAGTTCCGAGTGTCTAAATAAGTTCACTCAAAATGTGCGCAACTAGGCTTTATTGTTATGGCTTGCCCTGTTATGCAGCTGATCTTCTAATCAGAAGACATTCGTGCAAAGGTCTTGCGCGCTCAATGCCAGGCCAGAAGCCCGTAAATCAAGCGGTTTAGTGCTCAGGTGAGCACATTTATAGGGGCGCGACCTTGGCCTTGTAGGGGATAGTTATGAGGCTTATCTCCTGTCCTTCATGTGTTGCCCAAATCAGGGACCCGTTCGCAGAAGTTAGTGTGACAACTTTGCTACGTGAATCTTTTCTCTGCGTAAGTTATCTCGTACAAGCGCCGAGAGAATGGTTACCGATGGTATGAGCGATCCATGTGGACATAGTTCCAGTCCGCCCATCGCGAATTCTGAAATTTCTTGAAATATCGGAAAAGATGGCACTGCTCTCATATTGATAGCAACGCCTGTTTTACCCTTGATACATAGGGTTATTGTCGGATTAGATAGTTATGTGCCACTACCGATAAAAAAATTCAGTGCCACTACTGAAAAAAAACATCAAAGTCGAGTGAAACTAAAGTTAGAAAAACAGGTGATTGTTTTTTGGCGCCAATGAAGTGGCAAATGAGGCGGGGGATTGTTGGACGATCGGACGTCGGCGCACGACCCGTTAATGAGGCGCGCACCGATCGGGTGCTTACTCTGGCGCGTGATCGCGCAGGAGCACCAGATTGTCCGGTTTAGACTGCTCGGCGCTGTAGCGATAGCCTTGGACATCAAACTGCTTGAGGGCTGCCGGGTCGTTGATGCGTTCTTCTATAACGAAGCGACTCATCATGCCTCGGGCCTTTTTCGCGTAGAAACTGATGATTTTGTATTGGCCGTTCTTCAGGTCCTTGAATTCGGTATTGATGATGCGCGCGTTCAGGGCGTGGCGTTTGACCGCCGAGAAGTACTCGTTGGAGGCCAGGTTCAGCAGCACGTCATCGCCTTGATCGGCCAGTGCTTCGTTCAGCCATTCGCTGATCTGTGTGCCCCAAAAGGCATACAAGTCCTTGCCACGGGCATTCGCCAGTTTGGTCCCCATCTCCAGTCGATACGGCTGCATCAGGTCTAGTGGGCGCAGCAGGCCGTACAGGCCGGACAACATGCGCAAGTGCTGCTGGGCGTAATCGAAATCGGCCTCGCTGAAGGTTTGAGCATTCAACCCGGTGTAGACGTCGCCCTTGAATGCGAGCAAGGCCTGTTTGGCGTTAGCGGGGGTGAACGCCGGCGTCCAGCTGCCGAAGCGCGCGGCGTTGAGCCCGCCGATCTTGTCGGAGACGTGCATCAACTCGCTGATCTGCGCAGGGGTCAGCTCGCGCAGCTGCAGGATCAGCTCCTGGGAATGGTCGAGGTATTGCGGCTGGGTGAAGCGCTGGGTCGCCGGCGGTGTTTCGTAATCGAGGGTCTTGGCGGGGGAAATCACCATCAGCATGAAGTCGTCTCCTTTAATCGTGGGGGCGATTCTAGGGGGTTGTTCATGCTGACTCCAGCTATCACGGTCATAGGTGATCGGCGGCGATCAGCTATAGTGCCGCGCGGGTTTTGTTATGGAGACATCCCATTGCGTATTGTTTTTCTAATCACGGCCTGGCTCTTGAGCTTCAGTGCCCTGGCCGGTCCGGGTGATGTGGCGACGCTTGATCGTAGCACCTGGCCCGAACAACTCAGCAGCCCGACCCTGTTTGACGTTGCGTCACGGGCCGAGATCCTGATGTTCGCCCGTGTTCTGCTGGCCAGCGAGTCTCTGGATGAAGGGAGTCTGGCCCAGCGCCTGGGGTTGCGCACGGTCAATCTGGAATCGATCAATAACCTGCGCCAGCGCCTGTGGCAGCGCCTGTTGGCCAACTACAACTTCGCCCAGCAGAGCTGCGATCAGGATGCCTCCTTCTGTTTCCTGGTCGAAGACATGGACACCCTGCGCCAGCAGGCCGCCAAATTTCAGGTCAGCGATGAGAGCTACTACATAAAGTGGGCCGAGCCGAGCCGACTGTTCCATGCCCAGTACCTGGACGAGCAATTGCGCAAGGCGGCGCTGCTTCCGCAAACCAGCAGTGAAGTTGATCGTTTTGGCGACTATGAGCGCAATGGCGATGCGATGCATGACCGGTTGTTTTTGCTGACCTTCGACAGCGCCGCCAATGCCACGCCGGACAACACCGCCTGGGCCACGGAATACCTGCGCAAGTCGAACATGAGCGGCACGTTCTTCGTCCTCGGAAAGGACATCCAGGCCCGACTGGCCGATCGCTCGGTGGCCAGTCTGCAAGCGACTTACTCAAAGCAGTGCATCGGTGTGCAAGGCTGGGAGTTCCGCTCCCACAGCCATTGGCAGGACTGGCAGGATTCGGTGCGCCGCAGTGTCGAGCTGGTTAAAAGCAAACTGCCTGAAAACTACGTGCCCTTGTTTCGGCCGCCCGATGGTCAGCGTCGTTCTGATGCTGAAGGCTTCTTCAAGGCTCAGGGTTTGCAGGTGGCATTGTGGGACATCGATGCCCAGGACGGTGCCGGCAAGCTAAAGGGTAATCAGAGTGCGCAACGGGTGTTGACCCTGATGCTGTTGTGGCGGCACGGGGTGATCAACTTCAACGTGAAGCAGGATGCAGTGAAAACGGCGATGCCTTGGCTCATTACACAAACGGCGCCAAGCGGGATCGGTTGGGAAGACTGTCAGGATGCGTTTCGCTGAGAACGACGAAAGCCCGTAAACATTGGGCCAAGGGCAGTTTTGGAAGATAATTCGGCGCAGGCCGACTTCCGACTTTAACGGCACATTGCCTGCACGCCAAGGGCTATTCGTCACTCTGAAAAATAAACTTCAAAAAAACGTCAAAGTACTTTTTTCTGTCATGGGTTTTGGAGTATTACGAAGACAGACCGCCGAAACCTGCAGACAGGTGGCGTCTTCCAAGACCCAGTTGTTTGCAGTTCATCACTTGAGTCCCCGCAGGTGATTTCGGTGGCCACTTCGAGGCGCAGCACTGTCACGGTATTGCGTCGACTGGCTCCCACAAAGGTGACCGAGTATGGATGATCACGGACGTAGTTCTTCCTCCAACCAGCCAATCCTTTATGTACTCGATACCAACGTATTGATTCACGATCCAAACGCCCTGCTTAACTTCGAAGAACACCACGTCGCGATCCCTATGACCGTGCTTGAGGAGCTGGACAAGCTCAAGAGCGGGCAGCACAGCGTGGCTGCAGAATGCCGTCAGGCCATACGCCTGATCGACAAGACCCTGGGCGACGCCAGCCCTCAGGATGTCGAGCTCGGGGTTCCGATCCAGCGTGGCAAAAGTGGGCCCAAGGGTTTGCTGTCAATTCTGATGAGCAAGCGTGCCGAACCGAACATCATTCTGCCCGAGCACCTGAACGACAACATCATCATTAACCAGTTGATCGACTTGCACGCGCGCGAACCCAATCTGCCCGTGGTGCTGGTCACCAAAGACATCAACATGCGCCTCAAGGCCCGGGCTTGCGGGATCGCGGCCGAGGACTACAGCACCGACCAACTGGTCGACGACGTGTCATTGCTGCCCAACGGTTATCACAACATGACCGGCTCCTTCTGGGACCGCGTGAGGAATGTCGACACCCGTCAGGATCACGGCCGCACCTGGCACCAGGTGCAGCTGATCGACAACCTGCCGGCGGTGCACATCAACGAGTTCATCATCGATGAACAGGGATTTGTCGGCTGGATCAAGGAAATCCAGAGCGACAAATTGCTGATTCTCGACCTGCATCAGGAACCCCTGTTACACCAGGAAGCCTGGGGCCTGAAACCGCGTGACATCTATCAGAGCCTCGCGCTGTACGCCTTGCTTGATCCGGATATTCACCTGGTCAATCTGACCGGTGCGGCCGGCTCGGGTAAAACCATCCTGGCACTGGCGGCGGCGATTGAGCAGACCATGGTCAGCAAACGCTACCGGCGCATCATCGCGACGCGTAGCGTGCAGGGCCTGGATCAGGAGATCGGCTTCCTGCCCGGCACCGAAGCGGAAAAAATGGAGCCTTGGCTGGGCGCCATCACCGACAACCTCGAAGCCTTGCACATGGATGACGAAAACACCCATGGCAGCGTCGATTACATCCTCAGCAAGGTGCCGTTGCAGTTCAAATCCCTCAACTACATTCGAGGCCGCAGCTTCCAGCAGAGCCTGATCCTGATCGATGAATGCCAGAACCTCACGCCACACCAGATGAAAACCATCATCACCCGTGCTGGCGCCGGTTCCAAAGTGGTGTGCCTGGGCAACCTGGCACAGATCGACACGCCATACCTGTCCGCGACCAGTTCCGGGCTGACGTACCTGACAGAGCGCTTCAAGGATTTCCCCAACGGGGTGCACATCACCCTGCAAGGGGTGCCACGTTCGATTCTGGCCGAATACGCCGAAACGCATTTGTAACCTCCTCAACAGAGCCGGGCGGCCTGCGCAGGCCGCCCGGTTTTTTATGGCCGAAATTTGACCCACAGGTTTACAATCGGTGCTCCTGATCAGGAGTATCCCTGTGCTGACTCATCTCGATTCCCAAGGTCGCGCCAATATGGTCGACGTCACTGAAAAAGCCGTAACGTTCCGTGAAGCAACGGCCCAAGCGCTGGTGCGCATGCTGCCCGAAACCCTGCAGATGATCGTCAGCGGCGGTCACCCCAAGGGTGATGTGTTCGCCGTGGCGCGTATCGCCGGTATTCAGGCCGCGAAGAAAACCAGCGATCTGATCCCTCTGTGCCATCCGCTGCTGCTCACCGGCGTCAAGGTCGAGCTCAGTGCCGAAGGCGACGACACCGTGCGCATCGTCGCGCGCTGCAAGTTGTCCGGGCAGACCGGCGTGGAGATGGAAGCCCTGACCGCCGCCAGCGTCGCGGCGCTGACTATCTATGACATGTGCAAGGCAGTGGATCGCGGCATGACCATCGAAAGCGTGCGGTTGCTGGAGAAACTCGGTGGCAAGAGCGGCCATTTCCAGGCGGATCAGCCATGAACATCACCGTGAAGTTTTTTGCCCGTTACCGTGAAGCGCTCGGCGTGGACTCGGTGAAGGTTGAAGGTGATTTCGCCACCGTCGACGATGTGCGTGCACTGCTGGCCCAGCGTGACGGTGCCGATGTGCTGAGCGAACAGAACTTGATGTGCGCCCGCAATGAAGACTTGTGCCAGCTCGATGAGCCGGTGAGCGATGGCGATGAAGTGGCATTTTTTCCGACCGTGACCGGAGGTTGAGCCATGGCGATTCGCGTGCAGTCCACGGCGTTCGATCCAGGTGCTGAAGTCAATGCCATGCACGCCGCCAACGTGGGCGTCGGAGCGGTGGTGAGTTTCGTCGGCTATGTTCGCGACTTCAATGACGGACTCGACGTCGCCGGAATGTTCCTTGAGCACTACCCGGGCATGACCGAAAAGGCCCTCGGCAAGATCGCCGCAGAGGCTGAGCAGCGCTGGCCGCTGCTCAAACTTGAAGTGCTGCATCGCATCGGCGCCCTGGAACCAGGGGAGCCGATCGTCTTCGTCGGCGCCGCCAGCGCCCACCGCCAGGCCGCGTTCGATGCCTGCGCCTTTGTCATGGATTACCTGAAAACCCGCGCACCGTTCTGGAAAAAAGAAAACACCCGTGATGGGGCACGTTGGGTTGAAGGGCGTGACAGCGATCATGCGGCGGCGGATCGCTGGAAGCAGTAAACAAGCCGTTTTTTTTGTCGACTGCTCTGGCCTCTTCGCGAGCTGGCTCGCTCCCACAGTTGATCTCACTGAACACAAATTTTGTGTACGACGAAAATCCCCTGTGGGAGCGAGCTTGCTCGCGAAGAGGCCATCCGCAACACCCGATCTCCTCCTGACCCACCTCCCGACCACCGGCCAGCACATCTCCATTTCCCCGGATTGACGATTAATACATAAAAGTCCAGTATGGAATTTAAGTACAAAAAAGGCTTCCCCCCGTTTTAGTTTTTTCTTCTGTCTTGCCAAACCAACAACAACCCGCGAGAGAACGAACATGAAGAAACTCCCCCTCATCACCGGTCTGGCCCTGAGCCTGTTGGCGTGCAGCTCCCTGTTCGCCGCCGATAAAACCCTGCGCATCGGCATCGAAGCAGCTTATCCACCGTTCGCGTCCAAAACCGATAAAGGCGAGATTGTCGGGTTCGACTACGACATCGGCAATGCCCTGTGCGCGCAGATGAAGGTCAAGTGCGTTTGGGTCGAAGGTGAGTTCGACGGTCTGATTCCTTCCCTCAAAGTGAAGAAAATCGACATGGCGCTGTCGTCCATGACCATCAACGAAGACCGCAAGAAGTCCGTGGATTTCACCCACAAGTACTACTTCACTTCATCGCGTCTGGTGATGAAGGACGGCGCGGTCGTGGATGACCAGTACGCCAGCCTCAAGGGCAAGACGGTTGGCGTGCAGCGCGCTACCACCACTGACCGTTACGCCACTGAGGTTTTTGAACCGAAGGGCGTCAACGTCAAGCGTTACGGCAACAACGAAGAAATCTACATGGATCTGGCTGCCGGTCGCCTCGATGCCATTTTTGCCGATACCATCCCGCTGAATGACTTCCTGACGATGCCGCGTGGCAAGGGTTATGCCTTTGTCGGGCCGGAGCTCAAGGATCCGAAATACGTGGGCGAGGGCGCCGGGATTGCGGTGCGCAAGGGCAACACCGAGTTGGTCTCCGAGCTGAACACCGCAATCGACAGCATTCGTGCCAGTGGCGAGTACCAGCAGATTTCAGAGAAATACTTCAAGTCTGATATCTACGGCGACTGATCAATCGCTTGCTGGGGTTTTCTCACGAAAGCCCCCGCGTGGTTCCGATTATTGAAAAATGCCTCAAAGTTAATCCCTTCTTAACCGGCTCGTCGTCTATTCCCCGATACCCAGCTGCGCGCGCCGGACTCTCAAAGGTCAGGGCCAGCGTGTAGACTTGGGGCAATCGATATTCAGAAGGGAAACGCAATGAGCGAGGAAACAATGCGGTTGGGCCGTGAACGGCGCTATCTGGTGTTGCTGGGCATCATCTGCCTGGCGCTGATCGGCGGCGCGCTGTACATGCAAATTGTTCTGGGCGAGGCGCCATGCCCGCTGTGCATCCTGCAACGTTATGCGTTGCTGCTGATTGCGCTCTTCGCGTTCATCGGCGCGGCCACGCGCACCCGTCGCAGCATCACGGTATTTGAAACTCTGGTGGTGATCTGCGCCCTGGCAGGCGTCGGGGTGGCCGGGCATCACGTCTATACCCAGTTCTACCCGGCGGTCAGCTGCGGCATCGACGTGCTGCAACCGATTGTCGACGGTTTGCCACTGGCGAAGATCTTCCCGCTGGGCTTCCAGGTCGACGGCTTCTGCTCCACGCCGTACCCGCCGATCCTCGGTTTGTCCCTCGCTCAATGGGCGCTGCTCGCCTTTGTGCTGGTCGTGGTGCTGGTGCCGCTGCTCATTTCGCGTAACCGCAAAGCGCTGCGCTGAGGCCATCCGCCGCGTCGCTGCGTCACACAAAAAAACGCCCCGGTCCTCATTGCGAAGGCCGGGGCGTTTTGCATTTCGGGGCGCAGGTAAAATGACCTTGATGCGCGACAAGTCTAGGTGCGACACATGTGCGACATGTTGTCACAGCAGGAGTGTCGCAAGGCATTTCAACGCGCCGAATTGGTAGCGTGTCACGCAACAAAATTGGCCTTTTTCAGCGTCGGGCGACTTCTACCTGAAAGATCCGGAACAGACAGTTTTAACAGGCCTTGGCGAATAGCCAGAGCCCTTGTCATATAGGGGCTTGGGCGGGGTCGAGGAAGGGGGCAGAGCCTTCGATACTGTCTGAACTGCCTGAGGTAGACCTACAATTTTTGGTGTTTTTGTTGAGAATTAATTTCGATACCATGGCGCACTTTTGCAAATACCGTTATTGATTGTTGCTGGAATGGATAAAAATTATTTCGGGATGAGACATGGTTTATAAAACGTTACATATCTACAATCGCCCGCACTGAATTCCCGGCACTGCTCATCCCTGAGCAGGAATAGGGCGTCGAGAGGCCAATTGGCTTCATGCGACTCCCAAGTGTCGGTGCCTTCCAATTATCCGCACCAAATGGAATTGGTCTGTAACAAGGCCTTTGACCACGTATTCGAATAAGAACTCAACGCTGGCCCAGGATTTGTCGAACAGCGTCTGACGCGCGACGGGCAGCCACTTATTCAATCCAAGAAAAATGCCAACCCTTGGCAGGGTGAAGTGTTGGCGATCAAAACCCAACTGCATTGCGCAAGCTGCTTTAGAGGTCGTGAGATGAGTAAAAACAGGTACCCCAGACTACTAGGCTTATTGCCGCTGATTGGCACGTTGCTGCTGTCAGGCTGCAACATGACCTTGCTCAATCCAACGGGCCAGGTTGGCCTTGAGCAGCGAAACCTGATCATCACCGCAACGCTGCTGATGCTGTTGGTCGTGGTCCCGGTCATCGTCATGACCTTCCTGTTCGCCTGGAAATACCGCGCGACCAACACTAACGCCGTGTACACGCCGAAGTGGTCGCACTCCACCAAGATCGAAATCGCGGTGTGGGCTGTTCCAGTGCTGATCATCATTGCTCTGGGTTACGTCACCTACGTGTCGACCCACGAACTTGACCCGTACCGTCCGCTGGAATCCGACGTCAAGCCGATCACCATCGAAGTGGTCTCGCTGGACTGGAAGTGGGTGTTCATCTACCCGGAGCAGGGTATCGCCACGGTCAACAAGATCGTGTTCCCGACGAATACGCCCGTTAACTTCAAAGTGACGTCGGACTCCGTGATGAACTCGTTCTTCATTCCGGGCCTGGGCGGCCAGATCTACGCGATGGCCGGCATGCAGACCAAGTTGCACCTGATTGCCAACCGTGACGCTGAAATGGAAGGCATCTCTGCCAACTACAGCGGCGCAGGTTTCACCGGCATGAAATTCAAAGCGATCTCAACTTCTCAGGAGAATTTCGACGCCTGGGTAAGCGAAGTCAAAAAGGCACCTAAACAGCTGGAACAAGCTGAATACGAAGCCCTTACCAAGCCAAGCCAGAACAACCCAGTCGAGCTCTACTCCTCGGTTACGCCGAACCTGTTCCAGATCATCGTCGACAAGTACGAAGGCATGAAACCGGGCAAGCCGATGCACCACGAGAAGAAAGAGAAAGAAGTGGCCCATATGGAAGGGATGGACATGAGTTCGCATTCAGCCGCCGGGGCAGAGGAGTAAACGATGTTTGGTAAATTAAGTTGGGAAGCGGTCCCGTTCCACGAACCGATCGTGATGATAACCATCGCCATGATCGCGCTCGGCGGTCTGGCACTGTTCGCGGGTATCACTTACTTCAAGAAGTGGACCTACCTGTGGACCGAATGGCTGACCTCGGTCGACCACAAGAAAATCGGCGTGATGTACATCATCGTCGCCATGGTCATGCTGCTGCGCGGTTTTGCCGACGCCATCATGATGCGTACCCAGTTGGCCATGGCCACCGAGGGTTCGCCTGGCTACCTGCCGCCTGAACACTATGACCAGATCTTCACCGCTCACGGTGTGATCATGATCATCTTCATGGCGATGCCATTCTTCACCGGCTTGATGAACCTTGCAGTGCCGCTGCAGATCGGCGCGCGTGACGTGGCCTACCCGTTCCTGAACTCCCTGAGCTTCTGGCTGCTGGTGTCCGGCGTGGTGCTGATCAACCTGTCCCTGGGCGTTGGCGAATTCGCCAAGACCGGTTGGGTTGCCTATCCGCCGCTGTCGGGCCTGCAATACAGCCCGGGCGTGGGGATGGATTACTACATATGGGCGCTACAGCTGTCCGGGTTGGGTACGACGCTGACGGGGGTCAACTTCCTGGCCACCGTGCTGAAAATGCGTACCCCTGGCATGAAGCTGATGGACATGCCGATCTTCACCTGGACCTGCACCTGGGCCAACGTTTTGATCGTCGCTTCGTTCCCGATCCTGACCGCTACCCTGGCTTTGCTGACACTTGACCGTTACATGGATTTCCACATTTTCACCAATGAACTTGGTGGCAATCCGATGATGTACGTCAACCTGTTCTGGGCCTGGGGTCACCCCGAGGTGTACATCCTGATTCTTCCGGCGTTCGGGATCTTCTCCGAAGTCATCTCGACCTTCTCCGGCAAGAAACTGTTCGGCCACCACTCGATGATCTACGCCAGTGGCGCGATCTCGATCCTGGGCTTCATGGTCTGGCTGCACCACTTCTTCACCATGGGTTCGGGTGCCAGCGTCAACGCCTTCTTCGGTCTGGCGACGATGCTGATTTCGATCCCGACGGGGGTGAAGCTCTTCAACTGGCTGTTCACCATTTACCAAGGCCGTCTGCGCTTCACCAGCCAGGTTCTCTGGACCCTGGGCTTCATGGTGACCTTCGCCATCGGCGGCATGACCGGCGTACTGCTGGCCATTCCGGGTGCTGACTTCGTTCTGCACAACAGCCTGTTCGTGATCGCGCACTTCCACAACGTGATCATCGGCGGCGCGGTATTCGGTTACATCGCAGGCTTCAGCTTCTACTTCCCGAAAGCGTTCGGCTTTAAGCTGCACGAAGGTTGGGGCAAGGCCGCGTTCTGGTTCTGGATCACCGGCTTCTTCGTCGCGTTCATGCCGCTGTATGTACTGGGCTTCATGGGCATGACCCGTCGTCTGAACAGCTCCACCAACCCTGAGTGGGTGCCTTATCTGTACGTTGCGTTGTTCGGTGCGGTACTGATCGCTGTCGGTATTGCTTGCCAGCTGATCCAGCTCTACGTGAGCGTGCGTGATCGCAACAAGCCAGAAAACATGTGCGAACACGGCGACCCGTGGAATGCCCACACGCTGGAATGGTCGACTTCGTCGCCACCACCGTTCTACAACTTCGCTGTGCTGCCGAAAGCCGAAGTCATCGACCCGTTCACCGAAGCCAAGGAAGACGGTACCGCGTACCAGGCTCCGGCCCGTTACGAGCCGATCCACATGCCAAACAACACCGCGACCGGTGTGGTCATGGGGGCTCTGCTGACCGTGTTCGGTTTCGCGATGATCTGGCACATCTGGTGGTTGGCCATCGTCGGTCTGGTCGGCACCGTGGTGTATTTCACCCTCCATGCTGCCCGTGACGATCAGGGCTACATGGTGCCGGTGGATGTCATCGAGCGCATCGAAGCCGAGCAGCACAAACGTCTGGTAGCGGCCGGGAAAGTTCCAGCCACCGCCACCCGTGTTGAAACCTCGTTGGAACAGGCTTAAACCATGTCGAACTTAGTGACCACTGCTGGACACGCCCATGGCACGGACCATGGGCACGACGACCATCACCACGACTCGGGCGAGATGACCGTATTCGGTTTCTGGCTCTACCTGATGACCGACTGCATTCTGTTTGCGTCGATCTTCGCGGTGTACGCGGTACTGGTTAACAACGTAGCGGGCGGCCCATCGGGCGCCGACATCTTCGAGCTGCCATACGTACTGGGCGAAACCGCTCTGCTGCTGTTCAGCTCGATCACCTACGGCTTCGCCATGCTGGCGTTGTTCAAGGGCAAGAAGACTCAGGTGCTGGGCTGGTTGGGCATGACCTTCCTGTTGGGCGCCGGCTTCATTGCCATGGAGATCAACGAGTTCCACATCCTGATCGCCGAAGGCTTCGGCCCTAGCCGCAGCGGCTTCCTGTCCGGGTTCTTCACCCTGGTCGGCACCCACGGTCTGCACGTGACCAGCGGTCTGATCTGGATGGCGATCATGATGTACCAGGTGCAGAAAAACGGCCTGACGGCGACCAACAAAACCCGTCTGAGCTGCCTGAGCCTGTTCTGGCACTTCCTGGACGTGGTGTGGATCTGCGTATTCACCGTTGTTTATCTGATGGGGACTATGTAAATGGCTAACGCTCATTCCCACGATAGCCACGACGCCGGCCACGGCAGCGTCAAGTCCTACGCTATCGGTTTCATCCTGTCGGTGATCCTGACGGTCATACCTTTCGGCCTGGTGATGTACCCGTCGCTGCCCAAAGCCATGACCCTGTGGATCGTACTGGCCTTCGCAGTGATCCAGGTGCTGGTGCACCTGGTGTACTTCCTCCACCTGGACCGCTCGGCTGCTCAGCGTAACAACGTGATCGCGTTTGTCTTCGCAGCCCTGGTAATCGTTCTGTTGGTAGGCCTGTCGCTGTGGATCATGTTCAGCATCCACTCCAACATGATGGCGCACTGAGGAAACCCCGGATGTCCTTTAAGCACTTTATCCAAATCACCAAACCGGGGATCATTTTCGGTAACGTGCTTTCAGTGGCAGGCGGATTTTTCCTGGCCTCGAAAGGGCATGTCGATCTGGCCATTTTCCTGGCCGCCATGATCGGCACGTCGCTGGTGGTGGCTTCCGGTTGCGTGTTCAACAACTGCATCGACCGCGACATCGACCTGAAGATGGAACGCACCAAGAACCGGGCGCTGGTCCAGGGCTTGATCTCCCTGAAACTGGCCCTGGCTTTTGCGACCGTCCTGGGTGTTTTCGGCGTTGCACTGTTGTACAAAGTGGCCAACCCGTTGGCCGCTTTGTTCGCGGTAATCGGCTTTGTCATCTACGTCGGCTTCTACAGCCTGTACCTCAAGCGCAAGTCGGTTCACGGCACGCTGGTGGGCAGTCTGTCGGGCGCCATGCCGCCGGTGATTGGCTACGTCGCTGTGACGAACAGCTTCGACATGGCCGCACTGACGTTACTGGTGATGTTCAGCCTGTGGCAGATGCCGCATTCCTACGCCATCGCGATCTTCCGCTTCAACGATTACCTGGCCGCATCGATTCCGGTGTTGCCAGTGAAGCGCGGCATTCAAGTGGCCAAGAAGCACATCCTGCTCTACATCCTGGCGTTCCTCGTGGCGACCTTGATGCTGACCTTCAGCGGCTACGCCGGCATGAGCTACCTCGCCGTCGCCGCGGCCATGGGCATGTACTGGTTGTACATGGCCTGGACCGGCTACAAGGCAGTGGATGACACGGTCTGGGCACGCAAGCTGTTTGTGTTCTCGATCTTCACCATTACCGCGTTGAGCGTGATGATGTCGTTGGACTTTAAAGTGCCGAGTGAGTTGTTGCTGACGTACGCGCCTTAAGACAGATGCTGTAAAAAAGCCCCGCCTTCGAGAGAAGAGCGGGGTTTTTTATGGTTCTTTACGGATTCGTGGGGAAGAGAGGATTGACAGTCAGGGTTTAGCAGAATGATCACCCTGAGAATTTTCAACAGGGTGAGCGACCAGCTGAAGGCCAGTTTCAACAGGTGCTCCAGCGCGCCTGGAGGTATCAGCTTGGTTGCCTCTGCTGCCGGCCCCGCAGTGGCGTTCAGCGTTGTAGGCCTGTCAGGCTCGAGCGGCAAATCACCGGGAATCACACTTACCGCCTTGTAGCCTTTCGGCCCAGGCATTCCGTCGAACTCTACCTGCTGGCCATCCACAAGCTCACCTCCGGCGACACTTTTTTTGTGCACGAAGTAGTCGCGACCATCGTTGCCGCGGATAAAACCAAATCCCCTTTCAGGCATGAAGCGTCACTCGCTCCATACGCATTAATTTCCTCGAAGACTGCTCACTCCCGCCACTGATGGTAATGGCGCGAAAAACTGTGGCCAGCCATCCGACGCAAGCGTGCACCTGTCCGGTTGTTTCCCTCAACATCCGGATTTCCAGATCAGTAAAAGCAATTCCGCAAAAGTTCCGTCACCTCCAAAAATACCCGACTAACGGTAACCCTCGCGGGCACAAAGCCTGCACTTACTCCCTCGACGAACATTTGACGTCAATCTACCGCCATACGGATTTCCCAATCAGCAAGCCCAATTGACACAGTTCAATAGCGCGGGTTCGAGCGCAACTGTGGCCGCTACATTTCCCGCCTATAGGATCCTAGACATGATCGACCTCACCACCTGGAATTTAAGCATCCCTGAAGGCAGTCCACCGGCCACCATAGAAACGCCTCGACTGGCGCAAGGGTTCAAGGACCAGTATTTCAGTTCTGACGCCGCTACCCTTTCCTTCTGGGCGCCCGTGACCGGTTCCAGGACGGCCAACGCTGTTTACCCGCGTAGCGAGTTGCGGGAAACCTATAGCGATGGAAGGCTGCGCAACTGGCAGTATTCAGCGGCGGATAACACCCTGCGGGCGAGTCTGGCCGTCAATCAAGTGCCCAGCACCGGCAAGATCGTGATTGGCCAGATCCACAACAAGGACAGCAACAGCCCCATGGTGAAGCTGGAATACCAATACAAAACGTCGGCTTCGACGGGAAACATTGTCGCCAAGGTGCGCATGCGTCCCGACGATGAAGAGGGCCAGGTAATTACCATTGCGACGGGTGTGCCGCTCAACCGCAACTTCTCCTACCAGATCCACCTCAGCCCGAAGGGTGCGCTGGGCATCAGCGCAGCAGGATACAACTGGAGAACCACCATCGACCCGAGTTGGAAGACCAAACCCCTGTATTTCAAAGCGGGTGCGTATGTGCAGGACAACACCGGCTATCCCACCGAGGGCGGAAAAGTGACGTTCAGGATGCTGGAGATCCATCACAAGATTTAGTCGCTTCTTAGGTCACTACCGTTGGCACGCCGATCCGAAGGGTAAAGACTTTGGTGGATTTTCTCATCGATCGGCGACCAAGTGGCTAGCTGCCAGTGAACTGAACCGCGCGGGTGGCAGATGCTCTCTAAGCCTTTCATCGCTGCATACTCCGACCCAGAAATGAACATTAGCCGGCAATCAGGCTTTCTCTCGGTGTTTGAATTAACACTGATCGAGCAAGTCACGAAGTCCTTGCTTAGGGATCAGGAAGAGGAAAAGCAACGGGCCGAAGTCGCTGACCAGTAATGCCTGGAGTGATAGATCGGGTTTCGCATAAAAAGCCCCACGCATCGAAAGAAGCACGGGGCTTTTTCATTCAGGCGCCGTTGTTACAAGGTGCATCGAGTACCTTCACCACGTTATCGATGATCGCTTTGCTCATATCCTGCAAAAAATGCGACGCCCAGGCATGGCGGTCGGTGTCGCGAACCATGGCGGCGTCTGATGCAAGGAGTTTGGCGACGTGGAGCAGATCGGAGGCGTTGGCGACTGCTGCGCAGTCGAACGCAGCCTTCGGCAGCTGCTATATGGATCGGTTTGTCCGAGAGAGTGCTCAGCTGTCGAGCAATCGGAAAAACCGCTCCCGCACCTGGGTGTTATCGCTGTGGGCGACGTTGAAGCGCAGGAAGTGGATAGCGTTCGGCGCTTTGCTGAGCAGGGTGCCAGGAGCCAGCACCAGGTCGTTTTCCAGGCCTTTCCTCGCCAGCGTCTCGGCATGCAGTCCTTCGGGCAAACGCGTCCAGATGAACAACCCTTCCCCCGGCAGAGAAGACACCGAGCAACCTGCCTCCTCCAGCCAACTCGTCACCCGACTGCTCGACTCGTAAAGCCGATCCACCGTGCGCCGGGTATGTTTGGCGTAGCTGCCATCACTGAGCATCGTGCAGATAATCTGCTCCGCCAGTTCCGACGTCATGCCACCGCAGGCCATTTTGAGCGTAACCATCCGCGCCGCCAGTTGCGGTGACAGTACCGCGTAGCTGACGCGGCTGTTAGCCGTCAGGGTCTTGGAGAAACCGGACACGTAACTGACGTTGTCCAGCCCGCCTGCTGCCAGACGTGGCGTGCTTCGTTGCTGCAAGTCGCAATACAAGTCGTCTTCGACGATGTGGAAACCATAGCGGTGGCTCAACTCCAGCAAGCGATAAACCTGCGCCGGGGAGAACGAATGCCCGGTCGGGTTGTGCAGGGTGCTGTTGGTCATGTAGAGCACGGGACGATGGGCAATCAGCAGTTGCTCGAAGACCTCAAGGTCCATGCCGTCACTCCCGCGGGGGATGGTGATGACCTTGGCACCATGCAAGGCCAGATTGGTGTGCATGGTGAAGTAACACGGATCGTCGAGCAGCACCGTGTCGCCGGGTTTGACCAGCAGGCGCATCAGCATGTCGATGGCCTGCACGGTGTTGGCCGTGGTGATGATCTGGTCCACCGGCCCTTCGATGCCCAAGGCCGACAGCTTGACTCGCAACGCCTCGCGCAGCGGCAGGTAACCGCCGGCGACGCCGTATTCGCCCATGCGCAGGGAGGTGGCGCGCAACGTGCCGCGCACGGCTTTAAGCAACTCTTCAGCCGGCAGCCACGAGGAGGGCAGGAAACCGGCACCAGGGCGCAGCGCGCCATTGTCCAGCAGCACCGCGCGACGGACCACGCTGAGCGTGTCTTGAGGTTGCAGGTCCGGGCTGGCATCGGTCTTGATCGTGGTGCTGGAACGGTGCACGTAATGCCCCGAGCCCTGGCGTGAAACCACCAAACCCTTGGCCCGCAAGCGGTCCAGAGCATCCACCACCGTGGATTTGCCCACGCTCATCAACTCGGAGAGTTCGCGAATCGGCGGCAGTTTGACCCCGTGAGGCAGCCCGCCCTGGCTGATCGCCACCGACAATTGGTCGACGATCTGCTGGACCAGCGGCACGCCAGGCTGGAATTCAATGGTGGCGATGACTGCGCGTTGAATCTGAATTTTACTGGTCTCTCCGGCAATAAAGTTCGTTCGATTCTATACAAACTTGCTCTGATCAAGACGGGTGTTTCTCACTACCATCGGCTTACAGTTATTGCGGAATGTTAGTGCTTTAAGCCCTTCAAACCGTTGCTTTCCGCTCTGTGACCGGGCTAGAGAATCCGGTCGCAAAATCGCTACTAAAAGGAGTTCTCAAAATGTACGCAATCGATACGTTCGAAACCTGCACCTCAGCTCCGAAGGTAATAACCCACCTCCGTCCAACCACAGGAGGTGCCCAATGACCAATCCCCAAGACCTAACGACCATTGGCCTCACCCCCTTCTCCTATCACGCTAACAAACCGCTATTCCGCATAAACGCCGGCGTCCCGGTGATTCAAGCCCTCTCCCACGCCTCTGATCTGCTCCACGTCGCCAAACTCCTTGCATCAGACGCCGCCATGGTCCGAGACACCGACCGCCATGCCTGGGCGTCGCATTTTTTGCAGGACATGAGCAAAGCGATCATCGATGACGTGGCAAAGGTGCTCGACGCACCGGGTAACAACCGCGCTTGAACAAAAAAGCCCCGCACTTCTTTCGAAGGCGGGGCATTCAGGTGTTCGCTCGTCATTTCAATCGTTTTCGAATCTAAGGGATATCAATTCGATCCAAGCTAATTTTTATAGGCCAGCCCCAAGTTGAGATCTTTGAGCTAATCTGTCAAAAAAATGGATCCAATTTTTGATCGAGGGGGAGAGATGACTGAACACATGACCTGTGATGAACGATTCATCGCGCTGGCAAAAGAGCTCGGTTACGACATCTACGGTGAGAATACGGCCGGCGGGCATTACGCGCTGTTGGTGCGGCATCACGATGAGCTTTACATCAGTGGTCTGGTGCCGCGGATGAATGGTGAAATTCAGTATCCGGGCAGGGTAGGCCTGGATCTGACGCTGGCAGATGCACAGAGCGCTGCCAGCATCAGTGCGTTGCGCGGTCTGGCATTGATTGTTGATTCCATCGGTTCGCTGGACAAGATCAAGTCGCTATTGCGCGTCACGGTTTACATAAAGTCCACCGCGGATTTTGTCGACTTGAGCGAAGTGGCCAACGGTGCGTCGGACGTTTTCAGTCATGTACTGCGCGATGCCGGTAAACATACACGAACCACGATCGGCGTTTATCAACTGCCGAAAGACGCAGCCATTGAAGTTGACATGATCGTGGCGATACGGCCATCAACGCTCTAACGATGAACCTGCTGGCAATAGAAAGCCCCGCGCTGAATCTCAGTGCGGGGCTTTTCAGTTATCGATAGCGTGTGTTACTGCGCGGCGATGCTGTAGCCATCGAACGCGGTTTGCTGCTGAAGCGCGGTAATGATGTTCTTGCGGTTAACCGCTTGTTCGGTCCCGGCATTGTCCAGGAAGGTCTCGCTATCCAGCTCCGCTTCTTCGCCTTCGCCGACGAAGGTGAAGCCCAGGAACTCCAGTGCTTCACGGTCAACGTTCAGTCGCGAACGCGGAGTACGCAGCGGCAGCGTGACGCTGATGCCATCTTTGCTGATGGTGAACACTTCGACATCTTTCTTGGCGCGAGCCGCCTTGCTCTTGCTACTGGTCGGGTTGCTGATGGCCTGGTGGGTCTGGTTCAGCACCTTCAGTGCAAGGCCGTAGACCAATTCCTGAAACGCCGGATCGTCCTTGAAGCTGGAGAGAATCCGGCTGATCGGGAATTTGCTGCTCAAGTCTTCCAGGGCTGCAATGTCGGCAGTCTCAGCGTCCTTGAGTTGCTTGAGTTCGCCCATCAATTCGTAGGCTTTATCGTCGTCGAAGCTGTCGTGAGCCTGGCGAATCGCGGCGCGCAGCTCGCGGATCTGGTCGCTTTCCCGGGTGGACTGGAAAGCGTCCAGGACCATCTCGCTGATGGTCTTGGCCTGGGGCACGTGCTGTGAAAGATTGATGGAGTTTTCGTATTCCGCTTTGGACGACAAGGTGATTACGGATTCAGCGGTATTGGAATCGGACATTGAAATTTCACTACTTCTTTTAACTTGGGTTGAGGCGAGAAAGCTCTGGGCCTTTTCAGGCCGCCTAATCTATTGGACCGAGGCGGCATTGTCACGGATTCCCCATCGAATTCAGATTCATCGACCGAACCGCCCATTGCTCGGCCGTTTGCTGGTCCACCGCCAACGAAAAGCGGAAGGTCGCGCCGCGTCCGGGAACATCAATCAGCTGGATCTCGCGGCCGTGCAATTGCAGGATCCGGTGTACGATCCGCAACCCCAGTCCGCCATCACGCCGTGCGCCGCCTATGTTGAATGGGCGCAGGAACAGACCTTCGCGCAATTCGGCGGCGATGCCGGGGCCGGTGTCGCTGACGGTGACTTCGATAAAATGCCCTTGAGGGCGCAGGCCAAGTTCGATTTCTCCACCTCGGGGGGTATGGCGCAGGGCGTTGTCGAACAGGTTGGTCAGCACCCGCTCGATCAACCCCAGGTCGGCACAGGCGGCCGAAACATTGGGTGCGAAGGTGGCCTTGAGTTCGACCTGTCGCGCCTCGGCCGTCAGTTCGAATTTCTGGAAAATGTCCTGCACCAGATCGGTCAGCGAGAAGCGCTCCAGCACCGGTTGCACAAAACCATGTTCCAGTCGCACCAGTTCCAGCAGCGATTGCGCCAGACCACCCACCTTGCGGCTTTGATCCAGCGCGATGCCCAGGTAACGGCGGCGGTCGGTGGGGGACAACGTGGCGTCCTTGAGCGACAAGGTTTCCAGATAACCGTGCAGCGAGGCCAGAGGCGTGCGCAGGTCGTGGGAGATGTTTGCCACCATTTCGCGGCGCTCCTGATCCTGGCGGGTCAACGAACGCCATTGTTCACCGAGGCGCGCTTGCATCTGCCGGAAGGCCGCGTCGAGTATGGCAATTTCATCGTGGCTGGCGGCTTTTTCCACCGGGACGGATGCAGGTGGCGTTACCGGCGCGCCATCGATGTCGAACTGGCTGACGGTTTCGGTCAAACGGCGCAAAGGGCGGGTGATGAGGGCGAATGCCGTGAGACCGGCAATCAGGCACAGCAACGCCACCAGACCGATGGACAACAGCGCGGTATTCAGGGCTGCGCTGGTGGCGCCGCGTTCGGCGAAGCGGTCGTGCTCTTCGCTGAGCAGCACCACATAGAGATAGCCCGCCGGTTTGCCGTTGACCTGTAATGGCGCGGCGCTGAACACTTTGCGGCCATCGACGCTGCGCGGATCGTCGCCGAGAATCGGCAGGGTATCGCCCTTGAGCAGGCGCTGGATCGGCGCCAGGCCGACCCGCTCCCGGCGTATCCGACCCTCGGGCGCCGCGCTGCCGACAATCTTGCCCTCGGTGTCGAGCAGATAAACCTCGACACTGGGATTGACCAGCATCAGTTGGCTGAACAGGTCGCGCACGGCGTCGGGCATCAGGCCTTTGGTGTCCATCAATACGGTGTCATGGGCGATGTGTTGGGCCAGATCCCGTGACAGCCCTTGCACCACTTCCAGCTCATGCATCTGGTTGGCGCGCACCTGCATCCATGCCGACGTGCCGCAGCACACCAGCAACAACACGGCGAAAACCAGAGACAGGCGCTGAGTCAGGGTCAGTCTCACGGCTGCTCCTCCTTGGCCACGAATTTGTAGCCTCGTCCCCACACCGTGAGGATGCGCGCCGGTTGTGCCGGATCTGCTTCGATCTTTGCCCGCAGGCGGTTGATGTGTGTGTTGACCGTGTGCTCGTAGCCTTCATGGCTGTAGCCCCAGACCGTGTTGAGCAGGTCCATGCGCGAGAACACTTTGCCGGGCTGACGGGCGAAGAAATACAACAGGTCGAACTCCCGTGGCGTGAGGTCGAGGCGGCGACCATCAAGGGACACATCGCGCGTGATCGGGTCGATGGAGAGGCCGTCCGTAATCAGGCTGCCGGTGTCCATTTTCAGGTTGCGGGCCATGGCGTCGACCCGTCGCAACAGCGCTTTGACCCGGGCCACCAGTTCGAGCATGGAAAAGGGCTTGGCCAGGTAATCGTCGGCGCCGAGTTCGAGCCCGAGAATTCGATGCACTTCGCTGGAACGTGCACTGGTAATGATGATCGGCGTGTAGCGAGCCATGGCGCGGGCGCGGCGACAGATTTCCAGGCCGTCGACGCCGGGCAGCATCAGGTCGAGGATCAGTGCGTCCCAGCTTCCTTGCTGCAGCAGTCGCATGCCTTCATCGCCATCGGCGCAGTGCACCACCTCGAACTGCTCATCGCGTAGATGCAGGCAGATCAGGTCGGCGATGTGCAGGTCGTCCTCGACCACGAGGACGCGTTTGGTCTGTTCCATCAAGCTCAATCCTTCGGCGCAATGAGCGCATTGTGCGGGTTTTCCGGGGCCGGAGTTATCACGAATTGTTTAACTTCTCGTGAGGATTTGGCGATCAACCCAAGCCTAGGCTGTGTTCCATGACAGGCACCTGGATTTTTCGGAGACGACCATGTTTTCACGGCGACAGTTTCTCGTAGCAGGCGGCGGGCTAGGCGCTGCAGCCCTGGTCATCGGTGTATTGCCAAAATTTTCCGCAAGTTCTGCGCTGGTCAGTGACGCCAGTGCGACGGAGGTGTTCGAGGTGACTCACAGCGACAGAGAATGGCGCGCCATGCTCAGCGCCGAGCAGTACGAAATCCTGCGCGAAGAGGGCACCGAACGGGCCTACAGCAGCCCGCTGAACAACGAGCACCGTGAAGGCATTTTTGCCTGTGCCGGTTGCCAACTGCCGCTGTTTTCTTCCGCGACCAAGTTCGACAGCCGCACCGGTTGGCCTAGCTTCTGGGCACCGCTGGACAAGGCTGTGGCCACTCGTCAAGACCGCTCCTTCGGGGTGTTGCGCGAAGAAGTCCACTGTCGGCGTTGTGGCGGTCATTTGGGCCATGTCTTCGACGATGGGCCCAAACCTACGGGCTTGCGCTATTGCATGAACGGCCTGGCGATGACGTTCGAGCCGCAGGCGGCTTGATCCAGGGGTACTCCTTTTCGCGTTTACGTTCGGTTGATCGTCATTCCATTTATTCAGGAGTCAGCCTCATGAAAACCCTATTTACCTGGCGCCGCACCCTGTTGGGCCTGGCCGCTGCCGGCGTCATCGGCCACTGCTCAGCGTTCTCTTTCGGTGCCGAAGACGCGGTCATGATTCCTCCACCCATCCTCGACGAAACCACCCAGGCCCACAGCGAAACCGCAGTCTTCGCCGGCGGTTGCTTCTGGGGTGTCCAAGGCGTGTTCCAGCATGTCAAAGGGGTGACGAGAGCTGTCTCCGGTTACGCCGGCGGTGCAGCCAACACCGCTCAGTACGAGCGGGTCAGCGAGGGCGATACGGGTCATGCGGAATCCGTCGAAGTCACCTTCGACCCGCGTCAGGTCAGCTATGGCACCTTGCTGCAAATCTACTTCTCGGTGGCTCACAACCCTACCGAACTCAACCGTCAGGGACCTGACAGCGGCACTCAGTATCGCTCGGCGCTTTTCCCGGCAAACAGCGAACAACAACGTATCGCTCAGGCCTACATCGCTCAGCTCGACGCCGCACATTCGTTCAACAAACCCATTGTCACAAAACTGGAAACCTACAACGGTTTCTACCCGGCGGAGGAAGAGCATCAGGACTTTCTGACCGAGCATCCGACCTATCCCTACATCGTGATCAACGATCTACCGAAAGTGGCGCAGCTGAAGCAGCTGTATCCGGATCGGTATCAGGAGAAACCGGTGTTGGTGAAGGCGGGGATGTGAGAACTGAAGGGCATAGCCCTTACCCCGAAATTACATTCTTGCCCGCGATCTTCGACCGGTACAGCGCTTGATCGGCCCTGGCCAGCAACCCGGTCTGTTGTTCTTCTTCAAAGCGCTGAATCACGCCAAAACTCATGGTCACTTGAAAGTCCCCGATCGGCAGCAAGCTTGCAAGGCCGTGGCGGATTTTCTCGGCGAGGGTCCGGGCGTCGGCGAGTGGTGTATTGGGAAGGATCATGATGAACTCGTCACCACCCCAACGCGCGAGCAGATCGCCTTCGCGCACGCAGTGCTTCACGCTCTCGACCACTTGCACCAATGCCGCATCACCCAGCGCGTGGCCATAGTGATCGTTGATGCACTTGAAGTCGTCGATGTCCATGGCTATCAGCGACAGTGGCTGTCGAAAGCGCTGGGCGCGGTCGCATTCCAGGGGCAGGGCTTTTTCCAGGCGATAGCGGTTGGCGATCGATGTCAGTGCGTCGGTTTCTGCCAGTTTGCGGTTTTCTTCGAGTTGAATTTGTAGCTGCAGATTGACCCTGGAAAGCTCCCGGGTGCGCTCTTCAACGATTGCTTCAAGGGATTGGTTGCGCCGTTCAAGCGCTTCGAACAGGCGCTTCTTGTCTTCGATGCTGCGGTGTGCACCGACCATCCGTGCCACCGAGCCGTCGGCATTGCGTGCCAGTACGTAGCCACGGTCTTCGATCCAGGTATAGCTGCCATCCTGCATGCGGCAGCGATACTCCGCCTGATAGCCGGGCGCTCGCTGACTCAGGTAGTCATCGAACAACGCCATAACCTGCAGGTAATCGTCGGGATGGATCACGTTTTCCCAAGTCAACACGTTGTTATCCAGGGAATGAGGCGCGTAGCCGAGCATCTCGTACCATCCGGGGTTGCGATAGACGAACCCTGTGTTGGCGTTCCAGTCCCAGATGCCATCGCTGACCAGTTCCAGAATGGTGTGCAGCATGTCTTCGTTCAAATCCGACAGATTGAACTTCAACGGCTCGATATTCGACGCCTCACTCATCTCCGCTCTCCCTGCCGCCCTGATAAATAAGTGACCCGCCAGTCGAGGAGATTAGTGCATGGTGTATTCGGTCGGCTAGTGCTTGCCCCATCTCTGCAAGGCAAAGTCGACGAAACTACGCAGTTTTGGCAAACGGTAGCGATCCTGGGCATACATCAGGTTCATCGGTCGGCTCGGCGGTAGGTAATCCTGCATCAATGCCACCAGTTTTCCGTCCTTGAGATCTTGCTCCATCAACGCATCAGGCAACACCACGATGCCCATACCGGTTCGCGCCGCTTGATGCAGTCCTGCCGAACTGTTGATCAACATCGGTCCATTGACCGCGACCGCCACTTCGCCTTCGGGACCGGTCAGGCGCCAATGTTTTTCCACCGACTGCCAATCATCCCCGGCCGGGTAGGCAAAGGATAGACAGTCGTGGTGTTGCAGATCATCAGGTTTCTGCGGTGTGCCTTTGCGCGCCAGGTACTCCGGTGATGCACACATGGTCAAGGTGTAGTCGAGGAGTGGACGGGCGATCAAATTGGTCTCCTCGGTATTGCCCAGGCGAAACGCCACATCGAAACCGTTTTCGAGCAGGTCGGGACGGCGATTGGTGAGGATCACATCCAACTTGACGCGTGGACACAGCAGGGCGAATTCACTCAGGGCGGGTGCCAGTTTTTCGCTGCCGAACGTCAGCGGTGCGGTGATGCGCAAGGTGCCGCTCGGCTCGTCGAGGGCCTGCTCGGCCAAGCGCTCGGAGTCAGCCACCAACCCCAGGACTTCGAGGCAGCGTTGATAATAAGCCGTGCCGAACTCCGTCAACCGCTGGCGCCGCGTCGTGCGGTTGAGCAAGCGCACGCCCAGACGTTGCTCCAGCGCCCGTAGGTGATTGCCGACCATGGTCGTGGATATTTCGCACTGGAAGGCGGCGGCGGTCATGCTGCCGGTTTCCACCACTTTGACGTAAACGGTCATTGCCTGGAATAAATCCATTATCAAGCTCAGCTTTAAAATGATTGAAGTGTTGCCGCGTTTATCTAGCTCAGGTGGCTAACCATACTGCAAAAACACCGACCATTGATGGAGCTTGATGTCATGACCGCTGCCTGCCTGATGACCACTTATCAACCCTTGGCCTTGAGTTTCAGCAAGGGCCTGGGCACGCGCCTGTGGGATCAGGCCGGTCGTGAATACCTGGACGCGGTCGCGGGCGTGGCAGTGACCAACGTCGGTCACTCCCACCCTAAAATCGTCTCAGCCATCAGCGAACAGGCCGGCCTGCTGTTGCACACTTCCAACCTCTACAGCATCGACTGGCAACAGCGGCTGGCGCAAAAACTGACCCGGTTGGCGGGCATGGAGCGGGCGTTCTTCAACAACTCCGGTGCCGAAGCCAACGAGACCGCGCTGAAACTGGCCCGGCTGTATGGCTGGCACAAAGGTATCGAGCAACCGCTGGTGGTGGTCATGGAGAACGCTTTCCACGGCAGGACGCTCGGCACCTTGTCCGCCAGTGATGGCCCGGCCGTGCGCCTGGGTTTTAACGAGTTGCCGGGGGATTTCGTCAAAGTGCCGTTCGGCGACCTCAAGGCGCTGGAACGTGTGCAGCAAGCCCACGGGCCGCACATCGTAGCGATCCTGATGGAACCGATTCAGGGTGAAAGCGGTGTCCAAATGGCCCCGCCCGATTACCTGAAAGCCATTCGCGAACTCTGCACTCGGCGCGCGTGGCTGCTGATGCTCGACGAAATCCAGACTGGCATCGGCCGCACCGGCCAGTGGTTTGCGTTCCAGCACGAAGGCATCGTCCCAGACGTCATGACACTGGCCAAAGGCCTGGGCAACGGCATTCCCATCGGCGCCTGCCTGGCTCGGGGCAAAGCCGCCGATCTCTTCACCCCCGGCAGTCACGGCAGCACCTTCGGCGGCAATCCACTGGCCTGCCGGGTCGGTTGCACCGTGCTGGAGATCATCGAAGAACAAGGGCTACTGGAAAACGCCAAACTTCAGGGCGAACGTTTGCTCGCCAGACTGCGCATCGAATTGGCGGACGACCCGAACGTCCTGGAGATCCGCGGCCAGGGTTTAATGATTGGCATCGAACTCAAACAGCCGATTCGCGACCTGACTCTGATCGCCGCGCGGGATCACGGCTTGCTGATCAACGTGACACGGGGCATGACCATTCGCTTGCTGCCGCCGCTGACGATTGATGAGCGGGAAGTTGAGATGATTGTGAGAGGGGTTTGCCGGGCGGTGAGCGCGGCCTGAGATTTATCTCAGTAGTGGTATCTACACATCACGATGCGTATTTCGCCGTCCTCGACTGCATAGACCAAGCGATGCTCGGCTGTAATCCGGCGCGACCAGAAGCCGCTCAAGTTGTATTTGAGCGGTTCAGGTTTTCCGAGTCCATCGAACGGCTCGCGCTGGATTGATTTGATCAGCAGGTTGATTCGCTTGAGTCCTGCCTTATCGTTTTGTTGGAACCACAGATAGTCTTCCCAACCTTCAGGAGTGAACTCGATATTCATTCTTCGATGAGTTGCCTGGTTTTGGTTTTCCCTGCCCGCAGGTTGCCGATCGATTTGATCAGGCGTTCAGCATTAGCAGGGGAGCGAAGCAGATAGGCAGTCTCTTCGAGAGCGTTGTACTCCGCCAGAGACATCATCACCACGGGTTCGCCTTTCTGGCGAGTGACCAACACTGGGGCGCGGTCTTCATTGACCCGATCCATGGTTTCGGCAAGGTGTGCACGTGCTGTGGTGTAGTTGATGGTTTGCATGTTGTAGTCCTCGCTCGATGCAAAGAACGTACAGAAATGAGTACAGGATGACAAGGTGATACCTACGAGTGGTCGTTACGCAGACGATGCATCTACGTTTGTACTGAGTATCGCCGAAGATTCTTCGAGACGTTTCCGTGATCGATGTAATCCCGATCCGATTAACACGCCATCCCCTGTGCTCAAATGCGCCGGGTGTGGGATGAGGGATGGATGAAATCGGTCGTTTGCGCTCGGTTCATGAGTTGCAGTTTCGAACCGCTAAACCCATCGAACAAACGCTGATGCGCGGCAAATCCACTGGACTCTTCGCGCGTACGATAGCTGCGGGCCCAGTCCAGCAATGCAATCAACAACTCGTCATGCTCGTCCCTTTGCGCCTCTCGCTGACGAACATTGGCGACACATTCTTCATCATCAAGACACAGCCAGATCAGCGCAGTTGCCCGGGGCAAGAGTTCGCTAACGATCCTGCCGTAAACGCCTTCGATCACCCAGCGCTCTCCACTGGCCAGCACCCGTGCCATTCCCAACGCCTCGGCACGGGGGCGGGGGATGCTGTGTTCGTCGGATAACCAGTGAATCGAATCGAGATCGACCCATGGTATGTGCAGGTGCTCGGCCAGCCGTTCGGCCAGCCAGCTTTTGCCGGAACCGGAGTTGCCGATGATCAGGGTTCGGGTGAGGTTCATGGTATGCGGGTTGCTCAAGGTCGTCATTTGCTGGAGTACCTTTGGCAAAATCCTCAGAGCCGGTGTCGGTGCCGGTACTTGTTGCGCTGTTGAAGGCGCTATCGCGAGCAAGCCCGCACTTGATCTGCGCTGCCCACACGTTTTGTATTCGACACTGAGCCAGTGTGGGAGCGGGCTTGCTCGCGAAGCAGGCGACACGGTCGGGCAGACTCACTCGCTATTTTCAGGCGCAACCATCCGCGTCTTCGGGGAACCGTTTGAGTTGTGCTGATAAATTTCCTGCGGCTGTCCTTTTTCATTAAAGAACACCTGCCCGATCCCCGCCGAATTCCACAGCCGTTCACCTGCTTCAGCATGTTCCGGGACATGCGGAACAATACGCATGCGCCGGCGTTTGGTCAGCCAGTTGAGTGGCGAGCGCGGCGAGTAGAGCCAGCGGTTAAGCCGGTCGAACCACTCGAGCAGCGCGGGCGGGAATTCGTTTTTGATGCCGCTGCTGGTGATCTGCCAGATCCTCGGACCGGCCTTGCGGTGTCGGATCAATACTTCGTAGACGAAGGAATAATGCACATCGCCCGACAGCACCACGTAGTTACCGGGTGTGCGCGAGTGTCGGAAAATGTTCAGGATCACCTGGGCCGCACCGCGATGGGCCATCCAGTTTTCGGCGTCCACCAGCAGGGGATAACCACACCAGCTGAAGACCCGCTGTATCGTTTCGATCAGTTTGACGCCGAAGATCGGCGCCGGTGAAACGATGATCGCCGACGGGTGATCGAGCAGCTCCTGTTGCAGTTCGCTGAGGGCTTCCCAATCCAGCAAACCCGAAGGCTGCTTGAGGGTCATCTCACTGCGCCAGCGCCGGGTGCGGGTGTCGAGCACGACAATGGCCGGGCTAGTGGGCAGCACGTAATGCCAGTTCTGAAACCTCAGCAGCTCATCGATCAAACCGTCCTGCACGTCGCTGTCGAGATAATCGTCCTGCCCTGTGGCACTCAATAAGCGGGTTTTTTCCAGCACGCCGTCGAAAGCATCCGGGTTGTTGCCCCAGCCCTGGCACACCATGTAAGCAATCAGTGCGTTACCGATGATGCGCTTGGAGAACGGATGACCGTAGGCCGTTTCCTCCCATTGCGCGGAAAGATTCCAGTCATCGGTAATATCGTGATCGTCGAAAATCATCAGGCACGGCAGATGCGCGAACACTCGGGCGACACCACCCAGACCGGCCTTGAAATCATCGATGCACGTTTGCTCAAGCGCATAACGCTCGCGTCTTTCGGGAATCAATTTTGGCGGTTTTGGAGCGATCAACGTCCAGGGCGTCGGCGACCACACCAGCAGGTACATGGCCATGACCTCGGCGAACGTCACCAAATGATTGTCAGCACTGCTGCTGGTGAAAATCGGCTTACGCACCCCGCCGAAAAATCGCTCGCGCAGGGTTTCGTTGCTCTTCAGCGCCGGTAACAAATCCGCACGATGGTAGTAACTGGCGGGATCCTCGTAGAGCTTGGCGCTGTCGCTGACCACCGCACCTTCGAGGTATTCGCCGAACAATCCCAACCGCGCGATCAAGGCATGGATAGCCCGCAACATTGGGCCGGCGACATCGTCGGCGTACACCTGGTCGCCGCTCATCATCAGCAGCGCCGGACGTTTGTGTGCACCCGGCTCGGCCTCCAGCAAACGATCGACACACAGCAAACCGTCCGGGGCCGGATGGTGAGGTTTGCGGCAAGAACCATGCAGCAGTTGATCGACCCGTTTACGCAGGACGAAGTTTGGGCAACGGGCGTCGCCGTACAGCAAGTGCGGGGCCCAATCGGCAATACCTGCGCCAGCGTCGTCAATCAGCAGGTCGTACTCGATTAACGTGTCGCAGGGCAGGGCGACGTCCAGCGATATATTGATCAAATGAACAAAGGCCTGGGTGCCCACCGCAATGATCGTGCACTGACTCGCGTCGAGGTGGATATCGTCGCGATCTTGCAGACGCAACGTCAGCGGCAACTCCCGCGACCCCACCAGCCACATCACCAGACGCGTGGGCTCCAGCCGCCGCAACAACGGCCCGACCAGAACAGGGGGAAGGGATTGATGATCGTCAGGCAGTGGCAAAGACATGGAAATCCGGGTTTTTGGAACAGAGAAGCGCGGGATGATAACGCAGCTGAGGTCAATGAAATGCAAGTGACTCGAATCTGACAGTCAAGGCAACTGCTCGCTGCCCGCCCTCTTTACATCCGTCTCGCCATTGGCCACGAGCCAGCGAAACAGCTCCGTCACGGACACCGTGTGGCTACGCTCAATCCATCGCACCGGCGCCGGGCCATAGTGTTCGGTGTAGCGGCTGAGCACCAGATGGCGACAGTCCGCTGAAAGGCGCAGGGTAATTTCCCGACAGTGCAGAGTGGCCGGGTCGTCCTGGATGACCCGTTGCTGCAGAATCAGGCTATTGCCTTCAGAAACCATCGGCCGGTGCTCCTGTGCATTGATGTTTGGTTGTCTGCGCCGAACCTTGTTTGCCATCGGCGACGTAAGCGGCACGATGCTCGGCGACTACGTTGCGTAACGCGCTGTAGTAGTCCGGCAGTTTTTGCAGGCTGTCGGTCAGCGGTAAGGCTTCTGCGCGGCCATCGACGATGCCGCCGACCGTGCTGATAGTGGACAGCGTGTCCACGGTGTCGCTGTTGCTGCCCAACGGATCGACCACAAAACCGAGCAGACGGCCGACGGCGTCGCGGCTGTTGGAAGTGCCGAGCAAAGGCAGTTCGACGATCGGCCCGTTGCCGATGCCCCACACGCCGAACGTCTGGCCGAAATCTGCGTCGTGACGCGGGATGCCGGCCATGCCGGAGACATCGATCAAGCCCACCACACCGACCGTGGTGTTGAGCGCGAAACGCCCCAGTGTATTGGCCGAGCGCATCGGGTTGCCTTGCAGCAGGTCATTGATAAAGACCTTGGGCTCGCCGAAGTTCGCCACAAAGTTATGCACACCGGTCTGGAAAAAGTCCGGCGAGTAGCGATAGCCGCGAGCGACCGGCGTCATGGCGTAGTCATCGACCACACGATTGAACGCGAAGACCCCACGATTGAACGGTTCCGCCGGGTCGTACACTGAATAGAGGATGTCGGCGCAACTCACATCGGTGGACGGCGGCTGACTGCTGCAACCCGCCAACCCTGCGGCCAGGACGGCAATCGAGGTGTTGCGGGCCAGCCAGGGAGCACATTTGAAACGCAACATGGACGCAAGTCTCGGGAGGAATTCGCCGAGATGCTGAGCCCCAAGCCTTGCGCAAAGATGTCTGGTTTATTGCGACGCTGACGTTTTATTGCAGGATTGAAATATATGACGCGCTGCCGTGAATGGTTTTAGATGGCGGTTCCATTCGCCCCTTAAGTGACCTTCGGTGAACAGCCTTTTAATTGTGGACGACGACCTTGAAGTCCTCGATCTACTGAAAAAATTCTTCGTGCAGCACGGCTACAGCGTCGAAGTCGCCACCGACGGCGCGTCGCTGTGGGCGGCCATCGAGCGACAGCCGCCAGACCTGATCATTCTTGACGTGATGTTGCCGGGGGACAGCGGACTGATCCTGTGCCAGCAACTGCGAATTCGGAACGCCATTCCGGTGATCATGCTGACCGCCATGGGCGAACTCAGCGACCGGGTGGTCGGGTTAGAACTGGGCGCCGATGATTACCTGACCAAACCCTTCGACGCCCGTGAACTGCTGGCCAGAGTGCGCGCCGTGTTGCGTCGCGTGGACGAGCGCCGTCCGGTATCGCAGGACCGGCTTCGTCCGCTGATCGACTTTGCCGACTGGCACCTGGACGTCACGCGCCGCGAACTTCGCTCGCCGGACAACGTGATGATTCCGCTGTCGGCCGGCGAATTCGACTTGCTGCTGGTCTTCGTCGAACACCCGCAGCGCATTCTCACCCGAGAGCAATTGCTGGACCTGGCGCGCGGGCATTGCCATGACGCCTTTGATCGCAGCATCGACGTCCAGGTCAGCCGCCTGCGGCGCAAACTCGAGTCCGACACCAAACGGCCGGCGATGATTCGCACCGTGCGCAATGGCGGTTACCTGTTTACCCCCTGCGTGACGCGGCGATGAGCTGGCTGAAGCGGATTCGTCGGGATACGGTCGCGCGCTGGATCGCGTTGACGATCATCCTGGCCATGCTCATTTCACTGGCGCTCAACGGGCTGTTTATCCAACTGGCTGGCGTCTGGGCGCGTCCGCCGCTGACCGAAACCGGCCTGCTTGAAAAAGCCGCCGCCATCAGCCGCGTTATCGAGGCCGCTCCGGCGCCCCTGCGCAACCCATTGGCGCAAGCCGCCAGCGAGAACGGCTTCACCGTCAGTTGGCACCCTGACCGGCACGACCTCAATCTACCGACCGTGGAAGATCCGAAGTCCGACATCGGCTCGACCATCCTGCAGCCAATGCTCAGAGCTCCTGACCGGCGCATCGAAGCCTATGAACCGGCCGACTGGACGGAGCACACGGCGGACGCGCATTACGCGCTGCTGATCGAGTTATCGGATTCGACATGGCTGATGTTCTCCGCGCCCTCGCGCAGTTGGGGCCTCGACGAAACGCCACGCTACCTGATCGTGATCCTGCTGGTGCTGATCTCCACCGCGCTGGTCGCACTGATCGCCACCCGGCGCCTCGCCACACCTTTGCAGCACTTTGCCGAAGGTGCCCGACGCTTCGGCGTGGACTTCCGCGCACCGCCCATCGAACCGCTGGGCCCACAGGAAATCCGCCAGGCGATCCTCGCGTTCAACGCCATGCAAGCCCAGCTGCAGCACTTCATCCGCGACCGCACGCAAATGCTCGCCGCCATCTCCCACGACCTGCGCGCTCCTCTGACACGGATGCGTTTGCGTGGCGAATTCATTGAAGACAGCGAGCAACAGCAGCGGTTGTTTCGTGATGTGGATGAAATGCAGGCGATGATCAACTCGGCGCTGGAGTTCTTCCGCGATGACGCCCGGCTTGAGCCGGCGACCCAGTTTGATCTGGCGGAACTGCTGCAAACGTTGCTTGATGATTATCGGGATCAGGGAGTCGACATTACGTTCAGCGGGCCGCTGCGGTGGGTGTATTTCGGGCGCCCGTTGGGGCTTAAGCGGGTGATGACCAATCTGCTGGATAACGCGATCAAGTACGGCAGTGAGCCGGCGATTGAACTGATCCCCGGAGCTGGGGAGGTGAGGATCAAAGTACTGGATCGTGGGCCGGGTATTCCGGATGTCAGCCTTGAACAAGTGTTCGCACCGTTCTTCAGAATGGAGGGCTCGCGGAACAAAAGCACGGGGGGCGTTGGTTTGGGGTTATCGGCGGCGCGGGCGATTGTGCTGGAGCACGGAGGCGAGCTGACACTGCGTAATCGGTCGACGGGCGGGTTGGAGGCGTTGGTGGTGTTGCCGGTGCATCCGAATACAAGCCACTGCGCATAACCCCTGTGGGAGCGAGCTTGCTCGCGATGAGGGCAGTACATTCAGCGTGAGTGCTGACTGAACTGACGCTATCGCGAGCAAGCTCGCTCCCACAGGTTTTCAGCCAGCAGGTCAACCTCAAGGTCTTGCGAACCTAAGCCTCCCAGCCCGCCCCACTGACCGCCGCCTGCGCCAAAGGGTGCAACTCTGCCCCCTGATGCTCTGTCTGCCAGGCCAGCAACTCCTTGCGCATGCCGGGCGTCCAGTACATCTGCAGGTGATTACGCACGCCGAGCACGGCCTGTTGCTGGTCCGGTTGGCTGGCGAAGTACTGGGCGATCTGGTTGGCCATTTTGATCAGGTTGGCAGTGCTCATCGGCGTACCTCGGCTTTAGCGCCACGCGCCTGACGGCGTTCGTTGAGCAGACGGTGCTGGTTGTCGCTGAACTCCTGATAGCGTTTTTGCCACTCGGAAGGGTGGTAGACGCGGCTGACTTCCACGGCGGTGACCTTGTACTCCGGACAGTTGGTGGCCCAGTCGGAGTTGTCGGTGGTGATGACGTTGGCCCCCGATTCAGGGAAGTGGAAGGTGGTGTACACCACGCCTGGGGCGACCCGTTCGGTGACCCGCGCACGCAGTACGGTCTGGCCGGCGCGGCTGCCGATGCCGACCCAGTCACCTTCGTTGATGCCACGGCTCTCGGCGTCGGTCGGGTGAATTTCCAGACGGTCTTCGTCGTGCCAGGCGACGTTGTCGGTACGCCGGGTCTGGGCGCCGACGTTGTACTGGCTGAGGATGCGCCCGGTGGTCAGCAGAAGAGGGTAGCGATTGTTGACCTTTTCCTCGGTGGGCACGTAGCCGGTGAGCATGAAGCGTCCCTTGCCGCGTACAAATTCGTCGATGTGCATGGTCGGCGTGCCGTCTGGTGCCGCGGCGTTGCACGGCCATTGCAGGCTGCCGTGGCGATCCAGTTCGGTGTAGCTTACGTTGGTGAAGGTCGGCGTCAGGCTGGCGATTTCATCCATGATTTCTGACGGGTGCGTGTAGTTCATCGGGTAACCAAGGGCGTTGGCCAAGGCCACGGTGCCTTCCCAGTCGGCCTTGCCGCCCAGAGGGTCCATGACCTTGCGCACCCGGGAGATGCGCCGCTCGGCGTTGGTGAACGTGCCGTCTTTTTCCAGGAACGAGCAGCCCGGCAGGAACACGTGGGCGAACTTGGCGGTTTCGTTGAGGAAAATGTCCTGCACCACGATGCATTCCATGGCGGACAGGGCTGCCGTGACGTGTTGGGTATTCGGGTCGCTCTGGGCGATGTCCTCGCCCTGGCAATACAGGCCCTTGAAGCTGCCGCTGAGGGCGGCTTCAAACATGTTGGGAATGCGCAGGCCCGGATCGGGTTGCAGGGTGACATTCCAGGCCTGTTCGAACTGCGTCCGTACCACCTCGTTGGAGATGTGGCGGTAGCCAGGCAGTTCATGGGGGAAGGAACCCATATCGCAGGAGCCCTGAACGTTGTTCTGCCCCCGCAGCGGGTTCACGCCCACGCCTTCGCGGCCAATGTTGCCAGTGGCCATGGCCAGGTTGGCGATGCCCATGACCGCGGTGCTGCCCTGGCTGTGCTCGGTGACACCCAGGCCGTAGTAGATCGCTGCATTGCCGCCGGTGGCATACAGGCGGGCGGCGGCACGGATGTCGGCAGGTTCTACGCCGCAGATGGGGCCAAGGACTTCCGGCGAGTTTTCCGCGCGGCTGACGAACTCGCTCCAGTGGGCGAAATCCGTTCCCTCGCAACGGGCGTCGATGAAGGGCTGATTGAGCAAGCCTTCGGTGACGATGACGTGGGCCAGGGCGTTGAGCATGGCGACGTTGGTGCCCGGGCGCAGGGCCAGGTGCAGTTCGGCGCGGGCATGCACCGAGTCCACCAGATCAATCCGTCGTGGGTCGATGACGATCAGTCGCGCGCCTTCACGCAGGCGGCGTTTGAGCTGGGAGGCGAACACCGGGTGGGCGTCGCTGGGGTTGGCGCCCATCACCAGGATCACGTCGGCCTGCATCACCGAGTCGAAACTCTGGGTGCCGGCGGATTCGCCGAGGGTTTGTTTCAGGCCATAGCCGGTCGGCGAGTGACAGACCCGCGCACAGGTGTCGACGTTGTTGTTGCCGAACGCGGCGCGCACCAGTTTTTGCACCAGGTAGGTTTCTTCGTTGGTGCAGCGGCTGGAAGTGATGCCACCAATGGAATCGCGGCCGTATGTTTGCTGCAGCCGGCGGAATTCGCTGGCGGCGTAGGTCACCGCTTCATCCCAGCTGACTTCCTGCCAGGGATCGTTGATGTTTTTGCGGATCATCGGTTTGGTGATGCGATCCGGGTGGGTGGCGTAGCCCCAGGCAAAGCGCCCTTTGACGCAGGAGTGGCCGTGGTTGGCCTGACCGTTCTTGTCCGGAACCATGCGCACCAGCTTGTCGCCTTTCATCTCGGCACGGAACGAGCAGCCCACGCCGCAATAGGCACAGGTGGTGATCACGCTGCGTTCGGGCTGACCCAGTTCGACCACGCTTTTTTCCATCAAGGTCGCGGTCGGGCAAGCCTGGACACAAGCGCCGCAGGATACGCATTCCGAGTCGAGGAAGTTCTCGCCACCGGCGGCCGCGACGCGGGATTCGAAACCACGCCCCGTAATGGTCAGGGCAAACGTGCCTTGGGTTTCTTCGCAGGCGCGCACGCAGCGGTTGCAGACGATGCACTTGCTCGGGTCGTAATCGAAGTAGGGGTTGGAGGTGTCCTTCACGTCGGCCAGATGGTTGTCGCCTTCATAGCCGTAACGCACCTCCCGCAGGCCGACCTGGCCGGCGACGGTTTGCAGTTCGCAGTTGCCGTTGGCCGAACAGGTCAGGCAGTCCAGCGGGTGATCGGAGATGTACAGCTCCATGACATTGCGGCGCAAGGTCGCGAGCTTCGGCGTCTGGGTGTGCACGCTCATGCCTTCAGTGACCGGCGTGGTGCAGGACGCCGGGTAGCCGCGCATGCCATCGATCTCCACCAGACACATGCGGCAGGAGCCGAAGGCTTCCAGGCTGTCGGTGGCGCACAGTTTCGGAATGGTGGTGCCCAGCAGCGCGGCGGCGCGCATCACCGAGGTACCTTCGGGCACGCTGATGCTGCGGCCGTCGATATTCAAGGTGACTTGCACGTCGCTGTCGCGGGCCGGGGTGCCAAGATCGATATCGGTTTTCGGGTCGAAGAGAGTAATCATTGCTCGGCCTCCGAGGCTTGCAGACCGAAGTCGGCGGGGAAGTGCTTGAGGGCGCTGGCGACCGGAAAGGAGACCATGCCGCCCAATGCGCACAGCGAACCGTATTGCAGGGTGTCGCACAGGTCCTTGAGGATGATCACCTGCGCATCGCGACCGCTCTGGTCAGGCGCGGCCAACAGACGGTCGATCACCTCCACGCCCCGGGTCGAGCCGATGCGACATGGCGTGCATTTGCCACAGGATTCCTCGGCGCAGAACTGCATGGCGAAACGCGCCATGTGGGCCATGTCCAGACTGTCGTCAGCCACCACTACACCACCGTGACCGAGCATCGCACCGATGGCGGCGAACGCTTCGTAATCCAGCGGCGTGTCGAATTGCGACGGCGGCACCCAGGCACCGAGCGGGCCGCCCACCTGCGCGGCCTTCAGCGGCCGGCCACTGGCGGTCCCTCCGCCGTAGTCTTCCACCAGTTCCCGAAGGGTCAGGCCAAAGGCCCGTTCCACCAAACCACCATGACGAATATTGCCCGCCAGCTGGAAGGGCATGGTGCCGAGGGAGCGGCCCATGCCGTAATCGCGATAAAACTGCGCGCCCTTGGCCAGAATCAGCGGCACCGAGGCCAGGGTCAGCACGTTGTGCACCAGCGTCGGCAGGCCAAACAGGCCCTTCAACGCAGGGATCGGTGGCTTGGCGCGGACGATCCCGCGCTTGCCTTCGAGGGAGTCCAGCAGCGCGGTTTCCTCACCGCAGATGTACGCGCCGGCACCGACGCGCACTTCCATATCGAAAGCCTGGCCGCTGCCGCCGACATTGGCGCCGAGGTAACCGGCGGCGCGGGCAATGTTCAGCGCCTGGCGCAGTATGGCCACGGCATCCGGATATTCCGAGCGCACATAGATGTAGCCGTAGCTGGCGCCGACGGTGATGCCGGCAATGGCCATGCCTTCGATCAGCAGGAAGGGGTCGCCTTCCATCAACATGCGATCGGCGAAGGTGCCGGAATCGCCTTCGTCGGCGTTGCACACAATGTATTTCTGCGCCGCCTGGGTGGCGCGCACCGTGCGCCATTTGATCCCGGCCGGGAACGCCGCGCCGCCACGACCACGCAGACCCGAATCGAACACTTCCGTTGCGGTTTGCTCACCGCCAACGGTCACGGCCCTCGTTAAACCCTCGAAACCGCCGTGGGCCCGGTAATCGTCCAGCGATAACGGCCGGGTAATACCGGCGCGGGCAAACAGCAGGCGTTGTTGAGTCTTCAGATAAGGCAATTCTTCCACCAGGCCCAAGGCCAGTGGATGCTCGGACGGCTCGCCTTGCAGAGCTTCGAGCACGGACGGCACATCGGCGGCGGTCAGCGGGCCGAAGCCAATCCGGCCTTGCGGGCTGTCCACTTCCAGCAGCGGTTCCAGCCAATACAAACCGCGAGAACTGGTGCGCTGCAACTCCAGGGGCAGATTGCGTTCCTGAGCCGCAGTGATAAGGGCCACCGCCACCTCATCGGCTCCCACGGCACGGGCAAGAGAATCAGTGGGCAGATAGAGAGCCGGCATCATGCGTCCTCCCGGCAAGCGTCGAGCAAGGCATCCAGACGCTCGGCACTGAGCCGCGCATGCACCCGGCCATCCAGCTCCAGAGCGGGCGAGCAGGCGCAGGCGCCGAGGCAATACACCGGGCGCAAACTGATGCTGCCGTCGGCGCTACTGCCGTGGTCATCCAGTTGCAGACGCTCGCGCAACTGCGCGGCAAGCTCTTCGGCACCACGGCTTTTGCAGGACTCAGCCCGGCACAGACGCAGGATATGCTTGGCCGGCGGCGCAGTTCGGAAATCATGGTAAAAACTGATCACCCCGCGAACCTCGGCCTGACTCAGGTTTAGCGCGTGGGCAATCTCGGGGATGGCGGCATCGGGGATGTAACCGATGCGTTCCTGAATATCATGAAGAATGGGCAACAGTGCACCCGGAGAGCCCTTGTGGCGCTCCAGCAGGCTGTTGACCATAGGCAGGTGCAACATCTCATCAGGCATTCAGCAATCCTCACGGTCACGGACAAACCAGATGGTTGTCGGTCGTCCGAAAGTGTCGGCTGCGGCACTCACACCACGTCACGGTATCGTGGCAATTTCAGGCCGTTGGCCAGGGCACCCTGAGCGGGCATCTTGTAGTGCCCGGCGCGGTCTTTGCCGCACCTCTATAAGGGCATTAAGGCAGCTTGCCACGCTGCTTTTGATTCATCTGCACCAAAGCGACGTGTTCGGTTCTTTCTACGACCTTCTATTGAGTCTAGAAGAGTGCGGCCGGAGGTGTCGTCCCTGAATGGTCGGGGACTATGTGCAGCGCTATCGAGAATCATGCTTGAACCACCCCCGGCCCGCTGCTGATGCACCAGTTTCCAGTGCTTGTGCCAAGCTGATGGAGTGTTAATACGCCTGCCGCTCAGGCAAACCTCAGGAAGCCCATGACATGAAGCCCACTCATGCGTCGCACGTCCGTCGAGAATTCTACAAAGCAGTCGGGTTCTACTTTCGTGTTGTCTGGCCGATCTTTTCCATACTGCTTTTTTCTATCGTGCTGTTCGGCCTCATCATCAGCTACCTGGAGGGCTGGGATCCTTTTGACGGCATCTATTTCGGCTTCGTGACCGGTTTGACCATTGGCTATGGAGAGCTCGTGCCGAAACTTGGCGTCTCGCGGGTTCTGGCGATTTTGCTGGGGTTCAACGGGGTGCTGATGACGGCGATATTTGCGGCGATCAGTGTTCGGGCGATTGAGATTGCAGTGCGGGCGGCGGGGCAGGAAGAGTCGGGTAAGCCGATGGCGTGAAGTCATGCTTGGTTGCTACTGGAAGGGGGAGCAAGTCATCGACTCCTGAAAATCCATACGCGACGACGTGGTGTTTACCAACAAACGGGAGTGTCAGATCCGGGGCAATTCAGGGAGCAGATGCGTTGATCTATCCCGCTGTAAACCGAAGCTCATTCACCCTGAGCCGAAAAATAAAAAGCCCCGAAAAACCTCGAGGCTAATCCCAAATCCCAATCACCCCACAAAACCCCTGTGGGAGCGAGCTTGCTCGCGATAGCGTCAGCCCAGCCAACGCAAAACCCTGAAGTGATCACAACCCCTTGTAGGAGCGAGCCCGTTCGCGAAAAACGCAAGGCATCCACATTCCCTGCTGAATGCCCCCAACCACCGCAACCAAACCCGCCCCCACAACATCACGCCTAACTTTTGAACCCAAAAGTTACCCCGGCGCTTCGCCCACTACCCCTCAGCCTTCGCCCCCGACCGCTTAGACGCCAGCTCATTATCCCGATCCCGATTCAGCACCTTCACCGCATCATCCACCACCGCCTTACTCATCGCCGTCAAATAATGCGCGGCCCAGGCGTGGCGGTCGGTATCTGTGGCGTAAGCAGCATCTTCGGTCAGCTTCTTGGCTAGGAATAGGAAATCAGAAGCCATGGCCAACGCATCACCGAGAGGAACGCCGCGAGTTACGTGGAACAGGGCTTGATTCGCGCAGTAGATGGCAGGTGTAAGGCCGATGGTTGTGAGTTCGGGTTGGTCGGTCATTTACCACCTCCGATGAGGGATAGGCGGTGGGGGAGGGTGCATGGTGGGGCGTTACGCGATTGGGAATTGCGTAGAGGGAAAAGCCAAATTTTGTACGGATTTGTTCTAGTCTTGGGTCAACATCCTTGATTTGAGGAGCTGCCACGGGCCTTCTCACGGGCTTGGGTGACAGCCGTGCGCGGGGTGAGAAACCGGCAATCAAGGCAACCGGTAGACCCGAAGGTCTCCCACGCACAGCCGCCATAAAGCCATATCGCAGACGAAAAAAACGCCACGACAGGTTTTTGGGCGTTTTGCGCCTTGATTGTTTCGGGCTCTCACACCCGGTCGCTGAATTGGCAGCGACGGTGGGAGGGTATCGTGGAGACCTCGTCCCTGCAACCTTCGAAATCGCTTGGTAATAATCTGGTCGATCACCGTGCAGACTTGGGTGATAAAGGCGCAGCGGCGGGCCGGGGCTAGGCACACTTCCGTCACGAAACGCATTGAAACAAAGTGGCGCCATCTGTCTGCGGGTTACATATTTGCGCTTCGGGTCGTTGCGGATTTACCTCATAATCGCGCGCTTCCACCGTCGGTAGCTCTGCTTCTCTACTAACCTGTAGTCGCTGCCACCAGACTTTTAATAGCCAAGGAGAAAGGCAATGCCAGATAACTGGAACCAGCGTCAGTCGGAGGCATCTGCCAAGGATGCTCTCGGACGCCTACTGGCCCCATCTGACTTGCCTGCGACCCTATGAGCCAAGCCGCCTTAGTCAACCCTAGCCTGCTGACCTGGTCTCGGGAGCGCGCAGGCCTCTCCACCGCGCAGGTCGCTAAAAAGCTGCCGGTAAAACCTGATCGAGTACAGGAATGGGAGTCTGGCGAGACCAAACCCACATTCCTTCAGGCTCAAAAGTGGGCGAGCCTCGCTCACATTCCGTTTGGCTTCCTGTTTCTTCAGCAGCCGCCCGTCGAACAACTGCCTTTACCTGATCTGCGGACCGTCGGTGGGATTGCGCCTCCGCGTCCCAGTCTGGAACTGTTGGACACCGTCAGGGATTCCATACGTAAGCAGGACTGGTACCTGGAGTACCTGCAACACCAGGAGCATCAGCCGCTGGCATTTGTCGGTCGTTTCAATAGCCGATCTCCAGTCGCAGAGGTGGTGGACGATATCCGCCAGACCCTCGGCGTAAACCCTGACGCTGCTCGATGGGATTACGACAAATACAGTCGTGCCTTGATCGAGGCCGCAGAAGCGGCTGGCATTTTGGTTATGCGCAGTGGCATTGCTCTAGGGAATACTCATCGAAAACTTGAAGTTAGCGAGTTTCGGGGTTTTGCCATCAGTAATGCCTACGCCCCCGCTGTATTCGTCAACAGTTCCGACGCACCTACCGCCCGGCTGTTTACCTTACTTCACGAACTGGCCCATATCTGGATTGGTAGTAGCGGGGTGTCTGATGGAAATACCGCAAGTGGTCGAGACGAGGAACGTTTCTGCAATGCAGTTGCAGGCGAGTTTCTGGCTCCCGAAGCCCAATTCCGCGCCCTGTGGAACGCCGATGTTAACTGGGAAGACAACCTGGCTCCGCTGGCCACTCGGTTTCACATCAGTAAATTGGCGATCGGTCGCCGCGCATTGGATCTTGGATATATAAACCAGGCCCAATACAGCGCTTACTATCGAATGATCCTCAAGGCCTTTCAGGATGAAAAAGGTGGAGCGGGCGACTATTACCGTAACGCCACAGCGAAAAACAGCCCTCGCTTAAGCAAGGCAGTGCTAACTGAAGCAATGAGTGGCCGGATGCTGCTACGCGAGGCGGGACATTTGCTCGGCGTGCAACCTGCCAAATTAAGGACTCTGGTCAGCAGGATCACGGAATGAATCATCTGCTCGACGCAAACACGCTGATCGAGGCCAAGAATCGTTACTACGGCATGACCATCTGTCCTGGTTTTTGGCAATGGTTGTTGCTGAAAAATGAGGCATTGGCCTTAGCCAGCATCGCCCCCGTTATGGATGAGTTAGCGAAGGGGAATGACGAACTGGCTGGTTGGGCGAAGGAAAACTCCGGGTTTTTCCACATCACCACCGTTCAAGCGACGCAACAAGCCTTCGCGCAAGTGGCAGGGCTCGTGGCAGATCAGGCACCGAGAATGAAGACAGGCGCCATGGAAGAGTTTTTAGCGGGTGCAGACCCTTGGTTAATTGCAAAGGCTATGACGACGGGAGCGACGTTAGTGACTCACGAAGTGCTGAATCGCGACGCGAAACGTAAATTCATCATCCCTAATATTTGCGAGCAGCTTAACGTTCCGTTTTTGAATACGTTTGAGTTATTGCACAGGCTTGAAGCGCGATTTGTCTTGCATGCATAGATTATTGTAAGACTTGAGCGATTTAAACTTTTCATCGGCGGCCTCATTCCGCGCTACCCGAAAAGGGGGGCGCATGAAAGAGGAGAAGGGGCCGTTTTCGTCGGGGTATGTCTGGCGAAGGGGAGCCGAGTTCCAGTGGACAAGATGAATTTTCGCATTGGATATCTTTTGAGTCAGTCTGAACTGACAAAAATCAGAACCGCGCTTTCGGATCCGTTCAACGACTCGCCGGTAGATTACGACTACATCGCAGAACAGGTAAAAGGTGTTGATCGTCAGGCGCTATACGAAATCCTCTATTCAGAAGTAGCACCTGTGTGCTTTACCAATATTGAATCGGCCGTCCCATCGGTTTGGACAGGTTTCGATCCTGACTCGCTCAACGCCGTGATTGAGGAAAGGCTTGCAGCCAGGGAAAACAATTGGTTCCGCAGGCAGTTCGATAAGCTGCTCGTTCGCTGGCTGAGTTATCACTACGGGTATATCTGGAAGGAAATTGGCAGCCGTCTCTCGCGTCTAAATTCGGACCTGAAGCCTTAACCTCATGAGCGAGCTTCGCGCCGAGCTCAGTATCAAAAGCCCCGAAAAAATCCGGGGCTGACAGCAGCTGTCAATTCACCGCAACCCTACAAGGAGCGAGCTCGCAAGCGAAAAACATCTCGCGAAAGCTTGACCGTGAACAGAGTATCTACAAAGATCATCAACAGCCTCGACCGCCGGAAAAGAGGAAGTATTTATTATTTACGCACTCGGGCCAAACGATGCCTGTCAGCTCACCACAATCCCGGTGGGAGCGAGCCTGCTCGCGAAAGCCGTCAGGCCGGTTCTCCGATGCACCACCACTGTACTGCGACGTCATCGTCAGGTTGAGTTACGTCATGCCCGTGCTCGATGAAATTCGCTGGTGTGTGCAACGCAAGAGCATGACTGATCCGCTCTGGCATGAGAGCGTTAGTCTCACCGAGAAAACCCAGATAATAGTCCCGGTCATAGAAGAGGGTGATCTCGCTCTGATGAACCCATGGCCATACCAGCAGGCAAGCGACGCGGTAGTAACCCTGTGAGTGGTCAGCAGCGTTGGACAGGTGGCTAGCGGCTTCGAGCAGTTGCTGAATGCAGAAGGCCTGAACTTCGATCCTGGCTCGAGGGCCTTGAACCAAGGCCGCGTGCACCGGGATCTTCCAATGTGTGTAGCACTCCATGTGCCCGGATCGCGGGTGAAACTCGTCGCGAAAACTGGAGGCCCAGCGTTCCAAAGCGCGAAGGCGGCGGGGAATGCCTCTGAGTGGCTTGTTGCTGAGGGCGATTTGCCGCATTGATACGTCCTTGTGATGCTGAAAAGTCTTTCATTGTGTCTGCTGGCGCAATGGAAAAGTGGACAGATTTATTTCCACATCTGCCAAAGCCGTACCCAGTACCAGTGGGTGTAAAAGGGGCGCCAAACTTGCCCTAACCCGATCATTCACTGAATATCTTTCAAGTAATCCTTAAGCGCAATGAGCGGCGCATTAAGCTGCTCCATTGTCCGTGCACTGCTGAAATCAGCTGACAACCGTTGCAGCTCTCGCCCTAACGGCGTATCAGCCCCGCCTATAGCGTCCAGCGCCAAACTTACACAGTGCGCCACTCGAAACTGAATACCCTCGACATCACCCCGGCGCACCAGCAAGCCAAATACCTCCCGCTCGTAATCGCTCATGATCGGATCATCCCGCAAAATCGGACTTTCACCTTCCCTCTCATAAGCCAGCTTGAGGGCGAAAAGGGCAACGGTTTCCAGTGGCAATTCCATTGTGTGAATCCTTGATTCGTTAGCCGAGCGATTTGGGTTATAGCGCCTCAAAAGCAAGATCAAAAAGATCGCAGCCTTCGGCGGCTCCTACGAGGTGGCGGGGCGGGCTCACTTTTCTACAGACGAAAAAAAAGGCCTTGCAAAGCAAGACCTTTCTTAATTTTGGTGCCCCGAGGGAGACTCGAACTCCCACTTCTTGCGAAAACGGATTTTGAATCCGCCGCGTCTACCAATTCCGCCATCAGGGCTCAATGGCGGCGAAGTATAGAGATGAGATAACCGTCGGTCAATCAGGTACATGGAGAATTTTTGATATTTCCGCTAGACTTCCCGGCCCTGCTAGACGAACCCCATCATGCGCGTTGCTGACTTTACCTTCGAGCTCCCTGATTCGCTGATTGCCCGCCATCCTTTGGCCGAGCGTCGCAATAGTCGCCTGTTGACCCTTGATGGGGTCAGCGGCGCCCTGGCACACCGTCAATTCACTGATTTGCTTGAGCATTTGCGCCCGGGCGATTTGATGGTGTTCAACAATACCCGGGTGATTCCGGCGCGGCTGTTTGGCCAGAAGGCGTCCGGCGGCAAGCTGGAAATCCTGGTGGAGAGGGTGCTCGACAGTCATCGCGTGCTGGCCCATGTGCGGTCCAGCAAGTCGCCGAAGCCGGGATCGAAGATCCTGATCGACGGCGGTGGCGAGGCCGAAATGCTGGCGCGTCACGATGCGTTATTCGAGTTGGGGTTTGCCGAAGAGGTGTTGCCGCTGCTCGATCGCGTCGGGCACATGCCGTTGCCTCCTTATATAGACCGCCCGGATGAAGGCTCGGACCGCGAGCGTTATCAGACGGTGTACGCCGAGCGCCTGGGCGCGGTGGCGGCGCCGACGGCGGGGCTGCATTTCGATCAGCCGCTGATGGAGGCGATTGCCGCCAAGGGCGTCGGGACTGCGTTCGTGACCTTGCACGTCGGCGCTGGCACCTTCCAACCGGTGCGCGTCGAGAAGATCGAAGACCACCACATGCACAGTGAATGGCTGGAAGTCGGCCAGGACGTGGTGGATGCAGTCGAAGCCTGTCGCGCTCGCGGTGGTCGGGTGATCGCTGTGGGGACCACCAGCGTGCGTTCCCTGGAAAGTGCCGCGCGCGATGGCGTGCTCAAGCCGTTCAGTGGCGACACCGACATCTTTATCTACCCGGGCCGGCCGTTCCATGTGGTCGATGCCCTGGTCACCAACTTTCATTTGCCCGAATCCACGCTGTTGATGCTGGTTTCGGCGTTCGCCGGTTATCCCGAAGCCATGGCCGCTTATAAAGCCGCCGTGGAGCATGAATACCGCTTTTTCAGCTACGGTGATGCGATGTTTATCACCCGTAACCCCGCGCCACGTGGCCCTGAGGAAACAGAATGAGTCGCCAAAGTCGTATGTCGTTTGAGTTGCTTGCTACTGACGGCAAGGCTCGTCGTGGTCGTTTGACCTTTCCGCGCGGTACCGTCGAGACCCCGGCCTTCATGCCGGTGGGCACGTACGGCACGGTCAAGGGCATGCTGCCGCGGGATATCACTGCCACTGGCGCGGAAATCATTCTGGGTAACACCTTCCACTTGTGGCTGCGTCCTGGCACTGAAGTGATCAAGAAGCACGGCGACCTGCACGATTTCATGCAGTGGAAAGGCCCGATTCTTACAGACTCCGGCGGTTTTCAGGTGTTCAGCCTGGGCGCGATGCGCAAGATCAAGGAAGAGGGCGTGACCTTCGCCTCGCCGGTTGATGGCGCCAAAGTGTTCATGGGCCCGGAAGAGTCGATGCAGGTCCAGCGCGATCTGGGCTCGGACATCGTGATGATTTTCGACGAATGCACGCCGTACCCGGCTGACGAAGACGTCGCTCGCGTATCGATGGAGTTGTCGTTGCGTTGGGCCAAGCGTTCTAAAGAAGCCCATGGCGACAACACGGCGGCGCTGTTCGGCATTGTTCAGGGCGGCATGCACCAGGATCTGCGCATGCGCTCCCTGGAAGGTCTCGACAATATCGGCTTTGATGGCCTGGCCATCGGTGGTCTGTCGGTGGGCGAGCCGAAACACGAGATGATCAAGGTGCTCGACTACCTGCCAGGTCAGATGCCGGCTGACAAACCTCGTTACCTTATGGGCGTTGGCAAACCGGAAGATCTGGTTGAGGGTGTGCGCCGCGGTGTGGACATGTTCGATTGCGTGATGCCAACCCGTAATGCCCGCAATGGGCATCTGTTCATTGATACAGGCGTGCTGAAGATCCGTAACGCGTTCCATCGCCATGATGATTCGCCGCTGGATCCGACCTGCGATTGCTACACCTGCCAGAACTTCTCCCGTGCTTATCTGCACCATCTGGACAAGTGCGGCGAAATGCTGGGTAGCATGTTGAATACAATCCACAATTTGCGCCATTACCAGGTGCTTATGGCTGGTTTGCGCGAGGCTATTCAACAGGGTACATTGGCCGCCTTTGTCGATGCCTTCTACGCCAAACGCGGGCTTGCTGTTCCGCCTTTGGACTGAGTTTCCTGACCCCAAGATTCAACATTTGCAACTGGAGTGCTAAATGAGCTTTTTTATCTCTAATGCCATGGCTGACGCTGCTGCACCTGCGGCAGGCCCAATGGGTGGTGGTTTTGAGTGGATTTTCCTGGTCGGTTTCCTGGTCATCTTCTACCTGATGATCTGGCGTCCACAGGCCAAGCGCGCCAAAGAGCAGAAGACCCTGCTGGGCAGCCTGCAGAAAGGCGACGAAGTGGTGACCACCGGTGGTATCGCCGGCAAGATCACTAAAGTGGCTGACGATTTCGTTGTTCTGGAAGTTTCCGACACCATCGAAATGAAGTTTCAGAAAGGCGCCATCGCGGCCACGCTGCCCAAAGGCACGCTAAAAGCGATCTAAGTTTCAACTTCTACTCAATCGACGGGGCGCGCAAGGCGCCCCGCGTCATAAGCGGGCGGCGTGATGCTGAACAAATACCCTCTGTGGAAATACATTCTGATCCTGGCGGTGCTGGCGGTCGGTCTGGTTTATTCCGCTCCCAATCTATATCCTGATGACCCGGCTATTCAGGTCGGCGGTGCAAGCACTGCGCTGCAAGTGACTCAGGCTGATCTGGATCGTGTGGGCACAGCGCTCAAGGAATCCGGGATCAACGTCAAGGCTGCCACCCTGGCAGCGAACGGCAAGGGCGGTCTGATTCGTCTGACCAAGGCTGAAGACCAGCTGCCTGCCAAAGACGTCGTGCGCAAGGCATTGGGTGATGACTACGTCGTTGCACTGAACCTGGCACAAACCACCCCGCAATGGCTGCGCAGCTTTGGCGCGCACCCGATGAAGCTGGGTCTGGACTTGTCCGGTGGTGTGCACTTCCTGCTCGAAGTGGACATGGACAAAGCCCTCGACGCGCGCTTGAAAGTCTACGAAGGCGACGTCAAGAGCCTGTTGCGTAGAGAGAAACTGCGCTATCGCAGCCTGCCACAACTCGATGGTGCCATTCAGCTGGGTTTCAGTGATGAAGCGTCCCGCGAACAGGCCCGAGCACTGATCCGCAAGAACTTCAGCGATTTCGACATTGTTCCGGCCGACCTCAATGGTCAGGCGGTGCTGCGTCTGGCGATGACCCCGGCCAAGCTGGCGGAAATCCGCGAATACTCCATCAAGCAGAACTTGACCACGGTACGTAACCGCGTCAACGAGCTGGGTGTTGCCGAACCAATCGTTCAGCGTCAGGGCGCCAACCGCATCGTGGTTGAGCTGCCGGGCGTGCAAGACACCGCCGAAGCCAAGCGTATCCTCGGCAAGACGGCCAACCTTGAGTTCCGTCTGGCCGCTGAGCCTGGTGCATCGAAAGCCACTTCTGAAAGCTTCGAATTCCGTGAAGGCAATCGTCCGCCAGCGCAAATCGAGCGCGGCTTGATCATCACTGGTGACCAGGTCACCGATGCCAAGGCTGGCTTCGGCGAGCAAGGCACGCCTGAAGTGAACATCCGTCTGGATGGCCATGGTGGCGAGCTGATGAGTCGTGCGACCCGCAGCAACGTCGGTCGCAGCATGGCGGTGATCTTCATCGAGCAACGCCCGGTCACCACTTACGTCAAGAAAATGGTTAACGGCGTCGAGAAAGACGTGCCGGTTCAAACCTTCAAGGAAGAGAAGAAGATCATCAGCCTGGCGACCATCCAGTCGCCGCTGGGTGCTCAATTCCGTATCACTGGCCTGAACGGCCAGGGCGAGTCGTCCGAACTGGCGCTGCTGCTGCGCGCCGGTGGTCTGGCTGCACCGATGTACTTCGCTGAAGAGCGCACCATTGGCCCAAGCCTGGGTGCCGACAACATCGTCAAGGGTGTCGATGCATCGCTGTGGGGCATGCTGTTTGTCTCGCTGTTTATCATCGCCATCTACCGCTTCTTCGGCATCATTGCCACCGTCGCGCTGACCGTGAACATGGTGATGCTGCTGGCCCTGATGTCGCTGCTGGGTGCAACGCTGACCCTGCCGGGTATCGCCGGTATCGTGTTGACCATGGGTATGGCGGTCGACGCCAACGTTCTGATCTTCTCGCGGATACGCGAAGAGATCGCGGCGGGCATGACCGTACAGCGGGCAATCAACGAAGGCTTCGGCCGGGCATTCACCGCGATTCTCGACGCCAACCTGACCACTCTGTTGGTCGGCGGGATTCTCTTTGCGATGGGCACAGGCCCGGTCAAAGGCTTCGCAGTGACCATGTCCCTCGGGATCTTTACCTCGATGTTCACGGCCATCATGGTGACCCGCGCGATGGTCAACCTGATCTTCGGCGGTCGTGACTTCAAGAAGTTGTGGATTTAAGGGGCTGCCATGTTACGTACAATCAACTTCATGGGCGTTCGCAACGTTGCGTTCGGCGTCACATTGTTCCTTACTGTGCTGGCATTGTTCAGTGTTGCCACCAAGGGCATGAACTGGGGGCTGGACTTTACTGGCGGTACGCTCATCGAGCTGACCTACGAACGTCCGGCCGATGTCACCAAGGTGCGAGAGCAGCTGGCCACTTCGGGTTATCACGAGGCGATCGTGCAGAGCTTTGGTGCGACTACCGATCTGCTGGTGCGCATGCCGGGTGAAGATCCGCAGCTGGGCCATCAAGTGGCGGAAGCGCTGCAGAAGGTCGGTGGCGACAACCCGGCCGTGGTCAAGCGCGTCGAGTTCGTTGGCCCCCAGGTGGGTGAAGAGCTGCGCGACCAGGGCGGCCTCGGCATGCTGATGGCGCTCGGCGGTATTCTGATCTACCTGGCTTTCCGCTTTCAGTGGAAGTTTGCGATCGGTGCCATTGTCTCGCTGATCCACGACGTGATCGTGACCATCGGTATCCTGTCGTTCTTCCAGATCACCTTCGACCTGACGGTGCTGGCGGCGGTGCTGGCGATCATCGGTTACTCGCTCAACGACACCATCGTGGTATTCGACCGGGTTCGTGAGAACTTCCGGGTCCTGCGCAAGGCCAGCCTGATCGAGAACATCAACATCTCGACCACGCAAACCTTGCTGCGGACCATGGCGACTTCTATCTCCACCTTGCTGGCGATCGCGGCCCTGTTGTTCTTCGGTGGCGACAATCTGTTCGGCTTCTCCATCGCGCTGTTCATCGGTGTTCTGGCGGGTACTTACTCGTCGATCTACATCGCCAACGTCGTGCTGATCTGGCTGAACCTGAGCACCGAGGATCTGATTCCTGCAGTGGCTACCGATAAGGAAGTCGACGACCGCCCATAACGGCTATCGCCTTCCAGTTGTCTGCCAAAAAAGGCGCGAGTTGAACTCGCGCCTTTTTTTATGCTCCAAGGCTGGGAGAAGCGCGGGCGTGTCCCGCATGTGATGGTCAGGAGGTTCATGTGAACAAGTCGTTGCTGGTTGGTGCGGTATTGGGTGCTGTCGGTGTGACTGCCGGGGGTGCTGTTGCCACCTACAGCCTGGTTAAAAGCGGCCCTGAGTATGCGCAAGTTCTAGCCGTTGAACCGGTCAAGACACAAATCAAGACGCCACGTGAAGTGTGCAAGGACGTTGCAGTAACCCGGCAGGCGCCGGTGAAAGATCAACATCAGATCGCCGGTACGGTGGTGGGTGCGCTGGCGGGTGGCCTATTGGGCAACCAGATCGGCGGCGGTACAGGTAAGAAGATCGCCACAGTGGCCGGTGCGGTCGGCGGCGGTTATGCGGGCAACAAGGTGCAGGAGGGCATGCAGGAGCGTGACACCTACACCACGACTCAAACTCGCTGTAACACGGTGAATGACATCAGCGACAAGGTTGTAGGCTACGACGTTCGTTATTCGCTCGACGGCAAGGAAGGCAAGGTGCGGATGGATCGCGATCCGGGCAACCAGATTCCGGTCGACAAGGAAGGTAAGTTGGTTCTGTCGCAGAATGAGCCGGCTCAATAAATAGCTGAGTTTCAGATTCAAAAAGAAGCACCCGGTTGGGTGCTTTTTTTGGCGTGGATTTTATGATTTCCGCCAATCCCTTGTGGGAGCGAGCTTGCTCGCGATGATGGACTCGCATTCAACATTGATGGTGGCGGATAAATAGCTATCGTCGGATCGCCGCCCGGAGCAAGCTCGCTCCCACATTGGTTTTGTGGTGTCCGCGGGTCAAATTCCAGGCATAAAAAAAGCACCCTGAAGGGTGCTTTTTTGTGGCCGGGCGCTTAGCGCTTAAGCGAAGCCGGCAGGTGCGGCTGGATGGCCGTCAATACTGCTTTGAAGCACTTGGTGTTGCCGGCAACGACGTGGCCTTTCTCAAGGAAATCGTGACCGCCGGTGAAGTCGCTCACCAGACCGCCTGCTTCCTGGATCAGCAGTGCGCCTGCAGCCATGTCCCACTCGGACAGGCCCGATTCCCAGAAGGCGTCGAAACGGCCAGCAGCCACATAGGCCAGGTCCAGGCTCGCCGAGCCAGCGCGGCGGATGCCGGCAGTCTGGCCAACCAGGGCGCGGAACATGCCCAGGTAGTTCTCGAGGTTGTCCATCTGGTCATCGCGGAACGGGAAGCCGGTACCCAACAGAGCGCCGTCCAGGCTGGTGCGGCCGCTGACGCGCAGACGACGACCGTTCAGTTGAGCGCCACGGCCACGGCTGGCGGTGAATTCTTCCTGGCGAACCGGGTCCAGAACAACAGCGTGTTCCAGGCGACCGCGGTATTTGCAGGCGATGCTGACAGCGAAGTGAGGAATGCCGCGCAGGAAGTTGGTGGTGCCGTCCAGTGGGTCAATGATCCAAAGGTATTCTTCGCCTTCGCCGCTACCCGGGTGCATGCCGGTTTCTTCGCCGAGAATGCCGTGGGTAGGGTAGGCCTTGCGCAGCGCGTCGATGATTTTCTGTTCGGCAGCGCGATCCACCTCGGATACGTAATCCTTGGCGTCTTTTTCGTCGACCTTGATGGTATCCAGGCGCTCGATGGAGCGGAAGATCAATTCACTGGCGCTGCGGGCGGCGCGCAGCGCGATATTCAGCATGGGCTGCATGGATGTGTCACCTAAGGTTGTTAAAGAAAGCCGGGCATTCTATCAGAAAGTTTCTACAGGTGAAGGTCAGTGTTCGCTTTCATAGCTTAACGGTAGGTTGAGCTGTAAGATTCTGCTCCCCATTAACGTGTTCGAGAGCGCCTCCCTTGCTGCATAACATTCGTGTCGTCCTGGTCAATACCAGCCATCCCGGCAACATCGGCGGGGCTGCGCGTGCCATGAAGAACATGGGCCTGTCGCGGCTGGTGCTGGTCGAACCGCGGTTGTTCCCGCACCACGAGGCTGATGCTCGTGCCTCCGGCGCGGGGGACATCCTTGAAAACGCGCAAGTCGTCGCCACCTTGGAGGATGCCTTGGTCGGCTGCAATCTGGTGCTCGGCACCAGCGCTCGCGACCGGCGCATCCCCTGGCCGTTGCTCGATCCCCGCGAGTGCGGCGTGAAAGTGGTCGAGGAAGCCGGGCAGGGCGCCGAGATTGCCTTGGTGTTTGGTCGTGAAGATTCCGGCCTGACCAATGAAGAGCTGCAGCGATGTCATTATCACGTGCACATCCCATCAGACCCTGAGTTCAGTTCGCTGAACCTTGGGGCAGCGGTGCAGGTGTTGAGCTATGAAGTACGGATGTCCTGGCTCGCGGCCCAAGGTCAGCCGAGTAAGGTCGAGAAGGATGAAGTGGCGTCCACCAAAAGTGGTGAGCTGGCGACCATGGATGAACTGGAGCGATTCTATGAGCACCTGGAGCAAACCCTGGTGGCCATCGAGTTCCTCGATCCGGAAAAACCACGGCACTTGATGGCGCGCCTGCGCCGGTTGTACGGACGTAGCTCGGTCAGCCGGGCGGAAATGAATATATTGCGTGGCATCCTCACGGAAACCCAGAAAGCGGCCCGTGGCGAGCTTCTTAAGCGGAAGGATTAAAAATGTTCGAGCGTTTGCGTGAAGATATCCAGAGTGTTTTCCATCGTGATCCGGCAGCGCGCAACGCCTTTGAAGTTCTGACGTGCTACCCGGGCATGCACGCCATCTGGATCCACCGCCTGTCGTCGGCCCTGTGGGGGATGGGCTGGAAGTGGCTGGCGCGACTGGTGTCGAACTTCGGTCGCTGGTTGACCGGGATTGAAATCCATCCGGGCGCCAAGGTCGGTCGTCGATTCTTTATCGACCATGGCATGGGCATCGTCATCGGTGAAACCGCTGAGATCGGCAATGACGTCACCCTTTATCAGGGCGTGACGCTTGGCGGCACCAGTTGGAACAAGGGCAAGCGTCACCCGACTCTGGAAGATGGCGTAGTGGTAGGGGCGGGCGCCAAGGTGCTTGGCCCGTTCACGGTCGGCGCCGGGGCCAAGGTTGGTTCCAATGCCGTGGTGACCAAGGCTGTGCCGGCCGGGGCGACAGTGGTCGGTATTCCGGGGCGGATCATCGTCAAATCCGATGAAGAGCAGGACGCCAAGCGCAAGGCCATGGCCGAGAAGATCGGTTTCGATGCCTACGGTGTTGGCGAAGACATGCCGGACCCGGTGGCGCGAGCCATCAATCAGTTGCTCGATCATTTGCAGGCGGTTGATGGCCGTCTGGAGGGTATGTGCGGTGCGTTGAAGGACCTGGGCAGCAACTATTGCGCCAAGGATCTGCCTGAGTTGCGCGAAGAAGACTTCGCCTGCGTGAAGGATAAAGATGAAAGCAAGGCCAGCTAAATCCGGGCTGGCCCTTTCTCGAGCAATTGCTGGCTGTACGCCGCCAGCCTTTGCTATGATGCGCCCGCTCTTTTGCGGGTAATCCTGACTAAAGTACTAGGTCTTATAGTTGACTTAAATACTCGGGAATTGCATACTCGCCCCATTCTGAACTCCGTGGTAATTGTCCATGCGACTGACTACAAAAGGCCGATACGCCGTGACTGCCATGCTTGACCTGGCGTTGCACGCGCAGCACGGGCCGGTGTCCCTGGCCGATATCTCCGAGCGCCAAGGCATCTCCCTGTCCTACCTCGAACAGCTCTTCGCCAAATTGCGCCGCAGCAATCTGGTGTCCAGCGTCCGTGGTCCAGGCGGCGGCTATCAGCTGTCCCGCGACATGCAGGGCATCCAGGTCGCCCAGGTGATCGATGCGGTGAACGAATCGGTCGATGCAACCAAATGCCAGGGCCAGGGTGATTGCCATCAAGGCGACACCTGTCTGACCCACCACTTGTGGTGCGATCTGAGCCTGCAGATTCACGAATTTCTGAGCGGTATCAGCTTGGCTGACCTTGTCACTCGCCGTGAGGTACAAGAAGTAGCCCAGCGTCAGGATCAGCGTCGTTGCAACAGCAAGACGCCACGCCTGGACAAGATTGAAGCGTCCGCCGTCGAATGACAGCCAAAGAGCTAGCGGCACGCCAGCCAGCCTGATTTAGGAGATAGTCCATGAAATTGCCGATTTACCTTGATTACTCTGCGACCACCCCGGTTGATCCGCGTGTAGCGCAAAAAATGAGTGAATGCCTGCTGGTCGACGGAAACTTCGGTAACCCGGCGTCCCGTTCTCACGTGTTCGGCTGGAAAGCTGAAGAGTCCGTCGAAAACGCTCGTCGTCAGGTCGCTGACCTGGTCAACGCCGACCCGCGTGAAATCGTCTGGACCTCCGGTGCCACCGAATCCGACAACCTGGCAATCAAGGGTGCGGCGCATTTCTATGCCACCAAAGGCAAACACCTGATCACCACCAAGATTGAGCACAAGGCTGTCCTCGACACCATGCGCCAACTGGAGCGTGAAGGCTTCGAAGTGACCTACCTCGAGCCGCGCACTGATGGTCTGGTTACGCCAGAGATGATCGAAGCCGCCCTGCGCGACGACACCATCCTGGTCTCGGTCATGCACGTGAACAACGAAATCGGCACCATCAACGACATCGAGGCCATCGGCGAACTGACCCGTTCCAAGGGTATTCTGTTCCACGTCGACGCCGCTCAGTCCACTGGCAAGGTCGAGATCGACCTGTCGAAGCTGAAAGTCGACATGATGTCGTTCTCTGCCCACAAAACCTACGGCCCTAAAGGCATCGGCGCACTGTACGTGAGCCGCAAGCCGCGTGTTCGCATCGAAGCGACCATGCACGGCGGCGGTCACGAGCGTGGCATGCGTTCCGGTACCCTGGCGACCCACCAGATCGTCGGCATGGGTGAAGCTTTCCGCGTAGCCAAAGAAGATATGGCTGCCGAGAACCTCCGCATCAAGGCCCTGAGCGACCGTTTCTTCAAGCAGGTCGAAGACCTCGAAGAGCTGTACATCAACGGCAGCATGACCGCTCGCGTTCCGCACAACCTGAACCTGAGCTTCAACTACGTTGAAGGCGAGTCGCTGATCATGGCGCTCAAGGATCTGGCGGTTTCGTCCGGTTCGGCCTGCACCTCGGCATCGCTTGAGCCCTCGTATGTTCTGCGCGCCCTGGGCCGCAACGACGAACTGGCCCATAGCTCGATTCGCTTCACCTTCGGCCGTTTCACCACCGAAGAAGAAATCGATTACGCCGCGCAGAAAGTCTGCGAGGCCGTTACCAAGCTGCGCACTCTGTCGCCGCTGTGGGACATGTACAAAGACGGTGTCGACATTTCGAAAATCGAGTGGGCGGCACACTGATTTCAAGTCGCCGCAAACCAGCCCTGCAGGATTTCGGTTCGCAGGGCTTAAGAGCGACTCTCTGATGAGTGAGGATTAAGAATCATGGCTTACAGCGAAAAGGTCATTGACCACTACGAGAACCCGCGAAACGTCGGCAAGATGGACGCGGAAGACCCTGATGTCGGCACCGGCATGGTTGGTGCTCCGGCGTGCGGTGACGTGATGCGTCTGCAGATCAAGGTTAACGAGCAAGGCATCATCGAAGACGCCAAGTTCAAGACCTACGGTTGCGGTTCGGCTATCGCCTCCAGCTCCCTGGCGACCGAGTGGATGAAAGGCAAGACTCTGGATGAAGCAGAGACCATCAAGAACACTCAGCTGGCCGAAGAACTGGCTTTGCCGCCAGTAAAAATTCACTGCTCTGTACTTGCTGAAGACGCTATCAAAGCGGCCGTTCGCGACTACAAGCAGAAGAAAGGCTTGATCTGACTTTCAAGATTTGGCGACGAGTAAGGAGTCACCGATGGCTATCAGCATGACAGAAGCGGCTGCTCAACACGTGCGACGCTCCCTCAACGGGCGCGGCAAAGGTGAAGGGATTCGTCTGGGTGTTCGCACCACGGGCTGTTCCGGCCTTGCCTACGTGCTGGAGTTTGTCGACGAGGTAGTTGCAGAGGATCAGGTGTTCGAAAGTCACGGCGAGAAAGTGATCATCGACCCGAAAAGCCTGGCCTACCTGGACGGCACCGAACTCGATTTCGTCAAGGAAGGGTTGAACGAAGGCTTCAAGTTCAACAACCCCAACGTACGCGGTGAATGTGGCTGCGGCGAAAGCTTCAATATCTGAGGCTACTCGTGGGTACTCCTTGTCATTTCGCTTTATTTGAGCTGCAACCGAGCTTCGAACTGGATCTCGACCAGCTGGCTACGCGCTACCGCGAGTTGGCGCGCAGCGTTCATCCGGACCGCTTTGCAGACGCTTCCGAGCGAGAGCAGCGGCTGGCGCTAGAGCAATCCGCGAGCCTCAACGAGGCCTACCAGACGCTCAAAAATCCTCCCAAGCGCGCGCGATATCTGCTCGCTTTGGGTGGTCACGAGCTGCCGCTGGAGGTCACGGTGCATGATCCGGAATTTCTTCTGCAGCAAATGGAGCTGCGTGAAGAGCTCGAAGACCTGCAAGACAGCGCCGACCTGGCGGGTGTTGCAGTGTTCAAGCGTCGCCTGAAGACGGCTCAGGATGAACTGAACGAAAGCTTCGCAGCCTGTTGGAATAATGCAGCGCAACGTGAACAGGCCGAACGCCTGATGCGACGCATGCAGTTCCTCGACAAGCTCACCTACGAAGTGCGCCAGTTAGAAGAGCGCCTCGACGATTAACCCAGTGCCGCTCCGGTCGCACGCCTGATATACAGATAAGTCCTGATAACGATGGCCCTACTGCAGATCGCCGAACCCGGCCAAAGTCCTCAACCGCACCAGCGTCGTCTGGCTGTGGGGATCGACTTGGGCACTACCAATTCGCTGGTCGCTGCATTGCGCAGTGGTCTTTCCGAACCTCTGGCTGACGCTGACGGGCAGGTCATCCTGCCGTCTGCCGTGCGCTACCACGCCGATCGTGTCGAGGTCGGCGAGGCGGCCAAACTGGCTGCCGCCACCGATCCTTTGAACACCGTGCTGTCGGTCAAGCGCTTGATGGGTCGTGGTCTGTCCGACGTCAAGCAATTGGGCGATCAACTGCCGTACCGCTTTGTCGGTGGCGAATCGCACATGCCGTTCATCGACACTATTCAGGGCCCGAAAAGCCCCGTCGAAGTCTCCGCCGATATCCTCAAGGTGCTGCGTCAGCGCGCCGAGGCCACGTTGGGTGGCGAATTGGTTGGCGCGGTGATCACGGTTCCAGCCTATTTCGATGACGCTCAGCGTCAAGCCACCAAGGATGCGGCCAAGCTGGCCGGTCTGAACGTGCTGCGGTTGCTCAATGAGCCGACTGCTGCCGCTGTGGCTTACGGTCTGGACCAGCATGCCGAAGGCCTGGTTGCTATTTATGACCTGGGTGGTGGCACCTTCGATATTTCGATTCTGCGCCTGACCGGCGGTGTGTTTGAGGTTTTGGCTACCGGCGGCGACAGCGCTCTGGGCGGCGATGACTTCGACCACGCTATTGCTGGCTGGATCATCGAGAGCGCCGGTCTGTCCGCCGACCTCGATCCGGGTGCGCAACGCAATCTGCTGCAAACCGCTTGTGCGGCCAAAGAAGCCCTGACCAATGCCTCGACCGTTGAAGTCGCTTATGGCGACTGGAAAGCCGAGCTGACCCGTGAAGCCTTCAATGCGCTGATCGAGCCGATGGTTGCGCGCAGCCTGAAAGCCTGCCGCCGCGCTGTGCGTGATTCCGGTATCGAACTGGAAGAAGTGCACGCGGTGGTCATGGTCGGCGGTTCGACACGCGTGCCTCGCGTCCGCGAAGCCGTCGCTGAAGCCTTCGGTCGCGAACCGTTGACCGAAATTGATCCGGATCAAGTGGTGGCCATTGGTGCCGCGATCCAGGCCGATACCCTGGCTGGCAACAAGCGCGATGGCGATGAACTGCTGTTGCTTGACGTGATTCCGTTGTCCCTGGGGTTGGAAACCATGGGCGGCCTGATGGAGAAGGTGATTCCACGCAATACCACCATCCCCGTCGCCCGCGCCCAGGACTTCACGACTTACAAAGATGGCCAGTCGGCCATGGCGATCCATGTGTTGCAGGGCGAGCGGGAGCTGATCAGCGACTGCCGCTCCCTGGCACGCTTCGAATTGCGCGGTATTCCGGCGATGGTGGCGGGTGCGGCGAAGATTCGCGTGACGTTCCAGGTCGATGCCGACGGTCTGCTCAGTGTCTCCGCTCGCGAGCTGGGTTCGGGCGTCGAGGCCAGCATCCAGGTCAAGCCGTCCTACGGCCTGACCGACGGCGAAATCGCCAAAATGCTCAAGGATTCGTTCCAGCACGCCAGCGACGACAAAGTTGCCCGTGTTCTGCGTGAGCAGCAAGTCGATGCCCAGCGCCTGATCGAGGCGGTGCAAGGCGCCCTCGATGTCGACGGCGAACGCCTGCTCGACGCTGAAGAGCGCATGGTTATCGAGTTGCAGATGCAGGAACTGACCGAACTGATGAAAGGTACCGATGGTTACGCCATCGAGCAGCAGACCAAGCGTCTGTCGCAAGTGACCGATGCCTTTGCTGCCCGCCGCCTGGACTCGACGGTGAAAGCCGCGCTGGCGGGGCGCAACCTGAATGAGATTGAGGAATAACGATGCCGCAGGTCATTTTTCTGCCACACGATAAGTTTTGCCCGGACGGCATGGTTGTGGAAGCTGAACCCGGTATATCCATCCTCGAGCTGGCTCATGAGCACCATATCGAGATGGAGAGTGCCTGCGGCGGCGTTTGCGCCTGCACCACCTGCCACTGCATCATTCGCGAAGGTTTTGACTCGCTGGAAGAGGCGGACGAGCTGGAAGAAGACTTTCTTGATCGGGCCTGGGGTCTGGAGGCGCAATCGCGTCTAGGCTGTCAGGCGGTCGTCGGGACTGAAGACCTGACTGTCGAAATTCCGAAATACTCGCTCAACCATGCGGCCGAAGCGGCGCACTGATTCAAGGAACTGACATGAGTCTGAAATGGGTTGATGTGCTGGAAATCGCGATCCAGCTGGCTGAATCCAAGCCGGATACGGACCCGCGTTACGTGAACTTCGTCGATTTGCACAAATGGGTGCTGGCATTGCCGGAGTTCAGCGATGATCCGACCCGCGGTGGCGAGAAGGTGCTTGAAGCCATTCAGGCCGCCTGGATCGAAGAAGCAGACTGAGTCTGCGCCGTACGCAGTTAGGCAATACCAAAGAACCCGCGTATAATTCGCGGGTTTAATTTTTCACAAATTACCGTTTCTGGAGTTACACCATGGCTGTTCAACGTACTTTCTCCATCATCAAGCCTGACGCTGTTGCAAAAAACGTTATCGGCGAGATCACCACTCGTTTCGAAAAAGCTGGCCTGCGCGTTGTAGCTTCGAAACTGAAGCAACTGTCCAAAGCCGAAGCTGAAGGCTTCTACGCTGAGCACAGCGCTCGTGGTTTCTTCGGCGATCTGGTTGCTTTCATGATCTCCGGTCCGGTTGTTGTTCAGGTTCTGGAAGGCGAAAACGCTATCGCTCTGAACCGTGAGCTGATGGGCGCTACCAACCCTAAAGAAGCTGCTGCCGGCACCATCCGTGCTGACTTCGCTGATTCCATCGATGCCAACGCTGTGCACGGTTCGGACTCCGAAGCCGCTGCTGCTCGCGAAATCTCGTACTTCTTCGCAGCTACTGAAGTAACCACTCGCTAAGCATTGGCTTAAGAGTGAAGGTGAATCCATGACTACATCGACTGTAAAAACCAACCTGCTGGGTCTGACTCAGCTGGAAATGGAAAAATTCTTCGACTCAATCGGGGAGAAGCGTTTCCGTGCCGGTCAGGTAATGAAATGGATTCACCACCTTGGCGTCGATGATTTCGACGCCATGACGAACGTCAGCAAAGCCTTGCGCGACAAGCTCAAGGCCATTGCTGAAGTCCGCGGCCCCGAAGTGGTCAGCGAGGACATTTCCACCGACGGCACCCGTAAATGGGTGGTGCGCGTGGCGTCCGGTAGCTGCGTCGAGACCGTGTACATCCCCCAGGGCAAACGTGGCACTTTGTGCGTTTCGTCCCAGGCAGGCTGTGCCCTGGATTGCAGTTTCTGCTCCACCGGCAAGCAAGGATTCAACAGCAACCTCACTGCCGCCGAAGTCATCGGCCAGGTGTGGATTGCCAATAAATCGTTCGGCAGCATCCCGGCGACCGCCGACCGTGCCATCACCAACGTGGTGATGATGGGCATGGGTGAGCCGCTGCTGAACTTCGACAACGTCGTGGCCGCCATGCATCTGATGATGGATGACCTGGGCTACGGGATCTCCAAGCGCCGCGTAACCCTGTCTACATCGGGTGTGGTGCCGATGATCGATGAGCTGTCCAAACACATCGACGTCTCCCTGGCGTTGTCGCTGCACGCACCGAACGACGCATTGCGTAACCAATTGGTACCGATCAACAAGAAGTATCCGCTTAAGATGCTGCTTGAGTCGTGCCAGCGCTACATGTCGTCCCTGGGCGAGAAGCGCGTGTTGACCATTGAGTACACGTTGCTCAAGGACATCAACGACAAGGTTGAGCACGCGGTCGAAATGATCGAGTTGCTCAAGAACGTTCCGTGCAAGATCAATCTGATTCCGTTCAACCCATTCCCGCATTCCGGTTATGAGCGCCCGAGCAACAACGCGATTCGTCGTTTTCAGGATCAGCTTCACCATGCCGGCTTCAATGTCACCGTACGCACCACCCGCGGTGAAGACATCGATGCCGCGTGTGGCCAATTGGTAGGGCAGGTGCTGGATCGCACCCGTCGCAGCGAACGTTATATCGCCGTGCGCGAGTTAAGCGCCGAAAACGATATCGCGCAGAACGCTGCGAACAATAATTAAGAGAGGATCTCTATGTCCCTGCGCTTCGCGCTGCTATTGCTGTTGGCCAGCCTGTGTGCTGGTTGTGTCCTGTCGGGCGATTTCAACCCGATGAAGACCAGCAAGGGCCGCGATGAAGCGCGTGCCGCCTATGTACAGCTGGGCTTGGGCTACTTGCAACAAGGCATGACCGAACGGGCGAAAGTACCGTTGAAGAAAGCGTTGGATCTGAATGACTCGGATCCAGACGCCAATGCTGCGCTGGGTCTGGTGTTTCAAGCCGAGATGGAGCCGGAGCTGGCGGACGAGCATTTTCGCAAGGCGCTGGCTTCGCGCCCCAACGATGCGCGAATCCTGAACAACTACGGAAGCTTCCTTTTCGAAGAGAAACGGTACAAAGAGGCGTACGAGCGCTTTGAACAGGCTGCCGCCGATACCATGTATCCCGAGCGTTCGCGGGTGTTCGAGAACCTCGGCATGACCGCTTCCAAGCTGGGCCAGCGCGATCTGGCGCAGCAGCAGCTGGAAAAAGCCCTGCGTTTGAATCGCCAACAGCCACGTGCATTGCTGGAAATGGCTGAGTTGTCCTTCGAAGACAGGCATTATGTGCCCGCGCGTGACTATTACGATCGTTTTAGCCTGCTCACCGAGCAAAATGCACGTAGTCTATTGCTCGGCGTTCGGCTGGCAAAAGTGTTTGAAGATCGCGACAAGGCCGCCAGTTTTGGCCTGCAACTAAAACGACTCTATCCCGGTACGCCGGAATATCAGCAATACCTGTCGGAGCAATGATGAAAGCGGCGCATCCCGAAGTTGTAGCAGCGAATCGCGTTAACCCCGGTGAAACCTTGCGCCAGGCCCGCGAAAGCAATGGCTGGTCGCTGGCTGAAGTGGCCCTCAAGCTCAACCTCACCGTCAATTCCCTGAGCAATCTGGAAGCCGGCGCTTTCGACAAGCTGCCTGGGCATACCTTTGCCCGTGGTTATATTCGCGCGTACGCCAAATTGCTTGGTATGGACCAGACCGTTCTGGTCCAGCAGTTCGACCACTCCACCGGCACCGACTCCCAGGGCAGCAACGTTCATAGCCTGGGGCGTATCGAAGAGCCGGTTCGGGTATCCCACACCATTTTGCGAATTGTCAGCCTGCTGTTGCTGATCGCGGTCATTGGCGGTGGTTTTTTCTGGTGGCAGGATCAAACCTCGCTGCGCACCAAAGACCTGATCAGCCTGAGCCCGGAACACGTTGAAGTCGAAGGCGCTGACGGCACCACCCAGATCCATCCGCTGGACGAGCCGGAAGACCAGGCCGTCGCGCAAGGTCAGGTTGAAGGCGAAACCGCGCTTGCGTTGCCGCAAGCCGAAACGTCGACTGATGCGTCGACCGAAGCTGAAGCAACTGCGCCTGCTGCACCGGTTGCACAAGCGCCAACACCTGTTGCACCTGCCCACAGCACCGCTCCAGTTGTCGCGACTCCAGTCGCGCCAGCCCCGACTGCTCCTGTTGTATCAACCCCGCCTGCGAGCGCTTCGGTTACTCCGACCATTCCCGCTCCAGCAGCGGCGGCTCCGGTTGCCGGCCAAGGCCAGGTTCAACTGCAATTCACTGCCGATTGCTGGACGCAAGTGACCGATGGCACCGGCAAGGTGTTGTTGAGCGGTCTCAAGCGCAAAGGCGAAAACGTTTCCGTGAGCGGCAAGCCACCGTTTTCCGTGCGTCTGGGCTTCGCCCGTGGCGCGCAGGTCAGCTACAACGGGCAGGTGGTTGATGTCGCTCCGTTCACCAGTGGCGAGACTGCTCGCCTGAAGTTGGGTCAATAAGTCATGCACGGCGAATCTCCAATCAAACGTCGCGAATCTCGCAAGATCTGGGTCGGTAACGTGCCCGTTGGCGGCGATGCGCCTATCGCTGTGCAGAGCATGACCAACAGCGACACCAATGACGTCGCTGCCACCGTGGCCCAGATCAATCGTCTGGAAGCGGCTGGCGTCGATATCGTGCGAATTTCCGTGCCCGACATGGATGCCGCCGAAGCCTTCGGCAAGATCAAGAAGCTGGTCAAAGTACCTTTGGTTGCCGACATCCACTTCGACTACAAGATCGCTCTGCGCGTAGCCGAACTGGGTGTTGACTGCCTACGCATCAATCCGGGCAACATCGGTCGCGAAGACCGCGTGCGTGCGGTAGTCGATGCCGCCCGTGATCGCGGGATTCCGATCCGCATCGGCGTGAACGCCGGTTCCCTGGAAAAAGACCTGCAAAAGAAATACGGCGAGCCGACCCCGGCGGCGCTGGTTGAATCCGCCCTGCGTCACGTCGAGCACCTTGAGCGCCTGAACTTCCAGGACTTCAAGGTCAGCGTCAAAGCCTCCGATGTGTTCATGGCCGTCGCCGCTTACCGCTTGCTGGCCAAGGAAATCGTTCAGCCGCTGCACCTGGGCATCACCGAAGCCGGTGGTTTGCGTTCAGGCACGGTGAAATCCGCCGTGGGCCTCGGTATGCTGCTCGCCGAAGGGATTGGCGATACTATTCGCATCTCGTTGGCGGCCGACCCGGTCGAGGAAGTGAAAGTCGGCTACGACATTCTCAAATCCCTGCACCTGCGTTCCCGTGGCATCAACTTCATCGCCTGCCCGAGTTGCTCGCGGCAGAACTTCGATGTGGTCAAAACCATGAACGAGCTGGAAGGGCGCCTCGAAGACCTGCTGGTGCCGCTGGATGTCGCGGTCATCGGTTGCGTGGTCAACGGGCCGGGTGAAGCCAAGGAAGCCCATATCGGCTTGACCGGCGGCACGCCAAACCTGATTTACATCGACGGCAAGCCGTCGCAGAAACTGACGAATGACAATCTGGTGGATGAGCTTGAACGCTTGATCCGTCAGAAAGCGGCCGAAAAGGTCGAAGCTGACGCAGCAGTCATTGTGCGTGGCTGAGCCTGACTAAAGAGCCGAACGAATTTAAGGATTTTAAGTGAGCAAGTCCCTGCAAGCCATACGTGGCATGAACGACATCCTGCCCGAGCAGACTCCCCTGTGGCGTCATTTCGAGAGCACCGTCTCGCGTTTGCTGGATAACTACGGTTACAAGCAGATCCGCATGCCGATCGTCGAGTTCACCGAGCTGTTCAAGCGCTCAATCGGTGAAGTAACCGACATCGTCGAAAAAGAGATGTACACCTTCGACGACCGCAATGGCGACTCCCTGACCTTACGCCCTGAAGGCACAGCGGCCTGCGTGCGTGCAGTGCTTGAGCACGGCATCACCGGCGGTGGCCAGGTGCAGAAACTCTGGTACATCGGTCCGATGTTCCGCCACGAACGTCCGCAGAAAGGCCGTTATCGCCAGTTCCACCAGATCGGTTGCGAAGTCTTCAACCTCGATGGTCCGGACATCGATGCTGAGCTGATCGTGCTGACCTGGCGCCTGTGGGGCGAGCTGGGCATCCGTGATGCGGTCAAGCTCGAACTCAACAGCCTCGGCACTGCCGAGTCCCGTGGTCGTTATCGTGAAGCACTGGTCGAATACCTGTCCGCTCGCCTGGATCAACTGGACGAAGACAGCCAGCGCCGTCTGAAGACCAACCCGCTGCGGGTTCTGGATACCAAGAACCCCGACACTCAAGCGGCGTTGGCCGACGCGCCAAAAATGGCCGATTACCTCGACGAAGAATCCCGCGTGCACTTCGAGGGCCTCAAGGCTCGTCTGGACGCCGCCGGCATTCCTTACGTGATTAACCCGAAGCTGGTTCGCGGGCTGGATTACTACAGCAAGACCGTTTTCGAATGGGTCACCGACAAGCTGGGCGCCCAAGGCACCGTGTGTGCCGGTGGTCGTTACGACGGTCTGGTCGAGCAGATGGGCGGCAAGCCGACCCCCGGCGTAGGTTTCGCCATGGGTATCGAACGCTTGGTGCTGCTGCTTGAAACCCTGGAGCAGATCCCGGAAGAAATTTCCCGTCAGGTCGACGTCTATCTCTGCGCCTTCGGCGAAGCTGCCGAGCTGGCCGGTCTGGCGCTGAGCGAACGTGTTCGTGATCAATTGCCCAACCTGCGCCTGCAAGTCAATGCCGGCGCCGGCAGCTTCAAAAGCCAGTTCAAGAAGGCCGACAAGAGCGGTGCGCTGTACGCGCTGATCCTCGGTGACGACGAAATGGCCCAGCAAGTGGTAGGTTTCAAACCCCTGCGTGGCCAGGGCGAACAACAAAGCATTGCCTGGGATGCGCTTGCTGCACACCTGGCCACCTGCGTCGTGCAGGGTTGAAGCTGTCAAACAGCCGATTTAGCGATTAAGGAGTATTGGGGTGTCGAGTACCGAAGACGAACAGCTGTCGGATTTGAAGGACTGGTGGACACGCAATGGCAAGCCCCTGGTCACTGGCGGCCTGTTGGCGCTGGTCATCGTGTTCGGCTGGCAGGCTTTTCAAAAGTATCAGAGCAATCAGTCGCAAGGCGCCTCGATGCTCTATCAGCAATTGCTGGAAACCACGCTGACGCCTGACGGCAAGCCTGATGCCGCCCGTGTTTCGGACTTGGCCGGCAAGCTCAACAGCGAGTTCGGCGGCACCGCTTACGCGCAATACGGCAGCCTGTTCGTGGCGAAAGTCGCGGTCGACAGCGGCAAGCTGGATGACGCAGCCAGCGAGCTAAAGGCCATTACCGCCAAACCGGCCAACCCGGCATTGGGCGAAATCGCCCGTCAGCGCCTGGCGCAGGTGCTGGCCGCGCAGAACAAGGCTGATGAAGCCCTGAAACTGCTCGAAGGCGATGCCGACAAAGCATTCCTGGCCACTCGCGAAGAGCTCAAAGGCGACCTGTTGGTGCAATTGGGTCGTACCGACGAAGCGAACACGGCGTATCAAAAAGCCAAGGCGGCACTGTCGGATGAAGCGGCGGTCGGTGGCCTACAAATCAAGCTGGACGACCTGGCCAAAGGGGATGCGTGACGTGATCCGTTGGAAACATGCAGCATTGCTGGCTCTGGCCATTTTGGCCGCGGGTTGCAGCAGCAACAGCAAAAAAGAACTGCCACCGGCCGAGTTGACCGACTTCAAAGAAGAAGTGGTTTTGCAAAAGCAGTGGAGTCGTTCGATCGGTGACGGTCAGGGCGAAACGTACAACATGCTGGTTCCGGCGATCGATGGCGATACCATCTATGCCGCCGACGTCACCGGTGTGGTGATGGCGATGGATCGCAGCAATGGCGACGTCAAATGGAAGAAAGATCTCGAGCTGCCTGTTTCCGGCGCCGTTGGCGTGAGTTACGGTCTGCTCATGATCGGTACGATCAAGGGCGAAATCGTTGCCCTTGACGCCAGCAGCGGTGAAGAGAAATGGCGCGCTCGCGTGTCCAGTGAAGTCCTCGCGCCGCCGGTCAGCAACGGTGACGTGGTGGTGGTTCAGACTCAGGATGACCGTCTGATCGGTCTGGATGCCGCTACAGGCAACCAGCGCTGGTTGTATGACAGCACTCCGGCAGTATTGACCCTGCGCGGCACCAGTGCGCCGATCGTTACCAACCGCCTCGCGGTGGCTGGCCTGTCGACCGGTAAAGTGGTCGCTCTCGATATCTCCAACGGCGTGCCGGTATGGGAACAACGTGTAGCGATTCCACAAGGTCGTTCGGAACTGGAGCGCGTTGTCGATATCGACGGTGGCTTGCTGCTGTCCGGCGGTACGCTGTATGTCGCCAGCTATCAGGGTCGCGTTGCGGCACTGGATCTGGAAAGCGGTCGTCAGCTCTGGCAGCGTGATGCTTCCAGCTATGCCGGTGTCGCCCAGGGTTTTGGCAGCGTTTACGTGAGCCTGTCTTCGGGCACCGTTGAAGGCGTCGACGAACGTTCCACCACAGCCTTGTGGAGCAACGATTCGCTGGCCCGTCGTCAACTGTCGGCTCCGGAAGTGTTCTCCAGCTATGTTGCAGTCGGTGATATGGAAGGTTACCTGCATCTGCTGAGTCAGGTTGACGGTCGTTTCGTCGGCCGCGAGCGCATTGACAGCGACGGCCTGCGTGCCCGTCCGCTGGTAGTGGGTGACACGATTTATCTGTATGGCAACAGCGGCAAACTGGAAGCCCTGACCATTAAGTAAAGGTTTGACTATGCTTGGGGTTAGTTCCCCAAGCGGCCCCGTTCTGCGGGGCTCGCAGCGCTCACAGGCGCTGCCCCGAGCACCAGCCGCTGCCTCGCAGCGGCTTTTGTATTTTCTGAAATAACGAAGTGGAGAGCCGCATGGTTCCCGTAATCGCCCTGGTGGGCCGACCGAACGTCGGCAAGTCCACCTTGTTCAACCGCCTGACCAGGACTCGCGACGCCATCGTCGGCGACTTGTCCGGTCTGACCCGTGATCGCCAATACGGTGAGGCCAAGTGGCAAGGGCGTTCCTACATTCTGGTCGACACCGGCGGTATCTCCGGTGACGAGCACGGTATGGACGAAAAAATGGCCGAGCAGTCGCTGCTGGCCATTGAAGAAGCGGATGTCGTTCTGTTCCTGGTAGATGCCAAGGCTGGCTTTACCGCCGCCGACCAGATGATCGCCGAGCATTTGCGCAAACGTAACAAGCGTTCCTACGTGGTTGCCAACAAGGTCGACAACATCGACCCTGAAATGGCCCGCGCTGAATTCGCCCCGTTGGGCATGGGCCACGCGATCCCGATCGCCGGTGCTCATGGTCGTGGCATCACCCAGATGCTGGAAATCGCCCTGAGCGACTTCCCGAAAGACGACGAAGAGCCGGAAGATGGCGAAGAAGAGATCGTTGCCGAAGGCGAGGAAGCCAAGCGCATTCCTGGCCCAAGTGAAAAAGACGGGATCAAGATCGCGATCATCGGCCGTCCGAACGTCGGCAAGTCGACCTTGGTCAACCGCATGCTCGGTGAAGACCGTGTCATCGTCTATGACGAACCCGGCACCACACGCGACAGTATCTACATCCCGTTTGAGCGTAACGACGAGAAGTACACGCTGATCGACACCGCCGGTGTGCGCAAGCGCGGCAAGATCCACGAAGAAGTTGAAAAGTTCTCCGTGGTCAAGACCCTGCAAGCGATCAAAGACGCCAACGTGGTGATCTTTGTGATGGACGCCCGCGAAGGTGTGGTCGATCACGATCTCAACCTGCTGGGCTTCGCCATTGAGTCGGGTCGTGCGCTGGTGATCGCGATCAACAAGTGGGACGGCATGACGCCGAGCGAGCGCGACTTCGTGAAGGTCGAGCTGCAACGTCGACTGTTCTTCGTTGACTACGCCGACATTCACTTCATCTCGGCCCTGCACGGCACGGGCGTGGGAAACCTCTACGCTTCCGTACAGAACTCGTTCAAGTCTGCGGTCACCCGCTGGCCAACCAACCGCCTGACCACGATTCTGGAAGATGCGGTTGGTGAGCACGCGCCACCGATGGTCAACAATCGCCGGATCAAGCTGCGTTATGCCCACTTGGGTGGCGCGAACCCGCCGATCATCGTGATTCACGGTAACCAGATCGAGAAGGTGCCGAAGTCTTACGTGCGTTATTTGGAAAACACTTACCGTCGTGTCTTGAAGCTGGTCGGTACGCCGATCCGCATCGAGTTCAAGGGCGGCGAGAACCCGTACGAAGGCAACAAGAACTCGCTCACCGACCGTCAGGTCAACAAGAAGCGTCGCATGATGTCGCACCACAAAAAAGCCGACAAGAAGCGTAGAGACAAGCGCTGATTCAGTGATCGTTCCCACGCTCTGCGTGGGAATGCAGCCTCGGACGCTCTGCGTCCAAGTCGGTGAAGTAGAGAGGGCGCCAGTGGCGCCCTTTTTCATGCCTATGGTTTGGGCTATTCTCGGACTCTCCCGCGCCGCCGTTAGAGCCGGGTGTTAGAGCAGGGAATCACCGATGATCACCAGTAAGCTGCCGAATGTCGGCATCACTATCTTCACTCAGATGTCTCAGCTCGCGGCGCAAACCGGGGCGCTGAATCTGTCCCAGGGTTTTCCCGATTTCGATGCCCCGCAAGCCCTGTGTGATGCGGTCGGTCGGCATATTGCCAGTGGCCACAACCAATATTCACCGATGACGGGACTGTCGGCGCTGCGCCAGCAGATTTCGATGAAGATCGCGCGCAGCTACGGCGTCAATGTGGATGCCGACCATGAAGTGACCGTCACTCCCGGCGCAACCCAAGCGATCTTCTGCGCCATTCAGGCGGTTATCCACAGCGGTGAAGAAGTAATTGTCTTCGATCCGGCCTACGACAGTTATGAACCCTCGGTTGAGCTGGCCGGAGGTCGTTGCGTGCATGTGCAACTCGGTTTGAATGACTTTGCCATCGACTTCCAGAAGCTTGCCGAAGCGATTACGCCGCGCACGCGGATGATCGTTCTCAACTCGCCGCATAACCCAAGCGGCGCGCTGATCAGTCGTGCCGAGCTAGATCAGCTGGCGGCGTTGATTCGCGATCGCGACATCTACATCGTCAGCGACGAAGTCTACGAACACCTGGTCTTCGACGGCGTGCCTCACGTCAGCGTGCTGAATCACGAAGAGCTGTATCAACGCGCCTTCGTAGTCAGTTCTTTCGGCAAGACATACCACGTCACTGGCTGGAAAACCGGCTACGTGGTCGCGCCGCCGGCTCTCACCGCCGAGCTGCGCAAGGTTCACCAATACGTCAGTTTCTGCGGCGTGACGCCGCTGCAATATGCCTTGGCTGACTACATGGCCGAGCACCCGGAACACGTCGAGGAACTGCCGGCGTTCTATCAGGCCAAGCGCGACTTGTTCTGCGATCTGCTGACGCCGTCGCGCTTCAGCTTCACCCGAGTGGCCGGTACTTATTTCCAGTTAGTCGATTACTCGCAGATCCGTCCGGACCTCGACGATGTCGAGATGGCGTTGTGGATGACCCGCGAGCATGGCGTGGCGAGCATCCCGATCTCGGTGTTCTACCAGACACCGCCCAAAGGCCAGCGCCTGGTGCGCCTGTGCTTCGCCAAACGTGAGGAGACCCTGCGTGAAGCAGCGGAAAAACTATGCGTGATCTGAGCGCGCTACCCAATCTGAACATTGCACTGATCCAGACCACCCTGGCCTGGCATGATCGTCAGGCCAATCTGGAGCATTTCGAGCAGTTGCTGGAACAGGCTCGCGGCGCTGACCTGATCATTCTGCCGGAGATGTTTACCACCGGTTTTTCCATGGAGTCGGAAACGCTCGCCGAGCCGGAAAATGGTCCGACCAGCAAATGGCTGCGGGTTCAGGCAGCGAAACTGGATGCGGTGATCACCGGCAGCGTGATCGTCCAGGCGGCTGACGGCAGCCATCGCAATCGCCTGTTGTGGGCGCGGCCGGACGGGGAGGTGTGGCACTACGACAAGCGCCATCTGTTTCGCATGGCCGGTGAACACAATCACTACACGCCCGGCGAGCGTCAGGTGCAGTTCGAGCTCAAGGGCTGGCGAGTGCGACCGCTGATTTGCTACGACCTGCGCTTCCCGGTCTGGAGCCGCGACGCTCAGGACACCGACCTGCTGCTGTACACCGCCAACTGGCCCGGTGCACGGCGTCAGCACTGGAACCGTTTGCTGCCAGCGCGGGCGATCGAAAACCTCTGCTACGTGGCGGCGGTGAATCGGATCGGCACTGACGGTAAAGGCTTCGCGTATACCGGTGACAGTCAGGTATTGGATTTTCAGGGTGAGACACTGCTCAGCGCAGGCGAAGCGGATGGGGTGTTCCAGGTCGTTCTGAGCGCTGCGGATCTGGCGGCCTATCGCACGCGCTTTCCGGCGAATCTGGATGCTGATACCTTCGAGTTCACCTGAAGCCTTCGTTGTCTGGTCTGCCGTCATCGCGAGCAAGCTCGCTCCCACATTGTCCGTGTTTACACCATTCAATTGTGGGAGCGAGCTTGCTCCGGGCGGCGTTCCGACGATGAGGCCATGACGGCCACTGCATAATTTGCAGGCAAATAAAAAGGCCCCGAGGTTCTCACCCCGGGGCCTTTTGCGTTTCAGCGAAGGCTTACGCCGCTTTCGCTTCCGGCTGGCTCAGCGAGCGGTTCAGCGCGCTGAACAGGGCCTTGAAGCTGGCAGTGGTGATGTTTTCATCGATACCGACGCCATGCACCGCACGTTCCCCGTTCACGCGCAGTTCAATGTAGGCCGCAGCCTTGGCATTGGTGCCCGAACCGATGGCGTGTTCGTTGTAGTCCATGATTTCAACCGGAATTGGCAGACCGGCCACCAGCGCTTCCAGGGCACCGTTGCCCTTGCCACGCCAGTGCAGGTTGGTTTCACCCTGACCTTTGCTGGAGACTTCCACTTCCACGGCGCTATGACCGTTTTCTTCCTGCAGGCGATGGCTGACCAGCGCGTACGGCGTGTTGGCCTGCAAGTACTCGCTGTGCAGCAACGCGTGGATCTGCTTGGCGGTCATCTCCAGGCCAAGGCGATCGGTTTCACGCTGCACCACCTGGCTGAACTCGATCTGCATGCGACGCGGCAAGCTGATGCCGTATTCCTGTTCCAGCAGGTAGGCGATACCGCCCTTGCCCGACTGGCTGTTGACGCGGATCACCGCCTCGTAGCTGCGGCCGATATCGGCCGGGTCGATCGGCAGGTACGGTACTTCCCACAGCGCGTCCGGTTTCTGCTGGGCGAAGCCCTTGCGGATGGCGTCCTGGTGGGAGCCGGAGAACGCAGTGTGAACCAGGTCGCCGACGTACGGGTGACGTGGGTGCACTTGGATCTGGTTGCATTCTTCGACGACTTTACGCACGCCGTCGATGTCGGAGAAGTCCAGTTCAGGGTGAATGCCCTGGGTGTAGAGGTTCAGGGCCACGGTCACCAGGTCGACGTTACCAGTGCGCTCGCCGTTGCCGAACAGGCAGCCTTCGACACGGTCGGCGCCGGCCATCAGGCCCAGCTCGGTAGCGGCAACGCCAGTGCCACGGTCGTTGTGGGTGTGCAGGCTGATGATCACGCTGTCACGACGGTTGATGTGACGGCCGAACCATTCGATCTGGTCAGCATAGATGTTCGGGGTCGCGCATTCGACGGTGGCCGGCAGGTTGAGGATCACCTTGTGCTCAGGTGTCGGGTTCCAGACTTCGATCACCGCGTCGCAGACTTCCTTGGCGAATTCCAGTTCGGTGGCGCTGAAGGTTTCTGGCGAGTACTCGAAGGTCCACTCGGTGTTCGGCTGCTGCGCGGCGTATTTGACGAACAGCTTGGCCGCGCTCACGGCGATTTCCTTGATCCCGTCCTTGTCCTGATTGAAGACAATGCGGCGGAAGGACGGGGAGGTGGCGTTGTACAGGTGAACGATGGCTTTCTTCGCTCCGCGCAGGGATTCGAAGGTGCGCTCGATCAAATCTTCACGGCCCTGGGTCAGCACCTGAATGGTGGTGTCGTCCGGGATGTGATTGCCTTCGATCAAAGTACGCACGAAGTCGAAGTCGGTTTGCGAAGCCGCCGGGAACGACGCTTCGATTTCTTTTACGCCGACCTGCACCAGGGTTTTCCAGAAACGCAGCTTCTTGACCGCGTCCATTGGCTCGATCAGCGACTGGTTACCGTCACGAAGGTCGGAGCTGCACCAGATCGGCGCGGCGGTAATGGTCTTCGACGGCCAGGTGCGATCCGGGATGTCGATGGTCGGGAACGCACGGTATTTCGAAGACGGGTCTTTGAGCATGCTCATCGGGAAATCCTTATTGTGTGGGCCGAAAAAAGGCGGCCTGCCGGTGGATCAAATGGTCTGGGGATAAAGCGTAGGACGAGGCACCGCGATTCAGCCTGGCAGTCGTGCACTGACAAGGCACAGGCTGCGGTGCTGGCGAAGCTGAATGAGGGTGTGAGAGGTTTTCATGCCTTCAACCCTAACCGCGAGGGTGAAGGATGGCAAGCGGTCGAAAAAAATTGAGAGGAATCCTCTAAAAGTCTTCTTTATCGAGATTTAATTGCGGTGAAGGGTGGTGATTGTTTTTATGGTTGCGCGAGGTTTGAACGATGCGCAATTGAAAGTTGGCGGCCGCAGCTCGGTCAGGGCGGCTATTCTTAAACACTCAACAGGACTACTGGCAGGCAGGAGTCGGTGATGAACGAGTCAGATTGGAAGCTTTATAGCGCGTTGCGTCCGTTGGCCCATGAGCGCATGTGTATCCGCATCATGGAGGAGGTCGAGCGTACGGTGCTGGATAAAAGTCTGGTGCCTTATGAGCGGATAGAAGCCAGCGAAGAACTGCTGAAGGCCGGGCAGAAAGAGCTGTATTGGGCGTTTGGTGTTTTCAGGTTCTCACGACATGAGGCCCGCTCTCACTTGCTCGGGCTGTGTGCCCGAGAGTTGATTACGTCTGAGGAATTGACCGGCTTCTCAGAGGACACCCAGGGCTGGATCAAACACTGTCTGGCGGACCGGGAGGTCCATGGGATCGAGGACCTTGATGCGGAATAAACGGCGTCAGTGACGGCCCTATCGCGAGCAAGCTCGCTCCCACAGTTGATCGGTGTGAACACAGATCCAGTGTGCGCCGACAATCCGATGTGGGAGTGAGCTTGCTCGCGATGAGGCCAGTAGCCTTGCTCAACGACTAAGGTTGAAATGCACCTATAAAGATGGCTGGATCAACCCGCGCATCATTCAGGCTGACGTTCCAGTGCATATGCGGCCCGGTCGCGCGCCCGGTGGAACCGACTTTCCCGACCACTCCACCACGGGCCAATGGCTGGCCAACCTTCACGTCGATTTTCGACATGTGGCAGAACATGCTGATAAAGCCCTGTCCGTGATCGACAAACACCGTGTTGCCGTTGAAGAAGTAGTTACCGATCAGGATCACTTTGCCAGCGGCTGGCGTCTTGATCGGCGTGCCGGCAGGCACAGCGAAGTCCAGCCCTGCATGCGGATTGCGCTCCTCACCATTAAAGAAGCGGCGCACACCGAACTTGCTCGACAGCGGCCCGTTGACCGGTTTGTCCAGCAGCAGGTTGCTCGGGGTGTTCGGGCTGAAGGTGCGGTAGGCCTGAATCTGCTCGGCCAGTTCGCCTTCGATGCGCTTGAGATTCTCCGGGTTCGGATTGACCTGCTGCGTGTTCTTCAGCGTGATGTGCTGTTCCGGGTATTTCTTGTTGCCGACCGTGAAACTCAGATTCCGCCCGCCACTGCTGACCTGCTGAGTGCCCGGTTTAACCGTCAGCGGCACACCGACAATTGCCAGCCAGTTGTTCTGTTCCTTGACCACCAGCACAGGCTTGCCTTGATAACTGGCCTTCGGCGCCTGCGCAGAGGCACCCAGATCCACCACGGCCACGCCGCCCGGCACCGGTTTGTTCAACAGGCGGGTGATGTAACTGTCGGCGTGGGCGTTGAAGGTCAGGCACAGCAACAGCAACGGAGCTAAAAAACGCGGCATGGATCAATCCAGTAAAGAAAGGGTGACAGGCGTCAGGTGATTGTCTTCGACCCGCACTTGCAGCTCGCCGTTGCCGAGTTTGGCTTTCAGGCGCTGACCCGTGTGGGTTTGCTCGGCGCTGCGAATCGCGTTGCCGCGTTCATCCAACAGAATGCTGTAGCCACGGGCAAGGGTTGCAAGAGGGCTGACCACATGCAGCGTCTGCATCTGGCTTTGCAGTTGCAGGCGACGGGATTTCAGACCTTCGCGCATGGCGCGGGGCAGGCGTTCGGCAAAGTTGTCGAGGCGCTGACGAAGCATCGCCAGTTGCCGACCGGGATGTTGCCCGGCGAGGCGGGTTTCCAGACGGATCAGCCGTTCGCGGCGGGTATTGAGGCTGCGTTCGAACGCGCGGCGCATGCGCATGTCCAGGTCATCAAGGCGTTGCGCTTGCTGGCGCAGACGTTCGCCGGGATGACGAAGGCGACGAGACATGCCTTCCAGGCGCAGTCGATCACGCATCAAACGGTCGCGGATGCGCATCACTAGGCGACGATGCAGGCTTTCGACCCGACGGACTAGATCGCTGGAATCCGGCGCGAGCAGTTCGGCGGCGGCGGAAGGCGTCGGGGCGCGGACGTCGGCCACGAAGTCGCTGATAGACACGTCGGTTTCATGGCCGACGGCGCTGACAATCGGCGTCACGCAAGCATCCACGGCGCGGGCCACGGCTTCTTCGTTGAAGCACCAGAGGTCTTCCAGTGAACCACCGCCGCGGGCCAGAATCAGCGCGTCGAAACCGCGGGCGTCCGCCAGTTTCAGTGCGCGGACAATCTGCGCGGTGGCTTCGCGACCCTGCACGGCAGTGGGGATCAGCGTCAGCTGCACTTGCGGCGCGCGGCGGCGGAATACGCTGATGATGTCGCGGATCACCGCGCCGGTGGGCGAGCTGATGATGCCGATGCGTTGCGGATGCGCCGGCAGCGGTACTTTGCGCTCGGCACTGAACAGGCCTTCGGCGCTGAGTTTTTCCTTCAACGCATCGAAGGCCAGACGCAGCGCACCGTCACCGGCCGGCTCCACGGTATCGAGGATCAACTGATAGTCGCCGCGGCCCTCGAACAGCGAAACCTTGCCGCGGACCTTGACCGCCAGGCCATCCTTCAACGCCTGACGAACCCGCGCCGCGTTCTGCCGGAACAGTGCGCAACGCACTTGGGCGCCGCTGTCCTTGAGGGTGAAATACACATGACCGGACGCCGGACGGGCGAGGTTGGAGATTTCGCCTTCAACCCAGATGTTGCTGAACACGTCTTCGAGCAACACCCGCGCGCGGCCGTTGAGCTGGCTGACAGTCAGGACTTCACGGTCCAGGCCGAGTCTTGCAAAGGGATCTTTAATCATGGGGCGCAGTTTAAAGGCATTCGACGCTGAATCTCCATGATCCAGCGTAAATCCCCTGTGGGAGCGAGCTTGCTCGCGATCGCGGTGTGTCAGTCGACATTGATGTTGAATGTTGGACTGCTATCGCGAGCAAGCTCGCTCCCACAGGTTTAAAGTCATCACCTGTATTCAAGGAAGACGTGCAGATGAATTTGTTTGAACTGTTGAGCCAATGGCCATTCGGCGCTACGGATTGGCTGATGATCGGGTTGGGCATCGCCCTGGCCTACATCGTGTTCGGTATCGCCGGGTTTGGCACGGCATTGGTAGCGGGGCCAATTCTGATCCTGTTCATGCCGCTGTCGAAGATCGTGCCGCTGCTGGTGCTGCTGGATTTCGTCGCGGCGTTCGGCAATCTGCTGCCGTCGCGGCAGGATGTGGCGAAGCCTGAGTTGTTGCGGCTGCTGCCGTGCATGGCTGTGGGCTGCACGCTAGGGGTTATTTTTCTACTGAATCTGAAGTCCGATGTGTTGTTGCTGTTGATGGGGCTGTTTATCAGCACCTACGCGATTTACAGCTTGTGGGTCAAAACCCGTCCGACGCAATTGTCTGCCGGCTGGGCAGTGCCGATGGGCACGGTCGGCGGGATGTTCGGGGCACTGTTTGGCAGTGGCGGCTTTTTATATGCGATCTATTTGAACAGTCGGTTACCCAAAGAGGCGGCGCGGGCGACCCAAAGTGCGCTGATCAGTTGCAGCACAGTGGTGCGTTTGAGCCTGTTCGCCATCGCAGGTGTGTATGCCGAGCTACCCTTGTTGGTATTGGCGTTGTGTTTGTTGCCGGCCATGGCATTAGGCCTGTGGATCGGTCGGCGGTTGACCATGAGATTGTCTCGCGAGGCGTTCGTGCGGCTGGTGACCTGGTTGGTGCTGGTCAGCGGAATTGCCTTGATCGGGCGTTATTTGAGTACTTGACCTCTGAAGCCGGGTGCTTAAGCTGCCGGGCTTCTTTAAAGCGTTCGCAGCAGGCCGCACCATGAATTCGCAAAGCATCATCGTCCCGAAAATCTCCACACTGCCGGTGCACGAACCCCGGGCCCGGGCGGTCGTGCGTTGGCTGGTGCGCAAGAACATCATCAAGGAAGAGCTGACCACCTGCGGCCGCACCGGCAACCGCATGGCTCATGCCATCGGCGACGGTGCCCGCGCTGTAGTGCTGCATCCTGAAGCGCTGCCGTTCGGCGAGCCGATCAATGGCCTGGAGATCATCACCAAGCGCTGCATCTATACGCCGGCCAAGGGTTTCCTTGAAGAGGCGGGCTGCGCCGAGTGCCGCAAGGAAGTCGGCGAAGCGCTGTTCGACAGCCTGGAAGAGTGGATGCCGGGGCGTACCGATAACTTCACCTGCCCGGAATGCGGACATGAAGATGACATCAACGGCTTTCTTTTCCTGCAGGAATGCGGCTTTTCCAACTTGGGTTTTATCTTCAACAATTGGGCAGAGGCCGGATTCAAGCAGAGCTTTATCGACGAGTTTGCCGATTGGCTTGATCAGCCTGTCAGTTGGGTGAAAGTCGAGCTGTAGGACGCGACAATCCCCGTATATCAGTAATGCTAATAATAGACAGAGTTTTACATTGAACCCGAGGGGGTGTCTGACTATAATGGCGCGCTTCCATTTTCCCGCTCGGGAGCCCCCGCGATGCTGCGTATCAGCCAAGAAGCTCTGACATTCGACGACATTCTCCTAGTGCCCGGTTATTCCGAGGTGCTTCCTAACGAAGTCAGTCTCAAGACCCGCCTAACCCGTGGCATCGAGCTGAATATTCCTCTGGTTTCTGCCGCCATGGACACCGTCACTGAAGCCCGTCTGGCAATCGCCATGGCTCAGGAAGGTGGCATCGGCATCATCCACAAGAACATGACCATCGAGCAGCAAGCTGCCGAAGTGCGCAAGGTCAAGCGTTACGAAGCCGGCGTGGTCAAGGACCCGATCACCATCGAGGCTGACGCCACGGTTCGTGAACTGTTCGAACTGACCCGCCTGCACAACATTTCCGGCGTTCCCGTGCTGCACGATGGCGACCTGGTCGGTATCGTCACTTCCCGTGACGTGCGTTTCGAAAACCGTCTGGAAGCCACTGTCCGTGAAGTGATGACGCCTAAAGAGCGTCTGGTCACGGTCAAGGAAGGCGCCGACAAGAACGACGTCCGCGAGTTGTTGCACAAAAACCGCATTGAACGCGTGCTGATCGTCGACGACAAATTTGCCCTCAAAGGCATGATGACCGTCAACGACATCGAAAAAGCCAAGGCTTACCCGCTGGCCAGCAAGGACGATCAAGGTCGTCTGCGTGTTGGCGCTGCAGTCGGTACCGGTAAAGACACCGGTGATCGCGTCGCTGCCCTGGTCAATGCCGGCGTTGACGTGGTGGTGGTCGACACCGCTCACGGTCATTCCAAAGGTGTGATCGACCGCGTTCGCTGGGTCAAGCAGAACTTCCCTGAAGTGCAGGTCATCGGCGGCAACATCGCCACCGGCGCTGCCGCCAAGGCTCTGGCCGAAGCAGGCGCCGATGCAGTCAAGGTCGGTATCGGCCCAGGCTCGATCTGCACCACCCGCATCGTCGCCGGTGTCGGCGTCCCGCAAATCAGCGCCATCGCCAACGTCGCCGCTGCCCTTGAAGGCACTGGCGTTCCGTTGATCGCCGACGGCGGCATCCGTTTCTCCGGTGACCTGTCCAAGGCCATCGTTGCCGGTGCTTCCTGCGTGATGATGGGCTCGATGTTCGCCGGTACTGAAGAAGCACCGGGCGAGATCGAACTGTTCCAGGGTCGTTCGTACAAGGCTTACCGCGGCATGGGTTCGCTGGGCGCCATGTCCCAGGCTCAAGGCTCCTCCGACCGTTACTTCCAGGACTCCTCGGCAGGCGCTGAGAAACTGGTTCCGGAAGGTATTGAAGGGCGTGTTCCTTACAAGGGCACCCTGAGCGCCATCATCCATCAACTGATGGGCGGCCTGCGTTCCTCGATGGGTTACACCGGCAGCGCCGACATCGAAGAAATGCGCACCAAGCCAGAGTTCGTGCGGATCACCGGTGCTGGCATGGCCGAATCCCACGTTCACGACGTACAAATCACTAAAGAAGCGCCAAACTACCGCGTAGGTTGAGGCTTCCAGCAATAAGTTAAGTAACCGGGGCTGTTTTCAGCCCCGAGTTGTTTCTGATTCTCTTTATTCGAATTGCATAGACGAGACTGACTCCATGGCCCTCGACATTCACGCTCACCGCATCCTGATCCTCGACTTCGGTTCCCAGTACACCCAGCTGATTGCCCGCCGCGTGCGTGAAATCGGCGTGTACTGCGAACTGCATCCGTTCGACATGGACGACGAAGCGATTCGCGAATTCGCGCCGAAAGGGATCATCCTCGCCGGCGGCCCCGAGTCCGTACACGTCGCCGACAGCCCGCGCGCACCGCAAGCCGTGTTCGACCTGGGTGTTCCGGTCTTCGGTATCTGCTACGGCATGCAGACCATGGCCGAGCAACTGGGCGGCAAGGTGGAAGGTTCCGAGCTGCGTGAGTTCGGTTACGCCCGTGTCGACGTGGTCGGCAAGAGCCGCCTGCTCGACGGCATCGAAGACCACATCGACGCCGACGGCCTGTTCGGCCTCGACGTGTGGATGAGCCACGGTGACAAAGTCACCAAGATGCCGCAGGAATTCCACATCCTGGCCAGCACCCCGAGCTGCCCGATTGCCGGCATGTTCGACGACGCTCGCGGCTACTACGGCGTGCAGTTCCACCCGGAAGTGACTCACACCAAGCAGGGCGGTCGCATCCTGTCGCGCTTCATCCTTGACATCTGCGGCTGCGAAGCCCTGTGGACGCCTTCGAAAATCGCTGAAGACGCCATCGCCAACATTCGCGCCCAGGTCGGTACCGACAACGTATTGCTCGGCCTGTCCGGCGGCGTTGATTCCTCAGTAGTTGCCGCGCTCCTGCACAAAGCCATTGGCAACCAACTGACCTGCGTCTTCGTCGACAACGGCCTGCTGCGTCTGCACGAAGGCGAGCAAGTGATGGCCATGTTCGCTGAGAACATGGGCGTTAAGGTGATCCGCGCCAATGCTGCCGACCAGTTCCTCGATAACTTGGCAGGCGAGTCGGACCCCGAGAAGAAGCGCAAGATCATCGGCCGTACGTTCATCGACGTGTTTGACGCCGAATCCTGCAAGCTGGACAACATCAAGTACCTGGCCCAAGGCACCATCTACCCGGACGTGATCGAGTCGGCTGGCGCCAAAAGCGGCAAGGCCCACGTGATCAAGTCGCACCACAACGTGGGCGGCCTGCCGGAAGAAATGAACCTCAAGCTGGTCGAGCCCCTGCGCGAGTTGTTCAAGGACGAAGTTCGTCGTCTGGGCCTGGAACTGGGTCTGCCGTACGACATGGTCTACCGTCACCCGTTCCCGGGCCCGGGCCTGGGCGTGCGGATCCTCGGTGAAGTGAAGAAGGAATACGCCGACCTGCTGCGTCGCGCCGACCACATCTTCATCGAAGAACTGCGTAAAGCCGACTGGTACCACAAGGTCAGCCAGGCATTCGTGGTGTTCCAGCCGGTGAAGTCGGTTGGCGTCGTGGGCGATGGCCGTCGTTACGCCTGGGTCGTGGCCCTGCGTGCCGTGGAAACCATCGACTTCATGACCGCGCGTTGGGCACACCTGCCTTACGAACTGCTGGAAACCGTCAGCGGCCGCATCATCAATGAAATCGAAGGCATCTCCCGCGTCACGTACGACGTGTCGAGCAAGCCGCCAGCGACCATTGAGTGGGAATGATCCCATGCAGGCCGTGATGGCTTGAGCTAGAAAAAAACCGTGTGAATTCGATTTTACACGGTTTTTTTTTGCCGATTACAGCGGTTTCGACCAGCCCGCCAGCCTCATGCCCGTAGTGTCGAGTGCCCGTAACAGTTCTTTGATGCTGCCATAGTGCTTGCCACTCACTGAAACCCACTGCGCACGTTCGATATAGAACTGGTCTCCATCAGCATTGATGCGGGTGAATACCAGTTCATTCGTGCGACTGCGGTGCACTACATAGGTCGAGAGCGGATCCCGCTTCAGGGTATACATTCCCGCACGTGACAGCAGTTGCTCGATTTTGGGCATCGTTTGTGACATCCAGGGGACTGCCACTCGCAGCCGCAAGTCGCCCTTTACCGTGGCACTTGCACTGCCCGGAGTGTTTTCGATAAGCATGCTTGCCCCCGGATCGATATCGATACCGGTTGCGCTGCCTTCAGCAACATCCTCAGTGCGCAGCCCGATGGCTTCCTCCAGTTCGCAGATACCGGCAATCCCCTTGTAGCTGTTGGAGTGGGTGTTGCCCACCAGCGCCACCCACTTGTGAGCACCTCGCACCGCCTGATCGGAACGGATGATGGTTCTGGCGAAGTAGTTCATCATTTTCTGGCGCACCCCGTCGGCAATGGTCTGACCTTGCGTGTCGCGCACCACCAAGCCGTCGATCCGGTAACTCGCCATGGAATCGAGTGCCTGAACCCGGATGCCGTACTTTCCAGCCTGCTTGACCAGTGCGAGAAACGTGTAGCGGCGAAGGGGATCGCTCATGTGGCCGATGTCGAGATTTTTCAGGTATTTCTCAAGCTCTGCGGATAGCACTTGGGTTTCGGCAAAGGTATCCAGATCCGCTTGGTGAAAGTCGGTCAGCAAATGTTCCATGTAAAGCGTCTTCACTTTGTTTCGGGCCAGCAGTTCCATGTTGTTGATCAGGAATTGCTTGCTGCCGATATCGCTATGGCTTTCGCCAATGACCAGCCCCCGCGCATGCTCCAGCGTGGCCTCGATGATTTCTTGCGCCGAGGCATCGGGGGCGAGTTGTGGAATGGGCGGGCGCGGGGGCAGTTCAAGATTGTCGTAAAACCGCGCTGCATCCCGATAAAGGCGTTTTCTGCTGGCTTTGAAATCCCGGAAGGGATCATTTTCCTTGAGGCTGTCGTACTCATCTCGCAGCGCATAGGTTTCATGCCCGTCGGCGCCCGCCTTCAGGGCCGCTCTCTGCGTCGGTGGAACCTCATAGGGCGAGGCGGGCAGACCTGCCACTGGCGGCACTGTCAGCTCAGGCGTCTTTCCGCCGCCCTTGAGGCCGCTGCGTGGCATGGTTTCCCATTCACCTCGCGCGTTCAGGCGTACGGGAATCGATCCCGGGAATCTGTTGGGAAACTCTGGATTGATGATCATCCAGTGTCCTTCACCGTTGATATCGCCCTCGAAGCGCACGTAGTACGCGGCGTCGTTCATCATGATGGCAGTGGAAGGTTCGGAGTCGAGTCGGTAAATGCCTTGGTGGTTTCCGGTCTCGCTGACGGGCGTGAGTCCTTCGAGCAGTTCGTTGGCTTGCCAGTTGTCCGGCACCGTGGGGCCTTGTGGAGTCTGTGGCAGGGTGGGGGCGAGTTCGTCAGCCAATTCAGACCAGCCCATTGGCCTCATGCCCCTGGCGATTAATCGCTGTTTGAGTGCATTGAGGTTATCCACAGTCATGGACTCGTAGGCGGGCGCTAAAGGGGTATCAAGATTGAGCCTGCCACCGGGTGTCGACCGGATGACGCTGTCAGCCATTTGATGATTGGCGTTGCGATAAACCACCAAAACGCTGCTTCTGTAACGCTGAAAGGTAAACATCCCCGGTTCCGGTAATAGCGATTTCAACTCCTGCGAGGATCTGTAGGCCCAAGGTGTTTGCATCTGCACGCGCCAGTCGCCTTTGATCAGCGCCTGGACGCTGTCGGGATCAGTCAGTCCTACCGCCTCATCGACAGGAGAGTCCGGATAATCCGCATACTCCACCGCGAGTCCCGGGTCGACGCTGATGGGTTGTGCCTGACCCGGCGTCACGTCGTCGATACGAATGCTCAGCGCGTCAGTCTGTTCGCTGATGCCCCGATAGCCTCTGAAGGTCGTCATGTTTTCCTGATTGACCAAGGCTACCCATTTCGCCGGCCCCTTGAAACTTTCACTGGCGTGGATGACTTCGCTGGCGAAAAAACTACGCGCCATCTGGTCATCAGGCGGCCGGGAAAAAGGGTCCCTACCGATGTTGTAAGTCATCGACATATCGATGGCTTGAACCCGGATACGCTGGGCATTGGCGGCTTTTACTAGCGCCAGCAGATTGGATTTGCCAGCGGGATCATTGCCCGCTTTGATGTCGAGTTTCTTCAGGTAATTTTCCAGCTCTTCAGGCATTTCGCCGGTTCGTGCGAAGGCGTCCAGATCAAGCTGATTAAGGTTTGCCAGTAATTCCTGCAAATACAATGTCTTCACTCCGCGTTGCGCGAGGGCGGGCATGTTTTCGATCAGGAACTGTTTGCTGCCGATACTCCCGTAGCTTTCGCCGATGACCAGCCCCGGCTTACTCGCGAATGCCGAATCAAGCAGCTCGGCCGGTGTTTCGATCAACTGGGCGGCCGATACCGGCATTCGGGGAGCCGGTGGATGAAGTTCGTACCAAGCCCTGGCGTCGCGAACCAGAATTGTGCGAGGTTCCCGGTGAGCCCATTCCAACTCGCGCAACGCGTCTGTTTCGCCACCGCGCAAGTCTGCCCCTCCGAGTGCCAATTCCCTCATTTCAGAGGCTTCCAGCCCGGGGACATGAACGCCGGGCAATCGCGCCCATTCCTCGACGACAGTTTCAGTTGTCGCACCACCGGCAGTAACAGGCGGTACTTCCATGCCACCCCTCAGACCCAACCTGGGAACTATCTCCCATTTTCCTTCGCTTAAACGTACGGGAACCGACCCTGAGAAGGCATCAGGGTTGGCCGGATCGATGATTGCCCAATGACCACGCCCGTTGGGATCGTTTTCAAAGCGCACGTTATAGGCGGTGTCGTTGAGTTTGATTGCCCTTGAAGGATTGGACGCGAGCCGGTAGGTGCCTTGAAATTTACCCGGTTCATGCTCCAGAGCATCTTCGCTGAGTGGCTCATCGATTACCCAGGCCTTGGGCACCTTCGCGCTTGATGGCGTAGTGCGTGGTTCCGCAACCTCGAGGTCGGTCGCCGGGCCAGTCCCTTTGGCCGATTGCGTCGACTCAATCAGGTCGGCCATTTCCGCCGCTTCGGCAGCGTCGACCTCGGGGCCGACTTCTGCCAGCGTACCGGGGCCTTTCAGGACGAGCAGGTTGAACAGCAAATCAATGCCACTGAGTACAGCGCCCAGGATGCCCGCCTTGCGCTCTTCGGCAGTTTTTGCATTGACCGCCTGGTCGATGTTCAAGCCCATGTTGGCAATGCTGGCGCCGACCAGGGGCAGAGCGATTGGCCAGCCGACGACAGCCATCGGACCGAACACTTTGATGCCGGCGCTGAGGTAACCGATCCAGAGTTTTTTGCGCAGATCGCCATTAGAGGTCAACGACAGCTCGGCCTCGGTGAACATTGCCTCTTTGGTGGCGTCGCGCAACCAACTGAATGCATCACCCTGAACGACCTGGTTTTTCTGGTTGATCATGTGATGGTCGTACTTGCCCCACGTTCTGACCAACCGATTCATGATATCGGAGAGGTTTTCGGCGATCTTCTGCCGATCGGCCAGGGGGAAGTGGGTCATGAAAGTCTGACGTGCATCCTCTGTGTTCATCCTTTGAAACATCCAGAAGTGCATGTCTGTGATGGTTTCCAGCACCTGGAAGGCATTGGTTTCGCCGGGCAGGTAAACGATCTGCCGACCTTTTGGGGCGACGATCCGCAGAACATTAGTAGCGACATAGCCATCGATGTCCAAGGCGCGGACGCGCAATTGCGTATCGGGGTGTTCCGATTGCAACTGTTGCAGGCTGATCGGCCAGGTGATCGGCCCCATGACGGCATTTACCGCGAGGTTGAAATCTTCGTCGCTCAGCTGGCGTTTGTCCCGTGCCTGCACGGCGTTAATCAGGAAGTTGCATTTGGCCAACGTGCGGAAATCGTTGGAACTGTTATTCCAGAATTCGCTCAGTCGCTGGCGATAGAGCGAACTGAAATCAATGCTCCAGAAGTCTTTCAGCACCTCGTTGCCATGCAGGCGCACTTCGTTGGTTTCATCGAAGGTTCCGGCATTTGGGCCGACGCTATAGAAGCCCCCGTACAGGTCGAGCAAGTCAGCGTTGTCCTGGTCGGTGGCGCGAAAGCGGTGGATCACCAACTGTGTCAGGGTCATGGAGGAGGTCGGCGTGTCATCGACATGCTCCCAACCGGTGAAGGCTTTCGAGCTGCTTTGGACCGCCGTGAAGCGATGGAAGTACAGCCGATCCGGATCGAGGCCGACGATGCCGTATTTTTTCAGCAGGTCACTGGCAACTTCGTGGGCCGTGTCTTGCAGGCTGGGGCACGTCTGGATAACGGTGGTTGCAATCGCCCTGAGTGCTGCCTTGTCGGCGGCATTGGGCAGTGGACGGGTTTGGGGTGGGTTCATGCTCTCTATCCTTGAGAAATGGGCGTCGAGGATGAGCCGTTCACTCAAGGAATGTGCACTACATAGTTATGCCTATTTGCGATTCAGTACCGTGTAGTGTCACCGCCGGGCCACGTCCGAAAAGTAGAACTTGTCCAGGGTATGCCGCGATTCGGTGTATTCGAACTGGCGGCCGTCCTGCAGGAAAGTCTGATTGCTGACCACGATCACATGGCTCTGGCCGTCGAGGTCCAGGTGTTGCTGGTCATCCTTGCTCCGCGGCACCGCTTCGATAGTGCGCTGGGCATAGGCGATTTGCAGCTGCAGGGTCTGCTCGATGAAGGCGTAGATCGAGTGCTCGGCGATGTCGCTGGAGAGGCCGGGAATCACGTCGCTGACGAAATGGTTGATGTCGAGGATCACGCGTTTGCCGTCGATCCGCCGCACGCGCTTGATCCGCGTGATCAGGCTGCCTTCTTCAGCCTTGATGTGTTCGAGCAGCGGGCCTTCGAGGGGTATCTGGGTGAATTCGACCACCTCGGTGCTGACGTCGTTGCCCAGTCGCGGGTAAGTCTCCTGGAAGCTGACGATGCCGCCCAGCTGGAATTCGATCGGGTTGGTCGACAGCACGAAGGTGCCTTTACCGTGGACTTTCTGGGCGAAACCGCGCTCCTGAAGTTGCTCGATGGCTTTGCGCACGGTGCCGCGACTGGCCTGGTAGCTGTCCATCAATTCGGTTTCGGAGGGCAATCGTGCGCCGCGTTCCAGACGTTCGGTCGTGATGCTGGCAAGCAGATCGCTGTAGATCTGGTTGTATTTACTCATGGGATGGCTCTGTGCCGCGATGTGCTCAAGGTTTCGAACCTTAAGGGCAGGGTAGGGGTTTGTCCATGTGGCTTTGGGTTTCATCGGCTTCAAAGGTAGGAAATGTCGCCGCCGGTCGGGTTCAGAGTCAACAAAATCAAACTCGTCTGTACGAGTTGTTGCTTTAACTCGTACAGACGAGTACTTTTCGCTTCGGCGTGCTGCCAATAACAAAAAACTACAGCGGAAGATCAAGCATGAGCCACGACTATCCGAATATCGCCTCTGAGCTGCTGCACAGCCTCGGTGGCAGCGACAACCTCGAGCAGGCCGCGCACTGTGTCACACGGCTGCGCCTGGCCCTCAAGGACCCGAGCCTGGTCGATAGCTCCACGCTGAACCAGATCGATCTGGTCAAAGGCTCGTTCTTCACCGGCGGCCTGTTCCAGGTCGTTATCGGCCCTGGTGAAGTCGAAAAGGTCTACGCAGAACTGCGCCGTCAAACCGGTCTCGCGGCTTCAACCATCGCCGACGTTAAACAAAAAAGCACCGACAAGATCAACGCCATGCAGCGTCTGGTGCGGGTGTTTTCCGACGTCTTCATGCCCATCCTCCCGGCGCTGATCATTGCCGGCCTGCTGATGGGTATCAACAACCTGATCGGCGCCAAGGGCATGTTCATCGAGGGCAAGACCCTGTTGGACGCCTACCCGAAACTTGACGGGCTCTGGAGCCTGATCAACCTCATGGCCAACACCTCGTTTGTGTTCCTCCCTGCTTTGGTGGGCTGGTCGGCAGCCAAACGGTTTGGCGGCAGCGAAATTCTCGGCATCGTGCTCGGCCTGATGCTGGTGCATCCGGACCTGCTCAACGCCTGGAACTACGGCAAAGCGGTCGCCGGGCTGGACGGACAGAGCCTGCCGTACTTCGACATCCTCGGGTTGTTCCAGATCGAGAAGGTGGGTTACCAAGGGCAGATACTGCCGATCCTGATGGCGGCCTACGTGATGAGCGTCATCGAGAAATGGCTGCGGGCGCGGGTGCCGAACGCGGTGCAATTGCTGGTGGTGCCGATCACCACCATCGTCGTCACCGGCGTGTTGGCGCTGGCGGTGATTGGCCCGGTGACCCGGCATCTGGGGATTCTGATTACCGAAGGCGTGGTCATGCTGTTCGACCTGGCACCGATGGTCGGCGGCGCGATCTTCGGTTTGCTCTATGCACCGTTGGTGATCACCGGCATGCATCACATGTTCCTCGCGGTCGACTTGCAACTGATCTCCACCCAGGGCGGCACCTTTATCTGGCCGATGATCGTCATGTCCAACCTCGCCCAGGGCAGCGCGGCACTGGCGGTGTTCTACATGACCCGTAATGTGCGGGATAAAAGCATGGCCTCGACCTCGGCGATTTCTGCGTACTTCGGCATCACCGAGCCGGCCATGTTCGGGGTCAACCTGCGCTACAAATTCCCGTTCTACGCGGCCCTGATCGGCTCGGCCCTGGGCTGCATTTTCCTGTCACTGAACAAAGTCCAGGCCTCGGCAATCGGAGTCGGCGGCTTGCCCGGTTTCATCTCGATCATTCCGCCGTTCATTCCGATGTTCGTGATCGGGATGGTCATTGCCATGGTCGTGCCGTTTGTTCTGACCTGCGGGTTGAGCATGAAGATAGTTCGGCCCGGGTATCGGGTTGCCTGACAGATCGCTATCGCGAGCAAGCTCGCTCCCACATTGGAATGCGTAACCCTGTAGGAGCGAGGCTTGCCCGCGAAGAGGCCGGACCTGCCAATGCAAAATCAATTGAAGGAATAGTGCCATGCAAGACTGGCAACGTTCGGTGATCTACCAGATCTACCCGAAGAGTTTTCACAGCCACGCCGGCAATCCCACGGGTGATTTGCTTGGCGTTGTGGCCAAGCTCGATTACCTGCATTGGTTGGGTGTCGATTGCCTGTGGATCACGCCGTTCCTGCGTTCGCCCCAGCGCGACAACGGTTACGACATCAGCGATTACTACGCCATCGACCCGAGCTACGGGACCATGGCCGATTGCGAATTGCTGATCGCCGAGGCCGGTAAGCGCGGGATCAAGCTGATGCTCGATATCGTGGTCAACCACACCTCTATCGAGCACACCTGGTTCCAGCAGGCCCGCAGCAGCCTCGACAATCCTTACCGCGATTTCTACATCTGGCGCGATCAGCCGAACAACTGGGAATCCAAGTTCGGCGGTTCGGCCTGGGAGTATGAAGCGCAGACCGGTCAGTATTACCTGCACTTGTTCGACCACACACAGGCCGACCTGAACTGGGACAACCCGAAGGTGCGCGCCGAAGTGTTCAAGATGATGCGGTTCTGGCGCGACAAGGGCGTAGGCGGGTTCCGCCTGGACGTGATCAACCTGATCTCCAAACCGGCGGACTTCCCCGAGGACAACACCGACGGTCGACGTTTCTACACCGACGGCCCGAACGTCCACGAATATTTGCAGCAGATGCACCGTGAAGTGTTCGAGGGTCATGACCTGATCAACGTCGGCGAGATGTCGTCAACCAACTTGGAACACTGCATTCGCTACTCGCGGCCGGAGTCGAAAGAGCTCTCGATGACCTTCAACTTCCATCATCTAAAGGTTGATTACCCGAACCTGCAGAAGTGGATTCGTGCCGATTTCGATTTCCTCGAACTCAAGCGCATCTTCTCCGATTGGCAAACCGGCATGCAGGCCGGCGGTGGCTGGAACGCGCTGTTCTGGTGTAACCACGATCAGCCACGGGTGGTCTCGCGGTTTGGTCATGACGGCGAGCATCGGGTGGTGTCGGCGAAGATGCTCGGTACGGCGCTGCATTTTCTGCAGGGCACGCCGTTCGTATATCAAGGTGAAGAACTGGGCATGACCAATCCGGGGTTCGATCACATTGATCAGTACCGCGATGTCGAAACCCTGAACATCTTTCGGCTCAAGCGCGAGGCCGGTGCGAGTGACGTCGACAACATGGCGGCGATCATGCAGAAGTCCCGGGACAACGGTCGCACGCCCATGCACTGGAACGCCGAGCCGAACGCCGGTTTCAGTTCGGTCGAGCCATGGATCGGGGTGCCAGCCAACGCCGCGCAGATCAACGTCGCCACCCAACTCGACGACCCGGATTCCGTGTTGCATCACTACCGTCAGTTGATCGCGCTGCGTCGCACTGAGGCGCTGATGTCCGATGGTGTCTATCGGCAATTGTTGCCGGAGCACACACAAATCTGGGCGTACGTGCGTGAGGGCAGTGGCGAACGGTTGTTGGTGCTGAACAACTTTTACGGCACGCCATGTGAAGTCGACCTGCCGGATGAAGTGATCAGCGAAGCGATGGCCCAACGTCTGGTCATCAGCAATTACCCGGACTGTCCGGCGCGAAATCGGCAGGTTCTCTTACGGCCCTATGAGTCATTCGTGCTGCATATGACCGACTGACCGACCGCAAAAAAACACCGACTTAAAAAACACGCAGAACGCTGCGCGGGGGAGTTTTGCGCGCCGATTTTTCCGCTGCACACAATAAAAATAATGGGGTAGCTCTTGAAAACAACAATAAATCGCAGCCTTGCGGCCGCAAGCGTATGCCTGGCGTTGCCACTGTCGGCACAAGCCCTGGAGTTTGGGGGGTACTTGCGTAGCGGCGTCGGCACCTCGGTCAACAGCGGTAAACAGCAGTGTTTCCAGCTGCCGGGCGCGCAGACCAAATACCGCTTGGGCAACGAATGCGAGCAATACGGGGAACTGGAGCTGCGCCAGGATCTGTACACCCTGGACGATGGTTCGGTGCTGAGCGTCGACGGCATGGCTTCGTTGTACAACCAGTACGACAAGGACCTGACCTTCAACGGTGACAACGGTTCGGTGCGCCTGCCGCAACTGTACGCGCAATGGTCGAACATGCCCGGCCTCAACGGCGGTTCGCTGTGGGCCGGTCGGCGTTACTACAAGAGGAACGACATCCATATTTCCGACTTCTACTACTGGAACCAAAGCGCCACCGGCGGCGGTATCGAAGATGTGCTGATCGGCGATCTGAAATACAGCTACGCCTTCTCGCGCAAGGACAACCTGTACCAGAAGGACTACATCAACCGACACGATTTCAACGTTGCCGGATTCAATACCAACCCCGGCGGTGCGCTGGAGTTCGGCCTGAGCTACATCGACAAGCCCGACAGCCAAGAGGCTCATCGTGGCTGGGCGATCACCACCCAGCATGTGCAAAAAGGCTTTCTGGGCGGCAAGAACAAACTGGCCTTCCAGTACGGCGAAGGTCCCGGCACCGGGTTGGGCTATACCGGTAACGTGAATCTCGACGACAGCAACAAAAGTTACCGGGTGGTGGAATTCTTCGACTGGCAAGTGACGCCGCGATTTGGCGGGCAAGTCGAGGCGGTTTACCAGAAAGACATTCGCCCGGACGGCACCGATCAGAACTGGATTTCCCTGGGCGTTCGCCCGGCTTATGCGATCACCGAGCAGTTCAAACTGGTGACCGAACTGGGTCACGATCAGGTCGAAGCCCCAGGCGGCACGCGCAAGCTGAGCAAATTCACTTTCGCCCCGACCTGGTCGCCCAAGGGCCCTGAGTTCTGGAAACGCCCCGAGGTGCGTCTGTATTACACCTATGCGAGCTGGAACGAGGCGGCCAAACGGGCCGCCAATGAACTGGCGAAGGGGTCGGCATTGTCCGACACCGGCGCCTTCGGCACGGCGCGCCACGGTGCGAACGTCGGATTGCAGGTCGAGTACTGGTGGAAATAAGCGATGCTGTCGGAGCCTCGCGCTCCATCGGCACTTCAAAGAACAAAACAGCAGGTGACGTCATGGCCACATCTCAACAATTGCAACTGCTGGCTCCTTTGTCCGGCGTGCTGATGCCGCTGGATCAGGTGCCGGACCCGGTGTTCTCCAGCCGGGTGATCGGCGATGGTCTGTGCATCGATCCGACCACGCAAACCCTGTGCGCACCGCTGGCCGGGGTTGTCAGCAATGTGCAGGTCAGTGGGCATGCCGTCAGCATCACCGACGACCACGGCCTGCAGGTGTTGATGCACATCGGCCTCGACACCGTGAACCTGGCCGGCCAGGGCTTCACCCGGTTGGTGGAGGAAGGCCAACGGGTTGAGGCGGGACAGGCCCTGATCGAGTTTGATGCCGATTTTGTCGCATTGAATGCCCGCAGCCTGCTGACGTTGATGCTGGTGGTCAGCGGTGAGCCGTTTACTTGGCTGACACCGGAAACGGGTTTGGTAGAAAGTGGCCAGCCACTACTGAGTTTGAAACCGATCAAGCAGACAACAGATGAACCGGTGTCGGAAGAGGGCGAAGCACTGTTTTCCAAACCGGTGACATTGGCCAACCCGAACGGCCTGCACGCTCGTCCGGCAGCGATGTTCGCCCAGGCGGCGAAAGGATTTTCGGCGAGCATTTACCTGCATAAACAGCAGGCGAGTGCTAACGCGAAATCCTTGGTGGCAATCATGGCGTTGCAGACGGCTCACGGTGACGTTGTGCAAGTCAGCGCGGCCGGCCCGGACGCTGAAGCGGCGATCAAGGCACTGGCCGAATTGCTGATCGCCGGGTGTGGCGAGATGGTCACCGTGATGGCAGAGGTTGAGACGATTGAAGCGTCATCGCTGAGCGTTTTGCGCGGAGTCTGTGCCTCGGCGGGTTCGGCGTTTGGCCAGGTTATGCAGATCGCCGAGCAGACGCTTGACGTAAGCGAGTTCGGCGTCGGTCCGCAGGTTGAACGAGAGCATCTGTCTCGGGCCTTGGCCGAAGCGGTGCTGGCCTTGCAGCAGTTGCGCGACAACGCCACCGGTGATGCCCAGGCAGAGATTTTCAAAGCGCACCAGGAACTGCTTGAAGACCCGAGTCTGCTGGATCAGGCCGAGGCGCTGATCATCGAAGGCAAAAGTGCCGGCTTCGCCTGGCGCGCAGCAACTGAGTCGACTTCAACCTTGTTCAAAAGCCTGGGCAATGCCTTGCTGGCGGAGCGGGCGGCGGATCTGGCCGATGTCGGCCAGCGGGTGCTCAAGCTGATCCTCGGCGTACAGGATCAGGCGATGGAGCTGCCTGAAGGGTCGATCCTGATCGCTGAACAACTGACGCCGTCACAGACCGCCGGGCTCGATACGCGCAAGGTGCTGGGTTTCGCCACGGTCGGTGGCGGCGCTACCAGCCACGTCGCGATCCTCGCGCGGGCGTTCGGTTTGCCGGCGATCTGCGGGCTGCCCGTTCAGGTGCTGGCGCTGGCCAACGGCACTCAAGTGTTGCTCGACGCCGACAAGGGCGAGCTACACCTGCACCCGAATCTGGCGGCCATCGAGCAGCTGCAAACCAATCGTCAGCATCAACAGAAGCGCCATCAACATGAGCTGACGCACGCTGCGCTGGCGGCGTGTACCCGCGATGGACACCACTTTGAAGTGACGGCCAACATCGCCTCGCTCGCTGAAGCGGAGCAGGCCATGGCACTGGGAGGTGCGGGCGTCGGATTGCTGCGTTCGGAGTTTCTTTATCTGGATCGCAATCATGCGCCGAGCCATGACGAGCAAACATCAACCTATAGCGCCATCGCCAGAACGCTCGGGCCGGCGCGTAATCTGGTGGTGCGCACCCTGGACGTCGGCGGCGACAAACCCCTGGCCTATGTACCGATGGCCAGCGAAACCAATCCATTCCTGGGCATGCGCGGGATTCGTTTGTGTCTGGAGCGCCCGCAGCTGTTGCGCGATCAGTTCAAGGCAATCCTGAGCTGCGCCGGGCTGGCCCGTCTGCATATCATGCTGCCCATGGTCACGCAGCTGTCGGAGTTGCGACTGGCCCGGCAGCTGCTAGAGGAAGAGGCGCTGGGATTGGGCCTCACTGAACTACCGAAACTGGGGATCATGATCGAAGTGCCGGCAGCGGCACTGATGGCGGATCTGTTTGCGCCCGAGGTGGATTTCTTCTCGATCGGCACCAACGACCTGACCCAATACACCCTGGCCATGGACCGCGATCATCCGCGCCTGGCCAGTCAGGCCGACAGCTTTCATCCGTCGGTGCTGCGTTTGATTGCCAGCACCGTGAAGGCCGCCCACGCCCATGGCAAATGGGTCGGTGTGTGCGGCGCCATGGCTTCAGAGACGTTGGCTATACCGTTGCTGCTGGGGCTTGGCGTGGATGAACTGTCGGTGAGTGTGCCGCTGATTCCGGCGATCAAAGCGGCGGTTCGCGAAGTGGATCTGCTGGACTGCCAGGCCATCGCCCAGCAAGTGCTGGGCCTGGAAAGCGCCGAGCAAGTGCGCGAGGCGTTGCGGCTGTATCACGAGGCGACGGTCGATACTTCACGGGTACTGGAGAACTGAGCATGTTCGAGAAAATGCAGCGAGCGTTCTGGAAAGCGTTGACCCCGGATCTGATAGCGGATGAGCCGAAGGTGGTTGTTCGGCCTGTTTCTGGCCTGGCCCCGGATGTCGTATCCGCGCTGGGCGGTGTGGATAACCTTAAGTCGCAGCAGCCCGTGGCGTTGACGCGGGTGCGGGTGGAATTGCGGGATGTGGCGCGGATGGATCCGCAGGCGTTGACGGCGGCGGGAGTGCCGGGAGTCATGATGCTGGACGATGGGATCGTGCACCTGATCGCTGGCCTTCAAGCATAAGGTATTCCTGTGGGGCCATGACCTGGGTGCGGCCATCCGCCGCGCTGCCCTTACTGTTTCTCAACCGCAGGTGTATCGTATTCGCCTTTTACAGGCCCTGCGCCTGTCGCTGATACGTGAGGTAGTTGAGTTCATGTCCTTTACCCGTCGCCAAATCCTCGGTGGCCTGGCCGGTCTTGTTGTCGTTGGTGTCGGAGCGGGGGGCGCGTCGCGGTACTGGTTGGGCAAGATGGCCGACGCCGATGCGGGCCACGACTATGAGCTGATCGCCGCACCGCTGGACGTTGAACTGGTGGCCGGGCACAAGACCGAAGCCTGGGCGTTCGGCCCGTCGGCGCCCGGCACCGAGTTACGCGTGCGTCAGGGCGAATGGCTGCGGGTGCGGTTCATTAATCACCTGCCGGTGGCGACGACCATTCACTGGCACGGCATCCGCCTGCCGCTGGAGATGGACGGCGTGCCGTACGTCTCGCAACTGCCGGTGCTGCCGGGCGAATATTTCGACTACAAGTTTCGCGTGCCCGACGCTGGAAGCTATTGGTATCACCCGCACGTCAACAGCAGCGAGGAACTCGGTCGCGGGCTGGTCGGCCCATTGATTATCGAAGAGCGCGAACCCACTGGGTTCAAGTACGAGAAAACCTTGAGCCTCAAGAGCTGGCACGTGGATGAGGAAGGCGCGTTTGTCGCGTTCAGTATTCCGCGCGAAGCCGCGCGTGGCGGCACGGCGGGGCGCCTGTCGACGATCAACGGGGTCTCGCAAGCGGTGATCGATTTGCCCGCCGGGCAGATCACCCGAGTACGTTTGCTCAACCTCGACAATACGCTGACTTACCGCCTGAACATCCCCGGCGTCGAAGCGCAAATCTACGCGCTGGATGGCAATCCCATTGAGCCACGACCGCTCGGCAAGGAGTACTGGCTCGGCCCGGGCATGCGTATTTGTCTGGCAATCAAGGCTCCGCCGGTCGGCGAAGAGCTGTCCCTGCGCAACGGCCCGGTTCGGTTGGGCACATTGCGCTCGGTGGCGAACACCGGTGCACAGACCCAGTGGCCGCCCGCGCTGCCCGCCAACCCGGTGGCAGAGCCGGACCTGGCCAATGCCGAGAAACTCAACTTCAATTTCGAATGGGTAGGCTCGGTGTCGGTGAACGTCGACAACGGCAGGCCGCCGAGCCTGTGGCAGATCAACGGCAAGGCCTGGGACATCACGGACAAGACCTGTGCCGACCGCCCGATTGCCAAGCTCGAGAAGGGCAAGAGCTACATTTTCGAATTGAAGAACATGACTCAATACCAGCACCCGATTCACCTGCACGGTATGAGTTTCAAGGTCATCGCCTCGAACCGGCACAAGGTCATTCCGTACTTCACCGACACTTACCTGTTGGGCAAGAACGAACGCGCGCAAGTGGCGCTGGTGGCGGATAACCCGGGGATCTGGATGTTTCACTGCCATGTGATCGACCACATGGAAACCGGCCTGATGGCCGCCATTGAGGTGGCGTAATGCGTCAGATACGTCCCGCCGCAATCATCGACCGCAGCCGCGATCGTGACTTCATGCGCGAAGCGTTGGCGCTCGCCGCTCAAGGCGCGGCGCTGGGTGAAGTGCCGGTGGGTGCGGTGCTGGTGCAGGACGGTGAAATCATCGGCCGGGGTTTTAATTGCCCGATCAGCGGCAATGACCCGAGTGCTCACGCCGAGATGGTTGCAATCCGAGCTGCCGCGTTGGCGGCCAGCAACTATCGTCTGCCCGGCAGCACGCTCTACGTGACGCTTGAACCGTGCAGCATGTGCGCCGGGCTGATCGTACATTCGCGGATTGCGCGGGTGGTGTATGGGGCGCTGGAGCCAAAGGCCGGGATTGTGCAGAGTCAGGGGCAGTTTTTTACCCAAGGCTTTTTGAATCACCGGGTGCTGTACGAAGGCGGGGTGTTGGCCGAGGAGTGCGGGGCGGTGCTGAGCGAGTTCTTCAAGGCCCGCAGAGCCAAACCCACAGACTAAACACCGTCCCCTGTGGGAGCGAGCTTGCTCGCGATAGCGGACTGTCATTCATAATATCGTTGTCTGACAGGCCCTCATCGCGAGCAAGCTCGCTCCCACAGGTTTCTCTGGTGTTTGGAAGTTCGGTGTTTACTTGCGGGCGACGATGACGGCGCGCATCGGCGCCGGCAGTCCTTCAACCGTCTTGCTGTGATCTTCTGGATCAAGGAAATCGCTCAGCGACTGATACTTCATCCATTCCGTCCCGCGCTGTTCCTCGACCGTGGTCACGCTCACGTCCACACAGCGAACATCCGTGAACCCGGCGCGACGCAGCCACAGTTCCAGCGCCGGCACCGACGGCAGGAACCACACGTTACGCATCTGCGCATAACGGTCTTCCGGCACCAGCACTTGCTGCTGATCGCCTTCAATCACCAGCGTCTCCAGCACCAGTTCGCCGCCCTTGACCAGGCAATCCTTCAGCGCCAGCAAATGCTCGATCGGCGAGCGGCGGTGATAGAACACACCCATTGAAAATACGGTGTCGAAGCCTTCCATGTTCGGCGGCAGGTCTTCGAACGGGAACGGCAAGTGCCAGGCATTGGGTTCGGACAGATAACGCTGCACCGCCTGGAACTGACAGAAGAACAGCCAGTTCGGATCGACACCAATCACGCTGTCTGCGCCTGCGCCGAGCATGCGCCACATGTAGTAACCATTACCGCAGCCGACATCGAGGATGCGTTTGCCCTTCAGATCAAGATGTGGTGCGACCCGCGACCACTTCCAGTCCGATCGCCATTCGGTGTCGACATGCACGCCAAACAAATCGAACGGCCCTTTGCGCCACGGCGACAGGCCCATCAGCGCGGTACGCATTTGCGCGCGGGTTTCATCATCGCAATCGGTGTCCAGCGTCAGACCATTGAGCAAGTCGACTTCGCTGGGCTGGATCTTCGGCAAGGCGTCCAGCGCACTCTGCCAACGCTCCAGGTCGCCATGACCCTTTTCCATTTTCTTGTCGAGTTGCGCTTGCAGGGTGTTGGCCCAGTCGGCCAGCGGCGTGCCGGCCAGACGGCGGGCGAGGGGGGACAGATCAATCATGGCAAGGCAATCAACGAGGCAAAGTTAAGACACTGGAACCACGGCACGACTTTCGAGAACCCTGCGGCCAACAGGCGCTCGCGGTGTTCTTCGAGGCTGTCGGGCTTCATGACGTTTTCGATGGCGCTACGCTTCTGGGCAATCTCCAGTTCGCTGTAGCCATTCGCGCGTTTGAACGCGACGTGCAGGTCGGTGAGTAGCGCGTGTTCTTCGAGGTCGTTGAAGCGCAGCTTCTCCGACAGGATCAGCGCGCCACCGGGCAACAGCGACTGGCGGATGCGCGAGAGCAACGCGGTGCGCTGCGCCGGGGCGATGAATTGCAGGGTGAAGTTCAGCGCGACCACCGAGGCTGGCTGGAATTGCAGGGCGAGGATGTCGCCTTCGATTACTTCGACCGGTAGCAACTCCTGGAACATTGAGTCCTGACCGTTGAGGTATTCGCGGCAACGCTCGACCATCGCCGCAGAGTTATCCACAGCGATCACCCGGCAGCCGTCGGTGCGCACGTGTCGGCGCAAGGCTTGAGTCACGGCGCCGAGCGACGAGCCCAGGTCGTAGAGCACGCTGTTGGGCTGGGCGAATTGCGCGGCGAGCACGCCAAGGTTTTCAACGATGGTCGGATAACCCGGCACCGAGCGCTTGATCATGTCCGGGAACACCCGCACCACATCCTCGTTAAAGGCGAAGTCAGGCACCTGGGCCAGAGGCTGGGCGAAAAGGCGATCGGGGTCTTTGCTCACGGCGGTTCCAGCGGCGTTGGTGGAAAAGGCCGGCATTTTAGCCAAATTGACGGGGGGATGCGCGGGTTGTCTGACGTGGTGAGGGGATTTATCGAATCGTCGCACCGCCCCGTTCGGCTGCGTAGCAGACGCAAGGCCTTGATCCTAGGGTCAAAGGTTCAGGGACTGCTGCGCAGTCCAACGGGGATAAATCCCATCACCACAAATTCAGCGCGGTTTTGGGCCGAACGCCGACGCCGTAATCCCCCATTGCCCCAGCCAGTAGCTGAGGATTATCACGTAAGGTGCGGCATGAAACGGCGCGACAAATCGATTGATGCCAATCACGCTGTCAGAAAACACAAACGCCACCGCGCCTGCCGCCGCCAGCAGCGCCGAACGTTTAGGTACATCGGTGCCCAAGCGAGCCAGTGCCCGCCAAAGCATGGCGCTGATGGCCAGGCCGTAGATGATGACCGGGATCAGCAACGGACCCAGCCCATTGGAAATCAAGATCCCCAGCAATACCGCGCCGACGCCCAAAGCGATGATCAGCGGCAACAACGCCAACCGCCGGCAATCGCTCAAGTAGGCTTTCAAATACGCCAAGTGGGCGACCAAAAACGCCCCAAGGCCAAACACAAACAGATCCCCCGGCCACGCCAGCAACACATCGCCGAGCAGGGAAAAAATCAGTCCTAGGCTGATCCAGCGTCGATACTCGCTGGGCGGTGCGTCGTGCAACCAACCGAGCAGCGCCAATACTGGCAGCGGTTTGACCAGCAGGCAGAGCAGCGTGGCGTGCACGCTCACGCCGTAGAGAAAGGTCACCGCGCCCATCAGCGCCAGAATCAGCCAGCCCACGATCAATTAACCGAGATGGCGCAGTCGAAGCTTTCAACCGCCGGTACTTCCGGTGCCCATGGCTGTGAGTAGGTCAGGCGCAAACGTCCCGTGCCTGCGGTGAAGGACTGAAAGCGCCAGGTCGAGATGCCGGCGCTGCCGACGATCCCCGCATCTTTCGGGTTGCTGTAAACCTCGGGGCTGAGCGCGCGCAATACGCCACCGGCCGAATCCTGGATTGCCCAGCGGTAACCCGTGGTCGGGTTGCTTGGCAGGGTCAGGATCAGGTTTTGCCCGCTGTGCAGTTTCACCGGGCAGTCGCTTTGTTTTTCCACGGTCACGTTCTGTTTCGGTTGCGTGGCGCAAGCGGCCAGCATAGAGAGGGCGAGGGGGACAAACAGGCGGGTGGGGGACATAAGGTCAGTGGCTCCGGCATTCACGACGAACGGCGAGCATAACTGAAGATGAGACAAAGTGTGACGGCAACGGGGAGACGGCGATGTGAGTGCCGACGCCTTCGCGGGCAAGCCTCGCTCCTACAGATTGTGCAGTCCGTAGGAGCGAGGCTTGCCCGCGAAGGCGCTAGTCCAGGAGCTAGATGATTATCAGAACAATATCTTTGCCACATCCGCAAAACGCTTGGCAAAGTGCACCGTAATCCCTTCCTTCAGATAATCCGGCAGTTCTTCAAAACTCCCACGGTTTGGCTCCGGCAAGATCAACTCAAAGATCTTCTGCCGCCGCGCTGCAATCACCTTTTCACGCACGCCACCAATCGGCAGTACATGCCCGGTCAGCGTCAGTTCGCCGGTCATGGCCACACCTTTTTTCGGCGCTTGATTACGTGCGAGGGAGAGCAGGGCGCTGGCCATGGTCACGCCAGCGCTCGGGCCGTCTTTCGGGGTGGCGCCTTCCGGTACGTGCAAGTGAACGAAGGCTTCGTCGAAGAACTTCGGATCACCGCCAAACGACTTCAGATTGGAACTGACGTAGCTGTAGGCTATTTCCGCCGACTCTTTCATCACGTCGCCCAATTGCCCGGTGAGTTTGAAGCCTCGGTTGAGTGTGTGAATCCGCGTCGCTTCGATCGGCAGGGTTGCGCCGCCCATGCTGGTCCAGGCCAGGCCGGTGATGACACCGGTGCCGGACAGTACCTGCTCGTTGCGGAATACCGGATGGCCGAGTGAGGCTTCGAGGTCTTTCGGGCCGATTTTGATCACCGCTTTTGGCTCGTCGATCAATTTCACGACGGCCTTGCGCACCAGTTTGCCCAGCTGTTTTTCCAGCTGCCGCACGCCAGCTTCACGGGCGTAACCGTCGATCAAGGCTTTCAGCGCGGTGTCGCTGATGGCCAGGCTACCTTTCGATACGCCGGCCTTTTCCAGTTGCTTGGGCCACAGATGACGCTTGGCGATGGCGATTTTTTCTTCGGTGATGTAACCCGACAGGCGAATCACTTCCATCCGGTCCAGTAATGGGCCGGGAATCGAATCCAGGGTGTTGGCGGTGCAGATGAACAGCACTTTCGACAGGTCCAGGCGCAAGTCCAGGTAATGGTCGAGGAATTCGACGTTCTGTTCCGGGTCGAGGGTTTCCAGCAGCGCCGAGGCCGGATCGCCCTGGTAGCTCTGGCCCATTTTGTCGATCTCGTCGAGCATGATCACCGGGTTCATCACTTCGACGTCTTTCAACGCCTGCACGAGTTTGCCCGGTTGCGCGCCGATGTAGGTGCGGCGGTGGCCCTTGATCTCGGCTTCGTCGCGCATGCCACCGAGGCTGAAGCGGTAGAACGGCCGGCCGAGGGATTCGGCGATGGATTTGCCGACACTGGTTTTACCCACGCCCGGTGGACCGACCAGCAGCACAATGGAACCGCTGATCTCGCCTTTGTAGGCACCGACCGCGAGGAACTCGAGGATGCGGTCCTTGATGTCGTCGAGGCCAGCATGGTGTTTGTCCAACACTTTGCGTGCGTGTTTGAGGTCGAGTTTGTCCTCGCCGAACACGCCCCACGGCACCGATGTCGCCCAGTCGAGGTAGTTGCGGGTGACCGCGTACTCCGGCGAACCGGTCTCGAGGATCGACAGCTTGTTCATTTCATCTTCGATGCGTTTTTGCGCCTGAGCCGGCAGGACCTTGTCTTCCAGGCGCTGCTCGAATTGCTCGATGTCGGCGCTGCGGTCGTCCTTGGTCAGGCCCAGCTCTTGCTGAATGACCTTGAGTTGTTCCTTGAGGAAGAACTCGCGCTGATGCTCGCCGATCTTGCGGTTAACTTCGGCGGAAATTTCTTTTTGCAGGCGCGCGACTTCAACTTCCTTGCGCAGCATCGGCAGCACTTTTTCCATGCGCTTGAGCATCGGCACGCAGTCGAGCACTTCTTGCAGATCGTTGCCGGTGGCCGAGGTCAGGGCCGCAGCAAAGTCGGTCAGCGGCGACGGGTCGTTGGGGCTGAAGCGGTTGAGGTAATTCTTCAGCTCTTCGCTGTACAGCGGGTTGAGCGGCAGCAGTTCCTTGATCGCGTTGATCAGCGCCATGCCGTAGGCCTTGACCTCGTCGGTCGGCTCGGTGGGCTGGTGCGGGTATTCGACTTCGACCAGGTACGGCGGGCGATGGTGTTTGAGCCAGCTGCGAATGCGTACGCGAGTCAGGCCTTGAGCGACGAATTGCAGTTTGCCGTTTTCGCGACTGGCGTGATGCACCTTGACCAGGGTGCCGTAGAGCGGCAGGGCCGAGGTGTCGAAATGACGCGGATCCTCCTGGGGCGTGTCCATGTAGAACAGGGCCAGGGAGTGGTGATCGGATTTGCTCACCAGGTCGAGGGTTTCAGCCCACGGTTCTTCATTGACGATGACCGGCAGCACTTGGGCCGGGAAGAACGGGCGGTTGTGGATCGGGATGATGTAGACCTTGTCCGGCAGGTTCTGACCTGGCAGGGCGAGGTCTTTGCCGGTGGAGTGGTGTTCGGCGTTCTCTGGGTCGGCGTATTCGCTCGGGTCTTCGGGGAATTCTTGCTGGTCGCTCATGGGGCACCTGCGCAATTGGGTATGGGTGTTAGATGGGGCAGGTGGGGGGTGGTTTCAATGGCAGCGGGTATTTCGTGATATGTGTTCAGGTTTGGGACAGGTGTACATATCCGTTGCTGCGGTAACGGCTGCTGGCGGTTTCACCCTTACGGCGAGGCACTTTTTTCAAACGCGGGAACGCCAAAAAAGTACCCAAAAAGGCTCGCCCCGAGCGTCCGGCCCCTCGCTTAGGCTCGGCGTTCCTTCGCTCCGGCATTCATCTGGGGGCATCGCCTCCGGTCGGCTTCGCTTCGACCTCCTCTCGATGTGTTCGACCGCGTCGAACGGCGCTGCGCGCCTGCCCCCCCAGATGAATACCTCCACTCAGCCTCCCGAAGGGGCGGGTGGATCAAGATCAAGAGCTGCAGGCGAGCTAACGCTCGGCCTGTTGAGTGGTGAGGGGCGTGGGTTTAGCCGATTTACTGTGGGAGCGAGCTTGCTCGCGATAGCGGCCTGACAGCCGACCAAGATTTCGCTGATGTGCACCGTTTCATTGTGGGCGCGAGCCTGCTCCGGGCGGCGTTCCGACGAAGGCCATTTAACATTCAACATCAATGTTGACTGATACACCGCTGAGCAGGCTTCTTCCCACAGGGGGATTAACTGTGTGGCGAAGGTTTTGGTGTGTTGATGTGATCCAGCATCCGGTTCGCCGTGATCTCTGCCAGCATGATGTTGTTTGAAATGCCCAGCAGGGCATTGCGCGTCCCACCGTCCAGATGGTCCACCAGGTGATGGACCATCACATCAACCGAGACCAGCGTCTCCACTAAATAAACCACCAGGGTTTCGGTCGTGGCGGCTGGGTCCACGCTAAACAGGGAACTGGGTGTGCGCGGCGTGGCTTTGATGTCGGCAATCGACGGGAAGTGGAAGTCGAGGGCCCGTTCGGCGGCTTCGTTGAGTTTTTTTGAATCGAGGGATTCGTAGGGTGAAACGTCGTCGGTTTCAGGGGGATTTGGTGTTTCTTTGAACATGGTGAAGCTCCATTCGAGGACAGGGAGTTCGCCACGACTGCGACCAAGCAGTTGGGTGGCGAACCATACGCAGGTTGGTCGACCAGGGAATGGAACCCGGCAGGGCCGAAGCCCTCCCACGCACAGCTCGCCATAAAGCAAGCACGAAAAGTGCGCCATTCTAAACCTGGGCGACCAAACCCGTTCGCTGAATTTGCAGCGACGGGCAAAGCCTTTCTCCCGGCCTTCCGACGCGACAACCGATAGAGGTTGTCGGAATCCTCCCCCAGAACAGCCAAATCTGTAGGACGTACGCAAATTTTTTCAGGCTAATCTCGATCAAGTGTGGGAGCGAGCTTGCTCGCGATGGCTGTTTAACATTCAACATCAATGCTGCCTGAGACACCGATTTCGCGAGCAAGCTCGCTCCCACAGGGGATGCGTGGTGTGGCGGAAAATCCAGCGGCCACAAAAAAAGGCGACCCTCTCACAGGAGTCGCCTTTCCTTTAACCGCCGCTAAAACTTACTCGGACAGTTTGTACGCAATCACATAGTCACCCTGCTTGGTGCCCAGCGAACCATGACCACCCGCAACGACGAGCACGTATTGCTTGCCGTCCTTGCCGGTGTAGGTCATCGGCGTGGTTTGCGCGCCGGCTGGCAGGCGACCTTCCCACAGCTGCTTGCCGTTTTTCACGTCGTAGGCGCGCAGGTATTGGTCGAGGGTGCCGCTCAGGAAGCCAACGCCACCGGCGGTGGTGAAGGTGCCGCCCAGGCTTGGCACGCCCATGCTCAGCGGGATCGGAACCGGAGAGCTGTCTCGCACGGTGCCGTTTTTGTGCATCCAGATGGTTTTGCTGGTGGTCAGGTCGACCGCTGCCACGTAACCCCAGGCCGGTGCCTGGCACGGCAGGCCCAATGGCGAGAGTAGGGGTTCGAGGATGACGCCGTATGGCGCGCCTTTGTTTGGCTGCACGCCTTCGGTTTCGCTTTTACGCGGGCCTTGGGCGGCGATTTCGGCGGCCGGGATCATTTTCGATTTGAACGCCATGTAGTCCGGGTTCATGAAAGCGATCTGACGCACCGGGTCAACCGAGATGCCGCCCCAGTCGAACACGCCGAAGTTGCCTGGATACACGATCGAACCTTGCAACGATGGCGGGGTGAACGGGCCGTCGTAACGCAGGGATTTGAAGTCAATCCGGCAGATCAGTTGGTCGAACGGAGTCACGCCCCACATGTCGCGTTCTTTCAACGGCGGCGGCATGAGGTTGAGGTCGGATTTCGGTTGGGTCGGCGAGGTGTGATCACCGGCGACAGCGCCTTGTGGCACTGGCACTTCGTTGATCGGCACGATCGCCTGGCCGGTGCTGCGGTCCAGCACGTAGATGCTGCCTTGCTTGGTCGACACGAGTACCGCTGGCTTCACGCCGTCTGCGGTTTTCAGGTCCATCAGGGTTGGCTGGCCGCCGACGTCCATGTCCCACAGGTCATGGTGGGTCAACTGCATGTGCCAGCGCACCTTGCCGGTGCCGATGTCCAGCGCGGTCAGGCCGGCGGCGTGCAGCTCCGATTCAGGCGTGCGAGCGCCACCGAACTGGTCCGGGGTCTGGTTGCCCATCGGCAGGTAAAGCATGCCGAGTTTTTCGTCGACCGCGAACATGGACCACATGTTCGGCGAGTTGCGGGTGTAGACCTTGCCTTCGGCAATCGGCGTGGTGTCGTCCGGGTTGCCGCTGTCCCAGTTCCACACCAGTTTGCCGGTGTGCACGTCGAACGCGCGGATGACACCGCTTGGCTCGTCGGTGGAGACGTTATCGGTGACGTGGCCCCCGATCACCACCAGGTCTTTGGTGACGGCTGGAGGCGAGGTGGAGTAGTAACCACCGGCGTTGAAGCCGCCGATGTTGGCGGAGAGGTCAACCTGGCCTTTGTTGCCGAAGTCTTCGCACATTTTGCCGGTGTCGGCGTCGAGGGCAATCAGGCGGGTGTCGGCCGTCGGCAGGAAGATCCGGCGTGGGCAGACAGTACTGACCGGTGCAGGGCTGGCGGTGCCTGTCGGGCTCTGCTCGGACGCGTAGGCGGCGTCATCGTGATAGGTCACGCCACGACAAGTCATGTGCGCCCAGCCCTTGAAGTTCGCCGCGTTTTGCGTGGAGAGCTTCGGATCGAAACGCCAGAGTTCCTTGCCTGTATCCGGGTCCAGCGCGATCACCTGGCTGTGTGGCGTGCACACGTAGAGCATGCCGTTGACTTTCAGCGGAGTGTTTTCAGCGGTGGTTTCGCCCGGGTCGTTAGGGCCAGGGATATCACCGGTGCGGTAGGTCCAGGCTGGTACCAGTTTGTTCACGTTTTGCGGCGTGATCTGCGCCAGTGGCGAGTAACGATCGCCGTGCGCGCTGCGGCCGTAGGAATTCCAGTCACCGTCGGGCATGGCCGGGGCGGTGTTGGTCATGCCTGGCACGCTGTCACGGTCCAGTTGGCCTTTGATTTCACCGGGGTTGGTGAACTGGCTGGCCAACGCGGCAACACCGGCAATCGCCACGGCAGCGCTCAGCGCACCCGTGCCGACCGGATTGAACTCACCGCGATGCAGCGGGCGGCGGACCCACGGCAGCAGCAGGACGATACCGAGGGCAAACAGCATGGCCAGACGCGGCACCAGTTGCCACCAATCGAGGCCGACTTCCCACAAGGCCCAAACGGTGCTGGCGAACAGCACCAGCGCGTAAAGGCCCAGCGCAGCGCGGCGTGCCAAGATCAGTAACACGCCGGTCAGTGCCAGGCCGATACCGGCCAGTAGGTAATACAGCGAGCCGCCGAGCATGCTCAGCTTGATCCCCCCGGCCAGCATGGCCAGGCCCATTAGCAGAAGCAGAATGCCGAGCAAGGTCGGCAGCAGACGGCTTCGACTCAAAGCACCATCAGTGCTCATAGTGTGGTTCTCCGTGACGTTTCAAGTAGTCCCGCGCAAGTTCACTGTAGATGACGATCCTGTGCGGGCATGGTTCAGATAAAAAGGTGTTCGGTTGATGCAGTCCCTGTGGGAGCGAGCTTGCTCGCGATAGCGGTGTGTCAGTCGCCATCAGTGCTGAATGTCAGGCAGCTATCGCGAGCAAGCTCGCTCCCACAGGTTTTGTGTCTGTCTTAAAAGGACGAGGTGATCTTGATACCGCCAATCAGCGCGTCATCGACCTTGTCCACGCCGCCGGGGTGGCGGATGTATTGCAGGTTCGGGCGCACGGTCAGCCAGTTCGTGACGTGCACGCCGTAATAGAGTTCGGCGCTGTATTCGGTGTCCTGCGGTGGCAGGAAGGAAGGATCGTTGTAGTCGAAGACGGCGCGGGCCTGATTGGTCGCCTCGGCGTTCTTGCGATAGGCCGGGTTGACGTGGACCCGGGCGAGGGCAAACCCGATGTCGTCTTTGGCGCGAGCATCGAACAGGCCTTTGTAGACGACGCCTGCCTGGACGTAGTTGTCGATGGCGTTGGTCTTTTTGTCGTGCATCGTGCCATTGGCAAACACACTCAGGCCGCGGGAGTTGTCGCTGGCGCGGCTGGTGATCTGCTGCTGCACACCGAGCCACACGCCCTGTTTGTTCGACGCGCTGCGGTACGCCTCGCCACTCAGCGCTGCCGGTTGGCCGTTGCTGTCTTTATAGGCATCAGTGGCCTTCGCGTTGCTGTAGTAATAACCGGCACGGTATTCACCCGGCAGGCCATTGAGCTTCGGCGACCACACCAGCTCCACCGGCAAAATCGCGCCCTGCGTGCCGCTACCGCTGAGCTTGAAGCCATTGTCACGATCGAGATTCGACGGGTTCTGCTCATAGGCGCCAACCTGTGCGTACAGTTCCGGTGTCAGGTGATATTTGACCCGCATCGCCCACTGACTGACCGGCCAGTTGTACCAGATGCCACCGACCCAGTTGCCGACCTGCGAACCGCAAAACGCCAGGTTCTGGAAGTCGCAGGGGAAGCTGTTGAAGTCTTCGCCCTCGCCGAAACGACCGACCTTGATGTCGAGTTTCTGATCGAAAAATTTCTGCTGATACCACATCTGCGTCAGGCGCCAGGTCTGGCCACGGCCCCAGACTTCCTGGGCCGAGGTGAAACCGCCGACCCGCGGGTCGTTGACCCGGTCGTTGCTGATGTTGTTGCCGTTGCGTTCGGTGATGGTCAGCTGAAGCTCGGCGTCGTCCCAGCCCAGAATCTTCTGCAAGTCCAGATGGGTGCCGAGGCCGAACTGGTCGCTGTAGCGAGCGGTGCGGTCATGGTCGTAACCACCGTGCAGATTGCTGCCCATTTCGCCGGTGTAATCGACTTTGAAGTCGTAGCCTTTTTCCGAAAGTTCGGTGCGCGTGCCGTTCCAGTCGCCGAGCATCCACGGCGACTCGCTATCGAAGGCCGGAGCGGCCTGGGTGCAAGTGGCGAGGCCCAACGCGGTGAATCCGCCGATCAGGTTCAGGGCTTTTCGACAAGCAATAGCGGTGCAGACAGCGCTGTCTCGCGGAGTTTTAGAATAAGGCATAGGAGAAATAATTCTGGGTCTTTTTCTGGGAAGTGAACTGAAGCGGCGGTATGACGCGGGCAGCGGAAGCGTTTCAGCTTGACGGGCGCAAGGATAATGTCCTGTTACAAATAGAGAAAGCGCTTTTAACGAGATGAATTCTTTCGTATTCGGTAACAGTGCCGGGAGGCGATCTTTGAGGGTTCACCTACATTTAACTGACAGCACACAGATCGCTTTCCACCAACGAAGCCCTCGGCTAAGGTGCGCGGCTTCTTTACCCTTTCTACGCTCGAAGGCCCGGCATGACCGAACAGAACAACAACCCACTGCACGGCGTGACGCTGGAGCAAATCCTCAACGCGCTGGTTGAACACTACGAATGGTCGGGGTTGGCCGAGCGCATCGACATCCGCTGCTTCAAGAGTGACCCGAGCATCAAGTCGAGCCTGACATTCCTGCGCAAAACCCCGTGGGCACGAGAGAAGGTCGAGCACTTGTACGTGAAGTTGATGCGCACCAAGCGCCCGGTCTGAATATGGTCAACCCACCGACGCCAGGTTCTGCCGCGAGGCGTCGTGTTGTTGCGGTGGCTGCGGTGCTGGGCTGGGCCGGTCTGGCCATTCAGCTGTACCTGATTCTCTACTCACGCTGGACCCTGGCGGCCAGTCTGCTGGGTGGACTGGTCAGCTTCTTCAGCTATTTCACTGTGCTGACCAATACGCTGGTGGCGACCGTGCTGACCTGTGAACTGACGTCCCGCGAGTCGGCGGCGCGACGCTGGTTCTTGCAGTCGTGGGTGAGTAGCGGGATAGCCGTGAGCATCGCCGTGGTCGGCCTGGCGTACAACGTGTTGTTGCGCCATTTATGGCATCCGCAAGGCTGGCAATGGCTGGCCGATGAACTGATGCATGACGTCATGCCACTGCTGTTTCTGGCTTATTGGTGGTTCTGTGTGCCGAAAGGCACGTTGCGACTGGGGCATATCGCTGCGTGGGTGATCTATCCACTGGTGTACTTCGCGTATGCGTTATGGCGCGGGCACCTGCTGGCGGTTTATCCCTATCCTTTCATTGATGTCGACAAGCTGGGTTATCCACAGGTGTTCGTGAATGCCGGGGGGGTATTGGTGGGGTTTGTGGTGGTTGCGTTGTTGTTGATCGCGCTTGATAGATGGCACGCCCGAAAGTGAACACTCATTGTGGCGAGGGGGCTTGGCCCCTCGCCACAAAAGCCTTGAATCAATCCTCGTCGCTGTCATCCAGCCGCCAATAGCCGACGGCTTTGACGAACTGCTCGTTAAGCCCATGCTCATCCAGCAACACCCGGCGTATCTGCCGCGACACTTTGCTCTCGGTCGCTACCCACGCGTACACATTGCCGTTGGGCACTTGCAACTGCTTCACCGTCGTCAGCAGGTTGTCCTTGCCACCCTCGCGCAGTACCCAGATCACATTGACCTGCGCGGCGCTTTCCAGACGTTGCTGCTCGGCGCCGTTTTCCACTTCAACAATCACCAGTGCACGACGATTCGCGGCAAGGCCTTCGAGACGACGGGCGATGGCGGGCAGGGCGGTTTCGTCGCCGATCAGCAAGTAGCTGTCGAACATGTCCGGCACGATCATCGAGCCGCGTGGCCCGCCGATGTGCAGGAACTGGCCGGGCTTGGCCTGCTCTGCCCACGTCGAGGCAGGGCCGTCGCCGTGCAGTACGAAGTCGATGTCCAGTTCCAGCGTGTTCAGGTCGTAACGGCGCGGCGTGTAGTCACGCATCGCCGGCATCGGGCCGTTGTCTTTACCGGCACCGAGCACCAGGGTTTCCAAGGCTGCTTGTTCCGCCGCGTTTTGTGGGAAAAGGAGTTTGACGTGGTCGTCCGTACCGAGGCTGACGAAGCCGGCCAGTTCAGGACCGCCCAGCGTGATGCGGCGCATGCGCGGAGACAGATCGACCACCCGCAACACTTCCAGACGACGGCGTTTGATTTCATGCATGACACGGTGAATGGATTGCACGATCACTTCAGTCATTCGGCTTGCTCCTGAACGGGGTGAACGACAGGGCCATCGACGATGGCTTTGGCGGTGTTGTTGAGCAGGTCGCGCACCCGCAGGATTTCTTCCGGGCTCCAGCGGCCGTGATGCATCTGCAAGGCGTGACGCAAGTTGTGCACAGCCTCGTGGATCTCGGCTGGACGATCATGGCCACGCAATGAGCGCTTGCTGACCTCGATGCGCATTCGCACGCCGTCCAGCGCAATGGCCTGATCGGTCAACGACAGACGTCCGGCGTCGGTGATGCTGTAGCGTTTTTTCCCGCCCTCGGCGTCGCCCCGAATCATTTCGCTTTCTTCAAGAAAGGTCAGGGTCGGGTAGATCACGCCGGGGCTGGGGCTGTAGGCGCCGTCGAACATGCTTTCGATCTGGCGGATCAGGTCATAGCCGTGGCACGGCTGCTCGGCGATCAGCGCCAGCAACAGCAATTTCAGATCGCCAGGGGCGAAGACACGAGGGCCGCGACCGCCGCGTTCCCGGCCGGGGCGTTTCTCGAAGCCGTCGCGACCGTCACCGTGCTCGCGGTGGGGGGAATGATGGTCTCTCATTTTTCTGACCTCTGTCGTGTTTAGATACAACTTAAGATATATCTTAAGGCGTGAGCAAGGCCTTTTTTTGGGTCTCGTCTTTCAGTCGACGAGTGGCGGTTCCTTTGAACGATGAGATTTCCGGATGCGCCAAGCAAATTCTTTTCATAGGAAGACTGCTCGATAAATTAAAGTCATTGCTCTATTTTTAATTGAGTTTATATTCTAAAAAACGTCAAAGTCCCCTGATCGCTAGTTGGAATTGCTGTATGGTTTTTTAGCTGAAACTGTATGTAGGGCGGAACTTACAGCTACTGTTTTATATTTGAATTTTTCACTATTTTTTCTTTCCGGTCATGAGGTTCTTGAACTACGTGCTCATAGGAAGTTGCCTGCTTACATTCCAGAACGAACAGTCGATCATGCCCCGGCGTTGAAAGTCCAAATCAATACAACCCCTCACCGGTACGCGTTGTTTGAACTTTTAATGAACCGATCCTCTTCTAGAAAACAGGTACTGAACGATGTTCAAGAAATTCGCTATTGCTGCTCCATTGGCTGTTCTGGCATTGGGTTCTTCCATGGCTTTCGGCGCGGGCGAAGCTCGTCACTCCATCAGCCTCATCGCCCACGTACCGACCAACGGCTTCTACGTGGTGCCGACCGACCCTGACCTGGTCAACAAGGACCAGGATATGAGCTATCTGCCGAGCACCGGCAAGATGGGCGAAGTCAACGGCTTCTTCGACGTGCGCAACAACAACGGCTCGGTTCACGCCAGCCTGGAAAGTCTGCCGAAGCTGATTGCTGGTGCCACAGCGATTGATCTGCAAGTCTCGTTCAACAACAAGGTCCTGACCACGACACCGCAAATGGTCGTGGGTGAGGCCGAATCCGACGTGAACTTCCGCGCACCACTCAATATCAAGGCGTTGGGTACTACCTTCGAGCCGGGCGATTACACCGGTGCCGTGGCAATGATCTTCGATGCTGTGACCCCTTGATCGAACGATCAGGCACTAAGCGCTAACTTCTACAGGTAGCGTTACCCGGCGGACAACCTGTACGGCTTGTCCGCCGGACTTCAACTTGTTCGTAATCAGAGTACGAGTTCATGTTCCCGATGACACCCATCGCGGCCGCGCTTGCGCTGTTGTTTTGTGCCAGCGCAGTGGCGGCTCCTGTTTCCGCCGGTACGACCCCGCGAAGTCTGTTGGCGCAGGCCAAGGGTTTGCCAGCGGATTTCGAGGAGCATTTTTTTGATGTGCCTCTGGCTGTACGGGTCGAAATCGATCAACAGCCTCTAGGGGAAGCCATGGTGGTGTTGTCCCGTGATGATCGCATCACCCTGCTTGAATTCACCGACACCAGCGAAAACCGTTACGGCCCGACCGAGCGGGAAAAGTGGGCCGGTTATCTCAAACCCGGCGTGCCGTTGGGCAGGTGCACCGGTTCTTGCCCCGATCAGGTGCTGGCCGTGCACTACAACCTGGAAAACTCGCTGGTTTCGATCCTCACCGAAAACGCTGAGCGCGACGTGGAGGCCAAGCGTTATTTCGAGCAACCCGAGGGCGGCAGCAGCGGCCTGATGGTGCGCAACCAGCTCAATCTCAATGGAGGTCAGGAACAGGACCTGGGCGGACGCTTCGGGCTTGAAGCCAGTGGCAGCCTGGGGAACTGGAGCCAGACGTTCAACATGCAAATGGCCCGCCTCGGTGGCCCGGATGACAAGCTTTACCACGCGGTGCACGAGCTTTACACCCAGCGCGAGCTGCAAGGCAGTTTCCTGCGCTTGGGCTATTTCACCCCCAATTCCGAAGGGCTGACCCGCCAACCGCGTACGTTTGGCACCAGTCCCGATACGGCTGTCGGCGTCATGTACGGCAGCTCCGACAGCCTGGCGATCAACACGCCGATGCCCAGCGTTTATCCGATCTATGTCACCGCCAATCGCCAAGGCTCGGTGGAGATCTATCGCGATGGCCTGCTGATCAACACTCAGTCAGTGCCCGCCGGTTTGCAGACGCTCGACACCCGGCCGCTGGCGGGCGGGATCTATGAAGTGGAAGTGCGCTTGATCGAGGACGGCCAGATCACGTCGACCACCCGCGAGTTGGTGTACAAGCCCAACAACTGGCGCAACCTCGACGAGCGTTGGCGCTACAACCTGTTTGCCGGTGAAGAAAGCAAACTGCTCAGCAACTGGGATCAACAGGCCAGCGGCAGTGCGACGACGGGGGCTTCGGTCAATTACCTGATGCACCCGCGGGTGATTGTCGGCGCGTCGGCGCGGCAGATCCGCGAAAAAATGCAGTTCGGCACGTCCATCGACTGGACGCTGGCCAACCAGATCAGTCTGTACGCCAACGTTTACCAGACCCAGGATCATGGCACCGGCCTGGACCTGCAAAGCCTCTACAACTATGGCACCGGCAGCCTGGTCGTCAGCCACAACCGCAGCTGGCTCGACACCACCAATATTTACGACACCCTGCCGGACGGCACGCGAGTACGGCAACGCAATGTCTTCGTCGGCGCGACCAGCAACTCATCGCTGGCGCTCAATCATCGGATCACCAGCAAAGCCTCAATCAATGCCCGGGTTTCCCACAGCGAGGGCAACACCGAGGGCGTCGGCCTGGACCTGGGCTGGAACCAGCGCACCGTGCTGTTCGGCAGCGATGCCAACTGGCGCTTGTCGTTGTTCGATCGGCCGGGCAGTTTCAGCAGTGGCGATGCGCGCAATCGCGGCGTCGATCTGAGCATCAACCTCGCGCTGGGCACGCCGGGTGAGCAGATTACCGGCAGCATCGGCTCGCGCACCGACCGCGACGGCGGCCGCGACAACAACGCCTCCATCGGCTGGCGCAAGGATTTGAAGGATCACGTGCTGCAGAACGTCTCGGTGACAGCGCTCACCGACACCTATGGCTTGGGCATGACCAGCCTGGCCAGCTTGCGCACCGACGCCATCAACGGCGACGGTTTTATCCAGCGTTCGTCCTACAACGGCAACTTCACCGGAGGCCTGAACGTGGACAGCACTCTGGTCATGGGTGGCGAGAAAATGGTGTTGACCAGCCAGCATGAAATGCGCGGCGCCGGGCTGATTGTCGACGTGGAATCGGACATCGATGACATCGCCCTGCGCGCCGACGATTACAGCGGCGGCAGCGCGGCATTGCGGCCGGGGCGCAATTTCATCCCGATCACCGCCTACCAGAACAGCTCGGTGAGTTTCGACTTTGAAGGCAACCACGTGCCGGCCGCTACGATCGAACCGGCGCGCACCCGTTACCACTTGAACAAGGGCGGCGTGGAGTACCGCAAGATCCGCGTGATGAAAACCCTGACCGTGCTCGGTCGACTGGTCGACTCGCAAGGGAAGCCGCTCAAGGGCCACCACGTGATCAACCACGCCAGTCGCGGGGTGACGGAAGTAGACGGCTTCTTCTCGATGGAAATGAACGCCGGCTCGCCAACGCTGGAAGTGCGCCAGGGTAATCAACTGCTCTGCCAGTTCCGCCTTGATGCGAGCCGTCACCGCAGTGAAAACAACGTGTTGATGATCGGGGACCTGCGCTGCACTCCGGACACTTTGGCCGACGTCACGACCACTGAACAGAAGGCGGGTTGAGATGAAACAATCCATTAATTTGCTGGGGCTGTGCCTGGCGCTGGCAGTGCCTTCGGCAGCGGCCTTCAATCAGGAGATCAAGGCGTCATTCGCGCCTGATCCATCGCAGCCGAGCAAAAACGTTTTCACAAACCAAACCCCGAACAGTGGCTACTGCGCGACTTACCCAGCGCAGTGTGCTCAATACAACATGTTCAGTATTCAGATACCTGTGCGTTTCGATTCCAAGCGCCTCATTTTTCCCGGTTACGCTATCGCGTTAAAGGTACCGGCCAACTGGCGACAGCTGACGGTGACAAACACCGAAACTCAGGAAACAGAGGTTGTTGATGTACGCATCACCGGCATTGGTTCCGAGTTTTTCCTGAGCGATTCCGTCACCAATCTGACCGGAGAACCGGTGATAACCACCGCTCATGACAAGCTGTGGACCAGCAATGGCTGGGTTTACCCCCCATCCCCGTGTCAGTACAGCGGTGTAGCGAGCTATGGCCCAAGAAGTTATCGGTTTTTCTGGAAGACGCCCGTGCAGGAGGCCTGTATCAAGGTGGCTGCCTTCAACATTCCAGCCATGTACTTCAACAAGTTCGATTTTGCCTATGAGTTGCGCACGCCCAATCCTCTGAGCATGTCCTCCGGGACGTATACCGGCAAGTTGTCCTACTCCATTGGTTGGCCTGGGGATTTCGACTTCGGGCCCAATATGCAGCCGGATGACGATGTGCTGACGCTGGACTTTGTGCTGGATGTGCAACACACCCTGAAAGTAGAAATTCCCCCGGGCGGCAACAAGGTTCTGCTTGCACCCCCCGGGGGCTGGCAAAGCTGGCTGCAGAGCGGACGCAAGCCGGTGCGATTGTTCCGCGACCAGACCTTCAATATATCCGCCTCGTCTCGCTTCAAGATGTACCTGGAGTGTTCATTCACGCTGGGAACCGGCTGCGGTGTAAGTGATGCAGGCAGCCTTATCTTTGCTCCGTTAAAGGTCAGCGTGACCATGCCGCATGGGGTGACCGATGAGCACGGCAACCCGGTCCAGCGTCGAGAGCTGAGCACTGTCGCAAGCCCCGCCATGCTCCAGGCCAGCCACTTTGTGGACCGCAAGCCGGGCCAGTTGCACTTCGAACTTGAGGCGTTCGAGCCGATTTTCAGCCCCACGGCGCCCAAGCGTTATTCGGGGTTCGTGGTGGTGGTTTGGGATTCGGAAGTCTGATGGCCAGCGTATGGAGGAACCAGAAATGACCAGGCAAATAGCCCTCGCCTTGGGCGCGGGCGTCCTGATGCTGATGAGTGCATCGGCGTTCGCGATGCGCGAAGAACATGCCTTCGAAGTCTTGGTGGAGATCCCCGCCCCGAGTTTTTATGTAATACCCAGCGAGCCAGACTGGATTCACCGCGATCAAATATTGCCGTGGAATCTGAGCACCAAAACCCTGGGCGGATTACGCAAGAATTTCGACGTCAAGCACGACACCAGCGCCATTGGTGCCCGGCTGGAAAGCGAGGCGTATCTGTCCAACGGCAATGACGAGCAGAACATCCCTTTGCAGGTCAGTTTCAACGGCCGGGTGCTCAGTCATCAGTTTTCGCCGCGCCAAGTGGTGTCGGCTACCGAGGCAATGATGGGTGGACGTTTTGCGCTGGAGATCCAGCCCATGGCGCCCGTCGGCGGTTTCCAGCCGGGAAGCTATTACGCAACGGTCCAGCTGATTTTCAGTGCCGAGGCGCCGTGAGCGGCCAGGCAATCAATAGGCGGAATCAAATGATGCAAAAGTATTTGTGGTGCCTGGGGCTGTTGGCGGCGCTGAGCGCCCCCTCGGCGCTGGCAGCGAGTCAGGAAATCACGGCGTTGTTTCAGCCGGATCCGGGGCAGCCGAACAAAAATGTGTTCATCAACAAAACACCGAACACCGGGTATTGCGCGCTTTATCCAGCGCAGTGCACTGATAATGGCATGTTCAGCATTCAGATCCCGGTCCGGTTCAATTCCCAGCGCGCCATGAATCGGGGTGAAATTCTCCAGTTGCGGGCGCCGGCCAACTGGCGAAAGCTGACCGTCACCAATGCGCAAACTCAGGAACAGGAAACCGTCGAGGTACGCATCATCGGCCTGGGCTCCCAGTATGTTCTCAGTCACCCTGCCGCCGAGTTGACCGGGGAAACCACCGCGCTTAAAGGTCATGAGCAGTTGTGGAAGGAAGGTGCATGGGTTTATGCGTCGCCGCCATGCCAGTACAGCGGCGTGGGGGCCTACACCGCTGACCAGTTCCGGTTTTTCTGGAAAGCGCCGCAAGAAGAGCTGTGTACGAAAACCACGCAGTTCCACATTCCCGCCATTTCAATGAACACCATGGATATCGCCTATGAATTGCGCACACCCAATCCGCTGGGTATGTCGACCGGGCTGTACACCGGGTCGTTGACCTACACCCTCGGCCCTCAAGCGGATTTCATGTTCGGGTCCTTGATGTACCCGGATGACGCTGCCCTGACCCTGGACTTCGTACTCGACGTTCAACACACCCTGAAAGTCGACCTGCCGCCGGGCGGCAACAAGGTCTCGCTGGAACCGGCGGGCGGCTGGCAGCAGTGGATAGACGGTGGTCGCAAGCCCACCAGCATTTTCCGTGATCAGATGTTCTACATCTCAGCCTCGTCGCGCTTCAAGGTCATGATGCAGTGCGCCAGCTCGTCGGGCGGCGACCGCTGCCAGATGAGTGGAGGGGGCAAAACCGCCGATGTGACCACCCGCATGACGTTGCCGGCCGGGATTACCAACGGCGGCTATCCGGTGAACCGCTATTTGCTGCAACACAACGTCTGGAGCGGGATATTCCAACCGGGACAGTACGTGAATCGCCAGATCGGGATGCTGCACTTCGCAATCCCCAGCGATTCGATCCAGCGGTTGCTGGAACCCGGCACGAGCGCCTCGCTTTCCACCGACATCACCATCATCTGGGACTCGGAAGTCTGAGTTTTTCAGTGCGGACGCATTAATTTTTAGAGGATCGAAAACGATGAATCGTGTGTTTTTACTGTGGGCGCTCAGTTTGTTTTGCAGCATTGCGCAGGCCGGGCCGCAGATCAATGTCGGGACGGTGTATGACTACCTGGATGCGGACAAAAGTACTTACCTGAAACGGGTGTTCAATAGCGGTGACGCCACCGCTTTCGTCAAGATCAATGTGCTGGAAATCATCTATGACGCCGATGGCACAACCCGCGAGGTGCCGGTCGAAACCGCCGCCGATGGCGCCTCGCGCAACGGCGTGATGGCCAGCCCGGCACGGCTGATCGTGCCGGCCCAGGGCATGCAGGGATCTCGGCTGTTGTACATGGGCGAACGCAATCGCGAACGTTACTTTCGGGTGCGTTTCGTGCCGGTGGTGCCGGAAAAGGAAGATGACTTTGTGGGAACCCAGGAGGAGCGCGATGACTACAAAAAGAGCTTGTCGGCCGGGGTTAACCTGATGACCGGGTTCGGCACGATTTTTTTCGTGCGGCCCAAGGACGCCCGATTCGCGACCGCCGTGAACGATACCGACAGTCGCTATGAACTGCGCAACAACGGCAACACAGTGGTGATCGTCGATGAATTCAAAAGCTGCTCAGTGACCAAGGAAACCGATTGCGGTCCGACCACCAAGCATCATGTACTGGCCGGCAAGACGTTCTCCTTCGATAAGGAAAAGGGCCGTGAATATCGCTTCGCTCTGATCGAGGGCGGTGCGAAGAAAAATCTCACCATCGTGAGCCGATGACGACTTTTTGCGAAGCAGAGGGCAGGTAATCGATATGATCAAGCAATGCGCGTTCTTCGCGTTGACGGCAATTGCCGGGCTGATGGATTCCGTAGCGTGGGCAGCTCGGGAGCAGCACACCTTTCAGCTGTTTCTGGAAGTCCCGAACCGCTCGTTTTACATCATGCCGACGGAACCCGGCTGGATACATCAGCTGCAGCGCCTGGATTGGAACCCAGTCACTTCGGAACTGAGCACCGTGCGCAAGTATTTTGATGTGCGGCATGCATCCAGCGCCATCCAGGCGCGCCTGGAAGACTGGGCCTATCTGTCCAACGGCAGGCCAGGCGAAAACCTTAATTTACGGGTCATATTCAATGGCGTGATTTTGCTACCCGACGCTGCTCCGCAGGATGTCGTGTCGCAAGAGGATGCGGCGACCGGTGTTCGCGTTTTACTCGAGATCATTCCGCTGAAACCGTGGATGGGTTATCGGCCGGGCGATTACAGTGGCAACGTTCTGTTGATGTTCAACGCCAAAACACCGGGCACATGAATGTCCGCATCAACGGGTACCCCTGATGCACAGGCATCAGGGGAGTTTGCGGTTGAACGTTATGACGAGGACTTTTGCAGTGCCTCGCGCGTCAGTCGCCTGCTCAGCTCCTTTTCCTGATAGCCAATGTCGTTCAGCAATTGGCCATAAACCTCATCGGCCATCGCTTGATCGACGAGCACGCTACTGTCGGCGATATCCAGTTGCCTGGCCAGGTCTTGAAGGTGCCGTTTGAGGTTTTGCCGGTGCGCTGTCGACCCTCCCTTGGCGCTGACCCAGGCCTGTTGGCTTTCGCGCAGTTGATCCAGCAGTTCTGTCTTCTGTTCGTACAGCCGGATGTTGCGTGTGAACTCGTTCGGATACGTATCACGCAGGTATTTTTCCCAGAACGGCAGCTCGATCATGTCATTGATCAAGCCATCGCCGACTTCCATCGACATCACCGTGTCGAAGGCCGTATCGAGGGTTTTGCCGCTGACGCCCGCTATCGGGCGGAACAACATCGACTCCGACTGCCAGGGTAAACCGAGGCGTTGGGCGAGGCCGGTTTCATAGGCGAGAAATACCTCCACTTCATCAGGATTGCCTTCGCGACTGGCGAAATCTGCGCGTGCGATGTCTTCTACCCGTGCGAGGCGAGCGGCGCCTTTTGCCAGGGTGGCCAAGCTGTTTTCAAGGTCCTCGGTCGACGTCGAAAAGGCATAGGCTTCGGACACCAGCACCTTGATGCCCATGTGGTTGAACACCTGCGCACCGGCATCGGCGCAGGTGGTGGGTGCGGTCGCCATTTCAAACAGGTCCTTGCGCAACCCGGTGTCCAGGTCAATGGCCTCGATCATCCGCCAGACCCGACTGCTGAGCTGGTCGCGCCTTTCACCGCCGGCCCGGTAATCGGCGCCGAGTGTTTGTTTCTGGATCAGCTTAAAAAAGCCCTCCGACCCAGGCTCGCTAATCAGATCGTGCCAGGCTTCTTCCCTGAAAGTGCCAAGCCCGGAGACTTCCTTGCTCCACCATTCGGAGTCGTCCTTCATGGGCCATTGGGCGATCGCGTCCAGGGCCCCCTGGGCATAGGCTTGCTCGGGCGCAAGGCCGACTGAGCGCCGATATTCCTGGAACATAACCTTATTGGTGTCAGAGAGATCCCATGGGTACAGGCGGGTACGCGCCACGATCAAGGCATCGTGGGAGCCCGGCACCACGTTCGGGATTTCACTGATCGGGTTTTGCTGCAGATCCAGAAAAAAACCCCGGGGCCGAGGCTTGTTGAATGGCCCGAGCCCGAGGACGCCCTGGGGCCATGTGGTGGCGCCCGTGTTGCTCAAGCACAGCACTTTCAGCCTGGGCATGCGTTCAACGTTCGGAAGCAGGCCCAACGGCGGATTGTCATCGAGCCTGATGGTTTCCATGCGGGTCAGATTCTTCAGGCGCTCGACATCCGCTGCGGTCAACGTGATCTGGTTGTCGATCAGGCGCAGGGTTCGAAGGAAGTGCATCTGGCCGATGCCTTCGGGCAGTTGTTTCAACTCACAGGCCCTGGCACTCAGCTGCCGTAGATGCGGGAAGTCCTTGAGCAGGCCGGAAGCCTTTGCGGAAAAACGTGTACGGTCCAGATTCAGGGTGTCGATCTGATCGAGGTACGGTTTGAGATTCGGCAGCTTTTTCCACCACCGCTCAAGGCTGACGGGAAGCAGCTCCACCGACAGGTCCAGCGCATACCCGCCCTCGGCAGTGATACTGCGCTCGCCGAAGACCGTCGCCTGTCGCTGGAAACACTCGATCAGTCGATCGGAAATGTGCAGTCCGCCCTTGTCGCGAAAGGACTGGCTACCCGGCCCCCAGCCTTCAGGTTGCTGGAATCGCCACTGATTGAGCAGCACCTTGAGGTCATCCAGCTCGCGTTCCAGTCGTGTCAGTGTCTGATGCCCTTGTTCTTCCGATCCAAGGGAGCGGACAAAGGTGCGGGTCTCGCGCTGGTTGAAATGCGGATACAAATCCTCGACCCGTTCTGTGAGCGTGGTCGCCGATCTGGACAAGGTCGGGCCGCGCAGTAACAGCATGTCTTCGAATACAGGGTGCGTGCGGATCGGCGGCTCGGCCAGCGCGGTACGGCGTTCGACGGGGGTATCGGTCTTGGCCATTACCCATTGCTTCAAAAAATTGCCCTGGCCTGGCCGGTAGCCCAAGTGCGCCTGTTTGTCCGCGGGCAAGGCCTGGAGTACCGCTTCGTAAAAGTCCTGCGCTTGACTGAGTGGGCGATTGTCGCCATCCCTTATTTCATACCGGCCCCTTTCATCCCGGATCAACACGCGGACCGTCGACGCTTCCTGGGAACCGACACTGCACCGCAGCGGCCCGATGTCTGAGGCATCACGCACTTCGATCCGTAGCTCATGGAAGGTATCGGAATGCAGTCTCAGCGCGTTCAAAATCAGGTTTTCCGTTTCCGGAACCCACTGCACGGCGTCCTCGAACCCGGCGTAGGCATGGTTCGTTCGTGCCTCGAAAGCGGCTTCACGGGCGCGGCTCTTGATGCTCAACGGCAGCCAATGCTCCTGGGCCATGCGCTCGAGGTCAGCACCCTCGGCATTGCTCAGCAGGGTTGTTACCGCACGGGTAGGCAACTCGGGAAAGACTTCGCGAATCAGCCGAACGTGAGGATCGGCGGTGACCTGTGCGTCTTGATACAAATAATTGAAGACATCTGCATGACGGCGTTGTGCTTCATCAGCCAGGCGATTGCGCAGTGCTTGCACCTGTTCGGGTTTGGCGAATGTCCCACCGAGCAAAGCCTCGATCTGCGGGGCATCGAGAAAGTCGACCAGGCTTTGCGCGAACTGCTCGCTCAAGATGTGAGAAAGGCTGGTGGACAGGGTTTGCTCGCCGGTTGCGGTGGCATTGCCGTACTGGCGCAAAGGCCCTGTCAGATCAGCATTAACCTTGATTGCTTTGTCCGCAGGCCAGCCATCCAGGTAAGTCGCCATCGGCTCGAACCAGTAGGAGGAGGGATCGAGCGCCTGACCTGTTCGAATCCGTTGAATGGTTTCGCCGATCAGCCGCTGGATTTCCAGGCGTTCAATGCTGTCTTCCAGAAGCGGCGGTGGGGCCGTGTGGTCGATGTACATCTTGCGCAATGCGCCGTCTTCAATGCCGCTGACGATGCGCGAGTTTTCCAGCTCAGTGTCGTTGAAAGCATCGACACTGTGGCCCAGACGCCGCATCAGTGTCGGTCTTTCCCAGGTCCGCGGGTTCTCCGCTTCGTGGGTCCAGGCGCCGAGGCTGTTGTGTTGCAACTCGGGCCTATAGGCATACGGGCGTTGCGGATGGGTGATGCGGTAGTCGCCGGTTTGTGCATCTTTGTGCACGGCGAAATGTTTGTCATCCAGCGGCAGAATTGATTGCCCTTCGTGGGCATGCAGGCCGAGTTTGTCGGGTCTGGAATCGGTCGCCAAGGTCAGACGTGATAGTTCGTAAGCTTTAAGATCGGGATGCCACAGCCGTGGCTCACCATTGGGCAGTTTCACCGGTTTCATGCCTTCGACTAACGGCGACAGTTTCAGCTTGGCAATCTCTCCGAGCTTCGCGCCTGCGGCGAACAGGGCCAATTGAATGATGTCCGTGACCACGCCGACGACATGCTCGGCGGCTTCAATCCGCAGTCCTTCGGCCAGGTCGACAATGCCTTCGATAACGTCGCTGGTGATCTGATACGCGGTGTAGACCATCATCAATTCCCCCACGCCGGGGACGAACGGTGTGGCGACCAACAACGCCACATTGAAGATGTCCGAGACTATTTTCTTGAAGTTGTCCCACCACGCCCAACGTGCATTGCGGTCGGTATCTGCAGTTGACACGGCAATGTGTTGGGCGTCGTTGAGAAGTTTGTTCAGTTTTGCCTGGTACAGGTGTTCATAAAGATCGCCTCTGATCGGCGTTACGCTGAATTGCAGATTGACAGCGGTTTTCGGGATTTCGCGCCAGTTCGGAAGCGGGTCCAGCGCAGTTCTGTAATGCCATTTCACATCGAACAGGCGTTGTTGCAGTTCGCCGAAAAAATGCCCCCGTTGCGTTTGATCGACGAACCGGCTGAAGTACTGGCGATAGCTCATACCGGTGGAAGAGATGACGGCATTGTCACGCAGTTGCCTGGCCAGTTCGCTCATGAAAGCGCTGGTCGAGGGGTATTCCTTGAGCGGGTGCTCCGGGTCTTGCGGCACGTAAGCGATGACTGGCACGACACCGCGATGCTGCTCCAGATCCGGGGCGATCAGCACGATGCCTGTCAGCCGGCTGTCCAGAATGTACAGTTCAGCGAATTGCATCGCCCTGCCGTTGCGCAGCAGCTTGCGCTGGCCGTCGAGCATGCTGAGGATCAGGACGCGGGCGCCGAAGTCGATATCTCCGGTCATCACCGCCTGTTGAGCTGCCGCCTTGAAAGCCGCTTTTTCGGTATCAGTGATCCAGCGCTGCAACACATACTGCGCAACGCCATCCTTGGGCCGCAGCTGTTCTTCCAGGTATTGGCTGTAGTGCGCGCCGATGTCCAGTTCGCGGCACAAATTCTGAAACCCGGGGATAGACATCTTGCGTTTGATCGGTAACACCGCGAAGTGCCCACGGGAATCGGGCTGGCTGATGAATTCCGAGTCCGGTTCACAATTTTCGTTTCGGGCGAAGTTGTGCAGCGCGGCATCGAGCAGCGATACGGTTCGCGTGACGAACCCGTCGTTCGAATCGATGATGTACCAAGGATTTTTTTTGGGTAAATAAAGATACAAGTAAGTAGTTCTTACATCGACCTCAACACCGAATTGTTTCTTCAGCGCGTCGGTAAGCAACGGCTCGGCGAACTGGTAAACGTTTTGCAACTTGTCGAGGAAATGGTCGATCTTGTTGCGAGAGGACCAGAGTTCGAGGTTGGCATTTTGCAAGTGCGCGTGATCGCGGTCCGTGGCTGTCTTGATCCATGGTGCAGGCGTTGTTTTCGTTAGGGCCAGTTCTCTGACGCTTCGCAACGGAGCGTTCTTGAATGTGGAGTGAATTCGGCTCTCGATGAACGCATAATGACGACCTTTATTGTCGGCCGACAGTTCAGACGTACTTCCTTGTAAGTCAGGCATGCTGTTGTTAAACCTTGGGCATTGATAGGAGGCATCAGCCTAACGCCCTCGGCTCAAACTAAAAGCCTGAATTGCCGCTGTTTTATAAGCGTTCGTCTTTGCAACGCATTGGAATTATCAATGCCGAAAATAATTAATTACCGCCCTTTTTTTATCCGCGGCGAGCTACCTCGACCGGCAGGCATTGCGTATGAGTACCCGGTTGCAGATACGGCGTCAGAATCGGCGCCATGCCCTTGAGCACCTGGACCGGCAACGCCGAAGTGAACTTGAAGGCCTCCGCCGTGCGCCCCGGCACGAACGCGGTCAAGGTGCCGAAATGGCTATCGCCGATGAAGAACACGAAAGTTGCTGTCCGGTTGATCGATTTCGAGCTGAGAATCCGTCCGCCCGAACCGATGGCTTCAATGCGGTTATCCCCGGTCCCGGTTTTGCCGCCCATGGCCAACGGTTTGCCATCCGGCGTTATGAAACTGCCAGAAACACGTTTGGCCGTACCGGCATCCACCACTTGCGACAAGGCTTCGCGCATGGCCGTGGCGACCTCGGAAGGCATCACCCGTTTACCGACGTCCGGGTCGTTGATCAGTTTGGTTTCGTACGGCGTGTTCGCCGCGAAGTGCAGGCTGTCGATACGCAGGGTCGGCATGCGCACGCCGTCATTGAGAATGGTGCCGATCAGTTCCGCCAATGCCGCCGGACGGTCGCCGGAGCTGCCAATGGCGGTGGCCAGCGACGGCACCAGGTGGTCGAACGGATAGCCGACTTTTTGCCAGCGCTGGTGAATGTCGAGGAACGCTTCGATCTCCAGCATGGTGCGAATGCGGCTGTCGCGTGCACCTTTGTGACGGCTTTTGAACAACCAACTGTAGACTTCCTGACGTTCGAAGTGGCTGGCTTTGACGATCTGGCTCCACTTGGCATCCGGGTTGTTCAGCAGGTAGCCCATCAGCCACAGATCCAGTGGGTGAACTTTGGCGATGAAGCCTTGATCCGGCAAGTCGTAGGCGCCGGGGCTGTAATTTTCGTAGAGCCGTTCGAGACGTTCGTCCGTGAGTTTTTCAGTGAGCTTGGCGCCTTTGAGGTGTGAACGCACGAAGGTGTTGAAGCTTTCCTGACTGGCCTGTGGCAACAGATAACGATGCACGGCGGCCATGCGAATCGGCGTCGGGCGCATGCTGTCGAGGAAGGTTTCGAGCCGTGCCTGGGTGTCCTTGTTTTTGTACCTCTTCCAGAACTTCAGCAAGAACGACGTGCCCTCGCGGTCGGCGAACGAGGCCAGGTATTCCTGACGCCGAGGGTCGCGGTCGTCCTTGAGCAATTCGGCACTGCTGTTGGGGCCGGAGTAGGTGGTGTAGCGCACCAGATCACGCATCAGCCGAATGAATGGGAGGTTGATCGACTCACGTATCGCATCGCGCAGAGTGGGTAAACGGCCGTTGTCTTCTTTGCGGAAGTTCACGAATGTGTGTAATCCACCGCCGGTAAAAAAGGCTTCGCCGGGGCTGGCGGAGTATTTGCGGTCCAGCGCGGCACCAAGCATTGCCGGCAGGTTGTGGTCTTTATTCTGGATCAGGTAATCGACGGCCCAGCGGCTCAGGCGATCCTGATCCGGGACGTCGACTTTCTTCAATTCCGGTACGGTCATCTCAGCGTACTTTTCGTGCAGCTCGGCGATGATTTGCAGATAGGTCGTCAGCACGCGCATTTTCGCGGTGGAGCCCAGTTCCAGCTTGCTGCCTTCATTGATATCGAACGGCTGATCGGTGCTGTCGGTCTGTACTCGCACCCGCGAGCCGTCCGGGGTCAGTTCGAACAGGGTGAAGCTGTAGCGCACTTGAGTGGTGCTGGTGGGCGTCAGCAGGCGTTCGCCCATCAGGCCAATTTGTGTGGCAAAAACCGGGTCGGCCAAATGCTTGAGGTATTCGGTGGCCTGGGTTTGCAGATCGCCTTGCAGCGTGCTGGTGGCCGAGAGATCGAGGCGATCGAGGTCGTACAGCGGTCGATTGAGCAACCCGCCCAGGCGGCTGCGCGCCACGCTGATGCCCTTGTTGGTTTCGATTGGCTGGATGGTGGGCTGGGTTTGCCAGTCGCGATAGGTCACTTTGCTGGCCAATGCCGCTGCGGCGAGGGGCGCATCGATCACGCCGTTCTGTGCCAGCAGGCGAATGTGGCTGTCGGTGAGGCCGGCCAGCTCCTCGTGACCCTTGGTCAGGTAATGGGAAGGGCGGCGCTGGGCAATCATCAACGAGAGCATTTCACGAAGCGCCAGGCCTTTTTCCGACATGCTTTTCGGATCTGTCGCGTTGCTGGCCAGCCGTTCGTTGGCCTTGTTGAAATCGGCGCCGTACCAAACGCGCAAACCCTCGGCCATGCCATGCACTTCACCGTGGCCCGGTACGGCCGACAGGGGCACGCTGTTGAGGTAATCGCGAACCACATTCTGCCGGGCTTCGAGGGTCTGCGGTCCAACCTGATAGGCGCGCACGCTGGCGGAAATCATCTGGCGGATTTTTTCCGCGCCCGACACGGTCAGGCCATCGGGCGAATGCCGGTACTTCTCAAGTTGCGTGGCCAGGGTACTGCCGCCCGCCGACTGGCCTGGCAGGTGCAACAACTTGGCGACCTGGGACCATGCCGCCATGCCGAACCGTGGCCAATCCACTGCAGGGTTGGCCTGGGGCTGACGCGGGTCGAGCAGAAAGCGGTTTTCGATGAACAGCAAACTGTTGACCACCACGGGAGGGATAGCCGCAAAGCTTGAATAAAGTTGTTGTGGGTATTTGTACTGGTAGAGCGGTGCCGCTCGGCAATCCGTGATCGACAGTCCAGCCTGAATTTTCTCCGCGTAGGGCACGAAAAGGCCCTTGTCGGTGTAGTCCATCAGCTTTTGGGAGAACCGGGTTTGTGACGCAATAACGTAATCGCGCTTGATCAGGCGCGGCAGGAATTCATCCAGGGAACTGTAGCCCAGACGCAGGTCGAAAGGCCCGGCGCCCGGATAGCGAATGGCGTCGCTGGGGCCGCGTTGCATGTCATAGGTCAGGGAGGCGGCAAATTGGCTGACTTCCCGGGATTGAAATTTCGAGGTGCGCATTTCCTTGGCGGCAGCCAGACCCAGGACAATCAGAATAATCAGCAACAACAACCAGAAAGCCCCCCAGCCGTGCCGGGAACGACGAGGTTTTTCAGGTAAAGGCGCTTCATCCACACGTTCAGTCGGGACCACATTTTTACTCGAATCGGTTTGCCATAAAACGCCCATAGTCGACTGATCCATTCACGCAAATTGATCGGGCTTGTCTGAAGCTTAGACGGTGGTTGGCGATGGCGAAAAAATTGTGAGCACACAAGTATCGTGGATCCACTTTGACCTGTGGCGAGGGGATTTATCCCCGTTCGGTTGCGCAGCAGCCGTCAGTCTGGTGAATGCGGTCTTTCTGAATGGGCACAGGTGACCGGTTTGGGGCGGCTACGCCACCCAACGGGGATAAATCCCCTCGCCACAGAAGGGGAGTGACGTTACAGCCAGCACACATCCCAGAGGGGGTAATTGCCGATTTTGTCTACGAGCCCTGCTCTCAACGGGTTTGCAACGATGTAACGAGCGAACGGCAGAAGCTCTTCGCCATCACGAATGGTTCGGTCGTGATAGCCGGATTGCCACAAAGAGCCACTTCGGCCGGTCATTTTGTTCACTGCCTGGGTGCATCGTGCTTTGGTGGCACCGATGACATTCCCTAAATTGCCGTCTTGCAATTGCATCAGCCAATGAAAGTGATCGGGCATGACAACCCAGGCGATTGAATTCACCAGCCCGGAGTCGTGAACCCGTCGCATTTCTGCGACAAGCAGGCGACCTAATTGCCAGTCAGAGAAAATGGATTGGCGATCATGGATTACTGCGGTGATGAGATAGGCACGACCGGTTTCAGAATGTCGGCCCAAGCGCAGACGATGAGAGTTAGGTTGAATAGGGAATTCATTGCTTCCTTGCAAGACAGTTAAGTGACGCTTTCAGGCTAGTAGGCAGTGATCTGTATCGACGCTGAGACTGTTGAATGAAATTTCTGATTCTTGCGAAGGATTTAGCGATGAGGCTTTTGTGGCGAGGGGATAAATCCTCTCAGCACAACAGCTCATACATCGCAAGGGCTGAAATGGCTGAGTTAGACACGTCGAACGATAAAAAAGGCCTGGGGCTGGGCATGACGACGCACCATTACCGTGCAATACTCCGCGCCGTTTCAGTGACGAATAATCCTGCATAAGCCAGGTAATGCCCCTCCGTAAACCGCGCTTTTCCCGAGAGTTCTCGCTGAATGTTGTGGTTTATAGAGTGAAAAGCCCTGAAGGAAGCTTTTTATACTGCACGCCCCGCTGATCTTGCAGGTTTTGTCCTACAAGACGGGTTTGCCCACGAAGCAGGCCCGGTTTCTCATAAGCAATGACTTACCAGTCAGCGCTTTGTTACTCGGTGGTCATATCCAATAACAAGATGAGGTTGTACCCCTATGCCAGTCGGCAATCACCTGCCCCACGGCGAGACCGCTCAAGGCGGCCCGCTCAAACGCGAACTCGGCGAACGGCATATTCGCCTGATGGCGCTCGGTGCCTGTATCGGCGTCGGCCTGTTCCTCGGTTCGGCCAAGGCCATCGAGATGGCCGGCCCGGCAATCATGCTTTCCTACATCATTGGCGGTCTGGCGATCCTGGTGATCATGCGCGCCCTCGGCGAGATGGCGGTGCACAACCCCGTCGCAGGCTCCTTCAGCCGTTATGCTCAAGACTATCTCGGCCCATTGGCGGGCTTCCTGACCGGATGGAACTACTGGTTCCTGTGGCTGGTGACTTGCGTTGCGGAAATCACCGCGGTGGCAGTGTACATGGGCGTCTGGTTCCCCGATGTGCCGCGCTGGATCTGGGCGCTGGCGGCATTGGTCAGCATGGGCTCGATCAATTTGATCGCGGTGAAAGCCTTCGGTGAGTTCGAGTTCTGGTTCGCCCTGATCAAGATCGTCACCATCATTGCGATGGTGGTCGGCGGCATCGGCGTGATCGCGTTCGGCTTCGGCAACGACGGCGTGGCGCTGGGGATTTCCAATCTCTGGGCTCACGGGGGCTTCATGCCCAACGGCGTGCAAGGCGTGTTGATGTCCCTGCAAATGGTGATGTTCGCCTACCTCGGTGTCGAAATGATCGGCCTGACCGCCGGTGAAGCGAAGAATCCGCAGAAGACCATTCCCAATGCGATCGGCTCGGTGTTCTGGCGGATCCTGTTGTTCTACGTTGGCGCGCTGTTCGTGATTCTGTCGATCTACCCGTGGAATGAAATCGGCACTCAGGGCAGTCCGTTCGTGATGACCTTCGAGCGTCTGGGCATCAAGACCGCCGCCGGCATCATCAACTTCGTGGTGATCACTGCCGCACTGTCGTCCTGCAACGGCGGCATTTTCAGCACCGGTCGCATGCTCTACAGTCTGGCGCAGAATGGCCAGGCCCCGGCCGGCTTCGCCAAGACCTCGAACAACGGCGTGCCACGTCGCGCCTTGCTGCTGTCGATCGGCGCCTTGTTGCTGGGTGTGCTGCTCAACTACCTGGTGCCTGAAAAAGTCTTCGTCTGGGTGACGGCGATTGCCACCTTCGGTGCGATCTGGACCTGGGTGATGATCCTGCTGGCCCAGCTCAAGTTCCGCAAAGGCCTGAGCGCCAGCGAACGTGCCGGCCTGAAATACAAGATGTGGCTGTACCCGGTCAGCTCGTACCTGGCGCTGGCGTTTTTGGTGCTGGTGGTCGGCCTGATGGCCTACTTCCCGGAAACCCGCGTGGCGCTGTATGTAGGCCCTGCGTTCCTGGTATTGCTGACGGTGTTGTTCTACGTGTTCAAGCTGCAACCGACCAATGTGTCGCAAGGTGCGGTGCATTCGGCTTCGTAAGGCGTAACGCCTGAAACAAAAAAGCCCCGGTCCATTTTGGCCGGGGCTTTTGCATTTCAGGCTGTCGCGGTTTGCACTGATCGATTCAGGCGTTTATTGAAGTCCAGCCACGCCCCCAGCAACGCCATCACCCCGGCACCCACCAACGCCGTGAAAACCTGCATGGCAAACGCATCGTCGGTCAGAGCGTTGAGCATGTCCGCCAAGGGCGCCAGCAGCACGCCGAGGCAGAAAACTTCCAGTGAGTAGCGCCCCATGCGGCAGCATTGCTGCGCCAGCCAGTTTTGCGTCCAGCCGTTGCCGGGCAAGAGCCTGGCGGTGACATAGGCCAGCGCCAGGAAGTGCAGCAGCCGGACCGGCGACAGATCGGTCTTGCTGATCGGGTACAGCAGGTTGCTCAGGCTGGCTGGCATCACGGCATCGTGTATTTCCGGCCAGCGCCAGGAGACAGTCATCACGCCGGTCACCACCACGTACACCGCCGCGCTGACAAACAAGGGCTGGCGCAACAGCGGGCGAGTGTCGGGCAACCGTGGCCGCAGCCCGTGAACCGCCGCAAAGCCGCCGAGGACAAACAACAGTTGCCAGGTGACGGGGTTGAAGTACCACACACCGTCCTTGATTGCCGCAAGGTTCCAGCCAAACCGCGGTGCAAGCAGGTACACCGCCAATGACACCGCTACGACCGCCCACGGCTTGCGCACCAGCAACGGCAGGACCAGCGGCAATCCCGCCAGCAGCACAATGTACAGCGGCAGTGGGTCCATCAGGTTTGGCTTGAAGCGCAGCAGTAACTCATCCGTCAACGCTTGCTGGGGGTTGGTGATGAAATGATGCAGGCCCATTTCCTCCACCAGATCGCGGGTTTCCACATGGCTGTTGGCGAAGAACACGATGCCCATCAGCATTGCCAGCAGGAAAATGTGGACCACGTAGAGCACCCAGGCGCGCCGCAGAATCTTCACGCAGGCGATCAGGTAACCATCGCGCGCAAGAATTTTGCCGTAGGCCAGAACGGCCGCGTAGCCGGCGAGAAACACGAATATTTCTGCGGCATCGCTGAAACCGACGTTACGCAGGGTGATTTGGCCAAGGGGGTTGTGAGGCACGTGATCCCAAAAAATGAAGATCAGTGCCAGGCCGCGAAAAAAGTCGATTCGGTGATCGCGCTCAAACGTCATGACGGCGGGCTCGTGAACGGATGTTGAGATAAGGAGTAGCCGAAGGCGCCAAAGGTTGCGCGCTGCACATTGGCGGCGCGCAGGGTGGCGTGATTCGCTGGTAATTGCAAAACCGGGATATTACGGGATGTCTCCTGGCATGGCGGTGGCCTTAACCGCTGGTCACCAAGAACCGCTGGTCTGAAAGGCCGTCAGATCTGTGATTTCTGACAGTAGACAGGTTCAAAGTTTTATGACGTGAAACGGGAGAGTCACCATGAGGCTCTTGTGGAAAGGATTTTCCAGCTACACGGTGGTCGGGGTCGCCAACACGCTGATCCACTGGCAAATTTTTTTCCTGCTGAGCGTGGGGGCCGGCTTCAGTCAGGCTATCAGCAACCTGGCTGCCTTCTGCGTTGCCGCGTCGTTTTCCTTCTACATGAACGCGCTTTATACCTTCGATGCCAAGGCGTCGGTCGGCGGTTATCTTCTATTCTTGGGAGCCATGGGGGCGCTGAGCCTGGGCGTCGGCCATGCCGGCGACGTGTGGAGACTTCACGGCCTGCTGACAGTGACCCTGTTTTCGGCATTGAGCCTGGTCCTTGGCTTTCTGTTTTCAAAGTACGTGGTCTTTCGCGAGCGTAACGCATGAAAGTCTCGTTGATCGTTCCGGTATTCAATGAAGAACAGGCGATCAGCCTGTTTTATCAGGCAGTGCGTCGCGAGTTGAGGCTTGAGCAGGCAGAGGTCGAGATCGTGTTTATCAACGATGGTAGTTCCGACCGTACGGCTGAGGAGGTCAAGGCCCTGGCGCAAGCCGATGAACAGGTATTGCTGATCAACTTCTCGCGCAACTTCGGCAAGGAACCGGCGTTGTTCGCCGGCCTGGAATATGCCACCGGCGATGCGGTGATTCCCATGGATGTGGATTTGCAGGATCCGATCAGTGTCATCCCGCGGTTGATCGACCAATGGCAAAAAGGCGCGGATGTGGTGCTCGCCAAGCGCCGGGATCGTACCGCCGATAGTTACCTGAAACGTCACAGCGCGTCGCTGTTCTACCGTGTGCTTAACCGTATCGCTTATACCCGGATCGAAGAAAACGTCGGGGATTTCCGGCTGATGGATCGCAAGGTGGTCAACGTTATACGTGCGCTCCCCGAGCACCAATTGTTCATGAAAGGCGTGCTGTCGTGGGCCGGGTTCACCACCGTGGTCGTGGAATACGAGCGAGCCAGGCGAGTGGCGGGCACCAGCAAGTTCAATGGCTGGAAGCTCTGGAACCTGGCGCTGGAAGGCGTGACTTCGTTCAGTACAGTGCCGTTGCGTTTATGGACTTACGTCGGTGGCGGTATTTCGATCTTCGCGGTGCTCTACGCGGTGTACATGGTGCTGGACAAGGTTTTGTTCGGTAACAGCGTCCCCGGTTACCCATCGTTGATGACCGCGATTTTGTTTCTCGGCGGCGTACAGCTGATCGGTATCGGCATCCTCGGTGAGTACGTCGGCCGAATCTACATCGAAGCCAAGCATCGGCCGCGCTACATCGTCAAAGACGTCGTCGGCGGCAAAGACCGGCTCGGGTTTTAGCATGGGCAGGTTCAGCGACTTTTTCAGCAAGGAACTCGGGCGTCGCCAGGTCTGGCTGTTTTTTCTGTTGGCGACCTTTGTGTATGTCGTTCCGCTCATCCTTGCGGACTATCCGTACATCGATGACAACTGGCGATCCCTGTCCGCCGGTACAGCCTGGGCGGGGCAGGGGCGGCTATTCACCGAGCTGTTCTACAACCTGCTCACCTTCAGCGATGCCGCGCCGAACATCTTTCCGTTGCCGCTGTTGATCACCACGCTGGCCATGGCCGCGGCGTTGACGAGCTTGACGTTTCATTACTACCCGCAACCGACGATTGCTTGCTGCCTGGTGCTGTTGCCGCTCTGGTACAACCCGTTCTTTCTGCAAAACCTGTCCTATCAATACGACGGGCCCGCCATGGCGTTGAGCCTGGTGGCGGTCATCTACGCGATCACCTTCCGTCACCCTTCGCGCATTCTGCAGTGGCTGGTGCCCTCGTTCCTGATTGCGTTGGCGCTGGGGCTCTATCAGGTGAGCCTCAATGTGTTTCTGGGCCTGTGTTGCCTGGAGGTGCTCAGGAGCGCGAACGACAAGTTGGCCTGGCCGCAATGGTGCGGGCTGATCGGCTGGAAAATATCGCAGGCCATCCTGGGCTGCTTGATTTACAGCGTCAGTGCTTATCCGTTCATGAATGCAAATCGCACCTTATTGTTGAACTGGACGGCGCAGCCCCTGCTGCAACTTCAAATCAACATCGACCGAGTGCTGGAAAAAGTCGTGCTGCTGTTTCACGGCGGATTTACCTGGGTGTTCGCCGTACTGCTGCTGTGTGCCATTGCCGGCAGTGTCCGGCTGGGGCTGAACGTGCGGGAACGTCAGGACACAGGGCTGAAGAAAATCCTGATCGGCTTGGTATGTTTACTGACATTGCCGGTCGTGACGCTGCTGGTGTCGGGTGTTGCGCTGTTTTTTCGGGACTTCAATGAAGGGGCCAGGACGTTGATGGGCTTCGCGGTCCTGTTGGTGCTGTTGTTCTACTTGAACCATCTGGCGCTGGCACGAATCCACGAACGGCTGCCGCTGTTGCTGGCGGTTCCGCTGTTGGCAATGCTTTCGCTGTCGTATGCCTATGGGCGGGTGCTGACGGTGCAGAAAGCCTTCGCGTCCAGCGCGTTGTTAAGTCTTGAGCACGACATCGCGTCGAATCGACAGCTGCTCGAAGCCAAGCGAATTTACATGTCAGTGACCTATTCCGATCACTGGCTGCTGGGGGCGACGGGCTCGTTCAAGCAGATGCCGGTGTTGCACTATCTGCTGAACATCGACTTTTTCATGCTGGCCGAGAACCTGCCGAAAGTGGGCATCACCAATGTCGTTGCGGAGAGGGAGCGACGTAACGCGACCCGGGTGGGTTATCAGGGTTATCCACCGGTGGTGGAGAACCCGTACTACCGGATTTATCTGCTGGGCGATTACGGTTTTATCGTCATGAAAGAGCCGGCTCCGATCAAGGCGCTTCGCTGGTGAAATGTGATGACAGGGGTCGCGGGGTTCAGGCCGCCGCGACTTCGTTCGGCTCAAAACTATCCGCCCGAGCCATCTGCCACATCCGCGAGTAAAACTCGCCATTCACTTCACCGGTCAGCAATTCCCCCGGTTTCAAGAGCACATGCAACTGCGAGAACAGTTTGATCTCGGTCGCCGACATGCGCCGTACCAAATGTTTGGCTGATAGCTGCGAAGGATGTTCCAGTCCCGCAGCGGCGAGCATTTCCGCCAAAGCTTTGAGTGTATTGCGGTGAAAGTTGAAGACGCGTTGGGCCTTGTCCGGAACCACCAGTGCGCGTTGGCGCAGGGTGTCCTGGGTGGCGACACCGGTCGGGCATTTGTTGGTGTGGCAGCTTTGCGACTGGAGGCAGCCGATGGCGAACATGAAGCCACGTGCCGAGTTGGCCCAGTCGGCGCCGATGGCCAGCACGCTGGCGATGTCGAAGGCGCTGACGATCTTGCCGCTGGCGCCGAGCTTGATCTTGTCCCGCAGGTTCAGGCCGACCAGAGTGTTGTGCACGAACAACAAGCCTTCGCGCATCGGTACGCCAATGTGGTCGGTGAACTCCACCGGCGCCGCACCGGTGCCGCCTTCCTTGCCATCGACAACGATGAAGTCCGGGAGGATGCCGGTTTCCAGCATGGCCTTGGCGATGCCCATGAATTCCCACGGGTGGCCGAGGCAAAACTTGAAGCCCACCGGTTTGCCGCCGGACAGTTCACGCAGTTGCGCGATGAAGTGCATCAGCTCGATCGGTGTGGAAAACGCACTGTGCCGTGATGGCGAGATGCAGTCTTCGCCCATCAGGATGCCGCGGGTTTCGGCGATTTCCTTGGTGACTTTGTGCTTGGGCAGAATCCCGCCATGACCGGGCTTGGCGCCCTGGCTCATCTTGATTTCGATCATCCGCACTTGGGGCGTCTGCGCTTGTGCCGCGAAGCGTTCCGGGTCGAAGCGACCGTCGGCGGTGCGGCAGCCGAAGTAGCCGCTGCCGAGTTCCCAGGTCAGGTCGCCACCGTTTTCTCGGTGATAGGCGCTGATGCTGCCTTCGCCGGTGTCGTGGGAGAAATTGCCGAGTTTGGCGCCCTGGTTCAGCGCCCGAATAGCGTTGGCGCTAAGGGAGCCGAAACTCATGGCCGAGATGTTGAACACCGACGCCGAGTACGGTTGCGCGCACTGCGGGCCGCCGACCATCACCCGGAAACTGCTCGGGTCGCTCAGCGGCGCCGGGCGCATGGAGTGGCCGATGAATTCGAAACCCGACTGATACACGTCGATCAACGTGCCGAAGGGTTTGTCGGCGCTTTCGTTTTTGGCGCGCGAATAGACCAGCGAACGCTGGGCCCGGGAGAAGGGCAGGGCGTCGCTGTCGGATTCGAGCAGGTACTGGCGGATTTCCGGGCGAATGCCTTCTACCAGGTAGCGGATGTTGCCGAGGACCGGGTAATTACGGCGCACGGCGTGAGGGCTTTGCAGCAGATCAAACAGGCCTACGAGGCTGAGAACGCCGGTGACAGCGGTGATCGGCCAGAGCCAGTCGTGTTCCAGAAAGGGCAGACTGGCGAGGGTGAAAATCACACAGACGGCAAAGAAGGCGTAGCGGCTCAGGAGTGACAGGCTCATACGGTTTCCTTGGGTTCGGACTCAATAGTGTTCAGCACTGTGGAGTACCTGACACACATCACTGTGGGAGCGAGCTTGCTCGCGATGGCGCCGGGTCAGCCAACATCAATGTTGAACATGAAACCGCTATCGCGAGCAAGCTCGCTCCCACAGTAAAGCGAAAAGCATCCCACCGGGCAGTCAGGCATGCTGCGCCTGGAGAAATATCGAAAACAGCTCGGACTGGGACTTGATCCCCAGTTTGCTGTACATGTGTTTCTTATGGACTTTCACGGTTTCGACAGAGATTTCCAGCTTACGGGCGATTTCTTTACTGGAGCAACCGCTGAGCATCAACCGCCCGACATCCAGTTCCCGAGCGGTCAATTGCGTGCCTTTGAGTTGCTGCACCGAGGCTTCCAGCTGCACCCGCCAGTCGCCCTGGATCGGCGCTGGTGCGAGGGCCACGACTTCGTTGATTTCGTAGGGCAGGCGCTGGCGCAACAGGCCGAGCACCCAGGGCTGGATCAGCGACAGCAAAGCAATCTGCTGGCCGCTGAAACGCTGCTTGCTGCCCAGTGACAGGCACAACGTGCGGTCGCCTTCGAGCTGGCAATTGAACTGGATTTCATCGGCCACCACATTCAGACGAAAGTAGCTGTGCGGGTCGGCCTGTTGATTTGCTACGACATCGAATTCCCTGAAACCGCCCGTGCCCTGGCGCAATTGGGGGCTGAACTGCTGATCGTCACCAACGGCAACATGGACCCGTACGGCCCGACTCACCGCACCGCGATCATGGCCCGCGCCCAGGAAAACCAGGCGTTTGCGCTGATGGTCAACCGGGTAGAAGAGGGCGATGGCGGGTTGGTGTTTGCGGGTGGCAGTGCGCTGGTGGATCCGCTGGGGACTTTGTTGTTCGAGGCCGGGCGGGAGGAAGGACAGTTTGCGGTGGAGCTGGACCTGAATCAGCTGACGGCGGCGCGGCAGGATTATCGGTATCTGGATGATCAGCGGCTGCGGTTGCCGGGGGAGGTGGTGGAGCAGGTCGGCGGTGTTCGGGAGTTATTGATTCCTGAGCGTTGAACCAGCCCTCACCCTAACCCTCTCCCGGAGGGAGAGGGGACTGACCGTTGAGTCTTCAAGAAATATTGCGATCTGAAACACCCGGTCTAACTCAGGATTTGAAAAGAACGGAGATCTGCCCCCTTTCCCCCTCTCCCCTATGGGGAGAGGGCTGGGGAGGGTAAAAACCGGCTACATCCTTTACGTTTGAGACCGGGGACATGGTTTACAGGTATCAATCATGGTCAGGAGGTATTGACCATGCCCTGGAATCGAGAGTCCCCGATGGATCAGCGAGTGAAGTTAATCAGTGACTGGATTAGCGGCAGTTACAGCAAGAGCCAATTGAGTCGGCGATATGGCATTAGCCGTCCGCCGGTTGATAAGTGGCTTGATCGATATGCAGATGCCGCTGATCATGAGCGGTGCAGCCATCGCCTGTTATTCATTCCTGGGGTTCGACGCGGTCAGCACCCTGACCGAAGAAACCCGCGACCCGCGCCGCACCATCCCGCCAGCGATCATGCTGATTACCCTGATCGGCGGGTTGATCTTCGTCGGTGTGTCGTACTTCGTGCAGATCGCGCATCCGTCGTTCCAGTACGACAGCGTCGACTCGGCGGCCTATGAAATTGCCCGCAACATCGGTGGTGACCTGTTCGTGTCGATCTTCCTGATCGGTCTGATCGTCGGCCAGTTCGCGTCGGGCCTGTCGGCTCAAGCCAGCAGCTCGCGACTGTTGTTCGCCATGGGCCGTGACGGCGTGCTGCCTAAATCCTTCTTCGGCACTTTGCACGAACGCTTTGGCACGCCGGTCAACAGCATCCTGTTGTGCGCCGTGATCGCTTTGCTGGCGCTGAAACTGGATGTCACCACCTCGACCTCGTTCATCAACTTCGGCGCGTTCCTGGCGTTCAGCCTGGTGAACCTGTCGGTGATCTTTCATTACTGGATCGGCGGTGAGAACAAAGGGCTGGGTGAATTCGTGTTGTTCTTGTTATTCCCGTTTATCGGTCTGGTGGCGGATTTGTGGCTGATGGTCAGCCTCGATCACCTGGCGATCTATCTGGGCTTGAGCTGGTTGGCGATTGGCGTGGTGTACCTGGCGGTGCTGACCGGCGGCTTCCGTCGCCAGCCACCGGAGATGGACTTCCAGGAGGCTACATAGGCGGGAACGGTTTGGATTGGTGAATCGGCAACTGGACCCGAAACGTGGTCCCCACGCCAACTTCACTGCGCACCGTAATATCCCCCCGGTGTTTTTTCACGATGCCATAGGACAGGGACAACCCGAGCCCTGTCCCCTGGCCCACCGGTTTGGTGGTGAAGAACGGGTCGAAGATTTTCTGCAGGCAGTCCGGCGCAATGCCGGAGCCGGTGTCTGCGACTTCGATCCACACCGTTTCTGCGTCAAGTCCGGTGCGCAGGGTGAGGGTGCCGCGTTCCGGGCCGATAGCCTGAGAGGCATTGACGATCAGGTTCATGATTACCTGGTTGATTTGTGACGGCAGGCATTCGATGTCGGGCAGCGCCTGGTACTCCTTCACGACATCGGCCTTGTACTTGAGTTCGTTGGCGACGATGTTCAAGGTCGATTCGATGCCCTGTTGCAGATTGGCCCACTGCCATTCCTGATTGGAGTCCACCCGGGAGAAGTCTTTCAGGTCCTTGACGATCTGCCCGACCCGGTTGATGCCGTCCTTGGATTCCTTGATCAGCAGCGGAATGTCCTCGCGCAGGAATTCCAGCTCGACCCGTTCGCGCAGTTGGTGCAAACGCTCGACGAGCTCGCTGGAGCCGATCGCCTCTTCCGCATCGCGATAGGCGTCGAGCATTTCCTGCAGCTGTTTGAAGTAGCCATCCAGGGTGCCGAGGTTGGAGGAAATGAAGCCGATGGGGTTGTTGATTTCATGGGCGACGCCGGCCGCGAGTTGCCCCAATGAGGCGAGTTTTTCCGATTGCACCAATTGGGTTTCAAGCTGTTTGCGCTCGTCGATTTCCCGCTGCAATTCAACGCTGGCCTCTGTGAACTGCCGGGTTCGCCGTTCGACCATTTGCCCTAAATGGTCCATTTGCACGCTGGCGCGTTCGGTCATGTCCCATTTGGTCAGCAGGGTGTTGGCCATCTGCTGGACTTCAATATTGTCGAACGGCTTTTTCAGGATCAGCAGCCGGTCATGCGCCTGCAAGCGGTTCAGCAATTCATCCCAGGAATAGTCGGAATAGGCGGTGCACACCACCACCTGCAGGCGCGGATCTGCTTGCCACAAATGTTCGATGGTTTGCGCGCCGTCCCAGCCCTCAGGCATGCGCATGTCGACAAAGGCCAGGGCGTAGGGGCGGTTTTCCTGCAAGGCCCACTTGAGTTTGCCCAGCCCCTCCTGCCCGCCGTAGGCCGAATCCAGTTCGAACAGGGCGCTGGCGGACTTCACTTCGCTGCCGAACAGCGTGGCCTCCATCTCGTCCAGTTCGACAGTCTGCTCCGGCATGGGCGTGAGAATTTTGCGGAAGTCCACGTGAATGGACGGCGTGTCGTCGATCAGCAGAATGCGTCGGTTCGAACGCTCGCTCATGCTTCCACCGGTACGGCTTTCAGCGGGATCTGCAACGTGAACAGCGCGCCCTTGCCCGGTCCGTCGCTATGGGCGGTGAGGTGGCCGTTCATTTCGATGGCGGCCAGTGCACAGCTGTGCAGGCCGAAGCCGTGACCTTCCTTGCGGGTGGTAAAACCGTGGGCAAAGATTCGCGTCATGTTTTCCTCGGCGATGCCTTCGCCGTCATCCTTGACGCTGACTTGCAGGGTCGTGTCTTCGATGATTCTGACCCCCAGGGTCATTTGCCGCGGGCGGTTGCTGAGGTCGGACATGGCGTATTTGGCGTTGCTGATCAGGTTGATCAGGATCAGCAGCAACCGGTGTTTGTCGCCCATGACCTGCGGTACATCGCCGTAGTCCTTGACCACCATGACGTGGTGTCGGGTCAGGGCGCCGGAGTTCATGCGCAGGGCGTCCTCCAGCAGTTCGCTGATGTGCAGCGGTTCCATCAGGCTGTTGGCGCCCGCGTAGGACTGCTGGGTGGCGACGATGTCTTTGATGTGGTCCACGCTTTTTGTCAACTGGGCCAATTCGTCGGTCATGCCTTGTTGTTCAAGGGCAATGGCCTCTACCAGTTGATTCAGGTAGCCGGGCAGCAACTTGCCTTTCGCGTCCTCGGTCAGAAAGTCGCCGAGGTCGCCTTGATGTTCGTTGATCAGCTGCATGGCCTTGCCCAGGCCCTGCGCCTTGCTGCCGCGCAGTTTTCGGGTCACCAGGTCGGCCGAGATGTTCACGCTGTTGAGCACGTTGCCGACGTTGTGCAGCACATTGGTGGCGATCTCGGCCATGCCGGCCTGGCGCGCGGTGTCGAGCAGTTCACTCTGGGTATCCCTGAGCTCGCGGGTGCGCTCTTCAACTCGCAGTTCCAGGTCTTCATTGGCGGTTTGCAGGGCTTTGTTGACGCGATTGATCACGGTGAAACTGCGCATCAGGTGAATCGCCAGGTACACCAGCAGCAACACCAGCAGCACCGAAAACAACAGCATGTAGAAGTGATAGCGCTGGTCGACCGCATCGGTCCGCTGCTGATCGGTGTTGAGCAGGTTGGTAATATCGTCCAGGCGTTCGGCCACGGGAACGGCTTCGATGTTTTCCAGCAACCGGTTGACCACGGGTTGTTCGCGCAGGATCAGCGCGATGTGGTTGCTCAAAATATCGATCGGGCTGTGGAACGGCACCGGCAGTCGCAGTTTGTTCACCCCCAGTTTGTTCAGCCCGAGCAGAATGTCAGCGGCCTTGTCATCAGAGGTGACCTGAGCGAACTCCAGGCTGCTGAGCAGCAAGTCATACGTGTCGGTGGCAATGTTATGAAGTTGCAGTTGGTCCCCATCCACCCGGGCCAGCTGTTCCTGAATGTCGTCCTCGGCGGTGGGGAGGAACGCCAGCGAGTTGCGCAGCACGGCGTTGTGAGACTTGAACTGCTCCACCAACCGGGTCTTTTCCTGAATGGCGGTCAGGTAGGCATCGTGGCTGGCGCGCCAGATGGGTGGCTCGTTGCGGCCGTGGTTCGACTCCATCGTGTCGAACCGCTCCCACAGGTTCGTCATCTCGGTCAGCGGTGCGACCAACGGATCGTAGTTGTGACTGATGGCGACCCTGGCCTTGAGGATTTCGGTTTCCCATTGCGCGTTCAGTTGTTTGATCCGTCCGATCAAGTCCCGGGATTCGGCGTAGGTCGTCGTCTGGTTCGAATTGGATTTGAGGTACAGGAACAGCAGCACTGAAGCCAGCATCACGGCCACGACGCTGAGCAACGCCAGGTTGCGGCGATTGGTTGTTTTCATAAGGGCTTGCCTCCCCATTCACCGGTCAGGGTCTTGAGGAATTTGATGATTTGGGTCTTGTCCTCGGCGGAAGGAATACGACCGAGCTGGAACTTGAACATCACGTCCACCGCCTCTTCGAGGGTCTTGGCCGAACCATCGTGAAAGTACGGCGCGGTCACGGCGACGTTGCGCAGGCTCGGGACCTTGAACACATTGCGGTCCTCTTCGTCCTGGGTGACCAGATAGCGGCCCATGTCGGCTTCGGTGGGGTTGCCCCGACTCTTGAAGTAGTCGCCCATGACCCCGAACTTCTGGAACATGTTGCCGCCGATGTTCACCCCTTGATGGCAAGCGATGCAGCCGTAATCCTTGAAGCGTTGATAACCGTATTTTTCCTCCCGGGTGAGAATGTCGGTATCACCCAGCAGGTATTGGTCGAAGCGCGAGTTGGCGCTGATCAGCGTGCGTTCGTAGGTGGCCAGGGCGTTTTGCACATTGTTCATGGTCACGCCGTCGGGGTAGGCCTGACTGAACGAGGTCTTATAAGTGGGGTCAACGGACAGCACCTCCACTACATGCTCCCAGTTACTGCCCATTTCACTGGGGCTCTGCACCACTCCGTGGATCTGGGTTTCCAGGGTGTCGGCGCGGCCGTTCCAGAATTGCCGGAAGTTCAGGCTGGCGTTGAACACACTGGGGGTGTTGATCGTCACCGGCAGGCCGGCGAAACCGATGGAAAACGCCTTGTTGTCGGCCCCGCCGTGTTCCAGTCGATGGCAACTGGCGCAGGACAGACTGCCGTTGACCGACAAGCGTTTCTCATTGAACAACTGGCGGCCGAGATCAACCCGCAGCGGATTCTGCTGTGGCACCGCCGGCAGTGGTTTGAGTGGTTCATTCAGCGGCGCGGCGCCGGCGCTCAGGCATAACCCGAACAGTGGCACCAGCAGCAGACGGCGAAAGGAGGAAGGCGACATCTGATGATTCCTTGGCTTGGGGCCTGTGTGTCGTTGCGCATCGTTCACGTGGCTGCGGATGAAGAGGGCTGCACCGACCCCAGATACCGGACGAAGGCGTCCGGCTCCACGGCCTTGCTGAAGTAGTAACCCTGGCCTTCCTCGCATTGATGGGCCTTGAGGAAATCCAGTTGTTCGAGGGTTTCCACCCCTTCGGCAATGATGGTCAGCTTGAGGCTCCGGCCCAGGCTGATGATGGCGCTGACGAGGGCAGCGTCGTTGCTGTCGCTGCTTAAACCGCGAATGAATGACTGGTCGATTTTCAGCACATCGATGGGAAAACGCTGCAAGTAACTCAGGCTGGAATAACCTGTACCGAAGTCATCGATGGCCAGTCGCACGCCCATGGCCTTGAGCCGGGTCAGCGCGGTCACCGTGGTTTCGACGTTCTGCATCAACACGCCTTCGGTGATTTCCAGCTCCAGCAAGGTCGGTTCCATACCTGTTTGCTTGAGTGTCTGTTCGATGCCGTCGACAAAGTCCCGCTGACGGAAGTCAATCGCCGATATATTTACCGACATACAGATTTGCGGCAGCCCAGCGGCTTGCCAGGCGCAGGTTTGTCGGCACGCCTCGGCCAGCACCCATTTGCTCAACGGCACGATCAAACCGCTGTCTTCGGCCACACCGATAAATTTGGACGGGTAGACCAGCCCGTGCCCCGGTTTTTGCCAGCGGATCAGCGCCTCGGCACCGACCACCTGGCCGCTGCCCAGGTCCAGCTTGGGCTGGTAATGCAGGACAAATTCGTTGCGCTCCAGCGCCAGGCGAATGCCAGACTCGATGCTTTGCTGATCCCGGGCGCGCTGGTTCATGTCGTCGATAAAAAAACTGTAATCGTTCGGGCCGCTTTCCTTGACGTTGCGCATCGCGGTTTCGGCTTTCTTGATCAGCGAGATGGCATCGAGGCCGTCCTCGGGGTAGATGCTGATCCCCAGGCTGGCGGTCACGCTCAGGTCGTGGCCGGCAATGTGCTGGGGCGCGCGGATGGCGTTCAAGAGTTTTTCGGCGATGCCCTTGGTCTGCTGGGGGTGGCGGACATCGGCGAGGATCACCACGAATTCGTCAGAGCCGTAGCGAAATACCGAATCGGACTCGCGAATAGTCGCCACCAGATTGCGGCCGACCTGTTTGAGCATCTCGTCACCGGCCGGATGGCCCAGGGCGTTGTTGATGCGCTTGAAGCGATCGAGGCCCAGAAACATCACGGCCAGTTGCTTGTCATGACGCCGGGACAGGGCCAGAGACTGGTTCAGCCGGTCACCGAGCAACGTGCTGTTGGGCAGCTCGGTCAGTACGTCGTACTGCAACAAGTGCGAAACCTTGAGCAATTCGTGGACCCGCGCCTCAATGGTTTGCTCCAGGCTCAGGACCTTCATCGCTGCGTCCTGCGCCATCTGCCATTTCCAGGTCAGGGCACTGGCCATCTGGCGGATTTCCAGGCTGTCGAAGGGTTTTTTCAGCACCAGCAACTGGTCACCGAACTCCAGCCGTTCGGCCATGTCTTCCCAGGTGTAATCGGAATAGGCCGTGCACAATGCGATTTGCAGGTGAGGATCGGCCTTCCACAGTTGTTCGATGGTTTCCAGGCCGTCCCAGCCCGGTGGCATGCGCATGTCGGTGAACGCCATGGCATAGGGGCGACCTTCGGCCAGTGCGCGCGTGACCAGTTCGAGGGCTTCCTGGCCCTGGTAGGCCGAGTCGAGCTGGAACGTCAGCCGATCAAGCTGCACGGTGCCGAACAGGGCTTCTTCAGCACCAGCCAGGGTCTGTTTGCCTTCGGTCTCTGGGCCAAGAATCTTGCGAAAATCCTCATGAATCGAGGGCGTGTCGTCGATGATCAGGATGCGTCGGTTGGTCCGCACGAAAGGCGTTTTCATCCTTTATCCTCCGAAGAGCGTGGCGGGTTGTCCAGAATCTGCCCGATGTCGTGGTTCGGGGGCACGATGCTGCCGGCCTTCAGCAGCTCGGCGGCCTGCTGGCTGCTGACCGCTTTGCTGAAGAAGTAACCCTGAGCGTTCATCGGTGAACCGGTGGCCATCAGCGAGCTTCGTTGCTCCTGGGTTTCGACGCCCTCGGCAATGATGCCGATCCCGACTTCACGGGCAAAGTTGATGATGGCGCGCAGGGTGTTCGCGCTGGCCGGATCGCGGGCGGCGGTGTCGATGAAGGCCTGAGCGAGTTTCAGGTGATTGACCTGGTAGGTCTTGAGGTAGTCGAACGAGGAATACTCGGTGCCGAAGTCGTCGATGGCAATCTTCACCCCCAGCTCACGCAGGCGAGGCAGCACATCGTTGTGGGTCCATTTGGTCTGGGCCAGCGTCGCTTCAGTGACGTCGAAGCGCAGGTCCCAGGGGCAGAGTTCCCAGCGTGCGGTGGTGCGCAGCACGTCATAGATCAGTTCGGGACCACTCTTGAGTTGGGCCAGGGACAGCTTGATCGCAATCACCGGCGGCGCCATGCCTTCATCGCGCCATTGACGCATTTGCTGGCAGGCGCGATCCAGCACCCAGTGACCGAGCGCGACGATGGTGCCGGTTTTTTCCGCGGCGGGCAGGAACGCCGGGGCTTCCAGTAAACCGCGCTCAGGGTGGTTCCAGCTGACCTGAGCTTCCATGCCGAGGATTTTTCCGCTGCTCAGGTCGACTTCCGGCCAGTAATGCAGTTCGAGTTCGTCGTGCTCGATGGCCGCTCTCAAGTCGCTGGCGATGGTCATGCGTTCGACCACCTCCTGATTGATCTCCTCGGAGTGGAAGTGGTACTGGTTGCGACCCTTTTCCTTGGAGCGATACAGCGCCATGTCGGCCTGGGTCAGCAGGCCGTCGGCGCTGGTGCTGGCCGGGTTGTAACTGCTGATGCCGATACTGACCGAGACCCGTACATCATTGCCGGCGAGGGAGTAGGGCAATACCAGCGTATCGCGGACCTTGGCGGCCAGGGCCGCGGATTCGGTCGGGTCGCCGACGTCCTGCTGCAAGATCGCGAACTCGTCACCGCCGAGGCGGGCGACCACATCGTTTTCGCGCACACAGGCCCTGATCCGGCGGGCAACCTCTTGCAGCAACAGGTCGCCCACCGGGTGGCCGAGGGTATCGTTGATGCGTTTGAAGTGATCCAGGTCCAGGTAAAACATGGCGAACGGTGCCGCCCCCCGACGGGCAGCGGCGAATGCCTGGTGCAAACGCTCGATCAGCGTCGCACGGTTGGCCAGCCCGGTCAGGCCGTCGGTACGGGCCAACAGGGCGATTTTTTCCTCGGCCAGTTTACGTTCAGTGATGTCGATGATGATGCCTTCGACTTCCAGCAAACGGCCTTCATCGTCGCGCACCGGGATGTAGCGGTTTTCGACCCAGCGCCAGTCACCGTTGCCGGTGCGCATCCGAAACTCGATGGAAGCGCCCGCCGCATGACGGTCCAGCACCCGGGCCATGGCGGTGTCGACCTTCGTTTGATCATCGGGATGGATCAATTCCTGGGCCCAGTTGGCCGAGACCACGAGGTTCGCGGCGACGTGACCGTACTTGGTGATGTTGTGCGAGATGTACATCAGCGGAAACGACGGCTCGCCCCGCAGCCGATACAGAATGGTCGGGCTGTTCTGCACAATGATGTTGGCATCGGACAGCTCCCGTGTGCGCTCCTCGACCGCCTGTTCCAGCAGCGACATTTTCAGCGCCGCGTCTTCGGTCATTTGCCACTTGGCGGTCAATGCACTGGCCATCTGGCGGATTTCGATGGCATCGAAGGGCTTTTTGAGAATTAGCAGACGATCGCCCAGTTCCAGGCGTTCGTCGATGTCTTCCCAGGAATAGTCGGAATAAGCGGTGCAGAGCGCCACTTGCAGCTTGGGGTCGACCTGCCACAGCCGTTCGATGGTTTCCAGCCCGTCCCAGCCCGGCGGCATACGCATGTCGATGAAGGCCATTGCGTAAGGCATGTCGTTGGCCAGCGCCGTCTCGACCTTGTCCAGGGCTTCGAGGCCCTGAAACGCCGAGTCGAGTGTGAAGCTCTGCAGCGATAGCGCCGCAGGGGTGCCGAACAGGGCGTTTTCGGCGCTGATCAGGCTGTCGTCCTCAATCGAGGGTGGACTTAGGATCTTGGTGAAGTCCGCATGAATCGAAGCGGTGTCGTCGACGATAAGAATCCGTCGATTGGTCCGTGCCAGCAGCGTATTTATCGTCATACGCTGGTACCGGCAGCAGTGTGGTGCGGTTTATTCATAGGGGGCATCCTTTCCCTGATCACCTGGCCGAACGTACAGATTATGGATCCGAGTTACCTGAGCATAGTCCGCTGTCCAGCACTTCGCGCAACTCAATGAGCTGATTCATTTCCGTTGGAGGGCTGAAAATCATCTAGCCTGTAGGTCAGGCTCCGGCAATAGGGGATGTTTGCCTCGGGGCCTGCCACAACGATGTGCCCGTTTCACTTGAGGTGACGCCATGGAAGAGCAACTCCCCACGACTTTGTACGATAAACCCAAGGTGCTGCTGGTTGATGACGAGGAATCTATCCTCAATAGCCTGCGTCGCCTGTTACGCGGCCAGCCCTACGAGCTGCTGCTGGCCACCAGCGGTGCCCAGGCGCTGGAGATCATGGAACAACAGTCCATCGACCTGGTGATGACCGACGCACGCATGCCCAACATGGACGGCGCCACGCTGCTGGCTCATATCCATCGGCTGTACCCGACGACGACCCGGATTCTGCTCACCGGCTACGCGGACATGCCCACGATCATCAAAGCCATCAACGAAGGGAAGATTCACCGCTACATCAGCAAACCCTGGAATGACGAGGAAATGCTCCTGACCTTGCGCCAGTCCCTGGCGCATCAACATTCCGAGCGCGAACGCCAGCGCCTGGAGCAGTTGACCCGGCAGCAGAACGCCCAGTTGAAGTCGCTCAACATCACCCTGGAAAAACACGTCGCCGCCCGTACCGCCGAACTCCAGCAGACTGCCGACATGCTCGACCTGGCCTACGAAGAGCTCAAGCACAGCTATGTCACCGGCACCGAGGTGTTCTCGCTGCTGGCCAACTTGCGCCTGCCCCCGGCCAAACAGACCAACCGCCAGATCATCGAACTGGTGCGGGTGTATTGCAGACTCCACGAACTGGACGAGGGCACGAGCCGCGACCTGGCCATGGCCGCGGCGCTCTACAACATCGGCAAGCTGAGCTGGACCGACAGCATGATCACCGCGCCCGCGGACCTGCTGCACCACAATGATCGGGAGCGTTATCGCGGTTATCCCAAGCAGAGCGAATCGCTGTTGATGACCCTCGACCCGATGAAGGACGCCGCCCGTCTGATTCTTCATCATCAGGAGCGCTGGGATGGCAGCGGTTTCCCCGACCGCCTCAAGGGCGAGGCGATTCCGTTCGGTTCGCGCCTGCTGAAACTGGCGGTGGATTTCATCGAGTTGCAGCGCGGGCTGATCCTCGAGCGGCAAATGAACAGCGATGAAGCGCTGGTCTACATCCGCAGCTATGCCGGGCGGCTCTACGATCCCGAACTGGTGGAAGATTTCATCCAGGTCTGCGCCACGTACCTGAGCGATGTCTCGTTGGCCGATCCGTCGGTCAAGGTGCTGACCACACGGGAAGTGACGGCAGGCATGATCCTGGCGCGCAACCTCAATGCCGACAACGGCATGCTGCTGCTCAATGCCGGCAAGGTGTTGAATGGGCCGCTGGTGGAGAAGTTGATCGCCTTCGAAGCCATGGAAGGCGCGAAATACAGCATTTTTGTAAAGGTGCCGGAAGACGTTGCGGTTCTCGAGGCGGGTTAGTTTTTCCAGACTCTACACAACCCCCTGTGGATGTCTGCAGAGTTTTTTCGGCGTGACGAGGCGCCGAGACTCATGTGATCCTTGCGCCTTTTCCCCAAGGCCAATCCTGATCCATGATCCTTTCATCCGCTGCCTCGCCCCGTCTCATCCGCATCGCCGCCGCCCTGTTGATTGGCCCGGACGGTCGCACGCTGTTGGTCCGCAAGCGCGACACCGAGGCGTTCATGCAGCCGGGGGGCAAGATCGAAGCCCATGAGCAACCGGTCCACGCCCTGGCGCGTGAACTGGAAGAAGAACTGGGCCTGGTCATCGATCCGGTGCACGCCACCTATCTCGGGCAATTCTCGGCACCGGCCGCCAACGAGCCGGGTTTTGTCGTCCAGGCCGAACTCTTTCAGCTGACCATCGATTCAGACGTAGCGCCTGCGGCGGAGATTGAAGAGGTGCGCTGGATCGACCCGACCACCGACGGCAATGTCACGCTGGCGCCATTGACACGGGACCTGATCCTGCCGTTTTATCGAACCTCGTTAACGATTGCCTGATCATTTCCCGAACGCTGATTTCATAAGAGCAAGGACTGCCCATGATACCGCTTCAAGACTTGCTGATTTTCGCCGCTGCCGCATTGCTGATGGTGCTGACGCCGGGGCCGAACATGATTTACCTGATCTCCCGTTCGATCTGCCAGGGGCGCAAGGCCGGTGTGACCTCGTTGCTCGGTGTGGTCGCGGGTTTTTTCGTGCACCTGTTCGCGGCCGCTGCCGGTTTGACTGCCGTGTTTCTGGCGGTGCCGATGGCCTACGAAGTGCTGAAGTGGGCTGGCGCGCTGTACCTGGTGTGGTTGGCCTGGCAGGCCGTCAAACCGGGTGCGCGTTCACCCTTCGAGGCGCAGCAATTGCCGCCGGACTCGTCCCGCAAACTGATCACCATGGGCTTTCTGACCAGCGCCCTGAACCCGAAGATCGCCGTGTTTTATTTGTCGGTGTTTCCGCAGTTCATCACCCCTGAGCACGGTGCGGTGTTCACCCAGAGCATCATTTTGGGCCTGACCCAGATCAGCGTCAGTTTCAGCGTCAATCTGCTGATCGCGCTGTTCGCCGCGGGCATCGCCTCCTGGTTTGTAAACAACCCGACCTGGCTGTCGGTGCAGCGCTATTTCATGGGGTTCGTACTGTCGGCGCTGGCGGTGCGACTGATGCTTGAACAACGACGGACGGCTTGAACATGTGGATTGAGCGGCTTGATGCCAGTCATGCCCTGGATTATCGGGCGCTGATGCTCGAAGCCTACGACCTGCACCCCCAGGCGTTTACCTCCAGCGTGCGCGAACGCGCGGTGATGCCGCTGAGTTGGTGGGAATCACGCCTGACCAGCAAGCTGGACGTGGTGTTCGGCGCGTTCGAAGTCGGTGAGTTGGCGGGCATCGTCGGCCTGGCCTTCGAATCTCGGGAAAAGGCCCGGCACAAGGCGACATTGTTTGGCATGTACGTGTCCGGCAAGGTCCGGCAACGCGGGTTCGGTTATCACCTGGTGCAGGCCGCCCTGGCTGAAGCGCAGATCCGTCAGGGCCTGCGGTTGATCCAGCTGACCGTCACCGCTGGCAATGAAGCCGCGTTCAACCTGTACCAGCGTTGCGGCTTCATTCAGTTTGGTCTTGAGCCGCTGGCGGTGCGGGTGGGCGAAGACTACTTCGACAAAATCCACATGTGGCGCGAACTCTAAGGACCACGAAGATCCCTGTGGGAGCGAGCTTGCTCGCGATAGCGGTGTGTCAGTCCATACAAATGTTGAATGTCAGACCGCCATCGCGAGCAAGCTCGCTCCCACAGGGGTATGTGGTGTGCTAGCGAACAGCGCTGACGCCGTCGAGTGTCGAGAACGACGTGTCCTTGGCCGTCAGCAAAAAATCGCGCATATACGGCGCATCCAGCATGTCGGCCCGAATCCCCGCATACAGCGTCGCAAACAAACCCTTCTCACCCAGCCGCTTGGCTTTCACATAACCCCGTGAGCTGTATTCATGCAGCGCCCAATGGGGCATGCCGCACACGCCGCGGCCGCTGGCCACCAATTGCATCATCATCACCGTCAGTTCCGACGTGCGGACCTGCGCCGGTTCGATATCGGCCGGTTCGAGGAAGCGGGTGAAGATGTCCAGCCGATCACGTTCCACTGGATAGGTGATCAGCGTTTCGCTGAGCAAGTCTTCCGGAACGATGTAGGCCTTGCTCGCCAAACGGTGCTGGTTGGCCACCGCGAGCATCGCTTCGTAGGTGAACAACGGCACGTAAGTGATCCCGGCCAGTTCCAGCGGGTCGGAGGTCACCACCAAATCCAGGTCGCCACGGGCCAGCGCAGGCAGCGGGGCGAAGGAGAACCCCGAGGCCAGGTCCAGTTCGACTTCCGGCCAGGCATCGCGGAACTGGTCGATGGTCGGCATCAGCCATTGGAAGCAGCTGTGGCACTCGATCGCCATGTGCAAACGCCCGGCGGTGCCACCGGCCAGCCGCGCGATATCGCGCTCGGCACCCCGCAGCAACGGCAAAGTGGCGTCGGCCAGTTGCAGCAGGCGCAAACCGGCGCTGGTGAAGCGCACCGGTTTGGTCTTGCGCACGAACAGCGGCATCCCCAGCCGCTCCTCAAGCTCCTTGAATTGATGGGACAGGGCCGACTGCGTCAGGTGCAAGCGGTCAGCCGCATCCACCAGGCTATCGGCTTCGCGCAAGGCGTGCAGGGTCTTCAGGTGACGGATTTCAAGCACCGGGGGCTCCATGAGGAAAACTTGTGATCAACACGAAAAGGTTGAGTTTGTCTCATGTTGGGTTGGCTGTCGACAATAGGGCCATGTTTTACGACATCTTTTATAGGGAGAAACTCACCATGGCTCTGGCCCACACACTTGGTTTTCCGCGCATCGGCGCTGACCGCGAACTGAAAAAAGCCCTCGAATCCTACTGGAAGGGCGATCTGGATCAGGACGCGCTGAAAAGCGTCGGCCGCCAACTGCGCGCCACCCATTGGCAATTGCAGAAAGACGCCGGCATCGACCTGCTGCCCGTGGGCGACTTCGCCTGGTACGACCAGGTCCTGACCCATTCCTTGACCTTCGGTGTGATCCCCGAGCGTTTCGACAGCGCCAAGAACTCACGCGGCCTGCCAACCCTCGACACCCTGTTCGCCATGGCCCGTGGCGCCACGACTGCCTGCTGCGGCGGCGAACACAGCAAAGCGCAATACGCCCAGGAACTGACCAAGTGGTTCGACACCAACTACCACTACCTGGTCCCGGAATTCAGCGCTGATCAACGGTTCAAACTGAGCTGGGAACAGCTGTTCGATGAAGTCGACGAAGCCAAAGCCCTGGGTCACAACGTCAAACCGGTGATCATCGGCCCGCTGACTTACCTGTGGCTGGGCAAGGCGAAGGGAAACGACTTCGACAAGCTCGATCTACTGGAACGCCTGCTGCCGATCTATGGCGAAATCCTCGGTCGCCTCGCCGCCCAAGGCGTGGAGTGGGTGCAGATCGATGAACCGATCCTGACCCTTGACCTGCCACAGACCTGGAAAAACGCCTTCGAACGCGCTTACCACATCCTTCAATACTCGCCGCTGAAAAAACTCGTGGCGACCTACTTCAGCGGTCTGGAAGACAACCTCGGCCTGGCGGTCAGCCTGCCGGTGCAAGGCTTGCACATCGATGCGGTGCGGGCGCCGGATCAGCTCGGCCAGGTGCTGGACCGTCTGCCGACTTACAAGATTCTGTCGGTGGGCCTGGTCAACGGCCGCAACGTCTGGCGCTGCGAGCTGGAGCAAGTCCTCGCTCAGCTGCAACCGGCCCAGGAACGTTTTGGTGACAACCTGTGGGTCAGCAGTTCCTGCTCGCTGCTGCACAGCCCGGTGGACCTGGATCGCGAAGACAAACTCGACCCGGAGCTGAAAAGCTGGCTGGCGTTTGCCGTGCAGAAGTGCGGTGAAATCGCCGTGCTGCGCGATGCGCTCAACGACCCGCAATCGCCCAAGGTGCGAGCCGCCCTGGCCGAGAGCCGTGCGATTCAGGCTAGCCGCGCCGAGTCACCGCGTATCCATAAAGCCGAAGTGCAGGCGCGCATCAACGCCATCGGTGCGGCGGACAGCCAACGCCATTCGCCGTTTGCCAAACGCATTGAGCAACAACGTGCGCGATTGAAACTGCCGGCATTCCCGACTACCACCATCGGCTCGTTCCCGCAGACCGGTTCGATTCGTCTGGCGCGGCAAGCGTTCAAGCAAGGCAAGCTGTCGGCCAACGATTACACCGACGCCATGCACAGCGAAATCCGCCATGCCGTGCAAGTCCAGGAGCGCCTGGGACTGGACGTGTTGGTGCACGGTGAAGCCGAGCGCAACGACATGGTCGAGTACTTCGCCGAGCAACTGGACGGCTACCTGTTCACCCGTTTCGGTTGGGTGCAGAGCTACGGTTCGCGCTGCGTGAAACCGGCGATCATCTACGGCGACCTGAGCCGCCCGAACGCCATGACCGTCGACTGGATCACTTATGCGCAGAGCCTGACCGACAAGGTCATGAAGGGCATGCTCACCGGTCCCGTGACCATGCTGATGTGGTCGTTCCCCCGCGAAGACGTCTCGCGCAAAATCCAGGCGCAGCAGTTGGCGCTGGCCTTGCGTGACGAGGTGGTCGACTTGGAAAACGCCGGCATCAAGATCGTGCAGATCGACGAAGCTGCATTCCGCGAAGGCTTGCCTCTGCGCCGTGCGCAATGGCAGGAATACCTGGACTGGGCGGTGGAAGCGTTCCGCTTGAGCGCATCGGGTGTGCGGGACGAAACCCAGATCCACACCCACATGTGCTACAGCGAATTCAACGACGTTATCCAGTCCATCGCGGCGATGGACGCCGACGTGATCACCATCGAAACCTCGCGTTCGGACATGGAATTGCTGAAGGCTTTCGAAGCGTTCGACTACCCGAACGACATCGGCCCGGGGGTCTACGACATCCACTCGCCACGGGTGCCGGACACGGCCGAGATGGTCAAGTTGATGAGCAAAGCGGTGATGCGTATTCCGGCGGAGCGGTTGTGGGTTAATCCGGATTGCGGGTTGAAGACCCGGGCGTGGCCTGAGACTGAGGCGGCGTTGGTGAACATGGTGGCGGCGGCTTGGCAGTTGCGAAGCCAGTTGGCGTAAATAGCCAGAGTTCAAAAATCGATCGGATGATGGACTGACGGCGGGAGCTTGGTCGTATGTCTTCACGACCAAGCCCCCGAGACGATAATGCGGTCTTCAACATTAATGAATCAGTCGCGTCTCTTTGTTATGCGTACTCAATAGTTGGATAAAAAATCTGGCCGCCGTTGAGCTCAAAGGCTTTTCCGTCAGCGAGGGTGAAAGCCCACGCTACATTTCCAACATAGTCATTGTTGGTGGAAGTCCAGTATCTGCTATTTGGCCAGCCCAGATAGGTTGCAACATTTCCGCTCAGCGAATAGATACCCCAGAATCGCTGGAATTGTGCAACCGTCAGGCAGCTTTGACGCCATGACCCGTCGGTCCAGTTGACGTGGCTTTGCCTAAGTCTCGCGTATCTGATCCCCGTAACGGTCAGTTGATAGGAGGCGCTTTGACTCCCGTCGGATACGGTAATCGTGGTCGTTCCATTACCCAACGCACCGACCCTTCCGTCTGCGCTGATTACCCTGGCAACATTCTGATTGGAAGACTCGTAGGTGTAACGTCCACTACCGCCCGAGGCTTGCTGCAAACAGGTAGCTTCGTCAGGAATGACAGAGGGTGGGCGTCCTGCAACCTGGAAATAGTCGGTGAGGTTGATCGAGAGGTTGCCACCGATTTGCAGCTTGGCCCAGACGGTAAACGTCCAGGGCTGTGACGTCGGTTTACCCCCCGATTGCGCCTCAACAGTCATCTGGTAGGACTGGGAAGCGAGCACTGGAAATGTGTAGCTCCAATGCTCGTGGGCGCTTGCCTGGATCGTGTCGATGGGCGTCGCACCATTGAAAATCACGAGAGTTTCATTTGGGCTCGCAGTACCCGTCATCGTCACACGGGTGGCGTTGGTGCCGCCGCCATTGGTGATAAGAGCGTTTGTGTCGGCATCTTTCACCGCGTCAATCACCGGAGCCAACGTTACTGCCTTTCCGATCGTGAGCTGCAGCGATCCGGATTGCACCAGAGACTTGCCGGGGTTTTCAATTTTGTAGAGAGCGGTCAAAGGACTGTCCGCAAACCTTTCGATGTATTCGCTTCCCACCGTAAAGATTATTTCCTGACTCACATCGTTGATGATCTGCCCGAAAATATAGAGATGGATGACCCCGTCCGACCCGGTGACTTGCCAGCACAGTTGCACCGTCGCTCCCGCCGCCAGCGGCCAGTATTTGGGTATCTGAACGTGGGCCAGTTCAGTGTCGGCCGGCAATTCATCTCCGGTCTGTTCAGTCACTGTAGGTGGTGGTGCGGGCAGCGCGAGGCCGCTGATGGTCACGCTGTAGGATTCGGAGTGAAGGGTGGTCCCGGCCCTTTGCCGGGTATAGCTGAGAATCATGGAACCGCGGATGCCGTTTTGAATGAATTCATTCTCCAGATTGATTCGCAGTGACCGGGTGCTGTTCTCCACCTCCAGTGGGAGGACGCGCTCGACCCGGTCACCGACTGCGGTTGACAGGGCAATCGTGAGCAATACTTCGTCACCGGCAATGAACTGTTCGTTCAGCAATACCGTTGCCGTCTCACCGTTCAATGCGTCGTGTTTGAGGTTGTCAGGGTTGCCTGGCTCCGCTTCATCAATCACGGGAAGAGTCAGCAATTTTTCCGTTGGTTTCAGCGTGAGGAAAACCGTTAACGACCAGCCACTGCCGTTATCCACGATGTCCCAGATTTCGTAGGTGAGTACCACCTTATCGGTGTTGGGCAGCGTGGCGAGAAACTCCGGTGTCAACTCAAACCACAGATCACCCAGCTCGGTGACTGTCATAGTCAATTCCCGCGGCCCTACCGCCAGATAAACCACATCGCCGATTGCCTGGTGCTTGTATTGGGGCACGGTGACGGACATGCCTTTTTCCATCACCTGTTTATCGATGACGGTTTTCGAAGGATCTGGCGGTAACAGCCCCTGGTTATTCGGCAGGTCGGGTGGGGTGTCCAATTCACCGGGGCCGAAAGGTTTGTAGAGCAGGGGCAGGGGCGGAGAGTTTTTCTCGTTTTCGCTAGGACGTTTAACGCTGAAATAAAACGACCGCGCATCAGGCATGGGCACCGGCGAGGCATACAGCTGCTCGAGGAGGACGGCCGGAATATAGAAAGGCACCAGTTGGTCGACGTACTTTCCTACGAGAAAGAACTCCCCGACAGGCGTCGGGCGTGGACCGAGATACAGCCGGACTTCGTCGGTGCTGTCCATATTGGAATACGGGAAGATATAGCCCAGCAAACCGCGTCGGTCGCTGTTCACCATGTTGCGGTTCACGCCTGAGACGTTGTTGGCTAAAGATTTGTACCCTGGAATGAATGGCGGGACGTCCGCCAGCACGCGCAGGGGATCTGCATCGGTGGAGAACACCAGCATCTGCGTCGCGGCGTTGCTATTTCCAGAAAGACTATTCATGCCAAGGGCTCCATTCATCGACAGTCATCGCCGAACTCCCAGGCCAGGAGCTCGACGCCTATGCCTGATTGAATGCTCGTGAGCGGCGTTTTGCCTACTGTCAGAACTAACAGGTAAACGTCTATTTCCGACGAGTGGTGTAGCAAATTTTATGCATGTGCTCGGCAATGACCGTTCAGCACTCTTCATCAAACTGTCACGTAACTGTGGCAGCGCGCTTGAACAAACTTCATCAGACTCGCGCTCTACTGGGGTTCTGCGTTTCGGTGTTTTTTCATGTGTGCACGATTTTTCTCGACAGCGGTTTTCCTGGCCGCGCTGTTGTTTGGCCTGCCGTCGCTGGCGGCGTCTCGTTGCGATATCAATGTTCCGACCAAGCATGTCGATCTGGCGCAGGTGAGCCTGGCGTACCAGAGCATTGGCCGTGCGTCCGACCCAGCGCTGTTGCTGGTGATGGGGCTGGGCGGGCAGTTGATTCACTGGCCGGACGAGGTAGTGGTCGCGCTGTGTCAGCAGGGTTTTCGGGTGATTCGCTATGACAATCGCGATGTCGGCCTGTCGACTTGGCGGCAAGCGCCTGTCGACGCCAACCTGACGTTCGAGGTGCTGCGCTACAAACTCGGTTTGCCGGTGTCGGCGCCGTACACCCTGACCGATATGGCTGACGATGCCTTTGGATTGATGGATGCGTTGCACGTCGAGCAATTTCACGTATTGGGCGCGAGCATGGGCGGGATGATCGCCCAGCATATGGCGGCGATGGCGCCGCAGCGGGTCGAGAGCCTGACCCTGATCATGACCAGCTCCGGGGCCGAAGGGTTGCCGGCGCCGAGTGCGGCGTTGGTGCAGTTGCTCGCGCGCCGTGGTGCGCCGAATCGCGAAGCGGCGCTGGAGCAACAGGCCGATTTGCTGGCGGCGCTGGGCAGCCCGACGGTGAGCGATGATCGGCAGGGGCTGCTGCATCAGGCAGCGCTCTCTTATGACCGTGCGTTCAACCCCGACGGCGTGAAGCGCCAGATCATGGCGATCCTCGCCGAGCGCAGTCGTGTCGCGCTGCTCAATCAACTGCGGGTACCGACGCTGGTGGTGCATGGCACCGCCGATCCGCTGTTGCCGGTGATGCACGGCGTACACCTGGCGGCGCATATCCGCGGCAGTCAGTTGAAGCTGATTCCGGGGCTGGCGCATCGTTTTCAGGAGGCGTTCAAGGCGCCGCTGCTGGCGGCGGTGTTGCCGTACTTGCAGGCCCACCGCGAAGACACCTCGCATTGGGCGCAGATTGATCCGGTGGCAGCACCGAATCTTCTCTAACCCACCGGGAGTGGAACGGCTGCCACCTCGGCCTCGTCGGGTGTATCGTTCAAACTTTCCGGCGCAATCCAAGCCTGCGAGGTGTGTGATGAGTACCCCCCTGAAAATCGATTTCGTCAGCGACGTGTCCTGCCCCTGGTGCGTTGTCGGCCTGTATGGCCTGACCCGAGCGCTGGATTTGCTGGGCGAAGAGGTGCAGGCCGAGATCCGTTTCCAGCCGTTCGAGCTGAACCCGAAGATGGGACCTGAAGGGCAGAACATCACCGAACACATCACCGAGAAGTACGGCTCGACACCTGAGCAATCGCAGAAGAATCGCGAGATGATCCGCGCGCGCGGCGCCGAGGTCGGGTTTGCCTTTCGCACGGACGGCAACAGCCGCATCTACAACACTTTCGATGCTCATCGCTTGCTGTTCTGGGCGGGGCTGGAAGGGTTGCAGTTCAATTTGAAAGAAGCGCTGTTCAAGGCGTATTTCACTGATGGCGGTAATCCATCCGACCCTGGTCAGTTGGCGCAGATTGCGCAAAGCGTTGGGCTGGATCGGCAGCGGGCCGAGGCGATTCTGGCGTCGGACGAGTTCGCCAAAGAGGTACGCGAGGAAGAGCAGTTGTGGCTGTCGCGAGGCGTCAGTTCGGTGCCGACCGTGGTGTTCAACGGACAATACGCAGTCAGCGGTGGCCAGCCGGTGGACACCTTTGTCGGGGCGATTCGGCAAATCATGAGCGAGGTGAAGGGGGGAACGGTGAGCTGACGAAATTCAGTCGTCAGAAAAGTGTCAATATGCCACTATTGTTTATGCCGTTGCTGCCGACACAGGCAGCACCGTTCTTAAATCATAGGGATTTGATCCATGACCTTTCACGCGTTACGCACTTTTTCAGCCTTGACCTTGCTCGCCTGCCTGACCCTCACTGGCTGCGCCCACATTCAACCGCCTGTTCCGCTGGATAAACAATTCTGGGATGCCAAAGAGCCGACCATCGGCGTGGCCATCACTGTGGTGCCGGCGCCGGTGCTGGCGCTGACCGGTCAACAGGGGATGCTCGATTACGCGATCAATCGGGGCGTCAACAGCAAACTCAGTGACAACGTCGAAAAATGGCAAGTGCGCGACCTGAACACTTTGCCGGATATCATCGTCGCCAAGCTGCAAGCCAAGGGCTACAAGGTCAAGCGAATCAACGAGCCGGTTGACCTGAAAGTCTATAAGGAAACCAGCTTCCGTGAAGGGTATACGGGCCGTGACCTGACGCCGATCAAGGGCGCTTACGGCGTCGATCGTCTGTTGCTGGTGAATGTCTTCGCTACCGGTGCTACCCGCAGCTACTACGGATTTGTGCCGACCAGCGTTCCGATGGCGCAGGTGAGCGGGCAGGGCATGGTGGTCGATCTGGTCGACAACAAACTGCTGTGGTTCAAACCCTTTGCCGCGGTGCAAGCCGCCCAGGGCGAGTGGGATGAGCCGACCTACACCAACCTGTCCAATGCCTTCTACCAGGCCATGGACAATAGCCGTCAGCAAATGATCACGCCGTTCGAGCAATGAAGTGCCCGATCATGGGGGCCAGCGCGCTGGCCTTGCTGATGCTCGCCGGTTGCGCGCAGAAACCGGCGCCCGAGGCCGGTTTCAAGTCGCAGAGTGCCGGGTCCTACGTCCAGGCTCATGGGCTGAAAGTGGACATGCAGCTGCCGCAGGCGTTTGTCGGTGCCAGCACGGTGATTGACGCCGAGGCGGCGCAGAAGGCGGCTTCGTCGAGTCATAACCTGGTGGCGGGTTCCAATGCGGCAGGGTTGGCGGGTTTGCTGGTGGCGAGCCTGATCAACACCCAAATGGGCAGTGGCAGCTTGCAGCGCGATGCGGAGAAGACTGCACTCAAGGATTCGCGCCCGATGGCCGATCTGCTCGCTGGCGTGCCTTTGCAGGAACGTCTGCAACAGCGCTATCAACAGGCTTCGCAAATGGCCGGGTTGAAGCAAGGGGAGGGGCAAGTCACCGCGCGTCTGGTGATTGAACCCAAGCTGATGCTGACGGCTGATCGCGGCAGTTTTTTGCTTATCAATCAGGTGCAGGTCCAGGACATTGCCGGTTCAGCGCTGTACCGCATGCGCATCGAAGTGGCCAGCCAGCCGATCCGGCGTTGCGGCAAGCAATGCATTGACGACGGCAGCCTGGATCTGGCGAAGGTCACGGCCGTGCTCGACGAGTGCATCGACGAATCCATGCGCGTGCTGGCCACCGACCTGATGCAACCGGCACCGCCGGAAGCCGCCCAGGAAACCTTGCGTTATGTGCTCGATGGCCAGCGCGTGGTCGAGCGCGGTTATCAACTGGCCAACAACGGCAACTACTGGCGCTATCGCAACCTCTATGGCGCGGTGAAATCGGTGCCGGTGCCGTTCGAGGATGCGCTGACGCAGGCGCAGTTGCAGCAGGTTTACGCACAGTAGGAAGCCTGTGGCGAGCTTGCTCCCTCGCCACAATCGTTTAACTGATCGAATCGATATCGAGAGTATGCGGCGCACCAATGCTACGGCCGTAGATCGAGGCCATTAGTCTGTCATCGTTCGTGCTCTTTGGTGCCATGGCCAACTGCTCAGCGGCCTGATTTTCTGGATGTGCCTGCCAGCGCGGCAGGTTTTCTGCCAGATATTCAGGTTGTTCTGAAAGCAGCCCGTAAACATCTTGTTCGCTAACGCTCCGGTGCCGAAGGGTCGCCAATCGAGTGCGTGTTGTTTGTACCTTATCGATCTCATGATTGATCGCATCGAGCGTTCGCTCTTGGGTGCGCACATAAGCATCCGGGCGCCCCAGCAGATCACGTCGTTTACTGCGCAACTGCTCGGTGACTTGTTCCAGCGCACCCTCCACCCATCCAAACTCTCGCTCGGTGACCAGAGACCGTTTCGACTCTTGCGCTTCTTGCCAACGCCTTAGCGCTGCCCAGCAAGCTGGAACGTACCCGCCCACCATCGAGTGGTGACCGGCATTGAAGAGTTGAGTCAGCAACGACGGCCGATCCGGTAACCCGTTTTTTTGCTGGAGCGCCACGGTGCAGGCCGCATGCTGGGTAATGGTGTCGCAACCCGGCTCCCACAGGATCGAGGACATTTCCTGACGACCAAACTCCACCGGCATGGCATGGCGCAACGTGCCGTGGTGTTCGTAGAGTTCGCCCGTCCAGTTGGTAATGCCCGCCACAAACACCGACAGGCCGGCGGGTACGTTGACAAAGGTCAGCGCCGCCCCCGCCCCGAAAACACCGGCCTTGGTGTTCATCCAGCTGCCGGGGACGCTCGGAACCGGGTCGTTGTGGTTGACCATGCGGTAATGCACCAGCGGCGCCGCGCCTTTTGCAAAGTTGGCGTCACCGGCGCGGGGGGCGCCGTAGGTGTAGAGCTGGATGTTGTAGCCTTCAGAACTGCGACGCAGCATTTCCGAAAGCAACAACGCCACTGCGCCACCCAGGCTGTGGCCGCAAATCATGAGCTTTTGCCCTGCGTAGAACTTATCCAGATACCTGACGACAAAGATGGCTGCTTTCTGCGCGGCTTCGTAGAAACCACGATGCACTTTGCTGTCGGTGTCTTCAAACGGCACTTGAAACGCATCGGCATCGCGCAAGCCATCGGCGACGAGTTCGAAGGTGCCACGTACTGCAATCAGGATCAGTTCGTCGTTGTGCGTGATGAAGGCTTGGGTATCGGTGGCTCCTTTCTCATCGGTATCGTCGAGAAAGTGAATGTTGGTGGGGTGTTCCTGATCGCCTTCCCGGTCAGGCTTGTTTACGGCATAGATACCCGGGTCGAATGGCACGATTTCCAAACGTTTGGAGTACGGCACATCCTCATACAGCGGGTAGAAAGCTTTTATTTGCCCCGAATCGACCCGCCACAGTTCATCGGATTTGGCCAATGCATCACCGAACCAGTTGCCCACGCTTGGTTGCAGTGGGAAATTCACGGGGCCTTCTTTAATGGGTCGCTTTTCAGGTTTCATGCCAAAGGGGCAGTAGCTCAAGGTTGCCATCAGTGCGAGTTGATAGAGATTCAGTGCGCAGAATTTGGAGCTGGTGGACAGCATGGGGCGTAAGGCCCGCAGAGGGCGCACTTCCAGCACCGTGTGTTGTTGCGGCGTCAGGGCCACGCCGAGTGCGCCATGTTTGCCCATGATTTTCGCCGTCCCCGTGCTGTGGGGGTAATGGCGATAAACATCGGGGGGCAAATGCGTGACATGCTCGACCAGATGGCGCACTTCCACCTGGAAGTACTCGTCAGCGCAGGCTTGTGCGGGATTGTCTTTGGTGCGTGTTGAGTTTTGGTTCCGATAACGGGTTCGCTCGGCGCGTACCTGGAGTTCGGTAATTTTGAGGGGGTAGTGCGGTCGTTCTTTAGCTCGCACATAAACCGCTTCCTGTCCTTCGTATTTCTGGTCAAGAACTAACGTAACCGGCCCCGCAAAGTGGTTGGTGATTTTACTGGTACCCGCAGCATCGAGATGGCCGCTATAACCCTGGCCTTCCGAGTCAATCGCTGTATAGGCCAATCCGGCGTACGGTTCGCCAGAGCCGAACTCGTCGACCAGCTGAAAACTGCTCCATTTACCTTGTACAGGGCAGGCGAGCACGCGACTGCTCAAGCTGGATGCCAAATCCTTTTCCAATGACGTCATGTCAAAATCTCCTTATTCCGTGCAGCCGGGGTAAATAGTGCAGGTGCGCCCATCCACCATTTTGAAGGTGCTGAAATCGATGTGATTACCGAAGCAATACGCGTCTTGATCCTCAAAGCTTTTGCCCATGCAACGCTTCCAGCCGCCGGGCACTTTGACCCACGTATCTCCCCAGCCCGGCCTTTCCTCCTGCGCCAACGTGACCTTCATTTTCACGGTCTTGCCCGGCAACTGATCGAGGGTGTACGTCGAGAACGGGCGGCCACGCTCCAGTTCCCCCCGTGCATCGGTAGATTTGCAGTCGAGGATTTTTCTGAGGATGCGGGGCTTGCCTGATGTGCGAAACAACCACTGGCATTGGCCGTAAAAGGTGCTTTCGCCCGCTTCGTTGAAGGTCCCCTTGTACTGATCCTCGAGTTCATCGCGAATTACCACGCTGGCGGCATCCCCACTTGCATCTCTCCAGGTTTCTCCATAAGCCGAGTTGATGTCCAACTTGATACGACTGACCACCAATGGGCAGCCTTTCTGAGTTCTGCGAATAGTGATTTCAGAATCGGGTTTGTATTCCTTTCGCCATTCGTTATTGAAAACAGGCGCCAAGTTGTCCCTTGTTTCAACGGTGCAGGTTTCACCCTTCGCGGGCACGTAGTAAACCGCTGCAACGTAGGCAAAGTTGGGCGGCAAATCAGCGGTGAAGGTGAACGTGTTCGGCGACTCGGCGGCGCAGCCTGCGGTTAGCGCGAGGCAACAGCCCAGCGCTGCGTTGCGTAATACGCTTTTCATAACGGGTCGTCTCTCTGCCAAAACTCCATCGCCCGATGCACCCGCTCAAAGTGTTCAGTTGGCCTTTCATCCGGACGTACTTGCCAGTGCGGCGCCAGCGTATAGGCGGGCGCCTGCAAACTCTGGGTCAGTAGAAACTCCAGTTGCTCCGGCTCAAGCCAGCCCCATGCATCCGCCAAGGCCAGTCGGTCGCGCAACCAGATGTCTGGGTCATGCAGTTCGGCGAGCCTTGCGTAGGCCCTCACATGCTCGTCCAACAAGTAACGATGGGCGTTGAGCCTACGAATTTCCGATGCCTGCGGATGAGGAAGGGGAGTGCGCAACCAGAGAGGTTTATCCGGCACGGGATACGTACCGGGGGAAGGGCTATGGGCGGTTTTCCAAGCGGTGCCGTTCCAGTAGCACACGCTGATCGCCGGCCCGAGGTAAGCTGGATACTCCTCGACCGGCAAATGTTCAAGCGCGCGAGTCAACACTCGATTGTCGTGAAAGCGATATATCGCTTGATAGGGACGCGTCCCGACGATCAACCGCTCATGCCAGTGATTGACCAGTTGGCGCAGGGCACCTTTTTCCACGCTCGCGAGCCAGCCCCAGTTGCGTTCAGGATGATCCAGCAGGTCGTCGAGGCGCCTGTCGCCGGACTGGTCCAACGTGAAGAGGAACGGACCGGCATCGGCCAGATCAGCGATGGTAGTGGCGTTGTAGACACCCAAGTACTGCTCATATCCGCTGGACTTCAATAACAACTGACGGGTTTCTCGCTCATTCTGCGAGTCCAGCACCAGGCACAGTTCATGGCCCGAGCGGCGCTGTTCGTTCATCCACTGATTGGGGAGTGCATCGATCATGCGGCAGCTCCTCGCGTCAGGCAGGCGCCATCACGGCATGCTTCGCAGATCGGGCAGAAATCTGCCCCCAACGCGTTGCTCGCCGTCATCAACCCGGGCTGGGAAGACGCGAGCATAGGTGGCAGTTCAGGTGGCGCAGACAAGTCATCAACTGACCCAGGCATTAATAGCGAGGCGACTGCCGCCCGCATGGGAGCACCGCCGATCTGGGTTTCACTGCTGCTGAAAATTCCCCCGTGGACCATCACGAAGTGTTGACCGCCAACGTCAAAGGTGATGCTTGCCCCGGCCTTCAGAACCAAATGATCGCCCGCATCGACAGTAATTTTCCGGCCGGCTTGCAACGTCAGCGTTTGATCGACTCGGGTATGGCTGTTGCCGGCAACCTGCAGGTAATCGCTGGCCTTAAGCTGTATTTGTCGGTCACCGGCAGTGGTTCGATGTTCTTTGGATTCCAGTACGGTGAAGCTGTCGCCCTTGACGGTTTTGCGCAGCTCATTGCCGATCTCCAGACGGCTGTCGTGTTTGATCTTCTGTTCCATATCGCGCTGGGCGCGCAGGTAAATCAACTCCTGACCGGCGCGATCTTCCAGGTGCAGTTCGTTGAACCCCGTGCTGGCTGGAGAACTGCGGGAGCGGAATACGCTGCGGGTTTTATGGGTGGGTAATTCGTAGGGCACCGGGTTGGCGCTGTTGGGGAAACATCCGCTGATCTCGGGACAATCCGGGTCGCCTTCCTGAAAGCTGACCTGTACCTCCATGCCCACTCTTGGCAGGGTCACGCTGCCGTGGGCGTTGCCCGCCGAAGGGGAGGACACCCGTAACCAGCAACTGCTTTTATCGTCGTGGCGACCCTCGCGATCCCAGAAAAACTGCACCTTGACCCGTCCGTACGCGTCGCGGTGGATTTCTTCGCCTTTCGGGGCGGTGACCACGGCGGTCTGGGTACCGGAGATTCGCGGTTTTTTGTGGGTGAGTGGCGTACGGAAGAACACCTCCCAAGGCGTGGCGAGGAATTGGTTCCGATAACCCTGGAAGCCCTCTGCATGACCGGTGCTGATGCTGGCCGCGTACTGTTGGAGGACCTGAGGCTGCGCACCTTCGTGCTGGATTTCGGTCAGCAACCAAAGGTCGTTCCATTCCTCCTGCGGATGTTCGGACAGTGGCAGAAAGTGCCCGCAGACCAGTGCCGGCTGATCGCTTTTACCCTCCGCCTGACGGTAGTCGGCGCGATGACGCTCCAGCGCGCGTCGACTCAGGAGCTTGCCGCGATCGCGATGGAAAAAACGACCCGGGTAGTGGTAATCCTCCAGATCCGGCTGAGTCAGAGGGGTATCAGGCCTGCACTCGGACTCCAGCAGAATGCGAGCCTTGTTGAAGTCGTAAGCGCGGCGAGTGGTGCGGCTGGTACCTGCTTTCACTTCCACGTCAAAGTGGTTGATCACCGGCCCTTCGGCCACCATGCCGCTGTCTTGTTTGTAGGGCGTTAGGCTGTCGAGCCTGGGAAACACGGTCTGGTCGTCGCCAAACACCATCACATGTTTTTCCCGGCTGTGCCTGAAGTGGTAGTGCAAACCTTCCTCTTGACAGAGGCGTTGGATGAAAACCAGATCCGACTCGTCGTACTGCACGCAGTACTCACGATCCGGACAAGCGCTGCCCAACTGAAACAGGTAAAGATCACGATGGATGCCGTGGTCTTCCAGTACCTGCGCAATGATCTGCGGGACGGTCAATTGCTGAAAAATGCGTTGGTTGATGCGGTGTTCCAGATACGCCAATCCGGGCACCAGCGTCAGGCTGTAGCGGGTCAGGCCTTTTCCGAAACTGCCTTTGCCAGCGCGATGAATTTGCCCGTGAATGCCGTTGCCAGCGTCGTTGAAGGCGAGGAAGGCTTGTCTATTCAGCAGGCTTTCCTGGTCCAGGTCCGGTCTTTCGCTGACCAGTTCGACATCAATGGCGTAAGGCTGGCTGATGAGTTCCTTGCCGGTGAACCTGAGCACCTGAAGGTCATGTTTAAAGTCGTTGATTGTGAGGCTGAAGCGGGCGTGTGGGGTAGCGTCAAACATCCAGTGTTCCTTGTCTGGTGACGTAGCACAGGCTCGGGGACGTTGATGCAATACGTGTGAAAGACCTTCCATGGCCAGATCACAACAGAACGTCCTGGAGCCGGGTTCAGTGCAACGCTAACAAGGGCGCAAACGAATTGATGTCAGACGCTTCCCAAAATGCAGTTACCATTCATGGACGTTGCGCGAGCTCTCATGAAGTTACTCAGAGCGCCGTTAAACAAGACATCGGAGCGGGCTCAACGCACAATCTTGTCCACGTGAATCCCCAGTTTCTTCAGCCGATACCAGAAGCTGCGCTCCGAGATCCCGATCAACTGCGCCGCTGCAGCCTGCACGCCATTACTCTGCGCAAGCGCCGCCAGAATGTAAGCCTTCTCAACCTCCGCCAATGCCGCTTCCAGGTCCGCTGGCACGCTGCCCTCTGTGTGCCGTTGGCGGCGGGACTTGAGGCGAACAGATAAGCCGGAAGATCCTCCTCTTCAATCACCGCCCCCGAAGCAACAATAGTCGCCCGCTCCACGCAGTTTTGCAGTTCACGAATATTCCCCGGCCACGAATAACTGGCCATGACCTGCAAGGCTTCCGCGCTGAACCCGGTAAAACGCTTGCCCGCCGTGGCCCCGAGCGAGTGAGCAAAATGCCGGGCCAGCGGGGCGATGTCTTCGACCCGTTCGCGCAGGGCGGGCAGGGGGATCGGGAACACGTTGAGGCGGTAATAGAGGTCCTCGCGAAACTCCTTGTTGGCCACCGCTTCCAGCAGATTCTTGTTGGTCGCGGCGATCACTCGCACATCAACCTTACGCTCACGCGGATCGCATACTGGCTCGTTCACCCGCTCCTGCAACGCCCGCAGGATTTTCGCCTGCAAGGCCAACGGCATCTCGCCGATTTCATCGAGAAACAGCGTGCCCTTGTCGGCCTGCAGGAAACGCCCGACCCGATCCGCCACGGCGCCAGTGAACGCGCCTTTGCGATGGCCGAACATTTCACTTTCAAGCAGCCCTTCGGGGATCGCCGCGCAGTTGACCGCGACGAAAGGCTTGTCGGCGCGATTGCCGTGTTTGTGGATCGCCTGGGCGACCATTTCCTTGCCGGTGCCGCTTTCGCCGGTCAGCAGAATCGTCGCATTGCTTTCGCGCACCGAGTCGATCGCGTGCAGCACCCGAGGAAAACTCGGGCTGTCACCGATCAGTTACAGGGGCATGTGGTCAGGCGTGGAGGCGAACCCGAACACTGACAAGCACAGTCGCCGCCATCAACCAAGCCGCCGCCACCGCCAACGAAGCCTCCAACCCGGATCACCACCACGGCCGCGCCCAGGGTTGCCTTGAGAATCAGGTCCATCAGTGGCTCAGTCCGTACTTCTTCACTTTGTCGAACAACGTGGTCTTGGCCATCCCGAGTTCCAGACTCGCCTGGGTCAGGTTGCCGCCGCTGCGCTGCAGGGCGTCGCTCAGCAGGTTGCGTTCAAAAGCTTCTACCGCTTCGGCGAAGGCCAGGCCCTGATTGCTGCCGCTGGCGCCGGATTTCTTGAAGGCCGGCAGGCCGAGGGCAAAACGCTCGGCGACGTTACGCAGTTCGCGCACGTTGCCCGGCCAGTCGTGGCTCATCAGATTCGACAGGGTCTGGTTGTCCAGGTCCGGCACGGCACGGTCGAAGCGCAGGGACGACTGCTGCAGGAAGTGCTCGAACAATTGCAGGATGTCTTCGCGGCGCTCACGCAGCGGCGGTAACTCGAGAGTCACCACGTTCAAGCGGTAATACAGGTCGCTGCGAAACTCGCCAGCCTTGCTCGACACATCCAGGTCGGACTTGGTTGCCGCGATCACCCGGCAATCCACCGCCACGCTCTGGTTCGAGCCAAGGCGTTCCAGGGTGCGTTCCTGTAATACCCGCAGCAGTTTGATTTGCAGCGGCAGCGGCATGCTTTCCACTTCGTCGAGGAACAGCGTGCCGCCGTCGGCGTGTTCGATCTTGCCGATCCGCCGTTTTCCGGCGCCAGTGAAGGCGTTGGCTTCATGACCGAAGATTTCGCTTTCGAACAGGTTTTCCGGAAGTCCACCGCAATTCAGCGCGACGAACTGCTTGGTGTGCCGCCGACTGAAGTCGTGCAGGCAACGCGCAACCAGCTCTTTACCTGTGCCGGTCTCGCCTTCGATCAGCACGTTGGCCGACGTATCGGCAACGTTGGCGATCAATTCCCGCAGGTTCTGCATGGCTGGCGAGCGGCCGATGATCCGGCCTTCGAGGGAATCCCGTTCCGCCAGTTGCCGACGCAACGAAAAGACTTCCCGCGCGAGGCTGCGTTGCTCCAGCGCACGGCGCGCCACATCGACCAGACGTTCGGGGGAGAAAGGTTTCTCCATGAAGTCATAGGCGCCTTTCTGCATCGCACCGACAGCCATCGAGATGTCGCCGTGGCCGGTGATCAGCACCACCGGCAGGCTGCGATCGCGGGCCTTGAGTCGGGTCAGCAATTCCAGGCCGTCGATGCCCGGCAGACGGATGTCGCTGATGACGATGCCTGCAAAGTTGTCGCCGACCCGCTCCAGCGCTTCTTCGGCGCTGCCGACGCCCACGCAGGGAATGTCTTCCAGGGTCAGCGCCTGTTGGCAGCCGAGCAGCACATGGGGGTCGTCTTCGACGATCAGCACACTAAGGTCGTTGTTCATATTGGCTCGGCGTGAGTGGGGCTTACCAACGGTAAACTGAGAACGAAGGTGGTACCACCGCTGGCCGGGTGTTCGACACCCAGATGCCCGCCGGTGGCAGCGGCCAGGCTGGCGGAAAGGGTCAGGCCGAGGCCCAGACCCTGTTCGCCGGGTTTGGTGGTGAAGAACGGTTCGAACAGATGTTTACGTGCTTCGACGTCGATGCCGTGGCCGTTGTCGCGTACACGAAGGCGATATTTGCCATCGAAGATTTCGCCTTCCAGCCACAACTCCGGCAGCGGCTGTACCTGCATGGCGTCGAGGGCGTTGCCGATCAGGTTGACCAGAATCTGCTCGAGGCGGGTCTGGTCGATCTGCACCTGGAGATCGGCGAAGCCTCGGTGCAGTTGCAGATGAGCGCTTTCCACTCGACCGCCCAGCAGCTGCAAGGCGGCATCCACTGCTTTGCCAAGACTGGCCTGACCTTTGTCGTCACCCCGACGGGCGAAGGAACGCAGGCTGGCGGTGATCCGGCCCATGCGGTCGATCAGTTCGTTGATGGTCTTGAGGTTGGTGCTGGCAACGTCCAACTGGCCACGCTCAAGAAAACGCACGGTGTTGCCGGACAATGTGCGCAGCGCTGCCAGTGGCTGGTTCAATTCGTGGGCGATGCTGGTGGACATCTGGCCGATGGCCGCGAGTTTACCGGCCTGCACCAGTTCATCCTGGGCGCGGCGTAGCGTCTCTTCGGCCAGACGCCGTTCGCGGATCTGGCCCTTGAGCCGTTCGTTGCTGGCGCGCAGATCGGTGGTGCGTTCGGCAATCCGACGCTCCAGTTGATTGTTGGCTTCCTGCAAGGCTTCCCGGGCGGCGAGGCGTGTGGCGATCACCTTGCGTCGCTCGTTCCAGGCGATCAGCAGGAACGCCACCAGGGCAAACGCCACCGCCACTAGAATCCCTTGATTGATCGCTTCACGTCGCAAATCCTGCAGCGGCGTGAGCAAAGTGAAATTCCATGGGGTATCGCTCAGTGGGCGGGTTTGCGAGAGGTAGCTGATGTCCTCTTCATCGGACACGAGTTCGCTGTTGGCGGGGAACGTCAGTTTCTCCTCGCCTTCCGCCAGTTTTTCCCGGGCCAGCGGCTGCAGTTCGTTCAGTGGAAACCAGTAGTACTGAAGGCTGCGGGCCAGTTTTTCCTTGGTCTCATCGCTCAGCGGCACAACCGATTTCAGGCGCCGTGCCGGATCGCTGGAAAGAATGATGATGCCGTTTTCATCGCTGACGAAAGCTTCCAGCCTCGCGCGCTGCCAGCGTTCTTCCATGGCTTCGAGGCGGACCTTGACCACCGCGACGCCGATGATCTTGCCGTGTTCTTCCAGGCCATGAGCCAAGTAATAACCGGGCTCGCCGTTGGTGCTGCCGATGCCGTAGAAGCGCCCCGGCTGACCGCGCACGGCATTCTGGAAATAGGCGCGAAAGGACAGGTCTTCGCCCAGGTAACTGTCGACATCGCGCCAGTTACTGGTGGCCATGACACGGCCGGTGGTGTCCATCACATAGATGGCCCGACTGCGGCTGCGCCGGTTCAGGCCTTCGAGGTATTCATTGACCGTCTGCCGGTGTTCCGGTGACGGGTCGGCCAACAGCTTCGAAACACTGGATTCGAGTTCCAGCAGGCTGGGCAGGTAGGTGTACTTGCTGATCTCGCTCTCGACGGCGCGGGCGTGCAGTTCAAGCTGACGCTGGCCGTTCTCGCTGAGGCTGCGAATTCCGTAGTGTTCACTGACCCAGAAGCCGATGTAACCCAATCCGATCATCAGGGCGATGACCAGCGGCGGCAGGAACAGATGGCGAATCAGACGGGGTTTCACGGCGAGTGATGGCGGCGCGGCGCGATAGAGAGTGGGGTCGCATTTCATCACAGATGCCTTGGGTCAACCACAACACAAATCTTGAGACCACCACAGGCCCAGTGTGGGAGCGGACTTGCTCGCGAAAGCGGTGTGTCAGTCAACATTAATAATGCTGAATGTTATGGCCTCTTCGCGAGCAAGCCCGCTCCCACATTTGGGGAGCGGTGCCTTTCTTAGTGCTGCAGAATCTTGTTGAGGAAGTGCTGTGTACGCTCGGCGCGGTGGCTGATGTCGCCGAAGAAATCCTCTTTCTGGCAGTCTTCGATGATCTTGCCCTGGTCCATGAAAATCACCCGGTCCGCCACTTTACGGGCGAAGCCCATTTCGTGGGTTACGCACATCATGGTCATGCCTTCGTGGGCCAATTGCACCATCACGTCGAGTACTTCGTTGACCATTTCAGGGTCCAGCGCCGAGGTCGGTTCGTCGAACAGCATGACGATCGGGTCCATCGCCAGCGCACGGGCAATTGCCACACGCTGTTGCTGACCGCCGGAGAGTTGGCCCGGATGCTTATGCGCATGGGCAGACAGCCCGACGCGCTCAAGCAGTTGCAGGCCTTTCTTCGTGGCTTCTTCCTTGCTGCGACCCAACACCTTGATCTGCGCGATGGTCAGGTTTTCGGTGATGGTCAGGTGCGGGAACAGTTCGAAATGCTGGAACACCATGCCGACGCGCGAACGCAGTTTCGGCAGGTCGGTCTTCGGGTCGGCGATGGACGTGCCATCGACCACAACGTCGCCTTTCTGGAACGGTTCCAGGGCATTGACGCATTTGATCAGCGTGGATTTGCCAGAACCGGACGGCCCGCACACCACGATCACTTCGCCTTTTTTGACCTCGGTGCTGCAGTCAGTCAGTACCTGGAAGTCCCCATACCACTTGTTGACGTTCTTGATAGAGATCATACGGCGAACCTTTTTTGCAGACGCTTGACCAGCAGCGAGGCGGCAAAGCTGATTGTGAAGTACGTGAGCCCTGCGAAGATCAGGAACTCATTGGAGCGGCCGATGATGTCGCCACTGGCACGCGAGGCATTGAGGAAGTCCACCAGGCCGACCGCGTAGACCAGCGAGGTGTCCTGAAACAGGATGATGCTCTGTTGCAGCAGCAGCGGGGTCATCTTGCGGAACGCTTGCGGCAGGATGATCAAACGCATCATCTGGCCATACGTCATGCCCAAGGCCTGGGCAGCACCCATCTGGCCCTTGGAGATCGACTGCACGCCAGCCCGGACGATTTCGCAGAAGTACGCCGCTTCGAACATCATGAACGCCACGATGCAGGATGCGAACGCGCCGATCGGGGTGTCTTCGCCGGTGATCCAGCGCAGCACGAACGGCACCGCCAGGTAGAACCAGGTGATGACCAGCAGCAGCGGGATCGAGCGGAAGTAGTTAACGTAGGCGCCGGCAATGTTCGACAGCCATTTGCTGTGGGACAGGCGCATCAGTGCCAGGATCGTACCGAGGATGATCCCGCCGACCACGCCCAGCGCCATCAGTTGCAGGGTCATGACCATGCCGTTCCACAGGCCCGGCAAGGACGGGATGATGCCCGAGAAGTCGAATTCCATCATTTACCCCCTACGGAGATCAGGCCCGGTACGGCAACTTTCTTCTCGACCATGCGCATCAGCAGCATCAGGCCCATGTTCAGCGTGAAGTAGATCAGGGTCGCCAGGGTGAAGGCTTCGAACAGGTTGGCGGAGAACTCGGCGGTCTGTTTGGTCTGCGCAAGCAACTCCATCAGACCGATCAGCGAGGCCACGGACGAGTTCTTGAACACGTTCAGGAATTCCGAGGTGAGCGGCGGAATGATGATCCGGTAAGCCTGGGGCAGCAGCACGTTCCAGTAAACTTGCGGCAGCTTGAAACCCATGGCGCGAGCGGCGGCTTCCTGGCCGCGAGGCAACGCCTGGATGCCGGTACGCACTTGTTCGCAAACGCGCGCAGCGGTGAACAGGCCCAGGCAGACAACGACGCTCAGGTAGGCCGAAGTGGTCGGGTTCAGGTCCTGCTTGTACCAGTCCTGCAGGTTTTGCGGCAGCAAATCGGGTACCAGGAAGTACCAGATGAACAGCTGAACCAGCAGCGGCACGTTACGAAAAAGCTCGACGTAGCAGGTCGCGATGCCCGACACGATGCGATTCGGCACGGTGCGCATGACGCCAAGAATCGAGCCCAGCGTCAGGGCAATAATCCAGGCCACGATGGCAATGGCGATGGTCCAGCCCAAACCGGAGATGTACCAGTCGAGATACGTCTCGCTGCCCACGCCGGTGGACTTGAAGAACACGCCCCAGTCCCAGTTGTAATTCATTAGGGTCTCCCCTCAGATCGTTCGATATACAAATGCCCGCCTGGGGAAGCTCCGTTCCCGCCCGACCTTGACGGTCAGGCACACACGAGCGGCTCGACAGCCACCGGTTCGAGTGTTTCCAAATATGCCAGCAGGGAGTGACTATCCCTGAAAGGGCAGTGGCCCTCTCAGGAGATAAGGTTAGTCAGAAATCAGGACTTCTTGTCGTCAGCCGCTTTATCGGTCGGATTGGCGATCAGGGCCTTGAGCTCGTCGCTCATCGGGAACATCAGGTTCAGGTTTTTTGGCGGGATTGGCTGCATGAACCATTTTTCGTAGATCTTGTTGATCTCGCCGGACTTGTAGGTGGCGACGATCGCATCATCCACAGCCTTCTTGAACGGCGCGTCGCCCTTGCGGACCATGCAGCCGTAGATTTCGTAGGACTGTGGAGTACCGGTCACGGACCAGTCGGTCGGCTTCTTGGCCTTGGCCATTTCACCGGCCAGCAGGGCGTCGTCCATCATGAAAGCAACGGCACGGCCCGATTCCAGCATGTTGAAGGACTCGCCGTGGTCTTTGGCGGAGATGACGTTCATGCCCATCTGCTTGTCGGCGTTCATCGACTTGAGGATGCGCTCGGACGTGGTGCCGGCGGTGGTCACGACGTTTTTGCCTTTCAGATCGGCGAAGTCTTTGTAGGGCGAATCTTTCTTGGCCAGCAGCTTGGTGCCGATCTCGAAGATGCCGACGGAGAAGTCAACTTGCTGCTGACGCTCGACGTTGTTGGTGGTGGAGCCGCACTCGACGTCCACGGTGCCGTTCTGCACCAGCGGGATACGGGTTTGCGAGGTGACCAGGTTGTATTTGACCTGGAGGTTCGGCAGGTCGAGGTCTTTTTTGATGGCTTCAACGATTTTCAGCTGGATATCGTGGGAGTAGCCAACCGGTTTGCCGGAAGCGTCCGCGATATAGGAAAACGGAATGGAAGCGTCACGATGCCCGAGGGTGATAACGCCGGACTCTTTGATCTTCTTCAGGGTGCCGGTGAGTTCGGCGGCGAAAACTGGAGTGCTGATCAGAGCGGCAGCAATGGCTGCGCCCAGGATATGGGGAACGATGCGCATCAAATTTTCCTCGACATTGTTTTTATATGGAGCCAGTTCATCGGCCCTTTTTGTGCTTCGAATGCTTGCCGGCTCCCGAAGGGTTGGCACAGCGGACATTCGTCCAAGAGTGTAGAGCATGACTCGTGCCAGGCCAGGCCTAACAGATCAAATCATTGATTTATAAGGGTATTAAATATTTATGGCGCAGATTTTGACGTTAGCGAATCCGGTTAACCGAATCGACCGACAGGTCGCGTTCGGAAAACCGAATGGTGTTTGGGGCCGCTAACGTCTCATCGGCGAAACAAGAGCCAGTGATCCTGCCGTTCATACCAAATCAGCGTTCCTGGCTTAGCGGCGTTTCATGCAGGTAGATCCATTGGGCGTTGTGGTGATGGATGGCAATGATCGCCACCGAAGCCCGTGAGCTTTCGCGCTGGTTGAGGCGATGGGTTTCCTTGTAGCGGATCGCCACGCTGTCGCCTTCTTGCCAGACCGTCTGTAGGTCGCTGATGACGATCTCTAGGCCTGGCTTGGCGCCGACCGCCCCCTTGAACATCTGTTCGACCGTCGCCCGGCTGACGATGGCGGCTGAAGTGGCGACCATGGTGAAGTGCTCGGCGAATGCCGACATCAGCGGCTCGAGCGCGGCCTGCCCCTTACCGTTTGCGTCGGTGAACAGGGTGTGGATCAGCTCGTGCACGTGATGAATGCTGTGGTGCGCCTGTTCAACTATTTTGTTGTGCATGACAGTCCTTTTGAGTGTTCAACTGACGCAGTTGAAAGAGTGGGAACAGGCCCACCAGCGCGGCGATGGCGAAGGTCACGTGGTAGGCCTGGGTGGTATCGAAATGCTTCAAGAGCAGGTTGAAAACCATCAGGAAGAGGGCAGCACCGATGCTGAATGATATCTGTCGGTTGATGTTCCAGATGACACTGGCCTTGTGGGTGTCATTACCCTCAAAGTCCATCAACGACGTGGTTTGTGCTGTGTTGGCACCGATGCCGCCGCCGATCCCCATCAAGCTGTAGGCGATGACAATCACCCAAAGGTCTGAGGGATTGTTCACCAGTAACAGGGTGGCAATGCCGGCGCTGTGCAACAGCATGCCCAGGGCAAACAGCCGCTTTGCGCCCATCCGGTTATAGACCCGGCCACAGATCAACATCGCGATGAACGCACCGATGGCGTACAGGATCATGAACATCCCTGTCAGTCGGGCGCTGAATTGCAGGGTGTTTTGCAGAAAGAAAATGCTCATCAAGTTGACGCCCGTGAACACACCGGGAATCGCGTAATAGATAAAGATGGAGGTGCTGAGTTTTTTGCTTTTGAGCAGGCTCAGTTCAATGATCGGGTTTTTGCACGTGCGGTAGTGCAGCCCGTACAGCACGACGAAAGCAACACCGGCCATGACGAAGAGGGCGGCCAACCATGCCGTAGCGTCGCCGCCATACAACGACATGCCCATCAGCAGGCTGCCGAGTGCCGCGCTGACCAACAGCAAGCCCTTGATGTCGGGTCTGGGCAAACTCGTCGGCCGCGCTTCGTTGATCCAGAACCAGGACAACAATGCCGCGATCAGCGAGAACGGGATGTTGCTGTAGAACACCCAGCGCCAGGAGCTGCTGTCGACGATGATGCCGCCGATGGTCGGTGAAATGGCGGGCGCTATCAGGGCAACGGCCATGACCAATGTGGATATTTTCGCCCGCTGCTCACCCTTGAACAGGTTGAACGTCAGCGCCTGGCCGACTGGAATCAACAGGCCGCCGCCAATCCCCTGGATAAAGCGCCAGATCACCAGTTCGTTGAAACTGTTGGCCAGCCCGCACATCCATACGGAGCCTGTGAACACGATCATCGAGGCGGTGAGGATTTCCCGACTACCAAAACGACCGGCCAGCCAGGTGCTGACCGGGATGATCAGTGTCAGCCCCAGAATGTAAGCGTTAGCCACCCAGGCAACGTCTGAAGTACTAACGTGCAACGCCGCCGATATACTCGGTAATGCGACCGCCGACATAAAGATGTTAATGCAGTCTATAAAAAAGCCAATCAGAAATATCAGTGCAACTTTGTAGCGATAGGTCATGTTGTTTCCCCTTTGTTGCAAAGCATAGGGGCGGTGGACTTGAACTGTCGATACGACTATCCTTGAAATAATGTTTGACAGGATTTAACAGTGAGCCGTATTGCTATGCACACTCATCTTAATCGGGTCCAGACATTTCTGGCCGTGGTCGATTTTGGTTCTTACACCAAGGCTGCCAATTATCTGAGCATCAGCAAAGCCATGGCCAGCCTGCATGTCAAGGCGCTGGAGGACGTGCTGTCAGCGACGTTGTTGATTCGTAATACCCGAAATATATCCCTCACCGAAATCGGTCAAGACTTTTATGAAGAGTTCAAAGGTATTGTCGCGGATATTGATACTGCCTTTGATAATGTATTAAAAGGGCATAATCGGGTTTCCGGTAAACTGCGCTTCAGTTCCACCAGTGAATACGGTGAGGCGTATATTCTGCCGTTGATTCCGGAATTTATAGAGCGCTATCCGGAAATAAAACTCTGTTATAACTTCAACTCGTCACTCAATGATCTGGTGGCGGAAAAGTTAGACCTGGTCATCCGTCTAGGTAACTTGGCGGACTCGGCTTTCAAGAGCCGTAAACTGGCGGATTATGAAATTTTCCTGGTGGCTACCGAGATGTTTCTTGCTCGTCACCCGGTGCAGAATCCTCAGGACCTGAATTCGGTGCCGTGGATCGCCAACAGCAACCTGCAGGCGCCGACCCAGTGGGCGTTGCGCCATCCGCAATTGGGGGCTGTCGAGATCAACGGGATCAATCAATTTGAATCCAATTCTTCCACGGCCATCCGCTCCATGACGTTGTCGTCGCTAGGCGTCTCGGTGCTGCCCGCCTGGGTGGTCAAGGACGACATCGCCTGCGGGCGGCTGATCCGGTTGTTGCCCGACTATTCGCTGCCCTCGCAGTCCGTCAACGTGGTGTTTCCCAACAGCCCGCATTTGCCCCACAAATCGAGGGCGTTCATCGATTTCCTGTTGCTGCATCTGGCGCAGTAGGTCCCCACAAAAAAGCCCCTGAATCGTGAGATTCAAGGGCTTTCGTTTTTAACCGGATTTCCGATCAGGCCGCTTCGATCTTGCTGCGGTTCTGCTCGACCTTGTTCAGGTAATCCTTGAGCTTGTCCTGTTCCTCCGGGGTGGTGAACAACCCCAGCTTGCTGCGGCGCCACAGAATGTCGTGCGCGGTGGTCGCCCACTCTTCGCTGCACAGGTAATCGACTTCGCGGGTGTAGAGACCGCCGCCGATGTGTTCGCCCATATCACTGAGATTCTGCACGCCTTCGAGCATGCGCCAGGTGCGGCTGCCGTAGGTGGTGGCCCAGCGGCGGGCGATTTCGGTCGGCACCCAGTCGAACTTGTCACGGATCAAGGCGCACAAGGCTTGCGGGGTGGTCATGTCTTCGCCGCCCGGCAGGGTTGCGCTGGCGGTCCAGCTTGGCTTGATGTCTTTGAAGTACGGAGTCAGTTGCGCCAGCGCCGACTCGGCCAGTTTGCGGTAGGTGGTCAGCTTGCCGCCGAACACCGACAGCAGCGGCGCTTCTTCACCACTGCCTGACAGCGCCAGGGTGTAGTCGCGGGTGACGGCCGAAGGGTTGTCGGATTCGTCGTTGCACAGCGGACGAACACCGGAATAGCTGTGCAGGATATCGTCGCGGCTGATGCGTTTCTTGAAATGGGAGTTGACCACTTTCAACAGGTAATCGGTTTCGCCTTCGGTGATCGCAACTGCAGCCGGATCGCCGGTGTACTCGCGGTCGGTGGTGCCGATCAGGGTGAAGTGGTTAAGGTACGGAATGGTGAAGACGATGCGCTGATCTTCGTTTTGCAGAATGTGCGCGTGTTCGCCTTCGTACAGTTTCGGAACGATCAGATGGCTGCCCTGAATCAAGCGGATGCCGTACGGCGATTCCATCTTCAGGTCATCCCGAATGAACTTGGCGACCCATGGGCCAGCGGCGTTTACCAGTGCCTTGGCACGGATCGAAAACAGGCTGCCATCGGCTCGCTCCAGGTGCAGGTGCCACAGACCCTTGGTGCGACGAGCGCTGACGCAACGGGTCTGGGTGTGAACGTGGGCGCCTTTTTCGCGGGCGGCCATGGCGTTCAGCACCACCAGACGAGCATCGTCGACCCAGCAATCGGAGTATTCGAAGCCTTTGGTGATTTCGCTTTTCAGCGGGCTGTCCGGGCCGAACTTCAGGCTTTTCGAGCCTTCGAGTTTTTCCCGCTTGCCGAGGTTGTCATAAAGGAACAGGCCGGCGCGGATCATCCACGCCGGACGCAGGTGCGGGCGGTGCGGCAGCACGAAGCGCATCTGCTTGACGATGTGCGGCGCCTTGGCCAGCAGCACTTCGCGTTCGGCCAGGGCTTCGCGCACCAGACGGAATTCGTAATGTTCAAGGTAGCGCAGGCCACCGTGGATCAGCTTGCTGCTGGCTGAAGAGGTGTGGCTGGCCAGGTCGTCCTTTTCGCAAAGAAACACCGAAAGACCGCGACCGGCGGCATCCGCTGCGATCCCCACGCCATTGATCCCGCCACCGATGACGGCGATATCGTAGATCTCAGCGAGAGGGGGCGTAGGCAAGGTAGAAGTGGGCATCGGCTAGCCTCGGGCTTTTATGATTTTCTGTATTGGAATTCGAACATTAATGTTCATTTGCGAAAATGGTAGCCCATAAAGTCGCCCACAGCCAGTTAACTTCGATTGAAAATACTGATCGAAGGGCCGTTAAAGGAAAATTTTCGAACATTTAGATGCGTATAACGACGCGAAAGAGGAGGTGCATGAGAGATCGCTATCGTCGGAACGCCGCCCGGAGCAAGCTCGCTCCCACAAGGGTTACGGTGAACCTGTGGGAGCGAGCTTGCTCCGGGCGGCGTTCCGACGATGGCGTCGGTACAGCCGACGAAGATGTGAGGGGTTAAACGACTTCGAGTCGAATCTTGTGCTGGCTCAACAACTGCGCCAACGCCGGCACAGGCTGCTGATCGGTCACCAGGCAATCAATCAAGCTGATCGGCCCCAGACGAATCATGGCGTTGCGCCCGAATTTGCTGGAGTCAGCCGCGAGGATGACCTGTCGGGCATTGGCGATGATCGCCTGGGACACCCGAACTTCCTGATAGTCGAAGTCCAGCAGACTGCCGTCTTCATCGATACCGCTGATGCCGACCAGGGCGAAATCAACCTTGAACTGGTTAATGAAGTCGACACTGGCCTGACCGACCACGCCACCGTCACGCCGCACATTGCCACCGGTCAGCAGAACGTCGAAGTCGTCCTTGGCGCTGAGCATCGAGGCCACGTGGAGGTTGTTGGTGATGATTTTCAGGTGATTGTGATTGAGCAACGCCCGGGCAATCGATTCGGTGGTGGTACCGATATTGATGAACAGCGAGGCGTGATCGGGGATCTGCGCGGCAATGGCTTCGCCGATACGCTGTTTTTCATCGCGCATCTGGTCGGCGCGCATGGCGTAGGCGGTGTTTTCGACGCTGGAATCGTAAGCGGCACCACCATGGTAGCGACGCAACAAATTAGCTTCCGCGAGCTGATTGATATCGCGGCGAATGGTTTGCGGTGTAACGACGAACAGCGTAGCCATTTCCTCGATGCTGACATAGCCGCGTTCGCGGACCAGTTCGAGGATTTGCTGCTGACGGGGAGGCAGATTCATGGGGCTTCCTTTGGGCTGCCGTGCAAAATTTGCCCATGATGCCGCAGGAATCTGCTCCCGACCAGTTACAACCCTATTCGTGTCCTGGGCTTGGCTTATTCAGCGCCCTCGTGCGGTTCCCAATCGCGGGTGCGGCTGACGGCTTTTTTCCAGCCGGCATAGAGTTTTTCCTTTGCGGTTTCGTCCAGGGTCGGCTCGAATTCGCGCTCGATCACAGCCTTGCCGCGCAAGTCGTCCAGGCTGCTCCAGAAGCCACACGCCAGACCGGCCAGGTAAGCCGCACCGAGTGCGGTGGTTTCGCGCATTTGCGGACGCTCGACCTGAGTGCCGAGGATGTCGGCCTGGAACTGCATCAGGAAGTTGTTCGCGACTGCGCCGCCGTCCACGCGCAGAGACTTTAGGCGTTCACCGGAGTCCTGTTGCATGGCGTCGAGAACGTCGCGGGTCTGGTAGGCAATCGACTCCAGAGCTGCACGAATGATGTGATCCACGCGTACACCGCGCGTCAGGCCGAACAATGCACCACGGGCATACGGGTCCCAGTACGGTGCGCCGAGGCCGGTAAAGGCGGGTACCAGGTATACGCCGTTGCTGTCCTTGACCTTGTTGGCGAAGTATTCGGTGTCGTGGGCGTCGTTGATGATCTTCAGTTCGTCACGCAGCCACTGAACAGTCGAACCGCCATTGAACACAGCACCTTCCAGCGCGTAAGCCACTTCGCCGCGCGGGCCGCACGCGATGGTGGTCAACATGCCGTGCTTGGATTTCACGGCTTTGTCGCCGGTGTTCATCAGCAGGAAGCAGCCGGTGCCGTAGGTGTTTTTCGCCTGGCCTGGCTCGACGCACATCTGGCCGAACAGGGCCGCTTGCTGGTCGCCAGCGATACCGCCGATGGCGATACCGCTTTTGGTGTGGCCGTAAATTTCGGACGAGGATTTAACCTGCGGCAGCATCTCGCGCGGAATATCCAGCACCTCCAGCATCTTCGCGTCCCACTCCAGCGTGTGGATGTTGAAGAGCATGGTGCGGGAGGCGTTGGTGTAGTCGGTGACGTGCACCTTGCCGCCGGTAAATTTCCAGATCAACCAGCTGTCGATGGTGCCGAACAGCAGTTCGCCTTTGCGCGCACGTTCGCGGCTGCCTTCGACGTTGTCGAGGATCCATTTGAGCTTGGTGCCGGAGAAGTACGGGTCGGTGACCAGGCCCGTGGTGTCGCTGATGTATTGCTCGTGACCGTCGCGCTTGAGTTGCTGACAGATCTCGGTGCTGCGGCGGCACTGCCAGACGATCGCGTTGTAGATCGGGCGGCCGGTGGTCTTGTCCCAGACCACGGTGGTTTCGCGCTGGTTGGTGATGCCGATGGCGGCGACCTGGTCGTGATGCAGGCCGGCTTGAGCCAGGGCCTCGACCATCACGGCGCTTTGAGTGGCGAAGATTTCCATGGGGTCATGTTCGACCCAGCCGGCTTGCGGGTAATGCTGTGCGAATTCGCGCTGGGCGGTGCAGACTACGTTCGCGTCGCGGTCGAAAATGATCGCGCGGGAGCTGGTCGTACCCTGATCGAGGGCAATGATGTAGTTCTTATTCTGAGTGTCGGTCATGTCGATTGCCTTGGACGAAAAAAGGGAGTGAGGTCCGGCGCGTGATCTGATGGGCAGGATCACACGCCAACGGTATCAAGAAGTTCTTGGTTTGCCGTCAATGGCCGGTGCTGCGTCCTTTGTAGCAGGTAGGGCGCTGGGCAGATGACGGGCAATCAGCCCGCGATACGCTGCAGCACCGAGGCAGGCACCGACAATCGGTGCAAAAATCGGAATCAGGAAATACGGGATATCGCGTCCGCCGGTGAAGGAAATTTCACCCCAGCCAGCGAAGAAAGTCATCAGTTTAGGACCGAAGTCACGCGCCGGGTTCATCGCAAAACCGGTCAGCGGCCCCATCGAACTGCCAATCACGGCAATCAGCAGGCCGATCAGCAGCGGAGCGAGCGGACCCTTTGGCAAGCCATTGTTGTCGTCGGTCAGGGACATGATCACGCCCATCAGGATGGCTGTGATGATCACTTCAACCAGGAAGGCTTGTGCCGTGGTCAAGGCCGGGTGGGGGAAGGTGGAGAACACCGACGCCAACTCGAGGCTGGCCTGAGTGCCACGAACCATATGGTGAGTTTGTTCGTAATCGAAGAATAAATTGCTGTACAGCGTGTAAACCAACAACGCTCCACAGAAGGCACCAGCGATCTGGGCGAGAATATAAAAAGGCAGTTTGCGCTTTTCGAAGTCAGCGAAAATGCTCAGGGCAATGCTGACGGCGGGATTGAGATGAGCCCCGGAAACGCCGGCTGTCAGGTAGATCGCCATGCTCACTCCGACCCCCCAGATGATACTGATTTCCCAAAGGCCGAAGCTGGCACCCGCGACCTTGAGCGCGGCAACACAACCTGTACCAAAAAAAATCAGCAGCGCAGTGCCCAGAAATTCGGCCATGCATTGGCTTGAGAGCGACGGTTGTTGTAAAGCAGTTGTCATTGAAAACCTCGTTTTTGTTGTTGTCTGGCGCTTTGGCATCAGGGTCAAAGCGCGATTTTCACCGAGACAGGATCCCCATCCTGTTCTCGGCCTACTGCTGGGTGCTGCGATAGGAACATTCGTACAGTATTCAGATTCGAAAAAATATAGACAAGAAACGCTGCTGTCAAAGGTCGAAAGTGAACTGTCAGTCACAATCGAACTATTAGTCAGGTGAATGACCACATCGTTCACGCGGCAGGCTGAACGTGGACGAACGGCAGAAGGCGCGACCAAACCTTTGAAATAGCGCCGTAATGGCCCCTTTTATTGATCAATGACCTAGAATTCAGCGCAGTATTTTTCTTCTGTCGCCCAGCTTGGAGCTGCCATGACCCCCGCATTGGATTTGTTGAAAAAAGTTCGGGCCGAACATCGCGTGCACAGTTACGAACATGATCCGAAGGCGGCGTCCTATGGGCTGGAGGCCGCGGAGAAACTGGGGCTGGATCCGGCGCAGGTGTTCAAGACCTTGCTGGCGGCGAGCGAGAAAGGTGAATTGTTGGTGGCCGTGGTGCCGGTCGTCGGAAGTCTGGATTTGAAGGGCCTGGCTCATGCTGCGGGCGTGAAAAAAGTCGAAATGGCCGACCCTGCCGCTGCGCAACGATCCACCGGTTACCTCTTGGGCGGGATTAGCCCGCTGGGACAGAAAAAGCGCTTGCGCACCTTTATCGATAATTCGGCGCAGCCCTTCGCCAGCATTTTTGTCAGTGCGGGGCGACGAGGGCTGGAAGTCGAATTGGCACCCGCGGTGCTGGCCGAGCATACCCAGGCGAAGTTCGCTGATATCGGCCGTGCCTGACGCGGACTATCAGCCCGGCGCTGTATGGTGCAAATTGACGGGCTCTGTCACTGGTGCCGCGTTGTCGGCAGCTTCATGCTCGGCGGCCTGACAAAGGGAGAAGGTTATGCAGCTTGAGTTTCATCAGGTCGATGCGTTCAGTGATCGGCCGTTCAGTGGCAACCCGGCGATGGTCTATCGCCTCGATGCCTGGCTTGCCGATGAGCTGATGCAGAAGATCGCCGCCGAGCACAACCTCGCCGAAACCGCCTTCGTGGTGCGCGAAGGGCAGGGCTGGCGCATCCGCTGGTTTACCCCGACCACTGAAGTGCCGTTGTGCGGTCATGCAACCCTGGCCAGCGCTTACGTTCTGTTTGAAATCTACAAAGAGCCAGTCGAGCGCCTGGACTTCGTCTGCAAGTCCGGCCTGCTGAGTGTGAGCCGTGAGGGTGAGCGCTTGTGGCTGGATTTCCCGGCGATCATGCCATCGGAAGTGGGCGTGACCCTGGACGTCGAGCGCGCGCTGGGTGTGGAAGCGGTTGATGTGCTGGGGTCGAACGAGTTGTTCGTGGTGCTGGAATCCGAGCAGGCGGTACTCGAATGTCAGCCGGACATGGCGGCGCTGGCGAAGCTGCCGTGGCCAGGGGCAATTGTCACGGCCAAGGGCAGCAAGCATGATTTTGTTTCCCGCTACTTCGCGCCGGCGATCGGCATCAACGAAGACCCGGTGACCGGTTCGACCCATTGCAGCCTGATTCCGTACTGGTCGAAGCGTTTGGGCAAGTCGAGCTTGACGGCTTGTCAGCGCTCAGCTCGAGGCGGGGAGTTGTTCTGTCGGCTGGAAGGGGATCGGGTGAAAATCGGCGGGAATGCGACGCTCGTTGCAAGCGGCAAGTTGATGTTGGGTTAACTTGAAACCATTGTGGGAGCGAGCTTGCTCGCGATAGCGGTTTCACATTCAACAGAAATGGTGACTGATCCAACGCTTTCGCGAGCAAGCTCGCTCCCACAGGAGGCGTGTTTGTCAGTGGGCGCTGCTGTAGCGGCGCACACCGGATTCGACGACCAGAATCTGCGCCGCCGTACTGCCCGACGCCTGAAACAGCACCAGGTGTTCAGCCGCGACACGAATGCCGACCTCTGAACCCACCTGATGATCAGCATGGCTCGGGAAAATCGATTCCAGCTGCGCGCCGGTCGGCAACTGCAAGCGATACAAGGTGGACGCACCCTGGAAAGACTTGCCGACAATCCGCGCCTTCAGCGTGCTGTCCGGTGCATAAACGATATCGTCTGGACGCAGCAACACATCCACCGCACCGCCAACCGGCCAGGTGTAGGCACGATTACCGCGTAACTCACCCAGTTCGGTCTGCACCGACTCGGGGCTGCTCATCTGACCGCGAATGAAATAACCCTGGCCGATGAAACTGGCGACAAACGGCGTCAGCGGTTCGTGATACAGGTTGTAGGGCGTGTCCCACTGCTCCAGACGACCTTCCTTGAAAACCCCCACATGGTCGCTCACCGCGAAGGCTTCTTCCTGGTCATGGGTCACCAGAATCGCGCTGGTGCCACGGGCTTTGAGGATGTCGCGCACCTCATGGCTGAGCTTGCGTCGCAGCTCGCCATCAAGGTTGGAGAAGGGTTCGTCGAGCAGCAGCAGTTGCGGTTCCGGTGCCAGGGCGCGCGCCAGTGCGACGCGCTGCTGTTGACCACCGGATAGTTCATGCGGGAAGCGTTTGCCGAGGTTTTTCAGGTTGACCAGCTCCAGCAACTCTTCGGTGACGCGATCCTTCTGCGGATGTTTACGGATCCCGAAGGCGATGTTCTCGGCCACGCTCAAATGCGGAAACAGTGCGTAGTCCTGGAACACCATGCCGATCCGGCGTTTCTCCGGCGCGAGGGTGAAACCCGCGCGGGAGATTGTCTCGCCCGCCAACTGGATTTCACCTTCGTGTACCGGTTCGAAACCGGCTATGGCCCGCAGGGTGGTGGTTTTGCCGCAACCCGAAGAGCCCAGCAAGCAGCCGATGTCGCCGGCATTCAAATGCAGGTTGAGGTTCTGCACGACCCGCTGGTCCTGATAGCCGCAGGCGAGGTTGCGCAGGTTAAGCAGTAATGGATGGCTCATGCGTGGTGGTACGAAGGCGGGACGAGAAACTCGAGCAGGGCCTTTTGTGCGTGAAGACGGTTTTCGGCTTGATCCCAAGCAACGGAGCGCTTGTCATCGAGCAAGTCGACACTGATTTCCTCGCCACGGTGTGCCGGCAGGCAGTGCATGAACAGCACGTCTTCAGCGGCCAGGTCGAGCAGGGCGCGGTTGACCTGGAACGGCGCGAACAGCTTCAGGCGCTTGGCGGTTTCCTCTTCCTGGCCCATGGAGGTCCAGACGTCGGTGCTGACCAGATGGGCGCCGCGTACGGCATCCTTCGGATCGCGGACGATGGTGACCCGATCACCCGCCTTGGTCACGAACTCAGGGTTGGGTTCAAAGCCTTCCGGGCAAGCGATGCGCAACTGGAAGTCGAACTGGATCGCCGCTTCTATATAGCTGTTGCACATGTTGTTGCCGTCGCCGATCCAGGCCACGGTTTTGCCCTGGATCGAACCGCGGTGTTCGAGGAACGTCTGCATGTCGGCCAGCAACTGGCATGGGTGCAGGTCATCGGACAGGCCGTTGATGACGGGCACGCGGGAGTTGGCGGCGAATTCGGTCAGGGTGCTATGGGCAAAGGTACGGATCATCACGGCGTCGAGCATGCTCGACATCACGATTGCGCAGTCGCCGATCGGCTCGCCACGGCCCAGCTGGGTGTCGCGCGGCGACAGAAAGATCGCCTGGCCACCGAGCTGGATCATGCCGGCTTCGAACGAAATACGGGTGCGGGTCGACGATTTCTCGAAAATCATCCCGAGCACGCGGTTTTTCAGAGGCTCGAACAGTACGCCGCGGTTACGCAGGTCTTTGAGCTCAATGCCTCGACGGATCACGCTGACCAGCTCTTCGGGCGTGCAATCCATCAGGGAGAGAAAGTGCCTTGCGCTCATCATTGACTACCTTTTTGCAACAGACCGCAGATACTCAAAGCCTTGTTTAACTGAAAAACGGGCGAGACCTGCGGCGTAAGCCGCACGGGGCGACGAAATAGGGGAAGGCGCGATCTTATAATTAAATGTCGCGTCTTACCAATAGGGCTACGGTTTTTAGGGGATTTCAGAGGGGCTACGGGATGACCGCAGTAGCGCTTTTGAAGCCTGTTTCCTGACAGCAGCCCGTCATTTGTACACTGGGGTCACGGGGCTTTGCAATCAAACGGGGCGGGGACGGCGTAGCAACGGTCGGTTTCTGACCTGTCATTCGAAACATTTGTACTCAGGATTGAAAGATGTGTCTGGTCTGAAACATTTGCTAATGCAAAGTGGCGGGTTATAACTAACGCACGAACGACGCAGGAAGCCTTCGGAATGGAATCGAAAGAACGACAGTTAATGGAACTACTCGGCCTCACGGCTCGCTCGCTGACCCACCTCACCGCGTCCATGACCTCGATGTCCTTCGAGTTGATGCGCAGTGAAGACCAAGTGACCAAGGCGGCCGGCCGGCGGATGATCGACCGCATGGCAACCATCAGCGCCGGGCTCGACGAGCACTGGCGGCTGATCGGTGAACTCACCGGTGTTCATCTCGCTCAGGAGCAGATCGAAACCATCCAGGAGATCCAGTTGCAGGCGCCGCCGAGGCTGCCGCCGAACTGATCCCCCTGCGGTCATCGGCTGGCCTGATGGCCGCCGATTCACAAGACGAACGTCGCTGGCGCAGTAGTGGGACAGGCGCCATAGTTTTGTTCCCGCGGCCGATACTGCCCGCCCAGAACAAGACAGAGGCTGGCCATGACCAAGACTCTCCATCACCGTGCGTGCCACTTGTGTGAAGCCATCTGCGGCCTGACCATCGAAACCACTGAGGTCGAAGGCGCTGTGCAGATCACTTCGATCAAGGGTGACCCTCAGGATACATTCAGCCGCGGACACATCTGTCCCAAGGCTGTCGCCCTGCAAGATATTCAGAACGATCCGGATCGTTTGCGTCAGCCGATGCTGCGAGTCGGCAGCGAATGGCAACCCATCGAGTGGGAAGATGCCTTCAGCCTTGTCGCCGAACGTCTTGCGGCGATTCAGGAGCGTCACGGACAGAACGCGGTGGCGGTCTATCAAGGCAATCCCAGCGTGCACAATTATGGGCTGATGACCCACAGCAATTACTTTCTCGGCCTGTTGAAAACCCGCAACCGGTTTTCCGCGACCTCGGTCGATCAGTTGCCCCATCACCTGACCAGCCATTTGATGTACGGCCACGGTTTGCTGTTGCCGATCCCGGACATCGATCACACCGATTTCATGCTGATCCTCGGCGGCAATCCGCTGGCCTCCAACGGCAGCATCATGACCGTGCCGGATGTGGAGAAGCGCTTGAAGGCTATTCAGGCCCGCGGAGGCAAAGTGGTGGTGGTCGATCCGCGTCGCAGCGAAACCGCGGCGATTGCCGACCAGCATCTATTCGTGCGCCCCGGTGGCGATGCGGCGTTGTTGTTCGGGCTGCTCAACACCTTGTTCGCTGAAGGCCTGACCCGCGACAGTCATTTGCCGGTGGACGGTCTGGATGAGGTGCGGGAGGCGGTCGCGAATTTCACCGCCGAGGCCATGAGCCCGCTGTGCGCAGTGCCCGCCGAACAGATCCGCCAACTGGCGCGGGACTTTGCGGCGGCGCCGACGGCGGTCTGCTACGGCCGAATGGGCGTCTCGACCCAGGCGTTCGGCACCTTGTGTCATTGGGTTGTGCAACTGATCAACCTGGTCACCGGTAATCTCGATCGCGTGGGAGGTGCGTTGTGCACCGAACCGGCGGTGGATTTGGTGGCGTCCACCTCGGGCGGGCATTTCAATCTGTGGCAGAGCCGGGTCTCCGGGCGTCCTGAATATGCGGGTGAACTGCCGGTGTCGGCGCTTGCCGAAGAGATGCTCACCGAAGGGGAAGGGCAGGTCCGCGCGCTGATTACCGTGGCGGGTAATCCGGTGCTGTCGACGCCCAATGGCCGACAACTGGAACAGGCTCTGGATGGTTTGGAGTTCATGGTCAGCATCGACCTGTACATCAATGAAACCACGCGTTATGCCGACCTGATTCTGCCGTCCACATCGGCTCTGGAAAACGATCATTACGACACGACTTTCAATATGTTTGCGGTGCGTAACGTCAGTCGGTTCAACCGCGCGATCCTGGCCAAGCCCGACGGTGCGTTGCATGACTGGGATATTTTCGTGGGGCTGGCCAAGGCCTTTGCTGCGAAGACTGGCAAAGCATTGAAACCAACTGTCGCGCCGGCGCAGATGATCGATCATGGCTTGCGGATGGGGCTGTATGGCGACGCTTCGGAGCACAAGCTATCGCTGGCGACGCTGTTTGATCATCCTCATGGTGTCGATCTTGGGGCATTGAAATCCAATCTGGCTCCCCGTCTGAAAACACCTAATCAGCGAGTCCAGGCCGCGCCTGACGCGATCCTGGCCGACCTCGCCCGCTTTTCGGCGTTGCAAGCACCGGCCGTCGATCAGTTGCTGATGATTGGCCGCCGTCATGTGCGCAGCAACAACTCGTGGATGCATAACTATCACCGCCTGGTGAAGGGCAAACCGCGCCATCAATTGCTGATGCACCCGGATGACCTGGCCAGTCGTGGGCTCAACGACGGGCAGCGCGTGCGGGTCAGTTCGCGGGTCGGTGAGATCGAAGTTGAAGTGCTCGGCAGTCTGGATATGATGAAAGGCGTGGTCAGCCTTCCCCACGGTTGGGGTCATGCGCGGCCGGGTGTGCAGATGACCATTGCCAGTGGTCAGCCGGGTTCCAGCGCCAATGACTTGACCGACGAGTGTCAGCTCGATGAGTTGTCGGGCAATGCGGCGTTGAACGGTGTGCCAGTGACCGTGGCGGCGGCTTGATCAAGTCTGTCGGGGAGACCGAGCAGGGTGCTCGGGTTTCCGTTACAATGCGCCACCGTGCCGACCCCTGAGTCGGAAAGTTCAGCCGAGGTGCTCCATGGATATCATCGAAACGATTAAAGAGCAGATTGCTAACAACACCATTCTGCTTTACATGAAAGGCTCGCCGAATGCCCCGCAGTGTGGCTTCTCCGCGAAAGCCGCGCAAGCCGTGATGGCGTGTGGTGAAAAATTTGCTTACGTGGACATCCTGCAGAACCCGGAGATCCGCGCCAACCTGCCAAAGTACGCCAACTGGCCAACCTTCCCGCAACTGTGGGTCGGTGGTGAGCTGGTCGGCGGTAGCGACATCATGACTGAAATGTCTGCAGACGGTTCTCTGCAAACCACCATCAAGGCTGCTGTCGAAGCTGCTGCTGCCAACAAGACCGAAGCCTGATTGGTATCTGTAGGAGCGATGCTTGCTCGCGAAGGACGATAACGCGGTTTATCAGTAATACCGCGTTTACGTTCTTCGCGAGCAAGCTTCGCTCCTACAAGAGCGAAGGCATAAAAAAGCCCCGCCTCTTTAAAAGAGCGCGGGGCTTTTTATTGTCTGAGTTTAGCGGGCGCTAACTTACTCTTCGCCCATCTGCGATTGCAGATAGTTCTCAAGACCGACTTTATCGATCAGGCCCAGTTGGGTTTCCAGCCAGTCGATATGTTCTTCTTCGGATTCAAGAATATCTTCAAGCAGTTCACGGCTGCCGAAGTCGCCAACGGTTTCGCAATGAGCGATGGCTACTTTGAGATCCGCGTGACCGGTGCGTTCGATACGCAGGTCGCACTCAAGCATTTCCTGGGTGTGTTCGCCGATCTGCAGCTTGCCCAGGTCCTGAACATTCGGCAGGCCTTCAAGGAACAGGATGCGCTTGATCAGCTTGTCCGCGTGCTTCATCTCGTCGATGGATTCGTGGTACTCGTGCTTGCCGAGCTTGTTCAAACCCCAATCTTCGTACATGCGTGCATGCAGGAAGTATTGATTGATCGCGACCAGCTCATTGGCAAGGATCTTGTTGAGATGCTGGATGACTGTAATGTCGCCTTTCATGATGGGGTCCTGCCCTGTATTAGCTGTCTATAAGGCAGAGTTTGAGCCGCATAATTAAGAGTGTCAAACCTAAGTTATTGAAACTTAAATGAAAATTAATCGGAATAAGAATGTTTGTGTTCCGCGTCTAGAGCGTAAGCGATTGATTTTCAGACATAAAAAAACCGGACATCAAGTCCGGTTCTTTGAAATACGTTACTTACGCGGCAGTAAATTCTACAGGGTAGGGAATCGCGGCCTGGGCCGATTGCAATTTGGTCAGGGTTTCGCGGACCACTTCCTTGGCAAGGCAGGCACATTTGCCGCATTGGCTGGCTACGCCGGTGGCCTGACGGACTTCCTTATAGCTGCAGCAACCTTCATAGATCGCTTCGCGGATTTGACCGTCGGTGACGCCAGTGCAGAGGCAAACATACATAAGTGAAAACCGTCGCTGGTTGTGACTCAATTGCGATGGATCTTAATGTTAACGAGAATGATTGTCAAAGTGGTTTCTGAAAGCTTTGATCAAGGCTGACGAACGGTTTCCTCTCGGCATCGATCATGAGGAAAACCCGTCGACTGCATTTCCCCTGACAAAAAAACCGTTAAGGACAGGGCAAAAACGCAGTGTATGATGGCCGGTCCTTATGAAGCGGGTTCGTGTCACAGGGCTGTCGCCTGAAGGTGGCAGGCTGGCGCAAACCCGGAACTTCACGTTTTTACACCAGGAGATATCCAATGAGCGTACTCGTAGGCAAACAAGCCCCAGACTTCACCGTACCGGCCGTACTCGGCAATGGCGAAATCGTAGACAGCTTCACCCTGTCGTCGGCCATCAAAGGCAAATACGGCCTGGTGTTCTTCTACCCACTGGACTTCACCTTCGTTTGCCCGTCCGAGCTGATCGCTCTGGACAACCGCATGTCTGACTTCAAGGCACGCAACGTTGAAGTGATCGCCGTTTCGATCGACTCGCACTTCACCCACAACGCCTGGCGCAACACCCCGGTCAACAATGGCGGTATCGGCCAGGTCCGTTACACCATGGCTGCCGACATCAAGCAGGAAATCATGAAGGCCTACGACGTTCAGTCCGCTGACGGCGTAGCTTTCCGTGGTGCGTTCCTGATCGACGACAAAGGCGTTGTCCGCTCGCAGATCATCAACGACCTGCCGCTGGGCCGTAACATCGAAGAGCTGGTTCGTCTGGTCGACGCTCTGCAATTCCACGAAGAGCATGGCGAAGTTTGCCCTGCCAACTGGAAAAAAGGCGACAAAGGCATGACCGCTTCCACCGAAGGTGTTGCGGCTTACCTGACCGAGCACGCTGCGGCCCTGTAAGCCCAAGCGTCAGGCATAAAAAACCGGCCGTTGAGGCCGGTTTTTTTATGGGCGGGATAAACCTGACGACGGATCAGTCGTTGTAGTCTTCCCAGCCGCCCATTTGTTTCCAGCGATTGACGATGCCGCAGAACAGCTCTGCCGTCTTCTCGGTGTCGTAGCGAGCCGAGTGGGCCTCACGACCGTCGAAGTCGATATCGGCTGCCTGGCAGGCCTTGGCCAGTACGGTTTGGCCGTAAGCCAAACCGGCCAGGGTTGCAGTATCGAAGCTCGAGAACGGATGAAATGGGTTGCGCTTCATGTCCAGGCGCGCAACGGCGGCGTTGAGGAAGCCCAGATCGAAGCTGCTGTTGTGCCCGACCAGAATCGCCCGTTTGCAACCATTGGCTTTAAGCGCCTTGCGGATGCCGCGGAAGATATCGGTCAGCGCTGCTTCCTCACTCACCGCCATGCGCAGCGGGTGATCGAGTTTGATCCCGGTAAATTCCAGGGCGGCCGCTTCGATGTTCGCGCCTTCAAAAGGCTCTACGCGAAAGAAGTAGGTGTGGTCGGGGTACACAAATCCTTTTTCATCCATGGCGATGGTGGTTGCGGCAATTTCCAGCAAGGCGTCAGTGGCAGAGTTGAAACCACCGGTTTCAACGTCGACAACGACTGGCAGGTACCCACGGAAGCGTTCAGCCATCGGGTGGCGCGAACCACCTCCGCCGCCTTGACCTTCCTGTTCGTCGTCGAAATGGTCTTCACTCACGCGTGTTCCTCCAGCAGGCGCCAGCGCAGTTTTTCACCGGCGCGCAGCGGGATTACGGTCAGCTCGCCAAATGGCAGGCTGGTTGGGGCGGTCCACTCTTCGCGGACCAGGGTGATGCGATCGGTGTTCACCGGCAGGCCGTAGAAACGCGGGCCGTTCAGGCTGGCGAAGGCTTCGAGCTTGTCCAGCGCGTTGCGCTGTTCGAAGGCTTCGGCATACATCTCGATCGCTGCATAAGCGGTGTAGCAACCGGCACAGCCGCAAGCGGCTTCTTTGGCATGCTGGGCATGGGGCGCCGAGTCGGTGCCGAGGAAGAACTTGTCGCTGCCGCTGGTGGCGGCGTCGAGCAGGGCTTCCTGATGGGTGTTGCGCTTGAGGATCGGCAGGCAATAGAAGTGCGGCCGAATCCCGCCCACCAGCATGTGGTTGCGGTTGTACAGCAGGTGATGCGCGGTGATGGTCGCGCCAACATTGGCCGAAGCCTCGTTGACGAACTGCACGGCGTCAGCGGTAGTGATGTGTTCGAACACCACTTTGAGGCTCGGGAAGCGCTCGACCACACGACGCATGTGCTCATCGATAAAGAATTTTTCGCGATCGAACACGTCGACATCGCCACGGGTGACTTCGCCGTGAACCAGCAAGGGCATCCCGACTTCGGCCATGGCCTCAAGTGCAGGGAAAATCTTGTCGATGCTGGTGACACCGGAGTCCGAGTTGGTGGTCGCGCCGGCCGGGTACAGCTTGGCGGCGTGAATGAAACCGCTAGCCTTGGCCTCGCGAATTTCTTCGGGCTGTGTGCGGTCGGTCAGGTACAGCACCATCAACGGTTCGAAGCGACTGCCGGCCGGGCGTGCAGCGAGAATCCGCTGGCGATAGCCGTCGACTTCAGCGGTGTTACGCACCGGAGGTACCAGGTTGGGCATGATGATGGCGCGACCAAAGGTACGCGCGACATCCGCGACTGTATTGGTCAACACGGCACCATCGCGAAGATGAATATGCCAGTCGTCGGGACGCAGCAGGGTCAGGCGGTCGGACATGAGGGGATTCCAGGCGGGTCAAACTGAGGCGAATGCTACCGGAAAAGACTCTCTCAGGCACTCGCTATCAAGTTTTGCAGGAAGCTTCCGATATCCAACAGGTATGCCGTAAACATGTGTGTGTCGGTCTTTTTGTTGTAGAAGCCAGTGGAGCCTCCCGTGCGCCAGCGTTATTTAGCCTTGCTCAGCGTATTTGCCAGCCTTCCTGCGATGGCGCTCACTTTCCAGACCCGTCTGGAGAGCATCGAGTGGACGGTCGAAGGAGACAAGTTCGAGTGCCGCCTGACTCAGCCGATCACCGATTTTGGTTCCGGCGAGTTCGTACGCCGCGCCGGCGAGCAAGCGACGTTTCGTCTGAAGGCCTATAACTCGATGATCGGCGGCGGTTCGGCGACCTTGCTGGCGGCCGCAGCGCCCTGGCAGCCGGGGCGTGGCGACATCAACCTCGGTTCTGTGCGTATTGGCAGCGGCAATGTGTTGTTCAACAGTTCGCAAGTACAGGCCGGCCGCTTGATCAGTGGCCTGATGGATGGTCGCAGTCCGGTCGTTCGACATTACTCGGGCGATGGCCGGGTATCGGAAGTGCGTCTGTTGCCGGTCAAGTTCAGCAAGGCCTTCAACGACTATCAGGGTTGCGTGGCAAAACTGCTGCCGAAGAATTTCGAGCAGGTCAAACAGTCCGAAATTGGCTTCCCCGGCGAAGGCATCGATCTTGACGCTCGGGCCAAGGCTCAGTTGCAGGTGATGCTGGATTTCATGAAGGTCGATCCGACAGTCAACCACATCGAACTCGATGGCCACTCCGACAACAGCGGCAATCGCCTGACCAACCGTGACCTGTCGCGCCGCCGGGCTCTGGCTGTCATGGACTTCTTCAAGGCCAACGGTATTCAGGAATCGCAAATCACCCTGCGCTTCCACGGCGAGCGTTATCCGTTGGCGCCCAATACCAACACCGCCAACCGGGCGAAGAACCGTCGGGTCAATGTGCACCTCGCGCGGGTTGCGCCCATCGAAAAGCCAGCCCCTGAGGCCACTGCATTGGCAAGCCCCGCGTCGACCTCCTGACCCCGCGGTTATCGTCGCCCACTCGACATAATCTGTCGCTTCGTCGTCATAAGCTGTCGCGCCTCTGTAAATTATCCTGCATGACCGGTAGACTTGACGGCTTTCCGTAGAACCCCGTGGAGTGATGGCATGGCGGACGTAAACAAGGTCGTTCTGGCGTATTCCGGCGGCCTGGACACTTCGGTGATCCTCAAGTGGCTGCAGGATACTTATAACTGTGAAGTCGTGACCTTCACCGCTGATCTGGGTCAGGGCGAAGAGGTCGAACCTGCACGCGCCAAGGCACAAGCCATGGGCGTGAAAGAGATCTACATCGACGACTTGCGCGAAGAATTCGTGCGCGATTTCGTTTTTCCGATGTTCCGCGCCAACACCGTTTACGAAGGCGAGTACCTGCTGGGTACTTCCATCGCTCGTCCGTTGATCGCCAAGCGCCTGATCGAAATCGCCAACGAAACCGGCGCAGATGCCATTTCCCACGGCGCAACCGGCAAGGGCAACGACCAGGTTCGTTTCGAACTGGGCGCCTACGCCTTGAAGCCAGGCGTGAAAGTGATCGCTCCGTGGCGCGAATGGGACCTGCTCTCGCGTGAAAAGCTGATGGATTATGCTGAAAAGCACAACATCCCGATCGAGCGTCATGGCAAGAAGAAATCCCCGTACTCGATGGATGCCAACTTGCTGCACATCTCCTATGAAGGCGGCGTGCTGGAAGACACCTGGACCGAGCACGAAGAAGACATGTGGAAATGGACCGTCTCCCCGGAGAACGCTCCTGACAAAGCCCAATACCTGGAGCTGACCTACCGCAACGGCGACATCGTCGCACTGGACGGCGTCGAAATGACCCCGGCCACCGTGCTGGCGACCCTGAACCGTATCGGTGGCGAACACGGTATTGGCCGTCTCGACATCGTCGAGAACCGCTACGTTGGCATGAAGTCCCGTGGCTGCTACGAAACCCCTGGCGGCACCATCATGCTGCGCGCCCACCGTGCGATCGAATCGATCACCCTGGACCGCGAAGTGGCTCACCTCAAAGACGAGCTGATGCCTAAATACGCCAGCCTGATCTACACCGGTTACTGGTGGAGCCCTGAGCGTCTGATGCTGCAACAGATGATCGACGCGTCCCAGGCCCACGTGAACGGCGTTGTGCGCCTGAAGCTGTACAAGGGCAACGTGATCGTCACCGGTCGCAAGTCCGACGAATCGTTGTTCGACGCCAACATCGCGACCTTCGAAGAAGATGGCGGCGCCTACAACCAGGCCGACGCAGCAGGCTTCATCAAGCTCAACGCCTTGCGCATGCGTATTGCGGCGAACAAAGGCCGGAAGCTTTTCTGAGATTTTTGAAGCCGTAATGGAATGACCGTAGTGGAATGACGGTAATAGAGTTGTGGCCTTGTCGATGACAAGGCCACACATCTGAATAGGGGGATTTCCTGCTGGACATCGTTTTAACAGCGTTCTTTTTGTTTCTGTAATACCTTCCTTCAGTTTCTTCTCTCTGAAAGCTCTTCAAGCGTTACCTGCTGCGTGCCAGGTAAAAAGAGTGATCAAGAATCGTCAGGCCACGTGAATTCAAATTGTAAGCAATGCAGAGCGTTGGGCCGTTGCGGTTCTTTGTCTGTTTTGAATGCGTGAGGGCGCTTTCCTTCAGTAATGCCTCCGAATCGGTACAGGTGAGAAACACAATCACTTGCGCAGGGCTTCCCTGTGGGTGCAGATTTTTTTCAATCCAGGCGCCAAACTCCTTTTTTTTGTTCAACCACCGCGCATCGACGATGTGCAGGTTTTTTAGCGGCTCGGTCAGGCACACGTGCTGTAGAACCGAGAGGCCCGTCTGAATACCGATCCGGGCGGGAGGGTCCTTCAGGTTATCGGGCCGCTGACCGCGATTAGCGTTGTCCATCACTTCTAAAAAATGCTTTCCTTTCCCAAAATCCGAGGGCGCGTACAGCGACCGGTAGTTGAAGTTGAGTGTGGCGAAGAAAAGAAAAAGCAAATAAAAGGGAAAACTGATCAAGAACCAGACATAGAGCTCTTTCTCCTTGTTGTCGAGAAAGGGCAGTGAGACGGCGGCCGATGTTTCAGAAATAGCGGCAAATATGGCAATAACTGTCAGAGGGTTGACGATTTTTTTCTTTAGTATGTTCATGTTTTCTGCTCATGGAAGTATTGTCTTTTCTCGAATGGTTAATATTTTTGGTTTTGAGTTTTAATAACTAGATGATTGTTTTTTGTGGGTGGGTGCTCCTTTTAAAAGTTGGATTTCAATGGGGGGATAGTAACGGCAATGAGTGAGGGTGGGTATATCTGTTTTTTTAATGTTTTGGTTGCGTGGGAATGAATTTATTTTTGAAGTGTTGCATGGTGTGATTTTTTCTTAATCCTTGATGTGCAGTGTTTGTGGTATGGGTTTTTAGATGGAAAACATCAGTTACTTTTAAGCGTAGCTCAATAGTTGGTGTTCGTTGGATCGCTTGCGACGGACGCTGTAATTAGGTTTTCTGGTTGTAAATCGAAACACAAAAACTGCGGAAAATATAAATTCTTTCAGGTTAATAAAATTTCAGGTTCCGATATTTGGGGATATTTTGTAAGACGAATCCCTAATGTCTGTAGGGAATGTCTCTCGGTGTAGGTGGCCGAGGGGGGCGGCATGCCATGGGTGAAACGACTAGGCTATTGTGCGGGCTCTAAAAATTCGAACAGCGAAAATTGGACTTGCCCATGAATAAAGTGCTGATCGTGGATGATCACCCCGTCATTCGTCTTGCGGTACGAATGCTAATGGAGCGTCATGGCTACGAAGTCATTGCAGAGACAGATAACGGCGTGGATGCGTTGCAACTTGCCCGTGAACATATGCCGGATATTGTCATCCTGGATATTGGAATACCGAAACTTGATGGGCTGGAAGTCATCGCGCGGTTAACGTCGACAGCAATGCCCATGAAAGTACTGATATTGACTTCCCAGGCACCTGGGCATTTTTCCATGCGTTGCATGCAATCGGGTGCCGCCGGGTATGTCTGCAAACAACAGGATCTCACCGAATTACTCAGTGCGATAAAGGCAGTATTGTCAGGCTACAGTTACTTTCCGAATCAAGCCTTGCATACCGTACGTTCCAGTTTGGGGAACGCCAGTGAGGCCGATATGGTGGATCGTCTGTCGGGACGGGAAATGATGGTCTTGCAACAGTTGGCCCGAGGCAAGACCAACAAGGAGATTGCCGATGGAATGTTTCTCAGTAATAAGACTGTCAGTACTTACAAGACTCGCCTGTTGTTGAAACTCAATGCTCGCTCCCTGGTCGACCTGATCGAATTGGCTCAACGCAATGGTTTGGTGTGACTGCCTCAACGTTTGACGAGGCGCGCTGAGCGGGGGCATCAGGGGTCGGCACTTGGTAAAAAGCCTCCGTTGCGGGAGGCTTTCAGGTGTCATGGATCAAAATCGTAATCGGCCAATTGCTTTTGCAGTCGGCGCTCCTCCAACAGATTGTCGATGGTACGGCGTTTGCTCAGGTTGGTCTTCGCCACTTCAACCACCGGCTCAGCGTCATCAGCCTCAACGGGGGTGAAGTCGTCTTCTACGTCCAATTGCTCTTTGCCAGTGCTCATAGTGTTACTCCAGGCTAAGACTGCCTTTGGCGCTCCTTATATCGATAATCTCTCGGCGGGTAAAAAAGATTTTTTCAATCGATAAATCAAAAAGCCTAATAGCGCCTCAATCGTCCGAAGTCTTTTGCTTGTATTCGCACAAGTCTTCGATCCGGCAACTGCCACAGCGAGGCTTGCGGGCCAGGCAAACGTAGCGTCCGTGGAGGATCAGCCAGTGATGGGAGTCGAGCAGATATTCCTTGGGCACGAACTTCATCAGTTTTTTCTCAACCTCGACCACATTTTTACCGGGAGCAATGCCGGTACGGTTGCTGACCCGGAAAATATGCGTGTCCACGGCCATGGTCAGCTGACGGAATGCGGTATTGAGCACCACGTTGGCGGTCTTGCGGCCGACGCCGGGTAACGCTTCCAGCTCTTCACGGGTTTGCGGCACTTCGCCTCCATGACGTTCCACCAGCAAGCGACAGGTCTCGATCACGTTTTTCGCTTTGCTGTTGAACAGGCCGATAGTCTTTATGTATTCCGACAGTCCCTCGACACCCAAGGCATAAATCGCCGTCGGCGTATTGGCCACCGGATAGAGTTTGGCAGTGGCCTTGTTCACGCCGACATCGGTCGACTGGGCCGAGAGAATCACAGAGATCAGCAATTCGAACGGCGAGGAGTAAGCCAGTTCGGTCTTTGGTTCCGGGTTGTCTTCGTGAAACCTGCGGAAAATTTCCAGACGTTTTGCGGCATTCATGGGCAGTGCGTTTCCTCGAAGGCGGTCAGTGTGAGGGTGTCGAGCGGGTCCAGGCCTGACGTGCGGCGATCAGCAGTCCCAGCAGAATGAATCCGCCGGGGGCCAGGGTGGCCAGGCGCAAGCCACCGTCGGCGGTCAGTACCCAACCTTGCCAATCCGCTTGCGCAGTGCCAGCCAGCCATGGCAGATGGCTGCCGAGTGTCCCGTTGCCGATGAGTTCGCGCAGCAGGCCAAGGCCTGCCATCAACGCGCCGAACAGGCCACACAGACGCAGGCGATCACGCCTGGCGCTCTGGAAAAAACCGGTGTTTTCCAGCACGACGCATTGCAAGGCGATCAATCCTGCATACAACCCCACATGGTGGTGCCATTGCAGCGACCAGAGTTGCGCGGCGAGTTCCGCGCAGCTGGTCAGCGTGGCCGCCAGCAGGACGCCGGCAAGCAGGTGTGTCACCGGGAGAAGTCGGGATCGCAAGGCGCCCATGCACACACCAAAGGCATTGATCACTACGATGAACATCAGCCACAAGCCCAAAGCGGACACCAGTGAATCCGTGGCGCCGATCAGCGGCGCGAGCATCAGCGAGTTCTGCAGAGACGACGACTTATTCATGGGGGCTGCTCCCGATCAACTGTTGCCGGCGTTCATCGAAGTAGCGCAACGCGTCATGGATGGCGTTGATCACTGCTCTTGAAGTAATGGTCGCACCCGCCAATTGATCGAATTGCCCCTGATCCTTTTTCAAGGCCCAGCCAGCATCGGCGGGTTCGGTTCGAGATTTACCGACAAACACCTGAAACCAGGCATTAGGCCAGTTGGCAATCTTGCCACCCAGCCCCGGGGTTTCTGATTGCTTGAGCGTTTTGACGCCAAGCAACTTGCCGTTTGCGTCGATGGCGATCAGCAATTCGATGGCGCCCTCATAGCCTAAGGTCTGGCTGCGCAGCAACACGGCGCTGGGTTGGCCAGTCTTGGTCGCCAGATAGCCACCCAGCAGCGTGCTGTTGGCCAATTCAGTGTTTTCGAGGGCGAGCGGCTGTTCCAACGGCTGATTGTCGTAGCGCTCGGCGGGCAGCAGATCCAGCAGGTTACGGCTGTCGATCAGGCGCTGTTCGGCCGCAATTCGCGGTGCGCTGATGTGCTGGACCAGGTACGTCACGCCAATCCCCAGTCCTGCCAGTAAAACCAGGACCACAGCGGTCGATCCTTGGCTCATGGCGCACCCCGTTCCCGTCTGGAGGCGACGCACCGCTCCAGCGCCGGCACACAGAGGTTCATCAACAGCACGGCAAAGGCTACGCCGTCCGGATAACCACCCCAGGTACGAATCAGGTACGTCAGCAGCCCGACGCCCACGCCGAAAAGCAGTCGCGCGCCGGGGCTTTTCGCGCCAGACACCGGTTCCGTGACGATGAAGAATGCACCCAGCATGCTCGCGCCCGTGAGCAGATGAAACAGCGGCGAGCCATGGGAGTCGGAGCCTGAGCCGTTCCAGCACAGCAGGCTGATGACGAACAGGCTGGCGAGCATGCCGACTGGCGCATGCCAGCTGAACACCCGCCGTTGCAGCAGAAATGCGCCGCCCGCCAGAAAGGCCAGGTTGACCCATTCCATGCCTCGGCCGCCGAAGTGACCGAACGCCGGGTTAGCGGCAAACAGTTCGTCCATGGTCAGGCTTTTGTTGATACGCAAGCTGTCCAGCGCCGTCGCCTGAACCCAGGCATCCGGCGTCTGGCTGAGGTTGAACCCAAACACCTGCTGCAAGCCGCCGAGCAGGTCCAGTCCATGGGACGACGGCCAGTGGGTCATCTGTTGGGGAAAGCTCACCATCACGAGGGCGAAACCGAGCATTGCCGGGTTGAATGGGTTATTTCCTACGCCGCCATACAGGTGTTTGCCGAACACCATCGCGAACGCCGCGGCACAGACCGTCAGCCACCACGGGCAATAAGGCGGCAAGGCCAGAGCCAACAGCGTTGCGCTGACCAGCGCACTGCCGTCGCTCAAGGTCGGCTTGAGCGCAAGCTTGCGCAAGCGCAACACGGTCGCTTCAACGGCCAGTGCGGTAACACCCGTCAGAATCAGGTTGATCAACACGCCCCAGCCATACAGCCAGAAAAACACCAGTATCCCCGGCACGGTGGCCAGCAATACCAGCTTCATGGCTTGCTGAAGGCGTTCGTCGACCGATTCAAGGGGCGGCATAGGCATCCACCTGACGCTCGGCTTCATTCACCGCGAGTTCCAGGGCTTGGATCTGCTCAGCTGGCGCTTCGCTGGCTTGGGCTTTCTTGAGTTCGGCGCGGCGCATGGCCAACTGGATCTTTGCCCGATTCAGCTGCGCATTTTTTGCCGGAACGACAGGGGGCGCGGCTGGCGGTGCAGTGCTTTCCAGTTTCGCCAACGCCTGTTCGGCAACCTCGAATTGCTGTTGCAGGACGATCAGTTGCGACTGCTGTTCGAAGGTCGGCGGATGCCCGAACGCCTTGAGAGACTTGTTCAGTTGCGCCCGACTCATCGCCAGATCGATCTTGGCCTTTTTCAACGCCGCATCTGCATTGGCTGCCTTCTGTGCGCGGACTCGCTCAAGAGCGGCCTGGATCGGGTCGAGTGTCGCTACCTCACGGTGCAGGACGGCGCGCTGGGCTCGGGCCAGACGTTCGGCGATTTTCAGTTCTTCTTCACGACGCAGGCGAGCGTTGCGTTGTTCGAATCGACGCCGTGCGTGATCGCGCTTGGCCGTCCGGGCGCGTTGTTCCTCAAGGCTGAATGCCAGGCCGCCGACAATCGGCAGCACCGTGTCCAGCGGCAACGGCCGCATCTCGATGCAATCCACCGGGCAGGGCGCTACGCAGAGGTCGCACCCGGTGCATTCATCGACGATCACCGTGTGCATCAATTTCGCCGCGCCGACAATGGCATCCACCGGGCAGGCCTGGATGCACTTGGTGCAACCAATACACTCCGCTTCACGAATATAGGCGATCTGCGCCGGGGCCGAACCGCGACTGACGTCCAGTTCCAGCACCGGCACTTTCAACAGCTCGGCCAAGGCTGCGATGGTTTCGCTGCCGCCCGGCGGGCATTTGTTGATCGGCTCGCCGCTGGCAATGCCTTCGGCGTACGGTTTGCATCCAGGATGGCCGCACTTGCCGCATTGGGTCTGCGGCAAGAGGGCGTCGATGCGTTGAATCAGACTCATGTTTTGATCAGTCCACTGAATCCGAGAAAAGCCACTGCGATCAGCCCGGCGCCGATCAACTCGATCGGCAGGCCACGAAAAGGCAGGGGGATATCATTATCGAGTGTGCGTTGGCGCAAGTCGCTGAACAGGCTCAGTACCAGCCAGAAACCCAGCCCGGCACCCAGGCTCAGGGCCATGGCGTGGAAGAGTCCTTTGTCGTCCTGAGCGTTGAGCAGTGTCAGCCCGAGTACGCCAGCATTGCCCAGCAGTAGGGGCCAGAGGCCATCGAACGCAAGCTTTGGAAGTAACCGGGAAAGCACTTTCAGCAGCGGGCCAATCAGCAAAACGCTTAAAGGCAGGAATACGAAAAGGCGCAGCGACGTCAGCTCCAGCGGGATCAGCAGCCAACGGTAGGCCAAGTAGCCCAGCGTGCCGACGATCAGCATCAAGCAAGCCGTCGCAAGACCCAGCGCGTGGACCTGCCGATGCTCGTTGCCCAACAGCGGATCGACGCCCAGCGGCCAGTGCAACACGAGGTTGTTGATCAGGGCTGCACTGATAAGCGTAAGAACAATTTCGGTCATGATCGTGCCGGCAAGAACGGGGCTTTTTAACAGAGCGGTCTAAAAAGCTTAGGCATTATCCGGCAAGGACGGAGGGTGGGCCAGACATGAAAAATCCCACAGTCGCGCCAGGCACGACTGTGGGATCGATTTACTGCACAACCTTACTTGATGCGCTGACCTGGCTTGGCGCCGCTGTCAGGGCTGAGCAGGTAGATTTCTTCACCACCAGGACCGGCAGCCATCACCATGCCTTCGGAGATGCCGAACTTCATTTTCCGTGGCTTGAGGTTGGCGATCATCATGGTCAGACGACCATTGAGCTTGGACGGATCCGGGTAGGCACTCTTGATCCCGGAGAACACGTTGCGTTGCTCGTCACCGATGTCCAGAGTCAGGCGCAGCAGTTTGTCAGCACCTTCCACGTGTTCGGCCTTGAGGATCAGGGCGACGCGCAGGTCGACCGCGGCAAAGGCATCAAACTCGATCTCTGGCGACAGTGGATCCTTGGCCAGTTCGCCATTGCCGGCAGGTGCAGCGTCGCCGGTGTCGGTAGCGCTGGCGGTCAGGTCTTCTTTCGAGGCGTCGCTCATGGCTTGCACTTTTACCGGGTCGATACGGGTCATCAACGGTTTGAACTCGTTCAACTGATGGTTGCTGAGCAAGGTAGCGTGGTCGTTCCAGGTCAGCGGCGCGACGTTGAGGAACGCCTCGGCATCGGCGGCCAGCAACGGAAGTACAGGCTTGAGGAAAATCACCAACTGGCGGAACAGGTTGATGCCCAAGGCGCAGATGGCCTGGACTTCGTCGTGCTTGCCTTCCTGTTTGTTCAGCGACCACGGGGCCTTGTCGGCGATCCAGGCGTTGGCGCGGTCGGCCAGACCCATGATTTCACGCATGGCGCGGGCGAAGTCGCGAGCCTCGTAGGCGTCGCAGATGCTCGGCGCTGCGGCCAGGAACGCTTCGGTCAGTTCCGGCGCGGCATTACCCGCCACCAGTACACCGGCGTTGCCTTTATGGATGAAGCCGGCGCAACGGCTGGCGATGTTGACGACTTTGCCGACCAGGTCGGAGTTGACCTTCTGCACGAAGTCTTCGAGGTTCAGGTCCAGGTCATCGACGCCACGGCTCAGCTTCGCCGCGTAGTAGTAGCGCAGGTATTCCGGCGACAGGTGGTCGAGATAGGTTCGGGCCTTGATGAAGGTGCCGCGGGATTTGGACATTTTCTGACCGTTGACGGTCAGGTAGCCGTGCACGTTGATGCCGGTCGGTTTACGGAAACCGGCGCCTTCGAGCATGGCTGGCCAGAACAGCGCGTGGAAGTTGACGATGTCCTTGCCGATGAAGTGGTACAGCTCGGCGGTGGAATCCTTGCCCCAGAACGCGTCGAAGTCCAGGTCCGGACGACGGGCGCAGAGGTTCTTGAAGCTGGCCATGTAGCCGATTGGCGCGTCCAGCCAGACGTAGAAGTATTTGCCTGGCTCGTCGGGGATTTCGAAACCGAAGTACGGCGCATCGCGGGAGATGTCCCACTGTTGCAGGCCGGCATCCAGCCATTCGGCGATCTTGTTCGCCACGGCCTCTTGCAGGGTGCCGCTGCGGGTCCAGGCTTGCAGCATTTCCTGGAAGTCCGGCAGCTTGAAGAAGAAGTGCTGGGAATCCTTGAGCACCGGGGTGGCGCCGGAGATCGCCGACTTCGGATCCTTCAGGTCGGTCGGCGCGTAGGTCGCACCGCATTTTTCGCAGTTGTCGCCGTACTGGTCTTCGGTGCCGCATTTCGGGCAGGTGCCCTTGATGAAGCGGTCGGCCAGGAACATTTTCTTTTCCGGGTCGAAGTACTGAGTGATCGAACGCTGGGCGATGTGCCCGGCGTCGCGCAGCTTCAGGTAGATCTGGCTCGACAGCTCACGGTTTTCTTCGGCGTGAGTGGAGTGGAAGTTATCGAAGTCCACCAGGAACTCGGCAAAGTCGGCGCTGTGTTCAGCCTGGACGTTGGCGATCAGTTGTTCCGGGGTGATGCCTTCCTTTTCCGCGCGCAGCATGATGGCCGAACCGTGGGCGTCGTCGGCGCAGACATAAATGCATTGATTGCCGCGGTGCTTCTGAAAGCGCACCCACATATCGGTCTGGATGTATTCCAGCATGTGGCCAAGATGGATCGAACCATTGGCATAGGGCAGGGCGCTGGTGACGAGGATCTTGCGTGGCTCGGACATGGGGCTCGGCTACTTGATGAAACGGAGGTCGGCCACTATAAAGCGCCGGCGCATATTTTTCACCCCGTGAGCCTGTTTCGGGCTGCGACAACCGCCAACCGGTGTCGGGCTCCCTCGCCACAAATGTGTGTCCGGCGTAGGATACCCGCCTGATTTTCCAGTCTTGCTATCGGAGTTGCCCATGAGCGCCGTCAATCGCGCAGCGGTGGAAGCCGTCCTTCGCCAATACACCGACCCTTACCTGAACCAGGACCCGGTCAGCGCCGGGTGCGTGCGCGGCATCGACATTCAGGGTGATCGCGTCAGCGTCCAGCTGGAGCTGGGTTACGCCGCCGGTCTGTTCAAGAGTGGCTGGGCGCAATTGCTGCAAATGGCCATTGAAGGGCTGGACGGCGTGACCATCGCCCGCGTCGAGATCACCAGTGTCATTGCCGCGCACAAGGCTCAAGCGCAGATCCCGGGGCTGGCCAACGTCAAGAACGTGGTGGCCGTGGCGTCCGGCAAGGGCGGTGTGGGCAAATCAACCACCGCCGCCAACCTGGCCCTGGCCTTGGCCCGTGAAGGCGCCAAGGTCGGGATTCTCGACGCGGACATTTACGGACCGAGCCAGGGCATCATGTTCGGCATCCCCGAAGGCACCCGACCCAAGGTCAAGGATCAGAAGTGGTTTATTCCGATCGAGTCCCACGGCGTCGAAGTCATGTCCATGGCGTTCCTGACCGACGACAACACACCGATGGTCTGGCGCGGGCCGATGGTTTCCGGTGCCTTATTGCAACTCGTCACTCAAACCGCCTGGGGCGACCTCGATTACCTGGTCATCGACATGCCTCCAGGCACCGGCGACATCCAGCTGACCCTGGCGCAGAAAGTCCCGGTGGCCGGCGCGGTGATCGTCACTACCCCGCAGGACCTGGCATTGCTGGACGCGCGCAAAGGCGTTGAGATGTTCCGCAAGGTCAACATTCCGGTGCTGGGCGTGGTGGAAAACATGGCCGTGCACATCTGCTCCAATTGCGGACATGCCGAACATCTTTTCGGTGAGGGCGGTGGTGTGAAGCTGGCCAACCAGTACGGCGTCGAACTGCTGGCTTCGTTGCCGCTGGCGATGGCCATCCGCGAACAGGCCGATGGCGGCAAGCCAACGGTAATCGCCGAGCCTGACAGCCCGATTGCGATGGTTTACCAGGAACTGGCCCGCCATGTCGGCGCGCGGATCGTGTTGCAGGAAGCGGCGACACCGGCCATGCCGAACATCACGATCAGCGACGATTAATGACCTGAAATACGATCTCCTGTGGGAGCGAGCTGTGGCGAGGGGATTTATCCCCGTTGGACTGCGAAGCAGGCCCATTTTTTTGGGGGCGGCTGCGCCACCCAACGGGGATAAATCCCCTCGCCACAGCCGCTCCCACAGTGGTTTCAGGCTGGCTTTAAATACGCAACCCGCCATCCATCTCCAGAATCCGACCGGTGTAGTAGTCGTTCTCGAAAATGTAGGCCGCCGAATGGGCGATCTCTTCAGGCTTGCCCATGCGCTTGAGCGGAATCCCGGACGTGATCTTCTCCAGCGCCTCAGGCTTCATGCCCAGCGTCATCTCGGTTTCGATAAAACCCGGCGCAATGCCCGCCACACGAATACCGTAGCGTGCCAGTTCCTTGGCCCAGGTCACGGTCGCCGCAGCGACACCCGCCTTGGCGGCGGAGTAGTTGGTCTGGCCGACGTTGCCAGCGCGGGAGATCGACGAGATATTAATGATCGTGCCGCTGTTTTTCAGCTCGACCATTTTGGCCGCGACTTCACGGGTGCACAGGAATACGCCGGTCAGATTGACGTCGATGACCGTCTGCCACTGGGCCAGGCTCATCTTGGTCATCTCGCCGTCCTTGACCTTGATCAACAAGCCATCGCGCAGAATCCCGGCGTTGTTGATCAGGCCATGGATCGAGCCGAAGTCTTCGGCCACCTGGGCGACCATGTGGGTCACTTGCTCTTCATTGGCGACATTGCACAGGTAGGCGCGGGCCTCGACACCCTTGGCCTGGCAGGCGGCGACGGTGTCATCGAGTTTTTCCTGGTTCAGGTCCACCAGTGCCAGTTTCGCGCCTTTGCTTGCGAAATACTCGGCCATGGAACGGCCTAAACCCTGGCAACCGCCCGTGATAATGATTACTTTGTCAGTGAGTTGCATTTGCATGCCCCAATAGCAGGTCAGAGGAGTGGGTTCCTTTTAGTGAGCCTCTCGATCTGCACCAGATGTGGCTTGGTTGCACACGAGAACTGCCCCGATGGCGTACTGGAACTTATCCCCAGGCGCCTGTCCGTTTTTTCGACGGATTCTATTTAAGGAGTCATAAATTGAGCGTTGAAGCGGCCAAGAATGCCCGAGAATTGCTTCTCAAGGAATACCGTGGAGTGCTCTCGACGCACTCCAAGGCGATGCCCGGTTTCCCGTTTGGCTCCGTGGTTCCGTACTGCCTGGACGAGCAGGGCTGGCCGCTGATCCTCATCAGTCGTATCGCCCAGCACACGCATAACCTGCAGAAAGATCCAAAATGCTCATTGTTCGTTGGTGAGCGCGGTGCCGAAGACGTGCAAGCCGTTGGTCGCCTGACGTACCTGGCCGAAGCAGAAAAGCTCGAGGATGAGTCTGCCATCGATGCAGCAGCCGAGCGCTACTACCGCTATTTCCCTGATTCGCAGAGCTACCACAAGGCCCATGATTTCGATTTCTGGGTGCTCAAACCGGTACGTCACCGTTACATCGGCGGCTTCGGCGCGATTCACTGGGTCGATCAGTTGACCCTGGCCAACCCGTTCGCCGCAAAGGCCGAAGCGAGCATGGTCGAGCACATGAATGCCGATCACGCCAAAGCCATCGCCCACTACGTCGAACTGGCAGGCCTGCCGAAAACCGAGCCGGCGCATTTGGCGGGTATCGACACCGAAGGCATGCACCTGCGCATCGGTCAGGGACTTTACTGGCTGCCGTTTCAAGCGCCGTGTAATACGCCGACACAAGTGCGCGAAGCCTTGGTTTTCCTGGCTCACGCCGAACATTGGCCAAAAAATGAAGTGGCCGACGCTTGAATTCACGAAACGGCGACGTCATCTAGGGAAGACTGGCAAGGCATTCTTGCGTTGAGGAACCATTTGATGCGCCCTTTTTTATTGCTCTTTGTACTGTTTCCGGTGTTGGAGCTGTTCGTATTCGTCAAGGTGAGCGGGGCAATCGGGTTTTTCCCGGCCCTGCTGCTGGTGATTCTCGGCTCGATGCTCGGCGTGTTCGTGCTGCGTATCGCCGGTCTGGCCACTGCGCTGCGTGCCCGTGAAAGCCTGAACCGCGGCGAGCTGCCGGCCCAGACCATGCTTGAAGGTTTGATGCTGGCGCTGGCGGGTGGTCTGTTGATCCTGCCGGGCTTCGTCACGGACGTGCTGGGTCTGATCATGTTGCTGCCGATCTCTCGTCGGCTGTTGGCCAATAAAATGCGCCAGCGTGCCGAAGAGCAGGCGATCCGTCAGCGTGCATTCGCCGATGACCTTCAGCCACGTGGCGGTCCTGTTCCGCGCGAGCCGCTGGGCCGTGAGCCTAACGTGATTGAAGGCGAGTTCGAGCACCGCGATAACAAGTAATACGCTACACCGGCACGGCACCTTCGGGTGCCGTGTTCGTTTGTGGGGCAGCAACATGAAAAAATTTGCTCACTCGCCCTTGTAATAAGCTTATGCGCCCTTATGTAACGGTCACCGCAAGGTTTCTGGCGATTACGCCAGACAGACTTCCGCGGTTCGCTCGTCGAATCGCACCCGGCACCGCCGGATTTGTTAAACCCGCCGGGAATACACCGGCCGATGAAAACCACAATTAGGAGAGATCGACAATGAAGCTTCGTCCTCTGCATGACCGCGTCGTCGTCCGTCGCAGCGAAGAAGAAAAGAAAACCGCTGGCGGTATCGTCCTGCCAGGTTCGGCTGCTGAAAAGCCAAACCAGGGTGAAGTCCTCGCTGTAGGCCCAGGCAAAGTACTGGACAACGGTGAAGTGCGTGCGCTGTCCGTGAAAGTGGGTGACAAGGTTGTGTTCGGCCCGTACTCCGGCAGCAACACTGTGAAAGTCGACGGCGAAGACCTGCTGGTAATTGGCGAAAGCGAAATCCTCGCTGTTGTCGAAGGCTGATTCCCCGCTCATTTTCCCGTTACTACAAAGTATTTAAGGAATATCGATCATGGCTGCTAAAGAAGTTAAATTCGGCGATTCCGCCCGCAAGAAAATGCTCGCCGGTGTCAACGTCCTGGCTGACGCAGTAAAAGCGACCCTGGGCCCTAAAGGCCGTAACGTGATCATCGAGAAGAGCTTCGGCGCTCCGACCATCACCAAGGACGGCGTGTCCGTTGCCAAAGAAATCGAGCTGAAAGATCGCTTCGAAAACATGGGCGCGCAGCTGGTCAAAGACGTTGCCTCCCGTGCCAACGATGATGCAGGCGACGGCACCACCACCGCTACCGTTCTGGCTCAATCGATCGTCAACGAAGGCCTGAAAGCCGTCGCTGCCGGCATGAACCCGATGGACCTGAAGCGCGGTATCGACAAAGCGACCATCGCCATCGTCAAGGAGCTGAAAGCCCTGTCCAAGCCTTGCGCTGACACCAAGGCCATCGCTCAGGTCGGCACCATCTCGGCCAACTCCGACAACTCCATCGGCGACATCATTGCCGAAGCCATGGAAAAAGTCGGTAAAGAAGGCGTGATCACCGTTGAAGAAGGCTCGGGCCTGGAAAACGAACTGTCGGTTGTTGAAGGCATGCAGTTCGACCGTGGTTACCTGTCCCCGTACTTCGTCAACAAGCCAGAGACAATGACTGCCGAGCTCGACGGTCCGCTGATCCTGCTGGTCGACAAGAAAATCTCGAACATCCGTGAACTGCTGCCAGTACTGGAAGCCGTTGCCAAAGCAGGTCGTCCACTGTTGATCGTGAGCGAAGACGTTGAAGGCGAAGCCTTGGCGACTCTGGTTGTGAACAACATGCGCGGTATCGTCAAAGTGGTTGCCGTCAAGGCTCCAGGCTTTGGTGACCGTCGCAAGGCCATGCTGCAGGACATCGCTGTCCTGACCGGCGGTACCGTTATCTCTGAAGAGATCGGTCTGAGCCTGGAAAGCGCTACCCTGGAACACCTGGGTAATGCCAAGCGCGTAGCCGTAACCAAGGAAAACACCACCGTCATCGACGGCGCCGGCGTTGAAGCTGATATCCAGGCTCGCGTTCTGCAGATCCGTCAGCAAGTGGCTGATACTTCGTCCGACTACGACCGTGAAAAACTGCAAGAGCGTCTGGCCAAGCTGTCCGGCGGCGTTGCAGTGATCAAGGTTGGCGCTGGTTCCGAAGTTGAAATGAAAGAGAAGAAAGCCCGCGTTGAAGACGCCCTGCACGCTACTCGTGCAGCCGTTGAAGAAGGCGTGGTACCTGGCGGTGGCGTAGCGCTGATTCGCGCTCTGCAAGCCATCAGCGAACTGAAAGGCGACAACGCTGATCAGAACGTCGGTATTGCTGTACTGCGTCGCGCTATCGAATCGCCACTGCGTCAGATCGTTGCCAACTCCGGCGACGAGCCAAGCGTAGTCGTCGACAAGGTCAAGCAAGGTTCGGGTAACTTCGGTTACAACGCTGCTACCGGCGAATACGGCGACATGATCGAAATGGGCATCCTCGACCCTACCAAAGTGACTCGCTCTGCTCTGCAGGCTGCGGCGTCCATTGGTGGCTTGATGCTGACCACCGAAGCCATGATCGCTGATGCTCCGGACGACAAACCAGCTGGCGGCGGCATGCCAGACATGGGCGGTATGGGCGGCATGGGCGGCATGATGTAAGCCAGCCTTACCCTGTACGAGCTTACCCCTATAAAAAAGCCCCGCCTGCGAAAGCAGGCGGGGTTTTTTATTGCCGGTCATTCAAGTCAAGGATCAGGCGCTGACCGTTTCTGCCTGGGTCACTCGATCAGCCTTGGAAACCGGGCGATAAAGGATGTAGTAATACGACCCCAGACAAATCAGCCAGCAGAAAATCGCCGTCCACACATTGTGCGAAAAGAAGTGCGCTCCCTGCATCATCCGGCTGATGGAAAACACCGTGCCCAACGCGAAAGCGAACAAAAACGCCTTGCGTGCCAGACGCGGACGACGGTCACGCAGGACAAAGAACAGTGCAAACAGTGTGAAACCGGTCGCCGCATGACCGCCGGGCCAGCAACGGCCAGGTTTATCGGTGTGCGGGCGAGGGCTGAGCAGTTCGCTATAGGTTTCGTGACCGCCGAACTGCTCAAGGCTCCATGGGCATTGAACGGCCGTCACCGCTTTGACTGGCGTGACAAACGAGGTTGCCAGAGCGAGAGACAACACCAGGCAGCCCAGTTCCCGTTTGACCGGTTTGAGCCTGTCCATGAAAAAGGAGGCGATGAAACCGAAGATGGCCAACACCGAGAAGGCGATGACCACCTGCTTGGCGCGGTCATGCAGGATGTCTTCCAGGAAGTAACTGTGCCGTCCGATGAAATCCCCCGCGACCGGGTCATAGAACAGCTTGGCAAGGTCCATGTCCAGGGACGTCAGTTCGAGCAGCACCAGAACGATCGCCGCGATGGCGGGAACGCCCAGGCACACCCAGAAATTCAGCGGGCGGGAGGCGGGGTGGACAGCAGTCGAAACCATGGCAGTTCCTTGGTCGGTGAAATGTTCTGAAAAGCGCAGCCGCGCGGAGTTTGAGCCTGATCCTGTCGTCAGCGTGTGAATCGATAGTGAAAAAGTCGTTAAAGGCGCCCCGGGTTTATGGGGTGGATTTACAGCTGCACGCAGCCCTAGCCCTCAGCCACACTTGGCCTTAAGCTGCGCGGGCCAAGACGGCCGTTACTGTGTACGGAGGAGATACCCATGCGAATTCTATTGGTTGAAGACAACCGCGATATCCTGGCCAATCTGGCCGATTACTTGGGGCTCAAAGGCTATACCGTGGATTGCGCGCAGGACGGTTTGTCAGGCTTGCACCTGGCGGCCACCGAGCATTACGACTTGATCGTGCTCGACATCATGTTGCCGGGTATCGACGGCTACACCCTGTGCAAACGCCTGCGCGAAGACGCGCGCCGCGACACGCCGGTGATCATGCTTACCGCGCGCGATCAACTGGACGATCGGCTGCAAGGCTTCAAGTCCGGGGCCGATGACTACCTGATCAAACCCTTTGCCCTGTCTGAATTGGCGGCGCGCATCGAGGCGGTCATGCGTCGCGCCCAGGGTGGCGGCCGCCGCACCTTGCAGGTCGGCGATCTGATCTACGACCTCGATACCCTGGAAGTGACCCGCGAAGGACGTCTGCTGAAACTCAACCCGGTGGGCCTGAAGTTGCTGGCCGTATTGATGCAGAAAAGTCCTCACGTACTGCGCCGCGAAATTCTCGAAGAGGCTCTGTGGGGTGATGACTGCCCGGACAGCGACAGCCTGCGCAGCCACGTCCATCAATTACGCCAGGTGATCGACAAGCCGTTCACCAAACCGTTGCTGCAAACCGTGCACGGTGTGGGTTATCGCTTGGCCGAGGGCCGAGATGGAGTTTAAACAGAGCCTTGCTCAACGGATCATCATCGCCTTTGCGTTGATGAGCGCACTGGTTGCGGGAGCCTTTGCCATGGGCATTGTGGCGACCGTGCACCTGGTGGAAGAAAAACTGATATCGGCAGGGCTGGGTGGCGATTTACAACGTCTGTTGCTGATGGACAGCGTGTCGGACTGGAGTCACCGTCCCGAGCCGGACCAAATGTTCTATTTCAGCGGCGGGCCGGGCGACTTCGAACTCCCCAGGGACCTGCGGCACCTGGACCCGGGCTTTCACGAAGTGTTTCGCGAGCAGCTGTCGTATCACGCGATGGTCGAAGTCGTCGACGGCCGGCACTACGTGCTGTTGCAGGATCAGAGTGATTTCGAAGAGCGTGAACGGGTGCTGTTTGCCGTGGTGCTGGTGGGTTTCGTCCTGAGTCTGGCGTTGGCGGTGTTTCTCGGCTGGGTACTGGCGCGCAAAGTGATGGCGCCCGTGGTGCGACTGGCACGTCAGGTCCGTCACCGTGATCAATTATTAGGTCTGGCGCCACCGCTGGCGCCGGATTATGCCGCTGATGAAGTGGGCGAGTTGGCCGTGGCCTTCGATGCCACCCTCGGGCGTTTGCGCCAGGCGTTGACCCGCGAACGGATGTTCACCAGTGACGTCAGTCACGAACTGCGCACGCCATTGATGGTGCTGGCCAGCTCCTGCGAGCTGCTGCTGGAAAACCCCGGCATCGATCAGCGTGGACGTGCTCAGGTCGAGCGAATCGCCCGCGCCTGTGAAGAGATGCGCGAGCTGGTGCAAACCTTCCTGATGTTGGCCCGCGCACAGCGTGAAGACGCCGGCATGTCGCCCCACCAGACCCTGAGCCAGGTAGCCGATGGACTGCTCAATTTGTGGCGCGAGCCGATCGAGGCCAAGGGGCTGGCGCTGATCTTTGAGCCGGGCACTCCGGCAAACACCTGCTACAACGCAACCCTGCTGCACGCGGTCATGGGCAACCTGCTGCGTAACGCGCTGCATTACACCGAACACGGGTTCATCCGCCTGACCCTGACGGCCACGGGTTTCTTCGTCGAGGACAGCGGCGTGGGCATTCCAGAAGAAAAACGCGAGGCGATGTTCGAGCCCTTCGTGCGGGGCAATGAGAAACGCGGCGAGGGCCTGGGGTTGGGACTGTCGCTGGTGCAGCGGATCTGTGAAAACCAGGGTTGGAACGTCAGCCTGACGAACATGGAACCCAATGGTTGTCGTTTTCAGGTGGAGTTGTATCCGTCGGATGTGGACTGATCAACCTCTTGAAACGCAGTAGCCTGGAGCGATCGTTATCGCTCTGTAAAACCTCGAAATAATTTGAAGTTTTACATAACATTTTTTTCACAAAGGTATGACCTGACGCTGACACGGCGCTCCTTATCGTGGGTGCCATCGACGCTCAGGAGACCTTGACGATGGATGGCCCGATCAAACTTGATTTTTCCGAAAAATACGACGATCAGCACGCTCAACGATACCTGCGCAAGCATAAGGATGGGCTTGGCCGCCGCCTGTCTCACTGGCGTGACGAGCAAATGGCGCGCAGGGCGCTGACACTGGTCGGCGAGCCGGGTCTGGTCCTCGATTTGCCCTGTGGTGCGGGACGTTTCTGGCCATTGCTGGCGGAAAAAACCAATCGAGCCATTATCGGGGCTGACAACTCCGAGTCCATGCTGAAGATTGCCATGCAGGCGCAACCTGCCGATGTAGTGAAACGGGTACAGCCCTTGCACACTTCTGCATTCGACATTGCCTTACCTGATAACGCCGTCGACAGCATTTTCTGCATGCGTTTGCTCCATCACATCGGTGAAGCCGAGCATCGACTGGCTATTTTGCGTGAGTTCGAGCGCGTCACCCGCGACAGCGTGATCCTTTCTTTGTGGGTGGACGGCAATTTCAAAGCGTGGAAACGCAAGCGCGCCGAGAAAACCCGTGGGCAGGAAGGTTACCAAAATCGATTTGTGTTACCGGCGGCTACGGTTGAAAAGGAATTCGAGCAGGTGGGTTTCCGTATCGAGGAACAACTGGACTTTTTACCGCTCTATGCCATGTGGCGGGTCTACGTATTACGCAAGAGGTAACAGAATGGCAGTGCAATGTGCAGCAGAAACGGACGTCGCTCCTCAAGTCCGCTTCGACTATTTCTGGAATCAGCGCGGTGAATGGGTAGAAGAACCCAACGTCCGTCGCGGAGGAGAAAGCGGCGTGCAGCGCGTCGTGAGCACCAATGGACAGCTGCTTTACGTTAAACGTCAGACCGGGCATATCTATCGCAGCTGGCTGCACCCGTTCGGTCGGCCGACGGTGTTGCGCGAGCGCGATGCACTCACTCGCATGCACCTGCTCGACGTTCGCGTTCCTGAGATCGTTTTCTGCGGTGCTCAGCGCGATCCTGTACACAAATGGCGCGCATTGCTGGTGACCAAGTCGCTGGACGGCTTTGAGGAAGTCGAGCATTGGTACGCTGGCGGCGGTCGCGAGCGTCACGGTGAGGCCGTGCATGATCGAGTGTTGAAGGATCTGGCCGAGAATCTGGTTCGGATGCACAAGGGTCGCTGGCAGCACAGCTGCCTCTACATCAAGCACGTATTCGTGCGCGTCACCGGCGAAGGCGAGACGGCCAAAGTCGAAGTGGCGTTGATCGATCTGGAGAAATGCCGGCACCGTTTGACCGCCCGTCGCGCGGCGTCCAATGACATGAAACAACTGCGTCGCCACTCGTCATTCAGCACGACGGACTGGCAGAAACTCGTCTATTTTTATGAGACGGCGTTTGGCAGCGCTATCAAAGGTTTATAGCAATGAAACTCGAAATTGCACGAGTTGGGTTTTTGATAGGAGCCTTGGCAGTTGCTTCACTGGCGGTGGCGGCATGGGAGCAGCCCCGCACGCAAGTCCTCAGTTCAGTGAATGGCGACGCGCACTGTCCGTTGCCACGCGTTGCCAAGGCATCCGTGGCATCCCAACCCGATCATGATTTATTGCTGTTCATGTTCGGTCTTTCTCAAGGATTGAGGCCACAAAGTTGAACAGATTGAAGCCAAAATAAAAGGCCTCGCCAATCGCGAGGCCTTTTTTATTCCCAAATTTCGAGCCTTGCACCATCCATGTGGGTTCCCTAGGGTTTGTCGGGTTTTGCCAAAAGCGTGTAAACACACGGCAGCACAAACAACGTAAACAACGTCCCGATCGACATCCCCGTGGCGATCACCGTGCCGATGTCGAACCGACTGACGGCACCCGCCCCCGTGGCGATGATCAACGGCACCATACCGAACACCATCGCAGCAGTGGTCATCAACACCGGACGCAGACGAATCGCCGCCGCTTCCTCCACGGCTTCGCGCGGCGTCAGGCCTTTGTCCTTGCGTAACTGGTTGGCGAATTCGACGATCAGGATGCCGTGCTTGCTGATCAGCCCGATCAACGTCACCAGGCCGACCTGGGTGTAGATGTTCATGCTCGACCAGCCCAGGAACAGCGGGATCAACGCGCCACAGATCGATAACGGCACGGTCACCAGAATCACCAGCGGATCGCGAAAGCTTTCGAACTGGGCGGCCAGTACCAGGAAAATGATCGCCAGTGCCAGAGCGAAGGTGACCCACAGCGCACTGCCTTCCTGGACGTATTGCCGTGATGCGCCAGCATAGTCGAAGGCATAACCCACCGGTGCCTCTTCCCTAGCGATCTGGCGCACGGTGTCGATGGCTTCACCCATGCTGACCAGCGGCACCCCGGACAGGATGCCCGAATTAAGTTGCTGGAACTGGTTCAACTGTCGTGGACGCGCCCGGTCGGTCACCGTGATCAGGGTCGACAGGGCCAGCAATTCGCCTTGGGTGTTCTTGACGTAATAATTGTTCAGCCAGTCGGGGTTATCCCGGAAAGGCCGTTCGACCTGAGCGATGACTTTGTAGCTGCGACCTTCAATGGTGAAACGGTTGATCTCCGCCTCACCCAGCAACGTCGCGAGTGTCCCGCCAAGATCCTGCATGGAAACACCCATCTGTGCGGCCTTGGCACGATCGATATCCACCACCACTTCGGGCTTGTCGAATGCCAAGTCGAGGTCGACGAAGGCGAACTTGCCGGATTCCATTGCCCGCTTTTTCACCCGGTCGGCCACTTGCAGCAGTGACTCGTAATCGTTGGCGGAATTGATGACGAACTGAAACGGCAGCCCCTCGCCGGTGCCGGGCAGGGAGGGCAGGTTGAAGCCGAAGATCTGCAGCCCGGAAATGCTCTCCAGTTTGCTCTGGACCTCGGGCAGGATTTCCATCTGGGTGCGGCTGCGTTCGTTCCACGGTTTGAGCAGGAAGCCGCCGATGCCCGATTGCACGCCGTTAAAGCCATTGATCTGGAACGACGAGTAGTACTCGGGAAACGTTTTGAAGATCGTGACGAACTCGTCGGTGTAGGTGCTCAGGTAGTCGAGGTTGGCCGGTTGCGGGGCGTTGGCCATCATGAAAATGATGCCCTGGTCCTCGTCGGGCGCCAGTTCCGACTTGGTGAACATGAGCAGCACCGGAATCAGGCACAGCACGATCACCGCGAACACCAGCACCACCGGCCGGGTGTTCAGGGTTGCGTGCAGCATGCTTTGGTAACGGCGCTTGAGGCCTTCGAATATCAGGTCCAGGCGGTGGGCCAGGCCGCTGGGATTTTCGTCGTGACGCAGCAAGAAGGCGCACATCATCGGCGACAGGGTCAGGGCGACGATGCCAGAGATGACCACCGCGCCGGCCAGGGTCAGGGCGAACTCCTTGAACAGCGCCCCCGTCAGCCCCGTCAGGAAGCCGATCGGCGCATAGACCGCCGCCAGGGTGATGGTCATCGAGACCACCGGCATGGCGATTTCCCGGGCGCCTTCGATGGCCGCATCCAACGGCGTCTTGCCTTCTTCGATGTGCCGGTGAATGTTCTCCACCACGACGATAGCGTCGTCCACCACCAGGCCGATGGCCAATACCATCGCCAGCAAAGTCAGCAGGTTGATTGAGTAGCCCATCATCTGCATGAAGAACATCACGCCGATCATCGACAGCGGGATGGTGACCACCGGGATCACCACCGAACGCAGCGCGCCGAGGAACAGGAACACCACCACGATGACGATCAGCACCGCTTCAAACAGGGTTTTCACCACTTCGTCGATTGAGGCCTGGATGAACAGCGTGGCGTCGTAGGCGATTTCACCTTTGAGATTCGGCGGCAGTTGGGCTTCCAGGTCCGGCATGATCTTGCGCACTTCCTTGATCACGTCCAGCGGGTTGGCGCCAGGCGTGGCCTTGATGCCGATGTACACCGAAGGCGTGCCGCCGAAAGAACTGATCGAGTCGTAGTTCTCCGCGCCCATTTCAACGCGCGCAACATCGCTGAGCAGCACGCGACTGTCGCCCTCGACCTTGAGCGGAATCGCGGCGAAGGCTTCAGCGGATTTGAGCTCGGTGTTGGCGTTGATGCTGGTGACGACGTACTCGCCTTTCACTTCGCCGGCGGCGGAGAGGAAGTTGTATTTGCGCACTGCATCGGTCACGTCGCTGGCACTCAGGCCGAAACCGGCCAGCTTGACCGGGTCCAGCCACAGGCGCATGGCGAACACCTGGTTGCCGAGAATCTCGGCTTCGGCCATGCCCGGCAGGGTCGCCAGTTTCGGCTGGATGACCCGCGACAGGTAGTCGGTAATCTGCGGGTTGCTCAGCTCCTTGCTGAAGAAGCTGATGTACATCAGTGCCGAGGCGTCGGCGGCTTCCTTGCTCAGTACCGGGTCTTCGGCGTCCTGGGGCAGCTGGTTTTTCACCTCGTTGGCCTTGGCCAGCAATTCGGTGAACAAGCGGTCGCTGTTGGCGCCAATGCGCGCGTAGATCGAGATTACCGAGAAGTTCTGGCGACTGACCGACGTCATGTAGTCGATACCCTCGGCGCTGGCCAGACTCTGCTGCATCGGTTGGGTGATGTAGCCCTGGATGGTCTCGGCATTGGCCCCGGGGTAAGCGGTGGTGACCGTGATCAGGGCGTTTTCCATTTGCGGATATTGGCGCAGCGGCAACTTGCTCCAGGCCTGGAAGCCCAGCAGCACAATCAACAGGCTGACCACGGTGGCGAGCACCGGGCGGCGGATGAACGGGTCGGTAAAAGCCATGGGGATTCCTTGATCAGTCAACGCGAGGCTGACTGCTCTTCTCGGCTAGTGTCTTGTCGTCGCTGATCGCGATATGTGCGCCGTTGTCCAGTTTGATCTGGCCGGCTGTGACCACTTTTTCGCCGTTCTGCACACCTTTGGTGATCATCACCAGGCCATCGCGGCGCTCGCCGGTTTCAATGAAACGCCGTTCGGCGATCAGAATGGGCTCGCCCTTATCGTCCTTTTCGACGCTGCCGTCTTCGGCTTTTTTCTGCGCGACGACATAGAGCGAATTGCCGTAAAGCGTGTAGGTGATCGCACTTTCCGGCACGACGATGCGCGGCTGCGGGTCGGGCAACAACACTTGCAGGCTGGCGAACATCCCCGGCAACAGTTTGCTGTCGGGGTTGGCCAGGGTCGCGCGGACCTGGACGTTGCGAGTGCTGTTTTCGACTTTCGGGTTGATTGCACTGATGGTCCCGGGGAAGTTCTGTGCCGGGTAGGCCGAGACAATGATCTGCACCGGTTGGCCGATGGCGATCTTCGGCACCGACTGCTCGGGCACGAAGAAGTCGACGTAGAGACTGCTGAGGTCTTGCAGGGTGGCAATCATGGTGCCGCTGGCGAGATAGTCACCGATGTCCACCTGACGAATGCCGATGGTCCCGCTGAACGGTGCGAGCAAGCGTTTTTTGGCCAGCGCCGCCTTGAGCTGATTGACCGTGGCCCGGCTCTTTTTCAACACCGCCGAGAGCCGGTCGAATTCGCCTTTGGAAATGGCCTGGCTGCCCACCAATTGGCTGCCGCGACCGTAATCGAGCTGTGCCAGACCCAAGTCGGCCTGAGCGGTTTCGAGCAGGGCGGTTTCTACCACGCTATCAAGCAGGAGCAGCGGTTGGCCGACCTTGACCTTCTGACCTGACTCGAACTGCAAATCGATGACGGTGCCGTCGGTCTCCAGGCTCAGGTCCACGCCTTGCAGCGCCTTCAGGGTGCCGACGGTGGGCAGGCGGGCTTGCCACGGCCGTTCGGTGGCAGTGGCCACGGCGACACTGATCGCTGGTTTCGGCACAGCAAAGCCTTGAATCATCGTATAGATGGAGAAGGCTTTGTAACCGGCCAGGACCAGCACGATCAGCAAAACAACACCCAACATGATCAGCATGCGGCGGCGCAGCATATTTCCACTTCCTTGGAGAAAATCAGGTGAGACAGTCGGGCACATTACTCCGAGTGTGCCGGGGATTCCAACTGCCACTTTTTACAGGCAAGCTCGGCTCCTACAAAGGCAGAGCGTGCTTAGATGAGGAGCAGGTGGTTGTCCCAGAGCCCTGCGGGTAGATCAAGGGGTTTTGCAACAAGGCTTGTCTGGCTGCAATCGTAGTAGCGGCATCGCCCCTGACCCGAAGTCACGACAAAGCCATCGGCTACCGCGCCGACCCCGGCGCAATCGGGAAGCGGTGCGTCCAGGCGCACTTCACCGCTGTCCAGGTCCCAGATGAAAAAGCGATTGCCCCGTGGCGCGGTCAACGCGACCAGGCGCAGTTCGCTGTGTACCGCGACGCTGGCGGTGTAATGCCCCATGGCCTGCAGCTGATGCTCAGGCACCGGGAAGGCCATGAACGGCTGGCCGGGCCGCTTGATCGCCAGCAGCTGCGAAGACTCGTGAGACGGTCCCATGAACTGCTGACCGGCGACGATGGTGCCGTCGCTGGCAATCCCCAAATGACGCACGCTGTTCATCTGCTGGGCGAGGGTTTCCTTGCTCAGCAGGGTGCCGTCGCGTTGCATCAGGACCAGGCTCGGTTCCATGGCGTTGAGGTTCATCTCGACGCGGCTTTCGGCCTCGGTGCGAATGCCGCCGTTGGCGACCACCAGGGTTTCACCATCGGGCATCCACGACACCTGATGCGGACCGACACCGTGAGTAGGGATCTCGCCGCTGTGGATAAGTCGCTCATCTTCGAACTTATACACACCGAGCAAGCCTCGGCCCGGATCGGAGGTGTCGTTCTTGGTGGCGTACAGCCAGTCGCCGCTCTTGTGAATCACCGCGTGACCGTAGAAGTGCCGGTTCGGCCGTGAGACCACGGTTTGCAGCAGCGTGCCGTCGCGCAGGTCGATCAGGTAACTCTCGGTGCCAGGACGACGGGCGACGAACAGCGCAATCGGCAGCGTCGGGTGGTTGATGATGTCATGGCAACGCTGGCCGACCTGGCTGGCAAACACCCGGGTGCCGTCCAGCCGGTATCCGACAGCGTAATGTTTGCCGTCGGTATCGTCCCGCGCCGAGAGCAGCAGCGGGCTTTTGTCCTTCTGCTTGAACAGCGTCCAGCCGCCCAGCGTCACCGCACCCAGCAGCAAACTACCTAACGTCAGAGCCTGGCGTCGCAGCATGGAACTTGCCCTCATCAGTCACCGTCGTTGGCGTTGAAGCCCAGTTGGATGCCCAGCGCCTTGGCCAGTTCGCCTTCGTGCAGGCGGTGGACGACGTTGAGGCTGTCGTAGATGTCGTTGAGTTGCTGGCGACCGGCGTCATCGCCGAGCATTTCGGTCAGCGAGCGCTGGTTGCTGGCGAACAGTTTCAGGGACGACGCGTAAGCGGCGTCGATCTTGTCGGCCAAGGGTTTTTGCTCGTTTGGCAACAGACCGCGCAGGCCTTTGTTGTCGACACCAACCCAAACGGTTTGCGCTGCAGCCAGGCTGGCTTCCAGACCTTGCAGCGAGGACTTGCTGCGCCAGGCGTCGGCCTGGAACGGCTGAGGAATGCCCTTGCTCTGACGGCCCATCGGCGTGCCGAGTTTTTTCTTCAGGGAGTCCAGCGCGGTGACTTGCACGCGCAGCAGGTCCGCGATCGCTTCGTGGGAGTCGGCGTAGCGCTGGTTGGGGAATTTGCTCATCTGCGCGAGCATGCCGTCGTTGGTGTTCCAGCGCGACAGGATCTCTTCGGCCAATTGCTTCTGACGCTCGCCAATGGCGCTTAGCAGCGGGCAGTACTTGGCTTTCTGGGCGCTGTCGGCCATGTCGATCTTGCTGTCGAACAGGATGTATTCATAGGCGGAGAGGCCCTGAACCACCACGCTCGATTTGGTCAGGGAGGCGGCATCGATCTGCGGCTGCGCGGTGACCAGTTGCTCGACCTGACGGCCCACGAGGTTTTTCTTGTCCGGCCAGAACTGCACCTGCCACGAACGGTTGCCCTCGGCCAGCGGGCCGATCAGCAGCGGTTGCAGCTCGGCCCAGGCTTTCTGCGCATGCAGGAAGTCGGCACGGGCGGTGTCGAGGTTTTCCTTGCCTTCGCAGAAGGCCAGGGCGCTGACCGCCAGTTGACGGTCGGCTTCTACCCAGCGGCTGTAGGTCGGCAGGATCACTTGCTTGGCGATGGCCGCCGAGGTAACGGCCTGCGGATCCTGAGGCGAACAGGCGCCCAAGGCTAGCGCGGCAAGGCTGGTGAACAACAATTTGGGACGGAACATGTCGGGCTCCCGCTATGGAATACGTATTAAAGGGAATTCAAAAACGCCAGCAACGCAGCGCGCTGCTCGGCATTGAAAGACAAAACCTGTTGCTGCGCCGCTTTGGCTTCGCCGCCATGCCAGAGCACGGCTTCGAGCAGATTGCGGGCGCGGCCATCGTGCAAAAACTGGGTGTGGCCACTGACCGCCTGCGTCAAGCCGATGCCCCACAACGGCGGGGTGCGCCAGTCGCGGCCGCTGGCCTGGAATTCGGTACGGTTGTCGGCCAGACCGTCGCCCATGTCGTGCAGCAGCAGATCGCTGTAAGGGCGAATCACTTGATCGGCCAGTTCAGGTTCGGCGGCGTTGGCGGCAGTGGTGTATTTCGGGGTATGACAGGAGTGGCACCCGGCCTGGAAAAACAGATTCTTGCCGGCCAGCACATCGGGCGCGCTGACATCCCGACGTGCTGGTACGGCGAGATTACGGCTGTAGAACAACACCAGACGCAGGATGTTATCGCTGACTTCCGGCTCGCCATCCGAGCCATTGCCATTGCGCGCCTGCTTGCAAGCGGCTTGCGTGTCGGTGCAATCATCAACGGGTCTCAGGCTTGTGGTGAGGCCCATGTCACCGGAAAACGCATGAACATTTTGCTGATTGAGGTTTGGTTGGCCGGCCTTCCAGCCAAATCGCCCGAGAACGGTTTTTTGCTGCGCGTCATCCCAGACCCGGTTCGGACGCCCGGCGATGCCGTTTTTGTCTTTTGCCTGAGCCTCGGCATTGGCCAGGATCGCCTCGTCGGGAATCGCTTCGAGCAGACCCAGGCCAATCATTGGCGGTGCAACCCTGGCCGAGAAACGCGTGTCAGGGTGCATCGGGCCGTAGCCGAGCTGGGTGATCTGCAACGTCGGCTTGCGCAACTCGACTTCGGTGCCGTCCTTGAAACGAATCGGAACGGGCGTGTAATCGACACGCACTTTGCCTTCCGGGACGACACCGGGCACGGCCATGTCCTGGAATTGTCCGCCGTAGACCGGCTCCGGGACGACACCGAGTTGCTTGATGACGTTGGCATACGCCGGCGTATCGGGAATCGACAGGCGCACCAGCATCGACACGGCATTTTGCGCATCAGGCGTGGGCGGGTGACCGCGGCCGTCCTTGATGTGGCAGTTCTGGCAGGCGTTGGTGTTGAACAACGGGCCGAGGCCATCCCTGGCGGTGGTGGTCGACGGGGCGATCACCCAGGGATTGCGGAAGAAGCTGTTGCCGACGCTGAAGTCCACGCGCCGTGACGGTGGCAGATTGGCGGACGGCAGGGAAAACGAGTTCTGATCGGTCTTGCGCACGGTCGCGCTGCCACCGGACCGGGCTTCACCGGGTTCGGCTTGGGTAAAACGCGGGGCGTCATCGCAGGCACTCAGGCCCAGGGCCAGCAACAGTGCGGACAAGCGAAGAGGCAGTGAGGGCATCAGACATCCTGCAAGACGAGCAAAACAAGGGGCGCAAAGTCTAACAGGGCAGGGGAGATTGAATAAGAGGAATTATCGTTTGGTTGATGTGGGGCAGGGTTTATCAGGAAACCTCAATTCCCTGTGGGAGCGAGCTTGCTCGCGATTGCGGTTTTACATTCAGCATTTAAGTTGACTGACACGGCCTCATCGCGAGCAAGCTCGCTCCCACAGGGGGCTGTGTTTGGCAGATATGAAAAAGGCGACCCGAAGGTCGCCTCTTAGTCACTCAGCCAGTGTTGATCAGAATTCGTGATCAGCGTTGTCCGGGTTCAGGTCGCTGATGCCCAGTTTGCCAGCGGCGGCTTCGATCGAACCGGTCTGCTTGACCAGGGAAGCGATAGCGTCGCGCACGATCTGGTTGCCAGCAGTGTTGCCGGCAGCGATCAGCTGGTCGTAGTGCTCACCCTTGTTGGCGTGATCGACGATAACCTGCATCTTCGCTTCGGTCGCCGCCAGGTCGGCTTTCAGCGCAGCGTCGGCAGCCGGGTCGGCCTTGGCTACCAGGGACGACAGGCTGGCGCCGGTCATTTTGGTGCCGTCGACGCGGGTGTACTCGCCCAGGTACACATTACGAATGCCTTTGGCATCGTAGAACTGCGAGTTGTGGGTGTTGTCGCTGAAGCAGTCGTGTTCGTCTTCCGGGGAGTTGGCTTCCAGGGAAACCTTCATGCGCTCGCCCGCCAGTTCGCCCAGGGACAGGCTGCCCATGCCGAACAGCATTTTGCGCAGGCCGCTTTCGGCAGGCTCGGCTTCCAGAGTGGCGCGGTAGTTGTCGGCCACATTCGGCTTCCAGTTACCGACCATTTCTTCCAGGTCGCTGACCAACAGTTGGGTCACGGACTTCAGGTAAGCGCGACGACGATCGTTATGACCGCCGGTTGCGCCTTTGCCTTCCAGGTAGTCGGAAGCTGGACGGTTGCCGGCGCCAGGCCCGGTGCCGTTCAGGTCCTGGCCCCAGAGCAGGAATTCGATGGCGTGGTAGCCGGTGGCAACGTTGGCCTCGGAACCACCCAGCTCGTTCAGGCTGGCGAGTTTGGCCGGGGTGATGTCTTTCACGTCGATCTTGTCTTCGCCGACCTGAACCTGGGTGTTGGCGATGATGTTGGCCGTGGCGCCCGGGTTACCCAGTGCGTGCTCGTAGGATTTGTCGACGTAGTCGATCAGGCCTTCGTCCAGTGGCCAGGCATTCACCTGACCTTCCCAGTCGTCGATGATGGTGTTGCCGAAGCGGAACACTTCGCTCTGCAGGTAAGGAACGCGGGCAGCGATCCAGGCAGCCTTGGCAGCTTTCAGGGTGTCGGCGTTCGGCTTGGCGAGGAAGGCGTCGACGGCGGTTTGCAGGGTCTTCGCGGTAGATTCGGCATCGCTGTAAACGGCGAAGACGATGTCGGCGTAATGCGCGACAACGGCTTTGGCAGCGGCTTCGTCGACTTTACTGGCAGCGGCAGGTGCAGCAGCCGGGGCCGTGGTGCTGGCGGCCGGAGTCGGTGCCTGCGCAGCGACAGCTTTGTCTTTGCCTTCGCCACAACCGGCGAGGGAAATAGCGATGGCCAACAGACTGGCGGTAGCCAGAGGCATACGAATCATGGCGAACATCCTGCTTCGAGAGGGGGTGGAATGGCGCAGCAAGCGCGCAAAGCTGCGACATAATGCAAATCTTTCGCATTATGTGTAAAGGGTTGTGCCTGGAAATATTTCTTATTCACGAAACGGTTGCGCTGGATCAACGGTCCACACGCAACCGATCTTTCAGAGGATGGCCGCGTTACTGCGCTGAGCCTGTTTCAGATACGCGCTCAATTCCCGCGCTTGCAGCGGCTTGCTGTAGAAATAGCCCTGACCTTCGTGACAGCCTTCGGAGATGATGTAGGCCTCTTGCTCGGCGGTTTCCACGCCTTCGGCAATCACCTGCATGCCCAGGCTCTTGCCCAATTGGATGATGGCCCGAACGATGGTCGCATCGTCGTCGTCATCGAGCAGGTCCTGAACGAAGCTCTTGTCGATCTTGATCTTGTCCAGCGGCAGGCTTTTCAGATAGCTCAAAGACGAGTAACCGGTGCCGAAGTCGTCGATCGCGATCAGCGCACCGGAGCGGCGCAGGCTCAGCAGGTGCTGGGCGGCCGTGCTGATGTCTTCCATCAGCCCGGTTTCGGTGACTTCAAGCTCCAGGCTGCGGGGCGGCAGGCGGTACATCTGCAGCAGATTGTTGACCACCCGTGGCAACTCCGCGTGGTGCAGTTGCACCGTAGACAGGTTCACCGCCATGCGCAGGTCGACGAAACCCTGGTCATGCCAGTCGCGCAATTGCTTGCACGCCTGATCCAGCACCCACTCACCGATGGCGATGATGGTGCCGTTCTGCTCGGCCAGGGGGATGAACAAGTCTGGCGGAACCAGCCCGTGCTCGGGATGTTGCCAGCGAATCAGCGCCTCGACACCCACCACACGGTGATCGCGATAGCTGATCTGCGGCTGGTAGACGAGGTAGAACTGGTCACGGGCCAAGGCGTCGCGCAGGTCTTTTTCCAGCTCGCGACGGCGACGCATTTCGGTGTCGACGCTGGCGATATAGAACTGATAACGGTTGCGTGAGCGAGTCTTGGCCAGGGTCATGGTCTGCTCGGCTTTTTGCAGCAGTTTTTCGGTGCTGTCACCGTCCTCGGGGAACAGGGTGATGCCGATGGTGGCGCGCAGGCGAATCTCTTGATGATCGAGGGCGAACGTCGCTTCCAGGTCATCGAGAATGCTTTGGGCCAGTTCGGCCGCTTCGTAGGGTTGTTCGATATCGGCCTGAACCAGGGCGAACTGGTCGCCGCCAAGGCGGGCGAGGGTGCCGAGGCGTCCGCTGTGAGCTCGCAGGCGATCAGCGAGGGCCAGCAGCAGTTGGTCACCGGTCTGGTAGCTGAATTGTTCGTTGATGCCCTTGAAGTCGTCCAGGCCGACCACCAATACCGCGACCCGACGTTGCAACTTGCCGGCGTCTACCAGGATTTTGTCCAGTTGCTGTTGCAATTGCTGGCGGTTCGGCAGACCGGTGAGGAAGTCGTACTGGGCCATGCGTAGCAGGCTGTTTTCCGCTTCGTGGCGCAAATGGGTGTTGCGCTCGATGGACTCGAGCAACTGGTTGGCGGTGTTGATCCAGATCCCCAGTTCGTTCTTTTCATGCCCCTTGAGCAGCGGGATTTTGTGTGCGCTGGGGCGATCCGGATTGATTTCCGTGAGATGTTCGATGATCCGCGACAGCGGCTTGGTCAACAGCCAGTGATAGACCAGGTACAGCACCAGCCCCATGGCCATGGCACGCAACACGCCGGAGATGAAGATGATCACCGAACTGACGATGAAACCCTGGCCATAGGTGGCGGTGTCGAGCGTGATGCTCAGGTCTCCGTAATACTCGCTGTAAGGGCCGCGACCCACCAGTTGGGTGGTGAAGGTGCGTTCCTTGCCGAGGATCAGGTCGGTCAGCCAGCGACTGCCGGAATGCTGCAACTCGCGAGACTTTTGCGCGAGCATGGTTTCGTTGGGATGGCCAATGGAAGCCTTGCGGACAGCGTCGTCTTGAAACAGGCCTTCGATCACCTGCATGCCCATTTCGCGGTCCAGGCTGTAGACGGCCTGTGTCGAGGGGTCGCGGAACATGTCGAGGATGCGTTGAGCATCACTGGCCACGGCCTGGCGTGTTTTATAGGCATCGAAAACGATCTGCGCGCAGCTCAAGACCACGCCGACGATCAATGCCGACAGGAGCACGACCCGGAGCAACTTCACCGACAAGCTGTTCTTGAGTTCCAGCTTCAAAGAGTCATTCCTTGTTCCGTGCGGGTAGCGTCAAGTTGCCATGAGTATTGGCAATCCGGTGATGGCAGTCAAAGGGACAATCAATCACTTAGGGTTTTGCCTGTAGCTTGGCCGAAATGCTGTCGTTTGGAGTATTTGCGCTATTTGTACTGTGTCGGTTGTTGAGTCCTTCAACTTGAGGGGGATGTGGACATATTTTCCGTTTGGTTGATGTTAGACGGCTGTGGCGTTGGGGCAAGGGGCTGAAGGCTGGTTTCATCGTGGGAAATTGCCCTGGTTTCTGCGGATGCACCCGGTGTACATATCCATTCCTGCGGTAACGGCCACTAATGGTTTCGCCCTTACGGCAACTCCCTTTGGCAAACGCCGGAGTGCCGGCCCAGCCCAAAGGAAGCAAAGGTCTCGCCCCGAGCGTCCGGCCCCTCGCTAGGGCTCGGCGTTCCCTCGCTCCGGTATTCATCCGGGGACACTGCCCTCCGGTCTGCTTCGCGACGACCTACATGCAGCGTGTTCGACGGCGTCGAACGGCGCTGCGAACACCTCCACTCAGCCTCCCGAAGGGGCGGGTGGATCACGATCAAGAGCTGCAGGCGAGCTAACGCTCGGCCTGTCGAGTGGTGAGAAGCGCTGACAGCCGACCAATCTCTTTCTGCCAAACATCCATCCCCTGTGGGAGCGAGCTTGCTCGCGATGACGGCAGCACATTCAACATCTTTGTGACTGACAAACCGCTATCGCGAGCAAGCTCGCTCCCACAGGTTCCGCTTTTGTGTTTATTGAACTGTAAAAACGCCAGACCTTTCCCACACAGTTTTCAGGTTGCCTGTTGGACGCGGGGTCAATAACCTTTTGGCTGTCGCTGAAAATCAGCGATCGGGAGTGAGATCCCCGACTAAGCAATTGGAAACCAGCGCTAGGCCCTCCATAATTGCCGCCAGCTCCAGGCTGTCCGCAATTGTTTTATGGCGGCTGTGTGCGGGCGGACTTCAGTCCGGCCGGGTTCCTTTTGCCGGTGATCTCACCCTGCACATAGCTGCCACCTCTTCTTCGAGTGAGATCGGGAATCGATGGCTCCAAACTCAAAAGGAAATGTAAGTGGATAAGTTAATCCCCGATCCCCCCTTCAACACCACCAAACCCTACAGTCCCAACACTATGTTCATGATCGTCCCGGACATGGATACCGAATCCCTCCTGGCCCACGCCTGTGAGTCATTGGCCTCGGCGAGTGTCATGGCCAGTGATCTCGCCACCTACCTGACCGGCTCCCAGCGCAGTACGGCGCTGGCCATCGCGCAGATCGTCATGTTGGCGGACTTGGCCGTGAATCGGGCGTTGGATATCGTCGACCCGCAGCAATAGGCGTTCCGATGAAGACGGCCTGACAGGCCACACATTTCCAGCGCCCAAAAAAAACCCGGCAAAAGCCGGGTTTCTTAACGGGCGTCGATCTTAAGCGGTGAAGGTTTTGCCTTCGAACTGCTCAGCCACGAATTTCCAGTTGACCAGGTTCCAGAACGCTTCGACGTATTTTGGACGAAGGTTGCGGTAGTCGATGTAGTAGGCGTGTTCCCAGACGTCGCAGGTCAGCAGCGGGGTGTCGCCGCTGGTCAGCGGGTTGCCGGCGCCGATGGTGCTGGCCAGGGCCAGGGAACCGTCAGCCTTTTTCACCAGCCAGCCCCAACCGGAACCGAAGGTGCCGATGGAAGTCTTGCTGAATTCTTCCTTGAACTTGTCGAACGAACCGAAGGCTGCGTTGATGGCGTCGCCAAGCGCGCCGGTTGGTTGACCGCCGGCGTTTGGCGCCAGGCAGTTCCAGTAGAAAGTGTGGTTCCAGACCTGAGCGGCGTTGTTGAAGATACCGCCCGAAGAAGATTTAACGATTTCTTCCAGGGTCTTGCCTTCGAACTCGGTGCCTGGCACCAGGTTGTTCAGGTTCACGACATAGGTGTTGTGGTGCTTGTCGTGGTGAAATTCCAGAGTTTCCTTGGAAATGTGCGGCTGCAGGGCATCGTGTGCGTAAGGCAGCGGCGGCAATTCGAAAGCCATGATGATTCTCCTAATCAGGTCAGTTGCGGTGAGCGCAAGGCCGATCACGGGCGGCCAGACATGCGCCGGGGAGTTTGTACTCTTTGCGGCGCAGGGATCGGATCATAGCACCGGGGGTGCGGCATAACCACGCAACAACTGTGTGGAATAGAGGTTCCAGAGCCTTTTGGAATAATCAGCCAGCGATTAATTGAAAGGCCACTGCAAACATCATCACCGCTACCAACAGATCGAGAATCCGCCAGGTGCTTGGCCGGGCCAACCATGGCGCCAGCCACGCCGCGCCCAGCGCCAGGGTGAAAAACCACAACAACGACGCACTGGCCGCCCCAACGACATAAGCGCCGGGCTCTGTCTGTTGTGCGCCGAGGGAGCCGATCAGCAGCACCGTATCCAAATAAACGTGCGGGTTGAGCAAGGTCACGGCCAGCGCGCTGAGCATTACCGCTCGCAGCGAACGCACGGTCTGGTTTTCACCTTGTTGCAGGCTCTGTTTCGAGCAGGCCCGACGCAACGCCAGGCTGCCATACCAAATCAGAAACGCCGCGCCACCCCAACGGGCGAATGCCAGCAACGTCGGGTTCTGCGCCAGCACCGTCGCCAGGCCGAATACCCCGGCGGCCACCAGCAAGGCATCGCAGGTCACGCAGAGTGCCGCCACGGGCAGGTGATGTTCGCGCCTAAGGCTCTGAGCCAACACAAACGCATTCTGAGTGCCGATCGCCATGATCAGCCCCGCGGCCACCAACAGGCCGTTCACATAACTTTGCCACATAAGATGTTTACTCCGCGTTGGCCGCCAGGTCCCGCAGCACGTGCAGGGCGTGTTCGGCATCGGCCTGGCCGACGAATAGGTGGTCGTGGTAATAGCCGGCAATCACGTTGCAACTGATGCCGGCCTGGCCTAATGCCGTGGCGAACGCGGCGGTCAGGCCGACGGCTTCGAGGGCCGAGTGCACGTTCAAGGTGATCCAGGCCGCGACGTAGTCGAAACTGAAGCCGGCCTTCTCGGCGTGGGAACGTTCCAGAATCACGGTCAGACCTTCCTGCTCGCGAAAGCTGCCGACAATTTCAAGGCCCGCTGGCAAATTGCCGTCGCGCAGTGTGCAGAACACGTATTCGCCGACGTTAAGGTGCGGGCTCATGCTGCGCAGCAGGGTTGCCAATGAAGTTTCGCCAGCCATGTCGATGATCCTTGTTGAAGAGTTCTTGCTGGCCATTCTCCGGTGCAAAGCTGTATAAGAAAAACCAATCATGCTGATCGCTCATTAGGAAAACTGATGTTCGACTATAAATTGCTTTCTGCCTTGGCTGCGGTGGTTGAGCAGGCCGGTTTCGAACGTGCTGCGCAGGTGTTGGGTTTGTCCCAGTCGGCGATCTCTCAACGCATCAAATTGCTCGAGGCGCGGGTCGGTCAACCGGTGCTGGTGCGGGTTACACCGCCGGCGCCCACCGAAATCGGCCGACGACTGCTCAACCATGTGCAGCAGGTGCGTTTACTTGAGCGGGACTTGCAAACACTGGTGCCGGCACTCGACGAAGAAGGCCTGCCCGAACGCCTGCGCATCGCTTTGAATGCCGACAGCCTCGCCACGTGGTGGGCCGTGGCGGTCGGGGATTTTTGCGCGCAACAGCATCTGCTGCTTGATCTGGTGGTCGAAGACCAGACCGTCGGCCTCAAACGCATGCGCGCCGGTGAAGTCGCGGCGTGTGTCTGCGCCAGTGAGCGACCGGTGGCCGGCGCGCGAAGCGTTTTGCTGGGGGCCATGCGCTACCGTGCGTTGGCCAGCCCGGCATTTATCGCCCGGCATTTTCCTGAAGGTGTACGTGCCGATCTGTTGTCGAAAACGCCCGCACTGGTGTTTGGCCCGGACGATTTCCTACAGCATCGCTACCTCGCGTCCCTCGGCGTAGAGGGAGGATTCGAACACCATCTATGCCCCTCGTCCGAAGGCTTCATCCGCCTCACGGAAGCGGGACTCGGTTGGGGCCTGGTACCTGAACTGCAAGTGCGCGAGCAACTGGAGCGCGGCGTATTGGTGGAGCTTCTGCCAGATAAGCCGATCGATGTGCCGCTGTACTGGCATCATTGGCGCAATGGCGGTCAGTTGCTCGGGTTACTCACCGATCAGTTGGTGCGTTCGTCGAAGCAATGGCTGGTGCCGTTGGACTGACGGGCAGCGTCAAGACCTCCCGCAATACGCAAAACGAAATATTCGGAGCAATTCATGAAGATTCTGGTTACCGGCGCAAGCGGCTTCATTGGCGGGCGCTTTGCGCGTTTCGCCCTGGAGCAAGGCCTGGACGTGCGGGTCAACGGCCGCCGGGCCGAAAGTGTGGAGCATCTGGTACGCCGCGGCGCCGAGTTCATCCAGGGAGACTTGAGCGACCCGGAACTGGCGCGCGACCTCTGCTCAGACGTCGAAGCCGTGGTGCATTGCGCCGGTGCGGTCGGTTTGTGGGGGCGTTATCAGGACTTCCATCAAGGCAACGTGCAGGTCACCGAAAACGTGGTCGAGGCCTGTCTGAAACAGCGGGTTCGGCGACTGGTGCACTTGTCGTCGCCGTCGATCTACTTTGATGGCCGCGATCACCTGGGACTGACCGAAGAACAGGTGCCCAAGCGCTTCAAGCATCCCTATGCCGCGACCAAATACCTGGCCGAGCAAAAAGTTTTCGGCGCTCAGGAGTTCGGCCTCGAAACCCTGGCCCTGCGCCCGCGTTTTGTGACGGGGGCCGGCGACATGAGCATCTTCCCGAGATTGCTGAAAATGCAGCGCAAGGGACGGCTTGCCATTATCGGCAACGGTCTGAACAAGGTTGATTTCACCAGCGTGCAAAACCTCAATGAAGCGTTGCTCAGCAGTTTGCTGGCCAGTGGTTCGGCCTTGGGCAAGGCCTACAACATCAGCAACGGCACGCCGGTGCCGTTGTGGGACGTGGTCAATTACGTGATGCGCAAGATGGATGTCCCACAGGTCACGCGCTACCGTTCCTACGGCTTGGCCTACACCGTAGCGGCGCTCAACGAGGGGGTGTGCAAGGTGTGGCCGGGTCGTCCCGAACCGACCCTGTCGCGCCTGGGCATGCAGGTGATGAACAAAAATTTCACCCTGGACATCAGCCGCGCCCAGCATTATCTGGACTACGATCCCAAAGTCAGTCTCTGGACCGCCCTTGATGAATTCTGCGGCTGGTGGAAGGCTCAGGACATCCGCTGACACTCAAGCACCCACCGCAACACTGAACCGAGTTCGCAGATGACGGTCAATCGATGCGGCAGTGGGGGTTATACTGCGCCGCATCAAGCCATCACCGCGTTCCACAAAGGTTGACTCAATGTCCATGCGTAACGATGCCAACGACGACTTCGACGATGTACCGAGCCTGCGTGCCAAAAGCCTCGACGACGATGATTTTCCGACCACCGCTCGCACCTCCGTACATTCGCGGACCGCGCCAGTAGTCAAAGTCAAAAGCGCGAGCACCGGCCCGCTGTGGGCATTGGTGGGGGCCTTGTTCTTTGCTTTTGCAGGTCTTGCCTGGTGGAGCTTTCAGCAGCTCTCGCTGATGGAACAGCAATTGGTGGCGACCCAGGAAAGTTTCGCGCGTATCAGTGAGGATGCGGCGGGGCGCTTGCAGGACATTTCCGGCAAGGTTGTAGCCAGCCAGACCAACGTCAGCAGCGACAGCGAAGCCTTGAAGCTGCAAATCAAGCAGCTGGAAAGCAAACTCCAGGATCAGAGCAAACAACAGCAAGGCGTTGCCGGCCAGACTTCGGAGCTGGACAAGCGCCTGGCGCAGATGACCGCTCAGACCACCGAGCTGGACAAACGCTTGGCGCAGATGACCGCTCAGACCACTGAGCAACAGACCGCCACCATTCAATTGCAGGCTCAGGTCAAAGTCTTGAACAGCGATGTGGCCGTGCTGAAAAGCGCGCCGGCGGACACAGACAAATTCGACGCACAGCTGAAAAGCCTCGGCGCCGACATCGTCGCGCTGAAGAAGCAAGGCAACCCGAGCGCTGCCATCGAGCGTCTGGAGCAGGAAGTCATTGTGCTCAAAAGCGAACAGGACAATCGCCCGCCCCCTGCCCAAGGGGCGACCAACACCGCCGAATTCGACGCCTTCCGTGGCCAGGTCACCCGCAACATCAACACCCTTCAGGCGCAGATCCAGAATTTGCAGCAGCAGCTCCGCGCCCGGCCTTGAGCCATGAATCATTGCCGGATTCATGATCGTTCCCACGCTCTGCGTGGGAATGCCTCAATGGACGCTCTGCGTCCGCTTCGGCAGGGACGCGGAGCGTCCCGGGCTGCATTCCCACGCAGAGCGTGGGAACGATCGGGCGGAGGGGTTATTGGACTTTGTCTTCCCGCCCACGCAACACCCTATTCGGCATGGCAATCGCCGCCGCCAGCCCCAGCAGCGACACCGCCGCGCTAACCATCAGCAAATGTTGAAAGGTCAGCAGCAGTTCGGCGCGCAAGGCGTTCTGCGCATCCCCCGGCGCGGCGTTCAAGCCGTCGAGCAGCACATTCCCCGAGCTGCCCTCGGCAATCATCGAAGAGCCTGCCAGGTGGGCGAAACTTGAGTCCTGCAACAACGCCAACAGCAGTGCTGACATCAACGCCACACCCACCGCGCCGCCCAAGGAACGGAACAGGTTGGTGGTGCTGGTGGCGACGCCGATATCCCGCTGTTCCACCGAGTTCTGCGTTCCGACCAGGGAAGTCGGGAATTGCATGCCGCTGGCGATCCCGCTGAGCAACATAAACAGACTACTGAGCACAATTGCCTGGGGAGGACTGAACGCCATACCAAGAATCGCGATCGGCATAAGCAGCGCGCCGGTCAGGATCATTGGTTTGTAGCGCCCGGTCACTGAGGTACGGCGGCCGGCGAAATAGGCGCCGATCGGCAAACCTATCGCCAGCGGCAACAGGTGCAACGCGGCGCTGTCGGCCCCGGCGCCGGTAACGCTCTGGAAGCGCAGCGGCATCAGCACAATCAGCGAGATCGCCTGGAAACTGGTGAAGAAAATCGTGCACCAGCACAGGATTGCATTGCGATTGGCGAACAGATGCATCGGTAGCAGCGGCTCCCGCGCCCGGCGTTCATGCCAGACGAACAGCGCCAATACCAACACTGCACAACCGAGCAGGCCCAGCACTTCGACGCTGCGCCACGAATGGCCCTGGCCGACCTGGGTGATGCCCAGCAACAAGGCGGTCAAGCCGATGATCATCAGCAACGTGCCGAGGTAATCGATGATCGGTTTGCGTTGTGGCACTGGCAAACCCACCAACGTGCGATTGGCCACCAGCCAGGCACCGAGGCCCAACGGAAGATTGATCAAGAACACCCAACGCCACGACAGGTACTCAGTCATGTAACCGCCGAGTACCGGGCCGGCCACGCTGGCCACTGCATACATGCTGCTGAAATAGCCTTGATAGCGGCCGCGTTCCCGGGGCGGCACGATGTCGCCGATGATCGCCTGGCTGACCGAAATCATTCCGCCAGCACCAATGCCTTGAAGAATCCGCGCCAGCACCAGTTGCTCCATGCTCTGGGCCATGCCGCAGAAAAACGAAGCGACCGTGAACAACCCCATGCCAAACAGCATCAACGTGCGACGACCGTACAGATCGCCCAGTTTGCCGTAGATCGGCACGGCCACCGTCATCGCCACCATGTAGCCGGAAATCACCCAGGCCAGCAGGCTGACGTCCTTGAATTGTGCGGAAATGGCCGGCATCGACACGGCGACGATGGTCTGGTCCAGCGCGCCCAGAAAGATCGCCAGCATCAGGGCGATCAACACGCTGCGAATGGCCGGTTTGGTCGCTTCAGGCTGGTTGAGATTGGTCACGACTTAAAACCTGCGGGCAATGATTGACCCGCAAGCGCAAGGCGAGCGGGGATGCTCGCCAGTGTAGGTCGGTAGCAGGCTATTCGATAGCCTCGTAAGGAAGACCGACGTAATTTTCTGCAATGGTTTTTCTGCCGGCCTCGGAGTCGACGAAGTACGCCAGTTCTGACTCGGCGATGCGCTGGCTGAAGGCGTCGTGATCATCGAAGCGGTGCAGCATCGAGGTCATCCACCAGGAAAACCGTTCGGCTTTCCACACCCGGCGCAAACAGACCTCGGAGTATTTCTCCAGCAAATCCAACCGACCCTCTCGGTAAACCTTCAGCAGAATAGTGAACAGCGTACTGACGTCGCTCGCCGCCAGGTTCAGGCCCTTGGCGCCAGTGGGCGGGACGATGTGCGCGGCGTCGCCTACCAAAAACATCCGCCCGTACTGCATCGGTTCGACGACAAAACTGCGTAACGGCGCGATGCTTTTTTCGATGGAAGGTCCAGTGACCAACGACGCTGCCAACGCGCAAGGCAGACGGGATTTGAGTTCATCCCAGAAGCGCTGATCAGACCAGTTCTCGACGTGCTCGTCGGCCGGTACCTGAAGGTAATAGCGAGTGCGGGTGGCCGAACGCATGCTGCACAGGGCAAAACCGCGCTCATGCCGGGCGTAGACCAGCTCTTCGTGAACAGGCGGTGTGTCAGCGAGGATGCCGAGCCAGCCAAACGGATAGACCCGCTCAAACACTTTCAGGCACTCGGCAGGAATCGACTGCCGAGCCACGCCATGGAAACCGTCGCACCCGGCGATGTAGTCGCAATCGAGTCGATACAGCTCGCCGTCCTTCTCAAAAGTCACGAACGGCTCTTCGGTTTTCATCCCGTGAGGAATGACGTTGCTTGCCTCGTAAATCGTCTGCGCACCGGCCTCCCGACGAGCGGCCATGAGGTCGCGGGTGACCTCGGTCTGACCATAAATCATCACCGTTTTGCCACCGGTCAGGGCTTGCAGATCAATGTGTACGCGGCGTGCGTCGAGGGCCAGTTCGAAGCCTCCATGGACCAGCCCTTCGGCGTCCATCCGCTGACCCACCCCGGCCTGGCGCAACAGCTCTACCATGCCTTGTTCGAGGACGCCGGCACGGATTCGCCCGAGCACATAGTCCGGGGTCTGGCGTTCGAGAATGAGGGTGTCGATGCCGGCGTTGTGCAGCAATTGGCCGAGCAGTAAACCGGACGGACCGGCGCCGATGATGGCGATTTGGGTTTTCAGCGTTTTCATTGTTTTTATGACTCGCAAGCTTCACGCGACCAAGGCCGGTGAGTAATTTTTATGGATCGAGTGCTTGCATTTTTCTCTCGCGAGTCTGTCAATTGAAGGGGAAAACTGAGCCGATACCTGTACATTCTGCCAATCGGTGCGATTATCGCCCGCTTACCCCCGAGGCCTGGATTGAAGTGATGAACAAGCCTGACCTACCTTCGATTCCAGTGTTCAAGCTCTACGGTGAAAGCCTGGATTGGCCGACCCCGGACTTGCTGCACTGTGAAACCATTTCCAAACGCAGCCGCGAACACCAATGGGAAATCAAACCCCATCGCCACGCCGATTTGTGCCAGTTGCTCTTCGTATTCAAAGGTCAGGCAGAGCTTGAAATCGAAGGCAAACGTACGCAGCTGACCGAGCCGGCGATCCAGATCCTGCCACCGCTGTCCGTTCACGGCTTCCGGTTTTCCGAGGACGTCGAAGGCTTTGTCGTGACCCTCGCTGCGCCGCTGGTCGCCCATCTTCAGGCACAACTGGGCAACACGGTGAACGCCCTGGCCCAGGCCGAAAGTTATCCGGCGGGCAAGGAAGGCGACTACCTCAACAGCCTGTTTTCAGCGCTGCAAGACGAATACACCGGTCACCAACCGGCTCGCGAAATGCTCATGCATTCGCTGGTCAGCGTGATCATGGTGTGGGTCAGCCGCCAGGTGATTTCCCGTCGCAACGCCAGCCAGCGTCCGCATCGTGCCCGGGAATACCTCAACGGTTTTATCCAACTGGTGGAAGAGACCTATCGCCAGCACGTCAAGGTCGAAGACCTGGCGCATCGGCTGGGGATTTCGGTGTCCCACCTCAACGGCACCTGCCGTGAGCTGGCGGGACAACCGGCGTTGCAGATCATGCACGAGCGTCAGTTGCTGGAGGCCAAGCGCTTGCTGACCTACACCAGCATGACCATTTATGAGATGTCCGACGTGTTGGGGTTCTCTGATCCGACCAACTTCACACGCCTGTTCCGACGTCGAGTGGGGATCTCGCCCAAGGCATTTCGTGACCGTTTGAAGGCCGATCAGGATAACGAGGCCTGATCCCCTTCGTCACTTGAGGGCGTTGAGGGTCGCGTTGTGGGGAATGCAGCGCTCGAAGTTGCAGCTCGCGTATTCACGGGGCATTTGCCGCAACTGCTCGACGCGCCAGGCTGCGGTGCCATACAGCGCGAGCGTGGCCGCGCAGGTGATGAAAATGGCGAGATATCTTCTTGTTTTGATGTTCATGGCGTTGACCTCTGAACGAATACCCTTCGGTACTCCTCTCAGCATAGGTCAGCGCCAGTGAGTTGCCAGTGAAGCGGCTTTCGCATGTAACCCGGTATTCAGAACACTGATATCTCCTGTGATCCCCTTAAAGCCCCACATCCCACGCCGGCTCTTCCGGAAATCTGAGCACCAGAAAATCCAGCATGCTGCGCAGCGTCGCCGGCATGTGTTTGCGTGAGGCATACACCGCGTAGACATTCATTTGCCGAGGTTCGGCGTGGGGTAGCAGGCGGATCAGTTCGCCGCTGTGGATATGCACGCCGGCCTGATAACTGGGGAGCATCGCCACCCCGGCGCCGGCCATCGCCGCGCGCAATAGTGTGCTGGCTTCGTTGGCGCTGATGTTGCCCTGCACCGGCACTGACACCGGCTCACCGTCCTCCTCGAAATGCCAGAGGCTTTTGCCGAAGTAGGAGTGGGTCAGGCAATTGTGCTGGCTCAAGTCCTCGACCCGCAGTGGCGTCGGGTGCTCGAGCAGATAAGCGGGGGAGGCGCAGATCACCGAGCGGCAGACCGTCAGCCGCCGCGCAATCAGGTTCGGGTCCAGGTCGTTGCTGGTGCGAATCGCCAGATCAATGCGCTCATCCACCAGGTTCACCGTGCGGTCGAGCATCTGCAGGTCGATGCTGACGCCGGGGTAACGTTTGACGTAAGCGGTCATGGCATCCGCCAGTTGTGCCTGACCGAACGACGTGCTGACGCTGATCCGCAGCAGGCCGCGCGGCGCATCGTCCGGCTCGCTGACGGCGGCTTGCATGTCCGTGGACAGGTCGAGCATCTGCCGACAGCGGGGCAGGATTTCACTGCCAGCGGCGGTCAGGCTCAACTTGCGCGTAGTGCGGTGCATCAGGCGTGCGCCGACCCAATCCTCCAGCTCCGCCAGATAGCGCGAAACCACTGGCCGTGACAGGTCCAGATGATCGGCGGCGGCCGACTGGCTGCCGAGGTCAACCACCGTGACGAACACCCGCATTGCTTGTAGACGATCCATCATTTGCCCACTTTCAGAAACAAACTATGTTCCAGCATCGCATTTTTTGTACTGAGTCATGCAACTAAGCTCTGTCCCATCGCCAAGCATGGCATTCGGACAACGGAGCAACAGATGATCGGCTTCACCTCGCTTAAACGTATTTTGCTGGCCACCGCCACCCTCGGTTTCGCCGCCCACGTAGCGGCTGCATCGACCCTGACCCTGGATGTCTACAATCCGGGCGACAAGGCGATCTTCCCGGTGACCTCGGTGTTGGTCAGCGGCGAGAAAGACGCGATTTTGGTGGATGCACAATTCGGCAAATCCCAGGCCGAGCACGTGGTCGAAAAAATCCGCGCCAGCGGCAAGCAACTGACCACCATCTACATCAGCCACGGCGACCCGGATTACTACTTCGGCCTCGACACCCTGACCGCCGCATTCCCCAAAGCCAAAGTGCTCGCCTCGCAGCCGACCGTCGATCACATCAAAAAAACCGTCGACGGCAAACTGGCGTTCTGGGGCCCGAAAATGGGCACCGACGTACCGGCCAAAACCATCGTGCCGGATGTACTCAAGGGCGACAGCCTGATGCTCGAAGGGCAGAAGCTGCAGGTGATGGGTCTTGACGGCAAGCAACCGGATCGCACCTTTGTCTGGATTCCGTCGATCAAGGCCGTGGTCGGTGGCGTCGTCGTCGCAGAAAACATTCACGTGTGGATGGCCGACACCCAGACGCCGCAGTCCCATGCCGATTGGCTGACGACGCTGCACGCCATCGAAACCTTGAAGCCGACAACCATCGTGCCGGGTCATTACCTGGGTGAGAGTGCCCGTTCGGTGGCCACTGTGCAGTTCACCGCCGATTACATCAAGGCTTTCGACGAAGAAACCGCCAAGGCCAAAGACGCCGCCGCGCTGATCGCCGCGATGAAAAAACGCTACCCGAAGGTGGGTGAAGAAAGCTCGCTTGAACTGAGCGCCAAAGTCGCCAAGGGCGAGATGAAGTGGTAACCCGCTGTAACTGATCGTTCCCACGCAGAGCGTGGGAACGATCAATACACCCAAGCCAACTGGAGAACGTCATGAGCAAGATCGCAATCATTGGTGCCACCGGTCGTGCCGGCAGCCAACTGCTGGAAGAAGCCCTGCGTCGTGGTCACAACGTTACGGCCATCGCCCGCGACACCTCGAAGATCGGCCAGCGTGCCGGTGTGGTCAGCAAAAATGTCGATGCGCTCGACGCCGAAGCCTTGCAAGCGGCAGTCGCTGGCCATGACGTGGTGATCAGCGCTGCGCACTTCACGACGCTTCCTGCCAGCGCCGTTGTCGGTCCGGTGAAAAAGGCCGGCGTGAAACGTCTGCTGGTGGTGGGCGGTGCCGGTTCGCTGTTGCTGCCGGACGGAACCCGCGTCATCGACAGCGAAGGATTTCCGCAGGCGTACAAGGCTGAGGCGGGTGCAGGCGCTTTGTTTCTTGAAAACCTGCGTCAGGAAAAGGAGCTGGACTGGACCTTCCTGTCGCCGTCGGCGGAGTTTGTTGAGGGTGAGCGTACGGGGACGTTTCAGATCGGCAAAGATGATTTGCTGGTGAGTAGCGAAGGGCGGAGCTGGATCACCTTTGCTGATTATGCGATTGCGATGTTGGATGAAGTGGAAGCGCCGAAGCATTCACGGCAGCGGTTCACCGTCGGTTATTGAGCTGAAAACCACCCCTCACCCTAACCCTCTCCCGGAGGGAGAGGGGACTGACCGAGGTGTTCTTTCGAGTTACATCGACCTGAAATTCCGAGTCGAGTTCAGGTTCTGAAAAGCATGCAGATCGGCCCCCTCTCCCCTCTGGGGCGGTCCGACGTTTCGGGAGGGCTGGGGTGAGGGGTGGGTCTAACTGACACACCACTTTCACCGCGCCTGAGCCTGCTCCACCAACCACCCCATCAATTCCCTTAACTTCGGCGAAGGTCCGGGTTTCTCGGGGAAAACCAGGTAATATGCCAGCCCTGTCTTCACCTTCAATTCAAACGGCATGACCAGCCGCCCGGCACTCAAATCATCACCAATCAACGACCAGTCCCCGATCGCCACGCCGGTCCCTTGGGACGCCATCGACATCGCCAGATCCAGTGTTTCGAAATGCTGACCCTTGCCGACATTGCTCAGGCGAATATCAGCCGTTGCCAGCCAGGCCTTCCAGTCTCGTTCATCCCGGGTCGGGTGCAGCAGCATGTGCTGCTCCAGATCTTCCGGCGTCAGCAGCGGCACCGGACCTTCGAGCAGGGGTTTGGAACAGACCGGCGTCAGTTGTTCGTCAAACAGCCGATGGGACGCCAGTGAGGTGTCCGGTGGCACGCCATACACCACCGCTGCATCGAACTGCTCGCGATGAAAGTCCACGCCGTGTTTGACCGTGGTGGTCAATTCCACCGGCACATCCGGGCGCTCCCTTTGCCACTGCAACAGCCGCGGCAACAGCCAGCGCATGACACACGTCGGGGCCTTGAGTTGCAGGGTTTCGCGCTTCTCGCCGATCTGCTCCACCGCCTCGTCGATCAAGCCGAAAATCTGTTGCACCCGTGGCAGCCACTCCCGTCCTTCGGCGGTCAAGTCGAGGCCGCGAGCCTGGCGGATGAACAGTTCATAACCCAGATGTTCTTCCAGCCCGGCGATCTGCCGACTCACCGCACCTTGGGTGATGTACAGCTGTTCGGCAGCCCGGGTGAAGTTGCAGCACTGCGCGGTGATCAGAAAAGTGTGCAGCGCCGGCAGGGGAGGCAGTCGTTTCATTGGGATCCAAGGTATGACGTGAGGACATGGCTAGTATGACTTTTTATCCATTGTTGCGGCTACGTGTCGCCCGTTCCAATGAGGCCATCCCTGGACCTGCCCACGCATCATAAACACTGCGCAGGCCCGGCGTCTCAAACGAACAAGAAGGGCAAAGACATGGCGACGTGCGGCGAAGTATTGGTCAAGTTACTCGAAGATTACGGGGTCGAGCAGGTGTTCGGCATTCCCGGGGTTCACACCGTGGAGCTGTACCGCGGGCTGGCCCGTTCGAGCATCAACCACGTCACTCCGCGTCACGAACAGGGCGCCGGTTTCATGGCCGACGGCTACGCTCGCACCAGTGGCAAGCCGGGTGTGTGCTTCATCATCACCGGCCCGGGCATGACCAACATCACCACCGCCATGGGCCAGGCTTACGCCGACTCGATCCCGATGCTGGTGATCTCCAGCGTGCAATCGCGCAGCCAGTTGGGCGGCGGTCGCGGCAAGCTGCACGAGCTGCCAAACCAGAGCGCATTGGTCGGTGGCGTTGCGGCGTTCTCCCACACCTTGATGTCGGCGGCTGAATTGCCGGGCGTCCTGGCTCGCGCTTTTGCACTGTTCCAGGCCGGCCGTCCGCGTCCTGTGCATATCGAAATTCCGTTGGACGTGCTGGTCGAAGAGGCTGATGACCTGCTCGCCAGCGTCCCGGTGAACATCGACCGCGCCGGTGCCTCTCCGAGCGCAATCAGCCGCATGACCGCGCTGCTGGCCGGTGCCAAGCGCCCGTTGATTCTCGCCGGTGGCGGCGCCATCGATGCCGCCGCCGAGTTGACTGAGCTGGCCGAACTGCTGGACGCCCCGGTGGCCCTGACCATCAACGCCAAAGGTATGCTCGAGTCCAACCATCCGTTGCTGATCGGCTCGACCCAGAGCCTGGTCGCCACTCGCGCTCTGGTGGCCGAGGCCGACGTGGTATTGGCGATCGGCACCGAGCTGGCCGAGACCGATTACGACGTCACCTTCGCCGGCGGTTTCGAGATTCCCGGCGTGCTGCTACGTGTCGATATCGACCCCGACCAGACCGTGCGTAGTTACCCGCCGAAGGTCGCGTTGGTGGCCGACTCGCGCAACGCGGCTCAAGCCTTGCTGAGCGAACTGTCCCATCACTCGCTGGCCGAGCGCCGTAACGATTGGGGCCAAGTCCGTGCCGCACGCTTGCGCGACGAACTGGCCGCCACCTGGGATGCTCCGACCCTGGCCCAGACCCGCTTCCTGGAAACCGTTCTGCACGAATTGCCGGACGCGGTATTCGTCGGCGATTCGACCCAACCGGTGTACACCGGCAACTTGACGTTCAACCCGGAACGTCCGCGTCGCTGGTTCAACTCGTCCACCGGTTACGGCACCCTCGGTTATGCCTTGCCGGCAGCGATCGGCGCCTGGCTCGGCGGTAGCGTCGAAGGGGGGGCGCGGCCTCCAGTGGTGTGCCTGATCGGCGACGGCGGCTTGCAATTTACCCTGCCGGAACTGGCCAGCGCCGTTGAAGCACGCACCCCGGTGATCGTCCTGCTGTGGAACAACCAGGGCTACGAAGAGATCAAGAAATACATGGTCAACCGTGCCATCGAGCCGGTTGGCGTGGACATCTACACCCCGGACTTCATCGGTGTCGCCAAGGCGCTGGGCTGTGCAGCCGAAGCCATCAACGGTGTCGAACAACTGCGCAGCGCACTGCGTGCCGCCGCCGATCGCCAGGGTCCGACTCTAATTGAAGTCGATCAGACTTCGTGGATGAAGGCGGTGTCGAAATGACTTTCCGCATGACTTTCCCAACGGCGCTCGACGGTCTGTTCATCGATGGCCAATGGTCGGCCGGCAACGAACATTTGCGCGTGATCAACCCGGCGACCGAAGCCCTGTTGACCACCGTGAATGGCGGCGATGAACGTGCTGTCGATCAAGCCGTCACTGCGGCGACCGACGCCTTCAAGGATTGGTCGAAAACCACCGGCGCCGAGCGCGGCGCGATCCTGCGCCGAATCGCTGCGGGTGTGCAGGCCGGTCGCGAACAGTTGATGCACTTGCAGTCGAGCAACAACGGCAAACCGCTGTTCGAAGCAGCCATCGACGTCGATGACGTGGTCGCCACGTTCGACTATTACGCAGGTCTGGCCGAAGGTCTGGACGCCAGGCAGGACAGCAATGTCGAGCTGCCAACCGACGATTTCAGCGCACGTGTGCGTCGCGAACCTTGCGGCGTAGTGGCCCTGATCGTGCCGTGGAACTTCCCGATGGTCACCACCGCCTGGAAACTCGCCCCGGCCCTGGCCGCGGGTTGCTGCGTGGTGCTCAAGCCTTCCGAAGTGACACCGCTGCCGGAACTGGAACTGGCAGCGATCATCGCCGAGGCCGGTCTGCCCAAGGGCGTGTTCAACCTGGTTTGCGGCACCGGCCTGGCCGTCGGCGCGCCGTTGTCGGCCGACCCGCGTATCGCCAAGATTTCCTTCACTGGCAGCAACGCCGTCGGCGTGCAGGTCATGCAACGCGCGGCGGAAACCGTCAAAGGCGTGAGCCTGGAACTGGGCGGCAAATCCTCGCTGCTGGTGCTCAAAGACGCCGACATTGAGCTGGCCGTGGAAGTGGCCTGTGGCGGTGGTTTCTTCAACGCCGGGCAGATGTGTTCGGCCACCAGCCGTGTGCTGGTCGCTGATGAACTGGCGGACGAATTTCTTGTTCGTTTGAAGACCCGCGCCGAAGCCATTCGCGTGGCCGACCCGTTCGACCCGAACGTGGAAATGGGCGCACTGGTCAATCAGGCGCAATACCAGCGTGTGCTCGGCCACATCGATCGCGGTTTGAGTGCTGGCGCCAAGCTGATGTGCGGCGGCAATCGTCCGGCAGACCTGCCGCGCGGCTATTTTTTGCAGCCGACGATTTTCATCGACGTGCCCCTCGACAGTGCGCTGTGGTGTGAAGAGATCTTCGGGCCAGTGATCTGCGTGCGCAGTTTTGCCTCCGAAACCGAGGCGATTGCCCTGGCCAACGACAGCCAGTTCGGTCTGGTGGCCAGCGTCGTCACTCGCGACGCTGAGGCGGCAGATCGGGTCGCCAACGCTTTGCAGGCGGGGCTTGTGTGGATCAACGCGCCGCAGGTGATCTTCCCGCAGACCGCGTGGGGTGGTTACAAACAGAGCAGCATCGGCCGCGAGTTGGGGCCGTGGGGTTTGCAGGCTTTCCAGGAAATCAAACATGTGATTCGGGCGGTCTGACGGCTCGAAAACGGTCAGTGCATGCCTCTTGATGAGGCATGCACTGACGTCATGGCTTCAATGAATTTTTATCGATAGTCAGGTGTTTTGCACGACCTCAGGATGAAGCGGTCGGCTCAACTCAAGCCCTTTGAAACCGGGGGTTTGGTGCTGATCTGGGCGCGTGGATGCAACGGTTGCGACCAACCTCATACTTACAAAAAAAAGGGAGTCCTTCATGGGCGAGCATGATTTAAACAGACGTCAATTCATTAAAACCGTGGGCGTGGCGTCCGTAGCCGCGGCGGCCTTGAGTTTGCCCTTCGTCAAGGCCAATGCCAGCGACACACGCTTCCAGGGCAAAACCCTGCGCCTGCTGACCTGGTCCGATGACACGGGTCTGGCCGCACTGCGCAACATCGCGGCAACCTTCGAAGACAAGTACGGTTGCAAGGTCATCGCTGACCGTACCGGTAGCACCTCTGAGATGGTTGCCAAACTCAAGGCAGCCGGTGATCGTCCGCAGTACGACATCATCACCCTGGCTGGCGTTGGCGCCGAAGGGCTGGCTGCTGCCGGCCTGCTGGAAAAACCCGACCTCAACCGCATCCCCAACCTGGTCGATGTACCAGAGAAATACCGCACCGGCGCTAATGGCCACGGCATCGGTTACCTGCTCTGGTGCAACAGCCTGATCTACAGCACCCGCACCGTGAAAGAAGCGCCGCAGAGCTACGCCGCCCTGTGGGACGCCGACCTGTCGCCGAACATCTTCCTGCCGCCGCCGAACTGGACCGAAGCGATGGACCTGATCATCATCGCCGCCAAACTGGCCGGTGGTGACGAACACAACATCGAGCCAGGCTTCAAGAAACTCGCCGAGCTGAAAGATCGCGTGGTGACCCTGGGTGAAAACCCGAACCAGATTGCCGAACTGTTCCGCACCGGTTCCCTGGACATGGGCGGCTTGTACGCACCGGCGTTCTTCCCGAAACAGATCCGCGATCCGGCCTACGGTCTCGGCGCCACCTTCGGCATGAAGGAAGGTTTCTACACCGACTTGATGCTCTCGGTCATGCCGAAGAATCGTCCGGGTGACACCGACCTGGTCTACGCCTTCATCAACCACTCTCTGGACCCACTGGTGCAGGGCAAGATGGCTGAGGACATCTACAACGGTCCGGTCAACGCCAAGGCGATCATCTCCGCCGAAGCGCGCAAGAGCCCGTACATCCTCACGCCGGAGCAGATTGCCGAGAAGGCGATCATGCACGACAACGCCTTCCTGGCCTCCGTGCATGACCAATGGATTCGTCGTTACACGGAAATCTTTTCTTCCTGATCGAGTGACGAACACAGGGCCTTCAGCCACTGAAGATCCCCTGTGGGAGCGAGCTTGCTCGCGATTGCTGACTGTCATTCAACATTGATGTCGACTGATACACCGCTATCGCGAGCAAGCTCGCTCCCACAGGGGCCGAAGTGATTTCAAGTCTTGTGTTTGTCAGCTGCTTTCCATTGACGAGACCCTTGCTATGGAACACCAACCTCTGACCCATCCGGTAAGCGTGGCTCCATCGCGCGCCAATCGGGGTGTTTCGCCGACGACGCGTGCCTGGTTTTTCCTCTCGCCGTCGATGCTGTTTCTGGGCGTATTGATCGCCGCCAGCCTCTTGGTCCTGCGCATGAGCGTGGGTACCAAGGGCGCGGAATGGACCGGGTTCAGCCTGGCCAGTTACGCCCAATTGCTGGAACCGTATTACCTCAAATCCTTGCTACTGACTCTGCGCCTGGCGCTGATCAGCGCGGTGATCGCGGTGGTGCTGGCGATCCCGGTGGCCTACACCATGTCGCGGCTGACCTCACCCTTCGTGCGACGGATCTTCCTCGCGGCGGTGCTGCTGCCATTGCTGGTCAACCTGCTGCTGCAAAGCTACGGCTGGCTGGTAATTCTCGGCCCGGGCGGGATGCTCAACCAGGCGCTGATGGGCCTGGGCCTGATCAAGCGACCGATCATGTTTCTGTACAACCAGAACGGCGTACTGATGGGCCTGGTGCAAACCGCGTTCCCGTTGGCCGTGCTGCCGATTGCCAGCGCCATGCGCGGCGTCCCCCGTACCTACGAAGAAGCTGCCGCCACCTTGGGCGCGAGTCGCTTGCAGGTGTTCCGCCAGGTGGTGCTGCCGATGAGTATGCCGGGGATCATCACTGGCGCGACGTTGGTGTTCGCCTACAACGCCAGCAGCTTCGTGGTGCCTTTGCTGCTCGGTGGCCGACGCGTGCCGATGCTGGCGGTGATGGTCCACGACCAGATCGCTCCGCTGATGAACTGGCCCGCCGCGTCCGCTGCCGGTGTGGTGTTGATTGTCACCACGCTCGCGATCATGACCTTGTCCGAATACATCACTGGCCGTCGTCGGCGCATGCTGGAGGCTTCGCAATGAGCTCTGTGATCAAGAAACGTTATGGGCTGCTGCCGGGCGAGACCGGCAAGTTTGCCGGCATCCTGTCGGGCTTCATCCTGCTGTTGGCAGTGTTGCCGATCCTGACCATGATCGTGATGTCGTTCAGCGGTGCGTCGAACCTCGATTTCCCGCCGAGCAGCTACAGCTTGCAGTGGTACAAGGCTGCCTGGAATGCCTTTGTGTCGCCGGACTCAAGTGATGTGCTGAGCCTCGGCAAAGCCATGACCACCAGCCTGATGGTGGCGTGCCTGACCATGGTGTTCGCCACGATCATTGCGGTGCCGGCGGCTTATGCCCTGACCCGTTGCGAGTTCCGCGGCAAGGCCGTGGCGCTGCAACTGATGTCGTTGCCGTTGGTGTTTCCGATGGTGGTGTTGGGGCTGGCGTTGCTGCTGGTGTTCGACAGCCTGCCCTTCCAGATGACCACTTCGCGGCTGGTGATTGCTCACGTGATCCTGGCGTTACCGTTCGTGGTGAAAAACTGCACGGCGGCGATGCTCTCCATCGGCAGTGAAGTCGAAGAGGCCGCGCAGATGCTCGGTGCTTCGCCGACCCGGGCGATTATCGATGTGGTGGTGCCGCTGATGAAGTCGGGGATTCTGGCGGGCATGCTGCTGGCGTTCATCGTCTCGTTCAACGAATTCACTGTGACCTACTTCCTTTACACCATCGACGTCATGACCGTGCCGATCTGGATGTACAGCCGCACCGTGTCTTCGCTCGACCCCACCGTTTTCTCGTTTGCCGTGCTGATCGTGCTGATCGACTTCGTCCTCATTTGGGCGTTGGAGAAGCTGGTCGGTGAAGGTGGCGTTTCGTTCTGATTCTTGAGGTGCAACATGACTGGTCTGATTCTGGAAAACGTCGAGAAACATTACGGCTCGGCCTGCGCGGTAAGAGATGTAAACCTGCATTTGCCCGAGGGCAAACTGGTGTGTTTTCTCGGCCCTTCGGGCTGCGGCAAAACCACTTTGCTGCGTATGATCGCAGGGCTCGAAACCCTGAGCGGCGGCGAGATTCGCCTGGACGGTGAAGACATCGGCCACACGCCGGCGCATCAACGCAATTTCGGCATGGTGTTTCAATCGCTGGCGCTGTTTCCGCACATGACGGTGGGGGAGAACATCGCCTATCCGCTGAAACTGCGCGGCGTCAGCAAGGCCGATCAGCAGGCGCGAGTGGTGGAGTTGCTGCAACTGATTCAGTTGCAGGAAATGATCGACCGTCCGGTGTCGAAACTCTCTGGTGGCCAACGTCAGCGCGTGGCGATTGCCCGTGCGATTGCCAATCACCCGAAAATCCTCCTGCTCGACGAACCGCTGTCGGCGCTGGACGCCAAGCTGCGTGAATCGATGCAGGTGGAAATCCGTCAGCTGCAACAACGCTTGAACATCACCACCATCATGGTGACCCACGATCAGCGTGAAGCCATGACCATGGCGGATATCGTCGTGGTATTGGGTGAGCATCGGGTGCAGCAAGTGGGCACGCCAATTGAAATCTATCGGCACCCGGCCAACGAATTCGTCGCGGACTTCATTGGCTCGGGGAACATCTTTCCGGCCACGGCGCTGGGCAACGGGAAGATTGGGTTGCCGGGTGGCGATGCGCTGCAAGTGCCGATCTGCAGCAGCATTGTGGTCGGCGAGAAGGTGAAAATGCTGATCCGCCCTGAAGACCTGCAACTGTCGCTTCCGCAGGCGACGGCGGGGAATCGGTTGCTCGGCAAGGTGACGTTCGTGCGCGATATTGGCGCGACGATTGAAACCACGGTTGAGTGTTCCGGGGTTTCGTTTACGGCGTTGAGCACGCCGTGTCAGGGGATTGGGTTGAGCATTGGCAATCCGGTGTCAGTGACGTTGCCGGCTGAGGCGTGCCGCGTACTCAGCGCCTGATCCAGATTTGATGTTGGACTGACTGGCCTCTTCGACTTGCTCGCGAAGAGGCCGGCCCATCCAACACAAATCTCGACTAGACGCTCAACCGCAACCGCGCCAGATCCCGGAGCGGCGGCGCCCCAAACAACCGACTGTACTCCCTGCTGAATTGCGACGGACTTTCATACCCCACCCGATACCCCGCCGCCGAAGCCTCCAACCCTTCCGCCAGCATCAACCGCCGCGCTTCTTGCAGGCGCAGTTGTTTCTGATACTGCAACGGACTCATCGCCGTCATCGCCTTGAACCGGTGATGCAGCGTCGACACGCTCAAGTTCACTTCCTTCGCCAGATCATCGATGCGCAGCGGCTGTTCATAGTTGCCGTTGAGCCATTTGATCGCCTGGCTGATGCGGTGGCTCTGGCTGTTGGCGATGGCGATTTCATACAGCCGATGCCCCTGTTTGCTGCGCAACAACCGATAGAGGATCTCCCGACGAATCAGCGGCGCGAGCATGGCGATGTCTTTCGGGGTCTGGAGCAACCGGGCCAGACGCAGCACGGCGTCGAGCATTGCGGTGTCGATTTGTTCGACATACAGGCCGCGGCCGGTGGGGCGGGTCGGGACGCCCAAGGGACCGGCGTCGGCAATCAGCGCGGTGATTTCCGCCGGGTCGATGTCCAGCCGCACGGCGAGGATCGGTTCCTCGGGCGAGACGTTCACCACACGCCCGCTCAGGGGCATCGAGACCGACACCACCAGGTAATTCAGCGGGTCGTAATTGAAGTATTCATCCGCCAGCCTGACCTCTTTGCGCCCCTGAGCCATGATGCACAAGGCGGGTTGGGCAAGTACGGGAGCGAAGTTATGGGATTGGCTATGTCGCGACATGAACAGCGAGCCGACCGCAGTGGCATAAGTGCCATCCTCCAGTGTGTTGCGGCGGATGATGGCGGCCAGCTCCGTGCGCTGTTTCTCCATGTCGGCGTCCAGCGGGGCTTGAAAATGATCGAGCGACGACATGCTGGGCATCCTCGGTGAGGCGTTGATAATGAGCCGAGCTTAAGTTTGTGCAAGACAACGCGGTAGACACATCCTGCCAGAAGCTTGCCTGATTCTGCACGGGGTTGAAGCGTTGCGCTGCCATGGCAGCTCATGGTCGGGGAAACTTGCTTGAAAGTCGTGTTTCAGTCCTATGACAGGATTTTGCACGTTGTTACAGGTACGGGATGCAGCCTCGCAGGATTGTGCAACAAGCCGGCAGGAATCGACTAACGGCGCGGCGTCCGGGCGCTTAACCTTGGATCCTGTTGCAGCCCGTCCCACGGCTGCCACTCGAGTACCTGGGAGGGTTAAACATGTCTACGCAGATCCCCGTCAGTCATATGGCCTTTGTCCGTGCCCGCGCCGGGCGTTCAGCGGAGCTCGGTACGCGCCTCAGCGCTTTGATCGAACCGTCTCGCAGCGCACCGGGTTGCTTGAGCTTTGCCCTGCAGCATTCGCAATGCGATCCCGAGTTGTGGCTGCTGTGCGGTTTCTGGATCAATCAGCAGGCCATGACGGCGTATTTCAACAGCCCTGCCATGGATATTTTTGCCGAGCTGGTCCAGGAACTGGTGGTCAACAGCCTGGATTTCCATACCTTCAAGGATGTCTCGATGGGGCAGGCGCTCGGTCACCCGCAGGCACCGGTACACAAACTGGCCGGTTGAGGGTTTAATGGCTCAACTCTCAATTAGCCAGGATCCGCGACATGGCACGCAAAGCCTTTGAAACCTTCGAAGCCGTATCTGCCGTAGTACCTCGTGAAGGCGGTTATTACGCCGCAATCGCCACCAAAGCCATCGGTGGGTCGGGTGCGCCGCGCTTTCATAAGCTGCTCGAAGAGCAAACCTTCAAAACTGCCCGAGATGCCGATGAAGCCGCCGCGCTGGAGCTGACACACCTCAAAGGCGTCGGCGAAGACGGCGACCTGATCTGGTAATTACCTTTTCGCCCCCGGGCGATACATTTTGAACAACGCCTCTGGCCCCAGCTGAAAGTAATCCGCTGGCCCACCGCCGCGCAGAATCGGTTCTGCCGCGGCGGTGTCGTACACGCCATCCTTCAATAGCCACTTGGCGATATGCACGGCGACCACTTCGCCGAGAATCAGCCAGCTCGGCACCACTTCGCCATCGGCCCGCTGCAACTGAATGATCTGCGTGACCTTGCACTCGAAGGACACCGGGCTTTCGGCGACGCGCGGCACCTGAATGATTTTCGACGCTGCCGGGGTTAGCCCGGACAGCTCGAACTCGTTGACCTCAGGCGGGGCCATGGCAGAGCACTGGTTCATCTGCTCGGCCAGCGGACGGGTCGCCAGGTTCCACGCGAACTCGCCGTTCTGTTCGATGTTATTCAGGCTGTCTTTGCGCCCGACACTGGAAAAACCAATGATCGGCGGAATGTAGTTGAAGGCGTTGAAGAAACTGTAAGGCGCCAGGTTCAGGCGGCCATCGGCATCCTGAGAGGAAATCCAGCCAATGGGACGCGGGCCGACGATGGCATTGAACGGGTCATGCGGCAGACCGTGGCCGTTGGCGGGTTCGTAGAAATGGATGTCGTCGGGCATGAGGTGAATTCCTGGGCTGCATTCTGGATGCGTCAATAGTGCAAGGACCAACATTTTATTTCCAGTCGACGCGCTCCCACAGGTTTTGTGTAGGGGCAATGAAAAGGGGCAGACCCGTTAAGGTCTGCCCCTTTTTTTATTGCGCGGACTGACTCAGTCCGTCTCGATCCGCGAATGCTTGCGGGTGTCTTTCATGGTGATGTACACCAGCAACGACACGGCAATACACGCAGTCACATACCAGTAGTACCCGGTTTCCATGCCGATGCTCTTGAACCACAGCGCGATGTATTCGGCGGTGCCGCCGAAGATCGACACGGTCAGCGCATACGGCAAACCAACGCCCAGTGCACGAATCTCGGTCGGGAACAGTTCGGCTTTGACCACCGCGTTGATCGAGGTGTAGCCGCTGACGATGATCAGCGCCGCCATGATCAGGAAGAACGCGCCCCACCACGTCTGGATGGTGTGCAGGGTGGTCAGGATCGGCACGGTGAACAGCGTTCCGAGAACACCGAAGGCAATCAGGATTGGCCGGCGACCGACTTTATCCGAGAGCCCGCCAATGATCGGTTGCAGGCACATGAACAGAAACAGCGTAGCCGCAGAGATGCTGGTGGAGTCGGTGATGCTCATGCCGACGGTGTTCACCAGGTATTTCTGCATGTAGGTGGTGTAGGTATAGAACGCCAGGGTGCCGCCCATGGTCAGGCCGACCACGGTCATCAGTTCCTTCGGGTGACGCATCAAGGTGCGCATCGCGCTTTCCTTGGCCTTCTCTTTTTTGGTGAACGACTCGGTTTCTTCCATGCCACGACGCAGGTAGAGCGCGACCACGGCACACAGCGCGCCGATGGCGAACGGAATGCGCCAGCCCCAGGCATACAACTCTTCGGTGGTCAGCACGTTTTGCAGAACGATCAGCACCGCCAGGGCGATGAGCTGACCGGAGATGAGGGTCACGTACTGGAAGCTGGAGTAGAAGCCGCGACGTTCCTTGGTCGCCATCTCGCTGAGGTACGTCGCCGAGGTGCCGTACTCGCCACCGACCGACAGGCCTTGCAGCAAACGGGCGAAAATCAGCAGGATCGGTGCGCCGATGCCAATGGTTTCATAACCCGGGCTCAGGGCGATCAGCAGCGAGCCGAAACACATCAGGTACACCGAAGCCATCAGCGCTTTCTTGCGACCGGCGCGGTCCGCGTAGAGGCCCATCAGCCAGCCACCGATCGGGCGCATCAGGAAGCCCACGGCGAAGATCGCAGCAGTGTTCAGCAGTTGCGCGGTGGTGTCGCCTTTGGGGAAAAAGGCTTTGGCGAAGTACAGGGAGAACGCGGCGTAGACGTACCAGTCGTACCACTCGACCATGTTGCCGACAGAGCCGCTGAAGATCGATTTGATGCGACTGGCAGTGGTTCTTTCTTTGGCAGGCGAAGCGGTCGACCCAAGAGGCAGGGTTTGTGAGTTATCCATGACGGATCCTTCATTTAATTGTTTTTGTGGAGCGCGTTGAAACGCAGCCTGCTTGGGCTATAGCAGGAGGTGTGCCAACGGGAGGAGGACCGGTTTAGAGGGGGTGACGAGATGTAGTGAGCGGGAATCCGCTTATTAAGAGTTATGAGTGGGCGAAAAATCGCTTACTAAGGCATGAATTTGTTTCGCCAGTACTGGCCCCATCGCGAGCAAGCTCGCTCCCACAGGGCAGGTGTACACAATTCAAATGTGGGAGCGAGCTTGCTCGCGATGAGGCCAGATCAAGCGCCACAAAAAATCAGCTGTCCCGCAAAAACAACTCGCGGGTCAGTCCATGCCGCTGCATCTTTTCATTAAAGGTCCGGCGCGGCAGCTGCAGCTCTTCCAACACCGCTTTCACATCGCCTTTATGCCGGGTCAACGCCGCGCGTAGACAATGCGCTTCAAACGCTTCCTGCTGCGCCGCCAGCGACTGCCCGGGATCGATCCCCACCGGTTCCGGCTCGCCAAGTCCCAATACCTGACGTTCGGCCACGTTCGCCAGTTCGCGCACATTTCCAGGCCAGTCGTGGCTCAGCAGATGGCTCAACTGCGGACCACTCAGCGGTGGAAAGCTGCGCCCCAAACGCTCGGCTGCGTTCTGCGCAAACGACTCGAACAACAACGGAATGTCTTCTCGCCGTTCACGCAACGGCGGCAGCCGCAACTCGGCCACGTTCAACCGATAGGCCAGATCCTCGCGAAAACGTCCGGCCCGGGCTTCGTCCAGCAAGTCGGGTTTGGTTGCGGCGATGATTCGCAAATCCACGCGGATGCTTTGATTCGAGCCCAACCGCTCCAGTTTCTGTTCCTGCAACACCCGGAGCAATTTCACCTGCTGGGCCAGCGGCATGCTTTCGATCTCATCGAGAAACAGCGTGCCGCCATCGGCGTATTCGAGCTTGCCGATGCGTTTGCCCGACGCGCCGGTGAACGCGCCGCTCTCGTGGCCGAACAACTCGGCCTCGAACAGCTGCTCGGGAATTGCCGCGCAATTGAGTGCCACAAACGGTTTGTCGGCGCGTGGCCCGAAGTCATGCAGGCAACGGGCAACCAACTCCTTGCCGCTGCCGGTTTCACCGCGAATCAACACATTGACCGGCAGCGTCGCCAGGTCCAGCACTTGCCGGCGCAGCGTCTGCAAACCACGGGACACGCCCAGCAGCGTCGCATCGAGTTTGGCGCGGTTGTCCGCCTGCTCGTGCAAGGCGCGGTTTTCCAGCACCAGCCGCCGCTTGTCCAGCGCGCGGCGCAGACTGCCAAGCAGGGTTTCGGGGCTGAAGGGTTTTTCGAGGAAGTCGTAGGCGCCATCGCGCATGGCGTCGACCGCCATCGGCACATCGCCGTGACCGGTCAGCAGAATCACCGGCAAGTCGGCATCGCGGCGCTGAACCTCGGCCAGCAGTTCCAGGCCGGTCATGCCAGGCATGCGCACGTCGCTGAGAATCACGCCGGGGAAATGCTTGGGCAGCTGCGCCAGGCATTCATCGGCGCGGCTGAACAACTGCACCTCGAACCCCGACAGGCTCAGCCATTGTTCGACGGCGCTGCGAATACTGCTTTCGTCGTCGACCACCATCACGGAATTCAGCATGAGCCAGGCGTCTCCAGGTCGATAGGCAACGTCACGGTAAACACCGCGCCGTTTGCATGATTGTCGGCGCTCAGGCGTCCGCCCGATTCATGAACGATGGCAAAGGATACGGCCAGCCCGAGGCCCAGGCCATCGCCCACCGGTTTGGTGGTGAAGAACGGATCAAACACGTTCGCCAAGTGCTCTTCGGCAATGCCGCCACCGTTGTCGGTAACCGTCAGGCGCCAGAGTTGTTCGTCGGCTTCGAGACGGATTTCCAGGCGTTTGCAGGGTTTGTCCTGCATGGCGTCCAGGGCATTGCGCAGCAAATTGATCAGCACCTGTTCCAGACGAATCGCATCGCCGCGCACCCAGGCCGGGCGCGTCAGGTGCAGCACCGTGCTGACCTGTTCATCGCGCAACCTTGTGTCGAGCAGCTGCAACGATTGGTCCACCACCGCCGCCAGGTCCAGGCGTTCGCGTAAACCGCTGGGACTTTTGCGGGCGAAGGTTTTCAGGTGGCCGGTGAGGGCGGCCATGCGCGTCAGCATGTCATCCACCGGCCTGAGCGCCTTGTAGGCGTCGTCGACCCGACCGTGATCGAGCAGCAGCCTCAGAGTAGCAAGCTGCATACGCTGGGCGGTCAACGGCTGGTTGATTTCATGGGCCAGCGCGGCAGACATCTGGCCGAGTGCGGCGAGTTTGGCCGATTGCACCAGACCGTCCTGAGCAGTGCGCAGGTCGCGAGTGCGTTCTTCCACCAGTTGTTCGAGCTCTTCGCGACTGCGCTGGCGCAGCTTGGCCAAACGCCAGCGCTGATTGAGAAACAGCAACAGAAACACCACCGCCAGCCACAGCCCGGCAGCGGCGAGCCCGGCGTTGCGACTGTCTTCGAACGCGACTTGCGGGCGGCGCAGCAGATGCAAGGTCCAGCCTTCAGTGCTCAGCGGCAGCGATTCCCACAGGTAATTCGCGGTCCCGTCAGGCCCCACGACCCGCGACAGATCACTGTTGTCGTCGAAGCGCCGAACCGATTGGTATTCCAGCGGTGTTAGCGGTTGTTTGTCGTATTGGCGGGTAGCCTTGAGCTCGGCTTGATCGCTGTCACTCAGCGGTTTCAACAAGCGATAGCGCCAGCCCGGCTGGTTGGCGATGAAGATAATCCCGCGCGCATCACTGACCAGCAGGGTGTCGCTGCCCTGACGCCACTCGCGCTCCAATTCCGGAAACTCGAGTTTCACCACCATCGCGCCGAGGAACTGGCCGTTGTCATCGGTGACCGCGCTGGACAGGAAGTAGCCGGGAATCCCGCTCGTCACCCCCACTGCGTAAAAACGCCCGGTGCCCTGAGTGCGGGTCTGGCTGAAGTAGGGGCGAAAGCCATAATTGTGGCCGACATAACTGCTGGGCAAACGCCAGTTGCTCGCCGCCACGGCAAGGCCGGTGTGATCGAGCAGTTCCAGGGTCGAGGACTGCGCCGCGCCGTTGATTTTTTCCAGTTTTCGGTTCAGTGCGTCCTGCTGTTCAGCCGATACCGAACCATTAAGGGCGGCGCGCAATTCCGGGTCCAGCGCCAATACGGCGGGCAGGGCGCGGTAGCGATCGATCAGGGTGTGCAGGGAATTGGCGTAGAGCGCCAATTGCTGATTGGCGCGGGCGGCGTCTTCGACCATGGCCTGACGCTCGGCGTGACGAATGGCCAAACCGGCCGCGAGGGCCGCGCCGGCGAGGATCAACAGGGTATACAACGACAAACGCACGGCACGAGCAGTTGGAATCATGCTGTAGAAAACACTGGGAATACGGGCACGCACGATAGCATGCCGTCCGGGTTTGTTGCCGATGCACGACCCTCCACCGCACCTTGATTAAACGCCAGTCGATAGGTGTAGCGGGGCTAGGTTGCTCTTCTTCGGTTCCTTTCCAGAAACCTGTTATCCGTGGTGCCAGCCTCTTTGTAGAGGCGCATACGTTCCTCGCTCCGGCCTATTTTGGCTAGAGTGACCTTGGTTAGTTTCTCCAGACCGGCGAGATGAATGGGCTGGAGCATACTTTTAGGCGTCATGTTATTCACGTTGGGTATTATGTCGGCGGGATAAATGACGTCAGTGCCCAACTGTTCAAAGTTGGCTTTAGCTTCAGCCCAGCGTTGTTCGGTGGTCGTTTTCCAGTTACCGAGCATTTTTTCGATTTTATCGATTTTTGAAGGAGTGAGCCCGTTCTTGATGTCCTCCGCCTCCTGAGCCCGAGCACCCAAGGCCATTAGCGCGTTGACACCAGGGACCACCGATCCAACGAATCTGCCAAGGAACGTGAGTATTCCCTGGTCGAGGACACTGCCGTCGTTGCTGCTCACATCGAGCCCCGCCTGGCGATCAATCTCGGCGATGGTCATTGTTGATGTTTGCGGTATGAGTGGACGCACCCGCTTGAAGGGCGCACTGATCGCTGCTTCTGATTCGCCGACCAGATCGCCACCGGCGTTTCCTCCGATAAAACCGACGACAAAGGGATCAAGATTGATGTCGACTCCAGATAATAGACTGCCGATTGCCTCGCTAGCGTAGAACCCACCAAAGAACGCAGCCGTGGCGCTTAAGCCTTCGCTAAGTGTATTTTTCAGCAGGCTATTTGGAATACCGCTTCTATCGGCGATTTTTTCGATTTGCCCAAGGGTTGGAATGACGTTTGAGGCGAGGCTCGAAATGAAAAGCGCATAACTGTAGATTTCGTGTTTTTCTTTTTGTGTTCCGTTGCTGTCCACGTAAAACAGCGGGTTATTCCCCACAAATGCATACAGATTGAGGCCATCCACATCCCCCGCCGGATCGGCGCTGATCCAGCGTTGTAGCCACGGCGCGTAATAGCGCAGCCCGTAGTAGTAAAGCCCACTGACATCCATTTCCTTGCCCGAGTAACGAATGGTTTTATAGTCGGCCTCCACTGTCGAACGAGCCGCCCACCAGGCCGTCCCGCCGTAAGGGTAATAACCTTCGTGGCTGATGATGGCGGCATTTTTGTCCAGTTCCAGGGTACTGGAGCCCAAATGATCGTTAAGGCTGTAGCGCAGTTGATCGGCCTCGATAAGGTCGGGTTTGCCCTTGACCCAGTGCAGGCAACGTACGTTGCCGTAGCCGAGGGGCACGCTGATGACGTGAAGTTCTTCGCTGCTGTCCAGGGTGCGGATTTCCACGTTGGGCAAGTAACGCGCTTCCCGGCGATGGGCCACGGTTTTGGCCTGCGCGAGGTGGACTTTGCGCACTCGCGCGCCCTGGCTGTCGTAGCGGTAGTACTCACCATCGTTGGCGGCGTTGGCGCGGTAGACGGTGATCAGTTCCTGTAACTGATTGCGCCCGTCCCAGGTCATGGGCTGCGTGCCGGGCATCAGGGTTTGCAGGTTACCGTTACGGTCGAAGCGGGTCCTGAAGTCCGGATCCGGGTCGCCTTCCTGCCAGGGCACCGCGCGGTTGCTGTCGTCGGCGACGCGCATCGTCCGGGTGTAGTGGTTGCCTGAGCGCTGGTGGCGCAGCACGGTGAGATTGCCACCCTCGTCGTATTCGTATTCCTGGGTGTAGTTGAGCAGCAGGCTCGGATCGATGGGGCTGATCAGCTCGGGTAGGCCTGGCTGAATGCTTGCGCCAATGGCTTCACGGCCACTGGCGCTGGCGAGCTGGTAAAGGCTGTCGTAGGTGTAGGTGGTTTCGGGTGCTACCCGCTGATTGGCGAAATATCCCACGGTCTGAAGGTGGTCCATCAGCAGGGAAATGTTACCCACGGGGTCGTAGTTGTAGCTCAGGTTCTGCAACGGGTCTTTGCCCGGGGCTGCCGCGCTCAGGTGCGACAGTCGGCCGCTGTCGGGTTCGAAGGTGGCGAGGGTGGTGACACGGTTGCCGGCAGTCTGGCTGAGTAACTGGCCTGCGGCGTTGTAGTCCGTGGCGGTGAGCAGTGCCTGTGCGTCCTTGCCGTTGAGGGTCAATTCAATACCGTTGAGTTGGCCAGCGCGGTTGAAGCTCCAGCGTTGCTGATGGTCACCGGCATCGGTCTGGCGAATCAACTCGCCCAGCGGGCTGTAACGCTGGCGGGTGATATAGCGTTTGTCGGGCTCCAGCAAGGTGTCTCGTGCAGCCTCATCCAGGGGCCAGTCGGCCATTTGCGCATCGGGCAAAAAACGCCGGGTCTGGCTGATCACCTCACCGGTCAGGGCGCGTTGATCGAGCAGCATCACCCCGGCCGCGTCGTCATGGCGCCGCAATTGACCGCACTGGTTGCGGTCGGCGAACTCGGCATCGGCGTTGGCGTAGCTCAGGCGTTCCAGGGCCTGCGGAGGTTGCCCGTTGGTCTGTTCATGAATGGCCACAGGTCGCCGTTGCTCGTCGTACTCAATGCGCCAATGACTGCCGCGGCCATCCCAACGCTCCACGGCTTGCTGTGCCTCGCCCGGCAAACCCAGACGCCATCCGGCGTCCACGCTGCCGGTGCACAATGCCGCCCCGGACAGGCTATGAAGGGTCACCAGGTTGGGCACCTTCAAGCGTGGGTCGCGTTGCGCCACCTGCCTTCCTGCGGCGTCGTGTTGCTGGCGGGTGACGTGCGCGACGGGGGCATCGATGACCACTCGGCGCAGATAACTCACTTGGCGCACGGGCAGGCCGCGGCTGTCGGTCACGTTCAGGGCAGGGGTATGGCGATGGACACTGTTCATCCCACGGTCCTTTTTGTCCGTTGCGTGGGTGGCGGGTCAAACAAGTCGTTTTCATCGAAGGCGATGGTGTACCAGCAGCGGTAGCGCTGTTCCCGGCGCAACGGTTTTAGTTCCGAGTGTTCACCTTGCGGCATTTTTTTCGCCAGTACGGTGTGCGTCGGCCGGCCGGCGGCGTCGTAGAACTGTTGATCGTGGTAACCGGATTCGCGGATCACCTCGTCGTTGATGTAGCGGTACACGTTCGCGAAGTACGGTCGATAGATCCGCACCGTTTCTCCCTTGTTGTTGTACTCGACCCGTTCGCTGACCCGCCAGCGCCGTGTCGCGTGTGCTTCCTTGGGGCGTCCTGCTTCGTCGAGTTCCAGCTCGCCCTTGTCATTCGCCACCCAGGCCATGCCTGGTTCGACCTCCTGTTTGGCTTGCAGGGATCGGCCGAAACCATCCCAACAGGCGATGGCCACACGGATTTGCAGTTCGGGGTCACCGGGGTAACGGTCGGCCTGCAAGGTCGCGACATGCACCGGTTCTCGATGGGCCTCGTCGATGTATTTTTGTAGCAGCAGCTCGTTCGACGAAGGTGTTTCCAGGTCTTCGAGGTGCAAACGGGCGCGGGTGCGAATGTGGCCGCTGGGCAGCATAAAGCCTTCGGTGCGAGCCCACGCCAGCCAGGGTTCCAAAGCAGTTTTTGGAACTTGGCCCATCCAGCTGAAAGGGGCGGAGAAAGTCGCCGTGGCGTAGTCGCCGATAGCGTCCTTGGGCGCGGCGATGGCCGTGTCCGGGCTGCGGTCAGCCGGTGGCTGGTACTCGGCAAGCGGCTCGAAACCCACCTCGACGCCCAATTCGGTGCCATGAAAGCTTGTCACCAACACTTCGCCGAATGCGTTGTAACGGGCTTCCTGGATATTACGGTTGGGATCTTCAATGCCGGCGGGCAAGAACGTCCGGTAGTCGGCGTCGAGGATTTTCGTGGTGCAACCGTCCGGCAATGTTACGGCAGTGCTCAGGCACCAGTACTTGTCGTAAGCGACCGTAGTGATGCCGTGACTTTTGGTCTGCTGGAATTTTTCAACGTTATAGAAGCCCTCCAGCTTGTGGTAAGTGGGGAATCCTTTGCGTACCGACCACAAGTAGTTTTTGGCGTCAGTCGGGTCGTCCGGTTCGCCCGCTTCGGAATCAGGCAAGAACCACTCCATGATGTGGTAACCCACTTCAGGCGATTCGAGCTTTTCCTTGAGGTTGAACGGCATGTGGCCGGCTTCGTCCTTGAGCTTGTCGTAGGCATTCAGGGCGGTGGCATCCAGTTCGGCGATCTCCTGATAGTCGGGCAGGGCTTCGAAAATCAACTTGTCCGGGTCCAGTAAATCGCCGGTGGCCGGATTCTGATAATGCTGCAGGGACAAACCGGTCAGCACTGCTTGAGCTGCCCATTGCCCACCCTCCTGGCTGCGCTCAAGGAAGTTTTCATAGTTGATGTCGGCAGGATCAAGGTCAGCCTTTTCCAGGACCAGCGCGTTACCGCGCTGACGATAAGGCAGACCCAGCCGCCAACTCTGGAGGTGCTCGATGTGACGGTACTCGGCCTTGGCCTGAGTCAAATACCAGTTCTGCTGGGCCGGATCGTGAGCGTCCGTCCACCAGGTGTTTTCATAACACTCATCGCGCTCATCACCAGGTTCGCAGACGGTAAAGGGTGGTGTGTCATCGACGGTTTTGCGCCTGGCGTAATGCGCGGTAAAACCGTGGGTCAGGCTGCCGAACTTGTCCCACGTCAGATTGATTGTGTGCTGGACTAACGGGTCGTCGGCGAGCGCCGGTTCATATTGATAGGCGATGCTTTCCAGTGCCAGAGGTTGCAGCACGGCATAAGGTTGGTGGTCACCTTTGGGCCTCAATTCACGGATCAGAAAACGGTTCACTGCCACCGTGTAGGGCACGGCGATTTCTGGATCATCGTCAGCGGCAAAGACCTCGGTTCGCAACACTGAACCACTAAGCGCACGGGCCATTTCGCGGGCCAGTGATTCGTCGGGGACGATTGACCGACCGGCCGCGTCATTGAGGTGGTATTCGTGCAGCAGGGTGTCGCCCAATGGCACGGCCAGCGGGTCACGAGCATAGTAATCGTCCTCCCGCATGTCCACGGCTTTGCCGGTGTGGAACCAGGTTTTGCTTAGGAACGGCGCGGTGAAACCCTCACTTGCGCGTTCGGCGGCCGAGGCTTCGGTGTCGGTTTGCAGCAGCAGGCCGAAGCCGCGGAACTCACGCTCGAGACTGTCGTAAAAGCCTTTGCGATAGGTGAAGCACTGGGTCAGTCGATTGCCGGTGATTTCATCGAGCTGGGTCTGCTGGCTGACCAAGTGCATGGCGAACGGCAGGTGCGATACCGGGGCTTTGCCAGCCGCGATCAACTCGGCCTTTTCATCCAGCCATTCCTGGGCCGAGCTGCGATAGGTCACGCCGGTGGCGGTGCCCATATTGTTGTAGGTGGCATTCACCAGGTAAGGCTTGGCCTTGACGAAATCGTAGCGCCAGTGCCTGGGGGCCATGTGTGGCACGGTCAGGATCAGGCTGGAACAACCCAGCCCCTGCAAGTCGGCGATGCTGACCCGGCAGAGCCGGTCGTAACGCACGCCCGTGGGCCACGGTATGTCGACCGATGTCAGATCGAAGCCGTTGCCACTGTTGTTCATGAACACCCGGAAATAGTCGGACTCCAGATAGATGAGGTCAGCGGCGCCCGAGCCGTCGAGGTCCGCCAGTTGCACCCGCGAGGCGTCGAACTCGGCGTAGTCGAAGGGCAGGGCGCACAGCACGAAGCCTTTGCCGAACCGCCCATGACCCAGGTTCGGCCAGCATTTGACCTCATTGTGACGGATGCGGATCAAGTGTTGCTGACCGCTGCCCAGCACATCGCTGAAGGCCACCAGCTCGGTCGGGGCATTGCTTAGCAACGGCAATGAATCGTCATCGTGGGGCACATCGGTGCCGTTGGCGAACCCGACCTCTCGACGGCTGGCATACAGCCGCACGCTACGAGGGCCGATCAGGGCCAGGTCGGTCAGGCCGTCGCCCACCAGGTCTGCCAATTGCGCCATGGGATGAAAAAACTCCGTGGGAAATGCCGCGTAGGCCACGAAGTTCGACCAGGTGCGGTCGGGATTTAGGGTGAAGAAACCGGACATGCCGGGACGGGCGATCACCCAGTCGAGCTTGCCATCGCCGCTCAGGTCGCTGAGGGACTGGCGAATCGGCTTGCTGCTATCGGCCACCGGAATGTGAGGCAATTGCGCCCAATCGCCATAATGCACAGCGTCATCGCCGGTTTCGGCGCGCAGGGGCTCGCGGTAATACCAGGCCTGGTCAATGCGAAACAGCACACCGGGCATCCCTTCGCCATACACGTCCACCAGCTGATAATGTTGCCCGTCATCGAGGCCGGGCATGTCTGGAAACTCGGTATAACCCTCGCGCACCGGATCGAGTTCAAAGGGGTTGTAAACGAACTCCATGGGCGGGCGACTTTCCATCTGCCCCTGGTTGTCATAAGCCTGGATGTGGGCGGCGGTCAGGTGGTTGTAGCCCAAGGGGCTTTTGCGGTGTTCGAGCAGCATGCGCTCGACCAGAACCGGCTCGGCGCCCAGCTCATCGACAAACTGATGAAACATCAGCACCTGCCGGCACAGGCGGCGGGTGCCCAGTTCGAAACCGTAGGCGTAGTTCCAGAAGGGATCGCTGCGTACTTGCCAGTCGTTGATCGGCAGATAGGTGGGGACTTGCGTCAGGTCAGCGCTGCGTTCGCCGTAGTCGAATAGCAGGTGGAAATGCCATTGCTCGTCCTTCCAGCCGTTGGCTTTCCATGAATACAGGTCGGCGGATGCCACGGCGTTGCCGTACAAGACCCGGTACAGGTAACGCTGCGAGCGGTAGTCACGAAATTGTGGGGCTTGCGGCTCTTCGACTTCAGCCCTGTACTCGTACACCACATGTTCGCCGCGCAAGTTGAGGCTTTCATCGATCATCCAGACGCCGACATGGGTTTTGTCGTTAGGATCGGCCCGGCGCGAGGCTTCGGTTTTGCCATAGCAGTGCAGGCTGCCGTCGGCACCGTGGATCAACCAGAACCCCGCAGGGTTGTCGGGATGGTCGATGTTGGTCCAGTGCTCGATCAAATCGAAGGAGCCTTCGACCCGCGGCCAATAACGCACGACACGATGGTTACCCAGATTTTTAACGTCGTTGTATTCGGACACCTCTCTGAAGAGAATCTCGCCATTGTCACCCTTCTCGGGCATCCAAACATCACCGCTGGGGCCGACCACCGAGTCACTGCCTTCATACCTGGGCACACCCTTGGTGGTGCGCAGGGTGATGGCGTTGGTGGTCATTCTCCAGCCGATGCCGAACGGGCTGTTGCCCACATCGCTGCTGTAGCCCAGACCCAGGGCGGGCACCATGCCGCGGTTGGGCGCGTTGCTGATCGGCAGCGGCAACTCCAGCGACGCCGCTCCGCTGGTGCCCACCGCGCCCCAGCCCTTGCCGATGCTTTGGATGGCGCCGCCCCCTTTGGGCAGGGACGGTGCATTGATTTCGAGCGTGCCTTGTTGTTCCGTGGCCATCCAGGTATCCGCCATGACAGAGAGTGCAACCAGTGCGTTCAACTTATCAGGCGAGGCTGTTGCTGTGACCTGTCAGATCTGACAGGTCGATGGCATTTGCTTAGAACATATCAATACAACATTGAGTACTTTTGATTACTTTTTGTCAGGCATAAAAAAACCGGCCTGTTGTTGCCAACAGGCCGGCTTTTCGCTGCGTGAGGTCGTGCTTACTGCACTTCCACCGCCAGGCTTTCACTGATCTTTTTCTGCCAGATGGCAGGACCGGTGATGTGGACCGACTCGCCCTTGCTATCAACCGCAATGGTCACCGGCATGTCTTTCACGTCGAACTCGTAGATCGCTTCCATGCCCAGTTCGGCGAACGCCACCACGCGGGATTTCTTGATGGCCTGCGCCACCAGATAAGCCGCGCCGCCGACAGCCATCAGGTAAACGGCTTTGTGGTCCTTGATCGCTTCGATCGCGGTAGGGCCGCGCTCGGATTTGCCGATCATGCCCAACAGGCCGGTTTGCTCTAGGATCTGACGGGTGAACTTGTCCATCCGCGTTGCCGTGGTTGGGCCAGCCGGGCCAACCACTTCTTCGCGCACCGGATCAACCGGGCCGACGTAGTAGATGAAGCGACCTTTCAGGTCCACCGGCAAGGTTTCACCCTTGTTCAGCATCTCGACCATGCGCTTGTGCGCAGCATCGCGACCGGTGAGCATTTTGCCGTTCAGCAGGACGGTTTCGCCCGGCTTCCAGCTCTGCACGTCTTCAGGCGTCAGGGTGTCAAGGTTGACGCGACGAGCCGACGGGCCGGCTTCCCAGACGATTTCCGGATAGGCGTCCAGCGGTGGCGCTTCAAGGGATGCCGGGCCGGAACCGTCGAGCACGAAGTGCGCGTGACGGGTAGCGGCGCAGTTCGGGATCATGCACACCGGCAACGAAGCGGCGTGAGTCGGGTAATCCATGATCTTCACGTCGAGCACGGTGGTCAGGCCGCCGAGGCCTTGGGCGCCGATGCCCAGTTGGTTGACCTTCTCGAACAGCTCCAGACGCATCTCTTCGATACGGTTGGACGGGCCGCGCTTTTTCAGCTCGTGGATGTCGATGGATTCCATCAACACTTCCTTGGCCATCACCGCGGCTTTCTCGGCGGTGCCGCCGATGCCGATGCCGAGCATGCCCGGTGGGCACCAGCCAGCGCCCATTTCCGGAACGGTCTTCAACACCCAGTCGACGATCGAGTCGGACGGGTTGAGCATGGCCATTTTCGACTTGTTCTCGGAACCGCCGCCCTTGGCCGCCACGTCCACTTCCACGGTGTTACCTGGAACGATGGAGTAGTGGATCACGGCCGGGGTGTTGTCCTTGGTGTTTTTACGAGCGCCCGCCGGGTCGGCGAGGATCGAGGCACGCAGGACGTTTTCCGGCAGGTTGTAAGCCCGGCGCACGCCTTCGTTGATCATGTCGTCCAGGCCCATGGTGGCGCCATCCCAACGTACGTCCATGCCCACGCGTACGAACACGGTGACGATGCCGGTGTCCTGGCAAATCGGGCGGTGGCCGGTGGCGCACATGCGCGAGTTGATCAGGATTTGCGCCATCGAATCGCGAGCTGCCGGCGATTCTTCACGCAGGTAGGCCTCGTGCATCGCCTGGATGAAGTCCACGGGATGGTAATAGGAAATGAACTGCAGGGCGTCGGCAACGCTCTGAATCAGGTCGTCTTGCTTGATCACGGTCATGAGTCGCGCTCCTCTAAAAGACGGGAACATTCAATAAGGTGCTTGCAGCTTGGGTGCATCGGTCGGTTGCAAGCACCTTTCAAGGCACGCCGGGGCTGCTGGCGCGACGCTAAAAAGGCGCGGCAGTATACCGCGCCTCGGTGGCGGGCACACGCGCCGGCAGTCAATCGTTGGTCGCATAGGGTCGGGGGTGGTTGGGGAGGTGTGAAATCTAAAATGGGATTTCTAACGCAAGAGCTACCCCTCACCAGCCCTCTCCCAAGAGGGGAGAGGGGGATAGGGGGCCGAGCGGGGGCTTTTCATATCTTGAGTGATGCCGAGCGCGAAAAACTCGGGCTCTAGTGCGAGGTAAATGGGGTTGGGATCTTTTGCGTCTGGTGCAAGAGAATACCGAAATCTGAGGTGTTGGGTTTAGCAGCGGAGACGATGTCTTCGCTGCCTTGGTTTTTAGTCTGCGCTGATTAGCTTTTCGGCAATCCATTGCGCGATTTGCGTAACGACGGCGTTTCCGGCAGCGAAAGACTCTGCAAAGTTGGACGCATCCAGTCCGAGGCAAAGCCCATCATCTTCAGACGTTCGCTGCCGCTCAGCCATCTGATGCCATCCGTGCGGTTGAGCGACGAAAGTGGTACAGCCCATAGCGATTTGTGAGCCTGCTTTGTTTGCCAATAGAGTATTGGCAGCCCATGCATCCGCTTGGCGTGGCCACGGGATCTTGCTAGACGCTGGAGGTATTGCTTCCACTGGCGCGGCGTCACCCAGCAGCTCCATGGGGGGCATTCGTCGATGACCTGCGACCAGGAATACGCGACGACGCTGCTGGGGGACTCCGAAATATTGAGCATTAAGCACTCGCCAAAATCCCACATACCCGCAGTCCGCAAGGGCCCGGATGACTGTTTCAAAGTCTTCGCTATCGTTGATAGCGAGCAGGTTAACGACATTCTCAAGCACCACCCAGCGAGGTTGTGTCTCTTTGAGGATTCGTATGACTTCCCAGAAAAGGCCGCTGCGTTCACCTCGCAGCCCTCGGCTGGCTCGGTTGCTTTCCCGGCCCCCGGCAAGGCTGATGTCTTGGCAGGGAAAGCCGCCGGTGATGACGTCAACGGGACAGAGGTTGTGGGCGCCGCAGTGGCGGACGTCTTCGAGTTGGGCGGCGTGAGGAAATCGATCGGCAAGGACAGCCCGGTTGATGGGGTTGAGTTCCACTTGCCAGGCGGTGCGGTAGCCTGCGTTTTCGAATCCGACATCAAAACCTCCTATGCCTGCGAACAGGCTTCCAATGGTGGGCTGGGGCATTTCTGCGCTTCTATGGGCAGATGCTCAGGGCATTCGGATAGGAGGCTCGGGGCCTTCAGGTGATTGAGTGTCCGGCAGCGCGGGCACTTGATTTGTAGTTCGATGAAGCCGCGGACGGCGGCGAGTTTGCGGTGGCATTCACCACAGCGTATTTCCTGCATTATCAAACCCCCTGTGCTGTGCCCTCCTTATGAAGCATGACGAGCGCTTACCATTGAATAGTTACCTGTCCATCTGCACCATCAGGTGCCGGGCCATTGTTACGCCCACCACCACCGTGTCCCGGACTTCGCGGACGGTGGTCGCCGATTCCTGCGGGTCCAGATACTCCACCGCCGCCAGCGCCACCAATGAAAGCGTTGTTACCGGCAGCACCAGCCGGAAGGTAGCCTCCACCGATGGTGCTGGTTTCATCTCCACCAACACCGTATCCCCCTTCCGGTCCCTTTCCGTCTATCCGACCTCCATAGCCACCTGTGGCCCATGGGTTTTTTCCGAATGCCGAATTGCCGCCGTCGGTGCCAGCAGTGCCATCGACTTTGCCTCCTATACCACCTGCTCCGACCTTTACGATCACTGACGTTGCTCCAGTCAGGTCGACAAGCTTTTTGGCAATACCTCCACCTGATCCTCCAGAAGGACCGGGTAGAATTGCAATCCGGGCTCCGCCACCACCGGCCCCAATAACAGTCACCCAGGCTTTAGTGACACCAGACGGTACATCCCAAGTGAACTCTCCAGCCGACGAATAGACTTTAATGCCACGGAACGGGAATGCTGCCGCGAGCGCTTTCGGCGTCACGATCGTGTGGTCATCAGTACCCGCTTGAATCAATCGTTGAGTTGCAATCCGTGCAATTCCTGCTGCCTCCGCCGTTGCCTGAACGACCTTGGCGCGGATGGCTTGGAACACCCTGAGCGCATTCATCGGCTTGTTGGTATCAGACCCGTTCTCTGCTTCAGGCTGGCTGGCAAAGGGAATGCCGGTGCCATCAAGGAAGGCATCGATTTTTTTCTTGAGCCAGCTTGTCCGGTTCGCCAGTTGTTTGGCCGGTAGGTTGGTAATGCCTTCTGGCCCACCCAGTACCGGGTCGGATGTTTCGAGTTGGTAGACGCCAGGCGCCCAGTCGGGTGATTCGGGTAAGTCGGCCATTAGCTACTCCCATGATTGTATTGGCCGTCGTAGCGCGCGACTGCGTTGTAGCGAATGGCAACTGACTGATAGTCGAGCGATACCAGAAGGCAGCGTGCCGGGGCGACGGAAAGTAGAAGGCGGCGCAGGAGCACCGCTTGATCGTTGGTGATGACACGTTTTAGAACGACCCGGTACAGCGGCCAGGTTGAAGGATCTGCGCCGGGTTGGGTGTGTAAGCCTTCCTGGAGGGTGACCTCGCCGAAGCCCAGTAAACGAATGACCTCGCGGATCGCCCAGGGCGTGCCCTTGAAACGATGCAGTTCGGCGGCGTTTTTAATTAAGTTGCGCTTGGCTTCTTCGGACTCGGCCAGTTCCCAGGCCGCTTCATCGAGCAGCGAGAACTGATCGGCCAAGGTCGGTAGCAGCGAGGGTTTCACCAGGTCGATCAGGTAGACCAGCATCACGTTGAGATCGAGGTCGGCCAACGCCTGGTGGAGTAGCTCACAGAGCAGCGCGAAGCGTTCATCACCCGCCAACGCGGGTGGCAGCGGCTGATTAGCCATAAGCCACCCCGGCATCGATCAGTTGAATGGATGAGCAGTTCGCCCATTCATTGCGCTGTAACTCGCGTAGACCTGCTGGTAACTCCAGATCGGCACGGTACACACCGATGACTTGAAGCAATGCAGTCAGTTGTTCCGGTACCAGATCGCGACCGAGCCCGGCCCGACGCTCGACGGCATAGGCCTGGGCGGCGGCTTGCGCGGCGGCCATGGCATTGCTGCGGTCTGCATGGGCGTAGAAGGTGATGTGTGCCTTGACCTGATAGCCGACCTCGGTGGGCGACAGTGCATTGACCGTGTCGCACAAAGGACGGAGTTTCTCGCCACTGACCTGATTCTTTATTCGTTGCAGTAGATCTTCTGTCGGCAGCCCGGTGGTTGTCAGCGGGTACAGCGCGACGTGGCCGTCCGGCTGACCTTCATCTGGGCCATGCACGGCGACGTCGATGATGGATTGGTGCACGGCCAGCGTGTGATAGCGATAGGCAGCGCGACTGCCAGCGTTGCTGAAGGCTTCGGGGGCCAGGATGATTCGCTCGCGGTAGCGGTCATCGTCTTCATCCTGGACACCTTGGGCGGTGACCGTCGCGTTGCTGGCCGTTAGGCCTACCGCTGGCGAGCTGCCGAGGGCGCTGATCTGGCCGACGGTCCAGCCATTGCCTAGTTCGCCGGCGGTCAGGCAGGTCGCGGTGACTGTTACCTGTGTTTGGCCGACGGCCATGACCACGTCCCGATCCGTGATGAAGGTGAGCTTGGCATCCTGAGTGCTGACCCGGGTGCCGATCGGGATTAGTAGTGGCTGTGTCACGGCCGTGGGCATGCTGAAGCGCAAGGTGCAACGGGCGGCTTGGGCCAGCAGCCTGGGTGTGGCGACCAGTTCGCCGAGGTAGTCGAGGATCGGGCCGCGGGCGAATCGCACCAGCAGCTGTTCGCCGGCATTTTGGATGCCCATCTGCAAACGGGACACCGCGTAGGCGATCTGGTCGATGTACAGCCGTTCGATCTGGGCCGGGTACAGGGTTTTGCCCGACTTCTGTTCGTAGCGGGCGATCAGTTGGGCCTCTAGCGCGGCGGGGTCTATTTTGATGAATTCGGGTTTAGGCAGTTCGCGCATACGGCACCTCGGTCAACTGGGGCACTTCGCCGGCTACGCGCCATTGCACCTGCACGGTAATCTGCGCCGCATTGATCTGGACTTGCACCTGGGCCACTGAGACGCGGGGTTCCCAGTGGCGAATAGCGTCGACCGACTCGCGTACCAGATGCGGCGTGACGCGGTTGGTGGGCCAGTCGAGGTACAGGTGAAGGTCGCTGCCAAATTCTGGGCGATGGGGATCGCTGCCCTTGGGCGTACTCAGGATGATGCGAATGGATTGGTCGATATCGCGCAAGCCCTCGACCACCTCGCCGGATGTACCGAGGGCGGGCTGCCAGTGGGCTGCGGTGATGCTGGTGTGGGAAGTGGGCGTCGTCATAGGCACAGGGTGTGCGAGCCAACGAGCGGCGGCTTTTAATCAGGTTTAAAGATGCCCCACAATCCCGTGTTCAGGCAGAATCGCACGCTTTAAAAGACCGGGGGCACGGGATTGAAGCCGTTATCTGCAAAAACGATTAAAACGATGACCCAGCTTGCCAAAGAATTTTGGCTGCCATTCGTCATTGCTGTTGCGTGGACTATGCTCGCCCTTTGGGATGAGGTTGTAGATACGAAGTCCGTTGTGGGCAACTTCGGATCCGCATTCTTTTTTGCTAGCTGGATGACCGGGCAAATTTTTAGGGTTCGTAAGCAAGCTGGAGTCGAAAGCAGTCTTCTAGCTGTTGAAGGTCGGATTCAAGCCGTCACAGAGCGCCTTGAAACTCAGACAAAGGAGCTCGTCGGTCACGTTACAGGAGGCACCAGCTATTGCTACGTGCAGGTAGGTCATCCAAACCTTCAGGGCGGCAATTTAACAAGATGGATCCTCAAGCACAGAGGGGATACCCCGTTTACGATGTATGCGGTGAGCGTATCAATTGTGGACTTGGATTCATTCCATAAAAATTTGATGCTCGGGCGGAAAATAGAGCAGAACTTCAACATTGGTGAGTTCTCTCTAGGCACTACGGAGATCTTATTCGATCGCTTCGATCTGGGAACGGGAGATGCGCGAAGTTTTAATGTCTTTTTATACGCGAGGAACGGCAACCTTACCCAACAAGTCAGATTTCGCCGTGTGAACGATGAGTGGCGATTGGCAACTCGAGTCATCCATCCTCAAGGGGAAATTATTCACACCGACGTCGAAGAAGATTTTCCAAGAGACGCGACGGGTGATGTTGACTGGAACGAAAACACTTTGAGTGGCGGCGCGGTTTTGAATGGCGCTCTGTGACTGGTCCCGCCTAGTGGCTATGGTGGTTTGAGTTCCCGCCAACGTCCATGACCGTACCTTTCACGTCAACGTTGCCCCCCACACTTACGTTTCCATCAATCTGCAGGTTGCCATTCAAGGTGACCTGCGGGATGTCCAACGTAGCCGAAGGCGCTTTCACCACCACTGGCTCACCCGACTCAACCGTGATGTTGCGCCCGCATTTCAAAAGCAAAGCCCCCACGCAATCCAGCGTCATCACCCCGGCCGCGCGGTCGTAAGTCGAAACCGTCCCATCACTGAACCGCACATAGTCCGTGTCTTCATCGACAACCGGCGGTGGTTCGGCGGTTGAGTAGATGCCGCCCAGGTACACGCCGCCCACGCCATCGGCATCAAGTAGCACGGCAACCTGTTCACCCAGTTCGGGCATCAACGGTCGGCGTTGTGTGCCTTGGGTGTTGCGTTGTGGCACGTTGAGCCAATAACTCTGGACGCCGTCGCGATCATCCAGGCGTACGCGGATGCGGCAGCTGAGGTGGTCGATGGCGCTGACTTCGCCGTATTCAAGTTCAACGCTCATGTGTTTGGCTCTCTGTTGTCAGGGCGCGGACACGCGGCAGACTGATTGGCCTACGGTGTAGCCGCTGCGGGTCATGCGGTGTTTTGAGGCGCTGATCAGGTAGCGGCCGCCACATTTGCCCGCGGCCACCAGGGTGACGACGTTGCCGCTGAGCAGGTTGGGCCGGCCCATGGATGTCCAGTTGCCGGTGGTGCGTTCGCGGTTGGCTTTGGCCCGTTCGGCTTCGGCTTTTGCTTTGGATTCTTCGGTCGAGGCGCTGCGTTTGCGGCTTTTTTGGGTGTCGCCGCTGGTGGTGGTTTTGCTCACGCTGCTGGGTACCGCGACGGTTTGGTTGTTTTCGATCTTGTAGGTCACCAGTGCTTTTGTGGCGGGGTCTTTGTGTTTGAGTTCGATGGCCTGGGGCACGCTTTTGATTTGGTCGCGCAGGTTCACATTGCTTAAGTCCTGCAGCACGAGTGTTGCCACCGGCGGCGCTTTGGCTAAATCGCTGATGGCGTGGAAGACCATGCGCTGGCCCGTGACTTTGAAGGCGTAGTCGTACTCGGCCGCAAGGTTGCGGAGGAAGGTCAGGTCTGAGTCTTGCTGGGTCAGCCGGTCGAGTTGGATCGGTTGGATATTGCCGATCAGCTCCAAGCTCTGACGTAGTGCGATCTGCTGGGCGATGGCGGCCAGTGTGGTGTTTTCATAGGCGTGGTGTGAGGGGGTGCGCAATGCCGCTCTGATGCCGGTGGCCAGACCATGAATGGTGATGGTCGAGGGTGGGCAATTGAGTTCGACTTCGTCGATTTCGAAACGGCCAAGGGCGCGCAATGGCTGACCTTCCCAACCCATGGACAAGGTGAGGCTGTCGCCATGGCCCGGGTACCACTGATCACGCCATTTACCTTCGGCGTCTTCCAGTTCGACGGCCAGGCTGTCGGCCTGGCCTGTGAGGTAGTCGTGATAGGTCACAGAGAGCAAATGCTGACTGACGTTACGGGTGATGTTGCGCTGTTGATAGGTCAGCACGAAACGGGCTTGCGGTACCTGCGTGGGGGTCATCGCATCCATGGGGGTAGATCCTGGGCGGTGGCCACGGGTTCGAGGATTGGAATGGCCAGGGTCAAGCCCGACGGCAAGATGGCGGTGATCGGTACATGAGGGTTGGCTTGAACGATCGACAAATAACGATGAGCATCGCCGTAGTAACGCCAGGCCGACTGGTCCCACCGTTCACCTTCGGTGGTGACATGGGTGATAAACATCAAGACCTCCTCGTCAAGACTTGAGCTGCCAAGCCCGCCAGGCGGGTACGGGCGCCGTGCAGTGTGGTGAGTGCTTGGTCAAGCGATGCATGGGAGGCCTCGAAGCGGTCGACGATGTTGCCCAGGTCGACCGGATGAAGGGCCGAGCGAGCGCCCATCACGCTGCCCAATACATCCTCGCCCAGACGCGATAGATCGGCGCCATCCTCGAGCAACCCGGCGACTGCCTTCAGCCCTTGCAGTGGCTCGATGGCCCTGGCCGTAACGCCCAACAATTGCGGGACTTGGCCAAGGATCATCGAGGCGTTACCGCTTTTGACCGCCTGGTACACCTGCTGGCCGGCCTTGAGGATGTTCCCGGCTGTTTTTGCGTGACCGATCACCGCTTGTACGGCGCTGGGCGATGGCATCAGCCGCGAGATAAGGCCGGGCTTACCGGCGGCGGCTGCCGATGTACCGTTCAGGGTTGAGTCGAGCAGGCCCGGTCGGGCGACCTTACGCGTGAACGCCCCGGTGTATTCCTTGAGGGTCAGTTGGACCGTGGCCGCTTTGATCTGGCCCACGGCCGTGGTGCGGCGGATTGCATTGGAGAGGTGAGTGATGACGTAGGCGCCCAGGTACTCGCCGCTGCCCATCACAAACGCCAGCGGTTGATGCTGACTTTTGGCTTGGCGCAGCGCACGCAAGCGCTGTTCTGGATTGCCCAGCACCGGGTGCAATTCGATGGTGAGGTTGCATTCATCGAGCCCTTCACCGATCCACTCCAGCAAGGGTTTGCCCTGTATGCGCGCATGCTCTGCCCAGTCGGCCGAGCCACTGTGCTCCATGCCGCTGATACCGCCCGCGACGGTGAATTCGATATCGCCCAGGATGGCAAACATTACGCGGTGACCTCATCTGACGGGCCATAGCTTCGGCGGCGTTTGTCGTGCAGGTAGCGTTCCATCAAGCGCATCCATTCGGCATAACTGGCGTGTAAGCCTTGGTTGATTTGGTCCATGCCAGCGCCGGCAGGCACGTTGATCTGAGGCGAGAAATGGAAATTCATTTGACCGGCCGCACCAGGACTCGCGCCAGAGGATCGCCCCCCGGCGGCGCCCATCATGCTTGCCTTGGAGACATCTGCTGGATTGGGCGGTGCCATGTCGACCGCGCTTTGTGCTGCCATGCCCAACGCAGCCTGACGGACCAGTCCAGACTGGGCACTGATGCCGAGGGCCGCGCCTTCGCTGATGTTGGCGCCGTAGCCGATGAACACGCGGCTGGGCGACTGTATGCCGAGTGTTTCGGTAAACCAGCCTTTAACGGATGACCCGATGCCCACGACACTGTCTTTAAGGGCGCCGGCCATGTTGCTGATGCCATTGACCAGCCCCTTAATGATCATGCCGCCGAACTCGGTGAACTTGCCCGGTAGCTCTATGCCGAAGTAGCTCATCACGCCGGCAAAGACTCGGTAGAACATACCCAGCGGCGAGAAGTTAACCAACACCCCGACGATGCCGGACAGACCACCGCTGAACCCGGCTTTTATTTCGCCCCACAGGCCGGTGAAGAACGTCTTGATCGGTGCCCCGTGGCGGTAAATCAAATACGACGCCAGGGCGATACCGGTGATCAACAGCCCGATGGGGTTCATCATCAAGGCTCTGCCGAGCCATAGGACAGCCTGCCCGGCGAGCTTCAACCCGGACAACAAGGCACCGCCCAGAATCTTGCCCAGGAACAGGCCACCGCGGGCGATCATCATCAGCGGTGCGCCCAAGGCGGTGGTCAGGCCGCGCAAGAACAACCCGCCGTACCTGGCCACCGTGCGCATGCCACCACCGACGCGGCTTAAGCCGGTGATCAGTGGCGTGAACTTGCCCATCTGCCACATCCCCTGCAGCAGCGTCCATTTGGCGGAGAGCGTCGTGATGGTGTTGGTCATGGCGACAAAGGGCGACATTACCAGGTTGGCCCCATAAGCCACGCCAATGAAGGCCATTTTGCCCAGTAACAGGCCGCCGACCAGGCCGACCACGCCTCTGATGAGTTCAGGGTTTTGCTCAGCCCATGTCGAGAACGACCGCATGAGCGGCACCACTGCACGGCTCACCTCGACAATCGCGGGGAGCAGCGCGTTGCCTACCGAGATGCCGATGTCTGTCAGGTTATTGCGCAGTTCTTTCAGTTGCTCCTTGGAACTGCCCATGCGCTTGGCCCAGTCCTGATCCAGCACGCCTTTATCCGCGGCGCTTTTGCTACCTTGCTTGATGTCGCCAAGGTCTTTTTGGTTGGCCAATGCAGGCCGGACAAATGACAAGACTTGCTGGTCGGCAAACAACGCGCCGAGTTTGTAGGCTTCATCCAGCCGTGCCAGTGCGATCTGTCGTTCTTGCTCGTCCGTGATGTTCAGCGCCTTGCCGTACTCGGCGGCTGCGGCCGGGGCTTTTTTGCCGAGGTGTGCGGTGAGGATTTTCATCATCGACTCCGCCGGTGAAAGCCCTTCGCTGACCAGATTCTTCATGCTGCCTTTAAGATCAATGCCGGCCTTTTCAAATGATTTAAGCGTCTCGGGCGCGGTGATCTTTGAAAGGAAGTTTTTGAAGTTGTTGGCGGCCTCGTCATTACTGCCGGCACCACGGCGAGCGATCTGCAAAGACGCGCCGATTTCCGCCACGGCGCGCTCCCCGGTAATGCCCAACGCGGCAAACTGAGGCGTCAATTGCGGCAGCCATTTGGCCATGTCGGCGAGTTCGAACTGGCCGCTTTTGCCGGCGAACGCCAGCATGTTCATGGACCGTTCCAGGCCGGCAGCGCCAATGCCCAGGTTGTCGTTGAGCGCGATGGCCACTGAGCCCAGGTCATTCATGCTGGCGCGGGTGGCGGTGGCTGTTTTGGCCATGACGGGTGCGTACTCGGCCAGCTCTTTGGCACTGGCAATGCCGCCCGCGATCAATATGGCGGTGCCATTGGCGACCTCGGTTTGCGTCTGGTTCCACCGCAGCGCAGCCCCGCGCATCACATGGCTGAGGTGGGCTTCTTGCGCCAGGTTGAAGCCGCCGGTGATGGCGATGTCGCGGGTCTGGTCCTGGAAGTCGACGGCTGTTTTCATCGACTGAAAAACCGGTGCGCCCAACACTGCGCCGGTACCGGCCACCTCCATGGCCTGGCCGCGCAGTGCACCGCGTTTGTTTTTGAGGGTTTCGCCACGGGCGATGCTGGCAGTGAGCCGGTCTTGTTTGTTTTTGAGCTGGTCGAGTGTGCGGCCGACTGAATCGTACTGACGGCGCAGGCGTTCAACGCCGGTACCGCCGCGTGCCAAGGACACCGATAACTGGTGACCGATCGCCTGTTGCTTGGCCGTGAGGCCATCCGTGGCACGGCCGAGCTGCCGCACGGTGGACTTGGCCGAACTGAAGGCAGCATTGAGGCTGCCCGAGACAGCAGCACCGATTTTTAACCCGACCAGCACTTCATTCGCCATAAAACCTTGCTACGCTTTGGGCATGTTTGAGAAAGCCGCACGACGCACTGCCAACACCTTTTATGCACTGGCCATCGGCACGGGAGTGGTGTGGCTTGCCTGGCTGTGCCTGACGCACTTGCCGCTGTGGGCTGCGGTGGTGATGTTCTGTTTGGGCCTGCCATTGCTGGCGCTGGTAGCCGCCCCTGTTGCGGGGGGCGGCGCGTTGTTGGCGGGTGTGGTGGGCGGGCTGGTGGCCGTTATGCGCCGTGCGTTTGTGCGGCGAGTTCGATACGACGATTGATCTCACGCTCACACGCTTCTACCCAGCGCCAATAGTCGACCATGTCTAGCCGGGCGATCTCAGACGGTTGAAGCCTGAGCACCAGCAACAACGCCTCGTCCCAGGAGTGCAGCAAGGTCTGCTCCGTTGGACATTTCCCGCAACACCTCGGTGGCTGACTTGGAGTCAGCGATATCGAACTCCCCCAGGTCTTCCAGTGTGATGCCCAGCAACTTGGCCACGAGCATGTCTTCCATCGCGCCTTCGTCTTTGGTTACGGCCTGAGCGGCGCTGATGTCTTTGCGTTTGAGGCGTTTGATGGGCAGTGTCGAGATCAATTCGCCGCTGGCGCTTTTGAAGGGGAATTTGAGGGTGAAGCCCAGGGTGTCAGCCATCTTTTTGCTCCAGGTTGATAGGTGTGATCGGTTGCTCAGTGAATGAACCCTGATGATGGTGCACCGCTGTGGCGCTGGCTTTTAATCGGATTTAAAGAGACGATCCGGATTGCGTTTGAACCTGTTAACCAGACCCGAAAACACAAGGAAAAATGGATTTATGAGTGACTCAAATAAAGAAAAATTCAACGAGCTCATTGATAAAATAATGAGTGTATTGGTGGACGCTTGCCCAGTATTTAGGAGCCTCGGGCCGGAAGATTTTGGCTTTCAGAAAGGCGAGCAAGATAGTGAAACTGGCTACTATCACGAAACGCCTGATGAGGCATTTTTGTACGATTGTATTCGGTGGCTTAAAGCTGAAGAGTTTATACGTGGGGAGCACGAATACGTAGCGACCAGCTATGGCTTGGAAATGTTCAACAGCTTGCCTGACTGCTTAAAAACAAACTGATTGCATGCGATCGTTCCCGGTTCTGTGGGAACGATCGCCCCTTCATGAACTAAAGCGAGAAGATCGGAGACCGTAATGGAAGACGAATTCACTATTGAAATCGACGGTGTGCAATACACCGCCATGTACAACGTATTTGACGACACTTTGACGGTGTCGTTACCTGACGGAAGCCAGCGTTTTACGCAGCTTCGGGGGCTTAACCCCATCAGCGCAGCGAGGGTCCATTTGCGCGCCTACGTTGGCAGTGTTACGAAACATAAAAACCAGGAGGTTTAGCGTGTCGGCCCCCAATATTGAGCGTTTTAACGCATTGGCTGGCGCAATTTTCGCCAAGCTTTATGAGGAGTTTCCGGTCCCCGTTGAACTCTCTGCTCACGACTTTGTTGACCAGATGATTGCTTCTGACGCTCCTCGATTTCTCGACCTTCGATTTTTTACCTCAACCGTTATATGGCTGGGTGATCATGGCTACCTGAGCAGGGGGAACACTGTAAGCAATGGCACGGTTTTGAATTGCTCGTTAACTGCTCGCGCTTTGGAATTGCTCAACGCATTGCCTTCTGCTCTTGAAAATAAAGGCACTTCCTTGGGTGATGAGTTGATCAGTGCAACGAAGGAAGGGTTGACCGGAAAGGTCAAAGAGCTCGCGTCTGACTTCTTAAGTAAAGCCGTTGTTTTTGGCACCAAAGCCGCGACCGAATGGGCAACTTCCTAAGCTCGGCCCAGCGTTAGCCTGGCTATGGTTACGGTAGCGACCATTGAGTGTTTCTTGTGTAGCGAGGGCGCAAGCGCCCTCGCTACAGTGCCTGGCTGCTACCCAGGCTTGTGGTTATCCAGTACGCGATTGACCGCTAACTCCCCCAACATGATGACCCGTTGCAGCACCAGCATCGTTTGGCGTCGTGGGCCGTCGGTCAAGTCGGTGAGATCGTTGACTATGGCGCTGGCAGCTGCCAACGATTCGCAGGCCTCGACGAGCAACGTTTCGTCATCCACCGCTGCGTCGATGGTGAAAATGATGCTGGGCTTGCGGGGCGGTATCTGCGTTTTCGACGCCCCGGGGTTGAGGTAGAAGCTGAGTGCGCGGTCGGCCGCCTCTGTCATTTTCTTGGGGTCAAGATCAAGAAAGGCGTCGTAGGGTACCGGATCGGTATTCGGGGGGTTGGGGGTAACTTTGAACATAGATGAAGCTCCAACTTGCAATATTGAGGAGCCATCACCCTCGCTACCAAACGAGGGTGGCGGCCATACGTGGGTTGGTAGACCGGTCGAAGTTGGGAAAACCCGGCGCTCACAATGGAGCCCCACGCATGACCACCATAAAAGCAGAGTCCCGAAAAGAGACTGCATAAGGTGTTGCCATGCGACTTCGTAGCGGGCTACCAAACCCGATCACTGTTTTGCAGTGACCAGCAAACGATATAGCCCGCCCCACAGCCGCACAAGCCAGCGGATTCTGGCGCACGCGTAGGTAACGACGCAAGGTGTTGTAGCCGTTAGGACGTAACACCGAGTGTCTTTAAACGCGCACCTTGATACGTGTTTATGCGCATCAAAAGCCGAGAATTTCTACGCCCGTTTTTTGGTGGGTTGGCGCAAACATGGTGTTTAGCAGGACGTTGATGTGAGGTCGCAACACCCCTCAACGACAGCATGGCGCAGCGACTGTGATCGTCGACGGCCCCCGGTGTCAGGATAGTTGTCGCCTCTCCGAATTTTCCTGAAAAAGCATATCGGGGGCGGAAAGAGACTGGTCGTGCCGTACTATTCACCTGAACGCAAAGCCGCATTACTCAAGATGCTGCTTCCCCCGCTGAACCTGACGATGGCCGAGGTTTCCCGGCGTGAAGGGGTTAGCGAAATGTCTTTGTCCAACTGGCGCAAGAAGGTCAGTTCTGAAGGAAGCGCAGTGCCTGAAGACAAGCCACTCCCCGAGAACTGGTCTGCTGAAGCCCGGTTCGCTGTCGTCCTTGAAACCGCCGGTCTGTCGCAGCTCGAACTGGGTGAGTACTGCCGACGAAAAGGTCTGTACCCCGAACACGTCAGCGCCTGGCGCCAAGCCTGTATCACGGGGCAGCAGAGTGTTCAGAACCAACAAAAGGTCGACCGCGAACAATCTCGCAAGGACAAGAAACGTATTCAGCAACTTGAGCGCGAACTGCTGCGTAAAGACAAGGCGCTGGCCGAAACCGCCGCGTTGTTGGTGCTGCGAAAAAAGCTCAACGATTACTGGGGGATCGACAACGAGGACACCTGACCTCTTTGCCGGAACGGCAGTTGTTGGTGGCTTGGTTGATCGAAGCCATCGAGGCCGGTGCTCGAAAAATCAGAGCGTGCCAAGAGGTGGGGCTGTCGCTCAGAACCTTGCAGCGATGGACGCAGAGTGAGGATCTTCAAGCCGATGCCCGCACAACCACCGTGCGGCCCACGCCGCGTAATGCGTTGAGCGAGCTCGAACGACAAGCGATCGTGACGCTGTGTAACAGCCCTGCGTATGCCCATTTGCCGCCGAGTCAGATCGTACCGAGGCTGGCTGACGAGGGGCGTTATCTGGCGTCGGAAGCGACGTTTTATCGCATCCTGCGTGCAGCCGGTCAGCAACATCATCGGGGCCGTAGCCAGCGACCCAGACGGCATGCGGCACCGACGACGCATGTCGCCAAAGCGCCCAATCAGGTGTGGTCGTGGGACATCACGTATTTGCCGTCGCCGATACGCGGCAAGTACTACTACCTGTATTTGATCGAAGATATTTACAGCCGCAAGGCCGTGGGCTGGGAAGTTTACGAAGAGGAAAGCGGCGAAAAAGCCGCTGCGCTGCTGCAACGCAGCGTGATCGGCGAGCAGTGTTTACACGAGCCGCTGGTGCTGCACTCGGACAATGGTGCGCCGATGAAATCGCTGACGCTGTTGAGCAAGATGTACGACCTGGGTATCACGCCGTCCCGTGGCCGACCGCGAGTGAGCAACGACAATCCGTACTCGGAGTCGCTGTTTAGAACGCTGAAATATTGCCCGCAATGGCCGCAGGAGGGTTTTGCCAGCTTGGACGCCGCACGCGCGTGGGTGAGAGATTTTATGCGTTGGTACAACAACGAGCACCGGCATAGCCGGATCCGCTTCGTGACACCGACGGAGCGGCATCGAGGGCTGGACCAGCAGATCCTGGCGCGGCGGCATGAACTGTACCAGCGAGCGCGCAAGAAAAGCCCGGAACGTTGGTCAGGCCAGACGCGGAACTGGGAGCCGATAGGAGCGGTGATGCTGAATCCGGATCGGGAGCAGCAGTACGAGAAAAGAGCGGCATAGTTGAACGGTTGACGCGACAACTACCTTGAAAAACGCCGGACGGATTAAGGCCGTGCTCGCAGCAGCGTAGCGTTTTTCGAATCGAGGATTTGGGGCGGGAGGTCGGACTTTCACCCGGAAGATGGGCTGTCGCGTTGGGCGTCATTCATTGGGATTTAATGACGCGGCCCTCTTTCGCAATGATAAGGGAGGCAGCTGTGCGAGGTCACCGACAAAGAGGCTGAATCGATGTAAACGGTAGAACCCTCGCACAGCCACCATAACGTAGCCGGACTGCTAAAAAAGATGGTAGCTGTACGCCGGTAATGGAACCGAGGAGGAGCTTCGCAATGCCGGTTTGCCCGAGAGCACCCGGCGTACAGTTACCATCAACATCAGGCATGGAGCTGCCTGTCCTTTCAAAAGAGGCACGTGCAACCTAACGTGCTACGGGCTGCTCCGCCCGGTCACTGCGAGTGGTGACGAGAGACAATTTACCGACGGGAACCTGGCGTGTCAGCCGGCCGATTCTGTTTCCTCTGTAGGCCATGGCGTTAAATTGTAAAAGTCTCGACTTGATCTGACACCCATTACTGCCAAAGCTTATCCGCATCAAATTCCAATTTCGCTGCCTTGAGCTCTCGCACCAACTTTGTTTGCCAACCGTCCCCCGAGTCCATATCGGTATAGATGACGCCGTACAGGTCTGAAGGGATTTCCACATGACCTTTGCGAAGTAGGCAAACACGGCCTCTGCCGAGTTTCCCGGCAAAGAAGCCGAGCTCAAAAATCACATTTTGCCGAGCTCTAGCGTCCGGTGTTTCCGATTTCACGGAGCCACCCAAATCGTCAGGCGTTAATAACACGACTGCAAAGCCTACATCGGCTGCCGAAGCCTCGAACTTCTCGATGATGGTTCGGCCCTGATCCGGTTGTTCCTTGAGAATTATGGCATCCAGTCCAAGCTTTTCTAGAAAACGAGCCAGCCCCTGCAACGCTGCATCATCGTGACCATGCACCACAAAAACACGGTGCGAAGAGGCTGAAGTGACTGAGTTAGCTGAAGGCTCGGGGTCCGTGGTCTCTTGAAGGTACGCTAGGTCTTCCTTCAATGCGCTTTGTGCCGCGCTCATCAGTGCGATTGATCGAGTAATGTTCGCCTTGGTGGGAGTCTGGTAGTCAATTTGGCGGGAGTGGCCGCTCATCGATATTGCCATTTCCACGTGTTGCAGCTTTGTCGCTGTCACGTAGCGTTGGTAAGCGGATGTGTTTTCGCCGAAAGCACCTTCCAGGGTAGCGGCGATGGAAGTTGATAGTGCAGCCAGTTCCGGGGTTGAACGGGTCACTTTTGTGATATCGAACTTTTCCAGTTCACTGATTCTGTCATCGATACGCTTGAGCGCCCATTCGATCTCACGAGCGGACTGCTTCAACTTGGGGGCAACAGTGGCGGGCGGTTTCGCTCGGGCCATGGTGGCGTCCTTATTATGTTTGGTAGGAGATTTTCAATGGTAGAAAACTGGGAAAGCGTCAGTTGTACACCTGCCCAGGCGTTTGCGAGCAGCTACTGAGTGCTTTTATGAAGACCTCCTCGTGCGTCCATGTCTACGGGGTCACACATGAATGGATACGAGAGCGTGAACTCTTTTCCGTTCACTTCAACATAGTCGATCAGCAGTCGACAATTATCTGTGACTCCATAAATATGTTTTAGCGGAGCGCTACGGAAGCGTTCGACAAAGCCCGGAATTACGTCGCCGTTGGACGCTTCCGTAACGTAGGATTTACCAGGCTCCAATAGCTCTCCGTCCAGATCGCTTTTCAGATACCACGTCCCCGTATGCCCTTGCTTTGTCTCTCCATCTATTTTTATGTTTACAAGGGTAGCCGCACGAGTCCCCATATTGGTTAGCATGATCTTTGTTCGAAGGTAATCACCACCTATTATGGAAGGCTGAATATCTGCTTTTTTTGGATCTGTAAATCGCTTAACTGGATCGGCCGCCAAAATGGATACAATGGTCAAAATAAAACCGCAGACAATCAGGGGAGTCCTTAGGAGACGTCGCCACCCTTGAATCGCCGAACAGTGCGGGCATTTAGTCGCACCATTTTTTATGTCTTCCTTACATTCGCAGCACTGATCCATCTAATTCCCTTTTTCCCTGCCACTTGCGCCGCGCCAATCGTGATAGTGGCGCGTGACGAAGTCGAGCACGCCTAGTGGTACTCAAAAGACGGTCTTGATGACCTTGGCTACGCCATCAATTAGATCTCTCACCTCGTCAACGGTCGGTTCATCCGTTTTGCTGTGGTCGCACTTGTTGCGGATGTCGCCGAGGTGCTGGTGGAAGCGCCACTGTGCAGTTTCGATCACATTTGCGTCTTTCAATACTTGGTTGTAGTCAGAGATCGAAGGATTTTTCTTCGCTGGCTTCAGTGCGTGATTCTCGCAAACCTGGCCTAGGTGTCCTTCGAGTACGACTCCTGCAACAGCGCCCGCGCCGCGGGTGAATTTGTTCTTAAGTAGCTCGCGGGCTGCCCCTAACTCCGAGTCAAACAGATCCGCCTGAACAAGCTGTTTGATGTCAAATAGTGAGCTTTCAAAGCGACGCTTGATTGACTCTACGATGGCGATTTGCTGATCCAAAAGATTCACACCAGCCTTCATGCCGACCTTGACTTGCCCTGCGAAAGTCACCGATAAGCCTTGGCAGGCATCCTCAAGACGGTACGAATCGTGGCTCACTTCTTTCCGCGTTTTGGGCCGTTCGTATAACCGCACAAAGTCTGCAAGACGATCCGGAAGCAATTGCTTAATCAGGACCAGTGCCTCGGAGTACCAGTGATGGTAGACCTCTACGAATGGCTTGATACTGTCGAGCTTCTTCTTAGCTTTCGCCTTGTCAGCCCCTTGCTCTTTCAAAATGAGTTCCTCGAACTCCTTTCCGTACGCCAGTTTGACAAGCGAGGTGCGGACCGCTGAGCCTTCCAAGATCAGCAGGTCCAAGTCCTTTCGGTACTTCTCCAAATTCGATATCGCCATTTGCTTCTCACTCCCCGATAGGTAGGCCCGTTCCCTCGCTTGATACCGCTGCGCTGACTGCTTTGCGCGAAAGCGATAGTAATGGCCATCTGCCGAGTCAACAAGGCATCTGCTGGGGTCGGTGTGAATACCAACTTTGGCATGCTCGCCCTGATGGCTTCACTTAGGCATGGAAGATCGCCTTCAGAAGCGGCTTTTTGTAGCGAAATTCAAACGCTTACGAGATCTTGCCGTGCTATTGCTATGCTGCTGCTTCGACTGGGAAGTGTAGAGCCACATCTGTACTCCCTCTGAGTTAATACGCTGCGCAAAGATTGCGTTCATAGCAGGCTGCTTCCAGCCGAAGTACATTCACTCGAACAGGGCTTCACCGATGACAGACTCCGGCATCTACACCAATAGCCCTGGACAGGATCAAGTTTTGCGGCCGTACGCGTCCCATATGGCTACGGCGTCCAGAATTAGAATTGCGGTGCCGTATTTCAATCGCTATTCGGAGATTTTGCAGGCGGCAGCTCGCGGGGCAAAAGTTGAGCTATTGGTGGGTCTCAATAAGAGCACAGATCCTTCGGCTCTACGTCGTGTGCTTGATGCCCCTAACTGCGTAGTGCGCTATTTCACGGATGGTTTCCACGCCAAGGTGTTTCTCTTCGACGGCGTGGTCATGCTTGGGTCGGCCAATCTCACTGAAGGCGGAATGGCCAGCAACCGAGAAGCAGTCCTTGTGCTTGACCAACCAGGAGATGAAGACCGCATTCTCGATATCGAGCTTTTTTTCGCGCAGGTCTGGGACAGTGCCGAAGTGCTGACGCCCGAGGTGTTTAAGCAGTTCCGGGATGCCTGGGAAAAAGCGTCCCGTTTGGGTAACCCGGATGCACCATTCCAGGTGTTGCGTGATGTGGAGCCGCCCACTGTGCTTTCCGGTAGCGGACACAAGTCTGCGCAACAGCATTATCTCAGTGATCTACAGAAGTCCATCTACGAGGAATACAGTCCAGCCTTCGCGGAAGTTTCTGGGGTGCTTCGTGACCGAGGGTTGCGTCGGCCCGAATTTGCGGAACTTAGTCTGGCGGTCGAGACGAACCGCTTTCTGAACTGGGTGCGCCTTGAACACGCCGTTGGAGACGCGTCGTGGCAGGAGGCGCCACTTCGGTTTGAGGAAGATCGGCGACACATGGTCGGGAGCCTTGCTGAGCAGTGGGTAACAGCTACGAATCAACATATCCCAGATGATTACTTTCAGCTGCTGGCGGAGTTGCAAGCGGTTATGGGAACGCCTGAATCTATACGGTCCAGCACTCATGACCAGTTAGCCAGCGCGCTGATCTGTGTGCATGCCTTCAAGGAGCAACTGCGCTTTACTAAGGGCGGTGCAGAGGCGTTGCCGACGAAGTTTTGGGAGCTGAACCACGGCGATCTACCTCGGGTGCAAAACTCGTTGATCTACTTGGTGCATGGCAGCGACGACTTTGCAGAGCGCATCTGTGCAGTGCTGTACGACCAGAGATACAAATTAGGCGCTTTCGGTCGTTTTTGTGCGTTGGAGCTGGTGGGGACGCTTAAGCCCGAGCAGGTGCCGCCGATCAATGGCCGGATGGCTAAGGCGTTGCGGTTTCTTGGGTTTGATGTGCGCGCAGCCTGAATGGGGTGCAACATCCAGCCAATCGGCTGTATCTTGGTCGACTGATTTATTTATGGAAGAAATCATGGAACTCTCACCGTTTGTTACAACCCTGCAGGCCGCTACCCGAGCCTACTGGGATGCCAATAAAAGGCCGCTATTGCTGAGCAACCTACCTGTAATTTTTGCAGAGTTAAAGGTGGATTACCGGACCGAGCTGGATGGGGAGACTCTGAAATATTTTGTGGGACGAACGTCCGATGCTGCTACCTATAAAGTGATTACGCACCCGGTTCATCGAGCCAAAATCGGTTTGGTGCCACCCGATGTCAACTACGAATTTGAAGTTGATCCTGAGCCAGCGCAGGAAGCTGCCCCTTCAGAAATCGCCCCTGTGCAAAATGACGCAATCGCCTTGCTGAATATCCTGAGCAAGCTGGATGCAGACGATCTGGAGAAAATCGACATACCTGTGTCTGTGCTGGCGAAGCTATTCAAACAACCATGAGAGTGTTCATCGGACTAGCCACAGGGAATGAATTTCTGCGACGTGAGTTCTTAAAGCTTCGTAACAAGATCTCTGCACCTTCGAATTTTCCAGGAGGGACGTTGACCTTGGAATTGGGAGCGCCTGATCTCAACCAGGAGCCAAACCTAGAGCGCTATTTTCACAGTAAATCCAGCACGAGTGATGCACTGCTTGTGATAGGAGATGACCGTTGCGGCGCATGCCTGGAATTTACCCGCACAGCGCTCTTTATACATCGGGTGGGAATTCCGTCTCGAGTAGAAAATGCCGAGAGCTATCTGGTCCAGAAGATTAACCGCCTGCTCAGCACGTTCTCAGCGTTTTGTATTGAAGTATTGAACGGTCAAAATCAGCAGGCGTCATTGTTACCGGAGCGCAATTTCGATGCCGAGGAGTGGCGCGATTTGGTTGAGCTCGTGCGTTTACGAACCCAAACTCCGACCTTCGTTGAAGAGACCAAGGCGTTGTTTGTGCTGCTGAAGCAGCGGCGAAAACCTCGACGCAAGTCTAGCTACTCGACCCGCTACTTCATCGACGATGATGACAAACACTTCGAATATGGCACAGAGCATCACAGTCTTCCTGCCACTGGAACTCCGCACGCGCTCTCTTGCGAGCTGAATTTCACATTTCGATTCGGTAGAAGAGTTGCAGATATCCAGCGGCACTTCAACGTCACGCGAGGCCCGGGGAAAAACCCATCCATCAAAGGCTCTTTCCCAAATTGCCATTGCGAGTGGAGGGATGTGACGAAAACGACACATCTGAATATGTTCATGAACGATTATTACTAGCAAAAAAAAGCGGAAACCAATTAATTGATTTCCGCTTTTATGCACCTATCGCAATGTTCCACCCGCTGCGTCAATAGAAAGGATCACTGCACTGAAACATTTGTTTCGGAGCTTTCCTAGCTACTGGGACCACACTTGCCAGATCGGTGTCCAACGTATTGGATTCAGCGAACCGGACGGCCTGGAGCGTAGATGACGGAAGGATTCTATCATTCTGCTTTGCTCCGAGCAAATCTCATACAGCTCCGCTTCCTTTAAGACTTAAGAAATTCCAAGATTTTTGTTGTACCTAGCCAACTGATCCTCGCCGCCCACGCGAAAAATATTCGCCAAATAATCCAGCAACACCACCTCATCCCCATTGATCATCTGCCGCACATAGGTGGCCGAAAACGGCGTCTCATATTTCGTCGGATCTCGTGGTTTGTGCGTGCCCAGCTGATACTCCTTACCCGTAATGGTCATGGTGGTCACCAGCGGAATCTCGTTCACCAGCCCCCCGTTATTGAACACCTGAACGTTAGACCGGCATTGCAGCTGCACGCTCTTGAACGGCGTCACCAACTTTTTAGCCGCCTCAAAATACAGACTGTTCCAGGTGATTTTCCCTTCCAGTTTATCGATGCCATCGGGCAATTCGATCAGCCCGACCATGCCCAACCCTTGGAAGTCACTCATCACGGTTTTGATGGTGCCCAGATCAATCTCTTCGCATTTGCCAAAGAAGCTGGTGCCATCCAGATAGACGTTGGCGTTGGAAATACGGTGTGCGCTAAAGCCTGCCATTTATGCGGCCCCCAGGTTGACCAGGTAATCCCCGGTGATTTCGGTTTCAAAGGTGCCGCGTTCAAACGGCAACGGCACGGTGAGTTTGTAGTTGAACAGTGCGTGGCCCTGTTCCAGTTCGGTTTGCGGGTTGCGTGCCGGGTCGTACCAGCACTCGCCGCCGAGCAAGGCGCCGTCGCCAATGAGTTTGCGCAGGAACAAGTTGACGCTTTCCGTGATGCTGGTGATGAGCGAGGTGGTGATGGGCTGGTCGACGAATTGCAGCGCGCTGTAGCGGATGGATTCGTCGACGACGTCTTTGGTGCGGCGCACGTTTTCGAAGTTGCGCATGTGGGTGACGGTGGGCCAGGCCGCGGTGCGGTTGCCCCATAAACGCAGACCGGTGCCGTAGGAATTGAAGACGGTGGTGATGCCGTTTTCGTTGAGCAGGTTGACCTCGCTGGAGGCGTCGTCGATGCGTGCGGTGAGTGGTCGTTCCAAGCCGATGACGCCCAGCAACGGTTGGTTGGAACTGCTCCACCAGTAGCCGTTGTCGTGGTCGACTTTGGCGCGCAGGCCGGCGGCGCGTATCGACAGTGGCTGCAGACGTTCGCCATTGGTAGCGGCGTCGTACACCTTGACGTGCGGGTAGCACAGGCGGACCCGATCGCTGCTGGTGTTGAAGTTGATGGCGCCGGACGGTCCACGCCCGGCCAGCACTTGTTGCACGGTGGCGCCGATGGGGGCATCGACGTAGGCCACGCCACCTACCTGGCCGGCCGAGGTGGCCAGGTCGACTGTCACTGCTTTCAAGGTACTGAAGCCTGGGGCGATGAAGATTTTTGGGAAGAAGCCCAGTTGGTTGTAGCTGTCCTGAAAGGCCTTTAAGCCGGTGCGCCGCCCCGCGAGGGTGACGCCGCCGATGATGTCGGCCGGGGTAACTTTGCTGGGGTCGGCGTGGGTGTAGTCCGCTTTGATCTGGGCGTTGGCGGCCATGCGGCCGGTTGCCAGGCGTCTGACTTGGCCGGTGAGCATGTTGACGGTGTAGTCGGTGCCTGGCAGGTGCGTGACCAACCCGTCGGCGGACTTTATTTGCAGCGTTTGCAGCGCGCCATGTTCCAGTTGCAGTCGATCGTTGTCGGCGAATTGCTGCAACTGATCGGCGACCTTGGCGCTGTGGATGGCCGGGTCAAGTACGTTGACCACCAGCACGGTGCCGGCGCCGAAATCGTAGATGCCTTGCAGCGCTTCGGGGATGCTGAAGCCGCTTTGGTGCGCGCCGAACTGGGCGGCGTGGGTGTCGTTCAAGCACAAGGTGAGTTCATTGACGGGCCCGACCGGCGCAGTGCCGACCAAGGCGATGACCGCTGACTTGACCACCCGAACAGGCCGCGGGCCGTGCTCAACTTCGGTGGTTTCTATGCCGTGCAAATAGCTGGCTGGCATGGGCGTTTATTCCTTCTCTGGTTTCTTTGGCTTGGCGTTGGGCGGTAGCGGTGTCAGGTGTTTGAGCGCCAATAGCACCACGGTGTATTCGTGGTCGGCCGGTAGTTCGACGGGCTTGCCTGGCATTAGCTGGACGTCTAGTTCGCCGGTGTCGCCCACCCTCAGCGAGGCGGCACTTTGTGGACCGGTGTAGCGATAACGGGTCAGGGTCATGGGTGTTCCTCGAAGGCAGCGTGTTTGAGCCGCGGCCCGTGGTCGGGGGGCATGGGTTGCAGTTGGGTGGCGCGGGTGGCGAAATCCTGGGCGTACTGCCACACGCCGTTGATGTGGCCGATGAACTGTTCGGACAGTGGACGACAGGCCTGGTCGGCGTTGGGCGGATACCAGCCGGTCAGGCAGGCGCGGATACGGTCGAGGTAGCTGACCACGCCGGTTGAGCCGTTGAGTTGTCGGAAGATCAGCGTGAGGCGCAGCACCACATTGCGGGCTTGGAATGTTGCGTCGGTGCTTTCGGAGCGGCCAAAAGTTGACTTGCCGTAGGCCAGCAAGACGGCACCGCGTGGGTGATTGAGGCGGTATTGAAGCGGGTTTTCGGGAAACAGCTCGACCATCAGCTCGTGGCCGAAGTCGTGTTGTAGCCGTGCGAGCATGGCGTCCATCAGTTGCTCGGTTTGGGTTTTGGCCAGAGCCTGTGTCATCAGTAGCGCCCCCAGGTCTCGGCGCTGAATTGTTGAGGGCGTGAGCGCACGCGGATCTCGCCCGGCTCTGGCGCGGCGTGGCCGGTGGGCAGACCTAAGGTGACGACGCCGTCGCGGATGTTTTCCAGCAATTTGAGGGTGTCTTTGCGACTGTCTTTTACGGCGTCGGGCAATGCGCCTTCGGGGCGGCGTTGATACAGCCAGTGCCGCGCCAGGTAGACCACGGCATCGCGCAGCATGGTGGGCACTGGATCGAGCGGCAGGTGGTAGCGCCCGCGCAGGTAGCCATCGACCAACTCTTCTGCGTGACGTACGCCGTCGTCGATCACGCTTTCGTTGGGCTGCGTGGCGGCCGGGTCGTCGTTGGAGAGCTGAATGAGCGTCATCTGCGGGATGGCGTGGCCGAGATCGGCGCGGGTGCAGTAGCGCATGGGTCAACCCGCCTTCAGCTCGACCAGCGCTTCGGGGAACAAGCACATGGCCAACGGGTTGGCCTGGGCTTCTAGGTCCCAGCCTTTGCCCATCTTGCGTGGCTCGGCTTTGCTGTAGAACGGCTGGCCCAGGGTGTTGACGGTTTCGTTGTAGTTGGCCGGGGCGTTGAACAGGCGGAACACACCGCGGGCCATGGGAAAGACCTGGGCGATGTCGGCCGGGATGAAGCGCTGGCCGCTGACGGTGACGTCGTATTCGATGAACTCGATGCCGCCGAAGGTGAAGCCGGTGCGCATGTCGCCGCCGAGCCGGTCTTGGGCTTCCTGGTAGTTGGCGAACGCGGCTTTGACCTTTTCGTGGTCGATGAGCGCGTCGAACCAGTCCGGCCCGCACAGGGCTCGAAAACCCGTGACCATCACGCCGCCGAGCTTGGATTCAGAATGGCGTTTGGCGTCGAGGCAGGCTTTGCGCACGTTGGTGCCCGCGGCGCTTAAGGGCACGGTCATTTTCTTTTGGCTGACTTCAAACTCCTTATAGAGGTCGAACATGGTTTCGCCGTCGGCATCGAGCAATTTGCCGCGCAAGGCGCCGACACGCTGAAACTCGCGGGTGGCTTCGATGCTGTTTTTGAGGTCTTGCAGGTGGTCGTTGATGACGGTGGCGATGGGCGCGGTGGCGCTTTCCTGGCCGAACGCGGCGATGCCTTGCAGCTGGCTGGGCAGCAGCGGCCGGTTGATGGGCAGGTGCAGGGTTTCGAAGGTGCGGCGTTTGCGTTTGTTGCCTTTGATGGGGGCCGGGTCGTCGTTGCGCGAGGTGTTGGGCACGAGCACCAGCCGGCCTTCGCGTTCATCGATGATGACACTGGTGCTGGTGACGCCTTTTTCGTCGAACAGCCCCATGGCGCCGACCTTGCCGGGGATGGCTGGGAGTTTGTTCACGGCGGCGGTGAGGTTGGCGACGCTGAACAGGTCTTGCAGGTTCATGGATGAGTCCTGATTAGAGGGTGGCGCGGGCGACGATGCCTAAGGCGTTGAGTTCGTCGAGGGCGGTGGTTTTTTGCGCTTCGGTGATGCCGGCGGGCCACGCGAGTTCGGCCAAGGCCAAGACGGCGCCGCGGGCGATGACGATGCCTGGCTGGTCGCTTGCGGTGGCGTCGATGGGTTCGGCCAGTACGGCGGCGGCCTTCTTTGCTGGGCCAGTTCCAGCTGCATCGAGTAGTTGGTATTTGCTGCCGACCTTGGCCAGCACTTGCCCTAGCGGGTAGTTGGTGCCTGCCACTAGCGTTGCTTTGGATCTGGTCCAGCCGGGGCTGACTTCGACTAGCAGCAAGTCGCCCAGGTCTTTGGGTTGGATGAATGTGGCCATGGGGACTTCCTATCGTTGGGCGCGGGCTTCGGCGTCGGCGAGTAATGGGTTGGTGGTTGAAGTGATGGTGTTGTCGGCGCGGGTTTTGGTGGCGACTTCGGTGAAGCTGACGGTGCCTGCCAGGTCGTTGAAGAGGGCTTTGAGGCCTTCACTCAAGGGTTGGCGGGCGTCGTCTTCGCCGAATTCCAGTGGCGTCTCATTGGACTCTGCGTAATCCAGTGCAGCGATGATTGCTGGCGCGTGCACGGGCTTCATGCCTGCCGCCACCAGCTTCTCGGCGTAGTCGACGCTGGCGGTGTGGATGGCGCTTTGCGCGGCCATACGAGCCGCGGTATCACGCTGGGCGATGTCTGCTTTCAGGCGTTTGTTTTCTGCTTCGAGGGCGGTGTCTTGCTCGGGCATGTGGGTGACCTGTGTGGTTTGGGTGGGTTCTGAGAAGGCAGTTTGCAGGGGCTGTTCTGGCTGGCGGGCGGTTTCGGCGAGGCTGTCGATGGCCCATGAGGGCGTGACCTGGTCGGCGGTGTCTTTGTTGAATTGGCCGATGAGCCATTCGCGGAAGCGGCGCCAGAGGTCGGCGCTGAGTTCGTGGCCGCGGTCGCTGAACTCGATGACGCCTTGTTCGTCGTCGGCGAGCTCGATGGGGCGTAGGCCTTTCACCGAAGGTGGCTGCGCGCCGAGGAAGCCGACGTGGCGCAGGTAGTACACGCCGGGCACGGGGTTGTTGGCGGCGTCTGGGTGGTAGAAGGACGCGGAGATTTTTTTGTAGCTGCCTTTGGCGATTTGCTCGGCGAAGGTGGCGTCGACTTGTTGGGGTTCGGCGATCAGGCCTTGGGCGGTGGCCGACAGGGACTTCACCCAGCCAGCGGCTGGGGCGTCGTGCTTGGGGTGACCGATGACCATGGGGGCTTCGTGGAGCGATGGGTTGTAGGCGGCTACGGTGGTGGTTAGGTCGGACTCGGTGAAGTTGAAGCTGGCGCCGCACATGGCGGTGTGGGTGCCAGGTTTGAAGATGTGGATGGGTTTCATGGTTGAGCGCTGCACTGGAGTAATGAGCAGAGCTTGGGCTTGAAGGTAGGCTTGGGCTTTTAATCGGGTTTAAAGGGTTTGGGTGGGAGTGCCAGGCGAGATTCGCGGCGGCTGTGATGGTTTTGATGAGCGAGACGAAATGGGAAGTGATGACGAGGAGAGCCAGTGCTGCGCTATGCGGCTGGCTGGCTTTATAAAGCATTTACGTTGTCTTCTTTGCTCATCCGTGAGCCGACGCGCAGCTTGCCCATTTCCGTGTCGTCTAAGCCGTCTGAGCGTAAGTCCGATCTCCTTTAGGTTACACAGACAGTGAATGAGACCGGCAGAGCATTCAAGGCCCCACCATTTTCAAATGAACTAGGCATTACTTTTGAGCGTTATTCCTTCCAAACTAGTCATTTATCCGATGAATGCATTGAGTTCAGAGTTCTTTCGACCAAATCTCCTAATTCAGCTCGTTGTCGGTCCATTTGCGCTGCATAGGCAACAACATCTGTTGTCAGTCCAAGCTCACCGCGCATCTCTATTTCTATCTGAATCAAAAGCTTTCCAAATGGCGCCAGCTCAGGATAAATTACATTACTGTACGCCTTGAGAAGATGATCCAACTCTTCCTGTTGATCTTTTCGGGTTTGCTCTTGCGCAGCGACTATCAACAAGTAGCTTTTGTGATCTTTCATTAATGCGTCTAGACGTAAGGTGTCAGGATTAGCACTTTCGCTGAGAATTTTTATCTCTGCGAACGTTTCTACTGCCTTCTTATTGAAAAAATCACGCTTCTCCTCAAATCCTAATAAATTAGTACGTGCATCTTGTATCGGTTGGACCTTCATCAGCAACCTCACAAAAAGTCTATTGCACTCTGCATCCAACTCAGTCACTAGGGATAAGGTGCTCGGCACCGCGACAAGCTTCAGCTTTGACAATATAGAATAAAAGCCGTGAAGTTCCTCTGATGGATTCGTCTCCGCCAAATTTATGTAGGGTAAATTGATAAGGTGCCTGATTGTTTTATGCGCTTCGTCCGCTGCGCGCAAATAAACCTCACGTCGAATACCTGTTATCCGTTCCTGTGATTTCTCGGCAGAGTCATGCATTAACTGCATCCTCAACCGCTTCGTGTTGCTCCTGTTAGATATTAATACACCACTCAAAGTCAGCCCGGAAGCTATGATTCCTGACCAAATCACATCAGGTATCGAATGTAACAAATCAACAGCCTGAACCATAACTTCTAAAATCATACTAGCCCCAAGTCGGGATAAATCGGGTCAGGATAAATCGGGTCAGGCCCCGATTTTGCCCGGCGTAACTCTTAACACCTATGACTCATTCTCCAATATTCCCTTTCGGATGGGAAAAGCAGGCTGCCCGGAAGTGAGTTTATATAATCAATAAATGGAATCCAGCGATCACGATTATAAGAACGGTGTTTTGCTAGAATTTCTAGGTTGTGCCCAACCATATGACTTAATGTTAGCCTAGGATCATCAACAATTTTGCGCCAGTCGGCATCTGTGTATGCAACGGCAAAAGGATTGGTGAACTGATTGTCTTCTTCGTAACTCGGCTTAATTATGTCCGAGGTATACGAATTGAAAGAGTGAAATTGCTTGTTGAGTAGATTGTCAGTAAACCAATCAAAAGACCGAATTTGAACGCCAGTTTTTTCGGACCACACATTCCTTCTTTCATTGAACTCATCAGACCTTCTTCCCATGATCACCATATAGCGAAAGTGGGTTTTGCCTGTCACTCTCAGCCTCTTAGAGGGGAACAGTCGTTGAACCTGATCGCGATTTTCTTCTAACCACGACTTCCAATCATTCGTTTGTTGAATTGCATGACTCAGGCGAGCCCTAGGATCACCAGCTTTTGTGAAAGCCGTATCATGCGGTGTTTCAATCTCAATCAACGTATAAATAAATCCCAAGCTTCTTTCGCTGTGAGCCATAACAAAATCCACCTCGTGGTCCGCTCCAAGCTTGAGACCTGACAAAATAATCTCATCATGTAAAGGCATAGATGGAAAGAACATCCCTGCGTGACGTTTTAGGAACGTCTGATATGCTAGCTCCAGTTGAGATTTGTCCGCTAAAAGATTTGTCCAGTCTGATAGCACGGCATCTAATACTGGCTTCCGGCAAGGAGTTCCCAAGGTGTATGAAATGTTTTGTCCATTGCTCTCGGCACTTAAATTTATTTAGATGATGAAAGTTTCTGCAGTATCGTCGCTCGGCAGGTGACCACGTCCCAAAAAAAATTCAATCGTGTTTTCGATTTAAATATTACCCTCCACGCAACTCTCTAATTCTCTCGAAGGCATTCCGCTTTTCTTGCGCTCCTCCGCTTGAATAACTTTCAAGTAGTTGGAATATACCGTAATCATCAAGCATTGATTGCGCGATGCCAAATTTCTGCGTAAATCTATTGAGGTTGCAAGCCCCTATCGTGAAGTGCCCCTTTGGAGTAAGGTCTATATAAATCTTGCCATTGATAGCGATATGCTCGCGATACACATCAATGGCAGGATGAATAATCAGAAATCTAGCAGAACTGGTCGGATAACGGCGGGGTAGATTCTGGACAGTATCAATCTCCTCGCCAATAAGAGCATTTTTTGCACCTTTAGCCTGGTTGCAGTCGGCACAAATCACACAAAGATTTTTTACTTCAAATATGAACGCTTCATGTTTTGATTTTGGGAGTATGTGCTCGACTTGGGCATTCGCGGCGGCTTGAAGAGATATAGGCTGCATGCAATACGCACAATGTCCATTTTGTTCTCTCCTGTAAAAATCTCGAATTCGAGATCTTAATGACATAAGAGTCTCATGACTCCAGTCGTGGTGTGTAAACCCCTCAAGTTTCTTCGCTCTGATTAACGCCAGCTCATCATTTTCGTATACAAAGTGATTTCTAATGAGAGGCATTATTTAACCCCTATCCATAAAGAATACGCATGTTTCAATTACGGATGTCAATAGCTCGTAATTAGGGTCTTCGGAGTCAAGTTTATTCAATATGCTTTCTAGCTTTTTCATTTCTGCTTGGTCTTTGAAGTCGACACCTTTATGCATTTTTACCTTTGAGAGAAGATTGAATGCTAATCGCGTAACATATTCATTCATTATTCCAGGGGCGTCGAACAGCTCGGCTAATTGATAATCTGCTGATCTGTGAAAGTACTCGGATGCTGAGTACATTTTGTTTTCGCCCATTATGGTAATGAAGCAGTTTTCAGCGGCAAGACGAGATACTATTTGTGGTGAGTGTGTTGCAATAATAAAATGGCATCCGTTATAGTCAGAAAAAACGGTCATCAGCAAGTTCATAAATTTTTCTTGCCATGAAGGGTGCAAACTGATTTCTGGCTCATCAATTAGTATTAGAGCGTTATCTTCTATTAGCCCTGCAATACCAAGCATGATAACTAGAAGGCATTGCTCGCCAGAGCTAGCACGTCTAAGTGATAATTCCTGAAACTCTTCTTTTTTGTTTTTTATTTTTCGAAGCTTTAAGTCAAGCAATCTCACTATTCCAGAATTGAGCAATGCTAGAACCGACTCAACCATTTCCTTGTCAAGGAACCCCTTGGAAAATCTATTTCGATAATCAAAATTCAGGCCGAATAATGCGTTTTTCTTTGTTTCCAAATGCCCCCACACATAGGTTAGAGATTTGGCAATTTCCTTTTTAACGGTCTGGCTCGACTTTATGTATGCCTCATAGGCCCGATCTTCGAGCAACTCTCTAAAAGCATCGTCGCTTGGGGCGCCTTGGTAATTGAACAAATCAATACCAGTCGTTTCATAGTCTAGAATATATTTTTTTGCTGATGGCTTTTGCGCTACTTCCAAGTGTGGCTTTATATTTAACTTAAAAATAAATGTGAGGTTTTTTTCAAGATGCAAAAGACTAAAAAGCTCTTCGAGATTATTTGTTCTGGTTGATTTTAGACATTTGTTTAAAAGGCCTTTGGCTGCGGACGATATAAGAGCCATGGCATTGTTTGAGTACGCCAGTGAGCCTTTCATGCCTACATAGTGATATCGGTTTTCCCATTGCTTTGTATTTGTTTTTGTAGTTTGGAATTTGTCGAAGGGGCTAGTTGAAATTGCGAGAATTTTTGAAGGTGTGAACCCATCATCAAAATAGAAAGCATCTTCCTCAAATATTTTTTTTGAATAGTTCTCTGCGATGTCTGATAAAAGCCGGCTCTTTCCTACACCGTTTTTTCCTATGAGTACGGAGAACGTGTTGGATTTTGAGCTTTTCCCTTTTTTGGATAGTGGTATGAAATTGCTTTCAAATGGAAATTCGTTAATCTGCCCCATACTGGATCTCGGATAGTTTATAGACGTCGGACGGTACTTTGGATAATGGCAGCCGTCGATCGAAAAAAATTTGAGTGATGAGCATCGTAGCTTTTATGGCTTGGATGGTAAATCTCAATAGTGGCTTTTGGCTACAGATACTTGCTACATTCGACCCTAATACGCTTTAGCGGCTCATATTTTTTGAGGCTTATGATCGCCCGTAGGACCCGAATGATCTGTCATTCAACATCATTCGACAGTCGTTGTTTAAAAGCGCTATAGGTTACTTCCTGAAAGCTACAAGACCTTGCGCCGTTGCCTACGGTTACGCCAGAATCCGCCGGCTTGTGCGCCTTGGGGTCACTCGGTAACTTGATTCGTGTCACTGCTCATCAGTGATCGGGTATAGCAGCCCGTGGATAACCTAAGACGTACGACGCTTCTATTCAGTCGGGCTTTGCGCCTGCATTTTGATGGTAGCTGTACGCAGGGCGCCTTTGGGCGCGCCGGCTTCTTAGGTTCCCCGGTCTGCTAACCTGCGTGCAGCTGCCACCCTCTTCGTTTAGCAGCAGGAGCGTTGGCACACCATTAGGAACCTGAGATATGTTCAAGGTCACACCCAACCCACCGGACACCGATCCGGTCTCCCCGTACGAACCCGATTCAAAAAAACTCAACGAAGCCGCCGAGCGAGCTCTCGATTACCACTTCCCGTCGATTGCCGACATCAAAGCCACCCCGCGAACACGCAGCACCCTGTTTTCCGTGGACCCAGAGGCCACGACCGAAACCCTGGCGGTTTATTTGGTCGAGACGCTGGCCTCGGTCGATGTGATGGTTCACCAGTTGGTGGATCATCTAGAGAGTGAATCGCGCTACGCCCTGCTGGGCATTTCAAACAGCATCATGGTGGCGGAGATCACGGCAAACCGATTGCTGGATCAAATTGATCCACCCGCGTAGGTGCAGTCTGCTGTGGTGAGTGGGTAACTGACGTTGGGCTGTGCAGTGGTCCCTTGTTGGGGGCCGCTGCGCGGCCCATCGGGAGCAAGCTCCCTCGCCACTGTTTACGCGGCGCTGGTTCTACTCTTGGTGAGCTGGGTAGCCGCTATAAAACTGGCATAGATGGTTGGGCTTCTATGCGACTTATTGTTCCCTGATTCTCTTGAGTAGCGAATAGCCAGTATTTTGGCTGATCGGTAGGACCGTTATCCTGCGCAGTTCGTCAATGGATTTGACGTGTTCAATGGTGTGTTTGAGCACGTCGTTTATTAAGGAGGATGGTTTATGTCACTGCGCCTTATCCGCAGGGAAGATCGCAAGCGTCTAGGTATTGCTTTTAACAAAATCGAATCGCCATTTTTCGCCACGTCCAAAGTGCAAAAAGCCCTTATGCAGTACGGCAGCATCACGGGAGTGGATGATTTGCTGCGTGCTCACGGACGTTCGCGGGGAAATCTTTCTAATGATGATCTGCGCCGAATGTTAGCCGCCGTAGAAAATGGCGAATGGCTGCTGGTCTCGAATGATCCTTTCGTTCCTTTGAGTGATGACATGTTCGGCAAGTATTCGCACATCACCGGAAAGGGATGGACTGCGGGCTCTTTGGGGTATCGCGCAGAGGAAACCACTAAACCTGCGTTGCCTGATGCCGAACCTATTGTAAAACCTCAACCACAAGAGCCTGGCTTTTACGTTGTGCCCAAGAGCACGACCCGTGAACAGCTTGAGGCTGCACTTTTTAGCGCCCGCAACCCGGCGGTGATCAGTAAATTTGAGTCGCTGAACCCGAACTTGAGCGACGTTAAAGCCGGCTCGATGATTGTGCTCAGTGACCCAAACAACCTGCAATGCACACGCGAAGAAGCGTTGTTGATGGAGGCTGCAGCGAAGACGAATGAGGCCCTTAAACCGCTGAGCGCGGATGAGGCTGACTTTATGGCGCGGCATCGGGACGAAATAGAGACGTTTCTGGCCACGGGCTCGACCGGTATCGGTATTGGTGAGTCGATATTTGCCAAGAGCCTGAGCACTGTGAAAACCACGTTGAGTGACATTGAAGCGCTGCATCAACGTACGTTCAAAAAGGATGGGCATTTGCGGTCCCCGGAGTTCTTTGCTGAGCGCAAAAAACTGATGGGCCAGCTCGATATTCAACTGACCTCTTTGACGCGAAAAGGTATCGGCTTCCCCGATCATCCGAACTTGAAAAGTGCGCTGGGAATTTCCAGTCGTAGCTTGGTGCATCGATGGACCAAGGCGGGTGCCCCAGAGCAAATACCGGGTTATGCCACGCATATTGAAGGCGTGGCCAAGGCGGCTAAATTCGTTAAGTACGGTGGATGGATGGGTACGGCTGTTGGCGGTGGGGCTTCTTATTTGAAGGTTCAAGAGGTGTGTGCTGCCGGCAATACCGAGGCTTGTGCCCGAATCAAATACACTGAGACTGGAAGTTTTACAGGTGGAGTCGCCGGTGGCGCGCTGGCCGGTGCGGTACTTACAGGCCCGGCGGTCGGAGCATTGTGTGTTGCGCTGGGCGTGCCAACGGGTGGGTTAGCGACCTTGGCTTGCGGCGTTATTGCCGTAGGTGCAGGTTCGTTAGCGGGTGGCGCAGTTTTCGGCGCCGCCGGTGAGAAACTAGGTGATGTGATTTATGAGACCAGTAAATGAGTACGTCTTATTTGGTTTTCGGGTATCTAGGTGGAGTGATGATTCTCGGCGCATTTGTTTGGATCAGTATTGCGCTGCACATGGCCTATACCAAAATGGATGAGCTTTTGGGTTTTCTGAAAAATTGTTCTGCCGTTATGGCTCGTGCCCCGTTAAGAAACGGTGGCCCCTGGGGGAAGCTCTTGTTGATTGGGGGGATCTCCGGGATCGTTACCTTTCCCGGTTTTTACCTCAAGAGAGGTGAACTGAGTGCTGACGATTTGGACCGTTTACCTGCGCCGTTCAAGCGAACATTTGCATGGATGCAGTGGAGTGCCATAGGGATCTTGAGTTTCGCATTGGCGCTCTGGGTCGTTGGTAAAATTGTGGGTTGGCATACGTAAATTATGCGGGTTTCGACCGGAAGTGATGACGAAATTGCTCATTGGATACTGGGGAACTGGTGGTAGGCGGTCTGTGCGGGATAGTGCTTGTTTGCATGTTCATCTGGATCTGGGTGGCGTTGTATATGGCCTTCACAAAAATGGACGTGAGGCTTGAACAAAATCTGGCGTACTCAAGTAGCCCCCCGAACGGCCTGTTTCAAATGCGTGAGGGCCAGATCAAGTATGGCCTCTTGCGCTTCTGGTTGTAGCGCCGCTGCCTTATCCATGGGCAGGTATGGCCGAGCCGGTATGTCGCCCCACAAGTGCGGGAAGTCTGCTTGATCACCACCGAACTGCATCATCGCGGCGTAGGGTTTGTTACTGCCAACCAGCGCCGAACTGTCTGTAGCGTGAGTGGTGATTGAGGCGGTCAGGCCGGCGGCGCTGACCTGCAGGATCTGGCCGGGCCAGTTGCCGTTTTTTGCTCGGCGCTCGGTGGTGGTGTCTGATAGGTCGGCCCAATCGGGACGGCCTTCTTTTTCAAAGTTTTCCTCGGTTTGCTGAGCCAGTTCGGCGGCTATGCCCTGCATCAAGGGTGCGAGGTCGCCGACGGCCCACTCTACTTCGCGCAAGGTGTTCTGGATGCGTTGGTGTTGCAATTCGATGGTGAACATTTCATGCCCCTTGAGCGGCGGTTGCCTGTTTGCGTTTTAGGGCGTTTGCCAAACCTGTGCCGGGCGCGTGATTGAAGCCTGGGTCGGTGCGAAATGTTATGGCCCGGCCTTGGGCGTCTTTGAGGCGAATGCCGGTGACTGTGGCGGTGCGGATTTCTCCGGGGTGTTTGTGGGTGCCTGTTTCTAACGTTGCCGTGAACATTTTGCCTTCGCTCCCTACGACGGTTAACCCGCGACGCTTTACGGCGGCTTCGCTCAAGGCGATGACGCGGCAGCGGCAGTTGAAGCCGTTGGGTGGGTAGATGGATGACCAGATGGGGTCGTCGTGGCGAAAGACCTGGCCGTGCATTGCACGGTGACTGGACCGGGTTTTGCCGTCGAGGATGGCGATATACATCCAGTACGGATGGGTTTCGGCGGTGGCTTCCATGCTGGCTTTGCGGCCGGCCATGTAGGCGCTTTGCAGGTTGGTTTGGTAGATGGTTTTTAACCTTCGTGCGCTGCCGAGTTGGACGAGTTCGCCTGTGCCCTCGCTGTCGACGATGACTTGTTTGCCCCACCAGCCTTGGGCTTGCCCCCGGTGTCAGGATAGTTGTCGCCTCTCCGAATTTTCCTGAAAAAGCATATCGGGGGCGGAAAGAGACTGGTCGTGCCGTACTATTCACCTGAACGCAAAGCCGCATTACTCAAGATGCTGCTTCCCCCGCTGAACCTGACGATGGCCGAGGTTTCCCGGCGTGAAGGGGTTAGCGAAATGTCTTTGTCCAACTGGCGCAAGAAGGTCAGTTCTGAAGGAAGCGCAGTGCCTGAAGACAAGCCACTCCCCGAGAACTGGTCTGCTGAAGCCCGGTTCGCTGTCGTCCTTGAAACCGCCGGTCTGTCGCAGCTCGAACTGGGTGAGTACTGCCGACGAAAAGGTCTGTACCCCGAACACGTCAGCGCCTGGCGCCAAGCCTGTATCACGGGGCAGCAGAGTGTTCAGAACCAACAAAAGGTCGACCGCGAACAATCTCGCAAGGACAAGAAACGTATTCAGCAACTTGAGCGCGAACTGCTGCGTAAAGACAAGGCGCTGGCCGAAACCGCCGCGTTGTTGGTGCTGCGAAAAAAGCTCAACGATTACTGGGGGATCGACAACGAGGACACCTGACCTCTTTGCCGGAACGGCAGTTGTTGGTGGCTTGGTTGATCGAAGCCATCGAGGCCGGTGCTCGAAAAATCAGAGCGTGCCAAGAGGTGGGGCTGTCGCTCAGAACCTTGCAGCGATGGACGCAGAGTGAGGATCTTCAAGCCGATGCCCGCACAACCACCGTGCGGCCCACGCCGCGTAATGCGTTGAGCGAGATCGAACGACAAGCGATCGTGACGCTGTGTAACAGCCCTGCGTATGCCCATTTGCCGCCGAGTCAGATCGTACCGAGGCTGGCTGACGAGGGGCGTTATCTGGCGTCGGAAGCGACGTTTTATCGCATCCTGCGTGCAGCCGGTCAGCAACATCATCGGGGCCGTAGCCAGCGACCCAGACGGCATGCGGCACCGACGACGCATGTCGCCAAAGCGCCCAATCAGGTGTGGTCGTGGGACATCACGTATTTGCCGTCGCCGATACGCGGCAAGTACTACTACCTGTATTTGATCGAAGATATTTACAGCCGCAAGGCCGTGGGCTGGGAAGTTTACGAAGAAGAAAGCGGCGAAAAAGCGGCTGCGCTGCTGCAACGCAGCGTGATCGGCGAGCAGTGTTTACACGAGCCGCTGGTGCTGCACTCGGACAATGGTGCGCCGATGAAATCGCTGACGCTGTTGAGCAAGATGTACGACCTGGGTATCACGCCGTCCCGTGGCCGACCGCGAGTGAGCAACGACAATCCGTACTCGGAGTCGCTGTTTAGAACGCTGAAATATTGCCCGCAATGGCCGCAGGAGGGTTTTGCCAGCTTGGACGCCGCACGCGCGTGGGTGAGAGATTTTATGCGTTGGTACAACAACGAGCACCGGCATAGCCGGATCCGCTTCGTGACACCGACGGAGCGGCATCGAGGGCTGGACCAGCAGATCCTGGCGCGGCGGCATGAACTGTACCAGCGAGCGCGCAAGAAAAGCCCGGAACGTTGGTCAGGCCAGACGCGGAACTGGGAGCCGATAGGAGCGGTGATGCTGAATCCGGATCGGGAGCAGCAGGACGAGAAAAGAGCGGCATAGTTGAACGGTTGACGCGACAACTACCTTGAAAAACGCCGCTTGGAGGATGGGTTGCAGGTGGGCGGTGAATTGCTTGAGGGTTTGGCCTTGTTGCAGGGCCGCTTCCAATGCGGCGCGAATGTCGGAGAGCAGGTCCAGGCGCATGGCTTTGGCCACGGTGAAGGCTTGGTCGTGGGCCTGGTCGAGCATGTCTTGCCAGTGCCAGGTGATGGCGTAGCCCTTGTGTTTTAAGTAGGCAATGGCGTTGGCGGGTTCGAGGCCGAAGATGGCTTTGAGGTCGGTGGGGTTTAGGCGTTTCGCGGGGGTGGACATGTCAGTCTTCCCGATCGGCGTTGGCGCTGAGACGGCCCCAGGTGTCGGCCATGAACATCAGGTTGGCGAGCGGTTGTTCAGGTGCCTGACCGTCTGGGTGTGGGAAGGCTTCGGTTAATGCGCCGAGGGCGTCTGCAGGCAGGCTGTCGATGGCCTGGTCGAGTGCGATTTGATCCAGTAGCGGCCGTAGGGTTGGCTCGGCGAATTCGGCTGAGTCGGTAGTGGCTGGCGCTTGCTGGAGGTCGCCGTCTTGCAGGTTGTAGGTGCGCTGCCAGTAGGCGTTGGTGAATTTGACGCCCGAATCGGTCAGGGCCTTGTCGCGCTGGGCCAGGCTTTTGTCGATTTCTTCTTGTTGCCACAGCGCGTAGAGCGGTGCGACGACGTCGGTGCCGAAGTTGATATCCACGACTTGGCGAATGCAGGCGTTGAGCGCGGTGGCGACGATGGCGGCGTCGCCGTCGCGAATGTCTTTGGTGACTTCGGCACCCGCGGTGGCGCTGGCGTGGTTGCTGTCTTTTTCGGTGGTCTGGTTTTGCCCGAGCATGGCGACGTTGATTTCGCTGCGGCAGTACTCCAGTAGTTGGCGGTAGACCTCGGCGCTGCCGGCTTTGCCGGCGGCTTCGATGATTTGCACGCTGGCGTCGTCGGGTATGGCGGCGACGGCGTCTTGCACCATGGCTTCGAGGCTGTTGAGCAGCAGTTCTGTTTCACCGTCGGTGGCGCCGCGCGGGTGTTTGCCGATGACCCACGGGCTGCCGTACTTTTCGGTGAATTGCACCCAGAACTTCAGGCCGCCTTTCATGAAGGTGGCCGGCCAGAAGCACATGCTCAGGTCGGGAAAGCCGTAGGGGTTGGCGTAGGTGGCGTCTTGGCGGGCGACGATGAAGCGTTGCGGGTTGCACAGCTCACCGTCCGGCCCCGCGTCTTTGGCGCGAAAACGCAGTGCGTTGTCTTTGTCGTAGAAGAACCATTCAGCCGGTTTGCCGAGCAGGTCTTCCGGCACCTGGTGCAGGCCGATGGGTTGCCACATGAGTTCAATGGGCTGATAGCCGAATAACGGGGCGTCGAGCACCTCGCGAATGATGCGGTCCAGGTCGAGGTCGGTGAGCCAGTCGCTGATGAAGCGCTCGACGTTGAGGGGCGCCTCTCCGCGTTTGAGGCCGCGTTCCAGGGACAGTACCGCGGCCTTGCGGCGGCGGATGTTGCCGCCGACCAGGGCGGAACTGCGCAGGTCGCGGTAGACGGTGATGTCTTTGCCTTGGGCTTTGAGGATGGGGTCTGGGTTGGGCAAGTGGGCGCCGTTGACGCCGCCGGTTTCGGCGCGGCCCCGGGTGGCGATGTGGTGCTTGAGTGAGGGGCTGCGTTTGGCTTCTGCGAAGCTGATGAATTCGGTGGGGCTGACCCACAGGCCGTTGGTGTTCATGCGTACCCCTGGGTGATGTGTGGGCCTTGGCGTGGGCGGCGGGATTTGACGTTGACCGGACCGCTGGCGACTTCGAGCGTGGCGAAGTTGGCGAGTGCACCCGCGCCGGCGAAGTCACCGTGACGGTAGAGGTCCGGGTCTTTGAGGTCTTGTTTACGGGCTTTGACGATCATGGGGATGCCGTCGACGGTTTCGATGGCGCGGATGTCTTGGTGCAGGGAGTCGTCTTTGGGCAGCGTGAGGGTGGCGTCTTCGAACAGTTGCACGAATTTTGGCATCCAGGCGCCGTACCAGGCGCGGGTGATTTTCACTTGCTGGATGCGGTTGTGGCCGAACTCGTCGGCGGTGTCTTCGGCGAGTGTTTCGCCACTGCCGGTGGCGTCCAGCGCGGCGCCGACAAAACGCGGCAGTCGGCGCAGGATGTAAAACAGGATCTGCTGCTGTTGCCGGGTGGGCACTTTGTGCATTTCGACCACGAACGGCACATCGCGATGCCGCGCCTGGTCGACGGACATGGGGCAGATGATGGAGAAGTCACGGTGACGTGCGTAGTCCATGCCGAGGAAGTGGCGAAGCTCGGGGTTGAGCGGTTGTAGCAATAGCGCCAGGTAGCGCTCGATCCAGTCGTTGACGTAGGCCTCGCGCCGATAGACCGGCTGTTGGGTGAAATCGTCGTCCAGCGCCAGGCGCAGCACGGTGCGACCGGGGCGCATGGCTTCATCGATCCAGACGCCTGGGATGCAAACGCCGTTGCCGTCGCGCGGGATGGCGTCGAGTTCTTCGCGCATTTGCGCTTTGCGCGGGCCGTAGGCGTTGCGGATTTGTTTGTACCAGGCTTCCTTGCCTTCTGGCGTGGCGACCTTCGCGGCCATGAAGCACACCCGTTCATACAAGCCGTTGGCGACGGCGTCGTCGAAGGTGGCGCGGAAGACCTGGGCGCTGCCGCCGTAGCGCTGGTCGCGGATGTCGCTGACCATTTGGTTGAAGGCGTTGGCCTTGCCGTTGTGGGTGCTGATGATGACGATGCGGCCACCCCAGATGAGCAGCGCGGTGGCGGCATCGAGTACGGCGGAGACGTCGCGGTGGAAGGCGGCCTCGTCGATGATGACTTTGCCTTGCAGGCCGCGCACGCCCGCCGGGTTGCTGGACAGTGCGACGATTTTGAAGCCTGAGGCGTAGCGGATGCGGTAGGCGTTTATCTGGCGGGTGTTGCCGGCGTCGTCCTGGTCTTGGAAGAGGAATTCTTCGATTTGGCTGACGCCCGAGGCTTGGGCTTCGGCGATCACGCGGCTGAATTTAGCGCAGTAGCCGATGAATTCCAGGCCCTTTTCTTTGGTGTCGCCGATGTAGAAGCAGTCCATGCCGCCGGCGATTTTTTGCGAGGCGGCGGTGATGACTGAGTCCAGTGCTTCGGCGAAGGTGATGCCGGTGCGGCGTCCTTTTTCACAGAGTTTGATGTGCGCGTCGATGGCCAGCCAATCGGACTGGTGGGCCATGAGGATGCCGTCGAGCAGTGGGTTGTAGCCCTCGGGGATCTGGCGGACGCTGGGTGGCAGTTCGTCCCATTCGATGACGCGCAGTGTGCTGGATGAGGGTTTCATGGTTTGACGCCGAGGAACTTTTGGCGCCAGAACAGGGCCTGGTCTTCGGTCATGCCTTGGGTTTTGACAGCGTTGTCGAGTTCGGTGGCTTGCTCTTGGAGCAGGCGTTCGCGGGTGGCCTTTTCGATGGCCTGGCGCTCTTTGACGCTGAGGGTTCGCGCTTCCATGGTGGCTTTGGCGGCGCGGGCCAAGGCGGAGACTTCGGCGATGGTGACGTCGTCTTTTTCGTGGGCACCCATGGCGGCCTGGTAGGTCAGGGTTGAGATGGCTTCAACCAGCAGGACGCCGGTTTTGTCTGAGGCGTCTTCGCCAAAGGCGCCGACGAAGGCTTCGGCCATTTCGCGTTGCTGGCGGGCTTTGTCGATGAGTTCGTCGAAGCCCACTTTGAAGCGGCCCAAGGCGCTGCGGCTGGGGGCTTTTTCGTTGGGGAAGCGCCCTTGGATGTCGGCGAGCATGTCGTCGAGGGTCAGGCGGTCTTCGCGCAAGAGCTTTTGGATGTAGGCCTTGACCATGGGCGGCAGACGGTTGATGGAGGATTTGCCGGCCATGGTCAGGCCCCCGGCCGTTTGATGCCGGGCACGCGGGCGCGGCCTGCGGCGATGTCTTGGCCGCGTTCGGTGAGGGTGGCGACGAGCACCGGGCCCATGTCGGCGAGGGTCATGGCGCCTTGTTCGGCGAGCCACTGCAGTTCGGTTTTGACTTGGTCACGGCTGGCGGTGTGGCCGAAGTTGTCGAGGGCGGTGTTGAGGACGGAGCTGTTGGCCCGGTAGCCGGGCATTTCTACCAGCAGCCGCAGGATGACCAGGCGCATGTCCTGGCGCAGGAAGTCGGCGTAGTGGGTCATGTTTTTTCTCGCAGCAGGTAGTCGTTGATGCGGTCGAGCGATCGGGCTAATGGGCCGAGGGCCTCTTTGACCCCGGACAGCTCGGCGCGTACGGCTTTCATGTCGCCCAACAGGTCGGTGACGGCGGTTGGGTCTGGCAGGTGCCGGATGTGCTCTTCGAGGGCAACGATGCGGGTGCGCAGTTCGAGCAGTTCCTGGGCGCTGGCGGCCTGGCGTTTGGTCATGAAGGTGTAGACGCCCAGTACGGTGAGGATCAGCCACTGCACTGTCTGGAAACCGAAGTTGAGGTCGTTCAGGTTCATTCAACACCTGCGGTGGGTATGCGGTTTAGCGCAAGGCTGGTTGGTCGGGGCCTTGTTTGATCAGGCGTGCGACGAACAGGAGGATGGCCAGCGCGCTGTTGAGGGCGGCGTAGGCGTTGGGTGACAGTTGGGGCTGCCAGAGGGGTAAGAGTTCCAGTTGGGCGAGCGCGACCAGGGCGATGACCAGGCCGATCTGGATGCTGTAGAGCCTGTAGCTGCGCCGCCAGTTGTAGATCAGTGGCATGTGGGCGCCTCCATCGATTGGCCGTGGGTGATGCCGCGTTCGATGCCGGCCAGTGACAGGCCTTCGGCGATGACGGTGTCGCCGTACCAGCGGCCACCTGGTAACGGGCCCGCGCCGTTTTCGTGGCGGATGATGACGGTGACCAGGGCGCGCATGACGTCGAAGTCGTAGACGTCGACGCTGTCGACATCGGGGTCCAGACCCAAGGCGCGGGCCACGCTGATGACGTAGGCGTCGGTGTTGTTTTCGGAGGGCGGTGCCCAGCGCTCGACGATTTCGCGCACGGTATCGATGCGGGTGCCGTTGGCGGCGAGGCGTTTGTCTTGGTAGGTGATGAGGACCCGGCCCATGGCGCGGATGCCCCAGCGGGGGTTTAGGTATTGGACGAATTGGTTGTCGGTTTGGGTGGGGGCCATGCCTTGCCAGCGGACGGCTTTGGCGTGGCGGATGTTGCCGGGGTTGTAGTTGCGGATGCCGCGGGGGTGTTCGGGTCGCATGGGGGGTCGCCTCCAGTCAGGGCGCCCCGGGATGTGAGGCGCTAGAAATGCACACGCCGCTATGGTGGACGGCGTGGGCTGGAGGGGCTTTTAATCGGGTTTAAGGAGTGGGCTCTGGTTCCTTTTTACGCTTCGGGTTTTGGATACTGCTCTCGCAGAAATCAAAAACCCGGCGTTTTTCAAGGTAGTTGTCGCGTCAACCGTTCAACTATGCCGCTCTTTTCTCGTACTGCTGCTCCCGATCCGGATTCAGCATCACCGCTCCTATCGGCTCCCAGTTCCGCGTCTGGCCTGACCAACGTTCCGGGCTTTTCTTGCGCGCTCGCTGGTACAGTTCATGCCGCCGCGCCAGGATCTGCTGGTCCAGCCCTCGATGCCGCTCCGTCGGTGTCACGAAGCGGATCCGGCTATGCCGGTGCTCGTTGTTGTACCAACGCATAAAATCTCTCACCCACGCGCGTGCGGCGTCCAAGCTGGCAAAACCCTCCTGCGGCCATTGCGGGCAATATTTCAGCGTTCTAAACAGCGACTCCGAGTACGGATTGTCGTTGCTCACTCGCGGTCGGCCACGGGACGGCGTGATACCCAGGTCGTACATCTTGCTCAACAGCGTCAGCGATTTCATCGGCGCACCATTGTCCGAGTGCAGCACCAGCGGCTCGTGTAAACACTGCTCGCCGATCACGCTGCGTTGCAGCAGCGCAGCGGCTTTTTCGCCGCTTTCCTCTTCGTAAACTTCCCAGCCCACGGCCTTGCGGCTGTAAATATCTTCGATCAAATACAGGTAGTAGTACTTGCCGCGTATCGGCGACGGCAAATACGTGATGTCCCACGACCACACCTGATTGGGCGCTTTGGCGACATGCGTCGTCGGTGCCGCATGCCGTCTGGGTCGCTGGCTACGGCCCCGATGATGTTGCTGACCGGCTGCACGCAGGATGCGATAAAACGTCGCTTCCGACGCCAGATAACGCCCCTCGTCAGCCAGCCTCGGTACGATCTGACTCGGCGGCAAATGGGCATACGCAGGGCTGTTACACAGCGTCACGATCGCTTGTCGTTCGAGCTCGCTCAACGCATTACGCGGCGTGGGCCGCACGGTGGTTGTGCGGGCATCGGCTTGAAGATCCTCACTCTGCGTCCATCGCTGCAAGGTTCTGAGCGACAGCCCCACCTCTTGGCACGCTCTGATTTTTCGAGCACCGGCCTCGATGGCTTCGATCAACCAAGCCACCAACAACTGCCGTTCCGGCAAAGAGGTCAGGTGTCCTCGTTGTCGATCCCCCAGTAATCGTTGAGCTTTTTTCGCAGCACCAACAACGCGGCGGTTTCGGCCAGCGCCTTGTCTTTACGCAGCAGTTCGCGCTCAAGTTGCTGAATACGTTTCTTGTCCTTGCGAGATTGTTCGCGGTCGACCTTTTGTTGGTTCTGAACACTCTGCTGCCCCGTGATACAGGCTTGGCGCCAGGCGCTGACGTGTTCGGGGTACAGACCTTTTCGTCGGCAGTACTCACCCAGTTCGAGCTGCGACAGACCGGCGGTTTCAAGGACGACAGCGAACCGGGCTTCAGCAGACCAGTTCTCGGGGAGTGGCTTGTCTTCAGGCACTGCGCTTCCTTCAGAACTGACCTTCTTGCGCCAGTTGGACAAAGACATTTCGCTAACCCCTTCACGCCGGGAAACCTCGGCCATCGTCAGGTTCAGCGGGGGAAGCAGCATCTTGAGTAATGCGGCTTTGCGTTCAGGTGAATAGTACGGCACGACCAGTCTCTTTCCGCCCCCGATATGCTTTTTCAGGAAAATTCGGAGAGGCGACAACTATCCTGACACCGGGGGCTTTGGTGAGGAGGCGCTGGATTCGATGTCGCGTATGGGGATTGGTTATCGGGAGTTGGGTCAATTTCGGCGTTTGCCGCAGGACCAGCAGGCGGCGCTGATTGAGGTGGCGAAAGCCGGTGATAAGGAGGCGTTTGTTGATCTTGCCGAGGAGATTATTGCCAAGCACGCCAAGGAGAAGGAGGCGTTGGGCCGGCGCCTTGATGAGACGAATGCCGATTACACCGCGCAGAGCGAGGTGATGGCGAAGAAGACGAGCGATTTGGATAAGGCCCGGCGGGAGCTGGAGATATCTCGCAAAAGGATTCAGGCGATGCCGGCGGATGAAACCGCAAAGGCGCTGCGCGGGGAAGTGGCGGCGATCGCTTATGAGGCGGAGGTCAGTGTGTTGGGGCCGCTGCGTGAGGGGTTTGCCAAGCTTGAGGCGTTGGCCGTCGACGGTGAGGATCACCGCGCTTTTAAGGCCGGTTTGATTCGGCAGTTGGAGATCACGCTGGGGGCGGTTCGCAGTGAGTTCAACTTGCTTGATCAGGTGGATGGCGCCGCGGTCTGGCTGACGCCTGCGGAGGCCTGATCTATGAATCCGGTACACATTGAGCAGTTGATGCAGGTAGCACGTCGCGCTGATGCGGCTGTGCACGGTGAGCGTACGGCCATTTACCAGGCTGGGGCGCTGGCGCTGGGGGTGTCTATTTCTACACTGCAACGCCAGTTGAAGGCGGTGCGCTTGGCTAAGCCGCGTAAGCGGCGCAGTGATGCGGGTTGCAGCGCGTTGCCGCTTGAGGAGGCGCGGTTGATTTCGGCGGTGTTGCTGGAGTCGATCCGGGCCAACAATAAGCAGTTGTCGACGATTGTGCGGGCCGTTGAGCGTTTGCGCAGTAATAACCTGGTGAAGGCTGGCCGGTTGGACGAGCAGACGGGTGAGTTTCGACCCTTGAGCCGTAGCGCAATCAGCCGAGCGTTGCGGGGTTATAAGTTGCACCCCGAACAGCTGTTGCAAGACGCCCCGGCGGTGTCGTTGGCGAGTCAGCATCCCAATCATGTTTGGCAGATCGATGCGTCGATTTCGACGCAGTTTTATCTGGCCGATGACGGCGCACGGGTGATGAACAAGGCTGAGTTTTACGACGGTAAGCCGGCCAATCTGAAGAAGATCGAACGCCAGCGGCTGTGGCGTTATGTGATCACTGATCACACCAGCGGCACGCTGTATGTGGAGTATGTGTTGGGGGCAGAGTCGGCTGAGAATCTGTGCGGCGTGTTGATTAATGCCATGCAAAAGCGCAGTGAGTCCGACCCTTTTCATGGGGTGCCTTGGGTGTTGATGACGGACCCTGGGGCCGCGATGACCAGTGGCATTTTCCGAAATCTTTGCCGTGTTTTGTCGATTGATTTGATTATTAATCGGGTCGGTAATGCGCGGGCCAAGGGTCAGGTCGAGCAGGCGCATAACATTGTTGAGCGCGAGTTTGAAAGTGCTCTGAAGTTTCAGGCGGCGAACAGTCTAGGGCAGATCAATGCGTGGGCCGGTCAGTGGATGCGGTACTTCAACGCGACTTCTATTCATACCCGCACGCGGCGTACTCGGTATGGCGTTTGGCAGTTGATTAAGCAGGAGCAGTTGCGTCTGGCGCCGAGTGTTGAGGTGTGTCGTGAGCTGGCGGTGAGTACGCCTGAGCTGCGCAAGGTGAGCAATTTGCTGCGGGTTTCGTTCCGGGGGGCTCAGTTTGATGTGAGTTCGGTGCCAGGGGTGATGGTGGGTGAAAAGCTGCTGATCACTCGCAATTGCTGGCGGGACAAGGATGCGGCGATTGCGGTGTTGGTGGGTGATGACGGGCGTGAGAGGTATCACGTTATTGAGCGCATTGGGGTGGATGCGTTTGGGTTTGCCGAGACGGCCGCGATGATCGGTGAGCAGTTCAAGCGTCATTGCGAAACGCCGGCTCAGGTGTCGCGCAAGGTGTTGGAGCAGATTGCGACTGGCACGACGAATCAGGCCGATGCGCAGGCCGCCCGTAAGGCGAAGGCTGTGCCGTTCGGTGGGCTGATTGATCCACATAAACACGTTAATGACACGGTGCTGCCGGCTTTTCTGCCACGGCGCGGCACCGCGCTTAATGTTGATGCACCTTCCGTTGAGTTTGTGCCGCTCAGTCATGTTGAGGCTGCGAAGTTGTTGCGCCCGCGGCTTGGCCATCTTTGGACGGCCGAGACGTTTGGCTGGCTGCAGCAGCGTTATCCGGAAGGTGTTCTTGAGGAGCAGTTGGACGCCGTTGAGGCTGAGCTGAATCGACCCGTTGAGGTCCCACGTAAGCCGTTCAGCCTGGTTCGGGCGGTGGTTGGAGGTGAGTGATGTTGAAGCTTAAGAAGATTTTGCAGGCGGTGGGCCAGCCTCAATCGGCGTTGGCCAAGTCGCTGCGCCTGAGCGGGGCGACGGTTGCGCAGTTGGTGAATCACGGGTATTGGCCGCGCAGCCTGGACTGTGACGAGTTACAGGGGCGTATTCGGGTGTTTTTGACTGAGTCAGGGGCCAATGATGCCGCTGTCGCCCATGCGTTTGATGAAGTGGACCCGCCGTGCGCCAACACGAAGGGGCCGGCCCTTTTGAAAGAGCCGTCCGGGGAGGACGAAGTGATGTTGTTGCCAAAGCAGACGTTACAGCCAACGACTCGTAAGGCCTTTGGTTTGTTTCGCGATCCGTTTGATGAGTTGCAGTGTGCGCAGGATATGTGGGTGAGCCCGGATATTCGTTATGTGCGCGAGGTGATGTATCAGACGGCTCGACATGGTGGGTTTCTGGCCGTTGAGGGGGAATCGGGGGCTGGCAAGAGCACGCTCCGCCGGGATTTGGTGAATCGTCTTGCTGAGAATAATGACCCGGTGATTGTCATTGAGCCTTATGTGTTGGCGTCTGAGGATAACGATGCCAAGGGTAAGTCGCTGAAGAGCACGCACATTGCCGAGTCGATGATGGCCGCTATCTCGCCGCTGGCTAAGCCCAAGAGCAGCCCTGAGGCGCGGTTCGCCCAGTTGCATAAGGCTTTGAAGGAGTCGCATGCCGCCGGGTATCGCCATTGTCTGGTGATTGAGGAGGCCCATAGCTTGCCGATTCCGACACTCAAGCACCTTAAGCGCATCCTGGAGTTGGAGGTCGGGTTCACTAAGTTGGTCAGCATTATCATGATTGGCCAGCCTGAGCTGGGGGTGAAGTTGAGTGAGCGCAATGCCGATGTGCGTGAGGTGGTGCAGCGTTGTGAACGGGTCTCGCTGACGCCGGTTGAAAATTCGCGCTTGGCGGAGTTTTTGACGTTTCGCTTCGATCGGGCGGGTAAGGCGCTGGGGGAAGTCATCGATGAGGGTGCCATTCAGGCGATTGCGGCGCGGTTGTCTCAGCCAACACGCCATGGAGGGCGGGATGTGACTGTGTCGCTGCTTTACCCCTTGGCGATCGGCAACCTGGTGATTGCGGCGATGAATTTGGCCGTTCAACTGGGTGTGCCTATGGTCACTGCCGATGTCGTGAAGGGGGTGTGATATGACCAATCTGAATGTGGCAGTTGCGCCGATGGTTGGGCCGTTGAGCATCCTGACTGAGGAGTTCCCGGCGAAGCTTTCGGCCTTCAATGAGTTGACTCGGGATTTGCGTGAGGTTGGGATTGCGGTCCAGCATTTGGTGTTTCTGGACAACAGGATTTTTATTGAACCGGACAGTGTCGGGTTGTTTCTGCGTCGTTTCGGGGATCAACTGCGGGGGATTCGTTATGTGCCTTCGGGGAAATTTACCTGCAATAGCGTGGCGGTTCGGGGTGTTGATGTGGTCTGGTTGTCGTTGGTGAAGGAGCAGGATAAATGAGCCAGGCCCTTGATGCCGCGGTGGTGATGTATGAGTGACTTCCGAAGCAAGGGGCCGGAACTGCTGATTGATCTGACTGAACACGTTGCGGCTGCGCTGAAAGAGCTGGTGTCGATGGATGAGGGTTCTGCCCGTCATGTGGCCAAGGAGGTCGCCGATCGTATGGCGGCGCATTGGGGTGGTCAGAATGTTTATTTTCCGATGGGGCTGGCGGTCAAGCTGAGCCGGCGAGATCGGCAGATCTTTGAAGAATTCAACGGCACCAACCAGAGCGACCTGGCGCGTAAGTGGGGAGTGTCGCTTCAGTGGATTTATAAGATAGTGAAGGCGGTGCGCAAGGATGAGATAGCCCGTCGCCAGGTCGATATGTTTGCCCCGTCAGTTGATGACTGAACGGGGCTCCTTTTGTTGCGTAGGCTGCAACTCTATTGCACGGGGTGTCCCAATTTGTGCCAGCCTATCCCGGAATGGACCGGATTTATCTCGCTTATACGTTGGGATTTATCTCAGCCCTAAACACTTGAGTTCGACTCGATATTTCAGGTCGCAGAATTTCTTATAAACACATCGGTCAGTCCCCTCGCCCCTTGGGGCGGTCCGACGCTTCGGGAGGGTTAGGGTGAGGGGAAATGGTTCACACACGAAGTCATGGCTTTGACGCCAGTTTTTCGCGCCAAAAATTGAATGGTCATTTATCAGGCACGCTACTAAAGTGGCATTCGGCCTGTAGAGTAGGACACTCAAGCAGCCTTCTTTCGCACGGTGAGTCAACGATTGACCCATAACGCCATCCAGCGCTTGTTACTCAAACGCTTTGCCCTCGCAGCTGGCACCTACGCCCTGGCTTTGCTGCTGCTGTGGCTGGCGTTTTTCACGGGTCATTACGATCAACCCCTGGCCAACGTGGCCATCGGCAGTGCGCTGGTGGTGGTCAGCCAGGCAGCGTTGTTCGCGCTGTTTTACAGCGGTTGCAACCTGCGTTTTTCCGACCCCAGCCTGACCGAAGTGCAGGTGTTGCTGGGGCTGGGTTGGCAAACCTGGCTGATCGTCCATCTGGATGAAGCACGCGGCGCGTTTCTGGTGTTCTACGTGCTGATTCTGCTGTTCGGGTTGTTTCATCTTTCGCGCCTGGCCTTTCTACGGTGCGCGCTGTTGGTGTTCGTCAGTTTCAGCGCCGTCACGCTGTGGGAGGGCTACCAGTTCCAGTTACCCGACCCGGCGTTGGCCGCGTTGCAGGTGTGCGTGCTGCTCATCGTGTTGGTCTGGCTGGAGCTTTATGCCCGTTACGTGCAGGCCTCACGTCAACGCATGCGCCAGCGCCGATTTGCCTTGCAGGCGCATCAGGACACTCTGCGCGGGATGATGCGCCAGCTCGAAGACCTGGTGGCCACCGACGAACTGACCGGGCTGTTTAATCGCCGACATTTCCTGCGCCTGGCCTCCCGAGAACTGAACGCGATGGACGCCGATGTCGTGCACGGCCTGGCGCTGATCGACCTCGACCATTTCAAACGGATCAACGATGTCCACGGTCATGCCGCTGGCGATCAGGTGCTGCAAGCCTTTGCCGCCGTGGCCAGCGCTTGCTTGCGTGAGGGTGATGTTCTGGCGCGTTACGGCGGTGAAGAATTTGTCGTGCTGTTGCCTGATTGCAACGCCGAACGCCTGACCTCTTGTTGCGAGCGGTTGCGCATTGCGTTCACGGATGTCGAACTGGTCGGCCTCAACGTCAGCCATCTGAGTTTGTCGGCGGGCATGACGTTGCTGGAACTGGGCGACGATCTCGACGATGCCTTGCAGCGCGCCGATCAGGCGCTCTATCGGGCCAAGCGTGACGGTCGCAATCGTTGCGCGGCGGCGTGGGAGAACGTCGATGCCTGAGTTACGGGTCGGCGAACGCCAATGGTCGGTGGCGGCGGGCAGCAACTTGCTCGATGCCTTGAATCAGAACGGCGTGTCTGTGCCTTACAGCTGTCGCGCCGGCAGTTGCCATGCCTGTCTGGTGCAATGTGTACAAGGGCTGCCGAGTGACAGCCGACCCGATGCCCTGAGCGCAGACCAACGTCAGCAAGGCTGGCGCCTGGCGTGCCAGTGTCAGGTGATCGAGGACTTGCAGGTGCACACCTTCGATCCGCAACAGGACGGCCGCCCGGCCGAGGTAGCGGCTGTCGATTGGTTGAGCGCCAGCGTGTTGCGTTTGCGTCTGACCCCTCAGAGCCCTTTGCGCTACAGCGCCGGGCAGCATCTGGTGTTGTGGGCGGGCAACGTGGCGCGCCCGTATTCGTTGGCCAGCTTGCCGGATGAAGACCGGTTTCTGGAGTTCCATCTCGAGTGTCGCCAGTCGGGGGAATTCAGCGATGCTGCCCGTCAATTCAAGATCGGCGACTCGATCCGTCTAGGCGAGTTGCGCGGCGGGGCATTGCATTACGACCCGGACTGGAACGCCCGACCCCTGTGGTTGCTGGCGGCCGGTACCGGGTTAGGCCCGTTGTTCGGCGTCTTGCGTGAAGCGTTGCGTCAGGATCACCAAGGCGCCATCCGTGTTATTCACCTGGCCCATGATGCCGAGGAACATTACCTCGCCAAACCCCTGCAAGCCATGGCTGCCAGCCGCCCGAACCTCAGTATCGAGCTGTGGACTCCGGCCGAGTTGCCCGCGGCTTTGGCGCAACTGCGGCTTGTTTCCCGGCAAACCCAGGCTTTACTCTGCGGGGCCCCTGACAGCGTCGACGCCTTTGCCCGGCGCCTGTACCTGGCGGGACTGCCGCGCAACCAACTGCTGGCGGACGTCTTTGTTCTCCGTGGTTGAGCGCTGATTTTCGATGCGAGACCCTCCATGACCGATGCAATCCAATTTGAACGCGAACGCGGCCTGCTGACCCTGCGGCTCAACCGCCCCGACAAGAAAAACGCCCTGACCCGCGCCATGTACAGCCACTTGGCCGAAGCGCTGAAACAGGCCGATACCGATCCTGAAATCAATGCAGTGCTGATCACTGGCAGCAGCGAATGCTTCACCGCCGGCAACGATATTGCCGACTTCCTGCAACAACCACCGAGCAACCTCGACAGCCCGGTGTTTCAGTTCATGCTCACCCTGCTCGAATGCCGCAAACCGGTGATCGCCGCCGTGGCCGGCGCCGCGGTGGGAATAGGCACGACGATGTTGCTGCATTGTGATTTGGTGTATGTCAGTCGCGATGCGCGCCTTCGCATGCCTTTCGTCAATCTTGGATTGTGCCCTGAATTCGGTTCCAGCCTGATCCTGCCGCGCTTGCTCGGACATGCCAAAGCCGCCGAGTTGTTGCTGCTCGGTGAAGGTTTCAGTGGTGAGCAGGCTGCGCAGTGGGGGATTGCGACTGAAGCGTTGGGCAGTGGCGAAGCGGCGCTGGCCAAGGCGCGGGAGGTGGCATTGCGTTTCGAATCGCTGCCGCCGGAAGCGGTGCGCATCAGTAAGCAATTGATGAAAGCCCCGGACCGCGAGCAGTTGCGCAAGGCAATAGAAGAAGAGGGCGCATTGTTCACTCAACGGCTGCGCTCGCCGGAGGCTATTGCGGCATTGTCGGGATTTATCAACAGGCATTGAATCTGCGTTGACCGGGCGGGCCCCATCGCGAGCAAGCTCGCTCCCACAGTTGATCTGCGTACACCACAAATCCCCTGTGGGAGCGAGCTTGCTCGCGATGGGGCCCGCCCAGGCGCCACATCTTCTGGATCAGAAACCCAAAAAGCCCCGCCATTCACATGGCGGGGCTTTTGTTTTTCAGCGCATTGTCACTCAGACCATCGGGTCGCCAACGTGCAGGATTTTCATCCCGTTGGTGCCGCCAATGGTGTGGTAGCTGTCGCCCTTGGTCAGGATGACCCAGTCGCCTTTCTCCACAACGCCGCGTTTGAGCAACTCGTCGATCGCGGCCTGGCTGACTTGCTCAGGCGGCAGCGATGCCGGGTCGAACGGTACGGTGTAGACGCCACGGAACATGGCCGCGCGGGCCTGGGTTTCGCGGTGCGGGGAGAACGCGTAGATCGGGATGGAAGAGCGGATGCGCGACATGATCAACGGCGTGTAGCCACTTTCGGTCAAGGCGATGATCGCTTTCACGCCAGGGAAGTGGTTGGCGGTGTACATGGCCGCCAGCGCGATGCTCTGGTCGCAGCTTTCGAAGACCTTGCCGATACGGTGGCTGGAGGTCTTGCTGGTCGGGTGCTTTTCAGCGCCGATGCAAATGCGCGCCATGGCTTGCACCGCTTCCAGCGGGTAAAGGCCGGCGGCACTTTCCGCCGAGAGCATCACGGCGTCGGTGTAGTCGAGTACGGCGTTAGCCACGTCGGACACTTCAGCACGGGTCGGCATCGGGTTCTGGATCATCGACTCCATCATCTGGGTCGCGACGATCACAGCCTTGTTGTGGCGGCGTGCGTGCAGAATGATTTTCTTCTGAATGCCCACCAGCTCGGCGTCGCCGATTTCCACACCCAGGTCACCACGAGCCACCATGACGGCGTCGGAGGCATTGATCAGCGCGTCGAGGGTTTCGTCGTCGGCCACGGCTTCGGCGCGTTCGATCTTCGCCACCAGCCAGGCAGTACCGCCGGCTTCGTCGCGCAGTTGACGGGCGTATTCCATGTCGGCGGCGTCACGCGGGAAGGACACGGCGAGGTAGTCGACTTCCATTTCCGCAGCGAGCTTGATGTCGGCCTTGTCTTTTTCAGTCAGGGCCGGTGCGGTCAAGCCGCCACCGCGACGGTTGATGCCTTTATGGTCGGACAACGGACCGCCGATCAGCACGGTGCAATTCAGCTCGGTGGCATTGGCGGTATCAACGCGCATGACCACGCGGCCGTCGTCGAGCAGCAGCTCGTCGCCTACGCCGCAGTCCTTGACCAGGTCCGGGTAGTCGATACCGACGACGGTCTGGGTGCCTTCGGTCAGAGGATGGCTGGTGGAGAAGGTGAATTGATCACCGATCTTCAGCTCGATCTTCTTGTTGGCGAATTTGGCGATACGGATTTTCGGGCCTTGCAGGTCACCCAGCAGGGCGACGAAGCGGCCGTGCTTGGCAGCGAGTTCACGCACCAGCTTCGCGCGAGCCTTGTGCTCGTCGGGGGTGCCGTGGGAGAAGTTCAGGCGGGCGACGTCCAGGCCAGCCAGAATCAGCTGTTCGAGAACTTCCGGCGAGTTACTGGCCGGGCCAAGGGTAGCGACGATTTTGGTACGACGGACGGACATGCATAGACTCCTGAGTTCAAGCGCTGAGTGAGGCTACTATGCTCTGGGGGTGTAGTCATTGTTCGTTTGCACTACTTTTTGTGAAGAGCTTTGTTATTCGCTTGTTTCTTTAAACGAACATTCCTGAAGATTTTGCGCCACGGGTCGATACAAAGCTCAAGACAGGAGAACCCCCATGCGATTCGTGCTCATAGCCGTCCTTTTCCTCAGCGTCACGGGCTGCACCCGTTGGTCGATGAACCATCATTTGAATAACGCCTACAGCGCCTATGACCGCGGCAACTGCGAGCAAGTAACGCTCGAATTGTCAAAAGTCGAACGCGCCAGCCGCGCGCGGCCTTATGTGTGGCCGGAAGTGTCGATGATGCGCGGGCTGTGTCTGGAGCGTCAGAAACTGTTTGTCGATGCGGCTCAAACCTACCAGTTCATCATGGCGTCTTACCCGCAAAGCGAGTACGCCTACCGCGCCCGCGCCCGCCTGGAAACCTTGCAGTCACTGGGCCACTATCCGCTGCGCAGTGCTGCGGTCGTGCGCCCGACGCGGTTCTGATTAAAGGGGTCATTCAAAGGCTGGCTCACCTGCGGTGGTGAGCTATAGTCGAATAGATCGGTTTTAGAGCCTCGTCTCTAATCGACGTAACACCTGTGATCGGCAGGAGTAAGCGGCAGCGGTTTTGTGGACTGTCGCACCGGGATCGGGGAGAGCGCGCCTATGTCTATGCCTTTCTATAAGAAATAGAAGCAGAAATAGAAGCAGGCCCGTTCCGAAGCATTAGTGCGGCCCTGCTTAAGGGCCTTGCTGGGCCAATTGCGCATGTTCACTGACCGCCGGATCGAGCGGCATCAATTGCCGTATTTTCTAAGAGTGTTCAACAGCGTCACCGACAAACCCATCGGCTTTCTGGGCAACGTGTCCGAAGACGGACTGATGCTGATCAGCCAGTTGCCGATGATGATCGGCGCCGATTTCGATTTGCGCCTGAAAATCCCCGCCAGCAACGGCTGCATGCAGGTCATTGATCTTCAGGCGTGTTGCTTGTGGTGCCATGAAGACACGACGCCTCACCACTATGACGCCGGGTTCAGCCTGCAACGGGCACCGCCGGAGTATGGGCAACTGGTGAGTGCGCTGAAGCAGTACTTCAGTTTTCAGCCGCTGCCTGCCTCGGCCTGAAATTCTGCGGCGCCGTTGCAATCGCGAGCAAGCTCGCTCCCACAGTGATTAGCGTTGTGCACAAAAAAAGTGTGTTCACCGCAGAAACCTGTGGGAGCGAGCTTGCTCGCGATGGCGTCAGTGCAGACAACAGAAACCAAATGGCTGAAGCACTACGCCGTACCGATCGCCTGCTCGTTCTCCAGCGTCTTCTCCACCAGCAACAACCCCAACTCACTCAACTGATAAATCGCCATCGCCAGGTGACGCGGTTTGTCGTCCAGGCTTTCGGCCAAATCCAGCAGCAGAATGCCGACCGACGAAAAGGTTTCGTAGGTCTGGATGGCAATGGCTTCGGGGTTGGCATCGGGGGAGACGGTGAACATGTTCATGGCACGGATTTGGGATGAGCTGAGGTGGTCGATGTCGGGGGGATTTGGTGTTGGTTCGATCATATGTAATTCCTGTTTCTAGGGCTATCACCAGTTCGCGACTAAACGAAAGGGTGGCGGCTGTGGGCAGGTTAGTCGACCGGGAGGAATCACGAAAAACCGGCGCGCCCGAGAGCGCCCTGCACACAGCCACCATCGAGTGCGGGGATAGGGAATACCCGACTTAATGACGCTTATGCACCTTCGCGAAACCTCCCGGGCGACTAAACCCGATCGCTGATTGGCAGCGACGCGGATCAAGTTACGGGGCAACGCCAAGGCGCACAAGCCGGCGGATTCTGGCGGATCTGTAGTCCGTTGCGCAAGGCGTTGTAGTCAGTTCTTCTGCACCCTGAACATCGCCTGAACATCGCCTGAAAACGGCAGCGGTCGCATGTTGCCGTTCGTCGGGACTGTCAGTTCTGTCAGGTTCTATACGCGTTAGGCAGGAATTTAATAGCTCATGAAGCTTTTTGGACAGCTAGCAGCAAATTGTTGGATGTCTATCACACCAGAACAGTTTAAGGAGCAGTCATGGATACTGATGATCTTGAGAAATCCAAAGCACCTGCAACACCTGAAACATCAACCGGTACTGGTGAGCTTTTGTCCTATGAAAGTAATACCAACGCATATCAAGACTTCACGGTGACCGTCCCTGGGAAGGATGGTGACTGGCAGGTGGTTCTGACAACCAGGTATTCGTGGGCTGCTGATGGTAGGACTTTTACTGTCCATCATGTGGTTTATACGGCTACAAACAATGATTTGTACAGGGGCGTAGTTCTTGTCGGTCTTTTTTCAGAAGAAGAATGGGGGCCCGTTTTTTTAACTGAGACAGCGAATCAAAATGGCCACACGTACACACTCCCTGTAAATCATACGATGCCCGCTAAGGATGGTTCCGTCGGGTTATTTCTTGAGTTTAGATATAAGTTTTGGTGGGGTTGGGAGAGAGTGTGGAGCACTTTCCCGATGTCTTTCACTCCCAGGACGCCAAGTATCGACCCCCTCAGAAACGTCTCCTCTAGAACATTCACGGTTACAGGGGCGGGCGGCCTGCCTGGCATCGGTGCAATCACTCTCCATAACGTCGGTGGGAATCAGTTGGCTCCTGCGGGCATGCTGGGTGATGGCACTTGGCGTGCAAGTATTTCCATACCGCTGACGGCGAATTCCCTTGTCTTCTACGCCACGCAGAAAATAGGTGACAGGTTCTCGAATTCAAGCCAAGAGACTGCCTATCTCGCCGCAATTACTTCGCCAGCCTCCGGCACTCTTCTGGTCACTGGTGATAAGTTCCAGGGGATCGCCGCTCCCGGAACTACCATTAAGGTGGTCAGGGCTGATGACCGTAATACTTTGTTGGCTGACGTAACAATCGCGCCATCCGGGACATGGGAAGCGGTGATGACTGCTACGCCAATCAGTGGCGAGATGAAGGTGGAAGCTCAATACAGCCTGACGGGCTTTACGCACGGCTACACCGCCCCTATCACCTACAACGTACTGGGCGCCCCAGCTATAACTTTACCTGCCGCCAACAGTACTCAGCCGACCAACTTTACCCTCCACGGCAACAATGGGTTAAACGGCGCCACCGTTGACGTCTTTATCGATCTGACGCAAACCAAGGTCGGTACAGGTACCGTGGAGGGCAATGGCACCTGGACCGCCGCCGTTACATTACCCTCGGCAGGACCTGTAACGCTTGCAGTGCTGCAGAAGTTGTCCAACAGGACGTCCGTTCGCGGCGCGTCCCGTGCATTCAATGGTGCGCTGAGTGAACCTACGCTCTTGTCCCGACCCAAGGGTGAGGGCGTTGAGTTACATGGCACGGGGTATACCGGCGCGCTAATGGAGGTAAATCGTATCGTAGGCCCCGTTTTACTTGATGCTGTGGTTGCCGCAGGTATATGGAATAAGGAAATCCCTCCAGCGACATTGCCTGGTAACTACTCCCTCAAAGGGCGACAAAGTATCTCCGACGGTGGTAGCGGTCGGATCTATTCTGACTGGAGCCCGGATCTCTCCGTCAATCTCCCCACCCCCAGACCGACGGATATGAATGTCACCGTTAATGGTCAGAAGGGAACTTTCTCCGGTAAAGGGCGGCAGTGGGAGGCGACTAGAGTCGCGATCGAAATTCGCCACGGCGCAGGCGTTCTGCCGGGCGTGCCACACGTGGACGTGCAGGCCAATCTCGACTGGACCGTCACCGCCACCGCGGATCATGCGCCCGGTGTTTACAGCCTTACCGCGCGGCAATGGGTGAACAATCAGTGGTCAGCGGACAGCGCCACGTTTTCCATGACCGTGGCATCCCTGCCTCCCGTTTTCACCAAGCCCGACGTGGACGGCGCTATCAGCGGGCAACGTCCGCAAATCATGGGAACCGCCTGGCCAGGTTCCACAATCGTTTTGAAAATCCCCGGCAAACCCGATGTGCCGCTGACGGCTACGGGAGGCACGTTTACCCTGAGCGCCGACGCAGACTGGGCACCGCGCACGTATGCGCTAGAGGCAACAGCGAAGTTCGGCGACCAGACGTCTTCCGTCGGCAGTCGAACGTTTACAGTCAGAACGCCACCGCCGTCCTTTACCACGTTACCTGGAACAGAGGTCGATCTCGTTCCGATCATCGAGGGCAAAGGCTGGCCGGGGTGCTGGATTGTCGTTTACTCGCCGACCAATTTGCCGGTGGGTGCCGGGCGGGTGGATGCGAGCGGAATCTATTCCGTGACGTTGACCAGGCAAGAAACGGGCCCATTGACCATTTATGCAAAACAGCAAGAGTCTGAAGGCAGTAGCAACGTCTCCGAGATGACGACGACGCTTACGGTCGATGTGCAGATGAAGGCCCCCTTTATAGAGGTTCCGCCAGCCGGCGGCACAACCACACGATCATCTGTTTTCTCCGGCAATGCCGTGATCGGCGGCCTGGTCGACCTGTATATGAAAGGAGCAGTCGAGCCGTTTAAGGAGGGTATCCAGGTGCAAGCGGACACGACCTGGCGGGCAAACGTGAATCTGCCCGTAGGCCCGGTCGAGCTTGAGGTCGTTGTCCGCCTCAGCTCCGCCATCAGTCCTAAACGTGAACACGCGTTCAGGGTGGTTCCAAATACACCTGTCATCGATTCACCCCGGGAGGGGGAGGCGTTAGGCCGCATGTTGTTCATTTCCGGGACTGGTTTCCCGACAGACACGATATTCATTGACAGGCACAACAACAATGACCCATTGGGAAAAACCGAGGTCAAGGAAAACGGTACCTGGACGTTCAATGCGATCCACAACATGAGCCCGGATGACAGTATCACTGCCATCGCTAACGCAGGTGAGGGTCTGAATTCCGAACACACACCTTATTTAAAGAACTCATTGCTGTCCAAAACCCTCCCGCAGATCACCGAACCCCGAGTGGGTGATTACGTCGGTCTCAATCCTTATTTATCTGGCGTGGCCCAACCGGATGCCGACATCACTGTTTCGCAATGGTATGACGCGAGCCAAGTCGTTGCGTCGACAACGGCCGATGAAAAGGGGGAGTGGTCGGTAACAAGCGATGTAGATTTTCCTGACGGTCCGGCATGGGTGATCGTGCGACAGACGGTGCAGAGCCAGGCCTCGGAGTGGGTTCAAAGCGATTATTTTGTGGTGGAGCGCATGCCCAACGATTTCACGGCACCTATCGTGGATTATCCGGTGGCGGGGGCGAAGGTCGGGAAAATGCCGATGTGGCAGGGCAGGGGCCTGCCGTGGGCTGAAGTGACTGTTTACCAATCTCACGAAGCAGATTTGTTAGATGCGCTGGGCACGACGTTCGCAGACCGATACGGAAACTGGAAGGTCAGCTCGACGAGGCAACTTCCGGTTGCGACCAGTCTTTTTTCGTACTGCGTGCGTCAACGGCGCGATCGTGTCTTCTCGGAGCGAGCGCTCTCCAATTTCGAGGTCATCTCGAATACGGGTGGATTTGAAGCAGCGATCATCGAGCGCCCCATCGATGATGAGCTGCAAGTACTTGAACAACGCCCATTGTTCAGTGGCAAGGCTCGGGGCGGGGCCGAAATCCAGATATACAGCTCTGATACCGCCGAGGTTTACGCGTTGGCGCGAGCGGATGGACAAGGCTTTTGGTCAGTGCGCACTGATTATGAACTGCCGGTGGATGCGACCTCTTACGCGTTCAAGGCGTGGCAGATCGTGGATGGCCTGTATTCGCAGGCTTCAGAAGTGAGGCGCTTCAAGGTCGCCAATAAAGTCGAGATTCCCGTCGTCCTCGGCCAGGCTTCATGGGAAGTGGTCACCCCGCGAGCGGTGATCCATGGCACCGCATTGCCCGGCGCGCGGGTCAAGATCGTCCGGTTCGAAGACACCAATGACATTTTGGGCGAAGGCATTGCAGACGCTCAAGGGCGCTGGTTGATCGTGACCCTCCCTCTGCCGCCAGGGAACGTCAAAGTGAAAGCGGGGGCTTTCTGGGGCGATGTGAGTTCAGGTTGGTCGCCAACTTCATTTGATCTGGACGTGAGGGAAATCGGGTAATCCTTCTGCGCTCACCCCGAAGCCCTCTTGCGAGGGCTTTTTTCTGTCCGTTGCTCACGATTTCGAACGTCCAATATTCCGACCGATGGTCATAAAACCTGTCAGATATGACAGTAGCGCCGTCCCTTCAGCAAGCGCTAAATCAACCCTGTCGATTGCATCGCCAACCCATTGACGGGGTTCGGCACTCTTTTTTGCCTGAAGGGAAAATACCGCAATGAATGCATCTTATAACCGTCCGGTTCACCAGTTAATCAAGGCTGTACTGGGGGAGGATCGCATTGGCATGGCCCAGCCTTTCAATGATTTCATCGAGCAGAACCCCAGCGTGTTCGACTTGATAAAACTGGGGCCTGCCGGATTGCAGACGCTTGGCCTCAGCCGGGAACAAGCCCGCAACCTGATCGCCCGGGGCAATGCCCTGGCGTTGTATATGGCCAGGGTGTTTCGCGAGCAGAGCTTGCGCGCTACGTCGATCCAAGACGATGAACAAGCGATGGTGCCGTTGCCCACGTACATGGAGCAGTTCAGCCCGGATATCGACGCCGCCGCCCCGCCGGGCAGCCCCGAGCACAGCGCGTCCACCACCGCGTATATGGTGGCCTTGCGCGAGTGGGTCCAAGACAACATCGTATCGCAGGGTGATTCATCGCAGACCATCCCTCTGGATGAGCGTCGCCCCGATGTGGACCAATTGCTGATCGACGAGATGGCGGTGAATCGCGTGCAGTCGCGGCTGGAAATTGCCAACTCGGTGCTTGAAGCGCAGATCATGTCCCGGCAGCAAGGTGACTTCCCGGACGTCAAGGCATACCTGCGCACCCTGCGTTTTCATAACGGCCTGCCCTATGACCATGATTGGGAAAGTATTTCCCATGTCGTCGACACGGCCCTGAAAGACGGGTCGTTGGGGGATGTCATTCGCCGGGTCGACCTGGACTATCCGTATTTCAAGAACCCGGGCGCCCAAGGGGCACGCGCCGAAGCTGCCTCGCAACTGGGCAGCGGGATCGGGCCGCTGCACTTGTCGTTGTTGCTCGAAGACCCGTACTTTGCGTTAGATGGCACGATGGCTGAGGCTCCGCTGCGAAGGGTGGATCCGCGTACCCGGCTGGTCGACCCGCAACCGGAAAAGTCCGCTGTCAACTTCTATCCGGACAACTTTGGCGGGTTGGCGGGTTCCCTCCCGGAGCTGCGCGAGCTCTGGATTTTCAAGGATGCAACGCGCCTTGATCAACGCGGGGTCGAGTGCTTGCTGGGGCTTGGGGCCTTCACGCCCAAACTCTCCGCCAACGCTCCCCTGCTGGGTAACTCCGATGTGCCATACACGGGCGTAGCGGCAGGCGCCCGGTATGTCCATGGTGGGAAAGAACCTGCGATCAAACTGGTGAACGACGGCCCTGATGCGAAATTCCAATTGCATCATGTGGGGGAGAGTTCTGCTCCGATACTGGAACACCGCGTGGATCGCATCAATCGCAAGTGCCGCCTGGATCGCCTGTTGCAGTTGCCCAGCCATCAGGTCGATCAATTGCTGATGGCGGCGATGCATGCCGAGCATCGCGGCACCGGCAAACCGTCCATATGGATCAGGCCCAATACGCTGCGATGCCTGGGGCTGTTCAAGGTGTTGAATACCGTTTACGACTGCCAGGCCGAAGAGTTCGCGGCGTTCATCGATGTACTGTCGGTATATGGCCAGGATGGACAACTGTCGCACTTTGATCGTGTGTATAACCGACAGGCGACGTTTAACGACCCCTTGCGCATCGATGATGTCGAGTTTGCAATCGTGCCGCGCACGGAAGCAGAGCAGCAGACGGTGCATCAGATTTGCAGTGCGCTGGAAATCAACTTCGAGACCTACCGCTACCTGGCCACAGTGATCGCCAAGGCGTTTGGCCTCAAGACCCACTTGACGCGCAGCCTGGCGATTCTTTCCAGCTTCTGGCGTCTGGTGCGGCTGGGCAGATTGTTCGGACTTACCCCCATCGAATCGACGGCACTCCTGCAAACCCTGAGCGAGGGCGAGGGCCTGGTGGCGCAATTGGCGGGCGAGCCTGCGGTGTCAAGTTTCGGTTCGGGGGACGGTGCGGATGCATTGAGCGCCATCCGCGGGTTGATGACTTGCGTGGCCTGGGCCCGCGACTACGACTTACCGGTGCTGTGGTTGGTGCAAAACGTCAACCCGGTGTACGTGCCGACCGTTTGGTCCGAGGCCCAGGAGCAGCTTTTGCGGCAATTGCGCAGCCAAGTGCAACCGGTGGTCGTCCAGGGGGCCACGCTGCGGGAGGAAGGCGCACCGTTACGGGACAGTAACGAGCAGCTCATCGAGTGGCTAACGCTGCTGAGCCCGCTGGTGGACGATAAAGGGCTGGTGATCGGGCGTCATGACGAAACCGAGTCGCAGTATCGGGCGCGTGCCAATTCAGAAATCGAGGCGATTGTGCTGACTGTGTTTTCGGCAGTCGGGGACATCCCTAAACGTGAGCCACTGCAAACACTCATCCGCACGATCGTGTTGCGCTGCCGGGACGAGCAGCGGGTGGTGGTAGAAGAAGGCATTTCTGTTTATCTGAAGCTGGATTCATTGCTGGCAGCCCAAGTGTTGTCGTGGTCCCAGGGGCATCCGTATGACTTTTTGAAAGAGGCTATGTCTCTGCCCTCTGATACTTCACAGGTACGGCAGATGCTGGATCAGCCGAATGTGTTCCTGCAAATGCTCGCGGAACTGGAGCGGCGCGGCCGCATTGCCGACAAGTTGGAGTTGAGTCCATCAATGCTGCGTACCCTTCTGGCAGGCGAGCAGTACCAATGGTTCAGTCTCGAGAACCCTTATGACATTTCACTGCGCGCGGTGTACTACCTGGCGTTCTACCGTCGACTGATTACGAGGGCACGCCAGCCTGAAGAAAAAATGCTCGACTACTTGCTTCAGGTCAACCAGTTGCCCGACGACTTGACGCCTGACGCGCTGCGCCTGATGCGTGATGCGGCGGCCGACAAACTGGCGACGTATTTCGGCTGCGGGATGCGGCATGTGCTCGAATGCGCCGAGCACATCAACCATGAAGTTGAAGGCAGCGACAGCCCGGCCCGACCCATACTGAGCACTCTGGTGCACCTGGATTTGCTGGATCGCACATTGGAGCTGGCCCGAAACGGCATGGACGCCACCGCTGCGTTCAGCCTGGGTGCATTGTCCCCGCTGGATCTGGAACCGGTCTATGCATTAGCCGCGCAGTACGCTCTGGAAAGCCTGGCCCGATTCAACGCCATGACGACCCCCCAGGACTCGGCTGAAGTGGGGCAGAGTTTCACCAGCCGCTGCATCGTGGACAACCCGACCCTGATTGCGAACCTGCTACAGGAAGTCGCGGAGTTCGAATGCACGTTGCTCGACTTTTACGGCGAGCCGCTCAAGGGCGTGGACATTCACTGGGCGACAGACCTGGGGGCCATGCTCACGCCTGTGACCCGCACCGACGATCAGGGGCGCGCCTGGGCCAGGCTGCAAGCGGGGGCGAGGATGGGCACCGCCCATGTGTCATTCAATTTGCCGCTGTACGAGCCGGTTTACGCGCCGTCGGTAGTGATTGATTGCGATGAAATGACCCTGAAGTTCAATTCCGAGTTGAGCGGGTTGCCGCCTAGAGATCCGGTGCTGGCGGGGCGCCTGTGGGAGCAAGAGATGTATGCCGTGCTGATCGACGATTACGGCAATCGAGGGGCCAACCGCAGAGTGGCGTGGTCTACGACCCTGGGTGAGATTCGTCCCAGCGAAACGTTCACCGACAAGGATGGCCTGAGCCGTGTGTGGATCTCCAGTCTCAGCCCGGGCGATGCGCGAATTACGGTCGGTAACGTGGAGGGTAGTCACAGCTTCACCTTCGGTCGCCCTATCGTGTTTGCCGACAAGCCGCGGATTCTCGGTCTCCCTTCTGTTGCCACGGTGGCGATGGTCGGTCATGCCCTGGCGGTGCGCTGTCAGGTCGTTGGGCTCGACGATGAGCCTGTTGAGGGCGAGAAGGTGATGTGGTGGACGAGCAAGGAAGGGACAAAAATCGAGAGAGTCAGCGACGCAGAAGGGTTCTCCGATTTTTCTGTGACGAATCCGCAAGCCGGCGATTTGACGATCTACGCCCAGCTCGGTACTGACCCCTTTGTTGAAACCCTGGTATGGGTGGCGAGTACCGCCTTGATTCAGAACTTTTCGGAGGTCGTTCGTTTCCCGGTGGCGGGCGCGCCACGGCCAACCTTGCTGTGGGTCGATGTGAAGGACTTAATAGATTTGGGGGAGAAGCCGGTGGCCAATTATCCGGTGTCGTGGAAAGTCGGTTCGCAAACGGAAGTTCTGATTGCGACCGATGCGCAGGGTCGGTCGGTTTATCCATTCCAGTCTGATTCGCCAGGTAACGTCCAGGTGACCGCGACGCTGAAACTTCATGAGGCTGTTACGCAGACGTTCGATCTGACCGTCGTTGACGCCTTCGAATGGAGCGTCAGGCTGGTCACTATCGATTCCGTTGGCGGTGAAACCTCTGTGCCGATCACCCCTGGTACCGATGAACTCACGCTGTTGCGAAACGGCAAATACCGCCTTGAAATCTTGCCGGTCGATGCCACGCAGCTCAAGGGTAGTTTTGGTGCGCTGGGGTGGAGTTCCGACTATTCGACCCAGGCGCTGGGAATGGTGTTCAAGCCGTCGCTGGCCACGCGCTGTCCATTCACCGACGCGCCTTATGAGGTGCACATCCAGACCGGCGACGTGCGAAACGGGCGGTTCCAGTTGAGTTTGTTCTGCGACCGCTTGAACGAGGCATTGGTGATTGAAGGCAGCCTGAGCAAACGCCTGCCGGGAAAACGCGCCATTGCTCGGCGGTCATCGTCGACATCATGAATTGATCGGTTGTCCAGAGACCTGGCTTGGCCACGCTGCGCGTCGGCCGCTCGGGTCATCACGCAGCGACAGGGAGAAAAACAATGGAAACGCACCAAATCAATGAGCTGGCGCAACGTTACACCGCAGCAATGGTGGAAGCGGTGCTGGGGCAGAAACTGTGGTCAGGTGCAGTCACGCTGCGTACCCGTGATGACTTGAGCGAGTATCTGATGCTCGATACCCAGGACAGCGCCCAGTTGCAGGCCACCCGGATATCCTCGACCGTGCGGTGCTTGCAGCAACACATCCAGTCGGTTTACAGCGGCATGGAAAAGGGCTACGAAAACAGCTATTTCGAACAAGATGACTTGCAGTACTGGTACCAGATCCTGAGTCACTACAGCACGTGGTCGGCCAATGTGCTGCTCAAGGATCAGGCGGAGAACTACATTGTTCCGTCACTTCGCTTGAAGAAAACCAGTTTGTTTCGGGCTCTGGAAAACAGTATTAACCAGATGCGCCTGAGTACCGGGTCGGTGCAGCAGGGCTTGATGGAATACACCCAGGCCTTCCAGCGTATCTGTGATCTGGATGTGCGCAGCGGCTATATCGACGGAGCGAACGTTCAGGACGCGCGCTATTACCTCATTGGCCAGGAACGGACGCCGCCGTTTGCTTACTACTTGCGCAACGTCAAGGTCGAACTGGATAACCAAAGCCATAAGATCAACCCCACAGCCTGGGGCGAATGGCGAAAGTGTGAAATCGCGACCACGGGCACCGTGGTGGATATCCGCTGCGTGAAATGGCTGGGGTTGCCCGTCCTGGTCTGGTGTGAATGGCGCGAGCGCCAGATCGATAGCAACGGCGTGGTGCAGTCGCCCTGGTCGCTGGAAATCAAAGTCTCGTTCAGTTCCCTGAACGGTCAGTGGTCGGCCCCGTTGTCACTGCATCAGCGTGACTGCGAATACGATGTTTCCAACGGCCGCCTGACCGTTGTGTCACTGGGCGACGGTGATCCGCGCGATGATCGATTGGCTGTTTGTTACACCAACCGTCACGGCCTGGACGGGCCGGCTTCGTTCCATGAAATAGAAATTCATGAAACCCGCGATGCATTGTTTCGCAAAGTCGCAGATGACACCGCGACCCTGCTGACGATGACCTTCGGGCGCTTCAGGAATGCAGCCAGCCTGCAACAAAAAGTGGTACCCCAGGATTATTCGACAGTCACCGTCGACAGTACCGTGCAAACGCCGGGCTCGATCAATGCTCAGTTGTTTCTGGATGCCATCTTTACCCGCGAGCAAGGGGCGGACAATAACTTTTATGAAGTGCTTCGGGTTCGGGGACGTTGCGATGCCGTGAAAGTAGAGAGTCGGGTGCTTGAGCGTTTGTCGATCAGTTGGAGGGCGGTGAGCAGCCCGACATTCGACATCAGGATTGTGGATGCCGGCGAGAAACAACTCGGTATCACCCTGACCACGCGGGAGAAGCCGAAGCAAGTTCATGCGGTGCAACTGCCCAAGGGCGCTGCCAAGGAAACCATCCATACCTTTGCCGCCGATGACTTCGCGGAAACATCGGTCGGTGACGGGATATGGGTGGCAGAAGCCGTAGCCACGCTCACGCCCGATTCATTGACGTATCTGCTTGCAAGAACTCAAGACGAGATTCGGGCCGGCGCCGGTTTTTCCGTCACCGGTCTGGGGGACGCCGTGCTGAATGAGCAAAATCAGGTGGTTCCCAGAGTCTTCTATGCCCCCGTGGTTTTCAAACTCGTATTTGAAGCCCGGACTGTTGAGGATCCGTCAGACTGGATCTCGACCGGCGTGCTGGACGGCCAATATGCGACCCCTTGGCGGACTTATCGTCGAAGCGTTCCATCGGTGGGTATCAACAATTTTCCCATCGGTTCACCGATCGACTTTTCGTTCGGTGAAGCGGATGAGGACAAAAAGGGCTACGGGCGCAACAAATTCTCTGTGGTGCTGCAAGAGAGACCGCGCCTGTACACAACCCCGTCCATCGACAAGAGCAGCGCCGAGGGCGCGCAATTTCTGAGTTTCAACAATCCCCAACAGACCCTCAAATACGCACGGGTGAACTCCCTGTTCGGCCCCGTGCTGACCAGCCGGGCCGCGGTGTCGGTTGATGCCTTGCTGGCCTGGGATACCCAGCATGTCGAGGAACCTCGTATGCCGGATGAAAAGATCGAGAGTGGCGGGCCATTCGACGGCTGCAACGGTTTGTATTTCTGGGAGCTGTTTTTCCATACGCCGGATCTGGTGGGTTCACGCCTGTCGGCGGAGGGGCGTCACCACGAAGCGCAAGGTTGGTACGAGTACGTTTTCAACCCATTGGCACGTGAGGTTGAGCCGCCGGAGAATCCGAATCCCGATGATCCGGTGGTGATTAAGGCGCCAGCCTACTGGCGTTGCCGCCCGCTGCAAAACGAGAACATCGAATGTTCATATGAAAGTGCGGCGCCGTCGGATCCGGACGCGATCGGTTATTGCGCGCCCATTCACTTCAAGATCGCCATTTTTCTGCGCTACCTGGAAAACCTGATCGAGTGGGGCGACGGCCTGTATCGCCACCTGGATTACGACAGCATGGTTCACGCCGCGCTGAATTACAGCAGGGCCCTGACGATGATCGGCCAAGAGCCGGTCACTCAAACAGCCAGCACGTGGCAACCCGTGAAGCTGGAAGAGTTGCTGGTGACGATTAACGGGCGCGAGCCGCTCAAGGCGTTTGAAGCCGGTTTTGAACTGAGCCTGGCCGATGTGCCTACCGGCATGCTCGCCACACCGCGTTTCGATCTGCTGGGTTCAGGCGTGTTCCGACCCGGGATGAATGAGCGGCCCAAAGCGTTGTGGACGTTGCTCACTTCACGGCTCACCAACTTGCGTAACAATCGCTCGATCGACGGTCAGCCGTTGTCGATTCCCTTGTTCGCGCCAACGATGGATCCGCTGCAGCTATTGCGTGCGCAGGCGGACGGCAATCTGGGAGCCGCGCGAAATCCGGGAGGACAGGTACAGGTGGTGCCCTATAAATGGCAGACCGTGTACAACCTGGCACTGCAAGGCACGGAGTTTCTGATCCAGCAAGAGGATCAGCTCAGGTCATGGCTGGATCAGCGTGATCGGGGAGAGCTGGAGGAGCTGCAACAAAGCCACATGATCGAGCTGGCCGACTATGCCCGGTCGATCCACGAGGCGACGATTGCCCAGCTTGAAGCGACGGCCGCGTCGTTGCGGCAAAGCGAAAGCATGGTCAAGGCCCGTGCGCAGCATTATGAGCAATTGATTGAAGAAGGGGTCTCCAAGGCTGAGTCCAACGCTCTGGAAAACAGCAGGATTGCCCGATATGTCGCCATGGGGGCTGGGGCATTGCGAGCAACGGGGGCAGCGCTGGATGTGATTCCCAACATCTACGGGATGGCCAACGGCGGCATGCGTCCTGCGGCGATCCCATATGCCTTCGCCGAAGTGGCTCAGTTGGCGGCGGATTTCATGATGCGTGAAGCCGACGAAGCCAGCATCATCGGGCAGCAACAGCGGCGCAAGCAAGAATGGGAGCTTGCGCGCGATCAATCCAACGCCGAGGCACGGGTGTTGCGCGAGCAGCTATTGGCCCAGGATCACGCGATCAGCGCCGCCCGGGCCAGTCTGCAGCAGGCTGAAATAGCCAACACCCAGGCCAAGGCAGTGTACGCGTTCTACAAGAATCGCAGCACCGGCCGCGAGTTGAGCAACTGGGTCGTGGGGCAAGTGAAGACCTTGATCTACCAGGTTTACGACGTGGTCGCCGGCCTGTGTCTATGTGCCGAAACCTGTTGGCAGTATGAAATGGCCGACTACAAAACCCGGTTTATCCGCCCTGATGTCTGGATGGACACCTACCACGGGTTCACGACCGGTTCTTCGTTGAAGCTGGATCTGATGAGGATGGCGGCCGCGCGCATCAAGCGCGACGAGCACCGGCTGCAGTTGGTTAAAACGATTTCCCTCAAGACGCTGATGGGCGAGACCGAATGGAATGCTGGCATAGGTCAAGGAAAGCTGGCGTTCAAGCTGAACGAACGACTGTTCAATGAAGACTATCCGGGGCACTACAGCCGCCAGGTCAAGGGGTTGTCACTGACCTTTCCCGGCTTGTTGGGGCCGTACCAGAACATTCGTGCCTCGCTGGTGCAGATCAGCAGCTCGACGCTGCTTGAGCCGCAAATCGATGCCGTCAAATACCTTCACGGTGAACCGAATATCACCCCGCCACCAGGTTCGCTGGTGCACAACCTGCGTCCTTACCAGCAGATAGGTCTGTCCCTGGGGTTGGACGACAACGGCATGGTCGATGCGATGGATGACGGCCGCTACGCACCTTTTGAAGGCACGGGCGCCCATGCAGACTATGTCTTGACGTTCCCCAGGGTTGGGCAGCCCGCTCAAAAGAGTCTTCTGCGCTCATTGACCGACATCATTCTGACATTGAGGTATCAAGCCCGGGATGGCGGCTCAGGCTTTGCCGGGGCGGTTGAAGGGGTCATCGATGCCCCGCCCGACCAGCCAAAACGTGTCGCTCGCTTAAGGAAGACGCAGCCATGAACGATGAGAATATTTACGCCAATCATAACTTTATTCTCAACGGCGACTTTCAGGAGAGTCTGGATGGCTGGAGCGTCAATGACGAAAGGAAGGTCACCCGGCAGGACGGGCTATTGGAAGGAGAACTGGTCGGTTTTATGAACGCTGTCAATCAGGGGGCGGGATACCAGGAGATTACATTGGCAGCGTCTCCGCGCCCTGCACCCGGCAAGGCGGATTACAAGTTGATCTTCCACTATCGCGCGGTTCAGTTGGTCAACGGCGCCGTTGGTACGCTACGGATCAATCCAGGTCTGGGCGGGGAAAGAGACCTGCTACTTGCGCCCTCGCTTGAGGCTGACGTCGAGCAGGCGTCGGCTCCCGGTGTTCTGCTGGACCTCGAGCTGATCGAGTTTCCCCCTCACGTGCTAGAACTCGACTCTAACGAGGAAACTGTCAAATTCACGCTCATCAGCCCTAGCAATGGTGGCGAGGGCCGGCCGGGTGCCGTGCGGCTCGCCTTTGTGCGGGTGGAGTTGTTGCTGGAGCCTTTGCGGCTGACCGACGTGACGATTGATGGCAAGCCACAGATCCCCACTGAGAGGCTGCACTTGTGCTTTGGCGCCAATCATTCCGTTGTGCTGCAACCAGCAGCCGACAGTGCCTGGATGGATACGCAGGCAGGGTTGCTGGTAAACGATGGCGAGAGTGATCCCGAGAATATTCTCAGCGCCAATCCACTGTGGGGGCGCGAGCAGTTGATCAGAGACCCGTGGACTCTCGACTGCGCCGGGATTCTTGAGGATACGGAGGTTGAGCGCACATTGGCCGTGCGCAGTCAGTACACCGCCGACACCTATCCGTTGGATGCGGTCTGTGGGCATTTTCAGCTGGATGTCATTGCGCTGCGGGAGGCCGCCCACTACCCGGTGATCGACCTCAATCAAAGCGTGGACCTGCGTGTGCGGGTGGAGTCCCATTTCACGAAAACGCCTCTGGCCAATCGCGAAGTGACCTGGACGCTGAAAGTCCCGGACGGAGAAGATATCGAATTGCTCAGGGCCTTCTCGGGTGAGAACGGTGAGGCCGATTTTACCTGGACACCGGACACAAAAGGCGACTGGGAAATCGTGGCCTCGGTCGACAGCCATTATAAAAAGGAAGACGCCCGGTACGCGTTCAAGGTGCGGGTACTGAAGGAGGATCCTTGGCTGAGCGCGACATTCGAGCTGGATGAATCTGTGGATGAACCGGTTTGGGGAAGCGGTACTGGCTACCCATGTCGCGGCGGCACCCATCAGGTCACACTGGCGTTCCCGGCCATCCACCCATTGGCCGATACCGATCTGGCTTTACATTGGAAAGAGGGGGGCGATACGCCCGGTGGGCTGGGTGTGGAGATCACTCCAGAACTGGACACCATGAATCCGATCGATGGATCAGGCCTGGAGTGGAACATGGCCTGCGAAGACCGCAGGGACAGCAGTATCGAGCTCTGTGTCAGGTGTTCAAAACTGTTGGAGGCGTCACCCTTCCAGAGTCTGCAACTGGCGCACAACTGGCTGGTCATCGAGAGCACGAGGCAGTCCACGAGATTTCCTGTGGCGGGTGGGGTCCCGGTTAGCCTGGAGGTTCAAGTCCGTTCGATGATTCCCGGTGTGGGAAATGTTTCTGGGGTCGAGGTTGAGTGGCAACTCGATGGGGGGGGCGCGGTTTTGTTGTTGACTGGTGAAGACGGCTGGTGTGAATACCCGTTCGAACCTATCGAAGAGGGGACTTTCCAGGTCGCAGCAAGGGTGAGCAGCCCCTACGAGAATAAAACTTTGGAGTACAACTTCACGGTCGCTGTATTGGGTGAGGATCCGTGGCAGCAGTTGGCAACCGTGACGTTGGACGGAAAAGGCTCCGCACCCGTCGGACTCGTCTGTTATCGCGATGGTTTAGATGCAGCGCTGCGGGTTGATCTGGTTGGCGAAGCGTTATTGGATGAAGACATTCATTTGGAGGTGACAAGCGAAGGCGGGGAAGAGCTGCGCTTTGAATCCGATCCTCCCCTTGAGCAAAAACGTAAATTGACCCTTGATGGTTTGTCCTGGTCGGTCCGTTCGACTGCCGATGCCAGCACCCGCTTCCTGTTGCATGTGCATCACGACGAGCTACCGCGGCTTGATTTGCAGGGGTTGTTACTTTCAAGAACGCTTGAGGGCGAGGGTACGCTCAAGTTTGACGATAAGGTTCTGCCGGTTGGAAGCACGGCTTACCCTTGCCTGAGCGCCGAGCATACATTGAATTTTATTCCAAAGTCTGGCAGCCCTTTGAACACGCTTCAGCTTGCTGCCAAGTGGGAAGCCGAGGCCTTGGGTATAACGTTGAAGCCTGCGGCAGGAACTGAGCGGCAGCTGCCGTCTGTTGGTTTGGTATGGGACCTGGAATGCCCTGCCAGCAGTGGCACGAAGGACACCGGGCTCTCGCTGGAATTTACTCAAATATCGCTGACTTACCCTCCAGTGACCCTGTCGCTGGGGCATAACCGCCTTGAAGTCGTCCAGGTCCGTGAGGCCCCTTTTGATCTGGAAGTGGGTCAAACGGTCGATCTGTGGATCAAAATCCATTCCTGGTATACGAAATTGGCTGCTCAAGGTGTCGAGGTGGAATTCGCGCACCAGAACACCGCAGCACAGGCACCCACGGACGAGGACGGTTGGGCGCGATTTCCTTTCACTGCCACGATAGCGGGCGAAATCGAAGTGATTGCCACGGTTCCCAGCCTCTACGATGGCCCCGAGAATTTCCCTGCTCATACTTTTACAGTCAAGGTGCTGAGCGTCAGAGCTGAGGCACCCTCAACCATGCTGCCGCAAGAGGAATAACCCATGCTCAAGGATAACGGTACGCCCACTGTTCAAGCCGTGATTGGCGATTGGCGCCTCCCCCTTTTTGACCCTATGGTCGGTCAAAGCGTCTTTTTAGAGCTCCAGGCTCTGTCATCCGGGAACCGTAACGCTGCAGAAGGGGTGGCGGTGCTTTTCAAGGTAGCGGAACAACAGCCAACGGTGCGGGTAGTTACCAATGGCGAGGGCTGGGCGCGTTTCGCCTATAAGGCCGAACAGGCGGGGGATATCGAAGTCATCGCCACGTTGGACATCGTAAACGATGGAGCCCGGGAAGCGTCATCCCATACCTTCCGTTTCACGGCACTGGATGCCGAGGTCTGGGATGACGCCCGGATACAACTTAATGCTGAACCAACCGTATCTGTGTGGGGTGAGGGTACCCTGTTTCCCCGGACATCCGCGCCTCATACCGTCAAGCTGGCTGTCACCCGGTTAAACAGCCATCTGCTCGGCCGCGAAATCAGCCTGGGATTGACGGGTGACTCTTCGATGATCGAGCTGGGGATAACGAAAGTGGAACCGGCGCTGGGTGCTGCCCGGAAGTTGACGGAGGAAGGCTTGAGTTGGACGTTTACTGGCGGCCCTGGCGGTGCTTATGCCCTGGCACTGAGAGCGTCCCGCATACTCAGGCAATCGCCCGTCAATCGCATGTCGTTGGGGGGGACGCCTCTTCCGGAGGTTTTGTCCAAACCCCTCCCCGAGGGTGATGGTTCTGTGGCGTCTTCGGGCACCGACCCGATCACGGGTTAGAAGGCGGCGGCCCTCTTCCCGCTCAAATACCGCATCACTAGCGCGGTGCCCAATTCCACGGGCCGGGCTTGCAGCAGCGCCACGCCCTGAGCACTCAACTGCTCATGGCGTTGCGCGCCTGCATTCAGATAGTCCACCGCTGCGCAGTAAGACAAAGCGTCGTCAATGGTTTGCACCGGACGATGGCGTACTTCATCGAGTACATTTTCCCGAAGGCTGGCAACCAGCACCCGATGCTTCGCGCCCAGCCGCTTGATCGCGCTCAGCAACTCTTCATCATCCTCATCCCGCAAATTTGTCACCAACACCACCAACGCCCGACGTTTCTGTCGTACCAGCAATTGGTTGACGGCTGCCTGGTAGTCGGCGGGGCGTTGGGTGCTGTCGAGGTCGTAGACGGTGTTGAGCAGCAGATTGAGCTGGCCGGTGCCTTTGACCGGCGCGAGGTAGCGCGGTTGATCACTGGCAAACGTACTCAGGCCCACCGCATCGCCCTGGCGCAGGGCGACGTAGCTGAGCAGCAGACAGGCATTGAGCGCATGGTCGAAGTGCGACAGCTCATCGTCCTGGCTGCGCATGCGTCGGCCGCAATCAAGCATGAAGATGATCTGCTGGTCACGTTCATCTTCGTATTCACGGGCGATGGGCGTGCGGTGGCGGGCCGTGGCTTTCCAGTCGATCTGGCGCAGGCTGTCGCCCTCGCGAAACTCGCGCAGCTGATGGAATTCCAGGCCCTGGCCCCGTCGTTGGCGCTGGTGTACGCCGAGCTGGCTCAGCCAGTTGTCCACCGCCAACAGCTGGCCGCCGTAGAGCCGGGCGAAGTCGGGGTAGACGCGGGTGGTGTCGGCGACGTTGAGCAGGCGTTTGTCCGACCACAAGCCCATTGGGCTCGGTAGGCTGATTTCGCAGTGTTCGAAGGTAAAGTGGCCGCGCTTTAGCGGGCGCAGGCGATAGCCGATCCGGCTGTGTTGACCGGGTTGCAGTTCGACTGACAGCGGGAGGTTTTCGAAGCTCAGGCCGTGGGGCACATGGTCGAAGATGTGTACGGTCAGCGGTTGCGCCAAATCATGCTCGACCTCCAGTCGCACTTCGCCCCAACGACCGAGCGCCAGGCTGCCGGGCATCTGCCGTTGCACGCGCGGCGATGGCAGGCGTTTGAGGCGCGCGGCATCCAGTGTCGCCAAAACCAACAGCGCCAGCAGCAATCCCCAGTTGATCGACGACAGACTGGCGGGGACTTCAACGTCCAATGCCCGCAAAGTGCCCAGCACAATGCCGATGGCCAACAGGACCGCCAGCCAGATCAATAGCAGGCGCGAAGGTTTCACAACCGCGGCGCCGGAACTTGATCGAGCAGTTGCTTGAGCACCTGATCGACGTCCAGCCCTTCGATGTCCAGCTCCGGCGCAATGCGCACACGATGGCGCAGCACGGCCAATGCGCAGCCTTTGATGTCATCCGGAATCACGAACTCGCCACCGCGCAGCAGCGCCCGGGCTCGGGCACAACGCACCAGCGCGATTGAAGCGCGTGGTCCGGCGCCGAGGGTCAGGCCGGGCCAGGTGCGGGTGGTACGGGCCAGACGCACGGCGTAATCGAGCACCTGATCGTCCAGCGGCAAATCGCTGGCAATGCGTTGCAGGGCCAGCACGTCTTTGGCTTGCAACACCGTGCGCAGCGGTTGCACGTCGAGCATGTCGGCGCGGGTCGAGCGGCTGACCTGGCGCACCATGTTCAATTCTTGTTCGGCGTCGGGGTAATCCATGCGCACCTTGAGCATGAAGCGATCGAGCTCAGCTTCGGGCAGTGGATAAGTCCCTTCCTGTTCGATCGGGTTTTGCGTGGCAAGCACCATGAACGGTTGCACGATGGGCAGGGCGCGGCCTTCGAGGGTGACCTGGCGTTCCTGCATGGCTTCGAGCAGCGCCGCCTGGGTTTTCGCCGGGGCGCGGTTGATCTCGTCGGCCAGCAGCAGGTTGGTGAATAACGGACCTTTACGCAGTTTGAACTGCTCGGTGTGCAAGTCGTACACCGCGTGTCCGGTGACGTCGCTGGGCATCAGGTCCGGGGTGAACTGGATGCGTGCGAACTCGCCACCAAAGCAGCGGGCGAGGGCGCGCACCAACAAGGTTTTGCCCAACCCCGGCACGCCTTCGAGCAGCACATGGCCGCCAGCGATCAGGGCGGTGAGGACGTCGTCGATCACCGTGTTTTGGCCGATCACGGCTTTTCGTAATTCGGTCCGTACCGCTTGGGCCAATTGACTGGCGCGCTGGCGTTGCTGAGCGGCGTGGGATGGCACGCCGGGCTCGATCTGTTGACTCATAGCGTGTTCCTCAAGGTTTGCAGGTGGGCGACCTGACGGCTGAATTCAGCGCTGGACAGCCGCTGTTTCGCTCGCGCGCTCATGGCCTGGCTGATAGCGCGTGTGGGTTGGCCGGTCAGGCGTGCGAGCACCAGCCATTGCTCGGCAACGTTCAATTGTTCGAAACCGGGATGACGGCGCCGCACACGACGCAGGATGTCTTGTTGCAAGGCTTGCAGCAGGTGCTGTTGCCCGTTGCGGCGCAACATGAAATCGGCGCTGGCGCGCAGGTGTTCCTGAAGTTGCCGGCGACCTTTCGGAGCAGGTTCCAGCAGCGGACCATTGCGCCCCCCGACATGCCAGAGCGCAAGCCCGATCAGGGCGATGAGGGCGACCAACGCCTGAGGGAAATTACGCAGTAGCAAGGTCAGCAGACTGTCGTGATCGGTGTTGAACACCAAGGTCACGTTCGTGTCGGCGGTCAGGTACCAGAGCAGCCAGGCGTTGTCGTATTGGTCGATGGCCGGGGCTTTCCACAGGTCGGCGTCGGTGACCACGGTGATCGAACCGAGCCCGTGGTTCAGCTGCATCATGTGCGTGGCCTTGCCGCTGTTGGCCCAGGCTTGCGCGAGGTTTTTCGGGTCTTCGAGATGGAACGCGGTATCGAAGCTGGCGTAGGCCGGCGAGTCTTCCTCTTCCAGATACAGCTTGGTCAGTTTGGGGTAAGGGTCGTCGCCAATAGTGGGCGGCGGCTCCTTGAGGTCTTTGCTCAGCGACTGGTGCAACTGCACCCGGTCGAGCAACAGGTCATTGCTTTGGCCGGTCTTTTCATCCCACAACGACAGGGCAACAAACAACAGACGCCCGCCGGCCCGGGTCCAGTTCATCACTTGATCAATCTGGCGCGGGGTCATGTTGTAGCGGTCCCCGAGCAACAACAGACTGTGTTGATGTGGATCGAGGGTGGGCAGCACGTCGAGGCTGTTGGCGTGGCTGATGGTCAGGCCCTGTTTGCGCAGGAAATGCTCGGCGGCCAGATAGGGATTGGTCTGGGCTTCGGGGGACGGGCCATGATCAATTTCTGCCTGATAGGGCGTGGCCTTCAGGTACAGATAAACACTCAGCACGCTCAACAGCACGCTCAACAGCACGCTGATGAACACGCCGACCGAAAGTCGTAACCGCCGGCTCAACGGGGCGCTCCCGGGCCGAACAATATTCGCCAGCCGTCACAGAGTTCCTGTTGCAAATGCGCGGGCGGCAGGCGATGCCCGTAGGCCATGTTCTGCCAGTGCCCGGTCAGGTTTTTGCTGAAGGCCAGCAAGGCCGGTTGTTGCAGTTGCAGTTGCTCGATGCGTTGGAGCACCTCGCCTTCCGTGTCGGCGGGTTTCAGCGCCATGTTGTGATCGTGCAACAGATGGCTGAGCAGGGCGCGATAGAGCAACCCGAGGGCAGCGCGCGGGTTGGTTTGCCAGAGACTTTCGGCGCTGGCTGCGATGTCAGCGGGCAGGGTTTCGCGATTCAGGTCCAGACTGAAAGCTTGCTGTGGCAATGGGCGTGCGACTTTACGGTTTAACCCCGACCTACGGCTGACGAACGCCTGCAACCCGTCGCGGTAACGCCAGATCAGCAAGCCGATGGCACCCATCACGGCGCCCCACAGCAGCACTTCAATCAAGCTGGCGAGAAAGCCGAAACGCTGGCTATCGAACAGACTGGCCAAGGCCTTCAGCCATTCAGGTGTTTTCCCGTCATCCGGTGCTTGAGTGTCGGGTTTGTCTTCGCCAAACCGATAGCGGGTCACCGTTTCCTTGTTCTTGAACGGGGGCTGATCGAGAATTTTCTTGATGCTGTCTTTGGAGGCCTGACTGGTCAGCGGTTGATCCAGCAGGCGTGGGCTGTCCGGCGTGATCACCGGCTCATCGGCCCAGACGTTGGGTGCGGTCGGCACCAGCAGTATCGCGGCCAGCAGCAGAGTGACCGCCGTGGTGTTGAGGCGTTGGCGCAATCGGCGGAACACCAGTTCGATGTCCCAGGCTTCCAGCACCGTGCGCCGATTCAGATAAAGGCTGAAGCCGCAGGCCACATAGATCGGTTCCCAGACAATCAGCACCAGCACGTAAAAGGCATTGGTCAGGTGTTCCAGCCATCGCCAGTCCTGAGTGGTGGCGGTGATCAGGGTCTGCCAGCTCCAGTCGAGTTCGACCTGTTGCGGCAAGAACATATAGAACAGCACCATCAGGCCGATCCATAACGCGCTTTCCAGATGTACACCGATGATCGTCAGCCACCGCGCGGAACCGGCGTTGCGCTGCAACAGCACCTGCAAGCGCTGTTGTCGTGCCTGCCCACTCAGCCCTTCGAGTTGCACCACCGGCATCACAAAACTGCGGCTCAGGCTCAGCCGTCGCCAGGTCAGGCTGGCCAGCAGTTGTGGCTTGAGCAGGCGCGGCCATTGGCGCAGCGCCTGTTTCAATGTGGGCGTTTCACCGAACATTACTTTGGAAAGGATGTACAACGGCAGTCGTTCGAACACCGGTTTCAGCCACCAGAAGATGAACACGGCGAGGGAGGGCGAATCCCACAGAAACAAGGTGAGCAGGGCGAAGATCGGCAAGGTGATGATGGCCCAACTGGTCATCAGCAATCGTCGATGGCGCTGGCTCAGCAGCACGCCCAGGTCCATGGCTTCCCAGGTTGTGCGCGGGCGGATCACGACCGTGGCGTCACTCAGGCGCATGGCGGGTTCGTCCGGCAAACAGCAGATAAGTCGCCACCAATAACCAAAGCGCCGCGCCGACCAGATATTTGGTGATTGGCGTTGGTGCGGTCATCGACGACCAGTAGGCTTCGATAAACGCGGCAATCAGCAGAAACAGCATGACGCCGCAGATCAGCAACACGCTTTTGCGTGCCGCCAGTCGCAACGCTTCGGCGCGGGGCAGGCGTCCCGGTGCGATCAATGCCCAGCCCAGTTGCAGGCCGGCGGCACCGGCCAGCGCAATGGCGCTCAGTTCGAACGCGCCGTGACCGATCACGAACGACCAGAAGGTTTGCCCGTAGCCGATGTGCGTCAGGTGCCCGGCCACCGCGCCGATCATCAAGCCGTTGAAGAACAGGAAAAACGCGCTGCCCAGACCAAACAGCAAACCGCTGGCGAAGGTCTGAAAGGCGATGCCAATGTTGTGCATGATGTAGTAACCGAACATCACCCAGTCTTCACTGGCGGCGCGTTCCGCCGAACGCCCCAGGTGACCGGCGTCGGGGTCGTACATACCTTGCATCTCGCTGACCTGCTCAGCCGGGATCAGGTTGTAGACCAGGTCCGGGAACAGATATACCAGCAGCGCGAAGCCGATCAGGCTGCCAAAAAACATCAGGCCGGCGGCGAGCACAAAGCGCCATTGTTCGCGCACCAGGCGCGGGAAGTCGGCAAGGATAAAGCTCAGTAGGTTGGCGCCCAGTCGACTGCGATGCCGATAAAGCTGTTGATGCCCTCGCAGCACGTGTTGCTGCAAGGAGTCGATCAGGAAACTGCTGTAGCCACGTTCCTGAGCCAGTGCCAACTGGTGGCAGAGCCGTCGATAGTCTTTCGGGAAACTGGCGATCCGTGAGGTTTCCTTGCCTCGCTCCAGCTGTTCGAGCATCAGGGAAAACTGCTCCCATTCGGCCTTGTGGCGATTTTCGAAAAGACTTTGCTTCATGCGGGCCCCAACAAGCCGCGGGCGATGCCATTGAGTTCCGCCACGGCGCGTGGCGCGGAGACCTGCAACGGTTGGGCAAGGATCGACGCGAGTTCGTTCGTCCGCGCTTCGGAGAGTTCGCCCTGGCGCTCGGCAAACCCGAGAATGGCGCGTTGTTCGAGCAGCGTCAGGGCAAAGGCCGGGCACCGAGGCTGGACGTCGGGCAGTTGCGGTCGGGTCAACGGCTGTTCACGGTAGATCACCAGCGTGCCGGCGGACAAGTCGCCGAGGCGTTTGAAGGTGGGGTGTTGCAGGCAGCTGATGGCGCCGAGGAAGTAGCCAAATGGCAGCAGGTCGACAAATCGCAGCAGGTTGCGCAACAGCGAAGCAGACCAGCCGATCGGGGTGCCATCGTCCTGCACCACGCGCAGGCCCATCCACTGCTTGCCTGGCGAACGACCCTGGTTGAGCACTTCGAACAGCACCATGTACCACCAGCTCACCACGAACAGCAAAATCGAGCCAAGCCCTGCGCCGAGTTTTCCGAGAAATGCCAACACAATAAACAGCAGGCCCAGGATCAACCCGCGCAACACAAGGTCGATGGCGAACGCCAGCGCACGAACCATCAACCCGGCCGGGCGCAGTGGCAAGTCGATGCCTTCCGGCGTTTCGACTTGATACCGCGTATCCAGTGGTGGGGACAGCGTCGCTTTCCTTGGCAGTGCTGTGGTCTCGAGCATGGGCAACCTTGATGTGGCCTCTTCGGGATTCGATGTCCGTCCGATGCTAGCAGTCTCTCGGGGGGGAACGACATAACTATGTATTGCACGGTAAGTGGCCAGAGGTGATTGAATGACGAGATTACTGGCCGGGGCGGGATGTGAACGCCTAGACTTCGCCGATCTTCAGTTCAGGAATAGCCCGTGACCTCGATCTTCTGGTACGACTATGAAACCACTGGCATCAACCCCCGTTGCGACCGCCCACTCCAAATGGCGGGGATTCGCACTGACTTCGATCTCAATGAAATAGACGAGCCGGTCAACCTTTACTGCCAGCCCAGTGAAGACATCCTGCCCCATCCGGCGGCCTGCGTGATCACGGGTATTACCCCCGGCCGACTGGCCGAGCAGGGCTTGAGCGAAGCCGATTTCATGACCCGGGTGCATGCCCAACTCGCTGCGCCCGGCACGTGTGGGGCGGGTTACAACACATTGCGTTTCGATGACGAGATGACCCGTTACAGTCTTTACCGAAACTTTTTCGACCCTTATGCGCGCGAGTGGCAGGGCGGCAATAGCCGCTGGGACCTGATCGATGTGGTGCGTGCAGCCTATGCCTTGCGCCCTGACGGCATCGTTTGGCCGACGGACGATGAGGGGCGGATAACGCTCAAACTCGAACGCCTGACCGCCGCCAATGGCATTGATCATGGCAATGCTCACGAAGCGTTGTCGGACGTTCGCGCCACCATCGCCCTGGCGCGTCTGATCCGGGAAAAGCAGCCGAAGTTGTATGACTGGTTGTTTCAGTTGCGCGGTAAGCAAAAGGTGATGGATCAGATTCGTCTGTTGCAGCCGATGGTGCACATCTCCGGGCGCTTTTCGGCGGCGCGCAATTATGTCGGTGTGGTGCTGCCCCTGGCCTGGCATCCGCGCAACAAGAACGCTTTGATTGTCTGTGACCTGCACCTGGATCCTCAGGGCTTGCTCGATCTCGATGCCGACACCTTGCGCCAACGGCTGTATACCCGTCGCGATGATTTGGTCGAGGGTGAGTTGCCGGTGCCGCTCAAACTTATCCACATCAACAAATGCCCGGTGGTGGCGCCGTTGTCGGTACTTCGTTCTGAAGACCAGCAACGTTTGGGGCTGGATATGTCGCTCTACCAAGAGCGCGCGCTGCGGCTAAGTGACGCACAAAAAGTTTGGCGAGATAAAGTTCAGACGATTTATGCCAGCGAAGACTTCACCTCGAGCCAAGACCCTGAGCAACAGTTATACGATGGTTTTATCGGTGATCGGGATCGGCGTCTATGTGAGCAAGTCAGGTCTGCCGACCCCGCTCAATTAGCGCAACAACAATGGCCTTTCGATGATGAACGCTTGCCTGAATTATTGTTTCGATATCGCGCCCGCAACTTCCCCGATACGTTGAGTTTCGAAGAGCAAGAACGCTGGCGAATATTCTGTCAGCAACGTTTGTCAGCACCTGAATGGGGGGCGCCAAATACGCTGGACACTTTTGGAGAGGCCGCAGCCCAATGGAACATTAGTGCTACATCGGTTCAGCGGGAGGTGCTGAATGAATGGCAGAATTATGTCCAGGGATTGCGCAAACGATTGAATCTTTGAAAACGAATATGTCCGGGGCTGAATGCCAGCATCAAAAAACGCCAGCTTCAGCTGGCGTTCTTTTTTGTCGCGGATGAGTCTGCGACAAACTCTGCGGCTTAGCCCAGCAGGGTAGCCCAGCCTTCAACCACGTCACCGCCCCACTTGGCTTTCCACTCTTTCAGCGTTTTGTGGTTGCCACCTTTGGTTTCGATGACTTCGCCGTTGTGCGGGTTTTTGTATTGTTTAACTTTGCGAGCACGCTTGGTGCCAGTAGTTTTTACTGCGCCGCCGCGTGGTGCTTTGGTTTTGGACTCTGGATCCAATAGCGCGATGATGTCGCGCAGGGATTTGGAGTATTCGCCCATCAGGGTGCGCAGTTTGCCTTCGAATTCCAGCTCGGTTTGCAGTTTGTCGTCTTGGGACAGGTTCTTCAAACGGGCTTGCAGCTCTTTGATAGCTTCTTCGGTGGCGCGATATTCGTTGATCAAGGACATGAGGACTACCTTATGTAGGGGCGCTGGATGGCAGGTGACAGTGCGGCAATAATAGTCAGGGTGTTTCATCAAGTAAACATTAACCGGAGTTTTATTTAAATTAGTTACGGTGAATAGGGCATAAATGGCGGGTGTAGTTAAATAGTGTGATGCAGTCACCACAGATATTCACAATGGGGCACTTGAAGATGGGCAACAGGAACACCATCGCGCGGGTAGCGGAGGCTGCCAAATCTCTGTCGCCCACCTTCGTGCCAGGCAAGACGTCATCAATACTGCAGTTTTGCTGCGTAATCGCTAGAATGGCCGCCTTTGCGAAGTTCTGGAGTTTGACCCTCATGCGCACTTTTCGGCTGGTGATTGCTTGCCCGGACCGCGTCGGCATCGTTGCTAAAGTCAGTAACTTTCTGGCGTCACATAACGGCTGGATCACTGAAGCGAGCCATCACTCGGACAATCTCAGTGGCTGGTTCTTCATGCGTCACGAAATTCGTGCCGATTCGCTGCCCTTCGGTATCGATGCCTTTCGCGAAGCGTTTGCACCGATTGCCGAAGAGTTCTCGATGAACTGGCGCATCACCGATACCGAGCAGAAAAAGCGCGTGGTACTGATGGCCAGTCGCGAGTCTCACTGCCTCGCCGACTTGTTGCACCGCTGGCACAGTGATGAGCTGGATTGCGAAATTTCCTGTGTAATTTCCAACCATGACGATTTGCGCAGCATGGTCGAGTGGCACGGAATTCCGTATTACCACGTACCGGTCAATCCGCAGGATAAAGAACCGGCATTCGCCGAAGTATCGCGCCTGGTCAAACAGCACGATGCCGAAGTGATCGTACTTGCCCGTTACATGCAAATCCTGCCGCCCGAGTTGTGTAGCGAATACGCTCACAAGGTCATCAACATTCATCACAGCTTCCTGCCGTCGTTCGTCGGTGCCAAGCCGTATCACCAGGCATCGATGCGTGGCGTGAAGTTGATCGGCGCTACTTGCCACTACGTGACCGAAGAGCTGGATGCCGGTCCGATCATCGAACAGGACGTCGTCCGCGTCAGCCACAGCGACAGCATCGACGACATGGTGCGTTTCGGTCGGGACGTCGAGAAGATGGTGCTGGCCCGTGGTCTGCGTTATCACTTGGAAGATCGGGTGCTGGTGCACGGCAACAAAACCGTCGTGTTCTGACAGCCACACAACACGGTTGAAATTCGAAGGGCCTGGGCGTTCAATCGCTTCAGGCCCTTCGCCGTTTCTGCATTGAGGACATGACCATGGCCGATCCACTGGACAAAGCCACTTCCAGGGCACCCGCCACGTTGGGTGAGGGTTGTCTGAGTCGCTACGACCCGGATGACATGAACCCCGAAGACGGCACGGAGTTTCCCGGTGCTGCCGAGTTGTGGGAACAGTTGCAGCAAGAACCCGACGACAAGCCTACGCCTGCTTGAATTTCATCAACTTCTTCAGCAGCGGCCGCCCGAGCATCAGCAAAAACACCGGGCCACCCACCACCAGATAGAAGTAATAGGTCACCGCCCGCCAGATCAGAATCGCCGCCGCCGCGGTGGATTTTCCCACCATCGGCGCCAGCAGCGCCGCCGAGGTCAACTCCGCTGCCCCGGCACCGCCCGGCAACAGGCTGAACTGCCCCGCGCTCAGCGAAAGCATCTGGATCAGAAAGCTCCAGGCCCACTGCAAATCCGCCCCGAGCCCACGCAACGCCAGATACAGCACGCTATAGCGCAGGAGCCAATGCAGGCAGGTCAAGGCAAACACCATGATCAATGTCTGAAAGGGCAACTTCAGCGTGTCAGCAAAAGCCGCCAGGAAGTGCAGGAGTTTTCGCGCCCAGCGCAGGCGCGTGGTGGCTTTGACATTGAGGCGAGCGAGCAACCGGCCGCTCAGGCGAATCAGCATTCGATGGTAGCGGGCAACCACCACACAACTGAACAACCCGCCGAACATCGAAAGGGCGCTGACGGTCAGCAGCCATTCCATGCGTTGGCTGAGGTGCTGGAACAACGCATAGATCAGGATGCCGCTCAGTGCGCAGAGAAAAAACAGTAAATCGCTCAGCTGATCCATGGCAAACACGGCGCTGCCTCTGGCCGGACGCACGCCATTGCGCGCCAGCAGCGCCATGATGGTCAGCGGGCCGCCGCTGCCGCCGGGGGTGGCGCAATAGGCGAATTCGGCGGCCATCACCACCCCGAGACTTTTGAACGGGCCCACTTTGTCGCGCTGATCCCCTAGCAACAGGCGCAAGCGCATTGTGTTCAGCACCCAGCACAGCAGGATCATGCCGAACATGATCAGCAGCCATCTCAGCGGGAAGCTTTGCAGTCGATACCAGGTTTCGTTACCGCCCAGCAGCGACGGAATCAGCACCGCAGCAAGCAGCGCGACGAGCAGCAGAATCCCGCGACTCATGCGGCGCGACCCATACAATCGCTTTGCAGCGCCAGCCAGCGTGCCTTGGTCATCGGCACACGACCCTCGCCGAGCAAGCGTTTGAGGGTTTGCAGCCAGTAAGTGCGCGAGAACTCATGGCGCATATCGACCGGGTGCAGGCCGAGACGAATTACCGGTGCGTGCCGCCAGCGTTGTTCGCGTTGATGGCTGACGAGTTTCGACACCCCCCGGCGCCAGGCGCTGCGCGCACTCCAGACCAGGCCTGGAGCCTCAACTGCGGTGAAGTCCGGCAGACGATACAGATGCTGAGGATCGCTGGTGTAACTCAGGGGTAACTGGCGCAAGGCCTGTCGCGTCCCTTCGCTCATCAGCCAGGCCGGGGCGACGAAACCCTCCAGCGGCCAGTGATAACGGTGGAACACTTCGATGCCGGCGCGCAGGCGGGCGAGGGCGGCTTCTTGAGACAGGCTGTAAAACTCGCCTTCGTGAGTGTAGATCCGGCGCATGAACCAGCCTCGTGGCGTAGTGGGAGTGGGCTCTTCATCGCAATGAAAGTAACCGTGCAATGCCAGTTCGTCACCTAGGGCGATCCGACCGGCGAGCAAACGTCGAAACCCCGGATGCTCCTCCAGATCGTTGTGCTTGTGCAAATTCGGCACGACCAGCCAGGTCATCGGCACCTCGCCCAGGGCGTCGACGGCTTCGACAAAGGGTTGGTAATCGGCCCAGGTTTGCGGTGCGACGTCGTGCAGGACGAGTATCAGGCTGGGCGGATTCATGGGCTCAACCATTGGCGGTCAGCGGTAAGTGGCTGCCAAGTACGGCGCGATAATGCCCCAGCAGGCTGTTGACCACCGTGTCCCAAGAGTAATGCCGCTCGACATGGCTGCGGGCCTGTTTGCCCAAAACGACGCTGCCCGAACTGAACAGTTCGCGAACGGCGTCGGCCATTGCCAATGGATTATTCGGCGGGCAGAGCAGGCCGCATTGCTCGGTGATGATTTCCTGAAAGGCCCCGGCCGCCACGGCCACCACCGGAATGCCACTGGCCATGGCTTCAAGAACCACCAGGCCGAAGGTTTCCTGATCGCCGGCATGCAGCAGCGCATCGGCGCTGGCCATCAATCGCGCCACGTGTGCCGCCGTACAGAACTCACCGATCACGGTGACGTTGTCCGGCACCACGGCCGGCATCGACGAACCGACCAGCAGCAGGTGATAGCGTCGGCCCAGGCATTTCATGCAGGCGAGCAGCACCGGAAGGTTTTTTTCCTTGGAGCCGCGCCCGGCGAAGATCAGCAAATGAGTGTTTTCATCGATGCCCAATTCGGCCCGCAGGCCCGGGTCTCGGGCATTGGGATGGAAGGTGTGCAAGTCGACGCCCAGCGGTTGAACGAAAACGTTTTTCACCCCCAGCGCGATCAGTTTGTCGGCCATGACCTGGCTGGGCGCCAGGACCCGATCGAAGTTGCCATAGAGCTTGCTGACATAGGCTTCGACGTTGGTGGTGACCCAGTTGCCCATGCGGTTGCTGACCAGCAGCGGCAGGTCCGAATGATAAAAGCCTATCACCGGGACATCGAGTTGCCGCCGGGCGTCGAGGGCCGCCCATGCGGTGAGGTAGGGGTCGCCGACCTCGATCAGGTCGGGCTGTAAATCCTGCAGAACATTGCGCCAGGGTGCGAGACGGAGGGGGAAGCGATAACCCTTGCCGAAGGGCAGGGCGGGGGCCGGAACCGTGTAAACGCCATCCTGTTCACTTAAGTAAGCCCCAGGGATCAGCAGACTGTGGCGAATGTTCGGCTTGATGCTCAGGCGACGGTGTTTTGCATCCAGATAAGTGCGCACGCCACCGCTGGCAGGGGCGTAGAACATGGTTATGTCAGCGATATGCACGATGAACATCCCTCCGGTCCCTTGGGCTCCCTTGGTTGACCTTTATGAAGGATAGATGTTCGGTTGGGGTTTTGTGGCGGGGGGGGCAGCGAGGTTTGTGATGTTTGAGCAATCGCCTTCGCGGGCAAGCCTCGCTCCTACAGGGGGTGGTGTGAACCAAGGAGCGAGGCTTGCCCGCGAAAGGGCCAATTCAGACACTAAATACGGAAACTGCCCACCAACTGCTTCAACCGCGCCGCCTGCTGCTCAAGATCCGAACACGCACGCAACGTCGACTGCAGGTTTTCCACCCCTTCCTGATTCAGTGTATTGATCTCGGTAATATCCACGTTGATCGATTCAACCACGGCAGTCTGCTCCTCAGTCGCCGTGGCCACCGACTGGTTCATCCCGTCAATCTCGCCAATACGCAACGTCACGCTGTTCAACCGCTCGCCGGCCAGGTTGGCGATTTCGACGCTGTCCTGACTGTGGCGCTGACTGTCGCTCATGGTGCTGACGGATTCGCGGGCGCCGACTTGCAGCTCCTCAATCATGGTCTGCACCTGCTGCGCCGATTCCTGAGTGCGGTGCGCCAGGTTACGAACCTCGTCTGCAACCACCGCAAAACCGCGACCGGCTTCACCGGCACGCGCCGCTTCGATGGCTGCGTTGAGCGCCAGCAGGTTGGTTTGCTGGGAGATGCTGGTGATCACTTCGAGAATCTGCCCGATGTTCACGGTTTTGCTGTTCAGCGATTCAATGTTGGTGCTCGAGGCGCTGAGCATGCTCGACAGCTGATTCATCGCGACAATGCTGCGGTCCACCACTTGCTGGCCGTCTTCGGCCAGGCTGCGGGCATCGCTGGCCTGACTCGATGCTTGCGCTGCGTTACGGGCGATTTCCTGAGCGGCGGCGCCGAGCTGGTTGATCGCCGCGGCCACGCTGCTGGTGCGCGAAGCCTGTTGGTCGGAGTTGAACATCGACGAGTTCGAAGCAGCCACTACACGCAAAGCCACTTCGTTGACTTGCCCGGTGGCCGACGACACTTCGCGGATCGAACCGTGAATGCGTTCCACGAAACGATTGAACGCGGTGCCGAGGACACCGAATTCGTCGTTGTTCTGGATCGTCAGGCGTTTGGTCAGGTCGCCTTCACCGTCGGCAATGTCTGCCATGGCGCGGGTCATGACGTGCAGCGGTTGGATCAGGATGCGGATCAGCATGCCCAGCAGGGCGATGATGATGGCCACGGCAATGACCGTCGCAACGACCGCCGAGGCGCGGAATTCGCTGAGCATCGAGAAGGCTTTGTCTTTATCCACCGACAGACCGATGTACCAGTTGACCGATGGCAGACCTTTGATTGGAGTGAAGGTGACGATGCGGGTCTTGCCTTCGACGTCCACTTCACTGAAGTCGCTGCTGATGCGCGGGGTATTTTTCGGGTACGCCTCGCTCAGGGACTTCATCACCATGGCTTTGTCCGGGTGGACCAGAATCTTGCCGTCGGCGCTCACCAGAAAGGCGTAACCCATGCCGGCGAAGTCGCGGGCGCTGAGGGTGTCGATCAGGGTTTGCAGGCTCAGGTCGCCGCCCACCACACCCACGCTTTGTCCGGCCTTTTTCGAGGCGGTGGCGATCGAGATGATGGTCTGACCGGTGGCCGCGTCGATGTAGGGTTCGGTCAGGGTAGCGCTGCTACTACTTTCGGCGCCTTTGTACCAAGGGCGCACCCGTGGGTCGAAGCCATCGGGCATCTTCGCATCCGGGCGGATGGTGAAGTGGCCAGTGGCGTCGCCCAGGTAGGACGCCATGAAGGTCGACGTCAGGGCTTTCTGCTCAAGCAGGCTGGAAACGGTGGCCTGTTCGGGGTTGATGGCGATGTTCTGTGCGAGGTTGTCGATCAGCAGGATACGACCGGCCAGCCAGGTCTGGATGTTGTTGGCGGTGACGTCTCCCATCTCATTGAGGTAGTTATCCAGGTCTTCGCGAATGGCGTTGCGCTGCAAATAGTCGATGTACAGCGTGAACGAGGCGAAGGCGGCAATGACGATGAGGGCGGCGGCAAGCAGGATTTTATGGCTGAAGCGCAAATTTTTGTTCATGGTTCGGGGTGTCCGCTAAGGTCTTATTGTTCGGGGCGTGTTGCTGTTAATTCGCGCAAAATGGGTGCGCAATGGAGCGAGTCGATAATTCCTGCTCTCCATGGGAAAGTCGGACCTTGCTTTCAGTTGGGTCTCTCGCTTATTTCTATCGGCCGTAAAGGATTAAAGATTAACCATGGGTGACCAAATGCCTGACTCATTGCAACTCGTTATCGGTGCCGATCTCGCCGGGCAACCCATTGCCCAGGCCATGCGTCTGGCGAACCGTCATGGTTTGGTCGCGGGCGCTACCGGGACGGGCAAAACCGTCACCTTGCAACGGATGGCCGAAGCCTTCAGCGATGCCGGCGTGGCGGTGTTTGCCGCCGATATCAAGGGTGACCTGTGCGGTCTGGGCGCCGCCGGCAATCCTCAAGGCAAGATCGCCGAGCGGATCGCCGGGATGCCCTGGCTGAACCACACGCCTCAAGCGTATCCGGTGACCCTGTGGGACATTCACGGTCAGTCCGGTCATCCATTGCGTACAACCTTGAGCGAAATGGGGCCGTTGTTGCTGGGCAGCCTGCTGGAGCTGACCGACAGCCAACAGTCGACGCTGTATGCCGCGTTCAAGGTGGCGGATCGTGAAGGGCTGTTGCTGCTGGACCTCAAGGATCTGAAGGCACTGCTCAATCACCTGCGTGACAACCCCGAATTGCTCGGTGACGACGCCGCGTTGATGACCACCGGTTCCAGTCAGGCGCTGTTGCGGCGTCTGGCGATTCTGGAACAGCAGGGCGCAGAAGCGCTGTTCGGCGAGCCGGCGCTGCAACTCGAAGACATTCTGCAGCCGACCGCCGATGGCCGCGGGCGCATTCACTTGCTCGATGCCAGCCGTCTGGTGCACGAAGCGCCGAAGGTCTACGCGACGTTCCTGTTGTGGCTACTGGCCGAACTGTTCGAGCAATTGCCAGAGCGCGGCGATTCGGACAAACCACTGCTGGCGCTGTTTTTCGATGAAGCACATTTGTTGTTCGCCGGTACGCCAAAGGCTTTGCAGGATCGCCTTGAGCAGGTGGTGCGACTGATTCGCTCGAAAGGCGTTGGCGTGTATTTCGTCACCCAATCGCCGGGCGACTTGCCGGATGACGTGCTGGCTCAGCTCGGTCTGCGCATTCAGCATGGCTTGCGCGCGTTCACCGCCAAGGAGCAGAAATCCCTGCGAGCGGTGGCCGAGGGCTTCCGGCCGAACCCGGCGTTCGATGCCTTGTCGGTGCTGACCGAGCTTGGGATTGGCGAGGCGCTGGTCGGCACGTTGCAGGACAAGGGCACGCCGGAGAGGGTTCAGCGGGTGTTGGTTGCGCCGCCGCAATCGCGGATCGGGCCGCTGAGCGAGACGGAACGCACGGTGCTGATTGCGGGTTCGCCGTTCAAGGGGCGGTATGACAAACCGATCGATCGTGAATCGGCCTATGAAGTGCTGATGGGACGCAAAGGGTTGGCGCCAGAGCCTGAGGCTGTTCCGGGAAAACCGGCAGTCGAAGAGCCAAGCTTCACCGACAAGGCTGGGGAGTTCCTCGGTACGGCGGCGGGGCAGGCACTGAAATCAGCGATGCGACAGGCGGCCAATCAATTGGGCCGACAATTGGTGCGCGGGTTGATGGGCTCGCTACTCGGTGGCAGCAAACGCCGCTAGCAAGCGGGCACGGTCAAAATGTGGGAGCGAGCTTGCTCGCGATTGCGGTCTCACATTCAACGCATATGCTGACTGATACACCGCTATCGCGAGCAAGCTCGCTCCCACATGGGTTCTATGTCATGCCTTGGGTTTGGCGTGCGCCGCCAGGCGCTCCAGAGCCGCCCGTAAATTCGGATCGCTGATCCCATCGGCCGTGGCCTGAATGGTCGCGCCTGCGTCGGTGGACAAGCTGATGGTATGGCCAGCCGCCCCTTGTTGAACGGTCGGGGGCTGAACCTTGAACAGAATCCGCGTCAAACTGGCAAACTCATCGAACATCTGCAATTGCCGTTGCAGACGCTTTTGCTGATAACGCAGGCGGGTTGCCCAATGACCGTCGGTCACTATCAGCAACAAACTGCCTTCGCGCCACGACGCCACATGGCAATGCTCGCGGGCGGCGGGCTGCAATTGGCTTTCCAGCAGACGTTGTAAATGACCCAGGCGTTGAGCGTGGCCGAAGATGGCTTTCAACGGTTTGGCTTCGCGAAGCAGAACGGCGGGTGCTCTGGCCGTAAGAGGGCGAAATGCCATGATCAGACACCTGAAGTAACAGAGCCGCCATGGTAGCAGAAAGCACCCCATGCACCCGACCCATTGCTTTGCGAGCGCTTTACCCATTAAATCAACAAGTAACTTGTGCCGTGAATGGCTTGAAGTTCAGCAAAAAGCCCTTATTTTAAGTGAGCCCCGTTACAGCGCTGTGCCAGCATCGTGGAATAACGCCACTTTCCTCACCATCGTTTCCGGGTAGAATGCTCGTTCGCATGCGGCCATGAGGGCTGCACGGGCGACTCACGGGGCCGCCCTCCATCCCTTTAGTGTGGAAGATCCTGCCGATATGTTTGCGCCTTTGTTAAAGAAACTTTTTGGAAGCAAGAACGAGCGTGAAGTCAAACGCATGCTCAAGACGGTGCAACTCGTCAATGCCTTCGAAGAGCAAATGGTGGCCCTTTCGGACGATCAATTGCGTGCCAAGACAGATGAGTTCAAGGCCCGCATCGCCAAAGGGGAAACCCTCGACAAGCTGCTGCCAGAAGCCTTTGCGGTTGCCCGCGAAGCCGGTAAGCGCGTCATGGGTATGCGCCACTTCGACGTCCAGCTGATCGGCGGCATGACCTTGCATGAAGGCATGATCGCGGAAATGCGTACCGGTGAAGGCAAGACCCTGGTGGCAACACTGGGCGTTTACCTCAACGCGCTGTCCGGCAAGGGCGTGCACGTTGTGACGGTGAACGACTACCTGGCCCGTCGTGACGCCAACTGGATGCGTCCGCTCTACGAATTCCTCGGGATGACGGTCGGCGTGGTGACGCCGTTCCAGCCGCCGGAAGAGAAGCGTGCGGCCTATGCTGCCGACATCACCTACGGCACCAACAACGAATACGGTTTCGACTACCTGCGCGACAACATGGCGTTCAGCATGGAAGAAAAATTCCAGCGCGAACTCAATTTTGCCGTGATCGACGAAGTCGACTCCATCCTCATCGACGAAGCCCGTACCCCGCTGATCATTTCCGGTCAGGCCGAGGACAGCTCCAAGCTGTACATCGAGATCAACAAACTGATCCCGCAGCTGGAATTGCACATCGAAGAAGTTGAAGGCGAAGTCACCAAGGCTGGCCACTACACCGTCGACGAGAAGACCCGTCAGGTCGAACTCAACGAAGCCGGTCACCAATTCATCGAAGACATGCTCACCCGCGTTGGCCTGCTGGCTGAAGGCGAGAGCCTGTACTCGTCACATAACCTGGGCCTGCTGACCCACGTTTATGCCGGTCTGCGTGCGCACAAGCTGTTCAATCGCAACGTCGAATACATCGTGCAGGACGGCCAGGTCGTTCTGGTAGACGAACACACCGGTCGTACCATGCCGGGTCGCCGTCTGTCCGAAGGCCTGCACCAGGCTATCGAAGCCAAGGAAAACCTGAACATTCAGGCCGAAAGCCAGACCCTGGCCTCGACCACGTTCCAGAACTACTTCCGTCTGTACAACAAGCTGTCCGGCATGACCGGTACCGCTGACACCGAAGCGTTCGAGTTCCACCAGATCTACGGTCTGTCGGTGATGGTTATCCCGCCGAACAAACCGCTGGCGCGTAAAGACTACAACGACCTGGTGTTCCTGACCGCCGAAGAGAAATACGCGGCGATCATCACCGACATCAAGGAATGCATGACCCAGGGCCGTCCGGTGCTGGTGGGTACTGCAACCATTGAAACGTCCGAACACATGTCCAGCCTGCTCGTGAAAGAAGGCATCGAACACAAGGTTCTGAACGCCAAGTTCCACGAAAAAGAAGCCGAAATCATTGCCCAGGCCGGTCGCCCAGGCGCACTGACCATCGCCACCAACATGGCCGGTCGTGGTACCGACATTCTGTTGGGCGGTAACTGGGAAGTGGAAGTGGCAACCCTGGAAGACCCGACACCTGAGCAGATTGCCCAGATCAAGGCCGACTGGCAGAAACGTCACCAGCAAGTGCTCGAGTCGGGCGGTTTGCAGGTGATTGCGTCCGAGCGTCACGAATCGCGCCGTATCGACAACCAGTTGCGTGGTCGTGCCGGTCGTCAGGGGGATGCCGGCTCCAGCCGTTTCTACCTGTCGCTGGAAGACAGCCTGATGCGCATCTTCGCCTCTGATCGGGTGAAGAACTTCATGAAGGCCCTGGGCATGCAGCCAGGTGAAGCGATCGAGCACCGCATGGTGACCAACGCCATCGAGAAGGCACAGCGCAAGGTTGAAGGCCGCAACTTCGACATTCGTAAGCAACTGCTCGAGTTCGACGACGTCAACAACGAACAACGTAAAGTGATCTATCACATGCGTAACAGTTTGTTGGCCGCCGACAACATCGGCGAAACCATCGCCGACTTCCGTCAGGACGTGCTCAACGCAACCGTCAGCGCACACATTCCACCGCAATCGCTGCCTGAGCAGTGGGACGTGGCCGGTCTGGAAGCGGCGTTGCAGAGCGACTTCGGTGTGGCGTTGCCGATCCAGAAATGGCTCGACGAAGACGACCACCTGTACGAAGAAACCCTGCGCGAGAAGCTCATGACCGAGCTGCTGGCCGCGTACAACGAAAAAGAAGAGCAGGCGAGCGCCGAAGCGCTGCGCACCTTCGAGAAGCAAATCGTTCTGCGTGTGCTCGACGACCTGTGGAAAGATCACCTGTCGACCATGGATCACCTGCGTCACGGCATCCACTTGCGTGGTTATGCACAGAAGAACCCGAAGCAAGAGTACAAGCGCGAGTCCTTCACGCTGTTCTCCGAGCTGCTGGATTCGATCAAGCGCGACTCGATCCGTGTGCTGTCGCACGTCCAGGTTCGCCGCGAAGATCCGATCGAAGAAGAGCAACGCCTGCGTCAGGAAGCCGAAGCACTGGCGGCGCGCATGCAGTTCCAGCATGACGAAGCACCGGGTCTTGAGCAACCGGAACTGCTGGGTGAAGAGGTCGATGTCGCCCTTGCCACCGCTCCTGTACGCAACGAACAGAAGCTGGGCCGTAACGAGCTTTGCTATTGCGGTTCGGGCAAGAAGTTCAAGCATTGCCACGGGCAGATCCAGTAAAACCCGTTTCATACGCTGAAATACCCGCGCCGCGACCGGCTAATGCCGTCGCGGCGTTTTGCCATTTAAACCACCGATCTTCCTGAAAGCGGTGCTGACATCATTTATTAAGGAGCGCATTCATGGCTGTTGGTCTTGGTCCTTTGCCAACGTTGCACCCGGTTGCCGGTTTTGAACTCGGTATCGCCTCGGCTGGCATCAAGCGCCCAGGGCGCAAGGATGTTGTGGTCATGCGCTGTGCCGAAGGTTCCACGGTCGCTGGCGTGTTCACTCTGAACGCCTTTTGCGCCGCTCCCGTGATCCTGGCCAAGCAGCGTGTTCGAGGTCCGGTGCGTTACCTGCTGACCAATACCGGCAATGCCAACGCCGGCACTGGCGAACCGGGCCTTGCCGCTGCCGAGCGCACGTGCGCCAAACTGGCTGAGCTGACCGGCGTCGACGCCAGCCTGGTGCTGCCGTACTCCACTGGTGTCATCGGCGAGCCGTTGCCGGTCGAGAAAATCGAAGGCGCGTTGCAAGCGGCTATCGACGACCTGTCGGTCAACAACTGGGAAGCTGCCGCCACCGGCATCATGACCACCGACACCCTGCCCAAAGGTGCCAGCCGCCAGTTCCAGCATGACGGCGTGACCATCACCGTCACCGGTATCAGCAAAGGCGCGGGCATGATCCGCCCGAACATGGCGACCATGCTCGGCTACATCGCCACCGACGCCAAAGTCGCCCGCGACGTGCTGCAGAACCTGCTGCTGGACGGTGCCAACAAGTCGTTCAACCGCATCACCATCGACGGCGACACCTCGACCAACGACTGCTGCATGCTGATCGCCACCGGTCAGGCGGCACTGCCGGAAATCACTGCAGCCAGCGGTGATTTGTTCGCCAAGCTGAAACAGGCTGTGTTCGAAGTCTGCATGGACGTGGCCCAGGCCATCGTGCGTGACGGCGAAGGCGCGACCAAGTTTGTGACCGTTGAAGTCAACGGCGGCGGCAATCACCAGGAATGCCTGGACGTCGGTTACACCGTGGCTCACTCGCCGCTGATCAAAACCGCACTGTTCGCCTCCGATCCGAACTGGGGCCGCATTCTGGCCGCCGTGGGCCGTGCCGGCGTACCGAACCTGGACGTGAGCAAGATCGACGTGTTCCTCGGTGAGGTGTGCATCGCCAGCCGTGGCGCTCGCGCATCGACCTACACCGAAGCCCAGGGCGCGGCCGTGATGCAGCAGGAAGAAATCACGATCCGTATCGAACTGGGACGCGGCGATTGCAGCGAAACCATCTGGACCACCGACCTGTCCCACGAATACGTGAAGATCAACGCCGAGTACCGCACGTAAGATAGATCGCTTTCGCGGGCAAGCCTCGCTCCTACAAGAACGGTGCAATACCTGTAGGAGCGAGGCTTGCCCGCGAAGACGGCCGACCAGACACTGAAAATTCTGGCCTGTACCCCTCATCAAAAGGTCCCGAACATGAGCCTCCACCTGATCATCGGCGACAAACTGATTTCCTCCTGGTCCCTGCGTGGCGCACTGGCCCTCGACCTGGCCGGCGCCCCTTACACCGAAGAACTGATCAAGCTGAACCAGCCGGACACCCGTGAGCGTCTGCTCAAGCACTCGCCAACCGCGAAAGTCCCGCTGCTGAAAACCGAACACGGCACCATCGCCGACTCCCTGGCGATCGCCGAGTATCTGGCAGAGCAATTCCCCGACGCCGGCCTCTGGCCCAAAGACACCGCCGCCCGCGCCCAGGCCCGTTCGGCCTGCGCGCAGATGCACAGCGGTTTCTTCGCCATGCGCGGCAACATGCCATTCGACCTGAGCCACGACGCTGCACTGTGCCCGACGCCGGCTGACGTCCAGGCCGACATTGAACGCATGTTGGCGTTGTGGGCCGAGTGCCGCGCCGCCGCCACGGAAACCGGTCCGTTCCTGTTTGGTGGCGCGACCCTGGCCGATGCCTTCTTCGCACCGATCGCCGTGCGCCTGCGCACCTATCAGGTGAGGCTGCCCGCAGCGGACGCGGCCTATGTTGAAACCATCTACCAATGGCCAGCCTTCAAGGCTTGGCAGAAGACGGGTCTGGAGGAAGTCGAGCGGTGAAACGAGTCCACGTAGCGGCCGCTGTTATCCGTGATAGCAGTGGCAAGATCCTCATCGCCCGCCGCGCCGACACCCAGCACCAGGGCGGCCTGTGGGAATTTCCGGGTGGCAAGGTCGAGGCTGACGAATCCGTGACAACGGCTCTTGGCCGTGAGCTTCACGAAGAGTTAGGCATTGTCGTCGATGTCGCGCGACCGCTGATCAAGGTTCAGCACGACTACCCGGACAAACAGGTGTTGCTGGACGTTTGGGAGGTTTCGGCCTTCACCGGCGAACCTCACGGCGCCGAAGGCCAGCCTTTGGAATGGGTCGCGCCCCGTGATCTGTTGAATTACGATTTCCCGGCGGCCAACCAGCCGATCGTTGCTGCTGCACGTTTGCCTGCCGAATACCTGATCACCCCCGAAGACCTGGAAACCCCGGCCTTGCTGCGCGGTATTCAAAAAGCCATTGCTGGCGGTATCAAGCTGATCCAGCTGCGGGCACCCAACGGCTACGATCCTAAGTACCGCGATCTGGCGGTGGACGCGGCGGGGCTGTGTGCCGGCAAGGCGCAGTTGATGATCAAGGGGCCGTTCGAGTGGCTGGGAGATTTCCCGTCCGCGGGTTGGCACATCACCTCCGCGCAACTGCGCAAGTACGCGGCGGCTGGCCGCCCGTTACCGGCGTCGCGCTGGTTGGCGGCGTCCTGCCACAACGCTGAAGAGCTGGCGTTGGCCGAGCAGATGGGGGTGGATTTTGTGACCCTGTCACCGGTGCAACCGACCCTGACTCATCCGGGTGCTCAGCCGCTGGGCTGGGAGCAGGCTTGCGCGTTGATCGAAGGTTTCAGCAAACCGGTGTTCCTGCTCGGTGGTGTTGGCCCGGCGGAGCTTCAGAAAGCCTGGGAAGCGGGCGCGCAGGGTGTAGCGGGGATTCGGGCATTTTGGCCTGAGGCCTGATTCTGCGGTGACTTTACTGGCCTCATCGCGAGCAAGCTCGCTCCCACATTTGACCGAGTTATTCCAGAAGGAATGCGATCAAATGTGGGAGCGAGCTTGCTCGCGATGAGGGCCTGATAGACGACAGTTTTCTTCCAGATTAAACCCCAGGTTTGACGGCTGGCTGCCAAAGAATCTCGGCAATCCCCTGCCGCTTGGCAATCAACCGCGCCACCACAAACAACAAGTCCGACAACCGATTGATATACGCCAACCCAACCCCGGCCAACGGTTCCACCGCATTCAAATGCTGACACCGTCGCTCGGCACTGCGCGCCAGGCTTCTGCACACATGAGCCTGGGCAATCAACGCCGAACCACCCGGCAGAATGAAATTCTCCAGCGGCCCCAGCTCTTCATTCCACACATCGATCGCGGCTTCCAGACGTTCGACTTCTGCCGTGTTCAGTGCCTGATACACCGGCATCGCCAGCTCGCCACCCAAGTCGAACAACCGATGCTGGCAGGGCGCCAGAACCTCGATCACTTCGTTCAAACCCGGATACTCGCCACTTTCCGCCGCCAACCCGGCCAATAGCACACCCACCTGGCTGTTCAGTGTATCGACCTCGCCAATGGCTTCGATGCGCGGATGGTCCTTGGGCACGCGGCGGCCGTCGCCCAGCCCGGTTTCGCCTTTGTCGCCGGTGCGGGTGTAAATCTTCGACAAGCGAAAGCCCATGGTTACCTCGATAGCTGATTGAGTTCTTGAGAGACCAGCGGCGTGCCCGCCAAGGGCAGGCGCAAAGTGAAACACGTGCCTTGGCCCAGGGTCGATTGCACTTCCATCTGACCCTTGTGGTTGTTGGTAATGATGAAATACGAGACCGACAGGCCAAGGCCGGTGCCCTGACCGATTTCCTTGGTGGTGAAGAACGGCTCGAAGGTGCGTTTGCGCACGCTTTCGCTCATGCCGATGCCGTTGTCCTCAACCTGGATTTCCGCCCAGGGCGGGTTCAGTTTGGTACGCAGAATGATCCGCCCCGGCTCGCGGTCGTCCTCACGTTGGTGAATCGCCTGAGCGGCGTTTTTCAGCAGATTGAGCAGCACTTGCTCCAGTTCGTTCGCGGTTCCGGGAACAGGGCCCAACGCTGGATCGAACTGGCGAATGATCGCCTGCCCTTTGAAGTCGAAACCGATCGCCAGGTCGAAGTCGTTGCTGGCGATTTCCACCGCCTGATCGATCAGCGCCGGCAGGTCGCACGGGGCCATTTGCCGGGTACTGCGGCGGCTGAAGCTGAGCATATGGGTGACGATCTTCGCCGCTCGGGCGCCCGCCTGTTGGATGCCATCGAGCAACTGCGGCACTTCGCGCGCTTGCAGGTACCGGTTGACCGTCGACAGTGCGATACCGGTCTGCTCGGCCTGTTCGAGGTTCTTCGGGAGATCGGGTGACAGGCGTCGACGAATGTTCTGCACGTTGTGCAGGATCGCGCCCAATGGATTGTTGATCTCGTGGGCCATACCCGCGGCGAGGCCGCCGACCGAGAGCATTTTTTCCGACTGCACCATCATTTCCTCCAGCGACAGGCGCTGGGTGATGTCGTCGATCCGGATCACCACACCGCGCCCGGCACCGCCCATCAGCGGATAGAAGGTCAGGGCGTAGTGCTTGGGTTCTTCGTCCTTGAGCCACGTCACCCGCTCGATCTTGGCTACCGTGTGCTGTTCGACGGTTTGCTTGAGTTGCGGCAGGAACGGCTTGAGCGGTTCGAAGGCGAGGAAGATCGGCTGGTTCAGGGCTTCGTCGAGGCGCGTGCCAGACAGGGCGCTGGCCTCCTGATTCCATTGGGTGACATAGAGCTGCTCGTCGAGGGCGATCAGCGCCGACGGCATGGAGTCGATGATGCTGTTGAGGTAGTTCTGGAAACCGGTGAGTTTCTTCTCGATCTTGCTGCGCACCTGGACTTCGAGTTCCAGTTTGCGATTGGTATGGCGGGTTTCTTCGGCCAGGCCCTGGGCCTGGTCATAAGCGGCCTGGGAATCGTCCCGGGCCCGCTTGAGTTGCTGCTCACGGGCTTCGATCCGCGAGAGCATGGTGTTGAACGCCTCAGCGAGGCTGCCGATTTCGTCGTGGTTGCCTCGGGAGGCGCGCAGGGCGTAGTTCTCTTCGCGGGTCACTTGCCGGGACAACTCTTCGAGCTGGTGGATCGGCCGGGTAATCAGGCGCTTGATCTGCCGGGCAATCACCAGCCACAGCAGCACACTGAAGATCAGAATCCCGAGACTGGCGGTGAGGGTGCCGGTGTAGAACGCCATCGGCAGTTCGCTGCTGGCGACCAGTAACAGGTGGCCAGGCGCAGTGCCAGGGCGGGGCAGGGTGATCACTTGATTGCTGCGAAACTCGGTGGCTTGCCAGGATTCGATGTGCCGGTAACGCTCTGGAAGTTTCAGCGTGTCGCCATGCTGCAACTGCGCCAGACGTTCCCCTTTGCCGTCATAAAGGGCCGCCGCGCGCAGCGGGGAATAGCTGTTGAGTTCATTGAGCAGGCGTTGGGCGCTTTGCGGTGACTGCAACGCTTCCGACACCAGGCTGGGGTTGGACACCAGTCGGCCAATGGTCTGCAAGGCCTGAGGTGCCATGCTTTCCTGGGAGATGTAGTACGCGGCGCTGATAAAGGTCAGGTTGGCGACCAGCAGGACGGTGGTCAACAGCACCAGCAGGGCGGCCAGTAATTTCTGGCCGACCGGAAGGTTTTCAAGTCGCTGGCGCAATAGCATCAGGTTCATCGCTGAAATAGGAACAAGTGGCCAGCGTAGCCGCTGCTCAGTCGCTGGGCAATCCAAGGCTGTGCAGATGGATGATCAACCGTTGCTCAAGTTGATTGAGGTGTGGCAGGTTCAACTGATGCCTCGCGGCGACTTTACAGGCATGACCCAATAGATAGCTGATCTCGGTCCGGCGCTGGTTCGCGACGTCCTGGTACATCGAAGAGTAATTGGCGGCGGTCGCATGAATCACCCGTTCGACTTCTTGTTGAAGGTCCTCGGCGGCTGCTGGCTGACCGCACCGCTCAAGCAACTCGGTCAGTTCGACGCAGAGGGTAGCGATTTCGCATTGGTGTTCCTGTAATCCGCCATTACGGCAATCGTGCAGCACGGTCAGCGGATTGATTGCACAGTTGAGTGCCAGTTTTCGCCACAGTCTTGTCAGAATGTCGGTGCTCCACTCGTGGGGAATACCGGCGGCGCTCACGTCATCCAGCCAGATTGGCGCGACGGGATGCCCTGCATCCCCCAGCCAGGTGTAACCGTGGCCGGCAAACACCACGCGCCAGTCGCCATCGCGAAAGGCGCCTTCGGTGCTCGACGCGCTAATGCAGCGTGCCTGCGGCACCTGCGCAGCGACCACGTCCTGGCTGCCAAGACCGTTCTGCAACAGAATCAACTCGGCGCCGGGGGCCAGGCGCGGCGCCAGTTGGGCTACGGCTTTCTCGGCATCGTAGGCTTTGCACGCCAGCAGCAGGCGGTTGATCGGTTCACGGCTGTCGGGTGTCTCGGCGGGCACCGGATAGCACTGCGCTTTGCCGTGTTCGACCAGTGTCAGCCCGCCCGCCGCCTCATACGCCTGTAAGCGCGCAGCGTCCCGCACGATTAGTCTGACCGGCACATTTGCCCGCGCCAGACGCGTGGCCCATAAGGTGCCGAGGCTGCCGGCGCCCAGAACATGCCAGGTGGTGGACATCAGCTTTTTGCTCTGTTTATCGCGCGCATGGGAGGCTCGCAGTGAATGATGGGAAAGACCCGTTATAATCAGCGCGGATTTTAACCGCAAGCCAGGCGTGCTCCATCGTGATCGAGCATGCCCTTTTATTGGAGAGATTACATGCCGTCGTTCGACGTGGTATCCGAACTGGACAAACACGAAGTCACCAACGCGGTCGAGAACGCCGTCAAGGAACTCGATCGTCGTTATGACCTGAAAGGCAAAGGCAGCTTCGAGTTCAAGGAAAAGGACCTGACCGTCAACCTGACCGCTGAAGCCGATTTCCAGCTCGAAGCGATGATTGAGATCCTCAAGCTGGCCTTGGTCAAGCGCAAAATCGACGTGCAGTGCCTTGAAGTCAAGGATGCCTATGCGTCGGGCAAACTGATGAAGCAGGAAGCGGTCCTCAAGGAAGGCATCGACAAAGAGATGGCGAAGAAAATCGTCGCTCATGTCAAAGACGCCAAACTCAAGGTTCAGGCTGCCATTCAGGGTGAGCAAGTGCGCATTACCGGCAAGAAGCGTGACGACTTGCAGGAAGCTATTGCGGCCTTGCGGGCCAAGGAATTCGGGATGCCGCTGCAGTTCAACAACTTCCGCGACTGACCTTTGAAGCGGGACCTGTGGGAGCGAGCTACTCGCGATGAGGGCATATCAGTCGACATCACTGTTGAATGACACACCGCAATTGCGAGCAAGTCGGATCGCCGCCCGTCGCTCCCACAGGGATTGTGTTTATTCCGGCGGGTCTTTTTCTGCCGCTCATTTTCGCGTGCCGGATGGCCGGAAATCAGGAGAAAGTAGATGGATTTGAATACTGAAGTAGATAACTTGGTCAAGGCGTCTCAAGCCTGGATTCCGATGATCATGGAATACGGCAGCCGCGTGCTGCTGGCGATCCTCACCCTGGCCATCGGCTGGTGGTTGATCAGCAAAGTGGCACAAAAACTTGGCGGTCTGCTGGCGTTGCGTAATGCCGACCTCGCGCTGCAAGGGTTCATCAGCAGTCTGGCGAACATTATTCTCAAGGTTTTGCTGGTAGTCAGCGTGGCATCAATGATCGGCGTGGAAACCACTTCGTTCGTGGCGGCCATCGGTGCAGCGGGTCTGGCCATCGGTCTGGCCTTGCAGGGCAGCCTGGCGAACTTCGCTGGCGGCGTGCTGATTCTGTTGTTCCGCCCGTTTCGCATTGGTGACTGGATCGAAGCCCAAGGTGTTGCCGGCACTGTCGACAGCATTCAGATTTTCCACACCGTCCTGCGTACCGGCGATAACAAAACCATCATCGTGCCTAACGGCAACTTGTCGAACGGCATCATCACCAACACTAACCGTCAACCGACGCGCAAAGTTGTGTTTGATGTGGGCGTTGATTACGAGGCGGATCTGCAAAAGGCTCGTAATGTATTGCTGGACCTGGCCAAAGATGAGCGTGTTTTGGCTGAACCGGCACCTCAGGCAGTGATTTCTACTCTGGGCGACAGTTCGATTACTGTTTCCCTGCGAGTGTGGGTCAAGACGGCGGATTACTGGGATGTATTGTTCATGTTCAACGAACAGTCTCGTGATCGATTGAAAACTGCCGGTATCGATATCCCGTTTCCACAGCGGGTGATTCGAGTGGTTCAGGAGTCTGCGGTGCAGTAAGTAACAAACAGGCAACAAAAAAGGCCCATCCGAAGATGGGCCTTTTTTTGATTACCGCAAGCTAACTTTCGGCAATTACAGAACCGAAATCGGGTAGTCAACGATCAGACGGAACTCGTTGATATCGCCTTCTGCCTGGTCGGTATTGGCGCGGTGCCATGCCTGACGAATGCGGAAGGACAAATCTTTCGCAGGGCCGGCCTGAACTACGTATTTGGCTTCGAGGTTGGTTTCGTGGTGCTTGCCATCTGCGCCATAACCGTAATCGGCGTATGGGCTGTCGGCGGCCATTTTGGTGCCGTCAATATCCCAGCCTTTAACGTAACGGGTCATGAAGCTCAGACCTGGTACGCCGTACTCAGCCATTTTCAGGTCGTAACGAACTTGTGCAGACTTTTCGTTTGGACCGTTGAAGTCAGAGTACTGGATGGAGTTGGCGAGGAAGATGGAGTCGCCGCCGCGGTTGTTGTCACCCACGCCAATGTAGTCGAACGGGGTGTCGCCGTTAACTTTCTGGAAGCCAACGGTGATGGTGTGAGCCTTCAGGAACGAATAAGCGGCTGCCAGCGAGTACGTGGTGTTGCTGATATCGCCCGCTTTGGAGCTACCGGTATCGGTAGTGCGGTAGATGTTGCCGTCCAGGTTGATCGACTGATCGCTACCCATTGGGATGGTGTAGTTCAGGTTGGCGTAATGCTGGTTCCACACGTCTTCGACACGGGAGGTGTACAGCGAAGCGCTGAGGGCGTCGGTGATGCCGTAACGGCCACCAGCATAGTCAACGTTCTTGGCGGTAATGTTCTGGACAGTACTAGCGTATTGAGCCCACAGCTCACCGTCGCTGTTCATCTCGTCCTGGCTGGAGGCCGAGTAGAAGTGACCGGCTTCCAGGTCCAGGTTTTTGACTTCGCTGCTCTGCAGTTGGAAACCGGTAGCGGTTTGAGGCAACAGACGGGAACCGCCGACAGCGAACACTGGAGAAGTGCTTGGCTGCATCTCGCCGAACTTCAGTTCAGTCTTGGACACGCGAACTTTGACGGCTGCACCGGCTTTGCCGAAGCTGTCGCTGTTTTCGCCTTCGCTGTTGGTTGACAGGTTGCCCGAGCCGGAAAACTTGTCGCGGGCGTCCAGTTTGATGCCCAAGTAACCGAATGCGTCAACACCTACACCGACAGTACCTTGGGTGTAACCGGAGCTAAATACACCGTGGAAACCCTGGGTCCAGTCTTTGTCATCGACTCCACGGTCTTTCTTGTCACGGTTAAAATAGTAGTTGCGAAGTAGCAAGTCGAATTTTGCGTCTTCAACAAAACCTTTGGCTTCGGCTTGGTCGCCTACGAAAGGTGCGGCTGTTGCCAATTGAGTACTGGCTGCTGCTGCAACTGCCAGTGCGATCATGCTCCACTTCATCACGCGCATCGTGATTTGCTCCTTTGGTTTTAGAAGAGTACTGCCGTCCCACCTGATTTATTATCTGGGCGGCTCTTTCTTTATTGTGTCGGCGCAAACTTATATCACGCCGGCCATGTTGGCGATACTTGCGTATCTAACCTTTCAGCTTCTTTACGACCCTGTCGCAAACAGCTTGGTAGATGTCGCAAATTTACAGCCCCGACGCAAGCGGACTGACAACTTTTGGCGTTGTTTTCCAGGGCTTGAGCATCGGTAAAAGAGTCCCTGGTGAAACGCTTGAATCTCCATCGGGCAACCCTGCCACTGTTTTTATTTGCCTTAAGGCTTCCACTTCCAGCGGACGCTTTAGAGGCGATGTGGGTGTGAATGCAACAAGCGTGCACAAATCAGAATCCTGCTGGTTTTTTTTCTGAAAGCCTGCCTGTCACTGTAAAAACCTCATAAAACCGGGGGGTTCAAGCACGTTTTGTTCGGGCTTGACGCCATGGTTTGCATCGTGTTGCATCCTCATGGTCGACTGCATGACAACCCAAAATGTTACCGGTTCACCCCACCAGTGAGTAAATGGCGGATGCCTGACCGACTCAGCGTAGACGCAATGTGCGGTTTTGGTGCAAAAAATTTTAATCGCTGTACTGAATTCATACAGTGCCCCCGTTTGCCAAATTCGAACGCGTCGTTGTTTATCAGTCAGTTCGGCGTTTTTTGTGTGGCGGCTGGTTCTGTAATGGTGCGCCCTGATCGAAAACGACTCATGTCGGGGCGCGTGACCGGTCGTTTGTAGTTTCTCGGGTTGGCTTCGACCATGGTTCGTCGTGAAGCCAGCGGCGTTCGCAGGTATGCTGCCGTCCTGTCGCTTGGTGCGCCGTCTCTCGGGATGGGCGCTAAGCTGAAAAATGATGACCAGGCGGGAGTGCGCGCAGTGTTCGCTTTAGATCCACGGCTTCAACAAGACACGTTACCGATCGGGGATTTCCCACTCTGCCGGTTACTGCTGTCCAATGATTCGAACTACCCCTGGTTCATTCTGGTGCCACGTCGCGAGGATATCAGTGAGATATTTCAGTTGGGTGTCGCAGATCAACAGCAGCTGTGGCAGGAAACGACCGCACTGGCGGAAATGCTCAAGGACTCGTTCGACGCGGACAAGTTGAATGTCGCGGCCCTGGGTAACGTCGTCAGTCAGTTGCACATGCATGTGATTGTGCGCAAGCGTGAGGACGCCGCCTGGCCGGCTCCGGTCTGGGGTAAACACCCAGCCAAGCCTTATAGCGCAGAGCAGATCGCGGCGATTCGCGAGCGGTTGCGCCTGGTGTTGACCGATGGTTTTACGTTTCTGGAGGGTTGAATCATGAGCCTGGAAGATCGCGTTACCGATCTGGAGAGTCAGTTGGCGTTTCAGGATGACACTATCCAGGCATTGAGTGATGTGCTGGCGACCCAGCAGCGTGCAGTGGAACGCCTGCAGTTGCAAATGGCCGCATTGCTCAAGCGGCAAGAAGAAATGGCTGGCCAGTTCGAGACGTTTGAAGAAGAAGCGCCACCGCCGCATTACTAAATGGCATGTAATAAAAAACCGCGAACAGCCAGGCTGTTCGCGGTTTTTTTTAGCCTTGAATCAGCGGCGCGGCAGTGCGGCGATCACATCTTCGGCTTGCAGGCCTTTGTCACGATTCATGACAGAGAACTCCACGCGCTGACCTTCGACCAGGACGCGATGACCTTCGCCACGAATGGCCCGGAAATGCACGAAAATATCATCGCCGGAGTCACGGGAAATAAAGCCGAAGCCTTTGGAGGTGTTGAACCACTTGACGGTGCCGGTATCGCGGTTGCTCATGTCATAGCTTGGCGAGGCGGCGGCCGGTGAAGATTTGTAGAAGCTGATGGCCAGGTGCAGAAGAACGGCAATCAGTGCAGCGACCAGGCTGAACAGGACGGCAGGTTGACCGGCAATGACAGGCATCGGCGCGATCAGCGTCAGGGTTTGCAGGACGACGGTCAGAACCAGCAGGGCGCTGACCAGGTTTTGCAGTTGATGACGCGGGCCTTTGTTCCAGTAGGGGATAACAGGAGCGAGGGTGAGGTTGAGCAGGCCGAAAAAGGCCAGGTACAGCGCATCGGGTTGTTGCAGGTAAGGTAAGGCTTCGGATCGCAGGCTAGGGATGAAGGACAACAGCAAGGCTGCTGCGCCCATTAGCAGGTGGACAATTTTCAACATTTTGAGTAACTCACGTTAAGACGGATCACAAGGAAGAGCTGATTGAGCACGGTTCGCTTCAGAACAATAAGAGGCGTTGGACACGTACCCGGTACCAGCCTATGCGCGGCCCCCGGAAAATAGGCGGTAGCGACACACTGCCTATTTAACAGCAAAGCCTGCGGCTACTCAAATCAGACAGTCCAGCGGTGCACTGATGGTCGATTTGTCGCAAGCAACCGGATAATCCGGGGCTGCGGGGTGCCGGCAAGCTTGCTAGAGTGGTCCTGCACCTGCTGGATGAATTTCATCACCTTTAGGGGAAACGCATGGCAATCGATATTGGAATCAGTGAAGAAGATCGCAAGTCCATCGTCGACGGACTTTCGCGTCTGCTGTCGGACACGTATGTACTGTATTTGAAAACCCATAACTTCCATTGGAATGTCACCGGTCCGATGTTTCGGACCCTGCACTTGATGTTCGAGGAGCAATATAACGAGTTGGCCCTGGCCGTCGATTCGATTGCCGAGCGAATTCGCGCTCTCGGATTTCCTGCCCCCGGTGCCTATTCCATTTATGCGCGCCTTTCTTCTATCAAGGAGGAGGTGGGTGTGCCCAGTGCCGAAGACATGATTAAACAACTGGTCGAAGGCCAGGAGGCGGTCACACGTACTGCACGCGGGATATTCCCACTGCTCGACAAAGTCAGTGACGAGCCAACGGCTGACCTCCTGACCCAGCGCATGCAAGTCCACGAGAAAACCGCGTGGATGCTGCGCTCCCTGTTGGATCAATAACAATGTCGGTGCGCGGATGGCGCCCATGAGGTGTTGTTCGCGCCCTGTCTTCTCGTCACGTTAAATGCCTATCTGTTGAATGATATTGCGCCAAAGCGTGTAGGAAATTGTCTGGAGTAGGACAGTCTCCATGATCGCCCTTCAGTTGTTGGCTTATCCTACGTTGATGGTCATAAAGTCATCTGGATATAACTTTGCGCCTGCGCTTTTATAGAGAAACAGCTTGTTGCTCATATAAAAAAGCAAGGATGACAAAGGAGTGTCAACGATATGGTTTACGAAGGCAGGCGAAGCGAGGGGATGGGCGGTCCAGTCAAGGATGTAAGGATCGATCCATTTGTCAGCGAATTTGATATGGGCCTGGCCCAGCCTTTATCCCGGTCAGTGCGGCTGAATGGCTTTGCAACCTGTTTGCGGCTTGAACAGGTCTACTGGGATATTTTGGGTGACATGGCCAAGGTCAACTGCTGTACGGTCAGTGCGCTGTTGTCCCATGTGGACCGCGAGGTGCATTTGCGTCACGGCGGGGTCAAGAACTTCACCGGGCTGGTGCGGGTTGTGTGCGTTGTGCATAGCCTGAAGGAGGGCCGCTGCGTCGCCATGCCTTAGCCGCCGCGGTGGAATGGGCAGAGTGTCGGTCTGAGCAGTCTTACGGCTGCACAGGCTGCATTTAATGGATATAATCCCGCTCTTTGCCGCAAAACCCAGCGTATGCGGTAGCAATCTGATCGCCGAGACAACCCCCATGCCGATGTACGACTATCAATGTGCTTCCTGTGGTCATCAGTTGGAAGCCATTCAAAAGATCAGCGCAGCACCGCTGGTCGACTGCCCTGCCTGCCAGGCGCCAGAGCTTAAGAAGATGCTGTCCATGCCGGGCTTCCGCCTCAGCGGCAGCGGCTGGTACGAAACCGATTTCAAGACCGGTTCCAAGAAGAATCTGGCCGGCGGCGACAAAGCTGACTAGGGTCTTGAGCCTGAGTTGAACGACACGTGCGAGCTCTTGCATCATCTGGCGCCTTTCTCAAGGGCGGGCTGCTGCAGGATCTCCAACCGAATTTCGAATTACGAGAAGTGAAACCACTACCATGATGCGCAGCCATTATTGCGGCCAACTGAACGAAAGCCTGGAAGGCCAGGAAATTACCCTTTGCGGATGGGTCCACCGTCGTCGTGATCACGGTGGGGTGATTTTCCTCGATATCCGTGATCGTGATGGTCTGGCCCAGGTGGTGTTCGACCCGGACCGCGCTGAAACCTTCGCCGCCGCCGACCGCGTGCGCAGTGAGTACGTCGTCAAGGTAACCGGCAAGGTACGCCTGCGTCCGGCCGGTGCCGGCAACGCCAACATGGCGTCGGGCATGATCGAAGTGCTGGGCTACGAGCTGGAAGTATTGAACGAAGCGGAAACCCCGCCGTTCCCGCTCAATGAGTTCTCCGACGTCGGCGAAGAAACCCGCCTGCGTTATCGCTTCATCGACCTGCGTCGTCCGGAAATGCTCGAGAAGCTGCGTCTGCGTTCGCGCATGACCACCAGCATCCGTCGTTACCTGGACGAGAACGGCTTCCTCGACGTCGAGACGCCGATTCTGACCCGCGCCACCCCGGAAGGTGCTCGCGATTACCTGGTGCCGAGCCGTACCCACGCCGGTTCCTTCTTCGCCTTGCCGCAATCGCCGCAGCTGTTCAAGCAACTGCTGATGGTTGCCGGCTTCGATCGCTACTACCAGATCGCCAAGTGCTTTCGCGACGAAGACCTGCGCGCCGACCGTCAACCTGAATTCACTCAGATCGACATCGAAACCAGCTTCCTCGATGAAAAAGACATCATTGGCATCACCGAAGGCATGATCCGCAACCTGTTCAAGGAAGTGCTGGATCTGGAGTTCGGTGAATTCCCGCACATGACCTTCGAAGAAGCCATGCGCCGTTACGGTTCCGACAAGCCAGACCTGCGTAACCCGCTGGAACTGGTGGACGTTGCCGACCAACTGAAAGAAGTCGACTTCAAGGTGTTCAGCGGCCCGGCCAACGACCCGAAATGCCGCATTGCCGCTTTGCGCGTTCCTGGCGGGGCGAGCATGCCGCGCAAGCAGATCGACGACTACACCAAGTTCGTCGGCATCTACGGTGCCAAAGGCCTGGCGTACATCAAGGTCAACGAGCGCGCGAAGGGCGTCGAGGGGCTGCAATCGCCTATTGTCAAAAATATCCCTGAAGCAGCGCTGAACACGATCCTTGATCGCGTCGGTGCAGTCGATGGCGACATCGTGTTCTTCGGTGCCGACAAGGCCAAGATCGTCAGTGAAGCCCTGGGCGCGCTGCGGATCAAGGTCGGAAACGATCTGAGCCTGCTGACCTGCGAGTGGGCGCCGATGTGGGTTGTCGACTTCCCGATGTTCGAAGAGAACGACGACGGCAGCTTCACCGCCTTGCACCACCCGTTCACCGCGCCGAAGTGCACCCCGCAAGAACTGGAAGCCAACCCGGCGACCGCTTTGTCCCGTGCCTACGACATGGTACTGAACGGCACCGAGCTGGGTGGCGGTTCGATCCGTATCCACCGCAAGGAAATGCAACAGTCGGTGTTCCGTCTGCTGGGTATCAGTGAAGCGGAACAGGAAGAGAAATTCGGCTTCCTGCTCGACGCCCTGAAATACGGCGCACCGCCTCACGGTGGCCTGGCCTTCGGTCTGGACCGTCTGGTGATGCTGATGACCGGCGCCCAGTCGATCCGTGAAGTGATCGCCTTCCCGAAAACCCAGAGCGCTGCCTGTGTCATGACTCAGGCGCCGGGTCTGGTAGATGCCAAGGCATTGCGCGAACTGCACATTCGTCTGCGCGAAACGCCTAAAGCAGAGTAAGACAGTCCTTGTGGGCGCATCTTCGGATGCGCCCTTTCTTTTATAGACAAGGTCGAGATTTTTGTTTGCCGGCTGGCGCGTGATGGCGCGGCGGGCAATGTTTCAAAGAGAATTCGGAGCGAGTTATGGCGGGTCATTCCAAGTGGGCGAACATCAAGCACCGCAAAGAACGTCAGGATGCCAAGAAGGGCAAGATTTTCACCAAGTGGATTCGTGAGCTGACTGTTGCTGCCCGTCAGGGCGGTAGTGATCCGGGTTCTAACCCGCGTTTGCGTCTGGCGCTGGACAAGGCCCTTGGCGCGAACATGAGTCGCGACATCATTGATCGCGCGGTCGCCCGCGGCGCCGGTGCTGCCGACACCGACGACATGGTCGAACTGACCTACGAAGGTTACGGCCCGGGTGGTGTTGCGGTGATGGTCGAGTGCATGACCGACAACCGCAATCGCACCGCAGCCGCTGTTCGCCATGCGTTCAGCAAGTGCGGCGGCAACCTCGGCACCGACGGTTCGGTGGCTTATCTGTTTGAGCGCAAGGGGCAGATTTCCTTCGCGCCGGGCGTCGATGAAGACGCGCTGATGGAAGCGGCGATGGAAGCCGATGCCGATGACGTGGTGACCCACGAAGACGGCTCCATCGACGTATTCACCTCGTTCGCCGGTTTCTACTCAGTGCGTAACGCGCTGGAAGCGGTCGGTTTCAAAGGTGATGACGCGGAAATCGTGATGTTGCCGACCACCAGTGCCGAACTGGACCTGGAAGGTGCCGAGAAGGTTCTCAAGCTGATCGACATGCTTGAAGACCTGGATGACGTGCAGAACGTTTACTCCAACGCGGACATTCCTGAGTCGGTAGCTGCGCAGCTCGGTTGATGCATTTATAAAAGATCGCAGCCTTCGGCAGCTCCTACGGTTTACGCTGTACAGGTAGGAGCTGGCGAAGCCTGCGATCTTTTGATTTTCAGGCATCACCCTGAGGTTATCTCAGGTAACCGCATTCTCTCTTTGCAGGCGTTATGACTTTAATCCTTGGTATCGACCCCGGTTCGCGCATCACCGGTTATGGCGTGGTGCGTGATACCGGGCGTGGCTGCGTGTACGTGGCGTCGGGCTGCATTCGCACAGGTTCCGGCGAGCTGCATGAACGCCTGCAAATCGTCTATCGCGGCGTACGCGAAGTTATCCAGACCTACGGCCCGGTGACCATGGGCATCGAAAAAGTCTTCATGGCGCGCAACGCCGACTCTGCGCTGAAGCTCGGTCAGGCCCGCGGCGCCGCTATCGTTGCCGGCGCGGAAGAAGCCCTGGAGATCGCCGAGTACACCGCAACCCAGGTCAAGCAGGCAGTGACCGGAACCGGCGCGGCGAATAAAGAGCAGGTGCAGATGATGGTCATGCACATGCTGAAATTGACCAGCAAGCCGCAAATCGATGCCTCGGACGCCCTGGCCATTGCCATTTGCCATGCTCACACCCGTTCCAGCCTGTTGCCCCATGGTCTGGGCACGGCACGCAGTCGTGGCGGGCGCCTGCGTCTCTGATAGCATCAGCAATCATTTTTTATGGAATGAGGGTTTTGCGCCTGTGTCGTCGGCGCAAAACCCTTGCTCTGTCAGTCGCCAGCTGCTGAGCTGGCCAACGCTCAAGGATCTGAAACGTGATTGGACGCTTGCGCGGCACACTGGCTGAGAAACAGCCGCCGCACCTGATTCTGGATGTAAACGGTCTGGGGTATGAGCTGGAGGTGCCCATGACCACGCTTTATCGTTTGCCGTCGGTCGGTGAACCGCTGACCTTGCACACCCATTTGGTCGTACGCGAAGACGCGCAGTTACTCTATGGCTTTTTCGGCAAGCGCGAGCGAGACTTTTTCCGCGAGTTGATCCGTCTCAATGGTGTGGGACCGAAATTGGCCCTGGCCCTGATGTCGAGCCTGGAAGTCGATGAGCTGGTCCGCTGCGTGCAGTCCCAGGACACCTCGGCACTGACCAAGGTGCCGGGCGTGGGCAAGAAGACTGCCGAGCGTTTGCTGGTGGAACTCAAGGATCGCTTCAAGGCCTGGGAAACCGTGCCGGCGATGTTTGCCCTGGTGCCAAATCAGCCGGGTGGGCCAGATGCACCGGCTCCAGTCGCCACCGCCGAAAATGACGCAGTCAGCGCGCTGATCTCCCTGGGCTACAAGCCGCAGGAGGCCAGCAAGGCGATTTCTGCGATCAAGGAGAAAGGTTTGAGCAGTGAAGACATGATTCGTCGTGCCCTGAAGGGAATGATCTAAGTGATTGAAGCTGATCGTCTGATTACTGCCACGCCTGGCCCTCGTGACCGCGAGGAAGTCCAGGACCGGGCGATTCGTCCTGTCAGCCTGGCCGAGTACATTGGCCAGCCGACCGTTCGCGAGCAAATGGAGTTGTTCATCCAGGCGGCCCGTGGGCGCAATGAATCCCTGGACCACACGCTGATTTTCGGCCCGCCGGGCCTGGGTAAAACCACCCTGGCCAACATCATCGCCCAGGAAATGGGCGTGTCGATCAAGAGCACCTCGGGCCCTGTGCTTGAGCGTCCGGGTGATCTGGCTGCGCTGCTGACCAATCTTGAGCCACACGACGTGCTGTTCATCGACGAAATCCATCGGCTCTCGCCAATCGTCGAAGAAGTGCTGTACCCGGCCATGGAAGATTTCCAGCTCGACATCATGATCGGCGAAGGGCCGGCCGCGCGTTCGATCAAGCTTGATCTGCCGCCGTTCACCCTGGTCGGTGCAACGACGCGGGCCGGGATGTTGACCAATCCGCTGCGCGACCGTTTCGGCATCGTCCAGCGCCTGGAGTTCTACAACACCGCTGACCTGGCAACGATTGTCAGTCGTTCGGCGAATATCCTCGGCTTGCCGCTGGACCCGGAAGGCGCCTTCGAAATCGCCCGCCGTGCCCGTGGTACACCGCGAATTGCCAACCGCTTGCTGCGCCGGGTTCGGGATTTCGCCGAGGTTCGCGCCAAGGGCCACATCACCAAACCGATCGCCGACCTGGCCTTGAACCTGCTGGATGTCGACGAACGTGGCTTCGATCATCAGGATCGACGTCTGTTGCTGACCATGATCGAGAAGTTCGATGGCGGGCCGGTCGGGGTCGACAGCCTCGCCGCAGCCATCAGTGAAGAGCGCCACACCATTGAAGACGTGCTGGAACCGTACCTGATCCAGCAGGGCTACATCATGCGCACACCCCGGGGGCGGGTGGTGACGCGGCATGCGTACCTGCACTTCGGTTTAAACATTCCGACACGTATGGGCGAGATGCCCGTGGTAGACGAGTTCCTCGATGCCGTGGACGATTAATAACCTTTGCGCGCTGATTTTTTCGGAGTTTGTGCGGTCCCAGGACCGTACTTTCGCCAGAAAGCCGTGAATCAATGAAAAACAGTTGCCTGGCCGGATTGGCAACGTGAGGAGTAAGCACTAGAGTATGCGCGCGCAAAACGGGCTTGAGCCTTTCGCACTTCGTTGTCGCGTTTATTACGAGGACACCGATGCGGGTGGCATCGTGTATTACGTTAATTACCTCAAATTTATGGAACGGGCTCGAACCGAGCGGCTCCGGGAGCTGGGCTTTGCCCAATCGGCGCTTGCAGGGGAGGACCTGTTGTTCGTCGTGCATTCCAGCGAAGCGCGTTATCACGCGCCGGCGCGACTGGACGACGAGCTGCTGGTAAGCGCTGAAGTAATCGAATTGAACCGTGTCAGCCTGCGCTTCAAACAGCAGGTCAGGCGAGCCACGGATAATGTGCTGCTCTGCGAAGGGCAGTTTTTGGTGGCCTGTGTGCGCACTAACAGTTTGAAACCCCGGGCCATTCCCGAAGCTCTACGTGCGGCCTTTGCCGACGTGAGCGGCGCGGGTACACACTCAAAGCAGGAGATAAAGCGTGGAAGCTAACGTCGTCGACCATTCCTCCATGTGGAGCCTGGTCAGCAATGCCAGTATCGTGGTGCAACTGGTAATGCTGATCCTGGTAGCCGCATCGGTGACCTCATGGATCATGATCTTTCAGCGCAGCAACCTGCTGCGCGCTGGTCGACGTGCCCTGGAGAGCTTTGAAGAGCGCTTCTGGTCGGGTATCGACCTGTCCAAACTCTACCGTCAGGCCGGCAGCAACCCTGATCCGGATTCGGGCGTAGAGCAGATCTTCCGTGCCGGTTTCAAGGAATTCTCCCGTCTGCGCCAGCAGCCAGGTGTTGACCCGGAAGCGGTCATGGAAGGCGTAGCCCGTGCCATGCGCGTCGCCATTTCCCGCGAGGAAGAAAAGCTCGAGCAGAGCCTGCCGTTCCTCGCGACCGTTGGTTCCGTCAGCCCATACATCGGCCTGTTCGGTACGGTCTGGGGCATCATGAACTCCTTCCGTGGTCTGGCCGCTGCCCAGCAAGCGACCCTGGCCACTGTGGCTCCGGGTATTGCCGAGGCACTGATTGCTACCGCGATCGGCCTGTTCGCCGCCATCCCGGCCGTTATCGCTTACAACCGTTTTGCTGCTCGCAGTGAAACCCTGCTGGGCCGTTACTACACCTTCGCCGATGAATTCCAGGCGATCCTGCACCGCAAAGTGCACACCAGCGAAGAATAAGCAGGTAATTTCCAATGGCTTTAATCGCTCGAGCTCGCAAAAAGCGCAAGCCGGTTGCCGAGATGAACGTGGTGCCTTACATCGACGTGATGCTGGTACTGCTGGTCATCTTCATGGTGACCGCACCGATGCTCAATCAGGGCGTGAAAGTTGATCTGCCCAAGGTTTCCAGCGAAGCCTTGCCGCAGGACAACAACACTCAGGTCCTGACCATTTCGATCAAGTCTGACAAGACCTATTACTGGAACCTTGGCAGCGAAGTCGACACCGAAAAACAGCAGGACAAGGCCATGACCTTGCCGCAGATGACCGACGCCGTGACCAAGATCATTCGCGCCGGTACTGAAGGCGGCAAGCGTACCCAGGTGTTCATTCGCGGCGACAAGACCGTCGACTACGGTTCCGTCATGGGCGCCATGGGCGGGTTGCAGAAAGCCGGGGTCGGTAATGTTGGCTTGATTACCGAGGCACCCTGATGCAGCAAATGCGAGAGCCGTCCGCCTCGGAAAGCTACTTCTGGCCTAGTGTCTGGGCGCTTGTCTTGCACGTGCTGGTTTTTGGCATGCTGTTCGTCAGTTTCGCCTTCACGCCAGAACTGCCGCCGGCCAAGCCGATTGTCCAGGCGACCCTGTATCAGCTGAAATCGAAAAGTCAGGCGACCACCCAGACCAATCAGAAGATTGCGGGTGAGGCGAAGAAATCCGCCGCGCGTCAGACCGAAGTCGAACAGATGGAACAGAAAAAGATCGAGCAGGAAGCGATCAAGGCCGCGGAACAAAAGAAGGAAGATGCGGCTCAAAAAGCCGAAGAGTCCAAGAAGGCCGACGAGACGAAGAAAGCGGACGAGGCAAAAAAGGCTGATGAAGCCAAGAAAGCCGATGAAGCGAAGAAGACCGCCGAAGCCAAAAAGGTCGAAGAGAAACAATTGGCTGATATAGCCAAGAAGAAGTCTGAAGAAGAAGCCAAGAAAGCGGCTGAAGAAGAGGCCAAGAAAGCGGCCGCTGAAGAAGCGAAGAAAAAGATCGTCGAAGACGCGAAGAAGAAAGCCGCGGAAGACGCCAAGAAGAAATCTGAAGCTGAAGACGCGAAGAAGAAAGTCGCCGAAGACGCGAAGAAGAAAGCTGCTGCCGATGCTGCGAAGAAAAAATCGCAGGAAGCGGCACGTAAATCCGCCGAAGACAAAAAGGCTCAGGCCCTGGCAGATTTGCTTTCCGACACGCCGGAGCGTCAGCAGGCCTTGGCGGATGAGCAGGGTGACGAAGTCGCCGGCAGTTTCGATGATCTGATCCGTGCTCGTGCAGCGGAAGGTTGGGCTCGTCCACCTTCGGCCCGCAAAGGCATGACAGTCGTGTTGCAAATCGGCATGTTGCCGGACGGTACGGTGACTTCGGTCAGCGTCGGCAAGTCCAGTGGCGATGGTCCATTTGACGCTTCTGCTGTAGCAGCGGTGAAGAATATTGGACGTTTGACAGAAATGCAGGGAATGAAGCCGAGCGATTTCGCTCCGTATCGTTCATTCAAGATGACATTCACACCTGAGGATCTAGCCTTGTGAGAAACCTTCTTCGAGGAATGCTTGTCGTTATCTGCTGCCTGGCAGGGATAGCGGCAGCAGATGAAAAAAACATTCTGGTCACCAGCGGCAGTGATCGGGCCACCCCGATCGCAGTCGTTCCATTCGGCAACCAGGGCGGCAGCGTGCTGCCGGACGACATGGCCGAAATCATCGGTAACGACCTGCGCAACTCGGGTTACTACTCGCCGATTCCAAAACAGAACATGATCAGCCAGCCAAGCCAGGCCAGCGAAATCATCTTCCGTGACTTCAAGGCGCTGGGTGCCCAGTACGTCATGGTCGGCAGCATTGCTCCTGCGGGCGGTCGCCTGCAGGTCCAATACGCACTGTTCAACGTCGCCACCGAGCAGCAAGTGCTGACCGGCAGCGTGTCGGGCAGCGTCGATCAACTGCGCGACATGTCGCACTACATCGCGGACCAGTCATTCGAAAAACTTACCGGTATCAAAGGTGCGTTTTCGACTCGTCTGCTGTACGTGACGGCCGAGCGTTTTTCCGAGAAGAACACTCGCTACACGCTGCAACGTTCGGACTATGACGGTGCCCGCGCTGTGACCCTGCTGCAATCGCGCGAGCCGATCCTGTCGCCGCGTTTCGCACCGGACGGCAAGCGCATCGCTTATGTCTCGTTCGAGCAGAAGCGTCCGCGTATCTTCATGCAGAACATCGACACCGGTCGCCGTGAGCAGATCACCAACTTCGAAGGCCTGAATGGCGCGCCAGCATGGTCGCCGGATGGTCAGCGTCTGGCGTTCGTGTTGTCGAAAGACGGTAACCCTGACATCTATGTGATGAGCCTGGGTTCGCGTCAGATCACGCGTGTTACCAACGGTCCTGGCATCAACACCGAACCGTTCTGGGGTAAAGATGGTTCGACCATTTACTTCACCTCGGACCGTGGCGGCAAGCCACAGATCTACAAAACCAGCGTCGGTGGTGGCGGTGCGGAACGGGTGACCTTTGTCGGTAACTACAACGCCAACCCCAAGCTTTCGGCTGACGAAAAGACCCTGGTGATGATCCACCGCCAGGAAGGTTTCACTAATTTCAAGGTGGCGGCCCAGGATTTGCAGCGCGGAAGCGTAAAAATCCTCACTGATAGCACTCTGGACGAGTCGCCTACTGTTGCGCCCAACGGCACCATGGTAATCTACGCCACCCGCCAGCAGGGCCGGGGAGTCTTGATGCTCGTGTCCATTAATGGACGCGTAAGGCTCCCGCTTCCTACCGCACAAGGCGAAGTCAGAGAACCTTCCTGGTCCCCTTACCTGAACTGACGCGGCGCTACACGTTGTACTTAACACACTGGGGTTCATTAGGAGTTTCACGATGGAAATGCTGAAGTTTGGTAAATTTGCTGCGCTGGCTCTGGCCATGGCTGTAGCTGTAGGTTGCTCGTCCAAAGGCGGCGACAATGCCGGTGAAGGCGCTGTCGATCCAAACGCTGGTTACGGCGCTAACACTGGTGCTGTTGACGGCTCCCTGAGCGAAGAAGCTGCTCTGCGCGCAATCACCACCTTCTACTTCGAATACGACAGCTCGGACCTGAAGCCAGAAGCCATGCGCTCCCTGGACATTCACGCCAAAGACCTGAAAGCAAACGGCGCTCGCGTTGTTCTGGAAGGCAACACCGACGAACGTGGTACTCGTGAGTACAACATGGCACTGGGCGAGCGTCGTGCGAAAGCCGTTCAGCGTTACCTGGTACTGCAAGGTGTTTCCCCAGCTCAGCTGGAACTGGTTTCCTACGGCGAAGAGCGTGCAGTTGCTACCGGCAACGACGAGCAGTCCTGGGCTCAAAACCGTCGCGTCGAACTGCGTAAGTAATTCGTCATGCGAACGTGCCGTCGTGCTGTAACTGTTTTGGCTCTCAGCCTCGCACCGCTTGCGGTGTGGGCTGCGGTTCCTGTGGTCGATAACGACTCCGGCTATAACAATAGCGGGACTAGTTATCCGCCTGCGGGTTACGGTACGAACGGCGCCTATGCCGGGGGAGGGGTTTCGGCCCCTGTCTCGGCACAGGGCGAGCTGTTCAACCAACTGCAATCCATGCAGGAGCAGATCTCGCGCCAACAAGGCATCATCGAAGTTCTACAAAATGATGTAGCGCGCATGAAGCAAGAGAACCTGGAGCGATATCAGGATCTTGATCGGCGCATAGGAACCGGCGTTGCACCAGCCGCGACTCCTGAAAATTCTTCCACCGGTGGCAGTTTGAATGCCCCCGGTGCAGCAGCGGGTGCAGGCGCAGGAGCGGCAGCCGCTGCCACTTCCACACAAGCGCCTGCCGCGGGTAGCGAGCCGGCTGATCCAGCGAAGGAAAAACTGTATTACGATGCAGCCTTCGACCTGATCAAAGCCAAGGATTTCGACAAGGCCAGCCAGGCGTTTGCCGCATTCCTGCGCAAGTACCCGAACAGCCAGTACGCGGGTAATGCTCAGTACTGGTTGGGCGAAGTGAATTTGGCCAAAGGCGATCTGCAAGGTGCAGGTCAGGCATTTGCCAAGGTTTCGCAGCTGTACCCAAAGCACCCTAAAGTGCCTGATTCGCTGTACAAGCTGGCTGATGTAGAGCGCCGCCTCGGTCACACCGACAAGGTCAAAGGCATTCTGCAACAGGTCGTGTCGCAATACCCGGGCACTTCCGCCGCTCAGTTGGCCCAGCGTGATCTGCAAAAAATGTAAGGGTTGCTTGACCCGTTTTGAAGAAACCCGCGCTTGTCGCGGGTTTTTTCGTTAGAATTCACGCCCTTTTTATGAAACACGCTTTTTGGGATCTGCGCGGTGGCGGGATTCCTTGAAGTGCCTGACGGAGGCGGACAGCCTGTTTAGCTGTTATGCCCGTGGCGACTATGCAAGACACATTGAGAATCACCGAAGTTTTCTACTCGTTGCAGGGTGAAACGCGGACTGCCGGGCTGCCCACAGTTTTTGTGCGCCTGACCGGTTGCCCGTTGCGTTGCCAATACTGCGACAGCGCCTACGCGTTCACGGGCGGCACCCTTCGCCCGCTCGATGACATCCTCGAGCAAGTGGCCGGTTTTCGTCCGCGCTACGTGTGTGTCACGGGCGGCGAGCCCCTGGCGCAACCTAATGCCATCCCATTGCTCAAGCAGTTGTGTGACGCCGGTTACGAGGTCTCGCTGGAAACCAGCGGTGCCCTGGACATTTCGGCCGTCGATCCACGGGTCAGTCGCGTCGTCGATCTGAAAACCCCGGGTTCGAAAGAAGTGCATCGCAACCGCTACGAGAACATCGAACTGCTCACGCGCAACGATCAGGTGAAGTTTGTCATCTGCTCGCGGGAAGACTACGACTGGGCTGTGTCCAAACTGATTCAGTACGGTCTGGATCAGCGTGCTGGCGAAGTCCTGTTCTCGCCAAGTCACCATGACCTGAACGCGCGGGACCTGGCTGACTGGGTGGTGGCGGACAACCTGCCAGTGCGACTGCAATTGCAGTTGCATAAATATCTTTGGAATGACGAGCCGGGGCGCTGAAATGACTGAACAACTGAACACTGTGGAAAAGCGTGCGGTCATCCTGTTGTCCGGCGGCCTGGACTCGGCGACCGTCGTGGCGATGGCCCGAGCTGAAGGCTACAGCTGCTACACCATGAGCTTCGATTACGGTCAGCGCCATCGCGCTGAACTGCATGCCGCCGAGCGCGTTGCTCGTGACTTGGGTGTGGTCGAGCACAAGGTGATCGGTTTGAATCTGAACGGCATCGGCGGTTCGGCGCTGACGGATAGCTCCATTGATGTGCCGGAAGCACCGAGTGAAGGCATTCCGGTGACTTACGTACCGGCGCGCAACACGGTGTTTCTGTCCCTCGCGTTGGGCTGGGCTGAAGTGCTCGGCGCGCGTGACATTTTTATTGGTGTGAACGCGGTGGATTACTCCGGTTACCCGGATTGCCGTCCCGAGTTCGTTGAGGCTTTCGAGCGCATGGCCAATCTGGCGACCAAGGCTGGTGTAGAGGGCAATGGTTTCCGTATCCAGGCGCCACTGCAAAACCTGAGCAAGGCGCAGATCGTACAGGCAGGCGTGAAGCTGGGTGTTGATTACGGGCTGACTGTTTCCTGCTATCAGGCCGACGATAATGGCCGTGCATGCGGCAAATGCGACAGCTGCCGCCTGCGTGCAGAAGGCTTTGCGGCAGCCGGAATCAGCGACCCAACACCTTATTTTTGATTTATTTCAAATTAGGTGTTGAATAGTCCTTAAAAATCAGTATTATACGCGCCACCACACAGCGGGTCGTTAGCTCAGTTGGTAGAGCAGTTGGCTTTTAACCAATTGGTCGTAGGTTCGAATCCCACACGACCCACCATTTTTGTAGCAGTTTTAAAAGTCTGGAAGGCCCACGCAAGTGAGGATTTCCGGATTTTTTTTTGCCCGCGATTTGAGCTCGCCCAGTTCCGGGCTGCGACCCGTGACGCAGGTCAGAATCATCTTTTGCATCTACGGGATATTCTGTAGCCTTGCGCAGCTTCAACGTTGTCCGTGCCTGATGATACTCACTCTCCCGGCGGTACCCTGAAGGGTCCGGAGCCGGGTGTATACTCGACTTTCGCGCGAAAGCGCCTGCAGGTCTTGCGAACATGACGCAGATTTCCGAACGCCTTCTGGTTCAAGCCCACCTCGACGCCAAGCAGCCCAAACCGCTGACTGCCGAGGAGGAGGCCTATTACCGTGCCGCCATCGCTGCCGAGCTCAAGGCTCAGGACGCGGTGCTGGTTGCTCACTTCTATTGCGATCCGGTCATTCAGGCCCTGGCCGAAGAAACCGGCGGTTGCGTCTCAGACTCGCTGGAGATGGCCCGCTTCGGCAACGCTCACCCGGCCAAGACGGTGGTGGTCGCCGGTGTGAAGTTCATGGGCGAGACCGCCAAAATCCTCAACCCGGAAAAACGCATCCTGATGCCGACCCTGGAAGCGACCTGCTCGCTGGACCTGGGTTGCCCGGTGGACGAGTTCTCGGCGTTCTGCGATCAGCACCCGGAACGCACCGTGGTGGTGTATGCCAACACGTCGGCGGCAGTGAAAGCCCGGGCGGATTGGGTGGTGACTTCAAGCTGCGCGCTGGAGATCGTTGAAAGCCTGATGGATAACGGCGAAACCATCATTTGGGGCCCGGACAAACACCTGGGCACCTACATCCAGCGCCAGACCGGCGCGGACATGCTGCTGTGGGACGGTGCCTGCATCGTTCACGAAGAGTTCAAGTCCAAACAACTCGAAGACATGAAGGCGCTGTACCCGGATGCAGCGATTCTGGTGCATCCCGAGTCGCCGACTTCGGTGATCGAGTTGGCCGATGCCGTCGGTTCCACCAGTCAGTTGATTGCGGCAGCGCAGAGTCTGCCAAACAAGACCCTGATCGTCGCCACCGACCGCGGCATCTTCTACAAGATGCAGCAGCTGTGCCCGGACAAGGTCTTCATCGAAGCGCCAACGGCCGGTAACGGCGCAGCGTGCCGCAGCTGCGCACATTGCCCGTGGATGGCGATGAACACCCTTGAGCACCTGCTGAAGAGCTTGAAGGAGGGGGCGAATGAGATCTTTGTCGATCCGGCGCTGATCCCGCAGGCGATTCGGCCGCTCAAGCGCATGCTCGACTTCACCCAGGCTGCGCGGATGAAATTGGCCGGCAACGCCTGAGATCTGTCAGCTAGTTGCAAAAAAACTGTGGGAGCGAGCTTGCTCGCGATGGCGGTGTGTCAGTCAACATGCATGTAACTGACAGGCCGCCATCGCGAGCAAGCTCGCTCCCACAGTGGTTTTCGTATGGCTGGATTACTTGGTTTTCTTTGGAATCCGCACGAGCTGGGTATTGGAGTAGATGTCATGCCAACTGCGTTTCTGTTTGTCGAACAGGGGCCAGAAGAAACCCAGCCCGACGCACAGCCAGGACGCGATCGACACCACAAACCGCAGCAGCGCCTGCCACAGGCTGATGGATGAGCCATCGGCATTCTGCACGCGGATGCACCAGACCTGCATGCCCAGAGTTTGGCCGGACCAGGTCCAGAACTTGGCGAAGAAACCGAACAGCACGAACAGCAGCACTGTCGACAGCAATGGATCTCCATCCAGCGCACCGGCTTCGGTCAACGTGCGCATTTTGTCTTCGCCGATGATCGCCATCTGGATCATCTTGTAGAGGCCGCTGGTGACGATCAGCAGGGCAGTACACAACAGGAAGTCATAGAACATCGCTGCCAGACGACGACCCAAGCCAGCGGCAGGAAATTCGCCCTGGGGTTTCAGCAGGTGTTTCGGCATGGCAGGGCTCTCGGCGGAAAAAGAAGCCATTTTACGGATTTACGCGCACAAAAAAGCCCCTGATGTCAGCATCAGGGGCTTTTTCGTTACAGAAGATCAGGCTTCTGCTTGTACTTCGTCAGCCTGCATGCCTTTCTGGCCTTGCACAGGAACGAATGTCACTTTTTGGCCTTCTTTCAGGCTCTTGAAGCCGTTGCCCTGAATAGCGCGGAAATGCACGAACAGATCCGGACCGCTTTCTGGAGTGATAAAACCAAAACCTTTCTCGTCGTTAAACCACTTGACGGTACCGCTCTGACGTTGGGACATTTCTTATTTCCTTTGACGCAAAAATTAATGACAGCCTCCTTCTTGTGAAAGAGTACTGGGGCTGGTTGCAGGAGAGTAAGAAGACGTCGAACGGGATGTAGCTAACTTGTAGGCTACTGCCCAGGTCACGATTCCAGGCGACCCATGCAAACACAGTGAACAAACTCTACGCCAACTACGGGAGAAAAAACAAGCCCTGTGGAGGGCCCGTATTTGCTAGCGTTGGCGGGTTTCTGTCGCAACTAGTGCTGGCTTATGCGATCGCCGTGTTCAATTGTTTTCGATCGTTATAAGCCAAGTTCGTAATCGAAGATACGCACTGTTTTATGGCGGTTGCGTTACACATTAGTGCACTGTGAACGCAGCCGCGTTACTTATAGAAACAGTCAATCAACCACGATAGTAGCGTTGTGGAACAAATGGCATTTTGCTTACAAGCAAAGGCACCTTTTTCCCACGAACAATCGCCCAAACGGGTGTGTCGATAGCGATGTAAGCGCTGTCGAGGTAACCCATGGCCAGAGGGCCGCCCAGGGTCGGGCCGAAGCCGCCACTGCACACTGCACCAATGATGTCGCCTGCTTCATTGACGATTTCTGCACCTTCGCGCACCGGCGTGCGTTCCTGAGGCAACAGACCAACACGCTTGCGGCTGACACCGGCTTGTTGCTGTCCGAACACGGTTTCAGCACCAGGGAAACCGCCAGCCCGCGCGCCATCAGCGCGACGAGGCTTGGAAATGGCCCACAGCAGGCTAGCTTCGATCGGCGAGGTTTCGGTGTTCATGTCGTGGCTGTAGAGGCACAGGCCGGCTTCCAGGCGCAGGGAGTCGCGAGCGCCAAGGCCGATGGCCGCCACTTCCGGTTCGGCCAGCAGAGCGCGAGCCAGGGCTTCGGCGTTGGCGGCCGGCACGGAGATTTCGAACCCATCTTCACCGGTGTAGCCCGAACGGCTGACAAAGCACTCGATGCCCAACAGCTTCACTCGAGCGAACTGCATGAAGGTCATCTTCGCCACTTCAGGCGCCAGGCGTGCGAGTACGGTGACCGCGGCCGGACCTTGCAGCGCCAGCAGGGCGCGTTCTTCGAACAGTGGCTCGATCGTGCACTGGTCGCCGATGTGCTTGCGCAGATGCGCCAGGTCCTGATCCTTGCACGCGGCGTTGACCACCAGGAACAGTTCGTCGTTACCCAGATTGGCGACCATCAGATCGTCAAGGATGCCGCCGGTCTCGTTGGTGAACATCGCATAGCGCTGCATGCCCGCCGGCAGGTCGATGATGTCGACCGGCACCAGGGTTTCCAGGGCCTTGGCGGCATTGGCGCCGGTCAGGCGGATCTGGCCCATGTGCGAGACATCGAACAGCCCGGCCTGATCACGGGTGTGCTGGTGTTCTTTCATCACGCCCAGCGGGTATTGCACTGGCATGTCATAGCCGGCGAACGGCACCATGCGGGCGCCGAGTTCGATGTGCAGTGCGTGCAACGGGGTTTTCAACAGTTGTTCGGTGGACATATTCAGCTCCTGAAAAAGTGTGCAGATGACAATGCGCGCGCATCAGCACTCGATAATGTTGACCGCCAAACCGCCACGGGCGGTTTCCTTGTATTTGCTTTTCATATCGGCGCCGGTCTGGCGCATGGTGCGGATGACCTTGTCGAGGGAGACGAAGTGCTGACCGTCGCCGCGCAAGGCCATGCGCACCGCGTTGATGGCTTTCACCGAACCCATGGCGTTGCGCTCGATGCAAGGCACTTGCACCAGCCCGCCGATCGGGTCGCAGGTCAGGCCGAGGTTGTGTTCCATGCCAATTTCAGCGGCGTTTTCCACCTGCTGCACGGTGCCACCGAGGACTTCGCACAGGGCGCCGGCGGCCATGGAGCACGCCACGCCAACTTCACCCTGACAGCCGACTTCAGCGCCGGAGATCGAGGCGTTTTCTTTATAGAGAATGCCGATCGCGGCCGCGGTCAGCAGAAAGCGTACGACGCCGTCTTCGTTGGCGCCGGGGATGAAGCGCATGTAGTAATGCAAAACAGCGGGGACGATCCCTGCCGCACCGTTTGTAGGCGCAGTGACCACGCGTCCGCCGTTGGCGTTTTCTTCGTTGACCGCCAGTGCATAGAGGTTGACCCAGTCCAGCACCGACAGCGGATCGCGCAGGGACGATTCCGGGTTCTTGCACAGTTGCCGATGCAGCGCTGCCGCACGGCGTTTGACCTTCAAGCCACCGGGCAAAATGCCCTCGTTGCGGCAACCGGCGTCGACGCAGTCCTGCATCACTTGCCAGATTTTCAGCAGGCCGGCGCGAGTTTCCGCTTCCGGGCGCCAGGCACTTTCGTTGGTCAGCATCACCTGGCTGATCGACAAGCCATAAGTAGCGCAGTGACCGAGCAAGTCCTTGGCGCTTTTGAACGGGAAGGTCAGTGGCGTGGCGTCTTCGACGATGCGGTCGGCGCCAGCGGCGTCTTCATCGACCACAAAACCGCCGCCGACCGAGTAGTACTCGCGGCTGCGGATTTGTATGCCGGCAGCATCGAAGGCGCGAAAAATCATGCCGTTGGGGTGATAGGCCAACGGTTTGCGGATCATCGCCAAATGCAGCTTTTCATTGAATTCGATGGCGTGTTCACCGAGCAGGTTCAGACGACCGCTGCTGCGAATCTCTTGCAGGCGGGCGGCGACGGTTTCGGTGTTCACGGTGTCCGGGTGTTCGCCTTCCAGGCCGAGCAACACAGCCTTGTCGCTGCCGTGTCCTTTACCGGTGGCGCCGAGTGATCCATAGAGCTCGACTTTGACGCAGGCGGTTGCAGCCAGCAGCCCTTCACGGCGCAAACCTTCGGCGAAACGCGCAGCAGCACGCATCGGGCCGACGGTGTGGGAGCTGGAGGGGCCGATGCCAATCTTGAACAGGTCGAACACGCTTAACGACATGGTTGTTCTCCGGTTTCTTGTTATAGGAATTGGCCGAACATGACGGTTGGCACGGATCCCTGTGGGAGCGAGCTTGCTCGCGATAGCGGTCCTTCAGTCGACATCTTTGGTGAATGTCAGTCCGTCATCGCGAGCAAGCTCGCTCCCACAGGGTTTTGTGGTGTTTTGAGTGGGGCAGGCGAACCCGCCCCCATCAGTTTTAAGCGTAGCTTTCGATCGACGGGCAAGCGCAGATCAGGTTGCGATCACCAAACACGTTGTCGACCCGACCGACCGGTGGCCAGTACTTGCCTTCGATCAGCGACGCAACCGGATACACCGCTTGCTCACGGCTGTACGGATGCGTCCACTCGCCAACCAGTTCCGCCGCAGTATGCGGTGCGTTTTTCAACGGGTTGTCGTCCTTGTCCAGCGTGCCGTTTTCCACCGCGCGGATTTCTTCGCGGATGCGGATCATGGCGTCGCAGAAGCGGTCCAGTTCTTCCTTGGATTCGCTTTCGGTCGGCTCGATCATCAGCGTGCCGGCGACCGGGAACGACATGGTCGGGGCGTGGAAGCCGAAGTCGATCAGGCGCTTGGCGACGTCATCGACGCTGATGCCGCTGCTGTCTTTCAGCGGGCGCAAATCGAGGATGCATTCGTGCGCCACCAGGCCGTTGCTGCCGGTGTACAGCACCGGGTAATGCTCTTCGAGGCGACGGGAAATGTAGTTGGCATTCAGGATCGCCAGTTGCGACGCGCGCTTCAGCCCCGCGCCACCCATCATCCGAATGTACATCCAGGTGATCGGCAAAATGCTCGCGCTGCCGAACGGTGCGGCGCAGACCGCGCCTTGCTTGCGCTCCATCTGCGCGTGACCCGGCAGGAACGGGGTCAGGTGCGACTTGACGCCAATCGGGCCGACGCCCGGGCCGCCACCGCCGTGCGGGATGCAGAAGGTTTTGTGCAGGTTCAGGTGCGACACATCGCCGCCGAACTTGCCCGGTGCGCAGAGGCCGACCATGGCGTTCATGTTGGCGCCGTCGATGTACACCTGGCCGCCGTTGTCATGAATGATGCCGCAGATTTCGCGGATGCCTTCTTCGAACACGCCGTGGGTCGACGGGTAGGTGATCATCAATGCCGCGAGATGCTCGCGGTGCTCGATGGCCTTGGCGCGCAGGTCTTCGATGTCGACGTTGCCGCGGGCATCGCACGCGGTCACGACCACGCGCATGCCGGCCATGTTGGCGGTGGCCGGGTTGGTGCCGTGGGCGGACGAGGGGATCAGGCAGATGTCGCGACGGTCTTCGCCACGGCTCTGGTGATAGGCGCGAATCGCCAGCAGGCCGGCGTATTCGCCTTGCGAGCCGGCGTTCGGTTGCAGCGAGATCGCGTCGTAACCGGTGGCGGCGCAGAGCATGGCTTCCAGTTCATCGGTCAGCTGCTGGTAACCGGCGCTTTGCTCGGCCGGGGCGAACGGGTGCAGGGCGCCGAACTCGGCCCAGGTCACCGGGATCATTTCGCTGGCGGCATTGAGTTTCATGGTGCAGGAACCCAGCGGGATCATGGTGCGATCCAGCGCCAGGTCCTTGTCGGCGAGCTTGCGCAGGTAGCGCATCAGCTCGGTTTCCGAGTGGTAACGGTTGAACACCGGGTGGCTGAGGATCGGCGATTGGCGCACCAGGGTGGCCGGGAGGGTGCTTTGAACCGAGGCGGCGAGGGCGGCGAAATCCGGCAGCGCTTTACCGTCAGCCAGCAGGGCCCACAGGCTTTCCACGTCAGCTTGCGACGTGGTTTCGTCGAGGGACAGGCCCAGACGTTCAGCATCGACCACACGCAGGTTGATCTGCTGAGCGCGAGCCTTGTCGTGCAGCTTGGCGGTGTTGGCGCCGGTGTTCAGGGTCAGGGTGTCGAAGAAGCTGGCTTGCTCGACGCTCAGGCCCAGGGCTTTCAGGCCTTGGGCCAGAATCGCGGTCAGGTGATGAATGCGCTGGGCAATCTGCGTCAGGCCTTTCGGGCCGTGGTACACGGCGTACATGCTGGCGATGTTGGCGAGCAGAACCTGCGCGGTGCAGATGTTGCTGGTGGCCTTCTCGCGACGGATATGTTGCTCGCGGGTCTGCATCGCCAGGCGCAGGGCCGGCTTGCCGAAACGGTCGACGGAGACACCGACCAGACGGCCCGGCATGTCGCGCTTGAACGCATCCTTGGTGGAGAAATACGCGGCGTGCGGGCCACCGAAGCCCAGCGGCACGCCGAAACGTTGCGCGCTGCCGATGGCCACGTCAGCACCGAACTCGCCCGGCGGGGTCAGCACGGTCAGGGCCAGCAAGTCGGCGGCCACCGCGACCAGCGCGTTAGCGGCGTGGAAGCGTTCGGTCAGTTCGCGGTAATCAAAGACGTCACCGTTGCTCGCCGGGTATTGCAGCAGTGCGCCGAAAAACGGCGTCACGTCAGTCAGTTCACGCTCGTCGCCAACCACTACGTCGATGCCCAACGGCTCGGCACGGGTGCGCAGCACGTCGAGGGTTTGCGGATGGCAGTGTACCGACGCGAAAAACGCGTGGCTGCCTTTGTTCTTGCTCAGGCGTTTGCAGAAGGTCATGGCTTCGGCGGCGGCGGTGGCTTCATCCAGCAGCGAGGCGTTGGCGATCGGCAGGCCGCTGAGGTCGCTGATCAGGGTCTGGAAGTTCAGCAGCGCCTCGAGACGGCCCTGGGAAATTTCCGGTTGGTACGGGGTGTACGCGGTGTACCAGGCCGGGTTTTCCAGCAGGTTGCGCAGGATCGGCGACGGCGTGTGAGTGCCGTAGTAGCCCTGGCCGATGTAGGTTTTGAACAGCTGGTTTTTACCGGCGATGGATTTGATCAACGCCAGGGCGTCCGCTTCGCTCAGACCGTCTTCCAGGCCGAGCACGCTGGTGCCTTTGATGCTGTCGGGAATGACGCTGGCGCTCAGGGCTTCCAGGGAGTCAAAGCCGAGGCTGTTGAGCATGGCTTGCTCGTCGCCGGCACGCGGGCCGATGTGGCGGGTGATGAATTCGTTGGCGGTCGTTAGGTTTATTTGAGTCATGTCAGCGCTCCTCAGGCTTCGGCGTTGGCTTTGATCAGACGGTCGTAGGCGTCTTGATCCAGCAGTTGGGCGACAGCCGAGGCATCGCTTGGCTGAAAGCGGAAGAACCAGCCTTCGCCCAGCGGATCTTCGTTGACCAGTTCAGGGCTGCTGTCCAGCGCCGGGTTCACTTCCAGCACTTCACCGTCCAGCGGCATATACACGCCGCTGGCGGCTTTTACCGATTCCACGGTGGCGGCTTCAGCGCCTTTGTCGTAGGACTGCAGCTCAGGCAGTTGTACGAAAACCACGTCGCCCAGGGCGTTCTGTGCGAAAGCGGTGATGCCGACTGTGACGGTGCCGTCAGCTTCGGTACGTAGCCATTCGTGATCTTCAGTAAAACGCAACTCGCTCATGGAAACTCCTAAGGGGGGCCAGACTCGTCTGGTGACGCGATTGAATGCTGGGCAAAGCCCTGCTTTATGAGTGGATACTAAGCAAAATCGCGGCCAATGTTATTTATTCGTTAAAAATCAATAAGTTATGTATTTGTTTGAGGTGCAAGGATTTGCTGGCTGTAACGAAATCGCTACAGCACAAGGTGGAGAAAAAAGCCTAAGTGGATCAAAGCCTTGCGCAGCGGTGATCAGGAGAGGGTGTAGCGATATCGTTCCGCTGTAGCGCTTTCAGTACAGATGGAGGTCGCTTTTGATGAGATTGATGGTGAGGCAACTGGCCTCATCGCGAGCAAGCTCGCTCCCACAGGGATCTCCTGTGATCAGAGATTTGTGATCGACACAATCCCAGTGTTGGAGCGAGCTTGCTCGCGATGGCGGCTTCAGGGCTTATTGGGAATGCCGTACTTGCGCAACCGATGGGCAATCGCCGTGTGGGAGGTTTGCAAACGGCTGGCCAATTGGCGGGTCGAGGGGTAGCTGACGTAGAGTTTTTCCAGCAGGTTTTTCTCGAACTCCTCCATCGCCTGTTCGAGGCTATCGACGTCGCTGTCGCTCTGGCGCGCCACCGAAGTGCCAGCGATATCGAGGTCGCCGATATCGACCAGGCTGCTTTCGCAAATGGCGGCGGCACGGAAGATCACGTTCTGCAATTGCCGCACGTTGCCCGGCCAGCGATTGCCCAGCAGTGCCGGATAGGTGCCGGGCGCCAGGCGACAGACCGGACGCTGGATCTGCGCGCAGGCCTGCTGCATGAAGTAGCGGGCGAGCAGCAGGATGTCCTGGCCGCGTTCGCGCAGGGGCGGGACTTCGACGTTCAGGACGTTGAGGCGATAGAACAAATCTTCGCGGAACGAACCTTCGCTGACCATTTTTTCCAGATCGCGGTGCGTGGCGCTGAGGATCCGCACATTGACCTTCACCTCACGATCCCCGCCCACCCGGCGGAAGCTGCCGTCGTTCAAGAAGCGCAGCAATTTTGCCTGCAAGTACGGCGACATCTCGCCGATCTCATCGAGAAACACCGTGCCCTGGTTGGCCAGTTCCATCAGCCCCGGTTTGCCGCCCCGTTGCGCACCGGTGAAGGCGCCGGGGGCGTAGCCGAACAATTCGCTTTCGGCGAGGTTCTCCGGCAATGCCGCGCAGTTCAGCGCCAAAAAGGGCGAACTGTGTCGAGCGCTGATGGCGTGGCAGGCACGCGCAACCAGTTCTTTGCCGGTGCCGGTTTCGCCCTGGATCAGCAACGGCGCATCGAGGGCCGCAACGCGCTGGGCGCGGGCCTTGAGGGTCCGAATCGACGGAGACTCGCCGAGCAGCGCATCGAACCCTTCGGCATGGTCGTGGTGCAGTGCCGAAAGGCGTTCGCCGATACGGTTCGGTTGATACAGAGTCAGCAGGGCGCCGGCGTCGGTAATCGGTGTGGCATCCAGCAGCAACGTCTGGCCGTTGACGGTGACTTCCCGCAGCGGCAGGCGGAAGCCGTTTTCCAGCAGGGCTTCGAGTAGTGTTGGGTCGGCGAACAGGTCAGCGATGCTTTCGCCGTCAGGCTCGCGCCCGTACAAGGCAATCAGTGCCGGGTTGGCCAGCAACACCTTGCCGGCACTGTCCAGCGCCAGGACCGGGTCGGTCATGGCCGCGAGCAACGCATCAAGCTGCAGGTGCCGACGCTGACCGGGAAGAATGTCGACTACCGTCACCGCTTGCACGCCGCGCACGCTGAACAACGCATCGCGCAGCTCTTCGAGGACTTCCGGGCTCAGCGTCGGGGCATCGATATAGACGTTGGGCGGGACCATTTCCACCGCATCCAGATTGAGATTGCGCCCACCAAGCAAGGCCAGGACTTCCTGGGTAATACCGACGCGGTCGATGAAGCTGACGTGGATACGCATGGGGCGTTTCTTGGTTCTGGAGTGCGGAGGGTGGCAAGTATGCCTTGGAGGAGGTCTTGGGTGAAATCTTGAGATTTAGGGTGGATTCAAAAGCCACCCCTCACCCCAGCCCTCCCGAACGTCGGACCGCCCCAGTGGGGAGAGGGTCAGGGTGAGGGGGTGGCCTTCAGATTCGATCCAGATGCTCAGGTTTGACCGGGTCACCGGATTTCACATCCAGCTGCGCGCGCACATCTTCAAACATCTCGTCGTATTGCTTGTGAATCGAACCGATGCTGGCTTCCTTGGGCAAGCCGTATTTTTGCGCAATGCGCGTGGCATGCCGGGCGAAGTCGAATGCCTGATCCTTGGGCAGGAAGAATTCTTCCTTCAACTCCTTGTCCCCAACCGTACCATGCATCTTGAAGAGCATGCCTTGACCTTCCTTGGGGTCCTGGCTGACTTCATAGTCGATGCTCAGGCTGTAACTGTAATCGTCCTTGTTCAGCGCGTGGCGCTCGATGTGCAGGTGACCGGGCTCGAACGTTGCCATTGGCATCTCTCCTTCAAAAAGGTATTGAATCAGGGCAGACCTCAAGCCTGCCCTCGGAGTTTCTTTTATTGATCGCTAATCCGGGTGTCGCCGAGTCCGAGAGTGAACCGATCATCACGACTTTTCCAGTCTGTCGGGCGAACTTGGTTCATCCTGGTCAGCGTGGTCTCATCGGCAATTGGAGGCGTTATGAAGGTGCTGCTGGAGTACCCACCGCCCTATGACTGGTCGGCGATGCTGGGGTTCTTGTCGGCGCGGGCGATTGTTGGCATCGAGGCAGTGGTCCGGCAGTTTGATCGCAGTCGTCCGGGAAAACTCCGTCACCTGTGGGAGCGAGCTTGGTCCGGGCGGCGTTCCGACGATAGCAATCCGGCAGTCACCACCACTGCGCGCGATGTGAACCTAATTCTCCAGCAGCAAGTGCCCACTGCAACGGTGTCCCCGTTATTTTCAATGGCACATGAAGTCGATGCGCCGGTCCCCAGGGCGTCTGCTCAACCAACAGCCCTTGATCGCTGTCATCTTCTGCCCGCAACGGCTCATCCGTCCCCGCGCCGTTTTCAATCAGCAACTTCGCCGTACGCGCCAACGACAACCGCGCCGATCCACTACGCCCCAACAATCGAATCGCACTGGCCGCCATCAAATACCCGGTAGCGTGATCGAGCGCTTGCAATGGCAATGGCGTCGGCTTGTTCGCGTGTTTCCACTGCATGCCAGTGTCGGCGATCCCGCTGCTCATTTGTACCAGGCTGTCGAAACCGCGGCGGTTCTGCCACGGGCCGCTCCAGCCGTAGGCATTGAGGCTGACATCGATCAGGCCGGGCGCCAGTTTCTGGCGTTCGGCGACGCCGTAACCCAGGCGTTCCAGTGCATCCGCGCGGTAGCCGTGAAGCAGAATGTCAGCGTCCTTGAGCAGGCTTTCGAACACCGCGCGATCAGTCTTGTCGTGCAGGTCCAGGCGCGCGCAGCGTTTGCCCAGGGTGACTTCCGGCACCACGCCCGGTTCGTTCCAGGTCGGTGGGTCGATACGCAAAACGTCGGCACCGAGGCCTGCCAGAAAGCGGCTGGCAATCGGGCCGGCGAGCACTCGGGTTAAATCCAGGACCTTGATCCCGGCCAGCGGTTGCGCCACCGAGCCTTGCCACGGTTTCGCGTTCTGGCGGCTGTTGTCCGCAAACTGAATCAGCGGCTCGGTGTTCACGGCCTGGCCTTGGGGATGCGCCTGCCATTGCGTCCAGGTGTGCATCTCGGCGGCGCAGCCACCGGCATCGACCACGACCTGCTCCAGATCACGTTTGGCCCATTGAGCAACCTTGCTCGCCATCGCTGCACGGTCGGCACAGGCGCCGAGCACTTTTTCGGCAGCGGCGCGGTGATGGGGCGCGTTGGTGTGCAGGCGGACCCAGCCATCCTTTGTGGCGTAGTCACCGGCGACCGGGTCCCAGAGCGGCGGGACGCTCCAGCCTATCGGGCGGATCGAAGTGGCGAACCAGAAGGAGGCCAGGCGGCGGTCGACCTCAAGGGTGGGCAAGCGACCGGTTTGTTGCTGGAGCCATTCGCTGACAGCCTGGCCGGCAGCGGCAATGCTGGCGCACGCCAGGTCGGTGACGGCAAACGCCGAGGGCAGGGCGCCGCTCGAGGTGAGCTTGACCTGCGTATGAGGCAAGCCGAGTGCGGCTTGAATGGACGTGAGTAAACCAGTCATCGAAGGCCCTCCGGGAGAGGGCCTGATGATAGATCAAATTACACCCGGAACTGATCCATCAATTTCATCTGATGGGTGGTCAAAGAGTTGAGCTGGCTGCTGATCTGCGCTGACTCGGTGGCCTGCCCGGTCAAGGTTTCGGTGACGGTGCGGATCGCCGAGACGTTGCGGTTGACCTCTTCGGCCACGGCGCTTTGCTGTTCGGCGGCGCTGGCGATTTGCAGGTTCATGTCGCTGATGACCGTCACTGCGTCGCTGATTTTGCTCAAGGCCTGAACCGCCTGCTGAATCTGTCCGGCGTTGCTGTGGGCCTGGGTCTGGCTCGAATGCATGGTGGCCACCACGCCGCGAGTGCCGGTCTGGATGCGTTCGATCACGATGCGAATTTCTTCCACCGAGTCCTGTGTGCGTTTGGCCAGGTTGCGCACCTCATCGGCGACCACCGCGAACCCGCGACCGCTCTCGCCGGCACGGGCTGCTTCAATCGCCGCGTTGAGCGCCAGCAGGTTGGTTTGTTCGGCGATGCTGCGGATCACTTCCAGCACCGAGCCGATCTGCTCGCTGTTGACCGCCAGCGCTTCGACTTCGGTCACCGCTTTGCTGACTTCGTCGGCCAGCAGGTTGATGTCGCGGGTGCTGCGTTCGATGATCGACATGCCGTCGCGGGCTGATTGATCAGCACCTTTGGCCGCGTTCGCCGCGTTCGAGGCACTGTTGGCGACGTCGTGGGCGGTGGCGCTCATTTCGTTGGACGCGGTGGCGACCTGGTCGATTTCGCGGAACTGTACCTGCATGCCCTCGCTGGTCTGGCGAGCGATTTCCGAGGACTGGTCGGCCGTGCCGCGCGCATCGGTGATGCTTTGTTTGATCTGCGCGATAGTCGGTTGCAGCTTGTCGAGGAAACGGTTGAACCAGCTCACCAGTTCGCCCAGTTCGTCTTTCTTGCTGTAGTGCAGACGTTGAGTCAGGTCGCCGTCGCCGCTGGCAATCGCCTTGAGCATCTCGGCCACGCTATTGATCGGCCGAGTCACGCCGGACGCCGTGAGCCAGATCAGCAACAGTCCGACCAGGCCGGCAATCACCGCCACCAACACCGCTTTGAGGGTGCCGCTTTGCTGGGCGTCATCGAGTACGGCTTGCAACTTTACCGAGTCGGCCAGCAGCACTTGTTTCGGCAGGTCGATCACCACGCCCCAGGCTTTGGACTCGGCAATCGGACTGACCGGGTACACCGCGCGAATCAGGTCGCCCTGTTCGAGGATCTTCGGCGTGCCAGCGCTGAGCAGTTGCAGGACGTCCTTGCCGTCCGCGCCCAAGGTGTCACCGATGCTTTTGCCGACCTTGCTCGCGTCGACACTGTAACCGGCGAGCACGCCGCTGCCGGAGACGATCAGCATGTGCCCGGCGCTGTTGAACAGATCACGTTGGGAGTCGACAGCCGCCGCTTGCAGCGCGTCGAGGGCAATGTCCACACCGACCACGCCGATGGATTTGCCATCCACCAACAGCGGTACGGAAATGGTGGTCATCAGCATTTCCTTACCGCCGACGGTATCGGCATAGGGGTCGAGCAGGCAGGTACGCTTGCTGTCGCGAGGGCAGGTGTACCAGCTGTTGTAGGGTGTACCGCTGAGGCTCAAGGTGGTTTTGGTCATGTCGTCTTCGACCATGATCGTGTTGATCCCGGCACCGCCGGCACGGCTCCAGTAGCTGGCGAAACGACCGGCTTCGTTGGACTGGCGAGCCGCATCGTTGGCGAACTCGCTGTCCTTGCCGTCCAGCCCGTTGGGCTCGAACGCCAGCCAGATCCCCAGCACTTTGCTGTTGCGCTCGAAGGCGGTTTTCAGGCTCTGGTTCAACTCTTCGCGCAGGGCGCCAGCTTCAAGGGAGCGCTTGCTCGCCAGGGTGCGCATGTCCTTGATCTGATCGGCCAGGGCGGTCACCACCAGCAGACTTTCGCCGAAGGTCTTCTGCACCCGCACCGCTTGCTCGGCGGCCTTGGCATGGAGCAGGTTCTGCACACTGGCGGTGAGCATCTTGCTGCTGGAGGCGCTGACCAGTTCATCGTTCTGATCGGTCTGGTAGATGTTCATGCCGACGATCAAGACGACCACGCCAAGCAGGCACAGACCGGACAGCAGGACAATTTTCAGGCGGATGGAGACAGAGTCGAACATAGGACGAACTCGCGAATGGATGAGGTATTGGCTGTGAGTCGGGATCGACCCGGTTCGCCAAGTCCATTCAGCGCCATTTCATGCACATCGGCGGGGGCGCAGGTTGCATGAGCGCAAAGCCGACGAACGGTAGTAGGTGAACGTTTGCGCAGGAAAATGCCCTGAAAAGGACAGAAATTCAGGAGATTGTCGGCAGCGATTCTGGCCGTGACCAGATCCACACATTACCCAGGCTCATGCTGGCGATGGCCAGGTAAATCGGCCAGCCATGATCGAGCATCACCAGCATCAACCCGGCGCACAGCAGCATGCTGACGGTGGCGCTGACCTTGGCTCGACGGGCGATAATTTTGCCGTTGCGCCAGTTGCACAGGATCGGTCCGAACAGCCGGTGGTTTTCCAGCCAGGCACTCAGGCGCGGTGAACTTTTGGTCGCGGCCCAAGCAGCCAGCAGGATGAACTCGGTGGTCGGCAGGCCGGGTACGACGATGGCGATCAGGCCGATGCCCAGGCTGACGTAGGCCAGGAGACCGAAGAGGATTCGGGCGAGTTTTGATGATGTTGGTTGAGGCATTGGCTCAGTCGGCAAGAACCCTGTGGGAGCGAGCTTTGTGGCGAGGGGATTTATCCCCGTTGGACTGCGCAGCAGTCCCCTTTTTTAGGGCCGCTTCGCGACCCAACGGGGATAAATCCCCTCGCCACAAAGCTCGCTCCCACAGGGGAATGCGTACAGTCAGGCGAGTTCTGGGGTGGTGGTGTAAGCCTGTTCCAGCAACACGGTAAAGCGGTTGAACGCGTCGATAGCGCCTTTATCCAACTCGGCTTCTTCTTGTGCGCTGAGTTCCAGCCCGTCGAGGGTTTTGACGAAGCTTTTCCAGCCTTCAGCGCGGCCACCGGCCGGTTCCGCGAGGTGACGAGCGCCGAAGGTTTCGCTCAACCCCAGGCCCACGGCACGCTTGATCAGGAACGCCGCGCCGAGTTTCGAGCCTTCAGACACGAAGAGCCAACCCAGGGCCTCGGCTTTGGCTGGATTCTTCACGGCGCTTGCGACGGGCTCCGGAACTTGAGTGTCCAGGTCAGCCAGGTCAGCCAGGTCAGCCTTGGCCGCTTCCGCACGGCAGCGTGCCGGCAGGTCCGCAACGATGGACGTCAGCTCGGCATCGTTGTACAGCGACACCAGTTCCGACTGAAACAAATACTGAGCAACTACGAAACGCGCGAAGTTGGCCTGGGTTTCAAACGGTGCGTGCGCTTTGACCAGCGCATCGAGTTGGGTGTGAGGTTCATGGGTGATCTGGTTCAAGCGTTGCGAACGCAGAGTCGGGCGTTGAGCAGTGTCCTGAGTGGTCATGAGAAGTCCTTGAGAAAAAGAGGCGCTTGGTAACGAGACGAATGACCGGGCGCCGGACAGTAAAAAAACCTCCCGGCGCTGCTTCTATTCCGCGGCGCCGGGAGGTGAATCAGGTCAGATATCCCAGACCAGATTGACCGCGAAGTTACGACCCGGTTGAGTCAGGCGATCGAGGTTGGCCGGTTGAGTCACCGAGGCTTCACCGACGCTGTCGTAACCGCGCACGTCGTCCCACTGCCAATACTTTTTGTTGGTCAGGTTGTAGAGGCCGGCGTTGACGGTTACATCGTTGGTCACCTTGTAGAAACCGGCCAGGTCGAGCACGCCATAGCCCGGGGTCTTGAACTGGGTGCTGGTGCCGTCCGGAGTTTTGAAGCTGGTGCTGTCGACGCGGGTCTTGCGTTTAACCAGTGTCCAGCTCAGCAGGGCACCGTAGTTGTCCTGGTCATAACCCAGACCGAACACGCCGGTCAGCGGGTTGATACTGTTCAGCGGCTCGCCGCTGTCATCGTTGCGGCCATAGAGGTAAGACACCGAACCTTGGGTGTAGAGACCGTTTGGCGCACCGAAATTATCCAGGTTCAGGCGACCCTTGAGCTCCAGACCCTTGATGGTGGCGTGCTTGATGTTGTTGCTCTGGAACGTGGTCTCGGTGTAGCCGGGAGTGATGGCGTTCTCGTCGATGAAGTCGCGGTATTTGTTGTAGAACACCGCCATATCGAAAGTGCCCGCCTCAAACTGGCCGCGCAAACCGGTTTCATAACTTTTGCTCTTTTCCGGCTCCAGGTCGGGATTAGGCGCGACCTGATAGCCGCCGGCCAGGTTTTCGAAGCGACCATACAGGGCCTTGGCGGTCGGAGTACGGAAGCCTTCGGCGTACTGGCCATACCAGGTGTAGTTGTCGTTGAAGCTGTAGGTGGTGCCGAATTTTGGCGACAGACGATGCCAGGTTTTGGTGTCGTCGTTCACCGCGCCGTTGCCGCTCTGATCGGCGGTGACCAGGAACTCGTCTGTGATGTGTGGCTTGAGCTGGGTGTAGTCGTAGCGTGCGCCGGGCAGGAAAGTCCAGTTGCCCCAGCTGATTTGATCCTGAGCGAACACGCTGTAGCTGTTGATGGTCGGGTCCGGGAAGTCGCTGGCGGGTTTCAGGGTGTCGGCAGCGCTGGCGGCTCCGATGACCCGGCACGCGCCGGCCACTGTCAGGCAGGTGCCGCTACCGGTGCGCAGACCGGTGACTTTGTCCTGTTTGAGGGTGGTGCCATAGGTGACACGGTGATCGGTGTCGGCGATGGCAAACGACTTGTCAGCCTGGGCATCGAACACCCATTGGCGATCCTTGTAGGTGGTATCGCGGTTGCGCAGCACGGTGCGCGACGGCGCGTAGATTTCTTCGGTGCGCTGGTCGGTCTTGGCGATCTGGTAGTTCAGCGTCCATTTGATGTTGTCAGCCAGGACACTGTCCAGGCCGAAGCTGTGTTCCAGACCGAAGCGTTCGCGGGTGACGGTGTCGTTGCCGGTACGGGATTTATAGAAGCCGAAACCGCGTCCTGCGTTGAACGGGCCGCCCACCGCGCTCAGCTGGTGGGTGTCGCGGTCGTCCTTGTAGTGCTCGTAGGTCAGGCCGAAGCGCGCATCGTCGGCGTAGTTCCAGCCCAGCTTGGCCAGCACGTTGGTGGTGCGCACGTCCTCGGGGTTGGCCTCGGTGCGGTTCAGGCCGGTGCCGCCGGTTTCGCCGTAGGACTCTGTTTCATGACCATTGCGCTGACTCAAGTGCAACAGGCCGTCGAAGTCGCCGGTGCGACCGGCCACGGTACCGGAGGTCAACCAGCTATCGTCGGCCGAGCTGTAACCGGTTTTCAGGCGTGCGCCGACATCCTTGCCCGGCTTGATGATGTCGTCCGGGTCCAGGGTGTAGTAGCTGACCGCGCCGCCGATGGCATTGCTGCCGTAAAGCACCGACGCCGGGCCGCGCAGGATCTCGACGCGCTTGACGATCTCGGGATCGACGTAGTTGCGGTTGGTCTGGGCGTACGGGCCGTTGAAGAAGCTGTCGGGCACCTGCACACCGTCGACCTGGGTCAGTACGCGGTCGCCGTCAATGCCGCGGATGTTGTAGCCAGTGAGACCGGCGCGTTGACCGGCGCCGCCCACCGAAACACCCGGCTCGTAGCGCACCAGATCCTTGATGTTATTCACATTGTTACGGTCCAGCGCTTCGCGGGTCTGGACGGTGACGGTGCTCGGCACGCTGTTCACGTCCTGTTCCTGACGGGTGGCGCTGATGGTCACCTGTTCCAGGTTGAGCGCGCCGCTGTTGCTGCGCTTCTCCAGCACGATGTTGTTGTTGCCCAGTTTGCGATAGCTCAGGTTGGTCCCCACCAACAGGCGATCGAGGGCTTTCTCTGGCTGCAGCGAACCCCGTACGCCCGGCGAGGCCACGCCTTCAGCCAGTTCTGCCGACAAGCCGACCTGCCAACCGGTCACGGTGGTAAAGGCATTGAGTGCCGAGACCAACGACTGCTGATGGATGGCGAACGCGTAATCGCCCATGTTGCGGGTCGGTTGCTCTGCAGCGGTGGCGGCCATCAGCGGCGCGCTGCCTGCCATCAGGATGGCGGCGGTCAGCAGCGACAGCACGCGAGAAGGTGAAGAAGGTTGGCGGGTAAGGCGAGAGGACATCGATAGCGCTCCGTGTCGCACGAATCTTTATAGGTTCTGATTGGCATCTGAAGATGCGAATCAATTGCATTAGCTATAACGAGACGTATGGGGTTTGGCTATCGAGTAAAAATAATTCTCATTTAGTTCAAAATCACCAGCGCCGGGAATTCCTGGAGTCGCGCCGAGGTGATGTGGGCCAGCGAACGGACCACGTCCAACGGCTGGTCGAGTCGGTAATTGCCGGTGACAGCGATGTCGGCCAACTGCTCGTTGTTGTTGATGATGATCCAGCCTGGATAGTAACGACGCAGCTCCGCCAGTACCTGGCTCAGCGGACAGTTTTCGAACACCAGTCGACCCTGGACCCACGCCAGATCGGTCGCGGCATCGAGCTTGGCGGGGCGATCGAAACCGTTGGGGCCGATACGGATGCTTTCTCCGGCGGACAATCGAATTCGCGCGTCGTCGCGGGTCGCTCGCAAGTCGACATCCCCACGCTGCACCCGAACCTGTGCCACACCGTCCAGATAACGCACTGCAAATGCGGTGTCCCGAACACTGGCCTTGACCGGCCCGGCGTCGATTTCCAGCGGCTGGCCACGATTGGCCGCCACCTCGAAAAACGCCTCGCCCTGATACAAGCGGGCAATGCGCTGTTGATCGTTGATGGTGCTGGAGAAGGCCGAATTGGTATTGAGCAGGACCTTCGAGCCGTCCTCCAATTGCAGACGTTGACGTTCACCGACCACGGTCAGGTGATCAGCCTGCAGGCGCATGGGCAGATTGCTGAAACTGAACACACCGAGGATCAGCACCGCGGCAGTGGCCAGCGGTTTCCAGTGAGGCCGCAGGCGCGAAAGGACGGTCACTTTCGGCGGGCGGGCGGCCAGGCTTTGCGCACATTGCACGACCTGCGGGCCATCCCAGATCGCCTGAGCCTTGGCGAACGCCTCGGCATGCAACGGATTGGCGGCCAGCCAGTCGTGAAACTGTCGGGTCTGGTCCTCGCTCGGACTGTCCAGCACGATCAGCCAGTCGAGGGCCTGGTCCATCGCACGTGCGGGGTCCCGCGCCGGGGCGGGGGGAGGGGGGGCGGGGGGAGGCACTGGAAGCGTGTCCGTCACGGTGTTTCCTCGGCAGTGTCTTGGCACGGCTGTTTTTTTAATGAAGCTTGAAAGTGGGGCAAGGGTAGCAAAGCCCGATAGTCCATGCAGTTCATCCTCACTCGTAGAGAATAAACCTACAGACTCAGCCTCCGTTTAACCGTTCGGCCACGCCGACGCAGACCGCCATGATCAGTTTCAGCTCCTTTTGCACGGTGCTCAATGACACGCCGAGCTTCTCGGCGATCTCCAGATAGCTGTGCCCGTGCAGACGGCTGAGGATGAAAATCTGCTGCTGACGTGCGCTGAGTTCATTGAGGCTCACGTTCAAGCGCTCGAGCAATTGTTCGGCATGGGCGGCGTCCTCGGCACTGCTGGCAGGGGCGGCGACGCTTTCCACCACGTCCAGCGGCACGTCGTCGAGCATCGTGCGCGACTGAATCCGCCGCGCACGCAAATGGTCCAGTGCCAGGTTGCGGGCGGTCTGGAAAACGAAAGGTTCAAGGTGATCGATGGCCCGCTCACTGAGCGCCCGGGTCACTCGCAGGTAGGTCTCCTGCAGGAGGTCTTCGGCGGTGCTGTGATTGTTGACCATCCGCTCCAATGTGCGCAGCAGAGAGACTCGCTGGGCGATGAAGACGTGATTGAAGCGAGATTGACTCACGGGAGGACCTGATCCATTTCGAGCGAATGATAATGCTTATCATCCGCTCGAATGGTCAAGTATTGATTTGTGAAGCTGATTTGCTAATTGCTAGGCGCGGCCCAATAGATAGGTCGCGTAATCGGGGATCCGGTGTTCGTGCGCCTGCTCCATCATCGGGCTGCTGAGCAGGTAGTCGGCGCTGCATTCGTTGCAGGCGACGGGAATGTTCCAGACCGCCGCGACGCGCAATAACGCCTTGATGTCCGGGTCGTGCGGCTGTGGTTCGAACGGGTCCCAGAAGAACACCAGCATGTCGACCCGCTGCTCGGCGATTCGCGCACCGAGTTGCTGGTCGCCACCCAATGGGCCGCTGATCATGCTCTCCACAGGCAAATCCAGGCGTTGTTGCAACAACAACCCGGTGGTGCCGGTGGCGACCAGTTCATGCTGTGCGAGCCTGTCTTTGTGCCGCTCGGCCCAGTCCAGCAAAAACACCTTGCAGTGGTCATGGGCGACCAAGGCAATACGCTTGCGCGCTGCCAGGGTCTTTTGCGTAAAACTGATACCGATCATCGAATGCTCCTGCAGGTGGCAACGATTATTCGGCGTTGCAAAGCGCCAGGCAGTTATCGAGCATGCGGTTGGAGAAGCCCCATTCGTTGTCGTACCAGGCCAGTACCTTGAGCAGCTTGCCGCTGGACTTGGTGTGGTTGGCGTCAAAGATCGACGACAGCGGGTTGTGGTTGAAGTCGCTGGAGACCAGCGGCAGGGTGTTGTAGCCGAGAATCTTCGAGTGCTGGGCCGCTTCTTTCAGCAGCGCATTCACTTCATCGGCCGACGCTTCGCGTTTGAGCTGAACAGTCAGGTCTACCAGCGACACATTGATCACCGGTACGCGCACCGACATGCCGGTCAGTTTGCCCGCCAGTTCTGGCAGTACCAGGCCCACCGCTTCTGCGGCGCCTGTCTTGCTCGGGATCATGTTCTGGGTGGCCGAACGTGCACGATACGGGTCGACATGATAGACGTCAGTCAGGTGCTGGTCATTGGTGTAGGCGTGGATCGTGGTCATCAAACCGCTTTCGATGCCCAGCTCGCGGTGCAGCACCTGCGCCACCGGGGCCAGGCAGTTGGTGGTGCACGACGCGTTGGAAATAATCTGGTGCGATTGGCGCAGAATGTCGTGGTTAACGCCATACACCACGGTGGCGTCGGCGCCTTTGGCCGGGGCGGAGATGATCACTTTGCGTGCGCCGGCCGTAATATGCGCGGCGGCTTTGGCCCGGTCGGTGAACAAACCGGTGCATTCGAATACGACATCAATCTTTTCCGCGGCCCAGGGCAGTTCGGCCGGGTTACGAATGGCGCTGACAGAAATACGGTCGCCGTTGACGGTCAGGCTTTCCTGGTCGTGCTGAACATCGGCGTCGAACGTGCCGTGAACAGTGTCGTACTTGAGCAGATGAGCGTTGATCGAGCTGTCGCCCAAGTCATTGATGGCAACGATCTGCAGATCCTGACGATAACCTTGGGTATACAGTGCGCGTAGGACGTTACGGCCAATTCGGCCAAAACCATTGATTGCGATTCGAAGAGTCATTTAACAGGGCCGCCGTCGATTTGTTGTTGGAATTACAAGATTATTCGCATAAAAATAGAAAACAAGCCTTTTTAATGGCAATATTTTGTTCAATCTACAACGAGTGACCTGAGTCAACTGGTCCGACCGATCAAGAAAACCGTCTGTCATCCCAATCACTACGGTTCTTGATCAGCATAGACAATCAGGTCGCCACATCCGTTAGCCTGGAGTTCTACACATGCATCCCCGCGTCCTTGAGGTCACCGAACGGCTTATCGCCCGCAGCCGCGCCACGCGTGAGGCTTACCTTGCACTGATTCGTGGTGCTGCCAGCGACGGTCCTATGCGCGGCAAGCTGCAGTGCGCCAACTTCGCCCACGGCGTAGCCGGGTGCGGCACCGACGACAAGAACAGTCTGCGAATGATGAACTCCGCGAACATTGCGATTGTTTCGTCGTATAACGACATGCTCTCGGCGCATCAGCCGTACGAAGTGTTTCCTGAACAGATCAAAAAAGCCCTGCGTGAAATCGGCTCCGTCGGCCAGTTCGCCGGTGGTACCCCGGCCATGTGCGATGGCGTGACCCAAGGCGAGCCGGGCATGGAACTGAGCCTGCCGAGCCGCGAAGTAATTGCGCTGTCCGCCGCCGTGGCGCTGTCCCACAACATGTTCGACGGTGCGCTGATGCTCGGCATCTGCGACAAGATCGTGCCGGGCCTGATGATGGGCGCGCTGCGCTTCGGTCACTTGCCGACGATCTTCGTGCCGGGCGGGCCGATGGTTTCGGGCATTTCCAACAAGCAGAAAGCCGACGTTCGCCAGCGCTACGCCGAGGGCAAGGCCAGCCGCGAAGAGCTGCTGGAGTCGGAGATGAAGTCCTACCACAGCCCAGGTACCTGCACTTTTTACGGCACCGCCAACACCAACCAGTTGCTGATGGAAGTCATGGGCCTGCACTTGCCGGGCGCCTCTTTCGTCAACCCGAACACGCCGTTGCGCGATGCCCTGACCCGCGAAGCGGCGCATCAGGTCACCCGTCTGACCAAGCAAAGCGGCGACTTCATGCCGATTGGCGAAATCGTCGACGAACGTTCGCTGGTCAACTCCATCGTGGCCCTGCACGCCACCGGCGGCTCGACCAACCACACGCTGCACATGCCGGCTATCGCCATGGCGGCGGGCATTCAATTGACCTGGCAGGACATGGCCGACCTCTCCGAGGTGGTGCCGACCCTGAGCCACGTCTATCCGAACGGCAAAGCCGACATCAACCACTTCCAGGCCGCGGGCGGTATGTCGTTCCTGATCCGCGAACTGCTGGAAGCTGGCTTGCTGCACGAAAACGTCAACACGGTTCTGGGCCATGGCCTGAGCCGCTACACCATGGAACCGTTCCTCGAAAATGGCGAACTGGTCTGGCGCGAAGGCCCGATCGAAAGCCTCGACGAAACCATCCTGCGTCCAGTCGCTCGCGCCTTCTCGCCAGAGGGCGGCTTGCGGGTCATGGAAGGCAACCTCGGCCGTGGCGTGATGAAAGTGTCCGCCGTCGCGTTGGAAAACCAGATCGTCGAAGCACCGGCCATGGTGTTCCAGGATCAGCAGGATTTGGCCGATGCGTTCAAGGCCGGTTTGCTGGAGAAGGATTTTGTCGCCGTGATGCGCTTCCAGGGCCCGCGCTCCAACGGCATGCCGGAGCTGCACAAGATGACGCCGTTCCTCGGCGTGCTGCAGGATCGCGGTTTCAAAGTGGCGTTGGTTACCGACGGGCGCATGTCCGGCGCGTCGGGGAAAATCCCGGCGGCGATTCACGTCAGCCCCGAAGCGTATGTGGGCGGCGCTTTGGCGCGCGTCCAAGAGGGCGATATCATCCGCGTCGATGGCGTCAAAGGCACCCTGGAGCTTAAGGTGGACGCCGAAGAATTCGCGGCGCGCGAACCTGCCAAGGGCCTGTTGGGCAACAACATCGGCAGCGGTCGCGAACTGTTTGGTTTCATGCGCATGGCCTTCAGCTCCGCAGAGCAGGGCGCCAGCGCCTTTACTTCTGCCCTGGAGACGCTTAATTGAAACTGGCTTTGGTCGGTGACATCGGTGGGACCAACGCACGTTTCGCGTTGTGGAAAAACCAGCAGCTGGAATCGATTCAGGTGCTGGCGACGGCGGACCACGCCAGCCCGGAAGAGGCTATTGCTCTCTACCTGAGCGGGCTTGGCCTGGAGCCGGGTTTGATCGGTTCGGTGTGCCTGTCGGTGGCCGGCCCCGTCAGCGGCGATGAATTCAAGTTCACCAACAATCACTGGCGACTCAGCCGCAAGGGGTTCTGCAAGACCTTGCAGGTGGATCAACTGTTGCTGGTCAACGACTTCTCGGCCATGGCGCTGGGCATGACCCGTTTGCAGCCGGACGAGTTTCGGGTGGTCTGCGAAGGCACGGCGGAACCGTTGCGGCCGGCGGTGGTGATTGGTCCGGGGACTGGCCTGGGCGTCGGCACGTTGCTGGATCTGGGTGAAGGTCGTTTCGCCGCGTTGCCGGGGGAGGGCGGTCACGTCGATTTGCCGCTGAGCAGTCCGCGGGAGACTCAGTTGTGGCAACACATCTTCAACGAGATCGGCCATGTCAGCGCTGAAACAGCCTTGAGCGGCAGCGGCTTGCCTCGGGTGTACCGGGCGATTTGTGCGGTGGACGGTCATGAGCCGGTGCTGGATTCTCCCGAGTCGATTACCGCTGCCGGTCTGGCCGGTGATCCGATTGCCCTGGAAGTGCTTGAGCAGTTCTGCTGCTGGCTGGGTCGTGTGGCCGGCAACAACGTGCTGACCACGGGCGGACGCGGTGGCGTGTACATCGTGGGTGGGGTGATTCCGCGGTTCGCCGATTTCTTCATCGAAAGCGGCTTTGCCCGGTGCTTTGCTGACAAGGGCTGCATGAGTGATTACTTCAAAGGCATCCCGGTGTGGCTGGTGACGGCGCCGTACTCCGGCCTGGTTGGCGCGGGTGTGGCACTCGACCAGGCCTGAGACCGAGTCGCCTTCATCGCGAGCAAGCTCGCTCCCACAGGATTACTTACATTTTCAGAATGTGTATTTATCCCTTGTGGGAGCGAGCTTGCTCGCGATAAGGCTAGAACAGGCAACAAATATCCAAGGTTCATCAGGCATAATCCGCCCAATTCAAACAACAAGGACGCCGCCCCGTGAGCTCAGTCAACAAGTCGATTTTGTTGGTCGATGACGATCAAGAGATACGCGAGTTGCTGGACACCTACCTGACCCGCGCCGGTTTCCAGGTTCGTACCACGCCCGACGGTGCGGGTTTTCGTCAGGCGATGAACGAGGCACCGAGCGATCTGGTGATCCTCGATGTGATGCTCCCGGACGAAGACGGCTTCAGCCTCTGCCGCTGGATCCGTCAGCATCCGCGTCAGGCGCAGGTACCGATCATCATGCTCACTGCCAGTTCCGACGAGGCCGACCGCGTCATCGGTCTGGAGTTGGGGGCGGACGACTACCTCGGTAAACCGTTCAGCCCACGCGAATTGCAGGCGCGCATCAAAGCCTTGTTGCGTCGCGCGCAGTTCGGGCAGGAGCGTTCCGGCAGTGAAGTGCTGGCCTTCGATGACTGGCGCCTGGACATGGTCAGTCACCGACTGTTCCACATCGACGGCGAAGAAGTGATTCTCTCCGGCGCCGATTTCGCGCTGCTGAAACTGTTCCTCGATCACCCCCAGGAAATTCTCGACCGCGACACCATCGGCAACGCCACCCGTGGTCGTGATTTGATGCCACTGGATCGCATCGTCGACATGGCCGTCAGCCGTTTGCGCCAGCGCCTGCGCGACACCGAAAAACCGCCGCGGCTGATCCGTACCGTGCGCGGCAGCGGCTACCAACTGGCCGCCAATGTGGTTGCCAGCAATGGCCACTGAGTTTTTCCGCAAAGTCGCCGCACGAATCCCCATGCCGCGCTCGCTGCTTGGGCGGATGCTGTTGCTGACGCTGTTGGCGGTGTTGTTCGCCCAGACGCTGTCGAGCGTGATCTGGGTCTCGCAACTGCGCGCCACCCAGCTTGAAGGCCTGGTCACCAGCGCCCGTAGCCTCGCTCATTCGATGACGGCGAGCGTCAGTTACTTCCGCTCTCTGCCGGTCGCGTTTCGGCCATTGGTACTCGACCAGTTGCGTAGCATGGGCGGCACCCGTTTTGTGGTGACGCTCAACGACAAACCCTTGGGCATGGAAGTGCTGCCGATCACCCCGCGCAAAGAAGCCGTGCTCAAAGCGGTGGACGAAGTGCTGCGCCAGTCCCTGGGCCAGGACACGGATATCTCGGTGACGTTCGTCAGCCCCGAAGACCTGCGGATCTTCAACGGCGGCCTGAAACTCGATGAATTGCCGCGCTCCTGGGCGCATTACGCGCTGACCCTGGAACCGGTGAATCCACCGGTATTGGTCACACAAATCCAGATGGCACCGGGCGAGTGGCTGTACATCGCCTCGCTGTTGCCCGAGCCCTACACCAGTCTTGAAGAACAAGGCCTGCCGGCGCAGCAAGTCTGGTTCATCGTGCTCACCAGCAGCTTCTTGCTGTTGTTCATCGGTCTGCTGGTGCACTGGCAGAGCCGTCCGCTCAAGCGTTTGGCGCGGGCTGCCCGGGACATGTCCCTCGGTGCGGAAGTCGAGCCCGTGGCGGAGGGCGGCGGCAGTGAAGTGGTCGAAGTGGGTCGCGCCTTCAATGCGATGCGCGAGCGCATCAGCCGCTACCTGACCGAGCGCAGCCAGTTGTTCAGCGCGATTTCCCATGACTTGCGCACGCCGATTACCCGGTTGCGGCTGCGGGTTGAATTGCTCGAAGACGAAAAACTGCAAGCCAAGTTTGGCCGTGATCTGGATGAGCTGGAGCTGCTGGTCAAAGGCGCGCTGCAATGCGTGAAAGACACTGACATCCACGAAAACATCGAGCCGGTGGACCTCAATCACGTGCTTGATTGTCTGGTGGAACCGTATCTGGCGCCCAACGGCAATGGTCGCGTCACTCAGCAAGGGCGTGCGCTGGCGGCGTATCCGGGGAAGCCGCTGGCGCTCAAGCGTTGCATCGGCAACCTGATCGACAACGCCTTGAAGTATGGGCAGAAAGCGCATCTGCACATTGATGACGACCAGAGTGCGTTCATCCTGCATGTGGACGATGAGGGGCCTGGGGTGCCGGAACAGCGGATGGAGCAGGTGTTCGAACCGCACTTTCGCCTGGCTGGGCAGCAGCAGGGTTATGGGTTGGGGTTGGGGATTGCGCGCAATATTGCGCATAGCCATGGGGGGGAGGTCAGCCTGCAAAACCTGCGTGAAGGCGGGTTAAGGGTGACGTTGCAGTTACCGCGCAGTGTCGACTAGTTAGACTGCGTCGCGCCCATCGCGAGCTCGCTCCCACAGGGCTTTTGCGTCGTACAGAAATCCAATGTGGGAGCGAGCTTGCTCGCGATGGCGCCAGTAGATTCACCGCAACTCTCGGGGAGTGTCACAGAGCGGTGACATAACTCGCCCCCTTCGTTACAAGCCCGCCATCGCCCGTTGTTTAGACTGCCCCCAGTCATAACAACAAAAAAGGTACCCCATGGACACCTTCCAACCTGCTTTCAGCAGTTGGCTGAACGCACCTGCCCATCAACAATGGCTCGCCGCCGAAGGCCTGCGCCTGCTGGCGTTTGCCAAGGCTTCAACGCTTCCCGAAGGCTTCGGCAATCTCGATGAAAAGGGCCACCTCCCGGCCAACGCTCAAGCCGAAACCATGAACACCGCCCGCATGACCCACAGCTTCGCCATGGCCCATATTCAGGGCTTGCCGGGTTTCGCCGAGCGGGTGGATCACGGTGTCAAAGCCCTCAGCGGCCCATTGCGCGATGCCGAGCACGGTGGCTGGTTCGCCGCTGCACATCATCGCGACGGCAACACCGGTAAAGCTGCTTACCTGCATGCCTTCGTAGCCTTGGCCGCCAGTTCCGCTGTGGTCGCCCAACGTCCCGGCGCGCAAGCTTTGCTCGATGACGCGATCAACGTCATCGACACGCATTTCTGGAGCGAGGAGGAAGGCGCGATGCGCGAATCCTTCAACCGCGACTTCAGCTGCGAGGAGGCCTATCGCGGCGCCAACAGCAACATGCACGCCACCGAAGCCTTCCTTGCGCTGGCGGATGTTACCGACGACAACCGCTGGCTGGTCCGCGCCCAGCGCATCGTTGAGCGGGTGATCCACGGTCACGCCGCCGCCAACGACTACCTGGTGGTCGAGCATTTCGACCGCGACTGGCAGCCGCTTCGCGACTACAACCACGACAACCCGGCTGATGGTTTTCGCCCCTACGGCACCACGCCGGGCCACGGTTTCGAATGGGCGCGGCTGTTGCTGCATCTCGAAGCGGCGCGGGTGCAGGCCGGGATGCTCACGCCAGGCTGGCTGGCCACCGACGCGCAAAAACTCTTCGACCACAACTGCCGCCACGGCTGGAACGTCGACGGGGCGCCTGGGATTGTCTACACCCTCGACTGGGACAATTGCGCCGTGGTCCGCCATCGCTTGCACTGGACTCATTGCGAAGCCAGCGCCGCCGCCAGTGCGCTGCTTAAACGCACAGGCGATGCGCAATACGAAAGCTGGTACCGACTATTTTGGGAATTCTGCGACAACCATTTCATCGACCGTGAAAGCGGTAGCTGGCACCACGAACTCGATCCGCAGAATCGCCCGAGCGCCGATATCTGGGCCGGTAAGCCTGATCTCTATCACGCCTGGCAAGCCGTATTGATCCCGCGACTGCCTCTGGCACCCAGTATGGCGACTGCCCTGGCACAGTTATCCCAGAGCGCTCCTGTGTAACCATGCGGTGACATTCGAACGTCCCTTCGTTACCTGCGAAGGGACAACTCCTGTTTAAAATCCTATGTAGCGCAAGCACCAGACTTGCATGCATAACAACAAGAAAGGTACTACTAGATGAACGCGATTTCTCGCCTCGCTACTGTCATTTCTCTCGCCTCACTGCTTCCTCTGTCTGCATTCCCTCTCAGTGCGCTTGCCGCCGATTCCAAAGGTTCGGTGGAAGTCGTTCACTGGTGGACTTCTGGTGGTGAAAAGGCCGCGGTCGATGTTTTGAAGGCCCAAGTCGAAAAAGACGGCTTTACCTGGAAGGACGGCGCAGTCGCCGGTGGCGGCGGTTCCACTGCCATGACCGTACTCAAAAGCCGCGCCGTCGCCGGTAACCCGCCGGGCGTTGCACAGATCAAAGGTCCGGACATCCAGGAGTGGGGCAGCACTGGCCTGCTCAGCACCGATACCCTGAAAGACGTTGCCAAGTCTGAAGGCTGGGATGGCCTGCTGTCGAAGAAAGTCTCCGACACCGTCAAGTACGAAGGTGACTACGTCGCCGTACCGGTGAACATTCACCGCGTCAACTGGCTGTGGATCAACCCGGAAGTCTTCAAGAAAGCCGGGATCGAAAAAGCCCCTACTACCCTCGAAGAATTCTATGCCGCCGGCGACAAGCTCAAAGCCGCCGGCTTCATCGCGCTTGCCCACGGTGGCCAGCCTTGGCAGGACAGCACCGTGTTTGAAGACGTGGTGCTCTCGGTCATGGGCGCTGACGGTTACAAGAAGGCCCTGGTAGACCTGGATCAGAAAACCCTCTCCGGTGCCGAGATGACCAAGTCGTTCACCGAGCTGAAAAAACTCACTGGCTACATGGACCCGAACCGCGCCGGTCGTGACTGGAACATCGCGGCCGCCGACGTCATCAACGGCAAGGCCGGTATGCAGATGATGGGCGACTGGGCCAAGAGCGAATGGACCGCTGCCAAGAAAGTATCGGGCAAGGACTACCAGTGCGTGCCGTTCCCGGGTACTGAAAAAGCCTTCACCTACAACATCGACTCGATGGCTGTGTTCAAGCTCAAAGCCGATCGCAAAGGTGACATCGCCGCTCAGCAAGACCTGGCCAAGGTCGCGCTGGGTAAAGACTTCCAGAAAATCTTCAGCATCAACAAAGGCTCGATCCCGGTGCGTACCGACATGCTTAACGACATGAGCGGTCTGGGCTTCGATTCCTGCGCTCAAACGGCGGCCAAGGATTTCCTGGCTGACGAGAAGACTGGCGGCCTGCAACCGAGCATGGCGCACAACATGGCCACTTCCCTGGCCGTACAGGGCGCGATCTTCGATGTGGTGACCAACTTCATGAACGACAAGGATGCTGACCCGGCCAAGGCCAGCGCCCAACTGGCATCGGCCGTCAAAGCCGCCCAGTAATCCCTGCGGCATTTACCTGAGTGAGTTCCCCCTGTGGGAGCGAGCTTGCTCGCGATAGCTGGCTGACATTCAAAAGAGATGTCGACTGTTACACCGCTATCGCGAGCAAGCTCGCTCCCACAAGGGATCACCCTCTGATCCTCATTTCTTCACCTGGATTATCCCGATGAGCTCTGTGGCGGTTTTCAGCAAAGCCTCACCGTTCGACGCACTGCAGCGCTGGCTCCCCAAACTGGTTTTGGCGCCAAGCATGCTGATCGTCCTGGTTGGTTTTTACGGTTACATCATCTGGACATTCGTTCTGTCCTTCACCAATTCCAGCTTCATGCCGAGCTACAAATGGGTCGGTCTGCAGCAATACATCCGCCTGATGGACAACGACCGCTGGTGGGTCGCGAGCAAAAACCTCGCGGTCTTCGGCGGCATGTTCATCGGCATCAGCCTGGTGCTGGGGGTGTTCCTGGCGGTGCTGCTGGATCAGCGCATTCGCAAGGAAGGCTTCATCCGCACCGTTTACCTGTACCCGATGGCGCTCTCGATGATCGTCACCGGTACGGCGTGGAAATGGCTGCTCAACCCGGGTCTGGGCCTGGACAAAATGCTGCGTGACTGGGGCTGGGAAGGCTTCCGTCTCGACTGGCTGGTGGATCAGGATCGCGTGGTGTATTGCCTGGTGATCGCCGCGGTGTGGCAAGCTTCCGGGTTTGTGATGGCGATGTTCCTGGCGGGCCTTCGTGGTGTCGATCAATCGATCATCCGTGCCGCGCAAGTCGACGGCGCGAGCCTGCCGACCATCTACCTGAAGATCGTTCTGCCGAGCTTGCGCCCGGTGTTCTTCAGCGCCTTCATGATCCTTGCGCACATCGCGATCAAGAGCTTCGACCTGGTGGCGGCGATGACGGCGGGCGGTCCCGGTTACTCGTCCGACTTGCCGGCAATGTTCATGTATTCCTTCACCTTCAGCCGTGGCCAGATGGGCATTGGTTCGGCCAGCGCCATGATGATGCTCGGCGCGATCCTGGCGATTCTGGTGCCGTACCTGTACTCCGAATTGCGAGGCAAACGCCATGAGTAATCAACTCGGAAAACCGGTGATCAGCTTTAGCCGCATCGCAATCTACGCCACGCTGTTGCTGGCCGCCGCGATCTACCTGATCCCGCTGGTGGTGATGCTGCTGACCAGTTTCAAATCCCCGGAAGACATCCGCACCGGCAACCTGCTGAGCTGGCCGCAAGTGATTGACGGCATCGGCTGGATCAAGGCCTGGGACGTTGTGGGCGGCTACTTCTGGAACTCGGTGAAAATCACCGTGCCGGCGGTTCTGATCTCCACGTTCATCGGTGCCATGAACGGTTACGTGCTGTCGATGTGGCGCTTCCGTGGTTCGCAACTGTTCTTCGGTCTGTTGCTGTTCGGTTGCTTCCTGCCGTTCCAGACTGTGCTGCTGCCTGCCTCGTTCACCCTCGGCAAGTTCGGCCTGGCCAACACCACCACCGGTTTAGTGCTGGTGCACGTGGTCTACGGCCTGGCGTTCACCACGCTGTTCTTCCGCAACTACTACGTGAGCATTCCGGATGCGCTGGTCAAGGCTGCACGGCTTGATGGCGCAGGCTTCTTCACGATTTTCTGGAAGATCCTGCTGCCGATGTCAATCCCGATCGTGATGGTCTGCCTGATCTGGCAGTTCACCCAGATCTGGAATGACTTCCTGTTCGGCGTGGTCTTCGCCAGTGGCGATGCCCAGCCAATTACCGTGGCCCTGAACAACCTGGTCAACACCAGCACCGGGGCCAAGGAATACAACGTTGATATGGCCGCCGCGATGATCGCCGGGCTGCCGACACTGCTGGTCTACATATTCGCTGGCAAGTATTTCCTGCGTGGGCTGACGTCCGGCGCGGTCAAGGGGTAGAACAATGGCAACTCTCGAATTACGCAACGTCAACAAAACCTACGGCGCCGGTTTGCCGGACACCCTGAAAAACATCGAACTGAAGATCGATGACGGGGAATTCCTGATCCTGGTCGGTCCGTCGGGCTGCGGCAAATCCACCTTGATGAACTGCATCGCCGGTCTGGAAAACATCAGCGGCGGCGCAATCCTGGTAGACGACGCCGACATCAGCGGCATGAGCCCGAAAGATCGCGACATCGCCATGGTGTTCCAGTCCTACGCGCTGTACCCGACCATGAGCGTGCGCGACAACATCGCGTTCGGCCTGAAGATTCGCAAAATGCCGGCCGCCGAAATCGACGAAGAAGTCGCTCGCGTGGCCAAGCTGTTGCAGATCGAGCATCTGCTCAGCCGCAAACCCGGCCAGCTCTCCGGTGGTCAGCAACAGCGCGTGGCCATGGGTCGTGCCCTGGCGCGGCGGCCGAAGATCTACCTGTTCGATGAACCGCTGTCCAACCTTGACGCCAAGCTGCGCGTCGAGATGCGCACCGAAATGAAACTGATGCATCAGCGCCTGAAAACCACCACGGTCTACGTGACCCACGACCAGATCGAAGCCATGACTCTGGGCGACAAAGTGGCCGTGATGAAGGACGGGATCATTCAGCAGTTCGGTACGCCAAAAGACATCTACAACAACCCGGCCAACCTGTTCGTGGCAAGTTTCATCGGTTCGCCGCCGATGAACTTCATCCCGCTGCGTTTGCAGCGCAAGGACGGTCGCCTGGTGGCGCTGCTCGACAGTGGTCAGGCGCGCTGCGAATTGCCGTTGGGCATGCAGGACGCCGGTCTTGAAGACCGCGAAGTGATCCTCGGCATGCGCCCGGAGCAGATCGTGCTGGCGGGCAACGAGCCGAACGGTTTGCCGACCATTCGCGCCGAAGTCCAGGTCACCGAGCCGACCGGTCCCGACACCCTGGTGTTCGTCAATCTCAACGAAACCAAAGTCTGCTGCCGTCTGGCGCCGGACGTTGCACCGGCCGTGGGCGAGACCCTGACTCTGCAATTCGATCCATCGAAAGTGCTGCTGTTCGATGCCAAGACCGGTGAACGCCTGGGGGTGGCCGGTCAGCCAAAAGCCGAAAGCCACAGCGCGAACGTCACCCAATTTAAAGGCCGATAAAGAACAAGTGTGGGAGCGAGCTTGCTCGCGATGACGGTGTATCAGTCGACATCAATGTTGAATGACAGACCGCTATCGCGAGCAAGCTCGCTCCCACAGGGATGTCACCGCGTTAAATAAAAACAGTTAATAACAATAAAACGAGGATGTAGGGATGAAGAAGAACAACAACGCTCAGCTTATCTGCCAGTTGTCAGCCATTGCGGCAATGATGCTGGCCGGTAGTGTGCACGCGGCTGACGCGTTCAGCGCCGATTCCGAATGGATGACCGGCGATTGGGGTGGCGAGCGGACCAGGCTGATCGAGCAGGGTATCGACATCAAGATGGACTACGTCGGTGAAGTGGGCGGTAACCTCCACGGCGGGTTTAATGATGACAAGACTGCGCGTTACGCCGACCAGTTTGGTCTGGGCGTGGCGCTGGACCTGCAAAAGCTGTGGGGCTGGGATAACACCCAGGCCAAGATCCAGCTCACCAACCGTAACGGTGAGAACATCTCCAATGACCGTGTCGGCGACCCGCGTGCCGGCACCTTGAGTTCGTCCCAGGAAGTCTACGGCCGTGGCCATATGGTCCGTCTGACCCAATTGTGGATCAAGCACCAGTTCCTCGACGGTAAACTGGACGTCAAGGCCGGTTACTTCGGCGAAGGCGAGGACTTCAACACCTTCCCTTGCGAGTTCCAGAACCTGGCATTCTGCGGTTCCCAAGCGGGTAACTGGGCGACCAATATCTGGTACAACTGGCCGGTCATGCAGGCTGCGGCCCGCGTGAAGTACAACATCTCGCCTGAGTTCTATGCGCAGATCGGCGCGTACAACCAGAACCCGTCGCAACTGGAGCACGGTAACGGCTTCAAGCTCAGCGGCAGTGGTACCAAGGGCACCGTCTTGCCGGTGGAACTGGTCTGGTTGCCGAACCCTGGCAACCTGCCGGGCGAATACCGTGTCGGTTACTACAAAAGCACGGCCAATGCCGATGACGTCCGCAAGGATGACAACGGCAATGATGCAGCAACCAGCGGTAACGCCTATCGCAGCCACGATAGCAAGCACGGTTACTGGTTCGTGGCGCAGCAACAACTCACCAGCCACAACGGTGACGCGTCCCGCGGTCTGAACATCGCAGCCAACGCGACTTTCCACGACAAGGACACCAACTTCGTCGACAACTACCAGTCGCTGATGTTTGTGTACAAGGGCCCGTTCGATGCACGTCCAAAAGATGACATGGGTATCGGTTTCGCCCGTATTCATGTCAACGATGACGTGAAGAAAAACGCCGAGCTGGTTAACGCCTCCAATGGTGTCACCGAATACGAGGATCCACTGTTCTCGCCGCTGCGTACCACCGAGTACAACTACGAGATCAACTACGGCTTCCACGTTACCAACTGGCTGACCGTGCGTCCTAACCTGCAATACATTACTCATCCAGGCGGTGTTGATGAGGTCGACAACGCGCTGGTCGCCGGCTTGAAAATTCAGTCGGTGTTCTAACGCTGTTGCGATAAGCTCCTCTCTATGTGCGCATTTTTGCGGACAGCCTTGGCTGTCCGCTTTTTTTTGGGGCGGCGCACCCCGGGTGATTTTCAGGACCGTGGCACATGCATGAGCATCCGCTACAACGCTTCTTCAAATCCTTGCGCGAACGTCCGGTGTTTGCGTGGGAGCGCTATCAGAAGCGCGACGTGCTGGTGATCGACCATCCGCTGTGTCAGGCGGTGTTTAGTCGGCAGGGTGCGCAGTTGCTGCACTTCCAGCCAAAAGGCCAGAAACCCTGGCTCTGGTGCGCGGCGAAGTGGCCGCAGGTCGGCGCGATTCGTGGTGGCGTTCCGGTGTGCTGGCCGTGGTATGGCCGTCATCCGAGCGAAAACGCCTGGCCATCCCATGGCTGGGCACGGCTGATCGACTGGAAGCTTCTGGACAGCAGCACTGATGACGATGGCGTGCGCCTGCACTGGCAACTTCAGTTGTGCGACTGGCAAGTGGACTTGCATGCGCACTTGGGTGAACGCATGGATTTGCGCCTGAGTACCGAGCATCAGGACAGCCTGCCGTGCCAATTGAGTCAGGCGTTGCACGCCTATTGGCGTATTGGCGACGTCGGTGAGGTAGCGCTGTCTGGCCTCGACGGGGCGCAGGGTTACGACCAGTTGAACCGTCAGATTTGTCATCAGGAAGGCGAGTTGCGGGTAGAGGGTGGCTGCCAGCGGGTGTTCCAGCATGACGGCGAATTACAGATCAAGGACCATGCCTGGCAGCGAGAATTGTGCATCGATACCGGTGATGATGCGGACACGGTGGTCTGGCATCCGGGCTCGCGGCCGTTGTTGGGGGTGAGCTGGAATGAGATGTCGGAGTTTGTGTGTGTGGAGGCGGCGAGCGGCGGGACGGATAGCCTGAGCCTGGCGCCGGGGGAGAGGGCGCATTTGAGTTTGCAGGCGCGGGTGGGGGCTTAGGTGTGTCAGGGAGATTGCTCCCTCACCCTAACCCTCTCCCGGAGGGAGAGGGGACTGACCGCGTTGATTGTTCAATCTACGTCGACCTGAAACTCTGAGTTGAACTCAGGTTTTGAAAAGCATGAAGATCTGCTCCCTTTCCCCCTCCCCCCCTTGGGGAGAGGGCTGGGGTGAGGGGTGGTTCTTAAAGTCTCAGTTAAACTCATCCCCAATCGGATACCGACTGGCATTCAGACTTTCCTTGATCTTGCGCAAATGCGGCTGGAAATCCACGCCCCGACGCAAGGTCATGCCGGTCGCCAGCACATCCAGCACGGTCAGCTGAATGATGCGCGACGTCATCGGCATATAGATGTCGGTGTCTTCCGGTAGCGGAATATTCAGGCTCAACGTACTGGCCTTGGCCAGTGGTGAACCCTCGGCCGTCAGACCCAGCACCGAAGCGCCGTTCTCCCGGGCAATACGCGCCACTTCCACCAGTTCGCGGGTGCGGCCAGTGTAGGAAATGATCACGAATAACTCGCCGGTATGCGCCACCGACGCAATCATGCGCTGCATCAGCACGTCGGCATGGGCGGTGACCGCCAGGTTGAAGCGGAAGAACTTGTGCTGCGCATCCAGCGCCACCGGGGCCGAGGCGCCGAGGCCGAAGAAGTGGATCTGCCGGGCCTGGATCAACAGGTCGACGGCGCGGCTGATCAGGTTCGGGTCAAGCGCCTGCAACGCACTGTCCAACGAGGCGATGGCGCTGCCGAAAATCTTTTTGGTATACGCTTCCGGATTGTCGTCGGCCTCAACCGCCCGGCTGACATACGCCGCGCCGCTGGCCAGGCTCTGGGCCAACTGAAGCTTGAGTTCCGGGTAGCCGCTGACACCGAACGAACGGCAGAAACGGTTGACCGTCGGCTCGCTGACCTTTGAGGCCTGCGCGAGGGCGGCGATGCTGAATCGGGTGGCCTGCTGTGGGTTGAGCAGGATCACCTCGGCGACTTTGCGTTCTGCCTTGTTCAGGTCTTCAAGGCGATTCTGGATCTGTTCCAGTAAATTTCGCACGCGGTCCATATGGGGTTCCTTGGTTCACCTACGAAAAGGAGCTTTGCTATGCAAATAAGCGTTCGGCTATGCAAATTGGGACTTTGATCGGGCCCCAAACGGTGGCCTATCCTACTGATGGCTCCGACCGTCCACCACTCGGAATCTGTATTTTGCGAAAATGTTGTGGTTATTACTACATTTTCCCTTGAGTGATGCCTTGAAAAAAGGTATTTGTAGCTTAACTTGATAAAAGAACAAACATCATGCCTTCGATTACGGTTGAACCGTGCACCTTTGCCTTGTTCGGCGCCCTCGGCGATCTGGCCCTGCGCAAGCTGTTTCCTGCCCTTTATCAACTCGATGGCGCAGGCCTTTTGCACGAGGACACGCGAATTATCGCGCTGGCCCGTGAACCTGGCAGCGAGCAGCAGCATTTGGCGTTTATCGCCTCCGAGCTGCGCCGATACGTCAGTGACAAAGAGCTGGACGAAGCCGTGGTCGAACGCTTTCTGGCCCGCCTGAGTTACCTGCACGTCGACTTCCTCAAGGCTGACGATTACGTCGCCCTGGCTGAAATGGCTGGCAGCGCTCAACGGGTGATTGCCTACTTCGCGACACCGGCAGCCGTTTACGGCGCGATTTGCGAGAACCTGTCGAAGGTCGGCCTGACCGAAAACACCCGCGTAGTACTGGAAAAGCCCATTGGTTCGGACCTGGAATCCTCGCGCAAGGTGAACGACGCCGTGGCACAGTTCTTCCCGGAGAACCGCACCTACCGCATCGACCACTACCTGGGCAAAGAAACCGTCCAGAATCTGATCGCCCTGCGTTTCGCCAACAGCCTGTTCGAAACCCAGTGGAACCAGAACTACATCTCCCACGTGGAAATCACCGTGGCCGAGAAGGTCGGGATCGAAGGTCGCTGGGGTTACTTCGACAAGGCCGGTCAGCTGCGGGACATGATCCAGAATCACCTCCTGCAACTGCTCTGCCTGATCGCCATGGACCCGCCGGCCGACCTGTCCGCCGACAGTATTCGTGACGAGAAAGTCAAAGTGCTCAAGGCACTGGCGCCGATCAGCCCGGAAGGCCTGACCACTCAGGTCGTGCGCGGTCAGTACATCGCCGGTTACAGCGAAGGCAAATCGGTTCCCGGTTACCTGGAAGAGCCGAACTCCAACACCCAGAGCGACACCGAAACCTTCGTTGCGCTGCGTGCCGATATCCGCAACTGGCGTTGGGCCGGTGTGCCGTTTTACCTGCGTACCGGCAAGCGCATGCCGCAGAAGCTGTCGCAGATCGTCATCCACTTCAAGGAACCGTCCCACTACATCTTCGCTCCCGAGCAGCGCCTGCAAATCAGCAACAAGCTGATTATCCGCCTGCAACCGGACGAAGGCATTTCCTTGCGCGTGATGACCAAAGAACAAGGCCTGGACAAGGGTATGCAGCTGCGCAGCGGTCCGTTGCAGCTGAATTTTTCCGACACTTATCGCAGCGCACGGATTCCCGATGCCTACGAGCGGTTGTTGCTGGAAGTGATGCGCGGCAATCAGAACCTGTTTGTCCGTAAAGATGAAATCGAAGCCGCGTGGAAGTGGTGTGACCAGTTGATCGCCGGGTGGAAAAAATCCGGTGATGCGCCTAAGCCGTACGCGGCCGGGTCCTGGGGACCGATGAGCTCCATTGCACTGATCACGCGGGATGGGAGGTCGTGGTATGGCGATATCTAATTTGCAACTGCCTCAGGGCGTCAGCGCCCATGAGTTCAAGAGCCCGGTGCTGCTGGCCGATGGTTTGGCGCTGAATGTGGCCAAGCAACTGAGTGACGCCATCGACGCTCGCGGCACCGCGACGCTGGTGGTGTCCGGTGGGCGCAGCCCGGTGGCGTTTTTCCAAAACCTGGCCAAGCAGAAACTGGACTGGTCCAAGGTCGTCGTGACCCTGGCCGACGAGCGCTGGGTGCCGGTCGAGCACGCCGACAGCAATGCCGGTCTGCTCAAGCGTTATCTGCTGCAAGGCCCGGCGGCCAAGGCTCAGTTTCTGAGTCTGTACAGCACCACCGTCAACCTTGAACAGGCAGCCGAGCAGGCCGACCGTTTGCTCGCCGAGTTGCCGCCGATCGACGTGTTGATACTCGGCATGGGCGACGACGGCCACACGGCCTCGTTGTTCCCCAACAGCCCGAACCTGGCCGATGCCTTGAAAGTCGACGGCAGCCGTCGCTGCTGGCCGATGCTGGCGCCGACCGTGCCGCATCAGCGCCTGACCATGAGCCGCGCGCTTCTGGCCTCTGCCCAGTTCACCGTTCTATCGATTTCCGGTCAGTCCAAGCTGACCACCTTGAGTGCCGCATTGGCCGGTGACGATGTCGCCGCCATGCCGATTCGCGCGTTTCTGCAACCTACGTTAGAGATTTACTGGTGCCCATGAGCCAAGGATCAGCCGCTATGACAAACACATCCCCAACCGTTTCCATGGCGGACAAAGTTGCCCTGATCGACAGCCTCTGCGCCAAGGCGCGGATTCTGCCGGTGATCACTATTGCTCGCGAGCAGGACATCCTGCCGCTGGCCGACGCCCTCGCGGCCGGTGGCCTGACCGCCCTGGAAGTGACCCTGCGTTCACAGTTCGGCCTCAAGGCTATCCAGATTCTGCGCGAGCAACGCCCGGAGCTGGTGACCGGCGCCGGTACTGTGCTCGATCGCAACATGCTGGCGGCTGCCGAAGCGGCCGGTTCGCAGTTTATCGTCACGCCAGGCATCACCCGTGACCTGCTGGAAGCCAGTGTCGGCAGCCCGATTCCGCTGTTGCCGGGCATCAGCAACGCCTCCGGCATCATGGAAGGTTATGGCCTGGGGTATCGCCGCTTCAAGCTGTTCCCGGCGGAAGTCAGCGGCGGTGTCGCAGCTATCAAAGCCCTGGGCGGCCCGTTCGGCGAAGTGAAATTCTGCCCGACTGGCGGTGTCAGCCCGGCCAACATCAGGAGCTACATGGCGTTGAAAAACGTGATGTGCGTGGGCGGTAGCTGGATGCTTGATCCTGAGTGGATCAAGAACGGCGACTGGGCCCGCATTCAGGAATGCACCGCCGAGGCATTGGCGCTGCTGGACTGATCGGCTATTACCAAACACTTCGTTGTGTGTTCTACGGCTTTACGGTGCGCTTGGTCGGCGCACCGTTTTTTTTTGCCTGATGAAAACCTCGCTCCTACAAAAAGATCATGCGATACATAGTTACCGCACATCGAGCCTGGCCCCGTCATAACCTGCGTTCATCTTATGGAAGAGAGAACGTCATGGACGACAACACCTCGGTTACACCCTCCACACCGGTTTACCAACTGACACCTGAACAGATAGCGGGCCCGTATTTTCGAAATCCTAAATTGATCAGGCGAAACATCAGCGAAGGCATGGATGGCATCCCTTTGGTGCTGCGACTGACAATTGTCGATGCGATGACCGGTCAGCCGGTCACGGGCGCGGTGGTCGATCTCTGGCATTGCAATGCGCGAGGCGCTTATTCGGGCTGGAGCAAGATTGATCCGGACAAGAAAGTCGATGTCGGAGCCATTGGCGCGATCCCGCGCACCGACGACGATACCTATCTGCGCGGCGGGCAATTCACGGACAAGAAGGGCATCGTGCGGTTTACCACGATCTATCCCGGATTCTATGCCGGCCGGGCCCTGCACATTCATGTCGCGGTGCGCATCACGGCCGGTAACAACTATCTGGAAGAGCGCCATGTCGCCTGGGTTGGTCAGCTTTACTTCCCGGAGGTCGCGTCGAGGTCGGTGCTCAACGCCAGGGAGTACAGTGGCCGGACAGTTTCGGCGCTGACCAACGATGAAGACTTTCACTATAAAAACCGTGGAGGCGAGGCCTCAACCTTAAACATCCATACCCTCGGTCGAGACTCGAATGAAGACGGCTTTTTCGGGCACATGACCATCGCTGTCGACACGTTTACGGTTTCATCGCAGATCAAAGCGGAGGACTTCGACAGGTACACCGTGTGACGTCAGCGCAGCTCGTTCAGCGCCTTGCTCAGCACGTCGATATCCGCGGCGGTGGTGGCGAGCCCCGGTGTTATGCGAATGCACGGACCACTCGCGGCACCACTGCGCGCCACGGTAAACAGGTTGTAGTCCTTGAGCAGCCGCTCGACCATCACCTGTTGATCGGCATGTCGGGTAAAACGCATCGAAGTGATGCCGCAATACAGTCGCGGGTCGTCCGGGGTCATGACTTCGATCCCCGGCAGTTCGCGCACCGCGCTCACCCACCGGTTGCGCAGGTAATTGAGCCGAGCGCCCTTGGCGGCGGAACCGCCCATGGCCCGATGTTCCTCGAACACCAGCGGCAGGGTCAGCAACGCCGGGATGTTGGGTGTGCTGTACGGGGTGCGGGCGCGAATGTCGGTGATCGGGAAATGCATCTCGCCCATGTCCGGGTCGATGTCGGCCAGGCGCTCGGGGGCGATGTAAATGAAGCCCAGGGTCAGCGGCGCGCCGATCCATTTGTGCAGGTTGTAGCCAGCAAAGGCGATGCTCAGTTCATCGAGATTGAATTCGAATTGGCCGAGTGCATGGGCACCGTCGAGGATCACGTCGATGCCGTGCTCTTTGGCGGCCGCAGCGATCGCCTGCACTGGCATGACCAACCCTGTGCGATGAGTAACGTGGGTCAGGGCCATCAGTTTGAGTCGCGGATAACGCACGAAGGCTTCGCGGTAAGTGGCCAGCAAACTGTCAAAACTGGCGGGGTGCGGGTGCTCGATCTCGATCACCTCGACGCCGCGATTACGCGCCAGCCAGCGCATGGCCCCTTTGACCGTGTCGTATTCCAGATCACACATCAGCACCTGGTCGCCCGGTTGAAGCTGATTGTAGTTTCGAATCAGCGATTGCAAACCGTCCGAAGCGTTGCGGGTGAGGGCGACGGCTTCCTCGGGTACGGCCACCAGCTCGGCAAGCTGTGCGCGGATCTCCAGGCTTTCGCCCTGCTCGAAGCGTTGGCGCACGAGCACCGAGTTGCTGCGGTTGATGAGTTCGATGTTGCGCTGATACTCCTCGACCACCGTGCGCGACATACGCCCGAAGTAACCGTTTTCCAGGTTGATGGGCCCGGGTTCAACCGCGTAGCGGTCGGCAAAGGTCTTCCAGAATTGTTCATCACGGGCGCGGCGGGTGTTATCGGGCATGGACTACTCGGTCTGGGAGAATCAGTGGCGCGGGGCAGGTTTGCCATGTTTGGCGCGTAGCGGCTCGAGCAACTCCGACAGGCCGTTGTGATCGATTTCCTGCATCAAGGCCAGCAAGCCGCCGAGTTCGCCATGGGGGAAACCTTCACGAGCGAACCAGTTCAGGTATTGGCCGGGGAGGTCGGCAATGATCCGGCCCTTGTATTTGCCGAAGGGCATTTCACGGGTGACTAGCAGTTCAAGCTTTTCAGGGTTCATCAATCAGTCGCCTTGATTCAAACAGTCTGGAAAATACAGGCATTCTGCATGGAGGCCAAATGACAGATCATGCAAATAAAGCGGATACAGATTTTGTGTTAAACAATAACTAATTGAAATATAAGGGATAAGTTGTCAATTCAAAGCTGGCATGCAGGGTGCAACACCTATTGCATCTTTCATTAACCCGTGAGGAATTGAAAATGACCGACATGAATAAAGAAGCCATCTCTGTACTCAACGACCTGATTGAAACCAGTAAAGACGGTCAGGAAGGGTTCAAGACGTGCGCTGAAGACATCAAACACCCTGAACTCAAAGCCATTTTCGTACAGCGCTCGGCTGACTGCGCCAAGGCTGCTTCTGAATTGCAGGCCGCTGTACGTTCCATGGGTGGCGATCCGGAAACCTCCACCAGTGTCAGCGGTGACCTGCATCGTCGCTGGGTCGACGTGAAAGCGATGTTCACCGGCAAAGATGAAGAAGCCGTGCTGAACGAAGCTGAACGGGGTGAGGACCATGCACTGAAGGCTTACAAAGAAGCCATCGAAAAAATCAACAAACACAACCTGGTGGGCATTCGTGACCTGGTTGAGCGTCAGTACCACGGCGTGCAACGCAATCACGATCAGGTAAAAGCCCTGCGTAACCAGGCTCGCGCTCGCTCGTAAGCGTTCGTTGTCTGTCAAAAACGCCAGCCAGTCTGGCGTTTTTTTGTGTCCGGGAATTAGCACTGGACGGATGATAGTTAGCTAGCTAATAATTTGATTTTTCAAGTGACTGAACCGAACCCGACTATCGTTAAATCGTCTTTTCAAGAGTGTTTTACGTGCCTATCACTTTGCAGGCTTTGTTTGCGCCTGACCGCCGCGCCTTACAGTTCGCGATCAAAACCTTGATCGGCGGCGGCCTGGCGCTGTGGCTGGCATTGCGCTGGGGCCTGGAGCAACCGGCCTGGGCCTTGATGACTGCGTTCATCGTCGCCCAGCCGTTGTCCGGAATGGTGGTACAGAAGGGTCTAGCGCGATTGCTGGGTACGTTAGTCGGGACGATCATGTCAGTGGTGTTCATGGGGTTGTTCGCCCAGACGCCTTGGCTGTTTTTGTTGGCATTGGCGTTATGGCTGGGGCTGTGTACGGCGAGTTCGACCCTGCTGCGCAGCACCTGGTCCTATTCATTCGTGCTGGCGGGTTATACGGTGGCGATCATCGCGTTGCCGGCCATCACCCACCCTCTGACCGTGTTCGATCAGGCCGTGGCTCGCTGCACTGAAATCTGCCTGGGCATACTTTGCGCCACCGCCGCCAGTGCGCTGCTCTGGCCGATGCGGGTCGAACGGCAACTGGCGGATCAGGCGCGGGCAGCCTGGCAAAGCGGTATGAACGCCGCGCGTGCGACCCTGGCCGGTGATGGTCAGGCGCGTAAAGGCTTGCTGGAAATCCTTGGGAAAATCGTCGCCGTCGATGCCCAGCGCGAGCATGCCTGGTTTGAAGGAAGCCTTGGGCGGCAACGAGCACGCGCGATCAGCGGCTTGAGCCAAAAGCTGTTGATGCTGCTGCGCATCGCTCGTTCGGCGCGCCGTCAATGGAAGCAATTGGAACCCCTGGAAGCCGAGCAACTGTTGCCTTGGATGACCGAGGTCCAAGAGGCGCTCAACAGCCCGGATACCGCGACCCTGCAAGCGCTGCGTCCGAGGTTGCTCGACGCTTCCCACGCCCCGCACATCAGCTCCGCACAGAGTTACTGCCTGGCTCGTTTCACCTTGTTGCTCGATACCGCCATGGCGGCCGGCGCCGCGTTGAACGCCGTTGAGGAGGGCAAGGAAACGGTCGACCCGCCACGAACCCTGACACCGCACCGCGACCTGTCATTGGCGCTGGTGTTTGGTGCCCGCAGTGCGTTGGCGTTTCTGGTGGTCTCGTGCTTCTGGTTGGCGACCGCCTGGCCCGCTGCCTCCGGCGCGCTGCTATTGACGTGCGTGGTGTGTAGCCTGTTTGCCAGCCGCGAGAACGGTGCTCAGATCGGCATGAGTTTTATGCGCGGGATCTTCCTGGCGATCCCGGCCGCGTTTATCGTCGGGCAGATTCTGCTACCGCAATGGAGCGGTTTTGCATTGCTGTGCATGGGCATGGGGGTGCCGTTGTTCCTCGGCGCGCTGGGCATGGCCAAACCGCAGATCGGTGCGACAGCTACCTCATTTTGTCTGCACTTCATCGTGCTGGTCTCGCCGCTCAACGCGATGAAATTCGATGTGGCGACGTTCTTCAACAGCGCTCAATCCATCGTGGTCGGTGTTGGCGCCGCCGTGCTGGCGTTTCATTTGTTGATCCTGCGCAACCCGGCGTGGCATGGCCGACGTTTGCTGGCGGCGACACTCCACGATCTGGTGCGCCTTACCCGGCGTAATCTGCGCGGTGCCGAAAGCTGGTTTGGCGGGCGCATGGCCGACCGCCTGCTGCAACTGGCGCGGCACTATCCCGAGTTGCCGGAACCGGCGCGCAGCCGCTGGGACGATGGCTTGCTCGGCCTCGATATCGGCGACGAATTGCTGCATTTGCGTTTGAGCCTGGCGGTGGCGCAGCTGCCGGTCAGCGCGCCTCAGCGGCGTTATCTCGAACAGCTGGAAAAAATCCTCGAGCAACGCCCGGCCGGCAAGCGCGCCGAGGCGCTGGCTCCACCGAGTGAAGAGTTCTTGAAGACCTTGTATGCGTTGCCCCCCAGCGATGCGGTGAAACTGGCCCAAGGCGCGGTGCTGCAGTTGCAAAGCAGCTGGCGTGCCTGGTGCCATCAACAGGAGCAAAGCCATGGGCTTGCGTGAGTGGTCGGTGGGCGGCGTGTTGCTCAGTCCGTTTCTGATTTATGTGCTGCTGGCGCTGCTCGTGACCGCAGCCTTGCGCATGCTCTTGCGCCTGACGCCGGTGGGCCGCTGGATCTGGCACGAAGCATTGTTTGATTGCGCCTTGTACGTCTGTGTATTGACCCTGATCACCGTCGTCCTCGGACCTTTATAAGGAGTTGAAAATGCGTACACCCGTACGTGTCGCCGTAACCTTGTGCCTGGTGGCGGTGGCGATTTTTGCCGGCATCCATTTGTGGCAGTACTACATGCTCACCCCATGGACCCGGGACGCGCGGATCCGTGCCGACGTGGTGGTGATCGCCCCGGACGTCTCGGGTTGGGTGCGTGAGCTCAAGGCTTTTGATAACCAGCCGGTCAAGGCCGGCGATTTATTGCTGAGCATCGACCGCGATCGTTTCGAAGCCGCGCTGGAGAAATCTCAAGCGGTGGTCCAGACACGGCAACAGCAACTCAATCTGCGTGAACGCGAAGCCAGTCGCCGTGCCAGCCTCGGGCCGCAAGCGATCAGTGCCGAACTGCGCGAGAACGCGCAAATCAACGCCGGCATCGCCCGTGGTGAACTGCGTGAAGCTCAGGCCGAAGCCAAGGTCGCCGAACTCAACCTCGCCCGCAGTCAGGTTCACGCGCCCCGCAGCGGCCACATCACCAATCTGCGCCTCGCTGAAGGCAATTACGTGAATGCCGGGCAACCGGTGATGGCGTTGATCGACGATTCGACTTTTTATGTGCAGGCGTATTTCGAAGAAACCAAACTGCCGCGGATTCGCGTCGGCGATCCGGTGAAGGTCTGGTTGATGAGCGCGGGCGACGCGTTGCAAGGGCATGTCGAAAGCATCAGTCGCGGGATTACTGATCGCAACACCACGCCGGATGGGCAGTTGTTGGCGGAGGTGGAACCGACGTTTAACTGGGTCAGGTTGGCACAGCGAATTCCGGTAAGAATCAAGATTGATAAGTTGCCGGAGGGGATTAATTTGAGTTCGGGGATGACGGCGAGTGTGCAGGTGCAGGAGGGTTCAAAGTGATCGTTCCCACGCTCCGCGTGGGAATGCAGCCCGGGACGCTCCGCGTTCCATCAACAGCCGAACGCGGAGCGTCCGTTGAGGCATTCCTTTGCTGCGCGTGGGAACGATCAGTGTCAGGTATCAGCCGATGCTGATTGCCGGCAGCTTAGGCAACGACACAGTCTGCTGCTTACGCGGCGCCAGAATCTCCGCCTCACCATCCACCACCAGCTCATCACGCTGGTTAAACACGCGAGTGGCGATCCGCACCCGAAACTTCGGCAGCTTCTCGAGAATCTCCAGACGCACGGTCAGTGTGTCGCCAATCTTCACCGGCTTCTGAAAGCTCATCTGCTGACCGATATAAATAGTCCCCGGCCCAGGCAATTCGCGGGCTACGGCAGCGCTGATCAGCGCACCGCTGAACATTCCGTGAGCGATGCGCTCCTTGAACATGGTGCCGGCGGCGAATTCAGCGTCCAGGTGCACCGGGTTGTGATCGCCGGACATCGCGGCGAACAACTGAATGTCGCGCTCTTCGACCGTCTTGCTGTAGCTGGCGGTCTGGCCGACTTCAAGGGCTTCGTAAGGGGTGTTGGTAACCTGGGTCATCTGTTTCAATTCCTGTCACGAATAAATAAATTCAGAAAAACTATTCCGATCTGGGTGGCCGACGGTGGCTCAGCGCCTGAGCGATCCAGCTCAACACGTCATTGATCACTTCATCACGGTTGCTCTCGTTGAACAGTTCATGCCGTGCCTGCGGGTAAATAGTCAGTTGCAGGCTCTGGCTGCCGGCAGCGCGCAGCGCATGGGCCAGATCTTTCAGACGCTTGCCATCGCTCACCGGATCACATTCACCGCCAATGACCAGCAACGGCAGGCCCGGATCAATCTGAGCGAGATTGGACGCTTTGCTGATTTGCTGCAACCCACCGAGCAAATCGATCCACAGCTGATTGGTGCAGCGAAAGCCACAGAGCGGGTCGCTGGTGTACAGATCGACCTCCGCCGGGTCGCGACTGAGCCAGTCGAACCGCGTGCGCACCGGTTTGAATTTTTTGTTGAACGAGCCGAACGACAGCCATTCGATCAGCACGCTGCGCCCCTTCGGGCCTTGGCGCAATCGTTCTACCCGCGCAATCTGCCGCGCCGCGCGATAGAGCGCCACCGGTTGGAAGTTCGAACCGCTGAGAACGGCCCCGTGCAGGCTGGCGCTGTGATGCAGCAGATAGGCCTGGGCGATGTAGCTGCCCATGCTGTGACCGAGCAACACAATCGGCATTCCCGCATGTTGTTGGCCGATGTGCTGGTTGAGGCTCGCCAGGTCGCCGACTACTTTGCACCAGCCGTCATCGTCGGCGAAATGGCCGAGGGTCCCGTTTTCAGCAGTTTTGCCATGTCCACGCAGGTCTGGTGCATACACACCGTAGCCCTGATCACAGAGTTTTTCCGCCAGGCGCGCGTAGCGGCCACTGTGTTCCGCCATGCCGTGGGCCAGCAGGATCACTGCTTTTAAAGGCGCGGCGGGCAGCCACTGGTTGACGAAGAGGCGGCTGCGGTCGCTCGCGGTCAGCCAGAAAGTGTCGTGGATCATGGCGGTTCCTTTGCATAGGGCTGCATGTGGCATGGGCGTCGTTGCATTGTATAGCGCATCCATAGCGTGCCGTCTGATCAGGCCACGCCGTGGCAGCAAGATTCACACGATCAATGTCGACCGTGCGCATATTTGCCTGATTCGCCATAGCTGCTAGTGTCCGTGGAGCCCCGCTTTTCGCTCTTTGTTTTGAAGAAGGACAGAAAAGCGGCCCCGGATAGGTTCAGGTAAAGAGGACAAGAACAATGCAACCTGATTTCTGGAATGACAAACGCCCGGCCGGCGTGCCCCTGGACATCGTTCAAGGGGCCTATAAGTCGGTGATCGAGGTGTTCGAGCGTTCCTGCAAGAAATTTGCTGACCGCCCGGCATTCAGCAACATGGGCGTAACCCTGACCTACGCCGAACTGGAACGCTACAGCGCAGCGTTCGCCGGTTACCTGCAAGCCCACACCGACCTGGTGCCGGGGGATCGCATTGCGGTGCAGATGCCCAACGTCCTGCATTACCCGATTGCCGTGTTCGGTGCCTTGCGCGCCGGGCTGATCGTGGTCAACACCAACCCGCTGTACACCGCGCGGGAGATGCGTCATCAATTCAAGGACTCCGGTGCCCGGGCGCTGGTGTACCTGAACATGTTCGGGGCCAAAGTCCAGGAAGTGCTGCCCGACACCGACATCCAGTACCTGATCGAAGCCCGGATGGGCGACCTGATGCCCACCGCGAAGGGCTGGCTGGTCAATACGATGGTGAGCAAGGTCAAGAAGATGGTCCCGGCGTACTCCTTGCCCCAGGCCATTTCCTTCAAGAGCGCGCTGCGTCTGGGCCGGGGCCTGGGCATCAAGCCGCTGAACGCCAGTCTCGACGACATCGCCGTGTTGCAATACACCGGCGGCACCACCGGCCTGGCCAAGGGCGCGATGCTGAGCCACGGCAACCTGGTGGCCAACATGCAGCAAGTGCGGGCGTGTCTGGAGCAGTTCGGCAATGACGGCCAGCCGCTGTTGCGCGAAGGGCAAGAGGTCATGGTCGCGCCGCTGCCGCTGTACCACATCTATGCGTTCACCGCGAATTGCATGTGCATGATGGTTTCGGGCAACCACAACGTGCTGATCACCAATCCGCGAGACATCAAGGGCTTCATCAAGGAGTTGAAGAATTGGCGGTTCTCGGCGCTGCTGGGGCTCAACACCCTGTTCGTCGCGCTGATGGACCACCCGGATTTCAAGACCCTGGATTTCTCCAACTTGAAACTCACCAACTCCGGCGGCACCGCGCTGGTCAAGGCCACCGCCGAGCGCTGGGAACAGCTCACCGGTTGCCGCATCACCGAAGGTTACGGCCTGACCGAAACCTCGCCGGTGGCCTGCACCAACCCGTACGGCGACAAGTCGCGCCTCGGTACAGTCGGCCTGCCGGTGCCGGGCACCACGCTGAAGGTCATCAACGATGAAGGCGTCGAGCAACCCTTGGGCGAGCGCGGCGAACTGTGCATCAAGGGCCCGCAGATCATGAAGGGCTACTGGCAGAAACCCGAAGCCACCGCCGAAGTGCTGGATGCCGAGGGCTGGTTCAAGTCGGGCGACATCGCGGTGATCGACCCGGACGGATTTGTGCGCATCGTCGATCGCAAGAAAGACATGATCATCGTCTCGGGTTTCAACGTGTACCCGAACGAGATCGAAGACGTGGTGATGGCTCACCCGAAAGTCGCCAACTGCGCGGTGATCGGGGTGCCGGACGAGCGGTCGGGGGAGGCGGTGAAGCTGTTTGTGGTGGCCCGTGAAACGGGTGTCAGCCTTGAAGAGCTGAAAGCCTACTGCAAGGAAAACTTCACGGCGTACAAAGTGCCCAAGCACATTGTCTTGCGTGAGTCGTTGCCGATGACGCCGGTGGGCAAGATATTGCGGCGGGAGTTGCGGGATATCGCCTGATCGTTGAATGGCCGCGCTTCGCGGGGATCTCGGGCAAGCCCGCTCCCACAGGGATCACCGATGACCTTGTGGGAGCGAGCTTGCTCGCGATGCTTTTTGTGGGGCAGAAGGCCTGAATCCAGAGGCTTGCAGAGCGCTATAGAATCTTTGCTCTAAAAATGACTATTAAATATTCAAGAGTCATAAATGTGACTATGGAGGCCGCTTTTGGCTCTAGTCGGCCCTTGGCAAAGCTGCTACTCTCGGCGCGCTTTGTGACTTCTCGGCCTGTTAAAAAGCCAGACTCACCAACAAACACACACCAATAATAATCGCATCAAATGCGGTGATGAATTCGCGTTGCTGAGGAGTGGGCTTCCATGATCGAAGACTTTTGGAAGGATAAGTACCCTGCCGGGATTGCTGCCGACATCAATCCGGACGAGTATCCGAATATTCAGGCGGTGTTGAAGCAGTCCTGCCAGCGCTTTGCCGACAAACCGGCATTCAGCAACCTGGGCAAGACAATCACCTACGGTGAACTGTACGAATTGTCCGGTGCCTTTGCCGCTTACCTGCAACAGCATACCGACTTGCAGCCAGGCGATCGAATCGCCGTGCAACTGCCCAACGTGTTGCAGTACCCGGTCGCCGTCTTCGGTGCCATCCGCGCCGGGCTGATTGTAGTCAACACCAACCCGCTGTACACCGCGCGGGAAATGGAACACCAATTCAACGACTCCGGTGCCAAAGCCCTGGTCTGCCTGGCCAACATGGCGCACCTGGCGCAGACTGTCGTGCCGAAAACCGGCGTCAAGCACGTGATCGTCACCGAAGTGGCCGACCTGCTGCCGCCGCTCAAGCGTCTGCTGGTCAACAGCGTCATCAAGTATGTGAAGAAGATGGTCCCGGCGTATCACTTGCCCAAGTCCATCAAGTTCAACGACGTGCTGAGCAAGGGCCATGGCCAGCCAGTGGCTGAAGCCAACCCGGCCAGCAGCGACGTTGCCGTGCTGCAATACACCGGCGGCACCACCGGCGTGGCCAAGGGCGCGATGCTGACCCACCGCAACCTGGTGGCGAACATGCTGCAGTGCAAGGCGCTGATGGGTTCCAACCTTCATGAAGGCTGCGAGATCCTGATCACGCCGCTGCCGCTGTACCACATCTATGCCTTCACCTTTCATTGCATGGCGATGATGCTGATCGGTAACCACAACGTGCTGATCAGCAACCCGCGCGATTTGACGGCGATGGTCAAGGAACTGTCGAAGTGGAAGTTCAGCGGTTTTGTCGGGCTCAATACGTTGTTCGTGGCCCTGTGCAATAACGAAGGCTTCCGCAAGCTGGACTTCTCGGCGCTGAAAGTCACCCTGTCCGGTGGCATGGCCCTGCAACTGGCCGCCGCCGAACGCTGGAAAGCGGTCACCGGGTGCGCCATCTGCGAAGGTTACGGCATGACCGAAACCAGCCCGGTGGCCACCGTCAATCCGATCCAGAACATCCAGATCGGCACCATCGGTATTCCGGTTCCGTCGACCCTGTGCAAAATCATCGACGATGCCGGCGTTGAACAGCCGTTGGGCGCAATCGGCGAGCTGTGCGTGAAAGGTCCGCAAGTCATGAAGGGCTACTGGCAGCGTCAGGATGCCACCGATGAAATCCTCGACAGCGAAGGCTGGTTGAAGACCGGTGACATTGCGCTGATCCAGCCTGACGGTTACATGCGCATCGTCGATCGCAAGAAAGACATGATCCTGGTGTCCGGTTTCAACGTGTACCCCAATGAACTGGAAGACGTGCTTGCAACTCTGCCGGGCGTGCTGCAATGCGCAGCCATCGGCGTGCCGGACGAGAAGTCGGGTGAGGCGATCAAGATCTTCATCGTCGCTAAACCGGGCGTGACACTGACCAAGGAACAGGTGATGGAGCACATGCGCGCCAACGTCACCGGTTACAAGGTTCCGCGCTCCGTGGAGTTCCGCGATGCGCTGCCGACCACCAACGTCGGCAAGATCCTGCGACGCGAGTTGCGCGACGAAGAATTGAAGAAGCTCGGCGTCAAGAAGGTAGGCGCGTAACACACAAGAAGCCCCGCAGACGCGGGGCTTCTTGTTTATAGCTGATCGTTCCCACGCTCTGCGTGGTAATGCCGCCCCGGACGCTCCGCGTCCGCTGCTGCAGGGACGCAGAGCGTCCCGGGATGCGTTACCACGCGGAGCGTGGGAACGATCTCTTTAGAGGCGGAACTGCGCGAAGTTTACGTTGGTACCCGCCGGGCGCATGTCCTGGAGGTACGAGTCCTTGTCGGCGCTCAGTTCCAGGCTCAGAGCGGCTTTGCGCTTGCCTTCGTTGCGCACCACCAGGCCTTCAAGCTTCTCGCGAAGGAACACCGTCGGCACTTTCAGGTGCAGCAGTTCGTCGGTGTCCGGCGTATGCATCAACAGGTGAACCCACTCGTACTGACCAATGGCTAGGCGCGCGACCGGAATATCGAACCACCAGATGTTGCGGTTGCGGTTCAATTCGGTGAAATGGCAGTTATTGACGCCAAGCACAGCACCGCCAAGTTCTTGGTTTCTGCGGGCAATGGCCTGCTTTTTATCGAGTTTCATAACATTCCTACGGGATTGGATCTTCAGCGCCATGGCCTGAATACGTTGCGCATTCTCGGGGGTTGGTCGACAAACATAAAGCCCAACCTGCACTGAACGATGAAATGTCGCGGTGAAAAATAAATGAAACTCCGCGCAAACGCCTCCGGTCAATCTTTGTGTAACAACTTTCCCCGTTGAATTGTTCACAGGAGAAACACCATGAGCAGCACTGGCGATAAAGTAAAAGGCATGGCCAACGAAGCCGCCGGCAACGTCAAGCAAGGCGTCGGCAAGGCCACCGGTAACGACAAAATGCGCGCCGAGGGCGTGGTGCAGGAAAAGAAAGGCGAAACCCAGCAAGCGGTCGGCAAAGCCAAGGATGCGATCAAGAAAGGCATCGACAAGGCGTGATCCGGCCTTTAAAGCGTGTCAGAAACGGCCATCCGCGGATGGCCGTTTTTGTGTCAGTCTGAGCTTGAGCAAGATCAAAATCGCCAAGTAGGCTAATTTGATGTAAAAAACGGCCCCTGAGTCGCCACGACTTTGACCAAATTTTGCGGCGAAAGGAGACGCTAATGTTTTTTCCTCACATGAAAGGTTTGCGCCTGCACCGTGTCATGGTGCGCACGGTCACTGAGTTCGTCGACGACGAGATGTCGACCTATGCCTCGGCGCTGGCCTATCAGATGCTGTTCTCGCTATTTCCCTTCATTCTGTTCCTCATCGCCCTGATCGGTTTCCTGCACCTGCCGGACTTCTTCTCCTGGCTGCGCCTGCAGTCAGAACTGGTGTTGCCACCCCAGGCGCTGGAACAGGTCAACCCGGTCATTGACCAGCTCCAGCAATCCAAGGGTGGCTTGCTGTCGGTCGGTATCGTGATTGCCCTGTGGACCGCGTCCGCCGGTGTGCGCCTGATGATGAGCGCGATGAACGCCGCCTACGACGTAGTCGAAGGCCGCCCGGCGTGGAAGCGTTTCCCGCTGTCGATTTTCTACACCATCGGCATCGCCGGCATGCTGCTGATCGCCGCTGCGCTGATGGTGCTCGGGCCGCAGGTGATGGGCTGGATCGCTTCGCAAGTCGGCCTCGAAGACTTCATCGTGACGCTCTGGACCATCGTGCGCTGGCCGGTGGTCGTGATTCTGTTGATGATGGCGGTGGCGCTGATTTATTACGTCATGCCCGACGTCAAACAAGAGTTTCGTTTCATCACGCCGGGTTCGGTGCTGGCGGTGGTGGTGTGGATCATCGCGTCACTGGGCTTCGGTCTGTACGTCAAGGAATTCGCTAATTACAACGCTATGTATGGCAGTATCGGTGCGATCATCGTGCTGTTGCTGTACTTCTACATTTCCGCCGCGGTGCTGTTGCTGGGCGCCGAGATGAATGCCGTGATCGAACATATGTCGACTGAAGGCAAGGACCCTGGCGAAAAGACCCCCGGCGAGAACGACCACGAACCCAAACACCACGTGTCGGGACTGGGTCGGGATCACTCGATCAAACCGACCACTGACGAAGTCATCAAATGATCCGTGAAATTCTGAAAATGGGCGACGAGCGCCTACTGCGCATTGCCCCGCCGGTGCCCGCCGAAATGTTTGACAGCCCCGAGCTGTGGCAACTGATCGACGACATGTTCCAGACCATGGAAAGCGTCGGTGGCGTGGGTCTGGCTGCACCGCAGATCGGCGTCGATCTGCAACTGGTGATCTTCGGTTTCGAGCACAGCGAGCGCTATCCGGATGCCGAGGCCGTGCCGCAGACGATTCTGATCAATCCGTTGATTACGCCGTTGAGCCCGACGCTGGAAGAGGGTTTCGAAGGTTGCCTGTCGGTGCCGGGCCTGCGCGGCGCGGTGGATCGCTATCAGCACATTCGTTACGAAGGTTTTGATCCCAAGGGGCAGCCAGTCATGCGCATTGCCTCAGGGTTTCATGCGCGGGTTGTGCAGCATGAATGCGATCACCTGATCGGCCGGTTATACCCGTCGCGCATCAGTGACTTTAGCAAGTTCGGGTTTACCGACGTGATGTTTCCGGATCTCGATCCTGCTGCAGACGACTGACACACTCCGTGAATCATCCAGACGGTTCCATACCCATGGCGATCATCGGCTTGCTGCGTGCGTAACGGCTCAAGCGTTCGGCCATGGAGTAGGGCAGTGGCGGGTCGAAGGTAAAACCACGACGTTCATAAAACCCGCGCAGGTCCGGATGACAAAACAGCCACACCGGGCCTTCAAGATCCTTGAGCGCCTCGGCGATCAACGCCGCAGCGATTCCCTGTTCACGGCAGGCTGGATCGACAAACAAACCCGTTAGCCAATGCCCGTCCGCCACCGGTCGCAAACACAGCGCACCAATGATCTCGTTGCGCCTGGCCACCCAGAGTTGAGCGTCGCGGACCGCTTTCATCGACGATTGGTGAGCGCGATAAAACTTGTTCATCAAGGGCCATAAAGGCTCGGCGAGCAAGGTGTATTGGGTGTTGGGCATGGTCTTCGACTGTCGGTGCGCAAAGCGGGCGATTATAAAAGAACGCGCGCGCAGCGATAGGTGTATACCTGATCTCACATCCCGTATGAGTGGAGTACGTATCATGGCCAAAGGCATGGATTCAAAAAAAGCAGCAAAAAAGAAACCGGCAAAAACCGCCGATGAAAAGCGCGCCGACAAGAAGGCCAAGAAGGTGGATGTGTTCGGTCATTGATCCCGTGACAAGGGAGCCCGACCCTCGGGCTCCCGCTGCTTCTAACGAAATAACCAAATAATCTGCAAGAAAACCCTGCGCCATTGCACAGAAGGGGACTGGTCCCCGATCTGAGCAACGCCATGCCCCATTACTTCGATGCTGCCCACCGAAAAGAAATCGAAATCCTGCGCCAGCGCCTGACCGCTCGCACCGAGTGGCCGAAGCGTTTTTGCGTGATCAGCCCCAGGTGTGGAAGGGTTGGGTGCCGGGTGAAGTGGCTACCAAAGCGAGTGCGAGTTTGTAACTCAGTGGCGCCAGGAAGATAGCCTTCACGCAGGCCTTACTCCAACTCAGCGGCCAACGCAGTTTTCACCGCAGGCCGCTGATCAACCCGCGCCTGAAACCGCGCCAACACCGGCCACTGATTCAACTCAATCGAAAACAACGGCACCCAACGCAACACCGTAAACAAATACGCATCGGCAATGCTGAACCCGTCAGCCATCAAATATTCCTGGCGCTCCAGCGTCTGGCTCAACACAACAAATCGCTTGAACAGTTTCGCTTTGATGAGCGCTTTCACCTCATTCGGAAACTGCGTACTGAACAGCCAACCCAGCCCGCCATGAATCTCGGTCGAGATGAAATTCAGCCACTCCTGCAACCGTACCCGCTCGAACATCCCGTTCGCTGCCGCCAGGTTTGCTTCGGGTCGCAGGTCTGCCAGGTATTGCAGGATCGCCGGGCCTTCGGTCAGCACTTGGCCATTGTCCAGTTGCAATGCCGCGACGTAACCCTTTGGGTTGATGGCGAGGAAGTCCTCACCACTTGCGGTTCTCTTGGTGGTGTTGTCGACGCGGATCAATTCGAACGGCAGGTCCAACTCGCGCAGCACGATATGCGGCGCGAGCGAGCAGGCGTGTGGGGCGTAATACAACTTCATCGGCAGGGCTCTGGTTGGGGGTTTGCGCCAGTGTCATAGTGCGCTGCACCCTCGGTAAAATTAATCTTTCAGAAAACGGCCATAAGGAAAGCTACTGCCATGATGAATCTGATGCACTGGCGAATGGTGGTGGCAGTGGCTGACACGGGCAACATTACCCGGGCTGCCGAGCGGGTCGGCATGACCCAGTCCGGTGCCAGCCAGGCCTTGGCATTGATCGAAGAAACCCTGGGCGTTCAGTTGTTCAGTCGGGAGAGCCGCCAGACCTTGCCGACGGCAATCGGCTTGTCTGTCATCGAACACGCGAGAACCATGCTCGGAGCCCTGGAAAACATCCGCAGCAGCGTTGATGCCACCAAAGACATTCAGCGCGGGACGATTCGCCTGGCCAGTTTCCCCATGGTGCTGGCGACTTTCCTGCCGCCGCTGCTGCGTCAGTTCAATCGGCTTTATCCCGGCATTCAGGTGGTCGCGCTGGAAGTCAGCGACGATGAAGTGGAAACACTGCTCGGCACCGGGCTGGTGGATGTCGGCGTGGTGTTGAACCCAGCGCCTGAGCGCAATGCCGGTCGCCTGGGCAGTGATACCTGGATGGCGGTGGTGCCCGGCGGCCACGCCCTGGCTCGCCGTTCGAATGAAGAAGGGGTCTCCCTGGCAGAGTTGGCGGAGCAACCTTTTGTACTGGCCACGGGCGGTTGTTCGACCAACGCTCGCAGCCTGGCAACCGATGCCGGGCTGCAGTTGCGCGATGTTCGGGTCGAGGTCCGCGAGTGGAGCAGTGCGTTCACCCTGGTGCGGGAAAACATCGGTGTGACGCTGGTGCCGGAGATGACGCTGCCGAGCCACCGCCAAGGGCTGCGCGTGGTGCCGGTCAAACCGCGTATCGATCGCGAATTTGCCTTGGTGGTCCCTGCGAACAAGCCACCCTCGGCGGCAGTGCAGGCGCTGATGAGTCTGCTTGCCGAGAAATGACTCAAACCGACGCTGAACCGATTTTGTCCTCGATACTGGCCGACTAGTGGCCTTGCTTACCTGCCTCGCCTGTCTATGCTGACTCGTGACTAACTATATCGACCACGATGTGAAGGCCGTCATACACGTTAAAAGCGTGTGCAACCCAAGGCGCCGACACTGAACAACAAGGAGCTGTCCGGTCAATGGAGCGATTTATCAGAACGTTAGGGCTGGCTCGATCCCAGGCTATCAAGAGAAGGATGTCTTGATAAGAGCGTCGCTGCATGGACTCTCCAATTAAACATCATTGATCACCTGACCCAGTCCTTCCAGTGGAGGGATGCGTGTGCCTGTTCCTTGGAACGTAGTGGTGGAGCCGTTGAAAGACCAAAGAACTTTCATCAAACAAAAGACCGCGCTGAAGGTGATACGACCATGTTTAATCGACGTCACAAGACTGACCTGCTGGAAATCGAACGATTCAGTTGCGCGCTGACCGAGGCTAACGCGAAGTTGGCCGCGGTCAGCCGCTCGATGGCGATGATCGAGTTCACCCCCGAAGGTATCGTGCTCGATGCCAACGACAACTTTTGCAGTGTCATGGGATACAGCGCCGAAGAAGTGCGCGGAAAACATCACCGGATATTCTGCGAAGAAGCGTTTTATCGAAGCGATGCCTATGCCAAGTTGTGGCGTGACCTTGCCCGTGGCGAACCGGTGAGCGGGACCTTCTTGCGCTTGAACAAGAGCGGCAAGGAGATGTGGCTCGAAGCCAGCTATATGCCAGTGTTCGGCGCTGATCGTCAGGTCCGGAGTGTGATCAAAGTCGCCACTGATATTTCAGCCAGGGCCTACAAGGAACACGAAAGCGAGAGCATGCTCGCGGCGATCGGTCGTTCCATGGCCGTGATCGAATTCACCCCGGATGGCAAAGTCATCTCGGCCAACGAAAACTTCTTGAAGACGATGCATTACTCGCTCAACGAAGTGGTTGGCCAGCACCACAGTCTGTTTTGCCATCGTGCTGAGGCCGAATCGCAGGCCTACAAAGCATTCTGGGCTTCACTCAATCGCGGCGAATATCACTCGCACCGTTTCGAGCGCAAAGATAAACAGGGTCATACGGTTTTCCTGGAGGCCTCCTACAACCCGCTGTTCGACACCAAGGGTCGATTGTACAAAGTGGTCAAGTTCGCCAGCGACATCACCGATCAGGTGACCACCCTGCAAACCGCTGCGGAGTCAGCCCACAGCACCTCGGTTCAAAACGACGCTTGTGCGCAGAAAGGTTCTCAGGTGGTGCAGCAAACGGTGCAGATCATCCAGGACATTTCCAAAAACTTGAACGAAGCGGCGCTGAGCATTGATGCCGTCAGCAAACAGTCCGACATCATCGGCACTATCGTTCAGACCATTCGCGGCATTGCCGATCAGACCAACCTGTTGGCACTCAACGCCGCGATCGAAGCGGCCCGGGCCGGGGAACACGGGCGCGGGTTCGCGGTAGTCGCCGATGAAGTTCGCAGCCTTGCGGCACGAACAAGCCAGGCAACGCTGGAAATCGTTGAAGTGGTGCGCAAGAACCATGATTTGTCATTGAGTGCGGTCTCGAGCATGCAGTCCAGTTTGAGTCGAACCGGGCTTGGGGTAGAACTGGCGAATGAGGCAGGAGCGGTGATTCTGGAGATTCAACAAGGGTCTCGGCATGTGGTGGATGCGATCAGTCAGTTCAACTCGACCTTGCAGATAAGTTGATCGCGGCACATTGAAAAGGGTCCCTCGAGGGGACCCTTTTTTATTGATTTCCGCACTTTTAAAGCGAAGCGAGAAACTTGTCGACCACCTGGCTGCTGCCGTTTTCGCTGCTGTTTTCTTTCTCGGCTTGCGCCAGTTTGATCTTGTCTTGCATGCGCTCGGCAATCTCTTTAGTGATCGCCTGTTGTTTTTCCGGCGGCATGGCTTTTACTTCTTCTTCCGTCAGCCCCATCTCTTGCAGAATGCTGTCGCGGATGTTGTTCGGGTAGTGCGGGAGCCGCTCAAGCCAGGCCATTGCAGACGTGTTTGAGGAATCCCGGGCGTTGTGCCAATCGTTGAAAATACTCGTCGATGGCGGGGTAGTCGGGTCGCTCCATCGGTGTCATCAACCAGCGGTTGACCGACAGCCCGATGACGATATCTGCCAGCGTGAAGTGTGGCCCGGCGACATACGCTTTGGTCGCCGCGAGCTGATGCTCGAGGATGCCCATTTTCTGGTTCCAGCCGCGTACGCCGGTGGCAATGTGATGCAGGTCCTGAAATTCCGGATCTTTGCGTACCAATGCTGTGAATGCGTAGCTCCAGGAGGCATTGAGTTCGGTGGCTTGCCAATCCATCCACTGCTCCACCCGAGCGCGTGCCGCCGGTTCGTGCGGTAACAGATCGGTGTTGTGGTGTTTGCCGGCCAGATAGCGGCAGATGGTGTTGGACTCCCACAGCACGCCCGCATCGTCGATGATCACCGGCACCTGAGCATTGGGATTGAGCCTGAGAAACTCCGGCGTGTGGGTCGACGCATAACCGCCGCCCCAGTCCTCACGTTCGTAGGCAACACCCAGTTCCTCACACGTCCACAAGACTTTTCTGACGTTGATGGACGAGGCTTTACCCAAAATCTTCAGTGAATGTTCCATTGAGCGACTCCTTCAGCGGGTTGCTACGGATATTCAATAGTGTGCCCCGCAAGGACTGACGGCAAGAATGGGAACGATCAGTGTTGCATCAGGTACTCTCGCGCACCTTCAACTCAAACCCCATGTCCTGCACCGGTTTCGCCACCGTGTTGCCGGCCATCAAGGTCAGCATCTGCTCCGCTGCGCGCCGGCCAATCGCCTCGCGCGGGGTGCTGATGCTGCTCAGGCGCGGAACCATGTGGGCCGAGGCCGGCAGGTCGTTGAAGCCGAGGATCGCCACTTGTTCGGGGATTTTGATCCCGCAGCGCATGGCTTCGAGCAGTGCGCCCTGGGCCAGGTCGTCGTTGCCGAAGAAGATGGCATCGACATCGGGATGACTGGCGAGCAGCTGCAGGAACAGTTCGCCACCGAGACCGACTGAGGAGGCACGAGGCGTCAGTACTTCCAGAGCCGGGTCATACAAACCGGCCTTTTGCAGGGCTTTGCGGAAACCTTCGCCGCGCAGCAATGTGCGTTGATCGAGTTGCGCGCCGATGTAGGCCAGACGCTTACGACCGCGTGACAGCAAATGCCCGGCCGCTGTCTCGCCGGCAGCGAGTTGCGAGAAACCCACGCAATTCAGACCGGCGGCACTGTCCAGTTCCATCATGTACACGCACGGAATGTTGCTGGCCTCGATCATCCGTCGCGAACTTTCGGTGCGGTCGAAACCGGTCAGCAGCAATCCGCGAGGCTGATACGCCATGTAATTGCGCAGCAGGTTTTCTTCTTCATCACGTGAGTAATGGAAGTTCCCGATCAGCACTTCGAAGCCTTTGGGGCGTAAAACCTGATGAATGGCTTCCAGTGTGTCGATGAACAATAAGTTGGACAGTGACGGCACCAAAACCACCACCGAATGGCTCTGGGCCGAGGCTAACGCGCGGGCGGCAGGGTTGACCACGTAGTTGAGGTCGAGGGCGGCTTTCTGGACTTTTTCCACCAGTTCGGTGGCCACCGTACTGACCCCGCGCAGGGCGCGAGAGGCGGTGATCGGGCTGACACCGGCCAGGCGTGCGACTTCGTTCAAAGTGGGGCGGCCAGTGGTGCGCGTATTTTTATCGTTTTTAGAGGAGATCATCGGACGGCTTGCCAAACAAAATTCGAGGCACTAAGGTAGCGCTGTCTCGACGCAGCTGCAAATGCGTGAGCGGGGTTTGCCTGATCCCCGTTTTTTGGCGTTGGGAACGAACATGCTGCAACCCACAAAAATGACAAGAAGGCGTCGGCAACTTCTGCTTTTTCTAGTGTCATAACTGGCAAAGGTAGCGCTGTCTGCGCGCTGAGGTGTTACATGAATCATCCCATCACCGCCCTGGTCATCATGGGTGTTGCCGGTTGCGGCAAGACTTGCGTCAGCGAGGCCTTGTGCCAACTCAGCGGCGCGACCGCCATTGAAGGCGACACTTTCCACCCTGCCGCCAATATCGAAAAGATGAGCGCGGGTATCCCCCTGAACGACGAAGACCGTGCCGGCTGGCTCGACAGCCTGTGCGATGAACTGCGCCGCATTGACGCCAAGGGCGAACGCCCGGTGCTGACCTGCTCGGCCCTCAAACACATTTACCGCGAACGTCTGCGCAGCGCCTTGCCGGGCCTGGGCTTCGTGTTCCTTGAGCTGACCCCTGAAGTCGCCGCCGATCGTGTGTCTCATCGGCCCGGCCATTTTATGCCGTCGACGTTGATCGAAAGCCAGTTCGCCACACTTGAGTCGCCCGTTGGCGAGCCCCTGACCCTGGCTCTGGACGCTTCGAACCACAGCGTCGAGCAATTGGCGAAGCAAGCTCATGTCTGGTGGCAGGCGCATGGCCTGAAACTCGCCGTATGAGTTTTTCTCGAAGAGATAGCGCTGTCCTGATGGCTTGCGAATTACTCGCTTCAATAACAACAACAACCAGGAGACACCCCTAATGTTTGGCATGTCCCACGAGACGTTCCTGCTGCTAGACGCAGTGGTCACGGTGATTGGACTTATCGTCTTGATCACCAAGTTCAAGTTTCACCCGTTCATTGCCCTGATCATCGCCGCAGCCTTTCTCGGGCTGACTTCCGGCATGCCGATCGGCACCATCATCAAGGCGTTCCAGGACGGCTTCGGTGGGGTGCTCGGTTTCGTCGGGATCATCCTGGCGCTGGGCACCATGCTCGGCAAAATGATGGCCGAGTCGGGTGGGGCGGATCAGATTGCCCAGACCCTGATTCGCGCGTTCGGCAAGGACAAGGTGCAGTGGGCGATGATGTTCGCGGCCTTCCTGGTCGGCATTCCGTTGTTCTTCGAAATCGGCTTCGTGCTGCTGATCCCGCTGGTGTTCATCGTGGCCCGGCGTACCGGCGTGTCGATCATCAAGATCGGTATCCCGCTGCTGGCCGGTCTGTCCGCCGTGCATGGCCTTGTTCCGCCGCACCCGGGCCCGCTGCTCGCCATCGGCGTGTTCGGTGCCGACATCGGTAAAACCATTCTGTACGGCCTGATCGTTGCACTGCCGACGGCCATCATCGCCGGCCCGATCTACGGCACCTTCATTGCCAAATACATTCCGGGTCATCCTAACCAGGAACTGGTCGATCAACTGGCGCGTGATAACGATTCTGCCGATCTCCCGAGCTTCTCCATCACCTTGATCACCGTGCTGTCGCCGGTGTTCCTGATGCTGCTCAAGACCTTTGCCGATGTGGCGCTGCCGGACGGCAACTTCTTCCGCACTTTCATGGACCTGATCGGTCATCCGATCTCGGCACTGCTGCTGGCGTTGCTGCTGTCGCTGTACACCTTCGGTTACAAGCAGGGCATTGGCTCCAACCAGATGCTCAAATGGCTGGATGCCAGCCTTGCGCCAACCGCCGCAATCATCCTGATCATCGGTGCCGGTGGTGGCTTCAAGCAGATGCTGGTGACCAGCGGCGTTGGTAATGTCATCGGCAACATGGCGGTGGAAGCGCAGATCTCGCCAATCCTTCTGGCGTGGCTGGTGGCGGCGGTGATCCGTATCGCGACCGGTTCGGCGACCGTGGCGACCATTACCGGCGCCGGCATTGTGGTGCCGGTGGTGGGGATGATTCCGGGTGTGAACCGTGAGTTGCTGGTACTGGCGACCGGTGCCGGTTCGTTGATCCTGTCTCACGTCAACGACGCAGGTTTCTGGCTGGTGAAGCAGTACTTCAACATGACCGTGGCGGAAACCTTCAAGACCTGGACCGCGATGGAAACCATCCTGTCCATCGTTGCGCTGGGCTTTATCCTGTTGTTGTCGCTGTTCGTCTAAGTCACGCCGCAAAACAAATGTGGGAGCGAACTTGCTCGCGATGGCGGACTAACATTCAACATCTTCGCTGAATGTCAGGTCCTCATCGCGAGCAAGCTCGCTCCCACAGTGTTATGTGTTAACCGTTAGTTTTCGGTACTAACCCATCCGCCCGAAACATCCCGCGAATCCCGCGTACGGCCTGACGAATCCGGTCCTGGTTTTCGATCAGCGCGAAGCGCACGTGATCATCCCCATACTCCCCAAACCCTACGCCCGGCGAGACGCAAACCTTGGCCTCGGCCAGCAGTTTCTTGGCGAACTCCAGGGAGCCCAAGTGCGCATAAACCTCGGGAATCTTGGCCCAGACATACATCGACGCTTTCGGATTCTCGACCATCCAGCCCAGTTCATGCAGGCCTTTGACCAGCACGTTGCGACGCTGCCGATACTGCTCGGCGATGTCCTTGACGCACTGTTGATCGCCTTCCAGCGCAGCAATGGCCGCGACTTGCAGCGGGGTGAACGTGCCGTAGTCGTGGTAGCTCTTGATTCGGGCCAGAGCGTTGACCAGTTCGGCATTACCGACCATGAAACCGATGCGCCAGCCCGCCATGTTGTAGCTCTTGGACAGGGTAAAAAACTCCACCGCAATGTCCTTGGCGCCCGGCACTTGCATGATCGACGGTGCTTTCCAGCCGTCGTAGACGATGTCGGCGTAAGCCAGGTCGTGAACTACCAAAACGTCGTACTGCTTGGCGAGGGCGATCACCCGCTCGAAGAAATCCAGCTCCACGCATTGAGCAGTGGGATTCGACGGGAAGCCGAGGATCATCATTTTCGGTTTCGGAATCGAGCCGCGAATTGCGCTTTCCAGTTCGGCGAAGAAGTCCACGCCCGGAATCAATGGCACCGAACGCACCTGGGCGCCGGCAATCACCGCGCCGTAGATGTGAATCGGGTAGCTCGGGTTCGGCACCAGCACGGTGTCGCCCTGGTCGAGGGTGGCCAGCATCAAATGCGCCAGGCCTTCCTTGGAACCGATGGTCACGATGGCTTCGCTTTCCGGGTCGATGTCGACCTCGTAGCGATCCTTGTACCAATTGGAAATCGCCCGGCGCAGACGCGGAATGCCCTTGGACGTCGAGTAGCCGTGAGTGTCCTCGCGCTGGGCGACGGTGACGAGTTTTTCGACAATGTGCGGCGGTGTCGGGCCGTCAGGATTGCCCATGCTGAAGTCGATGATGTCTTCGCCACGACGACGGGCGGCCATCTTCAGCTCGGCAGTGATGTTGAATACGTAAGGGGGGAGTCGATCTATGCGCGCAAAGCGGCGCGGCGAACCTGGGTTAGCCATTGTTGCCTCGGATAACGTGAGCGCCCGGAACCGTCCGAGCGACGCTGGTCACTGCGGTGACCTGTGGCGGAATGTAAGGGCTGATGTGGCAAACTGTCCAGCGACTATGTACACAAATTTGTCCTAAGGAAATCGGTTGATGGAATTTACCAGTGGCTTCTTGCTGAGCCTTTCGCTGTGCCTGGACATCGGCGTGGCCAATGTCGCGATGATCACGTTGGCGATGCAACGCGGCTATTTTCAAGGCTTTGCGCTGGGTTTGGGGACGTGTGTCGGCGACCTGATCTACGCCGTGCTGGCCTTGGCCGGGATGACTGTTTTGTTGCAGTACGAAACCGTGCGCTGGGTGTTGTGGATCGGTGGCTCGGCGCTGTTGCTGTACTTCGCAGCGAAGATGATCTATTCGGCGATTCACCATGAGGCGGTACTGGCGCAGGCCGAAGAGGTGGGTCAGAACTCCCATCGGCGCGAGTTTTTCCGCGGGATCTTCCTCGCCATGTCGTCACCCAGCGCCATTCTCTGGTTCGCAGCGGTGGGCGGGACTCTGATCGCGCGTTCTGGCGGCGGTGATGCACTCAGTTCGGCGTTGTTTCTCGGCGGGTTTCTTTGCGCCGGCGTGCTCTGGTGCGTCGCCTTGTGCTTCGCAGCAAGTCACGGCGGCAAGTTGTTGGGTGACAAACTGCTGCGTTACTCCTACATGGCATCGGCGGCGATCTTCTGCTATTTCGCGGTCTACGTGATCCTATCGGGTTATAACGAGTTCGTTGGCACAGGTGCCGTCGAGCAATTGCACGCGCTGTAACTGGGCGAATCGGGTTTGAGTTCTATACTCCCAGCCGAACCCACTTTTTTGTTCCAGGAGTTGAGTCATGGATGAGCAAACAGGCGTCGAATCGGCCAAGCCGCGCTTCGAACATGGGCATTTCCTGCTCATTGCCGGGCTTGGCGGAAGATTTACCGCGGATACGACCAGTGCAATTCCCGAGCTCTGGGAGAAATTCATCCCCGAGATGGGCAAAATTCCCGGTCAAAAAAGCGAAGTGACCTACGGCATCTGCTGCAATCCGGATGGCAAGGGCGGCTTCGAATACATTGCCGGCGTCGAGATCGAAAAACTCGACGACCTGCCGGAGAAATACCGTTGGGTCGAGGTCCAGCCTCAGCACTATGCGGTGTTCGAGCACAAAGGCACACTGGAACAGTTGCCTGCGACCTTTCAGTACATCTGGAAAACCTGGCTGCCGCAGTCCGGTCGTCAAGCGGCAGACGCCCCGGAATTCGAACGCTACAGTGAAGACTTCAACCCGAAGCTCAACACCGGCGTGCTGGAGATCTGGCTGCCACTCAAGCCGCAATAACTGCATCGAGAGGCGGATCGACGATTCGCCTCTCGATGTCGTGGTGGCGCTGATTTATGATCCTCAGCCTTTCCCTCGCTGATTTCGAGCTGCCATGAACACCGTCATCCGCCACGTCACACCTGCTGATCTGGACCGCTGCTACGCCATCGAAACCGTTGCCTACGAAGGCGACGAAGCCGCCACCCGCGAGAAAATCGCCACCCGCATCGCCACCTGGCCCGAAGGTTTCATCGTGGCTGAAGTCGACGGCGTTGTAGCCGGCTTCATCAATTCCGGTGCGGCTTATCAGGTTGAAATGTCAGACGAGGCGTTCAAGGAACTGATCGGTCACGACCCGGCCGGTCCGCACGTGGTGATCATGTCGGTGGTGGTGCACCCGGATTATCAGGGTCAAGGTTTGGCGAAACGCTTGATGGGCGAATTCATCGAGCGGATGCGCGCGTTGGGCAAGACCAGCATCAACCTGATGTGCAAGGAGCGGCACATTCCGCTCTATGCCGGGTTCGGGTTTGTCTACGTCAAGCCTTCAGCCTCCGATCATGGCGGGATGGCTTGGCATGAGATGGTGCTCGAGTTGTAAACCCAGTGAAGACCCCTTGTGGGAGCAAGCTCGCTCCCACATTGGTTTTTTGTTGATCGTCGGTCAGCAGAGACTATCGAGCTCTTTGAACATCAGCCCCATCCGCCGTTCGTAACCGATCCGTCCCTTATAGGCCTCGCCGCTGTCGACCCAGCCGAATTTTGCGTAGAGCGCAATGGCGGCCTCATTGTCCGCATCCACCGACAATTCCAGCGCTTTGATCTCCGGAAACGCCTGACGCGCAACCTCGGGCAGGGCTTGCAGGCAGGCCTTGCCATAGCCTTTGCCCTGGGCCCGATGATCGACTTGCAGCGCATGCAGGGTGGCGCTGTGTTCATTGGCCCACGCCGGCAACACGGGCGGACGCTTGAGCAGCAGAAAGGCCACGGGAACCTCCTCGGCCAGCAGGGCAAATCCTTTGACGCCGGGGCCGGGTTTGGACAGCAAGGTGTGCAACGCACCGTGGATGTCGCCGGAGAATTTGATTTGTTCTTTGTGAACTTCAATGGCCTCGACCTGATGGCGCTGGCGCGCGTTCAGGCTTTCGTAAGGCACGAGTCGGGCTGTCACTGGAGTGTCCTTTTTCCAACATAAATGTGTTTCGGATTCTAACGAGTTTGCGTTCCTGGATTATTTTTATTTCGGCTGTCGATTTGGCTTTTCGCCAGACGACTAAGGGTGTCTTCACTACAAAAACCACGGAGAACCACCATGAACGCTACACACGAGATCCAGACCCTGATCGACACCTATCGTCAGGCGGTCATCGCCAAGGATGTCGAGAAACTCATGCCCCTGTATGCCGACGACATCGTCTCCTACGACGCGGTCAAGGCCCTGCAATTTCGGGGCAAAGCGGCCTACCGCGCGCATTGGCAGGAATGCTTGGAAATGTGCCAGGGCGCGCACAAGTTTGACTTCGACCAAATGAACATCGTGGCGGACGAGCACATCGCCTTCGCCCATTGGCTGGCCCATTGCGGCGGCACTAACGATAAGGGCGAAACCCAGGCCTGCTGGATGCGCGTGACCGCCTGCTATCGGCGCGACGATGGGCAATGGCGCATCGTCCACGAACACTGGTCGGCCCCGTTCGACATGATGAGCGGCACCGCGTTGTTCAACCTGGAACCGTGAGCGTCGGACTGATTTGTCGGGCTGATCGTCGGGAAACAGCGCTAAAGCCTCAATCAGCAGCCATAGTTGATCAGTTCGATTAGGGAGTACCACATGAAATATCTATGCCTGGTCTACAGCAACGAGCACGTGTTGCACTCGCTGCCCGACAGCCCGAAAGACGCCGAGTGCATGGCCTATGCCGAGTCGATCCAGGGCAGCGGCCGAATGGTCGCCGCCGAGGCGCTGGAGTCGGTGCAGACCGCGACCACCGTGCGCATGCGCAACGGCAAAATGTCGATCACCGACGGCCCGTTCGCCGAAACCAAGGAGCAGTTGGCCGGCTTCTACCTGATCGATGCCAAGGACCTCAATGAAGCCATCCAGGTCGCCGGCAACATCCCGGCGGCCCGGGTTGGGTGTGTCGAGGTGCGTCCCGTTCGCCAGTTGACCAAAGGCATGCCCGGCTGATGTCTGGCGAGTCGGTACGGGCGCAGGTCGAGCAGGTTTACCGCGAAGACTCGCGGCGGATTCTGGCGACCCTGATCCGTTTGCTCGGCGATTTCGACCTCGCCGAAGAGGCCTTGCACGAAGCGTTTTTCATCGCGGTCGAGCGCTGGCAGCGTGATGGAGTGCCGGACAATCCGCGCACCTGGCTTGTGTCCACGGGGCGCTTCAAGGCCATCGATGTGTTGCGTCGGCGCGCACGCTTCATCGCGTCGCAACCGATGCTGATCGCTCAACTGGAGGCGCTGGAGCAGGCCGACTGGAGTGACGAAGACGTGGAAGACGATCGCCTGCGCTTGATCTTCACCTGTTGCCATCCGGCACTGGCGGCGGACGCGCAGGTGCCGTTGACGCTGAGGGAAGTCTGCGACCTGACCACGGAGGAAATCGCCCGGGCCTTTCTGTCGGCGCCAGCGACCATCGCTCAGCGCATCGTGCGCGCCAAGGCCAAAATCCGTGACGCGAAAATTCCTTATCAGGTGCCGACCCTGGCGGAATTGCCCGAGCGCCTGGACAGCGTGCTGCGGGTGATTTACCTGGTGTTCAACGAAGGTTATTCCGCGTCAGTCGGCGCCGAACTGACCCGTGAGGATTTGACCCGCGAAGCGATTCGGCTCGGTCGTTTGTTGATGGAACTGCTGCCCGAATCCGAGGTGATGGGGCTGTTGGCGCTGATGCTGCTGCATGAGTCCCGACGCCCGGCGCGGACGTCAGCGAGCGGGGAGTTGATTGTGCTGGATGAGCAGGATCGTACGTTGTGGGACGCCGAGATGATTGCTGAAGGTTGCGCACTGGTGGAGCGGGCGCTGACGACCCGGCGTTTTGGGCCTTATTGCCTGCAAGCGGCGATTGCGGCGGTGCATGCCGAAGCGCCCACGGCGGCGCAAACGGACTGGCTGGAGATTGTGGGTCTGTATGACGTGCTGTTACGGGCGGTGCCTTCGCCGGTGATTGAATTGAACCGTGCGGCGGCGATTTCCAAACGGGATGGGCCATTGGCGGGGCTGACGTTGGTTGAAGGAATTCTGGCTCGGGGTGATTTGCAGGATTATCACTTGGCGCACTCGGCGCGGGCGGAGTTTTGTCGGCAGTTGGGAAGGGTTGAGGAGGCGCGGGCGGCTTATGAGCGGGCGCTTGAGTTGACGCAGCAAGTACCGGAACGACGGTTTATCGAGGCCCGGATCAAGGCGTTAGATCGACCCCTCACCCTAACCCTCTCCCCAGGGGGTAGAGGGGACTGACCGAGTCGATATTTAGATATTCTGCGACCGGGGAAATTGAGCCGAACTCAGAATTTGAAAAGCACCGAGATCGGCCCCTTTCCCCCTCTCCCCCGTGGGGAGAGGGCTGGGGTGAGGGGTGGCCCTTACCATCGCCATCGCTACTCCAGCATCTTGCTCAGCAACCAACTCCCCGCCGGCCCCGGCGGATGCAGCCGCGACCACAGTGCATCGACGAACACCGGTTTCGGCCAGCCGCGCACGTCCAGTTCCTCTAGCGTCCCTGCACCAAACCGTTCCACCAGCCACCGGGGTAACGGCGCCCAGCCGAATCCGCCCTGGGCCATTTCCAGCAGCATCAGATAACTCGGTGCCGACCAGACGCGCCCCTTTGCACGGCTTTCATAAGGATTGACGATCGTCGCCAGACGCAGTTCCCGATGGTGTTGCAACACGTCTTGATTGATGTGGCTCAGCGCCGCCAACGGATGCTTTCGAGACACGAACAGGGCAATCTCCGTCCGTTCCTCCACGGTCGAACTGACCAGGTCCGGCGGGTAACTGTCTTGTTTTTCGGCGAAGGCGACATGCGCTCGACCGCGTTGCACCAGAGCCACCAGGTCATCGCATTCGGCGATCAGGCATTCGAGTTCCAGGTCCGGATAACGCTGCTCGAAAGCGCTGAGCGCCGCTTCGAATCGGTCGGACTGATAGGTGTCGGAAATCGCCACGGTCAGCTTCGGCTCGACCCCTTGAGACAGTTGGCTGGCGGTCATTTCCAGTCGGCTGGTGGCGGCCAGAATTTCCTCGGCCCGTCGCAGCATCACGTGCCCGGCCGGGGTCAGGCTCGGCTTGCGACTGCTGCGGTCGAAGAGGGTCAGGTTCAGATCGATTTCAAGGCTCGCCACCGCAGCGCTGATGGTCGACTGACTGCGGCCCAGTTTGCGTGCCGCGGCGGAAAACGAACCTTGAGTCGCCGCTTGCACAAACGCTTGCAGCACTTCTTGAGACGCCATGAACTATCGCCTTGATCGATGGTTATTGGTTATGAAGTATCGGCGTGAGGCTGGATCATGGCAACCACAGTCACTCAGGAGACTCTGGTCATGAACGTCAACAAATCCATCACTGAACGTATTTTCCAGGCCATCGGTTTCGAAGTACTGGCCATCTTGATCTGTACGCCGCTGCTGGCGTGGATCATGGATAAACCGATGCTTGAGATGGGCGTCGTCACCCTAGTCATCGCCGCCCTTGCCCTGGCCTGGAACGTGGTCTTCAACGGCCTGTTCGACCGAGTGCTCAAACGCTTTGCCATCGTGCACAACGCCTGGGTGCGTGTGGCCCATGCGCTGCTGTTTGAAGGCGGTCTGGTTGCGGTCGGTGTGCCACTGATCGCCTGGTGGCTGAACATCAGCCTGTGGCAAGCGTTCCTGCTGGACATCGGTGTGTTGCTGTTTTTCCTGCCATACACCTACGTCTACCACTGGACGTATGACGTGGTGCGGGAGCGGGTCCTTACAAAAACATCCCGCCCGACGCTTCGACGCGCTGGCCGTTGATCCACCGGCTACCCGGAGCCAGCAGCAACGTAATGGCGGCACCGATGTCGTCCGGCTGACCGACGCGACCCAGCGCGGTATTGCCGGCCACGTAGCTGTTCACGTCGCTGTTATCGCGCACCGTACCGCCGCCGAAATCAGTTTCGATCGCGCCAGGCGCCAGGGTATTCACGGAAATACCGCGCGCACCGAGTTCCTTGGCCTGATAACGCGACAACACTTCCATCGCGCCTTTCATCGCCGCGTAAGCGCCGTAGCCCGGCAAGCTGAAGCGGGTCAGACCGCTGGAAACGTTGAGGATGCGGCCACCGTCAACCATCAATGGCAGCAGGTTCTGGGTGAGGAAAAACGGCCCTTTCAGATGGATGTTCATCAGCAAATCGAACTGGGCGACGGTGGTGTCAACGAAGTTCGCGGTCAGGCCGATACCGGCGTTGTTGATCAAAAAGTCAAAGTGCTCGCGACCAAAACGGCTGCGCAATACATCGGCGACTTGACTGGCGAAATCTGCGAAGCCTTCACTCTGGCCAACGTCGAGTTGCAGCATGGCGGCGCGACCGCCGAGGCTTTCGATCTGCGCGACCAGTGCGTGCGCCTCATCGGCCTTACTGTTGTAGGTACCGATGACGTCGATACCTTGGGCTGCCAAATGCAGGGCTGCGTTTTTGCCAAGGCCGCGGCTGGCGCCGGTGATCAGTACGATTTTACGGTTCATGGGACTTGCTCCAGAGCAGTGAGTGATGATGTGGAGGAAGTTTATTTATCCGCCCTGAAGTGATAAACAGGCTGAAATCGGAATCACTGGTCGGTTAATCCGAACAATAGAAGGTCGGGCCATGAACAAGCTGGAACTGCTGCGCACCTTCGTTCGTGTCAGCGAGATGTCGAGTTTTACCCTCGCCGGTGAAAGCCTGGGGTTGCCGAGGTCCACTGTGTCCGAGCACGTCCAGGCCCTCGAAACGCTCGTAGGCACGCGCTTGCTGCAACGCACCACGCGCAAGGTTCAGGCGACTCAGGACGGCCTGGTGTTGTACGAGCGCAGCAAGGATTTGCTGTCGCACATGGACGAAATCGAAGGGCTGTTTCGCCAGGACGAGGCATCGCTCGTTGGGCGGATTCGCATCGACTGACCTTAGAGCAGCTGGGTGAACAACCAATACAAACTGCCCGACAACAGAATCGCTGCCGGCAAGGTCAACACCCCTGGCGCTTACGAAACGCCCAACGCCCGGCGATCACGGTAAACGTAGCGACCAATGCCACCAGAATCCAGAACCCCTCCGGATCACCGGAAAGCGGCACTCCACCGACGTTCATGCCAAAGAACCCGGCGATGATGTTGATCGGCAGCGCCAGCACCGTCACCACGGTCAGGGTGAACAGTGTGCGGTTGCTCTGTTCGTTGAGGTTGGCGGCGATTTCTTCCTGCAACAGTTTGATCCGCTCGCCCAACGCCGTGAGGTCGTTGATGATCAGCGCGAACTCCTCGGTGGACTTGCGCAGCTCCTTGACGTCTTCCTTCTGCAACCACTGCGGTGGGCGATTGAGCAGGCGCAGCAATGAGCCCGGTTCCAGCGCCAACAAGCGTTGCAGGCGCACCAGCACTCGACGATTGGCACCCAACTCAGCCCGGTTGGTCGACAACCTCGAGGACAGCAACTCATCTTCGATCTGATCGACGCTGAGGCTGGTCTTGCGCACGATCTGGGTCAGCACTTCGCCCTGATCGCGCAGCAAATGCACCAGCAATTCCAGCGGTGAGCGAAAGCACTCACCGGCCTTCACCGAGGAGCGCAGCTTGTCCACCGAGTGCAGCGGTTGCAGGCGTGCGCTGATGATCAGCCGACTGCGGGCGCAGACCCACAGCGTCGAGACATCCGAGGAAACCATGCTGCTGAGGTTGAACACCACGTCGTTGACCACCGCCAGCAACGCCGAATCCACATGCTCGATGCGCGTCGAACGTGAACCCTCATGCAGCGCTTCGAAAAACTCGTCCGGCAATTCTAGATGGCTTTTCATCCAGCGCTCGCAGGCGGCATGAGCGAGGTTCAGGTGCAGCCAGAGAAATTGGTCGCTGTCGCCGGGTTGTTGCAGGCATTGCAATGCCTTGGCCGAATTGATCTCCCGGCCGCGCTCACCGGGGCGAAAACTGAAACCGTACAGCAGACCGAACAGGTCCGGGTCTCGATGGCTTTGGTCGATGCTGTGGTTCATGAGGGCTCGCAAGGGGAGGTGCCTGTCACGGGTTTCACAGGTTCACTTGAGCCGCATCATTGCAAGGATTTTTGACGGTTTTGTGACAGGTGCAAATCGGTGGCCAGGTGCCTTCTACCGGTGGTCGGAAGCGCTCAAGAAAGGCTCTGGCGCGCCGATGATGCTGATGTTGAATTTCGCGATGCGGTCTTGGGCCAGCGTCGCTGACAGGGATGTCCGGACACCTTGCACGCCTGCCGGGCGTGCCTTATCCCTGTCGTGAGATCACTCGATGTTTTTGCAAAAATCCCTGAGAGCACAAATCCTTGCCTTGTTGAGCGGCAGCCTGTTGGCCATGTTGCTGATCGCCCTGGCCTGCTTTCACTTTCTGTCCAGCGGTGTTCAGAACTACGCGAATCTGATCGAAGGCCCGCTGCACACCTCGCAATTGATCGATGAAGCCAACCTGCAATTCAAGGTTCAAGTTCAGGAGTGGAAAAACGTTTTGCTGCGCGGCAAGCAGCCTGCAGACCTGGACAAATACTGGAAGCAATTCGAGGAGCGTCAGCGCGATGTGCAGGGCATCCTCGGTGAACTGGCCGGGCAGAAGGGCATTGAGCCGCAACTCAAGACTCGCATCGAACGCCTGCGGGACGAACATCGCCTGTTGGGTACGGCTTATCAGAAGGGCCGTGACGCTTATGTGGCGGCAGGTGCCGACCCAAGGGCTGGCGACACGGCGGTCAAAGGTGTGGACCGGGCGACCAGCGATCAGATGAGCGAGTTGGTCAGCGAATTGCGCAAGCAGGGTGCCGAGCAATCGAAGCTGATCAGCGCCGACGCCGATCGCACCGTGTTGCTGGGGATCATTGTGATGCTCGCCTCGGGTCTGCTGATCGGCCTGTTGAGCCTGTGGCTGGTCAACCGCAACCTGGTGGAACCGATTCGCAAACTGATCGAGTACGTGGCGCAACTCAGCCACGGTCGTTTCGCCGAACGCGTGGCCAGCACCCGACAGGACGAGCTGGGCAAACTGGCGATGGCCGCCAACACACTGCGCGATTTCCTCGCCGAAACCTTCAGCCGTTTGCAGCGCAGTGCCTCGGATCTGGACAGCGCCAGCGGTGAACTGAATTCCATCGCCACCCTGATGGCCAGCGGCACCAACGAGCAGTTCAACAGAACCGATCAGGTGGCCACGGCGATGAACGAAATGTCCGCCACCGCGCAAGAAGTCGCGCGACACGCAGCCGATGCCGCGCGTGCCGCCGACGATGCCGACCAGTCCGCTCAGCAGGGCGAAAAAGTCATGCAGGGCACCATTCACACCATCACCCAAATGCGCGGCGAAATTGCCAATACCGCCATGGTCATCCGTCGTCTGGAAACCGACAGCGGGCGCATCGGCAAGGTACTGGAAGTGATTCGCGGCATCGCCGAGCAGACCAATCTGCTGGCGCTCAACGCAGCCATCGAAGCGGCCCGTGCCGGTGAAGCCGGGCGCGGTTTTGCCGTGGTGGCCGATGAAGTCCGCAGCCTGGCCCAGCGCACGGCGGCGTCGATCATCGAAATCAACCAGATCATCCAAACCGTGCAAACCGGTGCGGTGGATGCGGCCCAAGCGATTGAAAGCGGTCAGTCGCGCAGTGAAGAAAGTGTCGAGCAGGTGACTCAGGCCGGCGCCATGCTGGAGCGCATCACCCATGCCGTGGAAGCCATCCGCGACATGAACCGCCAGATCGCCACCGCCGCCGAAGAGCAGACCTCGGTGGCCGAAGACATCTCGCGCAACCTCACCGAAATCACCAGCATCGCCAGTACCAACCTGGACAACGTGCAGCGCACCGAAGCGGCCAGCCACAACCTGCATGGGTTGTCGGGGCAGTTGAATGAAGTGACGGCGCGTTTAAGCGCGTAACGCAGCAGCGCGGAATCCGATACGTTGAAAGAGCTGCGCAAGCAGATTGCCGAACTGCAAAAGCAATTGCAGGAGCAACAGCAGCAACTGCAAGCGGCCCAGGCCAAGCAGGAAAGCGCCGAAGGTAAATGTCGTGCCCTGTTGCTCGGTCAATACCACGTCATTCTCTGAATCGGACATGCAAAAAAGCCGCACGATCTGAAGATCATGCGGCTTGGTCTTTGTGCATCAGGTGTCTTGCTTGTCGCTCAGGACTTTACCGGTGGTGGCATCGAAGTCCACGTCAAATTCTTTGCCGTCAGCGGTTTTCAGTTCCACTTCGTACTCATAGTTATTGAAGTGGTTGTCCAAGTCCGTGTCGGTGATGGTCGCACCCGGGTGCAATTTCAATGCGGCCTGGTTCATCTCTTCCAAAGGCTTGATCTTGCCGCTCTTGACCAGCTCAGGGATCTGGTCGACGCGAACATCGGCCTGGGCCAGGCCAGCGGTGAGGGTCAGGGCAGCGGCAGTGAACAGGGCAGTCAGGGTTTTCATGAGGTTCTTTCCTTGGGTGTTCTGTTTAAGTGGGATCAGGTTAGCTTGCGCAACTTAATTCACCCTTAATTCCTTCGAGTGTTTCTCGGATTGTTCAATAACCGTTGTTTTGCAGCAATTGCGCAACACTGGCAGCTGCCGGGCGCTTGTAGAACTTGAGCAGTTCGCTGGCGCGGTTGGTGAAGATGCCGTCGACGCCGGCGTCCATGACTTTCTGGTAATCCACGGCATCGTCGATGGTGTAGACGTGCACCAGCAAACCCTGATCGTGGGTGTACTGGTTCATCCACGGTTGCACCAGGTCCGAGTAGCTCTGATCGCCACCCTTGGTCAGCGCCGCAGAAGGACCGGTGCCGATCGCGCCCTGGGCTTTTGCGTACTCGACCCATTGCTGGAATTCGGCTTTGTCTTTCGGTTGTTGTTTGGCGTAATAGGTGGCTTTGTCTTTGTCGCCGGATTCAGCAAACGTCACCTTGGATTTCGGCTCGATGCTGCCTTCGCCGACCCACAGCAGGAGGATTTTCGGCACTTTCGGCATTTCCTTCTCGAGCAGTTCGAGGCTGCTCTTCTCGAAGGTTTGCAGCACAACTTTGCCTTTGCCCTGGCCAACCGCCAGATTGCTCTTCGCCAGTTTCGAACCCGCCGGGCTCAGCCAGCCGCGGTCCTGCAATTTATCCTTGAGGTCGCGCTCGATCCCGGGGAATTGCTTCGGCTCTTTGGTTTCGATGTACAGGCCCGGCTTGTGCAGCGGGTTGCCTTGGGCGATATCGATGATTTCATCGAGGGTCAGGATTTTCAGACCAGCGTAGGAAGGACGCGCGCGATCCGGGTAGGCGGAGTTGAACCAGCTGCCAGCATCCAGGGTTTTCAGCTCGGCGAGGGTGAACTCGTTGGCCGGGCGGTCCTTGCGCTCAGGGAATTTGCTGGCGACGTCGGTGGTGCGTTGCAGGTTGTCGTCGTGCAGGGCGAAGAGCACGCCATCCTTGCTGCGTTGCACGTCCATTTCCAGGTAGTCGGCACCCAGATCACGGGCCAGTTTGTAGGCGGCGGCGGTGGATTCCGGTGCATCGAAAGACGCGCCACGGTGGGCGATCACTGCCGGATGCGGGATGCCCGTGCGGGTTGCCAGTGCAGTGGGGCTTGGCTCGCTGGCGGCCTGTGCCTGGCCGAGGCCCAGCATCAGACTCAGCAACAGGGCGCTCTTGGTGAAGGTAACAGGCATGGTCGAGGTCCTTTCGCAGATTTACAAAGACGTCTCTTTTAACAACTGAGCGCCGCTTGCGCTATCGCCAGACCGACATAAACGTGTTTAAAGCATATTTTTCAGCGCTTTTGTGCGCGTCTTTGCAGTACTCTTGGCCCCGGCAATTTCCCCGGCAGAGGGAAATCCATTCGCTTGCCCTGCGTGTAAACCATCGATCACCGGTCCATTACGACCTTTTGTGAGGTTTATCATGCGCATCACTTCCGAGCTCATCTGCCAGGCCGCCGACCAACTCAAAGGCTTCGTCGGCCTCAATCGCAAGACCGGCCAGTACATTGTTCGTTTCAGCGAAGACTCGTTCGGTATGGACGTGGCGGATGACGGGATTATTCCTACCAGTGAATTCGTCTGGACCTCGGGTTCCGGGCAGGCCATGACGCTCAAACGTGAGTTGATTCAGTTGTTGCTGGATCAGAACATCGATGACCGGATCAACATCACCGAACCGTTGCGGGTGTACATGAATCGGCGGGAAGTGCCGGAGATTTCGGCGGTTCGCAGTCTGGTGCAGAGCTGATATTTTTGCAGTGAATGCGCTGGCCCTTTCGCGAGCAGGCTCGCTCCCACATTAGTTATGTGTCGATCACAAGACCAATGTGGGAGCGAGCTTGCTCGCGATGGCGACCTGAAAGACACCGCACATCATCACTGCTGAAACCGATAATCCCGCTCAACCTTGCACACCCGCGTATGACACGCCGAATACCACGTCCACCGCCCACGCTCGCGAATTTCACTGTGCTCGGGATGATGTTTCCACGCCAGAATCGCCGCTTCGCTGACCCGTCTTGGCGATCATGATTTCTGCCTTTTGCAGGCTGCGATCAACGCTCGGACCAGCGGCGGCAGTTTGCCCTTGAGCGCTGCGCGTTCAGGTTGGAACAGCGTCGCGACGAAGAACGGATGACCTTTGAGTTCCACCGCCCGCAAGTCGCCGGTTGAGTCGTGTCCAACGGCGCACAGCTGTTGGGTCAACAACTCACGTTCGAACCCTGGATTAACGCCGTAGCGGCAGCGATATCCTTCGACAATCTCAGCGCATTCGTACGCCTCGGCGATCAACGAGCCTTCAACCAGATGAATGCTGTCCACGGCCTCCACCAGCGAGCAGGTCAGTGGTGTGAGCAGCGCTCGCGCCGCATCGGGCGATGTCTCGCCATGTTCGGCATTGTCCCAGCCCAGAACATGTCGGGCGTATTCGAGTACGGCGTGTTGAAACCCGCCGCAGGTACCCAGGAATGGTCGCTGCTGTTCACGGGCAAAACGAATCGCCCGCAACGCACCGTCCATTTCGCGGTAAGGGCTGGCGGGCACGCACCAGAAACCGTCGAATTCAGCCAACGGCGTATCGGCGCTGATGTGGTCGGTGGCCAACCACTGGAACTGCACGTCTAGCCCTGCGTGTTCGGCGGCCATGCCGAGGGCGACGGGAATGGCTTGGTGAGCGGTGACGTGCGGGTCGTAATCGCCGATCAGGGCGATGCGGATTGGGCGGGTTTCCATGTGTGCGCTCCACGCTTGTTGATTCCTGGCACCCACTATAGATTGGCGTTCACGCACTCAGTATTGGCATTATCCCAATTGATCAATGCACCAATGCACTATCGACTGGACTACCCCGACCTGTCCCTGATCCTCGCGCTGGTGCGCGGCGGCTCTCTGGCGCGGGCGTCGACGCTGTTGAAGGTCGACGTCTCGACGGTGTTTCGCGCCGTGCGCCGACTGGAAGCCGCGCTGGGCCAGCAATTGTTCGAAAAGAGCCGCGCCGGCTACTTGCCCACCACCTTGGCGCAGACCCTGGCCGAGCAGGCTGAGCGGGCCGAACAAGCGCTGGAGGCGGCGCGCATTGGCGTGGAGCAGGGCGGTGAAGTCATCAGCGGCACCGTGTGCCTGACTTGCACCGATTCGGTCCTGCAAGGTTTGCTGTTGCCGGCGTTGGCGCGGTTCATGCCGTCCTACCCGGCGCTGACCATCGAGTTGAGCACCTCCAACGACTTCGCCAACCTCAGCCGTCGGGATGCGGATATTGCCTTGCGCCTGACCCGCACACCGCCCGAGCACTTGGTTGGCCGGCGATTGGCTGCGGTGTCGTATCGAGTCTGTGCCAGTGCGGCGTACCTGAAATCGGTCGATACCAAAGACCTGGCGTCGCTGACCTGGATCGCCCCGGACGACTTCCTGCCCGATCACCCCACCGTCGCGTGGCGCCGTCAGCAGTTGCCCGGCGTCACGCCGGGTTATCGCTGCAACAGCATGTTGTCGGTGACTGAGCTGGTGCGGGCCGGGCTCGGTGTCGCGGCATTGCCGGACTTCCTCATCGGTGACGGGCTGCAACCGTTGAGCGAGCCACTACACGGTTACGACACAGCGCTCTGGTTGCTGACCCGCCCTGACTGCCGCGCCCTGCGCTCGGTGGTGACGTTGTTCGATGAGTTGGGGCGGGCGTTGAAATTGCCTTGATGGGCATCAGACCTTGGGCTGATCCTGCCCACGAAGTGCTGATGCATTTGCGAGGTCAGGCTGGGTCGACGGGGGCGGCGGGTTTAGTGTCGCAAGTCTTGGTGGTCATGATGCTTCTCTGCATGGCGCTCGGACTGAGGCTCACTATAGCCCCAGCGCCAGTTTCATTCTGAAACACACTGCGGTGTTTTATTCAGAGCGACCTGTGATCGGTATATCGGCAGACCTTGTCATTTATTGCAGCTCGATTCAGAGCTGATAACAGGCCAGGAACATGTCCAGCGCCGACTCGACAACAGTGCTCTGCATTTCGGCTGACAGGCCGGGCAAACCCATGGAAATCTGCGGCCAGAACGCAAAGGATTTGAGCATTCCCTGAATCTGTTGAGCGGCGAATTCGGGAGCGACCGGTTTCAAGCGACCATCAGCCTGGGCGGAGCGGATCCACACGGTCAGGCCTTCTTCACGTTCGCCCATTCGGGCGACCATATTCTGCGCGCGCTCGGGGGAATGGATCGTAGCGGCGATGGCCACTCGCGCCAGGTCGAGAAAATTGTCATCGCCCAGCATCTGCATTTTCGCCATTAGCATCCGGCGCATCTGGTCGCGCAGCGGCAGGTCAGGGTGGTAGAGCGTTTCCTGTTCTGCCGTCACCCGCGCCCACAATTGATTGAGGATTTCGGCGAACAACTCTTCCTTGCTGGGGAAATGGTTGTACACCGTGCGCTTCGACACGCCGGCGGTGGCAGCGATCTTGTCCATGCTGGTGATGTCGAAACCGTTGGCTCGGAATTCGGCAATCGCCGCCTGAATGATGGCTTCGCGTTTTCGGTCGGTGAGGCGCTGTGGAGCTGTCATAAGTACGCTTCGGCAGGAAAAAGTGAGAATTACACTTGGCAGTTTACTTGTGATCGGCTTTGATGCAACCTAGAAACTACACTGTGCAGTGTAATGCTTTGATTAGTCCAGCACAGTGAACAATAGAATCTCCGGCTGATGCGTGCGTGCCTTGGCCATTTATCGTCCCAAGCGGAGAACCGCGAATCATGTGGTTTTCCTGGAGTCATTCAGTCATGGCCACATCAACTTCCCCATCGGATAACGCCTCTACGCCTGAAGCTTCCCGTCAGGCAGAAGGGCTCTTTCGAAACCATGCGCAGGTAAAGCGCGAAGGCTTTCGCAAAACCCTGCGCATCATGTGGAGCATGATCTTCCACAAACCGCGTAACACCCGCCCGACCGCACCCGTCCCGGTGCAAACCCTGACTCAGGCAGCGTTGATCGCCGCACCTAACCACAGCGTTTACCGACTCGGTCATTCCACCGTACTGCTGAAACTGCGGGATAAATTCTGGATTACCGACCCGGTCTTCGCCGAACGCGCCTCACCCGTGCAATGGGCCGGTCCCAAGCGCTTCCACCAGCCGCCGATCAGCCTCGAAGAGTTGCCGCCGATCGAAGCGGTGATCCTGTCTCACGACCACTACGACCACCTCGACTATCAGGCCGTGCTCAAACTGGCGGACAAGGCCAAGTACTTTCTGACGCCGCTAGGCGTGGGCGATACGTTGATCAAGTGGGGCGTCGACGCCAGCAAAGTGCGCCAACTGGATTGGTGGCAGGGCACAGAAGTTGACGGCATCCAGTTCATCGCCACGCCATCGCAACACTTTTCCGGTCGCGGTCTGTTCGATGGCAACAGCACATTGTGGGCCTCGTGGGTGATGATCGACGGCGACACGCGGATCTTCTTCAGCGGCGACAGCGGCTACTTCGACGGCTTCAAACGCATCGGCGAACAGTACGGCCCATTCGACCTGACGCTCATGGAAACCGGTGCCTACAACGTCGAGTGGCCGCATGTTCACATGCAGCCAGAGCAAACCCTGCAAGCGCACATTGACCTCAAAGGTCGTTGGTTACTGCCGATTCACAACGGCACTTTCGATTTGTCGATGCACGCCTGGTACGAGCCCTTCGACCGCATTCTGGCGTTGTCCTGGGAGCGGAATGTTTCAATTACCACGCCGCAGATGGGTGAGCCGTTTAATGTGATGCATCCGAAGCGGGGTGGGGCTTGGTGGGTAGGGTTGGAAAATGAAGGCGATCAGGTCGCGGCTCAGAACGCTTGATGATGTGTTGCCGGGCCGACTCACGTGAGCGGCCCGAGTTTCACAAACAACTACCTGCGTTCATCCTGGAGCAGGTTTAGATATTCCGAGATCTTTGCCACGGTCAAATCGCGAAATTTTCCACGGAGCATTTCATTCAACTCCTCCTGAGACAGCCCGAGCTTTTGCGCCGCCTCCGTCTTACTCAGCCGACCGGTTTCGAGGAGTATGCCAATCTTCATAACGTACTCAGATTTGGCCCGCCTCTGACCCGCATCGGGATAGTTCAGCGCCTCATAAACACAGCTGTCGCTTCCATCGACTTCACTCATTCGCTGACACCTCACTCAACCATCGCATAATCCCCGCGCCCCACCGGATTCGGTGTAGACCCCTTCACATTAATCCCTCTCCCCGGCGCGAACCCCGGAAAGAAAACCAAACCCTCCGATTCAAACCGGTAAGCCAACGCAAGCCGGGTGACATCCAGCACATCACGCTCTGCCTCGAAACGCTGAATAGCGTCAACCGAAACCCCGGATTCGCGAGACAGCTCCTCCACACTCCAACCCAGCATCGCTCGGGCCTGAGCGCAATGCGCGGGGGTGAATTGGAAAAGGGCGATACGTTCCAGGGTGATTTTCATCGCAAGAGAGGCCATGGGTTCTCCGGGCTCGATAGTGCTGATTCAAAATATACTGTGTTTTTGTACAGTTGTTTTGCGCCCGGATCAAACTCATTTTTTGATCGGTTATATTTTTTCTCTCAGGCAGGAGCGTCAGAGCGACTACGCTATTTCTATGCGGGATCCTGAAAGCTCGTGGCTTTCAGCCCCCGTCAGCAGCAATGTTTGAACGTCAGCTTTCTGATTTTCAACACAAGGAAAGGTGGCGTTTCAAAGGCAAGCAGGTGGTATGCGTCACAGGGAAGGCAATCATGAAAAGTTTACGTCTGCTGTGTGCCCTGATTGGTTTTACAAGTCTGCCGGTCCTGGCCGATATGGAATCGTCAAACAAAGATGCCTTTGTCACCCACCTCATAAATCAGATGACCCAGGAGGAAAAGATCGGCCAACTGCGGCTGATCGCTATTGATGAAAAGATGACTCCCGAAAGGATGCGCCAAGAGATCACCGCCGGGCGAATCGGGGGTACGTACGGCTCTGTGAGCCGTTACGTAAACCGACCCATGCAGGACGCGGCTCAACAAAGCCGCCTGAAAATACCGATGTTTTTCGGCTGGGACGTGATACACGGCCATCGAACCATTTTTCCCATTGGCCTGGCGCTGGCCTCCAGCTGGGATATGGACGCCATTGAGTTGAGCGGTCGAACGGCGGCGAAAGAAGCCAGTGCGGACGGTATCGATTTGACCTTTGCACCGATGATAGATATCGCCCGTGATCCTCGCTGGGGGCGTACATCCGAAGGCTTCGGTGAAGACACCTATCTGGTTTCGCGCATTGCCAAAGTGATGGTTCAGGCCTACCAGGGCAAAAGCCTGAATGCACCCGACAGCATCATGGCCAGCGCCAAACACTTCGCGTTGTATGGTGCTGTCGAGGGTGGACGCGACTACAACAGCGTCGACATGGGCCTGGCCAGAATGCACCAGGACTACCTGCCACCTTATCGTTCGGCGATTGAGGGGGGCGCGGGAGCGGTGATGGTGGCGCTTAACTCGATAAATGGCGTGCCAGCCGCTTCCAATGCATGGTTGATGCAAGACCTGCTTCGCAAAGCATGGGGCTTCAAGGGGCTGGTCATCAGCGACCACAATGGGATAAACGATCTGGTTCAACATGGTGTTGCGAAGAATCACCGCGAAGCGGCCAGGCTCGCGATCAGGGCCGGTGTTGATATGAGCATGAACGACTTCTCCTATGGTCCGGAGCTACCCGGGCTGCTTGAGTCTGGCGCTGTTTCCCAGAGCAATATCGATAACGCCGTGCGGGAAGTCCTGGGAGCCAAGTACGACATGGGGCTGTTCGAAGACCCTTATCGGCGCATCGGCGTTGCCAGTGAAGACCCCGCTGATAACAATGCCGAACACCGTCTGCACAGAGCGGCAGCCCGTGAGGTGGCACGCAAGACATTGGTGCTGCTGAAGAATGAAAACGGGCTCTTGCCGCTAAAAAAAGAGAGCATGATCGCGCTCATAGGCCCGTTGGCAAAAAGCACCGTCGACATCATGGGCAGTTGGTCTGCAAGCGGCGTGGCCGCGCAATCGGTGACGATCTACGACGGCCTGAAAAACGCCATGAACCAGGGCTCGCTGATCTATGCCCGAGGCGCCAATCTCGAGGAGGATCAGGAGGTTGTTAAATACCTGGAATACCAGGGAGTGTCCAAAATCGAGAATGACGCTCGTCCGGCAGCAGAAATGATTGAGGAAGCGGTCAAGGCTGCACAGCAAGCCGATGTTGTGATTGCAGTAGTGGGTGAGCCCCGCAGTATGTCTCATGAAGCGGCCAGTCGAACCAGCCTCGATCTGCCAGGACGCCAGAGTGAATTGATCACCGCCCTGAAAGCTACCGGCAAGCCGCTGGTACTGGTATTGATGAACGGCCGGCCACTTTCCATCGGCAAGGAGCAGAAGCAGGCCGATGCGATACTGGAAACCTGGTACAGCGGCTCTGAGGGAGGCAACGCCGTTGCCGATGTATTGTTCGGTGACTACAACCCCTCCGGCAAATTACCCATCACCTTTCCACGCTCCGTGGGGCAGATCCCGAATTACTACAGCCATTTGAACACCGGCCGCCCCTACCTGCCGGGTGGGCCTCGCAACTACACGTCTCAATATTTCGATCAATCCCATGGTCCGCTTTATCCCTTCGGCTATGGGCTGAGTTATACCGATTTCAGCCTGACCGACATGGCTCTGTCTTCGACCACACTGAACAAGACCGACAAGCTCGTCGCCAGCGTCATAGTGAAAAATACTGGCCAGCGCGACGGCGAAACGGTGGTTCAGCTGTATATCCGCGATGTCGTTGGCTCCCTCAGCCGTCCGGTCAAAGAACTGAAGAACTTTCAAAAAATCATGCTCAAGGCCGGAGAAGAGAAAGCGGTCCACTTCAGCATTGATGAGAACGACTTGAAGTTCTTCAACGCTCAGTTGGAATACGCCGCCGAGCCGGGCGAGTTCCAGGTGCAGATCGGTCTGGACTCTCAGGATGTGAAGGCGCAGAGTTTTGAGTTGCTGTAAGGCCGAGGCAGCGGCTAAGACCGATCAGTAAAGGAAATGAAGTGCCAAGCGCAGAACCAAGGAGCGAGGCTTGCCCGCGAAGAACGATGACGCGTAATACCTGAAAAACCGCGGTGCATTCTTCGCGGGCAAGCCTCGCTCCCACAGGTTCTGCGCTTGGTCGCGAGCTCGCTATTTCGCCCCCTCCAGCCAGACAGACGGTGCCTGCCCCAATACGCGACGAAACATCGTCGAAAACGCCGCCGGGCTGTCATAGCCAAAATCCAGGGCAATCCGCGTTACTGGTTCGCCCACTACCAGCCGCGCCAGAGCCAGCACCACGCAGGCCCGCTGCCGCCATTGGCTGAAACTCAGGCCAGTCTGTTGGCGGAACAGGCGATTGAAAGTACGCAGGCTGATGTGCAACCGATCGGCCCATTGCTGGGGCGACTGATGAGCGTCGGGTTGCTGCACAAAGCCTTGGCACAACGCGAGCAGCCGCGCATCGACGGGCAGCGGAATGTGCAACGGCAGGTGAGTGCTGCGCCCAAGTTCATGCAGCAGCAAGCCGATCAACGTACCGTCGCGTCCGCGCTCGTCATACTCCAGGGGGATTTCCACCGCCTCCATCAGCAAATGCCGCATCAACGGCGAAACGCTGATCACCTGGCAGCGATCCCCCAGATCCACCACCGCCGGTTCGATATACACACTGCGCGTGCTCACCCCCAGCATCAGCACTTCATGCGCCACCCCCGGCGGAATCCACACCGCCCGCTGCGGCGGCACCACCCAGCTGCCGTCGTGCGTGCTGACCTGCATCACCCCGGTGGCGCCGTATAACAATTGCGCCCGCCGATGTGTATGACGAGGCAACAAATGGCCTTGGGAATAATCCGTACCGATGGCCACCACCGGCCGTGGCGTGTGGTCCAGCAGATCAATCGAAACATTGCGCATCGAACAGCCCCAACGGTTGGCGTAAACGCAAACATTATTGGCTGACTTGCTGAAGCAGGCCAAGGCGCATCGTTCTATCGTCGACCGCCCTCAACCAATGGACGACACGCAATGTTCTATCTCCTGTTGGCACTCTTCGGCTGCATGACCGGCATCACCGCGGTGCTGTTCGGCTTCGGTGGCGGCTTCGTCGTCGTGCCATTGCTCTACCGCATGCTCATGGCCAGCCACGGCACAGACGACCCCGTCGGCCAATCGGCAATGCACATTGCTGTGGCTACCTCGACCTGCGTCATGATCGTCAACGCACTGATCGCCACCGGCAAACACCGCCGTGCCGCAAACCTCATTCGCCATTACCTGTGGCCGTTGGGCGGGTTCATCGGCTTGGGCGCGGTGGTTGGAGCGGTGGCGGCGATGTGGGTGAGTGGCGAGGTGATTCGCAATGCGTTCATCGCGTACCTGGGCGTGACCATCGCAGATTGCCTGTTCCGACGCGGCTTTCTTACAGCGTCCGACACCGCAATCCCACGGCGATTGGGAAGGGCTGAAGTGTCTGGCGGCGGTGTAGGAATCGGCGCCATCGCCACGTTTCTCGGCGTAGGCGGTAGCGTCATGACCGTGCCGTTGTTGCGGCGCTGTGGATTGAGCATGTCCCAGGCGACGTCCATGGCCAATCCGCTAAGTTTGCCCGTGGCGCTGGCTGGGACGCTGACTTACATGGCCATGGCTGGCTTCACCGAGTTTGATCTGGGGCCGTGGTTTATCGGTTTTGTGGATCTGCTGGCGTTTGCGATTTTGACGCTCGGATCGCTGGTGGGGATTCGGTTGGCTGCGCCTTGGATTGGGCGGATACCGGATCGAATCCATGCGCGGGTGTATATCGGTTTGCTGATGTTTGTGATGCTGGGTATGTGGGCCAACTAAATCATCCCGCTATTTCAGGGGTTGGTATTGGTAAGTTTTTTCGCAAGAATGAGTCGTTGCACTGACCACAATTCTTCGCAGGAGGATGTCATGTCCATCATCGAAAGTGACTGGAAGAAATTCAAGGAACTGCACAAACTTGCGCTCGATCGTTTCTGCCAGGGTGTGCTGGCTGATGCCAAGACAATTGCCCAGCATGACGCGCTCTCGGCTCATGCCAGGTATGGAATGCTTTATCGCCTGATGCGTGATCGGGACAAGGACATCGTCCAGACTTTCGACCCCTACAGTCGTTCCAGTGCATTCATAGCTTTGCGATTGATGGTCAAGCACGACTTGCTGACCGATGCGGAGCTGTCGGTTCTTAGCGAAGCAATGTTAGAAGAGGTCGCTGACGTTGTTCGCCAGCCCTATAAGCTTGAATGGGTTGAAGAGATCGTGCGAGAGGACTGAAAACGGTTATCACCAGCCCTTTTATAAGAGAACGATAGATGTGGATCTTCAATTGCACCGAAGCGGCAAGTCACTTCTTCAGCCGCGTGCACCAGGGTAAAAAAATCAGCCCGGTGCACAAACCGCCATCGTCCGTCATTGAAGATGATGTGCCTGATGAGTCAGACGAACAGTGGCTGGTTCACGCCGTCACTGTTCAACGCAAGCATGTGTTGTACGTCATTCACGTAAAAACTCGTTATTGCATGATTTTTGCGGACGCGAAAAAAGCGGACATCGAAGGTTTCCTTCAACGTTTTTCCGAGCGCTGGATAAACGGCGTGATTCAGCATGCGGGGCAACACGACATACTTCGTTGGTTCAACGACGAACTGATAGCGGAGCGATTCCAAGAGAGTTGTCGTGAGTACGTGTTTTACAAACGCGGACATCGCGGTGCGCAGAAACACATCAATGACATCGCCTGGGTGTTTGAAGGATGTGCTGCCGAACGAGGTTCTTTACCCCCTGACGAGTTCTCGGCAGGCCGCTTCGATACCGACATGAACAACTACCCGAGAGGCGGTAAAGAACACAAGGATTACTTCTACCCGGATGAGGAAATGATCGTTCACTGGTTAAGCCGTTACGGCGGCCTTGATGAGCTTGGCATTCAAGCAGCCCGTCAGCGGCACAAGGAAGCGAAACGGGAGATTCGGGAGGTCATAAGGCAGCTTCAGCAAGCGCATGAGCCGTTGCATTAAAGCTGTGGAACAGACTAATTACACCTTCAGGCGCCGGTTTTTTGTGCAGTTCACGGGGCACGTAAATTTTGCCCGTGATCACAATGTATCGAACAGCCGACGCTCAAAACGAAGGCGGCGTAATCACCCAAATCACCACCGCATCCACATCGCCAGGATTCCCATACCGATGCGGCTCCTGGCTCGAAAAACTAAAACTATCCCCTTCACCCAACTGAAAATACCGATCCCCCACCCACAACGCAAAACTCCCCGACAGCAAATACCCAGCCTCTTCCCCTTCATGGCTGTAACTTTGCTGACTGTAAGTCCCGGGCGGAAACCGGGAGTGCAGCATCTCCAACTGCCGATTTGGCTGCGGCGTCAGCAGCTGATCCACAATCCCGTCTTCGTAATGCACGCTCATTCGGGTGTTTTTGCGCACCACAACGCCATTATCTTCCGGCGCGGTATTCGCCTCGCTGGCGAAGAACCACTGAATGGTCACGCCCAAACTACGAGCGATGTTGAACAGAGCAGGGATGGAGGGATAAGCCAGATTGCGTTCTAACTGGCTGATATAACCGGCCGTCAACTCGCTCATCTGCGCCAGTTCCGCCAAGGTCATGCCCCGACGTTTGCGCAGGCCACGAATCCGTGTGCCGAGAAAATGCGGTGCTGCCGCCGCGCTGGCCTGAGTGGGCGCACTGGTGGCAGGCGGCATGTTGCTGCTGTTGCTCATGGCGTGCTCCAAACCGGGATCTTCGTAAAAGTCCCGGAGTATAAAACAGCCTCAAAGCTCCCAGACGACTTTCAGCCCTTCGTAAATCGCTTCCTCGGCAGTAAGCGGTGCGAGGCAGTCGCCAATACGCCGAAACTCCACCAGGCCTTGAAGTTCTGCGCCTAGGGTGTCGACCGGTTGATGGCCCTGGCAGAACACCAGCGTGTCGATGTTTTCGAACAGCATCGGTTCGCCGCTGGCGGTGTGTTGCAGGTAGACGGTGTTGTCGTCGCAACCATACAGCCGGGCGTATGGCGTGGTCGGTATGCCGAGTTTGTGCAGTTCGCCGGCACGCGCACACCGGCCAGTTCCATCTCGCGTTGCAGGTTGGTGCTGGCGCCGCCGAACTCGCTGCGGTTGCCGCTGACCAAAGATCAGTTAGCAGCCGGCTTCCGGGTGCTGAACGTGCGGCGTACAACCTGGAATTCGCCTTGCTGGCCGACGAGGTGAAGGTCGAGGACGTGTATTCAGTGTTGAACACGCCGCAGGGTGTTGACCGGACCTTCGCCAAACTCACCGCACTCAAGCCCTATATCCAATGGTGGGAGGCCGGCGCGCAACCCGCGCAAAGTGGCAGCCACCTCGGGCTGGTCTGGCCGGGCAGTCTGTATGGCATGGATTACTGGGCGATCATCAAAGGCTCGAAACATGTCGATCAGGCCAAGCGTTTTATTGCCTTCGCTAACCAGCCGGATGCGATCACGGCGAAGAAATCGAAGCATGCTTCAACGCTGGGCTAGCAAGTCATCACAGTCGGCTGGACGTCTCAAAGCGTCCAGCCGGTACCGTCCATTTTTTCGTGACCCTCCTTTGCGTTGAGTTTTTGCGTCGGAATAGGCAGCGCTGCAGCGTAAGAAAAATATGCTTCTTCAGGGGAAAAGTTACTCAGCCCAGTCACTCAATTTACCACCCCCCGAATATATTGGTCGTCCCGCAAATCAAGGCTGTATCTGCGAAATATCCCCTGACATTGAAAGGCCCTGCGGCAAAAAATCCTCATCTACTCTGGTTTCGCAGGTCACTTATCTGCCGTAACCAGCAATCGCAAGGAGCGAGCAATGTATTTTGAGATTTACAGGCAAACCCGTGGCATCACCCAGACTGGCAAAGGTCAATGGCGGTGGCGTTTGAGGGCGGGAAACAATGAAACGATTGCCAGCGGGGAGGCTTACGTCAATAAGTCTGATTGTGTGCATGCCATCAGTTTGATCAAAGGAACCCACGATCAGACGCCGGTCAAGGAAATCTAGGCTCCAGGCGGTGAAGCTGCTCAGTCAGAGCAGCTTCGTTTTAATCAGGCGGCGTTACGGTTGTGAGAGCCGCTGTCTGAGTTTTGATTAAACGCAAACTGCTTGAGTCGCATAGACGCCGATTACGACACCTACCTAAACTGTCGTAAGATTTGGGATCGGGGGCAGTGGATGAATCGCAACGAACTACGCAAGACCGACATCAACCTGATGGTGGTGTTTGAAACGCTGATGCTCGAGCGCAACGTCACCCGGGTGGCGGAGAAGTTGTTTCTCGGTCAGCCGACCATCAGTTCGGCGCTCAATCGCTTGCGCACGCTGTTCAACGATCCGCTGTTCATTCGCGTCGGCCATCGCATGGAGCCGACGGCGCGGGCCGAGGAGATCATTCTGCACCTGTCGCCGGCCCTGGATTCGTTGTCGGTGGCGTTGAGCCTGACCCACGATTTCGACCCCGCCAGCAGCGCCATGACGTTTCGTATCGGGCTGTCGGACGACGTCGAGTTTGGCCTGTTGCCGCCGTTGCTGCGTGCCTTGCGCCAGGAAGCACCGAAGGTGGTGTTCGTGGTGCAGCATGTCGATTACTGGCGGATTCCCGACTTGCTGGCGTCGGGCGATATCACGGTTGGTATCAGCCAGACTCGTGGCTTGCCAGCCAACGCCAAGCGCAAGTTGTTGCGGCACATCCAGCCCAGCATTTTGCGCGCGGATGCATCGGACACACCGCTGACGCTCGATGAATATTGCGCGCGACCGCACGTGCTGGTTTCCCACACCGCCAATGTCAGCGGCTACGCCGATGAGTGGCTGGCGGAGATTGGTCGTACGCGTCAGGTAGTCCTTTCCGTGCCGCAATACAGCTCGCTGCCGGCCTTACTCGCCGGGACTGACCTGATCGCCAGTCTGCCGGATTACACCGCCGAGGCGATGGCGGCGTCCGGCCAGCTGTTCCAGGAGCCGTTTCCGTTCAAGACACCGACACTGGATCTGTCGATGGTCTGGCTCAGCCATGTCGATACCGACCCCGCCGAGCGCTGGTTGAGGTCGAGGCTGGAGGCGTTCATGAGTGAACATCCTGAGTTGCGGATCTGAATTTTTGCCAGGCGGGGCAGGTGACGAGCGAGCCGAAACTCGCTCGGATCGAGAGGCAAGTGATCAAGCTGCCGGGATATGGGTTTCCTGTAACTGACACTTCTCTCCGATTTGCAGCTTTTTATCCTGGGTGTACGGCTGCCCCTGCCTGTTGATCAGAAAGAACACTTCGAATAGATACTGTTTGCCGCCTTGGCTCGCACAACGAAATGAGGTGTTGGACGGAAACAGCGCTTTTAATTTTTCCAGATCCAGGGATTTACCCTGATATTCGTTGAACTCCGTACTGTAGTTGACGGCGCTGCGCAACTTCACAAAATCCTCGAAGTATTCACGTTGGCTGGTTCCATAGCAGGTGCCGTGTTTTTGCCATTCGTGTTTCATCAGGTATTCAGGTGACTCGGTGACAATTTTAGAAAAGCGATTGTCGGCCTGGGCCTGTGCCTGGACAGTTGTTGAAAGTTCGCAAACGGCTTCAGTCTGATTACATCCTGCGGACTTGATGCAGGAAGAGGGGTGGCGATTGGCCGATTGGTCGGTGCTGTTGTAATACGGCCAGATACCGTGGGTGTAAAAGACGTTTTTCGGTTTGTTACATCCGGCTGTGGCGGGTTTCAACAGGCAAAATGTCGGCTGCCAAGTGACGGCATAAGCGAGATAGTCAAAGTTTGCGCTAGGAGCTCCTTCCCGGCTTTCTTCACCTGGGTCAAGAGCATGTGCGTAGTGAGAAATAACGGACAGGGCCCTTGCGACGTAGAGACGATTCATGGTGTTCGATCCTTGATTCAGATTTTTCCGGGTTACCTCCTCACTGCTGGAGAGGACGCTTGCTGTTTCAGCGTCATGATCAATTAACGGCACACTTCTAATTTCAGACCTGATCTGGAAACGATAGTAGAGTACGGAGCATTTGGGGGAACAATTGAATGTGCGGCTATCGTCTTCATTCTTTTTTTTTCGCACTGCCATTAATTTAGGAGCGCCGTCATGCCTCACCTGCACATGGAATACACCGCCAACCTGCCCGAGCTCAATGCCGACGTGGCGTTGATTCGGCTCAACAATGCGTTGGTGGCTTCCGGTCAGTTTGCTGCCGAATACGACATCAAGAGCCGAGCGGTAAAGGTTGAGACGTTCAAGGTCGGCACGGTGTTGGGTGAGCGAGCCTTTGTGCATGTGAAACTGGCGCTGTTGAGCGGTCGCTCACCGCAGATCAAGAAACAGTTGTCCGAAAGTTTGCTGGCTGTGGTGCAGGAGCTGTGTGAATGGCCGACGGACATTGAAGTCCAGTTGGCCGTGGAAATCCTCGACATCGATCGAGAGTCCTACACCAAGATAGCCATCAGCCACTGAGTTTCAGGTCATTTCCTGCTCGGTGCAGGCTTTGATCACTTGTTCGCGCAGCCAGGTGTTGGCGCTGTCCTGATCGGCATTCTGGCTCCACTGCATGTCGAGGCTGAAACCCGGCAAGCCGTCAGGCACTTCGCAGTGATTGAAGATTGCCTCGTTGGCCAGCAATTGCTGGATGCGCCGAGGCAGGGTCACGATGAAGTCGGTGCCGGTGATCATCTTCAGCGCCGCGCTGTAGCTGTTGGAGCGCGCGACGATCTGCCGTTTTTGCGCCTGCTGCGCCAGCCAGCCGTCGACCATGTTGGTGGTGGATGTCCAAGGTGTCGGGAACACGTGCCGGCGTTCGACAAAGGCTTGCAGGCTTAAACGCGGCTCCGGCGGTGTGGCACGTTTGTCGAAGACACAGACCAGGTCATCCTCCAGCAGCCTCCGGGATTTGAAATCGCCGTGACTGCGATGAAAGTTCGGGCCGAAGCAAATTACCAGGTCGAGGCTGCCGTCGCGCAGTTCTTCGGCCGGGATGTCGGTTTCGAACTTGTGCATGTTGACCATCACCGGAAAGTCGGCGAAATCGAAGCTTTTCAACAGGCGCGGCAGGATCAACTGCTCGAAGTATTCAGGTGCGCAGATATTGAAGGTTACGGGTTGCAAGGTCGGGTCGAACGCCTGCGTACCGGCGTGGCACTGGTTGATGCTTTCGAGGATCTTCAGCACGTGGGTGTACATGGTGCTGGCTTTGTAGGTGGGGCGCATACCCGCGCGGGTATTGATGAACAGCTCGTCTTCGAAACTGGCGCGCAGTTTTTTCAGGCAGTAGCTCACAGTGGACTGGCTGACGCAGAGTGCCTCGGATACACCGGTGACGCTGCTTTGCTCATACACAGCGATAAACACCATGAGGTCCTGCATATCGAGCTTTCTAAGCAAGTTACTGTTCAGCATCCGTTCCGTCTCGCTGTGCCCCTTGCGCTGACTGTGCGCAAATTTGTGCGAGTGATCCTAGCGGAACGATGGTGCCAGGAGAATGCCCTGTAGGAACTTTCATGGAAAGTTGTGGGGTAGTTCCAGAGGCCTTCAGCCCTGAACGGCTGCAGGCAACCCGCGGCGGCTGGACATCAATAGCGCCAACATACCGACTCCCACGAGCAACGCCCCGATGATTTCCAGCGGCAGCGGCGACTGACGTAACCAGAACCAGTGAAACAACGTGAGAAACAGCGTGCTCAGGTAAATGTAGGAAATGACCGAGGAAGGGGCGATGACGCCGATTGCCCGATGCAGCAGCCAGAAGGTCGCCAGCGTGGCGAACACCGCCAGGTAGATCAGCCAGCGGAAATCGCTCACGGTCAGCAATGACGCCGATCGCCAGCCGCCGCTGAATCCACAGAACGCCAGCAGAAACAGCGCGCCGAACAGCATGTTCCAGAAGGTCATGCCCACCGGGCCGCGACCCTTGAGACTGGTGGCCTTGAGCCGTTGACTCAGGGGCGAGTAGAGCGCCATCGCTAGGCAACCGACGCCATAGACCGACACTGCATACGGCGATGGCACCTCACCAGGGCCTACGCCTTTCAACACCAGCAGCACGGCCCCGGCAGCGGCAATCAGCATCGGCAGCACCCGCTGTTTCAGGTTGCTGTCGGGCATCAAAACGGCTTCGAAAAGTAATGTCAGCAGTGGCACCAAGGTGAACATCGTTCCGGTGTTGACCGCCGAGGTGTAGCGCAGTGCCTCGAACAGCGAGCCGAAATACACCGCCAGCAGCAAGCCGAGCACGGCATGGCCGATCAGTCCGCCGGCGGCCATGGTGGTATCGCCCTTGAATAGCAGCAGTGGCAAAAACACCAGGGCGCAGAACAGCAGGCGCAAACCGGTCAACAGGATCGGGTCGATGGCCTGACTGACCTGTGCTGCCGCAGAAAACGATGCAGCGATCAACATTGCCCAGAGCAACATGCCGACGTGAGCGGCGACGAAACCGGTGTGTTTCATGATGTGGGTTCCGGGTCAGTGAATGTGTTGGGCGTAATGTCGCGGATCGAAGCGCAAGACCATCAGGATCATCAGTGCCATGACGCCGGTCAGTGACCACCAGGCCCATTCGAAGCTGCCGAGCTGATCGCGGATCAACCCGGCAATCAGCGGCGAGAGACCGGCAATCAGATAGCCGATGCCTTGCACGAACGCGGTCAGGCCGCCGGCACGCTGGGGATTATCCAGATGATCCAGGGACACGATGAGGCTCATCGGGAACAGTCCGCCGATGCCGAGCCCTAACAGACATGGCCACAACAGGCTCAGGTGTTGCGGGCTGAGAATAAGCCCGCAGAAACCGGCCATGATTAGCGCCAGTAACACCACCAGTACCACGCGTCGGTCTCGGCTGCGGTTGGCGATGGCCGGTGTCAGCAGGCCGGACAACACTTCCATGGCGGTCAAGAAACCCAGCAGTAACCCGGCGTTTTGTTCGCTCCAACCCTTTTCGACGTAGTACGGCGCCAGCCAGGCCAGCACACAGGTGTAGGACGCCGTGCCCAGCCCGAAGAAGATTGCGAGTAACCAGGCGCGGGAATTACCGAAGAAGGACCCATTGCGTTGCGCCTGAACTGACTGCGCCGGCATCCTTTCGCGTTGCATGCACCAAAACAGCAACGCTACCAGCGCCAGCGCCGCCCAGATTGCCAGGCCCATGCGCCAGCTGCCGGTGCGGATCATCACCAGCGGTGCAAACGACGCCGCAATCGCTGCGCCGCCCATGATCGACGTGACGTAGAGCCCCATGCACACGGAAACGTTATCGCTGAAGCGGGATTTGATCAGCGTCGGCATCAACGCCTGGATCATCGCGATACCGATGCCCGCCAGCACGGCGCTGAGGATCAGTTCGGCCGCCGAATCGAGGAACAATCGCGACACCGTAGCCACGCCGATGATCAGCAGGGAGAGCACCACGGTGCGTTGTTCGCCGATTCGTTGACTGACGCTCAGCCCAAAGAACATCGCCAGCCCCATCGCCATCACTGGCAGCATGGTCAGCAGCGAGGCCAGGCTGAAACTCAGCGCAATGTCGCCACGAATCGCCGACAGCAAAGGACCGACGGCGGCGATGGAGGGTCGCAGGTTCAGGGCGACCAGGATGATGCTGAACATCAGCCAGAGGGCAGGGCGGGAGGTTGCGCGAACGTTTTCCATCTATCGGACCTTGAATGACAAGGAGCCAATTAGGCGCGCGAGGTCTGCAGGCCGCAAATCAGAAAGTCCGGAGCAGTATTTAGAAATTAAATACGGCGGTGTGAAGCTGAAAGGCGCGAACAATGTTTAGCGAGTCCGTAACCAAAGTTCTTCAAATCCCGATTTAACGACTTAACCTCCCGTGTGACGCTGCTGGTCATCTGTTCTCTGTGGTTTTTTCTATGGACGGTTGTCCCGTCACACTTCCCTCCGAATTAGCCTTCTGGGCGCTGTGGCACTGCCGTCACGCGCGCCCACCGGATTCCTGCATTTCCCGTTGATTGTTCTTACAGGTCCCGCGCTGCGCGCCGGGATCAAAGTGGCGGCGCCTGTGCGTTTGCCTGACGCGGAAATAAGAGAATTCCCATGAGTTTTGCCACGACATCCTTCGCCTCCAAGCAAGAAGCCCTGACCTTTCTTGAACAGAACCCGGATATCGAGATGTTCGAGTTGTTCATCCTCGACAACAACGGTGTGCCTCGGGGCAAGTTGCTGCATCGCGATGAATTGCTGGCGGTTTACGAAAGCGGACGGCCATTGCCGAGCACCATTCTTGGCCTGACCATCAACGGCGACGACGTGGAGAACTCCGGCCTGGTCTGGGACGTTGGCGATATCGACTGCCGGGCTTACCCGATCAGTGGCAGTTTGACGCGCATGCCCTGGCGGCTGATTCCTACGGCGGCGGTGCAGGTCAGCATGCACCCGAAGGAAGGCATGCCCGCGACGATTGCCGATCCACGGCATCTGCTGGCGAAAGTCATCGAGGGCTTGCAGGCCGACGGTTATTACCCGGTGATGGCGGCGGAGCTGGAGTTCTACCTGCTGGATCAGCAGCGCGACAGCGACGGTCGGCCGCAGCCGGCGCGGGATGTCGATGGCGGGCGGCCCCGTGGGACTCAGGTCTACGGCTTGCGTGAACTGGAACAGATCGAGCCGTTTCTGGCTGATCTCTACAGCGCCTGCAAGCTCCAGGGCATTCCGGCGCGCACGGCGATTTCCGAATACGCGCCGGGGCAAGTGGAAATCACCCTCGAACACCGCACCGACGCCTTGCAGGCGATGGACGAAGCGGTGCGCTACAAACGGCTGGTCAAAGGCGTGGCCCACAAGCACGGGATGACGGCGTGCTTCATGGCCAAACCGTTCGATGACTTGGCGGGCACTGGCATGCACATGCACGTCAGCCTGGCGGACAAGGAGGGCAACAACCTGTTCGCCAGCGAAGCCCCGGACGGCACGCCACTACTCAAACAGGCGGTCGGCGGGATGCTCAGCACCTTGCTCGATTCGTTGCTGCTGTTCTGTCCGAACGCCAACTCTTACCGTCGCTTCCAGACCAACAGCTATGCGCCGCTGGCGGCCACCTGGGGCGTGGACAACCGCACCGTGAGTTTACGCGTGCCCGGCGGACCGGCGTTTTCCCGGCATATCGAACACCGCATCTGTGGCGCCGACGCCAACCCGTATCTGGCGGCCGCGGCGATTCTGGCCGGGATCCATCGCGGTATACGCGAACAACTCGATCCTGGCGCGCCGGTGGAGGGCAATGGATACGCCCAGGCCACGGAACTGTTGCCGACTGACTGGCTGACCACGTTGCGGGCGCTTGAAGGTTCGAACTGGGCACGGGAAGCGTTCGGCGGTGAGTTCCTCGGCGTTTACCTGGCGGTAAAACGTGCCGAGTATCGACAGTTCATGGGCGAAGTCGGTGAGCAGGACTGGCGCTGGTATTTGAATCAAGCCTGAACAGAACCTGAACCATTCTCAAATAAGTTAAAAGTTTTGGCCTAGTGCCATGAGCCAACTAATTGTTGGCTTTTTTTTCACAAAAAATTGATGGTTGGCTGCCTAAAGTTAGTGCTGTCGCGGTAAATGAAATTTTCACATTTACCGAAGGCACTTCTTTTCAGGAACAGCCGATCATCATGTTGAAGATTAAAGCCGTGCGCCCCGAGTGGGTGACACTGATTGCCAGCGCCTTTCTATTAACGGGCTTCAATCTTGTTCTCTGGCAACACCTGTTTGAAATCACGACGTCTGACGGTAAGGGCATCGTCATGCGCGTGGCTTTCGGATTGATGATCCTGGCCGCTTTTAACATTGTGCTGACCCTGCTGGCTTTCCGGCCCATGATGAAACCGGTCCTGACGCTGATCTTCATGGTCAGTGCGGGCGTGGCGTACTTCATGAGCCAATATGGTGTTTTGATTGACACCGGCATGTTGCGTAACTTTGCGCAAACCAATGCGACGGAAGTGCGCGACTTGCTGTCATTGAAGTTGCTTGTTTATATACTTTTGCTGGGTGTTTTGCCGTCGTTGTTGTTGTGGGGGGTTCCGGTTGATTACCGCCGCTGGCACCGTGAGCTATTGAGTAAGGCTCTGGTAAGTGTCGCGTCGGTTGCCGTGATCGGAGGTGTTGCACTGATTAACTATCAGGGCCTGTCTTCGTTGTTTCGCAATCACCATGAGTTGCGCCTGATGATAGTACCCAGCAACTACATTGGTGCCTCGGCTGGCTATCTGCGTGAGCAGGTCGCGTCGGCGCAACAGCCCTTCGTCACACTGGGCGAAGATGCCCAGCGAAATCCCGCCTGGCAAACCCATGGCCGCAAATCCCTGACGGTGCTGGTGGTGGGTGAAAGTGCCCGGGCCGAGAACTTCGGCATTCTAGGGTATGACCGCGACACCACACCCAAACTGAATAAAGAAGCTGGCCTGATCGCTTTCACCAACGTGCATTCCTGCGGGACGGAAACCGCGGTGTCGGTGCCGTGCATGTTCTCCGACATGGGCCGCAAAGATTACAACGCCAGCAAGGCAAAGAATCAGGAAGGCCTGCTGGACGTGCTCAAACGCGCGGGCCTCGACGTGATCTGGCGCGATAACCAATCGGGCTGCAAAGGCACTTGCGATCGGGTCACCCTCGACGACGTCAGTAACCTGAAAGATCCGGTGCTGTGCGCCAATAGTGAATGCCGCGATGAAATCCTGCTGCAGGGTTTGCAGCACTTCATCGATACCCTGGATGAAGACACGGTACTGGTGTTGCACCAGATGGGCAGTCACGGTCCGGAATACTTCAAGCGCTACCCGAAAGAATACGAACGCTTCACCCCGGTTTGTGAAAGCAACGCCCTGAACAATTGCAGTCGCGAAAGTATCGTCAATGGTTACGACAACACCCTGGTGTATACCGATCACGTGCTGTCCACCCTGATCGATCTGTTGCGTAACAATCAGGACAAAGTCGATACCGCGATGCTCTATTTGTCGGACCACGGCGAATCACTGGGCGAGTACAACTTGTTCCTCCACGGCACGCCTTACATGCTGGCGCCGGAACAACAAAAGCATGTCGCGATGCTGGCCTGGTTCTCCGACAGCTATCAAAAGTCGTTCTCCGTGGACACCCATTGCCTGCAACTGAGTCGTGAAAAGCCCTTGAGCCAGGACAACCTGTTCCATTCGATGCTCGGTTTGCTGGAGGTCAAGAGCAAGGTGTACAACCAGGATCTGGATATGTTTGCCGGATGTCGCGGTGCGGTGATTGACGGCGTGTTGGCCAAAGAGTGAGTGCTTCAACCTTTTTTTTCTTGCTCAGTCATCAGAACTTCCTGCCGGGCTGTGCGCGGATGCGTGTCTACGTACTGCGTAAGGCCAGCTAGGCTCCGCTTGTCAGACATTTCTTGCTCTCTGGCAGGCATTTTCGCTAAAGCTCTTGTTCAGTGGATGCGCGGAAATCGCCGGGGGCGATATATACTGCGCGCCATTCTTCAAGGGAGAGCCGTGTGGCCATCGATATTCACTGGATTCGCGACAACGATAGCCTCGGTCAGTTTTGCGCCGAGTGGCAGCAGCTGCCATTCGTTGCCCTCGACACCGAATTCATGCGGGTCGACACCTTTTATCCGATCGCAGGCCTGCTGCAGATCGGCGATGGCGTACGCGCTTACCTGATTGACCCCCTGACCATCGACAACTGGCAACCCCTGGCCGCGTTGCTGGAAAACCCAGCCGTGGTCAAAGTCGTCCACGCGTGCAGCGAAGACCTCGAAGTCTTGCTGCGCCTGACCGGCAGCCTGCCGGCGCCACTGTTCGACACCCAACTGGCCGCCGCTTATCTGAACCTGGGTTTCTCCATGGGCTATTCGCGGCTGGTGCAGGAAGTGCTCGGCATCGACCTGCCCAAGGGCGAGACCCGTTCCGACTGGCTGCAACGCCCACTTTCGGACACCCAAATCAGCTACGCCGCCGAAGATGCCTTGCACCTGGCGGAAGTTTTCGTACAGCTTCGTCCGAAGCTGTCTGACGACAAGTACGACTGGGTCCTGGAAGACGGCGCCGAACTGGTGGCCAACCTGCGTCGCGAAGTTGATCCGTACGAGGTCTATCGCGACGCCAAACTGGCCTGGAAGCTCTCCCGCGCTCAACTCGCGGTGTTGCGTGAACTGTGCGCCTGGCGCGAGCGCGAAGCCCGTGCCCGTGATCTACCGCGCAACCGCATCGTTCGTGAGCATTCCCTGTGGCCGTTGGCGCGCACGCAACCGGACAACCTCGGCGCGTTGGCGAAAATCGAAGACATGCACCCGCGTACCGTGCGTCAGGACGGTGAATTTCTGCTTGATCTGATCAAGCGCTCTGGCAGTGTGTCGCCAGATCGATGGCCGCCAGCGGTGCCGGAGCCATTACCGGTGGACGCCGCTACGCTGGTCAAGCAGCTTCGAGCGATCGGCCAGGCCGAAGCCGAGCGCCTGAACATCGCGCCGGAGCTGATGCTGCGCAAGAAAACCCTGGAAGCGCTGCTCAAGAGCGGCTACCCCAATGGTCCTTACCAATTGCCTGATTCGCTGCGTGGCTGGCGCCGCGAATTGATGGGCCAGGCGCTGCTCGACAGCCTGGCCACCGCCGGAGAACAGCCTTGAAACGTATTTGCTCCATCTACCGAAGCCTGAAGAAAAACGAGATGTACCTCTATGTGCTCAAAAGCGATGCACTGGAGCGCGTCCCGGAAAGCCTGATGGCTGCCTTCGGAAAACCGCATCACGCCTTCGACCTGGTGCTGACCCCCGAGCGCAAACTGTCGCGCGAGGACATCACCGTGGTGCTGGAAAACCTTGAGAAGCAGGGTTATCACTTGCAAATGCCGCCGGCCGAAGACGAGTACATCGAACATTTGCCGGAAGAATTGCTGCGACGTAACGACCCGATGTGATCGGCAGACAGGCTCTGTTCAGAGCCTTTATGAAACACTGGAATGATTTTGGCGATGGCCAGGGCGATGGAGCGATACTCCGTCGGTGGCCGTCTGCACTGTTTTCGAAAGGTTTGAAACATGCGCGTTCTGATAGCTGAACACGACCACCCGGTGTACGCCCAGCTGTTGCGTCAAGCAGCGCCTGACCTGGAAGTGCTGACCAGCGGTGACTCCGCCGAACTGGCCAGCCAGGCCGCCGATTGTCCGATCTGGCTCGGTCAGCCGGACCTGCTGGCGACCCTGCTGCGTCAGGGCCACGAGCCACAATGGCTGCAATCGACCTGGGCGGGTATCACGCCGCTGCTGGCCGACGGCTTGCCTCGGCACTATCGCCTGACCCGGGCGGTGGGGATTTTCGGTCAGGTCATGGCCGAATACGTGCTGACCTACATGCTTGGCCACGAGCGCGAAGTGCTGCCGCGGCTGGTCAGCCAGGTCGAGCGCAAGTGGGACAGTCGCCAGGGCCAAAGCCTGGCCGGCCGCAAAGTGTTGATCGTCGGCACCGGTGACATCGGGCAGACCGTGGCGCAGTTCCTCGTGCCATTTGGCGTCGAGTTGTACGGCATCGCCAGCGAAGCCCGTGAGCAGACCCCGTTTGTCGAAGTGGGGGCGCTGGCTGATTTGCCGCGTCTGGTGGGTGAAGTGGATTACGTGATCAATCTGCTGCCGAATACGCCGAACACCCACGACTTGTACGACGCGGCGCTGTTCAAGCAATTCAAGCCGACCGGTTTGTTCATCAACGTCGGACGCGGCGTGGCAGTGGTCGATGCGGACCTGGTGGAAGCCTTGAAAGAAGGGCATCTGGCCGGTGCCGTGATCGACGTCTGCCGTCAGGAACCGTTGCCGCAGCGTCACCCGTTCTGGACGGCGTGGGGCTTGCTGCTGACCGGCCACAGCTCGGCGCCGACTTCGCCATCGATGATGGTGAATCTGTTTGTCGAAAACCTGCGGGCGTATCAGGCGGATGAGGCGTTGCGCGGGGAAGTGGATTTCAATCGCGGGTATTGAATCCGCCGTTTGATTGAATATTGTGCAAAACCTGTGGGAGCGAGCTTGCTCGCGATGGCAGTGTGACAGTCAACCTTGATGTTGAATGTGACGGCCTCATCGCGAGCAAGCTCGCTCCCACATTGGTTTTCGGTGTGGCTTAGAGGGTGAAGTCGCCTTCGGCGGTCAGCTCGCTCAACGGACGACGTGGGCTTGGCTCTTCACGCGCTTGCAGGTAGTCCGCCAGCGTCGCCTTATCGCCCAGTTTGCCCACAGCCACCGCAGCGTGCAGCGCATAACCCTCAGGAATGTTCAGCTCTTTGCGGGTCAGTTCCTGGTCGAAACCGGCCATGCCGTGGGTGTGCCAGCCGCTGATGCTCGCTTGCAGCGCCAGATGGCCCCAGGCCGAACCGGTGTCGAAGGTGTGCCACAGCGCCGGGGTTTCTTCGGTGGCGCCAGGCACTGCAAAGGTGGTTTTCGAGATCACGATCACCAGCGCCGAGGCGTGTTGCGCCCAGCTGCGGTTGAATTCGTTCAGTAGCCCCAGATAGCGCTCCCAGTTTGGCGTGTCGCGACGCGCGTACAGAAACCGCCAAGGCTGCGAGTTGTAAGCCGATGGCGCCCAGCGTGCGGCTTCAAAGAAGCTCAGCAGGGTCTCGATGGGAATGGTTTCGCCGGTGAAGGCGCGGGGTGACCAGCGATCGGTGAACTGAGGGTGGATGGCATAATCGGCAACGCGTGGATTAGCACTCATCAAGAGATTCCTTGCTACGTTTGAAAGTGAGGGGCGACGCAAAACCCTACTGGGCGGCGCATTAACTGACAAGTCCCGTTCTACCGGCAGTCGCCAATGCTTGGCCGACAACGGCCTTGGCACTAGACTGGCGGCCTTTTCACCACCTGATGTTGATGCTTGAGCCATGGCCGCCAAAGTCGAACCGTTCTGGATACGCAAAACCCTCGATCAACTTGATCAAGAGGAATGGGAATCGCTGTGCGATGGCTGTGGCCTGTGCTGCCTGCAAAAGCTCGAAGATGAAGACGACAACAGCGTTTACTACACGCGCATCGCCTGCAAACTGCTGGACCTGAAAACCTGTCAGTGCACCGATTATCCCAACCGCCGCGATTTCGTCCCGGACTGCATCCAGCTCACACCGGGCAAGGCCGATGAGTTCAAATGGTTGCCACCGACCTGTGGCTATCGACTGGTCAGCGAAGGCAAGGACTTGCCGCTCTGGCATCATCTGGTGTGCGGTGATCGCGATGCGGTGCACCACGAACGTATTTCCCAGTCCGGGCGCATGCTCGCTGAAGGCAGCGTGGCTGAAGAGGATTGGGAAGACCATCTGATATTCAGGGCGGGTTGAACGCCTAACGTTTCACGAAGGAGTGTGTATGGCTGTGGGATTGCGGCTGGCGTTGGCCTTTGGGCTTTTTGCCCTGAGTTCGCCCGTGTGGGCGGCGAAGAAGGTCGATCTGGATTACCACGTTCGCCTATTGCCGCAAAGTGATCAGGCTGAAGTGCGTCTGACCCTGGCCCAGGGTTCGGCGGTGCGCAGTCTGGATTTCGACCTGGGTGACGGCAGCCACTACAGCGACTTCAAGGCCGATGGCCAATGGCAGCTCACGCCGGGCAAACAGGCCCGTGGTGTCTGGCGTCCGGCCGCCGACAAGTCCAGCCTGACCTACCGCGTACGCATCAGCCACGGGCGCAAGAGCGGCAGCTTCGATACGCGCATGACGCCAACTTGGGCACTGATGCGCGGTGACGATCTGGTACCAGCGGCCAAACTCGATCAGCAGGACGGCATCGAGCTGGTTTCACGCCTTGAATTCGAATTGCCCACGGGCTGGAAAAGCGTTGAAACCGCCTGGCCGCGAATCGGCAAGAACAAATTCCGGGTCGATAACGTTTCTCGCTTGTTCGACCGGCCCACGGGCTGGATGCTCGCCGGTCACCTCGGCAGCCGTCGCACGCGGCTTGGGGAAACCGAGGTCACCGTCGCCTCACCTCAGGGCCAGGGCATGCGCCGCATGGATGTGCTGACATTGCTGACCTTTGTCTGGCCGCAAGTGCAGGCGGTGTATCCCCGTCATCCCGTCAAACTGCTGATTGTCGGCGCCAACGACCCGATGTGGCGTGGCAGTCTGGGCGCGCGCGAATCGATCTATCTGAACACGCGTCTGCCGCTGGTTAGCGAAAGCGGCACCAGTGCGCTGGTGCGGGAATTGGCTCAGGTGTTCGGGCGGATCAACGCCAAGCAGCGCAGTGACTGGATCAGCGAAGGATTTGCCGAGTATTACGCCATCGAACTGGTGCGCCGCGCCGGCGGCATGAGTGATGAGCGGTATGAGAGTTTGCAGAAAAAGTTGGCCAAGGACAGCCAGAAGGTCAGCACATTGCGTGGTGAGCAGGCCAGTCCGGCGCAGGTCTCGAAAGCCGTTGTGTTATTGCAGGAACTGGATCGCGAGATTCGCTTGAAGACCCGCAACAAGCGTTCGCTGGATGATGTATTGCAAGGGGCGATGCATCTGGAGAGCGTGGATACCAAGGAATTTGTTCAGCTCAGTGAGAGCGTTATTGGCGAGTCCTCCAAAGTCCTCGATACCGAGTTGCTGCAGTGATCGTTCCCACGAGCGTGGGAACGATCGTCGTCTGGATCAAACCCCGGTTTTTGGCGACGTCAAAGAATCATTGCCCGTCACGGTAGCGGTATTGGTCGCCGCTTCAGCATTTGCCTTCAACCGGTTCAGCTCTTCACCCGCCCGCTGAATCTTCACCCGCACGTTGTTCATGTCCTGACGGCTTTTCTCCAGCAGGCTTTTCACCGAACTGTGCCCGGTAATCCCACGCGCCAGGGCCGCACCGCCGATCGCCACTTGAATCAACCCGAACACGCCACCGCGACGCAGGCCCTTGCCGACCATCACCACACCACCGGCCAGGGAAGCAACGCGTTCCCAACCCTCAACGTTCTGGTCAGTGTGAGTCTGGAACGGGGTGGATTCGATGCGTTCTACGCGTTTGAGCTCGCTCATGATCTGTCTCCTGGCGGGAATAGCTGCTTCAACAATAGATAATTAAGCTGACTGCCGAGGCGGGCCGCTTGTTCCATCGGATGTGCGGTGAATCAGCGAAATTTCGCCCCGGAACGAGTATTGAGTCCCTTGGACAGGCGGTCATAGAGCACGACGTTGACGGTGGCCGCGAGGTTCATGCAGCCGGTGGTCGGGATGTAGACCACGTCTTCGCACCAGTCACGAATCTCTTTATCCAGCGAGCCGTCTTCCGGGCCGAAGATGTACAGCGCGCGGTCCGGGTGCGTGTATTCCGGCAGCGAGCGGGCGCCGTCCACCAGTTCCACCGCGACCGGAACGCAGCCCAGCGGCAGGATTTTTTTCAGGTCGTCGATGCCGATCAGCGGAATGTCGTAGTGGACTCGCTTGGTGTCGGTGACGAAGTCGGCGGCGCGTTCATAGCGCTTGCCGGTGTAGAACACGGACGCCACGCCATAGCAGCCAGCGGCGCGCATCACCGAACCGACGTTCTCCGGTGATTTGGGGTTATACAAACCAATGCAGCTGTACCGTTTGTCTGCCACGAGCGGGTGCCTTCGGGGAAAAAACGGCGATTATACGGGGATTGGGGGAGGGGTGTTCGGTTTGAGATTGGTGGTGTCTGGTCGGCCGCCTTCGCGAGCAAGCTCGCTCCCACAGGTTCTTCGGCGTACACAGCATTTGTGCTCACCGCCAATCACTGTGGGAGCGAGCTTGCTCGCGATGAGGCCAGGTCAGGCAAATAAAATCTTCAGTCTTCCTTCTTCATCAACCCCGCCAACGCTGCAAACGGGTTATGCGTAGCCTTGGCAATTTTCGGACTGCTGAGCGAACCCTCGTCAAAATACTGTTGGTCGGTGTACCGCGAGTGTTCGTTGTCGTGGCAATACAGGCACAACAGCTCCCAGTTCGAGCCGTCCTGAGGGTTGTTGTCGTGGTTGTGGTCGCGGTGGTGCACGGTCAGTTCGCTCAGGCGTTTGCCGGAAAACTCACGGGCGCAACGACCGCACACGTGCGGGTACATTTTCAGGGCCTTGTCGCGGTAACCCATTTCCTTGTCGCGCTGGTTGTCAGCAAGGATGCGGTCCAGCTTCGACGTGTTGGACGGAGGCGTTGACGAACTCATGGGTTCACCTTTGTAAAAGACTAATGACGGTAATAAACGCAGTTTAGCTCAGCCCTTGAGCTTCTCGGCAATCCAGATGGTGTGACGGGTGCCTTTGTTGCCGTGAGCGAAGACCTGGACTTCCTCGGCCTTGAAACCGGCCTTCTTCAGTTTGTCGGAAAACTGTCGGTCAGCGCTCGCGGACCATACGGCCAGCACACCTTTGGGCCGTAGCGCTTTGGCGCAGGCGCTCAGGCCGCCAGCGGAGTAGAGCCAGCTGTTGGCCTTCTGGGTCAGGCCTTCGGGGCCGTTGTCGACGTCGAGCATGATCGCGTCGAAACCTTGTGGCTCGGCTTGCAGCACGTTGGCCACGTCTTCCATGCGAATGACCGTACGCGGGTCGAGCAGCGGGTTCCCGGCTTTCTCGCCCAGCGGTCCACGGTTCCACTCCACCACCCCCGGCACCAGTTCGGCAACGACCACTTCAGCAGTCTTGCCCAGGTGCTTGAGGGCCGAGGCGAGGGTGAAACCCATGCCCAGGCCGCCGATCAGCACGCGCGAATTCGGCCGGCCGGCCACTTTACGGCACGGGATCTCGGCCAGCGCATCTTCGGAGCCGTGCATGCGGGTGTTCATCAGTTGCCCGCCGTCGCCGCCCTGGATCTTGATGACAAAATCCTCGCCGTATTCGAACAGGCACAAGGCACCGCCATTTTCAGGAATTGGAGTGGTGTCGAGCAGAACGAAACGTTTCATGGGACTCACTTGAGGAGAAATTGGCATAAAGGGAGGAAGGCAAACACGCGCCGTTGGGAGTAGCCTGCAAAAAGACAACAAGGCCAACGGAGCCATTGATGAAGCGCACCATTCTAACGGTCATTGCCTTGGCCGCGCTCTCGATAACTGCAGTGCAGGCCCAGGTGCTGCAAACCATCCCCACCAGCCCCGCGCCGCTGCCCGGTTCGCCCGGCACTGCGACCCCGACACCGTACCCGCAAATCACTCCGACCAGCGTGCCCAAGGTTGGCCCTGGCAGTGGCGGTCCGCCGTTGGTACCCATGGAAATGCCTAGCCCGCCCACCAAGGACCAGCCACTGCCGGGGATGGAGCAAAACCCGTCGAAAGCCAAATCACCCGGCGGTTAAACCTGCTGCGAGAGCAGTTGCCCGTCGGCCATGCGCAGGCGTTTCGAGAGGGAAACGGCAAGGGCGCGGATGACTTTGGCGGCGATTTTCGGTGCATCGTTGAGCATCTTTTCCAGCGAGTCCTTGCCCAGATTGAGCAACTGGCAATTGCTCGCGGCCACGCAACTGGCTGAACGTCGTTCACCGTCAAGCACGGCCATTTCGCCGAACGCCCGACCGCTGCGCAACGTTGCCATGGTCACCCGTTGCCCGTCGCTGTTGGTTTTCTGCACTGCCACCTGGCCGGTGTGGATGATGCACATGAAGCTGCCGGCATCGCCCTCATGGAAAATCTCTTCGCCTTGAGCAATGGTGCTGATGCTGAAGTAACCCGAGGCAGCGGCAAAGTCCGCCGGCAGCAGTTGATCGAACAGGCCACAGTCCATCAGCCAGTCGCGAATTTCGTTGTTCAGTAAGGTCGGTTCTGACATGTCGTCACGGTCTTTTTCGTGTGTCTGTTGTTCCGGACCTATGGCTGCGGGACCGGCGTACTGGTGTTAAGACCGGCACGCCGAACGGAGTTCCTCAGGCGATGCCCAAAACCTTGAAAACAAATGCGTATTCGAGTGCTACGTCACGCAATCCCTGATAACGACCGCTCATCCCGCCATGCCCGGCACCCAATTCGGTCCTGAGCAGCAGGGGATGGGTGTCGGTTTTGGTCGCGCGTAATTTTGCCACCCACTTGGCTGCTTCCCAGTACTGCACGCGGCTGTCGTTGTAGCCGGCGATCACCAGGGTCGCCGGATAGGCTTGCGCGGTGACGTTTTCGTACGGGGCGTAGGCCTTGATCCGCTCATAGACGTCCGGTTCTTCAGGATTGCCCCACTCGTCGTATTCGGTGACGGTCAACGGCAGATCCGGGTCGAGCATGGTGTTCAGCACGTCGACGAACGGTACTTCGGCAATCGCTGCGCCGAACAGCTCCGGCCGCTGATTGAGCACCGCGCCGATCAGCAAACCACCGGCGCTGCCGCCGCTGATCGCCAATTGCTGAGGTGTGGTGAAATTATTGGCGATCAGGTGTTCGGCGCAGGCGATGAAATCGCTGAAGGTGTTGTGCTTGTGCTCCTGCTTGCCAGCGCGATACCAGGCTTCGCCCAGTTCACCGCCGCCCCGTACGTGAGCAATTGCGAATGCCACGCCACGATCCAGCAGACTCAAACGCGCGTGGGAGAACCACGGGTCGAGGCTTTCACCGTAGGCGCCATAGCCGTACAGATAAAGCGGCGTCGGCTTGCCAAGTGCTTCGCGTTTGACGACGAAGCTGATCGGCACTTTCGTACCGTCCGGTGCCGTCGCCCACAGACGCTGACTGACGTAGGCATCGGCGTCGAACGGCCCGAGCACCGGGGTTTCCTTGAGGACTTTCTGCTCGCCGCTGCCCAGCTCAAGCTGGCGGATTTGCGCCGGACGGTTCAACGCTTCGTAGCGCAGACGGATCCTGTCGCTGACGAATTCCAGACTGTTTTGCACGTGAAGGCTGTAGGCCGCATCCGGTAGTTGCACACGGTAGCTGGGCAGGTCTTGCGGATGAACTTCGATGATCGGTAAGCCGCCGACCCGCAGGCTCAGGGTCATGGCCCCGGCGTTGAGGCTCATGCCGTCGATCATCACCGTGTCGCTGTGCGGGATCAGGTTTTGCCAGTCGGCCTCGGTCGGTGCCACGCCGGTGTCTACGGCGTGGTACAGAGCAAAGTTGATGCCGTCGCGGTTGGTGCGAATGAACCAGGCCCACTCGCCATCGAGTGCGCCGTGGTCGACGTCGTATTCATGGTCTTCAACCCGTGGCGCCACGCAAGTAAAAGCCTGCTGCGGCTGGAACGCGTCGAGCACCCAGACTTCGCTGGTGGTCTTGCTGCCCAGGGACAGCAGCAATTGCTGCTCGGAGCTTGAGCGGTAGCAATGCATGAAGAATCGACCGTCCTGCTCATGGAACACTTCTTCGGCTGCCGTACCGTCCAGCCGATAGCGGAACAGTTTGTGCGGGCGATGGGTGTCGTCCAGCTCGCCGAAGAACAGCGTCAGGCTGTCGTTGGCCCAGGTCATGCTGCCGTCGCAGTCCTGGAATTCCAGTTCGCTGACACGGCCGTTGGACAATTCCTTCACGAACAGCGTGTAAATCTCATCGCCCGTGGCGTCGATGCTGTAGGCCAGACGCTGGTGGTCCGGGCTGATACTGAACGCGCCCAGGGAAAAGAAGCCGCCTTTGGCCAACGCATTCGGGTCCAACAGCAGCTGTTCCTGGCTTTCGTCGAGCTGCAGGCTGTCCTCGGCCGGGCGCGGGCAGCGGTAGTGACGGGCGTATTCGTCACCGGCCGTGGTGCGCGTGTAATACAGGTACGGACCCCAAGGGGAGGGCAAGGACAGGTCGGTTTCGAGAATCCGTCCCTTGATCTCTTCGAACAGGGTTTCACGCAGCGCGGCCTGATCGGCGGTTTGCGCCTCTTGATAGCTGTTTTCCGCTTTCAGGTAGTCGAGCACAGCGTCGGTGTCGCGTTCCTGCAGCCAGGCATACGGGTCGTCGCCTTCGGCCTTGTGGGCAATGGGAGCGTCGCAAACGTTGACGGATAAGGGCATGAAGGGCTCTCGAGCGGTTTACGAAAAGGGGTCTCGCAGACGGCGGGCAAGCCTGACGTGCGAAAAGTCGTTACTATAAGCGCCTCTTTGCCTGCCTTGCCATGGACACCATGACCGAGAACGACTATCTGATCGCTTGGGGCCTCTACGCCTTTGCCGCTTTGGGCTGCCTGTTGGTGTGGATGCGTATCACCCGCTGGATGTGGCGATGGCTGCGTGAGCCGCTGCGGGTGCTGGTTGCCGTGTTGCTGTTCAGCCCCACCATCATCGACCCGGTGAAGGAAAAGGTTGCCCCGGCCATCGCCATTACTGCACTTGATCTAATGTTCAAGGTTGGCAACAACGCCTGGCGGGCGGTGTCCGACCTGTTCATGTACGGCATGATCGTCTTCGGCATTTACCTGGTGTTCGTGGCGATCCGGTTCACTATCGAACGTGCGTCCAACGCTCGCAAGGAACAGGCTGCCGCTGCCAAGGCTGCGGCGCGGGCCGACGAACCGGAAGAAGATCATCCTTTCGGCGGTGCGGGCGATGATCGTTACGGTCGCCCACCGGTGCCGAGCAACCCTCAGCGATTGCGGGTCGAACCGCGTCTGTAACCTTGCCCCTGCCTTTCAGCGAGAATCCGAGCATGTGTGAGTTATTGGGCATGAGCGCCAATGTGCCGACCGATATCGTGTTCAGCTTCACCGGGCTGATGCAGCGCGGCGGCCGCACGGGTCCGCACCGTGACGGCTGGGGCATCGCCTTTTACGAGGGCCGTGGCCTGCGCCTGTTTCAGGACCCGGCGGCGAGCAGTGAGTCCGAGGTCGCGAACCTGGTGCAACGCTATCCGATCAAGAGCGAAGTGGTGATCGGGCACATCCGCCAGGCCAATGTCGGCAAGGTCTGCCTGTCCAATACCCATCCATTTGTGCGCGAGCTGTGGGGGCGTAACTGGTGTTTTGCCCACAACGGCCAGCTCGCGGAGTTTCAACCGATCAAGAGCTTTTACCGCCCGGTCGGCGATACCGACAGCGAAGCGGCGTTCTGCGATTTGCTCAACCGCGTGCGCGCAGCGTTCCCGGAACCGGTAGAGGTCGAAGAACTGCTGCCAGACCTGGTGGCCGCCTGCGCGGAGTACCGCAGCAAAGGCGTGTTCAACTGCCTGCTCAGCGATGGCGACTGGTTGTTCTGCTATTGCTCGACCAAACTGGCGCAAATCACCCGTCGCGCGCCATTCGGTCCGGCGCGTTTGAAGGACGTCGATGTGATCGTCGATTTCCAGGCCGAAACCACGCCCAACGACGTGGTCACGGTGATCGCCACCGAACCCTTGACCGAAAACGAAACCTGGACCCGCTACGAACCGGGCCAATGGAGCCTCTGGCGACGCGGTGAATGCGTCAGCCAGGGCAAGACCGAATAAGGACTTCCCTTCATGTTGCTCAGTTATCTACGGCTGGTGTTGTTCGCGGCGGGCCTGTTGATCGGTGTCCAGGTGCCAGGGTTCATCAGCGATTATGCCAAACGGGTCGAAGCGCATCTGATTGAGGCGCAGACCAGTCTGAACGGTTTTCAGGGCACGGCGAATCAGTTCTTCAAGGGTGACATGCAGGCGTTGGTGGCCCATTACCGCGCCAGCGAAGATCCGATTTTTCGCAGCGATGCCGACAGCCTGAGCACCTTGCTTACCCGTCAACTGGCCCTCGATAAACAGTTTCAGGCCATGCAGGGCCCGTGGTACATCCGCTTCCTGCAAGTGGCATTGGCCGCCGATCCGGATATTCGCAAGGAAACCTGGAACGGCTACAGCTACCAGATTCTGCTGACGCCGGAAGCGATGATCTGGGGCATGAGCGGGGCGTTGCTGTTGTCGTTCGGCATTGAATGCCTGTTCCGTCTGATCGACTGGGTGGTGCTGGGCGGCAAACGCCTGCGCCAGAGCCGGCCGATCGAAGATCGGGATGTGCGCGGGCTTTAATATTCGGGACCACCGCGTTCCCTGTGGCGAGGGGACTTGTCCCCGTTGGGTTGCGAAGCAGCCCCAAACCAGCCACCCCCGGGAATTCTGGTAAATCGCGTTCGCCGACTTTACGACTGCTGCGCAGCCGAACGGGGACAAGTCCCCTCGCCACAGGGGGCGATCAGTCAGCGAGGATGATATAACCCTCACCCACCTTGCGCGCATACCCGTCCAGCACCTGCTGACACAACGCAACAATCTCCTCGACCCACTCCACGCCAACCCGCCACGACACCACCACCTGCAAATTCGGTGGCCTTTGATCGATGGCCAGCAAGGTCAATTCCCCCCGCGCCAGTTCCTCGGCTACCAGCACCGGCGGCAGCGCGCCAATACCGAAACCGTCCCGCAGCAACCGGGTGATCGCCGATACCGAGTTCACGCAGTTCAACCGTGGCGTCATGATGCCGTTGGCCTGCATCAGGGCGAGAATCTCCTGATGCGGGTGAGAGTTTTTCGAATAGGTAATGATCCGTTCCCGCGCCAGGTCGGCAATCCCTGAATACTCGCGGTTGTAGATCGAATTAGTAGCAACAATCCAGCCCATCGGGTGACTGGCCAGCTCAAGGCTGCGCACGCTTTCCTGACGCAACAGGTCGGTTTGCAGGATCAGGTCGAGAAAGCCTTTTTGCAGTTGATCACAGAGGTTGAGCGCGGTATCGGCCACCAGCTCGATTTCTACCAGCGGATAGTGATCCATCATTTGCGCCACCAACGGGCTCAGCCAGGTATGGATGACCGTGTCCATCACGCCGATGCGAACCCGACCGACCTTGCTCGATCGGGTCTCGATCGACTGCTTGAGCGCCTGCATGGTGTCCATCATTTGCTCGGCGTATTCGAGCACTTTCAAGCCTTCGGGCGTCAGGCTCACGCCGCGTGAGTCGCGCAGGAACAGCTTCACCCCGAGCTCGCCTTCGAGCACTGCAATGCGGCTGGATATTGACGCCTGGGTGGTGAAAAGTTTGTCTGCCGTCAGGCGAAAACTCTTGAGTCGGGCGACCCAGACAAAGGTCTCGAGAAACTTCAGGTTCATAGGGACAAGTTTTTCTTATGTCTAGAGCGGGTTTTTATTAGTTGGACGCAGCAGGGCCGGCAGCCCAAAAATCAGGCCATCCGGTTCCCACGATAGGCGTCGTCGGGGCTCAGAACAATACCAATAAAAATTAGCGCGGAGATTTGCCATGAGTGCGCCCGACACGCTCGACATCCCCAAAGCCACGGTTCGCCCGGGACCTTTCGACTGGTACCGCAACATCAATCAGCAGGAACGCCGCACCTTCTGGAGCTGCAAGATCGGCTATGGCCTCGACGGCATGGACACCCAGATGCTCAGCTTCGTGGTGCCGACCCTGATTGCGATGTGGGGCATCACCACCGGCGAGGCAGGGCTGATTCACACCAGCACCCTGATCGCCTCGGCCATCGGCGGTTGGGTGGCGGGGATTCTCTCCGACCGCATCGGTCGCGTACGCACCTTGCAACTGACGGTGCTGTGGTTCGCCTTTTTCACCTTCCTTTGCGGCTTCGCCCAAAACTACGAACAACTGCTGATCAGCCGCACGCTGATGGGCTTCGGTTTCGGCGGCGAATGGACCGCTGGTGCGGTGTTGATGGGTGAAGTGATTCGCGCCAAGGACCGCGGCAAGGCTGTTGGCATGGTGCAATCCGGCTGGGCATTGGGTTGGGGACTGACGGCGATCTTGTATGCGCTGCTGTTCTCGGTGCTGCCACCGGAAGACGCCTGGCGCGCACTGTTCATCCTCGGCATCGTGCCGGCGATTTTTGTGATCTTCGTCCGCCGACTGGTCAAGGACCCGGAAATCTATCGCGAAGCCAAGGCTAAGCAAGAGCCCAGCAATCCGGCAAAATTCTACGAGATATTCGCTCCCGGCATCCTTTTCACCACGATTCGCGCGTCGGTGCTGACCACAGGTGCTCTGGGCGGTTACTACGCGATCACCTCCTGGTTGCCGACGTTTCTGAAGAACGAACGCGGTTTGAGCGTACTCGGCACCGGTGGCTATCTGGCGATGGTGATCGTCGGATCCTACGTCGGCTATGTCATTAGTGCGTATTTGACTGACATCCTCGGGCGTAAAAAGAACTTCATTCTGTTCGCGGTGGGCTCGTTCACCATTGTTCTGCTCTACACCCAATTGCCGGTCAGCAATGGCGTGATGCTCTGGCTGGGCTTTCCTTTGGGCTTCTTCGCCTCGGGGATTTTCAGCGGCATGGGCGCGTTTTTGACCGAGCTGTTTCCAACGCGGATTCGCGGTTCGGGTCAGGGCTTTTGCTACAACATTGGCCGGGCGCTGGCGGCGTTGTTCCCGCTGTTGATTGGCTTGATGAGCCAGACGGTGCCATTGAGCGTAGGCATCGGTGCTTTTGCGGCGGTGTCCTACGGGGTGGTGATCCTTGCGGCCCTGAGCCTGCCGGAAACCCGTGGCAAGCAACTTGAAGCCGAGTAGCTGATAATCTGCGGGCAAATGCCTACAGCTAAAAAGAATCAAACCTACAGGAGTGTTCACCGTGAACCGCCTGCTATTGAACTGCGACATCGGCGAGAGTTTCGGCAACTGGACCATGGGTCTGGACGCCGAAGTCATGCCCTTCATCGATTGCGCCAACATCGCCTGCGGCTTCCATGCCGGCGACCCGAGCATCATGCGCAAGACCGTCAGCCTCGCCCTGAGCAACGGCGTACAGATTGGCGCGCATCCGGCGTATCAGGATCTGGTCGGCTTCGGCCGCCGCTCCATGGCCTACACCGCGCAGGAACTTCAGGACATTTTGCACTACCAGATCGGCGCCCTCGACGGCATCTGCCGGGCTCAGGGCGGGCGGGTGAGTTACGTCAAACCCCACGGTGCGATGTACAACGACATGATGGCCAACCCGGCGCAATTGCGCGCCGTGCTTCAGGCTGTGGCGTCCTATGACCGCCAGTTGCCGCTGATGTTGATGGCCACTCGCGACAACCGCGCCGCACAGCAATTGGGCGATGAATACGGCGTAACCCTGTGGTTCGAAGCCTTTGCCGATCGCGCTTACGACAGCGCGGGAATGCTGGTTTCGCGGCAATTGCCGGGCGCGGTGCATCACGATCCCGAGACAATCATCGAACAGGCGCTGATCATTGCCCGTGGCGGCAACCTCACGGCCAGCGATGGCAGTGCCTTGCACTTGCAGGCAAACACCCTCTGCGTACACGGCGACAACGCCAGTTCAGTGGCCGCCGTGCGACGCATTCGCGAAGCACTTGTTGAGCAGAGTGCGCCATGAAACTTCGGGTGGAAGTGGTGGCGCTGGATTGCTTGATGGTCCGTCTGTTTGATGAGATCTGCGAGGCCAACATGCCGTGGATGCTCGCTGCCAGCGAAGGATTGCGTGCTGCGTTCGCCGGGCATCTGATCGATCTGGTGCCGTCCTATACGACGTTGATGGTGCATTACGATCTGACCGCGTTGAGTCCGGCCCAGGCTCGGGAACTGATCGCTGTGGCCTTGATCGATCTGTCGCCCAACGCCTGCACCCGCGGCAAATGTCATGTGTTGCCGGTCTGGTATGACGTGAGCGTTGGCCCGGAGTTGAGCCTGCTGTCCCAGCGCAGCGGATTGGCAGTGGAGGAAGTGATCCGCCGCCACAGCGAGCGCGAATATCAGGTGTTCGCCTTGGGGTTTGCGCCGGGTTTCGCCTTCATGGGGTTGGTGGAAGAAGCGCTGGCGGCGCCGCGTCTGAACACTCCACGTAAAAAGGTAGCCGCGGGCAGTGTCGGCATCGCCGAACGCCAAACGGCCGCTTACCCGGTGGTGTCCCCCGGTGGCTGGAATCTGATCGGTCGCACCCCGGCCAAATTGTTCGACCGCGAACGCGACGGCTACAGCCTGATGCAACCCGGCGACACGGTGCGCTTCGAAGCCGTCAGTCATGCCGAATTCATCAATCTGGGCGGTGACGACACGCCGTTGGAGGCGCAGGCATGAGTCGTTTATTAATAGAAGCGAGTACGCCGCTATGCCTGTTACAGGACGCCGGACGATTCGGCGTGCGGCATCTGGGCGTGACCCAGGGCGGTGCGGCGGATTGGCGATCGATGTCCTGGGCGAATTGGCTGCTGGGTAATGAGCTGGATGCACCGGTGATTGAAATCACCCTCGGCGGGTTCACTGTCGTTGCCGAAGAGGATTGCGTGCTGGCCTTGGCCGGGGCGGATCTGGGGGCGCAGGTGGATGGCGAGGCGTTGGCACCGTGGCGCAGTTTCAGGCTGAACAAAGGTCAGCAATTGCAATTCACACAGCCGCTGCTTGGCGCTCGGGCTTATTTGGCGGCGCCGGGCGGATTTGATGCGCCAAAGGTGTTGGGCAGCAGCGCAACGGTGGTCCGTGAGGAACTCGGCGGGCTGGATGGCATGGGCCGGGCGTTGGCCAAAGATGCGCAGTTGAGTTACTCGGGGTGCTCACTGCTCCTGCTGCGGGAGTTGGCGCGCGAACAGGTGCCGGATTTCAGACTCAACGCGCCGCTGGACCTGGTGCTCGGTGCACAGATTGGCGAGTTCAGTGGGCAGAGTTTGTTTGATGCGTTCAACAGCGTCTGGACCCTCGACAGCCGTGCCGACCGGATGGGCATCCGCTTGCTGGGAACGGCGTTGCAGTATCAGGGTAAGCCGATGATTTCCGAAGGCATCCCGCTGGGTGCGGTTCAGGTGCCGCCGGACGGGCAGCCGATTGTATTGCTCAATGATCGGCAGACCATTGGTGGTTATCCGCGATTGGGGGCGTTGACGCCGTTGGCATTGGCACGGCTGGCGCAGTGTCTGCCGGGGACGCAGGTACGATTGAAACCGGTGGTGCAGGATGTCGCGCATCGGGAGCAGGTCGAATATCTTCAGCGATTCGTCAGCCGCTAAAAGCATCGCGAGCAAGCTCGCTCCCACAGTTTGATCTCTGGCGAACACATTCCTTGTGTACGACCAAATCCATTGTGGGAGCGAGCTTGCTCGCGATAGCGTCAGACCGGAAACCGAAGATTATTTGGAAAGAAACCGCATCCCTTCTTCAAGCCCCCGCAACGTCAGCGGGTACATCTGGTCGTTAATCAAGTCCCGCACGATATTGGTCGAAGACGTATAGCTCCACGTATCTTTCGGATATGGATTGATCCAGATGACCTTCTTGTACTTCTCCATGAACCGCTGCATCCACACATAACCCGCTTCTTCATTCCAGTGCTCGACGCTGCCGCCCGCCTGGGTGATTTCATACGGCGCCATGGCGGCGTCGCCGATGAAGATCACTTTGTAGTCCGCGCCATACTTGTGCAGCAGGTCCTGGGTCGAGGTGCGCTCGGAGGTACGGCGCATATTGTTCTTCCACACCGATTCATAAACGAAGTTGTGGAAGTAGAAGTACTCCAGGTGCTTGAACTCGGTCTTGCAGGCTGAAAACAGCTCCTCGCAGATCTTTACGTGGGCGTCCATCGAGCCGCCGATGTCGAACAGCAGCAACAGCTTGACGGTGTTGCGCCGCTCCGGACGCATCTGGATGTTCAGCAGACCGGCATCACGCGCGGTGTGGTCGATGGTGCCATCGATGTCCAGTTCTTCCGCCGCGCCCTGACGCGCAAATTTGCGCAACCGGCGCAAGGCGACCTTGATGTTGCGCGTGCCCAACTCCACCGAATCGTCGAGGTTCTTGTACTCGCGCTGATCCCAGACCTTGACCGCTTTGCCCTGGCGCTTGCCTGCATCGCCGACCCGAATACCTTCCGGGTTGAAACCACCGGAGCCAAACGGGCTGGTGCCGCCCGTGCCGATCCACTTGTTACCGCCGGCATGGCGTTCTTTCTGTTCTTCGAGGCGCTTCTTGAACTCTTCGATCAGCTTGTCCAGGCCTCCAAGGGACTGGATTGCTGCGCGCTCTTCCTCGGTCAGGGATCGCTCGAACTCCTTGCGCAGCCAGTCTTCCGGGATCAATGCCTGAAGGTGATCGTCGAGTTTTTCCAAGCCATTGAAGTAAGCACCGAACGCCCGGTCGAACTTGTCGAAATGCTTTTCGTCCTTCACCAGAATCGCCCGGGACAAATAATAAAACTCGTCCATGTCGGCGAAGGTCACGCGCTGTTTCAGCGCGTTGATCAGGTCCAGCAGCTCCCGTACCGAGACCGGCACTTTGGCTGCGCGCATTTCATTGAACAGGTTAAGCAGCATGGCTATCGCCCTCTATCTTGTTAAACAGAGAGATCAGCGAGTGCCGCGACGGCTCATGAACGCCAGACGCTCAAGTAACTGCACGTCCTGTTCGTTCTTTACCAGGGCGCCTGCCAGCGGCGGAATGGCCTTGGTCGGATCGCGTTCGCGCAGTACCGCTTCGCCGATGTTGTCGGCCATCAGCAGCTTCAGCCAGTCCACCAGTTCGGAAGTCGACGGTTTCTTTTTCAAACCCGGCACCTTGCGAACGTCGAAGAACACGTCCAGCGCTTCGCTGACCAGGTCCTTCTTGATGTTTGGGTAATGCACATCGACGATCTTCTGCAGGGTGACGCGATCGGGGAAAGCGATGTAGTGGAAAAAGCAGCGGCGCAGGAAGGCGTCCGGCAGCTCTTTCTCGTTGTTGGAGGTAATGATGATGATCGGACGCTTCTTGGCCTTGATGGTCTCGTCGATCTCGTAAACGTAGAACTCCATCTTGTCGAGTTCTTGCAGCAAGTCGTTCGGGAACTCGATGTCGGCCTTGTCAATTTCGTCGATCAGCAGAATCACCCGCTCTTCGGACTCGAAGGCTTCCCACAGCTTGCCCTTTTTCAGGTAGTTGCGAACGTCGTGGACCTTTTCGGTGCCCAACTGCGAGTCGCGCAGACGGCTGACCGCGTCGTACTCGTAAAGGCCTTGATGCGCCTTGGTGGTGGATTTGATGTGCCAAGTGATCAGTTTGGCGCCGAAGGACTCGGCCAGTTGCTCGGCGAGCATGGTCTTGCCGGTGCCCGGTTCGCCCTTGACCAGCAGCGGACGCTCCAGGGTGATGGCGGCGTTGACCGCCAGCTTCAGGTCATCGGTGGCGACGTAGGCCTGGGTGCCTTCGAACTTCATCTGCTAATCCTCGAACGGTAACGCCGACCTGAACGAGGCAGGGCGGGGCGCAATAATTGTAGTACCCGACTATAACGCGGTGCCCGGTCGACTGTGAACGCAGACGGCTTATTCAGTCTCTGAATGGGGCGTCACATCTTGACTCAGGCTCGGCCGCTAGCCAGTATTGAGCTATCGCCATTTTGGCGATAGCTTGCGAGGCATGTCTACTAAATACCGATTTCGCGATACGTACCGCATTCAGTTGCGCGAGAAGGATCATCCGCCGCCCCATGTCCACCTGACTGGTGGCGGGCTGGACGTCATGCTCAGCCTGGAAACCGTCGAAGTGATGGTGGGCAAGGCGCCGCCGCTGATTATCAAGGAAGCGCTGGAGTGGGTCAGGGCCCATCAGGTGCAATTGCTGGAGGATTGGAAACGATGTTACCCATGAAACGACCACGGCTGTCGGCCGTGCAGGCGTTGCCGGATCACCAACTGGCGCTGACCTTTATCGACGGTCAGCAACTGAACCTCGATTTGAGTCGAGACCTGCGCGGCTATCCAGGGTTGCAACCATTGCTGGAGGCTGGCGCTTTCGACGGTGCAACCCTGGGCGATGATGGCTGGAGCGTTGAATGGCCTGAACTGGACATCCAGATCGGCGCAGACACCCTTTATCTGGATGCTCTCGCACAAAATGCGTTGGACGAAAACACCCGGATCTTCATCGACTGGCGCGCTCGCACCGGGTTGCCGCTCAATCAGGCGGCCAAAGCGTTGGGGGTTAGTGCCCGCAGCATCACGCGTTACAGCAGTGGTCGTGAAGCCGTACCGCGATCGCTGGCACTGGCCTGCCTGGGCTGGGACTTCTTGCAGCTGCAATCGAACCCGGCACGGGCGGCGGAAGAAACCGGTCGTTACACCGTCATGCGTAAGTCTTAACCGGCGTCCGGCTTGGGCCGTTCGTATTGGGCATTGAAGGCCTGGATGAAGCCGTTGCGTAAAATCTGCAAAAAAGCCTCGAATGCGCTGATATCTCGGCGATGCACATTGCCGCTCAGTTCCACGCGAGTCGCAAACTGGTTCTTGCCCTGGTTTTTCAGCACCGTTTCGGAGCCGCCGACGATGGCCTCCCAAATGGAGCGGAAAATCCCTTTGTCCTTGTTCTCGACGTCCTGCTGCCAATTGAACACGTCGACGTCCTTTAGCAGCGGTTTGATGTAACCCGTTAATCGAGCTTTTTTAGCCTGCGCTTCAATGACCACATCACCGTGACCTGCATTAAAGTCGAACTTGCCATAGGCGGAGGCGAAGTCGTTCATGCGTTTGAGCTCGATGTCTTTGACCCGCAGGCGGAACTCGAAATCTTCAAAGTTGCTTAAAGGGTCGAAGGTGGCGGTGGTTTCCAGTGGCGCGTGCCCGAGCAGCAGCGCCTTGCCTTCGAAGCGAGCGTCACGTTTGCCTTTGGTGTCGACCACGTTGGTCAGGTTGTAAAAGCTGGCGTTGACCTGAGTGGCGTTCATGTTCACGGGGGGCTTGGAATTGAAATTGCGGAAAGTGATTTTGCCATCGTTGATCCGCACTTCGTTCAAGGTGATCGGCGCCAGTTTACTCAACTGCGCACGCCAGTCGGTGCCCTGACCGGTTTGAGAGTTTTTCTTGTTGGCGCCGCCGTCGACGAAGTTTACCTCGGGGTTGAAGAACTGCACCTCGGCCACGACGGCGTGGTCGGACCAGAGCGAGTGCCAACTGACGGAAAGGTCGATCAGCGGCGCGTTGACGAAAGGCACCGGGACCTTGCCGTCGACCTTGACGATTTTCAGCCCGTTGATTTTGTAGGCGCCGCGCCACAGGGCCAGGTCCACATCGGTGATCTGGCCCCGGTAATCGCCCATGTCCGCCAGCTTGTCGTTCAGGTAGTCACGCACCATATAGGGCAGGGCGATATGCAGGGCAATCAGCAGCACAACAAGGCCGGCGAGGGTCCACAGCGGCCAACTGTATCTCCGTTTCATGATGGCAAATCTCTGGCGATGTAAAACCATTGACTGCGGCGGTTACAGGACGTTCGACTGACTGGACGACCACGGGCAACAGGCATACCTTGGAGAGCTTATTCAACGCTGTACAAGGACCCAGCCATGAGCCGTATCTACGCTGACAACGCCCATTCCATCGGTAATACACCGCTGGTGCAGATCAACCGTATCGCCCCGCGCGGCGTGACCATCCTGGCGAAGATCGAAGGGCGTAACCCCGGTTACTCGGTCAAATGCCGGATCGGTGCAAGCATGATCTGGGACGCCGAAAGCACCGGCAAACTCAAGTCTGGCATGACCATCGTCGAACCGACCTCAGGCAATACCGGTATCGGCCTGGCGTTCGTCGCTGCTGCTCGCGGTTACAAGCTGATGCTGACCATGCCGGCGTCCATGAGTATCGAGCGACGAAAAGTGCTCAAGGCACTGGGGGCCGAACTGGTACTGACCGAACCGGCCAAGGGCATGAAAGGAGCAATCGAGAAGGCTGCTGAAATTGTCGCCAGCGACCCCACTGCCTACTTCATGCCGTCGCAGTTTGAAAACCCGGCCAACCCGGCCATTCACGAAAAAACGACCGGTCCGGAAATCTGGAACGACACCGACGGTGCAGTCGACGTACTGGTGGCAGGCGTCGGAACGGGTGGAACCATTACCGGGGTTTCGCGTTATATCAAGAATACCCAGGGCAAACCGATTATTTCGGTGGCGGTGGAGCCAGCGGTGTCGCCAGTCATCACCCAGGCAATGGCCGGTGAAGAAATCAAGCCGAGCCCTCACAAGATCCAGGGTATTGGTGCCGGTTTTGTGCCGAAGAATCTTGATCTGTCGATGGTCGATCGGGTTGAGTTGGTCAGCGATGAAGAATCCAAGGCCATGGCCCTGCGCCTGATGCAGGAAGAAGGGATTTTGAGCGGCATTTCCTGCGGCGCCGCCATGGCTGTGGCCGTTCGTCTGGCGGAAACCCCGGAAATGCAGGGCAAGACCATCGTGGTGATCTTGCCGGACTCCGGCGAGCGATACCTGTCGAGCATGCTGTTCAGTGATCTGTTTACCGAACAGGAGAATCAGCAATAACACTGCAAAAGGCTTGGATTGTTTGAGCGAATGGCGAGGGTTGATTCAGGTCAGCCCCTGTTCAGGCACCTTATGTCAAGAAGTGCTTTATTGCGCGATCCTTAATACTGAATGTTGAGAGAGTCGGGTTGTTCCCGAGGCCGGTAATGTTGATTATGGCCGGCTGCCACGTCGGGTAAATGGCGTTGAGCAGAGTTGTCTACTATCAAGGAGTTGTTGATGACCTTTTCCCTTGCCGCGAAGGCGTCGCTGTTGCTGCTGTTCCTCGGCAGCACTCTCTATGTGCATTTACGCGGCAAGGCGCGTTTGCCGGTCCTGCGTCAGTTCGTCAACCATTCGGCTTTGTTCGCGCCCTATAACGCCTTGATGTACCTGTTCTCCAGCGTGCCATCCAAACCCTATCTGGACCGCAGCAAGTTCCCGGAGCTGGACGTTCTCAAGGACAACTGGGAAGTCATCCGCGACGAAGCGATGCACCTGATCGACGAGGGTTACATCCGCGCCGCCGAAAGGAACAACGACGCCGGATTTGGCTCGTTTTTCAAAAAAGGCTGGAAGCGCTTCTACCTCAAGTGGTACGAGAAACCACTGCCATCGGCCGAAGCCCTGTGCCCGAAAACCGTGGCACTGGTCAGCAGCATTCCCAACGTCAAAGGTGCCATGTTCGCGTTATTGCCCGGTGGCAGTCACCTCAACCCGCACCGTGATCCGTTTGCCGGTTCCCTGCGTTATCACCTGGGGTTGTCGACACCGAATTCCGACGATTGCCGGATCTTCGTCGACGGTCAGGTCTACGCCTGGCGTGATGGCGATGACGTGATGTTCGACGAAACCTACGTGCATTGGGTCAAGAACGAAACCGACAAGACTCGGGTCATCCTGTTCTGCGACATTGAACGACCGCTGAGCAATCGCCTCATGACCCGCATCAATCGCTGGATCAGTGGCTTTTTGGGGCGCGCCACTGCGCCGCAGAATCTTGATGATGAACGTGTTGGCGGAGTTAACCAGTTTTACGCCTGGAGCAAGAACTCCAGCGACAAGTTCAGCGGTGTGATCAAACAGTGGAAACGTCGTAATCCCAAGGCCTACCGGGTGCTGCGGCCGGTGTTGGCGGTGGTGGTATTGACGTTGTTGGGGTATTGGTTGTTTGGTTGATACCGATTCCTGAATGAAAAAAACGCTCCTTGGGAGCGTTTTTTTTATGCACCGGTTCGCCACTGGGATTGGTGTAAGACTCTTGCTTATTGGTTCTTCCAGCTTAGTCATTGCAATCCATCTCACACGCTGGTTATAGTCGGCGCTCGATGTTTTCCAACCCACCTTTCTACCCTTCAAAAAAGATCAGCCCATGCCAGCTTCCCTCATCAACGCGGTAGTCGATTCAGCGGTCCACGCTGGCGTCGTGCCGTGCGGGAATCAGCAGCCTGCGCAGATCAGTCATTACCCCCCACCTGTCAGTAGCTCGCCGGTGTGCGCAGTCGTATCACCGCCAAGCGTTGGCTTTTCGGGCTGATCAGCTTTTTTCTGCTGTTCCCACGCCCGTCTGAAAAAGCGCCCGCTTGAAAAAACTACTGAATTTCAGCTTCGGCTGAGTTGGCTTTTTGCCTGACTACAGGTGGTATTCATGTTTGTCCTTTCGAAACAATCCGCGCTCGCGGCGGCGTCCACGAGCCTGTTCGTACTGCTGTGGAGCAGTGGGGCGATCTTCTCCAAATGGGGCCTGGCCCACGCGTCACCTTTCGCCTTTTTGATGTTCCGTTTCGCCATCGCGCTGTGCGGTCTGGTGCTACTGGTGCCGTTGCTCAAGCTCAAACTGCCCAAGGGCGGCAAGCCGATGGTGTATGCGATGGCCACGGGCGTGGTGTTGCTGGGGGCTTATCAGATTTTCTATCTGCTGGCCCTGGACCTGAAAGTCACGCCGGGGGTCATGGCGACGATCATGGGCGTGCAGCCGATTCTCACTGTGGTGTTGATGGAGCGGCAGCGTTCCTGGAGCCGGATGTTCGGCCTGGCACTGGGGCTGGCGGGGTTGATCATGGTGGTCTATCAGGGCATCGGTCTGGCCGGCATGTCGTTGACCGGCATGCTCTTCGGATTGCTGGCGCTGGCGAGCATGACGTTCGGTTCGATCATGCAGAAGCGCATCACGGACAATCCCCTCGGCACACTGCCAGTGCAATACCTGGCGGGACTGTTGCTCTGCGGGATCTTTGTGCCATTCCAACCCTTTCAGTTCGAACACGGCACCGGTTTCATCGTGCCGGTGTTGTGGATGGGATTGGTCGTGTCGGTGCTGGCGACCTTGCTGCTGTATCGCTTGATCGCCCGGGGCAACCTGGTCAATGTCACCAGCCTGTTTTACCTGGTGCCAGCGGTGACGGCGGTCATGGACTACCTGATTTTCGGCAACCGGCTGGCGGCATTGAGCATGCTCGGCATGCTGCTGATCATCGTCGGTCTGGTGTTCGTTTTCCGTCAATCAGCCTGAACTGAGCCGACGCCATCGCGAGCAGGCTCGCTCCCACAGGTTATATGCGATCCCTGTGGGAGCGAGCCTGCTCGCGATGGCAATTTCAATAACGGCACAAATTAACGGGCAACCACTTCACCCTTCTTCACCACCGCCGACTTCAACACCAACCACAACGCCGCCGCAATCAGCACCCCGCCATAAATGTGCGCCATCGACAGCGGCTCATCCAGCAACAACGCCCCCCACAACACTCCGAACGGCGGGATCATGAAGGTCACGGTCATCGACTTCACCGGGCCAACCGAGCTGAGCAAACGGAAGTAAATAATGTAGGCAAACGCGGTGCACACCAGCCCCAATCCGAGCAATGACAACCAGACACTCCAGCCGCCCCAGCTCGCTGGTGGCTGGCTGATCACGCTGTAACCAAACAGTGGCAACAGAAACAACGTCGCGCCCAGCATGCTGCCCAACGCCGACAGTCGGCTGTCGAGACCACCAGCCTGATCAAGCCAGCGGCGCGCGAGGAACCCGGCGAAACCGTAGCAGGTCGTGGCGAGCAGGCAGGCAAGGGCGCCCATCAACAGTTCCATGTCGAACGCCACCGGACCCGCACGCGTCAGGACTCCAACGCCCAACAGCCCGAGAAACACCCCGCCAAGCTTGGCGGCGGTGAGCCTTTCATGGAAGAACAGACCACCGATCAGCACGCCCATCAGTGGCGTGGTGGCGTTGAAGATGGCCGAGTAACCGGCCGGCAGCACTTGCGCGGCGACCGAATACAGGGTCGCCGGAATCCCGGAGTTGATCACTCCGAGCAGCATCACGGTTTTGAGTTTTCCTTTGAAATCCCAGCTGATGCGCATCAGCCCGAGAATCACCAACAGGCCGACCGCGGCGATCGACACGCGGAAAAAGGCAGTGGGGATTGTGCCAATCACCGGGGCGATGATGCGCATGAACAGAAAACTCGCGCCCCAAATGGCGGCAAGCGACAGCAAACGCAGAGTATCGACGGGGTTCACAGCACGTTCCTTCCTTGATTGGCGCGTAAGTGTCGCGCCAGTCAGGACGCAAGGCAATGGTTGCGTTGCGTAACAAAGGGCCACTAAGCTCAGGCCCCAACGATAAGATTCAGCCGCCGAGGTTTTACCTATGCCGCAGCAATGGCCCGCCGCCGACATCGCCCGAATGATCCTCGAAGGCTTTGATAATTATCGCGAGCATTTCCGCCAGATCACCGACGGCGCCCGAGCCCGCTTCGAGCAGGCCAAGTGGCAGGAGACGCAATCGGCGTCGGCGGCGCGGATCAATCTGTACGAAGAAAAAGTCGGCGAAACAGTGGAACGGCTGCGCATCGCTTTCGATGCCGACACACTGGATGTCAGTTGCTGGCCGCTGGTCAAAAGCGCTTACATCACCTTGATCGACCTGCGCTTCGACGATGAACTTTCGGAGACCTGGTACAACTCGATCTTCTGCGGGCTGTTCAGCCACGACCTGATCAGCGACGGCTGCATGTTCATTCACACCACCCGGCCGAGCCTGCGCCGGGCCCGCGCCGCACAAACCCGCACGTACAAGCCTCAGGGCCAGTTGTCCGGCATGTTGGCGAGCATTTTTGCCGATTACCGCTTCAGCGAAGATTACGCCAACCTGGCGGGCGACCTGAGTCGTCTTGAAGGGCAATTGCGCGAGAACCTGCCGGACTGGGTGTGCAAGGACCCGGAGTTGAGCGTCGAACTTTTTTCCTCGGTGCTTTACCGCAACAAGGGTGCGTACCTGGTGGGGCGCATCTACACCCAGGACGAACAATGGCCGCTGGTAATTCCGCTGCTGCACCGCGAAGGCCGCGGGATTCAGATCGATGCGCTGATCACCGATGAAGCGGACGTGTCGATCATCTTCTCGTTCACCCGTTCGTATTTCATGGTCGACGTGCCGGTACCGGCGGAGTTCATCGGTTTCCTCAAACGCATTCTGCCGGGCAAGCACATTGCCGAGTTGTACACCTCGATCGGTTTCTACAAGCACGGCAAGTCCGAGTTCTACCGGGCGCTGATCAATCACCTGGCCAACACCGACGACCAGTTCATCATGGCCCCGGGCGTGCGTGGCATGGTGATGAGCGTGTTTACGCTGCCGGGCTTCAACACCGTATTCAAAATCATCAAGGATCGCTTCTCGCCGTCGAAGAACGTCGACCGCGCCACGGTGATCGAGAAGTACCGTCTGGTGAAGAGCGTCGACCGGGTCGGGCGCCTGGCCGACACCCAGGAATTCGCCGACTTCCGCTTCCCGTTGAGCAAGTTCGACCCGGCCTGTCTGGAGGAATTGCTCGAAGTGGCAGCGACCACCGTGTCGGTAGAGGACGACACCGTGCTGATCCGCCACTGCTGGACCGAACGGCGGATGACGCCGTTGAACCTGTATCTGGAGAACGCCAACGACGCTCAGGTCCGCGAGGCGCTGGAAGATTACGGTCTGGCGATCAAGCAACTGGCGGCGGCGAACATCTTTCCGGGCGACATGCTGCTGAAGAACTTTGGCGTCACTCGTCATGGGCGGGTGGTGTTTTATGACTATGACGAGATCTGCTTCCTGACTGAAGCCAACTTCCGTCACATCCCGCTACCGCGTACGCCGGAAGATGAGATGGCGTCGGAGCCTTGGTATTCGATTGGACCGCTGGATGTGTTTCCTGAAGAGTTTCCGCCGTTTTTGTTTGCCGATTCCGGGCAGCGCAAGTTGTTTGATCAGTTGCATGGTGAGTTGTACAACGCTGATTACTGGAAAAGCCTGCAAGAGGCGATTCGGGCCGGGAAGGTGATTGATGTGTTTCCGTATCGGCGCAAAGGCCTGGATAACGAGTAACGGCTGAAAACCACCCCTCACCCCAGCCCTCTCCCCAGAGGGGAGAGGGGGAAAGGGAGCAGATAATCGTGCTTTTCAGATTCTGAGTTCGACTCGATATTTCAGGTCGATGTACCTCGATAAAACACCTCGGTCAGTCCCCTCGCCCTCCGGGAGAGGGCTAGGGTGAGGGGATTGGGGCCCCAACTGACACGCCAAACACCCCGCAAATCTGCGACAATCCGCCCCCTGCGCCACTAGACGACTTATTGCGTACCTGATGACTGACGAATCGCCCTCCATCGACAAACTGCTGAAAAACCTCGATCACGCCATGCTCGCCGACCGCCACCGGCTGCGGCGGCAGTTGCTTGAGCTGCGCAAAAAACCTGACGAAGCCAAGCTGGCCCAGTGGGTGACGCGCACGCAGGCGTCCTGTGATCAGGTGTTGGCGCGGCGGGCCAGCCTGCCGGTGATTCGTTACGACGACAGTTTGCCGATCGCTGCCAAGCGCGACGAGATCAAAGCAGCGCTGCTCAAGCATCAGGTGCTGATCATTGCCGGTGAAACCGGTTCGGGTAAAACCACCCAGTTGCCGAAGATCTGCCTGGAAATCGGTCGCGGTCAGCATGGCCTGATCGGCCACACCCAGCCGCGTCGAATCGCCGCCCGCAGCGTGGCGAGCCGGGTCGCCGAAGAACTGGCGACGCCGTTGGGTGCGTTGGTTGGTTATCAGGTGCGGTTCGAAGATCAGAGCGACTCCAACACCCTGATCAAACTGATGACCGACGGCATCCTGCTGGCGGAAACCCAGAACGACCGCTACCTCGAACGCTACGATACGATCATCGTCGACGAAGCCCACGAGCGCAGCCTCAACATCGACTTTCTGCTGGGTTACCTGAAAACCCTGCTGCCGCGTCGTCCGGACCTGAAAGTCATCATCACCTCGGCGACCATCGACCTGGAGCGCTTCTCCAAGCACTTCGACGATGCGCCGATTGTCGAAGTCTCCGGCCGCACCTTCCCGGTGGATACCTGGTATCGCCCGCTGACCCTGGAGCAGGACGAAGAGGGTAACCGCGTCGAGGATGACTTGACGGTGGATCAGGCCATTCTCGCCACCCTCGACGAAATCGCCGCGTTCGAGCGCAGCGAGCGCAAGAGCCCCGGCGATGTGCTGGTGTTCCTGCCCGGCGAGCGCGAAATTCGCGACGCTGCGGACATGTTGCGCAAGGCCCAACTCAAGCACACTGAGATTCTGCCGTTGTACGCACGATTGTCGCCGGCCGAACAGCAGCGGATTTTCCAGTCGCACCCAGGCCGTCGCGTGGTCCTGGCGACCAACGTCGCGGAAACCTCGCTGACGGTGCCGGGCATTCGTTACGTGATCGACAGCGGCACCGCGCGCATCAGCCGCTACAGCTACCGCGCCAAGGTTCAGCGTCTGCCCATCGAAGCGATTTCCCAGGCCAGCGCCAACCAGCGTAAAGGTCGCTGCGGGCGGGTCGAACCGGGCATTTGCATCCGCCTCTATGGCGAGGAAGATTTCATCGGTCGCCCGGAGTTTACCGACCCGGAAATTCTGCGGACCAACCTCGCAGCAGTGATTTTGCAGATGCTGCATCTGCGCCTCGGCGAGATCACCGATTTCCCGTTTATTGAGCCGCCGGATGGCAAGGCCATCAGCGACGGTTTCAACCTGCTGCAAGAACTCTCGGCGGTCGACCGCAACAGCCAGCTGACGCCACTCGGTCGCCAGTTGGCGCGCTTGCCGGTGGACCCGCGGATGGGCCGCATGCTGCTGGAAGCGGCGAAACTCGGCAGCTTGCAGGAAGTGCTGATCGTCGCCAGCGCCATGTCGATTCAAGACCCGCGCGAACGTCCGCCGGAGCGTCAGCAAGCGGCCGATCAGGCGCACGCTCAGTGGAAAGACGTGGACTCGGACTTCGCCGGCCTGGTCAATTTGTGGCGTGGTTTCGAAGAACAGCGCCAGGCTTTGACCGCCAGCCCGCTGCGCAATTGGTGCCGCAAGAACTTCCTGAATTACCTGCGTCTGCGCGAATGGCGCGACTCTCACCGCCAGTTGAGCCTGATCTGCCGCGACATGCAGTTGAGCCTCAATAAAGAGCCGGCGGATTACCCGAAACTGCACAAAGCCGTGCTCTCGGGGCTGCTCAGCCAGATCGGTCAGAAAACCGAAGACGGCGACTACCTCGGCGCCCGTCAGCGGCGCTTCTGGATTCACCCGTCATCGGGCCTCGGCAAGAAGCGTCCGCAATGGCTGATGGCCGCCGAACTGGTGGAAACCACCAAGCTCTACGCGCGCATGGTCGCCAAGATCGACGCCGACTGGATTGAGCCCTTGGCCGGGCACCTGATCAAGAAAAACCACTTCGAACCCCATTGGGAGAAGAAGCGCGGTCAGGTTGTGGCCTTCGAGCAAATTACCCTGTTCGGGCTGATCGTAGTCGGTCGCCGGCCGGTGCATTACGGGCCGATCGACCCTGTAGTGTCTCGTGAGTTTTTCATTCGCGAAGGCCTGGTGCGCGGAGAGATTCAGTCCAAGGCCAAGTGCCTGACGGCCAATGCGCAGCTGCTGGAGCAGCTCGACGAACTGGAGGCAAAAGCCCGTCGTCGCGACATTCTGGCGGACGAAGAAACCCTGTTTGCTTTCTACGATGCGCGATTGCCGGCGGAGATCCACCAGACCGCCACATTCGACAGCTGGTATCGGGTCAACAGCCAGAAAGACCCGCAGCTGCTGATCATGCGCGAAGAAGACGTGCTGGCTCGCGAGGCCAGTGAAGTCACCGCGCTGCATTACCCGGACACCTTGCACATCGGCGATCTGGAATTGGCGCTCAGTTACCACTTCGAACCGAACCACCCGCGTGACGGCGTGACCCTGCGCGTGCCGGCACCGCTGTTGCCGATGCTGCCACCGGAACGCCTGGAATGGCTGGTGCCGGGCGTCATTGAGGCCAAGTGCATCGCGCTGGTGCGCAACCTGCCCAAAGCCCTGCGCAAGAACTTCGTGCCGGTGCCGGACTTCGTCAAAGCCGCGTTGCAGCGCATGACCTTCGCCGAGGGCTCGTTGCCGCAGGCGTTAGGCCGTGAACTGTTGCGCATGACCGGTGCGCGGGTCAGCGATGAAGCCTGGGCCGAAGCGGCGCAGCAGGTCGACAGTCATTTGCGGATGAACCTGGAAATCGTCGACGGCCAGGGCAAGTTTCTCGGTGAGGGGCGTGATCTGGCGGAACTGACCGCACGTTTTGCCGAGGCCAGTCAGGCCGCGTTGGCCGTGCCACAAACCGCGAAAAACCAGCAACCGGTCGAGCCGAAAGTCTTCGCCGCCGTCGCCGAGAAAACCCAGCAAAAGATCGCCGGGCTGTCGATGACGGTCTATCCGGCGCTGGTGGAAGAGAGCGGCACAGTCAAGGAAGGGCGATTCTCGACCCCGGCCGAGGCCGAGTTCCAGCATCGCCGCGCGTTGCAGCGCTTGCTGATGCAGCAACTGGCCGAGCCGGCGAAGTTCCTGCGCGGCAAGTTGCCGGGGCTGACCGAACTGGGTTTGATGTACCGCGAATTGGGGCGTATCGATGCCTTGGTGGAAGACATTCTGCTGGCGAGTCTCGACAGCTGCATTCTCGACGGTGAAGACCCGCTGCCGCGTGATGGCGCCGGGTTGGCGTCACTGGCCGAACGCAAGCGCGGCGGCTGGACCGAGCACGCCGAACGGCTGGCGAAGCTGACGCTGGAGATTCTCAAGCTCTGGCATGGCCTGCAAAAACGCTTCAAGGGCAAGATCGACCTGGCGCAAGCCGTGGCCCTGAACGATATCAAGCAGCAGCTCAGTCATCTGGTGTATCCGGGCTTTGTACGGGAAACCCCGATGCAGTGGCTCAAGGAACTGCCGCGCTATCTGAAAGCGGTCGAGCAGCGCTTCGAGAAAATCGGCGCTCAGGTTCAGAGGGATCGGGTCTGGAGCGGCGAATTGTCTGGTCTGTGGACGCAATACCAGACCCGCGCCAACAAACACGCCCAGGAAGGCAAACGCGATCCGCAGTTGGAACTCTATCGCTGGTGGCTTGAGGAATACCGGGTTTCCCTGTTCGCCCAACAATTGGGGACCAAGGTGCCGATCTCCGACAAGCGCCTGAACAAGCAATGGACCCAGGTCGAACCGTAATCCCGAGGCTTGTGCAATACCTGTGGGAGCGAGCTTGCTCGCGATGGCGGCCTGACATGCAACATAGACGTTGAATGTGATGGCCCCATCGCGAGCAAGCTCGCTCCCACAGGTTTTTGTATTGCCTGTAGGGGAGAGTCATCCAGCAAATAGGGCCAAAACCCAATGTTTATGGCAAACTTCGCGCCTATAAACACCGGCCCCGCGGTTTTGAGCCTTCACAGGTCTGGGCGGATCGGAATAAAGCGATGCCAGGTTTGCTCCCCCTGACGGGAATAGACTCTTTGTGTGTTGGTACGTCGGTGCCAACACTTTCTGCCTGAACAGATTAGAGAAACGACCATGCATAACGTCGTCATCAGCGGCACCGGCCTGTACACCCCGGCCAACAGCATCTCCAACGAAGAGCTGGTGCAGTCTTTCAACGCTTACGTCGCGCAATTCAACGCCGACAATGCCGACGCCATCGCGCGCGGCGAAATCGAAGCGTTGACCGAGTCCAGCGCGGCGTTTATCGAAAAGGCGTCTGGCATCAAAAGCCGTTTTGTCATGGACAAGGACGGCATCCTCGACCCGCAACGCATGGCGCCACGCCTGCCGGAACGCTCGAATGACGAGTGGTCGGTGCTTTGCCAAATGGCCATCGGCGCCGCCGAGCAAGCCTTGCAGCGTGCCGGCAAGACCGCCGCGGACATCGACGGCGTGATCGTCGCCTGCTCCAACCTGCAACGTGCCTACCCGGCCATCGCCATCGAAGTCCAGGAAGCCCTGGGCATCCGGGGTTTCGGTTACGACATGAACGTCGCCTGCTCCTCGGCGACCTTCGGCATTCAGGCTGCGACCAACAGCGTGCAATTGGGCCAGGCCCGGGCGATTTTGATGGTCAACCCGGAAGTCTGCACCGGTCACCTGAACTTCCGCGACCGTGACAGCCACTTCATCTTCGGCGACGCCGCGACTGCGGTGATCATCGAGCGTGCTGACCTGGCAACGTCCAAGTACCAGTTTGATATCGTCAGCACCAAGCTGCTGACCAAGTTCTCCAATAACATCCGCAACAACTTCGGCTTCCTCAACCGCGCGGCGGAAGAGGGCATCGGGAACAAGGACAAACTGTTCGTGCAGGAAGGCCGCAAGGTGTTCCGCGATGTCTGCCCGATGGTCGCCGAGCTGATCGCAACGCACCTGGAAGAGAACGCGCTCAACATCAGCGACGTGAAACGCTTCTGGCTGCATCAGGCCAACCTCAGCATGAACCACCTGATCGTCAAGAAACTGCTGGGCCGTGAAGCCACTGAAGAAGAAGCTCCGGTGATTCTCGACACCTACGCCAACACCAGCTCCGCCGGTTCCGTGATTGCGTTTCACAAATATCAGGACGATCTGGCCGCCGGATCGCTGGCCGTGCTCAGCTCGTTCGGCGCCGGTTACTCGATTGGTAGCGTGATTCTGCGCAAGCGTTGAGTTCGCCTTAAAAGATCGCAGCCTGCGGCAGCTCCTACACGGGATTGGATTTCAACGCGATATCGCGGTTGGAATACGGTCGGTGTAGGAGCTGCCGAAGGCTGCGATTTTTTTTTGCACAAACAAAAAGACTCGCGCTGGCGTATCGGACGGATGATGGGGACCGATACACCAGCGCGAGTCTGTAAAAGCGGCTCGGGCTTCCTTGCCCGAGCCGTGTAGCGTGGATCAGAACTTGGCTTCAGCATCCAGTTGCAGGGTGTTGATCTTCGAATCCCGCAAGTTGGCGTTGGTGTAGTCGGAATCAGCCAGGAAGTACGTCGCGCCGAGGGCGAAGTTCTTGTCGATCTCGTAGCTCACTTTCAGCTTGCTGCCGCGCGAACCGGTGAAACCGTTGGCGAAGTCGGAGTCGGTGAAGGCGCCGACCACCGCGTTACGCTGTACGTCGCGATAGTTGTAGTCCACGCCGAAGCCGAAGACCTTGGTCTTGACACCGGCCAACCAGCCCATGTCCTGATCGTTGCTGGCATCGTCGTTGTTGACCACTTGACCGTACAACGACAGCGGCATTGGCAGGCCGCCGATGTCGATCTGACCAAAGCCTTCGTACAGTTTGAATTGTTCGTTCGCAGTGTTGCCGTTAATGGCCAGTCGGCAGGTGTTCGTAGCACACGTATTGTTGATGTCGTTGTCGTTGTCGTAAGCGTAGAGACTGCCGCCCAGCGTCATTTTCAAGTTGTCGGTGATCGCGAAGCGCGCGCCCAGCTGGCCTGAGTACAGGCGCAGGTCGTGACGGAACTGCTTGCCTTCACCGTCGACGTTGTCCTTGAGGGTGAAGTGGCCGGCACTACCGAACAGCTCGGTGCTGCCGCCCAGCGGGTATTTGTAAGTCAGTGCCAGACCTTCCGGGCTGATGTCGCTATCCCAGATGATGTCGCCCATGCTCACCCATGGTTGCGGCATCTTGCCGCCGATCAAGTGCAAATTCTTGATGGCAGTCGGGTGGTAGTCGACGTAGCCCTGGTCAAGCCAGATATCCTTCTTGGTGAAGTTGTTGTCCAGACTCTGGTTGGTCGAGCGAGAATCGTTGTCGCTACCAGTGGCGATACGAATACCGGTGTCCACTTGCGGGTTGATTTCGGTGTAGGCACCCAGGCGCACACGAATGCGTTGACGGTCCTGGTCGCCAGTGTTGGAAACACCATCGTTCTTGACTGTTTCCTGACGGAAACGAACATCGCCCTTGAACTGGGTCTTGGCAGCCCACGCCAGTTTCTGGTCGAAGGTGCTCAGTTCATTGGTTTTCTTCGCGGTCGCCGCGATCTGCTCGTTGGTCTCTTGCTGAGCCTGACGGGCGATTTGCTGGTCTTTCTGATCCCTGGCCAGCTCGGCTTGCAGTTCGGTGTGCTGCGCAGGCGAAATCGAGCCGTTTGCCTTGAGCATGTCGAGCAGTTTGGCGTCGACTGCGGCGCTGGCCGGAACGCTCATGGCCAGCAACAGCCCGCCACACAGGGCTGCCGCAGTTTTCGTGGAAGCAAGACGCATATCAATCTCCGAAGATGAGAGAGGATGACTGAGCCATCCAGGACACAACCGACCGTTGACGGGCGGAAAACAGTGGCCGGGCTAGAACCCGACGCTCTAAAAACAGGCGCCAGTATCGCGATGGTTTATGACAGAGCGGTGGCAATGTGATGGCATCTCGATGACGATATAAAGTCGTCTCGAACTATCGAGCTAGAGCGCTGTCGTCGAATTGCTCGTGTGCAATGCAAAGCGATAAGCGATACTCGCGGTGCTTTCACGCCATTGAAGAGTGAGGATGGTGATGCCGTTGCAACATCTGCAAAGCCTGTCGGAAATCGCCCCGCACACGTGGGATGCGTTGGTCCCCGATACTCAGCCATTTTTGCGTCACGCTTTTCTGAGCGCGCTGGAAGACAGCGCCAGCATTAGCCCCCATTCCGGATGGCAGCCCGAGCATTTGCTGCACATCGAAGGCGATCGTCTGATCGCCGCGCTGCCCAGTTACCGCAAATGGCATTCTTACGGCGAGTACGTGTTCGATCATTCTTGGGCTGACGCGTGTGAGCGTGCCGGTATCGATTACTACCCCAAACTGTTGACTGCCGTACCGTTCAGTCCGGTCAGTGGCCCGCGTTTGCTGGCAGCTACTCTCGAGGACGGATTCGAACTGTTGAAAAGCCTGCCCGGTTACCTTGAGATCGAACAACTTTCCAGTGCCCACATCAACTTCACCGATCCTTTCACCGACGCAGCATTGGCCGAGCAGCCGGGCTGGTTGCAGCGAATCGGCTGTCAGTACCACTGGCAGAATCGCGGGTATCGGGATTTTCAAGACTTCCTCGACGTCCTCAGTTCACGCAAACGCAAGCAGATGCGCAAGGAGCGTGAGCAAGTGGCGGGGCAGGGCATTGATTTCGAATGGCTCGAAGGTAGGCAACTCGATCAAGCGCAGTGGGATTTTGTGTATGCCTGCTACGCCAACACCTACGCAGTGCGTCGGCAAAGGCCTTATCTGACGCGGGAGTTTTTCAGCCTGTTGGCCGAGCGCATGCCGGAGTCGATTCGTGTGGTGTTGGCAAAACAAGGTTCACGCCCAGTCGCGATGGCTTTCAGTCTGGTGGGCGGAGACAGTTTTTACGGGCGTTACTGGGGGTGTCTGGCAGAGTTCGACCGTCTGCACTTTGAGACTTGTTTCTATCAAGGCATGGACTACGCGATTGCCAATGGTTTCCAGCGATTCGATGCCGGCGCCCAAGGCGAGCACAAGTTGATTCGCGGGTTTGAACCCGTGATCACTCATTCATGGCACTACTTGCGTCATCCTGGTCTGCAAGCCGCCGTCAAAGACTTCCTGCAGCAGGAACGCGTTGGCGTGTTGGCGTATGCCGAGGAAGCGAGGACGGCGTTGCCTTATCGGCAAGACTGATGGGAACGCTCAGGCAGGTAGATTCAATCGATCCCGACAAAACCACCGGTTTGATGCTGCCACAACCGCGCATACAACCCGCCATGGGCCAGCAGTTCGGCGTGGCTGCCGGTTTCAGCGATCTTGCCGTTTTCCAGCACTACCAGTCGGTCCATCCGGGCGATGGTCGAGAGCCGGTGGGCGATGGCGATCACGGTTTTGCCCTGCATCAGGGTTTCGAGGCTTTCCTGAATCGCCGCTTCGACCTCCGAGTCCAGCGCCGAGGTCGCCTCGTCCATGATCAGGATCGGCGCGTCCTTGAGCAGCACGCGAGCAATCGCAATCCGCTGGCGCTGGCCGCCGGAGAGTTTCACGCCGCGTTCACCGACATGGGCATCGAAACCGGTGCGGCCTTCGGCGTCCGACAGCAACGGGATGAACGCGTCGGCTCGGGCCTTGTGTGCCGCTTCCCAGAGTTCGGCGTCGGTGGCGTCGGGTTTGCCGTAAAGCAAATTGTCGCGGATCGAGCGATGCAGCAGGGACGTGTCCTGGGTGATCATGCCGATGCGCTCGCGCAGGCTTTCCTGGCCGACTTCAGCAATGTTCTGCCCGTCGATGAGGATGCCTCCGCCCTCAACGTCATAGAGGCGCAGCAGCAGGTTGACCAAGGTCGACTTGCCGGCACCGGACGGACCGATCAGGCCGATTTTCTCGCCAGGCTTGATGGTCAGATTGAGGTCGCCGATGATCCCGCTCTTCTTGCCGTAGTGGAAATCCACGTGCTCGAAACGCACTTCGCCACGGGTGACCGCCAGCGGTTTGGCCTGTTCGCGATCGGTGACGCTGACTGGTTGAGAAATGGTCTGCAAACCGTCCTGGACCATGCCGATGTTTTCGAAAATCCCGGTGACCACCCACATGATCCAGCCGGACATGTTGACGATGCGGATCACCAGGCCGGTGGCCAGGGCAATCGCGCCTACGGTGATCATCGACTGCGTCCACAGCCACAGGGCCAGGCCGGTGGTGCCGACGATCAGCAAGCCGTTCATGCTGGTGATGACCACGTCCATGCTAGTGACCACCCGGCCGGCCAGTTGGGCTTTTTCGGTTTGTTCCTTGATCGCTTCGCGAGCGTATTGCTGCTCGAAGTTGGTGTGGGCGAACAGCTTCAGCGTGGTGATGTTGGTATAGCCATCGACAATCCGCCCCATGAGTTTTGAGCGCGCATCGGAGGACACGACCGAGCGTTCCTTGACCCGTGGCACGAAGTAGTAAAGGGCACTGATGAAGGCGACGATCCAGGTCAGCAGCGGGATCATCAGGCGCCAGTCGGCTTCGGCGAACAGCACCAGAGAACTGATCGCGTAGATCAGCACATGCCACAGCGCGTCCACCGCTTGCACGGCGGAATCGCGCAGCGAGTTGCCGGTTTGCATGATGCGTTGGGCGATGCGCCCGGCGAAGTCGTTCTGGAAAAAATTCAGGCTCTGTTTGAGCACATAACTGTGATTCTGCCAGCGGATCAGGCTGGTCATGCTGGGGCTCAGGGTCTGGTGCACCAGCAGGTCATGCAGGCCAACAAAGATCGGCCGAAAAACCAGGGCTACCACGGCCATCCAGGCCAGCTCGATGCCGTGTTCCTTGAAGAAATCGACGTTAGGCGTGCCTTGGGTCAGGTCGATGATGCGACTCAGGTAACTGAACAGCGCCACTTCGATCAGCGCACCGATCAGACCGACGAGCAGCAGGACGGCGAAACTCGGCCAGACCTGCTTCAAGTAATAGGTATAAAAAGGCAGAACCCGATCCGGCGGAGCCGCCGTCGGGGCGTCGCGGAATATGTCGATCAGTTTCTCGAAACGGCGATAAAGCATCAGTTCTCCGCCCGCGCACGGGCTCTCCTTTGAACAGTGTGAGCGGCGCACTCCGGCAGCCGCTCAAGACTTCCTGTGTAGCTTAGTCGATGACTTTGGCCGACTTGATGAACACAGGGTCGGCTGGCACATCTTTCATGCCGCCACGGGTGGTGGTTTGTGAGTTGACGATGACGTCCACCACGTCCATGCCTTTCACGACTTTGCCGAAGACCGCATAGCCGTCACCGCTGTCGAGGAAGTCGTTGTCTTTGACGTTCACGAAGAACTGGCTGGTGGCCGAATCAGGATTAGAGGTGCGGGCCATGGACAGCGTGCCACGGACGTTATGCAGACCGTTTTTGGACTCGTTCTTGATCGGCGCCTTGGTTTCTTTCTGCTGCATTTGTTGAGTGAAACCGCCGCCCTGGACCATGAAGCCAGGAATCACACGGTGGAAAATCGTGTTGTTGTAGAAGCCGCTGTTGACGTAATCAAGGAAGTTCTTGGTACTGATCGGGGCCTTGACCGGGTCCAGTTCGATTTCGATCTGGCCATTAGTGGTCTCCAGCAGCACGTGCGGCGCCTTGGCGGGCGTTGCGGCCATCAGGTTGGCGGCAAACAGAACGGAGCCAGCGACGAGGGCGATTTTTTTCAGCATGGGTCAGTAATCCTGAGTGAGGTGGTGTCGACTGCGGTGAGAAACTCGAGCAGGGTTTGGTTGAAGTGATCGGGTTGATCCAGCGGGGTGGCGTGGCGCGAATCGGCGATCACTACCAGCCGCGCATCGGGCAGCAGTTTTATATAGGTCTCTTTCAGCGAGACCGGTGTGTAGTCACGGTCGGCGCTGACGATAAGGGTTGGACAGGAGACCTTCGAAAGTCGTTCCTGAACCCCCCAGCCAACGATCGCATCGAAGCTGGCGAGATAAGCATGTTTGTCGTTTTTTGCCCAGCGCTCGGCCATCTTTTGTCGCAAATCAGCCTGTTCCGGTTTAGGGAACAGCTTGGCGCCCAGAGCCTTGCCGATAGCGCCCAGGCTGAGGACGCGCATCAGGCTCCAGCGCTTGAACCACTGCCAATAGTCGTCGCGGCTGCGCAGTTTGACCTCGGGCGCGCTGTTGACGATGCACAGGCTTTTGAGCAATTGCGGCTGATCCACGGCCAGTTGAAAGCCGATCATGCCACCCATGGACAAGCCCACGTAATGAGTGGGGCCCAGGTTCAGGTGTTCGATCAGGGCAATCAGGTCGGCGCTGAACCCGGCGATGCTGTAACGCTCGCGGGGCTTGTCGGAGCGACCGTGGCCGCGTACATCCGGGACGATCACCCGGTAGCGGGCCGACAGCGCCGGGATCTGCTCTTCCCAGTCCAGGGTGCTGGAACCCAGCCCGTGAACCAGCAGCAACGGCGCACCGTGACCATATTCCTCATAGTGCAGGTTGCAACCTTCGTGTTCGAAATAGGCCATGTTTACACTCCGTGTCAGGCTTGTTCAGGGGCGGCGAAAGGGGCATCCAGCGGCGCGGTGTCGAAGGTGCGCAGCAGTTCGATGAGAATCTGCGTGGCCGGACCCAAGGGTTTGTCCTTGTTCGAGTACAGGTAGAAGCTCGGGTTGCGGCTGCCACCCTGGTCCAACGGTAGCAGCTTGAGCAGACCTTCCTTGAGTTCCCGTTCGATCATGTGCCGAGGCAACCAGGCGAAACCCAGACCGCTGCTGACAAAAGTCGCCGCGGTGGCCAGGCTGCCGACGGTCCAGCGCTGTTCCGCGCCGAGCCAGCCGACGTCCCGTGGCTGCTGGCGGCCGGAGTCGCGGATGACCACTTGCAGCTGGCTTTCCAGGTCCTGGAAATTCAGTTCGCGATTGAGGCGATGCAACGGATGTTCGGGATGGGCGACCGCGACGAACTCGACGTCGCTCAATTCCGCGCCCAGGTAACCCGGGATGCTGAAACCACTGATGGCCAGGTCGGCCACGCCTTCAAGCAGGACTTCTTCCACGCCCGACAACACTTCTTCGCGCAGACGCACCCGGCAGCCACGGCTTTGTGGCATGAACGCGGTCAAGGCGCGGACGAGGCGGGCGCTCGGGTAGGCGGCGTCGACCACGAGCCGCACTTCCGCCTCCCAGCCTTGTTCCATGTGATGGGCCAGGTCTTCCAGCTGACTGGCCTGTTTCACCAGTTGCCGGGAACGGCGCAGCAGCACGCCGCCGGCTTCGGTCAGCACGGCTTTGCGGCCGTCGATACGCAACAGCGGCACGCCAAGCTGATCCTGCATGCGCGCCACGGTGTAGCTGACCGACGATTGCGAGCGGTGCAGCGCTTCGGCGGCCTGGGCGAAACCACCGTGGTCGACCACGGCCTGCAACGTTCGCCATTGATCAAGGGTCACGCGGGGCGCTTTCATGAATAGCTCCTCTTGTCTAAGCTGGCAGTCCTTATTGGAGACTGCTGAATGAAAAAGCTTTGTTGTGTGGTATCGGGTTGTGTGCTGCTGGTGATGTTGCCGCTGACGGCATTTGCCTATCCAATCGATGTTCAAAAACAGCTGAATGGCTTGAGCATCGACTACAACGCGTATGACACAGATAGCGACATTGCCTCCATTCAGGTGAACAACTACGGCACCACCGATGCGTCTTGTACGGTGGTTTTCAACAACGGCCCGGAAGCACCGCGCACCCGCAAGATTGAAGTGGCCGCAGGCAAACACAAAAATGCCACCGCCAAGTTCACCCGGACCATCATCAAGATGCGTATCAAACTGACCTGCACCCCAAAATGACACAACACGGAGCACACTCGCCGGGTACGCTCCGCTTATAAACGAATTTATTGATGGGTTATAGCAGTTATTTGCGCTTTTTCATCGATATGGTTCTGTTTAACCTTCACTCCATCGCCTTACAGCATTCTCAGATGGAGCCTACATCCCATGTCACGTGTTCTGATCATCGAAAGCAGCGCCCGTCAGCAAGACTCGGTTTCCCGTCAACTGACCCAGACCTTCATCAGCCAGTGGCAAGCGACTCACCCGGCCGACCAGATCACGGTGCGTGACCTGGCCGTCAACCCGGTGCCACACCTGGACATCAACCTGCTGGGCGGGTGGATGAAGCCCGCCGAACAGCGCAGCGACATCGAACAAGTCTCCCTGGAACGCTCCAACCAGCTGACCGACGAACTGCTGGCCGCCGACGTGCTGGTCATGGCTGCGCCGATGTACAACTTCGCGATCCCAAGCACGTTGAAAGCCTGGCTCGATCACGTGCTGCGTGCCGGCGTGACCTTCAAGTACACCGACACCGGCCCACAAGGTCTGCTCAGCGGCAAGCGTGCCTATGTGTTGACTGCTCGCGGCGGGATCTACGCCGGCAGCACCGCGGACCACCAGGAACCGTACCTGCGTCAGGTCATGGGCTTCATCGGGATCCACGACGTGACCTTTATTCACGCCGAAGGCATGAACCTGGGCGGTGACTTCCATGAGAAGGGACTGAACCAGGCCAACGCCAAGCTGGCCCAGGTCGCCTGAGGCTTTAATCGCCAGATAATCCCTTGATGTTCAAGTGACCTGGCGCACCCCCTTCAAGGCTCGACGCGCATCGAACCTCCCTTTGCACTTGTTGCTCCTGAGTGCTGTAGCCCGATTGAACGCTTTAGCGAGATCGGGCTTTTTTTGCCTGCGATTTGATGGATGTAAAACTTATCCTGAATTTGACACAGACCTTGTGGGAGCGAGCTTGCTCGCGATAGCGGTGGATCAGGTGACATTGTTGTCGACTGACACTCAGCCATCGCGAGCAAGCTCGCTCCCACAGGGTTTTGTGTTGGCTGACTGTTCGCGATGGCCGGCAAAAACCGCTATCGTCGCCGCCATTCGAAATGAGGCGAGCATGGGCTATCTACTTTTTGTCACGCTGATTCAGGCGTTTTCCTTCAGTCTGATCGGCGAATACCTGGCCGGTCATGTCGACAGTTACTTTGCGGTGCTGGTGCGAGTGGTGCTGGCGGGGCTGGTGTTCATTCCGTTGACGCGCTGGCGTTCGGTTGAACCGGCGTTCATGCGCGGCATGCTGCTGATCGGCGCGTTGCAATTCGGCGTGACCTACGTCTGCCTGTACCTGAGCTTTCAGGTGCTGACAGTGCCGGAGGTGTTGCTGTTCACCATCCTCACGCCGTTGCACGTAACCCTGATTGAAGACGCGCTGAACCGGCGCTTCAATCCATGGGCATTGATCGCAGCATTGGTGGCGGTGATGGGCGCGGCGGTGATTCGCTACGACCGGATCAACCCGGATTTCTTCATGGGGTTCCTGCTGTTGCAACTGGCCAACTTCACCTACGCCGCCGGGCAGGTGCTCTACAAGCATCTGGTCGCCCGTCATCCGAGCGATCTACCGCATTATCGGCGCTTCGGTTACTTCTATCTCGGCGCATTGGCGGTGGCGTTGCCAGCGTTTCTGCTGTTCGGCAAACAGAATTTCCTGCCCGAAGCACCGCTGCAATGGGGCGTGCTGGTGTTCCTCGGCCTGGTCTCGACTGCGCTCGGGTTGTACTGGTGGAACAAGGGCGCGTGCCTGGTGAATGGCGGGACGCTCGCGGTGATGAACAACCTGCATGTGCCGGTGGGATTGCTGATCAATCTGCTGATCTGGAATCAGCAAGAAGCGCTGGGGCGGTTGTTCCTGGGTGGCTCGGTGATTTTGATGGCGGTGTGGATCAGTCGGTTGGGTGTACGTCAATCGGCAGTCGCACACTGAACCCTGTGGGAGCGAGCTTGCTCGCGATGGCTGAGTGTCAGACGACATCAATGTTCCTGACCCACCGCTATCGCGAGCAAGCTCGCTCCCACAGGATATTGTGGTGCTACATGATGTGTTTTTCGGGTTCAGGGATGTGGCTCGCGCCGAGCACTGCCGGGAGCAACCCGGCCCTTAAATCACCGCCACTGGGCTGCTGATACAGGCTCAAGCCAAACTCCGGCAACACCGCCAGCAAGTAATCAAAAATATCCCCCTGAATCCGCTCGTAATCGGCCCACGCGGTGGTGCGAGTAAAGCAGTAAATTTCCAGCGGAATACCCTGGGCGGTGGTCTGCATCTGCCGAACCATGCAGGTCATGTTTGGCTGGACCTCCGGGTGGCTTTTCAGATACGCCAGCGCATAGGCGCGGAAAGTCCCGATATTGGTCATGCGTCGACGGTTAGCCGACATTGCGGCCACATTGCCCTGGGCTTCGTTCCAGGCCTTGAGTTCAGCCTGCTTGCGGCTGATGTAGTCAGTCAGCAGATGCACCTGGGACAGTTTCTGCTCTTCGTCATCGCGGATGAACCGCACGCCGCTGGCGTCGATGAACAGGCTGCGCTTGATCCGTCGTCCACCGGACTGTTGCATGCCGCGCCAGTTCTTGAACGACTCGGACATCAGGCGCCAGGTCGGAATCGAAACGATGGTCTTGTCGAAATTCTGCACCTTGACCGTGTGCAGCGTGATGTCGACCACGTCACCGTCGGCACCGACTTGCGGCATCTCGATCCAGTCGCCGACTCGCAGCATGTCATTGCTGGTCAGCTGCACACTGGCAACGAACGACAGCAGGGTGTCCTTGTAAACCAACAGGATCACCGCCGACATGGCGCCCAGACCCGACAGCAGCAACAGCGGCGAACGGTCGATCAACGTGGCGACAATGATGATCGCGCCAAACACGTACAAGACCATTTTCGCCAGTTGCACGTAGCCTTTGATCGAGCGGGTGCGGGCATGCTCAGTGCGCGCATAGATGTCCAGCAGGGCGTTGAGCACGGCGCTGATGGCCAGCACCAGAAATAGAATGGTGAACGCCAGCGCAACATTGCCAAGGAAGATCAGGCTGGTCTTGCCCAGCTCCGGCACCAGGTGCAGGCCGAACTGGATCACCAGCGACGGCGTCATTTGCGCCAGGCGATGAAACACCTTGTTGTGCCGCAAGTCGTTGATCCAGTGCAACGCGGGCTGGCGGCCGAGCATTTTGGTCGCATGAAGAATGAGGTAGCGCGCCACTCGTCCGAGGACCAGCGCAATCACCAGCAACACCATCAGCGCCAGGCTGGAATGCAGGAGCGGGTGCTGGTCGAGCGCACCCCAAAGGTCTTGGACGTTGAGCCAGAGCTGTTTGATATCCATGGGCGAAAACGGTTCTTCTGTTGGACGCGACGGGGCGATTAGAGCATTTAAGACGCATTGGATGACGTTTGGGGACAAAAGACACAACAAAAAAACCACTGTTTAGCGCCGTTTGTATAAAGAAACTCGGCCTTAGCGCTCGAAACCGTTACCCTATGCAGCTGTTTTTTTGTATTTCTTCGAGGTAGCACCCGTGTTTTCCCAATTCGCCCTGCACGAACGCCTGCTCAAAGCCGTGGCCGAGCTTAAATTTGTCGAGCCAACGCCTGTGCAAGCAGCGGCTATTCCGCTGGCGCTCCAAGGGCGTGACCTGCGGGTGACAGCGCAAACCGGCAGCGGTAAAACCGCTGCATTCGTTTTGCCGATCCTCAACCGTCTGATCGGCCCGGCTAAAGTCCGCGTCAGCATCAAGACCCTGATCCTGCTGCCGACCCGCGAACTGGCTCAGCAGACCATCAAGGAAGTCGAGCGCTTTGCGCAGTTCACGTTCATCAAGTCCGGCCTGATCACCGGCGGTGAAGACTTCAAGGTCCAGGCTGCCATGTTGCGCAAGGTGCCGGACATCCTGATCGGTACGCCGGGTCGGATGATCGAGCAACTGAACGCCGGCAACCTCGACTTGAAAGAAGTCGAAGTACTGGTCCTCGACGAAGCCGACCGCATGCTCGACATGGGCTTTGCCGAAGACGTCCAGCGTCTGGTGCAAGAGTGCACCAACCGTCAGCAGACCATGCTGTTCTCCGCCACCACCGGTGGTTCGGGCCTGCGCGAGATGGTCGCCAAGGTGTTGAACAACCCTGAGCACCTGCAGCTGAACAACGTCAGCGATCTGAACGCCACCACCCGTCAGCAGATCATCACCGCTGACCACAACCAGCACAAAGAACAGATCGTGAACTGGCTCCTGGCCAACGAGACCTATCAGAAGGCCATCGTGTTCACCAACACCCGGGCCATGGCTGACCGTATCTACGGCCGTCTGGTGGCGCAGGAATACAAAGCCTTCGTGCTGCACGGTGACAAAGACCAGAAGGATCGCAAGCTGGCTATCGACCGCCTGAAGCAGGGCGGCGTGAAAATCCTGGTTGCCACCGACGTCGCCGCTCGCGGCCTCGATGTGGATGGCCTGGACCTGGTGATCAACTTCGACATGCCGCGCAGCGGCGACGAGTATGTTCACCGCATCGGTCGTACCGGCCGCGCCGGCAACGATGGCCTGGCCATCTCGCTGATCTGCCACGGCGACTGGAACCTGATGTCGAGCGTCGAGCGCTACCTCAAGCAGAGCTTCGAGCGCCGCACCATCAAGGAAGTCAAAGGCACCTACGGCGGACCGAAAAAGGTCAAGGCCTCGGGCAAAGCCGTTGGCGTGAAGAAGAAAAAAGTCGACGCCAAAGGCGACAAGAAGAAAACCGGCGCCAAGGCCCCGACCAAACGCAAGATCGCCAACCGCCCGAAGACCGACGCCCTGTCGCTGGTCAGCAAGGACGGCATGGCCCCGTTGAAGCGCCGCAAGCCGGAAGCACCGGCTGCTGAATAAAGCAGCGTCGCGATCCCATAAAAAAACCGGACAAACGTCCGGTTTTTTTATGCCTGGGATTCCTGGGTGGGATCAACCCTCAGTTTTTTTCTCCGCCGATTCCAACTCTTTGAGTCGCTGATCGATCAGCTGGCACTTGTCGGGCAAATCCTTGCTCGCCGTACCCAGATCCATCTTCTGCAACTCGGCGTTGATCTCCTTGGCCTTGGCTGGGTTTTGCTCGGTGAGCTTGGTCACTTCCTTGGCCAGTTGTTCGCGTTTAATGGTCGCTTCTTCGGGGGTGCAGGCCCAAGCGGGGAGGGCGCAGGCGAGGGTGGCAGCGAGGGTGAGTTTCAGCAGGGTTTTCATCGGTCAGGCCTCGGTTCCGTGTCGGGCGGTTAATTGGTTGAGGCCGCGTGGTTGTGAAAGTTCACTCGTGATTAGCCCCCGTAGAACGGTCCTCGGAAACGTCCTACCTCTTCCTGGCGCTTTCGACACCACTTCAAGACTTTTCCCGCCGTTGTGCCGGAACCGTCCGATTTAGGTGTTTTCGCTCGTCGATTACGCTTTCTGGATCCAATAATTAATTGACGCCAGAATAGTGACCATCTAACATTGTGCCACTATTTTGCTATCACTTTCCATTTCTAGGGATCGAACATGTACCCACCCGCCCTCGTGGCGAGGTTGTGCCTGGCTTTGCTGTGCCTTTCTCCGCTAAATCTTGCTCACGCCGCTCCCACCCCCGGTGAAACCGACCTCATCCGCGAACGTCAGGATCGCCTGCTCGAAGAGCAGCGTCGGCGTCTCGAAGAGCTCAAGGAATTGCCCGGCAAGGCAACCAAGCCCACGCAACCGACGGCTCCGGCCGACGCCCGTTGTTTCCCCATCAAGGACATCGAGCTCAAAGGCGCCGACAGTCTCTCGGAGAGCGAGAAAAATCGTCTGCTCAAGCCTTACATCGGCCAGTGCCTGGGCGTTACCCAGCTCAATGAACTGTTGAAAGTCATCACCGACCACTACATCGAAAAAGGCTTGGTCACCAGCCGTGCCTACTTGCCGCAGCAGGATTTGTCCGGCGGGCATTTGAAGGTGCTGGTGGTCGAGGGACGGCTTGAAGGGTTGAAGGGTGCAGAGGACAGCAAGCTGTCGGACCGTGAACTGGCCATGGCTTTTCCCGGCAAGACCGGTGACCTGGTCAACCTGCGTGAGATCGAGCAACTGGTCGATCAACTGAACCGCTTGCCGTCGAATCAGGCGCAGATGGAGTTGACGCCGGGCAAGAACGTCGGTGGTAGCGAAGTGTTGGTCAAGAACACCGCGCAAAAGCCCTGGCGTGCCGGGTTGTCCCGTAGCAACGATGGCCAGCGCAGCACCGGCGAGCAGCAGTGGGGCACGACGTTTGATTGGGACAGTCCGTTGGGCTTGGCCGATCAGTTGATGCTGCGTGGTGGCCACGATGCGATGACCGATCACCAGCACACGTCCAACAACGCGATGCTCTATTACAACCTGCCGTGGGGCTGGTGGAATTTCAGTTACACCTACAGCCAGAGCGAGTACCGCTCGCAGATCGCCGCCAACGGTTACAACTTCAAGCAGACCGGCGACAGCCAGAACCATCAGTTGCGCGCCGAGCGGGTGATCCATCGCGACGCGGTGAGCAAGACCTCCCTCAGCACCGGGCTCTCGTACCTGCGCACCAACAATTTCATCGAAGACAGCAAGCTCAAGCTGAGCAGCAACCGCCTCAGCGAAGCACAGTTCGGCATCAACCACGGTCGACGAGTCGGCAGTGCGTTCGTCAACCTCGACCTCGGTATGCAGCAAGGCATCGGCGCGTTCGACGCCCAGAGCAATGGCCATCCTGGTCCCGGCGAACCGGACGCGCGCTACCGCAAATACACCGCCACCGCGAGTTACCTGCAGCCGTTCAAGGTGTGGGGCGAGTCCTTCAGTTTCACCAGCCTGATGACCGGCCAGCGCAGCGAAGACGTGCTGTTCAGCCCGCAGCGCACCAGCCTCGGCGGGCAATCGTCGACCGTATCGCCAGCGCTTCGGCGCTGAGCCTGAATGTCGCCAACCTTACCAACGCCGGCGAGCTGCTTAGTGACGGCAACCTGTCGCTGACCCTGGGCGGCAATCTGCTCAACAGTGGCCGAATCTCGGCCAAGCAAAAACTGACCATCAGCGCCAACGATCTGATCCAGCGCGACGGGCGTCTGGTCAGTGGCGGCGACACCGAACTGACCCTGCGCGGCACCCTCGACAACCTTGGCCGCCTGATCGCCAATCAGAACCTGACGGTGACGGCGGCCCGGATCGATAACAAAGGCACCCTTGGTGCCCAAGGCAAGGTCACTTTCAACGCGGCCAATGGCATCAGTAACGGCGCCGATACCCTGTTGTTCAGCGGCGGTGCGATGGAGTTGCACGGCAACAGCCTGAGCAACTATTACGGCGACATCTACAGCCGCGGCAACCTGACCTTCAGTGCCCTGAATGGGGGCCGAGCGGCCTCGTTCAGCAACCTGTCGGCCACTGTCGAAAGCGAAGGCGACATCGACATCAACGTCGCGTCGCTGGTGAACGCCAAATCCGAATTCGAACTGACGTCCGGGCAATCTTCCGGCAGCCTCGATTGGCAATGCGGCCAGCACTGCGGTGGTGGCGACGGCTGGAAACGCGGCAAGATCACCCTCATCACTGAGTTCAACGACACCGTACTCAAGGACTCTCGCGCTTCGCGATTGGTGGCTGGAAAAAACCTCACCGTCCACGCCAATCAGGTCGAAAACCGTTACAGCCTGATGGCGGCCAACGGCAACCTCGACCTGACCGCCGACAGCCTGCTCAACCAGGGTGCCGCGTCACGTTCGGGCCGCCGCGTCGTGACCATCGGTACTCCCGGTCGTATCGACAACAGCCTCTGGGACAAGATGGAGTACATCGATGTTCCGGCGTTCAACGCGGCGACCGCGGCAGGCAATTTCGATGAAGTGCGTTTCAAGGAACTCAGCGACCGTTCGAGTGACGATCGATTCGCCGTGCAGAGCGACGTCACCACCTGGAATGAAAACGGCAACAACGTTTACGCCGCCGTATTGCAAGCCGGTGGCAACGTCAGCCTGAACGTCACCAACAACATCCAGAACGGCACGCTTTACGACAACACCTACGGCCAACTGACCGGTTCGCTGAGCAGCGAGCAGACGGCCTCGGTCGGCGGTATCAACATCAACCTGGGCAAACGCAGTACCGACGCCAGCGCCCAGGTGCCCAAGGACATCACGCGCATCGAACGCGTGGACGCCGAAGGCGTGAAGCAAGTCAGCTTCGTCCCGGTCGACTTCCGGGGTGTGCCGTTTGCCGCCGTGGACCCGACGGCGTCTTCGACCTTCCGACTGCCCCAAGGGACGTACGGGATGTTCGTGCAGAGTCGCAATCCACAAAGCCGTTACCTGATCGAAACCAATCCGGAGCTGACCCAGTCGGCGCCGTTCATGAGTTCCGATTACCTGCTGGGCAAGCTCAACTTCAGCGCCGATGAAGCCGCGCGCCGCCTCGGCGACGGCCGTTATGAATCCCGTTTGATCAGCGACGCCGTGCTGGCCCAGACCGGCCAACGCTTTCTCGCCAACGGGCTGAACGACGATAACGAGCAATTTCGTTATCTGATGGACAACGCCCTGACCAGCAAAACCGCGTTGAACCTGTCCATGGGCGTAAGGCTGACCTCCGAGCAGGTCGCGGCCCTGACCCACGACATCGTGTGGATGGAAGAGCGCATCGTCGACGGCCAAAAAGTGCTGGTGCCGGTGCTGTATCTGGCGCAGGCCGAATCGCGCAACGTGCGCGGCGGCAGCCTGATCCAGGGCCGCGACCTGACCCTGATCGCCGGCAACGACCTGGTCAACGTCGGCACCCTGCGTGGCACCAACGACCTGTCCGCCAACGTCAAAGGCAGCCTCTATCAGGGCGGTCTGGTCGAAGCCAACGAACGCCTGAGCCTCATGGCCACGGACAGCATCCGCAACGCCCTGGCCGGCGACATTCGCGGCAATCAGGTCAGCCTCGCCACCCTCAGGGGCGACATCGTCAACGACCGCACCGCCATCGCCGTGGGCGAAGGCTCCGGCATGCGCACCCTGGTTGACGACGGGGGCAGCATCAGCGCCCGCGACACGCTGACGATCAAATCCGCCCGCGACCTGACCAACTCATCGGCCATCCGCAGCGGCGGCGACGCCAACCTGAGCGCCACCCGCGACCTCAACCTGCTGGCCACGCGCAACGAAAGCGAAATCCACGAACTGGCAGATGGCGGCCATCGCTCCACCATCACCACCACCGTGGAAAACCTGGCCTCCAGCGTCACCGCCGGCGGCAACCTGACCCTTAACGCCGGCCGCGACATCAACGTCATCGCCAGCACGGCCAAGGCCGAAGGCAACCTCACCGCCGACGCCGGGCGCGACCTCACCCTGGCCTCGGCCGGCGACGAACACAACGTCGAAACCCGCAGCAAGGACGGCAAAAAACGCATCCACGAAGAGGACAACCACACCGTTCAGAAAGCGGCTGAGTTCAGTGCTGGCGGCAATGTCAAAACCAGCTCCGGTAGGGACACGACGCTGATCGCGAGCAAGATCAGCGCGGGGAATGAGGCGTATGTGTACGCGGGTAATGACCTGAACCTGCTGGCGGCGCAGAACAAGGATTACACGCTGTATGACATGAAGGAGAAGGGCGGTTGGGGCGCCGAGAAAACCCAGCGCGATGAAGTCACGCAGATCACCCACGTGGGCAGCGAGATCAAGACCGGCGGCAACCTGACGCTGATCAGTGAAGGCGATCAGCGGTATCAAGTGGCAAAGCTGGAGAGTGGCAAGGACATCACACTGGACAGTGGTGGGGCGATTGTTTTTGAAGGGGTGAAAGACCTGCATGACGAGAGCCATACCAAGAGTGATGGCGATGCTTTCTGGACCTCATCGAAAGGCAAGGGCAATACCGACGAGACACTGCGCCAGACCCAGATGATTGCCAAAGGCAACATCACGATCAAAGCCGTCGAAGGCCTGCAAATCGATCTCAAGCAGGTGGATCAGCAAACCATCGGTCAAACCATTGATGCGATGGTCAAGGCCGATCCGCAACTAGCCTGGCTCAAACAAGCTGAAGCACGCGGGGATGTGGACTGGCAGCTAGTCAAGGAAATCCACGAGTCGTTCAAGTACCAGAACTCGGGGCTCGGCCCGGCTTCGCAGCTCATCATCGCGATTGTCATGGCGGCCATTGTCGGCCCCGCGGCACTGGGTGCTATGACTGCCAGTATGGGGACTGTCGGAGCCGCAGGCCTTGCGGCGGTGGCTACTGGTGCTGCGACGAATGCGACGACCAGTTTTATCAACAATGGAGGAAATCTTGGGGCGGTATTCAAGGACGTGACGTCTTCGGATGCGCTTAAAGGCTATGTCATTTCAGGGGTGACGGCTGGTTTAACGGCTGGGGTGTTTGATGGCATTGTGAAAACAACGACCAATCCGCTTACAGGGAAAGTCACCGTTGACCTGAGCAGCCTGGAAGGGGTCGGTCGATTTGCCGGAAATCAGATTTTGCAAGGGGGCACCTCTACACTGCTGAGCAAGGCTCTTGGGCAAGGGGGGAGTGCAAGTGACGCGCTGAAAACAGCTTTATTCAACACCTTGGCGGCAGCTAGCTTCAATGCGATAGGTGACTACACGAAAGGAGTCTTTGACGACGGCTCTGTGCAAAAGATTGCTATACACGCAATGGTGGGTGGGCTGCTCTCAGAGATAACAGGCGGTGATTTTGCAACCGGCGCGTTGGCGGCTGGTGCGAATGAAGCACTCATCGTAGACCTGAATAAACTGGTCGGTGGCAACCCTGACCTCCTATCCATGGCGTCCCAGATCGTGGGGGTGCTAGCGGCGTCGACGCAAGGGGATGTTGATGCGGACACTTTGCAAACTGGAGCGTGGGTTGCCAACAATGCGACGCTGTACAACTTTCAGGGCCATTATGATGAGTTTCAGGAGAAGTACGACGCTTGCTCAAAGGATTCGAGCGGAACTGGATGTTCAACGATATTAAAGATGGTGGGGGAGCGGTCTCAGAATCTCGGCAACGTTGTTCTTGATACCGATGCTGATTCAAATGCGGTTAGCTACACGTTGCTGGATGAGTCGAGTAAACCATGGATGATCATGGAACCCACGGAGTACAACGCCTGGGTGACGCTTCCTACAGAGATGCAAGATGCTTTCAAATACTCGACTCAGTGGCAGCTTGATCTGTCCTCAACATTGCTTTACGCAAACAAGGGGCAAGGTGCCAAGGCTCTAGAAAGCTACGGTATGATGTTGAGCGAGCCTGAATATTGGGGGGAAATGGCCATCGGCCTGATGCTCTCGGCAGCAGGCGGGGCTGGAGCGTTTAGGGGGCTCGGCGGAACTGGCGCTGTTGCCAATGCAGAAAGAGGAGTGTTATCTGAGGCAAATTTTGCTCAGAATAAAATCAGATCTGACCGATCCTTTAGCCCTGATGGAGAAAAGCTTTACTCGACTTTGGCAGGTAAACCTATAAAGACAGTTGAAGATTTGGCCGGGGCGTTGAAAGCTGGAGCCATTACTCCAAATCAACTCCCTCTTGACTATGTGGACATGAATGGAGCTCGGCTTATCTTGAATACGAGAACCTCAACAGCACTTGAGCAAGCAGGAATTCCTAGAAGCCAGTGGTTTGGACGAAATCAGACTAATATTGAAGTCTATCCTGGCAAGACATTTAATGATCTTGCAAAAGATCAACTAAAAAATAACGGTCTGCCGTCCACTGGGGCAGATCAACTGAAATCGGTGCGTCCATGAAAATAAGTCAACCAAAGCTGGTGCTCAATCCTTATGAATGGTTGCCAGGATTTGGCGAGTCAAAAGTCTCCTTCCGCTCTGTTGGAGTGGATCTCGTACTTGATGTCGAGTATGAGAATGATACTTTTGATGCTGATGGCAATGAAGGGGTGTCAATTGTTAGGAGAGAGATAGTTTTTAAATGTGTTCACTCTTTTATTAAATTTCCATTTCCGGGGGACGTTATTTTCAAATTTTTGGGTGATTCTAGTGAATTTGGGTTGGGGGAGTTGACTGAATTTAGAGAGTCTGAATTTGTACGTAAAAGTCTGGACTCTTGGCGTTTGTTAACAAGTCTGGAACCGCCAAGGCTGAGGCATTTTAGTATTCAGTTTTTAGCGGAAAATATGGCTTTTCATGTGTTGGCTGAAGAGGTTTTTTTATCAGGTGAGTTGTCGATTGTATAGTTGTTTAAGAATGATTGTGGCGAAGTGCTAGTTGGAGTGTTGATGTTTTTAAGGTGGTAAATCTTAAAGGTATGTCTTCGGGATTTTCTTATAGATTTAGCATGAGATTTGGCTGTGGCTGTGGCTGTGGCTGTGGCTGTGGCTGTAGCGATTCTATATTGCTGAAGAAATGTATCACTGCTTTTTTATGACTTGCAGAGCTGTCAAGTCGAGTAAGGTTGATTTTCGTTCGCAAAAATCAAAGGGACATGCTCTGTCAACCAAACACCATTTTCAGCTTGAAAGAATTTGAAGCCTTGTTGGTGCATTCGAAGGGCGTCAATTTTCAGCACCACAGGAGTTCCATAGCGTTGTCCGACAGCGATCGCGGTTGCTATGTCACGCGACAGATGCACATAGTGGCGTGAGCCGGCAATCAGCCCTTGTTGGTGAATTGACTCCAGGAAGCGTGTTGCAGTGCCGTGGTAGAGAAAGTCTGGGGGGGCTTTCTCAATGTGCTGAAGGCTAACGGTGGGCGTTGAGTGCCCCTGTACTGCACGAATACGCAATCCATCGTCGGAGATACTGAAGCGTCTTTTATCATTGCTGCTAACAACCGCTTGAATAAGTGTCATATCTAAAATTAGCCCTTCTTTGGCGGCACCTTCGATCAACAAGTCAATATTGCCCCAGCCTTCGCTATCTAATGGTAAGCCTATTGTTTGTGGTTCATGCCTGAGGATATAACTAAGAAACTTACTGATTTCAGTGTTCTGTTTTGTTTTCATGTTATTCCCAGTGAAAAGGGTGGCAGATTATTTTTATCATTATATAAAGTGGGCAACCCAAAGGTCGCCCATTTTCATTCACTCCGCAACCTGTGCCCGTAGCCGTCTACCAATCACATCCATCAAATCACAACCATCGCGCAACGGTATGGCCAGCAGTTTGGAAAAGTCCGAAAGCACACACCGTGTCGCAGCCGATTTGTAACCGTCCGGCCAGCACCCTCTCCTGACAGCCCTCCAAATTGGCCAAGATAGTGGACACCATTTTTTAGTGGACACTATCTTGGATACAGTTGCCCCCGCTCGTCGAACCGGCCGCCGCCCCAACTTCCCGTTGGACTTCAAACGCCAGGTCGTTGAGGCCACGTTTCAGCCTGGCGCCTCCGTGTCGTTGATCGCTCGTGAGCATGACGTCAATGCCAACCTGGTGTTTCGCTGGCGGCACCAGTATCAGGAAGGAGCCTTCGGCCCGGTTAACCAGAGTGCAACATTTTTGCCTGTCCAGGTGATCGAGGCGTCGCCGGATGTCTCGCAACCCGCCCGGCCTCAATTCGAGTGTATCCGCTCCATGAACTCCACATTCCAAGCGGATAGCTGACGGCTGATGCTGTGCTCCCGATTTCCATCAGGAGCCCATCACCATGATGCGTCCCAATGCCAACGTTGAAAAAGTGTACCTCTACCCGAAGCCTGTAGATTTTCGAAAGTCCATCGACGGCCTGGCTGCATTGGTCGAACTGGACATCAAAGTTGCGGTGTTCGACCCCGTGCTTTTCGTCTTTCTAAATCGCCACCGCAACCGCGTCAAAGTGTTGTACTGGGAGCGCAACGGCTTCTGCCTTTGGCTCAAGCACCTGGAGTCTGAACGTTTCAAACTTTCCCCTGATGAGGTCGACGAGGCGATCGTGCTGACTGTCCAGGAATTGAACTGGTTACTGGATGGCTTTGATCTCTGGCGCAATCGTCCTCATAAGGTTTTAACGCCAAGATTCGTCGCCTGACGGGTATAATCCCCGGCATGAATTTGATACCCGAAGACCTTCCCGATGATCCTGTTTTGCTCAAGCAAATGTTGCTTGAGGCACTCAGTCGTCAGCAAGTAACGGCTGAGGCATACCAGACTCATATCGTCGATTTGAAAGAACAGATCAAGCTGCTGCGCGACCGTTTGTTCGGTCGAAAATCCGAGCAGACCATCGAGCCCAACACGCCGCAACTGGCGTTGTTCAATGAGCCCGAAAGCGAGCCGATGCTTCCAGTCGGCGACGCTGACGAAGAAGTTGTTGCTTCGACGCCACGTCGCGGCAAACGCAAGCCACTGTCGGCTGATCTGCCACGCTTCGAAGTGACCCACGAACTGCCCGAGCACGAACTGACCTGCGCTTGCGGCTGCCGCAAACACGTCATCGGTGAAGAAACCAGCGAACAGCTGGAGATCGTGCCGATGCAGATTCGCGTACTCAAACACATACGCAAAGTTTACGGTTGCCGCGGTTGTGAAACCGCGCCGGTCACCGCAGACAAACCCGCTCAGATGATCGAAAAGAGCATGGCCAGCCCCAGCGTATTGGCCATGCTCTTAACCACCAAGTACGTCGATGGCCTGCCGTTGCATCGTTTCGAAACCGTGCTGAGTCGCCACGGTGTGGTTATTCCAAGGCAAACACTGGCGCGCTGGGTCATCCAGTGCAGCGAACACTTCCAGCCCTTGCTGAATTTAATGCGCGACCGATTACTGGAAAGTCCGGTCATCCACTGCGATGAAACAAGAGTCCAAGTATTGAAAGAGCCGGATCGAGACCCAACCAGCCAATCGTGGATGTGGGTGCAGGCCAGCGGGCCGCCGGATCGAAAAGTTGTGCTGTTTGACTACACCTCCAGCCGTGCGCAGGAAGTGCCTCTACGCCTGCTGGAAAGTTATCGCGGCTACGTGATGACCGACGACTACGCGGGTTACAACGCGTTGGCGTTGCAGCCAGGTGTTGAGCGGTTGGCGTGCATGGCGCATGCACGACGTAAGTTTGTCGACGCGCAGAAAGTGCAGCCCAAGGGCAAGAGCGGACGTGCCGATATCGCGCTGACGATGATCAACAAGCTGTATGGAATCGAGCGTGAACTCAAGGACGTCAGCGATGAACAGCGATTTATCGGTAGACAAGAAATGAGCCTGCCGATCTTGGCCCAGCGGCGGGGTATCCCTAGAGCATTTGGGGGTGCGGAACTGGGCCCTGGGTCGTGATGACGCTTTACGTGCTATTGATGAACTTGAGGCTTTCGGAATCGCGATTCTGGGAGGGGATGTATATCAATTGGTTGGCGAGATAGCTGAGCAGACGTACGACAGTTGGTACTGCGACCAAGGCCCCGATGAGCCGGATTCTGTTTTTATTAAACGCAGTTCAGATAAGGCAAAGAACTATATTTGCAGCTACTTAATGCAGGAGAGGCTTTTTGCGCTAGTGCCTAAAATTTAATGGTGCAAAAGGCGCAGTTCAGAACGTAAAGGAGCGTAAAGGGGACGAATTTATTTATTGCCCAGAAAATAAATCTATCCCTGAGAAATCCCCGATTTTCGTACGACAAATCGAAGAACCTGGACTGCCAGGTTTTGTATGAACCATATGAAACGGGCGACCTACAGGCCGCCCGTTTTCATTCACTCCGCAGCTTGCGCCCGCAACCGCCGACCAATCACATCCATCAAATCACAGCCATCACGCAACGGTATGGCCAGCAGTTTGGAAAAGTCCGACAGCACCACCGTGTCGCAACCGATCTCGGCACGAAAGGCGATGTTCTCCAGCACTTGGGTGACCGTGCGGATGCGGTAATCCGCCATCGCTTGCAGGACGTCGAGTGGCGCTTGGGTGTCGATTAGCAGGGAGGCCGGGATCAGGTCGATTCCGGTGAGGGGCATGTATCTATCCATAGGTGGAGTCTCTCGTAATTAAAAAGGACTCTCTATAATCAGGTCGCCAAACCCGGTCGCCTTTTGGGCGACGGTTTGACTATAAGGATCAGCCTCCCAGCGGTACAGAGCGCCGGTTCTGAACTTGATGTAGGGGAATGTCCTGATGCGGTCGGAAAGTCGCCTGGCAAATTGCTGAGGACTAAACACTGCCGACCCCTGTGGGAGCGAGCTTGCTCCGGGTGGCGATCCGACGATAGCGGTGGATCAGTCGATATCAGTGTTGAATGCTTGTCGGTCATCGCGAGCAAGCTCGCTCCCACAGTGGATTTTCGGTGTTTGGGGGTAGGGTGTTCGGCAGATGCTCTACCCCCCATGGCAACAGCCGGTTGGGGCCTTGTCGTTATACTGATCGTGAAGCCTTACCCACTCCATGATTTCCTCTTCATTGCGCCCCTTGGGCATTAGGTCGAGGTAGTTGTAAGCCCCGACCAACATGTCCAGGCCTCGGGCATAGGTGGAATAGGTATGAAAAATCTCGCCCGCTTCATTGCGATAAAACACGCTGAGGCCGGGGAGTTCTTCTTCGGCACCGTCAGATTTTTCATAGTTGTAGGTGGCTTTACCGGCGGCAACGTCTTCTGCTCGGGCCGAGACACCGAAGTCGTAGTTGAAGTCGCAGCCTTCTGACGACACCCAATCGAATTTCCAGCCCATGCGTCGTTTGAAGGCCTGAAATTCGGCGAACGGTGCGTGGGAAACCGCCACCACGGCGACGTCATGATGGGCCAGGTGCTGGTTGGCGCCGTCAATGTGATCGGACAGGAACGAGCAGCCGGAGCAGCCTTCGTCCCAGCCTTTGCCAAACATGAAGTGGTAGATGACCAACTGGCTGCGGCCGCCGAACAGGTCAGCCAGTTTCAGTTCGCCGTTAGGGCCCTGGAAACGGTAGTCCTTGTCGATTTTCACCCAGGGCAGGGCGCGGCGTTCGGCGCTGAGTTTGTCTCGTTCTTTGGTGAAGGCTTTTTCGTGGGCCAAGTGTTGCTTGCGGGCGGCGAGCCATTCTTCTCGGGAGACGACGGGATGGTTCTGAATGTTCATGGGATTCTCCTGCGCGGTGCTGGGAGGTGACTTACACAGCCTAGTCGTTTGGCCTACGCCCAATTCGACATACCGCCGGTCGGTACTCGCAAAAACCTCGGCTGAACGGCTGCGAACCGCGCCGGTCACAACCTATGAAGGCCATCTCACTCTCTGGCTTTGGAGGTTGAATCAGGATGACGACTTACAACTGGGATTTGATTGAACGCTTGTTGCACGAGGTGCAGAACAGCGCCGGCCACAGCTTTACGCCACGGCCCTACGCCGAACAGTACGCGGCGGAGAAAGCGGCGAACGGCGAGGAGATTGAGAACCTGGATCATCTGAAAGAGGTGGCCGGTGAGTATGAAAAGTTACTGTTGGCGCGCGGCTATATTGAGCCTCGGCCTGAAGATCAAGGTGGCAACGGTTCGAACTACATTTTGACGCCTCGGGGCTCGAGTTTATTGAGCTTGATCGACAGCAGTATTCCGGGCAATGACCATCCGCGGCAGGTGTTGGATGAGCAGGAAGATGCGTTGGATGAGGTGACGTTTGATCGGGTCGCGTCGACGGCGCAGATTGCCTGAGAACCACTCATTACCTTTGTGGGAGTGAGCTTGCTCGCGATGAGGCCATTACATTCAACATTGATTTTGGATGTTAGACCGCTATCGTCGGAACGCCGCCCGGAGCAAGCTCGCTCCCACATTGAATTTGCGTTGCGCTTAGCTTTGTTGTGCTGCCTTCAGGCACTTCAGATCATTGAAATCCTTCCTCACTCCCTCGATCTTCTTCAGCAACTGCTGGCGCTGTTCCGGCGTGCTTTCGGCCATCAAATCTACAAACAGTCCCCGTGCCTGGGCTTCGGTGCTGGTGTAGGCCTGGCGATAAGCGGGCGTCCACAAGCTCTCGCGATTGACCAGAAGCGTCTCGATACGCTGTGGGAATTCTGGACTCTGGCGCTGCGCAACCGCTGCACTGAACTGCTTCTGCCAAAGGGCACGGTTGGCGATCCATTGCGTATTTTGGTCACCCAAGGCATTTGACCAGGCGACTACCCGTTGCTGCTGGCTGGGGCTGAGCGGGCCGAGCCAGTCGTTCAAGCGTTTTTCCATGCGCTGGGCACGTTGCTTGATCTGTTGATCGAGAGACGGTTTGAGGTATTGCTCCTGGCGTTTGTTCTGCTCCTTGGCGAAGGCGTCATTCATCTCCGTGACTTGCTTGTCATCCAGCCCCTGTAATAGCTCAGTGGCCGACGGGGTGATTTTCCGGGCGGTCTGGGCGATGGCGGCTTTGGCTTCCTGAGTGCGGGTTTGCAGCGCGGCGTCGGTGACCTGGTTGGTCTCGACCATGACCTGCAAGCGGTCCAGCCAGTCGAGATAGCCCGGCAGTTGCGTGGTGCAATGCCAGCTCAGGTGCTCTTTGAGGCGCTCGTCGAACCAATCTTTCTGCTCTCCGTGCATGTTCAGGTAATCGCTGAGCGTCCAGGGAATGATCACGTCGAGGTTGCGATAGGCCAAGCCCACGCGGCTGCACGCACCGAGGGCGAGACTGAGGGTGATAACGAGGGCGAGATACTTCAACCAGCGCGACATGGGCGAATCCTTTGCGAAGGTCTGGTTTCTTTAATTGGTTTCTCTATGTGAGCGCAGAATGAGCCTGGCAGTTCAGCCGATCAATAAAAGGCGCGTTCGGCCTTGAGGGTGACCAGCCCGTCGCATTGGCTGTTGCGCCCGGAATAGGCGGAGCAGCTGCTGCCGCTCAAGCTGGAGTCACTGTAGATCAGGTCCAGGTCGACGCCCATGAACGGGCGGGAAAGTTGCACGGACCAGTCGGTGAAATTGCCTACATTTCCACCGTCGACGGACACCGGCGTGTTGAGCTGGTGGGTGGTGTATTTCATGCTGATCCCGATGCCGAACGGCTGATTGCCTCCGAGGTCGGCGAATACGGTGCTGTTCTGTTTGTCCGGGTCGTTGCTGAAGGCTGCGCCAAAACGGCTACCCAGAAAGGTCAGGCCACCGAAAAGCTCTTGGCTGTCGAGGGTGTCCACTTTCGGATAGCTGTAACGGATCATGCCGACTTCGTACCCGAGGGTATTATCGAAAGGCTGTTTAAAACCCATGTAGGAGTCGACTTCAAGGTTGGTCCCAGCCGTTAAACCCATGCTTGGTGCCCATTGGCCCACGTAAAAACCGCTGTCGTGACTCAGGTCGAGACCACCGTGGAACGAACCGGTGCTGGCAGGTTTGACCAGCCCTTGGGCCATGCTGCGGCTGGGGGTGGTGCCGAGTTTGAGATCGAAGTCGCCCAGTTCACGCTGAAAGATTTGCGCGTTGGCGACCGAACACGACAGGAGGGTGCCGAGCAATAAATAGGAGGGTTTGAGCATGCGTCACTCCATGACAGCGAGGTGCAGGCACTAAAAACCTACTGAAACGCTTGATCTAGACGTGTGCAAGCATACCGGCGAATGCTCCGCATCGAAGGCCGTTCGTCGATCTTTGAAATATTGATGTGTTTGGCGGGGTGTTGCGAGGAGGGTTCCAGTCCAAGCGCTTCGAAGCTCAAAGCGCTTAGGGACCAGGTGACGCGACGGATCTTGGGGTAGTTACTTCTTGCCCAGGGTGATCTGCTTGGACGGGCCGAACGTCTGGCCGCTCACGCCTTTGGCAATTTGCTGGATCTCGCCGCCGGACTTGAGGAACGCAGCAATCTGGTTGTTGATCGATTCGCTGGTTTCAACGGCTGGAGCTGGCTTTGCTTTGCTGTTGGATGCTTTTACACGCATGGCGGCCATTAACCTATAGAAAATTAACTTGGCCAGGCATCGTACAGGAAATACTTGACAATTGCTTGGCAAATATCCCCCCGAAATACACAAGACAGGTGAAGAATTTATCGCCAGTTATTATTCTGGATAACCCCCTAAGCTGCTGTTTTAACTAAGAACGATCGTGAAAAAAACACAGTTTTTTGCTTGGCTGACAGGTGCGCAAGTCGCCAGATCGGCCTGACGAGCGGCCAGGCGCGAGCGGTAAAACCCAGGAAAATTAAGCCCTTCAGAGGATTTTCTTCCGCCACCGGGCTGGCCAGCGAACGCGGCCCGCAAAACCGGGTAGAATGCCGCCCACGCAATGAGGGTATTTGAAATGGCTTTAGTCGGGCGCTACAACAGTTTGCAAGTGGTTAAACACACTAACTTCGGTCTATATCTGGACGGTGGTGCGGATGGCGAAATCCTCCTGCCTAATCGTTATATTCCCAAAGATATTCCCAGCGAAGATGAAGATTGGCTCAACGTTTTTATTTATCTGGACAGCGATGACAAACTCATCGCAACTACCGAAAAGCCGAAAGTTCAAGTCGGTGAGTTCGCCAGTTTAAAAGTCGTTGAAGTCAACAGCATCGGTGTTTTCCTGGATTGGGGCTTGCCGAAGGATCTGTTGCTGCCGTACTCCGAAGAAAAGCGCCAGATGACCGCCGGCGAGTATGTCGTGGTGCACGTCTACCTCGACAAGCACACCCGCCGCATCACCGCGACGGCGCGTCTGGACCGCTACCTCGACAAGACCCCGGGCACCTACACCCCGGGCCAGGAAGTTGATTTGCTGGTGGCCGAAGCCACCGATATGGGCTTCAAGGCGATCATCAACAACAAGCACTGGGGCCTGATCCACAAGAACGAAATCTTCAAGTTCATGCGCGCCGGTAAAGAAGAGAAGGGCTTTATCAAAGAAGTCCGCGCCGACGGCAAGATCAGCCTGAGCCTGCAACCGGTCGGCGAAGAAGCCGCCACCAGCCTGAACTCGAAGATTCTCGCCAAGTTGCGCGACAACAATGGCAGCCTGCCGGTCAGCGACAAGAGCGACCCGACGGTGATCAGCAGTATGTTTGGTGTGAGCAAGGGCAACTTCAAAAAGGCCATCGGTGCGTTGTACAAGAACGGTCAGATCGTCATTCATGCCGATCGCATCGAGCTGAGCTGACCTCACTCCTACCGGTATGGGCCCGAGCATGTACGTTCACCGCACCGGAGCTTTGCCTTTACTGTCGAGTCACTGCCATGGATTGTGTTGTCGAGGTGTTTAGGTGAGCGCCACCCGGCGCAGCGCCGATGGATTCGCCCTGCAAGTAATGATTGGGTTGTGCCTGATCTGGGGTATTCAGCAGGTGATGATCAAATGGGCGGCGCCAGATATCGCGCCGGTCATGCAGGCCGCCGGGCGTTCGGGTATTTCCGCATTGCTCGTAGGATTGTTGATCTGCTGGAAGGGCGGCTGGGATCAAGTGGGTAACACCTGGCGCGGTGGACTACTGGCTGGCGCGCTTTTTGGCCTGGAGTTCTTCTTCATTTCCGAAGGCCTGCAACTGACCACGGCCGCGCACATGTCAGTGTTCCTTTACACCGCGCCGATCTTCACCGCATTGGGCGTTCATTGGTTGTTGCCGAGTGAGCGTTTAAGACCGGTCCAGTGGCTGGGAGTTTTCCTCGCCTTCGTCGGGATCGCCATCGCGTTTGCCGGTGGGGTTTCCTGGGACAACCTCGATCACCGTATGTTGATGGGCGATGCGCTGGGCGTACTGGCCGGCGCGTCTTGGGGCGCGACCACCGTGGTGGTGCGCGCTTCGCGCCTGTCGGAAGCGCCGGTGACCCTGACGCTGTTCTATCAATTGATTGTCGGTTTCGTTGGTTTGTTGCTGATTGCGATCCTCAGCGGCCAGGTCACACACGTCAGCCTGACCACCGTGGCGGTGGCCAGTGTGTTGTTTCAGGGATTGGTGGTGTCGTTTTTCAGTTACCTGACCTGGTTCTGGCTGCTGCGCCGTTACCTGGCGGCGAACCTGGCCGTGTTTTCGTTCATGACGCCGCTGTTCGGCGTCACGTTCGGCGTAGTGCTGCTGGGCGAAGAGCTGAGCTTCAACTTCGTCATCGGTGCGGTGCTGGTGCTGTTGGGGATCACGTTTGTCAGCGCTGAGCAGTGGGTGCGCCGTCGTTTGCGCAAAGCCCTCGGGCAGCAGTGACCGGGCTTAGCAGCAAACCGCCCGCCACCAGCAAAACACAGCCAGCGAACACCAGCGCTGGCTGCAATCCGCCACTGAAGTGGCTGCTCAACGCCGCCAGCAACGGCCCGCAGCCCAACAGGCAGGCGAAACACCCCGGCGGCTTGCAGCCACAACGTCGCCATCAGCCAATGACGGGTAGCGTTCGGGTTATGTCGACGCAAACTCACCAGCACCACGCCGATAGCGGCCGCCAGGCCAAAGCACGGCCAGAACAAATCAGCCATCCATTGACCGTGAAACTGTGCGTTGGCCATTTGGGAGAGAAAAGTGGCCGGGATGATGTAGCCCAAACCGTAGAAGGCGTAGATCACCCCTAAACAGCTGATGCCTTGGTTACCTGGCGTAGTAACGGTCGCTGTTGCTGCCACCGTGGCGGTCGGTTGCGGCAGGAACGGCAGAATTCCCAGCAGCATCACCAGTGCGACGCCGGCATATGCCGGCTCAGGCGTGGCGCTGATGTCGGAGTCGATGCTTGCCAGCCTGCCGGGCCGCGAAAGCGTGGCGGTGCATTCGTTGGCCGAGCCGTTTGCCAGTGCCACCACGTGGTTGATGTGGCGCAAAGGCATGGTCGGGGCGAACTTGAACGCGTGGCTTGAGCAGCAATAATTGGTCTATCCGGCGACGCCGAGCCAGGCTCAGGCGATTGCTTGAACTATCGGTCAGGTATTTTGATCAATTCAGTAACAGATCATTGCGACTTTGGGCGAGCATTGCGTAGGACTTCGGACTATTATCAGTGCGAAGTGGCTACAGAATTTTGGCTACTCGGCACTACCCTGAAGGGGGCACCATGAAAGAGAAAATCCAAAACTGGCTGCACGACTTGGGTGTCGCACTCGGTTTGATCGAACCGCCTCTGCAACCTGTGCCCATCCGCACTGACGACGAACAACGCCGACGCCAACAGCGCCGACGCCAACAGCGCCGCCGGTAAGCCTTTGGCTCACAGGCTCGAACCTGGCAAATCACCTGTGGCGAGGGAGCTTGCTCCCGCTGGGCCGCGAAGCGGCCCCATTGACGCCAAGGTTTGTCAGTTAGAACGCGCAGGCAGGTTTTGCGACTGCTGCGCAATCGAGCGGGAGCAAGCTCCCTCGCCACAGAACCGTCTGTGTACTCACCAAAGTGGGTGTTTTTGACAACCCGTCTCAACGCCGCCCGATCTCGATCAAAAACCGACTCAAGTCATTCGCCGTCCTGGCGGTCTTGAGCATCTGATCTTCCTCCGCCGTAAACGCCGTCAAACCCAGTTCATCTTCCAGACGGAAGATCAGCTCTTCGATATCTTCTTTATCCAATCCCAATTGCGCCAGGCTGGCGTTGTCGTCGAAGTCATCCTGACGCTCCAGCAAGCGGCTGATGAAACGATGCACGACGGCACGAACGGCAGCTCTTTTCATGGTCATTCTTCGAGGGCGTTATTTGTTGTTGTCCCTGGGACTGAGTACAGCAGGCTTCAGGCGTGCAAGCGCTGCCACTCGTCAATCATCGTGCGCAAATGCTCCCCGGAAAAACTCCCGAAATGCCCGCCATGCACTGTGCGGATCGGCAAGTTGCGCAAACGCTGCAGGCTGCGGGCGTAGTCGTCGAGGTTGGAGTGGTAGGCGTCTTCGATCAGTGGCCCGTCGTAGATGATGTCGCCGCTGAACAGGGTCTCGGTCGTCGCTTCGTACAGGCTGATGCCGCCCGGTGAATGCCCTGGCGTGTGCAGCACTTGCAGCGTGCGGTTGCCCAGATCCAGCACGTCGCCTTCTTCGATCAACCCGGTGGCTGGGGCCGCTTTGACCCGGTACTCGGCGTAGCACAACGGGCAGTCAGGGTGAGCCTCGAACATCTCGTCACCGACAAAAGCCTTGCTCAGCGTGTTCTCGCCGTCCGGCGACGCGAGGATTTGCGCTTCGGCCGGATGCACCAGGCGTTCGGGGAATTCGTGATGGCCGGCGATGTGATCGAAATGGCAATGACTGGCCACGGCGACCAGCGGCCGCTCAGTGATCCACGGCAGTTGCTCGCGCAGGCTGACCAGCCCGGAACCGCTGTCGAGCAACAAGTCTTTGTTGCGCCCTTGGATGTGCCAGAGATTGCAGCGATAGAAGGGGCGGATGTACGGCTCGTGAATCAGGCGAATGCCGTCACTGAGCTGTTTCACCTCGAACCACTGATCGCGAGAAACAATCTTCATCAAAGGTTTTCTCCAGACGAAAAAAAACGGGTGTGGCAACCGACGCCACACCCGTCGAAGAAAGCATCAAGTCGTTATGTTCAGCTTAGGCGGCGCTGGCCACCACTGCAGGGCGACGGGACAGCAAGCTGACCACGACGAAACTCACCAGACCCACGCCGAGGCTGTAGTAGATCGGGGTGTTGGCGTCCATTCCGTCCTTGATCATGAACACCAGCGCGGTGGCAAAGCCCAGGCCCATGCTGGCGATAGCGCCGGCGGTGTTTGCGCGTTTCCAGAAGATTGCACCGATCAGCGGGATCAGCATGCCGCCCACCAACAGGTTGTACGCCAGGGTCAGCGCGCTGATCACGTCGTTGACCACCAGCGCGATGCCGAGTACCGCGATGCCGGTCAGCAGGGTGAACAGGCGGTTGATGCCCAGGCTCGACTGTTTACCGCCACGCAGTTTCGGCAGCAGGTCTTCGGTCAGGGTGGTGGACGCGGCGAGCAAGCCGGCACTGGCGGTGGACATCATGGCGGCCAGGGCAGCAGCGATCACCAGGCCACGGATACCGTCCGGCAGGGACAGTTTGACGATGGCGGCGAAGGCGTTGTTGACGTTGTCCAGGTCCGGGATCAGTACGTGAGCGGCCATGCCGATCAGGGCACAGGCCAGACCGTAGAAGATGCAGTAGATGCCCGCGAAAGTGCCGGCGTACTGAGCGACTTTGGCGGTCCGGACGGTGAACACACGCTGCCAGATGTCCTGGCCAATCAGGATCCCGAAGAAGTAGATCATGAAGTAGGTGATGATGGTGTCCCAGCCGATGGTGCTGAAGTTGAAGGCTGCTTCCGGCAGTTTCAACACCAACTCATCCCAACCGCCGACGCGGTACAGGCAGATCGGCAACAGGATGAACATCAGGCCGACGGTCTTGATCACGAACTGGACGATGTCAGTCAGGGTCAGGGACCACATCCCACCGATGGCCGAGTAGACCACTACCACGCCACCGCCGAGCAGTACCGAGATCCAGAACGGCAGGCCGAACAACACTTCCAGAACGGTGCCGATCGCCAGGATCGAAGTCACGCCGATCATCAGCGCGTACGCCAGCATGATCGCCGCGCTCGCGGAGCGGGCCATCGGGTTGTAGCGTTTTTCCAGGACCTGGGTGACGGTGTAGATTTTCAGCTTCAGCAGCGGTTTGGCGAGGAACAGGTTCAGCGCCACGATCCCGCAACCCAGTGCGGCGCAGAGCCAGAAACCGGAAATGCCATGGACGTAGCCCAGACGCACGGTGCCGACAGTGGACGCACCACCCAGAACGGTAGCGGCCATGGTGCCCATGTACAGGGTAGGGCCGAGGTTACGCCCGGCGACCAAGTAGTCTTCGTTGGTCTTGGCCTTGCGCATGCCGAAGTAGCCGAGTACCAGCATCGCGGCGGCGTAAATGAGAACGACGAATAAATCCAATGCCATGATGGCGTGTCTCCGATTGTCTTTTTTATGGTGAGGCGAAAATCAAACTTTGTAGGAGCAAGGCTTGCCCGCGAAGGAGACGCCGCGGTCCATCAGGCCGACCGCGTTATCGTTCTTCGCGGGCAAGCCTCGCTCCTACACTACCGCCGGTTTAGCGAGCGAATCCGTGCCCTTGCTGCGTGGATCGTTTGGTCCGAATACCGCTGCCGATTCCGGGAACAGGCTCAGCAGCACCAGGTACACCAGCGAGGCCAGGCCCAGGGTGACCGGCAGGCTGATGTCGATACCGCCAGCCAGATTGCCCAACGGACCCACAAACTGACCCGGCAGGTTCACGAAGCACAAACCGACCGCTGCACTCGGGATCCAGGCACCCAGGCCACGCCAGTTCCAACCATGCGTGAACCAGTAACGACCCCCTTTCTCGCCACGGGTGAACACTTGCAGGTCATCCGGGCAGTAGAAGCCGCGACGCACCAGCAGACCGATGATCATGATCACCATCCACGGGGTGGTGCAGGTGATGATCAGCACGGCGAAAGTCGACACGCTCTGCACCAGGTTCGCCGCAAAGCGCCCGATGAAGATGAAGGCAATCGACATCACGCCGATCAACAACGTTGCCTTGACCCGCGACAGCACACGAGGGAACACGCTGGACATGTCCAGCCCGGTGCCATAGAGCGAGGTGGTGCCGGTGGACATGCCGCCGATCACTGCGATCAGGCACACCGGCAGGAAGAACCAGCTCGGCGAGACGGCCAGCAGACCACCCACGTAGTTGTTGGCTGCGATGTAGTCCGGTGCCTTGATCGCCACGATGGTTGCGGTGGCGAGACCGAACAGGAACGGGATCAAGGTGGCGACTTGCGCGGCGATCACGGCGAACATGATCCGGCCTTTTGGGGTTTCGCGCGGGATGTACCGCGACCAGTCGCCGAGGAACGCACCGAAGGAAATCGGGTTGCTCATGGCCACCAGCGCGGCGCCGATGAAGGCTGCCCAGAAGCCGGCCTGACCCATGGCGACGGTGCCGGCGAACTGGCTATCGAAGGTCGGGGCGAAGGCGAAGATGCCCAGCAGGAACAGGGCGCTGGCCGCCCACACCGCGATGCGGTTGACCCACAGCATGAAGCGAAAGCCATAGATGCACACGGTCAGTACCAGGATCGCGAACAGACCGTAGGCGAGGCCCAGGGTCAGGTCGGTTTCCGGAAGACCGATCAGGCGTTTGGCACCACCGATCAGCGCATCACCCGAACTCCACACCGAGAGCGAGAAGAAGGCGATGGCGGTCAACAGCGACAAAAACGATCCGACGATCCGCCCGTGCACGCCAAAGTGCGCACCGGAAGACACAGCGTTGTTGGTGCCATTGATCGGGCCGAACAGGCCCATCGGCGCGAGGATCAGCGCACCGAGTAACACGCCCAGCACGATCGCCCAGACACCGGCCTGGAACGACAGGCCGAACAGCACCGGGAAACTGCCGAGCACGGCGGTAGCAAAGGTGTTGGCGCCGCCGAAGATCAAGCGAAACAGGTCGCTGGGTCGGGCGTCGCGCTCATGATCCGGGATCTGTTCGACCCCGTTTGTTTCAATGCTGCTAAGGCTTTTTTCTTTGTTGTTGTTATTCATGATCAGCTCCGATCATAAAGGCGCGCTCATCGTGTGTGAGCGTCACCTGTTTGGCTAAGGGGATGGCAGCCCTTCCGGCATCGCGGACAAATGTTCGTGGCAGGCCAGCCATAGGCCTTGTTGTTCTTGGCCAGACGCTTGTTTCTTGAAAACAATCGTCTCGCGCTCCTGGCTGAAGTGTTGCTCCCCTTGCATGCGCAGCTCGGTGGCCACGTCATGGATGAAAATCGCCACGTCACCCTGCAGGCTGACGAAAGCGTTGCTTGAAGTGCACGCAAGCACCTCGAAGCCATCCTCGGAGCGCCAGGTGTCCCACAACGCCTGATAGGCATCGCGCGACAGCAGGGGCTGCTCGAGGGTGTAGAACACGAAGCTGGCGTCGGCGCTGAACGCGCCGAAGTAGGCTTCGCGATCGTTACCGGCAAAGGCTGTCACCAGATCGGCGGCAGCTTTCAATACCTGATCACGTTCGTTCATGACCGATCCTCAGCGGTGGGCCACGCCAGGCAGTACGCAGAGCATTTCGTACAGCAAGTTGGCGGCCAGCAGCGAGGTGTTGCCGGTGGTGTCGTAAGCGGGCGAGACTTCTACCAGATCGCAACCGATCAGGTCGAGGCCTTGGCAGCCGCGAATGATCTCAATCGCCTGAATGGTCGTCAGACCACCGATTTCCGGGGTGCCGGTGCCAGGCGCCCAAGCGGGGTCGATGCCGTCGATGTCGAAACTCAGGTACACCGGACCGTCGCCGACTTTCTCGCGAACTTCGGCCATCAGCGGTGCCAGGGATTTGTGCCAGCACTCTTCAGCCTGAACCACGCGGAAGCCCTGTTTACGGCTCCAGTTGAAGTCTTCGGAGGTGTAACCCTGAGCGCGCAAACCGATTTGCACCACGCGATCGCAGTCGATCAGGCCTTCTTCGGCCGCGCGACGGAAGGTGGTGCCGTGGGCGATTTTCTCGCCGAACATGTGATCGTTCACATCGGCGTGAGCATCGATGTGCACCAGACCGACCTTGCCGTGCTTCTTATGAATCGCACGCAGGATTGGCAGGGTGATGGTGTGGTCGCCGCCCAGGGTCAGGGGGATCACGTTGTGTTCGAGGATGGCGTCGTAGGACTCTTCGATGATCCGTACGGCGTCCAGCAGGTTGAACGTGTTGATCGCCACGTCACCGATGTCAGCGACCGACAGCGAGTCAAACGGTGCAGCGCCGGTGGCCATGTTGTACGGGCGGATCATTACCGATTCCGCGCGGATTTCGCGAGGTCCGAAACGGGTGCCAGGGCGCAGAGACGTGCCGATGTCCAGCGGGACGCCAACGAAGGCAGCATCCAGACCGGCAGCGGTTGGCACATGGGGAAGTCGCATCATGGTGGCGATGCCGCCGAAGCGCGGCATTTCATTGCCGCCCAGTGGTTGGTGAAGAATCTTGTCCACGGGTTCAGGCCTCATCATTTTTATATTAAGAGCTGTATTAGGGGCCGATTCTGCGAAATGTAGTGGGCGGGAAGAATCGCTACGGGCAAATACTTAGTTCAGATTTTTCTAAACTAATGGCTGGAGCAGAGATAGACTTGATACCGATCGTTCCCACGCTCTGCGTGGGAATGCATCCCGTGACGCTCCGCGTCACACCGTCGAAGCGGACGCAGAGCGTCCGAGGCGGCATTCCCACGCAGAGCGTGGGAACGATCTTTGGAGAGCCCCCCCATGGCCAACGCGTTACCCGACCTGAAACTGTTGCGCATCTTCGTCAGCGTGGTTCGCCATCAGGGGTTTGCCAGCGCCCAACAAGAGCTCAACCTCTCGACCTCGGCCATCAGCACCTACATGAGCCAGCTCGAAGCCGCCCTCGGCCTGGTCCTCTGCCATCGCGGCCGTGGTGGTTTCAGCCTGACCAGCAAGGGCGAACTGTTCCACCAGGAAACCCTGCGCCTGCTCGGCGAACTCGAAGGTTTCGAGCAATACGCTGCCGCCCTCAAAGGGGAACTGCGCGGCACTCTGAATCTGGGGGTGATCGACTCCACCGTCAGTGACAAGGCCTTGCCCTTTGCGGAAGCCATCGGCGCCTACAGTCAGGAACACCCGGCCGTGCATTTGCACCTGTCGGTCATGAGCCCTTACGAGCTGCAACTCGGCGTGCAAGACAACCGCCTCGACCTGGCCATCGGTGCGTTCTCCACGCGCATGAGCGGTCTGGTGTACATGCCGCTCTACCGCGAACAACACTGGTTGTACTGCAGCAGTCGTCATCCGCTGTTCACCGAGCGGCGCATTCCCGAGCAGGTCATTACCCAGCAGCGCATGGTCGGCCGCGGTTACTGGAGCCAGGCCGAATTGGCCCGTCACGGCTTCAAGCACAGCGCCGCGACCGTGGAAAGTATGGAAGCCCAGCTGATTCTGGTGCTGTCCGGTGCCTACATTGGCTACCTGCCGGAGCACTACGCCCAGGCGTGGGCGGACAAGGGCGATTTGCGGGTGCTGCTGCCGGCGACCTTCGGGTATCAGGCGCCGTTCTCGATGATCGTGCGCCGTGGTCGCAGCCGCGAGCCGCTGATCCAGACCTTTCGCGACCTGCTCAAAGCACAGCTCAATCAGGCCGCTTAAAGGAAAAAGACGCGATGTCCAGAATCCAATGTCCGCGCTGCCTGCGCCCGCAAACTCACTGTTTGTGCCCACTGATTCCGAGCCTCGACAGCCGCACCCGGGTGCTGTTGTTGCAGCATCCCAGCGAAGTGAACCATGCGCTGAACACCGCGCGGTTGGCGGCATTGGGGTTGAAGAATGCCGAGTTGATAGTGGGCGAGGTGTTCGAGGATTTGCCGGCTTTGTTGAACCGGCCGGGCTATCAGGCGCGACTGCTGTTTCCTGCCGATGATGCGCAGCCGTTGCAGACTTACGCCGCCAATGATCAACCGTTTTTGCTGGTCGTCCCGGATGGCACCTGGCGCAAGGCGCGCAAGCTGCTACACCTCAATCCGTTGTTGGCGGCGTTGCCGAGGGTGACGTTGGCGCAGGGCGGGGTGTCGAGGTATCGATTGCGCAAAGCACCGGGGCCGGGGGCGTTGTCGACAGTGGAGGCGATTGTTCAGGCGTTGCAAACACTTGAAGCACCGTCATCGTTCGAGCCGTTGCTACGGCCGTTTGAAGCCTTGATCGAGGGGCAGATTGCGGCGATGGGGGAGGAGACCTACCAGCGTAACCACGGGCCGAAATAGTCGGTGTTTGTCAGGGCCTCATCGCGAGCAAGCTCGCTCCCACAGGGTTTGTGTCGTACACAAACAATGTGAACACCACGAAACACTGTGGGAGCGAGCTTGCTCGCGATAGCGGTAAAACAATCACAGAAAGTCCCAGCCAGAGACTAACGTTCGCGCATTGCCTCAGTCCGGGCTTTCAAAACAGGTTTCAGCAAGTAATCCAACACACTTTTCTCCCCGGTAATAATGTCCACCGTCGCCACCATCCCCGGAATAATCAGCAACGGTTTTGCATCCCCGCCCAAATGGTTTTTATCCGTCCGTACCTGAATCAGATAAAAGCTGTTGCCCTTGTCATCCGTAATCGTGTCCGCCCCAATCAACTCCAGCTTCGCACTCAGCCCGCCATAAATCGTGTAATCGTAAGCACTGAACTTGACCATCGCTTTCTGCCCCGGATGCAGGAACGCCACGTCCTGCGGCCGCACCTTGGCTTCGATCAGCAGGTTGTCTTCAATGGGCACGATTTCCACCATGTCGCTGCCCGGCTGAACCACGCCGCCAATGGTGTTGACCTTCAACACTTTGATAATCCCGTGAACCGGCGACACCACGGTGGTGCGGGTCACTCGGTCATCGATAGCAATGCTCGATGCCGTGATTTTCGACAGGTCGGTGCGTTTCTCATTCAACTCTTTCGCCGCATCGGAGCGGAAGGATTGTTCGGACTCATCAATCTTGCTTTTGATCTCATTGATCGCCGATTCCGCACGGGGAATCGCCAGCGTCGTGGCGTTCAATGAGCCGCGAATCTCCACGGCGCTACGTTTGAGTCGCAAAATTTCCACCGGCGAAACTGCCCCGCTGCCCACCAGCGGCGCGGACATATTCATCTCTTGTTGCAGCAACGCCAGGCTTGAGCTGTATTGGCCCTGTTTGGAGCGAAACTCCGCCAGTTCCTGGGTTTTCTGCCGAAGTTGCTCACTCAGCGTGCGCTGTTCGCTGGCCAATCGACGCTGCCGTTGTTCGTGCAGCGAGCGTTCGTCTTCGGCCACTTGCGGTGCCTTGGCGATCACTTCGGCGGACAGCTTGAACGGCCGGCCTTCCGCCTCGGCCGATAGCCGTTCGACCTGCGCCGTCAGCGCATAACGATCCACCTCGCTTTCGCCCTTATTCGACAGGAATCGCGTGTCATCGAGGCGCAGCAAGGTGTCGCCCTTGTTCACCATTTGCCCTTCGCGAACGAAGATCTCAGTGACGATGCCGCCCTCCAGGTTCTGGATCACCTGGACCTTGCTCGACGGAATCGCCTTGCCTTCGCCCATGGTCACTTCCTGCAGCACCGCAAACTTGGCCCAGACCACCGCCGTGATAATCAACGCGGCCGCCAGCCACACAGTGATCCGCGACCAGCGCGGGGAATCCTGCAATGAGGCGCCGGCGGTTTCCGGCATGAATTCGCTTTCGGCGCTTTTGCTGAAACTGCCGAAGTAGCCCCGATCTTGTGGCGTGTCGGATGATGAACGGGCCATGGGTAGCTCCTAGACAGCCGCAGAGCCGACACGGCCCTTGCGCAGTGCATCGATGACCGCTTCTTTCGGGCCGTCGGCGACGATCCGCCCGTTGTCCAGCACCACCAGCCGATCCACCAGGCTGAGCATCGAGGTGCGGTGGGTCACCAGCAGCAGGGTTTTGCCCTGGACCCAGCCGTGGAGTTTTTGCCGCAGAACGTCTTCGCTGCTGTTGTCCATGGCACTGGTGGGTTCGTCGAGCAACATGATCGGTGGATCCAGCAACAAAGCGCGAGCGAGCAGCACCGCCTGACGTTGCCCGCCGGAGAGCAGTTGTCCGCGCTCACCCACTGGCCGGTCGAAGCCTTGCGGATGCTGACGCGCCAGCTCGGTGACGCCGGTCAGTTCGGCGACTTCGAGCATCCGTGAATCGCTGATGTAGCGGGCGCCGAGGGTCAGGTTGTCGCGCAGGCTGCCGGCCAACAGTGGCAGGTCATGGGCGACGTAACCGATTTGCTGGCGCAGGTCGGCGACGTCCAGTTGCCGCAAGTCCAGGCCATCAAGCAGCAACTGGCCTTCTTCCGGTGCGTAGAACCCCATCACCAGCCGCGCCAACGTACTTTTGCCCGAGCCGCTGCGGCCGATGATGCCGATCCGCTCGCCAGGTTTCACGCTGAAGCTGATGTTGGCCAGGGCGGGAGCGTTCTGGCCGTTGTAGTGGAACGTCACGCTGCTGACGTCCAGCGCACCTTGCAGTTGTGTGCGTTCCAGCGGCCGTTGTTTGGCGTCGCGTTCCTGCGGCAAGGACATCAGCGCATCGGTGCTTTTCATGGTCAGTTGCGCTTGCTGATAGCGAGTGATCAAACCGGCAATCTGCCCCAGCGGCGCGAGCACCCGGCTGCCGAGCATGTAGGTCGCCACCAGCGCGCCGACGCTGAGGTTGCCGGCGATGATGCTGTAGACCCCGGCGACGATGGTCGCCATGCCGGAGAATTGCTGAATGAACAGCGTGCCGTTGGTGGCCAGCGCCGAGAGGTTGCGCGCATGGCTGTCGAGGCGGGTGAGGGCGCCGTGGGTGCTTTCCCATTTGTGCTGGCGTTCGCTTTCGGCGCTGCAGGCCTTGAGAGTTTCCAGGCCACCGAGGGTTTCAATCAGCAGCGCCTGGCGTTCAGCGCCCAAGGTCAGGCTTTTCTGCACGGTGTCGCGCAGGCGCACCTGAATCACCATTGCAAAGATGATCGTGATCGGAAACGCCAGTATCGGAATCACCACCAGCCAGCCGCCGAGCAGGCCGATCACCACCAGCATCAGCACGGCAAAGGGCAGGTCGATCAGGCTGGTGAGGGTCACTGCGGTGAGGAATTCCCGCAGGCCCTGGAAGTCATGGATGCTTTGGGCAAAACCACCAATGGTCGCCGGCCGCGCTTTCATCGCCATGCCAGTAATGCGTTCGAACAACGTGGCCGAAAGGATCACGTCGGTTTTCTTCCCGGCGGTGTCCAGCAGGTGCGCGCGGACCACCCGCAACACCAGTTCGAAACCGGTGCCGATCAGCAAACCGATGGACAGCACCCACAACGTCGACGTGGCCTGGTTCGGCACCACCCGATCGTAGGTCTGCATCACGAACAGCGGCACCATCAGCCCCAGCAGGTTGATCAAAAAACTCGCCAGAATCGCGTCGCTGTACAACCACTTCGACAGCTTCAAGGTGTCGCGAAACCACGCCTCCACGCGTGGCACCAGCGGTGAGCGCAAGTCTTCGAGTTCATGCCGTGGCCGCGCGAACAAGGCCTGGCCGCTGTAATTCTCGGCCAGCTCAACGCGGCTGACCCATTGTTCACCACCCTCGGCTTCGCTGGGAAGAATCAGCAACTGACCGTCATCGCCAAAGCGTCGCAGAATGGCGGTGCGGCCGTTGTTGAGGATCAGCATCACAGGCAGGTTGAGGGCGCAAATATCCGCCAGTTCACGACGCAGCAATCGCGCCTGCAAACTGGCCCGGGCTGCTGCGCGAGGTAGCAAGTCCAGGCTCATGCGTTGCTTGTTCAGGGGGAGCCCTGCACTCAGGCTGGCGCGACTGACCGTCGCGCCGTGGAGTTTGCAGAGGATCAACAGACCGTCCAGAAGCGGGTCATCGAAGCTCAGGCGCGGATCGACACCGATATTGCCGGGTTCCATGCTGGTCACATTGATCGCTCCCAGTGAGCTATTTCAGTTCAGGCAAACGGGCTTCATTTTTCACTTCGGTCTGGGCGATCGCATCGGCGGGCAACACCACCCGTTGTTTGCTCAGCAACTGACCCATGTTCGCCAGCACGCGGTACATCGAGTACTCCTCGGTGTACCGCACTTCGGTGTAGCGGCGGTTGGCGTTGTAAAGCTCGTTTTCACTGTCCAGCAGGTCGAGCAGGGTGCGTTGGCCGAGGCCGAACTGGTCCTGATACGCCACGCGTACGCGCCCGCTGGTGTCCGCGTACTCGCGGGCGGTCGGGGTTTGTTTCTTGGCATTGACCATGGCGTTCCAGGCCAGGTGAATGTTCTCGTTGAGTTGGCGCAGGGCATTGTTGCGGATGTCCATCGCCTGGTTGATCTGGTGCGCATTGGAGGCCAGGCGAGCCTTATCGCTGCCACCGCGGAACAGGTTGTAGTTCATCACTATGCCGACCCGCCATTCGTTGTCGTGGCCTTCATCGCCCTGCACGTTGTTGTTTGCACCCACGGCGGCTTCGGCGTCGAAACGTGGGTAGAACGGCGACTTGGACACTTCGTACTGGCTCTCGGCCGATTGCACATCGGCCTGGGCAGATTTCAGGTACGGGTTGTTTTCCACCATGCTTTGCTGGGCTTCCTGCAGGGTGGCGGGCAATTCGCCGCGGGTCGAGGGCAGTGTTTCGAGTTCATCGGGCATGCGCCCCGTGACCGCGTAGAAGTTGGACTCGGCATCCGCCAGATCGACTTCCGCGGTATCGAGGTTGTTTTGCGCCAGTGCCCGACGAGCGACGGACTGGTCGGAGTCGGCGTTGCTGCCAATACCGCGCTGGGTGCGCAGACCAATCTGATCGTTGACCCGCAGGTGAGCTTGCAGGTTGTTCGTGGCCAGGGTTACCAGTTCGCGGCGCTTGAGCACTTCGAGGTAGACCTCGATGGTGCGCAGGGCCAGATCCTGAGCGGTGCCCTGAGCGTAATAGGCCCGGGAATTGACCACGCCTTTGGTGCGCTGGACTTCGTTGGAGGTGTTGAAACCATCGAAAAGCATCTGCCGCAGGCGCAATTCCGATTGGGTGTAGGTCAGGATTTCGGTGTGGTGATTGCCGAATGCCCGGGTGTTGGTGTTGTCGCTGTACCCGCGCCCGTAGGCGGCATTCAGATCAACCGATGGATAAAAGCCCCCTTTGGCGACTTTCACTTGTTCATCGGCCGAGAGACGGCTGTTCACACGCGACGCCAGCTCCGGGTGGGTCGCGATGGTGCTCTGGATCGCCTCCGTCAATGACATGGCTTGGGCCTGAGAAGTGCAGGCCATCGCCAGCAGAATTGCGCTGCATAGGGGGGTTAGTACGCGCATGGGTGCCTCTCCCTGATTCCTAATGGTGCTTATTGTTCGCCAAATATTTGACGGCATTTATAGTGAAAACCGTTTCACTCTTGTAACAACAGAGCTAAGAACATTTTAGAGAGAACCATAGAAGAATTTTTCATAATGACTATGCCAAAAAAAACTTATGCGCTCTGCAAAATCCAGCACATTGTTCACTGCGAAAGCCCTTGTTTTATGAGCGTTAGGGAGCTCCTCAGGGCTTGAGGAAAGTTTCAATTCACATATCGACATAGGGCGGGGAAGTGCTGGAGGGGAGGGAAGCGAACGGTTTTTAGGTGACGGTTTTTTGTCACCTTAGTGGATCAAAACCGTTACGTATCGCTCAAAGGGTGACTTGTTGCGCAAGTGGATCCCGATGCCATTGATTGCAGAGGGTTTTTATCCCGCAGCAGACACGTCGCCCGCGAGCGGCACGCTTGGCGAGAACGGCGCCAGGGCAGCGGCTTACTTCAAGTAACTGCTGCCAGCAGGCGATTCCGCCAGGCAACCCGTTGGAGCCAGGAGCACGTTCTTCGCAAAAACAGGATGCCGACAGCGGTTGGCAGCGGAGGAAGTGCACATGGCTACGCTCATCGGTATTGTCAGTAAGGTCATTGGTCAGGTGTTCGCGGTCGCTAGCGATGGCACCCGACGCGCGCTGGTCGAGGGGGACCGGTTATTCGCCGGCGATCAACTGGTCACCGGGGCCGAAGGCGCGGTGGCGGTTCATCTGCAGAATGGCCAGGAACTGACACTTGGGCGTGACAGCAGCATGCAGATGACGCCTCAGTTAATCGCGCATCAGGCACCCCATGTAGACACCGCTGAAGCGGTGACGCCAACTCAGGCGCAACTGACCGATGTCGAGCAACTGCAAAAAGCGATCGCTGCCGGCGACGACCCGACCCAGACCGCGGAAGCCACGGCAGCCGGACCGGGTTCGACCGGAGCACCTGGTGCACTGGGTGGCGGCCACACGTTTGTCATGCTTGAAGAGGTGGGCGGGCGGGTCGATCCGACGATTGGTTTTCCTACCGCAGGCTTCAACGGCATTCCCGAATTTCCCCTGGAGCGGCTGGCCGGAAACCCGGACAACGGCGACAACGGTGCAGGCGGTGCAGGTGGTGCAGGTGGTGCAGGCGGTTCGGGTGGTTCGGGTGGTTCAGGCGGCTCAGGCGGTTCAGGAGGGACAGGCGTTCTTCCTGTGACACCGGTTTTTCCTGATGTGCCGAACAATCCGGTGACCCTCACCGGCCTGTCGGTGGCAGGGGGCGAACTGACCCTCAATGAGGCCAACCTGGCCGACGGTTCAGCCCCCAACCCTGGGGCGCTGACCAAGACCGGCACGTTCAGCGTGTCTGCTCCCGATGGGCTGACCAGCCTGAGCATTGGTGGGATCAATGTCATCAGCGGTGGTGTCGCCGCAGGCTTCCCACAGTCGATCACCACCCCGTTGGGCAACACCCTGACTGTCACCGGCTACAACCCGGCCACGGGGGTTGTGAGTTACAGCTACACCCTCAACGACAATGAAACCCATCCAGCCGGTGACGGTGCCAACAGCATCACCGAGAATTTCGACGTCGTCGCCACCGATACGGACGGCAGTACGGCGACCGGGCAAATCAACGTCAACATCGTCGATGACCTGCCGACCGCCCATGCCGACGCGACCTCGGTCGCCGAAGGCGGCATCGTCAGCGGCAACGTGCTGTGGAACGACGTCCGCGGTGCCGATGGTCCCGCCGCCGGGGGCGGAGTGGTCGGCGTGCGTGCGGGCTCAGACACCTCGACCCCGGTCATGGGCGGCCTGAACAGCCAGATCAATGGCACCTACGGTTACCTGACGCTGGATGCCAACGGCAACGCTGAATACCACAGCAACCCGAACGCCGTGAGCGGTCCCGGTGCGACCGACGTGTTCACCTACACCGTGCGCGATGCCGACGGTGATGAAAGCACCACCACCATCACCATCGACGTGAACAACAGCGGCATCATAGCGGTCAGCGACAGTGACGTGACTGTCTACGAAAAAGCCCTCGACCTGAACAAGGATGGCCAGGATCTGGCGGCCGGCACTGTCACCGGCAGCCAGCCGAGCAACACCGGCGAAACCGCCAGTGGCACGTTGGTCGGTTCGGTCAGCGGCGCGGTCGGCGCGATCACCTACACCTTGGTCGGCAGCGCCAACGGGACGTACGGGCAAATCCTGCTCAATCCCAACGGCACGTACACCTACACCCTGACCTCGCCGGCCAGCACCACGCCGCAGGCGAACGACGGTGCCAACACCCTGAGCGAAACGTTCACCTACCACGCCACCGATTCCCTGGGCAATGTCGTCACCAGCACGATCGTGGTCAACATCGTCGATGACGTGCCGACCGCCCATGCCGACGCGACCTCGGTCGCCGAAGGCGGCATCGTCAGTGGCAACGTGCTGTGGAACGACGTCGGCGGCGCCGATGGTCTCGCCGCAGGAGCGGTACTCGGCGTGCGTGCCGGTTCAGACACCTCGACCCCGGCCGTTGGCGGCCTGAACAGCCAGATCAATGGCACCTACGGTTACCTGACGCTGGATGCCAACGGCAACGCTGAATACCACAGCAACCCGAACGCCGTGAGCGGTCCCGGTGCGACCGACGTGTTCACCTACACCGTGCGCGATGCCGACGGTGACGAAAGCACCACCACCATCACCATCGACGTGAACAACAGCTGCATCAGAGCGGTCAGCGACCACGACGCGACCGTCTACGAAAAAGCCCTCGACCTGAACAAGGATGGCCTGGATCTGGCGGCCGGGAACGTCACCGGCAGCCAGCCGGGTCACATCGGCGAAACCGCCAGTGGCACCCTGGTCGGCTCCGTCACCGGTGCCACCGGCGCAATCACCTACACCTTGGTCGGCAGCGCCACTGGCACCTACGGCCAAATCCTGCTCAATCCCAATGGCACGTACACCTACACCCTGACCTCGCCGGCCAGCACCACGCCGCAGGCGAACGACGGTGCCAACACCCTGAGCGAAAGCTTCACCTACAAAGCCACCGACGCCCTGGGCAACAGCACCACCAGCACCATCGTGGTCAAAATCGTCGATGACCTGCCAACCGCCAACCCTGACTTGACCGGGGTCACAGAGGGCGGCATCGTCAGTGGCAACGTGCTGTGGAACGACGTCGGCGGCGCCGATGGTCTCGCCGCAGGGGGGGCGGTGGTCGGCGTGCGCGCCGGCTCAGACACCTCGACCCCGGTCATGGGCGGCCTGAACAGCCAGATCAATGGCACCTACGGTTACCTGACGCTGGATGCCAACGGCAACGCTGAATACCACAGCAACCCGAACACCGTGAGTGGCCCTGGCGCGACCGACACGTTCACCTACACCCTGCGCGATGCCGACGGTGACCAAAGCACCACCACCATCACCATCGACGTGCGCAACAGCTGCATCACAGCGGTCAGCGACAGCGACGTGACGGTCTACGAAAAAGCCCTCGACCTGAACAAGGACGGTCAGGATCTGGCGGCCGGCACCGTCACTGGCAGTCAGCCGGGCAGCACGACCGAAACTGCCAGTGGCACGCTGGTCGGCTCGGTTAGCGGCGCCACCGGCGCAATCACCTACACCCTGGTCGGCAGCGCCACCGGGGCGTACGGGCAAATCCTGCTCAATCCCGACGGCTCCTACACCTACACCCTGACGTCGGCGCCCAGCACCACGCCGCAGGCGAACGACGGTGCCAACACCCTGAGCGAAAGCTTCACCTACAAAGCCACCGACGCCCTGGGCAACAGCACCACCAGCACCATCGTGGTCAACATCGTCGATGACGTGCCGACCGCCCATGCCGACGCGACCTCGGTCGCCGAAGGCGGCATCGTCAGTGGCAACGTGCTGTGGAACGACCTCGGCGGCGCCGATGGCCTCGCCGCAGGGGCGGTGCTCGGCGTGCGTGCCGGTTCAGACACCTCGGCCCCGGCCGTTGGCGGCCTGAACACTCAGATCAATGGCACCTACGGTTACCTGACACTGGATGCAGCGGGCAACGCGGTCTATCACAGCAACCCGGACGCCGTGAACGGTCCCGGTGCGACCGACGTGTTCACCTACACCCTGCGCGATGCCGACGGTGACCAAAGCACCACCACCATCACCATCGACGTGCGCAACAGCTGCATCACAGCGGTCAGCGACAGCGACGTGACGGTCTACGAAAAAGCCCTCGACCTGAACAAGGACGGTCAGGATCTGGCGGCCGGCACCGTCACCGGCAGCCAGCCAGACCGCACGGTTGAAACCGCCAGTGGCACCCTGGTCGGCTCGGTCAGCGGCGCCAGCGGCGCGATCACCTACACGCTGGTCGGCAGCGCCACAGGCACCTACGGCCAAATCCTGCTCAACCCCGACGGCTCCTACACCTACACGCTGACGTCGGCGCCAAGCACCACGCCGCACGCCGACGATGGCGCGAACACCCTCAGCGAAAGTTTCACCTACAAAGCCACCGACGCCCTGGGCCATTCCACCACCAGCACCATCGTGGTGAACATTGTCGATGACCTGCCGAATGCCAGCCCCGACGCGACCTCGGTCGCGGAGGGCGGCATCGTCAGTGGCAACGTGCTTGTGAACGACTTCGGCGATGCCGATGGGGGCTGGGTGGTCGGTGTGCGCGCCGGTTCAGACACCTCGACCTCGGCCATCGGCGGCTTGAACAGCCAAATCAATGGTACCTACGGTTACCTGACACTGGATGCAGCGGGCAACGCGGTCTATCACAGCAACCCGGACGCCGTGAACGGTCCCGGTGCGACCGACGTGTTCACCTACACCTTGCGCGATGGCGATGGCGACGAGAGGACCACCACCATCACCATCGACGTGAACAACAGCTGCATCAGAGCGGTCAGCGACAATGACGTGACCGTCTACGAAAAAGCCCTCGACCTTGCCAAAGGTGCAGACTTCACCGGCAGCGGAGCGATCAATTTCTACGGCCCTCACAACAACGCGGCTAACCAGGCATTGGCGAATGTGCGGAGTGCCTTTGCCGGCAACGCTGCGACCATGACTGCCCTGCTGGTGGTCAGCGGTTATCTGGGCGCCGTCACCCATGCCAACGCCAACGATGAGGACCGCATCACCGTCAACCTCAAACAGGGTGAAACCCTTAACCTGGATCACAATCTGGCGGCTGGTCACATCGCGATGGAGTACTCCGTCAACGGTGGGGCTTTCACTGCCATCGCCGACGGCCAGACCATCACCGCCGCGGCGGACGGCAAGTACCAGATCCACATCATCAACATCGACAACGATGGTCCGGGCATTAGCGGGAAGGGGGCGGAAAACTACCAACTGACCATGACCGTCAACTACGCCGGGGCCCACGATGTCACCCCGGACTACCACGGCACCTACACTGCCAACGACAGCCATGGCGGCAGCGATAGCGCCGCCGTGACCATCACCTATCAGAACGGCCACACCCTCACCGGGACGGCGGGCGATGATGTATTGGTGGCGGGCACCGGCAATAACGAGTTGCACGGCGGCGCCGGCAATGACTTGCTGTTCAGCGGCGCGGGCAACGACCTGCTCGACGGCGGCACCGGCGTCGACACGGCGAGCTATGCCCACGCCACGACCGGCGTCACCGTTGATCTGAGCCTGCTCACTCCGCAGAACACCGTGGGCGCCGGGACCGACACCTTGGCGGCGATCGAAAACCTGACGGGCTCGAACTTCAACGACAGCCTTACCGGCGACAACCACAACAACATCATCAACGGCGGACTGGGTAACGACATGCTCAACGGTGGGGGCGGCGATGACTTCCTGATTGGCGATCTGGGCAACAACACCCTCACCGGCGGCAGCGGCGCCGACACCTTCCAGTGGCTCAAAGGCAACAGCGGCCACGACGTGGTCATCGACTTCACGCCCGGCACCGACAAACTCGACCTGTCGCAACTGCTGCAAGGGGAAAACGGCACCACGGCGTCGCTGGATGACTACCTGCACTTCAAAGTCACCGGCAGCGGCGCCTCGCTGGTCACCAGTATCGACGTCAGCGCCATGGCCGGTGCCGCGCCGAACCAGACCATCGACCTGGCGGGTGTGAATCTGGCCAGCCACTACGGTGTAACGCCGGGGGCGGGCGGGGTGATTGCCGGTGGACACGATACGGCGACCATCATCAATGGCATGTTGAATGACCATTCGTTGAAGGTGGATACGGTGTGATGCGAGTCTGAAACGACAAAACCCGCCATTCCTGTGGAAAGGAACGGCGGGTTTTTTGTTGTCTGTAGCATCGCTATCGAGGTTCATCTGATGAACCGCGATCCCTGTGACGAGGGGGCAAGCCCCTCGCCACAATTCGCCCTTTATGTCTGCGGATCGAGATTATCCAACACCCGATTCACCGCCAGCGCTCCAAGCATCACCACCTGCTGAATTTCCAGCATCGTGTTGCGATAGGGGCCGTCCACCAGGCTGGCGAAATCACTGAGCATCACGCTCGCCCACGCCAGGGGATGTCGGGTCGGGTTCCGTTGGGTTGGCTGTTGGTTTGCGGCAGACCCGGAGGTCTCCCACGTATAGCCGCCATAACATGAATGGACAGGCATACCTGTTCTCGAACGGAGAATGTTACGCGTCCAGAGAGACACGGCTGCGAGACCCGATCGCTGATTCGTCAGCGACCGGCAAACGATAGGGCCGCCCTCAAGGCGCTCAAACCGGCGGATTCTTGCGCAGCTGTAGGCAGCTGCGTAAGAATGTGTAGCCTGAGTGAGTATCTGGAGATGTCGATTGAACATCGCCTTTTGTTGCTTACTCAGGCCAGGGCTTCGCATTAAATACGTACCCTTTTCGTCCCATCCCCATTCCATTTTTACTTACGTTGCATGCTGAAAAAATCAAAGGTAATTAAGTCCGGTCGAGGTGTCTTAATTTCTATGCTTCGAATATTGTTTTCGGAGCTGAAGAGCGTAACAAGCTGTGGCTCAAAGTTGTTGGCGAGAAACTTATGATCTAGTCGGTCGTTCTCCTTATTAAAAAAGGAAACCGAGATATCGTCATGTTGGACAAATCTGCACCAAAAACTGACGCTGGAGTAGCTCCAGTTAAATTCGATGCGCATGCGTTGCGACGTGCCGGTGGCGTTCGTATGCATCTCCAGCAGCTGTCCTGCACTCTGGCCCGCTATGGGAGCAAAAGGTCCGGTGATTACACTAGATAAGGGAGTTATCCCCATTTGGCCATTCCCTTCAAGAAAAGAAATTGCCATGCTCGGTAGAACAATACGTCCACCCACCGATATAAACGCTGCGGGCTGTCCATCAAAGTTTTCCGACAATAAAATGGGCGCATTCTTAATGGTATACAGCTTGGATGTCGGGAATATCACCCTCTTTGTTATTTCTCCATTGAAAGAGACTTCTGTTTCGATATAGAGCGTGGAATTGTTCTCAAGTAACATAAGTTGTTCACGTGGAAGGGATCTGCTGAAACCTTTGATTTCCTCGTCAGGTGTCAGGGATTCATTGGCAATTGGGATGGTGTGGGCAATACCGCCGGGTTTGATCCCAATAACGCGTATTACCACCGTATAACCCCCACCATTAAATGGCCAGGATGTGAAAGTGACGTGTGGATCGCCTTCGAATTCAGCGAGATCTATCACATCCGCACTATCAGCTTTATCAATCTTCGGTACAGGCAGCCGCGGATCTCCATCCTCAACCTTCATCACACTCAACTTCACCACCGGAGACTTCCCGGCCTGCCCGCCATTGCGATTCAGATTCCACCGCAGCCCAATATCCTTACCCTGCCGGGCCGCTAGAAACGCTTGCGTCAGCACGGTGTTGGTGCGCTTGTTGCTGTTGAACGCCACTAGCGGAAACTGTGGTGAACCCGCTGGCGCATTGACCTCGACCAACCGTGCCTTGTCGCCGTCCAGCGCGCCCAGATACTCGATTCGCACCGTCACCCCGTTCGGGTAGGCCAACGCATCAATCGGACTCACTGCCGGTTTGACCAGAAACGGCGGCAACAAATCAACACTGCCCGCGCCGCTAACCTCAGCGATGGTGGTTTTAGACGTGGCGAAGACCACCCCATTCCTGACCAACTCATACTTCGCCTGCACCACGCTGCCGGCAATTACCTTGTCGTTGGCCACTTGCAGTACGCAGGGTCTTTTTTGCCCGAACTCGTCTGCTTCGACCACACCCGTTGCCGGCACCACAACGTCCGGCTGGCCAGTGACTTTTGCGGTGTAGGTCGCATTGACGGTATCGCCCGGCAGGAAGCGGTGGTCGTTGGTCAGGACGATCAGCAACAGGGGATTGTTGCCGAGTTTTTCCAGGTCAATGGTGCCCGGATCATCTGTCGGGTCATTCAGGATTTCGCGCAGGATCGGTGCCGGCAAGCGGTTGCCGGCCAGGTCCACATCGACGGTTTGTATTGCCGACAACGGTGAGTCGGTGTCCGGGCCGTTGCCCAATTGGTCGGTGACGGTGTAGGAAAACGTGAATTTCAGGTGGTCGCCGGCCCGCTTGAACACGGCTTCCTCGACCATCACGCAAAGGGTCGTCGGCTCCGCTGAAGGAATGGCGGGCGCTTCGGCGACCGTGACCGTGCGGTAGACATCCTGTCCGTTGCAGTTCAGCCAAATCACGTCATGCGCACGGCAGTAGGGGTAGGAAAAACACACCTGAACGCCCTGTTGCGCACGGCCGGCATCGATGCCGTCATCGATCACGTCCTGCGGCAGAATCAGTTCCAGTTCGGAGTGGGCAGCGTCGAGGGGGGTACGATCCTCCATGCCGGGACGGATGGCGTTGTACAGCAACGTCAATATCGGCGTGGAGGTGCCGATGTTCTGGCTGCCGCGAGTGATGGTGTACACAAGTTCATTGAGCCGATCCGCCAGCAACAGGTTTCTCGGGATGTACAGGGTATTGACCGTGTTCTCTTCGCCCGGGTTGACGGGTTTGCTGGCCACGGACTGCCCGTTCAGCACCAGTACGATGACATCGCCGGGATTCACCGTACCGGCAAGCGAAGGGTCGATATCCACTTTCAAGCCCATGGGTTTGAGGTCATACACATGTTTCGGCACCCCATAATGGGCACCGACCACCGGCTCGGTGGCCTCGGAAACACGGGGCGGAGACAGCGCCAGTATGGTGTTGTCGGGCGATTCGGGCGTGTTCATGTCTGACGCTCCAGTGGTAGTGACGGGCAGGAGTAATCAAACAGCGATGCTGCACGTTCGGCTACTGTCAGATCTGACAGGTAGATGCCTGTTTCCGACGGGTGGTTAAATGCTTGGACTGCCGGATTTCGGCCCTCGCTGGCGAACCAGGCAATTGACCTGGCGAGCGTGAACCGGATCTGAAGGCTGAAACGACAAAACCCGCCATTCCTGTGGAAAGGGATGGCGGGTTTTGGTTATTTTGGGCATCGCTATTGCGAGCAGGCTCGCCCACAGTTAACCGCATTCACCTGTGGGAGATTCTATAGCTGAGGAAAAGTCCGCCATTGACTTTCGGTTGGTATTCGCTTCGCCCTTTAGCAGGGCGAACACGACCCGAGCAAGCTTGCGAGCCAGCATTACTAGTGCCTGAGTGAGTGTCTGAAGGTGTCGATTAAACATCTTCTTTCACTGCACGTACTGGAGATATAGGGAAGGGACGAATAAATATATTCGTCCCTTTATTCGCTCTTTTGGACACATTGGCGGCACCAACGTTTCTCTGGGGCAGTTAACTGCCAGGGCGGTGCTGGCTGCATCGCTACCGCTTGATCCATATGGGTGTCAGGCACGACTCGGTCGTAGCCAATGATGAGGAAACGGGTTCGACAGGTTCAACCAGGCAGGTTGAAATAGAGGGAAACCCCGCCGTTAAAAACTGCAGGGCGAGTGGCTTTTAGCCTTGACTTGAGACCGGCTAATGGGTGTCCCCTTTTCCTCAAACAACCTCCAGTTCAGGAGGTTGTTTGAGGTGGACTAACGTTTTTCTTATCTACGGGATCGGCGAAGATTCTCACGCGGTTCTCGGTACGATCCCGATGTAGCTATATTGGGTTGAGTGTGGTTGCGCGCTGTCGTGCCATAAGAGAGCGGGGGCTTTCTGATGGGTGATGTTTCGACATTTTTCTGTGCCCGTCGCGGGGGTGGTCCCTCGCATGTTCATGTGGGTAGCCGATGTCTTGAGTAGTATGCCTAGTCTGATGGCTTGCTCCTCCCCGGAGTCCCTCGCGGCGAAGCGTCCTCCGGCCGCTGCCATTCTGGTGACGGCCGTTGTGTAATTGACATTGCTCAAGCTTGCCATAATGTCGAATGTGTTCGAGCACAAGACGGTGTACGCCACTTCCACGCCGCTTTTGTCGCGGACCACTATGCTTGCTTGACCGTTACCTTGCGATGTGACCACGCCTTGTGTAGTTACCGTCGCAACTCGCGGGTTCGAAGATGAATATGTGTACGGGAAGCCCCCCCCGCTGGCGGTGCGCGACATTGCTGTGCCTGGCAGGGTCACGGCGTTTCTCGTAAAAATTGCTTGGGCCGACGGTCCAATGAATAAATTCACTCCATCCAGCACCATTCGGGTTTGATCAATAACCAGCGGTAAAAGCACGCTAAAGGTCCGAGCGGCAGAGGCTTGGCCACTACCATACAAGGCTTTGGCACTGAAACTGTGAGCGGCCACTGCCAGCCCTCTTACCGGATGAGTCCAGACGCCACTGCTATTGGCGGTTGCAACCCCTTTTGAGGTCGCGCCATCAAAAATCTCAACTCGCTGATCCTTGCTGGCCGTGCCGCTGAGCGTGACAGCGGTATCTACCGTGATTCCGGCGTTCGGAATCTCTACGCTTTTGGAGTCTTTCACCGAGGTGATCACTGGCGCGACGAGTGCAATGACCGTCATGGTTCGGGCGGCAGATACCTGCCCGCTGCCATACAGTGCCTTGGCCGTGAAACTGTGAGCTGCCACTGGCAGCGCCGTTAACGCAAGGGTCCAAATACCCGTTGTGGCGTGGGCCGTTACAGTGCCCTTGGGCGTTGTGCCGTCAAAAATCGTGACCTGTTGACCCTTGCTGGCCGTACCGCTGAGCGTGACAGCGGTATCTACCGTGATTCCGGCGTTCGGAATCTCTACGCTTTTGGAGTCTTTCACCGAGGTGATCACTGGCGCGACGAGTGCAATGACCGTCATGGTTCGGGCGGCAGATACCTGCCCGCTGCCATACAGTGCCTTGGCCGTGAAACTGTGAGCTGCCACTGACAGCGCCGTTAACGCAAGGGTCCAAGCACCCGTTGTGGCGTGGGCCGTTACAGTGCCCTTGGGCGTTGTGCCGTCAAAAATCTCGACCTGTTGACCCTTGCTGGCCGTGCCGCTGAGCGTGACAGTGGTATCTACCGTGATTCCGGCGTTCGGAATCTCCACGTTTTTGGAGTCTTTCACCGACGTGATCCCGGGCTTGAGTTCCACCAGCGCCTTGACGGTGTACTGGCGATCCGGAAACACCGTGGCCGTCGCCGGGTCATTGCTCTTGTCCAGCGACACCTTGAACTTGATCGTCAGCGGCGTGCCATGCCCGAGTTGTTTCAGGTAGCCGTTGGCCAGCGCGGCCGGCCAGTATCCCTGTTTAATCCAATTGACGTTGGTCTGGGCCGGCAGGCCGTTCCACAACGCCAGGTTGTGCGCCGAGCCGTCCGGTTTCTTGCCTTCCAGGCTCAGCCAGCACGGTTGGCCCGCCTCGATCAACGTATGAAGCGATGCATGGATGGTCGCGTTTTTTGTACCCAGTGCTATCACGTCAATCACATTGGCGGCACCGGCCTCAACGATCTTCGGCGGGATCAGCGCCGTCGTCGGCAGCGTCAGGATGTTCAGTATCAAGGGCAATGAGGTGAAGGGTTTTCCGGCGCGTTCGATGACATAAGTGATCGTCGCCGGTTTGCCCAGGCTGTAGGCCAGCACCGAGCGCGGCACGACAAACTCCAGCCCGGCGCTGACCAGCCGTTGCGGGCTGGTGAAGGAGGCCGCCGGCGTGCTGATCGCACCTTGCCAGATCACGCTCACCTTGTCGGTGGGCAGCAGCGAGCCTTGCGGCACAATCACGCGGAAGTCCTGCAGGGTGGGGCTGAGGTTGTTGCCCGTCTGGCCCTTGACGGTCGGGGCCAGAAGGATAAGACGTTCGAGGTGGATGTCCAGCCGCTTCTCCGCGGATTTGACCCGATTGCCCAATTGGTCGACGACGAAAAACTCGGCCACCGCACTGGTGTTGTCCCCTGCCTTCTGGAACGTGTCCATGAACAGTGTGTGCGTGATTGGCGCCGTGCCATCGGGGACATCGAACCTGACCAGCGCATCGCCCAGCCAAAACTCGATACGGTCGAATGGTCGCCGGTTGGCGTAGGTGAACCCGAACTCCACCCCTTGCGCCGCCCGCTCAGCGTTCACGCCGTCCCTGATCACGTCCAGCGGGATCACCAGATCCAGGCCATCGGCAGGCCGCAGGTGGTACAGCACGTTTAGATCCCGAGAACTTTCAACGTTCCCGCCGACACGGGTGACCTTGTAATGCAGTCGATTGACACCCTGCGTCAGATACCCGTGCGGCACATAGAGACGCAGGCGTAGACCTTCATCCTCCTTGCTGACGGTCTTGCCCGTCACAGGGGTCGGATCGTCGTTGATATACAGACCCACGTGATCATCGACCGCCATGGTAAAGGTGAGCGAGTTGATTTCGGTCCAGGGGTCGACCATGCATTCAAGGCCTAGGGCCTGGCCATCGTAGAGGGATTTGGGAATGCCACCGTGGGCGGTACCGTCCGGTTTCACCGGGGCGACCCAACCCTGGATGATCACCGGATACAGCACCAACAATTCGTTGAACACGGCAGACTGAATATCGATTTCCATCGCTCTCTCCTGGGGGCATGGGCCTTGGGCCCTCACGGGTATGGGCCTATGACACTCCGGACGCGAACGATTGGCTACTGTCATATCTGACAGGTCGCGGCAGGTTTAAGACGAACGGTAGTACCGCTTACATCGGCTCCGGCGGCCCAATCAACCGTCCCATCACCCCAAACAACCCCAACGCCCGGATCACCTCCAATTCCCCTTTGGTCTCTACCATCTCGGCAATCAACGGCAAATCAATGCTGTTGGTCGCCCGAAAAATAGCCTCGATGAACAGCTTTTTATCACTCTGCTCATCAATGTGACGGATGTACGCACCGTCGATTTTCAAGTAAGCCAGCCCCAGTTGAGTCAGGTTGCCAATCTGGCCGAAGCTGCCACCGAAATGCTGAAGACCGATACGGTAGCCGGTGTTGAGCAGGCTGTGGCTCAGGCGTTGCAGTTCGTCCTGAGGCGGTAGTTGGCGTTCGTCGATTTCCAGAATCAGCAGGGGAGCGAGTTCGGGCAGCGATTCGAGCATGTCGAGGATGTGTTGCAGTTGCGCGGGATCGCGCAGGGTGCTGCCGGACAGGCTTAATGCCAGGGGCCAACGGTTGATGACGAGGTAGTCGAGGGTGGCTTCGAGCATGGCCAGGTCGAACCGTGCCGACCAGCCGAAGCGTTCGATCCACGGCAGGAAACGCCCGGCGGCTATCGCCTCGCCGTGTGGGTCGAGCAGGCGCGCGAGGACTTTGTGATGCAACACCTGGCTGGTGTCGGCGCATTGCACGACGGGTTGGAAATACAACTGCATCTTGCCTTGGTTCAAAGCGTCGTCGATCCAGGTTTGCCAGTCGTTTTGAGACAGGGTCGGCGCGGTGTTGGAATAGGTCAAGTGGACCCACGGGCGCTCGGGATGTTGCTGGGCTTGGGTCAACGCCTGATCCAGTCGCATCAGCACGTCACTGGCCGGTTCACCGGGTTGGAAAGCGACGATCCCCAAGTGTGCGACCGGCATGCAATCGCTGGCGCCGGTCAAGCGCAGGTTTTCCAGGGTGGCGCTGATTTCGGAAGCCAGGCGTGCCGCGTCCTTGGCGTCGAGGCCCGGTGTCAGCAGGCTGAACTCGCCACCGCGATTGCGTGCCGCCAGCCAGGTGCGACGCTCCGCAAGTTGGGTCAGACGCTTGAGCAGTTCACCGACGGTGCTGATCAAGGCGTCAGTGCGCTGACCACCCAAGCGCTGGTTGAGACCGACCAGGTCGTTGATCCGCAGCATCAGCAAATGGCCGTCGCTGCTCTGCTCGGAGACCAGCAATTGGTCGTCCAGTTGTTCATCCAGCAAGCGTCGATTGGCCAGGCCTGTCAGGTTGTCCTGATAGGATTCGACCCGCAGTTTTTCACTGCGCGCGACTTCTTCGGCGAACAGCGCTTTGAGCTTCTCGACCATCTGGTTCATGGCCAGTACCACGCGTTTCAACTCCGGTGTGCGTGGCAGTTTCGGCAGGCTTAAAAACTCGCGTTTGCTGATGGCTTCGGCCTGTTTGACCATGGTGTCGAGTGGGCGAAATTGCCGCCGCAGCAACCAGCCACCAAACACGGCGCTGAGCAGTCCGCAAATCAGCAGCCAGATCAGGCTGCCGAGGGTGCTGTCCCAGAGTTTGGCCAGGGCGAATTGCGGGTTGCTCAGCACTTCGACCCGTGCCGCCTGCACCCAGCCACGCATGATCAGCGCTTCGCCGCCTTGCGCACGCAGATCCACCAGGCTGACGAACCAGTCGGGAACGCCTTCTACTGGCGCCGATGCGCTGCGTTCCACCAGCACCTGCTCATTCTCGATGTTGATGACTCGGATGCTGCTGAAATAGCCACTGTCGAAAATCGAGCTGACCATCAACTCGATCATCGCCGGGTCATCAATCTGCGCCGTTAACGACAAACCCAACGCCGTGGCGGCGTCCTGCGCGTGGGAGCGCAACTGGCCGAGCATCTGGTCGCGAGAGCTTTCCAGACTGACAAAAAAACTGCCGCTGAACGCCACCAGCAAAAACAGGCAAATGGCGAGAAACAACTGTTTGCGCAGTGACATAAAACGCTCCTTGCGATGGTGGCTAGCCGTCACCCACGGCGAACCCTTCGGCCTGCATCTTTTTCAATACGTCCTGCCAGCGCGACAGGTTTTTCGAGTCGCTGCTGCGTTTACTGCCATTGGCTCCCGTTAAGTACAGGCCTTCGGCGTTGAAGGCGTACACCGGCAGCAGGTCTTTGCGTTGGGAGGCGGGGCGGATTTCGCCGATCAAGTTGTCCAGCACCAGCGGATCGGCCGTGGGGCTGTTGTAGAACGTCAGCACCATGTGCGCCTGGTTCTGGGTCAGGGCTTTGACGTAGGTGATGCGCAGTTTCTCGCTGGGAATCCCGAGGTGGCGCAGGCTGAAATATTTCGCCAGTGCGTAGTCTTCACAGTCAGCGGCACCCTTGATCAGGGATTCGACGGGCGTGGCCCAGTAATCGGTCTGACGCCAGATGCGGGTGTCGTCCAGAAAGCTCAGTTGCTGATTGAAGAAGCGATTGACTGCGTTCAGTTGCTCGCGCTCGGGGGCGTTGACTTCGCTTTGCAGCATCTGACTCCAGGCCTCGATCCGTCCCCGCCCCTGGCCGAGGGTGCCGTAGCGATCTTCGGCGGTTTGCAGAATCTGCGTAAAACTCCAGTTGGCCCCGACACTGCCCAGCCCGGCCAACAGAAAAGTGATCAGCAACAGCCATCCGCCGAGCCGAAGTCGGAGCGTTGACCATCCTGGACTACGCGGACTGCGGGACATGTCTGGCCGCTCGGGTGCAGATGCCTGAAGTCTAGGCGGTGTTTTTTGAAAGGGAGGGTTGATCGTCGGAGGAAGGGAGCGATCAGGGATCAGGGCTTTTGCAGGGTTTTCTGTTTGAGGATGTAGAGGGTCACCAGAACGGCGCTGGTCAGCATGAACCCCCGCGCCCACGGCAGGGGCACCAGATAGCAGGAGAGCAGGATGCTCGCCCACATCAGGCCGATGGCGTAGACCTTGCCCTTGAGCGGGATGCCGTTGCCGCTCAGGTAATCGCGAACCCATGGCCCAAGCCGCGGATGTTCAACCAGCCAATGATAGAAACGCGGCGAACTGCGGGCGAAGCAGGCGGCCGCCAGCAGCAGGAAGGGCGTGGTGGGCAATACCGGCAGGAAAATCCCGATCACCCCCAGCGCTACGCTCAGCCAGCCGATGGCCAACAGCACGTAACGCAACATCAGGGAGCGGTTGCCTATGGGGTTGTCCATAGGCAAAACCTTAGTGGTGACGAGGCTTGAGGATCGCCGGTTTTTCGTCTGGGGCCTGGCACAGCAGGTACAGCGCAGTCAGCGCTTCCGGGATCTGCACGATCATGTCGTCCATCAGGTTGGCGTCTTTGGCGATGTCTTCGAACTCAGGCTGTTCGTCGAACAGACCCGAACCGACCATGATCGGCAGCAGCATTTCGCTGACTTCGTCTTCGGCGGTTTCGAACCAGGCCGCTTCGCGCAGGAACACGCCTTCCATGAAACCGATGCACCAGCCGCGCAGGTCGGAATCGTCCGGCTCCTCGCCCAGGTCCAGGTCGCATGGCAGCTCGAACTCTTCATCGGCAGCCAGTTGGCGAGCGATGTGAGCCTTGAGGGCGAGCAGGGTGGATTCAATCGCTTCACGCTCGGTGTCGTCGGCGTAATGCGGCTCTTCAGCGAAGAGGGCGTCGATCCATTCACGGTCGGGAACGGTTTCGGAACAGATCGACAGCGCAGTGAGGTAGCCGTGGGCGGCCACGTAGTCCAGCGCCTCGTCATGCAGTTCGTCGGCGTCGAGGAAGACTTGCAGGCGGGTTAATTGCTCAGCGAAGGACATTAAAGGGCTACCTTGGGAATTAAACAGATGCGCGAATTCTAGGCCTTCTTGAGCACTCAGGCCAGCCGCGCGGCATATTTGCGCGCACAGGCCTCTTATCAGCGGCGCCCTTTGCCGGACAGGGGTCGGGTATACTCGCGCGTTTTGTGATGTCCTGCCGGCGTCGCGGCTGAAATGTGAAGCGTCATGCAATGCGCACTTACGATTTGTCGGTGCAGCCTTCGTGGTTCTGAACCAGCCTTGCAGGGATGTTTTTGTGATTTTTGGAGTTTCTATGCTCGAACAGGCTCAACGCGTCCTCAAGGACATCTTCGGCTACGACAGTTTCCGTGGCCGTCAGGGTGCAATCATTGAGCGCGTGGCCAGTGGCGGCGACGCCCTGGTGCTGATGCCTACCGGTGGCGGCAAGTCATTGTGCTTCCAGGTGCCGGCGCTGTTGCGCGAAGGTCTGGCGGTGGTGGTGTCGCCGCTGATCGCCCTGATGGACGACCAGGTCGCGACCCTCGAAGAGCTGGGCGTCGCCGCGGCGGCATTGAACTCCACGCTCAGCGCTGAGCAGCAGCGCGATCTGGCGGCACGGATCAAGCGCGGTGAAGTGAAAATGCTTTATCTCGCGCCCGAGCGTCTGGTTCAGCCTCGGATGCTGGCCTTTCTGCAAAGTCTTGAGATTTCCCTGTTCGCCATCGACGAAGCCCACTGCGTGTCCCAATGGGGCCACGATTTTCGCCGCGAATACCTGCAACTCGGCCAGTTGGCGGAATTGTTCCCCAACGTTCCGCGTATCGCCCTGACCGCGACCGCCGACAAGCGCACCCGGGAAGAAATCGTCGATCGCCTGCATTTACAGGATGCCGAACGTTTTCTCTCAAGTTTCGACCGCCCCAACATCTTCTATCGCATCGTGCCCAAAGAGCAACCGCGCAAGCAATTGCTGGCGTTCCTCGCCGAGCGGCGCAGCGATGCCGGTATCGTCTATTGCCTGTCGCGCAAGAAAGTCGACGAAGTCGCGGTGTTCCTCAGCGAACAAGGCTTCCCGGCGCTGCCGTACCACGCTGGTCTGCCCAACGATACCCGGGCTCACCACCAGAAACGCTTCCTCAACGAGGAAGGCCTGATCATGGTCGCCACCGTGGCGTTCGGCATGGGCATCGACAAGCCCAACGTGCGCTTTGTCGCTCACCTCGATTTGCCGAAGTCCCTTGAGGCTTACTACCAGGAAACCGGTCGCGGCGGTCGAGACGGTCTGCCGGCAGACGCCTGGATGGCTTACGGCCTGCAAGACGTGGTGATGCTCAAGCAGATGTTGCAGAACTCCGAGGGCGACGAGCGCCACAAGCGACTGGAACAGCACAAACTCGACGCCATGCTCTCGCTCTGCGAAGAAACCCGCTGCCGTCGTCAAACGCTGCTCGCCTACTTCGACGAAGACATGCCCGAGCCCTGCGGCCACTGCGACAATTGCGTCGATGGCGTGCAGACCTGGGACGCCACCGAGCCGGCCCGTCAGGCGCTCTCGGCGATCTTCCGCACCGGCCAGCGCTACGGCGTCGGGCATCTGGTGGACGTGTTGCTGGGCAAGGACAACGAAAAGGTCCGCAGCTTCGGCCATCAGCATCTGTCGGTTTACGGTGTCGGCAAGGCGATGGGGGAGAGCGAGTGGCGCTCCTTGTTCCGACAGCTGGTTGCCCGTGGTCTGGCCGACATCGACCTCGAAGGTTACGGCGGCCTGCGCTTGAGTGACACGTGTCGGCCATTGCTCAAGGGCGAAGTGACCCTGGAACTGCGTCGCGACCTCAAGCCGCAAACCACTGCCAAAAGCAGCAAGAGCCAGGCGAGCCAACTGGTTCGCGGCGAAGAACGCGAACAGTGGGAAGCCTTGCGCGCCTTGCGTCGCAAGCTCGCCGAAGAGCATGGCGTGCCGCCGTACGTCATCTTCCCCGATTCGACGCTGCTGGAAATGCTCCGCAGCCAGCCGACCTCGTTGTCGGAAATGGCCACGGTCAGTGGTGTTGGCGCGCGCAAACTGGAACGTTACGGCGAGGCCTTCCTCGAAGTCCTTGGCGGGCAAGTCGAGGCGCCGAAAGTGGTGGCCGACCTGCGCCACGAAATGATCACCCTGGCTCGAGCGGGCATGACACCGTTGCAGATCGCCGGCCAGCTGCAATGCTCGGAAAAGAATGTCTACACCCTGCTCGCCGAGGCGATTGGCAAGCAACAGTTGTCGCTGGAGCAAGCGCTGGATCTGCCCGAAGAGTTGATGGGCGAAGTCCAGGATGCGTTCCTCGACGGCGAGGGCGAATTGCCGCCCGTGTCGGAGATTGCCGCATTGTTCGCCGGTCGCGTGCCGGAAGGGGTGTTGTACTGTGTGCGGGCGGCGCTGCAATCGGAATTTGAAGTTTAAGTGACCTGTTACGGTGATGTAACGATTCACTAAAGAGCAAACCTTGCCTCAAGCCAACGGCCATGCTTAGCTGACTAATAATTAGTTTTTCTCTATTTCAGTCTAATCATGAGTGTTTTATGCCGTTAACCGACCAACACCGCTTTGGCATGCAACTGGCCCAGATGTCGCGCGGCTGGCGTGCCGAACTGGACCGCCGTCTGGCTGGCCTGGGTCTGTCCCAGGCACGCTGGCTGGTGCTGCTGCACCTGGCGCGCTTCGAGGATGCCCCGACCCAACGTGAACTGGCGCAAAGCGTCGGTGTTGAAGGGCCGACGTTGGCCAGACTGCTCGACAGCCTTGAAAGCCAGGGACTGGTGCAACGTCAATCGGTGCTGGAAGACCGCCGGGCCAAGAAAATCGTCCTCTGTGCCCCGGCGCGTCCGTTGATCGAACAAATTGAAACCATTGCCACCCAACTGCGTCACGAGTTGTTCGAAGGCGTCGATGAGGCGGATTTGAAGGTCTGCATGCGTGTCCACGGGCACATTCTGACCAACCTGGAAAAATCTTGAGGCATAACCACAAGCCGGACTTTTGAGATAACCCGTTGGGCAGACTATAAAGAACTACTTGGCAATATCGTGTTCGTACCGGATGTGCGAACGCGTACAAGATGGTTATGGTTATCTAAGGGATGCTCATGCTCGAGAGTTGGCACGTGGTTTTGCGGTGTTGCGCCAGGCTGCTTCTGGTCGGTGGTGCTGTCACTTTCTCGGCATTGGCGCCCGCGTTGGGCCTGGGTGATATCACCCTGCATTCGGCGCTGAATCAGCCGTTGCGCGCCGACATCGCCCTGGTGGATGCCGCAGGTCTGGAGGAGGGTGAGCTCTCGGTCAGTCTGGCGACGCCGGATGAATTCAGCCGCGCCGGCGTCGATCGGGTGTTCTTCCTCAACAATCTGAAATTCACACCGATCTTGCGCGGTAACCGCAGCCTGATCCGGGTGAGCTCCAACAAGCCAGTCAATGAACCCTTCCTGATTTTCCTCGTGCAACTCAATCAGCCCAACGGGCGGGTGCTGCGTGAGTACACGGTGCTGATCGATCCGCCGGGTTCACCGGGGATTGTTCCCGTCACTGACGAACCGGTCACCGACGTTCAGTCCTCTGGATTCCCGACGGTTGAACCGGCCGTTGCGCAGCCACCTGCGGCGAAGGGCAAAAAGCCGCCAGTCTCTCGCGTCGATCAACCTCCTGCCACGCCTGAGAGTGATCCGATTGCCGAACAACTGGCGGCCAGCGTGCTGCAAAACCAGCAGCTACAAGCAACCATCGATGCGTTGAATGCGAAGCTTCAAACCCAGGAGGAACAGGTCGCCGGCCAGAAAAAACAGGTGACTGAACCGCAAACCCAATTGGCGGAAATCAAACAAGCGTCGGTGGAGCCGGTTGCACCCGTCGTCGTGGCTCCAGCGCCGGCCATAGTTGAAGAGCCTGAAGCCACTCATTGGCTGCTGATTTTCGGGTTGCTGGCGTTGGTGGCTTTGGTTTTGCTGGGGCTGTTCGTTCGGCGCCAACGACAACAGGTTCAGGCATTGCCCGACGCTTTACCTGTTTTGCCATCACGGCATGAGGCGGTGCTCAATCGCGCTGCAGAACCGGTCGTGCAACCAGCAACCGAATCGGGTGAAGAGACGCCAGCAGGCGATGTGCTCGAAGGGGTGGGTATCTATCTGGCCTATGGCCGTTTTTCCGAAGCTGCCAGTTTGTTGCGAGAGGCACTGATCAAGGCGCCGCAACGCACGGATCTGGCCGTTCAGCTGTTGGAAGTCTTGGGTAAACAGGGTGACGTACCGGCTTACGAAGCACAGGAAAACAACCTGCGTGACGCCGGATACGACCTGCAAAAACTTCAGAATATTCGCGCACAACACCCGAAACTGAGCAGTGCGGTACCGTTGGCCGTCGCAGCGACAATCACTCCCCCCAAGCCTTTAATACCTCAAGCAGCGCCGAACGATGAGTTCCAACTGAACCTGGATGACCTGTCGATGGATTCGAGTTGGGACCTGATCAGCCCTTTTGAACACTCGCCGTCTGCCGCGAAGCCATCGAGCGAACCCGCGTCGGTCGAGCCGCCGCTCATCTCGAACCTGCACGTCTTGCCCGAGGTAGTTGAAATGCCTGACGACTCGACGCTGGACGAGCCCGAACTTGAATGGGTCGCCGAGCCTGACTCGCAGTCTCTGGATGACACCTTTCTCAACGAGTTCAGCGATCCCGGCCAGTCGCTGGAGTTGGAACCGTTGAACCTGGAACCGGCCGAGCCAAGCAGCGCCGGCAAACTGGAACAAGCCCAGACCTGCATCGATGACGGCGATCTGGACAGTGCCATCGAACTGCTCAACGAGTTGCTCAAGGAAGGTAACGAGCCGCTTAAGCAAACAGCGCGGAACATGCTCGCCGGGCTATCATAGCGGCGACCTCTGGCTCAGGAGTTTCGCTGATCATGACTGCACGCAAACCGGAAATCATCATCACTTATTGCACGCAATGCCAGTGGCTGTTGCGTGCTGCCTGGCTGGCCCAGGAACTGCTCAGCACCTTTGGTGACGACCTCGGCAAAGTGTCGCTGGTGCCCGGCACCGGTGGGGTGTTTCACATTTTCTGTGACGATGTGCAGATCTGGGAGCGCAAGGCTGATGGCGGTTTCCCTGAGGCCAAAGTGCTGAAGCAGCGGGTCCGCGATCAAATTGATCCGGACCGCGACCTGGGGCACAACGACCGCACTCAGTGAGAGCCGGCTTCTGCCGCAACGGTCTTCTTGCTTGAGCCGCCCGAGAGTCGGCTGGAGACCACGATCGCCACGATGATCAACGCGCCACCGATCAGCATGCGCAGTGTCGGATCTTCATCAAACAGAAGCCAGGCCACGGTGATGCCGTAAACCGGCTCCAGAGCGAAAACCACTGCCGCGGTCCGCGCCTTGATCACTGCCAGGCTGGCGACAAACAGACTGTGAGCGACGCCGGTGCAGAACACCCCGAGCAGACCGATCCACAGCCAGTCGATGGCGCTCACTTCGCTCAACTGCGGTGCCGCCACCGGCAGCAGGCACAACGCGACCACCACGTTCTGACACAGCGCAGCCTGCACCGCCGGGATTCGCCCGGAGCTGGCGCGGTTGGTCAGCGATAGCAGAGAGAACAGCAAACCTGAGCCCACCGCCCACAGCAGACCAATGGTGGCGCCGCTGGCCAGGTCGAAATCAGGGGTGACCAGCACCAGCCCGACACTGACCAGCACCACCAGCAGGATTTCGTTGGCGCGAATTCGCTCGCGGAAGATCAACCCTTCAAGGATCACGGTAAACGCCGGGAAGCTGGCGAAACCCAAGGTCGCGATTGCCACGCCTGCGACCTTCACCGCAATGAAAAAGCTCACCCAGTGTCCGGCCAGCAGTAAACCGCTGAGCAGCAGTCGGCGCCAGTCCATAGCCTCGAGTTTCTGCCAGCGAGTATTGCTGGCGAACCGCGCAAAAAAGGCTAACGCCAGCACAGCGAACGCGGCACGACCAAAAACGATAATGGCGGGGGAGGCAGCAGCCAGTTTGCCGAACACACCGGTCAAGCCGAACATCAGTGCGCCGATATGCAGGGCGCCAAGGGCGGTGCGGGGAGTCATTGCAATCCTTAACAACAAGCGAACAGAGATAGGAGTAGCCTTCGGCAGCTCCTGCATTGAACCGTGATAACCCCTGTTGTGTCTGTCGGTAAACTATTGCCTTTTGTCGCCAACCTCGCGCCTCAATTTGCCAGGTGAGGCACCGAACTCCCGCAACACCGCCGCTGCGAAGGCACTCTGCGAACTGTAACCGACCCGACTGGCAATCTCGCCGATCGGCAGCGCCGAATCCCGCAACAAGCCCACGGCCATGTGCAAACGTCGACTGCGGATGTAATCCATCGGCGTCTGCCCGCATTCAGCAACGAACCGCGCATGCAACCGAGCGCTGGACAGACCGGCGATGCGCGCCAGATCGGCGACTTGAAGTGGATAGGCTGCGTACTGATCGATGTGCGCATTCAGCGCTGCATAAGGCAGGCGCCGACCGCCGACGATCTCGGGTTTGGCGTTGTTGAGGCTGGCCAGCAGCAACACCGCGCCTTGTTGCGCGATCAATGGATCGCTGACCTGACTGCCACGCCCGTCGACCTCGAAATCCAGCGCACCCGACAGCCCGAACACCAGCTGCGCGTGATCGTGACTGTGGACGATCAGGTCATGAGTGTATTGGCGTAGCGTGAGGATCGGTCTCATCGCAGGTCTCCAGGGCTTGGCTGCCAGTCTACACCGAGGGCAATCGTGGGGCGCTGTCACAGGACTGACTCGCCACTGTCATGGGCAATTAACCCGACCGGCGCAAAGTTGCAAAAACTTTTGCAGAGGGTTGCCCATGACCAGCGCCGAGCTCGCCAAACCCAGTCGTAAGCAACGTGTGCGGACCTTGTGGATTTCCGACGTGCATCTGGGTACCCGGGATTGCCAGGCCGAACACCTGTCGCAGTTTCTCAAGGGCTACCACGCGGACAAGATTTACCTGGTCGGCGACATCATCGACGGCTGGAAGCTGCGCGGCGGCATGTACTGGCCTCAGGCGCACACGAATGTGATCCGCCGCTTGCTGACCATGAGCAAGCGCGGCACCGAGGTGATCTACGTCACCGGCAACCACGACGAATTCCTGCGCCGCTATTCGAAGCTGATTCTGGGTAATATCCAACTGGTGGATGAAGCCGTGCACGTGACCGCCGATGGCCGCCATCTGCTGGTCATTCATGGCGACCAGTTCGACGTGATCACGCGGTATCACCGCTGGCTGGCCTTTCTCGGCGACTCAGCCTACGAATTCACCCTGACTCTCAACCGCTGGCTCAACCATTGGCGCGCCCGTTATGGTTACGGTTACTGGTCGTTGTCTGCCTACCTCAAGCACAAGGTCAAAACCGCGGTCAGCTTCATCAGCGATTTCGAAGAAGCTATCGCTCACGAATGCGTCAAACGCGAGTTGCACGGCGTGGTGTGCGGGCACATTCACCATGCCGAGATTCGTAAGGTCGGCGGGGTGGATTATCTCAATTGCGGGGATTGGGTGGAGTCGTGCACAGCACTGATCGAGCATTGGGACGGGTCGATCGAATTGTATCGATTGGCGGATGTCCAGGCGCGTGAGGCTGAGTTGAAGGCCGTCAAAGTTGCAGAGCCCGCCTAAAATTCAGGGTGTCTGGTCTGGCCCCATCGCGAGCAAGCTCGCTCCCACATTTTTGATCGTATTTTCCTGAAAGAACTCGGTCACCTGTGGGAGCGAGCTTGCTCGCGATGGACCGCGCAGCGGTCCCCTCGGATCTTCAGGCTGGCGAATGTTCTTCCATTGCCGCTTTGTAAATTGAATGCTTCGGCTGAGCAAACAACCGCTCCATCATCGGCTCAAAGAAACTCAGCGGCAGTGCGTCATACGCGGGATCAAACGCCGCCGCATCATATTTGGCACAGAACTCAATGGTCGCCTGATACTGCGGATGGCCGCTGAATTGCTCGCGCAGATGCCGGTCCATGCCCAAATGATGGAAGAAATAGTATCCCTGGAAAATCCCGTGTTGCTCGACCATCCACAGGTTCTCTGCGCTGACGAACGGCTTGAGGATCGCTGCGGCGATGTCCGGGTGGTTGTAGGAACCCAGGGTGTCGCCAATGTCGTGAAGCAGCGCGCAGACCACATATTCTTCATCGCGGCCATCGCGCCAGGCACGGCTGGCGGTTTGCAGGGAATGGGTCAGACGATCCACCGGGAAACCGCCAAAATCACCCTCCAGTAATTTCAGGTGCGCCACAATCCGTGTCGGCAATTGTCGCGCGTAGGCACTGAAGTCTGCGGCGATAATCGCCCAGTCTGCCTGCGTGCCGTCCTGCATGTGGGTGAAGCGGGCGTTGGCATTCATCGGCTGATCTCTCTTTGCTTATCTCTCTAAATAGCGGCTGCGCCTAGAACGGCACGCGACCCAGAATCATGTCTCGGTACATGACGAAATCGCCGAGCAGGCTGTAAAACGGATGTTGAAAGGTCGCAGGACGATTTTTCTCGAAGAAGAAATGCCCCGCCCAGGCGAAGCTGTAGCCCGCCAGCGGTAGCGCCAACAGCAGCAGCCAGGCGCCTTTGCCGATGGTGAGGGCCAGAATGAAAATAACCAGCGTCGTGCCGATAAAGTGCAATCGTCGGCAGGTACTGTTGCTGTGTTCGCTGAGGTAATACGGATAGAACTCAGCGAAGCTGTTGAAACGTTTGACGTTTTCCACGACTGCGATCTCTGTGGTTATTGTTCTGACTGCAAGTTGTTCTGCGGGTAGCTTATTTGAGTCTAGAGTGATCATTGGCATCAGCCAGTGACAATAGGCGCCACTTTAGTATCCTTCGGAAATTGGCCGTAGCCTGCGGCTCATCATGTAAGTGGACGACATGAGCGAACGAACGACTTCTGCAAGCTGGGCGATGGGGATTGTCAAAGCACTGGAGATGGACGGCCTGGATTGCCGGGTTCTGTTCAAGCAGCTGGGGCTCGACTACGCGGCACTGGATGATCCGGATGCGCGCTTCCCGCAAGATTCCATGACACGACTGTGGCAGCGCGCGGTTGAGCTGTCCGGCAACCCGGCGATTGGCCTGAACATGGGCAAGGTGGTGCGGCCGGCCTCCTTCCATGTGGCTGGCTACGCCTTGATGTCCAGCCAGACCTTGGCCGAAGGCTTTCAACGGCTGGTGCGTTATCAGCGGATCATTGCGGAAAGTGCCGACCTGAGCTTCCGGCTACTGGATGAGGGTTATGCGCTGATTCTGACGGTTCACGGCGACCATCTGCCACCGACCCGGCAGAGCGCCGAAGCGTCACTGGCCTGTGCCCTGGCGCTGTGCGGCTGGTTGACCGGGCGCACTCTGCAACCGCGCAAAGTGCTGGTGCAGGGCGATCAGCCCGTCGATCTCGAACCCTATAAACAAGCCTTTCATGCACCTTTGGTGTTCAACGCGCCTTATGACGCCTTGATCTTCGAGCGTGCTGACATGGAGGCTCCGCTGCCTACTGCCAACGAGGCGATGGCGCTGTTGCATGACCGGTTTGCCGGTGAATACCTGGCGCGGTTTTCCGAGAGTCGCGTGACCCACAAGGCGCGACAGGTGCTGTGCCGTTTGCTGCCCCAGGGCGAACCCAAGCGCGATACCGTGGCGCAGACGCTGCACCTGTCACAACGCACCTTGCAGCGACGCTTGCAGGAAGAAGGCACGAGTTTTCAGACGTTGCTCGACGACACTCGACGTGAACTGGCCGAGCAATACCTGGCACAGCCGACCATGACCCTGCTGGAAATTGCCTACCTGCTGGGGTTCGCCGATCCGAGCAACTTCTTCCGTGCTTTCCGCCGCTGGTTCGATGCCACCCCCGGCGAGTACCGGATGCGCCTGATGGAAGCGCCTGCTCCTGTCAGTGACGCCAGAACGCCGGAATACACAGAACAAACACCGTAATGATCTCGAGTCGGCCCAGCAGCATGCCGACCGACAGAATCCACTTGGCGGCGTCCGGCAGGGTGGCAAAGTTGCCCGCCGGGCCAATAGTCTCGCCCAGTCCGGGACCGACACCGGACACCGTGGCGGCCGCGCCGGTGAGGGCGGTCATCCAGTCCACGCCGAGCAGCGACAACAGCAGCGCGATGACGCAGATGGTGATGGCGAAGAAGAAGGAAAAGGTCAGAATCGAACGCACGATCTCTTCGTCGAGGCGGTGACCGTTGTACTTTTGCTTGATCACCGCGCGCGGGTGAATCAGCTGGTTAAGGTTGGCCTTGAGCAGAATGTAGGCGACCTGGAAGCGGAAAATCTTGATCCCGCCAGCGGTCGAGCCCGAACAGCCGCCGACAAAACCCAGATAGAAGAACAGCATCAGCGAGAAATTGCCCCAGAGGCTGTAGTCCCCCAGCGCAAATCCTGTGGTCGTTACCACCGACGTCACGTTCAGCGCCACATGTCGCAGGGCTTCCAGCCAATGCAGCTGGGTGGTCCACCAATACCAGGTGGTGAGCACCAGCCAGGTCACCAGCAACATGCCGAGCAGCCCCTGAACCTGTTCATCCTTGATCAGTGCTTTGCGGTTACCGCGCAAGGTCGCTACATACAGGGTGAACGGCAGGGCACCAAGAATCATGATGACGATCGCGACCCAATGCACTGCAGGCTCCGGCCACTTGGCCAAAGACTGGTCGGACGTTGAGAAACCACCGGTGGAAATCGCCGACATCGCGTGGTTGATCGCATCGAACGGGCTCATCCCGGCCCACCAGAATGCCAGGCTGCCGAAGATGGTGATGCCGACGTAGGCCGCAACGATCAAACGCGCCACCATGTGCGAACGGGGCATGACTTTTTCGGAACGGTCCGACGATTCGGTCTGAAACAGCCGCATGCCACCGATGCGCAGCAGTGGCAGAATCGCTACCGCCATGCCGATAAAGCCGATGCCGCCGATCCAGTGCAGCAACGAGCGCCACATCAGGATGCCGGGGGACATGGTGTCCAGGCCCGTGAGCACCGTCGCACCGGTGGCGGTAATGCCGGACATGCTTTCGAAGAACGAGTCGGTGTAGCTGATGCGCTGGGTCAGCAGGAACGGCAGCGCAGCGAAGATGCACACCACCACCCAACTGCTGACGGTCAGCAGGTACATGTCTCGCGGACGCAGGTGTATGTGTTCGGGGCGACCGGGGATGACCAGCGCGAGGCCGGCGACAAAGGTAATCATGCTCGCCCAGAGGAACGACGGCAGGTCGCCGGTGCGGTCGAAAATCACCAGCGTGGCCATGGGCACGACCATGGCGATGGCCAGCGTGATCAGGAAGATGCCGATGATGAAACCAATAATCCGTAAGGTCGGCAACGCCATGAAGTCCGCTCGGGCTGAAATAGGGAAGGGCGCCATTCTACCTGCGGGGCCTGCTATGTAAACCGGCACTTCCGAGGTGGTTGCAGCTAGAATGGCTTCACATTTTTTTCAGGAGATGGCCGATGCAGGCTCTCGACGCTTTGCTCAACCGTGTTTCCGTTCCACGATTGCTGGAACCAGCACCGACCGCAGAACAACGCGAAGTGCTGTTTGGCGCTGCGATGCGAGCGCCGGACCACGGCCATTTGCAGCCTTGGCGCTTCCTGACAGTCGAAGGCGCGGCGCGCGAGCAAATGGGCGAGTTGCTGGCTGAAGCGGCGAAGCTGCAAGACAGCGAGGTGTCCGAGGCCGCGCTGGACAAGGCGCGTAACGGCCCGCTGCGTGCGCCGCTGGTGGTTGTGGTGATCGCGCGGTTGCAGGATCACGTCAAATATCCGAAGTCCGAACAACGGCTGGCGGCGGGTTGCGCGGCTCACGGGATTTTGCTGGCGGCGTATGCGCAAGGGATTGGCGCGGTGTGGCGCACGGGTGAGCTGGCGTATTCGGCGCATGTGGCCAAGGGGTTGGGGCTTGCGGAAGGGGAAGAGGTGATTGCGTTTCTTTATCTGGGTACGCCGCAGAAGGAACCGCGGGTGGCGGAGAAGGTTGATCTGGCTGAATTCGTCAGCGCCTGGCCTTCCAAGGGCTGAGAGCAGTCGTTTGTGAGTGAGGGGTGAATCATTGCGATCCAGCCCTCACCCTAACCCTCTCCCGGAGGGAGAGGGGACTGACCGAGTTGAACTCAGGATATGAAACGCCCCCGATCTGCTCCCTTTCCCCCTCTCCCCCGTGGGGAGAGGGCTGGGGTGAGGGGTGGATTTCAGAGCTGCACCACAGCCCCAGGCACTAACGGCAATTCCAGGCTGGCGATAAACCCGCCCTCCGGGTGATTGGCCAGCACCAGGCTCCCGCCATGCCGTTCCGCCGCACGACGCGCAATGGCCAACCCCAAACCATGTCCAGCCGCCGTCTGCCCCGGTGCCCGGTAGAACGGCTCCCCCAACTGGCTCAAATGTGCAGCCTCTACACCCGGCCCATGGTCACGCACACTGACCACAATCCGTTCACCCTGACGCACTGCCTGCATTTCAATCGATTGCCCCACCGGGTTGAACCGCTGGGCATTGCGCAGCAAGTTGTCCACGGCGCGCTCGATCATCGTCGGCCAGCCTTTGAGATTCAGCTGCGGCTCGGCCTCAAGGCGCACGTTCTGCTCGGGCGAACTCAATTGAGCATCCTTTTGCAGAGTGTTGAGCAGCGCATTGAGATCAACCTCTTCAGCGCTGGCGTTGTCGGCATCTACCCGTGCCAGTACCAGGATTTCGCTGATCAACGCTTCCAGTCTGTCGCACTCACGGGTAAGGCGCGGCCAGAGCTTTTCCCGTTCTTCAGGGTTGGCCCGCTCGGCCAGTGCCAGCGCAATGCGCAGCCGGGCGAGGGGGGAGCGCAACTCGTGGGACACATCCCGCAGCAACTGCCGCTGACTGCCGATCAAACTTTGCAGGCGCGCGCCCATGCGGTTGAAGTCGTTGGCCAGCACGCCGAACTCATCGCGCCGGTTGGCCAGTTTTACCAAGCTGTTCTGCTGGTAAGTGGTTTGCCCCAGATCATGCACCGCACCGCGTAAACGGTTGAGTGGGCGAGTAATGGACAACGTCACCAGCAGGCTGAACAAGGTCAGCACCACCAGCGCGATACCCAGCGCACTCAACGGCCACAGCAGGCTTTCGCGGTGCCACGCGTCCAGTTCCGGGTGGCGAATGCGGTAGATCAGCAGGTAGGTGTCGCCGGTTTTCGCGCTGGTGTATTCATCGGTCAGACGACGCCATGGCAGGCGACGGTCGTCGTTGTTCTGCCGCGCCTCGAAGGCTGCCGCACGACGTGGGAAGGTGCCGTGCACCACCGGATCACCGCTCTCGTTGAGCACTTGAACGTCGATGTGATACTGGCGCTTGCGCTGTTCCAGAATGCTCTGGGCCGCTTCTTCGCCCTGCGACTCGTAGGTTTGCGTCCACTGTTCGGCGAGGGTGTTGAGGCCCGGGTGGCGACTGAGAATCCACGCGTCCTGGTTGAGCATGTGCCCGAGCAGAATGGAGAGCCCTGCAACCAGAGCGATGGCCAGCCAGAAGCTGGCCAGGATACGCCAGAACAATGAGCGCACAGAAAATCCTCAAACAAAGAAAGCCCAACGGCGATTAACCGTTGGGCTGGAGAGTGTCGCTAAAACATTATTGCGCTTTTTGCGGTTGTTGCGCTTTCCAGGCCTTGAACTCGGCCCATTCGGCGCGACGCTCGGCCTTTTTCTTCTGGATCTCGTCGAATTGCTTCTGTTGATCCGGTTTCAGCAAGGCACGCACGTCGGCTTCAGCTTTCTTGTGGTTGGCCGCCATTTCATCTTTCATGGCTTTCTGGTCGGCTGGCGAAAGTTTTTCCAGGTACTTGTCGACCACTTGCTTACGCTCATGCATCTGCTCGCCCATGATCTTGCGGATCTGCTCGCGCTGTTCGCGGCTCAGGTCCAGCTGGCTGTACGGGCCTTTGCCGTGCATGCCGTGCATTTGACCGCCATGGCGTGAGCCGTCCATTGGGCCGGTACCTTCAGGCATGGCCATGGCAACGGTTGGCAGGGCGGCAGCGAACATCAGAGCGATAAGAGTCTTGCGCATGGTGAATCTCCTTGTCTCGTTCCCGGTACGTTCCGGATGTGTGCAGATTACGGAGATCAAGGTCAGCGGCGGTCAGCGGAGCGTAAAGCTTGGGTAAAGACGATTTCTCGCTGACCTGACAAAACTTACAGGCTGTAGTAATAGCCACGGCTGCGCAGGGCGACGATGCGCGGGCGACCGTCGGGGTGCGGGCCGATCTTTTTGCGCAGGTTGCTGACGTGCATGTCCAGGCTGCGGTCGTACAGCGTCAGCTTGCGGCCGAGGGCGATTTGCGCCAGTTCCTGTTTGTCCAGCGGTTCGCCGGGTTGCTTGAGCAGAGCTTCGAGCAAACGGCTTTCGGAAACGGTGAGGGTAAATTCCTGTTCATCGATGCTGACGACGCCACGCACCGGGCTGAAACACAGGTCGCCCAGTTCCATCTGGCTGGACACCGCCGTCGGATGACTGCGGCGCAATACGGCGCGCAGGCGCGCTGTCAGTTCCCGTGGGTCGCACGGTTTGGCCAGGTAATCGTCGGCGCCGAGTTCCAGGCCGAGGATGCGGTCCAGCGGCTCGCCGCGGGCCGAGAGCATCAACACCGGCAAGTCCGGGTGGTCGTTGCGCAATTGCTTGAGCAACTCCAGGCCGCTGCCGTCCGGCAGCATCACGTCCAGTACCACGGCCGCCGGCGATGTTTCAGCCAGTGCGCGACGGGCACTCTGACCGTCGTGGCAGGCGCGGACCTGGAAGCCTTCCTGGCTCAACCAACTGCTCAGGAGCTCACACAGCTCCTGGTCATCATCAATTAATAACAGCTCGCTCATGACTCACTCAATTTAGCCATTGCCTACGTTTTCTGGTGGCACCACTGGCGAAGATACCGCAGAGCAACGCCAATAGCGCTACTCCGGCCCCGATGACGAACCACTGCTGCTGATCAGTCAGCAAGCGCGGCAGCGGGCTGCTGGCCTGGGCTTCCTTGAGTTGCAGCTTCAGACGCTGGTTCTCCTGGCGCAACCGGCTCAGCTGAACGCTTTCGCGTTCGCCATCGACATTCTGCAGTTGTTTGCTCAGTTCTTCTCGTTGCTGCTCGCTTGCCTTCAAGCGTTGCTGCAAATCGGTGATCTGGCTACCGGCGCTCAAGGACAGCGGCGTGGAACTACCGCCTGCAGCGCCTTCTTCACCGTGGGCGGGGGCCATGATCGACAACGTCACCAACATCAGACACAACGGACCTTTGCGCATCGCGACTCCTGATTCCAATACGAGTATTGGGCAGGTTGTCGGCCGGTAAACGAGAATAATGAGCGTTGAGAGCGCGATGAACCGATTAGGTTCACCGCGCTGGGGATATTACGGCAGGACTTGCTTGAACGGCTTGACTGAAACGTTGGCGTAGACGCCTGCGGCGATGTACGGATCAGCGTCGGCCCAGGCTTGGGCGGCGCTCAAAGAATCGAATTCGGCGACGATCAGGCTGCCGGTGAAACCCGCAGCACCCGGATCATTGCTGTCGACCGCCGGGTGTGGACCGGCCAGAACGATGCGACCTTCGCCTTTGAGCACTTGCAGGCGCTCAAGGTGTGCAGGGCGTGCGGCCAGGCGGGCCTCCAGGGAGTTGGCGACGTCTGTGGCAATGATTGCGTAAAGCATGTCAGTCCTCGGTTTTTGGCGTTGTGGTATCGGCGTCATGCAGGTGGCGGGACAGGTAGATGCCCTGGGCGACCAGGAACAGCAGCGTCATGCCCAGGCTGCCGAACACCTTGAAGTCGACCCAGTAGTTCTGGAAGGTGAACGCGACGAACAGGTTGGCGGCACCGCAGAACAGGAAAAACCCGATCCAGGCGATGTTCAGGCGGGTCCAGACCTGATCCGGCAGGGTCAGCGCGTGGCCCATGATGCGTTTGATCAGCAGGTTGTCACCAACAAAGTGGCTGCCGATGAAAGCCAGGGCGAACAGCCAGTTCACCACCGGGGCTTTCCACTTCAGGAAAGTTTCGCTGTGGAACGCCAGGGTCAGGCTGCCGAAGACCAGGCAGGCGATGAGGGTCAGCCACTGGCTCTTCTCCAGCTTGCGCTGCTTGATGAACAGCGTGCCGTAAACCACCAGGGAGCTGATGATCAGCATCGCGGTGGCGCTGTAAATGCCGCCTACAGTCAGTTGATGACCGGCGATGTCGACGACCCGTGGATCGAGTTTGAAGACGATGAAAAACAGCAGAAGCGGGATGAAATCGATGAATTGTTTCACAGTGGCAGCCAGAAGCAGGATGTGGCGGCATAATAACAAACATATGGGCGCGCGATAGCGCCAGCTGATTTGAGGTAACACATCCCCGTGAATGTTGATTTGCACTGCCATAGCACGGCCTCCGATGGCGCTCTCGCGCCTGCAGTTCTGGTTGCGCGTGCGTTCGAAAAAGGCGTGCGAGTCCTGGCCTTGACCGATCACGACACCCTTGAGGGCCTCGACGAGGCTCGCAGCGCGGCGACTGCGTTGGGGATGCAACTGGTCAATGGCGTCGAATTGTCCTGCACCTGGGGGGGCGCGACCATTCATGTACTGGGCTACGGATTTGATGTAAATGCCGCACCGTTGGTCGAGGCAATCGCAAAATTGCACGACGGCCGCTGGCTCCGGTCCGAAGAAATAAGCCGCAAGCTGGCGTTGAAAGGCATGCCTGGAGCGCTCGAAGGTGCCCGGGCCATCCAGCAGGAGCTGGGTGACAGCGGCAACGCGCCGGCCCGCCCGCATTTCGCCGACTGGATGGTGCGTGAAGGTTTCGTCAAGGATCGCGCCGAAGCGTTCCGCAAATGGCTGGGCGCCGGCAAGCTGGGGGACGTCAAGCAACACTGGCCGACCCTGGAAGACACGGTCGAAACCCTGAGAGCCGCGAAAGCCTGGGTCAGCCTGGCGCATCCGTGGCACTACGATTTCACTCGCAGCAAACGTCGCCGGTTGATTGCCGACTATATTCAAGCAGGGGGCCACGCTATCGAAGTGGTCAATGGCCATCAGCCCGCCGAGCAAGTGGGCAGCCTGGCGATTCTTGCCCGTGAATTCGGTCTGCTGGTCAGCGCCGGCAGTGACTTTCATGGCCCTGGAGGCTGGTCCGAGATCGGTGAATACCGTCCGCTCCCGGAGGATCTGCCACCACTGTGGTGTCGATTCAAACATGACCCAATTATTGCCGCCGTCTGAACAGGTAGAGAATGTGAGTCAATTTTTCCAGATTCATCCGGAAAACCCGCAAGCGCGCCTGATAAAACAAGCTGTCGAGATCATCCGCAACGGCGGGGTGGTGATTTATCCCACAGACTCGTCCTATGCCATTGGTTGCCAGATCGGCGACAAGAATGCCGTGGAGCGCGTGCGCCGGTTGAGACAGCTGGACGAAAAGCACAACTTCGCGCTGATTTGCAGCGACCTGTCGCAACTGGGGCTGTTTGCCAAGATCGACACCGGCACCTTCCGCCTGCTTAAATCTCACCTGCCGGGGCCATACACCTTCATTCTCAACGCCACCCGCGAAGTCCCGCGGCTGTTGTTGCACCCGAAAAAACGCACCATCGGCCTGCGCGTGCCGAGCCATCCGATTGCCCTGGCGCTGCTGGAGGAACTCGGCGAACCGCTGATGAGCGTGACGCTGATCATGCCTGGCGACACCGATCCGATGACCGATCCTTACGAAATGCGTCAATTGCTTGAGCATCAGGTCGAACTGATCATCGACGGCGGTTTCGGCGGGATCAAGGCGTCCACCGTGATCAACCTCGCCGACGGCGAGCCAGAAGTGATCCGCGTCGGTTGCGGCGACCCTACGCCGTTCATGGCCGAGGCGTAGATGTCTGCAGTAGAACCCGTTGTCGACAGTCAGGCCGGAGCCCAGCAAGAGCTGCCCTTCGCCATGGTCTATGGCCAGGCGGTCATGGAAATTCCGCTGGACCTGTACATTCCGCCTGACGCATTGGAAGTCTTCCTTGAAGCGTTCGAAGGCCCTCTGGACCTGCTGCTGTACCTGATCCGCAAACAGAACATCAACATTCTCGACATCCCGGTGGCGGAAATCACTCGGCAATACATGGGCTATGTCGAGTTGATGCAATCGGTGCGCCTGGAGTTGGCCGCCGAGTACCTGGTCATGGCCGCGATGCTGGCCGAGATCAAATCGCGGATGCTGCTACCGCGTGCCGAAACGATCGAGGCCGAAGAAGACGACCCTCGCGCCGAACTGATCCGCCGCTTGCAAGAGTACGAACGCTTCAAGGCTGCTGCCGAAGGCATCGATGGTCTGAGCCGCGTGGGCCGCGATGTGGTGGTGCCCAAGCTCGACGCCCCGGAAGCCAGGGCGCGCAAGCTGTTGCCGGACGTGCGTCTGTCAGAGCTGCTGCTGTCCATGGCCGAGGTCCTGCGCCGTGGCGACATGTTCGAAAGTCACCAGGTCAGCCGCGAGGCACTGTCCACGCGCGAACGCATGAGCGATGTGCTGGAGCGGCTCAAGGGTGGTGGTTTCGTGCCGTTTGTCGAGCTGTTCACCGCTGAAGAAGGGCGTCTGGGGGTGGTGGTAACCTTTATGGCGATCCTCGAACTGGTCAAGGAATCCTTGGTCGAGCTGGTGCAGAATGAGCCGTTCGCGGCGATCCATGTCCGGGCCCGAGCCGAATAACGAGTTGAATCATGAACCTGACTGAACCCCGCGAGCTGGCGCCACTGCTTGAAGCCTTTCTGTTGGCCTCGGGAAAACCGCAATCGCTTGAACGCCTGTTCGAACTCTTCGAAGAGGGCGAGCGGCCGGAGCCGCCCGTCTTCAAGAAAGCCCTGACGATTCTCGCCAAGTCTTGCGACGGCCGCGCCTTCGAGCTGAAGGAAGTGGCCTCCGGGTATCGCTTGCAGATCCGCGAAAAGTTTTCGCCGTGGGTAGGACGTTTATGGGAAGAACGGCCGCAGCGCTATTCCCGCGCCATGCTCGAAACCATTGCACTGATCGCCTATCGTCAGCCGATTACCCGGGGCGAGATCGAAGACGTGCGGGGCGTCGCGGTCAACAGTCACATCGTCAAAACCTTGCTGGAGCGCGAGTGGATCCGCATCGTCGGCTACCGCGACGTGCCGGGTAAGCCGGCGATGTTCGCGACCACCAAGGCGTTTCTCGATCACTTCAACCTGAAGAACCTCGACGATTTGCCACCGCTGGCCGAATTGCGCGAGCTTGAACCTGATCCGGTGCTCGATTTCGACGACGCGCCGGTGCCTGCCGGTCTGCAAGCGTTGGCCGACGCCAGCGCCGAGCCGGAAGAGCCGAAGGAAGAAACCAGTTTCCACACGCTACTACTGGAACTGGACACCATGGAGGAGGGGCTCAAGACCGACTTCGGTGATTTGTTGCGCGATGGCGAGGTGACCGAGACCGAAGGGGAGTTGGCAGAGCCCGAGCCTGAAACCGAGGTTGAACCTCAGGTTGAGGCTGAAGCTGAAGTCGAATCAGGACAGGAACAGGAAGATGACATTCTTGGTGTCGCCGAAGCGCGGGAAAAACTCCTGGTCGCTGTAGCCGCGCTCGAACAGTCGAAACCTGAGCCCGAGTTGACCGACGAAGAAGCCGAAGCCAAGGCTTTGGCAGAAGCAATCGAGGCCGAGCGTCGTCAGTTCGAAGATTGACTCGGATCCTGTGGGAGCGAGCCTGCTCGCGATGAGGGAGTGTCAGCCAACATCATTGCTGCCAGACACACCGCTATCGCGAGCAGGCTCGCTCCCACATTGGATCTGTATTGAATTCGAAATTGGCGCCACCGGTCGGCGGAAAAACAAGTAAGTCTCCATTGATCAGCTAGTCTCTGATGCGCGAATGCCCTCATGAGCGTATGATTCGCGACCCTTCGGCGATCCCTTCGCCGGAGTACCAGCTTTCAACTCTTCAGGACCCTCACTTCAGAGCTGCCTGAACAGACCACACCGGGAGGTGCCCAGATGAGTATCAAAGACCAGAAAGACGACCAGGAAATCGGCCCAGCAGGCGAAAAACTGCAGAAAGTCCTCGCCCGTATCGGCGTCGGCTCGCGCCGTGACGTAGAAGCCTGGATCAGTCACGGCCGCATCAAGGTCAATGGCAAAGACGCCACCCTCGGGCAGCGCGTCGACATGCACGACGCCATCACCATTGATGGCAAGGTGATCAAGCGCGAAGAAGCCGCCGAGTCGGTACGCCGCGTGATCATGTACAACAAGCCGGACGGCGAAATCTGCACCCGCCTTGATCCGGAAGGCCGTCCGACCGTTTTCGACAAGATGCCGCGCCCGAAAGAAGGTCGCTGGATCAACATCGGTCGTCTGGACATCAACACCACTGGCCTGCTGATGTTCACCACCGACGGTGAGCTGGCCAACCGCCTGATGCACCCTTCCTACGAAATGGACCGTGAATACGCGGTACGTGTCCGTGGCGAAGTCGATGACGAGATGATCGAGCGTCTGAAAGCAGGCGTCGTCCTCGAAGACGGCCCGGCCAAGTTCACCGACATCAAGCAAGCGCCGGGTGGCGAAGGTTTTAACCACTGGTATCACTGCGTGGTGATGGAAGGTCGCAACCGTGAAGTTCGTCGTCTGTGGGAATCCCAGGGCCTGGTGGTCAGCCGTCTGAAGCGCGTGCGTTTCGGTCCGGTGTTCCTCAACTCCGACCTGCCGATGGGCCGCTGGCGCGAAATGAGCCAGTACGAAGTCGACATTCTGAGTGCTGAAGTTGGCCTGACGCCTGTGGCCATGCCGCAGATGAACGCCAAGAGCAAAGACAAGCTCGACCGCATGCAGCGTAAATCGTCGCGTCCAATGGGCAAGACCGAGCGCGTGCGTTCGTTGCGTCCAGCCATCGGTAACCAGACCGCTGCTACGCCGCGTGACTCCCGTGAACCGCAAATCGAAGGCGAGCGTCCAGCCCGCAAACCAGCAGCGCCACGCGCTGATGGCGAGCGCGGTCCACGCACGCCGCGTCCGGCCAACGGTCGCACCGAGCGTGGCGAAGGCCGCGGTGCGCCAAGCGGCGGTCGTAGCGATCGCGGTGCTCCAGCCGGTCGTGGCGAGTCTCGTGGTGAGTCGGGTCGCGGTACGCCGGTGGCAGACCGTCCTTCCGACACCAAGCGCCCGGCCAAGGCACCGGCGAAGAAGCGTCCAGGCATCGTCCTGGTCGACAAGGACGCGCCATCGGGCAAGCGCCGTGGTGCGCCAGCCGGTTCGGGCCAGCGTCCAGGCTTCGGTCGTCGCAAGCCTGAGTAATCGGTAAGCGCCCCATAAAAAACGCCAACCTTCGGGTTGGCGTTTTTTTTGGTCAGGCTTAAGAGGTGCAGTGTTTGTGAGTCAGTCATCGCGAGCAAGCTCGCTCCCACAGGTGACCGCGTTGTCTTATGGAAATGCGATCTACTGTGGGAGCGAGCTTGCTCGCGATGAGGCCAGTAGCAGCACCGCTACTTTGTGGCTAAAACACAAACCGACCATCAAACACCGGCTCATCATCCAGCGCCAACACGCCGCTGGAGAAGATCAGGTCCAGATGATGGCTGCCCTTCGCGCCACCGCCCAATCCGAGATGCAGCCCGCAATGACGCTCCTCAAACCCGGCATTGCGTGCATACAACGCTTTAACGCCTTCGTTGGTGCCGATCCCCAACTCCTCAATGCGCCGATTGGATGGATTGGCGTCCAGATACTTGTTGAAGTCATGTTCCAGCCCGGGCACATCGGTGGCGATTTTGCTGATGGTCGAGTTCTCGATCCACAGTTCCAGCGGTGACTCCAGCACCCCGTATTTACGGGCAAATGGAATAGTACCGAGAAAAGTCCCCATGAACTTGACCCGGCCGTTAATGGCTTCGCTGTGCGTGGCAATTTCACCGGGCGCCAGATCGAAGTTGCCGACACCGTTGATGTCGGTCCACTTCTTGATACTGCTCAACGGTGTTTCGAACCACGAGCCGTGATCATCTTTGAAACTTAACGTGGTGGCGTGAGACATGCGCTGGATCAAGTGGCTGTTCAACCCGGCAATGCGCTGCGGGGTGACACTGAAGGTGTCGTAGAAGTAATCGCCGTAATCCTTGAACAGCAGCGACTTCTTCCAGTTCTCGGTCATCACGCCTTGCAGCGCGCGGACAAATTCCGGGCCGTCGGGGCGTGGGTTGGGCAGGGTGGAAGAGTCGTAGAAGAAAATATACAGATCGCTGTCGGCTATCGCCTGGGCCAGCAACTCCGTGGGTTCCAGGTCCAGTCGCATCGCGCTGAAGCTGAACCGTGGGCTGTCACCGGCCTGTTGGGCGATGGCGCTCGTCAGTGCCTGGTAATCAGCCGTGTGGCCGAGCAAGACCTTCGCCGAGTTGATGCCGGCAAGGGCAGGGTGATGTTCGAGGTAGTAAAGGAAATGCGAGATGGCGCGTTGCTTATCCATGTAGTCCTCCCTGACAAACCGAGAAAAAGTGGCAGGCACAACCGGCCGGATCGTGCCTGCCGGGCCTTTCTACAAAGGCCACATCGCCGTGCCGAACGGAACAACCGCGTCGGCTTGCATCATTTCAACGGCGGCTTCATGGGTCGATACTTCAAACCAATCGTCCAGTTGCAGTTCAGTTTCCAAGTCTTTGTCCAGTGCTTGCATGGTGAATCTCCTAGATGACTTTTGAGTAAGAACAACTTGCCAATCGATGCGGCTCGGCAAGTCGCTGAAACCTAGTCCAGAGCTTTTTAAAATGCAAAAAAATAATTAAATAAGATTTATTTTGAACTTTTTATTCTGTTTTCTAACAAGCAATTTGTTAATAAAAAACAAAAAACTAACCCGACCTTTCCATAAGGAAACGTCCTACCGTCAATTTGCAGTCAGCTTACATCCAGATCTGACTCGGAAAATTTACGTTACGGCATGTAAAGAAATGCTGACGAAATCAAGCCTCAAAACCCTGGGTTTGACGTTTAGGGAATGGATGTAAGGAAAACCTTCCGTCACAGCGCTATTTAACCCCTGCGCCGGGCTCTGGCCCGCTTGTTTCAGGCGCGGTTGAAGGGTGAGATGCGCCCCATGCCTGTCGTGCAGGTGCATAACAAGAAGGAGGCGCAATGTACGCCGTGACTCATTTCCACTTCTCCCCGTGGGGCGATTTTTCCGCCGTCCCCGTCGACGACCTGCAAAGGTCTGACTCTATTTTTGCAGCCGCTCGAGACCCTCGAGGCGGACCCAGGCAATCCCGGCAAATGACACGCTGATCCAGTGGTGTCTGGCAGCAGGGGGTTACAGGTGTACAATGCGCCGCGTTTTAACTGTGACCTCCTGCGCATCTGCGCAAACCTCAAGGCTATCCGCCTTGTTCACTCCGCCGCGCCACAAGCGTGTCGGGTTCGATTTCGTCACAGATAAAAACAAGCAGGTGACGCATGACCGTTGTAAAAACGCTGAACTCCTTTTGCCTTCGCTGGGGTTTGATCGGCGCTGCTTGAAATCGCAACCGAGCAGCAACGTCTAACGAACATCATCAAACCTTGCGTGAGACCCTTTTCATGAGTGGACAAAACTCGCATTCAGGCGAGCTGAAACGCGGCCTGAAAAATCGCCATATTCAACTGATCGCCCTCGGTGGCGCGATCGGTACCGGGCTGTTCCTCGGCTCGGCCGGCGTCCTGAAATCCGCCGGTCCGTCGATGATCCTCGGCTACGCCATCTGCGGCTTCATTGCTTTCATGATCATGCGCCAGCTCGGCGAAATGATCGTCGAAGAGCCGGTGGCCGGCTCCTTCAGCCACTTCGCCCATAAATACTGGGGTGGTTTCGCCGGTTTCCTGTCGGGCTGGAACTGCTGGATTCTGTACATTCTGGTGGGCATGTCGGAGCTGACTGCGGTCGGCAAATACATCCACTATTGGGCGCCGGACATCCCGACCTGGGTATCGGCAGCCGGATTTTTCGTCCTGATCAACCTGATCAACCTGGCCAATGTCAAAGTCTTCGGTGAAGCCGAGTTCTGGTTCGCGATTATCAAGGTCGTGGCCATCGTCGGCATGATTGCGCTGGGCAGCTATATGCTGGTCAGTGGCCACGGCGGCCCGCAAGCGTCGGTGACCAACCTCTGGGCCCACGGCGGCTTCTTCCCGAATGGCGTCAGCGGCCTGGTGATGGCCATGGCGATCATCATGTTCTCCTTCGGCGGCCTGGAAATGCTCGGTTTTACCGCAGCGGAAGCCGACAAACCGAGAACTGTGATCCCGAAAGCCATCAATCAGGTGATCTATCGGATCCTGATTTTCTATATCGGTGCGCTGGTCATCCTGCTGTCGCTGACGCCATGGGACAGCCTGTTGGCTACCCTGAACGCGTCGGGTGATTCCTACAGCGGCAGCCCGTTCGTGCAAGTGTTCTCGATGCTCGGCAGCGACACCGCCGCGCACATCCTCAACTTCGTGGTCCTGACCGCGGCGCTGTCGGTGTACAACAGCGGCACCTACTGCAACAGCCGCATGCTGCTGGGCATGGCCGAGCAGGGCGATGCGCCGAAAGCCTTGTCGAAGATCGACAAGCGCGGCGTGCCGGTGCGTTCGATCCTTGCGTCGGCGGCGGTGACATTGATTGCCGTATTGCTGAACTATCTGATCCCGCAAAACGCGCTGGAACTGTTGATGTCGTTGGTGGTTGCCACCCTGGTGATCAACTGGGCGATGATCAGTTTCTCGCACTTCAAATTCCGCCAGCACATGAACAAAACCAAGCAGACGCCGCTGTTCAAGGCCTTTTGGTACCCGTATGGGAACTACATCTGCCTGGCGTTCGTGGTGTTCATTCTGGGCGTGATGCTGCTGATTCCGGGAATCCAGATCTCGGTGTATGCGATTCCGGTGTGGGTCGCGTTCATGTGGATTTGCTACGGCATCAAGAACAAGCGCAGCGCGCAACATGCGCTGCAGGCCGCAAACGCGAAGTAAGCGAAGCACGCAGAAACAACAAACCCGGCCATGGGCCGGGTTTGTTGTGCGCGATGCAAAACTCTGTAGGAGCGAGGCTTGCCCGCGAAGAAGACGCCGCGGTTCATCAGGCAAACCGCGTTATCGTTCTTCGCGGGCAAGCCTCGCTGCTACAGGGTATTCTGGCGGTCCTGATATCGGACGCTTTTCCATGCTGGTGATTTCCAACAACGTGCATCTGCCGGATGCCGAGATCGAGTTGACCGCCATCCGCGCCCAGGGCGCCGGCGGGCAGAACGTCAACAAGGTCTCCAGCGCGGTGCACCTGCGTTTCGACATTCCGGCCTCGTCCTTGCCTGAGTTCTACAAGGAACGGTTGCTGGCGTTGCGTGACAGTCGCATCACCAGCGAAGGGGTGTTGATCATCAAGGCCCAGCAATACCGCACGCAAGAAGCCAATCGCGCAGATGCGATGGAACGGCTGACCGAGTTGATCCTCAGTGCCACCAAGGTCGAAAAGAAACGTCGTCCGACCAAACCGACCCTCGGTTCGAGGAAGCGTCGGTTGGAGTCCAAGACCAAGCGTGGCAGCATCAAGGCTGGACGCGGTAAGGTCGACTTCTAACGCGCGTCTCTTTCTTCGCGATACTTTGGCGCTTGCCGGTACAGATAAACGCTAAGCATCAACCCGCTCAACGCGGCGAGTGCAGCGAACAGGAAGATCGAGGCAAAACCAAAGCCTGCCGCAACCGCACCGGCCACCGGCCCGGTGATCCCCAGCGACAAATCGATGAACAGCGAATAAGCCCCGACCGCGGCACCACGGCTGGAGGCTGGCACCAGATTGACCGCTTCCACCCCCAGCGCGGGGAACACCAGCGAAAAGCCGAACCCGCTCAGCGCCGCGCCGGCCAGTGCCCAATGAGCATCCGGTGCCAGCCATAGCAGCAGCAAGCCGAGGGTTTCCACCGACAGGCAGGCAATCGCCACGCGAAAGCCGCCGAGACGGTTGATCAGGTTGCCGAACAGCAGCCGCGCACCAATAAAACTGGCACCGAACACGCTCAAGCAAAGCACCGCATTGGACCAATGCTGAGTCGCGTAGTAGAGGGTAATGAAGGTCGCGATGGTGCCAAATCCGATCGAGCCCAGCGCCAGACCGCAACCATGTGGCAGCACTCGCCCCAGCACATGCATGAACGGCAAGCGTTCACCGACAACGATCGGTGCGGCGGTTTTTGGCCAGGCCAGCGCCAGGCCCAGCACGGCCAGCAGCACGATGCTCACGCCCATGCTCCACAAACCCAACTCACCGACCAGCCACACCCCCAGCGGGGCGCCGATGGCGATGGCGCCATAACTGGCGATGCCGTTCCAGGAAATGACCTTGGCAGTGTTCGCCGCGCCTACCCGGCCGATGCCCCAGCCGATCGAGCCGGAGCCCACCAGGCTTTCCGCACTGCCGAGCACCAGACGACCGATCAGCAGGCTGATCAGGCTCACGGTCGGCAGGCTCTGGGTCCAGGCCGAAATCAGCATGAACACACCGCTCAATCCGCAGCCCGCGAGGCCGTACATCACGGCGAGTTTGCTGCCTTTGTTGTCGATGATTTTCCCGGCATAAGGACGGCTGAGCAGGGTGGCCAGGTATTGCACGCTGATGACCAGACCGGCGATTACCGCGCCGAAGCCCAGTTCGCTGTGGACGTAGCCCGGCAACACGGCCAGGGGAATGCCGATATTCAGGTAGCCGATGAAGGTGAACAGGACGATGGAAACGACTTGCAGCGTGACCGCCAGGGGGCGCTGGTTTTCAGACATGGGTAAAAGGTCCACGGGGAAGCAGGATAGATAGGCTGCTTATGATAGCGGCGCGAGCGGCAGCGGGTCGTGGAAAAAGTAAAACTATTCGCCGGGTGGGGTGAATCAGGGTTTGGCGGGAGCGACCAGGTGCGTGGTGACCAGGGCGGCCAAGGCGTTTTCTTCGCTGCCGAAACGGGCGAGCAGCGCGGCGCGTTTCTCGGGGGACAGGCGATTCCAGATATCGATCATCTTCTAGGTGGTGCCGATCAAGACGCTGGCCTGCAGCTCTTCATCAAAAGGAGGAGTGAAGTCGTCGGTCATGGTGGGCTCAAGGGTTCAGGCGGTGTGGAAAGCGCATGTTAGCGCTTTCCACACGGTCTGGCATTGCAGGTGAATCAGTCTTCGCTGTCGGCCTTGCGGCGTTCAGTGGCTTCTTTCGGTTCGGGCTGTTGGGCACCGGCTTGTTGCGTGGGCGTCTGCTCAGTTTCGTGCAGGCTTGGGAAGGGGAGATTAGGGATCTCGTGCATATCGCGCTCCTCGCAAAGTCTGTTGATAGATCTGGTAGATCCGCGCTTTTAAAAAAGCCTGGGAAGGATACAGCAGGAGAAAAGACAAATAGACTTTTATATCCATTTGTTGCGACGGATGGGGTTGTCTAGACAGGTCTGCAAGAGGGGGCAACGCAAAGCACTGTGGGAGCGAGCTTGCTCGCGATGGGGTCGTGTCAGTCGACATTAACATTGACGGACACCCCGCTATCGCGAGCAAGCTCGCTCTCACAGGGATTGCAGGTGCTTGAAGTTATTTGCAGACTTCGGCAATCGCCTCGGCCAACAAATCCAGGCGCGTTGCATCAATCCCGGCCACGTTGGCCCGACCAGTGCCCACCATGTAAACACTGTGATGATCGCGCAGTTGTTTGACCTGGTCCGGCGTCAATCCGGTGTAGGAAAACATCCCGCGCTGCACGCCGATGTGCGCAAAGCGCTCGCGCAACCCATGAGGTTCAAGGGCTTCAACCAATCCGCTGCGCAGTTGGGCGATACGCAAACGCATGGCTTCCACTTCGTCAGCCCAGAGGCTTTTCAGCTCGGGATCACCGAGGATGGTCGCCACCACAGCCGCGCCGTGATCCGGCGGAGTCGACCACAGGTTGCGAGCGATGTTGGCCAGTTGGCTGCGGATATCCACCAGCTTGTCAGCGGTTTTCGCGCAGACAATCAGCGCGCCGGTGCGGTCGCGGTACAGACCGAAGTTCTTCGAGCAGGAACTGGTGATCAGCACTTCCGGCAACGCGGCCGCGAACAAGCGGGTCGACCATGCATCCTGTTCCAGACCATCGCCGAAGCCTTGGTAGGCGAAGTCGATCAATGGAACCAGATCGCGACTGCGCACCACTTCCAGCACCCGGCGCCAATCGTCATGGGACAGATCGAAACCGGTCGGGTTGTGGCAGCAGGCGTGCAGCAGCACCACATCGCCCTTCGGCGCTTCGTTGAGTACCGCGAGCATCGCTTCGACGTCGAGGCGGTTATCGCTGCCGACGTACGGGTAATGACTGACCTTGACCCCGGCCGCCGCGAAGATGGTTTCGTGGATCGGCCAGGTCGGATTGCTCAGCCACACGCCACGGCCCGGAAGGCACTGAGCGATGAAGTCGGCACTCAAGCGCAGCGCGCCAGTGCCGCCCGGCGTTTGCGTCGCGCCGGTCCTTTGTTCGGCGATCAGCGGGGAATCGGCACCCAGCACCAATTCAACGATGGCCTTGCCAAACGCCGGTTCGCCGTGACCACCGATGTAGGTCTTGGTGGTCTGACGATCCACCAGGCGCTGCTCGGCGAGCTTCACTGACTGGGGAATCGGTGTCAGGCCCTGGGCATCTTTATAGACGCCCACGCCGAGGTCGAATTTGCGCGGGTTGGGGTCCTGCGCATAGGCCTCCATCAGGCCGAGAATCGGGTCGCCGGGTACTCGACCTATGGCGTCGAAATGCATTATTTGCGGCCCTCGGCGTCCTTGGCCACTTCGTCAGTGCGCGCGGCCATGATGAAGTCGTTGCGATGCAGGCCTTTGATCGAGTGGCTCCACCAGGTCACGGTGACTTTGCCCCACTCGGTGAGCAGGCCTGGGTGGTGACCTTCGGCCTCGGAGATTTCACCGACGGCGTTGGTGAACGCCAGCGCGTGTTTGAAGTTCTTGAACAGGAACACTTTTTCCAGCTGCATCACGCTGTCGCGCACTTCGATGTTCCAGTCAGGAATCTGCTTGATCAGTACCGGCAGTTCTTCGTCGCTGACCTGAGGGGCATCGGCGCGGCAGGCTTCGCAATGGGCTTGATTCAATGTGGACATGATGGGTTCCTGAAATCGAATGATTGGAAATCGGCTGCCAGTTCACCACGCTAAAGCAAAGCGTCGGTTCCTGACAGACTCACTTGATCGTAAAAGTCGCGGATCACGCAGCTTTTGGTTTTGGCGGAAATTTTGGTGCGCGCAAACCCAGCTGCATGCCTTGCTTGACCATACCCATGATGTCTTCGTGGGCGAGGTCGAACAGGCGCTTGAGGTTTGGCAGGGCAAAGTACAGCGGTTGCAGGATGTCGATGCGGTACGGCGTGCGCATGCATTCCAGCGGATCGAAGGCCTGATGCTCAGGTTCGTCTGACAGGCAGTAAACGGTTTCTTTCGGCGAGGAGAGAATGCCGCCGCCGTAGATGCGCAGGCCTTCTGGCGTGTTGACCAGACCGAACTCGATGGTCATCCAGTACAGACGCGCCAGATACACGCGTTCTTCCTTGGAAGCCTGTAGGCCAAGTTTGCCGTAGGTGTGGGTAAATTCGGCGAACCAAGGGTTGGTCAGCAGCGGACAGTGGCCAAAAATCTCGTGGAAAATGTCTGGCTCTTGCAGGTAGTCCAGCTCTTCGCGGGTACGAATAAACGTCGCCACCGGAAACTGCTTGTTGGCGAGCAATTCGAAAAAGGTCTGGAAGGGGATCAGTGCGGGTACCCGGGCAACCTGCCAGCCGGTGGTTTCACCGAGGACCTTGTTGATCTCACCGAGTTGCGGAATGCGGTCGTGGGGCAGACCGAGTTTTTCGATACCGTCCAGGTATTCCTGGCACGCACGACCCTCGATCACTTTCAGTTGGCGAGTGATCAGCGTGTTCCACACCGCGTGTTCTTCGGCGGGGTAGTCGATAAAACCTTGCGCATCGGGCTCGCGAGCCACGTATTGCGTCTGCTTCATGCTGCTCTCCTGCTAGGGGATTTCGTTCTTGTTATGTCCTGCTATGGACTTAGAAATACTCCAAGGTCTGCGGTGTTGCAGCAGGTGATTGGCATCGTGTGTAGGAGAATTCGCCAATTTTCGTAAAGTATTCGTTACGGTTTGGCGCTTGTCGCGCAGCTATTGAGATTTGCGGGTTTGAAACTGCGCACAGGTGTCACATAATCTTGACGACTAAGTTGGCGCCTGCGCAGAAAATTCCTGGCTCAGGCCCTCGATCACTCCTGTTTCGGGCCTTTATATGCGTATCAAAGTCCACTGCCAGAACCGCATCGGCATCCTGCGCGACATTCTCAACCTGCTGGTGGAGTACGGGATCAACGTCGCAAGAGGCGAGGTCGGCGGTGAGCATGGCAATGCCATCTACCTGCATTGCCCGAACCTGATCAACATTCAGTTTCAGGCGTTGCGTCCGAAATTCGAATCGATTGCCGGGGTTTTTGGCGTCAAGCGCGTAGGTCTGATGCCCAGCGAACGTCGGCACATGGAGCTCAATGCGTTGCTCGGCGCGTTGGAGTTTCCGGTGCTGTCGATCGACATGGGCGGCTCGATTGTCGCGGCCAACCGTGCCGCAGCGCAGTTGCTCGGCGTGCGGGTGGATGAGGTGCCTGGGATTCCGCTGTCACGTTACGCCGAAGATTTCGACTTGCCGGAACTGGTGCGCGCCAACAAGTCGCGGATCAACGGGCTGCGGGTCAAGGTCAAGGGCGACGTGTTTCTCGCCGACATCGCGCCACTGCAATCGGAACATGACGACAGCGAAGCCATGGCCGGCGCGGTACTCACGCTGCACCGCGCCGACCGGGTCGGTGAGCGCATCTATAACGTGCGCAAGCAGGAGCTGCGCGGTTTCGACAGCATTTTCCAAAGCTCGAAGGTGATGGCTGCGGTAGTGCGCGAAGCCCGACGCATGGCGCCGCTGGATGCGCCGCTATTGATAGAGGGTGAAACCGGCACCGGTAAAGAATTGTTGGCGCGGGCCTGTCATCTGGCCAGTCCGCGGGGGCAGTCGCCGTTGATGGCGTTAAACTGCGCCGGCCTGCCGGAATCCATGGCTGAGACGGAGCTGTTCGGCTACGGCCCCGGCGCTTTCGAAGGGGCGCGGGCCGAAGGCAAGCTTGGGCTGCTGGAACTGACGGCGGGCGGTACGCTGTTCCTCGATGGCGTCGGGGAAATGAGCCCGCGCTTGCAGGTGAAATTGCTGCGTTTCCTGCAGGACGGTTGCTTCCGTCGTGTGGGCAGCGATGAAGAGGTTTATCTGGATGTGCGGGTGATCTGCGCGACGCAGGTCGACCTGTCCGAGTTGTGCGCGCGTGGTGAGTTTCGCCAGGATTTGTATCACCGCTTGAACGTGCTTTCGCTGCACATCCCGCCACTGCGCGAATGCCTCGATGGTTTGACCCCGCTGGTGGAGCACTTCCTCGATCAGGCCAGTCGGCAGATCGGTTGCCCGCTGCCGAAACTGGCGCCGGCGGCGATGGAGCGGCTCAGTCACTACCATTGGCCGGGCAACGTGCGACAGTTGGAAAACGTGCTGTTCCAGGCCGTTTCCCTGTGCGAAGGCGGGACGGTCAAGGCCGAGCATATTCGCCTGCCGGATTACGGTGTGCGTCAGCCACTTGGCGATTTCTCGCTCGAGGGCGGGCTGGACGAGATTGTCGGGCGCTTCGAGAAGGCGGTGCTGGAGCGCTTGTACTCCGAGCACCCGAGCAGTCGGCAACTGGGCAAGCGGTTGGGGGTTTCGCATACGACCATTGCCAACAAGTTGCGTGAGTACGAGGTCGGCAAGAGCGAGTCATAGCGGGCATCTGCTGTGTTTGAACCGGCCTCATCGCGAGCAAGCTCGCTCCCACAGGGGATGTGTGAACACCGCAGATCCAATGTGGGAGCAAGCTTGCTCGCGATGGCGGCGGTGGCCGTTGCCCAAGGCCGACCCTTGCCACCAACCGGCATAACACCGCCGGTTTTTCGTCTTCGACACAATCCTCCAATCCCGCCTGTATCCCTCAAGTCCTTTGTTTGCCGGTCCCCGCACCGCCAGAAAAAAGTTGGTCTGCAAATTGCTTATGGCTCAGCAGTACAGCGGTGGGCGGCAAACGTCCGGCATGCAGAGGAAAGAGTGTGGACAAGTACCTATATGTGGCAATGACCGGTGCCAGCCAGAATGCACTGGCGCAGAAGGCTCATGCGAACAACCTGGCGAACATCTCCACCAACGGTTTCCAGAAAGACCTGGAGCAGGCTCGTTCGATGCCGGTGTTCGGTGACAGCTTTCCGGCGCGTGCGTTTGCCCTGTCCGAACGTCCGGCCACCGATTTCTCCCCTGGCGCATTGGTGGAAACCGGTCGTGACCTCGATGTCGCGGTGCAAGGCAATGGCTGGATCGCCGTGCAGAACCCTGACGGCGGCGAAAGCTACGTGCGCACCGGCAGCCTGAACGTCGACGCCCTCGGCGTGCTGCGGGCCGGCAACGGTATGCCGGTGATGGGCAATGGCGGGCCGATTGCCGTGCCGCCCGAGCAGCAAATCGAAGTGGGCGAGGACGGCACCATCAGCATTCGTGCGATGGGCGAAGGTCCTCGCGTGATGGCGGAAGTCGACCGCATCAAGCTGGTTAATCCTGACTTCAAGAACATGACCAAAGGCCTGGACGGTTCGATCCACACCAAGGACGGCAAGCCGGCGCAAGCCGATGCCAACGTCAAGCTGGTGTCCGGTTTCCTCGAGTCGAGCAACGTCAACGCCGTGGAAGAAATGACCTCGGTGCTGGCCCTGGCCAAGCAGTTCGAACTGCACATCAAGATGATGAACACCGCCAAAGAAGACGACCAGGCCATGGCTCGGGTCTTGCAGATCAGCTAATTATCAGAACGTCGCGCCGTAAAACAGGCGCACGAGGAGAATCGAATGCTTCCGGCTCTATGGGTTGCCAAAACAGGTCTGTCCGCCCAGGACACCAACCTGACGACCATTTCCAACAACCTGGCCAACGTGTCGACCACGGGTTTCAAACGTGACCGCGCCGAGTTCCAGGACTTGCTCTACCAGATCAAACGCCAGCCAGGCGCCCAGTCGACCCAGGACAGTGAACTGCCGTCGGGTCTGCAATTGGGTACCGGTGTGCGCATCGTCGGCACCCAGAAAAACTTCACCGCCGGCAGCCTGCAAACCACCGAGCAGCCGTTGGACATGGCCATCGACGGTCGCGGTTTCTTCCAGATTCTGCAGCCGGACGGCACCACGTCCTACACCCGTGACGGTACGTTCCACCTGGATTCCAACGGTCAGATCGTCAACGCCAGCGGCTTTGCCCTGGAACCGGCCATTGTCATCCCCAACGATGCCCAGACCTTCACGGTCGGTCGCGACGGCACCGTGTCCATCACCGTTACCGGCAACCCGGCATCCCAGGTGATCGGCAACCTGCAAACCGCCGACTTCATCAACCCGGCCGGTCTGCAGGCCGTGGGCAACAACCTGTTCCTGGAAACCGCTGCCAGCGGCGCGCCGCAAGTCGGCACCCCAGGCCTGGCCGGTTTCGGCACCACGCTGCAGAACACCCTGGAAACGTCCAACGTCAGCACCGTTGAGGAGATGGTCAACATGATCACCACTCAGCGCGCTTACGAGATGAACTCCAAGGTGATCTCGACCGCCGACCAGATGCTCTCGTTCGTAACGCAGAATCTGTAATCAAGTCTATGAGGCGGCCATGAGGTCGCCTGCAACACCGTGAGGTAGGGTCATGAATCGCTTTGTATCTGTTCTGGCACTGAGTGGGGCCGTCGTGCTCGCGGGCTGCGTTGCCCCGCCGCCCAAGCCCAATGACCCTTACTACGCCCCGGTGTTGCCGCGCACACCGTTGCCGGCTGCCGCCAATAACGGCTCGATCTATCAGGCCGGTTTCGAACAGAACCTGTACAGCGACCGCAAGGCGTTCCGGGTCGGTGACATCATCACCATCACCCTGAACGAACGCACCCAGGCCAGCAAGAACGCTAACTCGCAAACCGCCAAGAACAGCAAGACCGACATCGGCCTGAGCTCGTTTTTCGGTGGTGGCCTGAGCACCAGTGATCCAGTGGGCAGCGGTAGCCTGAGTCTGGACGTCGGTTACGAAGGTGACCGCGCAACCAAGGGCGACAGCAAGTCCGGCCAGAGCAACAGCCTGACCGGTTCGATCACCGTGACTGTCGCTGACGTGTTGCCCAACGGCATCATCGCCGTGCGCGGCGAGAAGTGGCTGACCCTCAACACCGGTGATGAGCTGGTGCGGATTGCCGGGCTCGTTCGCGCCGATGACATCGCCACCGACAACACTGTTTCGTCGACCCGTGTCGCCGATGCGCGTATCACCTATTCGGGCACCGGTGCATTTGCCGATGCGAGTCAGCCAGGCTGGTTCGACCGTTTCTTCCTCAGCCCGCTGTTCCCTTTCTAGGTGGCTACGTTGAACTTCAAACACCTGATGGTGGCCGCCCTGTTGCTGTCCGCAGCCTTCAACGCTCAAGCCGAGCGGCTGAAGGACATCGCCAGTATTTCCGGCGTGCGTTCCAACCAATTGATCGGTTACGGCCTGGTGGTCGGGCTTAATGGCACCGGTGACCAGACGACGCAGACGCCGTTCACCCTGCAGACGTTCAACAACATGCTCTCGCAGTTCGGCATCAAGGTGCCGCCGGGTTCAGGCAACGTGCAGTTGAAGAACGTCGCAGCCGTGTCGATCAGTGCCGACTTGCCGGCGTTTGCCAAGCCGGGTCAGCAGGTCGACATTACCGTAGCGTCCATCGGTAACTCCAAGAGCCTGCGCGGCGGCACCTTGCTGCTGACGCCGCTCAAGGGTATCGACGGCAACGTCTACGCGATCGCTCAGGGCAATCTGGTGGTCGGCGGTTTTGATGCCGAAGGTCGCGATGGTTCGAAAATCACCGTCAACGTTCCGTCGGCCGGTCGTATCCCGGGCGGTGCATCGGTTGAGCGTTCGGTGCCGAGCGGTTTCAACCAGGGCAATAGCCTGACCCTGAACCTCAATCGTTCGGACTTCACCACGGCCAAGCGCATCGTCGACAAGATCAACAACATGCTCGGCCCTGGCGTTGCCCAGGCCATCGACGGCGGTTCGATTCGTGTCAGCGCGCCACTCGATCCGAGCCAGCGCGTCGACTACTTGTCGATCATCGAGAACCTTGAAGTCGACCCGGGTCAGGCGGTGGCGAAAGTCATCATCAACTCCCGTACCGGCACCATCGTGATCGGCCAGAACGTCAAGGTTTCCCCGGCCGCCGTGACCCATGGCAGCCTGACCGTGACCATCACCGAAGACCCGATCGTCAGCCAGCCCGGCCCTCTGTCCAATGGGCAGACGGCGGTCGTGCCGCGCTCGCGGGTCAACGCTCAGCAGGAAGCCAAGCCAATGTTCAAATTCGGCCCGGGCACCACCCTCGACGAAATCGTGCGTGCGGTGAACCAGGTCGGCGCGGCACCGGGTGACTTGATGGCCATCCTCGAAGCACTGAAACAGGCCGGCGCATTGCAAGCCGACCTGATCGTGATCTGAGGACGACGACCATGGATGTGCGCAAGGGCGGTTTGGGTGTCAGCAGCAACGACTCGGGTTCCTATTCGGACTTGAATCGCTTGAACCAGCTCAAGGTCGGCGACAAGGACAGTGACGCGAACATGCGCAAAGTTGCGCAGGAATTCGAGTCGCTGTTCCTCGGTGAAATGCTCAAGTCCATGCGTTCGGCCACCGACGCGCTGGGCCAGGACAATCCGCTCAATACGCCGGCCGCCAAGCAATACCAGGAAATGTACGACCAGCAGTTGGCCGTTTCCATGTCCCGTGAGGGCGGTGGTATCGGTCTGGCTGACGTGCTGATGCGTCAAATGTCGAAGAATAAACCGTTGGCCCCCGGCGAGGCCGCTGCCGCGTCAGCCGCCAAGCAAGCTGCCGCGAAAGCCGCCGTGGAAACGCCGATTGCCGCCGGTACGGTCGCCACCAACGGGCCGCTGTCGCGCCTCAATGGCGAGCGTCCGTTGTGGGCTTCGCGTTCGGTGAAGTCGCCGGCAAATGCGGGCGAGGGCGCTCATCACAATGATATGGCGCTGATCAACCAGCGACGTCTGGCGCTGCCACCGAAACTGGCCGACCGCTTGCTCGCAGGGCTGGTGCCGTCGGCATCGACCACTGCCGCGACCGCCACGACGGCGCAGAACAACATCCAAATGCCGCAGAGCACCAAGACCGGTGCCGGCCCCCTGTACAACGGCGATTGGCTGGCTTCGCAAACGGATACGACATCCAGCGGGCGCCTGCAGGTTTATGGTCGTGCCATGGCGCAAATACCGCTGGCACCGGCGAAGAAAGCGTTCAGTTCCGCCGATCAATTCGTCAACACCATGCTGCCGATGGCCAAAGAGGCCGCCGAACGCATTGGTGTCGATCCGCGTTACCTGGTGGCGCAGGCCGCCCTGGAAACCGGATGGGGCAAATCGGTCATGCGTGCCCAGGATGGCAGCAGCAGCCACAACCTGTTCGGCATCAAAGCCAGCAGCAGTTGGAAGGGCGAATCGGCGCGGGCAATCACCAGCGAATTCAGGAATGGCGAGATGGTCAAGGAGACGGCGCAGTTCCGTTCCTATGACTCTTACAAGGACAGCTTCCATGACCTTGTGACGCTGCTGCAAACCAACAATCGCTATCAAGATGTTGTGAAGTCGGCCGATAACCCAGAACAGTTTGTGCGCGAGTTGCAAAAGGCCGGTTACGCAACCGACCCGGACTACGCAAGCAAGATTTCGCAGATAGCCAAGCAGATGACGAGTTACCAGAACTACGCTGCGGCGGGCGCTACCACCACGCCTCTATAGGCATAAGCTATAAGGTCTGAACCATGAGTTTGCTCAACATCGGGATGTCGGGGCTGTCAGCCAGCCAATCGTCGTTGATGACGACGGGTAACAACATCGCCAACGTCGATACCGCGGGTTACTCGCGTCAGCAGACCGTGCAGGGCACCAAAGCCTCGCAGCAGTTCGGCAATGTCTACATCGGCACTGGTACGACGCTGGCCGATGTACGTCGGGTGTACAACAGCTACCTTGATGCCCAACTGCAGACCACCACGTCGCTCAATAGTGATTCGGCCGCGTACCTGGGTCAGGTCACGCCGCTGGACAAACTGCTGTCGGACAGCGGCACCGGCCTGAACGGCGCACTGACCAAGTTCTTCGCCTCGGTACAGAACGTTAACGCCAAGCCGGGTGACGACGCTTCACGCCAGTTGCTGCTCAGCGATGCCCAGGCCTTGAGCAACCGTTTCAATTCGGTGTCCAGCCAGTTGAACGCGCAGAACGCGAACATCAATGGCAACCTGACGAACATGGCCGATCAGGTCAACAAACTGGCCGCCACCGTGGCGCAGTTGAACCAGAAGATTGCCGAAATTTCCAGCTCTGGCGGCATGCCGAACGAGCTGCTCGACGCCCGTAACGAGACCGTACGCCAGCTCTCGACCTTTACCGGCGCGCAGATCGTCGAACGCGAAGGCAACGTCGATATCTACTTGGGCAGCGGCCAGCCGCTGGTCATGGGCAACACCGTCAACAAACTCGAAGTCGTGCCGGGCAAAGACGACCCGAACCGGTTGGCGCTGCAACTCAATCGTGGTTCGAGCACTATCGATATCACGTCGATCATGACCGGTGGCGAAATCGGCGGTTTGCTGCGCTATCGCAGCACCGTGCTCGACCCGGCCATGAACGAACTGGGGCGTGTCGCCCTGGTCGTCGCCGATCAGATGAACAGCATCCAGGCCCAGGGCATCGACAAGAACGGTGACTTCGGTTCGAACCTGTTCAACAGCATCAACAGTGCCGCGCAGATGGCTCAGCGCAGCATCGCTTCCGGCAATAACAGCGTGGGGTCGGGCAACTTCGATGTCAGCATCGAAGACACTGGCAAGCTGACCATCAACGATTACAAAGTGACGTTCACCAGCGCCACCGACTACACCGTGCAGCGTCTGCCAGACAATTCGTCTATGGGCAGCTTCAGCACGCTGACCACGCCACCGCTGGTGATCGACGGTTTCTCCTTGACGCTTGCCGGTGGCACCGCGGCTGCAGGCGATACCTTCAAGATCACCCCGACCCGTAACGCAGCTGCCAATATCAAGACCGAGATGACCGACTCCAAGCGTCTGGCCATCGCGGCACCGTTGGGTGCGGCCATTGCGGCGAGCGGCAGTGGCAGCGGCACCCTGACGATCCCGGCCAGCGGTCAACCGACCCTGACCACCAAGTTCGATATCTACGACGCGGCGACCACCACCGCGATGCAGAACGGCCTGAAAAACTCCACGCCGACCAAGGTGGTATTTGGTGCGGTGTCCGCCGACGGCACCAGCCAGACCTACCAGTTCCTGGATGCCAAGGGCGGGTTGATCAGCAGCGGCACCATCAAGCCAGGTGAGAGCAATACCCTGAACCTGAGCATTCCGCTCAAGGATGCCACGGGTGCGCCGATCCCGCCTGCGCCCGCCACTCAGTACACCGCGGCCTTGAGCATGACCATCGCCGGCTCCCCGAGCAACGGCGCCGGGATCAACGTCTCGCTCAGTCAGCCGGGCAGTCTGGACAACCGTAACGGCACCGCACTGGCCGGCTTGCAGACCGCGCAGACCGTGGACACCGGCTCCGCCAGTAAAGGTATTTCCCTGAACGACGCTTACGGCAAACTGGTCGAAGGCGTTGGCTCCAAGGCCGCCCAGGGCAAGCTCGACAGCGCCGCGACCTCAGCCATCCTGGCGAACGCCAAAGGTGCGCGCGACTCGCTTTCGGGTGTCGACCTCGATGAGGAAACCGGCAACCTGGTCAAGTATCAGCAGTACTACACCGCCTCTTCGCAGATCATCAAGGCTGCGCAGGAAATCTTCAGCACACTGATCAACAGCATTTAAGGAGTCGTAGCCCATGCGCATTTCTACCGCCCAGTTTTACGAGTCCTCGGCTGCGAACTATCAGAAGAACTTCGCGAATGTGGTCAAGAGCAGCGAAGAGGCCAGCAGCCTGGTTCGCGTGAACACCGCTGCTGATGATCCGGTCGGCGCTTCGCGTTTGCTGCAATTGGGTCAGCAGGCTTCGATGCTTGATCAGTTCTCGAACAACATGACGACGATCAAAGCCACGCTTGGCCAGACTGAAGCGGTCATGACCAGTATCGGCAACGTGCTGCAACGCGCCAAGGAACTGGCCCTGGGTGCCGGCAACGCCGGTTATACCGATTCCGACCGTCAGGCCAATGCTTCGGAGCTCAGCCAGATCGAAGAGCAGCTGTTGAGCCTGATGAACACCAAGGACGAAAACGGCAAATACATTTTCTCCGGTTCCAAAGGCGATACCGTTCCGTTCTCGCGCAATACCGACGGCACCTACAGCTATAACGGTGATCAGGTCACGCTGGACCTGCCGATTGGCGATACCCAGTCGATGGCCACCAACAGCACCGGTTGGGCTGTGTTTCAGCAAGCCATCAACACCAGTCGCACGCAGACCACAATGACTTCGCCCTCGGCGCTGGTCGATGGCGGTCGCGTGGTGCTTTCCAATGGTCAGGTAGGTTCCGACGTGACCTACAACGCCAAATTCCGCAGTGGCGAACCCTACACTGTGAATTTCCTCAGCCCCACACAGCTGGAAATCAGAGACTCGACGGGTACCGACGTCACGTCCGAAGTCAGCGGGAACGGCGTGTTCAGCTCTACCGGCGGTGCGGCTACCCAGACGATCAGTTTCCGTGGCGTTGATCTGAAGTTGAACATCAACATGAAGTCTGGCGACGTTCCGGCGACCGTGTTCGGCAACGCCTACAGTTTCACCCTGGCGGCCAAGCCGGACAGCTTCAATGCGGCGCGCAGCCCAGGCAACCTGTCTACCGAAGTAGTCACCAATACGAGCATCACCAACAGTGCCGCCTACCACGCCAGCTTTCCGGAAGGCGGGGCGATTCTCAAGTTCACCAGTCCCACGGCCTTCGACTTGTATGCCGCGCCTCTGACCGCGAACAGCAAGCCGGTTTCCAGCGGCGTTCTGGCGGGCAACGTCGCCACCGCATCGGGTGTCGCCTTCACGCTGAGCGGCGTGCCGGCGCCGTCGATGCTTGCCGGTGACCAGTTCTCTGTCACGGTCAACACTCACCAGACGCAGAACGTTCTGGACACCGTCAACCAGCTGAAAACCGCGCTGTCGACGCCGACCAACAACGATCCGCTGGCCATTCAAAAACTCAACGCAGCCATTGGTTCGGGCATCGGCAACCTGGCCAGCGGCATTGACCAGTTGACCTCCGGCATCAGCTCCGTGGGTGGTCGCGGTGCGTCGCTGACGACTCAGACCGATATCAACCAGAGCCTGACGATGGCCAACACGCAGACCCAAGGGGCGATCCGTGATTCGGACCCGGCCACGGTGATGACCCGCCTGACCTTGCAGCAAACCATGTTGCAGGCCTCACAACTGGCGTTCAGCAAAATCGCTCAGTTGGGGTTGTTCAACAAAGTATGAGTCAAGGCCTTCGCGCTATGGGCACGAAGGTTCAATACACCCGAGTGCAAACCGTCATTTTTCAGCGGTTCAGGGCTGCTCCACTCGTTCCAGAGTGAGCGCCCGCCGCTCGCGAGTTCCCCTGTCGTGAAACCAACTCCTCTTGTCAGCATCGCCATTCCCGCCTACAACCCGCTGTACTTTCAGGCAGCGCTGCAAAGCGCTCTAAATCAGACCTATGCGTCGCTTGAAGTGATCGTGTGTGACGACAGCGACAGCGACGAAATCCATGAGCTGGTCCAGGCCTGCACGGTGCCGAAAACCGTGACATTGCGTTATGTGCGCAATGAACAACACCTCGGGTTCAAGGGAAATCTGATGGCCTGCGCCGAGCAGGCAACCGGGGAGTACCTCAAGCTTCTCTGTGATGACGATCAGTTGCTGCCTGAGAGCATTGCCCGTCAGGTGCAGGGTTTCATTGACCATGACGACGTGAATCTGGTGATTGCTCAGCGTCAGTATTGCGACGGCGATTACCTTCTGCTTCCCGAGCGTCTGGAGAACTCCAGCTTTGTCTCGGGAGATACGCTGTTCAAGGGTGAAGACCTGCTGGATGTGCTGGAAAGCACGGCCATGAACTTCCTCAGCAATTTGAGTGGCGCTCTGATGCGTACTCATCAGGTGCTGGAGTATCTGCCCGCATTGACCCAGGTCGGCGAAGGGTTTGTCGCCCGTCTCGATTTCGCCTTGTTTGTCTGCCTGTTGCGTCGTGGCAATCTGGCGGTAATGGGACAGGTGCTCAGCTTCGAACGCTTGCACCCGGCGCGCATGAGCAATCAATTGGAGGTCCAACAGGCCGTGGCGGTCGAGCTCGGTTGGCTGACCCAAATGCTGGCGGTGCGCAGCGGCGAACCGGCGCCAGCGCCGGGACATGTGCGCTATATCGATCTGGCCAGTGCCGCCCTCGGTGAACCGTATGACTGGGAGGAAATGCCCCTGAGTCGTTCGCTGGGCTTTACCGCAACCATGATCCGTTCACGGGTCGGTGAAAACTGTGACAGCTTTGTCGATGTATATCAGCAATGGCTGGCCTGTCGAACCCTGAATCCGGCCCAGCAGCGCCTGCTGCCCACGCGCCTTGCGTCGTGGTCATGGCGCCCGCGAATTGTTCCTGTGGTGATTGATGCCGACGCCGACGAAGCGGCACTCGGCGTCACCCTGGACAGCATCGAACGGCAGGTCTATGTCGCTGAAACGGTGCGGGTGCTCTCCAGTGAAAAGCGTACCGGTGCCCAGGCAGGCAATTTGATCCGCGTGGGCTTGCAGGGCGATGGCCTTGAACAGCTCAATGGCCTGATGCAGACGGACAGTGCGGACTGGTTCTATCTTCTACGGGCCGGTGATCGCCTGAATGAACTGGCCTTGCTGCTTTTGGCCGAGCGAATGGTCGAGAGCGCCGACGCGCTGTGTATCTACAGCGATGAAGGCGGCTTGCGCAATGATGTGTCGGTCGAGCCGATCTTCAAGTCCGATTTCAATCTGGACCTGTTGCGCAGTTATCCCTATATCGGGCGGACACTGGCCATTCAGCGCCAGCGCTTTGTCGACGCAGGCGGCTTCAACCCGGACTTCGGTGAACTCAGCCCACATGATCTGGTTTGGCGGCTCGTTGAAAACCATGGCGCACATGTCATCGAGCATGTCGCCCAAGTACTGGTCGAGTCCTCGTTCGGCCTGTCGCAATGGCTCGCTCTGTCGCAGGTGACCGAGCAAAACCCCCGTGTGCTGACCGCGCACCTTGATCGTATCGGTGCTGTACACGAGGTCCGGCAGGGCAGTGTGCCGCTGATCAACCACATTGACTATCAGCATGGCGTTCAGCCACTGGTGTCCATTGTGGTAGTGACCCAGGATCAGCTCGGTCGGCTTCAACGTTGCATCGAAAGTGTGCTGGAGCACACGGCCTATGCTCACTACGAATTGTTGATCGTCGACAACGCAAGCACCTCGATCGAAACGGGGAACTGGCTGGCCGCCATGTCGCAAATGGGCGGCGAAAAACTGCGCGTGCTGCGCTGCGATTACCCCGATAACCCGGCAGCGGCGCAGAACTTCGCCGTTGCTCAGGCGCGCGGCGAGTATGTGCTGTTGCTCAGCCCCGATAGCCTGATCGTCAACCGCGTCTGGCTTGGGGAGTTGCTGAATCACGGCTTGCGTCCGGAGGTGGGAGTCGTCGGTGGCCGAATGGTCAGCCCTCAGGGGCGTATCGAAGGTTCGGCCCTGGTGCTGGGGATGCGTGGCCCTGTCGGCGTACCTTGGCGCGGGGAAGTGATGACTGCCTCGGGGTACATGCAGCGCCAGCAGGCGGTGCAGAATTTAACCGCTGTGAGCACTGAATGCCTGCTGATCCGTAAGCAGGTATTCGATGAGCTTCAGGGGTTTGACGAGCATGCCTTTCCCCACATGCTCAACGGTCCGGACTTCTGTCTGCGCGTCAGGCAGAAGGGCTATCTGGTGGTCTGGACGCCCTATGCCGAAACGGTCAGGGTGACTGCCGAGGCGCCGAGCGGTTCGGTGGTGTCAGAGCTGGTGTCTGAGCAGAAGCGTTTTTATCAGCGTTGGCTGCCGATCATCGCCAGAGATCCGGCGTACAACGTCAACCTGAGCCTCAACACCAATAATTTCAGCCTTGAGCCGGGTTTCAAGAGCGACTGGAATCCGTTCGCCCATCACCTGCTGCCGCGGGTGCTGGCGATTCCGATCAATGAGACTGCAGTGGGTCATTACCGCGTCACCCAACCGTTTCTCGAGCTGGAAGCTGCGGGTCAAGTGCTCGGTAATCTTGCGTTCCATACACCTTCGGACATTGAGCTGGAACGCCAGTCGCCCGACGTCATCATTCTGCAAGGGCGCTACAGTGAGGGCGCAGTGAATGAAGTGGAGCGGGTCAGAAACAGCTCCCGGGCGTTCCGGATCTTTGAGCTCGATGACTATGTCATCGACGTTCCGAAGAAAAACGCTCACGTGCGCAAGGCCATCGTTGGCGTTGAGCAGATTGTGCGGCGTGCGATCGGGCTGTGTGACCGGGTGGTGGTGTCGACTCGGCCGCTGGCCGATGCTCTCAAAGGCATGCATGACGATATTCGCGTGGTGCCGAACATGCTCGCTCCGCATCTGTGGACCGGCCTGAGCAGCCAGCGACGTACGTCACGTAAGCCGAGAGTAGGTTGGGGTGGGGGGACCAGTCATGATGGGGATCTGGCGATCATTGCCGATGTCATTCGCCTGCTGGCGGATGAAGTGGAATGGGTGTTCTTCGGTATGTGCCCACCGGCACTCAAGCCTTTCGTACATGAATTCCATCCCGCCGTTGGCCTGCAGGCTTACCCCGCCAAACTGGCGAGCCTGAACCTTGATCTGGCTTTGGCGCCGTTGGAGTTTCATATCTTCAACGACTGCAAGAGCAACTTGCGCCTGCTGGAATATGGCGCATGCGGTTACCCGGTGATCTGTACGGACACTGAGGCTTATCGCGGTTACTTGCCGTGTACCAAGGTGGTGAGCAACAGTACCGAGGAATGGCTTGAGGCAATTCGTATGCACCTGGCTGATCCGGACGCGAGTTATCGCATGGGTGACGCGCTGCGTGAGGAAGTGCTGCGCGACTATATGCTGCGGGGGAACAATCTGAATTATTGGGCTGAGGGTTGGTTGCCGAACTGATTCGGGGGTTCTTTTGCGATTGGGGGGCATATCCGTTGCTGCGGTAGTGGCGGCTAATGGTTCCGCCCTTACGGCCATCCCTTTCAAGGTCTTTGATAAAATCCTCAAAACTCCAGTCAGGACGGCGAGACGATGTGGGCAGAAGTTTTAGCGCGGTTCGAGAAAAAAGCGCCGGCCAGTGTCATGGCCAAATTGGTTTTGGAGCAGGCCGTTGCGGCAGAGTGGGTTGATCAGGTGTTCGAAGAACATCGTCAGCGCCAGTACCCGCGCGAGCTTTTGTTTTCGACCATTATTGAGCTGATGTCCCTCGTTTCACTGGGTTTGCGACCCTCGCTACATGCCGCGGCGCGGCAGATGGAAGATCTTCCCGTCAGCTTGGCGGCGCTTTATGACAAGGTCAGCCGCACGGAGCCCGCGCTGCTGCGTGCGTTGGTAGTCGGCAGTGCGCAACGCCTGGCTCCGACGATTGAAGAATTGGGCTGCTCGGCCATTTTGCCTGGCTGGCAACTGCGGGTGGTTGACGGCAACCACCTGCCTTCCAGCGAAAAACGTCTGGGCGCGTTGCGCCGTGAACGCGGTGCCGCCCGGCGTGGTTTTTCCGTTGTGGTTTATGACCCTGATCTGGACCAGGTCGTCGACCTTCAGCCCTGTGAAGATGCCTATGCCAGCGAGCGCGTCAGCGTGCTGCCCTTGCTGGAAAAGGCCCGCGCGGGTCAGCTGTGGATGGCTGATCGACTTTACTGCACGCTCCCGGTCATGGAGGCCTGCGAAGAGACCGGGGCCTCATTCATCATCCGCGAACAAAGCAAGCATCCACGCCTGCTCAAGGAAAGCGAATGGCAGGAGCCTGTCGCGGTCGAAACCGGCAGCGTGCGCGAGCAAATCATCGAAGTAAAAGGTGGGCGCCAGTGGCGGCGTGTCGAACTGAACCTGCGAAATCCCACCGAATCCGGCGACACCACGCTGCTGTTCTGGAGCAACTTGCCCGCCACCATCAGCGCAATGCAAATCGCCGATTTGTACCGTCGGCGCTGGAGTATTGAAGGGATGTTCCAGCGTCTGGAATCGGTGCTGGACAGTGAGATCGAAACCTTGGGCAACCCCAAGGCCGCCCTGCTTGGATTTGCGTCCGCTGTGTTGGCTTATAACGTTTTGTCCGTGCTTAAGCGCAGCGTCGAACAGGCTCATCGCCAGACCCAGCCTGAAGATTGGGAAGCATCGATCTTCCACCTGACGGTACAGGTACGCAGCGGTTACGAGGGCCTGCAGATCGCCTTGCCGCCAGAGCACTTAGCCATCCCGATCCGCTCAGGAGGGCTGGCTCAGCACTTGCTGGCGCTGGCTAAAAACATCCCGCCCAAATCCGTCGCCAAAAGCAAACGAGGTCCGAAGGTGCCTAAACCCAAGGAATGGCTGGAAGGCAAGGCAGTGAATGCTCACGTGTCGACAGATAGGGTGCTCAAGGCCGCCAAGGTCAAAAGACCTTGAAAGGGATGGCTGTAAAAGCGAAACCGTAATCAACCGTTACCGCAGAAACGGATATGTACCCCAACCCAACCCAACCCAACTCCCCAGCAAACCAAACAGCATCACCTATACCACGCGTTTTTCCGTTTCAGCACCCACCCACCGCACTGAAAGAGCTGGCGCGTTTCCTGCAAGTCCCCCCGATATCGCCATAAAACGAGCACTTCCGGTGAACCCAGAAGCGCCCTGAGCGGCATTGAAGGTTTTATCCAGAAGGCCTGCAAAAGCTTGATACAGCTTGGCTGAGCCCTGTGACGAACAAGAGGGGAGACGATGAAGGCAGTTATTTTGGCGGGCGGCCTGGGCACGCGCATCAGTGAGGAGTCGCACCTCAAACCCAAGCCGATGATTGAAATCGGCGGCAAGCCAATTCTCTGGCACATCATGAAGCAGTACTCCGCTCACGGGATTCATGACTTCGTGATTTGCCTGGGTTACAAGGGCTATGCAATCAAGGACTTCTTCGCCAACTACTTCCTGCACACCTCTGACGTCACCTTCGACATGTGCAACAACCGCATGGACGTTCACCAGAACTACAGCGAGCCGTGGCGCGTCACGCTCATCGATACCGGTGAAGAAACCATGACCGGTGGCCGTTTGCGTCGCGCCAGCCGCTATCTTGAAAACGAAGAAGCGTTCTGCTTCACCTACGGCGACGGGGTGTCCGACTTGAACATCGGTGCTCTGGTGGATTTTCACCTGACTCATGGCAAGCAGGCCACGGTCACGGCGGTGCAGCCACCCGGCCGCTACGGTGCGCTGGATCGTGAGGGCGATCAGGTGTTGGGGTTCACTGAAAAACCGCGCGGTGATGGTGGCTGGATCAACGGAGGCTTCTTTGTGTTGTCACCCAAGGTTCTGCCACTGATTAGTGGCGATGAAACCTCGTGGGAGTCAGGCCCTCTCGACGTCCTTGCCGAGCGGGGTGAGTTGATGGCCTTCCAGCACGATGGCTTCTGGCAGCCGATGGATACTCTGCGCGACAAAAACCATCTCGAGGCGTTGTGGCAGACAGGGGAGGCCCCATGGAAGCAATGGGACTGAGCCCGGAATTTTGGCGCGGCAAGCGAGTGTTGTTGACCGGTCACACTGGTTTTAAAGGCAGTTGGCTGACGTTGTGGCTGCAAAGTCTGGGCGCGAAGGTCAGCGGGTTTTCGCTTGATCCATCCACCGAGCCGAATCTGTTCGGCCTGGCGCAGGTGGCCGAAGGCATAAATGATCAGCGCGGCGACCTGCGTGACTTGGGCGCCCTGCTGGAACTGATCGCCGATACCCAACCAGAAATCGTCCTGCACCTGGCGGCTCAGCCCTTGGTACGCGAAGGTTATCGAGACCCGCTGGGGACGTACTCCAGCAACGTCATGGGCACCCTCAATCTGCTCGAAGCGGTCCGTCAGGTCGGCGGCGTGCGTGCGTGCGTGCTGGTGACCACCGACAAGGTTTACGCGAACAAGGAATGGCTGTGGCCGTACCGCGAAGACGAAGCCCTCGGCGGACACGATCCTTACAGCAGCAGCAAGGCCTGCTGCGAGTTGCTGGCGCAGTCTTACGCCGCTTCGTTCTTCCCGGCTGAAAAGTATGCCGAGCACGGTTTGGCCCTGGCCACAGCCCGGGCCGGCAACGTATTGGGTGGTGGCGACTTCGCGCCGGAACGGTTGATTCCCGACGTACTCAAGGCTTGGTCCGCAAACGAGCCCGTGACCCTGCGCTACCCGCAAGCCGTGCGCCCCTGGCAGCACGCGCTGGAACCACTGGCTGGTTACCTGCAATTGGCCGCCGGCCTCTATGAAAAAGGTCCCGAGTTTGCCGGTGCCTGGAACTTCGGCCCGAGCGAAGCGGACATGTGCAGCGTCGGCGAAGTCGTCGAACTGCTCGCCAACCGCTGGCCACAAGCGCGCGGATTGCGCATCGAACCGAGTGATCTGCACGAAGCAGGCCTGTTGCGCCTGGACAGCAGCCGCGCCCGACAACTGTTGGGCTGGCAACCGCGCTGGTCGTTGCAGCAATGCCTGACCCAGACCCTCGATTGGCACCTGGCCTGGCAAAACGGCGACGACATGCGTGACGTCACCTTGGGCCAGTTGAACCTGTACCGGGGCGCGCTGTGAGCGAATTTTTGTTGAAAGCGCTGCCGCTGACGGGCTTGTTCAGCGTGCAGCACAAACGCTTCGAAGACGATCGCGGGCACTTCGCCCGGTTGTTCTGCGAGGGCAGCCTGAGTGCCTTCGGCCAAGCGTTTTCCATTCGCCAGATCAACCATTCCTGCACCCGCGCACGCGGGAGTGTGCGTGGCTTGCATTACCAGAATGCCAACGCGCCGGAAGCCAAGCTGATCACCTGCCTGCGCGGTGAAGTTTGGGATATGGCGGTGGACTTGCGGCCCGACTCCGCAACGTTCCTGCACTGGCACGCTGAACACCTGCGCGCTGGCGACGGTCGCAGCCTGCTCATTCCTGCCGGATTTGCCCACGGCTTCCAGACCCTGACCGACGACGCCGAATTGCTTTATCTGCACAGCGCCGACTATGCGCCGGAGCACGAAGGCGGTTTGTCGGTGAACGATCCACGGCTGGCGATTGCCTGGCCGTTGCCTGTCAATAATCTGTCGGCCAGGGATGCCAGCCATCCCTTTCTCGATGAACGCTTCGCTGGAGTGCGTCTATGAACTGTCGTGGTTGCGGTACTCCTTTGGCCTTGCCGCTGATCGACCTCGGCACGTCGCCGCCATCGAACGCCTACGTACGTGCCGATCAGCTGGAACAGGCCGAACAATGGGTGCCACTGAAGGTCGCGGTGTGTCAGCAGTGCTGGTTGGTGCAAACCGAGGATTACACCCGTGCCGACAGCCTGTTCGACGCTGAGTATGCTTATTTCAGTTCGTTTTCCAGCACCTGGCTGGCGCATGCCGATCGCTACGTTGCCGAGATGGTCGAGCGCTTCGGCCTGACCGCCGACAGCCGTGTGGTGGAAATCGCTGCCAACGACGGTTACCTGTTGCAGTACGTCGTCGGTCGCGGCATCCCTTGCCTGGGCGTTGAACCGACCCGCAGCACCGCGCAAGCGGCGCGCGAAAAGGGCCTGGACATCCGCGAGTTGTTCTTCGGCCGTCACACCGCTGCGCAATTGGTCGGCGAAGGCTGGTCTGCGGACCTGATGGCTGCCAACAACGTATTGGCCCACGTGCCGGACATCAATGATTTCCTCGGCGGCTTTGCGACCTTGCTCAAGCCGACTGGCGTGGCGACGTTCGAGTTTCCGCAACTGCTGACGCTGATGGCCGGGCAACAGTTCGACACGCTGTATCACGAGCACTATTCCTACCTGTCCCTGACCGCCGTGCATACATTGTGCGAACGCAACGGTCTGGAAGTGTTCGACGTCAGTCAGCTGTCGACCCATGGCGGTTCGTTGCGGGTGTTCGTGCAGCGTGCTGACGGGCTTCGTCGCGAAGTGCAGCCCGCGGTTGCGCTTCAATTGCAGGCCGAAATCGTCGCCGGGGTGAAAACCCCCGAGTACTACACGACCCTTGCGCCAGCCGCCGAGGGCATCAAGCACCAATTGCTGCGCTTTCTGTTGCAGGCGAAAGCCGATGGCAAACGAGTGGTCGGTTACGGCGCCGCTGCCAAGGGTAACACGTTGCTCAACTACGCCGGGGTCAAGCCTGATCTGTTGGCCTGGGTCGCCGACGCCAATCCGCATAAACAGGGCAAATTTTTGCCTGGCAGCCGGATTCCGGTGGTTTCACCCGAGCGTATCGCCCTCGAACAGCCCGACTACATCCTGGTTCTGCCATGGAACCTGTTGACGGAAATCACCCAGCAATTCGCCTCGGTCAAAGAGTGGGGCGCACAGTTTGTCGTTGCCGTTCCGGAGTTGAGTATTCAATGAGCAGAATTCACTACACAAAACCGAGTGTCGGCGAACTGGAAGCCCGGTATGCCCTGGATGCCGTGCAGAATGGTTGGGGCGCGCGTTGCTACGAATACCTGACGCGTTTCGAGCACGGGTTTGCCGAGCACCTTGGTGCGACCTACGCCATCGCGACTTCAAGCTGCACCGGCGCGCTGCACATGGGCATGGCGGCGCTGGGCATCGGCGCGGGTGATGAAGTGATCCTGGCCAACACCAACTGGATCGCTTCGGCGGCACCGATCACGTATCTGGGCGCTACACCGGTATTTGTCGATGTTCTGCCAGATAGCTGGTGCCTGGATCCGCAACTCGTCAGGCGTGCAATTACCCCCAAGACCAAAGCCATTCTCGCGGTTCACCTTTACGGCAACCTGTGTGACATGGATGCATTGTTGGCGATTGGTCGCGAACACGGTATTGCGGTCATCGAAGACGCTGCCGAAGCCATCGGCTCGCAGTGGCGCGGCAAGGCTGCCGGTTCGATGGGGGCGTTCGGTGCGTTTTCATTCCATGGCACCAAAACCATGACCACCGGCGAGGGCGGCATTTTCGTTACGTCGGATAAAGCCTTGTACGAGCGTGTCCTGACCTTGTCCAACCATGGTCGTGTCGCGGGCAGCACCAAACAATTCTGGCCGGAGTTCATTGGCTACAAATACAAGATGAGCAACTTGCAGGCTGCCGTCGGCTGCGCTCAGCTCGAGCGGATCGATGAGCTGATCGAACGCAAACGGACGATATTCGCCAATTACGCCCACGCGTTGTCATCGCTGTCGGGGGTTTCGCTGAACCCGGAACCTGCCCATGCGCGCAACGGTTACTGGATGCCCACGGTGGTATTCGATGCCGGGACCGGGATTCATCGCGACGAGATGATCGCCGCGTTCCAGGCTGCCGATATCGACGCCCGGGTGTTCTTCTGGCCACTGTCGTCGTTGCCCATGTTCAGCGAGCACGTGGTCGACACACCGGTTTCGTTTGCCTTGCCGGAGCGTGCGTTCAACCTGCCGAGTTATCACGACATGACGAACGCCGATCAGGCACGCGTGGTGGATGTGGTACGTGCGCTGCTGGCAAAAAGGCAATCGCTGTGAAGATGTACTTGCTGGGTGCGGCGAACCCGGAAGCGGTGCGCATGCTGCACGCGGTGAAGCGCAACACGCCGAACGTCGAGTTTGCGTTTCTGGACAATGACCCGGGCAAACAGGGCACTTTGTTTTATGGCGTGCCGGTTATTGGCGGTTCCGGGCTGGTGAGTGAACTTAAAGGGCCGGACGTGTGTTTCGTCAACCTGATCACCGGCAGCACCCGACTGCGCTACGAGACCACCCGCCAACTGGTCGAGGCCGGTGCCACGCTGGGCCAGTTCGTCCACCCCTGCATTGACCTGACCATGATTCGCATGGGGCAGGGCAGTTATTTGCAGGAAGGCGTACTCATGCAGGCCGAGGTGACGCTGGGCGACAACACTAGCATCAGCGCCGGTAGTGTGGTGGGGCATGAAGGCCAGATCGGCCACTCGGTGTTCATGGCGCCCGGTGTGTGCATCGCCGGTTGCGTGGAGATTGGCGACGGAACATTTATCGGTACCAACGCCACCATTCTTCCGCGGTTGCGCATCGGTCGCTGGGTAACCATCGGCGCCGGTGCCGTCGTCACCAAAGATGTCCCGGATTATTCAGTCGTGGCGGGCAATCCCGCCAGGATCATCAAGACCAACGTGGTGCCTTACCCCGACGGTAGGGTCTTCAAGTAACCCGTTTCCCTATTTTTTTGGAGCGTTGCAATGAATCCCCATGAGCAGTTTCGCGAAGAAGTAAAAGACAACATCGAAGGCCTGAAGAAGGACAAGGCGTTGCAAGCCGAGTCGCTGGACTGGGTCGGCACAACGGCCAAGCACAAGTACACCTACAACTTCAGCTGGATGGGGCGGCCGATCATTCAGTTCCCGCAGGACATGGTCGCCATGCAGGAAATCATCTGGAACCTGCGTCCGGACGTGATCGTTGAAACCGGTATCGCCCACGGCGGGTCGTTGGTGTTTTACGCCTCGATCCTGGAACTGATGGGTCATGGTGAAGTGCTGGGTGTCGACATCGATATCCGCCAGCACAACCGCGAAGCGATCGAAGCTCACCCGATGAGCAAACGCATCCGGATGATTCAGGGGTCGAGCATCGATACTGCCATTGTCGACCAGGTGCGCGAGCGCATCCAGGGCAAGAAAGTGCTGGTGGTACTCGACTCCAATCACACCCACGAACACGTACTCGAAGAGCTGCGCCTGTATGCACCGATGGTCTCGGTGGGCAGCTATTGCGTGGTCATGGACACCGTGGTCGAAGACATGCCGGAAGATGCGTTTCCGGACCGTCCGTGGGGCAAGGGTGACAACCCGAAAACCGCAGTCTGGGCCTACCTGGAAGAGAACCGTGATTTCGAGATCGACCAGGCAATTCACAGCAAGCTGCTGATCACTGTCGCGCCAGATGGCTACCTGCGCCGAGTACGCTAAGCGGCAACTTCATTTGAGTTTTCATCAGGCAATCAGTCAGTGGTGGGGAAGGTTATGCAAGGCATTTACGGTTCAGAAAACACGTTGTCCCTGAGTGAGCTGTTCACTCTGGTGCTGATTACGCACAATCGTCCGGCGTTCTTGCGTCGGGCATTGCAGTTCTACAGCACGCTGCCTTGCAAGATCCTGGTCCTCGATTCATCGGCCATCGCGCTGGAAGGCGCGGCTACGGTTGCGGACACCATCGACTATCGGCACTTGCCGCAATTTGGCTACTGGGGAATCCAGTCCAAACTGGCGTACGGCGTCGAACAGGTCACCACGCCATACATGGTCTTCGCCTCCGACGATGATTTTCTGTTGCACGGTGCCCTCACCGAGTCGGTGAGCTTCCTCGAAGCCAATCCCGACTACGGTCTGTGCCATGGCTATTGCCTGATGTACCTGACCCACTCCAACTATGTGCAGTACTACCGTCGTGACAAGAAAGTACACGAGGACTACAACGCCGAGCGCGGTCAGGATCGTGTCCTGGATTTCATGAGCCAGTACATTCCGCCGTTCTACGCGGTCCACCGCACCTCGCTGCTGCGTGACTGGTATGAAGCGATGCCTGAAGGCACGATCTTCCAATGGCAGGAAATCGGTCATGCCTACTACATGCTGGCACGGGCCAAGGCGCGGATTCTCCCGACGCCGTACGTGGTGCGAGAGGTCAACTACGGTCGTTCGGATCACAACACCGAAATCATGACGACCTTGAGCTTCAAGGACGCCCGCTCTGTCGCCGACCGCGAGCGCTTTGCCGGGTTTCTGGCGTCGCTACCGACTGGCATCAGCGGTCTGGACGAAAAGCAGACCGCAGAGGTTGCCCTGCAAAGCTTTGCCACCCTGGCCGAGAGCCTGACAACCCGTAACGCGTTGACCATCGAGCCGATTTTCGAGTCCTACTGGACAGATCCGACGGTGGGACCGAAGCGGGTCTTTGGCGCTGAGCAATACGTCGAAATGCCGTTCTACAACAGCGCTTTCTTCGAACAACTCACGCAGTGCGAATTTTTGCTGCATGCGATGCCGGCCGGGCGCTTGCAACTCGAAGAAATGGAAGGCGCATTGCTCAAACAAGAGGCCTTGCAGCGCACCTACTCCAATGACAGTTCGGCGACGATCCAGAACCGTCTGCTTGAAGCCGTTCGGCTGGGGGCCTTCAACCGTCGGGTGCTGCAAAAGCTTGCGCAGCAGCTCCAGCAGATGGATGAGCCCGCTGATGCCCAGGTGCTGACCGACTGGGTTCAGCGTCTGGACAGCGTGCCGATCTTCGACAGTCGCCAGTTACTCGACACGATGCCATCGGGACGTCTGCGCAACTGGCTGCAAGCCCGGCAACCGAACGACACCGTGGTGAGGAAAATCAACCAGCACCTGGCGGCCAACGAAGGGGGGCCTCAGTTCGGCATTCTGCTGCTCGATCTGGACGCAGACATGGACAAACTCCAGATCACTCTGGATAGCCTCATGGAGAGTGCGTTCCGGGCGTTCAAGGTGGTGGTCTTCACCACGGGCGACTTGCCGGCAGTCACCACGGCACAAAACACGCTGCATTTCGTCAAGGTCACGGCGGCCAATTACGTTGACAAGCTGAACCAGATCGCTCGCCAGTCGACGTCGGACTGGTTGCTGCTGGGCGAGGCGGGCGACGAGTTCACCGCTGCCGGTTTCTTGCGTGCCAGTCTCGAGTTGCAGAACGCCGAGGGTTGCCGTGCGGTGGCGATGGACGAAATTCATCGCCAGGCCAATGGCACGCTGGTCGATGTGTTCCGGCCAGCCTTCAACCTCGACCTGTTGCAGAGCATGCCGGCACTCGTCGCGCGGCACTGGCTGATCCGCCGCGAAGCGCTGGTGGAGGTCGGCGGTTTTGCCCGCGAACTCACCTCGGCACTCGAGTTCGACCTGCTGCTGCGCTTGATCGAAACCGGTGGCCTGGCCGGCCTTGCCCATTTGGCCGAGCCGTTGCTGATCACCGCCGCACCCGAGCTGACAGCCAATGACCACGAGCGTCAGACGTTGGTTCGTCATTTGGCGACGCGCGGTTATCAGGCCCAGGTCAACGCCGAAGTGTCGGGTGGTTACAGTATCGACTATCGTCATGCCGGTCGCCCGAAGGTGTCGATCATCATCCATAGCCAGGACAACCTCGAGCACTTGCAGCGCTGCCTGGTCAGCGTTTTGCAACGCACACGCTATCAACATAACGAAATCGTCATTGCCGATAACCACAGCCAGTCCACCGAGCTGCTCGCCTGGCTCGACAGCCTGGAGAAAAACGGCGCAGGCCGGATTCGTCTGGTCAAGACAACGCAACGTCTGAGCACGTCGGCCCTGATCAACCTGGCCGCCGAGCAGGCGCAAGGTGAATACCTGGTGCTGCTGGCGGCGGACGCCGAAGTGGTCAACGCGAACTGGATCGAGGCGTTACTCAATCAGGCCCAGCGTCCCGAAGTCGGGGTGGTCGGCGCCAAACTGCTGGACCGTGAAGGCAGTGTCACCGGTGCCGGCCTGATTCTGGGGCTCAACGGCGAGATCGCTTCGCCCTTCATCGGCGAGAAAAAGGAGACGCCGGGCTACATGCGCAGACTGCTCGTCGAACAGAATTACTCGGCCGTCTCCAGTGCGTGTCTGATGATTCGCAAGGAGGTTTTCGTTGCCCTCGGCGGACTGGATCGTGAGCATTTTGATGAGGTGTACGCCGATATCGATCTCTGCCTGAAAGTTGCCGACGCCGGTTTGCTCACGGTGTGGACGCCGCAGGTTCAGATTGCCCACCCGGGCGTTTTGCCGAACGAACCTCAGGCAGTGGCAGCCTTGCGCGACAAGTGGCAGGCGCGCTTTGCGCACGACGAGGCTTACAACAACAACCTGGCCTTGACCGGCAAGGGCTTTGCCCTGGGTGAAGCGGCCCCGGTGAACTGGGCGCAGTTGCTCGCATAAGCCTGACTGACAGGTAAAAGGACTCAAGGCATGTTCAACGGTAAATCGATTTTCATCTCTGGTGGCACCGGCTCGTTCGGGCGCAATTTCATCCGCCGGTTGCTGGAGCAATATCAGCCGAAGCGGGTGGTGGTGTTTTCGCGCGATGAGCTAAAACAGTACGAGATGCAGCAGACGTTCAACGCGCCGTGCATGCGTTATTTCCTCGGTGATGTGCGCGACGCTGAGCGTTTGCGTCAGGCCATGCGCGGTATCGATTACGTGGTGCATGCCGCGGCACTGAAACAAGTGCCGGCGGCGGAGTACAACCCGACCGAATGCATCCGCACCAACGTCAACGGCGCGGAAAACATCATCGCCGCGGCCATCGACAACGGCGTGAAAAAAGTTGTCGCGCTGTCCACCGACAAGGCCGCCAGCCCGATCAACCTGTACGGCGCGACCAAGCTGCTGTCGGACAAATTGTTCGTCGCCGCGAACAACATTGCCGGTGACCAGAACACCCGGTTTTCGGTTGTCCGTTACGGCAACGTCGCCGGCTCGCGGGGGTCGGTGGTGCCGTTTTTCAGCAAGCTGATTGCCGAGGGCGCCACGGAGCTGCCGATCACCGATGAGCGCATGACGCGTTTCTGGATCACCCTCGATCACGGTGTGCAGTTTGTGCTCGACAGCTTCGCCCGCATGCACGGTGGTGAAGTGTTTGTGCCGAAGATCCCGTCGATTCGTATCGTCGATCTGGCACAGGGCATGGCTGAACATTTGCCGCACAGGAACGTCGGCATTCGTCCGGGAGAAAAACTCCATGAGTTGATGGTGCCGCTGGACGACGCGCGGATGACCCTGGAGTTCACCGATCACTACACCATTCAGCCCTCGATTCGTTTCACCAGCATCGACGTGGATTTTGCCGTCGACAAACTGGGCGAGCAGGGCAGGCCGGTCAGTGAAGACTTCGAGTACCGTTCCGACACCAATCCGCACTACCTGTCGGTCGGCCAGATTGCTGATCTGCACGCGAAGCTGTCGGCATGATTCCCTACGGTCGGCAGAGTCTCGATCAGGCAGACATCGATGCGGTGGTCGCCGTGTTGCAGTCGGACTGGCTCACTCAAGGGCCGACCATCGAACGCTTCGAACAGGCATTGGCGCAACGTTGCCAGGCTGATTTTGCGGTGGCGGTGTGCAATGCCACGGCGGCGTTGCACATTGCCTGCCTGGCGGCAGGGCTCGGTCCGGGTGATCGCTTGTGGACGACGCCGAACACTTTCCTGGCCTCGGCCAACTGCGGCCGTTACTGCGGCGCTGAGGTCGACTTCGTGGATATCGATCCGCTGACCTGGAACCTCGACGCCTACACCCTGGCGGCGAAGCTCGAAGCTGCCAAGCGCGAAGGCACGCTGCCGAAGGTTCTGGTGGCCGTGGCGTTTTCCGGTCAAAGCTGCGACATGCGCATGATCGCCGAGCTGGCTGAACGTTATGGTTTCACGGTGATCGAGGACGCGTCCCACGCAGTCGGCGCGTCCTATGCCGGGCGTCCGGTGGGCTGTGGCGAGTTTGCGGCGATGACAGTGTTCAGTTTCCACCCGGTGAAGATCATCACCAGTGCCGAGGGCGGCATGGTCCTGACCAACCGCCCGGAATTGGCCGAGCGCTTGCAGCGTCTGCGCAGCCATGGCATGACCCGCGATCCGCAGCAGATGACCGAACCCAGCCATGGTCCCTGGTACTACCAGCAGGTGGAACTGGGCTTCAACTACCGGATCACCGATCTGCAAGCGGCTCTCGGTCTGTCGCAACTGAACAAACTCGATGGCTTCATCGCGCGCCGCCGTGAACTGGCGGCGCGTTATGAGCGGTTGCTGGCGTACTTGCCGCTGACCTTGCCTGGCGCGCAGCCCGAGGCCGAGTCGGCGTGGCATCTGTACGTGGTGCGGTTGCACACAGACCGGATCAACCTCAGCCATCGGCAGGTGTTCGAACGGTTGCGGGCGGCCGGGATCGGGGTGAACCTGCATTACATTCCGGTGCATTTGCAGCCGTACTATCGTGATCTGGGGTTTGCCGAGGGAGACTTCCCGCAGGCCGAACGTTATTACGCCGAGGCCATCAGCCTGCCGATGTTTCCTTTGCTGAGCGATGAACAGCAGGACTTCGTGGTCGAGCAACTGCGTCGGTTGGTTCTTGAGGAGTAGTGACACTTGAGCTGCGTTGCAATCATTCCGGCCCGCGGTGGCAGCAAGCGAATCCCGCGCAAGAACCTCAAACCGTTCGACGGTGTACCGATGATCGTCCGTTCGATCCGTACGGCGCTCGATTGCGGGTTGTTCGATCAAGTCGTCGTCAGCACGGATGACGAAGAAATTGCCGACGTCGCCCGGACTCATGGCGCGCTGGTGCCATTCGTGCGGCCTGTCGAACTGGCTGATGATTTCACCGGGACAGCTGCGGTGATCGTGCATGCCTTGAGCCAATTGCCGATCTTCGACTACGTCTGCTGCATCTACGCTACCGCGCCGCTGTTGCAGGCGCGCTATCTGCGTCAGGGGCATGAATTACTGGTACAGCATCCGGACAAGTCCTTCGCTTTTTCCGTGGCCGGTTTCGGCTTCCCGGTGCAACGTGCCTTGACCCTCGACGAGCAGGGTGCCTTGACCTCGCTCTATCCGGAGTTTCGAAACACCCGTTCCCAGGATTTACCTGAAGCCTATCAGGATGCAGGCCAGTTCTATTGGGGGCGCAGAGAGGCCTGGTTGCGCGGCGATGTGCTGTTTTCTCCGGCGAGCCTGCCGGTGATTCTGCCGCGGCATCTGGTGCAGGACGTCGACACCCTTGAAGACTGGAAGCGTGCCGAGTACCTCTATGCCGCATTGAAAGCTGGCGGAGAGCTGCAATGAGAGTGCTGATCCGCGCCGATGCGTCGCCGACCATTGGCTACGGTCACATTGCGCGCTGTTTGACCCTGGCCAGAGTCTTTCGCAAGCAAGGTGCGCAGGTGGCCTTCGCTTGCCGCCTGTTGCTGGGCCATCGACTGGATGCGCTGCAAGCCGAGGGCTTTGAAGTCTTTGCCCTGGCGGCTCGTTACCCTGATGAAGACCCGCAGCAGGCAATCGAATCCTTGCTGCCTTGGCAGGCGGACATTGCCGCGCTTGGGCAAGCGCTGAGCAATCATCCGACCTTCGATTGGATCATCGTCGACCACTACGGCCTCGACCATCATTGGCAGACCGCAGCCCGCCGCTGGGCGCCAAGGATTGCCGCTGTGGACGACCTCGCCACTCGAACCTACAGCGTCGATCTGCTGCTCAACCAGAATTTATCGGGTACGCCACAAGCCTATGCTTCGCTGCTGGTGCCCGGTTGCCAGACCTTGCTCGGTCCACATTTTGCCTTGCTGCGCGATGAATTCTGCTGCCCGGCGATTCCGGTCAAGCCCCAGGCCAGGCGAGTGCTGGTGAATTTCGGTGGCTTCGATGCGGCGATGCAAACCCATCACGCGATGCTGGCAATGGCGGATTTGCATGAGCTCGAAGTCGATTTCGTCGCCGGTGCCGACAACCCGGCCTGGGCACAAATGCAGGCCTTGGCGGCGAGTCGTCCGAACTGGCGCTTGCACAGTTTTGTCAGTGACTTTTACCGACTGATGACCGAGGCCGACCTGTTTGTCGGTGCCGGCGGTGGCACCAGTTGGGAGCGGGCGGCCATGGGGTTGCCGACGATCTGTATCGCGGTCTCGAATAATCAGCAGGCCAACGCCGAAATAATGGCGACCTCAGGTTCCCATGTGTATCTGGGCCCCCGCGAGAACGTCAGCGTCGATCAGTTGCGTCAGGCCATCGCTTTTCTCGCGGGCAATCAGGGGTTACGCCAAAGTCTGGCCGAACACTCGCGTCAGTTGGTCGATGGGCGGGGTGCGCAGCGGGTTGCGGCAGCGCTCGCCGGTGCGGTACTGCAGGTTCGCAAGGCATCCCTGGACGATGCGCAGCTGCTGTTCGAGGGGCGCAATGCCGAGTCGGTGCGGCGCTGGTCGCTGGACACGCAGGTCATCGATTGGCAACGGCATCAAGACTGGCTTGCCGCGAGCCTGAGCAACCCGGGGCGATTACTGTTGATTGCCGAGGCGAACGATGGCCCGGTCGGGGTACTGCGTTATGACCTGGACGGACTTGAAGTCGAAGTCTCGATTTACCTGCTTGAAGGCCGCCTCGGTCTGGGGTGGGGCAGAGCCCTGCTGGCGCGGGGCGAAGCTTTTGTGATCGCCCATTGGCCGCAACTGAATGTCATCACCGCTCAAGTGTTGCCGGCGAATCAGCCGTCGCTGAAGCTGTTTCGCGAGGCAGGATTCACCCAGCGTGCTTGCGCGTTCACGCGCATATTGAAGGATCACCGCAATGACTAGCTTCAAGATCGGCAATCGCTCCATCGGTGCCGATGCACCGCCATTCATCATTGCCGAGATGAGTGGCAACCATAACCAGTCTCTGGAGGTGGCGCTGCAGATCGTCGACGCGGCGGCCAAGGCCGGTGCCCATGCCTTGAAGCTGCAGACCTACACCGCCGAGACCATGACCCTGGACCTGTCCGAAGGTGAGTTCTTCATCAAGGACCCTGACAGCCTCTGGGCCGGTTCTTCGCTGTACGCGTTGTACGAGAAGGCCCACACACCGTGGGAATGGCACGCGCCGATTTTCGCCCGGGCCAAAGAGCTGGGCATGCTCGCGTTTTCCACGCCGTTTGATGACACCGCAGTGGACTTCCTCGAAAGTCTCGACGTGCCGGCCTACAAGATCGCCAGCTTCGAGAATACCGACCTGCCGTTGATTCGTCGGGTCGCTGCGACCGGCAAGCCATTGATCATTTCTACCGGCATGGCCAGCATCGCTGAACTCGACGAAACCGTCCGTGCCGCCCGCGAGGCCGGTTGCAAGGATCTGGTGTTGCTCAAGTGCACCAGCACTTACCCGGCGACGCCCGCCAACAGCAACGTGCGGACGATTCCTCATTTGCGCGAATTGTTTGGCTGTGAAGTCGGGCTGTCTGACCACTCCATGGGCGTCGGTGTGTCTGTGGCCGCGGTGGCCCAGGGGGCGACGGTGGTGGAAAAGCACTTCACCCTCGACCGTTCCGTCGGTGGCGTGGACGCCAGTTTTTCGCTGGAGCCGGCGGAGCTGGCCAGCCTGGTGATAGAAACCGAACGCGCGTGGCAGGCCATGGGTCATGTGCATTACGGTGTGACGGACGCCGAGCGCAAGTCGCTGGTGTACCGCCGCTCGCTCTACGTGACTCAGGACATGGCTGCCGGCGAACCCTTTACTGTCGCTAATCTGCGAGCCATTCGTCCGGGGCTGGGGTTGGCCCCAAAACACACGGAAACGCTTCTGGGCCGCCGTGCGCGTCAGGCCATCCCGCGCGGAACGCCGCTGGACTGGTCGTTGGTCGAATAACCCCTTGTGGAGCTGATTCGGCAAAATAGCGTGACCTGCGAGTCATAACGCGCATCTTCACTGTATTGTACTAATCGGGAAGGTGGCGCCTGGCCTGTTTTTGGCCCAGTGATAGCCTTTTATTTTTCCCGCCGTCGTCTCAGTGAGGCGACATTTTTTATCCGTTTGTCGGCGCCCCTCGAATCATTACGAGCGGTGGTATTGGGCTGTTTATTATTGGGAAGCCGTAATGATTGGCATAAAAAGCATTGCGAGCTACGTTCCTGTAGCCGGCGTGGACAATTACGCACAAGGTGCAAAATTCGAAAAGGATGAAGAGTTCATCCTGGGCAAGATCGGTTCGGCCTTCCTGCCGCGTAAAGACGCCGGGCAGGAAACCTCGGACCTGTGTGTCGAAGCAGCCAATGCGCTGTTCGCCAACAATCCCGACTTGAAACGTGAAGACATCGACGTGCTGATCGTTGTCACCCAGAACGGCGACGAAGAAGGCCTGCCGCACACCGCAGCTATCGTTCAGGACAAACTGGGCCTGCCGACTACCGTGGCCGCGTTCGATATTTCCCTGGGCTGCTCCGGCTACGTCTACGGCATCTACGCCATCAAGGGTTTCATGGAAGCCGCAGGTTTGAAGAATGGCCTGCTGATCACCGCTGATCCTTACTCCAAGATCGTCGACCCGGAAGACCGCAACACCACCATGCTGTTTGGTGATGCCGCCACCGCGACCTGGATGGGTGAAAACGCGCCATGGCAATTGGGCAAGGCCAAGTTCGGCACCGACGGTTCCGGTGCGCCGCACCTGAAGGTGACCGACGGGGTGTTCTTCATGAACGGCCGTCAGGTGTTCAATTTTGCGCTGCTTAAAGTCCCGGCGCATTTGCACGAGTTGCTGGCCGATTCGCAACTGACCGCTGACGATATCGATGCCTTTTGCATCCATCAGGGCAGTGCAGCGATTGTCGATGCCGTGGCGCGACGCTTCGAAGGCGAGCCTGAGAAGTTCATCAAGGACATGGTCGAGACCGGCAACACGGTGTCGTCGAGCATCCCGCTGCTGCTGGAAAAACATGTGCTGGACTCCACCTGGAAGCGCGTGGCGTTGAGCGGTTTCGGCGTTGGTTTGTCGTGGGGCTCGGCGATTATCTATCGCCCTTGATCTTTCAAAAGCCAGGCACAAAAAAAGCGTTCAAGGTGTAACCTTGAGCGCTATTTTTTTGCCTGAATGAAAAGCGAGGCTTCATGAGCGAGTTCTTTGAGCGCAACGGCGAGTTGATACAGCGGCGCTGGCCAAAGGTCTGGCATCGACTGACGGTGGAGAACTGCGCCGCCTTGCAAACTGATCTGGTGGAAGGCCTGGGCTCGACGTTGAGCATCAATGGCATTCAGTTGACCAGTCGCCATGACCGCACTCGCGAAGCGTTGCTTCAGGCCGACAGCCTGCCCGTCGACAGTCCGGTGGTGCATGTCTATGGCACCGGGCTGGGTGATTTGCAGCTGCAATTGCTGGAGCGTGCCGGGCTTGAACGGTTGTACGTGCACATTCTGAACGGTGCGGTGTTTGCCCTGGTGCTGCAACTGCTCGATCAACAGCCGTGGCTCGGCGATTCGCGAGTGGTGCTGCTGTACGCCGGCGATCTGTCGGAAATCCAGTTGCCGTACTTCGCGCTGCCTTCGGAGCTGGTGCTGGCGGACGACTTCAACGCCAAAATCCGCGACCGGCTGATCAGCGAAACCCACCTGACCTTCAACAATCGCGAATTCGATGCCGACAATCCGGAAATTGCCGAGCGTTTGCAGGCGTGTGTAGAGCACGTTCGCGTCGATGCCGATGCTGCCGAGCTGTTTGCCACCTGTTCCGGCAGGGAAGTGTTTGTCATTGCCACCGGGCCGAGCCTGGAACAGCACTTCGACACGCTGCGTACGGTACGCGAACAGGCGCGGCGGCCGCTGTTCATTTGCGTCGATACAGCCTACCGACCGCTTGTCGAGCATGGGATCAAACCGGATGTGGTGGTCACGATTGATCAGCGCATCTCGACGCGACATTTGCCGTCCGATGCCACGAGCGATATCACGCTGGTCTACATGCCTATGGTCGATCCAGCGGTTTTGGGGGGCTGGCAGGGCAAGCGTTACGTGGCCTATTCCGCCAGTCCTGTCTATAAGGACATGCGCCAGCAATTACCCAAGGCCCAACTCTTTGTCGGTGGCAGTGTGATTCACCCGGCGGTGGACCTGGCGGTACACATGGGGGGCAGCCAGATCACTCTGTTCGGCGCCGACTTTGCTTTCCCGAACAACAAGACCCACGCCGGCTGGAATGACGGTGATCTTGGACCGCAAGTGGGCGCTGCCCGGCACTGGGTCCTTGATGGCCACGGTCAGCGAGTCAAGACGCAGCTCAATTTCCGCAGTTACCTGTGCGAGCTGGAGCGGTACATCGCCGGGCATCCTTGGGTGGCTTTCTATAACAGCAGTCGGGCAGGGGCGATGATCGTCGGCACGACGTTTCACCCGGAGCTCACGCGATGACAGAATCCTCCCTGGTAGCCGAGGCGCGGCAGTGTTCCGTTTTGTTCCATCTGGGACGAGATGTCGAAGCTGCGCTGCTGATGGTCCAGATGTGCAGTGATGTGCAATCCGCGATGGGTCGTGAGAATGTCGAGGTGCAGTCCCGCTGGACGGCGTTGCTCACCGATATGCTTGCCTGTCAGGAGGAGCAGGATTGGTTGGCGCTGGCTGATTATCTCGATCATGAGTTGCCCCAATTGCTGGAAGCGGCCGCTGCCGGTTAAGGCTTTTTGACAATGGCCGGTACAGGCGAGTCCTCGCTGTCCCGTTACCGGCATTTCCCTGGCGTCACTTTTTTGGGTTGGATTGCCGCCAGGCCCTTGTTTCATTGAGGGTGGCAGTGTGATGTCAAAATTTTTTCAAAATCCCCTAAAGCAACCTGCGTTCGCGACGATAACTATTACGAAGGTTCTCTAGGCCATACCCGGCGGTTGCCAGGGCCGGAAGCCGCAGTACCCAACCAACGAGGAATTCGTCATGGCTTTGACAGTAAACACCAACACTACGTCGCTGAATGTTCAGAAAAACCTGAACAAGGCCTCTGATGCGCTTTCGACTTCGATGACTCGCCTGTCTTCCGGCCTGAAAATCAACAGCGCCAAAGACGACGCCGCCGGCCTGCAAATCGCTACCCGTATGACCTCGCAGATCCGTGGTCAGACCATGGCTATCAAAAACGCCAACGACGGTGTTTCGATCGCTCAGACCGCTGAAGGCGCTCTGCAAGAGTCGTCCAACATTCTGCAGCGTATGCGTGAAATCGCACTGCAATCGCGAAACGACTCCAACGGCACTGCTGACCGTACCGCTCTGGACAAAGAATACAAACAGTCCATCGATGAACTGACTCGTATTGCCAAGTCCACCAACCTGAACGGCAAGGCTCTGATCGACGGTACTGCTGGTGCGATGGAATTCCAGGTTGGTGCGGGTACTACTTCCGACAACCAGATCACCCTGACCCTGTCGACGAGCTTCGACGCCAGCGCCCTGGGCATGACCGGTACTACCATTTCCGGTACTTCCAACGCAGCCAACCACTCGGCAGTACTGTCGGCTGTCTCGGCTATCGACCTGGCACTGGCGAACATCAACGCCACTCGTGCTGACCTCGGTGCTGCTCAAAACCGTTTCTCCACCACCATCTCCAACCTGCAGAACATCAACGAAAACGCCGAAGCTGCACGTAGCCGCGTACAAGATACCGACTTCGCTGCTGAAACTGCACAGCTGACCAAGCAACAAACTCTGCAACAAGCCTCCACCGCAGTTCTGGCTCAGGCCAACCAACTGCCATCCGCTGTACTGAAACTGCTTCAGTAATAGCCGGATGAGTTTTGGCGGGGGAGTGCGCACGCGCGCTCTCTCGCTTTTTTAGTTTAAGAGGTGATGGACATGGATATGAGCGTGAAGCTGAACTTGTCTTATCCAGCCGCGAAGCCGGCGACGACTGTTGCTGACAAGCCGATGGAAAAACCTCGAACCGATGCTGCCACTGTGGCAACGGTCAAGGATGAGCCAAAAGACGCGGTAACCGAGCAGGACAAACTGAAGATGGCCGTTCAGGAAATTGAAAAGTTCGTTCAATCGGTCAAGCGCAATCTGGAGTTCTCGATCGATGAGCCTTCAGGCAAGGTAATTGTCAGAGTGATTGCCAGCGACTCGGGTGAAGTGGTTCGCCAGATCCCTAACGAAGAAGTCCTCAAGCTGGCCAATAGTTTGAATGATGCAAGCAGCCTGTTGTTCAGCGCTAAAGTCTGACAACTGGCACGAATTTTGTTGCTATGTTCTTTTGGGCGTTTTAATGGTCAAAAGGCCGGCGACACACTGAAGGGAGTCCCACATGGCAAGTCCAATTCTACCGGGTCTGGGGTTAGGCTCCGGGCTTGACACCGGTGCTATCGTCAAAGCCTTGGTTGATGCTGACAAAGCGGCCAAGCAGAGTCAGATCAACCGACAGACGACCACCAATACTTCGCAGATTTCCGGTATCGGGACCCTCAAGAGTGTCCTCGCGAACTTCCAGACCGCGATCAAAAACCTCGGTAGTACCACGACCCCGCAGTTCCTGGGTTACACCGCCACGAGTTCCGATCCGAAAGTGCTGACCTCTGTCGCCAGCAACTCGGCGGTCAACGGCACTTATGTCATCAAGGTCAACAATCTCGCGACCTCGTCGAAAGTGGCGACTGCCGCGTTTGCTGGCGGCCCTAGCAGTGCCATTCCGAGTGGTACGCTCAATATCACTCAAAATGGCATTTCCCGTCCTGTCGACATTCCCGCCGGCGCCACGCTGCAATCGGTACGGGATGCGATCAACACCCAGCAAGGCGCCAATGGCTTCAGTGCCAACATTGTCACTGACTCCTTCGGCTCTCGTTTGGTGATGGGGTCCACTGCTACTGGTGCAGGTTCCGATATCACTCTCAGTGGTATTGCCGGCCTGGAAATCACCGCAGGCCAGAAAATGGGCACCACGCCTACGGCGACCTCGGCCGGTGCGATCGGCGAACTCGCTGTGGACGCCAGCTTCACGGTTGACGGACTGGCGATCACCAGCAAATCCAACACCGTGGACGGCGCTGTTTCCGGGCTGACACTGAATCTGGTGGCGGGTGGTGGGGCAACATCCACTGTGACGGTCGGGCCGAACAGTGACGGTTTGAAAAAATCGATCCAGGCTTTTGTCGATGCTTACAACCAGGTTGTCAGCAGCGTCAATACGCTGACCAAGCCCTCCCTGGATAAAGATGGCAAGCCAACCATTGCCGCGGCATTGACCGGTGACCCGCTGGCTCGGGGCATCCTGGCGTCGATCCGTGAACCGTTGGCCAGTACTGGTGCAGGCGACAAGCTGACCGTACTTTCACAGTTGGGTATTACCACCAACCAGAAAACCGGTGCGCTCGATTTTGACAGCACCAAGTTCTCTGCAGCTATGAATACGCAGAAGCTGGGTGGTGAGGTTCAGAAGCTGTTCCTGGGTGATCCAACGGCGACCGGTGATGCGGCCAAGGGGCTGCTGGAACGAATGAATACGGTGCTTACGCCTTACACCGTCACTGGCAGCGAAGGCATCCTTGATGCGCGTTCGACCAGCCTGGCGAAGGTCAAAACCAACCTGGCCAGCCAGCAGGAGGCACTGGATCGTCGGATCGCGACGCTGACCGACGTGCTGACCAAGAAGTACAACGCCATGGACACCCTGGTCGGTAAGCTAAAGGCTACTGCCAGCAACATTACCTCGATGTTCGAGGCAATGAACGCACAGAAAAACGCCTCATAGCGCGTAAGCGCCAAAAGCCCGGCAGCGGATTTCGCTTGTCGGGCTTTTTTTGTTTCGATCTAAAGATCTTTGACGCCGTGTCGATACACTGGCTATACGAATCACAAAGTTTTAATGAGGTAGAACATGAACCCGATGTTAGCCCTTCGGCAGTACCAGAAGATTGGCGCTCAGGCCCAGACTTCCGAAGCCAGCCCCCATCGCCTGGTGCAAATGCTCATGGAGGGTGGTCTGGATCGCATCGCTCAGGCCAAGGGTGCCATGGAGCGCAAGGATATCCCCAACAAAGGCATTTTCATCGGCAAGGCGATCGGGATCATCGGCGGCTTGCGCGAGGGCCTGGACCTGGAAAACTCTGTTGAGTCTGTGGGTGAGCTAGACAATCTCTACACCTACATGATGAAGCGTCTGACAGAAGCCAACGTCAAAACCGATCCAAAGATTCTCGACGAAGTCGCCGATCTGCTTCGCACCGTCAAAGACGGCTGGGATGCTATCGCCGCGCCGGGTCCGCAGTTTTAAGGAGATCACCATGAGTCTTGTATTGCAGCGAATCGAACAAACCCGTGATGGCCTGGTCGGTGCTTTGGCTGAGCGTAACTGGGAAGCCATTGGTGAATTGGACCTGGCTTGTCGTTCCTGCATGGAAGACGTTTTGAGTGAAGCTTCGGTGGACGAGGCCGCGTTGCGCGATAACCTTGAGGAGTTGCTGGGGGTGTATAAACAGCTTCTGGAGGCGGCGACAGGGGAGAGGCAAGCGATAGTTGACGAGATGTCGCAGATCCACCAAGCGCAGAACGCGGCAAAGGTTTACCATCTGTTTGGTTGATTAACCGTCAGTTAATACAAACATAGTGCGCCATAAATTTGACTGTGCGCGGTTTTTTGACTTAACTAGTGGCTGGTTGAACATTTCAGGCGTCTACAGGCATCAACGTGTCTGCAAGCGTCTAGCTTGCCCCCTCATTTCGGGCATTGAGTTGACTAGGGAAGTTGCTATTGCATGTGGCGTGAAACCAAAATTCTGCTGATTGATGACGATAGCGTCCGCCGCCGCGACTTGGCGGTGATATTAAATTTTCTTGGCGAAGAAAATTTACCCTGCGGGAGCCATGACTGGCAGCAGGCTGTCGGCTCATTGTCATCAAGTCGTGAAGTGATCTGTGTCCTCATCGGGACGGTCAATGCGCCTGGTGCACTTACGGGCTTGTTAAAGACACTCTCAACCTGGGATGAGTTCCTTCCGGTTTTGTTAATGGGCGATAATTCTTCCGTTGACTTGCCAGAAGACCAGCGTCGCCGAGTGCTTTCGACCCTCGAAATGCCGCCCAGCTACAGCAAATTGCTCGACTCCTTGCACCGTGCCCAGGTCTATCGCGAGATGTACGACCAGGCCCGCGAGCGCGGTCGTCATCGCGAACCCAATCTTTTTCGCAGTCTTGTCGGCACCAGCCGGGCGATTCAACACGTCCGTCAGATGATGCAGCAAGTCGCCGACACCGACGCCAGCGTGCTGATCCTCGGCGAGTCCGGGACCGGCAAGGAAGTGGTTGCGCGCAACCTGCACTATCACTCCAAGCGTCGTGACGCGCCGTTCGTTCCGGTCAACTGCGGGGCGATCCCGGCCGAGTTGCTGGAAAGCGAACTGTTCGGTCACGAAAAGGGCGCGTTCACCGGTGCGATCACCAGCCGTGCCGGACGTTTCGAATTGGCCAACGGCGGCACCCTGTTCCTCGATGAAATCGGCGACATGCCGTTGCCGATGCAGGTCAAGTTGCTGCGCGTGTTGCAGGAGCGCACCTTCGAGCGCGTGGGCAGCAACAGGACCCAGAGCGTCGACGTTCGCATCATCGCTGCGACCCACAAGAATCTCGAAAGCATGATCGAGATCGGCACCTTCCGCGAAGACCTGTACTACCGCCTGAACGTGTTCCCGATCGAGATGGCGCCACTGCGCGAACGTGTCGAAGACATTCCTCTGCTGATGAACGAGTTGATCTCGCGCATGGAGCACGAGAAGCGTGGTTCGATCCGTTTCAATTCCGCGGCGATCATGTCGCTGTGCCGTCACGGCTGGCCGGGCAACGTCCGCGAACTCGCCAACCTGGTGGAGCGCATGGCGATCATGCATCCGTACGGAGTGATCGGCGTGGTCGAATTGCCGAAGAAATTCCGTTACGTCGACGATGAAGACGAGCAGTTGGTCGACAGCCTGCGCAGCGATCTCGAAGAGCGGGTGGCCATCAACGGTCATACTCCGGATTTCTCTGCCGGGGCCCTGCTGCCGCCGGAAGGCCTGGACCTGAAGGACTACCTCGGTGGTCTGGAGCAAGGGCTGATTCAGCAAGCGCTGGATGATGCCAATGGCATCGTGGCGCGCGCGGCAGAGCGGCTGCGAATTCGTCGCACCACACTGGTGGAGAAGATGCGCAAGTACGGCATGAGCCGTCGTGACGGTGATGAACAGGCGGATGATTGACGCCTGTTTTTCAAGTCCTTCATTTGTAGGCGGTTTTTTTTAGGCACGGGTATTGCTACATCCCTCGCAACGTTCCGTTTAACTGACGGTCAGCCAAGCGAGATAGCCCAATGCCCCAAGCCGCCCAGATGTCTCCTGTCCCTGACGCTTCGGGGCAATCGTCGTCCGCAGGGCAGGTGAGCCGGCTTGGTCTTGAGCAGGCGTTTGCACTGTTCAACCAGATGTCGAGCCAATTGACCGACTCTTACAGCATGCTCGAAGCTCGGGTCACCGAGCTCAAGGGTGAGCTGGCGGTCGTCAGCGCTCAGCGCATGCAGGAGCTGGCGGAAAAAGAACGCCTGGCCAACCGGCTGCAAAACCTCCTTGATTTGTTGCCCGGCGGCGTCATCGTTATCGACGCCCAAGGCATCGTGCGCGAAGCCAACCCCGCTGCCTGCGAACTGCTCGGCCTGCCCCTCGAAGGCGAGCTGTGGCGTCATGTCATTGCCCGCTGCTTTGCGCCCCGTGAGGACGACGGCCATGAAATCTCTCTCAAGGACGGTCGACGCTTGTCGATCTCCACTCGCTCGCTGGATGCCGAGCCCGGTCAGTTGGTGTTGCTCAACGACCTGACTGAAACCCGTCATCTGCAAGATCAGCTGGCTCGCCACGAACGTCTGTCGTCCCTCGGTCGAATGGTCGCCTCGCTGGCTCATCAGATTCGTACACCGTTATCCGCCGCCTTGCTCTACGCCAGTCATTTGACTGAGCAGGTTTTGCCGGTCGAGACCCAGCAACGTTTTGCGGGGCGCCTGAAAGAGCGTCTGCATGAGTTGGAGCATCAGGTTCGCGACATGCTGGTGTTTGCGCGCGGCGAGCTGCCGCTGACCGATCGCGTCACGCCCAAGGTGCTGATGCAGTCGCTGCAGGCGGCCGCACTGACCCATGTGCAGGACCTGCCGATTCGCTGGCAGTGCGACAGTCATTCCGGCGAGTTGCTGTGCAATCGCGACACGCTGGTCGGGGCGATCCTGAACCTGATCGAGAACGCCATTCAGGCCAGTGCCGGCGACGTCCGCTTGAAGGTCCACCTTTATACCCGTGACGACAATTTGCGCGTATCTGTCAGTGACAGCGGCAGTGGCATCGATACGAAAGTGCTGGCACGACTCGGCGAGCCGTTTTTTACCACTAAAACCACCGGAACCGGCCTTGGCCTGACCGTGGTCAAGGCAGTGGCTCGTGCCCATCAGGGAGAATTGCAGCTGCGCTCGCGGCTCGGTCGCGGCACGTGTGCACAGGTGATCCTGCCACTTTTTTCCGGTGAAAAGCCCCACGCTCAGGGAGCGGAGTGAAGGACATGGCAATCAAGGTTTTACTGGTCGAGGATGACCGCGCGCTACGCGAAGCACTGGCGGATACGCTGCTGCTCGCGGGGCACGATTACACGGCGGTAGGCTCGGCAGAAGAAGCGCTGGCGGCGGTTGGTAATGAGGCGTTCAACCTGGTGCTGAGTGACGTCAACATGCCCGGCATGGACGGCCATCAACTGCTCGGATTACTGCGCACTCGTCAGCCGCAGTTGCCGGTGTTGCTGATGACGGCTCACGGCGCTGTGGAGCGGGCAGTCGATGCGATGCGCCAGGGCGCGGCGGATTACCTGGTCAAACCGTTTGAGCCCAAGGCCTTGCTCGATCTGGTGGCGCGTCATGCGCTGGGCAGTCTCGGTGCGGCCGAGGGCGAGGGGCCTGTAGCGTTCGAGCCGGCCAGTGCGCAATTGCTGGAATTGGCTGCACGGGTAGCGCGCAGTGATTCCACGGTATTGATCTCCGGTGAGTCCGGGACCGGTAAAGAAGTGCTGGCGCGTTACATTCATCAGCACTCTCATCGTGCCAGTCAGCCGTTCATTGCGATCAACTGCGCAGCCATTCCCGACAACATGCTTGAAGCCACGCTGTTCGGTCATGAGAAGGGCTCGTTCACTGGCGCCATCGCGGCTCAGGCCGGCAAGTTCGAACAGGCTGATGGCGGGACCATCCTGCTCGACGAAATTTCCGAAATGCCGTTGGGCCTGCAGGCCAAGTTGCTGCGCGTGTTGCAAGAGCGCGAAGTCGAGCGGGTCGGGGCGCGCAAGCCGATCACGCTGGACATTCGGGTCGTCGCGACCACCAACCGTGACCTGGCAGGGGAAGTGGCGGCGGGGCGTTTCCGCGAAGATCTTTACTATCGCCTGTCGGTGTTTCCGCTGGCCTGGCGTCCGTTGCGCGAGCGTACCGCAGACATCCTGCCGCTCGCCGAGCGTCTGCTGGCCAAGTACGTCAATAAAATGAAGCATGCCGCGGCAAGGCTGTCGCCTGAGGCACAGGCGTGCCTGGTCGGTTATCCGTGGCCGGGTAATGTGCGTGAACTGGATAACGCGATTCAGCGGGCGCTGATCCTGCAGCAGGGCGGTTTGATACAGCCTGAGGATTTCTGCCTGGCCGGGCCAGTCGCCTGTGCGCCGTTGCCAGCCTTGGTGCCGACGTCCGTGCGAGCCGCGGAGGTCGAATCCGTGCCGGCCGGGGCATTGGGTGATGACCTGCGTCGCCGTGAATTCCAGATGATCATCGACACCTTGCGCTCCGAGCGCGGCCGTCGCAAAGAGGCCGCCGAGCGTTTAGGCATCAGTCCGCGCACCCTGCGCTACAAGCTGGCGCAGATGCGTGATGCCGGAATGGACGTGGAAGCTTATTTGTTCGCCACCTGATTCGTTAGCCATGCAAAGCCCGGGACAGCTTTTGTTTAGAGCGGCCACGGAGCTGGCACCCTTGTTGCTAACACCTCACTACCCGCCGAGTGAGTGTCAAAAAATTGCGGGTCGCCAAAGACGTAGCTCGTCAAAGAGAGTAGACCATGAGTCAAGGTATTGAATTTAATCGATTGATGCTGGACATGCGCTCCATGCAAATGGATGCCATGTCGGCGTCGAAATCGACTGCCGCAGTTCCTGAAATGGGTGGCAGCAGCTTTGCCGACATGCTCGGTCAAGCCGTCAATAAAGTGAACGACACCCAGCAGGCGTCCAGTCAGTTGGCCAGTGCCTTCGAGATCGGCAAGAGCGGCGTCGACCTGACGGACGTGATGATTTCCTCGCAGAAGGCCAGCGTGTCTTTTCAAGCGTTGACGCAAGTACGCAACAAGCTGGTTCAGGCATACCAAGACATCATGCAGATGCCGGTTTAAGGACGAATTGAGTCATGGCAGAAGCAGTCGCCGATAATGTTCCGGCCAAGGCCACTCCAGTAGACGGCAAGCCGCCGCTGTTCGGGTTGTCCTTCCTGGAAAACCTCTCCGAGATGACCATGTTGCGTCAGGTGGGCCTGTTGGTCGGCCTGGCTGCGAGCGTGGCGATTGGCTTCGCCGTGGTGTTGTGGTCCCAGCAGCCGGACTACCGGCCTCTGTACGGCAGCCTTGCCGGTATGGACGCCAAACAGGTCATGGATACCCTGGCCGCAGCCGACATTCCCTATACCGTTGAACCGAATTCCGGTGCCTTGCTGGTCAAGGCCGATGACCTGTCCCGTGCGCGAATCAAACTCGCGGGCGCTGGTGTCACTCCCAGCGACGGCAACATCGGTTTTGAAATTCTCGACAAGGACCAGGGCCTGGGCACCAGCCAGTTCATGGAAGCGACCCGATATCGTCGCGGTCTCGAAGGCGAACTGGCCCGCACCATTTCCAGCCTGAACAACGTCAAGGGTGCCCGCGTGCACTTGGCGATTCCGAAGAGTTCGGTGTTCGTGCGCGACGAGCGCAAGCCGAGCGCTTCGGTTCTGGTTGAGCTGTACTCCGGCCGCTCGCTGGAGCCTGGCCAAGTGCTGGCGATCATCAACCTGGTGGCCACCAGCGTTCCCGAACTCAGCAAATCCCAGATCACCGTCGTCGATCAGAAGGGCACCTTGCTCTCCGATCAGGCGGAGAACTCCGAACTGACCATGGCCGGCAAGCAATTCGATTACAGCCGCCGCATGGAAAGCATGCTGACTCAGCGCGTACACAACATCCTGCAACCGGTGCTGGGCAACGATCGCTATAAAGCCGAAGTCTCGGCCGACGTGGATTTCAGTGCTGTCGAGTCAACCTCCGAGCAGTTCAACCCGGATCAACCGGCCTTGCGCAGCGAGCAGTCGGTCAATGAACAACGCACCGCCAGCAATGGCCCGCAAGGTGTGCCGGGTGCTTTGAGCAACCAGCCACCAGCGCCAGCCTCCGCGCCGCAAACCACCGGTGGCGCTACAGCGTCGGCCGGCATGGTGCAGCCAGGCCAGCCATTGATTGATGCCAACGGTCAGCAAATCATGGACCCGGCCACCGGCCAGCCCATGCTCGCACCGTACCCGGCGGACAAGCGTCAACAATCCACCAAGAACTTCGAGCTCGACCGTTCCATCAGCCACACCAAACAACAGCAGGGCCGTTTGAATCGCCTGTCGGTGTCAGTGGTGGTGGATGACCAGGTCAAGATCAACGCGGCCAACGGTGAAACCACCCGTGCACCGTGGAGCGCCGATGAACTGGCGCGCTTCACTCGCCTGGTACAGGACGCCGTCGGCTTCGACGCCAGCCGTGGCGACAGCGTCAGCGTAATCAACATGCCGTTCTCCGCCGAGCGCGGTGAAGTGATTGCCGAAATTCCGTTCTACTCCCAGCCGTGGTTCTGGGACATCGTCAAGCAAGTGCTGGGTGTCTTGTTCATCCTGGTGCTGGTGTTCGGTGTGCTGCGTCCGGTACTCAACAACATCACCGGTGGTGGCAAAGGCAAGCAGTTTGCAGCCTTGGGCAGCGACGTCGAGTTGGGTGGCATGGGCGGTCTGGACGGCGAACTGGCCAACGACCGCGTCAGCCTCGGTGGCCCGACCAGCATCCTGTTGCCGAGCCCGAGCGAAGGCTATGACGCACAGTTGAACGCAATCAAGAGTCTGGTGGCAGAAGATCCGGGTCGCGTGGCCCAGGTCGTGAAAGAGTGGATTAACGCAGATGAGTGATAACCGAGCCGTTGCCGCCAAACTGAGCAAGGTCGACAAAGCCGCGATTCTGCTGCTGTCCCTGGGTTCAACCGACGCCGCCCAGGTGCTGCGCCACATGGGGCCTAAAGAGGTCCAGCGTGTGGGTGTGGCCATGGCCCAAATGGGTAACGTGCACCGCGAACAGGTCGAGCAGGTGATGAGTGAGTTCGTCGACATCGTCGGCGACCAGACCAGCCTCGGCGTCGGCTCCGACGACTACGTGCGCAAAATGCTCACTCAGGCACTGGGCGAAGACAAGGCCAATGGCCTGATCGACCGCATCCTGCTGGGCGGCAACACCAGCGGCCTCGACAGCCTGAAGTGGATGGAGCCGCGCGCCGTCGCCGACGTGATCCGTTACGAGCACCCGCAGATCCAGGCGATCGTCGTGGCGTACCTCGATCCGGACCAGGCCGGCGAAGTGCTCGGCAACTTCGACCACAAGGTGCGTCTGGACATCATTCTGCGGGTGTCCTCGCTGAACACTGTGCAGCCAGCAGCCCTGAAAGAACTCAACCAGATTCTCGAGAAGCAGTTCTCCGGCAACTCGAATGCCTCGCGCACCACCTTGGGTGGCATCAAGCGCGCGGCGGATATCATGAACTTCCTCGACAGCTCGATCGAAGGTCAGCTGATGGACTCGATCCGGGAAGTCGACGAAGACCTGTCCGGTCAGATCGAAGACCTCATGTTCGTGTTCAACAACCTGTCCGATGTCGACGATCGCGGTATTCAGGCACTGCTGCGTGAAGTGTCTTCCGACGTGCTGGTGCTGGCCCTCAAGGGTTCGGACGAAGGCGTCAAAGAGAAGATCTTCAAGAACATGTCCAAACGGGCGGCCGAACTGTTGCGCGACGACCTCGAGGCCAAAGGCCCGGTGCGCGTCAGCGACGTGGAAACGGCGCAGAAAGAAATCCTCACCATTGCCCGCCGTATGGCCGAAGCCGGAGAAATCGTTCTCGGCGGGAAGGGCGGCGAAGAGATGATCTAAGGTCACTATGTCGTCCAAACATGATGAATCCAACACCGACCTGATCCGTGGCAAGGACGTCGGTGGTTTCGATGTCTGGTCGCTGCCCAGTTTCGATCCTTTTGTTCCGGAGCCCGAGCCTGAGCCGGAACCCGAGCCGCCGGAAATGGAAGAAGTGCCGCTGGATGAAGTCCAGCCACTGACCCTCGAAGAACTCGAAAGCATTCGCCAGGAGGCCTACAACGAAGGCTTCGCCACGGGCGAAAAAGAAGGTTTTCACAGCACCACGCTCAAGGTCCGTCAGGAAGCCGAGGTGGCCCTGGCCGCCAAGATTGCCGCTCTGGAGCAACTGATGGGGCATTTGTTCGAGCCTATCGCCGAGCAGGATACCTTGATCGAAAAGTCCCTGGTCGACCTGGTGCAGCACATCACCAAACAGGTGATTCAGCGCGAACTGGCCATCGACTCGACGCAGATCGAACACGTCATGCGCGAGGCTCTCAAGCTCTTGCCGCTGGGCGTGGGCAATGTGCGGCTGTACATCAATCCGCAAGATTTCGAACAGGTCAAAGCCCTGCGCGAACGCCATGAAGAAACCTGGCGCATCGTCGAGGACGAGGCGTTGTTGCCCGGCGGTTGCCGGGTCGAGACTGAACACAGTCGTATCGACGCCACGGTCGAAACCCGCGTTGTGCGGGTTATGGACAAGCTGTTCGATCAGTTGCACGAACAGGCATTGCACCCGGCCGCGCCGGATCTGAGCCTGGAACTGCCGATCAGCGACAAGCCCGCGATCGCGCCGGTCGAACCCGAACTGGACGTTCCCGATGCGCCTTGATCGCACCAGCTTCGCCAAGCGTCTCGGCAGCTACGCCGAGGCCACGGAGTTGGAAGGCGCGCCGATCCTTGAAGGCCGCTTGCTGCGCATGGTCGGCCTGACCCTCGAAGCCGAGGGCTTGCGCGCCGCCATGGGCAGCCGCTGCATGGTCATCAACGACGACAGTTATCACCCGGTGCAGGTCGAAGCCGAAGTCATGGGCTTCTCCGGCAGCAAGGTGTTTCTGATGCCGGTCGGCAGTGTTGCCGGCATCGCTCCCGGTGCCCGTGTGGTTCCTCTGGCCGACACCGGCCGCTTGCCGATGGGCATGAGCATGCTCGGGCGGGTGCTCGATGGCGCCGGTCGCGCGCTGGACGGCAAGGGTGGGATGAAGGCCGAAGATTGGGTGCCGATGGACGGCCCGACCATCAACCCGCTCAAGCGTGAACCGATCAGCGAGCCGCTGGACGTGGGTATTCGCAGCATCAACGGTTTGCTGACGGTCGGTCGCGGCCAGCGTCTTGGCCTGTTTGCCGGTACTGGCGTGGGCAAGAGTGTGCTGCTGGGCATGATGACCCGCTTCACCGAGGCCGACATCATCGTCGTCGGGCTGATCGGTGAGCGGGGTCGTGAAGTTAAAGAATTCATCGAGCATATCCTCGGTGAAGAAGGGCTCAAGCGTTCGGTCGTGGTGGCGTCCCCGGCGGACGATGCGCCGCTGATGCGTCTGCGCGCTGCGATGTACTGCACGCGAATCGCCGAGTATTTCCGCGACAAGGGCAAGAACGTCCTGTTACTCATGGACTCCCTGACCCGTTTCGCCCAGGCCCAGCGGGAAATCGCCCTGGCTATCGGCGAGCCGCCCGCGACCAAGGGTTATCCGCCATCGGTGTTCGCCAAACTACCGAAACTGGTGGAGCGGGCCGGTAATGCCGAGAAGGGCGGCGGTTCGATCACCGCGTTCTACACCGTACTGTCCGAAGGCGATGACCAGCAGGATCCGATTGCCGACGCCGCGCGAGGCGTGCTCGACGGGCACATCGTGCTGTCCAGGCGACTGGCCGAGGAAGGTCATTACCCGGCCATCGATATCGAAGCGTCCATCAGCCGGGTCATGCCGTCGGTGGTGTCGCCGGAACACATGATGCGCGCCCAGTATTTCAAGCAGCTGTGGTCGCGTTATCAGCAGAGTCGAGACCTGATCAGCGTCGGCGCCTACGTCGCGGGTGGTGATCGGGAAACCGACCTGGCGATCTCCCTGCAGCCGCAGTTGGTGAAATACCTGCGCCAGGGCCTGAACGACAGCATCAGCCTGGGCGAAAGCGAAGCCTATCTCGGCACGATTTTCGCTCCCGCGGCCGGCGGCTAACCGGCCATGGCCCAGAGCCGAGCCTCGCGCCTGGCCCCCGTGGTCGAAATGGCCGAAAAGGCTGAGAAAACCGCGGTCCTGCGTCTGGGGCACTTCCAGGGGCAAGTCCGTCTGGCCGAAAGCAAACTCGCCGACCTCGAAGCTTTTCGTCTCGACTATCAAGAGCAGTGGATCGTGCGCGGCAGCAGTGGCGTTTCTGGCCAATGGCTGCTGGGTTATCAAGGCTTCCTTGCGCAACTGGGTACCGCCATCGACCAGCAGCGACAAAGCCTGGTATGGCATCAAAACAACCTGAACAAGGCGCGGGAATCCTGGCAGCAGGCGTTTGCCCGGGTCGAAGGCTTGCGCAAACTGGTGTTGCGCTACAGGGATGAGGCGCGGCGGCTGGAAGACCGGCGTGAGCAAAAGCTGCTGGATGAGTTGTCCCAGCGGTTGCCGCGTCAGGATCCCTATTGATCAGGCAGGGTTCAACCGTTTTCCCGCCTTGCTCCTGCCCTCGCCAAGTGCTAAACCTTGTACACGTACATTCACCAATGACAAGGAAGCCGTTAAATGCCAGTTGTTACAGAAGTCTCCCAAGATGGGCAAAAGCTGACGATATCGGTCAAGGGACGATTCGATTTCGCCAAGCATCAGGAATTTCGCGAGTCCTACGAAAATCTTCAGCCAAAACCCGAGTCCTTCGAGGTGGATCTGAAAGACGCTACCTACCTCGACAGCTCAGCGCTCGGCATGCTGTTGCTATTGCGTGATCACGCTGGCGGCGAGAATGCCGAGATCACGTTGACCAACGCTAACGCAGATGTGCGCAAGATCCTCGCCATCTCCAACTTCGAACAAATCTTCGACGTGGCGTGACCGCCATGCAGTCTTTGTTCGAACCGCTGACGATCCTGATCGCTGAAGACAGCGCGGCCGATCGCATGCTGCTGTCGACCATCGTCCGTCGCCAGGGCCATGAGGTGCTGACGGCCGCCAATGGTGCCGAAGCCGTTGAAGCGTTTCGGCAGCAACGACCGCAACTGGTGCTCATGGACGCCATGATGCCGGTGATGGACGGTTTCGAGGCGGCGCGGCAGATCAAGGTATTGGCCGGGGAAACCCTGGTGCCGATCATCTTCCTCACCTCGCTGACCGAAAGCGAAGCGCTGGCCCGCTGTCTGGAGGCCGGAGGCGACGACTTTCTGGCAAAGCCCTACAACCAGGTGATCCTCGCCGCCAAGATCAAGGCGATGGACCGCTTGCGGCGGTTGCAGGCCACGGTGTTGCAGCAGCGTGACCAGATCGCCAGGCATCACGATTACCTGCTCAACGAGCAGCGGGTGGCCAAAGCCGTGTTCGACAAGGTGGCCCACTCCGGCTGCCTGAGTGCACCGAATATTCGTTACCTGCAATCGCCCTATGCGTTGTTCAACGGCGATCTGCTGCTGGCCGCGTTCACCCCGGCTGGCGACATGCACGTGCTGCTCGGCGATTTTACCGGTCACGGTTTGCCGGCCGCGGTCGGTGCCATGCCCCTGGCCGAAGTTTTCTATGGCATGACCGCCAAGGGTTACGGCCTGTCCGAAACCCTGCGCGAGATGAATGCCAAGCTCAAGCGCATCCTGCCGGTGGACATGTTCTGTTGTGCAACGCTGCTGTGCCTGAGTTTTCAGCGACGTTCGGTGGAGGTCTGGAATGGCGGGATGCCGGACGGTTACCTGCACAGCATCGCCAGTGGTGAGCGCACGGCGCTGAAGGCTCGGCATTTGCCGCTCGGCGTGCTGAGCCCGCAATCGTTTAATGACCGCACCGAGGTGTTTCCCATGGCGGTCGGGGATCGGGTCTTCCTGTTGTCCGACGGGGTGATCGATACGTGCGATGCCAACGAACAGTTGTTTGGTATGGAACGATTGCAGCAGGTGTTTGCGGCCAATCGTCAGCCTGATGAGTTGTTCGAAGAGATCGAGCAGGCGTTGCGGGACTTTCGCGGCGAGGCCCGCGATGACGTGAGCATGGTCGAGGTCAGTCTGCTGGACGCCGCGCAACTGAGCCCGCCGGCGCTGGTGTATTCCGACAGCGGCCAGTCCTGCCCGCTGGACTGGTCAGTGAGTTTCGAGTTTCGCGCCGCCACGCTCAGACGTTTCAATCCACTGCCGTATCTTCTGCAATTGCTGCTTGAGGTCCACGGTCTGCGGGCTCAGAGCGGGGCGCTCTACAGTGTTTTGGCCGAACTGTATTCCAATGCCCTGGAGCATGGCGTGTTAGGGCTGGATTCGGCGCTCAAACGCGATGCCTCGGGTTTTACTCGCTATTATCAACAGCGCAAAACGCGCCTGGACGATTTGCAGGACGGCTTTGTGCGGGTGCATTTGCAGGTTGTCCCGAGGGGCGAGGGCGGCCGCCTGACAGTTCGGGTCGAAGACAGTGGCAAGGGTTTCGATGTCGCGCGGGTGATGGAGCGGCCCGTCGATGGCGTCCGTCTGTCGGGACGTGGCGTCAGTCTGATCCGTCAATTGGGCCACAATGCAAGTTGGTCCGATGATGGTCGAAGTGCCCGCGTGGAATTTTTCTGGGAGGCTCTGGCATAATCCACGCATTCTTGATCAAGGAGTGAGCAAGTGGCTGACACACACCTGGACCGCGACGTGCTGAACGCGTTGCAAGAGGTCATGGAGGATGAGTATCCGACGTTGCTGGATACCTTTCTCGCTGATTCCGAAGAGCGTTTGCGCGACTTGCGAAACGCCGAAGATGCCGCGCAACTCATAAATGCTGCCCATAGTTTCAAAGGCAGTAGCAGCAACATGGGCGCCATTCGCCTGGCTGAGTTGTGTCATGAGCTGGAACAACGCGCCAAGCAAAAAAGCCTCGCCGGCATTGAAAAACTGGTGGGCGAAATTGACGGAGAGTTCGCCATTGTTCGACCGCTCTATGAAGCCGAGCGCCAGCGTTCTCTTGCTGACTGAGACGACCGTCCGGCGCTTTTAGCGCCTGGCACTCAAACCTGGCGCGACCTTTGCAATAATCTCCGTCAACTGTACCTACGATCCCAGTGCCGCGGAGACCGTTCCATGCCCGTTACCCCCAATATGCTGCTTCAGGCCGCCGCGCAGGCCAAGACTCAAGCTGCCTCCGCCAATACACCGGCGCTGGCCGCTGAGCCTGGGGACAAGGCGTCAAGCTTCGCTCAGGTCTACGCCAATCAAGCCCGGAACAAACCCTCGGCGGAGGGTGATGGATCGGCCAAGCCAATACGCGATAAAACGCCGGACAGCCCCGGCAAAAAGGATATCGACAACGACAAGTCTGCCGCCCCGGAACCCGCGGTTGCCGATAGCGGCAAATCCTTGCCCGCCGATAAACCGGCGCTGGCTGACGACAAGGCTGCCAGCGATGAAGCCTCGGATCCGGCTGGAACGTCGGTCGCCGATGCCGCGCCTGTTGACCCGACTCTCGATCCTGCATTGATGCAGGCAGTCCAGCCGGCAGCGCCAGTGCCGACGACTCTGCCAGTGGTAGCCGCCGCGCAGGTCGAAGCGCCGATTGCTGCGGCCGTTACCGCGGCAATCTTTCCCGCCGCAACCACTGACACCGATTTCGACCCCGAAGCCGATCCCCTCGACGCGCTGCCAGCCGTGCGCATGGCCATGGAGCAGAGCGGTCACGTTTCCGCTTCCAGTCAGGCTCAGCCCAAAGCGGCACCGACCTCGGCGCAGGCTCAGGCCGACGGCGAATCGACCTCGGCGCAGAACTTTGCCGCGGGCATGGCGAGCATGCTCGACGTGCAAGCCGACAAGGACAGCACTGGCCAGGGCGGCGACAAGGCCTTCAGCGGTCTTATCGATGACGGTCTCAAGGACCCGAAGTCCGCGAGCAGCGATACCCGGGTCGATGATTTTGCCAACCGTCTGGCGGCGCTGACCCAGGCGGCCACGCCGAAAACCGCCAATGCCTTGCCGGTGAACCAGCCGATCGCCATGCACCAGAGCGGCTGGACCGAAGAAGTGGTGAACCGGGTCATGTACCTGTCCAGTGCCAATCTCAAGGCGGCCGACATCCAGTTGCAACCGGCCGAACTGGGGCGCCTGGACATTCGGGTGAACATGGTTCCGGATCAGCAGACTCAGGTGACTTTCATGAGCGCCCATCCAGGCGTTCGCGAAGCGCTGGAGGGGCAAATGCATCGCTTGCGTGACATGTTTGCGCAGCAGGGCATGGGCCAGGTCGACGTCAACGTGTCCGACCAGTCCCGTGGTTGGCAGGGTCAGGGGCAGGATCAGGCTCAACAGGGCCAAGGCCAGGGCGGGCGCACCAACGCCAGCGGTGGTCGCCTCGATTCCATGGATGAAGAGCTTCCGGTTAGTGTTACCGAAGCTGCGACCAGCACCACCAGCGTGATTGGCTCCAGCGCAGTCGATTATTACGCCTGATCAAACGCAAAACCCTGTGGGAGCGAGCTTGCTCGCGATGAGGCCTTAACAGTCGATATCTTTATTGCCTGTTACGCCGCAATCGCGAGCAAGCTCGCTCCCACATTATTTGTTTTGTGGTGGCTCGTCATCCACCGTCCCCCTGTCTCCCCGACACTTCTGGCATAACACTTGCTCTTGCCTTGCCGTGCGACTGTGAAAACCCGAATAGTGACGGATTATTGGCATGGCGAAGAGCGAAGCAGCAGTAAAAGACCCCGCAACCAAAGGCAAACTCAAGCTGATCATTGTGATCGTGGTGGCCCTGCTGCTGGCGATCGGTTTGTCCGTGGGAGCGACCTGGTTCTTCATGCACAGCGCTCAGAGCAAGCCTGCCGCCGCGGCTGAGACCGACCCGGTCGGCAAGCAGCCAGCGATTTTCGAGCCCATGGCTCCGGCCTTCGTGGCCAACTACAACCAGAACGGTCGTCAGCGCTACATGCAGGTGAGCATCACCATGCAGGGTCGCAATCAGGCTGAGCTGGAAGCGCTCAAAGTCCACATGCCGGTCATCCGCAATAACCTGGTCATGCTGTTCTCCGGCCAGGACTTCGCCACCCTGGCGTCGCCAGTCGGCCAGGAAATGTTGCGTCAGAAAGCCACGGCCAGCGTTCAGGAAGTAGCGCAGAAAGAACTCGGCAAAGTGGTCATCGAACAGTTGCTTTTCACTAATTTCGTACTGCAGTAGGAACACGACATGGCCGTGCAGGACCTGCTGTCCCAGGATGAGATCGATGCGCTGTTGCATGGCGTCGACGATGGTCTGGTACAGACCGATACCGCTGCTGAACCCGGCAGTGTCAAAAGCTACGACCTGACCAGCCAGGATCGCATCGTCCGCGGACGCATGCCGACCCTGGAGATGATCAACGAGCGTTTCGCCCGTTACACCCGCATCAGCATGTTCAACATGCTGCGCCGCTCGGCGGACGTTGCCGTCGGTGGCGTGCAGGTGATGAAGTTCGGCGAATACGTGCACTCGCTGTACGTGCCGACCAGCCTCAACCTGGTCAAGATCAAACCGTTGCGCGGCACCGCGTTGTTCATCCTCGACGCCAAACTGGTGTTCAAACTGGTGGACAACTTCTTCGGCGGCGACGGCCGTCACGCGAAGATCGAAGGGCGTGAATTCACCCCGACCGAACTGCGTGTGGTGCGCATGGTGCTGGAGCAGGCCTTCGTCGATTTGAAGGAAGCCTGGCAGGCGATCATGGAAGTGAACTTCGAGTACATCAACTCGGAAGTGAACCCGGCCATGGCCAACATCGTCGGACCGAGCGAAGCCATTGTGGTGTCGACCTTCCACATCGAACTTGATGGCGGTGGCGGCGACCTGCACGTGACCATGCCGTACTCGATGATCGAACCGGTGCGCGAAATGCTCGACGCCGGCTTCCAGTCGGACCTCGACGATCAGGACGAACGCTGGATCAATGCCTTGCGCCAGGATGTGCTGGACGTTGACGTACCGATCGGTGCCACGGTTGCCCGTCGCCAGTTGCGCCTGCGGGACATTCTGCACATGCAACCGGGGGACATTATCCCGGTCGAGATGCCGGAAGAGATGATCATGCGCGCCAACGGCGTGCCTGCGTTCAAGGTCAAGATGGGGTCGCACAAAGGCAACCTCGCGTTGCAAGTGATCGAGCCGATCGAGCGCCGCTGACCGGCGCTCCAACCCCCCCTGTGCTTTTAACTGACGGCTCCTGATTGAATGGATGCCCGCCGAGGACAAATTGATGGCTAACGATATGAACACCCAGGACGACCAGGCGCTGGCCGATGAATGGGCTGCGGCCCTGGAAGAAACCGGCGACGCCGGGCAGGACGACATCGACGCCTTGCTGGCCGCCGACGCCGCCAGTTCGCCGTCCAACCGTCTGCCGATGGAAGAGTTCGGCAGCGTGCCGAAAAACAATAATCCAGTCACCCTGGACGGTCCGAACCTGGACGTGATCCTCGATATTCCGGTGTCGATTTCCATGGAAGTCGGCAGCACCGACATCAACATTCGCAACCTGTTGCAACTCAACCAGGGTTCGGTGATCGAGCTCGATCGTCTGGCCGGTGAACCGCTGGACGTGCTGGTCAACGGCACGCTCATCGCTCACGGCGAAGTGGTGGTGGTCAACGAGAAGTTCGGCATCCGCCTGACCGACGTGATCAGCCCAAGCGAACGCATCAAGAAGCTGCGCTAAGTGAAAAAGGTTCTGGGCGCTCTGCTTGCCTTGCCGTTCAGCGTTCTGGCTGCTGAGCCGGTGGCGACGGCTGCCACCGCTGCCACCGCCGCCGCGCCCGCGGTCAGCAGTGGTGTGGGCGGGCAATTGACACAGTTGGTGTTCGGTTTGCTGCTGGTGCTGGGGTTGATCTTCTTCCTCGCCTGGCTATTGCGCCGGGTCCAGCAGGCCGGGCCGGCCGGCAAGGGACAGGTGATCGAGCTGATCGGTTCCCGCGCGCTGGGCCCTCGCGACCGGTTGATGCTGGTGCAGGTCGGCAACGAGCAGATTCTGCTTGGCTTGAGCCCCGGCACCATCACTGCGTTGCACGTGCTCAAGGAACCGGTGCAAGTGCCCAGCGGTACTGAAAAAGCGACCCCCGAGTTTGCCCAGCGCCTGATGGAGCTGATGGGCAAGGATCAGAAGGATAAGAAGTAATGGGTGCGTTACGCATCGTCTTGACGCTAGTCCTGATGCTGGCCGCGCCGCTGGCGTTCGCCGCCGATCCGTTGTCGATCCCGGCGATCACCCTGGGTACCAATGCCGAAGGCGCTCAGGAATACTCGGTCAGCCTGCAAATCCTGCTGATCATGACCGCGCTGAGTTTTATCCCGGCGTTCGTCATGCTGATGACCAGTTTCACCCGAATCATCATCGTCTTCTCGATCCTGCGTCAGGCCCTGGGTCTGCAGCAGACACCGTCAAACCAAATCCTCACGGGGATGGCGCTGTTCCTGACGCTGTTCATCATGGCGCCGGTGTTCGACCGTGTTAATCAAGATGCCTTGCAACCGTATCTGGCGGAGAAACTCACCGCTCAAGACGCCGTGGCCAAGGCCCAGGTGCCGATCAAGGACTTCATGCTCGCCCAGACTCGCAGCAGCGATCTGGAGTTGTTCATGCGCTTGTCCAAACGCACTGATATCGCGTCGCCGGATCAGGCGCCGCTGACCATTTTGGTCCCGGCGTTCGTCACGTCCGAGCTGAAAACCGCCTTCCAGATTGGCTTCATGATCTTCATTCCGTTCCTGATCATCGACCTGGTCGTGGCCAGTGTGCTGATGGCCATGGGCATGATGATGCTCTCGCCGCTGATCATTTCGCTGCCGTTCAAGATCATGCTGTTCGTGCTGGTGGATGGCTGGGCGTTGATCATCGGTACGCTGGCGAGCAGCTTCGGCGGTGTATCGCCATGACGCCAGAAGTTGCGGTAGACATCTTCCGGGAGGCGCTGTGGCTGACCACCATGATGGTTGCCGTGCTGGTGATTCCGAGTTTGCTCGTGGGCCTGTTGGTGGCAATGTTTCAGGCCGCTACGCAGATCAACGAACAGACGCTGAGCTTTCTGCCGCGCTTGCTGGTGATGCTGGTGACGCTGATCGTCGCCGGCCCGTGGCTGGTGCAGACCTTCATGGAATACATCCTGCAGTTGTACGGCAATATTCCTCAGGTTATCGGCTAAGCCATGTCGCTGCTCCAGCTGACTGACACCCAGATCAGTACCTGGGTGGCGACGTTCATGTTGCCGCTGTTTCGCGTCGGTTCGTTGCTGATGGTCATGCCGATATTCGGTACGAGCCTGGTGCCCACGCGGATCCGCCTCTATTTCGCTGTGGCCATTACCGTGGTCATCGCCCCCGGCCTGCCACCCATGCCGCCGGTGAATGCGCTGGATCTGAGCGGGCTGCTGCTGATCGCCGAGCAGATCATCATCGGCGCGGTACTGGGGTTCTCCTTGCAGCTGTTCTTCCAGGCCTTCGTGGTTGCCGGGCAGATCGTCTCCATTCAGATGGGCATGGGCTTCGCTTCCATGGTCGACCCTACCAACGGTGTGTCGGTGGCAGTTATCGGGCAGTTCTTCACGATGCTGGTGACGCTGCTGTTCCTGTCGATGAATGGCCATCTGGTGGTGTTCGAAGTCCTCACCGAAAGCTTCACCACGCTGCCCGTCGGTAGCGGGTTTATGGTCAATCATTTCTGGGAGCTGGCCGGCAAGCTTGGTTGGGTCCTTGGGGCTGCTCTTATGCTGGTGCTGCCCGCGATCACCGCGCTGCTGGTAGTGAACATTGCGTTTGGCATCATGACCCGGGCGGCGCCGCAGCTGAACATCTTCTCCATCGGCTTCCCGCTGACCCTGGTGCTCGGGATGTACATCCTCTGGGTGGGGCTTGCGGACATCCTCAATCAGTATCAACCGCTGGCCTCCGAGGCCTTGCAGTTTTTACGCGAACTGGCACAGGCGCGCTGAGTCATGGCTGAGAGCGAAAGCGGTCAGGACAAAACAGAAGACCCCACGGAAAAACGTAAAAAGGACTCTCGCGAGAAAGGCGAGATTGCGCGCTCCAAGGAGCTCAACACGCTGGCGATCATGCTGGCTGGTTCCGCTGCGCTGCTGATTTTCGGCGGAGCCCTGGCGCAGGATTTGATGGAGCTGATGCGACAGAATTTTTCCCTGCCGCGAGAAGTCATCCTCGATCAGCGCTCGATGGGCACTTATCTGATGAGCTCGGGGCTGATGGCGTTGCTGGCGATTCAACCCATCATGATCACCCTGGTCCTGGTAGCATTGATCGGGCCGATTTCCCTGGGCGGCTGGCTGTTCGCGGCCAGTTCCCTGGCACCGAAGTTCAGTCGGATGAACCCCGCTGCCGGCCTCAAGCGCATGTTTTCGTTCAAGGCTGTGGCGGAGCTGCTCAAGGCGCTGGCGAAATTTTTCATCACCCTTACCGTGGCGCTTTTAGTGTTGTCATCGGACATTGATGACCTGATACGCATCGCACACGAACCATTGGAACTGGCCATCATCCACTGCTTGCAGGTGGTGGGCTGGAGTACGTTGTGGATGTCTTGCGGGCTGATCGTTATCGCTGCGGTGGATGTGCCGGTGCAGCTCTGGGAGAGCCACAAGAAACTGCTGATGACCAAGCAGGAAGTGCGTGACGAGCATAAAGATCAGGAAGGGAAGCCAGAGGTTAAACAACGGATTCGCCAGCTGCAGCGCGAAATGTCCCAGCGCCGGATGATGGCGGCGATCCCCGACGCCGATGTGGTCATCACCAACCCGACCCACTACGCCGTAGCGCTCAAGTACGATCCGGACAAGGGCGGGGCGCCGATGCTGATCGCCAAGGGCAGCGACTTCCTGGCCTTGAAGATCCGTGAAATCGCTGTGGCCAACGACGTGCTGCTGCTTGAGTCGCCGGCGCTGGCGCGTTCGATCTACTACTCCACAGAACTTGATCAGGAAATCCCTGGCGGGCTCTATCTTGCCGTCGCCCAGGTGCTCGCTTACGTCTACCAGATCCGCCAGCACCGTGCTGGCAAGGGCAAACGTCCGGATCCGCTCAAGGGCGATCTGCCGATTCCGCCGGATCTGCGGCGCGATTCCTGATTTCTCCAACAGATTTTTCCGTCTGTCTGAAAACACCTCTTACCTGGTAGCTCTGACAGTAGACGCCAGTCCTCTAAAGCGCTGTCATGCCTTGGGGATTTCCCGCTAGTGCGCCTTACTGCGAAGTCTGATGATTTATCAGTAATGGGTGCTTAATTAAAGTGTCTGGAGGATGGAATCATGGATAGTGTTTTGTACAAGAATCTGCAGGGTATGAAGTTGTATTTCATCACTGGTAATCTGGAGAGGGTTTCTGAAAAGGAGATTAGATACACGGTCTGGTGTGCGTTGTGGTTAGAGTTTGATAAATTTAAAGATGCTGTGGGTTCTCTGCTTCCGGGCTATTTCGATAACTATTTCAATACTATCAGGCCAGAGTTGGTGGGGTTGGGTTATCACAATGGTCACAACATTGTGGGAGAATCGGCGCGCTGGATCGATACAAACAAAAAGTTGTTCAACTTGTTTAGCAACGGTGTAAATTTCTCGGACGTCAAACTTCCGGGTATACCTTTGAACAGGCAATACAGTAAGCCGGAATTTTCGTTCATCGGTGAGCAGCTGTTGGTGAAGGCGTCGCAGTCTTTCAGTGTGACTACAGGTGAGCTCAAGATAGACGATTTGCCGATCATTTGGTTTGAGTGGGCACTTAAATTGGGGGGGGGTATATCGCAAGAGTCAGGCGTCGTCATTACCGCCGATGACGGACAATCGTCTCTTGTGACTCTGGGGTATGCCCAGGAAGAGTTTGTGCAAGGCGAATACGGGCGGATGCGCCGTGACACGCTGTATATGTTCGGCAATAAATTGAGCTTCGGCGAAATCACGAGAGATAAGATCCTTACAGCACGCTAATACTGGCGCTTTTGTTTCCCGCAGTTCAGGTCTCATGCCGGGGCGGTGTTGTCCGCCGACATCGACGACCTGTTGCGCATTGCGCACGAGCCGCTGGACCAGGCGATCATTCACAGCCTGCAAGTGGTCGGCTGGAGCACTTTGTGGATGTCTTGCGGGCTGATCGTTATCGCTGCGGTGGATGTGCCGGTGCAGCTCTGGGAGAGCCACAAGAAACTGCTGATGACCAAGCAGGAAGTGCGTGACGAGCATAAAGATCAGGAAGGGAAGCCAGAGGTTAAACAACGGATTCGCCAGCTGCAGCGCGAAATGTCCCAGCGCCGGATGATGGCGGCGATCCCCGACGCCGATGTGGTCATCACCAACCCGACCCACTACGCCGTAGCGCTCAAGTACGATCCGGACAAGGGCGGGGCGCCGATGCTGATCGCCAAGGGCAGCGACTTCCTGGCCTTGAAGATCCGTGAAATCGCTGTGGCCAACGAAGTGCTGCTGCTTGAGTCGCCGGCGCTGGCGCGTTCGATCTACTACTCAACCGAACTTGATCAGGAAATCCCTGGTGGTCTGTACCTTGCCGTCGCCCAGGTGCTCGCTTACGTCTACCAGATCCGCCAGCACCGCGCCGGCAAGGGCAAGCGCCCGGATCCGCTCAAGGGCGATCTGCCGATTCCGCCGGATCTGCGGCGCGATTCCTGATTTCTCCTACAGATTTTTCCGTCTGTCTAAAACACCTCTTACCTGTTAGTTCTGACAGTAGACGCAAGTCCTCTGAAGCGTTGTCATGCCTTGGGGATTTCCCCGATAAATGCGCCCGTTTCCGAGTGTGATGAAGGTGTCGGCAATAGGTGTCTCATAAAGTTTCGAGGATTAGAATCATGGATCGAGTTCCGAACGAAATTCTGCAAGGTCCGTACAAAAATCTGCAAGGCATGAAGTTAGAGTTTGTTTCAGGTGTGCTGGAAGAGCGTCCCGAAAAAAAAGAGATCGGCTATACAGTCACCTTTAAGCTTTCGTTGGATTTTGATCTATTTGAAGAAGCTGCAAATATTCACATTCCGGGTTACTTCAACCGGTATTTTAATGCCATCCGGCCTGAGTTGAGGGGATTGGCTTATCACTACTCCCAGAGTTTTTTTGGAGATTCCGCGGGCAAGATTCTTAAAAATGAAGATTTGTTCGGTCGGTTCACCCATCAGAGTTTCTATTATGACGACTGGATGGACGGAAACCTGCTCAGGCGTTACGGCAAGCCGAATTTCGAAATCGTCGATGGACAACTGCAGGTGACTGCCATGCAGGACTTCAGGTTGGAAAATGATGAAATCCAGATCAGTGATTTGCCGATCATTCAATTTGATTGGGCGCTTAATCTAATGATGGACCACTGGTTATGGGGATCGAATATCTTTGAAGCGCCGAGATCACCTGTCTCGATTGTGATTTTTGGATGTACCCAAGAAGAGCTTATGACAATCGAAGGCGAGGAGATGCGCCTCGATACGCGGTATATGGTCGGCAAAGACTTGAAATTCGGCGATATCCAGAAAGAGATGATCCTGACGGCGCGTAAACCTTAGCCTTTCGAGTGCCCGTGGCTTTGGATTGAAACCCGGAGTAATCACGGGCAGTTTGGCCTGTTGCTCTGATATCCCGCGCGGAGGCTGCACCGGCCGTCCGGGTCGCCAATTCCTTGCTGATTCTCTCCGATTCGAACCCCCCCCGCAAAAGTTGGAAGGCTTCTTGCAATAGCCGCTTTGCGCCTGCTTCAGGCGTCAAAAGTTTGCTTTAAAGGAACGGGGAAAACCGGTGGATCGCTCTCAGTTACTCAACAGTGCTCGCACAAACGTTGCCGACTTAAGTCGGGGCAATCTGGGTGTGCCGTTGTTGCTGCTGGTCATGCTGGCGATGATGATGTTGCCGATCCCTCCGTTCCTGCTGGACGTGTTCTTCACATTCAACATTGCCTTGTCGATCGTGGTGTTGCTGGTCTGCGTTTATGCCTTGCGACCGCTGGATTTCGCGGTGTTTCCGACCATTCTGCTGGTGGCGACGCTACTGCGGCTGGCGTTGAACGTGGCCTCCACGCGGGTGGTGATGCTCCACGGTCAGGACGGTCACGCCTCCGCCGGTAAGGTGATCCAGGCCTTCGGTGAGGTGGTGATCGGCGGTAACTACGTGGTCGGTATCGTGGTCTTCGCGATTTTGATGATCATCAACTTCGTCGTAGTGACCAAGGGTGCCGGGCGGATTTCCGAGGTGAGTGCGCGTTTCACCCTCGATGCGATGCCTGGTAAACAAATGGCCATCGACGCCGACTTGAACGCCGGCTTGATCGATCAGAACCAAGCCAAATTGCGCCGGATGGAAGTGGCCCAGGAAGCCGAGTTCTACGGTTCGATGGACGGTGCCAGCAAGTTCGTTCGCGGTGACGCCATTGCCGGCCTGCTGATTCTGTTCATTAACCTGATCGGCGGCATGGCCGTCGGCATCTTCCAGCACGGCATGAGCTTCGGCGACGCCGGCAAGGTTTATGCGCTGTTAACCATCGGTGACGGTTTGGTGGCGCAATTGCCATCACTGCTTTTATCTACAGCTGCAGCGATCATGGTGACCCGTGCTTCCGGTTCGGAAGACATGGGCAAACAGATCAATCGCCAGATGTTCGCCTCGCCGAAAGCGTTGGCAGTGGCGGCGGGGATGATGGCAGTCATGGGCCTGGTGCCCGGCATGCCGCACTTCTCCTTTCTCAGCATGGCGGCCGTGGCGGCCGGCGGTGCGTACCTGTTCTGGAAGAAGCAGAACGTGGTCAAGGTTCAGGCCTTGCAAGAGGTCAAGCGTCAGCAGGAACTGTTGCCATCGCCCGCTCGCGCCCAGGAAACCAAGGAGCTTGGCTGGGACGACGTGACCCCGATCGACATGATCGGCCTGGAAGTCGGGTACCGGCTGATTCCGCTGGTGGACCGCAACCAGGGTGGACAGTTGCTGGCGCGGATCAAAGGTGTGCGCAAGAAGCTGTCGCAGGATCTGGGCTTCCTGATGCCGACCGTGCATATCCGTGACAACCTCGACCTGGCGCCGAGTGCCTATCGCCTGACCCTGATGGGGGTGATCCTGGCCGAAGCGGAGATTTACCCGGACCGCGAACTGGCGATCAACCCGGGGCAGGTCTACGGGACGCTCAACGGCATTACCGCCAAAGATCCGGCTTTCGGTCTGGAGGCGGTCTGGATCGAAATCAGCCAGCGTGCCCAGGCGCAATCCCTCGGTTACACCGTGGTCGATGCCAGTACCGTAGTGGCAACCCACTTGAACCAGATTTTGTACAAGCACTCGAGCGAGTTGATCGGTCACGAAGAAGTGCAGCAACTCATGCAATTGCTGGCCAAAAGCTCACCAAAACTGGCTGAAGAGCTGGTGCCTGGTGTGGTGTCTCTGTCGCAGCTGCTCAAAGTTTTGCAGGCTTTGCTGGCCGAACAGGTGCCAGTACGGGACATTCGCAGCATTGCCGAGGCCATCGCCAACAATGCCGCCAAGAGTCAAGATACTGCCGCGCTGGTGGCCGCCGTGCGCGTCGGCGTATCCCGCGCAATCGTCCAAAGCATTGTAGGCACTGACTCCGAGCTACCAGTGATCACCCTGGAGCCAAGGTTGGAACAAATATTGCTCAATAGTCTTCAGAAGGCAGGACAAGGCTCGGAAGAGGGCGTTCTGTTGGAGCCAAGCATGGCTGAAAAACTGCAACGCTCGTTGATCGACGCGGCGCAGCGTCAGGAAATGCAAGGTCAGCCGGTGATTCTGCTGGTAGCCGGTCCGGTTCGCGCGATGCTGTCGCGATTCGGCCGATTGGCAGTCCCGGGTTTGCACGTGTTGGCGTATCAGGAAATTCCTGACAACAAGCAAGTGACCATCGTTGCGACAGTAGGGCCCAACGGCTGAGGTAGTGGTTTATGCAAGTTAAGCGTTTTTTCGCCGCCGATATGCGTCAGGCCATGAAACTGGTTCGTGATGAGCTGGGCGCTGAAGCCGCCATCATTGGCAACCGCCGGATCGCCGGTGGTGTCGAGTTGACGGCTGCCCTGGATTACAAGTTGTCGGCGCTGGCTCCGCGCGTTCCGAACATGGAACTCGAAGACGAGCTGCGCAAGACTCAGTCGCGGATCGTTACCGCCCAGGCCGAACTGAGCCTGCGAGGCGAAGGCGAGAGCGACAAGAGTACCAATCGCCAGTTGTTCGCCGGCCTGCCACTGACCGCCGCCGAACCGCTGATAGAACCGACATACGCTGAACCCCGTCGGCCTGCACCGGCCGCTGCGCCAGCCTCCGGTGGTGTGGACCCGCGGGCGTTCGACTCGATGCGTTTCGAACTCAACAGTTTGCGCGAACTGATGGAAGTGCAACTCGGCTCCCTGGCCTGGAATCAGCTGCAAGGCAGCCGTCCGGCCCAGGCCAATCTTTGGCGTCGCCTGCAACGCATCGGTCTGTCCGGTCCGTTGTCGCGGGATTTGCTGGCGCTGATTACCGATATTGAAGAACCTCGTCAGGCCTGGCGCATGTTGCTGGCGCACCTGGCGCGGATGATCGCCACACCGGAAATCGAGCCGCTGGAAGAGGGCGGTGTGATTGCCATGGTCGGCCCTGCCGGCATGGGCAAAACCACCACGCTGGCCAAGCTCGCCGCCCGCTACGTGCTCAAGTACGGCGCGCAAAATATCGCGTTGGTGAGCATGGACAGCTACCGTATTGGTGCTCAGGAGCAGCTCAAGACCCTTGGCCGGATCCTCAATGTGTCGGTGACTCACGTCGACCCGGGTCAGTCGCTGGTGCAGGCACTGGAGCCCTTGCTGCGCAAACGCGTGGTGCTGATCGATACCGCGGGCCTCCAGGCCAGCGATCCGGCACTGCGCATGCAGCTCGAAAGCCTGGCCGGTCGTGGGATCAAATCGAAAAACTATCTGGTGTTGGCAACCACCAGCCAGAAACAGGTTCTAACGGCCGCTTATCACAGTTACAAGCGTTGTGGGCTCGCTGGCTGCATCCTGACTAAACTGGATGAAACGGCAAGTCTGGGCGAGGTGTTGAGCCTGGCCATCAGTCATGAATTGCCGGTGGCCTACCTGACCGATGGCCCGCGGATTCCGGATGATTTGCATCTGCCGCGTCGTCATCAGTTGGTCAGTCGCGCGGTAAGCGTGCAAATGCAAGAAGAACCCAGCGAAGAAGCCATGGCTGACATGTTCGCTGATATTTACCACAGCCCGACCAAGCAGGTCGGCTGAGGTATTAATGAACAGTTTTTGTACCTACATCGATGGTCTGCCATGCATTGTTCATTTTGTGAACGCGCAGCCAGTAATGTGGCCTCCGTCTAAGTAAGACAAGGTAAAGAAAATTCATGGGCAGCATGCATCCCGTACAGGTGATCGCGGTGACCGGCGGCAAAGGTGGCGTCGGGAAAACTAACGTGTCAGTGAACTTGTCCCTGGCTCTAGCTGAGCTCGGCCGGCGCGTCATGCTGCTGGACGCCGATCTGGGGCTGGCGAACGTCGACGTCCTGCTGGGACTGACACCCAAACGTACGTTGGCCGACGTGATCGAAGGCCGCTGCGAGCTGCGCGACGTTCTGTTGCAGGGCCCTGGCGGCATCCGCATCGTCCCGGCCGCGTCCGGCACTCAAAGCATGGTTCACCTGAGCCCGGCCCAACACGCCGGCCTGATCCAGGCGTTCAGCGACATCGGCGATAACCTCGACGTATTGGTGATCGACACCGCTGCGGGCATTGGTGAGTCGGTAGTCAGTTTCGTTCGCGCAGCGCAAGAAGTCTTGCTGGTGGTCTGCGACGAACCGACCTCGATCACTGACGCCTACGCACTGATCAAATTGCTTAACCGCGATTACGGCATGAACCGCTTCCGTGTCCTTGCCAACATGGCCCAGAGCCCGCAGGAAGGTCGCAACCTGTTCGCCAAGTTGACCAAGGTCACAGATCGCTTCCTCGACGTCGCCTTACAATACGTCGGCGCGGTGCCTTACGACGAAAGCGTGCGTAAGGCTGTGCAGAAGCAGCGCGCCGTCTATGAAGCCTTCCCGCGGTCCAAGTGCTCCCTGGCGTTCAAGGCCATTGCACAAAAGGTCGATACCTGGCCGCTGCCTGCCAACCCGCGTGGGCACCTGGAGTTTTTTGTCGAGCGCCTCGTGCAACAAACGGCAGGACCGGTGTTATGACAGCCAGCGGCTACAACCTCTACAAGAATTCGGCACGTGACGCGCAGTACGAGCTGATCGAGCGTTACGCGCCACTGGTTAAACGCATTGCCTACCACTTGCTGGCGCGTCTGCCGGCCAGTGTCCAGGTCGAAGACCTGATTCAGGCCGGCATGATCGGCCTGCTTGAAGTGTCGACCAAATACGACGCCAGCAAAGGCGCGAGTTTCGAGACGTACGCGGGCATTCGAATCCGCGGCGCGATGCTCGATGAAGTACGCAAAGGGGACTGGGCGCCACGTTCGGTCCACCGCAATACCCGGATGGTCAGCGACGCCATTCGCTCGATTGAAGCTAAAACCGGTCGTGACGCTAAAGATCACGAGGTTGCGGCCGAACTCCAATTGAGTCTCGACGATTATTACGGGATTTTGAACGACACCCTGGGCAGCCGGTTATTCAGTTTCGACGATCTGTTGCAGGACGGCGAACACGAAGGGCTGCACGAGGATGGCGCCAGTGCTCATCTGGAGCCGTCGCGCGATCTGGAAGATGAACGCTTCCAGAGGGCACTGGCGGATGCGATTGCCAATTTGCCGGAGCGTGAGCGACTGGTGTTGGCGCTGTATTACGACGAAGAGTTGAATCTCAAGGAAATCGGTGAAGTCCTGGGGGTTAGCGAATCTCGGGTCAGCCAGTTACACAGCCAGTGCGCGGCCCGTTTGCGGGGGCGTTTGGGGGAGTGGCGAGCGCGCTGAAGGCAGTGTGGGGACACTGCGAACGCGGCTGGTGGGGTGTTGAACCGCACGGGTCCCGATCTGTTGTGCTCCAGACAGTCATTGAGTGCTTTGCCGGATTGATTGAAATGGCGCGTCCAGGTGCTGGGCGCGTTTAAGACTGCTTGGAGGTCGAATTGAACAAGAACATGAAAATCCTCATCGTTGATGACTTCTCAACGATGCGGCGGATCATAAAAAACCTGTTGCGTGACCTTGGGTTCACCAACACGGTCGAGGCCGACGATGGCACTACTGCCATTCCGGTTCTCAACAGCGGCAGCATCGACTTTCTGGTAACAGACTGGAACATGCCCGGCATGACCGGTATCGACCTGCTGCGCCACGTGCGTGCCGATGAAAAGCTCAAGCACCTGCCGGTGCTGATGGTGACCGCTGAAGCCAAGCGCGAGCAGATCATCGAGGCAGCCCAGGCCGGTGTTAACGGCTATGTGGTCAAACCCTTCACGGCCCAGGCGTTAAAAGAAAAAATCGAGAAGATTTTCGAACGCATCGGTTGATGTGCGAAGCCACTGCGCCACGGGGGAGCTATGGAGCATAACGAATCTTCACAGGGCGATTTCGAGTCGACCCTGAAAAAACACGCTGTCGAACTGGTCGAAAGTCTTGAAAAAGGCAGGTTCGGCGACGCCGTGCAACTGATCCATGAGCTCAACCAGACCCGTGACCGAGGCCTGTATCAGGAAGTGGGCAAGCTCACTCGCGAGCTGCATAGTGCGATCGTCAATTTTCAGATTGACCCGAACATGCCGCAAGCCGAGGAAGTGTCACAGATCACGGACGCCACCGAGCGTCTGGGCTATGTGGTCAAGCTGACCGAGGCCGCGGCCAACCGCACCATGGACCTGGTGGAAAACGCCACGCCGCTGGTCAACGGCCTGAGCAATGAAGCGCAGGCCTTGAGCACCGACTGGGGACGGTTCATGCGGCGCGAGGTCGGGGCTGAAGAGTTCCGCGAGCTGGCCCGGCGAGTCGACGGTTTCCTGACACGCAGCAGCGAAGATAATCGCGTTGTGTCGAGCAACCTCAACGACATTCTGCTCGCTCAGGATTACCAGGACCTCACCGGTCAGGTGATCAAGCGTGTGACCCAATTGGTCACCGAAGTTGAAAGCAACCTGCTCAAGCTCGTGCTCATGGCCAGTCAGGTGGACCGCTTTGCGGGCATCGAACATGACCGTGAAGCGATGCTGGCTGAAAAAGATCCGCAAAAACATCTCTCTCAGGGTGAAGGTCCGCAGATTCATGCCGATAAAAGAGAAGACGTTGTGTCCGGTCAGGACGATGTAGACGATTTGCTTTCCAGCCTTGGATTCTAGGAGCACCCCTACACATGAGCTTCGGCGCCGATGAAGAGATCCTTCAGGATTTCCTGGTTGAGGCCGGCGAGATTCTAGAGCAACTGTCCGAACAGCTGGTCGAGCTTGAAAGCCGACCTGATGATGCGGACTTGCTCAATGCAATTTTTCGCGGTTTTCACACTGTAAAAGGAGGCGCCGGCTTCCTCCAGCTCAACGAGCTGGTGGAGTGCTGTCACATCGCCGAGAACGTGTTCGACATCCTGCGCAAGGGTGAACGTCGCGTCGACTCGGAACTGATGGACGTGGTTCTCGAAGCGCTGGATGCGGTGAACGGCATGTTTACCGAAGTCCGCGAGCGCAGCCCGATCACGGCTGCCACGCCAGAATTGCTTGCGGCACTGGCCCGTCTGGCCGAGCCGAAAACTGAAGAATCCGCACCAGTTGTCGAAGTGGTCGAAACACCGGCTGCCGACAGCGAATCGGGTGACATCACCGATAACGAATTCGAACAACTGCTGGACTCGCTGAACGCCGTCAAGGCTCAGGCAGAAGCCCCGGCAGCTGTGCCGGCGCCGAGCAGCAATGCGGCAGCCAGCGACGAAATCACCGATGCCGAGTTCGAGTCGTTGCTCGATCAACTGCACGGTAAAGGCCAGTTCGCCGTCGATGCGGTAGCCCCGGCGCCAGCCGCACCGGCTGCCCCGAAAGCGGCAGGCGACAGCTCCGATATCACCGACGACGAGTTCGAAGCGCTGCTCGATCAGCTGCACGGCAAGGGTAACTTTGCCGTTGATGCGCTGGAATCGGCCATTGCTGCGGTCCCGGCCCCGGCTGCGCCCACCGCTAAAGCGGCTGGCGGCGACCTGATCTCCGATCACGAGTTCGAATCGCTGCTCGACGAATTGCACGGCAAAGGCAAGTTCACTGAAGTCGGCACTGCGTCGGGCGCCAGCGCTTCGGTTGCGGCCCCGGTTGCCAAGGCTGTTGCGCCGAAACCCGTCGCCAAAGCGCCCGAGCCTAAAGCCGAAGCGCCGAAGCCTGTTGCTGCTGCACCGGCTCCGGCTCGTGCCCCGGCCGCGCCACCGGCGGAAAAACCGGCCAGCGAAGCCGAGACCACCGTGCGGGTCGATACCGCGCGTCTCGACGAAATCATGAACATGGTTGGCGAGTTGGTACTGGTGCGTAACCGCTTGGTCCGTCTGGGCCTCAACAGCGGCGACGAAGCCATGTCCAAGGCGGTGTCGAACCTCGACGTGGTCACTGCCGACCTGCAAACCGCGGTCATGAAGACCCGGATGCAACCGATCAAGAAGGTCTTCGGGCGCTTCCCGCGCCTGGTTCGCGACCTGGCTCGCCAGCTCAAGAAAGAGATCAACCTGGAACTGGTCGGCGAAGAAACCGACCTCGACAAGAACCTCGTCGAGGCCCTGGCCGACCCGCTGGTCCACTTGGTGCGCAACTCGGTTGACCACGGTATCGAAGAGCCGGCCGAGCGCGAAGCGATGGGCAAGCCTCGCAGCGGCAAGGTGATCCTGTCCGCAGAACAGGAAGGCGACCACATCCTGCTGTCCATCTCCGATGACGGCAAGGGCATGGACGCCGATGTTCTGCGCGGCATTGCCGTGAAGAAAGGCTTGATGGACAAGGATGCAGCGGATCGCCTCAGCGAATCCGATTGCTTCAACCTGATCTTCGCGCCGGGTTTCTCGACCAAGACCGAAATTTCCGATGTCTCCGGACGCGGCGTGGGCATGGACGTGGTGAAAACCAAAATCGCCCAACTCAATGGCACCATCAATATCTATTCGACCAAGGGCAAGGGCTCGAAGATCGTCATCAAGGTCCCGTTGACCCTGGCGATCATGCCGACTCTGATGGTCATGCTCGGCAACCAGGCGTTTGCGTTCCCGCTGGTGAACGTCAACGAGATCTTCCACCTCGACTTGTCGCGCACCAACGTGGTGGACGGCCAGGAAGTGGTGATCGTGCGGGACAAGGCGCTGCCATTGTTCTACCTCAAACGCTGGCTGGTCAGCTCTGCCGCACATGAAGAGCAGCGCGAAGGCCACGTGGTGATCCTTTCGGTGGGCACTCAGCGGATCGGCTTCGTCGTCGATCAACTGGTGGGCCAGGAAGAAGTGGTCATCAAGCCATTGGGCAAGATGCTCCAGGGAACCCCGGGCATGTCCGGCGCCACCATCACCGGTGACGGCCGCATTGCGCTGATTCTCGATGTACCGAGCATGCTCAAGCGTTACGCCGCACGGCGTATTTGATTCTGGTGGAGCGGGGCGACTGAGCCTCGCTCCGTCTAACGGAGTGTTTATGGCAGTCAAAGTCCTGGTGGTGGACGATTCGGGGTTTTTCCGCCGCCGCGTCTCGGAAATTCTTTCAGCGGATCCGAACATCCAGGTTGTCGGTACGGCGACCAACGGAAAAGAGGCGATTGATCAGGCGCTGGCCCTCAAGCCAGACGTGATCACCATGGACTACGAGATGCCGATGATGGATGGCATCACGGCGGTGCGGCACATCATGCAGCGCTGCCCGACCCCGGTGTTGATGTTTTCCTCGCTGACCCACGAAGGCGCTCGGGTCACTCTCGATGCGCTGGACGCCGGCGCGGTGGATTTCCTGCCGAAGAATTTCGAAGACATCTCCCGTAACCCGGAGAAGGTCAAGCAACTGCTGTGCGAGAAGATTCTCAGCATCTCGCGCAGTAACCGTCGTGCCAGCACCTACAGCGCTCCGGCGCCCGTCGCCGCGCCAGCTCCGACGCCTGCGCCTTCGAGCGTCAGTAGCTACGGCAGCAGCGCGCCTGCGCGTCCGGTAACGGCTCCGATTCCGGCGCGTACGCACTCACCCGCCTCGCCAGCGCCAAAACGCAAAGCCTACAAATTGGTCGCCATCGGCACGTCCACCGGCGGTCCGGTTGCCCTGCAGCGGGTTCTGACCCAATTGCCGGCCAACTTCCCCGCCCCCATCGTATTGATCCAGCACATGCCGGCCGCCTTCACCAAGGCCTTCGCCGAACGCCTGGACAAGCTCTGCCGCATCAGCGTCAAGGAAGCCGAGGATGGCGACATCCTGCGTCCGGGCCTGGCGCTGCTGGCGCCGGGTGGCAAGCAAATGATGATCGACGGCCGTGGCGCGGTGAAGATCCTCCCGGGTGACGAGCGCTTGAACTACAAACCGTGCGTGGACATCACCTTCGGTTCCGCGGCAAAGACCTACGGTGACAAAGTTCTGGCGGTCGTGTTGACCGGCATGGGCGCCGATGGTCGCGAAGGCGCGCGTCTGCTCAAGCAGGGCGGCAGCTCGATCTGGGCCCAGGATGAAGCCAGCTGCGTGATCTACGGCATGCCGATGGCCATCGTCAAAGCCGAACTCGCCGACGCGGTGTACGGGCTGGACGATATTGGCAAGCATCTGGTCGAGGCTTGTATCTGATGGATGTTTTAAGTCTTATCGGGATCATCCTGGCGTTTGTTGCCATCATTGGCGGCAACTACCTTGAAGGCGGTCACCTCGGCGCGTTGGCCAATGGCCCGGCAGCGTTGATCGTACTCGGTGGGACCATCGGTGCGGCGCTGCTGCAGGCGCCGATGAGCGCCTTCAAGCGCGCCATGCAGATTCTGGCCTGGATCCTGTTTCCACCTCGCGTGGACCTGGCCGGTGGCGTCGACCGCGTTGTGAACTGGAGCCTGATCGCACGCAAGGAAGGCCTGCTCGGTCTGGAAGGGGTGGCCGACGCCGAACCCGACAACTACTCGCGCAAAGGCCTGCAACTACTAGTGGACGGTGCGGAGCCGGAAGCGATTCGCAGCATCCTGGAAGTGGATTTCTACACCCAGGAAAGCCGCGACATCGAAGCCGCCAAAGTCTTCGAAAGCATGGGCGGCTACGCGCCGACCATCGGCATCATTGGTGCGGTGATGGGCCTGATCCATGTGATGGGTAACCTGGCCGATCCATCGCAACTGGGTAGCGGCATTGCAGTGGCCTTCGTCGCGACCATCTACGGCGTGGCCAGTGCCAACCTGGTGCTGCTGCCGATTGCCGCCAAACTCAAGTCCGTCGCGTTGCGGCAGTCGCGTTATCGCGAAATGTTGTTGGAAGGCATTCTGTCGATCGCCGAAGGTGAAAACCCTCGCTCTATCGAGTTGAAGCTTCAGGGCTTCATGGATTGATGGGAGTAATGGACTATGGCTCGTCGCCGACAACCTGAAGAACATGTAAACCATGAACGCTGGCTGGTTTCCTACGCCGACTTCATAACGTTGCTGTTCGCTTTCTTCGTCGTGATGTATTCGATCTCTTCGATCAACGAAGGCAAGTACAAAGTCATTTCGGAAGCATTGATCGGCGTGTTCACCGATTCGGATCGTGCGCTCAAGCCGATCCCGATTGGCGACGAGCGACCGAAGACCGTGACTCCGGCCAAGCCGCTGGTTAAAGACGCCGAGCAGGTCGACGCCGGTATCGCGGGTGCCAGCGATCCGCTCAAAAGTATCGCCGACGACATCAGCGCCGCGTTCGGCGACTTGATCAGCTCCAATCAGATGACCATTCGCGGCAATGAGCTGTGGGTCGAGATCGAACTCAATTCCAGCCTGTTGTTCGGCAGTGGCGACGCCATGCCCAGTGACATAGCGTTCAACATCATCGACAAGGTCGCAGCGATTCTGAAGCCGTTCGACAACCCGATTCACGTCGAAGGCTTCACTGACGATCAACCGATCCGCACTGCGCAATACCCGACCAACTGGGAGCTGTCCTCGGCCCGTTCGGCGAGCATCGTGCGCATGCTGGCAATGCAGGGTGTGAACCCCGGTCGTCTGGCGTCGGTGGGTTACGGCGAGTTCCAGCCGGTGGCCAACAACGCCACTGCCGAGGGCCGGGCGCGTAACCGTCGCGTCGTCCTGGTGGTGTCACGAAATCTCGATGTACGCCGCAGCCTCACGGGTACCGGAACCGCCAATGCGAAACCGGATGCCGCGTTGAAGCGTGCTGGCACACAAACTGCACCGACCCCGGTCAAGTCGCCGGGACGAGAGAGCGCCGTCAATTCTCCGTCACCCGCATTAATACGTTGAGCTATTTCTCGGTCGACCATTTCGACCGGGAGGAACAATCCGAATGAGAGTCTGGGCAGTCGCCAATCAAAAGGGTGGTGTTGGTAAAACCACTTCCTCTATCGCTTTAGCCGGTTTACTGGCCGAGGCGGGCAAGCGCGTGGTCGTGGTCGATCTCGACCCCCACGGCTCCATGACCAGCTATTTCGGTTATGACCCCGACAGCCTGGAACACAGCAGCTACGACCTGTTCCTGAATAAGGGCAGCGTACCGCAAGGCTTGCCCGGACAGTTGTTGTTGCCCACCAGCCACGAAAGTATTTCTCTGTTGCCATCGAGCACCGCACTCGCGACCCTCGAGCGCCAGTCGCCGGGTCAGAGTGGCTTGGGCCTGGTGATTGCCAAGAGTCTGGCGCAACTGTGGCAAGACTTCGATTACGCGGTGATCGACAGCCCGCCGTTGCTCGGTTTGCTGATGGTCAATGCCTTGGCGGCGAGCCAGCAATTGGTGATTCCGGTGCAGACCGAGCACTTGGCGGTCAAAGGCCTGGAGCGCATGGTCAACACCCTGGCGATGATCAACCGTTCACGCAAACAGGCGCTGCCCTTCAGCATCGTGCCGACCCTGTTCGACCGCCGCACGCAGGCTTCCCTCGGCACTCTACGGGTGTTGCGCGACAAGTACCCGGAAGAAATCTGGCAGGGCTACATTCCAGTCGACACCCGCTTGCGTGACGCCAGCCGTGCCGGCGTAACGCCTTCGCAATTTGACGGCAAGAGCCGTGGTGTTCTCGCCTACCGCGCACTGCTCAAGCATTTGCTGGCAGCACAACTTGTCCCGCAGGTGGCGTGACATGAACCGCCCGGTAAAAATCAGCTCGCGCCCCCAACTCGCACTCCAGTCTTATCTGGACAACTTGCTGATGGATGCGACCGAAGAGTTGCCGCCGCAAATCGAGGCGCTGCCCGAGGTTGTGGAGATTGAAGCAGCTCTGGACGAATTCCAGGCGGCGGTGCTTGAAGAGCAGGCTCGTGATGCGCAGAAACCCGCCGTGGTCGCCTCGCTGAAAGTAGCGCCAGTGGTAGCACCTGTGGTGAAAGCACCTGTTGTGATCGAAGAAGCACCGGCACCGGTTCTGGCGCCTGTATCGACTATCGCACCGCTGCTGCAAGCCCTGGTGCCACCGGTGGTCGAAGTCCATTTGCCGCCGAGCAACACGCCGCCACCGGTGGAAACCGACGGTCGTCCGTCCTGGGCCGCCGAACCCTTTGAATGCCTGTTGTTCGATGTCGCCGGATTGACCCTGGCGGTGCCGCTGGTGTGTCTGGGGTCGATTTATTCTTTGGCCGGTCACGAGCTGACACCGCTGTTCGGTCAGCCGGAATGGTTCCTCGGGATTCTGCCAAGCCAAGCCGGCAACCTGAAAGTATTGGACACCGCGCGTTGGGTCATGCCCGACCGTTACCGCGACGATTTCCGTCAGGGCCTGCAATACGTTATTTCGGTTCAGGGCTACGAGTGGGGGCTGGCGGTGCATCAGGTCAGCCGCTCGTTGCGTCTGGACCCGAACGAAATCAAATGGAGAAGTCATCGAGGTCAGCGGCCATGGCTCGCCGGCACGGTGATTGAGCACATGTGTGCGCTGCTGGACGTTTCCGCTCTGGCCGAGTTGATCGCCAGCGGCGGGGCAAAGCACATGGGCGGCATCAAGCCGCTACACAAACCGACATAGCTGCCGACATAACAAGTATGCGACGGCATTGTTGAATGCCGCCAACAGAACACACACCGCCAGAAGCGGTTTTTCGAGGGGTCAGGGTATGAGTAATCAAGCGACGAATGCAAAGGGTTCTGAAGATCCGATCCTGCAATGGGTAACGTTCAAACTGGACAATGAAACCTACGGCATCAACGTGATGCGCGTTCAGGAAGTCCTGCGTTACACCGAAATCGCCCCGGTCCCGGGTGCCCCGAGCTACGTGCTGGGCATCATCAACCTGCGCGGTAACGTGGTCACCGTGATCGACACCCGTCAGCGCTTCGGCCTGATGAACGCCGAGATCAGCGATAACACCCGTATCGTCATCATCGAAGCCGATAAGCAAGTGGTCGGGATCATGGTCGACAGCGTGGCCGAAGTGGTTTACCTGCGTCAGTCGGAAATCGAGACCGCGCCGAACGTCGGTAACGAAGAATCCGCCAAGTTCATTCAAGGCGTGTGCAACAAGAACAACGAACTGCTGATCCTGGTCGAGCTGGACAAGATGATGAGCGAAGAAGAATGGTCGGACCTGGAGAACATCTGATTGATTCTTGAGGTGGCGGTCATTGTCCTGTTCCTCTTTTGGGCGGGCACGCTGGCGATGTTTCTGGCGTACATACGAGGCCAACGACTGATCGCTGCGCAACAGGCCCAGGGCGATGCGCTACGCGATCAGCGCATCAAGGACCTGGCCAAGCGTGTCGAGGACTACCAGAGCGGCAACGTGCGCATGGGTGAAGACTTGCACGAACTGCGCGCGGTGGTGGGCCCGTTGCCGGACAAACTGGCTCAGCTGGAACAGCGCGATCCGTCGAGCCTGTCGTTTGCCCAAGCGGCGCGATTGGTCGGGATGGGCGCGAGTGTTGATGAACTGACTCAGTCTTGCGGGTTGACCCAGGCTGAGGCGGAGTTGATGAGTAAGCTGCACAAGAACTGATATCGACGATTCAACTGAGATCGCTATCGCGAGCAAGCTCGCTCCCACAGGGAATTAGCGGTGTTCACAAATTTTGTGCCCACCCCGACCCCTTGTGGGAGCGAGCTTGCTCGCGATGGCGTCCTTGAAGCCTCAGTAATCATCCCCACGCTCGGTGATGTCTTTCTCGACCATCGGCGCATTTGGATCCTCCCCCTGCGGAAACTTACCCTTCAAATTCCACGCAAACGCAATAATCTCGGCAATCGTGCGATACAACTCTTCCGGAATACTCTCCCCCAATTCCATCCGCGCCAGCAGTTTCACCAGCTCGGCGTTTTCGTAGATGGGCACTTCATAATCGCGGGCAATCTTCAGAATGGCTTCGGCCAGTGCTTCGTCACCTTTGGCCGTGAGGGTAGGGGCGTGGCTGCCGTCGTATTTGAGGGCGATGGCTTGGCGCGGGGCGTTGGGGTTTCTCATGCGGTTTCGTCGACCCAGCGTTGTTCGAGACGGGTTTGAGGGCCTTGTGGTGGTGTCCCGAGGTGGCAATCGAGATCGCCGACATTCAGGCCGGACGCCAGCAGGCGCTGGCGCAGTTCGGCCAGATGACGTTCGATCAGGTTGGCGGTGTACGGTCTTTCGGCCCATAGCTGGCTGGACAAGCTGCCTTTGATCAGTTGCGCCTGAATCTGCAGCGGGCCTAAAGGCTCCATGTCGAATGCCAGATCGACCCGCCAGAGCTGTTGCTTCGGGGGACGTTCTTCATTGCGTTCTTTTGGCTGTTCTTTCTCGGGGGCTTCTTCACGCTGGAACTTGACCTGCAACGGCACGATGTCCTGCAGATTGCGCATCGGGATTTCCAGCTGCCAGGTGCTCATCAGCCGACCGTCGTCAGTGACGCCGGTCTGTTCCAGGCTCGACAACTGATGGCTTTGCAGGCGCGAAACTGCCGCTGCCGCCAAACGCAGCAGGTGCTCCAGATCGTTTTCACCGTCCTGGCTCTGCAACAGGCGTTCGGGGAGCGGGAAACTAGTCGGTAGCGGTTTGGCGCTGACTTGCCCGAGCATGCCGAGGGCGCTGCGCACGAAACTCGGCATGGCCTGGGCCAGTGTGTTGGCGGCAATGATCGCGTTCAGATTGGTGTTGGCCGGCAGGCCTGGCGTCAATTGTGCGATCAGCTTGAGCAGATCGCCTTTCATGTCCGGGGCGAGCGTGGGGTTCTGTCCTGCGAGCAGTTTGCTTTCCAGGAACATTCCGCTATTGGCCAACGCCAAGGCCAGGCCTTTGGGCGTGCTGAGTTGCCGAACATCGGGCAGGCCGGCCAGCAGCTTGTCGACGGCGGCACGCAGGTCGCTTGAGGTCTGGTCCGATGCTGGCAGGTTTTGCAGAAGCTTGATCAAGCCATCCAGCGAACCTTGGCGGCTTTGTTGGCTGACCAGTTGCTGCGTGACGGCCAATTGTTCCTGACGGCTGCTCAACGGCACGAACTTCAGCGTCTGAGTGTCCTGCACCAGCGCGCTCAGCAAGGTGCCGATGCGCAGCGGCGTCGGGCTGTCGATGCTCAGGGTGCTGCCGCTCAACGCGGTGTTGAGCAAGCTCACCATCGAGCGAAACACGGTCGGCTGGCCCGGCACCTGCGGCATCACCTGGGAGGTCAGCACTTTGCCTTGCAGCAGCGTGCCAACGGGCAGTTGCGCCGTGTCGATACGGGTGAGGGTGGCGACGCTGGAGGCGATGGCCTGTTGCACGGTGACGGCCAGATTACCCGCCGACGGCTGGGTGATCGCCAGGCTGGTGCCCTGAGGCAGCGGTTGGGTGCTGGTGGCCTGGACCGTGGTCTGACGGCCGCTGTCGAGGGTGACCTTGAGCAACAGTTGAAAGGTCTGATCCGCCTGCTTGAGCGACAGCACTTCGGCCTTGGCGGTCTGACCGGCAGTGATCAGGCCCTCCATGGGCGTCAGCAGCTTGAGCAAATCGCCACTCACCACCTGCGGCCGCGAAGTCGCAGGCGTGGTCTGCGGTAGCGGGAGGATGTTCATTTCGCCTGTCATACGCGGTCACAACCTGAGGAAATTGCCCTCTTTAGAGTAGGGCATGGCATGTATAATGCGGCCCCGTTGCAACCGGAGCGCTGAAAACAGTTGCAAAAACTTGATCTGGCTCCTTAGACCGGGCCGCCAATGCATTTATCCTGCATCTCTTTAGCGGCCGCACCGCTGCCGACTTGAACCGTAAAGGCCCGTGATCTCTTGACCAGTCCAGTCCTGCAAACCGTTGCCCTTGCTTGTGAGCGAGACCTTCGGCTGCTCTTCGAAAATCTCGAATTGAGACTGGCCAGTGGCGAAATGTTGCAAATCAGCGGCCCCAACGGCAGCGGCAAGACCAGCCTTTTACGTCTGCTTTGCGGCCTGATGCAGCCGACCGCCGGTCTCGTGCTGCTCAACGGCCAGCCACTGAACGAGCAACGCTTTGAGCTGGCGCGCAACCTGCTGTGGATCGGCCATGCCGCCGGGATCAAAGACCTGCTGACGCCGGAAGAGAATCTGAGCTGGCTTTGCGCCCTGCATCAACCGGCCTCCCATGAGGCGATCTGGCAAGCGCTGACGGCTGTCGGATTGCGCGGTTTCGAGGATGTTCCCTGCCACACGCTGTCTGCCGGGCAGCAACGCCGGGTAGCGTTGGCGCGGTTGTACCTGGAAAGCCCGCCGCTATGGATCCTCGATGAGCCGTTCACCGCACTCGACAAACAAGGCGTGGCGCAACTCGAAGAACACCTGGCCGCCCACTGCGAGCGCGGTGGCATGGTGGTCTTGACCACTCACCACACGCTGACCCGGATGCCGGCCGGCTATCGCGACATTGATCTGGGGAACTGGGCCGTATGAGTGTTTTCGGCCTGTTGGTCGCCCGTGAGGCCCGTTTGCTGTTCCGCCGTCCTGCGGAACTGGCCAATCCGCTCGTATTCTTCGCGATCGTCGTTTCCCTGTTCCCGTTGGCGGTCGGACCCGAGTCTCAATTGTTGCAAACCTTGTCTCCGGGACTGGTCTGGGTAGCGGCCCTTTTATCGGTTTTGCTCTCGCTGGACGGGCTTTTCCGCAGTGATTTCGAAGATGGATCGCTTGAACAGTGGGTCCTTTCGTCGCACCCCCTGCCTCTTCTGGTATTGGCCAAGGTACTGGCACACTGGGCCTTCTCTGGTCTGGCACTGGTTTTGCTCGCTCCACTGCTGGCATTGATGCTCGGTTTGCCAACCGCCTGTCTGCCGGTGTTGCTGCTTTCTTTGTTGCTGGGTACACCAGTGCTGAGCCTGCTCGGTGCGGTGGGCGCAGCCCTGACGGTGGGATTGAAACGCGGTGGCCTGTTGCTGGCGCTGCTGATTCTGCCGCTGTACATCCCGGTGTTGATTCTTGGCAGTGGCGCCTTGCAGGCGGCATTGCAAGGCATGCCGGCGACCGGTTATCTCCTGTGGCTTGGTAGCCTGACCGCCCTGGCGATAACCCTGACACCTTTTGCAATAGCTGCTGGCCTGAAGATCAGCGTCGGCGAATAATGAGGTCTGGTTAAATTTTAACCAGTAAAGACCCTTTGTGGCTGCTTCGTGATATCGAGCAGCAACCGTGATGGAAACAGTAATGAACTGGACTTGGTTTCATAAGCTCGGCTCGCCCAAATGGTTTTACGGCATCAGTGGCAAACTGCTGCCGTGGCTGAGCGTCGCGGCGTTGCTGCTGATCAGCGTTGGTGTAGTGTGGGGCCTGGCCTTCGCGCCGCCGGACTACCAGCAAGGCAACAGCTTTCGCATCATTTATATCCACGTTCCGGCCGCCATGCTGGCCCAGTCCATCTACGTGATGCTGGCGATCTGTGGCATCGTCGGGCTGGTGTGGAAGATGAAGCTGGCCGACGTCGCCCTGCAATGCGCGGCGCCCATCGGCGCCTGGATGACCGCCGTGGCGCTGGTCACCGGCGCGATCTGGGGCAAACCGACCTGGGGCTCGTGGTGGGTCTGGGATGCACGACTTACGTCCATGCTTATTCTGCTGTTTCTGTACTTCGGTCTTATTGCGCTGGGCAATGCGATCAGCAATCGTGACAGTGCCGCCAAGGCCTGCGCGGTCTTGGCGATTGTCGGTGTGATCAATATCCCGATCATCAAATACTCGGTGGAGTGGTGGAACACCCTGCACCAGGGTGCGACCTTCACCCTCACCGAAAAACCGGCAATGCCGGTCGAGATGTGGCTGCCACTGCTGCTGATGGTGCTGGGTTTCTACTGTTTCTTTGGCGCGGTGCTGCTGCTGCGCATGCGCCTTGAAGTGCTCAAGCGCGAAGCCCGCGCCAGTTGGGTCAAGGCCGAAGTGCAAAACAGTCTGGAGGCCGCGCGATGAGTTTTGCTTCATTCGGCGACTTCCTCGCCATGGGCCATCATGCCCTGTATGTCTGGTCAGCCTATGGCATCTGCCTGGCGGTGCTGGCCCTCAACGTGGCGGCGCCGATCCTGGCCCGCAAGCGGTATCTGCAACAAGAGGCGCGTCGTCTGCGCCGGGAGAACGGCAAGTGAATCCGCTGCGCAAAAAGCGTCTTATCATCATTCTCGCGATCCTGGTCGGTGTCGGCGCTGCTGTCGGCCTGGCCCTGAGCGCCCTGCAGCAGAACATCAATCTGTTTTACACCCCGACCCAGATCGCCAACGGCGAAGCCCCGCAAGACACGCGCATCCGCGCTGGCGGCATGGTCGAGAAAGGTTCGCTGCAACGTTCCGGCGATTCGCTGGACGTGAAATTCATTGTCACCGACTTCAGCAAATCCGTGACCATCAGCTACCGCGGCATCCTTCCGGACCTGTTCCGCGAAGGGCAGGGCATCGTTGCCCTCGGCAAGCTCAACGCCGACGGCGTGGTGGTGGCCGACGAAGTGCTGGCCAAGCACGACGAGAAGTACATGCCGCCAGAAGTGACCAAGGCTTTGAAAGACAGTGGTCAATCTGCTCCAACGCCCGCGAAGGAGGGTTGATCGATGACGTCCGGACTCTTTGTTCCTGAACTCGGCCATCTGGCCATGATTCTGGCGCTGTGTTTCGCGCTGGTTCAGGCCGTGGTGCCGTTGTTCGGTGCCTGGCGCGGTGACCGCTTGTGGATGAGCCTCGCTCAGCCGGCCGCCTGGGGGCAATTCGCGTTTCTGCTGTTCTCCTTCGGTTGCCTGACTTACGCCTTCATGGCCGACGATTTCTCCGTCGCCTACGTTGCCAGCAACTCCAACAGCGCGTTGCCGTGGTACTACAAGTTCAGCGCGGTTTGGGGCGCTCACGAAGGTTCGTTGCTGCTCTGGGCGTTGATTCTCGGCGGCTGGACCTTCGCGGTGTCGGTGTTCTCCCGGCAATTGCCGCAAGTGATGCTGGCTCGCGTACTGTCGGTGATGGGCATGATCAGCATCGGTTTCCTGCTGTTCCTGATCCTCACGTCCAACCCGTTTGCACGGATCCTGCCGCAAATTCCTGCGGACGGTCGTGACCTCAATCCCTTGCTGCAAGACATCGGCCTGATCGTTCATCCGCCGATGCTGTACATGGGCTATGTCGGTTTCTCCGTGGCCTTCGCTTTCGCTATCGCTGCACTGCTGGGCGGTCGTCTTGATGCGGCGTGGGCTCGCTGGTCCCGTCCGTGGACCATTGTCGCCTGGGCCTTCCTCGGTATCGGCATCACCCTCGGTTCGTGGTGGGCGTACTACGAACTCGGCTGGGGTGGCTGGTGGTTCTGGGACCCGGTGGAAAACGCCTCCTTCATGCCATGGCTGGTGGGCACGGCGCTGATTCACTCGTTGGCGGTCACGGAAAAACGTGGCGTGTTCAAGAGTTGGACCGTGTTGCTGGCCATCGCCGCGTTCTCGTTGAGCTTGCTGGGGACCTTCCTCGTGCGTTCCGGCGTGCTGACCTCGGTTCACGCGTTTGCGTCCGACCCTGAGCGCGGCGTGTTCATCCTGATCTTCCTGCTGTTTGTGGTCGGTGGCTCGCTGACACTGTTTGCCCTGCGCGCTCCAGTGGTGAAGAGCCACGTCGGCTTCAACCTCTGGTCCCGGGAAACCTTGCTGCTGGGCAACAACCTGGTGCTGGTGGTGGCGGCGTCGATGATCCTGCTGGGCACCTTGTATCCGCTGATTCTCGATGCGATGACCGGCGCCAAGCTGTCGGTCGGCCCGCCGTACTTCAACGCGCTGTTCATTCCGTTGATGGCATTGCTGATGGTAGTGATGGCGGTCGGCATGTTGGTGCGCTGGAAAGACACCCCGGTCAAATGGCTGTTCAACATGCTGACCCCGGTGTTGCTCGGCAGCGCCACGCTGGCGGTGGTGGCTGGCGTCGCTTATGGCGATTTCAACTGGGCGGTGATTGCGACGTTCATGCTCGCGGCCTGGGTATTGCTGGCCGGCGTGCGTGACATCTTCGACAAGACTCGCCACAAAGGCCTGATCAAAGGCCTGCCGACCCTGACCCGCAGTTATTGGGGCATGCAAGTCGCTCACCTCGGCATCGCCGTGTGTGCCCTCGGCGTCGTGCTGTCGAGCCAGAACAGTGCCGAGCGCGACCTGCGCCTGGCGCCGGGCGAGTCCATGGACCTGGGCGGTTACCAGTTCGTGTTCGAGGGCGCCAAGCATTTCGAAGGCCCGAACTTCACTTCCGACAAGGGCACCGTTCGGGTGATCCGCAACGGCAAGGAAGTCAGCGTGCTGCACCCGGAAAAACGCCTCTACACCGTGCAGAACTCGGTGATGACCGAAGCCGGGATCGACGCCGGTTTCACCCGTGACCTCTACGTCGCACTCGGCGAGCCGTTGGGCGACGGCGCCTGGGCCGTTCGCGTCCACGTCAAACCGTTCGTGCGCTGGATCTGGTTCGGTGGTCTGCTCACCGGTCTCGGCGGGCTGCTGGCGGCTATGGATCGGCGTTATCGGGTCAAGGTAAAAAGCCGTGTGCGTGAAGCACTGGGCATGACGGGAGCCACGGCATGAGACGTTGGTTGATGCTGTTGCCCCTGGTGATTTTTCTGGTGGTGGCTGTTTTCCTTTATCGCGGTCTGTTCCTGGACCCGGCCGAGTTGCCCTCGGCGATGATCAACAAGCCGTTTCCGGAGTTTTCCCTGCCGGCCGTGCAGGGTGACAAGACCCTGACCAAGGCCGACATTCTGGGTAAGCCAGCGCTGGTCAATGTCTGGGGCACCTGGTGCATTTCTTGCCGGGTCGAACACCCGGTGTTGAACAAACTGGCCAAGCAGGGTGTGGTGATCTACGGCATCAACTACAAGGACGTCAACGCGGATGCGTTGAAATGGCTGGACGAATTCCACAATCCGTACCAGCTGGATATCCGTGACGATGCAGGCACATTGGGTCTGAATCTCGGTGTTTACGGTGCGCCGGAAACCTTCTTCATTGATGCCAAGGGCATCATCCGCGACAAGTTCGTTGGCGTGATCGACGAACAGGTCTGGCGCGAAAAACTGGCGGCCAAGTATCAGGCGCTGGTCGATGAGGCCAAGCCATGAAGCGCTGGATAGCCGCCGCGGTATTGGGTTTGAGCCTGGCCGGCATGGCGCACGCGGCCATCGACACTTACGAGTTCGCCAAAGAAAGTGACCGTGAGCGTTTTCGCGAGCTGACCAAAGAGCTGCGTTGCCCAAAGTGTCAGAATCAGGACATCGCCGATTCCAACGCGCCGATCGCCGCCGACCTGCGCAAAGAGATTTTTCGCATGCTCGGCGAGGGCAAGGACAATCAACAGATCATCGACTTCATGGTCGACCGCTACGGTGATTTCGTCCGCTACAAACCTGCTCTGAACGCCAAGACTGCTGTGCTCTGGTTCGGCCCTGCCGGCCTGCTGCTGGGCGGTTTTGTGATCATCGCCGTGATCGTCCGCCGTCGTCGCGTGCAACGCACTGACACCAAGGACGAGCTTTCTGCCGAGGAGCGCGAGCGCCTCGACCACCTGTTGGATAAAACCAAGAATGATTGATTTCTGGCTCGCTGCAGGTCTGCTACTTCTGGTTGCCCTGAGTTTTCTGCTGATCCCCGTTCTGCGTGGCCGTCGCGCTCAGCTTGAAGAGGATCGTACTGCCCTGAACGTCGCGCTGTATCAGGAGCGCGTGGCTGAGTTGCAGACTCAGCAGGAGGAGGGCGTTCTCGATGCCGCGCAAATGGACACCGGCCGCGCCGAAGCTGCCCGTGAATTGCTCGCCGACACCGAAGGCGTCGAGGCGCCGCGCGTGTCCCGCCTGGGCAAACCGTGGCCCTTGCTGGCGGCAATTCTGGTGCCGGTGCTGGGTCTTGGCCTGTACCTGCATTTTGGTGCCAGCGACAAGGTCGAACTGACCCGCGAGTTCGCCCAGGCGCCACAGTCGATGGAAGAGATGACCCGTCGCCTGGAACGCGCGGTCGCCGCTCAACCGGATTCGGCCGAGGGCTTGTACTTCCTGGGTCGTACTTACATGGCCCAGGACCGTCCTGGCGACGCGGCGAAGATCTTCGAACGCACGGTGAACCTGGCCGGTCGTCAGCCCGAACTGTTGGGCCAATGGGCTCAGGCCCAGTACTTTGCCGACGGCAAGAAGTGGTCGGACAAGGTCCAGGCCTTGACTGACGAAGCGCTGAAAGCCGATCCGAAAGAAGTCACCAGCCTTGGTCTGCTCGGCATCGCCGCCTTCGAAAGCGAGCGCTATCAGGACGCCATCGATTACTGGAATCGCTTACTGGCGCAACTGCCGCCGGAAGACAGTTCCCGTGCCGCGCTGCAAGGCGGGATCACCCGGGCCACCGAGAAACTTGTCGCCAGCGGCGGCAAGGTGGCTCAGGCGCCGTCGGCCAAGGTCGCGGCGCTGCTGAAGGTGCGTGTGGATCTGGCGCCAGACTTGAAAGCCAAAGTCCAGCCGGGCGACAGCGTATTCATCTTCGCCCGCGCCACCTCAGGCCCACCGGCACCATTGGCCGCCAAGCGCCTGACCGTGGCCGACTTGCCGGCGACCGTCGAGCTGGGCGATGCCGATGCAATGATGCCGCAGTTGAAACTGTCGAACTTCCCTGAAGTCCAACTGGTTGCACGCATCTCCCGCGCCGGTCAACCGACAGCCGGCGAATGGATCGGTCGCAGCCAGCCTCTGGCCAGCAGCACCACCGCGCAGCAAACACTGACCATCGACAGCCCGGACAAATGACAGGAAACGCCACTATGACCGCCATCGCTCGTATCACCCTGCTCAGTATGGTTTTGGGGTTAAGCGCTTGTGTGGTCCAACCGCAGCAGCCTGAACGGCTGCCACCGATCCCGCCGTCGCAGCCGCGTCCGACGCCGTCCCCGACACCGACACCGGGCAAGCCGAGCATTCCGGCCAAGCCCGCCAAACCGCTGCCACGTACCTCCGCCAGCTTCGCGCCGCCACCGGGTGGCAACAGCCATTGGGATGCCAAGCTCGGCGTCTACGTTCTCGATGATCAGACCAACACCTTCTACCGTCAGCGCACGTACTATCGCTGGAATAACGGCTGGAGCCGGTCGATCAGCCCGAACGGGCCATGGGAAGACACCGATATCCAGGGCGTGCCGGGTGGGTTGGGCAGGCAGTTCGGGCAGTAAACAGAAACGGCGATCTTAGGATCGCCGTTTTGTTTTTTGGAATCTGAAAAGATCGCAGGCTTCGCCAGTTCCTACAGGATCGCGTACGACAATGACCGGCGGGTGTATGCGGTAAAGGTAGGAACTGGCGAAGCCTGCGATCTTTTGATCTTGATTGTGTAGTGCAAAGGGGCGGGGTACAGCACACAGGCGTCATATACAGCGGTAAAAGAAGATTGCCTCACTCGTATCCTGTCCTTAACGCTTGAGGGCGGAACTTAAGCGGGGGCATAGGATTCATTATTCGGGGGAATGGTGGCTTTCACATCCTGAAAAACAACGTGAACTGACCCTGTCCGGTATCTATGGTCCAGTGGGGCTTCATTAAGGTGATGCTTCGCTGGAGGAACTGCTGTGCACTATCCAATTATTATTGAGTGGGGAGATGAGAGAACTGCAACCGGTATTGAAATACCTGACATCCCGGGTGCGTTGACCGCTGGGGATACGTTTGAGGAGGCGTATGACGCAGCCATCGAAATCGCGCAGATCTTGCTACAAAAGATCCGTACGGAAGGTTTGCAGATCCCATTGCCGACGTCAGTAGACACGCATCGGAACAATCCGGAATTCGCAGGCAGAGGTTGGGGGATGTTGAAGATTTGAGGCGCGGAATATCTACTACACATCAAACCGGGCAAGCCTCACCCCTTGGTAGGAGCGGGCTTGGCACGGACGGCGATCCGATTAAGCTTTTGGCGCCTTAAGCCGTGGCCAGCGAACTCTTTTGCGAAACACTCAAAAACCGCCACAACGCCAACAGCGGAAACGCGCTCCCCACAATCACGATCCACAACCAGCCGCCGTGTTCATACACCGCACTGGCCACCGAGGAACCAAATGCGCCGCCGATGAAAATGCTGGTCATGTACAGCGCATTCAGGCGGCTGCGGCTTTTGGCGTCGAGGGCGTAGACCGCGCGTTGGCCGAGCACCATGTTCATCTGCACGCAGAAGTCGAGCACCACGCCGGTGACGGCGAGGCCGATGACGCTGTAGACCGGATGGACGAAGGCGGGCAGGAAACTCAGGCTGGCGAACAGCAGGGCCAGCAGTGAAGCGATGCGGGTGTGGCCGGCATCGGCCAGTCGACCGGCAATGGGGGCAGCGATGGCACCGATGGCTCCGACCAGGGCGAAGATCGCGATTTGGGTTTGCGACAAGCCATGATTGCGCGCCAGTTCCAGCGGCACGGCTGTCCAGAACAGGCTGAACGTGGCGAACATGCAACCCTGGTAGAACGCGCGCTGGCGTAATACCGGTTGGTGACGCAACAGGGTCCAGAGCGAACCCAACAACTGACCATAAGAAGCGCTGTGATCAGGCTGACGCTTGGGAATCGTCAGCGCCAGCACGATACTGATCGCCGCCATCAACACCGCTGCAATCACAAACATCGCACGCCAGCCGAAATGGTCCGCCACCACACTGGACACCGGTCGCGCCAACAGAATCCCCAGCAGCAAACCGCCCATGATCCCGCCGACCACGCGGCCTCGTGACTCTTCCGGCGCCAGGTGTGCAGCCAGCGGTATCAGGATCTGCACCGACACCGAACTGAAACCCACCAGCAACGAAATCAGCAAAAATACGTTTGGCTGATCGGTGAACGCTGCGCCCAGCAGACTGGCAATCGCCACCACGGTGGTGATGATCATCAAGCGGCGGTTTTCCAGCAGGTCACCCAGCGGCACCAGGAAAAACAAACCTAACGCGTAACCAATCTGGGTCAGCGAAACGATCAGGCTGGCCATGGTGCTGGTCAGGCCGATGTCGGGTGCGATCAGACCGATGATCGGTTGGGCGTAGTAAATGTTGGCAACGATGGCGCCGCAGCAGAAGGCAAACAGCAGCACCATGCCTTTGGTCATTGTCGCGGCGTTGTGAGGCACCTGGGTTGCTGGGTTCATATCGGGTCTCGCTGAACAAAAGGGAATGCGCGCAGGCTAATGGGCTGACCGGAATGGCGGAAGAGGGGTTGGAGTGATAGCAATCATTCGTTCCCACGCTCTACGTGGGAATGCCTCAGCGGACGCTCTGCGTTCGGCTCTGGATGGGACGCGGAGCGTCCCGGGCTGCATTCCCACGCGGAGCGTGGGAACGATCAGTCAGCGGCCACAAAAAAGGCGACCTTCTCAGGTCGCCTTTTTCGTTGGGTTCAGGAATTACTGGCCGCTGTAAATCTGATCAAAGATCCCACCATCATTGAAGTGAGTCTTCTGCACAGTCCGCCAGTCACCAAAGGTCTTCTCTACCGACAGGAAATCTACTTTCGGGAAACGATCGGTGTACTTGGCCAACACCGCCGGATCACGCGGACGCAGGTAGTTCGCCGCCGCGATTTCCTGGCCTTCCGGCGACCACAGGTACTTCAAATATTCCTCAGCTGCCGCGCGGGTGCCTTTCTTGTCGACTGTTTTGTCGACCACCGATACCGGCGGCTCGGCCTCGGCAGAAACACTCGGGTAGATCACTTCAAACTGGTCACGACCAAACTCACGCGCAATCATTTCCGCTTCGTTTTCGAAGGTCACCAGCACGTCGCCAATCTGGTTGGTCATGAACGTGGTGGTGGCTGCACGGCCACCGGTGTCGAGGACCGGCGCTTGTTTGAACAGCTTGCCGACGAAGTCTTTGGCTTTGCTTTCGTCTCCACCGTTTTTCAGCACATAACCCCAGGCCGAGAGGTAGGTGTAGCGGCCGTTACCCGACGTTTTCGGGTTTGGCACGATCACCTGCACGCCGTCCTTGAGCAAGTCGGGCCAGTCTTTCAGGGCTTTCGGGTTGCCTTTGCGGACGATGAACACGGTGGCCGAGGTAAACGGCGCGCTGTTGTTCGGCAGGCGTGTGACCCAGTTATCCGGGACCAGTTTGCCGTTGTCCGCCAGGGCGTTGATGTCGGTAGCCATGTTCATAGTGATGACGTCAGCCGGCAGGCCATCGATCACCGAGCGCGCCTGTTTGCTCGAGCCGCCGAAGGACATTTGCAGGGTGATGTTTTCGTTGTGCTCGGCTTGCCAGTGTTTCTGGAAGGCAGTGTTGTAGTCCTTGTAGAAATCTCGCATCACGTCGTAGGAAACGTTAAGCAGAGTCGGTGCGGCCTGAGCCATGCTGGACAGAGCCAGACCAGCGGCCAGAAGTGAGGCGCCAAAGATTTTTTTCACTGCGCAGTCCTTGTTCTAGAAGTTTTTATTTAGAAAGTGGGGCAATTTGCCAGCGACTATAGCCGGGCTCGCATAGTCCTTTAAAGATTAAAAAACACTTTGCTTATTCCCGTTTCTTGAAGAGTTGATTACCGCACTGCGAGCAGAACGCCGCGCCGTGTTCGTGGCTGGTTTTCTTGCACACCGGGCAGTCGTGTTGCAGTTGCTCGCCACGCATGACGTTGGCCAGTTCGGCGGTAAAAATTCCCGTGGGCACGGCGATAATCGAGTAACCGGTGATCATCACCAGCGACGAGACCACCTGGCCCAACGGCGTCTTGGGCACGATGTCGCCGAAGCCCACGGTGGTCAGCGTGACGATAGCCCAATAGATGCCTTTGGGAATGCTGGTGAAGCCGTGCTCCGGGCCTTCGATCACGTACATCAGCGTACCGAACACCGTCACCAAGGTGCAGACGCTGACCAGAAACACCACGATCTTCTGCTTGCTGCCGCGTAATGCGGACATCAGATAGTTGGCTTGTTTGAGGTACGGGCTGAGCTTGAGCACGCGGAAAATCCGCAGCATCCGGATGATCCGGATGATCAGCAGGTACTGCGCATCGGCGTAATACAGCGCAAGGATACCGGGCACGATCGCCAGTAAATCCACCAACCCATAGAAGCTGAACGCATAGCGCAACGGCTTGGGTGAGCAGTACAGGCGCAGGCCATATTCGATGGCAAAGATGACGGTGAAGCCCCACTCGATGTACGCCAGCACATTGGCGTAGTTCTGGTGAATGGAGTCGATGCTGTCGAGCATCACGATCACAATGCTGGCGAGGATGATCAACAGCAAAATGCCGTCGAAGCGCCGACCGGCCTTGGTGTCGCTCTGGAAAACCATGACGTAAAGTTCTTCACGCCAGTTTTTGCTGCTGTCCATGGAAAACGCCTGAACCGAGAATCAGCGAAGCCTAGGGTGATTCTCACTGGTTGCGCAAGGCGCGCTGTCCACGGCGGCCTGGCGCAGCACCCGAATGCCGGCACGGATCAGCCAGCAGGCGAGGATGAAGGGCGCGGTGAGCGTCGCCAGACCGAGGGTGGCGAAGCCCGGTGTGAGCAACCCGGCCAATACAATGCCCAGCAGCGGTAGCCAGGGTTGGCGACGTTGCTGCCTGAAGGCGAGGGCGGCGAGCACGGCGTTGTAACCGCTCAAACCCAGCAGCGCGTGTGAAGTTTCGTGATGCAGTAAAGCGAAGCCTAGGCCGGCAGTGGAGCCCAGCAGTGCCCAAAGGAAAGCGCGGCGATCGGCGATCAGCAAACCCGCAGCAATCAGAGCACCGGCCAGCGGATGATCCAGAAACATAACCTGACCGAGCCCTCTCAATGAAGCGGCGAGCAGGTTGAGTGTGTTCATCTCGATCACAGGCGCGGGTAATTGAGGTGCAGCAAACGAAAGCAGGATCCAGCTCAACCCGACAAAGGGCGCGGTGTAGGCGGGCAGGCATTGGTGGTCGCGGGCACGCTTTAGCCATTGCTGAGTCAGCATCGCGCTCAGGCCGCCAGCGGCGATGATCAGCGGCGGCAACATCGCTGACCATGGGAAATAGAGGCTCAGCAGTAAGCCAAGCAAGACACCGTTGTAACTGAACAGCCCGGCCTGACGATCGGCCTTGGCATAACCGCGACGTTGCGCGGTGAGCAACCCGGCGACACCGCCCAGCAGTGCACCGCCGAGCAGGGCCGGTGCGGTGAAAAGAATGGCCAGCAGGCACAGCAGACCGCATAGCGGATGGCACTGGAGGAAGACCTGACTGAAACCGTTGAGCAGGGCCGTCGCCCAGTCGGGGCAGTGGGTGTTGAAGTGGTTGGCAGGCATGATGGGATCATTCAGTACTGATCGTTCCCACGTCGAGGCGTCGAACCGTCTGCGTGGGAACGAACATCGTGTCGGGGTTAAATCAGCGTTTCGATACGCAGTGAGTTAGTCGACCCCGGCTGCCCAAACGGCACACCCGCCGTGATCAATAACGTGTCGCCACGCTTGGCCATGCCCTGCGCCTGCGCAATCTCCAGCGCCGTTGAGCACACCTCATCCACCTGCCGCAGTCGGTCATTGACCACCGAGTGCACGCCCCACGCCACCGTCAACCGGCGAGCGGTTTGCAGGTTCGGCGTCAGGTTGAGGATCGGCACCGTCGGCCGTTCCCGCGCCGCACGCAAACTCGAGGTGCCGGACTCGCTGTAATTCACCAGCACCGCCACCGGCAGCACATTGCTGATGCGGCGGATCGCGCAGCTGATCGCGTCGGACACCGTCGCTTCAGCCTTCGGCCGGCTCACGTCCAGCTGCGCCTGATAATCCGGACCGTTTTCCACTTGGCGGATGATTTTGCTCATCATCTGCACGGCTTCCAGCGGGTACTCGCCGGACGCGGTTTCCGCCGACAACATCACCGCATCCGCACCTTCGGCCACGGCGTTGGCAACGTCGGTCACCTCCGCACGGGTCGGGGCAGGGGAGAAGCGCATCGACTCCAGCATCTGCGTCGCTACCACCACCGGTTTGCCGAGTTCGCGGCAGATGCTGATGATGTTTTTCTGAATCTGCGGCACGCTTTCAGCCGGCACTTCCACGCCGAGGTCACCGCGAGCAACCATGATCGCGTCGCTCAACTCAGCGATCTCGCGCAGTTGAGTCACCGCCGATGGCTTCTCGATCTTGGCCATCAAAAACGCTTTGTCGCCGATCAGTTCGCGTGCCTCACGAATGTCTTCCGGACGCTGCACAAACGACAGCGCGACCCAGTCCACGCCCAGCTCCAGACCAAAGCTCAAATCACGACGATCCTTGGCCGTCAGTGGGCTCAGTTCCAGCACCGCTTGTGGCACGTTCACACCTTTGCGATCCGACAGCTCACCGCCATTGAGCACGGTGGTGTCGATCGCGTCGGAGTACTTGGTGACCACACGAAGACGCAGCTTGCCGTCGTCCAGCAGCAGGTCCATGCCCGGTTCCTGCGCTGCGATGATTTCCGGGTGGGGCAGGTTGACCCGGCGCTCATCACCCGGCGTCGGGTCCAGGTCCAGACGCAGAGCCTGACCGCGATGCAGTTGCACCTTGCCCTCGGCGAACTTGCCGACCCGCAGTTTCGGGCCTTGCAGGTCCATCAGAATGCCCAGCGGATAATTCAACTGGCGCTCGACTTCACGAATCCACTGATAGCGCTGAGCGTGGTCGGCGTGATCGCCATGGCTGAAGTTCAGGCGAAAGATGTTGACCCCGGCTTGCACCAGCTCACGGATGTCGTCGATCCCGTTAGTGGCAGGACCGAGGGTGGCGAGGATTTTAACCTTCTTGTCAGGCGTCATTTTTAGGGCTCTCGAGAATCAGGATGGCACGGAAGTCGTTGACGTTGGTGCGGGTCGGTTCAGTGACGATCAGCGCGTCCAGCGCCTCGAAATAGCCGTAGCCATTGTTGTTGTCCAACTCGTCGCTGGCGCTCAAGCCGAGGGCGGCGGCGCGGGCGTAGCTGTCCGGGGTCATGATCGCGCCGGCGTTGTCTTCGGAGCCGTCGATGCCATCGGTGTCGCCGGCCAGCGCGTAGACGCCGGGCAGGCCTTTGAGGCTGTCGGTCAGGCTCAGCAGGAATTCGGCATTGCGTCCGCCACGACCATTGCCGCGTACGGTGACCGTGGTTTCACCGCCCGAGAGGATCACGCAAGGCGCCGCCAATGGCTGACCGTGCAGCACGACCTGACGAGCGATACCGGCGTGAACCTTGGCCACTTCGCGGGACTCGCCTTCCAGGTCGCCGAGGATCAGCGGGCTGAAGCCGGCCTGACGTGCTTTCACCGCAGCGGCTTCAAGCGATTGCTGCGGACGGGCGATCAACTGGAAATGACTGCGCGCCAAGCTCGGATCGCCGGGTTTGACCGTCTCCGATTCCGGGCTCTGCAGCCAGTTGCGTACCGAGGCCGGGACTTCAATGCCGTAGCGTTTGAGGATTGCCAACGCTTCGGCAGAGGTGCTCGGATCGGCCACGGTAGGGCCGGAGGCGATGACCGTGGCGAGGTCGCCCGGTACATCGGAAATCGCGTAGGTATAAACAGTGGCAGGCCAGCAGGCTTTGCCGAGACGGCCGCCCTTGATCGCCGAGAGGTGTTTGCGTACGCAGTTCATCTCGCCGATGGTGGCGCCGGATTTGAGCAGGGCTTTGTTGATCGACTGCTTGTCGGCCAGGGTGATGCCGGCCGCCGGCAAAGCCAGCAGGGCAGAGCCACCGCCCGAGAGCAGGAAGATCACGCGGTCGTCTTCGCTCAGGTTGCTGACCAGTTCCAACACGCGTTTGGCGACCGCCAGACCGGCAGCATCGGGCACCGGGTGAGCGGCTTCGACCACTTCGATTTTTTCACACGGGGCACCGTGACCGTAACGCGTCACCACCAGACCTGTCACTTCACCCTGCCAGCAGCGCTCGACCACTTGGGCCATGGCCGCGGCGGCTTTGCCGGCGCCGATGACGATCACCCGACCGCTGCGATCGGCAGGCAAATGGGCTTCAAGGACTTGCTGCGGATGGGCTGCGTCGATGGCTGTGGCAAACAGCTCGCGCAGGAATTGTTGCGGATCGACCGACATGGCGGGCTCCCGGGAATTTCTTGTTATTGGAGAACGACTCGAACCCTGTGGGAGCGAGCTTGCTCGCGATAGCGGTGGATCAGTCAACATTGATGTTGAATGTCAGGGCCTCATCGCGAGCAAGCTCGCTCCCACAGGTTTGATGCGGTTTTGTGCAGGGCTTGCTTACTTATCGCGAATCGAGAAATTCGCCATGTGTTCCAGGCCCTTGATCAGCGCCGAGTGGTCCCAGTTGCTGCCGCCGATGGCCGCGCAGGTGCTGAACACTTGTTGGGTGTTGGCGGTGTTCGGCAGGTTGATGCCCAGCTCGCGTGCGCCGGCCAGGGCCAGGTTCAGGTCCTTCTGGTGCAGGCTGATGCGGAAGCCTGGGTCGAAGGTGCCTTTGATCATGCGCTCGCCGTGAACTTCGAGGATCTTCGAGGACGCGAAACCGCCCATCAGTGCTTCACGGACCTTGGCTGGATCGGCACCGTTTTTCGACGCAAACAGCAGGGCTTCGGCCACGGCCTGGATGTTCAGTGCAACGATGATCTGGTTCGCCACTTTCGCGGTTTGACCGTCGCCGTTGCCGCCCACCAGGGTGATGTTCTTGCCCATCGCCTGGAACAGCGGCAGAGCGCGTTCGAAGGCATCGGCATCGCCGCCGACCATGATGCTCAAGGTCGCAGCCTTGGCACCGACTTCACCGCCGGACACTGGCGCGTCAAGGTACTGAGCGCCTTTTTCGTTGATCTTGGCGGCGAAGGCTTTGGTGGCGGTCGGCGAGATCGAGCTCATGTCGATCACGACTTTGCCTTTGCCAACACCAGCCGCAACACCGTCGGCGCGGAACAGCACGTCTTCGACCTGCGGGGTATCCGGCACCATGACGATGATGAATTCGGCTTCTTGCGCCACTTCTTTCGGGTTCGCCAGAGCGACGGCGCCAGCGGCGACCAGGTCGGCTGGGGCAGGGTCGTGGTGCGCCGACAGGAACAGGCTGTGACCGGCTTTTTGCAGGTTCAACGCCATTGGGTGGCCCATGATGCCGGTGCCGATAAATCCGATTTTAGCCATGAGAAATTCCTCTTGTTTTTATAGCTGCCCCCTCATACATGGGGAGCGCTTCAGATAGCGTTATGAGTCTTCAACCAACCCAGACCCGCTTCAGTAGTGGTCAGCGGCTTGTATTCACAGCCGACCCAACCCTGATAACCGATGCGGTCCAGGTGTTCGAACAGGAAGCGGTAGTTGATTTCACCGGTGCCCGGTTCGTTGCGCCCTGGGTTGTCGGCCAACTGGATGTGGTTGATCTCGCCCAGGTGCGCGGCCATGGTGCGGGCCAGGTCGCCCTCCATGATTTGCATGTGGTAGATGTCGTATTGCAGGAACAGGTTGGCGCTGCCGACTTGTTCGCGAATCGACAGGGCTTGCGCTGTGTTGTTCAGGTAGAAACCCGGGATGTCGCGGGTGTTGATCGCTTCCATCACCAGTTTGATGCCCGCCGCTTGCAGCTTGTCGGCCGCGTACTTGAGGTTGGCGACGAAGGTTTTTTCCACGGTGGCATCGTCGACACCTTGTGGACGAATACCGGCTAGGCAGTTGACCTGGGTGTTGCCCAACACTTTTGCGTAAGCAATCGCCAGGTCGACACCGGCGCGGAACTCTTCAACCCGATCCGGCAGGCACGCGATACCGCGTTCGCCCTTGGCCCAGTCACCGGCCGGCAAGTTGAACAACACCTGGGTCAGGCCGTTCGCGTCGAGCGTGGCTTTGATCTCGGCGGAGCTGAAGTCGTAAGGGAACAGGTATTCGACACCACTGAAGCCGGCCTTGGCGGCGGCTTCAAAACGGGCAAGAAAATCCTGCTCGGTGAACAGCATGGACAGGTTGGCTGCGAAACGCGGCATGGTGGTCTCCTTCCGGATAAAAGTACAAATGGCCCGGCTAAACGCGATCAGTCCCCTCTCCTGGGGGAGAGGGGGCCAGACCGGGTCAATCCAGCAACGAAATCGCCGTTGGCGCATCGTTGCCGACCAGCGCCAGGTCTTCGAATTCGTTGACGGCGTTGATCTCGGTGCCCATGGAAATGTTGGTCACGCGCTCCAGAATAATCTCGACGATGACCGGCACCTTGAACTCTTCGATCATTTCCTGAGCCTTGCGCAGGGCAGGCTGGATCTGACCCGGTTCGAACACACGCAGCGCCTTGCAGCCGAGGCCTTCAGCGACCGCGACGTGGTCGACACCGTAACCGTTGAGTTCCGGAGCGTTCAGGTTATCGAAGGCCAGCTGCACGCAGTAGTCCATGTCGAAACCGCGCTGAGACTGACGGATCAGCCCCAGGTACGAGTTGTTGACCACAACGTGGATGTACGGCAGCTTGAACTGCGCACCCACCGCCAACTCTTCGATCATGAACTGGAAATCATAGTCGCCCGACAGCGCCACGACCTTGCGGGTCGGATCAGCCTTGACCACGCCCAGCGCTGCCGGAATGGTCCAGCCCAGAGGGCCTGCCTGACCGCAGTTGATCCAGTGACGCGGTTTGTAGACGTGCAGGAACTGCGCGCCGGCAATCTGCGACAGACCGATGGTGCTGATGTAGCAAGTGTCCTTGCCGAACACCTGGTTCATCTCTTCGTAAACGCGTTGCGGCTTGACCGGCACGTTGTCGAAGTGAGTCTTGCGCTGCAGGCTGGATTTGCGCTGCTGGCAGTCTTGCAACCAGGCACTGCGGTTTTTCAGCTTGCCGGCGGCTTGCCATTCGCGAGCGACTTCGATGAACACGGTCAGCGCGGCAGCGGCGTCGGAAACGATGCCCAGGTCCGGGGTGAACACGCGGCCGATCTGGGTCGGTTCGATGTCAACGTGAATGAATTTGCGGCCTTCGGTGTAAACGTCGATCGAACCGGTGTGACGGTTGGCCCAACGGTTACCGACACCCAGTACCAGGTCGGACTTGAGCATCGTCGCGTTGCCGTAGCGGTGCGAGGTTTGCAGACCGACCATGCCGACCATCAACGGGTGATCGTCCGGGATGGTGCCCCAGCCCATCAGGGTCGGAATCACTGGAATGCCAGTCAGCTCGGCGAATTCCACCAGCAACTCACTAGCATCGGCATTGATGATGCCACCACCGGCAACCAGCAATGGACGCTCAGCCTGGTCGAGCATGGCCAGCGCCTTCTCGATTTGCACGCGGTTAGCGGTTGGCTTGGCCAGCGGCAGTGGTTCGTAGGCGTCGATGTCGAATTCGATTTCAGCCATCTGCACGTCGAACGGCAGGTCGATCAGCACCGGGCCTGGACGGCCGGAGCGCATTTCGTAGAAGGCTTTCTGGAACGCATAAGGCACCTGGCCCGGTTCCATGACGGTGGTTGCCCACTTGGTCACTGGCTTGACGATCGCGGTGATGTCGACAGCCTGGAAGTCTTCCTTGTGCATACGGGCGCGGGGTGCTTGCCCTGTGATGCAAAGGATCGGGATCGAGTCGGCCGAGGCGCTATAGAGCCCGGTGACCATGTCGGTACCGGCAGGGCCGGAAGTGCCGATGCACACGCCAATGTTACCGGCCTTGGTGCGGGTGTAGCCCTCGGCCATGTGCGAGGCGCCTTCAACGTGGCGAGCGAGGACGTGATCGATGCCACCGACCTTCTGCAAGGCGGAGTACAGCGGGTTGATCGCGGCGCCCGGAATGCCAAAAGCGGTATCAACCCCTTCACGGCGCATCACCAGAACGGCGGCTTCGATTGCTCTCATTTTGCTCATGGTTTTGGTGCCTCTTACGTTTTGTAATTGTATACAAGTGGCTTTGCGCAGAGTGTATTCACGGCGGACGGCGCAGGTCAATCCATTTTCTCAAGCGACTGTTTCATTCGTCGGAAGCCCGATCTACTGTGGCTTTTCGTCGCATGTGGCGCTTTTCGAGAATTATTGTATACAAAAAAATAACTCATTGTGTTCTATTTGTTGCATCGGACTCTGAACGAAAACAGTCCAGCAGCTTTCCCTATAACAAAATGAGGACGGCACCATGAGCGCTTTAACCTTGAAAGTCGCAGTCAACTTGATCAGTCAGGCCATCTCCACGGGGCGTGCAATATCGGCGGCTCCATTGACCATCGCGGTGCTGGATGCCGGTGGGCATTTGGTCGCCCTGCAACGCGAAGACGGCGCCAGTCTGCTGCGCCCGCAGATCGCCATCGGCAAAGCCTGGGGCGCCATCGCCCTGGGCAAAGGCTCGCGCCTGCTCGCGCTGGACGCCCAACAACGCCCGGCGTTCATTGCAGCTTTGAATAGTCTGGGTCAGGGCAGTGTGGTGCCGGCACCGGGCGGCGTGCTGATTCGGGATCAGGACGGGAACGTGCTGGGGGCGGTGGGTATCAGCGGGGATCTGTCCGATGTTGACGAGCAGTGTGCGATCAGTGCGATCGAGGCGATGGGGTTGCGGGCGGATGCGGGGGTGACTGCTTGATTTTGTAGTGACTGATCTACCGCTTTCGCGAGCAAGCCCGCTCCCACATTGAATCTTCGGTGTTAAAGAGATCGAGTGTGGGAGCGAGCTTGCTCGCGATGGCTATCTACAGGACACATCCAGCTAAAAATCTGTCCCGCCATCAAGCATTCACAGGTCTAGCCTTCTACATGACTTAATCATGAAAGAGGCAAAGGAATGCCTGATCTTCCAGCTTCACATCGCTTACGCCTCGGCCGCTATGCCGAACCCAACCGCATCTATCTATTGACCACCAATACACTTGGTCGAGAGCCTGTTTTCAAGGATTTTTCTTTGGGTCGGTTGATCGTGGGTCATTTTCGTCATGCTCAAAATCTGGGCTGGGCAAATTCACTGGCTTGGGTCGTGATGCCCGATCACTTCCACTGGTTGATCGAGTTGCAGCAGAGCTCGCTGAGTGAGCTGATGCAAAAAACCAAATCTTTGAGTACGAGAGCGGTGAACCTATCCACTGGGCGCAAAGGCAGTCTTTGGCAGCAGGGCTATCATGATCGGGCGCTGCGGCGAGATGAGGACTTGGTGAAACTTGCTCGGTATGTCGTGGCCAACCCATTGCGGGCAGGCTTGGTAGAGCAGCTTGGCGACTATCCGCTGTGGGATGCTATCTGGGTTTGATCAGGTACCGAGTTGCCGCCATCGCGAGCAAGCTCGCTCCCACAGGAATTGTTGATGCTCACATATTTTGTGTTCACCCCAAATCCACTGTGGGAGCGAGCTTGCTCGCGATGGGGTCGACTCGGTCTATCAGTCCGGCTCACACCCCTTCAGTACCAACCGGATAATCGTCTGCGCCGCCGCTTCATAATCTGCCTCATCCAGTTTGGCCTTGCCGGTAACCGCAGAAATCTGCCAATCAAAGTCGGCATAGGTCTGGGTCGCGGCCCAGATGCTGAACATCAGGTGGTTGGGGTCGAGGGGGGCGATCTGACCGCGGTCGATCCAGGTCTGGATGCAGTCGATGTTGTGCTTGGCCTGGCCGTTCAGCCGTTCCACCAGATCGGCGCTCAGGTGCGGGGCGCCGTGCATGATTTCGCTGGCGAACACCTTGGAGGCGAAGGGCAGGTCGCGGGAGATGCGGATCTTCGAGCGGATGTAGCCGCTCAGCACTTCACTGGGCACGCCGTCGGCATTGAATGGTGTCGAGGCCTGCAGGATCGGCTCGATGATGCTTTCCAGGACCTCGCGGTAGAGGTTTTCCTTGGATTTGAAGTAGTAATAGACGTTGGGCTTGGGCAAACCCGCCTTGGCTGCGATGTCACTGGTTTTGGTCGCAGCGAAGCCCTTGTCGGCAAATTCTTCACTGGCGGCACGCAGGATCAGTTGTTTGTTGCGCTCGCGGATAGTGCTCATAAACCAGGGGGTTCCTTGCCTGTTCTGGCGGTTGCGCATGGTAGCACCGGCCTCGCGCGGCGCTCAAGAATGCCCCGCAGCGTGTTAGGCCGCGCTATGCTGCGCAGCATTCATTATTCGAGGGAGCCTGATTCATGGCAGGAAGCAGTTTGCTGTTGCTGATCGACGACATTGCCGCGGTACTCGACGACGTGGCATTGATGACCAAAATGGCTGCCAAGAAGACTGCCGGCGTGCTCGGGGACGATCTGGCGCTCAACGCTCAGCAGGTTTCCGGCGTGCGTGCCGAGCGAGAAATTCCGGTTGTCTGGGCGGTGGCCAAGGGCTCTTTTCTTAACAAGCTGATCCTGGTGCCGTCGGCCCTGGCCATCAGCGCATTCATTCCCTGGCTGGTCACGCCGTTGTTGATGGTCGGTGGCGCCTATCTGTGTTTCGAAGGTTTCGAGAAGCTGGCCCACAAATTCCTGCACAGCAAAGCTGAAGATCAAGCCGAACATGCCGAGCTGGTCGAGGCCGTGGCCAATCCAGCGGTCGATCTGGTGGCGTTCGAAAAGGACAAGATCAAGGGTGCCATCCGCACCGACTTCATTCTTTCGGCGGAAATCATCGCCATCACTCTGGGTACCGTGGCTGATGCTTCGCTGACCCAACAAGTCATCGTGCTCTCGGGCATCGCCATCGTCATGACTATCGGCGTCTATGGCTTGGTAGCTGGCATCGTCAAACTCGACGACCTCGGTCTGTGGCTAACCCAGAAACCAGGCCAGATGGCCAAAAGCATCGGCGGCGGGATCCTGCGTGCGGCACCGTACATGATGAAAAGCCTGTCGGTGATCGGCACGGCAGCGATGTTCCTGGTGGGTGGCGGGATTCTGACTCACGGCGTGCCGGTGGTTCATCACTGGATTGAAAGCGTCAGCGCGGGGGCGGGCGGTGCCGGGTTTATTATGCCGACGTTGCTGAATGCGGTGGCGGGGATTGTGGCGGGTGCGGTGGTGTTGGCGGGTGTGATGGTTGCCAGCAAAATCTGGAAAACCCTCAGAGGCTGAACCTGTGGGAGCGAGCTTGCTCCGGGCGGCGATCCGACGATAGCGGTCTGTCAGTCAACATTGATGTTGAATGTTATGGCCTCATCGCGAGCAAGCTCGCTCCCACAGGTGATTTGAGATTTTGTTGCCGTCGGACTTACTCGGCGATCTGCAACTTGCGCGACTCGGTGTAGACGTAACGCACTTTCTCGTACTCGAACGGCGAGTTCAGTTGGCCGTAGCGGAAGCCGGTCTGGTAGCGCTTGTCGACGCTGCGCAGGACCCAGACCTCAGGGTGGTTGGAGCTGACTTCGGAGACGTTCAGGAAGTTGATCGCCGACTCGGCCGTGAAGTCCACTGCCAGGCCACCGGTGTCGCGGATGTTCGAAGGGCCAAGGATCGGCAGCACGAAGTAGGCGCCGCCCGGTACGCCGTAGAAACCCAGTGTCTGCCCGAAGTCTTCGCTCTGGCGTGGCAGGCCCATGGCGGTGGCCGGGTCCCACAGGCCGGCGATGCCGACGGTTGTGTTGAGCAGCAACCGTGCGGTGGTTTCCATCGAGCGCTGCCCCTTGAACTGCAGCAGGCTGTTCAACAGGTTCGGTACGTCACCGATGTTGTTGAAGAAGTTGCTGACGCCAGTACGCAGGAAGCTCGGAGTGATGTAGCGATAGCCGTCAACCACGGGCAGGAACACCCATTGGTCGAAGCGGTAGTTGAAGTGGTAGACGCGGCGGTTCCACTCTTCCAGCGGGTCGTAGACGTTCAGCGCGTTAAGCGTCGAGCGTTCAAATTCGCGCTGATCCAGCCCCGGGTTGAATTTGAGTTTGCTCAGCGGCTCCTTGAAGCCGTCACTGTCGATGACAACCGGTGCGTTGGCTTTGCTGTTGTCGGCATTGGCGATGCCTGCACAGAGTAACGCTGCGATAAGCAGGAGGTATTTAGCCACGGAAGAACTCCAGCATGGCGTCGCTGTTGACGCGGTAATTAAGATTGCCGCAATGGCCGCCCAGTGGATAAACAGTCAAGCGGTCGCCGAAGGTCTTGCGCAGGAAACCGAGGTCGCCAGGGCCGAGGATCACGTCGTCGGCGTTGTGCATGACCGCGATTTTCGGGCTGTCATGCAGGTAGTCCTTCAAGGCATACAGGCTGGCCTGATCGATAAGTTGCAGCAGGCTCCCGCCATCGGTTCGCGCACGCCACATCGGAATCACTTGTTCGGTGATGTAGCAGTCGAAGTCGCACTGCAGCGCACGCTTGAGGTACGGCGTGAGGCTGGTGCCTTCGGTGATCGGGGTTTTCGGCGGCGTGATCAGACCACGACGGTTGATCAGGTCCGAGGTGAAGGCAATGTCGGCTGCCGAGAAGCGGAACGAGGTGCCGATCAGCATGGCCATCTGTTCGTTGCTCAGGTGCTGCTTGGACTGCTGGAAGTCGTAGAGCAGAGCATCGTTGAGGTCGATGTAGCCTTTTTGCTGGAAGTAGCGGGTCAGTTTGTTGAGCACCAGTTCATAGAAAGTGGTGCTGTTGTTGATGCCCTTGACCTCGGTCTGGACCAACTTGTCCAGGTTGGTGATCGAGGTGTAAAGGTTGACCGGCGGGTTGAGCAGCAAGACTTTCTTGAAGTTGAAGCTGCGGCGGGTTTCGTCCAGGTGTGCGACGAATGCCGCGTCCAGTGCACCCAGGCTGTAACCGGTCAGGTAGTAATCGGTAACGTTCACATTCGGGTTTTGTGCTCGCACGGCCTGCATCACCCGGTACAAGTCTTCGGCGTCTTCCTTGGTAATGCCGGGTGTAGCGAAACGTGAGGCGGCGCTCATGAAGTCGAAGCTGGTGGGCGACGACAGTTGCACCACATGGTAGCCGGCCTTGTAGTAGAGTTTTTTCAGGTACTCGTTGTGGCTGCTGTCATAGCGCGCGCCGGTGCCGGCGATCAGGAAGATCAGCGGTGCGGCTTTGTTCTGGGTGGCGATGCGATAGGTGAGTTTCTTCACCGGCCAGAAGTTGTCCGGCAGGTCGAATGCACGCTCCGGGCGCAACGTGACGCTGCGAGTTGCCTGATCGATGTCATCGTCCAGCGGTAACTCCGGACGCAGGTCCGGCGGCGTCGTCGCGATTGTCGCCTCGAACGGATTGGTCAAGGGGTAGCCATAACTGGCGGCGTCGATGTCGACCGCCAGTACGGACGCACTCAAAATAAGGCCGCCAAACAGGGCGGCGAAGCGCAAGGAACGGAGCATGACTAGATCCCTTAGAGAAAGGTGCCGAATGAAGTTCGCAGGCTATGACCACGGGGTTTGCGCCAAAGTGCCATGGATCGGCACCAATCAGGCCTAATTTCGGAGTAATGGTAGCTGGACGATACACTTTGCAGCTATTTCGTGACCAATTATCTGTTGCGCGCGTTTGCTTACCGCTGGCGGGAGATTAAGCTGGCCGCCGTTTTCGTTTATTGGAGTGCTTCATGTCCCGCCGTCTGCCTGTGATTCTGCTGCTCGTTCTCCTGCCGTTATGGCTGGCCGCCAGTTATGGCGCGCGTTATGGCTTTATGGAGGATGCTCAATGGGTCGGCATCTGTGTGGACGAAGCGAGTCGCTGGGAATGCCAGATTCGTTCGAGCCTGGGGTTGATGATTCACTTCAAGGTGTTGGGTTGGGCGGCGTTGGCGGCAGCCGTGATCGGTTTTGTGCTATCGGGTCGGGCAGGGTGGTGGCTGGCGGTGCTGGCGCTGGTGTTCGGGTTTCCGGCATTGGCGTTGTACAACACGACATTGGCTGTTTTTGCGGTGGTGATTGCTGCTTTGCGTTTGGTCAGGGCTTCCTGCAGCGCCTGATAGATCGTCATCGCGAGCAAGCTCGCTCCCACAGGGCTCTTCAGCGAATACAGAATTTTTGTACGACAAAGATCCCTGTGGGAGCGAGCTTGCTCGCGATGAGGCCGGTAGGGGCGCTGAAAAATTACCCCTTGCGAACCCGCAAACTGCGCCACAACGCTGCAACCATCAACACACTCACCAGCGCCCAACCCCAGGCCTGCTGGTTCTGCAACCCTTCTTGATACAGCTGCGGCGCAATGCCGGCGCCAATGATGAAGGTCAGCAGGGCTATCTCACGACGCGGCACGCTTACCGGGCGGCACAGATAAACCAGGGCCGGCAACAGGAAAGCGACACTCGGAAAACTGCGATAACGCGGATCGAACACCAGCTCCAGCATCATTACCGCAGCGGCAAACCCCGCTGCTGCCACCCACCAGCCAGCCCGACGTTCCAGTGCATTGAATGCACGTTCACGCCAACCGGTGCGAGCGCTCAGGGTCAGCGCGGCATGGGCCAACACCAACAGATTCAAACCCGTCAGCAGCGCCACCCACAACCATTCACTGGCAAAACGAGTGGTGACACGCGCCAGATCGCCCCAGGCGCCAATCGAGCAAGCCGCCAGCGCACCCAGCAGCGGCAGGACCAGCGCTGCGCGAGTGCTGCGAACACGCCCGCCGAGGATCAGTGTGCCGAGGAAGATCAAGCCGCCCACCACCAGCCACTGCGACCAGTACGGCACGTTCGACACCGGACCTGCCAGCACACCCTTATCCTGACGATCGGCGTCGAACAGCCCCCAGTAACCACCGACCGCACCTTCGCTGGCGCGTTTCCACGGCTGGTCAAAAGCTTCGATCAGGTTGTAATGCCAGCCTTGCTGCTCGGCCATGATGACAAAAGAGCGAATGAACTTGGCTTCATTGACCCGGCTCGGCAGAGCGGTTTCACGCTGACGGCCTTCGCTAGGCCAACCGGTTTCGCCAATCATCACGTCCTTGGGCGCGAATTTGTTACCGAACACCTGACGCACCTCGGCTACATGTTGCAGCGCAGCGTCGATATTCGAGGGATCGTCTTCCCAGTACGGCAGCAAATGGATGGTCAGGAAGTCCACTGCCGGGGCGACTTCCGGGTGCTTGAGCCAGAACTCCCAGACGTCGGCGTAAGTGACAGGCTGTTTGACCTGACTTTTGACTTTATGAATAAGCGTGGCCAACTGCGTACCAGTGACTTCCTTGCGCAACAGGGTTTCGTTGCCGACGATCACTGACGTCACCACGTCCGCGTTCGCGTTGGCTGAGGCGATCAGCAGGTCGACTTCCTTGGCGGTGTCTACCGGATTGCTGTTGACCCAGGCGCCAATCATCAACTTCAGCCCGTGCTTGCGCGCCAGGTCGGGCAGGGCCTCAAGGCCCGTCATCGAGTAGGTGCGAATGCATTCGAAGCGAGTCGCCAGCAGCGCGAGGTCGGCGTCCATGCGCTCGGGGCGCAGCTTGAACGGCTGATCGAACGGCGATTGATCCTTGTCGAAAGGGGTGTAGGAGGCGCATTGCAGTTTGTGCGTCGCGCTGGCCACATCCGGCAGCATCACCGGTTTACCGAGGCCGTACCAGAAGCCACCGAGGGCAAAAAGCCCCAACAGGCAGGCGAATAGATAAGCAAAAAAAGGAAAGCGTGATGTCGCGGGCATGGTCAGGCCGTCTGGGAGCAAAGCCGCGCATGTTACCTTCATTTGCCGCGTGCTTGGTGGCCTGCATAATTTTGACATGCAAAGTTCGGGCGGATTGGCCGGCGGACTTCCGGTGGTCTAGATTAATGGCGTTCTGATGTCGTTTCTCGATGCCTTGAGGTCGCTGGCAGAGAAGGTCGCCATTGGCGTGAGGTTGATGATCGACGCATCAGTGCTCTCATCGATAAATCGCGCTGATGTTCGAACAAGTTTGCGGTGGGCGTGATGGGGGCGCTGTGCACCATAACAATACGTTGACGCGACTCGGCATCCGTCGAGCGCAGCACTTTCGGGGAAGTAACGATGAAGATGCGACGACTTTTAGGCGCGAGTGCCGCTCTGGTGCTTGCGATTGGCTCCACATTCGCCAATGCCGAGAGCAAAACCCTGAGCATCGGCTACGTTGACGGTTGGTCCGACAGCGTTGCCACCACTCATGTGGCGGCCGAAGTGATCAAGCAGAAGCTGGGTTATGACGTGAAGCTGCAAGCCGTCGCAACCGGGATCATGTGGCAGGGTGTGGCCACCGGGAAACTCGACGCCATGATGTCTGCGTGGCTGCCTGTGACTCACGGTGATTACTGGACCAAGAACAAGGATCAGGTCGTCGATTACGGTCCGAACTTCAAAGACGCGAAAATCGGCTTGATCGTGCCGGAGTACGTCAAAGCCAAATCCATTGATGATCTTAAAACCGACGACAGCTTCAAAAAACGCATCGTCGGCATCGACGCCGGTTCAGGCGTGATGCTCAAGTCCGAACAGGCAATCAAGGACTACGATCTGACCGGGTATCAACTCAAGGCCAGTTCCGGCGCCGGCATGATTGCCGAGCTGACCCGTGCCGAGAAGAAAAACGAATCCATCGCCGTCACCGGTTGGGTGCCGCACTGGATGTTCGCCAAGTGGAAACTGCGCTTCCTGGATGATCCGAAAGGCGTTTTTGGCGCGGCTGAAACCGTGAACAACATCGGCAGCAAAGAACTGGCCACCAAGGCTCCGGAAGTTGCCAAGTTCCTGAAGAACTTCCAGTGGGCGTCGAAAGACGAAATCGGCGAAGTCATGTTGGCAATTCAGGATGGTGCCAAACCTGAAGCCGCAGCGAAGGATTGGGTGGCCAAACACCCGGAACGCGTTGCAGACTGGATCAAATGATTTGAGCTGACGTGTCTAGTCAGCACCTTCCAGGGCCGCTTGGTATCACTGCCAAGCGGCCTTTTTGCATTCCCGCATTCTTGTAGAGAGAAGACGGGTGCAAAGCAGGCTAATTGTTAATTGCTGAAAAATGGCAAAACCGTCATGTCGTTCTAATACTAAGGTCGTCTGGAACCAGTTCTGTAGCCGCATAGAGTGGATGACGTTACAACTTCATCTGTGCTGCGAGGATAAAAACAATGAACGACAGCATTTACCTCTCGATTCAAAACAGCCCGCGCTTCAAGGAGCTGGTTAGTAAGCGAGAAAGGTTCGCCTGGATTCTTTCGGCGATCATGCTTGGGCTTTACTCCGGATTCATCCTGTTGATTGCTTATGGGCCGCATATTCTGGGCGCGAAAATCAGCCCTGAGTCTTCGATTACCTGGGGGATACCCATTGGTGTCGGGCTGATTCTCTCGGCCTTTATCCTGACTGCAATCTACGTACGACGCGCCAATGGCGAATTCGACGACCTGAACAATGCGATTCTCAAGGAGGCTCAGCAATGATCCGGCGTCTAATGGCTCTATTGAGCATCGCAGCTTTCGCGCCGGGTGCCTGGGCCGCTGAAGCTCTGACTGGCGAAGTCAACAAACAACCGCTTAACGTCTCCGCGATTCTGATGTTCGTGGCGTTCGTCGGTTTGACCCTGTGCATCACCTACTGGGCCTCCAAGCGCAACAATTCGGCGGCTGACTACTATGCGGCGGGTGGCAAGATCACCGGCTTCCAGAACGGTTTGGCAATTGCCGGCGACTATATGTCCGCGGCGTCCTTCCTGGGTATTTCCGCCCTGGTGTTCACCTCCGGCTACGACGGCCTGATCTACTCGATCGGCTTCCTGGTGGGCTGGCCGATCATTCTGTTCCTGATCGCCGAGCGCCTGCGTAACCTGGGTAAATACACCTTTGCCGACGTGGCGTCCTATCGTCTCGGGCAAACCCAGATCCGCACCCTGTCCGCTTGCGGTTCGCTGGTGGTGGTGGCGTTCTACCTGATCGCGCAAATGGTCGGTGCCGGCAAGCTGATTCAGCTGCTGTTCGGTCTCGACTATCACATTGCAGTCATCCTGGTCGGTGTCCTGATGTGCTTGTACGTGCTGTTCGGCGGCATGCTGGCGACCACTTGGGTGCAGATCATCAAGGCAGTGTTGCTGCTGTCTGGTGCCTCGTTCATGGCGCTGATGGTGATGAAGCACGTCAACTTCGACTTCAATGCGCTGTTTTCCGAGGCGATCAAGGTTCACCCTAAAGGTGAGGCGATCATGAGCCCCGGCGGTCTGGTGAAAGACCCGATCTCCGCGTTCTCCCTTGGCCTGGCACTGATGTTCGGTACCGCTGGCCTGCCGCACATTCTGATGCGCTTCTTCACCGTGAGTGACGCAAAAGAAGCTCGTAAAAGCGTGCTGTATGCAACCGGCTTCATTGGCTATTTCTACATCCTGACGTTCATCATCGGCTTCGGCGCGATCCTGCTGGTCAGCACCAACCCTGCCTTTAAAGATGCTGCTGGCGCGTTGTTGGGCGGCAACAACATGGCGGCGGTGCACCTGGCTAATGCGGTCGGTGGCAGTATCTTCCTGGGCTTCATCTCTGCAGTCGCGTTCGCAACCATTCTGGCTGTGGTGGCTGGTTTGACGCTGGCCGGTGCTACGGCGGTGTCTCATGACCTTTACGCCAGTGTGATCAAGAAGGGCAAGGCCAACGACAAGGACGAGATCCGCGTCTCGAAAATCACCACCATCTTTCTGGGCGTGCTGGCGATCGGTCTGGGCATTCTGTTCGAAAGCCAGAACATCGCGTTCATGGTAGGCCTGGCGTTCTCCATCGCGGCGAGCTGTAACTTCCCGGTGCTGTTGCTTTCCATGTACTGGAAGAATCTGACCACCCGCGGAGCGATGATCGGTGGCTGGTTGGGTCTGGTGAGTGCTGTTGGTTTGATGGTCCTTGGGCCAACCATCTGGGTGCAGATTCTGCATCACGAGAAGGCTATCTTCCCGTATGAGTACCCGGCGTTGTTCTCCATGGCCATTGCGTTTATCGGGATCTGGTTCTTCTCGATTACTGACAAGTCGACCGCGGCTGACAATGAGCGGGCGCTGTTTTTCCCTCAGTTTGTTCGTTCGCAGACGGGGTTGGGGGCGAGTGGGGCGGTTTCTCACTAAGGCTTCAGGCTTATATATGTAAGCTGCGTTAAACAGAAATGCCCCGGTCGAGAGATCGGGGCATTTTTTGTTGGGCGGTTTGATTGTGTACATATCCGTTGCTGCGGTAACGGTTGATTATGGTTTCGCTTTTACAGCGAGTCCCTTTTTCAAACGCCAAAAAGGAACCAAAAGGCTTCGCCCCGGCGTACGGCGCCTCGCTAAAGCTCCGCGTTCCCTCGCTACGGCGTCCATCAGGGGGCATCGCCTCCGGTCTGCTTCGCGACGACCTCCTCTCGATGTGTGCGGCTTCGCCGCACGGCGCTACGCGCCTAACCCCCTGATGAACACCTCCACTCGGCCTGCCGAAGGGGCGAGAGATCAAAAGCAGGATCAAGATCTGAAGCCACGGCCACGGCCACGGCCACGGCAAGATCAAAAGATCGCAGCCTCGTTTCACTCGACAGCTCCTACAAGGGATGCGGTGTGAGGGGGGGTACGCACGCTTCTAACCACTCAACAGGCCGAGCGTTAGCTCGCGTGAGCTTTTGATTTGCCCGCCCCTTCGGGAGGCTGAGTGGAGGTGTTCATCTGGGGGGCAGGCGCGCAGCGCCGTTCGACGAAGTCGAACACATCGAGAGGAGGTCGTCGCGAAGCAGACCGTAGGCGATGCCCCCAGATGGACACCGAAGCGAGGGAACACTGAGCTTTAGCGAAGTGCCGTACGCCGGGGCGAAGCCTTTTGCTTACTTTTCGGCGTTTGGAAAAGTGAGTCGCTGTAAAAGCCATCCCTTTCAAGGTCTTTTGACCTTGGCGGCCTTGAGCACCCTATCTGTCGACACGTGAGCATTCACTGCCTTGCCTTCCAGCCATTCCTTGGGTTTAGGCACCTTCGGACCTCGTTTGCTTTTGGCGACGGATTTGGGCGGGATGTTTTTAGCCAGCGCCAGCAAGTGCTGAGCCAGCCCTCCTGAGCGGATCGGGATGGCTAAGTGCTCTGGCGGCAAGGCGATCTGCAGGCCCTCGTAACCGCTGCGTACCTGTACCGTCAGGTGGAAGATCGATGCTTCCCAATCTTCAGGCTGGGTCTGGCGATGAGCCTGTTCGACGCTGCGCTTAAGCACGGACAAAACGTTATAAGCCAACACAGCGGACGCAAATCCAAGCAGGGCGGCCTTGGGGTTGCCCAGGCTTTCGATTTCACTGTCCAGCACCGATTCCAGGCGCTGGAACATCCCTTCGATACTCCAGCGACGACGATACAAATCGGCGATTTGCTCAGCGGTGATGGTGTCGGGCAAGTTGCTCCAGAACAACAGCATGGTGTCGCCTGATTCGGTAGCTTTTTGCAGGTTCAGTTCAACACGCCGCCACTGACGTCCGCCTTTCACTTCGATGGTTTGCTCGCGCACGCTTCCCGCCTCGACCGCGACAGGTTCTTGCCAGTCGCTTTCCTGAAGCAGGCGCGGATGCTTACTCGGCTCACGAATAATGAAAGAAGCGCCAGCGTCTTCGCAGGCCTCCATGACCGGGAGCGTGCAATAGAGCCGATCAGCCATCCACAACTGGCCCCTACTGGCGTTTTCCAGCAACGGCAGCACGCCGACGCGCTCACTGGCATAAGCATCTTCACAGGGCTGAAGATCGACGACCTGGTCCAGATCAGGGTCGTAAACCACGACCGAAAAACCAGGCCGGGCGGCGCCTCGTTCACGGCGCAACGCGCCCAGACGTTTTTCGCTGGAAGGCAGGTGGTTGCCGTCAACCACCCGCAGTTGCCAGCCAGGCAAAATGGCCGAGCAGCCCAATTCTTCAATCGTCGGAGCCAGGCGTTGCGCACTGCCGACTACCAACGCACGCAGCAGCGCGGGCTCCGTGCGGCTGACCTTGTCATAAAGCGCCGCCAAGCTGACGGGAAGATCTTCCATCTGCCGCGCCGCGGCATGTAGCGAGGGTCGCAAACCCAGTGAAACGAGGGACATCAGCTCAATAATGGTCGAAAACAAAAGCTCGCGCGGGTACTGGCGCTGACGATGTTCTTCGAACACCTGATCAACCCACTCTGCCGCAACGGCCTGCTCCAAAACCAATTTGGCCATGACACTGGCCGGCGCTTTTTTCTCGAACCGCGCTAAAACTTCTGCCCACATCGTCTCGCCGTCCTGACTGGAGTTTTGAGGATTTTATCAAAGACCTTGAAAGGGATGGCTGTAAAAGCGAAACCATAATCAGCCGTTACCGCAGCAACGGATATGTACACGACCAAAGACCCAGTCGGCCCCCAGGCCGCTGAGACCGCACAAACAAAAACGGCCTCTATATAAATAGAGGCCGTTCTCGGTGCAATTCAAGACGTTATCGCAAGACAGGTCTTATTTGCGGTCTTCCAGCTTGGTGATGTCACGCGACTCGTAGCCGGTGTACAGCTGGCGCGGACGGCCAATCTTATACGGGCTGGAGAGCATTTCTTTCCAGTGGGAAATCCAGCCGACAGTCCGCGCCAGGGCGAAGATTACGGTGAACATGCTGGTTGGAATGCCGATCGCCTTGAGGATAATCCCCGAGTAGAAGTCGACGTTCGGGTACAGCGAGCGTTCGATGAAGTACGGGTCGGTCAGGGCGATCTCTTCCAGGCGCATGGCCAGTTCGAGTTGCGGATCGTTGGTGATGCCCAGTTCTTTCAGTACTTCGTCGCAGGTCTGCTTCATGACTGTGGCGCGTGGGTCGCGGTTTTTGTAAACCCGGTGACCGAAGCCCATCAGTTTGAACGGATCGTTCTTGTCCTTGGCCTTGGCGATGTACTTGTCGATGTTCGACACATCGCCAATTTCATCGAGCATGGTCAGAACAGCTTCGTTCGCGCCGCCGTGGGCAGGGCCCCACAGTGCGGCGATGCCGGCGGCGATACAAGCGAACGGGTTGGCACCCGAAGAGCCGGCCAGGCGTACGGTGGAGGTCGATGCGTTCTGCTCATGGTCGGCATGGAGGATGAAGATCTTGTCCATGGCCTTGGCGAGTACCGGGCTGATCGGTTTGATCTCGCACGGGGTGTTGAACATCATGTGCAGGAAGTTTTCCGCGTACGTCAGGTCGTTGCGCGGGTACATCATGGGCTGACCCATGGAGTACTTGTAAACCATCGCTGCCAGCGTCGGCATCTTGGCAACCAGACGGATCGCGGAGATTTCGCGATGCTGCGGGTTATTGATGTCCAGGGAGTCGTGGTAGAAGGCCGAGAGGGCGCCGACTACACCGCACATGACGGCCATCGGGTGGGCGTCGCGACGGAAGCCGTTGAAGAAGGTCTTCAGCTGCTCATGAACCATGGTGTGGTTCTTGACGGTGCTGACGAACTGGGCTTTCTGTTCTGCGGTCGGCAGTTCGCCGTTGAGCAGCAGATAGCAGGTTTCCAGGTAGTCCGATTTTTCAGCCAGCTGTTCAATCGGGTAGCCGCGGTGCAGCAGGATCCCGTTGTCACCGTCGATATAGGTGATCTTCGACTCGCAGGCAGCGGTCGACATGAAACCAGGGTCAAAGGTGAAACGGCCCGTGGCCGTCAGGCTCCGGACATCGATAACATCGGGACCAACGGTGCCGCTTAAAATGGGCAGCTCGACGGGGGCTGCGCCCTCGATGATCAACTGCGCTTTTTTGTCAGCCATGTGGCCTCCTATTTATGCTTGAAATCATCAGACAGACCCCCCACGCAGGGCCCGCACCACTATAGTGAGATAAATTCGAATGTCAATTTGCCTAAAGTCTTGCTCCAGAAGGCTTTAACCGGACTTTTTCCTCGAAATTGACTGCCATTTACGCCTTTTATCTAACTTGTGCAATGCGCTATTAGGGGAAGGTGAACGCGTTGTCATTAGTAGCCTAACTGTCTATACTCGGCCTCCGACCGCCAGGGGCTTTTGGGCCTGCTTTACTGGGGGTCGCACTCCCTGGGTGGTGGGTACCTGACCAGTGCACTCCCCAACAACTTTGCCCTGATTGTTAGGGGCTCTTCAGTGTGAAAAAAAGCCGTGAATAGCCAACGACCTGTAAACCTAGACCTAAGGACCATCAAACTCCCAGTCACTGCTTACACGTCCATTCTTCACCGAATCTCCGGAATCATCCTCTTTGTCAGCCTGGCCATCATGCTTTATGCACTGGACAAGTCGCTCGACTCGGAAGAAGGCTTCGGTCAGGTGAAAGCGTGTCTGACCAGTCCGCTAGCCAAGCTAGTGACATGGGGCATCCTGTCCGCTCTGCTGTATCACCTGGTTGCCGGTGTGCGCCACTTGATGATGGACATGGGCATTGGCGAGTCGCTTGAGGGCGGCAAACTGGGCTCGAAAATCGTTATCGCCATTTCCGTGGTGGTAATCGTTCTGGCAGGAGTTTGGATATGGTAACTAACGTCACGAACCTGTCGCGTTCGGGCCTCTATGACTGGATGGCACAACGTGTGTCTGCGGTCGTTCTCGCGGCTTACTTCATTTTCCTGATCGGATACGTCGTCGCCAACCCTGGCATCGGCTACGCCCAATGGCATGAACTGTTCGCAAGCAACTGGATGCGTATTTTCAGTCTCCTGGCTCTCGTTGCCCTCGGCGCTCACGCCTGGGTCGGCATGTGGACCATCGCGACCGACTACCTGACGCCAATGGCGTTCGGCAAGTCCGCGACTGCAATACGTTTCCTCTTCCAGGCAGTATGCGGCGTTGCGATGTTCGCCTACTTCGTCTGGGGTGTGCAGATTCTTTGGGGTATCTGATTCATGTCTAATACAGTTAACACGCTTTCGTTCGACGCCATCATCATTGGCGGCGGCGGTGCTGGCATGCGCGCTGCGCTGCAGCTGGCACAAGGTGGTCACAAGACTGCCGTGGTTACCAAGGTTTTCCCGACTCGCTCGCACACCGTATCCGCCCAGGGTGGCATCACCTGCGCCATCGCCTCGGCAGATCCGAACGATGACTGGCGCTGGCACATGTACGATACCGTCAAGGGTTCCGACTATATCGGTGACCAGGACGCTATCGAATACATGTGTTCCGTAGGCCCGGAAGCGGTCTTCGAACTCGAGCACATGGGCTTGCCGTTCTCCCGTACCGAACAAGGCCGCATCTATCAGCGTCCGTTCGGCGGCCAGTCGAAAGACTTCGGTAAAGGTGGTCAGGCTGCCCGTACGTGCGCCGCTGCCGACCGTACCGGTCACGCGCTGTTGCACACCCTGTACCAGGCCAACCTCAAGGCCGGCACCGTATTCCTCAACGAATACTACGGTGTCGACCTGGTGAAGAACGAAGACGGTGCTTTTGTCGGCATGATCGTCATCTGCATCGAAACCGGCGAAACCTCCTACGTCCGCGCTAACGCCACCGTACTGGCGACTGGCGGTGCGGGTCGTATCTACTCGTCCACCACCAATGCCCTGATCAACACCGGTGACGGCGTCGGCATGGCTCTGCGTGCTGGCGTGCCGGTACAAGACATTGAAATGTGGCAGTTCCACCCAACCGGCATCGCCGGCGCGGGTGTACTGGTTACTGAAGGTTGCCGCGGTGAAGGCGGTTACCTGATCAACAAGCACGGCGAGCGTTTCATGGAGCGTTATGCTCCGAACGCCAAAGACCTGGCTGGTCGTGACGTGGTTGCTCGCTCGATGGTTAAAGAAATCATCGCCGGCAACGGTTGCGGTCCGGATGGCGACCACGTAATGCTGAAACTCGATCATCTCGGTGAAGAAGTTCTGCACAGCCGTCTGCCTGGCATCATGGAACTGTCCAAGACCTTCGCCCACGTCGATCCAGCCGTGTCGCCGATTCCGGTCGTTCCAACCTGCCACTATATGATGGGCGGCGTGCCGACCAACATTCACGGCCAGGCGATCACTCAGGACGCCGACGGCGTTGACCAGATCATCCCGGGTCTGTTCGCAGTAGGCGAAGTGGCCTGCGTATCGGTTCACGGTGCCAACCGTCTGGGCGGTAACTCGTTGCTCGACCTGGTGGTATTCGGTCGTGCTGCCGGCCTGTTCCTGGAGCAGACCCTGAAAGAAGGCGTCGATTACACTCGCGCTCGCCAGTCCGACATCGACGCTGCCCTGGCGCGTCTCGATGGCCTGAACTCGCGTACCGAGGGCGAAGACGTCGCCACCCTGCGTAAAGAGCTGCAAAGCTGCATGCAGAACTACTTCGGTGTATTCCGTACCGGCGAATACATGCAGAAGGGTATTGCCCAACTGGCTGATCTGCGTGGCCGTATCGCCAACGTCAAGATCAACGACAAGAGCCAGGCGTTCAACACCGCTCGTATCGAAGCTCTGGAATTGCAGAACCTGCTGGAAGTGGCTGAAGCTACCGCCATCGCTGCAGAGATCCGCAAAGAGTCCCGCGGCGCTCACGCCCGTGAAGACTACGAAGATCGCGACGACGAAAACTGGCTGTGCCACACCCTGTACTTCCCGGGTGACAAGCGCGTAACCAAGCGTGCTGTGAACTTCTCGCCGAAGACTGTTCCGACTTTTGAACCTAAGATTCGGACTTATTAAGGGTGGCCGCCATGTTGCAAGTCAGTGTTTATCGCTACAACCCTGATCAGGACGCTGCGCCGTTCATGCAGGAATTTTCGGTCGATACCGGTGGTAAAGACCTGATGGTGCTGGACGTGCTGGCCCTGATCAAAGAGCAGGACGAAGGGTTCTCCTATCGTCGCTCTTGCCGTGAAGGTGTTTGCGGTTCCGACGGCATGAACATCAACGGCAAAAACGCTCTGGCGTGCGTCACGCCGCTGTCCGCTGTCGTAAAAGGTAACAAGCTGATCGTTCGTCCTCTGCCAGGTTTGCCGGTTATCCGTGACCTGGTCGTCGATATGAGCATCTTCTACAAGCAATACGAGAAGGTTAAGCCATACCTGCAGAACGACACGCCGGCTCCGGCCATCGAACGTCTGCAGTCCCCTGAAGAGCGTGAAAAGCTCGACGGTCTGTACGAGTGCATCCTGTGCGCTTGCTGCTCGACCTCTTGCCCGTCCTTCTGGTGGAACCCGGACAAGTTCCTGGGTCCAGCTGCTCTGCTGCAAGCGTATCGCTTCCTGGCAGACAGCCGCGATACCAAGACTGCCGAGCGTCTGGCTTCGCTGGATGACCCGTTCAGCGTATTCCGCTGCCGCGGGATCATGAACTGCGTCAACGTCTGCCCGAAAGGCCTGAACCCGACTAAGGCCATCGGTCACGTACGTAACATGTTGCTGCAAAGCGGCGTGTGATTCAGCTGCTGTACCCGGCTGTTGTAAATGCAGTACCGCTGTACCCGTAGATGCTACGGCGCAGGCTTCAACCGGCGCCGTAGTTTTAACCTGAGCAGCAGCTTATAAGGCTGCGGCTCTTATTTTGAAGAAATGAGACAAGCAGGGGCATCCGGGCTGGTACCCGGACTATCAGCGTGATCCTAAGTGGCTTGTTTTAGTCGCTGCATTCGGACTTCTGCAAGCGTGCTCGGTGTCGACGCCGGTGGTGTTCCCCTAACCGAGGGTGACCAAGCATGCAAGAAAGCGTGATGCAGCGCATGTGGAACAGCGCCTACCTATCCGGTAGTAACGCTGCCTATGTGGAAGAGCTCTATGAGCTCTACCTGCACGACCCTAACGCTGTGCCAGAAGAGTGGCGCACCTACTTTCAGAAGTTGCCTGCTGACGGCAACACTGCCACCGATGTTTCGCACTCGACAATTCGCGATCATTTCGTCTTGCTGGCAAAGAACCAGCGCCGCGCCCAACCGGTTTCCGCCGGCAGCGTGAGCAGTGAGCACGAGAAGAAGCAAGTTGAAGTGCTGCGATTGATCCAGGCCTACCGTATGCGTGGCCACCAGGCAGCCCAGCTTGACCCGCTGGGGCTGTGGCAGCGTCCTGCACCTGCAGACCTGTCGATCAATCATTACGGCTTGACCAATGCCGATCTTGATACGACCTTCCGTGCCGGCGACCTGTTCATCGGCAAAGAGGAAGCGAGCCTACGCGAAATTCACGAAGCGTTGCAGCAGACATATTGCCGCACCATCGGCGCTGAGTTCACGCATATCACCGATTCCGAGCAGCGCCAGTGGTTCCAGCAGCGTCTGGAAAGCGTGCGTGGCCGTCCGACGTACTCCGCCGACATCAAGAGTCATCTGCTCGAGCGCGTCACGGCCGGCGAAGGCCTGGAAAAATACCTGGGCACCAAATACCCGGGCACCAAGCGTTTCGGTCTGGAAGGCGGCGAAAGTCTGATTCCGATGCTCGATGAGCTGATCCAGCGTTCCGGGTCCTACGGCACCAAGGAAATCGTTATCGGCATGGCCCACCGTGGTCGTCTGAACGTGCTGGTCAACACCTTTGGCAAGAACCCCCGCGAGCTGTTCGACGAGTTCGAAGGCAAGAAGAAGGTCGAACTGGGTTCCGGTGACGTTAAATATCACCAGGGCTTCTCGTCCAACGTCATGACCACCGGCGGTGAAGTTCACCTCGCCATGGCCTTCAACCCGTCCCACCTGGAAATTGTATCTCCAGTGGTCGAGGGTTCGGTTCGCGCCCGTCAGGACCGTCGTAACGACCCTACCGGCGAGAAGGTTCTGCCGATCTCCATCCACGGTGACGCGGCATTCGCCGGTCAAGGCGTGGTGATGGAAACCTTCCAGATGTCGCAGACCCGCGGTTTCAAAACCGGCGGCACCGTGCACATCGTCATCAACAACCAGGTCGGTTTCACCATCAGCAACCCGCTGGACTCGCGTTCCACCGAGTACGCGACCGACGTTGCGAAAATGATCCAGGCGCCGATCCTCCATGTGAATGGTGATGATCCGGAAGCCGTATTGTTCGTGACCCAGTTGGCCATCGACTACCGCATGCAGTACAAGCGCGACGTGGTGATCGACCTGGTCTGCTACCGTCGTCGCGGCCACAACGAGGCCGACGAGCCAAGCGGTACCCAGCCTCTGATGTATCAGCAAATCGCCAAGCAGCGCACCACGCGTGAACTGTATGCCGATCGTCTGACTCAGGGCGGAGTACTCGACGCTGAGCGTGTTCAAGCGAAAATCGATGAATACCGTAACGCGCTGGACAACGGCCTGCATGTTGTAAAAAGCCTGGTCAAAGAGCCGAACAAGGAATTGTTCGTGGACTGGCGTCCGTATCTGGGCCACGCCTGGACCGCACGTCACGACACTCGCTTCGATCTGAAAACCTTGCAGGAACTGTCCGCCAAGCTACTGGAAATTCCGGAAGGCTTCGTGGTTCAGCGCCAGGTCTCGAAAATCTACGAAGACCGTCAGAAGATGCAAGCCGGTGGCCTGCCGATCAACTGGGGTTACGCCGAAACCATGGCGTACGCGACCCTGGCGTTCGAAGGTCACCCGATTCGCATGACGGGTCAGGACATCGGTCGCGGTACGTTCTCGCACCGTCACGCCGTCTTGCACAACCAGAAAGACACGGGCAGCTACATTCCGCTGCAGAACTTGTACAAAGGTCAGCCACGCTTCGACCTGTACGATTCGTTCCTGTCTGAAGAAGCGGTTCTGGCGTTCGAGTACGGTTACTCGACTACCACGCCTGAGGCGCTGGTTATCTGGGAAGCCCAGTTCGGCGACTTCGCTAACGGTGCCCAGGTGGTTATCGACCAGTTCATCACCAGTGGCGAGCACAAGTGGGGCCGTCTCTGCGGTCTGACCATGTTGCTGCCGCACGGTTATGAAGGTCAGGGTCCGGAGCACTCTTCGGCTCGTCTGGAGCGTTACCTGCAACTGTGCGCCGAGCACAACATTCAGGTAGCGGTGCCGACCACGCCGGCCCAGATCTACCACTTGCTGCGTCGTCAGGTGATTCGCCCGCTGCGCAAGCCATTGATAGTCCTGACGCCGAAGTCGTTGCTGCGTCATAAACTGGCCGTGTCGACCCTGGAAGATCTGGCCGAAGGTTCGTTCCAGACCGTTATTCCGGAAATCGATGTTCAAGACCCGAAAAAGGTCGAGCGTATTGTTTTGTGTAGCGGCAAGGTCTACTACGACCTGCTGGAAAAACGCCGTGCCGAAGGTCGTGATGACATCGCCGTCGTGCGTATCGAGCAGCTGTACCCATTCCCTGAGGACGACTTGAACGAAGTCCTGGCTCCGTACACCAACCTCAAACACATCGTTTGGTGTCAGGAAGAGCCGATGAACCAGGGTGCCTGGTACTGCAGCCAGCACCACATGCGCCGCATCGTTGGCAATCACAACAAGGCACTCTTTCTCGAGTACGCCGGCCGTGATGCTTCTGCTGCACCTGCTTGTGGTTACGCATCGATGCACGCTGAGCAGCAAGAAAAACTGCTGCAAGACGCCTTTACTGTTTAACGCCTTCGCGCACCTGAAACCGAATTTAAGGACCCACAGATAATGGCTATCGAAATCAAAGCCCCCACTTTCCCGGAATCGGTTGCCGATGGCACCGTTGCCACCTGGCACAAAAAGCCGGGCGACGCCGTCAAGCGCGATGACCTGATCGTCGACATCGAAACTGACAAAGTCGTATTGGAAGTGTTGGCTACCGCTGATGGCGTGCTGGGCGCTATCGTCAAGAACGAAGGCGACACCGTTCTGTCCGACGAAGTCCTGGGCTCCATCGAAGCGGGCGGCGCTGCTGCCGCTCCAGCCGCTGCCGCTGCTCCGGCTGCTGCACAGGCTGCTGCTCCAGCCGCTGAAGGCGAAGACGATCCTGTTGCTGCACCGGCTGCTCGCAAGCTGGCTGAAGAAAACGGCATCAATATCGCTTCCGTTGCCGGTACTGGCAAAGGCGGTCGTGTGACCAAGGAAGACGTGGTTGCAGCTGTGGCTGCCAAGAAAGCCGCTCCGGCTGCCGCGCCTGCCAAGGCTGCTGCTCCTGCCGCTGCTGCTCCAGTGTTCGCCGCCGGTGACCGCGTTGAAAAACGCGTTCCAATGACCCGTCTGCGCGCCAAGGTTGCCGAGCGTCTGGTTGAAGCTCAGTCGAACATGGCGATGCTGACCACGTTCAACGAAGTCGACATGACCGAAGTCATGGCGCTGCGTTCGAAGTACAAGGACCTGTTCGAGAAGTCCCACAACGGCGTGCGTCTGGGCTTCATGTCGTTCTTCGTGAAAGCGGCCACCGAAGCGCTGAAACGCTACCCGGCTGTTAACGCTTCGATCGACGGCGCTGACATCGTTTACCACGGCTACGCCGACGTTGGTGTGGCTGTTTCCAGCGACCGCGGTCTGGTTGTACCGGTTCTGCGTAACGCCGAACTGATGAGCCTGGCTGAAATCGAAGGCGGCATCGCCACCTTCGGCAAGAAGGCTCGTGACGGCAAACTGTCGATGGACGAGATGACCGGCGGTACGTTCACCATCACTAACGGTGGTACCTTCGGTTCGATGATGTCGACCCCGATCGTCAACCCGCCACAAGCGGCTATCCTGGGCATGCACAACATTCTGCAGCGTCCTATGGCGATCAACGGTCAAGTCGTTATCCGTCCGATGATGTACCTGGCTCTGTCCTACGATCACCGTCTGATCGATGGCAAAGAAGCTGTGACCTTCCTGGTTACCATCAAGAACCTGCTGGAAGACCCGGCTCGTTTGCTGCTGGATATCTGATTTCGTTGCACAGGCCGTCCAGTGATGGACGGCCCTTCTGTAATGACCAGCTTCGTCCCACGACGGTCCTCAAAAGGGGCCGTCCGGTTTGATTCGAGAAGGAATGACACATGACTCAGAAATTCGACGTGGTAGTGATTGGTGCGGGCCCTGGCGGCTACGTGGCTGCCATTAAAGCAGCGCAACTGGGCCTCACCACTGCCTGCATCGAGAAATACACCGACAAGGAAGGCAAACTGGCCCTCGGCGGTACTTGCCTGAACGTCGGCTGCATTCCCTCCAAGGCGCTGCTGGACAGCTCCTGGAAATACAAGGAAGCCAAAGAAGGCTTCGCGATCCACGGTATCAATCACGCTGGCGTGACCATGGACGTGGCTGCAATGGTTGGCCGTAAAGCCAACATCGTCAAAGGCCTGACCTCCGGCGTTGCAACCCTGTTCAAGGCGAACGGCGTCACTTCCCTGCAAGGCCACGGCAAACTGCTGGCCGGCAAGAAAGTCGAACTGACGAAGCCAGACGGCACCGTCGAAATCATTGAAGCCGAAAACGTGATCCTGGCTTCGGGCTCGCGTCCGATCGACATTCCACCGGCTCCGGTTGACCAGAACGTGATCGTCGATTCGACGGGCGCGCTGGAATTCCAATCGGTACCTAAGCGTCTGGGCGTGATCGGCGCTGGCGTCATCGGTCTGGAACTGGGTTCGGTCTGGTCCCGTCTGGGTTCCGAAGTGGTTGTTCTGGAAGCACTGGAGAAGTTCCTGCCAGCGGCTGACGACGCCGTTTCCAAAGAAGCCTACAAAACCCTGACCAAACAAGGTCTGAACATCAAGCTGGGCGCTCGCGTCACCGGTTCCAAAGTGAACGGCGACGAAGTCGTTGTGAACTACACCGATGCCAATGGCGAACAGAACATCACCTTTGACAAGCTGATCGTTGCCGTTGGTCGCCGTCCGGTGACCACCGAGCTGCTGGCAGCTGACAGCGGTGTGACGATCGACGAACGTGGTTTCGTTTTCGTTGACGACCAGTGCGCGACCAGCGTTCCGGGCGTTTTCGCGATCGGCGACGTGGTTCGCGGCATGATGCTGGCGCACAAGGCGTCCGAAGAAGGCATCATGGTTGTAGAGCGCATCAAGGGCCACAAAGCCCAGATCAACTATGACCTGATCCCGTCTGTTATTTATACTCACCCGGAAATCGCGTGGGTCGGTAAAACCGAGCAAACCTTGAAAGCTGAAGGCGTTGAAGTTAACGTCGGCACTTTCCCGTTTGCAGCCAGTGGCCGTGCCATGGCAGCCAACGACACCGGTGGTTTCGTGAAAGTCATTGCTGATGCCAAGACTGACCGCGTATTGGGCGTCCACGTGATTGGCCCGAGCGCTGCAGAACTGGTTCAGCAGGGCGCGATCGGTATGGAATTCGGCACCAGTGCCGAAGACCTGGGCATGATGGTTTTCTCCCATCCGACCCTGTCCGAAGCCTTGCACGAAGCTGCTCTGGCAGTGAATGGCGGCGCCATTCACATCGCCAACCGCAAGAAGCGTTAAGACAAGACAATAAGAAACCACGGCGGAAGGCCCGTCGTGAGCCTTGCGTGCAAGACTCACCGCGGAATGTCCGCCGGACGCAGCCTTGCGTAGTTCACCGGTTATCCGGAACACCTACGCGAGCAGCAGTCACAGGTGGTGCGGCACTGAACAAGTGCAGCACCGAATGCGCAGTACCTAACGAAGACGGTAATAAGCATGAATCTTCACGAGTATCAGGGTAAGCAGCTGTTCGCCGAATACGGCCTGCCAGTTTCCCAGGGTTTCGCCGTAGACACCCCGGAAGCAGCAGCAGAAGCGTGCGACAAGATCGGCGGGACCGAATGGGTTGTCAAAGCCCAGGTTCACGCAGGTGGTCGCGGTAAAGCGGGCGGCGTCAAGCTGGTTCGCAGCAAAGAAGACGCCAAAGCATTCGCTCAACAGTGGTTGGGCAAGCGTCTGGTGACTTACCAGACTGATGCCAATGGTCAGCCAGTCACCAAGATCCTGGTTGAATCGTGCACTGATATCGCTAAAGAGCTGTACCTGGGCGCTGTCGTTGACCGTTCGAGCCGTCGCATCGTGTTCATGGCTTCCACCGAAGGTGGCGTGGACATCGAGAAAATCGCTCACGACACCCCTGAGAAAATCCTCAAGGCCACTATCGATCCACTGGTTGGCGCTCAGCCATTCCAGGGTCGCGAGCTGGCATTCCAGCTGGGTCTGGAAGGCAAGCAAGTTGCTCAGTTCGCCAAGATCTTCGTAGGTCTGGCCAAGCTGTTCAAGGATCACGACCTGGCTCTGCTGGAAGTGAACCCGCTGGTGATCAAGGCTGACGGCGATCTGCATTGCCTCGACGCCAAGATCAACATCGACGCCAACGCCATGTACCGTCAGCCTAAGCTGAAGACTTTCCACGATCCGTCGCAAGACGATCCGCGCGAAGCGCACGCTGCCAAGTTCGAACTGAACTACGTAGCGCTGGAAGGCAACATCGGTTGCATGGTCAACGGTGCTGGCCTGGCCATGGGTACCATGGACATCGTCAACCTGCATGGCGGCAAACCAGCCAACTTCCTCGACGTGGGCGGCGGTGCTACCAAAGAACGCGTGACCGAAGCGTTCAAGATCATCCTGTCCGACACTAACGTCGCTGCAGTATTGGTCAACATCTTCGGCGGCATCGTTCGTTGCGACATGATTGCCGAAGGCATCATCGGCGCTGTGAAAGAAGTCGGCGTGAAAATCCCGGTTGTTGTTCGCCTTGAAGGCAACAACGCTGAGCTGGGCGCTAAAGTACTGGCAGAAAGCGGTTTGAACATCATCGCTGCTACCAGCCTGACCGACGCTGCTCAACAAGTTGTCAAAGCTGCGGAGGGCAAATAATGAGCGTCCTGATCAATAAAGACACCAAAGTTATCTGCCAGGGTATTACCGGTTCGCAAGGTAGTTTCCACACCCAGCAAGCCATCGAATACGGCACCAAGATGGTTGGTGGCGTAACTCCGGGCAAAGGCGGCACCGAGCACCTGGGTCTGCCAGTGTTCAACACCGTGAAAGATGCTGTAGCTGCCACTGGCGCCACCGCCAGCGTGATCTACGTTCCAGCTCCTTTCTGCAAGGACTCCATCCTGGAAGCAGCATTCGGCGGCATCAAGCTGATCGTTTGCATCACCGAAGGCATTCCTACCCTGGACATGCTGGATGCCAAGGTCAAGTGCGACGAGCTGGGCGTAGTCCTGATCGGTCCTAACTGCCCAGGCGTGATCACTCCAGGCGAATGCAAGATCGGCATCATGCCAGGTCACATTCACTTGCCAGGTAAAGTCGGTATCGTTTCCCGTTCCGGCACCCTGACCTACGAAGCTGTTAAGCAGACGACTGACGCCGGTTTCGGTCAGTCGACTTGCGTCGGCATCGGTGGTGACCCGATCCCGGGTTCGAACTTCATCGACATCCTGAAGCTGTTCCAGGAAGACCCGAAGACCGAAGCGATCGTAATGATCGGTGAGATCGGCGGTTCGGCTGAAGAAGAAGCGGCTGCCTACATCAAGGCGCACGTGACCAAGCCGGTTGTTTCCTACATCGCTGGTGTGACTGCCCCTGCAGGCAAGCGCATGGGCCATGCTGGCGCAATCATCTCTGGCGGCAAAGGCACTGCAGACGAGAAGTTTGCTGCCCTGGAAGACGCAGGCGTTAAAACCGTGCGTTCGCTGGCAGACATCGGCAAGGCTTTGTCCGAGCTGACCGGTTGGGCAGTCAAGTAAGCCTCGCGCTTATCTGACACTTTACCAAGCAAAGGCCACCTTCGGGTGGCCTTTGTCGTTTCTGAAGATATGTGTCGTCAGTGAAGGCCCCATCGCGAGCAAGCTCGCTCCCACATTGGATCTCCAGCGTTCATAAATCCTGTGGGAGCGAGCTTGCTCGCGATGACGGACTTACAGACGCCAACCATTTACATGCAAAAACGCGACACGGAAATGTCGCGTATCGGATAGATCGCCCCTTAACAGTGCGTTTGTCGGGCAAATTCGTTAGGCTAGCAGCCATTTTTGCGTCCGCGGCCCACAAGGTTGCTACGCGCTAAACGGGTCAGTCCTATACGGACCGACAGCATTTCCCTCACCCCTCAGGGAAATCCCTCTCTAAATTCCGATTCAGTAGTGTGGTATTTCCTTAATGAAAGTGTTGAAAGGCCAGGACATCCTGGCACTTGGTTTTATGACTTTTGCCTTGTTTGTCGGGGCTGGCAACATCATCTTCCCGCCTATCGTCGGTCTGCAGTCCGGTCCAAATGTCTGGATGGCGGCGCTGGGCTTTCTGATCACCGCAGTCGGTCTGCCAGTGATCACCGTGGTCGCCCTGGCCAAGGTCGGTGGCGCCATGGATGCCTTGAGCAGCCCGATCGGTAAAGTCGCCGGTGGCCTGCTGGCGGCCGCGTGCTACCTGGCTGTCGGCCCGCTGTTCGCGACACCGCGCACTGCCACCGTGTCATTCGAAGTCGGCCTGGCGCCGCTGACCGGCGAGAGCCCACTGGCGTTGTTCCTCTACAGTTCGGTGTACTTCCTGCTGGTGTTCTTCATCTCGCTTTATCCAGGCCGTTTGTTGGATACCGTAGGACGTTTCCTCGCGCCGCTGAAGATCATCGCCTTGGCCGCTCTCGGCATCGCAGCGTTTGCATTGCCGGCCGGTGATGTCGGCGTAGCCACCCCGGAATACGTGGCGGCACCGTTCTCCCAAGGCTTCATCAATGGTTACCTGACCATGGATACCCTGGGTGCGCTGGTATTCGGCATTGTCATCGTCAACGCGATCCGTTCCCGTGGCGTCGAGTCGCCGGTGTTGATTACCCGTTACGCGATCATTGCCGGGCTGATTGCCGGCGTGGGCCTGGCGCTGGTTTACGTCAGCCTGTTCCGTCTCGGTTCGGGCAGCCATGAAGTGGCCGCAGGTGCCACCAACGGCGCGGCGGTGTTGCACGCTTACGTGCAACACACCTTCGGTTCTCTGGGCAGCGGTTTTCTGGCGGTGCTGATCTCCCTGGCCTGTCTGGTGACAGCGGTGGGTCTGACCTGCGCCTGCGCCGAATACTTCAGCCGTGTGCTGCCGCTGTCCTACAAGACATTGGTCATCATCCTGGCCGTGTTCTCGCTGCTGGTGTCCAACCTTGGCCTCACCAAGCTGATTGCGTTCTCGATCCCGGTGCTGACCGCGATCTACCCGCCGTGCATTGCCTTGGTAGCCCTGAGCTTCTGCAAGGACTTCTGGCATGAGCAGGGCCGCATCGTCGGTCCGGTGATGCTGGTGTCGTTCATCTTCGGCCTGATCGACGCCCTCAAGGGCGCGGGCCTGGCGGACTGGATGCCGACTCAGATGTCCCACCTGCCGCTGAGCGAGCAAGGCCTGGCCTGGCTGGTGCCGTCGGTCATGACCCTGGTGGTCGCGGTGGTCTGCGATCGTCTGCTGGGCAAGCGCGAAGAAGCCCTGGCTTAAGCCGCTTCATGGCCCGCCACAAGCGGGTCTCAAGCACATATGGAAATGCCCCGTATCAATCGATACGGGGCATTTTTTTTGGAGTCGGTGCAGTGTCTTTTTCCTTGAGCTAACGTCGAAGCACTACTTGCTTTGCCAAACACATCACAAGGACCTGCATGTCGTTCATCCACGTCAATATGATCCACATCCTCGCCGCGGTCTGGTTCGTCATCTGCTGGGGCGGCTACACCCGTTATGCGTCGTGGAAGGGCCGTGACACCGCGTGCCTGGCCAGCGTGCTGCACTTGTATCGCGAAGACTGGATGCGCCGCATGCTGTTGCGCGACAACCGTATCGCTGACGCCAGCGTGGTTGGCAACCTGGAGCGCAATGCCTCGTTCTTCGCCTCCAGCACACTGATTATCCTGGCCGGCATTCTTACGGTGCTCGGCGCCTCGGAAAGAGCCGTATCGTTGCTGGCGGATATCCCGATGGTGCAGCAGGCCTCTCAAGGGATGTCGGAGATCAAGTTGCTGTGCCTGGCGCTGGTGTTTGTCTATGCGTTCTTCACGTTCAGCTGGTGCATGCGCCAGTACAACTTTGCGGCCATTCTGATTGGTTCGGCGCCGATGGTCGGTGAGCGCCACGTTTCCGAACAAGAGCGCAAAGCCTTTGCTGCCCGTGCGGCGCGCGTCATCTCCATGGCCGCCAACCAGTTCAACTTCGGCTTGCGCGCTTACTACTTCGGCATGACCATGCTGGCCTGGTTCGTCAGCCCCTGGTTGTTCATGTTGATGAGCGCCGGCGTCGTGCTGGTGTTGTACCGCCGGGAGTTTCATTCCGACGTTCTCGACGTGATGGTCTATACACCTACAGAGGCACCATTGCCCGAGGCGAACAAAGAGGCCGCTTGATGAGTATTCCGTTCTGGTGTGTGTTTATCAGTGCCTTGCTGATTTTCGTGGCAAAGATTCCCGTGGCCAAAGCGATGAACGAGCAGGGCGGTTACGACAACCATCTGCCGCGTCAGCAACAGGCGCAACTGACAGGCTTTGGTGCCCGTGCGTTGGCGGCTCATCAAAACTGTTTTGAGGCGTTCATTCTGTTCGCGGTGGGGGTGTTGATGGCTCACACCACGCAGACGGCGGGGTGGCTGATCGACTTGCTGGCAATCGTCTTCGTGATTACGCGAATCATTTATTTGCTGTGCTATTGGGTTGATCTGGCCTGGCAACGAAGCTTGGTGTGGTTCGTTGGACTAGTGTGTTCGTTGTTGTTGATGATTAGTCCGACTTTTAGAACTATTTTGCTGTAAGGCCTGCAGTGCAAAAAAACAGCAGACAAAAGAAAACCCGCACTTGGCGGGTTTTCTTTATCACGCTAAAAACTGTTTTAGTTTTTAGGTGCTTCTTTTGCTGCCGCTGCATCCGATTCAGCCTGAGCTTTGGCGGCTTCGGCGTTTTCTTTCGCAGCGTCGTTCACTTTATCCTGAGCTTTGTTCATGTCTTGCTGAGCTTGCTCAGCATGTTGGTTAGCATCTTGAGCTTTGTCCTCGGATTTTTTATCGCAGGCAGCGAGACCGAGGGAAGCGGTCAACATCAAGGCAATAGCTAAAGTCTTACGCATGGGGTGTTTCTCCTTATGAAAAATGTATCTATTGGCCTTTCGAGCGTAGCCCGCAGCGTTAAGTTCCTCAATTTATACAGATATATAAGATTATTCTGACGGGAACTTTTACTAAAGCGCCTAGTGCGTTGCCAGAACATTACGAAGAGTTGGATAAAAATGGCCGAAACCCCCGTTTTTGAGCGCGCTACGCGATTTCTATCGGCGCTGCGACATTGTCAGGTACTGGGGCTGCGGGTTCACAGCGCCAGCAGCGAAGGGCTAACCGTCATCCTGCCGTACAGTCCTCAAATTGTGGGCAACCCGCAAACCGGGGTGATCCATGGCGGAGCGCTGACCTCGCTGATGGACACTGCCTGTGGCATGTCGACCCTCTGCGTGCTACCCGAATTTGAGGTCTGCCCGACCCTCGATCTGCGCATCGACTACATGCACGCCGCTGAACCACACAAAGATGTCTACGGTTTTGCTCAGTGCTACCGGGTGACCACGGATGTGATCTTTGCTCGCGGTTTCGCCTATCAGGACGATCCCGAGCAACCCATCGCCCATGTGGTGGGTACCTTCATGCGCATGGGCAAAGCCATCAAAGGCACCAAAGGTTTTGGCGGCGCCATCGCCAGAGGTGAGAAATGACCGACGACTTCAAGGAACAACTTCAGAAGGCACATGAGCAAGGCGACTACGCCTCGCTGCTGCACCTGATTCCTTACGCCAAACTGATCGGCGTCGAATGTTCGCGGGTGGGGGATGATCTGCTGTTTCGCTTGCCGGCCAACAAGGACAACATTGGTAACCCTTTATTGCCAGCGATTCATGGCGGTGTGATCGCCGGGTTCATGGAGCTGTCTGCAGCGTTGCACCTGCTGATTTTCACCGGTTCGCCGGGTGTGCCGAAGATCATCGACTTCTCCCTCGACTACCTGCGTGCGGGGCAGTTTCGCGACACCTGGGCCCGATGCCAGGTTTGTCGTCAGGGTCGCCGGGTGGCCAACGTTGCGATTACGGCCTGGCAAAGTACCGAAGCTGAACCGATTGCCACGGCCCGCGCTCATTTCAAAATCGAAGAGCCCTTGAAATCCTGAACACAGCCCCCAACTTTGATGACAACCCGCCGCCGACCCTCAAGGTCGCGGCCACTGCCATCTGATTGGAGTTTGATAACCATGAGTGTGGAAACTCAAAAGGAAACCCTGGGCTTCCAGACCGAGGTGAAGCAACTGCTGCACCTCATGATCCATTCGCTGTATTCCAACAAGGAAATTTTCCTTCGCGAATTGATCTCGAACGCCTCTGACGCTGTCGACAAATTACGTTTCGAAGCCTTGTCCAAGCCTGAATTGCTGGAAGGTGGCGCCGAGCTGAAAATCCGTGTGAGCTTCGACAAGGACGCTAAAACCGTCACCCTCGAAGACAACGGCATCGGCATGAGCCGAGAAGAGGCGATCACCCACCTGGGGACCATCGCCAAATCCGGCACTGCCGATTTCATGAAACATCTCTCCGGCGATCAGAAAAAAGACTCGCACCTGATCGGTCAGTTCGGTGTGGGTTTCTACTCTGCATTCATCGTCGCCGACAAAGTTGACGTGTTCAGCCGACGTGCCGGCGATGCTGCCAGCGAAGGCGTGCACTGGTCGTCCAAGGGTGAAGGCGATTTTGAGGTTGCCACCGTTGAGAAAGCCGAGCGCGGGACCCGCATCGTCCTGCACCTGAAGTCCGGTGAAGACGAGTTTGCCGATGGCTGGCGTCTGCGCAACATCATCAAGAAGTACTCCGACCACATCGCTCTGCCAATCGAGTTGCCAAAAGAAGTGGCAGCCGTCGAAGGCGAAGAGCAACCGGCCGTTGAATGGGAAACCGTCAACCGCGCCAGCGCCCTGTGGACCCGTCCGCGTACGGAGGTCAAGGACGAGGAATACCAGGAGTTCTACAAACACGTCGCTCACGACTTCGAGAACCCGCTGAGCTGGAGCCACAACAAGGTCGAAGGCAAGCTCGAATACAGCTCGCTGCTCTACGTGCCGGCCCGTGCTCCGTTCGATCTGTACCAGCGTGAGGCGCCGAAAGGCCTGAAGCTGTATGTGCAGCGCGTGTTCGTGATGGATCAGGCCGAGTCGTTCCTGCCGCTGTACCTGCGCTTCATCAAAGGCGTGGTCGATTCCAACGACCTGTCGCTGAACGTCTCGCGGGAAATCCTGCAGAAAGACCCGATCATCGATTCCATGAAGTCGGCGCTGACCAAGCGCGTTCTCGACATGCTGGAAAAGCTGGCGAAGAACGAGCCTGAGCAGTACAAAAGCTTCTGGAAAAACTTTGGCCAGGTCATGAAAGAAGGCCCGGCAGAAGACTTCGCCAACAAAGAGAAAATTGCTGGCCTGCTGCGTTTCGCATCGACCAACGGTGATGAAGGCGAGCAAGTGGTGGGTCTGGCCGAATACCTGGCTCGCGCCAAGGAAGGTCAGGACAAGATCTACTACCTGACCGGCGAAACCTACGCGCAAGTCAAAAACAGCCCGCACCTGGAAGTCTTCCGCAAGAAAGGCATCGAAGTGCTGCTGCTGACCGACCGCATCGACGAGTGGCTGATGAGCTACCTCAGCGACTTCGACGGCAAGAGCTTTGTCGACGTGGCTCGCGGTGACCTGGATCTTGGCAACCTGGACTCGGAAGAGGACAAGAAAGCGGCGCAAGAAGTTGCCAAGTCCAAAGAAGGTCTGGTTGAGCGTCTGAAAACTGCACTGGGCGACTCCGTTGCTGAAGTGCGGGTTTCGCACCGTCTGACCGATTCCCCGGCGATTCTGGCCATCGGTGAGCAGGACCTGGGCATGCAGATGCGTCAGATCCTGGAAGCCAGCGGTCAGAAGGTTCCGGAATCGAAGCCGATCTTCGAATTCAACCCGGCTCACCCGCTGATCGAGAAGCTCGACAACGAGCAGAGCGACGAGCGCTTCGGCGATCTGTCGCACATTCTCTTCGATCAGGCGGCCCTGGCAGCCGGTGACAGCTTGAAAGACCCGGCTGCGTACGTGCGCCGTCTCAACAAACTGTTGGTTGAACTGTCGGTTTAACTGCGTTGTAAAAAAACCCGCTTCGGCGGGTTTTTTCATTCTGGTGTCTTTTGCATTCCTTCACCGATCCGCATGCCAACGTGCCGGGCATGATGATGTATGACGCGAAGACGGCGGGGCGTGCGTTGACGTCGATGCATAATTTGCTGGATGAAGTGTTCAAGGGCTGATTGCTGTGATCGTTCCTCACGCGGAGCGTGGGAACGATCAGTTACAGGGGAGTCGGCGGGCTTCGGTGTTTCGGCAGTTCGATCCGCTCAACTTCCCCCGGCACCGTCGGCCAATCCCCGGCCGCCCAGCGCCGACGAGCCTCATCGATCAACGCCGGATCACTCGCCACAAAATTCCAGTTGATCCGCCGTGGCCCATCCAGCGGGGCACCGCCGAACAATACGGCATGACAGTCGCTTTCAGCGAACAGCGTCATCTCTTCCCCGACCGGCAACACCACCAGCGAATGCGGTTCTATCAGCTCGCCCTCCAGTTGCACCTCGCCATCCAGCACGTACAACGCCCGCTCTTCATGCTCGGTAGGAATCAGCAGCGTTGTCGCCGTTTGCAGGTTCAATTCGGCATACAGCGTCGGAGAAAGCACCGGGACCGGTGATTCCAGGCAAAAGCCTGACCCGGCAATCATCCGGATCTTCACCCCAAGGTTATCGCTGACCGGCAGCGTGGCCGCCGGATGGTGACTGTAGTGTCCGGGGCCGTGCTCTTTATCTTTCGGTGAGGCCAGCCAAATCTGTAAACCGTGCATCGTGAAGCCCTTGTCCTTCAACGCCTCAGGCGTGCGCTCGACATGGGCAATCGCGCTGCCTGCAGTCATCCAGCTGACATCACCGGCTTCCACCACTTGATCGGAGCCGAGGCTGTCCTTGTGCTGGATTTGCCCTTCGAACAAGTAGGTGAGGGTGGACAGACCAATGTGCGGATGCTGTCGGATGTTCATGCCTTTACCCGCCGGATAACGGGTTTGCAACATGTGGTCAAAAAACACGAAAGGCCCGACGCTGCGGCATTTGGCTGACGGCAGCGGGCGAAGAATCGGCTGGCCTTCGACATCTTCGGCGCGGGCGCGGATCACGAGCGGAGTGTTCATGGGGCATTCCAGGCTAAGCGGGTGACGCGTGGAGCATAACCCGCCTGCACAGCCCTTGCCCTATTGGCTGAAAGCGCCTTCGGACAGATGGGTTTCGACACTCACCTCGGTGCCTTTCTTCTTCGCGTACATCGTCAGGGTCAGGGCCTTGCAGGCACCCAGCGCCGCGTCGAAGTAATCGTGTGGCTCGGGCGCCGAGCCTTCGCCGCCGGCAGATCTCGGTACGTCGGCAAAGAGTTCGTGGTCATCGATCTGGACGCTGTGACGAAAACCTTCGGCACGACCGGCTGGCTGCGCAAGTTGCGGGTGGCGCCATCCCGGCCTATGGTCCAAGCGAGACTTTGCCTGTGACTGGCGCGCGATGATTCACCGCCGGTTACTGTCCATCCAGTGCTAATTTGCGTAGCGAGGTGACGACATGCCCACTGACTCCCGTCCCGCCGTACTCGAACTGATTGGCAATACGCCGCTGGTGCGCGTCAGCCGCTTCGATACCGGCCCGTGCACGCTATTTCTCAAGCTCGAATCGCAGAACCCCGGCGGTTCGATCAAGGATCGCATCGGCCTGGCGATGATTGACGCCGCCGAGCGCGATGGCCGCCTGCGACCCGGTGGCACCATCGTCGAGGCCACCGCCGGCAACACCGGCCTCGGCCTGGCGCTGGTCGGCCGTGCCAAGGGTTACCGGGTGGTGTTGGTGGTGCCGGACAAGATGTCCACCGAGAAGGTCCTGCACCTCAAGGCGATGGGCGCCGAGGTGCACATCACCCGCTCCGATGTCGGCAAGGGTCATCCCGATTATTACCAGGACGTTGCTGCGCGGCTGGCGCAGGACATTCCCGACGCCTTCTTCGCCGATCAGTTCAACAACCCGGCCAACCCGCTCGCCCACGAATGCAGCACTGCGCCGGAGATCTGGGCGCAGACTCAGCATGATCTGGACGCCATCGTCGTCGGCGTCGGTTCGGCAGGCACGCTGACCGGGCTGACCCGCTTCTTTCGCCGCGTGCAACCGAACCTGGCCATGGTGCTCGCCGATCCGGTTGGCTCGGTGATGGCCGAATACAGCCGCAGCGGCACCCTCGGCACACCCGGTTCGTGGGCGGTTGAGGGCATCGGCGAGGACTTCATTCCGTCGATTGCCGACCTGTCCAGCGTGCGCCACGCGTATTCGATCAGCGACGAGGAAAGCTTCGATCATGCCCGCCAACTGCTGCGTGCGGAAGGTATTCTTGGCGGTTCCTCGACCGGCACACTGCTGGCGGCGGCGCTGCGTTACTGCCGCGAGCAAACCGAGCCGAAGCGGGTCGTCAGCTTCGTCTGCGACACTGGCACGCGCTACCTGTCAAAGGTCTACAACGACCAGTGGATGAACGATCAGGGCCTGCTGCAGTACAAACATTACGGTGATCTGCGCGACCTGATCTCACGGCGCTTCGAGGATGGCCGGGTGATCAGCGTGGGCCCGGACGACACGCTGCTCACCGCTTTCCAGCGCATGCGCCTGGCTGATGTGTCGCAACTGCCGGTGCTGGAGGGCGGGCAGCGGCTGGTCGGCGTGATCGACGAGTCCGACATTCTGCTTGGCATGCAAGAAGATGCTTCGCACTTTCGCATGAGCGTGTCCAGCGCGATGACCGATAAGCTGCAAACCTTGCCTCCAAGCGCCAGTCTGGCTGAGCTACGCGCGGAGCTCGACCGTGGGCTGGTGGCGATCATCGCCGACGCTTCGGGCTTCCACGGCTTGATTACTCGAGTCGACATGCTCATTCACTTACGGAGATCCCTTGCATGAGTCAACACGATGAAACCGCTGTGCCACGTGCCTTCGCCACCCGTGTGATCCATGCCGGGCAGACGCCCGACCCTTCAACCGGGGCGCTGATGCCGCCGATTTACGCCAACTCCACCTATTTGCAGCAGAGCCCTGGCGTGCACAAGGGCTTCGATTACGGGCGCTCGCACAACCCGACGCGCTTTGCGCTGGAGCGTTGCGTTGCGGACCTCGAAGGCGGCACCCAGGCCTTCGCCTTCGCCTCCGGGCTGGCGACGATTTCCACCGTGCTCGAATTGCTCGATGCCGATTCGCACATCGTCTCCGGCAATGACCTGTACGGCGGTACTTTCCGCCTGTTCGACAAAGTGCGCCGGCGCAGCGCCGGGCATCGCTTCAGCTTTGTCGACCTGACTGATTTGTCGGCCTTCGAAGCGGCGCTGCAGGACGACACGCGGATGGTCATGGTCGAGACACCGAGCAATCCTTTGCTGCGCCTCACCGACCTTGTTGCCATCGCGCGCATCTGCCGCCAGCGAGGCATCATTTGTGTGGCCGACAACACCTTTGCCAGCCCCTGGATACAGCGCCCGCTGGAGCTGGGCTTCGACATCGTGCTGCACTCGACGACCAAGTACCTGAATGGCCACTCCGACGTGATCGGCGGCATCGCGGTGGTCGGACAAAACGCAGACCTGGCGGAGCGTCTGGGCTTCCTGCAAAACGCAGTCGGCGCGATCGCCGGGCCGTTCGACGCGTTCCTCACTCTGCGCGGCGTGAAGACCCTGGCGCTGCGCATGGAACGCCACTGCAACAACGCGCTGGACCTGGCGCAATGGCTGGAGCGTCAGCCGCAGGTGGCGCGCGTCTATTATCCGGGCTTGCCGTCGCATCCGCAGCACGACCTGGCGCAGCGGCAGATGCGCGGTTTCGGCGGGATGATATCCCTCGACCTGAACAGCGACCTGGCCGGTACCACGCGCTTCCTCGAGAGTGTGCGGATCTTCGCCTTGGCCGAGAGCCTGGGCGGGGTGGAAAGCCTGATCGAGCACCCGGCGATCATGACCCACGCCAGCATCCCTGCGGATACTCGTGCGCAACTCGGCATCGGCGATGCGTTGGTGCGGTTGTCCGTGGGGGTCGAGGATGTCGAAGACCTGCGCGCCGACCTGGCACAGGCGCTGGCGCGGATCTGAGTTTCAGCAGGCAAAAAAAATCCGGAACCCTTATCGGATTCCGGATTTTGGTGTCGGGGCGGATCAGCTGCCTTTGACAGCCTTGCCGTTGACCGTGCCGTCGAGGAGCATGATGTTGTACTCCTTGCCGTCGGTTTCAACCTGTTGCAGACGAACCAGCAGGTAATCCCAGTCCTTGGCGAACCACAGGACGGTAATGCGCTTGCTTTGCGTCGGGTCGCGCACGCGCTCGACCTTGATTGCTTCGATCTGGCCAGCTTTGGTGTCGACCTTTTCCGAACCCAGCACGCGGAAATCATAGGTATCGACTTCACCATCGTCGACGACTTGATAGCTCATGCTTTTCTTGCCAGCGGCCACGTCGTGCTGCAGGGCCAGCTGATAAGTGGATTTGTCGACCATGCCGCGGTTGAGCGGGATCTTGACCGGGTCACCGCGATCGGTGCCGGTGACCATTTTGTTGGTCCAGTCGAAATCCAGGTCAGCCTTCTTGGCTTTACCCAGGCCGCCACGTTCGAAGTGGTAGGACTGCGGCAGCAAGGTGTCCTTGTCCAAAGTCAGGGTGCTTTCTTCGGTCAGGCTGGCGATCATCATTGAGGCTTTGAAGCTGAGCTTCCAGGCGCCATTGGCTTGCTTGGTCAGGCTGCGTTCAGCGGTGCCGCTCATGGGCAGCTGCTTCCAGTCAGCGGTGTAGCTGGCGGAGAAAGGTTGAAGTTCTGCAGCCTGCGCAAAAGGCAGTGCGAGCAGAGCGCAAGCGAAGAGCAGGGCGCGACGCATAAAGTCTCCTAGGTTCGAATCAAGTGGCCGCTGGCCGCGAGTAACTTTCCATCCAGTAAAGCACCTTGCTCGCCGAGTGATAAACGACCCTCGGCAAACCAGCGTACGGCCAGCGGATAGATCAGGTGTTCCTGAACGTGGACCCGCTGCGCCAGACTCTGCGGCGAATCGTGCAACTCTACCGGTATTACTGCCTGTACGACCAGTGGTCCGCCATCGAGTTCCTCGGTGACGAAGTGCACGGAGCAGCCGTGTTCCGTGTCGCCGGCTTCCAGCGCGCGCTGATGAGTGTGTAACCCTTTGTATTTGGGTAGCAGCGAGGGATGGATGTTGAGCAGGCGACCTTGGTAGTGGCGCACGAAGTCAGCGCTGAGAATGCGCATGAAGCCGGCCAGTACCACGAGTTTGGGGTTGAACGCGTCGATCAGATCGATCAGCGCGGCATCGAAGGCCTCGCGGCCGTCGAAAGCCTTGTGATCCAGGGTGCGGGTGTCGATACCCGCGTCCGTGGCGCGTTGCAGGCCGTAGGCGTCAGCGCGGTTGGAAATCACCGCAGCGATGCGGGCCGGGCTGTCGCCGGTCCGCGTGCTGTCGATCAAGGCCTGCAAGTTACTGCCGGTGCCGGACAACAGCACCACCACATCACAGGTCTGGGACATCCGCTCTTGCATCAGTGTGCCTTGAGGTTCTTCAGTTCAACCTGAGCCGCGCCTTCGGCAGCGGTGGAAATCTGACCGATCACCCAAGGCTGCTCGCCGGCTTCGCGCAGGACGTTCAGGGCGGTTTCAACGTGCTCTTGAGCGACGCAGATGACCATGCCGACGCCGCAGTTCAGCACGCGGTGCATTTCGTTTTCGTCAACGTTGCCTTTCTCTTGCAGCCAGTCGAACACGGCAGGACGGGTCCAGCTCGCGACGTCAACCACCGCTTGTGCGCCTTTTGGCAGAACGCGCGGGATGTTGTCCAGCAGGCCACCACCGGTGATGTGGGCCATGGCTTTGACGGCGCCGGTTTCCTTGATCAGCTTGAGCAGCGGCTTCACGTAGATACGGGTCGGGGCCATCAGCAGGTCGGTCAGTGGTTGGCCGTCGAGTTGGATGTTTTCGATGTCGGCACCGGACACTTCGATGATCTTGCGGATCAGCGAGTAGCCGTTGGAGTGCGGGCCGGAAGACGGCAGGGCGAGCAGGGCATCGCCGGCAGCGACTTTCGAACCGTCGATGATTTCGGATTTTTCCACGACGCCGACGCAGAAGCCGGCCAGGTCGTAGTCTTCGCCTTCGTACATGCCTGGCATTTCAGCGGTTTCGCCGCCGACCAGGGAGCAGCCGGACAGTTCGCAGCCAGCGCCAATGCCGGTCACGACTTGGGTCGCGGTTTCGACGTTGAGTTTGCCGGTAGCGTAGTAGTCGAGGAAGAACAGCGGCTCGGCGCCGCAGACCACCAGGTCGTTCACGCACATGGCAACCAGGTCGATGCCGATGCTGTCGTGTTTGTTCAGGTTCAGCGCCAGACGCAGCTTGGTGCCGACGCCGTCGGTGCCGGAAACCAGCACGGGCTGCTTGTAGCCGGCCGGGATTTCGCAGAGGGCGCCGAAACCGCCCAGGCCGCCCATGACTTCCGGGCGCGCAGTGCGCTTGGCGACGCTCTTGATGCGTTCGACCAATGCTTCACCGGCGTCGATGTCTACACCGGCGTCCTTGTAGCTCAGGGAGGGTTGCTTGCTCATGATCCAGGCCTTTAGGGGGGATTCAGGGGTAACGACCGAGTCCAGTGGGACCACCGAAACTGACGAAGGCGATTGCCAGGCGCATATTTCAGGGTGCCCGGCTGTTGCCGGTCTGCGAAGGCGCGCGATTTTATCAGGCTTGAGGGGCAGCGGCCATCCTCAGGCCGACGGCAGGGGCATATCGGCTTAAAAAAACCTTTATTGCCCGTGTTGGTCGCCTCCTTCATGGCTGTATAAGGTATCCCTATTAACCGTCTATCGTTACGACAGTGCAAAAACTTACCGGGGTCGGGTGAATGTTTTGCTGGGGGGCGTGGTCACAGCCTTGCTCAATATGGTTCACGCGGCCTGTTCCAGCCGCTCTTGTCGTCAGGAATCCTCCATGCGTTTTTTTTCTAGATATTTGTTTGCGGGCTGTTTGTCATTGGTCAGCCTGGCGAGTCATGCCGAGACCGTCAAAAACCTGTATCAGGTGCGTCAGCCTGTCAGTGGTCAATCCCCTGAGGTGCGCGATCAGGCGACCCAGCAAGCGCTGGATACGTTGGTGTTGCGTCTGACCGGTGATCCCAAGGCTGCGCAAAGCCCGGGGTTGGCGGCACTGCGCAAGGACCCGCAGCAGATCATCAGTCAGTACGGCTTTGACGCCGGCCCACCGGAAGTGCTGAAGGTCGATTTCGACCCGGCCACCACCGAGCAAGCGTTGCGCCGTGCCGGGCTGTCTCTGTGGGGGGCGAACCGGCCTTCGATCCTCGGCTGGTGGTTGAACGATTCCACCGAGGGTTCGAGCCTGGTGGGCGATGGCCAGGCCAGTGCTGCACCGCTGCGTCGAGCAGCACAACACCGTGGTTTGCCGCTACGCCTGCCGCTGGCCGATCTGAATGAGCAGATTGTCGCCACTGCACCGAATCTGGAAGGTGCGGACGCAACGCCACTGCGCGGGGCATCGGAGCGTTACAACGCTGACGCTTTGCTCGCGGTGCATGCCCGTGAAGAGGGCGGCCAGTGGCAGGCCAAGTGGCAGTTGTGGCTGGGCGACAAGAAGGAGGCGGGCAGTGTTCAGGGCGCGGATCAGGCTGCTGTGGCTGATGCGGTGATGCTGGCGGTCAGTCAACGGCTGGCGCCTCGGTTTGTGGTCAAGCCAGGTGCTTCGGGCGAACAATTGCTCGAAGTGCAGGGCATGAATCTGGAGCGTTACGCGGCGCTTGGGCGCTTGCTGGAGCCGTTTGGTGCGCGTCTGCAAAGTGTCGACGGCGACCGGATTCTCTATCGGGTCAATGGCAGCGCCGAACAGTTGAAGGCGCAATTGTCACTGGCGAAGTTGCAGGAGGTTCCGGCCGGTGAAGCGCCGGCGCCAGCCGCACCGGTTCAGCCGGCCGAGGGTTCGGCGCCAGTAGTAGCGCCCACGCCGGCACCTGTGCCGCAGTTGCGATTCCGTTGGTAACGGTTTTCTTTCTTTATATAGATGCATAGGGAGTTGTACATGGCCGATACGCGGCGTTGGTTCTGGTTGGGCGGGATAATCCTGCTCTGCGCGTTTGTCTGGCTGTTGCATCCGATCCTGACGCCGTTTCTGGTGGCGCTGCTGTTGGCTTATCTGTTCGATCCATTGGTGGATCGGCTGGAGAAGGCCGGGCTGTCTCGCACCTGGGGCGTGGTGGCGGTGTTTGCGCTGATTACCTTGATCTTCACGACATTGCTGCTGGTGTTGGTGCCGATGCTCGCCAAGCAGCTGTTTCGCTTGTACGAACTGGCGCCGCAGATGCTCGATTGGTTACAGAACACCGCGCTGCCGTGGGCGCAATCGAAGTTCGGGTTATCGGATGGCTTCTGGAAATTCGACAAACTCAAGGCTGCGATCAGCGAGCACATGGGCCAGACCACCGACATTGTCGGTGTGGTGCTGAGTCAGGCAACGGCTTCCGGTCTTGCATTGATTGGCTTGCTGGCGAATCTGGTGCTGATCCCGGTGGTGGCCTTCTATCTGCTGCGGGACTGGGACCTGATGATGGCCAAGATCCGCAGCCTGCTACCCCGTGATCGCGAAGAGCGCGTTGTGATCCTGGCGGGTGAATGCCATGAGGTGTTGGGTGCGTTCGTGCGCGGACAGTTGCTGGTGATGGTGGCGTTGGGCGTCATCTACGCGGCGGGCCTGATGCTGGTGGGGCTGGAATTGGGGCTGTTGATCGGTTTGATTGCCGGCCTGGCGGCGATCGTGCCGTACATGGGGTTTGTCATCGGAATTGGCGCGGCCTTGATAGCCGGGTTGTTCCAGTTTGGTGGCGATCTGTATCCCATGATCGGTATCGTCGCGGTGTTCATGGTCGGGCAGGCGCTGGAAGGCATGGTGCTGACGCCATTGCTGGTGGGGGACCGGATTGGTCTGCACCCGGTGGCGGTGATCTTCGCGATTCTGGCAGGGGGTGAGCTGTTCGGTTTTACCGGTGTGCTGCTGGCGCTGCCAGTGGCGGCGGTGATCATGGTGTTGGTGCGCCACGTGCATGATTTGTATAAAGATTCTGGTATGTACAGCGGTGTTGATGAGCCCGAGCTTTAAGGGTAATGCTGTTCACTTAAGCTCGGGGTTTCCAGGCACACACTTGCGTAGCGAGGGGGCGGTGGATCAAGCGCAAAAGCGAGGCGGCCGACCGACTTGGCTTTTGTTGATCGTGTACATATCCGTTGCTGCGGTCACGGCCGCCTATGGTTCCGCTTTTACAGCCATCCCTTTCAAGGTCTTTGATAAAATCCTCAAAACTCCAGTCAGGACGGCGAGACGATGTGGGCAGAAGTTTTAGCGCGGTTCGAGAAAAAAGCGCCGGCCAGTGTCATGGCCAAATTGGTTTTGGAGCAGGCCGTTGCGGCAGAGTGGGTTGATCAGGTGTTCGAAGAACATCGTCAGCGCCAGTACCCGCGCGAGCTTTTGTTTTCGACCATTATTGAGCTGATGTCCCTCGTTTCACTGGGTTTGCGACCCTCGCTACATGCCGCGGCGCGGCAGATGGAAGATCTTCCCGTCAGCTTGGCGGCGCTTTATGACAAGGTCAGCCGCACGGAGCCCGCGCTGCTGCGTGCGTTGGTAGTCGGCAGTGCGCAACGCCTGGCTCCGACGATTGAAGAATTGGGCTGCTCGGCCATTTTGCCTGGCTGGCAACTGCGGGTGGTTGACGGCAACCACCTGCCTTCCAGCGAAAAACGTCTGGGCGCGTTGCGCCGTGAACGAGGCGCCGCCCGGCCTGGTTTTTCGGTCGTGGTTTACGACCCTGATCTGGACCAGGTCGTCGATCTTCAGCCCTGTGAAGATGCTTATGCCAGTGAGCGCGTCGGCGTGCTGCCGTTGCTGGAAAACGCCAGTAGGGGCCAGTTGTGGATGGCTGATCGGCTCTATTGCACGCTCCCGGTCATGGAGGCCTGCGAAGACGCTGGCGCTTCTTTCATTATTCGTGAGCCGAGTAAGCATCCGCGCCTGCTTCAGGAAAGCGACTGGCAAGAACCTGTCGCGGTCGAGGCGGGAAGCGTGCGCGAGCAAACCATCGAAGTGAAAGGCGGACGTCAGTGGCGGCGTGTTGAACTGAACCTGCAAAAAGCTACCGAATCAGGCGACACCATGCTGTTGTTCTGGAGCAACTTGCCCGACACCATCACCGCTGAGCAAATCGCCGATTTGTATCGTCGTCGCTGGAGTATCGAAGGGATGTTCCAGCGCCTGGAATCGGTGCTGGACAGTGAAATCGAAAGCCTGGGCAACCCCAAGGCCGCCCTGCTTGGATTTGCGTCCGCTGTGTTGGCTTATAACGTTTTGTCCGTGCTTAAGCGCAGCGTCGAACAGGCTCATCGCCAGACCCAGCCTGAAGATTGGGAAGCATCGATCTTCCACCTGACGGTACAGGTACGCAGCGGTTACGAGGGCCTGCAGATCGCCTTGCCGCCAGAGCACTTAGCCATCCCGATCCGCTCAGGAGGGCTGGCTCAGCACTTGCTGGCGCTGGCTAAAAACATCCCGCCCAAATCCGTCGCCAAAAGCAAACGAGGTCCGAAGGTGCCTAAACCCAAGGAATGGCTGGAAGGCAAGGCAGTGAATGCTCACGTGTCGACAGATAGGGTGCTCAAGGCCGCCAAGGTCAAAAGACCTTGAAAGGGATGGCTTTTACAGCGGGTCACTTGGAAGAGCGCCAAGTAACCAAGCGCTCTTGCCCCTGACGTTCGGTGCCTCGCTATTGCTCGGCATGCCCTCGCTCCGGTCCTGCTCCGTGGGCCCGCCGCCATCGGCCATCCATGGCCGGGGGCGGCTAACCCGGCATCCATGCCGGGTTGCCCACTGCGCAGAACCTGCGCTCGGCCTCTCGAGGGGGCGGTGCATCAAGATCAAAAGCTGCTGGCGAGCTAACGCTCGGCCTGTTGAGTGGTGAAAAGCACGTGTACGTCGATCTGCTTTATGTGGGAGCGAGCCTGCTCGCGAAGCTGTTGATCTTGCTGTTGCTGTTGCTGTTGCTGTTGCTGTTGCTGTTGCTGTTGCTTTGGCTTCAGATCTGCCGCCCCTTTCCCAGAGGCCGAACGCAGGCGTTGCGCAGGGGGCACCGCGGCAAGGATGCCGCGGTAGCCGCCCCCGGCCATGGATGGCCGATGGCGGCGGGCCCCCGGAGCAATGCCGGAGTGAGGGCATGCCGAGCCTAGGCGAGGCACCGAACGAAAGGGGCAAAAGCGCTTTGGTTACTTTCGCGCTTTTCGAAAGTGACTCGCTGTAAAAGCGAAACCGCCAGCCGCCGTGACCGCAGAAACGGATATGTACCCAACCTAAGGTCTCTGATCACCCGTCGCGGGCAGCCTGGTTCATCGCCAGGTTGACCCGAATCCCTCGCGCGGCTGTCACATGCGCCGCCAAAGAAACTGTCATAAAACCAGTGTGTTAACGCAAACCTTTGATTTTGCTTGTGGTCTGTCGCATTGTGCGGCCAGCTTCACGGGTATAAACTTCGCAAACTTTACACAGAGGCCACTAACGGTTCCTTTGGAACTGTTCAGTCAGCATGAAACCGATTCAGCTGCCCCTAGGTGTGCGTCTGCGTGATGACGCTACCTTTATCAATTACTACCCAGGCGCCAATGCCGCTGCACTCGGCTATGTCGAGCGGCTATGCGAAGCCGACGCTGGTTGGACCGAAAGCCTGATTTATCTTTGGGGCAAGGACGGGGTAGGGCGTACGCACCTGTTGCAGGCGGCCTGCCTGCGCTTCGAACAACTGGGGGAGCCGGCGGTGTATTTGCCGTTGGCCGAGCTGCTCGATCGTGGCATCGCCATCCTCGACAACCTCGAACAGTACGAACTGGTCTGCCTGGATGATTTGCAGGCGGTAGCCGGTCGGGCGGATTGGGAGGAGGCGCTGTTCCATCTGTTCAATCGTCTGCGTGACAGCGGTCGACGCCTACTGATCGCCGCTTCGACGTCCCCGCGCGAACTGCCGGTGAAGCTGGCGGACCTCAAGTCCCGTCTGACGTTGGCGTTGATCTTTCAGATGCGTCCGCTCTCCGACGAAGACAAATTGCGTGCCTTGCAATTGCGCGCATCTCGTCGCGGTCTGCACTTGACCGATGAAGTCGGGCATTTCATTTTGACCCGCGGTACGCGCAGTATGAGCGCGCTTTTCGAGCTGCTTGAACGCCTCGATCAGGCCTCCCTTCAAGCTCAGCGCAAGCTGACGATCCCCTTTCTGAAAGAAACGTTAGGCTGGTAAAACCCAAGCCTGTCGCGGGTTACGGCATATTTCAGGCGTCAACAATTGCGCTTCCCTACAGGGTTGCAGGCTGCGCGAACGTCTAAAACGGGCTTAAGCGCTTAGATGTAAACGAGAAACCGATAAGTCACATCAAGATCGATTGAATTTGCAAATGAGGTTGATAGTGGGCATAGTCTCGCCTTCTTTAGAACTATCAGCCACGGTCGTGCCCATGCTAAATCGCTTTGCACCCCTCGTGCCCCTCGCACTCGTTACCCTGTTGTTCGGTTGCGCTGCTCACTCTCCAGTGTCCCAGCAAGAGCAGCAACAGCAGGCAAAAAATGCTGTTACCGCCCAATCTTCTGTTCTTTATCAGCAAGCGCTTGAACAGGAAGAGGCGGCCACCGAAAAAGAATTGGCAGACTTCGCCGGCGGCAAGTCGTACCAGCTTCCGGTTCTGGCCGACAGTATCCTCGAACGCGGCATGTCCCTGATCGGTACCCGTTACCGATTCGGCGGCACCTCCGAAGCCGGCTTTGATTGCAGTGGCTTCATCGGTTACCTGTTTCGTGAAGAAGCCGGCCTGAACCTGCCACGCTCCACTCGCGAAATGATCAACGTGGACGCTCCGTTGGTTTCGCGCAGCAAACTGGAGCCTGGCGACTTGCTGTTTTTCGCCACCAATGGCCGTCGCGGCCGCGTCAGTCACGCCGGGATCTACCTGGGTGACAACCAGTTCATCCATTCCAGCAGCCGCCGCAGCGGTGGTGTCCGGATCGATAGCCTGGGCGACAGCTACTGGAGCAAGACCTTCATCGAAGCCAAGCGCGCACTGGCAATGGCGCCAACTGCAGCCCCGACTATCGTCACGGCTCGCAAGTAAGCGGACATTTTGTAAGGTGAACTTAAAGTCTTACTTGAAGTTTGCCGCGTAGCCGCTAGAATCCTGATCTATTATTGATGGCAAACCGCCTGCGTCCTGCGCAGGCGGTTTTCTTTTCTGTCCTCCCGGCAGAAAAAGCCGCAGCCAGATCAGGATGTTCTGCCTATGTCGACGTCGGCCCGCCTCGCAATCATGTTCTTCGCAGCGCTGCTCAGCGCCTGCGCCAGCCGTACACCGCCTCCTGCGCCAGTGGTTCGCGCGCCCATTGTTTTCGGTTCCTCCCAAGCATTCTCCCCTGAGGCAGAAGACGTATTGTTCCGCGCGCTCGGCCTGGTGGGTACGCCGTATCGTTGGGGTGGCAACACGCCGGATTCGGGTTTCGATTGCAGCGGACTGATCGGTTATGTCTACCGTGACGTCGCCGGCATTTCTCTGCCGCGTACCACGCGCGAGATGATCAGCATGCAGGCGGCCAGTGTGGGCAAGGAAGGTCTGCAAACTGGTGACCTGATCTTCTTCGCCACCAATGGCGGTTCTCAGGTCAGCCACGCCGGGATTTACGTCGGTGAAGGTCGCTTCGTCCATGCGCCAGCCACCGGCGGCACGGTGAAGCTCGACAGCTTGTCCAAAGCTTACTGGCAGAAAGCCTATCTGAGTGCCAAGCGCGTCTTGCAACCTGAGCACTTGGCACGCAACCCCTAAATTGCAGAGGTTGTCATGACCGCTCGCACACTCAATCTCGACGATTCCCTGTATCAATACCTGCTCGACGTTTCTCTGCGCGAAACGCCGCTGCTCAAGCGTCTGCGTGACGAAACCCAGGCGCTGCCCATGGCTCGCTGGCAAGTGGCGCCGGAGCAGGGCCAGTTTCTTGCGCTACTGGTGAAACTCACCGGCGCCAAGCGTCTGCTGGAAGTCGGCACCTTCACCGGTTACAGCGCCTTGTGCATGGCGGCTGCATTGCCGGATGACGGCTCGCTGATTTGCTGCGACATTCCTGGCGACTACAATGCCACCGCACGCCGTTACTGGCAGGAGGCGGGGTTAACCGAACGAATTGACCTACGCTTGGCGCCCGCGCTGGAAACCCTGGCTCAGCTGGATCAGCAAGTGCCATTCGACCTGATCTTCATCGATGCCGATAAAGCCAACTACCCACGCTATCTGGAGCACGCATTACGTCTGCTGCGCGTCGGCGGTCTGGCGGTGTTCGATAACACGCTGTGGAGCGGCCGGGTACTTGAGGACAATCCCGAGAGCGAAGACACTCGAGCCATCCAGGCGCTCAATCGCGCCTTGAAGGATGACTCGCGTGTCGACCTGTCGTTGTTGCCGTTGGGTGATGGGCTCACGCTCTGTCGCAAACGCTAAACCCTAGGTCCCTGTGGGAGCGAGCTTGCTCGCGATAGCGGTGGGTCAGGCGACATCGATGTTGAGTGGATTGCCCTCATCGCGAGCAAGCTCGCTCCCACAGGGTATGTGGGTTGCAGTTATTTAGTGGCAGAAACCCGCCACACCTTGTTGCCCACGTCATCCGCCACCAACAAATCACCCTGCTGATCAATCACCACGCCTACCGGACGGCCCATGGCTTTTTCCTCGTCATTGAGGAAACCGGTGAGCACATCAATCGGCTGCCCGATCGGTTTCCCTGCGCTGAACGGTACGAAAATCACTTTGTAGCCACTGTGCGGCTTACGGTTCCACGAGCCATGCTGGCCGATGAATGCACCTTCCTTGAACTGCGCCGGCAGCGTGTTACCTTCAGCGAACGTCAGGCCCAGCGAGGCGGTATGCGGGCCGACCGCGTAGTCCGGAGCAATGGCCTTGGCCACGAGGTCGGGGTTTTGCGGCTCGACGCGGATGTCGACGTGCTGACCGTAATAACTGTAAGGCCAGCCGTAGAACCCGCCGTCCTTCACTGACGTGATGTAGTCCGGCACCAGGTCGCTGCCGATTTCGTCGCGCTCGTTGACCGCTGTCCACAATGCGCCGCTCCGAGGTTCCCAGGCCAGGCCGTTTGGATTACGAATCCCCGAGGCGAAGATTCGATGATTGCCGGTGGCGCGATCCACTTCCCAGATCGCCGCGCGACCTTCTTCCTTGTCCATGCCGTTTTCGGCCACGTTGCTGTTGGAGCCCACCGTGACGTACAGCTTGCGGCCGTCCTTGCTGGCGATGACGTTTTTGGTCCAGTGATGATTGAGCGTACCGCCTGGCAGGTCGATCACCTTCATCGGCTGTGACTTGATCGCCGTCTCGCCGTTTTCATAGTGGAAGCGCAGCAAGCGGTCCGTGTCGGCGACGTACAGGTCATTGCCGACCAGGGTCATGCCGAAGGGCGAGTTGAGGTTTTCCAGGAACACCGTGCGGGTTTCGGCGATGCCGTCGTGGTCCTTGTCCCGCAGCAGCGTGATGCGATTCGGGCTCGGTACTTTGGCGCCGGCACGGCCCATGACTTTGCCCATGACCCAGCCACGAACGCCTTTGCCGTCATCGGGTTTGGGTGGTGCGTTGGTTTCGGCCACCAGCACGTCGCCGTTGGGCAGCACGTAGAGCCAGCGTGGGTGATCGAGACCTTCGGCAAAAGCCGCGACCTGAGTCCCTGTCGCGGCGATGGGTTTCGTGCCGTCCGGCCAGCCGATCGCCGGGGCGATGTTTACCGTCGGAATCAGGGTCTTGTTCGGTTCTGGCAGCTTGGGTGACGGGCCGAAGCCGTCGGAGACTTGCAGCCTGGCGGTTTCACCACAGGCGGCAAGCCCTCCGGCGAGCACGATGACGAGAACGAGCGGGGGCTTGCGCATGCTGATCTTCCCTATGAATGCATTGACCTAATCAATAGAGAAGCACAGGTGCGCGATGGTTCAACCGGTCAGCCGCGGGCTTCCTTGAACAGCACGGCAATGCCGGGGTGATAGTTGCCGGCTTCGTTGCGCAACTTGCGATACGCGTAGGGGAAATACCAGGCCACCGCGCAGGTGTGTTCCTTTTGCAGGTCGTCGACCATGTCCTGGAGTTCTTCCGGAGTAGCGCTTTGTTGAGCCTTTTGTGGCGCGACGAACAGGCAGCCGAGTTTCAGGTCGCTGGCGTAGCTGATGCGTTTGGCATCGCTGGTGATGTCCTGCAATGCTTGAGTCAGGTTCAGGCTGTTGACGCGTGGCCAGCGCTGGGTCGCCTGAAGGTAAGCGCGTTCTTCGCGGGTCGCGATAAACAGATCGGCACGGCCATTGCGTTCGCCTTCTTCGGTCTGTTTACGGGTCGGCGTTTGTTGCAACGTCACCATTTCCGCCATCCACGCAGCGGCGGACAGCAGGCTCAGGTTGGCTTTTTCATCGAACCAGTAAGGCGTGTCGTTATCGCCGCGCACGGCGTTGTAGCGGTCGATACAGTCAAACCAGCGTTCCAGCACCGGGCGCAGGAATTCCAGCTTCGGATTGCTGATGATCATGCCTTGCATGTGGCTCACCCTTGTTATTGTGTTGTGAGATTGTGGCTCTTTGATATCACTGCTGAGAGTGTGGCACAAGATTGGCGTCAGATAATTGATCGACGGCAGTTATTCGCTCGCAGGCCGCCCGTCTTCAATTGACGCTCCATCCCCAACCCTCTAACCTTCGCGGCTTGTTTCAGGTGCTCTGTGGCCTTGGTCGACTGAGTGAAACAGGGAAGCCGGTGAGTGACTCTCTTCAAGCGACGAAGAGCCATGATCCCGGCGCTGCCCCCGCAACGGTAAATGAGTGAAGGCTGCGCCTTGAGCCACTGTGTCGAGTGTCGACATGGGAAGGCGCGCAGTCAGGCTTCACGCCGCTCATGAGCCCGGAGACCGGCCTGATCCATCCAGCGGCATCACGGTGGGCGATGCCAGGCTTCTTGCCGTCTATTCTTGTGCCTGCCCGCCGTTATCCAGCCTCAACGGAGAGCTCCCCCATGACTGATACCCCCGATCGTGACGAACGTCATCTGGCGCGCATGCTGCGAAAAAAAGCCGTGATCGACGAACGCATCGCCAATTCCCCGAATGAATGCGGCCTGCTGCTGGTGCTGACCGGCAACGGCAAGGGCAAAAGCAGTTCGGCCTTCGGCATGCTCGCCCGGTCCATGGGCCACGGCATGCAGTGCGGCGTGGTGCAGTTCATCAAGGGGCGCAACAGCACCGGCGAAGAACTGTTCTTCCGGCGCTTCCCGGAACAGGTGCGTTTTCATGTGATGGGCGAGGGCTTCACCTGGGAAACCCAGGATCGCCAGCGTGACATCGCCGCTGCTGAAGCCGCCTGGGCGGTGTCCCGCGAATTGCTGCGTGATCCGTCGATCGGCCTGGTGGTGTTGGATGAGTTGAACATTGCGCTCAAGCACGGTTATCTGGATCTCGATCAAGTGCTCAGCGACTTGCAGACCCGTCCGCCGATGCAGCACGTGGTGGTCACCGGTCGCGGCGCCAAGCCGGAGATGATCGAACTGGCCGACACGGTCACCGAAATGGGCGTGATCAAACATGCGTTCCAGGCCGGGATCAAAGCGCAAAAAGGCGTCGAGTTGTGAGCTGCACTTTATGAATAGCCATCGTCAATGCCCGGCGGTACTGATTGCCGCGCCGGCCTCCGGTCAGGGCAAGACCACCGTCACCGCCGCGCTGGCCCGTTTGCATCGCAATCAGGGGCGCAAGGTTCGCGTGTTCAAGTGCGGCCCGGACTTTCTCGACCCGATGATTCTCGAGCGCGCCAGCGGTGCGCCGGTGTATCAACTGGACATGTGGATGGTCGGCGAACAGGAAAGTCGTCGTCTGTTGTGGGAAGCCGCCGGCGAAGCCGACCTGATCCTCATCGAAGGCGTCATGGGGCTGTTTGACGGTACGCCGTCCAGCGCTGATTTGGCGCGGCATTTCGGTGTGCCGGTGCTCGGTGTGATCGACGGCACCGCCATGGCCCAGACCTTTGGTGCACTGGCGTTGGGATTGGCGCGCTATCAGCCGGATTTGCCGTTTGCCGGTGTGTTGGCCAACCGCGTCGGCACCCTGCGTCACGCGCAATTACTGGAAGGCAGCCTTACTGAAGGTTTGCGCTGGTACGGCGCGTTGTCCCGGGAAACCGGGATCGAATTGCCGAGTCGTCATTTGGGTCTGGTTCAGGCCAGTGAGTTGAACGATCTCGATCTGCGCCTCGATGCGGCGGCCGATGCGCTGGCCAGCAGTTGCGAGGTCGCGCTGCCACCGGCGGTGGAATTCGCCGCGCCTGATGTGATCGCTGCCGAGCCGTTGTTGGCCGGTGTGCGAATTGCCGTGGCCCGAGATGAAGCGTTTGCCTTCACCTACGGCGCCAGCCTGGATTTGCTGCGGGCCATGGGCGCTGAGTTGTCGTTTTTCTCGCCGATCCGAGACACGCAATTGCCGGAGGCAGACAGCCTCTATCTGCCGGGCGGTTATCCCGAACTGCACCATGTGGCACTGTCACAGAACAGCACAATGCTGACCGCAATCCGTGCTCACCATGCGGCGGGCAAACCGTTGTTGGCCGAGTGCGGCGGCATGCTGTATCTGCTCGATTCTCTGACGGATGTCGAGGGCACTCGCGCTGAATTGGTCGGCTTGCTGGCGGGGGACGCGGTGATGCAAAAGCGTCTGGCCGCGTTGGCGTTGCAGGCGGTCGAATTGCCGGAAGGTTCGTTGCGCGGGCACACCTATCACCACTCGTTGACCAGCACCGAATTGGAGCCGATTGCCCGGGGCCTGAGCCCTAACGGCGGGCGCGGGGCGGAGGCGGTTTATCGTCAGGGGCGGATGACCGCCTCTTATGTGCACTTCTATTTCCCGTCCAATCCATCGGCGGTTGCCGCGCTATTTGCGCCTGACCAAAACCCTGTGGGAGCGAGCTTGCTCGCGAAGAGGCCATGACTGACAACGCCTTCTCCGAAGCTGAACGCGCGGCAGTCTACCGAGCCATCGGCGAACGCCGCGACATGCGCCATTTCAGCGGCGGCACCGTCGAGCCGCAATTACTGCGGCGCCTGCTCGAAGCGGCGCATCAGGCACCGAGTGTCGGCCTGATGCAGCCCTGGCGGTTCATCCGCATCAGCGATCGAGCCCTGCGCGGCAAGATCCAGCTACTGGTGGAAGAAGAACGTATCCGCACCGCCGAAGCCCTCGGCGAGCGCACCGACGAATTCATGAAGCTGAAAGTCGAAGGCATCAACGACTGCGCCGAAGTGCTGGTCGCCGCGCTGATGGACGATCGCGAGCGCCATATCTTCGGCCGTCGCACTTTGCCGGAAATGGACATGGCCTCGTTATCCTGCGCGATCCAGAACCTCTGGCTGGCTTCCCGCGCCGAAGGACTGGGCATGGGCTGGGTGTCGCTGTTCGAGCCGCAAGCCCTGGCGGACCTGCTGGGTTTGCCGGCCGGTGCCAAGCCCTTGGCCGTGCTTTGCCTGGGGCCGGTCAAGGCATTCTATCCGGCGCCGATGCTGGTACTCGAAGGCTGGGCGCAGGCGCGTCCGCTCAGTGAGCTGCTGTATGAAAATTATTGGGGAGTGAGTCAATGAGTGTGGCGTTGTTGAGTGTCGCCGCGGTTGCGCTGGATGCGCTGCTGGGTGAACCCAAACGCTGGCATCCGCTGGTGGCGTTCGGCCGTTTTGCCGATCGCATCGAGCAACGTTTCAATGGTGAAGGTCGTGGCTGGCGCAGCCATGGTGTCACCGCTTGGGTGATTGCAGTGTTGCCGCTGACCCTGCTGGCCACGGCGTTTTCCTGGGCGCCCTATGTCGGCTGGATCGTCGAGATTCTCGTGCTCTATTGCGCCCTCGGCATGCGCAGCCTTGGTGAACACGTCGAACCGGTGGCAAAGGCGCTGCGCAGCGATGATCTGGACGAGGCGCGCAAGCGTGTCGGTTATCTGGTCAGCCGCCAGACCAGCGAACTGGATAAAACCGAAGTCGCCCGCGCCGCCACCGAATCGGTGCTGGAGAACGGCAGCGACGCGGTGTTTGCCGCGTTGTTCTGGTTTGCCGTGGCCGGCGCGCCCGGTGTGGTGCTCTACCGTTTGAGCAACACCCTTGATGCGATGTGGGGTTACCGCAACGAACGCTTCGAACGTTTCGGCTGGGCGGCGGCAAAGATCGACGACGTCCTCAACTACATCCCTGCACGCCTGGTGGCGCTGACCTACGCGCTGCTGGGCAAAACCCGACTCGCTCTGAAGTGCTGGCGCACCCAAGGTCCGACCTGGGACAGCCCGAATGCCGGGCCTGTGATGGCGGCCGGTGCCGGTGCGCTCGGTGTCGAGTTGGGCGGGGCGGCGATTTATCACGGTGAACTGCATCAGCGTCCGCAACTGGGCGAAGGCATGCCGGCGGACGCCGACTCCATCGACCGCGGCTGGCAATTGGTCCAGCGCGGGGTATGGTTATGGTTGCTGATCCTCTGCGTGGGGGCTGAATTTTATGCTTGAGCACGGTGGTCGGTTACGCAAGGCGGCGCTCGAATACGGCATCGCCGAAGCCGATTGGCTCGACCTGTCCAGCGGCCTCGCGCCCTGGCCGTTTCCGGTCCCGGAGATCCCGTTGCGGGCCTGGGCGCGTTTGCCGGAAACCGATGACGGTCTGGAGCAGGCGGCCTGTGATTATTACGGCGCCGCTCAGGTGCTGCCGGTGGCCGGCTCGCAAATGGCGATCCAGTTGCTGCCGCGTTTGCGCCGGGCGGGCAAGGTCGGCGTGCTCTCGCCGTGTTACGCCGAACACGCCGAAGCGTGGCGACGCAATGGCTACATCGTGCGTGAAGTGCTGGAGCAGGAAGTCGACTTCTATCTCGACAGCCTCGACGTGCTGGTGGTGGTCAACCCGAACAACCCAACCGGCCTGAGCCTGACACCGAGTCGGTTGCTCGACTGGCACTCGCGGCTGGCCCAGCGCGGTGGCTGGCTGGTGGTGGACGAGGCGTTCATGGACAACACACCGCCGCTGAGCCTGGCACCTTTTGCCCATCAGGTCGGGTTGATCGTGCTGCGTTCCTTCGGCAAGTTTTTCGGTCTGGCCGGTGTGCGCCTCGGTTTCGTGCTGGCCGAGCGCAAGTTGCTCAAATTGCTGGCCGAGCAAGTCGGACCGTGGGCGGTCAGCGGGCCGACGCGGGTGCTGGGTCAGGCTTGTCTGCTGGATACCGAAGGGCATGCCCGGCAACGGGTTCGCGCTGAAGAAGCCAGCGAGCGTCTGGCGCTGCTGCTTGAACAGCACGGCTTCACACCCCAGGGTGGCTGCGCCTTGTTTCAATGGCTGATCACCGAACGCGCCGAAGCACTGCATGAGTTCATGGCCCGGCGCGGCATTCTGCTGCGCTTGTTCACGCACAACAGCAGCTTGCGTTTCGGCCTGCCCGCCGATGAAGCCGACTGGACACGTCTCGCGCAAGCGTTCGAAGCCTACGCTAGGGAAACCCAATGACTACGTTGATGGTGCAGGGCACCACGTCCGACGCCGGTAAAAGCACGCTGGTGACGGCATTATGCCGCTGGGTCACGCGTCAGGGCGTCAGCGTCGTGCCGTTCAAGCCGCAGAACATGGCGCTCAACAGTGCCGTGACCGCCGACGGTGGCGAGATCGGTCGCGCGCAAGCGGTACAGGCTCAGGCCGCCAACCTTGAGCCGCACACCGACATGAACCCGGTGCTGCTCAAACCCAACAGCGATACCGGCGCCCAAGTGATCATCCATGGTCGCGCGGTCACGACGATGAACGCGGTCGCGTATCACGACTACAAAGCCATCGCCATGCAAGCGGTGCTGGCCTCTCATGAACGGCTGAGCGCGGCGTATCCGGTGGTCATGGTCGAAGGCGCGGGTTCGCCGGCCGAGATCAATCTGCGTGCCGGTGACATCGCCAACATGGGCTTTGCCGAGGCGGTGGATTGTCCGGTGGTGTTGATCGCCGACATCAATCGAGGCGGGGTTTTCGCGCATCTGGTGGGCACGCTGGAACTGCTGTCATCCAGCGAGCAGGCGCGAGTCAAAGGCTTCATCATCAACCGCTTTCGCGGTGACATCGCCTTGCTGCAACCGGGCCTCGACTGGCTGGAATCCCGCACCGGCAAACCGGTGATTGGCGTGCTGCCTTACGTGATGGACCTGCACCTGGAAGCCGAGGACGGCATCGATCAGCGTCAGACCGACAAGGCTGACCAGGTGCTGAAAGTGCTGGTGCCGGTGCTGCCGCGCATCAGCAACCATACCGATTTCGATCCGCTGCGCTTGCATCCGCAGGTGGATCTGCAATTCATCGGCCCCGGCCAGGCGATTCCCCCGGCCGACCTGATGATTCTCCCTGGCTCTAAAAGCGTTCGCAGCGACCTCGCGTATCTGCGGGCCAATGGCTGGGACACCGCGATCAGTCGTCATCTGCGTTATGGCGGCAAAGTGCTGGGCATCTGCGGTGGCCTGCAAATGCTCGGTGAACAAGTACACGATCCGCTGGGCCTCGAAGGCGCACCGGGTTCCAGTGCCGGTTTGGGCTTGCTGGCGTTCGAAACGCAGCTCGAAGAAGAGAAGCAATTGCGCAATGTACGCGGGCGTCTGGCGCTGGAAGACGCACCGGTCAGCGGCTATGAAATTCATGCCGGCGTGACCACCGGGCCGGCATTGGAAAACGCCGCGGTGCAGCTGGACGATGGTCGCTGCGACGGTGCGCAAAGCGTGGATGGGCAGATTTTCGGCACCTATCTGCATGGGCTGTTTGAATCGCCCGCGGCGTGCAGTGCGCTGTTGCGCTGGGCAGGTTTGCAGGCGGTGCAGGACGTGGATTATCACGCGTTGCGTGAGCGCGATATCGAGCGGCTGGCGGATCTGGTGGAGAAGCATCTGGATATCTCGCTGCTGCGGGAGCTCTGTGGGATTTGAGGTGACTGCACCGGCCCCATCGCGAGCAAGCTCGCTCCCACAGGTTCCGTGTGCGGACCAAAAATCTGTAAACAACCTCGATCCTTGTGGGAGCGAGCTTGCTCGCGATGAGGCCTGTCGCTACACCGCTAATTAAAAGGTTATGAACATGCTGCAACTAATCCTCGGCGGCGCCCGTTCCGGCAAAAGTCGCCTGGCCGAAAAACTTGCCTCCGACAGCGCTCTGGCAGTGACTTACATCGCCACCAGTCAACCGCTCGACGGTGAAATGAACGAGCGGGTCGCCCATCACCGCGCCCGTCGTCCGGCCGAATGGGCGTTGATCGAAGAGCCTGTGGAACTCGCCCGCGTCCTGCGCGAAACCGCCAGCGCCGATCGGTGCCTGCTGGTGGATTGCCTGACGTTGTGGATGACCAATCTGCTGATGCTCGACGACACCGAACGTCTGTCTGCCGAGCGTGAGGCGTTGCTGGACTGCCTGGCGTCCTTGCCGGGTGAAATCATTTTTGTCAGCAACGAGACCGGAATGGGTGTCGTGCCGCTGGGCGAATTGACCCGCCGCTATGTCGATGAAGCCGGTTGGCTGCATCAAGCGTTGGCCGAGCGCTGTGAGCGAGTCGTCCTGACCGTCGCCGGCCTGCCCCTGACTTTGAAAGGAACTAAGTGATGACTCACTCCTGGTGGCTGAACCCCTGCAAGCCGATCGATGCTCAAGCGGTCGAGCAGGCGCAGGCCCGTCAACAGCAGCTGACCAAGCCTGCCGGCTCCCTCGGACGGCTTGAGTCGGTGGCCGTGCAATTGGCCGGGTTACAGGGGCAGGTCAAGCCGAGACTCGATCAGCTGTGGATCGCGATTTTTGCCGGTGATCATGGCGTGGTTGCTGAAGGGGTGTCGGCATTTCCTCAGGAAGTTACCGGGCAGATGCTGCACAACTTCGTCAGCGGTGGCGCGGCGATCAGCGTGTTGGCGCGGCAACTCGGGGCCTCCCTGGAAGTGGTCGACCTCGGGACCGTCACGCCGTCGTTGAATTTGCCGGGTGTGCGTCACTTGAACATCGGCCCGGGCACAGCGAATTTCGTCGAAGAGTCGGCGATGACGCCGGCTCAAGGCGAACTCGCTTTGCAAGCCGGTCGCGACAGCGTGCAGCGCGCCATCGCGGCGGGTGCGCAGTTGTTTATTGGTGGCGAGATGGGCATCGGCAATACCACCGCGGCCAGCGCGTTGGCCTGTGCCTTACTCGATTGCCCAGTGGTGCATCTGGCCGGGCCGGGCACGGGTTTGAATGCTGCGGGTGTCAGCCATAAAGCTCTGGTTATCGAGCGCGCTTTGGCACTGCACAGCGCTCAGCGTGGCGATGCGCTGCAAACCCTGTACAACCTCGGCGGTTTTGAAATCGCTGCGCTGGTCGGCGCGTATCTGGCGTGTGCCCAGGAAGGCGTCGCGGTGCTGGTGGACGGGTTCATTTGCAGCGTCGCGGCATTGGTGGCGGTGCGATTGAATCCTGAATGCCGTCAGTGGCTGTTGTTTGGTCATCGCGGCGCCGAGCCGGGTCATCGTCATGTCCTGGAAACCCTGAATGCCGAACCGCTGCTGGACCTCGGCCTGCGTCTGGGCGAGGGCAGTGGCGCTGCGTTGGCCGTGCCGTTGCTGCGTCTGGCGTGCGACCTTCACGGGCAGATGGCGACTTTCGCCGAGGCCGCCGTGGCGGACCGTCCGGCATGACCTTGCGCCTGGACCTGTTGCGCCACGGCGAAACCGAACTCGGCGGCGGCTTGCGCGGCAGCCTCGACGATGCGCTGACCGAACAGGGTTGGGCGCAGATGCGCGCGGCGGTGGTCGAGCAGGGGCCATGGGATCGTTTGGTCAGCTCGCCCTTGCAGCGTTGTGCGCGATTTGCACAAGAACTCGGCGCGCAACTGGGTTTGCCAGTGCAGTTGGATAAAGACTTGCAGGAGCTGCACTTCGGCACCTGGGAAGGGCAGAGCGCCGCGACGCTGATGGAAACCGATGCCGAGGCGTTGGGATTGTTCTGGGCCGACCCTTATTCGTTTACGCCGCCTCAGGGTGAGCCGGTCGTGGATTTTTCGACGCGGGTGTTGGCGGCCGTTGAGCGCTTGCATGCCGCCTACGCCGGCGAGCGGGTGTTGCTGATCAGTCACGGCGGGGTCATGCGTTTGCTGCTGGCTCAGGCGCGGGGTTTGCCTCGTGAGCAGTTGCTCAACGTCGAAGTCGGGCATGGCGCGTTGTTTTCGCTGTCGGTCGAATCCGGCGTGTTGTTAAGGGAAGCGACCTGACCATGTTGCCGTTCTGGATCGCCCTGCAATTTTTGAGCAGTTTGCCGGTTCGTCTGCCGGGCATGCCGACGCCACAGGAGTTGGGGCGGTCGCTGCTGTTTTATCCGCTGGTCGGCCTGCTGTTTGGCGGGATTTTGTGGGCGTTCAACTGGCTGTTACTCGGCACTCCGTTATTGCTTCATGCAGCGCTGTTGCTGAGCGTTTGGGTCTTGCTCAGTGGTGCCTTGCACCTCGACGGCCTGGCCGATAGCGCCGATGCGTGGCTCGGTGGGTTCGGCGATCGAGAACGCACGTTGACGATCATGAAGGACCCGCGCAGCGGCCCGATTGCGGTCGTGACGCTGGTGCTGGTGTTGCTGCTCAAGTTCGCCGCGTTGCTGGCATTGATCGAGCAGCAACACGCCGTTGTCCTGATCATCGTTCCGATGATCGGGCGCAGCGCGATGCTGGGGTTGTTCCTGACCACGCCTTATGTGCGTGCCGGCGGGTTGGGGCAAGCGCTGGCCGATCATCTGCCACGTTTGGCGGGCAAGCAGGTGTTGGCGGTCAGTGCGTTGGCGTGTGTTTTGATCGCCGGGCTCAGCGGCGTGTTGGCAGTGGCGTTGGCGGCGTTGGTGTTTGTCTGGTTGCGACAGGTGATGCTGCGCCGATTGGGCGGCACGACGGGCGATACGGCGGGGGCGTTGCTGGAAATCCTTGAGGTCGCGGTGCTGGTGGGATTGGCGTTGACCTGATTGAGATGCGGTGGCTGTTTTGGCCTCATCGCGAGCGAGCTCGCTCCCACATTGGAATGCGGTCCCTGTGGGAGCGAGCTTGCTCGCGATGGCGATCTACCTTACAAAACTAATGTTGAACCTTGCTTTCATTTAACCGCGGGTATATACACGCACCATGCTCGACTCCCAATGTTTATGCATCAACCTGCGTCGTGCCGCCCGTGGCGTCAGCAGGCACTACGACGGCGCTCTCGATGGCTTCGGGATCAACGTTGCCCAGTATTCTCTGCTGTGTAATTTGCAGCGTCTGGATAAACCGAGTATTTCCACGTTGGCCGAGGCCATGGGGCTGGATCGCAGCACCTTGGGGCGCAATCTACGGGTGCTGGAAGGCGAAGGCCTGCTGATGCTGGTCGAGGGCGAAGACATGCGTAACCGCATCGTCATGCTCACCGAGGCCGGTGTTGAACGGCTGGCAGCGGCCTTGCCGGCGTGGGAAGCGGCGCAACAGCGGTTGATTGATCGCTTGGGTGCCGAGAAACGTGAAACCTTGCTGCGACTGCTGGACGAACTGGCGTGATGCCGGTTTTTCCGATCTTAAGCGGGTATATACCCGCTACCGGAGAATAAGAATGACATCGATGTGGCGTACGTGCGGTTGGGTTCTGTTGGGGAGTGCGCTGATTCTCGCATTGTCCTTGGGCGTACGGCACGGCTTCGGGCTGTTTCTGGCGCCGATGAGTGCCGAGTTCGGCTGGGGGCGTGAGACGTTTGCGTTCGCCATTGCCTTGCAAAACCTGATCTGGGGCCTGGCGCAGCCCTTCACTGGCGCACTGGCCGACCGCTTTGGCGCCGCGAAAGTGGTGCTGGTCGGCGGTGTCCTGTATGCGTTGGGTCTGGTGTTCATGGGCCTGTCGGATTCGGCCGTGACCTTGTCCCTGAGTGCCGGCTTGTTGATCGGTATTGGCCTGTCGGGCACGTCGTTCTCAGTGATCCTTGGCGTGGTCGGCCGCGCGGTGCCGCCAGAGAAACGCAGCATGGGCATGGGCATTGCCAGTGCCGCCGGTTCTTTCGGCCAATTTGCCATGCTGCCCGGTACGCTGGGGTTGATCGGCTGGCTCGGCTGGTCTGCTGCGTTGCTGGTGCTGGGCCTGTTGGTGGCGCTGATCGTACCGTTGGTGAGCATGCTCAAGGACAAGCCTCTACCGGTGTTCGGCCATGAACAAACGCTGTCCGAAGCATTGCGCGAAGCCTGTTCCCATTCAGGGTTCTGGCTGCTGGCGTTCGGCTTCTTTGTCTGCGGTTTCCAGGTGGTATTCATCGGCGTGCACTTGCCGGCCTATCTGGTGGATCAGCACCTGCCGGCGACTGTCGGCACTACGGTGCTGGCGTTGATCGGGCTGTTTAATATTTTCGGTACCTACACGGCGGGCTGGCTCGGCGGGCGGATGTCCAAGCCGCGTTTGCTCACCGGCCTGTATCTGCTGCGGGCAGTGGTGATTGGGTTGTTCCTGTGGGCGCCAGTCACGACGATCACCGCGTACCTGTTCGGCATGGCGATGGGTTTCCTGTGGCTGTCGACCGTGCCCTTGACCAACGGCACCGTCGCGACCTTGTTCGGCGTGCGAAATCTGTCCATGCTCGGTGGGATTGTTTTCCTGTTTCACCAGCTCGGATCGTTCCTCGGCGGCTGGTTGGGCGGGGTGGTGTACGACCGAACCGGGAGCTATGACTTGATCTGGCAAGTAGCGATTCTCTTGAGCCTGTTGGCCGCAGCCCTGAACTGGCCGGTGCGTGAGCGACCGGTGGCGCGTCTGCAAACACAGATGAGTGCGCTATGAACAGCCTCTGGCCGCAGATCGCTGTCGTCGCTGCCAGCGCCTTGCTGCTGGCCCTGTCGTGGTGGGGCTGGCATCAGGGCGGGCTGGCGTTGATGCAACTGGGCATGGGTGCTTGCTAGCAGGAGGTGAGGGCGAGTAACTTCGTTTTTGACGACTTCTCAAGGATGCACCGACATGCTGATGCGTTGGCTCGCAGTTCCCGCGTTACTGGTAGCGTTTAGTGGATTGGCTCAAGCGGCAGAATGCCCGGACCTTTTGCAAGGCTCGTTGCCGAAGCTGCGCGCCAAGGAATCCATCGACCTGTGCCAGCGCTTCTCCGGCAAACCGCTGGTGGTGGTCAATACCGCAAGCTTCTGTGGTTTTGCCCCGCAGTTCAAAAGCCTTGAGGCGCTGAATCAGCGTTACAAGGATCAGGGGCTGGAGGTGATCGGCGTTCCGTCCAACGACTTCAAGCAAGAGTCCAAGGATGGCGAAGAGACTGCCAAGGTCTGCTACGTGAACTACGGCGTGACGTTCACCATGACTGAACCGCAGAAAGTCCGCGGTGATGACGCGACTCACTTGTTCAAGATCATCGCCAAGCAGAGCACTGCGCCGAAGTGGAACTTCTACAAATATGTGGTCGATCGCAAGGGTAAGGTGATCGCCAATTTCTCCAGCCTGACCACGCCTGACGATCCCGAGTTCATCGAGGCGGTGGAGAAAGCCCTGGCCTCGCAACCCTGATCCACACCTGTGAAAAAGCCCCGCCTCTGTACAAGAGAGCGGGGCTTTTTCAATTCAGGCGGCGAGGGATTCAGGCGCGCCGTGAATCATCAGAAGCGGTAGGTCGCGCCAACACCGAAACCGTTCGCATAGTTTTCATACTCGGCGCTGTAGTTCTGGCGGCCGTTGCTGTTGTTGACCTTGACCGACTCTTCGCGCAGGTACGAATACGCTACGTCGATGGTCAAGTCGTCGGTCGGGCTCCAGCCAGCGCCCAGGCTGAAAATCTTGCGATCGCCAGTCGGGATGCGTGGAGAGCGGTTTTCGTTGTTGGTCGGCGACTGGTCAACCGACAGGCCGGTACGCAACACCCACTGCTTGTTCAACTGATAGGACGCACCGATGGCGTGAGCCCAGGTGTCGTGCCAGTTCTGGTCTTCAGTGATGGTGCCAAAGCCGCGTGCGGCCAGGGCGGCAGGAACGCCTTCGTTCTCGACGGAGATCTCCTTCAGGCGGCTCCAGCGAGTCCAGGTGCTGCCTGCGTAGAGGGTCCACTGGTCGTTCAGCTGGTGAGTGACCGAAAAGTCCACCGACTCAGGCGTGGTGATGTCCAGCGAAGCGTCGAACTTCTGGTTCCCCAGTGGGCCGAGCGCGGCGTAGTTGACCTTGGTGTCACCTTCGAGCTTGTATTTCACTTTCGAGTGATAGGTCAGGCCGAGGCGAGTGCTTTCGAGGGCTTGAACCATGATGCCGATGTTGTAACCCAGCGCGGTGTCGTCACCCTTGATCTTGACGGTGCCGTCCGCTGCGCGAGGGTTCAGCGACAGATTCGATTCCAGGGTGCCGTCGATGCGGTTGATGGTCGGACCGAAACCGATCGACACCTTGTCGTTGAAGGCGTAGCTGACGGTTGGCTGCAGGGTTACGATTTTGACTTCGCTCTTGCTGCCGAAGTATTTGCCGGCGAAGCCGTTCTCGTAGTCGGTCACCAGGCCGAATGGAGCGTACACGCCGAAACCAACTGCCCACTGGTCATCGATTGGCTTTACGTAGTAGCCCATGGGGACGCCCATGAACGGGACCATGTCACCTTTGTTGGTACCACTATTCGGACTGGAGCTCGCATCGCTGATATCAGCGTGCGCGTCGATAAATGCAACACCACCGGTCACTTGTTCGCGCTTGAGGCGAGACATGCCGGCAGGGTTGCCAAAAACTGTGGATGCGTCGTCGGCAGCTGAAGATCGCCCGGCAAAACCTGTCCCCATCCCGCTGATGCTTTGTTCGTTGAGGGCAAAGCCACTTGCGAAGATCTGAGTGGATGCCAAGGTAACGGCGAGGCTAAGGGTGGTTTTGAGCATTACTTTTTTCATTATTAGAACTCCTGGTGATCACCGGGGCGAAAATTACCAACATTTTCGTCCCAGCGCCATAGGCTGTAATGCTTGATTTAGAGCGGTTTTGTAGGACAATCCGACCAAGTTCACGGCATTTGCGCGATCTTGTGGAATAGCGGATCAGCAGGCGACCTGATTCATCGGTGAAACACAGGTTTGCCAGGCGCAGGTGAAGTCTCTCAGGCGTCCTTGAGGCTGGAAGGTCTGGCGCCAGATGCGGGCCATTCCCAGCAGGTCGTCTGCTTCGGGGAGCGGGGTGTTCTGTTCTTCTACCAGCAGCCAGGCGATGGCTGTGGCGTAACGCAGGTTGACGGTCAATTCGAGGTGCGGACCACTCAGGAAAGCATGTTGGCTGGCCAAACCGCGAACCAGGCTTGCGCGTTCCGGGTCCAGTGCCAGGTAGTGGTCCCAAAGTGCCTGGTGGCGGGGTTCGGCGATTCGGTACAGGCCGTGTCCACGGCGGTCATGCAGGGCAGTACCCAGGGCTGACTGGCTGGCGGCGACGCCCAGCAGCAGGGATTCGGCAGTTGCGCTATGGCACCCGAGGTAAATCAATGTCGGGCGGATCACATAACGGCACAGTTCGCTGGCAGCGATACCCATAAAGCCCTCGAAACATGAAAGGGTCGGCGATACCTGAAGGGGCCTTGGCAGCGGGTGAATCGACTCAGGCTCGCCGGAAGCGGCTCAAGCCGCTTGAGTTGAAGTGTAGTGTCATATTCGCGCCGTAAAGGCCTGTTTTTAAAATATTTCCGGCTCCGAGTTATAACCGTTATATCGGTTAGTGCTTAAGCGGTAACAGCGAAAAGAGAAATTTCGTGCAATAAAAAGCCCCGCTTTTTGAGCAGGGCTTTTGAGGTTTTCAGTCTTTCTGGCGTATCAGGCAACCAGTGCCTGACGGGTACGATCGATCACGGCCTGCAGCGGCTCGGCGCTGGAGTATTGATCGGGGTACAGGCGTTCGCTGTGACGAGCGATGCCGTGTTCGTTGACCAGGGTGAAGCTGAAGCAGCCTTTGCGAGCAGCCATGATCAGGCAGTTCATTGGGGCAAAAGCGTTGGTCAGGGTGCGGATGGCATCCTGGGTGTGGATTTGAGTAGACATAGTCATTGGGTGTTCCTACAAGCGACACGGATAAGAACCGTGCAAAGTTAAAACGTTCCAGTGACGACGACCACCATTGGTCGAACGAAGAACCCGACTGGAACAAAGCAGCCAGTTTGAAGCGCTGATAAATTGGCGCGCTTGGGCTGGCAGGTAGGTACTTAGGAGGGCAGGCAACACATCAAGGGCGAAGGTTCTGGGCCCGGGGTGAAGATCCTGATCAATTTGCAGGTTGGTTCGGTCAGAGTAAGTGAGCTTCGCAACACCCTTTGCTTTCGATTCAAAGGCTGTGTTGGCGCAAGGTTTACCTGGAAACCATCGAGGTGGTCGATCCCGCTTTGTCGGTGGAGGCTTCTTTGGGGAAGGCTGACCGGGGGGATTTGTTCGACCAGAATTGACTTTCAGCTTGGTACTAACGCCGCGGATACTAACGGATTGAATTGGCGAAGGGAAGTGTGTTTGCGAAAAAAGTTCTTTAACCCCCCTCATTCAACGTCCAGCTTGGCGCTCGGAAACGTCACTACTCGCAGAAGCGCCCTGTAATAGCACAGATTCCGACCGTTGGTAGTCGAGGTTCAATGGGCCAGGATCAGCCTGGATCGAGGGTTTGCCGAGATTTATCCCCAAGGCTGACGCTCAAATGCGCCGAAAAAGCGCATCGATATAACTGCCTCGAAGGGACTTGTGCACATAAGTCGCGCACGTTGTCACGCCGCTGTCATTTTCCCTTCAAGCGCAGTGGGTGCCTGTAACCTAAATTTAAGTCAATGAAAAACATCGCTTTTTTTTGCTGGTGAAAAAATCGTCAGTTTGACTGCGGGCCCCATTCCATAGGGCTTTGCGAGAGTTCAAAGGCGGTTGTCCACTGAGTTATCCACAGCTTCTGTGGATTGTCCCGAGCGCTTGCTCTAGGACGGGCGTGCAGGGTTTTTTTAGGCTTTACCTGTAAGAAAAAAAGAGTAGAGTGGCGCGCCTTCCGATCTGCCCCACAGTGCTTTATGAAGTTTCGTTCAGTATCAGTTTCTGCAGCCTCGACACCTCCCAGCGTTACCCCGGCCAAACGATTTTCGATGCGTGTGGCTGAGTGGTTGCTGGACAGCCCGCGTCTGGGCGAAAACTCCAACGTCAAACATTTCGCCGGACGTTTGCTCAAACAGCCGGCCCGTGAAGGGGTCGTGGCCGCGCAAAGCCGTCTCGGTCAGTTGATGTGCCGTGAATGCGGGAATGCCCGGGATCGCCGTATCGGCCAGGACCTTTTGCGTTCGGCCGCGCGGGCAGGGGATCGGCGCGCCCAGCAGGAGCTTGGTCTGATCGAAGACTGAGCTGTCCAAGACCTGACGCCTTGGTTAACCTTCAAGCTTTATTCAATTGGCAGGAGTGGCTATGGCTATGGACTTGACCAGCGCATTGCTCGGTCTGGCGGGCGCTGCGCTGCCGTTATTGGTACTGGCCTGGCAACTTCAACGCCGAGCGAGCGCCACGCAGTCAGAGGTTGCGCTGCTGGAAGAGCGTCTGGCCACGGCCCATCTGGCCCAGGACGGATTGAACGCCCAACTCGAAGCCTGTCGCGATGAAATCGGTGATCTGGGCCAGGCCAACGCCGCCAAGCAGGCAGACCTGGCCGCCGTGCGCCGTGAAGTCGAACTGCTGCAGATCGAACGTGACGACGCCCGCGACGCCGCTCACGCCTGGAATCTGGAGCGCGCCGGCAAAGAGGCTGAGTTGCGTCGTCTGGACGCCCAGACCGCCTCGCTCAACGCCGAGCTGCGTGAGCAGCAGGAAAGCCATCAGCAGCGCCTGAACGACCTGCAGGGCTCGCGAGACGAACTGCGAGCGCAGTTCGCGGAGCTGGCGGGCAAGATCTTCGACGAGCGCGAGCAGCGCTTTGCCGAAACCAGTCAGCAACGCCTCGGTCAGTTACTCGATCCGTTGAAAGAACGCATCCAGTCCTTCGAAAAGCGCGTCGAGGAAAGCTATCAGGCTGAAGCCCGCGAACGTTTTTCCCTGGCCAAGGAACTGGAGCGGCTGCAACAGCTGAACCTGCGCTTGAGCGACGAAGCCACCAACCTGACCCGCGCCTTGAAAGGCCAGAAAACCCAAGGCAACTGGGGTGAGCTGATTCTTGAGCGGGTGCTTGAACATGCGGGTCTGGAGAAGGGGCGCGAGTATCAGACCCAGGTCAACCTCAAAGGCCCTGACGGTGAGCGTTTCCAGCCGGACGTGATCATTTATCTGCCGGGCGACAAGCAGGTGGTGGTCGACTCCAAGGTCAGCCTCAAGGCCTATCAGCAATACGTCGCGGCCGAAGACGATGCCATCGGCGAGATCGCGATCAAGCAGCATGTGCTGTCCTTGCGTAATCACGTCAAAGGGCTGGCCGGCAAGGATTACAAGCGTCTCGATGGCTTGCACAGCCTGGATTTCGTGCTGCTTTTCGTACCGATCGAAGCGGCGTTTTCCGCCGCATTGCAGGCTGAGCCGACGCTGTTTCAAGAGGCCTTCGACCGTAACATCGTGATTGTCAGTCCGACCACTTTGCTGGCGACCCTGCGTGTTATCGACAGCCTGTGGAAGCAGGAGCGCCAAAGCCAGAACGCCCGGGAAATCGCCGAGCGCGCCGGGTGGCTGTACGACAAGTTCGTGTTGTTCATCCAGGATCTGGATGAAGTCGGCAATCGCTTACAGCAGTTGGACAAAGCCTACAGCTCTGCGCGCAACAAGCTGACAGAGGGGCGCGGCAATCTGGTCAGTCGTAGCGAGCAGCTCAAGTTGCTTGGCGCGCGGGCGAGCAAAAGCCTGCCGGCAGACTTGCTGGAGCGGGCGATGACCGATGTGGATGGCTTGGTCGAATTACCGGAGTAGCCAAAAGGCATCGTCGGAGCGCCGCCCGGAGCAAGCTCGCTCCCACATTTGACCGAGTTCTTCCAGATAGAATGCAGTTCAATGTGGGAGCGAGCTTGCTCGCGATGGCGGCAGTTGCACCACGACAAGGTTCAGGTCCGCCGCGCTACAACGGCAAATGCCGACTCAGCAACGCCCGCAACGCCGCCGGTTTCACCGGTTTTGCCAGGTAATCCAGCCCCGCCGCATGCACTTGGGCCACCATCTCCGGTCGCCCATCGGCGCTGATTACTACCCCAGGCACCGGCTCACCCAGTTGGGTGCGCAACCACGCCATCAACTCGGTTCCGGTCTCGCCATGGTCCAGGTGGTAATCCACCAGCGCCAATTGCGGCCGCACTCCGTCACTGAGCAGCGCCGCGCATTCATCGCGGTTACGGGCGGTCCAGACCTGACAACCCCAGCGGGTGAGCAGGCTGTTCATGCCGATCAGGATGCTGTCTTCGTTATCGATGCACAGCACCTGCGCGCCGCTCGGCAATTTGCCGTTGAACTCGACGGTCTTGGTCGGCAGGGCGGTTTGAGCACTAGCCAACGGCACACTGACGCTGAACACGCTGCCGCGCCCCGGCCAGGAGCGTACGCGCAAGGTATGACCCAGTACGCGACACAGTCCGTCAGCAATGGCCAGGCCCAGCCCCAAGCCTTTTTCAGCACGCGTCTGATGGCTGTCGAGGCGTTTGAATTCTTCGAAAATGACCCGCTGTTTATCCTCTGGAATGCCCGGACCACGGTCCCAGACCTCCAGGCACAGCTCTCCCTTGCGCCGGCGAACGCCCAGCAGCACCGGGCCTTTGGCGTAGCGGAAGGCATTGGTCAGAAAATTCTGCAGGATTCGTCGCAACAGTTTGATGTCGCTGTCGATTCGCAACGTACTGCCCCTGACACGGAATTTCAGTCCCTGGTCCCTGGCCAGCGCCTTGAACTCGGCACCGAGGATGTCGAACAGTTCGTTGAGCACAAAAGGCTTGGGATCAGGGTTGATCTTGCCGTTCTCCAGGCGGGAAATGTCCAGCAGGTCGCTGATCAAATCCTCGGCCGAGCGCAGTGAACTGTCCAAGTGATGGACCAGTTTCTGCGCATCGCCGGATAAGCCGTCGTCTTGGTGGGAAAGGGCGGCCGAGAAGAGTCGCGCGGCGTTCAACGGTTGCATCAAGTCATGGCTGACCGCCGCCAGGAAACGGGTTTTCGACTGGTTGGCCGACTCCGCGGTGCCCTTGGCTTCGGTCAGGGCAACGTTGAGTTGCGACAATTCGTGGGTCCGCTCGGTAACCCGTCGCTCCAGACCTTCGTTGGCCTCGGTCAGCGCCTGCTCCGACTCGCGGAACGCGGTGATGTCGGTGAAACTCATGACGAAACCGCCGCCCGGCATCGGGTTGCCGATCAGCTCGATCACACGGCCATTGGGGAAAAGTCTTTCAGAGGTGTGGGCGCGGCCCTGACGCATCCAGTGCAAGCGGCGGGCGACGTGCACTTCGGCTTCGCCGGGACCGCACAGGCCGCGCTCGGCGTTGTAGCGAATGATGTCGGCAATCGGTCGGCCAAGCCTGATCAGCCCATCAGGGTAATTGAACAACTCCAGATAGCGCCGGTTCCAGGCCACCAGTTTCAGCGACTGGTCGACCACGCTGATGCCCTGGGTGATGTTCTCGATCGCGCCTTGCAGCAGCGCGCGGTTGAATTGCAGCACCTCCGAGGCTTCATCGGCGATTCGGACGACGTCCTCAAGTTGCATCTCCCGACCTTCGATAGCGGCTTTTACCACCGCCCGGGTCGAAGAAGCGCCGAGCACACCGGCCAGCAAGCGTTCGGTATGGGCGATCCATTCACCGTCGGCGTTCTGGTTCGGGTTGAAGCCTTTGCCTTGGCGGTAGGCGAAGCGGATAAAACTCTGACGGGCGCGTTCTTCGCCGACGAACCGCGCCGCCAGCTGCAACAAATCGTCGATCTGCACCGACAGCATTGAACGGGCGCTGGGGCGGGCACTGATTTCCTGACCGATGAAGCGACCCGCCTGCCAGTGTTCCGAAACCCTCGTACGTGACAGCACCGATACCCAGGCGAACAGCGTGAAGTTGGCCGCAAGCGACAACACCACGCCTTGTGTCAGCGGCGTGAGTGGCAGTTTCAGCGGGTTGCTGTGCAACCAGGCCAGCCCCGGGAAACTGCTCAGGGATAAGCCGAGGCTGTGGGCTGCGATCGGCAGAATCAGTGTGTAGAACCAGAGGAATGTCCCGGCGGCGAGGCCGGCGAATACACCGCGACGATTGGCCTGTTTCCAGTACAGCGCGCCGAGCATGGCCGGCGCCAGTTGGGTCACGGCGGCGAAGGCGATCTGGCCGATGGTCGCCAGGCTCGCCGTCGAGCCGAGCAGGCGATAACTGACGTAGGCCAGCAGCAGAATCACCACGATGCTCACTCGGCGCACCGAGAGCATCCACTGGCGGAACACTTCGAACGGCCGCTCGGCGTTGTTGCGCCGCAGCAACCATGGCAACAGCATGTCGTTGGAGACCATGGTCGACAGCGCCACGCTGGCGACGATCACCATGCCGGTCGCCGCCGAGGCACCACCGATAAACGCCAGCATCGCCAGGGCAGGATGGGATTGGGCCAGCGGCAGGCTGATGACAAAAGAATCCGGCAGTACCGAGCTCGGCAGCAGCATCTGGCCGGCGAGGGCGATGGGGACGACAAACAGTGCCGCCAGCGCCAGATAGGCGGGAAACACCCATTTGGCCAGGCGCAGATCCTGAGGGTCAATGTTTTCCACCACGGTCACGTGGAACTGTCGGGGCAGGCAGATGATTGCCATCATTGCCACGCCGGTCTGCACCACCATCGACGGCCAATTAATGGTTTCCTTCCAATATTCTTCGAGGCGCGGTGCGAGCATCGCCTGGTCGAACAGGTCGTCGAAACCGTCGTACAGGCCGTAAGTCACAAATGCGCCGACCGCAAGAAAAGCGAACAGCTTGACCAGCGATTCGAACGCAATCGCCAGCACCATGCCGCGGTGGTGTTCCGTGGCGTCGAGGTTGCGGGTACCGAAGACGATGGTGAACAGCGCCAGCACCAGCGACACGATCAACGCCGTGTCCTGGGCGCGCGTGCCCATGGCGTCGGCACCGGCGCCGATCAGCAAGTTCACCCCGAGCACGATGCCCTTCAGTTGCAACGCGATGTAGGGCAACACGCCGACCAGGCAGATCAGCGCCACCACCACCGCCAGCGACTGGGATTTTCCATAGCGGGCGGCGATGAAGTCGGCAATGGAGGTGATGTTCTCCTGCTTGCTGATCATCACCATTTTTTGCAGGACCCATGGCGCACACACCAGCAGCAGAATCGGCCCAAGGTAGATCGGCAGGAAAGACCAGAGCTGTTCGGCGGCCTGGCCCACGGCGCCAAAGAAGGTCCAGCTGGTGCAATAGACGGCCAGCGACAGGCTGTACACCCAGGCGCGCACCCGCGGCGGCAGCGGCGTGCTGCGACGGTCGCCGTAGAAGGCGATGGCGAACAAGATGGCCATATAGGCCAGGGCGACGGCGGCGATCAGCCCGCTGGACAGCGACATGGGAACTCCAGACAAAAGACACCCGGGACTCCCGCCCGGACAGACAGTCTCGCACGATGTCAGGGGTTAGTCAGTGTCGACCAAGGTCGCGGCGCGGCGGGGTGCCGCAGGCTGTGTGCCAGTTCGATCTTGGGTGTTTGTGCTGGCCTCATCGTCGGAACGCCGCCCGGAGCAAGCTCGCTCCCACATTGGATCTATGTCGGGCACAAATTACGTATCCACTGAAGATCAACTGTGGGAGCGAGCTTGCTCGCGATGGCGGTATCACTGATTCAAAGCAATCTCGATCAACCGATGCAATTCCCCAACTTCCAGCGGCGCCGCCGAAAACAGGATACGAAACACCGTCGGCGCCGCCACCATGTTAATCAGCCGATCAACGTTGGGCTTTGGCTGACCGGGGTAACGATCCAGTATCGTCTGCAACTGCCCGCCAATGATCGTCGCGCACACGGCCGGTGTGGTGCTGCATTGCACGTCGCGCAACATGTGGCGGCCGGGCTCGGAACTCATCTCGTCCAGATACTGCTCCGCCCAGGCCTTCACGTCACCGCGCAGGCTGCCGGTAGTGGCGGGCTCGCTCTCGGGGCGCATGCGGGCGAGGGCGACATCCGCCAATAATACCGACAGATCGCCCCAGCGCCGGTAGATGGTCGACGGCGTGACGCCGGCGCGCGCGGCGATTTGCGGGACGGTCACGGTGGCACGGTCCTGCTCTTCGAGAAGAAGGCGGACCGCCGAATGAACCGACTCTTGCACCCGGGCGCTTCTACCGCCGGGGCGTAATCCTTCTTTAATAGCCATGCATCGGACCTTAACACAAAGAATTTGCTTTAAGCGCTGGCCAGTCGCACACTCCGCAAAAGCAAAAAGTTAGCTTTTGCGGAGTGTGCCCATGTCCAGTTCAACTTCCAATCGTTCAAGCCTGTGGTTCCTGGCGATCACCTTACTCAGTTTTCTCGCAGCGTCCACGGCGCCGACGCCGTTGTATCACTTGTACCAGGAACACCTGCAGTTTTCGGCAGCGACCCTCACCCTGATTTTCGGCGTGTATGCCATCAGCTTGCTGGTGGCCTTGCTCACGGTCGGTTCGCTCTCGGATTACCTGGGGCGCAAACCGGTGATTTTTACCGCGGTGATGTTGAACATGCTGGCGATGCTGCTGTTTATCAATGCAGACAGTGTCGCCTGGTTGATCAGTGCACGAGTGCTTCAGGGTTTTGCCACGGGGATGGCCACTGCCGTATTGAGTGCGGCGCTGCTGGACACCGATCGCCAGCAAGGGCCGCTGGTCAACAGTGTCGCGCCGTTGCTGGGCATGGCGGCGGGTGCCATGGGTTGCGGCTTGTTGGCCGAGTTTGCGCCGCTGCCGTTGCAGTTGACCTATTGGGTGCTGTTCGCCCTGTTTGTGCTGCAGGCGCTGTACGTCTGGCGCTTGCCGGAAAGCGTCAGTCGGCAACCGGGAGCCTGGGCCTCGCTGCGCCCGACACTGCATGTGCCGATCCAGGCGCGGCGCGCGTTGTGGCTGGTGCTGCCGATCAACATCGCGGTGTGGGCGCTCGGTGGTTTTTACGCTTCTTTGGCACCGTCTCTGGTTCGTACGGCCACCGGATCGACCTCAAATCTGATTGGCGGTGCGACGGTCGCTGTGTTGACGGTGACCGGCGCGTTGATGATCTACACCCTGCGCAATCGGCCGGCCGACAAGGTCTTGCGATTGGGCGGCAGTCTGCTGCCTGCCGGCATCGCGCTGATTCTAATGGCGGTGCACAGCGCCAGCCTGACGCTGTTTTTCCTCGGCACTCTGGTCGCCGGATGTGGTTTCGGCGCCGGTTTCCTCGGTGCGTTGCGCAGTGTCGTGCCGCTGGCCTTGCCCCATGAACGGGCAGGGTTGATGTCGGCTTTTTATGTGCTCAGTTATATGGCGTTCTGCTTGCCGTCGTTGCTGGCCGGAAACTTGACCCGGACTTTTGGACTAGTGGCCACCACCGATGGTTACGGCGCGGTGCTGATTATTCTCTCGGTCGGCGCTCTGCTCACATTGATGCGTCAGCGGTCCGTGAAAGTCTGTGGCGTCGATGTGCGATGACCGCTAGCCTTGGCGCCGCCATTCATTTCGACGGACCGACGCATGAAAATCATCCGCAGCAACTCCTTCACCGCTGACCGTGCCTGGGGCGCTTTGGATATCGCCAACATGAACGGCATCACCACGCGTTTGCACTGGACCGATCAGCCCTATAAATGGCACATCAATGATGGGCAAGAAGTGTTCGTGGTGCTGGATGGAGTCGTGCAGATGCGTTATCGCGAAGACGGTCAGGAGAAACAAGTGGTGTTGCGTGTAGGCGATATCTTTTACGCCGATGTCGGCACCGAGCACGTTGCCCATCCGCAGGGTGCGGCAAGAATCCTGGTGATCGAAACTGAAGGCAGCGTCTGACGCTATATCTGCAAAACAGATAACAGTTATAAATATTACCCGTTATATCGATATTCGATTCGGATCTACCATGAGCTCCACCTCAATAGAGGACAGGAGTTCACCATGACATGCCCCAACACCGCCCCAGCCGGTTTCAAACCTTTCAGTCATTTGCAGCACCCGCGCGAAGTCATCCGCCAGTTCACGCCGAACTGGTTCGCCGCCACCATGGGCACCGGCGTGCTGGCGTTGGCGCTGGCGCAGCTGCCTACTGCAAATCCCGGTTTGCACGCGGTTGCCGAAGCCCTTTGGCTGTTCAATATTGTGCTGTTTGTTTTATTCACGGTTATGTATGTGGCGCGTTGGGCGCTGTTTTTCGATGAAGCGCGGCGGATTTTCGGTCACTCCACGGTTTCGATGTTTTTTGGCACCATCCCCATGGGCCTGGCGACCATCATTAATGGTTTTCTGTTGTTCGGTTTGCCGCGTTGGGGCGAGGGCGTGATTCCAGTCGCCGAGGTGCTGTGGTGGCTGGATGTGGCGATATCGCTGGCGTGCGGCGTGCTGATTCCCTACATGATGTTCACCCGTCAGGAACACAGCATCGACCAGATGACTGCCGTCTGGTTGTTGCCGGTGGTGGCGGCGGAAGTGGCGGCCGCCAGCGGTGGTCTGTTGGCGCCGCACCTGGCGGACGCCCATTCGCAACTGGTGGTGCTGGTGACGAGCTACGTGCTTTGGGCCTTTTCCTTACCGGTGGCGTTCAGCATTCTGACCATTCTGTTGCTGCGCATGGCGCTGCATAAATTGCCCCACGAAAACATGGCCGCCTCCAGCTGGCTGGCGCTCGGCCCGATCGGCACCGGAGCGCTGGGCATGTTGCTGCTGGGTGCCGATGCGCCGGCCATCTTTGCGGCCAACGGTCTGCCGGGCATCGGTGAAATCGCCGCAGGGCTGGGGTTGGTGGCCGGGATCACACTGTGGGGTTTTGGTTTGTGGTGGATGCTGATCGCGGTGCTCATCACCCTGCGTTACCTGCGCGTCGGTATCCCTTTCAATCTCGGCTGGTGGGGTTTTACCTTCCCGTTGGGCGTCTATTCTCTGGCGACGTTGAAACTGGCCAGCACCTTGAACCTCACGTTTTTCAGTGTCTTCGGTTGTGTGCTGGTGGTGTTGCTGGCGGTGATGTGGCTGATCGTCGCCAAACGTACGGTGCAAGGGGCGTGGCGGGGCGAGTTATTTGTCTCGCCGTGCATAGCCGGATTGAAGAAATAACCGGCGAAGATAGGTAATGTGTGGCCTGGATCGTCGTTCGATATTCCAATAACTGAATCCACGCCACTCTCTACCCACTCTTTTATGCAAATCAGGGACACACGGAAGATGAGTCACCCCTCACAGTTCACCTTGCTTCGCACCCGGCGCTTCCTGCCATTCTTCGTCACGCAGTCGCTCGGGGCGTTCAACGACAACATCTTCAAGCAGTCGCTGATCCTCGCCATTTTGTACAAGCTGACTATCGAGGGTGATCGCTCGATTTGGGTCAACCTGTGTGCGCTGCTGTTCATCCTGCCGTTTTTTCTGTTCTCGGCGCTGGCCGGGCAGTTTGGCGAAAAGTTCGCCAAGGACGCGTTGATCCGTCTGATCAAGCTCGGGGAAATCGCCATCATGGCGGTCGGCGCAGTCGGTTTCATGTTCGATCACCTGTCACTGATGCTGGTGGCGCTGTTTGCCATGGGCACTCACTCAGCGCTGTTCGGGCCGGTGAAATACTCGATCCTGCCGCAGGCCTTGCGTGACGAAGAGCTGGTGGGTGGCAACGGCCTTGTGGAAATGGGCACCTTCCTGGCGATCCTCGCCGGGACCATCGGCGCCGGGATCATGATGTCGTCCAGTCATTACGCGCCGATTGTCTCCATGGCAATCATCGGCATTGCGGTGCTCGGTTATCTGGCCAGTCGCAGCATTCCGCGGGCGGCGGCCGCCTCACCTGAAATGCGTCTGAACTGGAACATTTTCAGCCAGTCCTGGGCCACGTTGAAACTGGGCTTGGGGCAGACCCCGGCGGTGTCGCGTTCGATTGTCGGCAACTCGTGGTTCTGGTTTGTCGGGGCGGTTTATCTGACGCAGATCCCGGCGTACGCCAAGGAGTGGATGCACGGCGATGAAACCGTAGTGACGCTGATTCTTACCGTGTTCTCGGTCGGTATCGCACTCGGTTCGATGCTCTGCGAGAAACTGTCCGGACGCAAAGTCGAGATTGGTCTGGTGCCGTTCGGCTCGTTCGGTCTGACGGTGTTTGGTTTGCTGCTGTGGTGGCACTCCGGCGGAATTCCCGACAGTGTCACCGGCCATGGCTGGATCGAAATCCTCGGCTTCGGTCACGCCTGGCTGGTGTTGATCGACATTCTGGGGCTTGGCGTGTTCGGCGGTTTCTACATCGTGCCGCTGTACGCGCTGATTCAGTCACGTACCCCCGAGAACGAGCGGGCGCGGGTGATTGCCGCCAACAATATTCTTAACGCGCTGTTCATGGTGATCTCGGCGATTGTCTCGATCGTCTTGCTGAGCATGGTCAAGCTGTCGATCCCGCAGTTGTTCCTGGTGGTGTCGCTGCTGAACATCGGCGTCAACGCCTACATCTTCAGCATCGTCCCCGAGTTCAGCATGCGCTTCATGATCTGGCTGCTCAGCCATTCTATGTACCGCGTGAAGCATCGCAATCTGCAGCTGATTCCCGATGAAGGCGCGGCGCTGCTGGTGTGCAATCACGTGTCCTTCGTCGATGCCTTGCTGATTGGCGGCGCGGTGCGTCGGCCGATTCGCTTTGTGATGTATTACAAGATCTACAACTTGCCAGTGCTGAACTTTATCTTTCGCACGGCCGGGACCATTCCGATCGCGGGGCGGCAGGAAGACATTCAGATCTACGAAAAAGCGTTCACGCGCATTGCTCAATATCTGAAGGACGGCGAATTGGTGTGCATCTTCCCTGAGGGCAAATTGACCGCCGATGGCGAGATCAACGAGTTCAAGGGCGGGCTGAGGCGGATTCTCGAACAGACGCCGGTGCCGGTGATTCCGCTGGCATTGCAGGGGTTGTGGGGGAGTTTCTTCAGCCGCGATCCGCAAAAGGGCGTGTTTCGCCGGTTGTGGTCGCGGGTGACGCTGGTGGCAGGGCCTGCGGTGTCGGTTGAATCGGCAGAACCCGCCCGGTTACAAGGGTTGGTGGGGGATTTGCGCGGTACTGTTCGCTAATACCTGTCCATGCGGGCCGCTGCACCAGCGAGCCTGCTCTGGCGGATGTTCAGCCCGCCATCGCCAATCGGTTGCGCCCCTCGCGCTTGGCCACATACAACGCACTGTCGGCCCGTCGCAACAGGCTATCGGCAGACTCGCCGGGCAATAGGGTCGAGCAGCCAAGGCTGACCGTCAGCTCGACCAAATGGCCGTCGGCGGCATAATCTTCAGCCTGCGCGGCAAGCCGCAGTCGCTCGCCGACCAGGGCGGCCGCTTCCCGGTTGGTGTTGGACAGCAGAATCAGGAACTCCTCGCCGCCAAACCGGAAAACCATGTCCACGTTGCGCAACTGGCTTTTGATCGAGGCTGCGACGGCCTTGAGCACGTCATCGCCGGCGCTGTGTCCGTGGTTGTCGTTGATGTGTTTGAAGTGATCGATGTCCAGCATCAGCAGCGACAAGGGTTGCATATGCCGACGGGCCATCTCGATTTCCCGTTGCAGGGTCTGATCCATGGCGATGCGGTTGCCGGTGTCCGTGAGCGGATCGCGCAAGGCACTTTGGGTGGCGGCGCGGTAGAGCAGGGCATTGCGCATCGGATACATCAATGCGGACAGCAGCGACTCGAGGTTGGCTTGTTCCTGCTCACTGAAGCGCTGATTGCGACGGAATACCAGTTCACCCAGATGCTCGCCTTCATGGCTGAGGCTGTAGCTGATCGAGTGATGGCCGCGCAGGCCGAACTCCAGGCGCAAGTCGCTGGCCTTGTGCTGATAGATCAAGGCGTCGAGCGGTACGAGTCGCTGAATTTCACGAAAGAAGAGCCCGAGAATGCGTTGCGGCTCAAGACTGGTTTGCAACTGCAGGCTCAGCTTCTGGCGCAGTTGCGCAAGGTTGACAGGCCTCTCCCGAAGGGAAGTCTGCTGACCAAAGCCCAGGCGTTGCAATTTGGCAACATCGAAGTCAATTGCGTTGGTCTGGGAAGGTGATTTCATGTGGCGTCCGCCCGTTTGCTTTCACACTGCGTGTCTGAGCAATTTTAGAGCGAAAGTCGTGCCATTCAGTTCCGTCAAATAAAATACGTTATAAATCAATAGCTTGATGATTGTTTTAAAATTTTCCCCGAATGCGGTGGCAGTTGTTTGACTTGCCATTGGTGTGTGGTTGCGCCGCACTTTGAGGGCCGCGACGGAAAGCCGTCGCGGCACAAAAGCGACGCACGGGCGTTACTGAGCGTTGAACGCCTGGCCGTTGACGCCGGTGCTGTCCGGACCCATCAGGTAGAGGTAGACCGGCATGATCTCCTCAGGCGTCGGGTTGTTCAGCGGGTTTTCACCGGGGTAGGCCTGGGCGCGCATGCTGGTGCGGGTAGCGCCCGGGTTGACGCTGTTGGAGCGCATCGGTGCCACGGTATCGACTTCGTCGGCCAGGGTTTGCATCAAGCCTTCGGTGGCGAACTTGGAGACGCCATAGGCGCCCCAATACGCGCGACCCTTGCGACCGACGCTGCTGGAAGTGAACACAACCGAGGCGTCCTGAGACAGCTTGAGCAGCGGCAGCAGGGTGCTGGTGAGCATGAACATGGCGTTGACGTTGACGTGCATGACGCGCATGAAGTTTTCGCCGGACAGCTGCTCGATCGGCGTACGCGGGCCAATGATCGACGCGTTGTGCAGCAAACCGTCGAGATGGCCGAATTCGGTTTCGATCATCGCTGCCAGCTCATCGTATTGATGGGGCAGGGCGGTTTCCAGGTTGAACGGGATCACGGCCGCTTGTGGATGGCCGGCGGCTTCGATTTCGTCGTAGACCTGGGTCAGGTTGGCTTCGGTCTTGCCCAGCAACAGCACGGTGGCGCCGTGCGCGGCGAAGGTTTTCGCGGCGGTAGCGCCGATGCCACGGCCAGCGCCGGTGACCAGGATGACCCGGTCCTTGAGCAAATCTGGGCGGGCGGAATAATCAAACATAAAAACCCCTCAACAATTCAATAGGCAAGCATCGCACTTGTGGCGAGAGGGCTTTTGTGGCGAGGGGATTTATCCCCGTTCGGCTGCGCAGCAGTCGTAAACCCTGAACAATTCGGTGTGACTGGAATTGCAGGGGGCCGCTTCGCGACCCAACGGGGATAAATCCCCTCGCCACAAAGCATCCTGCAGCCAGTCAGATCAGCAACCACACAAGGCGCTATCCAGCACCTTGCGCAACTCCAGCGGATGATCGACCACCACATCCGCGCCCCAATGCCGCGGGTTGTCGTCCGGATGAATGTAGCCATAGGTCACGGCAGCCGTTTTGGTGCCGGCATCGCGACCGGACTCGATATCGCGCAAGTCATCGCCCACAAACAGCACGCTGGCCGGGTCCAGCTCGAGCATCTTGCACGCCAGAATCAACGGCTCGGGGTCCGGTTTGCTGTTCTTCACATGGTCCGGGCAGATCAACAGCGCCGAGCGCTCGGCCAATCCAAGCTGCTGCATGATCGGCTCGGCAAACCGCAGTGGCTTGTTGGTGACCACGCCCCAGATCAGGTTGGCCTTCTCGATGTCGGCCAGCAGTTCGCCCATGCCGTCGAAGAGTTTGCTGTGAACCGCGCAACCGGCGAGGTAGCGCTCCAGGAACTCCAGACGCAATTCCTCGAAACCCGGTGATTCCGGGTCCATGGAGAAGGTCACTGCAACCATCGCCTTGGCGCCGCCGGAGATCTCGTCGCGAATGTGCTGGTCGTTCATCGGCGGCAGGCCGCGGTCGGCACGCATCGCCTGACAGATCGCAATGAAGTCTGGCGCGGTGTCGAGCAGCGTGCCGTCCATGTCGAAAAGAACTGCTCTGATACGCATAGGCTTACTCCTCGCGCAGGGTCTGGATCATGTAGTTGACGTCCACGTCGGAGGCCAGTTTGTAGTGCTTGGTCAGCGGGTTGTAGGTCAAGCCGATGATGTCCTTGACGGTCAGGCCGGCCATGCGGCTCCAGGCGCCGAGCTCGGACGGGCGAATGAATTTCTTGAAGTCGTGGGTGCCGCGCGGCAGCAGCTTCATGATGTATTCAGCGCCGACGATGGCGAACAGGTACGCCTTCGGGTTGCGATTGATGGTGGAGAAGAACACCTGGCCGCCGGGTTTGACCATGCGGAAACAGGCGCGGATCACCGAGGACGGGTCCGGCACGTGTTCAAGCATTTCCAGGCAGGTGACCACGTCGAACTGCTCGGGCATTTCTTCGGCCAGCCCTTCGGCGGTGATCTGCCGGTATTCGACACTCACGCCGGACTCCAGTTGATGCAGTTGCGCGACCGCCAGCGGCGCTTCGCCCATGTCGATGCCCATGACGGTAGCGCCGCGCTGGGCCATGGCTTCGCTGAGGATGCCGCCGCCGCAACCGACGTCGAGGACTTTCTTGCCGGCCAGACTGACGCGTTCGTCAATCCAGTTGACCCGCAGCGGGTTGATGTCGTGCAGCGGTTTGAACTCGCTCTCGCGGTCCCACCAGCGATGGGCCAGGGCTTCGAATTTGGCGATTTCGGCGTAGTCGACGTTGCTCATGGTTAAGTCCTCTAAAACTTGAAAAATCCTGTTGCCACGGTGGTAGGTCCGGGGTGCTTACGATTCGGTATGGCCGCTGATGCGCTGGCCCCAGGCCTTGGCGGTGGCGCACAGCTGTTCTTCATCCAGGCGAGTCAGGCGACGGTCGTCGAGCAGTTGCTTGCCGGCGACCCAAAGGTGTTTCACGCAATCGCGGCCGGTGGCATATATAAGCTGCGAAACCGGGTCGTACACCGGTTGCTGCGCCAGGCCGGAGAGGTCGAACGCGACGATGTCTGCTGCTTTGCCGACTTCCAGCGAACCGACGTCAGCCTCGATCCCCAGCGCACGGGCACCATTGAGCGTGGCCATGCGCAGGGCGCGATGAGCGTCCAGCGCGGTGGCCGAGCCGGCGACGGCTTTGGCCAGCAACGCGGCCGTGCGGGTTTCGCCGAGCAGGTCCAGGTCATTGTTGCTGGCCGCGCCATCGGTGCCGACCGCCACATTGACGCCAGCCTGCCACAAGCGCTCCACCGGGCAGAACCCGCTGGCCAGCTTCAGGTTCGACTCCGGGCAATGAATCACGTTGGTATTACTTTCTACCAGCAACACCAGGTCTTCATCGCTGATCTGAGTCATGTGAACCGCCTGAAAGCGCGGCCCCAGCAAACCCAGGCGCCCGAGGCGGGCCAATGGGCGTTCGCCGCGCTGCTCGACGGACTGCTGCACTTCATAAGCCGTTTCATGCACGTGCATATGGATCGAAGCGTCCAGTTCTTCGGCGATCACCCGGATTTTCTCCAGGGTCTCGTCGCCCACGGTGTAGGGGGCGTGAGGGCCGAAGGTCACTTTGATGCGTTCGTGGTGCTTGAGATCGCCGAACAATTCGACGCCCTGACGAATGGCTTCATCCGCTGTGCTGGCGCCCGGGATCGGGAAGTCGAGGATCGGAGTCGCGATTTGTGCGCGAATGCCGCTGTTATGGACGCGTTCGCTGGCAGCCTTCGGGAAGAAATACAGGTCAGAGAAGCAAGTGATGCCACCTTTGATCTGCTCGGCGATCGCCAGGTCAGTGCCGTCACGTACGAAAGCTTCATCGACCCACTTGGCTTCGGCCGGCCAGATGTGGTTTTCCAGCCAGGTCATTAGCGGCAAATCATCGGCCAGACCGCGGAACAGCGTCATCGCCGCATGCCCGTGGGCATTGATCAAGCCAGGGCAGAGCAACATGTCCGGCAATTCGCGGACTTCGGTTGCGTTAAGCTTCAGTGCTGCGGCGCGCGGGCCGATAAAGACAATGCGCCCGTCACGGATGCCGAGGGCGTGCTCTTTAAGGACAACGCCAGCGGGTTCGACCGGTACCAGCCAGGTCGGCAGTAATAACAGGTCGAGCGCAACGGCAGTGTTCGGCATCGAGAGTCGGTTCCAGAGCTTTTGTAAAGGATGGCGAAGTATACCCGAGCGTCTTCGCAGGGGGATCGCTATAATCGACGGCTTTTGTTCATGAGTGCGGGGTGAGGGATGCGCGATCGACTGTTGGCTGCGGAGAAGGTGAAGGCCATCGATTGGCGTGATGGCGCCCTGTACCTGCTGGATCAGCGTATTTTGCCGTTCGAGGAAACGTGGATCGCCTACACCAGCGCTGCTGGCGTGGCCGAGGCCATTCGTTCGATGGTGGTGCGCGGCGCGCCGGCGATTGGCATCAGTGCCGCCTATGGTGTTGTGCTGGCGGCCCGCGCGCGGTTTGCCCGGGGCGGCGACTGGCAGGCGGCGCTGGAAGAGGATTTCGCGCTGCTCGCCGACTCCCGTCCGACCGCGGTTAACCTGTTCTGGGCGCTGGGCCGCATGCGCGACCGACTTGAGCGTCTGAAGCATCACGCCAATCCGCTGGCGGTGCTGGAGGCGGAGGCTATTGCCATTCATGAGAGTGATCGCGAAGCCAACCTGACTATGGCGCAACTGGGTGTGGACCTGATCCGCAAGCATCAGGGCAACGCCCAGGCGATTCTGACCCACTGCAACACCGGCGCACTGGCTACCGGCGGCTTTGGTACGGCGCTTGGCGTGATTCGGGGGGCGTTCATTGAGGGCATGGTCGAGCGCGTCTATGCCGACGAAACCCGTCCCTGGCTGCAAGGTTCGCGGCTGACCGCATGGGAATTGGCCAACGAAGGCATTCCCGTGACCGTCAATGCCGACTCCGCCGCTGCGCACATCATGAAGACCAAAGGCATTACCTGGGTGATCGTCGGCGCTGACCGGATCACCGCCAATGGCGACGTGGCCAACAAGATCGGCACCTATCAGCTGGCGGTGAACGCCATGCACCACGGCGTGCGCTTCATGGTGGTGGCGCCGAGTTCGACCATCGACATGAACCTGGCCAGCGGTGATGACATTCCGATTGAAGAGCGAGATGGTTGCGAGTTACTGGAAGTCGGCGGCAAGCGAGTCGGCGCCGATGTCGATGCGTTCAACCCGGTATTCGACGTGACGCCGGCTGACTTGATCGATGTGATCGTGACCGAAAAAGGCATCGTCGAGCGCCCGGACACCGCGAAAATGGCGCAGTTGATGTGCCGCAAGCGTCTGCACTGACGGTCTCTGGTGTCAGATAAATCGCAATCGCGAGCAAGCTCGCTCCCACATTTGATCGCGTTCTTCAATCAGGCACGGTCAACTGTGGGAGCGAGCTTGCTCGCGATAGGGCCCGCAAAGTCAACAAATCAGCCTGAAATCCTCATTCGACAACTCTCTAAGCCTCTCTAGTCCCCTATCAGCCTGCCACCAGTCAACTAACTACACTCCATGCGCATCAGGGGGATAGGTGCGTGGCGGCTCTTGTGATAACATTCGGCGGTTTCCAAGGTGGCCCGATGTGGCTGCCTTTACTGCGCAGATCCATGGCATAACTCGTTGATTTGTCGTAAGTCGGTGCATGGCACTCAGCCTGCAGCGGCGAGCTTCGTTCGTCCCATATGGATGTGACGAGGTTTCACCAGAAAAAGGAATCAGGCTTCTCATGGGCGAACTGGCCAAAGAAATCCTCCCGGTCAATATCGAAGACGAGCTGAAGCAGTCCTACCTCGACTACGCGATGAGCGTAATTGTCGGGCGGGCACTGCCGGATGCGCGCGATGGCTTGAAGCCCGTGCACCGGCGTGTGCTGTTCGCGATGAGCGAGCTGGGCAACGACTTCAACAAGCCGTACAAGAAATCTGCCCGTGTTGTCGGTGACGTGATCGGTAAGTATCACCCTCACGGTGATACCGCGGTGTACGACACCATCGTTCGGATGGCGCAGCCATTCTCGCTGCGCTACCTGCTGGTAGACGGTCAAGGCAACTTCGGTTCCGTGGACGGCGACAACGCCGCCGCCATGCGATACACCGAAGTGCGCATGACCAAGCTGGCGCACGAGCTGCTGGCTGACCTGCACAAAGAAACCGTGGACTGGGTGCCGAACTACGACGGCACCGAAATGATCCCTGCGGTCATGCCGACCCGTATTCCCAACCTGTTGGTCAACGGCTCCAGCGGTATCGCCGTGGGCATGGCGACCAACATTCCGCCGCACAACCTCGGTGAAGTCATCGACGGTTGCCTGGCACTCATCGACAACCCCGAGTTGACCATCGATGAGCTGATGCAATACATCCCTGGTCCGGACTTCCCGACCGCCGCGATCATCAACGGTCGCGCCGGCATCATCGAAGCCTACCGCACCGGTCGTGGCCGCATTTACATGCGCGCCCGCTCGATGATCGAAGACATCGACAAGGTCGGTGGCCGTCAGCAGATCGTCATCACCGAACTCCCTTACCAGTTGAACAAGGCCCGTCTGATCGAGAAGATCGCCGAGCTGGTAAAAGAGAAGAAGCTCGAAGGCATCACCGAACTGCGCGACGAGTCCGACAAGGACGGTATGCGCGTTGTGATCGAGCTGCGTCGCGGCGAAGTGCCTGAGGTGATCCTCAACAACCTCTACGCCCAGACCCAGCTGCAAGCGGTATTCGGTATCAACATCGTCGCGCTGATCGACGGCCGTCCGCGGATCCTGAACCTCAAGGACCTGCTGGAAGCCTTCGTTCGTCACCGTCGCGAAGTCGTTACCCGCCGTACCGTGTTCGAACTGCGTAAAGCCCGCGAACGTGGTCACATTCTGGAAGGTCAAGCGGTTGCCCTGTCGAATATCGACCCGGTCATCGCCCTGATCAAAGCCTCGCCAACGCCGTCGGAAGCCAAGGAAGCGCTGATCAAGACTGCGTGGGAATCTTCCGCCGTGGTTGCGATGGTTGAGCGTGCCGGTGCCGATTCGTGCCGTCCAGAGACCCTGGACCCGCAATACGGTCTGCGCGAAGGCAAGTACTTCCTGTCGCCGGAACAGGCGCAAGCCATTCTGGAACTGCGTCTGCACCGTCTGACCGGTCTGGAACACGAAAAGCTGCTGGCCGAGTATCAAGAGATCCTCAACCAGATCGGCGAACTGATCCGCATCCTCAGCAGCGCCACGCGCCTGATGGAAGTGATCCGTGAAGAGCTGGAAGTGATCCGCGCCGAATACGGCGATGTGCGTCGCACCGAGATTCTCGATGCCCGTCTCGACCTGACCCTGGGTGACATGATCCCGGAAGAAGAGCGCGTCGTGACCATTTCCCACGGTGGCTACGCCAAGACCCAGCCTTTGGCTGCGTACCAGGCTCAGCGTCGTGGCGGTAAAGGCAAATCGGCTACTGGCGTGAAGGATGAGGACTACATCGCTCACCTGCTGGTCGCCAACAGCCACACCACGCTGCTGCTGTTCTCCAGCAAAGGCAAAGTGTACTGGCTGAAAACCTACGAAATCCCGGAAGCGTCCCGCGCTGCCCGTGGTCGTCCGTTGGTCAACCTGCTGCCGCTGGGCGAGGGTGAATACATCACCACCATGCTGCCGGTCGATGAGTACACCGAAGGTCACTTCATCTTCATGGCCACCGCCAACGGCACCGTGAAGAAGACCCCGCTGGAATCCTTCAGCCGACAGCGCAGCGTTGGCCTGATCGCGCTGGAGCTGGACGAAGGCGACGTGCTGATTTCTGCCTCCATTACCGATGGCGAGCGCGAAGTCATGCTGTTCTCCGACGGCGGCAAGGTCACTCGCTTCAAGGAAACCGATGTTCGCGCCATGGGCCGTACCGCTCGCGGTGTTCGCGGTATGCGTCTGCCGGAAGGCCAGAAGCTGATTTCGATGCTGATCCCGGAAGAAGGCAGCCAGATCCTCACCGCTTCGGCGCGTGGTTACGGCAAGCGCACGGCGATCACCGAGTTCCCTGAGTACAAACGTGGCGGTCAGGGCGTTATCGCCATGGTCAGCAACGACCGTAACGGCCGTCTGGTCGGTGCAGTCCAGGTGCTCGATGGCGAGGAAATCATGCTGATTTCCGACCAGGGCACCCTGGTGCGTACGCGTGTTGACGAAGTCTCCAGCCTGGGTCGTAACACCCAGGGCGTGACCCTGATCAAGCTGGCCAGCGATGAAAAACTGGTAGGTCTGGAACGGGTTCAGGAACCGTCGGAAGTCGAAGGTGAAGAGCTGGAAGGTGAAGAGGAAGAGGGTGCAGTGTTCGACGGTGAAGTCGTGATCGACGACGTTGCCGAAGACCAGCAACTCGACGCCGCCGCCGACGAAGAACCGCAGGAATAAGCGGACAAACGGGGGGCGGATGAAAATTCGCCCCCTTGTTGTTTGTCCCTGTTGAAAATATCGACACCCACGAAGATCCTGTGTGAAAGGGCTTTTGTGGGAGCCGGGCTTGCCCGCGATGCAGGCGCTGCGGTGTGTCTTGTGCACCGCGGTGATGCAATCGCAGGCAAGCCAGCTCCCACAAAAGCTTGTTCCAAATAAGGTCTGTGTCGCTGATTATTTATTGCGTGATACCACCAAATCAGAGCGAGATTGGATGTGAGCAAGAGAGCCTATAACTTCTGTGCCGGTCCTGCGGCGCTTCCTGAAGCTGTCCTGAAGCGCGCTCAGGGTGAACTCCTTGATTGGCACGGCAAAGGCCTGTCGGTCATGGAAATGAGTCATCGCAGTGATGAATTCGTGTCCATCGCCACCAAGGCCGAGCAGGATCTGCGTGATCTGCTGAATATCCCCTCGAACTATAAAGTGCTGTTTCTGCAAGGTGGCGCCAGCCAGCAATTTGCTCAGATTCCTCTGAACCTGTTGCCGGAAAGCGGCACCGCCGACTATATCGACACCGGTATCTGGTCGCAGAAAGCCATCGAAGAAGCGTCGCGCTACGGTAACGTCAACGTTGCCGCCACCGCCAAGCCTTACGACTATTTCGCTATTCCCGGTCAGAACGAATGGAACCTGTCCAAGGACGCGGCCTACGTTCACTACGCGCCGAACGAAACCATTGGCGGCCTGGAGTTCCAGTGGATCCCGGAAACCGGTGATGTCCCTCTGGTCGCCGACATGTCCTCGGACATTCTTTCGCGTCCGATGGATGTCTCGCGCTTCGGCATGATCTACGCCGGTGCCCAGAAAAACATCGGCCCGAGCGGCATCGTCGTGAACATCATTCGCGAAGACCTGCTGGGTCACGCCCGTTCCATTTGCCCGACCATGCTCAACTACAAGGTCGCGGCCGATAACGGCTCGATGTACAACACCCCGCCAACCCTGGCCTGGTACCTCTCGGGTCTGGTATTCGAGTGGATGAAGGAGCAGGGTGGTGTTGAAGCCATCGGCAAGCTCAACGACGTTAAACAGCGCACGCTGTACAACTTCATCGACGCCAGCGGCTTGTACAGCAACCCGATCAACAAGTCGGATCGCTCGTGGATGAACGTGCCGTTCCGTCTGGCTGACGATCGTCTCGACAAGCCATTCCTGGCCGGTGCCGAAGAACGTGGCCTGTTGAACCTCAAGGGTCACCGTTCCGTGGGTGGCATGCGTGCCTCCATCTATAACGCCGTCGACATCGTTGCGGTCAACGCACTGATTTCGTACATGGCAGAGTTCGAGAAGGAACACGGTTAATGTCTGAGCAAGAACTCAAGGCACTGCGCATTCGCATTGATGCTCTGGACACCAAGGTCATGGAGCTGATCAGTGAGCGCGCACGCTGCGCCCAGGAAGTTGCGCGAGTAAAGATGGCCTCGCTGGCCGAAGGCGAAGTGCCGGTGTTCTATCGTCCTGAGCGTGAAGCTCAGGTGCTCAAGCGCGTGATGGAGCGTAACCAGGGGCCGCTGGGCAACGAAGAGATGGCGCGTTTGTTCCGCGAAATCATGTCCTCGTGCCTGGCCCTCGAGCAGCCGCTGAAAGTGGCGTACCTCGGCCCTGAAGGCACCTTCACCCAAGCCGCCGCCATGAAGCACTTCGGCCACGCGGTGATCAGCAAGCCGATGGCGGCGATCGACGAAGTGTTCCGCGAAGTGGCGGCCGGTGCGGTGAACTTTGGCGTGGTCCCGGTGGAGAACTCCACCGAAGGCGCGGTCAACCACACCCTCGACAGCTTCCTCGAACACGACATGGTGATCTGTGGCGAAGTCGAGCTGCGGATTCACCACCACCTGTTGGTCGGTGAAAACACCAAGACCGACAGCATCAGCCGCATCTATTCCCACGCCCAGTCGCTGGCCCAGTGCCGCAAATGGCTGGACGCGCATTACCCGAATGTCGAGCGCGTGGCGGTGTCCAGCAACGCCGAAGCGGCCAAACGGGTCAAGGGTGAGTGGAACTCGGCGGCGATTGCCGGCGACATGGCCGCAGGCTTGTACGGGCTGACCCGTCTGGCCGAGAAAATCGAGGATCGCCCGGACAACTCCACGCGATTCCTGATGATCGGCAGCCAGGAAGTGCCACCGACCGGCGACGACAAGACCTCGATCATCGTCTCCATGAGCAACAAGCCCGGCGCACTTCACGAGTTGCTGGTGCCGTTCCACGACAACGGCATCGACCTGACACGCATCGAGACGCGTCCGTCGCGCAGCGGTAAATGGACCTACGTGTTCTTCATCGACTTTGTCGGCCATCACCGCGATCCGCTGATAAAAGGTGTGCTGGAAAAGATCAGTCAGGAAGCAGTGGCACTCAAAGTGCTGGGTTCCTACCCGAAAGCAGTTCTCTAAGGGCGGTAGCAAATGAGTGGTGACTTCCTCGCTCTGGCACAGCCGGGCGTGCAACAACTTTCGCCTTACGTTCCGGGCAAGCCCGTGGACGAACTGGCGCGCGAGCTGAACATTGATCCGGCCAGCATCGTCAAACTGGCCAGCAACGAAAACCCGTTGGGCGCCAGTCCCAAGGCGCTGGCAGCGATTCACGAGGCGCTGGCCGAGCTGACCCGTTATCCGGACGGCAACGGTTTTGCACTCAAGACCCTGCTGGCCGATCAGTGCCGCGTCGAGCTCAATCAGGTGACATTGGGCAACGGTTCCAACGACCTTCTGGAACTGGTCGCGCGTGCCTATCTGGCGCCGGGTCTGAACGCGGTGTTCAGCGAGCACGCGTTTGCGGTCTATCCGATCGTGACCCAAGCCGTTGGCGCCCAGGCAAAAGTGATCCCGGCCAAAGACTGGGGCCATGATCTGTCGGCCATGCTGGCCGCGATCGATGCCAATACCCGTGTGGTGTTCATCGCCAACCCGAACAACCCGACCGGGACCTGGTTCGACGCCGAGGCGCTGGACGAATTCCTGCAGGATGTACCGGAACACGTGCTGGTGGTGCTGGACGAGGCCTACATCGAATACGCCGAAGGCAGCGACTTGCCGGATGGCCTGGACTACCTGGCGGCTTACCCGAACCTGCTGGTTTCGCGCACCTTCTCCAAGGCCTACGGTCTGGCGGCGTTGCGGGTCGGTTATGGCTTGTCCACCGCGGTGGTTGCGGATGTGCTGAACCGTGTGCGTCAGCCGTTCAACGTCAACAGCCTGGCCCTGGCCGCTGCGTGCGCTGCGCTGCAAGACACCGACTACCTGGCTGAAAGCCGCCGCCTGAACGAATCCGGCATGCAGCAACTGCAAGCGGGTTTCCGTGAGCTGGGGTTGAGCTGGATTCCGTCCAAGGGCAACTTCATCTGCGTCGATCTGGGGCAAGTGGCGGCGCCGGTCTTCCAGGGTTTGCTGCGCGAAGGCGTGATCGTGCGTCCGGTGGCCAACTACGGCATGCCGAGCCACTTGCGCATCACCATCGGTCTGCCGGCCGAAAACAGCCGCTTCCTCGAAGCGCTGACCAAGGTTCTGGCTCGTGGTTGATGTCACTGCACTGCCATCTGCTGAACCTATGATCGGTCGCCTGGTGGTGGTCGGTCTGGGGCTGATCGGTGGTTCGTTTGCCAAGGGTTTGCGTGAAAGCGGGCTGTGCCGCGAAGTGATCGGGGTCGATCTCGACCCGCAGTCGCGCAAACTGGCGGTTGAGCTGGGTGTGGTGGATCGCTGCGAAGAAGACCTGGCCGTTGCTTGCCAGGGCGCCGACGTCATTCAACTCGCCGTGCCAATCCTTGCCATGGAAAAAATGCTCGGCCGATTGGCCGCCATGGACCTGGGGCAAGCGATTCTGACCGACGTCGGCAGCGCCAAGGGCAACGTGGTGCGTGCGGCAACTGAGGCGTTTGGCGGCATGCCGTCGCGTTTCGTGCCGGGGCATCCGATTGCCGGTTCCGAGCAGAGCGGGGTGGAAGCCTCCAACGCCGAGCTGTTCCGTCGCCATAAAGTGATTCTGACGCCGCTGGATCAAACTGATCCGGCAGCGCTGGCAGTGGTCGACCGGTTGTGGCGCGAATTGGGCGCCGATGTCGAGCACATGCAGGTTGAGCGTCACGACGAAGTGTTGGCGGCGACCAGCCATTTGCCGCACTTGTTGGCGTTCGGTTTGGTCGATTCGTTGGCCAAGCGCAATGAAAACCTTGAGATCTTCCGGTACGCTGCGGGCGGTTTCCGCGATTTCACAAGAATTGCGGGTAGCGACCCGGTCATGTGGCACGACATCTTCCTCGCCAATCGCGAAGCTGTCCTGCGCACACTCGATACATTTCGCAGCGACCTCGACGCCTTGCGCGACGCGGTCGATGCAGGGGATGGGCACCAATTGTTGGGCGTGTTCACTCGCGCCCGGGTTGCCCGCGAACATTTCAGTAAAATCCTGGCCCGCCGGGCTTATGTGGACGCTATGAATTCCAACGACCTGATTTTCCTGGCACAACCTGGTGGCCGCCTGACTGGGCGGATTCGTGTACCGGGCGACAAATCGATTTCCCACCGTTCGATCATGCTCGGCTCCCTGGCTGAAGGCGTCACCGAAGTGGAAGGTTTCCTCGAGGGCGAAGATGCCCTGGCAACCTTGCAAGCCTTCCGTGATATGGGCGTCGTGATCGAAGGTCCGCACCACGGTCGCGTGACCATTCACGGCGTCGGCCTGCATGGCTTGAAGCCTGCGCCGGGCCCGATCTATCTGGGCAACTCCGGCACGTCGATGCGTCTGCTGTCTGGCCTGTTGGCTGCGCAGAACTTCGACAGCACGCTCACGGGCGATGCTTCGCTGTCCAAGCGTCCGATGAATCGCGTGGCCAATCCGCTGCGTGAAATGGGCGCTGTGATCGAAACCGCTGCCGAAGGTCGTCCACCGATGACTATTCGAGGCGGCAATAAGCTCAAAGGCCTGACCTACACCATGCCAATGGCCAGTGCCCAGGTTAAATCCTGCCTGCTGCTGGCGGGTTTGTACGCCGAAGGCAAGACCACCGTCACCGAGCCAGCGCCAACCCGCGACCACACCGAGCGCATGCTGCGTGGCTTCGGCTACCCGGTCACGGTCAACGGTGCGACTGCTTCGGTCGAGTCCGGCCACAAACTGACCGCGACCCACATTGAAGTGCCGGGCGACATCTCGTCGTCGGCGTTCTTCCTGGTGGCCGCATCGATTGCCGAAGGTTCGGAGCTGGTGCTCGAGCACGTCGGCATCAACCCGACCCGTACCGGTGTGATCGATATTCTGCGTCTGATGGGTGCTGACATCACCCTGGAAAACCAGCGTGAAGTCGGCGGTGAGCCGGTGGCGGATCTGCGCGTACGTGCAGCTAAACTCAAGGGTATCGAGATTCCCGAAGCGCTGGTTCCGCTGGCCATCGACGAATTCCCGGTGCTGTTCGTGGCCGCCGCCTGTGCCGAAGGGCGCACCATCCTGCGTGGCGCTGAAGAGCTGCGGGTCAAGGAGTCGGACCGGATTCAGGTCATGGCGGATGGCTTGCTGGCACTGGGCGTCAAATGCGAACCGACCCCGGACGGCATCATTATCGACGGTGGCCAGATCGGCGGCGGCGAAGTGCACGGCCACGGCGATCACCGCATTGCGATGGCCTTCAGTGTTGCTTCGCTGCGCGCCACTGCACCGATCCGCATCCATGATTGCGCCAACGTCGCGACGTCGTTCCCGAACTTCCTCGCGCTGTGCGCGCAGGTCGGTATCCGTGTTGCACAAGAGGCTCAGTCGTGATTATCAAGTCACCGGTCATCACCATCGACGGGCCTAGCGGTTCGGGCAAGGGCACTATTGCCGGGATTCTGGCCAAGCGCCTGGGCTGGTGCCTGCTGGATTCCGGTGCGCTGTACCGTCTGCTGGCATTCGCCGCGCGTAACCATGGCGTCGATCTGACCAATGAAGAGTCGCTGAAGCTGCTGGCCGCTCATCTGGACGTGCAGTTCGTCGGCGCGACCGAAGGTCATCCGCAACGAATCATTCTCGAAGGTGACGATGTCACTGATGATCTGCGCAATGAACAAGTCGGCGCATGGGCCTCGCAAGTGGCCGCTCTGCCGGCGGTGCGCGACGCCTTGCTGCAGCGCCAGCGGGCGTTTCAGGAGCCGCCGGGTCTGGTAGCCGATGGTCGCGACATGGGCACGGTGGTTTTCCCCGATGCGCCGCTGAAGATATTCCTGACTGCCAGTGCCGAGGAGCGTGCTCGCCGTCGATACTTGCAGTTGAAGGGCAAAGTCGATGGTGTTAGTCTGTCGAGTCTGCTAGATGAGATACGTGCACGCGATGAGCGTGACACCCAGCGAGCGGTAGCCCCGCTCAAGCCGGCGGCTGACGCCATACAGCTGGATTCCACGGAATTATCCATCGATCAGGTGCTGGAACGCATCATGAGCGAGATCGCACTCCGCGATATCGCCGGGTGACCAAGAGACTCTGCAGGGGACCAGTCATAGTCCTGCGCTGTTTCTTTAAATGAACGTAACCCACGTCGTCTGGGATGTGGAGATGGGCGTATTCTTCGCCCTTATCATCAGGAATTAAAATGAGCGAAAGCTTTGCGGAACTCTTTGAAGAAAGCCTAAAAACCCTGAACCTTCAGGCAGGCTCCATCATCACCGGTGTTATCGTTGATATCGATTACCAAGCTCGCTGGGTAACCGTTCACGCTGGCCTGAAGTCTGAAGCACTCATCCCGCTTGAGCAGTTCTACAACGATGCTGGCGAACTGACTATCAACGTCGGTGACGAAGTTCACGTTGCTCTGGACTCGGTTGAAGACGGCTTTGGTGAAACCAAGCTGTCCCGTGAAAAAGCCAAGCGCGCTGAATGCTGGATTGTTCTGGAAGCAGCCTTCGCAGCCGAAGAAGTGGTCAAGGGCGTTATCAACGGTAAGGTTAAAGGCGGCTTCACTGTCGACGTTAACGGCATCCGTGCGTTCCTGCCAGGTTCTCTGGTTGACGTTCGTCCAGTGCGCGACACCACGCACCTGGAAGGCAAAGAGCTGGAATTCAAGGTCATCAAGCTTGACCAGAAACGCAACAACGTTGTCGTTTCCCGTCGTAGCGTCCTCGAAGCCGAGAACTCCGCTGAGCGTGAAGCTCTGCTGGAATCCCTGCAGGAAGGCCAACAAGTCAAAGGTATCGTCAAGAACCTCACCGATTACGGCGCATTCGTCGATCTGGGTGGCGTCGATGGCCTGCTGCACATTACCGACATGGCTTGGAAGCGTATCAAGCATCCTTCCGAAATCGTCAACGTTGGCGACGAGATCGATGTCAAGGTTCTGAAGTACGATCGCGAACGCAATCGTGTTTCCCTGGGCCTCAAGCAACTGGGCGAAGATCCATGGGTTGCTATCAAAGCCCGTTACCCAGAAAGCACTCGCGTTACCGCTCGTGTAACCAACCTGACCGACTACGGCTGCTTTGCTGAGCTGGAAGAAGGCGTTGAAGGCCTGGTACACGTTTCCGAAATGGACTGGACCAACAAGAACATCCACCCTTCGAAAGTCGTACAAGTCGGCGACGAAGTGGAAGTTATGGTTCTGGACATCGACGAAGAGCGTCGTCGTATCTCCCTCGGCATCAAGCAGTGCAAATCTAACCCATGGGAAGATTTCTCTGGCCAGTTCAACAAGGGCGATAAAATCTCCGGCACCATCAAGTCGATCACCGATTTCGGTATCTTCATTGGTCTGGACGGCGGCATCGACGGTCTGGTTCACCTGTCCGACATCTCCTGGAACGAAGTGGGCGAAGAAGCCGTTCGCCGCTTCAAGAAGGGCGACGAGCTGGACACCGTTATCCTGTCGGTTGACCCAGAGCGCGAGCGTATCTCCCTGGGTATCAAGCAACTGGAAAGCGATCCGTTCTCCGAGTACGTTCAAGAGAACGACAAAGGCGCAATCGTTAAAGGCATCGTGAAAGAAGTTGACGCTAAAGGCGCCATCATCACTCTGGCCGACGATATCGAAGCGACTCTGAAAGCCTCCGAAATCAGCCGTGACCGCGTTGAAGACGCGCGCAACGTTCTGAAAGAAGGCCAGGAAGTAGAAGCCAAGATCATCAGCGTTGACCGTAAGAGCCGCGTAATCCAGCTCTCCATCAAGTCGAAAGACGATGCTGAAGAGAAAGAAGCAATCCAAAGCCTGCGCGACAAGCCAGCTTCGGATGCTCCTGCTGCTGGTCCTACCACTCTGGGCGACCTGTTGCGTGCACAAATGGAAAAACAGAACTAAGTTCTGTCAGACCATAGAAAAAGGGCGACTTCGGTCGCCCTTTTTTGCGCCTGCGATTTAGTGATTCTGATGGTTACATGGCACTGCGATCGTTTGCCGTGAAACCAATCCTCCCGACAAGTTGTCTCTTTCTTTAATAGGATCAATCGTTTATTTACAGCTAGTCTCTAGCCTGAAGCGAACGACTGTCGGGCGGCGTGCCTGGCCAAAGGAAGCGAATGAACAAGCTCATTGTCGTAATGGCAGTACTGGCATTGGCGGGCTGTACCACTAGTGCCAAGACTCACGCCGTACGTGGGGTCAGTGGCATCGAGATCGATTGCTCAGGGCTGGGGTCGGGATGGGAGACGTGTCGCAAGCGAGCGAACACGGAGTGCAAGGCGGTAGTTGCCAATTTGTGCTGGCAACCTTATTCCTCTTCCTGGCGTATCAGGTATCTCCCTCGGCAGTGGGCGGCTGTTTGACAGGTTTTACGCTTCTATAAGAGGTCGTAAGTGCAAGTAGAGGTTTTTCGATCAAGCGATGGCTCAAGTAAGCGACCAAAATAACAGCGCCGTACGAGGCTGCCCAAAACGCCATTGCCCCCCAAACACCACTCCCCGTATACCCAAGCGAAAACCACACTCTCCCGCAAACACTTAGCGTCAATATGTGTGAGAGATAAAGTGAGTAGGACATGTCCCCGACCGACTTTAGCAAACCGAACACCTTCAATCTGTTGGTCGACTCTAGCAGTGCGGACGCCAACAGAAGAAGGGTGTATCCGCCTCCGACCGCAAAGGCCCGCTCCAGGGATATGGATTTAATCACGTCAGAGCCGTCGACAGCTCCTGCGCTCAAGGCATAAGCGATAGCGCTCAGTCCGACAAGTACCATCAAGGCCGCAGCGAGAGGCGAGAGCGTAGGTTGTTTCGAGAGCTTCAAGTAGGCGATGCCAGCCAATGCGCCAAAGATGAACTCAAGGGAAAACGCGTGGGTCATCACGCGTAAGTACGGGTTATCCGGCGTGGCTGCGAATACAGATGCGCAAATGATTGCTATAAGCCAGAAGGAAAAGGCACTCAGTACCCATTTGGACGGCAGTAGCAGAATTACTGCAAAGACCAGATAGAACCACACTTCGTGGATCAATGACCAAGCGACCATCAGCAACGGTAGTGCCGAGGCGGGTAGCAACAGTAAGGAGGCCGTGAGGTCAACATTCCCACTTTGCGATCCGTTCATCATCTCGGGCTTTATCTGGAATACAAGAAAAACGGCGAGAAAGTAAATCCAGTAAGTAGGGTATATACGAAAGAAGCGGCCTTTCAGAAAATTGAATATCTCACCTTTTTTTCCGAATTTGTTACGGAAGGCGATAATCATCACAAATCCGCTGATTACAAAAAAAAGATCAACGCCGGTTTGTCCGAAAAAAAACATTTCCGGTAGAAAATTTTTGCTTTCTAAATATTTAGAACTAATAAACAGTGAGTGGAATGCAACGACCATAAGAGCTGCCAAGCCTCTGGCGGCTTGTAACGAAGAAAGTTTGTACACGCGATCTCATCCTTAAACCAAACGCTTGTCCCGCGTTGCCATTGTGAAAGTAGCGTCCTTTCGTTGCAAGAACATTGGCCAGTCCTGAGGCATTTCGCTACGTAGTAAAAGTTTTCAGGGGCCTGTGATTGCACCGAGGAGGTGAGGTTCTCGGCGAGCGCAGCTGTATTTCTAGCTGATCGCATTGGTCTGGGCTCGCGCTCAGCCCTTAACTAAGAGATCGCACGCTGGATCGTCAAGGGGGCAGGCAGGAATCTTCCGGTCATGCCTCCTCCCGCAAATGCCCATGAAACCAATTGTGTCCAAAAGCTGTCTCTTTCTTTAATAGGATCAATCGTTTATTTGCGGCTAGTCTTTAGCCTGAAGCGAACGACCGTCGGGCAGAGCGTCCGACCTAAGGAAGCGAATGAACAAGCTCATTGTCGTAATAGCAGTACTGGCATTGGCGGGCTGTACCACTAGTGCCAAGACTCACGCCGTACGTGGGGTCAGTGGTATCGAGATCGATTGCTCAGGACTGGGGTCGGGGTGGGAGAAGTGTCACAAGCGAGCGAACAAGGAGTGCAAGGCGGAGGGCTACAAAGTTGTAGCCAGGTCCGATGATGCCAAAGACGAGGATGAGTATCCCTTTGGCTTCAACCCCGCGGGCTATCTGACGCGCACCATGCTGGTTATCTGTAGATGAGTGCGAGAGTGCACGATCAATGTTCCGTGGCTCTGGAAGAGGGCATCTCATTGCGGGTGAAGAATGTCAAAAACTCGGGCTGTTCAAATTGATCCGGGCGTGCTAAAACCTTTGAAGCGCTGATCTAGCTGCTTGAAAAAGAAGGGAAAAATATGACGAAGTCGGAGTTGATCGAACGAATTGTCACCCATCAAGGGCTGCTCTCATCCAAGGATGTGGAGCTGGCCATCAAGACCATGCTTGAACAAATGTCCCAATGTCTGGCCACCGGTGATCGCATCGAGATCCGTGGGTTTGGCAGCTTCTCTTTGCACTACCGCGCGCCGCGCGTAGGTCGCAATCCAAAAACCGGTCAGTCCGTCAGCCTCGACGGCAAGTTCGTGCCGCATTTCAAGCCAGGCAAAGAATTGCGCGATCGTGTGAACGAGGACGAGGAGGAAGGGCTTTGACGGCCACCGCAATGCAAGGAACCGCTCATGCGTAACCTCAAGCGCGTACTGCTCGCCGTATTCGTCCTGTTGCTGGTTTTGGCGATCCTCGCGTTCGTTCTCGAGAATCAACAATCGGTTTCCCTGCTGTTCCTGGGGTGGGCGGGGCCGCAGCTACCGGTATCGCTGATCATGGTTGTTGCGTTGTTGATTGGGATGGTGATCGGGCCGATTCTTGGCTGGTTTCTGGGACGTACGTCCAGAGTCTCACGCAAGCGCCTTGTCTGATTGCGACATGACGCGCAAGGCGCACTAAACTTTAGCCACGGCTTGTCTATATCCATTAGTAAAACCGTCATTAAGCTGTAAAATGCTGCGCTTGTCCGATAGTGGCATATGCCCACGTCGGTTCAAACTGACTCTGTCAGAGGCCTCAGCTGATTTGATGGCTTCTGCATTCATGGATTAGACAGTGCTCGGTTGGCGGCCCTGTCAGTAACTCAAGGGTATGGTTTCGCGTGAAAATTCTAGTAACCGGCGGCGCCGGGTTTATCGGCTCGGCAGTCATCCGTCATATCATCTCCAACACTACCGACTCTGTCGTTAACGTCGATAAGCTTACTTACGCCGGTAACCTTGAGTCATTGGCCGAAGTTAGCCAGAACTCGCGTTACGTGTTCGAGCGCGTCGACATCTGCGACCGCGATCAGATCGACCGCGTCCTGCGTGAACATCAACCGGATGCGATCATGCACCTGGCCGCAGAGTCTCACGTCGATCGCTCAATCTCCGGTCCGTCTGAATTCATCCAGACCAACATCATCGGCACTTACACCCTGCTGGAAGCTGCACGCCACTATTGGGCGGCGCTGGATGATGCGCGTAAAGCCAACTTCCGCTTTCACCATATTTCGACTGACGAAGTTTACGGAGACCTCGAAGGTCCGGAAGACCTCTTCACCGAAACCACGCCGTATCAGCCAAGCTCGCCTTACTCCGCCAGCAAGGCCAGTTCCGATCACCTGGTTCGCGCCTGGAGCCGTACTTACGGCTTGCCGACCCTGATCACCAACTGCTCGAACAACTACGGCCCGTGCCACTTCCCTGAGAAGTTGATCCCGCTGATCATTCTCAACGCACTGGAAGGCAAGCCGCTACCGGTCTACGGCAAAGGCAATCAGGTCCGTGACTGGCTCTACGTCGAAGACCACGCCCGCGCACTGTACAAAGTCGTGACCGAAGGCGTGATCGGCGAGACGTACAACATCGGTGGCCATAACGAAAAGCAAAACATCGAAGTGGTGCATACCCTGTGCGCACTGCTCGACGAGCTGCGTCCCGATTCAGCTCACCGTCCACACGCAAGCCTGATCACCTATGTTCAGGATCGCCCGGGCCACGATCAGCGTTACGCAATCGACGCCAGCAAAATCCAGCGTGAACTGGGTTGGACGCCGGAAGAAACCTTTGAAACCGGCATCCGCAAAACGGTGGAGTGGTACCTCAACAACACCGAATGGGTCGCTCACGTGAAGAGCGGTAGCTATCAGCAGTGGATCGATCAGAACTACGCAGATCGTTCGAATAAAGCATGAAAATACTTCTGCTGGGAAAAAACGGCCAAGTGGGCTGGGAGCTGCAACGCTCCCTCGCACCGCTTGGCGAATTGATTTCCCTGGATCGTCATGTGGTTGATGGCTTATGCGGTGACTTGTCTGATTTCGATGCGTTGCGTGCGACGATCCGCCAGGTAAACCCCGACATTATTGTTAATGCTGCTGCGTATACGGCGGTTGACAAAGCCGAGTCCGAAACTGATTTGGCTGACCGAGTGAACGGTCAGGCAAGTCAGATCCTCGCAGAGGAAGTAGCAGCTCTGAATGCCTGGCTGATTCACTATTCGACCGACTACGTCTTCAGTGGTCAGGGTTCGACGCCATGGCTTGAGACGGATGCAGTCGCTCCGGTGAATCACTACGGCGCAAGCAAACTTGCTGGTGAACGGGCGATTATTGCGTCTGGCTGCAAGCATCTGATCTTCCGTACCTGCTGGATTTATGGCGCTCGAGGCAACAACTTTGCCAAAACAATGTTGCGCCTTGCCAAGGATAGAGAGACCTTGAGGGTTATCAATGACCAGATTGGCGCCCCCACTGGCGCCGATCTGGTTGCCGACGTAACTGCCTTGGCCATTCAGCAGGTCTTGCAGCGCCCTGAACTGGCAGGCTTGTATCACCTAGCGGCCAGCGGCGAAGTGTCCTGGCATGGCTATGCCAACCACGTGATCGATTTTGCCAGGGCTAACGGTGAAGAGCTCACCGTAACGGCGATTGACCCCATAGAAACAACCGCTTACCCAACACCTGCACGTCGGCCTTTGAATTCGCGTTTGAATACTCAGAAGCTATGTGACAATTTTTCACTACACCTGCCGGATTGGCAAAGTGGCGTAACCCGAATGCTTAGGGAAGTTTTGAATAAATGACCACGACAAATCGTAAAGGGATCATCCTCGCTGGCGGCTCGGGCACGCGTCTGCATCCGTTGACCCTTGGTGTATCCAAACAGATGCTGCCTATCTACGACAAGCCGATGATCTTTTATCCGCTGTCGGTGCTGATGCTGGCGGGTATGCGAGAGATCCTGATCATCTCCACCCCGGAAGACTTGCCTTGTTTCCGCAAGTTGTTGGGCGACGGCAGCCTGTATGGCATCAAGCTGACTTATGCCGAGCAGCCAAGCCCAGACGGCCTTGCACAAGCCTTCATCATCGGCGAAGCGTTCATCGGCGAAGATCCTTGCTGCCTGATCCTGGGCGACAACATCTTCTATGGTCAGCACTTCTCGGACAACCTGCGTTCTGCCAGCGCTCAAGAGCATGGCGCAACAGTATTTGGCTATCACGTGTCAGATCCGGAACGTTTTGGTGTTGTGGAATTCGACGCATCCGGCCGGGCGCTGAGCATCGAAGAAAAGCCGCTGAAACCCAAATCCAACTACGCGGTGACAGGCTTGTACTTCTACGACAACCAAGTTGTCGAGATAGCCAAGAACATCAAGCCATCCGAGCGTGGTGAACTGGAAATTACCGATGTAAATCGTGCCTACCTCGAGCAGAAGAGTTTGAATGTCGAGATGCTCGGCCGCGGCTTTGCCTGGTTGGATACCGGTACTCATGATTCGTTGCTTGAAGCCAGTCACTTCGTGCATACCATTGAGAAGCGTCAAGGCTTGAAAGTAGCCTGCCTCGAGGAGATTGCCTACAGCAACGGATGGATCACCTCTGAGCAATTGAGCGCTCAAGCCAAGGCGCTCAAAAAGACTGGTTACGGTCAGTACCTGCAAAAACTGTTGGATGCACCTTCCTCTTGAGTCGACAGATTTATCCTTTCGAGCGGTAACGTTCAACCGGTGCAAGCAGGAATGGCATGCCAGTAAAATATCCAAAGATAGCGGTTTTGCTGGCTGCCTATAACGGCATGCAGTGGATTGAGGAGCAACTGACCTCGATCCTTGATCAGATTGCCGTCGACGTCACTGTTTATGTCAGCATCGACCCTTCGACTGACGGAACCGAAGCTTGGTGTGCGACGTTTTCTGCCGCGCATCCGAACATCATCATCTTACCGGAGGTGGGTAAGTTCGGTGGTGCAGCACGCAACTTCTTTCGCTTGATCCGTGATGTCGACTATTCCGCTTATGACTTCATTGCGTTTGCCGATCAGGACGATATCTGGCATGCCGACAAGTTGCAGCGCGCAACTACTGCCATTCAGAGTCGCCAGGTCGACGCCTATTCAAGCAATGTCACAGCCTGTTGGCCCGACGGCAGAACTCATTTACTGGACAAGGCCCAGCCGCAAGTCGCTTGGGACTTTTTGTTCGAAGCTGCCGGCCCAGGATGCACCTACGTGTTCAGCAGAGGTCTTGCTGATTCGTTGAAAGCGTCGATGCTTGCCAATTGGCGGCAACTTCAGACAGTCACTTTGCACGACTGGTATTGCTACGCCTTTGTACGGAGCCACGATTACCGCTGGTACATCGATCCGTTGCCATCAATGAGTTACCGCCAGCATGAAAACAACCAGGTCGGCGCAAACAAGGGCCTGAGCCCGCTCATTGCACGCTATAAAACCATTCATGATGGTTGGTGGTTCAAACAGGTGCAGACAATTGCCTGTTTGGTAGGGCTGGGCTCCGATCCCTTTGTCAAAACCTGGCTGCGATTGCGTCGTCGTGATTTGGTGAAGCTGTCTTTCAAGTCGTTGCAGTGCCGGCGTCGCGGTCGCGATAAATTGTTTTTCTTTTGTATCTGCTGGGCGACCGCGTTGTTAGGGAGTAAAGCTGAATGAAAGAGCCGAAGGTACTCGTCACGGGGGCAAGCGGGTTTGTCGGCAGGGCGGTGGTGTTCAGGCTATTGCTGGACCGTAAATTCATCCCCGTCGCGGCAGCGCGAAGTGCAACAACGCTGCACGGTTTGTGCGCCGTGGTGCCGTTTGATCTGACAGACACTCAATGCTTGCCCACGCTTGATGGAGTTCAGGTAATCATCCACGCCGCTGCCCGTGTACATGTAATGAATGAAACGGCCAGTGATATCTTGGCCGAGTTTCGCAAGGTCAACGTTGAGGGCACTCTCAGACTGGCTCGGCATGCCGCTGAGTCAGGGGTAAAGCGTTTCATTTTTATCAGCTCGATCAAGGTCAACGGTGAAAGTACAGCTCCAGGTAAGCCGTTCAAAGCCGATGATCGTCCCGCTCCGGCGGACCCCTATGGCGTGTCGAAATATGAAGCTGAAGAGGCGCTCAAACAGCTTGGCCACACTACCGGCATGGAAGTTGTCATCATCCGTCCGCCTCTGGTCTATGGTCCTGGTGTCAAAGCCAATTTCCTGAGCATGTTGAATTGGCTCAATAAAGGCATACCACTGCCGCTGGGTGCCATAGGCAATCAGCGGAGTCTGGTGGCGATCGATAATCTGGTAGACCTGGTCATCACCTGTATTGATCATCCGGCGGCGGCCAACCAGACCTTCTTGGTCAGTGACGGCGAAGACTTATCCACAACACGTTTGCTGCAACGCCTGGCGCTTGCCTTGGGCAAAAGAGCCTGGTTACTGTCATTGCCTGAAGGGGTGCTAAAGCTCGTGGCATCAATAGTGGGCAAGCAAGCGGTTGCGCAACGTATCTGCGGTTCGCTGCAGGTCGATATCAGCAAAAATCGCGAATTGTTGGGGTGGGTTCCACCCATCGACATGGACAAAGCCATGCGTCAGACCGCAGGCCATTATATGGATAAGCAAACGAAATGATTCTTTGGTGTCTGCTACTTTCGGTGTTCGCCGTATCCTGGGCACTGACACTTTTGCTGCGGCGCTATGCCTTGGCCAAGAGCTTGATGGATGTTCCGAACGAACGTAGCTCGCATTCGATCCCGACGCCGCGCGGGGGGGGCGTGGCAATCGTCGTTGCCTTTATTTTGGCATTACCGATCTTGAGCATTCTTGGTGCAGTGAGTTGGCCAGTAATCTGGGGCTTGATAGGCTCGGGTTTGTTGGTAGCCGTCATTGGATTTGCAGATGATCACGGGCACATCGCTGCGCGTTGGCGGTTGCTGGGGCATTTCGCTGCAGCCGCATGGGCGTTGTTCTGGCTGAATGGTCTACCACCAATAGATTTATTTGGCAGCACGGTTGACCTCGGTGTTTTAGGTAATCTCCTCGCTGTAATCTATTTGGTATGGACGCTCAATCTTTACAATTTCATGGACGGGATTGACGGGCTGGCCAGTACACAGGCGATTTTTGTATGTGCAGGGGCAGGTGTCATTTCCTGGATAAGCGGTCATGACTCGGTGATATGGGCTCCACTGTTACTGACAGCAGCAGTTGCTGGCTTTCTGGTATGGAACTATCCACCTGCGCGGATTTTCATGGGCGATGCGGGTAGTGGTTTTTTGGGGCTCGTGATTGGGATACTGACAATCCAGGCTGCGTGGGAGGGATCTGAATTAATGTGGAGTTGGCTGATTTTGTTGGGCGTTTTTACAGTAGACGCTACGATCACTCTACTCAGGCGGTTGATTCGAAAAGAAAAAATTTACCAGGCTCATCGCAGTCATGCCTATCAGCAAGCGGCCCGGCATTACTCAAGCCACAAAACAGTGACGCTAGGTGTCGTAGGAGTAAATTTGTTGTGGGTGCTGCCTATGGCATTTTTGGTGGGGACAGACCGGCTAGATGGATTTACTGGCTTGCTACTGACCTATGCGCCATTGATCTGGCTTGCTATAAAGTTCGATGCCGGTGTCTGCGAAACGAAGTAAAAATGAGCTGTCAACCCTGATTTTAATAAAAACAGGCCTGAGCGGCGGCTAATAACAAGTGGATGGTACGGAAGCTGTTAATCCGTGCCACGAGATTCGGCCAACAGCTTGATGCTATCGGACGAGTTAACTAGCGATACAGCTTTTGGGGCGAAAAGTGTGAAAAAGGTTGCAATTCTTCAATCAAACTACATTCCTTGGAAGGGGTATTTTGACATGATCGCATCAGTGGATGAGTTCATCCTCTATGACGACATGCAATATACAAGGCGTGACTGGCGAAACCGTAACCAGATCAAAACTTCGCAAGGTGTGCAATGGTTGACCGTACCTGTTCTGGTGAAAGGCAAGTACCATCAGAAAATTAGGGAAACTGAAATTGATGGTTCCGAATGGGCCGCCATGCACTGGAAAGCATTGGTTCAGAATTACAGTCGCGCACCGCACTTTCATGAAATCGCAAAATGGCTGGAACCCCTCTATCTAGACAATTCGTACACCCATATTTCAGAGCTTAATCAGCGATTTATTCAAGCTGTTTGCGATTATATGGAAATAACGACCATCATCAGTCATTCATGGGACTACGCACTGATCGACGGTAAAACGGAACGCCTTGCCGGCCTCTGCGCACAGGCGGGGGGTACCGAGTACATCTCTGGCCCAGCCGCCAGGGATTACGTCGATGAACAGGTATTCGAAACGATGAACATCAAACTGACCTGGTTCGACTACGCAGGCTATCCGGAGTATCCGCAACTATGGGGCGAGTTCACCCATGGTGTTACGATCCTTGACCTGCTCTTCAACTGCGGAAAAGATGCCCATCGCCAAATGAGGCATGTTTCCTCGGGAACCCGATGAGCGGCTTGACAACAGTCATGGCCTCCATCTGGCTTCTTGGCGGAACGATCATCTCGTTTATCGGGTAGTTGGCATCTATTTTTCGAAGATATTTTTCGAATCAAAACCACGCCCCTACACCATCGTGAGACAGATTTATGCACAGCGATAAGACTGAACTACTTGACGAAGTAGCGAGCTATTACTCGAAAAAGCTCGCGCTGCACGGTGAAACGCCGAACGGGGTGGACTGGAATGGTGAGCAAGGCCAAGCCCTTCGCTTCGAACAACTGTGCAAGGTCATCAACGGCCTGCAAGCGTTCTCTATCAGTGACCTTGGCTGTGGTTACGGCGCGCTGGTCGATTACCTGAAAAACAAGAATCTACCGTTTTCATATCTTGGAATAGATATTTCAACCGAAATGATCGAGGCCGCGAAGCAGCGCTACATGGGAGCACCTGAAGCTCGATTCATTTCTGCCTCTGAACCCGACTCTGTGGCGGACTACGTCGTTGCTAGCGGTATCTTCAATGTTCGCCTGGGTCGTTCGGACGCCGGATGGCTGACCTACCTTGAAAACACTCTTGACGTTCTGGACCGAACAAGCCGTCTGGGATTTGCCTTCAACTGCCTGACTTCCTACTCTGACGAAGATAAGAAACGGGATGATCTGTACTACGCCGACCCTTGCTTGTTATTTGATTTATGCAAGCGACGTTACTCCCGACAAGTTGCCCTTCTTCATGACTACGGCCTTTATGAGTTCACCATTCTTGTAAGGAAAATGTGATGAAAAAAAAATTAGTGATATTTGGCTCTGGCGATATCGCACAGTTGGCGCACTTTTACTTCAGCACAGACTCCGCTTTTGAAATTGTGGCCTTCACTGTAGACGGTAGTTATATCGAGGATTCCACCTTCTGTGGGCTGCCCGTCGTCGCGTTCGAAAATATCGCCGACCACTACTCGACCGAAAGCCACGAGATGTTTATCGCCCTGAGCTATTCAAAGCTCAATGCCGTGCGTAAAGAAAAGTATCTTGCGGCAAAAGCACTAGGCTACACCCTTGCCAATTACATCAGCAGTCATGCCACCGTGCTTAACGAAGGCCGAATTGGCGACAACTGCTTTATCCTTGAAGACAATACCATTCAGCCATTTGTGACCATTGGTAATAACATCACCTTGTGGAGTGGCAACCATATAGGCCATCACTCTACGATCCAAGACCATACTTTTATCGCGTCCCACGTGGTGATCTCTGGAGGCGTTCACATCGGCGAACAGTGTTTTATCGGGGTCAATGCGACGCTGCGCGATCATATAAAGGTGGAAGACAAGTGTGTGATTGGCGCAGGTACATTGCTGTTGGCAAACGCTGAGCAGGAAGGCGTATTTATTGGCACGGCAACTGAACGCTCAAAAGTACCCAGCAGCAAGCTGAGAAAGCTATGAAGTCGACATGGAAAAAACTCGGGCAGCTGTTTGTTGTTGAGGGCGAGAAACGCCATCCCAAGCTGGTATCTCACGCCGCCAACCCGTTACCGGTATATTTGCACGATGATATCTTTCGAGTATTTTTTAGCGGCCGAGATTGCGACAACCGCTCCTCTGTCGGCGCAGTAGACATCGATATTGAACAGCGAAAAGTCATCAAGGAACACCATTTTCCGTTTCTGGAGCACGGACCAAAAGGCAGTTTTTATGCTGATGGCGTGAGCATTGGCAATTGCTACACCGTCGACGGCGTTCAGTACATGCTTTTCATGGGGTGGCAATCGCCAGATAATCAGCATTGGCGAGGCGACGTCGGTAGGCTAATTGTCAATGCAGATATTACACTGACGCTCGATAGCGACGCTCCGTTCATGAGCGCTGACGAAATGGACCCCATAAGCCTTTCCTACCCATGGGTACTTGAAGACGGCAGCGGCGGTTATGACATGTGGTATGGATCGACCCGGACTTGGGATTCCGGCAATGGAGAAATGATCCACGTTATCAACTCGGCACATTCCTTTGACGGGCATAGTTGGCATCGTGACGGCCTGGCAATCCCATTCGAAGTAGGTGTCGCTCAAGCTTTTTCACGCCCCACCGTTTCAAAAAATCCTCTGGGTGGACTGGAGATGTGGTTTTCCTATCGAAGTGGAACCGGGGACACGTATCGAATAGGCTACGCAACCACTGACCAAGGTAAGCAATGGCGACTGGCGCTGGATGAAACCGCTATTGATGTTTCTCCTGAAGGCTGGGATTCGGAAATGATCGAATACCCGTTTGTGTTTGACCACAAAGGGAAAAGATACATGCTTTATAACGGCAACGGCTACGGTAAAACCGGCTTTGGCCTGGCTGTACTGGAGAGAAGTTGATGGCTCGTTTGTTCGATTATGTATATATATTTGCAACTATCGCTTTTACTGTGTATGGCCAACTTATGTTGAAATGGAGGATTTCACGCTTCGGTGCTTTACCGGAAGATCTCTTTGGGAAGTTTAAGTTTTTTGCTAATTTATTTATGGATCCCGGAATATTTTCCGGTTTCTTCGCCGCATTTTTGGCCTCAGTTACGTGGATGGCTGCGATGTCGAAATTCGACTTGAACCACGCGTATCCTTTCATGAGTTTAAATTTTGTTGTGGTGCTGATTTTAGGGACATGGATTTTGAGTGAGCCGATGACTTTACAAAAAATATTAGGGATCTCCTTTATAGTGATCGGAACCGTGGTGGCTGCGCGTGGATAAGAACAAAACGGCAAATAGTTTCTTGTCTTTAGTACAAAGAAACTTTTGGTTTTCACTTCTGATTTTTATGGTGATCATTACCTGTATCTATAGCATTTATCCGCCGATATGGGAAACGAACGATGACGTTGCCATGTCAATGGTTGCCCATGGATACGGATTGGCAAAAACGGACTCTCCCACCATTATTTTTTCAAATGTTTTATGGGGGGATATTGTTCGCTTAATTCCAGCGATTAATGGTGTGCTCGGCTACTCTGTTGCAACGGTAGCTGTGCTGGTATTAACGGGAGCGGTGTTTCTCTTTTTGTTGTCACGTGCGGGCGCAGGAGTTCTGTGCATAGCGGCGGTTCTTCTGTTAGTAATGCTTCGGCCAATGCTTTTTCCTCAGTTTACGGTGAATTCTGGCTTGCTTAGTGTCGCTGCAGTGCTGTGCTGGTGTTCTTTCGGTAACAATCGAAGCATCTCAGCATGCGTTGCTGCTTTAGTTTTATCGTCTTGTGCATTCTTAGTTAGAAGCCAAGAGTTTATACTGGTGATTTTAGTTGCACTACCGTTGCTTCCGTTGAGGAAGATGTATGAAGACAAAGTTTGCAGATGCACGATCCTAATACTTTTTCTCTTTTTGGCCAGTTCTTCGATCATAGATCGACAGGCATATCAGGGAGAGTCATGGAAAGCTTTCAATGATTTCAATCTGGTAAGAGCGAAATTTACCGACTTCGGAGCAGGAGCCACTCTAAAATTACGAACGGATGTTTTGGAGCAAAATTATTATAGTGTTAATGACGTCGATTTAGTAAGTAATTGGTTTTTTGCAGATCCAAATATTGCCAATGCTAAAGTGCTAGAGTCGATGCTTTCTCAAATAGGTTTTTTTCCGGAAGAATCTATTGTTATTTCTAATATATGGGCCGGCATTGAGGCTTTGTGGCATCCAAAACTCCTTATTCTGACACTTTCCGCTTTGGTTCTCTCCGTATTTTTCCCAAGCCGTAGAGTTATTCTGAGTTGGGTTTTATTTATTTCGGCTATATGTTTGCTTGGTTTGCTAGGGCGGCCGGCGATATTAAGGGTTTACGTTCCTGTTCTCTGTTTGCTTGTGCTAAGCCCATTGTTGTTTAGTCGCTTCCATGGCGCCCGTCAATTTGTTGTAGCGGCCATATTGTTTGCGGGGGCTGTAGTTAATTCATACTTCGTTACTGTCGATTCAAATATTGCAACATCGCTTTCTAAAAAGAGTCTTACTGAACTCGCAGAGTTTCCCACGGAACCAGTGGTTGTGTGGGGGGGGGAGCTTCCCTTTGAGTCGCTATACCCTGTGTTAGGAGGTAGCGAGCTTGTTTCAAAGGAGTTCAAGATCTACGCGCTGGGAGTGTTCACTCTTGCTCCTTTTTCTCTTGCTTCGATGGAGCAGCAGCAATCCCGTGGATTTGATAAACTGGTAACAACTACTGACGGTATAAAGATTGTTGGTGCGAATAAGCAGCTACTTGAAGGGTACTGTCGTGAGCATTTCGCTTCGTCACTGATGGAGCTTGGGCGAAAAGCTTATGGTTCTGTCCATGTTGTTCAGGTTCGCTGTGGGAATTAATTGTCGCTTTTGATATGTTTTTTCTATTGGGTTTTTACTTTTAAAAATCTGCTAGTTTGGTATACATGCCTCGTGCAGTCTTTGAGAATGGAGCAGTATAAAGATGAGTAAAAACAATATTCCTTTCAACTGGCCATATATGACAGGAAAGGAACTTTATTACATTGCTGAGTCTCATTTCAATGGATGTTTAGCGGGGGACGGACCATTCACGAAGCGTTGCCATAACTGGTTGGAGCAGCGTACCGGATCGAGTAAGGTTTTGCTCACGCATTCTTGTACCGCTGCACTTGAGATGTCTGCTTTACTGCTCAATTTAGAACCCGGTGACGAAATAATAATGCCGTCATATACTTTCGTTTCTACCGCAAATGCTTTCGTTTTACGTGGTGCGATTCCAGTATTTGTAGATGTTCGCGAAGATACGATGAACTTGGACGAGCGTCTTATTGAAGCGGCCATCACATCGCGCACAAAAGCTATTGTTCCAGTTCATTATGCTGGGGTTGCATGTGAAATGGATACAATCATGTCCATTGCTAGCAAGCACGGTCTTAAGGTGGTAGAGGATGCGGCTCAAGGTGTTATGTCAAGTTACAAAGGCAGAGCATTGGGCTGTATCGGTGATTTGGGCGCGTATAGCTTTCATGAAACAAAAAATGTAATTTCTGGTGAAGGCGGTGCTCTTCTGGTTAATGACAGTTCACTAGTAACCCGTGCAGAGATAATCCGGGAGAAAGGCACCGATCGCTCCAGGTTTTTTCGAGGCGAGATAGATAAATACACTTGGCAGGAGGTTGGCTCATCCTTTTTACCGGGTGAGATTATCGCCGCTTTTCTATGGGCGCAACTCGAGGAAGCTGATCGGATTACGCAGGAGCGGCTGGTTAAATGGGACCGTTATCATGCCGCATTGCATAGCTTGGAAAATGATGGATTGCTCAGAAGGCCTATAGTTCCGGTAGAGTGCCAGCACAACGCACATATGTACTATGTTCTTCTATCGCCGGAAGTTGATCGTCGAGCAGTACTGGATAAATTTAAAGAAAATGATATATCTGCACTATTTCACTACGTACCTTTACATACATCGCCAGCGGGGAAAAAGTATGGTCGCGCCCACGGTGATCTGACTGTAACGGAAAATTATGCTGAACGATTGATAAGGCTTCCTTTATGGAATGGCTTGACCGACGCGCAGCAAGATCATGTGATTCGTGTATTGACGGATGCTTTACAAAAACAAGTATAGAATCTGGCAGACCAAAAATTGAAGATTATACATATTGATGCGTTACGGGCGCCAGGGGGGATTTTTGTCTCTCTATTGGAAATTTTTTTGCGAAGTTGGGTAAGTATTATCCTGGTGTTGGGGATATACACTTATGCCGTTGCCCAGAGCGTTCCTCCGTTACTTAAGTTGACTGTCATGCTTTTGGTGACTGGCACCTTGCTGTGTCACCATTGTTTGGCAAAATTTCATATTGCGGACCGAGTTTGGGATAGGCTTGGTAAATTAGTAGTCTTGCTTGGAGCGTTTGCTGTAGTAGGGTGGGTGTTGTTTTTTGATACAGTTCAAAACAGCGATTTTGGCGTCTACTATAAGTGTGGAACTGCTATAAGTTCTGATACTTTGCAGTGGTTGGAAAACTGCCAATCCAAATATCTGCACGAGAACCTCATTTATTGGTCTCGATCGTTACTCTATACATCACTTTTTTCTTGGGTAGGAGGTGATAGCTATTTTGAATTAAAATTGTTTAATGCCGCTCTGCACATAGTGACATCTATTGTATGGTACTTTGGAGTTCGGTCATTCTACGGTGCAAAGGTCGCTACAATATCCAGTCTATGCGTGCTTTTCTATCCGGAGTGGTGGTTTACTTCGACTATCGCTACTACCGATAATGCAGCAGTGCTTTTCATTGTGTCGTTTCTTTGTTTACTGCCAAGGTTATTAGTAAACCCAAGATCATTCTTATTGTTGTGTGGCATAGCGCTGATAACTTTTTCCGCAAATCTTCTTCGAACACTTGGGCCTATTTTGATTCTCGTGTTTTTTTTGTGGGCGTTATATCATGCGGTGATTAGAAAAAGCTTTATTTACGCTGGGTGTTTTCTGGGGTTTGTAGTTATTTACGGCGCAATAGGATATGGCCTTTCCCTGGTAACTCCTCCTGGTATAGCTGATCCACTTCAGTTTTTAAAAGCGTTATCTTCGATCGATTTTTCTTCGTCCCAGGACTTTGGGAATAATTATCCATGGGGAGAGCACTTTTGGTTCTCTATCCCTCCAGAAGCTCGTGCTTCGGCTGCCTTGGAAAAGCTCTATTTAGAGGTTGTTTATGGCTTCTCAGAGTGGCCTGGTTATTTATACCAAAAGGCAGCCAGTTTATTTAACGGGTCCGGTTATTATGGGCTTTCCTCGTTTCCCTTTCCCGGCTTCAATCCTGATACTGTATATACAGTAAAAGAAAGTACTGTTTATTTTGACTCCGGTTTTTTCCCTTGGCTTGCAAGTTTAATGGCCGTTTATTTGCTGGTGTCACTTTGGGTTGTGCTGACCACGACACTTAATGGTCCTGGGTTTGTAGCTGTTATTTGGTTTGCGATGTTTTCCCTTGTTGTTTTGGGAGTGGGAGAGTCTCAGCCGCGATACAGTATCCTCGTTGCCCCGGTACTTGCTCTTTTTATGGGGCTGAGTTTTTTTGAGCGCTCTCGGGTGACTAGTGCTTATGATAATCGTCGGTCGATGGCGTTGAAAGTGCTCTCGGGCTGTGCGCTGATCTTTGTTATTTTTTTGGCAGTTCTAGCTCTGCTGAACATAGCAAAACACGTACGCCCCGGCCCCTCTCTTAAAGCGTTAGCTCTTGCTCCAGCCCGAGAGGGCAGCAAGGATTGCGATTCAAACAAATATATACTCGAAAAAAACTATAAGCGGGTCAGGCTTTCGACCCCGCCAGGCGTCAAGTGTGCTGGTATGCGGATCCCTTTGTCAGCAGATACCAAAGTCATATCCTTCTTCATGAGTGAAGGACGGTTTCCTTTCTTGTGGGAATCACCAGTGGTGTCAACCTTTAAGTATCGAGTCGAGATTGACGGTCAGCAGCTGCTTGAAACCTCACTGAATCAGCGATCCGTACTTTGGCATCGCTTGGTATTACCCGAGAGCGTTGTTCACGATGGTCGTGTAGTAGATATCTATGTAGAGCGCGACAGCGCGATCGATGCTGCAATTATTGACGTGGGTCTTTTTACGGAGGGAAAGTAGACATTAGGGGGAAGGACCAGTAACTCGTGGTGCTCTTCCTCCCACCAAGTACCGTCAGATTTAGCCATTAATGCGTTCTTGATGGCTGGTTGGTGGCGCAAACCAAAACAGCAGGTGATGATTCACTCCGACCAAGACAGCGAGTACAGCAAACTCGATTGGCGCAGTTTTCTGAAGACGAACAACCTGGCTGCAGCATGAGTCGCGGAGGTAACTGCCATGACAACGCTGTAGCCGAGAGCTTTTTTCAGCCACCGCGACTTGACCTTGCTATCGTTGACGGGGTTGCAGATGGTCGAAGCCGCGGCGCTGCCCCGCCAAGTTTTCACCACGAGGCTTTCCCTCAGAGCGTGCGGGCGAGGATATCGCGGTCTCTGTCGGCTACTGTCATTACTCTCTCCAGAAAAAAAGCACAAGGCGGGGATATGGTTGGCCGTGTTAGATTTCGGTGCGCTTGGTCTCGCAGTACAAGACCATTGCCTTGTCAGATTTTCCGAAAGCTTTCTGAATAATATGCAGCGGAAACATCACTTTTTCGTTCAAAAGCAAGCCGAGAGCTTTAGGGAAAGTAGTCTTCATGGGAACGCCGCGGATACCCGATTGCTTCGTCCGATCGATCATGCTGAGAGATAGCTTCTTAGACTCGCTGCGTTTCACAATGAAGTTCGACAAGGGGAACAATATATTGGACACTGGATAAGTGAGCCCGGCAATGTGGACCATGTTCATGCCTTCTTGACCGAAAGCGCTTGTCGCGGTATCCCGATTATATCGACGATAGTGGCCGGCGATTTCGTCTTCGATTCCCCAATGGGCAGTAGAACCTGGGACAATAGAGATCATAGTTCCATCGATAGTCAGGCAATTCCGCCCATGCGATATAAAAGCACGCTGCCCCTCGTCATCAAAATGCTCCATGACCATGCATGAAATCACGAGATCACAAGGCTCAGTTGGCGCAGACAGCCAATCTCCCACGACAACATCGTAACTACCATTGGCGATCTGGCCAGCGAAACGATTACGCAGCGTTTCGGCTGTTGTCAGTGACAAATCAAAAGCCTTTCCACACCACCCTAATGACAGCAGAAGATGAGATATGTGCCCAGAACCGGCACCGATCTCGACAAATCTGCCTGGTTTCAGTCCAGAAATCCGCTCTTTGAGGTACATCAGTTGCAGTATCGTACCAGGTGGCAAAACGTCCATGGGGACCTCCTTTGTGGGCGCTAAGCTTCTCATCACTTGCTGATCTAGTCCATCTTGACTTGTCGGAGTAACGTGCGGAGCACCCCTAAAATCTTGCGGAATCAATCGTCCTGGGTCAATCAAGCAAATTTTTAGCGAGGCTATGACTCACCACGCCAATATCGGTATACTTTGTCGATGCTCTACGGCCAAGTTGTTTTTACGATTCTGAGAATGCCATTAAGATGAAGCTATCAATAGTATCCACTTTATACCAATCAGAAAAATATATTGATGAGTTTTATAGAAGATCAAAGTGGACAGCAGAGACTTATGCTGGGAAAAGTTACGAAATAATTTTCGTAAATGACGGTTCTCCTGACAACAGCGTGAACATCGCGATAGAAATATCAAAAACAGATAAACACGTAACAGTAATAGATCTGTCGCGAAACTTCGGTCATCACAAGGCTATGATGACCGGTCTATCATACGCAACTGGCGAACAGGTTTTTTTAATTGATAGTGACTTAGAGGAAGATCCAGAATGGCTAGCCTCCTTTGCTGAGACAATAAACAACAGCGACAACTTGGATGTTGTATACGGAACACAAAGCACTCGAAAAGGAGGGCGATTTGAAAGGTTATCAGGATTTTTATTTTATCGGCTATTCAGAACTCTGACGGGCATAGATCAACCAGACAACATAGTTACTGCAAGACTGATGTCGCGACGTTATGTTAATGCCTTGCTAATGCACAAAGAGCGCGAACTAAATATCGGCGGCATCTGGGTCATTACTGGATTCAAACAATCAGGCATCGAAGTGACGAAACACAACACCAGCCCAACAACATATTCGCTTCGAAGGAAAATCAGTCACTTAGTTAACGCCGTAACATCGTTCAGCAGTTCCCCTTTAGTCTTCACCTTTTACTCGGGACTTATAATCTCCGCAACCGCCACGTGCTTCATTCTCTTATTAATAATTCAATTCCTATCACACTCCACAATCCCTAGTGGCTACACTTCAATAGTCGCCTCCATCTGGCTTTTTTCTGGCCTGATAATATTGTTTTTAGGAATTCAAGGAATTTATATATCAAAGATTTTTATGGAAATAAAACAACGCCCATATACCATAATTAAAGCAATACACAACTCAGGAAGAGAAAATGTCTAATAACACTCCTACGAGCAGCTATGGAGTTCTGCAAAGAACAATATCCGAAAATCTCATCGACTTAGCTGTAGAGCAAGTTGGCTCTTTGGGGTACGCCACTATTCCGTCCGGACTTAGCATCGACGAGCTGAACAGTTTTCAAAAAGATTTTGACTCAAACCACAACCAGTACATTGAAACCTTTGGACTAGACAAACTTTCATCTACTGACGAACTCAACACTGTCCGTGCACCGCTAACTCATGGGCCAGAGTCCTTCCTGAAAATTGCCACAAATGAAACGCTTTTATTCACGGTCGGAAGATTAATACAAGGTCAGTTCATTTTAAATCAGCAAAATAGTATTATAAATCCTCCGAAGAAACAGTATAACCAGGGGGCTTGGCATAGAGACTTGCCATATCAGCACTTCACTTCTAGCAGTCCCATTGCGATAAATGCAATATTTTGCGTTGACGATTTTACGAAAAACAATGGCGGCACATTTGTTTTGCCGGCGTCGCACAAGTCAACTAGTTTCCCTTCAGCTGAATATATAAATAATAATGCGATTCAAATAGAGGCAATGGCCGGAGATTTCATCATTTTGGATTGCATGCTTTTTCACGCAGGTGGATTTAACTCAACAAGCCTTGTTCGAAGAGGTTTAAATCACGTTTTTACCATCCCATTTTTCAAGCAACAAATCAATCTGCCAGCCAATATTGATGCCAGCAATTTATCAGAAGACATAAAGAGACTTCTTGGGTTTACATACAGTGAGCCTAAAACAATTTCAGAGTTCCTTAGCGGCAGACCAAAAACGTAAAATCAACATCTGTTTAACTGTGGTAAGAGGGATTCTAATCGCTCTTGAAGGAGCTGAATCTTTCTGAAAGGCTAGCGGCCTTTCATCATTCTAATTCACTTGCTCTTTATTTTTTTCAAAGCATCGGAATCTTGAACTCAGTAAAACGTAAGCGCTCCATAAACTCCACATTCAAAGTCACCACCTAATCCCCGATGCTGTGCTCCCGATTCCTTTCTGGAGCCAGCCCCTCATGATGCGTCCCGACGCAAAAGTCGAAAAAGTCTATCTCTACCCCAAACCCGTCGACTTCCGAAAATCCATCAGTAAAACTCTGCGACGACAGCGCCACCCAACCGCTGACTGGCGAGGCGCCGGTATCCAAACCGCCGGGCCCAGTGATTGCGAGATTGATCGTTTTGTTGAAGTTGGCGACTCTGCAAGTTTGGTCACCCAGTGTCGTGTCGATATAATCTCATCCGTCGTAATCTCCGTTGCAGCCGACACGGCTGCGCCCCTTCTTTACATTCAATGCCGAGGCTGTCAGGGCGCTCATCAGCTCATCTTAATATCGTTTAGCCAGTCGAGCCTCGGTCGAAACGGGAGCGGGTTGTAGCGCTTCAAGTTCGGCTTCGATGGCTGCGATGTCAGTGTCGATCAGGTCGTCAAGCAGGCTGGCCTGATCCGGGCTCAGTTGCTCGCTGCGCTTGGCAAACTTGAAGCGCTTGAGCTGCGCGATCTCGTGGGCCAGTTTCTCGTTAACCGTTTTGTGATGGTGGATTTGCTTACCCATCGTCTCGACTTTCTGATCGAGATTCTCGACACGCCGCATCAACTGCGCCGCCAGAGCGCGCAGTTGTTCGTATCCGCTCCATGAACTCCACATTCCAAGCGGATAGCTGATGGCTGAGGCTGTGCTCCCGATTTCCATCAGGAGCCCATCACCATGATGCGTCCCAATGCCAGCGTTGAAAAAGTGTACCTCTACCCGAAGCCTGTAGATTTTCGAAAGTCCATCGACGGCCTGGCTGCATTGGTCGAACTGGACATCAAAGTTGCGGTGTTCGACCCCGTGCTTTTCGTCTTTCTAAATCACCGCAACCGCGTCAAAGTGTTGTACTGGGAGCGCAACGGCTTCTGCCTTTGGCTCAAGCGCCTGGAGTCTGAACGTTTCAAACTTTCCCCTGATGAGGTCGACGAGGCGATCGTGCTGACTGTCCAGGAATTGAACTGGTTACTGGATGGCTTTGATCTCTGGCGCAATCGTCCTCATAAGGTTTTAACGCCAAGATTCGTCGCCTGACGGGTATAATCCCCGGCATGAATTTGATACCCGAAGACCTTCCCGATGATCCTGTTTTGCTCAAGCAAATGTTGCTTGAGGCACTCAGTCGTCAGCAAGTAACGGCTGAGGCATACCAGACTCATATCGTCGATTTGAAAGAACAGATCAAGCTGCTGCGCGACCGTTTGTTCGGTCGAAAATCCGAGCAGACCATCGAGCCCAACACGCCGCAACTGGCGTTGTTCAATGAGCCCGAAAGCGAGCCGATGCTTCCAGTCGGCGACGCTGACGAAGAAGTTGTTGCTTCGACGCCACGTCGCGGCAAACGCAAGCCACTGTCGGCTGATCTGCCACGCTTCGAAGTGACCCACGAACTGCCCGAGCACGAACTGACCTGCGCTTGCGGCTGCCGCAAACACGTCATCGGTGAAGAAACCAGCGAACAGCTGGAGATCGTGCCGATGCAGATTCGCGTACTCAAACACATACGCAAAGTTTACGGTTGCCGCGGTTGTGAAACCGCGCCGGTCACCGCAGACAAACCCGCTCAGATGATCGAAAAGAGCATGGCCAGCCCCAGCGTATTGGCCATGCTCTTAACCACCAAGTACGTCGATGGCCTGCCGTTGCATCGTTTCGAAACCGTGCTGAGTCGACACGGTGTGGATATTCCAAGACAAACACTGGCGCGCTGGGTCATCCAGTGCAGCGAACACTTCCAGCCTTTGCTGAATTTAATGCGCGACCGATTACTGGAAAGTCCGGTCATCCACTGCGATAAAACAAGAGTCCAGGTACTGAAAGAGCCGGATCGAGACCCAACCAGCCAATCGTGGATGTGGGTGCAGGCCAGCGGGCCGCCGGATCGAAAAGTTGTGCTGTTTGACTACACCACCAGCCGTGCGCAGGAAGTGCCTCTACGCCTGCTGGAAAGTTATCGCGGCTACGTGATGATCGACGATTACGCGGGTTACAACGCGTTGGCGTTGAAGCCCGGTGTTGAGCGATTGGCGTGCATGGCTCATGCGCGTCGTAAGTTTGTCGACGCGCAGAAAGTGCAGCCCAAGGGCAAAACCGGGCGTGCCGATATCGCGCTGACAATGATCAACAAGCTGTATGGAATCGAGCGTGAACTCAAGGACGTCAGCGATGAACAGCGTTTTATCGGTCGTCAGGAGAAGAGCCTGCCGATCCTGGGGCAGTTGAAAAGCTGGCTGGATAAAACGCAGCCGCAGGTGACGCCGCAAAGTGTGTTGGGTAAAGCCGTGAATTATTTGGCCAACAACTGGAGCCGTCTGGAGCGCTACGTGGAGGCCGGTTTTTTACCGATCGACAACAACGCGGCGGAGCGCGCGATAAAGCCGTTTGTAATCGGGCGCAAGGCATGGCTGTTCAGCGACACGCCCAAGGGTGCCACCGCCAGTGCGCAGATCTACAGTTTGGTCGAGACCGCCAAGGTCAACGGCCAGGAGCCTTATACGTGGCTGCGCCACGTACTGGAAAGACTGCCGCAGGCGCAATCGGTTGGGGACTACGAAGCCTTGCTGCCATGGAACTGCTCGCCAGAGATGCCACGGTAAACGACTGCCTCATCTGGAGGTAGGTGTAGTTCTTGGATCGCTTACAGTTGTTCAGGGTTTAGTTGGTCGAGGTTTGGAAGCGAAGTCATGCCGCCGATTTTGCCAGAGCAAGGCTACACCGGCGATAGACTCATCGGACAATTGCACGGCCAGGCTGGCCATGGCAGGCGTCACACGATGGAAATCGCGCCGCTTGGCCCAACTCTTTGCCAAGGCAAACCCAGCACCAGGGCATGCAGTTGTTCGGCACCTAATTCCATCTGAGAGCCGTGTCGAGAACCGGGCCAGAAGAACTTGCCTTGATGCAGGCGGCGCGCCGCCAGCCAAATACCCAACCCGTCGTGCACCAGCACTTTCATGCGATTGGCGCGGCGGTTGGCAAACAAATAAGCACAGTGCGGCTGCGCCGCACCGAACACGGCGACCACACGCGCCAGAGCGGTTTCAGTGCCGGCGCGCATGTCCATGGGCTCGGTGGCGAGCCAGATGGCGTCGATGCGGATCATCGCAACAGGTCTCGAAGAAAGGTCGCACAGACAGCCGCGCTGTCGGTCGGCCAGTTCACTTTGACGGTGCCGAGTGGGTGTGGGATTTCGAGGCAGATCATGGCCGGGGTGAAATCCGATCGTGACGCTGGCGACGGTAATGCCACCGGGATAAAGGCAGGTTGCAGGGCGACACTTTTCTGCGACTGTAGCCGAATCCACTTATGGACGAGGTTCGCGTTGAGACTGTGGCTCAGCGCGACGCTGGCAATCGAAGCGCCGGGCTGGGCACACTCTTGAATGACCTGGGCTTTTGAAGGATTTGGAGTAGGAACGGCGTTGTGGCTGCATGAAATACCCGCTTAAAAGGCTAGAACTGGTGCCCACTTAAATTTAAGTGCACACCATGTCTTGGCTTTGCGGGGCTGGGTAGATGACTTGGCCGGACGCATACTTATAACCTGCGTAATCGTCGCTCATCACGTAGCCACGATAACTTTCCAGCACTCGTAGCGGCACTTCCTGCGCACGGCTGGACGTATAGTCGAACAAACAGCACGACTTTTCGATCCGGCGGGCCCTGGCCTGCACCCACATCCAGGACTTGCTGGTCGGATCTCGATCCGGTTCTTTGAGTGCCTGGACGCGAGACTCATCACAGTGGATGACTGGACTTTCCAGTAAGCGCTCGCGCATCAAATTCAGCAGCGGCTGCAAGTGCTCATCGCACTGGATAACCCAGCGTGCAAGGGTCTGACGTGGGATATCGATACCGTGTCGGCTCAATACCGTCTCGAAACGATGCAGCGGCAATCCATCGACATACTTGGTGGTCAACAGCATCGCCAACACACTCGGGCTGGCCATGCTCTTTCCAATCAATTGCGCTGGCTTATCAGTGGTGACCGGCGCGGTTTCACAGCCACGGCAGGCGTAGACCTTGCGGATGTGTTTGATCACGCGGATCTGCATCGACACGATTTCCAGCTGCTCGCTTGTTTCTTCGCCGATGGCATGCTTGCGGCAGCCGCAAGCACAAGTCAGCTCGTGCTCGGGCAGTTCGTGGATGACTTCGATACGGGGTAAGTCGGCGGGCAGAGGCTTGCGTTTGCCTCGGCGTTTGGTCGGAGCGACGACTTCTTCCTCCGCCTATTCGGCGGCAGGTTCAGCGACCCTTTCGGCTTCATTAAAAAGAGCCAATTACGGGTCGCTGGGATCGACTGTTTGTTCGGATTTTCGCCCGAAGAGACGCTGACGGAACAGCGCATTTTCTTCTTCGAGATGAACAACCTTGGACTGCATCAGAGCCAGTAATTGCTTGAGCGCAGTCAGGTCATCGGGAAGGTTGTCGGGCATGGAAATCACGCCGGGGATTATACCGAATTAGGCGACAAATCGAGGTGTCAAAACCTGATGTGGACGGTTGCGCCACAGATCAAAACCATCGAGCAGCCAGTTCAGCTTCTGGACCGTCAACACGATGGCTTCGTCGGTGTGATCGGGCGACGTTTTGAAGCGTTCGGATTCAAGGCGTTTGAGCCAAAGACAAAAGCCGTTGCGTTCCCAATACAAAATCTTTACCTGATTGCGGGGTTTGTTGAGAAAGACAAAAGCACCGGATCGTACACCGCCACTTTTATATCCAGCTCCACCAGTGCGGCTAAGCCGTCGATGGATTTTCGAAAGTCTACGGGTTTAGGGTAGAGGTACATTTTTTCGACTTTGGCATCGGGACGCATCATGGCCGCTGGCTTCTGAAAGAGATCGGTAGCACAGCATCGGGCATCACATCGCAGCTTTGAATGCGGAGTTTGTGGAGCGGTTACCGTCATCCTGGAAAATAGGTCGACTCACAAAGCGGCGGCCGTCAAGCAATGGTTCGGGAACCACCTGCGTTTCAAGCTGCACTTCACGCCAACCAGTACTTCGTGGCTGAACGCCGTGGGAGGCTGGTTCACACAGCTGGAAAGACGGGCACTGCATCGGGGTGTCTTCAGCTGCGTTTCCGAACTGAAAGCGGCTATTCGTCAATTTATTGAAGCCCCAAATCACCTTACGGCCCACCCTTTCCGGTGGAACAAGACGGCTGAATCAATCATCAGCTCTGTAAACGAAGCAAGGCTAGGGATGATAAAGAATCGGTTATTGAATTAACCGCTTGGGACACTCGAGACAGAAGAGCTGATCACGGGTGAAACCATCACCGGTGACTATTCGGATCGCCACGGTTCCCACAGCTGTGGGAACCACGATACGGTCAGCCTTGCCTTTCCTTGCTGGTATTCAGCTCTTCCTTAGCTTTATTGGTTACGATGTATCTGCGATACTCTGATCACAGGAAAGCCCCAAAACCGGCCGTAAAAAAGGGGAGGACTGATGTGCGTTGGTTTGCTGATTTATTAAGGGATCAAAGCTTCAAGGACCTTCTGTTGTAGTACTACTGTTAAGCGGATATGCACCCGCAGGAATTTAATGCAACGAAGTCTAATTCAGTTCGCTCGCTACCTGCTCGTCGGGGGGCTAACCTATTGCGCGGACCTTAGCGTGTTCCTTCTGCTGTTTAATGTTTTCGGAATGGATTTGCTCCTTGCCAATATGATCAGCAAGGTTTTAGCTGGGGTATTTTCGTTCGCCGCACACCGGGCCTTCACTTTTAGGGTGATAAACGCCAAGGGCCGGGCCCAGCAAGCGGTGCGTTACTTCACTCTCTTGGCGCTGAATATTCCACTTTCAGCCTTGATTCTGTCTGCCATGCTGTGGATCACGTCGATGGAAGTTGTCGCCAAAATCCTGTCCGACGTACTCCTTGTACTCATCAGTTATGCACAATCGAAATTTATAATTTTCAAAAGGAACGAGACTTCTCATGAGTGACTTATTGGATGATGGCATTCATATCGTTAGGCGTAACAGCTATAGCGATGAACTCATTGCGCAGTGGACTCGTTTATTCCAGAGGTGTTTCGGGGGCGCCGAGAAAAATGCGACCCGTGTCTTTCAAAAATACTTGCTCAACGACTCAAGAATTTGTTATAGCGTCAAAGACGGCACCATGGTGGCGGCTTATTGTGGATTAAGATTAAGCCACGAGGACTCCGCTGTTTTCCTTTCTACAGACACCATGTCCGATGGAACTCAAAAAGGATCATCGGTTATTCTAGGGAAACGACTGTATAAATCATTCCTTGAGGAAGATATACATGTGGTTTGTGGCTACCCCAATAAAAATATTAGAAGGATACGTGAAAAAGGCTTGGGCTGGACCATTAATGGAAGTTTATACTTGTATGTGGGTGTACCATTTTTTTGGCGTTTTTTTAGAAAGCCGATCAACCAAAGTGGCTTATGGAAATTGGCAAGGCCAGCAAGTGGATGGTTCACTAGAAAGAAACCATTCCTGGTCAACCTACTCGGCAGTGATGGGCTTTACTCTTCCAATTTCGGGCTTGTCATCACGTTGTCCGCCTATCGTCCAGGCGTTTTTTTTATCAAGGTGCCAAATTTCCTTTTCGAGCCGAGAAGCTTTGGCTACAAATGCCTTACCGAACAGGCGGAAAAAAATAATGCCTTTCTGGAAAAAATCAAGTACCTAAATATCGACACAATTGATATACCGTGATTTCGAGGTGCGCACATGAAACCAAGTTCTATATTTCTGATGGCTCACCAAGATGACGAGTTCGGGGTGTTCCATCAAATCGAGCATGAGTTAGTTGCTGGTCGCTGGGTCCGCTGTATATACATCACCGATGGCGCTGCCACTGCTGATTCTAACCGCCGAGATCGTGAGTCGCGAGCAGTGCTTCAGAAGCTAGGTGTTGCAACGACGGACATTCTTTTTGTCGGCCGCCATCTGTCAATTGCTGATGGTCAACTGCATCAGCATGTTGGCGTATTTACAGACTGGCTTGATTGTTTTCTTAATGACCACTCATCTCTCCAGGCCTGTTTTGTGCCTGCTTGGGAAGGCGGCCACCCTGATCATGACCTACTGCATGCTATTGCCGTGGAGTTACTGATGACACGAGCAACCTCGGTCACCGTTCGGCAATATTCACTTTACAATGCCAGAAACTGCATTGGTCCACTTTTTCGCGTATTGTCACCACTTCCAGAAAATGGTCCCATTGAACGACAGCCTATTGCTTGGCGAAATCGTTTTCGATACATAAGGCTTTGTCTGTCCTATCCATCTCAATGGCGGACTTGGTTGGGTTTATTCCCATTCGTGGGCGGTCATTATTTATTTCATGGTGTCCAACAGTTACAAGATGTCAATAGACAGCGTCTGGAGCAGCCTCCGCATCAGCAACCTCTTTATTACGAACGACGTGGCTTTCTCGATTGGCCTACGATGCAAAATGCTATTGATGAACTACATCAAAAGCTATCGCACATGAATTCACCGTGATCGCACCACGATCCCCACTTTGCAATAAGTGCGCTTATTGTACTTACGTAAGAGCACCATGAGCCCACATTTTAAAGGTGGGGATCTATGGCTCTCTTGGAATTTGCGGCGTGCAGTTCCACGGCAGTAAGGCTTCGAAGTCTTCTACTGCAGCGGCTCGCGGCAACCGTTCAAGTGTATGGCGCAGCCAAGCATAGGGCTCTTGACCGTTGGCTTTAGCTGTCTCGACCAAACTGTAAAGTTGAGCGCTGGCCGTGGCGCCTTTGGGGGGGGCGCTGAACAGCCAGTTCTTGCGCTTATGCTAAGCTTGGCATAATCGCAATTATCCGCAGTCGGAAATTATGTCGGGTATGCGGCGGCGGTGGCAGTACGCCTGGCTGCACACCACTGCCGACGTTGCATAATTTCAGAGACTTTCCAGAAACTTCAGCAGGGCGTCAGTCGGACGATAGCGCGTGCGCTTGGTTTCGGGTGGGCCGATGGTGGCAAGCGCATGTTCCTTCATGGCCAGATCGGCTTCGACATAACCGTGAGTGGTGACCGGGCTTTCGTGGCCCAACCATAGAGCGATGACGGTGATATCCACCCCGGCCTGCAAAAGGTGCATGGCTGTCGAATGACGCAGCGTGTGTGGTGATACCTTGCGTTGCTGCAACTGGGGGCACGTCTTTATCGCCCCAGTGACAGCCAAGGCAATCCGCTCAGCCACACTTGAGCGCGTCATCGGCAGTCCGCGTCGGCTGGGGACGAGGGGCTGCTCCGCCCGCAAACCAACGTACTGCATCCAGTGACGGATCTCGACGGCCGTTTCCTTCCACAGCGACACGGTTCGCTGCTTACGCCCTTTGCCGTGCAGGCACACCGAGGGCGTGGCTTCCAGCGTCACATCAGCCACGCGGATGCCGATCAACTGTAACCGATCCACGAACTACACCTACCTCAAGATGAGGCAGTCGTTTACCGTGGCATCTCTGGCGAGCAGTTCCACGGCAACAGCGCTTCATAGTCTTCCAACGACTGCGCTTGCGGCAGCCGCTCCAGTACGTGGCGCAGCCACGTATAGGGTTCCTGGCCGTTGACCTTGGCGGTCTCGACCAAGCTGTAGATCTGTGCACTGGCCGCCGCGCCTTTGGGCGTGTCACTAAACAGCCATGCCTTGCGCCCGATAACAAAAGGCTTTATCGCTCTTTCGGCGGCGTTGTTGTCGATTGGTAAAAACCCAGCCTCCACGTAGCGCTCCAGCCGACTCCAGTTGTTCGCCAGATAATTCACGGCCTTACCCAACACACTTTGTGGCGTCACCTGTGACTGTGTTTTATCCAGCCAGCTTTTCAGCTGGGCCAAGATCGGCAGGCTCATTTCTTGTCTACCGATAAATCGCTGTTCATCGCTGACGTCCTTGAGTTCACGCTCGATTCCATACAGCTTGTTGATCATCGTCAGCGCGATATCGGCACGTCCGCTCTTGCCCTTGGGCTGCACTTTCTGCGCGTCGACAAACTTACGTCGTGCATGCGCCATGCACGCCAACCGCTCAACACCTGGCTGCAACGCCAACGCGTTGTAACCCGCGTAGTCGTCGGTCATCACGTAGCCGCGATAACTTTCCAGCAGGCGTAGAGGCACTTCCTGCGCACGGCTGGAGGTGTAGTCAAACAGCACAACTTTTCGATCCGGCGGCCCGCTGGCCTGCACCCACATCCACGATTGGCTGGTTGGGTCTCGATCCGGCTCTTTCAATACTTGGACTCTTGTTTCATCGCAGTGGATGACCGGACTTTCCAGTAATCGGTCGCGCATTAAATTCAGCAAAGGCTGGAAGTGTTCGCTGCACTGGATGACCCAGCGCGCCAGTGTTTGTCTTGGAATATCCACACCGTGTCGACTCAGCACGGTTTCGAAACGATGCAACGGCAGGCCATCGACGTACTTGGTGGTTAAGAGCATGGCCAATACGCTGGGGCTGGCCATGCTCTTTTCGATCATCTGAGCGGGTTTGTCTGCGGTGACCGGCGCGGTTTCACAACCGCGGCAACCGTAAACTTTGCGTATGTGTTTGAGTACGCGAATCTGCATCGGCACGATCTCCAGCTGTTCGCTGGTTTCTTCACCGATGACGTGTTTGCGGCAGCCGCAAGCGCAGGTCAGTTCGTGCTCGGGCAGTTCGTGGGTCACTTCGAAGCGTGGTAGATCAGCCGACAGTGGCTTGCGTTTGCCGCGACGTGGCGTCGAAGCAACAACTTCTTCGTCAGCGTCGCCGACTGGAAGCATCGGCTCGCTTTCGGGCTCATTGAACAACGCCAGTTGCGGCGTGTTGGGCTCGATCGTCTGCTCGGATTTTCGACCGAACAAACGGTCGCGCAGCAGCTTGATCTGTTCTTTCAAATCGACGATATGAGTCTGGTATGCCTCAGCCGTTACTTGCTGACGACTGAGTGCCTCAAGCAACATTTGCTTGAGCAAAACAGGATCATCGGGAAGGTCTTCGGGTATCAAATTCATGCCGGGGATTATACCCGTCAGGCGACGAATCTTGGCGTTAAAACCTTATGAGGACGATTGCGCCAGAGATCAAAGCCATCCAGTAACCAGTTCAATTCCTGGACAGTCAGCACGATCGCCTCGTCGACCTCATCAGGGGAAAGTTTGAAACGTTCAGACTCCAGGCGCTTGAGCCAAAGGCAGAAGCCGTTGCGCTCCCAGTACAACACTTTGACGCGGTTGCGGTGGCGATTTAGAAAGACGAAAAGCACGGGGTCGAACACCGCAACTTTGATGTCCAGTTCGACCAATGCAGCCAGGCCGTCGATGGACTTTCGAAAATCTACAGGCTTCGGGTAGAGGTACACTTTTTCAACGTTGGCATTGGGACGCATCATGGTGATGGGCTCCTGATGGAAATCGGGAGCACAGCATCAGCCGTCAGCTATCCGCTTGGAATGTGGAGTTCATGGAGCGGATACAGTTATTGCGCGAGAGTTTCTACAACCTCAAACGAGATGCGGCCAGTGGTGTGGATGGCCTATCGTGGCGAGAGTACGAGCAAGACCTGCTCACGAAGCTGAAAGTCCTGCACGACAAAGTGCACAGTGGTCGCTATCGAGCCAAACCTGTTCGGCGGGTATACATCCCAAAGGCAGATGGCAGCGAGCGACCGCTGGGCGTTACTGCGCTGGAAGACAAGATCGTCCAGGCCGCAGTCGTGCAAGTGCTCAATGCAATTTACGAGCAGAACTTTCTCGGACTTTCGTATGGGTTTCGCCCTGGTCGAGGGCAACACGATGCATTGGATGCTTTATCGGTAGGAATACAAAACTCTCGTGTGCGCTGGGTATTGGACGTGGATATTCGTGCGTTCTTTGACACCATCGATCACGAGTGGATGATGTGTTTCCTGCAACACCGAATCGCGGATCGACGGGTGTTAGCGTTAATAGCCCGATGGTTGCGTACAGGTGTTCTTGAAAACGGAAAGCGAACTCCTGCGAAGCAGGGCACACCACAAGGTGCGCCTATTTCACCGCTATTAGCCAATATCTACCTGCACTACGTGATGGATTTGTGGGTTAGGCAATGGCGTGGGCGTACAGCACAGGGCGAGATGATCGCCGTGCGGTACGCAGACGACAGCGTGCTAGGGTTTGAAAAACATGAAGATGCACGGAGTTTTCGCCATGCGTTGGAAGTTCGACTTGCCCAGTTCAACCTGACTTTGCATCCCGAGAAAACACGTTTGCTGCGGTTTGGCTGGTTCGCGGTCGAAGATCGTAATAAGCGCGGAGAAGGTAAGCCCGAAACGTTCGATTTTCTCGGGTTCACCCATTTCTGTGATCAAACCAAGAGCGGTATGTTCGTGGTTGGGCGTGTAACCATCGGCAAACGTATGAGGGCAACGCTCAAAGAGATACGGGCGCAACTTCACAAACGCAGGCATGAGCCAGTCCCAGTGATTGGCCAGTGGTTGAGCCGGCTGTTTAGAGGGTATTGCAACTATTACAATGTCCCCGGTAATACGCGGCGGTTGGATGCTTTTCGCCGTGAAATTATCGACGCATGGAGGCATGCCCTTAAACGGCGGAGTCAGAGACACCGACTGAATTGGGTGCGCATGACTGCACTGGCCCGGTTGTTCATACCTTATCCACGCGAGCTACCAATGCATCCTCATCCCATAACCCGCTTCGGCGTCAAAACCCAAGGCAGGAGCCGTATGCGGTAATTCTGCATGTACGGATCTGTGCGGGGGGTGGCAGGTGACTGCCATTCCTACCGCGACCAAATTATCAGTGCATGGAGGCATGCTCTTAAACGGCGGAGTCAGCGACACCGTCTGAATTGGGAGCGCATGACTGCTCTGGCAAGACTATTCATCCCCTATCCGCGTGAGTTACCGATGCACCCTTATCCCATAACCCGCTTCGGCGTCAAACCCCAAGGCGGGAGCCGTATGCGGTAATTCCGCACGTACGGATCTGTGCGGGGGGTGGCAGGTGACTGCCATTCCTACCGCGACCGTACTTGCCAGCAGCAGCATTAGCAACCGGCTTTATCGGTCACTAACGCTGCCTGACTCTTTGATTCAGGGGTGGGCAACACCAACAGTAAGGCTGATCACCTCGACGTTGTCACGGTCTCTAGCTGTAATGTAAACATCTCCAGATGTAGCACCTACCGGGATAGGAAGTGTTTCTGTAAATCTGGTGCGTCCCTCATTACAAGGGATGAGCTTGTAATAAACGGGCGGAACATTCCAGTTGATTTGTGCAATGAACGAACCGCTGTTGCTCGAACATTCAAACGTTACATCATACTTCGCAGACTTGGAGTTTTGGCTGTCAATCGTCGAAATAACCCGAGGTGTTGTATCGGCGACGAAGTTCTGGGTCTCAGTCATTATTAAGTTAGAGGCGGTTTGCTGTTGGAGGCTGTAAACAAGCTGATAGTCGATTTTTTCTTTAGAAAGCTTGTAAAGAAAGACTGAACCCATTTGGTAGATAGGCTGGCCGTGCTCTGTCAGATAGCCCAGCATCGCTTGACGACTCGCGATGGACGTTGCAAAAGATGAATTCCAGACAACGTATTCGATTTTCCATTGATCTATCAGCAAGGCGATTTCATCTTTAGTTTTTACACTGCCGAACGCCCTGCTTTTCGCCGGGGAGTACCAACTGGTATAGATGGGTTGTCCTAGTAAAGTTGCACCATAGGATGCGCTGACATCGTACAGCACCACCGGGTTATGCGTGGTGGCGTTCAAATAGGCTGTTATCGCTCTGGAAGGGGCCAGGCTCTCACTAATGCTGGTTTTGCCGTTATTGGTGAAAGCATCTTGTGCCGGGGTAGTCAGAAACCACGCAATTCCAGGAAGAAAGTAAATGTTTACGCCGATGAGGAAAACAAATACAGTTTGAGTAACTCTGTGTCCGATTTCGGGTGTGCCATCGATGTTCTTAGGATTGACCAAAAGGTAACCAATGATGATGCTAGCAAGGGGCAGGATCGGGAATAGATATCGCCAGTATTGCGTAGCGGAAAACATCGCCAGCCCAAATCCAAACACTGGTAATACAAGTAAAAACTTTATAACTCGACTGGTCGCCTTGCTGGCTATAAGTGCAATCAGCCCTAGCGGGAAAAGGTACAGATACTGGAAGCCAGAGGTAAAGTTATTTGCCTCGTAATGAGCGCCGCTGTTATAGAACAGTGACCAGAAACTTTGTAGCGTGAAGCCTTTCTGGTAAAGAGGGTCTGAAAAATTATCTAGCGAATAGTAGGGGGATTTGAAAATTCCATTGTAAAGCGGGAAAAGAGGGTTGCCCGTCCTCAGCCATGAAAAGGCATATGATTGTAAAGCTACGAAAGAAAAAAGAGCAGCTAATGCTAAGAAAGCGAGTGTTTTATACGTGTTTTTGCCTTTGAGAAGTAAATTTCTATCCTTTATGAGTGCCGGGAGGTATGCAGTCAGCACAATGGCGCCCAAGACCATTCCGGGTAGTTTTGTTGCAGCGCATAGGGCAGCTACTGCCAGAACCGATATTAGTTTGGATACAGCTGCATTCTCTTCCCTTTCAAGCAGAATTTTTACCGCACTGGTCACAAGAAATGCCAAAAAAAGCTCAGTCTGTAAGTAGATCAATAGCGGCGCGATAATGGGGGTGCTGCAGAAAAGTAGTATCACCAATAGTCTGTCAGCATTGCTTTTTAGGGTAGAGGCCGAAATAGCCCAAAGAGCGTAAAGTAACAGGGTTAAAACGATCAGGTTCAGCGAGCCACGCGCATCTGCGTTGGAAATGATCGACAGTATGGCGTGGAGTAAATCATAGGCAAAGGGTGCGACGGACCAAATCTGGTTTTCAACGTTGAAACTGTAGTGCAGGGTATTGGTGAGTTCGGTCCACATCCGTAAGTGCATGACATTGTCGTCACTACCTATAGTCGGAAAGAACGCGAAGCGTAAAATATAGCCGATGATAAAAGTGGATGCGACGACGGAGCGAAAGGATATTGCTTGCAGCGCTTGGGAACTTCTCTGTGCTTTTGATGTTAGGGCTAACCAGAGTGTCTCGCGGAACGAACGTAGGGTCAGTGTGCAGAAGGGCAGAGCAACAATCGCCAGGTAAAGCGATCTAGTATTGATTGGGAAATGAATTAGGATACTGAACAGTGCGACATATAGGGCGATGCCTACCAATGTTGCGCGATAAAAATATGTCTTGTGGTCATCATTGTTCGAGGTTAGGTGAAACGCCCCTCTGCCGAGTAAATAGGCTGAGGTGATAAATAAGAGGCTGGACAGTGCTGACAATACACCAGTACCCAAAGCTAGGTAGATAAATAATCCACCAATAAGTAGATGGTTTGAGTATCTTGAGCCTGTAAATGTCAGTAACGCAGCGAACAGAAGTACAAGTAGTGCCCAGGCGAGAGTGTCTAATATCAGCGGCAGGTTCCAGTAATAGGGGAAAGTCCCTGAGTACTGATTAATCAGCATCGGGATGCTGATTGTAAATAATAGAAGTAGGCCTGCGACCAGCGTTGGCAATAATTTTTTGTCGTACATATTAAAGGCTACCAAGCGTCATGAAACATTTTGCCAACATTGATTGTGTGCGGTTGATCAATCTTTGCATTGGTCGAGCCGGTGATTTTTAAACTGTACATTTAAATGGAATGGGCGTTTAGGAACTGCGGCAACGTCATGGCCGATAAAAGCAAGTATAAACTGGGTGCCCAAAATTATCGGCAACGCGGATAGCATCACCGTACCAGCAGGAGTGGGAATGCCAGAGTTAATTGCCATTGCCCAGTGGCTTATACCGAACACAGTGCCTGTGGTGAGCATCAAAATGCCCAGTGGTAGTTCAAGGGAAGCCAGCGACATATTTCTCAAGTAATAGTTATAGAAGATTCGCTTTGACAAATTCCTCAGGTGTTTAACAAGGAACTCACCAACAATTTTTGATATCTTCAAATTGCTTTCTTCGTCACCATACTTAGCGTCCATTGGGATGTCGATCACAACGGCTCTTAGTGTGTTGAGGCGGAAGAGGATGTCGGTCTCGAAAAAGTAGCGATTACTAATTTTATGAAACGGCAGGTGTTTGGCCACATCCCGGTGAATCGCGGTAAAGCCATTGGTGGGGTCAAACAGGTCCCAGTATCCGGAGGAAAGTTTTGTCAAGAAGGAGAGAACAGCATTGCCAAATAAACGCATTTTTGGCATTGCGTGAATTTCTTCAAGGTCAAAGAAACGATTTCCTTTTGTATAATCCGCTTCACCACCAATAATCGGTGCTACGAACTGCCGAATCAGGCGAGGGTCCATTTGCCCATCACCATCGACTTTAACAATGATGTCCATCCCGTCTTGAATGGCGGCGCTATAACCATTCATCACGGCTCCCCCTACACCGAGGTTTACAGGGTTGTACAGAACGTTGACACGTAGATCCGTGCAATGTTCACTGACGTAATTTCCGGTGTTTTGCGGGCAGCAATCATCAACTACATAAATGCGATTTACTTCTGGGCCGATTTTTGAAATGACATCCAATATCTGCCCTTTTACTTTGAAGCTGGGTATTACGACCGCAATTTTTTGTAGCGTTTCCACTGTTAACTCCCTTTTCAACAAGGCAGGACCAAGATTCAGGTTCTCGGCATGATTGCCAATATCTTAATCGTTTCATCGTTACAGGTCACTGACTTTGCCAGTAAAAAGGTGGGCGGGAGGGGGAGGCCGGAGAGCTCAAAGTAGATCGGCTCTTTTAACTATCGAGTGACAGGAGTGACCTGCTGACCGGGAGGGACATTACATGGGTATGTGGGTAAATCGCGTAGCGGCTGTACGGGCGCAATTTTCTGACGTGTACTCACGCCATGTTCCGTCGATCCGGTCATGGAGTGAGTACTCTCAGGGACTCAAACTAAAGCGGCGTCGTTGAAGCGTGCCTCCCAGCTGTTTTCCTGTTTGAACTGCTCGGAAAATGCTGTTGTATTTGAGTATTCAAGCGCTTGGCCTATCGCAGGATTGAAGTCAGCGGGTGAATCGCAAAGATAAACCCCGTCCTGTTCCCCCCGGTAAGCCATTTCACCAAAGCTTGTTGAGAGAATCGGCAAGCCTAACGCTCGGTACTCGTAATACTTTATCGGATCAACAGACGATGTAAGTTCATTTTGCAGAAACGGGATAAGTGCGACATCGAATGTCAGCATTTTCTGCAGGGCATCTTTATGGCTGCACGGCGGAAAAAACGTGATATTCGGTGCCAGCATCAGTGTGGTCGGGTTAAACACGGGCCCTATGACATGGATCTGATCATCTGGCCGGCTTTCTGCGAGGTTGATCAACCATTTCCAGTCGAACCACGCGCCAACAGTTCCGACATACCCGAAAACCTTTGGCGATGGGTTACCACTTTTCTCTTTCGCGGGTGGCAAGAGCGTGACATCGAGGCCGTTGGGAACAAATTTAACGGTTGGTCGCTGACGTTCCCACTTTTTCTTCAATTTTGTCGAAGATGCCAGCAAAAAGGTTGTTTTTCGACCGATTTCGAGCTCTCGACGCGCCATGGCATTTTTTGAGATGCCCGAATAAAACGTCGGGAAATCATCCATGGCGTCATATACCGATGGATGATCTTTCAGCTGGTTCAACACTTTCAGGGCCAGTACGGTGGGTTTTCCGATGACCAGTAAAGTACTGCCTTGTTGCGAAAAAGCCTGGACCGTCTTAAGCAGATCAGCCCAACACAACACGCCATTGATAAGGCCTGATGCCGGTAACGGTTCTATAGGTAAAGCCCTGGGCTTCAATACGGTCAACCACGGTTCCAGGTCGTCTTTTTCCGTTTGATCGCTGACGCCAATTTTTTTGAAGTCTGCCAAAGAAGGAAAGCGGCTGGGGTAGGGGTCCAGCCACAGTACTTCGCCACCGGTTGATGCATGGAACCAGCGTGCGAACTTTTGCGGTCGCTGGGCGAAACTGGACCATGGAACGGGTGACAAATAGACAAGACGCATTAACGGCAGTGCTCTTTAAGAACCGCCACAATGCGCTCTGCGCCTCTGCCATCACCATAAGGAGAGACGCCCCGTGCCATCGCTTTGTAAGCGTCCTGGCTATCAAGCAATGTCTGCGCTTCTTCCAGAATTCGGTCATGGTTCGGGCCAACCAGTTTCACGACGCCCATTTCCACTGCTTCAGGTCGCTCTGTCTCATCACGCAAGACCAGAACCGGTTTACCCAGTGCCGGAGCTTCTTCTTGAACGCCACCCGAATCACTGATGATCAGGTAGGACTTTTTCATCGCGGCAATGAACGGCGCGTAATCCAGAGGCTCGCACAAAATGATATTTGGCGTATTGCCCAGAATTTCGTAAGCGACGTCTTTGACATTCGGGTTCGGATGAACCGGATACAGGATCTGCACATCGCTGTTGCGCTCGGCCAGAGCCTTCAGTGCGCGGCAGATGCCTTTGAAGGGTTCGCCGAAGTTCTCACGGCGGTGGGATGTCACAAGAATCAGGCGCTTGCTGTCATCCAGTTCGATGTCCAGAGTCAAATCCTTCGAAGCGGTCATCAGCAGGGCGTCAATCACGGTATTGCCGGTCACAGTGATGTCTCTTTCCGCGATACCTTCGCGCATCAGGTTGCTCTTGGAGCTCTCGGTAGGCGCGAAATGCCAGCGGGTCAGCCGGCCAGCGAGTACGCGATTAGCTTCCTCGGGGAACGGGTTCTGCATGTCCCAGGTCCGCAGCCCTGCTTCGACGTGACCAAACGCAATGCGGTGATAGAAGCAGGCCAGGGACATGGCCATAACGGTCGTCGTATCACCTTGAGCCAGAACTACGTCAGGTTTCTCGGCTAGTAATACGTCATCCAGTTCCAGCAGGAGTCGGGCGGTCAGCGCAGTCAGCGTCTGATTCGGGCGCATTATGTTCAGGTCAATGTCGGGTACGATGCCGAAGAAGTTCAGGACCTGGTCGAGCATGTGGCGGTGTTGCGCTGTGGCCAGAACCCGTACTTCTGCCCAAGGCTGTTGCTTGAGGGCGAGGATGACGGGGGCCATCTTGATGGCTTCCGGGCGTGTGCCGACGGTGCAGATAATTTTCATTTTCATAGTGTTTCCTATGCAAAATTTATTGAATTGGGTGGGACCTTCGCTCTTCGCAGGAGCCAGCGGGTCAGTATGAAGGTAGTGGGGACGGTAACGATGATGACGAACAGCGGCGCAAAAAGTTGATTAATGCCAATCTGTTCGACAAAAAATCCAAGTAGTATGGCGGATAGCACATATTGGATCAAATACACCAGCGGAATGGTCATGAAGCCTTTCCAGCTGACGGGTGTTTTGAACACAATTGTCGAATTAAACCAGTATGAAAAAACGATACCCAGTGCAAATGCAAATGCATAGGCAACCTGGTAAGGCATAATCACTTGCAGGCCGAAGTACAGTCCATAGGTAAAGGCAGTATTAATGCCACCGTATTGTGCAAACTCGTTTTCAAAGTTGCTGACTTCTTCCCCAAGCACATACCAATGACGATCAAGTACCTTCTTGATCGCACTGGGGAAGTCGAGGTCCTTGTTCATCGCCACGTCGGAAAAAAGGGGGAGCATGTCGATGCTTTGTGAAGAGCCATTGATGTACTCATTTCTGGGTGTTCTTGTAAGTGTGAGGTGTCCAAGTGCCCCATTTAGCCTCGTACGTGGCTTTGTTCTGTTCGAAAAGAGCCTGGCGATCGGCACTTCTCATCTTATTGAACGAAGCCGACAAATGATGGTGGATGAAGACATCTTCGGCGCAACCAATGGTTAGGCCAAGCTGCTCGACTCGGCGGCAGTAATCATCATCTTCGAAAAAGCCACGACCAAACGCTTCGTCCAATGGACCAATGGTTTCGTAGGTCTTGCGGGAAAACATCACGCAAAAGAAGGCGGCTGTGTACAGTTGCTGGACCTTGCCAATATGGCTACGGGTGTACTTGCCCGACTCCACGAGCATCTCGTCCATGTTGTTGTAACTGATCTGGATCTTGGCTTCGTTACCAATGTTATTGGTGATCGGGCCGATGATCCCGATGGTCTTGTTGCGTTGCAAATGACGATAAAGCGTCCGGACCCAGCCTGGAGTGACATAGGTATCGTTATTGAGCAGCACCAGGTATTCGCCAGTGGCTACGGCCAGGCCCTGGTTGTTGCCGGCAGCAAAGCCTCGATTGTCTTCGTTCAAGATGATCGAGCGGTTCGAGCCTTGGGTCACCCATTCCTGCAAGAGGGCAGGCGTGCCGTCCGCAGACGCGTTGTCTACAACAATAACTTCCAGATTTTCATGGTTGGAGTGCATGTCTAGACTGGCGAGGCAGGCTTTGGTCAGCTCGATATTGTTGTAAGTCACCACAATGACGCTGACATTAGGTACTGACCGAGACAGTTCGATCCGGTTGATCATCTGTTCGGCTCGATGCGCCCAGGTCTGGTTCTTGGCAAAGTGTTGGCGGGCCTGCACTCGGTCAGCCGAGTCCGTGGCGTTCAATTCTTCATTGATAGCACTGATAAAGGCTTCGGTGGTTGGTGCTGCATGGACCAGGTTTTCAAATTGCTTGATTTCCGGCAGGTCAACCGAGACTACCGGTTTACCCGCGCTCAGGTACTCGTACACCTTGACCGGATTGGTGGCCAGGGTGAGGGGGATGACCTGAAACGGCAGCAGGCAAACATCAAAGGCATGCAAGTACTTCGGCAGTTCGCTGTAGGCCATCTCGCCGGTGAACGTCACGTTGCTTAAGTGCGCAAGTTTTTCACGGGCTCCGACGGTGTCAGCACCGATCATCAAAATCGAATGTTCAGGGAACGCCTTGGCGACGTTTTCCAGCAGCTTGACATCAAACCATTCGGCGATGGCGCCGTAATAACCAATGATCTTGCGTTGCTGAGGATCGACGTACATGTCGGCAGGCTTGACTGCGAAATGGTCATATTCGCCCGCGTTTCTGATGAGAACCCGGTTGTCGGTATGCTGCGCGACGATTTCATCCAGCCAGGTGGACGTGGTGATTGTGATGTCGGCGTTACGCATCAGCGCTCGCTCGATGGACAGCACCTCTTCAGAGACGTTTCCGAATCCTTCGTGGTGATCCATGCAGTCGTAGACGAGTTCGCTGTCAGGCAGCACTGCCGCTGTTTCGTACCAGAATGGGTGCTGAATCACCGAGACGAGCTGACCGGATTGTGCCCAGTTCAAAACCTGGCCAATAGATGCCTTCAACTGATCGGCGATATCAACGCCCGGTGGGTTGTTGTAGATAACGGGCGCACCTTTGGCGTAAAGATTGATCTGGAAGAGCCGCCCGGCGCTATCCAGTTGCTCAACGGTGAAGCCGCCGCGGGGATCATCAACCAGGTTGACCGAAACGTAAAAAACCCGCCGTCCCGCGCCCGCAATGGCCTGTGCCAATTGCTGGGGGCGTTGGTGTCTGAAGTGCCAGTCAATCACGCCCCAGAAGATATAGTCAGGCAGCCCTTTTTCCTGAGGTGCTGGCACAATACCGGGAAGGTCGAATTGCCCACCTGCCAGAAACTGCCCTTTCATCGCGGACATAGGCGTGCGGACCAAGTGGGTATATGACTTGCGAATAGCTGTCTTGATGGCTTCTGGTAAAGGAAGTCGATTGAAAATGCTGCGCAGTTTGTTCTTCAGAGCCCGCTTGTCGCTGGGTTGCAGGCCATGACGCAGTAGGCGAGTCGAGAATCTCAGCGGCTGAGTGATCTTCCAGGAATGACTGTTGATTACCTCGTTGTATTGCGACTGGATAAGAACAAGGTGGTCGGAGATGGCAATACTATTTTCCTGGCTCTTGTGAAGGGCTTGCTCCGTATCAGCCAGACGCGTCATTAGCTCGTCAATAGTTGCATTTGTCTCGGTGATTTTGTTGCGTGCCTCTACCATTCGGCGCTTCAGGTCCGAAAGGGCTGTGTCGGCTTCCACATGAACGTTGGCCAGGCTCAGCGTCTGGGCTGAGTGTTCCTGGACATTGGTGTAAATCAGCAGAATTTGCTCGCCCGGCCAGTAGTTTGGCTGGCAGTCCGATGTATCGGTGATGCTGCTGTGCGTGAGTGCCCAATTTCCGAAAAAAGCTGGAATATTGTCGAACTGAAAGGAGTAGAAGTGTTCATCAATGAGTTCTTTTTCCCGGAAAGGCAGCAACAGGACGATGAATTTTTTCGCTTTGGCCGATACGGTGTCCAGCACAGTCCATGGCGACTCGAAGTGCTCGAGCGTATTGGACGAAAACAGAATGTCCCATTGTGGAGCGTCGCTGCCTGCTAGAAAGTCATCACACAGGAATTGGCACTGCGGATAAGCCTGCTTCGCTTTTTCAATAGCTTCCGAAGAAAAGTCCACGCCCACAAGGCCGGGAGTGTTCAGGCGCTTGGACAGGTGTTGGGTGCCGTCACCTTGCGCGCAGCCCCAGTCGCACATCGTCAGGTTGTCGGTGGCGATCAGCGATGACAACCATGCGGGAATTTTCTCGGCCGCCACTTCACTGAAAAAGATACTTTGCTCTCTGCCGAAGTTTTCTTCCCAGTCATTTGAAAAGCGAAAATCCCAGTAAGTCTTGGAGTTCACTTCACCAGTGGTCGTTATGGAATCAGACGGTTTTTTCATGGTGTTGTTGCTCCCTTGCCGGAATTGCTTTTTTCAATATTGATAGAGATTCGAGGCATGAATTGCCCGGATGCATTGCTGAGGAAAGATGATGAAAAATACTGCGCGCCTTCCATGTACTCGTAGTAATGGATAGCGGCGGAAGAGCGGTTTTCTATCGCAGCGACTAACAGGTATTCTCCAGAACAGAGTGGGTTTTCAAGTTCAAAGCTTACTTCTTGAAATTTTTCGTCGTTGGAGAATTTCAGCTTGTCGTTCCAAGTGCTACCGACAATCAGATCGCTGCCAGACAAGTTTTTCAGTGAAAATGAAACGGACAGGCCCTCTATACTTCGGAGTGCATCAATATTGAACCTGATCTTCACAAACATTTTTTCGTGATCGGAATACAGATTCTTTTTTACGCCAGTGCTGTCGTAAATACCGGCATCCTGAATAATGCCAATATGTGAACCCCAATGATTAATGGGTTGGCTGGCTTTATGCGGTTCGGTATCGGTGACTGCCTTGCTCGGCGCATTTCCGGTGTTGGGCGCATTGTTAAACAGGTGCTCGGTGTATTGTGCCGTGATCGGGAAGACGTCGCCGAGACCGCGTACAGTGCCTTTATCTAGCCAAAGCGCCCGATCGCATAATGTGCGCACTGCTGCGACGTCATGAGAAACAAATAAGATGCTGACCCCGGACTCTTTCATCTGCTTGATGCGATCCAGGCATTTGGCCTGAAAGCGTGCATCACCCACGGAAAGCGCTTCGTCAACCACCAGGATGCTGGGTTTGGTATGGACGGCAACCGAAAAAGCGAGTCGAACGTACATCCCGGAAGAGTAGGTCTTTACAGGCTGGCTGATGAATTCGCCAATCTCCGCGAACTCTTCAATGGCCGCATACTGGCTATCAATTTCGTCGCGGCTCAGACCCAGAATCGCAGCGTTGAGGTAGACGTTTTCTTTGCCGGTAAATTCGGGATTGAAGCCTGCGCCAAGCTCCAGAAGGGCGGCAACCCGACCTTTGACGGTGATTGTGCCTGAGCTTGGATTCAAGGTTCCGCAAAGCATCTGAAGCAATGTCGACTTGCCTGAGCCGTTACTTCCTATTATACCGACGGTCTCACCCGGTTTGACTTCCAGAGAGGCGCTTTTTAATGCCCAGAACTCGTGGAAGTACTTGCGCTTCCCCCGGAACAGCATTTGCAGCAAGCGTTTATGCGGTTTGTCATAGACCTCATAGCACTTGCTAAGGTTGTCGATTTTAATGACCGCATCAGAGGACATCAGCGAACCCCTTGCGTGTCTTTTGGAACCAGGCGAATCCGCACCACGCGATCAATGCTCCTACGGTAAACATGATGGCCCAAGCAGTGAAATCGGGGAGTTGACCAAACACGAGCACGTTGCGGCTCTGTTCGATCAGGGAGGCCAAAGGATTAATTCTGATCCAGAACTGATATTTTTCCGGCAGGGCGGTTATCGGGAAAAATACTGCCGACATGAATAGCAGGACGGTGGAGAACATGGCCGTTATCTGACTGATATCCCGCAGGTAGACACCCAGCGACGCAAATAGCCAGCTCAACCCCATAATGCCGAGCAGCAATGGCAGCACCACAATAGGGAGAAGCAGGGCTGTGACTGGAATACTGTGTTTGAAAATCAGTTGAGCAACCAGCAATACCAACAGGCTGATGGCTGCATGGAACAAGGCGGAGCAAAAGGCGACCCACGGCAAAATTTCGAGCGGAAAGACAACCTTTTTCACGTAACTGACGTTGGAAGTAATAAGCGTGGGCGATTTGTTTATGCACTCGGCAAAAAAACCGTGAATTAACAAGCCGACAAACAGAATGATGGCGAAGTCAGTTTTGTTTTCATCTGCTCCTGTACCCCAGCGGGCCTTGAACACAACTGAAAACACAAACGTATAAATGACCAACATTAATATTGGGTTGAAAAAAGACCATGATAAACCCAACGCCGAGCCACGATATCTTCCGAGCACTTCACGTTTGCTTAGTTGCACAATGAGACGTTTGTTACGCCACAGGCTTTTTATCATTTCGAAAGGGTGTGCTGAGTAATTTTGCATCAGTGATTTGACTCGACTTCTTTTGCTAGTGGCCCATTTGAAAACATGATTTGAACGATGGGAGCGATGATCCGTTGCGAGGGAGAAAATCGGGCCCTCCCGTTATAGTCCTGCCTATACGTTTCCATGCATTTATCGCCTTGATTGGTGTCGGCCAGATAAGGTTTGCCGGCACGATCTGTTCGTGCAGCACCCGGCTCCAGCCGCGTCGCGCATGGTATCGCATTGGGCCAGGTTTTTTCACTAGTCAGCCGTCCATTTTTGCCTGACGCGCAGCGCTCGACAGCTTTTTTTTCGATATTGGCTGGCATTTGGCCTGCACTGGCGCACGGGTACGGAGTTGGCGCTTTAGAAATGCTTCTCACTTTGTTTTGAAGTGTTGATTCTGCTGTTCAGCCCATAGGGGCTGTCGCGATTGTGGAAAAGGGGGGAGGTTTAGAGGGCTCTACTACAAGGTCAGGGGTGAAACTTTATGGATAATGCTTTAGGTAAGAATTTTTGGTTAGCGGGCGGTGTCCACAATTACGTACAATGAGCCATCGGTTTCTGTAGGGGGATGGGGCCAGAGACGGCCAATTATTTATGGATAAATTTCGAATTTTTCTGCTGGGTCTGCCTCGCAGGCAAAAACGACTGATTCAAGTCGCCACCGACGGCATTCTTGTTTGGATTGCGCTATGGCTGGCGTTCATCGTGCGTCTTGGCATTGATGATATGTACAACCCTTTCCGTGTTCACTTCTGGCTCTTCGCCAGCGCGCCTGTGATCGCCATTCCTCTTTTCATCCGCTTTGGCATGTACCGGGCGGTCATGCGTTACTTCGGCAATGATGCGCTGATCACGATAATCAAGGCCGTCAGCATGTCCTCGCTGATTCTGGCACTCGTGGTCTATTGGTACAGCAATCACGAGACCGTCATCCCGCGCTCTATCATTTTCAATTATTGGTGGCTAAGCCTTGTGATCATAGGCGGTTTGCGCTTGTGTATGCGGCAGTACTTCATGGGGGATTGGTTCACCGCGGCGCAACACGTTCCTTTCACTAATCGCGACGATGGTTTGACCAAAGTGGCTATTTATGGAGCAGGCGTGGCCGGGAATCAGCTGGTGGCGGCGCTGCGCATGGGACGCGTAATGCGCCCAGTGGCATTTATTGACGATGATTCAAGTATTTCCGATCGATCCATTTCCGGGTTGCAAGTTTATAAACCCAAGCACATCCAGCAAATGATCGATGTCACCGGAGCGCAAGAAATCCTTTTGGCGCTCCCTTCCTCTACTCGTGCACGACGTCGGGAAATTCTCAATCTTCTGGAAGATTTCCCGCTTCATGTTCGCAGCGTGCCCAACTTCACCGATCTGGCCAGTGGCCGGGTCAAGGTCGAGGATATCCAGGAAGTGGATATCGCCGACTTGCTGGGGCGTGATTCGGTGCCAGCGCAACCTGATCTCCTAGAGCGCTGCGTCAAAGGCAAGACCGTGATGGTGACGGGGGCTGGCGGATCGATTGGGGCAGAGCTTTGCCGGCAGATTTTTTCTCTCGGGCCGACCACGCTTTTGTTATTCGAACATAGTGAGTTCAACCTTTATAGCATCCTGTCTGAGCTGGAACATCGGGTCAGCCGAGAGTCTGTTTCGGTCCGCTTATTGCCGATTCTGGGCTCCATCCGCCACCCGGACAAACTTCTGGATGTGATGAAGACGTGGCATGTGGATACCGTTTATCACGCTGCCGCGTATAAGCACGTACCCATGGTCGAGCACAATATTGCTGAAGGGGTTTTGAACAACGTCATTGGTACCCTCAATACCGCTCAGGCAGCGTTACAGTCGGGCGTAGCGAATTTCGTGTTGATTTCCACGGATAAAGCTGTCCGGCCTACAAACGTAATGGGCAGTACCAAGCGCCTTGCTGAACTGACGCTACAAGCCTTGAGTCGCGAAATCGCTCCAGTGCTGTTTGGCGATACGGCCAATGTTTCCCGGGTCAACAAGACCCGGTTCACCATGGTGCGCTTTGGTAATGTGCTGGGGTCATCCGGCTCAGTGATCCCGCTGTTTCACAGGCAGATCAAATCAGGTGGCCCGTTGACGGTCACCCACCCGAAAATCACTCGCTATTTCATGACCATCCCCGAAGCTGCGCAACTGGTGATCCAGGCGGGTTCCATGGGGCAGGGCGGTGATGTGTTCGTTCTGGACATGGGTGAGCCGGTGAAGATTGTCGAGCTGGCAGAGAAGATGATTCACCTGTCGGGTTTAAGCGTTCGTTCAGACAAGAATTTGCAGGGTGACATCTCCATCGAATTCACCGGTCTGCGTCCTGGGGAGAAGCTTTACGAGGAGTTGCTGATCGGCGACAACGTGGCAGCGACGCAACATCCGATGATCATGAGCGCGAACGAAGATCATCTGCCCTGGGATGTACTCAAGGGCCGTTTGAGGGAGTTGCTGATTGCTGTCGATCATGACGATTACAGTCGCGTCCGTCAGCTCCTGCGCGAAACCGTCAGCGGCTACACCCCCGATGGCGAGATCGTTGACTGGATCTACCAGCAACGTCGCCTCGAACCCTGATTGTTTCACATCCTGTAACGGACACATTTTTGACAGGCTACAGACATCGCCTAAGTTTGGGAGGCAGCTTCGGAAAAGCTGCTTTCTCAATCGATGTCATGGAGCGTCATTTATGTGTACTGGCTATTTCTACTCTTGCTCACCAGCGCGTCTATTGCTGCCATTGTTGAGCCGACGGTCAAACCAGAGGCTGGCAATGCACCCTTGGTGGTGGAAGTTTCTCCCTTGGCACTGACCGGCAAGGTCGATCTGAAGTAAGCGCTCCATAAGCCCCACATTCAAAGTCACCACCTGATCCCCGATGCTGTGCTCCCATTTCTTTCCGGAGCCAGCCCCTTAGGATGCGTCCCGAGTCGCATCGGAGTTACGGTTTTTGGTCGCTCAGGAGTGAGCCTTCGCATTTCCTGATACATATTGGCACGTCCGCGATATGGCCTTACTAGCGGTTGATCTTTATGCTCAGCGGCCATTTTCAGGAGATTTTTTCGATGCAAGGAGTGCAAAAAATCAAGTTCCTATCCATCGCCGCGATCCCACTTTTAGCGGCGTGCACCATTCCCCTGCCAGCTGACGTTTCCAGTAAGTCCCAGCGACCTCAGTTAGCGCCATCCTCAGCCGTCGACAACTGCTCAGTAGGCTGTCCCTCTGGCGGCAGTGAACTGACACTCAACCGTCAGACCTATACCCTAAACAACAACGGCTCAACGAAATTTGCCAACTGGGTTGCCTACAAAATCACAAAGGAAACCCCAGCCAGCGGACGCCCCCGAAACTGGAAAACAGACCCCGACGTTCCCACCGGAGAAACGCTAAACCCGGTCGACTACAACGGAGCCAGCGTCGCCCTGAAAATTGACAGGGGCCACCAGGCAAACCTCGCTTCCATGGGCGGCGTAACCGATTGGCAGACCCTGAACTACCTCACCAACATCACCCCGCAAAAAGCTGACTTGAACCAAGGCGCATGGGCTCGCTTAGAGGATCAAGAACGCAACCTGAGCAAGGCGCCTGACATCGATGCCGTGTATGTGGCCACAGGTCCTCTCTACGAAAAGAACATCGGTTCGCTACCAGGCACAAACAAGATCCATACGATCCCCAGTGGCTACTGGAAAGTGATCTTTACTGGTAGTACTCCTGCCAACGGCCTCTATGCGGCTTTCATCATGGAGCAAAGCATCCCACGCTCAGCGAGCTTCTGTGACTTCCAGGTGACGGTAGAAGAGATAGAAGAACGTTCGGGTCTGACGCTGTGGAGCAGTTTGTCACAGGACGTTCAGGCAGATCTGAAATCTAAACGCGGGCAGTTGTCTCAGAAAATCGGATGCGCTTCATCCGCAGTTTCCACCCACTAGATACGCATAAAAAAACCACCTGTCGTAAGACAGGTGGTTCCGGATTAGTTCTAGCCAGATTATTTAGTGAATGAACCTCATAGCTGCGATCAAAATACCAATGGTAGCCGACAGCATCACACCCATACGAATTGTAAGTTTCAAATCAGCTTTAGCAATCTCCGCCGTTAGCCGATGTTCAAGAGTAGAAATATCGCTGGTCAGCCGATGTTCAAGAATACTGATATCACTCTTGGTTGCTAGAAAGGTTTGCATGTCTGATTCCAACGCTTCGATGACTGCATGGGCTTTCAGCTCGGGGACGTTGATCGAAATCAACGCTGTATATAGAGCCAGTTCCATTTTCATAAGGCCTCCAAAAAAATACAAAGGCCTACCCACAACGGGAAGGCCCGTCGTGGGTGAGAAAAACTGTGCTTCCATCGACTTAGTCGACTGACCGCGCTACCGGAAGCGATGCGGTCATTGGGATGGATCCTACGGTTGAACCGTAGCACCGACTGAAAGATCCTGTCAGCTGGGCATGTAGCTGATCGAATCAGCAAAACATTGCCCTAAGGAAGGTCTGAAGTACCCACCGATTTTTGATGCCTTCACTACTTGAGGTTCAAAAAAAATGAATCGGTCGAAAAACAGCCCTTCTTGTCCTTAATTCACGGTTCTTTCCTCTGATCGCGCTGTTTCAGGGCGATTAGCCCGCATTACAGACGCACCTCGCCCATCCCCATCAACCGTTTTCGCACCATCCACAGATTCGACAAAGCGAACAAGGTTGTCTGTTGAGCGATGTTTTTCGACAAGCCACGAAAGCGCACTTTCGTATAACCAAACTGGCGCTTGATCACGCGAAACGGATGCTCAACCTTGGCCCGCACCTGCGCTTTCGCGTATTCGATCTTGCGTCGCATGCGCCCGATCAGGCTCTTTTTTGCGTGCTTTTTATAGCTGCTTGGTCGGGCGGCAATCGACCAGATCATCTTGCGATCCTGATGCTCGGGACGTTTGTCCACGCCGGTGTAACCGGCGTCGCCACACACGTAAGTTTCCTCACCGTGCAGCAACTGATCGACCTGCGTCACGTCCGCCACATTGGCCGCCGTGCCCACCAGGCTATGCACCAAGCCGGATTCGGCATCGACGCCGATGTGCGCTTTCATACCAAAAAAATACTGATTCCCTTTCTTGGTTTGGTGCATTTCGGGATCGCGTTTACTGTCCTTGTTCTTGGTCGAACTCGGCGCGTGAATGATCGTCGCATCGACCACCGTGCCCTGACGTAGCATCAACCCTCGGTCGCCAAGATAACCGTTGATGACCTGCAAAATCCCACCGGCCAACTCATGTTTTTCCAGCAGACGCCGGAAGTTGAGGATCGTGGTTTCATCGGGGATCCGATCCAGGTGCAGCCCCGAAAACTGGCGCAAAATTGTAGTCTCATAGAGCGCTTCTTCCATCGCCGGATCGCTGTAGCCGAACCAGTTTTGCATCAAGTGAACCCGCAACATGGCCATCAATGGATACGCCGGACGGCCCCCTTCGCCCTTTGGATAATGCGGCTCGATCAAATTAACCAAGCCCTTCCAGGGCACCACCTGATCCATCTCGATCAAGAAGCGCTCGCGGCGGGTCTGCTTACGTTTGCCGGCATACTCGGCATCGGCGAAGGACATCTGTTTCATCGGGACTCAACCGTCGTGTTCGTGTCAGGCGGGTATTTCACCAGATTTGGAAGTCTTCTTCAGAGTTTCCCTAAAGTGCTTTCAAACGCGTGCTCTGTCAATCCAAAAACCGGTTACTGAGTGTGTCCTGAAGCGGGTGGCGATTCTTCTGTTCGGCCAGGCTTCACCAGCTTCAGGTATGGATTGTTCAAGGCAAGATCGTTGAGTAAGCCTCCATGTGATTTGAGCAGGTATCCGTTCAGTAACCTTGTTTTGCGTGGGCCGGTGACTTCGCACACCCAGATGTTCAGCCCGCTGCGTTGCTTTCGATGCAGCTTCAGCTCTTCGAAGCGTCTCTGTATCCATTCCCAATCGTACAAACCTTGCTGCTTGGCGATTTTGGCCAGGTGAGGATGCTCCTGTGCGTAGCGTCGGAAGATCCCGGGTGTGACGAGGTAGAGAGTGTCGCTGACGCTATGGACCAGTGCTCTCTTGTCGTTCGTGATGATGCGATGTGTCTGAACGCCCTTGGTAAACCACTCCATGAAGTGGGCTCCAGATGGCTCGACGATGGTCGGGATAGTCGGTGCCTGTATGACTTGAAGCTCAATGTCCTCCATGGCGTCTAGCTCTTCAAAGTAGGGAGGAGGGGAGCCGAACAGATCCATCAACATATCAACTGAATCTGGTGCTGCTCGTCCAGGAGCAGGTGCTGCTGGTGGGTTTGGTTTCGACAGAGCTTGGTTTGTTGCATTTGCAGGTGGCGATGGCGGGTTGGAGACGACGATGGCGGTGCCGGCAGAGTTGATCGGTTTATCGATTACGTCGACGGTGATGCTTCCGGTGAATGGTTCTGGGCGCGCACCGGCCTCCCAGATCAATGCTGGCGACAATTTCAGGAAGGTGAAACTGTAGGTCCAGCCGGTATCACTAGTGACGGTAGCATTCCAGATGGCTTTTCCGTCAGCACTCGGTAGAGCGATACCGTGCTCCTGAAGGACGTTGAAGACGGCGATGTTTTTTTCTGGAATGCCGCCGACGCCTTGTGAAAGTAGGTGTGCGCGAAGTTTGTCAGAGACTGTTTTACTGACGAGCCACAGTGCGTCATTGGTAAGCCATCCATCTGAGGCTTGAGGCTGATTGATTTTCAGCTCTTCGCTGAGCAGGTAACGGAGTCCTTCCAATAGCTTTCGCTGCAGTGCGTGTTTGGGTGCTGTCATCGCCACGCTTGGGTCGCCACCGAGTGCTTGGGCTACTGACGCCTGGTCGGCTTGAGAGACAAGAGTGCCTAGCTCGCCGGCGTACTCTTGCTGGCCTGCCAGGTTGAACAGCAGCGAGGTCCAGAGTTCAGGGAATGTGCAGAGCCAATCCAGAATGTCATTGTTCAGTATTTGGCAGATCAGCACGCCTGATACAGCGCCGTGTAGCCGGTATTGGCGATCCTTTCTGTAGCGCAGTCGGTAGGGGCGTGACAAAGGACCGTGCCACGGATGCCAGAGCGTCCCGTCGGCATATTCGACGTGTACATCGACAGCGATTTTGCCCAGGTCGTGGCCAAGGGAGGCGTAGGCGATTGCTGCTGTCCAGGCTTCAGCTTGGGCGATCTGAGTTTCCGGTTGTGCACCCGTGGGAAGGAGTAGGGACTGCCTCAGTTTTAAGGCGTAGGCAACTACCTCGAGGCCATGGTCCAGCATTCCGCCGGGATAGGCATGGTGGTGACTTTCTGAGGCAGGAAGCAGTTGTACCAATTCGGCATAGCGTCTGATGGGATCAAGGTAGAGCTTATTGAATTGGTCGCGGGAGAGGGCGGTACGCTGCCAAATGTTGTTTAGCAATTTTTGTCGGCGGTTTGTTGCCAGCAGTGACAGAGCTGACATCGGAGCGGTGAGTCCTGTGGGAGTTGATTGCTCGGCTTGGGCAGTGTCCTTTTGAGTTGGTTTGGGCTTGCGATAGAAAATTGAAAGCATGTTTCCTCCTGTTAGCATGGTCTGGAGGAAGGACTTTTCTCCTTTTTGGGTAGGGCCTTTCCCCTTGTGCTCCATTCCCTTGGTCCGTTCCTTTTTTCCGTTTACCTTTTGAGGCTGCGGCAACCTGCTTGGTGGTCGCTACGTTGAATGGGCGAGCGAGTCGTCCCCTTTTTATGGACAGCAGGATTCTGCGAACAGGGAGGTGTTTGAAATGGAGGGGGAACGACCTACGAGGGCGGCGCGATTTGGTCAATGGGCTGGGAGACAATGGCGCAGATATGTTCGCCGAGAGACTGAGGCGATCCTTTGGTTCAAAGGCAAAGGAATGTCTGGTTATGTTGCCAGTACCTTGGCGTGGACAATGCGGTTCAATCTCCTTCTGATGATACTGCTCGTGGTCGGTTCGCTCGCTGCGATCGTAGCCATCGCTTATGTATCATCAAAATGCCATGTGGACTCAGCACGAGAAAGCGGGGAGTGGGCCGTTGGAGATCCAAACGATCATAAAAAAAGTGTTTTCTATGACCCCATTAATTTCAACGATCCGGATGATCCCCGTTTTGATGATTGATTCAAAGGAAGGGGTTCACTTGAGCATTTTCAGGCCCAGGCTGCTCCCTTTGGAACCTGCATCTCCAGCCTGTTTCGTACTGTCATTGAGTGATTGGAGGATGCCTCCCACACGGACGCCTGCCCAAGCCAAGCTCGCAACCCAAAACCCTGGTAGAACGATAAACATCGTCGCCATAACGAAATTCAGCAGCATGTCGCTGAAGGAGTTGTTCAGACCCATGAGTACGTTGAAATTGCTGTGCGGTGAGTTCCAGCCGTACAGCGCGTCGAGGATAGTGCTGTCGATCCAGCGGGCCAGTTGAAACCAGAAGTCTACGAAGAACAGGGCGAACTGAACGCAGCTGATGGTCATGAGGGCTTTGAGGTCGTAGGTGCCGATGACCAGGATCAGTGGGATGCAGATGGTCAGTGCCATCTTAAGGAAGGAAAGGACCATGGGTAGGGCTTGGCGAACGACATCCATGGCCGGAAAGAAGGCTGTTGATCCAACGGTCAGACCCAAGTCTGCGGCAGCGCGCGCAGCGATGTTTGACGCCTTCATGTCGATCTGGCCCCCGTAGCTGGAGTAGACCTGTCCTTGGTTCAGCGTCTGTTGACGTGGGGATACGACGGAGCGGATGACGGCGTCATCGGCTTCAGTTTTGCTCAGGAAGCCTGCCCACTTACTGAGTCGGGTGAGTAGGTCTGGGTCGACCTGTTGCAGAAGCCTTGATCGCAATCCGTGGCCTGCATCTGACCACCATTGCCGGCAGGTTGGATAACCCCCGCCACCTGGTACTTGAGCTAGTCCAGCGTCGCGCGCGGTGTTGAATGGCCAACGGCTGCGAGGTGTCTTGGAGTGATACTTGTCATAGTAACCGCTGGTGTTGAGCAGGTGTTTTGAGCCAATCCAGTTGATGTCGTCCAATTGTTCGTCGCTCAGGGTGGGACGGCTCATGAACAATTTGGCACGCGCCGGCCCGTAGCAATCGTTGCTGAAGTCAGCTACTTCCTGAGCCAGAATTGGGTCGTCGATGCGAGTGGCGTCAATGTCCATGCGCATTTGCCGCAGGTCCGTACCGCACGGAATGGCTGCGATGGATCCTCCGGTAATAGCCTTGGAAATCGAGTGCATGAAGAACCACCAGATGGGCACTTTGGCGCTTTGGTTGTTGAGCGTTGTGAAGCTGTTGGACCAGCGAGTGTCTTCTGGCTTGGGGACGCTGACTTGGCATTGGTTGGAGCGAGTGCTGTCGAACTCAATGGTGTTCAAGTCGACATCAATGAAAGGGATACCCGCGAACATGATGACGATGATGGCGACCCACACTCGGTTTTCGATTCGCAATGAGGACAGCACGCCTTTGTTGCCCTCATCGGCACCTTCGGTTCGAGCTCTGAGCCACTCCTGAAGAATGATCACCAGAAAGGGCAGGGCGAACACGCCGCTGGCAACCAGCAGCTCCCAGATTCCGTTGTTGACGATCCACCCAACCAAAGTCAGGTAAAACTCCAGATAGTCATTTGTGTAGAGCGTCATGGGATCGTCCGTGGTCAGTTCGAGCTGAAGGTCATTAATTCGAGCAGTGCAATCGCAGAAACGGCGGCGACTTCTGCGTGCAGCAGACGTTGATGCCGTGGTGAAGTAAATCCTTGGTAAGCGAAGCGCCGTCGCATGCGGTACCAGCCGTATACGGTGCCGCTGTACAGAGTCAGACGCCAGATCAGTAGGGCTGACGCTTGTGTGCGCAGCCACTGGCTCAAGCCTGTGATGTTATGAGCTGCGTCAATGCCCAACAGGCCGATGACGACTACTGCCAGGGTGATCAGTGCCACCCAGAGGATGAGCTGACCTTTGGGTGTTCGACGAGTTTGGGCTTGTTTCATGGCTACTAATCCTTGGGTATCGCTTGCTGGATCAGGTCCAGACGATTGCGCACTGGATCACCCTGATAGACGCCACGAGAACCTGCTGCTCGGTCGTTTTGGCGCTGGATCAGCGCCATGGGGGAATTGCCCGCCAGGGTGCGGCGAAGTTCGAGCTCGGTTTTGAGGCTGTTGATTTCCTGTGTCAGGGCTTCGCTTTCGGTGCTGATGGCCTGCTGAGCCAACTGATTGGCAGCTACGTTGGGTTCCTTGCGTCCTGTCATCAGGGTTCGTTGGAGTAGGAGGGCTTTTTCCAGGACGCTGGAGAGCGCCACCTCAGAGGCCAGGCGTCTTGCCAGCAAGTCCTGGTCAGGTTCATCACGCAGCGCTTCGATCACGCCTCGGGTAATGGGCAGTGATTGACTGCTAGCTGCGAGCAAGTTCTCGACGGAGGTCGGTTTGCTGCCCTTCACCAGAGCTTCAAGGGCCTGCAACTTGGTGTCGTACTCTTCTTGAATCAGTGGGGTGAGACCCACGCCAGGTTTGGTTTTAGTTTTGGTGCAGCTGTCGCACGTCTGGTGCTCGCGCTCGCCCAGGACTCGGGTTGCCCAGGCCTCCGCCTCCTGTGGGGACGACCAGGTTTGGCAGCTCAGGCGGTTGCCGCAGGTATTTTTGGCGATTGCAGATCGATTGCCGACATCCCGTCCGTTGAGTAGGTTGAAGCCGGCGCGGGTGACATCGGAAACCACTTTGATGGACGGTTGGCTTTTGCCCCCGGCCGAGTTTCCTCCGACCCAAGTAACGCCGTTGTTACCTCGATGCTTCTCGGCCTGTTCAACGGCTGCCACGGCATCATGGCTTTTGACTGTATTACTGAGTGCCATTCCTTCAGCCAATTCGCCCCAACCGAGCTGGCCGCCTGCGACATCGGTCATGCGTTCGGCAACGGCCCGACAGGTGGATTTAGAGCGATCGAAGTCGAGACGGGCTTGCAGGATTCCGTTGGTCAGCAGGTTGTACAGACCGGGGTCGGCACGCTGGATGATCAGTGCGGGGAGGGAGGCCACAGCACTCGTCGCGTTCTGAATCACGTTGCTCATGATGGACTTGAAGCCGCTTGTCGCACCGTTAAGTTGGTTCTGCAGGGTGGTGTTCAGGCTCATGTCGCCGCAGATCAAGTTAGTGTCCCAACCAGCCCCGACGCTGATGCTGTCCATGCTGGCAGCACCGCCCATGGTGACGGCACTTCCTCCTCCGATGCTGTAGAGCACGTCGTCACCGATCGCTGTACCGCTTTGGTTGATCTCGTATTTGCTCGCGGCATTAGCTGTGGCGGCTGACAGCAGTAGGGCTGCTATCAGGATCCTGGATGGCTTGAGCTGAGAGGAGGTAGCAACGAATAGGTCGGCTGCTTTCATTGGTTCGCTCCGGCGAAATCTGTACTTCCCAGGAAGAGTTGGCCTTTGCGTTCGCAGCAGCTGTAGGGCCGCCAGAGCGCCCACGCATAATCACCTCGTGGGGATTGAGTGTGAGCAAGGTTGTTTGGAAACACTGCGCAGGTTTGAGATTGGCTGGGAGCCAGTTCTTGCCATTTACCCGTGCTGGAATCACTTTCCTTGAGTGGGCCGGCAGGCCAATATCCATCGTGCTTTTTGCCTAGCATGGGCTGATAGACATGAATCTGTCCGCGGCGGGTAACGATGTCGCCAGCCCGTTGAGCAACAACAGCTGCGCTTTTGTGGTCGTCGACTCCATGCAGGAATCCACCACGGGGGTATACCGCTCCCCACAGATTCGCACTGGTGCGACTGCCGATCTCTCGCACACCTGGTGTGAGAGCTTCGGGGAATACCAGTTCGGGGACGTTGTAGCGCCAGGCGATGGTGTCCAGCGTGCTCAGAAAATAGGGCATGAGGATTTTGCCGGTGCCTGGGCAGGCGTATCCGGACTGGCCCGCGAATTGACTGAATAGTGCGCCGCCGGGATGGCCGATCACGTCAGCGTTTTTGAATTTGGCGAGATCGTTTTCGTGACTGATGCCAGCGCTGCCGTCGCCACCACCTCGGGCGGTGGAATTGCTCGAGCTCAGTACTCGGACTTCCGACCAGGGATTGTCTCCGGTATTGCTGTAGCTCGACACCACAGCATCAGGTACGTAGTGACGAACCTTGGGGGAGGTGCGGACTTTGCAGCCGAAATTGGTGCAGTAGAGCCAGTAACAGATGCCAACCACGCGATAGGCCAGGCAGTCGGGAGATAGGCTGGAGGCAGTGATTGCTGCGGTATTGAAAGCCGGTGCCGACAACGGTAATCCCATCGCTACGACAACCGCTACGGAGCGGTAAGTTTTTGAATGAATGTGGGTCATGGTTTGATCCTGCGCAAAGCGGTGTGCGCAGTGAACCAGTGGTAGCAGGCGTCTTCCCTTCAAAAACGGATACGACGCTGCTCCCTATTGACCGGATTCCTCGAGTGCAGAAAAAAGCGCCCTGTAGGGCGCTTTGGAGTGAGGTCGGATATTCAGGTTGTGTCAACGTTTCAAATTAAGCCGGCTTCTGCAAAGGAGTAGGGTTCGCCTTTGCCTATGATGAAGTGATCGACAAGTCGAATGTCCATTCGGGGTAGCCAATCTTTCAGGAGGACAGTGATGTTTTTATCGTGTTGACTCGGTTCAGTGTTTCCGGAAGGGTGATTGTGAGCGACGATAATCGCGGCACTGTTCAGTTCTAATGCCCGCTGCAATATCCTCCTCGGATACACGCTAACTGCATCTATGGTGCCGTGGAACAATGACTCGTATGCCATCACCTGTAGACGAGAGTCTAGGAAACACACAGAGAAAACCTCTTGGGTTTCACCAGCGAGTTTAAGTCGCAGATACCGACGGACTTCCTGCGGGTTGTCCAGGCAGGGACCACGTTTGAATATTCGATGCTCCAGAACCGCGATGGCCTGCTCAATCAACAGGTCTTCCTGGTGTCTGGTATTGTCCTGTGCGACACGCGTATCAGCATTAGGAATCTGTTTTGTCATAGGAACCTCAGAGACGAATCAGAGGTACCTGTCCCGAGGGGCAGAGACCCCTGGGGAATGTTGATGTCGGTAGGCTCAATTTGAGCCTGGGAAAAATGGCATCCTCCATCGCGCTTGCGATGGCCACTCGCGCAAAATGGATGCGAAGCGAGTGGTGTTGATCAACTCAGCAGAGCTAAGTCGTAGCCTTGAAGATCGGGGCTACCTGGGCATGTCGCTGACGGGGCAGCAGGCAAACTTGTGATGCGGCGCATTGTTGAACAGACGGTGGCATCCGTCGGCATTCAAAGTGAAACACGGTGTCCCCACTTTTTTGAATCAGCCACTTTCTCTGACGCGCATCAGGTAGAAACGCTTCATCCAACGTAATGACAGAGGGATTGCCCGGTTTTGGAATGAGTTGTTGCGAGCCACCCGTTCAGTATTCAGGGTACGCTTTGGTGTTTGCGATCACTCACTATAGGTGGTGTGGCGTGCGAAACAGGCCGGAACTGTCTGGGCTCAACGTCCATGTTCAACGTAGGGGCCCAAGTAGAAACCTTGCGTATCCCAGTTGATTCGATAAATCACTTCTTTCCCTGGCTTGATGTTGGCCGCGACAGTTTTGATCGCCACACCAGCACATAATCCAGACTCGGCGAGCCCGGTGCCGAGATTCACTTCACCGGCAGGCAAAACGAAAGATGCCTTCTGACCGGGACCTATCTTGGCTGCGCGCTGACCATCAATGTAGAACACGACGTCACATCCCGAACCGACAAACCCGTCATCACGGAGAATGGTCAGGCGTCCCGGATCTTTCGTACCCTGGCTTTTGAACGCGTATATCTCATTGGCCGGCACTGGCCGCGCTTCAGAAACCCGCATGGGTGATGTTGCGCACCCGCCCAAGGCCAGCAAGACCGCCCCCGTTGCGATAATCCTTCGCATAATTTTCCCCTCCTGAAAAAGGGCGAATGTATCAGAGCGTCATACTGCTTTGCTTCAAAAAGCCATTCGCCAAAAACACCATCGCCAAGTACTACCAAGAGTGTCTGCTTCTGGCCCAGAGTGTGTAAAAACGCTTCGTCAAAATTGAAGTTTGCGCGTCTATGCGAAATCTGAAAATTATCGGCTGCTCAGCCGATCTGGATTTTGCGTAGAAACGCGATTTTCAGTCCAACACTGGGCTCCAATCGCGCTGAAAAACGTTTTTACACAGCCTCGGCCGATAGCTGCCCATCGCGAAATGGTGCAATCGACCGACGCCCTTAAGGTTAGTTAACTCAATCCAGCACCGGGCGCAGGAAAGAGCGTTCATAATTCAGGATAAATCTTCTCTGGGTAGCCTCCGCCACCAATCTGATGCATTCCTCATCCCGCTCGCCTTCTTTGCGATAGTGAACGTGATCGCACCATGTAAGGATGCGTGCCGCGACCTTCGACACTGCGATAGCAGCGTATCCCACTGTATGAGCACGCAATGGTTTTGAAAGGCTTCGAGGGCATTTGCCGCCCGCGCGGTTGAGTTCACTGACAGCTAGCCACTAGGTAGCCGATCGACGAGGAAATCTACTAAAGTCTTCACCCTTCGGATCGGCGTGCCAACAGTAGTGATCTAAAGAAGCGACTAAATGTTGTGTTGGATCTCCAGCATCCTGAACGTCACTTTTTCGCCCTCGGTGGGATAGCCGGTGTTGTCCTGCACATACGCACCCGCTTTGAAATACAGTGGTTTGGTCTTCCAGCTCGGGTCGATGGTGGTTCTCCAGTTGTATCCTGCTGCGCTGATGCCCAGCGCGCCCTTCGGGCTGAGGTGGATCTGGTAGGAAAAGTTGCGGTCGAGCGGCACACCCGTCGCAATGGTAATGACCTGGCCCTCTTCATCGTCGGGGCGCATGCGCACCTTGGCGACAATGTTTCCCGTCGAAGCCGACGTTTTGTATTGGTATTCCAGCTTCACCATGGGGCTGTTGCTGTCCTTGTTGTGGATCTGGCCAATCACGATCTTGCCGGTGCTGGGCACTTGATTGACGGCCAGACTCGCCCGCAGGGTGTTATCCGCCGCTGAATACTGCCAGTTGCGCAGCCTTCCATCGCTATAGGTTTCCCGCAACTCGCTACGCGGGTAAACAGCGTTGGCCGTCCTGGAACCGGTCACAGGTGCCCAGAAGGAAAGGGTAGCGGCTTCAGAACTGAAATACTGGTCCTTGAAGCCTTGCGCCAGTCGAGGCGTTTCTATGGTGGCCGGTGGGCTGCCTTCAGGGATGCTTAAATTCCAGGTGGCGAGGTCGATCATGTCAATAATCCTGTATGCGGGGAATGTTGCGGCCGCAGTTGCGCTCGAACCGACGCTATTGAGCTGTGTCAATTGGGTCTGTTGATTAGGAAATCCGTATGGCGGTAGATTGACGTCAAATGTTCGTCGAGGTGGTTATTGCAGGCTTTGTGCCTACGGGGGTCACCGTTAGTCGGCTATTTTTGGAGTTGATGGAACTAATCCGGGTTGCTTAGCAGCTGCAGCGAAGAAACCTAAGCCATCAGCGGTGGACGGGTCGGCTAGGACGAGCGCATGCACTGGACGAAGAACACGCGCAGAATCCGGTTCTGAATAACCGGCGCGGAGCGCCATAAAGACAGGAGACCGCTCATGAGCCACCGAAGCAATTTTGCGCTGTTGAGCTTTGATCCGGCGTTTGCGTCGTTGCGCGATGGCCTTTCAGTCGCTCAGCAGATTGACGACACACTCTGGGTGGCGAACGACGAAACCACGAGCTTGGAACGCCTGAAAATCCAGGATGCTGCGCCCGGCGGCGTCGTAAGGTGCGACGAGCACCAATCGTTTCCGCTCCTGGAGTATCTGGATCTGCCCCTACCGAAACAAGACGCCGAGATCGATATCGAGGGCTTGGCCTATGTCCATGACAGTGGTTACCTCTGGGTGGTGGGCTCCCATAGCCTGAAGCGCAAGAAGGCCGAAACCGGCACTCCTGCACAGAAGAATATCAAGCGCCTATCGACGGTCGAGGCGGACGGCAATCGCTTTCTGCTGGCCCGCATCCCTGTGGTACAGCAGAACGACAGCTATGCACTCGCCAGGAAGGTGGACGCCGATGGACGTACAGCGGCGCAGCTGCAGGGCAACGAAGTCGGTAACGACCTGACCGCGGCCATTGCTGAAGATCCTCAGCTACGCGACTTCCTGCTTATCCCGGGTAAGGACAACGGCTTCGATATCGAAGGGTTGGCGGTGATCGGCTCGCGCCTTCTGCTGGGGCTGCGTGGACCGGTTCTACGCGGCTGGGCCGTGTTGTTGGAGATCGACCCCGAGCTGAACGACGCCTCGTCTGACACGCTGGTGCTGAAGAAGATCGGTCCGGATGGGCGCCGCTACCGCAAGCACTTCTTCGCGCTCAATGGCCTGGGCTTGCGTGACCTGTGCAACCGCGGTGACGATCTGCTGATCCTGGCGGGCCCCACCATGGAGCAGGACGGTCCGGTAACGGTCTTCCGCTGGCGCGGCGGTTTCGCGTCCGACGAGGAAAGCGTGGTCTTCACAGATCAATTGGAGAAGGTGCTGGAGGTGCCTTTCGGGCAAGGCAACGATCACGCTGAGGGCATGTGTTTGTTCCAATCGGGCGAGCAGCCTGGGGAGGTTCTGATGATCGTCTACGACTCTGCGGCGGAGAGTCGTAAACACGGCGATACGGATGTGGAAGGGGACCTGTTCATCCTGGATTAGCCACGCACATCGACGTCAACGCGGCCTGTAGATCAGTTTGCCTGGGCTGCTGGTCGCCACCCTCGGACTTGCAGCACTGGCCCTGCAGTTCGAGTCGGTCTTCATCGCGGTGAAATGGCTCGGCGTTGCCTTTATCCTGTTCATCGCCTGGAACTTATGGTCAAGAACACCGAACAAATGCAGGCACCTCCAAAGCGCTCAGCAGGTCGGGCCTTCTCGCCGGAGCCGTGCTGACTCTGGGTAATTTAAAGCCGTCGTATTTTTCGGCGCGGTGTTGCCCCATGCATTTGATCTGACGGCTCTGTCCTGGCCAGAAGTCATATTCATTACCGCGCTCGGCATCGGGATCGATCTCACCGTCCAATTGACTTACCTCGTTACCGCGTCGCGAATCAAGCGGGCCATCCAGTCACCGAAGACAATAAAAGGTCTGAATAGAACGTCAACAGGCGTCATGACGGGTTGTGCGGGTTGGGTGGACGTTTGCTGATGGCGGATTTGAGGCGCAACCAGTGACCGCTAATGGCCGAGGTTGTGTAAAAACGTTTTTCAGCGCGATTGGAGCCCAGTGTTGGACTGAAAATCGCGTTTCTACGCAAAATCCAGATCCTGAGCAGCCGATAATTTTCAGATTTCGCATAGACGCGCAGACTTCAATTTTACGAAGCGTTTTTACACACTCTGCGCCGATTGCTGCCTGTCGCGATGGGCTGCACTCGGCAAAGAGCAGACTGTCGCTAATGGCAGGGTTTGATATCGGCTCTCACCGGCGTCAGCCTCCGCTAAGCTAAGCACCACGGGTCAAGGGAGCTAAAGAAAGCTGCGCTTACTCGTCGGCTACCTTAATCATTAGTCACCACAAGACCCCAGGCTCACTGTTGCCATGATCATCAAGAACTACTGGTATCTTGCCACGTCAGCTTTACCGACTGACTACTCACCATTGGAACAAGATCTTCTCTCCGAGCCCCCCGAACTCATGCGGCGTCTCGCCTCAGCAGAAGGGCTTATCTTGGGTTCGTGGAATGAGGGTACACGTCTTGGATATGTCTTCGCCTTGGGCGTATGTATTGAACAAAGCCCCGCTGGAGCGCGGATCGACTGGCGTGAGGTCGATCTCACGCTGAAGCCAAGCCCATCTGGCAGAACTCATTGGCGTTCAAAGCCCTTCTTCAATTTTGCAGACACTGTGAATGAGCGCTACGGGTTTGCCGATCTCTTTGCCGAACGCTTCCCCGACATGGACTCAATTACTTTTGCGAGTCGCAGGCCATCTCCAAGCATCACCCGTCGTTTGCCAACTATCGCTACTCCCGGCTATGTATACCTGATCCGATCACCGCACGGTTTCAAGATCGGGAAGACCGTTAACATGAAATCACGGACCCGTTTGTTCGAAGTCAAGTTGCCGTTTCCGATTACCGTTGAGCACTACGCATGGTTCGAAAACTACTCCGAGGCCGAGCGCACACTACATGACACCTTTCGCGCCCAGCGCCTCGAGGGTGAGTGGTTTGATCTAGTCCCGGCCGACATCGCGCACATCCAATCGCTCGGACGGCCGGCAACAGCGGAAGAATTGAGAGGACTTTAAGTCTGATGCCGAACAAATGCTGCGCATTCTGCCGACCGCTCAAATGTACGTTAGTAACCATTCCAGGTTGTGGATTGCGGCCATCCTGGACAGGCAGTTAACGGCCAATTAAATCATTCGTGACAGGCTACAATTGGCAAAAAACACTGCTTTATAGAGGCTGAAACCTGCCTACAGCTTGAAGGCGATTCACAATGCTCAAAATGGACTCTGAACTTGACACGCTCGTCAAACCAGTGGTGGATGCTATCCATGATGTAAAGCCGGTTTGTGTCGAGGCCGAATTGATCAGCGTGGCTGACGGCAGTGTTGTCTTTCTTTCTCCAGATTCGATGGCCACGGCCTTGCGCGCAGACCAACCTTCACTTGTCTTCCGTAGCAGCAGGGCGCTGGATGTCCACGAGTTGATTCGCTCAGAAATCCTCGAAGCAGGAGGACGAGAGACATTACTTAACAGTCGGAATGTTACCGCACCGACCATCGGAGAGTGCTTTTCCATGATTCCTGATCACATGAAAGCACGGGATGGAAAACAGTATCGGGTGACCTATGCGTACGCTGGCCAGGGCTTAACGCGTTACTGCGCTGTCAACACAGACTGGTACGACGATCTGATCAATCTGCTCGTTGAGTTCATAGCCGGGCACGAAAACCGATTTGAAGAGCTAGCGGCGAACGAGGCAGTCAAGCTCGATGCACTCTTCAAGGAGTTGGCCATCGAGATTGCCAATGATGGGCGATTTGTCCAAGCCAGGGGGCTCAGGAAGAAAGGCTTGCTCGTAGAGGCCGTTTGGGGGGACAGAATTCCGCGCGACGCGCAGTCTCGGCTCATGCGCCTGGCCCAGGGTGAAGATCTTCAGGACTGGAATTTCACGCATGTAGTCCGACAGGCCAACGATATCGTGGACCAGCGACAAATGCTGGAGTAAACGGCCGCTTTCGACCATTTGGCGCTAGTTTTAATGTCAGCTTTGGGTCGGATAGCGACGGTCTAGCATCGACCGTCGCTATAGATGGTCAGACTTCCGTCTGTTCCGTCTGTTCCGCCATTTCCAGGGCATCATCGACCTCGATTCCCAGGTATCTGACCGTGCTTTCAAGCTTCGTATGACCAAGCAGGAGTTGGACAGCTCTCAGGTTCTTTGTCCTGCGATAGATTAGCGATGCCTTGGTTCTCCGTAGCGTGTGAGTACCGTACATGGTTGGGTCAAGGCCAATGGCTGTCACCCACGCTTTGACTATTCGAGCGTATTGTCTGGTGGAGAGATGGTCTGAGTCGTGCAACCGGGTCGGAAACAAGAAGTCCTCGCTGCGGAGGCGGGCCTGATGCATCCAAGCCTCAAGAACCGTACGGGTTTGCTCAGTGATTTCAAATTGCACTGGGTGCTGAGTTTTCTGCTGCATCATGATGGCCCGTGACGACACATGTTCTCCATGGGCTATATCTCGTACTCGCAGCTTGGTTAAGTCACAGGCACGCAGCTTGCTGTCGATAGCCAAGTTGAAGAGAGCCAGATCCCGTGTCTTCTCCGCGAGCTGGAGTCTGACCCGGATGGCCCAGATATCTCTGACTCTAAGCGGGGCTTTCTGGCCGACTAACTTTCCCTTGTTCCAAGGCTGATGGCTGTATGTAGCAATAGTGTTCATGGTGGCGTCCTCCACGTCTGGGGAGGACAGGGTGGATCAGGCACAGTGCGCCGTTGTCGCTATTCGACCCATAGCAGCCCGTCGTGGAATGCAGCAATCGGCTGTCGCAAGGGCTCCAAGCGAGCCAAAGCTGCCGATAGCGACAGGCAGAAAACTGCTTAAGGAAACTCTGAAGAAGACTTCCAAATCTGGTGAAATACCCGCCTGACACGAACACGACGGTTGAGTCCCGATGAAACAGATGTCCTTCGCCGATGCCGAGTATGCCGGCAAACGTAAGCAGACCCGCCGCGAGCGCTTCTTGATCGAGATGGATCAGGTGGTGCCCTGGAAGGGCTTGGTTAATTTGATCGAGCCGCATTATCCAAAGGGCGAAGGGGGCCGTCCGGCGTATCCATTGATGGCCATGTTGCGGGTTCACTTGATGCAAAACTGGTTCGGCTACAGCGATCCGGCGATGGAAGAAGCGCTCTATGAGACTACAATTTTGCGCCAGTTTTCGGGGCTGCACCTGGATCGGATCCCCGATGAAACCACGATCCTCAACTTCCGGCGTCTGCTGGAAAAACATGAGTTGGCCGGTGGGATTTTGCAGGTCATCAACGGTTATCTTGGCGACCGAGGGTTGATGCTACGTCAGGGCACGGTGGTCGATGCGACGATCATTCACGCGCCGAGTTCGACCAAGAACAAGGACAGTAAACGCGATCCCGAAATGCACCAAACCAAGAAAGGGAATCAGTATTTTTTTGGTATGAAAGCGCACATCGGCGTCGATGCCGAATCCGGCTTGGTGCATAGCCTGGTGGGCACGGCGGCCAATGTGGCGGACGTGACGCAGGTCGATCAGTTGCTGCACGGTGAGGAAACTTACGTGTGTGGCGACGCCGGTTACACCGGCGTGGACAAACGTCCCGAGCATCAGGATCGCAAGATGATCTGGTCGATTGCCGCCCGACCAAGCAGCTATAAAAAGCACGCAAAAAAGAGCCTGATCGGGCGCATGCGACGCAAGATCGAATACGCGAAAGCGCAGGTGCGGGCCAAGGTTGAGCATCCGTTTCGCGTGATCAAGCGCCAGTTTGGTTATACGAAAGTGCGCTTTCGTGGCTTGTCGAAAAACATCGCTCAACAGACAACCTTGTTCGCTTTGTCGAATCTGTGGATGGTGCGAAAACGGTTGATGGGGATGGGCGAGGTGCGTCTGTAATGCGGGCTAATCGCCCTGAAACAGCGCGATCAGAGGAAAGAACCGTGAATTAAGGACAAGAAGGGCTGTTTTTCGACCGATTCATTTTTTTTGAACCTCAAGTAGTGAAGGCATCAAAAATCGGTGGGTACTTCAGACCTTCCTTAAGAGGGCTTCTCGTTGATCCGCATCCATACGTTAAGAGGTTTCGAAGAACGTCTCCATTACGAAGATGTTATAGTAGAGTGCCAGTTCATTCTGAGATTGCCCCCCAATAAACAGCCTTTCAGAACAATTTAAACATCCAATTAGCAAAGGGATTTCTGCAAGCATGAGCTTCCGAGTTATAGTTTACATACTCTGCGCAACTATTAGCTGTGGCATCGCGAGAGCAGGAGATTCCTTTTCGGAAAATGAATCCGATAAGTGGGTGGGCCGGCTAACCATACACTCTAGTATTGAGGGGCAGTCCTCATCTTCACTTCTTTCAAATTATCTTGGTCACAGTTGGTTGAGTTATGAATCTCTCGACGGCCGAACAAAATGGACTGCAGGTACGTGGAACGAAGGAATTCCTGTAGGTAAGCGTACATCTAGAAAAGGGCTTAACATCGACCTTGAAAATGGCCGGCACCCCAATACATATCGCACCACCATTATAACAACGCATCAACTGCATAAGCTTTCAGATTCAATAAAAAATCATGACGCATGGAGCCTTCAAGAGAACTGCTCATACTTTGCAAGCACTGTTTGGAACGAGGTAACAGGAGAGCATTTAGAAAACTGGTCTGAGAATCAAAATAGGGAGCTTAAAAATTTAATATTGGGGGAGGCTTTCGGATCGCGAAGAATTCCCCTACCAAGCCCGGCAGGGTTGTTCGACAGTATATTTATGAAGAATGGTCATTATTTTAGTAATGACGGCGATAAAATTCGGCACCACTATGAAGACACTAACTCCGCCAACACATTATTACCCAAGATCGTAGAATTACATCCCGTTGAAAATTAATCTGAACCATCCTAAGGTGCAAGTCTATGCTTCAGCAGGCCGATGCAGCCCTTAGTGACGTGCAGAAAACGGCTAATTTAAGCCCGTCGTGACGGGCTGAAAGTGACCATAACTGCCTTTCGTGGACGACAGTTAACGGCCGATTGCTGTCTGTCGTGATAGGTGGGCTCACGGCCGAAAGCGGTCAAATACGATTGTCTGCTGATGATCCAATTTTGTTAGCCCGTCCCAACGAGCGACTTGGAACGCCAGTTAGGTGTCTATCCAATTTGTCTGTTGAAAGCTGGCAATGTACCGTGCCGTTTTTTGTGGGCCGTATGTAGATACACCTCAATGAGGGATACCACTACAGGGTCAGAGACCGTAATTACTGCAATCCGTGCTTCGCCGCTTTGAACGTGGGGCATTTGATTTTTGGCTTGCTCAAGCCCAGTGAACCGGTGATTGGGAAAGGTTCGTCTTCCGTCTTCTCGGATGCTTGGCGTCTTAACATGGTCCCAAACCCTATGGTGCAGGTTGTTCTTGGTTGCTTTTCCGATGTAGAGGATTTCCCCCTCAGGAGAGCCAAAAAAGTACACACCGCTCTTGCAACCAACTCCATCGCCAGTTACGAGCATTCCTTTGTTGGTTGGGTCCGACCAGTCGCCGATGGCGGGATTAGCGTCACCAAAGGCGAGTTCTATTTCGACCTTGTCGAATATCGCAGGCATGGCGTGGGCCAGATCCATTACTAAGATGAATGCTTCTTTAAAGTCCAATTTACCCCTCAGCTTCCAATCAGTTTATTTGGTCGACGGGAATAATACGTCACGACGGCAAGTCCATTTGGTTACAGTGTTCGACTTGTGGCGAGGGTAACGCGGGGCGTGAAGGAAAAGCAATTGGGTCAGCGGTCGCATTCTCGTACCAGGGTGAAAAGTGAAAGTCCGCTTCTGGCCGATTTTTGCCTGTCGCGACCGGCTGAAACCGACCCATATCGGACAAGGATTATGTAAAGCGAACTCAATTGACATCGATTAATATCCGCATCGTCTTTTCAACAATGCTGACTTCAAACGAAGGAGTTCCATGACAAGGATGGCCGCAGTTTTCATTTTACTGAGTTGCATGACTTCGACATCGGTATTGGGTGCTTCTGGTTGCCCGTTTCCGGAGGGAATGCAGGCGTCGATCGGCGCATCGAAGCAGGTTATTGGGGCGAGGCAGGCGGGCGTCGCTAAGGACGATCTACTCACCAGGATTTCCCCCGAGGCCAACACGCAGATGTCCCAGATGCTGAAGAGTATCGTCGACGAGGTTTACGATCATCAGGCTCTACAGCCCGAGGTGTATGCCGCCTATCGATTCGAGCACTGCTTCGTTTCGCAGCAATACGCTGAAAAGGTGGCGGCGATGAAGTTTGCCGATGCTTACCCGCTGCTGAAGAAATGCGAACAGCTTAACCCGGAAGGAGCGCGACCTCCCTGTGCGATGCGTGTAGTGCATACGGTGACGGGGATTCCCGAATAATCGATCCGGAGTATTCGATCCATCGACGAGTACGCGGGAACGAATTTTGTGTTGATACAGCACGTGCCCTGAAGCTGAGAACGGGTCGTCGCATCCTGTCTTAATCCGTATTGAACGTCCGCTTCTGGCCCAGAGTGTGTAAAAACGTTTTTCAGCGCGATTGGCGCCCAGGGCTGAAAATCGCGTTACTACGCAAAATCCAGGTCTGCCAACCAGCCGATAAACTTCAGATTTTACATAGAAGCGTAGACTTCAATTTTGACTAAGCGTTTTTACACACTCTGGGCCGATTGCTGACTGTCACCAAGGGCTGCAATCGGCCCAAAGTTGACGCTGGTGACAGGCAGAAAACGACCCAGGCTGTGTGAAAACGCACGAATCGTTTTGAAGTCTGCGTTGCTGCGTAAAATCTGCCAGTGTTTGGTTAGTCAGCAGACCTAAAATTTACGTAGGAACGCGATTTTCGTTCCGATTCTGACTGCCGAACGTGCTCTAAAACGTTTTCACACAGCCTGGACCCAAAGCGGCCTTTCCCGCTGAAGGCTAGCAGTCTGACTCAGTGTGCTAGGTTCGTGATTTTATGAATGGGGTGGTTAGGCTGAAGCACAACAGCCTCTCTGTGTAGGCCCGAACACTGATGGACGTTTCGCTTGATCCATGTGTAACGGCGTTTCCTAGCAGGTTTGATTTTTCTTTTGAGCGAGGTGGTGGGAATTTGTCCAGATGGTGCCGGACTAGGCTGTTCAACGCCATGGCGCAGTAGTGAATATCTCAGGCAACTGCGCCGTCACCGGCGATACGTTGAGTCAGCGCGGAAAAAAACATAATGGTCACCTTCCGACAAGAGAAAGCGACCTCTCTCCTGTCGGCCCCAGCCATACATTTGAGCTTTTCCGCGCTCGGCAAAACTGTGCCCGAATGAGCGCGCCCTGTAATTTACGATGGTGGTGGGATTACTTCTCGACCAGTATTTTCGGGTTGGCACTGCCCCAGACGGTGTAGAGGTCGGCCAGAAGCGCGCCGTTGATCTCTTCGACTTCAGCCTGGCTGACTTCGCTTGCGCCTTGCTTGCCAAACAGCACCACTTCATCACCTGCCTTGACGTCGGGTGCATCCGAGACATCGACCATCACGGTGTTCATCGAAACCTTGCCCACCACCGGCACGCGATGACCATTGATCAATACCACGCCTTTATTGGTGAACACGCGGCGATACCCATCGGAGTAACCGGCCGTGATGTTGGCAAGTTTCGAATCACGTGTCAGGGTGAAGGTGCGGTCATAACCCACTGTGTTTCCAGCGGGATAGCTATTGACCGAGGCCACATGCGACTTGAATTGCATCACGCGCCGATATTCAGTGCGCGAAATGACGGTATCGCCAAACAACGCGCCCCCTGTGCGCACCATGTCCAGGCGCGATTCGGGTACTTCCAGGGTGGCGAAGGAGTTGGCCGCGTGCAGGGTGATTTTCTTGCGATCGAGCTGGGCCACGTCCATCAGCCAGGCCGCTTGTTCGTTGAAGGTTGCCAGGCCCTTGCGTACGTCGTCCTTATCCTCCACCGCGAAATGGGTCATGATCGCGACCACTTCCAGATTCGGTACCTTTGTGATTGCCACGGCGTCTTTCTTGCCCTGTTCGGTGGCCATTTCCACGCCGTTACGGCTCATGCCGCTTGAGTTGAGGCTGATGTGCACCTGCAGTTTGCGACCGTGTTTATGTGCAAGATCGGCCGCCTGGCAGGCGAAATCGAGGTTGCCAACCAGTTCCTCGACGTTGTACTGCAGAGCATTTTCCAGCTCACCCGGGGAGGCGGTGCGAACACGGATTAACTGGCCTTTAAAGCCGCTTTGGCGAACCACTCGCGCCTCTTCGTTACTGGCGACTGCCACACACGGTACACCCAGCGCGATCACCGAAGGCATCACCAGCCCGATACCATGACCATAAGCGTCGGCCTTCAGTACCGCACAGAGTTTCGACTTGCCGGCCAGCTCCGCTTGCAGGGTACGGATATTGTGCTCTAACCCGGTCTTGTTGATTTCAATCCAGGCATTACTGATTTGCGCAGTCAGCTCGGAGTTGCCGTTAGTGAGCGACAGCGGCGGCGCCGCCTGGGCCTGGCTCTGCAAAAAAATCAGGCCGAGGGACAACGCTAGAACAGTACGGGTAAAGGGCATTTGAAACTCTCCGTGTAATCGGTCTTTTTGTTATTGCCGATTATTGGAAGGCGATGTAAGTTTTCGTTGTATGCCGGGTTCGAAGATGTAAAAAGAAGTAAGGAGTTTGTTCGCGCTCACCTTGGCCCTAAGCGATGGCATCAGGAATGTGTGTTACCTGGATGGCTACCCTCTAAGCTTATGTCGAGTTACGACGCAGGCAATGGACCGAATCGCTTTTGGAGCTGCTGATCTTCATCGGCGTTACGGTGTGAGATCGCGGATGACCGCTTCTGGCCGAGGCTGTGTAAAAACGTTTTTCAGCGCGATTGGAGCCCAGTGTTGGACTGAAAATCGCGTTTCTACGCAAAATCCAGATCGGCTGAGCAGCCGTTAATTTTCAGATTCCGCATAGACGCGCAAACTTCAATTTTGACGAAGCGTTTTTACACACTCTGGGCCGATAGGTGCCTGTTACGATCGACTGCGATCCACTCAAAATTTACAGCCGTTTGCGACTCGAGCCTTTGGCCTGGGCGTCAGCGCATGTAAATACGCGGTCATGGCCGCGATCGACTAATGCGCGAAGCTAGCGATGTCTAGCAAAAATCGCTAGACATCGCTAGACCTTCCTGTATTTGGTAGGCCAACTCATTGGGCTCATGGCCCATGTACAGCACCATCACGTTCACGGTGGCCGGGCCTTCGTGGGCTTAGGGCATGGCTGGAGTTCCTTCTCGGCGAATTGGCGATCTGTGCGTCAAACCAGAGAGTCGGGTCTCGGTGAACCAGCCTCTGGGGTTATGGTTTCCGCGCCGCAAAAAACTAGCCCCCTCAACGGATCAAAGTGTAGGGGCCTGTTCAACATAAACGCCGTTATGGATAGTCGCTATTTGCCGTCGTTGTAGCCAGCGTCGTAGGCATCCCACAAGGCATCTGGCGTATCGTCGTCGCCGTTCCAGTTCGTGCCTGGCTCATTACCTTCACAGGCATCAGCATACCCGTCCGCATAGTAAAGCCCTTCTACATCATCCTCGCCTGGATTGCTCATGCCTTTACCTCGTTGGTGGATTGCTCTACTCAAAATATCAAGCGCGAGCAGTATTTTCACTAGCGCCCAGGTTGGGGGTCCTTTCAGATGGAAAAGTTTTTCCAGTTAGGGGTAGAGTTTTTCCGATAGCGGCGTCAGTGATGAACCGGCGGCGTCACATCGCCCAGAACCGTCAACAATACCTCAAGACTGTCGACCGCCTGTTGCAGCCCTGTTAACGCTTGGCCCCGGGTATGAATCGCGCCGGCCTCAATGCTGGACAGCGTCATCAGCACAGCTAGCGTCATCTTGATGAACGCCTCATTACGGTCGATTGTGGTCAAGGCGCCGCGCACATTATCAGCGACATCAACTGATCCGCGCTGCTCAACCGTATGCGATCCATGAAGCACACCTACCGTCAGATGCGCTTCCCGTTTACCGTGGCATTTCCGGTGAGCAGTTCCACGGCAGCAATGCTTCATAGTCGGTGCAGTTATTTGTCGACTACTGCCGCGAAGAACTCGTGCGACTATTGGGCTAAACCCAGGATTAAAAATGTGGGAGGGGGGCTTGCTCCCGATAGCATTGTGACAGTCAACTTATGCATCGACTGAACCACTGCAATCGGGAGCAAGCCCCCTCCCACATTTGATTTTTGGTGTCTGGTAGATAGGCGGCTCAGGCGCGGATTGATTCCAGCATCCGCAGTAGCATCGCATCACACCCCGCTAATTGCGCCACACTCACAAACTCATCCGGCTTATGCCCCTGGTCCATGCTCCCGGGCCCGCACACCACCGTGGGAATGCCCGCAGCATCGAACAACCCGCCTTCAGTACCAAACGCTACCGTGCCAAATTCCCGCGAACCGGAAAACGCCGCGATCAATTCTGCCGCCTGGCTGCGTTCGTCGGTGACCAAGCCTGGGTAAGCGGACAACTCGGTAAAACGAATCGCACTCTGGCGACTGACTGCCTGCATGCGCGGCAGCACTTTTTGCATGGCATAAGCCTGCAACTCCTCAGCTACCTCACCCGGATCCTGCGACGGCAAGGCACGAATCTCAAAATCAAACCGACAATCTGCCGGCACGATATTCAGCGCCTTGCCGCCACTGATCACCCCGGTCTGCACCGTGCTGAATGGTGGATCGAAACGCGCATCTTGGGTGTCCCGCAGGCGTTGCCCGATTCTTCCCAATTCACCAATCAACTCCGTCGCATGCTCGATGGCGTTCACCCCATACGGCGCATAGGCCGAGTGACATGCCTCGCCATGCACATCACAGCGCATGGCCAACTTGCCCTTATGGCCGAGCACCGGCTTGAGCTCGGTCGGTTCACCGATAATGCACAGCATCGGCTTCACCGGCCGCTGCTCAATCACCTTGAGCAACGAACGCACACCGAGGCAGCCGACTTCTTCGTCGTACGACAGGGCGATATGCACCGGGATCCGCAGCGGCGCCTTCACCAATGCCGGCACCAGCGCCAGCACACAGGCTATATAGCCCTTCATGTCTGCCGTGCCCCGGCCAAACAGCTTGCCGTCGCGCTCAGTTAGCTCGAATGGCGGTACCGTCCATGGCTGCCCATCCACCGGCACTACATCGGTATGCCCTGAAAGTGCGATGCCCGGCAATTCCACCGGGCCGATGCTGGCAAACAGATTGGCCTTGCTTCGCTCTTCGTTGTAGACCAGTTCGCTGGCCACACCGAAACCCGCCAAGTAATCGTGCACAAACTCGATCAGATGCAGGTTGGATTCGCGGCTGGTGGTATCAAACCCCACCAGCGTCTGCAGCAGTTCGCGGCTGCTGCTCATCGGTCATCACCGGCCACGCCGTAGCCCGGGGAGCGATCGGGGGCGAGGGCGCGGTCGATGTAGTCTTGAACTTGCGGGCGGTAGGCGTCCCATAGGCTTTGAAGGTCACCGATAGGATTCTCGTCGGCCCAATCCACTCGCAGGTTGATGATCGGCCATGTCAGCTCACCGACCACCACCAGCGCAGCAGAGTGCACCGGACCGGCCTCGCCGCCAGCAGCGATGGCCGCATGCATCGCGGCCAGCAGGCGATCGGCCAACTGGCCTTCGCCTTGCTCGAAAGTACTGACCATCGCCTCGATCACCCCGCGGTCGGCGAGCATGTTGCCCGCCGCCACGCACTGCTCGCCCGACACCGCATTATGGGTGCCGAGGGTTTCGCTGCCGCTGAAATGCACGGCGCGCCCCAGGTGATCAATCGCCGTCAGCTGTCGGTATTGGCTGTAGCCATTGCTGGTCAGGGCCTTGTCAAGCGCTTCGGCCGGGGCGAGGCCCTGTTCCAGCAGGTCGAGCACGTCAGGACCCAGGGCCGGCAAGGTGATGTTCTGGGTCGACACCGCGCCCACACCAGGGCGCAGCCATGGGCAACGGGCACCCACGGCGATGCTTGATGAACTGATGGCAATGCCCAGCTGGTCAGTGTCCGCACACCGGGCCACGATTGAAAAGGTCATGGGAAGCCTCCTTACTCCGGGATAACCGCGATTACATCGATTTCCATCAACCACTGCGGCTGACCCAGGGCCGACACCACCAGCCCGGTGGAGATCGGGAACACACCCTTGAGCCATTTGCCGACTTCCTGGTACACCGGCTCGCGGTAGCGCGGGTCAATCAGGTAGGTGGTGGTTTTGACGATATGGCTCAGGTCGCTGCCGGCTTCTTCCAGCAGTTGCTTGACGTTCTTCATCGCCTGTTCGGTCTGGGCGCGTGGGTCGCCGAGGCCAATCAGGTTACCCTCGAAATCAGTGCCCACCTGGCCGCGCACATACACGGTATTGCCGGCGCGTACGGCCTGGCACAGGTCGTTGTCCAGGGTTTGGTTAGGGTAGGTTTCCTTGGTGTTGAACATACGGATACGAGTGTGAGTAGGCATCAAAAAACTCCGGAAAATAGGGATCAGGCGTTGACAGGGGACTGACGAACCACCGGGGCGGCGTCGCGGTACTCAAGGTATTGGCGCTGAATGGCGATATGGTCGGCGACGTACTTGGCGTCGTGCCACACGCCCCAGATAAACGACGAGCCACGGCGCGACTGCCACGGCAAACCGAGGAAATAGATCCCGGATTCGCTGGAGACGCCGCGCTGATGCTGGGGCTTGCCGGCGGCGTCAAACGCATCGACCTTCAGCCAGCTGTAGTCCACGGCAAACCCAGTGGCCCAGATGATCGAGGTGATGCCGGCTTTGTCGAGGTCCAGTCCCAGAATCGGGTTCTTGATACAGTCGGCGTTGGGAAACACGCGACGGGCTTCAGGCTCCAGCGGCAAGTCCAGGCCGTTGCGCTCCACGTAGGCGTCGGCCGCATCCAGCAAGGCCAGGTAGTTTTCATCGCCACGCGCCAGGTTTTCCACCAGGTTGGGCTGGAAGCTGGCGAGGTTGCCGCTGAAGGATTGCGTGAGGCCAACCAGGGTCATGCCTTGCTGGGCGAGCTCACGGAAATCGATTGTCTTGCCGCCGTGTGCACCGCTCACTGCAATGGTTACGTGCTCACGACCGGGTTTCATCGCCGCTTGGTCCCACTCGCCCAACACCCCCAGCCACCAGCAGAAATCCCGGTTGCGATAGGCGCGGGGCGGGCGGTCGTGGGCGCCGACCGACAGGTACACCTGGCGTCCGGAACGTTGCAACTCATCGGCGATCTGCACACCGGAAGAGCCTGCACCGACCACCAGCACGGCACCGGCCGGCAGTTGGGCAGGGTTGCGATAATCGGCAGAGTGGATCTGATGCAGCGCCGAGTCTTCAGGTGCAATCGGCGGAATCACCGGTTTCTGGAACGGCCCGGTGGCTGCCACTACGCGGTTGGCTTCGATCACGCCTTCGCTGGTGTGCACGGTAAAGCCTGGGCGGCCGACATTACGCACCACCGAGAGTACATCCACGCCGGTACGGATCGGCGCATTGAACTTGCGGGCATAAGCTTCAAAGTAATCGGCGACGCGTTCTTTGGGGGCGAAGCCATCGGCGGCGACGTCATCGAATTCCAGGCTTGGAAAACGGTCATGCCAGGCCGGACCGTTAGCCACCAACGAATCCCAGCGCCCGGTGCGCCAGCGCTCGGCAATGCGGCTGCGCTCCAGCACCAGATGCGGCACGCCTTGTTTGCTCAGGTGCTCACTCATGGCCACGCCAGCCTGACCGGCTCCCACTACCAGGGTGTCTGTTTTTGTTATTGCTTCAGTCATGTGTCTGTCCTTGCGTAATGCAGTTGGATTCAGTTCGTGCATGACTTCAAGGCTAGGGGGAGGGGGGCTATTAATAAAATATTATTAAGCTGGGAAGTGAGCATAAATATCGGATGCAGGCTCACCCTATAGGGTGATTTCGATGGTTTCCCGGGTATGGGACCATCTCTAACGTTCTTTCAGCGAGTCTTCGAAGTGGAAAAAGATCGGCTTTCTTCTGCGCAATGGTTTGAACAGATCGCTAAGGTAACCGAGAGCATCGGGCAAGCGGGCTTCGCCGCAACTTTGTTCGAGGCCCTCGGTTGTATCTGGCCGATCCAAGCCACCACGCTCTACCTGTATCCGCACGGTGGCATGCCCAGCGCATTATTTGAATTGGAAGGCCCATGGCTGCCGCAGGGTAATGTGCGTCAGTACCTGTCGGGCTTCTATTTGCTCGATCCGTTTTACGGCGCGTGCGTAGAGGGCGTCGGCTCCGGGTGTTACGACCTTGCCGATGTCGCCCCCGATCATTTCGAGCTCAGCGAGTACTTCCAGTCGTTTTACCGACATTCGCACCTGGAGGATGAGTTGAACTACATCCTGCAGTCCAACAACGGGTTGAGTCTGGCGGTATCACTGGCATTTACGCAGAAGCTGGACGCGGCCACCACCCAACAATTCAAGCGTATAGCACCCTGGGTGCTGGCGGTGTTGGGCAAACACTTCGTTGGTCTGGAAGCGCAGGGTTCCCGCTTTGAAAGCCTGCTGGAGCAGCGTATTCACTCGGCGCTGAACAATTTTGGCTCGTCGATCCTGACCGAGCGCGAATGTCGTATCGCCCAATTGATCTTGCGTGGGCACTCCACCCGCTCGCTTGCCGAGCGCCTGGGTGTATCGGAAGACACAATCAAATCTCACCGCAAACACATCTACAGCAAGCTCGATATCGGTGCGCAATCGGAACTGTTTTCGCTGTTCATCGATTCGTTGGCCGAGGCACAGGGCGTGCTGAGCAAGGACCCCCTTGAAAGCTACATGAACAAGATCCGCTGAGCGGATGACGACTAACAAGAGAGAAAAAACATGAACCTACCATTCGAACCCAAACGCCGGACCCAGGACTATCAGAAGTCCGACGCGGCCCACCACATCCACGCGTTTCTGGATCAAAAGGCGCTGAATGCCGAAGGCCCGCGCGTGATGGTGCGTGGTGAGGGCCTGTATCTGTGGGACAGTGAAGGTAAGCGCTACCTGGACGGCATGTCGGGTCTGTGGTGCACCCAGCTCGGTTATGGGCGAAAGGACCTAACCGCCGCCGCCGCCGCGCAGATGGACCAGTTGGCGTACTACAACATGTTCTTCCACACCACTCATCCGGCGGTGATTGAGCTGTCCGAGCTGCTGTTCAGCCTGCTCCCGGGCCACTACAGTCACGTGATCTACACCAACTCCGGCTCCGAAGCCAACGAGGTGTTGATCCGTACCGTTCGCCGCTACTGGCAAGTGGTCGGCCAACCCAAGAAAAAGATCATGATCGGTCGCTGGAATGGCTATCACGGCTCCACCCTGGCGGCTTCTGCGCTGGGCGGCATGAAGTTCATGCACGAGATGGGCGGCATGATTCCGGACGTGGCGCACATCGATGAGCCCTATTGGTACGCACAGGGCGGCGACTTGACTCCGGCCGAGTTCGGTCGTCGCTGCGCCCTGCAACTGGAAGAGAAGATTCTCGAACTGGGCGCCGAAAATGTTGCGGGCTTTATCGCGGAACCCTTCCAGGGCGCAGGCGGGATGATTTTCCCGCCGGAAAGCTACTGGCCGGAAATCCAGCGCATCTGCCGTCAATACGATGTGCTGCTGTGCGCCGATGAGGTGATTGGCGGTTTTGGTCGCACGGGCGAGTGGTTTGCCCACGAGTATTTCGGCTTCGAGCCCGACACCCTGTCGATCGCCAAGGGCCTGACCTCCGGATATATCCCCATGGGCGGCCTGGTGCTGAGCAAACGCATTGCGGATGCGCTGGTGGAGCGGGGCGGCGTGTTCGCCCACGGCCTGACCTATTCCGGGCACCCGGTCGCGGCGGCGGTTGCCCTCGCCAACCTCAAGGCGTTGCGTGATGAAGGCATTGTTCGCACGGTGAAGGAAGATACCGGGCCGTACTTGCAGCAGATCCTGCGTGAAGTGTTTGGCAGCCATCCGATGATCGGCGAGATCCAGGGAACCGGTCTGCTCGCGGCCATGCAGTTCGCCGAGGACAAAGACACACGCAAGCGCTTCGACAATGAAAATGACCTGGCCTGGCAGTGCCGCACCTTTGGTTTTGAAGAGGGTGTGATCATTCGCTCGACACTCGGCCGCATGATCATGGCGCCAGCACTGGTAGCAACGCGCGCGGAACTCGACGAACTGGTGGACAAGACCCGTATCGCGGTAGACCGCACCGCACGGATCGCGAGAAAGCTGTGAAGTGAGCGGTTTTCCACCCCCGCTCAAGGGTGGAGAATCGCATCGTTACATTGCCCTGCGTACACATAGGGCAGTCCACTTCTCAACGGATAACGGTATCGATTTCATCGGATACCGCGGCGTCCTGCATGCCCATTTCCAGGAGTCAGCAATGAATACAATAACAAACGTGGCCGATACTCCCTCCAATCATTCCCCATCGCAACCCACTTCATCGCGTAGGTTTCGACAGCCCCTGGGGCTCGTCGGACTGGTACTTTTCGGTCTGGCATACATGGTCCCGCTGGCGGTGTTTACAACCTATGGCCTCGTCACCCAGATGACCAAAGGGCACTTGCCCACCGCCTACCTGCTGACCCTTGTGGCCATGTTGCTGACCGCTTACAGCTATGGACGCATGGTCCAGGCGCACCCCTATTCAGGATCGGTTTATACCTATACGCGCAAGGCATTTGGCGCGTATTTCGGCTTTATTGCCGGTTGGACCTTGTTACTGGATTACATCTTCTTGCCGTTGCTCAGTTATCTGCTGATCGGCATCTACATGTCGGAATATTTTCCCGCTGTGCCTACCGCCGTGTGGGTGCTCGGTTCAATTGCGCTGGTCACCGTTCTAAATCTGGTCGGCATCGAGTCCATCACTCGGGTCAACTGGATACTTGTGGTTGCCCAGTTGGTCTTCATCGTTGTGTTCGTCGCGTTATCGCTTCACAACCTGAGTGGGCATTCCGCCCCGGTTTCGCTGCTCGCACCTTTCCATCATGAAGGTTTCAGCGTCCCGCTGATCATGGCGGGCGCTGCGGTGCTCTGCCTGTCGTTTCTTGGCTTCGATGCCGTGTCGACCATGGCCGAGGAAACACCCAACCCGCGAAGAACTATTCCGCTCGCCATTATGGTGGTGTCGTTGTTCGGGGGGCTGTTGTTTCTGCTGGTTTCGTATTTCGCCCAGATGGTGTTTCCGGAATGGAACAGTTTCGCCGACCCTGATTCAGCCTCAGTGGACGTGATGCGCCGCGTCGGCGGTGAACTGCTGGTGACCGCATTTACCGCGACCTATGTAGCGGGCTGTTTCGCTTCGGCAATGGTCTCCCAGGCGAGTGTCTCGCGCGTGTTGTTCGCTATGGGGCGCGATGGTGCATTGCCGAGCGTGTTCGGCAAGCTGGTCACGAAAAAGCGCGTGCCGGCCCCCGCGATCATGCTGGTCAGCCTGTTCTCGCTGATTGCCTTGTTTATCACCCTGGATACCGTCGCCAACATGATCAGCTTCGGCGCGCTCTTCGCGTTTTCGGCGGTGAACCTGGCGGTGATCAAGCATTACCTGGTCGACCAAAAACTGCGCGGCACACGCAACTACCTGATGTACGCGGCGCTGCCGGCCCTGGGGTTTCTCAGCACCATTTGGCTGTGGACGAGCCTTTCCGCTATGTCGTTCACGATTGGTCTGTGCTGGATGGGCTTGGGGCTGATTTGTTTGTTGGGTGTCACGCGTGGGTTCAGGGTGAAGATGCCGGACTTGCAGATGGCGGAGTGATACATCCCAAAACACGCAGGTTTTGACAACAGGTTATTGCGGTTTGAGTCGGCTCAATGACCTGTACCAAGCCGCAGCCCCTGAGTTGAAGGGGGAGGAAGTATTTACCTGAGCAGCAGCAAAAACCATGATTTCGCGATGGCCTGGCTCTGAACAAACGGTGGTTTGTCCCTCCTCATAGGTGCTCGAAAGGCTGGCCGCATCTGACCTGATTTTGTCTGGTAACAGTGCTTCCTGCCTCGATAGTTGCGCACCATCCATCCAGATCAATAACAACTGACCGTGTAGACGGTCAATGTGGGAGTACAACGTGTTCGACCTTAACTACTGGCAGCAGCGTGTTGCCCGCCAATCCTTCATCGACACCGCCTTGATCGGCGGCCAGCCAGTGTCGTCGATATCCGGAGCGACATTCGACGCCATCAACCCTGCGACCAATCAATTGCTCGCGCGTGTTGCCGCATGCGGCGAAGAAGACGTCAACCTGGCAGTGTGCTCCGCACGCCGGGCTTTCAATGCAGGCCCTTGGCGGCGTATGTCCCCCGGCGAGCGCAAGAAAATCCTGATCAAACTTTCCGAGTTGCTGATGGTGCACCGCGAAGAGCTGGCGCTGCTCGATTCGCTGAACATGGGCAAGCCGGTGATGGATGCCTACAACGTGGATGTGCCCGGCGCCGCCCACGTCTTCGCCTGGTACGGCGAAGCGCTCGACAAGGTTTACGATCAGGTCGCGCCTACCGCCCAGAATGCGTTGGCCACCATCACGCGGGAAGCCTTGGGGGTAGTTGCCGCAGTAGTGCCGTGGAACTTCCCGCTGGACATGGCTGCGTGGAAACTTGCGCCTGCATTGGCGGCCGGCAACAGCGTGGTACTCAAGCCCGCCGAGCAATCGCCATTTTCGGCCCTGCGTCTGGCTCAGCTTGCCTTGGAAGCAGGCATTCCAGAGGGCGTGCTGAACGTGGTACCGGGCTTGGGCGAGAGCGCCGGCAAGGCACTGGGGTTGCATCCGGACGTGGATTGTCTGGTGTTCACCGGCTCCACTCAGGTAGGCAAGTACTTTATGCAGTACTCGGCACAGTCCAACCTCAAGCAGGTCTGGCTGGAATGCGGCGGTAAGAGCCCGAACCTGGTGTTTGAAGACTGTCAGGATCTGGACCTGGCTGCGGAGAAGGCCGCCTTCGGTATTTTCTTCAACCAAGGTGAAGTGTGCTCGGCCAATTCACGTCTGTACGTGCAACGTTCCATCCATGACGAATTTGTTGAACGGCTGATCAGCAAGTCGCGTGCGTGGATGCCCGGTGATCCACTGAACCCTGGGAGCGCTGCTGGGGCAATCGTCGACAGTGAGCAAACCAGCCGAATTATGAAAGCGGTCGCAGAGGCACGTATTGACGGGGCCACGCTGCTGTCCGGTGGCGAGCAATTGAGCATCAATGGTTCTTCAAACTTCATTCAGCCGACGATCTTTGGTGACGTGACGAGCGGCATGCGCATTTCTCGGGATGAAGTGTTCGGTCCGGTTCTGGCGGTCAGCGCTTTTGACACTGAGGAAGAGGCGGTGCAGCAAGCCAATGACAGCATCTACGGACTGGCTGCGTCGGTGTGGAGCGATGATCTGAACCGCGCGCACCGTGTGGCCCGTGCCTTGAATGCCGGTACTGTCTCGGTCAACACCATCGACGCGCTGGATGTGTCGGTGCCGTTTGGCGGAGGCAAGCAGTCAGGCTTCGGTCGCGATCTATCGCTGCATTCGTTTGATAAATACACACAACTGAAAACCACCTGGTTTCAGTTGCGTTAAGTACGGATGTGAGCGGGTCGCATATCAGACAATATGCGACCGCTGATACCAAGGGCAGGCTCGATCAACACGGATCGGGCCGGCCATTATTGAATCGCCCCGGGTTTTCTAGACACTCTCCAAGCTCGCTGTGTAACGCTTTTCAAACTCTACCGGTGACAGCTGATTGTTGAAACTATGACGTCGTTTTGGGTTGTAAAACATTTCGATGTAATCGAATACATCACCACGAGCATCTTGCCGCGTGGTGTAGATTTTTCTCTTGATTCGTTCCCGTTTCAGCAGCTGGAAAAAACTCTCAGCTACGGCGTTGTCGTGACAGTTACCTCGACGGCTCATGCTAGCGACCAGGTTGTTGGCCTTTAAAAAGCTGCGCCAATCAGAGCTGCTGTACTGGGCGGATTCAACCGGTCGTAGGTGATGTCGGTGATCCAGACTTTGTTGGTCTCTCTGACAAGGTCGTGCTTGATTCATGGTGAGCCTCTCCCGCACCAGTGAGCGTATGCATCGCCAACATCCTCGACCTGATCCGACGGCCAGTAGGGCGAAATCAAAGCCGTGATCAGGTCACTGAGTTTTTGAAATAGCTCTAAAGAAGGTAGAAGACCGGGGGAGAAAAATGTTCACGAAAACGGGCAATTCTTTTCTGGCATAAAAACAGTACGCAGCTGGAATGGCTAAAGCTCTTCATATGGAGCTTGGTGGAACGCATCAGGCGAAAAAAACACTTATGCGCTGACGAGAGGACAGTTAAGAATTGGATGGCCGGAAACAATGGACCGAGAGGCGAGCATTTAGTAGCACTGGTCAAGCACTCTGACCTTGCCCTGGCTGCCTTTCTTGGAATGGCAGGGAGACCATTTGCGCTGAATGCATCAGAACTCCCGTTGCTTAGACAGAAGCTTCAGATGGCTATCGAGGGTATTGATTCGTGCCTAACGCATAGAGATTGAGCTTTGCCACCAGGCCGAAAACAAAAAGTTCTCACTTCTGTGAGGGGCCGCTTTTGGCCGACAGCAGCTGTTCGCGACCGGTTGAATCCACAGCCAGAAGCGGACGGTGGACACAGTGACGGCCAATAGGTAGCGTCATCGATGCTGCTTTCGAATCTAGAAGGCCATAGGGCGTGCCGTCACCCTTGTCGGGTTTCTCTCGGGGCGATGTCTCGTTCTTCGCAGCCACTTCTAACACACCACGAGAACATCGCTAAGATGAAGATCGCAAAAGTTCAGCACTACGTGCCGCAATTTCTAATGCGGAACTTCGGTAACTGAAAGAAAGACCAAGTTTGGGGCTATGATAAGTCCACTAACCAAGCTTTTCTTCGAATACAAAGAATCTTGCCAGTGAAAACCGGCTTTACGACTTTGAATATCAAGGCCAGCTGCTATCTATCGAGTCGTGCTCTCTGAGTTAGAAGGGCACGCTAAATTAGTGGTCAGCACGATCCTCGACGCTGACTTGCTTTTGTCCCTTTCGGATGAGCAAAAGCAAACCTCAGCTTTGTTCCTTGCAGTGCAACTCACCAGAACCAAGACCTTTCGCGAAGAGTGGAATGCGTTCCCGAGTATGCTGAGGGAACACTTCAAGCAGAATGGCGATCAAATCGTTCTAGGGTCGCAGGCCGATGAGTTTCTTCGCGATATCCCGGAAGCGATTCGAAAGAGCAGGCCACAAGGATTGTCTTCAGCGCGCCCTCAACTTACGCAAATCGCTTCCTTAGTAAGGATTGGGTACTTGCTGCGACATTAAGACAACATCCCTGCCTTCTAAGCGACAACGCGTCAGAACATGATTGAACGGGCTCACCGAGGGAATCTTGGACTGACGAACCCAGACATTGAAATTTACCTTCCACTTTCGCCCACCGGACAGCTAGAGGTGAATGGAAATGGCCAATACCGGAAAATACAATCCCGGCAATTTTGCCAATAACCGGGACAAGGCGTCTGAAGCTGGCAAGAAAGGCAGCCAGGCTTCGGGAGGCAATCAATCCAGCGACAAAGAGCGTATGTCGGGTGGCGGACAAGGCGGACGTGGCGGCAATTGCGCCGATGATCCGCAGAAATCCTCCGAAGCTGGCAAAAGGTGGAGAGCACAGTGGCGGCGGTGGTCGCAAATCCTGATGCTGCATGAGCCACTCAAGCCCCGACTGCCTGTCGGGGCTTGACTCGGCTCAAGGTTTTTTTTTGCGCGAACTCGCGCTCGATTCACGAACGACAAGCGTGGCCATGGGCGCATCAATGCGTTGACGTTGGCCGGTGTCGGACTCATTAATCTGTTCGAACAGCAACTCGATCGCCAGCGCAGCCACTTCTTCCAGGTGCATGTTCAATGCAGTCAGGGGCGGTGTACATTCCCGCGCACGAAAGCCGTCATAACGGGTCACCACCTTCACATCCTGCGGCACCTTCAAGCCTTTTTCGCTCAGCGCCTGCACCGCGCCAATCGCGAAAGCATCGACCGGCACGCACAAACCGTCCAGGTCCGGATGCTCGTCCAGCAATTGCACACACGCTGCAGCTCCGGCCGCTTCGCCACCCGCTTCGTCGGCGCGAACTATCGCCGGGGTCAGGCCATGGGTGGTGCAATAGGCGCGATACGCTTGCTCCATGTCCAAGTAGGAATGCCGGGATTGAATCCCGATCACCAAGCCGATCCGTTGAGCCCCCTGCTCGTGCAGGTGATCGAGCAGCAGGGCGCCCGCCGCTTCGCCATGCATGTCGATATACGGCAAGGTGAAACCGGCCTCGGGCTGGCGTCCGATCGATACCAGTTTCACCCCTCTTTTACGCAAGCGCGCGATGTGTGGGTCATTGGCGACCGGCTCGATGATCACTGCGCCGTCGATATCCAGCGTATCCAGCAAGGCCTTGGCCTCGTCCAGAGGCGGCACCAGCACCAGGGCCACTCCCCGACGCAGCGCAGCTTCCGTCGCGGTAGCCGCGATTTCCATCAAAAAGCCCAGGCGCGACGATCCTCCTGCTACGGCAAAGGGCATCGAGGACAGCAAGGCAATGGCATTGGCCCGCCCCGTGCGCAGGCGCTGGGCACGCAGATTGGGGCTATAGCCAAGACTGGCGGCGACTTCTTTGACTCGGGCGCGGGTCACCGGATCGACCTGGCCGCGGTCATTGAGCGCGTGGGAAACGGTGGTGCGCGACACGCCGGCAGCGTTGGCGACGTCGGCAATGGTAGGGCGGTGGTTGTCGTTGTTTGGCATCGGTTGGGGCAACTCAGTCAGCAATGCGCCGAGTTATACGCGCACCGAAGGTTCTCGGCCACTCAGTGTCATCGACGACGGATAGACCGTTGACAGCATTTCAGAACGGGACTACATTTCACCCAAATCGATTTGGGTCCATAACAAAATCGATTTGGCTTGGGATTTACCTACACAATCCCAGCCAAAGCTACGTGACGTTTAAAAACAATAAATCAATAAGCCGTGGATGCTGGCTTTACGTAGAGGTGGGATATGCCGGATAACAAGAAAAACCCCGTTTCCCCTGTTGATGAGCGACTGCCCTGGCGGCAGCTGCTGATTTTTGGCGCGCAGCATGTGCTGGTGATGGCGGCGTCGCCTGTTGCATCGGTCTTTCTGATGGCCACGGCTTTGGGCTTTTCCAGCGAGCTGACCCTGCAGTTACTGAGCGCGACCTTTCTGGTCTGCGGGCTGGGCACGCTTATCCAGTCATTAGGTTTGCGCGGTTGTGGCGCGCGCTTACCCTTCATCATGCTCCCCGGTGGGGCGCCGATCATGTTGTTCATTCTGATCGCCCAGCAAAACGGCGTGGCGACGGCCTCCGGTGCGGTAATTCTGACGGGTGTCTTCTACTTCGTGGTATTGCCGATCTTTCGCCGGCTGCTGCGTTTCTTTCCCTCGGTGGTGGTTGGCACGATGCTGCTGCTGGTGTCCGTCAACCTGATCAAGCTGTCGGGCGAGCTGATCGTCGGCCGGCCTGGCAGCGCCGACTTCGCCGCCCCGCAGCAACTGCTGCTGGCGTTCTCCACGATCGTCATAACGGTGCTGTGTTCACGTTTGTTGCGTGGAACACTTGGCCAGTTATCCATCTTGCTCGGCCTGGTCGGCGGCAGTCTGCTGGCGGTGGCCCTGGGGGCTTTTGACAGCTCCCAGTTGAGTTGGTGGCCGTTGCTGAGCCTGCCGGCACTCATGCCGTTCGGCGTTCCTCAATTCGATCTGTTTGCCTCGATTCCGTTGATGCTTTTTTGTCTGGTTTCCATGGTTGAAGCGACGGGGCAGACCGTGGCGATCAGCGAAGCCGTGGACAAGCCGCTGGATATCAACAGGGACGTCACCCGCACCATTCGCGGCGACGCACTGGCGTCCATCCTCGGCGGATTCATGGGCACTTCGCTGATTATCACCAGCGGCGAAAACATCGGAGTCATCCGCGCCACGCACGTTCGCTCGCGCTATGTCACCGCGGTGTCCGGCGTGCTGCTCCTGCTGTTTGCGCTACTGGCGCCCCTGGCGCGGTTGATCGGCGGAGTACCGGAAGCGGTGGTCGGCGGCACCAGCCTGATCGTGTTCGCCATCGTCGGCACCATGGGCATCGACATGCTGCGCAAAGTGGATCTGCGTCACCACGGCAACATGTACGTGGTGTCCGTTGCCCTGGCGGTCGGTTTATTGCCGATTCTGGTGCCTGGGGTTTACAGCCATTTCCCCAACGGCCTGGCCGGGCTGCTCGGCAATGGAGTCGCCATGGGCGCCGTCACCGCCGCCGTCATGAATTTCTTCTTCCATTGTGTGGGTCGCCAGGAAAACGCCGCGGACGCCAAGGCCAAGCTGACTCACTCACCACACACTCACTAAGGTTGCTCCATGGATCGCACAGTTACTACGCACTTACCGTCTTCTCCTGAACAACTGCTTGTACCACAACAGCTGTTGGCGCCGGACTGGCTGATGCTGCCAGAAGGCCCACGGCGCGGTCAGGCCGTGCTGGTGGTCGAGGGCACGTTCGCGGACGTCGGACCGCTGCCACTATTGCAGGCACGTTATCCCGCTCATCAGGTGCAGCGTCTCGAACAGCAGTTATTGATGCCAGGTTTCATCGATACACATCACCATCTAAGCCAGAGCTTCGGCAAAGGCCTGGTCTTCGGCGAACCCTCGGAAATTTTTCGGCGGGTATGGATTCCCCTCGAAGGCTCGCTCGATTCGGAGTTGCTGTACCTGACGAGCAAACTGGCGGCTTTTGAATCGCTGCGCGGCGGCTTCACCACTGTGTGCGATGCCGGCACGCGTTCGATGGAAGGCGTCGAAGCCATCGCCAAGGCCGTTCATGAAGTCGGCATCCGCTGCGTACTGGCGAAGACCTGCAACGACCTTCAGGGCAAGCAAGTGCTTGATGCGCTGCAGATTCTCGCGGTGGCGGAACGGCATTTGTCGCATTGGGACAACGACTCGCTGGTCACTCCTTCGCTGGCCGTGCCCATTCCTGAAATCGCCACGGACTCGACCCTGAAGGCGGTCTACCGCTTATGCGAAGAGGCCGGACGGGTGTTCCAGAGCCACGTCAATGAGCACCTGGTCGCCGTCGAACGCTCCCTGGAACTCTACGGCGTCAGACCCTTGGAGCAACTGCACCGGGCGGGCGCTCTCGGCCCTGCGGCGTTGCTGGCCCACGCGACATTGCTCACGCCGAACGAGATCTGCCTGTTGCGCGATAGCGGCGCCGCGGTGAGTTACAACCCGGTGGCCAGCGCCTGGAAAGGCAACGCCGTGGCCCAGGCGCACCTGATGCACTGCCTGGGCATCCCGGTGGCCCTGGGGACGGACGGCACCCGCGGCGACGGCTTCCGCCTGCTGGACTACGCCGAAGCCGCCCAGCGTTTCACCCACGGTATATCGGTCGGGGATTCGGTCTGCGGCGGTGGGCAACTGTGGCTCGACATGGGCACCAAAAACGCTGCGCAGGTGCTCCGCCTCGGCCAGGTCACCGGACAGATTGCACCAGGCCATGCCGCTGATTTCCTGCTGGTGGACCTCGCGGTGCCGGAACTGCTGCCGTCGTGGAACCTGACATGGGACCTGGTGCGGCTGGCGAACAGGGATCAGATCCAGGCCGTCGTGGTGCAGGGAAAGGTTCGTCTATGGCAAGGCTGGCCGACCGATTGGGACGCCCGTGAGCTGATGCGCCAGGTAGATGCGCTGGCGCGGGACATCGTCAGCCAGGCGCCCATCCATAAAGTCCATCCACTGCCCTCCGTGGCTTAACATTCTTCGTTATTGGGTAAAAGATGACATTACCATTTGACCCGCTCTACCTCATTGCGCTCGCCGTTGCTTGCGGTGCGCTTATCCAGGGGACAACGGGCATGGGCTTCGCCCTCATCGTTGCGCCGGTGATGGGCTTGCTGGCGCCAGAGTCCCTGCCGGTCAGCCTGTTGATTCTGATGTTGCCCTTGAATGCGGCGATCGCCTGGCGCGAGCGTGACGCGATCGATTTCCGAGGCAGCTCGTGGATTACCGTCGGGCGTTTTGTCGGCACGTTCGGCGGAGTCTGGATACTGTTCTGGCTGCCGCTCTCACAACTCAACGTGCTGATTGGCCTTTCGACGATCGCCGCGTGCCTGGTGACCTGGATGGCGCCGTCCTTTGTACCGGGACGCCGTGCGCTGATTTCCACCGGATTGATCACCGGCATTACCGAAACGGCCACCGGAGTCGGCGGCCCGCCGTTGGCGCTGGTGTATCAGCACTCGCCGGTGGCCACCTTGAGAGGGTCGGTCGCCCTGTGTTTCCTGGTGGGTGAAGTGATTTCCCTGGTGGTTTTGGCGCTGGGCGGGCATTTGCACGCAGCGCAGGTGTCACCGGTATTGAGCCTGTGTCTGCCCTTGGCGCTTGGCGTGCTCGCCAGCCATTGGGCCCGGCACTTTATCAACGAAGCCCGCTTGCGCCGATTTGTCCTGATATTCGCCTTCGTTTCCGGATCACTGTTACTGCTGCAATAACCACTGAGTCTTTTTAGCGGCTCGTTCCGGGCCGCTGTCGCAAGCCATTCGATTGAACTCACTGCATTCGCTCTACCGGATGCAGCGGATTTCTACAGCCAGAAATTGGATAAAAACAATAATGAAAATGACCGCCAATCTTCGAATCGCCCTCACGCTTTCCATCGTCGGCACGCTGCCACTCAAGGCGCTTGCCGCCGGTTTGCTCGACGACGCCAGCGCGACCCTCAACCTGAGAAACTTCTATATCAACCGCAACTTTTCCAACCCGGCATCGCCCCAGGGCAAGGCCGAAGAGTGGACCCAGAGTTTCATCCTCGATGCCCGCTCCGGGTTCACTCAAGGCCCGGTGGGCTTCGGCGTGGATGCCTTGGGGCTCTACTCGATAAAGCTGGATGGCGGCAAGGGCAGCGGCGGCACGCAGCTGTTGCCGATCGACCGCGACGGGCGTCCCGCCGACGATTTCGGCCGCCTGGCGCTGGCCGGAAAAATGAAAATCAGCAAGACCGAACTCAAAGTCGGCGAGTGGATGCCGGTGCTGCCGATCCTGCGTTCCGACGATGGTCGTTCGCTGCCGCAGACGTTCGAAGGCGGGCAGGTCACTTCGCAGGAGATCGAGGGCCTGACCTTGTACGGTGGTCAGCTTCGACAGAACAGCCCGCGCAACGCCTCGAGCCAGCAGGACATGTTCATGCTGAGCAAAACGGCGTTCGTCTCCGACCGTTTCAATTTCGTCGGCGGTGAATACAGCTTCAACGACAAGCGCACGATGGTGGGCGTATGGAACGCCGAACTCAAAGACATCTACCAGCAGCAGTACCTGCAGGTCGTCCATAGCCAACCGCTGGGAGCCTGGACGCTGGGCGCCAATCTGGGCTATTTTCAGGGGCGCGAGGACGGCAGCGCCCGAGCGGGCGAGCTGGATAACCGCACGATCTCGGCATCGCTGTCCGCTCGATATGGCGGCAACTCCTTCTATGTCGGTTTGCAGAAACTCACCGGCGATGACCCTTGGATGCGAGTCAATGGCACCGCCGGCATTTCACTGGCCAATGACAGCTTCAACAACAGCTACGACAACGCCAGGGAAAAGTCATGGCAGCTGCGCCACGACTACAACTTCGTCGCGCTCGGCATACCCGGCCTGGTGTTGATGAATCGTTATGTCAGCGGCAGCAACGTGCATATCGGCACGGTCACCGACGGCAAGGAGTGGGGGCGCGAAATTGAGCTGGCGTACACAGTGCAGAGCGGTTCATTGAAGAACCTCAACGTGCGCCTGCGCAATGCCAGCATCCGGCGCGATTACAGCAGCAACGAGTTCGATGACAATCGGGTGATCGTCAACTATCCGTTCAGTCTGTTTTGAGATAAACGCGTTTTACGGTTTGGTCTGAATTTTGCGCGCGAAGAAATGCGTGGGGCCAGCCAACCGCCCACTGGCTCCTGATGAAAGTCTGATTGATCGCGCGTTTCGATTTCGGCGTGCACTCATTCCATAGCCGAGAGTTTCAAATTCCGTGATCCACTATTCGTATCGGAAAGTAGGAAGATCGTGCCTATACCGAGAGCCTCTGAAATTGCGAGTCTATTAACTCCTGTTTTGAACTCGATTATCTAAAGCGGTCAAGCGATTGAAAGAATTCGATCCCCGAACAAAATAGCGAGGTTTCTATGTAGGGCTATCTGATCTAGTTCGGGTTATCCTGCTGGCTGATGCGACATATTCGACGTCCGCTTTTGGCCCAGAGTGTGTAAAAACGCTTAGTCAAAATTGAAGTCTACGCTTCTATGTAAAATCTGAAGTTTATCGGCTGGTTGGCAGACCTGGATTTTGCGTAGTAACGCGATTTTCAGCCCTGATTTGGGCGCCAATCGCGCTGAAAAACGTTTTTACACACTCTGGGCCGATTGCTGTCTGTTACGACGGGCAGCAAACGACCCAAAGAGGACGATCAGCACTGGTAGAAATCGGCCAAAAGCAGACCAAGGACACACTGCTACACTCCCTGATGTGGTCGCAAACCATGGCATCTTTCTTTCTCGCCTGATTTCGTGTTTCTGGCAGGTACTCCAGTAAAAAGGAGTTATGAATGAGTAAAGAGCACAACCAGGAAAAGGTCCTAGCCGAAAGATACGGGCGACTTGCAAAGGCCAATCAAGGGCAGTTCGAGATCTTCCGGGAGGAGGTCGAAGCTGCGTTCCAAGAGGAATTGACCCTCCAGACTGAACAAGGTTGCACGCTTCGCAGTGCAGCCTCGCTTGCCATTTTGCTCACACCGTTAGTTGCTGGTTCGGCCCTCGGAGCATATTCCAAGGACATAACCCTTGCGCGTCGGGTTTTCCTAACAATTTGCTCAACCGCTGCCAACCTCGTTCGACGAATATCCAAAAGCAGCGCTTTGTGACGTTCACCTACTTAATCGTTAGGAAATCAAGTCACACAAAGAACTACAGGAGGGGAAAATGAAAAATGGCCGGCTAATAATTTTTATGGCGCTAGCTTGCTGGTTTAATGGTCACACATATGGATCAGATATTGATTCTCAAGCTGGTGCTGGAATTGATCCGGAGCTTATAAAGCTACTTAAGCCGGAGAGATTTGCTAAATCTACCAGCTGGCAAAATTGGCATGAAATTTCTGTTAGTCCAGTCTATGTTCCCGACCCCCCAGGGCAGCACGGGGTAGTTGGAACATACGAATGCCCGCTTATGAATTCCGACAGGGATCAACTCCGAGAGATTACAACTTCATACTTTATAGCTCATGGGTTACAAATTTTATTTGATAAAGGCGACGACAATCTGGCCGTGGTTATAGCCTTAAAAAACACAGAGGGAACCAGTAAATTTATTGCATACAGAGCACGAATGGACATAAAGATATTTCCCGAAACACCAACCCAAGGTGGCATATCAAAATGTGACATTTTATTTTCTGCACATCGCATATCTGGAGAAATAAAAGAAGGAAAAAGGAATTTGAATGGCGCAGCATTCACAGACGACGAAGTCACACAGGGGCTGATGGAAGCATTCAGATCTTTTGCATCTAAAGCATCGGAGCGACCTCCACGTCAATCGAATAACCCTTTTATTAAATTTTTTGGACTTTAATAATGTCACGAGAATATGTGATTCTACTGCTGCCCGTTGCTTGGGCCCTGGTATCAGCTGCAATCGGAGTATTTCTTTATAAAAGTAGCAATGCACTTTTCGAGCAGCTGGATGTGAGCCAGGGAAAGAAAAGAACTTTCCGATTGACGGGCTCCATTTTAATAGCTGCAATTACTTTTTACGGGATCAAGACTTCGACTCCAAGCCAGAACCTGATAACGAATAACCCGGGCATGATTCAAATTCCTTTAACGGATCTGCGCGCATTAGAAAGTAACTCGAACGAAAACAAAGATGACCTGCTACTCTTAGAGTCGTGCTTAGAGCTTGATCAGTCAGGTAACTGCAGGGATCAACTGACAAGACTTCAGGCCAGACTGGAAGAACAAGAAAGATTATTTAAATCCATTCTCAAAGATGTGAATTAATGATTGGTTGGGCGATCCTAAACCTTAAAAAATTACCTAGCAAAGTTATGCTAGGGCGAAACTCCGTTACGCTTCGGTTTACCCCAGATTACTGCGTTAGCCTCCAAGGACAGTTCATGAGCGACTCTGACAAGGCAAAACTGGAATCGGAAGCGGTAACAATCGTTGAGTCGCCCCTGATTAGTAGACATATTCGAACGACTGCAAATGGTCGAAAGTAGCCGGTGACAGCTTCATCAATTGACCATACTCCAATCAACCTATTGGAGGTTCCAATTGGGGGCACTGTCGCTGCTATGCTTGAGCTTTCTCGAAAGGAATCGACACCATGCCAAGCGATTATTCACTGTCGGATGTACTGGAAAGGCTGTTCGAAAATCAGCAGGCCTTAGAGGCGGCCATTATGGAGTTGACCCTGCTGATTGAGGAGCAAGGGGCACAGGAAGTGGGCGGAAATGTCCGTGGTGCACTGTGGACCATGGGTGAAAACGCCGGTCATATCAAACAAGGCCTGGCTCGATTGAAGAAATTGGACATCGGCTAGGTGCAACACCTTTGCCAAGGCTGCCTGAATCCGACTCCAAAGTGCCTATGGGCGCATCGTTCGAGGGTTCTGACGACGATCAGACGCTTGATGCCAAAAAGAGGCGGAGAGTTGATTCTGGCAAGCGATGAGCAGACATTTTTTTGCGATTTACTCTGATACGCTGCTGAAACACTCGTTTACAGGAGTTGTTCGCATGATTGGCAAGTTAATTTCGACGGGTTTCAGTTTGGCCACCTTGCCCGCCCGCCTGACTTTTCGCAGCGTCCGCGCCTTGGCCATGACGCCTGCCGAAGCCAGCCGCCTGCTGGCGGACATGCGTCAGGCATCGGATCAGGCGGTGCAGGAACTCCAGGGGCTGTTGGCCAACGTCGATGCGGACATAACCCACAAAACGGCGCACCTCAGTGCTGCCGACAAGCGCCTGGCAGCCGAACTGGCCCTGCACGCCGCCGAACAACACCTGAACATGGCCGCGATCAACATTCTACGGGCCGTCTGGCTGACGCTTCACTCGACGCCGAACTTGCCGCCAAGCGAGCTTGATATGCGGCTTGAACAGACACGTAACGACTAACAGACCGTCCGGCGGATCGGTCGATCCGAGCGAGAAATGGGAGCTCAGCATCCTTGAATCGACGCTTCATGTGCAGGTGGGGTTTAGGGAGCGCTTAGGTTAGTCAGTCCGGTTCACCTCACTGGCAGCTATTGGCGACAGTTTAGTTGCGACCATCGCAGAGGAATTAAACCTCCGTCTGTTCAGCCATTTCCAGGGCATCATCGACCTCGATACCCAGGTATCTGACAGTGCTTTCAAGCTTCGTATGACCAAGCAGGAGTTGCACAGCTCTCAGGTTCTTCGTCCTGCGATAGATCAGCGATGCCTTGGTTCGCCGGAGCGTGTGAGTACCGTACATGGTTGGGTCAAGGCCAATGGTTGTCACCCATGCTTTGACTATTCGAGCGTATTGCCTGGTGGATAGATGGTCTGAGCCGTGCAACCGGGTCGGAAACAAGAAGTCCTCGCTGCGGAGGCGGGCCTGATGCATCCAAGCCTCCAGAACCGTTCGGGTTTGCTCTGTGATTTCAAATTGCACTGGGTGCTGGGTTTTCTGCTGCATCACGATGGCCCGTGACGATGGGCTATGTCTCGGACTCGCAGCTTGGTTAAGTCACAGGCACGCAGCTTGCTGTCGATGGCCAAGTTGAAGAGAGCCAGATCCCGTGTTTTCTCCGCGAGCTGGAGTCTTACCCGAATGGCCCAGATATCTCTGACTCGGAGCGGGGCTTTCTGTCCGACTAGCTTTCCCTTGTTCCAAGGCTGATGACTATATGTAGCAATGATCTTCATGGTTTGTCCTCCACGTTGAGGGAGGACAAGGGTGGATCAGTCACAGGGCGTGGTGGTCGCTAACCGACCCGAAGCGGCCCTTCGTGGAGGGCCGCTAAAGATTAGGATCTGCCTGTCGGCGTAGTGCTTTCAATATCACGGGTTATTACTATATTTCGGTGTCAACGGCCACTTTGCCTTTAATTCTTGAGCAGATCCATTAAAAACGTTTATATCCATATCAGCACTAGTGCCCGGCACACGATAGAGACAAGCTTTCCCTGGCTTACAGTTTATCTCGCTTGAAAACTGCCAGATTTCATATGTCTTCCAACCGCCTTTCGGAAAATCCGGAATCGTCTTCAAAAACCTAGCATACCAAAGCGGTGACGTCATAAGAAAAGGACCAGACTTTTCATCCTTTATAATTGCCTGTGTAACGGCGTGATTTGCGTATAGAACAGGTAGGCGCCCTGTTTTATCGGCTATATGCCTCATGAATATTTTCGCATTTTCAAGGGACATAAATTTCGAAGACAATTCCTCAAGATCAAGTGCGATCAAATCATCCCCTTCCACTTCTGAAACCTTCAAGTAATTATCAGCCTGGGCAATTGGATTTCCAGCCAACCCCAGATGGTAAGATCCCCAAAGATACCCTCTTTTTTTTGCTTCTGCTCTACGTTCAGAATACTTCTTGTCAGCCTTCATGCCTTGAGTGGCCTTATGTATTATCGCAACAACTCTTGTGTCTTTGGACAGCTCTTTCCAGTTAATGTTGTTCTCTTCATAGGGGTCAATTATTAGCGCAGCTGTTTCTTTCCTCCATGGTTGAGAGTATTCATCGACAGCTTCGGCGCGTATAGTTGATTCATATGCACCAGAGCAGGTCATTATTAGTAAAGCTATATGGGTGGATATTTTCATTGCGCCCCTCGCAAGCTGTTCTTTCCGGCATTCAGTTAGCTCGCCCCCTACTTCGCTGTCACCAACCTTAGCGAATCAAAAATCAAACTCGTTAGCCGAAGAGCAAGAACCGACCGGCAATGAGTCCGCTGATGGAAAGCCAGTACGCCTTTCAGGCTTGCTCAACTGATACTGTTTCGCACCCTTACAGGCAAACGAGGGCGACAAAACCCCAAGACCTCACTGAGTTTTACCTCCAAAATTACTCTGTTCTTCCAGTAAGTCCCGCCTGTGGTTTTTTATTTCCATCCTGGTAAAAATAGACGCCTTTGATCTACTCAGGCTCAATGACGGGTGACAGTACAACCCATGATTATTGTCATTAAACAAAAGCATGAGAAACAACTCAGCTCGGCAAAATCAAGGCGATCAGTAAATTTTGAAACGACGGGGCATAAAAATACATTTTCGTCCTCCGCCTATATACATAAAAAACGACTATGAAAGCCAACCGCCTTCTACAACTATTACTAGGAGTGTAGAAGTCAATGGGTAATTATCAAGCGTGCACAAGATTTCCGATATCGAAATTCGACCTACGATTCCACAATTACTAGGTACCTGGAAACTAGACACTATATACATTATTTCGAACGGATCTTTTGGACGCCAGCGACCGCGTTCGACCGTCTCCTTCTTGCCATTTACATCGCTCCACCAAGGGCCGCTTTGGGTTGTGGATTCAACCGGTCGACGCAACAGATTGGCTAAATCGTTCAGCGGACGTTTCGTAGTCTACTATTTTCCGAGGGCGGCTATTGAGCTGCCTTGCGACTTCATTGAGCGTGGCTGCCTTAATCCACTTCGAGGAATTACTAATGGAAAAGTTACATGCTATCGCTTGCGCATTAATCGCAAGCTTTATTTCGATGAATATATGCCATGCAGCCGAAGGTTCCGCAGTCGCAGCACTCTCGGTTGCGCCAGATGCCGACGCCTGTCGGTACCTGCCCGGCGCACCGTCGGCGACGCGATTAATCGACCGCGCAAAGTTTTGGTCAAAGATGGAAGAAATCGTCGGACGTCAAGAAAAATTCGAATACGACTATAAACAGCCAGTGAAAAATGCAGGCGGGGGGACCGTGCTGAAACAACGTCATGACGCAATTTCCTTCAATAAATTGATCCTCAATGGCGTTCGCAAATGCACGATCGAAGGCATCTTCGATTATTGGGAGACCAGTGGAGGCGGCGACCCCAAGGTGCTCGCACTGTCACTATCCACTGCCCTGAAGGAATCCAATTACACTTTGCAACCCGGATATATCGAAAAATTCTCGAAAACCAACCCTCCTGAGTATGCAAAACCGGATAAATACGGTCACGCTTACTATGGCCGCGGCCTGACGCAGCTCACCAAGATCGAGAACTACAAGACTTTTGAAAAACGACTCGGTATAAATCTAGTCAATCAGCCTGAATTGGCCGTTATCCGCGAGTATTCCATTCGAATTCTGGTCGACGGTGCACGACTTAGTCTATTCAATACAATATATGGCAAAGTCGAAACCTATTTGAACGACACGAAGTCCGATTGGGTAAGGGCACGAGGCTTGGTTAATCCTGGCAGTTACCGCAAACGCACCACAGGCTACTTGGCCTGCCGGTTCTACGACGCGGTGCAGCCATCCTACCTACAGCCCGCGCCTGTTCAAGACGCAGCATTGTGTATGCAGCTCAGTCGACAGGTAGACGACAGCCCGCTCTAAGTTGCATCTAATCCTATATCGCAGGCCCAACAAGGCACTGCAGCGGACGGCTTCGACGCCGCTGAGTTTTGGCGTTGGGCTGCTCTGGGTTGTATGGAATTAAGAAGTGATACGGCTCGATAGGTTTTGGCTTCTCATCAACTGTAATACTTGAAAACCACGATGAGCCTTCCAATGCTCCAAAACGGCCAGACCTCATCTCATCCTGAAAAAGCTGATGCACCAGTGATTTGACTCACGCACAGATAGTGGCATTTTGATGACTCTGTGCTGTACTGCTATCCGACACTCGGTATGTTAGTGGGCACATGGAAGTCTGAATCGTATGGGAGAGAGCGATGAAAAGAGCCGCACTGCTGGTAATAATTGGCACGACCGTGCTTTCTGGATGCACTTTTTACCAAGAAAAATTCAACGAACTGGAGTCCAACTCCTTCGTTGCTTACGTACCTGTGGACTCAAACTCACTGGCCCCGCCTATACCAAAGGGAGGAAAATCGAATTTTTTGCCGTCGTATGATCTAAATGTTGCTAAAGCGAATCTTCAGGGCGATGAATTCCATGCTGGGGACTGTATCATGGTCGTCATGAATACCGGCAACCTGAATCAAAACTTCGAGACTTGGTTCGAGAGGAAGTTGATAGGTGAGGATAAAACCAGAAACGAGATTTCCTTTACCTCTCAGGTTTACGAGACACCAACTGAATTACCAGCAGGAACAACTGCACCCGGCAAACAGCTTTCTATCCATGAATCGAAGGGACAACTCAAGAGTCGCCCTCTGACTGTGGATAATCTGATTTTGTACGGCCCACGAAAGTATTATGGTGGCCCTATCACTTTCAGTCTGTACGTATCGGAAAAAGATCATGACGAGCTTACGAAGGTCAAAAAGGACATTACAGATTCTACGAAGATTATCAACGCTCAGCTGCCAGAGGGGAGCAAAAAAACCTTCAAGGATTTTGTTGCTGCAGGCGTTAATGGGGCAACGTTAGACGCTTTTGGCTATGTTGCGATTGGGGCACAGGCGATAGATTTATTCGCGGATGTGTTTTATCAGTTGAATGAACAAGACGACGTTGTAATGAAGGCCAACTTTACGCTGCTTCAAACTGGCACGAAATCAAAAACATATCAGTCATTCTTGAGAGAGGGCTATTTCCCAGTAGTTCGGCTTTCAATAAATGAATCATATCCAGCCGGCCTTAGCGGCTTGGTTCTTGAACCACAAAGTGGCGAGGTAAAGATGTCTGGTCATCATCAAACCTCTCTAACCCTTCAGATAACAAAACCTAGTTCTTGTCCAATATGACATAGCCGGGACTGGCATGTTGTTGGTTCAGTCTCGGCGTTATTCTATGGGACATAGGCATTGGTGCAGCCTTGTGGGACGGCTGCACCGAAATCTTGCTTAACCGACGTCAACTTCTGGCCGATTGCAGCCCTTCGCGACAGGCAACTATCGGCCAAAAGCAGACCGTGGAGGGATCATCGAAGGGGGAGGTCACAGTGTTCAGGAACCAGAGTATCAAGGCACTTGCTGTACATACAGATACTCTGGTGATGCAAATGGACATGGGCCGATGGCCGACCCGAAACCGTCCTCAGGACCTTAAAGCTTGAACTGCGCTACCAGGGCATTGAAGGAGGCGGCTAGCCGCGACAGTTCCTGGCTGGAGGCGCTGGTCTGGTTGGCACCAGCAGCGGTCAGGGTCGAGAGGTCCTGGATGTTCAGCAGATTACGGTCCACCTCGCGGGCGACCTGGGCCTGTTCTTCGGACGCCGAAGCGATCACCAGATTGCGCTCGTTGATGGTGACGACCCTGTCTGTAATCTTCTCCAGCGCTGCCCCGGCGCTCAGGGCCAGTTCCTGGGTGTCGGTGGCCAGCGACAGGCTCTTGCCCATGGCAGTGACGGCCCCGTTAGCGCCCGATTGCACGGTATTGATCATGCCTTCGATTTCTACGGTCGAGGCTTGGGTACGGTGGGCGAGCGCGCGCACTTCATCGGCCACCACCGCAAACCCGCGCCCCTGTTCGCCGGCACGGGCGGCTTCGATGGCAGCGTTGAGCGCCAGCAGGTTGGTCTGTTCGGCGATGCTGCGGATCACGTCCAGTACCTTGCTGACTTCCCGAATGTGCCCGGCCAGTTCGGTCACCGTCTCGGTCGACTCGGTGATCTCTACTACCATGGTGCTGATACCCATGAGCGTATGGTCGACCTGACTGCGGCCATGAGCAGCGTCTTCGGTCGCGGCTTTAGAGGCCTCGGAGGTCGACACGGCGTTGCGCGCCACTTCCTCGACCGCCGCAGTCATCTCATTGACAGCGGTGGCCGCCTGCTGGATTTCGTCATTCTGCCGCGTCAGGCCACGGGTACTTTCCTCGGTCACCGCGCTCAGCTCTTCGGCGGCCGAGGCCAACTGATCCGAGGCGCTGGCGATCTGCTGAATGGTGTGCTTCAAGCCGCCCTGCATGTCCGCCAAGGCATTGAGCAGTTGCCCCGCTTCATCGCCACGGGTAGTGGAAATGCTCTGGGTCAGATCGCCACCGGCAATGCGCTGGGCACTAGCGACCGCCACTGCCAGTGGGCGAGTGATCATACGCGTAATTAGAATGCCCAGAGCAGCGGCCACCAGAAAGGCGATCACGATCCCGACCAGCAGGATCAGCGTGGAGCTGGCTTCGAGTTCCTGCGCTCCCTCGGCACCTTCTTTGATCTGCCGCTTGTTCGAATCGATCATAGCCCGCAGGTAATCGCGGGACTGATTGAACACGTCAACCGACAGCGCGTTCAAACGAGTGCGTGCCTGAGCAAGATCGCCCGCGTCCATCAACTCAATGACCTTCTGGGCACCTGCCACATAACCGGGCCACAGTTCTTCGTACTTGTCCCCCGTCGCCCGCTCATCAACCGCCAGAGGCGTGGCACGGTACGTCGCGAAGGCCTTTTCCGCCCGAGCCAGATCCGTCGCCAGGTTCTGGCGAACTCGCGTCTTGTCCGCTTCGGGTACGTCGCCGGCATGAGCGTCGAGCAACCGGTAGAGCCCGCGGTTATGAGCGATCAGGCTGGCCAGGGTCTCGTTGGTGTTGCCCACTGAGACCAGTCTGCTGGAAAAGGTCAACGACAGCTCAGTGGCCAAACGACTGATCCCCACCATTCCCAACCCACCCACGCCGAGGGTGATCAGGGCGCAGATGGCAAACGCGGTCAGAAGCTTGGTCGAGAATTTGGACTGACTCAGAATGTTCATATGGCGAACTCGGTGGATTAGAGGTAATGATCTCGAGGTTTAAACGGTTCCTTACGAACGAACCTAAGTGATATCAAAATAGCATCGCGTTATCGACAGCGCTCGCCCATCCTGAAATTTTTCAGATTTTCTCTTAGCAAGGGGTGCCTGAGACTCTCCGAACAGGTCCTAAGATGCGCTGAAATACGTCCTCGCTGGCCGCCGCCGCACCTGTGTGTAGATGAGTAAGCGCAGCCTGATCTACAAGGCCAAACGGAAATTCGAGTATTGCAAAGCCCAGACGCGTGCCAAGATTGAACACCCGTTTCGGGTGATCAACGCCAGATCGGCTGTATGAAGGTGCGCTTTCGCGGGCTGATAAAAAACACAGCGCAGCTGACGGCGCTATTCGCCCTATCGAACCTGTGGATGGCTCGAAAACAGATGATGGGTTTGGATAGACTGCACCGATAAAGGGGCAAGCCGGGCCAAAAGCCTGGGTAAACGACCTTCGATGGCATCGCTGCGCTGAAAAATGCGGAGGTTGTAGCACGCTGTCGTTTAACGGCAGAGTGAAGCAAGTTGATCGGAGTTTCGGATCAGGTAGCGAGGACGTATTTCAAATAATTGTTAGCATTGCCGCCCAGCCTGACCAAACACATCCGCAATCGTTAAAATGTTTTATTACTAACTTTGCAAGCTGTGCATCATGACTGGATTCGCTTTCGCATACATAAATATCTACTTGATGAAGGCGAGGTCTGTTAAACAAAGTGACCAGCTTTCGTGCTTTTAAGACATCTTCGTGTGATGCGATGACGACGTTCATTGACCCTCCGAACTACCCGTCGTGAACTGGACGGCCTATGCCGACAAGCGTAGGTGGCGAGCCACAGGGGCATTGCTTCGCGCTCGCCACCAGGAGTGTCCTTGGTGAGGGCAGGAACTACGAACTTATCCATCGATCACGCGAAAGCGAATTTGTCACCATCAATCCACTGGCTCTGAGCACTGCTAACTTCCAATATACAAGAACGGGTTCGTTGAATCGCACCGATCCTGTCTACAGGATATCTAACCAGATCTTGATTGGAGTAATTGAAGACTACCTCGCGATGATTGTCGAGGTATCTGTTTAAACCAAAGATGCTCAGAAATAGAAGCTTCAATAGCGTTTAGTGCTTACATTAGTTGGACGATCAACGAGACTCCAATCGCCGACCGAATTACTTGGCCGTATCGCTGACCAAAGGGTAGCCAATGGCAGCAGCCAGCCTAGGTTCCTGACTTCCCGAGTGATAAGTTTTTTAGTCGCTTTTTGTAGCAGCAATAATTCAAAGAAAGTAGTTTAACCAGCTTACTGTAACCAATCGTATACAGTGGGCAGAACTCCTTCAACAAACAGACAACTCAACGTAAAAACAGGGTGCAGACCTGCTGGCTTTACCTCCATATCGTTTAAGCTTTTTATGGTTGTGCTCCTCTCAACTTCGACATTATGACTGTCCGCTTCGGGTCGATCCAAGTCATTCAGCCGCCAATCCTCCGCCCCGTGAAAGGCTTCGTTGGAACCCTTTTCTGATAGCGCTGAAGAGCACACGTGTCAGTAAGACGCGTGCACGGGCTTTCCCTTATGGTTCTAACATGGCGTGCGGGCGACCAGCGTCATATTCGTCGAAGATCAGCGCCATGGGCCGGCAGTGCCCAGGGCAGGATGCCTTCCTAAAATTCACAAATTCGGTATGTGCTGCGGGCAAGATGAGGGCTTAGTTAACCATCACCTCGTCCAGTGCCTCCTCGAGGGTGCTGACCGTGCGCTCGATATTGTGCAGCTTTTCGTGTCCGAACAGACCGATGCGGAAGGTCTGGAAGTCGGCCGGCTCGTCGCATTGCAACGGCACTCCGGCGGCGATCTGTAGGCCGTGGTCGGCAAATTTCTTACCGCTCTTGATGTCGGCATCATCGGTGTAGCTCACCACTACGCCAGGGGCCTGAAAGCCGGCTGCGGCCACGCTTTTGATGCCTTTGCCGGTCAACATTGCGCGCACCCGATCGCCCAGAGCCTGTTGTTCGCCGCGGACCTTGTCGAAACCGTAGGCTTGCGTCTCTTTCATCACTTCGTTAAATCGCGCGAGGGAATCGCTGGGCATGGTCGCATGGTAGGCATGTCCGCCCTGTTCGTAGGCCTGCATGATCTGAAGCCATTTTTTCAGGTCGCAGGCGAAGCTGCTGCTATGCGTCTGTTCGATGCGCTCGAGGGCCAAAGAACTGAGCATCACCAGGGCGCAGCAAGGGGAGGCGCTCCAGCCTTTCTGCGGTGCGCTGATCAGCAGGTCGACTGCGCATTTCTGCATATCAACCCAAAGCGTGCCTGAGGCGATGCAGTCCAGCACGAACAGGCCACCCACCGCATGCACGGCGTCGCCGACGGCCCGCAGGTACTCGTCGGGCAGGATAATCCCTGATGAGGTTTCAACGTGGGGGGCGAAGACAATCTGCGGCTTCTGCACCTGAATGGCTGCCAGCACTTCGTCGAGAGGAGGTGGGGCGTAGGCAGCCTGGCGACCAGTATCGACCGGTCGGGCTTTCAGCACCGTGGTGGCCGCCGGGATGTTGCCCATCTCAAGGATCTGGCTCCAGCGATAACTGAACCAGCCGTTGCGTATCACCAGGCATTGCTGGTCGGTGGCAAACTGTCGCGCCACCGCTTCCATGCCGAATGTGCCGCTGCCCGGGACCACCGCAACAGCCTGGGCGTTGTAGACCTGTTTCAGGGTCTTGGAAATGTTCTTCATCACGGCTTGAAATGACTGCTACATGTGGTTGAGCGAGCGGTCGGTGTAGACCACTGAGTACTCGACCAGCCCCTCAGGATCGATACTGGGATATAGCTTTGACATGGGGTGACTCCGTTGGCAGAGATGTCATTGGTATCGACCCTGCCCTAAGCCTTGTCAAATGACAAGATTGCTCGGGATTGAACTGCGACTTCTGTCGAGCGGCTGGCATCATCAGGTCGATTACTGGACGTAGCAATGCTCGCAGGTGGCTGCTGAGTTGTGGGAGGGTGGGCCTTAAAGGTTCCTACCTCCTTACGTTCGGTCGATAACGACCAGTTACGAAGGGCAGCAGCCGGCCCAAAGCGGACTTTCAGAAACGGCTGATGCCGGCCTGAAGCAGCGCTGCGATGATAAATGGGCCCTTCTTCCCCAGATACTCAGCCATACCGTCGGTATTGGTGGCTTCCAGCTCAAGCTTTAGCGCTTGATAGTGCTTTCGAGAGTCCGGGAACAGCAGTGCTTCCAACATGGTGTATGGCTTGGAGCTCATCGCCAAATGCCGATGCAATCAGCTCTTTGTCTGCCTGGAACCGTTCGGGCCATTCAGGGTTATTAAGGAGAAATCTTGCTGGTCAATGCCATGTGCCTTCCTTGGGGCAGGATAGAGAATGCCCGATGCTACTTCGCGGCAAGCGCTGATCATGACCAGGCACATCGTGCACCAGTACCGACGCGCTTGGTTCAGCCGCCTGTCGTTCCACCGATCGATGGTCGGACGCCGCCTGCCGGTGCTGCAAGCCGCGACCGAGATGGCCTACCTGGCGTTCTGCGGCGAGGCGGAGCGTGAGCAGATCCTGGCACTGCTGGCCACCCGCGACGAGCCCGACTACCACTTGGCCCGCGACCGCCTGGCGCTGGACAACATCCTGCGCAAGGCATGCCATCGCGGTTACGGCGAGAACTACATGGGCTGGAACCGGGAAGCCAACATCGCCTCCATTGCGGTGCCCCTGTACGACGACAGCCAGCGACTACTGGGCTGTGTCAGCCCGATCTACATCGCCAAGGCGATGAGCATCGAACTGGCCGCCGAGCGGTACCTGCCAGCCTTGCAGGCGTTTGCCCAGCAGGTCAGGCAAAGCCTCGGGGAATGTACGCCGCGTCACCAAGGCGCCAGCTTCAGTCTCTCCGGCATCTTGCGTATCTGACCGTCTCCGTGGCTTCGTGCAATCGGACTCCCATCCCCGTCGAAGGCCTGCACGGCCAGTTCCGCCGCCACCGGGTCCACGTCGATCCGGCAGAAATTGTCATCCTGGGTGAAGCCCCACGCCCTGTAGTGCAAGGTGCCCTGGGCCGGACTGATGGCGAAGCCATCCTGGGTATTCGCAGCGCGTGAATTGTGGACGTAGCCAGCGGGGTCGCCATCGGCAAAAGCAAACGGCCAATAAAATGCGGAGGAGACGATGGAGTAAGCCTTGAGCGCCGCAGCGGGGGCCGAGAACTCCAGTTGCGCCACGCTGGAGCAATGGATGTCACCGGAGAGGAAGATCACGTTCTGCACGTTCCCGTCCACCATCGTTTGCAGAATCCGCCGGCGCGTGTTGGGAAAACACGGCCACGAATCATCCTTCTCCTTGTGTTCATCGCTGAGCAAGGTGTCCACCCCGTTTGGCAGGAAGACGCTGGAAGATACGATGAACTTCGGCACGTTGCCGCGGGTTTGCTGCATGTGCGTCAGCCACGCGCACACCCGGTCAAGCTGGCTCGGCTCGTTGGGATCAAGAGAGGGCCGGCCCAGCAGGTGATTGTCGGCCAACCCCGGCAGGTCGGCGAGAAAACGCTGGGTGCGGGTGTCGAGGACAAAGAACGGGTAGCCGGCGCAAACGAAGTCGTAGAACAGGTTCAGCGTGCCCATGCGCTTGAGCGAGGCTGGCACCCCGTACGCCGGATCATTTACGTAGCTGTCGGTGAAACGCGGCCCGTGACTCCACTGGTAACTCATGTAGGCACCAATGGCCAGGTTGAAGAGCATCCTTTTGCCGTTGCTCTGGTGCAGGCGATCCTGTGACCAGTTGTCCTCGATTTCGTGGTCATCCAGGATCATGTAGGTTGGCAGGCGACTCAACAGCTTGCGCATGTTCCGCGACCCGAACGCAATATGGTAGCGCTCCTGAAACTCCTCATAGGTATCCGCCAGGCCGATTGGCACCAGGCGATTGAACATGTCCGCATAGATCTGATCCCCGACCATGAGTGACAGGTTGACCGGCCTTGCCTCGTGCTGCTCGAGCATGGGGCGAAAGATGCGGTCGGCTTCCTTGCGCTTCCATAGCAATCCTGGATAACGGCACGAGCCCAGCAGAAAACTGAGTGGGGAAGCGGCTTGTCCTGGCGCCGGCTGTGTGGTGAACGTAGCCTCGGCAAACGCTTCGCCCAAACCATCTTCGAGATTCAACTTGTCCGACCATACGGACGCGGGTGGGAGCTTGGATGCAATCTCCTCGCTAGTTACATTGCTGTCATTGGGATACGCATCATCCTGATTCAGCGACGCCATGCGCACGGTGTAGGTGGTGGCGGGATTGAGCGTGTAAGGCTGCAGTTTCTTTTCCTCTGCCGCATCTTTCCAGAGGGACTTGTCTACGCCGAGATTCAACGTGCCGGTACGGTCGTATTCGCGGTGCAGGCGAAAATAGAAGATATCGCCCGGCTTTACCTTGCCGTTTTTTCCTACGACACCTAGTACACCAATAGAGCGGACCTCTTCATCGAGTTCTTTTCGATCGAGGCAATCCGAGGCGGCAATCCACAGCCGGCACGAACGATAGGTAGTGTGTCCCACGATGGGACCGAGTGCGGGCGCGCGAAGCGTACTCATGGGCGGTCATCCTTTTTGGCGGGCTTGTGCACACTATCGGGTGAATATTCTGGCCAGTTGCTTGATCGCCTGGCTGAAGTGCGTGTTGTCCTTGAGCCGGTTTGGCGACTCGGCAGAGAACCAGTTGGCGTCATTGAATGGCCTGAGAAAATCGACGTAGTTCAGGACCGCGTCCAGCTCCAATGGATAGTTGCTGAGCAACCGATCTTCGGCGAATGCCTGTTGCATGATTGCATTGCGGTCATGGGACAAGTTGAGTTCAGCCATGACCCGGCAGGCGAGGTCGGCATACCCTGCCCCACTGGGATGCATGCCATCGATGCTGAGATAGCCGCCGGCCTTGAGCCGTTTCCCTTGTGGGGCGGCGAAATCCAGCTGGCCATCCAGATAACGATTGTCAATCGACTGGCTGGCGTTCACCCTGACACGCATCGCATCATCCAACCGATTCTTGTAATCGATCTCGTCGAACTTCTGGAAGGTATCCACGAACACCAGGCGCTGTGCTGTGTGGGTCGCGTTTGCGGCTTCCACAAAAAGGTCGCGTATTCTTCCGTTGACCTCACGGACCTGCTTGTCGGCCTGGACAACGACACTGCGCTCAACCTTCAACGAAGTGGGCAGCAGGCGGATATGGTAGGCCTCGGGGTAGCCGTCTTCGCGAGCGTCGGAAATGGGCAGCAACGCGGCAACCGCACTGACTTTCGGAAGCAGCACAACCACCACGCGCTTGACCATGTCCGGTAGTTTGGCAACCCGCTCTGCCACCGCTTGCCATTGTTGGAAATAATTACGCCCGTCATGTTCTCCCTGGCTGATCGATACGTTCTTGCCTAGAAACCCGAACTTGAAAAGCCCGTGGTTGTGCCCTGAGTGCACCACCAGCATTTCCGGCTCTCGCTTCTCGACCCAATCCAGCGGCGAGAAATCATCGAAATCAGCGACCCTCTGTGGATTCAGCACATACCGTCCATTGATAGCGATGTGCAGATCGGAAAAATTGTCGATCTGATCGGCGAGGTCTTTCCTGAGGTGCGCTTGCACTTGCTCCGTAAACGACTTCGAGGAGCCGGAGTACATGTGGTGAACCTCACTCCCGGCGATGGCGAGGTTGTCGAAGGACTGATGCTGGGATTTCGGGGTCGCCCCCATCCAGAGGTTCAGGTTGTCGAGGATGCGATCCGGCAAACCGACCAGGGAAAGTGCAGAAGGGGCAACGAGGATCGGGTTCAGCCTGCGGATTTCCTGTTCGAGATCGAACAGTACCTCCCAGGGGTGGTCGGGTGGGACAAAGTTCCAGCCTTGCGCGGCAGCGAGCCGGGCCGGCCAGGACTGGGCGCAGAGCGAGGCCCTCACGGTCAGGCTTCTGCAGCCTTGGGGAAGTGAATCACCCACAACCATCAGTTTCGGGTTGAGTCTGGCAATTGTCATGGCGCGCTATCCTCACAGTGGTTAAAGCCGATGATGCTCAACAAGGGACACTGCTCGGATTTCCCTCCCCGCAATCCGGTGCTTCGGTCATGGCTCGGCGTCGCGTAACGCCACTTCGCTCAACGGGAACGGCATGACCATCCGGATGTTCTTGAATCGGGTACTGATACGGGTGAGCATCTGGTGTTCTTTCTGGGCTCTGAGCAGCCGCGGCGGCCTGCTCAGATCATTGCCGAAGAAATCTTCCCAATGCCCGATGAGTAGCTTGCGCGGATGCAGATAGCGCAGTAGTGCGTCAGGATATTGCGAGACCTGAGAGGTCGATGCGGCGCACATGATCATCACGTCTACCGCCTTGCCATCCGCAATCAAGGGCGGGAAACCGAATGGCGGATTGCTCGCAGAGTCCTGGTAATGAATACGGAAGGCAGGCCTGCCAGCGTCATCGAGCAGGTCAATCAGAAACGCCAGGGTGGTGCCCTCTTTCCAGTTGCGGACATACACAGGTAGCGCCTTCAAGTCTTCGTAATAACTGCCCTTAAGGAAATCCACCCCCGCAAAGTGGGGTGCATGCTGGCTCTGGATGGCCATGAAACGCACGTGGCCCACCGTGGTCCACTGGTCCTGATTGGCCTGGTAGCACTTGGGCGTGGCGCAGTGCACGCGATACATCTTCTGCTCCACGTTGACGAACCTGTGCTTGAGGTGCAATTCCGGCACGGCAAGGATGTGGCCGGCCGTTCTGTTGCCGTAGGCAATCGCGTCGGGCGCGTAGCGCTGCATGATCACTGGAACATCGAGCAAGTGGTCATAGTGCGCATGGCCAATCAGGAGCACTTTGACGTTCTTCACGTCCGGCAGGTAATTGGCGATACGCTGCTCATTCGCGCGAACGAAGATCGGCGGTACGCTGGGATTGCTGAAGGACGGTGCGAATAACAGGCCTTCGCCGTGCCAGTTGAGCAGCCAGCCGCCTACGCCGAGGTAGGTGATCTTCGGCCCGGTCAGATTGTGTTCGTTGGCGGTGGGCTCCTTGCCACAGAACTCCCGGGGGGATCGATCCTCGGCGCAGCCCACCAGGCCGGGAGTGAGATCCTTGGCGCAGCCCGCCAGACACAGCAGCATCAGCACAATGACTAGACGCATCGCCAATCCTCCCCTGGCAATCCCGAACATCAGTGCAGCCATTGCACGCTAGTTGATTTTCCGCGGCACCGCTATATTAATCTGGCTTCTAAAAAGAAATAACGCAACCGATTGAAATAGCGTTATTTCAGAACTCTGAAAACGCCACAAAGGAGACTAAATTAATTTAGTTCCCTGCCAACAACTGCAACTAGACACCCAAATGGCCTAGTGCTAACGTCAGCATTAATCAGTCCATTCCGCTGCATAAAGACCCTATTAAAAGTCGATGGGTTATTCCTGTTAGCGGCATAAAAATGGCGGCCAGTGTTACGCGAGTGTAACGGTCCATAATCCCGTTTTCATTTCAGAGGGGATCGCAGAACATGCCCATTGTGCTCCCTAAAACTGATCATCTCGCAGACTCGGTCAAGCGAGCCAAGCTTCTGTTGGCATTCGCTACGCAAGCCGGAATCCCGATTGCCGACGCTGACTTGAAAGCGGTAATTGGCGCAGAGCAGGCGCTCGAAAAGGGGGAATTGAATCTTGACCAAGAAGCGGCATTTTGGACGTCGCTGTCGAAGTTGGCCGTCGCTGTGCGGCCAGTGACCATCGCCAGCCTTCAAGACACAGAGCTGGTTACCGGAAGTTCATTGATCGGTCTGTTTACCAATCGGGCCAGCAAATATGTCGCGTGGGGGTCGATGGCGACCTTGTTGATAATACTCTGCGCACAAATTCAGGCGGTACAGCTTTCCTCTCGCATTCAAGGCTTTGATGACCTGGTCGCGAAGAACAAGGCCTCCGTTGATACCGTATTGAAACTCTGGGTAGAAAGTCAGAATGCGACGCTGGTTATAAAATCACTGGACCCTAAAACCAACTTGCCCGTTAAAACTGAAGCCGAGGCAAAACAAACCGCCGCCTACTCTGCCTTTGTTGCAGCCTATGACCAAAATCGCGCAATACAGTCGGCACGCGCTTCCGCCGCCAGCTTGCTGGATTTCTCCAGGACATTCTGGATGGTTACATTCTTTGATGAGCCGCCCACTACACTGGAGCCTTTTCCTAAAGGTATTGCGCCACCTATGGAGTCTTCCGAGCGCCCCACATTGCCCCTGGGCGAGTCCGTTGATGAATATCGTCCTCGCCAACAGGCCCAAAACCAATACGACATTCTCTATCGCCTGCTCCTGCCAGCGTTGTATGGCTTGCTGGGTAGCTGCGTGTTTGTGTTGCGCTCAGTCAGCTCACAATTGGAGACCTTCACCTTCACCTGGACACGGCGCCTGCTTGGGTCGGCGAGATTGGCCCTCGGACCGATCCTGGGCGTCGCGTCCCTGGTGTTGATAGACCCTTCGAAGACGGACGCCCTGGACAATCTACCTCAGATCGGGATCGCGCTGATTGCCGGGTACTCGGTAGACTTGGTATTGAACTTCATGGATAGGATCACGGGTGCTTTCGGGCAGCCATCTTCAACACAATCGCCATCAGGCAAGCCTTAGGCTCTGTACGAAAAAAGATGTCGCAAACATCGCATGGAACAAGCCAGTGAAACCATGGCGGCATAGCTTTTCGCGAGCTTGTCGAAGCGCGTCACGATCCGGCGGTTCTCTTTCAGCCAGCCAAACATACGCTCGATGATATGGCGTTGTCGGTACTTGGGCCGATCAAACAGTCTTGGTAAGCCGGGGTTGGGTTTGCGCTTCATCGAGCGCAGCGGGATGACGGGTTGCATTCGAGACTGATCGCAATATCTACGTAGTGCTTCAGCTTCGTACCCCTCGTCGGCAAGCAACCATTTGCAGCATTTGCGTGGGCGGCCACGTTGTCTTGAGGGAATGCAAACCCTGTCCAGCAACGGCTGGGCATTGCTGACGTCACTGGTTTGAACGCCAGAGAGGAGGAAACGCAACGGTGCCCCGTTAGCGTCGAGCCAGTGCTAATCCAGTCATAGCTGGCTCAGCGTCTTTTCAGACCGCCCGAAGTCGGCTGAATCATCAGTTACCCGGGATCTACCCAAGCTTCTGCTTTTTAAAGGGGCACCTCTCCTGTATTTGCCAGCAAATATCGGCGCGGCCTCCACAGATTCGACAGGGCAAACAACGTTACCAACTGCGCGGTGATAGCTCTGTAATAGATTTGCACGAGCCATCTTTTTGCTTTCATTCGGTAAAAACTGGACACCAGAGTAGAGGCTGCGAAGTATGGCTTTCCCATTAATTCCGATCATCTCCGCTCTGGCAGCAGGCGGCTCCCTTGTGCCCCATGCCGCTGGTGGCCTGATCGTCTCCAGCGCGGGCGGATACGTTGCTAGTACCTATCTGAGTTCCACCGCTATCTCGTCATTGCTGCTCGGATCAGGAGCTCTTATGGGCGTTGGCACCTTGTCTGCTTCTGGCATAGCGACAGCGATCATCGGTAGCGCCGGCTATCTCGGTACCACTGTAGGCGCTACTGGCATCACCGGCTGGTTGATGTCCGCAGGCGTCATTTCTGCGAATGTACCCGGTTGGAGTCGGCTTGGCTGGCTTGGCCGGTGTTGCTCTAACCTGCGTTATCCTTCGTCTTCGCCACAAGTTGAAGCTGGCCAGCAAGGGGCAAGAAGTGATCTTCAATGCCATTGAGGCGAAGATCATCGAAGTGCTACTGGTTTTCTTTGCTAAGAAAAATGGCCTCAAACCTGAAGTTTAAGTACCAGATGCAAAGCCCTTTAGCGCTGTCTTTACCAGGCAGTCCCTCCGCCCCAACCAATCGTTTGCCTGTCGCCAGGTGCTGTTGGACTCGCCGCACAATCCACGTGCGATCGCCGATGCCCCCTTCGAATCCATAACAATGGCCCATGAGTGGGTACCAATGGCCTTGACTGTGGTGGATTGTGCGCTTCCGTTAAGCCTCGCCCAAATGGATTAAAGCGGCATAGCTTTAGTAGACACTGGATGACCGCTATTGGCCGATTTCTGTCTGTCACGACTGACCGGTTTGGTTCGGTTTCAGCCGGTCGTGGAAGGCAGAAATCGGCCAGAAGCGGACGTCACGCTGTGAAAAATAGATGCGCCCCTCCTTGCTTCTTTTTGCTTGATGGCCATTCGCCAAGGGGGCGCGTTTGCCACATGACTCATCGTCTACTAGCATCCAAGCATGCAATGACGCCCCGCAGGCTGGACGCCAGTTGTTCTCCTTACTGCTTGGCATTGACAGAATTTCAGTGAGCGTTTGCTCGCTGACGACAGAGTCCCACCATACCGGGCCATGATGTTCGGCTCGATATGGTTTGACTGCAGCTGCCCTGAGCAGCCCGACGAGCCGCGCCGGGTGGGCAGTATTCTGCTGGCTGTTGGACATCTGCTATCCATCAACCCCAAAGGAGACCCTCATGCCCATCCAAGCTCCTCTGAGGAAGGGTTCCGAAGATCCATACGTCACCATTGCGCAGCAGCAGCTTATTGCGCTGGGGTATGGCCTACCGCGCTTTGGTGCCGACGGTGTGTTGGGCGATGAGACCCTGTACGCTTACGGCGCCTTCCTGGTATCACAGGGGCTTCGTGCACCTACGGACGAGCGTCCGAAGTCCATCACGCCCGCTGGCGCCGCACCCCTCGACATGGCTTTTGCGGCTTTGGATCAGGGTGGGTCCACCGCGAACATCATCGATGAGCGAGCCAACCACCCGCATGCGGGACGCTCGGTAGACACGCCGTACCGGCTCTGGTCGAAGATCACGGCCGTGGTCCTGCATCAGACGGCGACCAACCTTGGCGAAAAGCCCGCGAGGTGGCATAGCGTACCCATTCACTTCTGCATCACCCGGGCTGGCAAGGTCATTCAGCTCTATGACCTGACTGAAGTTTGCAACCACGCCAACGGACTCAACCGGCCCAGTGTCGGCATCGAGATAGATGGGTGGTATGCAGGTATCGAGGGGCAGCCCAAAACGCTGTGGCAACCCAAGAAGCCGGCCACTCCTAGGCAACCCATGAATCTGCCCACTGTACAGGCTAACGCTGCCAAGGCGACCGTGCAGTGGATCGTGAACACAGTGGCGGCTAATGGCGGAAAGGTGACCCACATTCATCCACACCGGCAATCCAGCAAGGATCGACAGTCTGATCCGGGCTCGCTGATCTGGCAGACCGTAGGCTTGTGGGCCCAAAACACATTGGGGCTGTCTGACGGAGGAGCAGCATTCACCGTGGGTAATGGGCGGACTATTCCCGAGGCCTGGGATGTCCGGTACACGGGCAATCGCTATTGACCTCACTACTCCCAGAGAAACGCAGGAAGCTACGCATGCACCGATGCGGCTTTCATCATGGAGCAAAGCACCCCACGCTCAGCGAGCTTCTGTGACTTCCAGGTGACGGTAGAAGAGATAGAAGAACGTTCGGGTCTGACGCTGTGGAGCAATGTGTCACAGGACGTTCAGGCAGATCTGAAATGTAAACGCGGGCAGTTGCCTCAGAAAATTGGTTGCGCTTCATCCGCAGTCACCAGTAAATAGTCGCGCATAAAAAAACCACCTGTCGCAAGAAAGGTGGTTTCGGATTAGATCTAGCCAAATTATTTAATGAATGAACCTCATTGCCGCGATCAAAATGCCTATGGTCGCAGAAAGCATGAACCCCATACGAATTGTCAGTTTGACATCAAGATGGGCAATTTCTGAACGGACTTGAGCAATTTCTGAGCGAACTTGAGCGATATCACTCTTGGTTGCTAGAAAGGTTTGCATGTCTGACTCCAACGCTTCGATAACTGCATGGGCTTTCAGCTCGGGGACGTTGATCGAAGTCAACGCTGTATATAGAGCCAGTTCCATTTTCATAAGGCCTCCAAAAAATACAAAGGCCTACCCCACAACGGGAAGGCCCGTCGTGGGTGTGAAAAAGTGTGCTTCCATCGACTTGGTCGACTGACCGCGCTACCGGAAGCGATGCGGTCATTGGGATGGATCCTACGGTTGAACCGTAGCACCGACTGAAAGATCCTGTCGGCTGGGCATGTAGCTGATCGAGTCAGCAAAACATTGCCCTAAAGTGCTTTCATACGCGTGCTCTGTCAATCCAAAAACCGGTTACTGAGTGTGTCCTGAAGCGGGTGGCGAATCTTCTGATCGGCCAGGCTTCACCAGCTTCAGGTTTGGATTGTTCAAGGCGAGATCGTTGAGTAAGCCCCCATGTGATTTGAGCAGGTATCCGTTCAGTAACCTTGTTTTGCGTGGGCCTGTGACTTCGCACACCCGGATGTTCAGCCCGCTGCGTTGCTTTCGATGCAGCTTCAGCTCTTCGAAGCGTCTCTGTATCCATTCCCAATCGTACAAACCTTGCTGCTTGGCGATTTTGGCGAGGTGAGGATGCTCCTGTGCGTAGCGAACGAAGATACCGGGTGTGACCAGGTAGAGGGTGTCGTTTACGCTATGAACCAATGCTTTCCTGTCATCCGTGATGATGCGGTGTGACTGGACGCCTTTGGTAAACCACTCCATGAAATGAGCTCCAGATGGCTCGACTAGGGTTGGCTGGCAGGTACCTGAAGGGCTTGAATCTTGATGTCCTCCATGGCGTCTAGCTCTTCAAAGTACGGAGGAGGGGAGCCGAACAGATCCATCAACACATCAACTGATTCTGGTGCTGCTCGTCCAGGAGCAGCTGCTGCTGGTGAGTTGGGTTTCGACTGAGCTTGGCTTGTTGCATTTGCAGGTGGCGATGGCGGGTTTGAGACGACGTTGGCGGTGCCGGCAGAGTTGATCGGCTTATCGATTACGTCGACGGTGATGCTTCCGGTGAATGGTTCTGGACGTGCTCCGGCTTCCCAAATCAGTGCTAGCGACTGTAGGGCCAGCCGGTATCGCTAGTGACGGTAGCGTTCCAGATGGCTTTTCCGTCAGCACTCGGCAGAGCGATACCGTGATCCTGCAAAACGTTGAATACAGGGCATTTCTGTTTCCCTGCTGAGGGGTTGCCCGAAACAGGTGACCTCAGTTTCCGCCGCATCCTCTATCGCGTGCCGAATACTCCTACATTTTTCCTTCAGCGCATTTGCTAGCGTAAGCGGCTTGATATGGACGTTCACTCAGTGAAGGCGGTGAGCCGTCTTTGCCAGAAAGAAGGATTGGAAGGTGATAGATCACTCGCTCCCATTGAAGGCTGTTGATCAGGGAAAAATTGAATCGTTGCGCGAACGGATGGATGACGCAGGATGCGTTTTCGAGTTTGTGATCGTCGATCCTGACAGTGATGTTGTGATCGATGAGTCAACGCATCGACGAGCTTTGCATGAGCTTTACGAGCAGATAATGGCTGGCCAGCTTGATTGGCATTTTAGGCTCGTGCAGAAATTACCTGATGCCAAGTACCCGGAGCCGACCATGACGTGGGATCTGGACAAGGCCATAGCCACTCCATTGACTCAGGCACAGGTTCGTAACCTGACACTGACCGACGGTTATGAACCAGGGTCGCTGGCGCTTTACGGCCATTTTCGTGAGTCACCGAATCCGACCGAATTTGAGGGGTGCGAGGAGGATAAAGCGCTCTTTCGTGAGTGGATCGAGGTGCTCGGGCTAAAGGATCAGGACGATGTTGTCGTGCTTAACTGGATCAACGACGTTAGGAAAGAGGAGGGGCGTGATGATGACCTCATCTTTGTAAGTGAGCCATGGAGCGAATACTTCAGATCCGGGGCGGAGTGGCGGAGCGGTTGGTGTTTGACGATCTGGAATCCTCGACAGCGATCGCTCAGTGCGATTGCTGCCAGCGGCTAACCGAAAGTGGGGCGTATATCTTGAGCTCTCGCGTGCTGCTTGATTGTGACCTTGTGGAATCGCCTTCAGTCTTGCTCATGGACTACTCAGGCGGGGCTTTGAGGTGAAAAACTCAGAGTTTGTGCAATTATGAAATTGTCCATCGAACGTATCCGTCCGGCCAAGTCATCTACTCAACCCTGCAAGGCCAATACATGGTGTGCACTTAAATCCAATGCCCCCATTACTCCCCATCTGCCCACCCCGGCTGCCGCCCGAATTCCTCGAACAGCTCGAAAATGGTCGACTTGACCTTCTGCACGGCATTGCTCTCTACAACCGTGTCATGCCAGCACAGCGAAAGATCCCGCTTGAACAGTCGATGATCGATCCTGGCCAGTTTAAGCCTGTGTTGCACAAGCTCAACATGGGCAGCGGCCCACGGCAGGATCGTGACACCGAGCTGCGCCTTGACGGCTGAGAACAACAGGTCGGTGGAATTGGCTTCGAACTCAACCTCGCATTTCAGGCCGGCCTCCTGCAGTGCAAATTCGACCCGACTGCGAATCGTGTTCGGGGCACAGGGCAGCACCAGCGGCATCTTCGCCAATGCCTCAATCGACACCGGTTCATCCGATAATGCAAATTCCGGCCACGCCACCAAATACAGCGTTTCGGTTAACAGCCGCCGGAAAGCCATGCCCCGGGTTTCGACCGCATCGACATTCACCGCAAGTGCCACCCGCCCAACAGTGATCAGGCGCCCCAGGTCGGCGCTCGGGGCATCGATCAACTCCAGCTTGATACCCGGATATCGACTGCGAATCGTACGAGCGAGGGGAATCGCCAACACCCGAGCCGTACTCGACGGCATGCCGACCGACACTTTGCCTTGCGGGAATTCGGCGTCCTGGCGCAGTAGTTCCTGGGTGCCGTCGGCTTGGCGCAGCAGTTCGATGGCATGCCGGTAAAGTGTCTGACCGGCCGCAGTGGGGACCACGCCATGCACGCTGCGCTCAAGCAGTTGCATATCCATATCCAGTTCCAGATTGCGCATCTGCTGGCTGATCGCGGGCTGCGCAATGTGCAGCGCTTCACTGGCGCGGGTGATGTTGCCGCATTCGACCACCTTGATGAAATACCGCAACTGGCGCAGGTCCAAGCGTACCTCCTAAGCCATATGAGTTTCCGATGGATGCAGAGGAATATCATATTTGAAGCTTATGAGATACGTCGCCTAGACTCGTCTCACAACAAACGAAGCGCTAACGGTCGTCAAAGGCAAGCAGCGCCTCAATAGGCCTGATCAAGGTCAATGAGAGATCTTAATGTCAGTACTAACGGCATCAGCAACGAGCGTGAAACCCATCAAACGCCACTGACGCTAGTAGATTCACGGCTTCTGGACGGCCTACGCGGGATGAGTTCTGCATGGCGTGGATTCGGGGACCGCCGCCTTCGTCCGGGATACTGATCCTGCCGTTTGCCGTCGAAACCCGTGATCAGACCTTGCCGCAATAGCCCGCACTCAACCCTTCACTGGAGAACCCTATGCAAGCTTTGCAAGGCGTGAAAATCGTCGACCTGAGTCGCGCACTGTCGGGGCCGTTCTGCACCATGGTGCTGGCAGACCTCGGTGCCGATGTGATTAAGATCGAGCCCGGCCCAACTGGCGACATGAGCCGCACCTGGGGCCCCTTCGACCGGGGTGTGAGTACCTACTATTTATCGTGTAACCGCAACAAGCGCGGCATGTGCATTGACTTCCGCAATCCCAAAGGGCTGGCTACCATCCAGCAGTTGATCGATGACGCCGACGTCGTCATCGAGAACTTCAAACCCGGCACGCTGGAAAGCATGGGCCTCGGTTATGAGGTGCTCAGCGCCCGCAATCCCCGACTGGTGATGGGCAGCATCAACGCCTTTGGCGCCGACGGGCCGATGAGCAGTTGGCCGGGCTTCGACCAGATCGCCCAAGGCTACTCGGGGCTGATGAGCCTGACCGGTTTCGTCGATGGCGACCCGACGCGCACCGGCACCGCCATCGGTGATTTGACCTCGGGCATGTGGTTGGTGACAGCTGTGCTGGCCGCGCTGCTGGAGCGCGAGCGCACCGGGCGCGGTCAGCATGTCAGCACGTCGCTGCTGGCCAGTCTGGTCGGGTTGCTGAGTGTGCACGGCCAACGCTACCTCAGCCTGGGGGATGTGCCGCGTCGCACCGGCAACGCCCATTCGGTGATTGCGCCTTACGGCGTGTTCCAGACAAAGGATGGCCCGCTCAATCTGGCGCCGATCACCTCGGCCATGTGGGGGCGTTTGTGCGTACTGCTCGATTTGCCCGAGCTGCCGGACGATCCGCGCTTCGCCACCAATGAAGCGAGGGTCGAACGTCGTGACGAATTGAGAGAGATTCTGGAAAGCCGTTTGAAAACCCGCAGCAAACGCGAGTGGACCACGCTGTTCGTCGACGCAGGATTACCCGCCGGCCCGATTAACACACTCGATGAGGTCTTCGACGACCCGCAGGTGCTGCACAGCCAACTGACCGAGACACTCACGCACCCGACCCTCGGCGCGCTGCGTCAGGTAGTGACCCCGGTGTTCGGCGCCACTGACGGCATTGCCAGCCGCCCACCGCCACTGCTTGGCGAACACACCGTCGAAGTACTGCGCGAAGCCGGTTTCGACGCTGCATCGATCAACGCAATGCTCGCCGCTAAAATAGTGTTCCAGGACTCCGACGACATGACCTGCGCGCAATCAACAGGAACCGCACAATGAATCCAACCTCTTCCGCTAGCGTGACCGTCAACCGGGTCGATGAACGCATCGCGCGGCTGATCTTCAGCAACCCCACCCACCGCAATGCACTCAGCGCACAACTGCTGACGGCGCTCGACGAAAGCCTCGTTGCCCTGGCGTCACAACGTGTCCCGGTGGTAATCCTCGGCAGCGAAGTTGGCCAATCCGTGTGGAGTGCCGGCCACGATATCCGCGAACTGCACCACGATCGCGACCCAATTGCCTACGGCAAGCCGCTCGAACTCGTATTGCGCCGCATCCGCGCCTATCCCGGCGTGGTGATTGCCTTAGTGTCCGGCTCGGTGTGGGGCGGCGCGGTGGATCTGGTAATGAGCTGCGATATGGTCGTCGCGGACCGCAGCGCAAGCTTTGCCATGACTCCAGTGAACATTGGATTGCCGTACACCACCAGCGGATTGCTGCGCTTCTTCAACAATTTGCCGATTCATGTGTTGAAGGAGATGTTTTTCACTGCACACAAGCTTGATGCGCAGCGGGCGGAACGGTTTGGTTTGGTCAACAGACTGGTCGACAATGATGTGCTGGAAGCGACCGCGCTGGAACTGGCGCACGGCATCGCCAGCAAAGCGCCGCTGGCCGTTGCGGCGGTCAAGGAACAGTTGCGCATCCTCGAAGACCTACAACCGATGCCGGTGCAGGCGATGGAACAGATTGCAGAACTGCGCCGACAAGCCTGCGAAAGTGCTGACTTTGGCGAAGGGCTGGCAGCCTTTGCCGAGCGCCGGCCGGCGGTATTTAGTGGCAATTAGCACGACAGATTTGAAAGTTTCTGTGTTTGTGCGGCCGACTTCGCGGGCAAGCCACGCGCCCCATGGGTTATGTGTTGATCACCCATTATATGCAAGCAACCCAAGGCGATCATCATTGTCGATGAACAGCCACGCAACACGATGGGCAAGGTACAAAAGAACTTGCTGCGCGACACCTTTCGCAATCGTTTCGGTACGCCCGGCCTGACGTGAGTCGGTTGCTCCACATCCCGGAAAAATAACAACAAGGACGGTACCTGCGGGACCGTCCGAATGCGGGGAGTCAGATTGAAATGAATAATGAGATTCTGTCGATTTTAGTACTAGTGGTCATTTTCGGCATCGCCAGCGTGTTGCCCATCAACATGGGCGCGCTGGCGTTCGCGGCGGCCTTTATCGTCGGTTCGGTGATAATGGACATGACACCGGCGACCATCTTCGCCGGTTTTCCCAGTGACCTGTTCCTGACTTTGGTCGGTGTGACCTATTTGTTCGGCATCGCCCAGAACAACGGCACCATCGACTGGCTGATCGAACGGGCAGTGTTGATGGTGCGTGGCCATGTCGCCTGGATACCTTGGGTGATGTTCGTGGTGGCGGCGCTGCTCACCGGTTTCGGTGCGCTGAGCCCTGCGGTGGCGGCGATCCTTGCGCCTATTGCTCTCAACTTCGCCGTGCAGTACCGCATCAACCCGGTGCTCATGGGACTGATGGTGATTCACGGCGCCCAGGGCGGCAGCTTCTCGCCTGTGAGTATTTTCGGTGGCATCACCAATCAGATCGTTGAGTCCTCGGGACTGCCTTATGCACCGTCCACTCTGTTCATCACCAGCCTGCTGTTCAACCTGGGGATTGCCATGGTGGTGTTCGTAGTCTTCGGTGGCTTGCGCAGCGCTCGCCTGTCCTTGGTGGCGGTCTCGCCCGGTCCCGAGTTGCATGCCGCTGGTGCATCGCTGGCAATTCTTGGCCACGGCGGTACGCCGGCTTCCCCGGCTTATCACCGCACCGACCTGACGGGCGCCGGTGCGCCGCTGCAAGCCGTCAACGGCCTGGACTGGGCCAAGCTGTCGACGCTGGTTGGGCTGTTAGCCCTGGCGGTCTCGGCACTAGTGTTCAAGTTCAATGTCGGCCTGGTGGCCATGACGGTCGCGGTGACCCTGGCCATGTTCGCGCCTAAGGCGCAGAAGGCGGCCATCGACAAGGTCAGTTGGTCGACTGTGCTGCTGATCACCGGGATCATCACTTACATCGGAGTGATGCAGCGCATCGGCACCATCGACTATGTCGCCCATGGCATCTCCAGCCTGGGTGAGCCGCTGCTGGCGGCTTTGCTGCTGTGCTTCACTGCCGCGATAATCTCGTCCTTCGCCTCGTCCACGGCCTTGCTCGGGGTGATCATTCCGCTAGCTGTGCCGTTCTTGAGCCAGGGCCAGGTCAGTGCGGTCGGTGTGGTCGCGGCCATCGCCATTTCCACCACCATCGTCGACACCAGTCCGTTCTCCACCAATGGCGCGCTGGTGGTGGCCAATACACCCCAGCAGGAGCGGGAAAAAGTGTTGCGCAGCCTGCTGATCTACAGCGCGGTGATTGCCCTAGTGGGACCCTGTGTCGCCTGGTTGACTCTGGTGGTGCCCGGGGTCCTTTGAGTCATCGGGTCAGGCCTGATCAGCCTGCAGGACCCATTCGGGACGCAGCCCCAGTTCGCCAATCAATTCGACGATCGCGGCTTTGACTTTCTGCACGGTATTGCTCATGACACCGGTGCGATGCCAGCACAGTGAAAGCTTGCGGGCGAACTGCAGGTGATCGACCTTAGACACTTCGAGCTTGCGTTAATGCAGTTCCAGGTAAGCGGCAGACCTGGGCAGGACGGTGACATACCTGATTGCCAGTCCTGACATCTTCCCCCACCTGCTGCGCCTCAAGCAGTCGGCGGTTCCGCACACCAACCGCGTTGGCCACTGGCAGGCGTTGCAGTGAATTGGCACCGAGAAGTTTCGCGATCACCTGAGTGAGTTGAGGGATTTCTACCGGATTCGACGGGACGGATTTCAGGCGGCTCTCGAAACCCATTTTTCCGATCTGGCGGATTGGAATGTTCCGCAGGACGGATTGTTTTTCTGGCTGACCCTCAAGCAGCTTCTGGATACCCGGGCCTTGCTCAAGACTGCGTTGTACAATGACGTGGCGTTCATGCCGGGCGAGCCGTTTTTCCCCGAGCCTGATCAGAATCTCTGGCACCTGCGGTTGAGTTTCAGCCACATCGATCCGGCGAGCATTCTCGCCTAAATGGGTGTCCGGTTTCATTAGACCACTACAGTTAGGAATGCGTAAGGTTGATCCACCACCTGATACATCATGAATTGCCTATGACTTACGCCCGCAATCGCGGGTTTTTTTGTACGCCCGGCATGCAAGCTCTCCTAATCCGGCTAGGTGCTGAGATCTACGGTGGCATGGAAAGATCGCCCTAATCGCAGAAGCTGCTTAATGGCAGTTTCTCTCGGTTGATAGTTGGCATATAGTTCATTTGACGAGAAAATTTATTCATTTGGAGGAAGTGTTGATGGTCACCCCAGGAGCTGCTCGGCGTCCGGCAAAAAAAAGAGATGATCCTCGTGAGGAAGGTACCGCTGCATTTTGGCTTTTCAGTTGTAATCGGGAATTGCTCAAGGACTCGGAACGGATTCACCAGATAAAGGTAGGGTTTCCTGCATCCCTTGTTCAAGCTTTCCGCCTGACCTTCGACCTTCAAGAGCGCAACGTAGAAATACTGCTGAATGCGTCCACCTCTACGCTCGAAAGGCGTCGGCGTGAGCATAAGAATCTTGATCCAGTTGCCTCCGAACGCCTGGATCGCATTGCCACTGTCTCTCACCTGGCCGAAGAGGTGTTTGAGAGTAAAGAGAACGCCGCGCAATGGATGTCAAAGCCAAACAAAGCCCTCGGCGGTAGCGCACCCATAATGCTTTGCGAAACAGAGATAGGAGCTAAGCAAGTTCGCCGTGTCCTTCAAGCTCTGGAGTGGGGGGGCGCAGCCTGATGAGGGTATGGAGAGTCGCAAAGTCGAAACGTGCGACCGATCTATCGGGTATGGGGGCAGCTATTGAAGGAGGGAGATGGAATGATCAGGATGTGCCGGCCGTTTACATGGGACTGACTCCAGCAATCTGCTGTTTGGAAACTTTCGTGCATGCGGGGGGGGAGCCTATGTTCCCGATGAAGATCACCTGCTTCGAACTGCCCACCGATACCGCGCTTTATTTGGAGCCTGATCCAAAAGCCTTGCCAAACGGTTGGGCGAGTCTCCCGGCAGACCGACCAAGTATGGATTTTGGAACCACCTGGTTGAAAGCAAACACACACCTGGGACTGATCGTGCCTTCTGCCGTACTAGCCCTGGAGCGCAACGTTGTGATTAATCCTAATCACCCGGCGTTGAGCGAGATTAAGGTGATCGATGTGTTCGACTTCATGTATGACCCTCGGATGTTCAAATAGAAATCGCGCCTCTACCATCTGATTTGATTAAGAGCATGAAATTCTCATGCACTGATTGGTGTCTAGAATAGTGGACCCTAATCGCTATTGCTGAACCGTAGGGGCTCAATTCCTCGGGCGCGATCGATGTCTTCAGCCATACGTATCGCCGCATCCAGTTCACTGATGCCGTGCTCCTGCATCAGCTTGAAACGGGCTGCTTTTTCTTCTGGCTCAGTCATGGCCATGGCCAGATACAAGCTCGGCGGCACTGCGCGGAAAAGCGCCTCCATCGATTTCGAAAGCACGACACCTTCGCAGTATTTCCCGGCTTCTTTGCGCGCCGACATCATCAGCGCTTTTTGGGCAGGGCTGAGCTCTCTGAACCGAGAGATTTTCTCCACCTCATCTGGCGGCATGCTGAGACAGATCCACCATTCGATCATGTTCAGCATGGGTTCGGCTGCCTTGGGCAGGTCGTCGATGTTCTGCGTGGCCAACCAAAACCAGGCCCCCAGTTTTCGCCACATCTTGGTGATTTTCACCACGTAGGGAGCGAGCAGAGGGTTCTTGGTGATGATGTGTCCTTCGTCGGTGACGTTGATAATTGGCCGTCCAAGAAACTGGTCTCGCTCAGCGATGTTGTTGACGGTGTTGAGCAGCGACAGATAAGCGATGGAGAGTTGAGCGTTGTAGCCCTCACGAGCGAAGGTCGCCAGATCGACGATGGTGATATCGGCTTCCGGCCAAGGCGTGCCAGGGCGATTGAACAGTTCTCCGTCCAGCCCCTGGCAGAAGAGGTCCATGGCCTCGGCCATTTCCAGCAGCCGTGTTCGCCGAGCTTCTGGTAGCGCCTTGTCACTGCCTCGCTTATACAACGCATCCCGTACATCCTGAGTCAGCACGGGTCGATGCTCATCGTTGCAACATTGCGCCGCGTCCAGAATGCTCTGCCGAATCAGGCTGCGGTCAGCACGGGTTAGCCGTGCCTCTTCTTTTTCTTCGCCTCCGGTGATCATCAGGCGGGCAGTAATTTCCAGCTCGCCCAAGACATCCCGTTGCTCGTCACCTTCGTATTGAATCGAGGATTCGTCGAGTTGGTCTGCGTCGAGTGTCTCTATTTCATCCGGTGTTTCCACCAGTCGACTGGCATCCGCGAAGGGCGCCAGGCTGACGCCGGCACCCGGTGACAGTTTAATGTGGTGCACGCTCAACCCAAGGCGTTTGGCAAAGTCGCCGAAGAGGCCGAAGGAGTTACCCGCCTCGACGATGAATATTCTTGGCCGGTAGATGGCGGTGATCTGGTTCAGCAGGTTGTTGAGGGTGGCTGACTTGCCCGAGCCGGTAGGACCGAATAGGAACAGGTGCGCATTCATCTGACGGTCGAGCCGATTCAGAGGATCGAAGGAGAGGGTGCCTCCACCTCGGTTGAAGAAGGTGATTCCCGGGTGTCCCGTTCCCTGACTACGCCCCCACACGGGCGCGAGGTTGGCAGCGTGTTGAGCAAACATCAATTGGCTGTACCACTGACGTTTATCGCTTGAGGGATCAAACACGCACGGCAACCAGCGCAAATAACTGTTGAGCGGCGCGACTTCATCGTCTTCACGCACTGGCTGTAAGCCTGCATTGAGCATGACGTTGGCCAGCTGCATCCCTTTGGCGTCCAGTTCAGCGATATCTTTACCGCGCAGGTAGAAGGCAATCGCGCCGCGATAGAGCTTGTGGGAACTCCCAATGATCGAACGGGCTTGATGGACATCTTGTCGCGTCTGCTCAGAGGAGAGCGTTTCGCCCACAGACTTTTTGCTCAAGTGATTGAGGTGTGCTTCCAGCACGTCCTGAGGAGTGGCGACCAGCGTCAGGCACATCATTGTGTCTTCGGGCATCTGATCGAAGTAGGTATTGACCGCATCGCCCTTACGCGTCTCACCGGTCAGGTGACCCGTATTGGGCACGTTGCGCAGCCGGTCCATCAACATAACTCGATGGGGCATACCATCGAAGTACCACGCGCCTTGTGCAACATCGGAACGGGGTTGGCTGAAGAACAGGCGTTGTGAGAAATCGGTACCACTGGCCAGTTCTATCTCACCAGGCTCGGTCTCCGTGGGGTAACTGCTCAACTGATAGAAACGCTCGCGATCATCTGCCGAGGGGCCCAACAACGCGGGGCACGGATTGAACCAGCGCAGCAACCAGTCGTGAATGTCAGAAGCACCCAGGCGTCGGGTTTTGATGCCTGCGCTTGCAAGGCCGCCTGTCAGTCGCTCACAAACATTTGACAGCGCCTGTTCTGCGGACAGCCCTCGACGTGAAGCCGCGGTAGTCGTTGATCGTCTATAGACCACCATCCGCACGCGACGACTTTGTCCGCGCCAGGGTAAACGAGTGAGTTTGGTGTCTTCGAACAGGCCGCCGGGTTTGGCGATCGCCTTCAAGTGATGAGCGAAAAAGCGCTGATAGAACTCGCTGAAAGCCGTGTCACGGGCTCGCGGTTGCACGTATTGCTTTAGCGTTCGCAGATAGCTGTCCCAGTTGGTTTCATCCTGAGCGTAGAGCTGGACCACCCAGGGGTTGTCATCCAATTCGTCGAAGCTGTCTTGCAGAACATTTTCCAGCGTGTCGCGGGCTTGGAGCAGCCAGGCGGTTTCTCGGCCTTCGGTACCCAGTGGCGTCAGTTCAAAGAACGCTGCGACAGAGGTGCCGTCTTCCAACAAAAGGCATTGCGACTGAGGCAAAAATTCAACCCAGGGGAGCCTGTCTACGAAGGAGGGGGCCGTGTCGTAGAAGGCATGGTCGTCGGCCTTAGTGACGGGTTTGCCTTGCAGCAGTCCGGGTTCCGGAATGCCGTTAGCCGCTAAATGAGCGATATGCCGTTCCCACGCGCCGGGCTCCTGCGTTTCTTCGGAGTCGACTTTGCCTTTCCATAAGGGAAGCCACGTCATCAGTAGTCCTCCAGACGTTCGCCGGGCATGGCGTATTGCACGCGCTGATACAGGGGGAATACGGTGCTGTAACCCGGTACTGGCACCGGATCTGTGCCAGCCCAGTGTGGAAAGACGTACATCACCAAATCCGGGTTGGGCAGGCGGTGGAACTGTCGATAAACCTCGTTTTGCGCGGTTCGCGTGTAGGGCATGCTTGACGAAGGTGTCAGCGGTTCCATGAGGGGACGCCTCAATGCCTGACGCGCATCCAGGAGCTCTTGGCCGGCTTGCCCGTTTTGTGTGCCACCGGTTTGCTTGTTCCAGATATCCAGCATGGTGCTGTCGTCATGGCTAAGCAGTTGCTCGGTATTGGTTGCACAACCTGCCACTGTCGCAACCATCAATACTGCCGTCATCGCTTCAGTCCAGTTCCGGTGCGACATGGCGACCTCCAAGCGTGTGATTGACCTTGCGCCCATTGGCGTCGTAGTCAAGGAAGAGCGGCTGCTCGATATGAACAGCAACTTGGGCCCCGGGCTTGACGTATACCGCCGCGAAGGCCTGACCATAGAGTTTGTTGACCCATTGCGACATGTCCTGCACACCACTAGCGAGGATTCGGCTCATGGCCTCATTTCCAGAGATGCCGGTGCTGCCCTGTGATCCATTGCCACTGCTGATATAGGTGGTGCCATCGGACTTGATCAGGGACGCTGCTCCGGCCCCGGCAGCGGTGATCAGTGCCTGGGAACCCAGGTATTGCTGAGCATTGCTTCGGCGTTCGCCGCTGACACAGGGGATGCCATGGCGATCGCTGATCCAGCCAAGACCTTCTTGGGTTGAACCGTTGCTCGTAGAGCTTTGAGCGTTAGCGCCCGAACCGGAACCGCTTTCACCCGGTACCGTTCGAATGGTGCCGTCCTGAAACACGAAGGTGATCGAGCGGATGTGCCCGCGAACGCATGACAGTGTCCAATCGCCGGACGCAGTGCCGCTTACCACTGCACCTGCGACTTCGGGTAGATCAATACCATTGGCGATGAGGTTCTCGGCACCGATCAATACTTTGAACGGGTAGGGGTCATTGACTGTGCCATCGATGGGGACCCGACCAATGAGTGCAGTCATCGCTACCGATCCCATCAGCGTTGAGTTTGGAGGCACGGTATACATTGGCTTGGCAACCGAAAGACCAGAGTCTCTAGAGGCCGTTGTCGCAATGGAGTCAGTGATGCCTTCCAGTGTTCTTTGAGCAGGGCCAAAACGCGTGGGAAAGCTAAAGCCTTGTTCAGAGGACCTTGAGTTCTCTTTGGGTTTAGCATCGTCTGGTTCAACCCAGCGTGTACCGGTTCCAAAGCTTTGTCCGTCGCCCTCCTGAAAGCCAAGCCCCACAGGCAAGTCCAGGTTGTTGTCCCTCTGGTTCAAGTGGTCGAGTTGTCGCTGGAGGTCTTGGAGCAAGCTGTAAGTCTCGGGCATGTCGCTGCCAGCACCTGCACGTTCTGCCTGCAAGCGGTCGTGCGCTTTTTCCAGTGCGTCTTGGATGCGCAGTTCCAGGGTGCTTTCGAATTGGCGCAGCTGCTCGCTTTCACCCGTGTGCTGTTGGGGATCGGTGAGCGTTTTTTTCAGTTCGCCACGCAGTTGCTTGACCTGCGCCACCAACGTGGCAACGGTATCGCTCGGCGTGTCTCCCTCGATGCCCAGGGCTTTCATTTCTTCTGGTGTGAGTTGGCTCTCGCGGTCATCCGGTTCAGTTGCTGCTGGCCTGTTGCTGGGCAACAGTTTCAGTAAAACCAGGACAAGCAACAGTGCCATTGGGATCATCAACCATTTGAGCAGTCCGTTACTTTTCATCGGGAACCTCCATGGTTGTTGTTGGTGCGGAGGTTTGCGGCAGATTCAGGGCCGCGTCGACAGGGCTGATTGTGGGTAGGAGCGATTGAGCGATGCCGTGGCCACGGGTCGACAGGTAGAGGACAGTGGTATCCAGAGAGCTGCCTTTAGGGCCCAGGTGGTGATGCTGGAAGGTGGCGGTAATAAACTCTCCCTGTAACAGACGCGGGTCCAGATTGACTGTCTGGTTTGCATGATTGGTCAGTCGAATGGCCGTTACCCAGTAATCATCCAAACGCCAGGCTGAAAGGGCCTTGGCGTGAACAGGCAAGCTGGGTAGCAGCAAATCGAGCGATAGATCTGATGGCAGGTTGACGCGCCGAACGCCAGGCAAGGGCTCGACAGTGCGCAGGGGGGCATACAGGTTCTGAGCCGCATAACGGGTTAGAACCACCGGCAGGGGTGTTTTCTTCGCAGGCTCGTCTGGTGGCTGATTGTTCGTAGAGCGCCCATTACCAGGAGGTTGTGGTGAGGCTTGCTGCTCCACGATCCTGATTGATTCCAATGGCGACTGATCGCTCTTGAAGGGTTCAGCGACAATGTCCAAAAGAATCAGCTCACCGGTCGTTGCGTCTTGAAGCTGCAAGCGAGTGGGCTCAATAGGTTCATTGGCGCGCAAATACACGGTGCCAGCTGCACTTTGCACTCGCAGCCTATCCCCCACAGAAGCCGGCACACCGACCCGAACGTTACGCTCAACAAACACAACGCGCTCTTGCCCAACGATCAAGGGGACGGCCAGAGGGAGGCGCTCCCATCGCATCACTTCTATAGCGTGGCTTGTGGCAATTGCCCCCAGGGTGAACACAAGTCCCAGCGACACAGAGATCAGCACAGATTTCATGACGCATCTCCCAATGGGCGATTCGGAGGTCGGGTCACAGGTGAGGTTGTGGCAGGCACAACGATCCGCTGAGGTGCACCGTCGTAGCAGTCCAGAGCGAGACCGAATGGGTTGAGTTCCGGATCGATATCCTGCCGCACGACTTTGATGGGGTAGCGTACGAGCGCCCGCTTGACTTGCTCGGTGCCGTGATACTCGTCAGCGTTGACGTCCAGGGTGACAACCCAGTCGCTGTTCGAGACGATTTTCACGCGCATATCGGGATCGTCGCCGTAACCTCTGCCTGGGATTTCGTATAGGCCCCGCACTCGTTTACGTAGCTCGCCTAAACGCCGCCGCTGCTCATAGTCCGCTTGCAGAAACGACCGGCATCCTGGTGTCAGGTACGCAGACAGAGACTGAATATTGAGGCTGTAGTCCTCCTCTCCATCAGCAGGCCAGCGGTTGAGTTGCTGGAAGATGTAGAAGGTGAATGCGTAGACAGACTCGGGTGGTACATCCCACCACTTACGGGTACTGCCTGATCGCAGGTCGGGTGGCACATGGATCGTTAGATCACGCGGTGCGTTCCACCAACCAGCTCCCATCAGCAACACCACGATGAGTAATGCCATTGAGCAAAGCCGCAACGTCTTCACATGCGCTTGCAAGTGCATGACTTCATTCTTGAAGCGGCTCATGCGCCACCTCGACGTGTCGTCCAGAATCCTGAGCGGGTTATCAGCTGCGTCCCGAGCATAGTCCCGAGGGCTGGATACCGGCAGGCTAACCACCACTGCATGTGTCGGTAGAGCCAAGTCTCTGGACGGCCGCGTTTTTGTCGACGCAACAGTCCGCCACCGATAAAGAGACCTGCGGCAATCATCAGGACGATTGAGGTGGGGATCATGGCGACGCTGCTCGACAGGTACGCTAACGGGATGCCGAGTGCGACGCCGGTGAGCGCTGACAATCCGGTACAGATCCACAGCTCGTCCGCGGTCAGCCCTCGAACGACGATCGGCTGACGGTTCAGGCGATGGGGCAGAAACGTCACTGCGCCATCGGGTGCACTATCTTGATTGGATTCCATGGCGTCTTAACCTCACAGAATCCCAGTGGCTTTGGTGAGCAGCCAGATACCGACGACCAACATGATGGCACCGACAGCTACGCTGAGCCCGAATTGGCCCCAGGTAGACCGTCCAGTGTGGATCTCCGAATATCGCGTGTAAGCGTGGTAGCAGACACCAATAAACATCGAGGAAACCACCAACAAAGCGACGAGCAAAACGATGTCGTAACCATAATTTTGCATCGTCTCCATGATGCCCTTGCCGGCTCCACGAGATGGGTCTTCCATCGTGGGTAACTTGCCTTTGGCCTGTGCCAGAGTTGGCAGTATTGCGGTGAGAGATGTGGCGGTCGTGGTCAGCAGTTGAAAGCGAAGGGAGTGCCATTTCATACGGGTATTCCATGCTCAGGAAAGAAGGAAGAAGGACAGGGCGAGGTACATCGCGGCGAATCGGATAACCACGCCCACGAACTGCCGCTGGTTGAGTCGCTGTTCGGCCCAGCCGGTGTAGGCCGTGCGCATTGCCCAAGCCCCCCAAAGCAGGAGCACCGCAAAGACAGCGCAAATCAGCACAGAGGCCGTGATGGATGGGGCAAAGCCGCCATTTGCCTTGAAGGCCGTTATCTGGGCGCTGGTCATGGAGCGACGACCGTTTCAACGCGGTAATCGCCGTGCAGAGCGACGGGATCGCGGGGCTGGGCACGCGTGGGAGTCAGGAAGTCTTGGACCCCGGCGCGAACGCGGTGGATGTCTGCTCGAAGGCGCTCGTGATTGAAGTGGTAACGGCTTTGATCGGCGCGGGGCCGTGCGGCAAGTTGGGACGTCAAACGGTCAATGACATCAAGTTGCCGCAGCATCAGCGCGTAGTCATCCCGATCAAGCGAGGCGTGTGATGGAACAGTCAGTCCCGTGAGTAGCGCAGTCAGCGTGATTGCCGGAATTTGCTGAATGCAACCAGTTGCCCTGATCATTTGAGCTCACCATGGTTGTTAGAGGTGGGCAAATGTTAGAGCGCGCTAAAGTTGTTGCTTGAATCAATAAGAAACTGAGGATGCCGGTTTGTTTTTGTCTGGCTACTTTTTTGTTTCTTATACTGTCTCAGGATTTAAGGGTGTGTCTGAATATTGCTTTTGTCGGCACACACCCTCATGATGAAACAGTATTTATAATGTGAGGTGTTACATGTCGCGTCTTGCTGAATTTCGTATGTTGGAGCAACAACTGGCCAGTCAAATGGCTGAGCTGGAGCAGATGAAAAATGATTCCGGTCTAAAAAAAGAGATCGAATTTGAGAAGAAACTGCGTGCCTTGTTGGCCGAATACGGCTACAGCCTCAAAAACGTTGTCAATTTGCTCGATCCGCATGCTAGTCGCCGCGCGCCAGTGGCAGTTGCTCAGAAAGGAACGAGGAAAGCTCGCGATGTGAAGGTCTACAAGAACCCTAAAACGGGTGAGACGATCGAGACCAAAGGTGGTAATCATCGCCAGTTGAAAGAGTGGAAAACTGAACACGGTGCGGACGTTGTTGAGTCGTGGCGCAGTCAGTAATTTTTTATCCTAAGAAGGCCCATCAGGGCCTTTTTTGTTGAGGTGACTACACTGTCGCAAAATCTCGCGTCGTCACTAAATGTATTTCTTAAAGCTTCTCGCTGCTATGTCTACTGCAAGTGCAAGAAGCGCAGCACATGGCAGCAAGATTAAATAGGGACTTATACTGATGGGCACCGTCAGGTAAATAACCCAAGGGAGTACGAAAAGTACACTCAGGCTGGCTTTAGCACGGTGATAGACATAACCCGATTCACGTCCTGCTCCAAAGCGCCTAAGGTCTCTGCCAACCAACCCGTCGACCAGCCCCACAAATGCAGCTACCGCAAACAGCGGTATCGTTAGCGTAAGCACCAACAACCGAATCAAGAAGACGAGCGCGGTGTAAGCCGTAGCGACGAGGCAGCTTTCTACATGCGCGTACACCGTAGCGATGTAGTAGCGGGTGTCGCGCGCCGTTGCGCGTTGAACCGCTTTCACGTTCTCAGAGGCCTTCTGAGTCCATTTGTCGATCCCGGTTTTAACCAATGCCCCGTCGTAAGCCATTGCGACCAGCTTTTGGGCGGTGCGACCTGGTTCCTGCACCAGTATGCTGCGAGTGAAATTCTCGGATAGCTGATTCAGCTCAAATTCAAACATGCGCTGAGAGTGTCGCCAGCTTTCCTCCGGCCAGACGAAGAGCATGCCTGCGCACTCGATGATGATGCTGAGCAACAAAGACCCAAAGAGCACGCCGATAAACCGAAATGGCAATGTCACAAGGCCCATCAGCAAACCTTGCTGCTGTTCCTGCTGACGTCGAGCGGTTGCTGCTGGATCGCTCATGAGTTGGCTGGCTCAATCAGTCCCAAAGAACTGGAGTCACTGCGCAAATCAAAGGGCAAATCCTCGTCCTGGTCTTGCACGGCCAACGGATTCCACCACTCCTCCGCGGGAACATAACGCTTGCGCATGTACCCAGCCATTGTCTGTAAATCCTTGGGCATAACTTCGTCCGGATCAGGAGCGGGCAGGGGCATGCGAATTTTCCAGAGTTGTCCCCCTTCGATGAGTCCAAATGCTTGCCCTTTGGGCAAGGCCACCACATGTGCCGGCTCAATCATGGGTACGCTGGTCGTCGTGATGCGGTCCTGGGTATTAGAAGTGAATGCTGTGTTGCCCTGCGGATCAGAGCTGTCAGTCGCTGCGCTCATCACCGACGTTGAGTAGACATCGACTTTGGGCAATTGCTTGGTCAGAAGCTCAGCGGTGGCCGTTTCCCGCACACGCAGCATGAACAGGTTGTTGAAGTTGCCGATGACCTGGCCCGCCTTGGCGCGATTGCCGATCCGAGCCTCGATGTCGCTGAGGGTCTGCGTGTAGGCCGTCACTTGTATACCGGCACCACCCCCTTTGTTGATCATGGGAATGAACTCATCCCCCATTAGTTCGTTGAACTCGTCGGCATGGACATTGATGGGGATCTTTTTATCGGGCAAAGCCCCCGGCAGCCCATCGTCCACACCGAACTTGTAGATGTGCCCGGCAACCGACACCAGGTCGGAGAACATCGAGTTGCCCACGGCAGACGCGACTTCGGAGTCTGACAGCGCGTCGAGTCCCACATAAACCACGGCTCGCTTGCGGATGACCTGCATCCAGTCAAAAATTTGCCGAGGGTCCTCCAAGTCCATGTAGTCAGGGGCCAGTAATTGCGCGATGTCCCCGGTGGTTAGCTTCTCCAGCAGCGGTAGAAGCGATGCGACGATCTTGTCGAAGTAGGTGCGGTCATAGCGTACGGCGGAACGCAGGCCGTCGAGAACAGGGTCATACAGCCGTGCTTGGGACAGGTATTGCTCGATCGCAACCACGCGCTTCTCACGTCCCATCATGTGACGCGGAGTGTTTTTCTCGTTGAGTTTGGCCTCGATCTGGACGATGACGTCCCAGGCTTTGGGTTCATTTTGGGCAAAAAAATATGCAGCATATTCAATGAACAGTGCATCGATATTGATGACGTGACGTTGAATCAGCAGGTAGTCCGGCCGCTGTCCCAATTCAACCAGCGCCCGGGCAATGATGTTGACAAAGCGCCAGGCAAACTCTCTGAAAGCGGCTGAGTTCCCTTCGCCGGAAAGTTGCCCCGCAATGCGAGATGCCACTTCGGTGATTCGTCCGAATCTTCCAATGGCGTTGTAGCGCGCCGAGATAGCGGGCTGACCCAGATGAAAGACGTAGAACTCACCTTCGCGTCCTGCACGTTTGGCCTCAACGTACATACGTTTGAGCAGCTCAGCATCACCCTTAGGGTCAAGCACGATGCAGACCTCGCCGCGGCGAATGTCCTGAGTGATAAAAAGTTCGGCCAGTCGGGTCTTGCCTACACGCGTCGTACCCAGTACCAGGGTGTGGCCAACCCGTTCGGCCAAGGGCAAGGTGACATCGACTTCTTGAGGATCGACGCCGTGCAACCGGGGGAGACCACCTACTGGCGGTAATGGTCTTACAGGGTTAAGCGGGCTGTCCCAGCCGATGAGGCGAGGCAACTGGCTCAGCGGATGAGGAGCAAACTCCAGCCGTTTTTCCAGACTGCGTGCCATCTGATACAACTGCGATGGCTCGACGTACTGTCTGAACTCAGGTCGGTAGGTCTGCATCAATCGATGGGTATGACGCTGATCCCATCGAAATCCTCGTCCAACAAACAGCCGATGATTGCTGACAGGGATTTCACGGCTGGTCATCACGTAACGGGGCAGACGTCTCATTTGCCGCCGGTAGCGCAGCACCGTGCAGGCTTGCTTCAGGCGAACGGCTCCAAATGCAGTACAAACGAGTGCGGCCCCAGCACCCATGGATGAGTCCAGCGCCAGTGACCATGGCGCTACCAGGCACAAAATCGCGGCCGAGCCACACGCCGCGACGCTATACAGTTCAACGGCCGGCCGGAGCAGGGTTTCCACGGCGTGAGATTGCGCCACAGCTACTGCTCCACACTGCTTGCTGTGATCAGTACGGGGTAATGCCGTAGGTTGAGTCGTTGAGCCAGATCATCAGCTGAGACAGGAGTCAGTGTGAGACCTGCCGCAGCCTGACGAAGACTGTCGAGTGCAGCTTTGGATTCGACGTTGACTACCAGTCCTACTGCATTCATTTTCATCAGATCGGGTAATCGCTGCCTGAGCCAGTTCCGAGAGCGTGCGTCTTCGCCTATCAGAAAGAACGACGGTAACCCTGTTGCGTTCAACACGCGACGTTCGACTATCCCGGGAGACAATAAAGTGGAACGTACCGGCAGCATCTCTTCTTCGCTGTAGCGTGCATCTGCAAATTGCGGTTTCAGTGCGTCTGCTACACACAGGTTGATGCTCAGTACGCTAATTGCCAACGTGATTGCTATCCTTGGTTTCATGGCATTTTGCTCCTTGCAGCAGTGAGTTGATTCATGTGTTTGCTGACGCTGTGCTGATAGCCTGCGGCTAAAGGGCCGCCAGCGGGACGGTGGTAGCGACCGACGGCTTCAAGCCAATCCTCGCCGGTGCGGTATTGCTCCCGCAAGATTTTCGCAGCGATAGCCAGGTTATTGTGGGGAGTAAGAAGTTCGCACGGATGCCGGTAGAATCGCTTCTGATAGCCCAGATTGATTTGTGCCAAACCCGCATCGATACGCGTTGCTGGATGCTGCTTCAAAGCCAGCACAAGTGTTCGGCATGCCTCAGTCTGGTTTGCGAAGTAATGAGCTGCGCCGGCAATGTTCAACGCCCAGGGCCAGGGTAATCGTTGGCCCCGCAACATAACGCCGCTTTCTTGTAGCGCCACCGCAAACAACACTTCGGATGGAACACCTGCTTGCCGTGCGGCAATGCCGTAGGCCGGTGGAGGCGCCTGGATCGGATAGGCGAGGACGGCAGGGGCAATGTCCATCAAGACCCCGAAGCTGAGCAAGCGCAGTAGTGCGCTGCAGGGGTTCACTGACGCACCCATTTGCCATTCACCTCATGCATGACCGCTGGTAATTCACCTTGAGCGCCGATCGATGACCAGCGTCCATCGTCATGATTGATCGTGATGGTTCCGTCACGGATTTTGATGGGATTGATTCGAGCTTTTTGGGCCCACACGCGTATACGCTTATCGTCCTGCTGGCTCCCTACAACGTAGAGATCAAACGGCATACCTGAGGCATACAACTGCTTGATCGTACGTTCACAGTCGGGGCAATCGTATTGAACGAAAACAGCCTTCCTTTGTGCCGACTTGATCATCAACGGGCTGCTCATGGGGGGTAGATTGATCAGCGTCACTGCGGGATACCGATCTTTCCAGACTTGGTCGTAGGCACGTTGATAAGCCAACAACTTCTCAACTCGCAGAGCCTCAGCCTGTACTTGAAGCTCGGCATAACGTCGCCGTTCCGTCTCAGATTGGGCTTCAATTCCCAACGCGCTCAAAGGATCAAGGTTAGGGGAGTAGATCCCTAGCGGTCCTTGCATCAGAGCGCTGTAGCGATCGAGTTCCTCTTCCCGCAAACCCCATTGTTGAGCCAACAATGCTTTGTCGAAGACCTTGGGAGCATCAGGTCGCAGCTTGATTGCGGTTTCTGTGGAGATTTTAGAACTGGACTCCTGAGCCTGCACATTCGTACTCAACGACCCAAGGAGCGACGACAGTAGTAATAATCGGTACATGAGCGCTCCTATCGAATGTTCAGCCGACGTATCTCGCCGTCAACGACAAACTCTGCTGCCTGCGCGTCGAAACCCTGAAGCCGCCATCCTGCGTAGGTTTCTCCAATCCGCATGATCCGGCTCTGCTCCAGTGATTGACTGTCGAGCGGGTTGATGGAAAGGAAGCGCTCACCACCGCGCAACTCACGTCCGATAATCTGGAAGGAGGGTTCAGTGGGCTTGCTTGCCTTGCGAGGTTTGAGTTTGAGTTTGAATTGGCTGGGTGCAGGTGATGGGGGCGTCGGTTGATGTTTGGATTCCAGCTGCTGCAATTGATCCCGCAATGCTTGCAGATCAGCGATTGCTGCGGCGCCAGCAATAGCCGAGTGCATATCATCTATACGCAGGCTGAGAGCATCGTTGGTGTGGTTGAATTGAGTTTGGGTGACTGTAATTGGATTCTGCGACGTATCAATTTTGGAGTGCTCCAATTCAATAAGCCGAACTTCAAGCAATTGGAGTTTTACTGCATCAGCCTGCTCTCGAACGCTTCCTGCCAGTCTCGATAACGACGCCTGATGTGTGACAAGCACAACGGTTGTCAGCGTCAGCCACAATGGAGTCGACCAGCGTAAAAGCCGCGCCCGAAACTCCGAGTTTGAAGAGGTTGTGTAAATCATGGATTCACCTGCGCAGGTGCCGTTTTAGTCGCAGAAGCCTGTTCGGAATTAGCGCTAGCTGTCGCAGTGAAACAGACTTGTCGAAGCTGCTCATTGCTCTGTAGCGCCCAAGCAGGGCCGGAAAGAATTTGCAGCGCATCGCGCAGAACAATCGGTCCAAGGCTCAGGTGAGCAGCGGGCAGCGGCAGATTGAACAACACCGCGAGTTCAGGTGTGGTGTCGCAAAGTCGGTAGCCTGAACGCAACAGAACATAGTGCAGAGCGTCGCCGACAGAGATGGACCAGGCAGAGGGAAGGTCGATATCGATGACTTGCAGCAGGAGGTTCTGCTGGGCGGCCTCTGGTGCAAGCTCGACCAAGGTGTAACGACCGTAGCGCTGAACGGGAATGTAGTTTTTTGAAGGTTGGGCAATCGATTGTTCACTGGTTGGGACGGTGGCTGGCATATGGGGGCTTTTGCAACCCATGAGCGCCATACTGTTCAACAAGATCAGGGGCACGAAGCAGGCATTTAGCGATGGCATAGGCCGGGTTCCTGGATGAGATCCAGGGAACATCGCAGGCTGCACGGTTGTAGGCAGTCATCAATGAGAAACAGTGAGCGCTCGTATTCAACATCGGAAAAGAAAAACGGCCTCCGAGGAGACCGTTGAGAAGAACAGTTTGAATGTTCGACAGAATGAGTAAGTAGCTTTACTTGTAACGGGCTTCAATACTCTTCAGGTAGGAGAATGGTGGTCACACTGCGGTCTGCTTCAGTGATGATCCAGAGCGTCAGCCCCGGTTCGAGCTCATATACAGACATCAGCCGTTCACCTGAGATCAACGCATCTTCGTTGACCCTGCGATCTTCATCGCAGACGTCGCCCCAGTCGCCCTGTAAGTGACGGCCGAAGTAGCGAAATGGATCTAATCGTTCCGATCGAACCAATGCATCCACACCTTGGGTCAATACCAAGGCGCCGAGCTCGGAAAAAGGCTTAAGCGACGAGCCGAATTTGAGAATCATCATGGTCTGTTTCCTATTCAAATATGGGCCATGACACTCCCTCGGGAGACATGGCTCACGAGGGTTGGTTGGAAGACGAAACGTCTTCTAATGGTTAGTACAAAAAAGAAAACCCACGACCCGCTGAAGGATCAGTAATCAAAATGCTGGCTCTGGCTCTGGCTCTGGCTCTGGCTCTGGCTCTGCGATAGTCGCTGCAGAGGAACTCACTGTGTCCGTTGAATCAACGGCGCTGTCGCTGTCCTGAGCCGCCGGCTCACGTTTGTGCACTAGAACGCCATTAATCTTGATCCAGTTCACTAACAGCAACCGAGCTTTGAAACTGACACCCAGTTGTCCAACGTTCAGGCCTTTGGAGTACGTAAAGGTATCCACCCACGGGTCTCCAAGGCGAAAACCGATCAGCACCTTTTGTTCCGATGCAACAGCTGACATACAGCGACGAACTAGGTTTTGCGCTTCCTCGCCCGTAACTCGTACGTCGAAGCGTCGGTACTCAGCTGAATCGGTAGGACCATTGAGCGCTGCAATGTCACAGGCTAAAAATGATTCACCTTTCCTGAGTTTCACTTCGCGTATGCGGTTGAGATATCCCAGTCCAGTGATATGAAGATCGAAGTACGTAGTTTCAGAATTAGCATTGTTCATGCGTGCCTCCAGGCTAGAGAAAACGGATGGAGGCGCGCCTACCCAGCAGGGGAGGTTTGCCCCCGATAGGTGAGTGAGTTGTATGACTCACTAGAGAATGTGACTCATGTACCGATGAACTGAGATGGCTTGATTACCAGCCGTGATAATGCATGACCAGCGAAGCGATAACGTCACGCCGCGCCTGATCTAAAGGCCCCAAATTGGCTAGCCCCAGAAAACCCACCTGATTAAGAAGAGCATTGCCTTCTACCGTGTCGTAAAAGCTGACCATGGCCGCCAGAAAAATGCGTTCATTGGTGCTCAGTACCTGGAAGGAGTGATTGATCATTAGGAAGTCAGGACGTAGGTCGCATCTGCACTTGGCATTTTCTACACTTTTTTTTGTGCAGTCGCCAAAATAGGATGGACCCGCTAATTTGACGCCTTGTTTCCAGGCGTATAGGAATGCAGCTGAGGTGCTCGCTAAATCTACCTGCTCTTGAACGGTCTGTTTGACGCCCGACGCAGGCGACGAAAAAATCTGAGAAAAAGTGGAATTTTTCATAAGGTGCTCCTTGGTATCTGGATAAACGCTGCATCCAATTGGAAGAGCGCGAAGAGTGGTAGGCATCAACGCCGTTCAAGGCGTGCGTCCGCAGAAGTGATGCTTGGCGGACTGGCATGGTCAACGTGAGTATTCACGCCGCAGCCCTGAAGACCTCGGCTGCCTGGGCAGGCACTGATTGACAACCAGTGATGCGAACCCAGAGATTGAGCTTCGAGCCCAAACCTGTCAGCGATGAATACCGCGAACCACCACACCCTATTTAGAGAGCGCAGCCAGGAGTCTTTTTCCGATCCAGATGAGGCAGGGCACGGCCATGCTGTTGCCAATGGCCTTGTACCGTGGACCATCAGCTGCCATCAGCATCCAGCCAGTTTCCGTGGGCTCCCAAAGATCATTTGGGCGGCTACGACTGACACGCTTGGTCGCGTAATTGCGCCTTGCAATTCTGGTGTAACCATTGGGTAGGCCTTGAAGACGCTCGCATTCGTTCGGGAGCAGGCGACGAACCTTGTGGCTTGATCCTGGTGTGATTGGATGGGATCGAGCCACTCCACCCTCAAGGGTATCCAAGTGCCCAACGGGTTCGCTCTGTGTCAGGTCACCCGGTTCGTAAACGACGAACGCCACGTCGTGATTACAGGTCAGCGTAGGGCAGCACTCCAGTGAAGCTTCTGCACCACCTTGGCCGTTGGCCATCCCGTATGTGTTTGTAAAGACATGAAGCTGTTCTAAGCCATCATCTGCATCAGCGCTCGTTCCATGATGGGCGGAAGCAATCTGCCCCGGCGAGCGGTCCGGCGGGCTATCCCGGCGCATGCCTTCGGGCTCAAAAAGTACCGCGGTGGGATCAAACCCAGGTCGAGCACTTGCGACAAGGAACACACGACGGCGTCGTTGGGCCACGCCGAAATATTGGGCATCCAGGATTCGCCACGCGATTGTTCTTTGGGGGCCAAGCACAATACCTGCGTGCGACCACGTCTTCCTTGGCGGCTCCAGCACCTCTTCTTCTCCAGCAAGCGCCGCGAGAAAGCAGCCGAAGGCATTGCCTTTGTCGCTGAGCACGCCAGGTACGTTCTCCCAGACAATGATTGATTCAGGTTCATTTCGATTGCAGCGGACTTGGTCGATGGCATTGGCGAGTTCCACGTATTTGAGGCTGAGCACTCCGCGCGGATCTGCCAGACCGGCGCGTAATCCAGCGATGCTGAAGGCTTGGCAGGGTGTGCCTCCAATCAGGATGGGTGGGGCAGGAATGTGTTCACTAAGCACCTTCTCGGTCAGTAATGCCATGTCACCTAGATTGGGCACCTCAGGGTAGTGATGGGCCAGTACCGCACAGGGAAATGGCTCGATCTCGGCGAACCAGGTGGGCGTTATTCCAAGCGGTTGCCAAGCGACACTGACGGCTTCAATTCCGCTACAAACACTGGCGTACTGAAGACCGGTAAAGGGATGGTTCATAGGGTGAGTCCTTCGCTGTTGCGCGTCTTTGTGCCAGAGAAAATTTCTGGAGAGGCGCGGTAGGGGGAAGGGACTAAGGTGCCGAAGGCGCAACCTTCGGCTGAAACAAGGAAGCCACCGGTGGGCTACGCAGGATCATGGCGCTCGTTATTGCCTGGCCCTGTTGCAGCATTTACACCCGACCCGTGTCGTGGCGTGGGTCGGCATCGTGAGGCACACATCCGTGTACAAAGGGAACCCGTTGTTTGACCGGTGGGTGCCGGTACTGATTACGGCCACCCCGAAGGGTTTCCTGATCGCTTTGATCAAAGTGATCAGGGAACCCTTCGGGGGTGAACTTCTAAATGAGTGTAACGCGCCGTGAGCGCATCAATGACAAACAAGTCCTTCACGTCAGCGATCAAATGATCGGGCTGTCCGCGCACGCTGTTTCAGAAGGAGAGACGTGCTTGGGCAAACCCGCTCACTACCTTTTTGGCGCTGAGCGGCGTGGCTTTCGGGATTTCGATGCAGGGCCTACCTTGGCCTCGACGGGCAAGACACCTTTGCATTCGGGGTAACGGGTGCACGACCAGAACGTACCGTGCTTACCTTGTCGTTGACGCATTGATGCACCACACACTGGGCAGGCAGGTCCTTCAGGAATTTGAATAGACAGGGTGGTTGTTCGGTAATGCTCGACCAACTGCGTGATCCACGCAGCTTGTTTTGCTATGAAGCTGTCCAGCGTCATCTGACCGGTCTCGATCATGTCAAAAGCCTGCTCCCAGATCGCGGTGGTGCCAGGGTCTGCGATGGCTGCCGGCACTGCATCAATCAAGGTAAAGGCTGAATCAGAGGCTCGAACCGATCGACCCTTTTTGAACAAATACCCCCGACTTAACAGACCGTTGATGATGTTGGCACGGGTTGCTTCTGTACCAATGCCCGACGTGTCCTTCAGAGTCTGCTTCAGGCGCGGGTCGTTGATGAGCTTTGCGACACCTTTCATGGCCTTGATCAGTTCGCCTTGGGTGAATGCCTTGGGCGCAAGCGTCTTGAGCGTCTTCAATTCAGCGTGCTGCACGCTACAACAGCTTCCTGACATCAGGGGCGGCAAGACCTGACTCCGTTGTGCGGACTCATCCTCGCTTACCTCCCGGGCATTACCCACTACCTTGCGCCATCCCACCACCACGATTTGCTTGCCTGTGGCCTGAAGGGATTGTCCGGCGCAATCGAATTGTGCGCAGGTTCGGTCGAATTCGTGATGCGCCAGAAACTGCGCCAGGTAATGAGCACGTATCAGTTCGTAAACAGCCCGCTCTTTCTCGCTCAGGGCATCCATATTGAATGGCTCAAGTGTCGGAATGATTCCGTGGTGAGCACTGACCTTGCTGTCGTTCCAGGCTCGCGAACGTTGGGTGCGATCAACGGACTGAATCACAGAGGCAAGGTTAGGATCGCTGATCATCAACGAGTCTAAAACGGTCGCTGCTTCACTAAACATGCTTTCGGGTAGATAGCTGGAGTCAGAACGAGGATAGGTCGTGGCTTTGTGGGTTTCGTACAGCGATTGCGCGAGGTCCAGAGTCTCTTGCACGTCCAGCCCTAAACGCCTTGAGCACACTTCCTGAAGCGTGCTGAGGTCAAAGGGCAGTGGCGGAGCTTCGCGCATTCGTTCCGTATCCACCGAGGTGACCAAGGCTTGCGAAGCGCCCTGAAGGTAACGATGTGCTTGATGTGCGGCCGCTTGCCGGATGCATCGTCCCTCATCATCCACTGTGCCGGATGAAGGTACCCATTGTGCGTTGAATGGTTGCCCATCAAGCACAAGCACCATATGGATAGCCCAGTAGGGGACCGATACGAAGCGAGCAATATCGCGATCTCGATCAACGACCAAACGTAACGTCGGTGTTTGAACGCGACCGACTGAGAGCACACCGCCATGCCCCGACTGTCTGCCAAGCAGGGTGAATAGCCGACTCAGATTCATGCCGATCAACCAGTCTGAGCGGGAGCGGGCGAGGGCTGAGTGATACAGCAGTACGGTGTCATTGGCCGGTCGCAAGGTTGCCAGCGCCTTGCGAATCGAGGCTTCGTTAAGGGCTGATAGCCACAGTCGCTGAATCGAACCTTGGTACTGGCAGAGATCAAGAATCTCTCGAGCAATCATTTCACCTTCACGATCAGCATCGGTAGCAATCACGAGCTCAGTGGCCTGAGTCAGCAAGCGTTTAACGATGGTGTACTGTGAGGCAGTGTTTGCTTTAACCTCGACGCGCCAAGTTTGCGGAATGATAGGTAACTGATCCAATGACCAGCGTTTAAGGTGCTCGCCATAGGCCTCGGGCGGGGCTGCTTCAACCAAATGACCGATGCACCAGGTGACGCTAACGCCGGAACCGTTGTAACAACCGTTGCCACGCTGATGGGCGCCCAGTACCCGGGCAATGTCTTTGCCTTGGGAAGGTTTTTCGCAGAGGAAGAGTCGCATGTCATTGCCCTGAATAGGTCTGAGATGCGTGTGACGTTACGCAGCGGCCCCCGCAATCGCGACCCTCAAAGCGATACTGCGTTTGGCTTATTGAGTCTGCGCAGATTCGCTTCGAGTGAGATACCGGGGGGGGAATCAGCAGGTTTTGGTTCAGAAGATTCGCAATGTGCCGCCGGCTGGACCGTAGTGGCCGTCAGTGGAACTTGCCGTCAGGCGCCACGCACCTTCTTTGGCGCAGCGTGAGCGGCGGACCGTTGCGGCAGCCGCTCACAGGTTTGTGAATTATTGTTGATCTCCATCGTTATCGGGTGCGGACGGTTTTGAGCCCAGCACTACGGTATCGATCCGGAAGGGCAGAATGCCCACCCGACGCGCCTCGATCTTGAACGTCACACGGGCTTTTTCATCGGCGTCCGCCCATTCCTCTTTGACGGTTCGTCCTTCCACTAATACCCGCATACCTTTCTGATACAGCGTCTTCCAGCGTTCGGCATCGCGGTGCCAAAGTTCGACCGGCGCCCAGTAGCCTCCGCGGTCCTCATACCCATCTTTCACCGGCACTGGATTATCGAAATAGATATTCAGCCTCAGCAGTCGCCGCGGCTCGTCGTTGCCATTCTGGAACTCTCGATATTCGGGCGCAGACCCGATGTTGCCTTCACCAAAAAAGTGGGTGCTCATAATGTGCTCCATTGGGTAATGATGCGCCGATCGACGCTACGCTTATAAACCGCCTCGGCCCGGGCCATCTTGCTCGCGCAGTCGATGACTTGGCGGTTGAGGGTATGGGTCAAACTGACTTGCATGTTGAGTACGATTCGCTGCTGCTCCAGCGCGAGAAGGTCGTCGATCAGTACGTTAGGTGTCGCATCGCTGTCGATGCACTGCTCCCACAGCGATACACCCATCGAAGTCCGGTCGAGGTTGCGCCAGCGCAGAAAGGTTGTCCCTGCGCCAGTGACCTGCTGGGCCAGTTGAATGGGGAGTAGGTTGAATGGGTAGCTCCGGGCCTGGGTAAGGATTCGAACCTCGGCCAAGGTAATGAGGTCGTCGCGAAGCGCAGAGCATTGGCTGGCCCAGGCCTCCAGCTCCCCCTTACCTTTAAAAGGTTTTAAAAGGCCTTTTAGGTAGCCTGCGTGTGCCAGCTGCTGGAAGTCTGCCGGCGCCAAAGACGTGAAGTAGCTCTGGCTCATCGGGGCTCTTCCTCTTCTGAAGGTGAGTAGCCCGCACTTGAGTCGTCAGCTTCGGGAGCCTCTGCACACTCGCTACCCGATTCATCTGCCGCAGCATTGTTTTTGCTGGGCTGCTCGTCGGTGGTCATGCGTCGAATCATGGGTGGCGCGAAGCGCGATCGGCGCGACCCCTCGAGTATGTCTTGCGGTATCTCGCCAAACCGTTCCCTCGCGATCTGCGCAGTTACGTTATTCGCCGCAAAATCTTCTCGATTGGCACCCGAATGCTTGTACTGCTGGGCCAGGCTAAACAGGCTGCGAAGTGCATGAGCACCTTCGTTGAGACATTGCTCCAAGGTGCTTCGATCAATTAAGGCTGTGTGATGTGCGAGGATTAGACGCCTGGCTAGATCGTCGTAATCGGCCAAAAGATACACCGCCATAAATCCGAGCTGAGCACTGACGAACAGTGGCAGCTTGACCGGTTGTACGTTCAGGTTTTCGCCTAGACTCAACGCGGACGGAACCTCTGAGAGTATCTGGTCGACCTGTTCACGCAGGATTCTCAGGCTCTCCTTTGTATCGTTTAGCTTGTCCTCGATACGCAGCATCCAGCCGTCTGAATAAGGATCGTCCTGTTCGGCACCGCGTTTCATCTTGTTCATGACCGACATGAAGCCGTTCAAACCGATGATGGCGGCTCTTCCTTCCGAGGCCGATCGGCCATGCCAGATGCGAGAGGCGTGATGGGTGTGTAGGGTGAGTTGCATGGTGCTGCGTAACGCACCAAGGTTGAGTTGCATGTCGTTTGCCATGGGGGGGTGCACTCATAGACAGAGGGATGAGTGGTCAGCATTGAGGCAGAGGGGAAGGCTGTCAGTGAACAAAGCGCAGGTGGGGCTGCCTGATTTCAGCACTCAGTTAAGCAGGCCTTGAGGCTATCCCCAGGGGATAGTCCATCCCGTTAAGTCAGGATTCAGCGCAGGTGAGAAGTCAAGGTAACAACTGGGTCTGCAGATTCGGGTCTTGGCTGATTTCTTCGAGCACTGTCAGCCGACTCTCTGAATGCCCGTGTTGGCGTGTTCAAGTGTCTGACTAACCAACCCCATGTAGGCCGGATCAAGCTGCATGGCTTCAAAGGGGCTTAGCGGCCTGTCGTGGAGAACGTACAAGTTGCCAAGCACTGGACCGGTACTCTTATCGCGACAACGCCTGACCAGGCTGAGCCTGCGTGTCAGGCGTAGCATCGTCAGGGTTTTGGCCACGCTTTCGTGGGGGGCCACCGCGCCGCATGGAACCGATGTCAGAGAACGGCGCAGTTGATCATAGGTGGGAAAGGCGGTGACACCATCATCATTGAGCCGCAGCCGAAATACCTGCCAGGCGTTGCGCTCGAGGGGTGTCAGCCGAACATTGAGCAGGAGCGCCCGCGGTAGGTTTCGTGGCGATTACCACTGAAGAGAAAGCCGTCACCGTGGGGTTGCCTGTCTTCTGGTTGCAGGCGCTCCAATGCGTTATCGAGCAGCGAGGATAGCGAAGCAGGGGCAGCGCGGTTCATGGTGTCAGACCAGCCCTTGATCGATCCAGTTGTGCAACGCGGCCCAAATCACTGAAACTGGAAACGTGAGCTCTTGCGCCAGATCCAGGGTGAGCAACAACATGGCCATATCATCGTCCACTGCGAATCCCCGAGCTATGAATTGCGGGTGCCAACGGTTCCATAACAAGGTGTCCTGGTCCTCACTGAGCACCGGATGCCGTCCTTTTCGCTTGGGCAGACCCAGTATGTCTCGGCGCAGAGCAACCTCTTGGTGTGTCAGGCCGTAGAACTTGCTGACCATCTCCGTACTCGCGCCCAGGCGCAACATCCGGTCGACCGTGGCAATTTCCTGCTCCACATCATCCACCTGATGAAGGATCCGCTGCAGGACTTCACGATTGATTTGAACGGTGCACCAAGGCACACGGGCATTGAGCAAAACACTGAGCAAGGCAGGCACTTTGAGTGCCGCCAGGTCTTGGTCACCAAATCCCATCGTTTTACAGCGACGCAGTTGGCCGTTGCGCAGATCGTGCAGGGCTTGTGCAATTACGGCCTGGTTTAGTGGGTGTGGTGCCGTCATGAAGACCTCCTGTCATCGCGTTATGGTGTCTGGGTAAAAGTCGGACTTGAGGTCGATCAGGCGACGGGCCAAGCGAATCAACCGGAACAGCTTGACCAGATTGGCATCACTCAATCTGTTGGCTTTGTCACAAGGCTCGGTAGAGCCCAGAAGCAGAGAACCAATTTCTAACGGCACGGCTTGTTTCGTGTTTGCAGTTAACGTGTCAAGCAAGGACAGCAATGTGGACGTCGGTTGATTTTCTGGTGTCGATCCAGTGCTGCAACGAAAACCAATACCTTCATCGACTTCAGTGATGAAGTCAGCTTTCGCTTCATCCTGAGCGATCTCCCGGGCGAACTGACTGATGTGGACTCGCAACCGATCCGGTGCGTCGAGGCCTGGCTCAATGTTCCATATGTCCGAGATCGGGAAGAGACTGCCCTGCGAAGGAGGAAGGCAATCTGATTTCAATTGAGGTTCGTCCCCTGCGTGCTTGGCCACCATTTGCTGTATCGACTGCAGACGATCGGTAACGGAGGAGGTGAGTACCGCATTGTTCTGGGTGTCAACAGCACTCTGCTCAGCGCTACAAACCGTTTTAGAGGGAGCAGAATTGGACCGATCAGGTGAGCGAGTAGGAGGGGGAGGCAGGAGCATCGAGGGTTCTGACGTCGGGTGGTGTTGTGGCTCACCTCCCAATGCTCGCTGACGCCTCTCCCCGGTTTCCCACTCCAATGTCAATGTGTCGTAGTCGACGCCGAGCCATTGCGCCATCTGACCAATCAGTTCGTCCTGCACTCGCGGTAAAGAAAACGCGGCAGCTTCTCCATCAAACATCACCAGAGCTTCCTGAAACAAGGTCGGGAAATCGATGCCCATCACTTTGCCATGAGCGTGCTCCTCCCAAATTCTTTCACCTGATCGGCGCATCACGGCCAAGCGCTCAACCTGATGCCGGCCCAGACCGCCATACAGAACGTTAGGGATGGCCGGCAGCAGGAACTGCACTGCATCGCGCATGCGGCTGATGTGCGACTGTTGAATGGGGTAACCATCAGCGCTCAGACGTCGCGACAATTCCGATTGTGAAAGGGGTAAGCCGCACTCCAGTTCGTAAAGCTCTCCGGCTTTCTCGACACCCAGTGCTCGTTCGATAAAGGTCAATCCACCGCGAAGTTCGTTCTCGGCCAGATGGCCAGTTAACGCGACGATCTCGCCCCGCTGGGGCCAAGGGCGAAATAGACACGAAATACGAAAGAAGTTTTCGTCTTTAGTCTCCGACCACAGCTCCTTCAGTATGGATAGCCGGGTATTGCCGCCGTTGCGAATTCGGAAGTGAGGCTCACCTGGACGCCGGGTGATGGCCGGCGGGGCCTCCAACCCTCGATGGCGAATCGACGCCTTGATCTCATCGTACCGAGGGTTGCGGGTTACCCGCGGATCCAGATCGTAGGGTTTCAGCCGGTCCAGTGTCATGACCATTGGCGTGTCGATGATCGGGTCACACAATGCCTCCACTGCCGGTGCTGACCGGACGAAGCTTTCTGCTAATAAAAGACTGGCCGTGGTTTCCAATCGCCTATCGGTCATTGCTGCAACCTCCGAAGGGGAGGAACCAACAACTCGTGGACGCCTATCGGCGCCCGCTCATCAAGTACAAGAATGCTCGACAGGTTGGGATGAGTATCTAGATCCATGAGCAAAACGCTCAAGCCCGCATCGCTGGCAAAACCACCGATTTTGGCTGCGGTGGTGGTTGTTCCAACACCGCTTTTGGTCAAAACGTTTGATACCAGACGCATTGTGTTGCTCCTTAGGTGCGGTCCTGTAGGCGGTCAGTAATCCACTGATCAACTTCGGCGGCGCACCAACCTACGGCCCGGACCCCAAGTCGTATGGACCTAGGAAATTTGTCTTGGCTCATCAGGTTGTAGATGTGGGCGCGTTTGAAGCCGCTTTTCTGCTCGACGTCAGAAAGCCGCAAGATGCGAGGCTCCCTCGGAACCGTTGTTTCGTTCTGCTGAGACACGGTGGACTCTCCTTGACGCCCTGTAGCGTCTGGTGGGAAGTGTTGGCTATTGAATGCCGTTAAAAGACGGAAAACACTGCAGTTGCAGAATGAGCGACTGCAATTGCAGAGCTTACGAATCACCGGAAAGCTGACGTTTAGCTTCAGCGAATTTCGCCGATAACGTGCGCTCGGTGATTCCAGGTCGACCGTTGTGGTAAGCGATCAGCGCGCTGATGACTGATTCAAGGGTGTTGAAGGATGAGTAGCGCACACCGCTCGGTGATTGCCCCAAGAGCAGTGTGAGTAAACCGCCGATGATGTTCAGGTATGTGGTTTCAGCCCTTGTGGGAAGTTGAGCCTTACTTTCAGCAGATTTGGGCTGTTCAGGTTGTGCCCGTGCGCTCAATTGAGCTTTGAGCGTTTTGACCTGCAGCAGCAATACCTGGATGGAGTCGAGATCAATGGCCGAATGTAGCTGTTTTTCCATTTCGTCGAACAGAAAACCAGGTTTTTGATCCGGGTAGGTCTTCGCCATCCAGCGCTTGAGATCCACGTGCCGGATAGTGAGCTGTGGAGCATCAAGCAGCGCCGGATCATTGGAAGTTATCCCAGCTTTTCCGAACGCAAGCTCGTTGTTGCGCATAGCATCGTAAAGACGCTCGATGTTTAGTCCTAGTAAGGGCCAGAGCGGCAGAGCTTCCGCGGTCGTGGGAGCTGTCAGCGATGTCGCAGTGAGTATGTTGGTTTCTTGTTCAAGCAAGCTGCTCCAGCGGACCGCTGCTTCGATGGGGCTGTAAAAGACTTTGGTGCCGTACTGCTCGTGTTTCTGATTCATTGGTCGTTCCGCGGATGGCAATGTCCATCTATAGAAACGTCAGCGTGATTCAAGGGAAAGACGAAATACGTCTTGGGAGATACTCATTTATCAATGGTGGTGGTCGAGACTTTCTGGGTTACGGGTCTGTGGTGACTTGATGCTTTGGTTATGGGCTCTCCCAAGTGTCGTGCTGAGCACATTGGGAGAGTACTGATGTTCTGAGGGTCTGATTCAGGACCTGATCAGTCCTGCCTTCTTGGTGTGTTTATCTGTTCAAGTGACCGAATCCATATTGGTGACGCGGGTAATGAATCGCTTCAGTTGCTCACAGGGATCATTTGATGAGCGAAGCAGGTAACTGGTCAGCACAGCCGGATCACCGGCCAGAGGACGAGTCACGATCTCGGCGCTTTGGCACAGCGCCATGTGCGCTTCACAGGTGAGTCCAAGACCGTAGCCGGCAGCGACCAAGCTCAGCATTACTTCCTGGCTGGAGACTTGTTCGGCGACTCTCGCAGGTGATGGTATCTGGCGTAGCAGGGTGTCAATTTGTTGATGGAGTCCGGTATGCGTTTGAGGATCGAACAGCACCAACGGGTAGTTCAGCACCTGATCCAACGGGATGTGCTTAAAGGCAAGAAGCGGATGTCGTGCAGGTACGACTACTGTCAACGGCGTTTGCCAAACTGGTTCAGCGTTTAAGCCTTCACCTACGTCCTTTGAGCGAGCGAAACCAACATCGAACCGGTCCTCGCGAAGCCCCTTCAATTGCTGGGATAACGAGACTTCGAATAAACGTATTTCCACCTCTGGTTCTTCCTCTCGACACTGGGCCAAAATCGCTGACAAACGTTGAGGCAGAACACCGTCGGATAAGGCGACTCTGAGGAATCCCCTGTATCCGGCCGCTGCCGCCCGAACATTGCAACGTGCTTGTTCCACTGCTTGAAAGATACGGTGGACGGCTTCAGCGAAAACTTCTCCAGGCCAAGTTAATCGTGTGCCGCGAGAGGTTCGGTCAAAAAGCCGTGCACCTATATCTGATTCAAGCTCTTTGATCGTCCTGGAAAGTGGGGATTGTTCTATGTGTAGCCGCTCCGCGGCGCGGGCGAAATGAAGTTCTTCTGCAACAGCGATGAAGCCGCGTAAATGGCGAAGTTCCAAAATGGCTCCTTAGCCATCACCCTTCAAAAAGAGAACAGGGCGACAGCGAGTTTTATGAATTATCTGCCAAGGCGTGACTTATTTTTTTGTGGATTTTGAATGGAACTGCTCTAGAAGTTCTAAGCCCTCTTGGAGTGGTACGTAAGCTGAAGATATCAAACGATGGAAGTCAGCTTCACCTACGTTTTGTAACGTAACGGATGTCAAGGCTTCCAATAGCCCAGTGCCGGTTCCAATCCGAAATAGAGCATTTTCTAAAAGCTGTGACGCTTCTACATTGGTGTCTATCAACATAACCGAGGTGGAGGTGGCGTTTGTTTTCAACGGGCGATAACGATCCATGTTTAGCTCCTGAGGGCGCTGATATGTGGTTTCAAAAAATCTGATGACACTGGGTGAGCATCTAGGAACAAATCGCACGGTAATACGGTAGGTCTATCAGAATGCTTCCTGGGAAGGGGTAGTTTATGACTTCAAGCATGTAGTATTCCTTACTATCCGTTGTAGTCGCTGGGCGGCGGAGAAGAGCGAGTTTTGAGCTCGCTGCCCCGGCGGTAATATTTAGTCATTATCCGTTCGTGTGCAATTGCGTGAGTTGTTCGATAGTGGCGCGAGTTGCGGCTAACTTAAAGCCGTCTAGCGTCTTTGCGGATAAGTACTGATCGAAATGCGTGAGTTTTTTCCTGCTAATTTGCAACAACTGTGTCGTCACTACCGATCCATTGCAGAGGTCTGCCGAAGGCTGAAAATTAGCCGTAGTCAATTCACCAAGTATTTGAGTGGGCGCAGTCTGCCTACAGCATTCAATCTCAAACGTATCTGTGATTTTTTTGGCGTGGAGGAATACGAGATTGGCCTACCAACAGAGCAGTTCGTCGATCTAATAGGTGCCGGCTCAAAGCGATCAAGCCTGTACGAGGAACTGAACCCACGACAGCGAGCGATTGATCATCTTCGGCAGCAGTCATCGCCACAAATCCGGGCTTTGCTGGGGTACTACCACGAGTACTACTACGCAATGTCGGATCCGGGGTTCATCGCGTGTTCGCTGGTGCATATACGAGAGAAGGATGGGTGCTTCATGTATGAACGTCATGTACGTCATGAGCGTTTGCAATCCAGTGTCTCAGGTGTCGAAGATCTTGATCGATCTCAGTACAAAGGTCTTGCGTACTACCTGCAGGACAGGCTTTTCCTCATCGACTACGAATCGCTGACATCTAATGAAATCAGTCAAACCATTCTCATCCCGAGCTTTAAAAGTCGAGTAACTCGTCTCAACGGCCTGAAGATGGGCGTTTCAGCATGTGATTCCCGTAAACCGGTTTGTTCGAGGGTGGTGTGGCACTTTTTAGGCATAGGCATAGATCAGCACAAGGCCTACCGCAGGGTTGGTCTTTATCGCGCGGATACCGAGCAAATAGACAGCGATTTGAAGGCGAGGCTTGGGCGGGCACAAATAGTTGATGGCCTGTTCCAAATTGCCTGAACCCCTGTCAGCGACTCCATGCGCAGTGTTGTCGGAATGTTGGGATTCCATGCGCACTTGGACACCCAGTCCACGAACACTTGAACAGCGATTCCACGCTGACTTGGACACTCATTCCACGGCCACTTGGACACTGATTCCACGAGCACTTGGACAGTGATCTCTCACTGATCCGACCCAAGCTCAGGCAGGCAGCAACGCAAGATTATTCACTACCATCGACCTCTTTTCTCGAAGCGAAGAGGTCGTCGTGGAGCGTATATCCATGCGTAAAATCCGAGAGGTACTACGCCTAAAGTTCGACGCCGGCCTGTCCGTGCGCAAAATTGCTACCAGCCTGCGCATTAGCAGCGGCAGTGCCGGCAATTACCTGCACCGCTTCAACGCTTGCGGGCTGACTTGGCCCACGCAGTTGTCGGACGCCGAACTGGAGCGACGTCTATTCCCGCCAGCGCCGACGGTGCCCAGTGATCAACGTCCGATGCCGGACTGGGCTCATGTCCATGCCGAGTTACGTCGCCCCGGCGTCACCCTGGCCCTGCTTTGGCAAGAGTATCGGCTCACCCACCCGCAAGGTTTCCAGTACAGCTGGTTCTGCGAGCACTACCGCCTCTGGGCCGCGAAGATCGATGTGGCCATGCGCCAGGAACACCGTGCCGGCGAGAAGCTGTTCGTTGATTACGCCGGCCAGACCGTGCCAGTCATTGATCGGCGAACCGGCGAGATCCGCCAAACGCAGATATTCGTCGCCGTCCTCGGCGCGTCCAGCTACACCTTCGCCCAGGCCACCTGGTCGCAGAAACTGCCCGACTGGCTGGGCTCGCACGTGCGTTGCTTCGCTTTTCTCGGCGGTACATCGCAGATCCTGGTACCGGACAATCTGCGCAGCGGCGTCACCAAGGCGCATCGCTACGAGCCGGATATCAACCCCAGTTACCGCGACCTCGCCGAGCATTACGGCGTAGCCGTGCTGCCCGCGCGTTCGCGTAAACCCAAGGACAAAGCCAAGGTTGAAGTCGGCGTACAGGTAGTCGAGCGGTGGATCCTGGCGGTGCTGCGCAACCGCCAGTTCTTCTCGCTGGGCGAACTCAACACAGCCATCGCGCTGCTGCTGGATCGCCTCAATCAGAAGCCCTTCAAGAAGCTGCCCGGCTCACGCCGGTCAGCCTTCGAGAGCATCGACCAACCGGCGCTGCAAGCGCTGCCGGAACACCCTTACGTCTACGCCGAATGGAAAAAGGTACGCGTCCACATCGACTACCACGTCGAGGTCGACGGCCATTACTACTCGGTGCCGTACCAGCTGGTGAAGCACCAACTCGAAGTGCGGCTGACTGCGCAGACCGTCGAGTGCTTCCACGCCAACCAGCGCGTGGCCAGCCATCTGCGCTCGCCGCATAAAGGCCGCCACACGACCCAAACCGAGCACATGCCCAAAAGTCACCGCGAACATGCCGAATGGACGCCGCAGCGACTGATCCACTGGGCAGAGCAGGCAGGCCCGAATACGGCCGGCGTCATCGCCTACATCCTCGAACGCCGGATCCATCCGCAGCACGGCTTCCGCGCCTGCCTAGGCATCCTGCGCCTGAGCAAACAGCACGGCGAAGAGCGGCTGGAAGCCGCTTGCCAGCGTGCGCTGGCGCTGGGCGCATGCAGTTACAAAAGCCTCGAATCGATCCTGCGCCAAGGGCTGGAACGGCTGCCGCTGGCCCAGCAAAACCTGCCCCTGCTACCCGACGAGCACGTCAACCTGCGCGGTCCCGGCTACTACCACTGACCTGAAAAAGGAGCACGAACATGCTGCCTAATCCGACACTCGATAAGCTACAAACCCTGCGATTGCACGGCATGATCAAGGCGCTTGGCGAACAACACGCAACGCCCGACATCAACGATCTCAGCTTCGACGAACGCCTCGGTCTGATGGTCGATCGCGAGCTGACCGAGCGCGAAGGCGCCCGCCTGACGACTCGCCTCAAAGCCGCCCGACTGCGCCATAACGCCTGCCTGGAAGACATCGACTACCGCAGCCCGCGTGGCCTGGACAAGGCGCTGATCCTGCAACTGGGCAGCGGCCAGTGGCTGCGCGACGGTCTGAACCTGATCATCGGCGGCCCAACTGGCGTAGGCAAAACCTGGCTCGCCTGCGCGCTGGCCCACAAGGCCTGCCGCGACGGTTACAGCGTGCGTTATCTGCGCCTGCCGCGCTTGATGGAGGAACTGCGCCTGGCCCACGGCGACGGCCGCTTCGCGAAACTGATGGCGGGTTATGCCAAGACCGACCTGCTGATCCTGGACGACTGGGGCCTGGCACCGTTTACCGCTGCGCAACGGCGCGACATGCTTGAACTGCTGGACGACCGTTACGGCAACCGCTCGACGCTGGTGACCAGCCAAATGCCGGTAGACAAATGGCATGCGCTGATCGGCGATCCAACCTTGGGCGATGCGATCCTCGACCGCCTGGTGCACAACGCTTATCGGATCGAACTGAAGGGCGAATCGATGCGCAGGCGCTCGACGAAATTGACGGCGACGGGCTCTTCAGACTAACAATGCAAACCTGCGTCGCTGCGCTCCGACTGCCTGGCCGGATGAGCGTGGAACAGGTGGCCGGATGTTAGTGGAATGGGTCGCCGGATGGCGTGGAATGCGCACCTAAAGCTGGCGAAGCGTGGCCGAACAGAAGATTCGCCACCCGCTTCAGGACACACTCAGTAACCGGTTTTTGGATTGACAGAGAACGCGTATGAAAGCACTTTAGGGCAATGTTTTGCTGACTCGATCAGCTACATGCCCAGCCGACAGGATCTTTCAGTCGGTGCTACGGTTCAACCGTAGGATCCATCCCAATGACCGCATCGCTTCCGGTAGCGCGGTCAGTCGACCAAGTCGATGGAAGCACAATTTTTCTCACCCACGACGGGCCTTCCCGTTGTGGGGTAGGCCTTTGTATTTTTTGGAGGCCTTATGAAAATGGAACTGGCTCTGTATCAAGCGCTGATTTCGATCAGCGTATCTGAGCAGAAAGCCCATGCAGTTATCGAAGCATTGGAGACTGATATGAATACTCTACTTGCAACCAAGTCCGACCTCGCGCAACTGGAGATGAAACTCACCTTGAGGACGGGCGTCATGCTTTCTGCTGCCGTCGGCATCCTGATCGCTGCAATGAAGTTTATTCACTAAATAATCTGCCAACGCTAGATCTAATCAGGAACCACCTGTCTCACGACAGGTGGTTTTTTTACGCGTGTTTAGTGGGTGGAAACTGTGGATGACGGGCATCCAGTTATTTGGGGCAACTGCCCTCGCTTAGATTTCAGTTCTGCTTGTACGTCCTGTGACAAATTGCTCCACAGCGTCAGACCCGAACGTTCTTCTACCCACGCCGGTGGGGCCGCCGATGATCAGGTTCAGGCTATCGCGCAGCCACTGCCCGCTGCCTAGTTGCAGGATCAGCGACTTGTCCAAGCCGCGCGGCTTTGAGGCGCGTGTTCAAGCGCGCATCTTCACGCTCGGTCAGTTCGCGGTCGACCATCAGCCCCAGTCGTTCGTCGAAGCTGAGGTCGCTGATGTCAGGCGACACGCAGCAAGACACCGATCAATGGGAAGTAACTACGATGCGTTGCTGAGAATAAAGGCTGTATTTTAGCCGCTAAGGAAGACTTTGAGGGAGGTTATCTTGCCTCGCTTCGAAACCTTGTGCCGGCAGAAGTTTTTGGCAGTGAGCTTGAACAGGCCAACGAGCTATTGGCTGCCGGGTATGCATCCGCAGCTGCCGTAGCTGCGGGAGTTTTTCTAGAAACAACGATTCGAAATCTATGCATTGATCATGAAATCGAACACGGAAAGCTCGACAAAATGAATGCGGACTGGCCAAAGTGCGGGTTCCCGTCGCCAGCGACAGACCATCTCGAGCAAAAGGTCTCGTTAAACGAACTCCTGGACGAGCTGCTCGAAGTGAAGGGAATCGGTAAAGCCATTCTGGATAAGAATCGCGAGAAGCTTGAGGTGAACTAAGCTTATACGTCAGCGCCAGGGGCCGGTCATTGATCGGCCTTTTTGCTATGTGGCGAACGCTGTCATGGTGCGCCTTTCGTCGATACGGGAAAAATTACGCCTATCATATGCGGTTAAGATTATGCCTATAATAAAATACTTTCGGCCAAAGCGTTCTGAGCCACAGGCGCTTGTCTTTCCCTTAGGCATCTCCCAGGAGCACAGTCATGAATTCTGTCCAGTCCCAAGGTACGGCCCTCGTCACCGGTGCTTCTTCCGGTATCGGTGCGATTTACGCCGAGCGGTTGGCGGCGCGTGGTTTTGATTTGTTATTGGTTGCCCGTGATCAAGAGCGGCTGGAAGCGGCGGCGACTAAATTGCGCGCCGAGCATGGCGTTCAGGTCGAGGTGCTCAAGGCGGATCTGACGCAAAAGAATGATGTGCTGAAGCTCGAGCAGCGTCTTCGCAGCGATTCGAGTATCAGCCTGTTGCTGAACAACGCCGGTGTTGCCGCTGATGGGTTGTTGGCCAATTCCGACATGGATCAGCTGGAACGCCTGATTCAATTGAACGTTACGGCGGTCACGCGGCTGGCCTCGGCCGCGGCCGCCAGTTTTGCCAAGGCGGGCCGCGGGACGATCATCAACATCGGATCAGTGGTTGCGTTGTTCCCAGAGCGCTTCAATGCCACTTACAGCGCCAGTAAGGCTTATGTGTTAAGTCTGACTCAGTCGTTGAACGCCGAACTGGAGGGCACCGGGGTCAAGGTGCAGGCCGTGTTGCCAGGCGTAACACGTACCGAAATCTGGGAGCGCTCCGGTATCGACGCTACTCAGATCCCGGCGGATATGGTGATGGAAGCAGGGGAGATGGTCGATGCGGCGTTGTCGGGTCTGGACCAGGGTGAGTTGATCACGATTCCTTCGTTGCCGGAGGCGGCCGACTGGGACGCCTTTGTTGCGGCGCGTCATGTATTGGCGCCGAATCTTTCCAAAAGTAAGGCCGCCGCGCGTTACACGTGAGGCGTCATGAATCGGCTTGAGGTATTTGCGGTATGAGTGATCGTCGAGTAGTTGTAACGGGCATGGGCCTGGTGTCTCCATTGGGTTCTGGCGTCGAAGCCGTCTGGGCGCGTCTGTTGGCAGGGCGTTCCGGGTTGCGCAATTTGCCGGACGAGGTGGTTGCCGATCTGCCGGCCAAGGTCGGTGGTGCAGTGCCGACGCTGGAGGACGATCCCGAGGCGGGTTTTGACCCGGATCGGGCGACGGCGCCTAAAGAGCAGAAGAAGATGGACCGCTTCATTCTGTTCGCCATGGAAGCGGCGCGTCAGGCGCTGGAGCAGGCCGGTTGGCAAGCGGCGGACGCCAATGCCCAGGAGCGTACTGCAACCATTATCGGTTCTGGCGTGGGTGGTTTCGGTGCGATTGCCGATGCGGTGCGTACCACGGACAGTCGTGGACCGCGACGCTTGTCGCCGTTCACCATTCCTTCATTCCTGGTCAATCTGGCCGCGGGTCATGTGTCGATCCAGCACGGTTTCAAGGGCCCGTTGGGTGCTCCGGTGACGGCGTGCGCGGCCGGTGTGCAAGCGATTGGTGATGCGGCTCGGCTGATTCGGTGTGGCGAGGCAGACATTGCGGTGTGTGGCGGCGCGGAAGCGGCGATCGACCGCGTCAGTCTCGCCGGGTTTGCCGCGGCTCGCGCCTTGTCCAGTGGTTACAACGAAACCCCGGAGCGTGCCTCGCGGCCGTTCGACAGTGGCCGCGATGGCTTTGTCATGGGGGAGGGTGCAGGCCTTCTGGTGATTGAATCCCTGGAGCATGCCTTGGCCCGTGGTGCTCAACCGCTGGCGGAACTGGTCGGTTACGGCACCAGTGCCGACGCCTATCACCTGACGGCGGGGCCCGAGGATGGCAGCGGTGCGCAAAGGGCGATGTCGCTGGCGTTGGCCCAGGCGGGCATTTCGCCGGCGCAGGTGCAACATCTCAATGCTCACGCAACCTCGACGCCAATCGGGGATCTGGGGGAGTTGGCTGCCATCAAGGCGTTGTTTGGCACTGATAACAAAATTGCGGTGACGTCGACCAAGTCGGCCACCGGGCATTTGCTCGGCGCAGCGGGCGGCATCGAGGCGATCTTCACGCTGTTGGCGATTCGCGATCAGGTCGTACCGGCCACCCTCAACTTCGATAACCCGGACCCCGCCGCCCAAGGCGTCGACATCGTCCACGGTAAGGCGCGGCCGATGGCAATCGAATACGCGCTGTCCAACGGTTTCGGGTTTGGTGGGGTGAATGCCAGCGTGCTGTTCAAGCGTTGGGAGGGTTAGTCCCGAGTTTGTTTGAGATAGGCGCGAGTCACGTCGAGAATCCGCTGAGCCAGCTCGGGATTCTCGACACTGCGTGACAGCAGTAACGCCCCGACCAGCGTCGACATGATGACGATGCTTTGGTCGGCGGCGACGTCCTCATCCTCAAGGGTGCCTTGCACTTGGTCGAGCCGTGCGTTGAGTACCACGTCAGTGGTCGGGCTCTGCTGCCCGCGCAAGCCGAGTTCCGATGACATGGTCGGCAACGGGCAACCTTGATCGGGTGAAGTCTGGTGCCATTCGGATAAATAGGCGTCGATGAACGCTTCCAGCGGGCGATCCTGAGCGAAGAGCTCGGCGCAAATGATATCGACCTGCTCGCCTGCGGCTTGCAAAGCCTTTTCTACCAGTTCGTCCTTGGACTTGAAATGCGAGTAGAAGCCACCGTGAGTCAGGCCCAGTGCTTTCATCAGCGGTTGCAGACCTGTCGCGCCAATGCCATCGCGGCGAAAACGTGCTGAAGCCTCCTTAATGATGCGTTCGTGGGTCTGGGCTTTATGGTTCTGCGAGTAACGCATCGGGTATCTCCGCAACGATGCGCCATCTTAACCAATGAAAATGGGATGGTGACTGTACTTCTACTTCTAAAAAGCATGCAGATGCGTCCAACTCCATTCTGCTGTTTCGAATTAATTGGCACGAATAGTGATTACTCATTAATTGACGATTGTTGAACAATCACGAGGCAATGAGTATGAACAGCGGACTGTCCCTCGCCGACCACATCACACTTGAGTTGCGCGCCGATATCATTGGCGGTCGTTTGCTGCCCGGCATGGCGTTGGTGGAAAACGATCTGGTGTCTGCCTACAACGCCTCCCGCAATACCATTCGCGAAGCGTTGCACCGTCTGGGGCAGGAAGGCCTGACCCGTTATGTGCGCAACAAGGGCGTGATGGTGCGCAGGCTGGGCGTCGAGGACGTGCGGGATCTGTTCAAGGTCAGGCGCACCCTGGAGCTGCAGGCCATCAGCGCCAGTCAGCCGCTGCGCGATTATCAATCCGACCGGATGCTCGAAGCCCTGGAGGCAACCGAGCTTGCCCGGGAGCGCGAGGACTGGCGCGCCGTCGGCACCCACAGCCTGGCGTTTCATCAACACATCGTCGGATTGCTGCGCAGTCCACTGTTCGATGAGTTCTTCACCAACGTCGTCGCGCAACTGCGCCTGGTGTTCTGCAGCGCTCCCGATGAGTCACGTTTTCAGGCGCCCTGGCTGGCGCGTGACCGGCAAATACATGAGTGGCTGGCCGAGGGCGACAAGCGCGCGGCCGAGGACGCCATGAGCCTTTATCTCGACGATTCCGAACACCTTCTGTTGCAGATGCTTACCCGTTCTTCCCATCACTGATCGAGGATTCGTGCCATGTACAAAGACTATCCGGCGGCCTATCAAGTCAGCAAAGGCTCAGCCTTGCAGGTGGACAAAGCCTTCTACGAACGGATTCGCGATGCGAAGGACGGGCGCACGCTGATCGAGGCATTCGAGGTGCCGATCCGCACCGGCCGCGCCTGGAAAGTGCCGGCCGGGCATGTGTTCCGGGTGACCACACCCGTCGGCCCGCAAGTGGGCGACTTCAACGTCTGGAATGCCAACGACCCACGGGAGCGTTTGTGGGCGGCACGGACCCGGCAATTACAGGGCGCTCACGTCAGCACCCATGACCGGCTCTGGTCGAACCTGCCGTTTTTACGTCCGCTGGTGACCATCACCGATGACAGCCTGGCCGGTTACGGCATCGACGAACATGGCGGTCGCTTGCATGATTTGCTGGGCACCCGCTGCGATCCCTATGTGAACAAAATGCTCACCGGCGAAGACTTCCATCATCACTGCCACTCGAACCTGACCCGCGCGGTGCTGCCCCATGGCCTGACCGAGTTTGACGTGCATGACGTTTTGAACATTTTCCAGTGCACGGGCCTGAACCACGACGACATGTACTTCATGAAAGCCTGTCCGGCGCAGAAGGGCGATTACCTGGAATTTTTTGCCGAAATCGATCTGTTGTGTGCGCTCTCGACCTGCCCGGGCGGTGACCTGTCGCTGGCGATGTGGGGACCAGATGCGCAGGATCCGCTGAGCGTGTGTCGCCCGCTGGGGGTAGAGATTTATCGGTTGGAGGATTCGTTGCTTGAAGGCTGGAGCCAGCCGGAACGAGCGGCCTATAAAGGGCTGCATGGCCTGCACATCGCCAAGGCGGAGTGGGAGAAGTAGAAACGCCAAACCCTGTCATTCAATGAGAATGGCAGGGTTTTTTTGGTTTAGCGGTCCTGCGCATCCTTGGCATCCGCTTCCGCGTTGCGTTCAGCGACGCGTTTGCGTTGCTCATCGGTCAGTTCGACCTTGTTGGCGGTGTCGCGCAACATCATCAAACCACCAACGATCGAGCCGATTGCAACGATCAGAATTAACCAGGCATACCAAGGCATAGGGCTCTCCTTAAGGGCAGGCCGATTGGCGGGTTTCGCCAATCGATCGTGCATACCACTTTGAGCGATGGATTTTCGAACTGGTTCCATCGCAGTCATTCCATTCTATGCCTGATATGACAGCAACACTTCGCCTGTTTAGAGCCCGGTCAGCATCGCGTCCGCCGGTGCATCGGCACGCAGTTGCGCCGTGAGCATGAAGTACACGAACCCCACCGCCATGAAGCCCAGGAAGATCAACCCGATCAACGTGTTGAACCAGGCCATCGCCACCAGGCAGACCACCGCCAGCACCAGCGCAATCATCGGCACCAATGGGTAGCACGGAGCGCGAAAGGTGCGCTCCAGATTCGGTTCGGTTTTGCGCAGTTTGAACAGGCTGAGCATGCTCATGATGTACATCACGATTGCCCCGAATACTGCCATCGTGATCATCGCTGCCGTCAGCGTCATGCCGCCTAGGTTGATCAAGCCATCACTGTAGATCGCGGCAATGCCGATCACGCCACCGGCGATGATTGCCCGGTGCGGGGTCTGAAAACGGGACAGCTTGGCCAGGGATGTCGGCAGGTAACCGGCACGGGCAAGGGCGAAGAACTGCCGCGAGTAGCCGAGGATGATTCCGTGGAAACTCGCCACCAAACCGAACAGGCCAATCCACACCAGCATGTGCAACCAGCCCGAGCTTTCGCCCACCACGGTTTTCATCGCTTGCGGCAGTGGATCGTTGATGTTCGACAAGGTGCGCCAGTCACCGACGCCGCCGGCAAAGAACATCACGCCCATCGCCAGTAAAACCAGCGTCAGAATGCCGCTGATGTAGGCCTTCGGAATGGTGCGTTTCGGGTCCTTGGCTTCTTCGGCGGCCATGGCGGCGCCTTCGATGGCCAGGAAGAACCAGATGGCAAACGGAATCGCCGCGAACATCCCGGCAATCGCCGGGGCGCCAAACACATCGGAACCGGCCCAGCCGTTAAGCGCGAAATTGCTGAAGCTGAACGCCGGGGCGACCACACCCATGAACACCAGCAGTTCAGCCACGGCCAGGACGCAGACGATCAACTCGAACGTTGCGGCCAGTTTCACCCCGAGGATGTTCAGGCCCATGAACACAATGTAGGCGCCGACCGCTGCGTGTTTCGGGTCGAGGGCGGGAAACTGCACGTTGAGGTACGCACCGATTGCCAGTGCAATGGCCGGCGGGGCGAAGACGAACTCGATCAGCGTCGCCAGCCCGGCGATCAATCCGCCTTTCTCGCCAAAGGCGCGGCGGCTGTAGGCAAAGGGACCACCGGCATGGGGAATCGCCGTGGTCAGCTCGGTGAAACTGAAGATGAAGCAGGTGTACATGGTGGCGACCATAAAGGACGTCACCAGAAAACCGAGTGTGCCCGCCACGCCCCAGCCGTAACTCCAGCCGAAGTACTCACCGGAAATCACCAGCCCGACCGCAATGCCCCACAGGTGCAGCGTGCCCAGCGTGGGTTTGAGTTGTGTGTTCATGCGTTTGCTCCCTGAACGGTTTGGAAAGCTCGGGGGAGGGCGTTTGCAGCGGGCGTGCCATTTTGTATTTGCGCGTCGTAAAGCGCTGAAAACTGTCGTATCGGGGATGATCGCTGCTGGATGGCTGCTTTTTTTGCGCCAGATGAGAGCATCGTTGTCAGTTATGCCGCCATCGCGAGCAAGCTCGCTCCCACAGTTGGAATGCGTCTGCTCAGACAACACCGATCCCCTGTGGGAGCGAGCTTGCTCGCGATGAGGCCAGCCCATACGCCACAAGACCAAGCTGTAACGAAGCCATAAACCCACTCTTTACTCTTTCTTTATGCACAGCCAACACCCTCGATCTCGTTCCTTTACAGCCTCCCTGCCGACAATGGCTCCACACGCGGCAATACGCCGTAACACGGAGAATTTCCATGAGCGTTCTGGACGGGGTGTCACTGCTTTTGGCAGTGGGGCTGTTCATTTATCTGTTGGTTGCGCTGTTGCGCGCGGACCGGAACTAGGAGCGGCTATGCACAGTTATGACTATTGGCTGATCCTCGCCTTCTTCGCCGTGGTGCTGATTCCGGCACCATTCCTGGGGCGCTTTTACTACAAGGTGATGGAAGGTCAGCGCACGTGGCTTTCACCGATCCTCGGACCGGTGGAACGTGGCTGTTATCGGGTGGCCGGCGTTGATCCGCAGGCCGAACAGAGCTGGCAGAAGTACACCCTGGCCTTGCTCGCCTTCAACCTCGCGGGCTTTTTGCTGTTGTTCGCGATCCTGTTGTTCCAGGACCACTTGCCACTGAACCCGCAGAACCTGCCGGGTCAAGAGTGGACGCAAGCGTTCAATACCGCCGTCAGCTTTATGACCAATACCAACTGGCAGTCGTACAGTGGCGAAGCGACCCTGAGCTACCTGAGTCAGATGGTCGGCCTCACCGTGCAGAACTTCGTCAGCGCCGCCACCGGCCTCGCCGTGTTGGTTGCCCTGTGTCGCGGGATTGGTCGCAAGTCGAGCAAGACCCTCGGCAACTTCTGGGTCGACATGACCCGCGCCACCCTCTACGGCTTGTTGCCGCTGTGCCTGCTGCTGGCGCTGTATCTGGTCTGGCAGGGCGTACCGCAAACCTTCGCGCACTACGTGAATGCCGTGACGATGCAAGGCGTCGATCAAGTGATCCCGCTTGGCCCGGCCGCCAGTCAGATTGCGATCAAGCAACTGGGCACCAACGGCGGTGGTTTCTTCGGCGTCAACTCGGCGCACCCGTTCGAGAACCCGACGGCGTGGAGCAACCTGTTTGAAGTCGGCTCGATCATTCTGATCCCGGTGGCGTTGGTGTTCACCTTCGGCCACTACGTGAAAGACCTGCGTCAGAGCCGCGCGATCATCGCCTGCATGCTGGCGTTGTTCCTGATCGGCGGCGCCACTTCGCTGTGGGCTGAATACCAGCCGAACCCGACCCTGAACAATGTCGCCGTCGAACAGACCGCGCCGCTGGAAGGCAAGGAAGCGCGCTTCGGCACCACCGCCACGGTGCTGTGGTCGGTGACTACCACCGCGGCGTCCAACGGTTCGGTCAACGGCATGCACGACAGCCTTAACCCGCTGAGTGGCATGGTCGCGATGGTCAACATGATGGTCGGCGAAGTGATCTTCGGCGGCGTCGGTGCCGGGCTCTACGGCATGTTGTTGAACGTGTTGATCGCGGTGTTCCTCGCCGGCCTGATGATCGGCCGCACCCCGGAATACCTCGGCAAGAAACTGCAGGCCAAGGAAGTCCAGTTGCTGGTGGTGACCCTGCTGGTGATGCCGGTCGGCGTGCTGGTGCTCGGCGCGATTGCCGCGAGCCTGCCCGGTCCGGTCGCAGCCGTCAGCAACCCCGGCGCTCACGGTTTCAGCCAGTTGCTGTACGCCTACACCTCGGCCAGTGCCAACAACGGTTCGGCGTTCGGCGGCTTCGGTGCCAACACCGCGTTCCACAACTTGATGCTCGGCCTGGGCATGTTGATCGGTCGCTTCGGTTACATCCTCCCGGTTCTGGCCCTGGCCGGCAGCCTGGCGATGAAGAAAACCGCGCCGATCGGCCAGAACAGCTTCCCGACTCATGGCCCGCTGTTCGTGACCCTGTTGACCGTGACCATTTTGCTGGTGGGTGGTTTGACCTTCCTGCCGACATTGGCGCTGGGTCCTATTGCTGAACATTTGAGTTTGGCTGCTTTTGGGTTAATGAGCTGAGGATTGAATGATGAATATGCCCGTAACTAAAACCGCCACCGTCAAGGCGCCGGAACAACCGAAAACCGCGATCTCGGCCCTTTGGCGCCCGGCGCTGGTGCAAGCCTTCGTCAAGCTCGACCCACGGCAATTGCAGCGTGCGCCGGTGATGCTGGTGGTCGAACTGACCGCCGTCCTGACCACCGTGCTGTGCTTCATTCCCGACAGCAGTGTGCCGACCTTTGTCGCCGCGCAAATCGCCTTGTGGCTGTGGTTCACCGTGCTGTTCGCCAACTTCGCCGAAGCCTTGGCCGAAGGTCGCGGCAAGGCCCGCGCCGACAGCCTCAAGGCCGGCAGCGAAGGCTTGAGCGCTCGACGCAAAACCAGCAACGGTGCCTTTCAAGTGGTGCCGGCCACCAGCCTGCGCAAGGGCGATGTGGTGCGCGTTGAAGCCGGGGAAATGATCCCCGGTGACGGCGAGGTGATTGAAGGCATCGCGGCGGTCAACGAAGCGGCGATTACCGGTGAATCCGCGCCAGTGATTCGCGAATCCGGCGGCGACCGCTCGGCCGTCACCGGCAACACTCGCCTGGTCTCAGACTGGCTGCTGGTGCGCATCACCGCTAACCCTGGCGAGTCGACGCTGGACCGCATGATCGCTTTGGTCGAAGGCGCCAAACGCCAGAAAACCCCGAACGAAGTGGCGCTCGACATCCTGCTGATCGGCCTGACCCTGATCTTTCTGCTGGTGGTCGTCACCCTGCAACCGTTCGCCCACTTCGCCAACGGCAGCCTGCCGCTGGTGTTCCTGGTGGCGTTGTTGGTCACGCTGATTCCGACCACCATTGGCGGTTTGCTGTCGGCCATTGGTATCGCCGGGATGGACCGTCTGGTGCGCCTGAATGTGATCGCCAAATCCGGTCGCGCCGTGGAAGCGGCGGGGGACGTACACGTCCTGCTGCTGGACAAGACCGGCACCATCACGTTCGGTAACCGTCGTTGCACCGCGGTTTACGCGGCGCCTGGCGTCACCGCCAAGGAACTCGCCGAGGGGGCGTTGTTCGCCTCGCTGGCCGATGACACGGCTGAAGGTAAATCCATCGTCGAGTACCTGCGCAGCACTCAGCCACAGCCTGAGCCGTCCACCGAACTGCTGACTGCCGTGCCATTCAGCGCCGAGACGCGCCTGTCCGGTGTCGACTATCAGGGCCGCGTGTATCGCAAAGGCGCGGTGGACTCGTTGCTGGCCTTCGTCGGCCTGAAACGTGCCGACCTGGCCGCGCCGCTGTCCCGGGAAATCGACAAGATCGCCCAGAGCGGTGGCACGCCGTTGCTGGTCTGCGCCGACGGTAAATTGCTCGGCGCGATCCACCTCAAGGACGTGGTCAAGCCCGGCATCCGCGAACGTTTCGCCGAGCTGCGCAAACTGGGGATTCGCACGGTCATGGTGACCGGCGACAACCCGCTGACCGCTGCCGCGATTGCGGCCGAGGCGGGCGTGGATGACGTGCTGGCCGAAGCCACACCGGAGAAGAAACTGGCGCGCATTCGCCACGAGCAGAACGACGGTCGCCTGGTCGCCATGTGCGGCGACGGCGCCAACGACGCCCCGGCCCTGGCCCAGGCGGACGTGGGCATGGCGATGAACGACGGGACGCAAGCGGCGCGCGAGGCGGCGAACATGGTCGACCTCGACAGCGACCCGACCAAGCTGCTGGACGTGGTGCAGATTGGTAAAGAACTGCTGGTGACCCGTGGTGCGCTGACGACGTTTTCCATCGCCAACGACGTGGCCAAGTACTTCGCGATCCTGCCGGCGCTGTTCGCCTCGATCTACCCGCAACTGGGCGTGCTGAACGTCATGCACCTGAGCAGTCCGCAGAGCGCGATTCTGTCGGCGATTGTGTTCAACGCCTTGATCATTGTGGTGCTGATTCCGCTGGCGCTGCGTGGTGTGCGGGTGCAGGCGGCGAGTGCGGCGGCGTTGCTGCGTCGCAATTTATTGATCTATGGATTGGGCGGGCTATTGGTGCCGTTTGTGGGGATCAAGGCGATCGACATGCTGCTCACTGCATTGCATTTGGTTTGACTTTGAAATCCACCCCTCACCCTAACCCTCTCCCCAGGGGGGCGAGGGGACTGATCTAGGATGTCTTGCGAAATTCATCGACCTGAAAGCTCGAGTCGAACTCCGGTTTTGAACAGCACAAAGATCGGCCCCCTTTCCCCCTCGCCCCCATGGGGAGAGGGCTGGGGTGAGGGGTGGATTTCCCTGACACCCACAACTTCCCCAAATTCGAGGATTCTGAAATGTCCACAATGATACGCCCGGCCCTGAGCCTGCTCGTCCTGATGACCCTGATCACCGGCGTCGCTTACCCCTTGGTGGTCACCGGTGTCGCCCAGGTCGCATTCCCCGATCAAGCCAACGGCAGCCTGCTCCACGACGCCGATGGCAAGGTCCGCGGCTCGTCCCTGATTGCCCAGGATTTCGTCGGTGACGCCTGGTTCCATCCACGGCCATCGGCTGGTGCATTTGCCACCGTGTCGAGCAGTGCCAGTAACCTCTCGCCGAGCAACCCGGCCCTGGCCACTCGGGTGATCGACGATGCCAATAAACTGCAGGTGCCGGGCCAGGGTCCGGTGCCATTGGCCCTGTTGACCACCTCGGGCAGCGGTCTCGATCCACACTTGCCACCGGCAGCAATTGCCTATCAACTGGCGCGTGTTGCGGCCGCGCGCAATCTGCCGGTGGCGACCCTTCAGCAACTGCTGGATGCGCACATCGAACAGCCGCTCGTTGGCCCGCCAGTGGTGAATGTGCTGGCGCTGAATGTGGCGCTGGAAAACCTGTAGATCGGTGGCGCCGCCATTCGCGAGCAAGCTCGCTCCCACACTTTGAAATGCATTTCCCTGTGGGAGCGAGCTTGCTCGCGAAGACGGCCGAATAATCACCACATCAACATCTGAAAAAAGAGAACTTCAAGCATGAGTGACTCCGGCCGCGCCGACGCGTTGTTAGCAGACCTGCCCCGGGATGGCCGTGGCCGGCTCAAGGTTTTTCTCGGCGCCGCACCCGGTGTCGGCAAAACCTACGCCATGCTGCAAGCGGCCCACACCCAACTGCGCCAGGGTGTGAAAGTCATTGCCGGCGTGGTCGAAACCCATGGCCGCGCTGAAACCGAAGCGCTGCTCGGCGGCTTGCCGCAGCAGCCGTTGCTACGCTCGGAATACCGTGGCGTGATGCTCGAAGAAATGGACCTCGACGGCTTGCTCGCGGCCAAACCGAAACTGGTGCTGGTGGACGAACTGGCCCACAGCAACGCGCCCGGCAGTCGCCACACCAAACGCTGGCAAGACATCCAGGAACTGCTCGCTGCCGGCATCGACGTGTTCACCACGGTCAACGTCCAGCACCTGGAAAGTCTGAACGACAAAGTGCGCGGCATCACCGGTGTGCAGGTGCGCGAAACCCTGCCGGACTGGGTGCTGCAAGAGGCCTACGAACTGCTGCTGATCGACCTGCCGCCGCGCGAGCTGCTCGAGCGTCTGCGCGATGGCAAAGTCTACGTGCCGGAGCAGGCGAGGGCGGCCATCGACGCTTTCTTCACCCAGACCAACCTCACGGCCCTGCGTGAACTGGCGATGCAAACCGCCGCCGCTCAGGTCGATGATGATTTGGCCCAGGGCTATCGCCAGCTCGGCCAAGCGGCGCCGGCGGTACGCGGTCGCCTGTTGGTCGGTGTCGATGGCGATGCTCAGGCCGAGCGCCTGGTGCGTCACGCCAGTCGCGTCGCCCAGCGTCGGCATTTGCCGTGGAGCCTGGTGCATGTGGACAACGGCAGCGTGCGTGACGAGCAGTCGCGGCTGCGTTTGCAAAGTGCCCAGCAATTGGCCGAACGCCTCGGCGGCGAAGTGGTGTTGTTGCGGGCTGGTGAGGTGGCGAAAACCCTGATCCAGCACGCCGCCGAACGTCGCGCCAGTCTGGTGTTGGTGGGGCAGTCCCGGCAGCGGTTGCGTCGGCGCTTGTTCGGTGGCGGCCTGGCGTCACGTTTGCTGCGCGATGCGCGCGGGCTGGAAATCAACGTCCTCGACAGCGACCACGAACAGCATCAGCCGCGTCAGCGTTCGGCGCAGACGCTGGTGTGGTTCGACTACGCGCTGGCGCTGGTGGCGACGGTGCTCGCCAGTGCCTTGGCCTGGGCGGTGTCGAGTGTCTTGGCGCTGCCCAATATCTCGCTGGTGTTTCTCGCCGCGGTGTTGCTGGTGGCGGTGCGCAGCAGCCTCGGCCCGGCGCTGGCCTGTGCGGCGTTGTCGTTTCTGACCTACGATTTTTTGTTCATTCCGCCGACTTTCTCTTTCAGCATCCAGCGCGAAGAAGACGTGCTGACCTTGTTGTTCTTCCTGCTGATGGCGGCGCTCACCGGTAACCTCGCGGCCCGACAGCGGCGGCAGTTACAAGCCCTGCGCGACACTCAGGAAGAGACCACCGAACTGCTCGACCTGTCACGCAAACTCACTGCCGCCACCGACCGTCAAGCGGTGGTCAGCGCCGCGGCCCAGCACCTCAACGGCTGGAGTGACTTGCAACTGTGCCTGCTCAATCAAGACGGGCAGGGCGGCTGGAAAGTCGAAACCGGTGGCCCGTTGGAGTTTTCCGAAGCCGAGCGCGCTGCCGCTGATTGGGCCTGGCAACATGATCAACCGGCCGGCGCGGGCACCGGCACGCTGCCGTTCGGACGCTGGTGGTGGTGGCCGTTGTCGGTGGAAGACGGGCCGCTGGCACTGCTCGGTGTCTGTGCCAAAGAGGGCCAGACCTTGAGCGGGCAGCGGCGCCGTTTGTTGACCGCGTTGAGCCAACCGCTGGCCCAGGCGCTGGCGCGTGCGCAATTGGCCGAAGACCTGGAAGCCGCTCGGCTGCACGGCGAAACCGAGCAACTGCGCAGTGCCTTGTTGGCCTCGGTGTCCCACGATTTGCGCACGCCGCTGACCTCCATGCGCGGCAGCATCGACAGTCTGTTGGCCCTCGGTGAAGCGATCCCGCTGGAGGATCGCCGCGAACTGCTCGAAGGCACTCGCGATGAAGCCGAACGGCTCGATCGCTACATTCAGAACCTGTTGGACATGACCCGCCTCGGGCACGGTGCCCTGAAGCTCGCGCGGGACTGGGTGTCGCCGGCCGACATCGTCGGCAGTTCACTCAATCGTCTGCGCGCAGTGCTGGCGCCGTTGCAGGTGACCACCGAAGTGCCGCCGGAGTTGCCGCTGCTTTACGTCCACGCCGCGCTGATCGAACAGGCGCTGGTCAACGTGCTGGAAAACGCCGCGCGTTTTTCACCTGCTCACGGGCGTCTGCAATTGCGCGCCGGAGCCGACGACAATGACCTGTTTTTCTCGGTGAGCGATGAAGGACCAGGGATTCCGGAAGAGGAGCGGGCGAAGATTTTCGACATGTTCTACACCGCCGCGCGCGGTGATCGTGGCGGGCAGGGCACCGGGCTGGGGCTGGCGATCTGTCAGGGCATGGTCGGTGCCCATGGCGGGCGGATCAGCGTCGCCGATGGCATCGACGGGCGAGGCACCTGCATCACTTTGCACCTGCCGTTGCAGGCTCAGCCGGCCTTTGAAAATTAAGAGCCGAAAGTGAAGCCTGATCGCGCATGCGTTACTCTCTTGCCACTTCTTTGTGTTGATGTGAATTCATGAGCCAGACCGCGACCATTTTGGTCATCGATGACGAACCACAGATCCGCAAATTCCTGCGCATCAGCCTCGCCTCCCAGGGCTACAAAGTGCTCGAAGCCGGCACCGGAACCGAAGGCCTGGTCCAGGCTGCACTGAATAAACCGGACCTGCTGGTGCTCGACCTCGGGTTGCCGGACATCGACGGCCAGCAAGTGCTGCGCGAGTTTCGCGAGTGGTCGACGGTGCCAGTGCTGGTGCTCTCGGTGCGTGCCAGTGAAGGGCAGAAAGTCGAAGCGCTCGATGGCGGCGCCAACGACTACGTGACCAAACCGTTTGGCATTCAGGAATTTCTGGCCCGGGTTCGTGCGTTGTTGCGTCAGGCACCGGCGGGAGAAGCTCAAACGGCGGCGCTGACGTTCGGTCCGTTGACCGTCGATCTGGCTTATCGCCGGGTAGTGCTCGATGGCACCGAGGTCGCGCTGACCCGCAAGGAATACGCGGTGCTGGCGCAACTGGCGCGGCATCCGGGACGGGTCATCACCCAGCAGCAACTGCTCAAGGACATCTGGGGGCCGACCCATACCGAAGACACTCACTATTTGCGGATTGTGGTCGGGCACTTGCGCCAGAAACTGGCAGACGACCCGACGCAACCGCGGTTCATCGTCACCGAAGCCGGGGTTGGGTACCGGTTGTTGAGTGAGGGCAGTCTTTAGTTCTGAGTTGTCCGGGCGGACGCCTTCGCGGGCAAGCCTCGCTCCTACGGATTAGCGTCGTTCACAAACATTTGTGATCACCTTAATCCTGTAGGAGCGAGGCTTGCCCGCGAAGGGGGCCTGTCATTCACCCGAGAGTCTCAGGAATCCCGCTCATTCTCATACCGATCCATCGTATCCCGCGCAATCTCCCGCCCCAGCGCGATCAGCTCCGGCGCTTTATAGAACTCGAAAAACCGGCACACCCGCTTTGGCACGTTGATCAAAATATCCGGCGGATAACCGGCGATCTTGTACTGCGCCAATGAGGTTTGCATCACCTCGAAACTCTGGTTGATCAGGTCCAGCAAAGAGGCCGGGCCGACGTTGTCGATGATGAACGAGCCTGTCGCAGATTTCGGCGCGCCGGCGCGTTCAGGGGCAGCTGCCGGTTGCTGGGCTTCGGGTTCGGCGGATTCGATCCACGGGTTGATCTCGGCCGCTTCTGCCATCAACGCTTCCTTTTCCAGCAGCAGCAATTGTTCCGCCTGTTTGCGGCGAAATGGCATTTTTGAACCGAGCGAGTTGATCAGGCTGTCGAAACGGCTCTTGAACGCCGCCGGGCGTTGGATCACCGGCAATTGATAGTGGCGCTGGTTGGTGGAGTTGAGGTTGACCGCGATGATCAGGTCGCAATGACTCGACACCACCGGCACGATCGGTAAAGGGTTGAGGATACCGCCGTCCACCAGCATGCGATTGCCTTGCATCACCGGGGTGAACAGGCTGGGAATCGCCGCCGAGGCGCGCATGGCCTGGTGCAGGCAGCCTTCCTGGAACCAGATTTCCTGCTGGTTGGTCAGGTCGGTCGCCACCGCCGTGTAAGGGATGCGCAGGTCTTCGATATTGATCTCGCCGACGATCTTGCGGATCTGCCCGAAAACCTTCTCCCCGCGAATCGCGCCCAAGCGAAAACTGACGTCCACCAGACGCAAGACGTCGAGGTAGTCCAGGCTTTCGATCCAGTCGCGATATTCGTCGAGTTTGCCGGCGGCATAGATCCCGCCGACCACCGCGCCCATGGAGCAACCGGCGATGCAGGCGATGTCGTAGCCACGCCGCTCGATCTCTTCAATGACACCGATATGGGCATAGCCCCGGGCTCCACCTGAGCCCAGCACCAGTGCGACACGCTTTTTCATGAATCGCCCTCGTCTGACAAGGTTCAACAATGCACCCATCGAGGGGCGCGCTTCAATCGCTAAGGTCGTTCCGCGAGGCGAGGGCGTCGTTTTTTCGACACTCCATGACGGCAGATGGGTATTCTCGCGAGTGCTAAAGTTTGTGCGGCGGGACCGAGGCACTTTTCACGCGTCAGACCGTCTTAACTGCACGACTGTTGACCTATTTTTGAGGTGTGAGTGATGAAAGCCTGGATCTGTGTGCCATTGATTGCCCTGGCACTCGCCGGTTGTGCCGGCAAAACCGCTTACCGTGACAGCTGCGCCAACGGGATCGATGCGGCGTGGCATGAGCTGGACCTGGCCAAGGCTGAAGGTTTCGCCGGGAATGTCAGTTACTCCAAGGCGCTGTCGCTGTTGACCGGCGCCAAGACCCAGCAGCAATTCGAAGCGTTCGAAGGCTGCGCCAAGAAGGCCGAGAAGGCACGCTTCTATATTCGTGAGTCGCGCGCTGGCCGTTGAGGCATGATGTAGGCAATTGGGGGAATTCGATTCAGGGAGCAAGCGATGTCTGCCTTGGTTGATCGGTTGGTGGCTCATGTCCTGAGCCTGGAAGTTCGGTTGTTGGCCTGTCAGGCACGCTTGAGTGCCCGCACCGACCCTGAAGCGCTGCACGATCTGCGCACTACGGTTCGCCGTTTGCGCAGTCTGTTGCGGCCATTGCGCGGCTTGCCCGGGGTCGAACAGCTGGAAGCGGCGGCGTCCCGGGTCGGCGACCTGACCACGCCGTTGCGCGATCGCGAAGTGCTGGCGGCGTACTTGCTCCAGCATGACCAACCCGAGGCTGCCCATCGGCGCATGGCGCAAATGGCCGAGGCTTATCCGGCGGTGGCGATGAGTCCTGAAGTGGCGCAGTTGCTGATGATCCTCGACGCCTTTCCGCGCTTTTTGCGGGCCTCCCAGCGTCAGGGCTTGCTCAAGGGCTTGCGACAGCGCATCGAAAAACGTCTGGCCAAACAATGGAAAAAACTCGATAAGGCCCTGCACGACCCTGCCCATGATCGCCATCGTCTGCGCCTGCTGATCAAGCGCGTGCGCTATGGGATCGAAGCCTATCCCGAGCTTGATCGATTGCCGAAACCGGCGCTGCCCAGACTCAAGTCGGCCCAGGGTGCGTTGGGCGATTGGCACGATTGCTGGCAATGGTTGGCCCGGTCCGAACAGGAAGCCGATTTGCAGCCTTGTGTGGCCGTCTGGAAAACCACCATGGCCAAGGCCGAAGGCTGCGCCGACCGCGTCCTCGACAAACTCAGCGCCACCTGTTTCAAATCCTGATACCACCACATATCCCTGTGGGAGCTGTTGTATTTGGAATCGATGTCCGGCATGCGGCCTATCTGTCCGCCTCTTTGGCCGGAATAAGCGCTGTGCCGTCCTCGCAGGCTGGTTAAGATCCCATCATCATTTTCCCGCACCGAGGTTTCCATGCGCTTTTCCGATCTGCTCGACGCTGTCCGCAGCCAGCCGCTGGAGCTGTCTATTCCGGCCAAATGGGCTCAGGGGCGTGCCAGTTTCGGTGGCCTGGTGGCCGCCTTGCAGTACGAAGCCATGCGCGCGAAGGTCCCGGCGGATCGTCCGGTGCGCTCGTTGGCGATCACCTTTGTCGGTCCGGTCGAGCCTGAAGTGCCGGTCAGCTTTGAAGTCGATGTGTTGCGCGAAGGCAAGGCTGTCAGCCAGGTGCTGGGTCGGGCGATGCAGAAGGGGCAGGTGGTGACGTTGATCCAGGGCAGCTTCGGCGCCTCGCGACCGTCGGAAGTGGCGGTGATCGCCGAACCGGCACCCGAGATGAAGCACTGGGACGATTGTCAGGAACTGCCGTTCATCAAAGGGGTACTCCCGGAGTTCATGCAGCATCTGGCGATGCGCTGGAGTGTCGGCGGTCTGCCGTTCACGGGCAACACATCCCGCGAGATGGGCGGCTGGGTGCGCTTGCGTGGGGACGTGAAGGAAGAAGCGGTCAGTGAAGCGCATATTTTGGCGCTGGTCGACGCCTGGCCACCGGCCCTGATGCCGCACCTGAATAAACCGGCGATGGGCAGCACGCTGACCTGGACCATCGAATTCGTCCAGCCATTGCTGGAACTGAGCACGCTGGACTGGTGCAAATACCTGGTTGAAACCGAACATGCCGATGACGGCTACGGCCATGCGGCCGCGAAGCTGTGGAACGCGCACGGTCAGTTGATTGCCATGAGCCGGCAGACGGTGACGATTTTCGCCTGATCAGTGACGACGGTGGCGCTCACGGTGACCGTGGCGTTGCAGGCCGAGCGCTGCGAGCAGGCCGATCACACCGATCGCGACATTCGCGAAGCTCAGACTGAACACCCCCGTGACAATCAGCAGAAAAGCCACGATGAACAGCGGCACGGCCATCAGGTGCAGCACCAGATTGGTCGGGTGCTGGTGATTGTTCGGGCACGCTCGCCATTGCCAGGCGGGGAGGTTGGGGTGACGTTTGCCCATGATGGTAATCCTCGATCCATGTTGAACACATGATTGAAGAATAGGCGTGGCCAAAGCGGGCGGCGAATCAAGGTTGGCTATCGAAGTGATAGGTGGCCATGTTCGAAATTGATGTTGATTGAGCTGACGCTATCGCGAGCAAGCTCGCTCCCACATGGGATCTTCAGTGACCATTGATTTTTGGTACAAAAGAGATTCACTGTGGGAGCGAGCTTGCTCGCGATGGCGTTATCACAGTTTGAGCTGCCCGATAGCCTTGCTCAATTCCCCGGCCAACGCCGCCAGTTCATGACTGGTGGTCGCCGAGTTCACAGTCTGCTGCACAGTGGTCTCGGTCACATCCCGAATGCTCACGATCGACCGATTCATCTCCTCCGCCACGTGGCTCTGCTGCTCGGCTGCCACGGCGATCTGCGTATTGCTTTCGCGCATCTGCGCCACTGCGCTGGTGATTTGCGCCAACGCTGCGCCGGCTTCCTGAGCCTGCTGCACGCAATCGTCGGCCTTGAACGAGCTTTCCTGCATGAAGTCCACTGCGTCCCGAGTCCCGGCCTGCAACGCCGAAACCATGATCGTGATCTCGTCAGTGGACGTCTGGACACGCTTGGCGAGGTTGCGCACTTCATCAGCGACAACCGCAAAGCCGCGACCCATTTCACCGGCACGGGCCGCTTCGATGGCCGCGTTCAGGGCCAGCAGATTGGTCTGCTCGGCAATGCTGTGAATCACACTGACCACGCTGTTGATCTTCTGACTGTCCTCGGCCAGACGCTGAATCATCTCTGCAGTCTGCTGCACCCCGCTGGACAGCCCGGCAATCGACTTCTGCACCCGACTCACCACTTGCTGCCCGCTGCCGGCCAGGGTGTCGGCGGTTTGCGAGAGGTCGCGAGTGGCGCCGGCGTGCTGGGCAATGTGATAGACCGTGGCGGTCATTTCGTTGATCGCCGTGGCGGCCTGATCGGTTTCGCTTTGCTGGCCGAGCATGCCGTGACGCACCTCGTTCATGCTCGACGCGAGCCGCGCCGCGCCGACATCCAGTTGCCGGGCGGTGCTGGCAACGGTATTGACCACCCGCTGGTAACCGGCCTGCATGGCGTTGAAAGCGTTGGCCATCTGCCCGACTTCGTCAGTGCAGGCCAGCGGCACACGGGTCGACAGGTCACCGGTTTTCTCGACGTGAAGCATGACGTCCTTCAGCGTATTGAGCTGGCTGAGCAGGAAGCGGATCAACAACTGCGAAGCGCCGAGCATCGCCAGCATCAGGATCGCTACCGCCACTGCATAGTTGGGTAAACGCTCGCCAAATACCTGGGCCAGGCTCGGGCCATGGGTAATCACCGCGACCTGATTGCCATCCGTGCGCGTAAACACTTCGGCGCCCATCAACGGGTTGTCGCCGAACAGCGGCATGGCATTGATCCCGACCCAGCCGTTGGTATCGGCCAGTTCCTGTACCGGCTGCCCGTTCAGCAACGGTGCCTGCCCGCGACTGAAAGTCAGCACGTTATCGGCTTTGGGTAGCGGTTGCCCGGCGGGCCAGGCGCCGAGCAGTCGCGCCTGGGCTTGGGCCGATGCCTGTGAGGCATGGCTGCGGGCCTGTTGTTCGAGTTGCACGGCATAGATCACCAGCAACAAGGTCGTGATGAACGCGACGGCGTTGACCGCCCAGAATTTGTATTTCAGTGAGATATTGCTAAGCCAGGCACCCATGGAGGTCTTCTCTGATAGCGGAAACGGTTTCGGCAAGGTGCCAGTATTTTGCCGCTACTCAGTGCGTCAGAACTTGATGTGGGTCAACAATCCCGACCCTGCTCGCGCACAGGAATTGCGGGGCGTAATGCGCTATCCTTCGCGGCTTCAAAATTCCCTCGCTACAGGATTCCGCCCATGAAAGCCGCACTCGTCGAACTCATCAGCAAAATAAGCTCCGGGTGCATGAGCGATGACGAAATCCTGAAAGTCGCTGACGAAGCGGCCCAGGCCTACGCCAATCCAGAGGCTTTTCTGACGGCCAATCCGGATATCAACTACGACGACACGTTCCCGATTCCGCTGGGGGAGTGGGTAGTCGTGGGCAGCCTGCCGGAAACCGTGCTGTTCCAGGCTGACACGTACATGGATCTGTTCGCCCAGATCGTCGCCTCGTTCGGGCCCGGCGTTGATTTCAACATCAAACCCAAGCAACTGGCCAAGACCGAAGCCCTGACCGCGCTCAATCGCATTCAGGTGCAGATGAGCAGCATGAACAAGGAAAACGGCGGCTACGTGCTGATGAACTTCAGTCAGCTGCTCGACGACGAACTGCAAGTGGTGCTGGTCTACGGCAGCGACGTGCCGCGCGTGCTCGAGTTGTGCGCCGAAGTCGGCATCACTGCCGCACCGTCCCTGGAAGCCCTGAAAGTGGCGATCCACGTCTGAAGCCTACAAGGCGCCAATAAAACGGAACCGTCGCAATGGCCGGCTATCCTAAGAGTGCATACCACTCTTAGGGAGCGTCACCATGGGTTCCACGTTCAACGGTCTGATTGGCCTGATTATTCTTGCCCTGGACATCTGGGCCATCATCAACGTGCTGAAAAGTGGCGCCACCACCGGGATGAAAATCGTCTGGGTGCTGTTGATCCTGCTGCTGCCGGTCCTGGGCCTGATCATCTGGGCCATCGCCGGGCCGCGGGGCAACGTGCGAATCTGATTGCATTCCCGCTACTAGAACCCGGAAATCCACATCGGCGCTTTCGCCTTGCCGCAATTCGTCCTGCGGCTGTGAACAAACCTAGCAACGACTGATAGCACGCAGGTCGGAAAGGGTCGCTCCGGTGTAAAACACGTCGGAGGCGACCCTTTTTTCATGCTTCACTTATAGAGAGAGGGTCCGGTTGAACGATTGGCCGGGGTACAAGGTCGAGATAGTGGTAAACCCATCCGCGGGTTTTACCAAGGAGGCACCGATGCAAAAGTGGAAAGTCACTTTCGTTGATGATCACGGTGAGCAAGTTGACGAGGTGTTCGAGAGCGATGAATGCCCAAACAGCGAGCAAGCCGCGAAACTCATTCGCGCCCGGCGTCTGCCTGTGGCTGCCGAACTGGACCTCAACGATCTGGAAGGGCGCGCCGATGATCCGACTGTCAAAAATCTGAAAAACCAGTGCAGCATTGAAATCCTCGGCATTACTCCCGTCTGACACTTACCTCGGCACATTCACAACCAGGCCTTGGCAGCGGCTCTATCTAGGGGCTACTCTGCAAACGAGATCAGCGAACGGATCGCTAAGGTCTGGTCTTGTCAGCTACATGCTTGCTTCCCACCGGCAATGTTGTTGCCGCATCGCTCGCCCCATTCGGTTGCGAGTGCCGGGAATACGGAAAGTCTATCCATCAATCTGAGGGGGACGATTCATGAGCACAGCCTATCAAGAAGACATCAGCAGCAGCGTGTTGCGCCGCATGAAAGAAGGCGGTTTCGACTTTTCACGATTCCATCCCATCGAGTTCTACGCCATTTTCCCGGACGAGGAGCGGGCGCGCAGGGCGGCGGGGCATTACTGTGGTGAATCCTTGAATGCACAAATCAGCGTGCGCGACGACGGCGCGTGGTACCTGGAACTGAGCAAAGTGATGTACGCCACCTATGACGGCATCGGCGACTTTGAGCAGGATTTCGAGGCGGTGGTCGAGCCATTGGGCGGCATCATCGAAGGATGGGGCGTCAAGCAGGAGGTACGAGGGCTACTCGCATAACCTTATGAACAGTAACAACACTCAGCAACGGCTGACCTCAGGGTTGGCCGTTTTCGTTTTTGCGGAATAGAAAACGCCCCCGGCAAAACCCTGAAACAAGAATCCGGCACAAAAAAAACCGCCTGAGCAGGCGGCTAAAGGGAAGTTCATCAAGATTTTCAGCGAATGCGCGGATTATCCGCATCGACTCCCGGGCAGTGAAATCAACTCTGACTATGCTGGTGATAGGCGACAACATTGCTTCGCAATGAAGCGGGGGCGATCAGGTGGGGGCATTTACCGCACAGGATTGGTGCGGTGCGTGCAGTTCGATTATCCAACTGATTGATATCAAAGCGTTTATGCCGATGGCACGGGCTTTGCGAAGCCCAGATGTCCGGGTGACAAGGAGTACGGCATGATCCGCACCTATTTTGATGAGATGTACGATGCCGGCGGCCAGGTCCGCCCGCATTATCGGGAGTTTTCCCGTTGGCTGGCCGAAACGCCTGACGAGCTTTTGGCACAACGGCGACGCGAGGCCGATCTGTTATTTCATCGCGCCGGGATTACATTCACGCTCTATGGTGATGAGCAAGGGACAGAGCGCCTGATTCCCTTCGACACCATCCCCCGCAGCATCCCTGCCAGTGAATGGCGAGTTGTCGAGCGCGGCTGCATTCAGCGGGTCAAGGCGTTGAACATGTTCCTCGCCGACCTTTATCACGAGCAACGCATTATCAAGGCCGGCATCATCCCGGCCGAGCAGGTGCTGGCCAACGAGCAATACCAGTTGGCGATGCAAGGGCTGAATCTGCACCGCGATATCTATTCGCACATTTCGGGTGTCGATCTGGTGCGCGATGGCGACGGCACGTACTACGTGCTCGAAGACAATCTTCGTACACCGAGTGGCGTCAGCTACATGCTCGAAGACCGCAAGATGATGATGCGACTGTTCCCCGAATTGTTTGCGGCGCAGCGCATTGCCCCCATCGACCATTATCCGAACCTGTTGCTCGACACCCTGAAAAGCTCCAGCCCGATCGATAACCCGAGCGTGGTGGTGCTGACCCCTGGCCGGTTCAACAGCGCGTTTTTCGAGCATGCGTTTCTGGCTCGGGAGATGGGCGTTGAACTGGTGGAAGGTGCGGACCTGTTCGTGCGTGACGACAAGGTCTTCATGCGCACCACGGACGGGCCGAAAGCCGTCGACGTGATCTACCGTCGCCTCGACGATGCGTTCCTCGATCCGCTGGCGTTCAACCCGGACTCGATGCTTGGCGTTCCAGGGCTGCTGTCGTCCTACCGTTCCGGCAACGTCGTGCTGGCGAATGCCATCGGTACCGGGGTCGCAGACGACAAGTCGGTGTATCCATTCGTCACGGACATGATCCGTTTCTACCTGGATGAAGAGCCGATTCTGAAGAACGTGCCGACGTGGCAGTGCCGTAATCCCTCCGAACTGTCCCACGTACTGGCCAATCTTCCGGATTTGGTGGTCAAGGAAACCCAGGGCTCCGGCGGTTACGGGATGCTGGTGGGGCCGGCGGCGACGGCGGCGGAAATCGAGTCATTCCGCGCGCGCATCAAAGCCAAGCCCCATGCGTACATCGCGCAACCGACGTTGTCGCTGTCGACCTGTCCGACCTTTGTCGAAAACGGCATCGCTCCACGCCACATCGACCTGCGTCCGTTTGTATTGTCTGGCCGCGAAACCCGGGTTGTGCCCGGCGGTTTGACCCGTGTCGCCTTGCGCGAAGGCTCCCTGGTGGTGAATTCCTCCCAGGGTGGCGGAACCAAGGACACCTGGGTGGTCGAGGATTGAAGGAAGCCTGCCATGTTAAGTAGAACTGCCTCGGATTTGTATTGGATGTCGCGTTACCTGGAGCGGGCGGAAAACCTCGCACGGATGCTCGACATCAGTTATTCGCTGTCGCTGATGCCACAGGATGGCCGCGGTGATGGCCTGCACGAACTCGCCATGCCGTTGCTGATTACCGGCACCCTGGACGATTACCTGGAGCGCCACGGCGAATTGCACGCCGAACGGCTGCTGCATTTCTTCGCCCTGGACGCGGCCAACCCGGCGAGTATCTACAGCTGCCTCGGCGCCGCGCGGGCCAGTGCCCATGCGGTGCGTGGGCGAATCACCGCGGACATGTGGGAAAACATCAATGCCACCTGGCTGGAAATTCGCGGGATAGCCGATCAAGGCTTGAGTCGCTACGGCATGAGCCGTTTCTGCGAGTGGATCAAGGAACGTTCCCACCTGTTCCGCGGCGCATCCTACGGCACGATCATGCGTAACGATGCGTTCCGTTTCATTCGCCTGGGGACGTTTATCGAAAGGGCTGACAACACATTGCGCCTGCTGGATGCCCGCTACGAAATGGCCGGCGATCAGGCCGAAGCGGTCAGCGATGGCACGGCGCACGCTTACTACCAGTGGAGTGCTTTGCTAAGGGCGTTGTCCTCTTTCGAGGCCTACACCGAAATCTACCGCGACGCCCCCGGCGCCCGGCATGTGGCAGAACTGCTGCTGTTGCGGGCCGATGTCCCGCGTTCCCTGCGCGCCTGCACCGAAGAAATCGACCAGATCCTCGCCCAACTGCCAGGGGCTAACGGTCGTCCCGCGCAACGCCTGGCCGCGGAAATCGACGCACGCTTGCGCTACACCGGCATCACCGAAATTCTCGACGAAGGCCTGCACGCCTGGCTGACCGAGTTCATCCCGCTGGTGCGCCAGTTGGGCAACGCCATTCACAGTTCCTACCTGGAGGCTGCATGAGACTTTCCATTAGCCACGAGACCACCTATCACTACGAAGATCAGGTGCGGGCGAGCATCCAGTATTTGCGACTGACACCTCACGACAGCGAGCGCCAGCATGTGCTCAGCTGGCAACTCGACTTGCCGCGCCCGGTGCGCGCGCAACTCGATCCGTTCGGCAACATCCTGCACGTGCTGACCATGGACGAGCCCCACGAGGCGATCATCATCGGCGCGCGTGGGCAGGTGGACATCGACGAATTGCGTGAGGCGGAGCATGAAAGCCAGTCGGCGCTGCCGTTCCTGCGTTTCACGCGCCTGACCGAGCCCGATGAAGCACTGCGCGCTTTTGCCGAAAAAGAATGCAAACAACGCCGGGATCGCACAGCGCTGATCGACTTGATGCATGGCTTGAACCAGCACATGACCTACACGCCGGGCTCCACCGAAGTGGACACCAGCGCCGCTCAGGCCTTCGCCGGGCGTTCGGGCGTCTGCCAGGACCACACCCACGCGTTTCTCGCCTGCGCTCGCAGCCTGGGCATTCCGTCGCGTTATGTGTCGGGCTATTTGTACAGCGAGAACAGCGAACACCTGGCCAGTCACGCCTGGGCAGAAGCCTGGCTCGATGACGCCTGGTACAGCTTCGACGTGACCAATGAATTGGCGCGGCCGGAGCGTCATCTGAAACTGGCGGTGGGCCTGGATTACCTGGATGCCTGCCCGGTGCGTGGCATGCGGCGTGGCGGTGGTAGCGAGCAGATGCATGCGAAAGTGTTTGTTTCGCCGACCCCGACCCCGCTTATCTCTGTCCAGCAGCAGTAATCCGATACACCGCAACCCCCTGTAGGAGCGAGCTTGCTCGCGATGGCGCCTGTTCAGTCAGAACTGCTGCGACTGACACACCGCCATCGCGAGCAAGCTCGCTCCCACAGGGGGGCAGTGTCAGGGCGTAACTTTTCGGCCAGCCATGTGCTTCAAATACCCCACCAACCTCTCCAGATCCCCGTCCGGCAACACCGTTACCGAGAACCCGGGCATCTTCGCCTGCGGCCACTGGCGCAAACTCTGCGGATCACGAATGTAGCGCTTAAGGAAATCCGCGCCGAAGTACTCGGTGGGGTTAAACGGAATATTCAGATCAGGCCCGAACTGCGCATCCCCGGCACCATTCAATCGATGACACGCCAGGCAATTCTTCTGAAACAGCGCAAAGCCCTTGTTCACCGGATCGTCGGCCTTAAGCGCCGGATCGGGCAGCAGGGCAGGGAAGCGCTCGGCCACCGGTGCCATGCGCTTGATGCTCGCCACCTGGAATGGCCATTGCTCGGGGCTGATGTCGCCCGCCTGCGGATCGGTCCAGACCAGATAGAACGGTCCGGCGCCGGGCTTGCCTTCCGACAGCGCTGGCCACGGCTTGGTGGACTCTTCAATTGCCAACCATGCACGCGCACCCTGGGTATTGAGCAGCGGCGCCGCCGACAGTTCTGCGGCAAAACCATCCAGGGCAACAGCCTGTAAATGATCTTCAGGCTTGATGCCGGTCAACAACGCCGCCACCGGAACAGCGCGATAGCTCATGTCCCGTTTGTAAGACACGTCGTTACTGATCGTGATGGTCTGAACCTGAGGATGCTTGAGCAACTCCTCGGTTTGCCAGGTGCGACTGCTCGCGCCCAGCTCAAGGTTCAGCTGTGCGGCAGACAGAGGCGTGCTGAGCAGCAAGGCCCCGAACAGAATGAGCGTTTTCAAGTGATCGCCGTCCATGTCGTGGAAGTGCCGCAAAGGTTGGCACACCCACGCTGGCCCGGGTAGCGAGCCAGTCACATTTTTAGAGGGCGATATAAAATCTGGCGCCGTATTTTTTATTGACCGACTAGCCGATCACCTTGGTCAGGTTCGGCAAAATCAACAACAGCGTAGTGGCGAATAGAATGAGCCCGGCTTGACGTACTTTCGATTGTTTGAACATGGCTTGACCGCCTTTATTGTTATTTCCTGATGCCTGCCTGCATTTCTCCATGACGACAGAGCATTGCACTTCCTGTTTGACGAGCGCCTCGGCAAAACCCGACGACAACTTCGTACAAGTTCACCTTAGAGCCCGCGTCACGCTTGGTTTAGATCCATTTCGTATGGGATTCATATAAATTTCGCTTAAAAAGGCATGAGGCCTATTGCCAGCTTCTTGGGCGCCCGTTGGCTAGACAGCTTGGTGTCCTGAATCGGTTAAACCGGTGGTTGACTACCGTCCGTCTGAGCGTGACCGTCAATGTCAGTGAGCGTTGCGGTCATTGAATCCATGGGCGCTCGGCCTAAGAGTGGGGACTCTGTATTTACTCCCCGCCCAGGTTCGAGGACGTCATGACCCAAGCTTTGATTTTCGACGCGTTACGCACGCCCCGCGGCAAAGGCAAGGCCAATGGCACCTTGCACAGCGTCAAACCGGTGAACCTGGTAGCCGGGCTGCTCACGGCGCTGCAACAGCGCACTTCCCTCGACACCCGTCAGGTCGACGATGTGGTGCTTGGTTGCGTGACGCCCATCGGCGACCAAGGCTCAGACATTGCCAAAAGCGCGACCCAGGTGGCCGATTGGGACGTCAGTGTGTCGGGTTTACAGATCAATCGCTTCTGCGCATCGGGGCTGGAGGCGGTGAACCTCGGGGCGATGAAAGTGCGTTCCGGCTTCGAAGACCTGGTGGTGGTCGGCGGCGTCGAGTCCATGTCCCGCGTGCCAATGGGCAGCGATGGCGGCGCTTGGGCACTGGACCCGCAAACCAATCTTCACAGCCATTTCACCCCTCAGGGCGTGGGCGCTGACCTGATCGCCACGCTGGAGGGCTTCAGCCGTCAGGACGTCGATGCTTATGCGCTGCACTCCCAGCAAAAGGCTGCGCGGGCAAGGGCCGATGGTTCGTTCAACAAGTCGCTGGTGCCGGTGCAGGACCAGAACGGCATCATCCTGCTCGATCACGATGAATTCATCCGCGCCGAATCGACCCTGGAAGGCTTGGGCAAGCTCAAGCCGAGCTTCGAAATGATGGGGCAAATGGGCTTCGACGCCACCGCGATTCGGGTCTACAGCCATGTCGAGCGGATCAACCACGTGCACACCCCGGGCAATAGCTCCGGCATCGTCGATGGCGCGGCGCTGATGCTGATCGGTTCCGAGGCCAAGGGTCGGGCGTTGGGCTTACAGCCACGGGCGCGGATCGTCGCCACCGCAGTTACCAGTACCGATCCGACCATCATGCTCACCGGGCCCGCACCGGCTACCCGCAAGGCATTGGCCAAGGCCGGGTTGCGGGTCGAAGACATCGACCTGTTCGAGGTCAACGAAGCCTTCGCCTCGGTGGTGCTGAAATTCATCAAGGACATGGCGATCGACCCGGACAAGGTCAACGTCAACGGCGGCTCCATCGCCATGGGCCACCCGCTGGGTGCCACCGGCTGCGCAATCCTCGGCACGTTGCTCGATGAACTGGAAACCCGGCGTCTGCGCTATGGCCTCGCGACGCTGTGTGTCGGCGGCGGCATGGGCATTGCCACCATCATCGAACGCCTCTGAGCCCCGACCTTAAGGAACAAGTGACATGACCGAAGCCATTCGTTACGAAAAAGGGCAGGACCAGATCGTCGTCCTGACCATCGACATGCCGGGACAGAGCGCCAACACCATGAACGCGGTCTACCGCGAAGCCATGGCCGCGTGTGTTGCCAGATTGGTTGCCGACAAAGACACCATCGCCGGCGTGATCATCACCTCGGCCAAGAAAACTTTCTTCGCCGGTGGCGACCTCAATGAACTGATCAAGGTCGGCAAGCCTGAAGCCAAAGCCTTCTATGACAGGGTGCTGACGCTCAAAGGGCAGCTGCGAACTTTGGAAACCCTCGGCAAACCGGTGGTTGCGGCCATCAACGGCGCCGCGTTGGGCGGCGGTTGGGAAATCTGCCTGGCGTGCCATCACCGGGTTGCGCTGGATGATTCTTCGGTGCAACTCGGCTTGCCGGAAGTGACCCTCGGCCTGCTGCCGGGTGGCGGCGGGGTGGTGCGCATGGTGCGGATGCTCGGCATTGAAAAAGCTTTGCCGTACCTACTCGAGGGCAAGAAAGTCCGGCCGCAGCAGGCGTTGCGGGCAGGGTTGATTGATGAGCTGGCGACGGATCGTGATGAACTGCTGGCCAAGGCTCGCGCCTGGATTATCGCCAATCCTTCGGTCGTGCAGCGCTGGGACGTGAAGGGTTACCGGATTCCGGGTGGTACGCCGTCGAACCCGAAAGTCGCGCAAATGCTGGCCATCGCGCCGTCGATCCTGCGCAGCAAAACCCAGGGCTGCCTGCCCGCGCCAGAGAAAATCCTCTGCGCCGTAGTGGAAGGTGCTCAGGTGGATTTCGACACTGCGCACCTGATCGAAACCCGTTACTTCACCGAATTGACCACCGGGCAGGTGGCGAAAAACATGATTGGCACGTTCTGGTTTCAGCTCAATGAGATCAATGCCGGTGGCTCGCGGCCCCAGGGTTTTGCGCCTTACGTGACGCATCGCGTGGGTGTGCTGGGCGCCGGCATGATGGGCGCCGGTATCGCCTTTGTCAGCGCGTCGGCCGGCATCGACGTGGTGCTCAAGGACATCAATCTTGCGGCAGCGCAAAAGGGCAAGGCGCATTCGGCGGTGCTGCTGGACAAGAAGGTTGCTCGTGGCCAATTGAGTGCTGATCAGCGCGATGCAACGCTGGCGCGCATTCACCCCACTGAAAGCCATGCCGATCTGGCCGGTTGCGATCTGATCATTGAAGCGGTGTTTGAAGATCGCGATCTGAAAGCCAACGTCTCTTCGGCTGCGCAAAAAGTCGTTGGCCCGGACGCGGTGATTGCCTCCAACACGTCGACCTTGCCGATCAGCGGCCTCGCTACCGCCGTGCCGGATCAGAGCAAGTTCATCGGTCTGCATTTCTTCAGCCCCGTGGAGAAAATGCCGCTGGTGGAAATCATCAAAGGCGCCCACACCAGCGACGAAACCCTGGCTCGCGGGTTCGATTTCGTCTTGCAAATCAAGAAAACGCCGATTGTGGTCAACGACAGTCGTGGCTTCTTCACCTCGCGGGTCTTCGGCACGTTCACCAACGAAGGCATCGCCATGCTGGGCGAAGGCGTGAGCGCGCCGATGATCGAGACCGAAGCGCGCAAGGCGGGCATGCCGATCGGACCTCTGGCGATCTCCGACGAAGTTTCCCTCAGCCTCATGAGCCATATCCGCCAGCAAACCGCCAAAGACCTACAGGCAGAAGGGAAGCCGCTGATTGAGCACCCGGCGTTCGCCGTGATTGACGTGCTGCTCAACGAATACAAGCGTCCTGGCAAGGCTGCTGGAGGTGGTTTTTACGATTACCCGGCCGGTGGCCAGAAGCATTTGTGGCCGGAGTTGAAAACCCGTTTCGAGAAGGCTGACGGGCAGATTTCGCCGAAGGACGTGCGTGATCGGCTGCTGTTCGTGCAAGCCATCGAAACCGTGCGCTGCGTGGAGGAAGGTGTGCTGACCTCGACGGCGGACGCCAACGTCGGTTCTATCTTCGGTATCGGCTTCGCCGCTTGGACCGGCGGCGCGCTGCAGTTCATCAACCAGTACGGGGTGAAAGACTTCGTCGCCCGCGCCCAATACCTGGCGGAGCAATATGGCGAGCGATTCGCACCCCCTGCACTGCTGCTGGAAAAAGCGGCCAAAGGGGAGGCCTTCTAAGGGACGTATGACGCCTTCCGGGGCTTGCCTTGTCAGGGTGTTTCAAGGCAGGCTCAGGGGTGTGCATTATTCCCATCAAGTGTCAGGTATTTTTTATGTCGTTACGCATCTGCATTCTGGAAACCGACATCCTGCGTCCGGAACTGGTCGATCAATATCAGGGTTACGGGCAGATGTTCCAGCGTCTGTTTTCGCAGCAACCCATCGCTGCCGAGTTCACCGTGTACAACGTGATGCAGGGCGAATATCCCGGCGATGAGCTGACCTTCGACGCCTATCTGGTCACTGGCAGCAAGGCCGATTCCTTCGGCACCGACCCGTGGATTGAAACCCTCAGGACTTACCTGCTGGCCCGCTACGAGCGCGGCGACAAACTGTTGGGCGTGTGCTTCGGCCATCAACTGTTGGCGCTGCTGCTGGGTGGCAAGAGCGAACGTGCACCCCAAGGCTGGGGCGTCGGCACCCACAGCTACAAACTCGCCGCCAAGGCGCCGTGGATGAGCCCGCTGAGGGAAGAGCTGACCTTGTTGATCAGCCACCAGGATCAGGTCACCGCGCTACCGGAAAATGCCACGGTTATTGCTTCCAGCGAATTCTGCCCGTTTGCTGCGTATCACATCAACGATCAGGTGCTGTGCTTCCAGGGGCATCCGGAATTCATTCACGATTACTCGCGCGCGCTGTTGGATATTCGTCAGCAAGCGCTGGGCGAGCAGATTTATTCGAAAGGTATGGCGAGCCTTGAGCACGAGCATCACGGCACTACCGTTGCCGAGTGGATGATGCGGTTTGTGGCGCACAAGCCAGAACCTGTTTAAACCTTGAAAAGCTTCGCGGGCAAGCCTCGCTCCTACAGGTCACCGCAATCCGTAGGAGCGAGGCTTGCCCGCGAATTTCACGCACGACTCGGTATTGGCTATAACCACCCGGACTTCTTGAAGCTCACCCACAAACTGACGCACCCTACACCGATAAACCCCAGCACCCCGAAATACCCGTAATGCCACATCAATTCCGGCATGTTCTGGAAGTTCATCCCGTATATCCCGGCCACCGCCGTCGGGAACGCCAGAATCGCCGCCCACGCCGCAAACTTGCGCTGCACCACGCTTTGGCGTGACGCCTCCAGCAACACCCCAACCTCAATGGTCTGGCTGGCAATATCCGCCAGGGTCGTCAGGTCTTCCATCTGCCGCGTGACGTGGATCTGCACATCGCGAAAGTACGGGCGCATGTTCTTGTCGATGAACGGAAAGCTCAGGTTCTGCAGTTCCTCACTGATCTCCACCATCGGCGCCGCAAACCGGCGCAAGCGCAATACATCGCGGCGCAGACTGTGGAGTTTTTGAATGTCGCGCTCGTTCAGGGAGCTACACATTACGCTGCTCTCCAGCTCATCGATCTCTGCATGGATCGCTTCGCCCATTGGCTGGTAGTTTTCGATCACGAAGTCGAGGATGGCATAGAGTACGAAATCTTCCCCGTGCTCCAGCAACAGTGGACGCGCCTCACAACGCTGTCGGACATGAGCGTAGGACGCCGAGTGGCCGTTGCGTGCGGTAATGATGTAACCGTTGCCGGCAAAGATGTGAGTCTCGATGAACTGCAGTTTGCCTTCATGCCGGATCGGCGAATACGTGACGATGAACAGCGCGTCGCCGAAGGTTTCCAGTTTCGGTCGACTGTGTTTTTCCAGGGCGTCTTCGATGGCCAGTTCGTGCAGGTTGAACTGGCGTTGCAGGTTGTACAGCTCCTGAGCGTTCGGCTCTTCGAGGCCGATCCAGACAAAGTGGCCAGGCTTTGCAGCCCAGGCAGCGCCTTCGTCGAGGGTGATATTGGTGACTTTCTTACCGGCGCTGTAAACCGCAGCAGCAACAACTCTACCCATGATGGTGATTCACTTCTTATTGGTAGCTTTCTATTAGCAAAGATGGCAGTGGCAGGCGGTGTTCAGCTTAACCCTGTCTGCTGCTTGAGAGTCAGCAAAATCTGCGGAGTTCGTAGGCAAAGCTTGCAGGCGAAAGAAAACCCGCACTGGGCGGGTTTCTTTTACGCGGCTTGCAGTTGCCGATCCATTGACGCGATGCACTCGCGCATCTGTTCGCGGCACTGGGCAATCAGCAGCGGCATGTCATCCAGGCTCAATCCAGCCGTAGGAATCGCCGGCAGCGAGCGAATCAGAATCTTCCCACTGCGCCAGCGGTTCAAGCGCATGTGTTTAACGTAACTGCTGACACACACCGGAACGATCGGCACCCCGGCGGCAATGGCCATTTGAAAGGCGCCTTTCTTGAACGGCAGCAACTCTTCGCCCAGGTTGCGCGTGCCTTCAGGAAAGACCCAGATCGAGGTGTCTTCATTTTGCAGCGTGTGGGTCGTGGTCATCATCGACTGGCGCGCTTTCTGCGCATTGCCGCGATCGATCAGCACGTTGCCTGCCAGCCAGAACAACTGACCAAACAGCGGCACCCACTTCAGACTCTTCTTGCCGATACACACGGTGCGGGGGGGTACCACGTTGCCGAACACAAACAGATCGTAGTTGGACTGGTGGTTGGCGATGATCACGCAGCTGTCGGGTTTATCCATCAACGGTCCGACGTCGGCCTTCACCCGCAGACGCAAAATGCACATCGCCGGCCATGCATAAAGACGCGCGCACAAACGGCTGTTGTCCGGATTAAATGGTCGGCACAGACCGAGAATCACCCCGAGCACACCGGCCAGAATAAAGTGCAGGCCCATCAATAACATACGAAACACAAAGAGCATTTACAGGCCCCACCGGGACAAAAGGTGGCGCAGTGTACGGATGTGCACTGTTTTCGGCAATTGCCGCTATAGAGGTGGGAGATAGGCGATGTTTGAGCGCATGTTTCCGACTTATGAGTCAGACGCGACCTAGAGCGGTTGTAGGCTTTTCAACAGGGTGCGTAAGAAAAAGCCCGACACGACGGTCGGGCTTTTCGGTTTTTCAGATTTGGGCTTAAACCAAATGCTCCTGATCCTGGATGATCGCGTGGTCCAGCGTCTCCAGCAGCGCTTTGCGCACTTTCAACTTGGTGTTTTTGTGAGCAGTCATGTTGATCTTCTTCAACTGACGAGCCGCCGCCAGCGCCGCGCCCTGCAACTCTTCGGCCGACACCACCAGATCGAGGAAACCGGCATCCACGGCGCTCTGCGGATTAAACATCTCACCGTTGATGACGGAGCGGTGGAACGCCGACTTGCGCAGGCGATCACGGGCTAGCTCGATACCGGCGTGGTGCATGGTCATGCCGATCTGCACTTCGTTCAGACCAATGCTGAACGGACCGTCGACACCAATGCGATAATCCACCGACAACAGCAGGAACGCGCCCTTGGCCACCGCATGCCCAGGGCACGCCACGATCACCGGGAACGGGTGCGACAACAGACGACGAGCCAGCGTCGAACCGGCAGTCACGAGCGCAACGGCCTCTTTAGGGCCGGAGGTCATCACCTTCAAGTCATAACCGCCCGACAGAATCCCGGGCGTACCGGTAATGATCACCACCGCACGATCAGTCACCGCCTGATCCAGCGCAGCGTTAAACGCAGCAATCACGTCCGGGGAGATGGCATTGACCTTGCCATTGCTCAAGGTCAGGGTCGCGATACCGTCTTCGAGATGGTAGGAAATCAACTCACTCATGACGCTATTCCTTTGAATAAAGTAGGGCAGACGTTACCCACCGCCGTAGGCCAGGTAAAGCGCCGTGACTGACCACCCAGTCACCCTTTTCCCGCCCAGCGAGCATCGCCCGCCACGCCAGCCGCGCATTCCCCTCTATATAGAAGCGGGGCGCGACGCCGGAGATTGGCCGGTTTGCCATGGCCCGGAACTCACCGGAACGACTAAATCGCTAACCGCATGAAAATTCTGAAAAAAATATTTGCCATCGGAAAAGCTTTCGACTACATTAGCGCGCCTCGACAGACAGAACATGTTTGAAGAGATACGGTGAAGTGTCCGAGTGGCTTAAGGAGCACGCCTGGAAAGTGTGTATACAAGAAATTGTATCGAGAGTTCGAATCTCTCCTTCACCGCCAAATTCGATGTAACCAAAACCCCTGATTTCGAGAGAAGTCAGGGGTTTTGTGGTTTCTGGTGTCTGGATTTCGTGTATGGCAATGTTACGTTTCGGAAGGGGTATTTGGTGCGCCTTTAGGGTACAAAATGAATCAACGGGCAAGGCACATGACGCGGCCCATTATCTGGATGGACGCACGCACGTTATGCAGGAATTCACCATGAAACAGGCCGAACTGGAAAAGGTTCACGTGGAGATCGTCAAGCTGATGGCTGAGCAGCGCAAGCTGAACGCCGAAGCCGGGAAGATGACCCGTGAAACTTTTTGGTATCCGGTGGCTGTGGCGACTGGGTTGATTGGCACGGTGGCCACTGTCACCGCAGTGTTGGTCAAGCTGCTCTAATACTTTGGGCCGTCCACCTGATGCTGCGCAAAGACATCGATGCGATCAGCTTCGTCCCGCTCGGCACAAAGACGTCGATAACTTGGGATCAATCACTCGCGGCCACTTACACCGATGGCATTTTAGTGATGCACCGCGGGAAAGTTGTCTACGAGCGTTACTTCGGCGTGCTGAAACCTGCGGGCCAGCACGCGGCAATGTCGGTGACCAAGTCCGTGATCGGCACGTTAGGGGCCATGTTGGTGGCGGAAGGGCAAATCGACGCGAACAAGCTTGTCGCCGATTACGTCCCTGAACTCGCGAGCTCTGCGTTTGGCAGTGCCACTGTGCGTCAGGTGCTCGATATGACGACCGGCCTCAAATACAGCGAGAACTACGCCGACCCGAAAGCCGAGATGGTAATTGTTCGCTACGCCTCGCATCCTGTTGCCAGTAATTCGGCCAACGATCCGGTCACCTTGCCGGCGTTTGATGCGTTGGCTCAACATCTGTCCAGGTTGCCTTGAGTAAATATCCGCGGGCCATGAACAAGGAAATTTAATGATCACCACCACAACCCACACCATCGAAGGCCGGCAAATCACTGCCTATCTGGACATCGTCAGTGCCGAGTCGGTGCAGGGTGTCAACGTTATGCGCGATATGTTCGCCGGGATGCGGGATTTTTTCGGTGGACGCTCTCAGACATTGGAGCGGGCGTTGAAGGACGCACGAATTCAGGCAACCGACGAGCTCAAGGAGCAGGCGCGGGCGCTTCAGGCCGATGCGGTGGTGGGGCTTGATTTTGAGATCAGCATGCCTGCCGGGAAGGGCGGGATGGTGGTGGTGTTTGTGACCGGGACGGCGGTAAAACTGCGGTGAGTGAAGCAAGGGGCCATTCGTCGGGCATGCAACAATCTGAATTACAAGTCCAGTAATGACCGACTAGTCTCAGAATCCTGGGTGGTCGATATTTTTTTGGCAAATTGGGCTTGCCGGTGTCGACCCTTTTGAGAGGGGAAAGGTATGACTGATCCGTATATCGAAGAGGAAGGGGCAGAGTTTCCGATCAACAATTGCGTCCAGTGTGGCCAAACGGAGTATGTGGCAGGCTTTGGTGAAGACCCGGTCCAAAACAACAAATTGAAATCTGCGGTGCGCCGAGGGCCCAAGGCGAAGTTTATGCCCAAGGTGGCGGCGCCTGCCAGGAAGTAACTATCAACCGTACAGACCCCCGCCATTGAGCGGGGTTTTCATTTTCATGAGGTTGGCTCCTGGGATTTCGACTACAGGTACATCACTAGCTGTTGGTAAATTTTTTTCACAAACTTTTCACACCTACCTGCGTAGGCTCAACTCATCCGTTAGAAAGCAGTACCTGGCCCGTTCCCCAGCGGGCTTTTTTTTGCCTGTCATAAAACCTTTTCTATAAACGCTGTCCAACCGTCGCCTATAGCGAGGTTGAACCCGTGCGTGTCTGGTCCTCTAAAGCATTCAATCTCGCCCCTTTCGGTTACCCCTATTTTTTGAGGTTTTTGTCATGCGTTTAACACTGCCTGCTCTGGTTCTGGGGCTTTTGGTTGCTCAAGGTGCGATGGCTGCTGGTGACGGCACTGCCGCGATCGGTGGTGGTTTGGGTGGCGCGCTGGGCAATGTGGTCGGCCAGAGAATGGGCGGCAGCACCGGTGCAGCGATTGGTGCGGGTGTCGCGGGCGCGGCCGGCAGCGCTGTTGCCGCACGCAAAGGCAGCCGCACTAAAGCAGCCATTGGTGGTGGTGTCGGCGCGGCTGGCGGTTCGGTGATCGGCAACAGCCTGGGCGGCAAGACCGGTTCCACCATCGGCGCAGGCTTGGGCGGCGCATTGGGCGGCGGCGTTGGCAGCAACCTGGCCAAAGGGCACAAGCGTCACTGATCCTGATCGATAAGTTTAAAACGCCCGGCTTGAATGCCGGGCTTTTCGTGTCTGGATGTTTCTTCCTCATACTCTTCAGGTCTACAGCTGTCCAACGATCAGCGCTGACGTGGGGAAAAAGATAGACTCACGCCATCCGTAACGCGTTCTCTTACCCCCGATACGGAATTTAGAGGTTCATATCATGCGTTTGACATTGTCCACGTTGGTTCTGGGACTTTTGGTCGCTCAAGGTGCAATGGCAGCCGGTGACGGCACCGCTGCAGTTGGCGGTGGTATTGGCGGTGCGCTAGGTAACGTGGTCGGCCAGCAAATGGGCGGCAGCACGGGTGCCGCGATTGGCGCCGGATTGGGCGGCGCGGCAGGTAGCGCGGTCGGCGCAAACAAAGGCAGTCGCACAGAAGCGGCGATTGGCGGTGGTTTGGGGTCGGCGGGTGGCTCGGTGATCGGCAACAGCCTCGGCGGTTCTACCGGTTCGACCATTGGCGCAGGTTTGGGCGGTGCGGCGGGTGGGGCAGTCGGCAACAACTTGGGTAGCGACAGCGGCAGTTCGCACTCCGGTAGCGGCCACAAGCATAAGCATAAAAACAAGCATAAAAACAAACATCACTGATTCGACATCCGCTACACCAGAAACCCGGCCCAGCGCCGGGTTTTTCTTTTTTGGTAGTAGGACTCTGGAACGTTTGGTCGTAGGTCGCCTCGAACTTCATACACCCCAGAACGTTGTGAGGCATGCCATGACTCCTAAAACCGAAGGCAAGGAAGAAAAAGGCCCGAGCGGGCTTCCGTTTATAAACGATCCCGGTAACGAAGACCCTGGCTCGCTGATGGATGACGCAACGGTGCCGCTCAACGATTCCGATGATGCAGGCGATGTCGGAAATATCGAGTTTGAAGACGAGGAAGAGGACCAGGACGACGATTGACCATGCTTTGCGACAGGCTCGACCGATCGTCTCTCTGATCGAACGCATGCATGGCGCAATCCTCGAAATATCAGGGCCTGCTTTTCAGGCCCTCAAGAGGTGCTTTATGAACGCTGATCCGAAAGACGCCGACATCGACGAAACCCCGGAATATCCATTGCCTTCACCGACCGATTCCCTGAGTCGCGATCAACGTCCGCCTGACGACGACACTGCTGTGGAGCAATTGCCATCTGAGGAAGTGAAGCGTGGGAACGTGGACGCTGACCCTGAAGACCCGGACATCGCTGGTGATGACGGCTCAAACGAACCCAGTTGAACATATGAGTGGGAGTGGTGGGAGTTCGGGAGGAAGGACGGTGGGAAGCTGGTATGAGTGGTTTGGGTGGTTGAAATCCACTACCCCTAGCACCTCATGCTAGGGGGCGTGTGTTTCAACGGGACCCCGAATATCTAGTCAGTTAATTAAAAGTAACGTTGTTTTTAAAGAAATAAAGCTCACCTGTAGAATTTGACATTCTTTCAACTTTTCCTAGAGCGACATATTGTTTGAATTCAGTCTCCAAAACGGCTTTGTCAGTATATTTTTTGTATTTTAATGGCAGTTCGCAAGCAAAAATATAAAGTCTCCAAACATCAAACCCGTCTGTCCTGCCTTCAGGCCCGTAGTCAAAATCTATACAGAGCTCAGGAAAATAAACAGCACAGCCAACTCCGTGTAGCTCATATGTTATGTCGCCAACCACGGTTCCACATCGCTCTATTTTATTGGTGCGCCACAGCCTTAAAATGCATCGAGTGCCGAACTTTTCTTCGAGCAAAGAGGTGGCTTTTTCGACCATCGAAAGAAAGTCGAATATGAGTTGCTCAAGACTCTCGTTCCTGTAGTTCATCTTCTTCGAAGCTCCAGCCTGTCATGCCCAACGTTGCTTGCGGACTCTATAACGTCATCAATATTGTTCAGAGTTCCTCTATGGCCTGCGATATCTCTCACAAGTTTAATGATCACTCTTGTTGATGTCTGCCTTGCTGCTGTTGCACGGTGATGTCCATCAAGGATATAGAGCTTGCCGTCATTTTCGGCGACATCTATCGGGAAATTCGCGTCGAAACCAGTTTCACGCATATCCTTTGCGATATTTTCTACACGCTTAGTTGAACCTTTGCCAGATAACGAATGCGTTCTAAATAAACTGCTCGGGTCAACGTCATGTATCAGGGAAGGCAGATCTGGCTCACCCTCATCAACCTTAACCTTCCCAACCGGATCCTCACCCCCAAACGCCGGCCTCTTACACCCATCCCCCCCAGGACACTCACTCAACCCCAGAGGATCAACCCACCCCGTCGGGTTCCGCGTGTACTGATACCCGTTCAACCCACCCGCTAACCTACTCGGGTCCGGTGTCAGATACCGTCCAACATCCGGATTGTAGTAGCGATGCCGGTTGTAGTGCAGGCCCGTCTCCGCGTCGAAATACTGCCCCTGAAACCTCAACGGCTGATCAAGCACTTGGTGAGTGTCGCGGTTGAGGCGGGTCAGGCGGCCATACGCTGTGTATCGGGCGGCCCAGATGATGTCGCCGCTGTAGTCGGTGAGTTCTTGTGGCGTACCGAGGTGGTCGAGTTGGTAATAGAACGGACAAGCCTGGCGTGGGCCTTTGCCGTCGAGCATGGCGAGTGGGCGGAAGGTGCCGGGTTCGTAGAGGTAGCTGCGGTGGTGTTCCTTGCTGCTTTCAGCGACGAGGTTGTCGCCCTGCCAGAAGAATTCGGTGGTGTTGCCATCGACAGTTTTGGCGATGCGGCGGCCGAAGGCGTCGTAGCGGTAGGTGGCCTGATTGCCGTTAGGGAGTGTGGCGCTGATCAACCGATGTTGGCAGTCGTAACGGTACTCGGTGACCAGTTTTTGTGCGGTGCCGCGGCGCTCGCGGATCAGGTTTCCAAAGGCGTCGTAATCGTAATGGCGGTCGCCTTGTATCAATAGGCGATTGCCTTTGGCGGTGGTCGGGCCTGGACAATCTTGCATCACCAGGTTTCCGGCCGGGTCATGGGCGAAGCTTTCGGGCTGTTGGTCGCGGGAGTGGCGGACGCGGATCAGGCGGTTCAGTGGGTCGTAGTCGTAGCGGCGTTGGCCGTGACGAGTGTCGGCAATGCTGTCGAGATTGCCGTTGGCGCTGTAGGCATAGTCGCGGCGATACAGCGGTTGTTGCTGTTGGCTGACGGCGTGGGCTTTCAGGCGACCCTGATCGTCGTAGGCATATTCGCTGAGCAACAGGCCTTGCTCGCGTTGCTGTTCGCGACCGGAGGCGAAGTGGTGAGTGGTGAGCCGGGCGCCGTTGAGGTCGATCGCGGTCAGCGCACCGCCCTTGGCGTGGTGGTAGTCGAGTTTGCTGTTGTCCGGCAGGCGCAGGTGGTTGAGTTGGCCGCAGGCGTCGTAGCCATAACGCAGCGTGCCCCAGCCCTGATGTTCGGTGATCAGGCGATCCTGTGGGTCGTACTCGAATTCCAGCGGATGGTCATGGCCGTCGTCGACGCTGATCAGGCGACCGAGGCTGTCGTAGCGGTATTCAACCTTGATGCCGTCGGGCAGGGTTTTAACCAGCAAGCGTCCAGCCGAGTCCCGCTCATAAACCGTGACCAGTTGAGAGCCGTCATCACCGAACTCGGTTTTCTCCAGCAGATGGCCATTGAGGTCGTAGGCATACGCCGTGCGTTGGCCATCGAAACCGGTTTCCTGTCGGATCAATCCGTTGGGTGTGTAGTCCAGTCGATAGTGTTCGCCGGATTCATTTTCGATTTCCGTCAGCAGTAGCTGCGCGTTGTCGTAGCGATAACGCACTTGCGTTCCGTCAGGGTTGATCCGGCGACTGACCAGATGCAGGTCATCGTCGTACTCAAAACGGGTGACGCGCCCCAGTTCATTGCGTTCGGCGGTGATCTTGCCGTAGGCGTTGTAGCTGAAAGCGCGGCTGGCGCCCGTGGGAAGAATCGTCTGGATCAGACGTCCGACAGCGTCCCATTGGTATTGAGTGGCAGCGCCGTGTTCGTCCTGACGGGTAATCTGCCGACCCAAAGCGTCGTAGGAAAACCGCCGCTGACCACCGTCCGGCAACGTTTCCTGGAGCAGTTGTCCTAATGCATTCCACCCGAAGACATGCCGACTGTTGTCTGGATAACGGATCGACAGCACCCGTCCTTGAGCGTCGTAGTGATGGTGAGTGACATGGCCGTCAGGATCGGTCGCTTCCGTGACGTCACCCTGAACATTGCGCTGATACTTCCATACCGCTTTTCCGCAATACCGCGCGTACAGGAAACCATTACGATATTCGTAGGACTTCGGCTCGTCTTCGGGTGGAATCAGCGCAATCAGCCGTCCGATCTCGTCATAGCGGTATTGGGTTATTGCCCCCAGCGGATCCTGTTCGCTCAGCAACCGACCGTTGTCGTCGTAAGCCTTAAGGTGTTCTGCGCCATTGGGTTCGACCCGACGCACCAATCGCGCCTGTTCGTCGTGCTCGTAAACCTCCTCGCTGCCGTCGGCGTTTTTAACCACCACACTGCCGTTGTCATCCCAGACATACCGCGTGTCCATCTGCGAAAACGACGCCCAATGGCGGACGCATCGGGCAGCTTTACCGGACCTTTCCCACTCCCAGTAGAAACTTGCTCCACCGGCCAATTGCCGTTGCAGAATCACGTGCTGCTCGTCGTAGTCGTACCGTTCGCTTTCGCCGGCGGCATTGGTCGCTTCGATCAAGCGCTGACAAGCGTCGTAGCGGTAGGCAACCAGTGTTTGCTCGGTACGCCAGGCGTCTTCCAGGGTCTCGGCCGGATGAAAGCTTTGATACTCGACGGCAACTATGTGTCGGCGCTCATAGCGCAACAGCAGGGAACGCCCGACGCCGTTGTCGAGGCGCTTGATCCTGTCAGAAGTGTCCCGCAGCACCGTCAGCCGATTGCCATAGGCATCGCTGATGGCCGTCAGACGTCCTGCGCGAAAGTGAAAGAACCGCGCTTTTTCACCGGCCAGAGCGAGGACCAGTTCTTCCGGTTCGTCCCCCAGATAAATCGCCGCTCGCGACAGGCTGTTATGAATCGCCGGGCGCTCGACACTCGGAAGAGGAAAAGTCGTACGACGGTTTTCGTGGTCGGTCCAGACGACCTGTGCTCCATCAATATCCAGCCGATGTGCGAGGGAATGACTCCAGCCGAATCCGAGCCCGCAATCGATCTCCACAGCACTGGTGCGATAGAGCCGAGTGAAGTCGAACGGCAAAATCCCGTCCAGCGAACCGTCGGTGAGGGTCAACAGTTCTTCGCCCGTAACCATCGATACCGGACAGCCGTTGGTACAGGTCAACGGTCCGCAATCGGCGCTGTCGCCGTTGGGGTTTTTCGCCTGATCGGGAGCATCGTCGCGATGCTCCTGACGAACCAGGCGAGTCATGGCCTCGGACTTTTCGCGAGCGATGGCGACCGGATTCTTTACCAGCACAACCGGTGCAGCCCCCGCGCTGATCTGCAGTGACACCGCGGGTGCGGGTTTCAGCGGAACATTCCGGGCGCTGACTGCGAGGGGTTTGAGTACGCCAGCGTGGGCGGTCAGGTCGGACTTGGCGGTCAGTTCGGCTAGCCGCAAACTCGCGGCCGCCAGCCAGTTCCGTGCTCGCTCCGACTTGACCTTGTTCAGCACCTTGGCGCTTATGCCAAGTTTCAGTCCTGTAGAACCTGTGAAGCGCGCCAACAGCAATCCGATCAATATTCCTGTACGAATTTCCGCCACGACCTCAGCGATATGCTGCGGCGGCAACATCCTCAGCCAACTGGTGATCGCCGCGAGATGAATGAACATCAACGGCTCGTCGCTCAGCATCAGCAACACATTGGCAATGCTCTCGGCCGAAGCGTCCAGCAGCGCTTCAAGTTCGACCTCGGTCAGGTACTCAAGGAGTTTTTCACTGTTGGCCCGCAGGTCCGTGATCAGGTCGTAAACCTGCTTCACGTCATCCCACAAACCGTTCAGCGAGTTCTCGAAACCGCGCCAGTCAGCCTGTTGCAGCATGCCGTAGCGTTTGGTGAAACCGGCCTCGGAAAACTCTGCCCACCGCGGTTGGAACTCGGTGGTCCATTCGTTGCGCAGCCAGCCTTCCAGTTCGCCGATCACGCCCTGATATGAGTCGTACAGCGCTTTGACATGCGCTGTGGAAACATTCGGAAAGAAGGTGATGCGATAACGCAGGTTGCGCTGGCAATCGGGGATCTCCAGAATGCCGCTGGGACCGATCTCGCGGTAGATCGGTTCGCCAAACATGCCTTCAGAGAGGTAAGGTTCAAGCATTACCGGCGTATTGCCGATCGGCACAAACCGCGCGGCATCGAACATGTGCACCAGGGTCAAAGAACCACTGACCGAGCACGAAGTGACTGTCGAGCTGACTGGCGTGGTGGGATTCTTCGGCGCGCTAAGACGGACGTCATTGCCGACCTTGAACACCTGCTCGACATCCAATGCCCTGCCGGTCCAGAAACTTTCAGCCCAGGCGTCGTAGTCATTGAGACACAGCCGAAAATCACCGAGCAGCGCTTCGACATTCGGCTGCTCAGGGTCCATGGCCGCGACCACCAGCAGCTCGATGGTGTTATTCAAGGCCAGGACCTTGTCAGGTACGAACATTCGCAGTCTCTCGCGCAGATCAATTCAGAGCGCGGGACTTTGCGGGGGATCGGCGTGGAAAGAAGTCGGGAAAGTAGGTGTTTGGTGTAGGGGGAATCGCTAAATGACGGAGAGCACTTCGGCGCAGGTGTTAGTACCGATCAGGCATTGCCCGTTGCCCGTTGCCCTATGCCAGTCGCGCTCGGTATGCTGCTGAATCCTTTAATCGATCGCGGACCCGGCCGTACCTGAGCCGCCTCTGGGATGTCATTAGAAAACGGATCAGATGCGATGAATGCACCGCTGAATGAATTCGGCCCGATCAAGGCCGTTATTTTCGATATGGACGGCCTGTTGCTGGACACCGAGGGCATTTACACCGAGGTCACGTCCATGATTGCTGCGCGTTACGGTCGAGTCTTCGACTGGAGCGTCAAACAGAACATCATCGGCCGTGGCGCGGGTGATCTGGCGCGTTATGTGGTCGAGGCGTTGGATCTGCCGATCACCGCCGAAGAGTTTCTGGTGATCCGCGAACCGCTGATGCGCGAGCGTTTTCCTACAGCGTTGGCGATGCCTGGCGCACAGGAGCTGGTTCGGCACTTGAAGGCCAACAATATTCCGATCGCGGTGGGCACCAGTTCTTCGCGTCAGTCGTTCGGCCAGAAAACCACCTTGCACCGCGACTGGTTCGCGCTGTTCGATTTCATTGTGACGGCCGATGATCCGGAAGTCGGCGCGGCCAAACCGGCGCCGGACATCTTCCTCACGGCGGCGCGGCGCCTGGGTGTCGCGCCCGAGGAGTGCCTGGTGTTCGAGGATTCGCCGTTCGGTGTCACAGCGGCGAAAGCGGCGGGGATGACGGCGATTGCAATCCCGGATGCGGCGATGGCTGACGAAAAATACGCACACGCCGATGGCATTCTTCGTACGCTGACAGCGTTCAAACCGAGCACCTTCGGCCTGCCGGCGCTTGAATGGGCTTGAAGCTGCGTACATAAAAACGCCGGCAACCTGATCAGGGTTGCCGGCGTTTTTTTATGCGTGATTCAGAACATCAGGCGCCGAAACCACCGTCGATGGTCAGGCTGGCACCAGTGATGTAACCGGCTTCGGGGCCGACGAGGTAGGCGACGAAACTGGCGATTTCTTCCGCTTTGCCGTAGCGACCCACGGCCATCAACGGGATCAGGCTTTCGGCGAAGTCACCACTGGCCGGGTTCATGTCAGTGTCGACCGGGCCCGGTTGCACGTTGTTGATGGTGATCCCGCGCGGGCCGAGGTCGCGAGCCAGGCCTTTGGTCAGTCCGACCAGCGCCGACTTGCTCATGGCGTAGGGGCCGCCACCGGCGAAGGGCATGCGGTCGGCGTTGGTACTGCCGATGTTGATGATGCGACCGCCTTCGGTCATGTGTTTGGCAGCGGCCTGGGTGGCGATGAATACGCTGCGCACGTTGATCGAGAGGGTGTGGTCGAAGTCTTCAAGTTTGAAGTCTTCCAAGGGTGCAACGGCCAGCACGCCTGCGTTGTTGACCAGAATGTCCAGGCGACCAAAGGCTTTTACGGTGGCGGTCACGGCGTTGCGGATGGCCTCGGCGTCGGCGCTGTCAGCCTTGATGGCGAGGGCTTTGCCGCCGCTACCGGTGATGCTGTTTTGCAATTCTTCGGCTTTGGCGGTGGAGCTGACGTAGGTGAAGGCGACTGTCGCGCCTTCAGCAGCCAGGCGTTTGACAATGGCGGCGCCGATACCGCGGGATCCGCCTTGAATCAAAGCCACTTTGCCGCTGAGGTTCTGAGTAGTCATATCGATCTCCAAAGTCCCGAGGCGAGATGTCTCGGTTGATGGAGCCTAGTATCGATACAGGATTACAGGCTGTGTAGATGGTAATTGCGATAGTCTGTGTAAACCAAAAGTTTATAGTGGCGCTTATGGAAACCTTCAGCAGTATCGAATGCTTCGTGCGCAGTGCCGAGGTCGGCAGCTTCGCCGAAGCCGCGCGCCGCCTGAGTCTGACCCCGGCGGCGGTGGGCAAGAGCGTCGCCAAACTTGAGGCGCGACTGGGTGTGCGGCTGTTTCAGCGCAGCACTCGCAGTCTGACGCTTACTGAAGCGGGTCATCTGTTTCTCGGCGAAGTGAGTTCCAGTCTTCACACGATCCAGAATGCCGTGGCCAATCTGGCCAGTGCCGAGGGTCGACCGGCGGGGACACTGAAAGTCAGCATGGGCACGGCGTTCGGGCGTTTGTACATCGTGCCGTTGCTCGGAGAGTTTCTACGTCGATTTCCGGCGATCAACCCGGACTGGCATTTCGATAACCGTCAGGTCGATCTGATCGCGCAGGGTTTCGATGCGGCGATTGGTGGAGGATTCGAGCTGCCGCAGGGTGTGGTGGCGCGCAAGCTGACGCCGGCGCATCGCGTGTTGGTGGGGTCAGTGGAGTATCTGGCGGCGCGTGAGGCGATCGTCGAGCCGGATGATCTCAAACATCACGATGGCATCCTGATTCGGTCGCCGCAGACCGGTCGTGTGCGCTCCTGGCAATTGACCAGTCGTACTCAGCAACACAGCCCGCTGACGCTCAAGGCACGGATGACCATGAGTGATTCGGAAGCGGCCTGCGCTACGGCTGCCCAAGGGTTGGGCATTGCGCTGGTGAGCATGCCGTTCGCCGTGGGCTATCTGGAGGCCGGGACCTTGCAGCGAGTATTGCCCGATTGGTACATCGACGATGGCAACATTTCTATCTATTACGCGGAGCACAAACTGTTGCCGGGCAAGACCCGGGCGTTTGTGGATTTCGTCATTGAGCAGTTTGCGGAGCAGGGGTTGGGGCAGCGGTTTAGTGCGGTTTGATCCTGCCTTAATACCGAGTCGCCGCCATCGCGAGCAAGCTCGCTCCCACATTGTTTTGCGTCGTTCACAGATCCCCTGTGGGAGCGAGCTTGCTCGCGATGGCGGCGACTCGGTTCAGTGCGAACTCATCGCCCAAACCGCGCAGGCCAACCCACAATTTTCTTCGGCCGCGGTGTCGCATAAGTCCGCACCTTGGAAGTTGACAAGCCCAACCGCACCAACGACTCGGCAATGGTCACCGCCGCCGTCACACCATCCACCACCGGCACGCCAGTGCGCTGACGAATCTGTTCATCCAGCCCGGCCATGCCGCTGCAGCCCAGGCAAATCACCTCGGCCTTGTCTTCAAGCACTGCCAATTCCGCCTGACGAACAATCGCCTCCAGCGCACGCTCGGGATCGGATTCAAGTTCCAGTACCGCCAGGCCACTGGCCCGTACCGACGCGCAACGGTCCCAGAGTCCGGACAGTTTGAGGCGATCCTCGATCAGCGGTACGGTGCGGTCCAGCGTGGTGACCACCGAGTAGGCATGACCGAGGAACATGGCGGTGCTGGCCGCCGCATCGGTGAGGTCCACCACCGGTACGTTGAGCAGCTCCTGCAAACCCTCGCGGCCGTGCTCGCCGTAACCGGCCTGGATCACGGCATCGAAGGGTTGGTCGTAGGACATTACTCGGTCCATCACCGCGATGGCGGCCAGATAACTTTCGAAATTGCCTTCAATGGAGTCAGCACCGAAGTAGGGCGTCAGGCCGATGATTTCCGTGCCCGGCGCGGCCACGGACTGAGCCGAGCGTGCGATGGCCTGGGTGATGGATTCGGTGGTGTTGACGTTGACCACGAGAATTCGCATGTGAAGTCCTTATAGCGGGTGGTTGTGCGACCCGACGATGCCAAGCCGCCAAAGGAGGGATAGGGCGCTTCAGGCTTGCGGATCTGAAGTGTGTGTATGCTTCAATATAATTGTATACAAAACATGTATGCACTTAAGCCAGATCCATGCCAAATCCCGATCTATGAATTTCATCGCTAATTTCGTTTTGTTATCAGTCGGCGATAAGTGGCTGAAAAAAAGGCGATATAAATTGACCGGTTGAACAGTATTTATTTTTCGGTGAGGTTTGTACGAAAGATCGACTGAGGAAGTCAGGGTGGAAGTGTAAAATTTTTGGGGCGTAGAAATGAAAAATGCACACACAAATGGCACCGATGGTGACAGTCGTGTGTACACATCTTTGTAGAGGGGTTAGGCCTTGGATTTGCTGATGATGTTGCCGGCATGCAAGCCGCATTCTTTCTGTGTTGCTTCTTCCCACCACCAACGACCTTCGCGCTCGTGCTGGTTCGGCAACACCGGACGGGTGCACGGTTCGCAGCCGATGCTGATGAACCCGCGCTCGTGCAGGCTGTTGTACGGCAGCTCCAGCATGCGGATGTAACCCCAGATCTCTTCGCTGGTCATTTGTGCCAGCGGGTTGAATTTGTACAGGGTGCGTTCGGGGGTGGAGAACGCGGTATCGATTTCCAGCACGGCGACGGCGCTGCGAGTTCCTGGGCTCTGATCCCGGCGCTGACCGGTGGCCCAGGCCGTCACACCCGAGAGCTTGCGACGAAGCGGCTCGATCTTGCGGATGCCGCAGCATTCGCCATGGCCGTCCTTGTAGAAACTGAACAGGCCCTTTTCCTTCACAAAAGGTTCGAGCTTGGTGTAGTCCGGCGACACCAGTTCGATGTCGATCTTGTAGTGCTCGCGCACCTGATCGATGAAGCGGTAGGTCTCGGGGTGCAAGCGGCCGGTGTCGAGGCTGAACACTTTGACGTTCTTGTTCAGCTTCCAGGCCATGTCCACCAGCACCACGTCTTCGGCGCCGCTGAAAGATATCCACAGGTCATCGCCAAACTCGGCGAACGCGAGTTTCAGGATGTCCTGGGCGGATTTGTTGGCATAAGTCGTGGCGAGTTCCACGACATCGAACGATGGGCTCATCAGGGCGGCTTCCTACAGGTCGGTGGCGCTGGGCGCTCTATATGGCTCTGATGGTAACAAAATCCTGCAGCCGCTGGTGCGCACTCTGCGTTGCGCAGGTCTGCCTGAGTCGCTAGAGTTCGGCAGTCCTTTTGCTCGCTCGACTCAATAATCAATACCAATGGGAGTGTCTTGTGGAAATTGCCTGTCTGGATCTTGAAGGAGTACTGGTCCCGGAAATCTGGATCGCCTTCGCCGAAAAAACCGGGATTGAATCCTTGAGGGCTACCACCCGGGACATCCCCGACTACGACGTGCTGATGAAGCAGCGCCTGCGGATTCTCGACGAGCACGGTCTGAAACTCGCTGATATCCAGGAAGTGATTGCCACGCTCCAGCCGCTGGACGGTGCCATCGAGTTCGTCAACTGGCTGCGTGAACGCTTTCAGGTGGTGATTCTGTCGGACACGTTCTACGAGTTCTCCCAGCCGCTGATGCGTCAACTGGGCTTCCCGGCCTTGCTTTGCCATCGTCTGATTACTGATGATTCAGGGCGGGTGACGAGCTATCAATTGCGTCAGAAAGATCCGAAGCGTCAGTCGGTTTTGGCCTTCAAGAGTCTTTACTACCGGGTGATCGCGGCGGGGGATTCCTACAACGACACTACGATGCTGGGTGAGGCGGATGCGGGGATTCTGTTCCATGCGCCGGACAATGTGATTCGCGAGTTTCCGCAATTTCCGGCGGTGCACAGCTTTGAAGCGCTGAAGCAGGAATTCATCAAGGCTTCGAATCGGGCGTTGAGTTTGTAGTCGTTTTCGAGGACGCCTTCGCGGGCAAGCCTCGCTCCTACGGATTTATGTCGATCGCATCATTGTGGTTCGACACAAATCCGTAGGAGCGAGGCTTGCCCGCGAAGCTTTTAAAGGTTTTGAAGGGTATCGAGAAGGACCTTCACCTTGGTAATCGATTCCTGATACTCGGCCTGCCATTCCGAATCCGCGACGATTCCGCCACCGCCCCAGCAACACACCTGCCCATCCTTGACCAGCAAACTGCGAATCGCGATGGAGCTGTCCATCTCGCCGCGAACGTCCAGATAGAGCAAAGACCCGCAGTACAACCCACGACGCGTCGGCTCCAGTTCGTCGATGATCTGCATCGCGCGAATTTTCGGCGCACCGGTAATCGAACCGCCGGGGAAGCTGCCAGCGATCAGGTCCAACGCATCCCGGTCATCCGCCAGTTCCCCAATCACGCTGCTCACCAGGTGATGCACGTTCGGGTAGCTTTCCAGGCTGAACAACTCCGGCACCCGCACCGAACCGATACGGCAGGTGCGGCCGAGGTCATTGCGCAGCAGGTCGACGATCATCAGGTTTTCTGCGCGGTCCTTGGGGCTGGCCAGCAGTTCGGCGGCGTTTGCCGCATCTTCGGCAGCGGTCAGGCCGCGAGGACGGGTGCCTTTGATCGGGCGGGTTTCCACATGGCGTTCGCTGACTTTGACGAAACGCTCCGGCGACAGACTCAGCACCGCGCCGCCGTCGGGCAGGCTCTGAAAACCGGAGAACGGCGTCGGGCACGCCGCCCGCAGCGCGCAATACGCAGCCCATGGATCGCCCTGGCACTGCGCGCGGAAACGCTGGGCGAAGTTGACCTGATAGCAGTCGCCGGCCTGGATGTACTGCTGAATGCGCTCCAGCGCGTGGCGATACTCGTCGGCGCTCAGGTCGGCCTTCATCGGGGCTTTCAACTTGAAAGGCTCGACTGCTTCAGCCGAAGGCTCACTGAATAGCGTGATCAGACGCTGGCGTTCGCTGTCGATCAGCGAGGGGTGGAAGACCAACTGACTGGAACTCAGTTGGTGATCGCTGATCAGTGCCCAGTCGTACAGCCCGAAACGTGCGTCGGGTAGTTGCAGATCGTCCAGCGCCTGACTGGGCAGGTTTTCCAGATGCCGACCGAAGTCGTAGCTCAGGTAACCGATGAGGCCGCCGGCGAAGGGCAAATCGTAAGGAACAGCCGCTCCACCGAGTCGTGTCAGATTGTCGCGAAGGCGTTGCAGGAAATCGCCGCCACTTTCGTCAGGCAGTACCGCTATTTGCTCCAGTGGCCAGGCACTGAGCAGGTCGTAGCGACCGCGATCGGCGATGGGCCGGCCACTGTCGAGCAGCACGGCACCGGGGGCATGACGAATTGCCGCGAAGTACTCGGCGGGGTTGGCGCGATAGGGGAGCGGGTGTACGGAACAGGTCAACATGGGCGGGGCAGATCAGCCATCGAGGCGGGGGTGGCGATTGTAGTCTCCTCGGGGAATTGCTCCTAGAGGGATGTCGGAGTTTGGCAGGTTGGCGGCGATGGGTGAGAGAGCTGGTGACTGTTAGTCAGTCTTCGCGGGCAAGCCTCGCTCTTACAGATTTGTGTCGTTCGCCGGGAATGTGAACGACGCTAGATCTGTAGGAGCGAGGCTTGCCCGCGAAGGCCGCGACTCGGTCTTGGATCAGCCCTCAACCGCAGGAATATGCCCAAACATCTCCTGAACAAACTCAACCCGTTCCTGAACCGTTTCAACAATCCCGCGAGCCTTCAACGCTTCCAGCCGTGCTTCAACCGCATGGGTACGCAACGTCAGCCCGCAATCGTTAGCAATCTGAATGTTCAGCCCAGGCCGGGCATTGAGCTCAAGAATCAGCGGCCCTTTCTCCTGGTCCAGCACCATGTCGACACCGATGTAACCCAGCCCGCACAGCTCATAGCAGCCGGCGGCGAGTTTCATGAAACCGTCCCAGTAGGGCAGTTGCACGCCATCCACCGCGTTGGTGGTGTCCGGGTGTTTGGTGATGATGTTGTTCAGCCACGTGCCGCGCAATGTCAGACCGGTGGCGAGGTCGACACCGACGCCGATGGCGCCCTGGTGCAGGTTGGCCTTGCCGCCGGACTGGCGGGTGGGCAGCCGCAGCATGGCCATCACCGGATAGCCCATCAGCACGATGATCCGAATGTCTGGCACGCCTTCATAGCTGATGCTCTTGAAGATCTGGTCCGGGGTCACGCGGTACTCGATCAGCGCCCGATCCCGGTGACCGCCCAAGGAGTAGAGGCCGGTGAGGATGCTGGAGATATGGTGCTCGATTTCCTCATGACTGATGATCTTGCCGGACACCGTGCGATAGCGGCCCTCAAAACGGTCGGCAATCACAATGATGCCGTCACCGCCGGCGCCTTGGGCCGGCTTTATCACGAAGTCGTTGCGCCCGCCGATGATCTCGTTGAGGTTGTCGATTTCTTTCTCGGTGGAGATCACGCCATACAGTTCCGGTACATGAATGCCGGCGGCGATGGCGCGCTCCTTGGTGATGATCTTGTCATCGACGATCGGGTACAGGCTGCGCTTGTTGTACTTGAGCACGTAATCCGCGTTACGCCGATTGATCCCCATGATGCCCCGGGCTTCCAGGGCCTTCCAGGTCTTCCAGAAGCCGAACATCAGGCGTCAGCCTTCTTCAGGAAAGCCTTGAAGCGCACCAGTTCGGTCAGGCGGTAGCCGCGATAGCGACCCATCGCCAGCATGAAACCGACCAGGATCAGCAGGATCGCCGGGAAGGTGAACACGAAGTAAACCAGCTCCGGAACGCTCATGATCAGGTGCGCCAGCGACGCGGCGAACAGCGTACCGATCGCCACTTTCATGGCATGGCCGGAACCGCGTTCTTCCCAGGTAATCGACAGGCGTTCGATGGTCATGGTCAGAATCACCATCGGGAACAACGCCACCGACAACCCGCGTTCCAGGCCGAGTTTATGGCTGAGCAGGCTGATCGCCGCGATCAGCACCACCACGAAGGTCAGCACCACCGACAGCCTCGGCAGCATTTGCAGCTTCAAGTGTTCAAGGTAGGACCGCAGCGACAGGCCCAACGCCGTGATGATGGTAAACAGCACGATACCGAAGCCGAGCTGGGTTTCCCGGAACGCCAGGGCGATCAGCACGGGAGTAAAGGTGCCGAGGGTTTGAATGCCGATCAGGTTGCGCAGGATCAAAATCACCAGCACGCCGATCGGGATCATCACCATGATCATGAACGTCTGCTGGGTTTGCAGCGGCAAACCGTACAGCGAGTATTCGAGAAAGTTGGCGTCGGTGTTTTCGTCGGTCAGCTTGGCCAGACGAATCGCGTTCATTTCGCTGTTGTTCAGGCTGAAGGTCACGTTGGCTTTCTTGCCGCCATCGACGGTGATCAGGTTTTCGTCACCGGTCCACCACAGCAGGCGGTCGGTCGGCAGGCCCTGTTCACCGGTTTCCGGGTTGAAGTACAGCCAGTCGGTGCCGTTGAAACTGCGCAGCCAGAGTTCCGGCGTTTGCGGCTGGTCGGCCACCAGACGAATGGTGTGGACCTTTTCCACCGGCACGTGGGCGATGGACAGTACCAGCTCGACGATTTTGGCCTTGTGCCCAGCGGACGGATCGCCACCCAGCAGCAGCTTCACGTTGTCGTCGTTGAGATTGTTGACACGCTTGATGGCTTCGCCGATGAAGGTTTCGACGTCGGCCGAGTGTTGGCGAATCGGCGCGAGCAAGGCTTCGGCGGCGACTTTTTCCGCGCCTTCAACCGCAATGCTGTCGCGGAAGGTCGGGCCTTTGATCTTGGATTTTTCGCCGGTGTAACGCTTGGTCAGCACCAAGCGGTAATAAAGCGTCTGATTGCCCTTGGCTCGGCGCGCCGACCAGGTGACCTTGCGGTTGCCGTCGACGCGGTTCACGGCCACGCCGTAGTTATTGGAAATGAAACTCTCGTTGAGGCTGACGTAATCGCGGCTCAGCGGCGGCACGAACATCTGGATCTTGACCGGGTCCTTGGCGCTGGCGACGAACTCGACTTTGGCGTCGATGTTCCATAAGTCGTCGGTGGCGTCTTCGGTCACGGGGATGCCGAGTACGAAGATCTGATAGGCCGTGACTGAAATACCCAGCACCACCAGGATGGCGATCAGGAATTTCAGATGGAGGGTAAGAGAGCGCATTGGAATTACTCTGCGGTATGAGCGTCGGTGGCGCAGGCGGGTTTGCCAGCAGCGTATTTAAGACTGGGGTCGACCAGCGCGTCGAAGCGTTTCAGTGCTTCGGAGCCGATCAGGAGCGGGTATTGGAAGGCGCTGCGGTCGGTCAGGTTCACTTCGATACTGCGCAAAGCCGAGCCCATGCAGATATCCAGCTCGATGACCGGACGGGCGGTGTACTTCTTGCCTTCTTCCGGGTCGAAGTCGCCGGCCCGGCGCTTGATCTTGCTGACCCGGGCCAGTGGCCGTTCGATGGGATGCGAGTGCGCCGCGTCGATCGCCAGATAGAAACGCACCCAGGACTCGCCATTGCGTTCGAAGCGTTTGATGTCGCGGGCACTCAGCGACGCGGTTTTCGCCCCGGTGTCGAGTTTGGCGGCGACTTCCAGGTCGATGCCCCCCAGGGAGGCGTACTCGTTAAGGCCGTACACGGTCTTTTCCCCCGCCGCGGCAACACCTGGCAGGCAAAGAAGATAAAGGAAGGTGGGGAAGGGCTTGAGTCTCATAAATCCTGGTGCGCAGCGGTCCGTACTTCTATTCAAGGCCCTGGCATCGCTGCGCAAGCTCCCTCGTATGCCTATCAACTATTTATGACAGGCAGTGCAGATGTCACAAACAAATGCGGCCGGCATTCTAGCACGGTGGTTTTATGGCGCCAGCGCCGGGAGGCGGCGATAAACAGAGGCGCTGCGTCGTTATGGTGCTGTCGGTTATTAGACGATTGTCGACAATACCTATTTATCCTTTGACTAAAAGGTCTGTATTCGCTAGTTTTTGCGGCATCAGCTTTCAAGGTGTCGACAATATGCTGGATCAACTCGATCCCCCGGTCATTGCCCAAGACGAATCGGAAACACTTTCCGAGAACGTCTTCCGACGCATTCAGGCGGCCATCGTCAAGGGCGAGATCGCCCCGGGCAGCAAGATCTCCGAGCCGGAGCTGGCGCGCACCTATGGCATCAGCCGCGGGCCGTTGCGCGAGGCGATCCACCGTCTGGAAGGCCAGCGCCTGCTGGTTCGCGTGCCGCACGTCGGGGCGCGGGTGGTGTCGCTGAGCCACGCCGAGCTGCTGGAACTCTACGAGATCCGCGAATCCCTCGAAGGCATGGCCTGCCGTCTGGCGGCCGAGCGCATGACCCTCGAAGAAATCGACGAACTGCGCCGGGTCCTCGAAACCCATGAGCGTGATGCGGCGTTTCAGGCCGGTGTCGGCTACTACCAGCAGGAAGGCGATTTCGACTTCCACTACCGAATTATCCAGGGCAGCGGCAACCGCACCCTGACGCAGATGCTCTGCGGCGAGCTTTATCAACTGGTGCGTATGTACCGCATCCAGTTTTCCACCACGCCCAATCGCCCGCGTCAGGCCTTTGCCGAGCACCACCGAATTCTCGATGCCATTGCCGACCGTGACGGTGAACTGGCTGAGTTGTTGATGCGCCGTCACATCGGCGCCTCCAAACGCAATATTGCCCGTCACTACCAGGGCGGCGCTAACCCGACAGCCACTGAACGAGGTGAGTCATGAGTTTGAACAAGAGCACTCCAGGCCAGCGTTTCCGCGATGCGGTCGCCAGCGAACATCCGCTGCAAGTGGTCGGCGCGATCAACGCCAACCACGCACTGCTGGCCAAGCGCGCCGGTTTCAAGGCTATTTATCTGTCCGGTGGCGGGGTGGCCGCTGGCTCCCTCGGCGTGCCGGACCTGGGCATCACTGGCCTGGACGACGTGCTGACCGACGTGCGCCGCATCACTGACGTCTGCGACCTGCCGCTGTTGGTGGACGTGGACACCGGCTTCGGTTCCTCGGCGTTCAACGTCGCGCGTACCGTCAAGTCGATGATCAAGTTCGGCGCGGCGGCGATTCACATCGAAGACCAGGTCGGCGCCAAGCGCTGCGGTCACCGTCCTAATAAAGAGATTGTGTCCCTGCAGGAAATGGTCGACCGCATCAAGGCAGCCGTCGATGCGCGCACCGATGACAGCTTCGTGATCATGGCCCGCACCGACGCCCTCGCGGTGGAAGGTCTGGAATCTGCACTGGATCGCGCCGCGGCGTGCATCGAGGCTGGCGCCGACATGATCTTCCCGGAAGCCATCACCGAACTGGACATGTACAAGCTGTTCGCCAGTCGCGTGAAAGCGCCAATCCTGGCCAACATCACCGAATTCGGCGCGACGCCGCTGTACACCACCGAGCAGCTCGCCGCCGCCGATGTTTCCCTGGTGCTATACCCATTGTCCGCGTTCCGCGCGATGAACAAGGCGGCGGAAAACGTCTACACCGCGATCCGCCGCGACGGCACGCAACAGAACGTCATCGACACCATGCAAACGCGCATGGAGCTTTACGATCGCATCGACTACCACACCTTCGAGCAGAAGCTCGATGCGTTGTTCGCCGCGAAGAAGTAATGAAAGCCCCTGTAGGAGCGAAGCTTGCTCGCGAAAGCGGTGTATCAGACGACATTAATGTTGAATGGCAGTCCGTCTTCGTCGGATCGCCGCCCGGAGCAAGCTTTGCTCCTACAAGTTTCCCTAACAAATTCAAAAACTGGAGACAGCAATGGCCGAAGCAAAAGTACTCAGTGGCGCCGGGCTCCGTGGCCAGGTTGCCGGGCAAACCGCACTGTCCACCGTGGGCCAGTCGGGCGCAGGCCTGACCTATCGTGGCTACGACGTTCGCGAACTGGCGGCTGACGCACAATTCGAAGAAGTGGCGTACCTGCTGCTTTACGGCGAACTGCCGAGCAAAACACAACTCGCCGCTTACATCAGCAAACTGAGCAAGCTGCGTGACCTGCCGCAAGCGCTGAAAGAAGTGCTGGAACGCATTCCCGCCGACGCCCATCCGATGGACGTGATGCGCACGGGTTGCTCGTTCCTGGGCAACATCGAGCCGGAGAAAGACTTCTCCGAACAACACGACATTACCGACCGCCTGCTGGCCGCGTTCCCGGCGATCATGTGCTACTGGTATCGCTTCAGCCACGACGGCAAACGCATCAGCTGCGTGAGCGACGAGCAATCCATCGGCGGCCACTTCCTGCACCTGCTGCATGACAAGAAGCCGAGCGAGTTGCACGTCAAAGTGATGAACGTTTCGCTGATCCTCTACGCGGAACACGAGTTCAACGCCTCGACCTTCACCGCACGGGTGTGCGCCTCGACCCTGTCGGATATGTATTCGTGCGTCACGGCCGCCATTGGCTCGCTGCGTGGTCCGCTGCACGGCGGCGCCAACGAAGCGGCGATGGAAATGATCGAGCGCTTCAGCTCGCCGGAAGAGGCGATCAAAGGCACCCTCGGCATGCTCGAGCGCAAGGACAAGATCATGGGCTTCGGCCACGCGATCTATAAGGACAACGATCCGCGCAACGAGGTGATCAAGGGCTGGTCGAAAAAACTCGCTGACGAAGTGGGCGACACGGTGTTGTTCCCAGTCTCCGAAGCCATCGACAAGACCATGTGGGAACAGAAGAAACTGTTCCCGAACGCCGACTTCTACCATGCGTCGACGTACCACTTCATGGGCATTCCGACCAAGTTGTTCACACCGATTTTCGTCTGCTCGCGCCTGACCGGCTGGGCGGCGCATGTGTTCGAACAACGTGCCAACAACCGCATCATCCGCCCGAGCGCCGAGTACGTCGGCGTCGAACAGCGCAAGTTCGTGCCAATCGAACAACGCTGAATGGTGAAAAGCCTGCACAGGGATCTGAATTCAACGCAGATCCCTGTGGGAGCGAGCTTGCTCGCGATGACTGAGTCACATCCGACATTGATGTCGGCTGACCGACCGCTATCGCGAGCAAGCTCGCTCCCACAGTGGATTGTGTTCAGTTCAAGTCCTGTGCCAGGCCCCACCTTTTGAAACCACCGTGACCGAGTCCTGACGATGAACACTGAATTCCGCAAACCGCTGCCCGGCAGCCATCTGGATTACTTCGACGTCCGCGCGGCGGTCGAAGCCATTCAGCCCGGCGCCTACGACACTCTGCCGTACACCTCCCGCGTGCTGGCGGAAAACCTGGTGCGTCGCTGTGACCCGGCCACGCTCACCGAATCCCTGAAGCAGTTTATCGAGCGCAAACGCGACCTCGACTTTCCATGGTTCCCGGCCCGCGTGGTGTGCCACGACATTCTCGGCCAGACCGCGCTGGTCGACCTCGCCGGCCTGCGTGACGCTATCGCTCTGCAAGGTGGCGATCCGGCGCAAGTGAACCCGGTGGTGCCGACGCAATTGATCGTCGACCACTCCCTAGCCGTCGAGCGCGGTGGCTTTGATCCTGAGGCGTTCGAGAAGAACCGCGCCATCGAAGACCGTCGCAACGAAGACCGTTTCCACTTCATCAACTGGACCAAGAAGGCCTTCAAGAACGTTGATGTGATTCCGCCGGGCAACGGGATCATGCACCAGATCAACCTGGAGAAAATGTCTCCGGTGATCCAGGTGCGCGACGGCGTGGCGTTCCCCGACACCTGCGTCGGCACCGACAGCCACACCCCGCACGTCGATGCACTGGGCGTGATCGCCATCGGTGTCGGCGGACTGGAAGCGGAAAGCGTGATGCTCGGCCGCGCGTCGTGGATGCGTCTGCCGGAAAGCGTCGGCGTCGAGCTGACTGGCAAGCTGCAGCCGGGTATCACCGCCACCGACATGGTGCTGGCGCTGACCGAGTTCCTGCGTCAGCAAAAAGTGGTCGGTGCGTGGCTGGAGTTCTTCGGCGAAGGCGCCTCCGCGTTGACCCTCGGCGACCGCGCGACCATTTCCAACATGGCCCCGGAATACGGCGCCACGGCGGCGATGTTCTACATCGACCAGCAGACCATCGACTACCTGAAACTCACCGGTCGCGAAGACGAGCAGGTGCAGCTTGTGGAGCAATATGCCAAGACCACAGGTCTGTGGGCTGACAGCTTGAAGAATGCGCAATACGAGCGTGGGTTGACCTTCAACTTGTCGTCGGTGGTGCGCAACATGGCCGGCCCGAGCAACCCGCACGCCCGTGTCGCCACCTCGGATCTCGCCGCCCAAGGCATCTCCGGCCAGTGGACCGAAGTGCCCGGCCAGATGCCGGACGGTGCGGTGATCATCGCCGCCATCACCAGTTGCACCAACACCAGCAACCCGCGCAACGTCATCGCCGCCGGCCTGCTGGCGCGCAATGCCAACAAGCTCGGGCTGATCCGCAAACCGTGGGTCAAATCGTCCCTGGCGCCGGGTTCGAAAACCGTCGCGCTGTACCTCGACGAGGCCGGCCTGACCAGCGAGCTGGAGCAACTCGGTTTCGGCATCGTCGCCTTCGCCTGCACCACGTGCAACGGCATGTCCGGCGCCCTGGACCCGGTGATCCAGCAAGAGATCATCGACCGCGACCTGTACGCCACGGCGGTATTGTCCGGCAACCGCAACTTTGACGGCCGGATTCACCCGTACGCCAAGAACGCGTTCCTCGCTTCGCCGCCGTTGGTAGTGGCTTACGCTATCGCCGGGACCATCCGTTTCGACATCGAAAAAGACGTGTTGGGCCTGGATGCAGAAGGCAAGGAAATCCGCCTGAAAGACATCTGGCCGAGCGACGAAGAAATCGACGCGGTGGTCAAGGCATCGGTCAAGCCGGAGCAGTTCCGTCAGGTCTACATCCCGATGTTCGCCATCCACGAAGACACCGGTCCGAAAGTGACGCCGCTGTACGACTGGCGCGAGATGAGCACTTACATCCGCCGTCCGCCGTACTGGGAAGGCGCGTTGGCTGGCGCTCGTCCGCTCAAGGGCATGCGCCCGCTGGCGGTACTGCCGGACAACATCACCACCGATCACCTGTCGCCGTCGAACGCGATCATGCTCGACAGCGCCGCCGGCGAATACCTGGCGAAAATGGGCCTGCCGGAAGAGGACTTCAACTCTTACGCAACTCATAGGGGCGATCATTTGACCGCGCAGCGCGCAACGTTCGCCAACCCGAAACTGTTCAACGAAATGGTTCAGGAAAACGGCAAGGTCAAACAGGGTTCGCTGGCTCGCGTCGAGCCGGAAGGCCAGGTCATGCGCATGTGGGAAGCCATCGAAACCTACATGGAACGCAAGCAGCCGCTGATCATCATTGCCGGTGCCGACTACGGTCAGGGTTCGTCCCGCGACTGGGCGGCCAAAGGTGTGCGTCTGGCGGGTGTGGAAGCGATTGCGGCCGAAGGCTTCGAGCGAATTCACCGCACCAACCTGGTGGGCATGGGCGTGTTGCCACTGGAGTTCAAACCGGGCACCGACCGCCACACGCTGGCCATCGACGGCAGCGAAACCTACGACGTGATCGGTGAGCGTACTCCGCGTGCCGAGCTGACGCTGGTGATCAACCGCAAGAACGGCGAACGCGTCGAAGTGCCGGTGACCTGCCGCCTCGACACCGCCGAAGAAGTGTCGATCTACGAGGCGGGCGGCGTATTGCAGCGCTTCGCACAAGACTTCCTGGAATCGGCCGTCGCCGTTTAAAACGCAGAGCCGCAGGGGATTTCGAATCCCCTGGCGGCCAATAGAGGAATGACATGGCTCACGTACCTCAAATCAAAATCCCTGCCACCTACATGCGCGGCGGCACCAGCAAAGGCGTGTTCTTCAGCCTGAAAGACCTGCCCGAAGCGGCGCAGATTCCAGGGCCTGCGCGCGATGCCTTGTTGCTGCGCGTGATCGGCAGCCCCGACCCGTACGACAAGCAAATCGACGGCATGGGCGGTGCGACCTCCAGCACCAGCAAAACCGTGATCCTGTCGAAAAGCATCAAGGCCGATCACGACGTCGATTACCTGTTCGGTCAGGTCTCCATCGACAAGCCCTTCGTCGACTGGAGCGGCAACTGCGGCAACCTGTCGGCAGCGGTGGGTTCGTTCGCTATCAGCAACGGTCTGGTGGATGCCAGCCGCATTCCGCAGAACGGCGTTGCGGTGGTTCGCGTGTGGCAGGCCAACATAGGCAAGACCATCATCGCCCACGTGCCGATCACCCAGGGTGAGGTACAGGAAACCGGCGACTTCGAACTCGACGGCGTGACCTTTCCGGCCGCGGAAGTGCAGGTCGAATTCATGGATCCGGCGGCGGGAGAAGAGGGCGGCGGTGGTTCGATGTTCCCTACCGGCAACCTGGTGGATGACCTGGAGGTGCCGGGTGTCGGGACCTTCAAGGCGACCATGATCAATGCCGGTATTCCGACCATCTTCGTCAACGCCGAAGACATCGGCTACACCGGCACTGAGCTGCAAGGCGCGATCAATAGCGATCCGAAAGCGTTGGCGATGTTCGAAACCATTCGGGCTTACGGCGCGTTGCGCATGGGCCTGATCAAGGATCTGGACGAAGCGGCCAAGCGTCAGCACACGCCGAAGGTTGCCTTTGTTGCCAAGCCAGCGGACTACGTTGCCTCCAGTGGCAAGGCGATTGCGGCGGATGATGTCGACCTGCTGGTGCGCGCGTTGTCCATGGGCAAGTTGCATCACGCGATGATGGGCACGGCGGCGGTGGCGATCGGTACGGCGGCGGCGATTTCCGGCACATTGGTGAATCTTGCGGCGGGCGGCATCGAACGCAATGCTGTGCGCTTTGGGCATCCGTCCGGCACCTTGCGCGTGGGTGCTGAAGCCAGCCAGGTGAACGGCGAATGGACCGTGAACAAAGCCATCATGAGCCGCAGTGCGCGGGTGTTGATGGAAGGGTTTGTTCGTGTGCCGGGCGACTCGTTCTGATCTACTGCGACCTGAAAGCTAGAGTCGAGCTCAGGCTTTGAACAGCATGAAGATCTGCTCCCTTTCCCCCTCTCCCCCGTGGGGAGAGGGCTGGGGTGAGGGGTGGATCTACCTGAATAAATACAAATCAAGCAGGCACCCCAGACCTGCAAAAATCAAAACCAAACCTGCCCCTGAGGAAGAACACCACCACTCAACAATCCTGAACTGGAGTGAATCGAACATGAGCGCCAACGTCGACCTGAACAACCGCCCCGACTACGACACGGTCCTGCAGGACATCGCCGACTACGTCCTCAACTTCAATATCCAATCCACCGAAGCCCTCGACACCGCCCGCAACTGCCTGATGGACACGTTGGGCTGTGGCCTACTGGCCCTGCGTTTCCCCGAATGCACCAAACACCTTGGCCCGATCGTCGAAGGCACCGTCGTCCCGTTCGGCGCTCGCGTCCCCGGCACCCCTTACCGTCTCGATCCAGTCAAAGCGGCGTGGGACATCGGTTGCATCGTCCGCTGGCTCGACTACAACGACACCTGGCTTGCGGCCGAGTGGGGGCATCCGTCCGATAATCTCGGTGGCATTCTCGCGGTGGCCGATCACCTGTCGCAAAAACGCCTGGCCGATGGCGAGGCGCCGCTGACCGTTCGCGCGGTACTCGAAGCCATGATCATGGCTCACGAAATCCAGGGCGTGATCGCGCTGGAAAACTCCTTCAATCGCGTGGGTCTCGATCACGTCATCCTGGTGAAAGTCGCCTCGACCGCCGTCACCGCCAAGCTGATGGGCGCCAATCGCGAGCAGTTGTTGTCAGCGTTATCCCACGCTTTTGCCGACGGTCAGGCGCTGCGCACTTACCGTCATGCGCCGAATGCCGGATCGCGTAAATCCTGGGCGGCAGGCGATGCGTCCAGTCGCGGCGTGCGGCTGGCGGACATTGCGATGCGTGGTGAGATGGGCATTCCCGGCGTGCTGACTGCCAGGCAATGGGGTTTCTACGACGTGCTGTTCAGTCACACCAACAACGACTTGGCGCTCAAGCCTGAAGACAAACGTGTGTTCAGCTTCTCCCGGCCGTACGGCAGTTACGTGATGGAAAACGTGCTGTTCAAGATCAGCTTTCCGGCCGAATTCCACGCGCAAACGGCGTGCGAAGCGGCGGTGACCCTGCACCCGCAAGTCAGAAATCGCCTGCACGAAATCGACAAAATCGTCATCACCACCCACGAATCGGCGATCCGCATCATCTCCAAGGTCGGCCCGCTGGCCAACGCCGCGGACCGTGACCATTGCCTTCAGTACATGACTGCCGTGCCGCTGGCGTTCGGTAATCTGGTGGCCGAGCAGTACGAGGACGACTTCCACGCGGCGCATCCGATCATCGACGTGCTGCGCGAAAAAATGGTCATCGTCGAAGACCCGCGCTACACCCGTGAATACCTGGAGGCCGATAAGCGCTCCATTGCCAATGCGATACAGGTGTTCTTCAAAGACGGCTCCAGCACCGAGAACGTGTTGGTGGAGTACCCAATCGGCCATCGCCGTCGCCGCAGCGACGGCATTCCGTTGCTGGAAGACAAGTTCAAGGCCAACCTGGCGACCCGCTTCAACGCTCAGCGCAGCGCTGAGATCTTTGCGTTGTGCAAGAACCAGGCGGCGCTTGAGGCGACACCGGTGAATCGGTTCGTCGACTTGTTCGTCATTTGAGCCACTTTTCCACAGGCAATTTGGTGATCGCAAACCCCGTCAGCAAAATCGCCGAGTACATCATCAGTTCCTGGGACAAGGCTTGCCCCTCATACCAGGCGCCGATGATCACCGCGAACACCGGAAAAATGATGAACACAAACGACAGAATGATCGGGCTCAGTCGCTTGAGCAGCAGGAAGTAAACGATAAACCCGCCCACCGACGCCACCAGCCCCAGATAGAGCAGGGCGCTCCACGACCGTGCGGTGATGGCATCGAACACCGGTGCTTCGACAGCCAATCCCGCGCTAAACAGCATCAACCCGGCGATGCCGATCGGCAGGGTGTTGTAGGTAATCACGCTGATCGCGCTGCCGTGTTTCTTGGTCACCACGTAACACAGCGCATGCATCACGGCGGCACAGAGAATCGCCAGCACCCCGAACAATTCGGCGTGATCCAGATGCAGCCCCTGACTGCGGATAATCATGAACAGGGAGCCGAACCCGATGGCGATGCCGAGCAGTTGTGAGGGGTAGATTTTCTCCCGCAGAAACAGCGCGGAAAACATCAGGATGAACACCGGCATGCAGCTGAACAGCAGCGCGGTCAGACCAGACGAAACGTGCATCTCGCCGTAGTTGAGCAAGTAGTACGGCAGGCTGAAGTACGACAGCGTGACGAAGACAAAGAACCCGCGGCTTCCCCTCGGAAACAGCAGCAGTTCGCGGCGCAGCAGGGCAAAGCTGAGGAACAACGGAAAGGCGATGAGGAACCGCAGCCCGGCGGCGGTTAGCGGCGGCACACTTTCAACTGCAATCTTGATCCCGAGCCACGTCGTGCCCCAGCTCAGGCAGACGATCAGGAACAACAGGCTGGTGACCAGGGCGGCCAGCCAGGGTTTTGCGGTACTTGAAGGCGTACTGACGGCAATGGACATGATCGAGTTCCTGTTGTTGTCGGAATTGACCTTCATCTGCAAAAGGTTTATCCATGATTGAACCTGTTTTAAGCACGCTATTCGGGACTGTAATGACTGTCAAAACAAGTATTGCCATGGTGTCAATCCTGCGCGACGGCCTCGTCAACGGTCTGGGTGTGAAATACAAACGCCTTGCTGAGGCTGTCGAAAAAGGCATTGCCGAGGGGCTGATCGAGCCCGGCTGCAAATTGCCGCCTCATCGACTGTTGGCCGACAGCCTCCAAGTGACCATCGGCACCATCAGCCGTGCTTACGGGGAACTCGAACGTGTGGGTTTGGTAGTCGCTCGCGTAGGAGATGGCACGTATGTGCGTCAGCGCGGGATGGAACGACCGCGGGACAGTGGCTTTCGCAATGTCAGCGATGAACCGCAACCGTTTTTCGACATGAGCCGCAATCAACCGATTCCGGGGCAGGAAGCGCTGTTTTTGAGTCAGAGCCTGCAAGCGTTGTCCCTAGATCCTGAGGCGTTGCAACACATCAGCGGCTACACCGCCGATGTCGGTTTGCAACGCTATCGTGCGACGGGCGCGAAATGGCTCAGCCATCAAGAATTTGTCCCGAGCGCCGAGCAGATCGTTTGCGTGAACGGCGGCCAGCACGGTCTGTTGTGTGCGTTGATGGGGTTGCTCAAGGCGGGCGATACGTTGGTGACGGAGCACCTGACCTACCCGGGGCTGATCAGCGTCGCACGCCAGCTCGGGATAAAACTCATCGGCGTCGGGATGGATGATGAAGGACTCATGCCCGATGCCCTGGAGGAGGTTTGCCGCAACCATCGTGTCTCAGCACTGTATTGCACGCCGACGATCCAGAATCCTACGGCTGCAGTGATGTCCGTCGCACGACGCGAGGCGATTGCTGAGCTGTGTCGTCAGCACAATTTGCTGATCTTCGAAGACGAAGCCCATGCCGTGCTGGCGCAACAGCGCCCGTTACCGCTCAGTCATTTCGCCCCGGAGCGCTCGGTGCTGATCGGCAGTTTGAGCAAGGCCGTATCGGCAGGTTTGCGGGTCGGTTACCTGCATGCGCCGCAACCGTTGATCGGACGCTTGAGCGCAGCGGTGCGCGGGACGTGCTGGATGGCCAGCCCGCTGTCGCTGGAAGTGGCGAGTCTGTGGATAGAAAACGGGATTGCCGAGCAGTTGCTGGGCCAGCAGATTGCCGAGATCGGTCGGCGCAAGGCGTTGGTCAGTGGCCTGTTGGAGGGTTTGGCGTACAAAACCCATCCCCATAGTCCGCACTACTGGATTGAAGTGCCTGAGCCCTGGCGGGCGTCGCAGATTGCAGCCGAACTCAAGGAGAATAATTATCTGATCGCCACCGCCGAGATGTTTGCGGTCGGGCATGGGGCGGTGCCGCAGTTTGTTCGGGCGAGTGTTTGTAATTCGGTGGGGGATGACAGGTTGTTGCTGGATGGATTTGAGGCGTTGGCGGGGGCATTAGCTGAAACCGTGTAATCGTTCTTCGCGGGCAAGCCTCGCTCCTACAGGGGCGCATAGATCCTGGAGCGAGGCTTGCCCGCGAAGGCGGCCGGACAGGCGCTAAAGAACTACTTGAACCGCCGCTCCACACCTTTCTCCACCAGAATCTTCGCCGAAATCTCTTCCACCGAAAAATGCGTGGAATTGATGTGCGGAATGTTCTCGCGACGGAACAGATTCTCCACCTCGCGCACTTCGAATTCGCACTGGGCGTAGCTCGAATAGCGGCTGTTGGGCTTGCGCTCGTTGCGAATCGCGGTGAGGCGGTCCGGGTCGATGGTCAGGCCGAACAGTTTGTGCTGGTGGGCACGCAGGGTGCCTGGCAATTGCAGGCGTTCCATGTCGTCTTCGGTCAGCGGATAGTTGGCCGCGCGGATGCCGAATTGCATGGCCATGTACAGGCACGTCGGCGTCTTACCACAACGCGACACGCCCACTAGGATCAGGTCCGCCTTGTCGTAATAATGCGTGCGCGCGCCGTCGTCGTTGTCGAGGGCGAAGTTCACCGCCTCGATCCGCTCCATGTAATTGGAGTTGCTGCCAATCGAATGGGACTTGCCGACGGTGTAGGAAGAATGCTCGGTCAGTTCCTGTTCAAGCGGCGCCAGAAAGGTCGAGAAAATGTCGATCATGAAACCATTGGACGTTGCGAGGATCTCACGGATGTCCTGATTGACAATGGTGTCGAAGATGATCGGCCGACAGCCGTCGTTTTCGGCGGCTTTGTTGATTTGTTGTACCATGGCCCGCGCTTTATCCACGTTGTCGATGTAGGGGCGCGTGAATTTGCTGAAGGTAATGTTTTCGAACTGCGCCAGGAGGCTTTGGCCGAGGGTCTCGGCTGTGATGCCGGTGCCGTCGGAAATAAAGAAAGCAGATCGTTTCATTTGCACCTTGGGCCTTAAGCTAGTGACGAATCTTGGATATAGTAGGCGCGATTTGCCGGCCGCCAGTGGCCCGCATTCTCACTTATTTTCCAGGTCCAGGCCATACAGCCGGCAAACGCTCCCTGTAGCAGCCGGCTTCTGAGCTTTTCCAACACAGTTAGTGGAGAGATCACCTTGGTAGAGTACGTAGTTTCCCTCGATAAGCTCGGCGTCCATGATGTAGAGCACGTGGGGGGCAAGAACGCATCCCTCGGCGAGATGATCAGTAACCTTGCAGGTGCCGGTGTATCGGTGCCCGGTGGCTTCGCCACGACAGCTCAGGCTTATCGTGATTTTCTGGAACTGAGCGGCCTGAACGATCAGATCCATGCCGCCCTCGACGCCCTGGACGTCGATGATGTCAACGCCCTGGCCAAGACCGGCGCCCAGATCCGCCAATGGATCATGGAAGCCGAATTCCCCGAGAAGCTCAACGCCGAGATCCGCACTGCGTTCGCTACGCTGTCGGCCGGCAACCCTGACATGGCCGTGGCCGTGCGCTCTTCCGCTACCGCCGAAGACCTGCCGGACGCTTCCTTCGCCGGTCAGCAGGAAACCTTCCTGAACATCCGTGGTGTCGAAAACGTTATTCGCGCCGCCAAAGAGGTGTTCGCTTCCCTGTTTAACGACCGCGCCATTTCCTATCGCGTGCACCAGGGCTTCGACCACAAGCTGGTGGCCCTGTCGGCTGGCGTGCAGCGCATGGTCCGCTCCGAAACCGGCACCGCCGGCGTGATGTTCACCCTCGATACCGAGTCGGGCTTCCGTGACGTGGTGTTCATCACCGGCGCCTACGGCCTGGGTGAAACCGTCGTGCAAGGCGCGGTGAACCCCGATGAGTTCTACGTCCACAAAGGCACGCTGGCAGCCGGTCGTCCGGCCATCCTGCGTCGCAACCTGGGCAGCAAGGCCATCAAGATGATCTACGGCGAAGTCGCCACGGCCGGTAAATCGGTCAAGACCATCGACGTGGACAAGGCTGATCGCGCACGTTTCTGCCTGAGCGACGCCGAAGTCAGCGAACTGGCCAAGCAAGCGATGATCATCGAGAAGCACTACAAGTGCCCGATGGACATCGAATGGGCCAAAGACGGCGACGACGGCAAGCTCTACATCGTTCAGGCCCGTCCTGAAACCGTGAAGAGCCGCACCTCGGCCAACGTCATGGAACGCTACCTGTTGAAAGAAACCGGCACCGTGCTGGTTGAAGGTCGCGCCATCGGCCAGCGCATCGGCGCCGGCAAGGTGCGGATCATCAAGGACGTGTCCGAGATGGACAAAGTCCAGCCAGGCGACGTTCTGGTCTCCGACATGACCGACCCGGACTGGGAACCGGTCATGAAACGCGCCAGCGCCATCGTCACCAACCGTGGCGGTCGTACCTGCCACGCGGCGATCATCGCTCGGGAGCTGGGCATCCCGGCCGTGGTCGGTTGCGGCAACGCCACCCAGCTGTTGAAAGACGGCCAGGGCGTGACCGTTTCCTGCGCTGAAGGCGATACCGGTTACATCTTCGAAGGTGAACTGGGCTTCGACATCAAGAAAAACTCCGTGGACGCCATGCCTGATCTGCCATTCAAGATCATGATGAACGTCGGCAACCCGGACCGAGCCTTCGACTTCGCACAGCTGCCGAACGCCGGTGTGGGCCTGGCCCGTCTGGAGTTCATCATCAATCGCATGATCGGTGTTCACCCCAAAGCGCTGCTGAACTACGCCGGGCTGCCGCAGGAAATCAAAGACAGCGTCGACAAGCGCATTGCCGGCTACGACGATCCGGTCGGTTTCTATGTTGAGAAGCTGGTTGAAGGCATCAGCACCCTGGCAGCTGCGTTCACGCCGAAAAAGGTCATCGTGCGTCTGTCGGACTTCAAGTCCAACGAGTACGCGAACCTGATCGGCGGCAAGCTCTACGAGCCGGAAGAAGAAAACCCGATGCTGGGCTTCCGCGGCGCCTCGCGTTACATCAGCGAAGCGTTCCGTGACTGCTTCGAACTCGAATGCCGTGCCCTCAAGCGCGTGCGCAACGAGATGGGCCTGACCAACGTCGAGATCATGGTGCCATTCGTCCGCACCTTGGGCGAAGCCAGCCAAGTCATCGACCTGTTGGCGGAGAACGGTCTGAAGCGCGGCGAAAACGGCCTGCGCATCATCATGATGTGCGAACTGCCGTCCAACGCGATCCTTGCGGAAGAATTCCTCGAGTTCTTCGACGGTTTCTCCATCGGCTCCAACGACCTGACTCAGCTGACACTGGGTCTGGACCGTGACTCCGGGATCATCGCTCACCTGTTCGACGAGCGTAATCCGGCGGTCAAGAAGCTGCTGGCCAACGCCATCGCCGCGTGCAACAAGGCTGGCAAGTACATCGGCATTTGCGGTCAGGGCCCTTCGGACCACCCTGATCTGGCCAAATGGCTGATGGAACAGGGTATCGAAAGCGTTTCGTTGAACCCCGATTCCGTACTGGAAACCTGGTTCTTCCTGGCTGAAGGTCAGGCTCCGGCTTGATGGTGTGAGTGAAAGGGCCGATCAATGATCGGCCCTTTTAGAGATTCAAGTAGGGCGGGCTCCTCTGGAAGCCGCCCTTTTTTGTGCAAGAGCATTATGCAAAGCAGCAGCAACCTATTTCCTGTCGCCCTGATCAGCGCCGAGCGGCGCGGCGATCTGAGCGAAGACGTCTATCGTCTGAAACCCGGCAACAGCCCTGACGGCACCGTCGAACTGGCTGTGACGCGCCTGGGCATGGCGGATGGCTCAGACGCGCGTGGCGTTCCGGTTATTTTGCTTCACGGCAGCTTTTCCAATCGTCGGTTCTGGTTTTCCCCGAAGGGGCTTGGACTGGGCGCCTACCTGACGCGTCTGGGATTCGATGTATGGATTCCCGAAATGCGTGGCCACGGCCTGTCCCAGCGTAACCAGAACTACCGCAAGAACCGTGTCGCCGACTACGCGCGTTACGATTTGCCGGCCATTGGCGCGTTCGTGCGCGAGCAGAGCGGCCAGATCCCGCACTGGATCGGTCACTCGCTGGGCGGGATTACCCTGGCGGCGGCATTGGGTGGTGAGTACATCGGCGAGCCGGTGGTGGCTTCCGCGGCGTTTTTCGGTACGCAAGTCAGCCGCACCTATTGGCCGTTGAAAATTCCGCCGGTGGAGTGGAGCGGGCGCTTCATTCTCAAACGCTTTGCCCAGTTGTCCGGTTCACGGCTCAAGCGCGGCCCGGAGGACGAGCCCATTGGCCTGGCCCTGGAAAGCATGCGCTGGTATGGCCTGTTCGGGCGCTTCGGCGATGCCGACAAGGATTGGTGGGCCGGATTGGCCGACGTTCAGTTACCGGTATTGGCCGTGAGTGCCGCCGGTGACCATCAGGACCCGACCTGGGCTTGTCGCAAGCTGTTCGATCAGGTGGGTTCCGAGCATAAGCAATTCATCAGCCTGGGTCGCGAGCAGGGCTTTGGCGATAATTTCGGTCATGTGGAGATGCTCGTCAGCAAAGCCGCCCAGACTGAAGTCTGGCCGCTGGTGGCGCGTTGGTTGGCAGATCAGCAAACGCCATTGCTGGGTGGAAAACCGGATCTGGCTGCGGCGGTCTGAGCCTGATGCTCTAACAAGGGCATTTCGCTCCGTTCGGCTTGCGGCTAAGATATGACGCATTGAGCTTTTCTGGTCACTTTGCGACATCCTCGATTGTCTTCCTCTCTACAGGAGTTTCTCGATGAACCATTACATCACGCCTGACCTTTGCGACGCCTATCCGGAGCTGGTTCAGGTGCTGGAACCGATGTTCAGCAATTTCGGCGGCCGTGATTCTTTCGGCGGCGAAATCGTGACCATCAAATGTTTCGAAGACAATTCGCGGGTCAAGGAGCAGGTCGAGCTCGAGGGGAATGGCAAGGTGCTGGTGGTCGACGGTGGCGGTTCCCTGCGTCATGCGTTGCTGGGTGACATGCTGGCCGAGAAAGCCGCGAAAAACGGTTGGGAAGGGTTGGTGATCTACGGTTGCATCCGCGACGTAGATATCATCGCGCAGACCGATCTGGGCGTTCAGGCCCTGGCCAGCCACCCGAGGAAATCCGACCGGCGCGGGCTCGGCGATCTCAACGTTGCGGTCACGTTTGCCGGTGTGACGTTCCACCCGGGCCACTACCTCTATGCGGACAATAACGGCGTGATCATCTCGCCAAGTCCGCTGAAGATGCCTGAATAAAGCGCTACACCAACAAAGGGGTGAGGATGTTCGAGGAAGAAAACGCGCAGTGGGGGCTGGTGCATGCCCTGGTGCTGGACGGTAAAGGCAGTGCGCGTTCGATAGCCCGGACTGAACTCGATGACTTGCAGCTGCAGGCCCATGAAAGCCTGTGGCTGCATTGGGATCGCAGTCATCCGCAAACCCAGACCTGGTTGCGAAAAACCAGCGGTCTGAGCGAATTCAGCTGTGATCTTTTACTTGAAGAGAACACCCGTCCGCGTCTTTTACAGCTTCCGGACAGCGAACTGCTGCTATTTTTGCGAGGGGTCAACCTGAACCCGGGTGCCGAGCCGGAAGACATGGTCTCGGTGCGGATTTTTGCGTCGGCCCAGCGGGTTATTTCTCTGCGTTTGCGTCCGTTGCGCGCCACCGATGAGTTGCTGGTGCAGCTCGCCGAAGGTAAAGGACCGAAAACTGCGTCAGAACTCATCCTTTATATGGCGCAATACCTCACCAACAAGTTGCAGGATCTGGTCAGTTGCCTCTCGGAAGTGGTCGATGAGGAAGAAGAAAAGCTGGATACCGACGAACGGTACACACCCGAGCACGGCGCCGTTTTGCAGATCCGTCGCAGGGCTGCCGCACTGAAACGTTTCCTTGCGCCGCAGCGGGATATTTTTGGTCAGCTGACACGGATAAAACTGCCTTGGTTCGTCGAAGGCGACGGTGATTACTGGAACGAATTGAACAACAGCCTGACCCGATATCTCGAAGAGCTGGAATTGACCCGGGAGCGGGTGGGGCTGGTCCTCGAGGCCGAAGATAGACGTTTGAGCGTGCGAATGAACCGCACGATGTACCGCTTCGGGATCATCACCGGGATCTTTTTGCCGATGAGTTTTCTGGCGGGACTTCTGGGCATCAATGTCGGCGGGATTCCGTTCTCTGCAAGCCCCTATGGCTTCCTGATCGCGTGCCTGATGATGGTCTCGGTGGCGCTGGGGCAGTGGTGGTTATTCCGACGTTTGCGCTGGGTCTGAGGGTGAGGCATGTGACCCGAGCAAATTTGACCGCGTCTTTCACAGACATCACGAGAGGTGCGTATGCACGATCCGTTTGAACAGTCTTTGCGTGACATGCTCAAGGCATCACCGTCCACCCGGGACGATGATGCGTGCCTGGGGCGTGTACTGAAAACCGCCAACCGTCAGGTCGGCGCCGGTGATCTGTTCAGTCTGCTGGGCCGTTGGCTGCCCGCGCTGATGATTGCCCTCAACAACGGCTCGGCCCACGTCTCGCCGGTATCCCGCCACCGTAAACCTACCGTTCGCACTGCTGATAAGGCTGATTGAATATGGAACTTGATCTCTGGACTCAGAGCCTCGTCACTGCAATGACTGCGTTATGGACCAAGGTTGCAAATTTCATCCCGAACCTGTTCGGCGCACTGGTTGTGCTGCTGTTGGGTTTCGTCGTGGCGAAACTTTTGGATACTTTGTTGTCCAAGTTGCTCGCCAAGCTGGGACTTGATCGCCTGATGGGCGGTACCGGTCTGACTAAATTGCTGTCCCGGGCCGGCCTTCAAGTGCCGATCTCGACGTTGATCGGCAAGATCGTCTATTGGTTCGTTCTGCTGATTTTTCTGGTTTCGGCCGCAGAATCCCTTGGACTTGAGCGAGTTTCGGCTACGCTTGACATGCTTGCGCTGTATTTGCCGAAAGTGTTCGGCGCCGCGCTGGTGCTGCTGGTGGGTGTATTGCTCGCGCAACTGGCCAATGGGCTGGTGCGTGGGGCGGCGGAGGGCGTAGGGCTGGATTACGCTGCGGGTCTGGGGCGAATTGCCCAGGGCCTGGTAATTATCATCAGTATTTCGGTCGCAATCAGCCAGTTGGAGGTCAAGACTGACCTGCTCAACCATGTGATTGTGATCGTATTGATTACCGTTGGTCTGGCGGTTGCGCTGGCCATGGGGTTGGGAAGCCGGGAAATTGCCGGTCAGATTCTTGCGGGAATCTATGTGCGTGAGTTGTATCAGGTTGGGCAGCAAGTGCGTGTTGGCGAGGTCGAAGGTCAGATCGAAGAGATCGGCACGGTTAAAACCACATTGCTGACCGATGAGGGTGAGCTAGTCTCTCTCTCCAATCGGATTCTCCTGGAGCAGCATGTGAGTAGCCGCTAATCCGGCAAACCCTGCTAATGTATGCCGCCGCAAAGTGCCCTGAAAGGGCGCGGCGGACATTGACCTGACTGTCGGCCCGACTTGTTTTGAATAAAGCTCAATCGCTGTCCACGCGCTACGACCCCCGCGAGCTCTCTGATGAGGAGTTGGTCGCGCGCTCGCATACCGAGCTGTTTCACGTAACGCGCGCCTATGAAGAACTGATGCGGCGTTACCAGCGAACATTATTTAACGTTTGTGCGCGATATCTTGGGAACGATCGTGATGCAGACGATGTCTGTCAGGAAGTGATGTTGAAGGTGCTGTATGGCCTGAAGAACTTCGAAGGTAAATCGAAGTTCAAGACGTGGCTATATAGCATCACGTACAACGAATGCATCACGCAGTATCGGAAAGAACGGCGAAAGCGTCGCTTGATGGATGCTTTGAGTCTGGACCCCCTCGAGGAAGCGTCTGAAGAAAAGGCGCCGAAACCTGAGGAAGCGGGTGGACTTGATCGCTGGTTGGTGTATGTGAACCCGATTGACCGTGAAATTCTGGTGCTACGATTTGTCGCAGAGCTGGAATTTCAAGAGATCGCGGATATCATGCACATGGGTTTGAGTGCGACAAAAATGCGTTACAAACGTGCTCTAGATAAATTGCGTGAGAAATTTGCAGGCATTGCTGAAACTTAGTTCGGCGCAAATATCTCTTACGTGTAGGCAAGTTCTGATAGACTTGCCGCCGAGTTGTCCCCCGGTTTGCGGGACTGCTTCACAATCACCAGATGGGGATTTAACGGATGAAACTGAAAAACACCTTGGGCTTGGCCATTGGTTCTTTGATTGCCGCCACTTCGTTCGGCGCTCTGGCACAAGGCCAAGGCGCAGTTGAAATCGAAGGCTTCGCCAAGAAAGAACAATTCGACAGCGCTCGTAACTTCAAGAACAACGGCAACCTCTTCGGTGGTTCGGTTGGTTACTTCCTGACCGACGACGTTGAACTGCGTCTGGCCTACGACGAAGTGCATAACGTGCGTTCCGACGACGGTCGTAACATCAAGGGCGCTAATACCGCTCTGGACGCTCTGTACCACTTCAACAACCCGGGCGACATGCTGCGTCCGTACGTATCGGCTGGCTTCTCCGATCAAAGCATCGGCCAGAATGGCAAAAGCGGTCGTAACGGTTCCACCTTCGCCAACGTTGGCGGCGGTGCCAAGCTGTACTTCACCGACAACTTCTACGCCCGTGCCGGCGTTGAAGCTCAATACAACATCGACCAGGGCGACACCGAGTGGGCTCCAAGCGTCGGTATCGGTGTGAACTTCGGTGGCGGCTCCAAGCCTGCTGCTGCTCCAGTTCCAGCACCAGCCGAAGTCTGCTCCGACAGCGACAACGATGGCGTGTGCGACAACGTTGACAAGTGCCCGGACACCCCAGCCAACGTAACTGTTGACGCTGATGGCTGCCCAGCAGTTGCTGAAGTTGTTCGTGTTGAGCTGGACGTGAAATTCGACTTCGACAAGTCGGTAGTTAAGCCTAACAGCTACGGCGACATCAAAAACCTCGCTGACTTCATGAAGCAGTACCCATCCACCAGCACTACTGTTGAAGGTCACACTGACTCCGTCGGTCCTGACGCTTACAACCAGAAACTGTCCGAGCGTCGTGCAAACGCCGTTAAGCAAGTTCTGACCAACCAGTACGGTGTTGAATCGACCCGCGTTCAGTCTGTTGGCTACGGCGAATCCCGCCCAGTTGCTGACAACGCTACTAAAGCTGGCCAAGCTGTAAACCGTCGCGTAGAAGCGTCGGTAGAAGCTAACGCTAAGTAATTAGTTCGCAGCTCTGAAAAGCCCGGCTTAGGCCGGGCTTTTCTTTGTCTGCGATTTGGTGAGGGCAGGGTTGAAACAGCGAGACTCAGGCTGACTGATTGACTGCATTCGCGGGGAAATCAGCTACCGACAGGGATACTTCTGTACAGGCCGCGACCGCGCCGATGACCAGGATTGCCGGACTCTTCAGCTCAAAGGCGTAGGCATCTTCTTCCATCGCTGTCAGATCGCTCCGACATTCCCGTTGGTGTGGCAGGGAAGCATTTTCAATCATCGCCACCGGTGTATCCGCCGCCATTCCGCCGGCCAGCAGCTGCTCACGAATCTCGCTCAGTTTTGCAACACCCATATACACCACCAGCGTCGTGCCACCTTGCGCCAGGGCTTGCCAGTTCAAGCTGCTGCCATCCTGAGTGTGGGCGGTGACCAGCGTCACGCCCCGCGCGACGCCCCGCAGGGTCAAGGGAATATCGCATTGCGTTGCGCCGGCAAGCCCGGCTGTGATGCCGTTGACCAGCTCAACCTCGACGCCGCGTTCACGCAGCCACTGTGCCTCTTCACCGCCACGGCCGAAAATGCACGGATCACCGCCCTTTAGCCGCACCACGCATTTACCGTGGCGGGTATAACGCAGCATCAGGCGATGAATGAACGCCTGAGGCGTAGAGCGACAGCCGCCGCGCTTGCCCACGGGAATGATCCGCGCCTGCGGGCAATGCTCCAGCACCGCGTCGTTGACCAGGTCATCGATCAGCACCACATCCGCTTCTCTCAACGCTCGCACAGCCTTGAGGGTCAACAATTCCGGATCCCCAGGGCCCGCACCCACCAGCCAGACTTTTGCGCTCATAGTGTTTTCCTCACGAGGTGACGGCGATCGGCTGCGCTGTGGCGGCCAGCAAACGCTTGATTTCCGGGACGCAGGAACCGCATTGCGTGCCGCAGCCTAATTCTTGTTTCAAACCCTGCAGATCCAGGCCGCGACTAATGCCTGCGCAGACCGCGCTCTGGCTGACGTTTTTGCAGTTGCACAGGATTTTGTTACCGGCGGCCGGTGTAATGGCGTTGCCCGGTGGTGCGCTCAGCGGTGCCAGCAGCCAGCGCCGCAGTTGTTCATCGGCGCGACCTTCGAGCCACAGGCTTTGCAGCCAGTGTTGGGCGAGGGTTTCGCCGGCCAGACGAATCGCGGTGATCCGACCGTTCTCGATCCGCACGCGTTTGCCGATGGAGCGCCGTGGGTCGTCGTAAGCCAAAACCGGGCCGTCGTTGAGCCCTAGGCATTGATCGATATCACGCAGCAGTTGCGGATCTGGCGCGCCGGTGCTGGCAGCGCGTATCAGCAGCGCGGGGCGTTCACGGCCAGCCAAGCTGAGGCTAACGTAGGAAAACGCCTCACAGAGCGGTCGTAGCGTCTCAAAATGCTGTTGAACATCACCCTCGATCAGGGCGAAAAGGTTCCACGGCAGTTGCACCGATTCGAGGCGCACGCCGCTGTGCTTGAGTTCGGGTTGTTTCGACAATGGGTCGAAAGCCGGTTGGGTGAGTGCATTTACGCCACCCTTGAGGAAGCGGTCACCCCAATGCATGGGGAGAAAGGCCTGGCCCGGGCGCACGCTGTCGTCGCTGCCGACGGCGACAATCACCGCGCCACGGCGACTTTTCAGGCTGACCAGGTCGCCCGATTGCAGCCGATGCCGACGCAGTTCATCCGGGTGCAGACTCAACACTGCTTCGCTGACGTGGCCGAATAGCTGCGCGGCGGTGCCGGTGCGGCTCATGCCGTGCCATTGATCCCGCAGGCGGCCAGTGATCAGGGTCAGCGGGAAGCGCGCATCGCGTTGTTCCTTGGCGGCGCGATACGGGTCGGCCACGAATTGCGCACGTCCACTGGCAGTCGGGAAAATCCCGTCCAGGTACAGCCGAGCCGTGCCTTCGCTGGCACCCGTGGGGAAGGGCCATTGTTGAGGGCCGAGGCGGTCGATCAGCTCGTGACTGATGCCGGACAAGTCCAGATCACGCCCGCGGGTCAGTTGTTTGTACTCATCGAAGACGTGCGCCGGCGTTTCAAAGGTAAACAGGCTGGTTTGCCCCGGACGCAGATGTTTTTCCAGGCGTTGTGCGAAATCTACGGTGATCGCCCAGTCGGAGCGTGCTTCGCCCGGTGCGACGATGGCTCGACGAACGTGGGAAATGCGCCGCTCGGAGTTCGTCACCGTGCCGTCCTTTTCGCCCCAACTGGCGGCGGGCAGCAACAGGTCAGCGAACGCTGCGGTTTCGGTGGTGCGAAAGGCTTCCTGCAGCACCACGAACGGACAGGCTTGCAGTGCCGCGCGCACGGCGGTTTGATCTGGCATTGACTGCGCGGGGTTGGTGCAAGCGATCCACAGCGCCTTGATTTTCCCGCTACGCACCTGCTCGAACAGTTCAATGGCGGTTAGCCCGGTGTTCTCGGGGAGTTGGTCAACGCCCCAATAGGCGGCCACTTCCGCGCGATGTTCAGCATTGGCGGCTTCGCGATGGCCTGGCAGCAGGTTCGACAAACTGCCGGTTTCCCGACCCCCCATGGCATTCGGCTGACCGGTCAGCGAGAAAGGTCCTGCGCCGGGACGGCCGATTTGCCCGGTGGCCAGGTGCAGGTTGATCAGTGCGCTGTTCTTTGCGCTACCAGCGGTGGACTGGTTCAGCCCCATGCACCACAGCGACAGAAAACTCTTCGAGGTGCCGACCCATTTGGCGCATTGCTGCAGTTGCTCGACGCTGATCCCGCAGAGCTGCGAAACCATCTGCGGCGTGTAATCGCGCACCAGGTTCTTCAGTTCGGCCAAGCCTTCGGTGTGGGCCTTGATGAAGTCGCGGTCGACCCAGTCTTCCCACAACAGCAGGTGCAAAATCCCATGGAACAAGGCGACATCGGTGCCTGGCAGAATCGCCAGGTGCAGGTCAGCCAAATCGCAGGTGTCAGTACGACGCGGGTCGATGGCGATGACTTTCATCTGCGGCCGGCGGGATTTCGCTTCCTCCAGTCGACGGAAAAGTATCGGGTGGGCGTAGGCCATGTTGCTGCCGACGATCATCACGCAGTCGCTCAATTCCAGGTCTTCGTAGCTGCACGGCGGTGCGTCAGCGCCCAGGCTGCGCTTGTAACCGACCACCGCCGAAGACATGCACAGGCGCGAATTGCTGTCGATGTTGTTGGTGCCCACCAGCGCTCGCGCCAGTTTGTTGAAGGCGTAGTAATCCTCGGTCAGTAATTGCCCGGAAATGTAGAACGCCACGCTGTCCGGGCCGTGTTCGACGATGGTCTCGGCAAAAACGCTGGCGGCGTGATCGAGGGCGGTGTCCCAGTCGGTGCGGCTACGGGCCAGGCCTTTGCCCAGGCGCAGCTCGGGATACAACGCCCGGGCCGCGAGGTCGCCGGTCAGGTGCAAGGTAGAGCCTTTACTGCACAGTTTGCCGAAGTTGGCCGGGTGGGCCGGATCGCCGCTGACGCCGAGAATGCGCTCGCCGTCATGCTCGATCAGCACGCCGCAGCCGACCCCGCAATAGCAGCAGGTGGAAGCGGTGATCTGGTTCATCAGCTTGCTTCCCGCAGGGCCAGCAACACCCGGCCATTCTCGACCCGTGCTGAATGGTGGTGAGCGCAACCGATGTCCGGGGCCTGGGCTTCGCCGGTTTCCAGGTCGATCTGCCAGTTATGCAGCGGGCAGGCGACCCGTTTGCCGTAGATCAAACCTTGGGACAGTGGCCCGCCCTTGTGCGGGCAGCGGTCATCGAGTGCGAAAACCTCATCGTCGCTGGTACGAAAAATCGCGATGTCGCCTTTCGGGCCGGCGATGATCCGCGAGCCGAGGGCATTGATTTCTTCCAGTGCGCAGATATCCAGCCAGTTCATGCCGACACCTCCAGGTTCTTCACTGCGATGACGTCGAATTCTTTCTTCAGCAGCGGTTGTTCCAGGCGTTCCTTCCACGGGTCCTGTTCGAACGACAAGGAGAATTGCAAGCGATCGTTGAGCGCCTTGCGCCGCTCCGGGTCTTCCAGCACGGCTTTCTTGATGTGTTCCATGCCGACCCGTTGCAGGTAGTGCACGGTGCGTTCGAGGTAGAAAGCTTCTTCGCGATAGAGCTGCAGGAACGCGCCGTTGTATTCACGCACTTCTTCGGCGGTCTTGAGCTTGACGAAGAATTCCGCGACTTCGGTTTTGATCCCACCGTTGCCACCGATGTACATCTCCCAGCCCGAATCCACACCGATAATTCCGACGTCCTTGATGCCCGCTTCCGAACAGTTGCGTGGGCAACCGGAGACGGCCAGTTTCACTTTGTGCGGCGACCACATGTTGAACAGGTCGTGCTCAAGCTCGATGCCCAGTTGCGTGGAATTTTGCGTACCGAAGCGGCAGAACTCGCTGCCGACGCAGGTCTTCACGGTGCGGATGGATTTGCCGTAGGCGTGGCCGGACGGCATGTCGAGATCCTTCCAGACGCCCGGCAGGTCCTGCTTCTTGATCCCCAGCAAATCGATACGCTGGCCGCCGGTGACCTTGACCATTGGCACGTTGTATTTGTCGGCCACGTCGGCAATGCGCCGCAGTTCCGAAGGATTGGTCACACCGCCCCACATCCGTGGGACTACAGAGTAAGTGCCATCTTTCTGAATGTTGGCGTGGGCCCGTTCATTGATCAGGCGCGATTGCGGATCGTCCTTGGCTTCGCCCGGCCAGGTGGAAATCAGGTAGTAGTTGAGCGCCGGACGGCACGTGGCGCAGCCGTTCGGCGTGCGCCAGTTCAAATAGCTCATGGTGCCGGCGATGGTCAGCAGATGCTGCTCGCGGATGGCCTGGCGGATTTGCCCGTGGTTGAGGTCGCTGCAACCGCAGATGGCTTTTTCGCTTTTCGGTTTGACGTCTGCTGCGCCGCCCACGGTGTTGATCAGGATCTGTTCCACCAAGCCGGCGCAGGAGCCGCAGGAGCTGGCAGCTTTTGTGTGTTTCTTGACGTCGTCGACGCTGAACAACCCGTGTTCCTGAATCGCCTTGACGATGGTGCCTTTGCACACGCCGTTGCAGCCGCAGACTTCGGCGGTGTCGGCCATGCTCATGGCTTTGTCCTGGCCCTGGTGTCCTACATCGCCCAAGGCGTTTTCACCAAACATCAGGTGATCGCGGATCTCGTCGATGGCGTGGTTCTCACGGATCTGCCGGAAATACCAGCCACCGTCTGCCGTATCGCCGTACAGACAGGCCCCGACCAGCACGTCATCCTTGATCACCAGTTTTTTGTAGACCCCGCCGATCGGGTCGGAGAGGGTGATGGTTTCGGTGCCTTCGCCGCCCATGAAGTCGCCGGCGGAGAACAGGTCGATGCCGGTGACTTTTAATTTGGTCGACGTTACCGAGCCCTTGTAAGTGGCGAAGCCCAATTGAGCGAGGTGGTTGGCGCAGACCTTGGCCTGTTCGAACAGCGGCGCCACCAGGCCGTAAGCGATGCCGCGGTGACTGGCGCATTCGCCGATGGCGTAGATGCGTGGGTCGTAGGTTTGCAGGGTGTCGTTGACCAGAATCCCGCGGTTGCAAGGGATGCCGGATTTTTCCGCGAGTTCGGTGTTGGGGCGAATACCCGCGGCCATCACCACCAGGTCGGCGGGGATGATGTCGCCATTCTTGAACTCAACCGAACCGACCCGGCCATTGCCGGCATCGTGCAGGGCCTGGGTTTGCTCGCAAAGACGAAAGTGCAGGCCACGGGCTTCCAGGGCGGTTTGCAGCAACTGGCCGCTGGTTTTGTCCAGTTGCCGTTCCAGCAGCCACTCACCGATGTGCACCACAGTGACGTGCATGCCGCGCAGCATCAGGCCGTTGGCGGCTTCCAGGCCGAGCAGGCCGCCACCGATCACAACGGCGTGCTTGTGGGTTTTCGCGGTGTCGATCATTACCTGGGTATCGGCGATGTCGCGGTAGCCGATCACGCCGTGCAAGGTGTTGCCGGGAATCGGCAGGATGAATGGGGTCGAGCCGGTGGCGATCAGCAGGCGATCGTATTCGGCCTCGCTGCCGTCTTCGGCGATTACCCGGCGTTTGACCCGATCGATCTCCACCACTTTGCGGTTCAACATCAGCTTGATGTTGTTGTCCAGGTACCAGTCCAGATCGTTCAGCACGATGTCTTCAAAGGTCTGTTCACCGGCCAGCACGGGCGACAGCAGGATGCGGTTGTAGTTGGTATGGGGTTCGGCGCCGAAGACCGTGATGTCGTACAGCTCATTGCTCAGCTTGAGCAGCTCTTCCAGGGTACGAACCCCGGCCATGCCGTTGCCGATCATCACCAGTTTTAGTTTTTTCATCAGGTTCTCCGGGGAGCTCAGACCCGCCTCATCAGGGCTTTCAGGTCTTGCTCGACAAATTTTGCGCAAACAAAAAAAGGCGTCCCGCTAGTTGCCTAGCGAGGACGCCTTTGTCCTGGTCCCGTTCTCTCGGGAAGCGCATCCTTCGTCGTTGAAGGCTGGGCTTTATAGTTGATGAGAGAGGTAATGCAGTGGTTGTGCCAAGTTCCTCAGAGTCCCGAGTTTGTTGGGTTTGGTCGCGGTCTAAAAGCGAAGGGTGTGATTTATTGCACCGAATCAAAGCGCCTTGCCCGTTAATGGAGCGCCACAACCAACAGCACCAGATTCAAAAGCAATGACGCCAGCGCCAAGGTCCGCCAGACCTTCAATGGCTCGCGCTCAAGCAACGGTCTGGGTCGCACGCTCAAACTGTGTCGTTCACCCTGTTCCAGCAGCAACAACCATTCTTCCGCCGTTTCAAATCGTTGACCCGGATCCACCGTCACGGCGCGCTCCAGACTTTGCGCGATCCATTCCGGCAGGTCGGGTCGATAGCGATTGGCGCTGACAGGAACCCCAAACCGGGGGCGTTGGAAGGCTTCGATTTCGCCATAGGGATAATGCCCGGTGAGCAGGAAGTACAAGGTCACGCCGACGGCATACAGGTCCTGTTGCGGTGTTGGTGCTTCCCCGCGAAAGGCTTCCGGCGCGATATAGCTGGGCGTTCCGGGCAGGGCAGAAGGTTGATCTTCGGACAGGCCGGGGCAGTAGGCGAGACCGAAGTCGAGCAGGCGTAATTCGCCGTCGTCCCCCAGCAGCAGGTTCTCCGGTTTGATATCGCGATGGAGAATTTGCCGTCGATGCAGCATGCCAACGGCTCGCAGCAGGCGTTCGGCCAGATCCTGCCATTGCGGCAGAGGCAGCGGTCCGACATCTACGTGCAGCGCAGCCAACGTAGATCCGGAATATTCGCGCATCACGTAGTACAGATGCTGACGCTGACTGGCGGCATGGACTTCAGGGAAATGCCGGCCGGCCACGCGCTTGAGAAACCATTCTTCCGACAGCAACGCTTGCCCGGCCAAGTGATCGTCGCGCAGCGCACTGGGCAAGGTTTTCAACAGCCAGGGTTGTTGTTGCCCATCGCGTACCCGATAGAGCAACGACTGCTGGCTCTGAGCGAGTATGCCTTCGACTTGCCAGCCCTCGAATGTTTGACCCGGTTTCAGTGCTGGCGGCAGCGGCCATTGCTGCAAATGAATCAACGCATCGCCGATGCTCGTTTCACCGAGGGCATCGACCCGCACCAGCAAGGCGCTGGCGTTGTCCTGGCTGCCGGCCAGATGCGCCGCACTGACCAAGGTCTGCGCCGCGCTGTTCAGATTCGGTTGATCGCGCAGAATTGCCGCAATCGCGGTGTCGCCCAGCACGGCCCAAATGCCGTCGCTGAGCAGTACGAAACTTTCGTTCAGCCGCAGTTCGCCATCGAGAAAATCCAGCACCAAATGCTGATCGAGCCCCAGCGCACGTTTGAGCACATGCTGCATGCCCGGCTGGTCCCAGACGTGATCCTCGCTGACCCGTTGCAAGGTGTCGGCATGCCAGCGATAAACCCGGCAATCTCCAACATGGGCCAAGGTAAAACGCCTACCGCGCATCACCAAAGCACTGACAGTGGTGAGCAACGGTTGCCCACCACCATTGGCCTGCAACCAGCGATTTTGTGCCAGCAGCAGGCGATCCAATGCCTGCGCGACGCCCCAGGTTTCCGGTGTAGCGTAGTAATCCAGCGCCAGGGCCTGCAACGTCGAGCGGGCGGCGAGACCGCCATCAGCGCACTGGCTGACACCATCGGCGATGGCGAACAGGTAACCCTTGCTCGCCGCCAGCGCCGGGGCCGGGGTCACCAGGCGCAGGGCGTCCTGATTCTCCTCGCGAGGGCCGATGGCGCTGGCTTCGGCAAAACTCAGTTGCAGGCTCATTGAGGCGTCAGACCCGAGCAGCGGTCACGGCTGCCGAACCCCACGTGGTTCTCCAGCGACGTTTCACGCCGTGCAGACCGAACCAGGCCAGAACGCCAAGACTGGCGAACAACCACAAGGCCAGTTGATAACTGCCGGTGCTTTGCTTGATCGCGCCCATGCCCGCTGCCAGTGCAAACCCACCGATCCCGCCGGCCATACCGATCAAACCGGTCATCACACCGATCTCCCGACGAAAACGCTGTGGCACCAATTGGAAAACTGCGCCGTTACCTGCACCCAAACCGAGCATGGTGCAGACGAAAAGTGCCAGTGCCGCGTAGGAACTCGGCAGATTGAAACCTACCACCGCAATACATATCGCCGCCACCGTGTACATCCCCAGCAGGGTGCGAATGCCACCGAAACGGTCGGCCAGAGCGCCGCCCAACGGACGCATCAAACTGCCGCCGAACACGCAGGCTGCGGTGTAATAGCCGGCAGTCACCGGGCTGAGGCCATATTGGTCGTTGAAATAGCCGGGCAGAGCGCTGGCCAGACCAATGAAGCCGCCGAAGGTCACGCTGTAGAAAAACATGAACCACCAGCTGTCGCGGTCGCCCAAGGCCTTGAAGTAGTCGGACATGGACTTGGCTTTTGGCCGCTCAGGCGCGTTTTTGGCCAACCAGGCGAAGATGATGATCGTCAGAATCAGCGGAATCAGGGCGAAGCCGAACACGTTACTCCACCCAAATGCGGCGGCCAGGACCGGGGCGAGCAGGGCGGCGAACACAGTGCCCGAGTTGCCGGCACCGGCGATGCCCATGGCTTTGCCTTGGTGTTGTGGCGGATACCATTGCGACGCCAGCGGCAGGGCGACGGCGAAGGACGCGCCGGCCATGCCGAGGAACAGGCCCAGCACCAGCGCCTGCTCGTAGCTGTGGATACCGTGTTTCCAGGCGACGAACAGGGCGCAGATGACGATCACCTGGCCAATCAGTCCGGCAGTTTTTGGCGACAGGCGATCAGCCAGCAAGCCCATCACAAAGCGCAGCACGGCCCCGGCCAGAATCGGCGTGGCCACCACCAGCCCGCGCTGTTGGGTGGTCAGGTGCAAGTCGGCGGCGATTTGCACTGCCAGTGGGCCAAGCACGTACCAGACCATGAAACTCAGGTCGAAATAGAGGAAGGCCGCGAACAATGTCGGGGTATGGCCGGATTTCCAGAAGCTTGAATTCATCGCGCACCTCAGCTGTTAGGAGTCTCGAGAAGGAGTCATGAGCTTGCAGGTGGGGCGCCGCATCGGCCGCACCACCGGCCCCGGTCTGTGGGGCCAAAACAAAAAAACGCCGCCACCGGATTCGCCAAAGGGCAAATGAGGTGAGCGACGTCTTTGTCGTAGGTGGGGCAACCGCCGTTGGTTACCTGTAGTGATTACCTAGCGAGATCTGTGCCAACAAGTGAAACCGACGTGCGGCCATTCGCGAGAGCTCGCTCCCACAAGGGAATTGCGTCGAACACAAATCAAGTGTGGGAGCGAGCTTGCTCCGGGCGGCGTTCCGACGATGGCGTCCTATCAGGCGACACAGAGGTTCAGCCAAGCAACTCGCTCATGGCGATGATCTGCTCCGCCACCTGAATCAGCTTCTGCTGCCGGCTCATCGCCTGGCGGCGCATCAGGGTGTAGGCCTCTTCCTCGTTGCAGTCCTTCATCTTCATCAACAGCCCTTTGGCCAGCTCGATGCGCTTGCGCTCGGCCAGTTGCTGGTCACGGGCGTTGAGTTGGGCGCGCAGGGCCTGGTCGCTTTCAAAGCGTGCCATGGCGACGTCGAGAATCGGCTGCAAACGCTGTGCGTGGATGCCTTCGACGATGTAGGCACTGACCCCGGACTTGATCGCCTGACGCATCACATCGGGGTCATGTTCATCGGTAAACATCACAATCGGCCGCGGTTGGTCGCGGCTCACGAGCACCACTTGCTCCATCACATCGCGGCTCGGTGACTCGGTATCGATCAAAATCACATCCGGACGCACCGTTTCGACGCGCGCAGGCAGGTCGATGGTCAGGCCCGACTCGTCGATCACCTCGAACCCGGCTTCGGTCAGCGCCGCCTTCAGGCGACCGACTTTCTTCGCGGTGTCGTTGATCAGCAGGATACGCAACATATTCGCAGTCTCCTGTCAGCGGCTGGCGAGAAGGGGTGAGCTGTCGCTCATGGCGTGCAGCTTGAAGCTGCGGGCATAGCCGGCGGGGTCCAAGCCGTCCCAGACCTTGCCGTCGATCAACTGGCTGCTGCGCATTTCCTGACCCAGGGCGGCTACACCCACCGCCGTGGCGGCCTCTCGATACAAGTCTAGTTGCTGGACCTGACGGGCCACGCCCAGATAGTCCGGGTCATCGCGCAACAAACCCCAGCGGCGGAACTGGGTCATGAACCACATGCCGTCGGACAAGTAAGGCAGGTTGACCTCGCCGTCCGCATGGAAACGCAGGGTGTGCGGATCCTGCCAACGATTACCGAGGCCATCGGCGTAGTCACCGAGCAGCCTCGGCGCGATGCAGTCGAGTGGCGCGTCGAGGTATTCGGGCGCACTCAACAGCTTCGCGGTGCTGCGGCGATTCTCGGTGCTTTCTTCGATGAAGCGGCTGGCTTCGAGAACCGCCATCACCAGCGCCCTTGCGGTGTTGGGGTATTGCTCGACAAAGGCGCGGGTGCAACCGAGGACTTTTTCCGGGTGATCGGGCCAGATGGTCTGGGTGGTTGCCATCGTGAACCCCAGATTTTGCTGCACCGCACTGGCGGACCACGGCTCACCGACGCAGAAGCCGTCGATGCGCCCGGCTTGCAGGTGCGCGACCATTTGCGGCGGCGGCACCACCACGCTGTCGACGTCCTGCAACGGATGAATGCCCTGACTCGCGAGCCAGTAATACAGCCACATGGCGTGAGTGCCCGTAGGAAATGTCTGGGCGAAAGTCAGTTTTGGGCGACTTTGGTGCACGTGCCGGTCGAGTGCTTCAGGACTGGTCACGCCCAGGGCCTGTAAGCCATGGGAGAGATTGATGCTCTGGCCATTCTGATTCAGGCCCATGAGCACCGCCATGTCGGTCGACGCGACACCGCCGATGCCCAAATGCACGGCGTAGATCAAACCGTACAGGCTGTGGGCGGCGTCAAGTTCGCCACTGACCAGTTTGTCCCGCAGGTTGGCCCAGGACGGCTGGCGCTTGAGGTTCAGGGTCAGGCCATAAGGTTGCGCGAAGCCCTGCGTGGCCGCGACCACCAGGGAGGCGCAGTCGCTGAGGGCCATGAAGCCGAGGTTGATTTCGGTCTTTTCCGGGGCATCGCTGCCGTTGACCCAGGCCAGAGGGTTGGCTGGAACTTCAATCATCTGTAAACACCTTCCATAAAAAAGCGCCGTACCGGGCTGCTTGCCAGGGCAAGGCCAAGTGACGACGCCTTTGTCTTTCGACTCATCCCGCCGTTGGCATGAGTGCTGATGTCAGTGACGGTGCAAGGCATATGCCATCGCTCACTGATTTTGTCGCGCGCCTCGCCTGCAACCTCGATGCCCGGCTATAATCGCCGCCACTTTTCGTAGCCCAGAGTCAAAGCCGCCCATGTACACCCTGGCCCGTCAGCTGTTGTTCAAACTTTCCCCGGAAACCTCCCACGATCTGTCCCTGGACCTGATCGGCGCGGGCGGGCGTTTGGGCCTCAACGGCTTGCTGTGCAAGGCACCGGCGAAAATGCCGGTGACCGTCATGGGCCTGGACTTCCCGAACCCGGTAGGTCTGGCGGCCGGTCTGGACAAGAACGGCGCGGCCATCGACGGTTTTGCCCAACTGGGTTTTGGTTTTGTCGAAATCGGCACCATCACCCCGCGTCCGCAGCCGGGCAACCCGAAGCCACGAATTTTCCGTCTGCCGGATGCCGAGGCGATCATCAACCGCATGGGGTTCAACAACCTCGGCGTCGATCATCTGCTGGCCCGAGTGGCGGCGGCCCAGTACAAGGGTGTGCTGGGTATCAATATCGGCAAAAACTTCGATACCCCGGTTGAGCGGGCGGTCGACGACTACCTGATCTGTCTGGACAAGGTCTACGCCCACGCCAGCTACGTGACGGTCAACGTCAGTTCGCCGAATACCCCGGGCCTGCGTAGCCTGCAGTTCGGCGATTCGTTGAAGCAATTGTTGGCTGACCTGGCTACGCGCCGGGCAGAACTGGCGCTGCGCCACGGCAAACATGTCCCACTGGCGATCAAGATTGCGCCGGACATGACCGACGAAGAAACCGCTCAGGTCGCGCAAGCGCTGATCGAAACCGGGATGGACGCGGTGATCGCCACCAACACCACCCTGAGCCGCGTCGGCGTTGAAGGCATGGAGCACGGCGACGAGACGGGCGGTCTGTCCGGCGCACCGGTTCGTGACAAGAGCACCCACACCGTTAAGGTGCTGGCGGCCGAGTTGGCCGGTCGCTTGCCGATCATCGCCGTGGGCGGCATTACCGAAGGCAAGCACGCGGCTGAGAAAATCGCCGCGGGTGCCAGCCTGGTGCAGCTCTATTCCGGCTTCATCTATAAAGGCCCGGCGCTGATTCGTGAGTCTGTAGACGCCATCGCCGCTTTGCGCTGAACTCCTGTTCCACATTTAAGTGTTTGCAGCTCGAAGTTGAGTTTTTGCAGGCATAAAAAAGGGCTCCTCGAAGGAGCCCCTGGGCCGGAGCCCGCCGCCCGGATGGGGCGTGCGTGGTAAGTCGTTACGTAATCAGATTGTCGTGTCGGAGTGTGTGCCCTGTGTTAGCCGACGGCGTGAAGTTCGTTGAGTCTATGGATTCCCGCAGTGCCGGTCATACCGTCCCAATTGTCGCCGCGTCCTTCTCGCCAGCCGTTAATCCAGGCTTGGCGTACCGACGGTAGAGTAAATGGGCAAAGCTCGCGGGATTTGCCACCAACGCCATATTGATATCCGCGCAAAAATGCTCTTTCCAACGGATCACGCTTAAGTCTTCTCATAGGGTGTTGCCCTCACTTGTTGACTGTATTTATCGCGTCGACCTCAATCGAGGTCTGGCAGAAAAACTCCTGCCGTTGGGGCCCGCTGCCGGCGTCGCGAGCCAAGGTGTTGACGTCATTGCGGTGTCAACCTGTGTTGAGTTCTAACCAATGCGTCACATCGAGGGAATGATCGTTTTGTCATAAGGACGTAACTATTAAGGTGGTATGGCCATAAGTAACACGATGTTGTCCCGTGTTTATTGGCAAAACCCCGGTATGATCGGCCCTGCGCTGCATGATGGATTGAATCCCTAAGTGAGAATGCCTCCTGTTGAACAGGGGGACTATTCGACGAAGGGTCGACTTATGACATTTTGTTGCATCAACTTTTTTATCTGCCTTTGCATCTAAGCTCTTTTAACCCGAGCAGCAAGGGTGGAACGGCACACCTTCGTGCCACGCGGGCGCTCTTTTAGAAAAGCGCCTGATTGAAAACCGGGCCGGCAATGCGTTGTCGGTTCACTTATCCAAAGGCTCTGAAATTCCAATGTCCGATCAATTCGAAATCTTCCTCACTTGCCCAAAAGGCCTTGAAGGCCTGCTCATCGAGGAAGCCGTCGGGCTTGGCCTTGAAGAAGCGCGTGAGCACACCTCTGCCGTGCGCGGCATGGCAACCATGGAAACCGCTTACCGCCTTTGCCTGTGGTCGCGTCTGGCGAACCGGGTGCTGCTGGTGCTCAAGCGTTTCCCGATGAAAGACGCAGAAGACCTCTATCACGGCGTGCTGGATATCGAGTGGCAAGACCACATGCTCAACGATGGCACCCTGGCCGTCGAGTTCAGCGGTCACGGCTCGGGCATCGACAACACCCACTTCGGCGCCTTGAAGGTCAAGGACGCCATCGTCGACAAACTGCGCACGCCGCAAGGCGACCGTCCATCCATCGACAAGCTCAATCCGGACCTGCGCATTCACCTGCGCCTGGATCGCGGCGAAGCGATCCTGTCCCTCGACCTCTCCGGCCACAGCCTGCATCAGCGCGGCTATCGCTTGCAGCAGGGCGCAGCGCCGCTGAAGGAAAACCTCGCGGCAGCGATCCTGATCCGTTCCGGTTGGCCTCGCATTGCGGCCGATGGCGGCGCGCTGGCTGACCCGATGTGCGGTGTCGGTACGTTCCTGGTGGAAGCGGCGATGATCGCCGCCGACATGGCGCCGAACCTGCGCCGCGAGCAGTGGGGCTTCACCGCCTGGCTCGGTCACGTCCCCGCGCTGTGGAAAAAACTGCACGAAGAAGCCTCCGACCGTGCCGCTGCCGGCCTGGCCAAGCCACCGCTGTGGATTCGCGGTTACGAAGCCGATCCGCGCCTGATTCAACCGGGCCGCAACAACGTCGAACGTGCCGGCCTGAGCGAGTGGATCAAGATCTACCAGGGCGAAGTCGGGACGTTCGAGCCGCGTCCGGACCAGAACCAGAAAGGTCTGGTGATCTGCAACCCGCCGTACGGCGAGCGTCTGGGTGACGAAGCGAGCTTGCTCTATCTCTACCAGAACCTCGGCGAACGTCTGCGTCAGGCCTGCTTGAACTGGGAAGCGGCGGTGTTCACCGGCGCCCCGGACCTGGGCAAGCGCATGGGCATCCGCAGCCACAAACAGTATTCGTTCTGGAACGGCGCCTTGCCGTGCAAATTGCTGCTGATCAAAGTCACGCCGGACCAGTTCGTCACTGGCGAACGTCGCACCCCGGAGCAGCGTCAGGTCGAGCGTGAGCAGGCCGAAGTCGAGGTCGCAGACAACGACGTAGCACCTGGCAAGTACGAGAAGTACAACAAGAACGGCAACCCGATCAAACCGGCACCGGTAGTGATTGAGCAGCCGCGCTTGAGCGAAGGCGGGCAGATGTTTGCCAACCGTCTGCAAAAGAACCTCAAGGCCCTCGGCAAGTGGGTCAAGCGTGAAGGCATCGACTGCTACCGCGTCTACGATGCCGACATGCCGGAATACTCCATGGCCATCGACCTGTATCAGGATTGGGTCCACGTCCAGGAATACGCCGCGCCGAAATCCATCGATCCGGAAAAAGCCTCGGCGCGTATGTTCGATGCCCTGGCCGCCATTCCGCAGGCCCTGAACATCGACAAGAGCCGCGTGGTGGTCAAGCGTCGCGAGCGTCAGAGCGGCACCAAGCAGTACGAACGCCAAGCGGCACAGGGCAAGTTCGTCGAGGTCAACGAAGGTGGCGTGAAGCTGCTGGTCAACCTCACCGACTACCTCGACACCGGGCTGTTTCTCGATCACCGGCCAATGCGCATGCGGATTCAGAAAGAGGCGGCCGGCAAGCGCTTCCTCAACCTGTATAGCTACACCGCAACCGCCAGTGTTCACGCAGCCAAGGGCGGCGCACGCAGCACCACCAGCGTCGACTTGTCGAAAACCTATCTGGACTGGGCGCGTCGCAACCTGTCGCTGAACGGTTTCTCTGACAAGAACCGTCTGGAGCAGGGCGATGTGATGGCCTGGCTCGATGCCTGCCGTGACGAATACGACCTGATCTTCATCGACCCGCCGACGTTTTCCAACTCCAAGCGCATGGAAGGGATCTTCGACGTGCAGCGCGACCAGGTGCAATTGATCGATCTGGCCATGGCGCGTTTGGCACCGGGCGGCGTGTTGTACTTCTCCAATAACTTCCGCAAGTTCCAGCTCGAGGAAAACCTCACCGAGCGTTATGCCGTAGAAGAAATCACCGCCCAGACCATCGATCCGGATTTCGCCCGTAATGGCAAGATCCACCGGGCATGGAAAATCATGGCTCGTTGACACTCCAGGGGATTGGATCCACAGAGCCTTGATTTTTAAAGGCTCTTGGCTTCTTTCTGTGCTGGTCAAATTGATGGCTAATAGCTATAACTCAACGCATGGCCAATGGGCTTTCCCCGCACCTGGCGTTTTGAGTTGCGTCTATGTCGTTGCACGCTGTGCGCCCGAAGATCCTGGGTTTTATCAGTGAAGATGCCTCGGCCTGGTTGGTCGCGCTGCTGGTATTGGTTGTCGGCGCAATTCTCACGGGATTGCTGGCGTGGTCGACGCTGAATCTGTTTCACCATCAATTGCGGCAACGTTTCCAACTGCTGGCCAGTGAACGTTACAGCCGTATCGAAGAACGTTTCGAAGATCAGGAGCAGCGCCTCGATGGCCTGCGCCGGTTCTTTGCCAATTCCGATTCGGTCTCCCGCGAGGAGTTCGACGGTTACACCCAACCGCTGCTGCACCGGGCTCAGGCCTATACCTTCGCCAAGCGGGTGACCGGTGCCGACCGAGCGGAATTTGAACGCCAGGTACGTGCAGAGGGTTTACCCGACTTCACCCTGCGTGAACTCAATGCCGACGGCCAGTTGCAACTGGCGGCCGAACGGGATGAGTACGTGGCGGTGCTTTATAGCCAGACTCAAAGCAAGCTTGGCTCGCCACTGGGCGACGACTTGTTGGCTCAACCCTTGCGCCGTTCCACCCTTGAACGGGCCGATCAGCACGGCGACATGGCGGTATCGCAGCCGATGCATCTGGTCAATATCGAGCCGGCCTATGCACGCGGCGTGCTACTGGTCGCGCCGGTGCTGCTGCGCAATAGCCCGGCCACGGCGGAGTTGAAACCGTTCGGTTATGTCATGGCCGTGATCAGCATGCGCCAGTTGCTGGCGGACGGGTTGCCGGAGGCGGGGCGTGACTACCTTTCGGTGCGCATCCTCGACTTATCCACAGATGATCAGCACGAAGTGCTTTATGAGTCTCCCAACACACCGGCCCCCAGTGAATTGGCCGCGACCCGGCTGCTTCGGCTCGCCGACCATGACTATCAAGTCGACATTCAGCCCAGCGATGCCTTCCTGAAAGCCAACCACTCTTCGGTGACCAGCCTGGTAGTGCTGGGTGGCTTGCTCAGTCTGTTGCTCAGTGCCTTGCTCTATGTGCTGGTCAGTCAGCGTCAACGGGCGCTGAAAATGGTCGAGCAACGGACCCAGGAACTGCGCGCCCGCGAGCAGGAGTTGCGCGGCACCCATGGCCAGTTGCGCGGCGTGCTGAATGCCGCGACCCAGGTGGCGATCATCGCCACTGACTTGCGCGGGGTCATCAGTACCTTTAATGCCGGTGCAGAGCAAATGCTCGGCTACACCAGCGCTGAGGTGGTGGGCCACATGACTTTGGAAAACCTGCACCTGCCCCGTGAGCTCCTTGCACGCTCGGCGGAGTTGAGTGCGCGCTATGGCAAGCTGATTCCGACCTGCCAGGCGATGTTGGTCGAGGGCGGCGAGGAGGGCGGGCACGAAGCGCGGGAATGGACGCTGCTACGTAGCGACGGCAGCCATTTGACGGTGAACATGCTCGCGACCCCGGTACTCGACGAGCAAGGCCTGTGGGTCGGGCACTTGGCGATCTGTATCGACATCACTGAGCGCAAGCGGGTCCACGAGGCCCTGGCGGCACGGGACTTGTTGCTGAAGAAACTCAGCGCTCATGTGCCCGGCGGAATCTACCAGTTCAAGATGGAGTTCGATGGGCGCTTCAGCGTGATCTACGCCAGCGACGGCATTCGCGAGATCTACGAACTTGAACCGGATGTGCTGTTGCTCAACGCCGAAGCGATTTTCACGCGAATTCATCCGCAGGACACCACCCGAGTCCGCGCCTCGATCCGGGCGTCGGCGGACACCCTCAGCCCTTGGCGCGAGGAATACCGCGTGCAGCTGCCCTTGCGCGGCCTGCGTTGGGTTCGTGGCGAGGCGACGCCGGAGGAACTGCCCGGTGGCGGCGTGCTCTGGCATGGCTACATCTCGGACATCTCCGACCTCAAGCGGGTGCAAGAAGAATTGCGCGCGCTGTCGATCACTGACGCGCTGACCGGGATCCACAACCGCCGCTATTTCCAGGAACGCCTGACCACCGAAATGGTCCGGGTCGAGCGCGGGGGCGGCGAACTGTCGGTGATCATGCTCGATATCGACCACTTCAAACGTATCAATGACCAGCATGGCCACGCTGTCGGCGATCGGGTGTTGCAGATCGTGTGCGAACGCATCGGCCATCGGCTGCGCCGCACCGACGTGTTCTGTCGCCTGGGTGGCGAGGAGTTCATGGTGCTTTGCCCGGACATCGACGGCGGCCATGCGCATGTCCTGGCCTTGCAGTTATGGCAAGGGTTGCGCAGTTCGCCGATCGAAGGCGTCGGGACAGTGACCGCAAGTTTCGGGATTGCCAGTTGGCGAGTCGGCGAGGGCCCGGATGCGCTGCTACTGCGGGCGGATTCGGGGGTGTATGCGGCGAAACAGGCAGGACGGGATCGGGTAGAAGGGGAGATGAGTTAGCCAAGGCTGTACACAATCCCTGTGGGAGCGAGCTTGCTCGCGATGAGGTCTTCACATTCAACAGTGATGTTGGCTGTCGTACCGCTATCGCGAGCAAGCTCGCTCCCACAATTGATCTCCAGTGCTTGGAGTATCCGGTTACAACACCGAAGCCGTTTCCGGCAATTTCGGCTGGCGATACAGGTCCAGCAGCACCTGATCCAGCACCGAAGAAGCACCAAACGGTGCCTTGTCGTTGAGGATCGCCACCACCGCCCAGGTATTGCCGTTGATGTCGCGGCTGAAGCCGGCAATGGCCCGAACGGTATTCAGGGTGCCGGTCTTGATGTGCGCTTCACCGCGCATCGCCGTGGTCTTCAGGCGTTTGCGCATGGTGCCGTCAGTGCCGGCAATCGGCATCGAGCTGATGAACTCGGCCGAGTAAGGGCTTTTCCAGGCCGCTTGCAGCATGCCCGCCAATTCACGCGCACTCACGCGCTCGGCACGGGACAGACCGGAACCGTTCTCCATCACCAGGTGCGGCGCGGTGATGCCTTTCTTCGCCAGCCACTGACGCACGACACGCTGCGCAGCCTTGGCATCATCGCCGTCGGCCTCGGTGCGGAACTGTGCGCCCAAACTCAGGAACAGTTGCTGAGCCATGGTGTTATTACTGTATTTGTTGATGTCGCGGATGATTTCCGCCAGGTCCGGCGAGAAGGCCCGAGCCAGGACCTTGGCGTTTTTGGGCGTTGGCGCCAGACGGTCCACGCCCTGAATGCTGCCGCCCAGCTCCTTCCAGATCGCCCGCACGGCGCCCGCGGTGTAGGTCGCGTGGTCGAGCAGCGACAGATAAGTCTGGGAGCTGCAGCCCTCGCCCAACTGGCCGCCGACCGTCACGGTCACGCTGCCATCGGCCTGGGTCACCGGGTTGTAACGCACGCCACCGGTGCATTGCTTGGAGTTGACGGCTTTGACTTGGTTTTCGATGCGAATCGTGGCAATCGGCGGTTCTACCGAAACCAGAACCCTGCCGTTGTCGTTACGCGCCACAAAACGCAGGGCCTTGAGGTTGACCAACAGCGAATCGGGTTTGACCAGGAACGGTTTGTTGTCGTCATTGCCGTCGTCGTTGAACACGGGCAGCTGCGGTTGCACGAAGAAGTTGCGGTCCAGCACCAGGTCGCCGGTGATTTGCGTCACGCCATTGGCCCGCAGGTCGCGCATCAGCAGCCAGAGTTTTTCCATGTTCAGCTTCGGATCGCCGCCACCCTTGAGGTAGAGGTTACCGTTGAGGATGCCGCCACTGAGGGTGCCATCGGTGTAGAACTCGGTTTTCCACTGGTGGTTCGGGCCGAGCATTTCCAGGGCCGCGTAAGTGGTGACCAGTTTCATGGTCGAGGCCGGGTTGACCGATACGTCAGCGTTGTAAATGGTCGGGGTGCCAGGGCCGTTGAGCGGGATCATCACCAGCGACAAGGCGTTGTTCGGCATTTTGCTGGCCTTGATGGCCTTTTCAACGTTGGGCGTCAGCCCGGTGTTGATGGGGGCAGCGGAAACGGAGAAGGCCAGGGGAAGCAGAAAACCGGCCAGCAACAATGGACGCAAAGATTTGATCATGTGAAATAAAACCCTACAGCCGAGGGGGAAAAAGACGAGGGCATGAAGATAAATTCCCTCAGCGGTCATGAAAGTGTCGGCATTATGCCCCAAGGTGTAGCGGCTTGTGCCGTACCCTGGTCGTCTAATCCGCTATTTTTTTACCGACGGTAGGGCCTGCAACCCAGAGAGACGGGCAATCGGCGCCTTAAACTGCTAAAGTGCCGCCCGTTATTACTTATGAGGATTGTTCCAATGGCGACTAACCGTTCCCAGCGTCTGCGCAAAAAACTGTGCGTCGATGAATTTCAAGAGCTGGGTTTCGAACTGAACCTGGATTTCAAAGAAGATTTGGCTGATGAAGCCATTGATGCTTTCCTCGACGCGTTCCTGAAAGAAGCCATGGAAGCCAACGGTCTGGGCTATGTTGGCGGCGACGACTTCGGTCTGGTTTGCCTGCAGAAACGTGGCTCGGTTTCCGAAGAGCAGCGTGCCGCTGTTGAAGCCTGGCTCAAAGGCCGCAGCGAACTGACTGAAGCAACCGTCAGCCCGCTGATCGACGTCTGGTACCCGGAAAAGCCGATCAATCCGGTAGCTTGATGTTCTAAAAAACGGCGACCCAAGGGTCGCCGTTTTTTTGTGAAGATTTTAGCTTTTACGCCAGTTCAGAATCACCAGCGTCAACACCCCCGCCACAATCCCCCAGAACGCCGAACCGATGGAAAACAGCGTCAGCCCCGACGCCGTGACCATAAAGGTGATCAGCGCCGCTTCACGTTCCTTCACTTCGCTCATGGCAATGCTCAAGCCATTGATGATCGAGCCGAACAAGGCCAGTGCCGCAATCGACAGCACCAACTCTTTCGGCAGCGCGGTAAACAACGCTGCCAGCGTTGCGCCGAACACACCGGCGATCCCGTAGAAAATCCCGCACCAGACGGCCGCCGTGTAGCGCCTGTTACGATCCTCATGGGCATGCGGCCCGGTGCAAATCGCCGCACTGATGGCCGCCAGGTTGATCCCGTGGGAACCGAACGGCGCCAGCAGTAATGAGGCGATGCCGGTCGTGGTGATCAGCGGCGAAGCCGGCACGGTGTAACCGTCAGCGCGCAGCACGGCGATGCCCGGCATGTTCTGCGACGTCATTGCCACGACAAACAGTGGGATGCCGATGCTGATGGTCGCGGCCAGGGAGAAGTGCGGCGTGGTCCAGACCGGCGTCGCCACTTCCAGATGGAAACCGCTGAAATCCAGCAGCCCCATGAACCCTGATAGCGCCGTGCCGATCAACAGCGCGGCCAACACGGCATAACGCGGCGACAGGCGTTTGACCACCAGATAAGTGAAGAACATCCCCAGTACCAGAGCAGTGCGATGCTGGGCGGCGACGAAGATTTCGCTGCCGATCTTGAACAGAATTCCCGCCAGCAAAGCTGCGGCCAATGACGCTGGAATCTTTTTCACCAGCCGTTCGAAGCTGCCGGTCAAACCACAAACCGTCACCAGCACCGCGCAGGTAATGTAAGCACCGATGGCTTCGCCGTACGTCACGCCGCCCAGACTGGTGATCAGCAACGCCGCGCCGGGGGTCGACCAGGCGATCGTGATGGGGGTGCGATAGCGCAAAGACAGGCCAATCGAGCACACCGCCATGCCAATGGAGATCGCCCAGATCCACGACGAAATCTGCCCGCTGGTCAGACCTGCCGCTTGCCCGGCCTGGAACATCAGGACCAGCGAGCTGGTGTAACCGGTCATCATCGCGATGAAGCCGGCGACGATCGCCGAAGGCGACGTATCGGCCAAAGGGCGGAGCTGCGTGTGCGTGGCGTCGTTCATGACCGCGGTGTTCCTTATACTTTTGAAAGGTAGAACCCGGGTTCAAGCCTAAACTCAAAAGTAACCAAGCGTTGCAATACAGCCGAGGCCGCAAACAGCCGTACAGTCGTGTTGCCACCCTCCATTGTGTACAATCGCAGTGTTTTTTACGCGATACTTGCCAGCGACCCACTGTGCCGTATTACAGTCACGGTCAATTCGCCGCAGTTCTTCCGACTCGAGTGCCCATGAACGAACAGTTGCAACCCCTAAAGAAACAACCGCGAGCAGGCAAAGCCGGCCGTAGCGGTACCCAGGACGATATTGTCTACGCGCATATCTTCGAGGCCATCCTCGAACAGCGTCTGGCGCCCGGCACCAAGTTGAGCGAAGAAGCGCTGGGGGAAATTTTCGGGGTCAGTCGCACCATCATTCGCCGCGCGCTGTCGCGCCTGGCCCATGAAGGCGTCGTGCTGCTGCGTCCGAACCGTGGCGCTGTCGTCGCCAGCCCGAGTGTCGAAGAGGCTCGCCAAGTGTTCCTCGCACGACGTCTGGTGGAGCGGGCGATCACTGAACTGGCGGTGCAACACGCCACTGCCGAGCAGATCGCTGAATTGCGGCAGATGGTCGACGACGAGCGCGACAGCTTCTCCCGTGGCGATCGCGGTGCCGGTATCCGTCTGTCGGGCGAGTTCCACTTGAAGTTGGCCGAAGCGGCGAAAAACGCGCCGCTGATCAGCTTCCAGCGCAGCCTGGTGTCCCAGACTTCGTTGATCATTGCCCAGTACGAAAGCGGCAATCGCTCCCACTGTTCCTACGATGAGCACACCCAACTGATCGACGCCATCGAAGCGCGCAACGCTGAGCTGGCGGTGGACCTGATGATGCATCACATGGATCACATCGACAGCAAACTCAACCTCGACGAAGAAAGCGCGTCGGATGATTTGCATGCAGTGTTCTCGCATTTGTTGCAGACCAAGAAGCCAGGGCGGCCGGCCGCCAAGCTATAAGTCAGACCGAGTCGCGCCCATCGTCGGAACGCCGCCCGGAGCCAGCTCGCTCCCACAGGGTTTTATGTTGAATGCAGATCCTGTGTCCACCAGCGATCAACTGTGGGAGCGAGCTTGCTCGCGATAGCGGAATGACAGGCAATAAAAATCCCCCGGGCTGTAAAGCTGCGGGGGATTTTTATGCCCGAAAGCTTTTAGCGCTGATGCACCTGATTACCCGCCGCATACGTCTGCAGAACAGTCCGGTCATCCCCCAGCGTCATCAATACAAACAACGTTTCGGCAATGTTATTGGCCTGCTTCAAGCGATAGCTCAGCAGCGGCGTGGCGTTGTAGTCCAGTACCAGGAAGTCGGCGTCGGTGCCCGGTTGCAGGGTGCCAATCTTGTCTTCCAGGCGCAACGCGCGGGCGCCGCCGAGGGTCGCCAGGTACAGCGACTTGAACGGGCTCAGTCGCGCACCTTGCATCTGCATGACCTTGTAGGCTTCGTTCAGGGTCTGCAGCAGTGAGAAACTAGTGCCGCCACCGACGTCTGTGCCCAAACCAACATTCAATTTGTGCTTCTCGGCCATCGGCAGGTTGAACAGGCCGCTGCCGAGGAAAAAGTTCGAGGTCGGGCAGAAGGCGATCGCCGAGCCGGTTTCCGCCAGCCGCGCGCACTCGTCGTCGCACAGGTGCACGCCGTGGGCGAATACCGAGCGCTCGCCGAGCAGTTTGTAGTGGTCGTAGACGTCCAGGTAGCCCTTGCGCTCCGGAAACAGCTCCTTGACCCACTCGACTTCCTTGAGGTTTTCGCTGATGTGGGTCTGCATGTACAGGTCCGGGTATTCGCTGAGCAACTGGCCGGCGAGGGTCAGTTGTTCCGGGGTGCTGGTCGGGGCGAAGCGCGGGGTGACCGCGTAGTGCAGGCGACCCTTGCCGTGCCAGCGGTCGATCAGCGCCTTGCTTTCGACATAGCTGGATTCAGCGGTGTCGGTCAGGTAGTCCGGGGCGTTGCGGTCCATCATCACTTTGCCGGCGATCATCCGCAGGTCCAGCTGCTCGGCGGCCTCGAAAAACGAGTTCACCGATTGCGGGTGCACGCTGCCGAATACTAGCGCAGTCGTGGTGCCGTTGCGCAGCAGTTCCTTGATGAAAATGCCCGCGACTTCGTCGGCGTGAGCCTTGTCGGCGAACTGGCTTTCGCACGGGAAGGTGTAGGTGTTGAGCCAGTCCAGCAACTGCTCGCCGTAGGCGCCGACCATGCCGGTTTGCGGCAAGTGAATGTGGGTGTCGATGAAGCCTGGGGTGATCAACGCATCCTGGTAATGGGTGATTTCGATGTCAGTCGGCAGGGTCGGCAGCAATTCGCTGGCGTGGCCGACGGCGCTGATCTGGCCGTTATCGACCACCAGCAGGCCGTCCTCGAAATACTCGTACGAGGCTTCGATGCCCACTTCAGCGGGGTCGGCGATGCTGTGCAGAATGGCGGCGCGGTAGGCTTTGCGAGTCAGAGGCATAAAATTTCTCAATTCGTGGCTTGGCTGCGGCGTGAAGCAGGCAGCAGTTTGGCGATCGATGATCCGGCGCTGGCAGTGTGCTGGCCGAAATTGGCGTTATAGGTGGCGATGATTTCGCCGGCGATGGAGATGGCGATTTCCACAGGCAACTTGCCTTTGACTTCGCCGATGCCCATCGGGCAGCGCATGCGTTGCAGCACGGCGCTGTCGAAACCACGGTCACGCAAACGGTGTTCGAATTTCACTCGTTTGGTCTTCGAACCGATCAGGCCGAAGTAGGCGAAGTCGTTGCGCTTGAGGATCGCGGCGGTGAGTTCGAGGTCGAGCTGATGGTTGTGGGTCATGACGATGCAATAGCTGCCGGCAGGCAGGTCATCGATTTCATCCACAGGTTCCTCGGCGACGATTTTGCGTACGCCGTGGGGGATCTGTTCAGGGAACTCGGCTTCCCGCGAATCGATCCAGCGCACCCGGCAGGGCAGGCTGGCGAGCAGCGGCACCAGCGCCCGACCGACATGGCCGGCACCGAACACGGCGATCTGCGCCTGAACCTGGCCCATCGGCTCGAACAGCAACACGGTCACGCCGCCGCAGCACTGGCCCAGACTGGCGCCGAGGCTGAAGCGCTCCAGATGGGTGTCCTGTTTACCGCTGGCCAGCATCTCGCGGCCGATCTGCATGGCCTTGTATTCCAGATGCCCGCCACCGATGGTGTCGAAGGCCTGGGTGGCGCTGATGACCATCTTCGAACCGGCATTGCGCGGCGTTGAGCCGAGCTCTTCGATGATGGTCACCAACACGCAGGGTTCACCCCGGGTTTGCAGGTCGGCGAGGGCGTCGATCCAGTTGTACATGTTTCACCTCGACATCTCTGTTGTCTGTCAGTCCGCCATCGCGAGCAAGCTCGCTCCCACATTGGATTGGTGGCGTTCACAAATCCCCTGTGGGAGCGAGCTTGCTCGCGATGGCCGCGCCTCGGTCTTACAGCGAAGCCAACTCAGGCTCAGCCGCAACAGCTTTCGCCACCGTCAACTGGCGCATCTGCTCACACCCCCACAACACCCGCTCCGGCGTCGCCGGCGCGTCGATTTTCGGTTGATGCTTGTAGTCGCCAAGGCTCGCCACAGCGTCCTTGATCGCACACCACGCCGCGATGCCAAGCATGAATGGCGGCTCACCCACGGCCTTGGAATGGAACACCGTGTCTTCCGGGTTTTTACGGTTTTCCACCAGCTTCACGCGCAGGTCCAGCGGCATGTCCGCCACCGCCGGGATCTTGTAGCTGGCCGGGCCGTTGGTCATCAGTTTGCCTTTGTTGTTCCACACCAGTTCCTCCATGGTCAGCCAACCCATGCCCTGGATGAAACCGCCCTCGACCTGACCGATGTCGATCGCCGGGTTCAGCGAGTCGCCGACGTCATGCAAAATGTCGGTGCGCAGCATCTTGTACTCGCCGGTCAAGGTGTCGATGATCACCTCGCAACAGGCTGCACCGAAGGCGTAGTAGTAAAACGGCCGACCGCGAGCCTGACTGCGGTCGTAGAAGATTTTCGGGGTCTTGTAGAACCCGGTGCTCGACAGCGACACCTGGGCGAAATACGCCTGCTGGATCAGCGCTTCAAAGGTCAGGATGTGATCGCGAACCCGCACGTGACCGTTGTGGAATTCCACGTCTTCTTCGCTGACCTTGTACTGCCGCGCGGCAAATTCAACCAGGCGTTTCTTGATGATTTCAGCGGCGTTCTGCGCGGCTTTACCGTTCAAGTCGGCACCGCTGGAAGCGGCGGTCGGCGAGGTGTTCGGGACCTTGTCCGTGTTGGTCGCGGTGATCTGCACGCGGTTCATTTCCACCTGGAACACTTCAGCCACGACCTGCGCGACTTTGGTGTTCAAACCCTGGCCCATTTCAGTGCCGCCATGGTTCAGGTGGATGCTGCCGTCGGTGTAGATGTGGATCAGTGCACCGGCCTGATTGAGGAAGCTGGCGGTGAAGGAAATACCGAATTTCACCGGGGTCAGCGCCAGGCCTTTTTTCAGGATCGGGCTGTTGGCGTTGTAGCGACGAATCGCTTCGCGGCGCTCGGCGTACTGGCTGCTTTCTTCGAGTTCGGCGGTCATTTCCTCGAGCATGTTGTGCTCGACGGTCTGGTAGTAATGGGTGACGTTGCGCTCGGTCTTGCCATAGTAGTTGGCCTTGCGCACGGCCAGCGGATCAAGGGCCAGATGGCGGGCAATCGCGTCCATCACTTCTTCGATGGCAACCATCCCCTGCGGGCCGCCGAAACCCCGGTAAGCGGTGTTCGACGCGGTGTTGGTCTTGCAGCGATGACCGTTGATGGTCGCATCGCCCAGGTAGTACGAGTTGTCGGCGTGGAACATCGCACGGTCAACAATCGACGCCGACAAGTCTGGCGAGCAACCACAGTTACCGGCCAGTTCCAGGGCGATGCCGTGCAGCCGACCGGTGCTGTCGAAGCCCACGTCGTATTCGACGTAGAACGGGTGACGCTTGCCGGTCATCAGCATGTCTTCGACGCGCGGCAGGCGCATCTTGGTCGGCTGGCCGGTGAGGTGCGCGATAACCGCGCACAGGCACGCCGGGCTGGCGGCCTGGGTTTCCTTGCCGCCGAAACCACCGCCCATGCGGCGCATGTCGACGACGATTTTGTTCATCGACACATCGAGCACTTCGGCGACGAGCTTCTGCACTTCGGTGGGGTTCTGCGTCGAGCAGTAGACGATCATCCCGCCGTCTTCAGTCGGCATCACCGAAGAGATCTGGGTTTCCAGATAGAAGTGTTCCTGGCCACCGATGTGCAGCGTGCCCTGGATGCGATGCTCGGCAGTTGCCAAAGCGCCGGCCGAATCGCCGCGCTGATGGGTGTGGCTGTCGAGTACAAAGTGGCGTTTGCGCAGGGCTTCGACCACGTCCAGAACAGGTTCCAGATCCTCGTATTCGATGATCGCGGCCATGGCGGCTTTTCGTGCGGTTTCCAGGTCTTTCGCGGCGACGGCGAGCACCGGTTGACCGACGAATTGCACATCGTCGATGGCCAGCAGCGGGTCGCCCGGCAGCAATGGACCGATGTCTTTCAAGCCCGGCACATCTTTGTGGGTGATGGCGATGCGCACGCCTTCGAAGGCGTAGCAAGGCCGGGTGTCGATGCTGATGATTTTCGCGTGGGCGCGGTCCGACAGGCGTGCGTAAACGTGCAGCTGATTCGGGAATTCCAGACGGTCGTCGATGTACTGCGCTTCACCGGACACATGCTTGTCGGCGCTGTCGTGTTTGACGCTGCGGCCGACGCCGGTGGTCAGGTCCTTGGCGAACAGTTCAGCCAGTTCGGCTTGAGTCTTCTCTACAGCGTGATGATTAGACATAAGCGGTCACCCGAGTCTCGATGTGCGGTGTTTGCAGTTCGATGAAGTATTTACGCAGCAGGTTCTGCGCGCTGAGCAGGCGGTATTCCTTGCTGGCGCGGAAATCCGAGAGCGGCGTGAAATCTTCGGCCAATGCGGTGCAGGCGCGTTCGACGGTGTCGTTGTTCCAAGTGGCGCCGAGCAATACAGCTTCGCAGGCCTTGGCACGTTTTGGTGTAGCCGCCATGCCGCCGAAGGCGACGCGGGCGTCGGCGATCACGCCATTATCGATGCGCAGGTTGAACGCGGCGCAGACGGCGGAAATGTCATCGTCCAGACGTTTCGATACTTTGTAGGCGCGGAACAGTTGTTCGGCGCTGGCACGCGGCACGATGATCTTCTCAATGAACTCGCTTTCCTGACGCGCGGTGACCCGGTAATCGATGAAATAATCTTCAAGGGCCATGGTGCGGCGGACTTCGCCTTTGCACAGGACAATCTGTGCGCCGAGTGCAATCAGCAGTGGTGGGGAGTCACCGATCGGCGAAGCGTTGCCGATGTTGCCGCCGAGGGTGCCCTGGTTGCGGATCTGCAACGAAGCGAAGCGCTGCAGCAATTCGCCGAAGTCCGGGTACTCGGCTTTCAAGGCTTCATAGCAATCGGAGAGGGCTGTGGCGGCGCCGATTTCCAGGCGGTCGTCGAAGCGCTCGATGCGCTTCATCTCGGCGACGTTGCCGACGTAGATCATCACCGGCAGGGTGCGGTGGAACTGCGTGACTTCTAGCGCCAGATCCGTGCCACCGGCCAGCAGGCGGGCTTGTGGATAAGCATCGTAAAGGTCAGCCAGATCGGCAACGGTCAGCGGCACCAGGCAGCGCTTGTCGCCACTGTTGAGTTCGCCGATGTCGGTGGGGGCGATGGCCTTCAGGCGAGCGATGGTGTCTGCTTCGCGGGCGTCGAACTGATCCGTTTGCTTGCCGCAGCAGGATTGTTCGGCGGCAGCCAGAATCGGCCGATAGCCGGTGCAGCGGCAGAGGTTGCCGGCCAGGGCTTCGTGGGCTTTATGAGCATCCGGTTGATCGCTGTTCTTTTGCAGCGCGAACAGCGACATCACGAAGCCGGGTGTGCAAAAACCGCACTGCGACCCGTGGCACTCAACCATGGCTTTCTGCACGCTGTGCAGCTCGCCCTGGTGCTTGAGGTCTTCAACGCTGATCAATTGTTTGCCATGCAGTGACGAAACGAACGTCAGGCACGAGTTGAGGCTGCGATAGCGAATGTGTTCTCGGCCATCGTCATCCATTTGCAGCTCGCCTACCACCACGGTGCACGCTCCGCAGTCACCGCTGGCGCAGCCTTCTTTGGTGCCGGGTTTGCCCACATGGTCGCGCAGATAATTGAGCACGGTCAGGTTTGGGTCCAGGGCGTGCTCGCTACGGAGTTCCTGGTTAAGTAAAAACTGGATCACGGAAGGCCTCGCAGACTCATTATTGTTGTTACCGACTTGAACCGAATTTATCAGGTCTGACTTTCCGGTCAATGATTTTCTGACTTAAAGGTCAGGAAATAGCATTTTGTCGATCAACGACTCGTTCCTTCATTATTGACCCTCACGGGATAGCCTGCATTTTGCTTGAATCGTGCCAAAACCGCCGAGTGGGCACTCCGCCATGACCCTTTATGTGCTGTACACTGCGCTGCTTGTGCAGATCGAAGAGTTTGAAGGGACAACCATGACGTTCAAGGCGCCGGATAGCCTCGCCGAGCAAATTGCTCACCACCTCGCCGAACGCATCATTCGTGGCGAAATGAAGCCCGGGGAGCGCATCCAGGAACAGAAGGTCACGCTGGCCCTCAATGTCAGCCGCGGTTCGGTCCGTGAGGCCTTGCTGATCCTCGAGCGCCGCCACCTGATCGCGATTCTGCCGCGACGCGGCGCCCACGTGACTGAGCTCACGGTCCACAAGGTCCGGAGCCTGTGCACGCTGATGAGCGAGCTCTACATTCTGCTGGGCAATGCAGTGGCCAGCGGCTGGCAAGTCCAGGCCGACATGGCGCCGTTCGTGCAAATCCAGCAGCGCCTCACCGCCAGCTACGAGCGTCAGGACATCCGCACCTTCGTCGACGACAGCTTTAATGTGATGCGCGCCGCGTATCCGTTCGCCAACAACCCGTACTTGCAGGAAACCGTCGAGAATCTGCAGCCGGCCATGAGCCGCGCGTATTTCCTCGCCCTGGAACAGCGCAAGGCCTCGATGAGCGAGTTCCTCGAACTGTTCGAACGCTTGCTCGCCGCCGTGCTGGCCCGTGATTTTCCGCAGATCCGCATCGTGCTGACGGCGTATGCCCAGCGCAGCTCCGATCTGGTGGTTTCTGCCCTGACGGACGCTCAAGCGTGCGGCTAAAGTGCATCAAACTGGCGGGGTTCAAATCCTTCGTCGACCCGACCACGGTGAACTTCCCCAGTAACATGGCGGCGGTGGTCGGGCCCAATGGTTGCGGCAAGTCGAACATCATCGACGCCGTCCGCTGGGTGATGGGCGAGAGCTCGGCCAAGAACCTGCGCGGCGAGTCGATGACCGACGTCATCTTCAACGGGTCGACCAGCCGCAAACCGGTGAGCCAGGCGAGCATCGAACTGGTGTTCGATAATTCCGACGGCACTCTGCTCGGCGAATACGCCGCCTATGCGGAAATTTCCATTCGCCGCAAAGTGACCCGCGACAGCCAGACCACCTACTACCTCAACGGCACCAAATGCCGTCGCCGCGATATCACCGACATCTTTCTCGGTACAGGCCTGGGTCCGCGCAGCTATTCGATCATCGAGCAGGGGATGATCTCCAAGCTGATCGAGTCCAAACCCGAAGACTTGCGCAACTTTATTGAAGAAGCGGCGGGCATTTCCAAGTACAAGGAGCGCCGGCGCGAGACCGAAAACCGTATCCGTCGCACCCACGAAAACCTTGCCCGACTGACCGACCTGCGCGAAGAGCTCGAGCGTCAGCTCGAACGCTTGCACCGCCAGGCCGAGGCCGCCAAGAAGTATCAGGAATACAAGGGCGAGGAGCGTCAGCTCAAGGCTCAACTGTCGGCCCTGCGCTGGCAGGCCTTGAACGAGCAGGTCGGTCAGCGCGAAGCGATCATCGGCACGCAGGAAATCACTTTCGAAGCCCTGGTGGCGGAGCAGCGCAACGCCGATGCCAGCATCGAACGCTTGCGTGACGGTCACCACGACCTGTCCGAGCGCTTCAATCTGGTGCAGGGGCGCTTCTATTCGGTCGGCGGCGACATCGCCCGGGTCGAGCAGAGCATCCAGCACGGTCAACAGCGTTTGCGCCAGTTGCAGGACGACCTGAAAGAGGCCGAGCGTGCGCGTCTGGAAACCGAGTCTCATCTGGGCCTCGACCGCACCTTGCTGCAGACGCTCGGCGAAGAGCTGGACATGCTCACGCCGGAACAGGAAGTCTCCAGCGCCGCCGCCGAAGAGGCCGCCGCCGCGCTGGAAGAATCCGAAACCACCATGCATGGCTGGCAAGAGCAGTGGGACACGTTCAACCTCACCGCTGCCGAGCCTCGTCGTCAGTCTGAAGTTCAGCAGTCGCGCATCCAGCAGCTGGAAACCAGCATGGAGCGCTTGGCCGATCGTCAGAAGCGTCTTGGCGAGGAGCGCGCGTTGCTGTCGGCGGACCCGGAAGACGCGGCGATCATGGAGCTCAGTGAGCAACTGGCCGCTTCCGAGGCAACGCTTGAAGACCTGCAGGCCAGCGAAGAATCCCAGGTCGAACGCCTTGAGCAACTGCGTCAGGAACTGCAATTGGCGCTGCAAAATCAGCAGCAGGCTCAGGGTGATTTGCAGCGTCTGAACGGTCGCCTCGCCTCCCTTGAAGCCTTGCAGCAAGCCGCACTCGATCCAGGCACCGGCACTGCTGAATGGCTGCGCGAACAGCATTTGGCGGACCGTCCGCGTCTGGCCGAAGGTCTGAAAGTCGAAGCCGGTTGGGAGCTGGCGGTGGAAACCGTGCTCGGCGCCGACCTGCAAGCGGTGCTGGTGGATGACTTCGGTGATTTCGATTTGGCCGGTTTTGCCCAAGGCGATTTGCGCTTGCTCAGCCCGGCCACTGATGGCGTGCGCGTGCCCGGCAGCTTGCTCGATAAAGTTGAAGCGCAGATCGATCTGTCGCCATGGTTGGGGCAGGTCAAACCGGTCGACAGCCTCGAACAGGCGTTGGCCCTGCGCAGTCAATTGACCGCCGGCGATAGTCTGATCAGTCGCGATGGTTACTGGGTCGGTCGACACTTTTTGCGCGTGCGCCGGGCCAGCGAAGCGCAAAGCGGCGTGCTCGCCCGTGGTCAGGAAATCCAGCGCCTGGGCCTTGAGCGCGATGAGCGCGAAGCCACGGTCGAAACCCTGGAAACCCAACTTCAAAATCTCAGGGCGCAACAGCGTCAGCAAGAAAACGGTCGCGAACATTTGCGGCGTTTGTTGCAGGACGAAGCGCGTCAGCAAGGTGAATTGAAAGCTCAATTGTCTGCGGGCAAGGCCAAGGTCGAACAGCTGACGTTGCGTCGCACGCGGCTCGATGACGAACTCACCGAACTGGCCGAGCAGCGCGCACTTGAACACGAAAACATCGGCGAAGCGCGCCTGCAATTGCAGGACGCCCTCGACAGCATGGCGCTGGACACCGAGCAGCGCGAATTGCTGCTGGCCCAACGCGACAGCCTGCGCGAGCGACTTGATCGAGTGCGTCAGGAAGCCCGGCAGCACAAAGATCACGCGCATCAACTGGCGGTGCGCCTGGGTTCACTCAAGGCCCAGCACGATTCCACGCGTCAGGCGCTGGAACGTCTGGAAATGCAGTCCGAGCGCCTGACCGAAAAACGCGAACAGCTGAGTCTCAACCTGGAGGAGGGCGAGGCGCCGCTGGAGGAGCTGCGGTTAAAACTTGAAGAGCTGCTCGACAAGCGCATGACGGTCGACGAAGAGCTCAAGACTGCGCAGATCGCCCTGGAAGATGCGGATCGCGAATTGCGCGACGCCGAGAAGCGCCGCAATCAGGCCGAGCAACAATCCCAATTGATCCGCGGCCAACTCGAACAGCAACGCATGGAATGGCAAGCCCTGACCGTGCGCCGCAAGACCCTCGAAGATCAATTGCTCGAGGACGGCTACGACCTCCACGGCGTGCTCGCTACGCTGACGGCCGAGGCCAACGAGAAGGACGCCGAAGAAGAACTCGAACGCATTGCCGCACGCATTCAGCGTCTCGGCGCGATCAACCTCGCGGCCATCGACGAATACCAGCAACAATCCGAGCGTAAACGTTATCTGGATGCACAGAACGCCGATCTGGTGGAAGCACTGGACACCCTCGAAAACGTGATTCGCAAGATCGACAAGGAAACCCGTAACCGCTTCAAAGATACCTTTGATCAGATCAATGGCGGATTACAGGCGCTTTTCCCAAAAGTTTTCGGTGGAGGCCGCGCGTATTTGGAACTGACGGGCGAAGATCTACTCGATACAGGGGTGACGATCATGGCGCAGCCGCCCGGAAAGAAGAACAGCACCATCCATTTGCTCTCCGGTGGCGAAAAAGCCCTGACCGCACTGGCCCTGGTTTTTGCGATCTTCAAGTTGAATCCGGCGCCGTTCTGCATGCTCGACGAAGTTGACGCACCCCTGGATGACGCTAACGTTGGACGCTATGCACGGCTGGTCAAAGAGATGTCCGAGACGGTGCAGTTCATCTATATCACCCACAACAAGATCGCCATGGAAATGGCCGATCAACTGATGGGGGTGACGATGCATGAACCGGGATGCTCGCGTCTGGTGGCAGTGGATGTCGAGGAGGCGATGGCGATGGTGGATGCGTGAGGGGGCACTTGTAGGGCAAGTATTTTTAGTCTGTAGGGCTTTTTTACCCACCTCTACTTGCTGGCCAATCGACATATTCGCGCAAGCCATTGTGACAGACGGTGTAAAGTTGCCTTTGGTCGTGCTAGTTTAATGTCAATTTTTCGTATACGTGGGCAAAACGCCTGTCAGAACATAGAGTTGGCGCCACGTTTTAAAGCGGTTTGCGAGTTGTAAACCCCTTATTTTTCAGCATTTTTTATAGAGGCACGGGATTACATGGAAATCGGTCTGCGCGAGTGGCTGATCGTCATCGGCATTATTGTCATTGCCGGTATTCTTTTCGATGGCTGGCGTCGCATGCGCGGCGGCAAGGGAAAACTGAAATTTCGTCTTGACCGGAGTTTGTCCAATCTGCCGGACGAGGACACCAGCGCCGAGCTGTTGGGCCCGCCCCGCGTGCTGGATGCCCATAAAGAACCGCAACTGGACGAGCACGATCTGCCGTCGGTGAGCATGCCTGCCCGTGAATCGCGTGAGTCGGGTTCCAAGCGCGGCAAGCGTGGCCACGGCGAGCCTTCCCAGGGCGACATGAACCTCAGCCTGGATTTGGACGGCGGGCCGAGCTTCAGCAGCCGTGACGACGATTTCCCGGATGACACCAAGGCGTCGAGTTCGACCAGCGAAAAGGAACACCCGCAAGCCGAAGAAGTGCTGGTGATCAGCGTGATCTGCCGCGACGCCGCTGGCTTCAAAGGCCCGGCGCTGTTGCAGAACATTCTGGAAAGCGGTCTGCGTTTCGGCGAGATGGACATCTTCCACCGTCACGAAAGCATGGCCGGCAATGGCGAAGTCCTGTTCTCGATGGCCAATGCGGTCAAGCCGGGCGTCTTCGATCTGGATGACATCGACCACTTCAGCACGCCGGCGGTGAGTTTCTTCCTCGGTCTGCCAGGCCCTCGTCATCCCAAGCAAGCCTTCGACGTGATGGTGGCCGCAGCGCGCAAACTGTCCCAGGAGCTGAACGGTGAGCTCAAAGACGATCAGCGCAGCGTGCTGACCGCCCAGACCATCGAGCACTACCGTCAGCGCATCGTTGAATTCGAACGTCGCGCCCTGACCCAGAAGCGTTGATCTGTAGGAGCCAGGCTTGCCGGCGAAGGCGATCTTAAATACGCCTTCGCCGGCAAGCCTGGCTCCTACAATTACAATGATTTGTACAGCTTCAACAGATTGAGCAGCTTCGGCTGCTCTTTTGCTTTATGAGAGAACACCCATGACCGCCGCCAAAAACCGCATTCTAGAGCTGCGCGCTGAGCTGGATCAGCACAACTATCGCTACCACGTGCTGGACGAGCCGAGCATTCCGGACGTCGAATACGATCGGTTGTTCAATGAGCTCAAGGCACTCGAGGCGGCCAGTCCTGAATTGATCACCAGCGACTCGCCGACCCAGCGCGTCGGTAGCGCGGCGCTGTCGGCGTTCACTCAGGTGCGTCATGAAGTGCCGATGCTCAGCCTCGGCAACGCCTTCGAAGAAACGGACATGCGCGAGTTCGATCGTCGCGTAACCGAAGGGCTGGACCTGCCGGTCGGCGATCTGTTCGGTGGCGGTGCGGCGGTGGAATACAGCTGCGAACCCAAGCTCGATGGCCTGGCGGTCAGCCTGTTGTATCAGGACGGCGTGCTGGTACGCGGTGCCACTCGCGGCGATGGCGCTACTGGCGAAGACATCAGCGTCAACGTACGCACCGTGCGCAACATCCCGCTCAAGCTGCACGGTGCTGGCTGGCCAGCGACCCTGGAAGTGCGCGGCGAAGTGTTCATGTCCAAGGCTGGTTTCGAGCGCCTTAACGCCACGCAACTGGAAGTCGGCGGCAAGACCTTCGCCAATCCGCGCAACGCGGCGGCCGGCAGCTTGCGGCAGCTGGATTCAAAGATTACCGCCAACCGCCCGCTGGAATTCTGCTGCTATGGCATCGGTCAGATTTCGGCCGATATTGCCGACACGCACATTGGCAACCTGCAGCAACTCAAAGCCTGGGGCATGCCGATCAGTCATGAGCTGAAGCTGGCGCAGGGCATCGATGAATGCCTGGATTACTACCGCGACATCGGTGAGCGGCGCAATTCGCTGCCGTATGAAATCGACGGCGTGGTGTTCAAGGTCAACAGCATCGCGTCCCAGCGTGAACTGGGTTTTCGCGCGCGTGAACCGCGCTGGGCGATTGCTCACAAATTCCCGGCGATGGAAGAGCTCACCGAGCTGCTCGACGTGGAGTTCCAGGTCGGTCGCACCGGTGCGGTGACGCCCGTAGCGCGCTTGAAACCGGTCAAGGTGGCCGGCGTCACCGTGGCCAACGCGACGTTGCACAACATGGACGAAGTGGCGCGCCTTGGCTTGATGATCGGCGACACCGTGATCATCCGCCGCGCCGGCGATGTGATTCCGCAAGTGGTGCAAGTGGTCACCGAGCGTCGCCCGGATAACGCGCGGCCGGTGCAGATCCCCGAGAAGTGCCCGGTCTGCGGTTCCCATGTCGAGCGTACGCAACTGGTCAAGCGCAGCAAGGGTCGCGAAACCGTCAGCGAAGGCGCGGTGTATCGCTGTGTCGGGCGTCTGGCCTGCGGTGCGCAGCTCAAGCAAGCGATCATTCACTTCGTTTCCCGTCGCGCCATGGACATCGAAGGCCTGGGCGAGAAGAGCGTGGAGCAACTGGTGGATGAAGGCCTGGTGAATTCGCCGGCCGATCTATACGCCCTGACGTTCGAGCAGATTGTCGACCTGGAAGGCTTTGCCGAGCTGTCGAGCAAGAACCTGCTCAGCGCCATCGAAGACAGCAAGAAGCCGAGCCTGGCGCGCTTCATCTACGCCCTCGGGATTCCTGATGTCGGCGAAGAGACGGCGAAGGTGCTGGCGCGTTCCCTCGGCGCTCTGGAACGGGTTCAGCAGGCGTTGCCGCAAGTGCTCACGTACTTGCCGGACGTTGGCCTGGAAGTGGCTCATGAGATTCACAGCTTCTTTGAAGATGCGCATAACCAGCAGGTGATCAAGGATCTGCTCAAGCACGGCATGCAGATTCAGGATCAGGGCGAGCTGGGTGCCGAGTTTGCCGCGAGCACCACGTTGGGTGGCTTCCTCGACAAGTTGCACATCCCTTCGGTTGGGCCGGGTGGGGCGCAGAAATTAGCCGATAAATTTGGTTCGCTTGAAGGGGTTTTCAGCGCCGACTGGTTGGATATGCGCCAGGCACTGCCGGAAAAGCAGGCGAACTCGGTTCGCGAGTTCTTCGTGGTTGCGCAAAATCGTCAAATTGCTGAGGCCGCCGAGAAACAGCTGCGCGATTTCGGCATGCACTGGCAGAGCGAAAAGAAAGTCGTCGAAGGCTTGCCGCTGGCCGGGCAGACTTGGGTGCTGACCGGTTCGCTGGAGTTGATGAGCCGCGACATCGCCAAGGACAAACTTGAAAGCCTTGGTGCCAAGGTGGCGGGCTCGGTATCGGCGAAGACCCATTGTGTGGTCGCTGGGCCAGGTGCAGGTTCCAAGTTGACGAAGGCTAATGAGCTGGGATTGAAGGTTCTCGATGAAGAGGCATTCGTCGAGTTTCTGAGCAAACACGGTATTGCGGTTTAGTTGATCGTTCCCACGCAGAGTGGGAACGATCTTCACGCGGGAATGATCTAGTCTTGGCAAGCCCCAGGGAGAGATCGCCATGTACCGCTTCTTTGAACAGCTCAGTTCACGCATCGCTGCACCCTTCATTGGCGAAAGCTCGCGCAACAGCAAGGTCTGGCAGTGCCGCTGCGGGCAGTCGCTGTTTTTTCGCAACAGTCAGTGCCTGGCCTGTTCGGCGGCGTTGGGTTATCAACCGGAGCAGAGTCGCTTGTCGTCGCTGCAGCCCGGCTTGCAGACCGATACCTGGTTACTCGACGCCGATCCCGACGCGGGTGTCTTGCGCCGTTGCGCCAACCTCGATTCCCCGGCCGCGTGCAATTGGCTGCTCCCCGCCAATGACCACGATGCGTTATGCATCGCCTGTAGCCTGAACCACACCATCCCCGACCTGTCGATTGCCGAAAACCACGAACGCTGGCGCAAGGTTGAAACGGCGAAGCGTCGTCTGGTCGCACAGTTGGTCAGCCTTGGTTTGCAGGTGATTCCCAAAACCGTGGACGAACAGGCCGGCCTGGCCTTCGATTTCATGGGTGTCGACCTCGAAGGCAAGTCGCCGACCACCGGTCACGCCAACGGTTTGATCACCCTCGATGTCAAAGAGGCTGACGACGCCCATCGCGAGCAGATTCGGGTGCAGATGCATGAGCCTTATCGCACGCTGCTCGGGCATTTTCGCCATGAGGTCGGGCACTATTACTGGGATCGGCTGGTCGCCAACAGTCATTGGCTGGAACCATTTCGCAGCCTTTTCGGCGACGAGCGCGCGAGTTACGCCCAGGCCCTGGAACGGCATTACCAGCAAGGCGCACCGCTCAACTGGCAGCAACATTACGTCAGCGCCTACGCGACCATGCATCCCTGGGAGGATTGGGCCGAAACCTGGGCTCATTACCTGCACATGATGGACGCGGTGGATACGGCGTTGGGATTCGGCATGAGCGCGCGGGAAATGGACTTCGACTACAAGCCATTTCCGCCCGACACGCTCTACGATCCACAACATCCCGGCGGTGCCGCGTTCCTGTCATTCGTCAATGCATGGATCGAACTGGCGGGCATGCTTAATGAGCTGTCACGCAGCATGGGTCAGCCGGATTTCTATCCGTTTGTCCTGCCGCCAGCAGTGATTGCCAAGCTGCACTTCATCCACCTGGTGATCCAGCAGGAGGGCGGCCGGGCGGATGAAGTGTTGCAGGGGTAGGCGCTGCGTCAGGCTGCGATCTTTTCAGGGCTTGCGCATGTCCTTGAAGCAGCACATATTTTTTAATCCGCCCGAACGGTTGTAACTTCGTCTCAGATAGGTACAATGGCGCCGTTCGCCGTCAGGTGAGCGTCGTTATGGTGACCCCATCGGTCCCCCCGCAACGATTACCCGTGAACCTGGTCAGATCCGGAAGGAAGCAGCCACAGCGGGAACATTGTGTGCCGGGGTGTGGCTGGTGGGGTTGCCTCCATAACGCACCGCGAGTCCTCTCTCGCGTTATCTTTCTAAAAATACGTTCTTGTTGCTCTGCCATGGTTCTTGTCCAGGGCGGTGTTTTTTCGTTTCCGATTTTTCAGAACGAACCTATAAAAGGAGGCCGAGTTGTCGAATGCGACACTCGGCCTCCTTTTTTCATTTCTGGCACTAAGGCTTGGACAAGGCATGGTCAACCGCCGCAATCAGCTTTCCCAGATCCTTCGGGGTGGCTTTATGTATGACACCGAACAGATACGCCCGCTGTTCATCTTCATCGCCTGAATCTGCGAAAAAGGCTTTCAGCTTCACGCCCAACACATCGGCAAGCAGGAACAAGGCTTCCACGCTGGGGGTGTAGGTGCCGGTTTCGAAGCGGCTGATGGTTTTGGGGTCAAAACCGGTTTTTTCGCCGAGTTCAGCCTGAGTAAGCCCGGCGACCTTGCGGTAGCGCCGAATGGCCGCACCCAAACTTGAAATTTGCATCGCTTAATTCCCATTTAGAATCAAGAACTTCACGATAGATTTTTGCATTAGACAACTGCATGATCCATCACCTTGCTTTGCAAAATGTGATGCGTTTCGTAGAATCGCCGCTCAAAAAGGGTATTTTGGGTCTTTGAGGTTAGTTGATCTCTGCTGTCAGGAGGCCATCAAACGCTGTTCATGGAGTGATATCGTGTTGCTGCGCATTACCTATAAAAACATCTCTTCCGGGCATCCTGCACTGGTCGAGCGGTACCACCGCTAGCCACAGCGAGCCTGACTCATGGATGAGAAATACCGCAGGGCCGTGGATGCCGCCGCGATTTTTTCCGAGACCGATCTGAGCGGCCGGATCACCCACGTCAACGATCAATTCTGTGCCGTGTCCGGCTATAGCCGCGAAGAACTGCTCGGGCAGAACCATCGTCTCCTCAATTCGGGTCTGCACCCCGCTGATTTCTTCGCGGCTATGTGGCGCACCATCGCCTTGGGCAACGTCTGGAAAGGCGAGATTTGTAATCGCGCCAAGGATGGCAGCCTGTATTGGGTCGAGAGCACCATGGTGCCGGTGCTCGATGACGCCACTGGGCGAGTTGACCGTTATCTTTCGATTCGTTTCGACATCAGCGAAAAACGCCAATTGTTGCACTCACTGCAATGGCGGGTGGGGCATGACGTGCTGACCGGGCTGCCGAATCGCGCGTTTCTCTCGGATTTGCTGGATCAGGCGCTGGAGTTCTCCCGGAACGAAAAAATCCCGCTGGCGGTGTGCATGCTCGACCTCGACGGCTTCAAAGCGGTCAACGATGGCTACGGGCATGCCAGTGGCGATCTGCTGTTGGTCGAGGTGGCCAAGCGTTTGCGCGCCATTGTGCGCGGCCAAGATGTGGTGGCGCGGCTGGCCGGTGACGAGTTTGTGCTGGTGTTGCGTTACGTGCGTGGTCTGCCGGAACTGCGTGCGGCGTTGAGCCGGGTGCTCGGCGCCATTTCGGCGCCATTTCGGCGCCGTACTCGCTGCATGGCAAGGGCGTCAATGTGTTTGCCAGTATCGGCGTCACCCTGTTCCCTCACGACAATGAAGATGCCGAAACTTTGTTGCGTCATGCCGATCAGGCCATGTACGTGGCGAAACAAAGCGGTCGTAATCGCTTTCATTTGTTCGACGTGTCCCGGGATCAGGAGGTCAAGGCCACACACCAGACGGTCGAGCTAGTGCGCCAGGCGCTGGCTGCCGGTGAGTTTCGCGTGCATTTCCAGCCCAAGGTGAACATGCGTCGTGGTGAGGTTGTCGGCCTCGAGGCGTTGTTGCGTTGGGAGCATCCGCAACAGGGCATGGTACCGGCACGGGAGTTTTTGCCGCTGGTGGAGGAGACGGACCTGATCATCGATATTGGTGAATGGGTGATGGATCAGGTCCTGTCGCAGTTGCACCATTGGCAGCAGGCGGGGCAGGGCTGGCCGGTCAGCATTAATATTGCGGCGCGACATTTTCAGCGCGCGGATTTCGTCGACCGGCTCAAACACGTGCTCGCCCGGCATGCCCAAGTGGCTCCGCAGATGCTCGATCTGGAAATTGTCGAGTCGGTGGCGATCGAGAACATTCAGCATGTCAGTGACTGTATGCAGGCCTGTCAGGCGCTGGGGGTGCAGTTTTCATTGGGCGACTTTGGCACCGGTTATTCGTCCCTGAGCTACCTCAAGCGTTTGCAAACCCAAACCATCAAGATCGACCAGTCGTTCGTGCGCGACATCGTTAATGATCGTGATGATCTGGCCCTGACCATGGCGGTCATTGGCTTGGCTCGGGCCTTTGGTCGGCAAGTGATCGCCGAAGGGCTGGAAAGTATCGAACACGGTGAAATGCTGCTGCGCCTGGGCTGCGAAGTTGCTCAAGGCTATTTCATCGCCCGGCCGATGCCGCCCGCAGACGTGCCGGGCTGGGTCGCGGGGTTTGTCGCGCCGGCGCAATGGCAGATGCTGGAGCAGGTGGGCTGAGGCTTGCCATTGTGCTCGTTGGGCGGCTCCGCGCTAATATAGAGCCGGATAATGTCGTCGACTTCACCGGACATTTTCATTCGCAGCAAGGTGCGCTAAATGCGCTGCACGGGCACCTTGGGATCGTTGCGCACATAACAACCGACGCTTTGTTCCTGCAGCAAAGACCCTCTTAGCCAGATTAGACGAGCGCACCGGATGCAATTTTGGCCTTGCTCCGCTAGCATTAGCCGCTTCTGTTCCTTCGTTGCGACGGTTTTCGATGAGTTATCAGGTTCTTGCACGTAAATGGCGTCCGCGCTCGTTCCGCGAAATGGTCGGCCAGACCCATGTGCTCAAGGCTCTGATCAATGCCTTGGACAGCCAGCGGCTGCACCACGCCTATCTGTTTACCGGTACCCGCGGGGTCGGCAAGACCACTATCGCGCGGATCATCGCCAAATGCCTGAACTGTGAAACAGGTATCACTTCAACACCTTGCGGCGAGTGTTCGGTGTGCCGTGAGATCGATGAGGGCCGCTTCGTCGACCTGATCGAGATCGACGCCGCGAGCCGGACCAAGGTCGAAGACACCCGCGAACTGCTCGACAACGTGCAGTACGCGCCGAGCCGTGGGCGCTTCAAGGTCTACCTGATCGACGAAGTGCACATGCTTTCCAGCCATTCCTTCAATGCGCTGTTGAAAACCCTTGAAGAGCCGCCGCCCTACGTCAAGTTCATCCTGGCGACCACCGATCCGCAGAAACTTCCTGCAACGATTCTTTCGCGGTGCCTGCAGTTCTCTCTGAAGAACATGACGCCGGAGCGGGTGGTCGAGCATTTGACCCACGTGCTGGGTGTCGAGAACGTGCCGTTCGAAGACGACGCGCTGTGGCTGTTGGGCCGTGCTGCCGACGGTTCGATGCGCGATGCGATGAGCCTGACCGACCAGGCGATCGCCTTCGGTGAAGGCAAAGTCATGGCTGTCGACGTACGGGCGATGCTCGGCACGCTCGATCACGGTCAGGTCTATGACGTTCTGCATGCGCTGATCGAAGGCGACGCCAAGGCCTTGCTCGAAGCCGTCCGTCACTTGGCCGAGCAAGGCCCGGACTGGAACGGCGTGCTCTCGGAAATTCTCAACGTGCTGCACCGTGTCGCCATCGCCCAGGCCCTGCCTGAAGGCGTCGACAACGGTCATGGCGACCGTGATCGGGTGCTGGCGCTGGCCCAGGCCTTGCCGGCAGAAGACGTGCAGTTTTATTACCAGATGGGCCTGATCGGTCGTCGCGACTTGCCGCTGGCGCCGGACCCGCGCGGTGGTTTCGAAATGGTCTTGCTGAGAATGCTCGCGTTCCGACCGGCAGACACCGCGGACGCTCCCAGGCAACCGCTAAAGCCGGTGGGGATCAGCCAGGCCACAGTTGATTCCGCACACTCAGTGGCTGCCGCGCCCGTTGTTGCGCCGGTAGTCGCTACGGCAGTTGCACCGGCAGTGGTAACAGTTGCACCTGCGCCGGTTGCGGCGGTGGTTGCTCCAGTGCGATCGCCCGAGCCTGAGCCAGTTGCGCCCGTCGTCGTGCCCGAGCCTGTGGTTGAGGCAGTAGCGGTCGAAGCAATCGTCGATCTGCCCTGGAACGACCCGATAGAACCCGAAGTCGTTCAGGAACCCGCCGTCGAGCCGGTGCTGGAAACTTCCGCCGAACAACCCGAACTGGCGCCGATGCCATTGCCGACCCCCGACAGCGTGGTGCCAGACGCACCGGAGTGGGCCGCTGCGCCGATTCCAGAGCCGTCGGTGGCCGAAGTCGACGCCGCGACGCCGGGCATGGACCTGGACGACGAGCCGCCGCTGGACGAGGATTACATCGAGCCGGATATGGAATCGGCCTACAGCTACCTCGACGAACTGGCCAGCGAACACACCGCCGAGCCAGTGCCGGAACCCGAGCCAGAACCGGCCGCCATGCCGGCCACCGGTCTGGCACTGCAATGGCTGGAGCTGTTCCCGAAACTGCCGATCTCCGGCATGACCGGCAGTATCGCCGCCAACTGCACGCTGATCGCCGTCGAGGGTGACAACTGGCTGATGCACCTGGACCCGGCCCACAGCGCGTTGTTCAACGCGACTCAACAGCGTCGCTTGAACGATGCGTTGAATCAGTTTCATGGGCGTACGCTGAACCTGAGCATGGAGCTGATCAAGCCCGAGCAGGAAACCCCGGCCCAGGCCGGGTCCCGGCGCCGTGCGAACCGTCAGCGCGAGGCGGAAGAGTCGATCCACGGTGATCCGTTCATCCAGCAAATGATGCAGCAGTTCGGTGCGGTCGTCCGTAACGATACTATTGAACCTGTCGAGACCCTGGTCACTCAGGGCTAATACTGAAGACGTTCGGCCGAACGGGCCGGGCGCTGTTTTTATCCAAGTACTTTTGAGGTGATTCCCATGATGAAAGGTGGCATGGCCGGCCTGATGAAGCAGGCGCAGCAGATGCAGGAAAAAATGGCCAAGATGCAGGAAGAGCTGGCCAACGCCGAAGTCACCGGTAAAGCCGGTGGCGATATGGTCACCGTGGTGATGACAGGTCGTCACGACGTCAAGCGCGTGACCATCGATCCAAGCCTGGTCGAAGGCTTGAGCGAAGACGACAAAGAGATGCTGGAGGCTGTGTTCGCCGCCGCCGTCAACGATGCCGTTCGCAAGATCGAAGCCAACAGCCAGGACAAGATGTCCGGCATGACCGCTGGCATGCAACTGCCACCGGGTATGAAGCTGCCATTCTGATTCGCTAAAGCGCGTCGGATGGGCTACAAAAAAATGCCAGGCATCGCGCCTGGCATTTTTGTTTCTGCCGCACACTGATCATTCCACGCTCTGCGTGGGAATGATCGGGACCAGAAACATCGAACGCGAAACCGCCACAACGGTCGGAGCAGGCACCCGAAGCGTTCATCGGTCTGCTGGAAGGACGCAACCTCGGCAAACTGGTTGTGCGGGTCGCCCCGGACTGAGTAATTGACGCTAAACAGAGGCGCGGGTATAAACCGCGTCTCGTTGTTTTGTCGGACTTTTCCCCATGAGCTTCAGCCCTTTGATTCGCCAACTGATCGACGCCCTGCGAATTTTGCCAGGTGTGGGTCAGAAAACCGCTCAGCGCATGGCGTTGCAGTTGCTCGAACGTGATCGCAGCGGCGGCTCGCGACTGGCCCTGGCACTGAGCCAGGCCATGGAAGGGGTGGGCCATTGCCGGTTGTGCCGCACGCTGACGGAAGATGACCTCTGCCCGCAATGCGCCGATACCCGTCGCGACGACACCGTGCTCTGCGTGGTGGAAGGACCGATGGACGTCTACGCGGTGGAGCAGACCGGTTTCCGTGGTCGCTACTTCGTGCTCAAGGGCCATCTGTCGCCGCTCGACGGACTCGGGCCGGAAGCCATCGGTATTCCGCAACTGCTGGCGCGGATCGAGGAAGCGGGCACGTTCACTGAAGTCATCCTTGCGACCAACCCGACCGTGGAAGGTGAAGCCACAGCGCACTACATTGCCCAATTGCTCAGCAACAAAGGCCTGATCGCCTCGCGTATCGCCCACGGCGTGCCATTGGGTGGCGAGCTGGAATTGGTGGATGGCGGGACGTTGGCGCATTCGTTTGCCGGGCGTAAGCCCATTACCTTGTAGCGCCTGAACGGATGCCTTCGCGGGCAAGCCTCGCTCCTACAGAGAAATGTGATCCCCTGTAGATACTCTGTTCACGGTCAAGCTTTCGCGAGATGTTTTTCGCTAAAAAGCTTGGCCGTATCAAATTCTTCGCCGGAGCGCATGCAAGCCCATAAACCCGTCAGGTACTTGCGCATCACTGCTCCGATGGCTTGCATTTTCTTCTTGCCCCGAGCCACCAGAGCTTCGTAGAAGGCTTTCACGTTCTCATCGCAACGGATTGCCGTCATTGCCGGCATGAACATCGCTGCGCGTAAGTAGGCGTTGCCACATTTCGACATTCGGCCAGGGCGGTTCACACTTGTTCCTGACTGGGTCAATCTCACGTCCAGCCCCGCATAACGGCTCACCTGTGCCGATTTGAGCGTTACAGGTAGCGTCGTCAACTCAGCCAGTGCAGCAATCGCTGAAGCCTCTCCCACGCCGGGTGCCGCCATCATGCAGCGAAACTGCAAGGTCAGGTTCGGGCACTTGGCGATGGCGTCGCGCGCAGCCTTTTTCAAACGGTCAACGCGTATATCCAATGCAGCAATCGCGTCTTTCTCATCTGCGATTAGCAACTCAATACTCGTATCTGTCGCTTGTAGCGCATGCAGCTCATTCTTGGCTCTGGTCCGATGGCCAATCAGTCGATTGATATGACGGCCAATCGCACGCAGCATCATTTGATCCGCCGTAGGCGGGACCCAAAGCCTGGGTGCCATGCGCTCGCCATATTCAGCCAGCAACTGCGCATCGATCTGGTCAGTCTTGCTGTTTTGCAACATCAACTTGGCAAAGTTGTGGAAGCTTTTTGGGTTGATCACCGAGACCGGTAAGCCGGCGGCATGCAACTCCAACGCAAGATCCAGGTAGTAAATACCGGTGGCCTCCATGACCACGCTCAGCGGTTTGAGGCCCATCATCTTATTCACCGCGGCCTTACGACCCTTGGGCGTGTGCTGAATGTCCCACTGGCCGACTGTTTTGCCGTTCTGCCGCCATCCCATGGCAGACGTTTTGGCACCAATGTCTATGCCGACATGAGTATTCATGCTTTTCACTTCCCTGACTTTAGGTAAGATTGCTTCCGGTTCCCCCGACCTCGAACTTCATGCCACTGCAACCTTGTAATGCGAAGTCCGACTTGTCGGCTTCTCGATACTCTTCGTGGTGGGCAATGAGGCGGGGGGGCCTCTCTACAGACAAGGTCAGGAGCAAATCCTGCCTTCAGGAGCGATCGGCCTCCCCCAGAAACGCACTTGCTGTTGAATGAATCCTTGAGCGTAACCTCTCTCGCTGGAGTCAGGGTCAACATACAAGGAGCGAGGCTTGCCCGCGAAGGGCGCACCTCGGTTCATCTGATTCACACAATCCTGTTGAAAACCAAGCAAGCGCTCGGTTAACTTCGCTGAACCTTCAGTGGAGCTTGCCGATGCCTGCCTTTCAGGAATACTTCGACCCCAGCCACCAATTGGTCCGCGACAGCGTCAGACGTTTCGTCGAGCGCGAGATCTTGCCGGACATCGACCAGTGGGAAGAAGCCGAAAGCTTTCCCCGTGAGCTCTACCAAAAGGCCGGAGCTGCGGGGATTTTGGGGGTCGGTTATCCCGAAGCCCTGGGTGGCAGCCACGAAGGCGATCTGTTCGCCAAGGTCGCCGCCAGCGAAGAGCTGATGCGCTGCGGCTCCGGCGGCTTGGTGGCGGGGCTCGGCTCGCTGGACATCGGCCTGCCGCCGATCCTCAAGTGGGCCAGGCCTGAAGTGCGCGATCGCGTTGTGCCGCAGGTGCTTGCCGGCGAGAAAATCAGCGCCCTGGCGGTTACCGAGCCCAGTGGTGGCTCTGACGTCGCCAACCTGCAAACCCGCGCTGTGCGTGACGGCGACGTCTACCGGGTCAGCGGCAGCAAAACCTTTATCACCAGTGGCGTCCGCGCGGATTTCTACACCGTCGCGGTGCGCACCGGTGCGCCGGGTTTCGGTGGCATCAGCCTGCTGTTGATCGAGAAGGGCGCGCCCGGTTTTACGGTCGGCCGGCGCTTAAAGAAAATGGGCTGGTGGGCGTCGGACACCGCCGAGCTGTTCTTCGACGATTGCCGGGTACCTGTAGGAAATCTGATCGGCGCCGAAAACATGGGCTTTGCCTGCATCATGGGCAACTTCCAGAGCGAACGCCTGGCGCTGGCGCTAATGGCCAACATGACCGCCCAAATGGCGCTGGAAGAGAGCTTGAAATGGGCTCGCCAACGCGAAGCATTCGGTAAACCCATCGGCAAGTTTCAGGTACTCAAGCATCGCCTTGCCGAAATGGCCACGGCGCTGGAAGTGTCACGGGAATTCACCTACCGCCAGGCAGCGAAAATGGCGGCGGGGCAGAGTGTGATCAAGGAGATTTCCATGGCCAAAAATTTTGCGACTGACACGGCTGATCGGATTACTACGGATGCGGTGCAGATTCTGGGTGGTCTCGGCTACATGCGTGAGAGCCTGGTGGAGAGGTTGTACCGGGACAATCGGATACTGTCGATCGGTGGCGGGACTCGGGAAGTGATGAACGAGATCATCAGTAAGCAGATGGGGCTTTGAGTCTTTGCGGTGTTGCAGATGACGCTTTCGCGGGCAAGCCTCGCTCCTACAAGAGCACCGCATTATCTGTAGGAGCGAGGCTTGCCCGCGAAGGCGTCGGTGCAGGCGCCGCCTCACTTATCGCTCAGCGCAAACTGCGTCAGGCAGAAAGTCGGAATCCCCATGTCTTCCAAACGCTGCGACCCGCCCAGCTCCGGCAAATCAATGATCGCCGCCGCTTCATGAACCCGAGCACCCATGCGTCGAATCAGGTTTGCCGCCGCAATCAGCGTACCGCCCGTGGCGATCAGGTCATCGAACATCACCACCGAATCGCCCTCGCACAGGCTGTCGGCGTGGACTTCGAGGAACGCTTCGCCGTATTCGGTCGCATAACCCTCTGCCAGCACGTCGGCCGGCAGTTTGCCTTGCTTGCGGAACAACACCAGTGGCTTGTTCAGTTGATAGGCAAGGACCGAACCGATCAGAAAACCACGCGCGTCCATCGCGCCGATGTGGGTGAAGTCGGCCTCGACATAACGATGGGCAAAGCTGTCCATCACCAGGCGCAGGGCCGTGGGGGACTGGAACAGCGGGGTAATGTCGCGAAAGATCACGCCCGGCTTGGGAAAGTCGATCACGGGGCGGATGAGGGATTTGATGTCGAAGGAGTCGAAGGCCATAGTCGAAGAATCCTGGCAGGCTGCAAACGACGCAGTATAACGGCGGCTGAACCGTTTCGCTCAGCCGCACTCGCCGAAATCAGCCTTCCAGCGAACCGCCGGCCAGGGCGCAGAGCTGGATCGGGTCGAGGATATGGATTTCCTTGCCTTCAGCGGCGATCAGTTCGTTTTGCTGGAAGCGCGTGAACACCCGGGACACGGTTTCCACCGCCAGGCCCAGGTAATTGCCGATTTCGTTGCGCGACATGCTCAGGCGGAACTGGTTGGCCGAGAAGCCCCTGGCGCGGAAACGGGCCGACAGGTTGACCAGGAACGTGGCGATGCGCTCGTCGGCGGTTTTCTTCGACAGCAGCAACATCATTTGCTGATCGTCGCGAATCTCGCGACTCATCACGCGCATCAACTGACGGCGCAGTTGCGGCAGTTGCAGCGCGAGTTCGTCGAGGCGTTCGAAAGGGATTTCACACACCGATGTGGTTTCCATGGCTTGCGCCGAGACCGGGTGTTTTTCGGTGTCCATGCCCGACAGGCCGACCAGTTCGCTCGGCAGGTGGAAACCGGTGAGTTGTTCTTCGCCGCCATCGCTCAGACTGAAGGTCTTCAGGGCGCCAGAGCGTACTGCATAAACGGAATCGAAGGTGTCGCCCTGGCGGAACAGGAATTCGCCCTTTTTCAGCGGGCGGCCACGTTTAACGATTTCGTCCAGCGCATCCATGTCTTCCAGATTCAAAGAAAGTGGCAAGCAGAGGGGGGCCAGGCTGCAATCCTTGCAATGGGCCTGACTATGAGCGCGCAGCTTTACTGGCTCGGACATTTCTTCAATCCTTGTGGGAAAACACACATAAGCCGTAAGGGTAACCCACGGGAGGACATTCAGGCACGCGGCGATTTTGTCGCAGGGTCGTAAAGTCAGCGTTAAGTAGACCGACAAGTGAGGTGATGGCTAGATCACCCGTGAAAACCGCTGGCGATTCTGCTGTTCCAGGTACGCGTCGAACACCATGCACACCGAACGCACCAGCAATCGTCCGGCGGGCAGTACGGTGATCCGTTCGTTATCCAGTTCGATCAGGCCGTCTTCGGCCATTCCCTGCAACTGTGGCCAGAGTTCGCCGAAGTAACCCTGAAAGTCGATGTTGAAGGTGTGTTCGATCTCGGCGAATTCCAGGCTGAAATTACAGATCAGTTGTTGGATGACCGCACGTCGCAGGCGGTCATCGGCGTTGCACAGCAGACCACGGCTGGTGGCCAACTGCGCGCTGGCCAGCGTGTTCTGGTACTGATTGAGGTCGCTGCTGTTCTGGCAATACAAGTCGCCGATCTGGCTGATGGCGGAGACGCCCAGGCCAATCAAGTCGCAATGACCGTGGGTGGTGTAGCCCTGGAAGTTGCGTTGCAGGGTCGATTCTTCCTGAGCAATCGCGAGTTCATCGTCGGGTAGCGCGAAGTGGTCCATGCCGATGTAGCGGTAACCGGCCTTGGTCAGCTGCTCGATGGTGCCCTGGAGCATTTCCAGTTTCTGCGCCGGTGTCGGCAGCTCGTCGCTGTTGATTCGCCGTTGTGGCATGAAGCGTTCCGGCAGGTGCGCGTAGTTGAACACCGAGAGGCGGTCCGGTTGCAGGTTGATGACTTCATCGACGGTGCGGGCGAAATTCTCGGGTGTCTGTCTCGGCAAGCCGTAGATCAGGTCAATGTTGATCGAGCGAAACTGCAGCGTGCGGGCAGCGTCGATCACCGCGCGGGTTTCTTCCAGGCTTTGCAGGCGATTGACCGCCCGCTGCACCGCCGGGTCGAGGTCTTGCAGACCGATACTGACCCGGTTGAAACCCAGTTCACGGAGCAGGCCCATGGTCGACCAGTCGGCTTCGCGAGGGTCGATTTCGATGCCATAGTCGCCGGAATCGTCGTCCAGCAAGTTGAAGCTTTTGCGCAACTGGGCCATCAATTGGCGCAGTTCATCGTGATTGAGAAAGGTCGGGGTGCCGCCGCCGAAATGCAGTTGCTCGACTTTCTGCGCGGGATCGAGGTGGCAGGCGATCAACTGGATTTCCTGCTCCAGACGCTGCAAATAGGGCAGGGCCCGGCCGCGATCCTTGGTGATGACTTTGTTGCAGGCGCAGTAGTAGCAGATGTTCGCGCAGAACGGCACATGCACGTACAGCGACAACGGACGCAGGGCCTTACGGCTTTCGCGCAGCGCATGGAACAGGTCGAAGGTGCCGATATGACTGTCGAATTGCAAGGCGGTCGGATACGAGGTGTAACGCGGGCCCGCCAGGTCATAACGGCGGATCAGATCGGTGTCCCAACGAATGGCGTCGAGCAACATGCGGGCATTCCCCCGGATAGGCTGGCAGTGTCAGCGAGTCTATGGGGAGGCGCGGTGGGGTATCTTGATTTGCATCAAGGTCCAGATCTGTGTTGTCAGTGAGGGCCTCATCGTCGGATCGCCGCCCGGAGCAAGCTCGCTCCCACAGGGATTTGCAGTGTTCACAAAACCTGTGGGAGCGAGCTTGCTCGCGATGGGTGCGCCGCTGATTTAATGGCCCATCAACCAATGCTGATGCGGGCCCGGCAAGGTCCAGACTCCGAACAACATCACCAGTAATCCGCCAGCCATCCGCACGCTACGCTTGCGCAACAACGCCGTGACCCGTTCAGCCGCCAGCCCCGTGGCGAGTAACACTGGCCAGGTGCCCAGCCCGAACGCGAGCATCAAAAGCGCACTGTCCAGCGCATTGCCCTGACTCGCCGACCACAGCAACGTGCTGTAAACCAACCCGCACGGCAGCCAGCCCCAGAGCGCGCCCAGCAGCAACGCGCGGGGTACGCTCGACACCGGCAGCAGTTTATTGGCAACTGGCTGGATATGCCGCCACAGGCCGCGACCGAGGCTTTCGATGCGGGTCAGGCCGCTCCACCAACCGGCGAGGTACAGGCCCATGGCGACCAACAGCAATCCGGCGATGACGCGCATGAACATCGCCGCCGGGCTATTGGCCACCGCCCAGCCGGCCAGGCCGATCAGCAGGCCGGCCGTTGCATAGCTGAGAATTCGCCCCAGGTTGTAGGCCAGCAGCAGTCGAAAGCGTCGGCTGCGTTGCTCCTTGGGAATCGCCAGGGTCAGCGCGCCCATCAAACCGCCGCACATGCCCAGGCAATGCCCGCCACCGAGCAGACCGAGAATCACCGCAGACACCAGCAGCGGCGCCAACTCAAGCATGGGGTGGGGCCTTGTCGTCCGGTTTGGCCGGATGGCCGCTGGCCTCGTCGACGGCCGCCTTGTGGTTAGGGTCCTGGTCGTCGAACAGAATGCTGTGGGCCGGGCCGTCGAGGTCGTCGTACTGACCGCTGTCGACTGCCCAGAAGAAGATGTAAATGGCGATGGCCACGATCAGCAGCGCGGCCGGGATCATCACGTAGAGAGCTGGCATCTGGACTCCATGCCCGCGCGGCTCAGGCCGGCAGCGGGCGGGTTTCTGGCGTGGCGCTGACCGCAGGCGCATTGGGCATGCGAGTCAGGCGCAGGGCGTTCAGCACCACGGTCAACGAACTGATGGACATGCCGACCGCGGCCCATACCGGCGTGATCCAGCCGAGGGCGGCGAACGGCAACATGAGGCCATTGTACAGCCCGGCCCACAGCAGGTTCTCGATGATTACCCGACGGGTGCGCCGAGCGAGGCTGAAGGCTTGGACCAATGCATCGAGGCGGTTCGACAGCAATACCGCGTCGGCACTGGTTTTCGCCAGGTCGGTGGCCGAACCCATGGCCACGCTGATGTCGGCGGCGGCCAGCACTGGCACGTCGTTGACGCCGTCACCGAGCATCAACACCTTGCGGCCTTCCTTGTGCAGCTGTTGCAGGACCTGCAATTTGTCGTCCGGACGCAAGCCGCCGAGGGCTTCATCGATGCCGAGTTCCGCGGCGACACTGGCGACCATCGGCGAGCTGTCACCGGACAGCAACAGCGTGCGCCAGCCGCGAGACTTGCAGGCGGCGAGCAGCGCGGGTGCGTCGGCGCGCAGGCGGTCGTCGAGAACAAACCATGCCAACGGCCCCTGGCTGTCGCCGAGCAACAGCCATTGACCGGCTTCATCCGGCATCAACGGCACGGCAGCGCCACTGAGTTCACAGACAAAACCCGGTTGGCCGATGCGCAGGCGTTGCTCGCCGACCAACCCTTCGAGGCCCAGCCCCGGCGTGCTGTGGACTTCTTCGGCAGCGAGCGGCGCGCGGCCAAATGCGCGGGCGATCGGATGTTCAGAGCGGTTTTCCAGGGCCGCGGCCAGGCTCAGGCATTGATCGCTGTTGAGTGCGCCGAGCGGGCGAATCGAACGCAAGGCCAGGCGACCTTCCGTCAGCGTGCCGGTCTTGTCGAAAATCACCGTGTCGATCTGGTTCAGGCCTTCCAGCACATGGCCGCGAGTCAGCAGCAAACCCAGTTTGTGCAGTGTTCCGGTGGCGGCAGTGAGGGCGGTCGGCGTGGCGAGGGACAAGGCGCACGGGCATGTCGCAACGAGCATCGCCAACACAATCCAGAAGGCCCGCGACGAATCCAGTTCCCACCAGATCAGGCCGATGACGGCAGCGGCAATCAGCGATAGCAGCAGGAACCATTGCGCGGCGCGGTCGGCGATTTCTGCCAGTCGCGGCTTCTCGGCCTGAGCACGGTCCAGCAGGCGGACGATGGCGGACAGTCGGGTGTCTTGACCCAGCGCCAGGACTTCCACGGTCAATGCACCTTCGACATTCAGGGTGCCGGCGGTGACCGCATCGCCCGGTGTGCGCGGCTGTGGCAGGTATTCGCCGGTCAGCAGGGATTCGTCGATGTTCGACTGACCGTCGAGGATCTTACCGTCAGCCGGAAGGATTGCGCCGGGATGCACCAGCACTTGATCGCCGACGCGCAGTTCGCTGAGCAGGATTCGCTCGCTCTGACCGTCGGCACTCAGGCGCAGGCACGAGGCGGGTAACAGATTGACGAGTTGCGCAGTGGCGGCGGCGGTGCGTTCGCGGGCACGGCGTTCCAGATACCGTCCGGCCAGCAGGAACAGCGCGAACATGCCCACCGCATCGAAATACAGTTCTCCGACGCCGGTGATCGAAGTCCAGATCCCGGCGATATAAGCACTGCCAATGGCCAGCGAGACCGAGACGTCCATGGTCAGGTGGCGGGTGCGCAAGTCGCGCATCGCGCCTTTGAAGAATGGCGCGCAGCTGTAGAACACGATCGGGGTGGTGAGAAATAACGCGACCCAACGCAGGATAGTGTGCAGCTCGGGGCTGAGATCGATGTTGAATTCCGGCCAGGTGGCCATGGTCGCCATCATCGCCTGGAACCACAGCAGCCCGGCCACGCCGAGTTGGCGCAGGGCCAGGCGGTTTTCGCTGGCCAGTTGTTCGCTGGCGCGGTCGGCTTGATACGGGTGGGCGGTGTAGCCGATATGGCGCAATTCGCTGAGCAGCTGGCTCAGCGGCAGCTGCGCGTCAGCCCAGCGTACGTGCAGACGATGGTTGGACAGGTTCAGGCGCGCCTCGGCCACCGCCGGCAAGCCGCGCAGGTGTTTCTCGATCAACCAGCCGCAAGCGGCGCAACTGATGCCTTCCATCAACAGAGTGGTTTCGGCGAGGTCGCCTTCGTGGCGGACGAAGGGTGCTTGTACATCGGCGCGGTCGTACAGCGCCAGTTCGTCCACCAACTGCACCGGCAGCGCTTCGGGGTTGGCCGATGACTCGCTGCGATGCTGGTAATAGCTTTCCAGGCCGCCGGCCACGATTGCTTCGGCCACGGCCTGGCAACCCGGGCAGCAGAACTCGCGGGCTTCACCGAGGACGGCAGCGGTGAAGCGGCTGCCGGCCGGGACGGGCAGGGCGCAGTGGTAGCAGGGGAGTGGAGTGGTCATGAGGTGAAGTCTATATCGTCCGGAAGGGCCTCATCGCGAGCAAGCTCGCTCCCACATTGGATTTGTGGCGTTCACAAAACCCTGTGGGAGCGAGCTTGCTCGCGATGCGCGAAGCCGCAGGCTTTTACTTCTTCAGGTCTTCGGCGCCTTGCAGCGGCTCATCACCCAGCAGCAAATCCTTGTCATGGCTGACCTGTTCTTCTTCGAACATGCGCCAGGTCTTGTCGTCCTGTACGCCCAGCAGTTCTACAAAGCGGCGACCATCGACCTTGTCGTTCAGTTGGCCAATGTAGCGGCCCTGTTCGGTTTCGCTGCGCGCCAGGGTAATCTTGCGATCCTTCTCGGGCTGGGTCGGCGAGATCAGGTTCAGCTCCAGGGTTTTGGGCTGGCTGTTGCCGCTCAGGCGCAGATCGACTTCGCCGGTCACATCGTCCAGATGAACGCTGGCGCGCAGCAGCAGGGTCTGCGCCAGCAGTTCACGATCGAGGGAGCGGTTGATGCCTTTGCCGGCCTCGTAATAGTTGTCATTGACCAGGTTGTCCGGGTTGTTCACCGCGATCGTCACCATGGACAAGGTCAGGGTCACGGAACACGCCAGGATGGCGATGATGATCCACGGCCAAAGGTGCTTGTACCAGGGACTTGCGGCAGTTGGTGCGGGCATGATCACTTCTCTCAACGAACTTGTGGGCCGATGAACCGGCTCTTGGCTTCAATGTGGACGTTGTCGTCATCGGCATCCTTGAGGATAAATTTCACCTCGTTGGTGCTCGATGGCAGTTTTTCCGGGGCGATGGACAGTTCGACCGGTTGGCTGAAAATCTCTCCGGCGGCGACCTTGATCTCGCGCTTGCCTTGCAGCTTGAGGTCCGGGAGGCCAGTGGCTTCGAGCACGTAGGTGTGGTCGCGCTGATCCTTGTTCATGATCTTCAGGCTGTAGACGTTTTCGATCCGGCCTTCGGCGTTCTCGCGGTACAGCACGCGGTCCTTGCTGACGTCGAAACCGACCAGCGAACGCATGAAGAACGCGGTCATCAGCAAAGCGGTCATCGCCAGCAGCACCGTGGCATAGCCGATCAGGCGCGGGCGCAGTTTATTGGTTTTTTGCCCGGACAGGTTGTGCTCGGTGGTGTAACTGATCAGGCCGCGCGGGTAATCCATCTTGTCCATGATGCTGTCGCAGGCATCGATGCAGGCCGCACAACCGATGCATTCGACTTGCAGGCCGTCGCGGATGTCAATGCCGGTCGGGCAGACCTGGACGCACATGGTGCAGTCGATGCAGTCGCCCAGCCCCATGGCCTTGTAGTCGACGCCTTTCTTGCGCGGGCCGCGGCTTTCACCACGACGCGGGTCGTAGGAAACGATCAGGGTGTCTTTGTCGAACATCACGCTCTGGAAGCGCGCGTACGGGCACATGTAAATGCACACCTGCTCGCGCAACCAGCCGGCATTGCCGTAGGTGGCGAGGGTGAAGAAGCCGACCCAGAAATACGACCAGCCGTCGGCTTCACCGGTGAAGAAGTCGATGGTCAGCTCGCGAATGGGCGAGAAGTAACCCACAAAGGTCATGCCGGTCACAAAGCCGATCAACAACCACATCGAGTGTTTGCTGAGTTTGCGCAGGAATTTGTTGGCGCTCATGGGCGCTTTGTCGAGCTTGATGCGCTGGTTGCGGTCGCCTTCGGTGACCTTCTCGCACCACATGAAAATCCAGGTCCAGACACTCTGGGGGCAGGTATAGCCGCACCAGACTCGGCCGGCGTACACGGTAATGAAGAACAGGCCGAAGGCGCTGACGATCAAGATCCCCGAGAGCAGGATGAAGTCCTGAGGCCAGAAGGTTGCGCCAAAGATGAAGAATTTGCGCTCCGGCAGGTTCCACCAGACGGCCTGATGGCCACCCCAGCTCAGCCAGACCGTACCGAAATACAGCAAAAACAGCCCGGCACCGCCCATCATCCGCAGGTTGCGGAACAGCCCGGTGAAGGCGCGGGTGTAGATTTTTTCTCGAGAGGCGTAGAGGTCGACACTGTTGTTCTTGGCAGGTGTGACGTCGTGTACCGGAATCTGGTTGCTCATCATTGCATCCCACGGCAGTGGAAAAATGCCTCGGTCAGTACATGCCGACCACGGTCAAAAAGAGGTGTTGCAGTGGCGCAATGATACGCCTGTCGCTCTGGCTCAAGGGTGCGACCTTTGGTCACGTTGGTGGAAATCAACTGACGGTGTAATGACTTGAATCAATTGACTTGTGAATTATGGACGGTTTTTCCGACTTGGGAATCAATCGTTCAAAGGGTTGAGCAGCGCAACGCCACTCGCCTGGAATCCGACACGTTGCCCGTGACCACCATCCATGTCGGCATGTCCTGCTCCACAGAAACATTACAAACAATAATCGCTAGTTGTTAGTCTCAAGTATTGGGGCGGAAATATATTAATTTAATTGGCTTGGGTGTGATGTTTGTGGTTTTTGTGTTCTTCGAATAAGTTGTGGTGAGTGTGCTGCAAAGTTGTGGTGCATCTATCAGTTATTAACGGAAACGGAATTCTATGAATATCAAGAAGCGCGCAAGTTTTCTTGCGTGTCTATGGGTGTTGTCGATGGCGCCTGCTGCGCATTCGATTGAAAACGCACCTCGTCATATGGTCTTTGCCTCTGACCCGCAATACCCCTGGACGGAGAAGTCCGACAGTGGTGAAGAGCAATCGGCATCGGACCGTGACAAGCGTTCCCAAGGGCTGATCGAAAGCCAGTTTGCCAATATCGCGGATTTCCGCGGACGGTACGCCGGTCAGGGGCCTGTGCCCTTGATGATCAATGGTGATATGACTGCCTTCGGGCATATTTCCGAGCGTTCGTATATTCGGACGGCACTGAATAAGTACTTCGGAAAAGATTTCTTGTATGGCTTGGGTAATCACGATTATAAAAATAACGTGGGTGATTGTTTTTCTGAAAGTTGTGCGGCTGGGAGCATTGTCGATTACAAGGAACATCACTGGGGCAAAGTAGATAACTTTGATTTGCGCGTGAGTGGTGGCGGTCTGGTTAATAATAAATATAACGGCAGCCTGGCGTATTCAACCACGGTCGGCGATGTTCATATGGTGCAACTCAACAATGAACCGACGTATGAGGTGGAAATCTCGCACTTTCTTAATCCGACCTCGTTCCGCATCACTCAGGCGCTGGACTGGCTGGAGACTGATTTGCGGCTCGCGCGAGCACAGGGCTACATCATCATCGTCAACATGCATGAGCCCGATCGCTGGGGCAACCCGCAGCAGGTCGAGCGTTTCAACCGGATCATTAATCAGTATGGCGTCACGGCTGTGTTTGCCGGTCATTACCATAGCGATGCGGGCAGCTTCAGGAGTTCGTGGTACTACGGCAAGGTTCCGGTCTTTCTCAGCGGTGGCGCGTCGCAGCAGACCTACCTGATCGCCAGCTTTTCCGAGGATCGCAAGGTCTTGCACATCAATAGGGTCGAGAACAATGACTGGTCGAGTCGCAACACGATAGAGACGGTACCGGTCAAATCGGTCTGGTCAGGCATCCAATAAAAAAAAGCCCCGCCAGTTCCCTGGCGGGGCTTTTGGTATTGCCTCAAGCGTTTGCCTTACTGGGCATCCGCCACCGGCGCTTTCTCACCGTGAGACAGGCTGTAGACGTAAGCGGCCAGCAGGTGAACCTTGTCGTTGCCTTGCAGCTGTTCTTGCGCAGGCATCTGGCCCTGACGGCCGTAACGGATGGTCTGCTGCAGTTGAGCGAAGCTCGAACCGTAGATGAACGCGCCCGGGTGAGTCAGGTCAGGTGCGCCCATTGCTGGAGTACCTTTGCCTGCCGGACCGTGGCACGCCACGCAGTTGGCAGCGAACAGTTTCTGCCCGGCAACCGGATCAGCCTTGGTGCCTTCCGGCAGCTTGCGGCCATCAAGGTTGGTCAGTACGAATGCGGCAACATCGCTGACGCCTTGCTCGCCGATCACTTCGGCCCACGCCGGCATGACCGCGTGACGGCCACCCATGATGGTGGTCTTGATGGTTTCTGCCTCGCCGCCCCAGCGCCAGTCGGCGTCGGTCAGGTTAGGGAAGCCATAAGCGCCCTTGGCATCGGAACCGTGGCAGACCGAGCAGTTGGAGGCGAACAGGCGGCCACCCATCTTCAGGGCTTGCGGGTCCTTGGCGACTTCTTCAATCGGCATGGAAGCGAACTTGGCGAAGATCGGGCCGAACTTGGCGTCCGACTTGGCCATTTCCTTTTCCCACTCGTGAACCCCGGTCCAGCCGCTCTGGCCGTTGGCGAACGCGGTCTGCTTGTCGTTATCGAGGTAGTTGTAACCCGGCAGCAGGCCTTTCCAGTTACCCAGGCCCGGGTACAGAACCAGGTAGCCCAGGGCGAAGATGATGGTGCCCACGAACAGCATGAACCACCATTTCGGCAGTGGGTTGTCGTACTCCTCGATCCCGTCGAACGAGTGGCCAACCGTCTCTTCGGTGGCTTCGCTGCGCTGGCCCTTGCGGGTGGACAGCAGCAGCCAGGTCAGGGCGAAGATCGTGCCGAGACTGAGGACTGTGACGTACAGACTCCAGAACGTAGTCATTCTTTGTTACTCCTAGAAGCTTGCTCGACGTGCTTGATGGCTTCGGGATCATCCGCGAAAGGCAGCAAGGTCGCGTCTTCAAACTCCGACTTGCGCTTGGGGCTGAATACCCACAACGCCAGACCGATGAAGGCCACCATCACAACAACGGTGCCCAGGCCACGAATCATCCCGATATCCATCTAAATCACCGTTTGCTTTTGATGATGGTGCCCAGGCCTTGCAGATAGGCCACCAGCGCGTCCATTTCGGTTTTGCCCTTCACAGCATCCTGGGCACCGGCGATGTCTTCGTCGGTGTAAGGGACGCCGAGCGTGCGCAAGACTTCCATTTTCTTGGCGGTGTCTTTGCCGTCGAGCTTGTTTTCCACGAGGAACGGGTAGGCCGGCATTTTCGACTCAGGCACCACGTTGCGCGGGTTGTACAAATGCGCACGCTGCCAGTCATCGGAGTAACGACCGCCGACACGGGCCAGGTCCGGCCCGGTACGCTTGGAACCCCACAGGAACGGGTGGTCCCAGACGCTTTCACCGGCAACCGAGTAGTGGCCGTAACGTTCGGTTTCAGCACGGAACGGGCGGATCATCTGCGAGTGGCAGCCGACACAACCGTTGGCGATGTAGATGTCGCGGCCTTCCAGTTCAAGGGCGGTGCGAGGCTTCATGCCTTCGACCGGCTTGTTGGTGACGTCCTGGAAAAACAGCGGAACGATCTGGGTCAGGCCGCCGATGCTGACGGCGATAACCATGAAGAAGGCCAGCAGGCCAATGTTCTTCTCGACTGCTTCATGCTTCATCAGTGAGCTCCAACTACAGCAATCTGTTCAGCAGCTTTGGCTTCAGCCGGGTTCGAGGCACGTACGGTACGCCATACGTTGTAGGCCATGAACAGCATGCCGCTGGCGAAGAACGCACCGCCCAGGGCGCGAACGATGAAACCAGGATGGCTGGCTTGCAGCGCTTCGACGAACGAGTAGGTGAGGGTGCCGTCGTCGTTGATTGCACGCCACATCAGACCCTGGGTAATGCCGTTGACCCACATCGAAGCGATGTACAGAACGGTACCGATGGTCGCGAGCCAGAAGTGCGTGTTGATCAGGCCGATGCTGTGCATCTGCACACGACCGAACAGTTTCGGGATCATGTGGTAGATGGCGCCGATCGAGATCATCGCTACCCAGCCCAAGGCGCCGGCGTGTACGTGGCCGATGGTCCAGTCAGTGTAGTGAGACAGCGAGTTGACGGTCTTGATGGCCATCATCGGGCCTTCGAAGGTCGACATGCCGTAGAAGGCCAGCGATACAACGAGGAAGCGCAGGATCGGGTCGGTGCGCAGCTTATGCCAGGCGCCCGACAGGGTCATCATGCCGTTGATCATGCCGCCCCAGCTTGGCGCCAGCAGGATGATCGACATCGCCATGCCCAGCGACTGAGCCCAGTCCGGCAGCGCGGTGTAGTGCAGGTGGTGCGGACCGGCCCAGATGTACAGGGTGATCAGCGCCCAGAAGTGCACAATCGACAGACGATAGGAGTAGATCGGACGCTCGGCCTGCTTCGGAACGAAGTAGTACATCATCCCCAGGAAGCCTGTGGTCAGGAAGAAACCGACCGCGTTGTGGCCGTACCACCACTGGATCATCGCGTCAGTCGCACCGGCGTAGGCCGAGTAGGACTTGAACAAGCTGACCGGCAGGGAAGCGTGGTTGACGATGTGCAGCATCGCCGTCACAACGATGAAGGCACCGTAGAACCAGTTACCCACATAGATATGTTTGGTTTTGCGCTTGGTAATGGTGCCGAAGAACACCACGGCGTAGGTGATCCAGACAATGGCCAGCAAAATGGCGATAGGCCATTCCAGTTCAGCGTATTCCTTGGACGTGGTGTAGCCCAGCGGCAAGGAAATGCCTGCACCGACGATCACCGCTTGCCAACCCCAAAAGGTGAAGGCCGCGAGACTGTCGGAAATCAGTCGCGTTTGGCAGGTTCGCTGCACGACGTAATAAGAAGTGGCAAACAGTGCACAACCACCGAAGGCGAAAATCACCAGGTTGGTGTGCAACGGGCGCAAGCGTCCAAAGCTCGTCCATTCCAGACCGAAGTTCAACTCCGGCCAGACCAGTTGCGAGGCGATGAAGACACCGAGCCCCATGCCAAGGATCCCCCAGACCACCGTCATGATGGCGAACTGGCGGACTACCTTATAGTTATAAGCAGTCGGACTGATTGCTGTGCTCATTCTAAGGTTCCACGGTTTGGGTGTTTTATTAGGAGTAAAAATTGGCCGCAAGTATGGAGAAAGCGGGGGGTCATTGCAACGCGCCATGACCTGAGTCAATGCTTTCAAAAGCTGATTCTGCGGCCTTTCCATGCGCCGCGTAAGGACAAAATTGCCCAAGGGCAAAATGTCGCAGCAGACGAAAATGGTGAGGGGTGCAGGTCGGATGTAACGGGGTGTGTTCAAACCCAACGATTGGGTGACAGATGGCAATGGGCACGACAGCCGGTATCTACCAGCCTTTGCGGCCTGTCATCGAGCAGATTCGTCAAACACATCGGGTTGGGTCGACCTGGAACCGGCTCATGCCAGTCCGCACCGGGGGAAGCTTAGACCCGAATCCGGGGAACCGAAAGGAGGACTAACGGAGGGTGCGACAATGGGTCGCAAAGGGGCAGGGAACTGCCGCATCCGGAAGAATGCGGCAGCAGAGCGGTCGAGATTTACTCGTGTTTGCCTTCAGCCTGCAAACGCTCGGTGTTCAGACCCTGAGACAAGCTGTAAACGTAAGCGGCCAGCAATTGCACCTTGTCGTTGCCGAGCAGTTCGTTCTGCGCCGGCATGTGGCCCTGGCGGCCATGACGAATCGTTTGTTCAAGCTGCGTCAGGCCTGTTCCATAGATAAAACCGGCCGGTTGCATCAGATTCGGCGCACCCATGGCTTCAGTGCCCTGGCCGTTCGCCCCATGACAGGCTACGCACATCGTGCTGTACGCTTGCTGTCCGGCATGCAGGTCGGCACCGTTGTCGGCAGGCAACGGCAGGCCGGCCAAGTCATGGCGCACATACGCCGCGACGTTCTTCACGCCGGCATCACCAAGGATTTCACCCCAAGCCGGCATCGCGGCCATGCGACCACCCATGATCGTGGTTTTGATGGTGTCGGCGTTGCCGCCCCAGCGCCAGCTGGTGTCCGCCAGGTTCGGAAAACCGAAGGCACCCTTGGCATCCGAGCCGTGGCAGACCGCGCAATTGGACGCAAACAGGCGACCGCCCATTTTCAACGCTTGCGGATCCTTGGCCACTTCTTCCACGGGCATCGCCGCGAATTTGGCGAAGATCGGTCCGAACTTCGCATCCGACCTGGCCATTTCCTTTTCCCACTCGTGGACGCCGGTCCAACCGTCCTCGTAACCTGGCAGAACGCCTTTCCAATTGCCCAGCCCTGGGTAAAGCACCAGATAGCCCACGGCAAACACCAGCGTGCCGGCGAACAGCATGAACCACCACTGCGGCAGCGGGTTGTCGTACTCCTCGATCCCGTCGAAGCTGTGGCCCATGGTCTGGTCGACGCTGCCCTTGGTTTCGCCCTTGCGGGTGCTGATCAGCAGCCAGGTCAGGCCGATCAGGCTGCCGATGGTCAGTACGCAGATCCACGTACTCCAGAAGGTGGTCATGGCCGGGTACTCCTTGTTTCAGGTTCTTGGGTGGCGTCGTCGGATAGGGGTTCATCGGCGAACGGCAGCAAACGCGCTTCGGCGAATTCCGGATTGCGCTTGCCGTTGAATACCCACAGCGTCAGGCCGACAAAGGCCACGAACACCACGACCGTGCCCAGGCCGCGGATCATTCCACTGCTCATTACACTGATTATTTCAAAGGGCATGGCCATGGCTCACCTCTTGCTCTTGATGGATGTGCCGAGCACTTGCAGATAAGCGACCAGTGCGTCCATTTCGGTCTTGCCCTTGAGCGAGGCGACTGAGCCGGCGATGTCGTCGTCGGTATAAGGCACGCCGAGGGTGCGCATCGCCTTGATCTTGCTTTCGGTGTGGCTGCTGTCGAGTTGGTTGTCCACGAGCCACGGATAGCCGGGCATTTTCGATTCCGGCACCACGTTGCGCGGGTTGTACAAATGCGCGCGGTGCCAGTCTTCGGAGTAGCGACCGCCGACCCGGGCCAGGTCCGGACCGGTACGTTTCGAGCCCCACAGGAACGGGTGATCCCAGACGCTTTCACCGGCCACCGAGTAGTGGCCGTAGCGTTCGGTCTCGGCGCGAAACGGGCGGATCATCTGCGAATGGCAACCGACGCAGCCTTCGCGGATGTAAATGTCGCGACCTTCCAGTTGCAGCGCGGTGTAGGGCTTCATGCCTTCCACCGGCTTATTAGTCACGTCCTGGAAGAACAGCGGGACGATCTGGGTCAGACCGCCGATGCTCACGGCCAACACCATCAGCAACATCAGCAGGCCGACGTTTTTCTCGATTGTTTCGTGTTTCATGGCGGCCTCCTCAGGCGATCTGCGCGGCAGCGGCGACTTCGGCAGGCTGCGAGGCCCGCACGGTGCGCCAGGTGTTGTAGGCCATCAGCAACATGCCGCTGAAGAAGATCGCACCGCCCACCAGTCGCACGACGAAGCCTGGGTGGCTGGCCACCAGGGTTTCGACGAAGGAGTAGGTCAGCGTGCCGTCTTCGTTGACGGCGCGCCACATGAGGCCCTGGGCGATGCCGTTGACCCACATGGACGCGATGTACAGCACGGTGCCGATGGTGGCAAGCCAGAAGTGCGCGTTGATCAGGCCGATGCTGTGCATCTGCGTGCGGCCGAAGATTTTCGGGATCATGTGGTACAGCGCGCCGATGGAGATCATCGCTACCCAACCGAGGGCACCGGCGTGAACGTGGCCGATGGTCCAGTCGGTGTAGTGGGAGAGGGCGTTGACCGTTTTGATGGCCATCATCGGCCCTTCGAAGGTCGACATGCCGTAGAACGCCAGCGAGACCACGAGGAAGCGCAGGATCGGGTCGCTGCGCAACTTATGCCAGGCGCCCGAGAGCGTCATCATGCCGTTGATCATCCCGCCCCAGCTTGGGGCGAGCAGGATCAGCGACATCACCATGCCCAGCGACTGAGCCCAGTCCGGCAGCGCGGTGTAGTGCAAGTGGTGCGGGCCGGCCCAGATGTACAGAGTGATCAGCGCCCAGAAGTGCACGATCGACAAGCGGTAGGAATACACCGGACGCTCGGCCTGTTTCGGCACGAAGTAGTACATCATCCCGAGGAAGCCGGCGGTGAGGAAAAAGCCTACGGCGTTGTGCCCGTACCACCACTGAACCATGGCATCGGTCGCACCGGCGTACACCGAGTAGGACTTGGTGAAACTCACCGGCAGTTCAATGTTGTTGACGATGTGCAGAATCGCCACGGTGATGATGAATGCACCGAAGAACCAGTTGCCGACGTAGATGTGCTTGGTTTTGCGCTTCGCCAGCGTGCCGAAGAACACCACGGCGTAGGCGACCCAGACGATGGTGATCAAGATGTCGATCGGCCATTCCAGCTCGGCGTATTCCTTGGAGCTGGTGTAACCCAGCGGCAAGCTGATGGCCGCCAGCAGGATCACCACTTGCCAACCCCAGAAGCAGAACGCGGCGATTTTCGGCGCGAACAGTTGCGTTTGGCAGGTGCGTTGCACCGAGTAAAACGAACTGGCGAACAGGGCGCAGCCGCCGAAAGCGAAGATCACCGCGTTGGTGTGCAGCGGGCGCAAGCGGCCGAAACTGGTCCACGGTAAATCAAAGTTGAGTTCAGGCCAGACCAATTGAGCCGCGAGAAAAACCCCGAGCCCCATGCCGACGATGCCCCACACCACCGTCATAATGGCGAATTGGCGGACCACCTTGTAGTTGTAGGCGGTACTGATAGAAGTGTTCATGGTTCCCCATCCACGGTTCAGCCGAAGTGAAGGCCCGCCTTTGCGAGTAAGCCGCAAGGCAGACGCTCCCTTCGCCTGGAGTTATAGGCAGACTAAAAGCGAGGCAAGCATGGACAAAGAGCACAAGGCCAGTATTGACGGGGATCAATGGGCGCGGTGTGTGGCGGAACATGGCTGGCTGCGGGACGCCGCCTCGGCGCCGTCATCGACGACGCTGATTTTGGCTCACGGTGCCGGTGCACCGATGGACAGCGGCTGGATGAACGACATGGCTGCGCGCCTTGCTGCATCTGGGGTCAATGTGCTGCGCTTCGAGTTTCCGTACATGGCGCAGCGACGCATTGATGGGGGTAAACGTCCACCGAACCCAGCCCCGAAACTGCTCGAGTGCTGGCGTGAGGTGTATGCCGTGGTGCGACGCCATGTCGCTGGACGTCTGGCCATTGGCGGCAAGTCCATGGGCGGACGGATGGCCAGTCTTTTGGCGGATGAACTAGAGGCCGATGCGTTGGTGTGCCTCGGGTATCCGTTTTATGCGGTGGGTAAACCGGAGAAACCTCGGGTTGAGCATTTAGCCGCGCTTCAGACGCCGTCGTTGATCGTGCAGGGCGAGCGGGATGCGTTGGGGAATCGTGAGGCCGTTGAGGCTTACTCGTTAGCGCCGAGTATCGAGGTGTTCTGGCTGATAGCGGGGGACCATGATTTGAAGCCGTTGAAAGCTTCCGGGTTTACCCATGAGCAGCATCTGGCGGCTGCGGCGCAGAAAGTGGCTTCGTTCCTTCGGTGATATTTGCGGTGTTGCCAATGGCCTCATCGCGAGCAAGCTCGCTCCCACATTTTGATTTGCTCTGTGAATGAGATCCTCATTCACCACAAATCCCCTGTGGGAGCGAGCTTGCTCGCGATAGCGATCTTTCAGGCACCATCACTTTCAAGGCAATAAAAAACCCGGAAGCTCTCACTGTCCGGGTTTTCTTTCCAGCAACAGTCAGCGGTTAAACCGCTCCACCAACGAATACTGAGTATTTGCAGTCTTCGTCAGCTCTTCACTCAACAACGCCGAGTGTTGCGCCTGTTCCGACGTCTGATCCGCCAGGTGCGAGATGTTGCTGATGTTGCGGCTGATCTCTTCGGCGACAGCACTTTGCTCTTCAGTCGCAGCAGCAATCTGTGTAGTCATGTCGGTAATGTTGGCCACCGCTTCACTGATCCCCACCAGTGCCTGATCCGCTTCCAGTACCCGCGCCACACCTTCTTCTGCCTGGCGATGCCCGGCTTCCATGGTTTGAACTGCAGTGCTGGCGGTTTGCTGGAGCTTGGCGATCAACGCGTGGATCTGCCCGGTGGATTCGCTGGTGCGTTGCGCCAGTTGACGGACTTCGTCGGCGACCACCGCAAACCCACGACCCATCTCACCGGCACGGGCTGCTTCGATGGCGGCGTTCAGGGCCAGCAGGTTGGTCTGGTCGGCGATGCCTTTGATCACATCGACCACTCCACCGATTTCGTCGCTGTCCTTGGCCAGTTGGGTCACGGTCATACCGGTTTCACCGACCACCACCGACAGACGCTGGATGGCTTCGCGAGTTTCCCCGGCGATGTCGCGGCCGCGACCGGTCAGGCGATTGGCTTCCTGGGTGGCGTCGGCAGTGCGCTGCACGTGGCTGGCGACTTCTTGAGTGGTAGCCGCCATCTGGTTGACGGCGGTGGCCACTTGCTCGGTTTCGACGCGTTGGCGTTCTAGACCGTTTGAGCTGTTGTGCGCCAGGGTGTCGGACTGTTTCGCTTGGTCGCTCAGGTGCTCGGCGGTGTCCTGCAGACGGGTCAGGCAGGTTTTCAGGCGCGCTTCCTGGCTGAGGATCGACATCTCCAGACGTGCTTGAGCGCCACGGCTGTCGGTGTACATCTGCGCGATCAGCGGGTCGGAGGTCGTCTGCCCGGCCAGTTGCAGCAGACGCTTGAGGCCGCGCTGCTGCCAGCTCAAACCCAGCAAGCCCAATGGCACGGAGAGACCGGCGGCCAACGCAAAACCCCATTGAGAGTTGAGCGACGCACCGATCATGAAGCTCAGCTGGCTGACCAGAATGAACGGCAACCAGTCCTGCAGCACCGGCAGCCATTTGTCTGTTGAAGGAATCGCCGACTTGCCCTGGTTGATGCGTTGGTAGAGCGCTTCGGCACGGCGGATCTGCTCGGCAGTGGGTTTGACCCGCACCGATTCGTAACCGATCACCTGATTGCCTTCGAAAACCGGTGTGACGTAGGCGTTAACCCAGTAGTGATCACCGGTTTTGCAGCGATTCTTGACGATGCCCATCCATGGCAAGCCTTGTTTCAGTGTGCCCCACATGTGCGCGAACACCGCGGCCGGAACGTCAGGGTGACGGACCAGGTTATGCGGCGCACGGATCAGCTCCTCACGGGAGTAACCGCTGATTTCGACGAACGCGTCGTTGCAGTAGGTGATCACGCCCTTGGCATCGGTGGTGGAAATCAACCGTTGCTGAGCCGGGAAGGTCCGTTCGCGTTGTGTAATAGGCTGGTTGTTACGCATGGCTTTTTCAATCCGCAAGGCTTTGACGGGTTGTCGGCATCGTCAGCCATTTATTGAGATTATTTTTCAGTAATCAGCAGCGCGTCGCAAAACGGCCATTGCGTCAGCCGGCGAGCATCGGCCCAAACAAAAACACCGCCCGAAGGCGGTGTCTGTGTCAGCAGGCTGTTACGACGCAATCAACTGCCGCAACACGTAATGCAAAATCCCCCCCGACTTGAAGTACTCCACCTCATTAAGGGTATCGATCCGGCACAACACCTCGACTTTCTCGCGGCTGCCGTTTTCACGGGTGATCACCAGCGTCAGGTTCATCCGCGGTGTCAGCTCGATGCCTGTCAAACCCAGAATATCCAGCGTCTCCTTGCCGGTCAGGTTCAGGCTCTTGCGGTTTTGATCCAGCTTGAACTGCAACGGCAACACGCCCATGCCCACCAGATTGGAACGGTGAATCCGTTCGAAACTTTCGGCAATGACCGCTTTGACTCCCAGCAGATTGGTGCCCTTGGCCGCCCAGTCGCGGCTCGAGCCGGTGCCGTATTCTTGCCCTGCAATCACCACCAACGGTGTGCCCGAGGCTTGATAACGCATCGCCGCGTCGTAGATCGGCATCCGCTCCCCGGTGGGGATGTAAATCGTATTGCCGCCTTCTTCGCCGCCGAGCATTTCGTTACGAATGCGAATGTTGGCGAAGGTGCCGCGCATCATCACTTCGTGGTTGCCGCGACGGGAGCCGTAGGAGTTGAAGTCCCGTGGCTCCACGCCTTTCTCGCGCAGGTAGTGGCCTGCCGGGCTGTCAACCTTGATGTTACCGGCCGGGGAAATGTGGTCGGTGGTCACCGAGTCACCCAGCAGCGCGAGGACTCTGGCACCGGCGACGTCCTTGACCACCGGCGGCGGCCCGCCGATGTCATCGAAGAACGGTGGATGCTGGATGTACGTCGAATCGTCCTGCCAGACATACGTCGCCGCTTGCGGCACTTCAATTGCCTGCCATTGTTCGTCGCCGGCAAACACTTCGGCGTATTCCTTGTGGAACATCGCGGTGTTGACCTGGTTCACCGCGTCGGCGATCTCTTGGGTGCTCGGCCAGATGTCCCGCAGATAAACCAGATTGCCCGCTTTGTCGGTACCCAAAGGCTCGCTGCTGATGTCGATGCGCACCGTGCCGGCCAGCGCGTAAGCAACGACCAGCGGAGGGGAGGCCAACCAGTTAGTTTTCACCAGAGGATGCACGCGACCTTCGAAGTTGCGGTTGCCCGACAGCACCGAGGCGACGGTCAGGTCGGCGGCCTGAATGGCTTTTTCAATCGGCTCCGCCAATGGCCCGGAGTTGCCGATGCACGTGGTGCAGCCGTAGCCGACCAAGGCAAAACCCAGTTCATCAAGGTACTGGGTCAGGCCGGCAGCCTTGTAGTAGTCGGTGACCACTTTCGAGCCTGGGGCCAGCGAGCTCTTGACCCACGGTTTGCGCTTGAGGCCTTTCTCCACGGCCTTCTTCGCCACCAGGCCGGCGGCCATCATCACGCTCGGGTTGGAGGTGTTGGTGCAGGAGGTGATCGCAGCGATCACCACCGCGCCGTTTTTCAATCGGTAGGTCTCACCGTCATATTCGTAGTCTGCTTCACCGGCCAGATCGGCATTGCCCACCGCTACGCCACCGCCGCCTTCACTTTCGAGACGACCGACTTCCTTGCTGGTGGGTTTGAATTGCAGTTCGATGAAGTCACTGAACGCTTGCGCGACATTCGGCAGCGATACCCGGTCCTGGGGGCGTTTCGGCCCGGCAAGGCTGGCCTCGACGCTACCCATGTCCAGCGCCAGACTGTCGGTGAACACCGGTTCCTGGCCCGGCAGGCGCCACAGGCCTTGGGCTTTGCTGTAGGCCTCGACCAGTTTCACGGTCTCGCTGGGGCGACCGGATAAACGCAGATAGCCCAGGGTGATGTCGTCCACCGGGAAGAAGCCGCAGGTGGCGCCGTATTCCGGGGCCATGTTGGCGATGGTTGCACGGTCGGCCAGCGGCAGGTCGGCAAGGCCGTCGCCGTAGAACTCGACGAACTTGCCGACCACGCCTTTCTTGCGCAGCATCTGGGTGACGGTCAGCACCAGGTCAGTGGCGGTGATGCCTTCCTTGAGCTTGCCGGTGAGTTTGAAGCCGATCACTTCCGGGATCAGCATCGACACCGGTTGACCCAGCATCGCCGCTTCCGCTTCGATCCCGCCGACACCCCAGCCGAGTACGCCGAGGCCATTGATCATGGTGGTGTGGGAGTCGGTACCGACCAGGGTGTCCGGGAAGGCATACGTGCGGCCGTCCTCGTCCTTGGTCCAGACCGTGCGCCCCAGGTATTCCAGGTTCACCTGGTGGCAGATCCCGGTGCCCGGCGGCACCACGCTGAAGTTGTCGAAGGCGCTTTGGCCCCAGCGCAGGAACGCATAACGTTCACCGTTGCGCTGCATTTCGATGTCGACGTTCTGTTCGAAGGCGCTTGAACTGCCGAATTTGTCGACCATCACCGAGTGGTCAATCACCAAGTCCACGGGGGAGAGCGGATTGATACGCTGCGGGTCGCCGCCGGCCTTGGCCATCGCGGCGCGCATGGCGGCGAGGTCGACCACGGCAGGCACGCCGGTAAAGTCTTGCATCAATACCCGCGCGGGACGGTACTGAATTTCGCGGTCGGAGCGACGTTCCTTGAGCCAGGCGGCAATCGCCCGAAGGTCGGCGCCGGTGACGGTTATTTCATCTTCCCAGCGCAGCAGGTTTTCCAGCAGCACTTTCAACGACATTGGCAGCTTGTCGAGATCGCCCAGGCTTTTGGCGGCATCCGGCAAGCTGAAGTAGTGATAGGTCTTGTCGTCGATTTGTAAGGTTTTAAGGGTTTTCAGGCTATCGAGGGACGGCATTGAAATAACTCCTTTGGGTCCGCACGGCTACGGACTGAGGGAACGAACTGAGGTTTAAACCTAGTCCTGTTTGGTGCTTAAGGCTAATAACTGGACTCTATGGCCAAGTCCAAGGTTGCGAACTCGGCTATCATGCGCCGGTTTTCGTGACAGGCTTTGCTTCAACGCAAGTCTGGGCATCGCGCAGTGGTTGAATTTCTCGCCATCTGCCCAGGAGTAAGAATGAACACCCTCTTTATGCATTGCCGGCCGGGCTTCGAAAGCGAAGTCTGTTCCGAAATTTCCGAACACGCCGCGCGGCTGAACGTGGCCGGTTATGCCAAGGCCAAGACTGCCAGCGCCTGCGCTGAATTCATCTGCACCGAAGAAGACGGCGCCGAGCGCCTGATGCGTGGTCAGCGTTTCGCCGATCTGATCTTCCCGCGCCAATGGGCTCGCGGGATCTTCATTGATCTGCCGGAAACCGACCGCATCAGCGTAATCCTCGCCCACATGGCAGACTTCCCGCTGTGCGGCAGCCTCTGGCTGGAAATGGTCGACACCAACGATGGCAAGGAACTGTCGAACTTCTGCAAGAAGTTCGAAGGCCACCTGCGCAAGGCGCTGATGGCGGCTGGCAAACTGGTTGAAGATGCCCATAAACCGCGTCTGCTGCTGACTTTCAAAAGTGGCCGCGAAGTGTTCATGGGGCTGGCCGAGTCGAATAACTCGGCGATGTGGCCGATGGGCATCCCGCGTCTGAAGTTTCCGCGTGAGGCGCCGAGCCGTTCGACGCTGAAGCTGGAAGAGGCCTGGCACCACTTCATCCCGCGCGATCAGTGGGATGAGCGTCTGCACAGTGATATGACTGGCGTCGACCTTGGCGCCGCGCCCGGCGGTTGGACCTGGCAACTGGTCAACCGCGGCATGCTGGTGACCGCGATCGACAACGGTCCGATGGCCGAAAGCCTGATGGACACCGGTCTGGTGCAGCACTTGATGGCCGACGGTTTCACCTTCAAGCCCAAGCAACCGGTGGACTGGATGGTCTGCGACATCGTCGAGAAACCGGCGCGCAACGCAGCGATGCTGGAAGAATGGATTGGCGAGGGGCATTGCCGCGAAGCGGTGGTCAACCTCAAGCTGCCAATGAAACAGCGTTACGCCGAAGTGAAGCGATTGCTGGAGCGCATTGCCGACGGGTTCAAGGAGCGCGGCATTCGGGTCGAGATCGGCTGCAAACAGCTGTACCACGACCGTGAAGAAGTGACGTGCCACTTGCGCCGGCTGGACACAAAGAAACCGAAATCCCGCTGATGCGCACGGCCCCCTGTGGGAGCGAGCTTGCTCGCGATGAGGGCATAACCTTCAACATCTGTGCTGGCTGATCGACCGCCATCGCGAGCAAGCCCGCTCCCACAGGTACGCTGTACGCCACAGATGACGTTAAGCCGGGCAATGCGCGACAATGCCGGCCAGTTTCAGGAGTGAATCATGAGTGAAATGATTGATACGCCGGTAGACGGCACCCTCGACGCCACCGGCCTCAACTGCCCGGAACCGGTGATGATGCTGCACCAGCATATCCGTGACCTGGCGCCCGGCGGTTTGCTGAAGGTGATCGCCACCGACCCGTCGACCCGTCGCGACATTCCCAAGTTTTGCGTGTTTCTTGACCACGAACTGGTCGCGCAGCACGAAGAGGCAGGCACCTACCTCTACTGGATCCGCAAGAAACTCGCTTAACCTGCCGAATGACTGATACGAATCCGCTTGCGTGCGCTGCGCGTCAGGCGGATCGACAGCATCAGTGCCGCGCAACTCAAGCCGACGATCAAACCCTGCCACAGCCCGCTCGGGCCGCTCGGCGTGCCAAACCAGTCGGTCAGGCCCAGCGCGTAACCCACCGGCAAACCAATCCCCCAGTAAGCGAACAGCGTCAGGATCATCGTCACCCGCGTGTCCTGATAGCCGCGCAACGCGCCGGCAGCCGTCACCTGGATCGCATCGGAAAACTGGAACAGCGCCGAATACACAATCAGCATTGCTGCGACCTGAATCACCATCGGGTCGGCGGTGTAGATCGTTGCGATGTGTTCACGCAGCAGCAGCATCATGCTCGCGGAAATGCACGCATAGGCCAGCGCCGTGCCCATGCCGACACCGGCGGCGAAGCGTGCTTCTCGCGGCTCCTGACGGCCGAGCGCCTGGCCGACCCGCACGGTCACGGCCATGCCAAGGGAGTAGGGAATCATGAACACCAGCGAGCTGAAGTTCAGCGCGATCTGATGCCCGGCCACCACCGTCGCGCCGAGGCTGCCGATCAGCAGCGCAATCACCGCGAAGATGCTCGACTCGGCGAACACCGCGATGCCGATCGGCAGGCCGATGCCCAGCAGGCGTTTGATCACCGACCATTGCGGCCAGTCGAAACGGCTGAACAACTGACTCGACTGATACGCCGGTGCCCAGCGCTCCCAGCCGGCCATGCCCAGCGCCATCACCCACATCACGATCGCCGTGGCCCAGCCGCAGCCGACACCGCCCATGGCCGGCACACCGAAGTGGCCATAGATGAAGACGTAGTTCAGCGGAATGTTCAGCGCCAGTCCGCATAGGCCCAATACCATGGCCGGACGGGTGCGCCCCAGGCCGTCACTGAAGCAGCGCAGCACATGGTAGAAGGCGACCGCAGGCAAACCGCTGGCGATGCCGTGCAGGTATTGCATGCATGGGTCGATCAGTTCGGGATCGACTTTCATGATGTGCAAAATCGGTTCGGCGCTGAATAACATGCCGGTCGCCATCAAGCCCACCACCAATGCCAGCCACAGTGCCTGGCGCACGATCGGGCCGATCTCGCTGTGGGTGCCTGCGCCGAAACGCTGGGCGACTTTCGGGGTAGTAGCCAGCAGAGTGCCGGTCATCAACAGAAATACCGGCACCCAGATCGAGTTGCCCAGCGCCACGGCCGCCAGATCCCGTGGCCCGACCCGGCCCGCCATCACCGCATCGACGAAGCCCATGGCGGTGGTCGCCAGTTGCGCGATCATGATCGGCAGGGCCAGGCCAAGCAGGTTTTTCAGCTCCAGGCGAACCCGGGCGGGGCGGGTGAGGGAAATGGCGGCGGGGCGGTCAGTCACGGAATTCAAGGGCGAAACGTCCAAAGATATTGATGCGCAAGGCGGCGCATTCTACGCCCTGACGCAGTGGTCAGGAAAAGTCCTGTGTTGTGGATTTGTAATCAGATTTTGAATGATTCTGCATCCCCGGTGGCCCAGCACGGTCATCTCCGCCTACACTGCCGATCCCCCAAAGGAGCCTGCCATGCTGATTGTTGCCGACGAAAATATCCCGCTGCTCGATGCCTTCTTCGAAGGTTTCGGTGAAATCCGCCGGGTGCCGGGACGTTCCATTGACCGCGCCACCGTCGAACAGGCCGATGTGCTGCTGGTGCGCTCGGTGACCAACGTTAACCGCGCGTTGCTCGAAGGCAGCAAAGTACGCTTTGTCGGCACCTGCACCATCGGCACGGATCACCTGGATCTGGATTACTTTCAGCGGGCCGGCATCACCTGGTCCAGCGCACCCGGCTGCAACGCCCGGGGCGTGGTCGACTACGTACTCGGCAGTCTGCTGACACTGGCCGAAATCGAAGGCGCCGACCTGACTCAACGCACCTACGGCGTAGTCGGTGCCGGTGAAGTGGGCGGCCGTTTGGTCAAGGTTCTACAAGGTCTGGGCTGGAAGGTGTTGGTCTGCGATCCGCCAAGGCAAGCCGCTGAAGGTGGCGATTACGTCAGCCTAGAACAGATCATCGAGCAGTGCGATGTCATCAGTCTGCACACGCCGTTGAAGAAACACGGCGCTCAGGCGACTTGGCATCTGTTCGATAAAAACCGGTTGAGCCGGCTCAAATCCGGTACCTGGCTGATCAACGCCAGTCGCGGCCCGGTGGTGGACAACGCCGCCCTGCGCCAGGTGCTGCTGCAACGCGAAGACCTGCAAGCGGTGCTGGACGTTTGGGAGGGTGAGCCTGAGGTCGATGTGGCGTTGGCCGAACTCTGTGTGCTGGCGACGCCGCACATTGCCGGTTACAGCCTCGATGGCAAACAGCGTGGGACCGCACAGATCTATGAGGCGTATTGCACATTTATCGGGCAACCGGCCCAGGTCGCCTTGAGCGATTTGCTGCCGTCGCCCTGGTTGTCGCAAGTGACCTTGAACGCTGAAAGCGATCCGGCCTGGGCGCTGGCCATGTTGTGCCGTGGCGTGTACGACCCGCGCCGCGACGATGCGGATTTCCGTCGCAGCCTTGTAGGCAATGTGAACGAGCAGCGTGCGGCGTTCGATTCACTGCGTAAGCATTATCCGCTGCGGCGGGAGATTGATGGGTTGAAGGTGCGGATTGAGGGGGATTCGCTGGCATTGCAGCGGATCGTGTCGGCACTTGGTGCAACGGCTGTCTAGCGACAGCGATAGGGTGCGCAGCACCCAAAAACCAGCCATAAAAAACCCGGCCATCAGGGGCCGGGTCAAGAAGACGGTGGCTACATCACTTTTGTTTGGCAGGCTTGACCAATCGCTGCTCCAGTTCGCGGCAAGCGTCCTGGATCATGCCTTCAGTGATCGGTACTTCGCGCCCTTTTTCGTCAATGATTGAGCAACCCAGAGACTGGTCTGGCTGTGTGCGGATCACTTCAATCTTGTCATCGCTGCTGTTTTGCAAGGACATGGCCTGTCTCCTCATCAGGTTGTGTGCTTACTGTAGAACCGCCACGTGACCGGGCTGTGACAACTCCGTGCGATCTTTCCAGGGCGGCAACATCAGTCCACCAGAAATACCGCGGCGTTGCCACCCGGACTTTAGACCAATACCGTCTAGGACCTAGTCTTTGCGGTCATAATTAACCTGACTCATTATGATTTACAGCGTTCAATCCCATCGACCGGTGTAGGCTTGATCGTGTCAAACCCTACTGGTTGCGCCATCGAATGATCTCCGTCCTCTCATCCCGTCAACGACGCGCCATGCGCCTGGCCTTGCATTTCGTCGCGCCTTATCGCTGGCCGGCCTTCGGTGCCTTGCTCGCATTGATCGTCACGGCGGGCATCACTTTGTCCATGGGGCAGGGGATTCGCCTGCTGGTGGATCAGGGTTTCATGACCCAGTCGCCGCATTTGCTCAACCAGTCCATCGGCCTGTTTTTGTTGCTGGTGGTCGGCCTTGCGATTGGCACGTTTGCGCGTTTTTACCTGGTCTCATGGATCGGCGAGCGCGTTGTCGCGGACATCCGCCGTCAGGTGTTCAACCATCTGATCTACCTGCACCCAGGATTTTACGAAGACAATCGCAGCTCCGAAATTCAGTCGCGCCTGACTGCCGACACCACGTTGCTGCAATCGGTGATCGGCTCTTCGCTGTCACTGTTCCTGCGCAATCTGTTGATGGTGATCGGCGGGATCGTCTTGCTGTTTATCACCAATCCCAAGCTCACCAGCATTGTGGTCGTCGCGTTGCCGTTGGTGATTGCGCCGATCCTGATCTTCGGCCGTCGGGTGCGTAGCCTGTCGCGCCTGAGTCAGGACCGGATTGCCGATATTGGCAGCTATGTCTCCGAAACCCTCGGCCAGATCAAAACCGTGCAGGCCTACAACCATCAGGTCCAGGACGAGCAGCGCTTTGCTGTAACAGTGGAGGAGGCCTTCAGCACCGCTCGCAAGCGGATCTTTCAGCGGGCCTGGCTGATTACTCTGGTGATCGTGCTGGTGCTTGGCGCGGTCGGGGTGATGCTCTGGGTCGGCGGAATGGATGTCATCGCCGGGCGGATTTCCGCGGGCGAGCTGGCAGCGTTTGTGTTTTACAGCCTGATCGTCGGCAGCGCCTTCGGCACGTTGAGCGAAGTGATCGGCGAACTTCAGCGTGCCGCCGGCGCCGCCGAACGGATCGCCGAGTTGCTGCGCTCGGAGAACATTATCCAGCCACCGACCACTGGCCTGGTGACCTTGCCTGAACGGGTGAAGGGTGACCTGGTGCTGCAAGACGTGCGCTTTTCCTACCCCTCTCGTCCCGAAAGCTATGCCGTTGATGGTTTTAATCTGACCATCAATGCTGGCGAAACCATTGCATTGGTAGGACCCTCCGGTGCCGGCAAGTCGACGGTGTATGACTTGCTGCTGCGCTTTTACGACCCGGTCGAAGGACGCATCCTGCTCGATGGCGTGCCGCTGACTCAACTCGATCCGCTGGACCTGCGCCGCTGCTTCGCCCTGGTCTCGCAAACACCGGTACTGTTCTTTGGCAGCATCGAAGAGAACATTCGCTATGGCAATCCAACGGCGACCCTGGCTCAGGTTCAGGAAGCGGCGACAATCGCGTACGCCCACGACTTCATCGAGCAAATGCCCAACGGCTACCAGACCCATCTTGGCGACGGTGGCCTCGGTTTGTCCGGCGGCCAGCGCCAACGCCTTGCCATTGCCCGGGCGCTGCTGGTTGACGCGCCTATCCTGCTGCTGGACGAAGCCACCAGCGCCCTCGACGCGCAGAGCGAACACCTGATCCAGCAAGCCCTGCCGAGCCTGATGAAAAACCGCACCACGCTGGTCATCGCCCACCGGCTGGCTACGGTGAAAAACGCTGACCGGATCGCGGTGATGGATCAGGGGAAACTGGTAGCGGTGGGCACGCATCAGGAATTGATTGCGAGCAACGCGCTGTATGCGCGGTTGGCGGCGTTGCAGTTTAGTGATGGGCGCCATGCCCCAACCGACCAAGTAACCGACTAAGTAACCGACCAAGTAGAGCACCCAAAAAAATGCCCGCATCAACCGATGCGGGCATTTTTGTCAGCGCTTCAAAGCAGGCTCATTGATCGTCAAAGTAGCGCTCATGCCAATCCACCAGCGGCTGCGGTGAGTTGAGCTTCTGGCCGTAGATCACCGAGTACGACAACACGTTTTGCACGTACTGGCGGGTTTCGTCGAACGGGATGCTTTCCACCCACACGTCGAAGCTCAGGTGGTCCGCACCGCGCAGCCACTGACGTACGCGGCCCGGGCCGGCGTTGTAGGCGGCGGAAGCGAGGACGCGGTTGCCGTTGAACTGGCTGTGGACCTGGCTCAGGTAAGCGGCGCCGAGCTGGATGTTCTTGTCCGGGTCGAACACTTGCTGCGGCGAGGCCAGTGGAATGCTGAACTTGCGCGCGGTCTCCTTGGCGGTGCCGGGCATGAGTTGCATCAGGCCGCTGGCGCCGACGCCGGAGCGGGCGTCGGCCATGAAGGCACTTTCCTGTCGGGTGATCGCGAACACCCAGCTCGAGTGCAGACCACGAACCTTGGCTTCGCGCACCAGGGTTTCGCGGTGGGCCATCGGGAAACGGATGTCCAGGTCGTCCCAGTACTTCGCCTGACTGATGGTGCGGATTGCCGGGAAATACCATTTCAGGTCGTAGGCCAGTTTAGCCTGGGCAACCATTTCGTCGCGGCTGAAGTGGCGGCTGACGTGGTACCACTCGCGGCGACCATCGACGATCTGTCCGCGAGCGTGAAACTCAAGCGCCCGACGCACGCCTGGGGTATTGCGGACCTTGTTGATCAGCGCCTGGCTGAGCACCAGCGGTTTGTTGTTCAGCGAGTAGGGCAGCTGCGAGCGATCCGCCGCGAGGAAGCCATAAAAATCACGCTCGCGGGCGAGGCCCTTATAAAGCGTCTGCGCTTCCGGGTTCTGCGGCTGCGACAGTTCCAGGCTGCGCGCCTGCCAGTAGCGCCAGCGGTTGGTCGTCGCCAGATCCTGCGGCAGACGCCGGGTCAACTGGTAGGCATCGTCCCAGCGGGCCAGACGCAACAGCAGGCGCATGCGCCATTCCGACACGGTGTTGTCGCGCAGTTCCGGGTCGTATTTAGTCATCATGTCCAGCGCGCGGCTGTCGAACCGTTTAGCCAGGGACAGGCCGATTTCCCGGGCGATCGCCACTTTTTCGTCACGGGAGAAGTGCATGCTGCTGGCATAACTATCGAGCATCTGCATCGCCCGGTCAGGATCCTGCCGCGCCAGACGGCGCAGGCCAAGGCTGACCACGTCGGACATCGGCTCGTCGGCCGGAATGAACCGTGAAGGAGCGTTGAGCAGTTCGGGTTTCTGCGCCACCTCCACCAGCAGTCGGCCGCGCGGGGCGAGGGTGGTCAGGCCGTTGACCAGGCTGTTGGCCAGCGGATAGTTGCGCGCCTGTGCCGCAAGCTTGGTGCGCTCCCAGCGTCGCTGTTCGGTCAGTTGGCCTTCGGCGGCCCAGATTCCAAACAGCGCATCGCACGCGGCGGGTTGGGATTTGCCGGTCAACCAGAGTTTATTGGCGTTGGCGTAACCCTCGGATTTCTGGTTATGCCCGATCTGATACTGCGCGTTCAGGCAGTCCAGTTCGGTGAAATTGAGCTTGGGGTCGTAGTACTTGACGAAGGTCGCCCAGTCGCCGCGTTCGGCCAGCCAGCGCAACCAGCGCAACTTCATCCAGTTGGCCTGGGGCAGGTCGCCGTGCTCGGCGAGGAATTTCTCGATTTCGGCATTGCTCGCGGTTTTAAGGCGGGCGGTCAGTTCGTCATACGCCAGGTATGGCTCCAGCGGGTAATCGCTGAGGGCCTGGCTGTAACGGAAATAAGGACCGGTATCCCCCTTGGCGAGGGCACGCTTGGCTTCATCGTAATACTGGCGCTGGGTGGACAGGTCCACCGCCTGGGCGGTTTGAACGGCAGTGGCAGAAAGAAGAAAACAGGATAAAAGACTGAAAAGGCGACTGCGCATGAGACGTCCGGGCAGAGAAATCATGACAAGCGCGGGCAATGCCCGCGCTGAATTACCTGTAGCTTAGCCTTTTGCCAGCAGCGGGCGAAAGCTTTGCCGGCCTGTCAGCATCAGTTCGCAACATTTGTCATGCAGAGTGCCACGAAGGTGAAATTGCCGGCCTTCTGAAGCCTCAAGTCAGGTAGAATGCGCGCCCGGTTTTTGGAGAAGCTCATGACCCTGCTCAAATTCAGCGATGTGTCCCTTGCTTTCGGCGCTATGCCGTTGTTGGACAAGGTGTCCTGGCAGATCGCCCGTGGTGAGCGGGTGTGCATCATCGGCCGCAATGGCACTGGCAAGTCCAGCATGATGAAGCTCGTCAAGGGCGACCAGAAGCCTGATGACGGTTCTGTTTGGCGTGCACCTGGCCTCAAAATTGGCGAATTGCCGCAAGAATTACCGGTAGCCGACGAGCGGACCGTGTTCGACGTGGTGGCCGAAGGCCTGGACGGTGTCGGCGAGCTGCTCGCGCAATATCACCACCTCAGCCAGAACATCGTCACCGACGCCGACCTGGACAAACTGATGCACGTCCAGCACGATCTTGAAGCCCGTGACGGCTGGCGTTTGCAGCAATTGGTCGACAGCACCTTGAGCCGTCTGCAGTTGCCGGCCGACAAGACCCTCGCCGAATTGTCCGGCGGCTGGCGTCGTCGTGTCCTGCTGGCTCAGGCTCTGGTTTCCGAACCTGATCTGTTGCTGCTCGACGAACCGACCAACCACTTGGACATCGGTGCGATCGCCTGGCTTGAAGAGGCACTGAAGGATTTTCAGGGCGCCGTGCTGTTCATCACGCACGACCGTTCATTCCTGCAGAACCTAGCCACCCGCATCCTCGAACTGGATCGCGGCGGCCTGATCGACTGGAACGGCGACTACGCCAGTTTCCTCGTGCACAAAGAAGCCTCGTTGGCCGCTGAAGACACCGCCAACGCGCTGTTTGACAAAAAACTGGCCCAGGAAGAAGTCTGGATCCGCCAGGGCATCAAGGCTCGCCGCACCCGTAACGAAGGCCGCGTGCGCGCCCTCAAAGCCCTGCGCAACGAGCGTAGCGAGCGTCGTGAGCGCAGCGGCAAGGCCAATATTCAGCTGGATACCGCTGACAAGTCCGGCAAGCAGGTAATGGTCCTCGACAACGTGAGCTTCGCTCACCCGGGCGGCCCGTTCCTGATCAAGGATTTCTCGATGGTCCTGCAGCGCGGCGACCGTATCGGTCTGCTCGGCGCCAACGGTACCGGCAAGACAACCTTGCTGAAACTGATGCTCAACGGTCTGCAGCCAACCAGCGGCACAGTGGAAGAGGGGACGCGCATCGACGTGGCCTACTTCGACCAGTTGCGCCATCAGTTGGACCTGGAAAAGACCGTAATCGACAACGTCGCAGAAGGTCGCGACTTCATCGATATCGATGGTCAGAGCCGTCACGTGCTGAGCTACCTCGGCGACTTCCTGTTCAGCCCGCAGCGTGCCCGCACGCCGGTCAAGGCGCTGTCCGGTGGTGAGCGCGCCCGTCTGTTGCTGGCCAAACTGTTCAGCAAACCGGCGAACCTGCTGGTCCTCGACGAACCGACCAACGACCTCGACGTCGAAACCCTCGAGTTGCTGGAAGAGGTCTTGCTGACCTTCAACGGTACCGTGCTGATGGTCAGTCACGACCGGGCATTCCTCGACAACGTGGTCACCAGCACCCTGGTCTTCGAAGGTGAAGGCAAGGTTCGTGAATACGTCGGTGGTTATCAGGACTGGCTGCGTCAGGGCGGCTCGCCGCGCCTGCTGGGCGTGACCGAGAGCAAATCCGGCAAAGCCGATCTGACCTCGGCGGTGGTGACTGCCGAGCCTGCGCCAGTCGCTGCGGTAGAAGCGCCGGTGGCGAAGAAGAAGCTCAGCTACAAGTTGCAGCGTGAGCTGGAAATGTTGCCGGCTCAGATCGAAGCCATGGAACAGCAGATCGCTACCGTTGAGGCGCAAATGGCCGATGCCGGTTTCTATCAGCGTCCTGCTGCCGAGACTGCTGCAGTGATCGCCCAGTTGGAGCAGTTGCAGGCTGAGCACGATGTAATGGTCGAGCGCTGGGCCGAGCTGGATGCCTGATTGATTCTGCTGTAAAAAAGCCCGGCGTTCAGTGATGAGCGCCGGGCTTTTCGTATGGAATGCGATTTTTGAGGCTAGACGGGCTCAATGTGGGAGCGAGCTTGCTCGCGATGACGGACTGACAGTCGACAATGATGTTGAATGTTAGATCGCTATCGTCGGAACGCCGTCCGGAGCAAGCTCGCTCCCGCAGGGTTGCGAGTATTAGCTTCTGAGCAGGCGCACCGCGAGCACATCGCAAGGCGCACCGTGCAGCACGTCATTGGCTGTCGATCCCAGCAGCAATGCCAGGCCGTGTCGGCCATGGCTGCCCACCACGATCAGGTCGCAGGTTTGTTCCTTGGCCAGGTGGTGGATCTCCTGGCGTGGCTGGCCGTAGGTCAGGTGACTGTACTCCTTGGAGAGCTCTGGATACTTCAAGATCAGTCGGTCCAGGCGTTCCTTGGCCTGATCAAACTGCTGTTGTTGCAGTTGTGACAGGTCCATGGGGACGTCGCCACCAAAGGCCATGGCCATCGGCTCGACAATATGCACCAGGGACAATTTCGCGCCGTTGCTCACCGACAGTTCGCGAGCGCGGTGGATGACAGGATCGCACTCTTCGGTTAGATCTACAGCGACCAGAATGTGGTTGTAGGGCATGAGGTGCTCCTCCTGAGGATTGCAATATTGGTAAGTATGGCTGGTTTCAAGCGCATTGGTCTCAAAGTGACTCAATGCGCTCATCAAGAATCGGGAGTACACATATGACGGTCTGGATAGTGGTGTCAATCCTGCTAGTGGTTCTGAGCCCGCTGGCATGGTTGCGGCCGTCACGCCACCAGAGCGGCCGCATGGCCCTGCGCATGGAGGCGCGACGCATCGGATTGGCGATGCAGTTGGCGCCCCAGGACTGGCCGCACTGGCTGAGCCAGGAGCCGCCGAGCCCTTGCGCCCAGTACCATCGGCCGCGGCGTGGCAATCAGCCGGTGTGCTGGAGTTACTGGCAAAAAGCACCCGGCGTGTGGGTCAATCAGTGGCAGGAGGTCTGCGAGGACCGAGCGCTGCTTAATCATTTCGAAAAATTGCCAGCTAACGTCTACAAGGTCGAAGCGGACAAGCAGATGATCACTTTGTATTGGGGTGAAAAGGGCGAAGCGACGGTTTTGCAGGATATTGATGCGCTGCTGAAAGCGCTGGCATAAATCGCGGAAATTTCGCGCCGCAATGGCGCGAAACGTCCGGCAGGCAGGCAATAAAAAGCCCGACATAATCATCGGGCTGGGGTTGGCCAGGCAGGCCGGTAATTCGGTGTGGAGCTGATCTTACGCTGGGCATTCGCCAAAAGCGTTCATGTTTTTTCCTCAAGGTCCCGCCAGCGTAGCTTGTTAAACAAAGGCTGCAGCGAATTAGGGCGACTTTTCTAACTATTGATCCTATGAATAGCCTCACATGCAGCGGCGTGTTGCAGGTCTTCGCGGTACGGAAATGACCGGAAAGTCGCGTTTCAACCAGTATTTTGGGCGATTGACAATTGTCGGAAATTCCGTGAAGGTGACGTACCCAAATCAAACGGGCGTATGAATTGAGCGTTTGTATTACAGATCGCTCCTACAGAATCCCGACTATCGCGTTGGCGGGTGTGCCGGGTGGATTGGCGTTAGCATCGACGATAAACGTCTCTGCCGAGCCATTCGCCTGCGTCCGACGTGTACTGTTCAGCTTCCATATCGTGGAGATCAGTTGATGATTTACGAAGGTAAAGCCATCACGGTTAAGGCTCTTGAAAGTGGCATCGTCGAATTGAAATTCGACCTCAAGGGTGAGTCCGTCAACAAGTTCAACCGTCTAACCCTGAACGAACTGCGTCAGGCCGTAGACACCATCAAGGCAGATGCTTCGATCAAGGGTGTGATCGTCAGCAGTGGCAAGGACGTGTTCATCGTCGGCGCCGACATCACCGAATTCGTCGAAAACTTCAAGCTGCCTGATGCAGAGCTTGTTGCTGGCAATCTGGAAGCCAACAAGATTTTCAGCGATTTCGAAGACCTCAACGTCCCGACTGTCGCCGCGATCAACGGCATCGCCCTGGGTGGCGGTCTGGAAATGTGCCTGGCGGCGGACTACCGCGTCATGTCCACCAAGGCCAAGATCGGTCTGCCGGAAGTCAAGCTGGGTATCTACCCGGGCTTCGGCGGTACTGTGCGCCTGCCGCGGATCATCGGTGCCGATAACGCCATCGAGTGGATTGCCGCCGGCAAGGAAAACCGCCCTGAAGACGCGCTGAAAGTCGGCGCAGTCGACGCCGTGGTCGCCCCGGAGAAATTGCACGAAGCGGCGCTGAACCTGGTCAAGGGCGCCATCTCCGGCGAATTTGACTACAAGGCCAAGCGTCAGCCGAAACTGGAAAAGCTCAAGCTCAACGCCATCGAACAAATGATGTCGTTCGAAACTGCCAAGGGTTTCGTGGCAGGGCAGGCAGGCCCTAACTACCCGGCGCCGGTTGAAGCGATCAAGACCATCCAGAAAGCGGCGAACTTCGGTCGCGACAAGGCGCTGGAAGTCGAAGCCGCCGGTTTCGTCAAACTGGCCAAGACCCCTGCCGCGCAGAGCTTGATCGGTCTGTTTCTGAACGATCAGGAACTGAAGAAAAAGGCCAAGGCCTACGACGAAATCGCCAAAGACGTGAAGCAGGCTGCCGTATTGGGCGCCGGCATCATGGGGGGCGGTATCGCTTATCAGTCGGCTTCCAAAGGGACGCCGATCCTGATGAAGGACATCAACGAGCACGGCATCGAGCAAGGTCTGGCGGAAGCCGCCAAACTGCTGGTAGGCCGCGTTGATAAAGGTCGCATGACCCCGGCGAAAATGGCTGAAGTGCTTAACGGCATTCGTCCGACCCTGTCCTACGGTGATTTCGGTCACGTCGACCTGGTCGTTGAAGCTGTCGTCGAGAACCCTAAGGTCAAGCAAGCCGTTCTGGCCGAAGTCGAAGACAAGGTCAAAGAGGACACCATCCTCGCGTCCAACACCTCGACCATTTCCATCACCTTGCTGGCCAAAGCCCTCAAGCGTCCGGAAAACTTCGTCGGCATGCACTTCTTCAACCCGGTGCACATGATGCCGTTGGTAGAAGTGATCCGTGGCGAGAAGTCCAGCGAGCTGGCCGTTGCCACCACCGTTGCCTACGCCAAGAAAATGGGCAAGAACCCGATTGTCGTCAACGACTGCCCGGGCTTCCTGGTCAACCGCGTGCTGTTCCCGTACTTCGGCGGTTTCGCCAAACTGGTCAGCGCCGGTGTGGACTTCGTCCGTATCGACAAGGTCATGGAAAAATTCGGCTGGCCAATGGGCCCTGCGTACCTGATGGACGTTGTCGGCATCGACACCGGACACCACGGTCGCGACGTCATGGCTGAAGGCTTCCCGGATCGCATGAAAGACGACCGTCGTTCGGCTATCGACGTGCTCTACGAAGCCAAGCGCCTGGGCCAGAAGAACGGCAAGGGCTTTTACGCCTACGAGACCGACAAGCGCGGCAAGCAGAAGAAAGTCGCCGATCCGTCGGTACTGGAAGTGCTCAAGCCGATCGTCTTCGAACAGCGTGAAGTCACCGACGAAGACATCATCAACTGGATGATGATCCCGCTGTGCCTGGAAACCGTGCGTTGCCTGGAAGACGGCATTGTCGAAACCGCTGCCGAAGCCGACATGGGTCTGGTCTACGGTATTGGTTTCCCTCCATTCCGTGGCGGTGCGCTGCGCTACATCGATTCGATCGGTGTTGCAGAGTTCGTTGCCTTGGCTGACCAGTACTCTGATTTGGGCGCGCTGTACCACCCGACCGCGAAGCTGCGTGAAATGGCCAAAACCGGCCAACGGTTCTTCGGTTAAGCGTCCAAACACTTGAGCGAGAGTGAAATTTTATGAGCTTGAATCCAAGAGACGTCGTGATTGTCGACTTCGGTCGTACTCCGATGGGCCGCTCCAAGGGCGGCATGCACCGCAACACCCGCGCCGAAGACATGTCGGCGCACCTGATCAGCAAACTGCTGGAACGCAACGTCAAGGTCGACCCGAACGAAGTCGAAGATGTGATCTGGGGCTGTGTGAACCAGACCCTGGAGCAGGGCTGGAACATCGCTCGCATGGCGTCCCTGATGACGCAGATCCCGCACACTGCTGCCGGTCAGACTGTCAGCCGCCTGTGTGGCTCGTCGATGAGCGCATTGCACACTGCCGCGCAAGCGATCATGACCGGCAACGGTGACGTGTTCGTGGTGGGCGGCGTCGAGCATATGGGCCATGTGAGCATGATGCACGGTGTCGATCCGAACCCGCACATGTCGCTGTACGCGGCGAAAGCCTCGGGCATGATGGGCTTGACCGCTGAAATGCTGGGTAAAATGCACGGCATCACTCGCGAACAACAGGACGCTTTCGGCGTGCGCTCCCACCAGCTCGCTCATAAAGCGACGCTGGAGGGCAAGTTCAAAGACGAAATCATCCCGATGCAGGGCTACGACGAGAACGGTTTCCTGAAACTGTTCGACTACGACGAAACCATTCGTCCGGAAACTACCCTGGAAAGCCTGGCGGCTCTCAAGCCTGCTTTCAACCCTAAGGGCGGCACCGTGACTGCTGGTACTTCGTCGCAGATCACCGACGGTGCTTCGTGCATGATCGTGATGTCAGCGCAGCGTGCACAGGACCTGGGCATTCAGCCTATGGCAGTGATTCGTTCGATGGCGGTGGCTGGTGTGGATCCGGCAATCATGGGCTATGGTCCAGTACCGGCTACGCAGAAAGCACTGAAGCGCGCGGGTCTTGGCATTAGCGATATCGACTTCTTCGAGCTCAACGAAGCTTTCGCCGCGCAGGCCCTGCCAGTGCTGAAAGATTTGAAAGTACTCGACAAGATGAACGAGAAGGTTAACCTGCACGGCGGCGCGATCGCCCTGGGTCACCCATTTGGTTGCTCCGGTGCGCGTATCTCCGGCACTCTGCTGAACGTGATGAAGCAAAATGGCGGCACCTTCGGGGTGGCCACCATGTGCATTGGTCTCGGCCAAGGCATCTCCACCGTCTTCGAACGCGTTTAAGCGTTTCGTCGAAGGAAGCCGGGGCCAAGTGCCCCGGTTTTTGTTTTTCTGAATTTATTTTTTGTTTTTATTTTTAGAAGATTTGAGCGAGGGCCAAAGCATGCCGATACAACCTGGGCTCTACCAACATTACAAAGGTCCGCAGTACCGTGTATTCAGTATTGCGCGGCATTCGGAAACCGAAGAAGAAGTGGTCTTCTACCAAGCCCTGTATGGCGATTACGGCTTTTGGGTGCGTCCCTTGAGCATGTTCCTGGAGTCGGTCGAGGTTGACGGCGAACAGGTGCCACGCTTTGCTTTGGTGCAAGCCGAACCGAGCCTTTTTTCCAAGCCATAAGCTGAGTGCGCGCAAGACCCTGCGCTTGACCTCACCTTGTAGCCACTATATATAGCGGTGCCGCGTCAGGCGCCAACCGCCTTTCACTTCTAGAATTCAGGAATTTTCTGATCCATGGGCAAATCGCTGGTCATTGTGGAATCCCCGGCTAAGGCCAAGACCATCAACAAGTATCTGGGTAACCAATACGTGGTGAAGTCGAGTATCGGCCATATCCGAGACCTGCCCACCAGCGGTTCGGCTAGCGCCAGCAAAGAGCCAGCCGCCAAGCGCGGCAAGGCTGCCGCGGGTGAAGGTCCGGTGCTCACGCCGAAAGAGAAGGCGCGCAAGCAGCTGGTCTCGCGCATGGGTGTCGATCCCGATCATGGCTGGAAAGCCAAGTACGAGATCCTCCCGGGCAAGGAAAAGGTCATCGAAGAGCTGCGCCGGCTCGCCAAAGATGCTGACACCATCTATCTCGCAACCGACTTGGATCGCGAGGGGGAAGCCATTGCCTGGCACCTGCGCGAAGCCATCGGTGGTGACGACAGCCGCTACAAGCGCGTGGTGTTCAACGAAATCACCAAGAAGGCGATTCAGGAAGCCTTCTCCAAGCCGGGCGAGCTGGACATCGATCGTGTAAACGCCCAGCAGGCGCGTCGTTTCCTCGACCGCGTGGTGGGTTACATGGTTTCGCCACTGCTGTGGGCCAAGGTCGCTCGTGGCCTGTCCGCTGGTCGCGTGCAATCGGTTGCCGTGAAGCTGGTCGTTGAGCGTGAGCGTGAAATTCGCGCGTTCAACCCGGAAGAGTACTGGGAAGTTCACGCCGACCTCGGCACCGCCAAGGGCGCAACCGTGCGCTTTGACGTGGCTCGCGAGAAAGGCGAAGCCTTCAAACCACTTAACGAAGCCCAGGCCATGGCCGCGCTGGAGAAGCTCAAGGCTTCCAGCTACAGCATCGTCAAGCGCGAAGACAAACCGACCAGCAGCAAGCCTTCGGCACCGTTCATCACGTCCACTCTGCAACAGGCCGCAAGTAACCGCCTGGGCTTCGGCGTGAAGAAAACCATGATGATGGCCCAGCGTCTTTACGAAGCCGGCTACATCACTTACATGCGTACCGACTCCACCAACCTTTCGGTTGATGCGGTGACGATGGCGCGTACTTATATTGAAGGCGAATTCGGCAAGAAGTACCTGCCGGAAAACCCGAACGTCTACAGCAGCAAGGAAGGCGCACAAGAGGCTCACGAAGCGATTCGTCCGTCCGATGCCAATACCGAGCCAAGCAAACTGTCGGGCATGGAACGCGATGCTGAGCGCCTCTACGAGCTGATCTGGCGCCAGTTCCTCGCTTGCCAGATGCTGCCGGCCCAATACCTGTCGACCACTGTCACCGTCGGTGCCGGTGACTTCGAGTTGCGCGCCAAAGGCCGCATCCTGAAGTTCGACGGTTACACCCGCGTCATGCCGCAAATTGCCAAGCCTGGCGATGACGACGTGTTGCCGGACATGGCTCAGGGCGACGCGATGAAGCTGATCAAGCTTGATCCGACCCAGCACTTCACCAAGCCGCCGGCGCGTTACTCGGAAGCGAGCTTGGTTAAAGAAATGGAAAAACGCGGCATTGGTCGTCCTTCGACCTACGCGGCGATCATTTCGACCATCCAGGATCGTGGGTACGTAGCGCTGCACAACCGTCGTTTCTACTCGGAAAAGATGGGTGACATCGTTACCGAGCGTTTGGCCGAGAGCTTCTCCAATCTCATGGACTACGGCTTCACCGCCGGCATGGAAGAGAACCTCGATGACGTGGCCCAAGGCGAACGAGACTGGAAAAACGTGCTCGACGAGTTCTACGGCGACTTCAAGAAGAAACTCGAAGTAGCCGAAAGCGCCGAAGGCGGCATGCGCGCCAACCAGCCGGTGATGACTGACATTCCGTGCGTGTTGTGCGGTCGTCCGATGCAGATTCGTACAGCATCGACCGGCGTGTTCCTCGGCTGCTCGGGCTACAGCCTGCCGCCGAAAGAACGCTGCAAGGCCACCGTCAACCTGGTGCCGGGCGACGAAATCGCGGCGGACGACGAGGGTGAATCGGAATCGCTGGTGCTGCGTGGCAAGCACCGCTGCCCGATCTGCAGCACAGCGATGGACGCATACCTGCTGGATGAGAAGCGCAAGCTGCACATCTGCGGTAACAACCCGGATTGCTCAGGCTACGAAATCGAAGAGGGCAGTTATCGCATCAAAGGCTATGAAGGTCCGAGCCTGGAATGCGACAAGTGCGGCAGCGAGATGCAGCTCAAGACCGGTCGTTTCGGCAAGTTCTTCGGTTGCACTAATGCGACGTGCAAGAACACCCGCAAACTGCTGAAAAGCGGTGATGCAGCGCCGCCGAAGATGGATCCGGTAAAGATGCCTGAGTTGAAATGCGAAAAGGTCAACGACACCTACATCCTGCGCGACGGGGCTTCCGGCCTGTTCCTGGCGGCCAGCCAATTCCCGAAAAACCGCGAGACGCGTGCTCCGCTGGTCATGGAAATTGTGCCGCACAAGGATGAGATCGATCCGAAGTACCACTTCCTTTGCGAAGCACCGAAGAAAGATCCGGACGGCCTCCCCGCCGTGATCCGTTACAGCCGCAAGACCAAAGAGCAGTACGTGCAGACTGAGGTCGACGGTAAGCCGACTGGCTGGAAGGCGTACTACGACGGCGGCAAGTGGAAGGTTGAAGATAAGCGTCCATCAGCCAAGGCTTAAAAGGCGCTGTACACAAAAGGCCGCATGACAACCCTCGGGTTTTCATGCGGCCTTTTGTTTTGTGCTTGCGGGGAGCTTGGGTGATCCACGACACTGTCTGACCTGCGTGAAGCAATTATTTCGTTGTGGAGGCTGCCGTCATGGCCCACGAACTCTATACCCGTACCAACCAGAAGATTTACTTCGCCGGCCTATCGCTGGAAGCGCTCGCCAGAGCCGAAGAGGGGCGTGCGATGAACTCCCTGGCGCTGATTCAGGCCGGACGCGAATCGGCGTTGTTTCACCTGTACGGTGCGTTGCTGGGGCTGTGCCATGAAATCGCCGGTTTCTATCGCTTGCCTCAGGCCAATGCACCTCGGGCCGAGTTGCTGCTGACTTGCGAAGTACTGGAAGCCATCGCGATTCCAGAAATGGCCGAGATGGTCGAGTTGGCCAATAATTCTGAAACCTGGCTGGCCAAACTGCTCGCGGCCCATGCTGCGCTGTTTCAGCCGCCACGGGCGCCGCACAAACCCAAGGGTGACGTGACGCAACCGCTGATCCTGGCCGTTAACCTGGATGAAGAAGAGGCTCCGCAAGAGCTGAGCCGGGAAGAGTTGGAGAGCTGGCGTCAGAACCTCAAAGGCTTGGCAATTCGCTTTCGCGAAGGTCTGAACGAATGCTGAAGGATCGAGCGGAATAGCGGATGACCCGGTGGGTTGTCCGCTCAGGGATGAGCACTGTCGGAAATTTCTCTTTGTAGTGCATCTGGTGAAGATCCCGAGCGAAGCCTAGCCGATGCCTATATAATCCCCGCCTTTCGTGGAGAACAGACCTTTATGCCAACGTCCTTTCTAGAAATTGTCGAGTTACCAGACGGTCGTATCGAGCTGCGCAGGGCCGAGGACGAGGGGTCTCTGGTTACTTTGGATTTCTCCGAGGATGCCAAAGCGTTCCTGCAAGGCCAGCACGTTGAGGTCGCAAAGGCGATGCTGAGCGTCGGCGTTCAGATGGCCGGGCGCCTGGTTGAAGGCGAATTCAATACAGACGAGGGGTCGCGGGTTCTTCATTGATCCCGCTCGTCGGTTTTTTCTGGTATCGCTACAGATCGGCTTCTCTATTCTTGGAGAAGCCCCGCGCTGGTCAAAGCGCGTATTGTTTGTCAGTTAGCCCAATCGAATATTCAGACTTTGTGCGTCCCCGGTCCGGGCGGCGCTGATCAACTGTTGCCGTGAAGTTGTGCTCAATGGGTTGAGCCAACTGACCACCGTGTGGCTGCGGCCCAGGCGCAAGGCCTCGCAGGTCAACTGCTGTGCGCTCTGAGCGCCACGTGGTTGCAGCAGCAGGATGCGTTCGCGGTTAAGGCCGGCGTCCCGCAACCAGGTCTGGGTGAGGCTGGCGGGCGGGGCGATCAGCGTCAGCCAGCGCGCGTCCTGTTCCTGGCTCAGCTCCCTGAGGATCGGCGCAAGAAGGTTCAGGCAGTTCCCGGCTGCACCACGCAGCGACAGCTCACTGAAGACTTCGGGCTCGGCGCTCCAGGGTGACTCGACCACGTCTTTCAGGATCGGCGCCAACGGCTGCACCATGAAAGCCTCGAACAACGGCAGTTGGGCTTGCTGTGATGTGTGTGGGAACTGCATAAAGCCTCCTTTAGCGGCGAATGACGCCGACACTCAAGCCTTCGATCACCAGTTCCTGATCTTTCAGGTTCACTTCGATAGGGGCGAATTCAGGGTTTTCCGCAATCAACCAGACCTTGCTGCCATCGCGCTTGAAGCGCTTGACGGTCACTTCGTCGCCGATCCGCGCCACTACGATTTGACCGTTGCGGGCTTCACGGGTGGTGTGCACTGCCAGCAGGTCACCGTCGAAAATGCCCACGTCCTTCATGCTCATGCCATGAACCCGCAGTAGGTAATCGGCGCGAGGATGGAAGAACGACGGGTTGATGTTGCAGGACTCTTCGATATGTTGCTGGGCGAGGATCGGAGCACCGGCAGCCACTCGGCCGATAATCGGCAGGGTGGACTCGTCAGCCTTGGCTTCGAAGCCGGGAATGCGAATGCCACGGGAAGCGCCGGGCGTCATCTCGATCGCACCCTTGCGAGCCAGCGCCTTGAGATGTTCTTCCGCGGCGTTGGGCGACTTGAACCCCAGTTCCTGAGCGATTTCCGCACGGGTTGGCGGGTAGCCGTTGTCTTCGAGACAACGTTTGATGAAGGCCAGAATCTCTGCTTGGCGTGGCGTCAGCTTTAGCATATTGATCGCTCTGTCTTTTTATACAGTGACTGGGATTATATACAGTGAAACGGTCTTGGCAATGCCCCTTTTTTTACCGACCGCCAGACGGTCGATCAGCCTGCTGATTCGCGCTCGGGAGTTGTATGGTTAAATAGCTGACCGACCATTCCCAAAACGAACCGGCAGGCTTGACAATGCACAGGCTGAAACGTATGTTTCAAACAAGTGTTTGTCAGGCGGAGTAGCCATGGCCCAGTCGGAAACCGTTGAACGCATTCTTGATGCTGCCGAGCAATTGTTCGCGGAAAAAGGTTTCGCTGAAACCTCATTGCGTCTGATCACCAGCAAGGCCGGTGTCAATCTGGCGGCGGTGAACTATCACTTCGGCTCGAAGAAGGCGCTGATCCAGGCAGTTTTCTCGCGCTTTCTTGGGCCGTTCTGCTTAAGCCTTGATAAGGAGCTGGAGCGGCGTCAGGCCAAGGCAGAGAACAAGCCGACACTTGAAGAACTGCTGGAAATCCTCGTCGAGCAAGCCCTGGTGGTGCAACCACGCAGCGGTAACGATCTGTCGATTTTCATGCGTTTGCTGGGTCTGGCCTTCAGTCAGAGCCAAGGGCACTTGCGGCGTTATCTGGAAGACATGTACGGCAAGGTGTTCCGCCGCTACATGATGTTGGTCAACGAAGCTGCACCGCGTATTCCGCCGATTGAGCTGTTCTGGCGCGTGCACTTCATGCTCGGTGCCGCCGCGTTTAGCATGTCCGGTATCAAAGCCCTGCGCGCAATTGCCGAGACCGACTTTGGCGTCAACACCTCCATCGAGCAGGTCATGCGCCTGATGGTACCGTTCCTGGCTGCCGGCATGCGTGCCGAAACCGGCGTCACCGACACGGCCATGGCCACTGCGCAGTTGCGGCCGCGCAGCAAATCGACCCCGGTTGCCGCCAAGGTTTAACCGCACACGGGTGGGCGCGGCAGCTGACATCCGCTAAGCTAGCCGCCCATGCCGACTCTCGTTCTGAACCTGTTCCCCATTTATGTCGCCGACCTGCCGGGTACAGCCCGTGACGGTGAATTCGTGCGAGCCGGGTTTATCGTTATCAAGGAATCTCTATGACTGCTGGCCTGCAAGGCTCGTTGATGGTGGACGTCGCCGGTACCTGGCTGACGGCTGAAGATCGCCAATTATTGCGCCAGCCCGAAGTGGGTGGCCTGATCATTTTCGCCCGCAATATCGAACATCCGCGCCAGGTGCGCGAGTTGAGTGCAGCAATCCGCGCCATTCGCCCTGATCTGCTACTGGCAGTCGACCAGGAGGGTGGCCGGGTTCAGCGTTTGCGTCAGGGCTTTATACGACTGCCAGCCATGCGCGCCATCGCTGACAACCCGAATGCTGAGTACCTCGCCGAACAGTGCGGCTGGATCATGGCGACTGAAGTGCTGGCCGTCGGCCTCGACCTGAGCTTCGCTCCGGTACTGGACCTCGATTATCAGCGCAGTGCCGTGGTCGGCACCCGTTCATTCGAAGGTGACCCCGAGCGCGCAGCGTTGCTGGCCGGTGCATTTGTTCGTGGCATGAACAGCGCCGGTATGGCCGCAACCGGCAAGCACTTCCCCGGTCACGGTTGGGCCGAGGCGGACTCCCACGTCGCAATCCCTAATGACGAGCGCAGCCTTGACGAGATCCGCGCCAACGACCTGGTGCCGTTCGCCAAATTGAGCAAACAGCTGGCCGCCGTCATGCCGGCCCACGTTATCTATCCGCAAGTCGATTCCCAACCCGCCGGCTTCTCCCGCCGCTGGTTGCAGGACATTCTGCGCGGCGAGCTGCAATTCGACGGCGTCATCTTCAGCGACGACCTGTCCATGGCCGGTGCCCACGTGGTCGGCGATGCTGCCAGCCGGATCGAAGCGGCGCTGACGGCCGGTTGCGACATGGGCCTGGTGTGTAACGATCGCGCGGCTGCCGAATTGGCCCTGAGCGCCGCCCAGCGCCTGAAGGTCAAACCGTCCGAGCGCATCGCGCGGATGCGCGGCCAGTCATACGCCAACATCGAGTACCGTCAGAACCCGCGCTGGCTCGCAGCGGTCGGCGCGCTCAAAGAAGCTCAATTGATCGAATAAGGACTTTTTGTTATGACGGTTTACGCGATTATCGGCGGCACCGGCCTGACTCAACTCGAAGGCCTGAGCATTCGTCAGTCATTGGCGGTGGACACCCCTTACGGCGCGCCTTCGGCAGAAGTGCAGATCGGTGAGTACGCCGGCAAAGAAGTGCTGTTCCTCGCGCGCCATGGTCATCCTCATCGTTTTCCGCCGCATCAGGTGAACTATCGCGCCAACCTCTGGGCGCTGAAGCAGGCAGGTGCCGAAGCGATTCTCGCGGTCAATTCCGTGGGTGGGATTCATGCCGTGATGGACACCGGATATTTCTGCGTACCGGATCAATTGATCGACTACACCAGTGGTCGCGAACACACCTATTTCGCCGATAATCTCGAACAAGTTACCCACATCGATTTCAGCTATCCCTACAGCGAAGCCCTGCGTCAGCAGCTAATCGCGGCATTGGCGGCTGAAGGCGTTGGTTTTGCCAGCCAAGGCGTGTACGCCTGCACCCAGGGGCCACGGCTGGAAACCGTCGCTGAAATCGCGAGACTGGAGCGCGACGGCTGCGACATCGTCGGCATGACCGGGATGCCGGAAGCGGCATTGGCTCGCGAGCTGGAACTGGATTACGCCTGTCTGGCGTTGGTGGTGAACCCGGCAGCGGGCAAGTCCACTTCGGTGATCACCATGGCCGAGATCGAGCAAGCGTTGCATGACGGGATGGGCACGGTGAAGTCGACGTTGGCTCGGGTGTTGAAAAGCTGATCTTGACGCTCCAGACTCCAGCAATTTTCAGAAGCGTTGGATCTAATGCTGACAATAATTGAACAGCTCCATGAGCTACCGTGGGCGGATGAGTTCAGTCATCGCGCTCTGGATAAGGCTCGCCGATACGCTGTGGAAAATCGGGTGCAGATCCGCGAAATGGAGGACGTCCTCGTTCTCGCAAGCTGCAAAGGTTCCGAGGGGAATATCTACGAGCAAACCATTGAACTCATCGAAGACTTTAACGGCGAGTTTGAACTGGTGTGCTGCTGTTCGTGCCCTGTAGTCGTCAACTGCAAGCACTGCGCGACCGTGCTTTATAATTTGCAAGAACTCCCCATAGACTCTTTCAAAAGTACTGCCCCAGTTCAGCTGAATCGCGACCTGGAGCGCTGGCTCAATGATCTTCCTCGCGACGTTGCAGATCTCGATGAGTCTGCCAGGAGCACCGGCACGTGCTGGGTGTACAAACTCAAAGCAACGTCGACTGCAGGCAAATGGTTGCTGGAAATCTGCAAGGCTCGTCAACTCAAGGACGGCCGCTTGCAGGACATCAAACCTGTGTTCTCGCCGTCAGAAGCATTGATGCGAGAGCCTGGCTATCTATCCGAGCTTGACCTGCGAATCGCCAGGTTGCTGGTCGCGATCCACTCCTATCATTCTTTTTACAGCGGTTACCCCCTGCAAGGCAGCAGTGGGGCTGAAGTCCTTCAGTTGGCATTGAAAACTTCGCGGTTGTTTCTCGACTTCGAACAATTGCAGCCCCTGGCACCTGGAATGAGCAGGTCTGCGCAGTTTTCCTGGGCCGAGCAAGCCTGTGGCAGTTTCCGTCCTCAGTGGCATAGTGACGAAGCGTCTGAAGAAACGATTCTGGCGCTGGAACCTTTGTACTACCTGGACCGCCAGCGGATGGAGGTTGGACCGCTGCTCAGTGAACTAGATGAGAAACTGGCGTGCCACCTGTCATTGGCCCCTGACATTCCGGCACGTCAGGCGATGCAGTTCAGCCATCGGATGAGTGCGGCGACGCGAGTCGTTTCTCCTCCGCACGCTTTGACCGAGAGGGTTATTGATGACGTTGAACCCCAAGCCCACCTGACACTTGCAAGCTATTTGCAAAGAAATCAGCGCTGGAAGTATGAGCCCGAGCACCGCGCCGCGTTGGCGTTTACCTACAACGGCCATGTGGCGGCGGACAAGAAATCCGCGGAGTTACTGATTCTGTCCGGCACCGAAACCCAACGCATTCAACGCAAACCCGCGGCTGAAAAAGCCTTGCGCCTGGCCTTGCAAAAACAAGGTTTCAAAAAAGCCACCCGTAAAAGTGATGCGTTACCCGATAGCGCAGGTGAAATGTTTGGGTTGCCGAATGACTCGGCGTGGCTGGCTTTTGTGCAATCTGGTGTAGCGGCGCTCAGAGACGCCAATTGGCAGATCCGTATCAACGACGATTTTCATTTCAATTTGCAGCCCGTAGAAGAATGGTATGCCGACGTCGAGGAGTCTCCGGGGCGGGAGTGGTTCGATCTGCAGTTGGGTATCGTGGTCAACGGCGAGCGCCACAGTTTGCTGCCAATCCTGCTGCAATTGATGCGCAGGCAACCGCAACTGTTGAACCTGGCAGAACTGGCCTCGCGTGACGATGACGATCACGTGCTGATCGATCTCAATAGTGGGCAGTTGGGTGCCAAGCCAGGTATAAAAGTTGCGCTGTCCCTGGGGCGGGTCAAGCCGCTGATGGCTACGCTCGGCGAATTGTATATGGGTGTGAGCAGCGGCACCTCGTTGCGCTTGAACGCCCCTGATGCAGCGCGCTTGAGTGAATTGGAGGGGCTGCCGCTGGTCTGGCAGGGCGGCGAACGCTTGCGCAGTTTCGCGAAACGCTTGCGTGAATCAACTCAGCAAAACGTTGCTGCTCCGCAAGGCCTCAACGCCACACTGCGGCCTTATCAGCTTGAAGGCCTGAACTGGATGCAAACCCTTCGTGAGCTGGAGGTCGGCGGTATCCTCGGCGACGACATGGGCTTGGGCAAGACCCTGCAAACCCTGGCTCATCTGCTGTTGGAAAAGCAGACGGGTCGACTCGATCGGCCGGCGCTCGCGGTGATGCCGACCAGCCTGATTCCCAATTGGCTAGACGAAGCGGCACGCTTCACTCCGCAATTGAAAGTCCTGGCACTGCATGGCGCCACTCGGCAAAAGGACTTCATCAACCTTGCCGAATATGATCTGGTGCTGACGACCTATGCGTTGCTGCCGCGTGATCTTGAGGTTTTGCAACCACAGGTCTGGAGCGTGCTGATTCTCGATGAAGCGCAAAACATCAAAAATCCGCTCAGCAAGGCCGCTCAAGCTGCCCGGGATCTGGAAGCTCGGCAGCGTTTGTGCTTGTCCGGCACGCCGTTGGAAAATCACCTTGGCGAGTTGTGGTCACTGTTTCACTTCTTGTTACCCGGCTGGCTTGGCGACAGTAAAACCTTCAATCGTGACTACCGTACCCCGATCGAGAAGCACGGCAATATCGAACGGATGCAGCACCTGACGGCTCGGATAAAACCTTTTCTGCTACGTCGCAAGAAAGAACAGGTCGCCACCGAGTTGCCGCCTAAATCCGAGATTGTGCATTGGGTCGAACTCAGCGATGGGCAACGGGATGTCTATGAAACCGTGCGTGTGGCGATGGACAAGAAGGTACGTGACGAAATTGCCCGAAGCGGCGTTGCGCGTAGCCAGATCATCATTCTCGATGCCTTGCTCAAGCTGCGTCAGGTGTGCTGCGATCTACGGCTGATCAAAATGCCCCTGACGGCGAAAGCACTTCGTGCGGGCAGCGGCAAGTTGATCGGCCTGATGGAGATGCTCGAAGAGTTGCTCAGCGAAGGCCGCAAGATTTTGCTGTTCTCGCAATTCACGTCGATGCTTGCATTGATTGAGGAAGAATTGCAGCGGCGAGGGATCGGTTATTCATTGTTGACGGGTGAAACGACGGATCGGCGCACACCGGTCAAAGACTTTCAGGGCGGCAAGGTGCCGTTGTTTCTGATCAGTCTCAAGGCAGGCGGGACAGGACTGAACCTGACAGCGGCGGACACGGTGATCCACTTCGATCCTTGGTGGAATCCTGCCGTTGAAAACCAGGCGACGGACCGTGCTTATCGTATCGGTCAGGATAAGCCGGTGTTCGTCTACAAGATGATTGCGCGCGGCACGGTGGAAGAAAAAATACAGGCGCTGCAGCAGGAGAAGGCGGCGCTGGCCGGGGCGGTGCTGGAAGGTGGGACGTCGGGTGGATGGAAGCTTGAGCAGAGTGATATTGAGGCGTTGTTTGCGCCATTGCCTGATCCCAAGTCCTGATAAAGCGTGACTGCAGTGAGTCCGAGCTGACCCCATCGCGAGCAAGCCACGCTCCCACAGGGTTGATGTTGACCCTGTGGGAGCGAGCTTGCTCGCGATGGCGATTTAGTAATCGCCGCTATTTTTCGAGTTTGTCCGGCAGCGGCGCAAACAACGCTTCAATATCATCACTCTGCAACTTCCAGTCCCCGGTCTTGCGCCCATCCAGCACGCCGGCCGCCAAGTCGGATTTTTCCTTCTGCAAGTGCTGAATCTTCTCTTCTACCGTGCCTCTGGCAATCATCTTGTAGACGAACACCGGCTTCTCCTGACCAATGCGATACGCCCGATCAGTCGCCTGATTTTCGGTCGCGGGATTCCACCACGGATCGTAGTGAATCACCGTGTCGGCTTCGGTCAGGTTCAGGCCAACGCCACCTGCCTTCAGGCTGATCAGAAAGATCTGACGCTTGCCGCTTTGGAAGTCTTTTACCGGTGCGCGCCGGTCGCGGGTCTGCCCGGTCAGTAGCGCATAATCGACTCCGCGCTTTTTCAACTCATCTTCAATCAACGACAGCATCGAAGTGAACTGCGAGAACAGCAGAATCCGCCGACCTTCATCGAACAATTCCTCTAGCATTTCCATCAGGCTGTCGAGCTTGCCGGACGTGCTGCCGCGAGTGGGCAGGGCGGCGTCATTGACCAGGCGCAAATCGCAGCACACCTGACGCAGTTTCAGCAGCGCCTCAAGAATGATGATCTGGCTGCGCGCCACACCCTTGCGGGTGATCTCGTCGCGGACTTTCTTGTCCATGGCCAAGCGCATGGTTTCGTACACGTCGCGCTGGGCTTCGTTGAGCTCGACCCAATGGATGATTTCGGTTTTCGGCGGCAACTCGGTCGCCACTTGTTCCTTGGTTCGACGCAGCAGGAATGGTTTTATCCGGCCGTTGAGGTGCTGAAGTCGTACTTCGCTGGCGCGCTTTTCGATCGGCACGCGGTAATCGCGGTTGAAGCTTTTCACATCACCCAGCCAGCCGGGCAGCAGGAAGTGAAACAGCGACCACAGCTCACCCAGGTGGTTTTCCAGCGGGGTGCCGCTCAGGCACAGACGCTGACGAGCATTCAATTCGCGGGCAGCATGGGCGGCCTTGCTGTTGGGGTTTTTGATGTATTGCGCCTCGTCCAGAACCAGCACGTGCAAAGGCTGCGCCGCCAGACGTTCGACGTCCTTGGGCAGCAGCGCATAGGTGGTCAGGATCAGGTCGTAATCGGCCAGATTGTCGAAATGCTTTTTGCGACTGGCACCGTACAGCGCCAACACTTTGAGTTGTGGTGTGAAGTGCGCCGCTTCGTCGAGCCAGTTAGGAATCAAGCTAGTAGGCATCACCACCATGCACGGCCGATCAAGGCGTCCAGCGTTCTTCTCACTGAGAATGTGCGCCAGAGTCTGTAGGGTTTTGCCCAGACCCATGTCGTCCGCGAGGATCCCGCCGACTTCCAGTTGCCGCAACGACTGCATCCAGCTCAGGCCTTCCAGCTGATACGGGCGCAAGGTCGCGTTCAAGCCTTCCGGTGCGGTCGTGGTGAAGTCCTTGATGTCCCGCAGGCGCTGGGCAAAGGTGCGAATTTGCTCGCCACCCTCCCAGAGCAACGGCAGGTCTTCCAGCGGATTCAATCGCGTGGCATCGGCTTTGCTCAGGCGTAGCGTCGTTTCGCCGGGCCCTTGCAGGTAGAACTCGCCGAGGGTCGCCAGCACCGGTTTCAATCGGCCGAAGGGCAGGGCGACTTGCAGCGGGCCGTACTCGGAGTTCGGGCGATTGGGGATGTTCACCAGGATCAACTCGTCGTCGCGACGTCGTGCGAGGCGTTCCGGGTTGAGGATCTCGGAGTGGGAGCGCATCAGGTTCAACAGGATCGGCAGCAGACTCAGCCGTTCGCCGTTGACGATGATTCCCAGTTCCAGATCGAACCAGTCACGCTCCGGTGCCTGTTCGACAGTGGCGTACCAATCGTCCACGGCAGTCAGGTCGAAACCGAAGTCTTCGTCGATCTGCAACTCCCAACCCTGGGTACGCAGCTTCGGCAGTTCATTGAGGGTGAAGGTCAGCCAGGCACTATCGTTGACCATCTCGAACAGTTCGCCGGCGCTTTCCGGCAAGGCTTTGCTTTGCCGGGTGGCAATTTTGAAGCCGAGGATTCGCAGCTGCTCCCTGTAGGTCTGTTCGACTTCCGGGTGGCGTTTTATCCGTAACGTTTGCGTCTCCTGACGAATCAGGATGTCGGCGTTCTTCTGCCCGGAAACGTACTCATCCAGATAGCTGAATGACAGCGCCGCGCGATGCTGAATATAACGCTGCATCTTGCCATTGCGCGGTTCGAAGGCACTGAACTCGATGCTCGCCAGCCACAAGCGTGGCACCGGTTGCACGTTATCCACCAGCACTTGCGGCGGTGCCTTCGGGCTACGGTTCTCCAGTACGGCTTGCAGTTTCTCGAGTAGCTCGGCGTCTTGCGCGGCGGCTGGGTAGGCCAGGGTTTCCTGCACTTTCAGTAGCACCGCCGCGCAGTGTTTGCAGTTGCTGTGGACCGGGCAGGTGCAGGTGGCGTCAATCATCAGCAAGGTGGCTTTGGCTGACTCGCGCAGGCGAATGGTCTGGCGGTAAACGTTACCGCCAGAGCCCTCGCAGGCGGCGATGATCGTGGCGTCGCCGGCCTCGACGATCCTGACGCGGTTCTCCAGCGCGTAGCGGCGGCCACGCTCCAGGCTCTGTTCCTTGAATCGGCTGACCCAGGAAGATGCCAGGGGTTTGCTCAGGGTCGGGGGCATAAGGACTTCAATCAGTCCGGAATTTCATCGGGGACTGGCCGAGGCGCAGGGGCAGTCAGCGAGGTGATCTTGATCAGCAAGCCGAGGTGGCCATTGTCGAGGAAGTTCAGCTGGCCGTTCTTGGTGTGGCTTTCCTGCTTCATGCGTTCGCTGGCGGTGACCATGCCGTTGGCGTCGATCTGGTTGACCCAGAAGTCTGCATCCACATCGGTGAATCGTCCCAGTTTCATGCTCAGCGTGCCCTCGATCGGGAACTGGCCGAACTGTTCTTTGCCCTCGCTGATCGCGACTTTGCTGGCCTCTTCACCGAGAGTCTGTTGCCAGGCCTTGTGCAGCAACACCGTGTATTCATTGCTGGCGGTGAGTTTTTCCACTTCAGCATTGAGGCTCGGTGTGCGCAGGCTGTCGGGGCTGATGGGCTGAGCTCCGGCAGCCCAGTCTTCCGGCGCGGCGCGGCTGACGATAGCGGGCACGGCGTTTTGGCGGACCAGAATCATTTCAATCTGATACAAGTCATCGGCAAATGCGGTAGGGGTGACCAGTGCTGTTATTAACATTGTCAACAAGGTCAGTAAGCGAAACAGGCGCATGCGGCGTCCTTCAAGCAGTTTTTGGAATGAGGTGCTCAAACAGCGCCTCTACAGTATTAAAGCGCTCTTCCGAGCGCTCCATCGGCACCTGGAATTTAAACATCGTGGCGCCTTCGAATTTGTAGCGTTTGGGCTGGCTCTGGATCAGTTTGATCAGCGTCAGCGGGTCAACCGGGGTTTGCGTCGCGAACTCGATTCGGCCGCCTTGTGGGCCTCCGTCGACTTTCTTGATGCCCAGTAGCTCGGCCTGCAATTTCAGCGCGGTAATGCGCATCAGGTTCTTGGTCGGCTCCGGCAGCAGACCGAAACGATCGATCATCTCCACCTGCAAGTCCTTGAGGCCTTCCTCGTCGGTGGCCGAGGCGATGCGTTTGTAGAGAATCAGTCGGGCGTGTACGTCCGGCAGATAGTCCTCGGGAATCAACGCCGGTACTCGCAGATTGACTTCCGGACCACCGCCGAGCGGTTGGTCGAGGTTCGGTTGTTCGCCCTTGCGGATCGACTTCACCGCGCGCTCGAGCATTTCCATGTACAGGGTGAAACCGACGGCCTGGATCTGCCCGCTCTGGCCATCGCCGAGCAATTCGCCGGCGCCACGGATTTCCAGGTCGTTGGTGGCGAGCACGAAGCCCGCGCCGAGGTCCTGGGTATTGGCGATCGCTTCCAGACGTTTTTCGGCGTCAGGCGTGATTTGCTGGCGCGGCGGCGTCAGCAAATAAGCGTAAGCCTGGTGGTGACTGCGACCGACCCGGCCGCGCAACTGGTGCAGCTGCGCCAGGCCGAACTTGTCGGCACGCTCGATGATAATGGTGTTGGCGCTCGGCACGTCAATGCCGGTCTCGATGATGGTCGAGGCGATCAGCACGTTGAAGCGCTTGTGGTAGAAGTCGCTCATCACCTGTTCGAGATCGCGTTCGCGCATCTGCCCATGGCCGATGCCGATCCGCGCCTCCGGCACCAGTTCGGCGAGGTCGGCGGCGCACTTCTCGATGGTCTTCACGTCGTTGTGCAGGTAATAGACCTGACCGCCACGCAACAGCTCACGAAGCAAGGCCTCTTTGACCGTGCTCTTGTTTTGCTCCATGACGAACGTCCGTACCGACAGGCGACGGGCCGGTGGCGTGGCGATGATCGACAGGTCGCGCATGCCCGAGACCGCCATGTTCAGCGTGCGCGGAATCGGCGTGGCGGTCAGGGTGAGGATGTCGACTTCACTGCGCAGGGCCTTGAGCTGTTCCTTTTGGCGGACACCGAAACGGTGCTCTTCGTCGATGATCACCAGCCCCAGGTTTTTGATTTTTACGTCGTCTTGCAGCAGCTTGTGCGTGCCGATGACGATGTCGATCTTGCCTTCGGCGAGATCCGCGACCGCAGCATTTATTTCTTTGGTCGACTTGAATCGGCTCATCACTTCCACGCTCACCGGCCAATCGGCGAAGCGGTCGCGAAAGCTGTTGTAATGCTGCTGGGCGAGCAGGGTGGTCGGCACCAGAATCGCCACTTGACGACCGCCATGCACCGCGATGAACGCGGCGCGCATCGCCACTTCGGTCTTGCCGAAACCGACGTCGCCGCAGACCAGACGGTCCATCGGTTTCGGCGCGAGCATGTCGGTGCGCACCGCTTCGATGGTGGTTTGCTGGTCCGGGGTTTCTTCGAATGGGAAACCGGCGCTAAAGGTCGCGTAATCGGCTTTCGGGTCGGCGAACGCATAACCTTCACGAGCTGCGCGGCGGGCATAGATGTCGAGCAGCTCGGCGGCGACGTCACGCACTTGTTCGGCGGCTTTGCGTTTGGCTTTCTGCCAGGTCTCGGAGCCGAGACGGTGCAGTGGGGCCAAGGCATCGTCGCTGCCGGTGTAACGGGCGATCAGGTGCAGGTTGGCCACCGGCACGTAAAGCTTGGCGTTTTCGGCGTATTCAAGGGTCAGGAATTCGGCAGCCTGACTATCGATTTCCAGAATCGTCAGCCCGAGGTAACGCCCGACACCATGATCGATGTGCACCACCGGCGCGCCTTCACGCAGCTCGGTGAGGTTTTTGATCACGGCATCGTTGTTGGCGTCGGCGCGTTTCTCGCGGCGACGGCGCTGCATCACGCGCTGACCGAACAACGGGCTTTCGGCGACCAGGGCCAGCGCCGGGTCGTCGAGCACCAGGCCTTCGTCGAGCGGCGCGATGGTGATCGCCAGGCGCTCCTTGCTCGCGACGAAGTCCGGCCAGCTGTCGACGGTTTTCGGTCGCAGCTTCAGGCGTTCCAACAACTCCAGCAACACTTCACGACGGCCCGCGGACTCGGCGGTAAACAGCACGCGACCGGGAAACTCGTCGAGGAAACCCGCCAGCGCCGCCAACGGTTGAGTCGCCTTGGCTTCAATGGCCAGGTTCGGCAGTTCTCGAGCAGGGAAGCGCTCGCGGCCGACGCCGGTTTCCACGTCCTGTTGACTGGCGACCACGCGCGGCCAATTCTTCAGGCGAGCGAAGCAATCTTCCACCTGCAGGAATAACTCGGCTGGCGGCAATAAAGGACGAGCCGGATCGACGCGGCGTTCTTCATAGCGATTGCGCACGTCGTTCCAGAAGTTTTCCGCCGCCTGCTCGATGCCCGGCAACGAAAACACTTGCGTGTCCTGCGGCAGGTAATCGAACAACGTGGAGGTTTCATCGAAGAACAGTGGCAAGTAGTACTCGATACCGGCCGGTGTAATCCCGCTGCTCAAATCCTGAAAGATCGGGCAGCGACGAAAATCCACATCGAAACGCTCACGGAAGCGCGCCTTGAAGCGGGTGACCGCATCTTTCTGCAGTGGGAACTCGCGAGCTGGCAGGAGGCGAACCGTTTCCACTTTGTCGATGGAGCGCTGGTTTTCCGGATCGAATGTACGAAGGGTCTCGATTTCGTCGTCGAACAGGTCTATGCGGAAAGGTAATTTGCTGCCCATCGGGAACAGGTCGATCAACGAGCCGCGCACGGTGAATTCGCCATGCTCATAGACGGTATCGACGTAGCGATAGCCGCTGGCCTCAAGCCGGGTGCGCATTTGCTCGACATCGAGCTTCTGGCCGATGTCCAGCACCAGGCTGCTGCCGAGCAGGAATTTGGTCGGCGCCAGGCGATGCAGGGCCGTGGTGATCGGCACGACCAAAACGCCATGACTCAGCTCCGGTAATCGATACAGCGCGGAAATTCGCTGGGAAATAATGTCCTGGTGCGGCGAAAACAGATCGTAGGGCAGGGTTTCCCAGTCCGGGAAATGCAGCACCGGCAAATCCGGGGCGAAGAAGCTCAGCTCCTGTTCCAGCCGTTCGGCACTTTGGCTGTCGGCGGTCAGTAGCAGGGTAAAGCGCTTGGCAGCGCTGGCGGCCTCGGCGATGGCCAGGCTCAGGGCGGCACCGGGCAGATTGCCCCAGTGCTGTTTACCTGCCGCGGCAGGGAGTAGCGGTAGACGCAGAACGGGCACGGAAGGTTGAGCTCCAAGCGTTGCGACAAAGTCGGTAATTGTAGCGGTCTCAGGTGCCGGCTGTCAGTTGCAGATATGTCTATTACGCGGGTTGGGCGAAATGTAGTGGTAAAGACAAAATCCGGCCGTTTTTTGGTGAAAATTACCGATTATGTAGTGGCAAAACGGACAGGTGTTACGGATGGTTACGGATAACGCTGCGCTGTCCCCAAAAAATTGACGACGCTGGAGGCCCCGGTTTTATTGGGCTTTAGCGGTGCGTTGTTTTTTTGAAGAGGATTTTGTTACTGGCCGCGCGACAGGCGCGCATTGCTACGGGAGGCACTCGGCGGCATAATGTAGCCCCTTTTTTCTGCCCCTACATGTGGAAGGTTCCCGTGACTCAGAAGCCCGACCAGTGTCTTGGTGAATGGATCGACCGTGAAGCACTCGCAGAAGCGATGATTCCGCTTATCGGTCAGCTCTACCGCAACAACAACGTGGTGAGCTCGATCTATGGCCGCAGCCTGATCAATCGTTCAGTCATTGCGATTCTCAAAGCCCACCGCTTTGCCCGCCATCGCCAGTCCGACGACAGCGAGCTGTCCGTCCACGAAACATTCCCGCTGATCAAAGCCATGAGCGAGCTCAAACTCGGCGCCGCTTCGGTAGACCTGGGCAAGCTTGCAGTCAAGTTCAAGGCCGAAGGCAATGGCCGCACTGCCGAGCAGTTCGTCCGTGAAGAACTGGCTGACGTCGTTGGTCAGCAAAACATTTCCGCCCGCAAAGGCACCGACGTTGTTCTGTACGGCTTCGGTCGTATCGGCCGTTTGCTGGCGCGCATCCTGATCGAGAAAACCGGTGGTGGCGACGGCCTGCGCTTGCGTGCCATCGTCGTCCGCAAGGGCGCCGAGAACGACCTGGTGAAACGTGCCAGCCTGCTGCGTCGCGACTCGGTTCATGGTCCGTTCGATGGCACCATCACCATTGATGAAGCCAACAACACCATCACCGCCAACGGCAACCTGATCCAGGTTATCTACGCGAAAAACCCGACCGAAGTCGACTACACCCAGTACGGCATCAAAGACGCGCTGCTGGTGGATAACACTGGTGTGTGGCGTGACGCCGACGGCCTGGGCCAGCACCTGGCTTGCCCGGGTATCGATCGCGTTGTTCTGACCGCGCCGGGTAAAGGCAAGCTGAAGAACATCGTTCACGGCATCAACCACGGTGAAATCACCGCTGATGACAAGATCGTTTCTGCCGCTTCCTGCACCACCAACGCCATCGTGCCGGTGCTGAAAGCTGTTAACGACAAGTTCGGCATCATCAATGGACACGTCGAAACCGTTCACTCGTACACCAACGACCAGAACCTGATCGACAACTTCCATAAAGGCGATCGCCGTGGCCGTAGCGCCGCGTTGAACATGGTTATCACTGAGACCGGTGCTGCCACCGCTGCTGCCAAGGCACTGCCTGAACTGGCCGGCAAGCTGACTGGTAACGCGATCCGCGTTCCGACGCCAAACGTGTCGATGGCCATTCTCAACCTGAACCTTGAGAAAGCCGCCACCCGTGAAGAGATGAACGAGTACCTGCGCTACATGGCGCTGCACTCCGATCTGCATAAGCAAATCGACTACGTCAATTCGCAGGAAGTGGTTTCCACCGACTTCGTTGGTTCGCGCCACGCAGGCGTTGTGGATGCTGAAGCAACCATCACCCAAGACAACCGCGTTGTTCTGTACGTTTGGTACGACAACGAATTCGGTTACAGCTGCCAGGTGGTTCGCGTGATGGAAGACATGGCCGGTGTAAACCCGCCAGCATTCCCGCGCTAAGCATTAGCTGCACATGAAAACGCCCCGACTTTGGTCGGGGCGTTTTAGTTTGTGCGGTGTTCGCTCCCACTCTTCTACCGCATAATGGCGAGCCTTGGCGTTGTGTCATGGGACTCTCCAGGGGATGCAGGATTGTTGAAATGGCGGCTGTGCGGTTTTGTGGTCCTGATGGGCGCCCTGACAGGCTGCGGAAACGGAGATTCCATGGAAAGCTTCAGCGGCCCGACCATGGGCAGCACGTATTCGATCAAGTACCTGCGCCATGCCGGTCTTCCCGTCCCGGCCGAGGTCCGTGTCCAGGTCGAAAAGATCCTCGCTGAAGTCGATCAACAAATGTCGACCTATCGCAGCGACTCCGACATCGAACGCTTCAACGATCTACCCGCCAACCGCTGTCAGAAAATGCCCGCACCGATCCTCAAATTGGTCCGCGTCGGTGAGCAACTGTCGGAACAAAGCGAAGGTTCCTTCGACTTGACGGTGGAACCGCTGCTCAACCTCTGGGGTTTCGGCCCGCAGGCTCGCGAGGAAAAAATCCCCGCGGCCCAAGCGCTGGCCGAAGTGCGGCAGCGAGTCGGTTACCAGCACCTGCGTATCGATGGCGATCAACTGTGCAAGGACGCCGCGGTCGAGGTCGACTTCAACAGCATCGCCGCCGGCTACGCAGTCGACACGATTGCCGCAAAACTAGAAGCAATGGGCATCCACAACTACCTCGCCGAAGCCACCGGTGAACTCAAGGCAGCCGGTAAAAAGCTCGATGGCTCGCCTTGGCGCATCGCCCTGGAAGAACCCCGCGACGACCAGCAAGTGGCCGAGCGCATCATCGCTGTCGACGGCTACGGCGTTTCTACCTCCGGCGACTATCGCAACTATTTCGAGCAGGACGGTCGGCGTTATTCCCACACCTTCGATGCCCGCACCGGGGCACCGGTCTTACACACCTTGGCGTCAGTCACGGTGATTCATCCTTCAGCATTGATGGCCGATGGCTTATCGACGCTGTTGCTGATTCTGGGTCCCGAAAGGGGTTGGGACTATGCCGAAACGCATGACATCGGTGCATTCTTTGTGATTCGTGCCGATACAGGTTTCGTCACACGAACCAATCAGGCTTTTGAACGCTTGAGTGGCGGAAAAACCGAGTGATGACGGCGATTCAAGCATCGAAGACTGGCGTTGTAGTGCAGGCAAAAGTAGCCTACGACGCGACCAAGGGTTAATGTGCCCGGCGTTGACGCTTATATAGACTGTGTCCGGGTTCTGCACTGGCCCCAAATTGTTCCTTCACGCCGCAGATCGGCGTGATTTAGCCGCAGGTGCCGAGGGCGCCGCGGCCTGTTCTGAGGAGTACGCATGGCTGTCTACAACTACGACGTGGTGGTGCTGGGTTCCGGCCCGGCGGGAGAAGGCGCGGCAATGAACGCCGCCAAAGCAGGGCGCAAGGTGGCGATGGTCGATAGCCGTCGCCAGGTCGGCGGCAACTGCACCCACCTGGGTACCATCCCGTCCAAGGCACTGCGTCACTCGGTCCGGCAGATCATGCAGTTCAACACCAACCCGATGTTCCGGGCCATTGGTGAGCCACGTTGGTTCTCGTTTCCGGACGTGTTGAAAAGCGCCGAAAAAGTCATCTCCAAACAAGTCGCATCGCGCACCGGCTACTACGCCCGTAACCGCGTCGACGTGTTCTTCGGCACCGGCAGCTTCGCCGACGAGCAAACCATCGAAGTGGTCTGCGCCAACGGCGTGGTCGAAAAACTGGTGGCCAAGCACATCATCATCGCCACCGGTTCGCGCCCGTATCGCCCGGCGGACATCGATTTCCACCACCCGCGTATCTACGATAGCGACACCATCCTCAGCCTCGGCCACACCCCGCGCAAACTCATCGTTTACGGCGCTGGCGTAATCGGTTGCGAATACGCCTCGATCTTCAGCGGTCTGGGTGTACTGGTTGAACTGGTGGACAACCGCGGTCAGTTGCTGAGCTTCCTCGACTCGGAAATTTCCCAGGCCCTGAGCTATCACTTCAGCAACAACAACATCACGGTTCGCCACAACGAAGACTACGACCGCGTCGAAGGCGTGGACAACGGTGTGATCCTGCACCTCAAATCCGGCAAGAAGATCAAGGCCGACGCCTTGCTCTGGTGCAACGGTCGTACCGGCAACACCGACCAGCTGGGTCTGGAAAACGTCGGCGTGAAGGTCAACAGCCGCGGCCAGATCGAAGTCGACGAGGCCTACCGTACCTGCAAGCCGAACATCTACGGCGCCGGTGACGTGATTGGTTGGCCGAGCCTGGCCAGTGCGGCTCACGACCAGGGTCGTTCGGCTGCTGGCAGCATCGTTGATAACAATAGCTGGCGCTTCGTCAACGACGTGCCGACCGGTATCTATACCATTCCGGAGATCAGCTCGATCGGCAAGAATGAGCAGGAGCTGACTCAGGCCAAGGTGCCGTACGAAGTGGGCAAGGCGTTCTTCAAGGGCATGGCGCGTGCACAGATCGCCGGCGAACCTCAGGGCATGCTGAAGATTCTGTTCCACCGCGAAACCCTGGAAGTGCTTGGCGTTCACTGCTTCGGTTATCAAGCGTCGGAGATCGTTCACATCGGTCAGGCGATCATGAACCAGCCGGGCGAACTGAACACGCTGAAGTACTTCGTCAACACGACGTTCAACTACCCGACCATGGCCGAAGCCTATCGGGTAGCGGCGTACGATGGCCTCAACCGGCTTTTTTGAGCGGCTCCGGCCGGTGGCCTGAGCCGGCCGGGGAGACCGATTTCAGCAATTCTCGAGCGTGGCGCTGGCCAAACCGGGAAAGTCTGTAATCAGGCTGTCAACGCCGAAGTCGGCGAGTCTGCGCATTAGCGCGGGCTCGTTGACTGTCCATACCGACACATGCAGCCCCTGACGCTGCGCCCTCTGCAGGCGTTCCGGCGTACACAGCGTCCAGTTCAGCGCCAGGATCTCACAGCCATAGCTTTGCGCGACCTTCAGCGGGTCGAGCCAGGCGTACTCGGCCACCAATCCGCGGGACACGTCCGGCACCAGGTCCAGCGCGGCTTTCAGCACTTCGCGAGAACTCGAGGTGATCGTGACTTTGTCGAGCAGGCCGAAACGCTGAGCCATTTCGCGAATCGCCAACACCGTCGTCGCGGCGCGGGTGCGTGAAGCGCTTTTGACTTCCAGCTGCCAGTGCTCGAAATCGCATTTCTCGAACAGTTCTTCCAGTGTTGGAATCGGGCAGGGCTTGATCCAGCCCGGGCCGCCCTTGCGCGCGTCGTAAGTCACCAGCTCGGCCGCCGTGTGCTCGACGACTTTGCCGCGACGGTCGGTGGTGCGCTTGAGCGTCGGGTCGTGGATGACCATCAGTTCACCGTCCATGGCCAGGTGCAAGTCCAGTTCGCAGCGGCGCACGCCGTGCTTGAGGCATTGCTGAAAGCTGGTCAGCGTGTTTTCCGGTGCTTCGCCCTTGGCGCCGCGATGGCCGTAGATGAGAGTCACGGTTCTTCCTTAAATTAAATGCTTGGTTCGTTTTGTTCGCGGGCCAGACGTCGTTCCTGGGCCTGCTTCTGCAATATGTAGCGGGCCAGCAATTGGCGCTGGGCATCGCTGGGATACTCGAACTCGGTACCGACGTCGTAGCCGTCGCCTTTGCGATCGCAATGGGTGACGCGAGCCCGCAACAAGAGTCCGAGGGCTTGCGGCATCAGCACCAGTTTGACCGACAGGCGTGCGTCCTCGGCAATCGGCGTCGGATGCTGAAACTCGATCCCGCCTTCGGAAATGATCACCGGCTGCGGCTCGCCGATTTGCCCGAGCACGGTGATTGCGATCACCTGGCTCAGCAAATCGATGCGTTTATTCTGGGATTTCAGGAACGCCGCGAGGTTCCGGTCGCGCTCACTGATTTGGCGCAACAAGTGCTGTGACTCGAATTCGCTCAGGTGCAGTTCGCTGAGCAAGTTGAACAGAGGGGAAGCATCCTGCAACACTTCCTGGCCTGCGGCTTCGGGAGCGGACAGGGGCCGAATTTCCAGTGCGATCGTGTCCTCGATACGGTAGTATTCGCGGCGATCTTCTTCATCTAATGTCGACATGGCGAACCCATGGTAGCGGCGGTGGTCTGAGTGTAAAGCTGGTTATCGACCCCCGCCACAAGGACGTTCCTTTTCCCTCCGAACAAGCCCCGACATGTTCAGACCTCTCTTCGTATTTATTGGCACGCGTTATACCCGTGCAAAGCGTCGCAATCATTTTGTGTCATTCATTTCCCTGACCTCGATGATCGGACTCGCCCTTGGCGTGGTCGTGATGATCGTTGTGCTGTCGGTCATGAACGGCTTCGATCATGAGATGCGCACCCGCGTGCTGGGCATGGTGCCCCACGCGACCATCGAGTCCGGTGAGCCGATCAGCGACTGGCAAAGCCTGGCCGCCAAGGTCAAGCAGAACCCGCAGGTGACGGCCGTGGCGCCGTTTACCCAGATGCAGGGTTTGCTGACCAACAACGGCAAAGTCTCCAAAGTCCTGCTCAATGCCATCGACCCCGCGCTGGAACGCCAGGTCTCGATCATTGATAACTTCATGCAGCAGGGCAAACTCGACGACCTGGCGCCGGGCAGTTTCGGCATCGTCATCGGCGACAAGGCGGCGGCCAAGCTTGGCGCTGCGGTCGGTGACAAGCTGACGTTTGTGGCACCTGAAGTCACCGTGACCCCGGCCGGGATGTTCCCGCGCATGAAACGCTTTACGGTGGTCGGCATCTTCCACGTCGGCGCCGGCGAGCTGGATGGCTACCTGGGCATCACCAATCTTCAGGATCTGGCCAAATTGCATCGTTGGAAACCGGATCAGGTCCAGGGCATTCGCCTGAAGTTCGATGACCTGTTCCAGGCGCCACGCGTCGCGTGGACTATCGCCCAGCAGCTCGGCGAAGACCATTTTTATGCCCGCGACTGGACGCGCAGCCACGGCAATCTGTATCAAGCGATCCGCATGGAAAAAGCCATGATCGGTTTGCTGTTGCTGCTGATCGTCGCCGTCGCTGCGTTCAACATTATTTCCACACTGGTGATGGTGGTGAACGACAAGAAGGGCGACATCGCGATTTTGCGCACCCTTGGATCCACGCCGGGGCAGATCATGGCGATCTTCATGGTCCAGGGTACGGTCATTGGTGTGATCGGTACGCTGATCGGCGCCGTGGTCGGGATCTTCGCCGCGCTGAACGTCAGCGCCGCGATCTCGGCCCTCGAAGGCCTGATCGGGCACAAGTTCCTGAACGCCGACGTGTACTTCATCGATTACCTGCCGTCGCAAGTGCAGAGCCAGGATGTGTTGATGGTCTGCGCCGCCGCGTTGGTCCTGAGTTTCCTCGCCACCCTGTATCCAGCCTGGCGTGCCGCGCGCACCCAGCCTGCGGAGGCGCTACGTTATGAGTGAGTCGGGCATGAGTGATAAAGCAATCTTGAGCTGCCGCAACCTGGGCAAATCCTACGAGGAAGGCCCGGAGTCGGTTGAGGTTCTGGCGGGTCTGCAACTGGAACTGCATCCGGGTGAGCGCGTGGCGATTATCGGCACCTCGGGTTCGGGCAAAAGTACGTTGCTCAATCTGCTGGGCGGCCTCGATACGCCGACCAAGGGCAGCGTCTGGCTCGACGGCGAAGAACTCTCGGCACTGAGCGAGAAGAACCGTGGCCTGCTGCGTAACCGTTCCCTCGGCTTCGTGTACCAGTTCCATCACTTGCTGCCCGAATTCACCGCACTGGAAAACGTCTGCATGCCGCTGCTGATCGGCAAAACCGCGATCCCCGAAGCACGTCAGCGTGCCACCGCGTTGCTGGAGCGGGTAGGGCTGGGCCATCGTCTGGAACACAAGCCTTCGGAGCTGTCCGGTGGCGAACGCCAGCGTGTGGCCATCGCCCGCGCCCTGGTGAACAAGCCAGGCCTGGTGATGCTCGACGAGCCGACCGGCAACCTCGACTCCCACACCGCCCAGGGCATTCAGGATTTGATGCTGGAACTCAGCACCTCGATGCGCACGGCGTTCCTGGTGGTGACTCACGACATGAACCTGGCTCGCCAGATGGATCGCGTCCTGCATTTGCAGGAAGGTTGCCTGACGCCCATCTGATTGGCCGAAACCCGGCGCAACTGAAATGTGCGTCGGGTCTTTTATTTTTATACGGTGCCCCAGCGAATGTTCAGACCGTTATCGATCTTTATCGGCACGCGCTATACCCGCGCCAAGCGCCGCAATCGCTTTGTTTCTTTCATCTCGATGACCTCGATGATCGGCCTCGCCCTGGGCGTGCTGGCGATGATCGTGGTGCTGTCGGTGATGAACGGCTTCCAGCGCGAAATGAGCTCGCGCATCCTCGGCATGGTGCCTCACGCGACGATCGTCGGCGTCAATCCGATCGATGATTGGCAGCCCGTCGCCGCTGCGGCCATGAAGAACCCTGAAGTGACGGCTGCTGTGCCGTTCACCGAGATGGAAGGCATGCTGTCCTACAAGGGGACGATGCAGCCGATCCAGGTCAGCGGCGTTGATCCGGCGCTGGAAGGCAAGGTATCGATCGTCGCCCAGCACATTGTTCAGGGCCGTCTCGATGCCTTGAAACCGGGTGAGTTCGGCGTGGTGGTCGGCGAGATCACGGCGCGCCGCTTCCGCTTGAACGTCGGCGACAAGATCACCCTGATCGTGCCGGAAATCAGCAACGCACCGGGCGGCATCACCCCGCGCATGCAGCGGTTGAACGTGGTCGGCGTGTTCAAGGTCGGCGCCGAACTGGACGGTTCCATGGCGCTGATCCACGTGGCCGATGCCGCGCAGATGCAGCACTGGGCGCCGAATCAGGTGCAGAGCGTGCGCCTGGCAGTGAAGGATTTGTACGCGGCGCCGAAGGTCTCCAGCGATATTGCTGGCGGGCTGGGCACCGCTTACAAGGCTGACGACTGGACCCACACTCAGGGCAGTCTGTTCAGCGCGATGAAAATGGAAAAAACCATGATCGGCCTGCTGTTGCTGATGATCGTCGCGGTGGCGGCGTTCAACATCATCGCAACCCTGATCATGGTGGTGAACGACAAGGGCGCGGACATCGCGATCCTGCGCACCATTGGTGCCACGCCGGGACAAATCATGGCGATCTTCATGGTCCAGGGCACGGTGATCGGGATTGTCGGCACCTTGATCGGCGGTGTGCTCGGCGTGATTGCGGCGCTGAATGTCAGTGAACTGGTGGGCTGGATGGAGCGGGTCAGTGGGCAGCACATCTTTAGTTCCGACGTGTACTTCGTCAGTAACTTGCCATCTGAACTGCAGGGCGGGGATGTGTTGTTGATCTGCTCGGCGGGTTTCATTCTGAGCTTCCTCGCCACCGTTTACCCGGCATGGCGTGCGGCGAAGATCGAGCCGGCTCACGCGTTGCGGTATTCGTAAGCCACCGGTGATCGTTCCCACTCTGCGTGGGAACGATCAGGTTCGCGGCAACTCAATCACAAACCGCGTCCACCCGTTATCCGATTCGCAACGAATCTGCCCGCCATGGGCACGGATGATTGACTGAGTAATCGCTAACCCCAACCCCGCATGTTCACTACTGCCTTCCTGGCGCGCCGGATCAGCCCGGTAGAAGCGATCGAACAAGCGCGGCAGCAACGCCCCGTCAATCCCGTCGCCACTGTTTTCAACAGTCAGACTCAACCCTTTGGCTTGCTCGACTATTCGCACCCGAACCTCGCCTTGGGCAGGCGTAAACCGCAACGCATTGTCCAGCAAATTGGAAAGCGCCCGACGCAACATGCTGCGATCGCCCTCTATGCGCGCACTACCTTCACGACTCAACCTGACCCGAGCGTCCTCCGCCAGCGGCGCAAAAAACTCCAGCAATAGGTCCGCTTCTTCCGCCAGCTCCAGCGGTTCGCGCTTGGGCATCAATAACCCGTGGTCAGCCTTGGCCAGGTACAACATGTCGTTGACCAGTTGCGCCATCCATTGCAGTTCTTCGAGGTTGCTGTGCAGTGCTTCGCGATAGTCCTCGATGGGGCGTGGGCGGGTGAGGGTGACCTGGGTGTGGGTCAGCAGGTTCGACAACGGCGTGCGCAGTTCATGGGCGATGTCGGCGGAGAAGGCCGAGAGCCGTTGAAAAGAGTCGTCAAGACGTCCGAGCATGGCGTTGAAGTTGTGGGCCATTTCCGCGAGTTCTGGCGGCATGTTTTCTACTGGCAGCCGTGCATTGAGTGATTGCGCTGAAACACCGCTCGCCACTGCACTCATGCGCCGCAATGGCCGCAATCCGCTGCGCGCTGCCCACGCACCGAGCAGTGCCGTGGCCAGTGCTGACAAACCGACGGTCAGCCAGATCAGGTGTTGCATGCGTTGCAGAAAGTGCTGGTGATGGGTGATGTCCAGCAGCAAGGTCAACTGCGGCGATTCGGGTTTGTCGAGGTAAAGCGGAGCGTTGAGGACGCGGTAATCAGTACCGTTGTTGCTCACCGTGGACAAACCCGGTTGGGCCGGCAATGCCAGGGGCAGGCGCGTTGAACTGTCATACCAGCGCTTGCCGTCGCTGCCGGTGATCCGCAGTGAAAGATCAGCCTGTCGGCTCAATTCATCGGCCAGTTTGATTTCGCTTTCACTCGACTGAATGTCATGAAGTGCCCGGCGCAGACCAATCAACTTGCCGTCGAGCAACTGCTGATCGAGCTCAACGAAATGCGCTTCACTGGCCCGGCTGAACAACACCCCGGCGAATAATGAAACTACGGCGGTGCACGCCGCAAACAGCAGCGCCAGACGGCTGCTTAACGAAAGTCGACGCATCAGGCGGGGCGCTCTTCAAGGACGTAACCCATGCCACGTACGGTGTGGATCAACTTGTTGGGGAATTCATCGTCGATCTTCAGGCGCAAACGACGGATCGCCACTTCGATGACATTAGTGTCACTGTCGAAATTCATGTCCCAGACCTGGGAAGCGATCAGTGACTTGGGCAGGACTTCGCCTTGCCTGCGCATGAGCATTTCCAGCAGGGCGAATTCCTTGGCCGTCAGGTCGATGCGCTGACCGCTGCGCTCAACCCGGTGGCGGATCAGGTCAAGGCGCAAGTCCGCCAGTTGCAGGCTGGTTTCCTGAGGTGTGGCGCTACCGCGGCGCAACAGGCTGCGGACCCGGGCCAGCAGTTCGGAGAAGGCGAAAGGTTTGACCAGGTAATCGTCGGCGCCCAGTTCGAGGCCGTGAACCCTGTCCTCCACCGCGTCTCGCGCTGTAAGAAACAGGACCGGTGTGTCGAGGCCGGCACCGCGCACCGCTTGCAGAATCTGCCAGCCATCGCGACCGGGCAGCATCACATCGAGAATCAACAGGGCGTAATCGCCCGTCAGCGCCAGTTGCTGGCCGGTGCTGCCGTCCGCCACCAGTTCAGTATTGAAACCGGCCTCGGTCAGGCCCTGGCGCAGGTAGTGGCCAGTTTTCGGTTGGTCTTCGACAATCAGCAGTTTCATGGGCGACTCGGGGCGAATGGAACGAATGCTTTATACCGTGGGCGGCGTGAATACAGGCCAACCTGACAAAGTTGTAATCTGGCTGTCAGGTTGCGGGCAGTCGCTGCAGCTTAGAGTTTTCCACAGGCTGAACCTTACCTTGTTGGAGTATGACTATGTTTTTGCGCAAATCCCTGGTGCGGGCTGCCTGTTTGCTGGCGCTGAGCTCGCCGGCGTGGGCTTCCCCTGCGCAGACCTATGACTTCGGTCAACCGGCCCCGGCGACCAAGGCGACTCGTAGCGTTGAAGTCGTCATGGGTGACATGTCGTTCACTCCCAAGGCGATTGATATCAAGGCCGGTGAGACGGTTCGTTTTGTGCTGGTGAATAAAGGCCAGTTGTTGCACGAATTCAAACTCGGTGACGCGGCGATGCATGCCAGGCATCAGCAGGAAATGATGAAGATGCAGCAGGGCGGCATGCTCACGCCTACAGGCATTGCGGATATGGACTACGGTTCAATGGCCGGTACGGAGCACTCATCTCAAGGGCATGGCATGAAACACGACGACCCTAACAGCGTGCTCGTCGAGCCGGGCAAAACAACCTAGCTGACCTGGACCTTCAGCAAGGCGACCAACCTGGAATTTGCCTGCAACATCCCCGGTCGTTACCAGGCCGGGATGGTCGGCAAGTTGACTGTCAGTCAGTAAGCACTCAAAGGAGGGAGCAAAGACTGGTAGAATCCGCTGATTCTTCAGTCAGGTTTCCGCCATGCATCCCGCAGCCGAACACTCGCCGCTGGGCAAATCCAGCGAATACATCGCCATCTACACACCGTCGTTGCTGTTCCCGATCCCGCGCACCGCGAAATGGGCCGAACTGGGCCTGACGGCTGAAACCCTGCCCTACAAAGGCGTGGATTTCTGGAACTGCTTCGAATTGTCGTGGCTATTGCCGTCGGGCAAGCCTGTGGTGGCCATTGGCGAATTCAGCATCCCGGCGGATTCACCGAATATCATCGAGTCGAAGTCGTTCAAGCTGTATCTCAACTCCCTGAACCAGACGCCGTTTGCCGACACTGCAAGCCTTGAATCGACGCTGGTCAAAGACCTGTCGGCCGCGGCCGGTAAACCGGTCGGCGTGCGGATTCGCAAGCTCAGGGACGTCGAGGCCGAAGGCGTTGTGGCGTTACCGGGTGTGTGCATTGATGATCTGGATATCAGCGTCAGCAACTATGAGCAACCGCGTCCGGAACTGCTGCGTTGCGATGAATCGCGCATTGTGGAGGAGAGCGTGCACAGTCATTTGCTCAAATCCAACTGCCCGGTCACCAGTCAGCCGGACTGGGGCAGCGTGGCGGTGGAATACCGTGGCGCGGCGCTGGATCACGCGAGTTTGCTGGAATACATCGTGAGCTTCCGTCAGCACTCCGACTTCCACGAGCAGTGCGTGGAGCGGATTTTCCTCGACCTGCAACGGTTGCTGAAACCGGAGAAATTGACGGTGTATGCGCGGTATGTGCGGCGCGGTGGGTTGGACATCAACCCGTATCGCAGTACCGAAGAAGCGCAGCTACCGAACCATCGCCTGGTCCGCCAGTAAAGAACCAATGTGGGAGCGAGCCTGCTCGCGAAGAGTCCGTCACATTCAACATCCATGATGACTGACACTCCGCTTTCGCAAGCAAGCTCGCTCCCACAGGGATTGCATTGCAAATCCCGGATATGAAAAAGCCCCGCTATCACTAGCGGGGCTTTTTGCGTATTCGGCGGGTTCAGATTCCCATGTTGCCCAGCGCTTGCACGATGTTGCGCAAGGTGCCGGCAAGGGTCGGGTGTTCTATTTCGAAGCGCTCGACGGCCAGGTTCACATTGTCGGAGAGGCTGGAGTCCTGGGTTTTTGTTTCGAGCTCAAGTTCCAGTTCGATCTGTTGCATCAGCGCGTGCAGTTCTTCGCGCTCGGCGTCGGTCAGCGGTGGATTTTGTTCCAATTGCTCGCGCAGAGTATTGAGCTGTTGTTGCAGTTCGCGGGCAGGCATGGCGTTCTTCCTTTTATCGATAGGCACTGGCATAGACCGCAGCAGCACGCCAAAGGTCTATGGCTTGACCTTTAGATTAATCCACTCGCGCGCAACCTGCATGATCTCGATCAGGGCTTTTCGCCCTTGAGTCGGCGCAGGCTGATATCTGCCAGGCAAGTGTCAAGTTCACCAAGGTGATCAATCACCGAATGCACACCCAGACCGAACAGTTGCACCGTTGCCTTGCCGCGTTTGAATTCCCGTTCCTGCTGAGTCAGCGCCTGCCAGTCGTTGGGTGCCAGGCCGCAGAGTGAGCCGCAGGACGCCAGCCCAATCGTCCACAACCCGGCATTGAGCCCCGCTTGCAGCAATCGCGGTTCGCCGCTGACCAGCACGCAACCCTCCAGTCGTTCGACATTCAACGTCATCAAGGCTTGCCAGCAGGCGTGCGGTGCCGGCCATGGATTGTTTGTTTCTGGGTGTTGCGAGGGTTTGATCCATGAAGGCAATGCGACGGCCAGGGAATGGCTGAGGGCAGGGGGGAGCTCGTCGAGCCAGGCACAGGGAATCTGCTGATGCTGCAAGCTGCGCAGGCTATCCAGCGCACCGGGCGTGGCTTCGGCGTGCACGGCAGAGTGGCTGCTTTGCGTGCGCGTGCGTGCGCCGAAATCCACCAGGCAACCACTGAGGCCAAACAGGACGGCGGTCAGGCTGGGCGCAATGTGGGGCAATGCTTCGGCATGCGGCATATCTACGTCCCTGAAATAGCCTCAAGGCTAGGGGGCGACGGTGACAGTTGAGTGACACTGATGTGAATCGCTCACAATCATCGCGAATGATCTGAAGGCTGCCTCGCACGGTGCTGCCTTAAGCGGCTTTTCCGTCTTATACTAGCCAGCTTTACGCTTGGGCCATGCGCCCGCACCAGTACAATCCAAGGAGTTTTTCTATGCGCTGGAGCAATCATCTAGCTCAGCTTTGTGTGTTTGCCAGCGTACTGCTGGTTCCGTTCGTTGCCCAGGCAGCCTCGGAAGACGACCCTTGGGAAAGCATCAACCGCCCGATCTACACGTTCAACGACGTAGTCGATACCTATGCACTGAAGCCTTTGGCGCAAGGCTATCAGTTCGTGACGCCACAGTTTCTCGAAGACGGCATTCACAACATGTTCCGCAACGTCGGTGATGTCACCAACCTTGCCAACAACATCTTGCAGGCCAAACCCGCCGCCGCTGGCGTCGACACTGCACGCATGATCTTCAACACCACGTTCGGCCTGCTGGGCTTCATCGACGTGGGCACCAAAATGGGCCTGCAACGCAGTGACGAAGACTTCGGCCAGACACTCGGCTACTGGGGTGTGGGCAGCGGCCCGTACGTGATGTTGCCGTTGTTGGGGCCAAGCACGCTACGTGACGCGCCGTCCAAGTATGTCGACGGCTACACCGGCCCGTACCCGTACATCCACGACGTGCCCGTGCGTAACTCGATCTTCGGTCTGAACATTGTCGATACCCGCGCCAGCCTGCTGTCGGCCGAGAAGCTGATCAGCGGCGACAAGTACACCTTCATCCGCAATGCGTATTTGCAGAATCGCGAATTCAAAGTCAAAGACGGCCAGGTCGAAGACGATTTTTGATCTCGACCGGTAAAACCGAGAAGGCGGCCAGTTGGCCGCCTTCTTTCGTTGAGCCTCCGGGACCGGTTTGACGCAGGGGTTTGAACCTTCCATTACGTTACGGTTTTGCCTGTTCTTATAACTCCCGGTGATTTGAAATGGAAAGACGTCAAGCGACCATCGGCGTGAGCTTGAAACGCCCCGCGGATGGGAGTACCGTCTGCGCCTTAGAAGGGCACCTCTGGTGTACCTGTGTGTAGGGCAAACGCTCGAAAACAGTGCAGTAGAGAGGCTAGAAAGCGAATCCAGTAGTGTGAGCCGGGACAAAGCCCCTGCCTGCTACGCCAACCTAATTCTGGCGCCGTTTGCCCACATGCCAAAAACCAGTGCCACGCTGCTGATAATCGATGATGACGAAGTAGTGCGCGCGAGCCTCGCGGCCTACTTGGAAGACAGTGGTTTCAGTGTCCTGCAGGCCAGCAATGGCCAGCAGGGTCTTCAGGTATTCGAGCAAAACAAGCCCGACTTGGTCATCTGCGATCTGCGTATGCCGCAGATGGGCGGGCTCGAACTTATTCGCCAGGTCACCGGGCTGTCGCCACAAACCCCGGTAATCGTGGTTTCGGGTGCCGGCGTGATGAACGACGCGGTCGAGGCCCTGCGCCTGGGCGCGGCGGACTACCTGATCAAGCCTCTCGAAGATCTTGCCGTGCTCGAGCACTCTGTGCGCCGGGCCCTGGATCGTGCGCGCCTGCTGCTGGAAAACCAGCGCTACCGCGAGAAGCTGGAAAAGGCCAACCGCGAACTCGCCGCCAGCCTGAACCTGCTCCAGGAAGACCAGAACGCCGGTCGCCAGGTGCAGATGAACATGCTGCCGGTCAGTCCCTGGACCATCGACGAGTTCCAGTTTGCTCACCAGATCATCCCGTCGCTGTACCTGTCGGGTGATTTCGTTGACTACTTTCGGGTCGACGAGCGTCGGGTAGCCTTCTACCTGGCGGACGTTTCCGGTCATGGCGCCTCTTCCGCCTTCGTTACCGTGCTGCTGAAGTTCATGACCACGCGCTTGCTGTTCGAGTCCAAGCGCAGCGGCACATTGCCGGAATTCAAGCCTTCAGAGGTCCTTGGTCATATCAACCGAGGCCTGATCAGTTGTAAGCTGGGTAAACACGTCACAATGGTCGGTGGAGTCATCGACGAGGAGACAGGTTTGTTGACCTATAGCATCGGTGGTCATTTGCCGTTGCCTGTGTTGTACACGCCAGACAGTGTTCGTTATCTGGAAGGGCGTGGTCTGCCGGTGGGCCTCTTTAATGAAGCCACCTACGAAGACCACGTACTGGAGCTGCCGCCGACATTCAGCCTGACGCTGATGTCTGATGGCATCCTGGACCTTTTGCCAGAACCTACACTCAAAGAAAAAGAAGCGGCTTTGCCTCAACGGGTCAAGGCAGCGGGCGGCAGCCTGGATGGTCTGCGGCAGGTTTTTGGATTGGCCACGCTAGGGGAGATGCCGGATGATATCGCCCTGTTGGTGTTGAGCAGGAATCTTCAATGAGTACCGGTAGAATCCAGTTCGCCGAGCAGGATGGCACCTTCGTCCTGAAGTTCGTCGGTGAAGTTCGCCTGACCCTGTGTTCGGCGTTGGATGCGACTATTGAGCGGATCTTCACGGCGTTGAACTTCAATGCGATCGTGATCGACCTGACCGAAACCCGCAGCATCGACAGCACTACGTTGGGCCTGCTGGCCAAATTGTCGATCCTGTCGCGGCAAAAGGTCGGCTTGCTGCCGACCGTCGTCACCACCCACGAAGACATCACCCGTCTGCTGCAGTCCATGGGCTTCGAGCAGGTGTTCAACATCGTTGACCGCCCGATCCCGTGCCCCGAGTGCCTGACCGACCTGCCAGACCAGGATCAGTCCGAAGAAGTGGTGCGGATCAAAGTGCTCGAAGCACACAAGATCCTCATGGGCCTCAACGACTCCAATCGTGAAGCATTCCATGATCTGGTTAACGCCCTCGAGCGTCACTGATCTCTGTGGCGAGGGAGCTTGTCGGAACGCCGCACCGTCCCGTTGGGCTGCGAAGCAGCCCCAAATTCAAAGCATAAAAAAGGGCGAACCTTGAGGGTTCGCCCTTTTTGCGTTTGCTCTTACTGGATCAGAGCTTGGCTTGTAGCAGTGCTTCGAGTTTTTCCTGATCCCGAGCAAACTGACGAATACCCTCAGCCAGTTTCTCGGTCGCCATCGCGTCCTCGTTGGACAACCAACGGAACTGCGCTTCATTCAGGCTCAAACGTGCTTCACCGGCATGGCCCGGCGCCAATTTGCGTTCCAGCTTGCCGGTATCCGCCGCCAGCTTATCAATCAAATCCGGGCTGATGGTCAGACGGTCACAACCCGCCAGCTGCTCGATCTGATTCAGGTTGCGGAAGCTTGCGCCCATGACCACAGTCTTGTAGTCATTGGCCTTGTAGTAGTTGTAGATGCGCGTCACCGACTGCACGCCCGGATCATCCGCGCCGGTGTAGTCGTTGCCGTTGGCCTTCTTGTACCAGTCGTAGATACGACCCACGAACGGCGAAATCAGGAACACCCCTGCATCAGCACACGCCGCAGCCTGAGCGAACGAGAACAGCAACGTCAGGTTGGTCTGGATGCCTTCCTTTTCCAGCGTCTCGGCGGCACGGATGCCTTCCCAAGTGGAAGCGATCTTGATCAGCACGCGGTCACGGCCAATGCCGGCCTTGTCGTACAGGTCGATCAGACGGTGGGCACGCTTCAATACGGCGTCAGTGTCGAACGACAGGCGCGCATCCACTTCGGTGGAAATACGGCCAGGGATCACCTTCAGGATTTCTTGCCCTACCGCAACGCCAAAACGGTCGCTGGCCAGGCCAACATCGCCCTTGCAGTCGCTGACACATGCGTTCAGCAACTCGGCATAACCGGGAATGGCCGCTGCTTTAAGCAGCAGGGAAGGGTTGGTGGTAGCGTCCACCGGTTTAACGCGAGCGATAGCTTCGAAGTCGCCGGTGTCGGCAACCACGGTGGTCAGTTGTTTGAGTTGTTCCAGCTTGGAAGTCATGGGCGTGCTCTGTCCTATGGGTCTAATGACATTACCCGAGCGCTGACAGCCACTCAAGGGTGCGTGTACGTATCGATGGCCCCAGCGGCAACAACCGGAAAACGGCTGTTTGAAAGGCGGGGCGCGGTGTCGGTAAATACGATGCCAAATCAGACCACAGGTTCAACCTGGGTGACCGTTAGCGCCCAGAAGGTCCACAGTCATGACTTCAGTTCGCCAATACATCTCGGAAAACGTCTGGGCGAATAGCGGCGATATGAAGGAGCGATCGTGCAGCCCCAGAAGGGGACCGTCGTCCTTGTTCCCACTCCTGCAGAGTGCGTACGGAAACGCCCAGCAGCTCCGCAAACTTCGGTTGCGATAGACCGGTTTTGCTTCGGGCCTCTGCAGCCTCTGTTACTTCAACTTTGTGAACGTCGCCGTGTAGGCCGGCTTTGACTTCAAGAATCGACGCCAACAGTTCTTCGCCAATATTGCGTTTGGCATCCCGTTCCATCAGTTCTTTTTCAGTTAGGGGCATGATTCAGCTCCTTTGCGATTTTGCGCAGTATATGCGCGGGGATGTTCTCTGTGGCGCCTTTGCCGTAGATCAGCAATGTGACCAAGGCGCCGCTGGCAAGTTGCGCGATGTAGATAATTCTAACCGCACCACTTTTACCGCGACCATCCATGCTCCAGCGCACTTTTCGGCATCCCTCCGAGCCGGGGATCACTGCGCCTGCGTCCGGATTGTTCGCCAGATAGGACATGAACGCACCACGTTCTTCTTCAGTCCAGTAATCCGGCCAGAGTTTTGTAAATATCTTGGATTCAATGATTGTCAGCATGGTTGCGATCATACGTCTTTGACGTAGTGACTGACAATTGGAGGCTAATTGCCTTTTATTAGATCCGGCGACGGGTTCGGGCTCATAACTCTTGTCGTCTTGGACCGCTTGCAGATAAGACCTTTGAGCGCATGAGCCGAGCCCGTCTTGGCGAAAAATTCAACGCTGCCGTCTCGCAACGTTACAAATTCGACGTGATCACCTGCGGCCAACCCGAGCGAGGTGCGAACCTGCGCCGGAATGGTAATTCGTCCTTGCGTCGTTAGCCTCGCAGTTGCCATCAATGACACTCCATTAACGTAGCTAGGGATTTTCCGGTTACCGCCCCTCCAACAACTCCGCCGCCTGATCCAACAACACCAAAGGCTCTTTAGCCTTATGAATATCCACCGACAACAACTGCCGAAACTTGCGCGCCCCCGGAAACCCGGTGCCCAGCCCCAGCACATGCCGAGTGATGTGGTGCATCGAGCCGCCCGCATCGATGTGCGCCGCTATATAAGGCCGCAACTGCGCCAGCGCCTCGGCCCGGCTGATCACCGGCGCCGTGCTGCCGAACAGTTGCTGATCCACTTCAGCCATCACATAAGGATTGTGATACGCCTCACGCCCCAGCATCACACCGTCGAACGTCTGCAAATGCTCGTGACAGGCTTCCAGCGTCTTGATCCCGCCGTTGAGAATAATCTCCAGCTCCGGAAAATCCGTCTTCAACCGCGCCGCCACGTCATAGCGCAGGGGCGGAATATCGCGGTTCTCCTTCGGCGACAACCCCTCCAGAATTGCAATCCGCGCATGCACCGTAAAACTCGTGCACCCGGCATCCCGAACCGTGCCGACGAAATCACACAACTCCTCGTAACTGTCCCGCCCATTAATCCCGATCCGATGCTTCACCGTCACCGGAATCGACACCGCATCGCGCATCGCCTTCACACAATCGGCCACCAACTGCGGATGCCCCATCAGGCACGCACCGATCATATTGTTCTGCACCCGATCACTCGGGCAGCCGACATTCAGATTCACCTCGTCGTAACCATGCTCCTGCGCCATCCGCGCGCACATCGCCAGATCCAGCGGCATGCTGCCGCCGAGTTGCAGGGCGAGCGGGTGCTCGGCTTCGTTGTGACGCAAGAAACGATCGTGGTCGCCGTTGAGGAGCGCGCCGGTGGTGACCATCTCTGTGTAGAGGAGCGCGTGCTTGGAGAGCAAGCGCAGGAAGAAACGGCAATGGCGATCGGTCCAATCCATCATCGGGGCGACGGAGAAGCGGCGGGAGAGCGGGGCGGGTGTGGCGGTGATTGGGGGCATTGGCGGTTCTGAGATGGGTGGGGCTGGGAGGTGGGGAGAGTTTATCAGGATTGGGGTTGTGGGGCTTAGGCGAGTCTTGCTGCAATTGTTCAGGGCATCTGAGCTATCGCCTGGAGGAAATCGACTGGATAGCTACGAGTAAATAAATCGGTCCCCATTTCTTCAGTTGCCTAGAAGTTAATAAGATGTACATTTCTCTTGGGTGATAATTACCTTGTCGGACTCTGAATATTGGTTTCCACTCTTCCATCTTCCCAGATTGAAAATTCAACCGGTCCAGTGAACGGGATTTTTAACTTCAGATGAGACAAATCTAACGGGCGCAATATCAGTTCGGCGTTAGTTAGTGCGCGCATTTCTGGATGGCTCTTAAAGTATTCATCCATTTTCTCAAATGTCGATTTATTGTTCGCATCTATCAAGCGAATGTAGAAACCAATATGCATATAGTTTTCCTCTGTTGTGAGGAAGGCAGTAATTAGACCGTCATTGCTATGGATCACTGCAGCATTGCAACTGTACTCGAGCAGCTTTAAAGATTGTGGCCAGTATTTATGAATCTCAGCAATGGCTCGATTTTTAATTTCCGTACCCCAGATTGTGATCCAACCCTCAACTAGTCTTTCCCAAATTGGGGGTTTGGTAGGATGAGGAACTCCTTGCCAGTAATTTTTGGCGCATTCCAACCATTCACTCGTTAGCTTTCCAGATTCGTCCATGATATCCATTATCCAGTTAGCATCCAATCTGCACGATTTGTTGGCAGAGACGCCTACATCAGTCATAAAGTGATCTTGGAAGTGCTCACCCCATTCTCCGCCACACCACAACCTAGAAATACTATCTATATCATCAAAAACAAAAACTCCTCTTAATCTAGAAACATGGTCTGGGAAAAAATTAGTCCGGACACACTCGATAGCCATCTCGCTTTTTAGACGCTCTTCAGAGTGGCCTCTCATCATATTAGCCATGGATAAAGATAGTGCTGACTCGCTTTCGCCTGCACCTAAACAGTCCACGGAGCAATAAGCGCCTCTTGCTGTATTCCAAGCGACCAATGGCTGATCTAAATCTAAATATACAAACCCTTGGAAATCCTGCCGTCCATATAAATTCATTTCGATTCAATCTTCCGATAATTGTTTTAGTGATATTTGTGTTGCTTGTTTCTATCCAGTGTTACCGGTACCAGTCGCTCCAAAGCTACTTGTCAAGAAGGGCTGCAATCGCCCCATAGCTGCCGGTCAGCAGCGGCAGCAAACGGCCCAGAGTGTGTAAAAACGCTTAGTCAAAATTGAAGTCTGCGCTTCTATGTGAAATCTGAAATTTATCGGCTGGTTGGCAGACCTGGATTTTGCGTAGATGCGTGATTTTCAGCTCTGATTTGGGCGCCAATCTCGCTGAAAAACGTTTTTACACACTCTGGGCCAGAATCGGTCGTTAAATCAAGCTGCCCCCCTTGTCTATATCAAAGAAAAGAAAGAAAAGGGGAGAAAGAAAAGGGGACGGATTTGAATGGCACTTACTTAACATGTTTAGGGAAGGTCTGAAGTACCCACCGATTTTTCATACCCTCGCTACTTGAGGCTCAAAAATCATAAGTCGGTCGAAAATCAGACCTTTCTTGCCCTTAATTCATGGTTCTTTCCTCGGATCGCGCTGTTTCAGGGCGATCAGCCTGCATTACAGACGCACCTCGCCCATACCCATCAACCGTTTTCGCACCATCCACAAGTTCGACAAAGCGAACAACGTTGTCTGCTGCGCGATGTTTTTCGACAAACCACGAAAGCGCACTTTCGTATAACCAAACTGGCGCTTGATCACGCGAAACGGATGCTCAACCTTGGCCCGCACCTGCGCTTTCGCGTATTCGATCTTGCGTCGCATGCGCCCGATCAGACTCTTTTTTTCGTGCTTTTTATAGCTGCTTGGCCGGGCGGCAATCGACCAGATCATCTTGCGATCCTGATGCTCGGGACGTTTGTCCACGCCGGTGAAACCGGCGTCGCCACACACGTAAGTTTCCTCACCGTGCAGCAACTGATCGACCTGCGTCACGTCCGCCACATTGGCCGCAGTGCCCACCAGGCTATGCACCAAGCCGGATTCGGCATCGACGCCGATGTGCGCTTTCATACCAAAAAAATACTGATTCCCTTTCTTGGTTTGGTGCATTTCGGGATCGCGTTTACTGTCCTTGTTCTTGGTCGAACTCGGCGCGTGAATGATCGTCGCATCGACCACCGTGCCGTGACGCAACAGCAGGCCCCGGTCGCCCAGATAGCCATTGATGACCTGCAAAATCCCGCCTGCCAACTCATGTTTTTCCAATAAACGGCGGAAGTTGAGGATCGTGGTTTCATCGGGAATCCGATCCAAATTCAAGCCCGCGAACTGGCGCAGAATCGTCGTTTCATATAGTGATTCTTCCATCGCCGGATCGCTGTAGCCGAACCAGTTCTGCATCAAATGAACGCGCAACATGGCCATCAACGGATACGCCGGACGGCCCCCTTCGCCCTTTGGATAATGCGGCTCGATCAAAGTAACCAAGCCCTTCCAGGGCACGACCTGATCCATCTCGATCAGGAAGCGCTCGCGGCGGGTCTGCTTACGTTTGCCGGCGTACTCGGCATCGGCGAAGGACATCTGTTTCATCGGGACTCAACCATCGTGTTCGTGTCAGGCGGGTATTTCACCAGATTTGGAAGTCTTCTTCAGAGTTTCCTTAGCATGCCCATTTTTCCTGACATCTGCCCTTGCTGACCGACGTGATTTGGTCAGCAAGGGGTAGGCTTGAGGTCTTCGTTTTATGGCTCGCGGCTCGATACGACCAGGTCGGTTTCCAACGCGCCTTTGAGCAATCAGCGTCAATAAATTTGACAGGCCATCCTCTTCTTCAGGGCTGCCATATTGTCGCAGCGCCAGCCATAGCTGAAGGCTGTGTTTGAAGCTCAGTTCGCGAGGTAAGCAGTCAGCTAATAGAGCCGATTGTGCCATGAGCATTCGGATCAGATTGTGTGCCAACAGCCCCGATTCCCGGCCAGGGTGTTTCTTGATAAGGGGGCGTAACGTTACGAAGAAGGGCGGCCGGATAGGTTGCCCTTTTTTATCAGATCTTATTCGGCCCGGACGCTTCCGCTACAGTGCCGCTGCCGCAATTGATATACGAAGAAGACTTCAACCAACGCTGATCCGGGTAATACGAAAACAGCAATTGCCCATCCTTCATCGAATCAATCAGCCGATGAGCAATCGCCGGCCGCACGGCAGGGCAGCCCAAGCTTCTGCCAATCCGTCCATTCGCACGGGCGAGCACCGGGCTGACATAAGGTGCACCATGAATAACGATTGCCCGGTCAAACGCGTTGTCATTGAAACCCGGTTCCAGGCCTTCCATGCGCAACGAATAGCCGTTCTGTCCGACATAGCTCTGCTGGGTGCGGTACAAGCCGATACTGGTGGCAAAGCTTTCATTCTGGTTGGAGAAGTTGACCGCCATGTTCTCGCCACTGTTGCGTCCGTGGGCGACCAGTTCATGAAACAGCAACTTGCGCTTCTTTAAATCGAACACCCACAACCGTTGTTCGGTCGAAGGGAGGGAATAGTCGATGACGGCGAGTCTTTGGACAGGTGCTTTGCCTTGAGCAATGCTGCACTGGGATGCGCGTACGGCCAGTCCAATCACCTTGGCGTTTGCATTGGGGGCCGCTTTGATGAGGGCGGCCGCGAGCGAATCGGCGTAGGCTGACGGTACTGACGTTATCGTCAGCAGCAGTGCCGTGAGTAGGAGGCCGAAGCGTTCTGGCGCCATATAGATGTCTCATCATGATAGTTTCGAGTCTAGCAGTGTGTGGAAAGCTAGCCGTTGAATGCGGGAGATTAAGGATTATCCATGGGGCAGTTAACAAGGTTATTCGTCATAAGCCGCGTTTTTTTTATGGGCTTTCTGATCAGCGGTGCTGCGATCGCCGAAACTTCGCCGATTGAGTCGACAATTGCGCCGAGCACCGTTATGGAAGCCGCAGCGGACGATAATGTCGCTCAGGCGATTCAGGCCACGCTTGCTCCACTGAAAACCGCGTTTCCACCGTTGCTCACTTCACCGCGCCATCGGCGAGTGGATGTCAGCCGCCTGGTGATGGATTTTTATACGCATCGCGCCTATCGCGCGGCCTGGTCGAATGACAGCGACGTCGGCCAGTTAATTAAAAGCCTGAATGACACCCAGGCCGACGGTTTGAACCCGGCGGATTTCCATATCGATGAGCTGGTCAGGTCTCAGTCATCGATGCAGACCTCGTCGGCCACGCCCGAGCAACGGGCAGCCTTTGATATGGCGACGACTCATACCTTCATCACTGCATTGATGCAATTGCGGCGGGGCAAGGTCGATCCTTCTCGGCTCGACATCCACTGGAATTTCGACCCGTCGGGCGTCGATCCCCGCGACGACGTCAATAACTTCTTCGCCGCACTCGACAACCATGATGTCGCCCGTGCCTTTGCTCAAGCGCCGCCCCAGGAAGCGGTTTACGTCGGCTTGCGTCAAGCCTTGGCGCAACTGCGCAAGGTTCGGGACATGGACGGCTGGCAGAAGGTTGCTGAAGGTCATTCCCTCAAGCCTGGCATGGACGAACCCGCTGTCGCGCAGTTGCGGGCGAGGTTGGCCGCAGGCGGTTTTCTGGACCCTCGACTTACGCGCGGGACGAACTACGACGCCGCCGTCACCGCCGCAGTGAAAAAGTATCAAATCGAGCAATATCTTGGGGCGGATGGTATGGCGGGCGCAGCGACGCTGGCGGCGCTGAATGTGTCCGTTGATGCGCGCATCGATCAGGTGCGGGTGAACATGGAGCGGGCGCGTTGGCTGCTTTACAAACTTCAGGGCACGTTCGTCATCGTGGATATCGCCGGGTACAAGGTTGCGATGTATCGCGACGGTCACCCGATCTGGCGTTCTCGGGTTCAGGTCGGTAAACCGGTACGCAATACACCGGTATTCCAGGCCGAGATTTCTTACATCACGTTCAATCCGACCTGGACCGTGCCGCCGACGATCCTCAAGCAGGATGTGTTGCCAAAAGTTCAGAACGATCCAGGTTACCTGGCCGCCAACCAGATTCGCGTGCTTGATAGAGAAGGTAATGTGCTCGATCCGTCGACCGTCGACTGGAGCAATCCGCGCGGCCTCACCCTGCGTCAGGACGCCGGACCTGACAGCTCGCTCGGTCAGGTGGTGATCCGGTTTCCCAACGACTATGCGATTTACCTCCACGACACACCGCATCGCGAGTTGTTTGCCAAAACTGTCCGCGCCACCAGTTCGGGCTGCATTCGGGTAGAGAACCCGCTGCAACTCGTGGAGCTGTTGTTCAATGACCCGGTCCGCTGGAATAGCGAAGGCATTCAAAAGCAACTGGCTAACGGCAAGACCGAGAACATCCGGCTTCCGGTGAAAGTGCCGGTGTTGCTGGCGTACTGGACGGTGGATTTGGGCAGTGATGGTCGGGTGGCGTTCAAGCCTGATGTGTATGGATACGATGCGCCGGTGTTGCGCGCATTGAATCGGCCTTCGCAAATGCCTGTGCTGGATTTACACACATCGGCGGGTTCGGTGGTGGCGGCGGGGCCGAGTCAGCAATAGGGGATCAGGCTTGATTAAGTAAGTCTGTCCCCTATACGGCAGCAGCCCGAACTGTTTTCACAGGCCATGCGCATCAGTCAGCGGGTTGCACTCCTTCCGGCCAGGCTGCCCAGCACGGCCCGCTGTCCGGTTCGCGGTTGACCAATGCAATGTCGAGGGCGCCGGTGCTCAGTTTCTGCTTGAGATCGGTGCTCATGCCGCTGATGGTTTCCAGACGCGCTTGCGGTCTGGCGCGGTTGAAACCGGCGAGGATCAGCGCCAGGCGCCGGGCATCGAAATCTGGATTCGGAGGTTGCCATCACCGCTTGCACGGAATTGGCAGCGTGTTCTGAATCTGCTGGTCTGCGACTTTCACGGCAACGTCGTGGCCGGCGAAGGGCAGCCGGAAGCGACCGCGTTCTACATCCACGCTCGACGTCGCCGGGCCCACCATCGCCGAGGCGTGGGACGATCTGTATTACCTTGAACGTGCCGCCCAAGTGCAGTTGATGGCGATGGCGACCCAACGCGAACTCAAGCCGGTGCCCCATGAGATTGCGCAGCGGGCGTACGAGCAAATGCGCCTGGGGGATGCAGAAAGTGCCCAGGCACATTTGCAGAGTGCGATGCGGCGGCTATCCAAAGGACATTTGCCCGTTACCCCCCCGTAGACTAAGCTCACAAAAAATAAGGGTTTTGGGTCTTCTACCCATGCCTTACCCTTGCAGGATGAGCTTTTGCCAATCCCTCTTCACGATCCGCACAACGCCACGGGTGTCACCCTGAAACGGTTACCGCTGCGCAAATCAGCGGTGCTGTTTATTGCGGTCGTGTGCCTGAGCCTGTGTGGTTTGCTTTACCTGCAACTGGAGCAATCGCGGCGGCACGATCTGGCATTGGCGCAAGTGGCCTCTTCAAACCTGACGCGGGCCATGGCGCAGCAGGCCGAAGACACCTTCATGCAAGCCGATCTGGTGCTGACCAGCCTGGCGGACTGGATTCAGGCTGACGGTTTCGGTGCGTTGCAAAAGCCACGCTTGCAGAAAACGTTCGCCCGGCGGGTGCAGGCGCTGAATCAATTGCACGGGATATTTCTGTTCGACCAGAAGGGGCAGTGGGTCGTTACCTCTTTCGACGATCTGCCACGCGGCCCGGGTGTGGCGGATCGCGATTATTTCAAGTTCCACCAGCAGAACGTCTCCTCCCTGGCGCACATCGGGCCGGCGATTCGCAGTCGGAAAAATGGCGAGTGGATCATTCCGATATCCAAGCGTGTGAACGACAAGAATGGCAATTTTCAGGGCGTTTTGTTGGCCGGAATCAAGATGGCGTACTTCGATCAGTTCTTCAAAAGCTTCAGCATTGATGACAACGGTTCGATGTTTTTGGGGTTGACCGACGGAACGCTGCTGGCGCGACGGCCGTTTGTGGAATCGCTGATTGGCACATCACTGGCCAAGAGCGAGATCTTTGAGAAATTGCTGCCCAACGCGCCCTCCGGTAATGCGATGTTCAGCTCACTGCTCGATGGTGTTGTGCGGTTGCATGGCTACCGTCAGCTCGACACTTATCCGCTGGTAGTGTCCGCCGCCTCGTCCAGGGAATCGATTCTCAAGGACTGGTACGACACCGCGTTTCATTCCACGGTTATCGTTGCCCTGGTGGTGCTGGGCGTGGGGCTGTTCGGTTGGGTGTTCCTTCATCAGGTGCGCCTCGGCGAACGGGTTGAGGCGGATTTGCGCAAGGCGAAGGAAGCGCTGAAGCTGATCGCGACCCATGACAGCCTGACCGGCCTGGCCAATCGCCGGCTGTTCGAAGGGGCGCTGGACATCGAGTTCGGCCGTGGCGCCCGGCAGTCGAGTTCGCTGAGCCTGATCATGCTCGATATCGATTACTTCAAACCCTACAACGACGCATACGGCCACGTGGCGGGGGACCATTGCCTGGCTGAGGTGGCGCGGGCGGTGAAGGGGTGCTGCCATCGAAAGGCCGATTTGGCCGTGCGTTACGGCGGTGAGGAGTTTGCGGTTTTGCTGCCCGACACCGACATTCACGGCGCGATGGTGATTGCCGAGCAGATTCGTCGCAGCGTCATGGACAAGAACATCATCCACAGCGGTTCACCCACGGGATTCGTGACAGTCAGTCTTGGCTGTTATTCGTTTGTGCCGACGGGGCGGGACAGCATGGAAGTGTTTATCGAACGAGCGGACGCGGCGCTGTATCAAGCCAAGCATTCGGGGCGAAACCGCTCGGCGGTGCTGTCGATGGAAGGTGGTGTCGAGGCACTGCTGCGCTCGGATCGTTGAGGTGTAGATCGAGGTGTTTCACCCGTGCAACACTTCGGCCAGCCGGCTGTCCGCCTGTCAGATCCTCTTGAATTGATCGTCTAGAGTTGCGGTAGCTTTGCCGATTCCGGCAAGTCTCCCCACCGCACGGACGATCGCCACAATGTTGATAACTCAAGCATTGACAGCCGTTGCTCTAACCGTCGCAGTCACCGCTATTTTTCCGCTCGCGAGCCACGCTCAATCGACAGTCACAGCCACGGAAGCTCACGCAATCGGCGTGGATGCCTACCTTTATTTTTACCCGCTGTTGACCATGGACATCACCCGCAAGCAATTCACCCCAATCGAACCGGGCAAGGAATTCGGTAACGGTCCGATGAACAAGTTTGTCAGCGTGCCGCAGTATCCCCCTGCAGATATCAAAGGGGTGGTGCGCTCGAACGTCGACACCGTGTATTCCATTGCCTGGCTGGATTTGACCAAAGAACCGCTGGTGATCGCAGCGCCCGATACTGCCGGGCGTTTTTACGTGCTGCCGATGCTCGACATGTGGACCGAGGTGTTCGCCTCACCGGGCTGGCGCACCACGGGTACACAAGCGGGGCAGTTTTTGGTGACACCGCCGGACTGGACCGGGACGGTGCCTGCCGGACTGAACCATCTGCCGGCGCCTACACCCTTTGTCTGGGTCATTGGCCGCACTAACACCGACGGTGCGGCGGACTACGCGGCCGTGCACGAAATTCAGGCTGGTTATACCGTGACCCCGTTGTCCCGGCTGGGTAAAAGCCCCGAGCCTGCCAGCGTGAAAGGCGACCCGACCGTGGACCTGAAGACCCCGCCAAAGATCCAGGTCGACACCATGTCGGTGGCCGACTACTTCGCCTACGCCGTCCAGTTGCTCAAAAAGCACCCTGCGCACATCACCGATCAACCGATCCTGGCGCAGATGAAGCGTATTGGTCTCGAACCCGGAAAATCGTTCAACATGGATGCACTGGAGCCTGAAATCAAAGCAGCGCTTCAGACCGTGCGCGAAGACGCGCAGACGCTGATGACGTGGAAGGTTCCAACACTCACGCGCGTGGTCAACGGCCGAAGGGTAGGTTCAACCTGACCACGCGTTTGTATGGGCTCAAGCCCGAGGTGTTGAACGGCAAGTGGAACCTGCCGGCGGTCACAAGCCGGTGTGTAACACCCAACTGACAGCAGCCGACGATCTCTCATCATCGGCTGTCTCTACGCGTTCAGCTGCCTGTCCCGCCTCCGGCACCGCCCGTTCCTCCCCCCGCAGCACCCGTGCCACCACCCGCGCCAGAGCCGCTGTTTCCACCATTGCCGCCATTGCCGCCGCTCGACGAGCCCGATCCACTATTGCCGCCGTCAGCGTTATGGTCGATCGAGGGTTGGCCAGGGTTATTGTTGGGTGCCATGGTCGAGCCGCTGATTGAACCAGATTGGGTACCGGTCGCATCAGCGCCATCGCCTGAGACTGCAAAAATGCCGACGGACATGGCGGACAGCACTCCAGCCAGTAACAGCGAAGTCATTTTGATGCTCATCATGGTGCGTCTCCAAAGATGAGTCGTTACCTGATGTCGGTATGAAGGGCAGGGCGGTTGGTGCCGATTGGTTGACGAGTGGTCGGCGTACGTTTCAGGCGAAAGCCTCGCGCAGGTGGCTGATCGCTGCTTCTACTGTCATTCCCGGTGCAGTCGGCGGATCAGGCCGTTCACAAAACTCACGCCATACAAACAGCGTCAGCTCGGCACCATCGGTGATGCTTTCCGGATTGGGGGATGAGAAGGTCTCTAGCACTCTGTAGCGTTCATCCTGCCAGAACAAATCCTCGACCCAGTCGTAGATCGGTATGACATGAAAGTGAATCGGATGGCCGGGCTCATGTCCATATCGACCGAAGTACAGCCGTTTGGGTTTGAACAACGTTTCGACAATCCGTTGAGTTTTCGCCAGTAGCGGGCCGAGTTCGGCGAGGGCGCTATCGGGCAGTTCGTGGAGCGCGCTGACGTTCGCTCGGGCGCCGAGCATCACGTAACCAGGCAATGCCGAGTTGAGGCGGTGGTTGACGATCCAGTGTTCGGTTTCATGGAGGATGAAATGCTGGGGGATGAGGGGCATGTCATGACTTCCTTTTCTTGCGCGGCATCAAAAGGTTCGCGGGCGATGCGTGCAGTTACAGGGCAGCGGCCGTCGATTGCAATGGTTGTGTTAGCGGTTGTTCAATTGCGGCAATGACTTGCGTTATCCAGGCGCCAGGGCCCAGCATGGCTGCTATGGTCAGCGAACGTTCGGCGAGTGCTCTGGTAAAAAAGCATTGCGAGCGTCGCATCCCGATCAGGCAATCGATTGACAGGATCAAGTGCATGGATATGACTGCCGTTACCACCGTCGTTGCTCCCCGTCATACGCCGATCACCCGCAGCCTGGTGTTTGTCGTCGGCCTGCTGTTTGTTCTGGGTGTGCTGATCGCCTTGTTAGCCTTGTTCAACATTGCCGGGCGGCTGGACGCCCAGGATCTGGCCAAGACCACTTTCTACACCCAGCGTGCGCTGGAAAACCGCATCACCGCCTCGAAAAACTACGTCGCCAGTTATGCAAACTGGACGACCGCTTACGACCATTTGAACGGCAAGGTCGATGTGCAATGGGCCTACGTCGAGCAGAACCTGGGCAAAACCTTGTTCAGCATCGATCACTACGATGGCGTCTTCGTGGTCGATCATCAGCAAACCAAGTACGCGGTGGTGCGTGGGGTTCAGGTGCAGGAGGCGGCGACCACCTATCTTTCGGCATCGATGGCGACGCTGATACAGGCAGTCCAGAGTCAGGAAAGCCTCATTGATCCCGTCAGCCATTTCACGCTGTTCGAGGGCAAACCGGCATTGCTGACGGCTGCCGCGATCGTCCCCAATGACGAAAGGCCGGCGGCCGATCCTCAAAGCACCTCGGTGCTGGTGTTCGTCGACCCATTAAGCCCTGACAAGCTCAGCGCCCTGAGCACTGATTACGGTTTGCATGATTTAAACCTGGCGCCTGATGACGCCATCGCGCCCGGCAGGCCAGCCGTGGCACTGGCGGGCACCGGCTACAGCCTGGTTTCCCGACTTGAACAACCGGGTCATCAGTTGCTCTGGTCGCTGCTGCCGCCATTGGGCGGCGCGCTGTTGGTGCTGGCGTTGTTAACGGCTTGTTTCTTCCGGTATGTCTTACGCACGTCCGGGCACGTGGATGCCAGCTACACCAGCCTCGATTTATCGAACCAGGCGCTGGAAGCCAGTGAAGAACGTTTTCGTGCAGTGGCTGAAGCCGCTTCCGACTGGATCTGGGAAATCGACGACAAACATTGCATCTCTTATCTGTCAGGACGTTTCGCCACCGTCACTGGTTATTCCGATCAGCAATGGATAGGGCAGAACATCGAGCAACTGCTCAATTGCGATACGATTCCCTTGTCGCTGTGGCTGCATAAGCTCAATGAAGAACAGCCTGTCAGCCATTTGCGCTGCTCCTATCGCGACCAGTTGGGGCAACAGCGTATTTGCCGGGTTTCGGCACGACCGATCCATCGCAAGGGCGCAGTGCTGGGCTATCGCGGGACGGCCAGCGACATCACCGATGAAGTCGCCGCCCATGCCCAGATCCAGCACCTGTCGTTGCACGATGCCCTGACGGGGCTGCCGAATCGCAACAAACTGGCGCGTTTCCTCGATGAGGCCCTGGCGCAGAAAGAGCATTCGGCGGCGCTGGCGCTGTTGATGATCGATCTGGATAACTTCAAGCCGATCAACGATTCCCTCGGCCACCCGGCCGGCGACGCAGTGCTGCTGGAAGTTGCCACCCGATTGCGCGAGTGCACGCGGGACATTGATCTGGTCGCTCGGCTCGGTGGCGATGAGTTTGTGCTGGTGCTCAACGGCATGGACAGCCACGCTGAAATCGACCGGTTCTGCGAGCGCTTGCTCGAGAGCCTGCACCAGCCGATTCATTACGAGCATCACACGCTACACATTGGGGCGAGCATCGGTGTCGCCTTGAGTCGGCGTCAGGGTCACATTCCCAATGAGCTGATCCGGTGTGCCGACATTGCGCTGTACCAGGCTAAATCCAACGGCAAGAAGACCTGGTGCTACTTTGCGCCGCACATGAACGATCAGATCCAGCACCGTCGGCAACTGGAAAACGACCTGCGCCGGGCGATCCAGAACAACGAGTTCGTGATGCATTACCAGCCGCGCTACAACATGGGCGGCAAGCAGGTCGTCTCGGTGGAAGCGTTGCTGCGCTGGCAGCATCCGGAACAGGGGCTGCTGAGCCCCGACGCGTTTATCCCATTGGCCGAGCAGACTGACCTGATCGTGCCTTTGGGGCGTTGGGTGTTGCGCGAGGCCTGTGAAACGGCCCTGACCTGGCCCGGTGCGTTGATGGTGTCGGTCAATTTGTCGCCGGTTCAATTTGCCCGCAGCGATGTGGTGGAGGACGTCAGGGAAGCGTTGATCCAAACCCGTTTACCGGCCAGTCGCCTGGAGCTGGAGATCACCGAAAACGTGATGCTCATCGATGTCGAGGGCGCGTTGGCGACCATGAATGCGCTCAAGGAGCTGGGTGTGCGGTTGAACATGGACGACTTCGGCACCGGCTATTCGTCCTTGGGCTACCTGCGCACGTACCCGTTCGACGGGATCAAGATCGACAAGCGATTCATCTCGTCCATGAGCAGCGGCGGCAATGACCGCGCCGTGGTGCAGGCAATCATCAACCTGGGCAAGGCCATGGGCCTGACCGTGACGGCAGAGGGGGTCGAAACCCTGGAGCAACTGGACTTCCTGGTCTCGGACCAGTGCAATGAAGTGCAGGGTTTCTACTTGAGTCGGCCTATGGAGAAACAGGCCTTGCTTCCGTTGCTCAAGGCGTCGCATGACGAGTTTCCAGTGTAGGGGCGTGCCTTTAGTCGCCTGTCTCGCTCGTGGTGGCAACTGCCGGGGCGCACCCCGGTCACAACTGGATATCGACCCGCCATTGCGAGCGTTGGAACATGAAGAACCTGAGAATCGCGACGTTCAACGTCAACGGCATGCGCGCCCGACTGCCGAACTTGCTGGCCTGGCTTGAGCGAGAGCAGCCGGACATTGCCTGTTTGCAGGAGCTCAAGTCGGTCGACAGTGCATTCCCCGCCGCCGAGCTTGAGGCCGCTGGCTACGGCGCGATCTGGCAAGGTCAGTCTTCGTGGAACGGGGTGGCGATTTTGGCGCGGGGTGCACAGCCGCTGGAGAGTTGTCGAGGTTTGCCGGGCGATGACAGCGACACCCGTAGCCGGTATCTGGAGGCCGCCGTGCACGGGATTCTGGTGGGCTGCCTGTACTTGCCCAATGGCAACCCGCAGCCGGGGCCGAAGTTTGATTACAAGCTGGCGTGGTTCGAGCGGCTGATCCACTACGCGCAAACGCTTCAGGCCAGTGAGCATCCCGTGGTGCTGGCCGGTGACTACAACGTGGTGCCTACCGACCTGGACATCTACAACCCGCGATCCTGGCTGAAGGATGCGTTGCTGCAACCTGAAAGCCGCGAGTGTTATCAGCGCCTGCTGGCCCAGGGCTGGACCGATTCCTTGCGCCAACTGTATCCGGAGGATCGGCTCTATACGTTCTGGGATTATTTTCGCCAGCACTGGCAGAAAAACTCAGGCCTGCGCATCGATCATTTGCTGCTTAACCCGGCGCTGAGCCCTTATCTGCATGAGGCGGGAGTGGATGCCTGGGTTCGCAACGAGCCGCATGCCAGCGATCATGCGCCGACGTGGATTCGCTTGAGTTCGCGCAAGCGGCGTTGATCTTGACGTGTGCGGCGATTGGCTAAATCAATTGTCAGTCGAGCCGCTTTATCCCTTATACATGGCGCCCATCGGTGGAGAAATCCGCGGCCCCAGCATAAGGACTGAGCAATGAGCGAGCCACACCTGAGCAATCTTGCGTTGTACCTGCAGCGCCTGGGCTTCGACGCACCTCCGGCGCCGACCCTGGAAACCCTGCGCCAACTTCAGCTGCGTCACACCGGCGCCTTCCCGTTCGAAAACCTCAGTACGTTGTCGGGTCAGCCGGTACTCATCGACCTGCCGTCCATTGAGCAAAAGGTCCTGCACGACGGTCGCGGCGGTTACTGCTACGAACTCAACAACCTGTTTCTGGCCTTGCTCCAGGCACTGGGCTTCGATGCTCGCGGCATCTCCGGCCGAGTGGTCATGGGCCAGCCCGAAGGCGCGTGGACCGCCCGTACGCACCGCTTGAGCCTGGTAACCCTGGACGGCGTGCGCTACATCACTGACGTCGGCTTCGGCGGCATGGTGCCCACCGCACCGCTGATGCTCGATACCTCGGCTGAACAGCTCACACCTCACGAACCCTATCGCATCGAACAGCACCAGGATGGCTACACCCTCCTTGCCAATGTCGCGGGCGAATGGCGGGCGATGTACATTTTCGATTTGCAGCGCCAGGAAGACATCGATTACGTCGTTGGCAACTGGTACGTCTCGACCCATCCCGAATCATCTTTTACCAGACAGTTGATGGTGGCGCGCACAGGGGAGGGATGGCGACGCACGCTGAATAACGGCAATTTTGCGATTCATCGTATCGGCAGTGAGACTGAAAGACGGCAAGTGGCGAATGTGGATGAGTTGATCGGGTTGCTGGAGCGTGAGTTCGCAATTCGGGTGCCGGTGCATGCCGGGTTGAAGCGGGTGTTTGGGGGGCTGATTGAATCAAGCTAGCTCAGCTTTACTACCAAACAGTGGCACGCGGGCGTGAATCGCTCGACAGTGCTCATGAGGCAGGATCAAGACTCCATCACTCGGTGGATTTCGCTGAGTACCTCTGAGAGTTTTTTCTCCAGACTGCGCAATTCGCAGGCCGTAATCCCTTCTTTGAAATGTCCCGCGTTCGCCACAGCGGTGCACTGATCCGGCTCCGCCGTTTTGCCTTTATCGGTGAGTAAGGCCTGGCGCAAGGTGTTGTTGATCACAGTCTGATAGCCAAATCCCTCGCTCTCGGCCATAGAGCGAGCAGCCTCTATGACGACATCATCCAGCATGATGGTAATTCGGGTTTTGCCTTTGCCGCAAGCAACTGCTCCGCGTTTGGCATTGCTGAAGTCGTACTCGTCTTTCATTGATCAAACCTCCGTATAGCGCCGGCGCTCGTTTTTTGTGGCGATGCGCGCGGAAATGATTCGAACGAAATTCGGATCGCGATAGGTGTACGCAACGACCAATAAACGACCTTTGGCATCCAGCCCCATGATGATCCACCGAGGCTCATCGTGATGGTTGTCTTGCAACGAGAGGGCTCTCTCGTCATAAAACACGGCCTCGGTTTCCGCGAGGCTGATTCCTTGATGCTTTAATTTGTTAGCTGCGTTCTTTGCCTTGTGATACTGAATTTCGAATGGCTTCATTATGCATACTTTATATGTATAAGCGAGAGGCGTCCGTGCCGACGGTCGCTTGGAACTCCAAAGACTAGCGGGCGAGGGAGGAGGCAAAGAAAGGATGTATTTCAAAAGTTTTGGGGGGGAGGCTGCGCAGGTAAAGGACCGCGTGGACAGGTGTCCGTAATCTGACTGGCTAGTTGTATACAACTCTATAGACATTTGTCCTGACTCTTGCATACAGTATGCGCACAACAAAAACCAGGGAACCCCCCACACCATGAAAACGCCCCCTGTTTCACACCTACGGCCTGAGGACGAAAATCTCGGTGTCGGCGCGAATATGGCTTACGGCCTGCAACACGTTCTGACCATGTACGGCGGCATTGTCGCGGTGCCTTTGATCATCGGCCAGGCGGCCGGGCTCTCGCCAGCGGACATCGGTTTGTTGATTGCTGCTTCATTGTTTGCGGGGGGCTTGGCGACATTACTGCAAACCCTCGGTTTACCGTTTTTCGGTTGTCAGTTGCCGCTGGTGCAGGGCGTGTCGTTCTCTGGAGTCGCGACGATGGTGGCGATTGTCAGCAGCGGCGGGGAGGGCGGATTTCAATCGATTCTCGGGGCGGTGATTGCCGCCTCCCTGATAGGTTTGCTGATCACGCCGGTATTCTCACGCATCACCAAGTTTTTCCCGCCATTGGTGACGGGCATCGTGATCACCACCATCGGCCTGACGCTGATGCCGGTAGCCGCTCGTTGGGCCATGGGCGGCAACAGCCACGCCCCGGACTTCGGCAGCATGGCGAACATTGGTCTGGCGGCCGTGACGCTGGTGTTGGTTCTGCTGTTGAGCAAGATCGGCAGCGCGACCATCTCTCGTTTGTCGATTCTGTTGGCCATGGTCATCGGTACGGTGATCGCAGTGTTCCTCGGCATGGCAGACTTCTCGTCGGTCACCCAGGGTCCAATGTTCGGCTTCCCGACACCCTTCCATTTCGGCATGCCGACCTTCCACTTCGCCGCGATCCTGTCGATGTGCATCGTGGTGATGGTGACCCTGGTGGAAACCTCGGCTGACATCCTGGCGGTGGGTGAAATCATCGACACCAAGGTCGACTCCAAACGCCTGGGCAACGGCCTGCGCGCCGACATGCTGTCGAGCATGATCGCGCCGATCTTCGGCTCCTTCACCCAAAGCGCCTTCGCCCAGAACGTCGGGCTGGTGGCGGTGACCGGCATCAAGAGCCGCTTCGTGGTGGCTACCGGTGGCTTGTTTTTGGTGATCCTCGGTTTACTGCCGTTTATGGGCCGGGTCATCGCCGCGGTACCGACTTCTGTTCTCGGCGGCGCCGGTATCGTGCTGTTCGGCACCGTGGCGGCCAGCGGTATTCGTACGCTGTCCAAGGTCGACTACCGCAACAACGTCAACCTGATCATTGTCGCGACCTCCATCGGCTTCGGCATGATTCCGATCGCGGCACCGAATTTCTACGACCACTTCCCAAGCTGGTTCGCCACGATCTTCCACTCAGGCATCAGCTCCTCGGCAATCATGGCCATCGTGCTCAACCTGACCTTCAACCACCTCACCGCCGGTAACTCGGATCAGCAATCGGTGTTCGCGGCCGGTACTGAACGCGTCCTGCGTTATCAGGATCTGGCAGCGTTGCGCGAAGGGGATTACTTCAGCGAAGGTAAACTGCGTGACTGCGACGGGAATGAGATTCCGGTGGTGGAGGCGGGCCATGGTTCCACGGAGCCGCGGGCGGTGCATTCGAAAAGCAGTGAGCATGTCTGACGGCTGCACTCGCTAAAAGGGCTGTAGATCTGTCGCCCACAAAAAAGCCCCTGAACCTTTCGATTCAGGGGCTTTTCGATATTGCTGTCTGGCACGGCCTGGACTCGAGGTCTGCCCTTTGCGGAATGCATCGAGCGCGATCGCCGGCCCATCGTGTGTGTCGTCATGAAAGCGCGGCAGGCGGTCGCTATCGCTGGTCAGATCAGCTCTTGGTGGTTTCTGGAAGCTTGGCGATCACCTTGATCTCGAACTGGAAGCCATAGAGCCACGTTACGCCGACGGCGGTTAACGTCGGGTGCGGCGAGTGACCCCAGAACTCCGGGACAACCTTCCAGATCGCTTCGAACTTCGATTCGGGATCGACGATGAAGATGGTTATGTCAATCACGTCGTTAAATGTGCAACCGGCAGCGACCAGGATCGCGTTCAGATTGTTGAACGCGAGCCGGACCTGCGCCTCCAGGTCGGGTTCGGGCGAGCCGTCTTCGTTACTACCGACTTGCCCCGAAACGAACAAGAAGCCATTGGAGCGGATCGCCGGCGAATAGCGATTGCGCTCATAAAGCGCCTGGCGTCCGGGCGGAAAAACAACATCACGCTTTGTCATATCTTGCCTCCATCAACGGGTCAAAACCGACCCTGAACTAACGATGAAAGGACTTTAAGGACTTGTGCTTGCCCGATAAACGAGCAACTGTAGCTATCACTGTTCGTAAACCCCAAACAATCCGATAGCTATCCGGGGCAGTAATGGACCGTTTCGATGCGATGCAGGCATTTGCCCGGGTGGTGGAAGTTGGCAGCTTCACCAAGGCGGCCGAAACACTGCATATGAGCAAGACCGGCGTGTCGCAACTGGTGCAGCAACTGGAGGCACGGTTGCGCGTCAAATTGCTCAACCGCACGACCCGCAAGGTCAACGTAACGGCCGACGGCGCCGTCTATTACGAACGCGTGGTGCGGCTGCTGGCCGACCTGGACGATGCCGAGACTAGCCTGTCCAGTGCCTCAGCGCTGCCCAGGGGCCGGTTGCGAGTGGATGTGCCCAGCCCGCTGGCTAGTATGATTCTAGTGCCGGCATTGCCTGCGTTTCATGCTCGATACCCCGATATCCAGATCGACATGGGCGTAAGCGATCGCATCGTGGATCTGATCGGTGAGAATGTGGATTGTGTCGTGCGCGGCGGCGAGCTAACCGATCAGTCTCTAATGGCACGGCGGGTAGGCGACCTCCAGCTTGGCGTTTATGCGGCGCCGAGCTACCTGGAACGCCTCGGTACGCCCTTGCATCCGCGAGAACTGGAAGATTCGCATCATCGTATCGTCGGCTTCCTGTGGGCGCGCACCGGCAAGGCTCTGCCGTACGCCATGCGCCGCAACGGCGAGAGTGTCCAGATCCAGGGTCGCTACGTGTTATCGGTTGACGATGGCAATGCCTATATCGCGGCTGGCCTGGCCGGCCTGGGTGTTCTTTGGCTGCCAGACTATATGTCCAAGGCCCACCTGGCGCGCGGCGAGCTGGTGCCCTTGTTCGAGGACTGGCGTCTCGATCCGATGCCGATATACGTGGCATTTCCGCCGAACCGGCATATCAGCATCAAGGTGCGCGTGTTCATCGATTGGGTCGCTGAGCTGATGGCACAACATGCGCCTATGACTGACCGACGTGATTCGTGACTACAGCGTTGGAAGTGGGGTGAGGTAATTCGATGCCGTTTGCTGTCTGTCGGGATCGGCTGCTTTGGGGCGATTACTGCCGATGACGACCGGCCGGAATCGACCCATATACGGACATCAGTGGACAGCAGTATCCAGAGCAGTGCTTGTCACATTTAGTCGCCGGCCTGGAAGCTATGACTCGCCTTGGATTGACCGGCCTGCCAATCGCGCAACCATTTCAAACCCTCGGAGGTGTTGCCGCGCGGTCTATACTCGCAACCCACCCAGCCGCTGTAACCCAATTGATCGATCAGCTCGAACAGGTAGGGATAATTCAACTCATTGTTCATGTCCGGCTCGTGGCGATCTGGCACTCCTGCGATCTGAATATGACCGACGCCGTCGAAATCCCGACGCAGCTTCGTCGCCACGTCACCCTCTACGATCTGACAATGGTAGATGTCGAACTGGACCTTGAGATTGGCCTTGCCGACTGCTTTGCAGATGGCCTGTGCCTGATGTTGGTGGTTGAGGAAAAACCCCGGAATGTCGCGAGTGTTGATCGGCTCCAGCAAAACGGTGATGCCAAGCTTGGCCGCTTCTGTCGCCGCGTGGCTGAGGTTTTCCAGGTAGGTCCCATGGTGTCTGGCACGGTCTGTTTCGCACGCCAGCAGTCCGGCCATGACGTGGATGCGGTCATTGCCCAGTACCGCGGCATATTCCAGGGCCTGGTCGAAACCGGCGCGAAACTCTGATTCACGGCCAGGTAAGGACACGGTGCCTTTTTCGCCTGCCTCCATATTGCCGGGTGGAGCGTTGAACAGGGCCTGGATCAGGCCATTGTCGTCGAGCCGCTGTTTCAATTGTTGTGCGCTGTAGTCGTAGGGGAACATGTATTCCACCGCCTGAAAACCATCGGCGGCGGCCGCGGCGAAACGGTCAAGAAAATTGTGTTCCGGGTAGAGCATGCTGAGGTTGGCAGCGAAACGAGGCATGTAGGCTCCTGAAATCAGTAAAACAATCGTACGGCTGGGGGGTTACCACTGAACACCAAAAGCCTCGTGTAATTCATCCAGTGCCGCTCGGTGGAGCGGGGTCGGTTTGGGATTACTCATCAGCCAAAGGCGAGCCGTTTCTTCAAGCTCTTCCAGGGCATAGCTCGCTCTGGATACCGAGCTTTCCCACACCACCGGACCCAGCCGCTCCAGCATTACCCCGCGCACGCTGTTGGCCAGTTGCGCAACACGTTCGGCCACCTTCGGTGAGCCGGGACGTTCATAGGGGATTAACGGAATGTGCCCGACCTTCATCACTTGATAGGGGGTCAGCGGCGGCAGGATGTCATCCCTGTGCCAGACCCCCGCCAACGTCAGCGCCACCAGATGAGTCGAGTGGGTGTGTACCACGCCTCCGACTCCTGGGTTGCGATCATAGACCTGACGGTGCAAGGCCAGGGTTTTTGACGGTTTGTCTCCGCTGACCCATTTCCCTGCCAGGTTAACCTTGGAAACCGAGGCCGGGTCCAGACGGCCCAGGCAAGCGTCCGTGGGAGTGATCAGCCAACCGTCATCCAGCCGGGCGCTGATGTTGCCGGCACTACCCACCGTGTAGCCACGGCTATACAACAGACCGCCGACGTCACAGATCTCTTCGCGCAGGGCGTTTTCGTTGCTCATGCTTGAACTCCCGCCAGCTGCTTAAGAGCCTTGGCGAAGAAATCAGGGCCACCAAAGTTGCCGGACTTGAGCGCCAGGGCCAGTGGTTCCCCAGGCGTAGTGACGCATGCGGGCACACCAGGGTCGATTTGCGCACCGATCCGCAATAGCTGGATATTCAGAGCCTGAACCACGGCCCCCGAGGTTTCCCCTCCGGCGACCACAAAGCGACGAACACCTGTCTTGTGCAGCCCGCTGGCTATCCTGCCCATGGCCTGCTCAACCATGTTCCCCGCGCGCTCGGTCCCCAACTCACGTTGTACGGCCTTGACCTCATCCGGGGTGCTGGTGGCGTAGATCAGTACCGTTTCTGCACTGTCACCGGCGAAGGTCAGCGCCTCCTCAACGACTGGATTACCCGCAGCCAATGCCAGCGGATCGACACGAAAGGCCGGACGACCTGCCTGCAACCAGGTCGCTACTTGCCCATTGGTAGCTTGCGAAGCGCTGCCGGCGAGAACCACTTCGCCGCCTTCCACCATTGGCACTTGAGCGGCGTCCAGGTCACGTAACTTACCGGCACGACGAAAGTTATCCGGCAAGCCCAGCGCCAGCCCCGAACCACCCGTCAACAGCGCAAGATCGGCGCAGGCTTCGCCCAATACGTAGAGATCCGCATTGGACAAGGCATCGGCGACCGCCATGCGTATACCGTCGGCGCGAAGCTGCGCCATGCGGGTTCGAATGCTCTCGACTCCATTGGACACGGTGTCATAGCGCAGCAGGCCGACTTTGCCCTGGGTCTGCGATTGCAGCACGCGAACCAGATTGGCGTCAGTCATCGGTGTCAGCGGGTGATGCTGCATGCCCGACTCGCTGAGTAATTGGTCCTCTACGAACAAATGCCCGCGAAAGACCGTGCGACCGTTTTCCGGGAAGGCTGGACACGCGAGGGTGAAATCACTGTTCAGTGCGCCAAGCAGGGCTTCGCTTACCTGGCCGATATTGCCGGCCGCGCTCGAGTCGAAGGTCGAGCAGTATTTGAAGAAAATCTGTTCGCAGCCACGCTCACGCAGCCAGCGCAACGCTTCGAGCGCCTCCTTCACGGCATCGGCAGCCGGCACAGTCCGAGACTTCAGGGCGATGACGATAGCGTCGGCGTCGAGCTGCCCGGCGACATCGGCGCCGGGTATGCCGATGCTTTGCACGGTGCGCATGCCGCCGCGCACCAGCATGTTGGCAAGGTCAGTGGCACCGGTGAAATCGTCAGCGATACAGCCCAGCAGGGGGCGGGCAGGAGCAGTCAACATGTTGAGTTCCTCAATCGTGATGCAACGCATCTCGATTTTCGTTCGTCGTGGCAAGCAGGGACTTGTGAAACACAGCCCTTTCACGAGCGAAAGTTAACGGTCTCAAATACGCGTGATTGTGCCGAACGGGCAATCGTTTCCACGATTTCGGCTACCCGGTAACCATCCTCAAAAGTTGCGCGCGATGCAATTGGCTTGCCTGCTGCTATCGCTTCGAGCATATGTCGAGCTTGATGGGCGAAGCATTCGTTCCAGCCGAGTGGATGCTGGCCTTGGATGCCGATAGGCAACCAGAAATCACTGTAGGGATGATCCGCTTGAGTGACCATCTGGGTACGCGAACCACGTTTTGGTTCGTAAATAACGAGTTCGTTCCCGCACTTTGGGAGAACCACCACGGTGTGGCGTAGCCTTAAAGGTTCTGGCTACCTGGGTTGCTGTCAACGACAGCGCTTTGCCCGGCCTTTTCTACGCCTGTGGAGATTTCGGGTCAAGGCTCGAATTTTCGGGAGTTCTGCGGCTGTGGATGAAATTATTCACTAATGGAAATCAGTGGTTTTCCACAGACAATTGCGTGGGCTTTAGATTTTTTGAGTGAGGTCCATCCAAACAGGGCGGCTTTGCAGCCCTGTTTGGATGGACCCGCGTGGACAAGCGGATCACTGAGATATGAGGACCGAGTGCTTACTCAGTTGCGCCACGTTTTGCTTTTAGTCGAGAGACGTTCGCACCGGTCTGATTGGCGAATTCGCGTGGGCTGACATGCTCCTGCTGATTAGCCTCGAGGTAGCGACTCCACCAGTTCATTATCAGCCTCCGCTCCTCGATGAACTCGGCTTTGTGGATGTAGGCCGCTCGGACGTTGTTGCGTTCCTTGTGGCTCATCTGCCGCTCGATGGCTGTGTCCGTCCACAAACCGGACTCGATCAGTGCGCTGCAGGCCATCGAACGAAACCCATGCCCACAGATCTCGGATTTGGTGTCGTACCCCATCTTCCGAAGCGCGCTGTTCACAGTGTTTTCGGACATTGGTTTCCAAGACTTGGTATCGCCTGCGAACACCAAGTCAAATTTGCCTGTGATTGCGTGGATCTGCTCGAGCAGGGCGATCGCTTGCGGCGATAAGGGTACAAGATGGATATCGCCTGCCATCTTCGTACCCCTTGTGGAAAAGGGTACGCCTTCCAACGCTGGTCGCGTGTCGGGTATTTCCCAGACGCCACGTTTGAGGTCGAACTCGCTCCAGCGGGCGAAGCGCAGCTCGCTGGAGCGTACAAACACGTGCAGCGACAGCAAGACCGTCAGCCGGGTAAGTGCGCGGCCTTTATAGGTGTCGATCCGTTCCTGCAATTCAGGCAAGCGCGATAAGGATAAAGCGGGGCGGTGGACGACCCGCGAGGCTTTGATCGAGCCTACGATGTCGTAAGCAGGGTTTACGGTGATAAGCCGGAGGCGCTTTGCCTCGCGCATGATGCTCTGCAGGTAGTTTTGTACCCTTAAAGCAATGTCTATCGTTCCGCGCTTCTTAATCGCGTCCAGGGGCCGCATAAGGTCGTGGGTATCAAGGTCGACAATGGCGCGGGCGCCGATCAGCGGGAAGAGGTGAGTTTTGAGGCGACTCATCACTGTCTTGGAATAGTCCGGTGCCCACTTGGCTGACATTTCCGTGTGCCAGCCGAGGGCAACGCTTTCAAAGGTGCGGCCTTTGATCAGAGCGTCCGTCTTGGCTTGGTTCTTGGCTCCTATAGGGTCAATGCCATCCGCCAGCATTCGCTTGACCTCCAAGCGCTTGCGGCGCGCATCCGCGAGGCCAACGATGGGGTAGTTGCCGAATGAGGTCAGCCCTTCCGGCCATCAGGTTTGACGTATCTGAGACGCCAGCCTTTGCGGCCATTGGGTTGGACTAGAAGGTAAAGGCCGTCGCCGTCGAAAAGCTTGTAGGCGCGGTCTGTGGGCTTGGCCGAACGGCAAGCGGCGTCGGAGAGTGGAGCAGTAGTGCGCGACATAAGGGTACTCCCTTTTATCGAACTGACCTTTATCCCAAACTCTACCCTTAAATGGCTGGTACCCACCGGAATCCGACGGAACGCCAAAACGAAAAAACCCGCCAGAAGGCAGGTTTTTCGGGTGTTTCAGAGATTTTGGAAGCCCTCTCTGGAACCTTGTATGGCTCCACGACCTGGACTCGAACCAGGGACCCAGTGATTAACAGTCACTTGCTCTACCAACTGAGCTATCGCGGAATGGCGTGTATGTTACTGATTCAAAAAGAGAAGTCAAGTACCTGTTGGCCGCTTGATGGATTCATGGGGACAGACGGTGGTTTATCGACGGTGGGCGGTTACCAGAATCGCCTCAGAGGTCTACCATGGCCGCCCGGAAGTGGTTACACGCGCTGCCGGCCATTCGCCGAAAAGGTACGCGCCATGAATCAACCAACCACCACGCCTCGCCACAACGGGGTGTTCGCATGAGTATCGCTCAGATCAGCCTGCCCAAAGGCGTCGGTCCTCACGCCGAAAAACTGTTCGACGCAATCACTCAGGCCAGCACCGCTGACGAATTGAACCGTGCCGGTGGCAAGGCCGAAGGTTTCGTCCTGGGCCTGGAAAGTGCCAAGGCCATCAAAAGCCAGGTCGCCGAATCCCTCTATGTCGCCTATGACGACGCTGCCAGCCAACGCGCAACCGAACTGGCCTAACCTCCGAAGGTGACGGTGGCGAGCATCAATTTGGTATACAGCATCGTTGCGGTCAGTTGCACCAGCCACAAGGCCAGGCCGCCGAGAAACACGCCGGCAGCGACTTGCATCACCAGGTTATTAGTGCGTTTGGCCGGGGTGCGAGGCGCGAAGTGATCCAGCTCATCGCGGTCGGCGCGTAGGTCATCGTTTTTCATGTCGGCTCTCGTAAGAATTTCGGGGTGTACATAAAACCTGTGGGTGCAGTCTAGAGCCCTGGGTCGTTGCTTTGAGAATTATCTGTGACAAATAAAAAACGGGAAGCCCAAGGGCTTCCCGTTTTTTTACCACTCAACGACTCAGATCACCTCAACGATGGCCTTGGTCACGACGTCGATGTTGCTCTGGTTCAGCGCGGCAACACAGATGCGGCCGGTGTCCAGGGCGTAGATGCCAAACTCGCTGCGCAGGCGGGTCACTTGCTCAACCGTCAGGCCGGAGTAGGAGAACATGCCACGCTGGCGGCCGACGAAGCTGAAGTCACGCTGGGGCGCTTTCTGGGCAAGCAGGTCGACCATCTGAATGCGCATGCCGCGAATCCGCAGGCGCATTTCAGCCAGTTCTTCTTCCCATTGGGTGCGCAGTTCCGGGCTGTTCAACACGGCGGCGACGATGCTTGCACCGTGGGTCGGCGGGTTGGAGTAGTTGGTGCGGATCACGCGTTTGACTTGCGACAGCACGCGCGCGCTTTCTTCTTTCGATTCGCTGACGATCGACAGGGCGCCCACGCGCTCGCCGTACAACGAAAAGGATTTGGAGAACGAGCTGGAAACGAAGAACGTCAGGCCCGACTCAGCGAACAGACGCACGGCAGCGGCGTCTTCGTCGATGCCATCGCCAAAGCCCTGGTAGGCCATGTCGAGGAACGGCACGTGACCTTTGGCTTTCACCACGTCCAGAACGTTTTTCCAGTCTGCCGGGCTCAGGTCCACGCCGGTCGGGTTGTGGCAGCACGCGTGCAGCACAACGATCGAACCGGACGGCAGGGCGTTCAGGTCTTCCAGCAAACCAGCACGGTTCACGTCGTGGGTTGCGGCGTCGTAGTAACGATAGTTCTGAACCGGGAAACCGGCCGTTTCGAACAGCGCGCGGTGGTTTTCCCAGCTCGGGTCGCTGATCGCCACGACAGCGTTTGGCAGCAGTTGCTTGAGGAAGTCGGCACCGATTTTCAGCGCGCCAGTGCCGCCAACGGCCTGGGTAGTGATGACCCGGCCTGCAGCGATCAGCGGCGAGTCGTTGCCAAACAGCAATTTCTGCACAGCCTGGTCGTAAGCGGCGATGCCGTCGATTGGCAAGTAGCCACGGGAAGCGTGTTGAGCGACACGAATCGTCTCGGCTTCGACAACGGCGCGCAGGAGTGGAATTCGCCCCTCCTCGTTGCAGTAAACACCGACCCCCAGGTTGACCTTGTTGGTACGGGTATCGGCGTTGAATGCTTCGTTGAGGCCCAGGATTGGATCACGTGGTGCCATTTCGACAGCGGAGAACAGGCTCATTTTGCGGCGGCTCTGAATGGAGAGTGGAGGGACGTGTCGCGCTCCAGCCGAATGCACTAGAGCGGTGCACAAACGGGGAGCTAGTATAGAGGCCATCAGCGATTGATGGCGACAGACGATTCGGCTTTTACGTTAAGTTTTTCCGATTATTTTTCGACCGTTAGTCGATTGGCAGCGTCAAACGTTTTACCCGATGTAGGACGTTTGCCTTGAAAGCGCGGGCAATCGGCTCCACATTGAGCACAATCCAGTTTTTTCCTCGGGCGACATCGGTCGTTTGCGGTCTTTCTCGTTGCTGTCCGGTTTGACCGTACAAGGCGCGACTCCTGCTTCGAAAACCGAGAGGTTATGTCATGTCTGAATTCCAGCTAGTCACCCGCTTCGAGCCCGCCGGCGATCAGCCGGAAGCCATCCGTCTGATGGTCGAGGGCATCGAAGCCGGGCTGGCGCACCAGACGTTGCTCGGTGTGACCGGCTCGGGCAAGACCTTCAGCATCGCCAACGTGATCGCCCAGGTGCAGCGTCCAACCCTGGTGCTGGCGCCGAACAAAACGCTGGCTGCACAGTTGTATGGCGAGTTCAAAGCGTTCTTCCCGAACAACGCCGTCGAGTACTTCGTTTCCTACTACGATTACTACCAGCCCGAAGCGTACGTGCCGTCGTCGGATACGTTCATCGAGAAAGACGCCTCGATCAACGATCACATTGAACAGATGCGACTGTCCGCGACCAAGGCGTTGCTGGAGCGCAAAGACGCGATCATCGTCACCACGGTGTCGTGCATTTACGGTCTGGGCAGCCCGGAAACCTATTTGAAGATGGTTCTGCACGTGGACCGCGGCGACAAGCTCGATCAGCGTGCGTTGCTGCGTCGCCTGGCAGACCTGCAATACACCCGCAACGACATGGATTTCGCCCGTGCGACCTTCCGGGTCCGCGGCGATGTGATTGATATCCACCCGGCGGAATCCGATTTTGAAGCGATCCGCATCGAGCTGTTCGATGACGAAGTCGAGAAAATTTCCGCCTTCGATCCGTTGACCGGCGAAGTGACCCGCCAGTTGCCGCGCTTCACCTTCTATCCGAAAAGCCACTACGTGACGCCACGCGAAACCCTGCTCGGCGCCATCGAAGGCATCAAGGTCGAGCTTCAGGAGCGCCTGGACTACCTGCGTTCCAACAACAAACTGGTGGAAGCGCAGCGTCTGGAGCAGCGCACCCGGTTTGACCTGGAGATGATCCTCGAGCTGGGTTACTGCAACGGCATCGAAAACTACTCGCGCTACCTGTCGGGCCGTGAATCTGGCCAGGCGCCACCGACCTTGTTTGACTACCTGCCGGCCGACGCCTTGCTGGTGATCGACGAATCCCACGTCAGCGTGCCGCAGGTCGGCGCCATGTATAAAGGCGACCGCTCCCGTAAGGAGACGCTGGTGGAATACGGTTTCCGTCTACCGTCAGCTCTGGATAACCGGCCGATGCGTTTTGACGAATTCGAAAACATCAGCCCGCAGACGATCTTTGTTTCGGCCACACCGGGCAATTACGAGGCGGAACACGCCGGTCGCGTGGTCGAGCAACTGGTCCGTCCGACTGGCCTGGTGGACCCGCAAATCGAAATCCGCCCGGCGCTGACCCAGGTCGACGATCTGCTCTCGGAAATCGGCAAGCGCGTGGCGCTGGAAGAACGGGTGCTGGTCACCACGCTGACCAAGCGCATGTCCGAAGACTTGACCGATTACCTGGCTGACCATGGCGTAAGGGTGCGTTATCTGCACTCGGACATCGACACGGTTGAGCGGGTCGAAATCATCCGCGACCTGCGTCTGGGCACCTTCGATGTATTGGTGGGGATCAACCTGCTGCGTGAAGGCCTGGACATGCCGGAAGTGTCCCTGGTGGCGATTCTCGATGCGGACAAGGAAGGCTTCCTGCGTTCCGAGCGCTCGCTGATCCAGACTATCGGCCGGGCGGCGCGCAACCTCAATGGGCGGGCGATTCTCTACGCGGATCGCATCACCGGCTCGATGGAGCGGGCGATCGGCGAAACCGAGCGTCGTCGCGACAAGCAGATCGCCTTCAACCTGGCCAATGGCATCACGCCCAAGGGCGTGTTCAAGGACGTTGCCGATATCATGGAAGGCGCCACCGTGCCAGGTTCGCGCAGCAAGAAGCGCAAAGGCATGGCCAAGGCCGCCGAGGAGAACGCCAAGTACGAAGCAGAATTGCGTTCGCCGGGCGAAATCGCCAAGCGTATTAAGGCGCTGGAGGAGAAGATGTACCAGCTTGCGCGCGACCTGGAATTTGAAGCCGCGGCGCAGATGCGTGATGAGATTGGCAAGTTGCGGGAGCGGTTGATCACGGTTTGATTTGCGGCGAACAACAAGGCCACTTCGCGAGCAGGCTCGCTCCCACAGGGATTACGCTGAACCTTGTGGGAGCGAGCTTGCTCGCGATTGGGGCGCCGCGGTCTTCAATGCGCTTCCCCAGCGCAATCCCGACAAAGTGAAACGCATCGTTGTAAGCCATGATCGACGCCTGCTGATGCGCAATCTCACTGAGCTTGCCCAGTGCTGCCGTCTCACTGCCAAACCGATCCGCCAGCAATGCCATCCGCTTGGCCACCTGCGGGTTGGTCGGCACAATCGCTTCACGTAAATAATCAAAGTAAGTCTTGGTTTGCGCATCCAGCAGCGTGGCGAGGAGGGCGATGCCAATCGCGCCGCCGAGGTTGCGCAGGATGTTGAACGTACAGCGAATGATGGGTAAATGCCATCGGCTGATAATCGGCCATTCACCAAGGCTAGAGCCCGTTGTAGACGCAACCTTGGCTTAAATGCCCTGCTCACTGGAGCCGGGCGGGTAACGCCTGTTACCATTCGCCCTTTGTTTTATCTTCATTTCGAGACTTGCCATGACCACCGTCCGCACTCGCATCGCGCCATCGCCTACCGGGGATCCCCATGTAGGTACCGCTTACATCGCTTTGTTCAACTACTGCTTTGCCAAGCAGCATGGCGGTGAGTTCATCCTGCGCATTGAAGACACCGACCAATTGCGTTCGACCCGCGAGTCCGAACAACAGATTTTCGACGCCCTGCGCTGGTTGGGTATCGACTGGAGCGAAGGCCCGGACGTCGGCGGTCCGCACGGTCCTTACCGCCAGAGCGAGCGCGGCGAGATCTATCAGAAGTACTGCCAGCAACTCGTTGAAATGGGTCACGCGTTCCCATGCTTCTGCACCGCCGAAGAACTCGACCAGATGCGCGCCGAGCAAATGGCTCGCGGCGAAACCCCGCGTTACGACGGCCGTGCGCTGTTGCTGTCCAAGGAAGAAGTCGCTTCCCGATTGGCCGCCGGCGAGCCGCACGTGATCCGCATGAAAGTGCCGAGCGAAGGCGTTTGCGTCGTTCCAGACATGCTACGGGGCGACGTCGAGATCCCGTGGGATCGTATGGACATGCAGGTGCTGATGAAGACCGACGGCCTGCCGACGTACTTCCTGGCCAACGTGGTCGATGACCACCTGATGGGCATCACCCACGTCCTGCGTGGTGAAGAGTGGCTACCATCGGCGCCGAAATTGATTCTGCTTTACGAGTACTTCGGCTGGGAACAACCGGAGCTGTGCTACATGCCGCTGCTGCGTAACCCGGACAAGAGCAAGCTGTCCAAGCGCAAGAACCCGACCTCGGTGACATTCTACGAGCGCATGGGCTTCATGCCGGAAGCGATGCTCAATTACCTCGGTCGCATGGGCTGGTCGATGCCGGACGAGCGCGAGAAGTTCTCGCTGCAGGAAATGGTCGACCACTTCGACCTGAGTCGCGTCTCCCTCGGCGGCCCGATTTTCGACATCGAGAAACTGTCGTGGCTCAACGGCCAGTGGCTGCGGGACCTGCCGGTGGAAGAGTTCGCCAGCCGCTTGCAGACCTGGGCGCTGAACCCGCAATACATGATGAAGATCGCGCCGCACGTGCAGGGTCGGGTTGAAACCTTCAGCCAGGTCGCACCGCTGGCCGGTTTCTTCTTCGCCGGTGGCGTGAACCCGGACGCCAAGCTGTTTGAATCCAAGAAGCTGTCGGGCGATCAGGTGCGTCAGTTGATGCAGTTGATTTTGTGGAAGCTGGAAAGCCTGCGTCAGTGGGAAAAGGACAGCATCACTGCAACGATTCAAGCCGTGGTCGAATCCCTGGAGTTGAAGTTGCGTGACGCCATGCCGCTGATGTTCGCCGCGATCACTGGCCAGGCCAGTTCGGTGTCGGTGCTGGATGCGATGGAAATCCTCGGTCCGGACTTGACCCGTTTCCGTCTGCGCCAGGCGATCGACTTGCTCGGTGGCGTGTCGAAGAAGGAAAACAAGGAATGGGAAAAACTCTTGGGCAACATCGCCTAAGATCGTTTTACCCCCGTTTTTCGGGGGGGAGGGCGGTAAGTGATTGTTATGGCGACAAAAAATTTTGGAAATAGTTGAAAATATGTTTGACAGCCTTCCGAAGCGCCATTAAGATTCGCCCCGTCCTCAGCGATGAGGGGCTATAGCTCAGCTGGGAGAGCGCTTGCATGGCATGCAAGAGGTCGACGGTTCGATCCCGTCTAGCTCCACCAATTTACACTTCAAGGTCTGGCCACACCGGTCTTGAAGCGATCAACTCTAAGCGTTGATCTGTTGTATAGAAGGGTTTGCGTCCCCTTCGTCTAGTGGCCTAGGACACCGCCCTTTCACGGCGGTAACAGGGGTTCGAGTCCCCTAGGGGACGCCAGTTTTACAGAAGCGATGTTGCAAAATGTCGCTCCGCCGTGAGGCGAAAAATCCGGGGCTATAGCTCAGCTGGGAGAGCGCCTGCATGGCATGCAGGAGGTCAACGGTTCGATCCCGTTTAGCTCCACCAATTTTACAGTTCAAGGTCTGGCCACACCGGCCTTGAATCGATCAGCTCTCAGCACTGATCAGTTGTATAGAAGGTTTTGCGTCCCCTTCGTCTAGTGGCCTAGGACACCGCCCTTTCACGGCGGTAACAGGGGTTCGAGTCCCCTAGGGGACGCCACGATTACCCGCTCTGCGGGATTTTATAAGGGTCATTCAATTATTGAATGGCCCTTTTGTTTGTCTGGCGTTTGGCCAAATCCCCTATTTCTTTCAAACTGTTCTTCAGACCAGCGGTCACATCCACGACTTGCGAAAAATTATTATGAGAATAATATTCTAGTCGTAATATTCGGAGGCAACGATGAACGATAAAAAAGCTCAAACCCGCGAACGCATCCTCAAGGCTGCCAGCGTAGCGCTGATTCAGCGCGGCCCGGCCGAACCGAGCGTGGGCGAAGTGATGGGCGCGGCCGGCCTGACCGTCGGCGGCTTCTACGCGCACTTCGAAAGCAAGGACGCGATGATGCTGGAAGCGTTCAAGCAATTGCTCGGTCACCGCCGTGGCTTGATCGCCGACATGGACGCCGAGTTGACCGGCGAAGAGCGTCGCGCGTTGGTTGCTGCGTTTTATCTGTCACGCAAACACCGTGATTCCTCTGAGTCGGCGTGCCCGATTCCGGCTTCGGTCGGTGAACTGGGTCGGCTGCCGGACGCGTTTCGTGTGGCACTGAATGAGCATGTGGAGTTGATGGTCGCGCAGTTGGCGGCCAGCCCGGAAGACACCGACAAAGCCTTGGCCGACATGGCCTTGATGGTCGGTGGTTTGGCTCTGGCGCGCGCGCTGGGGCCAGGAGAGTTGTCCGATCGATTGCTGCGCGCCGCCAAATCGGCGGTGCTATGACCTGAAGGTCGAGCCTTGGGAGTGAGAGCGATGAGCACGTTGAAGTGGGTTCGTGGCGTTAATGGCACCTTGGGCTGGGTCGCACCAAAACTGGTTGCGAACATAATGCGACTGGCATTCATGACACCGCGCGAGCTGCCGCCGCGTGATTGGGAATTGCCGCTGCTGGCGAAATCCGAGCGAATCACCTTGCGCTTCGGTCTCTCGGCTCTGCGTTGGGGGCAGGGCCCGGCCGTGTTGCTGATGCATGGTTGGGAGGGTCGGCCAACGCAGTTTGCCAGCCTCATCACCGCGCTGGTCGATGCCGGTTACACCGTGGTGGCTCTGGACGGCCCGGCTCACGGTCGCTCACCGGGCAACGAAGCGAACGTCGTGCTGTTTGCCCGAGCCATGCTTGAAGCCGCTGCCGAGTTGCCGCCGCTGCAAGCGGTCATCGGTCACTCCATGGGTGGCGCCAGTGCCATGCTCGCCGTTCAGTTGGGCTTGCGTACCGAAACCCTGGTCACTATCGCTGCCCCGGCGCGGATTCTCGGCGTGTTGCGCGGTTTCGCCCGTTACGTGCGGCTGCCACCGAAAGCCCGTTCGGCGTTCATTCGCCAGGTCGAGAAAGACGTCGGGATGCGCGCTGCGGCGCTGGATGTCGCGCACTATCAACTCGACATGCCCGGCCTGATCGTTCACGCGGAAGATGACTGCTACGTTCCGGTCAAGGAATCGCAGCTGATCAACGAAGCCTGGTTTGACAGCCGTCTGTTGCGCCTGGAAGCGGGTGGTCATCAACGGGTGCTGGCTGACCCTCGGGTGATCGAAGGCGTTCTTTCGCTGCTGGCCGGTCGCAGTCTGCAATCGCGCCAATCGGCTTGAGCATCCGTTACACTGCCCCGGTCAAAATTTTCTGACCAGGAGTGGGGCATGGGCTGGGATCGGGCAACACCATTTATCATTGATCTGGAAGTCGGCGCAGAGGACATCGATGGGCTGGGTCACGCGAACAACGCGGTGTACGTGACCTGGCTCGAACGCTGTGCCTGGCGCCACTCCCAGCGGCTTGGCCTGGACCTGGTCGAGTATCGTCGTCTGGACCGGGCGATGGCGGTAGTGCGGCACGAAATTGATTACCTGGCGGCCGCCTATGAAGGCGATGAATTGCAATTGGCGACCTGGATCGTCGATTGGGACCAGCGCCTGAAAATGACCCGGCACTTTCAGTTGAAGCGCCCCAGCGACAACACCACGTTGCTGCGGGCGCAAACCACCTTCGTCTGCATCGAACTGTCGACCGGCAAGCCCAAGCGTATGCCAGCGGAATTCATCGAGGGTTACGGCCCGGCGTTGCAAATACCAAATCTGGACGCCACCCGAATCTAATGTGGGAGCGAGCTTGCTCGCGATTCAGACGACGCGGTTTATCAAGTACACCGCGTTATCGTTCATCGCGAGCAAGCTCGCTCCCACAGTGCTCTGCGATGTTCTGCAGATTTCTCGCGCAATCCAGTAAACTGCCGCACGTTTTTCGTTGAGTGTGTTTTTCATGCAAATTGCTTTGGCGCCCATGGAGGGGTTGGTCGACAACATCCTGCGGGACGTGCTGACCCGTGTGGGCGGTATCGATTGGTGCGTGACCGAGTTCATTCGGATCAACGATCAACTGCTCACGCCTGCCTATTACCACAAGTTCGGCCCTGAACTGCTGACCGGTGCCCGGACCGCGTCCGGCGTGCCGCTGCGGGTGCAGCTGCTCGGTTCCGATCCGGTATGCCTGGCAGAAAACGCCGCGCTGGCCTGCGAGCTGGGGTCCGAGGTTATCGACCTGAACTTCGGCTGCCCGGCCAAGACTGTCAATAAGTCTCGTGGCGGCGCGGTGCTGCTCAAAGAGCCTGAGCTGCTGAACCAGATCGTCGAACATGTCCGTCGTGCCGTTCCGGCACACATTCCAGTGACCGCCAAGATGCGCCTCGGTTTCGACAGTCCGGACGGTGCGCTGGTGTGTGCCACGGCCCTGGCCGAAGGTGGCGCGGCGCATATCGTCGTTCACGCGCGGACCAAGACCGATGGCTACAAACCGCCGGCCCACTGGGAGTGGATTCCGCGGGTGCAGGACGTGGTCAAGGTGCCGGTGTTCGCCAATGGTGATATCTGGAGCGTCGAAGACTGGCGTCGTTGCCGCGAAATCAGCGGTGTGGAAGACATCATGCTCGGTCGCGGTCTGGTCTCGCGTCCGGACCTGGCGCGGCAAATCGTGGCAGCGCGGGCCGGTGAGGACGTCGTCGAGATGACCTGGGCCGAGCTGCTGCCGCTGATTCAGGACTTCTGGCTGCAAGCCAAGGCGCAAATGACGCCACGCCAATCGCCAGGTCGCTTGAAGCAGTGGCTGGCAATGCTGACCCGCAATTACCCTGAAGCGGTCGAGCTGTTCACCGTGCTGCGTCGCGAGACCGAACTGGATCAGGTCTCGCGTTTACTGGGTCTTCAGGTGTCCGAAGCAGCCTGAAAAAAATCTTCAAATAATCTCTTGAAAAGCAATCAGCGGTCCTTATTTAAGGATTACGCGATGCCGATTTCGGGTCGCGGAGACAAAAAAACTTGCTGATTGTTTTCAGGAGATTTGAATCATGAGTACTGCATTTTCCATGGCACCACTGTTCCGTTCCTCGGTAGGTTTCGACCGTTTCAATGACCTGTTCGAAACCGCCCTGCGCAACGAGCCAGGCAGCACCTACCCACCTTACAACGTGGAAAAACACGGCGACGACCAATACCGCATCGTCGTAGCGGCCGCCGGCTTCCAGGAAGAAGACCTGGAGCTGCAAGTGGAAAAAGGTGTGCTGACCATCAGTGGTGGCAAGCGTGACGCGAACGAAGACGTCACCTATCTGTACCAAGGCATCGCACAGCGTGCTTTCAAACTGTCCTTCCGTCTGGCGGACCATATCGAAATCAAGGCCGCCGGCCTGAGCAACGGTTTGTTGAGCATCGACCTGTTGCGGGTGATTCCGGAAGAGGCGAAAGCCAAACGCATCCCGATCAACGGGACGCAAAAGCCAGCTCTGCAGCACTAAGGCAGAGCAATGAAAAGGGCGCCGCTGGCGCCCTTTTTTGTGTCCGCCATCTCGAACGTAACGCACGTTCCGTAGCAGCTGTTGAGCCTGCGTTCGGCTGCGAAGCAGTCGTAAAACCTGCAAGCGAGCTTTAACTGAAACACCGCGCCGCCTGAATTCACGACTGCTTCGCAGTCGAACGCAGCCTCGCAGGCTCGACAGCTGCTACAGCCGAACGCAGCGGTTCGGGAGCGGCTACATCGACTCACTTGAGCAACTTCTGAAAATCCTCCACTGGCAGCGGCGGGCTGTGCAAATACCCCTGATAAAAATGGCAGCCCAGCCCCTGCAAGAATTCCAGCTGTTCCGGCGTCTCTACCCCTTCGGCAATCACTTTCAATTCGAGGCTGCGGGCCATGGCGACGATGGCGCGGATGATCTCGGCGTCGTTGGGGTCGGTGGTGGCGTCGCGGATGAACGACTGGTCGATTTTCAGGGTGTCGACCGGCAGGCGCTTGAGGTAAGTCAGCGAGGAATAACCGGTGCCGAAATCGTCCATCGCAAAACTCACGCCGAGTTTTTTCAGGCGACGCATTTTGCTGATGGTGTCTTCCAGGTTCTGGATCACGATGCCTTCGGTGATTTCCAGTTTCAGCAGCGAGCAGGGCAGGCCATGACTGCTGAGGCTGTGTTCGATGCGTTCGACGAAGTCGTTCTGCCGAAATTGTCGCGGACTGATGTTCACGCACAGGCTGAAGTCGAGCGGGTCGATCAAGCGTTTGGCGATCAGCTGTTTGAAGGCGCTGCAGGCTTCGTCGATGATCCAGGTGCCAACTTCCAGAATTAGCCCGCTGTCCTCCAGCACCTTGATGAACTCGGTGGGCGATTGCGCGCCGAGTGCCGGATGGTTCCAGCGTACCAGCGCCTCGGCGCCGACGATGCGCTCGTTCCGGGCGTCCACCTGAGGTTGGTAGTGCACGCGGAACTCACCTCGGGAAAGGGCCAGGCGCAGGTCGGTTTCCATGCGCAGGCGTTCGCTCGCAGCCTTCTGCATGGTGTTGTGGTACATCTGCGTGGTGTTGCGGCCTGAATCCTTGGCCCGGTAGAGGGCGATGTCGGCGCGTTTGAGCAGGTCGGTCGGGGTCGAACCATGATCGGGAATCAGCGCGATGCCGATGCTCGGGGTCACTTGCAGGCGTTGTCCGTCGAGGAACATCGGCTCCGACAGCAGTTCACGCAAGGTGTCAGCCAACTGTTGAACCTGCTCGCTGACCTCGTTGCGCGAGCCTTCGAGCCCGCTGAGCAGCACCACGAATTCGTCACCGCCCAAACGGGCGACGGTGTCCTCCATGCGCACGCTGGCTTCGAGGCGCGCGGTGATGATTTTCAGCACGGTATCGCCCACCGGATGACCGAGCGAATCATTGATGTGCTTGAAGTGATCAAGGTCGAGAAACATCAAGGCGCCGCGCAGGTTGTGGCGCTTGAGCAGGGCGATCTGCTGGCTCAGGCGGTCCATCAGCAGCGCGCGGTTGGGCAGGTTGGTCAGCGGGTCGTGGTAGGCCAGGTGACGGATTTGCGCTTCAGCGTTTTTCAGCAGGCTGATGTCTCGCGCGGTCAGCAGCAGGCAAGCGGTTTCGTTGAGGGTGATCGGCTCCACCGAGACCTCGACAGTCAGTAGCTCGCCGCGTTTATTGCGCCCGAGCATTTCCTGATGATGCACCCGGCCCTTGATCTGCAGTTCGGCGAGCAGCGCCGAGCGTTGTTTTTCCTCGGCCCAGATGCCGACCTGATACACCGTGCGGCCGACCACTTCATCGGCGCGGTAACCGGTCAGGCGGCAAAAGCCATCGTTAACCTCTAGATAACGCCCGGTGTCGCGCTCGGTGATGGTGATGGCGTCGGGGCTTGAGTGGAACGCCTTGGCGAACTTCTCTTCGCTGGCCTTGAGCGCCGCTTCCGAGCGCTGTTGCTGGGTGATGTCGCGCAGGGTGGTGACGATGCACGGCTGGTCGCCAACGCTGATCTGGCGGCTGGAAATCACGCAGGTCAGGGCTTGCCCGTCTTTGTGTTGAACCAGGATCGCCACGTTGTTCAGGCCTTGCTCGCGGATGACCTGCTCGATCCGTCGCAGGCTTTTCGCCGACGCGTCCCATAAACCGATTTCGTCGGCGCCGCGGCCAATCACGTCGGCGGCGCTCCAGCCGAAGGCCTGGGTGAAGCTGGAGTTGATCTCGATGAATTGGCCGGTGTCCTGACGGGTCACGCAAATCGGGTCCGGGCTGACCTGGAACAGGGTGGCAAACTTCTCTTCGGACGCCACCAGCAGCTGCTCGCGCTCCACCTGATCGGTGATGTCGAGCAGCGTGCCGGCCATGCGCAACGGGGCGCCGTTGTCGTCGCGATAGAGTCGGGCGCGGCTTTCCAGGAAGCGCGAGCTGCCATCCGGCAATTGCACGCGGTAGGTCAGTTGATAATTGCCGGCAGGGCCTTCTCGCAGACTGCGATAGGCGTCGCGCATGGTGCCACGCTCTTCGTCGGGCACGCCTTCGAAAAACTCGTCGAAGGATTCATGGAAAGGTTTGGCTTCCATCCCATGTAACTGGGCGGCGCGTGCCGAGCCGTACAGCATGCCGCTGGGGATATGCCAGTCCCAGGTACCCAGTTGCGCCGAATCCAGAGCAAGGTCGAGCCGCTCCTGGCTGTCTTTCAGGGCAAGCTCGGCGGCTTTTCGTTCGGTGGTGTCCAGAAACGTACTCAACAGATAGGGCTGGCCTTCGAGCTCCACCTTTTGTGCGCTGAGAATGCCATCATGGACTTGGCCATTGCTGGCACGAAACTGCACCTCCATGCTGACCAGCTCGCCCTTGGCCTTGGTGGCCTTGACCAGTTGTGCCCGTTGCTCCGGGTGCACCCACAGGCCCAGTTCCAAGGTGGTACGACCAATGGCGTTTTGCACGGGCCAACCGAACAGGCTTTCAAAATACTGGTTGGCTTCGGTAATCAGGCCGTCTTCCTGGCGGGTCAGCAGGACCATGTTCGGGCACAGGTGGAACAGCGTGGCAAAGCGCTTTTCCGAGCTGCTCAACGCTTGTTCGCGCTGGCGCTGGTGGGTGATTTCGCGGATGACGCCAATCATCCGTGGCCGGCCGTGTTTGTCCGGCAACAGGCTGCCGTTGATCTCCAGCCAGTGCAGGCTGCCGTCGGGCCAGCGAATGCGGTGGTGCATCGCCTGTTCCAGCGGGGCACCGGCGATCACCGCGTCGAAGGCGCGAATGGTTTTCGCCCGATCCTCTGGCGGCAGCAAGTCGAGGTATTCCAGATCCGCCGGCAGCGGTTGCCGGGGATCGAAGCCGAACAGCGCCTGGGTACCGCGCGACCAACTGATCTGCCCGCGCTCGATGTCCCAATACCAGGCGCCCAGACGTGCACCGTTGAGGGCGGCCAGCAATTGTGGGGCGCTTTCCCAGCTCTGCTCGGACCGTTTTGGGTCAAGCGCCTGTATACGCGGCATCGGCGGAACACGGTCAACAGATTTCGGCATGGGCAAGCCTTGGCTGAGTGGGTGTCAGGTTCAGTAACTCGAGGCCCTATAAGAAGTAGCACAGCTTAGCCGAGAGTCCCTGGCAGATCGATTTGTGCATCCAGCAAGGCCATGAAGGCCCGTGCGGCATTCGACAGCGTCCTTTCTGTGTGCAGGATATAGCCTAGCTGGCGAGTCAGTTGTATGCCCGGCAAAGGTATTCGCGCAACCTGATCATCAAGCATGGTGCGCGGCAACACGCTCCAGGCCAGGCCAATCGAGACCATCATCTTGATGGTTTCCAGATAATTCGTACTCATGGCAATGTTTGGTGTCAGGCCTTGAGCTTCGAACAGGCGCCGGACGATGTGGTGGGTAAAGGTGTTGCCACCAGGAAATACCGCCGGGTGCAGGGCAATGTCCGCCAGGCTGACCGGGCCGTCGCTGATCAGCGAGTGCTCCGGGGCGACCACGAAGTCCAGCGGGTCGTCCCACACCGGTGTGGCCTTGACCAGTGCGTGGGGCTCCGGCGCCAAGGTGATGACCGCCAGTTCGGCGCGGCCATGGAGGATTTCTTCGTAGGCCACTTCCGAATCGAGGAACTGAATATCCAGCGCCACTTGCGGGTAACGTCGGGTGAACTCCCTTAATAAGGGGGGTAAGCGGTGCAGGCCGATGTGGTGGCTGGTGGCGAGGGTCAGGCGGCCGCTCACTTCGCCGGTCAGGTTGGTCAGGGCGCGGCGGGTGTCGTCCAGCACATTCAGGATCTGATAAGCCCTCGGCAGCAGGGCGCGACCGGCCTCGGTCAGGCCGACTTCACGGCCCAGGCGATCGAACAGGCGCACCTTCAATTGCTGCTCCAGTCCGGCAATGCGCTTGCTGATGGCCGGTTGGGTCAGGTGCAGCCGTTCGCCCGCGCCGGAGAAACTCCCGGTCTCGGCAATCGCGATAAAAGCGTTGAGGTTGGCCAGATCCATTGTGGTATTCCAGTTGGTTATCCAAAGCATAAAAAATATGAATTTGAGTTATTTAATGTAACCCCCTAGGATCGACCTCACAAGCCAAGGGGTTATTGAACCGTGCACGACCCAAGGCATAGAAAATAGAAGCAAGCTGATGAGGACCGTCTGATGGCCGGCAAAACGCTTTACGACAAGCTCTGGGATTCCCATGAAGTGAAACGGCGCGACGATGGGTCGTCGCTGATCTATATCGACCGCCACATCATCCATGAAGTGACTTCGCCCCAAGCTTTCGAAGGCCTGCGTCTGGCCGGGCGCAAGCCTTGGCGCGTCGACTCGATCATCGCCACCCCGGACCACAACGTACCGACCACTCCGGATCGCAAGGGCGGCATCGAAGCGATTACCGACCAGGTCTCGCGTTTGCAGGTTCAGACCCTCGATGACTACTGCGATGAATACGGCATCACTGAATTCAAAATGAATGACGTGCGTCAGGGCATCGTTCACGTGATCGGTCCGGAGCAGGGTGCCACCTTGCCGGGCATGACCGTGGTCTGCGGCGACTCGCACACCTCGACTCATGGCGCGTTTGGCGCATTGGCTCACGGCATCGGCACTTCCGAGGTCGAGCACGTGTTCGCCACGCAGTGCCTGGTCGCCAAGAAAATGAAAAACATGCGGGTATCGGTCGAAGGCAAATTGCCGTTCGGCGTAACGGCCAAGGACATCGTGCTCGCGGTGATCGGCAAAATCGGCACCGCTGGCGGTAACGGCCATGCCATCGAGTTCGCCGGCAGCGCCATTCGCGATTTGTCCGTTGAAGGCCGCATGACCATCTGCAACATGTCCATTGAAGCCGGCGCGCGTGTTGGCCTGGTGGCTGCCGACGAAAAAACCGTGGCTTACGTCCAGGGCCGTCCATTTGCCCCGAAAGGCGCGGAATGGGACATGGCGGTCGAAGCCTGGAAAGACCTGGTTTCCGACGCCGATGCGGTGTTCGACACCGTCGTCGAGCTCGACGCTACTCAGATCAAGCCTCAAGTCAGCTGGGGCACGTCGCCCGAGATGGTCGTGGCGGTTGATCAGAACGTGCCGGACCCGGCGAAGGAAATGGACCTGGTCAAACGCGGTTCCATCGAGCGCGCCTTGAAATACATGGGTTTGAGCGCCAATCAGGCGATCACCGACATTCAACTGGACCGCGTCTTCATTGGTTCCTGCACCAACTCGCGGATCGAAGACTTGCGCGCTGCGGCGGTAATCGCCAAAGGCCGTAAAGTCGCTTCGACGATCAAGCAAGCCATCGTGGTGCCGGGCTCGGGCCTGGTGAAGGCGCAAGCCGAGGCCGAAGGCCTGGACAAGATTTTCCTCGAAGCCGGTTTCGAGTGGCGTGAACCGGGTTGCTCGATGTGCCTGGCGATGAACCCGGACCGTTTGGAGTCGGGCGAGCATTGCGCCTCGACCTCCAACCGCAACTTCGAAGGGCGTCAGGGCGCCGGTGGCCGTACGCACCTGGTCAGCCCGGCCATGGCCGCGGCGGCTGCCGTCCACGGTCGTTTCATCGACGTTCGCGAACTGATCTGAGGAACCGCACATGAGAGCTTTTACCCAACACACCGGTTTGGTCGCGCCATTGGACCGTGCCAACGTCGACACTGACCAGATCATTCCGAAGCAGTTCTTGAAGTCGATCAAGCGCACCGGTTTTGGTCCGAACCTGTTCGACGAATGGCGTTACCTGGACGTGGGCTATGCCTACCAGGACAACTCCAAGCGTCCGCTAAATAAGGACTTCGTGCTCAACGCCGAGCGTTATCAAGGCGCCAGCGTGCTGCTGGCCCGCGAGAACTTCGGTTGCGGCTCCAGCCGCGAACACGCGCCGTGGGCGCTGGAAGAGTACGGTTTTCGCAGCATCATCGCGCCGAGCTATGCCGACATCTTCTACAACAACAGCTTCAAGAACGGCTTGCTGCCGATCATCTTGAGCGACGCTGAAGTGGATGAGCTGTTCCAGCAGGTTGAAGCCAATCCGGGTTACGAGTTGACGGTCGACCTGCAAGCCCAGACCGTGACCCGGCCTGATGGCAAGGTTTACAGCTTCGAACTTGACGAGTTCCGCAAGCATTGTCTGGTCAACGGCCTGGACGACATCGGCTTGACCTTGCAGGACGGCGAGGCGATCGCGGCGTTTGAAGCCAAACACCGTGCGAGCCAGCCGTGGTTGTTTCGCGACGTTTGATTTTCGGTAGGTAGTGCCGGCCTCATCGCGAGCAAGCTCGCTCCCACAGTGGATTTGCGGCGTACACAAAACCCTGTGGGAGCGAGCTTGCTCGCGATGGCGGCACCCCAGACAACACAAATATCAGGACATTACGATGACCAGCACCGCCCACAGCCAAGTCGTACAAAAGCAATTCGGTGAACAGGCCTCGGCCTATCTGAGCAGCGCCGTACACGCTCAGGGCACCGAATTTGCGTTGCTACAGGCTGAACTGGCAGGGCAGGGCGATGCCCGTGTGCTGGACCTGGGCTGCGGCGCCGGTCACGTGAGCTTTCACGTGGCCTCGCTGGTGAAAGAAGTGGTGGCCTACGACCTGTCGCAGCAGATGCTCGACGTGGTGGCCGGTGCCGCCGTCGACCGCGGCCTGAGCAATGTGTCCACGGTGTTGGGCGCCGCTGAGCGGTTGCCATTCGCCGATGGCGAGTTCGATTTCGTCTTCAGCCGTTATTCGGCGCACCATTGGAGCGATCTCGGCCTGGCCCTGCGGGAAGTTCGCCGGGTGCTGAAACCGGGCGGGGTGGCGGCGTTCATCGACGTGTTGTCACCGGGCAGTCCGTTGTTCGACACTTACCTGCAAAGCGTCGAAGTGCTGCGCGACACCAGCCATGTGCGCGATTATTCCGCCGGCGAGTGGTTGCGTCAGGTCAGCGAAGCGGGGTTGCATACCCGCAGCACCACCCGTCAACGGCTGCGTCTGGAGTACAGCTCCTGGGTCGAGCGCATGCGCACGCCAGAGGTGATGCGCGCAGCGATCCGCGAGTTGCAGCAGTCGATGGGCAACGAAGTGCGTGAATATTTTGAGATTGAGGCCGATGGTTCGTTCAGTACAGATGTACTGGTGCTGTGGGCGGAGCGATAGACTTTTTCCACGGTGTGCCTGCGGGCACTCCGACTGATGACATGAGGAAAGCATGAGCAAGCAGATTCTGATTCTCCCAGGTGACGGTATTGGCCCGGAAATCATGGCCGAAGCGGTCAAGGTGCTGGAGCTGGCGAACGACAAGTACAGCCTGGGCTTCGAGCTGAGCCACGACGTAATCGGTGGCGCCGCCATCGACAAGCATGGCGTGCCTTTGGCCGACGAAACCCTGGATCGTGCGCGCGCCGCCGACGCTGTACTGCTCGGCGCCGTGGGCGGCCCGAAATGGGACACCATCGAGCGTGATATCCGCCCTGAGCGCGGCCTGCTGAAAATTCGTGCGCAACTGGGCCTTTTCGGCAACCTGCGTCCAGCGATCCTGTACCCGCAATTGGCCGAGGCTTCGAGCCTGAAGCCTGAAATCGTTGCTGGCCTGGATATCCTGATCGTCCGTGAACTGACCGGCGGCATCTACTTCGGCGCACCACGTGGCACCCGCACCCTGGAAAACGGCGAGCGTCAGGCTTACGACACGCTGCCGTACAGCGAAAGCGAAATCCGCCGCATCGCCCGAGTCGGTTTCGACATGGCCATGGTGCGCGGCAAGAAGCTGTGCTCGGTGGACAAGGCCAACGTACTGGCCTCCAGCCAACTGTGGCGTGAAATCGTCGAGCAAGTGGCCAAGGATTACCCTGAAGTCGAACTGAGCCACATGTACGTCGACAACGCCGCCATGCAACTGGTGCGTGCACCCAAGCAATTCGACGTGATCGTCACCGACAACCTGTTTGGCGACATTTTGTCCGACCAGGCATCGATGCTCACCGGTTCCATCGGCATGCTGCCGTCGGCGTCGCTGGATACCCACAACAAAGGCATGTACGAGCCGTGCCACGGTTCGGCGCCGGACATTGCCGGCAAAGGCATTGCCAACCCGTTGGCGACCATTCTGTCGGTGTCGATGATGCTGCGTTACAGCTTCAATCTGCAGGATGCGGCCGATGCGATCGAGAAGGCCGTCAGTCTGGTATTGGACCAGGGCCTGCGCACTGGCGACATCTGGTCGGCGGGTTGCACTAAAGTCGGTACGCAGGAAATGGGCGACGCAGTAGTCGCCGCGCTGCGGAATCTGTAATCTCTTGGGCCCGCTGCAACTTTCACTCTTGAAAGCAGCGGCCCACTTTTTAAAGAAGGTGTAGTTGCGATGAAACGTGTAGGTCTGATCGGTTGGCGCGGTATGGTCGGTTCCGTGCTCATGCAGCGGATGCTGGAAGAGCAGGATTTCGATCTTATTGAACCGGTGTTTTTCACCACTTCCAATGTCGGTGGCCAAGGCCCGTCCGTGGGCAAGGACATTGCTCCGCTCAAGGACGCTTACAGCATTGAAGAGCTGAAAACCCTCGACGTGATTCTGACCTGCCAGGGTGGCGACTACACCAGCGAAGTCTTCCCGAAGCTGCGCGAAGCCGGCTGGCAGGGTTACTGGATCGACGCCGCTTCCAGCCTGCGCATGCAGGATGACGCGGTGATCGTGCTGGACCCGGTGAACCGCAAGGTCATCGACCAGCAGCTTGACGCGGGCACCAAGAACTACATCGGCGGCAACTGCACCGTCAGCCTGATGCTGATGGGCCTCGGCGGCTTGTTCGAAGCCGGTCTGGTCGAGTGGATGAGCGCCATGACCTATCAGGCGGCCTCCGGTGCCGGCGCGCAGAACATGCGTGAACTGATCAAGCAAATGGGCGCGACCCACGCCGCTGTCGCCGATCAACTGGTCGACCCGGCCAGCGCCATCCTCGACATCGACCGCCGTGTTGCCGAAGCCATGCGCAGCGACGCGTACCCGACCGAAAACTTCGGCGTACCGCTGGCCGGCAGCCTGATCCCGTGGATCGACAAGGAACTGCCGAACGGTCAGAGCCGCGAAGAGTGGAAGGCCCAGGCCGAGACCAACAAGATCCTCGGTCGCTTCAAGAGCCCGATCCCGGTCGATGGCATCTGCGTGCGTATCGGCGCCATGCGCTGCCACAGCCAGGCGCTGACCATCAAGCTGAACAAAGATGTGCCGATCGCCGACATCGAAGGGCTGATCAGCCAGCACAACCCTTGGGTCAAACTGGTGCCGAACAGCCGCGAAGCCAGCATTCAGGAACTGAGCCCGACGAAAGTCACCGGCACCCTGAACGTACCGGTTGGCCGTCTGCGCAAACTGAACATGGGCACGCAGTACCTCGGCGCGTTCACCGTCGGCGACCAGCTGCTGTGGGGCGCGGCCGAACCGCTGCGTCGCATGCTGCGGATCCTGCTTGAGCGTTGATCGACTGAAGTAATGAACGAACCCGTGCCTTGAAAGAGGTGCGGGTTTTTTGTTCCCGACAGCCTGAGGTTGATGGGTGACTGATGTTCCGCCATCGTCGGAACGCCGCCCGGAGCAAGCTCGCTCCCACAGGGTTCAGTGCATTCCTTGTGGGAGCGAGCTTGCTCGCGATGGGGCCGGGTCGACCACCGCAAATCCTTGGCAGAATTGCCTGCATGCCAACCACCCGGTAAAGTGCCGCTCCCCCCGTTTCGCCAGAGGTAGAACCATGAGCCAGTCCTTTGATATTGCCGTGATCGGCGCCACCGGTACTGTCGGCGAAACGCTCGTGCAGATTCTCGAAGAGCGCAACTTCCCTGTCGGCAATCTGCACCTGCTCGCCAGCAGTGAATCGGCTGGGCATTCGGTGCCGTTTCGCGGCAAGAACGTGCGGGTGCGGGAAGTCGACGAATTCGATTTCAGCAAAGTCCAGCTGGTGTTCTTCGCTGCCGGCCCGGCGGTGACCCTGAGTTTCGCTTCGCGTGCCACGGCGGCCGGTTGCTCGCTGATCGACCTGTCCGGCGCCTTGCCGGCTGATCAGGCGCCGCAAGTAGTGCCCGAAGCCAACGCCGAAATCCTGGCCGGTTTGAAAAAGCCGTTCCAGGTCAGCAGTCCAAGCCCTTCGGCCACTACGCTGGCGGTAGTGCTCGCACCGTTGCTCGGTTTGCTCGACCTGCAACGCATCAACCTGACCGCCAGCCTGGCCGTGTCTGCCCAAGGGCGCGAAGCCGTCACCGAGCTGGCCCGGCAAACTGCCGAGCTGCTCAACGTGCGTCCGCTGGAGCCGACCTTTTTCGATCGGCAGATGGCCTTCAACCTGCTGGCGCAAGTCGGCAAGCCTGATGACCAGGGACATACGCTGCTGGAAAAACGCCTGGTACGCGAGCTGCGTCAGGTCATGGCACTGCCTTTATTAAAGATTTCCGTCACTTGCATTCAAGCCCCGGTGTTTTTTGGCGATAGCTTTAACGTGACGTTGCAGTCAGCGAGCGACATCGACCTGACGAAAATCAACGCCGCCCTGGAAGACGCGCCCGGTATCGAGCTGGTGGAAGCCGGTGATTACCCGACGCCGGTAGGCGATGCGGTAGGGCAGGATGTTGTCTACGTTGGTCGGGTTCGCGGCGGGATCGACGACCCGTCGGAACTTAATTTGTGGCTGACGTCAGATAACGTACGCAAAGGCGCCGCGCTCAATGCTGTGCAGGTGGCTGAATTGTTGATAAAAGACCTGCTGTAAAAGATACTTCGCAACAATTCACAGAATGATTCGGGCCGAGCGCTATGCTTGGCCAGATTGCCGAAGGCGGGCCACCCACCGGGGCTTTGCGTGGCATGAATGAAACGATCGCGCGCGACGACTCTTCGCCGCCGCGCGCAATGCCTTACGGCAGCGGCTATCAACACCTTCTCGCTGGCCGAGGAATGTTCAAACAAAGGATTAGGCTATGGTTCAAGTTCGCAAACTGGTGTTAGCAATAGCGGCCGCCTCGGCGCTGTCCTCCGGTATGGCGCATGCCCTCGGGCTCGGGGAATTGACCCTGAAGTCGACGCTGAACCAGCCCCTGGTGGCGGAAATCGAGTTGCTCGACGTCAAGGACCTCACCGCTGCTGAAGTGGTGCCGAGCCTGGCTTCGCCCGAAGATTTCGCCAAGGCCGGTGTCGACCGCCAGGCGTTTCTGAATGACCTGACCTTTACCCCGGTGCTCAACGCCAGCGGTAAAAGCATCCTGCGTGTGACATCCAGCAAACCACTCTCGGAACCCATGGTGAAATTCCTGGTTCAAGTGATGTGGCCCAACGGTCGTCTGCTGCGTGATTACAGCGTGCTGCTTGATCCGTCCAAATTCTCGCCGCAAACCGCTGATGCGGCTGCGCAACCGGCACCGACTCAAACCGTCACTGCGCCAGTAACCGCCGCGACCACGCCGACCCAATACACCACCACGTCGCGCGATACCCTGTGGGAAATCGCCGCGAAGGCGCGCAACGGCGGTTCGGTTCAACAAACCATGCTGGCCATCCAGGCGTTGAACCCGGATGCCTTTATCGACGGCAACATCAACCGGTTGAAAACCGGTCAGGTGCTGCGTTTGCCGGATCAGGCACAGAGCACCAGCCTGCCGCAACCGAAGGCCATTGCTGAAGTCTCCGCTCAGAACACCGCGTGGCGTCAGGGTCGTCGCTACGTGGCGAAGCCCGGGGCCGGACAGCAGCAACTCGATGCCACCAAGCGTGCTCGCGGTGAAGGCACTTCGTCGCAAACGGCGAAAGACAGCCTGAGCCTGGTCTCTGCCGAATCCGGCAAGGCCGGAGGCAAAGGCGCCAGGGGTGATGCCAAGAACCTGAGCAACAAGCTGGCCGTGACCCAGGAAAGCCTCGACACGACCCGTCGTGACAACACCGAACTGAAAAGCCGCATGACCGATCTGCAAAGTCAGATGGACAAGCTGCAACGCCTTATCGAGCTGAAGAACAATCAACTGGCCAAGTTGCAGGCTGAAGGTGCCGCGGGCGCACCGGTTGCCGCGAACGCTCCGGCGATGCCAGCCGAATTGGCCGCCAACCCAGCGGATGCGGCTCCGGCGGCACCTGAAGCGGCTGCGCCTGAGGCCACGCCGACTCCGGTCGAGAAGCCAATCGAGCCGACGCCTGTAGCGTCCGACGATCAAAAATTCAACGAGCTGCTGACCAATCCAGTGCTGCTCGGCCTGGTGGGCGGCGGTGCGGTGGTTCTACTGCTGTTGCTGCTGTTGCTGGCGCGTCGCCGCAAAGCCCAGCAAGAAGCCGAGAAACATTTGCGCATGGCCCGTGATTTGGCCGAGGAGCAGGCGTTCTCCGCTGAACTCGACCTGCCAAAAAGCATCTTCGAAGACCTGGAAGTGCCGCCGCCGAGCGTGAAGCTCGCTACCGCACCAACGCCAACGCCACCACCTGCACCGGCCCCGGTTATTGCTCCGGTTGTGGTAACGCCGCCGATCGCTGCGCCATTGGTTTCGCCTGCTGGCGAGCGTGATGACGACCTGCTGAGCAAGGCGCAGTCGCACATCGCTGCCGGTCGTCTGAATCAGGCGGCTGCCTTGCTGGAAGACGGGATCAAGCAAGAGCCGCAACGCAGTGACCTGCGCCTCAAGCTGATGGAAGTCTACGGTCAGCAAGGCGACCGCGATGCATTCGTCGCCCAGGAGCGCCAACTGGTGGCCAACGGTGACAACTTTGCTCAAGTCGAAAAACTCAAGAGCCGCTTCCCGGCCATGGTCATTACGGCAGCCGGTGGCATCGCAGCTGCTGCGATCGCTGCCGAACTGGACGCGGAGTACGTCAAGGATCTGCTGCTGGACGAGCCTGAAGCGCCGGCGCCGGCAGTGCCCGATGACTTCGACAGTGCCTTCGATTTGAGCCTGGATGATCTGGAAACTGCCTCGCCGGCAGTGGTTGCACCAGAAGCAGAAGCTGAGCCAGAGTCTGCGGCGGAGCTGGACGAGTTCCCGTTGGATGACGACCTGAGCTTCGAGTCGGTGTTGCAGCAGCAGACCGACATCAAGGAGAACCTCGACGACCTGTCGGACTTTGACCTGGATATGGATCTTGGTGGGGATGCCTCGCCGGCGACCCTGGCCGAAGACGACTTCCTGCTGAGCCTGGATGACGGCGTCAAGGACTTGGATTTACCTGCCGCTGAAGCGCCGGCTGTTCCCGAGGTTGCGCTGGACGATCTGGAGCTTCCAGCCGATTTCGACCTGTCGCTGGCGGACGAAATGGACGCCCCTGACGTTCCGGATGCTTTCGCAGCCGAGCTGGATGACGTCAACGCCGAGCTGGATCGTCTGTCGCAGAGCATGGGCGAGCCGACCTTCACGGCGGAAGACGCTATGGCCTCCGCAGCTGACGAGCCGGAATTCGACTTCCTTTCCGGCACCGACGAAGTCGCTACCAAACTCGATCTGGCCCAGGCCTACATCGACATGGGCGACGCCGATGGTGCCCGGGACATCCTCAATGAGGTGGTGACCGAGGGTGACGACGGTCAGAAGAGCGAAGCCAAGGAAATGCTTTCGCGTCTGGCTTGATTGATCGGTAAGGCGTATACAAAACGGCAGCCCATTGAGGCTGCCGTTTTTGTTTCAGCCGACGACAGATCGTTCCCGGCAGGCCACAAACAGCACACGCCTCTGGCGTCCCGGTCCGGCGGCCTTATAATGCGCGCCTTTGCGTATATCAGCAGGCTGTCACTCCTTGGCAAATATAGATAATCCGGCCGCCGAAATGGTGGCCGACGGCTTTTTCCGGATCGCGTTGGGCGTTGAATACAAAGGCTCGCGCTATCGCGGCTGGCAGCGCCAGGCCTCCGGCGTACTCACCGTGCAGGAAACCCTCGAAAAGGCCTTGTCCAAAGTTGCCGACTCACCGGTGTCGCTGCTCTGCGCCGGGCGTACGGATGCCGGTGTGCATGCGTGCGGCCAGGTCGTGCATTTCGATACTCAGGTCGAGCGTTCGATGAAAGCCTGGGTCATGGGCGCCAATATCAATTTGCCCCACGACGTCAGTGTCAGCTGGGCCAAGGTCATGCCGGCGCATTTTCATGCGCGGTTCAAGGCGATTGCCCGGCGCTATCGTTACGTGATCTACAACGATCAGATCCGCCCGGCGCACCTGAACGAAGAAATCACCTGGAACCACCGTCCGCTGGACGTCGAGCGCATGGCCGAGGCGGCGCAGTACCTGGTCGGTACCCACGATTTCAGCGCTTTCCGTGCCGGCCAGTGTCAGGCCAAGTCGCCAATCAAGGAGCTGCATCACCTGCGCGTCACGCGCCACGGCAAGATGATCGTGCTGGACATCCGCGCCAGCGCCTTCCTGCACCACATGGTGCGCAACATTGCTGGCGTGCTGATGACCATCGGTGCCGGCGAGCGCCCGGTGGAGTGGATGAAAGAAGTGCTGGAGAGCCGCATTCGCCGGTCCGGTGGGGTAACGGCGCATCCGTACGGCTTGTACCTGGTGCAGGTCGAGTACCGCGACGAGTTCGAATTGCCCGAGCGTTACATCGGGCCGCACTTCCTGACCGGTTTCTCGGAACTTGACGGCTGACGCCCTCGAACGCTTTTGTTACCATCCGGGACTTTCTCGGATTTACCTTGGGGTTCTATCGACATGTCGGCCGTTCGCAGCAAGATTTGTGGGATTACCCGCATAGAAGATGCGTTGGCAGCGGTCGGGGCCGGGGCTGATGCGATCGGATTTGTGTTCTACGCCAAAAGCCCCCGGGCCGTGACGTTTCAGCAGGCGCGCTCGATCATCAAGGCGTTGCCGCCGTTCGTGACCACCGTAGGGTTGTTCGTCAACGCCAGCCGCTGCGAGTTGGGGGAAATCCTCGACGCCGTGCCGCTGGACCTGTTGCAGTTCCATGGCGACGAAACCGCGGCCGACTGCGAAGAATGGCATCGTCCGTACATCAAGGCGCTGCGGGTCAAGGCCGGTGACGATATCGCGGCGGCATGCGATGCGTTTCCGAACGCCAGCGGTATCCTGCTCGACACCTACGTTGAAGGCGTACCCGGCGGAACCGGCGAAGCGTTCGACTGGTCATTGATACCGCAAGGCTTGAGCAAACCGATCATCCTGGCGGGTGGCTTGACGCCGGACAACGTCGCCGAGGCGATTGCAAGGGTTCGGCCTTATGCCGTGGACGTCAGCGGTGGGGTGGAGGCGAGCAAGGGCATCAAGGATCACGCAAAGATTCAGGCATTCATTAAAGCGGTACGCAGTAGCTTGATGTGACGGCTGGCACACTGCCGCCGTCCACAGGCATGGCTGAGGGTTTTTGGGGTGTACGCAGGTCACGTTTAGCTGATCCGGCAACCCGTCGATCATCGCCACACACATGAATTTAGCTCAAGGGCATACGCGGGGCTGCGAACCAAAGCGTTCGGGCCGCCGGTACTGGAGAAAGAAAGCATGAGCAACTGGTTAGTAGACAAACTGATCCCTTCGATCATGCGTTCCGAGGTCAAGAAGAGCTCGGTGCCTGAAGGTTTGTGGCACAAATGCCCGTCTTGCGAGGCTGTGCTGTATCGTCCGGAGCTGGAAAAGACCCTGGACGTTTGCCCCAAGTGCAATCACCACATGCGTATCGGCGCTCGCGCTCGTATTGATATCTTCCTCGATGCTGAAGGTCGTGCCGAACTGGGCGCGGACCTGGAGCCGGTTGACCGTCTGAAGTTCCGCGACGGCAAGAAGTACAAGGATCGCCTGACTGCTGCGCAAAAGGCGACCGGCGAAAAAGACGCACTGATCTCCATGAGCGGCACTCTACTGGGCATGCCGGTGGTGGTTTCGGCGTTTGAATTCTCCTTCATGGGCGGTTCGATGGGCGCCATTGTGGGTGAGCGTTTTGTTCGCGCTGCCAACTACGCGCTGGAAAACCGTTGCCCGATGATCTGCTTCGCCGCTTCCGGTGGTGCGCGGATGCAGGAAGCCCTGATCTCCCTGATGCAAATGGCCAAGACCTCTGCGGTGCTGGCGCGTCTGCGTGAAGAAGGCATTCCGTTCATCTCCGTGCTGACCGACCCGGTCTACGGTGGTGTTTCCGCCAGTCTGGCGATGCTCGGTGACGTGATTGTTGGTGAGCCAAAGGCCCTGATCGGCTTCGCCGGTCCGCGCGTGATCGAGCAAACCGTGCGTGAAAAACTGCCGGAAGGCTTCCAGCGCAGCGAGTTCCTGCTGGAACACGGTGCGATCGACATGATCATCCACCGTCAGGAACTGCGTCCGCGTCTGGGCAATCTGCTGGCACAAATGATGGGCCTGCCGACACCGAAATTCGTCGCCGCGCCAATCGAACCCATCGTGGTCCCACCGGTACCTGCCAACCTATGACCCAACGTACCCTTGGCGAGTGGCTCGCCTACCTTGAGCAGTTGCACCCTTCGGCCATCGACATGGGCCTTGAACGCTCGCAACAGGTAGCGTCCCGCATGGGACTCGGCAAGCCGGCGCCTCGGGTGATTACGGTCACCGGCACCAACGGCAAAGGTTCCACCTGCGCATTCGTGGCTTCGTTGCTGCGGGCGCAGGGCCTGAAAGTGGGGGTCTACAATTCTCCGCACCTGCTGCGTTACAACGAGCGGGTGCAGGTCAATGGCGTCGAAGCCACCGACGCCGAGCTGTGCGAAGCCTTTGCTGCAGTCGAGGCGGGGCGTGGCGACACTTCCCTGACGTACTTCGAAATGGGCACCCTGGCGGCGTTCTGGCTGTTTCAACAGGCAGGGCTAGATGCCGTGGTGCTGGAAGTCGGGCTGGGCGGGCGTCTGGATACCGTCAACGTCGTGGATGCCGACATGGCGCTGGTCACCAGCATCGGCGTCGATCATGCGGACTATCTGGGCGATACCCGTGAGTCCGTGGCTTACGAAAAAGCCGGCATCTTCCGCCAGGGCGCGCCTGCGCTGTGTGGCGATCTGAATCCTCCACAACCTCTGCTGGATAAAGCGCGCGAGCTCAATTGCCCGTTTTTCCTGCGTGGGCGCGATTTCGACCTCGGCATCACCGAGCACAACTGGCAATGGCGCGGTCTTGACGCTCAAGGGCGTGTGGTCGAGCTGCATGATCTGCCGTTGCTCGATCTGCCGATGGAAAACGCCGCGCTGGCATTGCAGGCTTACCTGTTGCTCGGCTTGCCTTGGGTGGATGCACAGCTTATTAAAGCCCTGAAAGCGACGCGCGTGGTCGGTCGCCTTGATCGCCGTCAGTTCGATTGGCAGGGCAAGCGCCTGAATCTGTTGCTGGACGTGGGGCATAACCCCCATGCGGCAGAGTATCTGGCTCGTCGCTTGGCCAGCCGACCGCCGGTTGGCAAGCGTCTGGCGGTGTTCGGATTGCTGGCGGACAAGGATCTTGATGGTGTTGTCGGTGAATTGAATGCTAGTGTCCAGCATTGGGCCGTCGCACCGCTGGATTCACCGCGAGCACGCTCGGTTGCCGATTTGCACGCGGCGTTGCAGAATCTTGGCGCCTCGGTAACGTCCTATGACAGCGTGGCCGCCGCCCTGGAAGGGCAGTGCGCGCTGGCGACGAGCGACGACGAGGTTCTGTTGTTCGGATCATTTTATTGTGTCGCCGAGGCCCTTGAATGGCTGGCCCGGCGCTCCACGGAGGAAGCGGCAAATGGCATTGCTGGATAAGGCATACAAACAGCGCATGGTTGGCGCCCTGGTTCTGGTGGCGCTGGCGGTGATTTTCCTGCCGATGCTGTTTTCCCGTCAGGATGAACAGCGTCAAGTGACGGTTGAAGCCCCGGCTGCGCCGCAAGCGCCTTCGATGCCGCAAGTGCAGGTCGAGCCTGTGGTGGTGCCTGAGCCGCAAGCGCTGCCTCAGGAGCCTGTGCCGAGTGATGATGAAATTGCTCAGCAAGAGGCGCCGTCGACAGCGATTGCCCCTAGTGTCCCGGTGGCGCCTGCGCCTGCCGCCAAACCGGTCGCTCCTGCTCCTGCTCCTGCTCCGGTCACCAAGCCTACGACAGCGCCTAGCCAGCCGATCACGGCTGCACCGGGCAAGCCGGACACGACTCAAAGCCGGGTCGATTCCAATGGCCTGTCGGTCAGCTGGTCGGTGCAACTGGCCAGTCTGACTAGCCGCGCAAGTGCAGAAAGTCTGCAGAAATCCCTGCGCAGCCAAGGCTACAACGCCTACATCCGCACTGCCGACGGCAAGAATCGAGTGTTTGTCGGACCGCTGATCGAACGCGCAGAAGCCGATCGCTTGCGTGACTTGTTGAGCCGCCAGCAGAAACTCAAGGGTTTTGTGGTGCGTTTCCAGCCTGAGCGTGGTTAAAACTATCGCCCCGATTTGAAATGCACTGACAATCGCAGCTTACCGATAAGCATGGGCTCTGCTAAAATGCGCCGCCTTATCCGTCTGTAGGCTGCACTGTGCCATTTACCTGGGTTGACTGGGCGATCGTTGCAATCGTCGCCATCTCCGCATTGATCAGTCTGAGCCGCGGCTTCGTCAAAGAAGCACTATCGCTGGTGACCTGGATCATCGCAGGAGTCGTCGCCTGGATGTTCGGTGGTTCATTGTCCGAGTACCTCGCCGGATACATCCAAACGCCGTCGGCTCGTGTGATCACGGGCTGTGCCATCATGTTTGTCGCCACGTTAATCGTAGGCGCAATGATCAATTATCTTATCGGCGAATTGGTTCGCGTCACCGGGCTCTCCGGGACCGATCGATTCCTCGGCATGGCCTTCGGCGCCGCGCGTGGCGTGTTGCTGGTGGTCGTGGCGGTCGGGCTGTTGAGCCTGGGGCCGGTACAGCAGGACGGGTGGTGGCAAGAGTCACAGCTCGTGCCAAAATTTCTATTGGTCGCAGACTGGTCCAAAAACCTGATCCTTGGGTGGAGCAGTCAGTGGCTTGCCAGCGGAATCAGCGTACCCGCTGAAATTCCGTTCAAGGAACACCTCTTGCCGACGGCCAAAACGCCTCAGTGAGTTGTGTTCAGTTCAGATCCATTAAGTAGGGGTTGCGTCGCATGTGTGGCATCGTCGGTATCGTCGGTAAGTCGAACGTCAATCAGGCGCTGTATGACGCGCTAACCGTCCTCCAGCACCGCGGCCAGGACGCTGCCGGTATCGTGACCAGCCATGATGGCCGGTTATTCCTGCGCAAGGACAATGGCCTGGTGCGTGACGTGTTCCATCAGCGTCACATGCAGCGCCTGGTCGGCCACATGGGTATTGGCCATGTGCGTTATCCGACCGCGGGCAGCTCGACTTCGGCCGAAGCCCAACCGTTTTACGTCAACTCGCCTTACGGCATCACCCTGGCGCACAACGGCAACCTGACCAACGTTGAACAGCTAGCGAAGGAGATTTACGAATCTGACCTGCGCCACGTCAACACCAACTCCGATTCGGAAGTGCTGCTCAACGTGTTTGCACACGAGCTGGCCCAGCGCGGCAAGTTGCAGCCAACCGAAGAAGACGTGTTCGCCGCCGTCACTGACGTGCACAACCGTTGCGTCGGTGGTTACGCGGTCGTGGCGATGGTGACCGGTTACGGCATCGTCGGTTTCCGCGACCCGCACGGCATCCGCCCGATCGTCTTCGGCCAGCGTCACACGGATGAAGGCGTCGAGTACATGATCGCCTCCGAAAGCGTCTCCCTGGACGTGCTCGGTTTCACCCTGATTCGCGACCTCGCGCCCGGCGAAGCGGTCTACATCACTGAAGACGGCAAGCTGCACACCCGTCAGTGTGCGACCAACCCGTCCCTGACCCCGTGCATCTTCGAACACGTCTACCTGGCGCGTCCGGACTCGATCATCGACGGCGTGTCGGTCTACAAGGCCCGCCTGCGCATGGGTGAGAAACTCGCCGAGAAGATCCTGCGCGAGCGTCCAGAACACGACATCGACGTGGTTATCCCGATTCCGGACACCAGCCGTACCGCGGCCCTGGAGCTGGCGAACCACTTGGGCGTCAAGTTCCGCGAAGGCTTCGTGAAGAACCGCTACATCGGCCGGACCTTCATCATGCCGGGCCAGGCTGCACGGAAAAAATCAGTACGCCAGAAGCTCAACGCCATCGAGCTGGAATTCCGCGGCAAGAACGTAATGCTGGTGGATGACTCCATCGTTCGCGGCACCACCTGCAAGCAGATCATTCAGATGGCCCGCGAAGCCGGCGCCAAAAACGTCTACTTCTGCTCCGCGGCACCGGCCGTTCGCTACCCGAACGTCTACGGCATCGACATGCCGAGCGCACACGAGCTGATCGCCCACAACCGTTCGACCCAGGACGTGGCTGACCTGATCGGCGCTGACTGGTTGATCTATCAGGACTTGCCTGACTTGATCGAAGCGGTCGGTGGCGGCAAGATCAAGATCGAGAAGTTCGATTGCGCGGTGTTCGACGGCCAGTACGTCACCGGCGACGTCGACGAGGCTTACCTGAACAAGATCGAGCAGGCACGTAACGATGCCTCCAAGGTCAAGACGCAGGCAGTCAGTGCGATCATTGATCTGTATAACAACTGAGTTTCTACCGGCCTGTAGGAGCGAGGCTTGCCCGCGAAGCTTTTAGCGTCCCCAAGGGACCCTTCGCGGGCAAGCCTCGCTCCTACAAAGGTGCCTCTCCTCAAGGCCGGTTTCGTATCTATTACCGAGCAGGGCAAGGAGTGACAGCATGAGTCAGGATTGGGATGCCGGTCGACTGGACAGCGATCTCGAAGGCGTAGCGTTCGACACCCTGGCCGTACGCGCCGGTCAGCACCGCACGCCGGAAGGCGAACACGGTGATCCGATGTTCTTCACTTCCAGCTACGTATTCCGTACCGCTGCCGATGCAGCGGCACGCTTTGCCGGTGAAGTGCCGGGCAACGTTTACTCGCGCTACACCAACCCGACCGTGCGCGCGTTCGAAGAGCGCATTGCCGCGCTGGAAAGCGCCGAGCAAGCCGTGGCCACGGCGACCGGCATGGCCGCGATCATGGCGGTGGTGATGAGCTTGTGCAGCGCCGGCGATCACGTACTGGTGTCGCGGAGTGTGTTCGGTTCGACCATCAGCCTGTTCGAGAAGTACTTCAAGCGCTTCGGCATCGAAGTCGATTACGTACCCCTGGCGGACTTGTCCGGTTGGGATGCGGCGATCAAGACCAACACTAAATTGCTGTTCGTCGAATCGCCGTCCAATCCGCTGGCCGAGCTGGTGGACATCACCGCATTGTCGCAAATCGCTCACGCCAAGGGCACGATGCTGGTGGTCGACAACTGCTTCTGCACCCCTGCGTTGCAGCAGCCGCTGAAGATGGGCGCGGACATCGTTGTACATTCGGCGACCAAGTTTATCGACGGCCAGGGCCGTTGCATGGGCGGTGTTGTGGCGGGTCGTAGCGAGCAGATGAAAGAAGTCGTCGGTTTCCTGAGGACTGCCGGGCCGACGCTGAGCCCGTTCAACGCCTGGATCTTCCTCAAGGGCCTAGAAACCTTGAGCCTGCGCATGAAGGCTCACTGTGCCAGCGCCCAGCAACTGGCCGAATGGCTGGAGCAGCAGGAAGGCATCGAAAAAGTCCATTACGCCGGCCTCAAAAGCCATCCGCAGCACGAGTTGGCCCTGCGTCAGCAGAAGGGCTTCGGTGCGGTCGTGAGTTTTGAAGTCAAGGGCGGCAAAGAGGGCGCCTGGCGCTTTATTGATGCGACCCGTCTGATTTCCATCACCGCCAACCTCGGTGACAGCAAGACCACCATCACGCACCCAAGCACCACCTCTCACGGCCGTCTGGCGCCGCAAGAGCGTGAAGCCGCGGGCATTCGTGACAGCCTGATCCGCATCGCGGTCGGTCTGGAAGACGTGGCAGACCTGCAAGCCGATCTGGCGCGCGGGTTGGCTGCCTTGTGATCGAGTTGTCCACGCCGACCACCGGCACCAATGGCCGCGTCGCACTGGTCACGGGTGCTGCGCGGGGCATTGGACTGGGTATCGCGGCGTGGCTGATCAGCGAAGGCTGGCAGGTGGTGCTGACCGATCTTGATCGAGTGCGCGGTTCGAAAGTGGCGAAAGTACTCGGCGACAACGCCTGGTTCATCGCCATGGACGTCGCGAACGAAGGGCAGGTGGCATTGGGCGTCGCCGAAGTGCTTGGGCAATTCGGGCGCCTGGATGCGCTGGTGTGTAACGCGGCGGTTGCCGACCCGCACAACATCACCCTTGAAAGCCTTGATCTGGAGTACTGGAATCGGGTGCTGGCAGTGAATCTCAGTGGGCCGATGCTCTTGGCCAAGCACTGTGCGCCGTACTTGCGCGCTCACAGCGGTGCGATCGTCAATCTGGCCTCGACCCGCGCCGGGCAGTCGGAGCCCGACACCGAAGCTTATGCGGCGAGCAAGGGCGGCCTGTTGGCCCTGACTCATGCCTTGGCCATCAGCCTCGGGCCGGAAATCCGTGTCAACGCGGTCAGCCCGGGCTGGATCGATGCGCGAGACCCCTCCGCACGTCGAGCCGAACCGCTGACCGATGCCGACCATGCCCAGCATCCGGCGGGCAGGGTAGGGACGGTTGAGGACGTGGCGGCGATGGTCGCTTGGCTATTGTCAAAGAACGCCGGTTTCGTTACAGGCCAGGAGTTCGTGGTCGATGGCGGCATGACCAAGAAGATGATTTACAGCGAGTAATCCGAGCAGGGGCCTCGACAGCTGCGGCTTGAAGCTGCAGGTGGCCATTGGCATCGCCGCGGGAAATGACATGATTTTGTCTTTTTCAGAAAAACTTCAAGCGGGGTATTGACTTAGCTTCGGTACCTGCGTAAATTTCGCGGCCTCGGAGATGCAAACGGGTGATTAGCTCAGCTGGGAGAGCGTCTGCCTTACAAGCAGAATGTCGGCGGTTCGATCCCGTCATCACCCACCACTTCCGAGAGTCTTGCGAAAGCAAGATGGAAGCTTTTAAAAGCCTCCACCGACGCGCAGCGGTAGTTCAGTCGGTTAGAATACCGGCCTGTCACGCCGGGGGTCGCGGGTTCGAGTCCCGTCCGCTGCGCCATATTTTCCGAGTCAGGTTCGCCTGGCTCGAGATTGAAAAGCCTCGAAGCTTTCCAGTCAGACGAGTTAATTGGACGCAAGTCCAAAGCGATACGCAGCGGTAGTTCAGTCGGTTAGAATACCGGCCTGTCACGCCGGGGGTCGCGGGTTCGAGTCCCGTCCGCTGCGCCATATCTGCCTCAAGGCCCACTGAACGCCTTGGAGCTACGAAGAAAGCTGCTGGTAAAGCCAGTGTCTACTTCGAGTCGATAGCAAAGACCCTGGTCGAAAGACCGGGGTTTTTTGTGTCTGCGATTTGGCTTTTCTCTCCTTATTCCCTGACCCTCAGGGATTCGCATCCGCCGGCCAAGTGCGGATGTGCAATAAATTCTGACTCTTCTTCATGATTTCCTTCAATAACGCGCAGCCCCGGCGCCTGCGTGGCCGAAATGCCTGTCCGTCATTCATTTACTCACGTTTTTCCTTGGTGCAAAACGCACAAAGGGCTTGGTTTGAAGTCTCAACACTAATTAGAATGAGTCGCATTTAAAATATTTCTTCGCGCAGGGTTCCTTTAGATGAGTGATGCAGCGATGCCGGCGGCGCAAACCTTCCACGACCTGTACCGCGACCATCGTGGCTGGCTCGAAAGCTGGTTGAGACGACGCATGAGCAATGGCCATGATGCGGCGGACTTGAGCCAGGATACGTTCGTGCGTTTACTCGCCAGCTCCCAGCACATCGCTGACCTGCAAGAACCCCGCGCCTATCTGGCGACAGTTGGCAAGCGGCTGCTGACCAACTTCTATAAGCGCCGCAGCCTGGAGCAGGCTTACCTCAATGCGCTGGCGCTGCTGCCTGAGGGCTGCGTGCCGTCTCCCGAGCAACGCTGGTTGCTGCTGGAAACCCTGCAAGCCCTGGACGAATTGCTCGATGGATTGCCGACCGCGGTGCGACGGGCATTTCTCTGGAGCCAGCTGGAAGGCCTGGGTTATCACGAAATTGCTGAACGCCTGCAAGTCTCGGAGCGCACGATCAAGCGCTACATGGCGCAAGCCTACGAACATTGTCTGCTGGTGGAGTTGTGATCGGTTCGACACCTTCGGCGCAAGACCGACAAGTCGTGCGGGCTGCCGCTCAATGGCTGGCACTCATGGAGTCAGGCGCCGCCAATGATCGCGATCGTGCCAATCTGCAGCACTGGCGTGACAGCCATCCCAGTCACGAACAGGCCTGGCAGAAAGCCCAACTCTTGCGCCAACGCTTTGCCGACCTGCCGTCGGCACTGGCCATGGCCAGCCTGGATCGGCCGCAGACGAGTCGGCGCACGGTACTCAAGCGCGCCGTCGGGGCGGTGGCGCTGGTGCCAACCGCCTGGCCGATCAGTCGGCAGCTACCTCTGGATGTCTGGCGCGCTGACCTGCGAACCGCGACCGGGGAGGGCAAAAAGGTCCAGTTGGCCGATGGCAGCTCGCTGCAATTGAACACCGCAAGTGCCGTCGATATCGACCTGAAGAATCGTCGGCTGAGACTCGTGGAAGGTGAAATAGCGCTGAATGTGCCCGGGACCTCGCCGCTGACGATCCAGACGCACTTCGGGCAAGTGGTCGTCAGCCAGAGCGAAGTGTGCGTTCGTCAGGGGCAGACGGGGTGCAAGGTGTCAGTGCTTAAAGGCGCGGTGCAGTTGCAGTCTTTGCGCGGGCCGGTTTTTTCATTGCGCGCAGGCCAGCAAGTCAGCCTTCAGGCGATGGGTGCCGGACGTGTCGAACCTTTCGATGTGCTTGCGCCAGGCTGGCGCGACGGCGTGTTGATGGCACAGAACCAGCCCCTGGGCGATTTTCTGCGCGAACTCAGCAGCTATCGTCCGGGGTTGTTGCGCTGGGAGCCGGAGCTCGAATCCCTGCGCGTCACCGGCAGTTTCCGTCTGGAAGACACTGATCGCATCCTGACGTTGCTGGCGGCCAGCTTGCCGCTGGAGGTGCATAGGCGAACCCGCTACTGGGTCACGCTGTTGCCGCGCAAAAATAGTGTTTGAGGCCTGTCCCTTTTTTTCGTGTCGCTTGTCATTCAAGGCAAGTGAAACGAAATCAGAGAGATTCTCAATGCCCGTAGTGATGCCCTGCAGTACGCGTCTGGGTTCTTCCAGGCTGCGCCCGTTGTTGCACTTGAGTCTGTTGTTGAGTCTGAGTGCCTCTCCGTTGTTTATCACTGCCGGTTGGGCCGAAGACGCGCCTCGACGCAGTTACCAGGTGCCGGCAGGAAGCCTCAGCGCAGCGCTGACCCGTTTCGCCGGGTTGGCCGGGGTCAATCTGTCAGTGGACCCGGCACTGGTGGGCAGTCGCACGAGCCCTGGACTTTCCGGCGAGTACGCGGTGGAGGAGGGCTTCGCCCGACTGCTGCAGGGTTCCGGTCTGCAACTGCAGCCGGTGGGTGAACAGGCGTACATCCTGACGCCGGCGCCAGAAGGCAGCAGCCTGCAACTGGGCGCCACCTCGATTGTCGGTGCCACTGACTCGGAACACGGCGATCCGTATGTCGGCGGCCAGGTCGCGCGTCGCGGGTCGCAAGGCTTGCTGGGCTCGAAAGACTTTATGGAAACGCCGTTCAGCATGACCACCTACACCAGTGAGGTGGTCAAAAACCAGCAGGCGCGTACCTTGGGCGATCTGATCGCCAACGATCCTTCGGTTCGCGCCACCAACCCGGCGGGTGGGCGCTATGAGCAGTTCACCATTCGAGGGTTGAGCCTGTTCAACAGTGATGTTTCCTACAACGGCCTCTACGGCGTCCTGCCGACCTATACGATCGACATGGAGATGGCCGACCGCGTCGACGTCATTAAAGGCCCGAGCCAGCTCATTAACGGCATCTCGCCGCGGGGCAGCGTGGGTGGCGGGATCAACGTGGTGCCCAAGCGCGCGACCGACAAGCCCATCACTTCATTCACCGGCAGTTACGCTTCCGACAGCCAGGTCGGCGGTGCCGTGGATGTCGGCCGGCGCTTCGGTGAAGACAACAAGTTCGGTCTTCGTTTCAACGGCGTAAAGCAGTCCGGCGATACCGAATGGGATCACCAGAATGTCGACCGCGAGATGGCCGTGCTGGGCCTGGATTTTCGCGGTGAACGCCTGCGGCTCTCGACGGATATCGGGCGCACTGAGCGTGATACCGACGCCCCGCAGGAGCGCGTGCAGGTTGGCGCCAACGCGCAGGTTCCGCATGCCAGCGATGTCCGCCACAACTATGCGCAGCCCTGGAGCAAGGCGAGTACCAACGACACGTTCGGCACGGTGAACGGCGAATTCGATGTCAGCGATTCCGTGATGCTGTATGGCGGTGTGGGGGCGCGAAAAAGTAATCATGACTTCCTCCGTCATGCTGTTTCGGTCACCAACAACGCCGGCAATTTCAGCGTTCAACCGCGTGACTTCACCCGTGACGAAAATGTCAGGACGGCCACGGCGGGAGTGCGCAACTGGTTCCATACCGGCCCGGTGAGCCATGAAGTCAACCTGGCCGCCAGCTATTTCTACATGGACTTTGAAAACGGCGGCGCCCGTTATGCTGCGGCTAACAGCAACCTCTACAACCCCGTGGAAACACCAACGCCGGTCAGACCCACGCGACAGGATTCGCAGGTCTATACCGAGAACCGCTCCAGCGGCGTGGCGTTGTCCGACACCCTGGGTTTCTTCGATGACCGGCTGCTGCTGACCCTCGGTGCCCGCTGGCAGCGCGTGAAGGTTGACGACTGGACCGATAACGTCAGAGGCGACACCGCCTACGACGAGGAAAAGGTTTCGCCGTCGGGCGGCATCCTGTTCAAGGCAACCGACAAGCTGTCGCTGTATGCCAACTACATGGAAGGCCTGAGCCAGGGCAAGATCGCGCCGTCGACCTCGGTGAACGAGGACGAAATCTTCCCGCCGTTCATCAGCCGCCAGGTCGAAGTCGGCGCCAAGTATGACGCCGGTGCGTTCGCCGTCACCGCCGCCGTGTTCCGGATCAAGCAGCCAGCCTACGAGACCAACGCCACGACGCGCGTCTTCGGCCCGAACGGCAAGCGTGAGAACACGGGTGTGGAACTGAGTGTGTTCGGTGCACCGCTCGATGGTTTCCGCCTGCTCGGCGGTGTCATGTACATCGACAGCGAGTTGACCAACACCACCAACGGCACCTTCGATGGCAACCGGGCGCCTGCCACGCCGAAATACAACGTCAACCTGGGCGCCGAGTGGGATGTGCCGACCGTACAGGGCCTGACCCTGACAAGCCGCGGCATCTATTCCAGCTCGCAGTACCTGGACCAGTCCAACAACAAGGAAATCGATTCCTGGGAGCGTTTCGACGTGGGCGCACGCTACGCGTTCAAGGTCGAGGAAAAGAACATCACCCTGCGTGCCAATGTCGAGAACGTGGCGGACAAACGCTACTGGAGTTCGGCCGGGGCCTCGGATGACAGCGAGCCGGGCTTGACGCTGTCGACCCCGCGCACTTACCTCCTTTCGGCGACCGTCGACTTCTGATTCACCCCTGTCATGCGCCCCAGGGACCGGGGCGCCATCGTTGGACCATGACCTGATTCGTATAGAGGAAGGACATATGCACCCCATCAGTTAATTAACATTCAAGACACTGCGTATAAGTCGCTATCTGTCGGTAGCCTATACCGAAGTTGTCAGTTGCATTACAAGATTATGGCTAGGTCATGGCGCTTCCGGAGCTTATACCAGGTTTATTAACTTGGTTTTTTGCGTGCCTGATTATTTTTAAAATAGTTCAAGTCGCTATATGTAAATTTCCAAATAGGTTGTAAGGATTAGTTGCAACAATTTGTTGGTAAGAATAAGTTGCATATCGAATTTAACGAGGGTGAAGCGATGTTGAATGATGGCGTATTGCACTCTAATCCTTTGCAAAAAACCAATGCCGACTATTTGGCTCGACAAAGAAAGTTCGAATCTAATGTACGCAGTTATTCATGCAAGTTGCCGCTGGCCATCGCCAAGGCGCCATTTCCCGATGGGCCCGGCGCTGGCCGCGGCCATCCAGCAACAGTGCTTCAAACAAGGCCTGTTGCTGGAGCGCGGCGGGCGTAAGGGCAATGTCATTCGCTTGTTGCCGCCATTGATTATCGACGATGAACAATGCCAGCAAGTGATCCAGCGTGTTGATAACGCCGTGGCGGCAGCTTTATTGCAGTTGCGCCCTTGAATGAAACAGTCGAAGTTACGTTAGCACCTCGCTGAGTTGCAGTCTGATGGCGTTGGCTCAAGTAATTTTGATCGTTGGCCGATTATTTAAAAGGTTCAGCGAAGTGATGTCGTTATGTGGGGTTCTGTCGGCTGTTAACTGGGTCGGCCAGCAACTAATTTTCTTCCGCGATATAACGTATCCAGTAACTTCACGGGCTACTGTGGAGCACCCATGAATCATCCAGATCGCAGTGTTTTATCGAATATGGTCAGTGAGATGGCGACGACGCGCGCGTTGCTTAATTGTTTGATCAAAGAGTTCGCCTTGCCGGAAAACTGCCTCCGTTACAGTTGGCCGACGCAGATGCAAGGCATCGCCCCGGGCAGTTACCTCGAGGGCCTGGAATGGAAGGGCATTCCCCTGACCATCAACCTGCCCAACCAGCAGCAGTTCCCTGACCCGTTTTTTGGTACGCCGATGTGCATTCCATTTGGTCGGGAATTGCCGCAATGAGTCTGGCTCGTCACTTCACCGCGCAAGAGTGGAACGTGCTGGGCGGTGGATTGCGGTTAAAGGACAGTACCGAGCGTGACCCATTACGCTCGCTGATGGCTCGAGACCTGTTGCAGGAAGATGTGTGCGAGCGTTTGCTGGACGCATTGAGCCCGGTCATTGGCTCACCGTCGCGGGCGATCACCGCCTCGTTGCCGGGCAAGCGCTTGTCATTCCTGGCCACCGGCGCCTGTTTGTACGCCATGTCGGTGTACGACAAAGGATTGCTACTGTCGCTGGACAACGCAGTGGTCGAGTACGGCCACGATGAAGGGTTGTGGACATCTTCGATGCCGCTCGTGCACTCCCTGCCGCTGACATATCGGGCGGGTGAGCGTTCCTGCGGGGGATCAAGCCGCTGTTCAACAACATTCGCATGGTCGGCAATGTCGTCACCGTCAAAGTTTTCCCGCCGGATGGCAGCATTTTGCGTGAAGCGCTGTTATTGAGTGAGCCGGGCGACGTGCTGGTGATCGAATGTGTGGGCGACGAGGAGTGTGGTTGCTGGGGCGAACTGCGCACCCTGGCCGGGATGATCAAAGGGTTGGCCGGGGTGGTGGTGTCGGGTGCGGTCACGGATGTCAGCGCATTGCGTCGCCATGGGTTGCCGATCTTTTGTCGGGGCGTCAGTGCGTACACGACTCGCGGTATTGGCGCCCGTGGGTAGGTCAATCAGTCGATCAATGTGGGCGGGGTTCAGGTGCAGCCGGGCGATTTGGCCATTGGTGATGATGACGGCGTCTTCATCCTTAATGCCCGACGTGCGGCTGAGCTGCTTCCCGAGCTCTTGGCCAAAGAGGAAATGGACCAGCAGCGCAGGGTCGAATTTTTGCAGAGGCTCAGTCAGCGAAGGGCTGACTTTTCGAGCTGAAATGAAAAGGGCCACTTTTTTTCATCTATCGGTCAGAAGCCGAATTTGTCTCGCAGTCCGTAATACCAGGCGCCCAACGCAGCAAACGGTGTACGCAGCAGTTGTCCACCGGGGAACGGGTAGTGGGGCAGGTCGGCAAAGGCGTCGAAACGCTCGGCTTGGCCACGCAACGCTTCGGCCAGCACCTTGCCCGCCAGGTGCGTATAGGTCACGCCATGGCCGCTGCAGCCCTGGGAATAGTAGATGTTATCGCCCAAGCGTCCGACTTGAGGAAGCCGCGACAAGGTCAGCAGGAAATTGCCGGTCCAGGCGTAATCAATCTTCACGTCCTTGAGTTGCGGGAAGGCTTTGAGCATCTTCGGCCGAATAATCGCCTCTATGTTCGCCGGATCCCGCGCGCCATATACCACACCACCGCCGAAGACCAGGCGCTTGTCGCCGGTCAAACGGTAGTAGTCGAGCAGGTAGTTGCAGTCCTCGACGCAGTAATCCTGCGGCAACAGGCTCTTGGCCAATGCGTCGCCCAAGGGTTCAGTGGTGATCACCTGAGTTCCGCAGGGCATCGATTTGGCGGCCAGTTCCGGCACCAGATTACCGAGATACGCGTTACCCGCGACGATGATGAACTTGGCCCTGACTTTGCCCTGAGGCGTATGCACCACCGGATTCGCGCCGCGCTCGATGCGCACCGCCGGCGACTGCTCATAAAGGGTGCCGCCCAACGACTCGACGGCCGCCGCTTCGCCCAGCGCCAGGTTCAATGGATGAATGTGCCCGCCGCTCATGTCGAGCATGCCGCCGATGTATTGATCGCACGCGACCACTTCACGGATGCGACGCTGATCCATCAGTTCAAGCTGCGTGTGACCGAAACGCTCCCACAGACGCTTCTGGGATTCCAGATGACCCATGTGCTTGGCGGTAATGGCGGCGAATACACCACCGTCCTTCAAGTCGCACTGGATATTATATTTGGCAACCCGCTCACGAATGATCCGCCCGCCCTCGAACGCCATTTGCCCCAGCAGCTGCGCTTGCTTGGGACCCACACTGCGCTCGATCACATCAATGTCGCGGCTATAACTGTTAACGATCTGGCCACCATTACGCCCCGATGCACCAAAACCTACCTTCGCGGCTTCAAGCACTGTGACTCGGAAACCGTTTTCCAGCAGAAACAGGGCAGAGGACAGACCGGTGTAACCGGCGCCGATCACACAAACATCAGTCTCTACGTCATCCTGCAGGGCCGGGCGCGGCGGAACCGCATTGGCCGATGCGGCGTAATAGGATTCCGGGTAGGGGGTGTTCGCCATCCTGCAGCCTCTGTTTAATATATTTTACGAGTGCATCGATCCTACCCGAGATAAAAATCGACCGCCAGCCACCGCAAAATCTTCTTTGCAGCCGCAAAATTAAATATTTTGCATATTCATAGGGTTAGCTCGAAAAAAGGTGTTGACACCCCTCCGGAATTCCGTAGAATGCCGCCTCACAGCAGGCACGTAGCTCAGTTGGTTAGAGCACCACCTTGACATGGTGGGGGTCGTTGGTTCGAGTCCAATCGCGCCTACCAAACAAAATCCGCTCTGCTGGGCGGTCTAGAAGGGCTCACCGAAAGGTGGGCCCTTTTTTGTTGTCTGCGATTTGCAAAACTCCCACCTCAAAACGCCAACTCGGCGCCCACCTCCAGGTACTCGATCTTCTTTTCGTCGTCCCTTCACTTTGCCGGTGGCATGCTCGATGACGTGATAGGCGTTCTCGCCCTTGGTGATGAGCCTGAAGCGAACCGCGCTTACCGGTGCCTACCAATGAATCATTGAGCTGACTCACGGTCATATCGCTGACCTTTGCATTCAGGACGTTCAAATGAAGCGTGCAGTAATAATGTTCATGGCCATTTCAGGCTCTCTCCTGCTGGGAGGCTGCGGGCCTCACTGGGACGACGGAGAAAGGTACGGTCGAGATCGTGATCGAGGTCATGATTACCGTCGTGGATACGACCGAGGTTATGACGATGATCGAGGGTATGACCGCAGGTATGATCGTCGTGATAATGATCAGGGGTATGAACGCAATCGCGGTCGTGATCGTGATGATGATGATGATAGAGACGACTGAATGCGCTGGTCATCGGCTAGCGAGCGACGGCGGTGACGGGCTCTCCTCGGGTCGGTCAATGACCACCCGGTTTGCCGATTAGCTTCAGCGGCACGGGTGCCAGTGATTCAGGCGTAAGATAGCGGTGCTACCTCATCAAAAGGAGCCGCATATGATCGCCGACCAAATGAACAAGCAGGTATCTGAGGACAGAACTGTTTGGGATCAATACTTCTGTGCTGCGTTGATTGCGGAAAGCAATCTGACGGCACCGGTTGTCGGAGGGGCTACTCATGAAGACAGGCAGAACCTGTTGATTGAAAGGGCCAAAGCTCTCGCCGACAAGATGATGGAAAACAGAAAATAACCAGAGCCCAGCCATCGCGCTGGGCTCTTTCACATCTGGATCTCGGCATCGATGCAGTGCTTGCTGTCAGGCAGGGCAGAGGCATGGGTTTGGTCGACTTTAACACCGAGTACCTCAAATACCTTCCAGCGTTTTCAAAAACTCCCGGATGTGTCCGGCCGCCTCTTCAGGCGCAACCTGAAGCAGACAGTGCGGTGCTTCGATTTCAATGATTCGTGTATCTCGGTTCATTGAAGAGACAAGCGCGGACGCTGTCCCTGGAACCACCGAATCGTGCGTAGCGCGAAGGTAAATAGTCGGTACGCTGACTTGGGCGAGCTTGGCGGATACGTCAACGGTAAGAACCGATCGTAGTCGTGAGCGCATAATCGAAGGGCTCACTTGAGCGATGGCCTGGCGTAGAGCTGCGCGCAAGGCACTCGTGGAAAACCGGCCGAGCAATACTTTGCTGATCCATCCAACAGGCGCAAGGCTGAGCGGCAGTGCGCCTAGCAAAAAACTCAAGTGATTGAATATTGGTCTTGGATTGCGTGCGAATGTGCTGCAGAGCACGAGTCCCGCTTGCCGGGGGAGTTGTCTGGCGCTCAGGGAAATAGCAATCGGTCCCGAGAAGGATTCACCCAGCAGCACGAATGGGCGGTCGGTTGGCAGCGACTCTCGGACGAGCGACTCCAGCGCTGTGTAGCTCAGCGGAATATTGGGGGATAGGTGATGACCAGCGTGTCGAATTCGCGCTCCATGATGGATGCAAAGGCTGCGAACAATTCACCTGTTCCATCCATTCCAGGAAGCAGAACCAGTGTGGGAGTTGATTGATTCACGTAGTCGCCAGGCACTGTAACGAGGGGATTGCCCCCTCGTTACAAATGTTGCATGAAGAGCATGAATCACTACTGGCGTGGTTCATCTCAACAACGTCGGACCTGCGTGGTAGGTCCAACCAACTAAAACCAATCTTACTTGGCGTTCAACTTCTTCAGTTCTTCATAAGTCGCCGACTGTACAAACCAGAAGCCGGAGATGATGCACCACGTCAGGGTGCCGGTAATGAAAACGCCTGCCCCGGACCAGAAGCCCTGAACGAAGATCATGACCACTGCAGCGATCCAGATAACGGCCAGTGCGACGTACAGAACTACGTTGTTTACACCAATTACGAACTCTTTCACGTCTATTCCCTTTTGAGTGATTATCCTCTGGCTCCTTACGCAAGGGCCAGTGGGCGGCATGATAGGGAGATAGCTGGCTGTTCGCCAGTCATGTCGCCCTGAGCAGGCATGCTTCGAAAAAAACGCCCTCAGCCCGTGGGTGCCTGGCAGGCAGATTTCCAGGTTTTGGACTATTACTGACAAGCCCATTTCCTTATCCCTGTCAGGAGCATCTCTATGCTGTCTCACTGGTTTCTTGCGGCGATCCACCTCTTGGCTGTTGCCTTGGGCCTCTGGGCGGTGCTCACCCGAGGGGCGGCGTTAAGCCGCCTGGTCGTCGGTACGGCGCAGGTTCGTAGCGTGCTGGTTGCCGATAACGTATGGGGCATCTGTGCGGGTATTTTGCTGATCACAGGATTGATGCGGGCCTTCGGTGGGTACGAAAAAGGCACCGACTATTACCTTCATCAGCCGTTGTTCCATCTGAAGATGACGCTATTCGTGATCATTCTGCTGCTTGAAGTGGCACCCATGATCACCTTGATCAAGTGGCGGATCGCCTTGGGCAGGGGCGCTTCGATTGACCAGGGCCGAGCCAAGCTGTTTGCACGCATCAGCCATATCGAAGCGCTGTTGTTGATGTTGATGGTGATTGCGGCCACCGGCATGGCGCGCGGTGTGACCTTCGGCTAATAACGGCGTGATTCGTCGGGGTTAAAGCGAATAATCTGACAGCCACGGCGTGGCCGAAGCCGGTAGCATCGGCTTCACGTAATGGAGGGAGGAGGCGAGTGCTCAGCAAAATGCCGAGCATGAATCTTTAGCCAGCCATTGCGCTGTAACGAACGGGCTGGCTACTGACTGCAACAGGATTCAGGGGATCTGTGGTTTGTCTGGAGCGGTGAGGCCAGCCTGAATGCGCTGATAAATTTCTTCGCGATGCACCGCAACGTCTTTCGGGGCGTTAATGCCAATCCTGACTTGCTGGCCGCTAACGCCAAGAATGGTGATCGTAATGTCATCACCAATGTTTATGCTTTCACCGACTTTGCGGGTGAGTATCAGCATGGTCTTCTCCTTGATTGCTTTGTAGGGCACCTGATTCGGACAGTGCAGGGGGTCGGTGGTATGTATAGATTAGTGCGAAGTCTCACGGTTTGGGTGCCTCTTTCTGACGAGCAGATGCTGCATTAATTCCCAAGGCGTAACTATACAGAGGCCGCAACCATCATTCTCGTTGTTTTAAGGCCATTTTGCGGCACTCGGGAAGTATTCATGAATGTTAAAATCGTCGCTTTAAGCATTCTGAGGGAAGCGTTGTGCGCAAAATGGTCTTGGTAATCGCGGTACTGGCGCTGGTGGGATGCGGTGAGGGCAAGAGCGTTGACGCGCGAAAGCCGCAGCCGGCAGCCGCGGCTGCACCCTCGGTGGCATCCGCGCCACAATGGGATCTCGAAGTTCGAGGCGAAACTACTCAGGCGGTCAGCGACCTTAGCGGCTGGCTGATTGAGCACAGTTTCGTTTCCAATGTCGTCAGGGAGAATGGAAAAACCCGGATTCTGGTCGGGCCATTCAATTCGAAAGCCGAGGCCGGGGTCAAACAGGCAGAAGTGCGTGCGGCGCTCGTCCGGGCGAAGAAACAAAACATCGAATTGCTGGTTGTCGAACGTCCAGTGGCCCAGTAACGGTCTTTTCCAGGGAGCTTGCGACGGAACGCCTTAAAGGGGATCCACATTGACTCGTTTCTAGACGTGGGTCCCATAGGGATCAAGGAATGCGGGATTGCCAAGGCGTCACCCAACCTGATGGCTACTGGCGCTACAAAAAAGTGGGCGGTTAGAAACGAACAATGGCCTCGGGCATTAAACCCGAGGCCGTTGTGTTTTCAGCGAACGCTTAGCCGCAGGCTTTCATATCGACCGGGCCGACAAACTCGTTGCCACGTCCCATGACGCACGCCACGCTCTGGTTACGCTGACGTTCCCAGGCCTCTACCGGATAGGTTTTGTTCCAGGCTTCGTACAGTTGTCGATCCTGTTTCGACAGGCGCAAACCGTACTGCTTGCTCATGTAGAAATACGTCCGGGCGATCATGCCGCGTATGGACGGGCGGGGCATGACCTTCTTCGCATTGAAGTCGACCTGGGTCAGGCACGAACCGTATTGGCCCGACTGCACCGGCAACCAGCCGAAGCTGAAGTTGCTGCGATCACCATTCACCTCACCAATGCTCGGCACCAGGTTGTGCAGGTCAGCTTCGGCCTTCTGATAGGTCGGATCGTAACGCGTGCAGTTCTTGCGCCCACCTTCTTGCCAGCATTGACGCTGATGGCCGATATGCCAGGCCGGAACAATGTGCTCCCACTCGATGCGGGAAGCGCGCTTGGCGTTTTTACGTGGTACATAACCGCAGGCTGCGAGGTTGACCTTGTTGCCGGTGTATTTGCACCCGCAATAGAACTCCGTGGATTGCGGTGCGTAGAGCTTCCAGGCAACTTTTTTGGCTTCGTTGAAGGTACGGGGGGCACCAGCCTGGGCACCGAGAGTGATGAACAGAAACAGCAAAGCAAACCAGCGAACACTCATTGACTCAATCTTCCTTCGGCACAACCCAGAAAATCTGCACGCCGCCATCGTCGCGATAGGCGAGGGTGACGTTGTCGTTCTCGTCAATTTCTTCGAGCAATTGCTCCCACTCGTCCACGGGTTCGTCCGGTAGACGGAAGATCAATGCGGCTTTGGCTTTTTGGGCGGTGGGGGAATTGATGATTTTCTGAACGCGCATACCCATGCGTTCATAGGAGTCAGGAGAGGCAGAGGTGTTGGCCACGGAATTATCCTTATTAAGCTGTACGTGCATACAGTATTTAACTGTAAGCATTTTCGCAACTGCTTAAAATTCAAGAAAATCCTCTGACAGCAATTTTTTCCGTTTGGTGTAGGACGAAGGGAAAATTTTTATCGAAATATCGGAAGGGGGTGTGAGCCACTCGCCTGGGTTGGCGAGTGGTGAAAAGCAGTGCCCGACCGGAACCGGTCGGGCGAGGGCGAATCAGTATTCCCAGAACATCCGTTGCAGCTCTTTGCTGTCGTTGGTCTTGGTCAGTGCGACCATGGCCAGGATACGGGCTTTTTGCGGGTTCAGGTCATGCGCCACAACCCAGTCGTACTTGTCGTCTGGCTGTTCAGCGTTACGCAGTACGAAACCGCCGGCGTTGACGTGGGACGAACGAATGATTTGCACGCCGTCCTTGCGCAGGGCTTGCAGCGATGGGACTACACGGGACGAGACTGACCCATTGCCGGTACCGGCGTGAATGATGGCTTTGGCTCCGGACTGAGCTAACGCTTTGTAGGCGGTATCGCTGACATTGCCGTAGGAATAGGCGATTTCTACGTCAGGCAGGCTCTTGATGGTTTTGATGTCGAATTCCGAGTCCATGGTGTGACGCTTGGCCGGCAGACGGAACCAGTAGGATTTGCCCTCGACCACCATGCCCAGTGGGCCCCAGGCACTTTTGAACGCCTCGGTCTTGATGTTGATCATTTTGCTGACGTCGCGACCCGACTGGATTTCATCGTTCATGGTCACCAGTACGCCTTTGCCGCGTGCCTCTTTGCTGCTGGCCACGGCCACAGCGTTATACAGGTTCAGCATGCCGTCGGCCGACATCGCGGTGCCCGGGCGCATGGAGCCGACCACGATGATTGGCTTGTCAGTTTTTTCCACCAGGTTCAGGAAGTAGGCGGTTTCTTCCAGGGTATCGGTGCCGTGGGTGATGACGATGCCGTCGACGTCGTTGCTGTCGGCCAGCTCAGCCACGCGACGACCCAGTTGCAGCAGGTTGTCGTTGGTGATGCTTTCGGACGCGATCTGCATCACCTGTTCGCCACGAACGTTAGCCAGCTGGCTGAGTTCCGGAACCCCGGCGATCAATTGTTCGATGCCGACTTTTGCCGCTTGATAGGTAGCGCTGTTAGCCGCGCTGGCGCCCGCGCCGGCAATGGTGCCGCCGGTGGCCAGGATCACCACGTTCGCCAGTTTCTGTTGGGTTTCGACTTCTTTTGCCTGAAGGGCGGTGGGCAGGAGCAGCAAGAGGGCCAAGGCGCCCGGAACGAAGGTCTTGAAAGCAGATGTCATTATTTTTCTCTCTAGTAGTGAGACGGTGCTGATGCAGGTTCATCTAGATACGCCCCAGGCTGATCTGAACGCTTGGGGTGCAGGAGAAGAGCAGGATCTGTACCAGTCGTACTTTGAATGAGAAAAATTTTTAACCTGATGATTTTTATCATAATTTGTGTGAGGTGGTGAAATGGTTACACAGTCGGGTGTCCGGGTTTCCGAACGTGTTAAGCATTTGTGTTCGGCTCTCCGAAAAGTACTACGACCTCTGTAGAGCAAACCGCCTTGCCAGATTGTGAATCAGTGCTAAAGAAACCCGCGCGTAGGTCGATGCCCCTTTAAAGGACCTTTCTTTTTCAGGAGTTGACATGTCGTTATCTGTTGGTATCCCAAATGCCGTAGGCGTCACCATCGGCGGTAAGTCCGCCGCTACGATTCGAGCGTTAAGCGATGAGGCGACCGATGCCGCGAATCAAGCGTTGGGTACGAAGGAAAGCGACAGCAAGCAAGTCAGAACCGGTGCTGTGGGCCTGGGCAAAAGTGCGGAATCGACTGAAACGAATGGCGCCGACAATGCCTCTGTCGCGGAAAAGGTTTTGCTGCAGCGTCTGAAAGAGCTGCAAGAGCAACTGCGTCAACAGCAGCAACAATTGGCGGCAGCCCAAGCAGCGTCTTACCCGACGCCTGAAGCCAAGACCACAGTCGTGATGGCGATTCAGGGACAAATGGCCGATACCACTGCTGCAATTCTGGAAACGGCCAACAGCCTGTACAAGGAAATGGCCAAGGGCTCCGGTGCTGGATCGGTGGTTAACACGACGGCATGACATGGATACCCGGCTTTTGCGGGTTGCCCCGGCAAAACGGCTTTTCTGGTCGTTGACAAATGTCGGCAGGGTTCGCATAGTTCGCTCTACGCAAACGTTTGCGCGGTACTCCCGGTGGTTGTTCATCGGTGAGTGCTTGGAAGCCTACGCCAGCGCAAGCGTTGCTCACAATAATCATAAGATCGGAGTGAACCCATGAAGCTGCCATTCGCTGGACGTCTTCTCGCTGTCGCTATGCTGGCTGCCGCATCCGCTGCGTTGCCTGTCTCTTCGGCCTTCGCCGAGACGCCTGAAAAACCAAAAGTCGCGCTGGTCATGAAATCCCTGGCCAACGAATTCTTCCTGACCATGGAAGACGGCGCCAAGGCTTATCAGAAAGACCACTCCGGCGATTTCGAGCTGATCTCCAACGGCATCAAAGACGAAACCGACACGGCTGGCCAAACGCGCATCGTCGAGCAAATGATTCTGGCCAAGGTCAATGCGCTGGTCATCGCGCCAGCTGACTCCAAGGCCATGGTTCCAGTGATCAAGAAAGCCATCGATGCCGGTATCACCGTGATCAACATCGACAACCAGCTGGACCCGGCGGTCGTCAAAAGCAAGAACATCACCGTACCGTTCGTAGGCCCGGACAACCGCAAAGGCGCGCGTCTGGTGGGCGAGTACCTGGCCAAGCAACTGAAGGCCGGTGACGAAGTCGGCATCATCGAAGGCGTGTCCACCACCACCAACGCCCAGCAGCGCACCGCAGGTTTCAAGGATGCGATGGAAGCAGCCCAGATCAAGGTTGTGTCCTTACAGTCCGGCGATTGGGAAATCGACAAGGGCAACAAGGTTGCTGCCTCGATCCTCAGTGAGTACCCGCAAGTCAAAGCCCTGCTGGCCGGCAACGACAGCATGGCCGTCGGCGCTGTTTCCGCTGTTCGCGCCGCGGGCAAGGCTGGCAAGGTGCAAGTGGTCGGTTACGACAACATCAACGCCATCAAGCCGATGCTTAAGGATGGCCGGGTTCTGGCCACCGCTGACCAGTTTGCAGCCAGGCAAGCCGTGTTCGGCATCGAAACTGCGCTGAAGATCATCAAAGGTGAGAAAGTCGACAGCGGCGCCACTAGCGTCATCGAAACTCCGGTAGAGCTGGTCACCCAGTAGTCCTTCTGGCGACACAACGGTGCTCGCCCGTCCGGGCGAGCGCATGGAGAGTTTTATGTCAGTTTCCGCCCCGAACGCTGTCCTCTCGGTCAGCGGTATCGGTAAGACCTACGCCCAACCCGTCCTGACCGGCATCGACCTGACGCTGATGCGCGGTGAAGTGCTGGCGCTGACCGGCGAAAACGGCGCTGGCAAAAGTACCTTGTCGAAAATCATCGGCGGGTTGGTCACACCGACCACCGGCCAGATGCAATTCCAGGGTCAGGAATACCGCCCCGGCAGCCGCACGCAGGCCGAAGACCTGGGCATCCGCATGGTGATGCAAGAACTCAATCTGTTGCCGACCCTGTCGGTGGCTGAAAACCTGTTTCTCGATAACCTGCCCAGCAACGGCGGCTGGATCAGTCGCAAGCAATTGCGCAAGGCTGCGATCGAAGCCATGGCCCAGGTCGGCCTCGACGCGATTGACCCGGACACGCTGGTGGGCGAATTGGGCATTGGTCACCAGCAAATGGTGGAGATCGCCCGCAACCTGATCGGCGATTGCCACGTGCTGATCCTTGACGAACCGACTGCGATGTTGACGAATCGTGAAGTCGAGATGTTGTTCGAGCAAATCACTCGTCTGCAAGCTCGCGGCGTGTCGATCGTTTATATCTCGCACCGTCTCGAAGAACTGGCGCGGGTCGCCCAGCGTATTGCGGTACTGCGCGATGGCAACCTGGTTTGCGTCGAGCCGATGGCCAATTACAACAGCGAGCAACTGGTTACGCTGATGGTCGGTCGTGAACTCGGCGAACACATCGACATGGGCCCGCGCAAGATCGGTGCTCCAGCCTTGACGGTCAAAGGGCTGACCCGTTCCGACAAGGTTCGCGACGTATCCTTCGAAGTACGCGCTGGCGAGATCTACGGGATTTCCGGTTTGATCGGGGCGGGGCGCACCGAGTTGCTGCGGCTGATTTTCGGTGCTGACATCGCAGACAGCGGCACCGTTTCGCTCGGTTCGCCAGCGCAGGTTGTCAGTATCCGGTCACCGGCTGACGCGGTCGGTCATGGCATCGCCCTGATCACCGAAGACCGCAAGGGCGAAGGCCTGCTGCTGACTCAATCGATCAGCGCCAATATTGCCTTGGGTAATATGCCGGTGATTTCCAGCGGTGGATTCGTCAACAACGGTGACGAGATGGCCCTGGCCCAGCGTCAGATCGACGCCATGCGCATCCGCAGTTCCAGCCCAACACAACTGGTGTCGGAACTCTCCGGCGGCAACCAGCAGAAAGTCGTGATCGGCCGTTGGCTGGAGCGCGATTGTTCGGTGTTGCTGTTCGACGAGCCAACGCGTGGCATCGACGTCGGCGCCAAGTTTGACATCTATGCCTTGCTCGGCGAGCTGACCCGGCAAGGCAAAGCGCTGGTGGTGGTGTCCAGCGACCTGCGTGAACTGATGTTGATCTGCGACCGGATCGGCGTGCTCTCGGCGGGGCGTCTGATCGACACCTTTGAGCGCGATAGCTGGACCCAGGATGATTTGCTTGCCGCGGCGTTCGCTGGCTACCAAAAACGTGATGCGTTGCTCAATGAAGCAGCGCCTAGGGATCTCACATGAATACTGCAGTGTCTGCCGGCAAACGTAGTGGCAACTTTTACGGCCTCGGCACCTATCTGGGCCTGGCCGGTGCCTTGCTGGCAATGGTCGCGCTGTTCTCGGTTCTGAGCAGCCATTTCCTGTCATATGACACCTTCAGCACCCTGGCCAACCAGATTCCGGACTTGATGGTGCTGGCGGTCGGCATGACGTTCGTGTTGATCATTGGCGGCATCGACTTGTCGGTGGGTTCGGTGCTCGCGCTCGCGGCGTCAACGGTCAGCGTGGCCATTCTCGGTTGGGGCTGGAGCGTACTGCCTGCGGCGCTGCTCGGAATGGCGGCGGCGGCACTGGCCGGGACGATCACCGGGTCGATCACAGTGGCGTGGCGGATTCCGTCGTTCATCGTGTCCCTCGGCGTACTGGAAATGGCCCGCGGCGTGGCGTATCAGATGACCGGATCGCGCACGGCCTATATCGGTGACGCCTTTGCCTGGTTGTCCAACCCGATCGCCTTCGGCATCTCGCCGTCGTTCATCATTGCCTTGCTGATCATCTTCATTGCCCAGGCGGTGCTGACGCGTACCGTGTTCGGTCGTTACCTGATCGGCATTGGTACCAACGAAGAGGCGGTGCGTCTGGCGGGGATCAATCCAAGGCCCTATAAGATCCTGGTGTTCAGTCTGATGGGATTGCTGGCCGGTATCGCCGCGCTGTTTCAAATTTCGCGCCTGGAAGCGGCGGACCCGAATGCCGGTTCCGGACTGGAACTGCAAGTGATCGCCGCGGTGGTGATCGGCGGTACCAGCCTGATGGGCGGGCGCGGTTCCGTCATCAGCACTTTTTTCGGGGTTTTGATCATTTCCGTATTGGCGGCCGGTCTCGCGCAGATCGGCGCGACTGAGCCCACCAAACGCATCATCACCGGCGCGGTGATCGTGGTGGCGGTGGTGCTTGATACTTATCGCAGTCAGCGCGCAAGCCGGCGGACCTGAGTCATGGCAACAATCAAGGATGTGGCAGCGCTCGCGGGAATTTCCTACACCACGGTTTCCCACGTAGTGAACAAGACCCGGCCGGTCAGTGAAGCGGTACGGGTCAAGGTCGAGGCCGCGATCAAAACCCTCGACTACGTACCCAGTGCCGTGGCCCGGTCCCTCAAGGCCAAAACCACGGCGACCATCGGTTTGCTGGTGCCCAACAGCCTCAACCCGTACTTCGCCGAATTGGCGCGAGGCATTGAGGATTACTGCGAGCGTAACGGCTACTGCGTGATCCTCTGTAATTCCGACGACAACCCGGACAAGCAACGCAGCTACCTGCGCGTACTGCTGGAAAAACGCATCGACGGGCTGATCGTCGCTTCGGCCGGCGGTGATGCAGGGTTGGCAGAAGGCCTGGCAGGCGTGCGTACACCGATGGTGATCGTTGACCGTGGACTGGAAGGTGTAAATGCCGATCTGGTGCGCATCGATCACGAATACGGCGCCTATCTGGCGACCCGCCACCTTCTGGAGTTGGGGCATCGGGATATCGCCACCATTGGTGGACCGGCGAGTACCAGCGTGGCGCAGATGCGTTTGGCCGGTTATTGCCGTGCCCTGAAAGAAGCGGGTGTCGACGTACCACGCGAGCGCATGCTTGAAAGCGATTTCACCAGCACTGGCGGTTACAACGCCGCTGCGATCCTGTTGGAACAGAACCCACCGAGCGCGATCTTCGCCGGTAACGACATGATTGGCATCGGTGTGCTGCGAGCGGCGGCCGAGCGCAATATTCGTGTGCCGACGGAGCTGTCGGTGATCGGCTTCGACGATATTCAGATGAGTCGCTATGTGTACCCGGCGCTGACCACCGTGGGGCAGTCGATTCTGCAACTCGGTGAGATGGCAGCCGAAGTGCTTTTAAGAAGAATCGCCACACCGGATATGGCCACCGATCAACGGATCGTGACGCCCAGTATTGTCCTGCGGGAGTCGACTGCGCCGCTGGCCGGTGTGTTCGCCCAGTTCCGTTGAAATGGAAAGCCGCTAAATCAAACGCACCGCCGAAACAGAATTGATGAGTAGTGATGTATGCCAGCAAAAGTAGTTGTTATAGGCAGCCTGAACATGGACCTGGTCACCCGTGCGCCACGGCTGCCCCGTGGCGGTGAGACGCTGATCGGCGAGTCGTTTGCCACGGTTTCCGGTGGCAAGGGCGCGAATCAGGCGGTTGCCGCGGCGAGGTTGGGAGCGCAGGTGTCGATGGTCGGTTGCGTGGGCAGCGATGCCTACGGCGAAGAACTGCGCGGGGCGCTGTTGGCCGAGCAGATCGATTGCCAGGCGGTCAGCACTGTCGACGATTCCAGCGGCGTAGCGTTGATCGTGGTCGATGACAACAGCCAGAACGCAATCGTGATCGTTGCCGGTGCCAATGGCGCGCTGACGCCCGCGGTGATCGACCGTTTCGATGCAGTATTGCAGGCCGCGGACGTGATCATCTGTCAGCTGGAAGTGCCGGATGCCACAGTCGGTCATGCGCTCAAGCGCGGCCGTGAATTGGGTAAGACCGTGATTCTCAATCCGGCACCGGCCAGCCGCCCGCTGCCGGCGGACTGGTACGCGTCCATCGATTACCTGATTCCCAACGAAAGCGAGGCCTCGGCCCTGAGTGGTTTGTCAGTGGATTCTCTGGCATCTGCTGAAATCGCTGCGAACCGGTTGATCGCCATGGGCGTCGGCAAGGTCATCATCACCCTGGGTGCTCAGGGTTCGCTGTTTGCTGACGGCAAAAGCTTCGAGCATTTCCCTGCGCCGAAGGTGAAAGCTGTCGATACCACGGCGGCTGGCGACACTTTCGTCGGTGGCTTCGCCGCGGCACTGGCGGCCGGCAAAAGCGAAGTCGAAGCGATCCGTTTCGGTCAGGTCGCCGCAGCGTTGTCGGTGACCCGTGCTGGCGCGCAACCCTCGATCCCCACCTTGTCCGACGTACAGGCCTTTAAAGCACCATGAAAAAGACACCTTTGCTCAATGTCGCACTGTCGCGGCTGATCGCATCCCTGGGCCATGGCGACAGGGTGGTGATCGGCGACGCCGGTCTGCCGGTGCCGCCAGGCGTTGAACTGATCGACCTGGCCTTGACCCATGGCATCCCGGATTTCGTCAGCACGTTGAAGGTTGTACTCAGCGAAATGCAGGTCGAGAGCCATGTGCTGGCTCTGGAGATCCTGGACAAGAAACCTTCGGCGTTGGCGACGCTCGATGAGCTGAATGCTGACGGTGCGCTAGGTCAGCGTGAGCTGCTCAGTCATGACCAATTCAAAGTCCTCAGTCGGCAGGCGCGGGCGATTGTCCGTACAGGCGAATGTCAGCCGTATTGCAACATCGTGCTGGTGGCGGGGGTCACGTTCTAACTCGCTGTTGTCTTTCTGCTGTCCCACGCACAAGGAGTGCGCTATGCACCGCTATGCTCAGAAACTGCACCACCTGCTCCGGAGTCTGCTGCTTTTGTCCCTGATTACCGCAACAAGCGCCCAGGCGGCGGAAAAAATCGACTTGATCATCGACACCGATCCGGGTGCCGACGACGTGGTCGCCTTGCTGTTTGCCCTGGCGTCGCCGGAAGAGCTGAGCATTCGTGCGCTGACCACCGTCGCCGGCAATGTGCGTCTGGACAAGACTTCGCGTAATGCGCGGCTGGCCCGCGAGTGGGCGGGGCGCGAGGAGGTGCCGGTCTACGCGGGCGCACCGAAGCCGCTGATGCGTACGCCGATTTATGCCGAGAACATCCACGGCAAGGAAGGCCTGTCGGGCGTCACCGTACATGAGCCAAAGAAAGGCCTGGCCGAAGGCAGTGCGGTCAATTACCTGATCGATACCTTGAAAGCCGCCAAGCCCCATAGCATCACCATTGCCATGCTGGGTCCGCAGACCAATCTGGCCCTGGCGCTGATCCAGGAGCCTGAAATCGTTCAGGGCATCAAGGAAGTGGTGATCATGGGCGGTGCGCACTTCAATGGTGGCAACATCACTCCGGTGGCCGAGTTCAACCTGTTCGCTGACCCGCAGGCTGCGGAAGTGGTGCTGAAAAGTGGCGTGAAGCTGACTTATCTGCCGCTGGACGTGACCCACAAGATCCTCACCAGCGAAGCGCGCCTGAAGCAGATCGCGGCAATCAACAACAATGCCAGCAAGTTGGTAGGCGATATTCTCAACGAATACGTCAAAGGCGACATGGAGCACTACGGTATTCCGGGTGGTCCGGTGCATGACGCAACCGTCGTCGCCTACCTGCTCAAGCCTGAGCTATTCAGTGGTCGTTCGGTCAATGTGGTCGTTGATAGCCGCGAAGGCGCGACGTTCGGCCAAACCATCGTCGACTGGTATGACGGCCTTAAAGCGCCGAAGAATGCCTTCTGGGTTGAAAGTGGTGACGCCCAGGGCTTCTTTGACCTGCTGACCGAGCGTTTGGCGCGTCTGAAGTAAGTTTCACGCCCGCAGGTGCCAGGCTGCGGGTTTCACTCCCTTTCGTTGTATTCAGCACCTTTGTAGTCGGCCGGGTACTTCTCGAACACCTGCGCTATGAAGGATTGCGCCGCTTCAGTCCCCAGCTCCTTGACCAATAGATCGATGCCAATGATTGCCAACTCTTCCGGGCTGCCCGGGCTGTAAGAGCTGTGGCCCTGTGGCCACTTGGCTTTGATGTCGGCGTCGATGCTTACGGTGGTCATGATGGCGCTCGTGAAGTCGGGAAAGTCTAAGTATTGAGTTAACCATTTTGCGCGGCTTTTGACACTCCGACTTAGGCATGAGGGGAGGGCTATGCGACACTTGGTCTTTGACGAATTTTCAAGGACTGTGCTGTGCAGATCGATTTGAACGCTCCTGACGGCTTGACCCTTGAGGCCGTGCGTCAGCTGCTGGCCTCCGCCAGCGACGATGAGCACACTCAATTGCGGGTGACCAAGGGCGGCATCGCCTACATTTCGTCAGGCGTTGTGGGCGGCACTGATATCAGCGGGCTGCTATTTCGTCTGGAGACGTGGGCCAAGGGTTCCGGTTATGTAGGATTGGTCGCGGCCAGCGACGAAGTCTGGGTCATGCAGATTTTCAATGCGCTCAAGGAAAATTGGCCGAATCCACCCTTCGACTACATTGATGTCTATTGAGCGCTGTTCATATTCAGTCACGATTGCGAGATGAACGGCAGGGAATGCTCAGGCAAACTCGCCGCTTTTCCGGATCGGGGCAGGGTGCTAGTACCCCTGTGAAACCAAACGCCAGATTGGCGGTCGCACGATCTCAGCTTAACTATTGAAAAGGAGGCTTCATGCCTTGGAAGCTCGCGTCATTGGGTACTTTGTTGGCCGTTGCCATGCTGGCCGGTTGTAGCACTACCTCCACCGAGTCGGCTACAGACTCTGTGGCGACGACTGACACTGGCCACAGCCGTTGTGAGGCAAAGGCTGCCGAATTCACCATAGGCAAAAAGGCTTCGCCCGAATTGCTGGAGCAGGCGCGTACCCGCGCAGGCGCACAAAATGCACGGTTCCTCTTGCCTTCCGACATGGTGACCCTGGAGTACCGCTCAGATCGCCTGAACCTGAACACCGATGCCAGTCGGGTCGTCACCCGCGTCAACTGCGGCTGATCACTCAGGCTTTTGTTCCGCCCATAAAAAACCCCGTCACATGGACGGGGTTTTTTTAGTGCGGCTGAAAATTACTCAGCGCGGACTTGTGCAGCTTGCATACCCTTTTGGCCTTTCTCAGCCACGAAGGAAACGGTTTGGCCTTCTTTCAGGCTTTTGAAACCGTCGCTTTCGATAGCTTTGAAGTGTACGAACAGGTCGTCACCGCCACCTTGAGGAGTGATGAAGCCGAAGCCTTTTTCATCGTTGAACCATTTAACGGTGCCGGTTTGGCGATTAGACATGGTGTATCTCCAAGAAACATATATTTTCAGTAGTGCTGTGCTGCTCAGGCCAACTGGGCACACCGGGGTATCATAGTCGAAATGTTCGCTTTGGGAGCCCCCCGGACGTGCTGTTTGCCCTGCAGTCGCGTTCTCTTTGCTGCTTTGTTTGGCTGCAAGCCCCGTTTTAAAAGGCTTTCAGCCAAAAGTAAAGACAATAAAAAAACCTGTAAAACCTGAATAAATTGTACAAAAAAGCAGTTTTCAGAGGCTTTTTGCTGTCGTTGCAGGCTCAAAAAGCGCTCGGTCGGGCTTATTTTTTCGCCTTGTTATCGGCTTTGCAGGACGAGATTTGGGTGAGTGCTTTTTGTTTCAGGGCATCACTGGCGGTGTTGTCCATCAGGGACTGGATGTCTTTGGCAGGGTACGATTTGATGGCATCGGCGCCGCAAGCGCAGTGAGCCTTAGCTGCTGCAGCACCGATCTGCGGAGTGGCCGCTTCTGTGCACTGAGCCATGTATTTCTCGCGCTCGCCTTTTGGCCAATCGGCATGGGCGGCCAGTGGCAGCAGCAGAACGATTGGGGCGATTACTGCGAACAAACGATTCAGACGCATGCTGGGATGCTCCTTGTGGGTCAATGTCTTGTTATCTGAGCGGTAAAGCGGGGTTCAAGTTCAGCACTCTGGCATAAAATTGCCCGATTTGCCCCGGTACAAATCCTCGTTGCATCGACGACCGTTCATCTGTGCTAGCATGCCTCGCTCGGGCGTTTGCAGGCTCCGGATGACCTTCAGTCCCGGTAGCGGCAAATGTGCGAATAACCCTGATTTGAATCCCAGTCACTCTGGTTCGGTTTTCCGGTTGGCCGCAAGGCTCCTGCCGCTGTAAGGCAGGCGTTCGTCATTGAATGGCCTGGATCGGATCTTGTACTGGCTCATCCCAACCCACGTGACCTTTGGTAGGGGTCACCACTAGGAGAGGAGGCGCCATGCCAACTATTACTCTTCCCGACGGCAGTCAACGTTCATTCGATCACCCGGTTTCCGTAGCCGAGGTCGCCGCATCCATTGGTGCAGGTCTGGCCAAAGCCACCGTGGCCGGCAAGGTCGATGGCAAGCTGGTCGACGCCAGCGACATCATCGGCAGCGATTCCACGCTGCAAATCATTACGCCAAAGGATGAAGAGGGGCTGGAGATCATTCGCCACTCTTGCGCCCACCTGGTTGGCCATGCGGTCAAGCAGCTGTACCCGACCGCCAAAATGGTTATCGGTCCGGTCATCGACGAAGGCTTCTATTACGACATCGCCTTCGAACGTCCTTTCACTCCGGACGACTTGGCCGCGATCGAACAGCGCATGCAGCAGCTGATCGAAAAAGATTACGACGTCATCAAGAAAGTCACTCCGCGTGCCGAAGTGATCGAAGTGTTCAAGGCCCGCGGCGAAGACTACAAGCTGCGCCTGGTCGAAGACATGCCGAACGAGCAGGCCATGGGCCTGTACTATCACGAAGAATACGTCGACATGTGCCGCGGTCCGCACGTGCCGAACACGCGCTTCCTGAAATCCTTCAAGCTGACCAAATTGTCCGGCGCCTACTGGCGTGGCGATGCCAAGAACGAGCAATTGCAGCGCGTTTATGGCACCGCATGGGCCGACAAAAAGCAGTTGGCGGCTTACATCCAGCGCATCGAAGAAGCTGAAAAGCGCGACCACCGCAAGATCGGCAAGCGTCTGGGCCTGTTCCATACCCAGGAAGAGTCGCCAGGCATGGTGTTCTGGCACCCCAACGGCTGGACGCTGTATCAAGTGCTTGAGCAGTACATGCGCAAGGTTCAGCGCGACAACGGCTATCTGGAGATCAAGACTCCGCAGGTCGTTGACCGCAGCCTCTGGGAGAAATCCGGGCACTGGGCCAACTACGCTGACAACATGTTCACCACTCAGTCGGAAAACCGCGACTACGCCATCAAGCCGATGAACTGCCCTTGCCACGTGCAAGTGTTCAATCAGGGCCTGAAAAGCTATCGTGAGTTGCCGATGCGTTTGGCCGAATTCGGTGCCTGCCACCGCAATGAGCCATCGGGTGCGCTGCACGGCATCATGCGTGTGCGTGCGTTCACTCAGGACGATGCCCACATCTTCTGCACCGAAGAGCAGATGCAGGCCGAATCCGCAGCATTCATCAAGCTGACCATGGACGTCTACGCCGACTTCGGCTTCAAAGAAGTCGAAATGAAGCTGTCCACTCGTCCGGAAAAACGCGTCGGTTCCGACGAACTGTGGGATCGCGCCGAAGCTGCATTGGCTGCAGCCCTTGATAGCGCTGGCCTGCCATACGATCTGCAGCCGGGCGAGGGTGCTTTCTACGGTCCGAAGATCGAGTTCTCGCTGAAAGATTGCCTCGGCCGCGTCTGGCAGTGTGGTACCCTGCAGCTCGATTTTAACCTGCCTGTCCGTCTGGGAGCCGAATACGTCTCCGAAGACAACAGTCGCAAGCACCCGGTGATGTTGCACCGGGCGATCCTCGGCTCCTTCGAACGTTTCGTCGGAATCCTGATCGAGCACTACGAGGGTGCATTCCCCGCGTGGCTGGCTCCGACCCAGGCAGTGATCATGAACATCACAGATAAACAGGCCGATTTTGCTGCTGAGGTTGAAAAAACTCTCAATGAAAGCGGTTTTCGTGCCAAGTCTGACTTGAGAAATGAAAAGATCGGCTTTAAAATCCGCGAGCATACTTTGCTCAAGGTTCCTTATCTCTTGGTTATTGGAGATCGGGAAGTCGAGATGCAGACTGTCGCTGTGCGTACTCGTGAAGGTGCTGACCTGGGCTCGATGCCCGTCGCCCAGTTCGCTGAGTTTCTCGCGCAAGCGGTTTCCCGGCGTGGTCGCCCAGATTCGGAGTAATTACTATTAAGCGTGAAATGAGACAAGATAAACGAGCTGCACCGAAAGCCCCGATCAACGAGAATATCTCGGCACGCGAGGTTCGGTTAATTGGGGCTGAAGGTGAACAGCTTGGGATTGTGTCAATTGAAGACGCGCTTCTTAAGGCTGAAGAGGCCAAACTGGATTTGGTGGAAATTTCCGCCGATGCAGTACCCCCTGTTTGCAAACTGATGGACTACGGCAAATCGATCTTCGAGAAGAAGAAGCAGGTTGCCGCGGCCAAGAAAAACCAGAAGCAGATTCAGGTTAAAGAAATCAAGTTTCGTCCAGGGACGGAGGAAGGGGATTACCAGGTAAAACTGCGCAACCTGGTACGTTTCCTGAGTGATGGGGACAGGGCCAAGGTATCCTTGCGATTCCGCGGCCGTGAGATGGCCCACCAGGAGCTGGGGATGGAACTCCTCAAGCGAGTTGAAGGTGACTTGCTCGAGTACGGTTCGGTCGAACAGCATCCTAAGATGGAAGGACGCCAGCTGATCATGGTCATCGCCCCGAAAAAGAAGAAATAATCAATAGGGCACGGCAGGCCTTCTGATTATGTTTATCAACTGAATGCGGAGTATCCGAACATGCCAAAAATGAAAACTAAAAGTGGTGCTGCTAAGCGGTTTCTGAAAACTGCTAACGGTATCAAGCACAAGCACGCTTTCAAGAGCCACATCCTGACTAAAATGTCGACCAAGCGTAAGCGTCAACTGCGCGGTAGCAGCTTGCTGGCACCGTGTGACGTGGCAAAAGTCGAGCGCATGCTGCGCCTTCGTTAATTTAGTCAAGAATAGAGGAAGTAACTCATGGCTCGTGTAAAGCGTGGCGTCATTGCCCGTAAACGTCACAAAAAAATTCTGAAACTTGCTAAAGGCTACTACGGCGCTCGCTCGCGCGTATTCCGTGTTGCCAAGCAAGCGGTAATCAAGGCAGGCCAATACGCCTACCGTGACCGTCGTCAGAAAAAACGTCAGTTCCGCGCTCTGTGGATCGCTCGTATCAACGCTGGTGCACGTATCAACGGTCTGTCCTACAGCCGTTTCATCGCCGGCCTGAAAAAAGCGTCCATCGAGATCGACCGTAAGGTTCTGGCTGATCTGGCAGTGAACGAAAAAGCGGCGTTTGCTGCGATTGTCGAGAAAGCTAAAGCCACCTTGGCTTAAGTACCCCCGACAGTCACCCGGCCTCACCTCTGTGGGGCCAGGTGTTAAACGTCATAAATAGGGGAAGAGCCTTCAAGCTCTTCCCCTATTTTGTATCTGGAGTCTGTACATGGAAAACCTGGATGCGCTCGTCTCTCAAGCACTAGAGGCTGTGCAAAGCGCTGAAGATATCAATGCCCTGGAGCAAATCCGGGTTCACTACCTTGGCAAAAAGGGCGAATTGACTCAGGTGATGAAGACCCTGGGGAATTTGCCGGCAGAAGAGCGTCCGCAAGTCGGTGCTTTGATCAACGTTGCCAAGGAGCGTGTCACAGAGGTTCTTAATGCGCGCAAGGCATTGTTTGAAGAAGCTGATCTAGCCTCCAAACTCTCCGCCGAGTCCATTGACGTGACCCTGCCTGGCCGTGGCCAGACCTCGGGTGGTCTGCATCCGGTTACCCGCACTCTGGAACGTATCGAACAGTTCTTCACCCACATCGGCTACGGCATCGCCGAAGGCCCTGAGGTCGAAGACGACTACCACAACTTCGAAGCGCTCAACATCCCAGGCCATCACCCGGCCCGGTCGATGCACGATACCTTCTATTTCAATGCCAACATGTTGTTGCGCACCCATACCTCGCCGGTACAGGTCCGCACCATGGAGTCGAAACAGCCGCCGATCCGCATCGTCTGCCCGGGCCGTGTGTACCGTAGCGATTCCGATATCACCCACTCGCCGATGTTCCACCAGGTCGAAGGCCTGCTGGTCGATCGCGACATCAACTTCGCCGACCTGAAAGGCACCATCGAAGAGTTCCTGCGCGTGTTCTTCGAAAAAGAACTGGCCGTACGATTCCGACCTTCCTACTTCCCGTTCACCGAGCCATCCGCTGAAGTCGACATGGAATGCGTGATGTGCAGCGGTAAAGGCTGCCGTGTCTGCAAGCAGACGGGCTGGCTGGAAGTGATGGGTTGCGGCATGGTTCACCCGAACGTGCTGCGCATGTCCGGGATCGACCCGGAAGAGTTTTCGGGCTTTGCCTTCGGCATGGGCGTCGAGCGTCTGGCCATGCTGCGTTACGGCGTGAACGACTTGCGTCTGTTCTTCGACAACGACTTGCGGTTCCTTGCGCAATTTCGCTAGTCGTAACGAATTCTTAGGAGAGCAGGATGAAATTCAGTGAACAATGGCTGCGTGGCTGGGTAAGCCCGCAGGTAAGTCGCGACGAGCTGGTTGCTCGTCTGTCGATGGCCGGTCTTGAGGTCGATAGCGTTACGCTCGCCGCCGGTGAGTTCAATGGCGTGGTCGTGGGCGAGGTGCTGAGCACCGAGCAGCACCCGGACGCCGACAAGCTGCGCGTTTGCCAGGTCAGCAATGGCTCGGAGACCTTCCAGGTAGTATGCGGTGCACCAAACGTGCGCCCGGGCCTGAAGATCCCGTTCGCCATGATCGGTGCCGAACTGCCGGGCGACTTCAAAATCAAGAAAGCCAAGCTGCGCGGCGTTGAGTCCAACGGCATGCTTTGCTCTCAGGCCGAGCTGCAAGTGGGCGAAGGCAATGACGGCCTGATGGAATTGCCGGCCGACGCGCCGGTGGGTCAGGACATTCGTGAGTACCTGAGCCTGGACGACGCCAGCATCGAGGTCGACCTGACCCCGAACCGCGGCGACTGCCTGTCCCTCGCCGGTCTGGCTCGTGAAGTGGGCGCGCTGTATGCCGCCGAAGTCACCCGTCCGGTCGTTGCTACCGTTCCAGCTGTGCACGACGAAGTGCGCTCGGTTGAAGTGCTGGCGCCCGCCGCTTGCCCGCGTTACCTCGGTCGCGTGATCCGTAACGTCGACCTGTCCAAGCCGACACCGTTGTGGATGGTCGAGCGCTTGCGTCGTGGCGACGTGCGCAGCATCGACGCTGCCGTCGACATCACCAACTACGTGATGCTGGAACTGGGTCAACCGCTGCACGCGTTCGATCTCGCCGAAATTAATGGCGGCATCCGCGTGCGTATGGCCGAAGAGGGTGAGAAGCTGGTGCTGCTCGACGGTCAGGAAGTCAGCCTGCGTAGCGATACGCTGGTGATCGCCGACCACACCCGCGCCTTGGCTATCGCCGGCGTCATGGGCGGTGAGCACAGCGGTGTCAACACCGCGACCACTCGCGATATTTTCCTGGAAAGCGCGTTTTTCGATCAGATTGCTGTCGCTGGCAAGGCCCGTTCCTATGGCCTGCACACCGACGCCTCGCACCGCTACGAGCGTGGCGTGGACTGGCAGTTGGCCCGTGAAGCGATGGAGCGCGCCACCGGCCTGCTGCTGGAAATCACTGGCGGCGAAGCTGGCCCGATTATCGAAACCGTCAGCGAGCAGCATCTGCCGTCGGTTGCGCCGGTTACTTTGCGTGCGCAACGCATCACTCAGATGCTGGGTATGGAAATGGATTCGGCTGAAGTCGAGCGTCTGCTCGGTGGCTTGGGTCTGAAGATTTCTGCCGATGGGGCAGGGCAGTGGCGCGTTGAAGTGCCAAGCCATCGCTTCGACATCAGCCTGGAAGTTGATCTGATCGAAGAGCTGGCCCGTCTGTACGGTTACAACCGTCTACCGGTTCGCTACCCGCAAGCTCGTCTGGCGCCGCGAGCCAAAGCGGAAGCGCGTAGCGATCTGCCAGAGCTGCGCCGTCTGCTGGTAGCCCGTGGCTATCAGGAAGCGATCACCTACAGCTTCATCGATCCGAAACAGTTTGAGCTGTTTAATCCAGGTGTCGAACCGCTGTTGCTGGCCAACCCGATTTCGAACGACATGGCCGCCATGCGTTCGTCTCTGTGGCCGGGCTTGGTCAAGGCGCTTCAGCACAACCTGAACCGTCAACAGGATCGCGTCCGTCTGTTCGAAAGCGGCCTGCGTTTCGTCGGTCAGCTGGAAGGCCTGAAGCAAGAGCCAATGCTGGCGGGTGTTGTTTGCGGTAGCCGTCTGCCGGAAGGCTGGGCACAAGGTCGCGATGTCGTGGACTTCTTCGACGTCAAGGCCGACGTGGAAGCGGTGTTGGGCTTCGCCGGTGCACTGGATTCGTTCTCTTTCGTACCGGGCAAACACCCGGCGCTGCATCCTGGTCAAACCGCACGCATCGAGCGTGAAGGTCGTCTGGTCGGTTACGTCGGTGCCATCCACCCTGAATTGTCGAAAACCCTCGGTCTCGACCGCCCGGTCTTCGTTTTCGAGCTGGTTTTGGCTGAAGTGGCATTGGGTAAAATGCCTAAATTCCAGGAGTTGTCGCGTTTTCCTGAGGTGCGTCGTGACCTTGCGCTGCTGGCTGACAAAGACGTCGCAGCCAGTGCCGTACTGGACGTAATCCGTGAAAATGCAGGCGAATGGCTGACAGACCTCAGGCTATTTGACGTATATCAGGGTAAAGGCATTGATCCTGATAGAAAAAGCCTTGCGGTCGGCTTGACCTGGCAGCATCCATCGCGCACTCTTAATGACGATGAGGTGAATACCACGACGCAAAACATCCTCACCTCGCTCGAACAAAGGTTGAACGCCACGTTAAGGAAGTGACGTATGGGGGCTCTGACGAAAGCTGAGATGGCGGAACGTCTGTATGAAGAGCTGGGCCTGAATAAACGGGAAGCCAAGGAATTGGTCGAACTGTTTTTTGAAGAAATCAGGCACGCTCTTGAAGACAACGAACAAGTCAAATTGTCCGGTTTCGGCAATTTCGACCTTCGGGACAAACGCCAGCGGCCTGGCCGCAATCCGAAAACGGGTGAAGAAATCCCGATCACGGCTCGCCGTGTGGTCACCTTTCGTCCAGGGCAGAAGTTGAAGGCCCGAGTTGAGGCTTATGCTGGAACCAAGTCATAACGACGAGCTACCCGTCATCCCAGGCAAACGCTACTTCACCATTGGTGAAGTCAGCGAGCTGTGTGCGGTAAAACCGCACGTGCTGCGCTACTGGGAGCAGGAGTTTCCTCAACTCAACCCCGTCAAACGCCGCGGAAACCGCCGGTACTATCAGCGACAAGATGTGCTGATGATCCGGCAGATCCGCGCGCTTCTTTATGATCAGGGGTTCACCATCGGTGGTGCACGTTTGCGCTTGTCCGGCGATGAAGCTAAAGACGATACCACTCAATACAAGCAGATGATTCGACAGATGATTGCCGAATTGGAAGATGTGCTGGTGGTGCTCAAGAAATAAATTCATGCGTTTGAATACTTCCAGTTTTCAAACGCTTGCGATATATTCTTGAGCGTTCTTCGAGATGAGGAACGAGATTCACGCCTAGTCGGGGCGTAGCGCAGTCCGGTAGCGCACTAGCATGGGGTGCTAGGGGTCGAGTGTTCGAATCACTCCGTCCCGACCATATAAGTCAAGGGGTTGCGAGATTTTATCCCGCAACCCCTTTTTATTTTAAGTGGTTTTTACCCCCACAAAACCATTGGCTCTGGGTGGACACCTCAGCTGATTCCAAGGTTGGTGTTTGTTCCGGGCAGGGCTTTTGTCCGGCTTGATAAGTGAGCTGGATCGACGATTTCGACCACGCTAATGCAGCACGATCCAGCGGTAAGAGCCTCCTCAGAAGCGATGCTCATCGCTGTCCCGTTGCGTGGACACTTCCGTGGGCAGTGAGGCGTGGCGCAGGGCCAATGCTCAAGTCCTTCAGCGGGCCCTACTGGACCACGTAGCTCACGGTCAGGTTACGTTCCACTCACTTTTCGCTCTGCAATCCACGCACTGCGCGATTGCTTGTAAAGGGATCAGCTATCGGTGGTGAATGCTGTGCCTGTAAAAAAGCAGAAATCCGATTCAGCCCACAGCGTTGGTCGTTGCGGGTCAGTCTTCCGGCAGGTTATTGAATATTTTTTCCAGTGTTCCGTTCAGTTTGGTGATCTGGGCTTCAGTCAGGCCTTTGAAACTGGTGCGGAAGATATCGCTGGTGCCGTGCTGGATCTCTTCGATGGTATGGCGGCCGCTATCGGTGAGCGAGACCTGAGTCACCCGCCCGTCACTGGCGCTGGTATTGGTCTCCACCAGCCCGTCGGCTTTCATGCGATACACGATTTTGGTAATGGTCGAGAGCTTCGCGATGGCATGGATGGAGATTTCCGAAATGCTCGACTCGCCATTTTCCTTGAGGATGAACAGAATCCGCCAGCGCGGGATGTCCATATCGATTTTTTTCAGCGCTTTCTCCATGGCCATGGAGTAGCGGCCATGCAGGCGAGCCAGCCAGTAGAAGGGAAACTCTTCCTTCTTGAAGTCTTCGCTGGCGGGGTTGTATCGGCTCAGGCGCTTTTTCGGGGTGGTCATAAAGGTTGGCGTAGTCTTTCAGGTGAGCGGGTTTGATAGCGGGCGCCATTGTCGCGCCGCCCGCAGTAAAAAACCAGCAGACACGCCGCAGCGTGCCTCAGGTATGGCCGTCAGGCCAGGCCTTCGTGCTTGAGACTCTCACGGAAGTGTCGGCAACCATTGATCAGCAAGAACAGGGTGAGTGCGACTGCGAAGGCGTTCAGCAGGGAAATCGACGAGCCGACCATGGCCGGGTTGTGGAATAGCCGGTCGGTGAGCAGCGCGACCAGCGTGGTACCAAGACCCAGGCCGATCAGATTGGAAATCAGCAGGAACAGCGCGCTGATTTGGCGGCAGGATCTGCATGGCCGCGGTTGACGCCGGCATTGAACGCCTGTTTCATCCTGGGCGCGTGGACCTTGCCCGCGGCGTCCAGTTTCAAGCCCTTGCGGGCCGGGTCGCGAACGGTCAGGGCAATCAGCAGGACAACCAGCACACCCGGCAGTCCCACCAGAAAAAACGTCACCTGCCACGGTCGCATTTCGCCTAGTAGCGGTACGGCGACACTGTCGAGGTTCTTCAGCAGGTCGATGACATAGCCGCCAATCAGAAAAGCCACGCCGCCGCCGATGAACGAGCCGATCGAATAGATCGCCACCGCGCGCCCGAGTTTTTCCCGGGGGAACATATCGCTCAGCATCGAGTAGGTGGCCGGCGACAGCGCTGCTTCGCCAATTCCCACACCAATACGCGCCATGAACATCTGCAGGAAGTTTTTGCTCACCCCGCACAGGGCCGTCGCCAGGCTCCAGAACGCGATGCCGATGGCGATGGCGATGGCGATGATTTTCGGTCGGGAAAATTTGTCCGCCAGTAGGGCGATGGGCAAGGCATAGAACAGGAAAAAAGCCAGGCCGTGCAGCAGGCTGAACTGCGTGTCGGATAACTGCATGTCGTGTTTGATCGGTTCGATCATCAACGCCAGGATTTGACGATCGATGAACGAAAAAATATAGGCCAGCATGCAAACGGCAACGGCATACCATTCGTAGGCATAGCTTTTGCGGGTGACCTCGGTCGGTGTTTTGCTGGTCATGCTGTTTGGCCCCTTCAGGGTTGGCAATCAGTCAGTCGGCGGCAGCGGTTCGCAGTTGGGTGTATCGGTGACGCCATCGTTACCCGGGCGCCTTGCTCTGGTGCATGGCGTATTTTTCGGTAGCTCTGCGTTGTTCGATCTGCACTACGGTGCACCGGTGGAAATCGACGCCGGTGATCAGCCTGGGCAAGCAGAGCGCGATTTTGCGCAAGGGCGGGCTGACCATTTCTTCGCTTCGCACGCGTCGGCTGGCCCTGGTTTACGTGGCCCTGCAGCAGACCGGGCCGGCCGACAGCGTGACGGATATTTTGCTGCGTCACGGGGTCGCCAGCTTCGGTCATTTCGCGATGCGGTACCGCAAGCAGTACCGCTGCCTGCCTTCCGAGACCCTGCGACGTCAGGCCTGATACATGAAAATGAATCGCTCAGCCCTTTAGAAAACGCTGGGCCAAGTCGAGTTGGGAGTTGGCCAGTTGATGCAGCTCCTCGCCGATCTGGGTGCTGCGTCGGGACTGATCGCTGCTGGTTTGCGCCAGGTTCACGATCTGGGAAATCTGCCCATTGATCTCTTGGGCGACTTGACCTTGCTGTTCGATGGCCGAGGCCATTTGCAAACTCATGCCGGAGATCTGTCCGACTTCCTCGCAGATACGCCGCAGCGCTGTTTGGACCTGGGCCACGTCTTCGCGTGATTCCCGTGCAGCCGACTCGCCGCGCTGTGCCGTGGCGAGCGCCAAGGCACTGCCGTCACGCAACTGCTCGATCGAGCGTTGGATTTGTTCAGTGGATTCTCGGGTGCGGGTCGCGAGGCTGCGTACCTCATCGGCGACCACTGCGAAACCGCGTCCGGTCTCGCCGGCGCGGGCCGCTTCGATGGCCGCGTTCAGCGCCAGCAAATTGGTCTGTTCGGCGATACTGCGAATCACATGCGCGACGCCGCTGATTGATTCGATCGATTCCGCCAGGCGGCTGACTGCCTGGCCAATTTCCTCGACCGAGGTGCACAGGCCGGTCATCGAACGCTGGCTCTGCCCGGACATCCGGTCGCCATCGCGAGCCAGGCGATCCACCGCTTGAGTGGCCTCGGCCGCGTGTTGCAGGTTGCGCGACAGTTCCTGGATCGTGGCACTCATTTGATGGACCGCGGCGGCGGACTGCTCGGCTTCTTCGAGTTGCCGTTGCAGGTGACCGGATTGGGCCTGCACCAGTGTCGACGATTCTTGCGCGCGTTGACGCACGGTCTCGCCGTTGATGCGGATGCGCGCCATGACCGTGCGCATCCGCGTGTTCTGGCTGTTGAGGGCCATGTCAAAACGGCTGGCGACGCTGGCACTGCCTTCCTGGAGCGGGGCCAGCAACGCGTCGCTGTAGACCTGATCATGCCGGGCCATGATCCGGCGGACATCTGCACGCTGTTTGGCTCGCCATTGCCAGCTCGCGGCGAGTACTCCGCCGATCACCAGCAGGCCGGGTGCCAGTTCGATCTGTCCGACGACCATGGCGCCTGTGACCCCAAGTCCCAGTAGCCAGGCGATACCCTGGCTACTGGCGTGTTCCTGCGCGCGCGGGGTAAAAGTCAGCGGACCGTGGCCGTCGTTCAAGCGTCGATAGAGTTTTTCTGCTCGTAGGCTTTGGGTGGCGTCCATCGAGTGATACGCCGTACCCAGGGCATTCAGCTGACCGCCCTCGAGCAGTGGCACCACATAGAGATTGCACCAGAACGTCGTGCCCTGTTTATCGCGACCCATCATGGGTGCTGTCCACGGCACACCTCTGCGCAACGTCTCCCACATACGATCAATGACTCGCTTGGGCATCAGCGGGTGATTGATCAGCTCATGCGGCTGGTTCAGCAGCTCCTCCCGGGCGTAACCGCTGAGCGCCAGATAGGCCTCGTTGCAGGCGATCAGATGGCCGTGAACATCCAGGCGGGAGATCGGTATTTCTGGCTGCTCCGCAACGATGACCTGCGGCGTGTATTCCTTTGACTTAGCCACTGAACGCTCCCGCGATTACCAGCACTGGCCGCGTTCGGCGCGCATTTTGCGAACCATGGCGTCGAAAAATTTCACAGCGAAGCCGCTGTCCCGAATGAGCATGGCCGTGAGTTCGGCACACTTCTGGCTGATCGCTTCAGGCAGCGGATTGTCCTCGCCGCCCAGAGCGCCGGCCTGGCACTGAATTTCGGCGGCGCGCTGCACTGTCCACAGCAGGAAGAACGCCTTGGCAATGCTGCTTTCGCCGACGGCAATGCCGTGGTTGCGCAGCACCAGGATGTGCTTGTCGCCAAGGCTGTCGATCATCCGCGCTTTTTCGTCATCGAACAGCGTGATGCCTTCGAAGGTGTGGTAACCGATCCGTCCGTAGAGTTGCGCACCGTAAAAGTCGTTATGGGCAAAACCGGCCTTCTTCATGACGATGGCCGAAATCGGCGTGGTGTGCGTATGGATCAGGCACTGAATGTCCGAACGAGCACCGTGCACGGCGCTGTGCAGGGCGAAACCGGCGGGGTTGCCGTCGTAGAGTGAGTCCTCGAGCTTCTTGCCGTGCAGGTCGACCTTGAGCAGGTTCTGCGGCGTCACTTCGGTGTAATTGAGGCCGAACGGGTTGACTAGATAATGGTGTGCCGGGCCGGGAAGGCGTGCAGAAATATGGTTGAAGATCGTCTCGGTCCAGCCGAAGAAATCCACCAGGTGGTAGCAGTGCGCAAGTTGCACGCGCAGTGCCCATTCTTCGTCGCTGTACGCGTGCGGGTTTGCCATTGGGGTATGGTCCATGTAGGAGTCCTTGTCGTAGTGATTCAGTGACGGGCCTGTTCGCCGCGAAAGCGTGCCAGGGCAATGAGGTGTCGAGTAACGGGCATCGGGATCGCCATGCCATCGGCCAACTCCAGCACCGCGTCGCCGATGGCGGCCAACTCCAGTGGGCGGCCTTTCTCATAGTCCTGCAGCATTGAAGTGCGCACGGCGCCCATGCCGGCGCCGAGTTCGAGAAAGGTCCGTGGATCGATGCTCACGCGCGCGCCGTACGCGGCGGCCGTCAGCAAGGCTTCGTGCAGGCAACTGCTGACCAGGTCGCGTAACTCCGGCAGGCTGTAAAGCTGATCAAGCGTCGCGCCGGTAATCACCGAGAGCGGGTTGGAGGTGAGGTTGGCGATGATCTTGGTCCACAGATTGTCGCGGATGCGGTCGGTGGCTCGTGCTTCGATGCCGACACTTTCGATCAGTGCACGCACACGTTCCAGGCGGAGGCTGAGGCGGTTGTCGGGTTCACCGAAAATCATCAGGTGCGGTGTGTTCGATTCAGCCACCGCGTTGGCCGGGCAGTACGCGGTGATGAACACCACGCAGCCGATCACGTGGCGCAGGTCCAAGGCCTGGTTGAGCGTCGACTGCGGATCAACCGCGTTCACCCGTTGCCCGTCGTAGCGTCCGCCTTCACCGTGGAAGTACCACCACGGCACGCCGTTGATCACCGGGATCACCACCGTCTCGGCGCCGATCATCGGTTGCAGTTGCGGCAGCAGGCTGGCCAGGGCTTGTGCCTTGGTGCAGAGAAAGATCAGGTCTTGCTCGCCAAGGCTGGCAGCGTCGTCGCTGGCCTCGACTCGCACGTGGTGGTGACCGTCCAGATCGGACAGGTGGATGCCGTCACGGCGGATGGCGGTCAAGGTTTCACCTCGCGCCAGTACGTTGACCGTATGGCCTTTACCCGCAAGGCGGGCCGCCAGGGTGCAGCCGATGGCACCGGCACCGGCAATGCCGATGCGCAAGGGGGAAGCGTTCATCGTGACTCCGGATGATCAGAAAGGTCTGGGAAAGCCGGCCCCGACGCCGTTTCGAGCGCCGAGGCAGGTCGGCGGTCAGTTGGCGAGCATTTCCTGATGCTTGCTGGCCAGGCCGAGATAGGCTTCGATCACGCGTGGATCGTCAGCCAGTTGCCGCGCCGGGCCCTGCATCGCGATCTGGCCGGTTTCAAGCACATAGGCGTAATCGGCCACCCGCAGGGCGGCGCGTGCGTTCTGCTCGACCAGCAGAATGGATACCCCTTGCTCGCGCAGCGCCGTGATGATGCGGAAAATCTCCCGGGTAATCAGCGGCGCCAGGCCCAGGCTCGGCTCGTCGAGCATCAGCAGCTTCGGCTTGGCCATCAGCGCGCGGCCCACGGCGAGCATCTGCCGTTCACCACCGGACAACGTCGCCGCCAATTGCTCGCGGCGTTCCCACAGGCGCGGGAACAGCTCATAGACTTCGCCAAGCGTCTCGCTGTAGCGACGGTCGCCCCGGCGATGGCGTTGAAAAGCGCCGAGCAGCAAGTTGTCGGCCACGCTCATGCTGGTGAACAATTCGCGTTTTTCCGGCACCAGGCCAAGGCCCCGCGAGACCATCACTTCCACTTCCGGCAAGGTTTCCAGGCTGCCGTCGAAATGCACCTGACCCCGAGAGCCAAGCACGCCCATGATGGCCGAAAGCAGGGTGGTCTTGCCGGCGCCGTTGGGGCCGATCACGGTCACGATCTGGCCCTTTCCGACGGTCAGGCTGGCGTCGCTCAGCGCTTCGACCTTACCGTAGGCCACGCTCAGGCCCTTGATCTCCAGCACGGCGTCGTCGACCTGGTTGCGCGGTGCGAGGTGCGGTTCCACTTGCATGTTCATCATTCAACTCCTCCCAGATAGGCTTCCAGCACGGCCGGATCCTTCTGTACGTCTTCGGGCAGGCCCTGGGCGATCCGCTGACCGAACTCCATGACCACCACGCGATCGACCAGGCCCATGACGAAGTCCATGTCGTGCTCGACCAGCAGAATCGCCATGCCTTCGCTACGCAAGCGGCTGAGCAGGATGCCAAGGGCTTCCTTTTCTTTCAGGCGCAGACCGGCGGCGGGTTCGTCGAGCAGCAGCAGGCACGGATCGGCGCACAAGGCGCGGGCGATTTCCAGAATCCGCTGTTGTCCGAGTGCCAGGCTCCCGGCCTCTTCATACAAGTAGTCGCCCAGTCCTACACGCTCCAGCTGACGCCTGGCTTCGCTTAGCAGTTCGGCTTCCTCGCGACGATCCAGGTGCAGGGCCGCCGACAGCACGCCTTGCTGGCCACGCAAATGCGCGCCAATGGCTACGTTCTCCAGCACGCTCATGTTGCCCAGCAGTTTCACGTGCTGAAAGGTGCGACTCATGCCCATGCGCGCAACTTGCCGCGAGTTCAGGCCGTTGATCTTTTGACCCATGAACAACACATCGCCGCTGCTCGGTGTATCGACACCGGAGAGCTGGTTGAACATGGTGCTTTTGCCAGCACCGTTGGGGCCGATCAGCGCGAGGATTTCACCCGAACGGATTTCCAGGCTCATGTCGTTGTTGGCCACCAGTCCACCGAAGCGCTTGGTCACATTCCGCGCTTCAAGGATCAGCTCGCCATGTTTGGGCAGTTGCCGGCGGGGCAGGGGTGCAGCCTTGGCGTCGACATTCCGGACCTTGGCGCGGACCCTGAACCGGGCCGGTATCAGGCGCGTCAACAAGGGCCACAGACCACCCGGTGCACGCTGCATAAGCACCACGATCAGGATCCCGAATACGATGATTTCGTAGTTGCCGGTGTTACCCAGCAGGTGCGGCAACCAGTCCTGCAACCATTGCTTGAGCAGGGTCAGGATGCCCGCGCCGAGCAGGGCGCCCCAGACGCTGCCGACCCCGCCGATCAGGGCCATGAACAGGTAATCAATGCCCATGTTCAGGCCGAAAGGTGTCGGGTTGACGAAGCGTTGGGTGTGCGCATAAAGCCAGCCAGAAATGGCCGCGAACACCGCAGAGATGACGAAGATCACCATCTTCGAGCGGAAGGTATTGACCCCCATCGACTCGGCCATTACTTGACCGCCCTTGAGTGCGCGAATGGCGCGGCCTTCGCGAGAATTCAGGAGGTTCTGCGTGATGACGATCGCCAGCAACAGCAGGGCCCAGATCAGGTAGAAAATGTTTTCGCCCTTATCCAGCTTCAGGCCGAACAATGAAATCGATGGCAAGCCGCCGACGCCGGTATGGCCGCCCAGGGATTCCAGCGTGCCGAACAGGTAATACAGCGAAAGACCCCAGGCAATCGTTCCCAGCGGCAGGTAATGCCCCGACAACTTGAGTGTCAGGGCGCCGAGAATCAGTGCCACTGAGGCGGTCAGTACCACGCCCACCAGCAGCGTCAGCCACGGTGACGTCCCGGCCCAGGCCAGCCATGCCGGCAGTTGTTCAGTGGTGGTCAGGTAGGCTGAGGTGTAGGCGCCCAGCCCGACGAACGCGGCCTGACCGAAACTGGTCATGCCGCCGACACCCGTGAGCAGCACCAACCCCAATACGACCATGGCGTACATGCCGATGTAATTGAGCAGGGTGACGTAGTACGGCGGCAACAGCAGCGGCGTGACGCCCACCACCAGCAACAGGGCAAGCAACAGATAGCGCGAATTCATTCTTCTTCCTCCACATGACGACTGGTGAACGAACGCCAAAGCAGGAACGGAATAATCAGCGTGAACACGATGATCTCTTTGTAGGTACTGGCCCAGAACATCGAGAAGGCTTCGATGAGGCCCACCGCCAGGGCGCCGAGTGCGGCGACCGGATAGCTCACCAGCCCGCCGATGATCGCGCCGACAAAGCCTTTAAGGCTGATGACAAAACCAGAGTCGAAATACAGCGTGGTGATCGGTGCGATCAGGATCCCCGACAGCGTGCCGATCAGCGCCGCGAGCAGGAAGGTCGACTTGCCCGCGAGGGTCGGTGAAATACCCATCAGCCTTGCACCCATGCGGTTCACCGCGGTGGCACGCAGGGCTTTGCCATAGAGCGTGCGCTCAAAGAACAGATACAGTCCGACGATCAACCCCAGGGACACGGCCAGCACCCAGAGCGTCTGGCTGTTGAACGTGACCGGGCCCAGTTCCAGGCCGGCTTCGGAGAACGGTTGGGTGCGGGCGCCTTCGGGGCCGAACAGCAACAGCGCGATACCGACCATGCTGACGTGCACGGCGATCGACACAATCAGCAAGACCAATGAGCTGGCCGAGGCGATCGGCTGGAACACCAGTCGGTAGATTTGCGGCCCCAGCGGAACCACCAGCGCCAGCGTCAACAAGGCCTGGACCGCCATCGGCAATTCGGCCAACGGCAAGGTGTTGATCAACACCGCCAGCAGGCCGGCATAGCCAAGCTTGAAGAGAATGCGCACGGGGAACCGAAAGGCCTGGCTTGAACGTGCCGCGCCCCATACATCGAGTGCACAGTCGATCAGCGTCAGGCCGAGCAGCAGCCAGACCAGAGCAGTCGGGTGACCGCTCTGCAACGTGGCCATGGTCAAGGCGCCGTAGGTTACGAATTCACCCTGGGGAATCAGCAGGATCCGGGTCACGGTGAACACCAGGAGGATCGACAGGGCCAACAGCGCATAGATCGCACCGTTGGTCATACCGTCCTGGCCCAGCAGCATGGCTATCTGGAAATTCATAATGAGAGCTCTTTTCTACAGATTGAATATCAGACCCGATTGCCGGCGCGGGTTGACTCGCCGGCAATCGGGCAGGGCGCGCAGTGGGCTGTGCGCCCGGGTTTCGATCAGTTGTCGTGCAACAACATCCAGTTGCCGTTCTTCACCACGATCAATTCGCGACCGCGCTCGTCGAAGCCGCTGTGGTCCTGCGGCGTCATGTTGTAAACGCCTTGGGTGCCGGCCAGTTCATGGCTTTGCTCGAGCGCATCACGCAGGGCTGCACGAAATTCGGGAGTGCCCGGTGCCGCTTTTTTGGCTGCAATCGGGATCGCCTGCTGTAACAGCAGACCGGCATCGAAGGTGTTCCCGCCGAAGGTCGCCGGCTTGCTGCCGTTGAGCTTTTCGTAGGCCGTGGTGTAGTCGCTGGCGATTTTCTTCGAAGGATGGCTGTCCGGGATTTCATCCAGTACCAGCATCAGGCTGGCCGCCAGAATGGTGCCCTCGACCTTCTTGCCGCCCAGCTTGAGGAAGTCCTGCAGCGCCGCGCCGTGGGTCTGGTAGACCTGGCCGCGATAGCCCTGATCGAACAGGGTGGTCTGCGGCATCACCGCCGAGCTGCCCGGCGCTGCGACCAGCACTGCATCGGGGCGGGTGGCGAGAATTTTCAGGCTCTGCCCGGTGACCGAGGTGTCCTGGCGCTGGAAGCGCTCGTTGGCCACGACCTTGATGTTCTGCTGCGCTGCCAGGCCGGCCATGACCTTGGCCCAGTTCTCGCCATAAGGGTCGCTGGTGCCGATGAAGCCCAGGGTCTTCACGCCTTTTTTGGCCATGTGTTCGAACAGCGCCTTGGCGATCAGGTCATCGTTCTGCGTGGTCTTGAATACCCATTTCTTCTGCTCGGTCATCGGCAGCACCACCGCAGCGGTGCCGACCGGTGCCAGCAATGGCACGCCTGCCTCGGCGACGAACTGGATCACGCCCATGGCGTTGGGCGAGCCGCTCGGGCCGATGATGGCATCGACATTTTCTTCGTCGATCAGCTTCTTCAGCGCCTTCACCGTAGCGGTCGGGTCGCTCGCATCATCCAGAGAAATGTACTTCACCACCTGGTCGCCGGCCTGGGTCGGCAGCAACGGCACGGTGTTTTTCTGTGGTAGCCCGACCAGTGCGATCGGTCCGGTGGAGGAGGTAATGACACCGACTTTCACATCCGCCTGCGCAACGGCGGCGCAGGCGGCACTCAACAACAACGTGGACACGGCTTTTCTGAAAAGCATGACTTTCTCCGAAGAGTTGCAACGCTGCAAAAGGCTAATGGCCAGCCGCCCCAACCACGACGTGGTGCGAGTACGGCCCAAGGTACGGCCCTGTTTTAGTTATCGAACTGCGGCGACACCCATGGTCTGTTACCGAGCCATCAGGGTGTCGGTCGACCATGAGTGATCGGTCGAAGGCGAAGAGAGCAAAAGCAGATTGCATGCCAGAATTTTTTCGGTGCATGACAGAAAGCTGTTACTGCGATGCCTGATGCGAACGCTTGGAGGCGGTCAGCCGAGGTGATCCGAAGGACTCGAGGTAGGGGATGTGAAGGGCGGGAAAAACCCGAAGCACGCCATGCCCAACAAGGCTTTGATCTGGATCAAGAAATCCCTCAAATGACCAAAAATCAGCTTTTAAAAAACTAAAAAATATCGATTTTTTACACTGTTTTTGGCTGCCATTTTTGGGCTTATTTATTTTTTCCTGTTTGGTTTTTCAGAGAGGTCCATGCTCAACATTTTTCTAAATGGTTCGATGGTTTCTGCTCGTTAGATCTAAGTAATCAACTGATTTATAAAGTAAAAATAAATAATATCTAGGATTTTATGTTTTTGCAGCAGTGTTACCAAACTGCACGCCGTTGGTGCGAAAAGGGAAAATCTGCACCGAAAATACACACTGTTTTATTTGGTAAAATTCAATTGACATTTCACGTAAATATTACGATTTTAGATTTAAGCGTTTTCCCCGGCCCTCGTGCCGAGGTCATCCGTTCTGGTGACACATAACGAGCAGGTAAAGAGCATGTCGATCGTTGTTGAGGATTTAGCCTTGGGAGGGAATGGCCTTTCGGTCATGGTGAAAGACACCATTGATATCGCCGGCTATCCGACCCGCGCTTCAAGCAGCGCACTGGCCGATGCGCCAGCGGCCGGCGAACATGCACACGTGGTTCAGTCTGTTCTGGATGCGGGCTGCCGGATCACCGGTAAAACCAGCCTGCATGAATTGGCATTCGGCACCACCGGCCTCAACGCATGGACCGGCACGGCGTCCAATCCGCGCTATCCGGGCTATATACCGGGTGGCTCTTCCAGTGGTTCGGCAGCTGCAGTGGCGGCAGGCCTTTGCGACTTCGCGCTGGGTACCGATACCGGCGGTTCGGTACGGATTCCAGCAGCGTGCTGTGGTGTATTCGGTCTCAAGCCAACCTTCGGTCGTGTCAGCCGTCAGGGTGTGATGCCTGCGCGCAGTACCCTCGATTGCGTAGGCCCTCTGGCACTGGATATCGATCGCTTGATTGAAGCGATGCACATCATTGATCCCACGTTCACTTCCGTTCCGGTGCCTGAGCATCTTGCTATCGGTGTAGTCGCGGTAGAGGCCAACGAACAGATCCACTCGGTGGTGAACCAGGCGCTGGGCCGTTCGCGCTTCAAGTTGCTTGAGCAAACGCTGCCAGGCATGGCCGCAGCGTATGGCGCCGGCATGGTGATCATTAACGCCGAAACCTGGGCCGCGTGTGGTCATCTTCTGCAAACCGGTCGGGTTGGCAGCGATGTCGCCGCCCGTCTGCGCGCCGCCAGTCTGACCTCGGCGGAGTCCGTTGAGGAAGCGGAAATCATCCGGCGCGCGTTTATCGCAGAAGTGGACGCAGCCTTGGCCATCACCCCGATCCTGGCCATGCCGACCATGCCCGACTTCCCGTTGCTGGTCGCCGATGCGGCCGACACTCGCGCCGCCCTGGGCATGACCTCGCTGGTGCGCGCTTTCAACCTTTCCGGTCATCCGGCTCTGAGCATTCCTCTGGAAAGCGCCTCGGGACTTCCGGTCGGCCTTCAACTCATTGCCGCCCATGGCGCGGACGAACTGCTGTGTGCAGTCGCCCGCGAACTGGTCCGGCGCCTGGAAGAGTAATCGACATGCTTACTATGGAGAAACCCATGACTGCGCCAAGCGAGCTGAATCACCAGCGCTGCATGCCGATCACGGCAAATGAATCGTTTCAGAAACTGCTGGTCGAGATTCGTGCGCGTGCTCGAAGCGAAGAATTCGACCAACAAAAATTCATCTCGCAGGACGTTATCGAGCAGTTCCGCAAGCTCGGCGTCTATCGGGCTCTGGTGCCCAAACGCTTCGGCGGCGACGAGCGTTCGCCGGCCGAGTTTTGCCAGATGGTGGAAGATATCTCGATCGCCGATGGCTCCGCCGGTTGGGTCGCCAGCTTCGGCATGAGCCCGGTTTACCTGGCGGCGCTGCCACTGGAAACCATCAAGAAAATCTATGCCGATTCACCTGACGTGGTGTTCGCCGGCGGGATCTTCCCTCCGCAGCCTGCGTCCTTTGTTGAAGGTGGGCTGGAGGTCAACGGGCGCTGGAAATTTTCCAGCGGTTGCATGGGCGCGTCGCTCATCGGCGTGGGTATCAGCCCGAAAAACGGCGAGATGCTCGGCCTGCCACGACTGGCGGTGATGCCTCGGGAAAAGGTCAGAATCGAGGAAACCTGGAACGTCGTCGGCCTGGTCGGCACCGGCAGCCATGACGTTGTCGTCGAAGGCGTGGTGGTGCCGGAGGAGTGGACCTTCGTACGCGGCGGTCCATCGAATCTTGACGAGCCGTTCTTCCGCTATCCGTCACTGTCGTTCGCCACGCAGGTGTTGTCGGTGGTTGGCCTGGGCGTTGCTCGCGCGGCACTCGATGAATTGAGCGGCATGGCCAGTGGCCGAATCTCCGTGACTGGTGCTCCATCGTTGTCCGACCGGCCGCTGGCCCAGGTCGAGATGGCCAAGGCTGAAGCGTCGCTGCGCGCTGCACGTTCGTGGTTCTACCAATCCATCGACGATGCCTGGACCAGCGTTCTGGCCGGCGACCCGGTGAGCGTCGAGCAGACCAATATGCTGCGCTTGTCCTCGACCCACGCCACGCGCGTCGCGGCCGATGTTGCGCGCACCGCGCAAATGCTGTCGGGCATGAGCGGGGTGTACCGCACCAGTCCTCTGTCGCGTTTCGTCAACGACACCCAAGTCATTACCCAGCACGCCTTCATGGGCGATATGACCTACCAGAACGCCGGCGCGATCTTCTTCGGCAATAAGCCGCTGCCTGGCTACCTGTAATTTTTTCCTACTGATTGGTGAACCCCATGACCGATAAAAAAGCCCTGCGAGTTCTGTTCTGCATCGGCATCAACCAAAACTTTTTCGATGCTCCGCGTCCTGAAGCGCTGGAAGTCTGGGCCGCGTTCGGCGCCATGTGGAACGGCATCGCCGACCTGCCAGGCGTCACCGTGCTGGGCAACATGGACGACGATCAGAGCATGGTCGGTCCGTCCGCCGGCTGGCCCTGGACGACTTACCTGCTGGCCGATGTACCCGACATCGAAACCGTCCACGCCGCCTGCAATCTGTTTCGCACCACGGATGTCGGCAATGGCCCTTACAAACTTTGGAAGTATTGCAAGGTCGAGGCCCGTACCGGTCGCGAACTGATCATCCAGCGCTGAGTCGAGAGAAGTCGCCATGTCATCACAAGAGCATTTGCGCGCACTGGAACAGCGGCTCGAGCAGCTGGAAAGCGAGAACGCGATCCGCGCCTGCATGAATCGCTACATGTTTTTGTGCGACGAGCTGGGCGTGAATTCCCCGCTCGAGGAATTGGCCGGGTTGTTCACCGAGCAGGCGGTCTGGGAAGGCAAAGGTGCCAAGTACCAGAACAGCTTCGGCGGTTACCACGGGCGCGAGGCGATCAAAGCGATGTTCGCAACCTACAGGGTCGAACCGGCGCACTTTTCGCTGAACGTGCACTTCCTGACCTCGGAACTGATCCGGGTCAGCGGTGAGACCGCAGATGCCAGTTGGGTGATGTTGCAGACCTCGACCTTTGCCTCGGGTGCCTCGCACCTCAATAGCGCCCGCCTGACCGTACGGTTCGCCCAGGAACAAGGGCAGTGGCGCATGGCGCATTTTCAGACCGAGAACCTGTTCAGCCGACCGGTAGACACCTGGAACAGCGCCGCGCACCTGCCCGTACCTGGTAAGTCCGGCCAGTTCTGAAAGTAACACCCAGAATTCTTAGAGTCGGCGAACAATGCCGACGAGGAGTGATCGTGAGTAACCTGATAAACACCGTAACGCTCGACGCCAGTCCTTCCGACCTGGTCCTGCATGACCGCGTTCACACGTCGCTGTACACCGACGGCAAGATCTTCGATCAGGAACTGGACAAGATTTTCTACAGCACCTGGATCTGGGTCGCTCACGCCAGCGAGATCCCAGAGTCCGGCAGCTACAAGAGCACCTATATCGGCAAGCAGCCGGTGATCGTCGTGCGCGACCGCAAGAAAGAAGTGCATGTGTTGCTCAATCGCTGCCGCCATCGTGGCGCAACGGTGTGCGAACACAAGAAGGGCAAGACCAACAGTTTTGTCTGCCCTTATCACGGCTGGAGCTACGCCCTGGATGGCAGCCTGCGCGGTGTGCCGCACCCGGAAAGCTACGCCGATTGCCTGGACAAGGGCGAGCTGCCTTTGGTCAGCCTGCGTGTCGAGCAATACAACGGCATGATCTTCGCCACCTTCAAGGATGACATCGAGCCCCTCGCCGATTTCCTCGGCCCGGCCAAGAAATGGATCGACCTGTTCATGAAGCAGGGCGCCGGCTACCCGGTCAAAGTGGGTGGCGAGCACCGCTTCCGCTTCCCTGGCAACTGGAAGATCCAGCTGGAAAACACCACCGACGCCTACCACTTCCCGCTGGTGCACAAGTCGTTCCTGTCGTCCGTGGATGAGCAGACCCTGGAGCTGTTCGACTTCGTCGAAGGACCGGGTTATGTCGAAGACCTCGGCAACGGTCACAGCGTGATGGTGATGATTCCTGACCTGGTCGACCTGGAAGCCAACCTCGACTTGCCGATCCCTGAGCGTTTCGAAGACCTGGCCGCGCAGTTACGCGCCGAAGGCCAGGACGAAGAATCGGTCCGTCGCATCGTGCGTGCGGTAGGCGGTTCGGGCTTCAACCTCAACCTGTTCCCGAACATCGCTTGTTCCATGGCGTTCTTCCGGGTGCTGCAACCGATCGCGGTGAACGAAACCGAAATCCATCACGCCGTCATCACCATGGACGGTGGTCCGGCCGTGGCCAACCGTTATCGCCTGCGCCTGCATGAGCACTTCCAGGGGCCGATGGGTTTTGGTACTCCGGACGATTCCGAAGCCTGGGAACGCGTACAGCGTGGCGCCAGTGCCGGCACCGATCTATGGATCATGCTGAACCGCGGCTTGCCGGGTGAAAAGGAATCCGAAGACGGGCTGGTGAGCGATGTGAGCGCCGAGACCGGCATGCGTGCTGGCTACCAGCAGTGGAAAAAGATGATGTCGGCCTGAGTGACGGAGAACACCATGAACAACCTGCAATTGCTCAACCAAGTCAGCGCTTTCATCTGGCAGGAAGCGGACATGCTCGACCACGGAGAATTCGTCGAATGGCTCGATCTGTGGACCGAGAACGCGACCTACATCATCCCGATCGATCCGCTGGAAACCGACTTCGAGAACACCCTGAACTACGCCTACGACGACCACCACATGCGTCAGTTGCGTGTCACCCGATTGACCAGCGGCGAATCGATTTCGACCACCCCGCGGGCGCGCACCGTGCGCAGTCAGTCGCGCTTTCGCGTGCTGTCGGATGAAGACGGAATTGTCACCGTGCGCTGTGCGCAGAACCTGCGTGAGTTCCGCAAAGATGTGCTCAAGCAGTACACCGCCGATGTCACGTTTGAACTGGTGCGCAGCGGTGACAGTTTCAAGATTCAGCGCAAGCTGATCCAGCTGATCAACTCCACCGATACTCTCGCCGGTATCGGCTACATCCTCTGAGGACGTTGCCATGACACAGGTTGCATTGATCACCGGCGCAGCCCAGGGGCTGGGCAAAAGCATTGCCGAGCAACTGCTGAACGCAGGGTACCGGGTCGTGATCAGCGACCGTTCGCTAGAATCGGCACAGGCCACCGCCACTGAACTCGACGCCACGGGCAAGTGGGTCCTGGCGCTCAAGCTCGATGTATCGAGCAAGGCCGATTTCGAAGACGCGCTGGCGGCCGTCGTGGCGCATTGGGGCGAATTGCAGGTGGTGGTAAACAACGCCGCGATGACCATGACCACACCGGTGATGCAGATCAGTCCGGAAGAGTTCGACCGTGTTGTGAGCGTCAATCAGCGCGGCACTTTTGTCGGCTGCCAAGTGTTCGGCAGCTATCTGGCGGCCCGGGGTTACGGGAGGATCATCAACATGGCCTCCTTGGCCGGGCAGAACGGCGGCACCGCGACCGGCGCGCATTACGCCGCGTCCAAGGGCGCAATCATCACCTTGACCAAGATCTTTGCCAAGGAGCTGGCGGCGTCCGGTGTCACGGTCAACGCCATCGCCCCGGGCCCCATCGAGTCGCCGGCAGTGCGCGCCGCCGTGCCGCCCGAGCGCCTGGAAAAACTGATAGAGGCGATCCCGGTCAAGCAATTGGGTAACGCCGCGTTCATCGGCAAGCTGATCGTGCAACTGGCCAGCGAAGACGCCTACTTCACCACCGGGGCGACCTGGGATGTGAACGGCGGGATCTTCATGCGCTGAGTCCACGGTTACACGGTTTGAAAAAGCAGTCGGGGGTGCCCAGATGCACCCCCTTACAACGAAATCGGGATGGTCCTGTATGAGCGATCAATTATTGAAAGTCGTCGTGCGCAAGCGCGAAGAGCAGGGCGAAGGTGTTGTCGTACTGGATCTGAGTGATCCTGCGGGACAGCCTTTGCCCGCCTTCGAGGCGGGCGCGCATGTCGATATCCACCTCAAGACCGGTCTGGTCCGCCAGTATTCGCTGTGCGGTGATCCGGCCAACGCTGGCGCCTATCGCTTGGGCGTACTCAAGGATCCCGCCTCGCGGGGCGGTTCGGTGGCGGTGCATGAACTGCTGCAGGAAGGTCGCGAAATCGAGATCAGCCTGCCGCGCAATCACTTTCCGCTGGCCAGCGATGCCAGGCGTTCGATTCTGATCGGCGGCGGTATCGGCATCACCCCGATGGTGGCCATGGCTTACGCGCTGAATGCCCGCGACAGCGATTTCGAACTGCATTATTGCGGTCGTTCGCGCAGCCGCAGCGCCTTTCTCGAGGAGCTGGGTAACGCTGCGTTTGCGTCGCGGTTGAACACCCACTTTGACGACGAAGCCGCCGAGCAGAAACTCGACCTGCCAAAAGTGCTGGGCACTCCACAAGCCGGCGTACACGTGTATGTCTGCGGACCGGCCGGTTTCATGGACTGGGTCATTGCCCAGGCCCTGGAAGCGGGGTACGCCGACGATCATGTGCACCGCGAATACTTCCAGGTCGAAGTCGACGCTTCGGGCGCCGGTTTTGAAGTGGTCGCTCAGCGCAGCGGCAAGACCGTACAGGTTGCCGAGGGCCAGAGCATCGTCGATGCGCTGACTGCCGTGGGCATCAAGATTGAAGTGTCGTGTGAGCAAGGCGTTTGCGGCACGTGCTTGTGCGACGTTATCGAAGGTGAACCGGATCATCGCGACGTCTATCTCACGGATGACGAAAAATCTGCCAATGACCAGATTCTGGTGTGCTGTTCCCGGGCCAAGTCCAAGAAACTGGTGCTGGATATCTGATAGACCGGAGGGTAAGACCATGGTCGATACAACTGGATTTCGTAACTCAATGGCAATGCTTGGTGGCGCGGTTTCGGTCATCACCACCGATGGTCCTGCGGGTCGTTTCGGGTTTACCGCTTCGGCGGTGTGCAGCGTGACCGACCAGCCACCGACGCTGTTGGTGTGCATGAATCGCTCGTCGTTTTCCAACGTGCATTTCAAGAGCAACGGAGTGCTGAGCGTCAACGTGCTGACCCCGGGGCACCAGGAGGTGTCGGGGGCTTTTTCCAACCGCAATCTCGATACCGAACAGCGCTTTTCCTGCGCATCATGGAGCACCCTGGAGAGCGGTGCGCCGCTGCTTGAGGAGTCACTGGTCAGTTTCGACTGCCGAATCGCCCAGGCTCATGAAGTGGGATCGCACACCATTTTCTATTGCGAAGTATTGGGTATCCGTAATGGCGACAGCCAGGAAGGCCTGGTGTATTTCAATCGCGCGTACCACCGCTTGGGGGATGCCTCTAAAGCAACTTCCTGATATTGGTTTGTTCAAAAAAACGATAAGACTTTCCCTGATCGTTGAGTATTTAAAATAACTATAAAGCGGTTTTCGCTGTTCTGGCGAACGGTTGCGTTACGACTTTTTTGCAGTAAGTGGTTATAAAAACAATACTGCGGATTGACTGCCAAAGTTGCACTTTTGCTGAATTGATCTGCTTCCACTAGTCGTGCCTTCGTGCATGTAAAAAAGAAGGAAAGTTTGATGTTCCAGAAGAGCTGGGTAAACCGTGGCGTCACCACTGCGGCCGTGATGGGGATCTTCACACCGATGGTTGCGCAGGCTGACTTCGTAGACGACAGCCAAGTCAGTCTGGGGATGCGCAACTTTTATATCGATCGCGATTTCAAACAGTATGATGCGCCGCAATCACGGATCGGCAGTTGGACCCAAGGCTTCGATTTTCGCGCGATCTCGGGTTACACCGAAGGCACGCTGCAGTTTGGCCTGGACCTCTCGGCGCAGTACGCCTATCGCCTGGACGGCGGCGGTGGCCGTGGTCCGGACAGCATCATTCCGTACGACACCAGCAAGGGCGAACAAGTCCGGGACTATGGCCGTGCGGCGCTGACCGGGAAGGTTCGTTACAACAAAACCGAACTCAAGATAGGTGAACTTCGCCCGACGTTGCCGGTGGCTTACATCGACGACTCGCGGCAGCTAATCACCACCTATCACGGTGTGCAGCTTGAATCGAAAGAAGTGGACAACCTGACCCTGACCGGTGGCCGTTTTACCGAAATCAGTTCCCGGGAGTCTTCCAATACCGAGAAAATGTACTTGTTCAATGGGCCCAACGTTAAACGTCGCAGTGACGGTTTGAACTTTGGGGGCGCCACGTATGCGTTTACGCCGAACTTGTCCGGTACTTACTTCTTCGGTCAGTTGGAAGATATCTATAAGCAGCACTATCTGGGCTTGACCTATAACCATGATCTGGGGGGCGGTTACGGCTTGAAGACAGACCTTCGTTACTTCAATAACAGTGAAGACGGCAAGGCGCTGTACGGCAACATCGATAACAAGTCCTACGGGGTCATGACCACCCTGAAAAAGGGTGCCCATGCCTTCGGGGTCGGCTATCAGCGCATGCTGGGCGAGTCGACATTCCCGACGCTCAACGGCTATGCGCCGCAGCCTTACCTGGTGAACTGGTCGACAGTGGCGTTCGTCAAGCCGAACGAAAGCTCCTGGCAACTGCGTTATGACTACAACTTCGCGGGCATCGGTTTACCGGGGTTGAAATTGATGACGCGTTACATGCGCGGTACCGGCATCGATCGGGGCAACAATGCCCTCGACCAAAACGTCGAAAGCGAACGCAACATCGTGCTCGGCTATGTGGTGCAAAGCGGTCCGCTCAAAGATGTGGGTTTCGAATGGCGCCGCATTGACGTCAAGACGCGCTATGGCAATGGCAGTGCATCCGGTGCGGACTATCAGGAAAACCGCCTGATCACCACCTACACCTGGAAGTTCTGAAATCCCCCGGGAACTGTTCGCTGCTTCCGGGTTTGCCCACGCATCGGGCAAAGGTTTTCAACACTGGTTTTCCTTCGCCCGGATCGCTCCTTCCGGGTTTTTTTTCGCAGCGGTTTTATCCGCCCTACGAGGATGACCTATGCGTCGTTTCTATACCGGTTCCGACTTGAATCGTGTGCACAGCATTGCCGAACTGGCCGAGATGGCCCGGCGACGCTTGCCTTACTTCGTCTGGGAATACCTCAGCGGCGGCGCGGAAGCCGAACTGACGCTCAAGGATAATCTCGACGCGTTCAGTGCTCATGGTCTGCACGCCAGAGCCATGGTGCCATGCCATGCTCCCGACACGTCTCGCGCGTTGTTCGGCAGGGTGCTGCCAATGCCGATGCTGATCGGGCCGACAGGCTACAACGGCCTGCTGCACCGCGATGCCGACATTCACTTGGCCAGGGCTGCAACGGCACGTGGTTTGCCGTTCAGCCTGAGTACCGCGTCCAACACTTCTCTTGAGGATCTTGTCGCGGCGGCGCCTGGTGTCGACTTGTGGTTCCAGCTATACGCCATGCGTGATCCGGGGGTGCAAAAAAACCTGCTGGAGCGAGCCGCCGCTGTCGGTTGCCGGACTCTGGTGTTGACCTGTGATGCGATGGTGCTAGGCAATCGCGAGTGGGACCGACGCAGTTTCGCCAGGCCGCGACAGCTGACATGGCGCAACAAGTTTGACGTTGTCCGTCACCCGCGTTGGCTCAAGCAAGTGATGTGGCCATCGGGGCTGCCTGGCATGGGCAACCTTGAACCTTACTTGCCGCCAAGCGAGCGTAATGCCCTGGGATCGATGGCGTTTATCGGCAAGCAGATGGACACCTTGCTCGACTGGGACATGTTGGCGCGTCTGCGTGATCAATGGGGCGAGCGACTATTGCTCAAGGGCGTGTTGCATCCGGCCGATGTGGAACGAGCCATCGCCCTCGGGCTCGACGGTGTGGTGGTGTCCAATCACGGCGGCCGCCAACTGGACGGCGCCCTCGGCAGCCTCGACGCATTGGCGGCCATTGCGCCCCAGGCGAAGGGCAAACTCAGTCTGCTGCTGGATGGCGGGATCCGGCGTGGCAGCGATATCGTCAAAGCGCTCGCGCTTGGGGCCGATGCCGTGCTGTTGGGGCGGTCCAGTCTTTACGGCGTGGCGGTGGCAGGTGAAGAAGGTGCCGGGCGGGCGCTGGACATATTGACGGAAGAACTGGCGCGGACCCTGAACCTGATGGGCTGCACCCACCTCAACCACATTGACGGCGACAGCGTGTTCCAACGTCGACGCACCTGAGCATGGACGTGCGTTGACTCAATTGTGGGAGCGGGCTTGCTCGCGAAAGCGGAGTGTCAGACAACATCAATGTTGAATGAGCCGGCCCCTTCGCGAGCAAGTCCGCTCCCACAAGGATCGTGGTCGCACACGACGCAGGTTATTGCGTTGCAGAATCGGAATGACGCTTGCGCGTTTCGGGCAGTGGGTCGCTGGGGCCGTTTCTAGGGTCGAGGCTCTTCTACAGGAGTGCATTCATGAATATCAGTGTTATCGGCGGTGGTCACGGTTGCTACGCGGCAGCGATAGAGTTGGCGGAAAAAGGCCATTCGGTGCGTTTGTGGCGCCGGGACAGCGCCGCGTTGGAAAAACTGCAAGGCCTCGGTCATCCGCTCGTGCGCGACTTTCGTGGCGAACGCCGGTTGAGCCTTGGGCAGCACGGCGATGCCCTGACCTTGACTGCCGACCTGGCACAGGCCGTGGCCGATGCACAGTTGTTGGTCATTGCCTTGCCGTCGACCTCCCACGAAGCCCTGGCACGTGGTGATCAGCGGCTACGCGACCCGTCTACCGACCGGGGTTTTTCCGAGTCGTTTGAGCGAGTCGGCGTTCGCCGTGTTGCGTGAGGCTTATCCCAGCGTCGAGCCGATCGAAGATGCACTCAGCGGCGCACTGATGAACGCCGGGCCGATCATTCATCCGCCGTTGATCTTGATGAACGCTGGCCCACTTGAGCATTTCGAGACTTGGGACATTCACAACGAAGGCACTGTGCCTTCGATCCGTCGCGTGACCAATGCCCTCGACGCCGAACGTATGGCCGTGCGTGAAGCACTGGGCTATCGCGCGCCGCATTTTCCGCTGACCGATCATTACGCCACTGACGGTGATGAGTGGATGTACGGTCGCGGTGCTCACGGAAAGCTGACTGACAGCGGCGACTGGCGTGAAGACATCGACCTGCAAAAACACCGCTACATGCTTGAAGACACACGGTTGGGCTTGTCGTTTCTCGTGTCGGTCGGGCGTTGGGCCGACGTACCGACGCCGGTCGCTCAAGGCTTGTTGAGCGTGGCCACGGTGGTCAGTGGCATCGACCTTTACGCCGAGGGGCGAACCCTGGAAAACCTGGGACTGAATCTACTGAGCCGCAACGAAATGACGCGGTGCCTGAGCCAGCGATTGCAGGCATGAGTGCCGATACGCAACGCATCTGTATCGTCGGCGCGGGGCACATGGGCGAGGGCATTGCCTTGGCGTTCATGTTCGCCGGACTGCCGGTGACCCTGATCGATATCAAACAGCGCGATCGTGCGGCGCAGGACCGCTACTTCCGCGAGATCGAGGGCCACTTGCGCGGCGAACTGGCGACGCTTGCGCGCCTGGGGTCACTCGATCCTACCCAGGTCGAACAGGCGATGAGCCATTTACGCTTGAGTGATCGCGAGGGCAGTGGCGACGATTTGCAAAGTGCCGCCGTCGTGTTTGAAGCGGTGCCTGAAGTGCTTGAACTCAAGGCCCGGACTTTCGCTTGGCTGAGTGCGGTGTGTAGCGATGAAACGGTGATTGCATCGACCACATCGACCACATCGACACCGCGATTCGCGTCGGTTTCGGTCTGCGTTTCTCCGTACTGGGGATGCTCGAGTTTATCGACTGGGGCGGCGGCGACATTCTGTTCTATGCCTCCCATTACCTGGCTGAAGCCATCGATCCGCGTTTCCTGCCGCCCAAAGTCATTGCCGAGAACATGGCGCAAGGGCGCAACGGGCTGCGCGAAGGTCAGGGTTTTTATGATTGCCAGGACGTTGACCTGGAGGCCTACAAACTGCAGAGGCTGGGTGAGTTCACCCGCAAGCTTGAGTTGATGGGGCTGTCGCCGGTGTTCAACGGTGGTGTGGCAACGTCCTGAGCGCGGAGCTGACGTGTGATCGCGACAGCTTCACGACCGGGTTGCACAACCGGCGCGCCGTTATGGCTGCGTCGGTTTTTTCGTAGTGGATGCAGGTCATCCACGCATTTGTCGGGTCCTGAATCGAGGTTGTCATGAAGCTGTACGAATTGATCACGTTCACCGTGCGGGTGCGCACTGTCGCCACTGCCATGGCTTGTCTGGAGCAGCGCCTGGCCTTCGATGACGCCGCAGCGAAACTGATCGGCTGCTGGGCGTCGGAAATCGGCCCGCTGAATCAGATCGCGGTGTTGCGTGGTTTTACCGACGAGACGTCTCGCCAGGCTGAGCGCGAACGTTATCTGTCGAGTGCCGACGCATTTGGCATAGAGGCGTATCTGACGGACATGCGCGTGGAAAACTACTCGTTGTTTCCCTTCATCCAACCCCTGCCCGCCGGGCGCCACGGGCCGTTCTACGAGCTTCGCGTCTACGACCTCGTGCCGTCGGGCCTGGCACCCACGCTCAAGGGCTGGGAAAAAGCCGTGGGGCCGAGAACCAGCGCGCACTACTCAACGGTGTATGCAGCCTTCTATGCCACCGACGGTCAGTTGCCGCGTTACCTGCACATCTGGCCTTACGCCTCGCTCGAACAACGCCTGGACGTGCGCACCCGTGCCGTGCAGGACGGCGTCTGGCCGCCGGAAAATTCAGGCCCGCAACTGCGCGACATGCATTCGACGATCTACCTGCCGGCGAGCTTTTCGCCGCTGCAATGAGCCCCGTTAACGGGCACTCACGCGTTCCCCCGTAGGAGCCGGCTTGCTGGCTCCTACAGATCGATGTAGTGATCAGAAATTGGGCCTGCTGAAGTTGTGTTCAAACACCCAGATAACGCTGGGACAACTCAGGTGTTGCCGCCAACTGCACCGGCGTACCGTGCCAAACCTGTCGGCCCTTTTCGATGATGTGATGGCAGTCGACCACCCGGGCCATTTCCTTGAGGTTCTTGTCGATGACCAGAATTGTCTCGCCTTCGGCTTTCAAGCTCGCCAGGCAACTCCAGATGGTTTCGCGAATGATCGGCGCCAGGCCTTCGGTCGCCTCGTCGAGAATCAACAACTGCGGGTTGGTCAGCAGGGCGCGGGCGACCACCATCATCTGCTGTTCGCCACCGGAGAGGGTTTTCGACAACTGATCCTGGCGTTCCTGCAACCGTGGAAACAACTGGTAAATCCGCGCCAGGTCCCACTTGCCCCGGGTCGCAGTGGCCAGCAGGTTTTCCCGCACACTCAGGCTGCCAAAACCGCGCCGGCCTTCGGGCACCAGTCCCAGTCCGGCCTGGGCGATGCGGTAGGGTGGGGCACCGCGCATTTCCCGACCGTGAATCAAGACGCTGCCAGCGGTGGGCTTGAGCAGACCCATGATCGACTTGACCGTGGTGGTCTTGCCCATCCCATTGCGCCCGATCAGCGACACAACCTGGCCCTGTTCGATCTTCAAGTGCATGTCAAACAGCACTTGGCTCAGGCCATAGCCGGCCTGCAATCCAGTCACTTCAAGCATGTTCTTCTCCCAGGTAGGCGGCACGTACTTGCGGGTCGTTGCGAATCTGTTCGACGCTGCCGGTCAGGATGGTCTGGCCATAGACCAGCACGGTAATGCGATCCGCCAGGGCGAACACGGCGTCCATGTCGTGTTCGACCAGCAGGATCGCGTAGCGACCCTTGAGTTCGAGCAACAATTGCGTCATGCGAGCCGATTCCTCTGCCCCCATTCCTGCCATCGGTTCGTCGAGCAACAACACCGAAGCTTCTTGGGCCAGCGCCAGGGCGATTTCCAATTGCCTCCGTTCGCCGTGGGACAACTCGCGGACCAGTGCCTGGCCACGTGCCGCGAGGCCGACGCGTTGCAGATAGTCCGCTGCCGGGCCCAGCAGGCGGCGGTCACTGCTCAGAGGTTTCCACATGCCGAAGGTCTTGCCATCGCGGGCGGCGATCGCGACCGCGACGTTTTCCAGCAGGGTGAATTCCGGATACAGCTGGCTGACCTGAAAGGCGCGCGCCAGGCCGAGGCGGGGGCGTTGATGGGCGGGCACAGCGGTGATGTCCTGACCGTTGAGGAAAATCCGTCCCTTGTCCGGGCGTATCTCCCCGGAGATCTGCGAAATCAGCGTCGACTTGCCGGCGCCATTGGGGCCGATGATGGCGTGCAATTCCCCGGGGGTGATATCGAAGCTCGCACCGTTGGTGGCCTTGACCGCGCCAAAGGTTTTTTCCAGATCCTGGATCGACAGTTGCGCAATCATGAGCGTACCTCGCTGTTGGCAATGGCGGACGGAGCGTCTGGCACCGGGGGCTTGCGCAATTGCGGCCACGGACTGAGCAGCAGGCCGTACAGGCCTTTTTTGCCGAACAGCACCACGACCAGCAACAACGGACCGAAGATCAGCAGCCAGTGCTCGGTCCAGAGGCTCAACACTTGCTCCAGTCCCAGGTACACCGCAGCGCCGAGCACCGGTCCGAGCAGGGTGCCCACGCCGCCAAGAATGACCATCGCCATTAGTTCGCCGGACTTGTGCCAAGCGCCCATGTCCGGGCTGACGAACATCGCGTAATTGGCCCACAAGATCCCGGCCAGGCCACCCCCGACGCCAGCGATGACGAAGGCGCTCAGCCGGTAGCGCAACGGGTGCAAACCCAGGCTGATGCTGCGCCGTTCGCTTTGCTTCAGGCCCCGCAGTACATAGCCGAAGCGCGAGTTGACCAGCCGCCGACAGAACAGCAGCCAGGCCACCAGAAGCCCCAGGCACAGGTAGTAGAACTGCACCGGATTTTCCAGGTCCACTCCCGGTAGCGTATTGCGCTGGCTGAGCAGGATGCCGTCGTCGCCGCCGTACAACGACAGCGAACTGAGGAGGAAATACAGCATCTGGCCGAACGCCAACGTAATCATGATGAACTGCACACCGCTGGTGCGCAGCGACAGATAGCCGACCACCAAGGCAAACAGCGCACAGACCAGCAGCGACAGCGGCCAGACGATCAGCGCACTGTCAGAGCCGTCCCAGCCCCACAGCGGCATGGCCTGGGACGTGTGGAAACCGATGACGCCGACCACGTAGCCGCCCAGGCCGAAGAACGCTGCATGACCGAAGCTGATCATCGCGCCATAGCCGATCAACAGGTCCAGGCTGGCGGCGGCCATGCCGTAGATCGCCAGACGCGTGAACAGGCTGACCAGAAAGGGTTCGTGCAACAACGACGCAAGCAGCGGCAGGAGGGCGAACGTCGCCAGGCAGAGCAGATCGATAAGGACTCGACGGGACATGTAGTTCTCCTCAGGCGCGGGCGGGCAACAGGCCGCGTGGACGGACCAGCAGGACGACGGCCATGACGATGTAGGCACTGGCGGAAATAAGCCCGCCACTCAAGGTGCCGCTGACTTCGGCAGGCAACAGTTGGTCGAGCAATTGCGGGATGTACGCTCGCCCGAGGCCGTCGACCATGCCGATCAGCAAGGCACCGGCGAGCGCGCCGCGCACTGAGCCGACACCGCCGACGACGATCACGACAAACGTGGTGATCAGGACTTTTTCGCCCATGCCGATTTCCACCGACAGCAACGGGGCCGCCATGAAGCCGGCGAGTCCGCAGAGCACGCAGCCGAAGACGAACACCAGGGTGTAAAGACGCGCGATGTTCACGCCCAATGCGCCAACCATCTCGTGATCGTCGGCCCCAGCACGTATCAGCATTCCCAGACGGGTATGGTTGATCAGCAACCACATGGCAATCGCCACCAATGCCCCGGCAGCGATGAACAACAGGCGGCTGACCGGGTACATCAACCCAGGCAGGACTTCGACGAAGGTGCCGTACCACTCGGGTGTCGGCATGGCCGGCGGACTGCGACCGAACAACACGGTGATCAACTCGTTGGTGAAAAACACCACGGCCAGGGTGGCCAGCACCTGGTCGAGGTGATCGCGGGTGTAGAGACGGCGCATGATGCTGGTTTCAATCAGCAGCCCGTACAGTGCGGAGCCAATCACCGCCGCCAGCCCGGCAAGCCAGAACGATCCGCTGAGCGAAGCGGTGTAGGCGGCGCAGAACGCCCCGACCATGTAGAAGGCGCCATGGGCCAGATTGATGACGCCCATGATGCCGAAGATCAGCGTCAGGCCGGAGGCGAGCAAAAACAGCAAGGCGCTGTATTGCAGGCCGTTCAGAATTTGTTCAAGTAGCAGCATGCTGGAGAATCCTACGAAAAGTGCCGGCAGCCGAAGCCGCCGGTCACGAGACCAAAAGGTCGGATCACAGGGCGCATTCGGTGGCGAAGCTGTCCACTTGTGATTTGGCGATGGTCTGCACCGGCACCTGGATCAGCTTGCCGTTGGCATCGGCTTCGACGCGCAGCAAGTACCAGTCGATGACCGCATGCTGGTTCTTGCCGAAAGCGAAATCGCCACGGATCGAGTCGAACTTGACGTTGCGCAGAGCTTTGCGAAAGGCCTCGGGGTCTTTCATGTCGCCGCCCACACGCTTGAGGGCAGCGCCGATCAGACGCGCCGTGTCATAGGTCTGAGCGGCATACACCGTTGGCACGCGGTTGTATTTTTCGCTGAACGCTTTGACGAACGCCTGGTTGGCCGGGTTTTTAGATCCAGGGTTCCACAAGGTCACGATGTTCATGCCTTTGGCGACATCGCCGGTGGCGGCGAGCATGCGTTCGTCCATGGAGAATACGGGCACTACCATCGGGATGGTTTTGCTCAGGCCCGAGCTGCCGTATTGCTTGGCGAAGTTGATGCCTGCACCGCCGGGGTGGAATTCGAAAATCGCATCCGGCGCCAGCGAACGCACCCGAGCCAGTTCGACCGAGAAATCCAGCTGGTTGAGCTTGGTGTAGATCTCGGTGACCTCACCTTTGTACGTGCGCTTGAAGCCTTCCAGCGCATCGCGTCCGCCCTGGTAGTTGGGGGCGAGGATGACCATCTTTTTGTAGCCCAGCTCATTGGCCGCGACACCGGCCATTTCATGGATCGTGTCGTTCTGGTACGAGGCCACGAAGTAGTTGGGTTTGCACTGCTTGCCGGCCAGGCTCGAAGGGCCGGTGTTGTTGCTGATGTAGAAACCGTCCTTGGTCGCCGTGTTGACCACCGCCGCCAGCACATTGGAAAAAATTACGCCGGTGTACAGCGAAATGCCGTCCAGGCTCATCCGGTCGATGATCTGCTTGGCGCGCGCCGGTTGCAGTCCGTCGTCCTCAACCAGCAGGTTTACGGCCACACCGCCGAGTTTTCCGTCCTCCTGATCGATGGCCAGCTGGAAGCCATCGCGGGAGTCTTCGCCCAGATAACCGGCGGGGGTCGAGAGGGTGGTGATAAAACCGATGCGCACCGGGTCTTGGGCTTGGGCCAGCAGACTGGTCACGCAGCTGGCCGCCAGCAGTGTACCCACGAGTAGTTTTTTCATAGTGCCGCCTTTAATGAAGTCCGCATCGCGCGTGACGTAGTTGTTAGTTGAGGGCAGTAAAAAAGATCCGGGTGCCTGGAAATTTGTTTTGGCTGTGGGTTCCAGTGTCAGGTGTTGCTTTCGGTGAATTTCTCGTAGTACAGGCGCGTCTGGTCCAGCGCCTGGCCAGCCAGCCATTGCTTGATCGACTCGACCATCGGCGGTGGGCCGCAGAGGTACATGTCCAGGTCCTGATCACGAAACTCGGCGAGGTCGAAATGCTCTGTGATGTAGCCGCGTTTTCCACTCCAGTCCGGGGCCGGATCGCTGATGACCGGGGTGAAGCGAAAACCGGGAATCCGCTCTGCGTAGGCCACGATGCGCGCGGTTTCGCAAAGGTCGGCGGCGTTACGCACGCCGTAGTACAGATGCACCGGATGCCCGCACCCACCACGCTCCGCGATCTCGTCGAGCATGCCCAGAAACGCCGAGAGCCCGGTGCCGCCAGCGACAAACACTAACGGCTTGTCGACATGGCGCAGGTAAAAGGCACCGAGGGGGGCTTCGAGCATGATCTCGTCGCCGATCAGGCTGCGCTCGCGGATGTAATTACTCATCAGCCCGTCGGGCAGCAGCCGGATCAGGAACTGCAACTGGTTGCTGCCATTGGGGCGGTTGGCAAATGAGTAGGAGCGCTGGCCGTCTGTGCCCGGCACTTGCAGTCGAGCGTACTGGCCGGGCAAAAAGTCCAGATGCTGACCATCGGCACCGGCGTCCAGATGCAGGATCGCGGTATTCGGCGATACCTGCTCGACGGCCCGCACGATGCCCTTGAGCCGCTCCGGGCCCGGCGCATTGCACAGGCTGGACGCGAAGTCGAAGTAGAACGCTGCATCGGATTGGACGCGGGTCTGGCAGGTCAGCATTTTGCGCTGGCGCAGGTCGTCGGCCGACAGCGCTTCATCGTCGACATAGTCCTGACTGTACTGGCCCGACTCGCAGCGCCCCTGACATGTCCCGCACACACCTTCCCGGCAATCGAGCGGGATATTGATGCCGTTGCGCAGCGCCGCATCGAGCAGAATTTCATTGTTCTGTACCGGGAAGAACAAGGTTTTGCCATCGGCAAAACTGAACGCGACCTTGTGACTCATGATCCAGATTTCCGCCAGTCAGAGGTGATAAAAATCGAGCACCGAATTGATCGTGTCGTTGAGTAGCACCACATGCTTTCGGCTGATCTTCCAGCTCTCGCCATCGGGCCGCAGGCGGTAGGTGGCGCGACCGAAGAACTGCTCGGCGGTTTGCAGGCGGTAGTAGAGGGTGTGCCAGTTGACCCGCACCTCCAGCTCATCGTTGTCCAGTGGCGCAATCCGCACATTGCTGATCAGGTGCAGGGTGCGCGGCATCGGGATGGTTGATGCCGCCTTGCCGGTGCGAATACGGAACACCCGGTCTTCGAGGCCGCCACGATTGGGGTAGTAAATCAGCGACATGCCTTTTTTCGGGTCGGTGGTGTAGACATGCTCCGAGTCCCATTGCGGCAGGTGGAACTCGCTGTCGTCGCTGAACATCGACAAGTACGTATCCCAGTCCTGGGCGTCGCAGGCTTCAGCGTTGCGGTAGAAAAATTGCTCGATGCGGTATTGCAGTTGCGAATTCATGTTCACACCTCACGCAGTTTCAACGGTTGCTCTTCGGCGGCTTTGCGCGCCAGACCTTCGAGCATGAAGCGCTGCCAGTTGCCATGTTGATTGACGTAGAGGCCTTCATGGGTGAACTCGGTGCCGGTCAGCGCCGGTGAGATGCCAATGGTTTCGCTGTTGGGCGTCGCCCCCTCGACCCATTTGCCCACGCCACGGGAAATGTCGTTCCAGCGCTCCAGACGTGCCTGGAAACCGCGTTGGGCTTCGCGGAATTCCACCAGGTCGTCGGGGGTGCCCATGCCGGACACGTTGAAGAAGTCTTCGAACTGACGAATGCGGTTTTCCCGATCGGCATCCGACTCGCCGACCACGCCCAGGCAGAAGCTGTTGATCTCGGTCTTGTTCCAGGCGATCGGACGAATAATGCGCAACTGCGAGCTGATCTGGTCGAGGAAGAACATGCTCGGGTAGATGTTCAGGTTACGCAGCCGATGCATCATCCATTCAGCCTTGCCCTGACCGTACTCTTCGAGCAGGCGCGGCATGATCGTGCTGTAACCGGGGCGTACCGCCGGGTTGGGCATATCGCTGAACAGCACGCTGTGGCCGTTGTGGAAGGCAAACCAGCCGTCGTCGGTTTCCTTGTCGCCAGCGCCGAGCTTGCTGTAATCCAGGGTGTCAGCCCCGGCCAGGCCTTTCTCGGTATTGACCTGCTGGCGATGCTGTACGGTGGCCACGTAGTTGTAGTGCACGGTGCTGACGTGATAGCCGTCCAGACCGTTTTCGTTCTGCAGTTTCCAGTTGCCGTCGTAGGTGTAGGTGGACTTGCCCGGCAGCACTTCCAGTTCACCGGTGGGCGACTGGGCGACCATCATGTCGAAGAACACCTTGGTGTCGCCGAGGAAGTCTTGCAGCGAGTCAGTGCCTTCGACATTGAGGCTGACAAACACAAACCCTTTGTAGCTTTCGATGCGGGCTTTTTTCAGGCCTCGGGTGGCTTTATCGAAACCTTCCGGGTATTCACCGGGCGCCTTGACCTTGACCAGACGGCCATCGCTTTTGTAGCACCATGCATGGAACGGACAGGTGAAGGTCGACTGGTTGCCCTTGCCGACGCGGGTCAGGGTTGTGCCCCGGTGCTGACAGGCGTTGATCAGTGCGTTGAGTTGGCCGTCGCCGTCGCGGGTGATGATCATTGGCTGGCGCCCGGCGCGCAGGGTCATGAAATCATGCTTGTTGGCAATTTCGCTTTCGTGGCAGGCGTAGATCCAGTTTTTCTCGAAGATCAGTTCCATTTCCAGATCAAACAAATCCGGCTCGGTAAACATATCCCGGGCAATACGGAAGATGCCTTCCGCTGGCCGGAAGTCCAGACAGCCTTCAATAAAACTTTTCCACTGTTCGACGCTTTTGGCACTGCTCATTAATCGATACCTCGTTGCATCGGGATAATTCGTGCGTTCAATAAGTTGTTCGTGTCTGCATTAAATAAGTTGCCCGCGTCGGGGTCTATCCGCTTTGTCGGCAAACACAGTCCATAAAATTGGCCAGTGTGCGTTGGCCCAGCCCTAGCAGGCATGGGGTGGTACGGTGGATGCGGAGAAATTGATAAATCGAAGTAAACGGATATGAGTCTCGAATTAACAGGATAGAGACTCTGGCGCCAATGCTGCCTAATCATTCTTGATGCGTATCGGCTGTCTCGTCGGAGCGACATCAACCCTAACGACTCATGCTGAATATTTTAATAAAGAAATAACTGCCAACTATTGGAGTGATCACTTTGGTCGCGCCGCTACTTGATGTGTTCGCACATTAAATAAGAGGGAATAAGCTATGTTTCAAGCGAGTTGGTTTACCCGTTGCGTGCAGACGGCCAGCCTGGCTGGAATGATTACACCGATAATGGCCCAGGCGGACTTCGTTGAAGGCAGCCACTTGGGGCTGGGTTTGCGCAACTTTTATATCGATCGCGACTTCAAGGGTGAAAACCCGAAGAACTCCCGCGTCGGCAGCTGGACCCAGGGCTTCGACCTGCGCTTCATCTCGGGCTACACCGAGGGGCCGCTGCAGTTTGGCCTGGATGCTTCGATGCAGTACGCCTACCGGCTCGACGGCGGTGGTGGCAGGGGGCCTGACAGCATCATTCCCTATAGCGTCAGCAAGCAAGAGCAAGCGACCGACTATGGCCGTGGCGGCTACACCGCGAAGGTGCGCTATTCCAAAACCGAGTTGAAATACGGTGAGCATCGGCCAACGCTGCCGGTGGCCTACACCGACGATTCGCGGCAACTGGTCACCACGTATCACGGCACCCTGATCGAGTCCAAAGAGGTGGACAAGCTGACGCTGACGGGCGGGCGCTTCACCGAAATCAGCGGTCGCGAATCCTCCAACAGCGAAAAAATGTACTTGTTCAACGGGCCTGACGTGCAGCGCCGCAGCGATGGTTTGAACTTTGGCGGCGCCAGCTACGCGTTCACGCCGGCGCTGACCGGGACCTATTTCTATGGTCAGTTGGAAGACATCTATCGCCAGCATTATCTGGGTGCAACCTACCTGGCAGACCTGGGCGGCGGTTACGCTCTGAAAACCGATATGCGCTATTTCAATAACAAGGAAGATGGCGACGCGCTGTACGGCCGCATCGATAATCGCTCCTACGGCGCCATGACCACCGTGCGCAAAGGGGCTCACTCTTTCGGCCTGGGTTATCAGCGGATGCTTGGCGACAGTACGTTCCCGACTCTGAACGGTTACGCGCCACAGCCTTACCTGGTGAACTGGTCCGCCATCGCTTTCGTCAAACCCAACGAAAAATCCTGGCAGGCGCGCTATGACTTCGATTTCGCTGGTGTGGGTGTGCCTGGCTTGAAGCTGATGACGCGTTATATGCGCGGCACCGACATCGATCGCGGCGCTCTCAGCGACAACAGCGAATCGGAGCGCAATATCTATCTGTCCTACGTGGTTCAGGAAGGTCCGCTGAAGAACCTTGGCCTCGAACTGCGCAACATCAACGTCAAGTTCCGACACGGTAATGACTTCGACGAAAACCGCCTTATCACCACCTACACCTGGAAATTCTGGTAAGCGATCAGCCCCACCCGAGCAAGATTTCGGGCTTCTGCGCTTCAACAATTCCAGGGGGTAACACCTGCCTGCTCATCTGGGCAGGTAATACCCAATCACGCCTGGTGTTCAATGCATGCCTATTGTGCCGACCGGTGGGCGTCTGCTCTTTTTTGCAGCGCCATACCTGTGTTTACGGCGTGAGAAGGGCGTTCAGGGGCATGGACGGTCCTGGCGATGCACTGTCCCTATCCGATTATTCGGTGAATGTTATCCGTATATTTCGGCCGGCCCCCGGAGGTAGGCACGCGGCATGAAGATTGCTCTTTCAAACAGAGGCGTGCCGTTAGAGCGCGTTCATAAAACAGCCGTGGGTGCCCCGTGATGAGTACAAGTCCTGATGTACATGTTCGTGACATTCGTATCGAGCGTTATGACCTCAATGGTGCGCGGCAGTGGATGGCCGGGATCTGTGGGCCGCATCTGCTCAAGACCAGCCATCCCAACCGCATTCAGTTCCATCACAGCGGCAATGTACTCAAATCTATGTCCACCACGTTGGGGATGATCGAGTACGGCACCGACGTCACGGTCGGCATCGAAGACGCCGAACACCTGAGCAGCTACAGCCTCAGTCTGCCCCTCGTCGGTGAACAGCACTTGAGCAAGAGCGGCTGTCAGGTAACGTCTGACCGTGACTGCGCAATCATCGTGTCGCCTCACGAAAACCAGGAACTGACGATCAACGGTGATTGCCGCAAGATCCAGGTCGTCATCACCCGCGCGGCCATGCGCAAATCCCTTGAAGACATGTTGCAGCGACCCTTGGAAACCCCCTTGCGTTTCGAACCGGTGATGGACGCCGTCAACGGTTCTTCTGCCTCCTGGTGGCGCATGGCGCGCTACTTTATCGGCGAACTGGAGCGCAGCCGCGAGCTGTATGACCAGACGTTTTTCACACGCGACATCGAGAGTTCGCTGATCAAGGGGTTGATCCTCGCCCAGCCGAATAACTACTCCGAAGAGTTGCGCGATGTGCTCGGTGTCAAGTTGCCGCACTACCTGATTCGAGCCAAACAGTACATCCACGAAAATGCCCGCGAAGCGCTGCACCTGGAAGACATCGAGGCGATTTCCGGTGTGTCGCGGTTCAAGCTGTTCGAAGGTTTCAAAAAATATTTCGGCATGTCGCCGATGGCGTATTTAAAGAAGCACCGGCTGGGAGCCGTGCGCCAGGAAATCCTCGAGGACAATTCGGCGCGCAATATTTCTGTGATCGCCATGGGTTGGGGGTTTACCCACCTGGGACGGTTCTCCAGCGAGTATCGCAAGCTGTTCGATGAAACACCGAGCACCACCCTGCAACGTAACGAAGCTCGCCGAAACCGGTCGCTCTAAGCCATGGCTGCGCTATCGGTTCACCCTCTGCCTGGCGCTGGTGCGGGGCTCGATCTGTCGAGGCTGTGCCAAACACCGGTCTTCACCAGCAGCTCGCGGCAAGAAAGTCATCGGCTGCTCGCTCGTGAGTTGGTCGAACACGATCTGAGTTGGCGCAGTGGCAATGTCGACACGGCGTTTTTTCGCGCTGAAGTGGGGCGTTGCCAATTGTTTGTCCTGCGTTATGGCGCCGAGGTTGAGGTACGGCCACGGCCTTTTACCGATTTCGTCTTGATGCAAATGCCGTTGCGCGGGCGGGCGAGTATCGAGTGCGACGGGCTGGCGCTGGAGCTGGAGGCGGGTCAGGTGGCCGTGCTTTCGCCCAATCGACAGGCACGACTGGTCTGGCACAGTGGCTGCGAACAGTTGCTGCTCAAGGTGCCGCGCTCATTGTTGAGGCTGATGCAGGAAAGGCTGGTGGACGAAGGCGGGCTGGCCGCCGATTTCAGCTTGCCACCCGCTTACCGGCTCGACACCGGACAGGCGCGTGGCTGGTTGCGCCTGGTCGATGATTTGCTTGAGCAACTGGGGGCCAGCGCGGGTGAGCCGGTGCATGCGCACTGGTTGCGACATCTGGAAGAAAGCCTGCCGCTGTTCCTGCTGACCCATCCACCGAAAGTCGACGGGTCGCCGATGGCGGTCGTTGCGTCGCCGGCACAGCGCCAGGCCTTGAGGCAGTTGCATAAGATCGAAGACTTGATGCGCAGTCGTCTGGGTGACGCACTATCCCTGGGCGAACTGGCCGCTGCGGCGGGGATGAGCGAGCGCAGCCTCAACACCCTGTGCCAGCGCTGTTACGGACAAACGCCCATGGAGCGGTTGCGCAACCTGAGGCTTGAAGCGGTGCGTGATCGTCTGCTCGGTGGTTGCGACGTGAGCATTACCGAAGTCGCCCTGGAGCATGGCTTTGGCCATCTCGGGCGTTTCGCCCGCTATTACCGTGAACGGTTTGGCGAACTCCCGCATCAGACGGCTGCCAGCAGATAATCAAACGCTGCCCCTTGCAGGAGCAAGCTCGCTCCTACAAGGGGCAGTGTTCGATTACTGTTCGGTGCTGTCCGCCCATTTGCCCATTAGCGTATTGGACGGCCGTTGCTCGTCGAGCAGTTTCTTCGCCGTTTCGATACCGGCCACGGGCAGCCCGGTGGGGTCGAGCAGGCCGATCTGCACCAGAACGCTGGCCTGGTCCCAATAAATGTGTTCGTGACACAGCTTGTCGCCACGGAACTTGATGACCCCGAGCATCGGTATTTCGACGTATTGACCAGTCGGTGCGACGTTGGGCAGCATCCAGTCGATTTCGCTGGTGTGGGTGAAACACATCACGAACTCGTCGACGATTTGCGAGGCGCCAACAGTGCGAGAGATGGGCACCAGCTTCATGTCCGGCGGATTGGCATGGACAAAATGGTTCTGGTAGAAACGGCTCAATTCGCGGTAGCCCACGCCACCAGTCATGGTCGGAATGTGGTTGACGTAAGGTTCGGCAACCATGGTCGCCATGGTCGCCGGGACATCGCGAACGGCAAACTCGAATTCGATGTGCTTTTCCCACAGCTCGGACAGGTTGTAGTTCGGGCCGATTGCCTGCTTGAGCGCTGCGATGCTGCGCTGATGGGCCATCAACGCGGCCGGCTTGTTGTAGTGCATGCCACCGTTGCGAGCGAAGGCATGGTCGACGTCGGGGTAGGTGTAAATCTCGACGTTGTTGCGGCCGCCCAGGCGCTGACTGATCTGCAGGCGGGCATTGGCATCGCAGTAGCCATCCTGTTCGGCGAAGTGCAGCACCAGGCGGCCTTTGATGTTGTCGGCTTCGTCGAGCAACTGTTCAATGCCCATGCCGTAATAGCCCACCGAGCAGGCGGCGTCGGTTCTCGTCGCCGTCAGGTAGGCCAGCTTGCCGCCCATGCAGAAACCCACATAGCCGAAACCGACGTCCTCGACTTCGGGAAAATCGCTGAGTGCCTTGAAACTGGCGTCGATGTCATCGACAGCCTTGTCCACGTCCATGCGCTGAAACAGCTCGATGGCACGGGCGAAGTCGGCTTCGGTGTAGCCCAGTTCTACGCCCGGCTCCAGTCGCCAGAACAGGTCCGGCACAAGGGCTACATACCCTTCCTCGGCGTAAAAATCGGCCACTTCGCGCATGTTGGCGTTGATGCCGAAAATTTCCTGGCCGATTACCACGCCGGGGCCTTTGCCGCTGGCGGGTAGCGCCAGGTAACCGGTGAAGCTGCCGCTGCCGTCGCTGGCTTTTACGGTGATCATCTTGCCCATGGTGTTACCTCGTTATCGACTCATCATCAGGTTTTATTGGCGTTGTTCAATGGGAGCTGTCGAGCGATTCAGACCGGGTCACGCAAACGCTCGAACCACACGCGGGGCGAGAGGCCCTGATCGGGGCCGAGGATCGAGAAACCGCCGTCCACCGGAATGTCCACCCCGGTAATCCAGGACGCGCCATGGCTGCACAGAAAGGCGACCACCTGGCCAATCTCCTCGCCGCGCCCGACGCGCCCAAGCGGGTGAAAGGTCGCCCCTACACGGTCGGCCACTGCAAGGTCGCCGCCGCTCAGGTTCGCCACCGATGGCGACCAGGTCCAGGCGGGTGAGACGCTGATGACCCGGATCGAAGCCGGTGCCAGGCTCACCGCGAGGTTTCGGGTCAGCTGCAGCAATCCGGCCTTGGACGCCGGGTACAGGGCTCGCCCGGCCGCGCCGAACTTACCGCCGGTGCTTCCGATGTTGATCACCGTGCCGCCTTCATTCATGTGTGGCGTGGCTTTCTGTACGAAAATTGCCGCCGACACCAGGTTGATGTTGAGGGTGTTCAACCATTGCTCGCGGTCTGACTGTAGCCCCTGATCGTCGTAGACACAGGCGTTATTGACCAGAATGTCGAGACGGCCGAAGGCGGCCAGCGTTGTGTCGATACAGTCGTCGATATCCTCGTCCAGTTCGACATTGCAGGCGACAAAGCGACACCGCTCACCCAACTCACTGGCCAGTGCCGCCCCGGTGTCACGGTTGCGGCCGACCAGCATGACGCTGGCGCCGGCGTTTAGCAGTTGGCGAGCAATGTCAGTACCCAGGCCCTGGGTGCTGCCCGTGACAATCGCCACCTGACCATGCAGGTTGGCAGTAGGGATGGACTTCATGGCATTGACTCCAGAGAGCTTGCGACATCCGTGACAGTGGCGATAAACCGCATGCTGTCCAGCGCCGCCAGATGAGTCGCGGGGCGGGCGGCGGCGCAGGCGTCGGCCAGTACCGTGACCTCGAAACCGCAATCGACGGCGTGCCGGACCGTGCTTTCCACCACCGAGTGGGTGGCGACGCCGGCGATCAGCAACTGTCGCGTTTCGAGCTGACGCAACAGGGTGTCCAGCGGTGAGCCGTAAAACGCGTTGATGCGGGTATGAGTGACGACGAACTCGTCCGGGCCTTCCAGCGGTTGCAACGCGTCATGGAACTGCGCGCCCCAAGTGCCTTCCTGGACGGCGCCACTGGCCGCGACGGCACGCAGGATCGGCGCGTTCTGTATCAGGTCGGCATAGTCCGGGCGATACGCCACGCGCACATGAATGATCGGCCAGCCCCGTGCGCGGGCACCTTGCTGCAGCCTGATGGCGGCGTCCAGCATGGCGTCACGTGCCGGGTCATCGGCTGCGAGCCCGACCCGGATGCGGCCGTCAGGATGCAATACGTCGTTCTGATAATGCAGGGCCAATACGGTCGGGCGCCCCATCAGACAAAGACCTCTAGGTTGGCGAACACATCGTTGCAGTTGATCAGGTCAACCCGCTTGAGCTGGATTTTCCAGCCGCCGCTGTCCTGACTGGCCAGCTTGTAGGTGTAGCGCCCGGCCAACTGGCGTTGTTCAAGACGCCATTCGCTGACCTGGAACGTCGCGCTCACCACCAGCAGCCCTTGGCTGTCGAGTCCTTCGACCATCACATTGCCCACCAGATGAGCCGTGCGGGTCGGTGGTTGTTGCGACCAGTTACGTATGTTCTCTACCCGGCGGATGCGCACTTCGCGCAGCATGCGGTTTTCCCAGAACAGCGAAATGTGCTCGAAAGGGTCGGCCTGCCCATGCAGGTGCGGCACCCAGTACATGCCCGCATCGGTAAACAGTTGGTCCCACTCCCAGAAGCGGCGCTCATCCAGCAGGCGTGCTTCGCGATAGAGGAACTGCTCGATCTCGCGCAAGGTTTCGCTGGGTATCTGGGCCGGAATCAGGGCGTGAGTCGAAACGTCGAAGGTGCGATCAAGCAGCATGGGTGCTCTCCTTGGCGATCAGGGTGGCGGTCATGTAGTGCTTCCAGGCGGCGAACTGGTTGCGCATCGGCAGCTCGCTGGTGCCGTTGGTCGAGACCGCGCCATCGGGCAGCAATCGGTCGGTGCCGACATACCGATGCATGCTGATCCATTCGCCGCCACGGGTCATGTTGCCCTCCTGACAGCGGGCATAGACTTCCACGTCGTCGGGCATGACGTTGGAGGAGGGAGAGTTGATGACGTTGGCGTACGTCAGCGCCCGATCAAATACGGCATCCGGTGCGCCTTTGCAGCGGAACGTCTGGATTTCCACCAGGGTGCGGTCGACGGCCATCGGCCGGATCACCCGGAACTGCATGAACACGGTGTGGGGCGAGCCGCTGCCGTAGATCACGGTGTTGTGGCGATTCATCCCCATGATGTCTCGGGCGCGTGCTTCGCCATAGGCATCGCTCAGGCATTCGAAGTGGGCCTTGGACACTTCGTCGCGCTCGGCCGCCGCCGGGTCGAAGATCGCTTCCATGTAACCATGTCCATTGTTGTAGGCGCGCAGTTCGAGCTTCTCCCAGAAATCGTAAGGCTCGCCGTTGCCGTCCATGATCAGCAGTTCGAATGGCATTTCTCCCAAGAATTCGGCCTCGCTGCGGGCCGCGTCCACCGAGGACTCATGCGTGACGCGAGCGTGCATGGTGTCGTGGAGGTTTTCGTAGAAGACTTTCCAGTTGGAACGCTGCATGACCCGAAAAATACCGCCGGCCACTTCGACTTCACCCACTGGCGAGCGATCGCAGAGGTTGTCGATGGAAGTGATCACGCCGCCGAGAAAGCTTTTCAGGTCTGGACCATGATCGATCTGGCTGGCGAACACGAAGCCCCGATAGCTGTCGACCCGCGCCAGGCTCACCATTGAAAAGTCCGGGTGCCGGGGGTTGAAGCAGGTGCCTTCGAAGCCGTTCTTCAACGGTGCCGAAAGGTGCTGGCCGTCCAGTTTGAAGGTCCAGGCGTGGTAAGGGCAGCGGAAGAACTTGCCAACGTTGCCGTCGCCTTCGGCCACCAGCTTGGCGCCTTTGTGCGGGCAACGGTTGTAGAGCACATTGACGTTTTTATCGGCACCGCGAACCAGAATCACGTCCTGATCGCCGATGCGTGTGGTGTGGTAATCACCGACGTTTTTGACCTGGCTTTCATGGCCGACGTAGATCCATGCCTGACCATAGATTCGCTGCATTTCCAGATCAAACAGTTGAGGGTCGGTGTAGACGCTTTTGTGCACGCTGTCGTCGCGGATCAGTGCCGCAATCTGTTCGTTCGAGGGAATCATGGTGTCTCCTTTTAACCAGTCATAAAGAGATGCGCGCAACAGCAGCGCACTTACAAATCGAGCACCAGCCGAGCGCTGGAGGCGCGCGATACACAGGTGCAGAAGCTGCCGTCAGCCCGCTCGCGCTCCGACAGACAAATATCGCGGTGGTCAGCGGCGCCTTCGAGCACCTGGGTCACGCACACGCCACAATCACCCCGACGGCAATCGAACATCGGGTCCAGATCGGCTTCTATCATTGCGTCCAGCACGCTTTTGCCGGCGGGCACCTGGAGCGTTACGCCACTGCTGCGTAGCTCCACTTCAAAACCGGCTTCGGTCTCGGCGTCGAGGCTGCCGATGAACAACTCGCTGTGCAGTTGGCTGTCGTCCCAGCCCAGCGCGCGAGCTGTTTGCAGCACGGTGCTGATCAGTGATTTGGGGCCGCAAACATAGAGCTGACGTGCGCTGGCGGGCGAGTCCAACAGGCTGGTCAGAGGCAGGCGCCGAGCCGGGTCGCCGTCGCTGATCCAGCACCGGGCGCTGCCGAGCGCCTCTACTTCTTGCAGATAAGCCATGCGGTCCGCATTGCGACCGGCATAGTGCAAGGTGAACGGTTGCTGTCGGGCCGCGAGCGAGCGGGCCATGCCGAGCATTGGGGTGATGCCGATTCCTCCAGCGATCAGCAAGTAATCACTGGCATGCGCCACCAAAGGAAAATGATTTTTGGGCGCACGCACGATCAGTTGCTGACCGACCTGCACCTTGTGCATCCAGCGGGAGCCACCACTGCTCTGGTGTTCCAGCTGCACGGCGATCTCGTAGTGAGGGTTGTCAGGCAGGTTGACCAACGAGTAGGCACGCCACATGGGTTTACTGCCGGGTATCTGCACTTCGATATGAGCACCTGGGGTGAAATCGGGTAGTGTCTGGCCGGCGTCAGCGACCAGGATCAGGCGACGAATTTGAGGCGTGAGCGGGTCAATCCGTTCGATACGCAAAGACAGGCTGGGCATGCACGATTCCTGAACGGGGCGAGCGCTGCTCGCCGTTGAAGTCGTACTCAATGTAGGGAAGGAGGCTGGGGCGAAAAAGCCGATATCGGCAAGTCGATAGCCGCATTTTGCGTAAATACGCGGGACTGGGCGTCAGGCAGTGAGCCAATCGTACGTGGGTGTCATTGGCGGTGATGGGGCAATTCATGAGTGCAGCAGCGTTCACCGGGAGTGGATACTGCACGGAGCAATCCGCGGCACTGTGCGAGGCAGTGCGGGACGGGTATTCAGTTCAGTCGATGCTGGTGGTCTGGATAAAAGGAACGGCGTTGTTTGGTCATCTGACACCTCGATCTGGTGAGCATTCTCGCCTAAATGGGTGTCCGGTTTCATTAGACCACTACAACCTATGAGCAATATAAGGCACTGCCTTCGGACAAGCTGGCCGAAGAGCGCGCCCGCATCATCAAGATGTTCGAAGACTCGCGTCCGCACTACCTAATCGACACCATCGTCGAACTGCCCGCTGTGATCGAAGACATCAACGCTCGTCTGGCACGCGGCGAGTTGCCTCAATCCTACTAAGTGGTTTTGAGCTTTTTGCTACTTGTCTGGCTTGCGCATCAAGCTGGGCAAGTAGCGACCAAAAATTTCAGTCTGAACCAGCGGAAATCCCATGAACGGCAAAGTGGACATACTGGCAATGTGTTCAAAAGCTATGTCCAAGCCATTCACCTGTTACCTAGTCAGATTCGGATTGATCTGTTTAAGGTTGCGTCAAAAAACGCGAACTTAGTACTTGCAATAGTAGTCGCCGATCCAGCAACCAAAGTGCGCTGTTGATCGAAAACGATACGGTTCTACATTGCGTAGCGTCGTCGTGAAACCGAGCTTCTCATAATAAAAAAACCTGGAGCACAAAATGTACAAGCAAACCCTGTAGGCGGCTGTTGCGCTTGCCAGCATCTCCTCATTTGGCGTCCATGCTGGCGAAGCCGCGTCCGAAGGCTTCATCTCTGGTAGCAAGGCAAGCGTCAGCTCGCGCACCATGTATTTCAACAACGACAATCGCGTTGGTAGTGCAGATCAGAAAGAAACTGCCGAAGGCCTGCTATTCAACTACGCTTCCGGCTACACACAAGGCACCGTTGGCCTCGGCGTCGATGCTCAAGCGCTCGTGGGTATCCATCTAGACGGAGGTAGGGGCCACCACCCTGACAACAACACCTTTTCTCCAAGCGACTCTGATGGTTCGGCTGAAAAAAAACGTGGAGCCGTGGTGGTGCCAACGTCAAGGCCAGACTATCCAAAACAGAGCTGAAGGTACGCAGCGCGCTACAACCTAACTTGCCGATCCTGGTTGCCAATGACGGTCGAGTGCTACCTCAAATCTTTCAAGGCGGCATGCTGACCTCAAAAGAATTCAACAACGTGACGCTAAATGCCGGCAAGATCACTCAGGCAGCTGGCCGTGCATCCAGCAACTGGGCTGGGCTCTCAGTAGCCGGGGCAACGCAAGATTCCAACAGTTTCCAGTTCGGTGGCGCGGACTGGAAAATCACCAAGAATTTGACCGTTCAGGCATATCATTCGCAACTTGAAGATTTTTACAAGCAAACGTTCCTTGGCCTTGTACACGTCTTTCCGATTGGCGATGATCAAAGTCTCAAAACGGACCTGCGCTACTTCGACAGTAGTTCCGATGGCAAGAATGGGGATGCGGGCTACCGTTTCAACAATAACAGCGGATACGCGAAAAATGCGGGCGAGGTCGACAACAAGACCTGGAGCGCCATGTTCACCTATACCCTTGGCGGTCACTCGCTGATGCTCGGCCATCAGCGCGTGAACGACGACGGCAGTTTCGTGTGGGTGAACAACGGGAGCATCGCTGATAGCCGTGGACGCAATGAAGGAGAGGGGGGTTCCAGTTTTTATCTGTTCACCGATAGCATGATCAACCAGTTCGCCCGTGCCGGAGAAAACACTACCTTCGGCCAGTACACCTATGATTTCGCTCCTGTTGGCGTGCCAGGCTTGAAAGCCAGCGTCGCGTATTTGCATGGCGATGATATTAAGGATGTTGGTAACGGTAGCGATCACTCGGAGTGGGAACGCGACATGCGCGTCGACTACGTTGTTCAGAATGGTCCGCTGAAAAACTTTGGCGCGACCCTGCGTCACGGCGTCTATCGTGGTGACGATTCAGGCTCGGTTCGTAACGCCGACCAGACCCGCTTGATCTTTAACTACACCTACACTTTCATGTAAATCACGCGTAGTAAAAGCCCCGTAAACTCTCGGGGCTTTTATAAACAGACACGCGGCGGATTTTCATTTTCCGAGATCATGGTCGCAACTGAATGCACTGCGTTACGATTCGTGCACTAACGTGGTCGGCGCTTAATCAATAACGACAGTACCGCGCTCGCCGCACAGAGTCCCGCTACCGTCGGAAAAATGATCGACGTACTACCGGTTGAATCGATCATGTGACCGATGAGCGGTTCACCGATGCCTGCAAATACGTAGGACATCCTTCCGGCTTTCTTGTACAGGTGCAGCCACAACGCACGTACTTCATGAAAGCCCGGCACCTCCTCTTCCTTCCATCCCGGCAGCCAGAAATTAGCTGATACTTCTGCCCCCGGCTGATATCGCCGCGACATTCATTGCATGCGTGCGCCTTGCGAGCGATGGGCGTGGATTCAATTTGAAAATCGGACATAGAGGATTCCTCGCCCGTCGTTTGCCGGCAGGCTGGTAGGTAAATTGGGGGATCAGGTGAATCGTTGCTGCTTCAGCTCTCCGCACTGCTCGCACTGAACGAGCCTGTACTCGCCGCGACATCTGCGATCGACAACGCTGAGTAATTCGCTTCCGCCGCTTCCGCGGATTGCATCGAGCCCCGAGCTCCTCGCGTAGCGGGGCGCACGCTGCAAAATACGCCGAACCGTTTCCGGCTGGCCCTGAAGCAGTGTCAAGCGAGCGATTTGAATGGCAAGGACGGCTTGTAGCTTGATCGACAGTGGAGCTTCTGCATTTACCCGGGGGGCAATAATTGTCGGCGACTAGTCCGGTCGTTCGGCAAAACAAAGCCGCGGTTGCGGCGATCAACCCCGCTTCACAGCGCGTCTCATCATTCGCAGTTGCGTCCTGCTGAAAACGGTCGTGTCTGTCCTTCTATATAGAAGGATTGGTTTAGCTCTTTCTATAGACGGGAGCGGGCGTTTCCAGCTTTCTACCAGTGATTGATAGAAAAGCGCAATTAAGGGTT
>NZ_CM142703.1:2635000-6697413 GCF_054897765.1 Pseudomonas sp. RT4P38
ACTGCGAGACAGACACGTCGAGCAGGTACGAAAGTAGGTCTTAGTGATCCGGTGGTTCTGTATGGAAGGGCCATCGCTCAACGGATAAAAGGTACTCCGGGGATAACAGGCTGATACCGCCCAAGAGTTCATATCGACGGCGGTGTTTGGCACCTCGATGTCGGCTCATCACATCCTGGGGCTGAAGCCGGTCCCAAGGGTATGGCTGTTCGCCATTTAAAGTGGTACGCGAGCTGGGTTTAGAACGTCGTGAGACAGTTCGGTCCCTATCTGCCGTGGACGTTTGAGATTTGAGAGGGGCTGCTCCTAGTACGAGAGGACCGGAGTGGACGAACCTCTGGTGTTCCGGTTGTCACGCCAGTGGCATTGCCGGGTAGCTATGTTCGGAATAGATAACCGCTGAAAGCATCTAAGCGGGAAACTAGCCTCAAGATGAGATCTCACTGGGACCTTGAGTCCCCTGAAGGGCCGTCGAAGACTACGACGTTGATAGGTTGGGTGTGTAAGCGCTGTGAGGCGTTGAGCTAACCAATACTAATTGCCCGTGAGGCTTGACCATATAACACCCAAGCAATTTGCAGGCTTCGAGCTGAAAAGCGAAAGAGCACCAGATTGCGGTGTGTGAAGACGAACCGAACCGAAAGTTCGAGATACTCACAAAACACCAAACTATCGCATACCCATTCGCTGGAGCGTGAACCTGCAAAGGCCCACGACCTGGCTCCCGAATTTCTTGACGACCATAGAGCATTGGAACCACCTGATCCCATCCCGAACTCAGCAGTGAAACGATGCATCGCCGATGGTAGTGTGGGGTTTCCCCATGTGAGAGTAGGTCATCGTCAAGATTAAATTCCGAAACCCCTATCTGCGTATGCAGGTAGGGGTTTTGTTTTGTCTGCAAGAAAAGCACGATCGGGCTACAGCACAAATTTGCACAGTTATTTTCGCCCCATGACACTAGAATAGGTTCAACTGGCAACGCCTGAAGCTCATCGATCAATGCCAACCTCCCGCAGCTGCCACCGAAACGCACACGGCGCATCGGTGGGTGAGCATTGGCCACCACATCCAGGTGCACAAAGCTAATGTAGGGTTCTTCGCCACCGACCTCCCGCCACAACCCCACTCGACGAAGATGTTTTTCATCTGGATTTGGCTTTCAAGGACAACCGTTAGAGGAAATCGCACTAAAGTGACCGCACAGTTTTTGGTATGTTGCAGCTCGTTTTTTAACGGACTGATTTCAAACCTACGGATCGGCACCCCCTTTACAGTCAAAGAGCTGCTGCAGAAATGCCCCAACCGATACCGATCAAGGACCACGAAAAAGAGACGCGCCTGGTCAACTGGCATGACGGTCGACGACTTGGCGGACTACGTGAAACAGTATTGGCCGATCCTCAAGGTTCGGTTGCTGGCCGGTGAGTACCATCCAAGTAGTGCGCGCCGTCGACATCCCCAAACCCAAAGGTGGAACACGGCAGCTGGGAATTCCCTGCGTCGTGGATCGCCTGATCCAACAGGCTCTGCTGCAACAGCTCACACCAATCTTCGACCCGCTGTTCTCGGACTACAGCTACGGCTTCCGTCCGGGCAGAAGCGCCCACCAAGCCATCGAAACAGCCCGTGCCCATGTGGCGGCGGGTCACCGCTGGTGCGTGGAACTCGATCTGGATAAGTTCTTTGATCGGGTCAACCACGATGTCCTGATGGCCTACATGGCGCATCAAATCGAAGACAGGCGGGTGCTCACGCTGATCCGTCGGTACCTCGAAGCGGGAACGATGTCGGACGGACTCGTCAGCTGACTGCAAGGCGGCCCGCTCTCGCCGTTGTTGTCGAACATCCTGCTCAACGAACTCGACCGCGAACTGGAAGGGCCGAGGCCCATGGTGGAACTCGGGAGCGCCACATATGAATCAGGCGCTACCGAAGAAGCTGTGGAATCGACTCGGGTTGGTCTCGATACTGGATACGATAAACCGGCTTAACCGCATAACCTGAACCGCCGTATACGGAACCGTACGTACGGTGGTAATGGAATGGACGCCCCCTGTCCTAACGGCATCAATGTGCCAAAGTGAAAGTGTTAATAGCACTTAACGGAAGGGAGCGTCCCCATGAAGCTTACGACTGTTGGTATCGACTTAGCAAAAAACATATTTCAAGTGCACGGTGTCGATGAACGAGGCCAGCCAGTACTGAGGCCGCTTAAACGTGACCAGGTTGCTTCCTTCTTTGCGGTATTGGCGCCGTGCCTGATTGGCATGGAGGCTTGCGGCAGCGCCCACCACTGGGCGAGACAACTCAAGGATTTGGACATACGATCAAATTGATGGCTCCACAATTTGTTAAGCCGGCCCTATGTGAAAACGAATAAGAACGACGTAGCCGATGCAGAAGCGATTTGTGAAGCGGTAGCTCGACCCAATATGCGCTTCGTGCCGATCACGACGACAGAGCAACAAGGAGTCTTGGCCATGCATCGTGCGCGTCAGGGTTTTGTTAAGGCGCGTACTGCGCAAGCGAAAGAGCTTTACCAACGGTGGGCAGATGGCGGCATGGTTGGGGCTGGTACCGCGACAGCATTCGAGCGGAGGCAAGTCCACGCTATTAGGTATCAGTAAGCGAGGCGATAGCTATTTGCGCACATTGCTGGACCACGGCGCACGAGCCGTGGTCCGCTACGCCGAAGGTAAAACTGACCCCGGATTGGTTGAAGGGTTTGTTGGCGCGTCGTAATACGAATGTGACAGTCATTGCACAGGCCAACAAAAATGCCCGGATTGCCTGGGCGCTGTTGGCCCATGACCGCAGATTCCGACCCGGCTACACCCCTGACGTTGCAGGGGTATAGCCGGGTCGGTGGAGTCAGGCGATGATGCGTTAGAAGGTGTACTTCCAAGGTTGCCTAGGCAATCACGACGTGATGGCAAGACAGGTCAGACCCGGGATCGGGTAACTCTGCCCTCTCATAGGCGCATTGAGCGCGTGGTGGTGATAAGAGCCCGATCAGCAAATTCCATCAGGGACAGAGGCAGAGCCTCACATAAAGTCCGGATATATGGCTGCAATCTCAACCCCGTCTGTGTTGTCACGAATTGAAAGCTCGGCAAACTGGGGGCGTCCATGTATGTGAGAGGACGGCGGGTGCAACCCGCCTCCTACTCGATCCTTGAGAAAGTGAGTTTCACTGATCCTTTTCGCAATTCACCATCCACGACACACCAAACCGATCAACCAGCATGCCGAAGCGAGCCGCCCAGAACGTGGCTTCCAGTGGCATGTCCACCTTGCCGCCGTCCGACAACGCAGAAAACACCCGCTCTGCCTCAGCAATGCTGTCGACGTTCAGCGAAACCGAACAACCGCTCATTTCGTCAGTGGGACGGTCAGGTGTTGTGTCAGAGCCCATGATCGCCTGATCGCCCACCAGCAAGCGGGTGTGGATGATCAGGTTGTGGTAGTCCGCCGGAAAGTGCTCGCGCGCGGGGCTTTCGCCGAAGGTCATCATGACTTCGATCTGGCCTGGCAGGCTTTGTGCGTAGAAGGTGAATGCGGCTTTGCAGTCGCCGTTGAAGATCAGGTAGGGATTGATTTTCATTTTTGGCTCCTGGTATCGAAGGTGGCGGAGGGAGGCTGGATTCACCTCCCGGCTCCGCAGTAATTGGGTTCCCATTAGCTAAGCGTTAGATGGTGCGATTGGCAGGAATCGTTTAGACGTTTTCTCTATTGAAGTGGCGTGGCTTATGGCTTCCGGCACCCACGGGTCAATCCACGATCACGGGGATATCGTCCTGGGTCTCAGGCCACTGCGCGTGGCGCCGAGGGACGCAGCAAACGTTCGATGGCTCCACTCACCAGACTATCCAATAGTTCAACGTGCTCTCGTTCATCCAACGAATGTTGCGCCAGCCAGCCGGGTGCGCTGTTGAGTAAGTTGGCGATTGCATGTCCGGCGGCCAGCAGACCCTGTTCACTGAAGTGGGACCGGGCCCCGAGCATCAGCAACAATTTGCGCTCATATTGCTCGCGCAATTGCCGAACCCGATCCTGCTGCTCTTCATTAAGGCAGCCGCTGTCACGCTCCGCCAGACGAAAATGCCAGGGCATCTCCTGATGCAGGTTCAAATGCGCTCGGATAAGGGCATGGAGCTTGTCACGTTTTGCCGGGGCCTTTTGCTCGATGCGCCCCAAGGTTGCCAGCAGCTCCTCGTAGAACTCCTCGATCAGGTCGAGCAGCAAGTGCTGTTTGCTGGGGTAATGGTGATACAACGAGCCGGGGGCGAGCCCCAGGCAGGTCGCGAGCTCACGCATGCCGACCTGGCCGAAACCCTTGCTGGCGAACAACTCCAGCACCTTGTCCCGGTACTCGGCAAAGCGCGAGCAACGCTCAGGCATAGGCATGGAAGCCACGCCCCGTTTTGCGCCCCAGGTAGCCGGCGGCCACCATTTCCTTGAGCAGTGGAGCAGGGCGGTACTTACTGTCGTTGAAGCCATCGTAGAAGGCTTCGAGGATCGCCAGCACGGTGTCCAGACCGATCAGGTCCGCCAACGCCAGCGGCCCGATCGGCTGATTGCAGCCCAGGCGCATGCCGGCATCGATGTCTTCGGCACTGGCCAAGCCTTCCTGAAACACCAGAATCGCTTCGTTGATCATCGGCACCAGAATTCGGTTGACCACGAAACCCGGACGGTTGCCGGCGGTGATCGCGGTTTTGCCGAGTGTTGTCGCCATGTCCAGTGCCAGGGCGTGGGTGGCGTCGCTGGTTTGCAAACCGCGAATCACCTCGATCAGGCCCATCATCGGCACCGGGTTGAAGAAGTGCAGGCCGATGAGGCGTTCAGGCTGGCTCACGCTGGCAGCGAGCTGGGTGATGGACAGCGACGAAGTGTTGGAGGCGATCACGCACTCGGTGCTGACCTGCGCGGCGATTTGCTGCAGCACGCGCAATTTCAGGTCGAGGTTCTCGGTGGCGGCTTCGATCACCATTTGCACGTTCTGCAGGCTGTTGTAGTCGGTGCTGGTTTGGATTTTATCGAGGGCGGCGAGCTTTTGCTCTTGCGTCAGCGTGTCCTTGGCGATCTGCCGATCGAGGTTTTTGCCCACGGTCGCGATGGCTTTTTGCAGGGCGCTCTCGGAGATGTCGAGCAAGGTCACGTTGAAACCGGCCAAGGCGCAGACTTGCGCAATGCCATTGCCCATGGTGCCTGCGCCGATCACGCCAATGTTTTGCAGATTCATGTTCCGTCCTTCCGATCAAACCCCGCGATACCTTGGCCGCCGTAGTGGCCGAAGGCGTACTATTGGTCGCGAGTCTAGAGCCAGCAGGGCGGTTGTCCTATGCCGAAACTGTTCAACGGCACTGGTGTTTTTTGCCATTTCAGGTGATGGGGAGAGAAGCGTTCACATGCGGGAAAAGGACTCGGTTGCCGCCTACTTCGTGCAGGCAATGATCCATGGGCTGGGGGAAGATCCGCAGCGTCTGAGGGTTGCGCTTGAACAGGCGGGCATCGACCCGACGTTGATGGAGCAGCCCACTGCGCGTGTGCCGGCGAGCGCGTTCGCCGCGTTGTGGTTGATTCAGATCCGCGAACTGAACGATGAATTCTTCGGGCTCGACTCCCATGGCATGCCACCGGGCAGTTTCGCCCTGATCTGCCGGGCATTGATTCAGGAACCTGACCTGCACAAAGCCATGCGCCAGTGCCTGGCCAATTTCGCGCTGTTCCTCCACGACTTTCGCGGCACGCTGACGGTGCGCGGCAAACGCGCGGTGATCAGCTTGCAGAACCACTCGCCAAACTGCGACGTCAGTCGTTTGGGCGAGGAGACGTTTCTGGTGTTGATGATCAGTCTGCTGTGCTGGCTGGGTGGGCGGCGCATCCCCATCGATCGCGCAGACTTTCGCCATGAGCGTGTGTCGCTCAGCGATGACCGTTTGCTCTGGGGGCCGAACCTGACCTTTGGTGCAGAGCGTACTGAAATCGAATTCGCCAGCCACTACCTGCGTCTGCCGGTGGTCCAGGATCTGACGTCGCTGAAGGTGTTTTTGCGCACCGCGCCGCAATGGCTAGTGATCCGTTTTCGTAATCAGCACGGCCTGGCGTCGCAGGTCCACCAGCGCCTGCGTAACAGCCATTACAGCCAATGGCCGACCTTGCAGGACTTCGCCCTGGAACAGCACCTGAGCCCCAGCACCTTTCGCCGAAAACTGGAGCGTGAAGGGTGTTCGTATCAAGAGATCAAGGACGAGGTGCGCCGCGGTGTTGCGTTCGAGCAGCTGCGTCAGAGCAAGGCGAGTATCAGCGATATTGCCGAGCAGCTAGGCTTTCAGGAGCCGAGTGCGTTCCATCGAGCGTTCAAGAAGTGGACGGGCGAAAGTCCGGGGCGGTATCGGGCCAGGCATCGGGGGGAACTCACGGAGTGAACCCTGTTCTTGATCGCTTCACCTCATTACTCGACCAGGCGAGACGCGCCTTGCTGCTGGTCTGGGCAACGTCTCGCGGATTGTTTCTGGGATTGGTGCTGGCGACGCTGATCGCCGGGGTGCTTCCGGCAATGGCGGCCTGGTTGGGGCAGCAGATTGTCGATGCAGTGGTCACCGCCATGCAGTTGCACGCGCAGCAGGGCAGTGCGCCGTTGTGGCCGGTCGTGCGTTATGTGTTATTCGAAGCGGGCGTGCTCGCGTTGCTGTCCGGGACCCAGCGTGCGCTGTCAGTCCAGCAATCGCTGTTGCGGGTGCAGTTGGGACAGAAGGTCAACACGATGATTCTGGAAAAGGCCCAGACGTTATCGCTGGTGCAGTTCGAGAATTCCGAGTTCTACGACAAGCTGGTTCGGGTGCGGCGCGAAGCCTCGACCCGGCCGCTGGCGCTGGTGATGAAGTCGTTGGGGCTGATCCAGAACCTGATCGTGTTGATCAGTTTCGGTGTGTTGCTGGTGCATTTTTCGCCGTGGGCGTTGGTGTTGCTGGTGGTCGGCGCGTTACCGGTTTTCTTCGCCGAAGCGCATTTTTCTGGTGATGCTTTCAGACTTTTCACGCGTCGCGCGCCGGAGAGTCGACAACAGAATTACATTGAAACGCTGCTCTCCCACGAGGGCTACATCAAAGAGGTCAAACTGTTCGGCTTCGCGCCGTTGCTGTTAAAGCGTTACCGCGAGACATTCGCACGTCTCTATGCCGAAGACCGGCGCCTGACGCTACGTCGAGATGGCTGGGGATTTGTCCTCGGCCTACTGGGCACCGGCGCATTTTATCTGGCGTATGCCTGGGTTGTGGTCGATACCGTCCACGGCAACATCAGCCTCGGACAGATGACCATGTACCTGGTGTTGTTCAAGCAGGGGCAGACGGCGGTCAGCAGTAGTTTGAGTGCCATCAGCGGTCTCTACGAGGATGGTCTTTACCTTTCCAGTCTCTATGAATACCTGGCCGAGCCTGTTGTGGCGGATACCGGCCATCTCACCGTGGGCGCCGTACCCGGCGATGGCCTGCGTTTCGAAAACGTCGGTTTCCGTTATCCAGGCGCCAGTCGCGCCGCGCTGGAAGGCATCGATCTTCACCTTGTACCCGGGCACAGTCTGGCGCTGGTGGGGGAGAACGGTTCGGGCAAGACCACGCTGATCAAATTACTGACTCGGCTGTACCGTCCTGATCAGGGTCGCATCCTGCTGGACGGCAGCGATCTGCAGACGTGGGAAGAAGACGCGCTGCGTCGGCGCATCGGGGTGATTTTTCAGGACTATATTCGCTACCAATTCTCTGTCGGCGAGAACATTGGTGTGGGTGACACGCTGGCGTTCAATGATGAGCAGCGCTGGCAGGAAGCTGCCGCCGAGGGCATGGCCGCACCCTTCATCGAGGGACTGGATCGAGGGTATGCCACGCAATTAGGGCGGTGGTTCGCCGGGGGGCAGGAGTTGTCCGGCGGGCAATGGCAGAAGATCGCGTTGTCGCGCGCCTACATGCGGCGCAACGCCGATATCCTGATTCTGGATGAGCCGACCTCGGCACTCGACCCGGCGGCGGAAGCGGCGGTGTTCGAGCATTTTAGTGTGCACACCGAAGGCCGCATGACGTTGCTGATTTCCCACCGGTTTTCCAGCGTGCGCAATGCGGATCACATCATCGTGCTAGATCAGGGCGCGATCCTTGAACGGGGCGATCACGACAGTCTGGTGGCAGCGGGCGGGCGCTATGCACAGCTGTTTGATTTGCAGGCCCGCGGTTACCGATAGATCTCAATACTCCCGAGGCGATGGCACATCTCGAACCCCAAGCGTTGGCGCAGTACATCGATCATACCTTGCTGGCGCCCGATGTTTGATCAGGTGCGGGACGACATTGCCCAGGTCAAACAGGCCTGCGGCAGTGTGCCGCTTAACCCAGTTCCAGTCTGCTGGTGCGCCGATCCATTGCCGCGGGGATCGGATTGGGGGAAATTCCGGTGTACATGCTGTCGCGGTGTTTTCAGGGACAAGCGAGTAATGCCCGGGGGCTTCCATGCCCCCGGGTGATTCACGGTCATAGCATTTCCGGCAGTTCTTGCGGCCGCAGATCAAAAACCAAAACCTCGGCATCGACGCCGTTGTTCAACGTCAGCACCTGTTCATCGCGAACCCGTACACCATCGCCTTCCTGCAACTGCACGCCGTTGAGTTCGACACTGCCACGGGCCATATGCACATAGGCGTAGCGGTTCGCGGCCAGCTCCAGCGTAGCGCTTTCCTTGCCGTCAATCAGCGCGGCGTACACCCGGGCATCCTGACGCACTTTCAGTGAACCGTTAGCCCCGTCCGGCGAGATGATTAGTTGCAGACGCCCACGTTTTTTCTGGGTGCTGAAGTGCTCTTGCTGATAACGCGGTTTGGCGCCGCTGACCTCCGGCACGATCCAGATTTGCAGAAAGTGCACCGGCCGCGTGGCCGAATGGTTGTATTCGCTGTGCGCCACACCGCTGCCGGCGCTCATCAATTGCACGTCACCGGGGCGGATCACCGAGCCGGTGCCCAAGGTGTCCTTGTGTTCCAGGGCACCTTCGAGCACGTAGGAGAAAATCTCCATGTCACGGTGCGGGTGCTGGCCGAAACCTTTACCGGCCGCCACGCGGTCATCGTTGATCACCAGCAAGTCGGAAAAACCCTGCTCTTTCGGGTTACGGTAGTTGGCGAAGGAAAAGGTGTGGAACGACTTCAACCAGCCGTGATTGGCGGCGCCGCGATCAGAGGCTTTGCGAAGGGTCAGCATGATGAAATCTCCTGTGGGGACGTTGATTCGTCCGAGTGAGGAGAAGATTAATATTTACTGGCTGATGCAATAAGTAGATGGAAACTGAAATACTGTCTCTTTCAGGTTGACAGTAATCTGCGCGCGATCACGTATTCTTCTCCGACGCTGCCGCCACACTTGGCCATAATGCATAGCATCCTTAAATGACAGGCTCGCTCCCACAGGGGGCGGTGTTCGGCAGACGGACCTTCTTTTGACTTCAGTGATTTTGAACCCATGAAAACCGTGGCTATGGTGTTGTTCCCCGACTTTCTGTTGCTCGACATGGCCGGTCCCATGGAAGTGTTTTCCATCGCCAATCGATACCTGGCACCGGATGATCGTTATGAGCTGTCGACCATCGGCACCGAGCAGGGTGCGCTGCGTGCCTCCAACGGTGTAAATGTGCAGACCGATCTGCACATCGATCAGGCCGATCACGCGTATGACCTGTTGCTGGTGCCGGGCGGTCCAGGGGCCTACAACGAAAAACATCCACCGTTGCTGTGTTGGCTCAAAGCCGCTGTCCATCGCGCCGAGCGCTACGGATCGATCTGCACCGGCGCGTTTGTGCTGGGGCATGCCGGTCTGCTGGACGGCTATCGCGTCACCACGCACTGGCATTACACCGAGCGGCTGATCAAAGGCTTTCCCAAGGCGACGGTGGAGACCGATCAGATTTATGTTCAGGACCGCAACCTCATTACATCCGGCGGCGTCACCGCCGGCATCGACCTGGCACTGTCGGTGGTCGCCGAAGACCACGGCAAAAAAGTCGCCCAGGACGTGGCCAAAGTGTTGCTGGTGGTGATGAAGCGCCAGGGCGGGCAGGCGCAGTTCAGCCCGTTGATGGCCGCCGTCGCACCGCATGAAACGCCGATCACCCGCGTGCAGAACCATGTGCTCGAACATCTCGATGAAGCCTTCAGCATTGAACGCATGGCGAGCCTGGCGAACATGAGTACGCGGCACTTCGCCCGGGTGTTTACCCGGGAAGTGAACATGACACCCATGGAGTTTCTGCAAAGCGCGCGCATCGATTGCGCCAGGAACCTGCTGGAAACCAGCGACTTGCCGCTCAAGACCGTGGCCTTCAAAAGTGGCTTTGGCAGCGTGCGGCACATGCGTTTTCTGTTCGCTGAAAAGCTGGGTTTGACCCCGACTCAGTACCGCGAACAGTTCAGCTAGCGCGTTCTTGTCCGTCGTGCGCACCGCAATGGCCGTGACGCTCCCACCGTGGCAGTTGTACCGTCACTGAGGCCTGCCAAGATACCCATGAACTCTTGGCAATGGAGGTGCGGGAGCCTGGAAGGTCGGGTGCGATGGAGGTTACTGCACTGTGAGCCGGGCCAGGTTTTCAGCACGCAAACGTGCATGAACAGCCTCAGAGATTTAAACAGCGATACGGTGCTGCGATTCGGCCCCTACGCGTTCCACCTGCGGCAGCGGCTGATCCTGGACTGCGATCGACCGCTGCGCATGGGCGGTCGGGCACTGGATATCCTCCAGGTGCTGGTCGAGCACGCCGGCAATGTGGTCAGCAAGGACGAGTTGATTGCCCACGTCTGGCCGACGTCCGTGGTGGAAGAAATCAACCTGCGCGTGCACATTGCGGCCCTGCGTCGGGCCCTTGGCGACGGGCAGAGCGGCCAGCGCTACATCGTCAACATTCCCCAGCGCGGCTACAGCTTTATCGCCCCGGTGGAGCACGTACCGGCGGGCTCCCTGGTCTCGATCGAGACCGTGCAAAAACCTCAGCACAATTTGCCCGCACGGCTGTCGCCGGTGACCGGGCGCGACTCGATTGTCGGCAGTCTGGTTCGGCAGCTACCGGTGCGGCGGCTCATGACCCTGGTCGGCCCGGGCGGCATCGGCAAGACCACCGTGGCGTTGCGCGTCGCGGAGTTGCTGTTGCAGCACTATGAGGACGGCGTGTGGCGGGTGGATGTCTCAGCCATTGACGACCCGGCGCAAGTGGTCGATCACCTGACCCAAACCCTGGAACTTGAAACCGGAACCACCCTGGACGTGCTGGCCGAGCGGCACACCTTGTTGGTGCTCGACAACTGCGAACACCTGCTGGAACGCTGCCGGACATTGGTCGAGGACTTGCTGGTGTCGGCGCCCCGGCTGTCGATCCTCGTCACCAGTCGCGAACCGCTGCAAGTGGCGGGGGAGACGGTCCAGCGTTTGCCGTCCCTGGCGGTACCGCCCGCGTCGGCATTGCATTGTGTGGCCGAAGCCATGGGCTATTCAGCGGTGCAACTGTTTGTCAGTCGCGCCCGAGCCCGTCAACAAGGGTTTGCCTTGCGCGAACAAGACCTCAAGTCGGTGCGTGAAATCTGTCGGCGGCTCGACGGTTTGCCACTGGCCATTGAACTGGCAGCGGCGCAGATCGATGCGCTGGCGTTGGTCGGTTTGCAAGCTCAGCTGGATAACTGTTTTCAGCTGCTGACCCAAGGCCGGCGCACGGCCGTGCCCCGACATCAAACCCTCAAAGCCGCGCTGGACTGGAGCTATGAACGGCTGAGCCGGCTGGAACAAACCGTGTTGCAGCGCCTCTCGGTATTCAAAATGTCCTTCACCCTCGATGCCGCGATTGGCGTGAGCAGTTGCGAGGCGCTCAAGCCCAATCAACTGGCGGCGTTGGTGACGCGATTGGTGGCCAAGTCGTTGCTCTCGATGGATCAGGTCAACGGCACAACCCGTTATCGTTTTCTCAACACCACGCGTACATATGCCCTGGAAAAGCTCGAGCACAGCGGCCACCTGCGTACGTTCGAGAGGCGCTACTCGCATTACATCTGCCGTGCGCGCTGGGTCTCAGGCGTGCAGTTGCCCTTGGAGCTCGTCGAGTAGCCGACGGGCTTTTCTCAGGTCCGGTGTGGCAAAACCTTCGGTGAATCGGTTGTAGATCGGCGTCAGCAGCTCATGAGCTTGCTGATGCAAGCCCTGGCGCTGCCACAGTTGAGCCAGTGAGGTGGCACTGCGCAGTTCCCAGGCCAGGGCGCCCTGATGCCTGGCGACATTCAACGCCCGGATCAGCACCGCCTCGGCCGCATTGGTTTGCAGCGGGCAATCTTCCGTTAGCAGCGCATCCGCCTTGGCGCGCAGAATTTCCGCGGTGCTCCAGCCAGCCTTGCCGGTGTCGGCCCGTTGCAGCAGGGCGTCGTCGACGAACGCGGTGTCGAGCGTGACCATGATTTCCTTGATCAATCCTGCCCCCGGTTGATCGGGCCACTGCGCTTCGGCGTGGTCGATCACCTGTGCATAGTGTTGCGCCCAGGTGTAGAACAGCAGCACCGAGTGTTTCTGCGCTTGTTCCAGCAGCAGGCGCACCAGGTCGCGCGCGGTGCGCGTATCGCCGTTGTAATGGGCGATCAGGCAGCCGGCCAATGCCAGGGTGTAGCAAATGGAGGTGCCATGGTTGATCTGGATCGCGATGTCCAGTGCCTGACGGGCTGTGCGCCAGGCTTGTTCCGGCTGACCTTGCAGCCAGAGGATGCGCGCCAGAATCGTCAGGGCGGCCACGCTCTGATCGTATTGCACGCCAAAACCGTGGGTGAAGCGGTTGAGGTGCCCGCTCTGGGCCATGCGCTGGATGACCTGTTCGGCATTCTCTCGAGCCAGTGGCTGATTCCCGGCAAAGTGCAGGGCCAGTACGCGTAAGCGGTGCGTGCTCAGCGACAGCACGGCGTCACCCTTCGCGCCCCCCAAGCGATCGAATAGCTGGCTCTGCTCCAGCGCCATTTGATAATGGCCGCAACTGAGGTTGACCGCCATGTGCCCGGACACAGCCCGAAGCTGACCGACCACGTCATTGTTGTGCCTAGCCAGGGTTCTGGCGCTGACGAACGCAGCGATGGTTTCGGCCGTGCCACCCTGGGTGTGGTAACAGGAGCTACCGAGTGCGAGCGTGAGGGTCATTTTCAGATGAGGGCAGGGCTCGGGTGCCGCCTCAAGCAATGCCAGCGATTTGCGCACGTAGACGCCGTGTTCCTTGAGCAGCGACAGTTCCTGCCAGAGTGGCGTCGACGTCGCGGCCAACCGGATCGCCAGCGCCTGCGGACCTTGAGCGTTCAAACCCCAGTCGAGGGCCGAACGAATGTCATCCAGACTGCGTGCGTATCGCTCGATCCACAGGCCCGTGGAAATCAGCTCCCAGTCAGCCTGGGCCTGATCCATCAAGGCCAGGCAGCGTTCGGCGTGGCGCTCTCGCGTGTCCGGCCAATCGGCGGCCTGGTCGAGTTTTTCCAGGGCATAGCTGCGGGTGGTGTCGAGCAAGCGGTAGAACACTTCTTCGTCGCCCACGTCCACGTTCAGCAGCGACTTGGCCACCAGTTGCGTGATCGAGCCAAACACCGCGCCGGGCTCGATGTGTTCGCCGACGATCACCGCCGCTGCTGACTCCAGCGTGAAGCCGCCCCTGAACACACTCAGTCGGCGCAAGCAGGTTTGCTCGCAGGCGTTCAGCAGTTCGAAACTCCAGTCGAGTGTGGCGCGCAGGGTCTGGTGCCGGCCCAGCGTCGACTGACCACCGTGGGTGAGCAGACGAAAACTGCCTTGCAGTTGCGTCAGCAATCCGCTCAGACCAAAGTGGCCGACTTGCGCCGCCGCCAGTTCAATGGCCAGCGGAATGCCGTCCAGGCGGTGGCAGATTTCAATCAATAGCGGTAGTTCGTCATCGCTCAGCTCGAAACTGTCATGGCTGGCCATGGCCCGCTCGACGAACAGTTGCAGCGCGGAAAAGGTCAGCGCCTGAGCGCGGTCCAGCACAGCGATGGGCGGCGGGCAATCGAGCGATTCAAGACGCTGAACGAATTCACCTTCGGCCCGCAGGCTCTCGCGACTGGTGGCCAGAATGTGCACGTGTGGCGCGGCGCGCAGGATGCTTTCGCAGAGCAGTGCGACGGCGTCGATCAGGTGCTCGCAATTGTCGATTACCAGCAGCATCTGCCGCTCGCGCAGGAACGCTGCAAGGCTGTTCATCGGTTCGGCGTCGTGCAGGGACAAATCCAGCAGCGCGGCCAGATGTGCGGCGATCATCGTCGGGTCGTTGATCGGCGCCAGGTCCAACAGTCGAATGCCGTCCCGATAGCGACCGATCAACCGTTCGGCGACGCGCAGCGCCACAGTGGTCTTGCCGATGCCGCCGGGGCCGACGAGGGTGATGAAGCGCTGGCGTGACAGTTGCGTGACCAGGCTCTCGACCAGCGATTGACGACCGATCATGCGCGTTCGACGGATGGGCAGGTTATGGGCGCTCGGCTCCGGCCCTTGGGTCTTCGGATATTGCTCGATCGATTCCAGCGAGAACGGCGCGACAAAACTGTAGCCGCGCTGGGCGACGGTGACGATATAGCGCTGGCCGGCCTGGCCGTCGCCAAGGGCTTTGCGTAGCGCCGCCATGTGCACGCGCAGGTTGATGTCTTCGACGACGCTTTTGGGCCAGACCCCGGCGATCAGTTGCTGTTTGCTGACCACGTTTCCGGCGTGCTCCAGCAGGATCAACAGAATGTCCATGGCGCGCCGGCCCAGGCGCAGGGGCTGGTCGGCCTCCAGCACCAGACGTTGTCCGGGATAGATCCGGTAGGGGCCGAATTGGATGGCCTGGTCGGGGGAAAGGGTCAACGTGTCGCTCCTGCTTGCAGCCGTCTAGTACGCGGTTTCGAGCATATTCCTCAGGTTTTTCCGTCAACGCAACGAGGGTTCGGTTGAACGGTCGGGTGTTCGCGGCGACTGCCTGTACCCGGTGCCACTAGCAGGGGCCGTGTTTATTGGGTGCAACCGTAGCAAAACAGGTGTTGAGGCTTTTGGCGCGTCAATGAAAATTAACAACGTTTAACTCGTCCTGCGTCTGGTTTACGCCCAAAACTCTCATCCTTCAAGTTCCAGGGAGGTAGGGACTCATGTCAGTCAGTCAAGAGCCGCTCCCACAAAGGACGCCGCAATGAGCAACGTGGTGGTGGTCTATCACAGTGTCTATGGGCATACCCGCGTCATGGCCGAAGCCGTGGCCCAAGGTGTGGAACGGCACGTGGGCAGCACCTGCCTGCTGATTCCGGTCGACGAAGTGGACCAACACTGGGAGCGGTTACACAGCGCCGACGCCATCATCTTCGGCGCTCCGACCTACATGGGCAGCGCGTCGGCACCGTTCAAAGGTTTCATGGAGGCGACGGCGGCGTTCTACCTCGCCCAGCCGTGGCGCGACAAACTGGCCGCAGGCTTCACCAATTCCGGCTGCCTGTGCGGCGACAAACTCAACACCTTGCTGCAGATGGCAGTGTTCGCCGCGCAGCATTCGATGATCTGGGTCGGCCTCGACCTGCTGCCGGCGCGCTCCAGCTCGGGTGCGTTCGATGGGCAAATGAATCGCCTGGGCAGCTCGCTCGGTGCCATGGCCCAGTCGAATGTCGAACAGTCCCCGGACCTCGCACCGCCTCCCGAAGATCGCTGCACCGCCGCTCATCTGGGCGAGCGGGTGGCGCGTCTGGCCGAACGCATGGCCCGTTCACCGGTTTGACTTACCCCAACACTCGCTGAGGAGACATCGCATGAGTACGTTCACGACCCGAGACGGTACCGAGATTTACTACAAGGACTGGGGCACCGGCCAACCCATCGTCTTCAGCCACGGCTGGCCGTTGAACGCTGATAGCTGGGAATCGCAGATGATCTTCCTGGCCTCCGAAGGCTACCGAGTGATCGCCCACGACCGCCGCGGCCATGGCCGCTCCAGCCAGCCGTGGTCCGGCAACGACATGGACACCTACGCCGATGACCTGGCGCAGTTGATCGAGTTGCTGGAGCTCAAAGACGCCGTGCTGTTCGGCTTCTCCACCGGCGGCGGCGAAGTGGCGCGCTACATCGGTCGCCACGGCACTGACCGCGTGGCCAAGGCCGGGCTGATTTCTTCGGTGCCGCCGCTGATGCTCAAGACCGAAGCCAACCCCGGCGGCCTGCCGATCCAGGTGTTCGACGGCATTCGCCAGGCGTCCCAGGCCAACCGTTCGCAACTGTACATCGACCTCGCCAGCGGGCCGTTTTTCGGCTTCAACAAACCGGACGCCAAGCCGTCCCAGGGCATGATCGACTGGTTCTGGATGCAAGGCATGACGGCCGGCCACAAGAACGCTTATGACTGCATCAAGGCGTTCTCCGAAACCGACTTCACCGAAGACCTGAAGAAATTCGACATTCCGACGCTGGTGGTGCATGGCGACGCGGACCAGGTGGTGCCGATCGAAGCGGCGGGCATCGCCTCAGCAAAACTGGTGAAGGGTTCGCAGCTGTTGGTCTACCCCGGCGCGCCTCATGGCTTGACTGACACCCACAAGGATCAGCTCAACGCTGATCTGCTGGCGTTCCTCAAGGGTTGATGTATCCCGGCGCGGGCGTAGATCCGCGCCGGTTTTCGCTCTTACAAGCAGCCCTTTCAAGGTGTTTTCCCTTTATGGGCTTTGAGCACTCGATCGGTCGACACATGAGCATTCGCAGCCTTTCCCTCCAGCCACTCCTTGGGCTTGGCGATTTTGGGGCCGCGTATGCTTTTGGCAACCTGTTTGGGCTTGATATTCCTTGCCAGCGCCAACAAGCGCTGTGCCAGCGTTTCTGAGGTCGATTGAAGTGACAGATAATCCGACGGTAACGCGATCTGCATGCCCTCATAACCACTGCGCACTTGCACTGCCAAATGGAAAATCGATGCCTCCCATCCCTCTGGTTGCGTCTGGCGATGAGCCTGTTCAACGCTGCGCTTAAGCACTGACAAAACGTTGTAAGCCAACACGGCCGCGGCAAATCCCAGCAGAGCCGCCTTGGGGTTGCCCAGGCTTTCGATTTCACTGTCCAGCACCGATTCCAGGCGCTGGAACATCCCTTCGATACTCCAGCGACGACGATACAAATCGGCGATTTGCTCAGCGGTGATGGTGTCGGGCAAGTTGCTCCAGAACAACAGCATGGTGTCGCCTGATTCGGTAGCTTTTTGCAGGTTCAGTTCAACACGCCGCCACTGACGTCCGCCTTTCACTTCGATGGTTTGCTCGCGCACGCTTCCCGCCTCGACCGCGACAGGTTCTTGCCAGTCGCTTTCCTGAAGCAGGCGCGGATGCTTACTCGGCTCACGAATAATGAAAGAAGCGCCAGCGTCTTCGCAGGCCTCCATGACCGGGAGCGTGCAATAGAGCCGATCAGCCATCCACAACTGGCCCCTACTGGCGTTTTCCAGCAACGGCAGCACGCCGACGCGCTCACTGGCATAAGCATCTTCACAGGGCTGAAGATCGACGACCTGGTCCAGATCAGGGTCGTAAACCACGACCGAAAAACCAGGCCGGGCGGCGCCTCGTTCACGGCGCAACGCGCCCAGACGTTTTTCGCTGGAAGGCAGGTGGTTGCCGTCAACCACCCGCAGTTGCCAGCCAGGCAAAATGGCCGAGCAGCCCAATTCTTCAATCGTCGGAGCCAGGCGTTGCGCACTGCCGACTACCAACGCACGCAGCAGCGCGGGCTCCGTGCGGCTGACCTTGTCATAAAGCGCCGCCAAGCTGACGGGAAGATCTTCCATCTGCCGCGCCGCGGCATGTAGCGAGGGTCGCAAACCCAGTGAAACGAGGGACATCAGCTCAATAATGGTCGAAAACAAAAGCTCGCGCGGGTACTGGCGCTGACGATGTTCTTCGAACACCTGATCAACCCACTCTGCCGCAACGGCCTGCTCCAAAACCAATTTGGCCATGACACTGGCCGGCGCTTTTTTCTCGAACCGCGCTAAAACTTCTGCCCACATCGTCTCGCCGTCCTGACTGGAGTTTTGAGGATTTTATCAAAGACCTTGAAAGGGATGGCTCTTACAAGGTCATGCGAGAGAGGGGACGTACTGTTCGACAACGCCACGCAAACGGATTGATGCCTTCGCTGCGGGTGAAGATGTGGCAAAAATGCGCCTGATCACAGAAGCCGCATTCGAGGCTGATTTGCGTCAGCGTCAGGTCGGTGCTCTGGATCAACTGCTTGGCCAGGGCGATGCGTTGGTGGCGAATCCAGTCTTGCGGCGAGAGCCCGGTGCTGCACTTGAACGCGCGGGAGAAATGACTGCGCGAAAGGGCGCAGGCGCGGGCCAATTCGGTCACTTCAACGGTTTCACCAAGGCGTTCGAGGATCAGTTGCTTGGCCAGGCTTTCGCGCCACGGGGTCAGGCCGCCGGTGGTTTTCTTTCGCGTTTCAGTGACAGTCGCGCGGGCGACGTTTTGCTGAGAATGGGCCATGACAAATGTCCGTGTCGGTGAGCTTCATTCTTGGGCGCAGGGCTCTGGCAGGCGAGTTAAACGTTGTTAATTCCGTCTGTGCGCAGTGCTGACATCGGCGCGATCTCAGCACATTGCTGCAATTTATACGGGCACGACCCGTGCAAAATCGACGTCAACTGGCGGCCAAAGTACCGTTGATCGAGTAAAGTCCCACCGCTTCGTGCCTGGCTGAACACACAAGGGAACCGCGCCTATGAACCGTAACGATCTGCGCCGCGTCGACATGAACCTGTTGGTGATTTTCGAAGCGTTGATGTTCGAAAAGAACCTCACCCGTGTGGCCGAAAAACTGTTCATGGGGCAACCGGCGGTGAGTGCGGCGCTGGGGCGGTTACGGGATCTGTTCGACGATCCGTTGTTGCTGCGTAATGGTCGCGGCATGGAGCCGACGGCGCGGGCGCTGGCGATTCTCAAGGAGCTGCAACCGGCGATGGATGTGATTTCCGGGGCGGTCAGTCGAGCGAAGGAATTCGATCCGACGACCAGTTGCGATGTGTTCCGCATTGGTTTGTCGGATGACGCGGAGTTCGGTTTGTTTCCGCCGTTGTTGCGGCAATTGCAGGAAGAGGCGCCGGGGATCGTCGTGGTGGTGCGGCGCGCCAACTATCTGCTGATGCCGGCATTGCTGGCCTCGGGAGAAATTTCCGTGGGGGTGAGCTACACCACGGATTTACCAGCGAATGCCAAGTGCAAGAAGTTGCGGGACATCCCCTGCAAAGTGCTGCGCGGGGACAAACGATCGGGGACGCTGACGCTCGACGAATACTGCGAACGACCGCATGCCATGGTGTCGTTCTCCGGCGACCTGAGCGGCAACATCGATCTGGATCTGGCGAAGGTCGGACGCAGCCGCCGCGTGGTATTGGGTGTGCCGCAGTTCAGCGGTTTGCGCGCGTTGCTTGCCGGCACTGAAATGATTGCCACCGTGCCGGATTACGCGGCGTGTGCGCTGGTTGAAGGGTGTGCGTTGCGGGCGGAGGATCCGCCGTTTCCCATCGATGCAGCGCAGTTGTCGATGGCCTGGAGTGGGGTGCATGACAATGATCCGGCGGAGCGGTGGTTGCGGTCTTGGATCAGCGATTTCATGTCGAGGCCTTTGCCGGTTTCGGCTTGAACGTGGCGGCCTTCGGGCCGACCATGCTGTTGTTGACTGAGTACATATCCATTCCTGTGGTCACGGCTGCTTAGGGTTTCGCCCTTACGGCCATCCCTTTCAAGGTCTTTGATAAAATCCTCAAAACTCCAGTCAGGACGGCGAGACGATGTGGGCAGAAGTTTTAGCGCGGTTCGAGAAAAAAGCGCCGGCCAGTGTCATGGCCAAATTGGTTTTGGAGCAGGCCGTTGCGGCAGAGTGGGTTGATCAGGTGTTCGAAGAACATCGTCAGCGCCAGTACCCGCGCGAGCTTTTGTTTTCGACCATTATTGAGCTGATGTCCCTCGTTTCACTGGGTTTGCGACCCTCGCTACATGCCGCGGCGCGGCAGATGGAAGATCTTCCCGTCAGCTTGGCGGCGCTTTATGACAAGGTCAGCCGCACGGAGCCCGCGCTGCTGCGTGCGTTGGTAGTCGGCAGTGCGCAACGCCTGGCTCCGACGATTGAAGAATTGGGCTGCTCGGCCATTTTGCCTGGCTGGCAACTGCGGGTGGTTGACGGCAACCACCTGCCTTCCAGCGAAAAACGTCTGGGCGCGTTGCGCCGTGAACGAGGCGCCGCCCGGCCTGGTTTTTCGGTCGTGGTTTACGACCCTGATCTGGACCAGGTCGTCGATCTTCAGCCCTGTGAAGATGCTTATGCCAGTGAGCGCGTCGGCGTGCTGCCGTTGCTGGAAAACGCCAGTAGGGGCCAGTTGTGGATGGCTGATCGGCTCTATTGCACGCTCCCGGTCATGGAGGCCTGCGAAGACGCTGGCGCTTCTTTCATTATTCGTGAGCCGAGTAAGCATCCGCGCCTGCTTCAGGAAAGCGACTGGCAAGAACCTGTCGCGGTCGAGGCGGGAAGCGTGCGCGAGCAAACCATCGAAGTGAAAGGCGGACGTCAGTGGCGGCGTGTTGAACTGAACCTGCAAAAAGCTACCGAATCAGGCGACACCATGCTGTTGTTCTGGAGCAACTTGCCCGACACCATCACCGCTGAGCAAATCGCCGATTTGTATCGTCGTCGCTGGAGTATCGAAGGGATGTTCCAGCGCCTGGAATCGGTGCTGGACAGTGAAATCGAAAGCCTGGGCAACCCCAAGGCCGCCCTGCTTGGATTTGCGTCCGCTGTGTTGGCTTATAACGTTTTGTCCGTGCTTAAGCGCAGCGTCGAACAGGCTCATCGCCAGACCCAGCCTGAAGATTGGGAAGCATCGATCTTCCACCTGACGGTACAGGTACGCAGCGGTTACGAGGGCCTGCAGATCGCCTTGCCGCCAGAGCACTTAGCCATCCCGATCCGCTCAGGAGGGCTGGCTCAGCACTTGCTGGCGCTGGCTAAAAACATCCCGCCCAAATCCGTCGCCAAAAGCAAACGAGGTCCGAAGGTGCCTAAACCCAAGGAATGGCTGGAAGGCAAGGCAGTGAATGCTCACGTGTCGACAGATAGGGTGCTCAAGGCCGCCAAGGTCAAAAGACCTTGAAAGGGATGGCCCTTACGGCGAGTCCCTTTTTCAAACGCCAAAAAGGAACCAAAAGGCTTCGCCCCAGCGTCCGGCCCCTCGCTTAGGCTCGGCGTTCCCTCGCTCCGGCATTCATCTGGGGGCATCGCCTCCGGTTGGCTTCGCTTCAACCTCCTCTCGATGTGTTCGACTTCGTCGAACGGCGCTTCGCGCCTCCCCCCAGATGAACACCTCCACTCGGCCTCCCGAAGGGGCGGGCAGAGCAAGAGCAAGATCAAGAGCTGCAGGCGAGCTAACGCTCGGCCTGTTGAGTGGTGAGAAGCAGGGGGTGCTCGCGGATTAATTGTGGGAGCGGTGGATCGTACCGGCGGGCTCATCCAAAAAAGAGCACACACATTCAATTTTCCCTGCCCCCGCACCGGCACTATCAAATGACGTTCCGGCGCTTTGACGCCGGTGGTTTTTCATTGTGCAGGTAGCCCATGAACGCTTCACGATGGGATGGACGAGCCCAGGACATCGGGCTGTTTTTTTTGCGGGTCAGTGGCGGCTTGTTTCAGCTGTGGGTGCACGGTTTGCCGAAGCTGCTTTACTACAGCGCTCAACTGCAAGTCATTGAAGACCCTTTTCACCTGGGCGCGAATGTCACGTTGATGCTGGCGATTTTTGCCGAGGTGTTGTGCCCGCTGCTGATCATGGCTGGAGTGTTGGTGCGGTTGGCGTGTTTGCCGATTTTGTCGGTGTTGCTGGTCGCGCTGCTGGTGGTGCATCCGCACTGGAGCCTCGATGAGGGGCAGTTCGGTTGGCTGCTGTTGATTCTGTTCACCAGCATTCTTATCGCCGGGCCAGGACGGCTGGCGCTCAATGTCCGATTCGCCGGAGTTTTGCGTTATGCCTGAATCCAATCGTTTCGAGGAAGTTGTGACCCTGGTCATCAAGCACCGGGTCAAGGCCGGTTTTGAAGTGCCCTACGAAGCCTGGTTGCGCAACATTGTCAGCATCGCCGGGCAGCAAGAAGGGCACTTGGGCGTAGACGTGATGCGCGGTAAAAACGCCGGCCTGGACATGTACACCTGCGTGCTGCGCTTTTGCTCGACCGAGGCGATGCAACGCTGGCTCGATTCGCAGCAGCGCCTGGCACTGGTCAACGAAGCCACACCGATGCTCGCTGACGGCGACCAGACCGAGGTCAACCCGGTCAATGAGTTCTGGTTCGCGCCGCAAGCCGACGCCGCTTCACCGCCACCGCCGCGCTGGAAGCAGGCCGTGGTGACGTTGTTGGTGATTCTGCCGCACACCTTGCTGGTGCCGATGATCTGGGGTCCGCTGCTGCAGCTCAACGCCCTCCTTTCCAATTACGTGGTTGCCACGTTCCTGATCACGCTGACCATCGTTGTGTCGGTGGTGTACCTGTTCATGCCGATGGCGACGCGTCTGTTCGCGCCCTGGCTGTCCCATTCCACTCCTTCCAAGGAAACGCGATGAACGCCGATCTGATTTTATTCAATGGCCAGTTTCATACCGTTGACCGTGAAAATCCGCGCGCCAGTGCGGTGGCGATCAGCGATGGTCGCTTCGTGGCGGTCGGCACCGACGCTGAAGCCATGGCCCTGCGCGGTTCGGGTACGCAGGTCATTGACCTCAAGGGCCGTTGCGTCATCCCCGGTCTCAACGACTCACACTTGCACCTGATCCGGGGCGGTCTGAACTACAACCTCGAACTGCGTTGGGAAGGCGTGCCGTCGGTGGTCGATGCCTTGCGCATGCTCAAGGACCAAGCCGATCGAACACCCACGCCGCAATGGGTGCGGGTGGTCGGTGGCTGGAACGAATTCCAGTTCGCCGAAAAACGCATGCCGACCCTCGAAGAACTCAATCAGGCTGCGCCGGACACGCCGGTGTTTGTCCTGCATCTGTACGACCGCGCCTTGCTCAACCGCGCCGCGTTGCGCGTGGCCGGTTACACCCGCAACACGCCGAACCCGCCGGGTGGCGAGATTGTGCGCGATGCCAACGGTGAGCCGACCGGCATGCTGGTCGCGCGTCCCAACGCGATGATTTTGTACTCGACGCTGGCCAAGGGGCCGAAGTTGCCGCTGGAATATCAGGTCAACTCGACCCGCCAATTCATGCGCGAACTCAACCGCCTCGGCCTGACCAGTGCCATCGATGCCGGCGGCGGTTTCCAGAATTATCCGGACGATTACCAGGTGATCGAGCAGTTGGCCAAGGACCAGCTACTGACCATTCGCATCGCCTACAACCTGTTCACCCAGAAGCCGAAAGAAGAGCTGACTGACTTCAAGAACTGGACCAGCAGCGTGACCCTGCACCAGGGCGACGATTACCTGCGGCACAACGGCGCCGGGGAAATGCTGGTGTTTTCGGCGGCGGATTTCGAGGACTTCCTCGAGCCGCGTCCGGACTTGCCGCAAACGATGGAGGACGAGCTGGAGCCGGTGGTCCGCCACCTCGTCGAGCAGCGCTGGCCGTTCCGTTTGCACGCCACCTACAACGAATCCATCAGCCGCATGCTCGACGTGTTCGAGAAGGTCAACCGTGACATTCCGTTCAACGGTTTGCCGTGGTTTTTTGATCACGCTGAAACCATCACGCCGCAGAACATCGAGCGGGTGAGGGCGCTGGGTGGCGGTATTGCGATTCAGGATCGCATGGCGTTTCAGGGCGAATATTTCGTCGAACGTTACGGCGCCAAAGCCGCCGAAGCCACGCCGCCGATCAAGCGTATGTTGGCCGAAGGTGTACCGGTCGGCGCCGGCACCGATGCAACGCGAGTGTCCAGCTACAACCCCTGGACTTCGCTGTACTGGATGGTTAGCGGCCGCACGGTCGGTGGCCTGGAACTGCATGCCGAGGGCTTGTCTCGTCAAACCGCACTGGAGCTGTTCACCCACGGCAGCGCCTGGTTCTCTTCCGAGCAGGGCAAGAAAGGCATGATCAAGGTTGGCCAACTGGCTGACGTCGCGGCCCTGAGCGCGGATTTTTTCAGCGTCGAGGAAGAAGCGATCAAGTGGATCGAGTCGGTGTTGACTGTGGTCGGCGGCAAGGTGGTGTACGCCGCGGGTGACTTCGAAAAACTCGGGCCGGCCAGCGTGCCGGTGCTGCCGGACTGGTCGCCGGTGGTCAAGGTGCCAGGGCACTGGCGTCCGACGTCGCCGTTACAGGCGCAGGCTCACCATTGCAGCGGGCCGTGCGGCGTGCATTCCCATCACCATGAAAAGGCGCGTTTGTCGAACGCACCGGTCAGCGATTTCGCGGGTTTCTGGGGCGCGTTTGGCTGCTCATGCTTCGCGTTCTGACGATCACAACCAGCGCCGATGCACTGCGTCGGCGCCTTACGTAACACCCATCCATCGAGGAGTTTCACATGAGTAACGTTCCGTACAAACGCCTGAACAAAGACGATGCCGTAGTCCTGTTGGTCGACCACCAGACCGGTCTGATCTCGCTCGTTCAGGATTTCTCGCCCAACGAATTCAAGAACAACGTGCTGGCTCTGGGCGATGTGGCCAAGTTCTTCAAGCTGCCGACTATCCTGACCACCAGCTTCGAAAATGGCCCGAACGGCCCGATGGTTCCCGAGTTGAAAGAGCAGTTCCCGGACGCGCCGTACATCCCGCGTCCCGGCCAGATCAATGCCTGGGACAACGAAGACTTCGTTAAAGCCGTTAAAGCCACGGGTCGTAAGCAACTGATCATCGCCGGTGTGGTGACCGACGTTTGCGTAACGTTCCCGACGCTGTCGGCGTTGGCGGAAGGCTTTGAAGTATTTGTGGTGACCGATGCCTCGGGTACTTTCAACGAAACCGTGCAACAAGCAGCCTGGGCGCGCATGGCGGCGGCCGGTGCTCAACTGGTGAATTGGTTCTCGGTGGCCTGCGAGCTGCAGGGCGACTGGCGCAACGACATGGAAGGCCTGGCGAACCTGCTGTCACCGCGCATTCCGAACTACCGCAATTTGATGAACAGCTACTCGGTGCTGTCTTCGAAGTAAGTCCCGTAAAGCAACACGCATAACCTGTGGGAGCGGGCTTGCTTGCGAAGGCGTAGTGTCAGTCTAATGAGCATTGCCTGACACTACGCCTTCGCAAGCAAGCCCGCTCCCACAGGGGTTTTGTTTTATGCCTGACGTTTTTGCAACCAACCCAAAAAACCACCTTTCTTGATCGGCAACGGTTTGGCCATCAACGCCAACCGACTGTTCTGCTGCCGCACCGCCTGCAGCTTGTTCAACGCCCGACCCACTTCAACACGTTGTTCCATGCAATGACGGGCCAGGGATTTGTCGATCCGGTAAATGATGCAGGAGGTCAATGCGATGAATGTGGCCTGGGACGGCGTGTCGGTGAGGATGCTTTGTTCACCCATCACCTCACTCGGCCCCATGCGCCCGGCTTCGGTTTGACCGGTGCCACCGGGCACGGAGGCGCTGACCACACCCGTGGCGATTACCATCAGGCTGTCCGGCACTTCGCCCAATTCCAATACCACCTGGCCTGCCGCGTACTGCTGTGCAACCATGGACTGAGCCATTTGATCGCGCTCATCTTCGCTCAGGGAACGGAAGATCTTCACTTCATCCAGCAAGGCCCGCGCACGGGTTGTCGGTTCGATGATGCCATCGGGCTGCCGGGAAATCCCCGCCGCTTCGAGGTGTCGATGCGCCAGGTCGAACAGCTGATTGCGCACTTCGCTTTTCTTGCCTAGCTCGGCGATAAAACCGCTGGCCACGTATTCGGACAGGGTTTCGCCGGCTTCTTTGAGCACCGCTTTCGGCGCCGGGTTGAGCAGCAAACTGCTGCTGCCCTGAAGCGTACGCTCCAGTGCATCCAGCACCCGACGCGGACGAATGTGGTTGGGCACTTGAATGCTGATCGACACGCCGTGCATGTTGTTCGGCCGACTGAGGTTGACGATCTTCGCCTTGGCCGCCACCGAGTTCGGCACCACGGCGGTGCTGCCGGCGCTGGTCAACAGGTGCGTGGCGCGCCAGTCGATATCGAGCACTTTGCCCTCTACGCCATCGATCATGATCCAGTCATCCACCTGATACGGCTTGGTGGTGTTCAGCACGATCCCGGAAAACACGTCGCTCAAAGTGCTTTGCAACGCCAGACCGACGACGATTGCCACGACGCCGGATGTCGCCAGCAAACCTTTCACCGGCAGCTCCAGCACATAACCGGCCGCGGCGACGATGGCGATGAGAAACACCAGCGCGCCGATGACATCCTGCAACAACCGACCGCTGTGACCGATACGACGCATCAGCACCAAGCCGATGACTTCGGTGAGCACCCGCGCGGTGTACAGCCACCAGAGAATCCCCAGCGCCGTGGCGCCCAATTGCGCTACGCGGTCCTCGGCAAACAGCGGTGCCTGCAACGGGCTTACACCGGCATTGATCACGAGAGCGCTGAACATCACGAACAGTGCCAGGCGCACGCCAACCCGCGTGACGCGATGCTTGAACGGCGCGAGGTGCCAGAGCACGGCGTCAATCAGCAGCAGCAGGGCACTCCAGGACAGCAGATGAGCGAGGACAAAGGACATGGGGAAACTCCGGCGGAAGTGTTGTGGGGCAAGAGAGAATCGTAGCCTTCTAACTCAGTTCAAGTAAGTCTTGAGTTCCAATGCCGCCTGGCGAACCGCCGCCTTCACTTGCGGAATCTGGCTCAGCGGGTTGAGCAGGCCGAAGTCGTGGATCATGCCGTTGTACCGCACCGCCGTGACCGGCACACCGGCCGCGTCGAGGTGACGGGCGTAGGCTTCGCCTTCGTCCCGCAACACGTCGAACTCGGCGGTTTGCACCAGGGCGGCAGGCAAGCCTTTGAGCTGTTCGGCACTGGCTTGCAGCGGCGAGGCATGGATCTGCGCACGCTCGGATTTGTCCGTGGTGTAGCTGTCCCAGAACCAGTTCATCATGCCCTTGGTCAGGAAGTGGCCTTCGGCAAATTGCTGGTACGAGCCGCTGTCGAACTGCGCATTGGTCACCGGCCACATCAACAGCTGGAAGCGCAGCGCCGGGGTTTTCTGTTCCTTGGCCATCAACGCCACGACCGCCGCCATGTTGCCGCCGACGCTGTTGCCGGCCACCGCCAGGCGTTTGCCATCGACGCCGATGTCCTTGCCATGCTCGGCCACCCAGCGGGTCGCGGCGTAGGCCTGGTTGATCGCGGTCGGGTAGTGCGCTTCCGGCGATGGCGTGTAATCGACATACACCGCGACGGCGCCGGAGCCGACCACCAAATCGTGGATCAGACGCTGGTGAGTCGGGTAATCGCCCAGCACCCAGCCGCCACCGTGGAAGAACATGAACACCGGCAACTCACCTTTGACCTTGGCCGGACGTACGATTTTCAGGTTGATGGTTTGCCCATCGACTTTGATCGCACGGTCGCTGACGTCCACGCCTGACAGATCAACCTTCACCGAATTTTGCGCACCGGTCAGTACCGCACGAGCATCCTTCGGGCTCAGCTGCTCAAGCGGCTTGCCACCCCCGGCGGCGAGGGCTTCGAGGAAGGCTTGGGTGTTGTGTTCGACACCCGGGCTGCCCGCGGCGAATGCGTTGCCGATGGAGAGGGCGAGGAGGGAAGCGGTCAGGGATTTTTTGACGATGCTCATGGGTAAATCCTTTTAATTAATTAGACGTTGATGACCCAAGGTCAGGTGGCTGCTGGCGCTGTGGTTCAGGCCTCAGCAACACCGTGGACACAGATTAATAGGGTGCCATCAAAGGAAAAAGCGGCTATAAAGTGTTTGACTGTCAACCAGGGTGTGACAATGAACCCGTTCGAAGATATGCGTATTTTTTGCCAGGTCATGGACTCCGGCAGCTTCACCTCGGCGGCCGATCAATTGGGCCTGTCCAAGCAATTCGTCAGCCGCCGCCTGATGCAGCTCGAAGAGCGTCTGGGCGTGCGCTTGCTCAATCGCTCCACGCGGCGGCTGGACGTGACGCCGCTGGGCCAGAGTTATTACGAATCAGCATTACGCCTGCTGGGCGAAGTCGAGCAAGTGGAGCAGGGCATCGCTGGCCAGACCACCGAGCCACGCGGCACCATTCGCGTGAGCGCGCCGTTGTCGTTTGCGGTGGCGCATTTGGGTTGTCTGCTGCCGTTGTTTTTGCAGCGCTATCGCGATGTCACGGTGGAAGTGGACTTGAGCGATCGGCCGGTGGACTTGCTCAGTGAGGGGTACGACCTGGCATTACGCATCGGGATTCTGGAAGACTCGACACTGATCGCCCGACGCATCGCTTCCATCCAACGGGTGTACTGCGCCAGCCCGGCTTACCTGGCCGAGCGCGGCACGCCGCTCAAACCCGAAGACTTGCATAGCCATGACTGCCTGCCTTACGGCCATGGGCGTCAGGTGCAATGGCGTTTTGAAGGGCAGGGCAAGCCGCTGACCGTCAACGTGGCGGGCAGGATGCGGGTCAACAACGGGGAGTTACTCAAGGATGCGGCGGTGGCCGGGATGGGGATTACGTACTTGCCGACGTTCATTGTCGGCTCGGCGCTGAAGGATGGCCGGCTGATGCCGGTGCTGGATGAGTTTCGTCCACAGCCGCTGACGTTATCGGCGGTGTATCCGCAGCATCGTCAGAGTTCGCGGCCGGTGCAGGCGTTGATCGAGTTTTTGCGTGAGCGGCTGGATCAGGTTGAGGGTGGGCTATAGGTTACACACGGTTTCTGGGGGAGCCGGGCTTGCCCGCGATAGTGGCGTGTCAGACAGCATAAATGTTGAATGATACGCCGCCATCGCGAGCAAGCTCGCTCCCACAGGGTTTTGTGGGTTTTCTGTAATCAGTGTTCGTCAGGACCTTTTGTCATCACCGGGTTCGCCGCCGACATGTACGCCGTGATCGTCACCGACTTCACCGGAACGATGCACGCCGTGATCATCCCCCGGTTCGGCGTGAGTGCCACTGCGTCCGGAGGAGGATGAGGCTGAGTTGCCGGAATGGCCCGAGCCATGGTCGCTGCCACTGTGACCGCTGCCGCTATTGCCGCCACTGCCGCTTCCACCGTGGCCGCTGCCGCTATTGCCGCCACCGCCGCTTCCACCGTGACCACCGCCATTGCCGCCACTGCCACTTCCACCGTGACCGCCGCCATTGCCGCCGCCACCGCTTCCACCGCCGCCACTACCTCCGCCACCCCCATTGCCGCCGCCACCGCCGCCTCCGCTACCGCCACTGCCTCCGTCTTTGGCTTGAGCGCTCGACATACCGGACAGGCTGTCCGGGATCAGAACGGTGGATGCCGACAGAACTGCGCCAATAGCGACTGCGAGCAAAAGCTTTTTCATGTGCATATCGTTCTCCGTCTTCTTATTCAGATTGGAACGTTGATGAATGCAACTTGCGCTTGATTCAGTGGGTAAACACCTCAACGTACGGATTTATTCAGTTGTAGCGTCGATGAGCTCTAAAACGTCTATCTCGACCCTGTTCCAGGGGTCAGTGAATACTCGAAGCCAGCTCGAAAATCGGGATGTACATCAGGATCACGATCACCCCGATCAGCAGGCCGATGAAGGTCATGAGCAAGGGTTCGAACAACCGCACGAACCATTCGATCCAGCGGCTGATTTCTTCGTCGTAGAAGTCGGCGCTGCGCTCCATCATTTGCCCAAGGTTGCCGGACTGCTCGCCGGCGCGCAGCAAGCGCAGGGACACGGGGGTCACCAGATGATTGAGCTCCAGCGCGGCCGACAGCGACTGACCCTCGCGCACCCGTTCGCAGGCCTGGTCCAGGCGCACGCGGGAGGCGACGGTGAGCAGGCCGCGAACCATGCCCATGGCGGTGACGAGGGGAATACCGCCTTGCAGCAGAATTCCCAGCGAGCGATAGAACCGCGCCAGTTCGTACATGAAGATGCGTTGATGGACGGCCGGGAGTTTTTCAATCACGCGGTCGACGCCCCGGCGAAAGGCCGGTTGGCGCTGGAGGAAGCCGAGGGCGACGATGATCGCCAGCAATGCGCCGAAGAATTCGCCCTGATGGGCGTGGAGGAACATCCCGCTGCTCATCAAAATCTGCGACAGCCACGGCAGGTTCGAACCCAGGCCTTCGAACACCAGGCTGAAGCGCGGGACCACGTAGCCCATCAGAAACAACACCACGCCACCTCCCACCACCAGCAACAGCATGGGGTAGATCGAAGCGCTGACGATTTTTTGCCGGACCTCGTCCATGCGTTGGCGATAGCTGACATAGCGGCCCAGGGCATCGCCCACGGCGCCGGTCTTCTCGCTGGACTGTACTAGCGCAACATAAAGAGGGGGAAAAACCGCCGACAACTGGCCGAGTGCCTGGGAGAACGATTTGCCTTCGTAAAGCAGGCGCACCAGTTCGCTCAAGGTTTTGCGGGCCTGGGGCGCGTTCTCTTTTTCCGCCAGGCTTTCCAGCGCATCGATCAGCGGCAGGCCGGCATTGAGCAACGTAGTCAGCTCCTGGCTGAACAGCACCAGGTTGAAGGTCTCGCGCTGTCGTAAGCGCAACGCACGCCAGTGCCTCTCGGCGTACAGGCTCACCACCCGATAGCCCTGATCTTCGACGATGCGCCGGGCTTCGCTGTGGCCCAGCGCCTCGACGGTCATCGAGACTACGCCAGCCTTGCCAACGGCTTTGAGATGAAATCGCATGGTCGCCGCTCCCGTCATTGCCAGCTGGTGACTTCAGCGTTTTCGCCTTCGCCGCCGGGTTGGCCGTCCTTGCCCATGGACAGCAAGTCGTATTCGCCGTTTTCACCGGGGTAGCGATAGGCGTAGTTACGGCCCCACGGATCCTGCGGCAGTTTTTTCTGCAAATAAGGACCGGTCCATTTGGTCTCATCGCTGGGCGCGGTGATCAGCGCCTGCAAACCCTGTTCGGTCGACGGGTAGTGACCGACCTCCAGACGGTACAGATCCAATGCTTTGCCCAGGCCTTCTATTTGCGCCTTGGCCACCTTCACTTCGGAGCGGCCCAGTTGGGCGAAATACTTCGGCGCGACGATGCCGGCCAACAGCCCTAGCACCACCAACACCACCAACAGTTCGAGCAGGGTGAACCCGCTTTCAGTACGCGGGGCGGAACGCAAACGCTGATTCATGATGACCTCACACAGTCGGCAGAAGGGTCGCCGTGAAGGCTTATGCAATTGCCATGCACATGCCTGGACACTCTTCTGCAACCCCTGAATTACGGGCCTTCGCGCATCCGGCACAGTGCTTGCGTATGACTGGTTTACTACCGGCCATTGGGGCATTAGCCCCATTTTTCGGGGCCGGGCAGGGGAGGCAAAACAATGAAAACACTCACCACAGGACTGCTCGGTCTGCTGGTGCTGACCGGCGTCGTACAGGCCGATGTGTTCGTTTCCGTGGACACCAAGGGCAGCTACGTTCTGTCCAATGTCCACCGTCCCGGCCGCACCTATGAACGGGTGATTCACGAGCCCGAATCCGCCAGGGTCAGCATGGATCAACAACCCCAGATGATTGCCCGACGGCCCTATGCCGAGCTGGTTTCAGCCGCGGCCACGGCCAATGAATTGCCGGCGGCGCTGTTGCATGCAGTGATTCAGGCCGAGTCCGCCTACGACTCCGGCGCGCGATCACCTAAGGGGGCGGGAGGGTTGATGCAGTTGATGCCCGACACCGCTCGGGAACTGGGGGTGAAAGACGTCTATGACCCCAAGGCCAACATCCAGGGTGGCGCCCGTTATCTGAAGCGCCTGATGACCCTGTTTGACAACGACATCAGCCTCGCCGTGGCGGCCTACAACGCCGGGCCGCAAGCGGTGCTCAGCCGTGGCGGGGTGATCCCGCCGTTCGCCGAAACCCAGCGTTACGTGCCCAGTGTCTTGCGCCAATACCGGCGCTTGCAGGGCCTGTCCGCGGATGCGCCGCTGTAATGGCAAGGTGGGGGCACGTTCCCCCAATAGTGGGGCATGGGGGCCCCGGCGGAAAAGTGGGGAATAAGTGGGGAATATCCCCCGAGTTATTAAGTCGTTTACGTAACTTACTGAAAAACATATGAATTATTTATGGCATGCGGATTGCTCAAGGGATTTGTCGAGAACTATTCCCTGTGAGCACCCACAGCGAGGCCCGTGATCATGACCGGCATACCCAACGCCCCGTCCGTTTTTAGATTGCTGCTGTTGGTGGTGTCGATGCTTGGCATCGAGCTGGCTGAGGCGGCCGTGCGCTGCGAGCGCAATCTGGTGGCCAACGTCGTGGCGTTGGATCAGCCGCTGATGTTCAACCGCCTCGGCGCGCAGAACGTCAACGGCATGATGTTCGCCCTGCGCCGCGATGTGGTCGATGATCACGAGATGTCTCTGGTTCAGGGCGGAGCGGCGGTGCCAGGCAAAGTGTCGTTGCGGCCCGACAAGCGTCCGCGTCCACTGGTGCTTCGCGTCGCCGCCGGTGATTGCCTGACCATCAACCTGCAGAACCTGCTGGCCTACCAGGCTAACCCCGGCAGCCACGAAGACGGGGGGGAGGAAGAGGGTGAGATTGAGGGTGAAGTCGAAATCGGCAACGAAGACGAATTCAAGGTCGATGAGCAGGTCGCTGACCGCCACGTCGGCTTCCAGGTCAATGGTATGCAAGCGGTCAACAGCATCGACGACATTGCGTCCTATACCGGACGCAACGCCAATACCTTGATTCCTCCCGGTGCCACCCGTTCCTACACCTTGTTCGCCGAGCGCGAAGGGGCGTTTGCCGCCAGCAGCCGCGGCGCGACTTTTGGTGGTGAAGGGGATGCGGGCAACGTGGCCAACGGACTGTTCGGCCAGGTTGTCGTGGTGCCCAAGGGCGGCCGCACCTATCGCAACACTGTGACCGAAGAAGAAATGCGCCTGGCCAGCGTCGGCCGCACTCCGGCCGGTCAACCGATCGTCGATTACCAGGCGCGCTACCCGCAGCGCGAGCCGTGGATCCGTGAAGGCAAGGCGGGCACGCCGATCATCAACATGGTCGACGGTAATGAAATCATTTCCAGCGAGAGTGACGCGGTCGTGATGGGCAGCAACGCCGATGGCAGCTTCCCGCCGTCGACTTATCCGCTGGAAGCCATAGGCAAACGCAACCCGGCGATCCCGAATCGTTTGGAACCGTTCCGCGATTTCGCCTCGCAGTTCCAGGATGAAACCGCCGCGACTCAGGCGTTCCCCGCTTACTGGGCAGACCCGGTGATGGCTCACGTGCTGGAGCCGACCCGCGACTCGTTCATGATCAACTATGGCTCCGGCGGCATGGGCGCCGAAGTGGTCGCCAACCGTTTGGGCGTCGGGCCGATGCACGATTGCCTGTCCTGCGCCTATGAAGAATTCTTCCTCAGTTCCCACACCGTCGGCGATGTGGCGATGCTGGTGGACGTGCCGGCCAACGCCGGTCTGGAAGGCATTCTCCCCGGTCAAGTACCGAGCGCCGATCAGGTCGGGGTCAAGGCGACCATGGCGCTGTATCCGTCCGAGCCGTCCAACGTCAACCACAGCTACATCGGTGACTTCATCAAATTCCGCAATACCCACAACGGCCACGAACAGCACATCTTCCACCTGCACGGGCATCAGTGGTTGTTCAACCCCAACGACGACAACTCCGACTATGTGGACGCCCAAGGCATCGGTCCGGGTGCCGGCTATACCTACGAAATCGCCAACGGCGGTTCGGGCAACCGCAACCGGGTCGCGGGCGATGCGATCTATCACTGCCACTTCTATCCGCACTTTGCCCAAGGCATGTGGAGCATGTGGCGGGTGCATGACGTCTTTGAAGAAGGCACCAAACTCGAGGTGTCCCAGCAGGGCGCCGACGGTTATCACAGCGAGCCTTATGCGCTGCGCAGCGGTAAACCGGCTGCAGGCGCCCGGGCTTTGCCCGATGGCGAGATCGTTGCCGGTACACCGATTCCAGCCGTAGTGCCGCTGCCCGGCAAAGCCATGGCCCCGATGCCGGGCAAAGTCGCGGTCGTGCCGAAAATCGGCGAAACCCTGTTGGCTGGTGGCGATGACGACGATGACGAGGAGGATGACGACGGCGAACACCACGGCGGTAACGGCGGCGCTCAAGCTATCGGTTCCCTGGCCCTGGTGGATCGCAGCGAAGCCAACCGCAATGCCGACGGCAGCCTGAAAAACCCTGGCTATCCGTTCTGGATTGGCGGCATGGAAAGTTCGGTCGGCCAGCGTCCACCGACCCCACCGCTGGACATGCTCGACGCTGCCAAGGCGCAGTCCCTGAAATCCAGCGGCAACGCCTTGTGGGCCAACCTCGACCCGGCTCAGTCCGGTGGCTGGGACGGCGGTCTTGGGCGCCATACGCTGGACGGCTTCTCCTCCGGTGGCCAGGCGCAAACCATTACCACGTCCCTGGATTTCTCCAAGAAAGTGACCCACGCCAAACCCATTTACATGCCGGAAGAGGGCACCGAAGTCGAACAGGCGGCCATGGCGTTCCATGCCAAAAAAGACCATCCGAGCTTCGCCGTGCTACCCGGCAATCAAGTCGTGGCGCGCAACTTCCGCACCAACGGTGCCTTGCCGATAGCGGGCGCACCGTATTACGAACCGTGCATGGATGATCGGCAAAAACGCCTGACCAGCAGCGCCGGCACCGGCGAGTTTGCCAGTGGCGAACGGATCGACGGCATGTCCTTCACCGGTACGTCGATGTTCACCGCCGACCGTCCCCGCGTCTACAAAGCCGCAAACATCCAGTTCGACGCGGTCTACAACAAGGTCGGTTACCACTTCCCGCAAGCGCGCATTCTCGCGCTGTGGGAAGACGCCTGGCCGGTGATTACCAAGCAGCGTCCGCCAGAGCCTTTGGTGATGCGCATGAACACCTTCGACTGCGTGCAGTACCAGCAAACCAACCTGGTGCCGGCCACCTATGAAATGGACGACTATCAGGTGCGCACGCCAACCGACGTGATCGGTCAGCACATTCACCTGCCGAAATGGGACCTGACGGCCGCCGATGGTTCGGCCAACGGCTGGAACTACGAAGACGGCGTCCTTTCCCCGGGGGCAGTGCAAGAACGCATCCGCGCGATTCGCGAGTTCAACCAGTGCGAAGGCACCGACCCGCGTGACGGCACGCCGGCCTGTCCGAAAGCAAAAAATCACCCGTACTTCGGTCAATTTGGCCGTGCTGACTGGGTCGGCGCGCGCACGGCGATGCAGCGCTGGTTTGTCGATCCGGTGGTGAACACCAAAGGTGTCGATCGTGGCCTGGGGACCATTTTTACCCACGACCACTTAGGCCCATCGACTCACCAACAGATCGGTCTGTACGCCACTGTGCTGGCCGAGCCGGCCGGTTCCACCTGGTTCCACGCCGAAACCGGCGAGCCGTTGTACAGCGGCGCGCGGCAGGATGGCGGGCCGACTTCATGGCAAGCGGTGATTTCCACCGGTGACATCGATGGTGACGGCAAGAACGACAGCTTCCGTGAGTTCTTCCTTGAGTACAGCGACTTCCAGCACGCCTATGAAGCGGGTGTGTATGTTGGCGCCGGCCCCAATGGCGTGCCCGATCCGCAAGCCTTCCCGGCCACCGCCGACAGCTTCCGCTACGCGATCAACCCGCCGGTGCGCAATAACGCCAGCAACCTGCTGGAAGGGATCGTCGAAGTGCAAGGCGGGCAAGTGCCCGGTTGCCCAAGCCGGCCATGCCCTCAAGCCATCTCGGTGGATGACCCTGGCATGTTCGTGGTCAATTACCGCAACGAACCGCTGGCCCTGCGGGTGTACGACCCGAACAAGGTCGGCCCGGACGGCAAGCGCGGCATGCAGGCCGACGGCCTCGGCGGCGACCTGGCGTACGCCATGCAAAGCCGCACCGACCGCGCCATCCCGGCGATGAACCTGGCGCCTAACCTGGTGACCGCGGCCACCGGTCCCACCGGCGGCACCACGCTGTTCCCGCCGCACATCAACCGTGGCGGCGCAGAACCGGGTGACCCGTTCACCCCGATGCTGCGTACCTATACCGGTGACAATGTGCGGCTGCGGGTGCATGCCGGCGGTCACGAAGAAGAGCACAACGTGACCCTGCATGGCGTGAAATGGCTGCAAAGCGGTTCCGGGTTCGGCAACAGCTCCAACTCGGGTTGGCGTTCGTCGCAGATGGTCGGGATCTCCGAGCAATTGGGCTTCAATGCACCGGTGTCGATGGTCTCCAGCTCGGCCGCGACCACGGGTGACTACCTGTACTCGATGGACGCCTCCCTGGAAGGATACTGGAGCGGGATCTGGGGCGTGATGCGCAACTACACGGCCCAGCGCAGCGATCTGTTCGCGCTGCCGAACAACGCGAAACCGATGGGTATGCGCAACACTGTGGCGTTCGATGGTATCTGCCCACGGTACGGCGCCAACCCGAATGGCATCGGTACCCGGCCGACCGTGCAACGCAACTATGAAGTGGTCGCGGCGCTGGCCAACGACATCCTCGGCAACCCGCTGAACCTGTCCATCGGCGATCCGGCGGGGATAGGTCAGCATGTCGGTGGGCCGTTGAATCCGGCGGGCGGCACCCTGGTGTTCAACTCGCGCCCCGTGAGCATTGCGCAGGTCACCGTGACCGACCCCGAAGACGGTGAGACCTTCACCATCGGCGGGCAAAGCGGGCCGCTGCATGACCCGACGGCGATCCTTTATGTGCGCAAGGGCGATCTCGACCCGATCACCGGCAAGCTCAAACCCGGTGTGCCTGTCGAACCGCTGGTGCTGCGCGCGGCGGCCGGTGATTGCATCAAAATCACCCTGGAAAACCGTCTGCCCATGATCATGCCGGACCTGACCCAGACAGCGGTGATGCAAGGCATGGTCAAACGTGATCGCAACAGCGGCCTGGGGGCGACCACCTTCAGCAATAACCTGATGCGGCCGTCCAGCCACGTTGGCCTGCACGCGCAACTGCTGGCGTACGACATCACCAAGTCCGACGGCACTAACGTCGGCGCCAACCCGATCCAGACCGTGCCGCCGCGTGTTGGCAGTGTCGGCGCGTACCCGACGCGTACCTATCAGTACTACGCCGGGCACCTGGAGCGTGAAGGCAAGCCGATCACGCAACTGGGCCGCAGTGTCGACAACATCAACGCCACGGCGGTGGAGTTCGGCGGGTTGAATTTCACCCCGGCGGACGTCATCAAACAGCCGCAGAAAGGCCTGGGCGGGGCGATGAGCATCCTGCCGATCGGGGCGACCTGGGTTGACGATGCGCGCAAAGTGACGGCGACGGTCACCGCTGCGGGGCAAACCACCTACCGCGACTTTGCGATGGTCTGGCAAAAAGCCCTGAACATCCGCTGGGCCAATGGCCGGCCGGTCGAAGGCATTGCCGCCGAAGGCCTGGGTGTGCCGACCGATCCGCAGGACAACTCGAGCATGGCCATCAACTACAAGGCCGAGCCGCTGTGGTTCCGCTTCGGGCTGGCACCGGATGCGCCGTTCGGCCGTGCCGACGGCCATGGTTATGGTGACGTGCCCAATGCGCACATGGCTTACAGCAACGCGCTGGTGGGAGGCGATCCGCAAACGCCGGTGCTGTATGTGAAGCCGGGGCAACCGTTCCGCACCCACATCATGATGCCCACCGGTGGCAGCCGGGGTACGACCTTCCAGCTTGACGGTCACGTCTGGTCGGTCAACCCGTTCCAGTCGGAGAAGAGCGATACCGGCGGTTATCCGACGAATACACCAGGGGTGGGTTCGGTGCGGTTCGGTTTCAACCCGATGTCGATGTACATCGGTGCCCGCGAAAGCATCCTGCCGGCGGCGCACTTCAGCTTCATGCACCCGAGCGCCGGGGGCAGCAACGCGATACCGGGCGACTACCTGTTCCGTGATTACGGCGCTTATGGCAACACCGCCGGGCTTTGGGGGTTGCTGCGGGTGACCAACGAACCTGAACCGGCTCCGGCACCTTGAGCTAGCAGACACAGATCTGAAGGGGAGAAGCATTATGAACAGGACCATCATAGTGGCCGTTTTGGCGCTGGTTGTAGGATTGGCGCTGATCTGGCTGGGGGTATGGCGCGCGTCGCAGCCGCTTATGCTCAACGACGTGGCACTGCCGAAAACCTGGAGCAAAAACACGCTGGTGCGCGACGGGGTGTCGGTGGCGCTCGAGGTGCGGCCGCTGGCGGAGGACGGCGTGCTGCGCGAGGGGGGATTCGCCGATGTGCGCTTCCGGGTCACTGACAGTGCTTCGGGCCAACCCATGTCGGGCGTGAACCCGGGGGCCTGGCTCGATCCGGAAACCGTCGCCGCCGACAAGGCTCAAGGTCGGGAGCACAGCTGCAAATCCCGGGTCGGGGTGTTTCTGAAATCGAGTATCGGCGCGCGGCCGTTGCTCGACCTGAACAGCTACTTCCTGCTGGTGATGAACCGCGATGCCAGCGTCTCGGTGGTCGACCCGTCGGTGTCGGTGGGCGGGATCACCAGCACGATGGCGCGGATTGATATCAAGCAGCCGCCAATGGACTGGGTGACGCCCCGTGACAACAAGCGGGTGTTCGTTTCGATGCCAACGGCCGCTGAGATTGCGGTGATCGACAGCGAGCAATTCAAGTTGATCGACTCGATCGCTGCTGGCAGCAACCCGGTGCGGCTGGCATTGCAACCGGATGAGCGTCTGCTGTGGGTCGGCAACAACGCGAAGTCGACCGAGGAGTCTGGGGTGACGGTGATCGACACGCGCAGCCTCAAGACTCTCAAGCACCTGGCCACCGGTGCCGGGCATCACGAAATCGCCTTCAGCAAGGACAGCCGTTTTGCCTTCGTCACCAACCGCGATGACGGGACGGTGAGCCTCATCGACATCGCCAGCCTGACCATCAGCAAGCAACTCAAAACCGGCTCGCACCCGTTGTCAGTGGCGTACTCGCCGCTGTCCCAGGCGGTGTATGTCGCCGACGGCAAGGACGGCACGGTGACCGTGGTCGACACCGCAAGCCTCGCGGTACGGCGGGTGATCAAAATGAAACAGGGCCTGGGCCCGATGGGCTTCAGTGCTGACGGTCGTTTCGGCATCGTGCTCAACACCCTGGAGAACCAGGCCTCGGTGATCGACGCGGCCACCGATTCGTTGATCCATGAACTGAACGTGTCCACCGAACCCTATCAAGTGGTGTTCACCAAGGCCTATGCCTACATTCGCGGACTGGCCTCGGCCAAGGTCACGATGATCAACCTGTCATCCCTCGGCGAGGGCCGCACGCCCATCAGCCAGGGTTTTGAAGCCGGGCCTCAGGCGCCACGGTTGGCGGGTGATTTGCCGTTGGCATCGAGCCTGGCCGTGTCACGGGACGACAACGCGGTGTTTGTGGTCAACCCGGTGGACAACACCACCTACTTCTACGCCGAAGGCATGAACGCGCCGATGTCCGGCTACCCCAATCGTGGGCAAGTGGCGCGGGCGGCGATGGTCATCGACCGCAGCCTGCGCGAAGTCGAGCCGGGGCTGTACAGCGCCCGGATCAAACTGCCCCCCGCCGGGCGTTTCGACGTGGCCTTCCTGCTGAACCAGCCGAACATCATCCATTGCTTCACGGCATTGGTTGAGCCGGATAAAAACCTCAACCCGCACGCGGGTGTGCCGAAGGTGGAATTCATGCTCGACAACTCCACGGCAGCGCTCGGCAGTCTTTACGTGGTGCGCTTTCGCATCGTTCAGGGCAAACAGAAGGTCCAGCGCAGCGGGGTCAAGGACGTTCAGGTGCGCTACTTCCGGGCCCCGACATCCCGGGCCCAGGAAGTCGCCGCGCTGGAAGTGGGCGATGGGGTGTATGAAGCCCCGGTGACCCTCGACCAGAACGGCGCCTGGTACCTGCACGTGCGGGCGGCGTCGCTGGGCGCGAGTTTCGACGACAAGACTTTTGCCAGCGTTCGGGTCCTGCCCGGCGATGCCCACTAAAAGGAGTTCGACATGAACCGATTCGCACACCGTGGACTGCTGACGTTCTGCCTGTTGGCCGCCGGTATCGGTCAGGCCCTGGCCCACTCGGCGGATGAGCACGCCGGTCACGAAATGCCGGCCAAAAGCGCCCGTTCGGAAAGCGCCCAAGTCAAGTTCGCCGACGTGGCGCTGGTGGACCAGAACGGCAAAGCGGTGCGCCTGGAAAAAGACCTGGTGACCGACAAGATTGTGGTCATGAGCTTCATCTACACCAGCTGCACCACGGTTTGCCCGGTGGTGTCGTCGATCATGGGCAAGGTGCAAAAACAGCTGGGTGCCCGAGTCGGCGGCGAGGTGCAACTGGTGTCGATCAGCATCGACCCGCAGCGCGATGACGCCAAACGCCTCAACGATTACGCCCGCAACTTCCAGAACGGCCCTGGCTGGAGTTGGCTGACCGGCAGCTCGCAGTCGATCAACGAAACCCTCAAGGGACTGGGCACCTTCAGCGGGGACTTCAAAAGCCATCAGCCATTGATTCTGGTGGGGGATGGCAACAGCCGCCACTGGACCCGCTACTACGGCTTCACCGACCCGAAGGTGCTGGCCCGTGAAGTGGAGAAACTCAGCGGTCAGCGCAACGTCCACGCCAAACACACGGCCATCGCGATGGAGCAGCAGCCATGAGAGCCCTCGACTGGATCACCCTGACGGTTTGCTTTTGCATGTTCAGTTCGCTGGCGTCCGCCCACGAAGGGCACGAAGAGTCGGCACCCGCGGTGGCCGCCGTTGCCGCACCGCCAGCCAGCGGCACCCGCGATGCGAAAACCTGGTTTACCGACACGCCGTTGCAGGACCAGAACGGCGGGACCCTGCGTTTCTACAGCGACGCGCTGCAGAACCGCGTGGTGCTGCTCAATGTGATTTTCACGAGTTGCAACGATGCCTGCCCGCTGATCACCCGCAAGCTCAAGGAAGTGCGTGAGTTGCTGGGCGACAAGGCTGACGGCATCACTTTTATCTCCCTTACCAGTGATCCGCTGCGGGACACCCCGGCGGTACTCAAGGCTTACACCTTGAAGCAGGGCGTCGATGGTCCCCACTGGCTTTTTCTTACTGGCGACAAGGCGCAGATGGACCTGGTACTGGGGCGCATCGGCCAGATCGTGCCGACCCCCGAGCAGCATTCAACACAACTGATCGTGGGTGACGTGGCCAACAAACGCTGGAGCAAAATCCGTCCCGATGCCCCGGCCGCCGCCATTGCCCAGCGCTTGCAATTGCTGACAATGCCCGTGGCTGGCCGTTGAGCCCGCGCCATGAGAACTTCACTCGCTCTCGGCCTGCTACTGCTTGGCGGCCTCCATTTCGCCGCCGAAGCGTTGCCGCTGAGCCCCGACGAAAGCGCCGGTAAACGGCTGTATCGTGAGGGTGTGTCCGCGAGTGGCGAGCCGATCATGGCGCGGGTCGGGGCGGCGGGTATGCTGTTGCCGGCCACCAGCCTGCCGTGCGCCAACTGCCACGGCGCCGATGGCCTGGGGCGACCCGAAGGCGGGGTGCGACCGCCGGATCTCAGATGGTCGCGGCTCAGCAGCACTTACGGCCAGCAGCAAATCAATGGCCGTCATTACCCGGCGTATACCGAAGGCACGTTGGCGCGTGCCATTCAGGAAGGGCGTGATCCGGGCAACAATCGGCTCGATCCGGCGATGCCGCGATTCGTCCTGTCGACGAATGATCAGCGCAACCTCACGGCCTACCTCAAACGCGTGGCCGATGACCGCGACCCCGGCCTGACGCCCGACAGCCTGCACCTGGGCACCTTGTTGCCACGCCTTGGACCGTTGAGCGAGGAGGGTGCCACGGTGGCGGCGGTGCTCAAGGGCAGCGTCGCGCGAATCAACGAAGCGGGCGGGGTTCATGGCCGGCAGTTGCGCCTGACCATCGTCGATCCGGGCCCGGACCGCGCCAGTGCCGAGCAGGCGCTGGATCAGTTGATCGAGCAAGAACAGGTGTTCGCCCTGATCGCGCCGCTGGCACCGGCACTGGACCTGGACCTGGCCGCGCGCCTGGAGCGGACCGGCATTCCGCTGATCGGACCGCTGTCGTTGCTGGGCACGGCGCAATCCAGTCGTCAGATTTTCGAACCGCTGCCGGGTTTGCGCGAGCAACTGATCGCCCTGGCCGATTACGCCACCGACAGTTTACGGGTGCTCCAGGGACCGACGCTGATCACCTACCCGGACGAGCCCAGTCAACGGTTGGCGGCGCAGAACCTCGGCCAGTACCTGGAAGATCACGCCTGGCAAAAGGTCAGTCTGAAAGCCTACGACTCGGCGCAGGACGAGTTGCCACTGGGCTCGCGTTCGGTGTTTTACCTGGGCAGCGGCGGCGGCTTCAGTCGCCTCGCCGAGCGCTTGCAGGCGGCGGGGCAAGTGCCTTACCTGTTCGCCGCGTCGAACCAAGTGGCGGGTGATCTGTTGCAGGTGCCCAGTGCTTTTTCCCGGCGGGTGTTTCTGGCTTATCCGTTCGTACCCAGTGACTGGACGCTGGCCGGACGCCTGGCCCTGACCCAATTGCGCAAGCACCAGGGGCTCGGCGGTCAGCATGCAGTGCTGCAAGTCGGCGCGTTCAGTTCGATGTTGCTGCTCAGCGAAGGCATGAAACAGGCCGGGCGCGATGCCAGCCGCGAGAAACTCATCAGTGCGCTGGAAGGCCTGCACGACTTCGATACCGGGCTGACCCCGCTGATCAGCTTCGGCCCGGGCCGCCGCCTGGGCTTGAGCGGCGCGCATATCGTTACCGTGGACTTGCCCGACCAGCGCTTTTATCTGGTCGCTCCCTACAAACCTATTGCCGCTACACCCTGACCGGAGGTCTCGATCATGATGCTCAAGACGCTGCTGCTCCTGTTCACGATGTGGGTTCCCTTGGCGTTCTGCAGCGATGGCCCGGCCGCCGCGCGGGTCAATGACGAGGAAATTTCCGAGTTTCGCCTGGAGCGCTATTTCGCCGAGTACCTGGAGGACCAGGGGCGGGCGCTGGGCAGCATCCGCAATCCCAAGGCCTACAAGCAGTTGCGTCAGGCGGCACTGACGGCCTTGATTGACAAAGAATTGCTGTGGCAGGAAGCCGTCAAGCGCGGGGTGGTGATCAGTGACGAGGTGGTGCAAAGCCAGGTCGATCAGACCCGGCAAGCCATGGGCGGTGCCGACGTATTCGCCCGGCGCCTCGAAGACGCCGGTTTTGACGAGGCCGCCTATACCGAGTACACCCGCCGTGAGCTCGCGGCCCAGCGGGTGTTTGCTGACCTCGCCAAGGTCGCCGGGCCAGACGAAAAAAAGGTCCGTGCGTTCTATGAGGAGCATCGAGCCGAGATGAGCCGGCCGGAAGAAATCCAGGCACGGCACATTTTGATCAAAGTGCCTCAAGGCGCTGATTCCGCCACAGTTGAAGCAGCCCGGCTACGCTTAGAGGAGATGCGTGTGAAAATCAGTCAGGGTGAGGACTTTGCCAGCGTGGCCCGGGCCGGTTCCGAAGACGCTTCTGCGAGCGAGGGCGGTGATCTGGGCTATTTTCCTCGTGGGCGGATGATGCCGGAATTCGAAGCAGTGGCCTTTGCCCTGGCACCGGGGGCTCTCAGTACACCGGTGCGTACACCGTTGGGCTGGCATTTAATCTACCTGCAGAACCGCCTGGAGGCGACCGATGTCTCAGAGGTGCAAGGGCTTGAAATGATCAGGGCTTACCTAGCCCGACAGCAACAGGCTCAGGCTCGTCTACAGGTTCTCGCACAGCTGCGATCAAGCAATCGAATCGAACGGATTGACGATGATTGAAGGTTCCCCCCCAATAGTGGGGAATAGCTTCAAGGCACATCCGAGCGCTTCCCCGCCTTTGGGGGATGGAGTTTCTGGATGAAACGGTTTTTTCATGAAAATCAAAGACGTGCAACGGTAAAAAAACCGGCGCTCAGCCTGGCATGAAGTGTGCGTTAGCCTCATTGAAGGCGCGTACTCCCAGGGCTGGAACATCGGACCTGCGGTTTCAAGGAGTCGACCTTGTTAAACAAAGTACTGGTTGTCGAAGACGAACAGCTGCTGGCGGAAAACCTTCAGGGTTACCTGCAGGCGCAAGCGCTGGAAGTCCGGATAGCTCACAACGGTGAATCTGCAATCGGCGAAGCCGAACGCTTTTCACCCGATGTGATGGTGTTCGATTACCGCTTGCCCGACATGGAAGGCTTTGAGGTGCTCGATGCTGTCCGCCAGAACAGGAAGTGTCATTTTGTGCTGATTACCGGGCACCCTACCGCTGAAGTCTGTGAGCGGGCCCGGCAACTGGGAGTCAGCCATATCCTGTTCAAACCGTTTCCAATGGCGGAATTGGCCCGAGCAGTCTGCGACCTTCTGGGGATGGAGCGCGAACCCAGAGCGAGCATGTCCGAGGGATTCGTCGAACGACGCCAGAGCAGGACCGAGAGTTTCCCGCTGCAGTTGTACGACGGCAGTTGGGTGCTGGCAGATCGTCGACGAAGTCCATCGACCTCCAAGGCACCAGACGACGAACAATTGCTCACCGGGGAGTAGTGGCGCGACAAGACGTTCCGGCATCCGCCGCAATGGCCTGCCGCGTCGACAGGGCTCAAAGCCCCCGGCGTTGGAGAGCATGCCATGGACCGTCTATCCCTTGCCGTCGAACCGGCGCTGTTGGACTGTGTATCGTCTCGATTTTCCAGTGAGCAACTGGCTCAGGCCCGGGCCAGGGCCACCCGTTCCGGCGAACGTATCCTGGAAGCCCTCGGGGTGTTGTGCGAACTGGCCCCCATGCCCTTCATCCAGTGCCTCGGCGCTACCCTGCATTATCCGGTGCTCGACACCGACGCCCTGTTTCAATCCACCCCGGTGTTCGACCGGGTCACCCTTGCCCAATGCATCAAGCGCGAATTCATCCTGCTGCGTCACGACGATGCGGTCATCGGAGTATTTGCCGACCCGTTCGACACGGTTCGTCTGGCCTGGATCGACGACTGCCTGCACGGCGCGCCGCTGTATCTGGTGCATGCCGACGACCTGAAGGCCTACCTGGCGCGCCACGAAGAAAGCTTCCACGCCGTGGAATCGCTCAACGCCCAGGCCGGCGCCAATATCGAAATCGATACCCTGCAAAGCCTGTCCCTGACCAGCATCAGTGAAGACGCCAGCGTGGTGGTCAAGCTGGTCAACTCGACCCTCTACGACGCGCTGAAAATGCACGCCAGCGATATCCATCTGGGCACTACCGGCAGCGGCCTGGTGATCAAATACCGGATCGATGGCGTGCTGAACAACATCAGCAAAATCCAGGGCAGCGAGTTCGCCGAACAAGTGATTTCCCGGGTCAAGGTCATGGCCGAACTGGACATCGGCGAAAAACGCGTGCCCCAGGACGGTCGCTTCAAGATCGGCATCAGCGGCCGGCAGATCGACTTTCGGGTCTCGATCATGCCGAGCATTTTCGGCGAAGACGCGGTGCTGCGGGTCCTCGACAAACAGGACCTGGCCGACAAGGTCTGTGGCGTGCAGTTGCAAGCCCTGGGCTTCGACGACGAAACCCTGCGCCATCTGCGTCGGCTGGCGGCCGAACCTTACGGCATGGTGCTGGTGACCGGCCCGACCGGTAGCGGCAAAACCACCACGCTGTACGCGATGATCACCGAGATCAACCACGGTGTGGAAAAGATCATCACCATTGAAGATCCGGTGGAGTACCAACTGCCGGGCGTGCTGCAAATCCCGGTCAACGAAAAGAAAGGCCTGACCTTCGCCCGTGGTTTGCGCTCGATTCTGCGCCATGACCCGGACAAGATCATGGTCGGTGAAATCCGCGACCCCGACACTGCTCAGATCGCCGTGCAATCGGCGCTCACCGGGCACCTGGTGTTCACCACCATTCACGCCAACAACGTGTTCGACGTGATCGGTCGTTTCACCCAGATGGAAATCGACCCTTACAGCCTCGTCTCCGCCCTCAATGCCGTGCTGGCCCAGCGGCTGATCCGCTTGGTCTGCGCCAGTTGCAGCGCGCCGAGCAACCCGACTGACGAAGAACTGCGCGCCTCGGGCCTCGATCCGCAAAAGGTCGATCACTACCACTTCGTCCATGGCAAGGGCTGCGGCCATTGCCGGGGCACCGGGTATCGCGGGCGTACGGCGATTGCCGAACTGCTGCACCTCGACGACGAGCTGCGGCAAATGATCGTCGAGCGCCAACCCATTTCGAAAATCAAGGCCCTGGCGTGCAGCCGTGGCTTGCGCCTGCTGCGCGAGTCGGCACTGGAGCTGGTTGCAGAGGGGCGGACCACGCTCGAGGAGATCAATCGTGTCACTTTTATCTCGTGATCGTTTTGTCGCCGTGCTCGGCGCCAGTGGTGTCGGTCTGGGCCAGCGCCGTGGCAGTGAAACCCTGTGGCTGGGCAGCGTCGGTTTTATCGACGAAGGCTTCCATGCCTGGGCCGTGGCCCTGGAAACGCTCGACCGTCTGCTGGCCGAACACACCCGTCCCGGTGCCGAATTGAGTGTGGTGATCTCCGGGCACTTCAGCCGCTTCTGTCTGGTGCCCTGGAGCGAACAGATCAGCAGCCCTGCCGAATTGCTCGGGTTTGCCCAACTGTGTTTCGAAGACCTTTATGGTGTGCCGACTCAACCCTGGAACATGGTGCTGTCGGCTGAACCGGCGGGCTACGACCGGGTCGCCACCGCGCTGCCGCAGGACTTGCTGACGCATTTGCGCACGCAGGTCGCTGCTCGTGGCCTGCGCCTGCGTTCGGTGCAGCCGTACCTGATGGCGGCGTTCAATCATTTCGATAAAAGCTTCGACGCCGAAGATTTCCTGTTCGTCGTCGCCGAGCCGGTGCGCAGCGTGTTGCTGCTGGCCCGGGAAGGGCGCTGGACATCGGTGCGTTCGGTGGGCAGCAGCGACAGCGACGCCGCACTGACGGCATTGATCGGTCGTGAAAACCAATTACAGGCGTCCATCAGCGACCGGCCGCTGAGCGTTTATCTGCATGCGCCGGCGCGCATTGACTCGCACCCTGACGTACCCGGTGTGCACCTGCGCACCCTCGAAGAAGACCGGACATCCGTACGCGATGGCTTGTACGTCATGTCCCGGGCGGTGGCCTGATATGCGCGCCCTGATGCTCGATTTCCAGCCGCCTCGCCGCTCGGGCCCTTTGGGCTGGAGCCTGCTGGCCGCTGGCGTGGTGCTGACGCTGACCTGCTTGCTGGTTCAGCAGCACCTCAGTGAACAGGCCGCGCAACAGCAAGGCCATTTGCAAACCGCCCAGCGCGGACTCACCGGCGACACCGGCGGCAAAGTCAGCCTGACCCCGGCCGAAACCCGCGAACAGGCGCACAACCTGGCCGAGATGCGCAAGGTGTCCCAGCAATTGCGCCGGCCTTGGGAGCGTCTGTTCGCCATGCTCGAAGCCATGCCCCGGGACGACATTGCTTTATTGACCCTGACCCCGGATGCCCGCAAAGGCCAAGTGCGAATCAGCGCCGAAGCGCGGGATCTGGAAGCCATGCTCGACTTCCACCGCAGCCTCGAAGCCAGCGACGAGCTGTCCGATGTGTCGCTGCTCAGCCACGAAATCGTCGCGAACGTGCCGGAACACCCGGTGCAATTCAACCTGTCGGCTACTTGGGAGATTGGCGATGCAAATCCCTAGATTGATCGTCCACGAATACTTGCAAGGCTTGGGTACTCCCGGCCTGGCAGGGCTGGCGATGTTGCTGCTGGCGCTGGCGTATGGCCTGGTGGGCCTGATGCCTGACTGGCAGTCGCTGCAAACCCTCAGCCAGCAGACTCGGGAAGCCGGCGAATACCTGGCCAACGTCGAAGACGGCACGGTTGCCGCTCCGGTGGTGCCGCAACGTCAGCTCGAGGATTTTCGCAGCAAGTTGCCGTCCCAGCCTCAGGCCACCGTGGCCATTGACAAGATCTACGCGCTGGCGGCCCAGGAACACATCACCCTGGCGCGCGGTGAATATTCCCTGGGAATCGACCCCAAGACGCACCTGGCCCGGTATCAGATTCTGCTGCCGGTGCGCGGCAGCTACCCGCAACTGCGGCGCTTCCTGCATGCCTTGCTCGGCCAGTTGCCGGCGGTGGTGGTGGAAGACGTGGAGTTCCAGCGTAAAAAAATCGCCGACACCGACCTCACCGGGCGGATCCGCATGACCCTTTACCTGTCGAGGTCATGATGAATACCAAACGCGTAGTGGGCTGGGTGGCGTTCTTCGGCATGGCGGCGGCGCTGACCTGGCTGCCTGAATATTTCACGTCGTCGCAGGAGGGCGATGCTTCGGTTGCCGCCCTGGCTACCCCGGCTAAAAGCAAAATCCGCGGTGCGCTGCCCGCCACGTCCGCCGGTAAAACTGCGGCGGCAGTCAAGGACCTGGGCCCGGCTGGCGACCTGTTCGCCGCCCGTAGCTGGAAGGCTGCGCAGCAGCTCGCCACCGTCACCGAACAACCCGTCAACCTGACCCCGGTCGTGCAAGCCCCCAGCGCACCACCGATGCCTTTCCAGTTCATTGGCAAGTTGAGTGACCGTTCGGACCTGCAAGTGTTTTTGCAGAACGGCGAAAAAATATACGTCGTACGCAAGGGGGATGTGATCGACGAAACCTGGCGGATAGAAGGGATTTCCGATGTGGAACTCAGCTTCGTCTACCTGCCTCTGCATTTGTCTCAGACTTTGTCTGTGGGGAGCACGCAATGAACAGATCCCGTTTGCTGATGAGCCTTTGCCTTTGTGCAGGGTTGGCCGCGTGCAGTTCCGCGCAGGTCGCCAAGCAAGAGGCGACCGACCTGATGGAGTCGGGACAATACGAAGCCGGCCTGGCCCGCATCGAGGAAGGGCTGAAGGAAAACCCTCGCAACACCGAGCTGCACCTGGCCCTGAACAGCAGCCGTGCTCGTGCAGTGACGGCGCTGTTGACCCAGGGCGACATGGATCGCGCCCAGCGTGATTTCGCTTCCGCCCGCCAGGCTTACCGCCGGGTGTTGACCATCGAACCGAACAACCGCCGTGCCCAGGACTCGCTGCGTCAGCTCGATCACATGCGCAGCCTGGATGAAAAACTCGAACTGGCCCGTGGTGACCTGCGTCGCGGTGACATCTACGGTGCCGACCGCCAGGTGAAACAGATCCTCGAACTGGACCCAAAGAATGAAGGGGCGCTAGAGCTGCAAAGCGACGTCCGCCTGGTGCAAAGCCGCAACGTGATTGCGTATCCACAACTGCGGACCCGTCTCGATCGGCCGGTGACCCTGGAATTTCGCGAAGCCAACCTGAAAACCATCTTCGAAGTGCTGTCGCAGGTCGCCGGTTTGAACTTCATCTTCGACAAAGACCTGCGCCCGGACATGAAAGCCACCATCTTCGTGCGTGACGTGCGCATCGAAGACGCGGTGGAACTGCTGCTGCAACAGAACCAGCTGCACCAGAAAGTGGTGAACGAAAACACCTTGCTGATCTACCCGGACTCACCACAGAAGCTCAAGGATTATCAAGAGCTGGTGATGCGCACCTTCTACCTGACCAGCATTGATGCCAACACCGCGCTGAACATGATCAAAACCATGCTCAAGACCCGCGACGTGTTCGTCGATGAACGCCTCAATACCCTGACCATGCGCGACTCTGAAGACGCGATCCGCATGGCCGAAAAACTCCTGCAATCGCAGGATCAGTCCAACCCTGAAGTGGTGCTGGAAGTGGAGGTGATGGAAGTCGCCACCCAACGGATACTCGACCTAGGCCTGCAATGGCCGAACACCTTCGGCGTGGTCAACAGCGACGGCTCGGCCGTGACCCTGCTCGATCAACTCAAAGGCATCAACTCCAGCCGGATCTCCATCTCACCGTCGCCGCAGGCCAAGATCAACGCCCAGGACAACGACATCAACACCCTGGCCAGCCCGGTGATTCGCGTCAGCAACCGCGAACAGGCGCGCATCCACATCGGTCAGCGCGTGCCGATCATCAGCGCCACCTCGGTGCCCTCGACTCAAGGCCCGGTGATCACTGAAAGCGTCACCTACCTGGACGTCGGTCTGAAGCTCGAAGTGCAGCCGACCGTGCATTTGAACAACGAAGTGGCGATCAAAATCGCCCTGGAAGTGAGTAATGCCACGCCACTGGAACCGACCCGCCAGGGCACGATTCCGGTTCAGGTCGATACCCGCAACGCCCAGACCACCCTGCGTCTGCATGACGGCGAAACCCAGATCCTCGCCGGCTTGATGCGCAACGACCATGGCGCCACCGGCAACAAGATCCCCGGCCTTGGCGACATTCCAGGTCTTGGCCGCTTGTTCGGCAGCAACAAGGACACCGTCGGCAAGTCGGAGTTGGTGCTGTCGATCACGCCGCGGATCGTGCGCAACCTGCCGTACCAGAGCCCGTCGGACATGGAGTTCACCACCGGAACCGAAACCAGCATGCACATTCAGGCACCGGACCGTGGGATGGACTCGGCGATTCGCACAGAGGCCCTGAGCGCTCCGGTTGCTTCCACCCGCGTTGTCGTCGAGAAGCCTTGATCATGAACGCCTCGCAACGCGGTTTTACCCTGATCGAAGTCGTTGTGACGCTGGCCCTGATCGGCCTGCTGGCCGGCATGGCCGCGCCGCTGACCGAGACCGTGGTGCGCCGGGGCAAGGAGCAGGAACTGCGCGCGGCGCTGTACCAGATTCGCGATGCCATCGACGCCTACAAACGTGCTTTCGACGCCGGCTACATCGAGAAATCCCTGAACAGCAGCGGCTACCCGCCGAACCTGCAAGTGCTGGTGGACGGTGTGCGCGATGTGCGCAGCGCCAAGGGCGCCAAGTTCTTCTTTTTACGGCGCGTGCCCCATGACCCGCTGGCGCCGGTCAAGCGTGACGACGAAGGTGGCTGGGGCGTGCGCTCCTACGACAGTACGGCTCAGAACCCGCGCGAAGGCGAAGACGTCTTTGACGTTTACTCCAAGGCTCGCGGCAAGGGTCTCAACGGCATCGCCTACCGGGAGTGGTGAGATTATGCGTCGGGAAAAGGGGTTTACCCTGCTGGAACTGATGGTGGTCATGGCAATCATCGCCACCCTGATGACCATCGCGTTGCCACGCTATTTCAACAGCCTCGAGGTCTCGAAAGAGACCACGTTGCGCCAGAGCCTGTCGGCCATGCGTGAAGCACTGGATCACTACTACGGCGACACCGGGCGTTATCCCGACTCCATCGAACAGCTGGTCGAGCAACGTTATCTGCGCAACCCGCCGATGGACCCGATCGCTGAACGCAAAGACCTTTGGGTACTGGTGGCGCCGCCTGACGGCGTCCCGGGCGGAGTTGCCGATATCAAAAGCGGGGCCACAGGGAGGGCGCGTGATGGCAGCCTTTATTCCGAGTGGTAAGCCCTCGAACGAGGCCGGGTTCACTTACCTGGGCGTGCTGTTTCTGATCATGCTGATGGGCCTGGGCCTGGCCAGCGCCGGCGAGTTGTGGTCCACCGCGTCGCGCCGTGATCGTGAACGCCAGTTGCTCTGGGTCGGTACTCAATACGCTCAGGCATTGCGCAGTTATTACCGCAGTTCACCTGGCCTGGCCCAGTACCCTCAAGCACTGGCGGACCTGTTGCAGGACGAGCGTTTTCCGTCGCCCAAACACCACTTGCGCAACCTGTACCCGGACCCGATCGGGGGGGGGGGATGGACGCTGATGCGCGGTTTCGACGGGCGCATCACCGGCCTCAGCAGCCCCTCCACGGACAAGCCGCTCAAGCAGGCGGATTTCCCCACTCAATGGTCGGACTTCACCGGCATGGCGAGTTACAAGGACTGGCAGTTCGTGGCCGAGAAGGCCTTCCTCGAGGGTGCGTCCGCACCCAAAGGCCCCTCCAAAAACGCCTCAGGCGTTGGGGCGGTGATGCCATGAACAGACACTGGCTACCGGCCCTGGTCCTGATGCTGATGACGTCTTTCGTGTCGGCCGCCGAAGAAGACGAAATGTTGGGTTTTATCGTCGACGACACGATCTCGCACATCGGCCACGACTTTTACTACTCGTTCAGTGAACGCCTGCGCGCCACCAGCCCGATGGACTTCAACCTGGTGGTGCGTGAACGACCTTCGGCACGCTGGGGCAGCCTGGTGACCGTGGAATATCAGCAACGATTGGTTTATCGGCGCTTCCTGCCGCCGAACACCGTGGAGTTGAAGGACGAGGCCTATGAGGCTGCCGATCTGGTCCGCGTGCAGATCGTCCAGCGCAAGCTGGAAGCCTTGTTGCAGGACACCACCGACCTTGAGAGGGACGAACTATGAACATTAGAGCTTTCTCGCAACGCACGGGCATGTGGCTACTAGGGCTCGGTAGTTGTGGGCTGGTCCAGGCCACAGAGCTGGTCTACACGCCCATCAACCCCTCGTTTGGCGGCAACCCGTTGAACGGAACCTGGTTGCTCAACAACGCCCAGGCGCAAAACGACTACGACGACCCTGACTTGAAGGACCGTGCGTCCGTGGCCGGCGCTTCGGCCCTGGAGCGTTTCACCAGTCAGCTGCAATCACGACTGCTAGGCCAGTTGATGGACAACATCTCCGCGGGCAATGCCGGGAGCCTGACCACCGACGCTTTTGTTGTGAACGTCATCGATGACTCTGGCGCACTGACTATTGAAGTGACCGACCGAGCGACCGGTGAAGTTTCCGAAATCCAGGTGAATGGCCTGGCCCCTTGACGGGGATTTGGGTTGATGGGGAGTTAAGGACATGAAAAAGATAATAGCGCTAGGGCTGATGTTGGCGGCATTACAAGGGTGCAGTTTGCGCGAGCCGATGGGGGCCGAGCAGGACACCGAATCACCGACCCTGACACCTCGGGCGTCGACCTATTACGACTTGCTGAACATGCCACGACCCAAGGGTCGGTTGATGGCGGTGGTGTATGGCTTCCGGGATCAGACCGGGCAGTACAAACCGACCCCGGCCAGTTCGTTTTCCACCAGCGTGACGCAGGGCGCGGCCAGCATGTTGATGGATGCGTTGCAGGCCAGTGGCTGGTTTGTGGTGCTGGAACGGGAAGGGCTGCAGAACCTGTTGACCGAACGCAAGATCATTCGCGCCTCGCAGAAGAAGCCGAACACGCCGGTGAATATCCAGGGCGAGTTGCCGCCGTTGCAGGCCGCCAATTTGATGCTGGAGGGCGGGATTATTGCCTATGACACCAACGTGCGCAGTGGCGGGGAAGGGGCGCGGTATCTGGGGATCGATATTTCTCGTGAGTATCGGGTGGATCAGGTGTCGGTGAACCTTCGTGCCGTCGATGTGCGCAGTGGGCAGGTGTTGGCCAATGTGATGACGAGTAAGACGATTTACTCTGTTGGGCGCAGTGCCGGGGTGTTCAAGTTTATCGAGTTCAAGAAGTTGCTGGAGGCTGAGGTCGGGTACACCACGAACGAGCCGGCGCAGTTGTGTGTGTTGTCGGCGATCGAGGCGGCCGTTGGGCATTTGCTGGCGCAGGGGATTGAGCGGAATTTGTGGCAGGTGGCGGGGGATAATTCTTCGCCTGACAACAATGCGACGCTTGACCGTTACCTGACTCAGAACAAGGTTGTGCCTGAGGGTGAGGAAGAGTGAACCGAGGCGGCCTTCGGGCCGACCTGGCTTTGATCTTTTGATCTTGGCGGCCTGATAGCCGACCAAGCTCTTACAGATGTACCCAGATCAAATGTGGGAGCCGAGCTTGCTCGCGATGGCGGCCTGACAGCCGACCAGTCTCTCCCAGATGTACCCAGTCCAACTGTGGGAGCGAGCTTGCTCGCGAAGGCGGCCTGATAGCCGACCTATTTCTTTCAGGTGTACATATCCATTTCTGCGGTAACGGCCGCTAATGGTTTCGCTCTTACAGCCAGCCCTTTCAAGGTCTTCGTTTAGAATCTCCCAAAACTCCAGTCAGGGCGACGAGACGATGTGGGCAGAAGTTTTAGCGCGGTTCGAGAAAAAAGCGCCGGCCAGTGTCATGGCCAAATTGGTTTTGGAGCAGGCCGTTGCGGCAGAGTGGGTTGATCAGGTGTTCGAAGAACATCGTCAGCGCCAGTACCCGCGCGAGCTTTTGTTTTCGACCATTATTGAGCTGATGTCCCTCGTTTCACTGGGTTTGCGACCCTCGCTACATGCCGCGGCGCGGCAGATGGAAGATCTTCCCGTCAGCTTGGCGGCGCTTTATGACAAGGTCAGCCGCACGGAGCCCGCGCTGCTGCGTGCGTTGGTAGTCGGCAGTGCGCAACGCCTGGCTCCGACGATTGAAGAATTGGGCTGCTCGGCCATTTTGCCTGGCTGGCAACTGCGGGTGGTTGACGGCAACCACCTGCCTTCCAGCGAAAAACGTCTGGGCGCGTTGCGCCGTGAACGAGGCGCCGCCCGGCCTGGTTTTTCGGTCGTGGTTTACGACCCTGATCTGGACCAGGTCGTCGATCTTCAGCCCTGTGAAGATGCTTATGCCAGTGAGCGCGTCGGCGTGCTGCCGTTGCTGGAAAACGCCAGTAGGGGCCAGTTGTGGATGGCTGATCGGCTCTATTGCACGCTCCCGGTCATGGAGGCCTGCGAAGACGCTGGCGCTTCTTTCATTATTCGTGAGCCGAGTAAGCATCCGCGCCTGCTTCAGGAAAGCGACTGGCAAGAACCTGTCGCGGTCGAGGCGGGAAGCGTGCGCGAGCAAACCATCGAAGTGAAAGGCGGACGTCAGTGGCGGCGTGTTGAACTGAACCTGCAAAAAGCTACCGAATCAGGCGACACCATGCTGTTGTTCTGGAGCAACTTGCCCGACACCATCACCGCTGAGCAAATCGCCGATTTGTATCGTCGTCGCTGGAGTATCGAAGGGATGTTCCAGCGCCTGGAATCGGTGCTGGACAGTGAAATCGAAAGCCTGGGCAACCCCAAGGCGGCTCTGCTGGGATTTGCCGCGGCCGTGTTGGCTTACAACGTTTTGTCAGTGCTTAAGCGCAGCGTTGAACAGGCTCATCGCCAGACGCAACCAGAGGGATGGGAGGCATCGATTTTCCATTTGGCAGTGCAAGTGCGCAGTGGTTATGAGGGCATGCAGATCGCGTTACCGTCGGATTATCTGTCACTTCAATCGACCTCAGAAACGCTGGCACAGCGCTTGTTGGCGCTGGCAAGGAATATCAAGCCCAAACAGGTTGCCAAAAGCATACGCGGCCCCAAAATCGCCAAGCCCAAGGAGTGGCTGGAGGGAAAGGCTGCGAATGCTCATGTGTCGACCGATCGAGTGCTCAAAGCCCATAAAGGGAAAACACCTTGAAAGGGCTGGCCCTTACAGCGACTCCCTTTGGCAAACGCCAAAAAGGAACCAAAAGGCTTCGCCCCGAGCGTCCGGCCCCTCGCTAAGGCTCGGCGTTCCTTCGTTCCGGCATTCATCTGGGGGCATCGCCTACGGTCTGCTTCGCGACGACCTCCTCTCGATGTGTTCGACTGCGTCGAACGGCGCTGCGCGCCTCCCCCCAGATGAACACCTCCACTCAGCCTCCCGATGGGGCGGGTGAATCAAGATCAAGAGCTGCAGGCGAGCTAACGCTCGGCCTGTTGAGTGGTGAGAAGCGAAAGGCGTACCCGATCCATGGTGGGAGCCAGCTTGCTCGTGATGGCGGCCTGACAGTCGACCTGTTTCTTACAGATGTACTCGGTTCAACTGTGGGAGCTGGCTTGAACTGGCCTAATGTTTTTGGACACTTCAATCGGGCGCTATGATGGCGCCCAAATCTGAGGTGTTTGGATATGCGTAAATCTTATTCGAGAGAGTTCAAGCTCAAGGCTGCGAGCATGGTACTGGACGAAGGACAGGCGATTCCCGAAGTCTGTGCCAGTTTGGATATCGGTCCTACGGCCCTGCGCCGCTGGGTCGACCAGGTTCGTAAAGAGCGCTTGGGCTCGACCCCGGCGGGTGCCAAAGCGATTACCGCTGATCAACGTGAGATCCAGCAGCTCAAAGCGTTGCTCAGGCAAAAAGACCTGGATATCGAAATCCTAAAAAAGGCCAGTGCTCTCCTGCTTTTGGACTCCAAAGATCATTCTCGCTGATCAATGAGCTGGACGAGCAGTACGGCGTTAACAATTGCTGTCGGGCGTTTGGAGTCAACCGCAGCAGCTTTTACGCCTGGCGTCAGCGCCAAGGCAAGGTGAAGCCTGAGCGGGAGAAACTTAAAGCCGTGCTGGTCGAGCATCACAAGGCATCCAGAGCCTCTGCCGGCTCGCGCACCTTGGCCAAGGAACTGCAAGCAAAGGGGCATCGTGTCGGGCGGCATATGGCTCGCAGCTTGATGCGCGAAGCCGGCGTCGCCAGTCGTCAGCGCCGGCGGCACAAGTACAAATCTTCCGGCGTGGAAGCGCTGGTGGCGCCGCACGTGCTCAAGCGCAAGTTTGATGTTACGGCGATCAACCAGGTGTGGTGTGGCGATGTGACGTACATCAAGGTCGGCAAGCGCTGGATGTATTTCGCTGCGGTGCTGGATCTGTTTGCTCGCCGGATCGTGGGCTGGTCGTTTTCAATGATTTCCGATGCCACGCTGACCTGCGAAGCGTTGCGAATGGCGGTGCAATTGCGAGGTCGTCCAAAAGAGGTGCTGTTTCATTCCGATCAAGGCTGCCAATACACCAGCCACAAATTCAGGAATGAAATGCGCAAGCATGGACTCCTGCAAAGCATGAGTCGCAAAGGTGAGTGCTGGGACAACGCCCCGATGGAGCGTTTCTTTGGGAGCCTGAAATCAGAGTGGGTGCCAGAAGATGGCTACAGCTCGGAGCATGAAGCCCGCGTGGATGTGCAGCGTTATGTGATGCGTTACAACAACGTCAGGCTCCATAGCTACAACGGCTACCGGTCGCCGGTAGCTATGGAAAAGCTGGCGGCGTGAAAACCTTAACTGGTGTCCAGAATTACTTGACCAGTTCAGCTTGCCTGCGATGGCGGCCTGATAGCCGACCTATCTCACACAGGGTATACGCCCAGTAACCCAGTGGCCTTCCCCAGCGGCCAACGCGCTACCAAACCGAAGAATGAACAGGCAGTAAATCTCAGGGACTCGTATTGGGTCGTAGAATTAGCTGCTGGTTCTTCATTTGAGTAGGCCGGTGTATTTCCCATATAACCAAAGAACCACCACCGCCCCTGTAACGAAATAGGCAATATGAAATGGATACGCTGCCCAGCGCTTGAGCCTTTTAGGCAACCGTTTCACTTCTTCAACTGATAAGGGTTCCTGGCGCTGAATTTTTTTAGACGAGATTAAAGCGCTGATTGCGGCCAGACGAAAAATTCTTCCATGATGCCCCGTGCCCCATGTGAGGCGGTTGACGCATATGGAATCCAGTTGCTTGAAATGCTTTTCCAGCGCTTCGAGTTTTGTGTGAGTAGCATAAAAAATGATAGCTACGTCGAAAAGGCTCAGCAGGATCAGCGCTCCCCAGACCCAGGCGAGTGTTGTTCTACTGAGTTCCATTATTCAGAATGCTCATAGAGTTCTTGCCCAATCAGTTCGCTGCCGTCGGTCATCAGCGTTCCGGTTCCGGTGGCGCCTACCGCGCCGGCAACGAGTACACAAACGAGTTTTCCGAGTCCTTTTACTTTTGCACACACAGCGGTGCCTATTTTCGAGCCTGCTGCACCCCCGGCGACAGCTCCGGCTGTACCGCCCACCATTTTTGCGCCCTCAACAAATTTCATTTGCTTGCATTCATCCTCGCGACCAGTAGTGCATACCTCATGAATTTTTAAACTGGATGCGCCTAACTGCAGACCAATCCCGACATAACCACCGGCTTTCATATATTTTGCCGCTCGTGAGACACCCTCAATGTTCGTTGCGTACCCCCCCCGGTGTCAGGATAGTTGTCGCCTCTCCGAATTTTCCTGAAAAAGCATATCGGGGGCGGAAAGAGACTGGTCGTGCCGTACTATTCACCTGAACGCAAAGCCGCATTACTCAAGATGCTGCTTCCCCCGCTGAACCTGACGATGGCCGAGGTTTCCCGGCGTGAAGGGGTTAGCGAAATGTCTTTGTCCAACTGGCGCAAGAAGGTCAGTTCTGAAGGAAGCGCAGTGCCTGAAGACAAGCCACTCCCCGAGAACTGGTCTGCTGAAGCCCGGTTCGCTGTCGTCCTTGAAACCGCCGGTCTGTCGCAGCTCGAACTGGGTGAGTACTGCCGACGAAAAGGTCTGTACCCCGAACACGTCAGCGCCTGGCGCCAAGCCTGTATCACGGGGCAGCAGAGTGTTCAGAACCAACAAAAGGTCGACCGCGAACAATCTCGCAAGGACAAGAAACGTATTCAGCAACTTGAGCGCGAACTGCTGCGTAAAGACAAGGCGCTGGCCGAAACCGCCGCGTTGTTGGTGCTGCGAAAAAAGCTCAACGATTACTGGGGGATCGACAACGAGGACACCTGACCTCTTTGCCGGAACGGCAGTTGTTGGTGGCTTGGTTGATCGAAGCCATCGAGGCCGGTGCTCGAAAAATCAGAGCGTGCCAAGAGGTGGGGCTGTCGCTCAGAACCTTGCAGCGATGGACGCAGAGTGAGGATCTTCAAGCCGATGCCCGCACAACCACCGTGCGGCCCACGCCGCGTAATGCGTTGAGCGAGCTCGAACGACAAGCGATCGTGACGCTGTGTAACAGCCCTGCGTATGCCCATTTGCCGCCGAGTCAGATCGTACCGAGGCTGGCTGACGAGGGGCGTTATCTGGCGTCGGAAGCGACGTTTTATCGCATCCTGCGTGCAGCCGGTCAGCAACATCATCGGGGCCGTAGCCAGCGACCCAGACGGCATGCGGCACCGACGACGCATGTCGCCAAAGCGCCCAATCAGGTGTGGTCGTGGGACATCACGTATTTGCCGTCGCCGATACGCGGCAAGTACTACTACCTGTATTTGATCGAAGATATTTACAGCCGCAAGGCCGTAGGCTGGGAAGTTTACGAAGAAGAAAGCGGCGAAAAAGCCGCTGCGCTGCTGCAACGCAGCGTGATCGGCGAGCAGTGTTTACACGAGCCGCTGGTGCTGCACTCGGACAATGGTGCGCCGATGAAATCGCTGACGCTGTTGAGCAAGATGTACGACCTGGGTATCACGCCGTCCCGTGGCCGACCGCGAGTGAGCAACGACAATCCGTACTCGGAGTCGCTGTTTAGAACGCTGAAATATTGCCCGCAATGGCCGCAGGAGGGTTTTGCCAGCTTGGACGCCGCACGCGCGTGGGTGAGAGATTTTATGCGTTGGTACAACAACGAGCACCGGCATAGCCGGATCCGCTTCGTGACACCGACGGAGCGGCATCGAGGGCTGGACCAGCAGATCCTGGCGCGGCGGCATGAACTGTACCAGCGAGCGCGCAAGAAAAGCCCGGAACGTTGGTCAGGCCAGACGCGGAACTGGGAGCCGATAGGAGCGGTGATGCTGAATCCGGATCGGGAGCAGCAGGACGAGAAAAGAGCGGCATAGTTGAACGGTTGACGCGACAACTACCTTGAAAAACGCCGACCCAGGCAACTGTGTTGGTGCCCCAGCCTTGTCCCAACGATGAATCGTTCTGCGAGTTGATAACCCCAAGGCTCGCTTGAGTTTCGGGTGATCCGCAATGCCGGTACCTTTGCGTACGAGTGACCCAAAGCTGGCATCAAGCTTCGCCATAAGTCGTTTGCGCTTGGAAAAAAACTCTGGCGAATGCAGATTGCGATACTGGCGATATTGTTGCTGATGCAGCTCCTCCAGTTCTTTGAGGGCATTTTTCAAGCCCTCCAGATGCTGCCCAATCATGAACGACGCCACACCCAACGATCCCGCCGACACTTCCAGAAACGGCTCTATAACCTCATGGTGCTCAACCATAAACGACGCCTCTTCATCACTCAGATCCTTGAGCGCCTCGTTGACCTTTTCGGCAGCGATCATCATCTGCGCCTCTTCACGCCGGCACATGTAATGCCGTGAGTCGCTCAAAATCACCATTTGCCCCGGTTTCACGTGTTCACCCAGATGGCGATTGATCGAACGAAATTCGCGACGTAGTGCATCACTTGGCGAACTCTCGTACAGCGAGCGTTCCAGCGACTCAAGACTCATGGGTTTTTCAACAATATAAAATCCCGATTCCGCCGGTTTGGGTTGTGTGAAGGCATGGTCTTCGACCAGATGTTGAGCCGGTGGTGGCTCGGGTTTGTTCTTGAAGCCGTTCCATGAAGCGCCACCGTTATCTGGATCGGCGCGAGGTGTGACCATGACCCAATCACCGTTGCTCACGGCGTTGATCAGTTTTTGCTGGTGGGCGGCCTGCATGTAGTTGGAGTGGTTGGCGCCCACGGCATTCAGCAGGTCGTCGAAGCCTTGCAAGTCGTACGGGTAGTTCAGGGCCTGACGAAGAGCATCGGCAGCTTGATGGCTGTCGAGTACTTGGCCGCTCTGGCCGGCGAGTTGGTGTTGGGGGATGAGTTTGGTCACGCTTGTCGCCCAGTCCTTGGAAACGGGGCACTTTGGCGATCAGGCTCTGGGATGGATGCCGGGGGATTCTGTTTGGCTTGTAGGGGAAGTCCGAATTTTTCTCGGTGTTTGGGGGAGGGTGGTTTGTCAGCGGGTTACTGGCTGAATGACAGGGCCAATCGCGGGCAAGCCACGCTCCCACAGTTGATCCGCGTCGTGTACAAAACACGCGAGACGGCCTGACAGCCGAGCAGTTGTTCCCGGACGTACTCAATCCCCTGTGGGAGCGAGCTTGCTCGCGATGACAATGGGTCAGCTGACATCAATGTTGAATGACACACCGCAATCGCGAGCAGGCTCGCTCCCACAGGGAATGTGTGCTGATTCGAGGGGCGTGTTTAATGGCGTTTAGCGTTACTTCCTGAAAGCTACAGATCCTTGCGCCGTTGCCTACGACTGCGCCAGAATCCGCCGGCTTGTGCGCTTTGTACCTGGTCTTTATCGTTTCCGGGCCGCTGAATTCAGCGGCCGGGTTTAGCGACCCGGACTATTCAAAGTGCATCAGTGCTCCAGACTTCCTTGCAGACTTTTGACGTCTGCAATTACGTTATGGTGGCTGTATGCGGGAGATCTTCGGGTCTACCGGGTGCCTTTGACCGGTTCGCTAACCTGCATACAGTCGCCCCCCTTACTTGTTTAGCGACAGGTTCTGGTGGCGCTATTTTCCAAAGGAGCTTCACCATGTTCAAACCCACACCCAATCCCCCCGAATCAGAAACCGAAAGCACTACCGCCAACCTCCACCTCAACCCCGCCATTCTCAAAAACACCGCCCCGCACAATCCCAGCAGAATGTTCGCTATCGTCGCGGACATGGACACCGAAAGCCTGTTGGCCCACGCCTGTGAATCGCTGGCTTCGGCGAGTGTCATGGCCAGTGATTTTGCGGTGTTTGTGGAGGGGCCACAGCGCAGCATGTTGTTGGGCATACAGCAGGTCATCATGCTGGCCGACCTGGCGGTGAATCGGGCGCTGGATAACATCGATCCGCAGGGCTAACCGCTGAACCATTGTGGCGAGGGAGCTTGACCGTGTCATCGTTCTTCGCGGGCAAGCCATGCTCCTACAGGGATCGTGTTCACAAGCCCAAAAAAACCGCGCCCCCCACCCAGGGTCGCGGTTTTTTTACGCCTTGTGATTATTGCTGCAGCACAGTCGCCTTGTTGTCAGCACCTAACTGCTGCACCGTCGCAGTCTGGGTCATGCCACTCTGAGTGACGCTGGCAATGTTGCCGGTGCCGCCCTGAGTGACGTAGGCCACGTTCATGCTGCCGGACTGGTCGAAGTTGGTGGTGTTGCCGATGCCGGTGCTGCTGCCCTGGGCCAGGTTGGTGGTGCCGCGCTGGTCGGCGATGAGGATGTTGTCGCTGCCATTCTGGTCGAAGTACAGCTCGTTGTAGTTTTCAGCCTGTTTGACGGTGGTTTTGTTGCCGGTACCGGTCTGGCTGGTGGTCATGAGGTGGCCGATGCCGCTCTGGGTGAAGTTGGCGGTGTTGTTGGTGCCGTTCTGGTTGACGGTTGCACGTTGGTTGCTGCCGAACTGGCCACCCTTTTCCGGGCCTTTCCAGTCGCTGGCGTAGACCTTGTTATCGCTACCCACGGAGGTGGCATTCAGCACATGGCTGTCGCCGTTCTGGTAGGTGAAGTGCACGTTGCCGGTGCCTTGCTGGTACAGCGCCAGGGTCGAGCCGACGGACTCGAACTGGTCGGCATAAATCGCGTTGAGGTCGCCGACTTGCAGCACCTGGGCGACGTTGTTTTCGCCGAAGCTTTGGTCGACCACGGTCTCGTTGGTTTGCCCGTACTGGTTGACGGTGGCCTCGCTGGCGGTTTGCCCGCCTTGCCAGACTTCGGCGCCGTTGAAGTCGCCGAACTGGTTGATGGACACGGTGCCGCCGTTGCCATCGCGCTGGTCGCCATAGGCGTAGTTTCCTTCGCCCGCCTGGTTGAGATTGATCTGGCCACCCATGTGGGCGATCTGTTCGGCGGTGGCGTAGTTGGCGGTGCCGTACTGGATGATCACTGCGTTGTTGGCTGTGCCCAGTTGGATCTGTTCGATATTGGCCTCGTTGCTGTCACCAAACTGGAAGGTTTGAGCTTGGGTGCCTTCCTGAGTGTCCTGATAAATGAACGAGAAGTTGCCGGTGCCTTGCTGTTGTTGCAGCGCTTCGTTGCCGCCCACGCCTATCGACTGGCTGGCGTGGCTGGTGTTGGAGCTGCCTACCTGTTGCTGGGTGATGGTGCTGCCGTTCTCGAACAGTTGCTCGGCGTAACCGGCGTTGTAGTCGCCGACTTGATCCTGGGTGATGGTGTCGGTGGCGTTGTCTTGCACCGCCGCGGCATCGTTGCCTTGGCCGAGTTGCTGCTGGGTGGCGGTACTGAACGGAGCCGCGGTCTGTTTCACATCAGCGACGTTGGCGGTACCGAGCTGGTCCTGGGTGGAAACGCTGTCGTCGGCCATCGCCTGGGCACTGACAATGACCAGGATGGCGGCGGTGAGGGGCGTCAGTTTGAACATGATGAAACCTCCAAATGGTGCAGTGCTTTAGCGGTATTGTTTGACCGAAACGCTCATGCCGTTTCCGGATTGGGTCACGGCGCTTGAAAGCCCAGTACCGGCCTGGTCGATGCTGGCGTCGTTGTTGTTGCCGTTCTGGGAAATCTGCGCGCGGTTGTGGCTGCCGGTCTGAGTGATCGAGGCGGCGTTGCCAGAACCTTGCTGAGTGATCATTGCCATCAGATCGCTGCCTTGTTGCAGGATGTAGGCTTCCTGATTACTGCCCGACTGGACGATGCGACCGAGCAGCGACTGGCCGTTCTGTTGCAGCAGCGCAACGTTGGCCTGGCCGTTCTGATCGATCAGTGCTTGCTGGCCAATCGGTGGTGGTAACTCACCGAGGTCGGCGCTGGGGGCCAGGTCGTCGTTCTCCATCAGATCGTCGGCGCGCACGCCCGCACTGCTGCAGAGCAGAAGCAGGCAGAGCAGGGCGGCGGTCGGCGTTTTCATGGCGGCGTCCTTTAGGAAGAGGCCGGCCCCACCCACCGAATCGGCGGGTGGGGCAGGGGCTCAGTTGGAGATCACCGACACCGTGCGCACGGTGCCCTGGGACGAGCGGATGGTCGCCGTCGGATTAGCCGACGGAATCACCGTGGTGCTGTTGCTCACCGTCAACCGCCAGCGCCCGGTCACCGGCACCGTGGTGGTGCCCAGGGTTACCAGCCCGGTCGGGGTGGTGACCTGCACGGTGATGGTGTTGCCGGTGGTCACCGATGAGGTGCCCGCAAAGTCCCAGGTGAAGCGGTTGTTGGAGCGGGCCGACACCGTTGCCGTGGTCACCGCAAAGGTTTCCGCAGCAGGTCTTGGCGAGACTTGCACCGTGACCGTGGCCGGTGACGTCGACAGGGCGCCGAAGCTGTCCCGGGCGATGTAGGTGAAGGTCGTGGTGAAGGCCGTCGTGACCGTGGCCGGTGGGGTGTAGGTGATCACCGTGCCGTTGCTGCTGACGGTGCCGCGACCTGCCGGTGGTTGGGTGAAACTGGCGACCGCTAGAGGCACGTTGCCTTCCGGATCGGTGTCGTTGGCCAACACGTTGATCGGAACCGCCACCCCCAGGGTTGCGATGCTGTCGGCGACCGCCGCCGGAGACTGGTTAGGCGCAACGGTAATGGTCACGGTCGCCGCAGCGGTCGAGGCCAGGCCTTTGACGTCTTGAGCCTTGTAGGTGAAGGTCGTGGTCAGCGGTGCATTGACCACGGCGGGTGGGGTATAGACCACCGATGCCGCTCCGTTCAATGCCACCGTGCCTTGGCCGGCGGCCGGTTGGGTCAGCGCCGTGATGCTCAGTGGCGTGTTGCCGTCCGGGTCGCTGTCGTTGGCCAGCAGGTTGAGGGTGATTGGCACGCCGAAGCTGGTGCTGCCGGTATCGGCAACGGTCAGCGGCGCCTGGTTCTCGCCGGTATCCGGTGCGGTACCGACGACCACGACGGGCTCGGTATCGCTGCCGCCTGCCGCGGATTTGACCGTGACGCTGGCCGGTGGCTGAGTCAGGTCGGCGATGGTCAGGCGTTGCAAGGTGCCGGATTTCGACAGACGTCCGTAACCCTGCGCGACCATGTCTGGCACGGCCACTTCGTCAGTGGAAGTCGCCTCGATCAGCAGGCTGTGATCGCTCCAGTTGTAGCGGGCGGTCTGGATTTTCACCACGTCAGTGAGCTTGCTCGATACCGCCGTTGGCCGGGTTGTACCCGTCGGGTTGGTGGCGGTGACCACTACGACCGGAGGCACGTTGCCGGTGAACAGACGTTGGCCGAAGAACAATCCATTGTTGTCGCCGGTCATGTTGATCAGACACGGCGAAAGCGGTGGGCCGGGTACCAGGGCAACGCTTTCGCGGAAGCACAGGCTCGAACTGTTGTCCGATTTGCCAAAGACTTCGACCCGAGCGCTGTTGCCGGTGCGCCGGTAGGTGGCACGGTCAATCTCCACCGGTGTTTGCGCGCGGTTATCGAGGACTTTGCCGGACACAGTAAACAGGTTGGTCTGGAGGGTCCCGGCCGGTCCCTGTATACGGACGAAGTTGGTGTCGTTGGGGCTGCCGGTGACCTGCTCGGTGAGGTTCGGATCGCCGACGAAGGTTTCGACGGCCCCGGTATCCGGGTTCACCTCGGTGTAGGGTCCATTGACGCTACGCAGGAACGGACCGACGTTGCCATTCAGCACACCGCTGAAATTACCTGGCGCACCGATGCCGATGTCCCGGGTCATGTTGATGGCGCGCTGGCCAGTGGTGGTGACGTTAACCGTTTCCACCCCGTACGGGTGGGTGATGGTATAGACCCCGGGCGTCGGCACCGATACGCGCAGGCGGATCCGCGCGAAGGATACCTGATCACCATCTACGGGGATTTCGGAGCTGAATGCCGCCTCGACAGCGGCCACATACACTTCCAGTTCATACCCGCTGTTGCCGACTTGCGGGATCGCGGTTTCCGCCGCGAACCAGAATGCTTCTCCAGGCCAGTTGTCGGGGAAGATCATCGGTTGGGCGTCGTCGTAGACGCCCGGTTCCGCCGCGAGTATGCACATGTAGGACGGTGGCACGGTGGCCGGCACCCGCGAGCTTGCGGCCCGGGACTGGCACAGTTCCATCGAGAGTTGATTGTTGTCCTGATACCACATGGGGAATTTCCCCGTGGCAAAGGTGTAAGGACCGGGGTCGACGACAGCGAGTTGCGCGAATGCGCTGCCGGACAGCGATAGAGTCAGTCCCAGGGCGTTGAGCGCCAGGCGTGGCCAGTTGTTCATGATGCCTCCTGATGAGGATCTGGGCATGTGAGCGTTCATTGCACGATGACCACTTCTTCGGTATCGCTGCCGCCATTGGATGACGTCACCCGAACCTTGGTCGGTGGAATCGGCGAGATGCCGGTGGCCAGGGTTTTCACCGCGCCGTCGCCACTGAGGGCGCCGATGGCGGCACCGGAGCCAGAGGTGGCGGTGAGCACCGGCGGCGACGTTTCATCGCTGGTCGAAGCCACGAGCGTCAGTTGCCCGGAGCTCAGGCTGTACTCGGCACGCTGGATCATCACCAGGTCGGTCAGGACCATGGACAAGGTCGTCGGTGTGCTGCTGGGGACGGCCAGGTGGTTGTCGGCAGTCACCTGCAAGGTGCTCGGCAAGGTCGGGTTGGCCGAGGATTGCGCGTACCAGTTGCCGGTGGTGTCGGCTTCGGTCAGGTGCAGTGCCGGACTGTTGCTGTCCAGCGTCACGATGGCCGGTGGTGGTGGGGCCATGACGAACACGTCTTGCTGGGCCACCGGCGCGCTTTCACCCGCCTTGCGCGAGTAAGTGCTGCGCTGGGTGATCATCGGTGTCGGCCGGACCAGGGTCGACAACTTGCCGGAGATGGCGAAGACGGTCGTACGCAGGTCCAGGCCATTGGGCCCTTCGATGCGGATGAAGTTGGTGTTGAACGGACTGCCGGTGACGGCTTCCGGGAGGTTCGGGTCGCCGATGAACTGTTCGGCCGCGCCGGTCACCGGATTGGTTTCGGTGTAGGGTCCGTTGACGCTGCGCAGGAACGGCCCGACGTCGCCCTTAAGGGCACCGTCGTAGGTTTTCGGCACGCCGATGCCAATGTCCCGGGTCATGTTGATCGCCCGCCGCCCGGGGGTATCGACGTTGAAGACATCGACGCCGTAGGGGTGGGTGATGACGTAGGTGCCGGCGGTGGGCACGTCGACGCGAATGCGCACGCGGGCGAAGCTGACTTGGTCACCTTCAATCGGTTCTTCGGCAGCGAAGGCGGCTTCGATAGCGCTGACATACCCCAGGTCGATCCCCCTGGCGGCATCGACGATCGCGCCATCGGCGGTGAACCAGAATGCTTCGTCGGGGAAGTTGGTCGGGAAGACGATCGGTTGCGCGTCGTCGAATACCCCGGGTGTCGGCAGCAGCGTGCACATGTACGAAGGAGCGCCCGGCGCACCGGGGACCCGTGAGCTGACGGCCTTGGACAGGCAAAGATCGAGGGTTCGACCGTGAGTGTCCTGATACCAGGCGGCGAACGAGCCGTTGGCGGGTACATAGGGGCCGGGGTCGACGGCATAAAGCGCCGCTTGAGCGACGCCTTGGGCCAGTGCGCTAACGACCAGGGCGGCCGCGGTTTTGGACAGTAAAGGGTGCATGAGTTAAGCCCTCTATCAAAATGCCTGCCCAGGGAGACGGGTCAGTTGAGAGGTCGTTCGGCAACTTCCATACCAACCGGCTAAAACGGCCGGCAGAGGCCCGAGCCATGGGCGTGTCATGCACAAACAGCGTCAGACCGCGAGTTTTGGGAGCGGGCCACTGTCCCCAGCATTGGGGGTAGATGGGGATAAGGAAGAAGTGGGGGGACAAGACCCAACGTCGGGCAAACGGCCATGAGTGCGCTATAACCCTATAGGGGAATCGTCGGGAACACGTCCATGGACATGCCAACTAGAACACTCCAGTACGAGGAGGGTGATGTTCGCCTGAGCGCGCGCAAGCCACCGTTCAATTTACTGCGCTGGTTTTCGGTCATCAGCCTGGCGGTGATTGGCACAGTGGCGGTGGCGTTGGGATCGGTGTCCACGCGGTTTGTGATTACCGAAAGCGTGCAGCGTGATGCGTTGTTGACGTCCCAGTTCATTCAGGCGATTGCCTCGGCCGAGGTGCGTCATGTGTCGATTCCTAACGTGCGGACCATGGGTGAACTGCTCGATCCGCGCAAAGACAAGGACTTTCCCGACGTCGACCCGCTGGCCCGAGCCGATGCCCGGGGCGAATTCCTCGACCATATCCAGCACTTGCCGGACGTGATCCTGGCGAACATCTACGCCCCCGACCGCATGGTGATCTGGTCGACCAACCCGGCGTTAATGGGCACCACGATCCATGCCGACGAAGACCTGCATGAAGCCTTTTCCTCCAAGACTCCTGTGTCGGCCAGTTATCACGATGTGGACGAGAGCCGCATGGAGCAGAAGTTCGTGACGCCCCCGGAATACATCTTTATCGAGAACTACATTCCGCTGTTCGATGCCGACGGCGACAAAGTCACGGCGATGGTCGAGATCTACAAGGAACCCAAGGACCTGATCAGCCGCATGGAGCGCGGTCTGGTCCTGATCTGGCTGGCCACTGCGCTGGGCGGCGGGCTGATTTATCTGGGGCTGTACTGGATCGTGCGCCGGGCGGCGATTTTGCTGGCGGCGCAACAAAAGCAACTGATCACCAACGAAACCTTTGTCGCCCTGGGCGAGATGTCGTCGGCGGTGGCCCACAGTTTGCGTAATCCGCTGGCGACCATCCGCTCCAGTGCCGAACTGGCGCTGGAGTTCGACAGCGGCCCGGCCCACAAGAACATCAACGACATCATCGGCCAGGTGGATCGCATGTCGAAGTGGGTGAGGGAGCTGCTGCAATCCTTGCGCCCGCTCAACGACGAGGCTGAGCCTGTGAATCTGGTGGCGGCGCTGCATGACAGTCTGATGGCTTTCGAGCACCAAATCGAAAAAGCCTCGGTCCACGTGGTGTTCGACCCGCAGCTGACGCCGATGGTCCTGAGCCAGCAGGTGCAGTTGACGCAGATCCTCAACAGTTTGCTGGCCAATGCACTGGAAGCCATGGACAAGGGCGGCGCGTTGACCATCACGCTGGAGCCGACCGATTCCCATGGCATCAGCGTGGTGGTGAGCGACACCGGCAAAGGCATGAACGAAGAACAGCGCAGCATGGCCTTCCGGCCGTTTTTCACCACCAAGCAAGGCGGGCTCGGTGTTGGGTTGGTACTGGTCAAGCGGATCATGGAACGGTTCGGCGGTACGGTGACCCTGGAAAGCCGTGAAGGCGAGGGCACGAGTGTCCGTCTGTCGTTCAATTTGGTCCCCTGAAAACGGGGGTGAACTTTCCCCGTTAGCGGGTGCCATTCCCCAGTCGTTTCCCCGGTCATGGCAAATTGATGTTGATAAGCCATTGTTTTATTAGTCTTAATGCTTTCGTAAAAAACCGTTACAAATCTGGCGAGTTCCTTGCACAAGCCCCATTACCCCTTCACGACTTCGAGGCGGCTGGTAATGGACAGAAAAGCGCGGTATCCCCTCAAATGGTTCGACCTGACGCGTGTAAGCGTCCTTCTGTCTATGACGCTGGGCACAGCGACTCTACATGCCAGCCCGATCGACGATGAGCGACAGCCCGAACCGTCCGACCCTTCAGCGTATTACGACGAACCGGCTGACAAAGCAGGCGCCTTGAACGCCATTTTGACCATGCCCCCGGCTAACCTGGATTCCTTCGACTTGCCGGGTGGCGTCAAAGGCAGCCGAAACACCCCGCGCCAGGAAAACATCCTGCCGCCAGCGCTGCAGACCAGTTTCAATTACCCTACTAACGGAAAACCCAGCCCACTGTACGGTGCGCTGCCGTTCACTCAGCAAATGGCGCTGTTCGAAGAATTCGGTCTGGAAAAACTCGACCCCACGACACCGGCGGCACTGTTGCCGTTTCCACCCGCCGCCATCGGCCCGCTGCCGCAACAAGATCCCACCAGCGTCGCACGCAGCGCTCCGCCGAGTGCGGCGCTCGACGCGTTCTTGCGTCAACCAGGCTTGACTCCGTTCCCCAGCCATTATTCCAACGTGGTCGACCGCAACCCTTGGCAGAAGCAGATTGAGTTTTTCCTCAACCGCCGTATCGGCTCGTCGGCGGAAGGCCGGCCGCCAGGGAAAGGCTGGTCGCACCAGCGCTGGAACGAGTTTTACCCGCAGGTGGCCTACAAGACCGTGCAAACCGGCGCACGGGTGAACACCGGCTTGCGTGACAGTCGGCAGATGCACCGCTATGCCTTGGGTGAGTTTGGCCCCAGTGGCCTCTATTACAATGTGGCGGGCGTGCCGGCGACCGCAGGCACCTCCAAAGGCGTTGAACCGCGTTTTCACCCCAAAATGCCGGTGCAGAAACACAACTCGGTATGGACCTTCGACGGCACCCTGCCGCCCAAATTGCTCATGGTTCGGTACGGACAACCGGTGTTGATGCGCCATTACAATGGCTTGCCGATCGACCCGTCGGCAAACATGGGGTTTGGCCTGCACACCATCTCCACCCACGAACACAACGGTCACGCACCCGCGGAAAGCGACGGTTTTGCCAACGCGTTTTTCTTCCCCGGGCAGTTTTACGACTATCGCTGGCCGATCCAGTTGGCCGGCTACGACAGTATCAACACCAAGGCTGAAGACCCGCGTGCAGCATTTCCGTGCGCGGCGGGCGAAACCCTGTGGACCAACGACCTCACCCCCAGCCGCAAGACCTGCGACAACGGCATGATCAAGGTCCGCGGCGACTGGCGCGAAACCATGAGCACCCACTGGTTCCACGACCACATGCTCGATTTCACCGCGCAGAACGTCTACAAGGGCAACGCGGCGATGATGAACTACTATAGCGCCCTCGACCGCGGCAATGAATCGGTGAATGACGGCGTCAACCTGCGCCTCCCCAGCGGCAGCGCCTTGCCCTGGGGTAACCGCGACTACGACGTCAACCTGATGTTTGCCGACAAGGCGTGGGACAAGAACGGTCAACTGTGGTTCAACCCCTTCAACACTGACGGCTTCCTCGGTGACCAGGTGCTGGTCAACTGGAAGTGGAAACCGACCCTGGACGTGCGCGCCCGCAGCTATCGCTTGCGCATGCTCAATGGCTCAGTGTCGCGCTACTTCAAAATGGCGCTGGTGCGCGAGATCAAGGGCACCAGCGGCGAGTTCCAAGGGCCTGCCGGGTCGGGCGTGTCGTATGCCCGGGTGCCGTTCCACATGATTGCCAACGACGGCAATATCATGGAACACAGCGTGCCGTTCGACGGCAGCATGGACCTGGATGCCGACGGTGATAAACAGAACCACAACGCGATCCTGCCAACCCTGGGCATCGCCGAGCGTTTCGACATCATCGTCAACTTCTCGAAAAACGGGGTCAAACCGGGCGACAAGCTGTTCTTCGTCAACCTGCTGGTGCACGAAGACGGCAAGAGCCCGGAAGAACCCGTCTCCCTGGCTGACGTGCTGTCCGAGAAATACCGGGCGATCCTCAAGCAAACCAGCAAGGGGCCGAAGTGGGAGAACGGTGATCCGGCGGTAGGCAAGGTGTTGCAACTCAACGTCAAGGCTTACACCGGTCAGGACCTGGCCATGGACCCGGCCGCTTATGAACCGGCCAAACCGGGCAAGGCTGAAGGCCTGGTGATGATCCCGCTGAAGATTCACCGCGACAATGCTGCCGACAAGGCGCTGCTGGCCAAAGCCCGCCACCGCACCTTTACCTTCGGCCGTTCCGATGGCACCGATGAAGCGCCCTGGACGATCAAGACCGACGGCGGTTTCGGGTTTCGCATGGACCCGCGCCGGCTGAGCGTCTCGACCAAACTGGCCAGCGGTCCGACCGACGCCGGCGTCACGGGTTTCGGCACGCTGGAAGTGTGGCACATCAAGGGCAGCGATACAGGCTGGAGCCACCCGGTGCATGTGCACTTCGAGGAGGGGATCATTCTCAGTCGCGGCGGCAAGGCACCACCGGAATGGGAAAAATGGGCACGCAAGGACGTGTACCGCATCGGCCCGGAAAAGGATGGCCTGGACAACGTCGAGATCGCGATTCACTTCCGCGAATTCGCCGGGACGTACATGGAGCACTGTCACAACACTCAGCATGAGGACAACTCGATGCTGCTGCGCTGGGACGTTGAGAAACCCGGGCAATTCCAGCTGATGCCGACACCGCTGCCAAGTTGGGATGGTGTGCGCTACGTGAACTCCGCCGCGCTGCCAACCTTCCGCACCGGCGACGGCCACGGCACCAAAGCAGAGGTCACACCATGATCCGCAGGGGAGCCGACATGACATCACGTACGCCGCGCTCCCGCGCCCTGGGCATGCACCTGATTTTGCTGCTGGTTACCTGTGTGCTGGCCGCTTGGGTGCTGCTCGCTCATGAAGGTGCACCGTCGCCGACGGAATCGGCGACACCCTGGGGTGGCGATTACTTCCCCAACACCTTGCTGACCGATCAGGACGGTCGGCAGGTGCGTTTTTTCGATGACCTGATCAAGGGCAAAGTGGTGGTGATCAACTTCATCTTCACCACGTGCAGCGACTCCTGTCCGCTGGAAACCGCGCGCCTGCGCCAGGTGCAACAGTTGCTGGGGGACCGGGTCGGCCAAGACATCTTTTTCTACTCGATCAGCATCGACCCGTTGAGCGATACACCGCAAGTACTCAAAGCCTATGCGCAGCGCTTCAAGGTCGGGCCAGGCTGGCAGTTCCTCACCGGGGAGTTCGAGGCCGTTACCGACCTGCGCAAAAAACTCGGGCTGTTCATCGAAGGCGTCGATAACGGCCGCAGCAAGGACCACAACCTGAGCCTGATCGTCGGCAACCAGACCACAGGCCGCTGGATGAAAGCTTCACCTTTCGAAAATCCGTGGATCCTGGCCGATCAGTTGGCCAACACGCTGCAGAACTGGAAGCAGCCCAGCGTTGAAGAAAACTACGCGAATGCGCCCGAGATTCGCCCACCCAGCAATGGCGAAGAACTGTTTCGCACCCGTTGCGCGTCGTGCCACAGCCTGGGTCCGATGGACGGGCAGGGCATCGGCATGCGCAGCATCGGCCCGGACCTGATCGGCGTCACTCGCCAGCGTGATCCGGCATGGCTGAGTCGCTGGATTCGCGAGCCGGACCGCATGCTGGCGGAAAAAGACCCGATCGCGATGGAACTGTTTGAACGTTTCGACAAAATCCCCATGCCCAACCTGCGACTGGATGAGAACGCAGCGCAGTCAATTATTGGATTTTTGCAAGAAGAAACCGATCGTCAGCAACCGCTACAGGCAGCGCAAGCGCAATAGCGGCGAAATACTATCATTGGCGCCGTCAGTCTCGACCAATGCCACCTACACTGATCCGAAACACGGCTGAAAAGGCTTGATGCAAGGCATCCGGGAAGGTCCTATGCAGATATCAGGACAACAAAAAATACCTGCGCCGGTTACGTCGGCAGCAGTCGGCAAGGACTGGCGAGGACAGTTCAATTTGCTGCGCTGGTTTTCCCTGGCCAGCTTTTTCATCATCGCTGCTGTGGCGCTGGGGTTGGGCTACATTTCCACGCGCTTCGTGGTCGAGGAGAGCATCGAGCGCGATTCAATGCTGACCGCGCAGTTCATCCAGTCCATTGGTGATGCCGAAATTCGCCATGCCTCGATTGCCCCGAACAGAACCATGGGTGAAATGCTCGACCCGCGCCAGGACAACGCCTATCCCGACGTGAATCCAGGATCCCGCGCGGCTTCGCGCATCGAGTTTCTCGATCATGTGGAGCATCTGCCGGACATTCTGTTGGCCACGGTGTACGCCCTGGATCGCACCGTGGTCTGGTCGACCAATCCGGAGCTGATTGGCGTGCGCATCAAAGATGACCAAGAACTGGACGAATCTTTCGAAATGAAGGAACCGGTGTCCACCAGCTATCACGAAATCGATGAGGAGCGTCCCGAGCAAAGGCTGCTTCGTGAGCCTGAATACCTGTTCATCGAGACCTACATCCCGATGTTCAATGCCGACAAGAGCAAAGTGATCGCCATGGTGGAGATCTACAAGGAACCCGTGGACCTGGTGGAACGTATCCAGCGCGGTTTCAGGTCGATCTGGCTGGCAACCTTGCTCGGCGGTCTGGCCATCTACCTCGGGCTGTTCTGGATTGTGCGGCGTGCGGCAAGGCTGCTGCAGAGCCAGCAAAAACAACTGATCAACAATGAGACCTTTGTGGCGCTGGGGGAAATGTCCTCGGCAGTGGCTCACAGCTTGCGTAACCCGTTGGCCAACATTCGTTCCAGCGCCGAACTGGCTCAGGAAATCGCCAGCCAGAACGCGCAGAAGAACATCGGCGACATCATCAGTCAGGTCGATCGCATGTCGCGCTGGGTTCGCGAGTTGCTGGTGTCATTGCGACCCATGAACGACGACTACGAAACGGTAGACCTGGTGCTGGTCATCGACGACACGCTGAGTGCGTTCGACGCGCTGATTAAACGCTCCGACGTCGACGTGCGTTTCACGCCTCGCAGTTGTCCGCCGGTCGTCAGCCAACAGGTGCTGCTCACGCAAATTCTTAATAGCCTGTTTTCCAATGCCCTGGAAGCCATGCCCAAGGGCGGCGTGCTGAGTATCGATATCGAAACGCCGCAGCCCGGGATGGTGCGCATGACCCTGAGCGATACCGGCAAGGGCATGAACCCACAGCAACAACAAATGGCCTTCAAGCCGTTTTTCACCACCAAACAAGGAGGGTTGGGCGTGGGCCTGGCCCTGGTCAAAAGAATAATGGAGCGTTTCGAGGGCTCGGTCGAATTGACCAGCCGCGAGCAGGAAGGAACCCGCGTCTGTCTCAATTTTAAAGTGGCAACGGGAGGGGTATATGGAGCACAGCATTCTGCTGGTCGAGGATGACGAACTCCTCGCCGAGAATATTCAGACCTACCTGGAACGCAAGGACTTCGAGGTGACGGTCTGCCACTCGGCGGAGGATGCACTGAAGCAATTGGGCACTTTCGTCCCTGACGTGGTGCTGACCGATAACTCGCTGCCAGGCATGAGCGGTCACGACCTGATCCAGAAGCTGCGCATCAGCGCGCCGGATCTGAAAGTGATCATGATGACCGGCTACGGCAACGTCGAAGACGCCGTGGTGGCGATGAAAGAGGGCGCTTTCCATTACGTCACCAAACCGGTGGCTTTGCCGGAGCTCAAGCTGCTGCTGGAGAAGGCCCTGGCCACCGACCGAATGGAACGCACGCTGTCGTTCTATCAGGAGCGCGAAGCGCAGAAGTCAGGGGTGCAGGCATTGATTGGCGAATCGGCACCGATGCAGTACCTCAAAAGCACCATTGGCCAGCTACTCGACGCCGAACGGCGCATGGCCAATACCGATCTGCCGCCGGTGTTGGTGGAAGGCGAGACCGGCACCGGCAAGGAACTGGTGGCCCGGGCGCTGCACTTCGATGGCCCGCGCGCCAAAGGCCCGTTCATCGAATTCAACTGCGCCTCGATTCCGTCCAACCTGGTGGAGTCGGAACTGTTCGGCCATGAGAAGGGCGCCTTCACCGACGCCAAGGACCGCCGCGTCGGGCTGGTGGAAGCGGCCGATGGCGGAACGCTGTTTCTCGATGAAGTCGGCGAGATGGACCTGTTGCTGCAAGCCAAATTGCTGAAGCTGCTGGAGGACCGGACCATCCGCCGGGTTGGCTCGGTGAAGGAGCGCAAGGTCGATTTGCGGGTAATCAGCGCCACCAACTGCAACCTCGAACAAATGGTCCAGCAGGGCAAGTTCCGTCGCGACCTGTTCTTCCGTTTGCGGATCATCTCGATCAAGGTGCCGCGCCTGTATGCCCGCGGCGAAGACATCCTGTTGCTGGCCCGGCATTTCCTCGCGATCCACGGCAAACGTTATGGCAAGCCGCACCTGCATTTCAGCGACCAGGCCGAAGCGTTGATGCTCAGTTACAGCTGGCCTGGCAATGTGCGCGAGTTGCGCAACATGCTTGAGCAAACCGTGCTGCTGGCCCAGAGCGACACCATCGCCGCGCATCAGTTGAATGTGTGCCTGAGCCTGGTGGATGAGCCGCTGATGTTTCAACAAGAGCCGCAACACAGCGAGCCGCGTCCGGCCTACAACGGCACCGAGTCCATGAACCTGCCGGAAGTGGAGCGCGACATGGTGCGCAAGATGCTCGACAAGACCGACTGGAACGTCACCAAGTCCGCACGACTGTTGGGCCTGAGCCGCGACATGTTGCGTTACCGGATCGAAAAACTCGGCCTCGCGCGCCCGGACAAACGCCAGTGGTAGGCCTATTGCATCACTGGCCCCTGACGGCTGAGGCACGCGAGCAGGCACGTGGGGTCGAGCACTTCTTCGTTCGCGTAGACACCGCGTTCCTGATCGTAAGAGCGGATGAACACGCGCACAGTGGCATCCGCTACCGTCGGCAATCTTGAGTCGTAGAACTCATGCTGGCTCGAAATGGGGATGAAGTCCTGAGGCGCTGTCGGGATGTACGACCCGGGGGGCACCGTGCTCAGGGACGGAGGTACGGGGTGAGCAAAGGGTTGGTCGTCCCCGTAATAGTTGAACTCACTGCTGTAATCGCTAGTGGGGGGCAGCCTGTCGTCCGCGTGAGCCCCGGTTGTGGCGGTCAGGCAGAGGGCGAACAATAGCGTCAAATCGGTTTTTTTCATGGCGACACCTGCGAAATCGGTTTTCCCCGCATTTCCCCAAGGTCATTAACTATAGCTGCCGTACGGGGACGCGTTCGCGATGCCTGGATTACAAGATTTCAACAAAGACTCAATGGGATTTTTCAAAACCCTGATCTAGACTCGTGCCGGTCAATCAAGACCCCAGTCTGGAGCGTGCAATGGAAATGCCGTCAAAGGAAAAGGCCATCGCCAGCAACCGCGATGCCTGGAATGACTCCGCCCGACACCATAAAGACACCCCTGAATGGCAGGCCCGTTTGACAGCTGTTGGTTATGGGGATTTTTGCTGCCTGGACGACACCCTCCGCGGTTTGCTGGAGCAAGTGGGTGTCGACGGCAAGGACGTCGTCCAATTGGGCTGCAACAACGGGCGTGAAAGTATCTCGCTGTTTGCGTTGGGGGCCCACAGCGTCGTGGGCGTCGACCAGTCCGAGGCCTTCCTCGATCAGGCGCGGGAACTGGCGTCACGCTCGCCCCATGCGCCTGAGTTCATCGAGGCTGATATTCATCATCTGCCGCTTGAGCTACACAGCCGTTTCGACGTGGCGCTGATCACCATTGGCGTGTTGAACTGGATGCCGGACATCGCCGAATTCTTCCGCCATGTCACACAAACCCTCAAGCCCGGCGGCAGCCTGGTGGTGTACGAAACCCACCCTTTCCTGGAAATGTTCGACCCCGAGTCAGCCGATCCGTATCGGCCGGACAGCTCGTACTTTCGCAGTGAACCCTTCGTGCAGAATCAGCCGATCGTCTACGAAGGCAAAGTCGACCAGCAGGCGCCTTCGTCCTACTGGTTTGTCCACACCCTGGGCGCCATCTTCACTGGGGCGATCGACGCCGGATTGCAGGTCAGCCACTTCAAGGAGTACCCACATTCCAACCGCGAGGCACTCTATGATCGGTATGAGCAGCAAACGGCGCAGCTGCCGTTGTGTTTTACGTGGGTGGCGGTGAAGATCTAAAACCGCATCGCCTGCATCGATAACGCGGTGCCGCTGCCGTCCGCTATCCTTGCTCCACGCACATCGAACGGTTTTCCCCATGCTTACGGTCCAAGGCGTCTTCAAAAGCTACGCCACTCCCCAGGGCCCATTACCGGTTCTGCAAGGTGTCGACCTCACCTTGAAACCCGGCAGCAGCCTGGCGCTGATGGGCGAATCAGGCAGCGGTAAAAGCACTTTGCTGCACTTGATTGCCGGGCTGGACAAGGTCGATCGCGGCAGCATCCGCAGCGGCGAACATCGGCTGGAACAGATGAGCGAAGGGCAACTGGCGAACTGGCGGCGGACCGAAATCGGCCTGGTGTTTCAGCAGTTCAACCTGATCGGCAGTTTGCGCGTGGAGGATAATCTGGCATTCCAGGCGCGATTGGCGGGACGGCATGATCCGCGCTGGCAGGCGCATCTGGTGCAACGTCTGGGATTGGGGGATTTGCTGCGGCGTTATCCGGAACAGCTGTCCGGCGGCCAGCAGCAACGGGTCGCTTTGGGCCGGGCCTTGGCGTCCCGGCCAAAACTGCTGCTGGCCGACGAACCGACCGGCAGCCTCGATGAAGCCACCAGCGATGAGGTCTTGAAGCTATTACTGGAGTTGCTCGACGACAGTCCCACCACTTTATTAATGGTCACTCACAGCCCACGGGTTGCCGCGCGAATGGCAGAAAAAGTGGTGCTCCACGGTGGCCGTCTGGCTGGCGCGGACGAGCGCTGAGGTGCGGGTCTTTCGCGAGACGCTGCGGGCGCTGCTCAGTCATTGGCGGCAGCATCCGGTGCAGTTTTTCAGTGTGCTGACCGGGCTCTGGCTCGCCACCAGCCTGCTGACCGGCGTGCAGGCGCTGAACAGCCAGGCGCGTGAAAGTTATGCCCGGGCCAGTCAGCTGATTGGCGGCGAACCCCAGGCCAGCCTCAGTGCGCCCAGTGGCGCAACTTTTTCCCAGCACGTGTTTGTCGACCTGCGCCGTGCGGGCTGGCCGGTGTCGCCGGTCCTGCAAGGCCGGGTGACGCTCAAGGGCCATGACGAGCAGCGCTTGCAACTGATGGGGATCGAGCCGGTGTCGCTGCCCGCCGGCTCCGCAGTGGCCGGGCAGGCGTTGGCGATTGAGCAGATTGTCGAGTTTTTCAGCCCGCCGGGCAGTACCTGGATTGCGCCGCAGACGTTACAGGCACTGGGTCTGCACGAGGGCGAACGCCCGGTGACTTTGAGTGGTCAGGCATTGCCGCCGCTGCATGCGCAGTCCGATATGGCCCCCGGTGTGTTGCTGGTGGACATCGGCTTCGCCCAGCAGATTCTCGGCCTGCCGGATCAACTGTCACGCCTGCTGCTGCCGAAGGATTTCTCCGCGACCCTGCCTGATCAATTCAAGGGACAACTGCAGTTCAAGACCAGCGACGAAGAGAACAATTTGTCGCGCCTGACCGAGAGTTTTCATTTGAACCTCGACGCTCTGGGTTTTCTGTCATTCGTGGTCGGCCTGTTCATCGTCCACGCCGCGATCGGCCTGGCGCTGGAACAACGCCGTGGCTTGCTCAGAACCCTGCGTGCCTGTGGCGTCAGTGCGCGAATGCTCATTAGCTGTCTGGCAGTTGAACTGGGTGGCTTGGCGTTGATCGGCGGACTGGCCGGGGTCGCCAGCGGCTACCTGCTGGCCAGTGTGCTGTTGCCGGACGTCGCCGCCAGTCTGCGCGGGTTGTACGGCGCCGAAGTGGCGGGGCAGTTGAGCCTCAGTCCGTGGTGGTGGCTCAGCGGCGTCGGCCTGAGCCTGTTCGGTGCGTTGTTGGCCGGTGCCAACAGTTTGTTGCGGGCAGCGCGTCTGCCTTTGCTGGCCCTGGCCGATCCGCAAGCCTGGCATCAGGCTCACGCGCGCTGGTTGCGGCGCCAGGGTTGGGTCGCCGTGATTGCCGCGGTGGTCGCGCTGCTGGCGTTGATCTTTGGCGACAGCCTGAGCAGTGGCTTCGTGCTGATGGCGGCACTGTTGATCGGCGCTGCGCTGGCGTTGCCGGTGGTGCTCAACTGGGTGTTGAACCGGGTGCTGCATCGCAGTCGTTCGGTGCTCGGCCAATGGTTTCTCGCCGACTGCCGTCAGCAACTGCCGGCCCTGAGCCTGGCGCTGATGGCGCTGTTGTTGGCATTGGCGGCGAACATTGGTGCGGGGAGCATGACGGCCGGTTTTCGTCAGACCTTCAGCGATTGGCTCGAACAACGCTTGACCGCCGAGCTGTACGTTAATCCGCGAAATCCGGCCCAGGCCAGGGAGCTGCAAACCTGGCTCAAGCAGCAACCCGGACTCACGGCGGTGCTGCCCAACTGGCAAGTGTCGATCCAGTTGCAAGGCTGGCCGGCGGACGTCTTCGGCGTGATCGATCACCCGACGTATCGCCAGCATTGGCCACTCTTGGAAGGCTTGGGCGACAACCCTTGGGACCGACTGGCCAAGGACGACGCACTGATGCTCAGCGAACAACTGGCCCGTCGGCTGAAGGTGCGCCTTGGTGATCACCTGACGATTGCCACACCGAACGGCATATGGTCGCCACGGATCGTCGGCATTTACGCCGACTACGGCAATCCCAAGGGCCACATTCTGGTCAACGTCAACCATCTGCTGCGCGGCTGGCCGCAGCTGACACCGAGCCGTTTCAACCTGCGCATCGCCCCGACGTTGATCCCTGCCTTCCAGACCGCGCTGCAAACCCGCTTCACGCTGGAGGACAGCCGCATCGTCGACCAGGCCCGGCTCAAGGGTTGGTCCACGCAAGTCTTCGAACGCACCTTTGCCGCGACCGCCGCGCTCAACAGCCTGACCCTCTGTGTGGCGGGCGTGGCGCTGTTCATCAGCCTGTTGACCCAAAGCCAGAGCCGCCTCGGGCAACTCGCCCCCCTGTGGGCGCTCGGCGTGACTCGCCGGCAATTGATGCTGCTCAATCTCGGGCAGACCTGGTTGCTGGCGGTGCTGACCCTGGTGCTGGCGTTGCCGTTGGGGATCGCGCTGGCGTGGTGCCTGGACACGGTGATCAACGTTCAGGCCTTCGGCTGGCGCTTGCCGCTGCGGGTGTTTCCGCTGCAGCTGTTGCAGTTGATGGGGTTGGCGCTGTTGGCGACTTTATTGGCGTCGGCGTGGCCGCTGTATTCGCTGTATCGCACGCAACCGGCGGATCTGCTGAGGACGTTTGCTCATGAAGATTAAGGTCGGCGTGTTGCTATTGGCGTTATTGAGCGGGTGCGATAACTCGGCGCCTGTTGAGAAAGGCTTCGCGGGGCTGGGTCATCAGGCCGCCGCGTTCACCCCGGTAGTACCCGGTCGGGTGTTCAGCTTTCCGGCGGATCACGGGCCTCATGACGGTTTTCGCATTGAATGGTGGTACGTCACCGCCAACCTCAAGGACGATCAGGGTCGCGAGTTTGGCGCGCAGTGGACGTTGTTTCGCAGCGCCTTGAAAGCTACGCCCGAGCAGTCTGGCTGGAGCAATCAAATTATCTGGCTTGGCCACGCGGCCGTGACATCGGCGACAGTGCATCACGCCGCCGAGCGTTACGCCCGTGGTGGCGTTGGCCAGGCTGGTGTGAGCCTCACGCCGTTCAACGCGTGGATCGATGATTGGCATTTCAGCAGTCAGGGCTCCGACCCTATGGCGGATCTTCAACTCAGCGCCCGGGACAAGAATTTTGGCTATAAACTGCGGCTGACCTCCACACGTCCTTTGGTGCTTCAGGGAGACAAAGGCTTCAGTCAGAAGTCCGAACAAGGGCAGGCGTCGTACTACTACAGCCAGCCGTTTTTTCAGGCCCGCGGCACGCTGGAAATCGACGGAAAAACGTATCAAGTCAGCGGTCCGGCCTGGCTCGACCGCGAATGGAGCAGCCAACCCCTGACCGCCAACCAGACTGGCTGGGACTGGTTTTCCCTGCATCTGGACAGCGGCGAACAGGTGATGCTCTACCGCATGCGGCAGAAGGACGGCGCGCCATACCTCACTGGCACCTGGATCGACGCTCAGGGCCAGACACAGTTGCTGAACGCCGCCGACATCAGCCTCACACCGCAAGACACCGCCAAAGTCGCCGGACGCTCGATGCCTGTGCGCTGGTCGATCAAAATCCCCGACAAACACCTCGACATCACGATCAGCGCCCTCAACCCCAATGCGTGGATGGCTTTGCGCATTCCCTATTGGGAAGGACCGGTGCAATTGAGCGGCAGCCACGGTGGGCAGGGTTATCTGGAAATGACCGGGTATTGAGTCGGAACTCTCGGCAGAGCGATGGCCTCCTAATTTTAGAAGCCCATTCACAGGAGCCCGCCATGAGTGAAGACCTGAAACCGCCTGACCTTGATTCGTGGCAGCGCCTGTTTGAAGACAAGGCCTACTGGCAACAATCCCCCGACGCCCATTACGCCGAACTGCTGCGAGTGGCCGACGACTTGCTGGGGCAGGGCGCCATTGACCTGGAACAGTGGCAAGCCTTGAAGGCCAAGGCCGATCAATCCAATAAAGATTCGCCTGCCGTGAACGTCGCCCAAGAGGTTGACGATCCCGAGGCTTGAGGAGCGCTCCAAGAAACTGCGAACACTCCCTGATCAGCGTCTATGCTCATCTGCGCAGAGGGCGCTGGACGGTGGTTCAGCGATCGTTGCTGCCTCCAAATCACAGGGAATGTACCGCTTATGAAACTTCACGCACTGACCAAAGCCATCACCCTCGCAACGCTGCTGTCTGCCACCAGCCTTAGCGCCATGGCTGCGGACATCCCGCTGTCTGCCGTTGTGGAGGCGGATCAGGTCACCACCAAAGTTGTCTCGGTCGATGCTGCCAATCACCGGGTCGTCCTGGAGGGACCGGAAGGTCGTCAGGTCCATGTGCAATTGACCGACAAGGCCAAAAACCTCGGCAACTTGAAAGTCGGCGACCAAGTCGATGTCAAGGTTACTAGCGCTGTCGCCGCCTACCTCGACACCGATGTCGACAAAGGCCTGCCAGGCACCGTCGAACGCGCTGGCGAAGTCCGCGCAGCTCCCGGCAGCGACAACTCGGGCGGCGAAGCCTACCGTCAGGTGCAGGTCCAACTGAAAATCACCAAAATCGACGTGAAGAAAAACCAGGTCACCTTCGAAAACCCCGCCGGCCGGTCCAAGACCGTTGACGTCGTAAGACCCGAAGTTCAAGCGAAATTGAAAGATCTGAAAGTTGGACAGAGTGTCGTTGTGACCTATACCGACATATTGACAGTGACCAGCAAACACTGAAGTTGAATATTAGCTCTATTATTGATTGTTCTTGTACAACTTTTCTGTATAAGAACAATCAGTTTTAATGGTCTAACTGGTGAGTTTTGGTGGTCTTTAAATAGTATTTAGGCCGACATTTAATCAATGTTGTTTCGATAAATTTCATGTTCATAGACGCGGACATATTCGAAAACTTCAATTAAAATACTTCCCGTTCGCCCAGTGTCAGGGCTCTTTACCGGTGCATGGATTGCCAGGCCATTACACTGGGCGAACACCTTTTTCGACGTGCGATACACACCTGCAGCACAACGAAGTCATCACCCTGAATCTCGCGGTAGCCAGCATCGACTGCGTCGTCATCGCACCCGAGAATACTTTTCCTTCTGCCGCCTGGTGGGCCGACCCACCCGTCAACCCGACCGATCGCCATTTTCAGTTGAAGCTCAATGTCGCCTAGCAACAGTTGGAAGGGGAGTTATTGTGGGATCAGGCGTTGCGGTATCACGTTTATCAACGGGTGAGCGGCATTATAAGAATCGGGTGGTGGTTAAGTACGCGGTTGATTAGGTGCGACTTGAAATGCCGGTTGGAATATAAAAAAATGGGTGATCTTAAGATCGCCCGTTTTTTTTTGCCCCCTTTAAATCTGAGCCTGAATTGATAGCAGCCAGGCTGCGGTGCGAACCTTCGAGTTCACAGGCCAGGTCGGTGGTGAGTCCGTTAAGCGAGGCGAGGGTTTCGCAGGTGTGGCTTAGGAGTGTTTCTGAGTCGATGCTGAGTAACCGATCCACGAACTACACCTACCTCAAGATGAGGCAGTCGTTTACCGTGGCATCTCTGGCGAGCAGTTCCACGGCAACAGCGCTTCATAGTCTTCCAACGACTGCGCTTGCGGCAGCCGCTCCAGTACGTGGCGCAGCCACGTATAGGGTTCCTGGCCGTTGACCTTGGCGGTCTCGACCAAGCTGTAGATCTGTGCACTGGCCGCCGCGCCTTTGGGCGTGTCACTAAACAGCCATGCCTTGCGCCCGATAACAAAAGGCTTTATCGCTCTTTCGGCGGCGTTGTTGTCGATTGGTAAAAACCCAGCCTCCACGTAGCGCTCCAGCCGACTCCAGTTGTTCGCCAGATAATTCACGGCCTTACCCAACACACTTTGTGGCGTCACCTGTGACTGTGTTTTATCCAGCCAGCTTTTCAGCTGGGCCAAGATCGGCAGGCTCATTTCTTGTCTACCGATAAATCGCTGTTCATCGCTGACGTCCTTGAGTTCACGCTCGATGCCATACAGCTTGTTGATCATCGTCAGCGCGATATCGGCACGTCCGCTCTTGCCCTTGGGCTGCACTTTCTGCGCGTCGACAAACTTACGTCGTGCATGCGCCATGCACGCCAACCGCTCAACACCTGGCTGCAACGCCAACGCGTTGTAACCCGCGTAGTCGTCGGTCATCACGTAGCCGCGATAACTTTCCAGCAGGCGTAGAGGCACTTCCTGCGCACGGCTGGAGGTGTAGTCAAACAGCACAACTTTTCGATCCGGCGGCCCGCTGGCCTGCACCCACATCCACGATTGGCTGGTTGGGTCTCGATCCGGCTCTTTCAATACTTGGACTCTTGTTTCATCGCAGTGGATGACCGGACTTTCCAGTAATCGGTCGCGCATTAAATTCAGCAAGGGCTGGAAGTGTTCGCTGCACTGGATGACCCAGCGCGCCAGTGTTTGCCTTGGAATAACCACACCGTGGCGACTCAGCACGGTTTCGAAACGATGCAACGGCAGGCCATCGACGTACTTGGTGGTTAAGAGCATGGCCAATACGCTGGGGCTGGCCATGCTCTTTTCGATCATCTGAGCGGGTTTGTCTGCGGTGACCGGCGCGGTTTCACAACCGCGGCAACCGTAAACTTTGCGTATGTGTTTGAGTACGCGAATCTGCATCGGCACGATCTCCAGCTGTTCGCTGGTTTCTTCACCGATGACGTGTTTGCGGCAGCCGCAAGCGCAGGTCAGTTCGTGCTCGGGCAGTTCGTGGGTCACTTCGAAGCGTGGCAGATCAGCCGACAGTGGCTTGCGTTTGCCGCGACGTGGCGTCGAAGCAACAACTTCTTCGTCAGCGTCGCCGACTGGAAGCATCGGCTCGCTTTCGGGCTCATTGAACAACGCCAGTTGCGGCGTGTTGGGCTCGATGGTCTGCTCGGATTTTCGACCGAACAAACGGTCGCGCAGCAGCTTGATCTGTTCTTTCAAATCGACGATATGAGTCTGGTATGCCTCAGCCGTTACTTGCTGACGACTGAGTGCCTCAAGCAACATTTGCTTGAGCAAAACAGGATCATCGGGAAGGTCTTCGGGTATCAAATTCATGCCGGGGATTATACCCGTCAGGCGACGAATCTTGGCGTTAAAACCTTATGAGGACGATTGCGCCAGAGATCAAAGCCATCCAGTAACCAGTTCAATTCCTGGACAGTCAGCACGATCGCCTCGTCGACCTCATCAGGGGAAAGTTTGAAACGTTCAGACTCCAGGCGCTTGAGCCAAAGGCAGAAGCCGTTGCGCTCCCAGTACAACACTTTGACGCGGTTGCGGTGGCGATTTAGAAAGACGAAAAGCACAGGGTCGAACACCGCAACTTTGATGTCCAGTTCGACCAATGCAGCCAGGCCGTCGATGGACTTTCGAAAATCTACAGGCTTCGGGTAGAGGTACACTTTTTCAACGCTGGCATTGGGACGCATCATGGTGATGGGCTCCTGATGGAAATCGGGAGCACAGCATCAGCCGTCAGCTATCCGCTTGGAATGTGGAGTTCATGGAGCGGATACCAGGGACGGCTGTTCACTGACCAGCTCCACCTCAAACACAAAAGGCTGGCTGATGGCTTCCCGACCTTGCAGGGCAAGAACCTGGAGATCGTTGTCCAGACCTTCGATAGTCAGGGCAAAGTGAGTCTGATTGGCCGGCGCGAACATCCCTTGTTCCTCGTGCATGCTTGCTGCGTTCGCCAATACCGGAAAAAGGAATCAGCAGACGCAAAATTCTGGAAGGGCGAAAACAACATCGACCAGCAGAGCTGGCCGATGCTTGAGACGGTCGGCCTGAATCAGGCGACCGGCTGACGCCAGTCATCGGAACCCGAAGTACCGGATACTTCGTGGGTCCAGGTGATTTTGCGGTAGGTGAAATGCACGTCTTCCAGGTGGGTGAAGTGCGAGTTCGACGGGGCTTGGCAGTTGTGCATTTTGTTGTTGATGGCGACGATGATCGCGTCTTCAAGTTTTGTAAAAGCTCAGACTTGACCTGACGGTTATCGGGCTATTTGATTTTTGGCAATTATATAGCTCAGTTGTTTGTTGATTCTTCTGCCTTGCTTTCGTTTAGGTTTACCTTGAAGTACGTCATAAAATCCTGCCCTAGAGCAAAGGCTTTTTCGATTTTCGAGCTTTGCTCTTTAAGTGCTGGGCTTGGCTTGGCCCATTGTTCAAGCGGAAGAGGTTTGGACCACTCAGCAATGGAATCAGGTAGAGATTTCATGCTGAAACGATGGTCCCATTCTGCTACCCAATACGGAAAACGCCACCAAGTGATCAGGTGTGTCAGGTACGGCGTTTTTCAAGGTAGTTGTCGCGTCAACCGTTCAACTATGCCGCTCTTTTCTCGTCCTGCTGCTCCCGATCCGGATTCAGCATCACCGCTCCTATCGGCTCCCAGTTCCGCGTCTGGCCTGACCAACGTTCCGGGCTTTTCTTGCGCGCTCGCTGGTACAGTTCATGCCGCCGCGCCAGGATCTGCTGGTCCAGCCCTCGATGCCGCTCCGTCGGTGTCACGAAGCGGATCCGGCTATGCCGGTGCTCGTTGTTGTACCAACGCATAAAATCTCTCACCCACGCGCGTGCGGCGTCCAAGCTGGCAAAACCCTCCTGCGGCCATTGCGGGCAATATTTCAGCGTTCTAAACAGCGACTCCGAGTACGGATTGTCGTTGCTCACTCGCGGTCGGCCACGGGACGGCGTGATACCCAGGTCGTACATCTTGCTCAACAGCGTCAGCGATTTCATCGGCGCACCATTGTCCGAGTGCAGCACCAGCGGCTCGTGTAAACACTGCTCGCCGATCACGCTGCGTTGCAGCAGCGCAGCCGCTTTTTCGCCGCTTTCTTCTTCGTAAACTTCCCAGCCCACGGCCTTGCGGCTGTAAATATCTTCGATCAAATACAGGTAGTAGTACTTGCCGCGTATCGGCGACGGCAAATACGTGATGTCCCACGACCACACCTGATTGGGCGCTTTGGCGACATGCGTCGTCGGTGCCGCATGCCGTCTGGGTCGCTGGCTACGGCCCCGATGATGTTGCTGACCGGCTGCACGCAGGATGCGATAAAACGTCGCTTCCGACGCCAGATAACGCCCCTCGTCAGCCAGCCTCGGTACGATCTGACTCGGCGGCAAATGGGCATACGCAGGGCTGTTACACAGCGTCACGATCGCTTGTCGTTCGATCTCGCTCAACGCATTACGCGGCGTGGGCCGCACGGTGGTTGTGCGGGCATCGGCTTGAAGATCCTCACTCTGCGTCCATCGCTGCAAGGTTCTGAGCGACAGCCCCACCTCTTGGCACGCTCTGATTTTTCGAGCACCGGCCTCGATGGCTTCGATCAACCAAGCCACCAACAACTGCCGTTCCGGCAAAGAGGTCAGGTGTCCTCGTTGTCGATCCCCCAGTAATCGTTGAGCTTTTTTCGCAGCACCAACAACGCGGCGGTTTCGGCCAGCGCCTTGTCTTTACGCAGCAGTTCGCGCTCAAGTTGCTGAATACGTTTCTTGTCCTTGCGAGATTGTTCGCGGTCGACCTTTTGTTGGTTCTGAACACTCTGCTGCCCCGTGATACAGGCTTGGCGCCAGGCGCTGACGTGTTCGGGGTACAGACCTTTTCGTCGGCAGTACTCACCCAGTTCGAGCTGCGACAGACCGGCGGTTTCAAGGACGACAGCGAACCGGGCTTCAGCAGACCAGTTCTCGGGGAGTGGCTTGTCTTCAGGCACTGCGCTTCCTTCAGAACTGACCTTCTTGCGCCAGTTGGACAAAGACATTTCGCTAACCCCTTCACGCCGGGAAACCTCGGCCATCGTCAGGTTCAGCGGGGGAAGCAGCATCTTGAGTAATGCGGCTTTGCGTTCAGGTGAATAGTACGGCACGACCAGTCTCTTTCCGCCCCCGATATGCTTTTTCAGGAAAATTCGGAGAGGCGACAACTATCCTGACACCGGGGGGGTACCACCAACCAACTCCTAATGCGGAACGTTCGTTGTGCTGGTATTCCTCGTGCATGTCCTGTCGTTCTTGATCGAAAGTGTGGCGACCCTCGTATGGTGCTTTACCAGGGCAAAACTCTGGTCCTTTTTCCATGTAGACACGTATGGCTTCCCATTTGCCTAGTCCATGAACAGGAGTCATGACCTCCTGTGTGAGAAAGTGCACAGTATCGGCCTTGGGATTATCTATGGCCATGCCAAAGGTGTAGCTACTGATTACGCCTACTCCGGTGAATCCGGTGCTGACTGAGATCCACGCAACCGTGTCTTCCCAAGGCTGGATCACGGGTTCGTCGGAGCCATTCGGGAAGTAACAGACCTCTCGGCGTTGACGGTTAAATCGGATGGGGCGGGCGCGGGATTTGTTTCTTGTGGTGCTGATAATCGCGTACAGGCCAATCAGCGCTGCTCCCCCTCCACACCAGAGCGCTAGTGATATTCCGAACTCAAAAAAATCGTTGAAGTAAAACCAAAAGCTTCTGCCGAATGGATTTATGAATGCTGCGAAGCCCATCAAGGTTGGGAGAACAACTAGACAAACGATGACTACGACTGTAGGGAGTGACACAGCTAATCGTGCTTGGAAAGACTTGGTGAGATTGCTGCTACCCAAGTCCAGGTAGGTGTCGTTGACTTCAACAAAACTTCCGCCGAGATCCATTGGGATTTGCCCGGTAGGAACAGGTAGAGGTGAAAGGAACAATGCTTCGCCTGTGGGGAAGCGACGAGTTTCCCCAGCGACGGGGTGCTGCTGTCGAATATCGAACTCGTCGTACTGCGGAGAGGTAGGTGTCATGCAGGATAACCATAAAGTGCATCTCCGGCATGAGGTAGTCGATTACATTTATGCATCAAGGACGCGGCTCATCGTTTCCATTCAATTATTTATCGATTCTTCTGTCTTGATTTCATTTAGGTTCGCCTTGAAGTACGTCATGAAATCTTGTCCCTGAGCAAAAGCCTTTTCGATCTTGGCGCTTTGCTCTTTCAACTCATGGCTCGGCTTGGCCCACTGCTCAGTCGGTATAGATTTTGACCACTCAGCAATGGAATCAGGTAGAGATTTCATACTGAAACGATGGTCCCATTCGGCTACCCAGTACGGAAAACGCCACCAAGTGATCAAGTGTGTCAGGTACCACCAGCCAACCCCGAAAGCGGAACGTTCGTTGTGTTGGTGCTCCTCATGCATCTCTTGTCGTTCTTTATCGAAGGTGCCTCGGCTTTCGTATGGTGCTTTGCCAGGGCAGAACTCTGGACCTTTTTCCATATAGACACGTATGGCTTCCCACTTACCTAAGCCATGAGCAGGAGTCATCACGCCTTGTCTCACAAAATGCACTACGTCAGCTTTGGAATCGTCGAACGCCATACCAAAGGTATAGGCGCTTGTTACTCCTACTCCAGTAACACCTGTACTGATTGAAAGCCAAGATACTATCTCTTCCCATGGTTGAATGACGGGGACGTCAGAACCTTCGGGAAAGAAACAGACTTCACGACGTTGGCGGTTGAATCGAATAGGACGGGTACGCGACTTTGCTCTGGTAGTGCTCAAGATAACGTAAGTACCCAGGAGCGCAGCTATTCCTCCTCCCCAAATACTAAAGGTCACACCGAAATTGAGCATGCCTGCTGCTCTGTCCCAAAAGGACTCGGAAAATGGGTTTCCCCAGGTAGTAGATCCTGCAAGCAAAGGCAGAACAATCAGGCATGAAAAAATAAACATCATACCGAGTCCAATCATTGCCCTAGCTTGGAAAGCCTTGCCGAAATTACTACTGCCTACGTCAAGGAATGTGTCATTAACCTCAACAAAGCTTCCGCCCAAATCCATGGGAGCGTTGCCCGTTGGTATCGGAAGCGGGGAGAGGAACAGTGCTTCACCTGTCGCGAATCTACGCTTCTCACCAGCCACTGGCCGCATTTTTTTGAGATTGAGATCGTCGCTGGATTGCTCATTTATTGAAGACATTAGGTTTGCCCGGCTTGTTTTGATGAATCGAGCACAGTCAGCGTGTCGGTGGTCACAATGATTGCTTGAGCGGTGGTATTTCGTGCGCTGAGAAACCCAGTTGTTGAGAATTCCTTCCCGCTTCCAACGTTCAGTGTCTTGGTTTCAAACATTATTTCCTGGTATTTTGGGGCTCCGGGGAGTGGATGGTAGCGCAACTTTATGGCAAGACCATGCTGGGCGTTGGCCTCATGTGCAAAAATTTCTAACCCCAATTGGAGTGGTGCGTCTGGTGGGCTCAGTAAATTGAGTTGATATAGCAAAGGTTCAGTCCAAGGCTCCCAGTCATTGCGCTGGAGATTGCTTGACCAATACGCGGTAAGGCCAAATCCAACATCATCCAGCTCTCGAATCGTGATATTTGGAATGCTAATCACGGCAATAGGTCTGTTGTTTATTTGTCTCAGACCGACCTGAGGGGTTGAAGTGATCTCTGCTAATTGCATGCGATCTTCTTGGAATCCGCGATTTTGGTTCTTTTTCCCCCACGCGCCCTGTTGAAGCCAGTTATCAAGCTTTGTTTTATTATTTCGGTTGTAAATCCACTCGCCACCTAGCTGCAACACCGTCAAACCTAACCCTATTAAATTGGCTCTCGCAGCAACGCTCAGAAGTTTGCCACCTGCTGTGACCCAAGCGACAGCTCTTGCTTGGGTAACATTTGAAGCCGCCTCAAACATATATTGCCCTGTTCGTGCAACTGCCCAACCGTTAACAACGAACTGTCCAGAGTCGCCCGCGATTGTCATGCTGGCACCAGCCAGCTTTGCACTATCTCCCGACCTCAAGGCTTCTGTCCAACGAGCGACAGAGCCTTTTTCCCCATACAGACTTGTGGCTGCCGCCGCCATACCGAACCCGTAAGCTGCTAGCCCCAGCCCCCCCGTGAGCTTTCCCATACGCGCGGCTAATTGAACTTTTCCGGCTGCGCTTGAATAATTGTTTTTGACTACGTTTAGAGTAGTGGCAGATATCCCCTGCGCAGCCGCAAAGCCTCCTCCGCTTGCAGAGAAGAACGCATTGCCAAATGCAATGTAATCAGTTTTATCCCAGCTGGTTTTTCTTCTTAACTCTGAGTAAACAGTGACGAAGCTAATTAATTGCACGACAAATACAGCTGATGCGAAGATGTCGCCTCCCGCGGATTGAAATATATCTTTTCCTAATCCTCTTACCTTGTCGCCTGTGTTTAAGCGGTGATCTTCGGCCATTCGGTGGAATTCTGCTTCCTGGGCGCTGGTTAGGCCTTTAATTTTTATACTTGCTTTACTCGGGCCTTCGCCAACAGCAATCATTGCAGGCGCGATTTTTTTCTCTAACGGGGCGACGGATTGCTGAACAGATTTACGCTGTGCGACTAAAGATCGATAGCTTCCCTTGGGGGCTCGACCTTTTCGTTCATTAGCTAATGTCTCCCTGATCTTGTTTTTGAGCGAGGACATTTGCTGGCGGAGTTCGGTGAGTTTCGCCATGTCAGCTTCGAACGCATGAAGCTGGCTTGCAGACGCAAACTCAAGAGTAATACCTCTTTTGCCAAATGTTCTTAGTACGTCGATCCATGCTGAACCGGGAATATTTCGTAGAACTTTAGCTGGGTCTATTGCCCGGCCGCTGCGTAGTCCTTCTATAGCTTCTTCTAGAGCATTCGCCAAGCGGAGTTGTTTGGCAGGTTCATAAGCTGTGTTTCGTGCTTGATCGAAAGTTATACCATCGTTGCTTAGATTAATTGATGCCGCGAGATCTTGGGTCAGGAGCGTTACGAACTCCCGGCTAATTTTTTGCAGTCCTTGGAAGTCCTTTGCTGAAAGGGGTATATCTCGAGCCGATTTTATTAATGATCCAATTTTCGCAAAGAGATCCTTCTGGTCGGTCAAACTTGCAGTAAAGAAGGTTGGAACTGTAAAGCCTGGCTCTTTTTCTATTAGGTCTGCAATCGCTTCGGTAGCCTTGTCGGTGCGACATATATCTCTCATGCATGCGTATTCAGTAGCAAGCGCCGATTCAAGTTGGGTTCCAAATTTTGGATCAAAATACCAAGCAGATTTATAGAAGCGCTTTTCGAATACAATTTTTATTCGATCATCAGTTATCAAATCCAGCCGTTTATTCCAACGGCTTAATTGTGCTCGCTGTTGTTTAAGAAAGGCTTCCATCGCCGGTCGGTCAATCAGGTCGTTGATACCTTCTTGTCCCATTTTTGCGCCATTGAGCGCTTCATGAGCATTGTCTTCGATGGTCTCTATCAGGTCTTCGTACTTGGAATGCAAAGGTCCAAGACTCGTACGCATCCGCGACTTTGAAGCTGCAATAGCCCCACGATGCGTACCTGCACCGGAATATTGGGTTTGATTTTTAACGTTGACGTAGTCGACGATCGATTGCCGCTGCTCTTCGCTTGTTTCGTCCTTGAGTTTGGCAAAACGAGGGTCGCCTTGGGCGGCATTTAGAATGGTTTCGCCGGTTACGGTGTACAACGACTCGATGTAGCAACCAAACACATACTTCTTTTGATTGGCTTCAGCGTCACTCCAGTTACTGATCCAGCCAGTGACCAAATCCTGATGCTCGGCGAGATCGCGCAGCACGCCCAAGTCATCCTGTAAGACCAAGTACAGATGGTCACGCTCATTTTCTGCCTTGACTTGCTTTTTGAGCGCGCCCAACTGAGTTTTCTTGAAGTGCGACGCTTGCTCCCAGAGATAGTCCTGGCTTTCCTCAGGCTTGGCACCCGTAACCGCCGGCTCTTTACTCGGCTGCTCCGCAACTTCCGCAATCCATTTTTCCGCCTGACTTGGCGTCAACAGATTAGCCGCGCCTTTCTCCGGATCAGTCTTGGTCAGGTCCACTGCCTGCATGAAGTATTCACGTTCGGATTTGTGCTTGATGACCTGCGCGCATTTGGCGGCGGTCCATTGCACTTCGGAGTAGTTGACGTAGAGCTTGCTCAAACGCGGGAAGACAAGCACGGCCTCGCCCACGTTGCTTTCGCGTTTGTTGGCGGTGATTTCGCCTTTTTCCCACAGCAGTTGGGTCACGATGCCGTTCTGGATTCGGTATTCATGCATGACCGCTTGAGGTTTTTTGTCGACGATGACGTAGAGCCAGCCGTCGCGGATCAAGCGAATGCCCAGTGGGCGGGAGGTGGTTTTGTACGGCATCGACAGTGCGCTGGATGGGTCGAGTCGTTCGACCAGACCGTAGCGGAGAGGGATGAGCTGGATCTTGGCCTTCATCAGAGAGCAGCCGCCCATGGCGCACTTGCCGTCGTCCTGGCTTTTTGCAACGTTGTTCGGGCTTTTGCCGGCCGATGTTGGCGTGGTCATCCTTGGCTCCTGTGCAGGGTTTCAGCCCGTTCCTGGGCAATATCAGCGACCCGTTCGAGTCGCTGGGCGGGCGTTTGTTCCGACGGAGTCTTGAGTATTGCATCCAGGTCTGGATGCTCCTCCAGCGCTTGGTCACCGAGGAAGCCGTGAATGTTGGCGTAGAGGGTGATGTCGAGCTCGGTGTTGAAGCCTCGATCATATGAAGTCGAAGCCAATGCATGCAGGTGTTCCCAGCGCTGCAACGGCATTGATTGCGACTGATAGGACGGAAAGTATTCGTGCATGTGTTCGTCGAGGCGAAGGACGATGCTGCGGAAATTCACTTCATCCAGTTGGCTGAGTTGCTCGTCGCTCAAGCGGTAGCGTTTGCTGTGGTTCGGCTCGGGGGCTTTGCCGGGGCGCTGGTTGATGTGCCAGCAGCCCAGCGCCGCGTCGGCGCCGACGACCTGTGAGCAAGGGCCGAACAGGGTAGGGTCCTTGATGCTCTCGCCGTAGTCGAGCAGCGCATGGGCCACGGCCGGATCAGCGACACGCAGCAGCACTTCCTCACCCTGTGGGTGCATGACACTGGTGAGCCAGCGAAAGTGGTCGACCATGTGCTCCCAGGGTTGATCGCTGAACACGAGGTAGCCCCATTCTTGGCGAGGCTCAGCCAGAAACTTTGTCAGGATGGGATCGTTCTGTGCTTTTATCTGAACCAGACACGGCGAAACGTCTCCCAATTCAGCCCATGGGGTGCCGAGGTAGAGTGGCTCGAAAACCGGATTATCCGACCATTGATAAAGGTGTTGAGGCAGTTTCTCGACGCTGACACCATCCAGTAGCAAACCGACGGTGCCATTCCACGGCAGGCCTTGAGGCAACCCATTTTCCAGCGGCCACTCGGATTTAAGCATTTTGCGCCTCCAGTTTGGCCTTCTCGCAGATCGCACAGATTGGCTTCTTCTGCATCAACGCTTGCCGCTGTGCCGGCACCAACAATTGCCCGGCCTTGTCGGCATCCGCCTGCTTCAACGGCCCCGGCAACAATGGCGCCGCCCCCGTCCCGCTACCCGGCCCACCACCCGAGTTCATGTTGATCACCGGCCCGCTCAAGGTCACACCACCGGCATCAATCTTGATGAAGCTGCCGCCGCCGATCAGGGTCAACTCACTACCTGCTTCCAGTACGACTTTAAGACCGCTGCTCAGGTGGATTTCCTGGCCCGCTTCAATGAATTGCCCAGTGCCAACCTTGATATGTTGGTTGACGCCCACGGTGAGGTGGTCGTTGGCGCGGGTTTCGACTTTGCGGTCGGCGTAGACGGTGTGGTGTTCTTCAGCCTTGAATTCGCTGTAGCTGTTTTGCTCGACGGTGTCATGGCGTTCGTTGCCGACGCGGATTTTCTGATCGTGCTCGACGTTCTCGTCCCAGTCGCGCTGGGCGTGCAGGAAGATCTGTTCCTGGCCTTTTTTGTCTTCGATGCGCAGTTCGTTGTAACCGCCGCCACCGGGGGAGCTCAGGGTTTTGAAGGTGCTGCGGGTTTTGTTCGCCGGCAGGGCGTACGGGACGACGTTTTCCTTGTGGTACAGGCAGCCGCTGATCAGCGGTTGGTCGGGGTCGCCTTCGAGGAAGGTGACGAGCACTTCCATGCCGATGCGCGGGATGGCGATGCCGCCGTAGTGGGCGCCGGCCCAGGCGGAGGAGACGCGCAGCCAGCAGCTGGTTTTGTCGTCGGCCTGGCCTTCGCGGTCCCAGTGGAATTGCACTTTGACGCGGCCGTATTGGTCGCAGTGGATCTCTTCACCTTTTGGTCCAGTGACGACGGCGCTTTGGCTACCGAGGATTCGCGGTTTGGGGTGGTTCAGCGGCGGGCGGTTCGGCACGTCCCACGGGGTGGCCTGGAAGCGGTTGCGGTAGCCCTGGTGGAAATCGTCCTTGAGTTTGGTCGTGTTGCTGGTGACCGACTCTTCCAGCACTTGCGGCTGTTTGCCTTCGTGGAGGATTTCGGTCAGCAGCCACAGGTCGTTCCATTTGGCTTTCGGGTGTTGGGTCAGGGCCAGGAAGTGGCCGCTGACCAGCAACGGCTGATCGCTTTTGCCTTCGGCGAGCTGGAAGTCGCTGCGGTGACGTTCGAGGGCGCGTTTAGCCAGGTGCTTGCCGCGTTCGCGGTCGATGAAACGGCCGGGGTAGTCGTAGTCTTCGAGGTCGGGCAGGGCGTCGCCGCGGTTTTCGCTTTCCAGGGTCAGGCGCGGTTTTTCGAAGTCGTAGTCGCGGCGGGTGGTGCGGCTGGTGCGGGTTTCCAGGCGCAGGTCGAAGCGCTTGATCACTGGGTTGTTGGCGACCATGCCGGAGTCTTGCTGGTAGGCCACGGGCGCGAGTTTCGGGAACACCGTCTGGTCATCGCCGAATACCAGCTTGTGGGCGGTGGCGCTGTGCTGGAAGTGGTAATGGATACCTTCTTCCTCGCACAGACGCTGGACGAACTGCAGGTCCGATTCATCGTACTGAACGCAGTAGATGCGCTCCGGATAAATCGCCCCGACTTTGAATTCGTAGGCATTGCTTTGGATGCCGTGCTCTTCGAGGACACTGCCGATGATTTTCGGCACGCTAAGGTTTTGGAAGATACGTTGGTTGATGCGGTGCGCCAGGTATGACAGTTGCGGGCGCAGGGTCACCGCGTAGCGGGTCAGGCGTTTGCCGGAATCACCCTGGGCTGCGCGATAAATCTGGCCATGGATGCCGCAGCCGTCAGGCGAGAGCTGCAAAAAGGCCGGTTTGTGCAGCAGGGTCTCGAGGTCCAGGGACGGCTGTTCACTGACCAGCTCCACCTCAAACACAAAAGGCTGGCTGATGGCTTCTCGACCTTGCAGGGAAAGAACCTGGAGATCGTTGTCCAGACCTTCGATAGTCAGGGCAAAGTGAGTTTGATTGGCCGGCGCGAACATCCCTTGTTCCTCGTGCATGCTTGCTGCGTTCGCCAATACCGGAAAAAGGAATCAGCAGACGCAAAATTCTGGAAGGGCGAAAACAGCATCGACCAGCAGAGCTGGCCGATGCTTGAGACGGTCGGCCTGAATCAGGCGACCGGCTGACGCCAGTCATCGGAACCCGAAGTACCGGATACTTCGTGGGTCCAGGTGATTTTGCGGTAGGTGAATTGCACTTCTTCCAGGTGAGTGAAGTGCGAGTTCGACGGATCCTGGCAGTTGTGCATTTTGTTGTTGATGGCGACGATGATCGCGTCTTCCAGTTTGGTGGTGTAGTAGTGCTCTTGGGTACCTTGAGCCGAGGTGCGGTACCACTGGATAACGATTTCGCTCATGCGCTCGCCGGAGGTCAGAGCCGCCTGCAGCAGTGGCGAAGCCTTGTCGTATACCTTGGTGATCACGACTGGCTTGTGTACGCGCTGACCGGTCGGTTGGCCGGACTGCGGGTCACGCGGGATGATCACGTCGTGGCTGAACGCCTGAACCATGACCTGGTCTTCGTGACCTTCCTGGTAGGTGTTGCCAACCGAGTCGGCAGTGAACGCGCCGGCAGTGATCAGACCTTGTTTCTCGCCAGTGACGGACATATACGCTGGTGTAGCCATGGATGCTCTCCTTGCTAAATAGTGAGGGTGCCCGGGAGGCGGTATCGCCCGGTGGGTGCCTGACTGTTATCAAGGTCCGTGCCATAAACGGTTAATGCTATATAAATCAAGTGGTTGAGATGTTTTTCAGCGTTTGTGGAGAATTTTTGGCAGAGCTCGCCTGTGAATGTGCGCAAGAAGTTGCGCAGTACTGCGCAACTTCTTGCGCACTTGGCTGGAGCGCCTGACTGGCCGGGAGATCAGCGCCCCGGGAACGGCTTTCGCAGCGTTGAGTGCGCAACTTCTTGCGCATCAAGGCGGTTAGCCATCATCCGGGTGACCAATCGTCTTGTTGGCCGAAAACCTTTAGCAGAACCGCTAGGGTGACAGGTGCAACGAAGAGTGCCGCCTGGAGGTCAAACTCAGCGCCGAGATGAATGCACATCTGCGAACTCAAGGAGAACGAGATGAAAATCCTGATGGTTTTAACGTCCCACGATCAATTGGGTAATACGGGTAAGAAAACCGGCTTCTGGCTGGAAGAATTCGCCGCTCCGTATTTCGCCTTCAAAGACGCCGGCGCTCAGCTGACCCTGGTCTCGCCCAAGGGCGGCCAACCGCCGCTGGACCCAAAAAGCGACGAGCCGGACGCGCAAACCGCGGCCACCGAGCGCTTTCGTAAAGACTCCGCCGCCAAGTCCGCATTGGCGTCTACCGCTTTGCTGAGCAGCGCGAGAGCTGAAGATTACGATGCGATTTTCTACCCGGGCGGCCATGGCCCACTGTGGGATTTGACCGAAGACAAAATTTCGATCGCCCTGATCGAGGCGTTTTACAAGACGGGCAAACCGGTCGCGGCCGTCTGCCACGCACCGGGTGTGTTGCGTCACGTCAAGGGTGTGGACGGCCAGCCGCTGCTCAAAGGCAAGCGCGTGACGGGCTTCACCAACTCTGAGGAAGAGGCTGTGCAACTGACGGACGTCGTGCCGTTTTTGGTGGAGGACATGCTTAAGGAGAAGGGGGGTGTCTATTCCAAAGGTGCTGACTGGGCGAGCTATGTGCTCACAGATGGTTTGCTGATCACCGGTCAGAATCCGGCGTCGTCTGAGGCCGCCGCCGAGGCGTTGTTGGCGAAGCTGAACTAAAATCAAAAGATCGTCCGAAAGCACTCGAGGCTTCGGACGATCTTTTTGAGGCGTTAACGTTTAATCGCCCAATGCGGCGAAACATTCCTTGATCGAGCGCCGCTGCGTCTCGGCGTACAACGCCAGCTCATCAACCGTCGATCGCCCCAGGGCCTTCTCGAACACCTGCCGGTTCGAATGCACGCCATAGTGGGTTTGCGCCGCATCCCCCAGGTTCGACTGAAAAATTCCCGCTGCGCTAACCGGCAGGAAATCTTCGTACACCAACGGTTCAACCCGCAAATACCCGCCGCTGAGCAAATCCTCCAGCGACAACGATTTCAGCTCATCGGCCCCCAAGCCTTTTTCCGTGACGAAGTAGCGAAAGTACGCCAGTTCCTGTTGGCGCATGCCTTCGTAGGTGTCAGGAAATTCGCTGAAGTGCTGCGCCATCAGCGCGTTGTAACGTGCGGCATTGCCCTCATTGGGAAAGTCCTTGAGTTCGTCCCGGACCGCATTGAGCAAGCGGTCGTAAAGCGTCCGGCCCTTGGGGGTGAGTGCGGCGCCGCGTTGCTCGATTTCGCCGAAACGGGCGCTGTGGCTGCCGCGAGTCTCGGTTTGATCGGTGAAGGAGACAGGTTCGTCCAGGGCTTTGAAACTGGTCTGGCGCAGCAGAATCGGGCACTGACGGCGGGGTGGGCCTTCGATCACCGCTTTGGGGGTGATGCCATGGGCAGGCATTTGCGCCTGGACGATGTCGATGTCCAGGGTGCGCGGCGTCAGGTGGTTGATATGCGGGCCTGTGAACGCCACCACGTCGGCGATCAGGCGATGCTGGGCGATAAGTTTGCGGTACTGCTCGGCGGTGACGGTGGCGCTGTGGTGCCAGCGGAACGTTTCCAGCGCCTGCTCGACGAAGTTCCGGGCCTCTTGTTCGGTGAGGCCTCCCCGGGTTTCGGCGCGATCGATGAGGGTCAGCGCGGTGGGCGTGAAGATCGAACGCTTATCCAGCACCGATTGGGCGAACGCTCGCAGTTCCAGGTCGTCGATCAGTTCCAGGCGCAGCAGGGAGGTGAAGACCCGGAACGGGCTGACCTGCAACGCCGCCTCATGCACCGCGCGAAAAGCCGTGGAGTGCACCGGCACGCCGGCCGGGGTCAAGTCGTAATAACCCACCGGCTGCATGCCCATCACCGCAAACAGACGGGCGAGGGTCGCCAGTTCATCGGCAGTGCCGACGCGGATCGCGCCATGCCGCTCCAGGTCCAGGCGCTGGATTTCGCCGGTGCTGTCCAACTGTCGGGCGATCTGCGGATTGCTGTCCAGCACATGGCGGTTGGTCTGTTCCACCAATTCCATCAGCGTGCCGTACAGCGGCACTTCTTCGCGGTACATGTCGGACATCGCTTTGGAGAAGCGTTGGCGGATCAGGTCAGGGCTGATGAAGTTCGGGTGGCTCATGAAAAATTCCTGGTGCGGTGACGTAAAGGATGCGAGAAAAGATCGCAGCCTTGCGCGGCGCCGACAAACGAAGAATCTTACGAACTTCATTCTGCAAAGGACTGCTGGTTCAGTGCAGCCGCTGATCCTGGGGGCTTTCCGAACGCAGCGATGCCAAAAACTCCCGATATAACCGTGCTGTGTTCGTGGGCTGTTCCACCATCGGCATATGACCGGTGTGGTCCCAGACTTCCACTCGCAGATCAGCGATGCCTTTGCTCCAGATCGCCACGCTGCTGACATCGATCAAGCGGTCCTTGTGCCCCCACAGCAACAGCGCCTGGCACTTGATGTCGGGTAGTTTCGGCTCCATCGGCGGGCTGGCGCGCAATTCCGTGAAGATTTCTTCCAGTTCCTCGCATTGCTGTTCATAGCGTTGGGCGATGGCGTCCAGTACCACCTTGGGCACCCACGGTGGTTCGGCCATGGTCATGGCGTAGAAACGCTGGAATTCTTCCCGTGAATGAATAAGGAACGGGTTGTGGCCCTTGGCCAAATGTCGCTCCAGGTCGCTGACTTCGGGGGCGGTGACGCCCGCCGGGTCGATCAGGGCGACCGAAACAATGCGATCGGGATACGTGGCCGCGAGCCACGCCGCCATGTAACCGCCCATCGAGTTGCCGATCACATGGACTTTCTCGACGCCGCAGACATCGAGCAACTGGATCATCCGCTTGGCCTGCAAAGGAATGTCGTAGCCGCCGCCCGCCTTGAAGCCGGTTTCGCCATGGCCGGCGATGTCGGGGATGATCACCCGGTAGCTGCCGACAAAGTGCCGGGCAAAACGCAGCCAGATGTTCTTGTCGGCGCTGAAACCGTGGAGCATCAGCACACTGCTGGACGCTTCGTACGGCCCGCCTTGCCAGGTCGAAACGGTCATTTCGGCGATCGGCACAACAATTTTGTGCAGTCGATACAGCTTCGCCTCTACAGACATGCTCAAGTCATAGAGCCAATGACCGATGGCCGGGTAACTCAACCAGCTCCAGGCCACGAAAACTGCGATTGCGACAACCAACACAAGCATCAGGCATCTTCCTTTTACGTGATCAGGACAGAATGTGATCGGCGGGTTTCAGCGCCCGGGTCAACCAGTGATAGCTGAAACTGAACCCCGGAAACATCGCAATCACATGGCCGCTCTTGCTTTGATACCAACTGTGGCAGCCCCCGGACTTCCATACGGCGCGTTCCATCTCCCGGTGGATCATTTCAGTGTAGGTACGTTCTGCTTCGGGGCGTACTTCGATGCTGCGCAAACCGTGTTCTTTTAACGTGCGGATGCAATCAAGAATGTAATTCATCTGTGATTCGATGATGAAATGCGCCGAGGTGGGGCCGATGCCCGTGTTGGGGCCGGTGACGATAAACAGATTGGGGAAGTCCGGCAGGCTGGTGCCGAGATAGGCCCGCGGGTACTGCGCCCAGAAATCGCTGAGTTGCTTGCCGTTTTTTCCGGTGACCGGGTAGGAAATCACCCCATCGGTGGCGTCGTAACCGGTGGACCAGACGATCAGGTCCAGGTCGATGTGTTGGCCGTCCTGGGTGACGATGCCGGTTTCGTCGATGGAAACGATGCCTTGCTCGCGGCTGTGTAGCGTCACATTACTGCGACCGAGTGCCGGGTACAGGGTGCTCGAGACGATTATCCGTTTGCAGCCGATTGCGTAATCCGGCGTCAGTTTTCGCCTCAGTTCCGGATCGGGCACTTGCCGTTTGAGAACGCGAAGTGCGTGTTGCTGGACCAAACGGATTGCTGGCCGTGAGTATTTGAAGGCAATCACTCGGGTTTCATGCCTTTGCTGGCGGTGTGCACCGCCCAGCGTTTGCCGTCGTCGTCCCATTCGATGCGCTCGACATTGGCCTGCAGTTCCACCTTGTCTCGCAAGCCGAAGTGCTCCACCACGTAGTGGGTGTAGTGGGTGTAGTGGGTGTAGTGGTGCAGTTCGGCCTGTTCGGCGAACATTTGCGTCCAGCGGTAGGGCGCGAAGGACAGCGAATAGAGCGGCGAGGGCACGTCGACCGCGGCACCTGGGTAGGTGTTTTGGCACCAGGTGCCGCCGAAAAAGTCCCGCCGTTCCAGCAGGCGGAAATCACTGATGCCTACCTTGAGCAAATTGATCGCCGCGCACTGGCCGCCAAAACCGCTGCCGATGATCAACACTTGAAAGGTTTGCATGAGCCTCCTTCTTTATCGTTTTGATCGAACCCTCCTTTCATGTATAGCCAAACATTGGGCGCCCGCCTCATGGCTATGCCTGGGTATTCAGACCGCCAGCCGGTGATGGCTATTTGCCGTTGCCCTGATAGACTCTCACCACACTTGAAACCTTGTGTTTTCAGGTTCCGTTCTGTGGCGCAGAGGCTCCTATGGGAAAAACGGGAGGAAAAGGACTTTCACTGGCCAGGAGGCTTTATACATCGCGAATCCTGGGATTAGCTTTGGGGCTGTTGCTCGTGAGCGCGGCGATGTATCCACTCAACCCGGCACCGTGGGTCTGGGTGGCGATGCTGCTCAACGCCGTACTCTGGCCGCACCTGGCTTATCAATGGGCGCGCCGCGCGCAAGTGCCTTATCACGCCGAACACCGCAACCTGCTGGTGGACGCCTTTCTCGGCGGCTTTTGGGTCGCTGCCATGCAGTTCAATCCGCTGCCCAGCGCGACGACCCTGGCCATGATGGCGATGAACAATGTGGCCATTGGCGGTTTGCGTTTCCTGTTGGCGGGAACCGTGGCGCAGATTCTCGGGATAGGTGTCGGACTGCTGATTTTCACCCCCGCATTCATCCCGCAAACCAGCCAAATGCAGCTGTATGCCTGCCTACCCTTAATGTGTTTGTATCCGCTGGCATTGGGCTGGATCTGCTTCCGCCAGGCTCACACCCTCGGCCGACAAAAGCGTGAGTTGCTGGCCCTGAGCCGCACCGACAGCCTCACCGGCCTGCTGAACCACGGCGCCTGGAAGGATCAACTGGAAGTCGAATTCCAGCGTTGCAAACGTCAGCAGCAGGGCGGGGCGATTGCGCTGATCGACATCGACCATTTCAAAACCATCAACGACACGTACGGCCACGTTGCCGGGGACATCGTCCTGCGTCAGTTGAGCAAAATGCTCAAGCTGAACCTGCGCGCGGCTGATGTTGCCGGGCGCTACGGTGGCGACGAGTTCTGCGTGATCCTCCCGGACCTTCCGCTCACGAGCGCTGCGGCCGTCATGGATGCCCTGCGTGATCGCTTCGCCACCTTGGGCTACGAGCAGAGCCCGGCGCTGACAGTCAGCCTGAGCATCGGCCTGGCCGCCTTCGACCCGGCCCACACCGACGCGACGCTGTGGCTCAACGACGCCGACCTGGCACTCTACGAAGCCAAAGCCACCGGTCGCAACCGCGTCATCTGTTGCGGCAATGGCAAACCGCATCTCCAATTACTTGATTCGGTCTGAAACGTGATCGTTCCCACGCTCCTGCGTGGGGATGCAGCCCCGGGTGCTCCGCGTCCCCTCTTCGGTTTTAAGTGTCGCATTCGATCTAGAGCCTTGCGCCGTAGTCAGGTAGGGTGTTTTTCACCCCCCGACACGAAACAAGGATCGATTCATGACGTTCAATCTCCCTCGCTCCCTGCTGGCCACCAGCCTTGGCCTGACCCTCGCCCTCGGCGCTTTTGCTCCCGCAGTTTCCGCCGAACCGCACAAACAAGTCCTCGCCGATTCCGAACAGTACAAGGGCGAAGCCCTGAAGTTACTGGAACGTTTGGTAAACATCGACTCCGGTTCCGGCTATGAGCCGGGCCTGACGAAAGTCAGCGACATCGCCATCGACGAACTGAAGAAACTCGGCGCGACCATCGAACGGGTGCCCAATACCCCGGACAAAAGCAGCCACGTGATCGCGACCCTGAAAGGCACGGGCAAGGCGAAAATCCTGCTGATGGCGCACATGGACACCGTCTTCAAGGAAGGTTCGGCCGCCGAACGTCCGTTCCACATCACGGACGGTCGCGCCTACGGGCCGGGCGTGATGGACGACAAGGGCGGCATCGTTGCCGGGATCTATGCGCTGAAAGTCCTGAAAAACCTCGACTTCAAGGACTACGCGCAAATCACCTTCCTGCTCGACGCCAGCGAAGAAACCGGCTCTGACATCGCCACCGACCTGATCAAGAAAACCGCCAAGGCCCATGACGTCACCCTCAACCTCGAACCCGGGCGCCCGGCGGATGGCCTGGTGGTGTGGCGCAAAGGCAGTGCCACTGCAGTGGTCGAGGTCAAGGGCAAGGCGGCTCACGCCGGGGTCGCGCCAGAGCTGGGACGCAACGCCGCCATGGAAGCGGCGCACCAGATTTTGCAGCTCGGCAAACTGGGCGACGCAGAGAAGAAAACCACCATCAACTTCACCGTGCTCAAGGCCGGCGACCGCACCAACGTGATTCCGGATCAAGCCACCGCCAAGGCCGATGTGCGGGCGGCGGTGCCGGAGGAGTTTGACCGGATCGAGAAGGACCTGGCTCGGGTATCGAAAGACAAGCTGATTGCTGACACAGAAGTCACCACCACACTTCAGCGTGGGTTGCCGCCGATGCCGCAAACGCCGGAATCCGATCGGTTGATGGCCATGGCTCAGGGGATTTACGGGGAAATTGGCCGTAAGTTGACGGAAGAGGGAAGTGGTGGGGCGGCGGATGCAAGCCTGTCAGCGGGTGTGGGTACGCCGACGCTGGATGGGTTCGGGATTGTTGGCGGGAATATTCATACGCCGGAGGAATACGCGGAGGTTGAGAGCGTGGCGCCGCGGATTTATCTGTTGTCGCGGATGATTATGGAGTTGGCTAAGGCTCACTGATTTGCGTGCGGTTTGGGGGTGGTGATGGGTCAGTTGGATTGACCCCTCACCCTAACCCTCTCCCCAGAGGGGCGAGGGGACTGACCGAGTTGTTTTGGCTATTTACTGCGACCTGAGAGATTGAGTCGAACTTGGATTCGGCCAACAGCAAATCACTTAAAAATCGCATTCAACTCGCTCGTTCACGTCGCCGGATTCCTCAAGAAACCCACGGTCAGTCCCCTCGCCCCTCTGGGGAGAGGGTTAGGGTGAGGGGTGTTTTTCCCGCCGGACACCGCCGCCAAAACCACCCCACAACTTTCCAAGACGTTTCCTACAACGTACCCTGTTGCCGCGTTTCGGCATCGACCCCTATAGTTCGGGCTCGCGGAAAACACCGCGAACGACCTTGGCCGGTCGGTCACCCCAAACGCATCAGCGTCATTGTTTAGACCTTTTTATGTCTGAACATCGTGTTATGGCAGCTGTGCGCGGGACACCCTCGGGTGTGCCGGATTTAGGGTGTGCCGGTCGGCCAACCTGCACACAGCTGCCACCTAATTCGCTTGGCCGCGAACGGTGGTTGCTCTATTTGGAGTTACACCCATGTTCGACCAAGTCATGCCCCGTTACCTCCCCATCGACACCTACGACGCCGAAACCCCGGTGCTCTTCATCAACACCCACAAAGAACTCAGCGACATCGCCGCTTGCGCTGCGCATCGATTCACCGTGGTTCGTGATCTGGCGGACACCTTGTCCAGCCTGAACCTCAAAGACATTTCCGATTGCGATCTGACGCGCGTTACCCGGGCGGTTCATCTGCTGATGCGCGAAGGCTGCGCAATGCTGAATGTGGTTCAGGCGCGGGCGTTGCAGCGGGAGGTGGAGTTCAAGACTCCGGCCTGACAGGCGAGTGAGTTCTGTGGCGAGGGAGTTAAGCTCCGTCGCCACCGGTAAACAATCTCGCTGTAGTTACTCCTTAACGCTCATAAACTCTTCCGCCCAACGGATGTATTCCTCAGGCTGCGTATAGGTGTGGGTCAATTCGGTCGCATTCAGGTCCGACGCCTGAGTAAAGATCTGCCGTTGTTCCCGCAGGCTGTCATACGTGGCCTTGATCGCGGCGAAGTAGGCGCCGTGGCCGTCGATGGTGACCCGCACGCCCAGTTCGGCCAGGCGTTTATCGTCACGCAACAGTGGATTGCCGTAGGTGACCAGCATCAGCGGCACGCTCAGGTGCTCGGCGATCTGTTCCAGTTGGTCAAAGTCCTGCACACCCACCATGCAAATCCCGTCCGCACCGGCCTGTTGGTAGTGCTTTGTGCGGCTGATGATTTCCTGAATCGGCAAAATCCCCGCGTTGGTGCGGGCAATGATCGCCATCTCCGAGTCGACCCGGGCTTCCAGCGCCGCACGAATCTTGCCGACGCCTTCCGCCACCCCGATCAGGTCGGTGGACTTGCGGCCGAACTGGGCCGGCAGCAGCGTGTCTTCGATGGTCAGGGCGGCCACGCCGGCGCGTTCGAGTTCGACAATGGTGCGCATGACGTTGAGTGCGTTGCCGTAGCCGTGGTCGGCGTCGGCGATGACCGGCAATTGGGCAACACGGCCGATGCGGGTGGCCTGCTCAGCGAACTCGCTGAGGGTGATCAAGGCAAAGTCGGGTGCGCCCAGTACCTGCAAGGACGCAACCGAACCGCCCAGGATCCCCACTTCGAAACCCAGGTCAGCGGCAATACGGGCCGACATCGGGTCGAAGACCGACGCCGTGTGATAGCAGGCGTTGGAAGCGAACAGCTTGCGAAAGTTACGGCGTAAATCTTGATGAGAAAGCCTGGACATATGAGTTCCACCACTGCAATGGGAATGGAAGGGCTTGAGCAAAAGTGTCAACGCCGAAGGAACAAAAGGCTAGCACGCGGGCGGGGGGAAGATGATGACGAATTTGCAAGACGTGTGATCAACACACAAGTGTGCGGGAGGGTTTAAACACCGATCACGCCGCCACCGCTTGCTGCTGTTGATTGAGCAACGGCACGGCGCGCACCGAGTTGCCGGGTTGCAGTTGCAGGCGTTTGGCGGTGAGGCGGTCGACGATCAGACTGTTACCCACCTGTCTGGCCTGGGCGGCGGTGATGCGGCAGTTTTCCAGGCGACGGTTGTGGATCATCCATACCGGAGCCTGCTCGTCGGGCGTGCCGATGGCCAGCATCAGCGGTTGGCTGTCGCGCACGGTACGGATACTCGAGACCGGGGCTTCAATCACCGGGCCGGCGTCGAAGATGTCGATGTAACCCTTATGGGCAAACCCTTCGGCGGTGAGGATTCTCAGCGCCGGTTCCGTGTTCGGGTGCGCCTTGCCGATCACGGCCTGGGCCTGTTCGGTGAGCAGGCAGGTGTAGAGCGGTTGGCGTGGCATCAGTTCAGCGATGAACGACTTGCTGCCCAGCCCCGACAAGTGATCGGCGTGGCTGAAATCCATCTTGAAGAAGTGCCGGCCCAGGCTGTCCCAGAACGGTGAACAGCCATGTTCGTCAGCGCTGCCACGCAGTTCAGCGATGAGTTTGTCACCGAACAGGTGCGGAAACTCGGCCACAAACAACAAACGTCCCAATGACAGCAATCGACCGTTACTGCCCTGGCGTTGATCGGGTCGCAGAAACAGCGAGCAAATCTCCGATTGGCCGGTCATTTCATTGTTCAGGAACAACGTCGGAATCTGTCGCCGGATACCCAGGTCCGGTGACGAACTGACCGTGAGCCCGACCCGGTAGTTGTACCAGGGCTCGCGCAGGCCCACGGCGCCCACCAGGGCACTGACGCCCACCAGTTGCTGATCGTCGTCTTCGAGCACGAAGAGGTAATCGGCATCGGCGCGTTCGACCTGTTCGGCGAAGGTTCGTTGGGCCCAGCGCACCCGGTGGCTCAGGCGTTCCTCGTTGGCCGGCAGGGTGGTGAAGCCGGGGCCGGCCTGGTGCACCAGGTTCAGCAAGGCGGGCAGGTCGGTGACGTGAACCGGGCGGACAATCATGATGCAACTCCTTCTGCACGCCCGCTCGGGCGCTGTCGTTGGGCGCGGGGCCGGGTGATGCTCACAGGGCGATCAGCCGGATCGGGCTGCCTTCGGTCACGTTCAGGGCGGCGCACATCTCGGCGCTCACCCCCACAGGTTGCCCGGCCTGGTAATTCAGATCGGCGACGATGGCGCGATAGTCCTTTAGCGAATCGTTGCTGACCAGAAAGCTGCCGCGTGCGTCGATGGACGAATCCAACCGAGCCGTGCCGGCCTGGCTCTGGGCGATAGAGCGAATGCCGGGGGTGCGCGCATACAGCGTCGGACCACCGTCGAACAGGTCAATGTAGCTGTTGGTCTCGAACCCTTCGCGCTCGAGGATATCGAAGGCCTCCTGGCCGTCGGGGTGGATACGGCCGATGCAGTCCTGCGCGGCCAGGGGCAGCATCGGCACGTAGATCGGGTATTGCGGCATCAGTTCGGCGAGGAAGGTTCGGCTTTCCAGGCCGCAAAGCCGCTCGGCCTCGACGTAGGGCAGGTCGAAGAAATGCTTGCCCACCGCATCCCAGAACGGCGAGTGCCCTTCATCGCTGCTGAAGCCGACAATTTCGGTGATGACGGCTTCGGAAAAGCGCTGCGAGTGGGCGGCGATGAACAATAGCCGCGCCCGGGACAGCAGTTCAGAGAACCGTGTTCGCACCAGCGCTGCGTCAATATGAAAACCTCGCAGCAAGGTATGGCCACTGAGGTCGTGACACAACGACAGCGCGGGCACGCCGTGCTCGATGTTCAGCTCCCGCGAGGCGCTGGTGAAGTGCCGGTTGCGCAGGCTGTAGAACGGCTCGCTGAAACCGGCGGTGGCAAGGATCTCCGAGCAGCCGACCAAGTGCTCTCGGGTCAGATCTTCCAGCACGAAGAAATAATTCTCCGGGCCATGACCCTCAACGTCTTTTTCGAATGAGGCGCAGGAGTCGAGAATCTTCTCGCGCAGGCATTCAGTGTCGTCCGGCAAAGACGTGACGCCTACCAGACTGTCGCGCGCCAGTTGCTGCAACTGGGGCAGGTCGGTTAACTCGACTGGGCGTAAGACCAGCATGGATGCACTCCTGTATCAAAGGGTTCGGCGGTTGGTACCGAACCTGACTATCACTGTCGGTTTCCACGCGATATATCGGCGGTCGCCTGAATTGTTGTCAGACGCCGCTCTTTTTCTTGTCAGACGTTGCTTGGGTCGGACAGTACCGTACGGGTGCCCAGTTTGTTGAGTACAAACAGGTAGACCAGGCCCAGGGCAATCCAGATCAGGCCGAGTTTCTGTGCATCGACGCCCATGTTGTACATGATTGCCGCGACGATGATGAAGCCGATCACCGGGCAGATCAGGTGACGGATCACCTGGCCGGATTTTTGCCGACGCCAGTAGTAGTTGATGACCGTCAGGTGCAGCAACATGAAACCGCTCAGTGCGCCGAAATTCACCAGCGAGGTGAGGGTGTCCACCGAGTTAATGAACAGGTAGCAGATCACCAGCGACAGCACGGCCACCAGGTAGATGCTCACGTACGGCGTGTTGTGTTTGGGGTGAACCTTGGCCAGTACCTTTGGCAGCTTGCCGTCCCGGGCCATGCCGAACAGCAGACGAGACACTGCCGCTTGGGAGGTGATTGCCACCGCTACACCCCAGGCCAGCGCCGTCGCCACGGCGGTCAGGGTTGCCAGCCAGCTGCCGGCCGCGAGTTCAGCGATTTCATAAAAAGCCGTGTCGGCCGATTTGAAACCCATGCCGGCCGCCAGGTCTGTCGCAATCCAGGTCTGCACGACGAAAATCACGCCCATGACCACCAACGTAATTAGCGCTGCTTTGCCGACGCTGCGGCCCGGGTCACCCTTGATCTCTTCGGCGAGGGTGGAAATCGCATCGAAACCGAGGAACGACAGCACCGCAATCGACACCGCTTGCATCAGCAGGGCGAAGTTGAACGTTTCGGGGTTGTACAACGGCGCCAGTGTCAGCTGACCGTTACCGCCGCCACTGTGCAGCGCGTTCCAGGCGTAAAACAGGAAGATCCCCAGCACCACCAGTTGCGCCAGCAGAAAGATGATGTTCATCCGCGCGGTGAAGGTGATGCCCCGCAAGTTGACGAACGTCGCACTGACCAGGAAGGCCAGGATGAAACCGACCTTCGGAATGTCCGGGTACAAATGATTCAGCGCCATGGCCGCGTACACATACAGCAGCGGCGGAATCAGCAGGTAATCAAGGAGCATCAGCCAACCGGCGATAAACCCTACGTGCTGGTTCAGGCCCCGCTGGGCGTAGGAGTAAACCGAGCCAGCAATCGGAAAGGCTCGAGCCATGCTGCCGTAACTCAGGGCAGTGAAGAGCATCGCCACCATGCCGATGATGTAGGCCAGCGGTACCAGCCCCGGCGCTTCGGCGTTGACGTAGCCATAAACACCAAACGGTGCGATGGGGATCATGAAGATCATCCCGTACACCACCAGGTCGGTCAGCGACAGGCTGCGTTTCAACTCTTGCTTGTAGCCAAATTCTTCTAGTTCCATGAAGCCATTCTCCTTGGGATGAAAGCAGCTGCAAGCTGCGAGTTTGAAGCGATTCCTTTACAACAGCGGCGCCAGGTATTCGGTAAAGCGATTGACGTCTTCAGGCGTACGCAGCAGGTCGTTGCGTACCTCGATCAACACCGACTCCAGGCCTCGTGCATCGCCGTGGACCGGCACGGTCATATCGCCCAGCGGGTTGATTTTGTACGGCTCATTACCGGCAACCTTCAAAGGGTGCTGGCTCAAACCGTCAATCAAACGCTGGGCATAGGTCGTGGCTTGCCCATACAACACGCCGATTTCCAGCATGCGTGGCTGGCCGTGATAGACCGGCGTGAAACTGTGAATGCCCACCACCCGTACCGGCCGCCCTTGAGCGACACGTTGGTCAATCAAGGTGTGCAGTCGAGCATGAAAGGGCTCGAACAGGCATTGCCGACGGTGCTCGCGGGTGGCTTCGTCCAGATCCCGGTTGCCCGGTACCTGATAAATCTCGCTCTGCGCCGGAATGCTGTCCGGGGCTTGGCGCGGTCGGTTGAGGTCGACCAACAGTCGCGAATATTTGGCCGCCAACAGCGTTGCGCCCAATGCCTGCGACAAACCCTCGGCCAGCGCCAGGGCACCGATGTCCCAGGCGATGTGGTCGCGGGCCGCCTCGTGACTCAAGCCCAGGTCATTTAACCCGGCCGGGATAAAACAGCTGGCGTGTTCGCACACCAGAATCAACGGGTGCCCGGAGTCTTCCCGGCTCAGGGTGTACGCGGGCTCGGTGTAAAGACCGAGCTCAGCAGATTCAGTACAGGCGCGCATAGTGCTCACAGCGTTCGGCGGGCGACAGCTGTTCCGTCAGCGTCAGTTCCTCGTTTTTAAGGGCAAAGTAGGTGTCCAGCAACGCGCTCGGCAGGGCTTCGATCAGTGCCTCGCTGTTGCGCAGGCAGTCCAGGGCCTGGGCAAGGGAAGCGGGCAGGGCGACGATGCCGCGCGCCTGGCGTTGTTCTTCGTTCAGGGAGTCGGGGACTTCATCGGTGATGGCGTTCAAGGCCAGGCGTTGCTCGATGCCCAACCGACCGGCAATCAGCAGCGCGGCCATGGCCAGGTGTGGCGAGGACGTGGCGTCCATGGCGCGAAATTCCAGGTTGTATTGCGTCGCCACCGATTTGCCGCCCAGGCTCGTCGTCGGGCAGATTCGCAGCGCCGCTTCGCGGTTGCGTTGCCCGAGGCATGCATAGGACGCGCTCCAGTGATGGGGTTGCAAACGCTCGTAGGACACCGGCGTCGGTGCGGTAAACGCACAGAGCGCTGGCAGGTAATGCAGGATGCCGGCGGCCCAGTGCTGGCCGAGGGTCGACAAGCCATTGGTGGTGCCGGCGTCGTACATCACCGGTTGGCCGGCCAGGTCCAGCAGGCTGACGTGCAGGTGCACGCCGTTGCACACCGCCTGCTCCGAGGCCTTGGGCGCGAAGCTCAAGTCCAGGCCCATTTGCCTGGCGATCTCGCGGGTGATTTCACGAACGTTCACCGCGCGGTCGGCAGCGGCCACCCCAAGGGTCGGGCGACAGGTGATTTCGTATTGATGCTTGCCGTACTCGGGCAGGAACATTTCCGGTTCGACGCCACCGGCGCGCAGGGCGCTGAGCAGCCAACCGCCAAACTCGGCACCCTGACGCTGGGCTTGCAGAGAAAACGCCAGGTGTTCAACTTCGCCGGCGTTCACGTTGAATTCATGCTCGAACGCTGCATTGACCTGCAAACCCAGCTCGGCGCCATAACGCTCTACCTCGTTGCGCAACAGCGTACGCGGGCAAGCACCCCACGGGCGGCCATCGGTTTCGCGAATGTCACTGTGAATAAAATCCAGCGCCGGGGCGTCGGGATCCGGTCCGTTATTGACCGTCACTCGGCTGGCCAGATCGGGCATCAGCCGCAAATCGCCATAAGCGCCCCACGGGTTGGTGGAGGCGATGATGTCTTGCGGGGTCAGGGCACTGTTGGCCGGCACCCAGCCACACCCCGCCCTTTGATAGTGCTCGAGTTCGTCCGTGGGAAAGGAGCGCCCGCGAGTCACGCCAATCAGGTCGGTGGTGACGAGGGTGGTCATGGACAGTGGTAACAGATGCTCGCTCATGGCTGCATCTCCTGCAACCGGCCGAGCACGGTCTGGGTGTCGGTGATCCAGCAGTAACCCTTGATTGCATTCAGGCAGGCCTGATGCCGCTCGGCGGTGTAAGTCGCGCAGGCATCTTCCACCAGCGTCACGAGGTAACCGCGGTCGGCGGCATCACGCACGGCCATGTCCACGCACTGGTCGGTGACGATGCCGGCGATGATCAGGTGCCGCGTCCCGAGGTTGCGCAGCACGTAGTCGATGTTGGTGGAGTTGAAGACCCCGGACGAGGTCTTGGGCAGCACGATTTCGTTTTCTGCCGGGGTCAGGTCGTCGATGATCCGCGCTTGCGGGCTGCCCTTGGGCAAGTGCATGTCCGAGAGTTTGTGGTCCAGCGAGCGGTCGCGGCCATCAGCGGTGAGGCTTTCGATGATCGTGTGTAGCACGTTTTGCCCGGCGTTGCGAAAAGCGCTGAGCAGCCGGCGTTGATTGGGCATCACCTGCAGGCGGGCGCGGGTCAGGAAGTACTCGGCGTCCGGCCCGTTGAGGTGCGGGTCGAACTGCGGCTCAAGCCAGGCGCGTTGCATGTCCACCAGTAACAGCGCGGTGTGATCGGTGACGAACGGCAAATCCCGAGGCGAGTGGTGGGGGAGCGTGAACATCCTTATTTTTCCTCCAGCAGGTGGGTGTCGAAGTCGGTCCGCAGGGCGTCGATGCCTTCCAGGCGAACGGCCAGATCCGGACTGCGCAGGGTCAGGCAGGCAATCAGCGCCTCGACCTGAGCCAGCGCTGGGACCATGGAGTCAAAGGCCGACACCGATTCCACCGGCGCACTGATAATCAGGTCGGCCATTTCCCGCAGCGGTGAAGCATAGATGTCAGTGAACAACACCACGCGTGCATATCGACTTTTCGCCGCATTGGCCACGCGCAGGGCCTGTGATTGGTAGCGACGATAGTCGAATACCAGCACCACGTCCTGACGCTGCACGTCGAACAATCGGTCTGGCAGTTGCGCGTTGTCCTCCAGCGCGAAACAGCCAGGACGCAACAGGCGCAGGTGGTTGAGCAAATAATTGGCGAGGAAACTGCTGAAGCGCCCGCCGAAGCAATGTACCTGATGGCGGGTGTCGAGCAGCCATTCCACCAGAATCCGCACATCTTCGGGCTGGGTCAGGGCGTGGGTGTCCACCAGCGCGCGATGGCTGTCCGCCAGATAATGGCTCCAGGCGTCGCCTTTCGGAAGATGAGAACGAGGCTGCAACAGGGTGCTGGGGGAACGGAGGCGGTGGTCCATGTCGCTGAGCAGGGCATCCTGGAAATCGGCATAACCGCTGAAACCCAGTTTTTTCACCAGCCGCACGATGGTGGGGTCGCTGACACCGGCATGTTCGGCCAAACGTGACATCGGGCCCAGTCCGTTACGCGGGTACTGGTCCAGCAAGGCACGTATGACTTTGCGTTCTGACGGCGTAAGTTCCAGGCCGGGATCGGTGATCAGGTCTCTGAGAGAAGGCATCCGGGCTCCTGCTGGATGGATATGTCGGTTTCATTTCATAAATTGCTAAAACAGTATTTATGTAGCGGACTCAACATGTCTAGTGAATTTTTCAATGGTTTTTTAAAGCCCCAAAACAGGGCGAAAACCCCGTGGGCCGTGGGCTACATGGATGTCGACTGAGTGTGTAGGTCATCGCCCATAGTGGTGTCGGATATCGCCGATTCTTTGAGGTGAAATAAGTTTTCGATCTTGTATGACTGGATCAAACGAAACGCCCTGGATCGCGCTTCTTGCGGCACAATTGGGCAATTGTCGCGGCGTGGCGCCGCTTTCCATTCCCATCGACCGAGTGATCCTTCGTGCAGGCAACCTGTTTGACCCTGATGTGCCACGCTCGAACTGTCGCACAGAAATTGGCGCGTTTTCCTACGAATGAGCCGTTGGAAATGGATTGGCAATCGGCAAGGGGATCTCGTAGTGCTCAGTTCAAAGGGACGCCGCGACTGGTGTGTGGACCTGAACTGAGAACTCGACAAACCGCCGAGCTGTTCGGCAGCGACGTGGAGGTTGTCTGCGCACTGAGGGATTGCGATTTCGGGAACTGGAAAGGCGCGCGGATCGACGATCTGCAAAAATCCGCAGCCGAAACGCTGCAGATCTGGTTCGATGACCCGAATTCGGCACCCCACGGTGGCGAGTCGGTGGCGCAACTCGGTGAGCGGGTGGCCGCTTGGCTGAAAGCGCTGGAGGCAACACCGGGGCATATCGTTGCCATCACCCATCCGTTTGTCATTCGCGCCGCGCTGACGCAGGTGCTGCAAGGCGCAGCGTTTAACCTGATCGACGTTGAACCGCTGTCGGCCATCGAGTTGCGGTTCAACGGCCGCTGGCGCCTGCGCTTGCTGGGCACTGACCCCGAGGGAACACGTTGATGAAAAAACTTCTGGTCATCGGCATCGGTGCCGGCAACCCCGACTACATCACGATGCAAGCCGTGAAAGCGCTGAACCTCGTCGACGTGTTTTTCCTCATGGACAAGGGCCAGAGCAAAGACAAACTGATCGACCTGCGCCGCGAGATCTGCGAGCGCTACATCACCGATCGCGACTACCGCTTTGTCGAAGCCCACAGCCCGGAGCGCGAGCGTGGTGATGTGGACTACAAGGCCAGCGTGGAAGACTTGAACCTGGCCAAGCAGCAGACCTTCGAACGGCTGATCAACGAGGAAATGAATGACGACCAGTGCGCCGGTTTTCTAGTGTGGGGCGATCCGGCGCTGTACGACAGCACTGTCCGGATCTTGCAGGCGATTCTGGTCTCCGGTCGGTGCGTCTTCGAGTTCGAAGTGATTCCCGGCATCACCAGTGTCCAGGCGCTGGCGGCGCAGCATAAGGTGCCACTGAACCGCATTGGCCGCTCGATTGAAATCACCACTGGTCGGCGCCTGGCGGCGGGGCAGGTGAGCGATGCCGACAGCCTGGTGGTGATGCTGGATGCGGAGGATTCCTACCATCGGGTGGCGGATCAGGAGACAGAGATTTACTGGGGGGCCTACCTCGGGACGCCGGATGAGATTTTGATCAGCGGCAAGCTCAAGGAGGTGGCGGATGAGATCGAACGGGTGCGCAAGGCGGCTCGGTTAGCCAATGGGTGGATTATGGATACCTATTTACTGCGTAAGCCTTGAGAAAATTGGTGTCTGGGCTGCCCTCATCGCGAGCAAGCTCGCTCCCACATTAGACCGCATCCGTCCAGACAACTCGGTCAACTGTGGGAGCGAGCTTGCTCGCGATGAGGCCCTCAAACACACCTCAAATTATTGCTTTAACCCCACGTCCAAACCGCTCCCGATACACCGACGGCGGCACGCCGACCACCCCACGAAACGCCACCCGAAAACTCTCCACCGAGCGATACCCACAGCGTTGGGCAATCTGGTCGGTGTTCTGATTCGTGCTCTCTAGCAGCTCGCGGGCCCGGCCCAGGCGCTCATGCTGCAACCAGGCTTTAGGCGGCATGCCAGTGGCTTCGGTAAACCGACGCAGAAACGTCCGTTCACTCATGGCCGCTTCACTCGCCAGCTCGCGAACCTCCAGCGGTTCGTGCAAACGCTCGCGTGCCCACTGCATGACGCGCGACAAATCGCTACGTGGCGTAGGACTGACCGGTGTCGGAATGAACTGCGCCTGGCCGCCGGTGCGTTGCGGCGACATCACCAGCCGCCGCGCCACCGAGTTGGCCACTTGCGTACCGAAATCCCGCGCTACCAAGTGCAGGCAGGCATCGATACCGGCAGCGCTGCCGGCCGAGGTGATCAGCTGACCTGAATCGACGTAAAGAACGTCCGCGTCCACCAGAATGTTCGGAAAACGCTCTGCCAACTCAGCGGTGTAACGCCAGTGCGTCGTGGCGCCGCGACCGTCGAGCAAACCGGTGGCCGCCAGCACGAACACGCCCGAGCAGATCGACAGCAGCCGCGCGCCCCGTGCATGGGCTTGGCCCAGGGCCGCGATCAATGCGTCAGGCACCGGGGCGCTGCGATCACGCCAGCCGGGAATGATGATGGTCCGGGCGTCCTCGAGCAGTTCCATGCCGCCATCGGCCAGCACCTGAATGCCGCCCATGGCGCGCATCGGGCCTTGATCGACAGCGGCGATCCGATGCTCGTACCAAGGGAAGTCGAACTCCGGACGTGCCAGGCCGAAGATCTCCACGGCGATGCCGAATTCGAACGTACAGAGGCCGTCGTAGGCCAGAATAGCGACCAATCCAGGGGTGGGCTGCATTTGGCGGAAAGTTCCCGGTGAGTGTCTTGTGCGCCACTGTAGCCGCAAGCGTCGGGCGGATAAAGTCTTCTCACACCCACCGAGACTTTGGAGTACAGCCCATGACCAGCCTGGTCCGCGAGATTCCCGCCGCCCCATCGGCCATCGCCTTGATGCATTTCAGCAACCGTCTGACGTTCGAAACCGATTGTTCCGACGTCCATGGCAGTCAACAGGCCGGCGAGGTGGATTTTGTCTTGGTGGACGTGCGCGGTCCGCTCGCCTTTGAACGTGGCCATGTGCCGGGAGCGATCAATATACCGGGGCGACTGCTGACCGCTGAAGGTCTGGCGGCTTACCCGAAAACCAGCTTGTTCGTGGTGTATTGCGCCGGGCCCCACTGCAACGGCGCCAACAAGGCCGCAGTGAAACTGGCCGCGCTGGGTTACCCGGTCAAGGAAATGATCGGCGGGGTGACCGGGTGGCTGGATGAAGGGTTTGAGTTGAGCACTGCGGTGCAACGGTCGGTGAATGCTGTGATCGGCTGCGAGTGCTGATCAGGCTGTAGCCTGCGCCATCCACCACCCATCCAGCGTCGCCTGCAACCACTCGAACACGGTTGCGTAGGCTGCGCTGTCCTGTTGCCCCCGGGGCAGCGGTGACTCGTCGGCAAAATGCGTATTGAGCGTCGCCACTGATTCAGCATTCCACTCCGGATGAAACTGCAAACCCACCCGCGTCGGCCCGACGCAATACATCTGCTGCGCGCAGTGATCACTGCTGGCCAGCAACTGCGCGTTGGGCGGCAGGTCGATGGCGTCTTCGTGCCATTCCAGCACCTGCAACGTCTGGCCATCGACAAAGGTCACGGGCGTCCATCCGGTTTCCGTGCAATCCATCCGCCGCACATTCCCGCCCAGGCTCAACGCCAGCAGCTGCGCCCCCAGACAAATCGCGAACACTGCCGCGCCTTGATCCAGACTGCCCGCTAACCACTGACGTTCGGCTTCCAGCCAGGCCGGCCCGCCGTTGGATTCATAAGGCCCGCCTAACAGGATCACGGGTGCCACACTGACTGGCGGCAATTGGCCGAGGTCGGCGCGAAAGACGTTCAGCGTCAGTCCTCGGGACTTGGCCCAGTCGGCAATGGCGCCCGGACCTTCGGCGGGGTGGTGCTGGATCAGATTCAACGTTGGCATCAGGGCTCACTTGTAGTTTTGCTTGTAGGTTTTGTCTGAAAAAATGGCTTGTCCTACAGCCTTTGCACCGGCTTGGCGCACGCTTCAAGGGGCTTGAATTCGCCGGCCACTTTTCTATAAGTATTTGTCGCTTAAACACAATTTGCGCTCCTGAAGCCGCTCTAGACTGCCGGCCACTTCGGTGCTCTCCAACTGGACGCAGCCTACCGAAAGCTGCCAATAAAAGCCTTCGCATACAGGAGTTATAAATGAAGAAGCTAGTGATGTTCGGTGCCCTGGCACTGTCGATGTTGTCCCTGACGACTGTGGCCGAAGACGCCAAGCCGATCCGCCTCGGTATCGAAGCCGGTTACCCGCCATTCTCGATGAAAAGCCCTGACGGCAAACTCACCGGTTTCGACGTGGACATCGGCGACGCGCTGTGCGAGCAGATGAAAGTGAAGTGCACCTGGGTCGAGCAAGAGTTCGACGGCCTGATTCCGGCCCTGAAGGTCAAGAAAATCGACGCGATCCTGTCGTCCATGACCATCACTGACGATCGCAAAAAGAACGTCGATTTCACCATCAAGTACTACCACACCCCGGCGCGCTTCGTGATGAAGGCCGGCACCGACGTCAAAGACCCGTTGACTGAGCTCAAAGGCAAGAAAGTCGGTGTGCTGCGCGCCAGTACCCACGACCGCTTCGCCACTGAAGTGCTGGTGCCGGCCGGTATCAATCTGGTTCGTTACGGTTCCCAGCAGGAAGCCAACCTGGACATGGTCGCCGGTCGTCTCGATGCGATGCTGGCCGACTCGGTCAACCTGGATGACGGTTTCCTGAAAACCGACGCCGGTAAAGGCTTCGCTTTCGCGGGCCCGACCTACGAAGACGCCAAGTACTTCGGCGGCGGCGCCGGTATTGCTGTGCGCAAGGGTGATAAAGAGCTGGCGGACCAATTCAACACCGCCATCACCGAAATCCGCGCCAACGGCAAGTACAAGCAAGTGCAAGACAAGTACTTCGACTTTGACGTTTACGGCCAGTAATCACGCCGTTCAAAAAAGTGGCAACCGTTGACGCGGTTGCCATTTTTTTTATGCCTTCATGATTTATTCTGCGCAGAACACGAATACAGGAGCACGCCATGCAACGCATCGACCATCCACTGCCCTGGAGTCACCTGGGCACCGAACGCACCCTCAGCGTGTTTCGGTATGGCGCGGGCACTCGCAAGGTCTATATTCAGGCCAGCCTGCACGCTGATGAACTGCCAGGCATGCGCACGGCGTGGGAGCTGAAGAAGCGTCTGACCGAACTCGACACCCAAGGCCAGTTGCAGGGCGTGATTGAACTGGTCCCGGTGGCCAATCCCATTGGTCTCGATCAGCACCTGCAAGGCAGCCACATGGGCCGCTTCGAGCTGGGCAGTGGCAAGAATTTCAACCGCTCCTTCGTTGAACTCAGCACACCGGTTGCCGAGTTGATCGGCGATCGGTTGGGCAGTGATGCTGCTGCCAACATTCTGCTGATTCGCCAGACCATGGGCCTGGTACTCGACGGCTTACCGACACCGGCCTCGCAACTTGAAGCCATGCACCGCTTGTTGCTGCGCCACGCCTGCGATGCCGACATCACCCTCGATCTGCATTGTGATTTCGACGCGGCGATTCATCTTTATGCCTTGCCGCAACACTGGCCGCAGTGGCAATCCCTGGCCGCACGTTTGAAGGCTGGGGTGGCGTTGCTCTGTGAAGACTCCGGCGGCAGCTCATTCGATGAGTCGTGTTCAACGCCGTGGTTGCGTCTGGCCAGGGCTTTCCCTGAGGCCGCGATCCCGCCGGCCAATCTGGCGACGACGCTGGAGCTGGGCAGCATGGGTGATACGCGAGTCGATCAGGCACAAGCCAATTGCGAGGCGATTCTCGGCTTCCTCGCCGAGCAGGGTTTCATCAAAGGCACTTGGCCAGCGGCACCGAGCGAATGCTGTGAAGGCATGCCGTTCGAAGGCACCCAATATCTGTTCGCGCCGCATCACGGGGTCGTCAGTTTTCTGCGCGATTCGGGTGAGTGGGTGGAGAAGGGGGATGCGCTGTTTGAAGTGGTCGACCCGCTGAATGATCGGGTCACGACTGTTTGCGCCGGGACCAGTGGCGTGTTGTTTGCCATCGATCGCGGGCGCTATACCCAGCCGGGCACCTGGCAGGCGAAGGTCGCGGGGCGCGAGCCGATTCGGGTCGGAAAACTTATCAATGATTAACCGCTCAATCTTCACCGCTTTTGAGGCCGCTATCGCGAGCAAGCTCGCTCCCACAGGGATCGTGTGAACACTGGAGATCTAGTGTGGGAGCGAGCTTGCTCGCGATGGCGGCATCAGCAACACCCATAATCCCCCGGCAAGCTTCACAGTGTTAGGCTCTGCCCCGAATCCTGCACTTGTGAAGGAAGGTTTATGTTGAAGTTTCTCGCTCTGCTGACACTCCTGGCGTCCGCCGCCGTCCACGCTCAAACCCCGCTGCAAACCGATCTGCCGCTCAAGTACCTGGAGCAGGTCAACCCCGAATCGCGTAATCAGCCCCTGGTGATTTTCCTCCACGGTTACGGCAGTAACGAACAGGACCTGTTCGACATCAAGGATGAACTGCCCGAGTCATACAACTATCTGTCGGTACGCGCACCGAAGGTGATAGAGGAGGGCCGTTATCAGTGGTTCCGCCAGAAAGGTGATGGCGCTTACGACGGTGAGACGGATGATCTGAAGACCAGCGGCGCCGTATTGCTGGATTTTGTCGTACAGGCTGCGAAGAAATATCACACCGAACCGAACAAGGTGTTCCTGGTGGGTTTCAGCCAGGGCGCGATGATGTCCTACGAGGTGGCGCTGCGTCATCCCGAGGCGGTGGGCGGGATCGCGGCGTTGAGCGGGCGGATTTTGCCGGTGCTCAGGTCCGAGCTGAAGCCGGATGAAAACCGCCAGAAGCTGGCGATTTTCATCGGTCATGGCACTGCAGACAAACGCCTTCCCTACAATGACGGCACGGACGCCAACAGCCTGTTGCAGAGCCTGGCGCTCAAGCCTGAATTTCATGCCTACCCTGGCGTCGGTCACAGCATCAGTGCTGCCGAGATGCAGGACTTGAGCAAGTGGTTGCAGCGTCTCAATCCCTGATTGTTACTTGCCAGTGACGATCTGTTTGACCAGCGTCTCGTGGCCAGCATTGTCACTGAGGCGGGAAATCACCTGAACGATCGCCATGCGCGTGTTGGACGCCGCCATCAGCGTGGTGTCGAGGGTTTTTCCGCCGCCCTGGGTGGCGGAGCTGTCGATCTGCCGTAGTCCCAGGCCGGTGCCTTTCTGGGTCAGGCTTTTTTCGCTGAGCTTGGTGAAGTCCGGCAGCGCCTGGGCTTGTTCGGTGGCGAAGTCGGACGCCGCCGAGTCGAGGAACTGACCGTCGTTGTCTTTGACGTTGAGGCCGCCGGGGATGGTGTTTTCAGCCGCGATCACTACGGTTTTGGTGGCCTGATTGGTGTACATGGTGCCCGTTGCCCCGGCGGTACCGGTGGCCGCGTCGCCGGCGGGCAACGGGTTGGCGACGAAGCCCTTGGGCAGGGTGAACTTGAACTTGCCGCCGAGCATCGAGACTTTCTGTGCTGGCGCGGTATCGCTGGCGGTGGCCTTGGCGGCCTGCGCATTCAGCGCTCCCAGACTGGCAACCGCCGTCAACAACAGGACAACGGCTTTTTTACTAAACAATGACATTGGAAACTCCAGGGGATGGTCGCGCTTTGAGGGCGATCATCCCATGGAGGTTGTGACGCATTCCAGCGCGTTGTATCGAAAGAGCTTCTGTGGCGAGGGGGCTCGCCACGGAGTGTTGAACTGAGGCTGATGGTGGGTGAAACCCGTTAGATTGAGCTTTTTGCTTTACTCATTCGAAACTATCGAACGTGTTATCGGCACTTTGGCGGTTGATCGCGAGGTGGCGATGGCTGCACCGGCAATAATCAGCAGCGCAGGGACGATCAGAATCGGGCTGGCATGGCTGCGCCCGACGGTGATCAGCAACAACGTGGAAATCAGCGGCGCCAAGTAGGAAAGCGCCCCCAGCGTCGCCAGACTGCCGTGTTTGGTGGCGTGGTCCCAGGCAAAAAACGCCAGGCCGACCGGCCCCAGACCGAGGACGACAATCGCGGTCCATTGGCTGAAGTCGGGCCGTACCGTGGTTTCAAACGCCAGGTGACAGACCAGTCCGGCCACGGCGACCAGGCCGCAAATTCCACCAATGATGCTGCTCGGTACTTCGCTGAACCGGCGGTTGATCACCGAGTAAACCGACCAGATCAGCGCACAACCGAACGCCGCGAGATAACCGGCGATGGGCATCGCGGCGCCAGCATTCGGGGCACGCTGCTGCATGATGAACGCCGTGCCGGCCAAGCCCAGCAGTGCGCCGAGCAATTGCCGCTTGTGCAGCTTTTCTCCGGCCGAGAACGCCGACAGCAACACCAGCAACAGCGGCCAAAGGTAGTTGATCAGGCTGGCTTCGGCCGCCGGGGCGGCTTTGAGTGCGAAAAAGTACAGCGCGTGATAAACGAAAATTCCGACGACCCCGGTCGCCCATACAGCCCAAGGCTGGCGCCAACTGGTGAACCCGGCGATCCCGCGTCGGCCCAGAATCACCAGGCTCGCCGCGAACGCAGCGCCGAAACCCAGCGTCAGCAACTCAAACGGTGGAATGCCTTCGGTGAGGGTGGTCAGCAAGGCCAGGGAGGACCAGAGCACTATCGCAATCACGCCGACGGCCGTAGCGCTGTGGCTGTTTCGAAGCGGAGTCATGTCTGTTCCTTCAGCGCGATGAACGGGCGACCATCCTGGCCCGATGACATCAAGCAGCTTAGCGTTTGATCGCCGTACGTCCAGCGTCCGGTACCGGGCCCGCCGGCTTGGCCAACAAGCGCTTGGTCACCCCGAGCATCCCCACTGACACCGCGACGCCCAGGGCGAACGCGCTCAGACCCATGCCTGGCAAGGCCAACGCCAACACCAGGCAAAATGCCGCGAACGAATACATTCCGGTCGCCGTCGCCCGCAGCAAAGCAGCGGTAAACGCCGGACCGCGGGTTTGCTGGGAGAACACCGCCATCACGCTGCCCAGCACCGGGAACACGGCAAGCAGGCCGCTCCAGCGTTCGCCGACGGTGCTGGCCAACAACGTGACCGCGAGGGTGAGAAGGGCGCCGGCAATCATGCGCAACAGCAGTTTGTCGGACTTCGGCACCGGACCTGAAACGATTGGCTGTACCGAGGGAAACAGATACGGCGCCGCCAGCAGGGCAGTCGCGGCGGCGATCACCGAGAACATCAGGGACGGTGGAATCAACGACAGCACAACGGCCGCCGTGGCCCAGACCGACAGCGAAATCACCAGCGCCCACGGCCAACTCGCGCGTTGTGCAACCTGAGCGTAGGTCACGCAAAAGGCAATCATCGCGAACATCGCCGACAGTGCTGCCGTCGCCGATTGAGCGGCGAACACCTGGCCCTGTTCGATGGCGAGAAAGAACAGAATCGGCCCGACCACCACCGGCAACCCCGACAGCCAACCGGCGACACTCGGTCCCCAGCGTTTACCGGCCAGGGAAATCAACAAGAGAAATCCTGGGATGACCAGCAGTTTGAGCATCAGCACGCACGCACCTCCGACCTGAGTGAGGCGGCAACGTTAGCATTGCGGGTGGGTGATTGCTCTATAGATGTCGTGATTTTGTATACAAATATCAGGACTTCAATTGTGCTTAAACGCCTCGACCACAAAGTCGATGAACACCCGGGTCTTGGCCGGCATCAACGTCCGGCTCGGGTAATACAGCGAAATCGGTCCCGCGTCGGCGTGCCAATCGGGCAGCAGGCGCACCAGTTCGCCACGCTGGATATTCGCCAGCACATCCGGCAGTACCAGCAGTGTCACGCCCAAGCCGAGTATCGCCGCTTCGCGCATGGCGGCCGGGTCATTGAGCACAATGTTTTCGTCCAAATTGGCCGGTGCTTCATTGCCCGTGCCATCGTGCATCAGCCATTGGCGAATCCGCCCGGTGCGGGTGCCGCGCATCACAATGCCGGTGTGTCCGGACAGGTCCGTCGGACTGTCGGGCAGGCTGCGTTGCGCGAGGTACGCCGGTGAGGCGACTGCCACGACATGCGCCGCCGCCAACGTCCGTGACACCACCCCGGGAGTCAACTCGAAACCGCCGCCAATGGCCGCATCATACCCTTCGGCAATCAAATCCACGGGACGGTTTTCGAAGTGCCATTCCGGGCGAATCAGCGGGTAGCGTGCCAGGAACGCCGGCAGCAGCGGCAAGATATGACCGATGCCAAAGGTCGGTGCGAGGCTGACTTTGAGCACTCCCGCCGGCTCGCCTCGGTCACTGCTCACCGAGCTGATTGCTGTCTGTAATGCTTGCAGATTGCCGCCGATACTCGTCAAAAAGCTTTCCCCTGCTTCGGTCAGGGACAGCTTGCGGGTCGAGCGCTGGAACAGCCGCACGCCGATGTTGCGTTCGAGCATCGCCACGTTGCGGCTAACAGCGGCAGGGGTCAGCGCGAGCACCCGTGCGGCGGCGGAAAAACTCCCGGTTTCGGCGCTGCGTACGAAGGATTCGAGGTTGGCGAGGGTTTCCATGGCAGGCTCCTGCTAGTCATACTTGAAGATCATTCAAGGCATTACCCTCTAATCAAGCGCTAATGGCAAGCGCAGTATCACTCCAACGACAACCCTCGGAGTGAACAACCATGAGCACCATCGGAATCATCGGCGCCGGCGCAATCGGCGCAGCCTTTGCCAGGGCACTCTCTCGGCAAGGCATTGAAGTGGTTATCGCCAACAGCCGTGGCCCGCAAAGCCTGGCCTCGCTGGTGGCAGAACTCGGGCCAACGGCGCGTGCCGGAACCCGCGAGGAGGCCGCCGCACAAGCTATCGTGCTGGTTGCGGTCAACTGGTCGAAGTTGCCGACCGCGCTCGCCGGTCTGGCGGATTTTGGCGGACGGATTGTCATCGACGCCAACAACTCAATCGAGGCGCCGTCGTTCAAGGCGGTGGATTTGCAGGGGCGGACGTCCAGCGAAGTGTTTGCCGAATGGGTGCCCGGTGCGCGGGTGGTGAAGGCGTTCAATCACCTACAGGCGCGTTTTCTGGAAAGCGATCCGGCGGTGGAGGGAGGGCGGCGAGTGCTGTTTCTCTCGGGGGATGATGCCGATGCGAAAGCTCAAGTGGCGGCGCTGATCGAACAGCTGGGCTTCTTCGGGATTGATCTTGGGGGATTGAGCATCGGGGCGCGGCTGGTGCAGTTTCCAGGTGGTCCGCTGCCGGTGCTGAATCTGGTGAAATTTGCCTGACAGCCAGACAAAAAGAACCCGGTGCGACGTGAGTCGCACCGGGTGTTTTGCCAGACGGCGAACGGATATTCGTGGGTCCCCGCGCCGTCCGTTGAACGCTTTACGCCCGTTCGATCGCCAGTGCCACGCCTTGACCACCACCGATGCACAGGGTGGCGAGGCCTTTCTTGGCGTCACGCTTGATCATTTCATGCAGCAGCGTCACCAGTACTCGGCAACCCGATGCACCGATCGGGTGACCCAGCGCGATGGCACCGCCATTGACGTTGACCTTGTTCAGGTCCCATTCCAGGTCCTTGGCCACCGCCAGAGATTGCGCAGCGAACGCTTCGTTGGCTTCGATCAGGTCCAGTTGGTCGATGGACCAGCCGGCCTTGTCCAGGCAACGACGAGTCGCGCTGACCGGGCCGATGCCCATGATCGCCGGGTCTACGCCCGCATTGGCATAAGCCGCGATTTTCGCCAGCACGGGCAGGCCGAGGGCCTTGGCCTTTTCCGCGCTCATCAGGATCACGGCGGCGGCACCGTCGTTCAGGGACGAGGCGTTACCGGCGGTCACCGAACCGTCCTTCTTGAAGGCCGGTTTCAGTTTGCCCAGTGCTTCTGCGGTGGTACCTGCTCGAGGCTGTTCGTCAACCTGGAAAGCAACCGGATCGCCCTTGCGCTGAGGAATCAGGATCGGCGTGATCTCGTCGGCAAAACGCCCGGCTTCGATGGCGGCCGTGGCTTTCTGCTGCGAGGCCGCGGCGAAGGCGTCCTGTTGCTCGCGGGTCAGGCTGTACTTCTCCGCCAGGTTCTCGGCGGTGATGCCCATGTGGTAATCGTTGAACGCATCCCACAGGCCGTCGCTGATCATGGTGTCGACGATTTGTGCGTGACCCATGCGCAGACCGGTGCGGGCGCCGGGCATGACGTAGTTGGACAGGCTCATGTTTTCCTGGCCGCCGGCAATGATCACGTCGGCGTCGCCGCAGCGAATCGCCTGGGTCGCCAAGTGCAACGCTTTCAGGCCCGAGCCGCAGACCTTGTTCAGGGTCATGGCCGGCACGGTAAACGGCAGGCCGGCCTTGATCGCCGACTGTCGCGCAGGGTTTTGCCCGGCACCGGCGGTCAACACCTGGCCCATGATCACTTCATCGACTTCAGCAACGTCCAGGCCGGTTTGTGCCAGCAGCTGGCGGATCACCGCAGCGCCGAGGTCAACGGCGGAAACATTCGCCAGGGCACCCTGGAAACTGCCGATGGCGGTGCGGGTGGCGGCGACAATGACGACTTCTTGCATGGAATGATTCCTCACTGGGCAGCGAACTGCATTTGCGGAACGTGATCCGGCACGATCAGTTTACCGGCGGTCTTGGCGACAATCTCCTCGACGCTGACACCCGGTGCACGTTCCTTGAGAATGAACGCGCCGTTTTCGATTTCCAGGTAAGCCAGGTCGGTCAGCACACGCTTGATGCAACCGGCGCCGGTCAGCGGCAGGCTGCATTTGGACAGGAGCTTGGACTCACCGTCCTTGGAGGCGTGGGTCATGATAACGATGATGTTGTCTGCGCCGGCCACCAGGTCCATTGCACCGCCCATGCCCTTGACCAGTTTGCCGGGAATCATCCACGAGGCGATGTTGCCTTGCACGTCTACTTCAAAGGCGCCCAGCACGGTCAGGTCGACATGACCACCGCGGATCATCGCGAAGGACTCGGCCGAGGAAAAGATCGACGCGCCGATACGCGCGGTCACGGTTTGTTTGCCGGCGTTGATCATGTCGGCATCGATGGTTTCTTCAGTAGGAAAGGGACCCATGCCCAGCAGGCCGTTTTCCGACTGCAGCATGACTTCCATGCCTTCAGGAATGTAGTTGGCGACCAGGGTCGGAATGCCGATGCCCAGGTTCACGTAGAAGCCGTCCTGCATTTCGCGGGCGACGCGTTGAGCCATTTGTTCGCGGGAAAGTGCCATTGTTGTTATTCCTTCATTCGGTCCGGGGGCAGGGGATCACTTACGCACGGTGCGCTGTTCGATGCGCTTCTCGAACGTGCCGCAAATGACCCGGTCGACGTAGATGCCAGGGGTGTGGATCTGCGACGGGTCCAGCTCGCCGGGTTCGACGATTTCTTCGACTTCGACCACGGTAATCTTGCCGGCGGTGGCGGCCAGCGGATTGAAGTTCTGGGCGGTGTGGCGGTAGATGACGTTGCCGAAATGGTCGGCTTTCCAGCCTTTGACGATGGCGAAGTCACCGGTGATGGACTCTTCCATCAGGTACTGGCGGCCATGGAATTCGCGGACTTCCTTGCCGTCGGCAACGGGAGTGCCGACGCCGGTGGCGGTGAAGAACGCCGGGATGCCAGCGCCGCCAGCGCGCATTTTTTCGGCGAGGGTGCCTTGGGGGGTCAGGACCACTTCGATAGCGCCGCTGAGCAGTTGCTCCTCGAACATTTTGTTCTCGCCGACGTAGGAGGCCACCACCTTGCGGATCTGCCGGTCTTCCAGCAGCACGCCGAGGCCGAAACCGTCGACGCCGCAGTTGTTGGAAACCACGGTGAGGTCACGTGTGCCTTTGCGCTTGATCTCGGCGATGAGGTTTTCCGGGATCCCGCACAGACCGAAGCCGCCGGCGATCACGGTCATGCCGTCTTCAAGACCTGCCAGAGCTTCCTCATAGGAACTCACGCGCTTGTCGAAACCTGCCATATGCACCTCTTTTATTCTTTGTGGGCGGCTGGCTAGCCGAATGAGTTGAGTGTCTCTGCAGTGGATTCATTTGTTAAGTTGATTTTTAAGGTTGATTGATAGATAAAACTCACCAATCAATTGCCTCGTACTACGTTGGAGACACCGGTCATGACAGTCAAGCAGATCCGCGCGTTCCTGGCCGTGGCCCAGAGTTTGAGTTTTGCCGTGGCCTGCGAGCGGTTGCACCTGTCGCAATCGGCGTTGAGCCTGACCATCAAGGCGCTGGAGGAGGGGCTGGGCGGGCGTCTGTTCACCCGCAATACGCGCAATGTGGCGTTGACGGCTGAAGGCGAGTCGCTGGTGCCACTGGCTCGGCGGCTGATTGCTGATTGGGACAATGCCGAGGATGAACTGCGGCAGCGTTTCACGCTTCAGCGCGGTCGCGTGACGCTGGCGGCAATGCCGTCGTTTGCCGGCAACTTGCTGCCGCCGATCCTGAAAACCTTCCGCGCGCGGTATCCCAAGGTCAATGTCACGGTGAACGACGTGATCAACGAGCAGGTGCTGGAAATGGTGCGTGATCGACAGGTTGAGCTGGGGGTGGCGTTTGAGCCGACTCAGAGTTCATCGCTGGAATTCACGCCGCTGTATATGGATCGGTTTGTTGCAGTGGTGCCGAAGGATTCTCCTTTCGCCGAACTGGAAGACATCGATTGGCAGACCTTGCTCAAGGAGCCGTTCATTACCTTGCAGCGTCCGTCGACGGTGCGGGTGATGCTGGAGGAACACTTGCAGGCTCGAGGGATGAAGTTGCCGGTGGAGTTTGAGAGTCATCAATTGGCGACGGTGGGGCGGATGGTGGCCAGCGGGTTGGGGGTGAGTGCAGTGCCGGCGTTGTGCGCCGGGCAGATGCGCGAGTTGGGCGCGCGGTGTATTACGTTGCGGGACCCGGTGGTGGAGCGGGCGATTGGGGTGTTGACGAAGCCTGGGGTTGAACTGTCGGCGGCTGCTCAGGCGTTGTTCGACATTCTCAAGGAAGAAAACCTCGGCCAGCGCCTCCACTGATCGTTCCCACGCGTGGGAACGATCATCGGGACAGGTGTTGTGTCAGCAGGGGCAAAAGTTGTTCACACGGCCCCTCAATCTTCAAATCAAGGATGTCATCCGCCCGAGTCTTCCCCAAATTGATCGCAATCAACGGCTTCCCCTGATCCGCCACCACCCGGCACAACCGAAACGCCGAATACGCCATCAATGAAGACCCGACCACCAACAATCCCGCCGCCTTTTCGACCGCCGCCATTGCCTTGGCCGCCGTCGCCTGTGCCACGTTCTCGCCAAAAAACACCACGTCCGGCTTCATCCGTTCCCCGGCGCAGTGCGGACAATGCGGCACCTGAAAGCGCGCCTCAAACGCCGCGTCGAGCAGGGTATCGCCATCCGGTGCCTGCACTGCGTCCACCCCGGCCAGATACGGGTTTTGCACTTCCATCAGTTGCTGGATCGAATCCCGTTCGCTGCGCTTCCCGCAGTCCAGGCACAGGACCCGGTGCAGGCTGCCGTGGAGTTCGATGACGTCATGGCTGCCGGCCTGGTCGTGCAGGGTGTCGACGTTTTGAGTGATCAGCCCGCTGATCTGCTGCGAACTTTGCAAACTGGCCAAGGCCTCGTGGGCCACGTTCGGCTGAGCCTGGCGCACCCGTGGCCAACCGAGCATCGCTCGCGCCCAATAGCGCCGTCGGGATTCGGGGGCGGCGAGGAACTCCTGATACATCATCGGTTGCCGCCCACGCCGCACGCCTTGGTTGTCACGGTAGTCCGGAATGCCCGACGGGGTGCTGATGCCAGCACCGGTCAGGACCACAAACGGCTGGTCAGCCATTAGCCGCTGGAGGCGGTCGAGTTGTTCGTGGATGGGGCTGCCTGGCATGTTCAGCACTCCGGGGGCCATGAGTGCTTGCAGGGTAGCATCTGCCAGTCACCCGGACAGGTTGGCCGTCCGGGTGATGATCCGGCACCTATTTACGCGCCTCCAGAATCAGGTTGAACGGTGTTTCCGTGGCCCGACGGAACGTCTTGAACCCCGCCTCGGTGAAGACTTTGCGCAGTCGCGCCTCGCCAGCCTGGGCGCCGAGCCCGAGGCCGACTTCCTGGGACAGCGAGTTCGGTGTGCAGATGAAGGTCGAGGCGGCGTAGAACAACCGACCAACGGGGGTGATGTTGTCGTCAAGCGAGTCATTGGCGAACGGTTCCACCAGCAACACCGTCCCGTCCGGTTTCAGTGCGTCATAAGCGTGCCGCGCCGCGCCTACCGGGTCGCCCATGTCGTGCAGGCAGTCGAAGTAGCAGACCAGATCGTAGTCATCGCCGGGGAAGCTTTTTGCCGTGCCCTGGAAGAATCGCGCACGTCCGGACACGCCACCTTCTTCGGCGCGCTGGGTGGCGACGGTGACGGAGGGCGCGTGGTAGTCGAAACCGACGAACCGCGAATCCGGAAACGACTGGGCCATGATCACGGTGGATGCGCCGTGGCCGCAGCCGATATCCGCCACTTTGGCGCCAGCCTCCAGTTTGGCGACCACGCCTTCGAGAGCCGGTAGCCATTCGGCGACCAGATGCGCTTTATAACCTGGCCGGAAGAACCGCTCCGTGCCGCTGAACATGCACGGATGGTGATCGCCCCAGGCGAGGGCACCGTCGCCGCGCATGGCCTTGACCAGTTTGTCCTTGTCATGGAAAAACGATGCGACCACCCCGATGCCGCCCGCTATATAGACCGGCGAATCTTCGATCGCCAGCGCCAGGGCTTGCTCTTCGGGCAGGCGGAACTGACCGTCGGTGTGTTCCATGTAGCCGGAAGCGGCGTGGGCACTGAGCCATTCGCGCAGCAGGCGGGTGTTGCAGCCGGTTTTGTCAGCGAGGGCTTCAGGGGTAATTGGCTGACTGTCGGCCATGGCCCGGTACAGTCCGAGTTCTTCGCCGAGGATGACATTGGCGAGCATCGCCGCGCCGCCCATGTCGTTCACCAGTTTACCCATGAAATCATTGAGTCTGGCCTCGTCCATTACGTGTGCTCCTTCAGCAGGATCACGGTCCAGAAGCCTTGTTTTTTCGAGGCGTTCACCTCTGGGCGGTGGTCGTGGGAATGATCAGGACGATAAGCGCGCCCTGCGTGCAGTAAGTTTAGTCCGGGGTCCGTACAGCGCTGCTCGGAGCGACGAAAGTCCTGCGGACCACATTTCCCTGTCTGCCACCGACAGGGGGATTGTGGCGTGTATCCCACTGTATCCAACCCCCGTCCCGATACAGTTCCCCCCAACACCAGGACACTGCCGAACACAGACTCGATACACCGCTTCGATTAACTGTGATTCCGTTCTGACAATCATTGAGATCGACATCATGCAAACTCCCACCCTCTCCGCGAAAGCGACCGTCGGGCTCGGCTTGCGTCGCGGTTTAATGAAGGACCTTCAAGCCGCCCGCACCGGCGATTTTGATTTTTTGGAAGTTGCCCCGGAAAACTGGATCGGCATCGGGGGCGCTCATGGCCATGCGTTGCGTGCCCTGGCCGAGCGTTATCCGTTGTCCTGTCATGGCTTGTCCCTGTCATTGGGCGGCCCGGCGCCGCTGGACGTTGAATTTGTGCAGGAAGTCCGGGTTTTCCTCGATCAATACAACGTGCCGCTGTACAGCGAGCACTTGAGCTACTGCAGCGATGACGGCCACCTGTACGACCTGCTGCCGTTACCCTTTACCGAAGAAGCGGTGCACCACGTGTCCGCGCGAATCCGTCAGTCCCAGGACATTCTGGGTCGGCGTCTGGCGGTGGAAAACGTCTCCTACTACGCCGCGCCACAGCAGGACATGGACGAGCAGACCTTCACCAATGCGGTGCTGCGCGAAGCCGATTGCGACCTGTTGCTGGACGTCAATAATGTCTACGTCAACTCGATCAATCACGGTTTCGATCCGCAGGCATTTCTGGCCGGCATCGATTCGGACCGGGTGGTTGCCATGCACGTGGCCGGGCATTTCGATGAGTCCGATACATTGAAAGTCGACACCCACGGCGCTTCAGTGAAGCCGGTGGTTTGGTCGTTGCTGGCTGAGGCTTACGCTCGATTCGGTGCGCAACCGACACTGCTAGAACGGGATTTCAACTTTCCGGCCTTTTCCGAACTGGTGGCTGAGTTGCAGACCATTCGCCGTCTGCAAACCGAGGGGGTAAACCGTGGATAAGCCGAGTTTGTTTGAGCAGCAAAACACCTTGGGCCTGTACCTGCGCGATCCCGATCATTGTGCGCCACCGGCTGAAATGGACGTGGCACGGGCGCAGGTTTACCGCGACCTCGTGTTCTCCAACCTGTCATCGCTGCTCAGCGGCACCTTTCCGGTGTTGGTGAAAATCCTGGGCGATGATGGCTGGCGTTCGCTGGTGCGGATATTCCTGCGGGACTACCGTGCGCAGACGCCGAAATTCGGCGAGATAGCCAAGGAACTTGTCGAGTTCCTGGCCTCGGAACCGCAAGCGTTGAGCGATGGGCCGTGGCCGCCGTTCATGGTGGAGCTGGCGCATTACGAGTGGGTTGAGATGGTGTTGCAGCAGTCCGAGGCCGAGCCGTTGCCGCTGAGCGACGCCGGGTCGTTGCTGGACCGACCGTTGCAGGTGTCGCCGCTGGCCTGGCCGTTGGCGTATGGCTGGCCAGTGCAGTTGGTGGCGCCGGATTATCGACCGGAGATGGCGCCGGCTCAGCCGACGTTGTTATTGGTTCGTCGAGCTGAGGACTGGAGCGTGAAGTTCTCCGAGTTAAGTCCGTTGGCGTGGCGGTTGTTGCAGCGGATTGAAGAGTTTCCTCAGCTGGACGGGCGTGCGCAGCTGGAAGGGTTGGCGGCGGAGGCGGGGATGGCTGGGTCGCCGGAGTTTATGGAGGGTGGGGCGGGGTTGTTGCGGCAGATGCATGAAGAAGGGGTTTTGGGCTCGGTAGCATGATCGTTCCCACGCTCCGCGTGGGAATGCAGCCCAGGACGCTCCGCGTCCCTTTCGAGAGCTGGAACGCGGAGCGTCCCTTGAGGCATTCCCACGCAGAGCGTGGGAATGCTCATGTTACTGAGCCGGCAATCTAAGCTCCGCACACAGCCCACCCCCCTCACGATTACTCAACGTCAACGATCCCCCGATCGCCAACGCCAACTGCTGCGCAATTGCCAAGCCCAACCCGGTCCCGCCGGTGCTGCGGTTACGCGAGTTCTCCACGCGATAAAACGGTTCCATCACCTGAGCCAATTCCTCCTCGGCAATCCCCGGCCCGCGGTCCATCACCTTCACCGACAAACTGCCGTCAGCCTTCTCTTCCACCCACAACTCGGCGGCACCCGCGAACTTTAGTGCGTTGTCCGTCAGGTTCACCAGCACCCGACGCAAGGCGTGCGGTCGGGTATCGATCACCGTGTCGCTTTTGCCTCCGAGCTGCACGTCTTTGCCCATGTCCTGATAGTCGAACACCAGGCTGTCGAGGAACGAATCCAGATGGGTGCGGCGACTTTCCTCGGTGGCTCCATGAACGCTGCGGGCATAGGCCACGCCTTCGCGCACCAGGTGTTCTATCTCGCCAAGATCGTTCCAGAGTTTGTCTTTCTCGGCGGAGTCATCCATGAATTCGGCGCGCAGTTTCATGCGGGTGATCGGGGTTTGCAGGTCGTGGGAAATCGCCGCCAGCAGCTGCATGCGCTCCTTCAGGTAAGCGGCGATGCGCGCCTGCATCGAATTGAACGCCTTGGCGGCATGCGCGACTTCGGTCGGGCCTTTTTCATCCAGGTGCACTGCATGGGTGTTGGGGTCCAAAGTTTCTACGGCCTGAGCCAGACGGGTGAGGGGGCGAATGACGATTCTTACGGCCAGCCAGGTGCAGAGGATCATCAGTGCCAGTTGCCCCAGCAATACGATGGGTAACCACGGCGACAACGGCACCATCGAGGGTCGCACGTCGATGGTCAGCGGGCTGCCGTCCGCCAGCTTCAGGTGGACCTGAAAATGTTTATTCGCCCCGGGAATGTCGGTCACCGTCATCGGGTAATCCTTGCCGATGGCCTCTTTGATCGAAGTCATCGCTATTGGCGAATCGCTCATGGGTATGCCGGGCGAGCCTTCGTTCAACAAATAGCGGTAGTTACGTCGATCCAGTTGTTGCAGCCAACTCATGCGCTCTTCAGCCGGCAAGCGGTCGAGGATGGCGATGGAGGTCGAGACGTCGGTTTCCAGATTGCCCAGCATGGTGTTCTTCGTGCTTTCGTATCGCTCGTAGTACTGCGCGCCGAAGGACAGTGCCTGCGCGAGAATCAAGCCGATCAGGAAGATCAGCGACAGTCGCGAGGCCAGGGTGCGAGGCCAACGAATCGAGCGTTTCATGAGGGCGCCCCGAGCACTTCCACCGGCAGGGAAAACACATAGCCTTCACTGCGCACGGTTTTGATGTAGGCCGGTTCGCGGGCATCGTCCAGCAAGCGCTGACGCAAACGGCTGACCAGCAAGTCGATGGAACGGTCGAACAGATCAGCGTCGCGGCCCTGGGTCAGGTTCAGCAATTGATCGCGATTGAGCACCCGCTGAGGGTGATCGAGGAACACCCGCAGCAGCCGATATTCCGCGCCGCTGAGCGCGACCATGGTGCCGTCTTCATCGAGCAAGTGCCGGGCCGAGGTGTCCAGTCGCCAGCGCCCGAAGGCCAGCAGACGACCGCTTTCGGTGACCACCAGATTCGGCGGCAGCATCCGCGTGCGGCGCAGCACGGCGTTGATGCGGGCGAGCAATTCACGAGCAGCGAACGGCTTGACCAGGTAATCGTCGGCGCCCATTTCCAGGCCGATGATGCGGTCGGTTTCATCGTTGCGCGCGGTGAGCATCAGCACTGGCGTGGCCTTGTGTTTGCCGGCGCGTAACTCACGGCAAAGCATCAGGCCATCGTCGCCCGGCATCATGATGTCGAGCACGATCAGGTCCACCGGCGTGGACTCCAGGAAGGCGCGCATTTGCCGTCCATCCGCCACGACGGTGGTGCGCAGGCCGTTTTTCTTGAGGTAGTTGCCTACCAGCTCTCGGATCTCGCGGTCATCGTCCACGATGAGAATGTGATCGACGTGTTCCATTTGGCCATGCCTCTGTAGATGGGGGATGCCGCGCAGTCTATCGAGCCTTGGCCCGTTCGCCCGCCGCCCTTTGTATTGCAGTGTATCTGGCGTATCGACGGATACACGTGGACGCAAAAACACTCATTTTCAGGGCTTTTGTATCGGTCTGTATCCCGAGCCGGTTCTGATACGTACCGATTTACACGCGCCTGTTCCCGACACAGTCGGGATACCTTGCGAGCTTCTAATAGGTTCCATCGAGGCAAGCCAAGTCGCCTCGGCCCAGTAAACGATTGACCTATTGAAGCCTTGAGGAAACCACCATGAACACCAAAGCCGTCTACGCCGCTTGCCTGTTTGCCGCCCTGAACATCTGCACCTTGTCGGCCCGCGCTGAAGCCGATGTCACCCCTGAAACCTACACCTACGGCACGCACCTGGACATCAAGAAAGTGGTGTCGCTGAAACAGGACGCCTCACCTTCCTGCGGAATTGTGGATGCCCAACTGACCTACCTGGATTCCCATAACAAAACCCAGTTTCTGGACTACCGCAAATTTGCTGATGGTTGCAACTCAGACAACTGAGTCCTGCGCTGACCCATTGCCCATCCCAATTGAAACAGGAAGAACATCATGAACAACGTCACCCGCTTTTTGACTGCCATTGCCTTCTCCGTGGCTGGCGCCGCTGCCCATGCCAACGCTGCTGTTGAACAGAAAAGCTGTGGTAGCACGACTTGCTTTCAACTGACGCCGGTGGGGGAGAAGGGTGGCAATGCCTTTCTGGTAGAGAACGGTGGTAGCCGGACTCCGCAGGGGCAGTTGTTGGATACCCAGACTGCTTGAGGGTGTCAGTGGAATCGACCCCTCACCCCAGCCCTCTCCCCATGGGGGAGAGGGGGAAAGGGGGCAGATCTCCATGCTTTTCAAAATCTGAGTTCGACTCGGTATTTCACGTCGCAGCAGCTCGGACAAACCACTCAATCAACCCCCTCGCCCCTCTGGGGCGGTCCGACGTTTCGGGAGGGTTAGGGTGAGGGGTGGATTTCGAATCCTAACCACCATTTTCAAGGTGACAGCCATGTTTCTCATCGCTTTCCTCGGCGGCATATTGACCGTCCTCAGCCCTTGCATCCTCCCGGTCGTGCCGTTCCTGTTCGCCGGTGTTAAACGTACACGTTCCTCGATCTTGCTCACCCTCGGCGGCATGGTGCTGACCTTTGCCCTGATCTCCAGCCTGGCCGTGGTCAGCAGCGAGTGGGTGGTACACGCCAGCAACACCGGCCGTCATGTGGCCCTCATCGTGATGGTGCTGTTCGCCCTGTCGCTGATTTCCGCCCGTGTCGGTGACTGGCTGGCCCGTCCTTTCGTGGCGCTGGGCAATCGCATCAACCCCGACATCCGCACAATGTCCGGCCCGTTGAGTTCGGTCATGATCGGTGTAGCCACCGGCCTGCTCTGGGCACCGTGTGCCGGGCCGATCCTCGGGGTTATCCTCACGGGCGCCATGCTGCAAGGTGCAAACGCTCAAACCAGCCTGTTACTGGTGGCGTACGGCTTGGGCAGCGCGCTGTCCCTGGGTACCTTGATCTTTGCCGGTCGCGGCCTGGTCAATCGCTTGAAATCGTCGATCCCGATTACCGGTTGGCTGCGTCGCGGCACCGGTGTTGCGGTGCTGGCGGCTGCGGCGGTGATTTCCACCGGTGCCGATAAAACACTGCTGGCCGGCACTTCGTCCGAAGGCGTCACCACGGTTGAACAACGCGTGTTGGAAACTGTACCGAAAGTCGTCGATTACTTCGTCAGCAAGGTCAAGGCAGACTCGTCCATGGACAACGCCAAAGGCGCCATGCCGTCGCTGTCCGGTGCGGTCGAATGGCTCAACTCGCCGGCGCTGAGCAATGATTCGCTGAAAGGCAAAGTGGTGCTGGTGGACTTTTGGACCTACGACTGCATCAACTGCCAGCACACCTTGCCTTACGTGAAGGACTGGGCGAAGAAATATGAGAAGGACGGCCTGGTCGTGATCGGCGTGCACACCCCTGAATACGGTTACGAACGCATCATCGGCAACGTCAAGGATCAGGTGAAAAAGCTCGGCATCACCTACCCGGTGGCCATCGACAACAACTACGCCATCTGGCGCAACTTCGACAACCAGTACTGGCCTGCTCACTACCTGATCGATGCCAAAGGTCAGGTGCGTTATACCCACTTTGGTGAAGGTCGCTACGAGACTCAAGAAAAGATGATCCAGCAGTTGCTGGAAGAGGCTAAAGCGCCCGCTGCGTAATGCTTCAAATCAATGGCTCACAGGCTCCGCGCCGTGGGCCATTGGTTTTTTCTCCTGACTGCGCCGCCACGCCGCCGGTGGTGAGCTTGATTGTGCGCCTGTCGCGCCAGAGCGTGAAATCTCCGGACGATCGGACAGGGTTGGCCGACGATCGGGCAGGACGCCAGCGTTGCCCGGCGCGATAGTTGGCAAACAGGGTCTGCCGACCCTGTCATCAATAACAAGATGAGAGGTCCAGCCCGCAACGGAGCGGAATTCATGAGTACACCCATTGATCTTACTGCCTTGAAAAACCGTCAGATGGCCTCGTGGGCCAGTGGCGACTATGCCGTGATCGGCACCACCTTGCAGATTGTCGGCGAGCAACTGGCCGAGGCCTGCGACCTGCTTTGCGATGAACGCGTGCTCGACGTGGCCGCCGGCAACGGTAACGCGACGCTCGCGGCTGCGCGCCGTGGTTGCCACGTCACGTCTACCGACTACGTGGCCGCGCTGCTTGAACGCGGCGAAGACCGGGCCAGGGCAGAACGCCTCGATGTGATGTTTCAAGTGGCCGACGCTGAAGCCTTGCCGTTCGAGGATGCGAGCTTCGATGCCGTGCTGTCGACCTTCGGCGTGATGTTTACGCCGGACCAGCCCAAGGCCGCTTCAGAACTGGCGCGGGTCTGTCGACCTGGAGGGCGGATCGGCCTGGCGAACTGGACGCCCGAAGGTTTCGTCGGCCAGATGTTCAAGACCCTCGGTCGCCACCTACCGCCACCGCCGGGGGCACAACCGCCTTCGCAGTGGGGCACCGAAGCCTGGTTGCACACGCATTTTGACGAAAGTGACTTTCTGGTTCAGGTGACGCGCAAGGCCTTCAATTTCCGTTACCGCTCGGCCGCGCATTTCATCGACACGTTCCGCACCTGGTACGGCCCGGTCCATAAGGCATTCGCGGCGCTGCCTCCTGAAGGCGCCCAGGCACTGGACAACGACCTGACTGAACTGATCAACCGCCTGAACAGAGCGGGAGAAAAATCGCTGGTGGTGCCGAGTGAATACCTTGAGGTCGTCATCACCCGGCGTTGACCTCACAACACAAAACTCTCTGTGGGAGCGAGCTTGCTCCCACAGGGTTTTGTGTTGTCCGGTAGATCAATCACTCATCCAGCCGCTCGGTGTACACCACCCAAACACTGCACGGCATTTTGTACAGCAGATGCTCCACCGTACTGCCAATCAGCCGGCCCATGCCGCGATGGCCGATCCGGCCCATGACAATCACGTCGACGTCATAAGCATCGGCAAAGCGGGTGAGGACCTTGGCCGGGTTGCCCATGATCATGTGCCGCTGCTCCGGCCCGATGCCGTTGCGCTCGGCCAGTTCGTTGAAGGCATCCTCCTGGTAATCGAACACGGTCTTGGCCTTGCCCGACGAGAAGAACGCCGAACCGTTGTCGAAGCCGAATTCGTCGGCGCTGATGGATGAAAGGTCATAGGCGTAGACCACATCGAGCTCGGCATTACAGGCGCTCGCCAGTTTCGCCGCTTCGTGAAGAATTCGGTCGTTGAAGGTTTTGTAATGGTCATCGCGATGAAAGGGGTCGACCGCCGCGACGATCTTTCGCGGCAAGGCGTGCACGGCGTGGCTCACGAAATGCAGCGGCACCGGGCATTCGCGCAGCAAATGCACATCGAGCGGGGTAAACATCAGCCGCGACAGCAGCGATTCGTGCTCCAGCGCCTTGATCAGCACGTCCATCGGCTGCTCTTTGAGGTGAATCAGGATTTCCTCCAATGGGCGTTCGACCCAGGCCACTTCGGTGGTGACGTGCACACCGATTTTGCGCAAGGGGCGGGCCTGTTCCTCAAGCCATTGGCGATGGCGATCGACGTAACCCAGGCGCATCTGTTCCAGGGCCTTTTCGTTAACCAGACTGGCGGTTGCCAGGCCCTCAAGATAATCGAAGGCGACGATATGCAGCGCCGCGTCTTCGGCCTTGGCCAGCGCAGCGGCCCTGTCGAAAGCAGGGCTGTGCTCCATCAGCGGTGATGCAACCAGCATGAAGCGGGATTGACCAGACATGACGAACCTCCCGTGGGATTAGCCGCCCGACGTGCGGCTCGTGCGACGTACATCCAGTCTCTAAGTATTGACCATGATCAACCTCTCGTCCGTAAACCGGGTGCAGGCTGAGATTCGTGCTGAACTCAAGCGCACGTGAACGCTCAGGAGAACCCCCGATGGCAACCATGAAAGCCGCGATATTCGTTGAGAAAAACCGCATCGTGCTGGATGACAAGCCGATCCCCGAGGTCGGGCCGCTGGCCCCTCGAAGCCTTTGCCGCGGGGCTCGGGGATTTCAGCATCGTCAGCACCCTATGCCCCGGCGGTAAAGAACGCATGAGACGCTTGATGGCGGTGGTACAACGCGGTGGCGTCGATCTGTCGTCGTTGGTGAGGCATCGCTTCAAACTCGAGGACATTGAAGTCGCCTATGAGTTGTTTGCGCATCAGCGGGACGGGGTGATGAAGGTTGCGATTACGCCTTGAGGTTGTCCTCTGTTTTTTTTGTTTCCCAGGGTCATTTACAAACTGAACCGCTGCAGAATAACGCCCAGTCCGTCGGACATCGCCTTGAGTTCCTGGGTTGTTCGCACGATCCCGCTTTGGGCTGTGGCGTTTTCTTCCACACTTTGCGCCACTCTTTCGACGTTGCAGGCGACCTGTTCACTGGCGGCGCGCTGCTCCTGCAGCGACAACGAAATGAAACTGACGGCCGCAAGGGATTCGTCCAGTGCACCCTTGATCCTGCTCATGGAAAGGCCCGCGCTTTCGACAAGTTTCTGGCCATGGGTCACGCGCTCACAGCCAGCGGCCATGCTGTCTTTGGCTTTGACCATGCCGTTTTGTATGGCATTGACCAAGGCAACGATTTCCGTGGTGGATTGGGCTGTGCGGGCGGCCAGGCTGCGCACTTCATCGGCGACCACGGCGAAGCCGCGACCTTGCTCGCCCGCGCGCGCCGCTTCGATAGCGGCATTGAGGGCAAGGAGATTGGTCTGTTCGGCGATGCCCCGAATCACACCGACAATCAGACTGATGTCGTTGGACTGAATCGCCAGTTGATCGATATCTGATGAGCTTTGTGCAACCAGATCGGCAATCTGGCCCATTTCCTGGATGGATGCTTGCATCACCGCCATGCCTTCGCCGGTGATTTCGCCCGCCTTCTGCGCGGTGCTCTGAGCCTGTCGAGCATTGTCGGCGATGTGGGTGATGCTCACGGAAAGCTCTTCTACCGTGGCCGCCATGGAGGAGGCTGTCTCGCTTTGCAGTGCGGCGCTGCTCAAGCCCTGCTCGGAGGACGCAGATAATTGCAGCGTGGCACCCTCGATCTGCTCGGAGGCCTGGCTGATCTTGCCAATCATATCGCTCAGACTGTGGCGCATCGCCTGGACGGAGTGCAGAACACCCGTCGACGGCTGCTGCTGATCATGCTGCGTACGGGCCAGTTTTCCCTGGGCGATGTTTGAACTGATGGCGGCAAGTTCCGCGGGTTCAGCGCCGAGCTGGCGACTCAACAGCCTGGAGAAAAAGAAGGTATAGGCTGCGCCCGCAATCAGTGCCAACGCCAGAATCAGCAGGCTGATCTGCAGATTGGAGGTGTAGGCGATCTGGTTGAGGTCGAACTGGGTCTTGGCTTCCACCAGTTGTACCTCGATCAGCTCGGAAAATTTGTCTGATAAAGGATCAATCAGCGGATACAACTGATCGGTCGCAAAGCGTGCGATACCGGCGTCGTCGTTCTGGCGCAGCATGCCCTGCAAATTTTCCAATGGCCCCCGGGTGGCTTCCATCAGTGGGTTGATTTGCGCGATCAGACGCGTTTCTGCCGGAATCAGTTGCGTCGATTTATAGGCTTGCCACGTCTGGTCGATTTCCCTCTGGGCCTGCTCGATCCGGTTCAGTGACTCCGCCTTGGTAACGTTGCTATTGCGCGCCTTGTGGGTAGCGTCGACGATGTTCACAGCGTACAGGTCGGCGATTTTTTTCAGATCCCGCAGGGGGACGACTCGATCGAGATAGACGGTCTCCAGGCTGTGTACAGCGGATTGCATGCCCAAGAGTCCAAGCCCGCCGACACACAACAATCCAAGCAGTAACGCACTGGTGAGTAGAAGCAGATGAGTTCTGATTTTCCAACTTTCCATAGTCCGGTATTCCTGAGTCACCTTATTAAGGTGAGCGATCGAAGGGGCAGAGTCTGTTGCTGCAATGCGCACTGAAGGCGCATTGATATCATGTGCGGTGTCAACGAAAAAAAAAGTTTTGTTACCGGCGAGAAGTTACGAAATTGCGACTTTGGATAGCGGTCAGGGATCGGAGTCTGCAGGTCTCCTGCGCCAGTCCTTAGCATTCGCTCCATCAGCTTCGTCCAACTATTCAATGATTCAGGGAGCACAACCAAGATGAATACCACCATGCCAATGATGCCGATGATGGGCATGCCGATGATGATGGCAACCATGACGTGCGAAATGATGGACGACGGCATGATGTGCAAAATGATGCCGATGGCCGGCATGAACATGGCCATGTTTAACTACACGTGACGTTAACGGCCTTCGCGGCGCGTTGCAGTTCTTTTTTGACATCGACAGGTATCCGCTGTTTCATGAGTCGTTGCTCGAGGAATGTCTGATCGCCTCGAGTATCAACCTCAGCGTCAATTGCAGCATCCTCCGCTTCTATGGCGGCAGCGTGCGCTTCGATGACCGAGTCAACTTCTGCGTCGCTAGTGGCGGCGTCGAGAGCACCAATGAGTGTCGCCACTTCGTCTTCTTCAGCCTTGCCATAGGCGTCTACGGACAGCCCGGCAGCCAACGCCCGCGCTCGGATTTCCACGCCTTTCAGAGCCTGCCTGGCCTCTCCACACAGAACGTCATGTTTGTAGTTTTCGGCGACTTTCCATTGGAAAAATCCATACGTCATCGTGCCGATAATCGCCACGGTGATACCACCCGTCAGGATCCGCTTCATGGCTGCAGTCGTGAACGTCTGGAGATTGAGGGTTCGGTGGACATCGCTTCGTTCTCTATTCGAGGAAATGAAAGCGTAGCACCGGAACCGGCCTGGCTCCGTCCAACGTCATTGCAAATACATGGGTGAAGGCGCAGCGTGTCTTCAAGCTTATGGCGCATCAAGTAAACCTTTCACATCGGCTAACGTTGGAGCATGGGCTCCGGCATGGCGGCAGGACAGGGATGCGCAGGCTGCTGAAAATCGCAAGCGATCCCCAAAATCGGTCATTCCGAGCAAATCCGATGCCAGCCAACCGGCCATGCAAGCGTCTCCTGCGCCTACCGTATCTGCCACGTCTACGGCGATAGCCGGCTGCCCCTACCGGCCGTCGGGGGTGTACAGAACCATGCCGTGTTCACCTCGGGTAAACAGGATCTCAGCCACTGGATTAAGTGCGCGAAGCTCATCCAGTGCCTGGTGTTCGGTCAGCCCTGGATAGGTGCTCACCCATCCCTGCCTTTCACCCGAGCCCATTGATCTGATCAAGCATGGGATCAAGGTGCCTTTTGGACGGATGGGTACCGCTGATGACCTGACGGGAATGGCGATATTCCTCGCTTCGTCCGAGAGCGAATATGTGGTGGCTCAGACCTACAATGTCGACGGTGGAAACTGGATGAGTTGATTTCAAGGCACAGGCAATTGCAATGGCAACGTGTATCCATCAATGCTAAAAAAGCGGCCAACCCGACCCAGGTCAATGGCCGCTTTTGACGCCTGCCAACGTCAAGCATCTTGCTAGTTGCCGTCCGCCACCTTGCGTTCTATCTCAGCTATTTTTCGACTGAGCTCCTCAGCGTCCTGCTCCTTGGTTCGGGTTGAAGAGGGCGTAATGGTTTCATCCTCACTTTTGGCGTCAGAGTCCCTGTCCTCAAGATCTCCTTCGACGTCGTTAACACTGTCATCGTTGTTCATATCGCTTACCTCCATTGACCTGAACATTGGATTCAGCGATATGGCTTGAGTTCGAGATATTTTGTCGGCGTTCCCAGTGACCGTCGATGGGCTTGAAGCCTTGAGCAACGAAACGTACCGGCGGTCCGACCGCACGAATTTTTCCCTGATGGCGATACTCCACCGTCCGAGGAGCAGTCGCTCCTTGGTCTGTAGAGAGGAAAAAAAAAGAAATGGCCGCTTACTTTTTGCTGGATTGCTCTCTGATCTGAGTCAGGCTAAGTCGAGGTGTCAATGCTTCAGGGTCGACTCTGACCTCAATCAAGGATGGCCGGGATATTTCAAGGCAGCGCTCGAACGCTGGCGCAAATTCCGACGTCGTTGTGACCACCTCGCCATGCAGTCCATAGGCTTGGGCAAGTGCTGCGAAATCCGGGTTGTGCAAATCAGTTCCTGACACGCGTCCAGGGTAGTTGCGTTCCTGGTGCATTCTGATGGTTCCGTACATTCCGTTGTTGACCACAACGAAAATCACGTTGGCCCCATATTGCGCTGCAGTCGCGATCTCCTGACCGTTCATCAAGAAGCAGCCATCCCCGGAAAACGAAACCACCACTCGATCCGGGCAAGTCAGTTTGGCGGCGACAGCAGCAGGAACGCCGTAGCCCATCGAGCCATTGGTAGGTCCTAATTGGGTGCGGTAATGGCGGAACTGATAGAAACGTTGAAGCCAGACAGCATAGTTTCCAGCACCATTGGTCAGGATCGCGTCATCCGCAAGTCTGCGATTCAACCATTCAATGATGTCGGCCATTTGGACTGGGCCCGGGGAGGATGAGCGTTCCAGGTTTTGCTGATAGTTTTGGTTCAGCGTGCGGGTCCACTCACTGTTTCTTTGCGGGGTTGTTGCCGGGAGTCGTGCTGCTAATTTCGCAAAGCTCGACATGCTGCTGTTTATCGCTAACGCCGGTTGGTAGACACGCCCCAGTTCCTCAATACCTTGGTGAATGTGAATCAAGGTTTGCTTGGGGACGGGAATATCCAAAGCAGCGTATCCACCTGTCGAAACCTCTCCCATCCGAGAACCTACGACCAGCAGCAGATCGGCGTCTTTCACGGCTGCCGACAGCTGTACTGACGCTGCGAATCCAAGATCACCAGAATAGTTTGGGTGTCGATTGTCGAACAGGTCCTGGCAGCGAAAGGAGGCTGCCACCGGAATATTTTGCTGCTCAGCAAAAAGACGAATGTTGTGCACTGAATCGTTATCCCAGCCGCTGCCACCCACCACCATCAATGGCCGCTCTGATTGCTCAAGCAGTTGCTGCATGGCGGCCATTTGCTCGGCTGCTGGCGTCATCAAGACTCGTTTGAACGGGCCAGCATCACTGACTTCCGCCATTTCGGTCAGCATGTCTTCCGGCAGTGCTACCACGACTGGCCCTGGCCTGCCATTGACCGCTCGGTGGAACGCCTGGCTGATCAGTTCGGGGATTCTGCTGGTGTCGTCTATTTGTACGACCCATTTCGCCAAGGGGCCAAACATCTGGCGAAAATCTATTTCCTGAAAGGCTTCGCGATACTGCTGATCGCGAGCTACCTGGCCGATGAAGAGGATCATCGGCGTAGAGTCCTGGAACGCTGTGTGAACGCCAACAGAGGCATTTGTTGCCCCCGGGCCACGCGTGACAAAACAGATGCCAGGCTCTCCCGTCAGCTTGCCATAGGCTTCTGCCATATAAGCCGCCCCACCTTCTTGACGGCATACGATCAGATCGATTTCTTCTTGCACGTCATGCAATGCGTCGAGAACCGCGAGGTAGCTTTCTCCCGGAACACAAAAAGCTCTTTTGACGCCATGGATGCGCAAGGCATCCACCAATATCTGACCTCCGCTACGACGAGAAATGGTTTTATTCATTGTTATCTCCTGAGTCGAATAGTGCGGTGTGAAGAGGCGAATATGATTTGCCGTTTATGGCTCGAATCTTGAGCATCATCGAGTAGGGGTACAAACGATGATTGCTCAGCACTTCATTCCCTCAGCTATTGAAGTCCCTTGAGCAAGCGTTAGAGGTGTGGCTCGTCTTTGGCCTATCATTTTCGACTATGCTCAATTTTTGGCGGGCATTGCCAGTAAGAATGGAGGCAGCCACGTCTACATGAGGTAGCGCATGAGCAATTTACCGCCAGCGAATTCGGAGCATCCTGAAGTCTTTGTACAGCAGACCGCCATACTCAAGCTTGTGCGCTGGAGCAACACAATTCCCAGCAGGTGGGCGCGCAATGGTCTGGTTGTCGTGTTGCTGGCAATCAGCGGCTTTGCGGTATGGTCTTCAGTGACCACTGGACGTCTGGGGCAGGAGGCGATCGCCTCGAGTGTCCTGTCCGACCACTACACTGCGGCTGCGACTGCGGTGGGTGCCGCCGAGTCGCTGGAACGCCTGTATCGCTTGGAACCGACGCCGCAAGTGCTTCGTCGCTTCAACGGAGCCGTGCAGGCGCTGACGCGTGCGCTTGATCGTGTTCACCGCACCGGGTCACCTGCCGACCACCTCCTTGTCGAGGATGTTCGCACGTCCCTGACGCCTTATCTGGAAAGCGTCAATAAGTTGTTCAAGGCAGTTGACCGTGGGAATGATGCCGAGGTGCGCCGTATCGACAATGATGAGGGCGACCCACGGTTCGAAAAGATTGAAAAAGTCGTCCTGCAAGCAGCGGCCAATCACCACGAGGAGTCTATCGTGGCGCTGGAGAAGCTGCGCACACGGGAGTCCTTCAACGCCAGTACCACTCCCATCGTTTTTATCGCCGGGCTGCTTCTCGCCGGCCTGTTCGCCCAAGTACTGCGGCGCACGCGCTTCGAACTCGACAGTCAACGTAAGAGCGCCTTGCACGCTTCGCTGCATGACAAGCTCACCGGGCTGGCCAACCGGACGCTCCTGGCTGACCGTTTCGAGCAGGAACTGCGCTTGGGGCGCCGCCAGGGGTCAACCACGGGGCTGTTGCTGATCGACCTTGACCGATTCAAGGAAGTCAACGACACCCTGGGGCACCACTACGGTGACAGCCTGCTCGACCAGATCGGCAAACGGCTGATCAGTGAAGCACGGGAAATCGACACGGTCGCCCGGTTGGGAGGTGATGAGTTTGCGATTCTGCTCCCCTCCGTCGAAGGCCTGGAGGGGGCTTTGAAAGCAGCGCAACGGCTGCACGCCGTGATTACCGCATCATTCGAAATCGATGGGGTCGCACTGGATGTCGAGGCCAGCTTTGGGGTAGTGGTTTCGGGTCTGCACGGTGACGATCCTGCGACGCTCATGCAGCGCGCCGACATCGCCATGTATGCAGCCAAGAAGCAGGGAAAGGGCATACTCGCCTATAACCCGGGAGCGGATCGGCGCACTCCGGAACGCCTGGCAATGCTCGGCGAACTGCGGCGAGGTCTGGATCGCGGCGAATTGTTTCTGGAGTACCAGCCCAAGGTCAGTCTGAGCACAGGAGAAGTCACCGGAGTCGAGGCGTTGGTGCGCTGGCAGCATCCGGTGCGCGGCCTCGTGAATCCGGATGAGTTCATTCCGTTTGCCGAACTCACCGGGATCATCGGCTCCCTGACTCATTACGTGCTGAACCTCGCGCTGTCCCAAGTGCGGGTCTGGGCCGACGACGGGATATGCATACCGGTTGCCGTGAACATTTCTGCACGCAACCTGCTGGACGACAAGTTGGTGTTTCAGATTGTCGATCTGCTTAAGCAGCACAAATTGACCCCAAATATGCTCGTACTCGAAGTGACCGAGTCTGCCATCATGCTCGATTCCGATGCTGCTCGTACCCTCCTGAGGCAGTTACATTCGCTGGGCATCCATATCGCCATCGATGATTTCGGCGTCGGCTATACGAGTCTGGCTCAGTTGAAGGATTTGCCGATCAGTGAACTCAAGATCGACAAATCCTTTGTACTGGCCATGCAAAGCGATCAAGCCAACGAGCTAATCGTACGGAGCATTGTCGATCTTGGTCACAATCTTGGCATGGAGGTCATCGCCGAAGGCGTAGAAACATCCGACGTGCTCGATGCGCTGGGCGGTTACCACTGCGACATGGCCCAGGGTTTTCACGTCTGCCGACCGGTAAGCGCCGAAGCGTTCATGCAGTGGTATGAAGAGCGAGGGCGCAAGTAGTTCAATAGCCTCTCACCGATTCGGGCTACATCCGCTGATATTGACGAACGCGGCCAGCGCCGTCAGTGCACCCGTTCTGTCCGTGAAATTGCAATCCCGCACCCTCATCAATTAATATATGTTTCATATGCATTTCATATTGGATGAGTCAGTGGGTATCGTAAAAATTTCAGAGGGCATGCACGAGAATCTGCGCGTCGCCAGCGATGCGCTGAGTCGCTCGATCAACGCCCAGGCTGAGCACTGGATGCGCATAGGGATGCTTGCGGAGTTACATCCCGACCTGGATCACCGCGACCTCTGCCGTGTGCTGATTCGTGCCGAACTGGCCGGTGGCCTCGATTTAAAACAGCTCTGCGCACTCGCCGATTTTTCGCAAAGCTCCCAGGTTCATGCAACACCAGGAGCCAAGCAATGAAGGCGAATGTCGCTATCAACAGCCGGGCAGAGATAGCTATGTCTCGCGCTGCAGGCACGCTGGCCGCCGAGGTCCTGGCCATGATTGCTCCCCACGTCAAAGCGGGGGTCACTACCGACGAACTTGATCAGCTCTGTCACGACTACATCGTCAACGTGCAAAAAGCCATACCCGGCAATGTCGGCTATCACGGCTTCCCGAAAACCGTGTGTACATCGGTCAACCAGGTGGTCTGCCACGGCATCCCTTCGGCCAACGCACTCAAGGATGGCGATATCGTGAATATCGACATCGCCGTTATCAATGAGGGTTGGTACGGCGATACCAGCCGCATGTACTTCGTGGGGGAGCCCGGCCCGGAAGCTCGACGCCTGGCGAAGACGACCTATGAAGCGATGTGTGCCGGTATTCGCGTCGTCCGCCCCGGCGCTACGCTGGGCGACATTGGCCATGCCATTCAGACCGTGGCCGAAAGAGACGGATTCAGCGTCGTGCGCGAATACTGCGGTCACGGTATCGGCAAGGTTTATCACGATGAGCCGCAGGTCCTTCATTACGGCTACCCAGGCCAGGGTCTGACACTGAAAACCGGCATGATCTTTACCATTGAGCCCATGCTGAACGCTGGCAAACGCCATGTGAAAACGCTGGCTGATGGCTGGACCGTGGTCACCAAGGACCACTCACTCTCGGCTCAGTGGGAGCATATGGTCGCGGTCACTGACGACGGCTTCGAGGTTCTGACCCGCTGGCCCGACAGTGTCGATGGGTATCCCGCTATCGTTTAGGCGCTTCTGTCCATCACGCGCAGCTTCTGATCATCGGCGTGTATAGATCACCATCAGGATGGCTCCTTGTACCGAGCCCGCACTGTGTGCCGCGTCCGGGGCACGGCAACAGTAGTCGCCGACGTTCAGCGTTCGATCCTGATCAAAGAATGAGCCTTGCAGTACGAACAGTTGCTCAAGCTCCCCTTCGTGGGTATGGCTGGCGACATGGGCGCCAGGATCGACTTTCATCAATAGGGTTTTTTCACCGTGTTCGGTGTCCTCGAACAGCGGTTTGATCCAGAAGCCTTCGGCCGCTGTTGGCAGCCATTCATCAGCCGGCGACGAGAGATAGAGAGAACCTTCGACCGGTCCCCGAACGCCGTTTTTCCCGGCAATTCTCCAGGATGGCGTTTCATTTTTTTGCATGGTTCTTCACCTGGGTTCGTTTACAAGTCCTTGACCAGTCTCAAGGCATCGTAGATCGCAGCGTGGGTGTTGCGCGCAGCCACTGCATCGCCAATGCGAAACAACTGGAATCTGCCGTCCGGGTTGGTCAGCACGCTTTGTGGGTTGCCGACGATCAGGTCCTGATGTTCGACCACGCCGCCGTTGCTGGAGACGGATTTCAACTCGAAATACAATTCGTCCAGCGGTCGGGTACCGTGGTTGACCACCACTTGATCGATGCGTCGGACTTTGCGCGCACTGCCGTAGTCACTGTCGATGGTCGCCAACAGATCATGGCCGTCGCGTTCTACGGCGAGCAGCCGGAAGGTGACGGTGAAGGTGGTATCCAGGGCTTGCAGCGAGCGCATATAGGGCACCAGGTTCATCGCCATGACTTCCGGTGCGAAGGTCCGGTCCGGCGTCATGATCTCGATTTTTGCGCCGCTTTTGGCGATGAACTCGGCGGCTTGCAGACCGGCATGATCGCCCGCGTCGTCGAACAGCAGGACATTGCGCCCGGGTTTCACATCCCCGGAAATAATGTCCCACGCCGAGACCACCAGCTCATTGCCTGCAGTGAGAATTTCGGTGTGGGGCAGGCCGCCGGTGGCGATGATCACCACGTCCGGGTTTTCGTCGTGGACGGTGCTGGCCTCGGCCCAGGTATTGAAACGAAAGCTGACGCCTCGGGCCATGCACTGGGCCATGCGCCATTCGACGATGCTGATCATTTCCCGCCGCCGCTCCGATTGCGCGGTGAGCCGAACCTGGCCGCCGGCCTGATTGGCGGCTTCGAACACCACCACCTCATGGCCGCGTTCGGCCGCCACTCGCGCCGCTTCCAGCCCAGCGACACCGGCACCGACAATCACGATTTTGCGTTTGCTCGCCGCCTTGGGGATGTCATGGGGCATGCTGGTTTCACGGCCGGTGGCCGGGTTGTGGATGCAATAGGCAGCACCGCCCTGGTAGATCCGGTCCAGGCAATAGTTGGCGCCGACACAGGGACGAATATCCTCTTCGCGACCCTCGATAATCTTGCGCACGATATGTGGATCGGTCATGTGCGCGCGGGTCATGCCCACCATGTCGATCTTGCCCGAGGCGATGGCATGGCGGGCGGTGGCGACGTCCGGGATCTTCGCTGCGTGAAAAGTGGGGAAGTCGGTGGCGGCGCGAATCTCTCCAGCGAAGTCCAGGTGCGGTGAGTTGCGCATGCCCTGGATCGGAATCAGGTCGGTCAAGCCAGCGTCGGTGTCGATGTGTCCGCGGACAACGTTGAGAAAGTCCACCATGCCGCTGTCTTTCAGGCGTCTTGAGATGTCCAGGCCATCGGCCGGGGTCAGCCCACCGGGCAGTTGCTCATCGCCGGTATAGCGCACGCCGACGATAAACTCATGGCCGACACGCTGGCGAATGGCGCTGAGGATGTCGAAGGTAAACCGCAGCCGGTTATCGATGGAGCCGCCATAGGGGGCCTCGAGGTCGTTGGTCAGCGGCGACCAGAACTGATCCATCAGATGCCCGTAGGCTTGCAGTTCGATGCCGTCCAGACCCGCAAATTTCATCCGCTCGGCGGCGTCGGCATAGTCCTTGATGATGCGTTCCACATCCCAGTCTTCCATCTTCTTCGGGAAGGAACGATGGGAGGCCTCGCGCTCGAATGACGGCGACACCACGGGCAGCCAGTCGCCCTTGTCCCAACGCGTGCGCCGGCCAAGGTGGGTCAACTGGATCATGACCGCAGCGCCATGTTCGTGGCAGGCGTCGGTGAGGTCTCTCATCCAGCCGACCACCTCATCCTTGTAGGCCAGGATGTTGTTGAACACCGGTGGGCTGTCCCGGGAAACCGCAGCGGACCCCGCCGTCATGGTCAAGGCCACGCCGGCCTTCGCCCGTTCAACGTGGTAGGCGCGATAGAGGTCCTTGGGCATGCCGTCCACGGGATAGGCCGGCTCGTGGGCGGTGGTCATGATGCGGTTTCTGAGAGTCAGGTACTTCAACTGATAGGGTTGGAGGAGCGGATCATTCAGCATCGTCAAGACTCTCCGGAAGAGGGCAAGGACCTACGTTGAAATGACGTTAGGGCGAAATGTACACCTATGTCAACAAGCTGGACACAGGTGTACATTTTGCTTGCGCGGTGTCGGGTGAGCGACTAGGATCGAGCCATGAACGAACACACCAAAGCAGTAGAAACCGGCTGGAGAGGGTCCCTGGAAGGGTGGCTTGATGCAGCGTATGAAAGCCTGACCGAGTGCGGTGTCGACACGGTGCGGGTGATGCCGCTGGCCAAAAAACTGGGGTTGTCGAGAACCAGTTTTTACTGGTTTTTCAAGGATCGCGAAGAGCTGCTCGCCGCATTGATCGAGCGCTGGCGGGTGAAGAACACCGGCAATCTGATCGCCCAGACGGAGTGTTATGCCGACAGCATTGCCGAGGCGATGCTCAACGTTTTCGACTGCTGGCTGAACCCGGAACTGTTCGATTCACAGTTTGAATTTGCCATGCGCAGCTGGGCCTTGCAGTCCGCTGAAGTGGCCGAACATATCCGGGTAGCCGACATTGCCAGGCGCGAAGCACTGATTCGGATGTTCGTGCGTTTCGACTTTGCATTCGACGCCGCCGATGTGCGGGCTCGAACGATTTACCTGACGCAGATTGGCTATATCAGCACCAACACCCGAGAGGATGTCGGGGAGCGAATGCGGCGGATTCCCGAGTACGTGAAGATATTCACCGGCGAGGAACCCCTGGAGCGCGAATTGAAACGCTTCTACTCCCGCCATGGGTATGTGATGGATGAAGTTTCATCGGCAACCCCTGACTGACCGCGACTTCTGACTGACGAAGGCAGGTTCAAATGTTCGAAGAACCCACGATAGGTATTATCGGTGGATCGGGATGGCTTGGCCGCTCGATAGCCTCGGCGATGCTCGACAAGGCTTTTGTTCAGCCCGGTGCGTTGGTGCTTTCGAACCGCTCCGCGAGCAACCCGCTAGGCGCAAAGTGGTCGCAGGTGACGGTAATGCGCGACAACCAGGCACTGGTGGAGCGTTGTGATGTGGTCATCGTGTCAGTACGCCCCGAGCAGTTTGTCGACGTAAAGATTTTTGCTGAAAACCGACTGGTGATTTCGTTGATGGCCGGCGTGTCCCTGGAAGACGTGGTGCAGCGTACGGGCAGTCGGCAGGTGATTCGCGCCATGGCCAATGCCGCCGCAGAGATCGGCAAGTCCTATACACCTTGGTTGGTCACACAAGAGGTCACCGACGAGCAGAAAGCGTTCGCCCAGCGGCTGTTCGAAACCTTCGGTAGCGCCGATGAAGTCTTTACCGAACACCAACTGAACTACCTGACAGCGCTGGTGGGAACTGGGCCTGCTTACCCGGCGTTGCTGGCTCGCAGCCTGTTTCAGCATGCCGTGAGCAGCGGCTTGCCTCCCGCCATTGCCCACCGCGCAGCCAATGCGGTGGTGGTGGATGCCAGCCAACTGATCGGCAATGGGCACTCCGTCGACGAACTCTTGCAGGCACTCATCAGTTACCGCGGCGTCACGGCGGCGGGCCTCGAAGCCATGATCGCCGACGGCTTCGATAAAACAATAAAAGCAGGTCTGGATTCGGCGGCTTCGGTCGCCAGTTCCATGAGTCCATTTGCCCATTCTGCTGACACGAAAGAAGGTCCAATGACGCGGTAGTTGGCCCTCCTTAACTCTGGCCGCAATCGAGGTTAGCGTTTATGACTATAAAGTCTTTCTCGAAGACGGGACTTGCACTGGGGATTGTTGCCTTCACGGGTTGGGTGTCAGCGTCTGAGTGTGGTGATGTGACGATCGCCAACATGAACTGGCAATCGGCCGAAGTGATGGCCAATGTCGACAAGCTGATCCTCAATGCCGGCTACGGTTGTAATGCCGATCTGGTATCTGGCGATACGGTTCCAACCATCACTTCGATGACTGAAAAGGGTCGGCCCGATATCGCCCCCGAAGGCTGGATCGACCTGGTTCCGGAGGTCGCGAAGAAGGGAATTCAAAGCGGTAACCTGGTTCAGGCAGCAAGCTCCTTATCCGACGGTGGTTCTCAAGGCTGGTGGATTCCAAAGTACATCGCTGACGCCCATCCCGACATCAAGAGCTTCGATGATGTGAAGAAGCATCCGGAACTGTTCCCGGCCCCTGACGACAAGAAAAAAGGCGCGATCTACAACGGCCCGCAAGGTTGGGGCGGCACCGTGGTGACCAGTCAGTTCTTCAAGGCCTATGGCTTCGAGAAGGCCGGTTTTGTGCTAGTGGATACCGGTTCGGCAGCGGCGCTGGATGGTTCCATTGCCAAAGCCTACGAGCGCAAGGCGCCCTGGTTGGGGTTTTATTGGGAGCCCACCGCCTTGTTGGGCAAGTACCCGATGGTGAAGCTGGAAAATGGTCATGCTGTCGATCCGGCGGAGTGGAAACGTTGCAATACGGTCGCCGACTGTCCTGATCCAAAACCCAATGGCTGGCCGGTCGATCGGGTCTTTACCTTGACCACCAAGTCCTTCGCTGCTCGTTCGCCGACCGTCATGGCGTACCTGAACAAGCGCGCCTGGTCCAACGAGACGGTGAACAAATTGATTGCCTGGATGACCGATAACCAGGCTACCGGTGAGGAAGGGGCCAAGTACTTCCTGAAAAACAACGAAGCGCTCTGGAGTCAGTGGGTCACGCCTGAAGCGTCCGGCAAGATCAAGGCTGCGCTGTAATCCCGCGGGTCAATGCAGCCCGTTGCGACGTGCTGCATTGGCCCTTGGGCGCAGACAACAATAAAAACACCCATGTATTGAAATGACCTGCCAGCGTCTTTACGGTCTTCTACGAAAGGGGAATGTCATGGAGTGGTTACTCAGCTTTCCACATATGGAGGACGAAAGACTCCGGGCCTTGAAAAAGGCCATCGACGGTGCCTTTCGCAACTTCACCAGCACTTACGGCGATAGCTTCGAAGCGTTTTTCCAGCCGTTGCAAGTTTTCCTCAATCAGTCCGAACGGTTTATGACCACGACGCCATGGCCGATCATCATTGTGCTGGTCGCCCTGATTGCCTGGTTCGCCAGTCGTAGCTGGAAAATTGTCCTGGGTTGCGTGTTCACGCTGATGGCTATCGGGTATCTGGACATGTGGTCCGACACGATGAAGACCCTGTCGATGATCTTCGTCTGCACGGTGATATCCGTTGTCATCGGCTTGCCGACCGGCATCGCCATGGCCCGCTCCAATCGTTTGCAGAACCTGGTCAGCCCGGTACTGGACGTGATGCAGACCCTGCCGAGTTTTGTCTATTTGATTCCGGTGGTGATGTTGCTGGGAATCGGCAAGGTTGCGGGGCTGATTGCGGTCGTGGTCTACGCCTTGCCGCCGATGATCCGCCTGACCAATCTCGGTATCCGCCACGTCGACGCCGAGATGCTGGAGTGCGCCGACGCCTTTGGTTCGTCCAGTTGGCAGAAACTGAAAAACGTCCAGCTGCCACTGGCGTTGCCCTCGATCATGGCCGGCATCAACCAGACGATCATGATGGCCCTGGCCATGGTGGTCATCGCGTCGATGATTGGGGTTCAGGGGCTCGGGCAACCGGTGCTCAAAGCCATTTCCAATCAATACTTCACCTTGGGCATGTTCAACGGCCTGGCCATTGTCGGTATTGCGGTGATCTTCGACCGGGTCAGCCAAGCCTATGGCAGAAGATTGCAAAAGCATCTGGAGAGGGTTCATGGCCACTAATCTGACCAACGATTTCGGCATCGAAATCAAGCATCTCTACAAGATCTTCGGTTACCAGGCGCACGCCAGTATCGAACGGGTCAAAAGGGGCATGAGCAAGGCTGAACTGCTGTCCAGTCACAGTCACGTACTGGGCTTGAAGGACATCAATATCAGCATGCCGTCCGGCGGCATTCAGGTGATCATGGGGCTTTCCGGTTCGGGCAAATCGACCTTGATCCGACATATCAACCGATTGATCGAACCCACGGCCGGCGAAGTCATCGTCGGTGGCGTGGATGTGCTCAAGATGAGCCAGAACGATCTGCGAGAATTTCGCCGGCATAAAATTTCCATGGTGTTTCAGAAGTTCGCGCTGCTGCCGAACCGGACCGTGCTCGACAATGCGGTTTATGGGCTGGAGATCCAGGGATTGCCCCGTGGCAAACAAGTAGAGATCGCCATGGGCTGGTTGGATCGGGTAGGGCTCAAAGGTTACGAGCGTCACTACCCGAATCAGCTTTCCGGAGGCATGCAGCAGCGCGTTGGCCTGGCCCGCGCGCTGGCCAGTGACGCGCCGATCCTGTTGATGGATGAAGCCTTCTCGGCACTTGATCCGCTGATCCGCATGGACATGCAATCAGTGCTCCTGGACCTGCAAAAAGAGATCAAGAAGACCATCGTGTTCATTACCCATGATCTTGATGAGGCGCTGCGCATTGGTGATCGCATCGCAATCTTGCGTGACGGTGAGGTGGTGCAGCAAGGCACCCGGCAGGAGATCGTCATGAGCCCTGCCGACAATTACATTGCCAATTTCGTCAAGGAAGTGAACCGGGGTCGGGTGATCAGCGTCGAGTCCATCATGCGACCGTTTGTTCGGGTGAAGGCCGGAGCAACGCTGGCAGTGCCCATGGGGACGTCACTCGAGTCGGCGGTCAAGCGACTGGTTGAAGCGGGACTCGATGAATTGGTGGTCACTGACAGTCAGGGTCGGCCTGTGGGGCAGTTGGCGCTAAAGTCACTTGTTGCAACGATGGTCACCTCGACTGTGAGCGAGGAGTCGCAGGTGGTTCAGTTGCGAGCCTCAGCGAAAGTGACACGGCTCGCCGAGGAGTAATCATCTTGGTTTTTTACCCGGCGTCACGGCTTTCAGCTGGCCTGATCAATCACAAAATGGCGCTAGTGGTTTTGAAACTTCTACAGTTAGCATTGAGGTTTATCAACGCGTAACCGAGTAGGTCGAATATTGATCGAACGACGCCAATTTAGCGGAGGCATGAAGGGGAAAAATCTTCGCTATCTGAATGAGAGCCCCAACGAGAAAACTCAAATGGTCCGAGCAGGATTTCTGTTGCTCGAGCATTTCTCGCTGCCCGCATTCACGCAAGCACTGGATACGATTGTCACCGCGAATCTACTACGACCCCTGTTGTTCTGTTCCCGAACATTTGGCTTGAACGATGGGGAAGTCGTCAGTGATCTGGGCCTGGTCATTCGGCCAGATGCCCGTATCGATTGTTCAGCGATCCAAGACCTGGATTTGCTGGTCATTTGCGGCGGCTACCGAACAGAACTGAAGGCGAGTGATGATTTCATCAGTCTGTTGAGAGCGGCGGCAGACCAGGGTGTCAGTCTGGCCGGGTTGTGGAATGGCGCATGGTTCCTGGGGAGGGCAGGCTTGCTTGACGGATATCGTTGCGCGATTCACCCCGAACATCGCCCCGCACTCGCGGAAATCTCCAAGGCGACGCATGTCACCAGTGAGCCCTACGTCATTGATCGAGACCGGCTCACGGCTTCCAGTCCCTCGGGGGCGTTCCACATGGCGTTGGACTGGATCAAAGGGCTGCACGACAAAGCACTCGTCGAGGGTATCGAGGACATCCTGGCTTTCGAGGAGTCTCGTTATCGGCGCATAAAACCGACTGAAAATATCTGTGTGAGCGCGCCATTACGCGAGGTGGTGAAACTGATGGATGCCAACCTCGAGGAGCCTCTGGAGTTGGAGCAGTTGGCAGTTTACGCAGGCCGTTCTCGCCGACAACTCGAGCGCTTGTTCAAGGAGCAACTGGGCACAACGCCGCAACGGTATTACATGGAATTGCGGATTACCGAAGCGCGTCGACTCCTCCAGCACACAGAGCTGTCCCAGGTGGACGTGTTGGTTGCCTGCGGCTTTGTATCGCCCAGCCACTTCAGCAAATGCTATAGCTCGTACTTTGGATACAGGCCTTCCAAGGAAACGCGCCTCGTCAAATAAGGGCGGCGCAATTTACAGTCGGGTTCAAAACCCTGTGTAGCCGAAGTAAACGAGTGCCACGGAAGCGGCGGTACCAAACGCTCCCAACGCCTTTGCCGTTGAATTGTGCGCTGGCAAGGATTCGGTCAATCGCTGCAAGTCGGGATCCGAAAGCGCGGCGTGTTCATCGTGGCGGTGCATGATTGCCCGGTAGGTGTATCGCAAACCCATCAACAGAAACAGGGTGATCAGGCCGAAGGCCAGCCCACGAGTAATAGCCGGTTTAACGAATGGCATCGGGTGATCTTGTTGGCAGGCTGCGCTATCGACTTCCACCACGGTGATTTGCCCGTAGTCGGTCAAGTGCAGGTTTTCGCCACTCAGGATCGCCGCCTGTTGTTCCAGATCTAAAGCCTGATACTTCCAGAGCGTTGACGATCCTTCTCGGCAATAAGTGAACGCTTTAGGGTTTGAAGCGACAACGATACAAGCGTCGTTGATGCCCCGTTTTTTCAGCGTTTCAGCAGCTGACCTTGTGAAGTCCAGTTCGATGACGGGAACAACCCCTGTAGCAGAAGCCGCGACCGAAACAAAAAGAATGCCCGCGACGCAGAGCGTTGAAATTTTCAAGGTTGGATTCCCTTGTTATAGATTTTATTATTTGATTAACGCGCTGAGCGTTTCCCCAACGTTGGGGGGATTCCTGAAAGTGGGGCGGCAGTCGCCTATAGGTTTGCCATAATCAACAACATGTTCAGGTCCAGGGCGCAGCCATAAATAGTGCCACCGCTGCTTCCACCACCATGACCATCTCGTCGGTTCCGTCGTCGCGGTTGTCTACTCCCACCGCAAAAGATACCAAAGCAAGGTCTGGGCCAATCGCCAAGTATTTCGACGAGACCGAAGACAGTTTTGTCTTCCACCGAATTCGACCCAGGCTGTGTGAAAACGCATCCACCGTTTTGAAGTCTGCGTTGCTACGTAAAATCAGCCAGCGTTCGGTTGGCCAGACAGACCTGAAATATGCCGAGTGGCGCGAAGTCATAGGCGTACTGGCCCAGGACCGTGCGCTCGCCAGCAGCAAGCTCTCGTGGCTACGCTTGCCGTGAATTGGCTTTAACAACTCGCATAACGACCCTGTAATGAATGGCCATTAGTATGAATTTCAGAGCAAATTCGCAATGGCTCACTAAAGGATGCTTGGTTCAACAGGTCTTTGAGGTCGTTATGTATAGAGTGGGTACAGGCTATACCAGTGTGTTGGTGAATACGCTCTCGGCTGAAGGCTTGGATGTGATCAATTTATCCCGGGAAGCCGGGCTGGATATGATGCTTCTGAGTCAGCAGCAAGCCTTCTACAAACGAAGTGTTATTTACCGTCTGTGGGAATTGGCGGCGCAGGCGTCTGGCGATTCGAACATTGGTCTGAAAGCCTACGGGCATGTACATCCGAGTAACTTCCAGATTGTGGGGTACACGATGATGTCCAGCTTGAATCTGAAGCGGGCGCTTGAACGCCTCGTGCGTTTCAGCCCATTGATTAGTTCTGGACTTAGCCTGTTCTTGGGTCAAGAAGAGCAGAATTATCGACTGGCCGGGCTGGATCACCAGTGCGACTCGGTCAAACCACGGCAGTACACCGATGCCGGACTCGCGTCGCTGCTGGGATTCTGTAGTTGGCTGACCGGTGGTAAATTGCCGCAACCGTTAAGCGTGGAGTTCACCTATCCCGAACCTGAAGACATCTCGGAGCATCAGCGGCTGTTTGGCTGTGAGCTGCGTTTCGGGGCGGCCTATGACAGCATCCTGTTCGATGGCCAAGAGCTTCTGCGTCCGTTGAGCATGGCCAACGAGGCGTTGGCTGTACTCCATGACAGTTTCGCCGAAGCTCAGCTGGACCTATTGTACGGCTTCACCATTGTATGCAGGATTCGTGGACTGATCACCGAGCGCCTGAGTCAGGGGCAAGGGCAGTGTGATATGGAATCGATAGCCACCGCGCTGAACATCAGCAAGCGAACGCTGCAACGAGCACTCGAGAAGGATGGCGCCCAGTTCAAGGACGTGCTGAACGATGTGCGTCGGCAGTTGGCCGACTTCTACCTGCGCCATTCCCATTTCAATATGAAGCACGTGACTCACCTGCTCGGGTTCCACGACCACAGCAGTTTCCACAAAGCTTGCATCCGCTGGTTCGGTATGACGCCCGGTCAGTATCGAGTCGATGAATCCCTGCGAAAGCTCAAGGAGGCCGAGCCTCGTCTAGTCGCCTAAGAAATGCCGTCTCTTGAACGGTACAGGCGCGGCCGACGCAAAAACTCGTCTGCGTTCTTGCAGACGAGGAAATCCCTGCTTAACTCTGAATCAATGGTCAGTCAGTGACTCATTGGTCACGATAGCCATCGGAGCACCCTCGCGCTGTTGTTGCTTGTTCGTGTTGCCAGGTTAAGCCCGAGGAGGCCTATGCGTTGACGCTGGAAAACCACCCTGAGTTATTAATGTTTTGGCCTGGCACTTTACTGTCAGGTCCACGTGTTGTGCTTTCTGCGATAGGGCCCTGTGGGCATCCCTCACGCTGTGCGCTTAGTCCAATGGGTTCAAGGAAATAAATCACATGACGCCGAATACTGCCATCGTCGAGGTCAGCGGGAAGTACAAGGTGTATACCGAGCACTATCTCAACACCGCCGCTGACAAGACCATCATTCTGGTCAACGGCTCGCTGGCAACAACTGCATCCTTTGCCCAAACGGTGCGTTATCTGCAGCCGCGATTTAATGTGGTTCTCTATGACCAGCCCTACGCCGGTCAGTCGAGGCAACACAATCTCCAGGGCCAACCGATCCGAAAGGAAGACGAGGCAGCGATACTGCTGGAATTAATCGAACACTTTTGTGTGCACCACGTGCTGTCCTTTTCCTGGGGTGGCGCGGCTACCTTGTTGGCGCTGGCCCAGCGGCCGCGACGAATCGAGAAGGCGGTGATCAATTCATTCGCAGCGCGGATCAATACGCCGATGCGCGATTACCTGGAGAGCGGCCTGAACCATCTCCAGGCCTGCGACCGCCTCAATGTCGGTCGCTTGATCAACAGCACGATCGGCAAGCACCTGCCATCGCTGTTCAAACGCTTTAATGACCGCCATATCAGAAGTCTGGCCGAACACGAGTACAGGCAGATGCATTTCCACGTCAATGAGGTGCTGACCCAAGACACCCATTGCTACGTCGCCTGTGTCGATGCCATCGAGATCCCGCTGCTGTTTGTCAACGGCGAATGGGATGAGTACACCTCGGTGGAAGACGCCCGGCTTTTCGCCGATCACGCCCCTCAGTCCCGGTTCCATACCATCAAGAACACCGGGCACTTCCTTGATATGGAACACCCGACGGCCTGGAATGACACCCAGCAGGCCTTGCTCGGGTTTCTGCAGCCTGCTTGCAGGACGCAGGGTCGTGTTGCCTCAGATATCCAGGTCAATCACGTATGAGCCATTAGTTCGAGGCGTCGACAATGGGTGTCAGACGCCGCTCCATGATGATCGTGCGCTCGGCACCGTGAAATTCGTCGCGAACTTTTCGATAACCCAGCTTGAAGTAAAAGGCTTCTGCGGTAATGGAGGAGGGGACGCGCAGTACCTCGATTTTTGCGTCTTGGGCGACAGAATGAAGCGTCGCCATCAGCTGCCTGCCGAGTCCGCGCGCTTGATGGCGTGGCTCGACGAATACGCTGCGCACAACGTCTTGATCTAGGCTGGCCGTGGCGACCACGCGCTTATCGATGGTTGCGACAAATACCAAGCGTTGTTTCAACAAAGCGCGGATGGCCTCGGCAGAAAAGCTTTTCTCTACCTGCGAAATGACTTCGGGCGGGTAGTCCAGGGCATTGGACTTGCGCAGCGATTGAATGATGACCTGGCTTATGGCTGCCGCATCGTCAGGGGTGGCGAGTCGAATCTGGTTATTCATTTGAAGACCCCAATCCTTGTGTCCTTCGCTTGAAGACTTCCCACGCCTTGGCGTCCTCGGCCTTCGGCACGCCACGCGGCGGGCGACGTTGGCCGATTTCTGCAGTTTGTGGCGGAAATCGGCCACGCTACAATCCATTATCCCCGCGAGCTTTCGAACCACTCCAGCGCCGTGCGCCAGATGCAAATCCCCAGGAAATAAGCTGACATCAGCAGCCAAAGCCCCATCACCATCGGGTTGATCACCGGATGGTTGACCACCAGCGACAAACTGCACAGCAGCCAGATCGCCGTCACGGCGATGTTGATCGGCATGAACTTGCGCACGCGGAACGGGTGAAGGAACTTCATTCGGGTCACGGTCAACAGTGCCAGGCCGATGACAGTGAGAAAAGTGATCCACGGCGACGGGGCGATGATGTACAGGCACAGGGCTACCACGTTCCAGGCGGCGGGGAAGCCCTGGAAGTAGTTGTCTTTGCTCTTCATGTTGACGTTGCAGAAGCAAAACAGCGACGAGACCAGAATCAGCGACACGGTCAGCAGCAGCGTGTAGTCCGGCAAAGGTATGTAGCGATAAATGAACAGCGCTGGGATGAACACATACGTCAGGTAGTCGATGACCAGATCGAGGATCGAGCCATCGAAACCTGGCAGCACCGACTGGACATTGACCTTGCGCGCCAACGCGCCGTCCAGGCCATCGACAATCAGGGCGACGCCCAGCCACAGCAAGCAGTTTGTGGCCTGGTTTTCCAGCAAGGCAAGGGTTGCGAGGAAGGCAGTGACCACGCCAGTGGCGGTAAAACCATGGGCGCCCCATGCTTTGAGCCTGGCGATGTGTAGGGTCGATATCACGGGGGCGTTCTCCAGAAAGTGAAGCAAGCCTGTTATCACCCCTTCAATTGGGGGTGTCGGCAAACCAAGTCAGGTTGCATGTATCGACCGGGTATCCGGGGATAAGGTTCACCAACTGTAAATCTTAGCTGGGCGGCAAAAAAATACTCCGGATAAATTCGGGGTATTAAATGAAACATCGGCGCAGGGCGATCTTTTTACTCAAATGTGGCGATCTCCGGATTGACCCGGTGCAGATCGGTTCATTCACAGCACCTTGCTCATAAACACCCGACTCGTGCCTTGCGGGTCGCAGGGCACTTCCCCGAATCGCTGCCAGCCGTTTTTTTCATAGAACTCCGGGGCCTGGAAACTGAGGGTATAGAGCACCGCCGAGCGGCAACCGCGACGACGACCTTCGTCTTCGTACGCCTTGAGCAGTCGAGAGCCGAGCCCGGAGCCACGCAGTGACTCGGGCAAGTAGAAAAGATCGAGAAACAGCAGGCCGAGCGACGTACGCCCGGTAATACCGCCCAGCACCTGATGGGTCTCCGGGTCGCGGACGGTTACCGCCAGCGACTGGCGGTCGTTGATTCCGGTCATCTGATCATTGAAGGCACTCAGCCCCGCGCTGAGTACTTGCTCGACTTCAGGTTCGATAACGTCGCTGACGACAATCAGAGTGCGGTCCATGTGTTCGTTGATCCTGTGGGCAGCATCTGGAGCAACAGGCCAAAGGTGGCGTGGCCTGATGATCGCTCGCCATCACACTGACTGAAGCTGCTGAAACCCGGGCCTCTACCGGGCTTCAGATGCTTTCGGCACCAGAAACGTAACGCCGAAACTCTCGGCTATCTCCAGTATCCGCGGCAGATCCTCCGGCACTTTGAGCTGATCCACCGCCGCAAAGAACTGACCACCGCGCGGGTCAGACACCACACCGATCATTTTCGCGGTGGCGCTGATGTTCTTGTAAGCATGAATGGACCCACCAGGGATATGCACATACCCCCCAGGTGAAACGGTGGTGGACTTGCCCGCAACCGTGACTTCCACCTGCCCGTCAATGACGTAGAACGCCTCGTCCCAGGGGTGAAAATGAGGGGGCGGCCCACCCCCTTGAACGCCTTCCTGAATATGCATTTCAAAGGGTTTGCTCAGATCCCCGCCCGCGAGAATGGTGATTGCCTCACCCACGACATTGACCGGGTCGGGGGTTTTCTGGGGCTCGATGACATGAACCGTGCGCATGATTGCTCTCCGAAGGATGAGTCCACACCCGCTGAGTATATTCACTCGAGCGTCCGCCAAGCACCTCGCCACAAGCCCGTCTGTCTGGGCGATTTCAACGCCGATGGAATTTTTTTCCAAGCATGTCGCTCTGCTGATGTAGAGACGTGCTGATTCAGCGTCCTGCCACTGGCCTCAGACCGAGAGACACACCCATGACTGCCCTGACACGACTTGAATCCCAGCCGGCCCACGAACGCTCGATTTCGACCGCCGGCAGCGTAAAGCTTATCTATGAACAGTTATTGCTGAGCGACGATGCGGAACACCAGCGCGCACTTGGCAAAACTTTCCTCGAGGCTCAACTTGCGCACGCAGCGGACCTGCCCGAGGACATGCCGCAAGACCTGTCGGCACTGCAAACCTTTGTCGAACAGCACTGCGTCGAAGTCGCTTGCCAATACGCCGACTACCTGCAACAGCGCAAGGAAGGCGGGCCTCGGCAGTTCTTCACTAACAGAGCGCACGCGTTGTTTTTCCTGCAAGCCGTTGCCCCGACCAAACTGGTGGACGGTGCGTGGCTGTACGGCCTACTGCGGCACTGGCATGACCCTCGTTTCGTCGGGCTGATTTGCACCTATCTGGAAGAGTTGGGCGAGGGCAACCCGGCGCAAAATCATGTGGTGATCTACCGCAAACTGCTCGCCGAGCATGGCTTGCAAGACAACAGCTCCATCGCCGATGAGCGTTACCTGCAAGGTGCGGTGCAATTGGCGCTCGGTTATTGCAGCGACGCGTTTTTGCCGGAGGTGATTGGCTACAACCTCGGTTATGAACAATTGCCGCTGCATTTGCTGATCAGCGCCTATGAACTCAGCGAGTTGGGTATCGATCCGTATTACTTCACGCTGCACGTGACCATCGACAATGCCAGCACCGGTCATGCGCAAAAAGCCGTGCAGTCGGTGCTGCAATTGCTGCCGGTGGAAGGTGACCGCGAAGATTTTCTGCGCAGGGTCGCGTTGGGTTATCGGCTCAACGATCTGGGGCAGGGCAGTCGCGCGATCATCGAGTCGTTCGACTTGTACGGCGAGTTGCTGAACATGCTTGAGCGCAAGCGCCCGTTTGGTCAGCACATGCATTCCGACTACTGTCGGTTTGAAGGCAAGACTGTCAATCAATGGCTGTCGTCGCCGGAGCAGTTGCCAGGCTTCCTCAGCGCCCTGGAAAACAAGGGCTGGATCAAACGTCACCAAGACCCGCAAGCCAGCCGTTTCTGGCAATTGATCGATGGCAACGGCGCGGCCATGTTCGGGGTGTTCAGCCCCTACGAAAAACAGCTGTTGCACGACTGGATCGCCGGAGACTGGCGACCTGAGCGTTCGCCGGCAGCGGTTCGACGTGGCTCCAGCGTCGCGACCGAACCGCCAGTGCCCGCCAATGACCCGGATGTCCAACGCCTGCAAGCTACACTTAATGGGCTTGCCGCCGACGAGCAAATGCAGGTCTTGATTCCGTGGTTGTCTGCCCATCGGCACGCTCACCCGGCTGGCCTGATGGCCACGCGACGGTTCATCGAACTCAAATCCGGAATTCGATAGGGAGCCCTTCATGAATCAGGAAGAACAACTTAGCGTCCCCGACCTGGCCTTATTGCAACTGGGGCGCCGTTTGCAGGCCGACGGTTACCGATTCATCACGCCAACGCCGCTGACCCATCAGCGGGTGAATGATCGCGCCTTCGGGCAAAGCGCCCGGACATTGCGCGAAGTATTCGGCTGGTCGCGGCCGTTTGAACCCGATCTGTTGTCAGTGGATGAACAGCGGCAGTTGCAACAGGCTGGCGTCCTCGAGGAAGGCAATGGTCGACTGAGAAGTCATGTGCGCTGGTCAAGCCTCGATGACCTGCTGTTCGTGCATTCGGGCTACCCCACCGACGCCGCTGATGCGGTGTTCTTCGGACCCGACACCTACCGTTTTGCCCGGCTGATTCACGCCCATCTGCAACAGAGCTTCGCGCCGATCAGGCGCGCCGTGGACATCGGCTGCGGTGCGGGCGTTGGGGCGATTGTGATTGCCCGCGCTCGCCGTGAAGCCGAAGTGCTGGCCGTGGACATCAACCCGTTGGCGTTACGCATGACGGCGATCAACGCCGCGCTCGCCGAGGTGGTTAACGTCAGCATTGAAGCCAGCGATGTACTGCAGGACGTCGACGGCAACTTCGACCTGATCGTCGCCAATCCGCCCTACATGGCCGACCCGGCCGAGCGTGCTTACCGGCATGGCGGCGGGGCGCTCGGCGCGCAATTGTCGCTGCGCATTGTCGAGCAAGCCCTGTATAGGTTGGCCCCCGGTGGCTCTTTGGTGCTGTACACCGGTGTGGCGATGATTGACGGCCTCGATCCTTTTCTGGACGCGGTGACGCCGCGTCTGGAATCGCCGATGTTCGGCTGGACTTACCACGAACTCGACCCTGACGTGTTCGGTGAAGAACTGTTAACCCCTGGCTATCAACGGGTGGAACGAATTGCCGTCGTCGCCCTCATCGTCACGCGCATCGGCCCAGGCATCGGGGGAATCGTTACGTCGTCCGCAGGTGCGCCATGACCAGGAGCCTGGACGATTACAATCGCATGCGCGACTTCTCGGCGACCTCTGAACCGGCCGCCGCCAAACGCGGGGGCAAAAAAAATGCGAAAGACCACGCCTTGCAGTTCTGCATCCAGAAGCACGACGCCTCGCGGCTGCATTACGACTTTCGCCTGGAACTCGATGGCGCGCTGAAAAGCTGGGCGGTGCCTAAAGGCCCGTCACTGGACCCCAAGGTCAAGCGTCTGGCGGTCCACGTCGAAGACCATCCGCTTGATTACGCGACCTTCGAGGGCAGCATTCCCAAGGGGCATTACGGCGCCGGCGACGTGATTGTCTGGGACCGAGGGGTGTGGATTCCTCAGGAAGACCCGGCCAAGGCGTACGCCAAGGGCAAGCTAAAGTTCGAGTTGCAAGGTGAGAAGCTCGGTGGCCTGTGGAACCTGGTGCGAACGCACATGCCGGGCAAGCAGGAACAATGGTTTCTGATCAAGCATCAGGACGGCGCAGCCAAACCCGAAAGCGATTACGACGTGGTCGCCGCCGAGCCCGACAGCGTGCTCAGTGATCGGACCATCGTTGCTAAAAAGTCGAAGACCGCTGCCAAACCCAAACCCATCAAAAAACCCGCCGCCGCGGCGCGCAAGGAACAGTCGGCGCCATTGACGGGCGCCCGCAAAGCCAAATTGCCGGACTTGCTCAAGCCGGAACTGGCGACGCTGGTCGAGAAAGCCCCGGACGGCGAGTGGAGCTATGAAATCAAATTCGATGGCTATCGGATCATGGCCCGCATCGATCACGACGAGGTCAAACTCTTCACCCGTAACGGTCACGACTGGACCCATAAACTGCCCAGACAAGCCGAGGCGTTGGCTTCGCTGGGTCTCGAATCCGCCTGGCTCGACGGTGAAATGGTGGTCGCCGACGAGCAGGGCGTGCCGGACTTTCAGGCCTTGCAAAACGCCTTCGACTCGGGCCGCAGTGGCAACATCGCCTACTACCTGTTCGATATGCCTTACCTCAACGGTGTGGACCTGCGCGAGGTGCCTGTCGAGGAGCGAAGGGTTGCGCTGTCGACAGTGCTCACCCCCAATAAAGACTCGTTGCTGCGCTTCTCCGATGCCTTTAGTGAAGAACCGGAAGCGTTGCTCAACAGCGCCTGCCAAATGCAGATGGAAGGGTTGATCGGCAAGCGCCTGGGCTCGCCTTACGTTTCACGGCGCAGCAGCGACTGGATCAAACTCAAGTGCAAGCATCGGCAGGAGTTCGTCGTCGTTGGCTTCACCGATCCCAAAGGTTCGCGCAATGCCTTTGGTGCTCTGCTGCTGGGATTGCATGACCGCGACAGCGGTGAATTGCGTTACGCGGGCAAGGTCGGCACCGGGTTCAACGAGACGACGCTCAAGCGCATCTACGAGCAACTGAAACCGTTGCAAACCAAAAAGAGTTCAGTGGTCAATCCACCGACCGGTTTTGACGCCAAGGGTGTGCACTGGCTCAAGCCCACGCTGCTGGCGGAGGTCGCTTTTGCCGAAATGACCAAAGAAGGTTCAGTCCGTCATGCGGTGTTCCATGGTCTGCGTGACGACAAACCTGCCGAAGACATTACCGAGGAGCGTCCAAAAGCCGTGAAGCCCAAAGCCGCTAAACAAGCCCCCGCAGCAAAACCCTCTGCCGCGGCCAAAAAGAAAACCGCCCAAGCCGCGCCCGCGCCATCACAAATCGGCCTGGGCGAGGGCAAGGTGCGCATCACTCACCCGGACCGGGTGATCGACGCCAGCAGCGGCACCACCAAAGTGCAACTGGCCGAATATTACGCCAGCGTCGCCGAATGGATTTTGCCCGAATTGAAGGACCGACCCGTGGCGCTGGTTCGTGCCCCGGACGGCATCGCCGGCGAACTGTTTTTCCAGAAAAACGCGGAGCGCCTGGCCATTCCGGGGATCACCACCCTGGACAAGGCACTCACCGGCCAACCGGTGATGATCATCAATAATGCCGAGGCCCTGATCGGCGCCGTGCAAATGAGCACCGTTGAGCTGCACACCTGGAACGCGACCTCGGACAACCTCGACAAACCCGACCGCTTCGTCCTCGACCTCGACCCGGACCCGGCGCTGCCCTGGAAAAGCATGGTGGAGGCAACTCAACTGACCCTGTCGGTACTCGATGAGTTGGGGCTCAAGGCGTTCCTCAAGACCAGCGGCGGCAAAGGGATTCACCTGGTGGTGCCACTGACCCGCAAGCTCGGTTGGGACGAGGTGAAAGACTTCAGTCACGCGATTGTCAGCCACATGGCCAAGTTGCTGCCGGAGCGTTTTTCCGCCGTGTCCGGACCGAAGAACCGGGTAGGGCGGATCTTCATCGATTACCTGCGCAACGGTCTGGGCGCCACGACCATCTGCGCCTACGCCGTGCGCACCCGCGAAGGGCTGCCGGTGTCGGTGCCGATCTTTCGCGAGGAGGTGGGCGAGCTCAAGGGTGGGAATCAGTGGAACGTGCACACCGTGCATGAACGCCTGGCCGAGGTCGGTGATGAACCTTGGGCGGACCTGAAGAGCACCCGGCAGTCGATCACCGCCGAGATGCGGCGGCGGGTCGGGATGAGGAAGTAGTCGAGACGCCGCTGAGCGCTGGCGTCACGTTGGTTTTACCTGATGAGTTACCTGATAAACGCCTGCAAATCGGTGCCCGGTTTATCGATCGCCGCTTTGAAATCCTTGGTGGTGATCTTCTGGCTGGCGTTTGACAGTGTGCTGCCAAAGACTTTACGCACCACTTTGGCCACGACACCACCCGGTATTTCTGGAATGCGTGCGGTAAACGTTCGGTTGCCCCTACGCAGGCATGAGGCGGCGAGCGTGGCTCGCCGCCCCAAACGACTATTGCTTGCCGACAGCGGCGGCCAGCAGCGGCGCCGCCTGTTCATCGGTCAACGCCGCATGGACTTCCATGTTCATGAGGTCGTTCCATTGCAGCACCCATTTCTGAATCTGTACGGCATCACTCGTTTCAGCGATGCCAAAACCGTTAGAACCACCGACGGCATGCCAGCGCCCCAACATCTTGACGCCTTCGGGTGGAGCGCCTTTGGTTTCGAGAAAACGCTTGATCACGGCGTTTCGGTTTCCCGGACTGATGGACCAACTGACCATGAATAACATCTGCCACCTCCTGCTACGGATTGGCACCTGTTTCTCTTCGCGCACCTGGCTGGTGCCGGGACCACGGTCACGCGTGTGTTTCCAGCTTCATCCTGACTGGCTTGAAACCACTACTCCCATGAGAAGGCATAGCAGCGGCCCAGACTCTGCGTATGACCGCTGATCCTGTTTCGTTGCGGGGCTGATTTCACGCGTCGCGCAACAGGTCGTTGGCATTGAGCAGCGCGTAGGCAATTTCCGGGCGCCGCTCCAGACCGCGACGAATCGCGGCCGGGATCGACTGACGGGTTTTGCGGCATAGCCCCGGCTGATCGCCGAGATTGATACCGATGCCGCGCATGGTTCGTACTTCGTTGAAACCGGGAACGATGCTCACGCTGATGCCCAACTGCTCGTACATCCGCTGTTGCAGACGCTCGAGGTCACTCAGGCTCTGGAGGTTTTCCAGGCGTTCGATCAGGCGCTTTTCCTCTGAACGGGTCAGGAACAGAATGCGCACGTCCGCCCCCGGTGTTTCCAGCAGCGGGTCACGCCCGCAGTCGCAGGCGCCGGGCGGGCAGGGTGGGCGAATCGGAAGCGTGGTCGTCATGGGCTTCAATCATAGAGTGCTACGCTCGGGTTTGCCCATAGGGTTTCTTGCCCTTCTGGCGAATGGATGACGCCGCGTCTAGGCTTAATAATCAGCCTTGATATCGGGCGTTTAGCACGTGCACAGGCCAGGAGCGGGATCAATGAAAGCCAACGCGAGTGTTTTCTGCCTGTTGTTCACCCTGACGCTGACCCCCGTGGCGCGTGCCGACGATCCGCCAACACCGGACGCCACCCCGACGGTCAACCCGCAGGTGGTCGATAAACTCGTCGATATGGGCAACTATTTGCGCAGCCTGTCGACGTTTCAGGTAGACGCCGAAGTGTCCCACGACGTCGTTCTGGAGTCCGGCCAGAAGATCAAGACCGAGGCCTCTACTGTCTTGAAAGTGGTGGGTCGTGATCGGATGTATGCCAAGACGGAAGGTGATGTTCGAACGCGAGAGTTCTTCTACAACGGCAAGAAACTGACCCAGTACTCGCCGTTTCTCAAGTACTACACCACCGTGGATGCACCGCCTAAAGTGTCCGACACGCTGCACCTGATAGAAGACCATTACGGGATTCAGATACCCATGGAGGACCTGTTTCTGTTTGGCAGCGATCAGGCGCAGATCGATGCGCTGAACGCGGCGCTGTACATAGGCCCATCGACGATCAAAGGCCAACTCTGTGATCACCTGGCCTTTCGGCAGGAAGGCATCGACTGGCAGTTGTGGATCACCCGATCCGACAAACCATTACCGTGCAAACTGGTGGTCACCACCACCGATCAGCCGGGCTTTCCGGAATACAGCGCGATCTACCACTGGAACCTGAAGCCGGGCATCAAGGACTCGATCTTCACCTTCGCACCGGGTAAAGGCGATGTGGCGATTCCTTTGAAGAAAGCCAGTGATCAGAAAGGGGAATGAGATGAACAGGACTATGTCGTGGAGCCTGTTGTTATCGCTCGCAACCACCTCGGTACTGACGCTAAGCCTAGTCACTTATGTGGAGGCCCGACCCCAGCGCGCACAAGGGCACGCCAGGGCATCGGTCAATCGTGCGCCGGCGCCCACTGCCCAAAGAGCGCAGCGCGTCAACACCGGCAATACCGCGCAACGAGCGACTCAGGTCAATGCGGGGAATCGGGTCAACGCCGGAAACACTGTCGGCAACCGAACCAACATCAACAACAGCACCCGTAACGTCAACATCGACAACAGTCGCGACGTCGACATCGACGTCGACGGGCGTGGCCGCTATGGCTACGACAATCACTACCATCCGATCGCCACGGCGGCGGCCGTCACTGCAACGGTCGCGGTGACTGCAGCGGTGGTCGGGTCCATCTTCACGCCTGCGCAACTGCCCACCAGTTGCGTGCAAGTCATCCAATACAACACGGCTTACATGCAATGCGGTTCAACCTGGTATCAACCGCAGTATCAGGGCAGCGATGTGACTTATGTGGTGGTGAATGCGCCTTGAGTTGGAGGTGATGCCATTGGTGACAGGTTGCTTTCGACCCAAAGCCGTTGCCGAGTGTTGAATGGCTTCTACTTGATTACGCCTCCCGGCTTTTTCTGTGAGCAGGGGCGCCCAAGTACAGCGACCTCGCTGCGATTCTCCAGAGCAAGACAGTTTGGGCACTCACCAGCTGCCGTAAGGTATTGCGAATTGTTCGATGTAGCGCTTGGATTTTTCACTCACAGGGTAAGCATAACGGCCTTCATTTTTGCCTTGGCTGGGGCCTAAAGGCTCAACCTCTGCTTGGGCATGCGCCACCTCGACGGGACGGTGGCATGAGTCTCTGACCCATACCTGTATGACGCCGCCGGGGGCTAGGCCCATGTAAATAGCGGCCATGTATCGCGCCTCTTGTGCCGGGGGTTGCGGGCAACGTTGCATGATTGATGAGCGCATTAGCTGTCTGGCTTGCTCGGGGATGTCCACCCAGACTTTATAGGTCTGCGGCTCCACGATGGACTGCCAGCGCACGAAAATGCGTTTGGGTAGATCAGCGCCGATTACTGCTTTGCCGGAACCGCCAACGCCTCGCCAACCTTTGGCAGACTCTGTGCCGTCATCGGGTTGGCCGCCGGAGGCCGAGCCGCCACCGGTGTGGTGAAACGCCTTGCCGCTACCATCGTTTCTACCTAAAGGGTGATGATTTGCCGGAGGGAGTCCGCTGGTTGTCGGCAAGAGAGCCGCCCAGCCGCTGGGCAATGGCGCCACCGGTTGTTGAGCCACCTACCCAGTTGGAGTGAGGTGCATTCGGCGGTGATTGCGGCCCCAGTGGCCAGCACGGCCCACACCCGTAGTCCGCCAGTTCCTCAACGGGGACGAACCCTGCTGGATTGGTGTGATTGATTTCGCCGTCCGGCAGGTTACAGCTTTTGGCAAACACACAGCCTAGGGGGTTGGGCTTTGCGTCTGGCTTGGGTGGGAGGTCTTTGTATTGCGCCCACTGCTGAGCGCTAATATCAACGGGTTCGACGCCGCTGTTGCGGTAGCCCTTGGGCGGGTTGGGTACGTAGCCACTCAATCCTTGATTCCTTGTTCCGATCCTTGATGAACGGCCGCAGGGTGACAGTCGAGGATCGGCGAAGCAACGGATGGCACTTTGACTCTATGCGGGCGAACATCCATTCTTTAGCCAGTATCGATGACTCCCACTATCTGACGTGCACGCCCACTTTTAAACATCGCCGGATGTGGTTTGTTTAAGCGCCCTCAAGGTTACTTCCTGAAAGCTACAAGACCTTGCGCCGTTGCCTACGACTACGCCAGAATCCGCCGGCTTGTGTGTCGTGGGCCTTGGTTCTATCGTTTCTGTGTCGCTGATAATTCAGCGGTCGGGCTTGGAAACTCGACGGGTAAACGACACTAAGGCACTCTTCATAACGTACTTTTTCGCACTATGTGCATTCCGTTATGGCGGCTGTGCGTGGGAGACCTTCTGGGTCTGCCGGGCTCGTTTACCCTGGTTTTCCAACCTGCGTACAGCTGCCACCTCTTCGCTTGGAAACGAACGTGGCAGCTCCATCAGTAAACGAGGATTTACCATGTTCAAGGTCACACCAAACCCGCCGGACACCGATCCGGTGTCCCCGTACGAACCCGATTCAAACAAACTCAACGAAGCCGCCGAGCGAGCTCTCGATTACCACTTCCCGTCGATTGCCGACATCAAAGCCACCGCGCGAACACGCAGCACCCTGTTTTCCGTGGACCCAGAGGCCACGGCCGAAACCCTGGCGGTTTTTTTGGTCGAGACGCTGGCCTCGGTCGATGTGATGGTTCACGAGTTGGTGGACCTCTTGGATGGTTGCTCGCGCTATTCCCTGTTGGGCATTTCCAACAGCGTCATGGTGGCTGAAATCACGGCAAACCGATTGCTGGATCTGATCGATCCACCTGAATAGGTGCGTTCTGCTGTCGTGAGTGGGTAACTGACGTTGGGTTGGGCGGTTGTTCCTTTTTGGGGGTCGCTGCGCGGCCCAGCGGGACGGTGCGGCGGTCCGACAAGCGCCCTCGTCACAGGTTACTCGGCGCTGGTTGTATCTGCTCACCGCATCTGTGGGCTTGCCTTTGAAGGGGGCGGCCCGGGGTATCGCGTTTTCGTTCGCGTTGGGGTTTATCTCAGCCCTAAACACTAAATAGCGGAGCGTATACTCGACAGCCCCTCTACTACCTCAAGCAAGAGATCCCCATGGCAAACCACGACATCACCTTCCTCCCCGACCCTGATCCGGAATCCATCTCCTCCGACGTTGCCGGTTTCGGCGGCCTGCTGGTCTCCACTCAGATCCCCACCCGCGCCGACGGCAGTCTGGAGCTGGGCGGCATCATCGAGCAGAGCGAGTGCACGCTGCAGGCGCTCAAGGTTGCGCTGGAGCACGCCGGCAGTTCCATGGACCGGGTTCTGCATCTGACCATCTACCTCACCGACATGGCCGATCGCGCCGCTTTCAACGAGGTCTACCAGCGCTTCTTCGCCAAGCCATGGCCGGTTCGCGCCGCCGTTGGCGTGGCCGCCCTGGCGGTCGAAGGCATGCGCGTGGAAGTCACCGCGATGGCGGCCAAGGGCTGAATCTGCGGACTTGTCCGGCGGTCCCGCTCAGCGAGCGGCCGCCACCGGGCGGGCTGGCAAAGTCTGCTTCGTTCATTTCAAATTCTGCTCGATCCCTTGTGCCGTCGTCAGATCAATTCGGTGTTGAGCATTGAACGTGCGGCGTTGATCCCAAGCGACTCCCTTACTGGCAGCGAACACGGCTCGATACCTTATCTGATTGTCTGGAGCGGCAGTGGCTGCGCGACGGTTGCAGGTACTGGCCGAGGGTGAGCATGTCGACACCGTGTTCACGCATCCGCTGCATGAGTTCGATCACTTCCTCGTCGGTCTCGCCAAGACCCAGCATCAGGCCTGATTTGGTCAGGACACGCGGGACCAATAACTTGAACTTCAGCAGCAGATCCAGCGACCACTCGAAATCCGACCCCGGTCGCGCGGATTTCGCGCCCATAGCGAGGTTCATCGGTTCGTCGACATCCAGCGGTTCTGGACGGCCATGGCCCACATCGCAGAACGGGCAACGGCGAGTGCAGATGTCACCCATGATCATGAAAGTCGCCGTGCCACCTTAGGAGAAGACACACAAAACGGGCGCCTTCAGGGCGCCCGTTTTTTTACTTCGCAGCACGTACAGGCGCTAGCTCATTTCAACACCAGCAAGCTATAAACCCCGCCCTCGCTTTCGATCCCATGGGTGTCATGGGTGAAACCCGGGAAGGATTTGTCGAAGGCTTCCAGCGCCTTGAGATAGGCCAGCAACGGCCCATCCGCAGGCCCGGCGTTTTCACCCGGCATCAGCAATGGAATGCCCGGTGGATACGGCACGATCCCGGTCGCGGCGATACGTCCGGCGGCTTCTTCGAGTGTCACCCGTTCGATGTCGTTTCTGACCAGTTTTTCGTAGGCCTCCACCGGGCTGAATTCGGCTTTCGGCAGTGTGCCGAACGCCTGGGCCATGTTGGCGGTGGTTTTGTGTTTCTTCATGGCAGCGAAGATTTCGTCGGCCAGGTCCTTGAGGCCCATGCCGGCGTAACGAGTCTGGTTGGCGGCCAGCAGATCCGGCAGGCACAGTTCCAGTTCGACGTTGTCGTCATAGTCGCGTTTGAAGTCGAGCAGGGCATTGAGCAAGGTGCCCCATTTGCCTTTGGTGATGCCGATGGAGAACAGGAACAGGATGGTGAAGTCGGTGGTTTTCTCGACCACGATGCCCTGACGTCCCAGGTAGGCCGTGAGTACACAGGCCGGGATACCAGAGTCGAGCAGGTTGCCGTCGTCGCCCATGCCGGGGCTGAGCACCGAGACCTTGATCGGGTCGAGCATGCAGTAGCCTTCTTCGATGTCACCGAAGCCGTGCCATACCGCGTTGGGATGCAGTACCCAGCAATTCGGCTCAGTCTTCAACAGCACCGGGTCGACTTCATGGAACGGCACGGTGGCCGCGCCAACCTGCACGGTCGGCGGCTGCCAGCAGGTGAAGAACCAGTCATCCTTGCTCAACATCTCGTTGTGCATGCGCGAGACGACCTGGCGAAAACTGATGGCTTCTTCGATCGATTCGGAGGTGAGGATTTGCCCGCTGGGCGCTTCCATCATTGCCGAGCTGACGTCGCAGGAAGCCATGATCGCGTAGTTCGGTGAAGTCGAGGCGTGCATCATGTACGACTCGTTGAAGCGCCCGTGTTCGATCGGGTTGCGGCCGTTACGCACGTGAATCATCGAGGCCTGGGACAGGGCGGCCAGCAACTTGTGGGTCGACTGGGTGGCGAACACGGTCGGCTTCGAGTCATCGTGATCGTCCGGATTGCCGTGCATGGCGAAGCGCTCGCGATACAACGGGTTGAAACGCGCATAACCGTACCAGGCTTCATCGAAATGCAGGCGGTCGACGCTCTGGCCCAGCAGCTCTTCGACGCGGGTGACGTTGTAGGTCAGGCCGTCGTAGGTGGAGTTGGTGATGATGGCGTGGACGGGTGTCGGGTCGATGCCTTGCTTGACCAGCGGGTTGCTGGCGATAGCGGCTTTCACGCCGTCGCTGCTCAGGGTTTGCGGCAGGATCGGGCCGATGATGCCGTAGCGGTTGCGGGTCGGCACCAGATAGGTCGGAATCGCACCGGACAGGGTCATCGCATGCTCGGCGGACTTGTGGCAGTTGCGGTCGCACAGGGCGATCTGATTGCGCGTGACGCTGGCCATAAGGATGACGCGGTTGGACATCGACGAACCGTTGGTGACGTAGTAGGTGCGGTGGGCCCCGAACACTTTGGCGGCGTAGCGCTCGCCCTGGCCAATGGGGCCGCTGTGATCGAGCAGCGAACCGAGTTCACCGACCGAAATCGACAGGTCCGAACGCAGCAGGTTCTCGCCAAAAAACTCGTAGAAGGCGCGCCCCGCCGTACTCTTTAGAAACGCTGTGCCACCGGCATGGCCGGGGGTGTGCCACGAGTACTCATAAGTCCGGGCAAACTTCACCAGCGCACCGAACATGGGAGGGAGTGCGGCTTGGCGATAACGTTCGATGGCCGCCAGGATGCGTCCGCTGAGGAAGCGGCTGGTGTCCTCGGGCAACCAGATGAAGTCGTCGGCGTGCTGCATGACCACCAATGGAATGCTCGACGCGGTGCTGCGGTCGCTGATCAAAAACACCGGCACCCGCGTGTTGCGCTCACGCAGGCGGACCAGCAATTTGATGCATTCCTCGTGGCCTTCGCTTTTGTCCATTTCCCAGCTGAGCAGCACGCATTGAATGGCCGGGTCCGAACACAGGATCGACGTGGCGTCGCTCAAGGTTTCCGACGCCAGCACCCTGACGGCGCGTTCTTCCACATCGTTGATCAACTGATGCAGGGCGCGACCAAAGACGGTGCGTTTGTCCGGCGGGCTGCTGACCAACAGCGTAAGCATCCCGAGCGTATGTCTATATTCCGTCATGATTGAGCCTCCACTGTGACTGCTTGCAAGTTATTGACCGGCACCGGCTCGCCCGTGATGTGCTGAGCGCTGACGGTCTGTGTCGGTACGCTGTTGTTGAGCGCTTCGAGGCGGATCAGGCGGTTGTTGACGAAGCCAAACAGCGTGTAACCAAAGATCGTTGCCACGCCGCCGAGCATCAGTGCCTGCGCGCCCGAGCTGTACAGCGCCAGGTAGCTGTAAGCCGCCGCCACCCACGCAATGATGTTGGTTATCAGCGCCGTGCCCGCCGGAACGTTGGAGACCTTTTGAATGGTCATCAACGCGGCCATGGAGAGGATGTAGGGCACCAGGTTGGTGACCACCGCGAGGTTGACGAGAGTGTCGAACTGCTTGCTCAGGTCAGGGCTGATGGTGAGAAAAGCCAGCGCCGTCTGCACTGCCAGCAGCACCAGCATGCCGACAATGGGTGTTCCGGCCTTGTTGGACTTGGCAAAGATCGACAGGAAATAGCCGGTGTCCGCGGAGCTTTTGTAGACCTGAGCGATGGTGAATTGCCAGCCCAGCAGCGAACCGATGCACGCCAGTACCATCGCGGCCATCACAATGTCGCCGACCATAGGGGTGAACATCTTGGCAAAGACCAGCCCGAACGGTGCAGTGGAGGAGGCCAGTTCAGGGTTATCGACGATACCGGCGATGACGTTGGTGGAGACGATGTAGATCACCGCCGCGCCGAGGGTGCCGCCAAGTACCGCAATGGGTACGTTCTTCTCCGGATTTTCTACAGCATCGGTGTTGGCGCACGCGGACTCAAGACCCAGGAATGCCCACAAGGTGATCGCCACCGAAGCGCCTGCGGCTTCGAACCAGCCCATGTTGTGCGGGTTCCAACCGGCGGCGTAGACACTGCTGTCGAACCAGTACCAGCCAATGGTGGACACCAGCACCACCGGCGCAATCACCCCCCAAACCGTGATCGCACCGATCCGGCCGGTAATTCGCGCGCCGCCGAAGTTGGCGAACGTGGTGATCCACAACAGAGCGATGGTCGCCAGACCCACTTGCAGTGAATCAAGCTTGATGTGGAACAGTTCCTGGATATAGCCGACCGCCGTAATACTGATCGCCACATTGGCAATCAACAGCGAGAGCCCATAGGTGTAGTTCGTGATGTAGTTGCCCGCCTTGCCGAAGGTGTACTCGGCATAGCCGCCCATGCCCCCGGTCTTTCGGCTGAGCATCCCGCAGCGCGCAAAAGCATAGGCCAGCGCCAGGGAGCCGGTGGCTGTGATTAGCCAGGAAAGAATGGAAATACCGCCGACTTCGGCGAGTTTTGTGGGTAGCAGCACAATGCCTGAGCCCAACATGTTGACGGCTGTCAACATCGTCAGCTGGCCCACCGTCATTTTCTTTGCGACTGACATTCCGTTGCCTCACTGGATGCATTGAGAAGTGTTAGCTATAGCAAAGGATTGAAATGCCGCAAGAAATGTCCGCAAGGCACTGAGAAAACAGGCTATAGCTCACTTAAGGCATTTTGCTGGCCCCAAAGTCTGAAACTTTTGACCAAAATCAATTTATTTTCAGTTAGTTGGGATCGAATGCAAATGCGGAATGTGATGGTTGCGCTGATTTCGTTAGGCTTGGCGAGCGTTGCTGCCTCTGTCCAGGCCAAAGAACTGGCATCGAACGATCGTTACCTTTGCAGCTGGGGCGCAGGTACCGCGGCGAGAGCCCAGGAACTCAAACTGTCCGGGGTTTCACTGTATGCAGCACGGCAGAAGTTACATACCTACAAGTTCAGCAAACCGTGGATGCACATGATGGCGATGGGCATTACCGAGCAGACCTATGACAGTCATTCGCGGATGAAGCCCGCAGCCCTGCGCGAGAGTTTTTATGAGGAATGTGTCCGGTATAAGTTGGCGCGCAAATGACGAGGTGCGGTCCGCTACCATCACCCGGACACGGCTCCTGCGCCGTGCCGGGCTGGGTAAATACATCAGACCTTCCCTAAGGGGAAAGAAGTAACAGAAAACTATCGAGTTCTTCTCAGTTTTTTTGCCTTTAACCTCCTGAGCATATCCATTACCGGCCGCAGGAGAGGCGTCCTGTCAAAGATGGAAAGTTCGTGCAGGTCCGTCCGCGAGGGCCTTTGATAGCCAAAATTCCAGGTGAAATAGTAAGCCAGAATCTCTTTATTCTTGTGAATAAGCGTATTGAGAGCAGCGTCATAATGCATCGGACCTCCGTCAGGATGTCCCGGCGGCCGCTCCAGAATCTGTAATAAAAAATCCCTCAATTTTCCAATGCTTTTCCCGTTTACAGCATAGAAATGGGACAAATGTATGGGTCGGTCGACTACTTTCCAATCGGGCAAGTTTGAATTTCCTTCAAACGGATGCCCAAAATAGACGATGTCCCACTCCATTCCTTTCAGAGACTCGATGGCCTGTCTCCCATATTGAGGAATGTGTCTGGAAAACTGTATGTCGTCCTCCATGATCAAGATATTTTTCAACTTCAGGCGCATTGCCTCTTCCAGCACCCCCAGATGACTCAAAAAGCAGCCTCTGGCCCCGACGCTCGGAAAGCCATTTCTCTCACTGGGCGTAACAGCTTCAAAAAAGCCTATTTTTTCATCATCAATGTGAAAGCCGTAGCGAGCGAATTCTTCTACTGTTTCTATACGGCGATCCTTTCTTGACGGGATATTGATGATTCTTGCTCCATCAAAATAGTCAATCACATTCATCTGTCAGGTCCTCAGAGCAGACAATCAGGGCGGTTGGATTGGGGAGCTCGCAGAATTAGGAAAAAATCGCACGTTAAGCACTGCCGACAGGCGGTATCGACCCCGGATTGCAGTATAGGCAGCATTTTCTGATGAAGGTTTGGTCTCGTAAAAATCGGCGCGCGTCTCTTCGGCGGGATGCAGAGCGAAGTCTTGAAGGTCTCCTATACTGGATCGTTCCGAGAGTTTCCCACCCTTCACCGCGAGGAGAACGCACATGACCATTCGTATTGGCGACGAAGCACCGGATTTCACCGCCGAAACCACCGAAGGCACGCTCCATTTCCACGAATGGATCGGCGACAAGTGGGCCATCCTGTTCTCGCATCCGAAAGACTTCACCCCTGTCTGCACCACTGAGCTCGGTTACATGGCCGGGCTCAAGCCGGAGTTCGACAAACGCAACACCAAGATTGTCGGCCTCAGCGTCGACCCCGTCGGTAACCATCAGACCTGGGCCAAAGACATCGAAGAGACACAGGGTCATGCGGTCAACTACCCCATGATTGGTGACGAGAACCTGGTGGTGGCCAAGCTCTACGACATGATTCACCCGAATGCCAGTGGGGGCGCTCGTACTGCCGTGGACAACGCCACGGTGCGGTCGGTGTTTATTGTCGGCCCGGACAAAAAGATCAAGGCGATGCTGGTCTACCCGATGAGTGCCGGGCGCAACTTCGATGAAGTGTTACGGCTGCTCGACGCTATTCAGCTAAACGCCAAGCACACTGTCGCTACCCCGGTGAACTGGCGTCCGGGTCAGGACGTGATCATTCCTACGTCGGTCTCCGACGAGGACGCAAAGAAGAAATACCCGGATGGCTTCAAGACGGTGAAGCCTTATTTGCGCACGGTGGCGCAACCGAAGTAAGTCAGTCATTCATCCCGTCTTCAATCGCGATGCCTTTTACGCGCATTGCCTTGATCAGCTCGGCGCGGGTGCCAGGGAAATCGAGCAGGGTTTCCTGGCGCAGCGCCGAGACTTCTTCGGCGCTGGAAGGCCAGTTGCGCATTGTTTGTCGCGGACTGCGACATGCCGGGAACCCGCACCAAAAACGCTCACCCACCGGGTACTTTCAGAACGTTGCCGACAGTGCTTCGTCGCCCGGTACAGGGCGCTGCGCCGGGTCGGAGGCGAGCGTCCTGTTGCGGGCTAATGCCCAAGCGAGAAGCTATTTCATACTAATAGATTCTCATGACTGACGTGCTTGTCGTGTCGTTATTCTGACGCCATCCTCCGTAAAATTAAATTTTGATTTATTATGGTGACGAGCTATTGACGTAATGGCGATGTGCACATACGCTAATTTTAGCCGATACAGATTCCTTCAACCGACAGAAGAATAACCCCCCTACGCAAGGAGGCGGTGTTATGCGCCCAACACTTGTCATTAAATTCGTGTTGTTTTCTGTGATCCTCAATGGTGCGGCCGTTGCTAGTGTTCAGGCGACCAGTTTGCCCAATGAAATTAGTCGCATAAGTAAAGCTTGCGAAGGGGTAGGCTCTCAACTTGGCAAGGCTCTCGAAGAGCACCCGAGTGGCGCGCCGTTAACAGTTGGAAGTGGCCTGCGGTTGGCTTCTTCGATCGTCGCTATCTTGGATGATGACCAGCCTAACAGCATGATGGGTTCTGGTTCGGGGGCAGGTAATACTGTCAATACTTTTTCGTGCGACGGTTTAATGGCGGCGGTTACCAGTGACCAGTTAGTGGATAAAGAGTTGGCGGGTGGATCTGATTCTTATATCAATCAGCCGAATGCCGTACCGCTTCAGGCAGCAGCCTGGTTATTTTCCTCCGCGTTGTTTGGTTTTATTGTGGTCGCCAACCGGCGGAAGGTATAGGGGGGGCATTTTTTGCGGATGTTTGCCTGTCTTGCAACGATGCTTAGTTGGTAATTATTGATGTCGGTTAGTTGTGCTGGCATCGGCAGCGATAATAGGTTCGCAGTGTTTCAGCTGAGTCAGCTCCAGCTGGCATGATGTAGTTAACTTTGGCGCGGTAAGCAATGGGGGCGGTTTGTTTAATCCAAGCTATTGTTAAATAACGTTTTTCTGCTGTCATGGGTGCCCTGCTGGTCGCGGGTGAGTTGCGTTGGCGGAATTGGCCGCCCAGACGCTCCAGGTGATTGTTGTTTAGTCGTTTCTTTGGGGTGAATTTAGGATAGAGTGATTTGGCTCGGTTTTTTGTTCTAAACTCCTTGCATGGCTACTTAGGCGGAGGGATTCCGATGTTCCGTTCATTGATACCTGTGCTCTGCACGCTGGCCGTTTGGCCCAGCCTTTCCAGTGCCGTCGAAAAAACCCCGGTTTACCTGTTGAATCCGGGTGATTTACTCTCTGTATCCGTTTGGGGTGAAGACAAGCTGAGTAAGGAGTTGCGCGTACTTCCCGATGGCAGCATTACCTTCCCGCTGGCAGGGAAAGTCGATGTGGAAGGGCTTGATTCCACAGCAGCCGAGCAGAAAATAGCGACCAAACTTGAAAAGTTCATACCCGATCCGCAGGTGAGCGTTGTCATCACGAACCCCGCAGGCAATCTAGTCTACGTGCAAGGCAAAGTGGTGAAACCCGGCACAGTGCCGATGTCAGGTCTCACTACTGTGCTGCAAGCATTGAGCCTGTCGGGTGGGCTCGACAAATTCGCCGACAAGGATGAAATCAAGGTCGTGCGACCTAATGGGGCTAAACAAGAGATCCTGCACGTCAACTACAGCGAGTTGATGTCAGGGGATGACATGTCTACCAATTTTCCACTTAAGGCCGGCGATACGCTGGTCGTGCCATAGCCTTGCGCGATGCACTAGGGATTACTTTGACTGGATTTCAAACGACCGGGGTTGCTACGGCAATCCTGGCTTTGTCGTATTCGCACATGGCCTATGCTGCGACGTGGCAATCAGCAATAGCGGTACCTTCGACGGTCGAGTACGACAGCAACCCTACGCTTCTTACGAGTGGTGAGAAGGGGGTGACCCGTACCATCATCGCCCCCGATTACAGCCTCGTGGGTACTTCCGGGCGGGATGAGTTCCAGTTCGGTCTCGGGTTAAATATCGTGCGCTCGTCGGATACGTCCATCGTTTCGGACCGTGAAGACCCCAGATTAAAGTTAGGGTGGCAGCGCGAGACCGAAACGGGTGCTTTTGGGCTGACGGCGAGATACGAAGAAAACTCTACGCTTTCCACGGTGGTTCAGGAAACCGGCGTAGTTGCCTCCGATGGCACGCAAAAGATGTATTTGCTGGGCGGCAACTGGAGCACTGCTCTCAGCGAGCGAAGTACCCTGGTTAACGAGACTGACTACACTCATGTCACTTACGATGTTGATTCACTGACCGACTATGACGAGCTGGCGACCCGCTTTAGCTGGAACTATGCATGGAGTGAGCAGGTCGAGCTGTTCACCCGTTTTAGCGTGAGGCGCTATGAGCCGGAGGAGGGGGCTGCGGTGGGTTCCTCAAACAGCTACACCCCCACGGCGGGCTTGAATTTCCAACTCTCCGAGCGGTTTAAGGGGACAGTCTACGCGGGTCTCAATCAAGTGTCCGGCACAGGTAGCGGCCCCAAAGGCCAGGGCGGTGTTGCGTTGCAATATGCCGGTGAGCGTATTGATACCAGCATCGACGCCAGTCGTAGCACTCTCGCCAGCGGGGACGGTGGTTTCGTCGAGGTTGATGCCCTGAGGGGTACATGGAGTTATGCCGTCGACGAGACCCGACGCCTCGGTTTCGATGCCTCCTGGCAAGACGCCAAAGGCCAGACGCCTAATACCCTGCAAAATTACAGTGCCTGGTTTAGCCAAGAACTCTCGCCTTTTTGGATTGCGCGCCTATCCTACACATACAAACAACGCCAGCAAGATGGCTTGCCGGATGCCACTGCAAACGTCGTCGGGTTGACGGTGACTTATAGTTATCCCGGTCTCTGAAATTCAGGTGTGTGAGAAATATGGCCTCTGAATATGAAATGTCGGTCAACGACTACATTGCTATCATCAAGCATCATGCGCTGCTGTTGATCCTGAGTTTCGTGGTCATACTCGGCGTTTGCATAGCGGTCGCGATATCTCTCCCGCCTACCTATGAGTCATCCGGCACGATTCTGGTGGAGTCTCAGCAGATTTCGCCCGACCTGGTGGCGGCCAACAACAATACCTTTGCCGATGAGCGCATCGAAGTCATTCGTCAGCGCGTGATGACCCGTGAGCATCTGGAAGGGATCATCGACAAATACAATCTTTTTGCTTCGCAAAGCCGGCAACTGAGCGTTACCGAGAAGATCGATGAAATGCGCAATGCGATTACAGTCTCCCTGGTCAGTGCTGTCATTAAGGGGCGCGGAGAGGTGACGATTGCTTTCCGTCTTGGCTTTGAGCACAGGCAGCCAGAGATTGCGAACAAAGTTGCCAACGAGCTGGTAACGCTGTTTCTGGATGAAAACATCAAGCAGCGCACCGAACGCGCCAGTGAAACCACAGAGTTTCTGACGCAGGAGGCGGACAAGCTCAGGGTGGAACTGGAAGCCCTGGAAAACCGGTTGGCGGACTTCAAGCAGGCACACAGCAACGCGCTGCCCGAGCATCAGGAGCTGCGCATGAATATGTTGACGCGCGCCGAAACCGAGCTTAAAGAGGTCGACCGTGACTACAAAACTGCCCGTGAGGACTTGCGCTTCAATGAGTTGGAGCTTTCCGCCGCGAATGCCGGGCTAGCGACCAAGCCTGGATCCGGTGCGGCAGTTGATAAACCACAGGATCTGGGTAGCCTCAAAGCCGAGTACACCAGGTTGCTGTCGCTGTATACGCAAGCCCACCCCGACGTGCGTGCCGTCAAACGCAAAATTGCTGCACTTCAGGCTGGCAAAGGTGTGGGTGCTGGTGGTACAGCGGCTTCGGTCAGTCTGGACGTTGCCAAGGCCCAGGCGCGGATCTCCGGAGCAGAAGCCCGTATCAAGTCGCTGGCCGATCAAAAGCAGGCAATACTCAGAAAAATAGCCGACTACGAGGCGCAAATTCTTGAGACGCCGCAAGTCGAGCGCGCCATGGTCACGGTGATGCGTGACCATGATAACGCTCGTAAAAAATATGAGGAGATTCGCACCAAGGAAATGAGTGCGAAAATTTCCGAAAGCCTGGAGCAGGAAAACAAAGCCGAGCGTTTTGTTGTTCTGGAGTTACCGCTGATTCCCGAAAAGCCGGTACGGCCGAACCGCAAAAAAGTGATTGCCATGGGCTTCCTGCTTGCCCCGGTGGGTGCTGGCGCACTGGTGATGCTCCTCGAGATGATGAGTCAGCGTGTGCGCGGTGCCCAGGCCTTGGCCAGCGTGCTGGGTAGGCGCGTATTGGTTTCCATTCCCTATATCCACACCAAGGCTGAACTGGCACGCCGCAGAAAGTGGCGAACGCTATTGATCGTATGTGGAGTCGTGATAATCGCGATCTTTCTGGTGCTCCTGCACTTCCTCTACATGCCTCTGGATCTTCTGATGTTTAAAGCTCTGGGCCGGTTTGCATAAGGAGTATAGCCATGGAAATAATCAACCCCGATACCGAAAAAGCCGAGCAACAGACCTCGTCAAAAGCCATGACACCGACCGCGCAGTCCACAGGTCTGAATGCGCTCAGTTATGTGCAAACCAAGGTTGTACCTTTGCGGCCAGAGCACCTTGAGCGCAACCGCATTGTGGCTTACAACAAGAATTCGAATATGGGCGGGGCTTTCGATCTACTGCGTACACAAGTTCTAAAAATCATGGAAGAAAATGGCTGGCGCACGCTCGCCATCACCTCGCCGACTCCGGAGGCAGGCAAGACGGTATTGGCTATAAACCTGGCAATGAGTATCGCGCATCACACGACCAAGACGGCGTTGCTGGTGGACTTCGACTTGCGTCGTCCGAAGGTGGGTGAGTATCTGGGTCTGCCGATGCATAAATCGCTTAATGAATTGTTGGCAGATGAAGCTGATCTGCAAGATGTACTGGTCAATCCGACCTTGCCGCGCTTTGTGGTCCTGCCGACGCGTGAGCCGATTCCTCTTTCCACCGAGGTGCTGTCATCGCCCGCAGTGAGCCATTTGATTGCTGATCTGCGCGAGCGCTACAACTCACGCATCGTGATTTTCGACTTGCCGCCGTTGTTGAGTTCGGATGATGTGATTAACGTCCTGCCCAAGTTCGACTGCGTTCTGCTCGTGGTCGCTAATGGATTGAACAGCAAGAAAGAGATCGAGGAAAGCCTGCACCATCTTGGGACAGCCAATCTGATTGGTACGGTGTTAAACAAAGCCGAGCCCGAAAACCGCTCTTACTACTAGAGCATCACCCTCAGGAGATCGGCGCTATTGGCAAGCGCCGACTTTCATTGCCAAGGGTACTTCTGCTCCCAACTCCAGGCGTGCGCCACTATCTGTTCAAGTGAGCCAAATTGCGGTTGCCAGCCAAGTAATTTGGTGGCCCTGCGGGGATCGGCCACAAGGCGTGGTGGATCGCCAGCGCGGCGTGGCGCTTCGCAGACAGAGATATCCCGGCCAGTCACGTTGCGCGCGGTATCTATCACTTGCTGTACTGAGAACCCTTGACCGTTACCGAGGTTAAACGCCGTGCTTGCACCTCCGGCCAGTAGATAGTCCACGGCAAGTGCGTGAGCAGCAACAAGGTCGACAACGTGGACGTAGTCGCGAATGCAAGTGCCGTCAGGCGTGTCGTAATCACGGCCATAGACGGTGATGGTTGCGCGGCGTCCGGAGGCTGCTTGCAGGATCAGGGGCAGCAGGTGGGTTTCCGGTTCATGGCGTTCACCTAACTGTCCTTCTGGGTCTGCTCCGGCGGCGTTGAAGTAGCGCAGGCAGACCGATTTCAGTCCATATGCGCGGTCGAAATCTTCAAGCATCTGCTCCACCATCCACTTGCTGCGTCCATAAGGGTTGATCGCGGCCTTGGGATGCTCCTCGTCGATCGGTACGTACACCGGGTCACCGTAGACAGCGGCGGTCGAGGAAAAAATGAAGTTTCTAACTCTTGCACGAACCATGGCTTGTAGCAGGGTCAGGGTGGCGGCCAAGTTGTTTTGGTAATACTTGGCAGGTTCAGTTACGGATTCGCCCACCTGTATAAAGGAGGCGAAGTGAAACACGGCATCAAAGTGTTGTGAGGCAAACAAGACGCCCAGGGCTTGCGCGTCGGCTATGTCTAGCTCGACCAATTTTCCGCCCGCCAAGGCGCTGCGATGGCCTGTGGAAAAATTGTCTGCCACCACCACTTCGTGACCTGCACGCAGTAGCTGTTTAACCATGTGCGAACCGATATAACCCGCGCCACCCACCACCAAAAATTTCATCCTGATCTCCGATTTCCTGGACACTATTGCTGTGCAAGCACAGGTTGCAACGTCAGTGCGATCCGCCTGACCATTAATAGCCGAGACTCGCTACGTTTGGAACGCCAAAGGAGAGAATATTTTGAACAAGATACAGCGAGCGCGCCAATTGGAGCTACCCTTGAGGAAGCATATGGGTATCCTGCGAGAATAATTATAAAATGAAAAACTCCGCCAAAATTATCGATTACTCATTAAAAATATTCAAAGCAGAATGGCCAAATTTAGTATTGTGGTCATACCTGCTATCACCGTTGATTGTTAGAACGCTAACAAACTATCAATACTCTAAAATTGATTTATTGGTCTTTTACACCCTTGGCATGTCGGTGTTATGGCTTTTGGCAATTAGATTTATTTCATCCAATCAATTCAAGGTTCACATCATTCTACTGCCGTTCTATTTGGCAGCAACTGTTGATCTCTTTCTGGTTTTAAATTTCAACTCGAGATTAACAGCTGCCTATATGTTTATTGGCTTGACAAACCATCAGGAGGCAAGCGAGTTTCTACCGACCTACTGGCGGTCCATCAGTATCGTTTTGGTGATTTTCATATTTTGCTATGGGGCTGGATTAATAGGCCTGCATAAGCGCGAATTGTATAAAAACAAAGGTATTTTTGTTCTGGTTGTTAGCGCCTTGCTAGTGGGATATGGGGCGTATTTTTATAAAACCGTCAAGCTTAATTCTTTCGGGAAATCTGCGGTCATGGATCTCCTTGCAAAAGATCAAAGCACGCCAATAGGCTATTTATCGCAAATTGGCCTGACTGCAGACTTGTATTTGGGGACGGAAAAACTTATCAAGCGCCGTCAAGAATCTAATGTAGAAATAACCAGCATGTCGAATCAATCAAATATAGAAACCATTGTTTTTGTGATCGGTGAGTCATCACGGCCGCACAACTGGTCCCTCTACGGTTATAACAAGGAAACAACCCCGAATCTCGGTAAGCAGGCGGGGATTTTCAAGTTTAATAATATCTGCACGACAGCCCCATATACCTCGTTCGCGGTTCCTTCAATGCTGAGCCTTGAGCCTATATCGGATTGGGACGCCATTGCGTCAACCAAATCATTGGTGAGTATATATCGCGCAGCCGGGTACATGACCTATTGGTTGTCTGTACAGGAAGTTGATAGTTTTGGCGGAATAATTCCACAAATAGCTGCAGAGGCACAATACCGTCAATATTTTGAGAGAAGCTATGATGGAGCATTGATTTCAGAATATGAAAAAATACTAAAGAAAAGCGATACAGAAAAGAAAGCCATATTTATTCATGTCAAGGGTAGTCATTTCGAGTATTCGCGCCGATACCCAGAACATTTCGATAAATTCAAGCCGTCAACAAACAGCTTCAAAGACAAAATTACCGCAGAATATAATAATACTATTTTGTATACGGACTGGCTATTAAGCACAATTATTGATCAGTTGAAGTCAAGCAAAAAACCATCTGTCTTGTTTTATTCATCGGATCATGGTGAAAACATGATGGATGACAGTCGAGGGCTCCTGGGTCATGGAATAGGCAATAAATATGACCTCCCGGTTTCGGCATTTATCTGGGCATCCGATAATGTTTCAAGCCAGCAATCGCTCAAGCTTTTAAAGCTGAAGGAAAGAGAAAGTCAGAAAATCAGCATATCATCCTTGCCACATACTCTTTTAAATCTCACAGGGGTTTTCACGAGTAAGTACAAAAGTTCGGATGATTTATTAAGTGAAGATTTTGTATCGTCGAAATGTCCACACATGCTCGGTGCAGGCTATGTTCCATCGTTTGATTTTGACACCTATTAAGCAACCCTCGAGCTGGTTATTGGCTCGCCGGCGTGCGTGATGATGCTGTATTGGCAGGGGGCGGCTGCGCGTCGCCTAAGGCTGTGCTTGCGTGACGCCTTTTTTCAAAAACAACCAGTTCGACGCCTGCAAGCCGTCGAACTTGATTGTATAGCGGCCATCAAGGTAGGTCGCGGGCAGCTTCTTCATTTGTCCCAGAATGCCGTGGGTGAACAGTGTCAAGCCTTGCGGCGCCTGGATGGTTAGCGTGCCCTCGAGTGGCTCAACGTAAAAAGGTATTTTTTTGTCGTCTTGGGGGATGGCACGGGTGCCTAACGAAATCAGTAAATCCTGCGATCGGCCCACAGGCGCGTCGTCCAGACTCTGCACCACCACACTGGCGTTGGCGGTCTTCACTTGAACCTGAATGTTGCCAATGCTGATCGACTCACCGCCGATCCAGCCGGTAGCGGCCTGGGTACGCGGTGTATTGATGGTGTAGATGCCTTGTTTCCAGTTGCGCTTTAGCTCACCCGTGTCTGTCGTGGACTCGCTGGCATTGGCGTCCAGCAGCGACTGGTGAGGGTCATGAAATTCCTGTGCATTGCTTGGGATAACGCTCTGTTGCAACCAAGGCAATTCCGGCGTCTGTGGCATCGCGATTTCCAGCTTGCCTTTCTCTATGGCTGTGCGCAGTAGAGCAGAGTTGGCCGGTGTGATCATTTGGTTGAACAGGGTGCTTGGCGTCGGCGCGAAGACGTAGGTCGTTGTTGCTTCGCGAACGTCTGCACGGCGATAAAGCAAGGCGGCGGCGGGCAGAGTGGCCAGCATTGCAGGGTCGTTATAGGCGTGCCAGTTGTCGGCACTCATCCCTTCGCCCCCCAGTGGCTCCTGGCTGTAGGCATATTGCATCAGTGCATCCCAGCCTTGGTGGCGGGCGGTGCCGGCGATATAGAGTGGCAGCGAGTGACGGTCTGGTGTCGGGAAGGGCTCATTGTTCCACTCGGTGACGGTCAAGGGTTTGCCGGTGACCTGGCCGGCGGCAATCCAGTTCACTATGCCGTCGCTGTAGAGCGGGTTTTTCTCTATCTGTCCCGAGCCCCCGTAGCTATGGACGTCGATTACGTCGCCGGCGGTAAGGGCCGGCAGGGAGTTCAGGCTATCGCCGCCCCAGCTACTGGTCGTGGCGATGGGGACCTTCACGCCTATTCCACGCAGGTGTTGAATCATGTCGACGTTGAAACGTCGCTCCAGATCATTAAGGAACAACTTGGAGGGGCCTGGCTCCCAGGCGCGCCAGGTCTGGTCTGCAGATAGATTGTGCTGCTTGGCAAAGGCCTCGGCCTCGGCCATGTAGATTTTGTTGTGCTTTGGTACGTTCTTGTCTGGCAATAGGGCGTTGCCAAAGTGGCGGGTGACGTCGTTTTCGTTGGTAATCAGGACGGCGGCGATCGCCGGGTCGTCTTTGTAGGCGAGACCGGTGTAGCTGTTTACATGGGTCATGTAGGCTTCGGTAAAGCGCTTCATGGCTTTCTGAATGGTGAGATTCACATAGGAATAGCCCTTGAGATAGGCAAAATTTTGCTCTTCTTTTGGCAATTCATCGAAGCCATAAATGTTGTCGTTTTCAGTAAAGACTCGCTGGACGTGCATATCGAGCCACACATAAATGCCTTCGTCTTTCAGGCACTTGATCCACCAGTCGATTTTTTTCAGCGATTCCGGGCTCAGTTGCTGAGTGTTACGCGTGACCCTGCCGTCGCCAAAGATGTTCGGGAAGACCCATGGCGAGTCATGGTGGTGCAGTCGAACGAGATTGAAGCCCAGTGCCGACAGGCGTTTGGCCTGCTGCTTGATTGCATCGTCTGGCGTGAGGAACAGCGTGTAGGCCGAAAGGTTGGTGCCCCAGAAACGCGCCGCAGTGTTGTCCGCAAATAGCAATTGCTCGCCGGAGGCTTTGATGAAGCCGCGCTTGCCTGCAGGTTTTTCCTGAGCGTTGAGAAAGGACAGGTCGACCGGCGAGGTTTTCCAGTCGAGCTTGTCAGTCGGCCAGCTCTTTGGGTCCGATAGCCCGAAGCGCTCGGTATTGGTTGGGCCGACCGCCACATCGCCAGAAACGCTCAAGGTGGCTGTGAAATCTTGGCGGCCAGGTTTGATCGTGTTTTTGTAGAAAAAAGCACGCACCTCGGATTTATCGCCCGATTCAAAGTACACACTCGCCAGTGCGGGCTCGAAGCGCATTTCGATGCGTCGCCCTTGTGCATTCCCCCAGGACCAGCCGCGGTTGTCGGGTAGCAAAGTGGGCTCGCCCATTTCTCCAGCGAAAAGGGCGGGGTCGAACGTGAAGACGATGCCGCCACCTGACACGCCCCACTTCATGCTGTGTGCATCCAGGGTAAAGTTCCAGGTCAACTTATGCTCGTCTTGCTTCTGAATCTGCGCAGTCAAGTCGAAATCCAGCGCTTTGTTTTTGCCTGCAAGGGAGTATCGATAAGGGGTGCTTACCTTGAATTCGGTCTGCAAATACGTCCAGTCCCAGTTCCTCCCAAAGAACGAGAATGTCGTAGCAACTACCGGACTGCCACCACGCACCAGCATTGGCAGGCCATTGCGCTCATCCACACTGACGACCCATTCCGACGCCCAGGTCCTGAACGGCCAAACAACAAGGCACAGGAGAACCAGGAGCTGCATAGGAGTGCGGCGAAACAGAGTGGTCATTGGCATTACCTGAGTTGAAGGTTGGCACTCGCAGTGACTGCAGTTGAGGTGTGCTTGAGCCTGCGCGCCATCTGAGCATAGGCAACTCCCAGCCCAGCCACCGACCAATACACCACGGGGATCACCGAGATGCTGCTGACGGTAACGATGGTGACCAGGATCCCGGCCAATGTCGCCAGAAGTGCACGTCCGAGTCGGCGTGCCTCATCGTCTTTGTTGGGGAACGAACGCATGCCCTTGCGGATGCCCTGCAGAACGCTGACGAAAAAAACCACGAAAAGCGTCAAACCAATCAAACCGAACGACAGCGCTACGCCGATATAGGTGTTCACGATATCGATGATCCCCTGGCCCTGAGTCAAGGACTGCATTTCCGGTGTGCTGCGGTAATCGAAAGAACCCAGCCAAGGGTTGCGCTGGATAACGATCACTGCGTTATCAATCAAGCGCTGCCGGTAGGTGATGTTCTCTACTTCCACCGTGCCGATGAACGGTAGCAGATCAAGCACTTTTTGCCCGCCCGGCACAATGGCCAGCAGGGGAAGGGCGAGCACCCCGGCGGCCGCCAGCAGCATCAGGCGTTTGACCGCTTTACGGCCGGTGCCGATGAACACGACGATCATGGCGGCTGCACCGACCCAGGGTCCACGCGACAGCGGCACGTACAGACCACCGGCGAGCAACAGCGCGCCGAGGCTGCGCTGCAATTTGCTACGTACATTTTCCTGCAAGTACAGGTAAAAGCCGATGGCCACGCTGATGACGAAGCCCAGCGCAATGGCCTGGCCGGTAGTGGCGCTGGCGCGCAATGAGCCACCACGGCTCAAGTAGCCGGGATCCCATTGCATGCCCATGGCGTTGACCACCGCGCTGTACAGCTGCCAGTGCTTGGCATATTCGAAGAGACCTATAAGCGACAGCACCATGGCGGCGAGTACAAAACCGAACAGAGCGTCCTTGAAGTCGCTGAGGTTCTTCAGCGCCCGGCTGGCAACGTAGTAAGGCAAAAAAACTTCGATGAACAGGTAGAGCGTTTGGCGCAAAGTGTCGGTGACCGTGGTTTCGCGCAGGTAAAGCAGACTCGTCAACAGCATGTTGGCGGCTAACAGCTTGTCAGGCCAGGTGCGCCCGAAAGGGACCGTGTCTGCTCGCCTGCGCAGAGCGAAAAAAGCCGGTAGCAACACACACAGTGCCAGCAGACGAACATGGTTAAGGGCAAAAAAATAGTTGATCAGGCCGAAGCCAGGAATCTCCACTGGGGACGGCGGGATGAGAAACAGCAGTAGGAAAAATAGCGCCACGGGATTGCGTTCGCTATTTCGTGCGAAGGTCAAAACGATCGCGGCAATGCCTGCGTACACCCAGAAACTGTGCGAAACAAAGGCCAGTAGCGTCAATACGAACCACAGATTGCGCCGACGAGTGAAATTACGGTCGGGAATCAGGTCTGCTGCTGGTCGACGTGCCATGGCAAAGACGACGCCAGCAAGGACCAGAATGACGATTAACGCTCGGAAGTGCTCAGGCATGGATGATTGGACTTATTGATTGATGAGCGACGGCTAGTGGAATGGCCAAACGCGACTATAGTTCCTTTTGAGCCATTGAGTCCTGGGATGATGTTATGTCGTTAGTTGATTTGTCGCCATCGTTGGGCCTTCGTAAGCGAGCGATCTCTGCTGGGGCATGGAATCTCGGGGCGCTGGTTACGTCTCAAGCCTTTCGCTTGGGCGGCAACCTGATAATGGCCCGTCTGCTGATGCCGGAGATGTTCGGCATCATGATGATCGCCATCACCGTTTCGCTGGTTCTGCACTTGCTTTCCGACGTCGGCTTGCGCCAGAACATTATTCAGAGCCCGCGTGGCGACGATCCGGTGTTTCTCAATACCATCTGGACCGTGCAGATCGTGCGCGGCTTTATCCTTTTTGCTTCGACACTTCTCCTCGCGGCCCTCGCCTGGTTTGCACAGACCCACAATCTGTGGTCGGTCAATTCCACCTACGCCGCACCCGAGTTGCCGCTGGTGTTGGCCGTGACCAGTTTCTCGGCAATCATCACTGGTTTTCAGTCGACGAAAATCGACCTGGCAGTGCGCGCTTTCCAGCAAAAGAAAGTGGTACTCACCGAGTTTGCGTCCCAGCTCACCGGGCTGTTGGTGATGCTGGGCATCGGTTACTTCACCAGGTCCATCTGGTCACTGGTGGCTGCGGGTCTGGTCTCAGCGATGGTCAGCACTCTGCTGGGGCACTTCTGGTTCGAGGGCCCACCTAACCGTCTGCAGTGGGAACGTTCTGCGCTCAAGGAATTAGTCGGCTTCGGCCGTTGGATACTGTTGTCGTCGGCAGTGGGCGTATTGGCCATGTACGGTGATCGTATCTGGTTCGGCGGCAGCATGACGACCAGCGAACTGGGCGTTTACTCCATTGCCGTGCTGATCTTGGGAGCTGTTCAGCTTGGGTTGCAAAAGATATTCGGGGCCGTGGCCTTGCCGGCCTTCAGTGAGGCCTCAAGAACTAATGACCCCGTACGGCTCCAGGCTTTGTACTACCGCTTGAAATTGATGATCGATCTTGCCTGTCTGTTTTTATGTGGACTGTTCGTTACTGGCAGTCCACTGCTCATCAGCGTTTTGTACGATGAGCGTTACGCCCAGGCCGGGAACATGATGGCCATTCTTTCACTCTCTTTTTTCACAATGCGCTACATGCTGGCGCATCAGGTCTGGATTGCCTTGGGGCACACAAAATACCAGGCCATGGATAACATTATTCGCGTGGTCTCGTTGTGGGTGCTGCTGCCTCTGCTGCTGGCGATTGGCGGGGTCAAATATGCGATTTGGGGTGCTGCCCTGTATACGTTTCCTACGCTTATCCTGGTTTTTTATGTCAATCGTCGTCTGGGGCTGTTCAATCTCAAGCGTGAAGTGGTGGTACTGCCAATGCTGGCGGTGGGGGCTTTGTGTGGGGAGTTGTTGACGAGTATTGCTAACTGGCTTTGATTTGATCTACTTCTCTTGATGTTTCCAAAGCTGTGGCACAGCGTCGCCATTGAGGTGTTGATGGCGGCCGCCAAAAAAATGTGACCTTGATGTGCAGTTGAAATTTCCAGCGTAATCTCGATGTCGTGGAGCTTTGAATCATGAGAGAAACTGATTTGAATACCTCTGTGATGGATCGCAGAGGCTTCCTCCAGGCTTTTGCTCTGTTGAGTTTTGGGGGGCTCATGTTCGGATTTTCCGAAGCCGTTGCCCGGCCTTCTGCTGCTAAATCCGAGTTTGTTGTAATCAACGGATGGGTGCTGCCTGCCCAGCATTTTCGGCAAACACAAGCATGATCAAAGACTACCAATCGCAGAAAGAGCTCCGCGACCACTATGACGTCTGCATCATCGGTGGGGGGCCAGCCGGCATTACGCTGGCCTTGCGTTTAGCCGGGAATGGTCGGCGTGTGGTGCTTGTCGAGGGCGGTGGGCACGAGTATTCACCGACCTCGCAGAATCTCTACAAGGTCTCATCGTCAGGCCTCGAGGTGTACGCTGAGGAAACACGCCTGCGCTTTCTTGGCGGTACCTCCAATCACTGGGCCGGGCGATGCCGTCCATTCGAACAGTCGGACTTCACCGTAGGCCCTCCGGTGCACGTGCCCGGTTGGCCCATCGCGTTTGCCGAGATCGAGCGCAATCTGTCGGCGGCCATGGAAATTGTAGATCTTGCGCCGCACTCCGGATTCAAGGCTATCAATGCGACTTTGGACGGCACCGAATTTGACGCTGATCGTTTCCTGCTAAGCCCGCCGACGCGGTTTGCACAGAAATATGCCAAGGCACTTAATGAGACCGAAGGGCTGGATGTCTTCATCAATTGCAATTGCGTCGATCTTGAGTTCGACAGCAAGACCGGCCGCATAGCAACGATAGTCGTCTCGGACTACGAGTTGCATCGAGAGCGAGTCGCGGCAAAACAATTCATTCTGGCGACAGGCGCGATCGAGAATGCCAGGCACCTGCTCAACAGTGAGTCCCTGGCAGCTGGCGGTATCGTCAGCAAGGATGGTTTTGTCGGTAGATGCTTCATGGAGCACCTGAACGTCGAAATGGGAACCTTCATCCTGAAAGACGGGCAGGGTACAGATGCTCGACAGTACTTCACGACCGATGCATTCGTGATGGAGCACGGGTCGGGTAAAGGGAATGTGACGGCCTCGTTTGTAGCTGAAGTGAAAACCTATGGGCGATTGGCTGCCATCAAGAGCTTTTTCGAGAACCTCGTCTGCGAAGTGGGTGCGGAGCACAAGGTTGAATTTATTGCCAAGTTCGATTGCCCTGGGGATGGGGTGCTCGGCACGCTGATCGAGCAGTTTCCCAACCCCAATAGTCGCATCTCGTTGCTCGACGAGCGAGATGCGTTAGGGATGAGAAAGGTAAACGTTCACTGGGAACTAAGCCCCGAAGACAGAAATACCGTCAAGTCCATCGGGCTCGAAGTGGCGAAGTGTTTTGCTGACACAGGGCTGGGCTTTGTCAAGTTGGAAGAGTGCGTGTATGACGTCGATTTGCCACTGAAGGTCAATCCCCATGCTCATCATATGGGGACCACACGGATGGCGATTTCGCCTGAGTTTGGCGTGGTCGACGAGAACTGCAAAGTGTTCGGTATCGAGAATCTTTACGTTGCGGGCAGCAGTGTTTTCGCTACGGGCGGTGCCTGTAATCCTACGATGCCTCTTTTGCAACTTGCTCTGAGGCTGGCGGACTATCTTAACCATCAAATGGGGCCCGTGGTGGGCAGGTATTCCTGAGTGGGAGGATTTGTGGATTTTTTGAGTGTTGAATTTCAGGGAGGCGTCTACGCTTAGGGTAGTGGTAATCAAGAATCAGGGTGTATCTAACCTTGGCACAGATGTATATCGCTGAATTATTGAGGCTGACAGGATGATTGGTCTACTAAAGCGCACGATTGCTCATATTGCCAAAACAACGGGGCGTGGAACCTCACTCTATAAAAAATTCTGTAAACCGGATGGGCATGAATGGGCTAAACACCTGGCTCGATGGGGATCTCTGCACTCCGTCGGTAAAAACGTATGGATCAATCTTGGGTGCAACATAACTGACCCTACGCTAGTACGACTCGGAAATAATATAGCTTTATCTGATTGCACACTGTTCGGCCACGATGGCATAGTCGGCTTGCTCGATGTGCGCTTTGGTACAAAACTTGACTCTGTTGGCCCTATCGACATACGTGATAATTGTTTTATCGGTTATGGCGCTATCATCATGCCACGTGTGACTATTGGTCCGGATTCAATTGTTGCAGCCGGTGCAGTAGTGGTGAAAGATGTTCCGCCTGGGGTAGTGGTTGGGGGTAATCCAGCCAAGGTTATTTGTACGCTGGAAGATCTGTTGGCGAAAGTCGAAGAACGTTGCGCCACTTACCCGTGGATTGACCTCATCAGGCAACGCAGCGGACTATTCGATCCGGAATTAGAACCGAAACTTAAAGCAATGAGAGTGCAACATTTTTTTGGCGAGCAGCCCAATGGTTAGTGCTCCCCTTGATGTGTTGGTAGTCAATTACAATACAGCGGCTCTGTTGCAACCGATGTTTAATGCGTTACGCCAGTCTAATAGTGTGGGTCGCACACGCTATTTGGTGGTGGACAATGCCTCTGCCGATAATTCGCTGGAGTGTCTGGCAACTATTTGTCCAGAAGCGTTGCAACTGGCCAATGAAAATAATGTTGGCTTTGGGCGTGCCAACAATCAATTGGTTGAACACCTGCAGGGCAAGTATGCGTTGCTCCTCAATACCGATGCCTTCGTTGCTGCGGATACGCTGAGCAAGACCCTCGACTACATGGAGGCTCATCCTGATTGTGGTGTCCTGGGCGTTCGGTTGGTTGGACGAGAGGGAGATTTGCAAGCCTCCTGCCGCTATTTTCCGACGCCATTGAATGTCTTCCTCTCGCGCACAGGGCTTGAGCGCTTTTTCCCTGTGGTGAAGAGGGTGGACGACATGGCCTGGGATCATGCTTCGGTGCGTGAGTGCGACTGGGTGCCTGGGTGCTATTACCTGATCCGTCGTGAAGTCATCGACCAGGTTGGCTTGTTCGATCCGCGCTACTTCCTTTACTTCGAGGAGATAGATCACTGCAAACGCGTCAAGCAGGCGGGCTGGAAGGTGGTTTACTACCCGCATACCACGGTGGTGCATATCGGCGGTGAAAGTGCCAAGTCTGTTGACAAACTTAATGCGGTTTGTCACCAGCTACCCACATTACAAATCGAAAGTGAGCTTTTGTACTTCCGCAAGCACCACGGCCTAGTGGGTTTGGCCTTACATATGGTACTGGTGAGTCTGGGTGATCTGATTTTGGCGCTCAAGGCGCTATTGAAAGGCCACGGCTGGGCCGCTATAGGCGCGTGTTGGCAGCATGCTCGTGTGACCTGGGCGTTGCTGCGTGATACCAAATTCGCTAGCCAACCCACACGGTAGAGCAATTTATGTTCGAAAACATACGTGCTGACTTGCGTGCCTACGCGGGAGATTGGGGGGCTCAGGGGTTTTGGGTGATGGTGGTTTATCGCTTTGGGCGCTGGCGCTACGGTGTGCGCCCAGCGCTGTTGCGTAAATTGCTCTCTTTTATATACAAAGTGCTCTTCAAACTGGTGCAGATCGTCACGGGAATCGAGCTGCCGTGTGAGGTTGTGATCGGGCGCAACTTCGTCATCGATCATTTCGGCGGAATCGTGATCAGTGGCTATGCGCAGTTTGGCGATGATTGCCGTATTCGCAATGGCGTCGTCGTGGGCCTTAAGAATGTGAATGAGCCGATTGCCCCGGTGATGGGTAACAATGTTGATATCGGTGCAGGGGCCAAGGTGCTGGGCAATATCCGCATTGGTAACAATGTCGTGATTGGTGCCAATGCTGTGGTGCTGACCGATGTACCGGACGACTCGGTGGCAGTGGGTGTGCCTGCGACTATCAAGAAAAGGAAGCACGCAGAAGCGAGGGAATGCTCATGAACCACCCGATGGATTACTTCAATTGCGTCGCTGAGTGAACGCCATGGCTATCGGTATGGGTGTCGTTGTTATCGGTCGCAATGAAGGCCCACGTCTGGAACGTTGCCTGGCTTCACTGGTCGGTGCGGCGCAGAAGGTCGTTTATGTCGACTCTGGATCAACGGATGGTTCAGTGCAGATTGCCCTGGCGCTTGGGGTCGCCGTGGTCGAGTTGGATATGACGATTCCCTTTACGGCTGCGCGCGCGCGCAATGAAGGATTCGCCTGTGTGCAACGCTTATTGCCAGCGATGCGTTATGTGCAGTTTGTCGATGGTGATTGCGAGGTTGTCGGTGGCTGGCTGCCCCAGGCACAGGCCTTTCTTGATACTCATCCTGACGTCGCGGTGGTCTGTGGACGGCGCCGCGAACGTTTTCCACAGCACTCGATTTACAACTTACTGTGTGATCTCGAATGGGATACGCCGGTAGGTGAGGCCAAGGCATGTGGTGGCGATGCGCTGATGCGGGCTGACGCCTTCGCCGAAGCGACCGGGTTTCGACCGGATCTCATTGCCGGGGAAGAGCCTGAATTGTGTGTACGTCTGCGTGGGAATGGATGGAAGGTCTGGCGTCTGGGTGAGGAAATGACTTTGCACGATGCCACCATGACCCGGTTCGGCCAATGGTGGCAGCGTACCCTGCGCGGTGGTTACGCCTTTGCCGAGGGCGCATTTTTGCATGGGGCGGCACCGGAGCAGCATTGGTTACGTGAGTCGCGCCGTGCCTGGTTCTGGGGATTGGGTGTCCCTCTGGCGACTGTTATCGCGAGTTTGATGTTGGGGTGGTTTGGGCTGCTTCTGCTGCTGGTCTATCCATTGCAGGTCGTGCGCTTGGCCCGCAGGGGCGATAGATCCACGCGCGAAAACTGGCTGCGGGCTTTCTTTCTCGTGCTGGGGAAATTTCCCGAGATGCTCGGGCAAGTCAAGTTTCTTTTGAACAGATTCGGCGCCGGCAAGACGGCGTTGATCGAATACAAGTGAGACTGCGATGAATAATTGGGTGATATTAAAAAGCGTATTGTTTTTACATGCAGGGTACTCGTTAAGAGCGTTAAATAATAAGTTTAAAATGATGATTTTAATTGTAAAAAACTGGTCTGAACTAAAATTGTTTTTCTGGCGCATGTCGAACGCTCTGGGGAAGTCCGGTGTTGAGAAGTTGGGCGGGGATTGTGTAGGTGTGGTCCATTGGCCATACATCAGTAGAAGCTGGAGTTCTCAGAGTAAACTTAGCGTATTAGCCTCGCATTACGAAGTCGTCACCAAAAGCTGCCCGCAGCTGTTGCTGTTGGGGCGAAATGACAGTTTGATGTTGAGTGATTTGTCGGCGTTCGCTGCGGGTTGTTCCTTGGTTCTGGATCGTCCGGTATGGTTTATGCGTGAAGGGGAGCTGGTGCTGAACCTGTTTCAGGGCGATTTGCGTATTGCATCAATAGCATTCACCTTGTGTCGCACCGACACTGAGTTGTGTATTTTTATCGGTGCAGTTCAAGGAATACACAAAGGCGTGGAGAGTGATCGGTCCTTGAGTATTTATAGGGACCTGACAAAAGATTTTGAAGGTCTTCGGCCAAGAAGTTTTCTGATTGAAGTGATTAAATATATTGCAATCAATATTGGTGTTGGGAGGATTTATGCGGTAGGGGATGGGTATCGTCATCATCGTCATCCGTACTTCGGCGCTGAAAAAGCTAAAGAGCTTGCGGCCAATTATGACTTGATCTGGCTGGAGCATGGAGCGACTCCGTCAGAGCGCGAAGATTTTTTTGAGATTCCCATGGTCCTGTCAAAAAAGGCGCTTGAAAGTATTCCTTCAAAAAAACGCGCGATGTACCGCAGACGTTACGAACTTCTAGATGATACGTTTAGAAAGATAGACAGCGTGTTGATAGGCAGTTATAGCAGCCACCGTGTTGCGAGTTGATGTTCCTGGTACCTGTACTGCTGTGGGATTACCTGCAGTAATAATCCACCGCTACGACAACTAAATCTGGTTTCTATGCGTATCGCTTATTTCATCAATCAATACCCGAAGGTCAGCCATAGCTTCATTCGTCGCGAGATTATGGCGTTAGAGCGTCAGGGCTTTGTGGTGCAGCGCATTGCTTTGCGTGGCTGGGATGCCGAGTTGGTGGATGCCGAGGACGTGTCCGAACGCAGTAAAACGTGTTATGTGCTGCAGGGCGGAGTCAAAGGCCTGTTAGTGCCTGCGCTGCAGGTGCTGCGCGCCCAGCCGCGACGCTTTTTTTCGGCGCTGTGGCTGGCGCTACGCATGGGCCGGCGTGCCGATCGCCCCTGGCCGTACCATTTGGTCTATTTGTTTGAGGCATGTCGCGTGCTGTCTTGGTTGCAGGCGTTCGGCGCCGAGCATGTGCACGCGCATTTCGGCACTAACTCAACCGAGGTGGTGATGCTGGCCAATGCACTCGGCGGGCCAGCGTACAGCTTTACCGTGCACGGCCCGGAAGAGTTCGACAAACCACAGTTCATTCATTTGGGCGAGAAAGTCCGGCGCGCGGCTTTTGTCGCGGCGATCAGTTCTTATGGGCGCAGCCAGCTATATCGCTGGGTAGCTCATGCGCACTGGCCAAGGGTAAAGGTGGTGCACTGTGGGCTGGAGCGGGCGTTTCACGATGTGCCGGCCGTTGCCGTGCCATCCGCGCCGCGGTTGGTTTGCGTAGGTCGTTTGTGTGAACAGAAGGGCCAATTGTTGTTGCTTGAGGCCGCCCGCATCCTGGCAGCGCAAAACGTGGAGTTCGAGATAGTACTGGCCGGCGATGGGGAAATGCGTGCGCAAATCGAAGCCCTGATTGCACGGCATGGCTTGCAGGCGCGGGTGCGAATTACCGGCTGGATCAGCAGCGAACAGGTGCGGGCGGAAATTCTTGCGGCGCGGGCCTTGGTGTTGCCGAGCTTCGCCGAGGGCTTGCCGGTGGTCATCATGGAAGCCATGGCGTTACGCCGACCCGTACTGACGAGTTATGTGGCGGGCATTCCCGAGTTAGTGCGTCAGGGTGAGAACGGTTGGTTGTTTCCCGCTGGAGCGGTGGATGAGTTGGCGGCGGCGCTGGCGGACTGCCTCGCGCAACCTGTCGAGGTGTTGCAGCGGATGGGCGAGGCGGCTTATCAGAGAGTGCTGGAGCGCCACGACATCGATACCGAAGCGGCCAAGTTGGCTAATTTGTTTAGGGCGCAAGCATGATCACGTTACTTAGTTGGCTGTTCAGCTCACTGCTGATACTCATCGTCCTGCCGGTGTTGGTGCTGTTTGTGCAGGTGCTGATGGCCTGTCTGCCTGCACGGTCGCGATCGTCGGCGCAAGGATCGCGACCGCGGGTGGCGGTGTTGATACCGGCAAACAATGAATCCTCGATCATAGTCGCGACGTTAAATAGCATTCGGCCGCAGTTGCTTTTGGGTGATCGCCTATTGGTGGTGGCGGATAACTGTTCTGATGACACGGCCGCGCTGGCCCGCACGGCGGGCGCCGAGGTGGTGGAGCGAAGCAATGATCAGCAACGTGGCAAGGGTTATGCGCTGGACTGTGGGGTGCGTCATTTGGCGAGCGATGCGCCGGACGTCATGATTATTATCGATGCGGATTGCCAGGTGGCTGAGGGTTCTATTGAGCGTTTGGCCATTTGTTGCATCGACTCAGGGCGGCCGGCGCAAGCCCTTAATTTGATGCTTGCTCCAGCAGGTTCGGGGCTAAAAGTGCGGCTTGCCGAGTTTGCCTGGTGTGTGAAGAATCGGGTACGGCCGCAGGGTTGGACCCGGCTTGGTTTGCCCTGTCAGTTAATGGGTACGGGAATGGCTTTCGTCTGGCGGGATCTGACTTTGATCAATTTAGCCAGTGGCCACATCGTTGAAGATTTGAAGATGGGCCTGGATTTCTGTCGAAGCGGCAAGCCGCCTTTGTTTTGCCCCGATGCTCTGGTGACCAGTTATTTTCCGCGTAGCGATGAAGGCTTAACTGCCCAGCGTACGCGCTGGGAGCATGGTCATCTGGGGGTCATTCTTGGTGATGCGCCAAAGCTTGTAGTGGAGTCGATTACCCGGCGTAACTGGAGCCTGCTGGCTATGACGGTGGATTTATGGGTCCCTCCGTTGGCGTTACTGACTTTGGTATTGGGCGCGTTCTATACCCTGTCATGGCTAGTATTTATGTTCGGTGGAGCTTTGGCGCCAGCATTGATAGCTTCTGTGGGGCTGGCAATATTGAGCGTGACTATCTTGTTGGCATGGAGCCAATTTGGTCGCGGGATCATCTCTTTTTCGGCTTTGTTGTATGCGCCGTTCTACGCGTTGAAGAAAATCCCCCTGTACATAGGCTTTGTGCTTAAGCGCCAAGTTGAATGGGTGCGTTCGAAGCGAGATGACAGTTAATGCGTGCTTTGGCTTGGCGGCACAACTGGCGAACGATTATCCAGAAACTCAGGGTGGTCAGTGATGTGGGTGATGAACAACGATTGATTGATGCTTTATCCAAGACTGAGTCGACGACGGTGCTTGGATTCGTCAATGCCCATGCCATGAACTTGGTGGCGGGTAACCCTGATTACTACAACGCGCTGTCGGCTGCTGACGTGTTATTACGGGATGGCTCTGGCATGGCGATCCTGTTTCGTCGATTCGGCTTAGAGCCGGGGCTGAATATGAATGGCACAGATTTCATCCCGAAATTACTGGCAGCGTTCAAGGGCCGGCGCGTGGCTTTCTGGGGTACTGAAGAGCCCTTTCTCGCCAATGCGGTGCAGCGTAGCGAAGCGATATTTGCGGTAAATGTCGTCTCTGCTCACCATGGTTTTGCTGAGGTGGATGCCTACATAAACCTTGCCCGGCAGTTGCAGCCAGAATTGGTGGTGCTGGGGATGGGCATGCCCAAGCAAGAAGCTGTTGCTGCCATGTTAGCCGCCAACGGCGTGCCATGTCTGGTCGTGTGCGGAGGGGCGATTCTGGATTTTCTCGGCGGCAAGGTGACGCGTGCTCCGCAATGGGTGCGTCGTCTCGGTTGTGAGTGGGTGTTCAGGCTAATAGGTGAACCAAAGCGATTATTCAGTCGCTATGTGGTGGGTAATCCGATGTTCTTGTTGCGCACATTGATCTACAGGGATTCCTGACGTTACAGGTATTTGACGCCTGGCTGGCGCCTTAAAAAACACGGCTGAAGTATCTTGAAAAAATCCGGCGTTGCACCTTTACTCAGGTTGGAATTATCGCCTTGACGGGTACTCAGCTGTCGAGCTTTCATTTCAAGTAATTAGGTTATTGATTTGTAAACTCAAATGGCCCTTCCTTGAATTGTGCTGATAACCACATGAAAAAATACATAACAGCATTCATACGTAAGTTAATATCTCCTTCAATTCGCTTTGAGCTAAGGAAAGCTGTCGCCTGGCTGCGAGATATACTTGGGAGGGCATGTTTTTGGCGCTGGGAAGTTGCCAGGTTCAAACTGCGAGAAGACAGCACCTATGACATTCTCTATGTGGGCAGGAAAACACAGCGGGAATTTGTGAAGGTTCTACTGGGCGCTGAATCTCAAGCGGTTGATAGCCCGTTGAAGTTGGATAACTCAGACCGGACGGTGTGGGTCAGTGAAATGCCGACCTTGGGAGCATTGTATGTGCCTCAATACCTGAGTGCTGTCGTGCCGCTGAGCAGGTCAATTGAGGATATTACCGCCAGATACAATACCGAGTTACGTCGAAATCTGCGCAAGAATCGGCTGCGCTATCGTATGAAACAGGCCTTGAACGATGACGAAATTGAAATCGCAGATCGGGAAATGCTTAAGCCCTATGCCAGCGCAAGGCATGGGGCAGCCGCCTCTCAAATTGAATCGCATGAGGTTCAAAGGGTGGCAAAAAATGTCGGGCGGCTCGATCTAGTTCTGTTGGAGGATGAAATTGTTGCATGCCATCTTGGGTGCGTAATTACCCGGGCAGGAAAACGCTACTGGAGCACGGTCCGTTTCGGTTATCCAAATGTTGTATTTTCAGATGCTAAGAAGTTACGTGAGATTAACTCGATTACCACGTTCATGGCGCTTGAGTGGGCGATAGAAAATGGTTTTGACTATTATGATATCGGAACTTGCCTGGCACGCCCGGACGACGGACTTCTCGAGTGGAAAAGACGGCGTGGCGGTGATGTAGATACGCTGGGCAACCACGGCTATTTATTTGTTCGACTGCCCAAGGTGGGCGCAGCCCAATTTCTTTGGGAGACACCTCTATTTGCTGTCGAAGGCAAAAAGCTGACACTTCATCTTGGGTTGCCGGACGGACCGAGTGATGAGGAGGTTGCGGGTCGATATCGTGAAATGGGTTTTGGTGGACTATTCAAAATATATCTTCATTGTTCCAGAAAGCCTAGAGAGGTGCTTCTCGACACCTTGCGCAGCCGCTACACGCATCTGACGTTACCCCCTGTCCTGGAAACTATTGTATCCACCTGAATAGGTTGCTGATGTAGAGAAGTACGGCTTAGGTGTTTGGCCACGAACGCTGTTTCTGTATAATGTCGGAATTTAATGCATTGACCAGTGGCGGCCAATCAAAGTGGGGTTAATTGATGGCGCTCTTTACAAAGGTAATGCCAAATCTTCGTGTCATCTTATACACGGCGTTAATGTGCTCCAGCCAGGTGGTTCGCTGTTGGTGTTACAGCCCCCTAATCGATTCCTCTGTTTTTTCAAATATCTAACGGATCGCGATCAGCAAAATTTTGGTTTTGTGGTCGGTACGCAAGAGGGCAATGGCTTTAGTATCGACCCCGATGAGGTTGAGCGTACGCTGGATCTATTCCCGTCATGACAGCTTTCTGGGTAATGTCGGGCTAGTAAGCATGCTTGCCGGAGAAGGCAAACACAGTCCGTACAAGAATGACGAAATCGAGCCACAGCGACCAGTTGTTGATGTATTCGATGTCCGAGTCAACCCGCCGGATCATCTGCTCTATATCCCTCGTTTCACCTCGATGTCCACGTACCTGAGCCAGGCCTGTGATGCCCGGTTTGATGTTGTGACGCGCAAAGTAGCCCGAGACGTCGGGCGAGTACTGTACATCGTGTTGAATAGCGTGCGGGCGAGGTCCCACCAGAGACATTTCTCCCATCAAAACGTTGAACAACTGCGGCAGCTCATCAAGGCTGGTCCGCCGAATAAAGGCTCCCACCCTGGTCAAGCGCGGATCATTCTTTTGTGCCTGCTTGACGATGCCGTCTGACGGCTGATGGACGACCATGCTTCTAAATTTCCAGATACGGAAAACCTCTCCACTCCACCCCATACGTTGCTGACGAAAGAACACGGGGCCGGGGTTATCGATCTTAATCGCAATGGCAACAACCGCCAGCACGGGTGCCGCAAAAAGCAAGATGAGAAAAGCCAGGACTTTGTCCTCAAGGTTCTTCAGAAACAGACGCATCCCCATCAGCGGAGTTTCAGACAAGGTCAGCACGGGAATGCCGGCAATTTCACGAACACTGTGGTTGATCAGGCGCAACGAGAAGATGTCAGGCACCCAGTTAACAGAGATGTGTTTATCGAACAGCCTTAAATAAACATCCTGGATAACCTCTGAGCCACCCAGAGGCGTCACAAAATAGACGGTACGAATGGCGTGTTTGATGACTAACTCATCAAGGTCGGAGATATCACCCAGTATCGACAGGCGTTGCGCGCCTTCCACAACTTCCTTTCCCCGATCATCGTCTGCGCCAATCAACACACATCCGACGATGCGTTCACCGAGCCAGGGATTATTGCTGATTTTCTTGTGAAGATAGCTGGCCAGTTCACCCGAGCCAATAATAAGAGCGTTTTCCAACTGCGTCGAATGCGCCAAAAACTTCTTCTGCATTTCGCGTGTCGCCAGGTGCAAAAGCAACTGAGCAAAATATCCAATAACAAATAACTCCCCAACCAACAATCGCGAGTACTGCTCGCTTTGTTTGGTTAGAAAGGCCATGGCAACGAGAAAACCAAATGTTGCAGTCCACGCCTTTAAAAGCTTGAAGGCTTTGACGGTAAATACAACGTTGCTGCGGTAAATAGCATAGTGGTCGTACACGACGGCCAACGCCCCAAGCAGCAGCAGGAGCAGGATCACGTAGTCCTGCGTTATGAAGCCGATATGATAGTTGATCAAAAACCACGCAACACCGGTTACCGCAATGCAATCGAGACCTGCCTGAATGACGATACTGGTACTGCTTCTTCGCTGGAGTACGGAACGGGTGCTGTTGGGCTCAAAAATCATTTTCAGACCTCATTTGCTTTCCCTCGCGCTCAATGATGACGAGAATCAGTTCACATTGCCCACGCTTGATAGCGTTAGCGTCACCGGCAAGCTACTCATACTTTTTATAAGCCCCTTCACCATCGAAATTAGCAGACTTGGGAGAATATGGTGACGTGCTATGACTTTAGCACCACTGCGCAATCAATCACTCAATCGACACGGTTTCAGTCAACCTTCTGCGCAACGTCGAGCTGATGGGGCTTGACGCCTGAGTTCAAGACTGTCGCTAACGCTTGAAAAGACAACACGCGGCGTCTGCCATCAGTGCTCTGTCAGTAGTCGGGATTGTTCGCAGAGAGGCTGGACGCGCAGCGATCGAGACGGCGCCCGCAATGGGCGCCGTCAGCGTTTGGGTCGATCAGACGCGTTCGAACAACACGGCGATGCCTTGGCCGCCGCCGATGCACATCGTCGCCAAGGCATAGCGACCCTGAACACGGTGCAGTTCATGAATGGCTTTGGTGGCAATGATCGCGCCGGTCGCGCCGACCGGGTGGCCCAGCGAAATCCCCGAACCGTTCGGATTGACCTTCTCCGGGTCGAAGCCCAGTTCCTGCGCCACGGCACACGCCTGAGCGGCGAAAGCCTCGTTCGACTCGATCACATCCAGATCGGCGACTGTCAGACCCGCGCGTTTGAGTACCAGCCGGGTGGCCGGAATCGGACCCAGCCCCATCAGTTCAGGCTCGACACCGGCATGGGCATAACCAACCAGTCGGGCGATGGGCTTGAGGCCTTGCCCGCGAACCATCTGACCTGTGGCCATGATCAGTGCCCCGGCACCATCATTCAGTCCCGACGCGTTGCCGGCGGTGACGCTGCCGTCTTTTTTGAATGCAGGTTTCATCTTGCCCAATTGCTCGGCACTGACATCTGCACGGACATGCTCGTCCGTCGCAAATGTCACGGTACCTTTTCGGGACGGGACCTCGATCGGCACGATCTGCCCGATGAACCGGCCTTCGGCAATTGCCCGGGCAGCCCGTTGTTGGCTGACCTGCGCCAGTTCATCCTGGGCCTGGCGAGTGATGCCATAGCGTTCGGCGATATTTTCCGCGGTGATCCCCATATGGAAACCGGCAAACGGATCGTGCAGAGCACCGAGCATGTAGTCGATGGCTTGCATATCACCCATCCGTGCGCCCCAGCGTGCCTGCGGCAACAGATAAGCGCCGCGGCTCATGGACTCGACGCCACCGGCCAATGCAGCACCTGCATCACCCAACATCAAACTTTGCGCGGCGCTGACAATGGCCTGCAAACCAGAACCGCAGAGGCGGTTGACGTTGAAGGCGGGCGTCTCTTTCGGCAGGCCGGCATTCATCGCCACGGCACGAGAAATGTAGGCGTCACGTGCTTCCGTCGGGATCACATGACCCATCACCACGTGACCGATGTGTTCAGGTGCCAGCCCTGATCGTTCAATGGCGGCGCGGCAAACGTCAGTCGCCAATTGAATGGGCGGCACATCTTTGAGCGAACCGCCAAAGCTGCCGATGGCCGAGCGGACGGCGCTGATAACAAAAATGTCGGATGGATTCATGCGGATTCCCCTGGAACAGTCCTGGATTCGATTGTGTTTCAGTACGTTTATTGTAGGGCGAGTCTAGAGTCGGCAACGTTATTGGCCTATGCCAAAACTGCTCAAGGGGGGTGGTGTTTTTTGCCATTTCAGATGAAGTAGATTTTAGATCCACCTGAACAGGTCGAAAGCGCAGAAAAGGTAAAAAACCCGGAGCAAGCCCCTCGCCACAAGTGTGGCTGTACCTGAATCGCGCTCTGATCGGTCCCACGCGGAGTGGGAACGATCAGTGGGTGCCGGTAAGTACCGCATCCCACCCTAATCCGACCTTACTCATCCAATTGCCGCGCAGCTAAGAACAGCTCAAAGCACGTAATGCTTCAGCTGCATGATTGTCGCCACGATCGACAGGCCCAGGCCATTGGAGTGGGCCGAGCGTTCGCGGGTTTTGGCCGACAGCGCGACGAAGTCCTCGCCAGCGTCCGGTGCTCGGGCCGCGACGTAAACCAATGAGTTGACTTTCGGATGACCCGGCGATCAGGCAGAGGAAGTGAGGGTGCTGGCTACGCTGACAACTCAATGACAAGTTTGTAATGCACGGCTCGCGTGTTTGTATGACTGCCGTACGTCGGAATCGAGGAACGGCCACCCATGAGAAAACTTCCAAACGAAGACTGTCTTTGGGAGTTTGAGCATGAGTGATGATCAAAAGAGGGAAGCCCTGGCGGCCTGGTATCAGCTCCTGAAAGAGCCCGAAATCCGGATGGATGCTGAAGAGCAGTACGACGAACTGCTCAAGGCCGCCGATGAGATGGAACGCACCGGACTCATCAGCAGCGTTGAATGGCGCAAGCTGGTTCAAGCGGCGAGCGCGGCTTTTGCCAATGCGACAGAAGGGTTGGGGCGCGGAACCTAGTGGTCAAACTTCTCTGGCTTGCTGTTCGGCCTGTTGGGCGAACCACTGCATGATCAGCGAGCAGGCTGGATGAGCGGCGGCGGAAGGTTGCAGGTTCAACGCGTAAATGCCGCGGGTCTTCAAGGGGTGGCCGAACGGAACGACGAGCGCGCCTCGCTCAAGTGATTCGCCTGCCAGGGTCAGGTCAGTCATGGCGACCCCCAGCCCTCGCGCCGCGGCATCGAGCGCCAACTCGTCGAGGTTGAAGGGGATGTGGCGGTAGTCCTCCAGCGACTTGCCACCGTTGGCTTGCAGCCACTGGACCCAGTCATGCTTGTCCGCCGAGCGATGCAGCAGCGGGAAACGCACCAGATCTGCCACCGACTCCAACGGCTGGGTAGTGCTGCCCAGGCCGGGGGCGCACACCGGCACCAGCGCTTCCTCGAACAAGGTCAGGCAGTCAGAATCGCTGGACGGCTCGGGCAGATAGAGAATGTAGGCGTCGCTGTCGATGGCTGGCTCCACCACTTCCGTGGCCACGGTTTCGATCGACAGCGAAACCTGCGGATGACTTCGATAAAACTCGCTCAACTTTGGCAGCAACCATCGAACCGCCAGCGACACATGCATGCGTATCCGAAAAGGGCGTTTCTGCGGTGCCAGCCGATCTTCCAGTGTTTTCAGTTGCGCCAGAATACTTCGAGCGGTCCCAAGCACCTGTTCGCCTTCCGGTGTGAGTCGAACACTACGGCTATTCCTCACGAACATCGGCAAGTCGAAGTGGCTCTCCAACTGCTGGATTTTTCGGCTCACTGCGCTTTGGGTCAGACACAGCTTTTGCGCCGCTTGCGTGAAGCTGCCCGAGCCTGCGACCTCGACCAGCGCCTGCAAGGCCTGGAGAGAAGGAGCGTGGTGAATTTTATCCATGCGTTTTCTGAATAGCTCGATGATTTTATAACGTTGGTTGTATCACTACAGGCCTTATAGATTTTAGCTCTAGCCAGCGCCAGCCGGAAATACCCATGCGATGACGTCATGTGCGGTGCTTGCAGAACGACGGGCAGATGAGGTGATGCATGACCAATGTATGTGGCTGGATTGCGCAGGCGGGAAGTTCACCCGCTCGCGATGCTCTCAAAGGCACGCAAAAAGCCGATTGGCTGATTGTCGGTGCCGGTATCACCGGGCTGTGTGCCGCTCACACACTTGCTGAAATGCACCCTCAGGCGCGGATCGTGATTGTCGACAGACAACGGGCCGCACAGGGGGCTTCGGCGCGCAATTCAGGCTTCGTGGTGGGTCACGAACATCCGGTCAAGGATGAGCTGATCGGCAACCCGGGGTTTGCCGGTTTTGAAGTTGATACCTTGATTTCCCGTGCCGCCAGTGACGAAGTGCGCCGACGCATCGCTCGTCTGGGCATCGAATGTGAATTCAGGGAATCGGGCTACTTATTCGCCGTCAACGATCCCGGCAAGTTGACCGATGTCGCGGCGAAACTGGCAACACTACGCGCTGTCGGCGCCTCTGCGCACTTTCTGGAAGGTGAACCGCTGAGCAAAAAACTGGGCACCGAGCATTATCGGGCCGCGATCTGGTGCGGCAATGGCAACGCACTGCTGCAACCCGCGAAATACGTCAAGGGCCTGCTGGATACGCTGCCGGACACGGTAACCCTCTTTGAGGACACCGATATCACCGGCCTGGAGCGGTTGGGCAAAGGGCGTATTCGCGCCAATGGCACCGATGGAAGCATCGAGGCCAGGCAAGTCCTGGTGTGCCTGAACGCGTTCATCCCGCGCTCAGGGATAGAGGACAGCGGGACGTTCCCGATGGAACTCAGCGCCAGCCTCACACGACCACTCAGCGATGCGGAGTTCAAGTCGATCGGCGCCGTTGAGCCTTGGGGCGTGCTGTCCACCCGGCCACTGGGTGCCACGGTGCGACTGACCCCGGACCGCCGCGTGATGATCCGCAACACGGCGGAATACCGTTCTCGGGATTTATCCAACAGTGAGCTTTTGCATCGTCGCAAACACCATGTGCTCGGCTTGCAACGACGTTTCCCGTTCTTGAACGAGCAGGACATTCAATACACCTGGACCGGGCACTTGAGCGCTTCGCGCACCGGGCAACCGTATTTCGCCAAGGTCGACGAAGGTGTGTTTGCGGTGGCCGGCTGCAATGGTTCGGGCGTTGCACCGAAAGCCGAGCAGGCGCTGCTCAAAATCAGGCCTTACGTCCAGTATTTCCACGCCTCCAAGTACATCAGCGACCTGGCGAACGGCAATGTCTGCGCCGTGATCGGTTTCAATGGCGACGTCGTGCAAGCGGCCGCCACCGCCAAGGAAGCCAACAACGGTATCGACATCGCCTATTCGATCCCTGACGAAGGTTCCACCCTGTGGTTCGACATGGTGGTCATGCCCAAGAGTGCGCCGCACGAGAAGAATGGCTACGCCTACATGAACTACCTGCTGACGCCGCAGGTCATTGCCAACATCAGCAACAGCATCCATTACGCCAACCCCAACCTTGCGGCGGATCAGTATGTTGTTCCGGCCGTGAAGCAGGATCTGGCGATTTACCCGCCGACACGTGTGCTGGACAAGTTGTTTACCGTAGAGGAACTCCCCGCGGCCATCGCACGGTTGACTACTCGCCTGTGGACCAAGTTGAAAACCAATACCTGATGATCAGGTGTACGCCAATAGCCGACCGCACATCACCACGCTGACCCATAACCCAATCGAAAGCAGCGCCTGGATTTTTGCGATTCCAGGCGTCGCAGTGCCCGTGTTCCACTGGGTGACCGAGCGGTATACCCCGATGTGGAACAGAGCAGCATTGAGCCCCGCAGTAGCGATCAGGCATAGCTTCAAGATGAAGATGTCATTCGATGCGAAGTCATGGGGATGGGCTGAAAACATCATCAGCCCGGCGGGCACGATCAACAGCAGGGCCAGGATGGACCAGGTCAGGAGGTGGCGAGCCAGGGCCGTCACCGCAATTTCTTTCGACAGCCCGAGCACCCGCAGATCGAACATCACGACAGAGCCGACAAGCACTACAAATCCAATGATGTGAACCACCTCGACCATCGGATACAGCCACAGGTCGCCGCGCATTGCCGCGCCAAGCTGCGAGTCGCCCACCCAGTCCAGCCAGCTGTCCGGACTCGATCCTGCGCTGGCATCGATGGCCTGCATCACCGCAACTCTGTGGTTTTGTCGCCGACGGTGATGCGTTCGGCGCGCATTTCATCGGGTTTGTTTCGATTCTGATAGCCGACCACGCTGGCCGTGTTACCCACACTCAGCATGTCCCGGGAAAGGCCGCGGTTCTCCATGCGCGAGGGCGGTGCCAGGACGACGTTCCAGGTTTTGTCTTGTGTTTTGAGACGCACGAAGCCGTGCGGATGGGAGTAACCGGATTCTTCTATCGTGCCGTTCAACTGCAGGGTATTGCTGGAGTCGTATTCACTCCAGCCGTGATGCGCGAACGCCGCCGTTGCAGCCAGTAACAGTGACAATCCAATGCTGCCGAGCATGCCTTTCATGACAAGTCTCCTGTTGCCGATCATTGATCAGCGTGAGTCCTGACGTACTTTTAACCACTGAGGTTTTTTAGAATAGATCGTTACTCACAACATGACACTCAACAGCCACCCCGCGACCCCGCAGCCGACAACCACCAGCCACGGTGGGAGTTTCCAGAACATCAGTGCAACCAGGGCGACCAGTGCCAAACCGAAGTCTTGCGGCTTGAAAATGGCGCTGGTCCAGACAGGCTGATACAGCGCGGCCAACAGCAGGCCGACCACCGCTGCATTCACGCCGGCCAGTGCGGCCCGTGTGCGCAAACTGCGGCGCAACCGTTCCCAAAAAGGCAAGGCTCCCACGATCAACAGAAAGGACGGCGTGAAGATCGCCAGCAAGCAAATTATGCCGCCGATCCAGCCCGACGGGGCGAGGTTCATCGACGCGCCGAGGAACGCGGCGAACGTGAACAAGGGGCCGGGTACGGCCTGCGCGGCGCCATACCCGGCCAAGAAGGTTTCGTTGCTGACCCAGCCGGACGGCACCACCTCAGCTTGCAGCAGTGGCAAAACGACGTGCCCCCCACCGAACACCAGTGAGCCGGACCGGTAGAAGGCATCCACCATCGCCACGGTTTGATTGGGCAGCAGTTCGGTCAAGAGCGGCAGGCCAACCAGCAATGCCAGGAACAGCGACAACCACAACGCCCCGGCCCGGGGGCTGATCGTGATCGGCAGTGGATCGTGCTCGGCACTCTGATCGGGTTTGAACAACAGAAGGCCGGCTAAGCCCGCGGCGGCAATCACGCTGACCTGTCCCCAGGCGGACGGTTCAAGCAGGGCGACGCAGGCCGCCATCACCATGATGGAGACTCGCAGCACGTCCGTGCACAGGTTGCGCGCCATGCCCCAGACCGCTTGCGCAACCACCGCGACGGCCACCACTTTGAGGCCATGCAGTGCGCCGGGCGCGAGGGCAGCGCCGTATTGGGAAATGCCCAGTGCAAACAGGATCAGGGCAACGGCCGAAGGCAGCGTGAAGCCCGTCCAGGCGGCCAGCGCCCCGCGGTATCCCGCCCGAGACAGGCCTAGCGCGATGCCGACCTGACTGCTTGCCGGCCCTGGCAGAAATTGACAGAGCGCGACCAGATCCGCATAGCTGCGCTCAGTCAGCCAGCGCCGTCGTGTGACGAACTCATCGCGGAAGTAGCCCAGGTGCGCAATGGGCCCACCGAATGAGGTCAGCCCAAGGCGCAGGAAGATGAGAAACACCGACCACGCGCTGCTGCGGTCATCGGCATGAGTGTTGGCCATGTATTTACCTTCCTGGTTCCGAGCGGGTCCGGTTCTATAGTCGAATGACGATAGCGAATTCGTTCAATGCCGTCTCCCTAACCATGGCCTACGCTTATCCGCAGGCCAATGTTCATTGAGCAGGGTTTTCTCCCTGATCGACGTTCACCCGGCACCTATAAAAACAATGCAATCGGGAGACAACTCATGTCCGCTTTGTTCCGTCGATTCAGCCGCTGCATCGCTACGGCCATTACCGCCGCCGCGCTCGCGACACCGGCCTTTGCGCTGGACACCGTCAAGTTCATGGCCCCAGGTTCTGTGGGTGGCGGTTATGACCAGACCGCCAGGGTCTTGGGCAAAGCCCTGATCGAGGCCAAGGTGGCCAAATCCACTACCTTCGAGAACAAGGGCGGAGCAGGGGGGACGCTGGGGCTTGCGCAGTTCGCCAACAGCACCAAGGGCGATCCGGATGCGCTGCTCGTTGTCGGCGCGATCATGGTCGCTGCCATTGAACAGAACAAGCCGCAAATTACCTTGAAGGACGTGACGCCGATTGCCCGGCTGTTTACCGAATACAACGTGATTGCCGTCCGCAAGGAATCCGAGTTCAAAACCCTGGAGGACTTGCTGAAAGTCTTCAAAGACAAGCCGACCAGTATTTCCTGGGGCGGTGGTTCCAAGGGGTCGATCGATCACATCGGCATTGCCGAATTGGCCGCAAAAATGGGTGTCCCGGTCAACAAGGTGAATTACGTCGCCTTCGCGGGTGGGGGTGAAGTCGTTGCTCAGGCCTTGGGCGGGCAGATCAAGGTGATCACCGGTGGTTATGCCGAGCTTGGCCAATACATCAGGAACGGCCAGTTTCGTGTACTCGCCATCGGCGCGCCCGAACGCATTGAAGGCATCGATGCACCGACCCTCAAGGAGAAAGGCTACGACGTGACAATCGGCAATTGGCGTGGTGTTTACGGTGCCGCGAATCTCACGCCTGAGCAGCGCAAAGCAGTGACCGATGCGGTCGTGGCCGCTACCAACAGCAAAGTCTGGAAAGAAAATATCGACACCAACAAATGGTCACCCAATATCCTGACCGGCGATGAGTTCGGCAAATTCGTCGACGAAGAGCACGTTCGGCTGCGTGCGATGCTGGTCGAAGTCGGGCTGATTTCGAAATGACCCAGCCTCGCGCAATAGTGCCGACACAACTGGCGATCGGCGCCGCAGTGATTGCCATCAGCGCAGTGTTGGCGTTCGGCGCATTTCGGTTTCCTCCCGAAATGGGGTTCGTCATCCTGGGGGCCCACGTCTATCCGTACGCCGTCGCGGTGTTCCTGGGGGGCGTCGGTCTGTTGCTGTGTTATCAGGCAGTCACCGGTGGTTTCCACGAGTTGGCAGACCACAGCGACGAATCGGCCAAAGCGCTACCCGGCGGCAAACTTGGTGCGGCCTGGGTAACTGCGGGGCTTGTGGGGGTGGCCGTGCTGATCAACCTCATCGGGTTCGTCTTGGCGGCGGCGCTGCTGTTCGCCTGTTCGGCACGGGGGTTTGGCAGTCGCCGTCCGGTGCGCGACCTCGCCATCGGCATTGCCTTGACCCTACCGATTTACTGGCTGTTCAACGCCGGGCTAGGGGTTTCCCTGCCGCCCCTTGTCAACGCCTGGATCTGACCCGGGCCGAAGGAGGTAAACAAGGTGGAAACTCTCGCGAACCTGGCCATTGGTTTTTCCGCTGCGCTGACACCGATCAATTTGATGTGGGGCTTTATCGGCTGTTTGCTCGGCACCGCCATTGGTGTCCTGCCAGGTATTGGACCGGCGCTGACCGTTGCGCTGCTGCTGCCGATTACCGCCAAGGTCGATCCTACGGGAGCCTTGATCATGTTCGCCGGTATCTATTACGGCGCGCAGTTTGGCGGCTCCACCACCTCGATCCTGCTCAATACGCCCGGTGAATCGTCCTCCATGGTCACGGCCCTGGAAGGCAATCTCATGGCCCGCAACGGTCGGGCAGGACCGGCCTTGGCAACGGCCGCGATAGGCTCATTTGTGGCCGGCACCATCGCGACGGTGTTCCTGACGTTGTTTGCCCCTATTGTTGCCACGCTGGCGCTCAAGTTTGGTCCTGCCGAGTATTTCGCGATTCTGGTGTTGTCCTTCACAACGGTGTCTGCGGTACTCGGCGCTTCGATGCTGCGCGGTTTTGTCTCGCTCGGGATTGGGCTGACCATCGGCTTGATCGGCCTGGATGCGACCTCGGGCATTGCCCGCTACACCTTGGGGGTGCCGGAGTTGGTTGATGGCATCGAAGTCGTGCTCGTGGCGGTCGGGTTGTTTGCGGTAGGCGAGGCCTTGTACAGCTTGCTTTATCAAAAGGAAGAATCGACCGGTCAGCACCGCTTGACGTCGTTGTGGATGACGCGCTCTGACTGGAAACGATCGGTTCCCGCCTGGCTACGGGGTACGTTGATCGGTTTTCCATTTGGCTCGATTCCGGCCGGTGGCGCTGAAATTCCGACGTTCCTGTCCTATTCGGCGGAACGCAAACTGAGCAAATACCCGAAAGAGTTTGCTGGCAGCAAGGGCGAAGGCGCGATTGAGGGGGTTGCCGGTCCCGAGGCGGCCAACAACGCGAGCGCGACGGGTTCTTTGGTACCGCTGCTGACGCTTGGCATACCGACGTCCGCCACTGCGGCGATTCTGTTGGCCGCGTTCCAGAACTACAACCTGCAACCGGGTCCGATGCTCTTCCAGACGTCGGGGGAGTTGGTTTGGACCCTGGTGGCCTCGCTGTATATCGGCAACGTGATCCTGTTGGTGTTGAACCTCCCGTTGGTGGGCCTTTGGGTCAAGCTCCTGCAGATTCCCCGGCCGTACCTGAACGCCGGCATTCTGGTGTTTGCCACCATCGGCGTGTACGGCATGCGCCATTCTTCCTTCGATCTGTTGCTGATGCTGGCAATTGGTTGGGGCGGGGTATTGATGCGTCGTTTCGATTTTCCCGTCGCGCCCGTGATCGTCGGCATGCTGCTCGGGCCGATGGCTGAGAAGCAGCTGCGCAACGCCTTGTCCATCAGTGAGGGAGACTGGCTGGTGTTTGTGACGCAACCCATTGCAGCCTCGTTCCTTGCGCTAACGCTGCTGGTGTTGGTGGTCCCGCATCTGCTTCACGCCCGCGGTATCAAGTTGCATGAGGACGATTGAGCGGCTTGCAGCAATTGCCAGCACAGCCTGCCGGGAAGGCAGGCCGCACTGGGTGTTCTGGTTAAACCAGATTGATCGTGACGTCGATGTTGCCACGGGTCGCTTTGGAGTAGGGGCACCGCTGGTGGGCGCCATCCACCACCGCCCGTGCGACAGCAGGGTCCAGGCCCGGAAGGCTTACATTGAGGCGCGCCTGCAGGAAGAAGGCGTCTTCGGTCTTGCCCAGGTCCACTTCGGCATCGACGGCGACGTCGGTCGGCAGGGTCACCTTTAATGCGGCGGCCGCCTTACCCATTGCACCGATGAAACACGCCGACCAACCTGCCGCCAGCAGCTGTTCGGGATTGGTGCCACTCCCTGACGAACCCGGGGCGGAAAGCTTGACGTCCAAACGTCCATCGTCGCTTCGCGACTCGCCATTACGGCCTCCGGTCGTGTGGGTCTTGCCGGTATAAAGCACGGTATCGATTTCATTGAACATGAGGTGGCTCCTGCTTGGGTGTTGGGCTCTTTAGCCTGGGTTCATCGGAGAACATCAGGTTTGCGACGCCACCCACTTTTTCACCTTCATGTACTGCGTATGTGTCCTGATCCGGGGGGGTATGTATCGCTGTGTAAGATCGCCAACGAAAATACAGAGCGTTACAAATCACCCGGGGCAGAAACGATCTCGCCGACAGCCGCCGGCGGGACCGCTTTTGACCTCACCATCACCCTCGTTTGGGCAGTTTCCAATCTGGTCGAATGAAATGGCAGGTGTAGCCGCTGGGATAGTGTTCGAGGTAGTCCTGATGTTCCGGCTCTGCTTCCCAGAACGGGCCCGCGGCCAGGATTTCAGTGACGACCTTGTCGGGCCAGAGGCCGGATGCATCAGCGTCGGCCACGGTGTCCGCGGCCACCAGTTTTTGTTCGTCGTCGAGATAGAAGAGCGCCGAGCGGTAGCTCATACCCACATCGTTACCCTGACGATTCTTCGTCGTCGGGTCGTGGATCTGGAAGAAAAACTCGAGGATCTGACGATAGGTGATCTGGTCCGGATCGAACACGATCTCGATCGCTTCCGCGTGCGTGCCATGGTTGCGGTAAGTCGCGTTGGGCACATCACCGCCCGAGTAGCCTACCCGCGTGGACACCACGCCGGGGTAACGTCTCAGCAAATCCTGCATGCCCCAGAAGCAACCACCGGCCAGAATGGCAGTTTCAGTCCGCGTCGTCATAGTACGGTCCCTCCCATCAGTGAATTTAGCTTCGCCGTATTGATCATAACCACGATTCAGCAACACGGCGGTCCAACTCCTTCCAATCAGCCATGCCCAACACCCTGGTCGTGTTCAGGCCCCACAGGTAACCCCTGAGCTGATTGGTTGAAGCGCTCACCCCGTCCTTGGCCACTGATCTTCGATTGCATACCACGGTGCTTTTGAATCGACGCATACGTGTTTCTGTTTCTCACTCAAAAACGGCGTATCCAGCGTGCCTATCGCCACTGACATCCACTCCGAAAATGCGCCCTTGGAATCAGACCAGAACAGCGAAGAGCCGCAGTCGCCACAGAACTGTCGGGCGACGCCTTCAGACGAGTGATAGGTTTTCAGCGTTTCGCCCGCGATGATCGTAATCGCTGACCTGGGCGCGCTTGCATACGTTGCGAACGCTGCCCCGTGGCCCTTGCGACATTTGCTGCAATGGCAATGGCAATGGGTAACCGCTTTCAGCTCGGCGGTCACACGATATTTTACTGCGCCGCAGAGGCAACTTCCTTGGTGGAGTCCATCCATGTTCATCGTTTCTCAGGTGTCGGTCGCGTCACTGTAGCGGTCTGCCGAGTTGAGTGAAACCCAAGTGTTCGGCCTTCCGTCACGCGGCTTTAATGTATCGTCAGCCCCCGGGATTTGATGCACCACACGGAGATAGCATGACGTTAACCGCTGACACGTTGATTGAGATCGCGATGGCCAATCCGGTAAACGCCGAGATTGCCCGGCGCTTGCCTTCACTTGGCCTGAGCCAATGCCTGTTGACGGCGGGCTGCCTTTTTCAGGCAGTCTGGAATCATCAAGCCGGGCTTCCCGCCGCGTGGGGCATCAAGGATTACGACGTTTTCTACTTTGATGAAGACGTGTCGTGGGAGGCCGAGAACGAAGTCATCATTGCAGCCCGGAAGCTCTTTCACGACCTCGACGTGAACATCGAAATCAAGAACCAGGCAAGGGTTCACCTTTGGTACGGTCAGCGATTTGGCAGGGCTTATCCCAAGCTTCAGTCGGCAAAGGGTGGCATTGATCGGTATTTGATAGCGGGGACGTGTATCGGTCTGGATGTAGTGACAGGTGAGGTGTATGCGCCTTACGGTTTGAGCGATGTCGAAGAAGGACTTTTACGTATCAATCCGGTCAACCATCAGCCTGATCTGTTCGAGCAGAAGGCCAGGAGTTATCAGGCTCGCTGGCCTTTTCTACGACTGGCTGCAGTTTGAATCGGCAGACATGACCGCCACGCACCCTGCATTCCGTGTGCACTGTTCGCGCTCAGGGAGTTCATCACTCTGACGCCGACCAGGCTAGGTGACCATAACGCCCTGTTTTCGGCGTTTTTCATCCTGATCCCGCTGCAATACATGCTGATCGGTACTCACTGGTATTCGATGTTCACGCTGCTGATTCCGGTGTATTCGTTCCTGCTGCTACCGGCGATTGCGGTGCTGAGTCAGGACGTTGACGCCTTCCTGGAAAGGACCGCTAAGATCCAGTGGGGCGTGATGATCTGCATTTACTGCATCAGCCATGCGCCAGCGCTGTTGCTGTTGGATCTGGAAGGATTCACGGGGCAAAACGCACTTTTGCTGTTCTACCTGGTGTTCGTCGTCCAGTTGAGTGACGTGTTGCAGTACGTGTTTGGGAAGCTCTTCAGCAAGCACAAGGTCGCGCCGCTGGTGAGTCCGTCAAAAACGGTGGAGGGGCTGGTGGGTGGAGGTCTGTCTGCAACGTTGATTGGCGGGTGCATCACGCGATACTTCTTCTCTGCTGCTTGATCTGGGCGCAATCAAAACCAGCAAGACATACCGCATGTCGTAAAGACATGCGCGTATGGAAATTCGCTTAAATAACCGCTCGCGCCAGCCGATAGCCTCTTCAGCAAACCAATCCGCAGTTGGCATTACGCAACTGACAAACGTGCCGAGAGAGGATCCACAGAGTGTCCATAAAATTACGTTTGATTCTGCTGATTGGCACCGGCCTGCTCACCGCGTTGATCATGAGCCTGGTCAGTTATCTGGGAAACACCCAGATGGCTGCAGCGGTGAATGACAACGAGGTCAGTATGACCGCGCTGCGTAATCACCTTGAAGCCGACATGATGCACGACGCGTTACGCGCCGACGTGCTGTCCGCGATGGTGGTTGGCTTGGGCAAAAGCACCAGCAGCAAAGCCGAGGTGCGCAGTTCCATCGAGGAACATGCGGCGCATTTTCGTGACATGCTCGGTGAAAACCTCAAGCTGCCGGTCAACGACACCCTTAAAGCGGGCCTGAACAAGATCAAGCCAAGCCTCGATACCTACATCAGCACAGCCGAACGGATTGTCGGGCTGGCGCTGGAAAATCCGGAGGCTGCTCAAAAAGATCTGGGCACCTTCAATACTGCGTTCAGCCAGCTGGAAGACCAGATGGCCGCCCTCAGTGAACTGATCGAAACCAACACCCAACAGACCAGCGCCGGCACTCAAAAAGTCATCAGCAACGCCAACTTCACCCTTGGCAGTGTACTCATTGCCAGCCTGTTATTGCTGCTCGCCCAGGGCCGCTGGGTGATTCTGAGCATCATGGGGCCGTTGCAGACCGCCAGCCGCATCGCCAACAGCATCGCCCATGGCAACCTGAGCGAACCGATTGTCGAGCCCACTCAGAAGGACGAAGCCAGCGCACTGATTCGCAGCCTGGCGACCATGCAGCGCGACCTGCGCGGCATGATCGAAGTCGTGCGCAGCAACGCCCACGGCGTGAGTGGCATGAGCGAGCAATTGAGCAGTGGCTGTCACGAAGTGGCCGGTAGCAGCCAGCAGCAAAGCGTAGCAGCCAGCACCATGGCGGCGGCAGCCAGCGAAATGACCGCGAGCATCGAGGAAATTACCCGGCATGCCGAGCGGGCGCTGAACATGGCCAATCAGGCCGAGGCACTGGCCAAGGATGGCGGTCGGGTGATCCATCAGGTGGTCAACGACATGGACGGTATTGCGCGTTCGGCGCAGCAATCGGCCCAGGTGATCCGCACGCTGGACAAGGAGTCCGAGGGGATTTTCAGCATCATCCAGGTGATCAAGGGCATCGCCGATCAAACCAACCTGCTGGCGCTCAACGCCGCGATCGAAGCCGCTCGCGCCGGTGAGCAAGGGCGTGGTTTTGCCGTGGTGGCCGACGAGGTACGGAGCCTGGCGGGACGCACCAGCGCCTCAACCCAGGAAATTGCCACGATGGTTTCACGCATCCAGCAAAGCACCCGCGAGGCGGTGACCAGCATGGAGGCGGGTGTGGCGCAGGTCGACAAGGGCATGGCCGTGACCGCCGACGTCGAGCGCGCCATCCGCGAAATCCTCGACGCCACGCTGAACACCACTCAGCTGGTCAATGACATTACCCGCACCATCGGTGAGCAGAGCCTGGCCAGCAATGAAATCGCCCATCAGGTCGAAATGATTGCCGGCATGTCCGAAGGCAACAGCAAAGTCATTGGCCGGACCGCCACCACCACTGACGAACTGTCCACCCTGGCGGGCAAACTCTCGCAGTCGGTGGATCGGTTTCGGCTTTGAGGCGTTAGAGGTATTTATCCGTGACGGCGCCTTCCGAGGCGCTGGACACGGTCTTCGCGTATTTGGCCAGCACCCCGCGTTTGTACTTGGATTCCGGGCGCGCCCAGCGGGTTTTGCGCTCGGCCAGATCGGCGTCGGAGACATCGACCGTAATCTGCCGGGTTTCGGCATCGATGGTGATCTTGTCGCCGTCTTCGATCAGCGCGATCGGTCCGCCATCAAAGGCTTCGGGCGTGATATGCCCCACCACGAACCCATGTGAACCGCCGGAGAAGCGGCCGTCGGTGATGAGCGCAACGTCCTTGCCCAACCCCTTGCCCATGACCGCCGACGTTGGCGAAAGCATTTCACGCATGCCGGGCCCTCCCTTGGGGCCTTCGTAGCGGATCACGATCACATCGCCGGCCTTGACTTCGCCGTTGAGAATGCCCGCCAGTGCACCTTCCTCGCCGTGATACACACGCGCCGTGCCTTCGAAGCGCAGGCCTTCCTTGCCGGTGATCTTGGCCACGGCGCCGGTGGGCGAAAGGTTGCCGCGCAGCACCACCAAATGCGAGTCTTTTTTGATCGGCTGGTCGAAGGGCAGGATCACGTCCTGACCCTCGGGGTAGTCGGGCACGTTTTCCAGGTTTTCGGCCAGCGTTTTGCCGGTGACCGTCAGCGCATCGCCATGCAACATGCCGGCGGCGAGCATGCGCTTCATCAGCGGCTGGATGCCGCCGATGGCCACCAGTTCACTCATCATGTATTTGCCGCTGGGGCGCAGGTCGGCCACCACCGGGGACACCTTGCCCAGCTCGACGAAATCATCCAGCGTCAGCTCGACATCCACGGCATGCGCCATGGCCAGAAGGTGCAGCACGGCATTGGTCGAGCCGGCGAGGGCGATCACCACCCGAATCGCATTTTCAAAGGCCTTGCGGGTCATGATGTCGCGCGGTTTGATGTCTCGTTTGAGCAGCTCCATGACCTGCTGACCGGCGCGAAAACTGTCCGAAGCCTTGTCGCTGCCGACGGCGTCCTGAGAGCTGGAACCGGGCAGGCTCATGCCCAGCGCCTCAATCGCGGAAGCCATAGTGTTGGCCGTGTACATGCCGCCGCAGGAACCAGGGCCTGGAATCGCCACTTCCTCGATTTGTTTGACCTGAATCTCGCTGATATCCCCGCGCGCGTGCTGACCCACAGCCTCGAACACGGAGATGATATCGGTGTGGCCGGCGCCCGGCCGGATGGTGCCGCCATAGACGAAAATGGACGGGCGATTCAGCCGCGCCATGCCGATCAGGCAGCCCGGCATGTTCTTGTCACAACCGCCCACGGTCACCAGGCCGTCAAAGCCTTCGCAGCCGGCCACGACTTCAATGGAATCGGCGATCACTTCACGCGACACCAGCGAGTACTTCATGCCTTCGGTGCCGTTGGCGATGCCGTCGGAAATGGTGATGGTGTTGAAAATGACGCCCTTGGCGCCGGCAGCATTCGCGCCTTTTTCGGCTTCAATGGCCAGCTTGTCGATGTGCATGTTGCAGGGCGTGACCATTGCCCATGTGGAGGCGATGCCGATCTGCGGCTTTTTGAAGTCCTCGTCCGTGAAACCCACGGCCCGCAGCATCGCGCGGCCGGGCGCGCGCTCCACGCCGTCGACCACTTGGGAGGAATATTTGCGCAAATCGTCTTTGTCGCTCATGACTGCTCCTCACCGGCTCATCGAGAAAAATCAGGATCAGTATAGTGGACCCGACGCCCGTGCCCGGACTATCAAGTCGGGAACAGACGCGCGGGTTTGTCCGGTCGTGATATTCTTCGCCTTAACTTGCTTTGACCTATTCAGTTTGCGCGTCCTTGAGACGCGCCAACAGAATCACTGTCGCTCAAGTAGCTGAAGCCAATAATGATAAAAAGTCAGTTCAGTAGGGACATATAAACTGAGGTCGATGGAGACACGTCGGCCTTGTGTGCCCACCCTCCAATCGTCATGTGCGAGAACCCACGACATCCTGCCTGAATGCCGTAAACAGGGGCTCGTAGGTGAAGATGGAAGGGCGGATGGCGTTTTATCATAGGTGCTACACATGTTTAAAAAAATGAACACGGCCCTGCTGGGGCTGGCTTTGTCGATGGGGATCACGTCCGTTCACGCGGAAGAGGCAAAGAAAGTCGATGTGCTGCTGATCGGCGGCGGCATCATGAGCGCGACCCTGGGTGTTTGGCTCAATGAGCTGGAACCCGGCACTTCGATGGAAATGATCGAGCGCCTCGACGGCGTCGCCCTGGAAAGCTCCAATGGCTGGAACAACGCCGGTACCGGTCACTCCGCGCTGGCCGAGCTGAACTACACCCCGGAAGACGACAAGGGCAACGTTCAGATCCCGAAAGCCGTTGAAATCAACGAAGCCTTCCAGATCTCCCGTCAGTTCTGGGCCTGGCAAGTTCAGCAAGGCGTGCTGAAAAACCCGCGTTCGTTCATCAACTCCACGCCGCACATGAGCTTTGTGTGGGGCGATGACAACATCAAGTTCCTGAAAAAGCGTTACGAAGCCCTGCAAGCGAGCCCGCTGTTCGCCGGCATGCAGTACTCCGAAGACCCGGCTGTGATCAAGAAGTGGGTTCCGCTGATGATGGAAGGGCGTGACCCGAACCAGAAAGTCGCGGCCACCTGGAGCCCGATCGGCACCGACGTCAACTTCGGCGAGATCACCCGCCAGTTTGTTGCGCACCTGCAAACCACGCCAAAATTCGACTTGAAACTGTCCAGCGAAGTGCAGGACATCACCAAGAACGACGACGGCAGCTGGCGCGTCAGCTACAAAAACCTGAAAGACGGCAGCAAATCCGAAACCGACGCCAAGTTCGTGTTCATTGGCGCGGGCGGCGGTGCACTGCACCTGCTGCAGAAGTCGGGCATTCCTGAAGCCAAGGAATACGCAGGCTTCCCGGTAGGCGGCTCGTTCCTCGTCACCGAAAACCCGACCCTGGCCGAACAACACTTGGCCAAGGCCTACGGCAAAGCCTCCGTTGGCGCACCGCCAATGTCGGTTCCGCACCTGGACACCCGTGTCCTGGACGGCAAGCGCGTCATCCTGTTTGGCCCATTCGCGACCTTCAGCACCAAGTTCCTGAAAGAAGGCTCGTACCTGGACCTGCTGACCACCACCACCACGCACAACGTGTGGCCGATGACCAAAGTCGGCATCAAGGAATACCCGCTGGTCGAGTACCTTGCTGGTCAACTGATGCTGTCTGACGAAGACCGCCTCAACGCCCTGAAAGAATACTTCCCGAACGCCAAGGCAGAAGACTGGCGCCTGTGGCAAGCCGGCCAGCGCGTGCAAATCATCAAGCGTGATGAAGCTGCCGGTGGCGTGCTGAAGTTGGGTACTGAAATCGTTGCTTCCGCAGACGGCACCATCGCTGGTTTGCTGGGCGCATCGCCGGGCGCTTCGACGGCTGCACCGATCATGCTGACCGTGCTGCAGAAAGTGTTCAAGGACAAGGTTGCAACGCCTGCCTGGCAGGAAAAGCTGCATCAGATCGTGCCGAGTTATGGCACTCAGCTCAATGGCAGCCCTGAAAAGGTTGCACAGGAGTGGGCTTACACCGCCAAGGTGTTGCAGCTGACTCCGCCGCCGGTGATGGGTCCGGCGGTGGCCCCGGCTGCTGCTCCGGCTGAAGCGCCTAAGGCGCCGAAGGCAAATGCTGCTCGTGATATGGCTCTGTAACTAGAGGCGTAATCGAAAAGCCCACTGACCCGGTAACGGTCAGTGGGCTTTTTTGTGTCTGGTATTCAGCACTTGTTAGCCGCGCAAATCTCAAGACTGACACCGTTCCTGTGGCGAGGGAGCTTGCTCCCGCTGGGCTGCGGAGCAGACTTGAACACGTCAGATTCACTCATCGCCGTACGTCAAATTCAGGCTTTCTATCCATTCATCTGTAGCTTCGAATCTTGCGTAATACTTCTGTTTTTCTAAATCACTCAATCGAGAGAAGAAGGGAAGGAAGTAGTTGTCATTGTAGTAACCCTGAGCGCCTTGCATATCACCTCCCCACCAGGATGGGTTGAGAGGGAGTCTGCAGGTAGAGCCCGGAAATGACTTCCCGGGTCTCATGCTGAGTTTGGGAAAGTCAGTTGGTGACCAACAGTTCCGGGCCGAGGTAGTCGTTGATGTGGTCGATATCGTCGTCGCCCAGACTGCCCACCGAAGAGGCCAGACGCAGGCGTGACATCAAGTAGCGCAGCTTGGCCTCGAACAGATCGTGGCGCGCAACGAAGAGCAGCTCTTCGGCATTGAGGACATCCGAGTTGGTGCTGGTGCCTCCTTCTTTGAAGCCTTTGCGTGTCGAAGTCAGCGAGCGTTCGTTGGACTCCACTGCCCTTTCCAGCGCTTGAATACGTGTGGCGCCGCTCTGTACGCCGCGATACTCACGAGTGGTGCCTGAGATGACTTCCTGGCGCGTGGCGTCGAGTTCGTCCAGGGCCTTATAGCTATTGGCACTCGCCTGGCGTGTCAACGCGCTGGTGCCACCACCGTTGTACAACGGGAAGTTTACTTCCAGCCCGATTGAGCCGTAGCGGTTGCGTTGATTGAGCTCGGAGATTGATTGGCTATCGCCCGCGGTGTAGCCGGCAACGAAATCCAGTGTCGGCCAGTGGCCGGCCCTGGCGCGCTTTACTTCTTCTTCGGCGAGGTCGCTGCTATGACGGCGCGCATGGATCAGCGGGCTGTCGCTCTGGGCTTTGACCAACCAGTCCTGCAGGTTGCTCGGTAGCAGCGGTGGCGTATTGAAGCTCGGACGCAAGGTGGTCAGGGATTCGGGGGTTTCTCCGATGTACTCCTCAAGCTTGCGGCGCGCATTGACCAGGTTGTCCTGCGCTTCGATCAGCTCAACCGCGGCGAGGTCGCGGCGAGCGACCGACTCGTCGATGTCGGTGACGGTGCCGGCCCCCAGCTCCATGCGCCGTTTCGCCGAGGCGAGTTGCTCATCGAAGGCGCTCAGCTTGGACTTGGCGAGGACGATGGTTTCGCTGGCCAAAAGCACGTCGAAATAGCTTTCGGCGAGGCGTACCGCGGCGTCCTGACTCTTGGCATCGAACACCGCGACGCTGTAGTCGGCACGCTGTTTACCTTGGCGGTACTCGGCCATTTTCTGTTTGTTGAACAGCGGCTGGCGCAAGCGCACGTTAGCGCCCTTGGAGTCGTAGTCGAGATCCCTTTCGACGCCGCTCTGGCGCTGGGTGCCATTGACCTTGTTGTCGTAGGCCGAGGCACTGATCTGCGGTAGCAGGCCGGCCTGGCCGATGGCGCGGTTTTCCAGGCCGGCCTCTTTTTCATGCACGGCGGCGCGATAGACGGGGCCCTGGTACTGCAACAGATCCCAGGCTTGTTTGAGGTCCATGGCGCTGGCCGGGAGGGACAGCGCTAGCAGGCAGAAGATCAGGCAATGACGGTCCATTTCATTGTTCCTTGAAGGAGCTGTCGACACGTTCGAGCATCGGTTTGAGTAGATAGCTCATCATGTTGCGCTCGCCCGTCTTGATGGTGACGCTGGCGGGCATGCCGGGACGAATGTGATTGCTGCCAAGAAGGCTCATGCCATCGGGCGTGACTTCTACCTGAGCCAGGTAGAACGGTTCCTTGCTTTCCTCGTCGAGCAGGCGGTCGGCGGAAACGGTTTTCACGCGACCGGGTATGTTCGGCGTCTGGGCATGGTTGAAGGCCGGGAAGGCAATGTCTACGGCCAGGCCGGGGACCATCTTGTCGATCGCCTGCACGGGAATCATCGCGTCGACCTGCAGCGGTTCGTTGTCCGGAACGATTTCCATGATTTTGAAACCGGGCTGAATGATCCCGCCGATGGTCGCAATGCTCAGGGACTGGACGATGCCATCGATCGGCGAGCGAATCACCGTGTGGGCCACTTCATAGTCCAGCGCACGCAAGCGGTCGGCCAGGGTGGTGTTTTCCTTGGCGGTGTCGGTGAGCTGCGATTCGACTTCCTTCTGGTAATCGTGCTGGCGCTGCAGGATGCGCAGCTTGATTTCGGTGGTCTGGCTACGTATGCGAGCGATGTTATTGAGGTTCTCGGCCTGGCCGGCGGAGAGGTCGGCATTGCTGCGTTCGAGTTCAAGCAGACGGTTGCGCGGCACATAGCCTTCGGCCGCCAGCACGCGGGTGCCTTTTAGTTCCTGGTTGAGGAAGTTGATCTGCGAGGCGCGGGAGCCATAGACCTGCTGCAGTCCCTTGAGCTGCACCGCCGACGCCGCGAGGTTTTCCTGCAGGATGCTGATTTCGCCAGCGAGGCCGGCGCGCCGGGTGTCCAGCAGACGTTGTTGCAGATTCATGGCGGCCACCAGGCGGTGGTCATTCCCGAAGCGCTTGAGCAATTCGGGATCGTAGTTCACTACATCGCGGCCGTCACGTTCCGCTTCCAGGCGGTTTTCCACCGTCTTGCTGACGATGTACTGGGCGCTGACCGCACCCTGTTCGGCAACGGCACGCAGCGAGTCGAGACGGACCACCTCCTGGCCTTTTTTCACTGCATCGCCTTCGCGAACAAGAATGGCCTCCACGGTGCCGCCGCTCAGATGCTGTACGGCTTTGCGATTGCTGGTGACTTTGACCGTGCCGGTCGCGACCACGCCGGCATCCAGCGGCGCCAGCCAGGACCACAGAAGGAAGCCGCCGAAGCCGGCGAGCACCAGCCACATGCCCCAGCGCATGGGTTTGCCGACGTCCAGATCCACCTCGTTCCTGGGATCGGCGAGAATCATGTCGGTGTGTTGGCTCATTTGCATGATCGGTTACTCCCGTGCTTTGACGGAGGCCAGCGGAGTTGACGCGCCTGCAGGCATCACACTGGCCTTGCGCAGCGCTGCGAATACTTCGTCCCGAGTGCCGAGCATCTGCACGCCGCCGTCTCGCAGCATCAGCACCTTATCGACGGCGCAGAGCACATTGGGACGGTGGGAAATCAGAATGACGGTGGCACCGCGGTTTTTGAGTTGGGCCAGCGCATCGACCAAGGCCTTTTCACCGACGTCGTCGAGGTTGGCGTTCGGCTCGTCCAGCACAATCAGATTGGGTTCTCCATACAGCGCGCGGGCCAGGGCGATGCGTTGTTTCTGGCCTCCGGAAAGCGGGCTGCCATCGGTGCCCAGACGGGTCTCATAACCCTGCGCTAAACGCAGGATCATCTCGTGCACTCCAGTCGTCCGGGCGGCGCGGATGACCGCGTCGCTGTCCACTTCGCCAAAGCGCGCAATGTTGTCGGCGATGGTGCCCTCGAACAGCTCCACGTCCTGTGGCAGGTAACCGAGCCAGGGGCCAAGTTCGCCCTTGTTCCAGGTGAATATGTCCGCGCCATCCAGGCGCACCTTGCCAGCCTGTGCCGGCCAGACGCCGACCAACAGGCGGGCAAGGGTGGATTTTCCCGAGGCGGATGGACCGATAATGCCAAGGCTTTCGCCGGGGGAAAGGTTGAAGCTCACCCCGCGCAGAATCGTGTTGCCGGTGCCGGGGGCACCGGCATACACATTTTCCACCGCCAGCATGCCCAGCGGCCGCTGCAGTGACATGCTCGGTGGTCGGCGCGGATAGTCGTTCAGCATCTCGTTCAACCGGCCCCACGCCGAGCGGCACCCAAGCAGCTGCTTCCACGACGCGATGACTTGTTCCACCGGGCCCAGCGCGCGGCCGGTGAGGATCGAGCAAGCAATCATCATCCCGGGGGTGATCTTGCCTTCGATCGCCAGCAGCGCGCCGGCGCCGAGGATCAGCGACTGCAAAGTGATACGCACGAAGCGCCCGGTGCTGCTGATCAGGGCGGCACGGTCGGAGGCCAGGGTCTGCATTTCCAGAATGCGCAAATGGCTTTGGTACCAGCGCTTGCCGATCGACGGCAGCATGCCCATGGCCTCGATGACCTCGGCGTTGCGCAGGTTGTTGTTGGCGTAGCTGGCGGAGGAGAGGGCGGCCTGATTGGCTTCGGCCAGCGGCTTTTGCGTCGCCTTCTCGGTGAGATAAGCCAGGCCCACCAGAATCAGCGAGCCGATCAGCGTGATCAGTCCGAGCAGCGGGTGGATCAGATAGGCGACCAGCAGGTAGATCGGCGTCCATGGCGCATCAAAGAAAGCGAACAGGCCATTGCCGGTGAGAAATTGACGCACTTGCGCGAGATCCTGCAGGGCCTGGGCCGGATTACCTCCGGCGCGGCTCAGGTTGCGCTCGAATGCTGCGGTGAAAATGCGTCGATTGAGGTCCATGTCGAGGCAGTTGCCGACCCGGATCAGTACGCGGGTGCGGAACATTTCCAGCGTGGCCATCAGCAAGAACAGGCCTATCACCAGAATGGTCAACATCGTCAACGTTGTGACGTTGCGACTGACCAAGGCCCGATCATAGACCTGCAGCATATAAATAGCTGGCGTCAACATCATGACGTTGATTACGCCGCTGAACCCTGCCAGCGAGTAAAAACTGCGGCGAAGTCGAAAAAGCGCATCGGCCAGCTCTGATCGGGTGCTCGACTGTTTGTGCATTTTGGGTGACCCCTCTTCAAAAAGCCGTTTGCCCTTGCGGCGCAACAACTAACAGATGCAGTTCCGCAGGTAGCTGGTTGATACGCAGGTTGGTCGCTCTAGGGGCGCATCACCTGCAAATCACTGCGTCGCTCTCATGGCAGCAGCGTAGGTGTCGTCGAAACAAACTGAAATAACATTTCGCTCTAATGCCGCTAAGAAAATTCTATAAGTCTCATAAAAACAGCTAGTTAATAGGTCAGTTACCAGTCGTCTGTTTTATACGTCGTAAAATTGACAATTTTTTACTCTGCAACTTTAGTCTCACTCAATTGAGGGAACCACCCGCCTGGAGCCTGTCAACTTTTTGGCAACGCAAGGCGCGGTGATTTTCCCGAGGGAGCACACCATGTCGATGATTTCGTTCTTCTGCGGAGTGAAGGGGCTGTTCAGGAAGTTCGCCTTTTCTTCAAGTTTCCATGGCCCACCCAGGGCTCGGGTTCGCTCTGCCTAATCGCTGAGCGAGCCATTCTTTCGCGAATTCCAGGCGCGCATCCCGGGGTGGCCGTTTAACGGCTCTGCCATCCCGTGCCAGCTCTCGCCAAAAAAATGAACCAACACACTGCGCAAGCCAGCACCTGGCTGGGCGCGGGAGGATTTTTATCGTCCCGTGTCCTTCCCCCAAAGAGATCGAGGGCAATCTAAATGGCCAATTTCAACAAGTCGGACCTGGAATTCATCCTCAAGCAAATCTTCATCGCAGAAGCGCATGCCGACGGCGCCAGCCTCAGTGATTTGCTACCCAACAGTCAGGTGCCATTCGGCCTGCGTACCGTCGATGGCAGCTACAACAACCTGGTCGCCGGGCAAACTGAATTTGGCGCCGCGGACAATTCTTTCCTGCGCCTGCTGGATGCCTCTTATCGAGCGGCCTATGCCGGGACCGGGTCGGTGATCGACCCGCAGCCACGGATTATCAGTAATCTGATCAATGATCAGACCGCCAGCAACCCGGCCGCGGTTGCGGCGAACGGCGGTGCCGACCCGGTGATCAGCCCAGGTTTCGATGGTGTGTTCGGCACGGCCGACGACAAGGAAGTGTTCTTCATCCCCAATGAGTCGCCGGACGTCGGTCTCACCGCCGGCTTCAACTCGTGGATGACCTTCTTTGGCCAGTTCTTCGACCACGGCCTCGACCTGCTCAGCAAGAGCAGTACCGACATTGTGTTTATTCCGTTGCAGCCGGACGATCCGTTGTTCGTGCCGGGCAGCCCGACCAACTTCATGGTGCTGTCACGTGCTGTGCGTACGGCCGGCGCGGACGGAATTGTCGGCACTACCGATGATGGCCAGCCCAACACCACCTCGCCGTTCGTAGACCAGAGCCAGACTTACAGCTCGCACCCGTCGCATCAGGTGTTCCTGCGCGAGTACGTCCTCAACGCGGCAGGTGACCCTGTTGCAACGGGGCGCTTGATTACCAACCGCGATCTGGGCGCCGATGGCAAGTTCGGCACTGCCGATGATGGCGGCGCCGAAAATGGTGGCATGGCGACCTGGGCAGTGGTCAAGGCCCAGGCCCGTGACATTCTCGGCATCAACCTGACCGACGCCGATGTGCACAACGTGCCGCTGCTGGCAACCGATGCGTATGGCAACTTCATGCGGGGCTCGAGCGGTATGCCGCAGGTGGTGATGCGCATCAGTAACGGCGCTGACGGTATCGCCGGGACGGCTGATGACGTCACGCAACTGGTCGAAGGCAACCGGGATGCTCCGATCAGTCTGGCCAGCGCCGTGAGCACCGGGCATGGCTTCCTCGACGACATCGCCCACAATGCTGCGCCGGTAGTCGTCGGCGGGGTTCTGCAGGCGGATGCTGACGCCGATATCGGCAATGCGCAGCCCGTTGGCGCGGGTGGCAAAAACCTGACCTACGACAACGAACTGCTCGACGCTCACTACATTGCCGGCGATGGCCGGGCGAACGAGAACATCGGTCTGACCGCCGTGCACCATGTGTTCCACTCCGAGCACAACCGCCTGGTCCAGCAATCCAAGGACACCATCCTGGCCGCTGGCGATCTGGCGTTCCTCAATGAGTGGCTGGTCGACGACGTTGCCGCGATACCGACCACACTCGCCGAAATCGCGGCATTGGTGTGGGACGGCGAACGGCTGTTCCAGGCCGCCAAGTTCGGCACCGAGATGCAGTACCAGCACCTGGTGTTCGAGGAGTTCGCGCGGACCGTTCAGCCGCAGATCGACGAATTCCTTGCCCCCAACGGGTATGACACCTCGATTAACCCGGCCATCCTCGCCGAGTTCGCCCACGTGGTGTACCGCTTTGGTCACTCGATGTTGACCGAGACTGTCGATCGCTTCGACCCCGAGTTCAATCCGCTCCTCACTGACCCGAACAACCCGGACTCGCAACTCGGTCTGATCGCGGCCTTCCTCAACCCGTTGGCGTTCGCCGGCAGCGGGGCTACCGCGGACGAAGCGGCAGGAGCGATCATTCGCGGCGTGACCCGCCAGCTCGGCAACGAGATCGACGAGTTCGTCACCGAAGCGTTGCGCAACAATCTGCTCGGTCTGCCCCTCGATTTGCCGGCCCTGAACCTGGCGCGTGGTCGCGACACTGGCATCCCCACGTTGAATGAGGCGCGGCGTGAGTTTTACGAATCAACCGGTGACAGCCAACTCAAGCCGTACATCAGTTGGGCTGACTGGGCGGACAACCTCAAGCACCCCGAGTCGTTGGTCAACTTCATCGCGGCCTATGGCACGCATGACACCATTACGGCCGCGACTACGCTGGCAGGCAAACGCGATGCTGCCCTGGCGCTGGTGTTCGGTGGTGCCGGTTCGCCGGCTGACCGCCTGGACTTCCTCAACGGTAGCGGTGCCTGGGCCAACGTAACGAAGGCCGGCAGGGATGGGGTACTGGGTACCGCAGACGACCTGACGGGTGTAACGATCACGGGCGTCGACGACATCGACTTCTGGGTCGGTGGCCTCGCCGAGCAGAAGATGCCGTTCGGCGGGATGCTCGGCTCGTCGTTCAACTTCGTGTTTGAGACCCAGATGGAGGCGTTGCAGAACGGCGACCGCTTCTACTATCTGTCGCGCGTCGCGGGCCTGAACTTCGGCACCGAGCTGGAGAACAACTCCTTTGCCAAGCTGATCATGCTCAACACCGATGTCACTCACCTGTCGAACACGGTGTTCCTGACGCCGACGTACACCCTGGAAGTGAATCAGGCCAATCAGTTCACCGGCCTTGGCGCAAACGGCGGCGCCGATCCGACGGGCGGCCTCATGATCAACGGCGTGGAAATCGTGCCGCTGGTGATCCGCGACAACCCCAACACTGTTGGCGCGGACAGTAATTATCTGCAATACACCGGTGAAGACCATGTCGTCCTCGGTGGCACCGCCGGCAATGACATCATTGTCTCCGGTGATGGCGATGACACCCTTTACGGCGACGGCGGCAACGATCGCCTCGAAGGCGGCGCCGGGAACGATGCGGTACTGGGCGGCGCGGGCGATGACATCATCACCGACTCGTTCGGCGACAACCGTCTGGAAGGTAATGCCGGTAACGATGTGATCGTGGCTGGCAGCATGCTGGCTGGAGGTAACCTGATCCTGGGGGGCGATGGCCAGGACTTCATCATCACCACCGAGGACGTTAGCACCACCTTCGGCGGTCAGGGTGACGATTTCATCCTCGGCGCCAAGACCAACCTGCCAGCCACCGGCAACGAAGGCGATGACTGGATCGAGAAAGGCACCCAGGACGGCGCGCCTGGCGACAACGCCTCGCCGTTGCTCAATGACGATGTGATCGGCAACGACATCTTTGTCGGTGGTGGTGGCTTCGACGAAATGATCGGCGAGGGTGGCGATGACATCTTTGTCGGCAGCGATGCCCAGGACAATATGGACGGCATGTCCGGTTTCGACTGGGTAACCCACAAAAATGACCGGGTCGGCGTGACCGTTGACCTGACCATGGCCGCGCTGGCGCAGCCACACGGCAACGCACCAAACCAGAACAACGGGCCGTTCAACCCGGTCGGCGCGTCGCCGGCCTCGATCCTCGACCGTTTTGCCGAGGTCGAAGGCTTGTCTGGTTCGCAATTCGGCGATGTGCTCAAGGGCGATAATGTTAATGCGGTCACTATCGTCGACCACGGTGGCACCACGGGCAGTGCGCTGACCAATGTGGCGTTGATCCGCGGGCTGGAGCAGTTTCTGGCCGACGCCGGTTTGCCGACCACCGGCTTTGCCACGGGCAACATTATCCTGGGTGGCAATGGCAGTGACCTGATCGAGGGCCGCGGTGGGGATGATCTGATCGATGGCGACAAATGGCTCAACGTCAGGATTGCGGTCTATGACGCCGGTGACATCAATCATACCGGCCCCGAGATCGCCACCTTCGACAGCATGGTCGATATGATCCCGTTCATGATCGACGGCACTTATAACCCGGGTCAGCTCAAGGCCGTGCGGGAAATCCTGCCCGGCAGCTCGACGGGCGGGGCGGCCTTTGACACCGCCATTTTCTCCGGGCTTCAGTCCGAGTATGTGGTGACGCGTGACACCCGCGGCACGGCCAATGTGGCGGACGATGTCTGGACGGTGACCGATACCGAAGTGGGTCGCGACGGCACCGATACCTTGCTGCATATCGAACGCCTGCAGTTCGCCGATACCCAGCAAGTGCTGGTGCCGGGGCTGAATGCACAACCGCTCGGCACACCAACCGTCACGGATGCAAACGGCGGCGCAATCACAGTGGGCGATACGCTGACGGTGAACGTGGCCGGGGTGCGCGATGCCAACAACATCGCGGTGGGTAATCTGCAGGGTTTTATCAACAACGCCTCGGTGTCCTACTTTTGGCAGTTCGAAGCCGACCCGGGCACCGGCATTTTCGAAGACATCATTCTGCTGCCTGCCGGTAACCTGGCATTCCAGAGCGCAGACGGCACCGCCTTCAAGGTCTCGCCTGATCTTGCCGGGCTGTCACTGAGGGTCAAGGCGATCTATCAGGATGGTCATGGCACGACTGAAGTGCTGTTCTCGCAGCCGACTGCCGTGGTGGAACCCGGCGCGCCGGTTGTGCCGACGGCGCAGACACCCGTTGTCAATGCTACCGCGGGCGGCGAGGGCCTCAACATGGTCCGCTCCGACCTCAACTTCATTCTTGATCAGATCAAGATTGCCGAGGCTGACGCGGCCGGTCAGGACATCCTTTCGCTGATCCCGAATATCCGCGCGCCGTTGGGCCTGCGTGCGGTCGATGGCTCGAACAACAACCTGATGAACCTCAACGGCATCAACAACACCGAGTTTGGCGCCGCCGACAACGTCTTTCCGCGCTTGACCGATCCAGTCTTCAATCCGGCGGAAGGTGCACCTGCCGGCTTCTTCGGCCCCGGCTCGCCGGCCATTCCGGGATCGTCGTATCAGCAGACCAGCGGCGCCGTGTTTGACTCGCAGCCGCGCACCATCAGCAACCTGATCGTCGACCAGACGTCGAACAACCCGGCGGCCTATGCCACGGCTTACGACCCGGGTGCGGACGGTGTGCTCAACTTCGGCGAGGTGGGTAACGACGACGTGCTCAAGGATGGCACACGGATAGTCGCCAGCCCCGGCATGGATGGTCAGTTCGGTACTGCCGACGACCAGGATGTGTACCTGTTCGAGAACACCACGGCGGATGCGGGGTTGTCCGCGCCGTTCAATGCCTGGATGACTTTCTTCGGGCAGTTCTTCGATCATGGTCTGGACCTGCTGACCAAAGGCGGTTCGGGCACCATCTTCATCCCGCTGCAACCGGATGATCCGCTGTATGTGCCAGGCGGCAACACTAACTTCATGGTGCTGACCCGCGCGACCAACCTGCCAGGGGCGGATGGCGTTCTCGGCACGGCCGACGACATCCGTGAGCACACCAACACCACCTCGCCATTCGTGGACCAAAACCAGACCTACAGCTCGCACCCGTCGCACCAGGTTTTCCTGCGCGGTTATGAGCTGACCGACAACGGCCCCATCGCGACCGGCAGACTGATCACTAACCGTGACCTGGGGGAGGACGGCAAGTTTGGGACTGCAGACGACAGCGAAATCGGTGGTATGGCGACCTGGAAGGTGGTCAAGGCGCAGGCCAACGACATCCTGGGTATCCGCCTGACTGATGCCGACGTCGATAACTCGCCGCTGTTGGCGACCGACGCCTATGGCAATTTCATCAAGGGGCCGAACGGCTTCCCGATGGTCGTGATGAAGGGGGTTGACGGTCTGGGCGGCACGGCTGATGACGTTCTGGTCGAAGGCAATCCGCTTTCCCCCATTAGCCTGACCAATGCGGTGCGCACCGGTCACCAGTTCCTCGCCGACATTGCCCACAATGCAGCGCCGGTGTTCAGCAGTGGCGTGCTCGTGCCTGACGCGGATTCCGATATTGGCAACGCAGTGCCGGCCAATCCGCACACCGGGGCCAACCTGGCCTACGACAACGAGTTGCTCGATGCGCATTACATCGCTGGCGACGGCCGGGTCAACGAGAACATTGGCCTGACCGCGGTGCATGCGATTTTCCACTCCGAGCACAATCGGCTGGTCGCGCAGACCAAGGACACCGTGCTCGATTCGGCTGACCTGGCCTTTCTCAACGAGTGGCTGCTCACTCCAGTGAGCGGGTTGCCCGCCAACCAGGCCGAGATCGATGCGCTGGTGTGGAATGGCGAGCGCCTGTTCCAGGCTGCCAAGTTCGGCACCGAGATGCAGTATCAGCACCTGGTGTTCGAGGAGTTTGCCCGGACCATCCAGCCTAACGTCGACCTGTTCTTCGCACCGACCCAGGTCTATGACGTTGACCTCGATGCCTCGATCGTCGCCGAGTTCGCCCACACCGTGTACCGGTTTGGCCACTCGATGCTGACCGAGACCGTCGATCGCTTCGATGTCGATTTCAACGTGGTTGGCGATCCGAACAGCGCTGATCCCGATCAGCAACTTGGCTTGATCGCGGCGTTCCTCAACCCGTTGGCGTACGTCGCCAGTGGCGTAACGCCCGAGGATGCGACCAGTGCGATCGTGCGTGGGATGACTCGGCAAGCCGGTAACGAAATCGACGAGTTCGTCACCGAGGCGCTGCGCAACAACCTGCTCGGCCTGCCGCTTGACCTGCCGGCGATCAATATCGCCCGTGGCCGCGACGTGGGGATTCCTTCGCTCAATGCGGTCCGCCGCGACATCTACAGCCAAACCGGTGATACCCAACTCAAGCCGTACACCAGCTGGGTCGACCTGGTGCAGCACCTCAAACATCCAGAGTCGTTGATCAACTTCATCGCGGCCTATGGCACTCATGACACGATCACGGCGGCGACCACGCTGGAAGGCAAACGCGCTGCAGCCCTGGCGCTGGTATTCGGTGGTACGGGTGCGCCGGCTGACCGCCTGGATTTCCTCAACGGCACTGGCACTTGGGCCAACGTGACGCGGGCCGGCAAGGATGGGCTGCTGGGTACTGGCGACGATCTGAAGGGTGTGACTGTCACGGGTGTCGATGCCATCGACCTCTGGATCGGCGGCCTGGCCGAAGAGAAAACTCCGTTCGGCGGCATGCTCGGCTCGACCTTCAACTTCGTGTTCGAGAACCAGTTGGAAAAACTGCAGGACGGTGACCGCTTCTACTATCTGGAGCGTACCGCTGGCCTGTCGATGAATGCCGAACTGGAAAGCAACTCGTTCGCCAAGCTGATCATGGCCAACACCTCGGTCACGCACTTGCCGGGCCTGGTGTTCTCGGACCCTGCGTTCTATCTGGAAAGGGACCAGAGCAAGCAGTTCAACGAAGGCCTGGGCAACGCCGATCCGCTTGGCGAGAACGGCGAGCAGGTGGTGTTCCGCGACAACCCGCTGACGGCGGGGCCGGACGCCAACTACATCCGGTACTCGGGTGAAGAGCACATCGTGCTAGGCGGTACCAACGGCGCAGACATCCTCGTTTCGAGTGAAGGTGATGACACGGTCTGGGGGGACGGCGGCAACGATCGCATCGAAGGCGGTGACGGCAACGACCAACTGCGCGGTGGCGCCGGCGACGACATCATCAGCGACCGCGGCGGCGACGATAACATCCAGGGTGGCGACGGCAACGACGTGCTGCACGGTGGCAACGGCGTCAACCTGATCATCGGCGGGTTCGGCAATGACTTCATCGTGACCGGTGAAGACGCTTCCGAGGCCATTGGTGGCCACGGCAACGACTTCATCCTGGGTAGCAAAGCCAACGAACAGGACATGGGTAACGAAGGCGACGACTGGATCGAGAAGGGCACCTCGGACGGTGCACCTGGCGACAACTTCGACCCGCTCGGCAACGACCCTATAATCGGCCACGATGTGTTCATCGGCGGTAGCGAGAACGATAAGTTCAACGGCGAGGGTGGCGACGACATCATGGTCGGCAGTCTCGGCTTCGGTGACCGTTATATCGGTGGCTCCGGCTATGACTGGGCAACCTTCAAGGGGCTCGCCCAAGGCGTGACCATCGATTTCACCGACCGCTTTTTCGATGTTCCGCCGCTGCCGGGTTCGGGTGCTTCGGCGCAGGTGCGTTTCGACATCATGGAAGGTCTGTCGGGTTCGTCCCACGGTGACTTCCTGCGCGGTGACAACGAAGATGCCACGTCGCTACCCACTGCGGGTGCAACCGGCAGTGTGTTGACCAACATTGACCTGATCGACGGCCTCGCTGATCTGCTGCCCGCCGGAGCGACGTTCTTCGACGGCGGCAACATCATCCTGGGCGGTGGCGGCAGCGACCTGATCGAAGGTCGCGGTGGTGACGACATCATCGACGGTGACAAGTGGCTGAACGTACGCATCAGCGTACGGGCGAACGCTGACGGCACTGGCGCGGAAATCGCCACGTTCAACAGCATGGAGCCACTGGTGCCGTTTATGCTGAACGGAACTTACAACCCGGGCCAGTTGGTCATCGTGCGGGAGATTCTGACCGGCAATGACAGCTTCGACACCGCGCTGTTCTCCGGTAATTTGGGGGAATACGGCATCGAGATCGATGGCGACACGGTCATTGTGACCGACTCGGTGGCGGGGCGTGATGGCGTCGATCGCTTGACGGGCATCGAGCGACTGCAGTTCGCTGACGTTGCGCAGTTGTCTGGAGTGGGGACCGCGCAAAACAACGACCCATCGGGCCATCTGGCAATCCTCGATGCTGCCACCGGTGTGCGTGACGATACGCCTGTCGCCGGCCAGCTGCTGCGCGTCAGCGATCGGGCGGTACACGACGCGGACAGTCAGAGTGTGGTCAACCCGACCGGTGCGGTGACCGGTGGGGTGGCTTACTACTGGCAGGTCGAAACCATTGCCGGCTCGGGCATCTATGACGACATCACCTTCGTCGCCGCTGGCGAGGCATCGCGAGCGAGCGGCACCACCTACCGGGTGACGGACGATGTGGCGGGTCTGAACATCCGCGTCCGGGCGGTGTACCAGGATGCCAAGGGTACGCTGGAAATCGTCGACTCTGCTGGGAACAGCGAACCGACTGAAGGGCCGACCGTAACGGGGCTTGCAGTACAGAACCAGCTGTTGACCGCTGACCCGTCGAGCATCATCGACCTCGATGGCCTGAGCAATCCGCAGTTCACCTACCAGTGGCAGGCGAACGACGGGCTGGGCTTCGTCAACATCGCCGGCGCTACCGGTAGCACGTTCGCGCTTGGCCAGACTCAGGTTGGCCAGGAAGTGCGCGTGGTGATGGGTTACGTGGATAACTTCGGTGTGGCCGAAAGCGTTTCGTCCAACATCCTGGGTCCGGTGGACAACGTCAACGATGCACCGACTGAAGGGCCGACCGTAACCGGGCTTGCAGTGCAGAACCAGGTGTTGACCGCTGACCCGGCGAGCATCATCGACATTGATGGCCTGAGCAATCCGCAGTTCACCTACCAATGGCAGGCGAGCAACGGGCTTGGTTTCGTCAACATCAACGGCGCTACCGGTAGCACGTTCGCGCTTGGCCAGGATCAGGTCGGCCAGGAAGTGCGCGTGGTGATCGGTTATGTGGATGACTTCGGTGCGGCCGAAAGCGTTTCATCCAACATCCTGGGGCCGGTGGCCAACGTCAACGATGCACCGACAGGCGCGTTGCTGATCAGCGATACGACACCGGATCAAGGGCAGGTGCTGACCGCGCTGACGGCTGGGATTGCCGATCCGGATGGGCTGGGCACCTTCAGCTTCCAGTGGCAGCAAGGTGTCGGCGCGTCCTTCACCGACATCAACGGCGCGACCGCTGCGACCTTCACCCCTGGTGCGGCGCAGGTCAATCTGCAACTGCGAGTGATCGTGCGCTACACCGATGGCTTCGGCACGCTGGAGTCGGTGACCTCGGCGGCGACGGTGGCGGTTGCGGCACTGGGCGTGGTGCTGCAGGGCAACGCTTTGGACAACACCCTCACCGGCACCGTAGGTAACGATGTGCTGCTTGGCCTGGGCGGGAACGATACGCTGAATGGCCTGGCCGGTATCGACCAGTTGTTTGGCGGCACTGGCAACGACATCCTCAACGGCGGAGGCGACAACGACGTCCTCAATGGCGAGGACGGCAACGACACCCTCAATGGTGGGCTCGGCGCAGATGCCATGAACGGTGGTGCCGGCAACGACACGTTTGTGGTCGACAACGTCGGTGACCTTGTCACCGAGGCGCTGGGTGGTGGTACCGATCTGGTACAAACCAGCCTGACGAGCTACCAGCTCGGTGCCAACGTCGAGAACCTGACCTATACGGGAGCCGGTGACTTCACCGGTACCGGTAACGCGCAGGCCAACACCATCACCGGCGGGGTGGGTAACGACCTCCTCAATGGCGGTGCAGGTGCTGACCGGATGCTGGGGGGCGCCGGCAACGATACCTACGTCGTCGATGCAGCCTTAGACGTGGTGGTCGAGGTGGCGGGTGGCGGTACGGACACCGTGCAGACTTCGCTGGCCAGCTACACGCTGGGCGGTAATGTCGAGAACCTGACCTACACCGGAGTCGGCAACTTCGTCGGTAACGGTAACGGGTTGAACAACGTCATCACCGGCGGGGTGGGTAATGACACCCTCAATGGTGGCGGCGGCAACGACCAACTGTTCGGTGGCATTGGCACGGATACCCTGAACGGTGGCACTGGCAATGACTTTATCGATGGCGGTACTGGCAACGATACGGTCACTGGCGGTGCCGGCAACGACATGATGGTTGCCAGCAGTGGCAACGATATCTTCATGTTCGCAGCGGGCTTCGGGACTGATCAGATCATCGGCTTCGATGCCGACGCGGTGGGAGGCCAGGACCGGCTCGATATTTCCGCGTTCGGCGTCACTGCTGCGACCTTTGCCGGCAGCGTCATCATCACCGATGTCGGTGCGGATACCTTGCTCAGCTACGCAGGACCTGACTCCATCCGCCTGGTCGGTGTGGCCGATGCAACAACCGTCACTGCCGCAGACTTCATTCTCGCCACTTGAGGTCCTGATCAGTACTGTTGCAGACGCGTGGAAAGCGGAAGGGAGGGCATGGATGCCCTCCCTTTTTTTAAGAACCTGGCCGTTTGTTAAGCTGAAAATGGGTGAACCACCGTCCTCGGCCTGCTCACCCTGTTTCTGTTATTCGGTTTTCGACACACCCGCCACCTGTCACCCAAACGTGATGAATGCTTCCCACTGACTCTTAACTGCTGAACAAGCCGATAAGAGTCCAGGCTGCCCCTATCGCAAAAATGAAAAGAATAAGTACCAGCGTGAGGATTAGCGGCTCGATGCGCATGAAAGTGACTCCTCGGAAGGGCTGGCAATGCGCGCCTGATCTTCGGCGCAGCTGTTTTTCCAGTGGCACCGCTTCAAACTCTCAATTAGTGCGCTAGTGAACGCACAGCATTCTCTATGCCAAAAAAATTGAACAGCCTATAAATCCCCGCCCGCGGGGTAGCCTGATTCTGTGGCCAGTTCTCCATCAAAAAAGTTGAAATAGGATGCGGGTAATACCGCCCATTTATGGGGAATTTCTCTCAACGTGGGTATGGCAATGCTTCGCTGGCGCTCTATTAATTTCTGCACTCCGCCAACACCACTTTGCAGGTATTCGGCGTGCCACCGGATCGGCCGGCATAGCGTATGCAATTATCCAGGGATTTTTTGCGCGCCATGCTCAAGGTGGAGCCCCAAGCCAGGCCCCCCTCGCCGGCAGTGGGCAGCGCTTTTGCATAGCAGCTTGAGCCTATGCTTGGGGCCGAATAGCGGGACGTGGCAGCTTTGCCTGCACATCCCGCTGTTAGCGCAAGGTTGATGGCGAGCAGGGAGGGTAGGAGCCATGACGAGCATTGCCGCGCTGTTTTTCCGGTCATCCCATTTCCCCTGTATCAAGAGGCTAGAGGCGTGTTTGTGGTCGTGCTCTACTCAGATTAGACGGGCTCGAGGTTTTTATACATTCCAGAAACACATGATCTTTTGACCCGAAAACACACAACGGCTGATGCTGCGGTTAAACTTCGCGCTCTTTCCAAAGGAGTTCATATGAGTTACTACCAGCCGGGCATTCTCGCCACCCCAGTACCGCCTCAAGCCCGTCATATGTTCTTCGCACTCGAATCCGCCGCTGCATTGCCGGCCGCGCTGGAAAATCTGCAGGGGCTGGTGGACGGAAAGTCGGCAGTGGTCGGGTTCGGTGAATCCCTGGTCAAGGCCCTCAAGGGGCAAATCGAAGGCCTGCGCACCTTTCCAGCGTTGACCGGTGTCGGCGTTGACAACCCGTCGACCCAGCACGCCCTGTGGTGCTGGTTGCACGGTGTCGACCGTGGCGAATTGCTCAATCGCAGCAACGCCATCGAAGCCGCGCTGGCACCCGCCTTGCGCCTGGTGCAGATGAACGAAACCTTCTGCCACCTCATCGGCCATGACCTGACCGGTTATGAAGACGGCACCGAAAACCCTCACGACGAAGCGGCCGTCGCCGCCGCGCTGATAAGTGACGGCGCTGACGGAATCGTCGGCGGCAGCTTCGCCGCGATCCAGCAGTGGCAGCATGATCTGAAAGGCTTCCACGCGATGCCTTCCCATGAGAAGGACAACATCATGGGCCGTCGTTTGAGCGACAACGAAGAAATCGACGACGCGCCGATCTCTGCGCACGTCAAACGCACCGCCCAGGAAAGCTTCGCCCCCGAGGCATTCGTGGTGCGCCGTTCCATGCCCTGGATCGAAGGCGACCGCGCCGGCCTGATGTTCCTGGCCTTCGGTTTCTCCCTCGACGCCTTCGAAGCCCAACTGCGCCGCATGAGCGGTCTGGAAGACGGCATCACCGACGGTTTGTACCGCATCAGCCGACCGATCACTGGCGGCTACTACTGGTGCCCGCCGCTCAAGGACGGTCATCTGGACCTGCGCGCACTGCGCGTCGGCTAACCATCAAGGAGTGAGTATGAACGTGGTGCGCTGGGGCATGATCGGTTGTGGCAGCGTCGCTGAACGCAAGAGCGGGCCGGCTTTCTACAAGGTGCCTGGCTCGGCGCTGGTGGCGGTGATGGGCCGGCGTCTGGAAGCGGTGACGGATTACGCCGCGCGCCACGGCATCGCTCGGTTCTACACCGACGTCGAAGCGCTGATCAACGATCCCGAGGTGGACGCGGTGTACATCGCCACACCACCTGACAGTCATCACGCTTACGTCTTGCGGGTGGCCGCCGCCGGCAAACATTGCTGCGTCGAAAAACCCATGTCGCTGAATGCCGGGCAAAGCCGTGAAATGCAAAAGGTCTTTGCCGACGCCGGGCTGCACCTGTTTGTTTCTTACTACCGTCGCTCGCTGCCGCGCTTCCAGCAGGTGCGGCAGTGGCTGGAAGAGGGGCGGATCGGCGAAGTCCGGCACTTGACCTGGACGCTCACGAAAGCGCCATCGGCGGCGGATCAGGATGGCACCGATAACTGGCGAACTGACCCGGCAATTGCTGGCGGTGGTTATTTCGCCGACCTGGCCAGCCATGGCTTCGACCTGTTCCAGTACCTGCTCGGTGACATCGTCGAAGTCGCCGGATTTACCGCTCGGCAAGCCGGTTTGTATGCCGCTGAAGACGCCGTCAGCGCCAGTTGGCGCTTTGCTGGCGGGGCCTTGGGCATGGGCTGCTGGAATTTTGTTGCAGATCGCCGCGAAGATCGCGTCGAACTGATCGGTAGCAAAGGCCGGATTACCTTTTCCGTATTCGATGAACATCCGGTTCAGCTTGAAGCCGATGAAAACCTCAGCCTGCACATCGACAATCACCCGCACATCCAGTGGCATCACGTGCTGGGCATGAACGCGCACATTCGGGGTGAAGCGCAGCATCCGGCGGTAGCCGAACAGGCATTGAAAACCGATTGGGTAATGGACCAGATCCTCAAGCGCTGATTCCCGCATCTAACCTTATGCTCAAACAGTATTTCTCAACCCCGCCATTAGAACTATAAGATCACGTCATAACTCGTTATAACAAGTGATCTCCATGACCGATAACGTTCTTTCCCTCAGTAGCGTTCCGCTGCACACCCAACTGCGGGATGTGCTTCGCGCCCGCATCCTCGACGGCGAATACCCGCAAGACAGCCAGATGCCCTCGGAAAGCGAGCTCGGCGCACTCTTCAAAGTCAGCCGCATCACCGTGCGCCAAGCCCTGGGGGATCTGCAGAAAGAAGGGCTGATCTTCAAGATCCACGGCAAAGGCACCTTCGTCGCCAAGCCGAAAACCTTCCAGAACGTCAGCACCCTGCAAGGGCTCGCCGAGTCCATGACCGGTCGCGGCTACGAGGTGATCAACCGCCTGCGCAGTTTCAAATTCATACCGGCCGACAAACTCGTTGCCGAGCGCTTGCAAGTCGCCGAAGGCGAGACGGTGGCGCAGATCAAACGGGTGCGGCTGATCAACCGTGAGCCGATTTCCCTGGAGATCACCTACCTGCCCAAGGCCATCGGCGAGCGTCTGGAGAAGGCCGATCTGGTCACTCGCGACATTTTCCTGATCCTGGAAAACGACTGCGGCCTGACCCTCGGTCATGCAGACCTGGCCATCGACGCGGTGCTGGCCGACAGCGACCTGACCCAGGCGCTGAACGTCGAACCGGGCTCGCCGATCATGCGCATCGAGCGCCTGACCCACGACGCCAGCGGCCAACCCGTGGACTTCGAACACCTTTACTACCGCGGCGATGCCTTCCAGTACCGCCTGCGGATCGACCGGCAAAAAGGGGCGCAGGCATGACTAGCAGCTCAATGATTAGAAACACGCTCGAACAGGAATACGACATCGTCGTGATCGGCGGCGGCACCGCAGGACCGATGGCGGCGATCAAGGCCAAGGAACGCAATCGTGATTTGCGCGTGCTGCTGATCGACAAGGCCAACGTTAAACGCAGCGGCGCGATCAGCATGGGCATGGACGGCCTGAACAACGCGATCATTCCCGGTCACTCGACGCCCGAGCAGTACACCAAGGAAATCACCATCGCCAACGACGGCATCGTCAATCAGGCGGCGGTGTATGCCTACGCGACTCACAGTTTCGAAACCCTCTCACAACTGGACCGCTGGGGCGTGAAGTTCGAGAAGGACGAGACCGGCGACTACGCAGTGAAAAAGGTCCACCACATGGGCGCCTACGTGCTGCCGATGCCGGAAGGGCATGACATCAAAAAAGTCCTGTATCGCCAGTTGAAACGGGCACGGGTCAGCATCACCAACCGGCTCGTTTGCACCCGCTTGCTCACGGATGAAGAGGGCGCGGTCAACGGTGTGATGGGCTTTGACTGCCGCACCGCTGACTTCCACGTGATCAAGGCCAAAGCCGTGATCCTCTGCTGCGGCGCCGCCGGACGTTTGGGATTGCCGTCCTCGGGTTACCTGATGGGCACCTACGAAAACCCCACCAATGCCGGCGACGGTTACGCCATGGCCTATCACGCCGGGGCCGAACTGGCGAACCTCGAATGCTTCCAGATCAACCCGCTGATCAAGGATTACAACGGCCCGGCCTGCGCCTACGTCACGGGTCCGTTGGGCGGCTACACCGCGAACAACAAGGGCGAGCGCTTCATCGAGTGCGATTACTGGAGCGGCCAGATGATGTGGGAGTTCCACCAGGAACTCGAAAGCGGCAACGGCCCGGTATTCCTCAAACTCGATCACCTGGCCGAGGAAACCATCCAGAACATCGAAGAGATCCTGCACAGCAACGAACGACCGAGTCGCGGCCAGTTTCACGCTAATCGCGGCACCGACTACCGCACGCAAATGGTCGAGATGCACATCTCGGAAATCGGCTTTTGTAGCGGCCACTCGGCCTCTGGCGTGTGGGTCAACGAGAAAGCGGAAACCTCGGTCAAGGGTTTGTACTCGGCGGGTGACATGGCCGCGGTGCCGCACAACTACATGCTTGGCGCGTTCACCTACGGCTGGTTTGCCGGCACCAACGCGGCGGATTTTGTCGCCGGTCGCGAGTTTTCTGCGGTCGATGCCCAGCAGATCGAAACAGAAAAAGCCCGGGTCTACGCACCGCTGGACCGCGAACACGGCCTGCCGCCAGCCCAGGTCGAGTACAAGCTGCGGCGCTTCGTCAACGACTACCTGCAACCGCCGAAAGTGACCAAGAAGATGCAGATCGGCCTGCAACGCTTCAGCGATATCCAGCGCGATCTCGATCAGATCAAGGCCCACAACGCCCACGAACTGATGCGCGCCATGGAAGTCAGCATGATCCGCGACTGCGCCGAAATGGCGGCCCGCGCTTCGCTGTTCCGTGCCGAAAGTCGCTGGGGGCTTTATCACTATCGGGTCGACCACCCGCAACGCAACGACAGCGACTGGTTCTGTCATTGCCACTTGAAGAAGGATGAAAACGGCCTGATGACCAGTTTCAAGAAAGCCGTCGAGCCCTACATCATCCCGCTGGACGCCGATGAAATGCAGGCTTACGACCGGCTGCGTGTCGGTGCCTTTGCGGCCTGAGCATCACAAAAAGAGAGACCGCGAAATGGCCTATCAACCCCAGGAAATCTTCTTCCGTTCCAATGCCCCCGTCACGGTCGACGAGGACCTCTGCATCGCCCACAAAGGCTGCACCGTGTGCGTCGATGTGTGCCCGATGGACCTGCTGGCGATCAACCCGGCCACGCAGAAGGCCTACATGGCCTTCGACGAATGCTGGTACTGCATGCCGTGCGAAAAGGACTGCCCGACCGGGGCGGTGAGGGTCGAGATTCCTTATCTCCTACGTTGAAACACAATCCAATGTGGGAGCGAGCTTGCTCGCGAAGAGGCCAGCCCAAACAACCAAAAAGCTACCCGGCAACACCGGACGCTTGATTCAGAACACCCCTCGTTTCCCACCACGCCCTGATCGTGGCGGAGACGAACATCCAATAAATGATTCGAGGGGAAATACATATGTTATTGCGTACAGCATTAGCCGGTCTGGTACTGGCTTCATTCACCTTGTCTGCTTCCGCCGAGACCATCCGCATTGCCATCGGCACCCAGGACACCACCATCAACTGCGCCGCCGGCGGTCTGTTGATTCGCGAGCTCGGTTTGCTGGACAAATACCTGCCCCACGATGGCCCCTACAAAGACGCCAAGTACGAGGTGGAGTGGAAGAACTTCACCAGCGGCGCGCCCCTGACCAACGAGATGGTCGCCGGCAAACTCGACTTCGGCGCCATGGCCGATTTCCCCGGTTCGTTCAACGGCGTGGCGTTCGAAACCGCGGGCAAGCACAGCCTGTTTATCAGCGTGCTCTCGGGCAGCATCAAGGGCAGTGGCAACGGCATCGTGGTGCCGAGCGCATCGAGCGTGCAGTCGCTGGCGGAGCTCAAGGGCAAAACCATTTCCGTGCCGTTTGCCTCGACGGCCCATGGCATGTTGCTGCGGGCCGTGGCTGCCCAAGGCTGGGATCCGCTGAAAGACGTGAACATCATCGCTCAGCCGCCGGAAGTCGCCGGCTCTGCGTTGCAGGCCGGGAAGATCGATGCCCACGCCGACTTCGTGCCGTTCGCCGAACTGTTCCCCAGCCGTGGTTTCGCTCGCAAGATCTATGACGGCGCCCAGGCCAATGCGCCGACCTTCCACGGTGCGCTGGTGGATCAGGCCTATGCGAAGAAGTACCCGGAAATCGTCGTGGCTTACCTGCGGGCGAGCATCGAAGCCAATCAGTTGCTCGCAGCAGAACCTGAGAAATACAGCGAGTTGATTGCCAAGGTCACTGGCGTCGATGCCGAGGTCAATCACCTGTTCCACGGTCCGCTGGGTGTGCAAACCCGCGACCTGAGCTGGAAGCCGGAATACCGTCAGGCCGTCGGGACCGCCATTGATACGCTCAAGCTGTTGAAGAAAGCCGATCGTGGGTTGGACCTCAATACCTTCATCGACGACCAATACATCCGCGCCGCGTTCAAGGCCTCGAATCTGGATTACACGGCGCAACTGGCCAACTACGGGCAGACGCCGCTCAAGGCGGTGGATGCGCTGAGCGGCAAAGCCATTACCGACTTCAGTCATGTGGCGGAGATTTGGGTGCGAGGTGAACCGAAGGTTCGGCAGTACGCCTCGGCGGAGTCGGCGTTCACCGCGTTGGCCAGCCTGAAGCAGGAAGGCAAAAACATCCGCGCGGTGTATGCCCAGGCGAGTGACAGCGGGATCAAGTTGCTGGCGGATCAGGCGTGGTTTGCCAGTGATGCGAAGGGGGGGCTGAGTGCGTTTCTGCTGAAGGGGCAGGCTCAACAGTTCGCCACGGCCCAGGGCGGAAAAGTCTTCGACTTCACCGACGCCACCACCCAGGCCGTCGCCAGCCGCTGAGTTGTGAGGTGGACTCAAGAACCACCCCTCACCCTAACCCTCTCCCCAGAGGGGCGAGGGGACTGACCGAGGTGTTTGGGCGATGTACTGCGACCTGCGACCTCGAGTCGAGCTCAGGCTTTGAAAAGCATGGAGATCGGCTCCCTTTCCCCCTCTCCCCACTGGGGAGAGGGTTGGGGTGAGGGGTGGTTCTCCCGTCCTGCACCTGTAGTGGTCAACTAATTCCGGACACCTCGATAGGTGGTTTTGATGCCATCACCCGTTCGTAAACGGTTGGTGGCAAATAGCCTAGTTTCGAGTGCAGCCGTTTGTTGTTGTAAAACCCAACGATGTACTCAGTAATGTCGCGGATTGCTTCGCCGTGGTTTGCGTAGTCACGTCGCCACACTCGCTCCATTTTCAAGCTGAGGAAGAAGCGTTCCATTACCGCGTTATCCCAACAGTTACCTTTGCGGCTCATGCTTTGCTGCATGTCATTTCGCGCCAGCAACGCTCGATAGCTCGCGCTGGCGTATTGGCTGCCACGGTCTGAGTGAGCGATCAGGCCCGGTGGCGGTTGACGTTGCGCGATGGCCAACTGCATTGCGCTACACACCAACTCCGCCGGCATGTTCGGGGCCATGGACCAGCCGACGATTTTACGGGAGTACAAGTCCAACACCACCGCCAGGTATAACCAGCCGCTGCGGGTCCGGATGTAGGTAATGTCAGCCACCCAAGCCTTGTTCGGCGCCACGGGGTCAAACTGACGGTTGAGCACATTTTCGGCAATGGGCAGGTCATGGTTGCTGTCGGTGGTATGGACAAACTTGCGCTTCCAGGCCGAGCGCAGACCGTTGGCACGCATCAATCGGCGGATTTTATAAAGACCCACCACCATGCCCTTGCCACGCAACGCATTGCGTAACGGGCGGCTGCCGAAGCAGCCTCCACTTTCCTCAAACGAAGCCCTGAGCTGAACCGTAACCGGACAAATAGATGCCGGCGCAGCAACACGCTTGCGAGCCTCATAGAAACCGGATCGACTGACGTTGAGTACACGACAGACATGCGCTACGGAGTAAGCCTTCTGTTGCAACTGTTTGACCAGCCGATAAGTCACTTCAGCTCGCGGGCAAAGAAGGCTGTAGCCTTTTTTAAGATGTCATTGTCCATCTTGAGCTGGCGGTTTTCCTGCTCCAGCTGGCGAATACGTTGTTGCTCGGCGGTCAATGGCTTACCGATGCCGGTCTCTCCCAGTATCTCCGCATCGTACTGACGCACCCATCGGCGCACAGCCGTCTCACCAAGATTGAGATCCAGGCAGACCTGCGGAACGGTCACGCCTTGGTCCTTGATCATCTTCACGACTTGTAGCTTGAAGCTCTCGTCGAATGTTCTGCGTTTGTCGGTCATGAAAAACTCCTCGGTAGATGTATTTTCCACCTATCGGGGTGTCTGGGGAAATTAGACCACTGCAACCATCTACAACTGGAACCCGACATGCCCAAATCGCCAACCCGCTGGATCCCCCGAGCAGCCTCCTTACTGCTCTGCCTCCTATTCTGGCAACTCGCCGCCAGTCACCACTGGAACCTCGGCCTGGTCACCTTCGCCAACGTCCCGACGCCGCTGGCGGTCATCCAAGCCGCCCTCGGCCTCGGCGACTCCGGCAAGCTCGCGCAACACCTGAGCAGCAGCCTCAGCCGGGTCTTCGCCGGTTACCTCGCGGCGCTGATCATCGGCATCGCTTTGGGCCTGGCCATCGGTCGCTCGAAATGGGCCGAAGATCTGCTGCTGCCACCGCTGGAAGTCCTGCGCCCAATCCCCGCAGTCGCCTGGATTCCACTGGCGATCCTGATGTTCCCATCGTCAGAGCTGTCGATGGTCTTCATCACCTTCACCGGCGCACTGTTCCCGATTTTGCTCAACACCGTGCACGGCGTTGAAGGCGTCGACCCACGGCTGATCGCCTCGGCGAAAAGCCTCGGGGCAGGGCGCCGGGCGATTCTGCTGGAGGTGATCCTGCCGGGCGCTGCGCCGAGCATCATTACCGGTCTTGCAATCGGCATGGGCACCTCGTGGTTCTGCCTGGTGACCGCCGAAATGATCTCCGGCCAGTACGGCATCGGCTATTACACCTGGGAGTCCTACACCATCCAGAACTACGCCGACATCGTGGTCGGCATGTTGCTGATTGGCCTGCTGGGGATGGGCAGCAGTTGGCTGATCAAACGGCTGGGCGGGTTGTTCACGCCCTGGCATCGACCACGAGGAAAAGCCTGATGAGCATCATGCAAACCCCTGAAGGGCGGATCGACATCCGACAATTGTCCATCGTCCTCGGCGAAGACAAGCAAGCCTTCGAAGCCGTGCAAGGCCTGGATTGCCAGATCGAACCGGGGCAATTCGTGTGCATTCTCGGACCGTCCGGCTGCGGAAAATCGACCTTGCTCGGCGCGCTGGCCGGCCATCTGCAGCCGCGAACCGGCACGCTGAAAGTCGACGGTGCGCAGGTCTTGGGCCCATCGCCGCAACGCGGCATGGTGTTCCAGCACCACACGCTGTTCCCTTGGCGCACCGTGCGCGACAACGTTGCTTTCGGCCTGAAAATGCGCGGCATCGGCAAAGCCGAACGCCACAAAGCTGCCGACGAAATCCTTGCACTGGTGGGCCTCGAAGGGTTTGCCGAACGCTGGCCTGACCAACTCTCCGGTGGCATGCAGCAACGGGTAGAAATCGCCCGGGTGCTGATCAACCGCCCGCGCCTGTTGCTGATGGACGAACCCTTCGGCGCCCTCGATGCCCTGACCCGGTTGAACATGCAGGAGCTGCTGCTGGACATCTGGACACGAATTCGCACCACCGTGGTGTTCGTCACCCATGACATCGATGAAGCGCTGTTCCTCGCCGATCGGCTGCTGGTCATGAGTTCGCGCCCGGGCCGGATCATCGAAGACCTGCGCCTCGATTTCCCACGGCCACGCACCACCGAACTGGTCACCAGCCACGAGTTCTCCCGCTTGAAGCGTCATTGCCTCGAGTTGCTGCGTCACGAAGACGGTCGGCAGTTACCGCGCCTGAACCCTCTCGGACTTCCCCTTGAAAACAAACTGCCGCGATTTGCCCTATGACCTCTCTATTCGATGTAACCGATAACGACGACATTCTCGCCCTGCAACCGCGCCTGACCGATGACGACCCCGTCGTGCGCCGGATAGCGCTGATCGAACTGGCCGATCTTGAAGAACCGGACGGTCTGCTTTGGCTGGTCAATCGACTGGCTGAAGACCCGACCGAAGAAGTCCGCGCCGAGGCCGCTCGATTGCTCGAAGCCTGGGAGGACACACCTGTGGTCGAAGCGCTGTGCCGGGCGCTGACCGATCCGTCCCAAGCCGTGCAAGCTGCCGCCGCGCAAAGCCTCAGCCTGCTCAAGACCGAGGCGGCGGGCAGGGTGATTCTGCCGTGGACCGGGCATGCCGACATTAACGTGCGCATCGCCGCTTTCCGTGCCTTGCGCGAGTTGCGCTTTGCCGATGCCACCGCTGCCGCGTTAGGGGCATTGACCGACGAAGACGCCAGTGTCCGCCGCGAAGCCGTCGGCGTACTCGGCTGGCTCAAGCAGCTCGATGCCTTGCCGGCGCTTGCTCGATTGGCCAGTCACGACCCGGACACCGAAGTCCGCCGCGCCGCCACCGGTGCCCTTGGCCTGGCCTCCGACGCCCACGTGCTGCCGGCGCTGCGCCACGCCTTGCAGGATGCAGCCTGGCAAGTCCGCGAAGAAGCCGCGACCACGCTGGGCAAGGTCGGGCACGTCGACGCCGGCCCGGCCTTGGTCGAAGCCTTGAGTGACGATTACTGGCAAGTGCGCCTGCGCGCCACCCGCAGCCTCGGCCGTTTGCGTTACGTCCCGGCCCTCGATGCGTTGATCGAAACCCTCGGCCATCGCATCAGCAACCTGCGCAAGGAAGCCGCCCTGGCGCTCGGAGAGTTGAATGATCGAGGCGCCATCGCACCCTTGCAGGCCGCGCAGGACGACGGTGATCCGGAAGTGCGCAAAGCCGTGCGCATTGCTTTGAGTCAGCTGCAATGAACCCGGTGGCGATTGGCAATTCCCAGAGCAAACAACAGCTGCGGTTGAACTGGCCGGACGGCCGCGAACAGTTGCTGGACCACGCTGAATTGCGCCGCCAATGCCCGTGCTCGCAATGCCGGGCGTTTCGTCTGCAGGGGCTGACGGTGAACGTAGATGAGCGTATCCGTGTCGTCGAACTCAATTCCCAGGGCTACGGCCTGCAACTGATCTTCAGCGACGGCCACGAGCGCGGAATCTACCCCTGGTCCTATCTCTCCGGACTGACTTAGACCCTGTAGGAGCGAGGCTTGCCCGCGAAAGCGATTTACCTGACACACCGCCTTCGCGGGCAAGTCGGATCGCCGCACCGCTCGCTCCACAGGGTCAATGGCTGTCAGAAGGATTTGCTGATACTCGCCACCACCGTGGCGCTGCAGACATCGTCGAAGCCCCAGTTGCTGGCGCACTGGCTTTTCGACAGATCGGTGTCGATGTAACTCAAGCCCAGCATCACACCGGCCAGGTCGTGGGACAGTTTGACTTCCCATTCGCGGTACGAGTCTTCGGCATGGCCCGACATCGAGTACAGGTGCGGATCCTTGAAATCCATGTTGCCGTATCGCAGTTTCAGGCCTGTGTCGTAAGGCAACTCGGTTTCATAGCCAACGTAGCTGTAGAGCGAACTCTGTTTGCTGTCGATGCCAGGCGCATCTGCGGAGTAATAGGCCGCCAGCTTCACGCCGTAAACGTTGAGGATTGCGTAGGTCTCGCCCTGGTTGAACTGACTTTCCTTTGGGTAGGCGTATTTGAGATAGCCGACGTCCAGGCTGACGGCGTCGGTGGCTTGCCAGAGCCAACCGGCGTAGTAGTCGATTTCCTGCCGGGTTTTCAGGCCGCCGCCGAAGTCGACGTTCGAACTCCATGCGCCCAGGTATAAGCCTGTGCTGTGGGCCAGGGTCACGCCGGCTTGTACGGCGGGGTCGTTCTGGGTTTGCGAGATGCCGCGGGTGCGGTAGTCGCTGGCCAGGGTCAGGTCGACCAGCACCGCGAAATCCTCATTCAAGGGGAGGGCCTGGCTGCTCAAGGGCAGCAAACTCAAGGAGCCGAGGGCGAACAGGGTGAAAGCTTTCATGGGGTGCGTCCCGTTATTGTGATTGTTATGGGCTTTTTTTGGGCAAGGCTTGCCGAACCCCGGCGATGAGCGCGGGGCGGGCAGTGGTTTCAGGTGATTGTTCTTAGAGAGTCGGTGCGTAAACTTCGCGCCCGGCGAACCAGGTTTGTAGTACTTGGGTGTCGTGCAGGGCTTTGTTGTCGACGCTGAACACGTCACGGTCCAGCACGATGAAGTCGGCTTGCTTGCCGGGGCTCAACGAACCGATTTGCTTCTCTAACCCGATGGTGCGGGCGGCGTTCAGGGTGTAGGCGTAAAACATCGTTTCGCGGTCGATGCGTTCATCGGCATTCAGCACACCCAGCGGACCTTCGCGGGTGATGGCCTGGGCCATGGCGTTCCATGGATTCGGAGAAGACACCGCCCAGTCACTGGCGCCAGCAATGGTCGCGCCCTGCTTGAGCAGCGAATGTGCCGGGTACTGATAACGGAAGGCGAGCGCGCTGACGTAAGGCTTGATCATGTCCAGCGTGTATTCGTCGGCCGAGGCCCACAGCAGTTGCATCGAGGCAATCACATTGAGCGGTTTGAACCGCGCAAACTCTTTTGGATTGACCATTTGCAAGTGAGTGATCGAGTGCGTCACGCCGCTTTGACGATCCTTGCGCGCCTGGGCAATGCCGTTCAGTGATTCACGCACCGCCCGGTCGCCGATGGCGTGGATGTGCACCAGCCAACCGCGTTGATCGATTGCGCTGACCAGTTCGCCGAAATGCTTCGGATCGATCAGCAGTTCGCCCTGTTTGCGGGAGTTGTTGTACGGATCGATCATTGCCGCACTCTGCGCCGGGTACTCGATCACGCCGTCGGCGAAGATCTTGATACCGGGCAAGGTCAGGTTGGGGATGCCCTGGAATTGCTGGCGGACCTTGTCCAGCGTGTCGAGATCGGCCGGGACGCTTTTCGGATTGGCCACCAGCAGCGCGGCGACATGGGCGCTCAGGCCACCCGTTTCGGCTAGCGCTTTGTACACTGGCAGCACGCCGACGGTTTTCTCCGTGGGCTTGAGCGCAAACACGGGTTCGCCGGGTGCGGCGTTGGCAGCGGGGTCCATCCAGGCGGTGATGCCGAGACTGTTGTTGTAACGCACCGCGGTTTGCGCGGCCTTCAGCATGTCGGCGGCGCTCGGCACCGGCATTTTTGACGCGACGCGATCCCAACCGGCGTCGACCAGGAACCCGTTGGGACTGCCATCGACGCGCTTGCCGACGGTGTCTTTTTCGGCGTCCGGCAGGTTTTTCAGCAGCGCCGCATCAATGCCGGCGCGCTTGAGCATGACGTCGTTGGCCCACGCAGTGTGGTGGTCGCTGCCGGTGAACACCACGGGCACTTCGGCCCATTCCCCTGTGTTGAAGGTCTTGCCGAAGGCCTCGGCCTGAGCCCAGTAAGCGGAACTCATGCCGGCCACGCTCAGCACATCACCATGTTTCGCTTTGCCATCGTCACGCCATGCGCGCAGGCGTTTTTCCAGCTCAAAGAGGTCGACCACCTCGTCTTCCATGTTGGCCGAGGCCATTTCCAGACCGCCGAAAATCGCGTGGGAATGGCTGTCGATCAGGCCGGGCATCAGGGTCTTGCCGCCCAGATCGATGACTTTGGTTCCCGACTCGATCAAGGCCTTGATCTGCGCATCGCTGCCGACCTGCAACACTTTGCCGTCCTGCACCGCCAACGCCTGAACCTTGGGTTGGCTGCGGTCGGCGGTGAAAATCTTGCCGTTCAGCAACACCAGATCAGTCGCAGCCATGGCTTCCAACGAGGCAAAACTCACTGCCACCATCAATAGATTCGGGATGAATCTTTTCATTGAATGTTTCCTTGTTATTGCGTCTGATGGCCAGATTAGTGGCTTGTCACGGCAAGCAGAACGCCTCACTTACGAAAAACGTTTTTGCCTGAATGGAAAAAGAATGGACAAGCTGGGTGCATTGAAAATGTTCGTGGTTACGGCGCAATTGGGCAGTTTCAGCCGCGCCGCCGAGCAACTGGGCAAGACGCCTTCGGCCCTGACCAAAGCGGTCAATCACCTGGAAGCCGAGCTCGGCGCCCGGCTGTTCGAGCGCAGTACCCGACGGATTCTGCTGACGGAAGTGGGGCGGCTCTACCTGGAAACCGCGCGTCAGGTATTGCAACGGTTGGAGGAGGCCGGCGAGGAAATCGAGCAAATGCAGCATGGCTTGCGCGGCAGTCTGAAAATCACTGCGCCGCTGGCCTATGGGCAGGCCTTTCTCGACCAGGTGTGTGGCGGTTTTCTGGAGCAATACCCGCAGATCAATCTACAAGTGGACCTGTGCGATGAGTTCGTCAATCTGCTGGAAAGTGGCTACGACCTGGCGTTGCGCGAAGGTCATGACGACTTGCCGGGGTTGATCGCCCGCGTCGTCGGCAGTAACCGTCTGGCGTTGTGCGGCAGCCCGGCTTATCTGGCGCGCAAGGGGCTGCCGGTGACTGCGCAAACCCTCGATGACCATGAATGGTTGCTGTATCGCCATCCGTTGCTCAGCCGCGAATTCTGGTGGGCCGAGCGCGACGGCCAGCGTTTGAGCCTGCCGCAACCGCAGGCGCCGCGTTTGCGCAGCGACAATTACGACCTGCTGCTGGCCAACGCGCTGGCGGGGCGCGGGTTGCTGCACACGCCGCTGTGGAGTGCCGCGCCGTATCTGGCCGACGGTCGACTGGTGCGGGTGATGGCCGACTACGACATCGATCCGGACAGCTTCGGCGCGCACATTCTGGCGGTGTACCCGAGCCATCGACGGGCGACCGCCAAAGTGGTGGCTTTCATCGATTACATCGCAGGTTTTCTGGCGTCTCGTGGCTTGAGCTGACTGGCGGTCCTTGTCAGGAAAAAGGCAAAAGAGTACAAATGTACTCCATGACGACTTTAACTCCCCGCCGTACCGCCATCCTGACTTTTATCCGCGATCGAATCGCCGAGCACGGTCAGTCCCCGAGCCTCGCTGAAATCAGCGAGGCGTTCGGTTTCGCCTCCCGCAGCGTGGCGCGCAAGCATGTGCTGGCGCTGACCGAGGCCGGTTTCATCGAGGTCAATGCGCATCAGGCCCGGGGCATTCGTTTGCTCGGGCAACCGGCGCGGCCCGAGTTGCTGGACATTCCGGTACTCGGTCGGGTGGCGGCGGGTGCGCCGATCGGTGCCGATGCCGAGGTTCACAGCCGCTTGCTGCTCGACCCGTCGATCTTCTCGCGGGTGCCGGATTACATGCTGCGGGTCCAGGGCGACTCGATGATCGAGGACGGCATTCTCGACGGCGATCTGGTCGGCGTGCACCGCAATCCCGAGGCGGTCAACGGCCAGATCGTCGTCGCGCGACTCGACGGCGAAGTCACCATCAAACGTTTCGAGCGAGTCGGCGACGTTGTCCGATTGCTGCCGCGCAACCCGGCCTATAAGCCGATCATCGTCGACGCCGATCAGGACCTGGCCATCGAAGGGGTGTTCTGCGGTCTGGTGAGGCAAGGGTGATGGGCGCCGTCGTTGCGCTGGATACGCTGTTCAATGGCGGCCAGGTCTGGAAGGGCCGACCTGCGCCACCGGCCGTCAGCCCCCAACCCACCGGGCATGCCGCGCTGGATGCGGCGTTGCCTACTGGCGGTTGGCCGGAAGCGGCGCTGACCGAAATCCTTTTGGCCGGGCAGGGCGTCGGTGAATTGCAACTGGTGTGGCCGGCGCTGGCGCGGTTGTCGGCCGCTGGCGAGCGCATCGTGTTGGTGGCGCCGCCTTACGTGCCGTACCCCCAGGCCTGGCAGAACGCCGGGGTCGATCTGCGCCAGTTGTCGATCATCCAGGCGAGCGAGCGCGATGCGCTGTGGGCGGCCGAACAATGCCTGCGTTCGGGCAGTTGCGGTGCGGTGCTGTGCTGGCCGCACAAGGCTGATGATCGAGCGTTGCGCCGCTTGCAGGTGGCCGCGGAAACCGGCCAGACCCTGGCGTTCGCCTATCGCTCGATCAATGAAGCCATCAACCCTTCGCCAGCCGCTTTGCGCATTGCCATCGACGCCAAGCCTGCGCAATTGCGAGTGCTCAAGTGCCGGGGCGGGTTGGCGCGCTCGGCGCCAATTGCCTTTCCCGTGGGGCATTGAGGTTGCCATGCGCTGGGTCTGCATTCTTTTCCCGCAATTGGCGTTGGACGCGGTACTGCGTCAGCGCTCCGATCCCGATGCGCCGCTGGCGCTGCTGACCGGCCCGGCCCAGCGTCGGGTGTTGCAGGCGGTCAACGGTTCGGCGCGAGCGCTGGGATTGCGTCCCGGCCAGTCGATGACCGCCGCGCAGGCGCTAAGCAAAGGATTTGCCACGGCCGAATACGACGCCGCCGAGATCGAACACTGGCAGCAGTTTCTGGCTGCATGGGCCTACCGCTTCAGCGCTCAGGTCAGCGTGCATTACCCGCGTGCGGTGGTGTTTGAAATCGAGTCCAGCCTGGGATTGTTCGGCGCCTGGCCGCAATTCGAGGCGCGGTTACGGACCGAGCTCGGCGAACTGGGGTTTCGCCATCGGATTGTTGCCGCGCCCAACCCGGTGGCCGCGCGGGTACTGGCCAACGCGTATGACGGTCTGGTGGTGCCCGACGATCAAGCCTTGCACCATCATCTTGGGCAGTTGCCCATCGACCGGATCGGGCTGGAGACCAGCGTCGCCACAGCGTTGTCGCGCATGGGGCTGCGAACCTTGAGTCAGGTTCAGGCGTTGCCTCGCCATAGTCTGGCCCGGCGTTTCGAGGCCCAGGTGCTCAAGCATCTGGACACCTTGCTTGGGTTACGGCGGCTGGCGCTGACGTTCTACCTGCCGCCGGACCGCTTCGATGTGCGCATCGAGCTCAACTTCGATGTGCAGTCCCATCAGGCGCTGCTGTTTCCGTTACGCCGATTGACCGGTGACCTGTCGACGTTTCTTTGCGGGCGGGACAGCGGCGTGCAGCGTTTCGACCTGCACCTGGAGCATGCCGGGTTGCCGGACACCCTCATCAAGGTCGGCCTGCTCAGCGCCGAACGTGATCCAGCGATGCTCTTTGAACTGGCCCGAGGCCGGTTGGAGCATGTCCAGGTCGAGGCCCCGGTGCGCGGTTTTCGTCTGCGCGCCGAAGACTTGCCGGCCTTCGTTCCCCAGTATCAGGAGCTGTTCGACGACCGCCCGCAGCAGTCCTTGCCCTGGGAGCAACTGCGCGAACGCTTGCGCGCGCGGTTGGGGGATGACGCGGTGCAGGGATTGCGGTTCCAGGCCGATCACCGGCCGGAATGCGCGTGGCAGGCCAGTGTCGACAGTCAGCGTTGTGGCGGGCTGCCTGCCGTGCAACGACCGGGCTGGCTGCTGACTGAACCGCTGGCGGTGCACCAAGGTTCGACGCGCATCCTAATGGGGCCGGAACGCATCGAGTCCGGGTGGTGGGACGGTGACGATGTGCGCCGCGATTACTTCCTGATCGAAACCCGCTCTGGCCAGCAGGGCTGGGCCTATCGTGCGGTCGGTGAGGACGGCCGGTTGTGGCTGCAGGGGTGGTTCGCATGAGCATCGATTACGCCGAACTGCACTGCCTGTCGAACTTCAGTTTCCAGCGCGGTGCTTCCAGTACCCTCGAACTCTTTCAGCGGGCGAAAAAACAGGGCTATCAGGCCTTGGCAATCACCGATGAATGCACCCTGGCCGGTATCGTCCGCGCCTGGCAAGCGGCCAAATCCGTGGCGCTGCCGCTGATCATTGGCAGCGAAGTGCGGATCGAGAACGGCCCGAAACTGGTGCTGCTGGTGGAAAACCTCGAGGGTTACCAAACCCTGTGCCGACTGATTACCCGAGCCCGACGCCGAGCGCAGAAAGGCCAGTATCAAGTGCTGCGGGAAGACTTCAGCGAACCCCTGCCGGGGCTGTTGGCGTTGTGGGTGCCGGACGCTGTCGATGACGTTGAACAGGGTCACTGGCTGAAGCAGACCTTCGCCGAACGCCTGTGGCTGGCCGTCCAGCTACATCGCGGCCAGGACGATACCCGACGGCTGGCTGCGCTGCTGACCCTGGCGGGCGAACTGCGAATCCCGGCAGTGGCCAGCGGCGATGTGCACATGCACGCTCGCGGCCGACGCGCCTTGCAGGACACCATGACCGCGATCCGTCATCACGTGCCGGTGGCGGAGGCCGGGTTGCGTCTTCATCCCAATGGCGAGCGGCATGTGCGCAGTCTCGATGCGCTGCAATCGATCTATCCGCAAGCATTGCTCGACGAAACGCTGAACATCGCCCGACGCTGCACCTTCGACCTCGGTCAGTTGCGTTATCAATATCCCCGGGAGTTGGTACCGCAAGGCCAGACAGCCACGTCCTGGCTGCGGCATCTGACCGAAGAGGGCATCGCGTGGCGCTGGTCAAAAGGCCCGCAGACCAAGGTGCTGACGCAGATCGACAAGGAACTGGAGCTGATCGCCGAGCTGGGCTACGAAAGCTATTTCCTGACGGTTCACGACATTGTGCGATTCGCCCGTGAGCAAAAAATCCTGTGTCAGGGCCGTGGTTCGGCGGCCAACTCGGCGGTGTGTTTTGCCTTGGGCATCACGGAAATCGATCCGGATCGCACCACGCTGTTGTTCGAGCGCTTCCTCTCCAGGGAACGCAACGAGCCGCCGGACATCGACGTCGATTTCGAGCATGAGCGTCGCGAAGAAGTCTTGCAGTACGTGTTCCAGCGTTATGGCCGAGCCCGCGCGGCGCTGACGGCAGTGGTCAGCACGTATCATGCGGCCGGCGCGGTGCGTGATGTGGCCAAGGCCTTGGGGTTGCCGCCGGATCAGATCAACGCCCTGGCCGATTGCTGTGGCCACTGGAGTGATGCAACACCGCCCGTGGAACGCCTGCTTGAAGGCGGGTTCGATCCCGAGAGCCCGGTACTGCGCCGGGTGCTGAGCCTGACGGGGCAACTGATCGGTTTCCCCCGACACCTGTCCCAGCACCCCGGCGGTTTCGTGATTTCCGAGCAGCCTCTGGACAGCCTGGTCCCGGTGGAAAACGCCGCCATGGCCGAGCGCACCATCATCCAGTGGGACAAGGATGATCTGGATGCGGTCGGGCTGCTCAAGGTGGATATCCTGGCCCTCGGCATGCTCAGTGCGATCCGTCGTTGTTTCGATCTGTTGCGTCGCCATCGCCATCGGGACCTGAGCCTGGCGACGATCCCGTCCGAAGACTCGCAAACCTACGACATGATCGGTCGTGCCGACACCATCGGCGTGTTTCAGATCGAGTCCCGGGCGCAGATGTCGATGCTGCCGAGGCTCAAACCCCGGACCTTCTATGACCTGGTGATCGAGGTGGCGATCGTCCGTCCGGGGCCGATTCAGGGCGGGATGGTGCATCCGTACCTGCGACGCCGAAACAAGGAAGAACCCGAGGTCTATCCGTCCCCGGCACTGGAAGTCGTGCTCAAGCGTACGCTGGGCGTGCCGCTGTTCCAGGAACAGGTGATGCAGATTGCGATTGTCGCCGCCGACTACAGCCCAGGCGAGGCCGATCAGTTGCGCCGCTCCATGGCCGCCTGGAAACGCCACGGTGGGCTCGAACCGCACAAGGATCGCTTGGCCGCCGGGATGAAGAAAAACGGCTACACGGCAGAATTTGCCGCGCAGATTTTCGAGCAAATCAAAGGCTTCGGCAGCTACGGTTTTCCCGAGTCACACGCCGCCAGTTTCGCCTTGCTGACTTACGCCAGTTGCTGGTTGAAATGCCACGAGCCGGCGGCCTTCGCCTGTGCGCTGATCAACAGCTGGCCCATGGGGTTTTACAGCCCGGACCAGATTCTGCAGGACGCGCGCCGGCATCATTTGCAGATTCGCCCGGTGGACGTGCGTGCCAGTGACTGGGATTGGAGCCTGGAACCGATCACCGGTGCCCAGCCGGCGATTCGCATGGGGTTGCGGATGATCAAGGGCTTTCGCGAGGACGATGCCCGGCGCATCGAAACGGCGAGGTCGAAGGGGGCGTTTATCGACATCGCCGACCTCGGCGAGCGGGCACGACTCGATGCCCGCGCCCAGGAGCAACTGGCCGATGCCGGTGCGCTGCGTGGACTGGCGGGCGACCGTCATCGGGCGCGCTGGGAAGTGGCGGGTGTACAGAAGCAGCTCGGCTTGTTTGCCAGTCTGCCGAGTCAGGAGGAGGGCGCGGTGTCGTTGCCCAAACCCACCGTGGGCGAGGACCTGCTAGCCGATTACAACAGTGTCGGCACCACCCTCGGTCCGCATCCGCTGGCGTTGCTGCGCGGTGAATTGCAAGCCCGCCGCTGCCGCAGCTCGAAAGAACTGCTGGATGTCGAGCATGGAAGACCGGTCAGCGTCGCCGGGCTGGTGACCGGTCGGCAACGTCCAGGTACCGCCAGTGGCGTGACCTTTGTCACCCTTGAAGATGAGTTCGGCAATGTCAACGTGGTGGTCTGGCGCGACCTGGCCGACCGGCAGCGCCAGGTATTGGTCGGCTCGCAGTTGCTCAAGGTTGATGGGCGCTGGGAAAAGGAAGGCGAGGTGCGGCATTTGATTGCCGGACGGTTGAGCGACCTGAGTCCATTGCTCGACGGCATCAGTGTGCGCAGCCGGGATTTTCGTTGACCGTGGGAACGATCACGCCCTCATTTACCCAAAGGCCAAAACCGCTCCCCACCCCCCGGCGCATCCGTCCACGCCTGCAACGACCGTGTCGGTAAGTCAAAATAATCCCGAGTACGCGCATACCCATGCCCACCCATCCGCCCAATCGCATCCAGCCCCAGCTGATCGATATACAGGGTTTTCGGGTCGATCAATTCATCCCGCACATGCGCCATCAGCACTTCTCCAAAAATAATCTCCCGCGACTGCCCGATGGACAGCGCCATCATCCGCCTGCACTCCAGAGCCACCGGTGCTTCGCCGATTCGTGGGCATTTGACCGTGGTGCCGGGAATCGCGGTAAGGCCGGCGGCGGTCAGTTCGTCGAAGCCGGGAGCGAACGGCACGGCGCAGACGTTCATGGCTTCCACCAGGGCATCGCTGACGATGTTTACGGTGAATTCCTGGTTGAGCTGGATATTGCGAGTGGTGTCCTTGGGGCTTTGGTCTCCGTAGTTTTCCACGCCTAGCGCGAGGATCGGCGGGTCGGCCGAGAGGGCGTTGAAGAAGCTGAAGGGCGCGGCGTTGATCCGACCTTCACCGTCGATGGTGGTGACCAGGGCAATCGGCCGTGGCACCACGCTGCCGATCAGAATCTTGTACTTGTCTCGCGGACTCAATTGGCTGAAGTCGAAGCTTTGCATGGGCAGAACTCTCTAAAGAAGTGGATCAATCGCGCTCAGCGGCGCGTGTGCGCTGTAGTCGTCAGCGAACGGGATGGCCGGTTTGAACAGGCCTTTCCAGTCCGGTTGGCCGAAGGCCCGGTCGCTGTGGCTGCGCATCAGTTTTTCGAATTGTTGTTGGGCCTGGCGTTGCAGGGCGGGGTAGTCGACGCCTTGAACCTGACCGTTTTGCATGACGCAGCGGCCGTCGATGTAGCTGGCGATGCAATCGTCACCGCGCCCGGCCAGCACCAGGTTTTTCAGTGGTTCGAACAGTGGCCCCAGGTGCAGACCGCGAAGGTTGAACACCGTGATGTCAGCCTTGGCGCCCGGCGCCAAACGGCCGAGATCATCTCGACCCAAGGCTTTGGCGCCACCGAGGGTGGCGGCGTTGTACAGGTCCAGCGTGGAGGTGAGCGAGTTGCCGCCCTCCATCAATCGCGCGATGTTCAGACCCTGGCGCATGTTCTCCAGCAGGTCCGCCGGCCAGGTGTCGGTGCCCAAGGCGAAATTGATGCCCTTGGCCCGATAGCGACCGAAAGAGTTCAGCGCCTCGCCGTCACGGGCAAACACCACTGGGCAATGCACCAGACTCGCGCCGCCATCCACAACGCGTTGCAGATCGTCATCACCAGAGGTGTAGATGCCGTGGGGCAACAGACTGCGCGGGGTCAACAGGTCCAGTTGCTGCAACCAGGTCAGGGGCGATACGCCGCGCAGTTGCTCGACCATCGCCACTTCACCGAGCCCTTGGCAGCAATGCAAACGCATCGGCGCGTTCAGTTCCCGACTCAACGCAGCGGTGCGTTGCAGCAGGGCCGGGGTGCAGGTCTGGATGCGGTCCGGCAGTAGCGCGCCGCGAATCAAACCCTCGTGAGCACCGTCGAAATCATGGAAAAACTGAACAGCCGCGTCGAGCCCGGTCATTCCTCGCGCTTCATCCCAGTGATGCCCGAGGGTTCCATCGGCGCGCCAGTAACTCATGCCGCTCATGTAGCAGGGACCGAGGTAAGTTCGCAGCCCCAACTCGGCAGCGACACCGGCCACCGCAGAAAACTCGTCGTAAGTCTCGGCCCACTCGCGGTAGTACATCGAGGTGATCGGCATGGCGGTGGTGATGCCGTTGCGGATCAACTGAGTGAAGGCATAGCGGTACTTGAAGACTTCTTCATCCGCGGTGTAACTCTCCCGCGGACCGCTCGCCAGATAGTCCTCGGACCACATCCGACCCATGTCGCGTTCATCGCCGTTGTCCAGCGTCAGCACCGTCGAATCAAGATCTCCGAGCGCATCCAGATCGATAAAGCCCGGACCGATCAACGCGTTGCCGTAATCAATCCACTGATCCACCGGGCCCGGATAATCACGTCCGACAAACACGATGTGCGAACCTTCGAACACCACTTCGCCGTCGCGCCACAGCACATGCTGTGTACCGTCGAACCCGACCACGCAGCTGGCTTTCAAAGCAATCCGTTTCACAAGCGACTGTCCAGCAGTTGGCCGCCGGAAGCGATCAGCTCGCCGCCGCGATAAACCTGCCGCACCGGCCGCGACACCACGGCCTCGCCCAGCGTCTGCACCGGCATCAGCAAAAAGTCCGCCGGCTGGCCGATCTCCACCCCATACCCTTCACAACCCAACGCCCGAGCGCCATTTACCGTCGCCGCTTCGAACGCCGCCGCCAGTTCATCGTCCTTGTTCAAGTCGAAACGAAAGGCCAGCAGCATCGCCCGTTCCAGCATGTCGCCGTTACCCATGGGCGACCAGGCATCGCGAATGCCGTCCGAACCCAGACAGACATTCACCCCGGCCTCGCGCAGGGCGAGGAACGGCGGCACCGCACAATCGGCCGGCGCCGAGCTCATCAACGAGATGTTCAGCGCCGCCAGACGCTCGGCCACCGGTTTAACCTGGCTCCACGGCAACATCCCAAGGCAGTAGGCGTGGCTGATCATCACCCGACCCTGACGCCCGAAACGTTCGGTGTAGTCGGCGATCAGTGCGATCTGCCACAGGCCCAGTTCTCCCTTGTCGTGCAGGTGAATGTCGACGCCACGCTCGAATTCGCTGGCCAGCTTAAAGACGAAGTCGAGCTGCGCGATCGGGTCGTTATCGATGCCGCACGGGTCGAGGCCGCCGACATTTTCCACGCCCAGGACCATGGCTTCGCGCATCAGTTCGGCGGTGCCGGGGCGGCTGATCAGGCCGGTTTGCGGGAAGACCACCAGTTGCAGGTCGATCAGGTCGCGGTAACTTTCGCGCAGTTGCTGAATGGCCTCGACGTGGCGCAGGCCGAATTCCGGGTCGATGTCGACGTGACAACGCATCGTCAGCGAGCCACGGGCGATGCAGTTTTCCAGCAGGACGCCGGCGCGTTGGGCAATCGGCGCCTGGACTTCACGCAGCACACGGCGCTCGTTGGCGATGTAATCCTTGAGCGTCGGCCCGGCGCTGTTCGGGCGCCAGGGTTGACCCCAGAGGGTTTTGTCGAGGTGGACGTGGCTTTCAACCAGGGCAGGGGTGAGGAGCTGGTTTAGGCCGTCGATGTCGGTGGCGGCCAACGGTGCGCTGGACGCCGGGCGTCGATCTTTGAACAGGCCGTTGTCCAGAAGCAGGTCTTCGGCAGCGCGACCGTAGGGCCGCACGTTGCGCAGCCAGCGGGGTTGGGTCATGGCAAACCTCAAAATTTGGTGGTGTATTGGCGGGCCTCATCGCGAGCAAGCTCGCTCCCACAGGGTATTGGGTTGTCCACACATTCCATGTTCAACACAAAACCACTGTGGGAGCGAGCTTGCTCGCGATGGCCGCGACGCGGTTTCAAGCCAGGCAATCAACCCTTGAGCTTCGACCAGATCCGGTCCTGCAGCTCGCGCGCCTTGTTGCTGCACTCTTTTTCCGGGCGCAGGCGCGAGGCGAACTCGTCGGGCATGTTGATGGCGTCCATGACCCGCCATTTGGCGTCGATCAACTTGTCGCTCTGGATGCCGTTGGCGTAGGCGATGGCGTTGGACACGGCGGCAGCGTTTTCCGGTTTCATCATCCAGTCGATGAAGGTCTTCGCGTTGCCAGGGTGCGGGGCGCTTTTCGGCACGGCGAAGTTGTCCTGGAACATGGCCAGGCCTTCGCGCGGGTACACGTACTTGATGGTGCTTTTTTGCAACGTGGCCCGGGCGGTAGAGCCGTTCCAGTTCTGCATCATGATCACCTCACCGGAAGCCATGCGGTCGACGGTGTTGTCCGAGCTGTACATCTTCAAGTGCGGTTTCTGTTTTTGCAGCAGTTCCAGAATGCGCTTGGCGTCCTGCGGGTTTTCGCTGCATTCGTCGACGTTCAGGTAATGACTGGCCGCGTTGATCACACTGCTGGAGGTGTCGAGGGCGGCGAGTTGGCCTTTGAGTTCCTTGCGCGGTTCGAAGAATTCTTTCCACGAATCGTCCAGCCTGCCGCCGGGCACCCGCGCACTGTCATAGGAAAACCCGGTGGTGCCCCACAGGTACGGTGCGGAGAATTTGCGGCCCGGGTCGAAACTCGGGTCGCGGAACGCCGGTTTGACGTACTGGAAGTTGGGCAGGGACGCCGCGTCGATTTCCAGCAGCAGGTCCTGGTTGATCAACGTGCGCATGATCGACTGCGACGGCACGATCACGTCGTACGCCGCGCCACCGGCCTGTAACTTGGCCAGCAAGGTTTCATTGCTGTCGTAGCCGTCCATGGTGACCTTGATCCCGGTCTCCTTTTCGAACTTGGCCAGCAGTTCCACCGGGTAGTAGTCGGTCCAGTTGTAGAAGAACAATTGCTTGGGCTCGGCGGCCTGTGCGGTGAAAACGGTGAAGCAACTGAGGGCCAGACCGGCGACGCCGTAACGCATGCTTTTCAGTTTCATAGGCTTTCTATTCATAACAGCAGGCTCCAGACTCATTGGTTTTTGCCGCGCTGTCCCAGCCAGAAGGCCAGCACCACCAGCACGATGGAAATCACCAGCATCAGGGTCGAGATCGCGTTGATCTCCGGCGTGACACCGGACTTGATCGCCGAGAAGATGTACACCGGTAACGTTGTCGAACCGGGGCCGGCGACGAAGAAGGTCATGATGAAATCGTCGAGGCTGACCACGAACGCCAACACCGACCCGGACAATACCGCCGGCCACAGCAGTGGCAAGGTGACCCGGCGAAACACCTGCCACGGGTTGGCGTACAAATCGTTCGCCGCCTCCAGCAAGCTCTTGTCCAGGTCATTGAGCCGCGCGCGGATCGGCAGGTACGCGAAGGGAATGCAGAAGCCGATGTGCGCGACAATCACCGTCAGCAAACCGAGCTTGATCCCCAGCGCCATGAACAGCAGCAGGGTGGCCACGGCGGTGACGATCTCCGGCAGGATCAGTGGCAGGTTGATCCCGCCCTCGACCATCTTCTGTCCGTAAAACGGCCGATAGGTCGCCAGCGCTGCGAGCAACGCAATGGCCGTGGCGCAGACCGTGGCGATGCTGGCGACGATGATCGAATTCAACGCGGCGGTCTGGATCGACGGGTTCGCCAGAATCCGTCCGTACCAGGCGAAGGAGAACTCGGTCCACACCGTTGCCGAGCGGTTGGCGTTGAAGCTGTAGGCGATCAGCACAAAGATCGGCACGTACAGGTAGGCCAGGATCAACAGGCTGAATTCACGGGTCAGTGGCAGTTTTTTCAGGTGCAGGGCGATCATGCGGTGGCTCCCCGACGCAGGTTCTTGGCGGCCTTGCGGCTATAGAGGGCGTAAAGCACCAGGGACAGCAGCAGAATCCCCAGCAGCAGGAACGACAACGAACTGCCCAGCGGCCAGTTGCGCGCGGTGCCGAACTGTTGCTGGATCAGGTTGCCGATCATCAGCGTCTTGCCTCCGCCGAGAATCGCCGGGGTGATGAAGGCGCCGAGGCTCGGCACGAACACCAGCAGCGCACCGGCAATCACGCCGGGCATCGACAGCGGCAGAATGATCCGCCGCAACGCGTGCCAGCGGTTGGCGCCAAGGTCGTAAGCGGCTTCCACCAGACGCCAGTCGAGTTTTTCCAGGGTCGAGTAGATCGGCAGAATCATGAACGGCAAGAAGCTGTAGACCAGCCCGACGCTGACGGCGAAGTCGTTGTAGAGCAGGGTGATGCCGCCCGCCTGCGGGAACAGCGCGTTGAGGCTCTGAGCAACCCAGCCGTGCTCGCGCAGGATGATCAGCCACGCGTAGTTGCGGATCAGCAGGTTGGTCCAGAACGGAATGGTGATCAGCAAGACCATGAGGTTGCGTCGACGCGGTGTCAGGCTTGACATCCACAACGCCACCGGGAAACCGAAAAGGAAGCACAACAACGTCGTGCCACCGGCCTGGAACACCGAACGCAACAATGCCTGGGCGTAGACCCAGTTCAGCTCCAGTTCGCCGTCGAAACCTTCCTGAAAAAACAGCTGCACGTAGCTTTGCAATTGCCAGTCGGCCTGCCAGTCGACGCCACCGTAAACGTTGCGGGGCAGCAGGCTGATGTAGCCCATGATGCCGAGCGGAATGGCAATCAGCGCCAGCAAAGTCAAAACCACCGGGCTGAGCAACAGCGCACGGTTAAGGGCGGGAGAAGTGCTGCTGACGCTCATCTCAGGCCTCCATCAACAGACAGGCGTGGGGCGGCAGGTTGACCGCGACGCGATCACCGACCTCCCGGCCGCGGTTCAGGCCTTCGTTGTTCTCGCTTAGCATGACTTTGATGTCGTTGTTCAAGCGGCATTGGTAAAGGGTCGCGGTGCCGACATACAACACCGCTTCAATCACGCCGCGCAGGTGATGCGGTTGCGTAGGGTCGACCAGTTGCGAACGCTCCGGGCGGAAGGCCAATTGCACGGCCGCGCCGTCGAAGCCTTGGGCCGGGCAGGGGATTTCCACCGGCATGCCATTGGGCACGAAGAGCTTTTCGTTCTGCTGACCGCGCTTGAGATGGCCGGGGAGAAAGTTGATGTCGCCGATGAACTGGGCGACAAACTGATGCTGCGGGCGTTCGTAAATGTCGTTGGGCGTACCGATCTGCAGGATCTTGCCGGCGGACATCACGGCAATGCGATCGGAGAGCGTCAGGGCTTCTTCCTGATCGTGGGTCACGAAGATGAACGTGATCCCGGCTTCCTTCTGCACGCGCTTCAGTTCGACCTGCATTTCCTTGCGCAGCTTGAGGTCCAGCGCCGACAGCGGTTCATCCAGCAACAGCACTTTGGGTTTCGGCGCCAGGGCCCGAGCCAGCGCCACGCGCTGCTGCTGGCCACCGGACAACTCGGCCGGTGTGCGCGTGGCCAGGTGTTGCATTTGTACCAGTGCCAGCATCTCATCGACCCGTTGCGCGATGAGCTTGCGATCAAGACCCTGCATCTCGAGGCCGAAGGCGATATTCTGCGCGACACTCATGTGCGGAAACAGCGCGTAGCTCTGGAACACTGTGTTGACCCGGCGCTTGAACGGCGGCAAGTCATTGACCGGTTCGCCGGCCAGACGAATCTCGCCCTCGCTGACCTGTTCGAAACCGGCGATGGTGCGTAACAAGGTAGTTTTGCCGCAGCCGGAAGGGCCGAGCAGGGTGAAGAATTCGTTGTCGGCGATGTCCACCGACACGTTGTCGAGGGCTGGCGCTAACGCGGGATCGTCGGAATACCGCTTGGACACATTACGCACTTCGATTGCGACTTGACGACCCATAATGGTGCATTCCTCTTTTTATTGTATGCAATATCTGGATGCAATTTAGAAATACCCGGATTAATCTGCTCGTGCAACCCCCTTTTTCAATGGCTGCTCATCGCCGGGGTCGGTTGTTTCGCGCTAAAGGAGTGTTCAGATGACCGAGAAAAAACTCGAGACCACGGTTGACCGCGTCTACCAAGGGGTTTACGAGGCAATCAGCAAACGTTCATTGCGTCCCGGCATGAAGCTTGGCGAAGCGTCATTGGCCGAACTTTTTAATGTCAGCCGGACGTCGGTTCGTGCTGCACTCAAACAGTTGGAGGCCGACGGGCTGGTCACCACCGAACCCAACAAAGGCGCGTCGGTGTCGTTGCCGAGTGATGAAGAAATCCGTTCGTTGTTCGAAACCAGGCGTCTGATCGAAATCGGCATCGTCACCGAACTCTGCCGCCGGCGTGATTCCGCCGTGACCCAGGACTTGCGTGATCACTTGCTGCTGGAGGATGAAGCGCACCGCAGTGGCGACCATGAGCGGCTGATTCATCTGCTCGGCGAGTTCCACATCAAACTCGCGCAAAGCCTGAATAACCCGGTGCTGCTGGACTGGTTCCGCAAGCTGATATCCCGCGCCTCGCTGTACGCCGCCGCGCTGGATGACGACAGTCACGAAGCCTGCCGGGACGATGAACATTTGCGGCTGATCGAATTCATCGAAGCGGGCAATCAGAGCGCCGCGATCGAACTGACTTGCATGCATTTGAATGGCATTGAGAAAGCGATTCTCGACGTCGCCGCCACGTTGAAAACCGGCTACCACCCGCTCAAGCACCTGATCGAGGTGTGAGGACTTCGCAGATACAAAATCAGCTATACCTCTAATGAAACCATTGGCACCGGTGAAGCTCGAAACAAACGGGCACGCACCGTCCTCATGCCGTTGCGATCCCTCAAGCCAGCTCATCTACAGGGATATAGAATCAGTCGATGCAGTTTCTAGACGATAGCCACGGGTGTGCCGGCTGGAACGGAGAAATGGCCGGGCGTATCCGCGCGTTCGACTGGCGCGTGACCGAGCTGGGGAGCATGGACACCTGGCCCGCAAGCCTGTGCAGCGCGGTGCAGTTGATGCTCGCGTCCCCACTTCCGATGGTGATGCTGTGGGGTCGTGCGGGTTACATGATCTATAACGATGCGTACTCGACGTTTGCCGGTGGCCGACATCCTTACCTGTTGGGCTCCCCGGTGGAACTGGGCTGGCCGGAAGTCGCCGAATTCAATCGGCATGTGGTCGACACTTGCCTGGCCGGCGGCACATTGTCCTATCGCAATAAAGAGTTTGTGCTTTTGAGGGACGGCATACCCGAAGACGTCTGGCTGGACCTCTATTACAGCCCGGTGGCTGATGATAGCGGGAAACCGGCCGGGGTCATGGCGATGGTGGTCGAGACCACCGAGCATGTGATCTCCGAACGCCGTCGTCAGGCCGCCGAGGACGCCTATCACGCCGACAACGAACGGGTTCGCCTGGCGCTCAATGCCGGGGCTTTGCTCGGCTCGTTCGTCTGGGACATCAAGGGTAATGTGCTCTCCGGCGATGAGCGTTTCGCCCGCACCTTTTCTTACCCGCCCGAGCAAAACCTGACCGACCTGCCAACGGATATCGCCGAAGCACAGATCCATCCCGATGACCGCAGCTGGGTGCAGGAACAGATCAATCAATCAGTGGAAACCGGCGAACCCTTTAACGCCGAGTATCGGGTCCAGCGCCCTGGTGGCAGTTATCTGTGGGTGCAAGCGAGTGGTGGCTGCGAGTTCAATAAACAGGGCGAACCGTTCCGTTTTCCCGGGGTGTTGATCGACATCCACGAACGCAAGACCGCCGAAGAATCCTTGCTCAAGTTCACCCGCAACCTGGAGCAACGCGTTGCCGACGAAGTCGAAGCGCGGCTGGCCGCTGAAGAACAACTGCGTCAATCCCAGAAACTCGAAGCCATCGGCGGCCTCACCGGCGGCGTGGCCCATGACTTCAACAACCTCTTGCAGGTGATCGCCGGCAACCTGCACTTGCTGGCGCGGCATGAGCCGGACAACGCCAACGTGCAGCGCCGGGTCAGTGCGTCGATTGCCGCGGTCGAGCGCGGCGCCAAACTGTGTTCGCAATTGCTCGCGTTCGCCCGTCGTCAACCCTTGTCGCCAGAAGTCTGCGATCTGCGGCAGGTCTTTGACGGACTTGGGGAATTGTTGCAGCGAGCGCTGGGGGAAACCATCCAGATCAACGTCACTGCTGCGCAAGCCCTTTGGCACATCTACGTGGACTGCAATCAACTGGAAAACGCCATCCTCAATCTGGCGATCAATGCCCGGGACGCCATGAAAGGCGAGGGGACCATTGACCTGAGCGCCGAGAACATTGGCCTTGATAGCAAGTTTTGTGCAGGCAAGGGCATCGTCGTCGGTGACTATGTCAGCGTAGCGGTGGCTGACACGGGTGTCGGCATGTCGCCGCAGATACTCGCACAGGCTTTCGAACCGTTTTTTACCACCAAGGCCGACGGCCAGGGCACGGGGCTGGGACTGAGCATGGTGTTCGGTTTCGTCAAGCAGAGTGGCGGGCATATCGAGATTTCCAGCGTGGTCGGGCAGGGCACTCGGGTGCAGCTGTATTTCCCTCGCAGCCTGCGTCCGATGCAGAGCGAAACGACACTTCAAGACCCGCAACAACGAGGCGGACACGAAACCATTCTGGTGGTCGAGGACAACGAGGCGGTGCGCAGCGCCGCGGTGGAATTGCTGAGCGAAGAAGGTTATCAAGTCCTGACGGCTGCCAACGGTGACGCCGCCATGCAGATGTTGCTGGAGGGCGCTGCGGTGGACCTGGTTTTCACCGACGTGGTCATGCCCGGCCTGATCAAAAGCTCGGACCTGGCCGCCTGGGCCAAGGTGCAGATGCCGCCGGTGGCCGTGCTGTTCACCTCGGGCCACACCCGTGACATTATTTCGCGCAATCACCAACTCAGCCCCGACACCTGGCTGCTGAGCAAACCATATGGTCCCGAAGCGCTCACACAGATGGTCCGCACGGTGCTCAACGGCTGACCCGATTTGATCGTTGATCGTTCCCACCAGAGCGTGGGAACGATCAAACGTCAGAGTTCTTTCCGCTATCTAACCAAGGCAGGTCCATGACTTCCAACCCTCCCTCAGGCATGGTCAGGGTGCGCGGCGCCCGGGAACACAATCTCAAGAACGTCGATGTCGACATTCCCCGGGATGCCCTGGTGGTGTTCACCGGCGTGTCCGGTTCGGGGAAGTCGTCGCTGGCGTTCTCGACCCTCTACGCCGAAGCGCAACGCCGCTACTTCGAATCCGTGGCGCCTTATGCGCGGCGCCTGATCGATCAGGTCGGGGTGCCGGACGTCGACTCCATCGAAGGCCTGCCGCCGGCGGTGGCCCTGCAACAACAACGGGGTACGCCGAGCACGCGGTCGTCGGTTGGCAGCGTGACGACGTTGTCGAGCCTGATCCGCATGCTTTACTCCCGGGCCGGCAGTTATCCGCCGGGGCAGCCGATGCTGTATGCCGAAGACTTTTCGCCCAACACGCCCCAGGGCGCGTGTCTGGAATGTCATGGGTTGGGGCGGGTGTATGAAGTCACCGAAGCCCTGATGGTCCCGGACCCGAGCCTGACCATTCGCCAGCGCGCGGTCGCCTCCTGGCCCACCGCCTGGCAGGGACAGAACCTGCGCGACATCCTGGTGACCCTGGGTTACGACGTCGACAAACCCTGGCGCGATCTGCCGAAAAAGCAGCGCGACTGGATTCTCTTCACCGAAGAAACACCGACGGTTCCGGTGTACGCCGGGCTCACCCCCGAAGAAACCAACGTCGCGCTCAAACGCAAAATGGAACCGAGTTACCAGGGCACGTTCACCGGCGCCCGGCGCTACATCCTGCACACGTTCAGTCATTCGCAAAGTGCGCTGATGAAGAAGCGCGTGTCGCCATTCATGCTCGGCAGCCCTTGCCCGTTGTGCGACGGCAAACGGCTCAAGCGCGAGGCGTTGTCAGTGACGTTTGCCGGTTACGACATCGGCGAGCTGTCGCAGATGCCGTTGCTGCAAGTGGCGCAAGTGCTGAAGCCGGTGGCCGCTCACAGCTACCTTGAACAGGCCGACGAGGCGGGCGAGGTGTTGACTCACCGTCAGACACGCGAGGCCCGTGAGCAGCGAGTGGCCCACGGCGCCAGTGGTCATGCCAATGCGCCGGATGTGCGCCACATACCGAATCTGTCAGTGGAGAAACGCCTGGCCGCGCAACGGATCGCTCAGGACTTGTTGGTACGGGTCAGTACGTTGACTGATCTGGGGCTCGGTTACCTGGCGCTGGACCGCAGCACGCCGACGCTGTCGTCCGGTGAATTGCAGCGTCTGCGCCTGGCGACGCAATTGGGTTCGCAATTGTTTGGGGTGATCTATGTGCTGGATGAACCGTCGGCCGGTCTGCACCCGGCGGATGGCGAGGCACTGTTCGAAGCCCTGCAACGCTTGAAAGCCGCTGGCAACACCTTGTTCGTGGTCGAGCATGACCTGGAAACCATGCGCCGCGCCGACTGGTTGATCGATGTGGGGCCGGCAGCTGGCGAGCATGGCGGCCGGATCCTGTACAGCGGACCACCGCCAGGCTTGGCTGATGTGACGAACTCGCAGACACGTGCTTATCTGTTCGCCGAGCAGGCCACTCAGCCTCGAGCCAGCCGCCAGGCGACCGATTGGCTGCGGCTGGAAGGCATCACCCGCAACAACCTGAACAACCTCAGCGTCGAGTTTCCGCTGGGCTGTTTTACCGCGGTAACCGGCGTCTCCGGTTCCGGTAAATCGAGCCTGGTCAGCCAGGCGTTGCTGGAGCTGGTGGGTGCGCATCTGGGGCGTGGCGCCAGTGCCAGCGAACCTGAAGAGTTGAGCCTTGAGGACGACGCACCGCAAGTCAGCGGCGGTCAGGTCACGGGGGGGCTGGAATCGATCAAGCGTCTGGTGCAAGTCGATCAGAAACCCATCGGCCGCACACCGCGCTCAAACCTGGCAACTTACACCGGGCTGTTCGACAACGTGCGCAAACTGTACGCGGCCACACCCGAGGCGCAGGCCGAGGGTTACGACGCCGGTCAGTTCTCCTTCAATGTTGCCAAGGGCCGTTGCTCGACGTGCGAAGGTGAGGGCTTTGTCAGCGTCGAGTTGCTGTTCATGCCCAGCGTCTATGCGCCATGTTCGACCTGCCACGGCGCGCGCTACAACCCCGAGACGCTGGCGATCGTCTGGCAAGGGTTGAACATCGCCCAGGTGTTGCAGTTGACGGTGGATGAAGCGGTCACGGTATTCGCCGAACAGCCGGGTGTTCGCCGCTCGCTGGAGGTGCTGCGCGACATCGGCCTGGGTTACCTGCGCCTAGGCCAGCCGGCGACCGAGCTGTCAGGCGGCGAAGCCCAGCGGATCAAACTGGCCACCGAGCTGCAACGCAACCAGCGTGGGGCAACGCTGTATGTGCTCGACGAGCCCACCACCGGATTGCACCCAAGGGATGTCGATCGCTTGCTCGAACAGTTGAATACGCTGGTGACGGCGGGGCATACGGTGATCGTCGTCGAACATGAAATGCGCGTGGTTGCGCAGAGTGACTGGGTGATCGACATTGGCCCGGGGGCGGGGGATCAGGGCGGGAAGATTGTTACTGCAGGCACGCCGCAGAAAGTCGCCAAAAGCAAGAAGAGCCGAACCGCACCGTTTTTGGCCAGAACCCTCGGTTGATGATCGGTTCACGTACCGTCCAGCGTGCGTCGCACCTTGTCCAGCAGTTCATTGATCTGGAACGGCTTGATCAGCATTTCCATGCCATCGCCGAGGAACACCTGACGGTTGATCGCGGTTTCGGCATAACCGGTCATGAACAGGATCGGCAGCTTTTCGCGCCAGCCCCGTGCCACATCGGCCAACTCGCGGCCGCTCATGCGTGGCAAACCGACGTCGGTCAGCAACAGGTCGATGGACTCGTCGTTTTGCAGGCGCTCGAGGGCTCCTTCGATGTCGTCCACCTGCGTGCAACGGTAACCGGCATCCATCAACACTTCGGCCACAAACATGCGCACCGACGGCGTGTCCTCGACGATCAACACATGTTCGCCGGCACCCTGATGATCGACGGTGGCGGGCTCGGTGTCGCCGGCCGTGAGGTCGGAACTGGCCGGCAGCATGATGGTGACTTCGGTGCCGCGCCGGGCCACGCTGCGGATGTGTGCATCGCCACCCGATTGCCGGGCGAAACCGTAGAGGGTCGACAACCCCAGCCCGGTGCCCTTGCCCAGCGGCTTGGTGGTGAAAAACGGGTCGAACACCTTGTCGATCACGCTGTGTTCGATACCGGTACCGTCATCGCGCACAGAAAACGCGACATACGCACCATCGGCCAGATTGGGATCGCCATGGGAATAGGCGGCATAGGTGCTGACCCAAATGTTGCCGCCCTGGGGCAAGGCATCGCGAGCGTTGATCACCAGATTGAGCATCGCGCTTTCGAGCTGAATGGGGTCGACCAGGGCGATGGCGGGTTTAGAGGTCAATTGGAGTTTCAGGGCAATGCGCTCGCCGATGGTGCGCACCAGCAGTTCCTCAAGGGAACGCACGTGCTCGTTGATGTCCACGGGCCGGGTATCGAGTGGCTGTTGGCGCGCGAAGGCGAGCAGACGATGGGTCAGGGACGCGGCACTCATGGCCGAGTTCAAGGCGGCTTCGGCGTAAAACTGAACCTTGTCGGTGCGTGAGGCGGCGATCCGTTTCAGAATCAATTCCAGGCTGGTGATGATGCCGGTCAGCAAGTTATTGAAGTCGTGAGCGATGCCCCCGGTCAGCTTGCCCAGTGCATCCATTTTCTGCACTTGCAGCAGCTGAGCTTCGGTTCGCGCCCGCTCGGCAACCTCTTTGGCCAATTGGGTGGTGGCGTCGTCAAGCCGGGCCAGGTGCGAGCGTTCGCGGTGACGGTGTTCAGTGACATCCTCGACAAACACCAGGCTCAGTTCCGGTGTGCGATACGGCGAAATTTGCCATTCGGTTTCGCGAGCCTCGCCGTGGACCCGCATGCTCAGCGTGCCTTTCCAGCGTTCGCCATAGGCCAGACGCAGGCGCAGTTCCTCGATGACGGCGTCTTGGTCTTCGGCAAAGCAATCGCGCAGGGCGTCCGGGTGGCGGTTGTCCTGAATCAGCTGCGTGAAGGCATGGTTGCATTCGTGCACCTTCAACTCGGCATCCAGCACCGCGATGGGCGCCGACACATTGACAAAGATTTCTCGAAACCGCGCCTCGCTTTCACGCAGGGCATTTTCGGTTTCGCGCACCCGCAGCAAGGTGCGCAAAGTGGCGAGCAGCACATCCGCATCCACCGGGTGGATCAGGTAGGCATCGGCACCCGCGTCCAGGCCGGTGATGATGTCGCCGGTCTGGATCGAGGCCGCCGATACGTGAATCACCGGCAGCAGGGCGGTGGCGGGTTCGGCGCGCAGTTTGCGCACGATGTCAAAACCGCTCATGTCCGGCAGATTGACGTCGAGGATCAGCGCGTCGATCGCTACGCTTTCGATCAGCTCCAGGCCTTCGCTACCCGTGCCGGCTTCGAGCACTTCATAGCCGTGGCGCTCCAGGCGCCGGCGTAGGGCGTAGCGCGTGGCGACGTTGTTGTCGACGATCAGCAAACGGATGTCACGCTTCATCGACGGGCTCCAGGGTGAGATGATCAGTCAGTGTCCGTCACTTGAGCATAGTCAAAGGGTTGCAGCTTTTGACCTTGAATTACCCTTGCGATGGAACCCTGTCCCCGGGGAGGCTTCGAATCTACAACGCCCGACTGTTTCAGCCGCGCACGTGCAGTGACGAACGAGGTACTTATGAACGATGACAGTGGTCTTGAAGAAGACGCAAAAACCGCCAAACCGGAAAGCGCAGACAAAGCGGTTGACCAGAAGAATATCCACACGGATAACGATAATGAGTTCAGTCCGGGTTTCAAGCCGAGTCCCGACCGGCCAAAATCTGGGGATGACACCGATGCCGATATCGACACCGATGGCGGCTAGTCAAGCCATTGAAAAAGGCCGCATCAAACGATGCGGCCTTTTTTTGGGCGTGTTATTTGCTGGGGTGAGCAGCCTGGAGCTTTTTCGCCATATCCAGATGCTTCTCCAGCGCCGGCAGCATTTTTTGCGCGAAACCTTTCAGCGCCGTGGCGCCTTTGACTTTGTCGTCTGTCACCGTATTGGCTTCTTTCTTGAATAGCTCGATGGTGTCTTCGTGAGCCTTCACCTGATTGTTGGCGTACGCCGCATCGAAAGATTCATCGCGCATGTCGAGGATTTTCTCTTTCGCCTGCTTGACCAACATGGTGTTGTCCGGCACCTCGATGTCATTTTTTTTCGCCAGCGCCGTCAGTTCATCGTTGGCCTTGGAATGGTCGGTGATCATCATGTTGGCGAATTTCTTGATGTCCGCCGATGAACTTTTTTCAAGGGCCAATCGGCTCGTTTCGATTTCCGCGATACTGCTCGCGGCCGCGCTGTCGACGAAGTCATTGGAAGTGGCAGCGAAAGCCGTGCCCATGCTGGTACTCAAGGCAACGGCCAACGTGAGGTGGCACAGGGTAAGTCCGTCCATTGGTTATTCTCCACACAGGTTTTCATGGGCGATCGAGTGATCGTTAATCTGTGGAGGCCGACGAGTGGGCAAAGGTTTTGTTGCGTTTGCGGCAGGGCGACGAACGGGCACCGCTGGTCTGATAGGCGGTCGACAGAACCCGCTAACCAAGGCCATTCTGATAGTTGGTGAACGCCATTGATCGCGTTTGCCTCCGATCAACAAACGGAGGTGTTCCATGCCGGTGCCACACGACCTTTATCAGGATCTCAAACTTTCAAAGGAAGATATCCAGCAAAAACGCACCAAGGATCCGTTACTGGATTCACTGATCAACAAGTATTCACAGGCGGACGCCGAGGTGGTCAAGGCTGAAACCGCCAAATCCGATGCGCCCAGCGATGACGCACTGAAGAAACTCAAGGAGAAGCGCGTGCAGGTTAAGCAAAAGATCGTTGATCGGCTCCAGACGCCGTCCTGACGCGCCCTGTCTGGTCACCGACGATCGGTGACTGAAAAATTGGAACGGCGATAAATACCGGCACCTCGAATGTTCAGAGTCCGAATTTACGGCTCCATGCGAGGTGCCCCATGACCGATGAAAAATTCCCGAGCGAAGAACAGGGTGGCTACGACCCCATCCCGACACATCCCGAACCGTTGAGCCCAGGACGCACCACCATCAATCCCGAAGATGAGCCGGGCATCGACGAACTGCCGAATAACGAAGGTGCCATCCCGATGGACGAGGATGACTCCACCGCCATGGGTCCGGTTTGATTTGCGTTACTGCTGGAGCGCGGTACTCAACGGCAACCGCGCCATGTTTTTCGCCTTCAACGACCCGAAATACAACCAATCCCCATACTCGCGAACGGTAGTGATCGGCGAGTAATTGTCGCGGCTACCGTCCTGCAAGTTGGCGATCACTTTGCCGTCCAGATCCAGGCCCAACGCGAAGGCGCGTTTCTCCACCGGTTGAGGCAGGACAGTCATTGCTCGCACGATCATCTTGCGCACGAATGGATGCGGCGCGGTGGCATCGAGCAGTGCGTTGCGTGGTGCATAAAGCGCCACCCAGAAGCGGTCGCGGCCATTGAACGCGAGGTTGTCCGGCAACCCTGGCAGGTTGTCGATGAACAGATCGTGGGTGCCGGTTTTCGGCCCGCTCAACCAGTAACGACTGATGCGATAGGCACCCGTTTCGTTAACCAGCACATAGGCATCGTCCGGTCCCAGAGTCACGCCGTTGGCGAACTCCAGTTTATCCAGCAAGACCGCCGTCTTGCCGGTCTGGAAGTCATAACGCAGCAAGCGGCCGTCACCGCCGTGCTCGATGATCGCTTCGCCGTCCCTGCCATAGCCAAAGCGGCTGGAGGCATCACTGAAATAGGCATAGTGCCCGGACTTGTCGATGACCACGTCGTCGGTGAAACCGAAAGGCACACCATTGGCCGCAGTGGTCAATGGAATCAATCGGCCCTGAGCGTCCAGTGACAGCAAGCCCTTGACCCCATCTGCAATCACCAGCAGACCGTTGGGGTGACGGGCCAGGCCCAAGGGTCTGCCGCCAGTATCGGCCAAGACCTTGGTGACCTTGCCGTCGAGGCTGGTGCGTAGCAGTCGGCCGTCATGCAAACCCGTGATGAGGACGTCTTCCTCCAGCAGCAACGCTTCCGGCCCGTCGATATCCCCGGCGCCGACGCGCTCCACACCTTTAAGGCGCTGATTGTCGGCGTAGATTCCGCTGGTGAGGGAGGGCGCCGGCGGCGGGGCCCAGGCCACCGGTTGAACCTTGGTCGGCATCAGCAGCAGAAAGGCACCGATGGCAACGATCACCAGCAACACCACATGGCGAAACTTGACGGTTCGACTCACGCGCTGACTCCTGCCGGGGCCAACTGTTTTTGCGCCATCTCGCGCAACGCCAGTATTGACGCTGCCGACTCACGATCGATGCGCCGCTTTAGCAGCAGTCGATTGGCAATGCGCATCACCAGGCCGCTGAACTGATACTCCAGGGTGCGGACAAAACGTGTGCTGTCGCCCAAGGCTTCGCACTCGTAAGTCACCACTAAAGACAACCCGTGATCGCCACGGGCCCAGGCACTCCAGCGGCGTCCTGGCAGGTATTCGTTAACCTCCCAGATCAAGTGTCCCTCACGCCCGCCGGCCTTGATGTCTTCCTCAAACCGCGCCCCGGCATGCAGCGGACCGTTCTGGCCATCAACCTTGAGCGACGATGGATGCCACTCCGGCCAACGGGTCACGGTGCTGGCGTAGGCGAGCACGTCAATCGGGTTTCCAGCGATGTCGATCTGATGCTGCATGCGCGTCATGGGCGTTCTCGTCAGGTGCAGGTCGGTCGGCTCCGATTCCCAATAGAGGGTGCCGAACAGGTAGTCCATCAGCGGAAAAACGATGTTGAAATTGCGTTCCTGCATCAGCTCACGACGGTGATGCAGTTCATGCAGGCGGCGCATCTGGCGGATCCACGGCAAACGGGTGACGGGGTTCTCCGGTGGCAGGTGCTCGCAGGCATGGAATACTTCATAGGTCAGGTAGCCGAGGACCAGGCAGCCGCCGAACATTCCGGCGACGTTGGCATCGAACTGCTTAAGCAGCCACCAGATGGGCAGGGTAATGACAACCGTGTGCAATACGATCAGCCAGGCCGGAAACAGAATTACCCGCCAGTCCCTGGCGTTGTCGTAGGTCATGTGGCCGGGGGCGAAAAAACTGTGGTGGTCGCCCGCGTGGCGGGCGTAGAACATTCGCGCGAAACTTTTTTTGTGATGCCCAAGGTGCCGATGCACGCTGTAAACGCCAAAGTTGAAGAACAGCAGGGTCAGCGGCATTGCCAGCCATTGCAGTGGCTGAACTTGATGCACGGTGCTCCAGAATCCACCAATGGCCAGCAACCCGAACAGCAGCACAAAGGCGCCGTGTAGCCGTGGGTTGTAAAGCGGATGAATGTCTGCGCGGTAGCGAGCGCGGAATGCTTCGGTGGTCTGCCTCACTGCATTCACCTGTGGTTATTGTTATCTCCAGCAGATTAGACGATCCCGGCGTTTCAGGCGGGCCGAAGCAAGAGGACACAAACGCCATGATCCGGTGCAAACCGGACTCAGGTCAGCGGGTTCCAGCGTTGCGACCAGTCATCGTCGGATTTGATCACTTCGCGCAGCAAGTCGAAGGCTCGTTGCAGAGTCGCCGAATCGCGGTCGCGGGAGTAAACCAGATAGGTCGGGTAGCTGAATTCCGGGGCTTTGGGTACTTGCTCCAGCACACCGCTTTGCAGATAACTCTGGACCACCCGGGTGCGGAAGTAGCCACTGCCGCCGTTTTCCAGAATGTACTGCAAGCCCAGTGGGCCGAGGTTGAAGCTCAACGCAGCTCTGGCTTTTTCCGGCAGGGCCGCATCGTGCTGGCGGCGGAAGTCCGGGCCCCAGTCGATGTACACGTAGGGATCGGGACTTGCGGCCAGCCGGACGAGGACGAGTTTTTCTTCCAGCACCTGCTCGACTTGCAGGCGCGGCCAATACTCGGGCTGGTAGACCAGCGCCGCATCCAGAACCCCCAGCTCCAGTTGGCGCAGCAGGTTTTCACCGTCACGGATTTCCATCCGTAGTGCGTGGCTGGGAATCTTCTCGCGCAACTCGCCGGCCCAACTGAGCATCAGCGGGTTGCACAGACTGACCTCGCCACCGATGTGCAACACGTCGCGGTAGCCCTCGGGCAACGGCAAATCCCGTCGCGCCGCTTCCCAGGTTTCGACCAGTTGATTGGCGTAGACCACGAAGGCTTCACCGTTAGGCGTCAGACGGGCACCGGCGCGATTACGCACGAACAGGGTGCTGCCCAGTTGACTCTCGAGTTTCTGCACGCGCGCCGTGATCGCGGTCTGGGTGACGTGGAGTTTTTCGGCGGCGGCGGCAAGGCTGCCGTGGCGGACGATTTCCAGAAAGGTGCGGGCGAGGTCGATGTCCATGGGGCAGCCGGAGGGGAAAGTGCAGGCATTGTAAGAGCACTCGCTACCGGTGGCGAGTGAACTGCTTTTCGTAGGCGCCAGGCTTGCCGGCGAAGGCGTCCTTAAGTGCGCCTTCGCCGGCAAGCCGGGCTCCTACAGGGCCGAACACCAACTCGATTCTGCCTTCAAAATGCAAAACACGAACAACCAAACGCTCCCCAGAATCCCTGAAAGTCACTGACCGGCGCCGACGACAACCGCGCCCGTTCATGGCTATGGGCATGCACCGCGCAAGCCCCGACACATTGGTGAACCTGCGCCGTCAGCGGCGCGAGGGGTTTCCAATGGCCGGGTACTTTGGCGACTGGCGACCACTCAGGCACCACCGGGATCGGAGGCGGCCCGAGTTTTTCAAACTCGACGCTGCCGTAGACGATCTTGCCGTCGACGATGGTCAGCACCGATTCGATCCATTTGACGGCTTCATCCTCGATGTGGAAGTAGTCCGCCGACAACGCAATCAGGTCCGCCAGTTGTCCGACCTTGATCTGGCCTTTTTTGCCTTGCTCAGAGGAAAACCAGGCGCTGCCGTGGGTGAAGAGTTCCAGCGCGGTATCGCGGCTCAAGCCTTGCGGGTACAGCGCCAGACCACCGACGGTGCGACCGCTGACCAGCCAGTACATCGAGGTCCAGGGGTTGTAACTGGAGACGCGCGTGGCATCGGTGCCGGCGCCGACCGGAATGCCTTCGGCCAGCATACGAGCGATGGGCGGTGTGGCTTCGGCAGCCTTGGCGCCGTAACGGTCGACGAAGTATTCGCCCTGAAATGCCATGCGATCCTGTATCGCGATGCCGCCGCCGAGGGCTTTCACCCGTTCGATGTTCTGTGGGGTGATGGTTTCGGCGTGGTCGAAGAACCACGGCAAACCATCGAACGGAATGTCGCGGTTAACCTTCTCGAACACGTCGAGCATGCGGCTGATGGATTCGTTGTACGTGGCGTGCAAGCGGAACGGCCAGCGCTGTTCCACCAGATGGCGGACCACCGGTTCCAGTTCCTGCTCCATGGTTTGCGGCAGGTCGGGGCGTGGCTCGAGGAAGTCCTCGAAGTCTGCCGCCGAGAACACCAGCATTTCCCCTGCACCGTTGTGCCGTAGAAAGTCATCGCCCTGACCGTAGTGGGAGGTGCTGGTCCAGTTCTTGAAGTCGGTCAGCTCTTCCTTGGGTTTCTGGGTGAACAGGTTGTAGGCAATGCGCACCGTGAGCTGTTGGTCTTTGGCCAGTTGCTGGATGACTTGATAGTCGTCCGGATAATTCTGATATCCGCCGCCGGCATCGATGGCGCTGGTGACGCCGAGGCGATTGAGTTCACGCATGAATTGGCGGGTCGAGTTGACCTGATATTCCAGCGGCAGTTTCGGCCCTTTGGCCAGGGTCGAGTAGAGAATCATCGCGTTAGGGCGGGCGATCAGCATGCCCGTCGGGTCGCCATTGGCATCGCGCTGGATTTCGCCACCCGGCGGGTTCGGCGTGTCGCGGGTATAACCGACCACTTTCAACGCCGCACGGTTGAGCAGGGCACGGTCGTAGAGGTGCAGGACGAACACCGGGGTATCCGGCGCAGCCTTGTTCAGTTCGTCGAGGGTCGGCAGGCGCTTCTCGGCAAACTGGAATTCATTCCAGCCACCGACCACCCGCACCCATTGCGGTGTGGGTGTGCGGTCTGCCTGATCCTTGAGCATGCGCAGCGCGTCGACCAGTGAGGGGACGCCTTCCCAGCGCAGTTCGAGGTTGTAGTTGAGGCCACCACGGATCAGGTGCAGGTGCGAGTCGTTAAGGCCGGGAATCACCGTGCGACCGTGCAGGTCAATGATTTGCGTGCCGGGGCCCTGCAGGGCCATGGCCTGGGCATCGCTGCCGACCACCACGAAGCGTCCGTCCTTGATCGCGACGGCACTGGCCTGAGGTTTTTTGCGGTCGACGGTGTGCAGGCGTCCGTTGTACAGGATAAGGTCGGCTGGGGCGTCGGGCATGGTTTTACTCCCTGCGAATAGCGGACTGATCCAGGTACCGACGGCACCTGCCGAAAGGCCTTGCAATACACGTCGGCGATTTAATCCGTCGTGGTCGTCAGGTGGGCTCATGGGCAGTGCTCCGCGCAAAGGCTCTTCACAAAAAAAGCGAGGGCAAACAGCCGATGTCTGACGCATGCGGCCAGAAGGAATATAGACGGCAAATCCACAAGTAGCCGTCTTCCGAGGCCGAAAAACGACGAATCCCGCCTCAAGGGGCGGGATTCGTTTGCAGCCAGGCGTGCCCCCGAGGTCGGGAGCGGCGCGCTTAGGCCGGGAACAGCTCGGACAGTTTCATGGCCAGCATCATGTCGCCTTCAGCGCGCAGTTTGCCGCCCATGAAGGCTTGCATGCCGTCGGTTTCGCCGCTGACGATGCCTTCCAGGGTTTCGCCGTCCATGACCAGAGTCACCTGGGCGTCCGGGTTTTCGCCTTCCTGGAGCTCGCAGGTGCTGTCTTTGACGATCAGCGAGAAGTTCTTGGTGTCGTCGATGCGAAAACCGAATACCAGGTCCAGACCGGCAGCAGCGGCTGGGTTGAACTTGGCTTTCATTGCTTGTACGGCATCAGCTACGGAGGTCATGGTTCGATCCTTTCTTGGGTAATTAGAGCTGGGTGATTACAGCCAGGGTCACAATAGTCCGGACTCAGCGAAACGTGATGAGTTCCGGGGTCTTCAACAGTTGCAGGTGCGCATGACTGTTGAAAGAAGACAGAGCTACCTCGCGACCACGAAACTTCAGCAGGTTGAGCGAGGTGTTGACGATTTGCCAGTTCAGTTCAAACGCCTGCTTTGCTGGCATTTGTGTAATGAGGTGGAGCAGGGCCGTGATGGTGCCGCCGGAAGTGAACACGGCGATTTTCTGAGTGTTGTCGGCGCTTTCGAGGATCCGCTGCAGACCGGCTTGCACCCGTTCGACAAACCTCAGCCAGCTTTCCAGGCCCGGTGTGTCATAAGTGCCGGCGAGCCAGCGCTCGATGATCAGAGCGAAGATGCGCTGGAACTCACCGCGGTTTTGCGCGGCATTGCGCAGGATGTGCAGCGCTTCGGGTTCGTCCGGTAACATGGCCGGCAGCAGTGCGCGGATCACCGCGTCGGCGTCGAACTCATTGAAAGCGGAATCGATTTCCAGGGCTGGAACCGGCAGGCCTGCGGCAGCGAACTGTTCCAGTGCACTGTTGGCCGTGTGCTGCTGGCGGCGCAGGTCGCCCGAAAGGCAGCGATCGAAGCTGATACCCAGCTCAGCGAGGTGCTGGCCGAGGACTTCTGCCTGGCGAACACCGGTCGGCGACAGGACGTCATAGTCGTCTGCACCAAAGGAGGCCTGGCCATGTCGAATCAAATAGATACTGCCCACGTCCGCGTCATCCCGGTACGTTGAAGGTTCGGCGAGGTTATGAGGATGACGGTGAGCTGTCAATGAAAAAACATACGCTTGTTTGAAATGCCCGTTACAGGCCTGTTGCCAGAGGTTTCACGGCTGGCCGCCGAGCCGGTGCATGGGTATGCTGGAGGTAATCCCGCGCGCGTTTTTGCAGCGCATCGTATTAAAGGAGTCCCTGTGGAGTTTTTTGCCGAGTACGCAGTTTTTCTGGCTAAGACCGTGACACTGGTGATCGCCATTTTGGTGGTCCTGGCCAGTTTCGCGGCGTTGCGCAGCAAAGGTCGGCGCAAGTCGGTCGGCCAGTTGCAAGTCAGCAAACTCAATGATTTCTACAAAGAGCTGCGCGAACGCCTGGAGCAAACCTTGCTCGACAAGGACCAACTCAAGGCGCTGCGCAAGGTCGAGGCTAAATCCGAGAAAAAGCAAAAGAAAAAAACTGAAACCAAACCTCGGGTGTTCGTGCTGGATTTCGACGGCGACATCAGGGCGTCGGCCACTGAAAGCCTGCGCCATGAAATCACCGCGCTGCTGACCCTCGCCACACCCAAGGATGAAGTTGTGCTGCGTCTGGAAAGCGGCGGCGGCATGGTTCACAGCTACGGCTTGGCCTCCTCGCAACTGGCGCGCATCCGTGATGCCGGCGTGCCGTTGACCGTGTGCATCGACAAGGTCGCGGCCAGCGGCGGCTACATGATGGCGTGCATCGGCGAGAAGATCATCAGTGCGCCGTTCGCAATTCTCGGCTCGATCGGCGTCGTGGCGCAGTTGCCTAACGTCAACCGCCTGCTGAAAAAGCACGACATCGACTTCGAAGTGCTGACCGCCGGCGAATACAAACGCACCCTGACGGTGTTTGGCGAAAACACCGAGAAGGGCCGCGAGAAGTTCCAGGAAGACCTGGACATCACTCACCAGTTGTTCAAGAACTTCGTTTCCCGCTATCGCCCGCAACTGGCCATCGACGAAGTGGCCACCGGTGAAATCTGGCTCGGTGTCGCGGCGTTGGACAAGCAATTGGTGGACGAGCTCAAGACCAGCGATGAGTACCTCGCCGAACGGGCGAAAAAATCCGAGCTTTATCACCTGCATTACGCCGAGCGAAAAAGCCTGCAGGAGCGCATCGGCATGGCGGCCAGTGGTTCGGTGGACCGTGTGTTGCTGAGCTGGTGGAGCCGGTTGACCCAACAACGCTTCTGGTAAAGCTTCACTGCAGGCATCCGTTAACAAATGAAACCGTGGCGTCCACCGCGGTTTCTTTTTGCCTGTCATCTTCGAATTACCCACTGCCCTCAACCATCAGCGAATTCTCCTAAGTGCGCTGACGATCCTTCCTGCTGTCGATTCAAAAATAGTGGCTTATGGTGCTGTTACTTATGTTTGCAATGGAATGCATATGAATGACCACTTGCGTGACAACGTTACTGCACCGAGTTCGCCTGTCCTGCCGATGCGTGAAGAACTGAAGTCGGCAGTGAACACAGCGCTGCCGCAATCTCCCGAGCAATTTGGCGTCCAGTTGATCAAGGAAAAATGGGGCCAGGATCTCAACCCGCACGCAGCCCTGTTAGTGACGCTGGATTATAACTACCGGGGGTATCCGCAACAGAACGGCATCCAGCAAGGCCAAACGGCGAACTCGCAGACATTGTTACAGGTGCTGCTATACAACTATCAAACCGTCGGCGACGGGCGTTTCGGCGAAACCGCATTCGGCCTGTACACGCCGCCCGATGACGGTCCCTCGGTGCGTATCGTGGAGAATGTCGATGAATTCGCCGAACAGGGCTCAGGCAACCACTACACCTATGAAGGCATCTATCGGCAAACCGTGCCACAGGTTTACGGGCCGAGTACGCAAATTGCCCTTCGACCCGCCGACTTCAAGAAATGGGTATGGGAACTGGATTTACAGACTCGCTATCAGGCTTATCTCGATCATGCCTGGCCCGCTGATGAGCGGATCGTGCGGGCCGAACCGTACGCGCTGAGAACCTCGGTCAAGGCAGCTTTTGTCATGGGTGCCTGCCTGCAATTTCAGGAAGGCAGTCTGAGCCAGGAAGGCCTGGCGCTGGCGATGCAGGCAGGCGGATTACCGGCGGATCAAACCTGGAGCGCGTTGAGCACCTCCGATCTGCAAACCCCGACCCGCGTCAGTGCGCAAGTCGAGGCCAGTTGCCTGACGATCTATCGCTACACCTCGACCGATATCTGGTGTTTTCGCCACCGCGCCGGCACCAGGGTTTTGCTGTACATCCCGGCGAACTCCTCGCCGTTGCATGAGTTTGTCGACGTCCACCACTTGCGCGAATGGGTCGTGGCGCAAGCAAAGGGGGGTGACACAAAACGAGCCTTGGCCGCGCACTTTGCCGAGGAGGACCGTGAGGATGGCACCTTTCATGCGGGTGTCTTGACGGCATTGGAGGGGATGGCGATCTACCCGAGGAAGCACAGGCTGACAATTAACGCCGGTTTCTTTAACGATGACGGCTATTGGGAACCGCAGGATTACATCGACTTTGAGCGTGCGTCCGCTGCAGTCGATCCGTTTGCGCAACTGGTGTTGACCATGAAGCGGGCGGCCATGGCCAGCGTCAAATCCATCCGTGACGATGCTCAGGTCAATCGAGACAATCTGAGTGCGGTAGTCGAACCGCTGGTGCGGTGGATCAACCAGTTTGGTCCGTTGGCACTGTTTGTTCCCGGTGGCGAAGGGTTGTTGGCGCTGGCCGGGCTCATCGATGCCGGCTATGGCATCAATCAGGCAGTCAACGGCCAAACCGCCGAAAAACGTTCCGAAGGCGTGACGCGCACCGTGTTCGGCTTGCTCAATGCGCTACCGTTGGCCGGGGCTGTCGCGGCTCTCAAGGGCGAAGGCGCAAGCGCGGGCAGAGTGGCTGAAACACTCCACGAGTCCTCGGAGCCCGTCAGCGAACCGAGCAGCGAGCGTCTGCCCGACGCGACGTCTCTCCTCACACCCGGGCAAGCGCCAACGTCGGTGCTGACACGGTTGGAGCTGATTCGTGGTGTGTGCGCCCCGTTTGCTTCGTTCAGCGATGAGGTGCTGGGCCAAATCGCCAGAATCAGTACCGTCGACGACGACATGTTGCGCCTGATGCAGGTCGGGCGTGCGCCGACTCCGCTGCTGGTCGACACCGTCAGCCGATTCAAGCTCGATCAGGCGCTTGAAACGATTGCCGACCCGGCAGCGCGAGCGCAATTGTTCAATACGCGTTATCAGGCACTCCAGCAGTCGGAGCACGAATGGGTTCGGTTGTTTCAACGGGAGTATCCCGGTTTGCCGAAAGCCGTCGTGGAGCAGATCCTGGACCGCTCGGGCGTCGAAATCGTCCGGCCGGTCGATGCTGTCGAGGCGCTTCAGGTGTTCAAGCGCCTGGACGGCAAGGCCCGACAGTATCAAGGCCACGTAAGGCTTAATCGCGCCTATGAGAGTCTTTACTTGCACTCGATCGATCACCCCGAATCCGACATCCTGGCCCTGCATTCACTTGTGCGCTTACCCGGTTGGCCCAGGCGCTTGCGAATCGAAGTGCTTGAGGGTTCGATCAGTGGCCGCGTACTGGATCGCTGCGGCCCGCTCGATTCGCCGGACTGCCGTCGGTTGATCAAGACCGGTAACCGCTATCGAAGTTCTGCAGCGGCGGATACCGCCACCGCAAAGTCGGATTTGTTTTGCGCGCTACTCGGTGCGTTGTCTGCCGAGGAGCGCGAGGCGCTGTCCTTGCGCTCGCAGGATCAGGCTTACGAGTTACGGCTTCGACTCGGTGAGCGGGCAATCACGCGTTCCGAGCTGATGCTTGGGTTGGAGCGGATGGATAGCGGATTGCCTTTCGAATCCCAGGGATTGCGCGGCGGCGGGTTTCCGCACACCCCGCAAGCTGCGGCGCTGACCCATGAAATGATGCGGTTGCAGGTCAAGGATCTTTATCCGGATTTCACCAACGCCCAAGCCGATGAACTGCTTCGAACGGCGGGCGTCGGGGCTCAAGCGCTTCTGGACAGTCTGAATTTACAGTTGCAGCAATTGCGCATCGATCTGCGTTACTGGGTCGATCAGTCGTTGCTGGATGTCGATGATATGGATGTGGAATTCGTCGCCCTGGGCGATGAAGATGCGGCAGGCATGAACGCTCAACAGGTGGCGGCGCACAATGTTGAAATGTTGCAGCACGTGATCGACTACGAACGCCAAACCCGCAACGAACTGGCCGACGAATTGATCGCCATCTGGCAAAAGCGTTCGGCTGACACCGATCGCGTCCTTTCTGGCGAGGGGGGTGCCGGTTACAAACTCGATCTGGACTTTGAGGATTATCACCGTTTGCCGGCGATGAACGTTCGTTTCGACGAAGTCATCGAACTGTCGATGCACGGATTGCACCTGATCGAGCGCGAGAGCCTGAATGCGTTCCTGGAAAGTTTCCCGAACCTGCAGTCCCTGAATCTGAAAAATGTCGACCTGCGCCGCCTCAACGCCGCTGGCGTGCTGGAGGGTGAGCTGCCCTCGACGATTCGGCGAATGAACCGGCTCGAAACACTGAATCTCAACGCCACGTTTCTAGCGTTCAAAGAGGAAACCGCCGGGCACTTGTGCGACCTGCTCAAATTGCAAACGCTGGACCTGAGTGATAATTCGTTGACCGTCCCGCCTGTGGTGCTGGGCTTGAACGAATTGCGCGCTCTGAACCTGAGAAACACGGGAATTACCCGGTGCCCGGTCGGCGTTGCCAATGACCCGTATTTGACCTCGCTGGACCTGCGCGACAACCGGATCACTCGGATTCCCGACGCGATACTGAATCAGGCTGTCGCCAAGGATCGGGTACGGCTGTGGGGCAACCCGCTCACGGATGAGGAGACGCTGATACGACTGGTAGAACATCGGGAGCGCACCGGCATCAATCTCTGGTTGGGCGAGCCGGGCGTTGATTATGGCAGCGCGACACCGTGGCTGGAGGACGGCGATGAGCTATTGCGCACAACCCGACAGGAGATCTGGCAGCGGTTGGCGGCAAAACCCTCGGGTGGTGTGTTTCTGCGGGTCATGGACGGATTGAGCCTGACGGCGGATTTCCGCGTTGGTTACTGGTTGCTGCAAGCTCGGGTATGGCGACTGCTGCGTGAGGTGGATGCTTCAGAGGAATTGTGGGGCTGGCTGCGTCAATGTGTCGAAACGACGCTGGCCGACGCGGAGAATCCGTTCAGGTTGTTCAACATTCTGGAAGATCGGGCGCGCCTTTACAGCAACTGGGTGGCCATGGGACGGCCAACTCCGCTAGGGGAGCATCCAGTGCCTTGACAGGAGGGGAGAACGCCTTGAACTTCCGGATGGAGGTTCAAGGCATCACGATCAACGGCGACGGAACAGCGGCAGCGGTTCGTCGGTGGCGGCCTGATAGGTCACCGAGAAGTCCTTGAGACTTTCAAGGGCTTCGTACGGGTCTTTATCGGCGCGAATCGCAAACGCATCGAAACCGCAGCGACGCAGGTAGAACAGCTGGTCGCGCAGCACATCGCCAATCGCCCGCAGTTCGCCTTTGAAACCGTAACGGTCGCGCAGCAAACGGGCGTTGGAATAGTTTCGGCCGTCGGTGAAGGCAGGGAAATTCAAGGCGATCACCTTGAAGTCTGCTACGTCTTCACCGATTTCTTCAGCTTCTTCGTCAGCGTCCAGCCACACACCCAAACCGCCGTCGCGGGCCTTGAGCATACGGCTGTGTTCGCGCCACAGCTGCAGCGGGACGATCAGGTCGTCGCAGTTGCTGATCTCGTCGATGTTGAAGTCCTTGGGCAGCAAGTGCCAGGTTTCGTCGACGACCTCGTTGTTCTTAATGATTCGCTGCATAGACGCGCTCCTTGAAGAGGTCAATGCCAATACGCTGATAAGTGTCGATGAAACGCTCGTCTTCGGTACGTTGTTCGATGTACACGTCGATCAGCTTTTCGATCACATCAGGCATGACGTCCTGGGCGAAGGACGGACCGAGAATTTTACCCAGGCTGGCGTCGCGACTTGCGCTGCCACCGAGGGAAACCTGGTAGAACTCTTCACCTTTCTTGTCCACCCCGAGGATGCCGATGTGGCCGACGTGGTGGTGACCACAGGCGTTCATGCAGCCGGAGATGTTCAGGTCCAGTTCGCCGATATCGAACAGGTAATCCAGGTCTTCGAAGCGACGCTGGATCGATTCGGCAATCGGGATCGACTTGGCGTTGGCCAGGGAGCAGAAGTCGCCGCCCGGGCAGCAGATGATATCGGTCAGCAAGCCGATGTTCGGCGTGGCGAAACCTTGCTCACGCAACTCGCCCCACATCGCGAACAACTGACTCTGTTCAACGTCGGCCAGAATGATGTTCTGCTCGTGAGAGGTGCGCAGCTGACCGAAGCTGTAACGATCGGCCAGGTCGGCAACGGCATCGAGCTGCTTGTCGGTGATGTCGCCCGGTGCAACACCGGTTGGCTTCAGGGACAGGGTCACGGCCACATAACCTGGCTTCTTGTGGGCCAGGGTATTGCGGGTGCGCCAGCGCGCGAAGCCCGGGTGCTGCTTGTCGAGTTCGGCCAGTTCAGCGCTCTGGTTGTCCAGAGCCTTATAGTCCGGGTCAACGAAGTGTTTGGCCACACGCTGCACTTCGGCTTCGGTCAGCGTGGTCTGGCCACCGCGAAGGTGTTCCATTTCCGCGTCGACTTTTTGCGCGAAGACTTCAGGTGTCAGGGCCTTGACCAGAATCTTGATCCGCGCCTTGTACTTGTTGTCACGACGGCCGTAGCGGTTGTAGACCCGCAGGATGGCGTCGAGGTAGCTCAACAGGTCTTTCCACGGCAGGAATTCATTGATGAATGCGCCCACCACCGGAGTACGGCCGAGACCGCCACCCACCAGCACACGGAAGCCTAGCTCGCCCGCAGCGTTGTGCACCGGCTCAAGGCCGATGTCATGGACTTCGATGGCCGCACGGTCGGACGTCGAACCGTTAATGGCGATCTTGAACTTGCGCGGCAAGTAAGCGAATTCAGGGTGGAACGTGGTCCACTGGCGGACGATCTCGCACCATGGGCGCGGATCGATCAACTCGTCGGCAGCGACACCGGCGAACTGGTCGGTGGTGACGTTGCGCAAGCAGTTGCCGCTGGTCTGGATCGCGTGCATCTGCACGGTAGCCAGTTCGGCAAGGATGTCCGGGATGTCTTCCAGCGCCGGCCAGTTGAACTGTACGTTCTGCCGGGTGCTGATGTGGGCATAGCCTTTGTCATAGTCACGGGCAATCTTGGCCATCATTCGCGTCTGGCGCGAAGTCAGTTGGCCGTAAGGCACCGCCACCCGCAACATCGGCGCGAAGCGTTGGATATAAAGGCCATTTTGCAGGCGCAGGGGGCGGAATTCTTCTTCGCTCAGCTCGCCTGCCAGATAGCGTCGGGTCTGATCACGGAACTGCTTGACGCGGTCCTCGATGATCCGCTGATCGTACTCGTCGTATACGTACATATAAGTCCTGTTCTCAGGCTTGGGCCGGTCGGATCCCGTTGCGTTTTTCGCTTGGAAGTCTCCGATGCTGCCTCGGCAATTCTGCGCGCACGGCCGCGCACTCCCAACGGAGCCGGGGCAAGATACCAGTTTGCAGTTATGCGCAAAAGTGATGTTTGAGTATATGTAAAGAACCAAAACGACTAATGAGACTCGTTGATGTAAAACCCACATTTGTGGTGCGGGCAATCATCGTCTTAACTGTGCTCGAGTCTTTATGCAATCACCGATAAAACCGACAAGAGGCGATGCAATGAGCAACCCTACCAAAACGTCAAAACCTGATAGCACAGTCGATGCTTGGGCCATTCTGTTCCTGATCATTCTGTTCGTGGGCACAGCGGTATTCTGGGTCAGCCATCAATAACCGACCCCGTCCGGGCCCGATTCCGACGATTGTCGGACAATACCCCGAATAAACGCCGTTTTACGGGACTTCGCTGGCTATACTGCCCGGCGAATTGCCGAGGGGCCCGGACGATCAATGTTGAAGTTTTTCTACTCATTCCTGCTGATGTGCGGCGCGGTTTACGGACCCGGTGCGCGCGCGGAATCGGTGCTGTTTCTGAATCCCGGGAAGACTGACGAAGCGTTCTGGGTCAGCTATTCGCAATTCATGCAGGCGGCAGCCACGGACCTGGGCATAGATCTGCGAATTCTCTATTCCCGGCGCATGCCTGAGCTCACGCTGGCGCAAGCCCGCCTGGCGCTGCAGGGTGACAATCGTCCGGACTATCTGGTTTTCGTCAACGAACAGTACGTTGCACCGCAAATCCTGCGTCTGGCCGAGGGCAGCGGGGTAAAGCTGTTCATGGTCAACGCTGCGCTGACGGCCAATCAGCTGAGTCTGCTGGGGGATCGCTCTGATCAGTTGGGCAGCCTGGTGCCCAACGATGAAGAGGGCGGCTACCTGATGCTCAAGGAACTGATTCGCCAGCATCCGCCCGCGGCACCCGGTCAGGTCATCGAGTTGCTGGCGTTTTCCGGCCTGAAGATCACACCGTCGGCGCAACTGCGCGAGCAAGGCATGATGCGGGCCTTGGCCGAGCACCCTGAAGTGCGCTTGCGCCAACTGGTTTATAGCGGCTGGACCCGGGATCGGGCGTATGAACAGGCGACGCTGCTGTTTCGGCGGTACCCGAAGGTCTCGCTGGTGTGGTCAGCCAATGACGAAATGGCGTTTGGCGCCATGCAGGCGTATTCGGAGGCGGGCGGGGTACCCGGCAAGGATGCGTTGTTCAGTGCGGTCAACACCTCGCCAGCAGCGTTGCAGGCGACGGTCGACGGACGCATAAGCGTGTTGTTGGGCGGGCACTTCACGTTGGGCGGCTGGGCACTGGTGGAGTTGCATGATCTTGAGCAGGGCGTGGATCTGCGCCAGTACGGCGGCCGTGACCGGCAGATCCCGTTGTTGCAACTGATCGACAAGGCACAGGCCAAGCGATTGCTGGCCAAGGGTGCATCACCGGATTACGGTGTGAACTTCCGTCGTCTTTCAGCCAAGGGCCGGCCGACGTCGTATCGCTATCCGTTCAGCCTGCAAACCTTGATGCGCTAAACCCCGGCCAGGTGCACTACCAGTTGCACGATGCCGAACAGGGTCAGGGCGAACACCGCGGTGAACAGAATCCCCAGAATCACGAAATGACTCGGCTTGCCGTGCGTGAAGTCCCGAGCACGGTTTTTCCCGCTCTGCACGCCGAACGCCGCCGCCATGACGCTGTGCAGCATCTGCCAGAACGTCGGCGGTTTGTTGTCGACTGGATCGTCCATAAACCCCTCGTCACGTATGTGTGAGCCGTAAGCATAGACAATGTCGTATAGATCGTTCCCACGCAGCGTGGGAGCGATCGGAGGAGGGGGATCAGTTGTCGTAACCCAGGTTCGGCGCCAACCACCGCTCGGTCACGCTCAATTCCTGACCCTTGCGCGAGGTGTAGCTCTGCACCTGATCCTTGTCGATCTTGCCCACGGCAAAGTATTGCGCCTGCGGGTGAGCGAAGTACCAACCGCTGACCGCTGCCGCCGGGAACATGGCGTAGTGCTCGGTAAGGAACACGCCGCTGCGGCCGGCTTTCATTTCCGAGGCCTCAGGGTCCAGCAACTTGAACAGCGTGGATTTCTCGGTGTGATCCGGGCAGGCCGGGTAGCCTGGGGCAGGGCGGATGCCGGTGTACTGTTCTTTGATCAGCGCCTCGTTGTCGAGCGTCTCGTCCTTGGCGTAACCCCAGTAGTCTTTACGGACCTGTTGGTGCAGCCACTCGGCGCAAGCCTCGGCCAAGCGGTCGGCCAGTGCCTTGACCATGATCGAGTTGTAGTCGTCGCCAGCATCTTGATAGGCCTTGGCCACTTCCTCGGCGCCGATCCCGGCGGTGGTGATGAAACCACCCACGTAGTCGGTGAGTTCGCTGTCCTTCGGTGCCACGAAGTCCGCCAGGGAGAAGTTCGGCTTGCCGTCGGTCTTGATGATCTGCTGGCGCAGGTGATGCAGCTTGGCAATCGGCTTGCCGTCATCGCCATAGACTTCAATGTCATCTTCGCGCACCTGGTTGGCCGGCCAGAAGCCGAACACCGCGCGGGCGCTGATGAGTTTCTCGTCGATCAGTTTGGCAAGCATTTCCTGGGCGTCGGCGTACAACGCCGTGGCGGCTTCACCGACCACTTCATCCGTGAGGATGCGCGGGAATTTGCCGGCCAGGTCCCAGGAGATAAAGAACGGCGTCCAGTCGATGTATTCGGCCAAGACCTTCAGGTCGATGTTCTCCAGCACCTTGGCACCGGTGAACGTCGGTTTGACCGGCTCATACGTGCTCCAGTCGAACTGCGGTTTCTTGGCGATGGACGCCGGATAGCTCAGGCGTTCGGTGCGGGCGCTGCGGTTGGCGGTGCGCTCGCGGACTTCGATGTATTCCAGGCGGGTCTTCTCGATGAAGGCCGGCTTCAATTCCTTGGACAGCAACTGTGTCGCCACGCCCACGGCGCGAGAGGCGTCGGTGACGTAGATCACCGCGTCGTTGCTGTACTTGGGCTCGATCTTCACCGCGGTGTGCGCCTTGGAGGTGGTCGCGCCACCGATCATCAGCGGCAGATGGAAGTCCTGACGCTGCATCTCACGGGCCACGTGGACCATTTCGTCCAGCGAAGGCGTGATCAGGCCGGACAGGCCGATGATGTCGCACTTCTGCTCCTTGGCCACTTGCAGAATCTTCTCTGCTGGCACCATCACGCCGAGGTCGACGATGTCGTAGCCGTTACAGCCCAGCACCACGCCGACGATGTTCTTGCCGATGTCGTGCACGTCACCCTTGACCGTGGCCATGAGGATCTTGCCCTTGGCTTCCGGCTTGTCGCCTTTTTCCAGTTCGATGAACGGGATCAAGTGGGCCACAGCCTGCTTCATCACGCGGGCGGATTTCACCACCTGCGGCAGGAACATTTTGCCGGCGCCGAACAGGTCGCCGACGATGTTCATGCCGGACATCAGCGGGCCTTCGATGACTTCGATCGGCCGGGTGAACGACTGGCGGGATTCTTCAGTGTCTTCAACGATGTGCGTGGTGATGCCCTTGACCAGTGCATGCTCCAGACGTTTGTTGACGGGCCAGCCGCGCCACTCTTCGGTCTCGGCTTCCTTGACGCTGCCGTCGCCCTTGTACTTGTCGGCGATGGCGAGCAGGGCGTCGGTGCCTTCCGGGGTGCGGTTGAGCACCACGTCTTCCACGGCGTCACGCAGTTCGGCCGGGATCTGGTCGTAGATCTCAAGTTGGCCGGCGTTGACGATACCCATGGTCAGGCCGTTGCGGATCGCGTACAGCAGGAACACCGAGTGAATCGCCTCGCGCACCGGGTTGTTGCCACGGAACGAGAACGATACGTTGGACACGCCGCCGGAGGTCAGCGCATACGGCAGCTCGTCGCGGATGTAGGCACAGGCGTTGATGAAGTCCACAGCGTAATTGTTGTGTTCTTCGATGCCGGTGGCGATGGCGAAGATGTTCGGGTCGAAGATGATGTCTTCCGGCGGGAAGCCAACTTCGTTGACCAGAATGTCGTAGGAGCGCTTGCAGATCTCTTTTTTGCGCGCTTCGGTGTCGGCCTGTCCGGCTTCGTCGAAGGCCATCACCACCACGGCGGCGCCATAGCGCTTGCACAGTTTGGCGTGGTGAATGAACTGCTCGACGCCTTCCTTCATGCTGATCGAGTTGACGATGCCCTTGCCCTGAATGCATTTGAGGCCGGCTTCGATCACTTCCCATTTGGAGGAATCGATCATGATCGGCACGCGGGAGATGTCCGGCTCACCGGCAATCAGATTGAGGAAGGTCACCATGGCCTTCTTCGAATCGAGCATCCCTTCGTCCATGTTGATGTCGATCACCTGGGCACCGGCTTCGACCTGCTGCAGGGCGACTTCCAGGGCTTCGGTGTAGTTGTCTTCACGGATCAGCCGCGCAAACTTGGCCGAACCGGTGATGTTAGTGCGCTCGCCGACGTTGATGAACAACGAGTTGCGATCGATGGTGAACGGCTCCAGACCCGAGAGGCGGCAGGCCTTGGGAATCTCCGGAATCTCGCGCGGTGCGTAACCGGCCACCGCTTTGGCGATGGCTTCGATGTGGCCCGGCGTGGTGCCGCAGCAGCCGCCAACGATGTTGAGGAAGCCGCTTTGGGCGAACTCTTCGATGACTTTGGCGGTTTCTGATGGCAGCTCGTCGTACTCGCCGAATTCGTTCGGCAGGCCGGCGTTCGGATGCGCCGACACGTGGGTGCTGGCCTTGTTCGACAGCTCTTCCAGGTACGGGCGCAATTCGCTGGCGCCGAGGGCGCAGTTCAGACCGACCGAAATCGGCTTGGCGTGGGCTACGGAGTTCCAGAACGCTTCGGTGGTCTGGCCGGAAAGTGTACGGCCGGAGGCGTCGGTGATGGTGCCGGAAATCATGATCGGCAGTTCGATGCCCAACTCTTCGAACACCCCTTGCACGGCGAAGATCGCGGCTTTGGCGTTCAGGGTGTCGAAAATGGTTTCGATCAGGATCAGGTCGGCGCCGCCTTCGATCAGGCCTTTGGTGGCCTCGGTGTAGTTTTCCACCAGTTCATCGAAGGTCACGTTGCGGTAGCCGGGGTTATTCACGTCCGGCGACAGCGAGCAGGTGCGGCTGGTCGGCCCGATCACGCCGGCGACGAAACGCGGCTTGTCCGGGGTTTCCAGGGTCTTGGCATCGGCCACCTTGCGCGCCAGCCGAGCGCCTTCTACGTTTAACTCGTACGCCAGGCCCTGCATGCCGTAGTCGGCCAGGGAAACCTGAGTGGCGTTGAAAGTGTTGGTTTCCAGAATGTCGGCGCCGGCATCCAGGTAGGCTTTCTCGATGGCGCCAATCACGTCCGGGCGCGTCAGGATCAACAGGTCGTTGTTGCCCTTGACGTCACTTGGCCAGTCGGCGAAGCGTTTGCCCCGGTAATCCTGCTCCTCGAGCTTGTAGCTCTGGATCATCGTGCCCATGCCGCCATCGAGAATCAGGATGCGCTCTTTGAGGGCGTGCTTGAGAGCTTGAAGGCGAACACTGCGATCGGACATTTGGACTACTCGGAAAGACCATGACGAAGGGGCGGGATAATAGCAAACCTGCGTGGTTTTAGAGCATGTCCCGGTTTTTCATGAATATCGCTCATGATGGTGTGGGGGACAGACCGGTAGAATCGCGGCGCTTTTCATGATTGGGACCTGGGACATGTCGAATCGCGTCATCACCAGCCTGTTTATGCTGCTTTTAAGCTGGGATGCCATCGCGCAAGGTCCGGCGATTTCCTCTGTGATTTCTTACAGCCGCGACATCCAACCGATCTTCACCGAAAAGTGTGTGGCCTGCCACGCCTGCTATGACGCCGCCTGTCAGCTCAATCTGGGCAGTGGCGAAGGGGCTGCTCGGGGCGCGACCAAGACCCCGGTCTACGACGGCGAACGCCGCCAGGCTGCCGCGCCGACCCGGCTGTTTTATGACGCTTTCGGCAAACGTGCCTGGCAGCAAAAGGACTTCTATTCGGTGCTCAATGCTCAAGGCAGCCAAGCATCGCTGATGGCGCGGATGCTGGAGCAGGGCCACAAAACCCCATTGCAACCCAATGCCAGGTTGCCGGAAGACATCGTCCTCGGTCTGAGCCGGGAAAACAGGTGCGCCATGCCGGCCGAGTTCGACGGCTACGCCCGTTCACACCCCCAAGAGGGCATGCCGTTGGCGGTCACCGGCCTGACCGACCAGCAATACCAGACGCTGCAACGCTGGCTGGCGTCCGGCGCGCCGATTGACGAGCAAGGCCTTGTGCCGAGCGCCAAAGAAGCGTTGCAGGTGGTGCAGTGGGAAAACCTGCTCAACGCACCGGGCGCACGGCAAAGCCTTGTGGGGCGCTGGTTGTTCGAACATTGGTTTCTCGCTCATCTTTATTTCAAAGACGGCGAGCCGGGGCATTTCTTTCAGTGGGTACGTTCACGCACGCCGACCGGCCAGCCGATCGATCTGATCAACACACGCCGCCCGAATGACGATCCGGGTACTCAGGTGTATTACCGCTTGTGGCCGGTGCAAGGCGTGATTGTGCAAAAGACCCACATCACCTACCCGTTGAGCGCGGCGAAGATGGCGCGGATCAAAAGCCTCTTCTACAACGGCAACTGGCAGGTCGACGCGTTGCCAGGCTATGGGCCGGAGCGTCGGGCCAATCCGTTCAGCACGTTCGAGGCGATCCCGGCCCAGGCGCGTTATCAGTTCATGCTCGATAATGCCGAATACTTCGTGCGTACCTTCATTCGCGGCCCGGTGTGCCGCGGCCAGATCGCCACCGACGTGATCCGCGATAACTTCTGGGCACTGTTCCAGGCGCCAGAGCACGACCTCTACATCATCGATCCGAAGTATCGCGGTCAGGCCACGCCGTTGCTGGCGATGCCGGGGCAGAACGATGATGTCGGCAGTGTCCTGAGCCTGTGGCATGACTACCGCAACAAGCGTAACGAGTACGAGGCGCTGCGCCGTGACAGTTACGCCGATACGCCTGCCCCGAGCTGGTCGACCTTGTGGGCCGGCAACGACAACGCGCTGCTGAGCATTTTCCGGCATTTCGACAGCGCCTCGGTGAACAAGGGCCTGATTGGTGACGTGCCACAAACGATGTGGCTGTTCGACTTCCCGCTGCTGGAGCGCACTTACTACCAGTTGGCGGTTAACTTCGACGTGTTCGGCAACGTCTCCCATCAGGCGCAAACGCGCCTGTACTTCGACCTGATCCGCAACGGCGCCGAGCAAAACTTCTTGCGTCTGATGCCCGCCGATTCGCGGGATGATTACCTCGACGATTGGTACCAGAGCGGCGGAAAATTCAAGATGTGGATGGACTACGAGTCCATCGATAACGACAAAGAGACGGCGCTGGTGCTGGACGAAAAGGACCCGAAACGCGATTTCGTCATGCAGATGCTGGCCCGTTACGGCGACCTCAACGCCAAGCCTGATCCGATCAACCGGTGTGACGGCGCTTATTGCTCGCGGCCGAACATCGATCCGGCATTGCAGAGCGCCGAGCAGGCGTTGAGTCGACTGACTTCGCGTCCGGCGGCCGGATTGAGGGTCATTGATCAGTTGCCGGAGGCGACCCTGCTGCGCATTGAAACCCAGAGCGGCAAACGCGAGGTTTACAGCCTGCTGCGCAACCGCGCGCACAGTAACGTGGCGTTCCTGCTCGGTGAATCGCTGCGGTATCAGCCAGGGCTCGACACCGTGACTGTTTACCCGGGCGTACTCAGCAGCTATCCGAACTTCATGTTCAACATCCCGGCCGAGCAAGTGCCGGCATTCGTGGATGCCATGGAAAACGCCAAGGACGCCCATCGCTTCGAAAAAATCGTCGAGCGCTGGGGCATTCGCCGCAGCCATCCGCAGTTCTGGTTTTACTTTCATGACCTGAGCCAGTACGTCCACGAGACCGATCCGGTGGAAGAGGGCGTGCTGGACATGAACCGGTACGAGAATCTTTGATTGAAAGCCTGAACACGCACCGCCGAACCCCTGTAGGAGCGAAGCTTGCTCGCGAAAGGGGGCTGACATTCAGCATAGATGTCAACTATCAGACCGCTTTCGCGAGCAAGCTTCGCTCCTACAGGGGTTGCGGTGATCAGATGTTCATCGACAGGCGCATCTTTCCCGACAAAAATACTAGGACTTTGTGCGGCGCGATGATTGGCGTAAACTGCGCCCAAGCCTGCGAGGAGTTTCCATGACCGCTATTACCATTACCGACGCCGCCCACGATTATCTGGCTGATCTGCTCTCCAAGCAGAACACCCCAGGCATCGGCATCCGCGTTTTTATCACCCAGCCTGGCACTCAGTACGCCGAAACCTGTATTGCCTACTGCAAGCCGGGCGAAGAAAAACCTGAAGACACGGCGCTGGGGCTGAAAAGCTTCACCGCTTACATCGACTCGTTCAGCGAAGCTTTCCTGGACGACGCGGTAGTCGACTACGCCACCGACCGCATGGGCGGCCAGCTGACCATCAAGGCGCCAAACGCCAAAGTCCCGATGGTCAACGCCGACAGCCCGGTCAACGAGCGCATCAACTACTACCTGCAAACCGAGATCAACCCGGGGCTGGCCAGCCACGGCGGTCAGGTCAGCCTGATCGATGTGGTCGAAGACGGCATCGCCGTACTGAAGTTCGGCGGCGGTTGCCAAGGCTGCGGCCAGGCAGACGTCACCCTGCGCGAAGGCATCGAGCGCACGTTGCTCGAACGCATTCCCGAGCTCAAGGGTGTTCGTGACGTCACCGACCACACGCAGAAAGAAAACGCCTACTACTAAGCAAGGTGTTCGCTGCAAACATAAAAAAACGGCGCCCCGTGAGCGCCGTTTTTTTATGGGTCCTAGGGTCTGTAGAGATGCGCATGCCCAGCGCGGTACAGCGATGACTCACTGAAGTGAACACTGCCCAAGACTCGGCCCACCAAAATCAACGCCGTGCGCCGAAACCCCTTGGCTTCAACTTTCGCGGCAATGTCTTCAAGCGTCCCCACCACCCAATCCTGATCCGGCCAGGTCGCTCGGTGAATCACCGCGATCGGGCAGTCCGCGCCGTAGTGCGGCAGCAATTCAACCAGGATTTTCTCCAGATGATTGACCCCCAGATGAATCGCCATGGTCGCCCCATGCTGTGCCAGGCTGCCCAGTTCTTCGCCGGCGGGCATGGCGGTCTTGTCGGCGTAGCGGGTCAGGATCACGCTTTGCGACACGTCCGGTAACGTCAGTTCCGCGCCCAGAAGCGCCGCGCAGGCCGCCGTGGCCGTGACACCGGGAATAATTTCAAAAGGGATGTCGAGTTCGCGCAGGTAGCGAATCTGCTCGCCAATGGCGCCATAAAGACTTGGATCGCCAGAGTGCACCCGGGCCACGTCCTGGCCCTTGGCATGGGCAGATTTGATCAGCTCGATGATCTGTTCCAGGTGCAGTTCGGCGCTGTTGACCACCTGTTCGGCGCGATGGCCTTCCAGCACGGCGGCGGGCACCAGGGAGCCGGCGTAGATGATCACCGGGCAGCTGCGAATCAGCCGTTGGCCTTTGACGGTGATCAGTTCCGGGTCGCCGGGACCTGCGCCAATGAAGTAGACGGTCATCGTCGGTTCCTGTGAGAAAAAGGGGCTGGGCAAGGCTTCAGATGAAGATTGCTCATGATCAAAGACGGGGATTATCGAGGATTTTAGGCGGCGCCGGCCAATGCCAAGGTGGCCTGGGCATATTTTTGTCGTGAAATCAGCAATTTTGCCGGTGCCTGGGTCAGGTGTTCGGCCAGGGCCAGGGCGGCACTTTCCGCGACGCCGTAGCAGCCGGTGCGTTCGAACGCGATGTCCGAGCGGTGGCTGAGTTGCGGTTGATAGCCGGCCAGTTGTTCGCTGCTGAAGTACATCAGTGGGAGTGCTAGTTGTTCGGCCAATTCGATCAAGCCAGGTTCTTCGCGCTTCAGGTCGATGCTGGCCAGGGCCTTGATCTGGTGAAGTTCGATTTTATGAGCCTGTAACGCCTGATCAAGCAGCGCCCGCAGCGTGCTGACAGGGCAGCCGCGCTGGCAGCCCAGGCCGACCACTAAAGTCGGCGCTGTGCTGATCTCAGTCATGCGTGGTATTGACCATCGCTTTTGCGGCGGAACAACCAGGCACTGATCAGGCCCAGGGCCAGCCAGAATGCCACGTTGGTCAGCTGCGAAGCGATTTTGAATTGAGCTTCCAGGGTTTCTGGAGCCAGCATCGAATGGACTTCCGGTTGTGGTGCACCGATCACGTGAGGAACGGCCAGAATGGCCACGCCGAGCACTTTCATCAGCCAGTGACGGCTGAACACGATCAATGCGATGCCGACCGCGGTGGAGGCAGCCGTGCCGATCCACCAGACCTGCCGTTGCGCCAAATCAGCCGCGGCAGTGCCCGGCAGCTCGGGCGGCAGACCGAGGGTCGGTGCCAGCACGAACGTCGCGTAACCGGCCAGGCCCCAGAGCAGGCCTTGGGAAGTGCGAGTCGGTGCGCGCAAGGTGTAAAGACCGGCAAGCATCAGGGCGAAACCGACCGCTACCACCAGGTTGCCGCCCGTGGTGGACAGCACACGCTGCCAGCCGTCTTCCGGTTCCCAGGCTTCGGCGTCGTGAGTGTGAGCGGCGACAGCACCCGCGGCGTGTTCGTGAACTGCAACAGCGGCGGGCTCGGATTTTTCGTAAGTCTCGGCCTGCAGAATCAGCGGAGCCACCCAGAAGCTTTGCAGCAGGGTCAGCAACAGGGCGGCCAGCAGCCCGGTGAACCCTGCGGTTTGCGCAATACGCTTGATCATGTCAGCAGGTCTCAATGGCACGGGAATGCAGAGCTGTGGCGGGTATCGTGCGCGGCATTGTGCACCGCTTCGATGTGCGAGAAACCGGCGAAATACACCAGGCTAGCACCAAGGATCGACGCACACACAGCGGCGGTCAGGCGTTGAGTCAGGGTCGTGGTGGTGCTGGCGCTGCTCTTATCGGTGTTGCTGCCGGTACTGCTGATGATCGACATGGCGCTTCCCTCTGGTCTGTCAGCGGGTGAATAGAGCGCATGGAAGACCCCTGCGAGCCGGGCGCGCAGAGGTTCAAACAGCGCCCGCCCACCGCGGGTTTGTTATTCAGTGATCGTAATGGTCACTTTGTGTTGCGGGCCGGTCTCCGGGCTCACGAGGGGCGCTGGCTTTCGCCTTGACCTGCAAGCATCACCTTCCCATGCCGAACTGCTGGCACAGTGGATCTGACGCTACGCTCGCTTACCGTTGCGGGGGCAGCACCGGACTGACATGACTTTAGAGTAAAGCACATGATTCACCGGTTTCCCGTTTCACCCTGTGAAGGGCACCCGTAACAAGGCGTGTAGGAGAGCATGGGCGGGGGTTGGGCGTCAATTGGCAAGCGTTCTCAACTCGAGATCGAGGTGACTTCTTCGCGGGCAAGCCTCGCTCCTACAAGGACGGCGGCGCTCTTGTAGGAGCGAGGCTTGCCCGCGAAGGCGCCCTGGAGGTCGGCACAAGACATTGACCCGCCCCCACACGATGCGTAGCCTTGCGCTTTCGAGGTTCTTCGGCGTCTGCCGAAGCTAAGAAGGGAACGCGGTCGATGCCGCGGCTGCCCCCGCAACTGTGAACGGTTCTTTTGGCTGCCACGCCACTGCAAGCCCTGTCTATCGGGCCCGCGGGAAGGCGCAGCCAACGTCAGTCGAACGACTGGCAAGCCGTCAGCCAGGAGACCTGCCTCGACACAGATTCTCACTTTCAACCGGGCGGGGTGATCCGGTGGCGAACTCTTCAGGCACGCGCGTCCGCGTTGCCGGTCGTCGTGCCATATGCCCGCCACCTTGCCAAAGGGCATCCGATGAAAACACTGGCCAAACTCCCCGTCACCATCGTTACCGGCTTCCTCGGCTCGGGCAAAACCACGTTGCTGCGGCACATGCTCGACAACGCTCAGGGCCGTCGTATTGCGGTGATCGTCAACGAGTTCGGCGAGCTGGGCATCGACGGCGAAATCCTCAAGCAGTGCTCCATCGGCTGCACTGAAGAAGAAGCCAACGGCCGCGTTTATGAATTGGCCAACGGCTGCCTGTGCTGCACCGTTCAAGAAGAATTCTTCCCTGTGATGCGCGAATTGGTCGCCCGCCGCGGCGACCTCGACCACATCCTTATCGAAACCTCGGGCCTGGCCTTGCCAAAACCGCTGGTGCAAGCCTTCCAGTGGCCGGAAATCCGCAGCGCCTGCACCGTTGACGCGGTCATCACCGTGGTCGACAGCCCAGCGGTCGCCGCCGGCACCTTCGCGGCTTTCCCGGACCAGGTCGATGCCCAGCGCAAACTCGACCCGAACCTGGATCACGAATCGCCACTGCACGAGCTGTTCGCCGACCAACTGGCCAGCGCCGACCTGGTGATCCTCAACAAGGCCGACCTGATCAGCCCTGAAGACCTGGCCCGTGTACGCCTGGAAGTCGCTGAAGAATTGCCGCCCGCCGTGAAAGTCATCGAGGCCAGCAGTGGTCGTCTGCCACTGGACGTGCTGATCGGCCTCGGCGCCGGTTCTGAAGAACACATCGACAGCCGTCATAGCCATCATGATCACCACCATGAAGGTGAAGACGATCACGACCACGATGCGTTCGACTCCATCTCCATCGAACTGCCGCAAGCCGACGAAAGCCTGCTGCTGGACGCGCTGACTCAACTGGTGGTTCAACACGGCATCTTGCGTGTCAAAGGTTTCGCCGCCATCCCGAACAAACCGATGCGCCTGCTGATTCAGGGCGTGGGCACACGTTTCGACAAGCACTTCGACCGTCAGTGGGGCGCCGATGAAGCGCGCACCACGCGTCTGGTGTTGATCGGTCAGGAGCTGGACGCCACTCTGCTTGAAGCGCAATTGCGCGCTGCGCTCAGCGTTTAAGCCATGCATCTGCTCAGGACCCAGCCCGGCGGTTTCGTGTCGGATGACAACATTGCCGACCTTGGACAAACCCCCGCCGAGCTGGTGATCCTGTGCAGCGGCGACTCAAGCCTCGCGCTGCTCGCCGAGGCGGCGCAGCAGTTGCCCGACGATTACCCCAGCGTGCGCCTGGCCAACCCGATGCAGGTGCAGAATCACGCGTCGGTCGACTTGTATGTCGACGAAGTGCTGCGCCATGCCAAGGTGATACTGATTTCGCTGCACGGTGGCATCGCCTATTGGCGTTACGGCGTCGAGCAACTGGTGCAACTGTCGGAGCGCGGCGTGCAACTGATTCTGGTGCCCGGCGATGACCGCCCGGACCCGGAACTCAGCGAGCTGAGCACGGTGGCTGCCTGCGACCGCGATCGACTCTGGCAGTTTCTGCGTCAGGGCGGCATGAGCAATGCTCTGGATTTTTTCCGCTGTCTCGCCAATCGTTGGCTGGATCGCGACTACGCCTGGGCCGAGCCGCAAACCCTGCCGCGCACGGCGATCTACCACCCGCACAAAAGCCCCGCTGAACTGAAGGATTGGCAAGCCGATTGGCAGGCCGATCAACCGGTCGCGGCGGTGCTGTTTTACCGTTCGCATCTGCAAGCGGCGAACACCGGTTTCATCGATGTTTTCTGTCAGCGTTTGCAGGCGACGGGGTTGAACCCGTTGCCCATTGCCGTGGCCAGTTTGAAAGAGCCCGGCTGCCTGACGGTGGTCGAGGACTGGCTGGATGAAGTCGAGGCCGGCGTAATTCTCAATACCACCGGTTTCGCGCAATCCAGCCCCGAAGCGCCGCACCTGCGACCGTTTCGCCGCAACATCCCGGTGATCCAGGCGATCTGCGCCCAGGACAACGAACCCGATTGGCGCGCCAGCGAACAGGGCCTCGGTCCGCGTGATCTGGCGATGCACATCGCGCTGCCGGAACTGGATGGCCGAATCATCAGCCGACCGATCAGCTTCAAGGACCTGGCTTGGCGCAGCGAGCGCAGTCAATCCGATGTGGTCTGCTATCGACCACAACCGGAGCGCATGGATTTTGTCGCCGAACTGGCGCGGCGCTGGATTGATCTGACGCGAGTACCCAACGCTGAAAAACGCATCGCCCTGATCCTCGCCAACTACCCGACCCGCGACGGGCGTATTGGCAACGGCGTCGGCCTCGACACACCCGCCGCCGCGCTGAACATCCTGCGTGCGCTGCATAAAGAAGGTTATCCGCTACCGGCGGAGTTGCCGGACACTGGCACCGCGTTGATCCAGCAATTGCTCGGTGGTGTCAGCAACGACCTCGACACCCTTGACCAGCGTCCATGTCAGCAAAGCCTGGCGATGGACGACTACAACCTGATGTTCAACGCCTTGCCCGAGTCCAATCGCCAAGCCGTGCTGGAACGTTGGGGCACGCCGCAAAGCGATCCGATGTGCCGTGGCGGGCGAATGATGATCGCAGGGCTACGTTTTGGCCTGACCTTCGTCGGCATTCAACCGGCGCGGGGTTATCAGGTGGACCCGAGTGCGGTGTATCACGACCCGGACCTGGTGCCGCCTCACGGTTATCTGGCGTTCTATTTCTGGTTGCGTAACACCTACGGCGCCCACGGCGTGATCCACGTCGGCAAGCACGGCAACCTCGAATGGCTGCCGGGCAAGGGCGTCGGGCTGTCGGAGAATTGCTGGCCGGATGCGCTGCTCGGGCCGCTGCCGAACATCTATCCGTTCATCGTCAACGACCCGGGTGAGGGCGCCCAGGCCAAGCGCCGCACCCAGGCAGTGATCATCGATCACCTGATGCCGCCGCTGACACGTGCCGAAACCTACGGCCCGTTGCGCAACCTCGAATTACTCGCCGACGAGTATTACGAAGCGCAATTGCTCGATCCGCGCCGTGCCCGGGAATTGCAGCGCGACATCCTGCAACTGGTGCGCGAGACGCACATCGACCGCGAACTGCAACTGGACGAGAAGCTCGACAGTGATGCCGATGCGGCGATCTGGTTGCCGCGTCTGGACACGTATTTGTGCGACTTGAAAGAGTCGCAGATCCGCGATGGTTTGCATGTGTTCGGCGAGTCGCCGACCGGGCGTTTGCGTATCGACACCTTGCTGGCCTTGCTGCGTATTCCGCGTGGCGATGGGCGTGGCGCCCAATCAAGTCTGCTGCGGGCGCTGGCCAAGGCGTTCGCGCTGGGCTTCGATCCGCTGGATTGCGCGCTCGCCGAATCTTGGACCGGGCCGCGTCCGATTGAACTGCAAACCCTCACCGATGAAGCCTGGCGCACAGCAGGTGATACCCGCGAACGTCTGGAACTGTTCGCCACACAGCTGATTGAGCAAGCCCTGAACACTGAGATTGAGCAACTGAACGCGCCAGGCTGGTCAGAGATGAAAGACATCGTCGACAGCCTGCGTGAAGTAGTCGCTCCACGACTGGACGCCTGCGGTCCGGCGGAAATGCGCGGTCTGCTCGACGCGCTCAGCGGCCGCTTCGTGCCGGCCGGCCCCAGTGGTGCGCCGAGTCGCGGTCGACTCGACGTGCTGCCGACCGGGCGCAACTTCTACTCGGTGGACGTGCGTAACCTGCCGACCACCACCGCGTGGCGCATCGGTTTCCAGTCGGCCAACCTGATTCTTGAGCGACACCTGCAAGACCACGGCGATCACCTGCGCCAACTCGGCCTGTCGGTGTGGGGCACCGCGACCATGCGCACCGGCGGCGATGACATCGCTCAGGCCATGGCGCTGATGGGCGTGCGCCCAGTCTGGGCGACGGGCAGTCAGCGGGTCGACGACTTCGAAATTTTGCCGCTGAGCCTGCTGGACCGTCCGCGCGTGGACGTGACCTTGCGCGTGTCCGGATTCTTTCGCGATGCCTTTGCCAACTTGATCCGTCTGTTCGATGCCGCCGTGCAAGCGGTCGCCGCCCTCGACGAGCCGGACGACCTCAACCCCTTGGCCGCCAAGGTGCGTGCCGAGCGCGAAGCGTTGATGCAGTCGGGGCTGGATGAAGACGCAGCCAAGCGTCAGGCCGGTTGGCGCATCTTTGGCGCCAAACCGGGTGCTTACGGCGCGGGCGTGCAGGGCGCCATCGAGGGTCGTCTGTGGCAAAGCCGCGAAGATCTGGCTGAGGTTTATCTGAACTGGGGCGGCTACGCTTACGGCGGTTCTGACGAAGGTACCGCGGCGCGAGAGCAGTTCGCGCAGCGCCTGAGCCAAGTGCAAGCCGTGCTGCAAAACCAGGACAACCGTGAACACGACTTGCTCGATTCCAACGACTATTACCAGTTCCAGGGCGGCATGCTCGCGGCGGTGGAAAGCCTCAGTGGTGAAGCCGCGGCCAGTTATCATGGCGATCACAGTCAGCCGGATCTGCCGAAGATCCGCACGTTGAAGGAAGAGCTGAACCGGGTGATTCGCTCACGGGCAGCCAATCCGAAGTGGATCGACGGCGTGAAGCGCCACGGCTATAAAGGCGCGTTTGAACTGGCGGCGACGGTTGATAATGTTTTTGCGTTCGACGCGACCACGCAACTGATCGACGATCACCAGTATGCGTTGCTGGCGGAGGCGTATTTGCTGGACCCGGCGACCCGGGATTTTGTTCGTGAGCATAATCCGCATGCGTTGCGTGACATGACCGAGCGGATGCTTGAGGCGCAGCAGCGGGGGATGTGGAAGGAGCCGGGCGAGTATCGGGAGGCGCTGGAGAATTTGTTGTTGGATATTGAGGAGGAGGGGTAGTGGTTGTTTCGGTATTTTTTTACAGCCTGAAATCCACCCCTCACCCCAACCCTCTCCCCACGGGGGAGAGGGGGAAAGGGAGCAGATCTCGGTAGTTTTCAGAAACTGAGTTCAACTCGCAATCGCAGGTCGCAGAATTTCTGATAGTCACCGCAATCAGTCCCCTCGCCCCTTTGGGGAGAGGGTTAGGGTGAGGGGCGATCCCTCTGACACCCCACCACCAAACCAACGACCACGGACCCAGACAAACCATGACCGACACCCCCCATTTCCCCCTCTCCGCCGTGGTCGGCGCCGACGATCTGAAACTCGCCCTCTACCTGACCGCCATCGACCCGAAAATCGGCGGCGTTCTCATCGAAGGCCCCCGCGGCATGGCCAAGTCAACGCTGGCCCGAGGTCTGGCGGACTTGCTGGCCAGCGGCCAATTTGTCACCTTGCCGCTCGGTGCCACCGAAGAACGGCTGGTGGGCACCCTCGACCTCGACGCCGCCCTGAGCGAGGGTCGCGCACAGTTTTCCCCCGGAGTACTGGCCAAGGCCGACGGCGGCGTGCTCTACGTCGATGAAGTCAACCTGCTGCCCGATCACCTGGTGGACCTGCTGTTGGATGTGGCCGCCAGCGGCACCAACCTGATCGAACGCGACGGCATTTCCCATCGGCATTCGGCGAAGTTCGTGCTGATCGGCACCATGAACCCGGAAGAGGGTGAGCTGCGTCCGCAACTGCTCGACCGTTTTGGCCTGAACGTCGCCCTCAGTGGTCACACAGCACCGACCGAACGCGGCCAGATCATCCGGCGACGGCTGGATTTCGACAGCGATCCCCACAGCTTCTGCGCCGAATGGGAAAGCCAACAGCAATCGCTGCGCGAACGTTGCCAGAGGGCGCGGAGCGCGCTGGCAAGTGTCCCTCTCGACGATCATGCGCTGGCACAGATTACCGAGCGCTGCTTTGCCGCCGGAGTCGATGGCTTGCGGGCCGACCTGGTCTGGTTGCGCGCGGCGCGTGCCCATGCAGCGTGGTGCGGGGCGAGCGCAATCTCCGAGGAAAATATCGACGCCGTCGCCGAATTTGCCTTGCGCCATCGCCGCCGCGAGCAGTCGGCACCCGCGCCGCAACACAGTCAGCCGCCCTCGACCCAAAATACCAACCCGAGCGAAGGCCAGGGCCAATGGGGGGAAATGCCCGCCCAGGCGTTACCGGTCGGCGCGCGACGTGAAGTGCCGAGCTGGCCAAAAAAGCCCTAGGCATTCGCCCTCGATCTGACGCGGAGGCGAATGCCAGACCCCGCGCCGGACGGCTGGACAATGGCAAGCAGGGTAAACGTCACGCGGCACGTAACGGCTCGATCAATTGGCCCGGCACATTGCTGAATGGCCGCCCGCGCCATCGCGACGATGTCTTGTTTCACTTGCGCACCCGTTCGCCCCACGAGCTGTGGCTGGTGATCGTCGACGCCTCGGCCTCGACCCGCCGCCATCAGGCGTTGAGCGATGCCAAGGGCTTGCTGGCGCAGCTGTTCGACGACGCCTATCGCCAGCGTGCGCGCCTGGCGTTGCTGACGGCCAGTGGCAATCTACCGAAATGGCAAGTGCAAGGGTTGAAAGCTTCCGCCGGTTTGCACAACTGGCTTGATGGCCTGGGGGCGGGCGGTGGCACACCGTTACTGGCGGCGCTGGGAGAGGCGGGGCAATGGCTGACAGCACGGCAAAAACGCTTTCCGGCGGAACAGCAGCGATTGTTGTTGGTCACCGATGGCCGATTGAAGGACTGGTCAAGGTTGTCGGCGCTTGATTGTCCTGGGCTGCTGATCGACATCGAACGCGGGCCGATTCGGCTTGGACGGGCTAAGGTGATGGCTGCCGAGTTGCAGGCCGAATATCAACATATCGATGATATGCAGTGAGCCGAAAAAATCACAGGAGTGAGTCATGCGCGTTCTAGCCGCCAACGATCAGGATGATTTCCGCGTCAAGGCTTACGCCGGTACCAATGGCGTACTGTTGGCCATGGACCTGGCCGAACCCCGCCGCAAAGGCCTCTTGGGTTTCGCCATCGAAAAACAGCAAGGCCCCAAGCCCTGGCTGTTCCTGTTCAACAAGCTGACCTTCCCCGGTAAGGTGCATACGTTTCCCCAGTTTCGCGCCACCCCCAGCGATATCGCGCCGTTGCAGAAATTTCGCTGGGCCGATTACGCGGTCAATCCGGGGATGACGATCCATTACCGAATCCACCTGGCTTACGGCACCGTTGATGCGCCGCAACTGGGTGAATACCTGGAAGTGACAGTCACTTCCGACAATGGACTGCCGAATAACCAAAGCGTGATCTTCAACCGTGCGGTCGCCGCCAGCCAAGCGTTCCAGCGTAAATTTCCCGAGCTCGACGCGTTGATCACCGCCAACAAGAACCTGCCCATCGAAGCCTGGCCGGATGCCCCGCGGCAATGGCTGGAAAACGGTTTGCTCGGGCGTCTGCTGGGTTTTATCGAGCGTGCGGTAGATGGCCAGTGGGCGCTGGACATTGCCATCTACGAGTATGAATTGCAGGCCATCGTCGATGCCGTCAATGCAGCGTTTGCACGTGGGGTGAACGTTCGCGTGCTGTATCACGCCCAGCGGGGTGATGAGGACACCACCATGAACGAGGCCAGCCTGGAAAACATCCCGGCAGAGAACAAGCGCGGCCGAGTCACCCATAACATCTTCCACAACAAATTCATGCTGCTGAGCCGGCTCGACGCAGCGGGACAGCGGCAGCCCGAAGCGGTGCTTTGCGGCAGCACCAATTTCACGCCCAACGGCGTCTACCGCCAGGCCAACGTGGTGCATGTGCTGGACGACACGCGAGTCAGCGCCAGCTATCTGCGCACCTTCGAGCAGGTCTGGGCTAACCCGGCGGATGTCGGCGCTACCCGAAACTGGCTCACGCAAAACAACCCGATGGATCCGCTGCAACCGATGTTCGCCGGGTTCTCACCGCGCTCGGGCAAAGGGGATCTGGGTGAGTTTGTCGAGATCATCAACGCCGCGAAAAAGGATGTGCTGTTCGTCACCGCGTTCGCCTTGCCCGACGACATCCTCAACGCCTTGCTCGGCCAACCCCACGACGACATTTTGCGTTACGGTCTGCAAAACACCGTCAGCCGGATCACCGGTTTCCACGCCGACCGCACCGCCGAATTCGCCGCCACCGCGCTGCTCAACACCGGGCTGGAAGGGTGGCTGCGAGAGAACATGAAAGGCCAGAAGGGCAACCTGCTGGTGCACACCAAAGCCGTCGTGACGGACTTCACCAGCGATGCACCGACGATCATCAGCGGCAGCCATAACCTCAGTGCCGCGGCCAGCAATGGCAATGACGAGAACTACCTGATCATTCGCGGTGATACCGATCTGGCGGATCGTTATGGTCTGGAGCTGCTGCGGTTCTACGAGCATTACCGCTTTCGCTATTTCGCCAAGAAACTCGCGCTCAAACAGGTCAAGCCGTTGGCGGCGGATGACAGCTGGACCGATGATTACTATCGCGCGGGGGATATGCGGATGCTGTCGAGAGTGCGCTTCTCGGGGCGATAAGCGCTATGACCTGTTCATCGCCTGCCGGTACTGGCGAGTACGCCGGGCGATGTGCACGCGGTCGAGAATCAACGCCCATATCGCCGAAACCTCGGGACGGGTCTTGCGCCCACGGCTCAGGCGATTGAGCTGGAACTTCACGACGGCCATGCTCGCCAGTGCTGCCAGGGGTTTGCGTTTCCAGCGAATCGGCGGCAGTTGCGGATGACTGTTCTGGCCTTCGCGCCAGCGTTTGACCAGTTGAGGTTCAATCGCGAGTGCTGTGCCGATTCCGGCCATGGCGATGCCGCTGTCGAGTACCTGTTCGACGATCGCCAGACGTCGAATCCCGCCCGTCACCATCACCGGCATGTTCGCCACACTGGCCAATTCTCCGGCCATCTCCAGAAAGTACGCTTCACGCGCCAGGGTCCGACCATCCCGGGCCTCGCCTTGCATGGCCGGGGCTTCGTAGCTGCCACCAGAGAGTTCCAGCAGATCGATCGGTTGATCGTTGAGCCACTCGATGACTTGCCGGGCATCGTCGGCGTCGAAACCGCCGCGCTGGAAGTCTGCGGAGTTGAGCTTCACCGCCACGCAAAATGTCGGCGACACAGACTTGCGCACGGCGCTGACCACCGCCAACAACAAGCGCGCGCGATTTACCAGAGAACCGCCCCAGCGGTCGGTTCGGCGGTTGGTCAAGGGCGAGAGGAACTGGCTGATCAGATAACCGTGTGCGGCATGAACCTGCACTCCGGTGAAGCCGGCCTTTTCCGCCAGGGCAGCGCTGGTGGCAAAGCGTTGAATGACGTCTTCGATGTCGCGCTCGCTCATGGGTTTGGGTTCGGCAAACATCTTCGAGAACGCGCCCAGGTCCAGCGCCACCGCCGAAGGTGCCAACGCTTGCTGGCCGAGGTTGGCCATGGTCTGACGGCCAGGATGATTGAGCTGCATCCAGAACTGCGCGCCACCGGCCCGGCCAATAGTTGCCCATTGGCGAAAGCGTTCAAGGTGCCGTTCATCTTCCAGCACCACACCACCGGGACCGGTCATGGCGCGGCGGTCGATCATCACGTTGCCGCTCAGCAACAATCCGGTTTCGCCTTCGGCCCACGCCTGATACAGCCGGAACAAAGCCTCTGCAGGTGCCTGCCCGCTGTCAGCGAGGTTCTCTTCCATCGCGGCTTTGGCGATGCGGTTGCCGATGGTCTGGCCGTTGGGCAAATTCAACGCTTGAAAGGGCGACATGCTTGACTCCTCATCAGTGATGAGTAGAGGCTAAGCTTAAAGTTAACTTTAATGTCAAGCAGGCAAATGAGGCTGAGATGAAAATTGGTGAATTGGCGCAATTGAGCGGGTTGAACGCGTCGCGCATCCGGTTTTACGAGGCTCAGGGTTTGATTCGGCAGGTGGAACGCCGGGCCAACGGTTACCGGCATTATCCCGACCAAGCGTTGCAAACCCTGAAGATCATCCTTTGCGCTCAGCAGGCCGGGTTCAGCCTGGAGGAGTTGAAGCAGTTGTTGCCGGACAGCGCGACCGGTGAGTTCAAGCAAGACGAATTGCTGGCGGGTCTAACGCGCAAAGTCGAACAGATTGAAGAGATGCAGCTGCACCTGGCGCAGAGCAAGGCGCAGCTGTTGGAGGTGATCGACAACATTCAATCTCGACCCGAGGGCATGGGTTGCGTAGCGAATGCCGAGCGAGTATTGGCGTCGTTCAAGCCTTAGCGCCGATGGCTGCGGTCGAGGGGGCGGGGATTGGATTGCGCATCAACGTGCCCACCACCAGCGCCCCCAACAATGCCAGCAAACCCGCCACCCAAAGCAGCAGGCTGAAACCACCGACGAAGGCTTGCCGAGCTAGCGGTTCGACTATCGGGCGAGCGGCTTCTGGCAGCAGGCTCATCGCCGCCGTCATGTCACCGGCCACCACCCGCGAGGCGATGCCCTGGGTTTGGCCGAGCCATTGCGCACCCTGTGCCGTCAGGCTCGTACGCAACAACAGTTCGGTATGACTGGACAGCAACGCGCCGAACACGCCAATGGCCAGCACGATGGCGCTGAAGCGCATGGTGGTGCTCATGCCTGAGGCCATGCCAGTGCGCTCCCGTGGCACGCAGGCCATGATGTTCTTTTGCGTATCGCCGTTGAGCAGCCCGGCACCGGCGCCGGTCACGGCAATCGCTAGGGCGAAGAGCAGGTAACCGCCGCTGCTGACCGCCCAGGCACTGAGCAGATTGCCGCTGCCGACCAGGGTCAAACCGGCGGCCATTAATGTGGCAGGGGCAAATCGACTCGCCAGACGTATGCCGATGCGCGGGCAAATCAGCATGGTCAGGGCAAACGGCAACATCCCCAGACCTGAAGCGATGGCCGAGAAACCCAAGCCATTTTGCAGGTAGAAGGGCAGCAGGGTCATCATCACCTGGGCGCAGCCGGCGTAGGCAAACATGCCCAATAGCGCGCCGATGAAACGCGGATGCTTGAACAGTTGCAGGTCGACCATCGGCCGCCGCTGCAGCCGTTCAATCACCACGAACAGCCCCAGCAACAAGGCGCCACCGATCAGCCGAGCGTAGGTCAGCGGATTGCTCCAGCCGATCCGGTTCGCCTCGATCAGGCCCCAGATCAGGCACAACAAACTCGCACTGAACGCCAGGCTGCCCCAGGGATCGAGGCGTGCGGACTGAGTGTCGCGGGACTCTGGCACGGCGCGCCAGACCATCACCATCAGGAACAATCCGACGGGCAGGTTAAGGTAGAAAATCCAGCGCCAGCCCATGTATTCGGTGATCAGCCCGCCGACCGTCGGCGCGGCGGTCATCGCCACCCCCATGCACGCGCCCCAGAACGCCCAGGCCTTGGCCCGTTCCACTTCATCATGAAAGGTGTGGCCGATGGAGGCGAGGGCCGAGGTCAGCAACAAGGCCGCGCCGACTCCCTTGATCGCCCGGGCGATGTCGAGGAACAACGCATTGGGCGCGGCACCGCAACCGATGGACGCGAGGATGAAAATGGCCAACCCGCAGAGCAGGGTTTTCTGCCGGCCGAAGCGGTCGGCGATGCTTCCGGCCGGCAACAAAAGGGCGGCGAAGGCCAGCATGTAAGCGCTGACCACCCATTCGATGTCGGCAAAGTTTGCCCCCAAGTCCCGGGCGATCGTGGGTAGGGTGACGGCAACAATGTTGGTGTCGAGAACGATCAGCGAGCAAACGCCTGAGGCTGTGAGTAATGTCAGTCGCGGGCTCACCTTGGGTTTGACGGGCATGGCAGCGTTTCTCTACTGTAAAAGTCAGTGCAGCTTATCGCCGGTTGCTACTGTCCTTGTTAGGTACGCCTTGTCACTTCATTACCTTTGAGCTAACGCCCCGATGGATATTCGCCATTTTCGCTATTTCCTCGCCGTTGCCCGGCAAGGCAACTTCACCCGCGCCGCCGAACAACTCGGTATCGCACCGCCGACCTTGACTCGACAGATCCAGGACATGGAGAACGAACTCGGCACGCGATTGTTCGTGCGCCAAACACGTGAAGTCAGCCTGACCGAGGCCGGCGCCGCGCTGGTGATCGAGGCCGAGGCGACGGTGCGGCAATTCGAATACGCTCAGTACAACGCCCAGCGTGCCGGGCGCGGGGATATTGGCCATATCGAACTGGGTTACGTGGCTTCGGCGGTGTATTCGGGCTTGCTGCAGAAACAGGTGCAATCCTTCAGTCGCGACTGTCCTGACGTCAGCCTGAGCGTACGGGAAAGTCCCATGGCGTCATTGCCGGTGATGGTGGTCGAGGGACGTTTCGATATTGGCTATGTCCGCTCACCCATGACCCTGCCTGACGGCCTGGACGCCATTCGCCTGGATGCAGAAGGTTTTGTGCTGGCGGTGCCTGCCGAGTCCTGGCTGTGCCGTCTGCCAGAGATTGCCCCGGAACATTTGCTGAACGAGACGTTCATCCTGCCGGAGCAAATCAGCGGCACTTTGCAAGTCGCCGCCGAGGGTGGATTTGCGCCGAAACTGGGGGCGCAACCGGGCGGGCTGGTGGCGGTCATAGCGCTGGTGTCGTTGGGGCAGGGCGTGGCGGTCGTGCCGGAATCGGTGGTCGGGCATGTCAGTCTGCCCGGTGTCTTGTACCGGCCGATCAAGGGGTGTGAGGCGAGCTCCTGGTTGTCGTTGATCCATCGGCGATTCGAGAAGTCACCCGCGGTGGAGCGGTATATCGAGCGGGTCAAAAAGTGCTGATTACAGATCTTGTAATGATTTCCGACTGTAGGAAATGTCGATTACGCCTGTACGCTCCAAGGCCTTTTTCCTTTCAGGACTTGCATGAACACCCTCTCGGAGCCTCCCGGTTATCCTTTCTCCTCGTGCTACCACGCGGTCTTGATGCACGCGAAGCATCCGGTCTTCCGACTTCCGAATCCCTTTGTCATTTCACCGCCACGGCCTCTGCGCCGCGCCTTGCCGTGCCTGGCTTTCTGAATTCACTGAAGAGATCGAGACGTTTTTATGGAATGGATAGCTGACCCCACCGCATGGCTGGGCTTGTTGACGTTGATCGTGCTGGAGTTGGTGCTGGGCATCGACAACCTGGTGTTTATCGCAATCCTTGCCGACAAGTTGCCGCCCGAGCAACGCGACCGTGCGCGGCTCATCGGTTTGTCCCTGGCGTTGCTGATGCGCCTGGGCCTGCTGGCGAGTATTTCGTGGCTGGTGACCCTGACTCAGCCGTTGTTCGAGGTGTTCGACAAGAGCTTCTCCGGCCGCGACTTGATCATGCTGTTCGGTGGTGTGTTCTTGTTGTTCAAGGCCACCATGGAATTGCACGAGCGACTCGAAGGCCATATCGGCCAGCGCGCGTCTAATGCGGCTTATGCGATGTTCTGGCCGATCGTGGCGCAGATCGTGGTGCTCGATGCGGTGTTCTCCCTGGATGCGGTGATTACCGCTGTGGGCATGGTCGATGAACTGGCGGTGATGATGATCGCGGTGATTATTTCCATCGGCCTGATGATCGTCGCCAGCAAGCCGCTGACCCGTTTCGTCAATGAACACCCAACGGTGATCATGCTCTGTCTGGGCTTTCTGATGATGATCGGCTTCGCGCTGACCGCTGAAGGCCTGGGGTTCCACATTCCGAAGGGATACCTGTACGCGGCCATCGGTTTCTCGATCCTGATCGAGATCTTCAACCAGATTGCCCGGGCTCGCCGTAAAAAATCGATGCAGGGCCTGCGACCGATGCGTGAGCGCACGGCCCACGCCGTGATGCGTTTGCTCGGTGGCCGCAAGCTGGCGGTGGAGGAGGTTGGCGAGGAGATTGCCGACATGCTGGACAATGGCGAAGCGCCGAGCGTAGAGCTGTTCGACCGTCGCGAACGAGTGATGATCAGTGGTGTTCTGCAACTCGCCGAGCGACCGATCCGCACCTTGATGACCGTACGCGCTGATGTGGATCACATCGACCTGTCCGACGATGCCGAAGTCATTCGCACGCGCCTGATGAATTCGTCCTATTCACGCCTGCCGCTGATTCGCGATGGCGCGGTGGATGAGCCGCTGGGCTTCGTGCACAAGAAGGAATTGCTCAAGGAATACCTGGCCGGCAACCAGCCTGGTCTTGAGCATTTGGCGCGCAAGACCATCAACTTGCTGGACAGTTACTCGATCCTCAATGCCCTGGAACAGATGCGCCAAGCCTCGACTCACATTGCGTTCGTGGTCAATGAGTTCGGTGACTTCGTCGGTGTGCTGACCATGACCGACATTCTCGAATCGATCGCCGGCGAGTTGCCAGACGCCAGCGAAATCGAGGGCCCGGATGTGGTCGAGGATAAGGGTGGGTTCATGGTCAGCGGCGCGTTGAACCTGGCGCGGGTGCGGCAGCGGACCGGGTTTGCGGCAGAGCCCACCGACGACTATCAGACCCTGGCCGGGCTGGTGGTGAGCCTGCTGGATCGCCTGCCGATGATCGGTGACAGCCATGAGTGGGAAGGCTGGCGGATCACGGTGGCGGCGGTTGAGGAGCGGCGGGTGACGCGGGTGTTACTGGCGCGAATCGACGGGTGATTTTTCGCAGACCTTGCAGCCCTCATCGCGAGCAAGCTCGCTCCCACATTAGGCCGTGTCTGTTCGGACAATTCGGTCAACTGTGGGAGCGAGCTTGCTCGCGATAACGATCTGTCAGACGACTTAAACAGCACTCCTGAAACGCGCTTTCAACAGGTCGCGTGCCCGAGGTGCGGTGCATAAAGTGCTGAAGGTTTTCTGCAGCCACGGCAAGTCGTGGTGAGGTTTGCGAGCCACATGTCTGGGCCTCAGCCTGCCGATGTGCTGAGCGAAGTCCTCTTCCAGGGTTTGCTGAGTGCCGATCCCCTTGAGTTTTTTCAGCAACTTCCCGTTCTTGTAAAACAGCACGGTCGGTGTGCCGGTAACGTCCGGATGCTGGGGGGAATCGCTGGTGTTCAGCATGTAGATTTGCGCGTGATGCCGATACGGCTCGGCGATCTGGCGAAAAATCGGTCCGGCCATTTCGCAGGCATAACAGTGTTGATTGCCAAAGTACAAGATCACCGGGCGCCAGGTGTTCAGGGCCTTGCGGTAGACCGGGGCCAGCGCTGAATGGGCGGTCATCGAGCTCATTGAAATCTCCTTTTTCACACGCGCATCGTGGGTTGGTTGACGGTAAAGGAGAGGGAGCGGCGGGTCTACTGTCAGAAATTACAGGTACCGCCCTGCTTCATTTTGAATCGCTACCTTTCAAATGTGGTGCAAGTACCCGTTCGTTGAGGCCAACGGTAGCGGTTCTCGCGTTGTGCGTTGGGTAACAGGTTTGTCTGTGCTTTACGCATCTTATTGATTCACCTTGCTTTTCAATCTCACCAACATCCCTCCCACAACCTGTGGCACACTTTCTGCTGTTTATTCCGTTGTTACATACCAATATCCGGTATAGCGGAATAAACATCACCCTGGAGTGCTTGCCATGCATCGCCGACCTACCTTGTTTAAAGCGTGTGTTTTTGTTCTCGCGGCTTCGGCTGCTGCCATGGGCGTGGCCCAGGCGGCGGACAGCAAGCTCGATAGCGTGCTGGCCCGCGGGAAACTGATTGTGGGCACGGGCAGTACCAATGCGCCGTGGCACTTCCAGGGTGCGGACGGCAAGTTGCAGGGTTTCGATATCGATATCGCGCGGATGGTGGCCAAAGGGTTGTTCAACGACCCGAGCAAGGTCGAGTTCGTGGTGCAGTCGTCCGATGCGCGGATTCCCAACTTGCTGACCGACAAGGTCGACATGAGCTGTCAGTTCATTACCGTCACCGCCAGCCGTGCGCAGCAGGTGGCGTTCACGCTGCCGTACTACCGCGAAGGTGTCGGCCTGCTGTTGCCGACCAACAGCAAGTACAAGGAAATCGAAGACCTCAAAGCCGCTGGCGACGGCGTGACCGTGGCGGTGCTGCAGAACGTGTACGCCGAAGAGTTGGTGCATCAGGCGTTGCCTAAAGCCAAGGTCGATCAATACGACAGCGTGGACCTGATGTATCAGGCGGTGAACTCCGGCCGCGCCGATGCCGCTGCCACCGATCAATCGTCGGTGAAATACCTGATGGTGCAAAACCAGGGTCGCTATCGCAGCCCGGCTTACGCCTGGAGCCCGCAAACCTACGCGTGCGCCGTCAAACGCGGCGATCAAGACTGGCTGAACTTCGTCAATACCTCCCTGCATGAAGCCATGACCGGCGTTGAGTTCCCGACCTATGCGGCGTCGTTCAAGCAGTGGTTCGGTGTCGATCTCCCAACCCCGGCCATCGGTTTCCCCGTCGAATTCAAATGATCCCGTGAGAGCGGGGTGGTCATAAATCGCCCCGTTCAAGGTACTGCTGACCATGAACTATCAGTTGAACTTTGCTGCCGTGTGGCGCGATTTCGACACCTTGCTGGCGGGGCTCGGTCTGGGCCTTGAACTGGCGCTGGTGTCGATCGCCATCGGCTGCGTGATCGGCCTGCTGATGGCGTTTGCTTTGCTGTCGAAGCACCGCGCGTTGCGAGTGCTGGCGTCGGTGTATGTGACGGTCATCCGTAACACGCCGATTCTGGTGTTGATTCTGTTGATCTACTTCGCCTTGCCGAGCCTGGGGATCCGTCTGGACAAGATCCCGTCGTTCATCATCACGCTGTCGCTGTATGCCGGGGCCTATCTGACCGAAGTGTTCCGCGGCGGGTTGTTGAGCATTCCCAAGGGGCAGCGTGAAGCCGGGTTGGCAATCGGTCTGGGCGAGTGGCAGGTCAAGGCGTACGTCACCGTACCGGTGATGCTGCGTAATGTGCTGCCGGCCTTGTCGAATAACTTCATTTCGCTGTTCAAGGACACCTCGCTGGCGGCTGCGATTGCCGTGCCGGAGCTGACTTATTACGCGCGCAAGATCAATGTCGAGAGCTACCGGGTGATTGAAACCTGGATGGTGACCACCGCGCTCTATGTGGCGGCCTGTTACCTCATTGCCATGATGCTGCGTTACCTCGAGCAGCGTCTGGCGATTCGCCGATAGGAGACCACATGTACGAATCCCCTAGTTGGTTGCATGAGTCATGGGTGGCGCGGGAAGTCCTGTGGCAAGGCTTTCTGACCAGTGTGCAGGTCTCGGCCCTGGCCATTCTGTTGGGCACGATAGTCGGCATCGTCGCTGGTCTGGTGCTGACCTACGGTAAGTTCTGGATGCGCGCGCCGTTTCGTTTTTACGTCGACATCATTCGCGGCACGCCAGTGTTTGTATTGGTGCTCGCCTGCTTCTATATGGCGCCTGCGCTGGGCTGGCAGATCAGTGCGTTTGAGGCCGGCGTGTTGGGGCTGACGCTGTTTTGCGGCTCCCATGTCGCCGAGATTGTTCGCGGCGCGTTGCAAGCGCTGCCCAGCGGTCAGATGGAAGCGAGCAAGGCCATCGGCCTGACGTTTTATCAATCGCTCGGCTACGTGCTGTTGCCTCAGGCGCTGCGGCAGATCTTGCCGACCTGGGTCAACTCGTCCACCGAGATCGTCAAGGCTTCGACGCTGTTGTCGGTGATTGGTGTGGCTGAGTTGCTGCTCAGCACCCAGCAGATCATCGCTCGGACCTTCATGACCCTCGAGTTTTACCTGTTCGCCGGATTGCTGTTTTTCGTCATCAACTACGCCATCGAATTACTCGGCCGGCACATTGAAAAGCGGGTGGCCTTGCCATGACTCAACCTCAAGTTTCGATACAGAATCAGGCGCTGCTGGACATCCGCGGCCTGCACAAGCAATACGGGCCGCTCGAAGTGCTCAAGGGCGTTGACCTGACGATGCAGCGCGGCAACGTCGTGACGCTGATCGGTTCCAGCGGCTCGGGCAAGACCACGCTGCTGCGTTGCGTGAACATGCTCGAAGAGTTCCAGGGCGGGCAGATCATGCTCGATGGCGAGTCCATCGGTTATGACGAGGTCAACGGCAAGCGCGTGCGTCACCCGGAAAAAGTCATCGCCCGGCATCGGGCCATGACCGGCATGGCGTTCCAGCAGTTCAACCTGTTTCCGCACCTCACGGCGTTGCAGAACGTCACCCTCGGTCTGCTCAAGGTCAAAAAGCTGCACAAGGATGAAGCGGTTGCCCTCGCGGAAAAATGGCTGGAACGGGTCGGCTTGCTGGAACGGCGCGACCACTACCCTGGCCAGTTGTCCGGCGGTCAGCAACAGCGTGTGGCGATTGCCCGGGCGATTGCGATGAACCCGAGCCTGATGCTGTTCGACGAAGTGACCTCGGCCCTCGATCCGGAACTGGTCGGCGAAGTGCTGAGTGTGATCAAAGGCCTGGCCGAGGATGGCATGACCATGCTGCTGGTCACCCACGAGATGCGTTTTGCGTTCGAGGTCTCGGACAAGATTGTTTTCATGAATCAGGGGCGGATCGAAGAGCAGGGGCCGCCCAAGGAACTCTTCGAACGCCCGCAATCACCACGTCTGGCTGAATTTCTCAAGAACACGCGCTTTTGACCTATCATTTTTCAATCAGGAGAAACCCTCATGAGCATTACTCGTTACGGCACCGGCAGCACCGCCGGTGGCGGCCAGCCCCGTCCTTTCGCCCGCGCCGTTGAAGCCGATGGCTGGCTGCACGTGTCCGGCCAGGTGCCGGCGCTGGACGGCGAGATCATTGCGGGCGGCATCGTCGAGCAGACTCACCAGACCATGAAGAACCTGATCGCGATTCTCGAAGAGGCTGGTTATGGCCTCGAAGATGTAGTGCGCACCGGTGTGTGGCTGGAAGACCCGCGGGATTTCTGGAGTTTCAACAAGGTGTTCTCCGAGTACTTCAAAAGCGAACATGCGCCGGCGCGGGCCTGCGTGCAGGCGAACATGATGGTCGATTGCAAGGTCGAGATTGACTGCGTCGCGTACAAGAAAAAGGTCTGACCCGAGGTGACTTCATCGCGAGCAAGCTCGCTCCCACAGGGATTGTGTGAACGCTGAAGATCCAATGTGGGAGCGAGCTTGCTCGCGATGGCGGCCTAACAGTCGCCGCCGCACTCTAGGTAAACTCCCGGCACTTTTATGGGAACCACTGACATGACCGAAGACACCATCAAGCGCCGGGCTCGCGGTCTGGACCGGGCGTTCGATATCCTCGATTTCCTCAAGGAGGTCGGCAAGCCCCTGCGCCCGAACGAAATCGCCAGCGGCATCGGCAGCCCGAAATCCACGGTCTACGAATTGGTCGCCTCCCTGCTGGAACGACGCATTCTCGAGCCCGTGGGCAAGGACGGTCACGTCTACCTCGGCCGTCAGCTGTACTTCCTCGGTCAGGCGCATTTACGCCATTTCGATCTGACCCGCGAGGCCGATCATGCCTTGCAGGAGATCGTCAGCCAGACCCGCGAAACCGCGCAGATGTGCCTGCTCAACGGACGTAAATACACCGTCGCGCTGATGAAAGAGGGCGAGCGGCATTTCCGCATTTCCTCCGACATCGGCGAGAACGCACCGATTCCCTGGACCGCATCCGGGCGCCTCTTGCTGGCGCACCTGAGCGACCAGGAAATCGTCGACCTGATCGAACACGACGACTTCATCCTGCCCAACGGCGAGCGTCTGCCGCTTGCGCAGTTTCTCCAGGAAATCCGCCAGGCCGGTATTGATGGGTTTTTCTCTTTCGATAGCGTCGCCGACACGTTTACCCATTGCTTCGCCGCCCCGGTCAAAGACCCCAACGGCGTGGCCATTGCGACCCTATGCATTGTTGCCCCGCGGGCCGATGCCAAGAACAACTACAACGACTATCGGCGGGTGCTGATCGACAGCGCCAACAACCTGGCCCGTCGCATCAACGAGTAACAGCGGCTGCCTGCGGCCGCGAATGTGAGGAGTTCGACCATGTCTTCTGCCAAAAATACTGCCGCCGTGGAAAAGGGCTTTGCCCACACTGGCGCCAACCTGGTGCGCGACGTCAGCCTACCGGCGCTGGTGCTGCACCGCGAAGCACTGGAACACAACATTCGCTGGATGCAGACCTTTGTCAGCAACAGCGGTGCCGAACTCGCCCCCCACGGCAAAACCAGCATGACCCCGGCGCTGTTTCGCCGCCAACTGGACGCCGGTGCCTGGGGCATCACCCTGGCCAGCGCCACGCAAACCCGCGCGGCTTACGCCCATGGCGTGCATCGGGTGCTGATGGCTAACCAATTGGTCGGTACGCCGAACATGGCGCTAATCGCCGATCTGCTGGCCGATCCGGCTTTCGACTTCCATTGCATGGTCGATCACCCGGACAACGTCACTGACCTCGGCGCGTATTTCGCCTCCCGCGGTGTGCGCTTGAACGTGATGATCGAGTACGGCGTGGTCGGTGGTCGTTGCGGTTGCCGCACGGAAGAGGAAGTGGTTGCGCTGGCCAAGGCCATCGCTGCGCAACCAGCCTTGGCGCTGACCGGGATCGAAGGATACGAAGGGGTGATTCACGGTGATCACGCGGAGAGCGGCATCCGTGCGTTCGCTGATTCTTTGGTGCGCCTGGCCGTGCAGTTGCAGGACAGCGGGGCGTTCGCCATTGCCAAGCCGATCATCACTGCGTCGGGTTCGGCCTGGTACGACTTGATCGCGGAATCATTTGAAGCGCAGAACGCCGGTGGGCGGTTCCTCAGTGTGCTGCGTCCCGGCAGCTATGTGGCGCACGATCACGGCATCTACAAAGAAGCGCAATGCTGCGTGCTCGACCGCCGCAGTGATCTGCACGAAGGCCTGCGCCCGGCGCTGGAAGTCTGGGCTCACGTGCAGTCGTTGCCGGAGCCGGGGTTTGCGGTGATTGCGTTGGGTAAACGCGACGTGGCGTACGACGCTGGTTTGCCGGTGCCGTTGTTGCGCTACAAGGCCGGTGTGGTGCCGGCGACGGGTGATGACGTCAGCGCCTGCAAGGTGACGGCGGTGATGGACCAGCATGCGTTCATGACCGTGGCGCCGGGGGTTGAGTTGCGGGTGGGGGACATCATTTCGTTCGGCACGTCCCATCCGTGCCTGACGTTCGACAAGTGGCGTACCGGGTGTCTGGTGGATGAGCAACTGAATGTCATCGAAACCATGGAAACCTGTTTTTAAGGTTCCAGACCGAGGCGCGGCCTTCGCGGGCAAGCCTCGCTCCTACAAGTGCAGTGGTTGTCGCCGATTTCGCGCCTGACATAAATCCTGTAGGAGCGAGGCTTGCCCGCGAAGGCGGCCTCCCAGACAACACCGAAACACCAGAGATCCCACAATGAACACCATCAGCACCCTCGGCCCCAACACCCCGCGCATCGCCCTGATCGGCGAGTGCATGATCGAGTTGCAGCAACGCGCCGACGGCAGCCTGCAACAGAGTTTCGGTGGCGATACCTTGAACACGGCGGTCTACCTGTCTCGGGAATTGGGCGAGGGCGGCACGGTGGATTACGTCACCGCCCTGGGCGACGACAGTTTCAGCGATGCCATGTGCCAGAGCTGGGCCGATGAAAACATCGGGCTCGGCAGGGTCCAGCGCTTGCCCGGTCGCTTGCCCGGCTTGTATTGCATCCAGACTGACGCTGGCGGCGAGCGGCGTTTTCTCTATTGGCGCAATGAAGCGGCAGTTCGTGATTGCTTTACCACGCCAGCCGCCGCGCCGATCCTGGCCGCGCTGCCGGATTACGACGTGCTGTATTTCAGCGGCATCACCCTGGCGGTACTCGGTGTGCAGGGGCGGGAGAAGTTGCTGGAAACCCTGATCGAAGCCCGGCAGAGGGATGCGCGGATCGTGTTCGACAACAACTACCGGCCACGTTTGTGGGCCTCGGTTGAAGAGGCTCGGACGGCGTATCGCAGCGTTCTGCCCTATGTCGACCTGGCGTTGCTGACCGTCGATGACGAGCAGGCGTTATTTCATTTTTCCGATTGTGAGGCGGTGTTTGCCGCTTACGAGCAGATTGGCACGCCTGAAGTGGTGCTCAAGCGTGGCGCCGAGGCCTGTCTGATTCGCTGTGACGGGGAGTCGTTCGAGGTGCCGGCTCAGGTCGTTGAGCGAGTGGTGGACACCACGGCGGCGGGGGATTCATTCAGTGCGGCGTATTTGGCCAGTCGACTCAAGGGCGGCAGTCCGGTTGAGGCTGCTGAGGCGGGGCATCGATTGGCGAGTCGGGTGATTCAGGTGCCTGGGGCACTGATCCCCCGAAACTGAAAATACGATGCATCAATCCCGGTAAAACACCTGCACCAGGTGATAACCAAACTTGCTCTTGATCGGCCCGTGCACCACGCGCAGCGGTTTTTTGAAGATCACGGCATCGATGACCCCGACCATCTGCCCGGGCCGTACTTCACCGAGGTCGCCGCCGCGCTTGCCGGACGGGCAGGTGGAGTACTTTTTGGCCAGCACATCGAAGGCTTCGCCCTTGGCGATGCGTTGTTTGAGCTGTTCGGCTTCTTCCGAGGTTTTCACCAGAATATGGCGGGCTTGAGCTTTCATTGGGGCAGGTACCTTGCAACGGTGGTGGCTATGTTGGTGCCAGCGGGGGGCGCGCGATTATGCCTTAACTCAGTCCGGTTGACCGATCATCGCGCGAATCTTGTTGGCCAACAGGTCAATGGAAAAGGGTTTGGCCACCATGTCCATGCCTTCCTCCAGGAAGCCCTGGCGCTCGGCGGCTTTTTCCGCGTAACCGGTCATGAACAGCACTTTAAGGTCGGGGCGGTGTTGGCGCGCGATTTCCGCCAATTGTCGACCGTTCATTCCCGGCAGCCCGACGTCGGTGACCAGCAAATCGACCCGCAGATCGGATTCCAACAGAGGCAGGGCGGTCTTCGCGTCTTCGGCTTCATGGGCGTGGTAACCCAGCTCGTGGAGCAGGTTGAGCACCAGCATGCGCACCGCCGGATCGTCCTCCACCAACACCACGGTTTCACCGGCAATGGCGGCCGGCGCCTCACTCGTGACCTGCATCAGGGTATCTACTGGCTCGCAAACGTGTAGCCGCGGCAGGTACAGACGCACGCTAGTGCCCTGGCCCGGCAAGCTGAAAAGGCTGACATGCCCGCCCGACTGCTGGGCAAAACCATAGATCATCGACAGCCCGAGGCCGGTGCCCTGGCCAATGGGTTTGGTGGTGAAGAACGGGTCGAAGGCCTTGGCCAGCACCGACGGTGTCATGCCGGTACCGTTGTCGCTGACGGCGATCATCAGATAATCCCCGGCCTTGACCGGTTCCAGGGTGTTGATGTCACTGCTGTCGAGGTAAACGTTGGCCGTTTCGATCCGCAATTCACCGCCATCGGGCATGGCGTCCCGGGCGTTGATCACCAGATTGAGCAGGGCGTTTTCCAGCTGGCTGACGTCCGTGCTGACCGGCCAGACGTCATCGGCCAGTTGCAGTTGGAGCTCGATGTGGTCGCCCTTGGTCCGGCTTAGCAGGTCTTCCAGGGAATGGATCAGATCATTGGCGTTGAGCGGCTTGCGATCCAGTGACTGTCGCCGGGAAAACGCCAGCAGGCGATGGGTCAGGGCGGCGGCACGGTTGGCCGAGGACACTGCCGCCTCGGTGAAACGGCCAACCTCGGCGACGCGCCCATCGGCGATGTAGCGCTGCATCAAATCGAGGCTGCCGATGATCCCGGTGAGCATATTGTTGAAGTCATGGGCGATGCCGCCGGTGAGCTGGCCGAGCGCTTCCATCTTCTGCGCATGCCGCAACGCCTCTTCGGCGCGCTCGCGTTCGAACATCTCGTTCTGCAGCCGCTGGTTGGCTTCAGCCAATTGTTGGGTGCGGGCGACGACACGTTCTTCGAGGGTTTCGTTGAGATTGCGCAGGGCTTCTTCGGTCTGTTTGCGCTCGGTTTCGTCAATCACAAAGATGTAGAAACCATTGACCGCTCCATCCGCACCGTGGCGCGGCAAGTAGTTCATCAGGGCATGGCGGATGCTGCCGTCACGGTGCGGGGTGCTGATACTGAAACAACAAGACCTGCCGGACAGTGCCTGGGCGATGTGTTCGGCGCGCAAGGCATAAGCTTCTTCACCCAGTACTTCACGGATGGTTCTGCCATAGAGCTCCTGAGGCGTCAGCCCGTACCAATCGAGGTAGGCCGCATTGTTCAGGCGAAAGCGTTCCTCGCTGTCCACGTAGCTGATCAGGATCGGCATGGCGTTGATGATCAGTTGCAGCTCGGTCTGACTTTGCCGCAAGGCTTGCTCGGTATGTTTACGTTCAGTCAGGTCCAGGGCAGCGCCGAGGAAGCGAATCGGCCGGCCATGGTGGTCCTTGTAGCAACGTCCCCGGGCAAACACCCAGCGCAGCTGACCGTCGGGTTGCAGCAGGCGATACTCCTCGGCGTACTCGGTGCCGTGGGTGATGGAGTGCTTGATGCTGCGGGTGAGCATGGCGCGGTCTTCCGGGTGCACCCCCTGGAGGTAGGCGCTGATGGGCAACTGGCTGGCGAGCAGCGGGTCGACGCCGTGCAATTGGGCAAAGTGGGTGTCGGCAATGAAGCGATCTTCGCCGATGTCCCAGTCCCAGGTGCCGACGGCGTCGGTGGCGGCGAGGGCCAGTTGCAGACGTTCCTCGGTTTCGTGCTGGGCCTTGAGGCTGGCGGCCGAGCGTTGTTCGAGTTCGAGGGCGATGCGTCGGCGTTCGTTGGTTTCGATGGCGGTGACCAGAATCCCGGCGACCTGGGCGCTTTCATCACGGATGGGGCTGTAGGTCAGGTCCAGCCAGAAGTCGGAATCATGGCCATCGCGCTGCAAGGTGAAGCGCTGTTCGCTGTAGGTCCGCACCTGTCCTTGTAGGACGGCGCTGTAAATGGGGTCGGTAAATTCCTTTAACTCTGGCCAGATCAGGTGCGTCGGCTGTCCGAAGGCGTGTGGATGCTTGCTGCCGGCCAGCAGGGCAAAGCCGTCGTTGTAGATCTGCGTGAGCTGCGGGCCCCACAGCAATAGCATGGGCATCGGCGAATGAATCACGATGTCCACGGCGGTTCTCAAGCTCTGCGGCCAGGTACTCGCTGCGCCCAGCGGGCTGTGTCTCCAGTCCAGTCGGGCAATCAGGGCCTGGGCATCGCTGCCGGTCGGTGGTGCGCTCATCAAGATGTCCTGCACTTAAGTCGGTGTGGCGGCGTCAACTATCCTAAGGCGGTAGACGCTGAATGACCCATTTTGGGTCATTTCTGTTCATTGAATGCTTCGCGGGTGCTTTTTGCCATGGAAATCGATTCGCTGTTGAGGCTCCTGGCCAATCAGGATGGCTCCGATCTATACCTGTCCACCGGTGCGCCACCCAGCGCACGGTTCGATGGTGTGCTTAAACCCTTGGCCGATCGACCCTTCAAACCGGGAGAAATTGCGGCCATTGCCGCGTCCATCATGGATGCCGAACAGCGTCTGGAGTTTGATCGGGAGCTGGAGATGAACCTGGCGATCTCTTTGCCAGGTGTCGGGCGCTTTCGGGTCAATATCTTCAAACAACGCAACGATGTGTCGATCGTGGCGCGCCACATCAAACTCGACATTCCGCGTTTCGAAGACCTCAACCTGCCGTCGGTACTGCTCGAGACGGTGATGCTCAAACAAGGACTGATGCTGTTCGTCGGTGCCACCGACTCCGGTAAATCCACCTCGCTGGCGGCATTGATTGACTATCGCAATCGCCACAGCAGTGGCCACATCATCACTATCGAAGACCCGGTCGAGTACATCCATCGGCACAAAAAGTCGATCATCAACCAGCGCGAGGTCGGCGTCGATACCCGCAGTTTTCATGCTGCATTGAAAAATACCCTGCGCCAGGCACCGGACGTGGTGCTGATCGGCGAAATCCGTGACCGCGAGACGATGGAGCACGCGCTGGCGTTTGCCGATACCGGCCATCTGGTCATTTCCACCCTGCATGCCCACAACGCCAATCAGGCGCTGGACCGGATCATCAACTTCTTCCCCGAAGAGCGCCGGCCACAGCTGCTTAATGATTTGGGCAACAACCTGAAGGCCTTCGTTTCCCAGCGCTTGGTGAGCACCCGCGACGGCAAGCGGCGGGCGGCGGTAGAAGTGATGCTCGGGACGCCGACCATCGGCGACCTGATCCGGCGCAATGAGTTTTCAGAACTGAAGGGGATCATGGAGAAGTCTGTGGAACTGGGGATGCAGACGTTTGACGGTGCGTTGTACGCGCTGGTCATCGAGGGGGCGATTGAAGAGGAAGAAGCGCTCAAGCATGCGGATTCGGTGAACAATTTGCGCTTGCGGTTGAAGCTGCACGCCGAAGCATCACCGGGCCCCCATGCACCACCGGGTGAATGGGGGTTGATGGACTGAGGCTCGCTCAGCTTTGCAATTCCGGTCGGTTGCGGAACTGTTCAAGCGCCTCGGGATTGGCCAGCGCATCGGTGTTTTTCACCTTCTGCCCGTGCACCACATTCCTCACCGCCAACTCGACAACCTTGCCACTGATCGTCCGTGGAATGTCCGTCACCGCGACAATCTTTGCCGGCACATGCCGTGGTGTGGTGTTGGCGCGGATGACCTGGCGGATCTGCTGTTCCAGCCCCTCGTCGAGTTCGACACCGTCACGCAAACGTACGAACAGCACGACCCGAACGTCATCCAGCCATTGCTGACCGATGGCCACGCTGTCCAGTACCTGCGGGACCTTCTCCACCTGACGGTAGATTTCCGCCGTGCCGATGCGCACGCCGCCGGGGTTGAGTACGGCGTCGGAGCGTCCGTGGATCATCATCGCGCCATGGGGCAATTGTTCAGCGTAATCGCCTTGGGCCCAGACACCGGGGAACTGACTGAAATACGAGGCACGAAGCTTTTCCTGCTGAGGATCATTCCAGAATCCGATGGGTATTGCCGGAAAGTGCCGGGTGCACACCAGCTCACCTTTTTCGCCGATCACAGGCTGGCCGTCGTCGTTCCAGACTTCCACCGCCATGCCCAGGCTTTTGCCTTGTATCTCGCCACGGCGCACCGGTTGCAGCGGATTGCTGTTCACAAAACACGAAACGATGTCGGTGCCGCCGGACATCGAGGCCAGGCACAGGTCAGTCTTGAGGTCGCGGTAGACATAGTCGTAACTCTGGGGCGACAACGCGGAACCGGTGCAGAGCAGGGTTTTGAGGCTGCTCAGGTCATGGCTTTCACGAGGTTTGATGCCGCTGCTTTCCAAGGTCGCGAGGTACTTGGGGCTGGTGCCGAAGACGCTGATGCGTTCGTCGTCGATCAGATCGATCAGGCGCTCGGTGGCAGGATGAAACGGCGAGCCGTCATACAGCACCACCGCGCTGTCCACGGCCAGTGCCGAGACCAGCCAGTTCCACATCATCCAGCCGCACGTGGTGTAGTAGAACAAACGGTCGCCGGGGCCGAGATCGCAATGCAGGCCATGTTCCTTGACGTGTTGCAGCAACACGCCGCCGGTGCTGTGAATGATGCATTTGGGCACGCCCGTGGTGCCGCTGGAATAGAGGATATACAGCGGATGCGCGAACGGCACGGGCACAAAATCCGGTTCGCCGCCAGCGTCGTAGAAATCATCCCAGAGTGTCACGTTGGCCTGGGTGTGGAAGTCCTCGATGCGCGCCTGTGGCCGGGCGTAAGGCACGACGATCAGTTGCTGCAAGGACGGCAGACGTTCGAGGATCTCGTTGACCTTGGCGGTCTGCTCGATCTCTTTGCCGGCATAGCGGTAACCGGCGCAGGTGATCAGCACGGTCGGTTCGATCTGGCCGAAGCGATCGATCACCCCTTGAGTGCCGAAGTCCGGCGAAGAGCAGGACCAGATCGCCCCCAGGCTGGTGGTGGCGAGCATGGCCACCAGGGTTTGCCAGGTGTTTGGCATGCACGCGGCCACTCGGTCGCCAACGACGACGCCAGCGGCGATCAAGCTATGTTGAAAACCGGCGACATGCTCCGCCAGTTCGGCCCAGGTCAGCTGTTCGCGTTGGCCGTTTTCACCGATGGCCACCACTGCCACGGCATCGTCGCGACGGCGCAGCAGGTGCTCGGCGAAATTCAGGGTGGCGCCGGGAAACCATTGGGCGCTGGGCATTTGTGGGCCTTCCACCAGCACAGCGTCCGGTTGATCATGGAAACGGATGTCGAAGAAATCGACGATGGCCTGCCAGAACGCTTCGCGCTGATCGATGGACCATTGGTGCAGGGCAGGGTAGTCGTCGACGTGAAGGTTGTGCCGCTGATTGATGAAGCGCCGAAAGGCCTCCATGCGGGTCTTGCCGATGCGCTTGGCGCTGGGTTGCCAGAGGATGTCGGACATGGTTTGCCTCTTCTTTCTTATGTGTACGCACACTGGCTTTTGTGGCGAGGGGATTTATCCCCGTTCGGCTGCGAAGCAGTCGTAAATCCTGCGCTCTCGGATGTCAGTCGTACCTGAGGTGCCGGGTTTGGGGCGGCTTCGCCACCCAACGGGGATAAATCCCCTCGCCACAGGGTTACTGGTGGGTTACTGCGCCAGCCACCCACCATCAATATTCCACGCCGCGCCACGCACCTGGCTACCGGCTTCGCTGCACAAAAACAGCACCAGCTCGCCCAGTTGCGGCGGCGTGACGAACGCCAGGGACGGCTGCTTCTCGGCCAGCAAATCATGCTGCGCCTGCTGCGGGTCGACCCCTTTGGCGATGCGGTCATCAATCTGCTTCTGCACCAGCGGCGTCAGCACCCAACCCGGGCAGATGGCGTTGCAGGTGACGTTGGTGGTGGCCGTTTCCAGACCCACAACTTTGGTCAAACCGATGACCCCGTGCTTGGCCGCCACGTAAGCCGCCTTGCCCACCGACCCGACCTGGCCATGCACCGAAGCGATGTTGATGATCCGTCCCCAGCCCTTGGCGCGCATGCCTGGCAGGCTCAAACGGGTGCTGTGGAAGACCGACGACAGGTTGATCGCAATGATCGAATCCCAGCGCTCCACCGGGAAATCCTCCACCGAGGCCACATGCTGGATGCCGGCATTGTTGACCAGGATGTCCACGCCGCCGAACTCACGTTCTGCGTAGGCGATCATATCGGCGATCTGTTCGGGGTTGCTGACGTCGGCCGGGTGATGGCCGACCTTGCCGCCGAACTGCTCCACTTCAGCAATCACCTTGGAAGCATCACCGAAACCGTTGAGGATCAGATTGGCGCCAGCCTTGGCCAGGCTGAGGGCAATGCCCAAGCCGATGCCGCTGGTGGAACCGGTGACCAGTGCAGTCTTGCCCGAAAGAGTCGTCATGAATACCTCACACAATGCCAGTGGCGTAGAAAGTACCGATCACCACAAAAACCGCCAGGGTCTTGATCAGCGTAATACAGAAAATGTCTTTGTAGGCTTCGCGGTGGGTCAGGCCGGTCACCGCCAGCAAGGTAATCACCGCGCCGTTGTGCGGCAGGGTGTCCATGCCGCCACTGGCCATCGCGGCCACCCGGTGCAGCACTTCCAGCGGAATGTCGGCGGCGTGGGCCGCTGCGATGAAGTCATTGGCCATGGCCGCCAGCGCAATGCTCATACCGCCAGACGCGGAACCGGTGATACCGGCCAGCAGGGTCACGGTAATCGCTTCGTTGACCAGCGGATTGGGAATGCTTTTGAGCCAGTCGGCCAATACCAGGAAGCCCGGCAAGGAGGCGATCACCGCACCAAAGCCGTATTCCGACGCGGTGTTCATCGCCGCCAGCAACGAACCACTGACCGCACTTCGACTGCCTTCGGCCAACTTGCCGCGAATCGCCTGGAAGCCGAACACCAACACCATAATGATGCCCACCAGCAAGGCCGCCTGAACCGCCCAGATCGCAGTGAGCTTGGCGATTTCGGTGGTCACCGGCGCGGCCATGCCCGGCAGCGCCAGGCTGTGGGTCTTGCCGTACCACTGCGGAATCCACTGGGTAAACAGCAGATTCATGATGCCGACGGCCAGCAGCGGCGACACAGCGATCCACGGATTTGGCAGTTTGATGTCGGCAGCGGTTTCCGGTTCGTTGCGCAGATCGGTGCCATACCCTTCACCGGCGTGCTGCGCCTTGTTGCGCTGGCGCTGGAGAAACAGCATGCCGGCGCAGACCACGAAGATCGCGCCGATCAAGCCCAGCCAAGGCGCGGCCCAGGTGGTGGTGTTGAAGAAGGTGCTGGGGATGATGTTCTGGATTTGCGGGGTGCCGGGCAGGGCGTCCATGGTGAACGAGAATGCGCCGAGGGCGATGGTCGCCGGGATGAGTCGCTTGGGAATATTACTCTGGCGGAACATTTCAGCAGCAAACGGATAGACCGCGAACACCACCACAAACAGCGACACGCCGCCGTAAGTCAGCAAGGCGCAGACCAGCACGATCACCAGCATCGCCTGACTCGTGCCGAGGAGGCGAATCGCCGCGGCGACGATGGAGCGCGAGAAGCCCGACAGCTCGATCAACTTGCCGAACACTGCACCGAGCAGGAACACCGGGAAATACAGTTTGATGAAGCCGACCATTTTCTCCATGAACACCCCGGTGAAGGCGGGGGCGACGGCGGAAGGGTCGGTGAGCAGAACGGCGCCGAGGGCGGCAATCGGGGCAAAAAGGATAACGCTGTAGCCACGGTAAGCCGCGAGCATTAGCAGCGTGAGGGCTGCCAAGGCAATAATCACACTCATGGTGTGTCTCCTGGATTGTTATTTTTGTAGGGTGGATCTTTTGTGGGAGAGGGCTATAGCGAGTTTCGTGCCAGACGCGCAAGATATTGAAATATAAGGATATATATAGTTTTTTTGAATTGAATTTCAGTTGGTTGTCTCTAGTTTGAGACTTGTATTGGTAATGCCGACCTCATCGCGAGCAAGCTCGCTCCCACAGGTTGACCGAGTTACACGGAAGAATGCGGTCAACCTGTGGGAGCGAGCTTGCTCCGGGCGGCGTTCCGACGATGCTTTGTCTACATGTGGAGACGCATATCTCTTTATAGAGACTCTGCAATCCCCAGAGCCACCATTTTCTTGTACAACGTCGACCGCCCCAGCCCTAACCGTACCGCCGCTTCAATCACTTTCCCCCCGCATTGCGCAAGGGTGCTTTCAATCAACTGTCGATCAAACCGCTCTCGAGCTTCACCAAAAGTCTCGTGCGCAACCGGCTCAATCGTGACAGGCGCCGCACGCGCTACCGGTGTGAACGTACCAATCGCCGCGCGGATATCCGTGGCATTCAGCATCAAGTCATCACTGAGCAATGCTGCCCGCTCCAGCACGTTGCGCAGTTCGCGAATGTTCCCCGGCCAGGCGTGCTGGCCCAGCAGCTCCAGCGCTTCACGGTTCAATTCGTGCTGACTGCGCAGTTCCTCAAGGATCGCTTCACTGAGGGCCGGCAGGTCATCGAGTCGATCACGCAGCGGCGGGACCTGGATCGGCAGCACGTTTAAGCGGTAATACAGGTCGGCGCGAAATTCGCCGCGTTTGATCGCCGCTTGCAAATCCGTGGAGGTCGCGGCGATCACCCGCACATCGCTCTGGATCACTTCGTTGGAGCCGACCGGTTCGAATTCCTTTTCCTGCAGTACCCGCAGCAATTTGCTTTGCAGTGGCAACGGCATGTCGCCGATTTCATCGAGGAACAGTGTGCCGCCCTGGGCAATCTGCAACTTGCCGGCGCGCCCCCTGCGATCGGCGCCGGTAAACGCGCCGGGCGCGGTGCCGAAGAATTCCGCTTCCAGCAACGATTCGGGAATCGCCGCGCTGTTGATGCTGACGAAGGCTTTGTGCGCGCGCGGCGAAGCGCCGTGGATTGCCTGGGCCAGCAGCTCTTTGCCAGTGCCGGTTTCACCGAGCAGCAACACCGGTGAATCAGCACTGGCACTGCGTCGGGCGCGGCGTTTGACTTCCAGGCTGGCGGCGCTGGTACCGATAAAATGGGCGAAGTTGTACTTGGTCTGCCGAGCTCGTAACAACGATCGGGTGGAGGCCAGTTCTTCCTGCATGCTCATGTAGCGTTTGAGCATCGGCGAGAGGCTGCGCAATTCGTCGAACAGCGCAAACCCGATGGCGCCGATCACCACACCGGCGTCGTCATGAATCGGCAGGCGCATCACCACCAGTGGCTCTTTGGGGGTGTCTTGCATGTCGAGCAAAATCGGCCGCCCCGTGCGCACCACCTCGCGCAACAGACTGCCGGGGATCACGCTTTCGCAGGCCTTGCCGATGGCCACTTCCGCCGATTCCAGGCCGAAGCGTCGGGCATAACGCTCGTTCATCCAGACGATGTTCGCATCGCGGTCGACAATCACCGTGCCTTCACTCGACTGCTCGATGATCTCGAACAACGAACGGATCGCCAGCAGGCGAACGCGTTGGTAGTCCTTGAGGCTTTCGGTGGGGTTCATCGAACGGCCCCAACATGCGCCGCCGCCAACAACTCTTTGGTGTACGGATGCTGCGGCGAATCGAACACGTCGTGGCTGGCACCGCTTTCCACCACTTTACCGTCCTTGATCACGATCATGTCGTGAGCCAGTGCGCGCACCACCGCCAGGTCGTGGCTGATGAACAGGTAGGTCAGGCCATGTTTCTCCTGAAGCTGGCGGAGCAGGGCGACCACTTGTTTTTGCACCGTGCGATCCAGCGCCGAAGTCGGTTCGTCCAACAGGATCAGCGCCGGTTTCAGCACCAGCGCCCGGGCGATGGCGATGCGTTGGCGTTGGCCGCCGGAGAACTCGTGCGGGTAGCGATGGCGGCTTTGCGGGTCGAGGCCGACTTCTTCCAGCGCCCGAATCACTTCGGCTTTGCATTCGTCAGCGGTTAACTGGCTATGCACCTCAAGGCCTTCACTGATGATCTGCGCCACGGACATCCGCGGGCTGAGGCTGCCGAAGGGGTCCTGGAACACCACCTGCATCTTCTTGCGCCACGGTCGCAGCTGTTTTTGCGTCAGACCGTCCAGCGCCTCACCCTGAAAGCGAATGCTGCCTTCGGAATCGAGCAAACGCAGGATCGCCTGACCCAGCGTCGACTTGCCGGATCCGGATTCGCCCACAATACCCAGCGTCTTGCCGCGCTGAATATTCAGGCTGATACCGTCCACGGCCTTTAGATAAGTCTTGCGCTGAAACAGCCCGCCACCGAGGGCGAACTGCACCCGCAGATTGTCCACTTCCAGCACGTTCTCGCGCTCGTCCCGGGGCAGGGCTTCACCTTCCGGTTCGGCGTTCAGCAATACGCAGCTGTAAGGGTGTTTCGGTTCGGTAAACAGCGTTTCGCAAGGTGCCTGCTCGACGATTTCTCCGGCCTTCATCACACAGACTCGCTGGGCAATGCTGCGCACCAGATTGAGGTCGTGGCTGATCAGCAGTAGCGACATGCCGAGACGCTGTTGCAGGGATTTGAGCAGCAGCAGGATCTTGCGCTGCACCGTCACGTCCAGCGCTGTGGTCGGCTCGTCGGCGATCAGCAACTCCGGTTCGCAGGCCAGGGCCATGGCGATCATCACCCGTTGCCGCTGGCCGCCGGACAGTTGATGGGGATAGGCCTTGAGCCGCTCTTTGGGCTTCTGAATGCCGACCAGATGCAGCAACTCGAGAATCCGCGCTTGCGCCGCTTTGCCGGCCAGGCCCTTGTGCAACAGCAGGGTTTCGCCGATCTGCTTTTCGATGCTGTGCAGCGGGTTGAGCGAGGTCATGGGCTCCTGGAAGATCATCGCGATGCGGTCACCGCGCAATTCACGCAGCACCTTGGCCGAAGCGCCGACCAGCTCCTTGCCACGATAGCGGATGCTGCCAGTGGTTTCGGTGCCGGTCTCGGGCAGCAGTTGCAGGATCGAGTGAGCGGTCACCGATTTGCCGCAGCCCGACTCGCCCACCAGCGCCAGGCATTCACCGGGGTGAATGTCCAGGCACAGGTTGCGCACCACGGTCTGGCCGCTGAAGGCCACGCTGAGGTCACGGATTTCGATCAGGTTGTTACTCATATCAGCCGTCCGCTTCAAGATCGTGGATCAAGATCGGGGATCAAACGCATCACGTAACGCCTCCCCGATAAACACCAATAAAGAAAGAATCAGCGCCAGGGTGAAAAACGCCGTCAATCCCAGCCACGGCGCTTGCAGGTTCTGCTTGCCTTGGCCGATCAACTCGCCCAGCGATGCACTGCCGGCGGGCATGCCGAAACCGAGGAAGTCCAGGGCTGTGAGGGTCGAGATCGCCCCGGTCAGAATGAACGGCAGGTAGCTCAGGGTCGCGTTCATTGCGTTGGGCAGGATGTGCCGGACGATGACTTTGCGGTCGGTCAGGCCCAGCGCCCGGGCGGCTTTGACGTATTCCAGGTTGCGTCCGCGCAGAAACTCGGCGCGCACCACGTCCACCAGGGCCAGCCAGGAAAACAGCGCCATGATCCCCAGCAGCCACCAGAAATTCGGCTCGACGAACCCCGACAGGATGATCAGCAGGTACAGCACCGGCAACCCCGACCAAACCTCCAGCAACCGTTGACCGATCAGGTCGACCCAGCCGCCGTAGTAGCCTTGCAGGGCGCCGGCAGCGATGCCGATCAGTGCGCTGACAAACGTCAGCATCAAGGCAAACAGGATCGACACCCGCGCACCGAAAATCACTCGGGCCAACACGTCCCGCGCCTGGTCGTCGGTGCCCAGCCAGTTAACCTTCGTCGGAGGACTGGGCGTCGGTTGATTGAGGTCATAGTTCGGCGTGTCGTCGCTGAAGGGAATCGGCGGGAACAGCATCCAGCCACCGTCCTTGTGAATCAGATTCTGCACATAGTCGCTGCGGTAGTCCGCCTGGAATGGCAGTTGTCCGCCAAACTCCTGCTCGGTATGACGCTTCAGGGCCGGGAAGTAGAGTGAGCCCTGATAGCTGACGATCAGCGGCTTGTCGTTGGCGATCAGCTCGCCACCGAGGGTCAACAGAAACAGGCCGACAAACAACCACAGCGACCACCAGCCACGACGGTTTTTCTTGAATCGCTCGAAACGACGACGACCTAACGGCGAGAGCTTGAACATCAGGCGTTCCTCGAGGCGAAGTCGATACGCGGGTCGACGAGGGTGTAGCAGAGGTCGCCGACGAGTTTTATCAAGAGGCCGAACAGCGTGAAGATGAACAGCGAGCCGAATACCACCGGATAGTCCCGGGAAACCGCGGCTTCGTAGCTCATGCGGCCTAAGCCGTCGAGGGAGAAAATCACTTCGATCAGCAAGGAGCCGGCAAAAAATACGCTGATAAACGCCTGGGGAATCCCCGAGACCACCAGCAGCATGGCGTTGCGAAACACGTGGCCGTAAAGCACTCGGCGTTCGCTCAGGCCCTTGGCGCGAGCGGTGACCACGTACTGGCGCGTGATTTCATTGAGGAAGGAGTTCTTGGTCAGAATGGTCAGCGTGGCGAACCCGCCGATCACCAGCGAGGTGACTGGCAATACCAGGTGCCAGAAGTAATCGGCGATTTTGCCCACGGTCGACAGCGACTCGAAGTTGTCCGAGACCAGCCCGCGCACCGGGAACCAGTTCAGCGAGGTGCCACCGGCGAAGACCACGATCAGGAACATCGCGAACAGAAACGCCGGCATGGCATAGCCGACGATGATCGCGGTGCTGCTCCAGATATCGAAATGGCTGCCGTGGTGCACGGCTTTGCGGATGCCCAAAGGAATCGACACCAGATAGGTGATCAGCGTCGCCCAGAGCCCCAGGGAAATGGTCACCGGCATTTTTTCCAGGATCAGGTCGGTGACGGTCGCGCCGCGGAAAAAGCTCTTGCCGAAGTCCAGGCGCGCATAACGGGTGAGCATCAACCACAGGCGTTCGTGCGCCGGCTTATCGAAGCCGTATTGCTTTTCGATGTCCTTGATCAGTTGTGGGTCGAGGCCGCGACTGGATCGGGAGGTGCCGGACATGGTTTCGCCGGAACCGCCGCCGACGCTCGCCCCGCCGATGCCTTGCAACCGAGCGATGGCCTGTTCCACCGGGCCGCCCGGTGCGGCCTGGACGATGATGAAGTTGACCAGAAGAATGATCACCAACGTCGGAATGATCAACAGCAGACGCCGCAGTATATAAGCCCACATCAGCGCGGCCCTCCGGGTTTGCCACGGCGGATTTGCTCAGCTGTCATCTGATGGTTGGTCAATGGCGTGGTGCTTATTTCCCACCAGCTCTCGATGGCTTCGTCATTGCTCGCTTGCTCGTTGGGCCTGCCGAAACGATTCCACCATACGGTGGAGGTGCCTGGCGGGTAATAGTTGGGAATCCAGTAGTAGTTCCATTGCAGCACCCGGTCCAGCGCGTGGGCGTAGCGCAGCATCTCGGGTTGGGTGGTGGCGCGAACCAGCCCGGTGACCAGTGTGTCGATCGCCGGGTTCTTCAGGACCATGTAGTTATTGGCGCCAGGGTCGTTGGCCGAGACCGAGCCGAAGTAATTGAGCAATTCACCCCCGGGCGACGTCGTGACCGGGTAGCCGGTGACGATCATGTCGTAGTCGCGGCTCATCAGGCGATTCACGTATTGGGACGAGTCGATGCGGCGGATGTTCATGTCGATGCCGATCTGTTTCAGGGTGCGCTTATAAGGCAGCAGCAATCGGTCCATGCCGTTCTGGCTGACCAGGAAAGTGAAACTCAGCGACTGGCCTTCGGCATTGACCAGTTGATCGCCATCGGGTTTCCAGCCGGCCTGTTCGAGCAAATCGAGTGCCTGCAACTGTTTGTCGCGTATCACGCCACTGCCATCGGTTTTCGGTGCTTCGAAAACCTGGGTGAAAACTTCGTCGGGGATCTGCCCGCGCAACGGTTCGAGAATCGCCAGTTCGCCGGCGTCCGGCAGTTGTCGGGCGGCGAGGTCGGTGTTGGAAAAGAAGCTCTGCTGGCGGATGTACATGTCGCGCATCATCTGCCGGTTGCTCCACTCGAAATCCCAGAGCATGACTAGCGCCTGACGCACTCGACGGTCCTGGAACAGGGGGTTTTGCAGATTGAACACAAAGCCCTGAGCCGGTTGAGGGGCTTGGGTTGCCAGATGCGCCTTTTGCAGGCGCCCGTCGCTCAGGGCCGGGCTGTCGTAGCCGATGGAGTAAGCGGTGGCGGAGAATTCGCGGTTGTAGTCGTAGGCTCCGCCGCGCAGGACCTGACGGGCGACGTCGGTATCGCCGAAGTACTCGATGCTGAAACGATCGAAGTTGTAGAGGCCGCGGCTGACCGGCAAATCCTTGCCCCACCAATCGGCATTACGCTCAAAGGTGATGCTGCGACCGGAGTCAACCTTGCTCACCTTGTAGGGGCCGCTGCCCAGCGGCGGCTCGTAACCGCCACCATTGGCGAAGTCGCGAGTCTTCCACCAATGCTCGGGAAACACCGGCAAGGTCGCGATATCGAGGGGCAGGGTACGGTTCTCATTACTTTTCAAGTCGAACCGAACCGTCAAAGGTGATTCCACTTCGACGCCTTTGACGTCGGCAAATTGGGTGCGATAACGCAGGCTGCCCTGGGTCATCAACAGGTCGAAGGTGTAGCGCACGTCTTCGGCCGTGATCGGTTTGCCGTCGGCGAAACGGGCCTTGGGGTTCAGGTAAAAGCGCAGGAACAAACCGTCTTCCGAGCGCTCCATCATCGAAGCCACCAGGCCGTACACGGTGTAAGGCTCGTCCAGTGAACGCTGGGCGAGGGGCGAGTAAAGCAGGCCGTCGATCTGTGTGACGCCAATGCCTTTATCGATGTAGGGCAACATATGATCGAAATGACCGATTTCGACAGCCGAGCGGCGCATCGTGCCACCCTTGGGGGCTTGCGGGTTGGTGTAGGCAAAATGACTAAAGCCGGCAGGATACTTCGCCGGTTCACCGTACACGGTCAACGCATGTTGCGGTGCTGCATTCACACCGGTGACGCCCAACAACAGGGTCACGGCAGTGAACAACAAAGTAGGGAACGCCAGTCGCATTGTCAGCCTTAGAAGGGTGGTCAATAACCGCAATTTGTACGCTAGCGGCGCGTCCCTCGCCAGCCGTATCACGTATCCCAAACACAACGGCCCACCAAAAGGCGGGCCGTTGTGCAGAAAACTCAAGGGTTGATCAGTCCTGACGGCTGGTCACTTCCAGCAGGTGGTAACCGAACTGGGTCTTGACCGGGCCTTGCACCACGTTGATCGGTGCGCTGAAGACCACGGTGTCGAATTCCTTGACCATCTGGCCTGGACCGAACGAACCCAGATCACCGCCCTGGCGGCTGGACGGGCACGTGGAGTTGGCTTTGGCGACTTCGGCGAAATCGGCGCCGCCCTCGATCTGGGCTTTGAGTTCGTTGCACTTGGCTTCCGAGGTAACCAGGATGTGACGGGCAGTGGCTTTAGGCATGGGAAAATACTCCTTTCAATGTTCAGTAAAATGCGGAGCCTACCGGATTCAGTGGTCTATTTCTTCTCAAAGTTCCGTCCAGACCGCGCAGGCCGGTATGGCATGCCTTTATAGTCCGGCATTTCTCAGGCGCTCGGCATGCTGCACATACAGGGCGATCGGGTCGATGCCCTTGCGCAACGGGCCGGCGGTCTGGCTGAGGCTATCCAGATGATCCAGCGGATAGTCGGAACGAATGACTTTGCCCAAATGAGAGCTGTAGCGGCCAACCAGACCGTCGTTCTGCTCGGCTTCGGTGGTGAAATAGCGGGAAAAGGCGCGGAGAAACCCGTGCAGTGGATTCAGGGCATCGAGCCCTTTGTCGAGGATGTCGCCCTGCAGGGTGCCGCTCCAGGAGTAATAACGTACCCCATTGACCAGCTCGCGACCCTTGCCACCCCAGGTTTTCGGCAATCCCTGGGGGTACTTGTCGTTGAACGCGCCGACGCCTTCGGTGGTCAGGGCATTCAGCGCGGCGATGGCGTTTTGCGGCAGTTGGCGATTGCCACTGAGCAACGACAGAAAGTCTGCGAACAACGTTGCAACCGTCGCGGCGACGTGTTCCGGCAGGCGCCCGGGCGTTAGCGCCTTGCGCAAGAAGTCGGCCAGCTCCGAGCCGTGATTCGGTCCACTGACGGAAGTCACCGAAGCGATTGCTTGCGGTGCGACCGCCGCCGCATAACGTGCGGCGAGTGCGCCTTGGCTGTGACCGATCAAGTTGACTTTGCTTGCACCGGTGCCTTCCAGCACGCGTTCGATCTGCGCCAGGAGTTGGTCGCCGCGGACTTCATTGCTATGGGTAGCCGACACGTGCGGGATAAACACTCTTGCGCCTGCACTCCTGAGGGCCTGCTTGACGTCATGAAAGAGTTCGATCTTGCCGATGCGATCGAAGCCGAAGAGCCCGTGGATCAACAGGATCGGATACTGAGTAGTTGCATTCCGTAGCATGTTCTTTCCTTTTTCGCAGTCGTTCAGAGGTGTGTTGATGGGCTCACTCTAAAGCACACCAGCTGTTCGGCGTTGTATGAAAAAGCCGCTGTAACCTGATGAAAACGTAATAGAAAATGTACGAAAGTTCGAAAGTACATGAGGTCTTGGTCGGAATATTTGGACATCTTTTTATCTGTAACAGCGCGTTTTTCTGCGATGGCCTACTTCGGGAACGCCATTTACCTGCTAATCGTGTCTCGATTCCGACGTCCAGTCCTCTATTGAGGACTGGACGAGGGTGTGGCTCACGCCGGTTGTTGATCCCGGCTCTGTGCTCTGAGCCGGTCGGCTGCCTGGCGCAACAGCTGTTCCGTCCCTCCCCAGCCAAGGCAGCCGTCCGTGACTGACACGCCGTAACGCATTGACGGGCCCAGCGGTTGGCAACCTTCGAACAGATGGCTCTCGATCATCATGCCGATCAGCGATCGGTCACCCCGCAGGCGTTGGTCAAGCACGTCGTTGAACACCGCCGGCTGACGCAACGGGTCTTTGCCGCTGTTGGCATGGCTGCAGTCGACCATGATCCGTGCCGGGATCTTCAGTTTGGTCAAATCGCTGTGCACCTGGGCGACACTCGCGCGGTCGTAGTTCGGCCCGCGATGGCCTCCGCGCAAGACCAGGTGCGTGTCGGGATTGCCCGGGGTCTGAATGATTGCCGGGTGACCCTGGCTATCGACACCGAAATGGCGATGCGGATGGGCGGCGGAGCGCATGGCGTCGCTGGCAACACCGACCCCGCCATCGGTGCCGTTCTTGAACCCGACCGGCATGCTCAGGCCGCTGGCCATTTCCCGGTGGATCTGCGACTCGGTGGTGCGAGCGCCAATAGCGACCCAGCTCAGCAGGTCGTCGAAGTAACCGGCGGCCATCGGTTGCAGCAGTTCGGTGGCAATCGGCAGTCCCAGGTGGAGCATTTCGCGCATCAACTCGCGGGACAGCGTCAAACCGCCCGCCATGTCATCGCTGCCATCCAGGTGGGGATCGTAGGCCAGGCCTTTCCAGCCGACGGTGGTGCGGGGTTTTTCGACGTAAGCGCGCATCACCAGCAGCATTTCACCGCTGACGTCGGCGGCGAGGCGGGCGAGGTTGCCGGCGTATTCGAGGGCGGACTTTGGATCATGAATCGAGCAGGGGCCGACGATGACCAGCAGACGGGAGTCTTCACCGTTGAGGATCGCGCGAACCGCTTGGTGGTGGGCGGCGACTTGCTGGCTCAGGGCGTTGCTAAGTGGTAATTGCTGTTTGAGTTGCAATGAGCTGGGCAAACGCAAGGTCAGCGCTTCATTGGCAGGGCTCAGAGTGGACAGCGGCAGAGCAGAGACGGAGGAGTTCATATTCAGGCTTCCTGAGCTGGCGGCGGGTTCTTTCCCGCGCGCTCGGCCCTACTGGGGTGTTCGACAATTGGCCGGATTGGCTGCGTGTGTGTGCTTGCCACCTGTGGGTGACCGATCGGAGGCGGCAGGCTGTCCCGAGCGGAGGCTGCTAAATCGCCAGGTGGTAAAACTGTCGTGACGGTAATAAGTGGCGTAGTTCATTTTTGAATCCTCTGGTTGTCTGGTGTGTCGCTAAAAATGTGCGGGGCTGAAAAAACAAAACCCCCGGTCGGGAAGCCGACCGGGGGTTGAGAATTCTCTGGTGGCGACCCGTTTAAAGTGGGCGCCATGTGGGTATCAGGCGCGCCAGTGGCTAAACCAATACCCAAAATAAAAGCTGACCGGAGCACAGATGTCGTTCACCCGGGCAGCCGCAACCGAGCGCAGGGCGCTGGCGGTGTGAAGCGGTGAGAGGGTGTTGAACATGGACTTTCTCCGATGAATGTGCCGAGCTTACTCGAGGCCGGTACGCGGATTCAATCAGAAAATGCTATCGATCACCGGCGGCGTGTTCTATCGCTTGAGTGCGTCGCCGGTTGTGACACACTTTGAACTTAAATTAAAAACACAGCAGGCAACCTGATGGTCGTGGCTCGCCGCGATGCTGACGGTTGGAAGGGGCAAATAGTGGCTGTTGCGGAGGTTTGATGGCATTTGAATTACGCCCGGCGACGCTCCGGGACCTCGACCTCGCTCGTGACCTGACCCGCAAAAACATGCTGCGCTATTACATTCAGCACGATCTGTTGTGGCAGGACGAAGGTTTCGATGTGGGCTGGGCAGGGCGAGAGAACTGGTTGATTGTGCGCGACGAGACCTTGCTGGGCTACGTCAGTCTGAGTCGTGATGCCAAAGCCCTGTACATCCGCGAGTTGCATGTCATCGAAGCGTTTCGAGGGCAGGGCGCGGGTTCCTGGGCAATCGATCAGGTATTCGCCATGGCGTGCAAGGAGCGGCGTCCGGCATTGCGTTTGACGGTTTTTGAAAACAACCCCGCGCAAGGGTTGTATGAGAGAAAGGGCCTGAAGGTCGTCGGCACGGACGAGTGTTTCCTGAGAATGCAGCGCGATATCGATGCCTTGCCTGGCTGAAACACGCATACGACAAGCCTTTCAAGATGTATTGAAACTTTTTATATGACGCTTGCCGCTAGGTCTGCCAGTCGCTTTTTGCTAAGGTGTCGGCAACCCAATAAGACCATATCGCGAGGTGTCTGCTTGATTAGGGTGCTAGTAGTCGATGACCATGATCTCGTTCGTACAGGCATTACACGAATGCTGGCTGACATCGATGGCCTGCAAGTAGTCGGCCAGGCTGAGTCAGGGGAAGAGTCCTTGCTCAAGGCGCGTGAGTTGAAACCCGATGTGGTGCTGATGGACGTCAAGATGCCCGGAATCGGTGGTCTTGAAGCCACGCGCAAACTGTTGCGCAGCCATCCGGATATCAAAGTCGTCGCGGTCACCGTGTGTGAAGAAGATCCGTTTCCTACAAGGTTGTTGCAGGCGGGTGCCGCGGGTTATCTGACCAAGGGTGCCGGGCTGCCGGAAATGGTCCAGGCCATCCGCCTGGTATTCGCCGGGCAACGCTACATCAGTCCGCAGATTGCACAGCAGCTGGCAATCAAATCCTTCCAGCCGACCAATGATTCGCCTTTCGACGCCTTGTCGGAGCGGGAAATCCAGATCGCGTTGATGATTGTCGGCTGTCAGAAAGTCCAGATCATTTCCGACAAACTCTGCCTGTCACCAAAAACAGTGAATACCTACCGTTACCGCATTTTCGAAAAGCTTTCGATCAGCAGCGATGTCGAGTTGACGCTGTTGGCGGTTCGTCACGGCATGGTTGATGCCAGCCTCTGAACATGACTGAAGCCTTCGATCCCAGCGCCTTTCTGTCGACAGTCAGTGGGCGTCCGGGTGTGTATCGCATGTTCGACAGCGAGGCACGCCTGCTCTACGTCGGTAAGGCCAAGAACCTCAAGAGTCGTCTGTCGAGCTACTTCCGCAAATCCGGCCTGGCGCCCAAGACCGCCGCGCTGGTGGCTCGTATCGCTCAGGTCGAAACGACGATTACGGCCAATGAAACCGAAGCCTTGCTGCTTGAGCAGACGCTGATCAAGGAGTGGCGTCCGCCCTACAATATCCTGCTGCGCGACGACAAATCCTACCCCTATGTCTTTCTCTCGGATGGCCAGTTTCCACGCTTGAGCATCCATCGCGGCGCGAAAAAGGCCAAGGGCAAATATTTCGGCCCTTATCCCAGCGCCGGTGCGATTCGTGAAAGTTTGAGCCTGCTGCAGAAGACGTTTTTCGTTCGTCAGTGCGAAGACAGCTATTACAAGAACCGCACGCGTCCTTGCCTGCAATACCAGATCAAACGCTGTAAGGCGCCCTGTGTCGGGCTGGTGGAGCCCGAGGTGTATGCCGAAGATGTGCGGCACTCGGTGATGTTCCTTGAGGGGCGCAGCAATGCGCTGACGGATGAGTTGTCTGCAGCAATGGAAGAGGCAGCGGTCAACCTCGAGTTCGAGCGTGCGGCCGAGTTGCGTGATCAGATTTCATTACTGCGCCGGGTCCAGGACCAGCAGAGCATGGAAGGCGGGACGGGCGATGTCGATGTGATCGCCGCGTTTGTCAATCCGGGTGGTGCCTGCGTGCATTTGATCAGTGTGCGCGGCGGGCGGGTGCTGGGAAGCAAGAACTTCTTCCCACAGGTGGGTATTGAAGAAGACGTTTGCGAAGTCATGGCGGCGTTTCTCGGTCAGTACTTCATCAGCAGTCCCGAACGCGACTTGCCAAGCGAACTGATCGTCAACGTGGTTCACGAAGACTTCCCGACCCTGATCGCGGCCATCGAAGAGTTGCGCGGTCGCGAATTGACCATCAGTTATCGGGTTCGTGGCACGCGAGCACGCTGGCAGCAGTTGGCGGTCACCAATGCCGAACAGGCGCTGGGTGCACGCCTGGCCAATCGTCAACACGTTGCCGCACGTTTTGATGCGCTGGCAGAAGTGCTGAACCTGGACGAGCCACCCCAGCGTCTGGAGTGTTACGACATCAGTCACTCCAGCGGCGAAGCGACCGTGGCATCCTGCGTGGTGTTCGGCCCCGAAGGCCCGATCAAGTCTGACTACCGTCGCTACAACATTGAAGGCGTCACCCCAGGCGATGACTACGCCGCGATGCATCAGGCCCTGACTCGACGCTTCAGCAAACTGAAGGAAGGGGAGGGCAAGCTACCGGACATTCTGCTGGTGGACGGTGGCAAGGGACAGTTGTCCATGGCCCGCGATGTGCTCAATGAACTGGCGGTGCCTGACCTGATTCTGCTGGGCGTGGCCAAGGGCGCCACGCGCAAGGCCGGTTTCGAAACCCTGTACCTGAACGATGCTGCCCACGAATTTACCTTGCGCGGCGATTCTCCCGCGCTGCATTTGATCCAGCAGATCCGCGACGAAGCTCACCGTTTTGCGATTACCGGGCACCGCGCACGTCGAGGGAAAACCCGCCGAACGTCTACACTTGAGGGCGTCGCCGGTGTCGGGCCGACCCGTCGTCGCGATTTGTTGAAACATTTTGGTGGATTGCAGGAGCTGTCTCGTGCCAGCATCGAAGAGATCGCCAAAGCCCCCGGGATCAGTAAAAAGCTCGCAGAGTTGATTTATGCAAATCTGCACAGCGAGTAGAATGCCCCCCTCACCTCGTAGCCAGTTGTGCCGATGAATATCCCTAATCTGATTACCGTACTACGCGTCCTGCTCATTCCGATCTTCATTTTACTGTTCTACCTGCCTTATCAATGGAGCTACCTGGCGTCCGCCTCGGTCTTCGCATTTGCTGCCGCCACAGACTGGCTCGATGGGTATCTGGCCCGCCGACTGGAACAAAGCACGCCGTTCGGGGCTTTTCTCGATCCCGTTGCTGACAAACTGATGGTCGCTGTTGCGCTGGTGTTGCTGGTGCAAGAACATGGCAACCTGTGGCTCACGCTGCCGGCCGCCGTGATCATCGGTCGCGAGATAGTCGTCTCGGCACTTCGCGAATGGATGGCCGAACTAGGCGCCCGCGCCCACGTCGCCGTGTCGAACCTGGGTAAATGGAAAACCGCCGCGCAAATGCTGGCCTTGGTGATTCTGCTGGCGAATCCGTCGGACTTCACGTTCTGGGTGCTGGTGGGGTACGCTTTGTTGCTGATATCCGCGGGCCTGACGTTGTGGTCCATGGTCCAATATTTGCGGGCTGCCTGGCCGCATCTGAAGACCGACGTGGAAAAGAAATAAACTTTTTTGAATCAAGGTGTTGACGAGGCTTCTGGATTCTATAGAATGCGCCACACCAAGACGCGGGAATAGCTCAGTTGGTAGAGCACGACCTTGCCAAGGTCGGGGTCGCGAGTTCGAGTCTCGTTTCCCGCTCCAAGCATTAAAAAATGGATCTCTGAAAAGAGGTCCATTTTTTTCGTCCAAAGAAAAGTCTTTCTTTGATTTTCCCGCGACATCCTCTGAAAAAAACATGCCCCGCCTTGGATAGGAGGGGGTTGTAGAGCGGTTACTTTAGTCGTGTCCAGACGCTCCTACCAACGCAACTCGAAAGCATTTTTCGCGCCCGGCTGGATGCTGCTGCCCAAGCGTGCGCACTCGCGAGAAAGGGTGTCGTGCAGCCATTGACGGTCATCCCCTTCGGCGCGACAGATGCGAAATCGATGGAGGCGGGTGGGTATCAGGTCCAGTGACTGCAGGTGCCCACCCGGGTCCAGCGAGGCAAAGTAGAGAAGCCCCAGGTCGCCACGAAAGGCGGTGTGGCCCTCGATGCCTTCGTAATCGTTCAGCAGATCACCGCAGCCATAGAGAATCAGGCGTTCGCGGTACACCTCGATGCCCTTGACGTGGTGCGAGGAATGCCCGTGCACCACGTCAACTCCGCCCTCGTCGATCAAGGCATGGGCGAACCGGACCTGCTCGCGCGGGATATCGAACCCCCAGTTGCCGCCCCAGTGAATGGAGGCGACCACCAGATCCCCCGGATTTTTGCCTTCGAGAATCCGTTTGACCACAGGGCGCAGGCTTTGCATCGACAGATCCTCCAGTCGCGCGACGCCCGCGCGCCTATCCGTGGCGGCCCAGTCCGGCGCAATGCCGCTGTCGGGTGCGCCGAGGCCAAACACCAGCAAGCGCTGCCCACCAGGCTGCGGCAGCACGGCGGGCGCTTCGGCAGATTGCCGATTGTGCCCGGCGCCGGCGCTGCACATACCGTTGTTCGACAGGGTATCTAGCGTATCGGCCAGGCCCGCTGCCCCCCAGTCCAGCACATGATTGTTGGCCAGCACGCAGCAGTCGATGCCGGCTGCGCTGATGACCGGGAAGTTCTCCGGGCTCATGCGGTAATTGATGCCCTTTGGCTCCGGTCGTCCGCGGCGGGACACCGCCGTTTCCAGATTGATGATGCGTGCGTGTGGCTGGCGAAGTTCGAACTCTTCCAGCGCAACGCTCCAGACATAGGTGAAATCGACTGGGCATGGAATCGAGCCACTGAGTCTTTCTGCCAGCCGGACGTAGTCGCCGGCATTCTTGACGTAAGATTCGTAAAGCCGCGGATCGCCAGGATGCGGCAGTATTGAGTCGATGCCGCGGGCGGTCATGACGTCGCCGGCGAGAAACAGCTTCAGCGTATCGGTAACAGCTGCCATGGCACCCTCCCGGATACCCCGAATGACGCAAACCGGGGACAGTCCCCGATTAGCTCACCTGCGGCTCCATCACAACGATCATCACAACTCAACTATAGCCAGGTGGAGCTGACTCAGGCCAAGGTGCCGTACGAAGTGGGCAAGGCGTTCTTCAAGGGCATGGCGCGTGCACAGATCGCCGGCGAGCCTCAGGGCATGCTGAAGATTCTGTTCCACCGCGAGACCCTGGAAGTGCTGGGCGTTTACTGCTTCGGTTATCAGGCGTCGGAGACCGTTCACTTGGACAGTGAGCCGAGGCAGTCGGAAATGTCCTGCCTGGGTTCATCGGGATTTTCTGGCGCAATCTGTCATAGCGACGCCCTGACCACCAATGGACAATCAACTGGCTGGGCTCCCGATACATCGAGGGCCTGGATCAGGTGCCGGGCAGCATTGCGACCGATCTCGTAATACGGCAGTTGCACGGTGGTTAGAGGTGGGATGAACAGCTCAGCGATACCGATCATATTGTCATAGCCAAGCACAGCGACATCGGCGGGAATCTTCAGGCCACGGCCCAACAACAGCTGATAGGCACAAAAGGCAATACGGTCATTGCCACAGATCAGAATGTCGAATTGGGGGCGACCCTCGATGATATGTCGGTCGAGGATGGCTGCGGTTTCACCGTAGGCGTCATGATCGGAAAGGTCGTATTGCAGGAGTGCGTCAGGCGCCAGGCCGAATGCCTGACAGGCACGTTGCAGGCCTTTTTGTCGCAAGCCCCAGGCCAGACTCTGTTTTGGCAGATTGATACACAGCGGGCGCCGATAGCCTTGGCTTAACGCGTGATGTACGGCTCGATACTGCCCCTTTTCGTCGTCTGGCACATAGCTGACCAGGCGACTGTCATCGGCCAGGCAATTGGCGAGTACCAGTGGTTTGCTCTTCAACCGCTCGGGAATGCACACCTGGCGAAACCCCATGGCGCTGAAGATCAATCCGTCGGGACGGTGCGACAACATCAGGTCGATGTTCTGGTCGGTGGGCGGGTTGCTCAACAGGTTAAGGATGAACACATTCCAGCCCGCCTGCTGTGCGGTCTGTTCGATGGACAGCAGCAACTCGACCGCGAACGGTGTGGTCGCGGTGTCCAGAGCGAACACACCGATGGTTCGCGACTGGAGGTTGTCGCCGCGCATCCTGCGCGCCGACAGGCTCGGTACGAATTGCAGTTCATCAATGGCGCGACGCACCCGCAGAAGGGTTTCGGGGCTCAGTTTTTCCGGGTTGTTGAGCGCTCGAGAAACCGTCATCAGGGACACGCCGGCCAGCTGTGCAACGTCTTTCACTGAAGTCATGCGAGGCGAGGCCGGTCAGGTTGACGCAGAATCATGACACACGGCCCGGGCTTCTCGCGACTCGAATGACGTTGCTCACAGCCATCCAGAGTCGAGAGGCCATGCCTTGGGAATCGAGACACGCCCGCCACTCCCGGTGGCAAACAGCTTCACGCCCAGACTGTCGGGCCGCGGATAGAGGCGACTGCTGAGGCTGAAGCGCCCGTTTTCGTCGAACACCTCGATGGACGAGCGATCGAGGAACACACGCAGTGCCAGTCGCTCTTGTATCGGGTCTATCGACACGCTGCGCTGGCCTGTGACTTGCGCACCAGAGTGGCTGCGGTCAAGCACCAGACGCCGCAACGCCGCATCGTAGTAGAGCAGGGTTTGTTCATGGTCATCGTCGCTGCAGCGCAACGCGATTCCCAGGTGGCCATCGGTGCAGCCGAGTAAATCTAGGTGCACGTGGATTTCGAGCATATCGCCATTCACTTCCGGCACCCACCGGGTTCCCGATTCATCCCACCAGGACGTGCCTGGCAATGGCGCTTTGCGCAGAGCGGTGAGCTCCCGTGCCGGATACACGCAAAGGCGATCGGCGCACAGTTCCAGTTCGCGCGGCAATCCGAGCATGCCGCACCAGTGATGGGCCTGGCTCGGCATAGGGCTTTCCCACATGTCGAGCCACGCCCACACAAGGCGCCGACCATCGGCGGCCAGGAGCGTTTGCGCGGCATAGAAATCGTGGCCGTTATCCAGCTCGATAAAAGGCCCGCCGGTGAAGTGCCACTCGCTGTCGAGTCGGCCCACTCGATAACCGGTCTGGTACTTGTTGAGCCGTTCGTAACCTTGGGGTTGCATGCCCTGAGGGGAATACAGCAGCACATCGCGGCCGTTCAGTCGAAACAGATCCGGGCACTCCCACATATAGCCATCGCCCTCGCTGCCGCTGGACACATAATCAAGGAACTCCCAAGTATGCAGATCCGTGGAACGGTACAGCGGAAGCAGCGGCATATCGTCCAGACGTGCGCCGGCAATCAGGAACCAGTAGTCATCCTCCTTCCATACCTTGGGATCACGAAAGTGCATGATCGTGTCTTGCGGCGCGGTCTCGATGACGGCGCCATGCTTGACGAACCGGACGCCGTCGACACTGGTGGCCAGGCACTGAACTTGACGGATCGAGCGCTCGTCACCCACGTCTCCCAGCCAAGTGTGCCCCGTGTAGATCAGCGCCAGGGTATCTCCGTACACCACCGCACTACCGGAAAAACAGCCGTCACGGTCGAAGTCATCGCCGGGTGCCAGCGCAATGGGCAGGTGCTGCCAATGAACCAGATCGGCACTCTTGGCGTGGCCCCAATACATCGGGCCCCATTTCGCTTCGAAGGGGTAGTGTTGATAGAAAACGTGATACTCGCCACGAAAGTACACCACCCCGTTAGGGTCGTTCATCCAGCCCACCTGGGGTGCAAGATGATAACCGGGCCGATAATCGTGGATGACGCGAGACAGACCGTCACTCAGCGCACGCTGCGCAAGGTCAAGGGGGGAAGACATTGGATCGCTCATGGTATTCAAGGGCAAGGTCATAGGGCGCCTGCTCGTGCCGAGCGCAGAGAGAGGCCATCCGGCAGGGTTTCAATGGCTTGTGGGTGGTGCCTCAAGGCCGCGCCGTCGGCGTCGAACAAGTGCAGATTGCCGATCTCCAGTTGCAGTTCGACCCGATCACCCACCTGCCATCCGGCGTTAACCTCACAACGACAGATCAGTGGCTCGTCCTGACCTGTATCGAGGTGCACATAGGTTTCGCTGCCCAGGTATTCGACCACTATCACGACGACGCCGGCGGTTCCGTCTGCCGCCTTGAGCGACACGTGTTCCGGGCGAACCCCGAGGCTCAACTGCGCGTCCGCTGCCAGGTTCGAGCTGTCAAAGGGCAGGGAGGTCATACCCAATACGGGGCAATCGACCAGACTGGTTTTGCCTGAAGCATGCAGGCGCGCCGCCAGAAAGTTCATTTTGGGCGAACCAAGAAAGCCGGCGACAAAGCGGCTCGCTGGGCGTTCATAGAGTTCGCGCGGTGAGCCGACCTGCTCCACGCGACCGGCATTGAGCACGACAATTTTGTCGGCCAGGGTCATCGCTTCAACCTGATCGTGGGTGACATAAATCATGGTCGAGCCGAGTCGAGCATGCAGCCGGGCGATTTCGTTACGCATCTGCACCCGCAAGGATGCATCCAGATTGGAGAGCGGCTCATCGAACAACAAAATGTCCGGCTCCCGTGCCATGGCTCTGCCCATTGCTACACGCTGACGCTGTCCTCCAGACAGCTCCTTTGGCTTGCGTTGCAGCAATTTGTCCAACTGAAGGATTTGCGCTGTTTTCAGCACGCGTTCGCGCAGGCTGCTCTTTTCAGTCTTGACCAGTTTGAGACCAAAACTGATGTTGTCGTAGACGCTCATGTGCGGGTATAGCGCATAAGATTGAAACACCATGCCGACACCACGCTCGCGCGGCTCCAGGTCGTTGACCCGACGTCCGTCGATCAGCAGGTCGCCGCCGCAGATCGAATCCAGGCCGGCGATCAGCCGCAGCAGGGTCGACTTTCCGCAGCCCGAAGGGCCGACGAACACCACGAATTCACCCGCCGCGATTTCCAGGCTGACGTCGCGAAGAATCCGCATGCCGCCCAATTGTTTGTTCACGTTGTCCAGTTTCAATTTGATCACGATGCTGTTCCTTGTCTTTGTTGGGCATCAACCCTTTAACGCGCCGGCAGTGAGACCGGAAACGATTCGGCGCTGGAAGATCAGCACCAGAATCACCAGTGGGACGGTGACCACCACCGAGGCAGCCATCAACAACCCCCAAGGCAACTCATGGGGGCTGCCGCCGGAAATCAAGGCGATGGCGACCGGCACCGTGCGTTGGGTGTCGGTGAGGGTGAAGGTCAGGGCAAACAGGAACTCGTTCCACGCTGCGATGAAGGCCAATAAGCCAGTGGTGACCAGTGCGGGCCAGAGCAGGGGCAACAGCACCCGGGTCAGCGTGACCCATGGGGACGCGCCATCCATGATTGCCGCTTCTTCCAGTTCATGGGGCAGTTGCCCCATGAACGTGGTCAGCACCCAGACGGTGAAGGGCAGGGTGAAAATCGTGTAGCTCAGGATCAACGCCCAGGAGGTGTTGTACAGACCCAGTGCGCGGATCACTTCGAACAGCCCCGACAGCACCGCGACCTGGGGAAACATCGACACGCCAAGGACCATCATCAAGACTGTGCCACGCCCGCGGAACTTCACCCGGCCCAAGGCATAGGCAGCGGTCAGGCTGAGGAACAGCGCCAGCGTCACCACGCACAGTGCAACCACCAGCGAGTTGCCGATCGCCCGCAGGAATGAGGCTTGATGGAGTACCGCCGAGTAATTGGAGAAGTCGGGATTTTCGATCCAGTAATTCACCTCGAACAAGGCGCTGGATGGCTTCAGCGAAGTCACGATGGCGTAGTAGAAAGGGAAGACCGCATACAGCAGCAACACCCCGATCAAACACCAGAACCCGAGGCGCAACAGCGCTTTTTTCAGTAGGCGCGGGCTCATGACCGGACCTCCAGTTGGCGGCGTCCGAGGTAGAGGTAAAGCATGGCGATCACCGCAACGACCAGAAACAGCAGCGTCGAGGCCGCGCTGCCATAGCCAACATCCTGGAACTCCACCAGGTGCTGGCGGGCATACACCGACATGCTCATGGTGCTCGATGAGTTCGAGGTCAGCACATAGATGACGTCGAAAACCCGCAGCGAGTCGAGGATGCGAAAGATCGCCGCCACCAACAATGCAGGCATCAACAGGGGAAGGGTGACACGCCAGAACACCTTCAGCGGGTGAATGCCATCGACCCTGGCGGCTTCGTAGCAATCGCTCGGCAACATCTGCAAGGCCGCCAGCATCAGCAGCGTGACAAAAGGGACGGTCTTCCAGACGTCGACGATAATCACCGCCCACATCGACAGGTCCGCATCCGCCGTCCAGGCCAGAGGCGTGTCAATCAGGCCGAGGCTCAGCATCATATGATTGATGATGCCGAACTGGTCGTTAAGCATCCATGACCAGATCTTCGCCGAGACAATCGTAGGAATCGCCCAGGGAATCAGAATCAACGCACGCACCAGGGAACGGCCGGTGAACTTGATGTTCAACAACAACGCCACCAGCAGCCCCAGTACGACTTCCAGCCCCACCGATACCATGGTGAAATGCAAGGTGTTGCGCACCGCGTTCCACCATTGTGGATCGACCAGGATGCCCGACCAGCTGGAGCCGTTGTGGAACAGATAATTGCTAAAGCCTATGAAGGTTCCGCCACCGGTGTCCGCCAGGTTGGCATCGGTCAGGCTGAACCAGAATGTCCGCAGCAGCGGCCAGGCGGCCACCAGGGCCAGACACAGCAACATCGGAGTCAGAAACAACCAGGCAGCGCGTACTCGGCGACGCTGTACAGGTGTTTCCCGGGTGAGTAGGAGCTCGTCATAGGGGGTAGAGGTAGCAGAGACAGACATGGTGATTTCCTTCCTTGTGGCTTACCAGTTCCGGCGTTTGATGCGCGTGAGTTCGCTTTCCAGTTCGGCCAGCGCCTGATCGACAGGTAACTCGCCCGCCAGCACGCCATGCACTCGATCGAAGAACGCATTGGAGACCCGTGGATAGCGATCGGCAGTGATGGAGGCGGGGCGCATCACCCCATCGTTGAGAATGCTGTGCAACTGAGCGTAATAAGGCATGGCCGCGAGCAATTCGGGGTCTTGATACAGCGACTCGATAACCGGGTTATAGGCGCCTATCAGGGCACGATGTTTTTGCTCTTGCGCGCTGGTCAGGTAGCTCACCAGCTCTGCGGCAAGTTTTGGATGGGCGCTATAACGCGATACCGCCAGGCCCCAGCCACCGAGAGTGGATGCATGGGTGCCGGCTTCGCCGCCGCGGGGCAGGGGAGCGACACCGACCTTGTCTTTTACGGCACTGTCCTGACTTTGAACCAGGGCCCAGACATACGGCCAGTTACGCATGAACAGCGCATTTCCCGACTGGAATACGCCACGTCCTTCTTCCTCGGTGTAATTGAGCACGCCACGCGGGGAGATGTCTCCGACCCAGCTTTTTGCCAGGGTCAAAGCAGCTCTTGAGGCCTGACTGTTGACCACGATGTCTCCTCGTGAATTGACCAGCCCGCCTTCCGGTTGACTGCTGATCCACTCCAGCGCATTGCACGTCAGGCCCTCGTAGGCGCGCCCCTGAAATACGTAACCCCATGCATTGGGATTCCCGGCATTGCGCTCGGCCTGTTGAATATTCCTGGCGGTAGCGGTCATTTCCTCCCAGGTCTGGGGAACCTGCTTGTCGTACTTCTCGAGCAAGTCCTTGCGGTAGTACAGCAGGCCCGAGTCGGTAAACCACGGCATTGTCACCAGCCGTCCGTTCACCGTGGCGTTATCCACCTGTGCCTGGAAGTAACCTTGGGTCGCGTTAGCGGGAAGCACCTCGCGCAGATCCATCAGGTGTTTGGCCAGCATCCCCGGCCACACCATATCGATTTGAATGATGTCGATGTCGCTGGATTGCGCACTGAGAATCTGTTGGTAGAACGACAACCGCTCGGTTGCCGAGTTAGGCGTGGAAACCACCTCGACGTTGTTGCCAGTCTGTTTCGACCACGCCTCGACAGCCTCCTTGCAGAGTTGCAATTCCGCACCTACCGCACCGCACGAGATCGTTAAATCGGCTGCGCTCGAGAGAGATGGAAGCCCGGCGCAGAGGGTGAGCAGCGCTGCTGGAAGGAGAGATTTCAGCTGTTTCATAAAGCCCTCTTTATTTTTGTTTTTAGAGAAGTTAACGTTAACATCGCCAAATGTAGCAGCGTATTTGCGATGAGGCATCCTTTTTTTCGTCGATTTTGACAATTCATACCTCAGGAAAAAAGGCCGGTCGCGGGAACAAAACAATAAAAACAAAACAGGGAAATCCACATGCAGAAAGCATCAAGCTGGCTACTCGCAGGCGTGCTTGGCACCTCGGCGGCGACCTCTCAGGCCGCGACTCTGGAAGAACGCTTGGCTTCGTTTGAAGCCCGTGCCAGCGCCGCGGAAAAGCGCGCAGCCGCAGCCGAACAGCAAACCCAGGCACTCGCCAGGGAATTGCAGCAGATCAAACTCGCCGCTCCCGCCTTGCACCCCGCCGCGTCCACTGCGACAGCCGCTGTGGGGCCCACTTTGGATACCCGGCTGGCAAAACTCGAAGCTCGTCAACAAAACATGGAGAAAGAGGGCAGTACCGGACACCTCACCGACGGGTTCAGCTTCAAGGGTTACGCTCGCTCCGGATTGCTGATCAACGATGGGTTGGGTGGTGGACGTGGCGGCCCTTATACAACCCCGGCCGGTTCAGTCGGTGGCGCCGTCGGGCGACTCGGCAATGAAGACGACACCTACATGCGCATCGACCTGTCGAAAGAGGCTTATGCGCAAAACGGCACCCATTCCAAATTCACGGTGTCCATCGCCGACGGTGTGGAGAGTTCCAATGACTGGACGGCCGATGAGAGCAACCTGAACGTACGTCAGGTCTTTACCGAGCTTGATCATCTCGCCGCCTTCAAGGGCAACTCCGCGTTCGAGAGCGCCACCCTGTGGGCAGGCAAGCGATTCGACAGGGACAATTTCGATATCCACTGGCTGGACTCGGATGTCGTCTTTCTGGCCGGCACCGGAGGTGGGATCTACGATGTACAGATGAACAAGAACTGGCGCTCGAATTACTCCTTGATCGGGCGTAACTACGGGGATTTCAGTGAGGGCGGTGTCAATGCCGATGTGGAAAGCTACATCCTGACCTCCAACCAGTTCTTCGACAGTGGTCAGTGGCAGTGGATGTTCAATGCCATAGGCTCAAAGAAAAACGACATCGGCACCCGCACCAATGAAGCGGGCTTGGCGCCCGCGGATTCCGGCTTGCACAGCATGCTGGCCAATCACCAGAAAGACTTTTTCGGCAGGGAAGGCTTCTTCAAAACGGCACTGCTCTATGGGCAAGGTCTGGGGGCAGAAGTCAAAAACATTGGCTCGGATGGCGAACTGATCGACGACGCCCGCGCTCTGCGGCTGGCGCTTTATGGCGAGACACCCCTTGCGCCTGGTTGGCGAGTCGGCCCCAGTTTGCTGGCCGAACAGAGCAAGGATCGATACGTCAAAGGTGATGACTATCGCTGGATGACACTGAACGTGCGTTTGGCCAATGAAATCAACAGCAATTTCGAGATGGCCTATGAGTTGAGCTGGCAAACCATGAACCTCGACCCCAAGGGTTATCTACAACGTAATGCGGTCGACGGCAACTTCTGGAAATTCACTATCGCCCCGACATTCAAACCCGACGTTGGAGACCTGCTCACACGCCCCGAATTGCGAGTGTTCGCCAGCCTCATGAACTGGTCTTCGGACCTGGACAGATACAGTTCCACAGACAACTTCGGCAAGTCGGACTTCAACGCCGGAGGTGTATGGCAGTACGGCATACAGATGGAAACCTGGTTTTGATATCCGCTTCATCTGCGACAGGTTTCGTGCTGTAACCAACCTTTGGCGTTTGTCGATCGTTCCGCTGCTCCACTTTACGTGCGTTGGCGCAGTAGTGTTGGTCGTGTTCAGCGTTGTCAGCCTGGCCGATCTTTAAACGGCGCTCTCCCTGGGGGTTTGGTTCAAGGACTACAACCTGGCGCTCTAGCGAACCTGTTCGGCCAGGGCGCCTTTACCCCGCGCTTGTTACGCGTGAACAGGCTGAAACCCAATTTGTCTTCCAAGCGATTGATGGCCTGACTCAGGGGTGGCTGGGCCATGTGCAGGCGAATCGCGGCATTGTGAAAATGCAATTCTTCAGCCACGGCGATGAACTACCTGAGCAGTCGGGTTTCGATCATTCTTCCGTTCCTTCATTTGAATTGATCAGTGCTGCGAGCTTGCTCCAGACATTGATTTGATATGAGCCTGGTATCAACTTCACCCCTCATTAGTATTAAACAAGCCACTTGTTCATTGTTAAGGTGAGGTGGCAATCAAGAGGGGAAATCAATGAACTTTAAAGGAAAGACTGCGATTGTAACGGGCGCTGGCCGAGGTCTGGGTTTCGTCTATGCACGGGAATTGGCAAGGCTGGGCGCCAATGTCGTGATCAGTGATATCGGCGCGGACAATATCGGCGATGGTGCAGATACATCCATTGCCTTCGATGCTGCACGGACGCTTCAGTCCGAGGGTTACAGCGTCGTCGGTCACCACGGTGACCTGGCTGACGAGCACGGTTGTCGGCAATTGATCGAGACGGCCATCGAGGCCTACGGCCAACTCGATATCGTGATTCACAACGCCGGTTGGGTCGGTTATCAATCGATTGAAGAGGCCGAGTTGTCCTTTATCGAGCGCGCGGTGGATATCAATATCTATACGCCCATCTGGTTGTGCAAGCATGCCTGGAAATACCTCCGGCAATCTGCGGCTGCGCGCGTGGTGCTGACCTCTTCGGATCGGGCGATGTATCAACAATATGCTCAGCCGGGCCTGGTGGCTTATGCGGCCGGCAAGATGGCGCAACTGGGCATCATGAACGCGCTGAGCATGGAAGGCGCGACCGATGGCATCCTGGTCAATGCGGTTTCGCCCGTCGCCAAAACCAGAATGTGGGGCGTGACCGGGGAGCCGGACAATCTGAAGCCGCAGTGGGTGGCTCCCGGTGTGATTTTCCTGGCCTCGGAGCTGTGTCAGGACACCGGCTACATTCTGCGAGCCAGTAATGGCCAATTCACTGCGACACGGTTTTCCGAGAATGAGGGCGTCGACTATCCCGTCGACCTAGGCCGGGTCAACGCATCCAGCGCCGAGCAAATTGCTCAATTGTGGGACCACATCAAGGAGTGTTGATATGCCTGCTCAGGAAGAGCCGCGTCTTTTTTCACCGTGTCAGTCTGATCTGGGCGAAAGCCCGGTTTGGGACGAAACCTGCAACGCTCTGTTGTTCGTGGATATTTCAGGAGGACAGATCAACGTCCTGGACGAACAGGCCAACCTTACGCGGCTTTACGAGTCGCCATCACAGATCGGTGCGTTGGCATTGACCAATGCCGGTAACCTGATTTTTACCCAGAATGCCGGCGTCGCCATTCTCAATCGCACCAGCCTGCGCGTGAGCCATAACTCGAAACCGGCCATTACGCTTTCGTCCTTTCGTTTCAATGACGGTGCTTGCGATCCTCAGGGACGCTTTATCACCGGATTGATGGACGAAGCCCACAGCAAAAATACCGGCAAACTGTATCGATATGACGCCGGGCTGAACGCCTCGGTGATGCTGGACCATATTTGCCTGGATGAGCACGTTCAAGCTCATTGTGCACTCGAGATAAAACGGCCATTTGAGTCTTCGCGCTGCCAACCACCACCCAACGCTTTGAATGTGGCCACTGCAGCGCGAGCCGATTCAGTTTGTGCTTGGGCTCTACCATCAGATGCCGCTAAAAGGTTTTCATCGGCGTCCAATACTTCTATCAGACTGACCACGCCTTTCTCATACGCGGTAAACGACGTCGCTCGTGCTTTTGCAAAAGCAGACTCGCCCTGGGCTAGCTTTTCGGATTGCTGCTCGCGGTTGATCAGTGCCGAAAAAGCGGTTTCGACATCCTCGCAGGCCCGTAGAACTGACTGGCGGTAAACGGCTATCGCTTCGGCTTCTTGACCCTTCGCCAAGTCAATTTGGGCGTTGATGCGGCCAAAATCGAATAGCCTCCAGCGTAGTCCCAGGACCGCCGAGGCCTGACTGGCACCGTTGCTGAAAAGATTCCCGCTGGATACCGATGTAGCGCTGCCAAGCAGCGCACCCACAGAAAACTTGGGGTAGTACTCGGAGATGGCTTCGCCGATGCGAGCATTCGATGCCGCCAGTCGGCGCTCAGCGACGATCAAATCTGGACGCCGACGCAGCAGATCGGCCGGAGAGCCTATGTCGGCGAGACTTGGCACATCAGGGATGCGTGCCGACTTAATCAATTGCGCGCTGTAAGTACCCGGCGGTTTGCCTAACAGGACATCCAGCGCATTCATCGCAGCTGCAAGGCCAGCCTGCAGTACCGGCACGGTTGCCTGTGCTTGATTCAGCGACCCTTGGGTCTGGTTCAACTGCAGTTCAGCAGCTATTCCTTTTGCATACAGGTGCTCGATGGTGGTGAGCAGTTGTTGTCGCGTGTCTACTTGTTTTCGGGCAATTTCCAGGCGTGCTTGCAGGCCACGGATGCTGATGTAAAGGTCTGCAGTCTGCGCTACCACCGCGAGGCGTGTGGCAACCGCTCCGGCTTGGGAGGCCTGATAATCGGCGAAGGCTGCCTCTTTGCCTCGGCGTAGTCCGCCAAATACGTCCAGTTCCCAACCTGCATTCAGATTCGCCTCATAGGCGCTACCGTAGCGATTATAGGATGGGTCTGAACTCAATACTTGGCCCAACGGTGTCTCCACGGACTGCCAGGCTCTGGCCGCCTGGCCATTGACTGTAGCCGATGGCAAAAGCGCTGCGTCAGCTGCCTCCAAACCCGCCTGAGCCTGCTCGATCCTTGCTGTTGCTTGAGCTAAATCGAGATTTTGTTCAAGTGCTCGATTGATCAGCTGACTGAGTACGGGGTCATTGAACGCGTTCCACCAAGCGGCGAGATCAGTTGGTGCTGCATCAACTTGGTGTGCTTTAGGTGTTTGCGCCAAAAAATGCTCAGGCAATTCCACATCGGGCTCTGAATAGTCAGGGCCCACTGCGCAACCCGCAACCATACCGAACCACAGCAAAACGGCAAAACGAGGAGGGTGCATGTGATACCTTCGGAATGATCGACTTGTGACGATATTACAATTTGGTCACAAGTTGTCAACCACCTTTAGGGTGCGTAAGCTGCTCGCATGAACCAGCCATCAGTTTCTTCGCCCAGCGCCCGTGGCCCAGCCGATCACGACATCCGAGACCAGATTGTCGCGGCGGCCAACGAACACTTCAGTCAATACGGTTACAGCAAGACAACCGTCTCCGACCTGGCCAAAGCCATCGGCTTTTCCAAGGCTTACATCTACAAGTTCTTCGATTCCAAGCAGGCGATTGGTGAGGCTATTTGTAGAAATTGTCTGTCGGAAATCGTTGCGGCTGTTGAGCAGGCCACCAATGTTGAGGGTCTCTCCCCGACTGAGCGCTTTCGGCGGTTGGTCAAAACCTTGATCGCCAAGGGTGTAGACCTGTTTTTTAACGACCGAAAACTTTATGACATCGCGGCGTTCGCCGCTTCGGAAAGCTGGCCCAGCTCACGAGTTTATGACGCGCGTATCAAGAGCTTCGTGCTGCAGATTGTGCGAGAGGGGCGGGAACTCGGTGAGTTTGAGCGCAAGACACCGTTGGACGAGACAGTGGAATCGATTCATCTCGCTCTACGGCCCTTCATCAATCCTTTGCTGTTGCAGTACAACCTCGATGTTGTTGAAGAGGCTCCTGGGCTCATTTCCAACCTGATTCTACGCGGCCTGATGCCTTAAAAGGCTTGGCTGATGGATCCGTTGCGCATCCGCAGCAGCATGCGTATCTAAATAATCAGATCTCAAATCGCTCTGTGTTGCCCTGATCATCAGGGCAACTTTCATTTGTCTGAATTGTGACCATTGACATAATTGGTCACTTGAATAAGCATGGTGCATCCGCTTCCAAGAGGTCTCTATGATCCAGCGCCGCCACATGTCATTCATTTTCATTGGCTTATTGCCGTTTGCCTTAGCCGCATGCAACGAGGCCATACCTTCAGATCCTCGCCTCCAAACGCCCTTGGTGCGCATCGCGGTGGTTCAACCCTCCGTGCCTGCCGATCGCGTATTCACCGGTATCGTCGCAGCTCGAGTTCAGAGCGATCTCGGATTTCGAGTTCCTGGCAAAGTGCTGGAACGTTTGGTGGACGCTGGGCAGAGCGTCAAGCGCGGGCAGCCACTCATGCGAATCGATGCTAATGATCTGGCGCTGACCGCGCGGGCGCAGCAGGAAGCGGTGCTGGCCGCCATGGCCCGATCCCGGCAGGCCTCCGATGATGAGCTTCGCTACCGTGATTTGGTGTCTGTTGGTGCTGTATCTGCTTCAGCTTACGCAGGGATCAAAGCGGCTGCCGACTCGGCGAAAGCGCAGCTTAACGCGGCCAAAGCCCAGGCTGATGTGGCGAGAAACTCTACCGGCTATTCGACCTTGCTGGCTGATGCTGACGGGGTTGTTGTGGACACCTTGGCAGAGCCGGGGCAGGTGATAGGCGCAGGTCAGGTAGTGGTCCGTGTTGCCCATTCCGGGCAGCGCGAGGCGGTGATCCAGTTGCCTGAAACGCTACGTCCTGCATTAGGGTCGTCGGCGACGGTTGAACTTTATGGGCAAAACCAACGTGCAGGCACCGCGCGTTTACGCCAGTTGTCCGATTCGGCTGACCGGCAAACCCGTACATTTGAGGCGCGCTATGTGTTGGAGGGCGCGCTTGCTGATGCCATCCTGGGTTCGACCATCTCAGTTGCTATAGACGGTACGCCAGTCGCCAATTCCAATGAATTACAAGTGCCTATCGCTGCCCTCTACGACGCGGGTAAAGGTCCTGGTGTCTGGGCCGTTGGGGGCGAGCCTGAGCAGGTGACGTGGCGCCCTGTCACGGTCCTCAGCCTAAGCAATGCAGAAACTGCTCGAGTTACGGGCAACCTCCAGATCGACGATCGTATCGTTGCGCTGGGGGCGCATCTGTTAAGTGAAGGGGAACGGGTCAGGTCTCAAATGGCAGTCAGCGCCCAAGCACCGGTGGCCGAGGTGCGCCGATGATCGGGTTCAATCTGTCCGCACTGGCGGTGCGTGAGCGTTCGATCACGCTGTTTTTGATCCTGCTGATTTCCGTAGGTGGGCTGTATGCCTTCTTCAAACTGGGGCGCGCGGAAGACCCTGCCTTCACCATCAAACAAATGACGGTGGTTACTGCTTGGCCTGGGGCGACTGCTCAGGAGATGCAGGACCAGGTGGTTGAAAAGCTGGAAAAGCGCATGCAGGAACTGCGTTGGTACGACCGGACCGAGACCTTTACCCGACCAGGCTTGGCTTTCACCACAGTTTATCTGCTCGACGGCACGCCGCCCTCCGCCGTCCCGGAGGAGTTTTACCAGGCACGCAAGAAAATCCTTGATGAGGAGAAGGGGTTGCCGTCCGGGGTGATCGGCCCGATGGTCAATGATGAGTATGCCGATGTCACTTTCGCTCTATATGCGCTAAAGGCCAAGGGCGAACCGCAACGCTTGCTGGTGCGCGAGGCCGAGGTCTTGCGCCAGCGTCTGCTGCATGTGGCGGGAGTGAAGAAGGTCAATATCATCGGTGAGCAGTCCGAGCGCATTTTTGTCGAATTTTCATACGAGCGTCTGGCGACACTGGGTGTTTCCGCACGAGATATCTTCAGTGCGATGAACGCGCAGAACATGATGACTCCGGCCGGTTCGGTTGAAGCGAAGGGCCCACAGGTTTTCATCCGACTGGATGGTGCGTTTGATGACTTGCAGAAGATTCGAGATACGCCGCTGGTAGTGCAGGGCAGAACCCTCAAATTATCCGATGTGGCTGAGGTCAAGCGTGGTTATGAGGATCCTTCTACGTTCTCGGTGCGCAACAACGGAGAGCCGGCATTGTTGCTCGGCGTAGTGATGCGCGATGGCTGGAACGGCCTTGATCTAGGTAAGGCGCTCGACGCCGAGACAACGTCGATCAATGAGCAAATGCCTTTAGGCATGACGCTGACCAAGGTCACCGATCAGGCGGTGAATATTGACGGGTCCGTCAACGAGTTCATGGTCAAATTTTTCGCGGCGCTAGGGGTGGTGTTGCTGGTGTGCTTCCTCAGCATGGGCTGGCGAGTCGGTATCGTCGTCGCTGCGGCGGTGCCGTTGACTCTGGCTGCGGTGTTCATTGTCATGGCCGCCACAGGTAAAGACTTTGACCGGATTACGCTGGGATCGTTGATTCTGGCGCTGGGGCTACTTGTGGACGATGCAATCATTGCCATTGAAATGATGGTGGTGAAGATTGAGGAGGGCTACGACCGAATCAAAGCCTCCGCCTATGCCTGGAGCCATACTGCTGCCCCCATGTTGTCCGGCACGCTGGTCACTGCCATTGGCTTTATGCCCAACGGTTTTGCCAAGTCCACAGCCGGTGAATACACCGCCAATATGTTCTGGATCGTCGGCATTGCGCTCATTACTTCCTGGGTGGTGGCAGTGGTGTTCACGCCTTACCTGGGCGTCAAACTGCTGCCGCAGATCAAGGTGCCTGAGGGGGGGCATGCAGCGATTTACGGTACACCGAATTACCTGCGTTTCAGGCGTCTGTTGGGGGCGGTTATTCGCCGTAAAGGCCTTGTAGCGATATCCGTCGTGGCCTTGTTCATTGTGGCGATTCTTGGCATGGGCTTGGTGAAGAAACAGTTCTTCCCTACATCAGACCGGCCTGAGGTACTGGTTGAGGTGCAGATGCCGTACGGGACGTCGATCGAGCAAACCGATTCGGCGGCGGCCAAGGTCGAGGCGTGGTTGGCAAAACAACCGGAGGCTCGGATAGTTACCGCCTACATAGGTCAGGGTGCGCCACGCTTCTATCTGGTGATAGCACCTGAGTTGCCCGATCCTTCGTTTGCAAAAATCGTCGTGCTGACGGCGAGCCAGGAAGAGCGCGAGGCGCTCAAAATCCGGCTCCGGCAAGCCGCGGCTGATGGTTTGGCGCCTGAAGCACGGGTGCGTGTAACACAGTTGGTGTTCGGTCCTTATTCGCCGTACCCGGTGGCCTTTCGAGTTATGGGCGCGGACCGGACAGTGTTGCGCGATATCGCCGCACAGGTGCGCAAGGTCATGGCTGCCAGTCCCATGATGAGAACCGTCAACACCGACATGGGCGAGCGCGCTCCGGCACTCCATCTCACACTGGATCAGGACCGTTTGCAGGCCTTTGGCTTGACCTCCACTGATGTTGCTCAGCAGCTGCAGTTCCTGTTGACCGGAGCGCCTGTCACCCAAGTGCGTGAAGACATCCGTTCGGTCCAGGTGGTCGCTCGCTCTGCGGGAAATACACGTCTGGATCCTTCAAAAATTGACGCCTTCACGCTGACTGGTGCTCAGGGTCAACGGGTATCGCTGTCTCAGGTTGGGACGGTGGATGCGCGCATGGAGGAGCCCATTCTGCGGCGCCGTGACCGTACGCCGACCATCACCGTACGCGGTGATGTGGCTGAAGGTCTTCAGCCACCAGATGTCTCCAGCGCCGTGATGAAGCAACTGCAACCGGTCATTGAGCAGTTGCCTGTGGGCTACCGGATTGAGTTGGCAGGCGCGATCGAGGAGTCGGGTAAAGCGAACAAGGCATTGCTGCCGTTGTTCCCGATCATGATCGCGCTGATGTTGCTGACCATCATTATTCAGGTGCGCTCGATGTCGGCGATGATCATGGTTTTCGCCACCGCGCCCCTGGGACTGATTGGTGTGGTGCCGATTCTTCTGCTGTTCCAACAGCCGTTCGGGATCAACGCCTTGGTGGGACTGATTGCGTTGTCAGGGATTCTGATGCGCAACGCGCTGATCCTTATCGGTCAGATTCATTCCAATGAGCAAGCCGGCCTGGCGCCTTATGACGCATTGGTCGAAGCCACTGTACAGCGGGCGCGGCCGGTGATCCTCACGGCGATGGCAGCGATGTTGGCGTTCATTCCGCTGACCCATTCGGTGTTCTGGGGCACGCTGGCGTACACGCTGATTGGCGGTACGTTTGCCGGCACAGTGCTGACATTGGTGTTCCTGCCAGCGATGTACTCCCTCTGGTTCAAGATCAGACCTGAGTCTGCAAGTGATGTGGTTGCGCGTACTCAATTCGCATGAGCAATGCGAGCCTGGACCGTTTCGAGACGCAAAGGAGAATATTTAGCCCAAGGCCGCGCCAAAGGCAAAGTCGTGATCAAGATCAAATATAAAACGGCAGTCCAGTATGGCTCTTGGTGGTTTTCGGTGTAACGCTTCAGGCGGGATTGCCGGGTAGGGACCATCCTGTATGAAGAGTGGACCTCCGCTGTCGGGCGAAAGCGAACCCACCGGATTGGCTACTCTCGACTGATTACTGCCCGCCGCACCCGGTAAATAGCGGATAAAAACCAGCAGTCGAATGTGCCCGGAGAAACCCACGGCGATTCACGGCAAACACCTTGCGCTACGTTTTATGGATGACCGCCAAACCATGGAGATCGGAATGAGCCAACTCCCGACCTCCATGCGTCGCGTCTTTTTCCGCCCGAAGATTACTCCGCCGACGTTTGCAGTACCTCAATCCATAACGCGCCTTTGCCCGACGCCGCTTCACCGACACGTTTCAAGGCGCCGTTGTTGCTGACCGAGTAAGTGCCGACTTTTTCGCTTTTCTCGCCCGTCACGAGCAACCAGCGCCCGTTGGGTGAAAAAGCGATATTGCGTGGCTGCTTCTCTTCCACCGGATAGTTTTCGAGAAAGCTCAAGCCGCCTGTTGAAGGGTCAACCGCGAATGCCGAAACCGAACTGCTGGTGCGCTCGGTCATCAACAGTAGCTTGCTATCGGGCGAGATCCGCAGGTCCGCCGCCCAGATACGTGGTGTGGGGTCGTCCTTCAAGTCGTTGTTACGTGCATCACGCACTTCGCCGTGGGCCAGTTTCAAACGCTCGGGAATACCATTGGCAACGGCAATCCAAGTCAATGCGCCGGTGCTGTCATTGATTGAAAACGCTGTGACCGTGCCGCTCATTTCACCGACCACGTACAGGTATTTGCCGTTCGGGGAAAAGGCCAGGTGCCGAGGCCCGGTATTGTCCGGGACACTGATGTAGCCGCTGCCAATGGGGGTGAGCACGCCGGTTTTGGCATCAAGGCGATATTGCAGCACCTGGTCCGCGCCAAGATTGCCCGCGTAGGCAAAACGGTTGCTCGGGTCGGTACGAACCGAATGTGCATGCGGGCCTGTCTTGTAGCTCAGGATGCTGGCCGAAGGCTGATAGGCCTTGTCGATGGCCTGAACGCTGACGGTGTCGGCACCGTAGGATGCACCGAGCAGATAGTGTCCTTTTCTATCGGTAGACAGGTAAGCCATGCTTTCTGCCAGTGACGCTTTGGACAGCGGAGTCAGATGTCCGCTCTTGGGATCTATGCGGTAGCCCAGCACCTGAAACGGCTTGACCCGCAAGGCGGCAAACAACACTTTGCCGTCAGGGGTGATGGCCATGGGGTTGACCTGATCACCGGCGTTGACCTGTTCAATCAGGCTCAGCGCGCCGTTGTTCTGGTCAAGGCGATACTGGGAAATCAGACCGTCTCCCGGGCTCGAGATATAGGCAAAAGTGGCGGCATTGGCTTGCAGGCTGAGGCCGTAGACAACGGCAGCGGCCATGAGGAGGGGTTTTCTCACAGGTGATTCTTTATTTTTATGGTTGTGGTAGGTCATCCTATGACTGTGCTTAAACGACATCAATTGCTGTTTTTCTCAGATTGGAAAGATACGTCGTGGCTCAGGCGCAGTGTTTGCGCGAACAGAGCCTGGTTCGATGCCATTCACACAACCGCTAGCTTGAAACATTTCTAAACATACTCGCTCAAAAATTGTTGTACGACGTCGTATCTATCATGTTCGACTGCGCTCGTTCTCACAAAAAAAATAAATGGAGAAAACCTCTATGACGAGCATTCCTACCGTCGAAGGCCAGGTTGCGGCGCCCGCACAAAATCGATTTTCCCGAATACTCAAACTGCTGGGCCCCGGAATCATCGCCGTACTGTCCTGGCTGGGCGCAGGAGACCTGATCACGTCGTCCGTGGCCGGTGCCAATTACGGTTACGCGATGATGTGGGTGCTGGCGGTCTCTCTGCTCTTGAGATACCTGATCGTAAACATCATCGCTCGCTTCCAGTTGTGCAATAACCAGGGCATGACCATCCTGCAAGGCTATGCGCAGCTGAATCCCTTTTTCGCCTGGTTCATGCTCGTCTACGCCCTGTTGATGGGGCACTTGATGAACGCCTACATGATCAAGGGGGCGGGTGAGTCGCTGGCGATGCTGTTGAAAATCGACCAGCCACTGCTGTGTTCACTGGCGGTGGTACTCGCTGTATGGATGCTGGTGGGGCGTAATATTTATTCGATGATCGAAGGCGTGATGAAGGTGTTGCTGGCGATCATGACCCTGGCCTGTATCGCCTTGGCCGTGATGTCCGGTCCTGATGTTGTCGGCATCGTCAAAGGCACTATTGGATTCAGTATCCCGCCGGATGAAGGCGTGCATGGCGCGCTGCTGGTGGCGGTATCGGTCATCGGCGCGGTTGCAGGCTCCATCGCCAACTTCGTACATCCGTATGTCATGCGCCAAAAGGGCTGGGTAGGGCCGCAGCACAAACGTGTTCAACGTAACGATTTGCTGTTTGCAGTGTTCGTCGGGATCGTCATCAACCTGGCCATCTGGATCGTCGGCGCGGAAATCCTGCGGCCCAACGGCATCGAGGTGAAGACCTTGGGCGATCTGGGCAAGGCGCTGGAAATTTTCTTCGGCCCGATTGGTTGGTATGTGTTCTTCATCGGCGTGTTCGCGACACTGTTTGCCAGCATTTCAGGCAAGACCACCGCGTTCCCGATGCTGATTACCGATGCCTTCCAGCACGTTCGTCCTGGACGTCGCGAAAAGTACGGCAAAGAGTTTCATCATGATCCGATGCACAAATGGTTCATGCTTTTTATCCTCGTGACGCCGTTGATCTGGTCGCTGCCAGGCATGCCGGATTTCGTGACCCTGACCATTGGTGTCAGCGCGTTGAACATCATTGGCTTGCCGGTCATTTCCCTGGGCCTGCTGATCATGTCCAACCAGAAGTCGCTGCTGGACAAGAAATATCGCAACAACCTGTTTGAAAACATTGCGCTGCTCTTTGCTACAGGCCTAGCGCTGTGGGTCGCCTTCCAGTTGGGCGTCGATCTGTTTACCTGACACCGAGCCACCGAGGGGACGCAACGTCCCCTCGGTGGCCAAGCTTCAGTCAGTCACGGAACCGTGCGGTATTCTCCCGGCGAAACTGTCCACCAGGCTCGCCACCACCATCTCTCCCATTCGCGTGCGGGTTTGCAGCGTCGCACTCGCACGATGGGGTTGCAGCACTACGTTCTCGTTGCCGAACAGTGCCTCGGGTACGTTCGGTTCATCGACAAACACATCTAGTGCCGCACCCGCGATCTCGCCAGCGGCAAGCGTTGCCACCAGATCGACCTCGTTGACCAGCTTGCCGCGCGCCATGTTGAAGGGACGGCGCGCGGAAACCAGCCCGCATCGCCATGAGTATTTCCAGATCCAGGTCAACCTCGGTGGCGATACTGTGCAGCACATCGGCAACGTCGAACGTCCGTTTCCGCGCAATACGCTAGCCTTCATCCTGCCGCATTTGCAGTGCGACCCGATGGATCTGGAGGAAGTCTCGATGCTCCTGGCCCCGGAGTTATCGCCGTTCCGCTTTCAGGAGCATCTGGATTTCATTCTGGGCGATGAGGACTCACTGAGCTGGTGCTCGAGCGCAGAATGCACGCGGCACGCAATTATTTGCTCAATGGGACACGACCGGTGGGGGAGGTGGCGAGATTGTGCGGTTTCGCTGACGAGGCTTATTTCTCCCGACGCTTTCGCCAGATACATGGCCAGCCACCCGGGCAATTCAGGCGTCAGCAACTCAATCCTGATACTCCGCAATTACCATCCAACACGTGATCGACAGCTATGGGTGATGTGGCGGTAGGTATCGAGGTCGATCCGGGCGCACCGAATTGTCGAGGTTGATTCGCCTCGGAAAACACCGACCAGATTTTCGCTTCTTTCTACACGACCAAGCCCACCGGATTGGGGGTGGGGTGATCGGCTGTGGGACGCAACGCAGCGCCCCACAAACGCCACGTTGCTCAAGCGCGTTTCACTGCATCGGAACCTGGAGGCGGCAGGTGAGCATTCAGCTGTACTGATTTGCCGAACCAGCAGCGGATTTTAGCTTCCTGGAATGGGTCAGCTGATAAGCAATTGCCAACCAAATGAACCACCCTGGCATGACCAGCAAGGCAATACGAGTGTCAGGTCTTAATGCCAGCAGGCAGAGAACAAATCCCAGGAACGCCAGGGAGAACCAGGCCATCGGCACGCCGCCAGGCATCTTGTAGGTCGATTGCGCATGCAGGTCGGGTCGGCTTTTGCGATAGGCAATGTACGACGCGAGGATGGTCGACCAAGTGAAAATCACCAGGATCGCCGACACGGTAGAGACGATGGTAAACGCTGTCATGACCTCCGGAACGATGAACAGCAGCAGTACACCCACCAGCATCAACAGTGTGGTAAACGCCAGGCTTAGCAGAGGCACGCTATTACCCGACAAACGCCGAAAAATCCCAGGCGCATTGTCGTGGCTGGCCAGTCCAAACAGCATGCGACTGGATGAAAATACGCCACTGTTGGCCGATGAGGCGGCAGACGTCAGCACCACAAAGTTAACGATACCTGCTGCTGCGGGAAACCCTGCAACCAGAAACAGTTCGACGAAAGGGCTTTTGTTGGGCGAAACCTGTTGCCAAGAAGTCACTGCAATAATGCAGGCCAGTGCCAGCACATAAAACAGGATGATTCTCAGCGGAATCGAGTTGATGGCTTTAGGCAGGGTCTTCTCGGGGGAACGGGTTTCGGCGGCTGCAGTACCGATCAGCTCAGTGCCGGCAAAGGAGAAGATTGCCATCTGGAATCCGGCAAAGAAACCAAACAGGCCGTTGGGGAAGGCTGCCTGTTTATCCAGCAGGTGGTTCAGGGATGCAGTAACGCCACTAGGTGATACAAAGGAGCTGGCAATCATCACCATGCTGACGCCAATCAGGGTGACGACGGCAATGATCTTGATGATCGCGAACCAGAACTCCACTTCACCGAAAAGTCTGACGGTCAGCACGTTTAGGGCGAACAGCGTCATCAGCATACCGATGGCCGGGATCCAGGCGGGTACATTGGGGAACCAGTACTGAAAGAATCCGCCGACCACGACGGCATCGCCCACCACCGCGACGCTCCAGCTCAGCCAGTACGACCAGCCGAGGAAGAATGCCGCTCGCGGGCCAAGGTAGGCACCGGCAAAATCCGCGAAGGTTTTGAAGTTCAAGTTGGACAGCAACAGTTCGCCCATGGCGCGCATGACGAAGTAGACGAACAGACCGATGATCATATAAATGAGGATGATCGACGTGCCTGAGAGAGCAATGATCTTCCCGGAACCCATGAACAGGCCTGTACCGATCGCGCCTCCCATGGCCATTAATTGAATGTGACGATTGCTGAGCGTGCGCTGCAGCGCGGGCTGTTCAACCCGCTCGGACGGAGTCGATTTCATTACAAAACCTCTTGATTTTATGTTTTTGAGTTTTGGCAGAAAGTGGGTGTCTAGCGTTCTTGTTAGAGATGCAACGGCTACTGACGGTGGTGGTTTGCGGGTGGCGGGGTTTCTCCTCCGCTAACCAGGTGCGCGGCCCATTGGCACTTGGTAAGGGGCCTATCAGCTAACGGTGCGCTGGCGCGAGAGAACTGCTGGTTGCTGCCCAAGCAGTTGGTAGAGATTTTTTATGTTGGCAGGCGTCGGCACCAGATGGATGCGCTCACCGATTGCATGCTTGCGCGCCAGGTCGTGCAGGTAGCGCAGTGACGAAAAGTCTTCCAGGGCAAAACCCACCGAATCGAAAACGGTGACCTGTGCGGCGTTCTCGCGGCCAGGGACTTCGCCCTGAACAATCCGGAAGAATTCGACGACGGGAAAGTCGGCCTCCAATTGTTGAATGTCGCCTTCAATCCGGGTTTGAGGTTCAAACTCAACGATGACCCGGGCATTGCGCAGGATCTCGGCGTGCAGTTCGGTTTTCCCCGGGCAGTCACCGCCGACGGCATTGATATGCATGCCGGGCTCGATCATCTCGGGCGTCAGAATCGTCGCATAGGCTTTGTCTGCGGTGACTGTGGTGACGATGTGCGCGCCCTTGACCGCCTCCTGTACCGAGTTGGCCAGAATCACCTCAATATCCGGGAACGCGGACAGGTTGTGCTTCAACTTGAGTGAAGCGTCGCGATCGATATCGAAAATGCGTAGTTCCTTGATGGACAGCATTTCGTGGAAGGCGAGGGCCTGAAATTCGCTCTGAGCGCCATTGCCGATGATTGCCATGATGCTTGCACCGGGTTGTGCCAGAGACTGCGCGACCAAGGCAGAGGTCGCGGCAGTGCGCACGGCTGTGGTCAGCGTCAGTTCACTGAGCAAGGTTGGATAGCCACTGTGCACATCGGCCAGGACTCCGAAGGCCATGACCGTCAGCAAATTCCTTTGCCCGTTGTCCGGGTGGCCATTCACGTATTTGAACGAGTACTGTTGGCCATCGTCGGTCGGCATCAACTCGATCACACCGTCGACCGAATGATTGGCGGTGCGGGGCGACTTATCAAACTGCGCCCAGCGTGAATAGTCAGCTTCGATGTACGCCGCCATTTCGCGGATAGCCCGGCGGATTCCCACCTTGGCGAACAGGCGTGCGGCATGATCGACGTCTATAAAAAGAGTCATGTTTTTATTCTCCGATTCAATAGTTGAAGCGCTGCGATTCAGGGGGATGACTCAGGCGCGTTTGCTCTCGTAGCCATGCAGCACGTTGACCGCATTGATCCCGATTTCATCGACCATGTAGCCGCCTTCCATCACAAACAGGGTGGGGCAGCCCACGCCCGCTATCAGCTCGCCGATGCCGATGAAGTCTTCGCTTTCCAGCAAGAAGTGGCTGATGGGGTCGTCCTTGAACGTGTCGACGCCCAGTGAAATAACCAGCACTTCAGGGGCAAATTGCTGGAGTTTCTTGCAGGCTTGGAGCAAGGCGTTGCGGTAGCTTTCCCAAGTGGTGTTCTTCGCCAGCGGATAGTTCAGGTTGTAACCTTCGCCGTGGCCAGCGCCGACTTCGTGGCTGTAGCCTGAGTAGTACGGATAGGACACCGTCGGTTCGCCGTGCAGCGAGACAAACATGACGTCACTGCGCCCGTAGAAAATGTTCTGGGTACCGTTGCCATGATGAAAGTCGACATCCAGTACCGCGACACGTTTGGCGCCTTGGGTAATGGCCTGCTGTGCGGCAATGGCTGCGTTGTTCAGATAGCAATAGCCGCCCATGTATTCACGCGCTGCGTGATGGCCGGGCGGACGGCATAGGGCAAAGGCGCTGTCGTGGCCTTCATCGATCAACGCCAGTCCGGTCAGCGCGATATCGGCACTGGTTTTTACCGCTTGCCATGTGGTGGCGGTAATGGGCGAGCCGGCGTCCATGGCGTAGAAACCCAGTTTGCCGTCGATGAAAGTCGGCACTTGCTCGTTGGCCAGATCACGCACCGGCCATACCAGCGGCAAGGCATCGTGGGCGCGTCCGGTTGCGCACCATTCAGACCAGGCGGTTTCCAGAAAGGCTACATAGCGCTCGCTGTGCGCGTTGACATAGCACGCCCTGTCAAATACTCGCGGTTCGATGACCTGGCCAAGCCCTACCTGTTTGACCCGATGATGGACGGTATCGGCCCGACTGGGCTGTTCGAAGGACGGCTTGAGCACGCCGTCTTTCAATTCGGTGCCGTGGTGCAAACGGTGGGAATCACTGAAAACTGTAAACATTGTGCGCATCCGTTGATGTGAGCAGTGCAAATATTCTGTTCCGGCTGGGAAGCACTTTCTTTGCTTTGTTTTCGTGGTTTACTAGATTAATCGGGAGTTTTTACTCAGGAATGGCGTAATGCAGAAAAAATCATCCAAACGCATCAGTCTCGACGACACCGACCTGGCGATTCTCGCGTTGCTGCAGGAGGACGCGAGTATTTCCAACGCCGAGCTCAGTGAGCGGCTGTCGTTAAGCCTTACGCCTTGCTGGCGGCGGCGTAAGAGAATGGAGGAGGCGGGCGTGATAAAGGGCTATCAGGCCAACCTTGATCGACGAATGCTGGGGCTGGATATCATGGCGTTCGTGCACATCCGTTTTTCCACCCACGCCGATCACGCTCCGGACGCCTTCGAGGCGGTGATTGCGCAACTGCCCGAAGTGTTGTCCTGTCACAAGATCACCGGGGATGCCGATTACGTGCTGCAAGTGCTGGCAGAGGATCTTGATAGCTACAGCGACTTTATCGAGCAGGTACTCAGGCGTCAGGTGGGTATTGCATCCATCCAGTCCAGTTTGTCGTTACGCGAGGTCAAGACCAGTAGCCGTATAGCGATACCCAAATCCAGCAGGGAGTAAAACGATTGAGGTAGTCCGGAGCCCCGACGATGACCCAGGCAACATTGGGCGACAGCCGCCGAACAATCATGTCCTCCTGAAAAACAGATCAGAAGGTGTAAACCTATTTCAGGACTAGACACAGCCATTAAAAAAAGCAGCCCTTTGGCACCGATAACATCGTTTCTCGGGCGCACCGCTTTTCAATATATTGGCCGCCAGATCTGGTGAATGACTCAACACTCACCACCCTCAGTGCGAGTAGTCTTAATGAACAATAAACCTGACAACGCAGGGCTTGATAACGCCGGAGCGGGGACCCGAGCGGTCTGGGGCGGGGAGCAAGTCAGGCACCCCTACAACGCCACTCAAACACCGATCGTGGTCAGCGCCGCTTACGGTTACGACGACATCGACGTCTGGTACGACGTTGCGTTGGGCAAGACGCCGGGCTTTATCTACAGCCGCATGAGCAACCCGACGGTCGAGACCCTCGAAGCAAAAATTCGCGAGTTGGAAATGGCCGAGTCCGCCGTGGCCTTCAGCAGCGGCATGGCGGCGATCAGCAGTGTACTTTTCACCTTCCTGGCCAATGGCGATCGTGTGGTGTCGACCAAGGACAGCTACGGTGGCACCAACAAGATTTTCGAAGAATTCCTGCCGCGCACGGGCGTTAAGGTGACCTTGTGCGAGACGTTCGATCACGAGGAGATCGAGCGTGAAATCGCCAAAGGCTGCCAGTTGGTGTACCTGGAGACGCCGACTAACCCGACCCTGAAAATACTCGATATCCAGCGTTTGGTAGCTGCAGCCAAGCGCGTCGGTGCCGTGGTGGTGGCGGACAACACCTTTGCCACGCCGCTGAATCAGAACCCCCTGGCGTTAGGGGTGGACGTGGTCATCCACAGCGCGACCAAGTTCCTCAGCGGTCATGGCGACGTGCTTGGCGGCCTGGTGTGCGGCAGCGAATCCTTGATGGACAAGGTTCGTCATTATCGGGAAATCAACGGTGCAACGCTCGACCCGTTCTCGGCCTACATGATCATCCGGGGCATGAAAACGCTGGTGCTGCGCATGCGTCAACAGCAACGCAGTGCCCGTGCCCTGGCGGAGTTCCTCTGCACGGAACCGTTGGTGGAGTCGGTCAATTATCCCGGCTTGCCCGGTCATCCGAACCACGCTGTGGCGTGCACGCAAATGTCCGGCTTCGGCGCCATCGTCAGTTTTGTTCTGGTTGGTGGGATGGACACGGTCAAGGTGCTCTTGCCACGTCTTCGATTCGCCCACTGCGCGGGCAATCTCGGTGCAGTGGAAACCATTTACGGCCCGGCCCGGACCACCAGCCATGTCGAGAACACGCTGGAGGAACGACTGGCTCTGGGTATCTCCGAAGGACTGGTGCGGGTCTCGGTCGGCATTGAAGACACTGACGATCTGCTCGACGATTTGAAGCAGGCGTTCGCTTTTGTCAGGTGTTCGCGCGATGAGCTGGTACAGGCAAACACACAGCACTCAAACAACAAAACGTGCATCGAGGCAGCAAGCTGAAGTTCTAACGTTAGTACCTCACGACAAGGCCGTTAGTGAGGCGTTCATGAAGTGGAATAATAATAAAACTTAGTGGCGACCTGTTTTTACTCTGCCCCGTAACTCATCGCAGAAGTTAATGCGCGCCCTAACAACTTTCATGAGAACAACCATGTCCATAAAAGAAGAACAACTCAACACACGTACCGGTTTTAAACAGGAAATGCAGACGCGCCATATTGTCATGTTGGCATTGGGTGGCGTCATTGGTACCGGGCTGTTTCTCACGTCCGGGTACACCGTTAACCAGGCCGGTCCGTTGGGTGCGGTCATCGCTTACATCATCGGCGCACTCATGGTTTACATGGTCATGATGTGCTTGGGCGAATTGGCGGTGCAGATGCCGGAAACGGGTTCGTTCAGCACCTACGCCACGCGTTTTCTCGGACCCGGCACCGGCTACACCGTGGCGTGGTTGTATTGGCTGACCTGGACTGTGGCAATCGGCTCTGAATTTACTGCCGCCGGGATTCTGATGGCGCGTTGGTTTCCGGATACACCGGTATGGATTTGGAGTGCGTTGTTCGCAGGCTTGGTGTTTCTGACCAACGTGATATCGGTGCGCTTGTTCGCTGAGACCGAATTCTGGTTGTCACTAGTCAAAGTGGTGACCGTGGTGGTGTTTCTGCTAATCGGTGGTGGCGCGATTCTCGGCCTGCTGCATATCGATCAGGCTCACAGTATCGGGCTGAGCAACTTCACTCGCGAGGGGCTTTTCCCTACCGGTTTCATGCCGATTGTCATGACGTTACTGGCGGTCTCCTTTGCGTTCTCCGGCACTGAACTGATCGGCATCGCCGCGGGTGAAACCAAGGACCCCCAGCGCAATGTGCCGCGTGCCATTCGCACTACAGTGCTACGCCTGGCAATCTTTTTCGTGGGGACCATTTTCGTCCTGGCGACCTTGTTACCCCGTGAACAGGCCGGGCTCGTAGAGAGTCCATTCGTCACCGTGTTCACCTACATCGGTATTCCGTACTCCGCAGATATCATGAACTTCGTGATCATCAGTGCCTTGTTGTCGGCCGCCAACTCCGGTTTGTACGCTGCTTCACGGATGCTCTGGACCCTGAGTGACCAGGGCCATCTGCCCAAGCAGTTCTCGGCCTTGACCCGCATGGGCACACCACTCAACGCCATTATTGTCAGCATGGCCGGTGGTGCCGCCTCGTTGCTCAGCAGCGTGTTTGCCGCCGACACCATCTATCTGGCGCTGGTGTCGATCTCCGGTTTGGCAGTGGTGGTGGTGTGGATGAGCATCGCCGCGAGCCAGATTGCTTTCCGCCGTCACTATGTGGCCAATGGAGGCGATGTCCGCGACCTTAAATTCCGCGTCCGGGGGTATCCGTGGGTGCCGCTGGGAGCGCTGGTCTGCTGCAGCCTGGCGTGCGTCGGGATTGCTTTCGACCCCGAACAGCGGGTGGCTCTGTACTTCGGTTTGCCATTCATCGCTTGGTGCTATTTCGTGTATTACATTACCCGCAAAAGCCGCGAGCGACGCTTGTCGGTTACCCCCTTGGCACAACCGTCCGATGCGTTCTAGGCACTGTCGACGGGGTGGGCAAGCGTGCTCGGTGGAGGGGGCGTCATTGAGGTTCAGACCATGAAGCAAAAGACGTTACCCCCATTGAACTGGTTGCGGGCATTCGAGGTGTCCGCCCGTTGCCTGAACTTCACTCACGCTGCTGAAGAACTGTTTTTGACCCAGGGTGCGGTAAGCCAGCAGATCCGCCAATTGGAAAGCCATCTGGGGGTGGCGCTGTTCAAGCGTTTGCCCCGTGGCCTGGGGCTGACCGAGGAAGGTCAGGCCTATCTGCCGGTCGTGCAGGATGCAATCACTCGACTGGCGGTGGGGACCAACGAGATTTTTGGCCAGCACAAACGCCGGCCGATCAAGGTGCGCGGCAGCCTGGCGTTTTTCGTGCACTGGCTGGCGCCCAAGCTGGTGGATTTTCGCCAGGCCCATCCACAGGTCGACATCCGCTACATCAGCAACATTTGGGTTAAAGAACTAGATGGTGAGGACGACATGGAAATTCGCTGGGGCCATGGTCAATGGCCCGGCCTGGTGTCGCAGCGCCTGACCTGGGACACCTTGTTTCCGGTCTGCTCGCCAACCCTGATGGCGAGCTCGCCGCTGACGGTGCCGGCGGACGTGGCGAACCATTCGTTGTTGCATGTCCTGGGTTACGAAGAGGGTTGGGGTTACTGGTTGAACATGGTCGGTGCGGATACCGTCGATTCGTCGACCGGCATGCAGTTCGACACACTGATTTCCACCTTGCGCATGGCCGAGTTGGGACAGGGGATTGCCCTGGCCCGGTCCTCAATGGTTGAAGAGATGCTTCAGGACGGGCGACTGGTCGAGCCCTTCGCCCAGCGCATCGAAGCCAGCGAGTCGTTTTACCTCGTACGCGGTTCCGGGGCCGACCAGCACCCCGACGCGGTCATGTTTTCCACCTGGCTGGTCGAGCAGGCACATCGTTTCAAATGAATGGGCGGAGCCAACCATGCGCTATGTAAGTACCCGAAATTCGGCCGTGCAGGTCAATTTCGAAAAGGTCGTGTTGTCTGGAATTGCCGAGGACGGTGGGCTGTTCGTACCGCTTGAACTACCGCTGTTTGAGCCACGGGACATTGCCAACTGGTCGACCTTGCCCTATGACGAATTGGCCTATCGGGTGATCAGTCCGTTTGTTGGTGAGGCGATCTCTGAGGCAGACCTCAAGCGTGTGCTGAAGGAGGCTGGTAGCGACTTCAGCCATCGGTCCCTGGCACCTTTGCATCAGGTGGATCGCAACGAATGGGTGCTGGAACTGTTCCATGGACCGACCCGCTCCTCGAAGGATTTTGCCGCTCAGTTGCAGGCACGGCTGGTGCAATACTTTCTGCGCAAACGCGGGCGCCGCGCGGTGGTGCTCGGTGCCACCAACGGCGATACCGGACTCGCCGCCATCGAGGCATTCAAGCACTGCGACGAAACGGACGTGGTGGTGTTTTACCCGGAGGCAGGTGTACCGCAAGACCAACTCCAGCATCTGCGAGCGGTGGCGCATCCCAAGGTTCATCAGTTCGCAGTGAATGGCAGCTTCGACGAGTGCCAGACCATCGTCACCCGGCTGTTCCGGCAGTGGCCGTGCATGCAGCACGAGGCGATCAGTTTCAACTCCAGCAACTGGGTCAGTGTGTTGGCACAACTGGTGTTTTATTTCCATGCCGTGCTGCAACTGGGGGGCGGTCAGCGTCCGATCGGTTTCAGCGTGCCAGCCGCGAGTTTTGCCGAGGTCTATGCCGGCTACATCGCGCAGAAAATGGGGTTGCCGATCATCCAGATGATCGTTGCGACCAATCAGAATGACGCGTTGCATCAGTTGTTTCTGAAGAACCACTACTCCAGGTCGCGAGCCAACAAGACCTTGTCGCCGGCCATGGACCTGTCGATCTTTTCTAACCTGGAACGTTTTCTCTGGGAGCTCTACGGGCATGACGATCAGGCCGTGAGCGCGCTGATGGCAGCGTTCGAATCCAGCGGCGAGATGACCATCGCCAACGAGTTCTGGTTGCAGGCGCGGATGATCATCGACTCTTACGCGGTCAGTGATGAGGAGACGCTGAAGGAAATCACCTCGCTGTATCGCGACACCGGTTACGTCATCGACCCGCATACCGCCACCGGAGTCCTCGCGGCCAGGTTGTATCGCCGAAGCCTGGTGGCGCCGATGGTTACCCTGGGGGAAATCTCGCCGGCCAAATCGGCGGTGCTGCTCGGCGAGCTGGGGATCAGCACGCCGGCGCAACACGGTCCGGTCGCGGAGCAAGGGCCGGCGCAGCTTTACCGGATTCAACCGGACGACCTCGACACGATCCATCAGCTACTCGGCGCGCTGTGAAGGCGCAGCAACAGGAGGCCAAGTGAAGCGAATTCTGGACCCTCTCGATGAACACATCATCGCGGAACTGCGGCTCAATGCCCGGGCTGCCCACGCCGAGCTGGCGGCGAAGGTCAACCTGTCGCGCAATGCCGTGCGTCAGCGCATTGAACGGCTTGAGCGCGACGGTGCAATACAGGGTTATACGGTACGCACGGGGGAGGGACGACAAGCTTCTTCGAACATCAATGCGGTGATTTTCGTCTACCGCTACGACCGCATGCGCGGCGCGGAAGTGCTGCAGGCCCTGCGGGCAATACCGGAAGTCATTCAGTGCGATGTGATGAGTGGCGAGTTCGATCTGATGCTGCGGGTTGGCGCTGCCAGTCCGGAGCGGGTGCATAAGGTCTGGAATGAAATCTCCGCGTTGCCCGGGGTGGAAAATACCGTGACTTCGTTCGTGCTGTCGTCCGTCGTCTAACCCCTTTAACGTTCTGAAAAAAGCCAACCTGTGTTGGCTTTTTTTATGCGTGGCGTTTTGCCCGGGTGCTGGTCAAAACGCCCACAAAATAGAGCAAATTGGCCTATTTCACTGCCCTTGTCGCGCCCCTAACCTAGAGCCCAACAACCCATCACCCGGAAAAAGGGCATAAAAATGACTGAATACAAACTGGCGCTGGTCGGCTTCGGCGGTGTGAACCGGGCATTGGCTCAGCTGATTGCCGAACGTAACGAAAACTGGAAAACCGAACTGGGTTTTACCCTGAAAATCGTTGGCGTGACCGACCTGTATCTCGGTTCGGTGATTGGCCGCGAAGGGCTGGACGCCGCGTTGCTGGCCAAGCTGCCGGCAGTCAAAGGTGCATTGGCGCAGTTGCCGGGTGGCGAAGCAGATGCCCTCAACGAAGCAGTGATCAAGGACTCCGGCGCAGACATCATTGTCGAAGCCACCTTCACCAACCCGGTGGACGGTGAGCCGGCCACCTCGTTCTGTCGCTGGGCGCTAGAACGCGGCAAGTATGTAGTCACCACTAACAAGGGACCCATTGCCTTGCACGGCGCCGAGCTGAAAGCACTGGCCCGACGCAATAACGTCGCCTTTGAATACGAAGGTTCGGTGATGAGTGGCACGCCGGTTATTCGCGTAGCCAAGCAGTCGTTGGCAGGCAGTCAGATAGTCGGTTTCGAGGGGATTCTCAACGGCACGTCCAACTTCGTTCTTACCTGTATGGAAGGTGGATTGGGGTTTGCCGAAGCGGTCAGCAAAGCACAGGACTTGGGGTACGCCGAAGCCGACCCGACAGCGGATATCGAGGGGCATGACGTGCGCCTCAAAGTAGTGATCCTGGCCAACGAACTGCTGGACGCCAAGCTGAAGGTCAGCGATGTAACTTGCAGCGGTATTTCCTCACTCGACCTTGGCGACATTGAAAAAGCCCGGCAGGACGGGGCTCGCTGGAAGCTGATCGGCGCAGCCATGCGTCATGCCGATGGGGCGATCAGTGCGAGTGTCGAACCGCGGCTGTTGAAACACGATCATCCGCTGGCCGGTATTTCCGGCGCCACCAATGCCGTGTCGTTTACTTCCGTATTGCTCGGTACGGTGACGGTTTCGGGGCCGGGGGCCGGGCGCATGGAAACAGCGTTTGCGCTGCTGTCTGACATCATCAGCATCCACCAGTCTGTTGCGCGCAACTAGGAGAAAGCCTGTGAACCTATCACGTCTGGCCCTGGCCGTTGTGGAGCCGCAAATCGAAGTCTTTAACCCATTTGACGGCACCGTCATCGGGACCGTCGCGGATGTCTGTGCGTCGCAAGTGCCGCAGTTGCTGGAGACCGGGCGCAGCGGTGCGCGAGCTTGCGCCGAGTTACCGCGTCATCGTCGGGCACGCATTCTCGAGCAAGCTGCATTGAACATCGAACGCGATGCCGTGGCGTTTGCCCGGCTGATCGTCGACGAAGCTGGGAAGACCCTTAAGCAGGCAGAAAAAGAAGTCAAACGCTGCGTCAACACCCTCAAGCTTTCTGCCGAAGAGGCCAGGCGTAATGCCGGGGAAGTGGTGCCTTTCGACGCCTATGAGGGCTCTGAGTCGCGCCAGGGCTGGTTTTCTCGCGAACCCCTGGGCCTGATCGTCGCGATTACCCCGTACAACGATCCGCTGAATCTGGTGGCGCACAAGCTCGGTCCCGCCATTGCCGGCGGCAACGCGGTGATTCTCAAACCGTCTGAGCTGGCGCCGTTGTCGGCCATCAAATTGGTGTCGTATCTGGTCATGGCTGGGTTGCCCGAATCGGTGGTCACGGTTGCCACCGGGGGGGCGGAACTGGGCAAGGCCTTAGTCGCCTCACGTGAGGTGCGGATGATTTCCTTTACTGGTGGCTTCGTCACCGGGGAGCAGATTGCACGCACGGCCGGCCTGAAGAAACTCGCCATGGACTTGGGCGGCAATGCGCCGGTTATCGTAATGGGCGACTGCGACCTTGAGGCCGCCGTCGAGAGTTGCTTGTCAGGGGCCTTCTGGGCAGCGGGGCAGAACTGCATAGGCACTCAGCGTTTGCTGATTCAGGCGTCGATTTATGAAGCGTTCCGTGAGCGTTTTGTCAGCCAGGCCAAGGCGCTTGTGAACGGCGACCCTATGCGTGCCGACACTGATATCGGCCCGATGATTACCCCGCAAGCCGCGCAGAATGCCGAGCAGGTGGTGAACGACGCGTTGCAAGAGGGCGCCACATTGCTCTGCGGCCATCGGCGCCAAGGCTCGTGCTACGCCGCTACGGTATTGGAAAACGTCGATCATTGCAGTCGGCTGTGGCGCGCCGAAGTCTTCGCGCCGGTGGTGGTTTTGCAGCTTTTCGAAACCTTCGATGAGGCCATCGCATTGGCCAACGAGCCCGAATACAGCCTGCATGCAGGGATCTTCACCAATGATCTGGCAACGGCCATGAGCGCCGCACGAAGAATCGAAGCCGGTGGTGTGATGATCAACGACTCCTCCGATTACCGCTTCGATGCGATGCCGTTTGGCGGTTCCAAGTACGGCAGCCTGGGCCGGGAAGGGGTGCGCTTCGCCTATGAGGAAATGACCCAACCCAAGGTGGTGTGCCTGAACACGCTGGGCTAATCGATTCGAGGAACATCCAATCAGGTCGTTTTGCATTCATTCACGACTGCGCCGCATGTTCCGTCATCTGTATGTGCAGGTGCTGCTAGTGATTGTGTTGGGCATTATCTTTGGCCATTTCTACCCCAGCCTCGGCGAAGAAATGAAGCCTTTGGGCGACACGTTCATCAAGCTGATCAAGATGCTGATTGCATCGATCATCTTCTGCACCGTGGTCAGTGGCATTGCCAGCATGCAGAGTCTCAAGCGAATCGGCCGGGTTGGCTTCAAGTCGTTGCTGTACTTCGAATTGCTGACCACCCTGGCGTTGATGGTCGGGCTGATCGGGGTCAACCTGATGCACCCCGGCTCAGGCATGCACATCAACCCGGCGACCCTCGACGTCCATGCCGTCGACAGCTACAGCAAGCTGGCGCACGAACAGAGTGTGGTGGGGTTCCTCACTCATATCGTGACCAGTACCGTGTTGGGCGCCTTTGCCGAGGGCGATATTTCATCGGCAACGGTGTTGCCACGCTGTTCATTGCCAAGTGGGAAGAGAACCCAATAGCGTATCTTGGAATAGTTCCTTTTTAGCCCTTGATACACCCCAAAAACAAGTCCAGAATTGAGTTTTTTCCTGCTTCGGTAAGAAAAGAAACCCTTTAGATTTCAAGGGGTCGGACACCAGATGCGAGTCTCGTTTCCCGCTCCAAGTATTGAAAAATGGATCTCTGAAAAGAGGTCCATTTTTTTCGTCCGAAGAAAAGTCTTTCCTTGGTTCGTCCCGCTACATTCCCTGAAAACATTTAAGTCCAGCCCCAATGGGTACGTTTTTCGCGCAGTTTCTTGGCGAACAACTGGCGAGGGAGCAAGTACCCTCGCCACAGGTTACTCATCGTTCGTTCTATCTATTAGCTGACTGTGGATCAGCTTCCAGCGCGTTTATTCAATGCCTCTTCAGCCGCCGCAATTTCAGCCTGACGCTTGACGATCACGTCGCCAATCGGCGGCCCCTGGAAGCGGCGGGCTTCAAAACCGAACCAGACGATGGCCGTCAGCACCAGGAAGCCGATGGTGATGTACAACGCCCAATCGTTCGGTGGCTGGATGCCGATGACGAAAATGATCACCATCGAGAGGATCGAGAGGAGGGCGAACACCGAGTACCAGAAGCGCCCCATGTTCCACGGCCCCATGGTCGGCCACTTCGAAGTCCCGTAGGTAAACAGGCCCAGCACGATGGGGATGACGAAGGAAAAGAACAGGAAGATCACCGTGCAGGACACCACGATGGTATAGACCGGCGTTTCACCGATCGATATCACGGAGGATCCCCAAACGAACAACACCGCGAGCGTGGCACCCGTCCAGATCGCCGCCACCGGGCTGCGACGGGTCGGCGAGACCGAGGCCAGTGCTTTGGAGAAGGGCAGGCCGCCGTCACGGGAGAACGCGAAGATCATGCGTGAGACCGAGGTCACAGTCGCCAACCCGCAGAGAAACTGCGAGATGAAAATCGCCACGTACAGCGCCGTTTTTACTGTCGGGTTCACCTGAGTGTCCATCGCCCAGAAAAACACGGTCCAACCATGCTTGGCCGCCTCGTCCATGCTCGGCAGCATCAGCACAAACGAGCTGAGCATGACCCAGCCGAACAGCAACGACCAGACCACCGACATGACCATGCCACGTGGCACTGACATGGCCGCATTGCGGGTCTCTTCCGAGGTGTGCGCGGAGGCGTCATAGCCGGTGATGGTGTAGATCGGCAACAGCAGGCCGAGCATGAAAATCCAGCCGTTCGAGACCTGTGGCCAGACGCTGCCGCCTGCTTCGCCGGAATAGTTGCTGAAAGTCCATAACCGGGCGAACTCATAACTGGGCGCCGATATCAGGCAAACGATGGTCAGCGCGAGCGCCGTGGCGAAAATCAGATAGCCCGAGAAGTCGGTGAGCTTTGCCGTCAGGCCGATACCCAGGTGGTTACACAAGGCCTGGAGGCCGGTCAGGATGGCCAGAAAAATCACCCTGGTCGTAGTGGTGTCTTCCATCCCAAGGGCCGGTCCGAAGGCACCGAAAAAGAAGTAATAGGTACCGACGTTGATCGCACCGAGCACGGTGACTAACCCCAGTAGGTTGAACCACGCGGTCAGCCAGCCGGTAAAGCGGTTACCGAGAATCGAACCCCAATGATAGAGGCCGCCGGCCGTGGGGTAGGCCGAGGAAATCTGCGCCATGGCCATGGCGAAAACCCCGGAGATCAGGCAACCGATCGGCCAGCCGATGCCGATTGACGCACCGCCCGCACCCGAGGTGCCCTGGGCGAGTGAATTGATACCACCCGAGAGAATGCAGATGATCGAAAAGGAAATGGCAAAGTTGGAGAAAACGCCCATCCGTCGCGAGAGCTGCTGGGCATAGCCCATGCTGTGCAGCACCTTGACGTCATCGTCTTGCGGCGCGCTCGTGCCGGGCTGGCTTGCTGGCTTCATGTTGTGTGCCCCTTAGGTTTTGATACGCATCCATCCGGGTTGTACGTGACCGGATGGGCTGGCTTTCAACCCCTTGTCGTACTGCTCCTTTTTTTACCGATAAACCCTGTCCATGCTGCGTGTTCACAACTTGACCATGGACAGACGACTGCTTCAGAGACGGCCGTGGTACGCCGCGTCGAAAATTTCTGCCGCGCCATTTCGGGTCAATGGCAGCGGGTTGCCACCGGCGCAAGGGTCGACAATCGCCATGTCTGCTATCAGGTCGGCCTGCTGGTCATCCACCCCCAGCTCAAACAGCGTATGGGGCACGCCGATGTCCTTGCGCAACTTGAGGACGAAGGCCAGAAAACTGTCGAAGCCGGGAGAGGGCAGACGCAAATAAGCCGCGAGGCGGGTGATGCGTTCCTCGATGGCCGGGCGATTGAATTTCAGCACATAGGGCATGAACGTGGCATTGGTCATGCCGTGATGGGTGTCGTACAGGGCACCCACCGGATGTGAGAGGGCGTGCATCCCGCCCAGACCTTTCTGAAAGGCGGTAGCGCCCATCGCGGCAGCCGCGAGCATGTGCGCTCGCGCCTCAAGGTCCGAGGGTGTGTGTACGGCTCGCACCAGGGCATTGGCGACCAGGCGCATGCCTTCCACCGCAATGCCTTCGGCCATGGGATGAAAACCCGGGGAACAATACGATTCCAGACAATGCGCGAACGCATCCATGCCGGTGCCCGCGGTGACCTTTGCCGGCATGCCGACGGTGAGGGCCGGGTCGCTGATGACCACGCGCGGCATCATTTTCGGGTGGAAGATGATGCGTTTGGTGTGCGTACGCTCATCGATGATCACCGCCGCACGGCCCACTTCCGAGCCGGTACCCGCCGTGGTCGGCACCGCAATGATTGGAGCGATGCTGCTTTCGTCGGCGCGTGTCCAGTAGTCGCCGATGTCTTCGAAGTCCCAGACCGGGCGGGTCTGGCCGCTCATGAAGGCGATGAGCTTGCCCATGTCCAGGCCGCTGCCACCGCCGAAGGCGACCACGCCATCGTGTTTGCCGGCGCGCCAGGCCTCAAGTCCGCCTGCCAGATTGGCTTCGACCGGGTTGGGTTTAAGGTCGCAGAACAGCGCGACGCCAAGGCCGGCGGCGCGCAAGGCGTCCAGCGCTGAGGTGGTGATCGGTGCACGCGCCAGGCCACTGTCGGTGACCAGCAACGGGCGCTGGATCCCTTGGCTGCGGCAGATTTCGGCGAGCTCGGCAATGCGGCCGACACCGAAGCGGATGCTGGTGGGGTAGTTCCAGTTCGCGGTCAGGCTCATGGCTCAGATCTCGTGGCGCAAATGGAAGGATTTCGCTCGGGTCAGGTTGTCATAGCCCAGGCGCGACAGCGTGACGCCGCGCCCGCTGTTCTTCACCCCGGTCCAGGCCAGGGCCGGGTCGAGGTAATCGCAGCGGTTCATGAACACGGTGCCGGTGTCGATCTCGTTGCCCAGGCGTTCCGCGGCGACAAGGTCTTGCGTCCAGATGGAAGCGCTGAGCCCGAACTCACTGTCGTTCATCAGGGCGATGGCTTCGTCGTCGCAGGCCACCGGCATGATGCCGACCACCGGACCGAAGCTTTCCTCGCGCATCACCGACATTTGATGGGTGACGTCGACTAATACTTGCGGCGCGAGGTAGGCGCTGCCCGGCGCATCGGCAGGAAAATCCTTTGGATCGATCAGTGCCCGAGCGCCCTGTGTCAGTGCTTCGGCGATCTGACCACGAACGAAATCAGCGGCGGTCGGTGTGACCAGAGGACCCAGTGTGGTGGCTTCGTCCAGCGGATTACCCAGCACGTATTGGCGAGCCAGCGCGACGAAGCGTTCGACAAAGGCGGGGTAAATTTTTTCATCGACATAAATGCGCTCGACCGCGCAACAACTTTGCCCGGAATTGAAGAAGCTGCCATCCACCAGATTTTCTACCGCATGTTCGAGGTTGGCGTCTGCGCGGACGTAGGCCGGGTCTTTGCCACCGAGCTCCAGGCCCACGCCGAGGAAACCTCCGACAGCAGCGTGTTCCATGGTCTTGCCGGCTTCGACCGAGCCGGTGAAGTTCACCTGCTGCACCCGTCCAGAGGCAATGATCACCGCGGTATGGAGATGACTCAGCAGCAGGTTTTGGAACAATCCTTCGGGCAGATTGGCACGGCGAAACGCCTCGGCGAACCGTTCACCGACCAGCAGCGTTTGCGAAGCGTGTTTGAGGATGACGCTGTTGCCGGCCATCAGCGCCGGGATGATCGTATTCACTGCCGTCAGGTAGGGGTAGTTCCAAGGCGCGACGACCAATACCGTACCCAGCGGCTCGCGTTTGATACAGCGTCGAAAACCGGCGACGGGGGTGGGTTCAAGCGCTGCCAACGCTTCAGGCGCAATGGCGATCATATGGCGGGCACGTTCTTCGAAGCCGCGCAGTTCGCCAGCGCCAAAGCGCACCGGGCGGCCCATCTGCCAGGCCAGTTCCGGCACGATATCGGCCTTCATGGCCAGCATCGCGTCCACCGCGGCGCTGCAAAAGGCGGCGCGTTCGCTCAGCGGCCGACGTTTCCATTGCGCCTGGGCAGCTTCGGCAGCCGCCAGCGCCTGGTCAATCTGCGCAGCATCGGCGCAGCGGCGTTCGGCGTAGACCCGGCCATCGACCGGTGAGATGAGTTGAATGGTCGAGGTCATGGAGGTCTCAATAGCGCTCGAAGCCGCGCTGCAGTTCCCAGTCGGTGATCCGCCGGTCGTACTCTTTCTGCTCCCATTCGGCGGTGTGCACGTAGTGGTCGATCACTTCATCACCAAACGCCTCGCGTAACATCGTTGAGGCCTGGAGCGAGGCGCTGGCTTCGCGCAGCGTCTTCGAGACTTCAGGCAAATGCTCGTCGAGGTAGGCATCGCCCTCAAAGGGCGGCGCGAGGGTGAGCTTCTCGTCGATACCGGCCAGTCCCGCAGCGATCAAGGCGGCGAAGGCCAGATAAGGATTGAGGTCGGCGCCGCCGATGCGACATTCAATGCGGATGGCTTTGCTGCCTTCTGCGCACAAACGAAAGCCTGCGGTGCGATTGTCCCGACTCCACACCGCCCGGGTCGGTGCAAAGGTGCCGGCCTGAAAGCGCTTGTATGAATTGATGTAGGGCGCGAGAAAACAGGTGATGTCGTTGGCATATTTGAGCTGCCCGGCCACCCAGGAGCGCATCAATTTCGACATGCCAAACTCCGCCTTGGGGTCGAAGAACAGCGGCTTTTTGGCGCTCTTGTCCCACAGCGAATTGTGGATGTGGCTGCTGGAACCGGCGGCGTCATAACGCCACTTGGCCATGAACGTGATCGCCTTGCCCTGCAGTTGCGCGATCTCTTTGCAGGCGTGCTTGATGATGACGTGGTGGTCGGCCATGGTCAGGGCATCGGCATAGCGGATATTGATTTCTTCCTGGCCCGGGCCCCACTCACCCTTGGAATTTTCCACGGGAATGCCGCAGGCCTGCAGATGTTTGCGAATCGCCCGCAGCACCGGTTCCTCGCGGGTGGTCTGCAGGATGTTGTAGTCCTCGATGTAGTGACCGGCCGTCTTCGGCTTGTGGTAGTTGCGCTCGTGGATGGCCTCGTAGCTTTCGTCGAACAGGTAGAACTCCAGTTCCGAGGCAAACATGCCGGTGTAGCCGCGCTCGCGCAGTCGCTCGATCTGCTTTTTCAGGATCGCCCGCGGGCTGTGTGGCAGGTCGCGCCGATGGTGATGATCGAGCACATCGCAGAGCACCAGCGCCGTGCATTCAAGCCAGGGCACCCGTCGCAACGTGGCCATGTCGGGCTTGAGCACAAAGTCGCCATAGCCTTTGCTCCAGCTGGCCGCGGCGTAACCTGGCACCGGCTCCATGTCGATGTCGTCGGCCAGCAGGTAATTGCAGCAGTGGGTTTCTTCGTGGCCGCTGTCGATGAAAAACTCGACCTGGAATCGCTTGCCGACCAGTCGGCCTTGCATGTCGACCATGCAGACAAGAACAGTATCGATCTCGCCGGAGACGGCGGCACGTTTGAGTTCGGCTAAGCTGAGGAAGGGCTCGGTCATCACGTCAGTCCTGCGTGAATTGTTTGGGCCTGTCTGAAATAGCTGTTGCAGACGCTCTCCAGAACAAACCAAAACCTGCAGACGCGAGCATCGTGAGCAATGAGCTGATGTAAGCGTAGCCTACTGCCGCAGAGTGCAAGTTTCGGAAATCGAAGGCTGATGATTCTGTTCGCACCTCCCACGCGAGGACACAAAGATGGCAAAGAAGAGAGAGCACAACACCTACCAACGTCTCGAACAGCAGTACCCGGATTACTTGGCCGCAGTGGAGGCCCTGGGTACGGCGGTGCGTCACACCGGCCCACTGGAGGAGATCGTTGTCCAGATGATCCAGCTCGGTGCTGCGGCGGCCATTCGCTCTGAGGGCGCGGTGCACAGTCATACCCGACGGGCACTGGAAGCGGGCGCTACGCCAGAGCAGATCCGTCACGCGCTGATCTCACTGACGAGCACGATCGGTTTCCCGACCGTCGTTGCGGCCATCAGTTGGGCGGACGATGTGATTGAGACATGAACGAGGGCCTATGGAGCCGCGTTTGAGCACCTGACTCGTCAGCTTTTCGAAAACCTCCATTCATGCGGAATCTGGCAACAGAGTCAAAGCAGACTTCAGCTACACCATTAAACGAGATACCGCCGAAACCACCCCAGCGTCCGGTCCCAGGCCAGCCTGGCCGCGGCGTCATCGTATCGAGGCGTGGAGTCGTTATGGAAACCATGGTTGGCGCCGGGGTAGATGTAGGCTTCATACGTCTTGCCCGCGGCTTTCAATGCCTTCTCATAGGCGGGCCAGCCTTCGTTGATGCGCGTATCCAGTTCACCGTAGTGAAGCATCACCGGCGCCTTGATTCTGGCCACATCTTTGGCGTCTGGCTGTCGGCCATAAAAGGACACGCCAGCCCCCAGTTCCGGATAGGCCACGGCTGCGGCATTGACGACGCCACCGCCGTAGCAGAACCCGGTGATCCCGACTTTTCCGGTGGTCGCGTCATGCTTCATCAACCACTCGATGGCGGCGAAAAAGTCGTTCATGAGCTTTTCAGGGTCGACGGTCGCCTGCAGCTCCCGGCCTTTGTCATCGTTGCCAGGATAGCCGCCCACCGACGTCAGGCCATCGGGCGCGAGGGCGATGAATCCTGCCTTGGCCACACGCCGCGCGACATCTTCGATGTAAGGGTTGAGCCCGCGGTTTTCATGCACGACCACCACGGCCGGCACTTTGCCGGTGGCTTTCGCCGGGCGCACCAGATAACCACGGACCTGCCCGTTGCCCTTGGGCGATGGATAGGTGATGTATTCGGCAACAATGTCCGGGTCGGTAAATTCAATCTGCTCGGCGAGCGCATAATTCGGACTCAGGGCGGCGAGGAGCGCGCTGGCCGTCAAACCACCTAGGGTGAACAGCGCCGCTCGATCCAGAAACTCTCGCCGGTTGATCTTGCCGTGGGCGTAGTAGTCGTACAGTTCGAGCAGTTCCGGGGCAAAGTCTTTCGCAGTGAGACGGGTCATCTGTGCGCTTCCTCTTGGGCGGGTCGATTGCTCTGTCGGTTGGACAGCGTGAGCGATACCTATCGAGCGTAGCCGTTCACAAAAATAAGAGGCCTCGAAGACTGGGTGAAAACGCGGAGAGGGTGACTCAAGCAAACGCCCAAGATTGTTTGGGGCGCTTGCTTTTGGGGTGGGGCAGACGGAAAAGGGCTTTCAGCCCATCAGTGCCATCAAACAATATGAAACAAATAGTCGATTGAGTTGTAATGTAACGAAACTATAGAAGTGTTCTGCTTTCCCGCGAGAAAAGTTAATTTTTCTTACGTTGCAAGTTGCATTCTTAAACCCTCGCCATGGAAGTGCGCAGGGTTCGTTTCACGGAAGCATTGAAAAATGTCCCGTGATTTTTTTGAGGTAATAAGGAGCTTGGAGCAATGGTGTTAATAAGTGAGACAGCGCAACAAAGAGCAAAATCAAAACGATGGTCAGCCCTAAGCGTGCTGATGCTGCCAGTACTACTGGTGACAGTAGACAATACGGTCCTTGGATTCGCGTTACCAAAGATTGCCGAGGCCCTGCGTCCGAGCGCTAGTCAGCAGTTATGGATGATCGATGCCTATTCGCTGGTATTGGCGGGATTGCTGGTGTCGATGGGCAGTTTGGGCGATCGAGTCGGTCATCGTAAGTTGTTATTGGCTGGGTCTTTGGGTTTTGTCATTGTGTCGGTGCTGACCGCCTATTCCGATACGGCTACACAACTGATTGCCGGGCGAGCTTGCATGGGGATTTTCGGTGCAATGCTGATGCCCTCAACGTTGGCATTGATACGTTCGGTATTTGTGGATCGAGAGGAACGGAGAGTAGCTGTCGCGATCTGGGCAACAACGCTGACGGTAGGATCGGCACTCGGTCCTTTGGTCGGTGGGGTTTTGCTGGAATTTTTCAGCTGGGAGGCGATTTTCCTGTTGGCGATACCCGTATTGGTGCCGTTATTGGTATTGGGACCGGTGTTGTTGCCCGAGTCCGAGCAAGACTGTTCAGGACCATTGGATCCGCTCAGTATCCTGCAATCGATGGTTGCCCTCAGTGCCATCGTTTACGGCATTAAACACAGCGCTAGTAATGGTGTTGACGGGTTGGCACTGACAGCATTTGTAATCGGCATGGTTGCTGGGTGGATGTTTGTGCGTCGGCAGTTACGTCTGCCTGTGCCGCTGATGGATCTGAGTCTGTTCCGAAGTGGCACCTTTAGCGGCTCGGTGATGATTAATCTGATGAGCCTCGCGTTTCTCGTCGGCTTTGTATTCTTCACCACTCAGTTCTTACAGATCGTCCTTCAGATGTCGCCCTTGAGGGCTAGCTTGGCGTTAGTACCTGGTCAGATCATGGCAATCGTAGTGGGAATGGCAGTCGTGCCTGTGGCGCGTCGAGTACAGGTGCATGTGCTGGTGCCGATTCTGATGGCGTTTGTTGGGGCGGCGTTTTTGTTGGTCGCCAGCATCGGCAGCAGCCTGTTCGTTCTGGTGGTGGCTTTTGCCTTGCTGAACATTGGCGTGGGCGCGATCGCGACGGTATCCAACGACGTGATTTTATCCGCCGCACCGCCGGAAAAGGCGGGTGCGGCGTCGGCCATTAGTGAAACAGCCTATGAGGTGGGTGTGGTTTTGGGGACGACAGTGCTCGGTGGTCTCGTCACTGCCTACTATCGCGGTGCATTGCAACTTCCGGGTTTTTTGAGCGAGGTGCAGACGATGCTGGCGAGTGAGACGCTATCCGGTGCTAATCATGTGGCGGTGCAGTTGTCGGGAGATCAAGCACGTACGCTGATGACGCAGGCGGGAAGTGCATTTGAGGGTGGAATTAATTTGGTTTCGTGGGTGACGTTCGGTTTGGCACTCATGGCGATTTTAATTGCCTGGCGCGCTCTGCGGACACCGAAGACGGAACTTGCTGAAGGGCAGTGATCGAGAACGAACGTTGGGCCGTTATCACACGGCCCGACTATTTCAGCGCACAGCTCAAATCAGTTCGGCTCAGTTCAGGCATTGCGCGCCGGCTTTGGCGACTTGTGCGTCCTGCTCGGCTTTCACACCGGATACCCCGACCGCGCCGACCACCTGGCCATCGACGATGATCGGCACGCCACCTTCAAGCGAGGTCAGCAATGGCGCCGACAAAAAGGCGTGGCGGCCGCCATTGACCATCTCTTCATAGCCTTTGGATTCGCGCCGACCGAGGGCCGAGGTGCGGGCCTTTTCGGTGGCGATGTAGGCGCCAATCGGAGCGCAACCGTCGAGGCGTTCGAGGGCCAGGGGATGGCCGCCGTCATCGACAATCACGATGGTTACGGCCCATTGATTGTTCTGCGCTTCGGTGCGTGCAGCCGCGAGGATTTGGCTGACTTCGGTCTGGCTCAGTACGGCTTTGCTTTTCATGGCAATTCTCCAGTGCTCGGTTATGGCAAGGCGGCTTCGACCAGTTCGATCCAGTGCCTGACAGGGGTTCGGCCCGCACCGTCGAGGTGGGACTGACAGCCGATATTGGCCGTGACAATGACTTCGGGATGTCCGCTTTCCAGCGCATTGAGCTTGTTGTCGCGCAGTTGCCGGGACAGTTCGGGTTGGGTCAGCGAATAGGTGCCCGCCGAGCCGCAGCACAGGTGATCGTCGGGGACCGACGTGAGGTTGAAACCCAAACTCGTCAGAATCGCTTCAACCGCGCCACCCAGTTTCTGCGCGTGCTGCAATGTGCAGGGGCAATGAAACGCCAGGCGTTGGTCGCCATGGATGCCGAGCTGTTCCAGCGGTTCGTCGCGCAGCACTTCAATCAGATCCTTGGCGAGCGCACTGACCGTTCTAGCCTTTTCGGCATAGACCGGATCGGTGCTGAGCAGGTGACCGTAGTCTTTGATGAAAGCGCCGCAACCGCTGGCGGTTTGCACGATGGCCTCGGCACCTTTTTCAATGCTCGGCCACCACGCATCGATATTGCGGCGGGCGCGATCAAGGCCGGCCGCCTGAGCGTCGAGGTGATAATCCACGGCACCGCAGCATCCGGCTTCGTGGGTCGCGGTGACGCTGATCCCCAGTCGATCCAGTACTCGGGCGGCGGCCGCGTTGGTATTGGGCGACAGACTCGGTTGCACACAGCCTTCGAGCATCAGCACCTGCCGGGCGTGGCGAGTGGTCGGGCGCGGCTTGGCCGGATAGACGCGGCGGGGTAACTTTATTTTCAAGGTGTTGGGCAACAACGCCCGGAACACCTGGCCGCTGCTGACCAACCCTTTGAACAGCGCAGGATTGGGGACGACGCTGCGCAGTCCCTCGCGCAACAACCGCTGACCGAGTGGGCGCGGCACCGCCGCATCGACCACGGCCCGGCCGATGTCCAGCAAGTTGTGGTAGTCGACGCCGGAAGGGCAGGTGGTTTCGCAGTTACGACACGACAGGCAGCGATCCAGGTGCTGTTGGGTCTTCTGCGTGACTTCGTTGCCTTCCAGAACCTGCTTGATCAGGTAGATGCGGCCCCGCGGTCCATCCAGTTCATCGCCCAGCAATTGATAGGTCGGGCACGTGGCATTGCAGAAACCGCAGTGCACGCACGTGCGCAGGATGCTTTCGGCTTCTTCGGCGCGGGGCAGTTGGCGTGCGTGTTCGCTCAAGGTGGTCTGCATGGGTCAAAGCTCCGCGTACAGGCGTCCTGGGTTGAAGATTCCCCGGGGATCGAGTTGTTGCTTCAAGTTCCGGTGGTAGCGCATCAGTGCGGCAGGCAACGGTTGGAACGGGCTGTCGATCAGGCCATGGCTGTAGCAGGTCACATGCCCGCCGACTTCTTCCACGATCGAGCGAATGAACGTTGCCTCTGCGTCGGTTTTGAGCCAGCGCTGTGCACCGCCCCAATCGATCAGCTGACGGCCAGGCAGGGAAAGTCGAGGCGTGTTGTGAGGAACGGACAGGCGCCAAAGTGCCTGGTCCTCATCGAAAAAGCTCAATCGATGCTCGTTGAGATCAGCCCAATACGAGGAGTCCAGCAACTCGCCGCCCAGTCGCTCATGAGCCGCAGCCACCGAGCCTTCGCCACCCTCAAGCCGCAAGTGCAGGCGCTGCCCATCGTGGCACGCGGCGCTGATCGGCAGCGGTTGTTGCCCCCATTCTGCGAGGCGAAGCAAGGCGCGATCACTGGCCATTTCCAGACTGATGCTTAAGGCTTGACGTGGCTTGGGTAGCACCTTGAGCGAGACTTCGGTCACCACGCCAAGCGAGCCGTAGCTGCCGGCCATCAACCGCGACAGATCGTAGCCGGCAACGTTTTTCATGACTTCGCCACCGAAGCGTAAATGCTTGCCATGACCGGTGATGACCCGTGTCCCGAGGACGAAGTCCCGAACGGAGCCCGACCAGGGACGTCGTGGTCCCGACAACCCGCTGGCGATCATGCCGCCGACCGTGGCGCCGTCGCCGAAGGAGGGCGGTTCGCAAGGCAGCATCTGTTGCGCTGCATCCAACACCTCAGCAAGCTCCGTCAACGGCGTGCCGCAGCGGGCGGTGATCACCAGCTCGGTCGGGTCGTAGCTGACGATGCCTCGGTGGCTGCGCGTGTCGAGGACTTCACCCGCCACGATGCGCCCAAGAAACGCCTTGCTGTTGGCGCCTTGAATACGCAACGGCGTGGCGTTTTGCAGCGCCTGGTTGACCTGCTCGAGCAGCGCGCCGCTGTCGTCGATATCGTGTTCACTGCGCATCAGAAACGCTCCAGATCAGGGAAAGGCATCTGACCCAAATGAACGTGCATGGCGCCAAACTCGGCACAGCGGTGCAGCGTCGGAATGTTTTTCCCAGGATTGAGCAAACCACTCGGATCGAAGGCGGCTTTGACGGCATGGAACACGGTCAGCTCATCGCTATTGAACTGCGCACACATCTGATTGATTTTCTCCCGACCCACGCCGTGTTCACCGGTAATGCTGCCGCCGACCTTCACGCACAATTCGAGGATCTTGCCGCCCAGGGCTTCGGCGCGATCGAGTTCGCCCGGTTGATTGGCATCGAACAGAATCAGTGGGTGCATGTTGCCGTCACCGGCGTGGAAAACGTTGGCCACCCGCAGGTCGTACTCGGCGGACAACGCGGCAATCGCCTGCAGCACTCCGGGCAGCTCGCGGCGCGGAATCGTCCCGTCCATGCAGTAATAATCCGGTGAGAGACGGCCCACCGCCGGAAAGGCATTCTTGCGTCCGGCCCAGAAACGCACGCGTTCGGCTTCATCGCGAGCCTGGCGAACTTCGGTGGCGCCGGCCTGTTCCAGCACTTGGCGCACGCGATCGCAGTCATCATGAACGTCGGCTTCAACGCCATCGAGTTCACACAGCAGGATGGCTTCGGCGTCGACCGGATAGCCAGCGTGGATGAAGTCTTCGGCGGCGCGAATGGCCAGGTTGTCCATCATTTCCAGGCCGCCGGGGATGATGCCGGCGGCAATAATGTCACCCACCGCGCGACCGGCCTTCTCGACGGAATCGAACGCCGCCAGCAGCACTTTGGCGGTCTGGGGTTTGGGCAGCAGTTTGACCGTAACCTCGGTAATGACACCGAGCATGCCTTCGGAACCGGTGAACAACGCCAGCAGATCGAAGCCCGGAGAGTCGAGCGCCTGCGAACCCAGGCTCAGGTGTTCGCCGTCGACAGTCAGGATGTCAACCTTGAGCAGGTTGTGCACGGTCAGCCCGTACTTCAGGCAATGCACGCCACCGGCGTTTTCGGCCACGTTGCCACCGATAGAGCAGGCGATCTGGGAGGAGGGGTCCGGCGCGTAGTACAAGCCAAACGGCGCAGCGGCCTGGGAAATCGCCAGGTTGCGCACGCCCGGCTGAACCCGAGCCGTGCGGGCGGCGGGGTCGATGTGCAGAATACTATTGAAGCGCGCCATCACCAGCAGCACGCCTTTTTCCAGCGGCAATGCACCCCCGGACAAACCGGTGCCGGCACCGCGGGCGACCACCGCGACATGCCGCTCATGGCAGAGCCGAAGCACGCCTTGTACCTCATCGATGTGGCGCGGCAGCACTACCAGCATGGGCGTGGTGCGGTAAGCAGAAAGTCCGTCGCATTCGTACGGTTTGAGCTCTTCCTGTTGATACAGGACTTCCAGATCCGGCCACTGCGTGTGCAGGGCTTGCAGCAGGGCGGTTTTGTCGACGTCAGGCAGGACGCCGTCGACGCGTTCATCGTAGAGAATGTTCATAGTCGGTTGACGACCCTCAGTTGTTTTTATAGGAGGTCTGTGTCCGTTTACCACTGACTTGCATCATTGGCCTGAGGCGTTCTACTGTCTATGTGTTGTTTGGCTGGTCGAACCAGTTTTTTATTCGATGGTTTTTTATTCGTTTAGAAAAACGTTTTTAAAACATAAGGTTATGTTTGTGTTTTAGCATTTTTGGTTTTGGCAGTGAGGCTGGTCATACCAGTTGGAGAGTCGATGGAAAGGGCAGAAACGAGCCGTAATCCGCAAGTCGCAGACGTGGTCTGTGAACGCATAGAACGGCTGATCGTGGACGGGGTACTCAAGACCGGGCAACTGTTGCCGTCGGAGCGTCGTCTGACCGAAAAACTCGGCGTTTCCCGCACGGCACTTCGCGAGGGCCTGAAGCTGTTGCGCGCTCGCGGGATTATCAAGACAGAGCAGGGCAAAGGTTCATTTGTAGCCGACCTTTCGGGTCACGGTGCGGCGTCGCCGCTGATGCACTTGTTCAGCTCACAGCCACGCACGCTCTACGATTTATTCGAGGTCCGCAGCCTGCTCGAAGGCGAGTCCGCACGCCTGGCGGCGTTGCGCGGAACCGACGCCGACTTTGTCCTCATCACCCGCAGCTACGAGGCGTTGCTCGACGCCCACACCCGTTCGCTGGAGGCTTCCGAACACGCCCGGCTCGATCATGCGTTTCATCTGGCGATTTGCGAGGCCTCGCACAACCCGGTGCTGGTGCAGACCTTGCGCTCGCTGACGGACTTGCTGCTGAATACGGTGTTTGCCTCGGTCAACAACCTCTACCACCGCGAGCCGCAAAAACGTCAGATCGACCGTCATCATGCGCGGCTCTACAACGCGGTCACCGGCCGTATGCCGGAACAGGCACGCAAGGCGGCCATCGCGCACATCCAGAGCATCTGCGAAAACCTCAAGGAAATCGAAAGCGAGGAACAACGTCTGGTTCGGGCCACGCTGCGACTTGAGGGGTGGGCGTAAGGCCCGGGCGGTGAACCCGGGCTACGTCAATCAATTCCCGCCGACCACCATATGACTGAACGGCGCCACATACGCCTGCAATGTCACCAAACCACCGACCAGAATGGCCAGGATGATCGAGTGGAAAAACACATAACGCAGGATTTCCCCCTCATGCCCGTACCAGCGGGTGGCGGTGGACGCCACCACGATCGACTGAGCGTCGACCATCTTGCCCATGACCCCGCCGGAACTGTTGGCAGCAGCCATCAACACCGGGCTGATCCCCAACTGCTCGGCGGTCACCCGTTGCAAGCCGCCGAACAGCACGTTGGACGCCGTATCCGAGCCGGTCAAGGCCACGCCGAGCCAGCCGAGCAGGGTGCCGAACATGGGGTAGAAGATGCCCGTCGCGGCGAAGGCCAGGCCCATGGTGGCGTCCAGGCCTGAATAGCGGGTGAGGAAACCCAGGGCGAGCATCGCGACGATGGTGATCAGCGAGTAACGCACGACCCAGATCGTTCGCAGGTACTGGTGGATCAGTTGCGGGATGGAATAGCCCATCAGCAGCCCGCCGAGAATCGCCGCCAGCAGGATGCCGCTCCCGGTGCTGGTGAGCCAGGTGAACTTGTAGACCGCTTCCTCGGTTTTAGGCGCGGGCACTACAGGCGGGACCTTTTCGATCTGCTGGTGGATCGTGGTGAACGTCAGCACCGGGGCGAAGATCGGGTTCGCTTCGCGCATCGGTTTGCCCTGAGGGTCGAGCTTGGCCGAGTTGGTGGCCGGATCAATCGCCGGGCGGGTATCGAACATGTTTTTGAAACCCTGGGTGCCCCAGGCGAACACGAACACGGTGAGGATGATCCACGGCAACCACGCGCGCATCACAGCAGGCTTGGCATCGGTGGCAAAGGCCGCACTGGCGACGGGTTTTTCGTCATGCTCTTCGGCTATTTTGGAGTTGTCGACTCGCCCGGACAGTGCGGCGGAGGTATGCACCATGGCCGGCTTCCAGACCCTGAGGAAACCGGTCAGACAGGCCATGGAGATCAGCGCGGCGATCACGTCCACCAGCATCGGCCCGTGGTAGTTGGACACCACGAACTGTGGCACGGCAAAACTGACCCCGGTCACCAGAATTGCCGGCCAGATTTCCAGCATCTTGCGCCATCCGGCGAAGGCCCAGATCAACCAGAACGGCACGATCACCGAGAAGAACGGCAGTTGCCGGCCGACCATCATCGACAGCTCCATTTCATCCAGCCCGGTCACCTTGGCCAGGGTGATGATCGGCGTGCCCAGCGCGCCGAACGCCACGGGTGCGGTGTTGGCGATCAACGCCAGGCCAGACGCGGCCAGAGGCGAGAAGCCCAGCCCGATCAGAATCGCCCCGGTCACCGCCACCGGCGTGCCGAATCCGGCAGCCCCTTCGAAGAAAGCACCGAAGCAGAAAGCAATCAGCAGCAATTGCAGGCGTCGATCGTCGGTGATGCGCGCCAGGGAGTCCTGCAGCACCTTGAACGAGCCGTTCTCGGTGGTCAGCCGATGCAGGAAAATGATGTTGAGCACAATCCAGCCAATGGGCAGCAAACCGTTGGCGGCGCCGTAAAGGGCGGCCGAGCCGGCCATGTTCGCCGGCATGCCGAAAGCGAAAATCGCGATCACTAGTGCCGAGGCCAGGGCCATCAATGCCGCCAGATGCGCCTTGATATGGAAAAACGCCAGGGCTGCCAGCATCACCACGACCGGTACTGCTGCCATGAGGGTTGAAAGTATCGGGTTGCCGAACGGATCGTAGATTTGCTGCCAGACCATGTTCCACCTCTGCTTTTTATTTTTGGGCGTGCTGACCCCGGTGGGGGCGGTGGCTTCCAGTATAGGTGGCATTACGCCGCGGTCCTGGCAGGCCTTCTCGTGGACCGCACTGAGCTAACATGGCCCATAGGTAAATGCGCTACTCGGACTTCAACGACGAGAGGAATGCAGCAATGACTGAACGCCATATTCACCACAAGGAAACGCTGTCGAACGGATGCAAGATCGAGGTCAAAACCGAGATATTGAAGGACGGCTCGCTGGGGATGTTCATCGGTGTGTACCGGCCGGACGGCACGGCCATTTTTGAGGATCACGATCCAAAACCACATTTGCTGGACATGGAGGCCGCCTTGGATTGGGGTATCGAAACGGCGAAAGACGTCGGTAACAGCCAAAGAACACTATAAGCCCGGCTCTGGACACCCACATGAACAAGGCTATAACCACCATGAAGAAAGAGCAGGTCGGTGCAAAAGAAGAAGAGGGAGGAGATTCAGCCTCTCAGCTGATCGACGCGAGAACACCTCGACACGAGCAGCCCCTCGCACCCAATCGGCTGAATAAGCGGCCCTGCGAAACCCTGACGAGATGACCGCTATCGATGTCTCTCGTCATGAGCTTGTGAAAGGCGTTGTCGTATAACGTATAACAATGCCCAATCACCCAATCGTCCATACCCTGCGCTTAATGCCCTTAAGAGGCAGTCATTGTTGAGACGTGCGGCTATTTTTCAGATTGACAGCCTAGGAGTGAACTCGATATAAAAGGTGCAGTTGTACGACGACGGACAATTGTCGATGATTAAACCCTAAAAATAAAAAAGAGTATTGCCCCATCATGAATTCAACCCGCCTGCGCGCCTCCCTGAATGCCCCTTCTTATGGCTCGACCTTGACTGCTTGCCCATCCCCGCAGTCTTGCGCGTTACATACGGCTGTTTCGCCAAACCCCTGATAGCACTTGCTATACGGTTAACTCCGGTCGCTGAGCATTGATTACCCATTTTCGAGCCTAATCCAACAATAAAGTGATGCTATGAATCTGAACGAGTCCATCAACCCGCAACGCGTTGGCCAGGCCGTCGGCAAATATCGCTGGACTATCTGCGCGCTGTTGTTTTTTGCCACCACCATCAATTACCTGGACCGCCAGGTGCTCAGTCTGTTGGCGCCGGATCTGTCGACGCAATTTGGCTGGAGCAATACCGATTACGCCAACATCGCTTCCGTTTTTCAGTTTGTGTACGCGATTTCCATGCTGTTCGCCGGCCGCGTGGTCGACAGGATCGGCACCAAGACCGCCTTTGTGTGGGCCATCGGCATCTGGTCGACCGGCGCGATAATGCACGCCTTTGCGGTGTCGATGGGTGAGGGGATCGGCGCCATATCCAGCGCGCTCGGCATTGCCGTCATCCCGGTCTCGATCGCAGGCTTCATGCTGTCGCGCGCCGTGCTGGCGATAGGCGAAGCGGGTAACTTTCCGATCGCGATCAAGGCCACCGCCGAATATTTTCCGAAGAAGGAACGTTCCTTTGCCACCGGTATTTTCAACTCCGGTGCCAATGTGGGCGCGATCCTGGCGCCGATCTGCGTGCCGCTGATCGCCGGCCTGTGGGGCTGGGAAGCGGCTTTCATTGTGGTCGGTATGTTGGGCTTCGTTTGGCTGGGCGTATGGATTGCGCTGTACGAAAAACCGGAAGAGCAAAAACGCCTGTCGGTGCAGGAACTGGCCTACATCCGCAGCGATCAGGGCGCGCAGGCGTTCACCAGCACAGACTCAGGTGCTGCTGCCAAAAAAGTATCGTGGTTCAAGTTGCTGACCTACCGCCAGACCTGGGCCTTTGCCTTCGGCAAATTCATGACCGACGGCGTGTGGTGGTTCTTCCTGTTCTGGCTGCCGACCTATCTGTCAGCGCAATACGGCATGAAGGGTCAAGCCATCGTGTTGCCGCTGGCTGTGTTGTACAGCATGACCATGGTGGGCAGCATCGGCGGCGGCTGGTTCCCCAGCTATTTCATGTCGCGCGGCGACGCGCCGTATGACGGCCGTATGAAAGCCATGCTGGTGATCGCCTTCTTCCCGCTGCTGGTGTTACTGGCGCAGCCATTGGGTTACCTCAGTTTCTGGGTACCGGTGCTGTTGATCGGCGTGGGCGCATCCGCGCACCAGGCGTGGTCGTGCAATATCTTCACCACCGTGTCTGACATGTTTCCGCAAAAAACCATCGCTTCGGTGGTCGGTATTGGTGGTTTGGCAGGCGGCTTGGGCGGCGTAGTGATGACCAAGACCGGCGGTTGGGTGATCGACCATTACAAACTGATTGGCGATATTCATACCGGCTACATGATCATGTTTGCCATCTGTGCGGTGGCCTATCTGGTGGCGTGGAGCGTGATGAAGACGCTGGTGCCACGCCATAAGGAAATCACCGATCTGTAAACGGCTGGCGCTCGGCATTTGACCCACAGAGGTGCATCACTGGCGATAGCATCTTTCAATCCTGCCACGCTTCCCACAGGACAAAATCGTTCTAAAAAAGCCCACCTTGCGCTTCGGACTTTGTACTACTCTTGAAGTTGTAGGTGAAGACGCAGACTGATGCGCAAGCGGATGGCGAGGAAACGTGGGGCGCGTTCCGAAGGGTACACGGTTAGAAAGATCTCCGCGCTGAGATCCAGCCCTTATGCCGTGTGAAGCAGGACAGCACAAAACTGTTCTGTGGGAGTCCTGATAAACCTTGTAAGCCGGAGACCAGCACCGGCCACCTACTCGATTTCGAAGCCCGCCTTGTGCGGGCTTTTTCGTGTGCGCAGGGTCCGTTTGTATCGGAACGTATCCTGCGCGTCTGCAGCTAACTTCGCATACAAATCCAAGGCATTCTCGACACTTGCGCGATACACGGCGGCCTCTGAATAGAGCCACCGCATCCGCGGCAACCTGCGCGCAACTTTCCGCGCACTCATTGGAGAAATGCCATGTCCCGTCTCAATCACCGTATCTCCGCTGGCATGCTCGGCGTCGCCGTTGCCGCGGCACTCACTGCCTTCGCGGGCCTCGCTCAAGCTCAAGAGGCGCCTCCGGTAAAAAGCTGGCAGGCGGGTCTTCACCGCACCGATCTGCTGCGCCAGGATCTCGACGTCGCCGGGCGTGAAGTGATCCAGGTCCGCGTTGATTTCGAGCCGGGTGTGGTGTCCCCCAAGCATTCTCATCCCGGGGTGGAAGTGGCCTACGTGATTGAGGGCACGTTTGAGTATCAGCTCGAGGGTCGGCCACCGGTAACGCTCAAGGCTGGCGACTCCTTGTACATCCCCGCCGGCACCGCGCACGTCGCGAAGAATATCGGCGCGAACAAAGCGTCGGAGCTGGCGACGTACATTGTGAAGAAAGACACGCCGCTGGTAGTGCTGGAAAAGTAAACGCCGTGTCGGGTTACCGGCGGTTATGACGCATTGCCAGCGCGCGGCTTCCCAGCGCGATGGCCAGTGCGACAGCGATCAGCACCAGCGCCACGGCGAAGGTGATCCGCAGACCGCTGGCAACCGCTTCGGGTCGCGCCGTTGCAATGTCGACCGAGGCCGATGCGAGCGTGAACACCGCGCCCAAGGCGGCCGCACCGGTGATGAGCCCCAGATTGCGCGACAGGTTGAGCATGCCGGAGATGACGCCCCGTTGCTCTGGCTGAACATCCGCCATGACCGCCGTGTTGTTGGCTGTCTGGAACAGGGCATAGCCGAGAGTTATCACGACCATGGGCAAGAGGTAGCCACCGATGCCGAATGTCTCCGGCAGCGCTGATAGCGTGAAGCATCCGATGGCCATTGCCGCGAGCCCGACGAGGGTCATGCGTCGGGCGCCAAAGCGGTCGGCAATACGGCCTGCGGGCACACCCGTCAGTGCCGCGACACACGGCCCGACTGACAAGACCAGCCCCACCAGAACGGCATCGAGGCCGAGTCCATGCGCGAGATAGAAGGGACCGACCACGAGAGTCGCCATCATCACCGTCGCGACGAGCAGGCTCATGGCCAGGCTGCCACTGAGCACGGGATCATGGAACATCGCCAGTCGAATCAACGGTGAAGTGACGCGAGCCTCGGCGAACACAAAGAGGCTGACGCCGACGCCCGCCGCCAACAGCAAGGCGATGTTGATTGGGCTGAAACTGCCTCGCCCAAGGGTCATGGCCAGCGCATAAGCGGCGAGTGTCAACGCCAGCAGCAGTGTGCCCAGCGGGTCGAAGCCGGCACGATCGGTCTTGGGTTTCTGGCGATCGGCGGGCAAATAGCGATGTGCGAGCACCCACGTCAGCAAGCCCAGCGGTACGGTGATGAGGAAGATCGCCCGCCAGCCGAACCCGCCAATCAGCAGGCCACCGAGCGACGGCCCCATCGCGGTGCCTATTGCCGACATCGTCCCGAGCAACCCCATGGCGCTGCCGGTTTTTGCCTTCGCTACCGTCTCGCTGACAAAGGCCATAGTCAGCGCCATCATGATTGCCGCACCGAGTCCCTGCAGCGCCCGGGCGCCAATCAGCAGCCAGAGCGTGGGCGCAAAGCCGCACAGCGCCGACGCCAGCGTGAACACGCCGATGCCGGCCAAGAGCAGCCGCCGACGGCCCGTTATGTCACCGAGCCGACCGACGCTGACGATCAGGGTGGTGATGGCGAGAAGGTAGGCGAGGACGATCCACTGCACTTCCTGAAAGGAAGCGTTGAACACCTGGGCCAAGGTCGGCAATCCGACATTGGCGATACTGGTGCCCAGCGAGGAGAGCAGCATCGACAGCGAAAGACTGGCCAACGCCCACCGAACGGACGGTGTCTGTTGTGCTTGCTCTGCGACTGCACTGATCGATTTCATGCTGTTCCTCATTTCTGGCCACTCCCGAAGCGGAGCTACCAGAAATCTACGCCCCGGCCTAACATGGCGGAAGGCGCACCCTTTGCACTTTATTCGTGCGTCAAACGCCATATCACTCTGCCGCGGGGCGATGCATGTCCACTCCCGATTTCAACTTGCTGATCATCCTTGATGTGCTGCTCGCTGAAGGCAGCGTAGCGCGCGCCGCCAAACGCTTGCGGCTGAGCCCGTCGGCGATGAGCCGGGCGCTGGCGCGATTGCGTGAAACCACCGGCGATCCGCTGTTGGTCAGGGCCGGACGTGGTCTGGTGCCCACCCCGCGAGCGCTCGAATTGCGCGAGCGGGTCAGTCAACTGGTGCAGGACGCAGAAGCGGTCCTTCGGCCTGCCGAGCAACCCGATCTCAAACAGCTGAGCCGCACGTTCACGCTGCGCACCAGTGAAGGCTTTGTCGAGAATTTTGGCGCGGACCTGATTGCGCGCGTCACCGCGCAAGCCCCAGGCGTGCGGCTGCGCTTCATGCACAAACCCGACAAAGACAGCACGTCACTGCGCGACGGGACGGTCGATTTGGAAACGGGTGTGGTGGGGATGGCCGCTGGTCCGGAGTTGCGCACGCAGGGCTTGTTTCGCGACCGTTTCATTGGCGTTGTGCGAAGGGGGCATCCACTCAGCCAAGACGAGATAACCCCCGCGCGTTATGCGGCGGGCAGCCACATCAGTGTCTCTCGGCGCGGGCTCGACAAGGGGCCCATTGATGAGGCCCTTGAGCCCCTGGAACTGGAGCGGCAGATAGCAACAATCGTCGCAGGCTTCTCCACTGCGCTGGCACTCGCCCGGGCCACCGACCTGATCGCCAGCGTTCCCGAACGGCACACCGCCAACCTTCGCGCCGGCATGCACAGCTTTGCGCTGCCACTGTCTCTGCCGGCGTTCACCGTCGCTATGCTCTGGCATCCGCGGCTGGATGCCGACCCTGTGCATCGCTGGTTGCGCAGCTGCCTTCGGGATGTTTGTGCTGATTAAAAAGTTGTCAGATTTGAGCTAATGTTCATTAATGAAACACTGCATGTTTCACTCGTGTAACTATCCGGTTTCGTAGTTTGGTTGTTGGTATGTGGATGGTCGATTTTGATATAAAACCCCCTTGAACTTATTAATATGAGTACGGTATTGGATGCAACACGAAAGTGTGGCTGAAGGGCGGTATCGTAAATGAGAATTAGCCGCTAATACTATTGAATGGCGCAACGCTATCAATGGTGGCAATTAACTAGTGATGAGCGTAGTTGTAACATTTTCGTTAATAAGCGCATGTAGGCATTTGAAATATAAACAATTATATACTGTGATATCGTGGGTTTAGGTCGTGTCGAAGTGCAGTGTTCAACACGGAATGCGATTAAATTAATGACAAAATAGTGGCATTCGGCCTATCAAAAAATAACTTCACAATAAAGTTGGCGCTTTTCTGGCGCGGTGGTAGTGTTTGTAATTCCTTTTAACCGCACTTGTCTGTCCGCAGAGGCCGTGCGACATGCCGACTCCAACTCCACGGATTGCGATACTCGGTAATAAAGTTCCAAGCTTGAATCTTCCGGAGCTTGAACACTTCGCCGACTTGGGCAGCTTGTTGGCTGCACACGCATTTGATGTCTTGCTGCTGGACCTGCCAGCGGCTTATTCCGGGCGGGTGCTTCGAAAGTTGCGATCGATTCCCCTTTATCGCTACACCCTCATATCGCTACACCCTCATTTTTTGTTGCCGTGATCAGAATGACTGGTGTGAAGCCTTGGGTGACGGTGCGTGCCCTGTCGAATCCAGCGAAATAAGGACCCTCTGGTGGGTATGGCAAGAACGCTACCGGCTGTTCAATCAGGGCTCCGCCCCCGAGCGTTTTGAAAGTCGGGTGCTTTCCTGGTTGTGGTTGCGCGACAACTCCCACGTCTATGCCCTGCGAGACCCGGAGGTGCCTCAGCATTATCGCTATCCGCTGCTGGACGCCCTGGCTGATAACGAGCAGGTCAATTCGTTTGTCTGGCTCAGTTTGATGGTGCAGCAGGACTGGCTGGAAGAGGGGGTTCTGGTCGATCGTGTTCGCCTCTGTTCGGACTGTGGTTCGGGCCGGCTCAATTACATTGATGTGTGTGCCGAATGTCAGGCGCTGGACATTTCACGCCAGCCTTCATTGCATTGCTTTACCTGCGGGCATGTGGGGCCACAGGAATCCTTTCTCAAAGACGGGGTGTTGTTGTGCCCCAACTGCTTGAACCGGCTGCGCCATATCGGCAGTGATTACGACCGCCCTATGGAGAATTATCGCTGTCGGTCATGCCAGGCGTTTTTTGTCGATGCCGAAGTGCAAGCGCGCTGCCTGGACTGCGGCCTGTCACACACGCCTGACAAGTTGCGAGTACGCGAGGTCAGAGATTTCCGCCTGGCCGAGGCCGGACGTTTCCGCTGCCGCCAGGAGTTCGGCGATCAATCGGTTCATCACTTCGGTCGACTCACTCTGTTAGGCGGCAAGGATTTCTATGATCTGCTGACCTGGCAGATCCAGGTCGTGCGCCGCTACCCGTTGCCTGCCTTCTCACTGATCGGTCTGCGCTTCATCAACCTGGCCAGTACGTTGTCTCGCCTGGGCGAACACCACGGCCATGCCTTCATCGACAGTGTGGCCGATCGTTTGAAGGAAACCGTCAGGGAAACCGACCGCTGCTCTCGAAGTACGGAAGAGTACTTGTGGATCATGCTTCCACATACCGATGGCAAGGGCCTGGAAAGCGTCAAACAACGCTTGAGCCGGGTCGCCGAGTTGTTTTCAGCACCGGAGGTCAGTGACATTTCCCTGCGTGTCGTCAGCATCACGGCGCCCCACGATCTTCTCGAACAAGAAGATGGCGAACTACTACTGGCCCGTCTGGCCAGTGAGTTGGCGTGACCCGCCATGAGCCCTTTACTGGAGCAACTCTACAACGCACTCAGCGCGTTGATGGGGCCGGATGGTTTGAGCCGGTTGTTTTTCATGCTTTTCCCCTTGTTTCTGATCTTTGAATTGCCCCTGATGATCATGGTGATGCTGGGTGTTTTGCGCTGGTTCACACGTCGGCGCACTCGTATACCGAAGATCAGCGTCTATCGCCCCAAGGTCTCTTGCATCATTACCTGCTACAGCGAAGGGATGGATGTTCAGACCACGCTGTTAAGCCTGTGCGAGCAGACGTACCCCGGCCACATCGAGATGATTCCGGTGGTGGACGGGGCCACGGTGAATCAGCCGACGCTCAGCGCCGTTCGCAGTTTTAACGTGGATCCGCAGTTGTACCCCAGGCGTCATTTGCGCCCGATCGCCAAATGGCAGAGGGGCGGGCGGGTGTCGTCGTTGAACGCCGGCCTGTCGCTTGCCAGCGGTGAAATCGTGATGGCGCTTGATGGTGACACGTCCTTCGACAACAACATGGTCAGCTCCATCGTGCGCCATTTCGAGGACCCGTCGGTGCCTGCGGTCGCCGGTAGCCTGCGAGTGCGCAATGTCTGGGCTTCCTGGGTGACCGCGATGCAGGCGCTGGAATACCTGTTGTCCATCCACATGTCGAAAATCGGTCTGGCCGAATGGAACCTGGTCAATAACGTCTCGGGAGCGTTCGGGGCATTCCGCCGCAGCTTTCTGGTGAAAATCGGTGGCTGGAACACGCACACCGCAGAGGATCTGGACCTGACGTTGCGCATCAAAAGTTACTTCAAGCGACACGACTTGAGGATTCCCTTCGAGCCGGAAGCGATTGGACACACCGATGCACCGGCGACGCTCAGTCAGTTTCTGATGCAGCGCTTGCGCTGGGATGGCGACCTGTTTTTTCTGTACATCAGAAAGCACAACCACAACATCAACCCCAACTTGTTGGGCTGGCCGACCTTTCTGATGATCCTGCTCAGCGGCTTCTTTTTTCAGCTGGTGCTGCCGTTCCTCATCTTCAGCTACACCTTGCTGGCGTTGTTTGTTCTACCGGGCAAGACGCTGTTGTTTCTGTTTGTACTGATCTATGCGCTGTACCTGACGATCACCGCGCTGTTGTTCGGCGCCATGTTGTTGATGGTGTCTGACCGACCTGGAAAGGACATGACCCTGGGGTTGTTGGTGCCTTTCTTCCCGCTGTTCATGCTACTCCTGCGATGCTGGAGCGCAGTGGCCATGCTCAACGAGATATTTCGTCGGGGCCATGAAGAAACCTCGATGGCGCCGTGGTGGGTGCTTAAACGAGCCACGAGGTTTTGATATGCGATCGATACTTTTGCTCCTGACGTTGTCGTTGCCAACGACAATAATGGCCGCACAACCACTGCCGCTTCAGGCAGCGGGGTCGCAGTCGAGCCAATGGTCCCAGGCCAGTTATGTCTGGGACAGCGAAGCATTGCTCGATCCCGATCAGCGTAGAGCGGAGCTTGAGCAACTGCGTAAAGCCGGGATGGACAAGATCTACCTTGGCCTCAAGGCCGCCCAGTTGAAAGACCTTGTCACGACGCGCCAACGGCTGAAGCAATTGCTGCAGGACGCGGCAGGCGAGGGGGTGAAAGTCAGCCTGTTGCTCGGCGATTCGGCCTGGATCGAGCCGCAGGGACGCCATCAGCTCACCGATTTATTGGCGAAGCTGGAGGGGCTTTCATTCGCCAGCCTGCACCTGGACCTGGAAGTCGAGCAGTTGGGCGTACCGGTCCCGGATCAGCGTTTGAAGGACTTGCTCGACACCTTGCGCGCGGCCTCCGCAGCGAGCCCCTGGCCGGTAGAGATTTCAAGCCATCATCGCTGGTTCGCCGAGACAAAACCCGGAAAAACCTGTCTGCCGTGCGCGCTGCCCGACGCGGGCGTGCGTCAGGTCAGCCTGATGATTTACACCCGCAACCCGCAAAACAGCGCACGAATGGCAGAGCAGATCGCTCAACGCTGGCCCGATCTGCAGTTTCGCCTGGCGCAAAGCACCGAGCCGCAATTGGATGCCACGGAATCCTGGGCTGGCGCGTCGACTGAGCAGTTGCAGCACCAGACCCGTGCCTGGCGCGAACAGCTACAACCACGAGGAATTGCCGGCATTGACTGGCAAGCCTGGCGAGACTTTCCAAAACGGTGAGCCGTCATGAAGATTCGATTCGATAGTCGTAAAGAACTGAACCCCACTCAGGAACAGGGTTTGAGTGTGCTCTACGCTCCGGGCAAGCGCATGGCGTTTCGCGTGCGTTGGTATTTGATCTTGTTCCTGGTCGCGAGCCCCTTGATCTGGCTGGGAGGAAAACTGACCTACGGCATGCTGATGATCGACGCGCCGGCGCAATTGCGCCTGCCGATTCTCGAGGTGCGCGCGCGGGATGCCGGTCGGGTCGATCAGCTGTTTGTCATGGCCGGGGAACAGGTCCAGGTCGATCAGCCGTTGGTCAGTCTCGACAATCCCGAATGGCGTGCGCGGCTAATGCAGCTCGCCGCGATGCCGACTAATACGGTGCGCGCCACCAACACCAAACTGGACACTCGGGAGCGTCAGTTGCTCAGGACCCGAGTGAGCAGGACAGAGCAACGCGTGCAGGTGCTTGAAGACCTCGTTGTTTCAGGCGCCGTCTCTCGTGGAGAAGTGCTGGCCGCCCAGTCCGAACTCGATGCTTTTAAAGCGGACCTGTTGGCGTTCGAGCGCCGCGAGCAACTGGCTCGTCAGTCGCCGTTGAGCGTTGAACGCGAGATTATTCAACAGAACGCCGAGCAACAGTGGTTGAAAACGCGCCTCGCCGCGTTGTCGGTCAAGGCTGCGCAGAGCGGTCGGGTTGCGGAGGTATTGGTCACTCCCGGCGAAAACGTCGGTGCCGGTACGTTGTTGATGCGCCTTGAACGGCTGGAAGAGCCCCTGCTGTGGATCTATCTCGAACCGCTGAACATCAGCTACGCCGCGATTGGTCAGCCGTTGCGCGTTCGCATGCCCGATGGCGAGTGGTTGGCCGCCCATGTTGTCCAGGCCGTCGACAGCGCCGGTCGCACGCCGACGGTGTTGCGTGGGCCGTTCGCCGCCAGTGAAATGGGCTTGCAGGTCGCCGCCCGGTTTGATCACCCCCTGTCGCCGCGGTGGAGAATCGATCAACTGCCGTTGAATGTTCGCTTTCCGACCGACTGGCAACGAATGCTCAGTGACAGCCGTGAGCTCATCGAGCAATTAGGGGACTTCATTGCGATGGATCGAACACCCACCACCGCACCGGGGGAGTAAATAAATCATGACTGCAGATCGAATTCTTGTGACGGGCGGTGCCGGTTTCATCGGTTCGCACCTTGTCGAAGCACTGCTTGAAAGCGGTTATAGCGTCCGGGTTCTGGACGATCTTTCTACTGGCAAATTGTCGAATTTGCCGATTGATCGCTGCCGTTTGACCTTGGTAGTGGGGGATGTCGCGGATGCGCCGACGGTGGAGCGGGCGATGAAAGACTGCAGTGCGGTGGTTCATCTGGCTGCGGTGGCGTCGGTGCAGGCGTCGGTCGAAGACCCGGTCGCTACTCACCAAAGCAACTTCGTCGGTACGCTGAATATCTGCGAAGCCATGCGTCAGACAGGCTTAAGACGGGTGGTTTACGCGTCCAGTGCGGCGATCTATGGCAACAATGGCGAGGGCATGGCAATTACCGAGGACACGCCCAAGAATCCGCTGACTCCGTATGCCGCCGACAAACTGGCCAGCGAACATTTCCTCGATTTCTATCGACGTCAGCACAGTCTCGAACCGGTCATTCTGCGTTTTTTCAATATTTACGGACCGCGCCAGGACCCTTCATCGCCTTATTCCGGTGTCATCAGTATTTTCAGCGAAAGGGCCAAAAAAAATCTCCCCATCACGGTTTACGGTGACGGGGAGCAAACAAGGGATTTTGTCTACATAGAGGACCTCGTAAAGGTCCTGGTACAGGCGGTCAAAGCGTCAAAGCCGAGCATCGGGCCGGTCAACATCGGGTTTAACCGATCCACCAGCCTTAACGATCTGGCGGCAGCGTTAAGTGAACTCCTCGGGCGGCCCCTGACGTTGAACTACGACGCGCCGCGGTCCGGTGATATCAAGCATTCGCGCGCCGACAACAGCCGACTGCTTCAGTGCTTCGCCCCGAGCACGCCGACCTGTTTTGCCGAGGGCCTGGGGCAACTGCTCAGAAGTATTGATTCCGGCGGGCGGTAGAAGAGGCGAGCTCAGTCGCCAGCAAATGCTCAGCCAGCACATCATTCAAGAACCGGAACTGATCATTGAGCCCGACCACTTCATTGTTGAAGTGGTGGGCGGCTGCCGGCATCAGCAACGCCTCGTAGTTTTCGTCGAACACCAGTTCGAGCGTTTTGCGCGAAGCGAATGATTGGGAATAGAAGTTATTGCCAAACACCGGGAAGCTCACGGCCAAGGTAACGGAGTGAATCATGACGTGCGCTCCTCGGACAGGACGTACCAGGAAAATACGCTCAGGGTGACGGCCGTCAGGGCCAGGCAGGTCAGGAGATGGATAATCATGATTCGCCCCTCCGATACGGGGTTTTGTGGTGGGTTGTGGGTGATCCTACGCTGACGGTTTTTGAGCGGAAGGCATTCGCGGCGATGGTGAGTATCGACATAAGTGATGGACGGTTTTTGGATGTTCTTGAAGAACACCCTCAACCCCAAGCGAACAAACACCGGCACCTATACTCAAATTAATAGGCCTTTGAACACCGGACATTCCGTTCGGGCAAGTCTGTAGGAAACCGCGATCTTGAACCTGCGTTCGCTGATCGTCGCCGCGTTGGTGGTGTTGGCGGGATGCGTCACGCCTGCGCGTGCCCCGGTGGAAGTGGCGCCGCCGGTGGTGATTTCCCAAAGCACATGGCAACTGGTGGATCGTGAGATTGTCGCGGCATCGCAATCGGCCACCGAGCAGACCAAGATCTACGCGCGCGGAGCCATGGATTACTGGCGCACGCGGGTCTATCAACTGACCGAAGAGAACTTCATTCCATGGTTCAGCAGTTACTGGACCCAGGAATGGCTATCGATGAAGGTCAGCTGGTACACCCTCAGCGCCAAGGGCGAGCAGGATGCCTCGGCCAAGCGCCTGGCAGCCTATCTGCTGGAGCAATACCAACAGCGCGTGCTGGCGCCGGTCGCGGTGGAGATCGATCCCGACGCGATTCTCGGCCTGGCAGCGGCGTTCTATGTGGACATTCTTCAGGAAGAACTGCAGCGAATCTCCCAGCGCCACGGCGTGCCGATGGCTCAGCTCAACGGCCGTATCCAGAAAATTCCCGCGATTGCCCTGGGCCCGCCGCCCGCCCGGAATGCCTCGCTGTATCAGGTCGTGCACACCCAACCGCTGAACACGCTGCCGGCCTACGCGGCGCTGATCGACAAGATCCACAAGGCAGGTGGCGACCGAGGCGTGGATTCGACCGGCACCGCCATGGCGCCGGTGGCCAAGCGCGCCAGCCAACGGATGGAAGCCGAAATGGTCCCGCGAGGTGCGGCCGGTGCAGTCGCCGCTGCAGCGGGGAAATTGGCCGGAGGCTTGATTTCCGTGGGTGTGGCGGGTATCCGAGCGATCATTCAGGCCAACGATCGGCCGGACAGCGAGGCGCTGATTCGCAGCAGTCTGGGCAATACGTTCGACAAGGCCTGGATGAAACTGGTGCAGAACCCGACCACCGGAGTGATGGCCGGAACGTTGTACATGGCGGCGCAGATCGAGGGCAATTTGGCGGGGAGCGCAGAAGTACCGTCGGTCAGTTCGGGTAGCGGATCTGTCGATTGGGGCCCGACGGAATCGACTAACCAGCAGATCGACCCTCTACCTCCAGCAGGAGAATGACCATGTCCTACGTTGATGGCTTTATCGCAGCCGTACCCACCGCCAACCGCGAAAAATTCAAGAAACACGCCGAGACAGCCGCCGCCATTTTCAAGGAAAGCGGTGCCCTCAGCCTCGCTGAATGCTGGGGCGACGATGTGCCAGACGGCAAAGTGACCTCGTTTCCGATGGCGGTAAAACTCAAGAACGACGAAACCGTCGTGTTTTCCTGGATCGTCTGGCCAGACAAGGCCACCCGCGATGCAGGCATGGAAAAACTCATGACCGATCCGCGCATGCAGCAGGACGTCAACCCGATGCCGTTCGATGGTCAGCGGTTGATCTTTGGCGGTTTCGAAATGATCGTCAAAGCCTGAGCTAACGGCAGGATCACTCCGGCGTCGGGGTGGTCCTGCAACTCTTGCGATGACGAATCTCGCTGTCTGTCGGCCGTTCTTTGACGAACTCGAAGCGCGGCTCACCTTCGTTGTAATGAACCAGCCAGCCCCATTCCAGCTCGGACTCATCCTGACCGGGTTTCGGTGGCACGGCCCACCATGGCTCCTTGCTGATGATCTCTCGCATGGCCCCCTCCCGTTGAATCGTTTGCATGAACTATAACTTGGATGTCAGGAGGTGCCAGGTATGAGCGACGAATCCCATGAGCCGTTAAAACGACTGTTTTTTGCCCTGAACTGCGCACCCGAGCAACGTCGGGCCATTGCCCAGTGGCGCAGCGCACTTGGGCTCAGGAGCGGACGCCCGGTGCCGGCGGAAAACTTTCACCTGACGTTGATGTTTTTGGGCGCAGTTGGCGTGGCACAGATTGCCGATATCTGCACGGCCGCCGCGAATGTTCGAACGCCGGGTATGCCTTTGAGGGTTGCGCTTGATCGGCTGGATGTCTGGCGCAGGGCAGGGGTGTTGGTGCTCGCGCCTGAGCAGGCATCACCGGAGTTGCTTCGTCTGGTGTATGCCCTGGAGCAGGCAATGCTGCCGTTTGGCTTTGAGGAATCACCCAAGGAATTCCGTCCGCATTTGACCTTGATGCGCGACTACCGAGTGCCGGTGCCTGAGTCCGCGACGCCGCCCGAGTTTTACCTGCGAGCTGATCACTTCACCTTGTTCGAATCCCATAAGGGCCGCTACCGAGCGCTGGCCGAGTGGCCGCTCGTTCCATCATAAAAAAAGGCGCCCGAGGAGGGCGCCAAAATTCACCTTAACCGAGGAAGCCAGGTGAGGCCGTTCTGCAGATAGGAGTGCAGCGGTGGTAAGGCGCTGCGTGAACGGAAATCTTTGACACCGTTTGATGTTGGATGTTGTGGCCTCATCGCGAGCAAGCTCGGCTCCCACAGGGATCAGCGTCGCTCATCATTTTGTGTTCCACCACAGACCCTGTGGGAGCCGAGCTTGCTCGCGATGGCGGCTTCGAGTGCATTACTTGCCGAGCTTCACCCGCGTCCATCCGCGAGTCATCACCCGCTGAACGCCAATCGGCATATCTGGAATCGCATACAACGTCGCCATCACAGCCAGCGACGGATACGACCCCGGATCGTCCCGAATCGCTTCATCCACCAAAGGCGTAGCAGCGGAGTTGGCGTTGCTGTAGCCGATGTTGTTGGTGATCTCGGCGATGATGTCCGGGCGCATCAGGAAGTTCATGAACAGGTAGGCGTTTTCCACGTTCGCCGCGTCTTGTGGGATGGCGACCATGTCATAGAAGCTGCCGGCACCTTCTTTCGGAATGCTGTAGTCGATCTTCACCGTGTCGCCGGCTTCCTTGGCCCGAGCCTTGGCTTGCAGCACATCGCCGGAGTAACCGACCGCCACGCAGATGTTGCCGTTGGCCAGGTCCGAGATGTATTTCGACGAATGGAAGTACGCCACCGAAGGACGAATCTTCATGAACAGCGCTTCAGCTTCGGCGATCTGATCCTTGTCCTGCGAGTTCACCGGATAGCCCAGATAGTGCAGGGCGGCCGGGAGCATCTCGGTCGGCGAATCGAGGAAACTGATGCCGCAGGCTTTCAGTTTTTCAGCGTTTTCCGGTTTGAACAGCAGGTCCCAGGAGTTGGTCGGCGCGTTGGTGCCGAGTACTTCCTTGACCTTGTCCGGGTTAAAGCCGATGCCGATCGAGCCCCACATGTACGGGAAGGCATGACCGTTATCCGGGTCGCTGGCTGCGGCGTTTTTCAGCAGGACCGGGTTTAGGTTTTTCCAGTTCGGCAGCTTCGACTTGTCCAGTTCCTGATAGACGCCAGCCTTGATCTGCTTGGCCAGGAAACTGTTGGACGGCACGACGATGTCGTAGCCGGATTTGCCGGCGAGCAGCCGTGCCTCGAGGGTTTCGTTACTGTCGAACACATCGTAGGTCACGCGGATGCCGGTCTCGTCTTCGAACTTCTTGACGGTGTCCGGGGCGATGTAATCCGACCAGTTGTAGACGCGCAGTACCTTGTCATTGGCCTGGGCGCCAGTGGCGATCGCGCCCAATAAGGACAGTGTCAGCAGAGTCCTGCCAAACATTTTCATCGGAACAACTCCATTCTTTTTATTTAACGCAAAACCGTGAAACGCGACGGCACTAGGCCGTCGCTTCTACCATTTGCTTTTTAGGTTGCTGCCAGGATTCGCTGGCGGTCTGGTCCATCGCTTCCTGAATCGCACGTTTACGGGTGGCTTCGGCGCGACGGCTGAAGTACCAGACCATGAAGGTCACGATCGATACGGCGAGCAGAATCAGGCTGGCCACGGCATTGATCTCAGGCTTCACGCCCAGACGCACCGCCGAGAACACTTCCATCGGCAGGGTCGTCGAACCCGGACCGGACACGAAGCTCGCCAACACCAAATCATCCAGCGACAAGGCAAACGACATCATGCCGCCGGCCGCCAGTGACGGCGCGATCATCGGAATGGTGATCAGGAAAAACACCTTGAACGGCTTCGCGCCCAAATCCATCGCCGCTTCTTCGATGGACAGGTCCAGCTCACGCAAGCGCGCCGAAACCACCACCGCCACATACGCCGCACAGAACGTGGTGTGGGCGATCCAGATGGTGACGATGCCGCGTTCCTGCGGCCAGCCAATCAACTGCGCCATCGCCACGAACAGCAGCAACAGCGACAGACCGGTGATCACTTCCGGCATCACCAACGGCGCCGTCACCAAACCACCGAACAACGTGCGGCCCTTGAAGCGCGTGACGCGAGTCAGCACAAACGCGGCCAACGTCCCCAGCGCTACGGCAGCAATCGCGGTGTAGCAGGCGATTTCCAGCGAGCGCACCACAGAACCCATCAGTTGCGAGTTATCGAGCAGGCCGGCGTACCACTTGAACGACCAGCCGCCCCATACGGTTACCAGTTTCGAGGCGTTGAACGAGTAGATCACCAGAATCAACATCGGCAGGTAGATAAACGACAGGCCGAAAATCAGCATGAACTTTGAAAATCCGAAGCGTTTCATCCCCGACCCTCCATCTCTTTGGCCTGACTACGATTGAACAGCAGAATCGGCACAATCAGGATCAACAGCATCACCACCGCCAGGGCAGACGCCACCGGCCAATCGCGGTTGTTGAAGAACTCTTGCCACAGCACACGACCGATCATCAGCGTCTCCGGGCCACCCAGCAGTTCCGGGATCACGAACTCACCGACCACCGGAATGAACACCAGCATGCAGCCAGCGATGATCCCGTTCTTGGCCAGCGGCACGGTGATTTTCCAGAAGTTGTTGAAGTTGCTCGACCCCAGGTCCGACGCGGCTTCCAGCAAGCTGCCGTCGTGCTTGACCAGGTTGGCGTACAGCGGCAACACCATGAACGGCAGATACGCATACACCACGCCGATATACACAGCGGTGTTGGTGTTGAGGATCTCGATCGGGTGGTCGGTCAGCCCGGTCCACATCAGGAACCCGTTGAGCAAACCGTTGTTGCTGAGGATGCCCATCCACGCGTAGACGCGGATCAGGATCGCGGTCCAGGTCGGCATCATGATCAGCAACAGCAGAACGTTTTGCGTTTCCTTGTTGGCCTTGGTGATCGCGTAGGCCATCGGGAAACCGAGCGCTAGGCACATCAGCGTGCTTAAAAACGCGACCTTCAACGAGCCGAAGTAGGCCGAGATGTACAGCTCATCCTGGGTCAGCAGCGAGTAGTTGCCGATGTTGAGCAACAGCTGAAATTTCTGCTCGGCGAAGGTGTAGATCTCTGAGTAAGGAGGAATGGCCAGCGCCGCTTCCGAGAAGCTGATCTTCATCACCAGGAAGAACGGCAACAGGAAAAACAGGCAAAGCCACAGGAAAGGAATCCCGATGACGAGCTTTCGACCACTCGGCATCAGCCGCATAAACTGCTGATTGAGTGTTTTCATGAGCGCAGTACCACGCCGCTGTCGTCTTCCCACCACACGTAGACGTTGTCGTCCCAGGTCGGACGGGCGCCACGGCGTTCGGCGTTGGCCATGAACGACTGCACGACCTTGCCGCCAGGCAATTCCACGTAGAACACCGAGTGACCGCCGAGGTAGGCGATATCATGCACTTTGCCTTGGGACCAGTTGTAGCGGGTATCGGGTTTGGTCGTGCTGACCAGCAGTTTTTCCGGGCGGATCGCGTAAGTAATCGACTTGTCCTGCACCGAGGTGCTGACGCCGTGACCGACGTAGATCTTCTGCTCCAGATCCGGGCTGTGAATGATCGCGTGCCCCTCAAGGTCTTCCACAACGGTGCCGTCGAAGGCGTTCACGTTGCCGATGAATTCGCAGACCATGCGGCTGACCGGCGCCTCATAGATGTCCACCGGGCTGCCGATCTGCGCGATCCAGCCGAGATGCATGATGGCGATGCGTTGGGCCATGGTCATGGCCTCTTCCTGGTCGTGGGTCACCATCACGCAGGTCACGCCAACGCGCTCGATGATCTCGACCAACTCCAGTTGCATCTGCGAGCGCAGTTTTTTATCCAGCGCGCCCATCGGTTCGTCGAGCAGCAACAGCTTCGGGCGTTTGGCCAGGGAACGAGCCAATGCCACACGCTGACGCTGACCGCCAGACAGTTGATGCGGCTTGCGTTTGGCGTACTGGGTCATGTGCACCAGCCGCAGCATCTCTTCAACGCGGGCGTCGATTTCGCTGTTGGACAGCCGATCCTGCTTCAGGCCGAAGGCGATGTTCTGCGCCACCGTCATGTGCGGGAACAAGGCGTAGGACTGGAACATCATGTTGATCGGCCGTTCGTACGGCGGCATGTCGGTGATGTCGACACCGTCGAGAAAAATCCGCCCTTCGGTCGGGCGCTCGAAGCCTGCGAGCATGCGTAGCAGGGTCGATTTACCGGAGCCGGAACCGCCGAGCAGGGCAAAGATTTCGCCTTGATGGATCTCAAGCGAGACATCGTCCACGGCGGTGGTTTCGTCGAATTTCTTGGTGACGCGGTCGACTTTCACCAGCACCTTTTTCGGTGCCTGGTGACCTTCAAGAGCCTTCCTGTAGATGCTGGAGGCGTTTGCCATGTGAAACTCCCAACAGGTTTCAGTCGTCGGGCCAACGCGGCCTGACTTAATAGTGGATTACAAGCCCGGTCGGGCTTATTCGGCGCCGCCGTCCTGGCTGCCTGTTCGTACTTGTTGTTATCGCGTTTGTTGTTGTCGTGAGGGACTGGCGCGCAACGGCGCGCCCGCCTGACTCACGGGGGCAGTAAATTGATTAATCGAGTGTTAAGTCAGCGCGTATTACGCAGCGCCGCCCGTTGCCGGCACGCCTCGCCAAACGCCTGGAAAATACTCAAATAAGGAGGGTTCGAAAGCACCTGCCATTCCGGGTGCCATTGCACGCCGACGGCGAAAGCCTTGCTGTGCTCGACCGAAATCGCCTCGATCAAACCATCCGGTGCGACGGCTTCGGCGCGCAGGCCGGGAGCCAGCCGGTCGATGCCCTGGCTGTGAATCGAATTGACCTGGAACACCTGCGGAAAATCCAGAGCCTCGAACACACCGCCCGGTTGCACGTTGACCGCGTGAGCCGCTGCGTACTGCACGGCCAGGTCCGGATGATTCGCTTCCCGGTGATCCAGCATGCCGGGAAGCTCGTGGACCTTCTGATGCAAGCTGCCACCAAACGCCACGTTCATTTCCTGAAAGCCCCGGCAGATGCCAAGCACCGGCACGCCGGCCGCAATGGCCGCACGCAATAAAGGAAGGGTCGTGGCGTCCCGTTGCGGATCGTGATCCGTACCGGGGGCGCTGTCGGGGCCTTGATAGTGGAAGGGTTCCACATTCGAGGGTGAGCCGGTCAGCAGCAGACCGTCGAGATGCGCGAGCACATCATCAATCTCAGTCAGTTCGCCTAAGGAAGGAATGACGACCGGCAGCCCCAAAGCCGCGACGCTGACAGCACGCAAGTACTTGTCGCCGCTGACATGGTAGGGGTGCAGGCCAATCTGTTTGACGCACGCAGTAACGCCGATTAATGGCTTGAGTGCCATTTTTATCACCTCGAAGTTTCACACTTGAACGAGCTTTTCCGGAGCTTAGCCTTGTTGATTTTAATTAACAACTCTCATGTAAAAAATTCTAAACGCCGCACGTCCGATGTTGAGGATTTACGCAGCTCTCAAGACTGGTCTGGCACTCTCGTGCCCAAAAAAGGCCTGAAAATAAAGATTGAAAGGCCAAGTGTTCGCTATTGACTTCACTTTGCCTTTCGGATTGACTGGGCTCGTGAAAGGGTAGTGAACATAATAATTAACAGCTAATAGGTGCATCATGTCGGTCCCTCTGCGTGCCGTTCAACTCAACGAAGCAAACGCATTCCTTAAGAAATATCCTGAGGTTTTGTACGTCGACCTTCTGATTGCGGATATGAACGGTGTGGTGCGCGGCAAGCGCATCGAGCGCACCAGTCTTCATAAGGTTTACGAAAAAGGCATCAACCTCCCGGCGTCACTGTTTGCTCTGGACATCAATGGTTCTACGGTGGAAAGCACCGGCCTGGGTCTGGACATCGGCGACTCAGACCGAATCTGCTTTCCCATCCCCAATACCCTCAGCATCGAGCCTTGGCAGAAGCGCCCAACCGCGCAACTGTTAATGACCATGCACGAACTCGAAGGCCAGCCGTTCTTCGCTGACCCTCGCGAAGTGCTGCGTCAGGTCGTGAGCAAGTTCGATGCAATGGGCCTGACCATCTGCGCCGCGTTCGAACTCGAGTTCTATCTGATCGACCAAGACAACGTGAACGGTCGTCCGCAATCGCCACGCTCGCCGGTGTCGGGCAAACGTCCGATGTCGACCCAGGTCTACCTGATCGACGATCTGGACGAATACGTCGATTGCCTGCAAGACATCCTCGAAGGCGCGAAAGAGCAGGGCATTCCTGCCGACGCCATCGTCAAGGAAAGCGCCCCGGCGCAGTTCGAAGTGAACCTGCATCACGTCAATGACCCGATAAAGGCCTGCGACTACGCGGTGTTGCTCAAACGTCTGGTGAAAAACATCGCCTACGACCACGAGATGGACACCACCTTCATGGCCAAGCCGTATCCGGGCCAGGCGGGCAATGGTTTGCACGTACACATTTCGATTCTCGACAAAGAAGGCAACAACATCTTTGCCAGCGAGGATCCCGAGCAGAACGCCGCGCTGCGACACGCGATCGGCGGTGTGCTCGAGACCCTGCCGGCGCAGATGGCGTTCCTCTGCCCGAACGTCAACTCGTACCGTCGTTTCGGCGCGCAGTTCTACGTGCCGAACTCGCCGAGCTGGGGTATCGACAACCGTACCGTTGCGGTGCGTGTGCCGACCGGTTCGCCGGATTCGGTGCGCATCGAACACCGCGTGGCGGGCGCCGATGCCAACCCGTACTTGTTGATGGCGTCAGTCCTGGCCGGTATTCACCACGGCCTGACCAACGAAATCGAGCCGGGCGCACCGGTCGAAGGCAACAGCTACGAGCAGAACGAGCAGAGCCTGCCGAACAACCTGCGTGATGCACTGCGCGAGCTGGACGACAGCGAAGTCATGTCGCGCTACATCGACCCGATGTACATCGACGTGTTCGTGGCGTGCAAGGAAAGCGAGCTGGCCGAGTTCGAGAACTCCATCTCGGACCTTGAGTACAACTGGTATCTGCACACCGTCTGACGGCTGGTGAATCACCTGTGGGAGCGAGCTTGCTCGCGATGAGGGCGGCACAGTCAACATTGATGTCGCCTGATACACCGCTATCGCGAGCAAGCTCGCTCCCACAAGGGATTGCATCTCAAGGTTTTAACTGACGATCACTTACTCCTCTGCGTCGAGTCACAACAATGACAAACACTCGCAGCGACTGGGAACAACGCTTCCAGTCCTTAACAATCGAAGGCCGCGCATTCATCGACGGCCAATTCTGCTCGGCACTCACCGGCGACACCTTTGAATGCATGAGCCCGGTCGACGGCCGCTTCCTGGCCAACGTCGCCAGCACCGACGAAGCCGACGCCAATGAGGCAGTCGCCGTCGCGCGCCGCACCTTCGAATCCGGCATCTGGGCCAAACTCGCCCCGGCCGAGCGCAAGCGCATCCTGATCCGTTTCGCCGATCTCATCCTGGCCAACCAGGAAGAACTCGCCCTGCTCGAAACCCTCGACATGGGCAAACCGATCAGCGACTCGATGAACATCGACATCCCGGCGACCGCCAACGCGATCCGCTGGAGCGCCGAAGCCATCGACAAGATCTACGACGAAGTCGCCGCCACACCGCACGACCAACTCGGCCTCATCACCCGCGAACCTGCAGGCGTGGTCGCCGCCATCGTGCCGTGGAACTTCCCGCTGATCATGGCCAGCTGGAAGTTCGCACCGGCCCTCGCGGCCGGCAACTCGTTTATCCTCAAGCCTTCGGAAAAGTCGCCACTCACGGCGATCCGCATCGCCCAGCTTGCGCTGGACGCGGGCATCCCGAAAGGCGTGTTCAACGTCCTGCCGGGCTACGGTCACACCGTCGGCAAGGCGCTGGCGTTGCACATGGACGTCGACGTGCTGGCCTTCACCGGCTCGACCGCGATTGCCAAGCAACTGCTGACCTATTCCGGGCAAAGCAACATGAAACGCGTCTGGCTCGAAGCAGGGGGGAAGAGCCCGAACGTGGTGTTCGCCGACGCACCGGATTTGCGCGCGGCAGCACAAGCAGCGGCCGGTGCGATTGCCTTCAACCAGGGCGAAGTCTGCACCGCCGGTTCGCGCTTGCTGGTGGAGCGTTCTATTCGCGAGCAATTCATTCCACTGCTGGTAGAAGCGCTGCAAGCCTGGAAACCGGGGCACGCCCTCGATCCGGCAACCACCGTCGGCGCGGTCGTCGATCAGCGTCAACTGGACAACGTGCTGCGCTACATCCAGGTCGGCAAAGACCAGGGAGCGCAACTGATCGCGGGCGGTAGTCGCACCCTCGAAGACACCGGTGGCCTGTACGTGGAACCGGCGATTTTCGACGGCGTGACCAACGCCATGACCATCGCCCGTGAAGAAATCTTCGGCCCGGTGCTGTCGCTGATCACCTTCGACACCTTCGATGAAGCGCTGGCGATTGCCAACGACAGCATCTTCGGCCTGGCCGCCGGCGTGTGGACCAGCAACCTGAGCAAGGCCCACACCTTCGCTCGCGGCTTGCGCGCCGGCAGCGTCTGGGTCAACCAGTACGACGGCGGCGACATGACCGCGCCGTTCGGCGGGTACAAGCAGTCGGGTAACGGTCGGGACAAATCGCTGCACGCGTTCGACAAATACACCGAACTCAAAGCGACCTGGATCAAGCTCTAACACCTCTACAACGGCGGTCGCCGGCAGGTGCCGGCGGCCATCGGAGAAACCTATGAAACAAAGCTCTGTTAAACAAAATCATGTAAACAGCTACTACGCCGCCACCCGCAACTTCACCGGCGACTTCCCGGTGCTCGAACAAGCGGTGGACTGCGACGTCTGCGTGATCGGCGCCGGCTACACCGGTTTGTCCTCGGCCCTGTTCCTCTGCGAAGCGGGCTACAGCGTGACCGTGCTCGAAGCCGCCAAAGTCGGTTTCGGCGCCAGCGGTCGCAACGGCGGCCAACTGGTCAACTCCTACAGCCGCGACGTTGATGTCATCGAAGAACGCTACGGCGACAAAACCGCCGAAGTCCTCGGCAGCATGATTTTTGAAGGCGCCGACATCATCCGTCAGCGCATACAACACTACGACATCCAGTGCGACTACAAGCCGGGCGGCATCTTTGCCGCGCTGAACAAGAAGCAGCTCAAAGGCCTGGCCGATCAGAAAAGCAGCTGGGAACGCTACGGCAACAAAAACCTGAAAATGCTCGACGCGTCGGACATCAAGCGCGAAGTCGGTTGCGACAACTACGTCGGCGGCTTGCTGGACATGCAGGGCGGCCACATCCACCCGCTGAACCTGGCCCTCGGCGAAGCCTCGGCCATCATCGGCCTGGGCGGCAAAATCTACGAGCAATCGGCCGCAGTGGAAATCACCTATGGCGAACCGATCACCGTACGCACCGCCAAAGGCCTGGTGCGCGCCAAATACCTGCTGATCGCTGGCAACGCCTACCTGTCGCAAGACCTCGACAACCGCGTCACGCGCAAAAGCATGCCGTGCGGTTCGCAAATCGTCGTCACCGAACCGTTGTCCGAAAAAGTCGCGCGCAGCCTGATCAAAAACAACTACTGCGTCGAAGACTGCAACTACCTGCTCGACTACTACCGCCTCACCGCCGACAACCGCCTGCTGTACGGCGGCGGCGTGGTCTACGGCGCCCGCGAACCGGACGACATCGAGCAGCTGATCAAACCGAAAATCCTCAAAACCTTCCCGCAACTCAAAGACGTGAAGATCGACTACCGCTGGACCGGCAACTTCCTGCTGACCATGTCACGCATGCCGCAGTTCGGCCGCATCGAGAAAAACGCCTACTACATGCAAGGCTACAGCGGCCACGGCGTCACCTGCTCGCACCTGGCCGGCAAACTGATCTCGGAAATGATCCGCGGCGACGCCGAACGCTTCGACGCGTTCGCGTCCCTGCCGCACATGCCCATGATCGGCGGCCGCACCTTCCAGGCCCCACTCACCGCCATGGGCGCCGCGTATTACGCGCTGCGTGATCGGTTCGGCATCTAAGCGTTACCAACGGACAGCTCCCTTCCCTGTGGCGAGGGAGCTTGCTCCCGCTGGGTCGCGAAGCGGTCCCCGCTTTTGGCTTTTTATTCAGCCATTTATCGAACCTGCTGAGCAACACCACCAAACGTGATTTAATACCCGCCTTTCACATTTCCGGGACAGGGAAGCGGTACTTTCGCGGCCAAAAGTCGCCCGCCATCCACCCCCATAACCCTTAAGTATTCTTCGCATAAGGCTGTCATGGACACGGGCTCACGACTCAAATTAGTACGCGAAAGCTACAAACTCTCCCAGCGCGAGCTGGCCCGGCGTAGCGGCGTCACCAATGCCACCATCTCCCTGATCGAACAGAATCGCGTCAGTCCCTCCGTCAGCTCCCTCAAAAAACTGCTCGAAGGCATCCCCATGTCTTTGGCGGACTTCTTCACCTTCGACCAACCGCCCCGCGAACATCAGTACGTGTTCCGCGCCAATGAACAGCCGGATCTCGGGCGCCATGGGCTGCGGTTGCTACTGATTGGCGCTTCGGTGCCGAGTCGGCAGATGCGGCTGTTGCGCGAGCAGTACGCACCTGGGGCGAGTTCGGGGGAAGAGCCGATTGTGCATTCGGAAGGGGAGGAGTGTGGGCTCGTAACCCGTGGCACTGTTGAGCTGACTGTTGATGGGCAGATTAGTGTGCTGAATGCCGGGGATGGGTATTACTTTCCGACGACGTTGCCACATCGGTTTCGGAATATTGGGGCTGATGAGGCGGAGATTATTAGTGCGAATACGCCGGCTAACTTCTGATGGGAAAGACGTGACGGTGAGCTGGCTTTGACACCATAGCTAACAGCGTTTTTGATGCACCCTTATCCCATAACCCGCTTCGGTGTCAAAATCCAAGGCAGGAGCCGTAGGCGGTAATTCCGCACGTACGGCTCTGTGCGGGGAGTGGCAGGTGACTGCCATTCCTGCCGCGATCGGTTGACACGACAACTAACTTGCATAACGCCGGGGGCTCGCTCTCTGTTTCACGTTTAAAGCATCGCACTTATTCTATGAATTCAAGTACCGAGTCATTTACAAAGCTACGATGATTGAGTCATTCAGTGTGTTCAGTTTTTTCTGCAAAAATAGCTTTTTGGTATAAGTTATAAGAAAGCAATCTGTTTTTAATGGTGTTGAATTCATTGCCATGAACGGTTTGAGGTGTTTTTTCTTGCGGATCGTCTTCAATATTATACTTTGTAATAGTGTCTGGACTGTATTCATATATGTATTTATAGGGGTGGTCAACTAATGCTGATGACAGTTCGTCAAAAAAAGTAGACATAAAAAACGCCCGTTCCCCTTGCTCCCTCAACAAACTAACGCCTTGTATATTGAGGGAAGAATCAGTCGCTCCGAAAAAATCAGCAATTGTTGGTATGATGTCAGTCTGGTGACTCGTTGTTGATGTGTTCTTAGGTAGTATTTTACCATTCGCCCAAAATATTAAAGGCACAGTAACTTCCTCTTCGTACATGGAGGAGTTATGAATAAATACCCCATGCTCCCCAAAAGATTCTCCATGATCTCCAACAAGCACAAATAATGTTGAATTTAAGATGCCTGACTTGTCGAATGCATCTAACATTCCACCTATTAGCGTGTCTATTTTCATTATGCATTCTTCGTATTTTTTTATCGCTGTCTGAGAAGTTGAATTGGTAGTGCAGTTGTAGGGGTAATGTGCTGCGGTTGGAAAATATAGCGCAATGAACCCTTTGCCTTTTTTAGCAATATCTTCCAAGTGAGAAACACTTGACGAGAATAAATATTCATCACTTTCTCCGAAGCTGCTATTGTTTTGGGGGTTATTTTTATCTGGGATAAGATCAGAAGCTACATATGAGTTCGACACGCCTACAGATTTTAGAAAACCACCCATGTTTTCAAATTGTAAAAATAATGAACTAAATGCAATTGCTTCCATATTTTTTTTCTTTTTTAATTCATGAATTATACTGGGTTGATATAGGTGCATCGCCTCTTTAATTTCAATGTCTGGATATGCATGCAATCCGGTAAGTATTGAGTAATAGCCTTTAGATGAGTGAGGGACTGACACATACGATTTAGAAAGCATTCCCTCCTGAGAAAGTTTTTCAAATACTGGGTATTTTTCACCGGTTTTTACACCGGCACCAAAAATACTGTTCCATCGAACCGATTCCAGGACAATAAATACCAGGTTCTTAAAGTCTGGAGTGGGCTGGGAATTAAGCTTTTTAATGTCGTTGATTGCTGACAAAGGGTAAGTTGGTTGTTCGAATTCTAGTGTGGTTTAGCTTGAGTTGCATTTAAAGAGATGATGCTTTTAAAAGTAGCAATTAAAGGGTTTGTGAAGATATTTTTGTTCAAGTCGTAGCGAGCGTCTTTCGTATAAATTGACCATAAAAACATGCTTGATAAGAATAATATAAACATTATCCTGTATTTGCTTTTCTCCTCTTTGTTTGTTCTTTGGTCTTTGTGTAATTTATATGTGGCCAATCCAACTAGAGACCAAGTTGCCAGGTAAGCAAGGAAGAGGATAAATACAATGAATCGAAATGTAAATCCAAAGCCAGAGGACTGGTTGAAAAATATTTCTACTCCTGCGGTTAATTCATCCGCATTTTGTAAGCCGTATCTTATTATTGGAAAATCTAACGGTTTGAGCCATAGTTCTCTAACCCTCATATCCAGTATTAGACATAGCAAAAGAAAGCCTGAGGAAATACTCAACACGTAAAAATACAATTTATTCTTGCTTATTATAGTTATTGCTGTCAGATATATAATTGCTGAAAGAATCAAGTCTTGTAGTAAGAACAAAAAAATACTGGGTATCCCAGTATCAATCCATCTGTTAGAGAAAAATTCTATCAAAATAATCTTCGGCGCAAGAAAAAGAGAAACAGCAAGAAGGAGAGCTGTGTTTAGTAAATATGTTTTTTTCCACATGGTGTTCAGTCCCTGAATTCATAGAAATAGTGCAACGTTTGAAACGAGAGACAGGCAGAGAACCATCCACCGGCAGAATCCCCACTACATCAACTTAAGCACCCAACCTTTGTTTGCGCAAGTAAACCCGGGGCTTGAGTGAGCAGCGGCATCAGGGCTCGCATCGGTTTTTTTGCCGCTTGATAGGACTGCGGCCGTCAGTTCGTGCGTAAGTGCTCCATTAACCCCCTATTCAGAAATAGGCGGCGCGCTTAGCGAGGCGATGCGAGCGAGCAGTTCCAAGGCCGCAAGTCTTCGTAATCTTCAACCGAGGTTGCCTGTGGCAGGTGTTCAAGTGCGTGGCGCTGCCACGTATTACCGGGGGTGTTTTTGCCTTTGTTTTCAGACACCCGTTTCACGGCCAATGCTTTGCCGCTGAACGAGTGAGTCAGCAACCATTGCAGGGCTTTCGCCTTGTTATGCCTGCCGTCTTGTAGCCGTCACAATACGCGCTTGCAGCGCTCTTACTCGTATGCGATCCATGAAGCACACCTACCGTCAGATGCGCTTCCCGTTTACCGTGGTATTTCCGGTGAGCAGTTCCACGGCAGCAATGCTTCATAGTCGGTTACTGACTGCGCATGCGGCAGTCGCTCCAGTACGTGGCGCAGCCACGTATAGGGCTCTTGGCCGTTGACCTTCGCGGTTTCGACCAGGCTGTAGATCTGGGCGCTGGCAGTCGCGCCTTTGGGCGTATCGCTGCACAGAGGGTGGTTTCCTACGTGATTTTCGGATCGTAAGATTAAAAGATTTCGGCTTTCGGCGGCTTCCACGCTGATCGAATGCCTAGAAACAACAAAGCCCCGAATCATCAGGGCTTTGTCCTTTCAAATTGCGCAGTTCGCAGATCGTTATTGCATGGCGTCCGGCGCTACCGCCTGGCCTGCGCTGAATGCGAATTCTGAACAACATGCTTCGGCCCCGCCAACGCCCATAGCAACAGCCCGATCAGCGGCACAAACACGATGACCACCATCCACACCAGCTTGTTGCTCGATTTACCTTCGGCTTTACGCACCCTGTTAATCGCCCATAGCTCAACCAGCAAAAGTACTGCCGCGAGCACGATCCAGATTGTTTCGATTTGCATTAGCCACCTCCTGATAGTCATTCAGTTAGGTGGGCAGTGGTGGGCAGGGTTCATTTTATCGGTGTGCAAAGTTCTACCAGCGTCCCGTCTGGGCAGCGCACGTAGGAGACGGTTTGACCCCAGGGTTTTAGGGCAGGGGCGGTTATTTCGGTGGCGCCTGCGCTCAGGGCTTTGGCGTGGGCGGTGGGGACGTCGTCGGCCACCAGTCCGACTTCGATGCCCAGCGGTTTAGCGGAAGAGTGAGCGGAGACGTGGCCACTGCTGAAGTTCATAGCGGCGAGTTCGTTGGCGGCGAAGGCCAGGGCGGTTTCACCAGTTTCGAGTTCGCCGTAGGTGCCTGATTCGTGGAGGAAGCGAGTGGCGAGGCCGAAGGCTGTTTCGAAGAATTGGAGGGAGGCGGGGACGTCGGGGACGTAGATGATCAGGTAGCCGAATTTCATGGGCGAACATTCCTTGTTTTGGTGTTTTGAATGAGGAATGTAGCAGATTCGAATAGGCAGGATGTGCCCGGTGGGAGGCGGTTTTTCTGGAGATGATGGCTGTCAGTAAAGTCTATGTTGACTGTCAGGGCCTCATCGCGAGCAAGCTCGCTCCCACAGGGGATTGGGGGTTTAGTTAGATCGAGTTAGCCAGTTTTCCGGTTGAGAGGCGGCGTTTGTAGGCGGTGTCGCGGTTGGCTAGCCAGTAATAGAGCGGTGAGGTAATCAGCAGACCCACCAACCAGGACAAATCCGCCCCATCGATGTGCTCCGAAATCGGCCCGACATACAGCGGCGTGTTCATAAACGGAATCTGCACCGCAATCCCGATTGCATAAGCCAACAGCGCCTGCGGGTTGTACCGGCCATAGATCCCGCCATCGACTTTGAAGATCGAGTCGATGTCGTACTGACCTTTGTGAATGGCGTAGAAGTCGATCAGGTTGATCGCGGTCCACGGCACCAGCACGACGAGCAGCACCAGCACCATGTCGACGAAGTGGCCGATGAAGTTGGCGGAGGCGCCGACGGCGGCGAAGCAGCAGGCGGCGAGGACGATGACCGACAGGACGGCGCGGCTTTTGGCGGTCGGGATCCAGCGGTAGGCGAAGGTTTGGACCAGGGTGATCAGCGACAGCACGGCGCCGTAGAGGTTGAGGGCGTTGTGGCTGATGACGCTGAGCAGGAACAGCACGAGCATCAACGGGCCGATGGAGCCGGTGGCGAGTTTGACGGCGTCCATGGTGTCCATGCCCACCGGCGTGGCGAGGACGGCGACGGCGCCGAAGATGAACGAGAGGCTGGAGCCGAGCACGGTGCCCAGGTAAGTGGTCCAGAACGTTGCGGCCACGGGCACGTTGGCTGGCAGGTAGCGCGAATAGTCGGAGACCTAGGGCGCGAAGGCGATTTGCCAGAGCGCGGCGAGGGACACGGTGGCCAGCCAACCGGAGATGTTGAAGCTGCCGCGGGTGAGGAAGTCGGCGGTCTGGACGTGGGTGAAGATGTAGCCGAAGCCCAGCACGATACCGGCACCGAGTACCCAGGTGCCGATGCGGTTGAGTACGTGGATGAAGCGGTAGCCGATGATGCCGATGATGCCGGAACCGAGGGCGCCGATGACAATGCCCACCGGCACTGGCACGCTGTCGACCACGCCGTGCAGGGACTTGCCGGCGAGGACGATGTTGGAGGCGAAGAAGCCGATGTACATGATGCCGGCGATCAGCACCACCAGCAGTGCGCCGAGGGAGCCGAACTGGGCGCGGCTCTGGATCATCTGCGGAATGCCCATCTGCGGGCCTTGCGCCGAGTGCAGTGCCATCAGCACGCCGCCGACCAGGTGACCCACGAGGATGGCGACGATGCCCCACACCAGGTTCAGGTGGAACATTTGCACGCCGAGGGCGCCGGTGACGATGGGCAACGGCGCGATGTTGCCACCGAACCAGAGGGTGAACAGGTCTCTGGTTTTTCCGTGGCGATCTTCGGGTGGCACGTAGCCGATGGTGTGTTTTTCGATGAGCGGGGCGGAGGTTGTTGCTGCGGTAACCATGACGGACTCCAAGGCAATTTGAGTACGTGGACGTACTTCGGTGAGCGCCGCGCGGGGGCGACGCTTTTCTTGTTGGAGTTGATGATGTGCGGTGGGGAGTGAGAGATAAATTAGTAAGTTTGTGGGTATAGACGCTAAAAAATGTATGTCAGTTGGGGAGGGTGTGATGGCTGGTTTTACGGTGTCCACGCGGGGGCCGACGGGGTTGAATGCCAGTCAGTGGATGGGCACAAAACCTGTGGGAGCGAGCTTGCTCGCGATAGCGGTCTGTCAGCCAAATCAATTTTGCCTGTCAGGCCCTCATCGCGAGCAAGCTCGCTCCCACAGGGGATTTTTGGGTGTTCAAAATCTTTGCTATTCGCTGATTGATAGCAGCATTCGTTGCAGCATGGCGTCGCAGGCGGTGAGTTGTTCGAGGCTGACGAATTCGTCGGGTTTGTGGCCTTGATCCATGCTGCCGGGGCCGCAGACGACGGTGGGAGTTCCTGCCGCGTCGAATAGACCGCCCTCGGTTCCGAAGGCTACGGTGCCGAATTCTCGGGAGCCGCAGAAAGCAGCAATCAACTCAGCAGCCTCGCTGTGCGCATCAGTTGCCAAACCGGGATACGCCGACAACTCGCTAAATCGAATTTCACTCTGTTCACTCACCGCACGCATGCGCGGCAAAACCTGCTGTTCGGCATAAGCCTTCAGCTGCTGCGCAACCTCACTTGGATCATGCGAGGGCAGGGCGCGGATTTCAAAGTCGAAGCGGCAATCGGCGGGGACGATGTTCAAGGCCTTGCCGCCGGAAATGACGCCGGTTTGCACCGTGCTGAAGGGCGGATCGAAACGCGTGTCGTGATGCTCAGGCGCTTTGAGCCGGTGGCCAATCCGCCCCAGTTCACCGATCAGTTCGGCGGCGTATTCAATCGCATTGACCCCGAGCGGGGCGTACGCCGAATGGCACGCTTCACCATGAATATCGCAACGCATCGCCAGTTTGCCTTTATGACCGAGCACCGGTTTGAGTTCGGTCGGCTCACCAATGATGCAGAGCATCGGTTTGACCGGGCGCTTTTCCAATTCCGACAGCAACGAACGCACACCGAGGCAGCCAACTTCCTCATCGTATGAAAGCGCGATGTGCACCGGCAGCCGCAGCGTGCTCTTTACCAACGACGGGACCAGGGCGAGCACGCAGGCGATGTAGCCTTTCATGTCTGCCGTGCCGCGACCGTACAACTTGCCGTCGCGTTCGGTAATTTCGAACGGCGCAACAGTCCACGGCTGGCCGTCGGCAGGCACCACGTCGGTGTGGCCCGACAGCACAATGCCCGGTCGATCCGCTGGGCCAATGGTCGCGAACAGATTGGCCTTGCTGCGCTGCTCGTTGTAGACCAGCTCGCAAGGCACGTCGAAGCGTTCGAGGTAGTCGCGGACGAACTCGATGAGGTGCAGGTTTGATTCGCGGCTCGTGGTGTCGAACGCCACCAACGTTCTCAGCAAATCGAGGCTGTTGCTCATCGGTCGTCTCCGGCGACACCGTAGCCAGGGGACTTGTCGGGGGCCAGGGCGCGGTCGATGTAGTCCTGAACCTGTGGGCGATAGGCGTCCCAGAGTTTCTCCAATTGACCGATTGGATCGTGATCCGCCCAATCCACCCGCAGGTTGATGATCGGCCAGGTCAACTCGCCGACCACCACCACCGCCGCCGAATGCACTGGCCCGGCTTCGCCGCCTGCCGCGATGGCTGCTTTCATGGCAGCGAGCAAGCGGTCGGTCAGTTGACCTTCGCCATGCTCGAATGCCTCAACCATCGCTTCGATCACTGAACGGTCCGCCAGCATGTTGCCGGCAGCGACGCATTGATCGCCCGACACGGCGCTGTGGTTGCCCAGGGTTTGCGCGCCGCTGAAGTGCGCGGTGCGGCCGAGATGGTCAATCGCGGTGATCTGCCGATATTGGCTGTAGCCGTTGCGGGTCAGGACTTTGTCCAGTGCTTCAGCAGGCGCGAGGCCTTGCTCCATGAGGGCAAGGGCTTCCGGACCGAGGGAGGGCAGGGTGATGTTTTGTGTAGAGACGGCGCCGACACCTGGCAGCAGCCAGGGGCAACGTGCGCCGACGGCGATGCTCGAGGAACTGATCGCAATGCCGAACTGACCGGTTTCGGGGCAACGGGCGGCGATGGAGAAGGTCATGGTTTTGCTCCTTGGTTTGCCTTGGTAAAATTGGCGTCTGTGCGGACGCTATCGCGAGCAAGCTCGCTCCCACAGGGGATCTTTAGTGGCCACAAATATGTGAGCGACGAATAACCTGTGGGAGCTGGCTTGCCTGCGATGGCCGCGACTCGGTAAACCTGCTTACTCAGGAATCACCGCAATCACATCAATCTCCATCAACCACTGCGGCTGCCCCAACGCCGACACCACCAACCCGGTCGAAATCGGAAACACCCCTTTAAGCCACTTGCCCACTTCCTGATACACCGGCTCGCGGTAACGTGGATCAATCAGGTAAGTGGTGGTTTTCACGATGTGGCTAAGGTCGCTGCCGGCCTCTTCCAGCAACTGTTTGACGTTGCGCATGGCTTGCTCGGTTTGCGCACGCGGGTCACCGAGGCCTACCAGGTTGCCTTCGAAGTCGGTACCGACCTGACCGCGAACGTAAACGGTGTTGCTGGCCCGGACGGCCTGGCACAGGTCATTGTCCAAGCTCTGGTTCGGGTAGGTTTCTTTGGTGTTGAACATGCGAATACGGGTATGGGTTGGCGTGGACATTTGAAGCTCCTAAAGAAAAATGGCTCAAGCGCTGACAGTTGCTTTATGGGCAACCGGGACGGTTTCAGCCTCGCGTTGCGCGGCATCGTGGTAGTCGAGGTATGAACGCTGGATGGCGATGTGATCAGCCACGTACTTGGCGTCATGCCAAACGCCCCAAATGAACGAAGAGCCGCGACGGGACTGCCACGGCAGGCCGAGGAAATACACGCCCGGCTCGCTCGAGACGCCGCGCTGATGCTGTGGCTTGCCGTTGTCGTCGAAGGCATCAACCTTGAGCCAGCTGTAATCCGTGGCAAAACCGGTGGCCCAGATGATCGAGGTCACACCGGCCTCGGCCAGGTCGAGCTGAAGAATCGGGTTGGTCACGCACTCCGGATCCGGGAAGGTAATGCGCGCTTCAGGCTCTTCCGGCAGGTCCAGGCCGTTGCGTTCGATGTAGGCATCGGCGGCATTGAGCAGTGCCAGATAGTTCTCGTCGCCGCGCGCCAGGTTGTCGGCAAGGTTCGGTTGGAAGGTCGCCAAGGCGCCGTTGAACGATTGGGTCAGACCGACGAGCGTCATGCCGCGATGAGCGAGACCACGGAAGTCCACCGTCCGACCGCCATGCGCACCGCTGACAGCGATGGTGACGTGTTCCCGGCCGGGTTTCATGGCCGCCTGATCCCATTCGCCGAGCACACCCAACCACCAGCAGAAATCACGGTTGCGATAAGCGCGGGGAGGGCGATCGTGTGCGCCGACCGAGAGGTACACCTTCTTTCCAGCGCGCTGCAGTTCATCGGCGATTTGCACGCCCGACGAACCGGCACCGACGACCAGAACAGCCCCTTCAGGCAGTTGTGTCGGGTTGCGGTATTCAGCGGAGTGGATCTGCAGGAATGGCTGATCTTTCGGCGCAATCGGCGGGATAACCGGACGCTGGAAAGGCCCGGTGGCAGCCACCACGCGGTTGGCCTCGATCACGCCTTCAGAGGTTTCAATGGTGAAGCCCGGGCGACCGACATTGCGCTCAACCTTCAGCACGTCCACGTCGGTGCGGATCGGGGCGTTGAATTTCCTGGCGTAGGCTTCGAAGTAGTCGGCGACCCGTTCTTTCGGGGCAAAGTCGTCGGGGCTGAGGTCGTCGAAATCGAGACCGGGAAAACGGTCGTGCCAGGCCGGGCCGTTGGCCACCAACGAATCCCAACGGCCGGTGCGCCAGCGCTCGGCGATACGGTTGCGCTCCAGCACCAGGTGCGGCACGCCGAGTTTGCTCAAGTGTTCACTCATGGCCACGCCAGCCTGACCGGCGCCAACAATCAGCGTATCTGTTTTTATTTTTTCAGTGGTCATCGCAATACCCTTCGAAGTTGGATTTAGGTCGGTAACGGCCTGCCATTTCTTGGGGTCAAGACTAGGGATCACCCTGGTATCGGTAAAATATTATTAAGCTGGCATTTGAGTATAAATAACTGATGCAGAGCGTTTGGTTCAGTGGCTTTCCCTTTAAACGCTAGGCGCTGGCATCGGCTTCATGCTCGTCGGCGAAGGCCATGAGCACCTCCAGATCGAGTACATCCAGCTTGATCCGGGAAACAAAAGCGGAGAACGCCAGGTTGGCGGCGAGTAGACGCAGATCGGAGGCCCAGGCCGGGAGATGGACCGGCCCCTGGAGCCAGCCAGACTCGAAGAGCGGGGCCAGGCGAACGGTATCCCCCAGACTGAGGCGCCCGGCGAACAGGTGGCCCACCAGTTCCGGCCGGTTGTCGCGAATCGCGATGCGCAACAGGGTATGCACGCCGAGCAAGCCGGTCAGGTAGGCGGCATCCTTGGTGAACGCCGAGCCGCCGCGCAGGTCGGCGCCGCGGAAAACCCGCTGGGTCGAGCGGAAGGACTCCTCCTGTGACTGACCTGCGGCGAGAAAACCTTCGAATACCTGGACGAAATCGGCGCCATCCAGCGCCTGCTGGACCGCGAGCACGCGCAGGGCGAGGCGGCGCAGGCGGTTGATGTCCATGCTGCCGGTGAACAGCTCGGCCAGGGTGGCGATGCCCTCTTGGGTCTGAGTCGTGCGTGGCGCCCCCAGGCCCAGGCTTTTGAGGTTGGGTTGCAGCGCGCCGTTTTGTGCCGTGGCGACATGCACGAAGGCCTCATGCTGCAACAGCTGGTTCTTGTCCAGTTCCGAGAACAGCGCGCTGGCCCGCAGGCGGATGCGACTGGCCCCGGCGATGGCCTTGGCGGCCAGGGTTGGATCGAGCACGACGGTGATCCGGCCCGGGCCGAAGAAGCGGTCGAGTTCCGGCTGCATCCAGGCGGCGAAGACTTCGGCCGGGATCTCGGCCGGGCTCGGTGGAATCCGCGCACCGCCCAGAAGGGCATCGGTGGTCTTGAGGAAGAATTGGGCCGCGTCCAGCATGCTCAGTTTCAGGCGCGAGTAGTAGAAGTCCGGGCGTCGGTACAGCGCTGACGAATACTGCGTAAAAGCGGGCGTGCCGATGGCACCGAGCATGTGTCCCGCCGTGGCATAGCTGCGCGCCGTCATGGCGAGGTGGCGCCCGGCCGGATGACCCTCATCGCAGCGGCCGATAAAGGCTTCGAGGGCGGCGATGTCGGTGCTGTGGTCGCGCGGGCGCAGTTCAACCCTGGGCAGTTCTGCCTGCCCGGCGCGCCAACGTGTCAGGAATGCTTCTTCGACCCCATCCGGCCAGGCCAGGGCATCCAGCACGCGGATCTTGCGGGCCAGCCCGGGCAGGGCGGCATCGAGTTCGGACAAGGGAGCGGTGCTCATGGAGATCTCCTTGGGAAACAAGGTTCAATCGCAAAAGTTTAGTCGTTGTCGATACGTCGCGTTGTGACAGGTCAAGTCTGAACTAAGCTGTTCGGTGTGCTTGCGGATGCTGGGTCTTGACCATCCTGGCACGGCTGAAAACCGGGACCACGCTGACGCAGCCGTGGTGAGGATGAGCGCATGCAAAGCACTGGAGATCAAAAGCGGGCCCGTGTACTTGATCCGGTCGATCGTGTCACGGAGGTCATCTTCGGCCTGCTCATGGCAATGACCTTCACTGGGACGGTCAGCGTGGCGACGGCTGGCCAGGAGGCGGAACGGACGATGATGATCGCCGCGCTGGGTTGCAACCTCGCCTGGGGACTCGCGGACGCCGTGATGTATTTACTGCGAACCCTGATCGAGCGCACACGCAACCGTACGCTTCGTACCAACCTGCTCGGTGCGACGGATGCAGCCGCCGGGCAAGCGCTCATTGCCGAGGCGTTGCCCCCGCGTCTCGCAGCAGCGGCCGGCCCTGAAGAGCTGGAATCGTTGCGTCGCCGCCTGGTCGAGTATTCATCCATGCCGGTACAGCCGCGCCTCGGTTGGGATGATTTCAGGGGCGCTGTCGGCGTTTTCCTGTTGGTGGTGTTCTCGACATTCCCGCTTGTCGTGCCGTTTCTGCTACTTGATCAGACAGCGCTCGCGGTACGCCTGTCCAACCTGGTAGGCCTCGGGGTGCTGTTCATCGCCGGTTGGATGCTCTCGAAGTACGCCGGCGCAAAACCGTGGCAAGGCGGTCTTGCGACGGCAGTCACCGGTGCTGTACTGATCACAGCGATCATCGCGCTCGGCGGATGAGTTGAAAGCAACCTACGCTGAATACCTATCGGCGACTGGCATCTATGAGGTCTTGGTCATGGCAAAGGACAAGAACAAAGCCCCTAAGAGTAAATCTGCTGAAAACCCGAAGCTGAAGAACAAGGATTACCTTGAGCAACTGCGCACCCTGCACGTCGAACTGGTCAAGTTACAGGAGTGGGTAAAAGCCAAGGGCATCAAGATCTGTATCGTCTTCGAGGGACGCGATGGCGCAGGCAAGGGCGGGACGATCAAGGCGATCACCGAACGCGTCAGCCCGCGTGTCTTTCGGGTGGTGGCGCTAACGGCGCCGAGTGATCGAGAGAAAAGCCAGATGTATGTCCAGCGTTACCTGCCGTACTTGCCCGCGGCTGGCGAAGTGGTGATCTTCGATCGCAGTTGGTACAACCGGGCGGGCGTCGAGCGTGTGATGGGGTTCTGCACTAAACAGCAGGTTGCCAGTTTCCTGAAGACAACGCCTCTGGTGGAGCGTGCAATCGTCGACTCGGGTGTGATCCTGCTCAAATACTGGCTGGAAGTCAGTGAAGACGAGCAGACCCGCCGGCTTCAGGAACGCATCAAGGATGGGCGCAAAATCTGGAAACTGACCCCCATGGATCTCAAGTCATACAGCCGCTGGTATGACTATTCACGTGCCCGTGACGACATGTTCAAGGCAACCGACACCGATCATGCCCCATGGCTGGTGGCCAATTCCAACGACAAACGGCGGGCGCGCCTTAACATCATCACTGATTTGCTCAGCCGCATCCCGTACAAGGATGTACCGCGCGAGGAGGTGATTTTGCCTAAACGGCAGAAGCCAGGCGGCTATCGCGACCCGGATTATCCGCACCGGCGAGTGCCCGAAAAATTCTGACGGGCACGTTTAAGCGAATCTGCGCTGTACACCTATAGGCCACAGCTCTATGAGCGATTCGGATTCTTCGCCTCCCGTCCCGGAACCGGGCCGGATTGCACGCCGGGATACCGGCGACGATACCGGCTGGGGCCGCTGGCTTCCTGGACTTCGCACGCTGCGAGGGTACCAGGTTGCCTGGTTGCGTCACGACATCATGGCCGGGCTGGTGCTCACCACGATGTTGGTCCCCGTCGGCATCGCCTACGCCGTGGCATCGGGCGTACCCGGCATCTATGGCCTCTACGCGACCATCGTTCCGCTACTCGCTTACGCATTGTTCGGGCCTAGCCGGATTCTGGTGCTGGGCCCGGATTCCTCACTGGCCGCCGTTATCCTTGCAGTCGTCCTGCCCCTGTCGGGCGGCGACCCGCATCGCGCCGTCGCCCTTGCGGGCATGATGGCGATCGTTTCAGGAACCGTGTGCATCCTGGCGGGCATCATGCGTTTGGGCTTCATTACGGAGTTGCTGTCCAAGCCGATCCGCTACGGGTACATGAACGGCATCGCGCTGACTGTATTGATCAGCCAATTACCGAAGTTTTTCGGTTTTTCGATTGAGTCCGACGGCCCGCTGAGAAACATATGGGCTATCGTCACCGCGGTGATGGAAGGAAAGACCAACTGGACCGCGTTCATGATCGGCGCGGCCACCTTGACCGTGATCCTGCTGCTCAAGGGCTTCAAGCGCGTGCCGGGCATCTTGATCGCCGTGGCAGGCGCGACCGTTGCCGTCGGTGTGCTGGACCTTGCCGCGCGCTCGGGAGTGTCGGTCCTCGGTGCTCTTCCACAAGGTTTACCTGCGTTCGCCATCCCCTGGATCACCCGCGCCGATATTGTCCCCGTGCTCATCGGCGGTTTCGCCGTAGCCCTGGTGTCGTTCGCCGACACCAGCGTGCTCTCTCGTGTCTATGCAGCACGGACTCGCACCTATGTCGATCCGAACCAGGAGATGGCAGGGCTCGGTTTTGCCAATCTGGCGGCTGGATTTTTCCAGGGCTTTCCAATCAGTAGCAGTTCTTCACGCACCCCCGTGGCCGAAGCCGCAGGCGCCAAAACCCAGTTGACCGGGGTTGTCGGCGCGTTGGCAGTCGCCTTATTGCTGATGGTGGCGCCGAACCTGTTGCAGAGTTTGCCCAGCAGCGCACTGGCAGCGGTCGTGATCGCGTCGGCCATCGGCCTGATTGAAGTCGCCGACCTGCGACGCATTTATCGCATCCAGCGCTGGGAGTTCTGGTTGTCGATCGTCTGCACCGTCGGTGTGGCCGTGTTCGGCGCGATCGAGGGCATCGGCCTGGCCATCGTGATCGCCGTCATCGAATTTCTGTGGGATGGCTGGCGGCCGTATTCGGCGGTGCTGGGGCGAGTCGATGGCGTCAAGGGCTACCACGACATCCAGCGCTATCCCGACGCGCACCTTATACCCGGCCTGGTGCTGTTTCGCTGGGATGCGCCGTTGTTCTTCGCCAACGCCGAACTGTTCAATGAGCGAGTGCTCGACGCAGTGGCGGCATCGCCTACGCCCGTGCGCTGGTTGGTCGTTGCGGCGGAACCCGTGACCAGTGTGGACGTGACCTCTGCCGACATGTTGGCTGAGCTGGACGACACCTTGCACGCGGCAGGCATCAAATTGTGCGTGGCCGAGATGAAGGACCCGGTGAAGGACAAGCTGAAGCGATTCGGGCTGTTCGCGCGGCTTGGCGAAACGGCGTTCTTTCCGACCATAGGCAATGCCGTCGACAGCTACCTAGTGATCCATCCGGTGGATGGGGCGCGCTGAGTGGCACTGGCGTCACTCAGCGCCGGTCTTTCTCCGCGTTATCCAGATTGACTGGATCGCCCGGTTGGACGCCGAGTTTGTCGCGAATATCCTCGAACATCGCGTCGTACTCCTTGTGCCCGCGCATGATGAGACTGGCATTGGCGGGCACTCCATGCTTGGCCGCAGCCTTTGCCACGCGGCTGGCAAAGTTGAAGGCCGTGTCGCGGTGCATATCGAATTCTTCGGTGAAGCTTTTACCTGATACCGCTCCGTCCATCTTGAAGTGCATCAGCATGCCTTCCTTGGGGTCGCGGCGGACTTCATAGAAGACATCAATGTTGTATTCCGGGACTCCGGGAGTGCCAGGAGCATTAGTACGGTTCAGGTGACCGGGCGTGAACATGAGAGGCTCCTTTCGGGTGGATGGCTACCTTCTTGGCATCGGCTGGATTCGAGGTTCGATTGAGGCCAAATGACTTGGATTTCAGTCCATGGAAATCGCATTAACGGAGCGTGTTCCATAGTGTGGTGCTATCAATTTGTAGCAGCACAAAATCTCCCCTTAGAGCTTAGGTGAACGCTTGGGGTTTTCTACCTTCAAGGTGCACGAAAAGACAATCCGTACCAGAATGCACGAACCCGTTCCGATACTGGAGAACCAAGATGATCAGCAAAAACACGATTTGTCTGTGGTACGACGGCACCGCGCTGGCCGCTGCGACGTTTTACGCCGAAACGTTCCCGGACAGCGAGGTGGGAGCGGTCCTTCGCGCGCCCGGCGACTATCCGGCGGGCAAGCAGGGCGATGTCCTGACGGTCGAGTTCACGGTGATGGGCATCCCTTGCCTCGGACTGAACGGGGGCTCGGGGGTCAAGCACAACGAGGCTTTTTCGTTCCAGGTGGCGACCGACGACCAAGCCGAAACGGATCGCTTGTGGAATGCGATTGTCGGAAATGGCGGCCAGGAAAATGTATGCGGCTGGTGCCAGGACAAGTGGGGATTGTCATGGCAGATCACACCACGCGTTTTGACAGCCGCGATCACCAATCCTGATCAAGCAGTGGCCAAGCGCGCGTTCGACGCCATGATGGGGATGGGAAAGATCGACATCGCTGGGATTGAAGCGGCTGTTAAGGGTTAACCAGCGTTGCTTGGGGCTGAAGAGCGAATGAAGTTTGGCGGGATCCCGACGTGAGGTTATTCACGCCGGGGTGTGTCGTCTTAACAGACTTTCCAGTCAGCGCTCTGTTCGAACGCATAGGCCGCGCGATAGATATCGGCTTCGGCAAAGTGTTTGCCCACCAGTTGCAAGCCGATAGGCAAGCCATCGCTTATGGCACAGGGAAGTGACAGGGCCGGGTGCCCCGTGACATCGAAGCCGCAGGTGTTTGCCAGCATCTCGAAACTGCGTCCCAGGTAGTCCGCCAACGGAGCATCGGTGGGCGGTAGCGGGGTGGCTTTGAGGGGGAGTGTCGGCATGAGCAGCAGATCGTGGCGGGTCAATATCTCGTCATAGGCCTGGCGCAGCTTGCGCCCCAGATTCTGGGCTTTGCCGTAATAGCTCCCATGATATTTGCGGCTGAAATACTCGCCAAGGATCATCGTGGTCTTGACCGTATCGGGTAGATCATTCACTCGATTTCGCCAGCTCGCATGGTGCTCCATCATGTCGGTCAGGTAGAGCCCCCGCCAGTTGAAGCCATGGCTGTTGCCTTGCATCATTTGCTGGGTGGCGCCTTCGGCGGCGATCGCCAGCCAGATAACTGGACCCAGCAAGTGCATGGGGATGGACACTTCCTCGACCGTCGCGCCCTGAGCGCGGAACACTTCGCTGCCCTGACGTACCGCTTGGTCGACATCCGCCTCGGAGTTTGCATGGCCAAAGCCTTCCCTGAGGACCGCTATCTTGAGCCCCGCAATTCCGCGAGACAGGCCCTCGGTGTAGCGCGCCGTCCTGGTCCCGGCCAATTGACGCGGATCCAGCCCGTCGACGCCGGCCAATACTTCGAGCATCAGCGCATTGTCCTGCACAGAGCGGGTGATTGGCCCCAGATGATCGAGGGTGCTTTCTATCGGCATGGCGCCGGTATAGGGCACCAGCCCGTGGGTCGGTTTCATGCCATACACACCACAGAAAGAGGCGGGGATGCGCACCGATCCGCCCTGATCGCTGCCCACCGCCAGGTCGGCCTCGCCTGCGGCAACCAACGCTGCGCAACCTGAGGAAGAACCGCCGGCGGAGTAACCCTGGCGCAGCGGGTTGTGCACCGGACCACTGACCGAGGTGTGCGACCCCCCGGAAAAGCAAAGGGCCTCACAGACCGCCTTGCCCGCGACGCTTGCACCGGCCTCCAGCAGGCGGGTCACTACGGTTGCATCCACGTTGGGCAGATAGCCGTCCAAGGTAAAGGATCCATTGAGCATCGGCAGGCCGGCGACAGCGATGTTGTCTTTGATGACCACCGTTTTTCCAGCCAGTGGGCCCGTGCTATTGCCTTGGATATTCGCTTGGCACTGCCACGCGCCAAGAGGGTTTTGCGCGGCGCTCGGGACGTGACCGGCCGACCGTGGGTAAGTGACCTCCGGGAGGAAGTCGGCCTGCTGATCAAGCACGTCATAGGCGTCGAAATTGGCCTGCAGTACGGACTGATAATCTTCGAGTTGTTTGGCCGTCAGGTGAATGCCCAGGCTATTGGCAATGGCCTCGAGTTCGTCGCTGTTGGGTCGAATAACAGACATTTTGTATCCTCACTGTAAAAAGAGAGGCGAGCTGCGGGAGCCAAATGAATGGGGCTTTTTCCCCATTCGTTGAGTGCCGGCAGCACGCCTCTGGAAGGGAGAGTCGTCAGACCTTGAGCAGGTAGCTGCCGAACAGGTCCACAACCACAGTGCCCGCGTCCGCGGCATCGCCCCAGAGTTCCTCGGTGGTGAAGAGCACGTGGTAGGTCGGCTCGCTGCCACTCGGCAGGCCGTGACCGACTGTGTCGGGAAACGGCCATTCCTGTGTCGTGCGGTGCACTACAACCCCGTGCTTGCCCCGTACATAGCCGGGCATGCGGACATGACCGTCGACGTGTTCGTCGCGAACCCGTACCTGTTCACCGATCTGGAACGCAGTGGCTGGTGGATGGGCGGCGCGCCCGGGCCCCAGAGGCAGCGCCAACGGATACGCCCCGGCGGCGAGTTCCTCAAGACGCTGTTGGGTGATCGCGCCTTTTTCGACGAACAGTGACGCGACCCCCACGACGATTCGATCGTAGTAGCTGGACGTGAGGTATTGCCTTGGTTCCATTCGCTCGATCGCGTGGCGCAGCTCATCCACATTGAACAGTCCCAGTTCCCCCGCACCGAGGAACAGGAGGCTGTAGCCAAGGTGTTCCCAGTCTTCATGGAACACCGGTTTGTAGCTCTGCGAATTGGCGCTGTGCTGCACGCGTCCGAACCCCTGAACCCCTCCCAAATCATGTATGCCATCCATCATTGCTTCACTCGCGGCGCAAGGGAGGGGGATTCGGGACGTGCGATGCCGATCAGCACATCTTTGGTGACGAGGGAGGCGAGTTGTTCTTCGGTCCAGTCCTCGGTGCCGGACGGGCGAAAAGGCAGGACCATGTAGCGGGTTTCCGCACTGGTATCCCAGACCCGTATTTCCACCTCGTTCGGCAGATCCAGGCCCATCTCGCGCAGTACCGTTCGGGACTCCCTGACGACGCGGGCGCGGTATTCGAAGCTTTTGTACCAGTCGGGTGGCAGGCCGAGGACCGGCCAGGCCGTGCAGGAACACAAGGTGCAGACAATGACGTTTTGCAGGGTCGGCGTGTTTTCCAATGCAACGATGTACTCACCTTGTACGCCGGTGTAACCGAACTGCGCGCAGGCGGCGGTGCCATCGGTCAGCAGCAGCTGATGGTATTGCGGATCGACCCAGGCTCTGGCGACGACGCGTGCGCCATTGGCCGGGTCGAAATCGTTTTCCATGATTTCGGTGAATTTCTCGATGTACCCTTCGGGAACCAGTTCGCGTTCTTCTAGGGCGTTTTTCAGGGCGACAGCGCGGACGGCAGCGGAAGCCTGTGCGTGATGGGAATGATCGTTCATGATCGCTATCCTCTAGACGATACGGAATGTCAGCTGTGATGCATCAGGCCGGTCTCGGCATGGCAATTGATGTACTCGTAAAGCTGATCTTCGGCGCGCAGCACGCTGACCTCGTGATAGCCCTTCCACTTGAGCTCACCCCCCAGTTTCTGAACGATCTTCATGAAGGTGCCGAATATCTCGATGTGAGTCGGATGGGATTCGGACCAGCGCTCAAGGTGCGCGAGGGAGCGCCAGTGACTGACTGAAAACGTCTTCTCCAGCCTTTGCCCGTTGGCGTTCAGATGCTGCATATAACGGTTGCTGTAACAGCCGACTGGCAAGCCGTCGTCGCGCAGAAACTCCATGCCCGCTCGCAGCGCCGGTTCCATCTGGTTCAGGTACAGGTCACGCTCCGTGCCTTCGGTTTCACTCCAGTCCTGGCCCGAACGAATGACCACCAGATTCTCATGGCCCTTGATCACTTTTCGCCGTGAAGCCGGGGTCGCCTCAAGCTGCCCGCTAGGGGCCATGGTGTCGGTTTGGGACAGCGGGATTCGGTCGCGCATTGAGCCCCAGTAACCGTGTTCCTGAATTTCGTCACTGCGCGAACCCATCACCACCCCGATCCCTTCCAGGTCATTGGGCATGGCGTAGAAGGTTTCAAAGCGTTCGACGCCGGGGGTCAGGATTTCCCGGAAGTAACCCAGGCCGTCGTTGCCCAGCTCGTCGGCGTTCCACCATTGGGCGACCTGTTCACTGGACTGCCAGCGGAGGAAAGACTGAGGGCTATCCCAATAGGCGATGGCAATCATGTTGTCGTAGCCGGCGGCGTCGACGTAGTGAGTGATGTCGTGATGGCCCGGTCCGTCGACCAGGTCGAAACGCTGCATGATTTTGCGCAGCGCCGCGCAGGCGGGCCCCAGGTAAATCTCGCCTTTGGACTGAACGCCGAAATAGCCCATGACCACTTGCTCGACCGAGCCATCGGCGCGACCGACCCAGCCCGGATATGGCGGGGTGTAGTCATCTTCAATTCTGCGGTCACGAGACCGAGGGCACATCAGGTGTTTATCAATCGCGGATTCCATACGTTTCTCTCTTTTTATTCAGATCATGTCATCCCAACTGCACGCAACTGGTGCAAGTGAGCGGGTGCTTGCTTGAAGGCGGGCAGGGCGTCAAAACACCCGCGCATAGCGCAGGTTCATGCGAAAGTCCTCTTTGGGACCGTTTTCGACCGAGAGATCCCGGCCGAGCTGGAGCTGGAATTGATCCTTGGGCGTGACGAACTTGGTGGCGGTCAAACGGATGTTGGTGGTGCGCATGGCGTCATCGCGGTCGACCTGATCAACCTCGGTTTCCCCACCCCAGATATGGCCCACGCCCACGGCGAAAGAGGTGGTGGGGTCCGGCATGTAGCGAGTCATGATCTGCGCGCTGTAGGAGGTTTTCTGCTTGAGCACCGATGAGCCGGGGCCGAATGCATCGTTGTCGCCATACCAGATGGCATCGCCCACCAGGTCCACCGCCCACTTGTCGAGAAAGTGCTTGATGTAGGCGGCCTGAAAGTCGATTTTCCAGCGGTTTCCACCCAGATTGATCGGGTCGTTCTTATCGTAGGTACCGCTCGGTACGTAGAGGTAGGCGTTGGCGCTGAGGGTGTCTCGGGCACTGTTGAGGAGCACCTTGATCGGTGCGGTCAGGATGAGGTCGCCGGTGCCGCTGGCGTCACCGAGCATCGAGGCGCTGCCATGGCCGGAAACTTGGCCAAACGGCAGCAGGAACTGCGGGTCGATGGTGACCGAATCGCTCAGTTGATAGACATGCAGCAACCGCAGAATGCCGATATCGGAGGTCAGGTTGAAGTCCGAACTGGCCTGGTGGCCATTGGATCGAAATGAGTCAGTGGTTGCATGCTGGTAATAGACGGCTCCGATAGTCGCCCCTATCGGGTATTGCTCGTAGTCACCCGGTGCCACTTCCACCGCCATGGTGGCAAACGACGTACCTATCAGGATCAGTCCAAGCAAAACGGACTTTCTCTTTTGCACTAGCCACGCTTTAACTTTGCTCATTGTCTGTCGCCTATTGTGGATTGTCCCTTCGTAGGGGGACATTTAAGGAACTTGCCCTTGGTGGTTTTCACCAACCAAAGCCGGTGAGGTAGCAACGACTGATGACCGTGTCTGGAGCCCACTGCCGTTCGGCGCTGACTCAAGGATGCGGCGGTCCCGGATTGGGTTCTTGGCTGTAGCGGAACAAAAAGTTTTCTCAGGCGGCCCTTTGGTCGCTGGCGGTGGAAAAGCTATCGGGGAGTGATGTAAGAAGGGTTCTACGGTTGGAGAAAACCGGTCGGGCGTCGTTTCGACGTCCGGGGGTGTATGTCTTCCAGAATTGCCAATCGATTTTTGGCAGACGTTGCATGCAGAGGTTGCTTCGTTAGGCCCACGGATGTGCCAGGTATGAGGCTTGCTAGGTCATTCTAAAAATCACTTCCACAGGAAGGGGGCTTCGCACATGGGCAATCAACTGGAGGGGGACTTGAAGGGATGGCGAGCAGGTGCCGTTGACCTCAGTGGCAGCAGACGCGCGCCGGTGACCAATTGGTCCTGCGAAAACATCGACGTTGCCACTGAAGGCGGCTCCACATCCGAGCGAGTGGATTATTGGCGAGAAATGATTCTGCGGATGTTTGCCGACGTTGAAATCGGCGCTGTTCCAAACCCCGGGTTCTTCGGAAAAGTCAGATCGCAGAAGTGCGAGCTACTGCGGATCAGTGACGTCAGCGCAGCGGCTCAGGCCGTCAATCGTCGTCACCTGCAACCAAGATCGCGGGACGAAGACAAATACTTTGCGGTGTTGATGCTGGAGGGCACCGAGCAGTTGGAGCAGGACGGCAACCGGGCGATTATCGGGCCGGGGGATTTCGCTATTTATGATGCGACACGACCGCATCAACTGAGCTTTGCCAATGATTGGCGACAGATCATCGTGAGCCTGCCAAGGTGCAGCCTGAATCAACTCGTCGTGGGTATGGAAAGCCGGATGGCCACACGAGTCTCCATGGACAATCCGGTCGGGCGTGTCATGCGCATGTTTCTGGAGAGTGTGACCTCACAAATCAGTCAGTTCTCTGCCGCCGAGATGGTCAAGTTGTCTGAGTCGGCCACCAATCTGATTGCGCTGACGCTTGGCAATCTGCAAACCCTGGACCCTGAGCACTCTCGCAGCCAGGCGCTGACCTTGATGCGGGTGAAGGTCTTTGTGAACGACAACCTTCGCGATCCGACACTCAATGCACAGCACGTCTCCCTGGGGACAGGTCTTTCCGCGCGTTACATCAATAAGCTGTTTGAACATGAGGGTTCTTCGCTGATGCGCTACCTGTTGCGTCGTCGCCTGGAACGCTGCAGTACTGATCTGTTGGACCCGGCCAACGCCACATTGCGGATATCCGATATCGCGTTTCGTTGGGGCTTCAACGACCTCTCGCACTTCAGCCGTGTTTTTCGAGGCGTCTATGGTCATGCCCCCAGGGACTGGCGCGAGGCTCAGCTCCGGCAGTAGCAGTGCCGGCACGCCCTTGAGCTTCAAGATTGACAAGCCAACCTTCCAACAACACTATCTGCCCATGACCTACACACCTCGCATGTACATGATGTATTCCTCCATGACCGCTTCCGGCGGGCCATGAGGTCATGCGTGCCTGGAACCTGACGTATTAACCAAGGCCCCGCCAGAAATGGACGGGGCTTTTTAGTTCTCCGTCCGCCGATGGCTAATGGAGATTGCAATGTTAGAGATCAAACGAGCCCATCACGGCGATTGCCGGACGGCATTCGACATTCGCCGTCAAGCGATACGGCATCAGTGCATCGGCGCCTATACCCCGCAGCAAATGGACGTCTGGACGGCAGGGGCCGCTGTGGACGGATATTGCGACCTGATGGAAAAACACTTTTATCTGGGGTGTATTCAAGGAGAGCCTGTGGCGACAGGCATGCTTGATCTGGAGAAGCGTGAAATCGGCGCAATCTTTGTCTTGCCTGGCTTTATGCAGCGGGGCATTGGCAAGCGCATTCTGGATTACCTTGAGTGCCTGGCGCGGGATCTGGGGCTGGAGGAAGTTAATCTGGACGCTACGTTGAACGCTGCTCACTTCTACCGGCAATGCGGTTTTGTCGGTGAACAGACGGCCATTTACCATTCGCCCTCCGGTCTGCAACTCGCTTGCATTCCGATGGTGAAGGCGCTTTTGTGTTCTTGAGTGGCTACTGCGCTTTCCAGTGACCACCACCTGACTCGCAATCAATTTTCGCCTGACTCAAATGCTCAGCGCCGTAGTAGTACGTAGTGACCTTCGCATTGTTCGGAATATTCAGCGATGTGCTGCTCTTGTCCTTGCTGGTGGAGTGAGGATTGGCCAGCGAATCTTGCGTCAACGTGGCGATGCAAGTGGCCTGAGAATGATCGGCGCACTGTTCGACTTTTTTCTTGGTGCTGGTCAGCATGTCTTTGCTCTCGTTGCTGCATGACCAATCGATGGAGTTCACCGGCATGCCTTCGTACTCATAGCAGCTATGCGTTTCGACCACCGGCACGGAAGGGCTTTGGGAGCGAGTCAGCACGTCACAGCCTTCAGCCATGACCAGGGTGGGACTCAGGCTGGCAAGCAGAAACAGCAGTCTACTGTTCATCGGGATTTCCTCTCCAATGGCGCCTTGTTTGATCAAAGATCAGCGCTGATAGGGTTTCGAAAACGCGATGAGGCGCGGGGTTCCATTGGTTTTTCAGATCCGCTGTGGGGGGGCGCAAAAAGCGCAGGGCCGATGGTATGCTCGCCGCGCCACGCGCTGGCAATCCAGGGAACACTCTTTAAGGAAGGGGATGGCGGATGATCGATTTCAACAACAAAGGCTTTTTCAAACTCAAGCAAAACAACGAGTACGCGGAGCGAGTCACCGCGCTGCTGCTGGACGGCGAGCAGGTCATTGATGCCTATAAATCCATGCGCGACGGCGTGGTGTTTACCAATAAACGAATTATTGCGGTCAACGTCCAAGGCATCACCGGCAGCAAAAAAGACTTCACTTCGTTGCCTTACAAAAACATCGTCGCTTACTCCGTGGAAACCTCGGGCACCTTCGACCTGGATTCTGAGCTGGAAATCTACTTCTCGGCGCTGGGCAGAGTGAAGTTTGAATTCACCGGAAGGACGTCGATGGTCGAGATTTCCAAACTCATCTCACAGCATCTGTTGGGTTGAGTCCGGATTTATACGGGCATTGCGTCGGGAGGTTTACCCCTCGCCGCAATGCGGACGCCGATTACCCAGGGAGAACGATATGAGCCAGACACTGAACGCGCCGTTGCCATTGCCATCGCCGCCACCGCGCACCGGGAAGAGAACAGCGACTTGTCGCGGATCGCGCAGCCGTCGTGGGAAGACCTGGAGCGCATTGAAAAATATCGACGGGCGATTGGCGTGTTGCGCTCGTAACGAGCCGAACAAATAGATCCGTCCTCATTTCCTCCATTTCCCTACAACACACTAAATACGGAAGGATTGCCCTCTCCCTTGTGGGAGAGGGCAGATGCCAGCCTAGGTGTGATGAATGTCCCGATCCTTGGTTTCCGGCAGGAAGAACGTGCCAAGAATCGCCGTCATCACCGCGATGACGATGGGGTACCACAGCCCGTAGTAGATATCACCCGTGGCCGCGACCATGGCGAACGCCACCGTGGGCAGAAAGCCGCCGAACCAGCCATTGCCGATGTGGTACGGCAGCGACATCGAGGTGTAGCGGATGCGCGCCGGGAAGAGCTCCACCAGCCAGGCGGCGATCGGGCCATAAACCATGGTCACGTAGATCACGAGGATGGTCAGGAGCAGCAGCACCATCGGGTAGTTGGTCTTGGCCGGGTCGGCTTTCTCGGGGTAGCCGGCGTCCTTGAGCGCGGTGCCAAGGGTGGCGGCGAAGGCGTCATTCTTGGCCTTGAAGTCGGCGGCCGGCATGCCGGTGCCCTCGAAGCTCGGGATCACCTTGTCGCCGATGCGGACCTGCGCGACGGCGCCAGGCTCAGCTTTCTCGTTCTTGTAGGGGATCGCCCTCTTCGCCAGAACAGTCTTGGCGAGGTCGCAGGAGCTGGTGAATTTGGCCTTGCCCACCGGGTCGAACTGGAACGAGCACTGGTCAGGATCGGCGATCACCGTGACCGGGTTCTTCTCCTGCGCGATGAACACGTCGGGGTTTCCGTATTGGGTCAACGCATGGAAGATCGGGAAGTAAGTCAGCGCTGCGATAATGCAGCCGGCCATGATGATCCCTTTGCGGCCGATGCGGTCGGACAGGCTGCCGAATATGACGAAGAACGGCGTGCCGATCAGCAGGGAGCCGGCAATCAGCAAGTTGGCGGTCTGCGGTTCGATCTTCAGCGTCTGCAGCAGGAAGAACAGCGCATAGAACTGCCCGGTGTACCAGACGACGGCCTGGCCGGCAGTGCCGCCGAGCAGGGCCATGATCACGATTTTAAGGTTGTCCCAGCGGGCAAAGGATTCAGTCAGCGGCGCTTTGGAGGACTTGCCTTCGGCTTTCATCTTCAAGAACACCGGCGACTCGCTGAGTTGCAGGCGGATGTACACCGAGACGATCAGCAGCAGGATCGACAGCAGGAAGGGGATCCGCCAGCCCCAGGCCTCGAAGGCTTCGGTGCCGAGGATAGTGCGGCAGGCGAGGATCACCAACAGAGAAAGGAACAGGCCGAGGGTCGCGGTGGTCTGGATCCACGAGGTGAAGTAGCCGCGCTTGCCTTTCGGCGCGTGCTCGGCCACGTAAGTCGCCGCGCCGCCATACTCACCACCCAGGGCCAGGCCTTGCAGCAGGCGCAGGGTGATCAGGATGATCGGCGCCGCCACGCCGATGGTCGCATAGCCGGGCAAAAAGCCCACGATGGCCGTGGAGATACCCATGATCACAATGGTGATGAGAAAGGTGTGCTTGCGCCCGATCATGTCGCCCAGTCGGCCGAACACGATGGCGCCGAAGGGGCGTACGGCGAACCCCGCGGCGAATGCGAGCAGCGCGAAGATGAAGGACGTCGTCTCATTGACGCCGGCGAAGAAGTGCTTGGCTATAATCGCGGCGAGAGAGCCGTAAAGATAGAAGTCGTACCACTCGAACACGGTGCCCAGGGACGAGGCGAAAATGACCTTGCGCTCCTCCTTGGTGAGCCCGTGGTGGGACGCGCTGCCCGTGGAAGTGTTGTCGATTGCGGCCATGAGTCTTCTCCGTCTTGCTCTTGTTGTAGGCCGGAGTACCTCACTACATTTTTTCCGCACCCAGGCCCTGGGGCTGATGTCGTCGATGACGAATTGCGCTAAGCATGCACACAGGCTGACGGCCTCGCATCGCTGCAAGGTTTCTTGAAGCATAATCGGCTCCGCGCAGATATCCACTCGCCATCGCGCTTAGCCCCAGGCTGACACGCCGCTGGAGGTGTGAAGACTCAAGTCTTGATCACGTACCCATAGGCGCGAATGCGACCCCCTTCCTGTTTCAAGTACACGCCCTGTAGTTCTGGCGTGAAGCCAGGCAGTGAGTTGATACCTTCCTCCAGCGCCAGGAAGTACTTGAGCACTGCACCCCCCCATATTTCCCCGGGCACTACGCAAAGCACGCCGGGCGGATAGGGAAGGGCGCCTTCGGCAGCGATGCGACCCTCGGCGTCTGCCAGCGCCACCCATTCGACGTTACCACGGATGAATTCGAACTGTGCTGCCTGAGGGTTCATGGCCTTTTTCGGGAAGTGTTCTTTGCGGAACATTGCCTTCTGCAATTGCTGGACGTTGTGGTCGCGGTAAAGGTCGTGCATCTCCTGGCAGAGTTGGCGAATGGTGTAGTTGTGATAGCGCTCCTGGTGTTGCGCATAAATGGCCGGCAACACCCGGCTCATCGGCGCGTCATCGCTGATGAAGCGTTCGAAACGCGCGATCTGTGAGGCGAGATGAGTCATCTTCGCCCAGTCTTCGGCCGGGGTGAGCAGGAACAGAATCGAGTTCAGGTCGCACTTTTCCGGAATGATGCCATTCTCCCGCAGGAAGTTGGCGAGGATGCCGGCATGGATACCGAAGTCGGTGTAACTGCCATCGACCGGGTCGATACCTGGCGTGGTGAACAGCAACTTGCAGGGGTCGATGAAGTATTGCTTGTCGGCGTAACCGCCGAATGCGTGCCAGCGATCCTTCGGATGGAACTCGAAAAAACGGATGTCGTTGGCGATGTCCTCAGTCGGATGGTCCTGCCATGGGCGACCGTCAATGGTGTCCGGCACGAATGGACGGACCATGGTGCACGCTTCCAGAATCAACTTGCGCGCATCAATACCGAACTTCACACAGTCTTCCCACAGGCGCAGACCACTGCGCCCGGAATGGATGCGCGCGTTGACATCCAGTGAGGCGAACAGCGGGTAAAAAGGGCTGGTGGACGCTTGGGACATGAAGGCGTTGTTCAGCCGTGCATGGTTGCAATAACGGGCCTGGCCCTTGATATGGCGATCTTTCTTGTGGATCTGCGAAGCCTGGGAAAACCCCGCCTGCTGTTTGTGCACCGATTGCGTGACAAAGATACCGGGGTCGTTTTCATGCAGGTCAAGCAGCAGTGGCGAGCAATCCTTCATCATCGGAATGAACTGTTCGTAGCCCACCCACGCCGAGTCAAACAGGATGTAGTCGCACAGTTTGCCGATGCGATCGACGACTTGTCTGGCGTTGTAGATGGTGCCGTCATAGGTGCCCAGCTGAATGATCGCCAGGCGAAACGGCCGTGGCAGTTGGGCCTTGTCCGGTGCGACTTCGCTGATGAGTTCACGCAGGTAATCTTCTTCGAAACAATGGGCGTCAATCCCGCCGATGAAACCATAAGGGTTGCGCGCGGTTTCCAGGTAAACCGGGGTCGCCCCCGCCTGGATCAACGCCCCTTGGTGATTGGATTTGTGGTTGTTGCGATCGAACAGCACCAGATCGCCAGGGGTGAGCAGCGCATTGGTGACCACCTTGTTAGAGGCGGATGTGCCATTGAGTACGAAGTAGGTCTTGTCGGCGTTGAACACCTGCGCCGCGTGTTTTTGCGCCAGAAGTGCCGGGCCTTCGTGGATCAGCAAATCACCGAGCTTGACGTCGGCGTTGCACATGTCGGCGCGAAACAGGGTCTCGCCGAAGAAGTCGAAGAACTGCCGGCCTGCCGGGTGTTTGCGGAAAAACTGGCCGCCCTGGTGGCCAGGGCAGGCGAACGTGGCGTTTGCCGATTCGGTGTAGTGCTTGAGCGCGTCGAAGAAGGGCGGCAGGAGACTTTCTTCATAGGCTTTTGCCGCGGTCTCCAATTGGTTGCCATGGTATTCGGCGTTGTTGCGCGAGGGGTCAAAAATACCATTTACCTGAAGCAGAACATCTTGCAGGTGCTTGTAGACGTCCCGGGCGCGGTTGCCGGAACCGGGAGAGGCAACGAGGAAAATGGGAATATCGAAACCGGTACGCTGCAGAGCGTCCAGGGCGCCAGCCATCACATCCTCGACAGAGAACACCGCAACGGCGACGTCGGTGTAGTCGGTTTGTTTGAGCGAAATCACTTCTCGGGAGGTGTGGAAACAATCAAGCGCGGAATCACTGGCGGCTATTTTCAAGGTTTTCATGCGGGGGGAATCTCCTAGCGGACACTCACTTGTCCGCTGTTTTTCAAGAGATCAATTTACCGAGGGAGCCTTCAAGGTCCCCTGATCCAAATCATGTCGACATTGGTTATAGACCATGTTTGGCAAGGGTTATGGTTTTTCTACCGGCTTTCCCCAAGGACCGCCGACAGGCGCTCGACCACTTCTGCTTCAGCAACGCCTTGGTTGGCGCCTTCATGAAAAACAGCGCAACAGGTAGCCAGCCCGGCCTCGTGCCGCAGCAATTGGCGCAGCGTGAAGGGGCCTGCAGCAACGCTGTCGTCAAGGTCGATCAAGCCGTCACGCATCAGCGACAGCGCGGTGGCGGCGAGCACGGTTTTGGTAAAGCTCCACCAGGGCACCGCTGTATCAGGCTGTTCAGGCGTGAGAAGTGAACCGTTCGATACAAGGGAAAAAAGCATCAGTCGACTCTGGAGGGAGGAGGGTGCGCATCGCCCTTGGTTTCAGCTGATCAGGCGTGCCCCAACGCAATAGCAAACGAGACGACGATCATGCACGCAAAGGCAAAATTTAGATTCATGAAGTTTTCATCCAAAGCATGTGTGATGGCGCCATCTTGAACAGGTCACAAAAAAATTCAAAATTCGGCTTTCTGATTTGAATCATCGAAAGAATTGATGTCCGGTTGTTTGTGTTTATCCCGCGCTTTGCCGACAAACTGGGAGCGGTGGAGCCGTTCGTGGTCGCGCCGTGTCAGCGCATCCATACCCTGATCACCGAGCGTCGTGTGGCGTCGGGCAATGTCGAGGATTATCAAAAGCTTGGGATCGAGGTGGTGCAGGCGGATACGTGAAGCGCCCCATCAGTACTTCGTGACTTGGCAGGTCGTCCAATCGCTATGGATGACCCTGCAAAAAAAACGGGCGTTTATGGCGTCCCGAACATTGCCGTCCAGTAAATCCCCGAATCACTCTTCGGATCTACCGCATACGCAGCCCCCAACTCCCGGTACTGCGGGTTCATCAGGTTCGCGCAGTGACCGGCGCTGGACACCCAGCCATCGACCACTATGCGCACAGAGTCTTGCCCGGCAGCAATGTTCTCGCCGATCTGCCCGCCGCTGTAACCCGCCAGTTCAGCCCGGTCGCCCGGCGTACGGCCATCGCGGTCCTTGTGATCGAAGTAATTGTTGTTGGCCATTGACCGGGCGTGCTCCTCGGCCGCGGTCGCGAGCGTGACGTTCCAGGTCAGTGGCGTGGTGGCGGCAAAGGATTGCGTGCCGCACTGGCGCGGCTGGGTGCGCGCGGCGTTGAGCTCGGCCAGCAGCTTCTGGCCTTCCGCCTGCCAGTCGCCCAAGCGAGCGCTCAACAGCGGTCGTGCCAGCACGATGCGCCACTCGCGGTCCTGGCGGCTCACACCGACATCGACGAACTGCGGGTCCAGCACGATCTGGCAAAAACTTTCCTGAATGGCTTTCATCGCCGACGGCGCATCGCGCGGCCCGGACAGGCTGATCGCCTGTACGTTCTTCATCGGATAACCCGCGGTCGCCATCGCCTGCTGCAGATTGCCGATGCTGGTGGCGGACAGCGCCAACCGTGGATCGCCTGCCAGCGGTGGCAGTTCCTGCGAGACCTGACCCGCGCAGCGCTGCACCTGGCTGCGGTAGACGTTGATCGAATCAATCAGTTGTGTCTCGTCGGCCGCCAACGCATTCACGGCGAACAACAGACCCAGTGACAACGTGGCAAAACGCGTAACGGATGATTTGAAGCGCATGGAATTCCCCTTGAGCTGACTGCACCCATGATGCGCGATTTCACCCCCGCAAGTGCAATGCCTTTTCGCGCCCAAATACAGTTTTTTTGTCCGTCTGTAGGAATGAATTTTCGCAACTACAATCAAGCAAAGTCGCCAGCGTGGCGTGCTCCCGGTTCAGTCGGAAGGGTTGATCATGCGAGTAATCTGGATAGCCGCCTGCTTCGCAATAACCCTTGTCTTCGGCGACTCCACTGCATCTGAGCAGGAGCAAAAAAAGGAAGTGGCTGAAGACAAGGCCGAGGTCCTTGAACAAAAAGCTGCGCAGAAGGGCTCCGATGTACCGGTGCCCAAGTCCGAAACCATCACCACATCCGAAGTTCAGGCGGTCGATCCGGCCGGTCAGTCGCCCATGGACGATGCAATTACCTGTCTGGCCCGTTCCATTTACTGGGAAGCCAAAGGCAAATCGCCCGCCAACATGGAAGCCGTCGCCAGCGTCGTCATGAACCGACTGGGCCATGAGGGATTTCCGGAAACGGTATGCGCCGTGGTCAAGCAGGGGTCTGAAAGCAAGAATTGTCAGTTTTCGTGGTGGTGTGATGGACGCTCGGATCAGGTCCAGGAAGAAACCCAATACGCGATTGCCAAGGAAATCGCGCGCAAAGCGCTCAACAAACAACTGAACGACCGAACCCATGGCGCGATCTATTTCCACGACAGGAATGTGAAACCCAATTGGGTCAGGAAATACCTCAAGACCACCGAGACCTCGATGTTCCTCTTTTATAAGCCGCGTGGTGGGTCGGCACGGTAGGGGTGTGAGCCTGTAATGAGCGACATCTGCCAGCCGAGATTGGTAAACGTCCGGGTTGCCGACCATTTAAAGAGCATCAGATGGTCAGGGCAGAGGTTGGAGGCTGGTTTTGATGGAAGTGACCACACGGTTACGGCCTTCGTGTTTAGCGTGATATAGGCGTTGATCGGCTGTACGCAGAATTGCGTCTATGGTGTCGCCGTCGCAGCCAGATTGCGATACGCCGATGCTCACTGTGACCATGTTTGACCGCTGCACGCCATGAAAAGAATTATTTGCAACGCTGCTTCGCAGACGCTCAGCGATTACGTGCGCGCCTTCAAGTGAAGTCTGAGGTAGCAGTATCATGAATTCTTCCCCACCCACTCGGGCTACGCCGTCATACGGCCGGATCGAATCGAGACATTTCTCCACGAAAATCTTCAGGATGTCATCGCCAACCTGATGCCCGAAGCGATCGTTGATGGACTTGAAATTATCCAGATCGAGTGCCAACACGGAGAACGGCGCCCCCCCGCGCTTGGTCCGGCCAATTTCGACTTCGACCCGCTCCATGAACCGACGCCGATTATCAGCGCCTGTCAGTGGATCGGTCGCCGCAAGGTGTCCGAGCTCTTGATTGGTGCGCTGGAGTTCCTGCAGGGCGCTCTCGGTATACGCCATCGCTTCGGCAAGACGTACCATCAACTCATCTTGGCTGTAAATCTTCGAGAACGACCGTGTGGTGAGGAACGCTTGCACTACCCCATAGCTCAACATGAAGAATCCACCGGCGAAGATCGCATGAGCGAGCCACCACATGTGATTCCACGGACGTGCAAGGATGAAGGCAAGAGATGACAGCGCGAACGCGGTGACCGAGATGACAAAAATCATCATCAGCGGCGAACGGATACGGCGCAACAGGAGCATTGTCACGGTCAATGTGGAAAGAACGAGGGCACCACCTTCCATTGTGAGGCGCACCGCGAGATTGCCGGCGATCGGCGAATTCGCGACGTACGCCACTGCCACGTCAACCAGCAGAAACAGTCCTATCCAGGTCAACCAGGCGCGGGTCTTCATTCGTTGGTCCGCGGTATCAGGTGGGCGGTGGTACGACAGCATTCCGACTAACAGCAGAATTGACATGACCAGTCGAGAGGCCGGTCCATACAGCAGGAAGAGCCAGATATTGTGGTGTGCTTGCCCAGTGAACGCACCATGCAACCCGTAGATCAGTACAAAACCGAGAAAGCCAAGCGTCATCCATCGCAACAGCGGGTCTCCCGATGACTGATAGCAACGCCACGTTACGTAAGTAACAAACAAACCTGCCAAGGTGGCTGCCGTGATCGCAATTATATGGAACAGGTGGTTCTCGAATATAAGGGTGGGGTCTTGAAAGACGTATAAGTAGCCAATCAGATAGGCCGGAACAAACGCAAATCCTGCGAGCAGCAAGCCGGCGTAAACCTTGACCATGAGGTGGACGGCTTCAGGTGGCTCGCCGCTGGCGATGAGATTGCTCATGGTTCCCTCCAATTTTAAATCTATTAAGCCAGCACCGGTCCCGTGTTGGCTCCAAAGCCACCTACATGCCAACGGTCCCTCGCACCCTTACGCAACTATGTGATGGACCGATCTATGGCATTTCAATATTAGACTCCTTCACAATTTCTGCTGCACAAGCAGGTGAAAATGTTCACGGGGGTAGCTGGCTGCGCAGTGCCAAGGACCGGCAAAAGCAATGACTGCGACAGCGATATTGTCGTGAGGGATCGCCAGGGCGCGCTAATTGATCTGCACAATGACTGGACCTTCCGTGACGACCGGCGGGTTCGCGTGGATGTGCGAGGCGTTTTTCTGAATCCAGTCGCGAGCGACTTTCATGCTCTCATCGGTGCCGGCCTTGTCCGTGCAAACAGTCACCGACATACCGCCATCACCGAGAGGTAGCAGTGTGTAGCTTGCGAGGCCAGAGACTTTACGGAGGGCAGCTTCGACGTCGGCCTTTTGCTTTTCTAAAACATCGAAAAGCTGCTTTGCGCCGGGACCCGAGTAGGTTCTTATAACCGCATACATAGTCGTCTCCTTCGTACCGATTTGTTCAGCTTAGTCAAACGCCGGTGACAAGCGAAATGCAACGACCACCGGCAGCTCCTGGCCGTGAAAAACGCCTGGTTAGCGCAAGGTGCTCAAAGTTTGTAGCCGATCTGTCGCAACAGGTTTTTGCGCCACAGGATGTCTTCCTCGTCTTCAATGCCACTGGCACAGAAGCCATCCACGACGCCCAGAATCGCTCGCCCTTGTTCCGTCTCGGCGAGAACGACTTCAGTCGGATTGGCCGTTGCGCAAAAAATACGGCACACCTCTGGCACCATTTTGACGGTGTTCAACACGTTCAGCGGATAGAAACCATCGCCGAGGAAAATGATGAAGCTATGCCCTGCGGCGATGGCTGCCGCATTCTTCTGGGCCAGTTCAATCATGGCGGTGTCGGTGCCGGACCCCCTTACCAGGCATTTGCCGGAAGCTTCGCAAAAGGCCACGCCAAAGCGGATGCCTGGTACGGTATTGACCAACGCTTCGTGGATGTCCTCGACGGACTTGATGAAGTGCGTCTGGCCTAAAATGAAGTTCGTCGCTTCCGGTTTATCGATTTTCAACGTGATGAGTTGCATCTCGAACGCCTCCTTCACGATGTTGCTACCAGGGGCTTGCCACACATCAAGCATAGCTACTCATAGGCTAATGCCTGTCAGTTAACGTAGATCTTGAGCCTGGTGAACACTCTGTGGCGAGGGGGCAAGCCTCCTCGCCACAGTCGAGCTCCCTGTCCACAGGTTTCTCGCTAGTTTGTGTCGGCCTTACAGTTCCATCCCCAAAAAGATCAGCGTGTTGCCATGTGCCTCAGCCGCTGCGCGCTGGTTGTAGCTGTCGCGGTGCGAGCAGTTGAAGCCATGTTCGGCTTCGGGATACACGACAATTTCCACGTTATCGTTGGTATCGAAACGCTCGGCGATTTTCTCCACGGCTTCCAGTGGGATGTGGCTGTCCGCTTCACCGAAGTGCATCAGCAGCGGCACCTCGATTTCATCGGCCCGGTCCAGATGATTCTGGATCCCCCCGCCGTAGTAGGCGATGGCCACGTCCACCAGCCCATTGGCGGCGGTGTGGTATGAGAGCAAACCGCCAAAGCAGTAACCGATGGAAGCAATGCCGCCGTCCAGGCCGGGCTGGGCTTTCAAGGCTTCAATGGCCAGTTTGACGTCGTCTTGCGCCTTGCCGATGTCGGTGGCGTTCATCAACTCGACCGCTTTTTTCCAGCCGGCTTCGTCGTAGCCCAGTTCGATGCGCGGGCCGCTGCGCCAGAACAGGTCCGGTGCAATCACCAGGTAGCCGTCGGCGGCGTATTGTTCGGCGACCGAGCGGATGTGTTCATTCACGCCGAAGATTTCCTGGATCAACACGATCCCCGGGCCTTTGCGGGTGTGCGGAATTGCCAGGTAAGCGCCGAATTTACCGTCGGGGCTGTCGATCTCGATCCATTGGGTGGTCACGCTCATGGTGGCTCCTGTCTTCGCATGTGAGTGGGGTGAGGCTTATTGGGGTTGTGTGGCCTGGAAGCTTGAGAGTGCCTGCATACGTTACGATTGCTCCGTTCTTGTGGAGTTCGAGGCATTATCGGCGTGCTGGTGTTTAGCGATTATTACGACGCCAGAAAAATCGAGCCAGCAGCGCATCGAGGCTGAGCTTGCCGGCACCCGAAAGCAACAGCGGCATAAAGGCCGCGAGGTAGATCAGCGGCAGTTTGAAGTTGCCGTGACCCTTGTTGCTGATGGCGTAACCCTGAGCAAGCTCACTCAATGTAGACCAATCGGCGGGCCAGTGAACGGCAGCGGTCGCAACGACCGTGACCACGATCAAAATGATTGCCGAGATCCGCGTTCCCAGGCCGACCAGTATGGCAAGGGCGCAGATCAGTTCGGCCCACATCGACAGTTCCCAGTTCAGCGTGGCCGGAACGTGGTTGAAGGGAAACGGGAAGCTGTCCTGAATATCGGCGAACCAATTTCCGCCATTGAATTTTTCCAGGCCAGACTCGAAGAACTCCCAGGCGAGGAACACCCGCAAAGTCAGCGGCGCGATCCAGCTGCCGGCACGGTCGAGGTTCAGGTGCAGGCCTTTCACGGCCGATGAGAGTGAGGTGGTCATGGGCTTGATCTCCGTTCAGTCAGGGGAGTGGGGCAGCGTCGTGCCCCACGCAAGGGGTTACTCGCCGGCGCCGCACTTGCCTTCGCCACATTTACCTTCAGCGGGTTTTTCTGCCGTGTCAGCCTGGGCCTGGCTGTAGCCGTGGGCCAGTTGTTTCATGCTGAACGCTTCGGACTCGGAGGCTGAAGCCGCGTTGGACAAGGCCAGGCCGCCAGTGATGATCAGGCCGAGGGTTAAAGAAGAAGTCGAGAGCTTGAACATGGTGATACTCCGTAGCATTGAGTGAGTTGAGCGCTTTGATCGGCGAGGCCAATCGACAGGCACAGTTCATCAGGCAGGTGTATCTGCGATGTGTCTTTGGCGCGGGGTTTTAGGGGTAGGGTGTGTCCGAAGGGGGGCTGTACACAATGTGATACGTAACGGCGATTGTTGCCAAACTGTGATCCGCCACTGACCAGCGGCGTCTAGCGTCAGTGTCCCCGCAATCCCATGGGGCGAGACTTCGGAGCCCGCATGCAGGCGCTGTTGAACGAGATCCTTGACGCAGTACGTCCCCTGATCGGCCAAGGCAAGGTGGCTGATTACATTCCCGCCCTTGGCACGGTGCCGGCCGATCAGCTGGGCATTGCGGTGTATGGCAATGACGGCGAACTGTATTGCGCCGGCGATGCTCACACGCCGTTCTCGGTGCAGAGTATGTCCAAGGTGTTCAGTCTGGTGCAGGCCATTGAACATTCCGGCGAGGCCATATGGGAACGTCTGGGTCACGAGCCTTCCGGCCAACCGTTCAATTCGCTGGTGCAACTGGAGTTTGAGCGCGGGCGCCCGCGCAATCCCTTCATTAACGCCGGTGCGCTGGTGATCTGCGACATCAACCAGTCGCGCTTTGCCGCGCCAGCGTTGTCCATGCGCGACTTTGTCCGCCGGCTGTCCGGCAACCCGCAAGTCATGGTGGACGGCAAGGTCGCCGATTCCGAATACCTGCATCGCGCGCGCAACGCTGCGATGGCTTATCTGATGCAGTCTTTCGGCAATTTTCATAACGACGTCGAAGCGGTGCTACGCAGTTACTTCAGCCATTGCGCGCTACGCATGACCTGCGTGGATCTGGCCCGGGCGTTCTGTTTTCTGGCCAACGACGGTTTCTGCAAACACAGCGGCGAACAGATCCTCAGCGCCCGCCAGACCCAGCAGGTCAACTCGATCATGGCCACCAGCGGCCTCTACGATGAAGCCGGCAACTTTGCCTATCGCGTCGGTTTGCCCGGCAAAAGTGGTGTGGGCGGGGGAATTGTCGCGGTGGTGCCGGGGCAATTCACGGTGTGCGTCTGGTCACCGGAGTTGAACACCGCCGGCAACTCCCTCGCGGGCATGGCCGCGCTGGAGTTGCTGAGTCAGCGGATTGGCTGGTCGGTGTTCTAGACACGGTGGTGCCGGGTCACAGTGGTCTTTTAGCGTAGGGGGTGACGGGTTGCCGGGTTTTCGATTCCGGTCAGGCGTGCGGGTAATGACGCTCCAGGGATTTTCCTATACATTTTCCGGCCGCCCATTGCATGGTGAAACCGCTTCATGTCTCTTGCGCTCGAACGTCTAGTCGCTGGCACGCCTATCCCTTTCGCCGGGAATCGTGTCTCTGTGGTCAGCCCCGAACTGGCCGCGCGCTTTAAGCCCGGGGACCATTTGCTGGTGGAGCAGGTCAGCGGCGAGTTGTTGCTGATCCCGGTGGCTGACCAGCAAGCGGCGGCCATTGCAATCGAGCGTGCCGAAGCGGCTTTCAGCGCAATGTCCGCGGTCTCGGATCAAGCCATCAGCGAGTTCTTTGATCGCTTTGCCCAACGCCTGGAAGATCCTGACTGCTGGGCTTTGATCGAAGCCGCCAACCTGGCCGACATCGAGCGGGCCAAGGCTCGCGGACGTTCCACCACGCGGCTTCTGGCGGATGAACGCATGCGCCGCGACATGATCGCCGGCCTCAGGGCCTGGCGCGATGCGTCAGCCACGCGCGGCAAAGTGGTCAGTTGCGTCGAGCATGACGGCTGGAAAGTCGAGCAAGTGGTCTCGCCCTTGGGCATCGTCGCTTTCGTCTTCGAAGGCCGACCGAACGTCTTTGCCGACGCTGCCGGTGTGTTGCGCACGGGTAACACGGCGGTGCTGCGCATCGGCAGCGATGCGTTGGGCACGGCGCAAGCCATCGTCACCCACGCGTTGAATCCGGCACTGAGCGACGCCGGGTTGCCGGCTGGCGCGGTGTCGCTGGTGGAAAGCGTCAATCACGCCGCCGGCTGGGCGATGTTCGCCGACCGGCGCCTGTCGCTGGCGGTGGCCCGGGGTTCGGGTCGTGCCGTCAGCCAACTGGGTAGCATCGCCCAACAGGCCGGCACCGCCGTCAGCCTGCACGGCACCGGTGGCGCCTGGCTGATTGCCGACAAGGATGCCGAGGCCAAGCGCTTTGCCGCGGTGGTGCGTAACTCGCTGGATCGCAAAGTCTGCAACACCCTGAACGTCTGTCTGATCCACCGTGACCGTGTCACCGAATTGCTGCCGCTGTTCCTGGACGCGCTGCAACAGGCCGGCACCGCACGGGGGCAGGGCTGCAAATTGCACATCGTCGAGGGCAGCGAGCAGCACTTGCCGACCGATTGGCAGACCGCAAGCGTTGAGGTGTACCGCGCCGAAGGCTATCAAACCGAAGCCTTGGCCGAACCGCTGCCCGTGGATCAGTTGGGCCGCGAGTGGGAATGGGAAGAAACCCCGGAAGTCAGCCTGAAGATCGTCGATGACCTGGACAGCGCCATCGTGTTGTTCAATCGCTACAGCCCGCAGTTCACCGTGTCGTTGATCAGTGAAGATGCCGAGGCTCAGGAACGCTTCTACAACGCGGTCAACGCACCTTTTGTCGGCAACGGGATTACCCGTTGGGTCGACGGACAGTACGCGCTGAACAAGCCGGAGCTGGGTCTTTCGAACTGGGAGAGCGGTCGGCTGTTTGCTCGTAGTGCGATTCTCTCGGGCGATGGGGTGTTCACGATCCGTAGTCGCATGACCCAGACGGATCTGTCGGTCAAACGCTGAGACGGCACACCGACCCCAGTCGAGAGGCGCACTATACTTAATGTGCGCCTGTATTGGCGTGGCGAGCACTCCAAAACGAATCAGATGTCCCATAACGCTCGCCTGAGAGGCAGAGGGCTGCATAGCAAATGGGACGGACAGCGCATCTGATTACGTGAAGAGGGTTGCACCATGAAACTTCATTCGTTTCAACATTACTCTCAGGATCTGGAAAGGGGCGTTCACGACACGTGGATTACCGCCAGGGTGAAGTCAGCCCTGGCAATGGCCGAACCAAGCTTCGGCCTGCAAATCCATGTCAAAACCCATGGGAGCACGGTGGCGTTGAGCGGTCGCGTCAACACCCATAAACAGTGTGAGCAGGCTGTTGCTCTGGCCCGTTCGGTTCAAGGAGTCGTCGAAGTCGATGCCAAAGACTTGCTGACTCACGTGTTCACGCCAGGCACTTTTCCAGAACCACCCAACGCCGAAGAGAGCACTGAAATTCGGCCTCAATCGTCAACCAAGATGGACGATAAATGACCCTGTCGATTGTGTCAGCGCAGCGCTCCCGTGAGCCGGGAGCGCTGCATCGATCGTCTCGCGGCGAGTAGATTCAAGCTTCAGGCTGCTGCTTCTACGGGTCGAGCTTGAAGGGCGCAGGTGTCCGGATACTCTGCCAGCGCCACGAAACTGCGGCTGTTGGCATCCAGGGCGTCGACCGAACCGGTCTCGATGTCGTAGACCCAACCGTGCAAATTCAACAGGCCTTTCTCCTGAGCCAGGCGCACGCTTGGGTGCGTCTGGATATTGGCCAGTTGCGCGATGACATTCTCCCGAACCATTGAACTCACCTTCGCCGCTTCACTCGCGTGAGGACGGGATTCGTTGATGACTTTCGCCGACTCGGCATGTTGCAACCAGCCGCTGACGGCGGGCAGGTGGTCCATGCAGGTGCACTTGGCAACGGCGGTCATGGCGCCGCAGTCCGAATGCCCGCAAATCACAATGTCAGTAACACCCAGCACGGCGACCGCATATTCGACCGTGGCCGACACACCGCCGGGGTGCGGGCTGTAAGAGGGCACGATATTGCCGGCGTTGCGGATCACAAACAGTTCACCGGGTTCTTGTTGGGTCAGCAGTTCTGGCACGACCCGGCTGTCGGAACAGGTGATGAACAGCGTACCCGGATGCTGGGTGGTGGCCAGGTGTTTGAACAAGTCGGTGCGTTGCGGAAAGGCTTCTTTCTGGAACTTCAAAAAACCTTCGATGAGCGCTTTCATGGCGATGTCCTCATGCGTGAGTCGGGTTTAGCCCGCACATCAGTGCGGGCCGGCATCCACTTGGAAAGGACGCAGTGGCAGGAACTTGCCGTCTAGGGTAATCACTGCGCGAGAGCCGCCTTCCGGGTCGTCGACTTTCTTCACGTCGAGCTTGAAGTTGATCGCACTGATGATGCCGTCGCCGAATTGTTCATGAACGAGGGCTTTCAACGTGGTGCCGTAAATCTGGATCATTTCGTAGAAGCGGTAAATGGTCGGGTCGGTCGGGACACCCGAGAGGCTGCCGCGCAACGGGATGATCTGCAGGCGGGCCACGGCTTCGGCGTCCAGGTCCAGTTTTTCGCCAATGACTTTGGCGGCGCTTTCCGGCAGTGGGTGCTGACCGAGCAGGGCGGCGGTGACGTAGGCCAGACCCAGGCCGGTGCCGTCGGTCAGCTCCTGCCAGGACAGGTTTTTACGCGCTTTTGCATCGAGGATAGACGTGGTCAGGGCCAGACTTGGGTCGTTGTAAGCGTGGGACTGTTGCATGGGGTTTTTCCTGCCGGGGTGGAATTGCTTGGGTGTGGAGCAATCTTCTGCCGATCGATCCATAGCGTCCAAGACCCATATACAATGCAGCGCATAAGCACAGCCTATAGAGGGTGATCCCCCATGCTGCTACGACATTTGCGCTATTTGCTGGCGGTGGCCGACCACGGCGGCTTCACCCGGGCCGCCGAGGCGCTTCACGTCTCGCAACCGACCCTGTCCCAACAGATCCGGCAACTGGAAGAAACCCTGGGCGTGAGCCTGTTTGACCGGACCTCGCGCACGGTGAAACCCACCGATGCGGGACAGGCCTACATCGAATGCGCTCGTCGGGTGCTGGTGGAACTGGAGGCGGGAAAACGTGCGCTGCATGACGTGAAGGACTTGTCCCGCGGCACCTTGCGACTGGCCATGACGCCAACGTTCATGGCGTACCTGGTGGGGCCGTTGGTGCGCGATTACGTGGCGCGGTATCCGAACATCCATCTGCAGATTTTCGAGCTGTCGATGGATGACATCGAAGCCGGTCTGGTGGATGACTCACTGGACATCGCCATCGCGTTTACCCAGGTCAGAAATGCCGACATCGAGTCCATCCCGGCGTTTACCGAGACATTGGGCGTCATGGTGGGGCGCGATCACCCGTTATACGAAAGCCAGGTGGCGTTGTCTGCTGAAGAGGTAGCGCAACTGCAATTTGCGCTGCTGGCTGCGGACTTCGTTACCCGCACCCGCATTGACGAGTACTTTGCCCAAGAGCAGATCACGCCGAAGGTGGTGATCGAGGTCAACTCGGTGAGCACCTTGCTGGAAGTCATTCGGCACACGGCCATCGCCACTATTCTTCCAGAGCCCATTGCCACCCAGGACCGTGCATTGCACAAAATCCCGTTGCAGGGGGAGGCGCCCAAAAGAGGGGCCGCGCTGCTTCGACGCAAAAACAACTATCACAGTGCGGCGTCGGTGGCGTTTATGGAGTTGGTGTTGGGTGCGGCTACAGGTGAGTCGACGGCATCAGTCATCCATTGATTGGCACACACCATTAGGCGCCTTGCCAGTGGAGGACACCGTGACCGAGTCATCCTCGGTGAGGATGATCGAGATTGTGTAGCCCGAACCCTTGGCTTCGAAGCGGCGATCGTTGATGGCTTTGGTGGCGGCTTCCTTGCTGTTGATTAATACCGGCCCGTCCTGATCCGCCTGGACGACGATGTTTCCGGGGCAGTCCATATTGAATGAGGGAACTCCGGGGACGCTGTTTGCAAGGGCAGCACTGGCCAGCACCAGCAGCAAGCCTGTCAGATGTTTTTTCATCGCAAACCTCCAATGATCCAGTGCACACGGTTAACGATAGCGTTGTTTGGTGCGCACGAGACAAACAAAAAGGCCCCACTCGATGTAACGAGTGGGGCCTTTTTATGGATGGGGTCTGGATTAAAACCCCTGGGGTATCAGGAGAACCGGTCAATCACCCGAACTTCGTTCTGGTTCTGCATCGATGCCCACGCCTGTTTCAGCGTTTGCAGAACATGACCGATGAAGTCCTTGTCGGCCGCGGCTTTCTTGCCGACATAGCCTTGGCCGCGACGGTACATCTTCAGTCGGGCGAGCAGATTCTGGTTGTTCTTGTCGAACTCCGCTTCATGGGCGTGAGGCGACAGGCAGTCGATATGCACCTGGCCCGATTTGCTGATCCACAGAATATGGCTGTCATGGCTGTCTTTTTGCGCAGCGAACAGATGAGCCAGTTCATCGATAGTGGGTTGATTGTTCAGATTCATAGTAAGCCCCTTGACCATTTGGTGATCTTTCAAAGTTGATTCGCTAATACAGGTAGCCCATCGGTTAGTTGATCCCTGGCACCGAAACCAGGACGTCAGCGGTCGGCCGCCAAATTGACGGGGTCACGCGTCTGTTGCATGTAGTCGTGTTGAATAACTGCTACGCAATAGCGTCACAACGAGGAGAAGCAGCGAAAACCTTCAGGCCACTGCCGACATTTTCAGGGTCGGCCACAAGCTTCATGAGGATTGATCGCCAGCGTTTCTCGTCCTTGTACTGGACGTTCAGGCCAGGTCAGCTTCTTCAATCTGCCTTGTGGGCAGCGTGTATCCGGGAAAAACAGCTCGGCGGTCAGACGAGCTTGTTCAAACGTGTTGCCTGTACTCCCGATCGGGGAGATGTCTGCATCATGCAAGGGCAAATCGGACGCGTCAACGGTTTTGTAGTGATTATTTTTGGTCACTACATATTGTCAGACAAAGTCGTTTGGAATTAAAAAGCGCGAACGGAAGGCGCCAGTCAGGACGAGGGCGGCGATATCTGGAATCGGTAAAAGGTGCAGGGATAACCGTCTACCGATAGCTGGTGCAGGGTGAACTCGCCATGGGTGAGATTAGCTATGACCCGGGCCCAGAACGCCCGCGCAGGCTGGTTCGCGTCGAGGTGGAAAATTTGCCATTGACCGGGGAACCGGCTCAAGAGGGTGGAAACGACAAACTTCGCGACGCCTTGGCCACGAAAGCGTCGACTGACAAAAAAGTAGCCAATGTTGTGCTCGGCGCCGTGAGTATGGGTTTCGTCGTCCACGGTCACGAAACCGGCCAATTCTCCGTCGACCTTGATCAGAAACGGCCTGGTTTCGGGTTTGCGCCAGTAACCCGGTTTAGGCTGGGCATTGAAGAAGCCATGCTCCCCGAGCTTTAGCGGCAGCCACTCGCTGAAGTCATACAGATAGAACTGCATCAGGTTTTCAATCGTTTCCAGTTCGTCGCGATGGGCGACGTGCAGTTCTATCAAGGGCATGCGGGTAGGCTCCTGAGGCGCAGGTCCGTCGTGGCTCTGGTGCGCTGCACGATAATTATGGTCGATGTTTCTCCAGAAAGTGGCCTGCCCGAAGTGCCGTCATGCCTTGCTTGCCGGTTTTGCCGCGCGTTTAGTGCCCGTCGAGGGCTTGCGTTTGACGGGCTTGCGTTTGTTTTTCCACTGCGTGGCACCGCGCCCGGCGGGGCTTGCCGGTCCGCTGATGGTCAGGCTCAGGCCGGCGCAACGGGCGACCTGTTTGCTCATCCACGCGGCCTGCTTGGTGACGAACTCTTCCAGGCTCATCTCGCCGCTCTGCACCATGTCCAGCGCCTGCTCCCAAATCGCCGTGGTCCCCGGGTCGGCGATGGCACGCGGCACGGCATCGATCAGGCTGAAAGCGGCCGGGGTAGCGGCCAGGGCCTTGCCGTTCTTGATCAGATAACCACGGTCGAGCAGGCCCTGGATGATCGAGGCACGGGTCGCTTCAGTGCCGATGCCGGTGGTGTCCTTGAGTTTCTGCTTTAGTAGCGGATCTTCTACCAGTTTGGCGACGTTCTTCATCGCCTTGATCAGATCGCCTTCGGTGAACGGTTTGGGCGGTTGCGTCCAGAGGTCCTTGAGCTTTACGTCGGCCACCGCGCAGTCACGCCCTTCGGCCAATGCCGGCAGTGTTTGCGGCGCCGGTACTTCGCGGCCCTTGGCCGGGGCGAGGGCCTCGGGCAGGGCGCGCTTCCAGCCGGGCTCGACAATTTGCTTGCCGACGGCACGCAAGGCTTCACCGGCGCAGTCGAAGTCGGCCTGGGTCCGGTCGTATTCATAGTTGGGCAGAAACTGCGCCAGATAACGCGCGCGGATCAGGGTGTAGACCGCCCGCTGTTTGCCCGCCAGCCGCTCGAGGTTTTTCGCCGCAGCGGTGGGGATGATGCCGTGGTGAGCGCTGACCTTGGCATCGTTCCAGGCCCGTGAGCGGCGCTGAGGCTCCAGGAAATCGTTCAAGGCGTTCAGTGCCGGATCAGCCTGCCTCAGCGCGGCAAGAATGCCCGGTGCTTCGCTGTGCTGGCTTACGGGCAGATAACCGCAGTCGCTGCGCGGATAGGTGATGACTTTGTGGGTTTCGTACAGGGCCTGGGCGATGTCGAGGGTTTCCTGGGCGCCGAGCCCGAGTTTCTTCGAGCAGACTTCCTGCAAGGTGCCCAGATCGAAGGGCAGGGGTGCCACTTCGCGCATCCGCTCGGTGCGCAGTTTGATGACCCGAGCACTCGCCGCGCTGCCAATCGCTGCCGCTGCTTGCTGCGCCAACGCTTGATTCAGGCAGCGATCCTGATCGTCGCAAACCTCGGAGGCCGCGCGCCACTGGGCGGTGAACGCGGTACTGTCGTGCAGCAGTTGCACATCGATGGCCCAATAGGCGACCGGTACGAAATCGGCGATGCTGCGGTCGCGATCCACCACCAGGCGCAGGGTGGGTGTTTGCACCCGACCGACCGGTAATACGCCCTGATAACCGGACTGACGCCCCAACAGCGTAAACAGCCGACTCATGTTCATCCCGATCAGCCAGTCGGCCCGCGAACGCCCGAGTGCCGAATGATAAAGACTAAAGGTCTCGGCCCCCGGCTTCAGCGCTGCCAACGCCTTGCGGATGGATGCATCGTCCAGCGCCGACAGCCATAGCCGCTGGATCGGCCCGCGATAACGGCAATGCTCCACCAGTTCCCGGGCAATCATCTCGCCCTCACGGTCGGCGTCGGTGGCGATCACCAATTCATCGGCCTCGCCGAGCAGCCGTTTGACCGCTTTGTACTGGCTGGCCGTGCGCGGTTTGACGGTCATCTTCCACTTCTCTGGAATGATCGGCAGATCCGCCAGCACCCAGCGCTTGTAACGCGCGTCATAGGCGTCCGGCGGCGCTGTTTCCAGCAGATGGCCGATGCACCAGGTCACCGTGACGTCCGTTCCCAGCCAGCAGCCGTCGCCCCGACGCCTGGCGCCGAGGACGGCGGCAATGTCTTTGGCCTGGGAAGGTTTTTCACAGAGGTACAGCCGCATAACCACCATCGCTCATCAACTGTCGAGAGGCGGACAGAATGGCGGCTGATGAGCGATGGGGCAATCTTTATCTGTATGGATGTACAGTCGGAACGTTGCGAATGATTGCCAAGGGTGATTGATCCCAATCGGGTGTGGCTCGTCGGCCGGACAGCGACCGACGGCCCGCGTTTCTACTTGGACTTGGACTTGAGTTTGGTCTTGGCTTTGGCTTTAGTCGCTTTGGCTCCCCTGGACCGGGTGGATCGTGCGCCAGCTGGCGCGGGTGGGGGAATCATTCGCTGCGCCTGGAAGGGCGCCTGCCCCACCGGTTGTGCCGTTACCAGCGACTGCTCAAGTCGTTGGAACGATTCGGCGGCGGAGGCCTTCGCGGCCAGCTGAATGGTGGCGTCCTTTTTCGACAGCAGGGAGTCCATCAGGACTTCAAACTTGGCGGCCACTCGCCGGTAAGCGGGAGCGTTCAAATGCAGTTCATTGATCCAGTCATCGTCGCTGATGAGCTCCCGTAGATCCAGGTAGTAAACGCCTGTATTGCTGTCGGCGACGGACTTCAGCATCGCATTGAGCTTATCGATAAAGTCGGCAACGATTTTGCGCTGAGCGACCGGGTCAAGGATGTTTTTACGAGTCATGGATGGCCGGATCCAGGGGCCGATGAAACGGTAGTTGCCAATGTTGACCACACCTTTACCTGTGGGAATGGCCCGGCCATTTTTTGTTGGATTGAACGAGCAAACACCAGATCAGCACCTGACCTGTATCAGGTGGTCCATACCTCCAAGGTGATGGCGTCGTGATTGTTGACGTACATCAATCGCACGTCGTTGGCGAAGCAGAAGAATTGACCGGATGCCGGTGCAACCCAGCCCCCAACGGCGCAACAAGCGAATCGGGCATGAGCAGTCTCCGACGGCGGTGGGCGGGTCAGTAGTTCAGGTTAACCACCGGCTGATCCAGCTTCCCGTCCGGCTCTCGTCTGAGGATGGTCAGCAACGCGGCGGTAATGACGTTCACATCATTGTCGAACCCACCGTGGGAGGTGTCCGTTTTGGTGCCCGCGCCGTAGTTCATTTTCGGATCGTTGAAGATATGCAGGGTTTTCGCGAACGCTTCGGGAAGCCCACGGCCTGTTACGGCAAAACCGACCGGAATGGTGTTACCCCAGTAGAACTGGTTCCACTGCTCGGTCATGTTTTTGGCGGCAATGTTCCACTCCGCCAGATCGGGATCGCTGAAGTCCTGGAAGTTCTTGTCCAGACTCTTGGCCATGCCCAGCAGCGGCATGCGTTGCAATTCTTCATAGGCACGGGGAACGAGGTACAGCAGCGACTTGTGGTACACGCCGATGACGTTGTCATCTTGTTCGCGGTTGTCGGACATCATGTAGAGGTGGAAGGCCTTGCGCTTGAGTCCTCCACCTTCGATGACTTTACGGTAGGTCTGGTTGGCGAAATCGAGGGTGCAGGCCGGGGCCATCAGCGTCGACGTTTCGATGGACAGGCCTCTGGCCCACAGCAGTTGAATCAAGTGGCCATTGATCAAGGACCCGGCGGAATGACCGATCAGATGAAGCTCGACGTTCTTTTTGCCCATGTCGGCGACCAGTTTTTTCAGGTTCTCCGCCATTTCCACCAGCCCGCGCGGGGTAAAGCCTGCCACTGAGGCGGCTTCGGCGTTCTGCTTCGTTTGGCTCCACTGATCGCCGCCGAGTTTTTTGGTGGCCAGTTCCACCGTGCGATCAAAGCCTTCCAGGGCCTTGTCCTTGATGGTCTTCAACACATCGCTGATGCCACCCGCCTCGGGAAACAGACCCGGGAGGGCGTCCTGGACGATGTCGGCAAACGTCTCCAGCACCCCGGTGCGCCAGGTGACAAACAGTGGATAGACGCCGTTTTCATGAAAGTAGGGCGCCATCGCACAAATTCGATTGATGGAGTCCTGCTCGGAATTGAGCCCGCCGTGGGCAATGATGGCGATGCGCAGCACGGCGGGTTTGTTTGCCGCCGGCAGCTTGTCGTACCAGGCGCGAGGCGCCTCGTGGACGATTCGCCTGACGCCCGCGCGGACGTTTTCGACGTCGGTGAGTCGGGGGCCGATGCTGCCGTTGTTTTCCATCACGATGGTCAGGCCGTACGCCTGATCCATGGTCAACAGGGGAAGCCCTTTGCGATCGGTATCGCGGGCACCGGCGGTGAACAGCGAGAAACCTTCGCGCTTGGCGCTGGAGCTCGACAGCGCGCTACGAAACGCTGATTGAACATCGGCCCGGGAACGTGAAGGCCGCGCGTTTTGCGACAACGCGCCGTGTTCGATCGGCACCCCGAGGGCCACGGTCCAGGCGTCGGTTCCATTGGCCAGCCAGTCCTCGAACGTCAGAATGGCGAAGCCCGAGAATCCCCAATCGGTTGACCAGGAATTCTGCACGATGAACCCCTGATTGGTGTAACCGATCAAGGTAAAGGCGTGACTGCCCTGACGGGTTGCCGGCCATTTGATGACGGGCAGCTGAGACATGCTTTGAAACACCGCCGGCGGACGTTTCTTACCTTTAGGCTGCATCAAAGCCCAGCCCTGATGCACATTGGAGGAGACGTACAGCGCACGCGCTTCGTACAGCGCCGCCATCATGGCGGTGATATCGTCTTTCTCTACGCGGTAGTAAACCCCCAGCGGCCGGGTCACGGCGTCCATGGCCCAATTTCCGTCCGGTGCTTCAAACGCCGGAACCGATCCGTCCGGCTTGACGGTATAGGGCCACAGCTCCTGCGCGCAGACGCCGTGCTTGTGCCATCCCTTCAATGCGCCGCGACAACTGGAGCCCGCATGATCTTCGCCTGGCCATTCGTCATAGAGCTTGGCCAGATGATAGAGCTGGCGCGGGCTGGTTTTGGTGGAGGCTCTGTCGCGCAACCACAACAGGTAGTTGACGACCGCCGCCAGCCCGAACCCGGTGCAGGCCCCCTCGTTGCCTGGGTAGAGCACCATGTTTTTGTCCAGGTAACCCGAGAGCTCGGAGGCAATGGCCTTGTCTGCGGGCCAGGTGGGCGGCAGTGACTGGACCCGAGGGGTGAAGATCCGGTCACGCAGGTCGAGGCGATCGGGACGGGCATCCAGGGTAATGATTATCTAATCCAGAGAAAACTTCGTGGCAGGCATGCGGGGATCCTCAAGTGTCTGAGACTCGAACCCCACGCCACGACTGCGTGACTGCGCAGTAGGAATGTCAACGGTGCTATTGATCGTAGACGATGTTTCGCTCCATTTGAGCCGTTGGTCTGTTCATCATCGATGTGCACGTTGGACCAGCGGTTGAGACCTTTGCCGACAATTCGCAGGACGCTGGTTTCAAGGGCCCGAGGGGCTTGTCGGAACGCCGCACCGCCCCGTTCGGCTGCGAAGCAGTCGTGGTTGCGAAATCTGGGTTATACCTGAGAGTTCGCAGTCTCAGATTTTGGGGCCGCTGCGCAGCCCAGCGGGAGCAAGCTCCCTCGCCACAGGAGCGTGGGCACTCCCGATAACCCAGGAGAATCTGATGAAAACTTCCGGTCCTAGTCCTGTCATCACCATCGCAGAGCAGCCGGGCTGCCTGCTTGTAAAGTTTCACGGTATTCAGGTGGCCGCGTCCGCACGGGCGCTGGTGTTGCTCGAGGCTAACTATCCTCCGGTGTATTACGTCCCCCGGGAGGACATCGATGAAAAGTACTTTGCCCGCACCGATCACACGAGCTATTGCCCCTACAAGGGCGATGCCAGCTATTTCAGCCTGCAAATCCCGGGACATGAAGGCGCCAACGCGGTGTGGAGCTATGAAGACCCAAAAGTGTCGGTAGAACAGATTCGCGGCTACATGGCGTTCTATCCCGATCAAGTGATCTTTGAGGTTCTCAAAGACGTCGAGTGATGGCCGCTTTTCAGGCATCTACGAAAACGCCGCGCATTGGCGCGGCGTTTTCAAGGTCAGGTGTTCAGCTCATCGGACAGCATCCACCAGTGTGGATTCATCAATCTGGCTGATCGAGGTCACCCCGGTCAAGGTCATGGCGACGCGCATTTCCTTGGCGAAGATATCCAGCATATTCTCCACCCCGCGTTGACCATCGGCGGCCAGTGCATAAGCCATGGAACGCCCCAGCAATACGCCTTTTGCTCCCAGCGCCAACATCCGTACGACATCAAGCCCCGAGCGGATGCCCGAGTCGACCAGCACCGTCAGATCATTACCGATGGCTTGCATGATGGGCGGCAATGCCTTGGTGGTGGAGAGTGCGCCGTCCAGCTGCCTCCCACCGTGGTTCGACACGACAATGCCATCCGCACCAAAGCTGACCGCGTCTCTGGCGTCCTGAGGATCGAGAATGCCTTTGATGATCATCGGGCCTTTCCAGAAATCACGAATCCACTCCAGATCACTCCAACTGATCGAAGGATCGAAGTTATTGGCCAACCAGCCCATGTAGTCTTCGAGTGTCACGGCTTTACCAAGGTACATCGAGATATTGCCCAGGTCGTGTGGACGCCCCATGACACCGACGTTGAATGCCCAGTCGGGTTTGGTCATGGCCTGAAGCATTCGCCGCGATGCCGCAAAAGGGCCTGACATGCCCGAGTGTGCGTCCCTGTACCGGGCGCCGGGTGTGGGCATGTCCACGGTAAACACCAGGTTCTTCACCCCGGCTGCCTTCGCACGCTCCAGTGCATTTTTCATGAAGCCCCGATCCTTCAACACATACAGCTGAAACCAGATGGATTGCTGGCTGTGTGCCGAGACTTCTTCGATCGAGCACACTGATACGGTTGAGAGGCAGAGAGGGATGCCTTTGTTTTCCGCCGCTTTTACCGCCTGCACTTCACCACGACGGGCGAACATGCCCGTCAGTCCTACCGGGGCCAATATGATCGGCATGGAAAGTCGTTGGTCGAAGAGGGTGGTTTCAAGGCTCAGGGTTTCGACGTTTTTCAGAATGCGTTGCCGAAGGCTGATGCCCGTCAGGTCGGCACTGTTGGCCCTCAGCGTGTGCTCTGCATAAGCTCCGCCATCAATGTAATCAAACAAAAAACGCGGAAGTTTTCGGCGTGCTGCCTCGCGATAGTCAGATGCGGATGAAATGATCATGAGGCCTCGGTCTGGTGAGTGGCGGGGCTGCCGATGCCATTGAGCTTACCTGTGGCGAGGGGATTTATCCCCGTTGGCCTGCGCAGCAGGCCTAAACCAGCCGCCTCGGTGTGTCAGAACAATCGAGTCGGCTGGATCGGGGCCGCTTCGCGACCCAACGGGGCGGTGCGACGTTTCGCTAAATCCCCTCACCACAGGGGATTGTGGTCAGCTCAGTTGGTATCCAGGTCCACGTTCTTGGTCTCACGCAAACAGATCATGCCCACCACCAGGCTCACCCCGGTAATCAGCACCGGGTACCACAGCCCGTAGAAGATGTCCCCGGTGTACACCACCAAGGCAAACGACACCGTTGGCAGGAAACCGCCGAACCAGCCATTGCCGATGTGGTACGGCAGGGACATCGAGGTGTAGCGAATGCGGGTCGGGAACAGCTCGACCATCAACGCTGCCAGCGGGCCGTAGCACATGGCGGAGATGATGATCAGCGCGACCATCAGCGCCACGATCATCGGTTTGTTGATCAACTGGGTGTCGGCTTGTGAGGGATACCCAGCCAGGGTCACGGCGCCACGCAGGGCCGCTTCATCGTAACCATCGAGTTTAACTTCACCGACGCTCACCTGCACATCGCTGCCGGCAGGTAGCGCTTCGCTCTTGTAAGGAAGGCCCTGTTTCACCAGGAAGGTTTTGACCTTGTCGCAAGGGCTATCAAATTTTGCCTTGCCCACCGGGTCGAACTGGAAGGTGCAGGTGGCCGGGTCAGCCAGTACGGTGATCGGTGCCTGACGGCTGGCCAGGTCGATGGCCGGGTTGGCGTAGTGGGCGATGGACTTGAAGATCGGGAAGTACAGTGCAGTCGCCAGCAGCAGGCCGATCATCAGCACCGGTTTGCGTCCGACTTTATCCGACAGCCAGCCGAAGAAAATGAAGAACGGTGCACCGATGATCACGCTGACGATCAGCAGGCTGTTGGCCAGCGCCGGGTCCATTTTCAGGAACTGGGTAAGGAAGAACAGCACGTAGAACTGCGCAGCGTAGAAGGTCACGGCTTGCCCGGCGTTGATGCTGAACAGGGCGATCAATACGACTTTAAGGTTTTCCCATTTACCGAATGAATCGCGCAATGGCGACTTGCAGAGCTTGCCTTCCTCTTTCATTTTCACGAATGCAGGCGACTCGTGCAGGCTCATGCGAATCCAGGTCGAGATGCCCAGCAGAATGATCGAAAACAGAAACGGAATCCGCCAGCCCCAGACTTCGAACTGGTCGCCGGTGAAGTAGCGGCAACCGAGCACCACCAGCAGCGACAGTAGCAACCCGAGGGTCGCGGTGGACTGAATCCAGCTGGTGTGGAAGCCGCGTTTACCCATCGGCGCATGTTCGGCCACGTAAGTGGCAGCGCCGCCGTATTCACCGCCCAGGGCCAGGCCCTGAAGCATGCGCAGCACCACAAGAATGATCGGCGCGGCGATGCCGATGCTCGCGTAGGTCGGTAGCAGCCCGACGCAGAAGGTCGCCACCCCCATGAGGATGATGGTGGCGAGGAAGGTGTATTTTCGCCCGATCATGTCCCCTAGCCGTCCGAACACCAGCGCGCCGAACGGTCGCACGATGAAGCCAGCGGCGAATGCCATCAGCGCAAAGATGAACGCCGTGGTGTCGTTGACTCCGGCGAAAAACTGTTTGCTGATCACCGCCGCGAGTGCGCCGTAGAGGAAAAAGTCGTACCACTCGAAGACTGTCCCAAGCGACGACGCGAAGATAACTTTCTGGGTCTCGCGGCTGGTGCCCGCGCTGCGTACGGCTTCCAGAGGCTGAACATGTTCTGACATATCGGTATCCCTCACAGTGATTGTTCTTTTTGTTCCACTGTCGGCGCCGGTCTTATGGGCTGGCGCCGCTATTCCTTTGCTCAAGAGACTGCGGTCAGTGCTTTTTCGTCGGGTGCAAAACTCCTTGTGGGTGTGTCCAGGATCAGTTGCGCGGCTTTTTCGGCAATCATCAGCGTAGGCGAACACGTGTTGCCCGAGGTGATGCGCGGCATGATCGAGGCGTCGGCGATGCGCAGGCCGGGGATGCCATGGACTTTAAGTTGCGCATCGACCACGGCGTCTGCGTCGTTGCCCATGCGGCAGGTGCCGACCGGGTGGAAAATCGTTGTACCGATGCGGGCGGCGGCTTCGTGTAATTGCTCTTCAGTCTGCAAGCTGTCTCCGGGCAGATATTCAACCGGTTTGAACGCTTGCAGGGCCGGTGCGGCGACGATGCGGCGGGTCAGGCGAATGGCATCCGCTGCGACCCGCAAGTCCTCCGGATGGCTCAAGTAATTGGGCTGAATCAGCGGTGCTTCCTGCGGATCGGTGGAGCGAATCTCTATGCGACCCCGGCTTTGCGGGCGCAGATCGCACACCGACGCCGTGAAGGCGGGGAAGGTGTGCAATGGCTCGCCGAAACGCTCCAGCGACAGTGGCTGCACGTGGTACTCGAGATTCGCTGACGTCTGCTCCGGTCCTGATCGAGCGAAGGCGCCGAGTTGACTGGGTGCCATGGACAACGGGCCGCTGCGGTCATACAGGTAACGCAGGCCCATGCCCATCTTGCCCCACAGGCTGCCGGCAATTTGATTCAGCGTTCGGGTGTTTTCCAGTTTGTAGATCAGGCGCAGTTGCAGGTGATCCTGCAGGTTGCCACCTACGCCGGGCAGTTCATGGGCAACGCCAATCCCCAGTCGTTGCAGTAGCGGGCGAGGGCCGATCCCGGAACGTTGCAGGATGCTGGGAGAGCCGACGGAGCCGGCGCACAGCACGATCTCTTTACGCGCCTTGAAGGTTCTCGCCTGACCCTGCCAACGCGCGCTGACCGCAGACGCACGGCCGTTTTCCAGCAGCACGCGATCCACTTCGACGTCGGTCAGCACGGTGAGATTGGGGCGGTTGCGGATCGGTTTGAGAAACGCCTTGGCCGCGTTCCAGCGAATACCGGCTTTCTGATTGACCTGAAAATAACCGCAGCCTTCATTGTCGCCCTGGTTGAAGTCATCGATGCTGGCGATGCCGCTTTGCTCGGCAGCGCTGCGGAAGGCATCCAGAATCGGCCACGACAGGCGCTGGCGCTCGATCCGCCATTCCCCGGCAGCACCGTGAAATTGCGAGTCGCCGGCAAAGTGGTTTTCGCTTTTTTTGAACAACGGCAGCACGTCGTTCCAGCTCCAGCCGGGATTGCCTTGGGCGGCCCAGCCGTCGTAGTCGCCCGCTTGGCCGCGCATGTAGATCATGCCGTTGATCGATGAACAGCCGCCGAGCACCTTGCCACGCGGGTAACTCAGGGCCCGACCTTGAAGGCCAGGTTGTGCTTCGGTCTTGAAGCACCAGTCGGTGCGCGGGTTGCCGATGCAGAACAGGTAACCCACGGGAATGTGAATCCATGCATAGTTATCGCGGCCGCCAGCTTCCAGCAGCAACACGCGATGCTGCGGTTTGGCCGACAACCGATTGGCCAGCAAACAACCGGCCGGCCCGGCCCCGACCACGATGTAGTCGTATTCATCCAGAGAAGTCTGCATGCGTGACCTTATGGTGTTGTTCTTGTTGTCGGTCATCCTAGTTGTTAGCTTTCGTCAAAAGAATGTTAGTTTTTGCGCAGCCGCTGTGCGTTTTTAAACACTTCGCTTCAAGGACGACTCATGTTCGACTGGAATGACTTGCGGTTTTTTCTCGAGTTGCAGCGTAGCGGGCGTCTGCTGACCGCTGCCCGCCGTTTGAACACCACCCACGCCACCGTGGCCCGGCACATCGAGGCCATCGAAAAGAGCCTGGGCACTGCGCTGTTTGTCCAGCATGCCCAGGGTTATGAGCTGACCCCGGCCGGCGAAGCGTTGCTCAAACATGCCGAAGCCATGGAAAACGTCGCGTTGCTGGCTCAGGAGGAAATCACTCAGTCGAGCGCCCCGTTAGGCAAAATCCGTGTCGGGGTGACTGAGGGGTTGGGCATCATGTTCCTCGCCAGCCGCATGAACGGTCTGTTCGAACGTTATCCGGGGCTGGAAGTGGAACTGGTGGCGGTGCCGCGGTTTGTCAGCATCCTTAACCGCGAAGCCGAGATCAGCATCCACCTGGAGCGTCCGTCCGCTGACATGCTGGTCACCCGTAAACTCACTGACTATCGCCTGGCGCTGTATGCCAGCCAGGACTACCTCGACCGCTCGCCGCCACTGCGCAGCCGCGAGGACCTCGGTCGCCACGCCTGGATCGGCTACGTCGATGACTTGCTGTTCAGCCAGGAGTTGATGTTCCTCAATAGCTTCTGCCGCAATCCCCAAGTGGTCTTCCACAGCACCAGCGTCATCGCTCAGCAACAGGCTGCGCGCTCAGGTTTGGGCATCGCCGTGTTGCCGTGCTACATGGCCAGCGCTGACCCCGATTTAGTGCCGTTGATGCCGGATGAAAGCATCCAGCGCAGCTACTGGATCAGCACCCGCCGCGAGCTGCACAAATCCGTGCGGTTGCGAGTGTTGTGGGATTACGTGGTGGAGTTGTGTGAGCGCGAGCAGGGGTTGTTGCTCGGGCCCAATCCCGGGTAGGAGCCCTCGTTTCAAACGTCCGGAATCGACAGGGTCGCCCGCAACCCGCCCTCCGGCCGGTTGACGAGTGTGATTCGTCCGCCCAGGCGAGTCGCAATGGTGTTGACGATCGTCAGCCCCAACCCCGCCCCCTGGACGTTTCCCCGACTGTAAAAGCGTTCGAACAAGCGCCCGCGTTCCGCTTCGTCGATGCCCGGTCCCTGATCCTCGACACTCAGTGAATAGAAGCCGTCCGCTTGATTCAGCTGCACGGTGATGACGCCGTGCTCGGGGGAAAAATTTGCCGCGTTGCTGATCAGGTTGTTCAGGGCGATGTTGATGGCGGCGGCGTCGGCAACCACTTTAAAGGGACGATCGGTGACGTCGAAGGTCAGCTCAAGGTTTTTACTCAGTAACCAGGGCGTGAGCTGTACCAGGCTTTCTCGCACGGTTTCGGCCAGGTCGATGCTGTGCAATACCGGAGCCATGGCTTTGGGTTCGAGGCGGGCCATGGTCAACAACTGATTGACCAGACGGCTGGTGCGGTCGACGCCGGCGATCAGAAACGCCAGGGATTCCCGACGCTCCTGTTCGGTGCCGGCCTCCAGCAGGTTTTGCGCATGCACCCGCAGCACCGCCAGGGGCGTGCGCATTTCATGGGCGGCGTCGGCGATAAAGCGCCGCTCGCGGCCGAGCACTTCCTGAATTTGCGCGAGCATGCGATTGAGCGCTGCTTGCATCGGTTCGAGCTCGCTGGGCAGCGGGGTCAGTTGCAGTGGTTCCAGAGAGCCGCTGTGCCGTGCCCGCAGAGTCGCCGCCATATCGGCCAGGGGCTTGAGGCCCCAGCCAAAGGCCAGCCAGACCATCGCCACCAGAATCAGGCTGCCCAGCACATTGGGCCACAGGGTATGGCGCAGGATCCGGTCCACCAGGTCCGAACGCACATCGTCGCGTTCGCCCACCCAGATGCGCACATCCGTTTGTCTGTCTTCCAGCATGAACGCGCGCCAGTGGCGGTTGTTCAGGTCCACCACATCGCTGAAGCCGGGTTTCGATGGGGGCGCGGTGAAGGAGGGCGCGCTGGCGGTGTGCACCAGCACTTCGCCCTGACGATTCCAGACCTGAAAGGCAATCTTGCTTTCATAAGGATGGCCATCGACCCTAGGCACTGCTTCGCCCAGGGCCTTGTTGAACGCCTGATACAGCTCGGCGTGTTCCTTGCTGGCCAGCGGCATGCGCATCACTCCCTGCAGCAGCCGGGCGTTCTGCGCCAGTTGAGCGTCATAGACTTCGGCAATTTCGTGGTTGCTGTCGTGCCAGTTGAACACGCTGATCACCGCCAGACCGGCGAGCATCAGGCCGATGATCAGCGTCAGGGTGCGACGCCGGATCGAAGTCATCGACGCTCCTCCACCAGGTAACCGACACCACGAATGGTGCGGATCAGGTCGGTGGAGAATTTCTTGCGCAGGTGATGGATGTGCACTTCCAGCGTGTTGCTTTCGGCTTCCTCGTTCCAGCCGTAAAGCAACTGCATCAAGTGATCGCGGGTCATGACCCGGCCTGGTGGCGAGAGTAATTCGTGGAGCAGCTGATATTCCTTGGGCGTCAGCGCGACCGGTTCGCCCTGATAGCTGACTTGCTGGGTGCCGGGGTTGAGGCTGATGCCGGCGTGTTCGATCAGCATTTGGCCACGGCCGGCGCTGCGCCGCAGCAAGGCGCGCAGACGCGCCTTGAGTTCGGCCAGATCAAAAGGCTTGATCAGGTAGTCGTCGGCTCCGGCATCCAGCCCGGCGATACGGTCTTCGGTGGCATCCCGCGCGGTGAGGATCAGCACCGGCAAGTTGGAGCCGCTGTCGCGCAAACGACGCAGCACTTCGAGGCCGTCCATGCGTGGCAGGCCGAGGTCGAGCACCGCCAGATCAAAGGATTCGCTGAGCAGCGAATGCAAGGCGCTGCTGCCGTCCTGCAACCAGTCGACGGTGTAACCTTCGCGGCCCAGGGCCTGATGAATGCCTTCGCCCAGCGCCACGTCATCCTCGATCAGTAATAAGCGCACACGGACTCCTGTCAGTTGAGTTTCTTGTTCACGTCCACCAGCAACGCTTCAATTTCTTTGCGGCGCCCGGCGTCGGCGGTTTCCCGGCCTGGCCGTGGGTCTGCTAGCAGGGCTTTTTGCAGCGCGCCCCGGGCTTCGCTGTAGCGTTTTTTACGGTAAAGGTGATCACCCCAGAAGTACAGACTATCGATGCCGTTCGGGTTGAGTTGCAAGGCCTGCTTGAGCAACTGTTCGGCCTTGTCGGCGTCACCGAAACCGATGGGCCAGCCCGGTACGCGGTCATAGAGCGCGCCGAGGCTGGTGTAGGCCGAGCCTTGCAGGGCTTTTGGGTCCAGGGCCAGGGCTTTCTCCAGATCGACTTTCGCATCCTTGACCTTGATCAGCGCACCGAGCCCGCCCTGGGCGCCGGCCCAACTGCTGGTGACGATACCGGACCAGATCCAGGCTTCTGCGACGGATTGGCGTTCCCGAGAGAAGGTCGAGGCAAGGCCGGCAAGTTTTTCGAACGCGGCGGTGCGTTGCTCGTCCGGCAGTTCGTATTGAATGTGCGCCCAGCGTTGCTGGATGCCATTGAGACGTTGCTGATCGGCGGCGTCCAGGGCCCAGACGCTTTGGCTCAAGGCGCCCATCAGTAAGCAGGCAAAGAGTTTTTTCATGGTTTGCGGTTCTCGTTATCAGGCTTTTGACTCAGGCGACGGATCAGTGGCAACTGCTTGCGCAGGCCGCGATCCACCAGGTTTGGCAACAGACTGTTCAGGCCCACGAAAAAGCGTTCGGGCCAGCCCAGGTACAAGTCGCGGCGGTCACCGGCAATGGCGTGCATCACCGCCGAGGCGACTTTTTTCGGGTCATCGACATTGGATTTGAGGGCGTCATTCAAGGCCTGCGCCGCCGGGCTGTTCATGCGGGTGCGGGTGGCACGTGGCGCGACGTACAAAACGCCGACCCGGGTGTCAGCCAGTTCCCGGCGCAGGGCCTCGGAAAAACCCCGCAGGGCAAACTTGGTGGCGCAATAGCTGGCGTAACCGGGGTAGCCGATGGAGCCGTAGGTCGAACCGACGTTCACCACCATCGCGCTCTCGGCTTGCTTGAGCAGCGGCAGCAATAATTTGGTCAGGCAGATCGGCGCGCCGATGTTCACCGCCAGCATAGCGTTGATGTCGCTGTCATCGAGCTGCTCGAGCATGGCGAAGTGATTGACCCCGGCGGCGTTGATCAGCAGGTTGATGCCGCCGATGGCTTCCGCGGCGGCCAGTACTTTGCGGCGGTCGGCGAGGGACGTCAGGTCGGCGTCGACCCACGACAAATGCTGCGGATAGCGTTCGAGTAAAGGCTCCAACGGTTCCCGATGCCGAGCCACGGCCAATACCTTGGCACCACTGGCGCACAGGGCGGTAGTGATCGCCAGCCCGATGCCGCCGCTGGCGCCGGTCAGTACCACGCGAGCCTCAGACAGGCGCATGCAGGTTCTCCCCATCGCGTGGCAAACCGCGGAACATGTCGGTGTAAAGCGTGTACACCACTTTGGAGGCGTGAATCACCGCGGCCTGGTCGGCCGGATCATCGAGAGCGTTCATCAATCGGCGATAGGTTTGCATGTGCTCGATATCCAGCGAGCCATGCGAGCTGAGGTAACTGAAGGCGCTTTGCGGCAAGTCCAGGCGCTCGCGGATGCTGCCGGCAGCATGGGTGGCCAGGGCGATGCTGGTGCCTTCGAGCACGTTGACCATGCCGAACAGCCCCACCGGGTTGTCCCGGGCAATCAGGTCGTAGAGGAAGCTGACCATCAATTCGATCGGCAAGGATGAACGACCGTCGCGCACCTCATCCTTGTCGCCGCCGCAGGCTTCGATATCGTTGAGTACCCATTGTTCGTGGCCGTATTCTTCCTCGATGTACTCACACACCGCTTCACGCAGCCATTCCAGACGCAACGGCAGGCGAGCGCCGCAGGCCATCATCAATGGCACGGTGTGGCGCACGTGGTAATAGGCTTGCGCCAGGAAAGCTCGGTAGCTTTCCAGGCTGACGTTGCCCTCAAGGGCGTCGCGAATGATCGGCAGATTGAACAGCGCGTGGCGTTCCTGTTGGGTGGCTTCTTGCAGCGTGTCGAAAAAACTCATGACGCAGATTCCTCTGAAAAGGCAGCTTCAGTCAGTTGCGCGCGGTAACGCTCGACGATCGCGTCCCGGCGCGGTCGGCCATTGGCAGTCAGCAGGCCATTGGCGGGTGTGAAAGGTTGAGCCAGACGGGTCCAGTGATGGACCTGGGCGTAATCGGGCAAGGCTTCGTTGGCGTGGGCCACGGCGGCGGCCAGGTCTTCGTCGGTGCAGTCCGGGCGTTGGGGCCAGAGCAGTGCGTGGTTGCTCGGCATCGCTTCGCCATAGACAAAGGCCTGCGCAATATGAAGGCGTTGGGTCAATTCAGCCTCGACCCATTCCGGGTTCACATTGCGGCCGTAACTGGTGACGAATTGATGTTTCTTGCGCCCCTTGAGGTAGAGAAAACCCTCGGGGTCGAATTCACCGAGATCGCCGCTGGGCCACCATTCATCGGTGTGCGGCGCTTCGCCCAGATAACTGAGCAAGGTCGAGCGCTTGATCAGCACTTCGCCGTCGTCGGCCAGGCGAATGTCCACGTGGGGCAGTGGCCGGCCGACACTGCCGGGGCGACGCGCCTCTGGCCGGTTGAGGCACACCACCGACGCGCACTCCGACAGTCCGTAGCCTTCGTAAACCGGTAGGCCGATCCGTTGCGCACGGTGCAGTAATTCTTCGCTGACCCGCGCCCCACCCACCGCGGCAAAACGCAACGCGTAAGGGCTGAAGGCTTTTTGCTCGGCGGCGCTGACCAGTATCAATAGCAGCTGCGGTACGAGGATCAAACTCTCGGGGGCACGGGTGGCCAGGCAACCGAGCAGCCGAGGCACATCAACACCGCTGGCACCCTGAATGCCCAGGGTTTTCTGGCTGGGCAAGCTCAACGTCGCGCCGGCGTACAACGCGGCATAGCAGCCGAGGTTTTCCAGCAGAATCGCCAGGGGCAGAAGCGCGAGGTGGTGTTGGGGATCGGTGGGTTTGCTGGCCTGATCCAGTTCGCGGGCGACCCGCAGAATGCTCTCGGCACTCAGGCACACGCCTTTCGGTGTGCCGGTGGTGCCCGAGGTGAAGGTCAGTTTGGCGGTGCCTTTGGGCATCCGGTTGGGGCCGCTGAAGGTGCGGCGCCAGAACTCGCCGGTTTTCTCGTAGCCGGCCGTTTGCAGTTCCGCTTCCAGTGCTGGTTCGGCAATCACCAGTCCGGCCTGGCTCAGCTCCAGACAATGGCTGCGTTGAGCCGGGCTGAAAAAGGGTGGCAACGTCAGACAGGTCTGGCCTTCGAACAACACGGCCAAGTCCCAGAGCATGGCTGCGACGCCATTGTCCAAGGCCAGTGCAACCACCTTGACGTTTTCATCGCGCAGGCGTTGCTGGCGATACACCACTTCGGCGTACAGCGTGGCGTAGTCCAGTTTCAGCTGATCACCCCACAAGGCGATGGCATTGGTCTTGCGTTCGGCATGGCTGCGCAGGGTCTGTTTGAAACGCTCCTTTTCAGGCGACATGGCTGGACTCCTCGATGGACGACGGCAACCCCAGGCGATTGAACATCCCGATGTTGCGCAAATGGATGAAGCCGGCGCGGATGTTGCCAACGTGCACCCAAGGCTTGCTCTCGTAGTAACTGCCCCAGCTGTGACGGTCGTCACCCAGCCGCGCAGGATCGGCGGCGCAAAGGGTCACGGGTTTCAAGCCCAGACGGTGAAAGCTGTTCACCAGGCCGATGTTGCCGGTGAATGCCACCCATTCCAGACCGCCCATGGCCAGCAGGTAAGTGATGGCGATGATGCTCATTCGCGCACTGCCGGTGTCGCTGGCGGCCAGGTTGCCCACCTCGACGATGCCAGTCCGGTCTACTGCGCAATCGGCAGCGGCGCTGATCAGCGGATCGATCGGTTCGTCCAGGTAACGTTCCAGAAACAGCTGTTCACTACTCGCCAGACGCACACCGGCCACGGCACAGAGTTCACCTGAAGCGTTGTTCATGCCGAACAGCTCCGGCATGAAATGACGGATGTCGGCCCCGTGGGCCTTACGGAAACGTTGCTGGATAAAGGCTTGGAAGACTTCACGCTTGGGTTCGTCCGGCAGGGCTCTGGCCAGACTCATCTGCGGGGTTTCGGCGGGGCCGAAATGCAGGGGTAGAGGGATGTTCCAGTCGAAATCGGGCATTGGAAGACGCCTCCCTGGGTAAGTGTGGGAGGAGTATCGGAGGCATTTCTTAACGGAGTCTGAAGGTGGCCGAAAGATCGGTTGGGGCTGTCTTCAGATTGCGTTAAGACTGGGCGGGCAGGGTGGCGCCAATCGGTTCGGCAACAAAGCGGAACCGGGCTGCGCGAATGAGTCGGCAGCCACAATAACGTTCACGAGGCCTGTTATGACCCGCGATGCACTCGCTCACCGGTATGGAAAACTCTCGATCACCTTGCACTGGCTGATGCTCGTGCTGTTTGTCGGCGTGTATGCCTGCATCGAAATCAAAGGGCTGTTGCCCCGCGGGCATGCTTTGAGGAGCTTGTTCCTGGGGCTGCACGGGGTATTTGGACTGAGCATTTTTGTGTTGGTCTGGGTGCGCTTGCTCGGGCGGCTTACCCCGCGTCCGCCCATCACGCCGGCGCTGCCCGGCTGGCAGACTGGCGTTTCGCACCTGATGCACCTGGCGCTGTATGGGCTGATGATCGCCACGCCATTATTGGCCTGGCTGATGCTGTCGGCAGGTGGCAAGCCGATGCCTTATTTTGATTTCTTCCTGCCATCGCTGGTGGCCGTCGATCCGGACCTGGCCAAGCAGTTCAAGTACTGGCACGAATTGCTCGGCAGCGCCGGTTACTGGCTGATCGGCTTGCACGTAGCGGCGGGATTGTTCCATCACTATTGGGTCCGCGACAACACCCTGACGCGCATGCTGCCCGGTCGACCCGGCAACACGGTCAATCAGCGTCAGCGATAATCTCGAACCCGGTACTGGCCAGGCGCTCACCGTTCACCAGAATGTGCACGGCGTGCTTGCCTGTGTAATGCCGGCGGGTAGTGAGTTCCTTGATGTGCTGACCTCGCGCAATGGTCTCGGTCGCCTTGCCGGGAAGCGTCAGCGCCTTGAGCTTGAACACCTTCGCCGACGTGCTGCCGTTGGCTTTGACGTAATCGATGGCGTAGTCGATCACCAATCGTTGATTGTCCTCGACCCTGGATTTGACGCCAAAGGACAGGGTGATTTTTTCACCCAGGCGAATCACCGCCGGTTCCACCTTCACATCGATGATCTCGACCTCAGGCTTGCCGCCCGCGCCAATGATCGCCAACGCTCGCGGGTTGCCCTGTTTGATCAGGTTGCGCAGGGCATGTTTGGCGATCCACGCGGTGTGTTTGTTGTCCAGCGACCAACCTTCGATCAGGTCCAGCACCCACTCTGGATGATCCTTGATGATGTCGTTGAGGTGGTTGGCCACGGACTTGCGCACGTAGAGGCTGTCGTCGGCCTTGAGGTTGTCGAGGATCGTGGCGGCGAGTGTCGGGTCGGCTTGCACCTGTTCCAGTCGGAACGACCATGGCAGGCGCGGTCGACTGCCTTCGCTGGCCAAGCGCCGGACGTGTTCGTTGCCATCCAGGGACCAGTCGTGCATCAGCGCCAGTGTGGGTTTGATATCGCTGCGCAGGAAATAGCGGATCGCAAACTCCGATGAACCGAACGCGGTGAAGTATTTGAGTGCGTCCATGGACAACTCGAATGCATGTCCGCCATACGTTGCGACGTAATGCGGCAATGAGATGCTGACGAAGCCGCTGTTCAGGCGCGGAGCGAGGGCGCGCAGCACCTCAAGCGTCTCTTCATAACTCAACGGCAGTACCGCGTGCAGGCACTCGCTGACCCGGGCCATGCGCTGCATGATCGATAATTGCGCAAGCCCGTCGTTGGCCATTTTCAGGAAGGCTTTGGCGTTGAATTCGGGGTAGACCGCGGTCATCTCGGTGGCGATGTGTTTGAGGCGATCGGCGTTGAAGATTTCTTTTAGGGCGGGGGCGGGTTGGTCAGCCATGGTGAGTTCCTTATGTCAGTTAACGATCAGTTACGCCTTGCTTGATTCTTCTTCCAACTGATCCGCCTCAAACAACCTCGCCAGTTCCGCCCGCGCTTCCTGCGCCGTCTGCAATACCTTCGCCGCATCGTCATAAATCGCATGCTGGGCTTCCAGCACCTGTTCGTCGTGATGCTTGAAACGCTTGATCCGCGCATCCGCCTGGGCTTGGGTCAAACCCAGGCCGACCAACGTGCGCTGGCTCATCTCCAGGCTCGAATAATAGGTTTCCCGAATGGCCTCGGCGCCAAGGTCCACCAGCCGATGCACATGCTGACGGTTACGGGCCCGGGCGATGATTTTGATGTGCGGATAGAGTTTGTGCACCAGCTCGGCGGTCTTGATGTTGGTGTCCGGGTCGTCGGTGGCGATGACAAAGTATTCTGCCTGCTCGACCTTGGCCGCACTGAGGATCTCCGGGCGCATCGGGTCGCCGTAGAACACCGGTACGCCGCCGAAGCTGCGCGACAGTTCGATGGTTTCCACCGAGGTATCGAGGGCGACAAACTTGATGTTTTGCGCGCGCAAAATCCGCGCAACGATCTGCCCCATACGGCCCATGCCGGCGATCACCACGCGCGGCGCGTCGGTATCGATCTCGCGGAATTTCTCCGGCACCACCACGGGTTGAACCTTGGGGCTGACCAGTCGCGCGCACAACAGCAATAGCAGCGGCGTCACCGCCATGGACAACGTGATTGTCAGCACCAGTAAGTCGTACAGGTGCGGCTCGAACAGCCCCTCGTCGCGGCCAATCTTGAACACCACAAAGGCAAACTCACCACCGGCGGCCAGCACGATGCCGAGGCGAATGGCACTGACCTTGCCCAGACCACCCGCCAGCCGACCGACGACAAACAGCAGCGGCAATTTGATTGCGATCAGCAACAGGGTCAGGCCCAGCACGGTGATTGGCGCGCTCAGTAGCAGACTCAGGTTGGCGCCCATTCCGACGCTGATGAAAAACAGCCCCAGCAGCAATCCCTTGAACGGCTCGATTTGCGCTTCCAGTTCGTGGCGGTATTCGGAGTCCGCCAGCAGCAACCCGGCGAGGAACGCCCCCAACGCCATGGACACGCCGACCAGGTCCATCAACCACGCCGTGCCGATCACCACCAGCAACGCGGTGGCGGTGGAGACTTCCGGCAAACCGGTCTTGGCCACCACCCGGAACACCGGTCGCAGCAGATATCGCCCACCGATCACCACCACTGCGATGCTGCCCAGCACGCGCAAACCGTGATTGAGGTCTTCGGCAGTACTGGTGGTGTGATCGCCGCCCGCCAGCAACGGCACCATCGCGATCAACGGGATGGCGGCGATGTCCTGGAACAACAGAATCGCGAATGCCAACCTCCCGTGAGGGCTGGTCAGTTCCTTGCGTTCGGCCAGGCTTTGCAAACCGAAGGCGGTGGACGACAGCGCCAGGCCCAAGCCCAATACGATCGCGCTGTTCAACGGCTGGCCGAACACGAACAGCGCCAGCACTCCAATCACCGACCCCGTCAGCAGCACCTGCGCCAGACCTACGCCAAACACCGATCTGCGCATTACCCACAAACGTCGCGGCGACAGTTCCAGACCAATGATGAACAGCAGCAACACCACCCCCAGTTCGGAAATGTGGCTGACACTTTGCGGATTGCCAATCAAACCCAGCACCGATGGCCCGATGATCACCCCTGCAAACAGATAACCCAGCACCGCCCCCAGTTGCAGGCGCTTGGCCAAGGGTACGGTGAGCACCGCCGCGAACAGAAACACGACAGCGGCTTGCAACAGGTTGCCTTCGTGGGGCATGGCTTACTCCAGAAATCGGTACGGCGGGGGCGCTCAGGATAAAGGCTTGAGAAGCATGCGTCAGCCAATGCAATCGAATTCATCGCAGCATTAAGGAATGATTCAGCGCCAGCGCAGTCGGATTTCAGGTACCACGACATCAATGGAGGTTCACCGATGAACAACAAGACCCTTATCGCCAGCCTCGCCCTTGTCGCAGGCATTGCCGGTATCAGCCCGATCGTTCAAGCGGCTGACCCCCCGCAAAAAACCGTCCAGCCCGGGGTTAACAATTCCCGCCAACTGGTGGTCGGCGACCGCGCCCCCGACGTTTACCAACGCAGCGAAAAAGCCCTGGTTAATTGGAAGCAGAAAGGCCTGAAAGCGCCAAAGGCTCAGGCGCAGTGGGTGCAGATCAACGACAAGTACATGATGGTGATGATCACCAACGGGACGATTGTGGATATCACGCCGGTGGAGCGTTAAACCGCCGAAAGGCTATTCGCTGTAAGCACTCACCGGGCTTTCAGTGCCCAACCGATACTGATTATTCCCACTGCGCTTCGCCTCATACATCGCCAGGTCCGCTATATGAATCAACCGGTCCATGCTCGGCGCATGGTCCGGGAACACCGCGACCCCCAGGCTGGTGCCGATGTGTCGTTGGTCATTGCCGATGGTCACTGGTGGCGACAGCTCGACGAAGATGTTCTGGCAGATGCTGCGGGCTTCGTCCTGCAGGCTGTTGCCCTGGGGCAGGCCTTGCAGGATGACCACAAATTCGTCGCCACCGATCCGGGCGACGGTATCGGTTGAACGCAGGATTCGCTTCAGTCGGGTGGCGGTGGTGATCAATACCCGGTCGCCAGCCGCATGGCCGTAAACATCGTTGATCGCCTTGAAACCATTGAGGTCGACAAACACCAGCGCAACCCTCGTGGCGCTTATGCGCGCCTGTTCCAGCGCTTCGGACAGACGCTCTTCGAGCACCAGGCGATTGGGCAGACCGGTCAGCGGGTCGAAGTGGGCCAAGTGTTGCAGGTAGCTGGCGGAGGCTTTTTCCTCGGTGATATCGCGTACCACGCCCATCATCTTGATCGTTGCATCGTGGTCGTTCTTGACCACATTGCCCGTCTCGCGCAACCAGCGAATGGTGCCGTCGGGCCAGATGACCCGGTATTCCTCGTCATGGTTTTCGCCGGTTTCCAGGCAGCGCAACTCGCCGGCCCGGACCTTGGTCCGGTCGTCCGGGTGAACGCATGAGCAAAACAGCGCGTAGGAGGGCGTTACTTCCTCGATCTTGAAGCCGAACATGGCGTAGATCGCGTCCGACCAATAGAGCTTGTCGGTATCGACATCCCAGTCCCAGGTACCGATGCGGGCGAAGTATTGGCTGCGCTTGAAGCGTTCGGCGTCGCCGTCCTGACGGATATTTTGTCCGTCAGTCAGGCGGGTGATCAGCACGCGATACTCGGCCAGCTGCTTTTGCAGCGAACGCTCGCGACAGATCAACGCGATGATCAGGGCAAGCATCACTAAGCCGATGGTTGCGCTGGTCCAGTCTCCATTCATTCAGGAATTGCCATCATTGCGTGTTGAGCCGTGCGGGTAGGTGCTGCATATCTTAGTTCACGGTCACTGCAGGAAACAGGTTTAAACCCCTCGCCAGTCGATTCGAATGGTTGCCAATCGGCTGAAAATCTGGGAAAACGGCGCCCATAAAGCCTTTCGGGCAAACGAATACGCGAGTGCATGCAATGAATGACGAGCTTCAGATAATCGACCTCCAATCGGGCGACGGCAAAGCCGCCGTCAAAGGCGCGCTGATCACCACGCAGTACCGTGGCTGGCTGGAAGACGGCACCGAGTTCGATTCTTCCTACAGCCGTGGCAAGCCTTTTCAGTGCGTGATCGGCACTGGTCGGGTTATCAAAGGGTGGGATCAGGGGATTATCGGTATGCAGGTTGGCGGTAAGCGCAAGCTGTTGGTGCCTGCGCATTTGGCTTATGGCGAGCGGACCATGGGCAAGATCACGCCGAACTCGAACCTGATCTTCGAGATTGAATTGCTGGAAGTGCTGACGCGCGATGATTGATGCGTGAGTTGAAATTAGCTTTATGACGAGGGCAGCCCCCTCGCCACAATGTTCGTGCGTTCGAGGTCCCTGGCGGATCAGGTGAATGCGTCAATATCGTCACGCGTGTCAGCAATAATTCCTTCAAGGGAAGGGAATTTGCTTTTCACCTTTTCGAGTGCCGCCAGCACCGTTTCCTTATCCAGTTCGCCCTGACGGCGAGCGAGATGACCAAGAGCCGTGATGGCGGATGCTGCAACTGATTCGGTCTCACTTGCGAGGTATTTAAGGCAAGTGTTCTGAGCCCAGGTGATGTCTGCTTCATTCAGACCGATGGAAACCAATGCTGCAGTAACATTCGTATCCACGCAGCTTGCAAGAAGCGTCGTTGCTTCATCATGGTTCATTGATGGGTCTTGATAGAGAAGGCTCACTTTTTAACTCCCAGAATATTGCCCTTGTCTCATGGGCATGCAGATGGGCGGCAAGCGGGCGCATTTGGCGCACGAGATGTTTCAGGCAAACCGTGTTTGTCCGAATCACGACTGCTGCGTAACCAGAGGGGCAAGCACCCTCGCTGCAATTAAATGGTTCAATCCGTGCTGGAAGCTGATCACAGATAATCCTGCCTCCATCTCAGTTGTGCCTGCTCCCGTACCCCTATGAAGAGGTCCAGTTCAGTCGGTAACCGCTCATTGATTACTATGGCGATTTGTTGGATTTGCTCAACGGTTAGTAACCATTCCCCCTCCGCGCTTTCATCAAGACTTTTCCAGCCAAGACAATCCAATACCGCGGCTTCAAACTCAGGGCGAACTGTAAGTTCGTATTTTAAGGCGTCATCCTCGTTATCACCTTTTAGAAACCCACTAATCCATAAAAACATAAATAGCCTCTTAATTTATTTCGGGGTGGTGATGATCGTTCCCGCGCGTGGGAACGATCAGATGACACGGTCTACGGCCAATCGCTAAAGAGCGGAATCCTCCCGTTCAGCGTAGGCCTGTAGTGCCAGGTCAGGCGATCCAAAGCAGGCTTCATCGCTAGAATTTCCTTCAATGCAGCGCAGGCAATGCTCAGGGCCAGAATCTGCCCCGGACATTGATGCCGCCCCGCACCGAAAGTGAAACTGCGCCGGTCTGGACGATCCAGAAGAAATACGTCTGGATGGTCATTGAACTGCGGATCACGATTAGCCGAAGCCAGCAGCACCAGAATCACGTCGCCAGTATTCAAGTTTACCCCGTCGATTTCACAAGGCGCAGCGACAAACCGGCGAGTGTTCTGCACCGACGGATCAAAGCGCTGAACTTCAGCAATCAAGTCGTCAACGCATGTCGATTGGCTGCGCAACGACGGATTTCGAATCAACGCCAACAGCGCATTGCCGATCAGCCCGGCGGTGGCTTCATGGGTCTGGGAAAACAGGCCGATCAGGTTGGCGATCAACGTTTGAGAATCGTCAGTTGTCGCCGCGAAGCGCTGGCGGATCCCGGCGAGCAGGGCGCTCTGATGGCTCGGGTCATCCAGCAGCTCAACGAAATAGCCGCTCAATTGTTCGGCGGCGGCCTGTGCAGCGTCCAATTGCACCTGATCGCTGAGGGGCGATAAACAGGCCACGAAGTCGGCGGTCAGCTCGCAAATGGCGCGGCCCTGAGCAGGGGAAAACCCGAGCAATGCAGCCACCACGCAAACCGGTCCGCGGAACATCGCGTTGTACAACCCATCGGCGGCCGGAGTGAGCAGGCGAGCGCCAACCAGCGAATTGACTTCATCAACATCAATCAACGCCAACCCTGGTTGAATCGCCGACCTCGGGCAACGCTGCCGTTCGCCCTCATTCATCCGCATCAACTGACCAAATACCCGTCCAGCCATGCCGCCAACAATCGCCTTGGGCACCGGCTCGTGGTACGGCCGGACATGACAGTCTGGATGCGCCAGCACGGCCGCAACGGCTCGTGCGCTACCCGCCACCCACACGTTCAGTCCTTGGTGAAAAACCAGCCCGCCCTGCGCGCGCAGTTGCGCGTAATAGGGATAAGGATCGGCATGAGTCGCAGCGATGATCGGGTCCATGGGGCGCAGCCTTGTTCGTGGTTGGAGAAGTGTTGCTACTATCTCCAGTCCGAAAGGGTCTTGATTCGTCCGGGAGCGAAATATGAACGTAGAACAGCACGATATCGGCGTTTCTCAGGTGGCCGCGGCCATCGCTGAACCGGCCCGGACGAAAATCCTCTGTTCGCTGATGGACGGCCACGCCCGTACCAGCACCGAGTTGGCGGCGATTGCCGAAGTCAGCGCCTCCACGGCCAGCGCGCACCTGGCCAAACTCAAGGAACTGGCGCTGGTGCGTTTGCATGTTCAGGGCCGCCATCGCTATTACAGCCTGGCGGACAAGCGCGTCGCCCAGGCGCTGGAAGCGTTGATGGTGATCGGCCAGAACGCCGCGCCGACCTTCAACCCGCGTACCCCGGATCGCCTGCAATTTGCCCGCACCTGCTACGACCACATGGCCGGCACGTTGGCAGTGCTGCTGCATGACCGGATGATCGAAGCGGGGTGGTTGCTGGAAACCGATGAACATGTCTATCAACTAAGCGACAGCGGTGAGGCGTTGTTCGAAGGATTGGGTATCGAGGTCAAGGACTTGAGCACGCTGCGTCGCCGCTTCGCCTGCCCATGCCTGGACTGGAGCATGCGCCGGCCGCATCTGGGCGGCTCGTTGGGGGTGGCGTTGTTGCAAACGGCGATCAAGCGCAAATGGGTGACGCAGGACCTGGACAGCCGCGCGCTGGCGTTGACGGCGACGGGGCGCAAGGAACTCAGCAGCCGGTTCGCCGTTGAACTGCCGATTCACGTATCGACAGCACAGCCCACGTCCACCCAGACCAGGCGTCGCGCGATCTCCAGTGCTGCACCTTAGCGACTGGCCGAGGCCATCAGCACGCCGAAACCGGCGAAGGTCACGCCCGAGACTTTCGCCGCCAGCCAGGAACCCTTCGGGCTCGATAACCAGCCTTTGGCAGCATTGGCGAGCAAGGCATAGCTGCCATGCACCAGAATCACCAGTACGCCGTAGGAGGCCACCAACTTGAAGAACTGGGTGGAGAAGTGCGCCGAGGTGTCGATGAATTGCGGGAACACCGCCAGAAAGAAAAACACAGCCTTGGGGTTCAAAAACTGGATCGAAGCGGCTTCAAGGAAGCGGTAGCCCGGGCTTGAGGGGCGCGTTTCAAGCAGCGTGTTGAAACGATCCGAGCGCCAGCTCTTGTAACCCAGGTACAACAAATAGACGGCCCCTGCGTATTTCAACGCGGTGAAGGCGTTGGCGGAGGTGCTGAGTATCAGGCCGACACTGGTGGCGCTGATGGCGGCGACGACAAACGCCCCCGACGCGATCCCCAGAATTCCCGGCACTGCGCCCGTCCAGCCGTGACGCACAGCGTTGGATAGGGTCAGGACCACGCCAGGTCCCGGGCTCAAAATAGTCAGGGTGGCGAAAAGTAGAAAGAGTCCGTAGCTGTTCATGTCTTGCTCCGTCAGGTGGCGTTGGCTGCACGCGGGCAGATTGGCGTGACGAGGAGGGCATGACAAACGCTTTAATTGCGCCGCATATGTGACTAAATTAGACGCATGATGAATCAACTTCCCCCGCTTAATGCTGTCCGCGCCTTCGCCGTTGCTGCTCGTCATCAGAGTTTCAGCCTGGCGGCCGAAGAGCTGCATGTCAGTCACAGTGCCGTCAGTCGGCACATCAAATTGCTTGAGGAACACCTGGGCGTGCTGCTGTTCGAGCGGCGCATCCGTCAATCGGTGCTGACCCCGGTCGGCCAGCGCTTTTATGAGCAAGTCAGTGCCGGGTTGTCGCAGATTGCCAACGCCGCCGCTGCGCTCAAGCAACATACCTCGCTGCCGACCGTGAAGATCAATGTCCGTCCGTCCTTTGCCATGCTTTGGCTGACGCCCAGGCTGGCGGATTTCATTGCGCAGCACCCGGACATCAATCCGCAGGTGATCACCCAAACCCAGGCACCCGATCATGCGCGCGACGGGTTCGACATCGTCATTCGCCGTGGTCGTGACGACTGGGCGCCGGCGATTGAGGCGCGAGCCCTCTTCGAAGACGAACTGTTACTGGTCGCGGCACCCTCGTTGATCGAGCGCCAGGCCCTTGAAGACCTCACGTCCCTGAGCCGGCACACGTTATTGACCGCCAAGGCGCGTCGCGAAGACTGGCACAATTGGGTCATGCACTTTGGTCAAACCCAATCATCCACTCAGGTCACCCGGCAGTTTGATCACATGCACCGGGTACTTGAGGCCGCCGTGGATGGACAGGGCATTGCCTTGTGCCCAACCTCTTTGCTGGGCACCCACCTCTCGAGCGGACGCCTGATCTGCCCGTTGCCCGAGTTGCGCATGCCGCTGCCGCGTTATTACTACGGGGTTGCACCGGAGGTGACGGCGCAGACACAGGTGTTTGTGCAATGGTTGTTTGCGCGGATTGCTCAGGAGGCGACTCGAGTGCTGTGACCCGACCAAGGGTTCGATGGCGACTTGAACAGGGAGCGTTGAATCTGTACTGTATATCCACACAGTATAGGCGTGCCCCATGGAACTCATCGACAAGCTCAGCATTCTCGCCGACGCCGCCAAGTACGACGCCTCATGCGCCAGCAGCGGCGCGCCGAAGCGTAGCTCCGAGGGCAAGAGCGGGTTGGGTTCGACCGATGGCATGGGCATCTGCCACAGCTACACACCGGACGGACGTTGCGTTTCGTTGCTGAAGATTCTGCTGACCAACTTCTGTCTCTACGACTGTCAATACTGCGTTAATCGACGCTCCAGCGACGTGCCCCGCGCCCGCTTCACGCCGGAAGAAGTGGTGACGCTGACCATGGATTTCTACCGGCGCAACTGCGTCAGCGGGCTGTTTCTCAGCTCCGGGATCATTCGGTCGGCGGATTACACCATGGAGCAGTTGATTCGCGTGGCGAAGCTGTTGCGCGAAGACCATGAGTTTCGCGGTTACATCCACCTCAAGACCATTCCCGAAGCCGACCCTGCGCTGATCGAGGAAGCGGGGCGTTATGCCGATCGCTTGAGCGTCAACATCGAGTTACCCACCGACGCAAGTCTACAAACACTGGCCCCGGAAAAACACCTGGGCTCGATCAAGCAAGCGATGCAGACGATCTACACCGGCGAGCAAACGGTGCTCAACGAACCGCGCGCGCCGAAATTCGCCCCGGCCGGACAGAGCACGCAGATGATCGTTGGCGCCGATGACACCGACGACAGCACCATTCTTCACAGTGCCCAGGCGCTCTACGGCAACTTCCGTTTGCGTCGGGTCTATTACTCCGCGTTCAGTCCGATCCCCAACAGCCCGAAGAGCGTACCGCTGGCCGCGCCGCCGCTGATGCGCGAGCACCGGCTGTACCAAGCTGATTTCTTGCTGCGCAGCTACGGCTTCACGGCGGGCGAATTGTTCCAGGGGCCGGGACATCTGGCGCTCGACATCGACCCGAAACTGGCCTGGGCGCTGGAAAATCGTGAGGTCTTCCCGCTGGATCTCAATCGCGCCGAGGCATCGCTGATCGCCCGTATTCCCGGCATCGGCCTACGAACCACCGAGCGTCTGGTGGAACTGCGTCAGCAGCGACGCATTCGTTATGAAGATCTGGCACGGATGCGCTGTGTGCTGGCCAAGGCCAAGCCGTTCTTCATCACCAGTGATTACCACCCGCAGCAGGCAGAGGTCACCAGTCATCTGCTGTACCAGCAACTGCGCGACCGTCCGCAACCACAGCAAATGGGATTGTGGGGATGATTAATCTGGACTGCGACGACCTGTTCGACACCTGGCGTCAGCAGGCGCGTTGGTTGCTCAGTCATGAGGTCGATCCCAGTGTGGTGAGCTGGGCCAGTGAAGGCGTGGCAGACCTGTTCGCCAGTGACGATGTACCGCCCGAAACGCAGGGGCCGTATCAGGCACGAGTTCCGAGAGCGCTGTTGGACACCCTTGAGCGCGCCGCCCGTTATCGAGGCGATCAGCGCTGGAGTCTGTTGTACGAGGTGCTGTGGCGGGTTAGTCACGGCGATCGCACGGCAATGCTCGCGGGTGACAAACTCGGTAGTGAATTGCAGAGACGAATCAAACAGATACAGCGTGAATCTCATCATTTACATGCATTCGTCCGATTTGTCGCGATGCCTGAAAATGAGGGGCCGCAATACGTTGCCTGGTATGAACCGGCTCATGACATCCTTAACAGCGCCAGTGAACACTTCATCGGCCGAATGGGTCGTCACCGTTGGCTGATCGCCACGCCTCGGGACGGGGTGTACTACGATGGCGAGCAGTTGATTCACCAACGGCAATGCCCGGTTGAATGGCAGCAGCTGGCGCAAAACGTCGACGACCCGCACGGCGACATGTGGTTGACCTACTACAGCCACATCTTCAATCCGGCGCGGTTGAACCCGAAAGTCATGCAGGGGCATTTGCCGGCGCGGTTCTGGAAAAACCTGCCTGAAGGCGTGCTGATTCCGGGGTTGATCACTCAGGCTCGGACCGGCAAGCAACAGGACGGTCAGGCCAGCGGCATCAAGGGCCGGGGTGGCAAGCGCATTGCGCTGGGAGAAGGCGAACGTGGCCAAGGCTCATGAAAAAAGCCCCCCATCGCCAATGCGATGGAGGGCTTCGATGCAGCGGATGTCAGATCAAACCTTGACGATCCAACCCGCTGGCGCTTCGACGTCGCCGGTCTGTACACCAGTCAGCTCTTTGTAGAGCTTCTGGGTGACCGGGCCGACTTCGGTTTCGCTGTGGAACACGTGCAGTTTGTCGTTGTAGCTGATGCCGCCGATCGGTGTGATCACCGCGGCAGTACCGCAAGCGCCGGCTTCCTTGAAGTCGGACAGCTTGTCGATGAACACGTCGCCTTCGACCACTTCCAGGCCCAGACGCGATTTTGCCAGCTCGATCAACGACAGACGGGTAATACCCGGCAGTACCGACGGCGAGTTCGGGGTGACGAACTTGTTGTCGTGGGTGATCCCGAAGAAGTTGGCCGAACCGACTTCTTCGATTTTCGTGTGGGTCATCGGGTCCAGGTAAATGCAGTCGGCGAAGTGGGCTTTCTTGGCCTGGGAGCCTGGCATCAGGCTGGCCGCGTAGTTACCACCGACCTTGGCTGCACCGGTGCCTTGTGGAGCGGCGCGGTCGTAGCTGGAGATCAGGAACTTGTGCGGGGTCAGGCCGCCCTTGAAGTAGGCGCCGACCGGGATGCAGAAGATCGAGAAGATGAACTCGGGGGCGGTACGCACGCCGATGTTGTCACCCACGCCGATCACGAACGGACGCAGGTACAGCGCGCCGCCGGTGCCATAAGGCGGGATGAAACGCTCGTTGGCGCGGACTACTTCTTTACAGGCTTCGATGAACTGCTCGGTTTCCACGAACGGCATCAGCAGGCGCGCGCAGCTGCGTTGCATGCGTGCGGCGTTCTGATCCGGGCGGAACAGATTGATCGAACCGTCCTTGCAACGATAGGCCTTCAGGCCTTCGAAGCATTGCTGGCCATAGTGAAGGGCAGTGGAACCTTCGCTGATGTGCAGCACATTGTCTTCGGTCAGGGTGCCTTTGTCCCACTCGCCATTACGCCAGTGCGACAGATAGCGCTTGTCTGTCTTGATGTAGTCAAAACCCAACTTGTCCCAATTGATGCTTTCGTTACCCATGACACCCTCTATCACTTAACAACCGCCGAAACGGTTCAAGGCTTCTGACGTTTTTCTGGATGGGGACAACAATACTTCATTCCGGGCCCATTTCGCAGCCCGGACTATCGGATGACAGACAGATATATCGTGTTGCCCTTGAGAATTCGCGAGCAAGCTCGCTCCCACACTTGATCCCGGTCTGCCTTGAAATCTACAAACACCACAAATCCCCTGTGGGAGCGAGCTTGCTCGCGATGAGGCCATCACTGACCCCATCAATCCCCTGAGTTAGAGGTGCAACGCGTGGCCGAGGGCACGCAACGCTGCTTCCTGCACCGCCTCACCCAGCGTCGGATGCGCGTGGATCGTGCCGGCAATGTCTTCCAGCCGGGCGCCCATTTCCAGGCTCTGACCGAACGCGGTCGACAATTCCGACACGCCCACACCGACTGCCTGCCAGCCGACAATCACATGATTGTCACGCCGCGCCACAACCCGCACGAAGCCACTTTTGGACTCCAGGGTCATCGCCCGGCCATTGGCCGCGAACGGGAAACTCGACACGATGCAGTCCAGTCCAGCAGCCTTGACGTCGTCCGGGGTCTTGCCGACCACCACCAGTTCCGGGTCGGTAAAGCACACGGCGGCAATCGCAGTTGGGTTGAACTCGCGGGATTTACCGCTGATCAGTTCTGCAACCATTTCGCCCTGAGCCATGGCCCGGTGGGCGAGCATCGGTTCGCCGCTCAGGTCGCCGATGGCATACACGTTGCGCATGCTGGTCTGGCAGCGGTTGTCGATCTTGATCGCCGAGCCGTTCATGTCCAGGTTCAGCGCTTCGAGGTTCCAGCCCTGAGTGTTCGGTTTGCGACCGACGGCCACCAGCACCTGATCGGTTTCCAGGTTCAGGGTGTCGCCATTTGGCTCAAGTACTTGCATCGTATTACCAGCAGAATCAAAGCCTTGGACGCTGTGCTTCAAGTAAAGCTTCACACCAATTTTTTTCAGTTCGTCATGCACCGGCTGCGTCAGTTCAGCGTCGTAGGCCGGCAGGATACGATCCTGAGCCTCGACCACGCTGACCTCGGCGCCGAGCTTGCGATAGGCAATCCCCAACTCCAGACCGATGTAACCACCACCGACCACGACCAACCGTTTCGGCACGGACGTCGGCGCTAGCGCTTCAGTGGAGGAGATGATCGGACCGCCAATCGGCAGCATCGGCAGGTTCACACTTTTCGACCCGGTGGCCAGCACCAGGTGCTCGCACTGAATGCGCGTGTCGCCGACGTCGACGGTCTTGCCGTCGATGACTTTCGCCCAGCCTTTTATGACCTGGATCTTGTGCTTCTTCATCAGCGCCGAAACACCGGTGGTCAGGCGATCAACGATGCCGTCCTTCCACTCGACGCTTTTGCCGATGTCCAGCGTCGGCGCCGACACGCTGATGCCCAGCGCCGAGTGCTGGCTGTGGTGCTGCGTCTGGTGGAATTGTTCAGCAACGTGAATCAACGCCTTCGACGGAATGCAGCCGATGTTCAGGCACGTACCGCCCAGTGATTCGCCTTCCACCAGAATGGTCGAAATGCCCAGCTGGCCGGCACGGATCGCCGTCACATAACCGCCAGGGCCGCCGCCGATGATCAGCAGCGTGGTGTTCAGAGTTTGCATGCCTTGCTCCACAAATGCTTATTCCACAAACAGCGTGGCGGGTTGTTCGAGCAAGCCGCGAATGGCCTGGATGAATTGCGCCGCGTCCATGCCATCGACCACGCGGTGATCGAAGGAGCTGGAGAGGTTCATCATCTTGCGGATCACGATCTGGCCTTTCACCACCATCGGGCGTTCGACGATTTTGTTGACGCCGACGATCGCCACTTCCGGCAGGTTCAGCACCGGCGTGCTGACGATCCCGCCCAAGGCGCCGAGGCTGGTCAGGGTGATGGTCGAACCGGACAATTCATCGCGGCTGGCCTTGCCATTGCGGGCAGCGGTAGCGAGGCGAGAAATTTCCTGAGCACTGTCCCACAGGCTGCGGGTTTCAGCGTGACGGACCACCGGCACCATCAAACCGATATCGGCTTGCGTGGCGACGCCGACATGCACCGCGCCGAGGCGGGTGATGACCTGGGCTTCGTCGTCGTAACGGGCGTTGATCTGCGGGAAATCGCGCAAGGCGACGACCAGCGCGCGGACCAGGAACGGCAGCAAGGTCAACTTGCCACGGGTCGCGCCGTGTTTTTCGTTCAGGTGCGCGCGCAGTTCTTCCACGGCGGTAACGTCGATTTCTTCGACATAACTGAAGTGCGCGGCGCGCTGAGTGGCGTCCTGCATGCGCTGGGCGATCTTGCGACGCATGCCGATGACCGGGATTTGTTCTTCGTCGTGACGCTGGGCGTAAGCGGCGGCAACGGTCGATTGCGGTTGTTGACCTTGCGCCAGATAAGCGTCGAGGTCTTCGTGCAGCACCCGCCCGGCAGGGCCGGTGCCACGCACCAGACGCAACTGGATGCCGAGGTCCAGCGCATGCTTGCGCACGGCGGGGGAGGCCAGCGGGCGCTCATCGGCCTCGCGAGCGACCATCGGACCTTGGCAAACGGCAGCTCGCGGCGCTGCAGTCGCGACCGGTTTGCTTTCCACAACGGCTTCAACTTTCGGCGCCGCAACCGGCGCTTCTTTAACGGCTGCTGGTTGAGCGGATTCTTTAACGTTGCCCGCGCCTTCGACTTCAATGCTGATCAGGATGCTGCCGACGGCCATGACTTCGCCCGGCACACCGCCCAGCGCGATCACCTTGCCGTGAACCGGCGAAGGGATGTCGACCATCGCTTTGTCAGTCATTACATCAGCCAGTACCTGATCTTCGACGACCATGTCGCCGACTTTGACGTGCCATACCGACAATTCAACTTCTGCAATGCCTTCACCAATGTCCGGCATCTTAATAACGTGCGTGCCCATTCATACCTCCATAACCCGATGCAAAGCCGCGCCCACTCGGGACGGACCAGGGAAATACGCCCACTCTTGTGCGTGCGGGTAGGGAGTGTCCCAACCGGTGACGCGCTCGATAGGCGCTTCCAGGTAGTGGAAGCAGTGCTCTTGCACCAGGGCGACCAGTTCGGCGCCGAAACCGCACGTGCGGGTCGCTTCGTGAACGATCACGCAACGGCCGGTTTTCTTCACCGACTTGACGATGGTCTCCAGGTCCAGCGGCCACAGGCTGCGCAGGTCGATGACTTCAGCGTCGATCCCGGTTTCTTCAGCCGCGACTTGCGACACATAAACGGTGGTGCCGTAAGTCAGGATGGTCACGTCCTTGCCGGGACGCGCGATGGCGGCAACGTCCAGCGGCACGGTGTAGTAACCGTCCGGCACTTGTGCGGCCGGGTGTTTCGACCACGGGGTTACCGGGCGATCGTGGTGACCGTCGAACGGGCCGTTGTACAGGCGTTTTGGCTCGAGGAAGATCACCGGGTCATCGTTTTCGATGGAGGCGATCAACAAGCCTTTGGCGTCGTAAGGGTTGGATGGCATGACCGTACGCAAACCGCAGACCTGGGTGAACATCGCCTCGATGCTCTGGCTGTGGGTCTGGCCGCCATAGATGCCGCCGCCGCAAGGCATGCGCAGGGTCATCGGTGCGGTGAACTCGCCGGCCGAGCGATAACGCAGGCGAGCGGCTTCGGAAATGATCTGGTCCGACGCCGGGTAAACGTAATCGGCGAACTGGATCTCGGCCACTGGTCGCAGGCCGTAAGCGCCCATGCCCACTGCGACGCCGACGATGCCGCTTTCGGAAATCGGCGCATCGAACACCCGGGAGGTGCCGTACTTGTTCTGCAGGCCTTCGGTGCAACGGAACACGCCGCCGAAGTAACCGACGTCCTGGCCGAAGACCACGACGTTGTCGTCACGCTCAAGCATCACATCCATGGCCGAGCGCAGGGCCTGGATCATGGTCATGGTGGTTGTGGTCATGGCGGTTTCCAACTCGATTTTGTTGTTGTGATCGTTCATGTCAGATCCCCAACTCTTGACGCTGGCGCTTCAAGTGCTCCGGCATCTCTTTGTAGACGTCTTCAAACATGGACGCGGCGCTCGGAATCTGGCCGCCGGCGAGGGTGCCGTATTGTTCGGCTTCTTTCTGCGCGGCGATCACTTCGGCTTCCAGCTCGGCGCTGACGGCGACGTGTTCCTCTTCGGACCACTGACCGATTTTCACCAGGTGCTGCTTCAGGCGCGCAATCGGGTCGCCCAACGGGAAGTAGCTCCAGTCGTCGGCAGGACGGTATTTGGACGGATCATCAGAAGTGGAGTGCGGACCGGCGCGGTAGGTGACCCATTCGATCATGGTCGGGCCGAGGTTGCGGCGGGCGCGTTCGGCGGCCCAGGCAGAGGCGGCGTAGACCGCGACGAAATCGTTGCCATCGACCCGCAGGGAGGCAATGCCGCAACCGACGCCACGTCCGGCAAACGTGGTGGCTTCACCACCGGCAATCGCCTGGAACGTGGAGATCGCCCACTGGTTGTTGACCACATTGAGGATCACCGGGGCACGGTAAACGTGGGCGAAGGTGAGGGCGGTGTGGAAGTCGGATTCAGCGGTGGCGCCGTCGCCGATCCAGGCCGAGGCGATTTTGGTGTCGCCCTTGATCGCCGAGGCCATGCCCCAGCCCACGCCTTGTACGAATTGGGTGGCGAGGTTGCCGGAAATGGTGAAGAAACCGTAGTCTTTGACCGAATACATGATCGGCAGCTGACGTCCCTTGAGCGGATCACGCTCGTTGGACAGCAGTTGGCAAATCAGGTCCACCAGCGGCACGTCTCGCGCCATCAGAATGCTTTGCTGGCGGTACGTCGGGAAGCACATGTCATCGACGTTCAGTGCCAGGGCCTGGCCGCTGCCGATGGCTTCTTCGCCAAGGCTCTGCATGTAGAACGACATTTTTTTCTGGCGCTGGGCGACCACCATGCGGTTGTCATAGATCCGCGTCTTGAGCATGGCGCGCATGCCTTTACGCAGGATCTCGGCCGGTACGCCTTCAGCCCATGGACCGAGGGCATTGCCCTCGTCATCGAGCACGCGAATCAGGCCCTTGGCCAGATCAGCGGTGTCGGCCGGTTCAACGTCGGTTGGGGGTTTGCGCACCGTACCGGCGTCGGTGAGACGCAGGTAGGAGAAGTCGGTTTTGCAGCCGGGGCGGCCCGAAGGTTCGGGAACGTGCAGACGCAGCGGTTCGTACGCTTGGTTCATGGCTTCTACGCTCGATCTTGTGAATTTCTTGTAGTGAGCTGACTGTCATTCTTCTGTGGAAGAAATCTTGTCCTACAACAATCATAGTCCCGGCCAAGAAGAATATTTCTCTCTGTTTCGTTGCGCTTCGGATCATTTGAGGATAAAAAATCTGCATAAACATAAAAAACAGGTGGTTTTGTCTCATGCGCAAACTGGACCGTACCGATATCGGCATTTTGAACAGCCTTCAGGAGAACGCGCGCATCACCAACGCCGACCTTGCACGCTCGGTCAATCTGTCGCCGACGCCGTGCTTCAACCGGGTCAAGGCGATGGAAGAATTGGGGTTGATTCGCGAGCAAGTGACGCTGTTGGATGCCGACCTGTTGGGGCTGCACGTGAATGTGTTCATTCATGTGAGCCTGGAGAAACAGGTGGAGGAAGCGCTGCAGCATTTTGAAGAGGCGATCTCGGATCGCCCGGAAGTGATGGAGTGCTATTTGATGGCCGGCGACCCGGACTATTTGATCCGGGTGCTGGTGCCGACCATTCAGTCGCTTGAGCGCTTCATGATGGATTTTTTGACCAAGGTGCCCGGGGTTGCGAACATCCGCTCGAGCTTTGCGCTCAAGCAGGTGCGCTATAAGACCGCGTTGCCGTTGCCGGCGAATGGGTTAACCCTCAACAACTAAGCGAAACCCCTGTGGGAGCGAGCTTGGTCCGGGCGGCGTTCCGACGATGACGGTGTGTCAGGCAACATCTATGTCGACTGGCCCGGCCCATCGTCGGAACGCCGCCCGGACCAAGCTCGCTCCCACAGGTTTTGCGTTTACAGCTTGTTAATGGGGATTTTCAGGTAGGTCACGCCATTGTCTTCCGCCGGCGGCAAATTCCCCGCCCGCACATTCACCTGAATCGCGGGCAGCAACAGCGTCGGCATGCCCAACCCCGCATCGCGCTGGGTGCGCATGGCGACGAACGCGGCTTCGTCGATACCGTCATGAATGTGAATGTTGCTTTTACGCTGCTCGCCCACCGTGCTCATGCACTGAGGTTCGCGACCCTCGGGCGGGTAATCGTGGCAGACATAGAGTTGCACGCTGGCAGGGAAGGCCAGCAGTTTGCGAATCGAGGCGAACATCTGGTTGGCGTTGCCGCCGGGAAAATCACAACGAGCAGTGCCCACGTCCGGCATGAACAATGTATCGCCCACCAGGATCACATCGCTGTCGATCAGATAGGCCATGTCCGCTGGCGTGTGCCCGGGAACATGCAGGGCCGTGGCCTTGAGGTTGCCAATCATGAACGATTCATCCGGCGCGAACAGATGGTCGAATTGCGAACCGTCACTGCGAAATTCCGGCTCAAGGTTGAACAGGGTCTTGAACACGCCCTGAACCTTGCTGATCGACTGACCAATAGCAATCTTCCCCCCCAGTTCCCGACGCAGATACGGTGCGGCGGACAGGTGATCGGCATGGGCGTGGGTTTCGAGCAGCCATTGCACGTGCAGCTGATGTTGGCGAACGAAGGCGATGATCTTGTCGGCCTGGACGTTGGCGGTTCGCCCAGCGGCCGGGTCGTAATCGCGCACCGGGTCGACGATCGCGCAGTGCCCGCCATCGGCTTCGTAGATCACGTAACTGTAGGTCGACGAGGCAGGGTCTAAAAAAGCTTCAATCAAGGCGGGCATGGTGGCCGTTTCTTACTGGATAAGCCATGAGGGTAGTTTCATTTTCCCTGCGCTGACCAGCCCCCAGTCAATTCAAAGAAGGAAAAAAGCTGTGCGGGCTCTATCCTGTCTGTCATCGATACCGGGCGTTCCCGGCTTTATTCCGCGGATCACGAGCGTTTTATGTTGTTGGCAAGTTTTTTTGGGGTGGTGATGGGGCTGGTCTTGGGGTTGACGGGCGCTGGCGGCGGCATTCTTGCGGTGCCGGCCCTGGTGCTGGGGTTGGGTTTGACCATGACCCAGGCCGCGCCGGTCGCACTGTTTGCGGTGGGCAGTGCAGCGGCTGTCGGGGCCATCGATGGTTTGCGCCATGGTCTGGTGCGCTATCGCGCGGCGATGCTGATCGCTTTGCTGGGGGCGGTTTTTTCGCCGGTCGGCATCTACTTCGCCCATCAGTTGCCGGAAAAAATCCTGATGATCCTCTTCAGCCTGCTGATGGTCATGGTGGCCTGGCGGATGTTGCGTCGTGAGCGCCAGGACGAAGGTCCAAGCGACCACGGGCACGCCAACTGGGGCCAGAAGAACTGCATGCTCGATCAGCAGACCGGGCGCTTTTCCTGGACCGCCAAATGCACCGCGACCCTCGCGGCACTGGGCGCGGTGACCGGGGTTGTCTCCGGACTGCTCGGGGTGGGCGGCGGCTTTTTGATCGTCCCGGCCTTCAAGCAGCTGACCGATGTGCAGATGCGTGGAATCGTCGCTACCTCCTTGATGGTGATCAGCCTTATTTCCGCTATCAGCGTGATCGGCGCGTTTCAGGCCGGGGTGCGAATCGACGGTGTGGGCGTGGCATTTATCGTCGCGAGCATCGTTGGCATGATCATTGGCCGCAGGCTTTGCGCGCGAGTACCGGCCCGGGGGTTGCAGATCGGCTTCGCCAGCACCTGTGTCGTAGTCGCCGCTTACATGCTGTTTAGAGCGGGTGGCTAGCGAGTACCGGTTCCTGTGGACGCCAGTCCGGTCCACAGGCGTACACCCTAAGTTCCGGGCCTGCCGACGCGCGGTCTTACACCGAACTTGCCGCGCATCACCTGCCACTCCAAAGCACTTCAAAACCGCCTCCAAGGCAGCGTATGACGCCGCCGGTCAGCTTTCGATAATCGCCTCCGACATCCAGTCCCCCGCTGCGGAGCGCGTCATGCACAACAATAAGAACATCCAGCATCGTTTCTTGCCTGCCTTCATCGCCAGCCTGTCGACCCTCGGTTTGAGCTCAATGGCCGAAGCCGAGATCATGCTGTACGACAAGGACCAGACCACGTTTTCCACCGACGGCTACATCAACGCCTTCTATGTGAACAGCGATGTGGATCGTGCCGGCGACCAATTCGACCGTAAACAGGCGCGGGTCAAAATGGGTTTTTTGCCCAACTACCTGGGTTTCAACATGAGCAAGCAGGTCGATGACCTCAAGCTCGGCGCCCGGTCTTCCTTCTGGGTGACTATCAATGACAGCGAAACCAACGGTACCGACACCGCCATCGACGTGCGGCAGTTCTACGGTACGGTGGCCAACCCGGAGTGGGGCGAAGTGCTGATCGGCAAGGACTTCGGCCTGTTCGCCCGTTCCAACATCCTGCTGGATGAAATGCTCGCCGGTTACGGCCAAGTCAGCGATTCCCTGGGGCTGGTGGACGGTGGCGGGGTGTCGTTCGGCAACATCGGCACGGGTTATCCGTACCCGTTCCCTACGTCGCAGATTACCTATCGCACGCCGGTGATGGAGGGCTTGCGGGTGGCAGTGGGGATCATGGACCCGGTGGACACCAACGACAGCAGTCCATTGGGCAAGGCCTATCAGGAGAACCCGCGCACCGAGAGCGAGATCACCTATCAGTTCGACGTTGCCGGGGCGAAGATTTACAGCTGGGTCAACGGCAGCTACCAGACTTCCGATAATACCGATGCCACTGTCCAGTCCGTCACCTCCAAAGGCGTCGGCTACGGTGTGCAAGCGAAGATGGGTGGGCTGTCTCTTACCGGCTCCGGCTTCCAGGCCAAGGGCATCAATCCGTTCTTCACCAACAACGCCGGCGAACCAACCTTGCGCAACGTCGACAGTGACGGTTATCTGCTGCAGGGTTCCTACAAACTCGGCAAGAACCGACTGGCCTTGTCTTACGGCAAGACCAACGACGACGGCAATGGCGTGGTCGGCAGCGGCGCGGACTACGAGACGCGTGGCATTGCGCTGTTCCATGACGTCAACGACAACCTCAAGCTGGTGGCCGAGTACAACCAGTTCGCAATCAACGGCCACGACACCAGCGACCAGAACGAAGACACCGACACCTTTGCGGTGGGGGCGGTGCTGACCTGGTAACCCTTTGGTGGTGGCTCCGGCTGCGCGCATCGCGGCGAGGGTCGCCACCGCTCTCATCCCATCGAAGCGGCTACCCGCTACCCAAGTAGCATACGTAGCAGCTCGCAGGCTTCGTACACTCGTGCCTCATACATGCGCACCTGCGGGAGGCGACGATGCAGCAGGTCCAGAACGAAGGTGTTGTCAGTGCAATGTCCCAGGCCACCGATGCCCAGGAGGTTGCCCAGGCGTTGGCGCGGCAGTTGTTGCACCCGCATCTGGGATTTGTGCTGTTCTTCTGTTCCGCCGAGTACGACTTGCAGGCGCTGGGCCAGGCCTTGCAACAAAGCTTCGGTGGCATTCGCCTGGTGGGTTGCACCAGCGCCGGGGAAATCACGCCGTTGGGCTACGGTCGCAACTGCGTGACCGCGGTGGGCTTTGACCATCGGCATTTTTCTATCGACGCCGAACTGATCTCCGAGATGGAGCGCTTCAGCCTGATCGACGCCCAGCAAATGGTCGAGCGACTGGTCAGCGGCTGTCGCAGCAACACCCAGGCACCGATCAAGGGCAACAGCTTTGCGCTGACCCTCCTCGATGGTTTGTCCAGCCGTGAAGAAATGGTCCTTGCCGCCCTGAGCGCGGCGTTGGGCGACATTCCGCATTTCGGCGGTTCGGCCGGCGACGACAATTACCTGACCCACACCCACGTCTATTTTAATGGCGAGTTCCACAGCGGCGCGGCGGTGGTGGTGCTGGTCAACACCTGGCTGGATTTCGAGGTGTTCACCACTCACCACATCTTGCCGAGGGCGGAAAAACTGGTGGTCACCGGCGCCGACAGCGCCTCGCGCCGGGTGTTTGAACTCAATGCCGAGCCGGCCGCCGAGGAGTACGCCCGGCACATCGGTGTGCCGGTGGCGGAGCTCGATCACCGGATCTTCGCCGCGCACCCTTTGGCCGTGCGGATCAACGATCAGTATTACGTGCGGGCGATTCAGCAGGTTCATCCGGACTTGAGCCTGAGTTTCTACTGCGCGGTGGAAAACGGCATCGTCCTCACGGTCATGACGCCCGGCCCGATGCTGCCTAACCTGCAAACCCTGTTCGAAGGGTTGCAGGAGCGCCTCGGCGATCTGCTGCTGACCATCGGCTGCGACTGCTTTCTCAGGCGTCTGGAACTGGAAGACGGTGGGAGTCTGGAGCAGATAGGGGCTTTTTTGCGTGACCAACGGGTGATGGGTTTCAACACCTACGGAGAACAGTTCAATGGCATGCACATCAACCAGACCTTCACCGGGGTTGCCATTGCCCGAGGCCGGTCCCCTGGACACCGTTGAGCTTCAGGCGCAGATCGCCAGCCTGCAGCGCGACAACCACAAACTGCAACGCATCAATGGCGCGCTGATCGAGCGGATCGAGTCCGGCATCACTCGCGGCAATGACCCGTACGCGGCGTTCCAGCATTCGGTGGTGCTGGCCGAGCAGGTACGTGAGCGCACCGACGCCTTGAACCAGGCCATGGCTGAACTCAAGTCGGGCAATCACTTACTCAGCGAGGCACGCCTGCGGGCGGAAACCGCGCATCAGCATTTGATCGATGCGATCGAGAGCATTTCCGATGCGTTCGTGCTGTTCGATGCGGACCAGCGGATCGTGCTGTTCAACAGCCGTTTCAAGGCGTTCTGGGGCAACAGCCGGGTGCGGATCAACGCCGGCATGCGTCTGGCCGAGGTCAAGCGGCTGATGTCCGCCACCGGGCTGTTCACCGAAGAACCGCGCGGGCATGCCGACGAAAATCTGCTTTATCGCTTGCAGGACGGTCGCTGGTTGCAAGTCAGCGAACGACCGACCCAAGAGGGCGGACGGGTGATCCTGTTCACCGACATTACCGACGTCAAACTCAGCGAAACCGTGCGCCGCGAGCAGGCGGTGGCGCAGAAATCGCATCTGTTGCAACGGGCGGTCGACAATCTTTCCCAAGGGGTGGCCATGGTCAACGCCGAGGGCATTCTGGAACTGTGGAACCGACGTTTCCTCGAGCTGAGCGGCCTGGCGCCGGTGGCGGCCCATCGTCCGTTCGCCGAGGTGATCGCCGACAGCGAGTTGCACTTGCTGACGCCGGCCAGTCGCGATCTAAACGGGCGGCACGTGCAGGAATGCGAGCAGCGCCTCTACGATGGCCGGGTGCTGGAAATCCGCACCCATCCGTTGCCCACCGGCGGTTTCGTCAACACCTTCACCGACATCACCGAGCGCTACCAACACGCCGAAGCGCTGAGCGAAAGTGAGCGCTGGATTCGCCTGATCACCGACCACGTGCCGGCGCTGATTGCCTATCTGAATGCCGATCTGGTCTACGAGTTCACCAACAAGGTGTATGAAGAATGGTACTGCTGGCCTCGGGGCGTGATGCTCGGGCAGAGCCTGCGCGAAGTCCACAGCGAACAGCATTACCAGCGCCTGGAAGCTTACGTGGCCCGGGCCCTGGCCGGTGAGAGCGTGACGTTCGAGTTCGCCGAAACCAACATCAACAACCAGGAGCGCTACATGCTGCGCTCCTATGTGCCCAATCGCCTGGCCACCGGGGAAGTGGTGGGGATTTTCGTATTGATCCGCGACATCACCGAGCGCCGCCGCACCGCCGAGGCGCTGCACCAGGCCTATCAGAATCTTGAGTTGCGGGTGCGCGAGCGGACGGCGGAACTGACGACGCTCAACGACCAATTGCTGCGCGAGATCGACGAGCGTCGGCGAGCGGAGTCTCGCCTGCGTGAAGCCAAACTCGAGGCCGAGCAGGCCAACCTGTCGAAGACCAAGTTTCTCGCCGCCGTCAGTCACGACTTACTGCAACCGCTGAACGCCGCGCGGCTGTTTACCAGCGCTTTGCTGGAACGACGCGAACCGGTGGCCAATGCGATTTTGGTGCGTAACGTCAGCAACTCCCTGGAAGACGTGGAAAACTTGCTGGGCACCCTGGTGGATATCTCCAAACTGGATGCCGGGGTGATCAAGGCCGACATTGCGCCGTTTGCCCTGAGCGAATTGCTGGAAAACCTCGCGGCCGAGTACACCCAGGTGGCCCGCAGTGAAGGCCTGGAGCTGCATTTCATCCCGTGTTCCGCTCTGGTGCGCAGCGACATTCAGTTGCTGGCGCGGATCCTGCGAAATCTGTTGAGCAACGCCATTCGCTACACCTACAGCGGTCGTGTGGTGTTCGGTTGCCGGCGTCATCACCAGCGCCTGTCGATCGAGGTCTGGGACAGCGGCATGGGCATCGCCGAAAACCGTCTGGAAGAGATTTTTCAGGAGTTCAAGCGCGGTGACGTGCAGCGTCCGGATCAGGATCGCGGGTTAGGTCTGGGCCTGGCGATCGTGGAAAAGATTGCCGGGATTCTCGGTCACCGCATTCACGTGCGTTCGTGGCCGGGCAAGGGCTCAATGTTTTCCGTCGAAGTACCTTTGAGTGCTACGGCACCCAAGGCGCTGCCGAGTCTGCTGATGAGTGAGCCGATGCTTGAACGTCTGCGTGGGGCGCGGGTGTGGGTGCTGGATAACGACGCGGCCATTTGCGCCGGCATGCGCACGTTGCTCGAAGGGTGGGGGTGTCTGGTGGTCACGGCGCTGTCCGAGGAGGACCTGGCGCGGCAAGTGGACAACTATCACGAAGAAGCCGACTTGCTGATCGCCGACTACCACCTGAATGACGATCAGAACGGCGTCGATGCCGTGGCCCGAATCAACGCCCGTCGCGGCTCGGCGATTCCGGCGATGATGATTACTGCCAACTACAGCAATGAACTCAAGCAGCAGATCCGCGAACTGGGCCACACCCTGATGCACAAACCGGTGCGGCCGATGAAACTCAAGACGGCGATGAGTCATCTGCTCGGCAGGCCTTGAGGCTTCTGGTGTGTTCACCGGCCCTATCGCGAGCAAGCTCGCTCCCACATTTGACCGAGTTCACTCAGATCCAATGTGGGAGCGAGCTTGCTCGCGATGAAGGCGACTCGGTCTCAACGCCGTAAATACGATCCGAAATCAATATCGCCGGCACTGAGGATCGCCTGCACCCGGTTGTGCACATTGAGTTTGCGCAGGATTGCCGAGACATGCGCCTTAACCGTGGTTTCGGCGATTTCCAGGGTGTAGGCGATCTGTTTGTTCGACTCGCCCTTGGTCATGCGTTCGAGCACCAGCAACTGCTTGCGGGTCAAGGCCTGGAGCAATTCAGGTGGGAAGCTCGGGGCATCGTTCATGCGCCTTGTACCGCATTTTTGCGTGCGGATGATGTCCGGCGGCAAGTAGACATTGCCGTTGAGGATCTGCTGGATGGCCTCGGTCATCTGCACCCGTGGCGAGGATTTGGTGATGAAACCCACCGCGCCGTAAGTGATGGCTTGCAGCACGACTTGTTTGTCCTGTTCGGCCGAGACGATCACCACCGGAATGGTCGGCGCCTCGTTGCGCAGGTTGATCAGGCCATTGAGGCCGTGCATGCCGGGCATGTTCAGGTCGAGCAGGATCAGGTCCAGGTCGTCGTGTTCCTGCGTCAGCACCAGAGCGCTGTCCAGGTCGGCGGTTTCCATCACCTCGCTGCCCGGAAAACCATCGCTGATGACGTTATGAATGGCTTCGCGAAACAGCGGGTGATCGTCGGCAATCAGAATTTTGTACATAGCCTTTCACCTCATTATTTTGATTAGGGTGTGGCAACAGCGCGCACGCGTAAAGATCAGGGAAAGGGCTCGGGCTGGGCCGGCGTCACGGGCAGGTTGGCTGCCTGCCAGGCGTCCAGGCCGTCGCGATACCAGTACAGCGTCTTATACCCCATGGCGGCGGCGCGTTTCACGGCGTTCCAGCTCAGCCAGCAATCGGAGCGGCAATAGAAGACCAGCGGTTGCGCGAGATCGCCATCGGTCAATGTGATCAGCTTACGCGCAAAATAGTCCTGCCAGTCGGGCGTCAGGTCTCCGTCGCCGGTATTGGCCAGCCAATGGCTGCCGGGCAGGTTTTCGTGGGGCTGGTCCTCGATGAAACGCCCTTGCAACCACTGACGGCGGTAGACGTCGATCAGCACCGGACGGGGCGTCTGGGTCAGCAGGGTTTGCAGGGCCGCGGTATCAATGATGCCGGCGTCCTGGACTTGATTCGGGGTCGGGCTGCGGTAAAGACCGATGCGATAGCCGGCGGCTGAGAACAGCGGTGTTTCGGCCTGCGCGACGCCCAGCAACAGGCTCAGCGATAGCGCAGCGAGGGAAGGGCGCAGCAGACGACGTCGGGCACGCGGCATGGGGTTCAATCCTTATAGTTATGAACCCATTACATGCCAGTCTCGGTGCGTTGGGAATGCGACGATAGACAGGTAAAGCAGTACTAAAGTAGTAATTTCACCCTGATCAACACAAATCCCCTGTGGGAGCGAGCTTGCTCGCGATGAGGGCATCACATCCAATATTGATGCCGACTGATACACCGCTATCGCGAGCAAGCTCGCTCCCACAGGGGGGGTGTGTTGTTAGTTGGTTTTGCGCAGGGCGGCGTGTTGCGGGTTGAAGGTGAACACGGCGAGCAGCGCGAATATCAGCGTCAGCCCCACACACACCGCCAATGCCAACGGATTGAAGCGTTCATACAAGGCAAACCGCACCAGTTCCACCGCATGGGTGAACGGGTTCAACGCGCACAACCCGTACAACCACTCGCTGGATTCGCGCATCTTCCACAGCGGATACAGCGCCGACGACAGGAAAAACAGCGGGAAGATCACGAAATTCATCACCCCGGCAAAGTTCTCCAGCTGACGGATCGCGTTGGACAGCAACAAACCCAACGCGCTGAGCATCAACGCCACCAGCAACAATGCCGGCAGCGCAATCAACAAGCCCATGGCCGGTGGTTGCACGCCATACACCCAGGCAATCGCCAGAAAGGCATAGACCTGCAACAGCGAGATCAGCGAGGTGGACAACAGTTTGCTGCACAGCAGGAAAGTCCGGGGCAGGGGGCTGGTCAGCAGCACGCGCATGCTGCCCATTTCCCGGTCGTAGACCATCGACAGCGAACCTTGCATGCCGTTGAACAGCAGGATCATGCAAGCCAGCCCGGGAATGATGTAGACCTCGTAGGGAATGTAGGTGTCGTAGGGCTCGATGATCGCGATCCCGAGAGCGGCGCGAAAACCGGCGGCGAACACCAGCAACCAAAGCAACGGCCGGACTAAAGCGCTGAGAAACCGCGTGCGCTGCAACACAAAACGCAGCCATTCACGCAGCACGATGCCGCTGAAACATTGCCAGTAGGCATTCATTGGGCGACTCCTGATGTCGTCAGGCGGGTGAAGGCTGACCCGAGGTCGCCGCCATGCTCCTGGCTCAAGGCATCCGCCTGCCCGCTGGCCACCAGCCGGCCTTGATGGAGAATCAGCAAATCGTCGCTGGGCTGCACCTCATCCAGCAAATGGGTGGTCCAGAGCACGCTGATGTTCTGCTCGCGGCACAGGCTGCGGATGTGTTGATTGAGTGCCAGCCGGCTGGCCGGGTCGAGGCCGGCGCTGGCCTCGTCGAGCAGCAGCAGGCGCGGCTCATGCAACAGGGCACGGGCGATTTCCACCCGACGACGGTGGCCGCCATTGAGTTCGCGGACCCGCTCGCGACGGCGTTCAGTCAGGGACTGACGGGCCAGTTCGGCGTCGACCCGAAGGCCGGTCTGGCGCCGGGACAGGCCATGCAGTGCGGCGTGATAACGCAGGTTCTGTTCGACGCTGAGGTCCAGGTCCAACGTGCTTTGCTGAAAAACCACACCCAGTTGCTTGAGCGCCGGACGCGCCGCGTTGCGCAACGAACAGCCGCCGACGCGGATGTCGCCACGCTGCAAGTCGTATAGCCGAGTGAGTAGGGCAATCAGCGTCGATTTCCCCGCGCCGTTCGGCCCGAGCAGCGCCGCGAAACGCCCGGGTGCGAGGCTGAAACTCACCTGACGCAACGCCTCGCGCGCGCCATAGGCGAAGCTCAGGTCGCTAACTTCCAGTGCGTTCATGGGGTCACCACCACGCCCCACGGATAGCGCCCGACCTTGATCGATTGGGTGACCTTGAGGCTGTCGACATCAATCACCGACACGTCGCCGCTGACACCGTTGGTGGCCAGCAATTGCCGTTGATCCGGGGTGAACGACATCTGCCAGACCCGTCGCCCGACCAACAGATAATCAAGAATCTCGAAGGTCTTGGCGTCGATCACCGCCACATGATTGGCCGGGCCGAGCGCGACGAAACCGTACTTGCCGTCGGCGCTGAGTTTGATGCCCACCGGTTGAACCTTATCCGGGTGCACGCCCTTGATCTGGAAGGTCAGGGTCTTGAGGACCTGGCGGGTGGCGACGTCGAGAATCGTCACCGTGCCGCCGATTTCCGCCGAGGCCCAGAGCTTCGAGCCATCCGGTGTGAACTCGACGAAGCGCGGCCGCTGATCCACCAGCGTGTTGTCGGCCAGGGTCTGGGTGCTGGTGTCGATCCAGTGCAGCATATTGGTGGTTTCGCTGGTGTTCACCGCCCACTTGCCATCGGGGCTGACGGCCATGCCTTCGGGTTCGACACCGACGTTGATCTGGCTCAGCACCTTGGAGGTTTCGGTGTCGATCACCGTCACCAGCGCATCGTCTTCGTTGGAAACGTACAGCCAGCGATTGTTGGGGTGCAGGGCGAACTGCTCAGGGTCTTTGCCCGAGGGCAGCTCCTTGATGATTTTGCGCGTGGCGACGTCCATCACCTGGACCCGGTCCGAGTCACTGGCGCAGATGTACAGCAGCTTGTTGTCGTGGGACAGCAGCAGGCCGCGTGGGCGCTGGCCGACGGGCAGGGTGTCGGTGACTTGCAGGGTCTGCAGGTCGATCAGGCTCAGGCTGTTGTCCTTTTCGTTGGAGACCCAGGCGGTGCTGGCCGCGGCGTGCCCGGCGGCAAGCAGCAGGGCGCAAGAGAGCAGGGTGCGGCGCATGGCGGATTCCTTTTATTGTCATTGTTGTGGAGGTGAGATCAGGGAAAGCGGCAGCTGACCTCGGGCTTGTCGTAGCCCAGGCTGTCCATTTCGTTAAAGGGGTGCAGGAAACCGTCCTGCGGCGAAGTGCTGACCAACGCCCGGGGCTGGACGATGGGGATCGGCTGACGCAACTGACCGTTCCACGGCCGATAACTGAGCTTGCGACCCTTGAAACCGTCCAGCGGCAATTGATCGCTGGTTTCAAGCGTACGGATCGCCATCGGATCGGTCTGACGCAACTTGCTCACCGCACTGGCGATGCTGCGCACGGCGATCCAGGCCGCAAAATCGCGGTCATTCATCCAGCGCCCGGCCAGGGCTTCGAAGCGTTTCTGCAACTGCGCGGCGCCGTAGGTTTCCACTGTTTTGTGCCAGCCCACCGGGGTCAATCCCTGAGTGCCGGCAACCGGCCGTGGGTACCAGGTCTGGTAGGGCACGTATTCGCCGAAATCGCCGCGCTCATCGGCCACCAGCACCACGTCGTACTCGGCGGTCTGGGTGAACAGCGGCATGTCGGCCTGGGCGCTGCGGCGCTGATCGTTGTCGAAACTCCAGGTTTTTTCCGCGACCAGTTTCAGGCCGAAGCGTTTGGCGGCGCGGCGCAGGGCGGCGGCATAGGCTTGATCGTCCGGGGTCGGGCCGACGATCAGCAGCGCCCGTTGCCATTTGCGCACCACCAGAAACTGCGCCAGCGCATCGGCGAGCATCGCCCGACTCGGCAGGCTGTGCAGCACGTTCGGCAGGCAGTCGGTGGTGCGCAGGCTGTCGTCGGGGCTGCCGGCGTTGAACAGCAAGCTGTCGGGCAGCACGGCGCTGAGCCGGCGCAGGCTGGCGGCCGGTGCGTTGACGACAAACAGGCGCAGACCTTGTTCATGCTGAGCCTTGGCCGCTTCGACCAGGGCATCGGGATTGTCGACGTTGGCGCTGACCAGGTTGTAGCTCTGGTTGAGGAAACGCCCAGTGCTGTTGCTGTCAGTGATCGCCAGTTCGGCGCCACGCAGCCCGGCATCGACGGGCTCGGGAATGACGTTCGACAGCAACGGGCCCGGGTCGGGGCGATAGCCCAGGTAGCCAATTTTCACCTGCAACGGCGCGTCGGCGGCCTGGCTCTGGGTCGCCACTCCGGCGGCGCAGGTAATCGCCAACAGGTAGATCAGGGCGTAAGGGGCAAGCTGGCGCATAGGGCACTCCATTACAGGTAGCGCCAGCATAGGAACGCTGCGAGGCAGAAGGAAATATGCAGAAAGTACCAATGAGTCAGTACCAAGGTAGTAAAGGCGCCGGAAGCGTACCCGGGTGCGCACCACAAGCCCTACTACCAAGGAACTAGACGGCGGCCACCAAAGCAGCATGGGGCTTGCGCGAAGCCGTTCCTAAGATGGGTGCCATAGCCTCTTCAAAGAGGTTTTGCGTGCAATCAAGAGGGCATAACAATGAAAACAAAACGCAACGCCTTACTCGTTGCCGGACTGCTGGCCGGCTTTATCAGCGCAGGTTCCGTTTGGGCACACGGCAACGTAGTCCCCCAGGCTGTCGCCACTCCGGGCCTGACCCCGATCAAGGACGCTGGCGTGCCGGTCGATGCCGATGGTTGGGCCGCGGTGAACCCTTATCGCGCCACCCCGGAACACGATAAGGCCGTGGAAATCGGCTCTTCGGCGTACAACCAGAACTGCGCGGCCTGCCATGGCCTGGAAGCCAAGTCCGGCGGCATCGCCCCCGATTTGCGCATGCTGGATGTCGGCGAGGCCGGTGATGAATGGTTCGTCGAACGCGTGCGCCACGGCGCCGTGCGTGACGGCCGGGTCTACATGCCGAAGATGGCCGACTATCTGAGCCAGGAAGCTTTGTGGGCGGTACGCACTTACCTGGACACCGTTCGCGTCGAGGAGTAACCCATGCGCCTGCTCGCTGTGTTGATCAGCGCTGTGTTGCTGTGCTGCCAGGCAGTGCAGGCGCAGGTCCGAACCTATGACGAAATGATCGCCGCCGGGGAGCTGAAAGTCGCGGTCTACAAGGACTTCGCCCCCTACAGTTTTCAAGACGCCGGCCACGCCCGTGGCGTTGATGTCGAACTCGCCGAGGCGTTGGCCAAGGCCCTCGGCGTGCGCCTGACGTTGATGTGGGCGCCCGCCGGCGAGAAGCTCGATGACGACCTGCGCGATTACATCTGGCGTGCCAGTCAGTTGCACGATCTGCAACTGGCCGACCTGATGATGCGCGTGCCATACGATCGCGATTACGCGCAGAAACGCAATGAACTGGGTGAGTTGGAAAACGGCCATGTGGTGATGTTCGGCCCGTACCAGAACGAACAATGGCAGGTCGCCTTCGACCGTCGCCGACTGGATAAGGTGGGCAGCGTCGCCGTGTTCGAGCACCACCCGATCGGCGTCGAAGTCGACAGTGTGCCGTCGTTCTACCTGACCTCGGTATTCAGCGGCATGCTCGCTGGCAAAACCCATCACTACCCTGGTGTGGCACAGGCTTTCGCGGCCATGAAGGCCGGTGAAGTCGATGCAGTCATGGCCATGCGCGGCGAGATCGACTGGCAGGTTCATGAAGCCAACGACCCGCAAGTGGCACTGGCGGAGAACGCCTACCCGAACATGGGCAAGCAGCTTTGGGAGATCGGTATGGCGGTGCACGAAAGCAACCGTCAACTGGCCTATGCCGTGGAAGAGGCATTGGAAGCCTTGATCCGCGAGGGCGCTGTCAAAACCATTTATGGCCATTACGGCCTGCGCTATGACGTGCCCGAGATGTATCAATAGTGAACTGGCGAGCGGGTTGTCTGTTGGCCTGTTGGTTACCCATGGCGGCGCACGCCGTGGACATCGACCCGGGCAAAGACCCGGTGCCCTCGGTGATGTGGGCCTTCTATCACAAGCAAATGCTCGGCGATGCGCCGTTCGTGTTCGACGAGCGGGTCAAGCTGCTGGCGCCGCCGTTCGCCGAAGATTCCCGGCAAGTACCGCTGGAAATTGACGCGCGAGCGTTCAAGGGCGAGGTGGTGAAAATCCTTGCCTGGGCCGAACTCAACCCCTTGCCGAAAATCGTCGATTTCCAGCCGCTGGACCGCGTGCTGCCCTGGCTGTCGATCCGCATCCGTATCGAACAGGCCACGCCGTTGCGCGCGGCGATACTGACCCGTGACGGGTTGTGGCATGTCGGCTCGACTCTGATTGATGCGGCGGGCGGCGGTTGCACGGCGCCGAGTGTGGTGCGTACTCAGGCGGGCTGGGAAGACCACATCGGCGAAGTGCTGGGCGGTCGTTATCCCCGTGGCGAATTCAGTCGTGTGCGGCTGCAGGTGGCGCATCCCATGGATAACGGCATGGTCAGCGGCATCCCGGAGTTCTTCATCAACCATGCCGAACTGCGGGATCAGAACGATCAGCTGTTGGCCCGTCTTGAGCTATTTCCCGCCGTCAGCGAAAACCCCAACCTGACCTTCGACATCGAAGGAGCAGGGCAGATGCGCCTGTTACTGCGGGACAACAGCGGCAATCAATTCGATGCGGCCATACCCTGACCCAAAGGAGCGCGTGATGCGCTGGATGCTGCTGTTGTTCATGAGCCTGAGCCTGCCGGCGCTGGCCGAGCTCGAGTATTCACTCAAGCCCCGGCAGATCGCCGAAGACACCTGGCTGCTGGAAGGCAGCACTGACAATTTTGCCAAGGCCAACGGCGGCAACATCGTCAATACCGCGTTCATCGTCACCGAGCGCGGCGTGGTGGTGATCGATACCGGACCGTCGAAACGCTACGGCGAAGCGATGCGCAAGGCGATTGCCGCGACCACCGATAAACCGGTGATTGAGGTTCTGCTGACCCATCATCATCCTGATCATGTGCTTGGCAACCAGGCCTTCAGTGACGTGCCGATCGGTGCGCTGGCCGGCACCACCGAGCTGTTGCATCAGCAGGGTGATTCCATGGCCGAGAACCTGTATCGACTGGTGGGCGACTGGATGCGTGGCACCGAAGTGGTGTTGCCGACCGAAACGCTGACGCCCGGCGTGCGAAGTTTTGGGGATCACGATTTACGTCTGCTGGGCCTGGGTGGGCACACGGGCGCGGATCTGGCTATTCTCGACCAGAAAACCGGCGTGTTGTTTGCCGGGGATCTGGTGTTTTATCAACGGGCGCTGACCACGCCCAACAGTCCGGGGCTGTCGGTGTGGCTGGCGGACATTGCCACACTTCAAGGCTTGCGCTGGACGCTCATCGTTCCCGGCCACGGCCCGGTGGCCACGGATCAACAGCCGTTCGAGCAAATGCGCGACTACCTGACCTGGCTCGACCAGTTCATGCGCGATGGCGCCGCCAATGGCAGTGATATGGCCGAGATGATCCGCAGCCCCATTCCCGAACGTTTTGCCGGGATCAGCCTGAGTCGTTACGAGATGATCCGCAGCGTCAGCCATTTGTACCCCCGCTATGAACGCGCACAAATGACCCGCGTCGATTCCGCCGCAGATAAGTGAGCAACACAAAACCCCTGTGGGAGCGAGCTTGCTCGCGATGGCGGTGTATCAGCCGACATCAATGCTGAATGTGAGGGCCTCATCGCGAGCAAGCTCGCTCCCACAGGGAATCGGTGTGGACCACAGTATTGATGATGTTCGTCTTTTCCGACCCGGTACTAAGGAACTAGCAATCTCAGCACTGCGGGCAATTGTCCCAAGGGCGGCGGCGCCCAAGAATCTGCACCAGACCGGGAAAATTTCCCGGGTATAACAAAAACCGCAGAGGTAGCCGTCATGACCCAACCCGCACGTCGCCAACCCTTCGTCTTGAGTGTGCTGCTCAGTGCCATGCTGTTGTCTGGCTCGGCATTGGCCGGCGTCACCGATCAAGACATTCTCCAGGACCCCAAGAACCCGGAGCAGATCGTCACCAACGGTCTGGGCGTCCAGGGTCAACGCTACAGCCCGCTGGACACGCTCAACGTCAACAACGTGAAGGATTTGCGGCCGGTCTGGGCATTCTCCTTCGGCGGTGAAAAACAACGCGGTCAGCAAGCACAGCCGATGATCAAGGACGGCGTGATGTACATGACCGGTTCCTACTCGCGGGTGTTTGCGGTGGATGCGCGCACCGGCAAGAAGCTCTGGCAATACGATGCGCGCCTGCCCGATGACATCCGCCCTTGCTGCGACGTGATCAACCGTGGTGTCGCGCTGTACGGCGACCTGGTGATTTTCGGCACCCTCGACGCCAAGCTTGTGGCCCTGAACAAAGACACCGGCAAGGTCGTCTGGAGCAAGAAAGTCGCCGACCACAAGGAAGGCTATTCGATCAGCGCGGCGCCGTTGGTAATCAACGGCAAATTGATCACTGGTGTCGCCGGCGGCGAGTTCGGGGTGGTTGGCAAAATCGAAGCCTACGACCCGAAAAACGGTAACTTGCTGTGGACCCGTCCAACCGTTGAAGGCCACATGGGCTACACCTACAAGGACGGCAAAGCGGTGGAGAATGGTATCTCCGGCGGTGAAGCCGGCAAGACCTGGCCCGGCGACCTCTGGAAAACCGGCGGCGCCGCCCCTTGGCTGGGCGGTTACTACGACCCGGAAACCAATCTGCTGCTGTTCGGCACCGGCAACCCGGCGCCGTGGAACTCGCACCTGCGTCCTGGCGACAACCTCTACTCGTCGTCGCGTCTGGCGCTCAACCCGGACGACGGCACCATCAAATGGCACTTCCAGAGCACGCCTCACGACGGCTGGGACTATGACGGCGTAAACGAGCTGGTCTCGTTCAACTACACAGAAGGCGGCAAAGAGATCAAAGCCGCCGCGACCGCTGACCGCAACGGTTTCTTCTACGTGCTGGACCGCACCAACGGCAAATTCATTCGCGGTTTCCCGTTCGTGGACAAGATCACCTGGGCCACCGGCCTGGATAAAGAGGGCCGGCCGATCTACAACGAAGCCAGCCGCCCAGGCGCGCCAGGCATCGAAGCCAAAGGCAGTTCGGTGTTCGTAGCCCCGGCATTCCTCGGCGCGAAAAACTGGATGCCGATGGCCTACAACAAGGACACCGGGCTGTTCTACGTGCCGTCCAACGAGTGGGGCATGGACATCTGGAACGAAGGCATCGCCTACAAGAAAGGCGCGGCGTTCCTCGGTGCCGGTTTCACCATCAAGCCATTGAATGAAGACTACATCGGCGTGCTGCGTGCCATCGACCCGAAAACCGGCAAGGAAGTCTGGCGCCACAAGAACTTCGCGCCGCTGTGGGGCGGAGTGCTGACCACCAAGGGCAACCTGGTGTTCACCGGTACGCCGGAAGGTTTCCTGCAGGCGTTCAATGCCAAGACCGGCGAGAAAGTCTGGGAATTCCAGACCGGCTCCGGCGTACTCGGCTCGCCTGTGACCTGGGAAATGGACGGCGAACAGTACGTCTCGGTCCTCTCCGGCTGGGGTGGTGCTGTTCCGCTGTGGGGCGGCGAAGTGGCCAAGCGCATCAAGGACTTCAACCAGGGCGGCATGCTCTGGACCTTCAAGCTGCCGAAAGACCTGGTGGTGGCGAAGCACTGATCCAGAAGACAGCCACCTAACCTGTGGGAGCGAGCTTGCTCGCGATGGCGTCAGCACATTCAACATTGTTGTCGACTGTCAGACCGCTATCACGAGCAAGCTCGCTCCCACAGGGATTCGCGATCATCTACTACCAAATAACGAGAATCCCCCTGCCAACGGCGCATTCGTCTGACGCGCGGGGCTCTCTACTATCGGTTCATCGCCTGTTTGCCCGACAGGCATCGACCCAGACAGAGGCCCATCATGATCTACGCACAACCTGGAACACCCGGCGCCGTCGTTACGTTCAAAGCGCGCTACGGCAACTTCATCGGCGGTGAGTTCGTCGCCCCGGTCAATGGCGAATATTTCACCAACACCTCGCCGGTCAACGGTGAAGTGATCGCCGAGTTCCCTCGGTCCAGCGCTGCCGACATTGAAAAAGCCCTCGATGCCGCCCATGCCGCCGCCGACGCTTGGGGCAAGACCTCGGCGCAGGACCGCTCCCTGGTGCTGCTGAAAATCGCCGACCGCATCGAGCAGAACCTGGAAATCCTCGCCGTCACCGAAACCTGGGACAACGGCAAGGCCGTGCGCGAGACCCTGAACGCCGACGTGCCGCTGGCCGCCGACCATTTCCGTTACTTCGCTGGTTGCATCCGCGCTCAAGAGGGCGGTGCCGCCGAGATCAACGAGCTGACCACGGCCTATCACTTCCACGAGCCATTGGGCGTGGTCGGTCAGATCATTCCGTGGAACTTCCCGCTGCTGATGGCCGCCTGGAAACTCGCCCCGGCCCTGGCCGCCGGTAACTGCGTGGTACTCAAACCTGCCGAGCAGACGCCGCTGTCAATCATGGTCTTCGCTGAGTTGATCGCCGACTTGCTGCCACCCGGCGTGCTGAACATCGTTCAGGGTTTCGGTCGCGAAGCGGGTGAGGCGCTGGCCACCAGCAAGCGCATTGCCAAGATCGCCTTCACCGGTTCCACCCCGATTGGCGCGCACATCATGAAATGCGCGGCCGAGAACATCATTCCGAGCACTGTCGAACTGGGCGGCAAGTCGCCGAACATTTTCTTCGAAGACATCATGCAAGCCGAGCCGCAGTTCATCGAGAAGGCCGCCGAAGGTCTGGTGCTGGCGTTCTTCAACCAGGGCGAAGTCTGCACCTGTCCATCGCGAGCGCTGGTTCAGGAATCGATCTACGACGACTTCATGAAAGTGGTGATGAAGAAAATCGTCAAGATCAAGCGCGGCGACCCGCTGGACACCGAAACCATGGTCGGCGCCCAGGCGTCCGAACAGCAATACGACAAGATCCTCTCGTACCTGAAAATTGCTCAGGAAGAGGGCGCCGAGCTGCTCACCGGCGGCGCGGCCGAGCGTCTTGAGGGCGACTTGTCGACGGGTTATTACATCCAGCCGACCCTGCTCAAGGGCCACAACAAAATGCGCGTGTTCCAGGAAGAAATCTTCGGCCCGGTGGTGGGTATCACCACCTTCAAGGACGAAGCCGAAGCCCTGGCGATTGCCAACGACAGCGAGTTCGGCCTCGGCGCCGGTCTTTGGACCCGCGACATCAACCGTGCCTACCGCATGGGCCGGGCGATCAAGGCCGGGCGTGTCTGGACCAACTGCTACCACCTGTACCCGGCGCACGCTGCGTTTGGTGGCTACAAGAAATCCGGTGTCGGCCGTGAAAACCACAAGATGATGCTCGACCACTATCAGCAGACCAAAAACCTGCTGGTGAGCTACGACATCAATCCGATGGGGTTCTTCTAACCTCCGCAAGAACACTGAAGAACCTGTGGGAGCGAGCTTGCTCGCGATAGCGGTCTGACAGTCAACATCAATGTTGAATGTGCTGCCCTCATCGCGAGCAAGCTCGCTCCCACATTGGTTTTGGGTGTGCTGAAAATTTGGCAACACCCCCTACCAATGCACGCCGCTACCTCGTTCGAAAGTAGCATTCGGGTGCCTGGCCCCCCGTGCATTAATGGCTTTACCGGAATCGTCCGGCACAAGAAGAGGATTGACCCATGTGGACTAAACCCGCGTTTACCGATCTGCGCATTGGCTTTGAAGTGACGATGTATTTCGCCAACCGCTGATTGTTCACCCGGCCAGCTGTTGCGTTGGCCGGGCCTGCCTTCTGGAGCATTGCCCATGCACATTCGCGTTCTCGGATCCGCCGCTGGCGGCGGTTTTCCGCAATGGAATTGCAACTGCCGCCAGTGCGCCGCGATGCGCAATGGCAGCCTGCGGGCCCAACGGCGCACCCAGTCCTCGATTGCCCTGAGCGACAACGGTGTGGATTGGGTGCTGTGCAATGCTTCACCGGACATTCGCGCACAACTCGAGAGCTTCGCGCCGCTGCAACCGGCGCGCCGGGTTCGTGACACGGCGATTGCCGGCGTCGTCCTGCTGGACAGCCAGATCGACCATTGCACCGGCCTGTTGAGTCTGCGCGAAGGCTGCCCGCATTCGGTCTGGTGCACCGAACGCGTCCATGAAGACCTGAGCAGCGGCTTCCCCTTGTTCACCATGCTCAAGCATTGGAACGGCGGGTTGCAGTGGCAACCGGTCGGACTGGACCGCGAGCCGTTCAGCATCGCGGCCTGCGAACACCTGCAATTTCGTGCGATCCCCTTGGTGAGCAACGCACCGCCGTACTCGCCCAATCGCGGCAATCCGCAGCCGGGCGACACCATCGGGCTGTTTGTAGAAGACCGACGCACCGGCGCCTCACTGTTCTATGCGCCAGGCCTGGGTCAAGTCGACGACGAAGTCCTGAGTTGGATGCAACGCGCCGATTGCCTGTTGCTGGACGGTACCTTGTGGCGCGACGACGAGATGCGAATCTGCGAAGTCGGCCAGAACCTGGGCAGTGAAATGGGTCACCTGTCGCAAAGCGGCCCTGGCGGCATGCTCGAAATCCTCGAAGGCTTCACCCGCCAGCGCAAGGTGCTGATCCACATCAACAACACCAACCCGATCCTCGATGAAGACTCGGCCGAGCGGGCGCTGCTGGAGCGGCGCGGGATTGAAGTGGCTTATGACGGCATGAGTATTGAGCTGTAGCGGAGGGCCTCATCGCGGGCAAGCCCGCTCCCACAGGGGAATCAAGTTCGCAACAGATCCAGTGTGGGAGCGAGCTTGCTCGCGATGAGGCCAGACCAGACACAGCAGAGCTTCCAGGAGAACCGCAATGACTGACACCCCGATGTCCCCCGCCGAATTCGAGCAAGCCCTGCGCGCCAAAGGCGCCTATTACCACATCCACCATCCATTCCACCAAGCCATGTACGCCGGGCGCTCCAGTCGCGAGCAGATTCAAGGCTGGGTCGCCAATCGATTCTATTACCAGGTAAACATCCCCCTAAAGGACGCAGCGATTCTCGCCAACTGTCCGGACCGTGACGTACGCCGCGAATGGCTGCAACGGATTCTCGACCACGATGGCGCACCCGGCAGCGAGGGCGGCATCGAAGCTTGGCTGCGGCTGGGCGAAGCGGTGGGGCTGAATCGCGAGCAAATCCTCTCACAGGAATTGGTGTTGCCCGGTGTGCGTTTCGCCGTGGATGCCTACGTCAACTTCGCCCGCCGCGCCTGTTGGCAAGAAGCCGCCAGCAGTTCGCTGACCGAGCTGTTTGCGCCACAGATTCACCAATCCCGGCTCGATGCCTGGCCGACCCATTACCCGTGGATCGACGTCGGCGGTTACGACTATTTCCGTACTCGCCTGAGTCAGGCACGGCGCGACGTAGAGCATGGTTTGCGCATCACTTTGGCGCACTACGTCACGGTCGAAGGCCAGCAACGCATGCTGGAAATCCTGCAGTTCAAGCTCGACGTGCTGTGGAGCATGCTTGATGCCATGAGCATGGCCTACGAGCTGGAGCGTCCGCCGTATCACACCGTCACCACTGAAAACGTCTGGCACCGCGGGATTGCCCTGTGAGCCTGATCAACCGCGAGCAATCACCGTCGCTGCGCCGGGGTTTTCGCCTGCAATGGGAGCCTCGTCAGGACTGTCACGTGCTGCTGTACCCCGAAGGCATGATCAAACTTAACGACAGCGCCGGGCAGATTCTCGATCTGGTGAATGGACAGCGCAGCGTTGCGGCGATCATCGATCTACTGTCCGCAAGTTTTCCCGGCGTACCGGGGATCGACGAAGATGTACTGGCGTTTCTGGAGGTGGCCCATGCTCAATTCTGGATCGAGTGACTCGCGCCCGGGGCCGCCGCTGTGGCTGTTGGCGGAGTTGACCTATCGTTGCCCGCTGCAATGCCCGTATTGCTCCAACCCGCTGGACTTCGCCCAGCAGGGTGAGGAATTGAGCACCGAGGAATGGATTCGGGTGTTTCGCGAAGCCCGGGAGATGGGTGCCGCGCAGCTGGGTTTTTCCGGCGGCGAGCCGTTGGTTCGTCAGGACCTGGCCGAGCTGATCAAGGCCGCCCGGGACATGGGTTATTACACCAACCTGATCACCTCGGGCATCGGCCTGACCGAGCAGAAAGTCCGCGACTTCAAAGTCGCGGGGCTGGACCACATTCAGATCAGCTTCCAGGCCGCCGACGAAGCGGTGAACAACATGCTCGCCGGTTCGCGCAAGGCCTTCGCCCAGAAACTCGCCATGGCCCGCGCGGTAAAGGCCCAGGGCTATCCGATGGTGCTGAACTTCGTCACCCATCGGCACAACATCGACCAGATCGCGCAGATCATCGACTTGTGCCTGGAGCTGGAGGCAGATTTCGTCGAGTTGGCGACGTGCCAGTTCTATGGCTGGGCCGAACTCAACCGCGCTGGCCTGTTACCCACCCGCGAACAATTGCAGCGCGCCGAGCGCATCACCAACGAATATCGCGAGCGTCTTGAAGCGCAGGGCCACCCGTGCAAGCTGATTTTCGTCACCCCGGATTACTACGAAGAGCGCCCCAAGACCTGCATGAACGGCTGGGCCAATCTGTTTCTCGACATCACCCCGGACGGTACGGCGTTGCCGTGCCACAGCGCCCGACAGTTGCCGGTGCAATTTCCCAACGTGCGCGAGCACAGTATCGAGCACATCTGGACGGATTCTTTCGGTTTCAATCGCTTTCGTGGCGATGACTGGATGAAAGAGCCGTGCCGCTCCTGCGATGAAAAGCACAAGGATCTGGGCGGCTGCCGCTGCCAGGCATTCATGCTGACCGGTGATGCCGCCAACGCTGACCCGGTGTGCAGCAAATCACCGCACCACGGTGTGATTCTCAAGGCTCGCGAGGAAGCCGAGGCACCAGGGCTGGGCATGGAACACCTGACGTTGCGTAACGAGAAGGCTTCGCGATTGATCTACCGCGGGTGAATCAAGCGACACAGGGGTTATCCGGTGAATTCAGAGTCTGAGTACACCCTGCCTCCTACCCATTGGTCTGATTGCATTCATGGCCGGATGCTTTAGTGTGGACATTACCTTCCAAAACAATAAAAACAGGCTTTCCAATGAGCCAGAGTCTTAGTCAGCTACGTAAATTCGTTTCGCCTGAAATCATCTTTGGTGCCGGCTGCCGGCACAACGTCGGCAATTGCGCCAAAACCTTTGGTGCGCGCAAGGTGCTGCTGGTCAGCGACCCCGGTGTGATTGCTGCCGGTTGGGTCGCCGATGTCGAGGCCAGTCTGCAAGCCCAGGGCATCGAGTATTTCATGTACAGCGCGGTCTCGCCCAACCCACGGGTCGAAGAAGTGATGCTCGGCGCCGATCTGTACCGGGAAAATCATTGCGATGTGATCGTTGCCGTCGGTGGTGGCAGCCCGATGGATTGCGGCAAAGGCATCGGCATTGTCGTCGCCCATGGACGCAGCATCCTCGAATTCGAAGGCGTGGACACCATCCGTGTCCCGAGCCCGCCGCTGATCCTGATTCCGACCACGGCCGGGACCTCAGCCGATGTCTCGCAATTCGTGATCATCTCCAACCAGCAAGAACGCATGAAGTTCTCCATCGTCAGTAAGGCAGTGGTCCCGGACGTGTCGCTGATCGACCCGGAAACCACGTTGAGCATGGACCCGTTCCTGTCGGCCTGTACCGGCATCGATGCGTTGGTGCATGCCATCGAAGCGTTTGTTTCCACCGGCCACGGGCCGTTGACCGATCCTCACGCACTCGAGGCGATGCGCCTGATCAACGGCAACCTGGTGCAGATGATCGCCAACCCGAACGACATCGCCCTGCGCGAGAAGATCATGCTCGGCAGCATGCAGGCCGGGCTGGCGTTCTCCAACGCGATCCTCGGCGCGGTGCACGCGATGTCCCACAGCCTGGGCGGTTTTCTCGATCTGCCGCACGGTTTGTGCAACGCCGTGCTGGTGGAACACGTGGTGGCCTTCAATTACAGCTCGGCACCGGAACGTTTCAAGATCATCGCCGAGACCTTCGGCATCGATTGCCGTGGCTTGAATCATCGGCAGATTTGCGGGCGCCTGGTGGAGCATCTGATCGCTCTGAAACATGCGATCGGCTTCCACGAAACCCTGGGACTGCACGGGGTCAGCACTGCGGACATTCCGTTCCTGTCGCAACACGCCATGCACGATCCGTGCATCCTGACCAACCCGCGCCAGTCCAGTCAGCGTGATGTCGAGGTCGTCTATGGCGAAGCCCTCTGACGAACAGCAACGGGCGCTGGCGGGGTTACTGGGATTAGGCAGCCACTCGGCGCGCAAGAGTCATTACCCGGAACTGGCCGCGCGCCTTGACGAGCTGGAAGCCGAGCGCAATCGCTACAAATGGCTGTTCGAAAACGCGGTCCACGGGATCTTCCAGGCCAGCCTCCTGGAAGGCATGCGTGCCGCCAACCCGGCACTGGCGCGGATGCTTGGCTATCAGAACCCGCAAGAGGTGCTGTTCTCACTGGCCGACCTGGCGAGCAACCTGTTTGTCGGCGGTGCTCAAGAGCTGGAAAACATCGGTGAAATGCTCAAGCGCGAGCGCAGCCTGCTCGGTTACGAAACTCAATTGCGGCGCAAGGATGGCAGCAGCCTCGATGTGCTGATGAACCTGTTGCTCAAGCCCGATCAGGAAGGGCTGGTGGAGGGGTTTGTCGCTGATATCACCGAACGCAAACTCGCCCAGCAGCGCCTGCAGCAACTCAACGACGAACTGGAGCAGCGAGTCACCGCGCGCACCGACGAGCTGCTGGAAGCCAACCGCAACCTGCAACAGCAGATCACCCAGCGTAAACAGATTGCCCAAGCGTTGCGCGATGCCCGGGACGCCGCCGAGGCCGCCAATCGCAGCAAGGACAAATACCTCGCCGCCGCCAGCCATGACCTGCTGCAACCGCTCAACGCGGCGCGTTTACTGATTTCGACCCTGCGTGAGCGCAAGCTGCCCGACGTCGAACAGGTGCTGGTGGAGCGTACGCACCAGGCGCTGGAAGGGGCGGAAGATTTGCTCACCGATTTGCTGGATATTTCCCGGCTCGATCAGGCGGCGGTCAAACCGGACATTGCGCTGTACCGTCTTGACGAATTGCTCGCGCCGTTGGTGTCGGAGTTCCAGTCAGTGGCTCAAGCTGCAGGGTTGAATCTGCGGGTGCACATGGGCGATTACGCCATCAGTACAGACTTGCGCCTGATGACGCGGATCCTGCGCAACTTCCTCAGTAACGCCTGCCGCTACACTGACGAGGGCAGCATCCTGCTGGGGGCCAGACGCCGGGGTGACATGCTGCGCCTGGAAGTCTGGGACACTGGGCGCGGGATCGCGGCGGACCGGCTGGATTCGATCTTCCTCGAGTTCAATCAACTGGACGTCGGACGCGCCGCCGACCGCAAGGGTGTGGGCCTGGGGCTGGCCATCGTTGAGCGTATCGCCAAGATCCTTAACTACAGAATCCAGGTTCATTCACGGCCGGGACGCGGTTCGGTGTTCAGCATCGACGTGCCGATTTCCCATGAGGTTCCGCTACCCATCAGTCTGGCCGCGCCACTGCCGGGCACCGGAAATCCATTGCCGGGCCGACGTTTGTTGGTACTGGACAATGAAGTGAGCATCCTCGAAAGCATGAGCGCGCTGCTCGGGCAATGGGGCTGCGAAGTGGTGACGGCCACCGATGAATTCTCCGCACTGGCAGCCTTGCAGGGGCGACCGCCGGAACTGATTCTGGCGGATTACCACCTCGATCACGGGGTGGTGGGCTGTGATGTGGTCAGGCATTTGCGTGAGCATTACCACCAGGCGATTCCGGCGGTCATCATCACTGCCGACCGCACGGATCAGTGTCGGCGCTCATTGCAGCGACTCGACGCACCGCTGCTGAACAAACCGGTGAAACCCGGCAAGTTGCGTGCGGTGCTGAGTCAGTTGCTGGGGTAGCGATGCAGTCGTCAATCCGGTGGATGCGATTTTCCTGATGCACCGCGCCGTATGGTTTTACGACTGCTACGTCCGAACGCGGCCCGAACCGAACGCAGCCTTCGGCAGCTGCTATGTATGGACTCGCCCCCACTGTCTACCCGCTTTTGAAAAACCGCCGCCCCGTTGCATCTATGTATCAGGCCTATTCAAAGAAGCCGTCTTCGGCTTCTGGCCAAAATTGGAAGAGCTCGTGGTATGCCGATTACAGTCAGGCCTCGAAGGCCAGTAGCAGCTTAGGCATCAATCCACGCCGGTCTTACCTGGGGTCAATGTTTTTTCAGCAAAGGGTCGGACAGTTAGTACCTCGGTGGCAGAACTGTGTCGCTCAGTGGCTCATCGTCGCTTGCTGGCCATTACCCGTCCCACTTCCAGGCGCCCCGTCAGCACGCTGATGCGCTCGCCCAAATGGCGCCACTCGGCCAACAGTTCGTCGATCAGTTCACGCAGCAGGCCCGGGACCGGCTGGGTGGCATCTTCCAGTACCCGCGGAATTTTCTGGCTGATCGCAACATCGCCCTGCGCCAAGGCCACGCCGTGCTCAAGCAGCAGGCCGCGCATCTGATTACTCACCGCCGTGCGTCGACGCACATAACCCTGGCGGGCGCGATGCAATGCCTGCATTGCCAGCGCCGCAACGCTTTTGACCGGCACTGCGCAGATCTTTTCATCGCGACCAGCCCGCAGAATCGCCAGCGCATCGTTGCGGTCATTTTTAGGCCCGCTGCGATGTGTGGCCACCAAGCCGGCTGGAAGAATCCGCGCCAGATTGCCTTGGTCTTGCAGCTGTCGGGCCCAAGCTTGAGCTCCCGGACCGGTCTCCATCAGAGCCACGACATGAGGCGGCAACTGGCGGAGAAACTCATAAAACGCCTCGCGCGACCTGATCCGCTGCTCGTAGTGCACTTGGCCGAGGACGTCTTCGCCGGCGACCTGGAAGACCTGCTTGGCCAGATCGACCGCCACGGTTGTGCAGGCCGACAAATCGGAAGAAGACACGGATTGATCAATCGAAGTAAGCTTTTTCATGGACTCGCCCTCGCTGTCGTTGGCTGTTTAGACTGCCACCGTGGCGCATTGACGCCTCGGCTTGGGCGAGTCCATCCAATTACAGGGATCAGGTGTGGCTACTTTTGCATTACGCCAACAAATAACTCGGACTCCAGAAACCGCTGCAACCAGGCCTGCAAACGACGATAGGGCGTCTGCCCGAACCACTCGCGATCCACATGAGCAAACTGCCGCACGAATGGCATCAGCGCCACATCCACCAGACTCGGATGCTCGGCAAGCAAGTAGTCGCGTCCCTCCAGCAACTCATCGAGCCTGCGCAAAAACACCTCTCCCTCGGCGCGATAGAACGTCATCGGCTGCTCGGGATACCGTTCGGCGTACTTGTAGTGATTCAGGTGCACCTTGAACACCTGATCGTTTTCTTCGATCAGCCCGGCGATGTGTCGCTGCCCGACAGGGTCATCCTTGAGCAACCAATCCTGCGGATCGTTCTGCGCCAGGGCCCAGTGCATAATCGCCAGGCTTTCATCGATCACCTGACCTTCGACGCTCAGCACCGGCACCGTGCCTTTGCTCGACAGGGCGAGCATTTCGGCAGGCTTGGCCTTCAGGCTGACCTCGACAATATTCACCGCAACGCCGGAGTAGCGCAGGGCCATGCGCGCCCGCATTGCGTAGGGGCAGCGGAGGAAGGAATACAGCGTATTCATTTCACCTCCAGGGTACTCAGGCCGTTGCCCTGGCGGCGGACCTGAATCTGCACCGGAATCCGCTCATGCATTTCCTGCACATGGGAAATCACCGCGACCTTGCGGCCCTGAGCCTGCAAGCCATCCAGGGCGTCCATGGCCAGTTGCAGAGATTCCGGATCAAGGCTGCCAAAGCCTTCGTCGATGAACAGCGATTCAATTTTCAGTGTGCTCGACGCCATTGATGCCAGGCCCAAGGCCAGGGCCAGCGACACCAGGAACGTCTCGCCGCCGGACAACGAATGCACCGAACGCAGTTCATCACCCATCTCGGTGTCCATTACCAACAAGCCGAGCATGCTGCCCCCACGTTTCAGGCGATAGCGTCGCACCAGTTGCCGCAACTGCACGTTGGCGTGATGCACCAGCAAGTCGAGGTTGTAGGCTTGAGCGATCTTGCGGAAAGTGTCGCCCGTGGCCGAACCAATCAATGCATTCAAACGTGCCCAGCGCTGGTACTCGGTGTAGGCGTCGGCGATCTGCTGCGCGAGGGCCTGATTGGCGTTTTGCCGGCGCTGATCCTCGGCCTGTTCGGCGCGCAGTTCGGCGCAACGGTGTTCACTGGCGGCGGACAGGTTTTGCAGCTCGGCAAGCGCTGTCGCCAGTTGTTCGGCGTCGAGATTGCCGTTGTGTTGTGCTTGATGATTGAGCAGACGCTGATCGCGTTCCTGCAACAGGACCTTGGTTTGTTCGATGGCTTTTTCGCTTTGCTGCAATTGCTGACGCAGTTCGCTGACCTGCTGGTCGTCGACACTCAGCAGATCTTCCAGACCACCGTCATCCAGTTCCGGATGCAATGCACGCCAGTCAGCAATCTTGCCGCTCAGCTCGCGATCTTCGGTTTCCAGTGCCCGCGCGCGTTCTTGCTGGGCCTTGAGTTCGGCACCCAGCTGCGCCAGCCGCGTACGCACGGTTTGCAGTTCCTGATTGGCCGTCGCTTCGGCATTGCGCGCCTGTTCGACGGCTTGATCCAGTTGCTGCTGCCACTGCTCGGCGCTGGTGTGTTCGCCGAGCAATTGCGTGAGTTTTTGCTGGCAGGCCTGTTGCTGGTCGACGAGGGCGGTGAACTGCTGTCGGGCCGTTTCCAACTGCTGGAGGCGAGTGAGTTGGCGGTCCTGTTCTTTCTCCAGCGTCTGCTGCCGTTGTTGCTGTTCGCTGAGTTCATCGCGTTGCTGATCGAGTTGTTCCAGGCGCTGGGCGATCTGCCGGTCCAGTTGCATGAAGGTCGCGGCGGGTTCGTTGCGCAGCGCTTGCAACGTATCGACCGGGAGCAGGGTGCTGAACGCTGTCAGCTCTTCGTCCAGACGCAGGCGGTCACTGCTCAACTCACGTTGCTGGTTGGCCAGGTGCTGGGCCGCTTGCTGGCTCGCCGCTTCAGCGCTACGCAGTTGCTGTTGAAGGCGTGCGGCGTCCTGTTGCAGAGCGAGCAGGGCGGTTTGCCGTTGTTCGTCCTGAGTGATGCTTTGGTTCAACTGGTTGTTTTGCTGCTCCAGCCAGGCATCGCGTTTAGCCGCATCCTGCGTGAGCAGCTGCGCAGATAACGGATGTGCTTCAAGGCTCGGTGCCAGGCTCTGCTGCTGGGTCGCGAGGTGTTCTTGTTGTTGCAGCAATTCCTTTTGCTGCGCAATCACGCCGCCCACTTCAGCGCGCAGGTCAGTGAGCTTTTCTTTCAACAGGTCGACGGCTTTCTGGGCGTTGGCCTGTTCGCTTTCATCATGCCGGCCAAGGCTCTGCAGCAGGGCTTCGGGCTGATGATAGGGATGGTTGGGGCTGCCACAGACCGGGCACGGTTGATCGTCCTGCAACTGCTCGCGCAGTTCTTCGACGCTGGCGCTGCGGGCCAGACGCTGGCGTTCCAGCAATTCGCGGGTCACGGTCAGGGTCTGTTCGGCAACCACCAATTCGTTCTTGGCTTTCACACCGTCCTGAGTCAGACGTTCTCGTTCTTGCTGAGCGATCAGCTGGCGCTGCTGAAGTTCGGACGCACGCTTGTCCAGTTCCTGCTGACTGGCCCACAGGCGCGTCAGCTCTTCAAAGGCACGCTGTTGCTTGCGGTTGTCCTGCAGCAGACTCCCGAGAATCTGAATCTGCTCGGCCACCGCTTCCGGTTCGGCGCCGGCCTCCTTGTACAGCACTTCAAGGCTCTGGCGCTGAGTGGACAGGTCCTCGGCAGCGCGTGCGGCGCTCTGTTCCAGAGCGGCCAGTTCGGCCTGGCCCTTGTTCAGGCGATTGCCGATCAGCATCAGCTGTTGCAGGCGATCACGGTAGGCGTTCCAGGCATCGCTCAAGGGCGCCAGAGGGGTGCTTTGTTCAAGCTCCCCGGCAATCCGCTGCAAACGTTCGGCGACCTGTTTCTGTTGGTCGAGCAGTCCTTGGATCGTGTTTTGGCCCTGAGTGCAGGCCAGTTCCGCCTGCTGCTTGAGGTCGGCACTGAGACTGGCGTCCTTGACCAGGCGGGCGAGGGTGCTTTGCTCTTCGAAGGCCTGACGCAGCAGTGGAGCGCTGGTGGTGTGTTGGCTTTGGGCTTCGACGAGTGCGGTCTGCGCGGCGCTCAGGCTGTGTTCGAGTTGCGCCTGGCGCTCATTCAGCTCGGTTTGCTGTTGGGTGTGCTGCTGAATCTGCGCGGCCAGCGGTGTGAGCTGGGCAGTGAGTTCTGTCTTGCGGGCGAACTGGTGCCGTTGCGGGGCCAGTTGCTCCAGGCGAGTCAGCTTCAAACGTTCGCCGGCCAGACCTTCCCAACGCTGCTGGGCCGATTGCAGCTGCTCGGTGGCGCTCTGTTGCTCGTCCTGTAATTGACGCAGGTCCTTGAGCCAGGTGTGCTGCAGCTCTAATTGCTTGAGTTGCCCTTGCTGGGTCTTGAGTTGTTGCTGAGCCTCGTTGAAGCGCTCATCGAGTTCCGCCCGGGCTTCTGGCGACAACGGCGTCACGCCGGTGGCCTGGTCCTGCAACAGCTTGTGCGCTTCGCGAGCCTCTTTGGTTTTGTCGAAAGCCCGGCGACCGAGGCGCGTATAGAGCGCGGTATCGGTGAGTTTTTCCAGCAGTTCGCTGCGTTCGTTGTCGTTAGCCTTGAGGAAGGCACTGAACTCGCTTTGGGCCAGCAGCACGGCTCGGGTGAACTGTTCGAAGTTCAGGCCCAGTACGGCTTCGAGCTGGGTTTTGAATTCGACTTTCTGACTGGCTAGCAGTTGATCCAGATCGATGTCGCGCAAACTCTGACGGCTGGCTTGCAGCTTGCCGCCGGCCTTCTCGCGGGCGCGATTAGCCTCCCAGCGAGCGCGGTAACGACTGCCATCGATGCCAACGAAATCTACTTCGGCATAACCTTCACCCGTGCCGCGACGCAGCAGCGTGCGGGGGTCGCCAGTGCTGATCTCGCCGTCGGCGTCTGGCGCTTTGGCAGACACCTGAGCATTGCTCAGCCGAGGCACCGCACCGAACAACGCCAGGCACAAGGCGTCGAGCAAGGTGCTTTTACCGGCGCCGGTCGGCCCGGTGATCGCGAACAGACCGGCGCTGGCCAACGGCTCAGCGGTAAAGTCGATTTCAAAGGGCCCGGCCAGTGAGGCGAGGTTTTTCAGGCGGATCGCGAGGATCTTCATGGTTGTTCGCTCTCCATCTGCACGTCTTGCAACAGTTCGGCGAAGTCCTTGAGGGTTTGCTCGTCGACCTCGCTGCCGTAGTTGTCCTGCCAGGCGCGGCTGAACAGTTCCTGAGGCGAGAGCTGGTCGAGTTCGATCAAGGTCGTGCCGTCATCGACGCCATCGCGGCTGCCGTTGCCGGCGTATTCAGCGGCGATCCGCACCAGGCGCACGGCTTTGCTTTGCAGGGCGGTTTCCACTTGGTGGCGCAAGTCGGGTTGCGGTTCGTCGAGCCGCACGCGAACTTCAAGCCAAGGCTGGCGCTGGATATCGGCCAGCAGGTCGATGTTCGGCAGGTCGGCCAGTTGCAGCAGGATTTCCGCCAATGGCGCGGGACCGAAGCGTTGCAGATTCACTGCCCGGGGGATCAGTTTGGGTTCGACGCTGACGAGGGTTTCGCCCTCGAGTTTGATGTCGAGAATCTGGTGCTGATAGCCGATCTCGGAGAACGACAACGGAATCGGTGAGCCGCTGTAGCGGATGCGCTCTTCACCGTTGACCTTCTGCGGCTTGTGCAAATGACCGAGGGCGACGTAACTGATGCTCGGCCCGAACAGGCTGGCGGGCAGCGCTTCGGCGTTGCCGATGATCAGGCTGCGCTCGGAGTCTTCCGACACCGAACCACCGGCCATGTGCGCGTGGCTGATGGCGATCAGCGCCTGGCCAGGCTGGCGTTTGGCATTGGCCGCTTCGATCAGCCACTCGTGAACCTGACCGATACCGCGCAGGTAGTTGTCGCCCAGATGCGCGCCGGTCACTTCGGCCGGTCGCAGGAATGGCAGCGCCAGGCACCAGCCGGCAATGTCCCCGGTGGCGTCGGGCAGAGGCAGCAATAGGCGTTCGGCGTCCAGTTGACCGTCATCAAGCCACAGCACACGGCCCAAAGCATGGGTGCGCAAACGCCGCATCAGCGGTGCGGGCAGTTCAATCCTCGAGCCGGAATCGTGGTTGCCGGCGATCATCACGATGGTCAGCTTTGGCTGCTGTTCATGGGCGCTGACGATGAAGTCGTAGAGACGCTCCTGGGCTTTCACCGGCGGGTTGACCGTGTCGAAGATATCGCCGGCGATCAGCAGCACGTCGGGCTGGTCCAGCTTCAGCTGGCGCAACAGCCATTCAAGGAAGCAGCCGTGTTCGAAATCGCGTTCCTGGCCGTGCAGGTTTTGTCCAAGGTGCCAGTCGGAGGTGTGAAACAGACGCAAGGTGAACTCCGTAGGAAATAAGGTGATGGCCGCGAGGAAAATGATGGCGGCTAAAGGGGAGGGAGTTTACTGGCAAAAGACCGGGGATGCTGAAAGCCTTGAAAGATTGCTTATCGATTGGACGGGGCCTCAGTATGGTAGACCGCGGCCGAGGTGACGAGGCGGACGCTGTTGCGCAACACCAGGGAGTTTTGAATAGTTAAGGAGACGTCATGACCCAACGGTTACTTCAACTGGATCAAGTGTCGTTCAACCTGCCCGACGGGCGTGTTCTGTTCGATCACTTGAACCACACTTTCAGTACCAGGGCCACCGGCATCGTGGGCGCCAATGGCTGTGGCAAGTCCTTGCTTGGCCGGCTCCTGACGGGAGAGCAACTGCCCACAAGCGGCATCGTCCGTCGCGAAGGGCGTGTTTACGCCGTGGCGCAGTTACTGGAACCCGAGCGCTATCCCAGCGTTGCCGCGCTGGCCGGTGTCGCCCCTATTCTGGCGGCGCTGGATCGCATTGCTCAGGGCAGTGTTGACGATGAGGATCATGCGCTGGCGGTCGATCAATGGGATTGCGCCACACGCCTTGAGGCGGAGCTGCAGCAGATCGGCCTGGGTCATTTGGATGCCGACGCGCGCACCGACGCACTCAGTGGTGGCGAACGGCAACGGGTGGCGTTGCTGGGGGCGTGGCTATCCAGAGCCGACTGGCTCATCCTGGATGAGCCCAGCAACCACCTGGATGTTGATCAGCAACACAAACTTGCGCAGCAGATAGATCGTTGGCCCAACGGCCTGGTGTTGATCAGCCACGACCGGGGGCTTCTGGAACACGTGAACGAAATTGTCGAGCTTTCACCCTTGGGGCTGGCGGTTTATGGCGGCAACTACAGTCAGTATGCGGCGGCACGTGAGCAAGAACAGCAGTCGTTCCAGTCGGCATTGCAAGGGGAGCGGGCACAGGCCAAGCGCGAGCAGCGTGAGATGGCCGTGCAGATGGAGCGTCAGCAACGGCGTAATGCGCGCGGTGACCGTCAGGCCCGTGACGGCAATCAGACCAAACTGATCACCAATGCTCAGAAAGAGCGCAGTGAAAACAGTCAGGGAAAATTGCGCCTCAATCAACAGGTGGCCCGGGAGCAGCAGCAACAACGTATCGTCGAGGCCCGTGCGCGGTGTGCGCCGGACATTCAACGCATGATGTTGTCGCCGGAAAGCGTAGTGCCCAATGGCAAGCTGATTGTGCAGCTCAACGACGTCATTCTCCCGTTCGGTTACGCGGCGCCGGTCAATCTGACGCTGACAGGGCCTATGCGCATGGCAATCCTGGGCGCCAACGGCAGCGGCAAGTCGACCCTGTTGCGAGTGATCGCCGGCCAACTGCCGGTGGGCGAAGGCGAACTCATCCGCAGTTGCCATGTTGGCTGGCTGGATCAACACGCCGGATTACAGTACCCCGAACGCACGGCGGTGCAATGGCTCTACGAGAGCAATCCGGAGTTGCCCGAAGCCGAGGCGCGAACCCGATTGGCGCAGATGGGCATTGATGCGGATCGTGCGACGCTCAAGACTTGCCAGTTGAGCGGCGGCGAACGTCTGAAAATAGCGTTGGCTGCGCAGTTGTATGCCCAGCGACCACCACAATTGTTGTTGCTGGACGAACCGGACAACCATTTGGACTTGCCCAGTAAAATTGCGCTGGAGCAGATGCTCAATCAGTACCAAGGGGCATTGATTGTCGTCTCACACGACAGCGCTTTTTTACAGGCCATTCATCTGGACGCCGAGTTCCATCTCGACAGCTAGGGACCGTTACTTCGGATAAAGCGGCGGCAGTCCACTGTCGCCCACCGGGTCCTGAACCCGCTCGGCAATCGGAATCGCCTTGATCGCTCGCCACAGATCTTCACCTTGCCAATGCTGGCCGGTTTCGCTGTAGAGCGCGCCGTTCAAGCCGTCGAGGGCGTCGGACAGCGGCACAAAACGCGCCGCCATATCGGCCAGGGTTTCCGGTTGTTGCCGGGCCCAGGCGTCGAGGGCCTGGCGGGTGGCGTGGGAGTCATTGGCCTGACAGGCGCGCTTGAGGTCGTCGAGCACGGTGCGCGGGCTCGGGCCGGCCTGCGCCGCGCGCAGGATCGCCGGTTGCCAGCGGGCGCGCCACCAGAGACCGATGCCCAGCAGGGTGGTGCAGGCCAGGATCAGCGTGCTGAGTTTCCACCACCGGAGGGCTTCGTTGTCGGCGACGGAAAGGACTTGAGGCGTGCCGGCCGGGGTGTCGACCATCAGGCTCGGATTGTTCGCCACTGGCAGGGTTCTGGCCGGCAGGCTGCTGTATTCCAGGTGGTCCTCGAAGGTGTTCCACCAGACCACTTCAACCGCTGGCAACTCGATTGCGCCGCTACGCGTCGGCACCAGGGCTTCACGGTCTTCGCGACTGCCGACCAGGCCTCGCTCGCTGTTCTGGTTACCCAGCACCGGTTGATCCGGGTAGCGCCGCAAGCCGTTGACGTCGGTGGCGGGCAGCGGTGGCAATTGCGTGCTGGCCAGGCCTTCAGCCTTCACCGTCAGGCTGCGGGTCAAAGAATCGCCCACCTGCGCATGATCCGGTTCCGGGTTCCAGCTTTCGCTCAGGCTGAGGCTACGGGCCGGCAGCCATGGCCTGTCGGCCGGGTACGTGATGGGTTTGGCCTTGACCGTCAGCAGAAGCTCTGAGGAGCTGACCCGCATCAGTTTGCCGGATTTCGGTGCCTGGGCGGCGGCGTCCTGGGCGGGCTGTGCGTCCACGAGTGCGGCATTGAATATCTGCGGCGGAATGACCAACTCACCGCTGTGTTGCGGGTAGATCGCGTAGCGCATTTCGATCACGCCGTGGCGCAGGTCATTGATGTCTTTCTCGTAGGTGCGCGCCTCGCCCAGTTGCTCGATGCGCACATCGGGGATTTGCAAAGGGGGCAGGCTGCTGTCGTCGTACAGCGACACTGAATGGTAGATGCGCAAAGTCAGGATCGCCTGGGCTTGCACGTACACGCTGTTTTGATCGAGGCTGGCGTCGATGAATACCGGGCCCCGTTTGGTCGGACTGTCCTGGGTTTCGGTTTCGACCACTTGCACGGTGATCGGCTGGCTCTGCACGTCACCCAGTTTCAGTGATGGAATCACCACGCTGCCGTTCTGCCGAGGCAGCAGCGTGATGATCCAGCGGGTGGTCGCACGGTTGTCGCCGTTCAGGGTGGTTAACTGGTTGACCTGACGGGTGCCGCGCACTTCGAACAGCGGCTCCAGCGGTGTCAGGTCAGGCTTGCCGAACTGCGTTACGTCGCTGGTTTCCAGGGTCAGTTCAATCGTTTCGCCGCTGTTCAGGCGACTACGATCCACACTGGCGACCAGTCCCGCAGCCTGGGCCTGAGCAGTCCAGAGCAGCAGCGCGAGCAAGAAAGTGGTGAAGCGGGTCATCGAGTTTTTCCCTGATCCTGATGTTGTTGCTGTTCGTACCAGAATTTGCGTCTGAGCAATTCACCCGGGTCATCCGGGATCTTGCGCAGCCATTGTTCCAGCGCCTGGCGCTGTTCACCATCGATGCTGTCGCTGGCCGGACGCATCGGTGGTCTGGTGCTTTGTTCGTCCCCCAACTCACTGCCCGGGACTTCATTGGTGCCGGGTTTCGGCGGCGTTTTGCGCGGTTGCTCGGAGTCCTTCGTGGCTTGTTGGTCGTCGGTTTTCGGTTCGCCATTATCCGACGGTTGAGTGGCCGCGCCCGGCGGCGGTTCTTGCGTGGGGGGCTCGGTCTCGTTGCCGGCGTTTTTGTCCGGTGCAACGGGCGGTGGAGTGTTTTTCTGCTTGATCAGATTTTCCACCAGCGCCTTGTTGGTCTGCGCCGGACGCAAATCCGGTTGACGCTCCAGCGCCTGTTCGTAGGCGTCCAGCGCTGCTTCCAGCTCACCGCTTTTGGCCAGGGCGTTGCCACGATTGTAGTGGGCGTGGGCGTCGTTGCCCTCGGCGAACCGCTGGGCGGCGCCGCTGTAATCGCCGGTTTCGTAAAGCGCCACACCTTGCCATTGTCGATCGTCGAAATGCTGCGCAGCCTCGGCTGGGCGTTTCTGCTTGAGCAATAGCAAACCCTGTTGGTCGGGCCGCAGCCACAAATCTTCGAAGTCCAAGGCATAACTCGGTTGTGGCAGCAGCAATAGCAGTGGCAGGCAGAACAACCACCCGCGACGGCCGGCGCAGGCGGCCAGCAACAACAGCGGCAGCAACAGCCAGTAACCCTGATCGGCCCACGTGTCGAGGCGCAGGGTCTGGCCGTCGTTGCGCAGCGTGCGTGGACCCTCGAGCAAGCCGAGGGCGCGCAGGTCGGCATCGTCCAGGCGTGCGTGGCGATAGCGTCCGTCCAGGTCATTGGCAAAGGCTTTCAGGCTGGGTTCGTCCAGATGAGGCACCAGAATCGCACCCTGGTCGTCTTTGAGAAAACTGCCGTCTTCCTGGGTGATTGGCGCTCCTTCGGCAGTGCCAACACCGAGCATCAGAAATTGCGTCGACTTGCCGTCCAGCACCTGCCGAATCCCTTGGCGTTCCTGTTCGGTCAAGGTTGAACCGATCAGCAGGATTCGGCCGTCGCCGAGGGCGCCCTGATCCAGCAGCGCAAGGGCCTTGGCCACCGCCAGATCGGCACGATGACCCGCCTCGGGCATCAGCGAAGGCTTGAGGGCATCCAATAAATTGCGGCTGGTCGACAGGTCATCCGACAGCGGCACCAGCGTGTGAGCGCTGCCGGCGTAGACGACGATCGCGGTCTGGGCGTCGCTGCGATTCTGCAGCAGGTCGAATAGCTTGCGCCGGGCCTGTTCTAACCGATTGGGTGGCACGTCAGTGGCGAGCATTTCCGGGGTCAGCTCAAGTACCACGACCAGAGGGTCGGCGGGTTTCTGACTGGTTTGCTCGACACGTTCCCAGCTCGGCCCGAGCAGCGCCAGAACGGTCAACACCCAGGCACAGCCAAGGATGACCCACGGCAATTTGCTGTCGCGACCGCTGCCACCACTGAGCAACGCCGCATGGAAGGCCGGTGGCAGAATCATCTGCCAGCGCCCGGCGCGCTTCTGCCGATGCCAGAGTTGCCAGAGCAACCAGCCGAGCAACGGCAACAACAGCAACCACCAGGGGCGGAACCAGTACGGCCAGAGCGCACTCATCGGCGCCTCCGCAGACGCAGGCGTTTAAGCCGCTGGCGCCAGTCGGGCAGTTGCGTTTGCAGAAGATCCTTGGTGAACAGTCGCCGCAACGGGTTGTCCGGCCAGCGCTCGCGAACCACCAGCAGCATGCTCAACAGCAACGCCATCGCCAAAGGCCAGTGGTACAACGCCTGCGCCGGGCGAGCCTGAGTCGGTTGTTGGGTCACGGGTTCCAGTTTGTCGAGGGTGCCTTTGATCGCTTGCAGTTCCTTGTCATCGTGGGCGCGAAAATACTGGCCGCCCGTGGCTTCGGCGATCGCCTTCAAGGAGGCTTCATCGAGGTCGAGGCTCGGATTGACCCCCAAAAAACCCAACGTGCCGCTTTGCTCCGGATCGGCGCCGATACCGATCGGGTAGATTTTCACGCCTTCATTAGCCGCCAGGCGCGCCGCCGTGAGCGGGTCGATTTCACCACCATTGTTGGCGCCGTCAGTGACCAGAATCAGTACGCGGCTTTGTGCCGGGCGTTGGCGCAGGCGTTTGAGGGCCAGGCCGATAGCATCGCCGATGGCGGTGTTCTTGCCAGCGATGCCGATCCGCGCTTCGTCGAGCCACACGCGCACCGTGTGCCGATCGAACGTCAGCGGTGCTTGCAGATACGCCCGGCTGCCGAACAGGATCAGCCCGACCCGATCGCCCTCACGACTTTCGAGGAAGTCACCGAGCAAGTGCTGAACCAGTGTGAGTCGACTGACGTCTTCGCCCTGCCATTGCATGTCGGGAAAATCCATGGAGCCGGACACGTCGACCGCCACCAGCAGATCGCGACCGCTGGCGGCAATCGGCAGCGGTTCGCCGAGCCATTGCGGGCGCGCCGCGGCGATCAGTAACAACAGCCACAGCAGAATGAACGGCGCTTGTTGACGCCAGGCCGGCAGGTTGGCCCGGGCGCGGCGGCGGGCGAGGCCTTCGAGGTCACTGAGGAAGCTGACTTTGAGGGCCGGCTCGCCACTGTCGGCGACAGGTAGCACGACGCGCATCAGCCAGGGCAGCGGCAGCAGGGCAAAGATCCACGGCCAGGCGAACTCAAACATGTTTACGAATCCAGGTGTCGACGGCTTGGGTCAGGCCGGCGATGGCTTTGTCGTCGAGTTTGCATTCGGGTTTGTAGGCGCCTTCGACCAGCACCATCCAGCGGGTCAGACCAGCGGCCGGGCAGCGATTGTCGAGGAATGCCAGCCATTTGCGCCCATTGAGGGTGTGGCTCTGGCTGTAGGGATAGTGGTTGCGGCACAGGCGTTTGAGCAAACCGTTGAGTTGCTGCAACCAGGCACCCGCCGGAGCGCCGTCGTAGGGTTTGGGCATCCGCGCCAGTTCGGCCAGCGCGGCGAGGCGCACCGGGTCCAGCGGTTGTTCGGCGCGCACTACAGGGCGTTTGTTTGCAAAGTAGCGCCTTGCCTTCCACAGACCGAAACCGATCAGTGGCAGTAGCAACAGCAATAGCCACCAGCCCGGTGCCGGTGGCCAGAATTCGATCGGTGGCGGGGAGATCAGTGGTTGCAGTTGATCAAGGCTGCTCATCGACCTTTCCCCGGTTTCTGTGGGTTCAGGTACTCGCGCAGTTGTTCGACCATCTCACTCTGCGTGCTCAAGGGCATCAGCAAAACCCGCAGCTTCTGCGCCAGCAGTTCCCAGCGAGCGATACGCGCTTCGGCCTGGGCGCGATAGGTCTGGCGCAGCTCGAAATTGAGGGTGTCGAGTTCCAGTTGCGCCCCGCGTTCGGCGAAGCGTAAAAGCCCGGCCGCGGGCAGGGCGTGATCCAGTGGATCGGACACCGGCAGCAGCAACAGATCGCAATGCCGCGACAACAGGCTCAGCTGTTGTTCGGCGCCCTCGGTCAGGGTGCGTTCGTCGCAGATCACGATCACCAGACTGCCGGGACGCAGTACTTCCCGGGCTCGGCGCAGGGCGATGTTGAAGGCGTCCCGGTCCGGCTCGCTTTCCGTGTGCAGAGACTGATTGACCCGCACCATACGGTTGAGAAACTGCAGCAGGCTCTGTTTGCTGCGTCGTGGCTTGATTTCATAGTGCTCATTGTTGCCGAACACCAGTCCGCCGACCCGATCGTTATGACCCAGTGCGGCCCAGCCGATCAGGCTCGCGGCTTGGGCGGCGAGCACTGATTTGAACATCAGCCCCGAGCCGAAAAACAGCCGACGACTTTGCTCGACCATGATAAAAATCGGTCGCTCGCGCTCTTCATGGAACAGCTTGGTATGGGGTTCCTGTGTGCGGGCGGTGACGCGCCAGTCGATGCTTCGCACATCATCGCCGGCCTGATAGACCCGCACCTGATCGAAATCCACCCCGCGCCCGCGCAGTTTGGAGTGGTGCAGGCCGATCAGCGGGCTGCGCTGGCTCGGCGTGGAGAACAACTGCACTTCACGCACGCGATGGCGCATCTCGATCAGCTCGGCGAGGCTGACACGGATGCCCGGTTCGGTTGGCAGGATGGCGTTCATCGGGGTCAAGCGACGGCTACGACGTCGAGAATCCGCTGGACCACCCGGTCCTGGTCGATGCCCGCGGCTTCGGCTTCAAAGGAAAGAATGATGCGGTGGCGCAGTACGTCGAACAGCACCGCTTGAATGTCTTCCGGGCTGACGAAGTCGCGACCGGCCAGCCAGGCGTGGGCCCGGGCGCAACGGTCGAGGGCAATCGAGCCGCGCGGGCTGGCGCCGTAGGCGATCCACTCGGCCATCTCCGGGTCGAATTTGGCCGGGGTGCGCGTGGCCATGACCAGTTGCACCAGGTATTCCTCCACGGCGTCGGCCATGTACAAGCCGAGGATTTCCTTGCGCGCGGCAAAGATCGCCTGCTGACTGACCCGGCGCTCGGGTTTGGTTTCGCCGTTCAACGCTTCGCCACGGGCCTGTTGCAGGATCCGACGTTCGACGGCGGCGTCAGGGAAGCCAATTTTTACGTGCATCAGGAAGCGGTCGAGCTGCGCTTCGGGCAGTGGATAGGTGCCTTCCTGCTCGATCGGGTTTTGTGTGGCCATCACCAGAAACAGCGGCGACAGCTCGTAAGTACTGCGCCCGACGCTGACCTGGCGTTCGCCCATGGCTTCGAGCAGGGCGGACTGAACCTTGGCCGGGGCGCGGTTGATTTCGTCCGCCAGCACCAGATTGTGGAAGATCGGGCCTTGCTGGAACACGAAACTGCCGGTTTCCGGGCGATAGATTTCCGTACCGGTGATGTCGGCGGGCAGCAGGTCGGGGGTGAACTGGATGCGATGGAACTGTGCTTCGATGCCTTCGGCAAGTTCTTTGATGGCCTTGGTCTTGGCCAGGCCCGGAGCGCCCTCGACCAGCATGTGGCCGTCGGCGAGCAAGGCGATGAGCAAGCGCTCGATGAGTTTTTCCTGGCCGAGAATCTGCGTTGAAAGAAAGGTTCGCAGCGCTAGCAGCGCTTCACGATGTTCCATCGATGACTGTTCCTGGAAAGGGTGACCGAAGACGTTCGAATAACGCCAGGGCTGGGGGCGTTACTTTAATCTATCGCGGGGGGCGGCGACTAACGGCATTTTGTGCAAAGTGTGCGAATTGATTGGCGAGATTGTTTGAATTTTGTAGGACTCAAAGGGTGGTGGTGTTCTTTCGGGCCTAATCGCGAGCAAGCTCGCTCCCACAGGTGACCGAGTTGTTTCATGAAAATGCGATCAAATGTGGGAGCGAGCTTGCTCGCGATGGGGCCAGTTCAGACACTCGAGAATCCGAGGCTTAGAGCTGGCTGATATAGGTGCCAGTGCCTTTAAGGATGTTTTGCAGTGTTTCTTCCACTTCGGCCAAATCCGCTGCATCAGTGCTGTGAATGATTTCCAGCGAATCATCACCATTGAGTGCATCCGCGTCCGCGGCGGCGATTTCGATCAACAGGCGGGTAGGGCTGAGGGTGACTTTCACACCGTCCAGCGTCGAAGGCTCGCCGTCGAGGGTGATGTCCAGCGCGTCCTCGTCCGGGTAACGGGTCATCAGGAACATGTCGCCCTGTTCGCTGTGGCAGCAGAGCATGGCCATGTCGTCTTCTTCGTCGTCGCACGGGTTGACGATCAAAAGGGGGGTGGTCATTTGCATGGGGAATTCCTGGTTCGAGGCGTCCGGTAAAGACAATCAAAGGAGCGATTTTGCCAGTCCGGAGGGTTTTCTGCTGCTTTGTATGTGTAATTTGCGCAAAAGCTACTGTGTTAGCGTTATTGCGGCCTTGTAGGAAGTTGCCGAAGGACCGCGGGTTTATTGTCGAAAGAAGTTTCATTGGGCGATGTAAGTAATAGTTCTTCTCCAACTTTAATAGTGGTTTCATGCCTTTTTTTCTTGTTTTTTTGAGTCTGGGCGTTAGTTTGTTTTGCGAGTGATTGCTTCAGCAAAAAATTGAAAAAAAGGAGCGTGTTCTGATGGACCAGTTTTTCGAAAAGTCAAGCGAGGTGGCGCATCTGTCCGAGTCCGATATCGAGACACTGTATGGGCGTTATCTGTGTGGCGAAAAAAACGCTGATTTACTGCTCGAATACAAGATTGAGGTCGAACCTCGGGCGCTGCTCAAAGTGCTGCCGCCGATTATCAGCAAGCACCTGCGTTGCCCTTATTGCGACGTGCCGATGTGGGCAAAAAGGCGCGCGAAAACCACCCGCGAATCAGATGCTCCTCCCTTCAAATGCCTGCAATGCGAGCACACATTTTTTGCCGTCGGGCACTTTGGGCGGCGGATGGGCTGTACCTGTGTCGAATGCTTCAAGGTCAAACAGCAAGCCCTGGCCGCACAGGCTCAACTGGACCGGGACGAGTTGGCGAGGCGTTACGGTGTGATTCCTCAGCCCGTGCCGTGCCACACGCTGGGGTTTATGCAAAAGCTGGGGTTGGTGGCCCTTTTGGAGTCCCGGGCCAAACCAGGTCTGGAACGTATCGAACCGCTTGCGTCGATGTCGGGAGCGGAGCTACTCACGCCCGACGATGAAGCCTCGGAAGCGCTGCTCAGGCAGCTCTTTGAGGCCGGTGTTCTGGTGGTGGACCTCGACTCGACGATAAAGGCCTTCGATCGGGAAAACGCTTTTGGTATTCGAGACTTCGGCGCCATCCGCTGGCTGATAAATGTGACGCTGGACAATACAGTTAGAAGTTCATGTCAGGCCTTGTATGTGGCGTTGTATGAAGAACTTTCCGAAGGTGTTCAATTACCGTGGAAGAGTGAGCTTTATACGGCGTTGTTTGATCTGGCGAGAAAAGAGGCGATTCAATTCATCCATGTTCTGGCTAATGAAGTCGACTTTATGTTTACGGCCGAAAGTCGTGCCGAGTCGGTAGTCAATCAACTGCTTCAGGATTTTTCTGTTAGCGAGATTCATTATTTCGCACGGCTTGCGGTTAAGAATGCCGCGCACTTTTATCAAACCGGTAAATCCAAGGGCAGGTCCCATGCCTCCAACACCATTCCTGGCAACATGCTGAATACCGCGCAGGATGCCTTGGCCAAGCATTGGCGCAAGCGTGCTTATCGCGATTCCCGGGTGCCTCAATCGGCGCTGCATCGGCTTTTGTATGACGTCGTGCTTAAGGACAGCGGGGCAGGGTTCTCGAAATCTCCCGGCATTTACTGGCGCGACGAACTGGCGCCGCAGTTCTTTTCAGGCGGAACATTTGGTGCGGATTTGATCGGTGGCCTGCAATTGTTCTGCCGTGAATGCGATTCGAGCAACATCGACGTGAAAATGGACAAGGTGATGCTGGAAATGCAGTGTTACGACTGTGCGACCGTCAGCAAGTACCAGGCTTTTGAGGATCTGATTGATTGATCTGCCGGCGACATGTTGAGAACGTCCTGGCGTCTGTTGGTCACATCCGGTACGCGCAACGCGTATTCGCTGCTTAAACCAGCCATTTTTCCGTACGGCTGCTAGTGTTGTCCCAGGCACATGCCGCGAGTTACGTGCCGATGACCGAATATGTCGCAGCGCTGCAAGCACGGGCCTTGCCGCACTCGTTAAGCTGCGCAACGGATGAGCACCTGTAAAGACATTGCGCGGCACGTCGCCAGTCGTTTTTGCAGATGCCCATTCTATGGAAGGTGAATGTGACCTGAGTGTCTCGTCCAGCTTCACCCACCTGTCACCCTGTTTCCTCTGCCCGAGAATCAGGAACAGGGTGACGGATAGCCCCGAAAGGGGTTTTGCACGCGACGCTTCCATCAATAACAAGCCCAAGCGGAGTACCACAGATGGCGTTCTTCACCGCAGCCAGCAAAGCCGACTTCCAGCACCAACTGCAAGCGGCACTGGCGCAGCACATCAGTGAACAGGCACTGCCACAAGTGGCGCTGTTCGCGGAACAATTTTTCGGCATCATTTCCCTCGACGAGCTGACTCAACGTCGGTTGTCCGACCTCGCCGGCTGCACCCTTTCTGCGTGGCGCCTGCTTGAGCGCTTCGATCACGCGCAACCACAAGTGCGCGTCTACAACCCTGACTACGAACGCCACGGCTGGCAGTCGACCCACACCGCGGTCGAAGTGCTGCACCACGACCTGCCATTTTTGGTGGACTCGGTGCGTACCGAGCTGAACCGTCGCGGCTACAGCATCCATACCCTGCAAACCACTGTGCTGAGCGTGCGTCGCGGCAACAAGGGCGAGTTGCTGGAAATCCTGCCGAAAGGCACCCAGGGCGACGACGTTCTGCAAGAGTCGTTGATGTACCTGGAAATCGACCGTTGCGCCAACTCGGCCGAACTGAATGTCCTGAGCAAGGAATTGGAACAGGTTCTCGGTGAAGTCCGCGTTGCGGTCGCCGATTTCGAACCGATGAAAGCCAAGGTCCAGGAAATCCTCACCGGCCTGGACAACAGCCAGTTCGCCGTCGACCCTGAAGAAAAAGCCGAAATCAAAAGCTTCCTGGAATGGCTGGTGGGCAACCACTTCACCTTCCTGGGTTATGAAGAATTCGTGGTTCGCGATGAAGCCGACGGCGGCCACATCGTCTACGACCAGGATTCCTTCCTCGGCCTGACCAAATTGCTGCGCACCGGCCTGACCTACGATGACCTGCGCATCGAAGACTACGCCGTGAACTACCTGCGCGAACCGACCCTGCTGTCGTTCGCCAAGGCTGCACACCCAAGCCGTGTACACCGTCCCGCTTACCCGGATTACGTGTCGATCCGTGAAATCGACGCCGACGGCAACGTCATCAAGGAATGCCGTTTCATGGGCCTGTACACCTCCTCGGTGTATGGCGAGAGCGTGCGGGTCATCCCGTACATCCGCCGCAAGGTCGAAGAAATCGAACGCCGTTCCGGCTTCCAGGCCAAGGCTCACTTGGGCAAGGAACTGGCTCAGGTGGTTGAAGTGCTGCCGCGGGACGACCTGTTCCAGACCCCGGTCGATGAGCTGTTCAGCACCGTGATGTCGATCGTGCAGATCCAGGAACGCAACAAGATTCGCGTGTTCCTGCGCAAAGACCCGTACGGTCGCTTCTGCTACTGCCTGGCCTACGTGCCGCGTGACATCTACTCCACCGAAGTGCGCCAGAAGATCCAGCAAGTGCTGATGGATCGCCTGAAAGCCTCGGACTGCGAGTTCTGGACCTTCTTCTCCGAGTCCGTGCTGGCCCGCGTGCAACTGATTCTGCGTGTCGACCCGAAAAACCGTCTGGACATCGACCCGCAGCAGCTGGAAAACGAAGTGATCCAGGCTTGCCGCAGCTGGCAGGACGACTACTCGGCCCTGACCGTCGAAACCTTCGGCGAAGCCCAAGGCACCAACGTGTTGGCCGACTTCCCGAAAGGCTTCCCGGCCGGTTACCGCGAGCGTTTCGCCGCGCATTCGGCTGTGGTCGACATGCAGCACCTGCTGAGCCTGAAAGAATCCAATCCGCTGGTGATGAGCTTCTATCAGCCGCTGGGTCAGGTCTCCGGCCAGCGCATGCTGCACTGCAAGCTGTATCACGCCGATACGCCGCTGGCGTTGTCCGACGTGCTGCCAATCCTGGAAAACCTCGGCCTGCGCGTGCTGGGTGAGTTCCCGTATCGCCTGCGTCACAACAGTGGCCGCGAGTTCTGGATTCACGATTTCGCGTTCACCGCCGCTGAAGGCCTGGAACTCGACATCCAGCAACTCAACGACACCTTGCAGGACGCTTTCGTCCACATCGTGCGCGGCGATGCCGAGAACGATGCGTTCAACCGTCTGGTGCTGACCGCCGGCCTGCCATGGCGCGATGTGGCGCTGCTGCGTGCCTACGCTCGTTACATGAAGCAGATTCGCCTGGGCTTCGACCTGGGTTACATCGCCAGCACCCTGAACAACCACACCGACATCGCTCGCGAGTTGACCCGGTTGTTCAAAACCCGTTTCTACCTGGCCCGCAAGCTCGGTACTGACGATCTGGAAGACAAGCAGCAACGCCTGGAACACGCGATTCTGAGCGCACTGGACGACGTCCAGGTGTTGAACGAAGACCGTATCCTGCGTCGCTACCTGGACCTGATCAAGGCCACCCTGCGGACCAACTTCTACCAGACCGACGTGCACGGTCAGAACAAGTCCTACTTCAGCTTCAAGTTCAACCCGCACCAGATTCCAGAGCTGCCGAAGCCAGTACCGAAGTTCGAAATCTTCGTTTACTCGCCTCGCGTCGAAGGCGTGCACCTGCGCTTCGGCAACGTTGCTCGCGGCGGTCTGCGCTGGTCTGATCGTGAAGAAGACTACCGCACCGAAGTCCTGGGCCTGGTAAAAGCCCAGCAAGTGAAGAACTCGGTCATCGTGCCGGTTGGCGCGAAGGGCGGCTTCCTGCCGCGTCGCTTGCCACTGGGTGGCGGTCGAGACGAGATCGCGGCCGAGGGCATCGCCTGCTACCGCATCTTCATCTCGGGCCTGTTGGACATCACCGACAACCTGAAAGACGGCGCTCTGGTACCGCCGGCCAACGTTGTGCGTCATGACGACGATGACCCGTACCTGGTGGTGGCAGCGGACAAGGGCACTGCAACCTTCTCCGACATCGCCAACGGTATCGCCATCGACTACGGCTTTTGGCTCGGCGATGCGTTCGCATCGGGCGGCTCGGCCGGTTACGACCACAAGAAAATGGGCATCACCGCCAAGGGCGCGTGGGTTGGCGTTCAACGTCACTTCCGCGAACGCGGGATCAATGTTCAGGAAGACAACATCACCGTGGTGGGCGTCGGCGACATGGCCGGTGACGTGTTCGGTAACGGCTTGTTGATGTCCGACAAGTTGCAACTGGTCGCAGCGTTCAACCACCTGCACATCTTCATCGACCCGAATCCTGAACCGGCCAACAGCTTCGCCGAGCGTCAGCGCCTGTTCGACCTGCCGCGTTCGGCCTGGTCGGATTACGACACCAGCATCATGTCCGAAGGCGGCGGGATCTTCTCCCGTAGCGCGAAAAGCATCGCGATTTCCCCGCAGATGAAAGAGCGTTTCGACATTCAGGCGGACAAGCTGACCCCGACCGAACTGCTGAATGCCTTGCTCAAGGCACCGGTGGACCTGTTGTGGAACGGCGGTATCGGCACTTACGTTAAAGCCAGCAGCGAAAGCCACGCCGATGTCGGCGACAAGGCCAACGATGCACTGCGCGTAAACGGTAACGAGCTGCGCTGCAAAGTCGTGGGCGAGGGCGGTAACCTCGGTATGACCCAGCTGGGTCGTGTCGAATTTGGCCTCAATGGCGGCGGTTCCAACACCGACTTCATCGACAACGCCGGTGGTGTTGACTGCTCCGACCATGAAGTAAACATCAAGATCCTGCTGAACGAAGTGGTTCACGCCGGTGACATGACCGACAAGCAACGTAACCAGTTGCTGGCGAGCATGACCGACGAAGTCGGCAACCTGGTGCTCGGCAATAACTACAAGCAGACTCAGGCCCTGTCCCTGGCGGCCCGTCGTGCCTTGCCGCGGATTGCCGAATACAAGCGTTTGATGAACGATCTGGAAGGCCGCGGCAAGCTGGATCGCGCCATCGAGTTCCTGCCGGCTGAAGAAGCGATCAACGAGCGCATCGCGGCAGGCCATGGCCTGACCCGTGCCGAGCTGTCGGTGCTGATCTCCTACAGCAAGATCGACCTCAAGGAAGCGCTGCTCAATTCTCAGGTGCCGGACGACGATTACCTGACGCGCGACATGGAAACCGCTTTCCCGCCGACCCTGGTGAGCAAGTTCTCCGACGCCATGCGCCGTCACCGTCTGAAGCGCGAAATCGTCAGCACCCAGATTGCCAACGATCTGGTGAACCACATGGGCATCACCTTCGTTCAACGACTGAAAGAGTCGACCGGCATGAGCCCGGCGAATGTTGCGGGTGCCTATGTAATAGTTCGGGATATCTTCCACCTCCCGCACTGGTTCCGGCAGATAGAAGCCCTGGATTACCAGGTTTCGGCTGACGTACAACTGGAGCTGATGGACGAGCTGATGCGTCTGGGCCGTCGCGCTACGCGCTGGTTCCTGCGCAGCCGTCGTAACGAGCAGAACGCTGCCCGTGACGTCGCGCACTTCGGTCCACACCTGGCAGCGCTGGGCCTCAAGCTCGACGAACTGCTGGAAGGCCCGACCCGCGAAGGCTGGCAGACCCGTTATCAGGCGTACGTCGCGGCTGGCGTTCCTGAGTTGCTGGCGCGCATGGTTGCAGGCACCACTCACCTGTACACCTTGCTGCCGATCATCGAAGCGTCCGACGTGACCGGTCAGAACGCAGCCGACGTGGCGAAGGCTTACTTCGCCGTCGGCAGCGCGCTGGACATCACCTGGTACCTGCAACAGATCAGCGCTCTGCCGGTTGAAAACAACTGGCAGGCCCTGGCCCGTGAAGCGTTCCGCGATGACGTCGACTGGCAACAACGTGCGATCACCATCTCCGTCCTGCAACAGGGCGACGGTACCCAGGACGTGGAAACTCGTCTTGAGCTGTGGATGGAAGAGCACGAAGGCATGATCGAACGCTGGCGCGCCATGCTGGTAGAAATCCGTGCCGCCAGCGGCACTGATTACGCCATGTATGCGGTGGCCAACCGTGAGTTGCTGGATCTGGCGTTGAGCGGTCAAGCGGTGGTGCCCGCCACTGCCGCTGCCAGCGTCGAGCTGGAGCCGGCTGCCTGATCAGGCGTTGAGTAAAAAAGCCCCGTCTCGAAAGAGGCGGGGTTTTTTTTGGTGCGCCAGGCATGGCGCGTTGCGCGAAGCGCAACCAGCTTGGCTGTGGTGGCCACGCTGGTGACTTGGAGGTGAAAGTCCTCTACACACCCGGCAAGGGGAAGTGTTAGCCAGAGGCAAGGGTGTCGCGGGTGACTGCGAATCTGAAGGAAGCCCGAGGCAAAATGCTGGCCTGACGAACAGGAAGCGGATTAGGCGGTGCAGCGGGGTAAGGTAGCCAAAATTGCCAAAGCCCAATACTTGCGTGTGTCACGAACGCTGGCGTAAGCCAGCGATGCTGTATCGAAGATGGGAGTAGGCCTCCCGAAGTCCGCTTGCAGGAGCTGGCTTCAAACCGCCCGGTGCTGCTGCGTTCAAAAGGCGTGGTGGTGAGCGACCGTGGAAAAGGCGTCAATAAAGGCGTCAGGTACGTATTGAGCAGATGAGCGAAAGCAAACCGTCCGAAGACGCATCGTTAAGGGCTCAAGCGCTGTCAGAACCGAGGCTGGCAAGTAGCCTTGAGAGCAAGTCTGGAGGACACCTGCTTACCGTCCAGATGGCAGCCGGTGTATAGGCGGCATGAGCTCAATACAGGCTTTGATATGGAACGTGAGAACCTCGCCTTTGATGCCAAGGGAAATGACAAGCGGCTATCACCGCAAGAAAGAATACCGATGCAAAGGCCGAGGGGCGGAGCCATTCGTAGTAGTGATGAAGTTCTTGTAATGAGAATGGAGCGAAGGGATGGCGTTGCCCAGCTCGCCTATGTCGTCAACCGGCTTCGGCGGGGAAGAGCGGCATGAGCGCAGCAAAGTCGTACAGCATTTCCAAACTGATAGTTTGGGAGGCCTTCCAGCGAGTGAAAGCCAATCGAGGAGCCGCTGGGATAGATGAACAATCTATTGCCCAGTTCGAGCAGAAGCTGCAACGGAACCTGTACAAGGTTTGGAACCGCATGTCGTCGGGTTCCTATTATCCGCCACCGGTTCGGCAGGTGGAAATTCCGAAGCAATCAGGAGGCAAACGCAAGCTGGGTATTCCGACAGTAGCCGATCGGGTGGCTCAGACCGCCGTCAAGCTGCTTATAGAGCCGCGTCTGGACTGTCTTTTTTCATTCGGATTCCTATGGATACCGGCCGGGAAAATCAGCCAAACAGGCGGTCGAGATCACTCGCAGGCGCTGCTGGAATATGAATTGGGTGGTGGAGTTTGATATCAAGGGGGCTTTTGATCATATCGATCATGAGCTGCTGCTCAAAGCTGTGAGGCATCATGTGAAGGATGTCTGGATTCTGTTGTATATCGAACGGTGGCTTAAAGCGCCGTTTGAGACTGCTGACGGCGTTCAGGTACCACGTGAAAGCGGTACACCCCAAGGTGGGATTGTCAGTCCCTTATTGATGAATCTGTTCATGCACTATGCGTTCGATGCCTGGATACAACGGACTTTTCCAGGTTGTCCATTTGCACGCTACGCCGACGATGCGGTGGTTCACTGCCGTAGCGAAAAGCAGGCGTGTGAGGTCATGGCGGCAATCAAGGCCCGTCTGGAAGAGTGCCTACTGACCATGCACCCGGAAAAGTCGAAGATCGTTTATTGCAAGGACAGTAACCGCAAGGCAGCGTACCCAACGACGCAGTTCACGTTCCTGGGGTTCACCTTCCGGCCACGGGAGGCATGGGGCAATAATGGACGCCGGTTTACCAGCTTTCTGCCCGGAGCCAGTAATGAGGCGTTAAAACGAATGCGTCAACGAACTCGCAGCTGGAATATCCAACGGCAAACACCAGCCAGCCTTTTTGAACTGTCAACGCAGTACAACGCCATTCTTCGTGGATGGTGGAATTACTATGGAGCTTTCTACAAAACGGTGATGCACAAGGTCTTCAATCACTTTGATTTGAAGCTGCAACGCTGGGCCCGTCGGAAATACAAGCCATTGGCGGGGCGCAAGCGCCGCAGTGCTGACTGGCTCAACCGAATGAAGGAAGCATGTCCATCGTTGTTCGTGCACTGGCATGTCTATGGAGATGAGTCTCGACTGGGCAACGGGAGCCGTATGAGTTGAGAGGCTCACGTACGGTTCTGCGAGAGGCTGAAGGTGAAACTCCTACGGCCTACTTACCACGGAACGCTGTGACGTAGATCCGACAGGCATAAGCAGGAAGGTCGCGCGAATTACCCTGGGAGATCTGCACGTTTGCCTGAGTGCTACCGAGCGCCGCGAGGCGACGGGATGAACGCGCAGAAGTCAGCCGAGGCCGTAGTAAGTGACGAGTAACTCCGTCACCAAGGGCCGAACAGGTTATGCCGCCAGTAGGCGTCAGAGTCTCGTTGAATACCGAAATGCAGAAATTTCTCCCAGAGAAGACTGTCACTCCGAGTCCCGGACAGAATCCGAGGATGACGGCTGACAGCGCAGAGGTATCGGCGGCATCTGTGACGTGGACGAACGCGGAGCCGGACACGCTGATGGCGCGGGTGCTCGCGCTGGCCAACCTCAAGCGTGCGTATCAACGCGTGGTCAGCAACAAGGGCGCACCGGGTGCCGATGGCATGACGGTCGACGACTTGGCGGGCTACGTGAAACAGTATTGCGAAACAGCCCGAGCCCATGTGGCGGCGGGCCACCGCTGGTGTGTGGAGCTCGATCTGGAGAAGTTCTTTGATCGAGTCAACCACGATGTCCTGATGGCTCACGTGGCGCGTCAAGTCGAAGACAAGCGGGTGCTCGCGCTGATCCGTCGTTATCTCGAAGCGGGAACGATGTCAGGTGGTCTTGTCAGTCGACGACAGGAAGGGGCGCCGCAAGGCGGCCCACTCTCGCCGTTGCTGTCGAATATCCTGCTCAACGAACTCGATCGCGAATTGGAACGGCGGGGCCATCGTTTCGTGCGCTATGCCGATGATGCGAACATTTATGTACGCAGCCGTCGTGCTGGCGAACGAGTGATGAACAGCGTCGAATGCTTCCTGAGCCAGCGTCTGAAACTGACGCTGAATCGGGAAAAGAGCCGCGTGGCGCGACCGTGGGCCTGTGATTATCTGGGTTATGGGATGAGCTGGCATCAACAGCCAAGGCTAAAAGTGGCGAGGATGAGTCTGGGGCGTCTACGCGACCGACTCAGAGACCTGCTGCGCGGAGCGCGGGGCTGCAAGATGGCGAGCGTCATCGAGCGGATAAACCCCGTACTGCGCGGATGGGCTGGCTACTTCAAGCTCAGTCAGAGCAAGGGGTCTCTTGAGGAACTGGACGGCTGGGTGCGTCGAAAACTTCGCTGCATCCTCTGGCGCCAATGGAAGCAGTCCTCAACGAGGGCGCGTAACCTGATGGGCTTGGGGATCAACGAAGGACGTGCTCGTAGATCAGCGTCCAATGGGCAGGGCCCATGGTGGAACTCGGGAGCGTCACATATGAATCAGGCGCTGCCGAAGAAACTGTGGGATCGACTCGGTTTGATCTCGATACTGGATACGATAAACGGCTTAATCGCATAACCTGAACCGCCGTATACGGAACCGTACGTACGGTGGTGTGAGAGGACGGCGGATGTAAATCCGCCTCCTACTCGATTCTGAAGGATTTGGGGTGTCTGGGCGGGCCCCATCGCGAGCAAGCTCGCTCCCACATTGGTTTTGCGTCGTACACAGAACTAATGTGGGAGCGAGCTTGCTCGCGAAGGGGCCATCAACCTCAATACAACTTTTTGCCTTTATCGATCATCGACACTTTATCTGTCGGCCTGGTCAATAAATTACTGAGCGAGTTCGTTAATGTCAGCAACTATCTCTTCGCTGCGTTTATAGTCCGCCCATAACGGGCTGAGTTCTTTGGCGTCATGCCCTTGTGCAGTGCCGATGTAATTGAAATTCGTATCGTAGAAGTCTGTACTGACATCGGCCTTGATGTCCGAACTGCGCGATGTCATCAATTGACTGCGGCTGTCGACGATAGCGACCACATCCGGTTTAGCGGCCCTGAGACTTTGCATGTCCGGGCACAGCGTCACCGAGCCGAACCGAGACATGGGTGGCGCTGCTGCGGCCGACTGGCGCAGTGAAGATACCGTTGAGCGAACAAACAGCCGTCGGCGCAGTGGGAATTGAACATCCGGTTAAAACAGCGGCGATCGTCAAGCTACTGACAAGTGCAAGTTTCATAAGTGTTTCTCCAGTGAAACAACTTGAGTCGGAACGTTGAAGTTGCCGGGCGTCGGCAGTGATTCCAGACTAAATCTGAGCCTGCTGAATGAAATAGCCAATTCGGGCGCTTATCAGGTGGCCAATAGTTTTGTTTGGTTTAAAAGTGTGCGGTTAATTACACCGGGAAATAAAAAGGTGCGAATAGGTGGTTCAGGCCTTTTTATTTATGGCTGTACGTTCAGCTATCAGTTTTCCAGCGGGATCAACACTTTCTCGTCCGGGGACAACACCATAAACACCAACAGTTTGGCTGGCTTGGTCGCACTGGCATTTTTCGAGACCCGATGTTCCGAGCCGGCCGGTTCATACCAATCATGCGCGTTTAAACAACAAGATCGCCGCCTCCAGCTACTTCTGCAGGGGTACCCATTGCCCTGTAGGAGTAGCCGAAGGCGGCGACCTAATTTTCTAAACGATAGGAAAACTGTTGAAGTCGACGCTGTTGGCCAGGCGGCTGTCGATCAGGCCGATAAAGCCTTGTACTTCAGGGCAGTTGAAATGCATTTGCATGTCCGCTTCCGATTGCCAGCGGGCGCTGACAGTCCAGCGGTTGTCGTCCTCGGGGCAGCGGTCGACCATATAGGAATCACAGCCCGGTAGTTCGCGCAGGGTGTCGACAATCTTTTGCAGTTGCTTGCCCAGTTCGTCCGAGCGGCCGGCGGCGGCCTGCACCTTAACGGTATTGATCACTTCGTTGGACATTGCTCACACTCCTGAATCAGGCCGGACGAATCCTGCTCATTGAGGGATAACGTTTATGCAGGATAGGCCTGCATCCCCGGACCACCAATAGCCAATCGCGGGATAAAAACGCAGACCAATCGTCAGGCAACCTGCTGCAAAATGTCCCGCAGGCGGTCCAGGGCGATGTCGATGTCGAGGGTTTCGATGGCGCCAAAACCGAGGAAAAGCCCGGACTGTGGCGCTTGCTGATAGAAAAAGCTGTCGATGGGATACACCCCGACTTCGACCTTTTTCGCAAGTGTAATCACCAATGGAATATCGATAGGCACTTTGCACATAACCACCATATGGAACCCTGCGGTGGTCGGGACCGCCTCGAGCCACGGTGAAAGATCGCCGGCCATGCGCTCGAGGATCCGCTCACGACGCCCGGCATAAATCGTATGGCAGCGCCGAATGTGCTTGAGCAGACAGCCTTCGGCGATGAATTTGGCCAGCGCCCATTGGGGCAGGGTGGAGGTGTGCAGATCGGTGAGCTGCTTGGCGCGAATGACGGCTTCGAGAATCGCTGGCGGCAGGATCGCATAACCCAGCCGCAGCTCCGGCAGCAGGGTTTTCGAAAAGGTCCCGACGTAGGCGACGATGCCACGTTCGTCCATGCTTTGCAGTGAGTCGGTGGGCCGACCTTCGTAGCGGAATTCGCTGTCGTAATCGTCCTCGATGATGATCGCGCGCAACTCATGAGCCCGCTCCAGCAGCGCCACCCGGCGCGCCTGGCTCATCGGCATGCCGAGCGGGAACTGGTGGGACGGCGTGACGTAAATCAGCCGGGTGCCAAGGGGGATCTTGTCCACCTGAATGCCTTCGGCATCCACCGGGACACCGATCACCGTGGCGCCGTGGGTCCCGAACAACAGGCGTGCGGGCGGATAGCCGGGGTCCTCCATGGCGACAATGCTGCCGGGGCGCGTGAGCACCCGGGAGATCAGGTCCAGCGCCTGTTGCGCGCCGTTGCACACCACCACGTCTTCGTCCTGGCAATTAACCCCGCGAGAAAACGCGATGTGCCGGGCGATCGCATTGCGTAGCGCCGGCAGGCCCTCGGGCAGGCTGTAGAAACCCTTGGAAGCGGCGATCTGGCGCAAGGCGTGAGAGGTGCAGCGCCGCCAGTCATCCTGGGGAAACTGGCCCTTGCTGGTGGCGCCGCCGATGAAGTCGTAGCGCAACGAGCCTTCCAACGTCGGATGGCGCAGGAACATTGGCAGGTTGCGCCAGGACTCGATGACCTCGGCACTGGCCAACTCCGAATGGCTCTGTTTATGGGTGATTTTCGCCGGTCGGGCGTTGACGTAGGTGCCTTTGCCGATGACCCCGGTGAGGAAGTTTTCGTAGGTCAGTTGCGTGTAGGTGTCGGAAATGGTCTTGCGGGAAATGCCCAGCTGTTCAGCGAGTAAACGACTGGGCGGTAGCTGCGTCCCGGCTGCCAGGCGACCGGATTCGATGGCGCTGCGCAGTTGGTTGTACAACTGGCCTGCCAGGTCCTTGCGGCCGTTGATGACAACGTGAAGTTCCATACCGGCGAGGCTCCTGGGGCGATTGAGGCGCGTGTGCGTCGGGCCAGATTACCCGCATGAACGCCTGCGCAAAAGTTGCGTGGGCGAAAAACCTCCGATTGGTCTGATGCCTGAGTGGTCAACGGGTATTTCGCAGAATTGGATCTGTAACGCCAGCGCATCAACGCCTACCTTGAGGGGCACATATCCGATCCACGAGGTTGCTCCATGAACGCCCGCCTGGATTACTACAGCGCATCGCCCAAGGCGATGAAAGCGATGATTGCCATGGAGGCCTTGACCAGCAACCTCAGCATCGAGCCGGCCTTGCTGCACTTGATCAAAATCCGTGCCTCGCAACTCAATGGCTGCGCTTTCTGCACCGACATGCACTCGGTGGATGCCCGGCGACTCGGCGAAACTGACCGACGTTTGTATTCGATCGTGGTCTGGCGCGACAGCGGCTTCTTCAATCCGCGAGAGCGCGCGGCGCTGGCCTGGACTGAAGCCGTCACCTTGCTCTCTGAAAGCCATGTACCGGACGAGGTCTACGCGCAGGCCCGGGAGCAGTTCAACGAAGGCGAGATGGTCGATCTGACCATCGCCGTCACCACCATCAACAGCTGGAATCGCCTGGCGGTGAGTTTTCGACAAACCCCTGGAGGCTGAATCGATTTTCCACCCCGAGCGTCACATCAGGTTCATAAACGCTGCGCAGGATGAGGCTTTCAAGGACAGATCGACAGGGAGTCAGCGATGCCATTTATGGAAACCACAGCTCGTCAGCGCGTTGCCCAGTACCGCTCGCCCGTAGAAAAAACCTTATCCTGGGGCACACTGGCGGCAGGGATCGATCCGGTATTGGCGCAGTCCTTTCGGGTCAGTGCGCGCTGCGGCTGTTTCATGCAGGCGGCCCGCAGTCTTAACATCAAGGCAACCCAGCTGCGCAAACAATTGGCGCAGCTTGAAGCGCAACTGCAGTGTTCCCTGTTCAGCCATTTAGAGAATGGCGTTGCCCTCAGTCATGACGGGTTGCAGCTGCAATCGCAGTTGATTACCCTGGCCCACGAGCGCGACGTGCCGGTGATCGAACAACCGTTGATACGCCTGGCCGTCGCCGAATCGATCCTGCATGACATTCTCGGTCGCGACCTGGTTGCTCTGTTGCGGCGCAACGCCAGCGTGCGTCTGGACATCATTACCCTCGACAGCGAACTGTCCCTGCAAGCGGTCAGTGCCGATGTGGTGCTGTGGCTGGCCGGCACCGATTCACCACTGCCAGGCCCGAATTTTGCGGTTAGCGAGCCCCAACGTCTGGCACGGCTCGACTACCTGCCACACATCGCCAAACGTTATTCACGGGTCGCGTCCCGCCCTGACAGCCTCGATGACCTCGCCGATTTCCTGCTGGTGCAATGGCAGCATGACCGTCAGGTCGACAGTTTTCGGCCGTGGAATAGCCTCGTGGACCAGCGCCTGGCCGGGGTGGTGCAGTTGCATTCCTATGAGTTGATGCTGGAGATGATCCGTTGCAGCGCCTGCATTGGCCTGCTGCCCGGATACATCAGCCGTTTCGATCGCGGCCTTGTTGAATTGCCGGGGCTGTTCAGTCAACCGATGCAGCGCCAGGCGTGGATGGCGGTCAATGCTGAGTCCGAGGATTCAGCGCAGGTGCAGATGATCGTTGAGCTGATCCAGAACACCTTCAGTGAACGGCGGGAGTGGTTCGAATAACCTTCGGCGGTATAGAGTAAGCGGCCATGTCTGTATCAAGGATGAATCACCCATGCCCGCCACTGATGCTGTCATCTCCCTCGAACGTTTCAACGAATCCCACCTCGACGGCATTACCGCGCTCTACAACGACCCGGCCATTACCCGGCAGGTGCTGCAAATGCCGTTTCAGTCCACAGAGGTCTGGCGCAAACGCCTGGCGCCGGATAACGAGCGTGTGGTGCAACTGGTGGCGCTGCATCAAGGGATGGTCATCGGCAACATTGGCCTGGAGCAGTTTTCGCGGATACGTCGCAGCCACGCCGGAAATCTGGGAATGGCCGTCGCGACGGCGTGGCAGGGCAAGGGCGTTGCCTCGAAACTGCTGACGGCGGCGCTGGACATCGCCGACAACTGGATGAACCTGCAACGGGTCGAGCTTTCGGTCTACGCCGACAACGAAGCCGCCATCGGGCTCTACCGCAAGTTCGGCTTTGAAACCGAAGGGCTGTTTCGCGACTACGCAGTGCGTGACGGCGCGCTGGTGGATGCCTTGAGCATGGCGCGCCTGCGTCGCACACCCAAGGCCGGTTGAAGTCACTCGCCCAACGCGAACGCGAACGCCACCGCCGCCTGCGCATGCAGTTCGGTGGTGTCGAGCAAGGGCAGGGCGCTGTGCTCGGGCTTGATCAGCAGTCCGATTTCCGTGCAGCCGAGGATGATCGCCTGGGCGCCACGCCGGGTCAGTGATTCGATCACCTGCTGATACACCTTGCGTGACACCTCGCTGATCACCCCGACGCACAACTCGGCATAGATGATTCGGTGGACGGCCTGACGTTCATCGGCCTCTGGCACGAGCACGGTCAGCCCCATCGACGTGAGGCGCTCCTTCATAAAGTCCTGTTCCATGGTGAACGCTGTGCCGAGCAATCCAACCTTCAGCGCACCCGTATCGACGGCAGCCTGACCCGCCGGGTCGGCGATGTGCAGGAATGGAATGTCGATCGCTGCCTGAATCTGCCCGGCCACCTTGTGCATGGTGTTGGTGCACAACACCACGCAATCGGCGCCACCCGCCTGCAACCGTTGCGCCGCGTCCACCAGAATCGCCGCCGCATCGTCCCAGCGCCCGGCATGCTGGGCCTGTTCGACAGGCCCGAAGTCGACGCTGTACATTAGCAATTTCGCCGAACGCAACGGCCCGAGTCGGTCGCGCACCTGCTGGTTGATGAGACGGTAATACTCGGCGCTGGACTCCCAGCTCATGCCGCCGATTAGGCCGATGGTACGCATGTCGTGCTCCTGTTGATGGCAACCCTTTGTTCAAGCATGCCCTTGCCATGACCCCCAGCCAATACCGTTCACGCTTTTAGTCGTACGCCGGCAGCGCGCATCTGCCATGCTCAAAGTCCGCAACACCGCTTCAACAAAGGAACACCGCAATGGACGACGTACAGCAACTGGGTGAGATGCTTCGCCATTACGCAGAAAGCGAAGCGCACAAGAAGCAACTGTTCGAGTCGCAATCGGCCGTGTGGGCGACGCGCATTGGTGAGCTGTTCGATCAGATCCAGCAATGGCTGGAACCGGTCCAGGCGCCGAATCTGCTTGAGGTGAGCCGCGAAGTGTATGTCGCCTCGGGGCCGAACGTGCCGGCCGAGACGTCGACTTTCAAGACCGAGAAGCTGACGATTGTGATTGCCGGTAAACCGGTGGAGTTTGTACCGGATGTGATGGGTGTCGGTGGTCAGATTTCGCTGGCCGTGATGGGCCTGACGGCCGCGCGCTACGGCAGCATTTCGCTGGTGTGCCTGCCGCCGTCCAGTAGCTGGCAATGGCGCAAGACCAATGGGTTGAAAGATCCGGATACGTTTGCGTTCGATGCGAACTTTTTGGCGCAGCAGTTGCAGAGTTTGATTCCCCGCGAGCGTGTCTGAGAGGCATTTTTGTATTAGCCTCAGGAGCCACCCCTCTGTAGGGACCGGTACATCCTTTACACATTTGCGAGGCTTGAGACGCGTTTGGCGCCGCGTTCAAGCCTGCCTAAAGGGAAAGCGCAAAGGTGCAACTCCCACACGCCATCAGCCACTTCCTTTAGCGCGACATGCTCGTCAATCAGCGCTTCGCCCAGAAAGATCAGGGCCCCTTGCCACTTGATCTCACCATTCTTGCGCACCCGCCGTACTTCGACGTCGGCCCCGTACTCGACTGCTGGCAAATATCCTCGATAAGGTCTGAGTGACGGACGAAAGATGTCCGCTGGCGTTTTCATCTCCAGCGCCGTATGAGGCCGTACGTTATTGAAATCCTGTACGAAGTCCTCAAAGGCCAGCTGCTGGCGCAGCATGTTTTCCGCCGGCGGCCTGAGGACGGCGGCCTTTAGCGTGCGATGCATGCGTTCATGCCGACCGTTCTGATCCGGGCGTCCTGGCTTGATCGTTTCATGGTGGATGAGTTGAGCGAAGAAGAATTCCTGCCGCTGCGTTTGCAAAACGGTTTGTACATGCAAAAACACGCCTACATGCGGCGCGTGGCGATTCCATACGGCACGTTAAGCGCGCTGCAAATGCGTACGCTGGCGAGCATCGCCCGGGATTACGATCGTGGCTATGGCCACTTCACCACGCGGCAGAACATGCAGTTCAACTGGATCGAACTGGCTCAGGTGTCGGACATTCTCGAACGCCTGGCGCAAGTGGAAATGCACGCGATCCAGACCTCTGGCAACTGCGTGCGCAACATCACCACCGAAGCCTTTGCCGGGGTGGCGGCGGATGAAATGATCGACCCGCGACCGCTGGCGGAGATTCTGCGGCAGTGGTCGACCATCAACCCGGAATTCCTGTTCCTGCCGCGCAAGTTCAAGATCGCCATCTGCTCGGCGGAACAGGACCGGGCAAGAACAGCGCATTGGGCAAAGTCATCGGCCCGTCCTTCAGCGCCGCCGAAGTGCCCGAGGTGATCGAGCGGATCATCGACACGTTCGTCGATTACCGCGAGAGCGAAGAACTGTTCGTCGACACCTTGCAGCGCATCGGTCTGGAACCGTTCAAAGAGCAGGTCTATCCGAAGATGCTGGAGGTGTCGGCATGAACAATTTACTGCGACTGGAGGAGGGCGTGGCGCGGATTGTCGCTGACGATCCCTGGACCCTGGTCAGGGATGTCAACGATGAATGGCCGGCGGGTGCAGTGATTCTGCCGTTGACCCGTTGGCTTGAAGGGCCACCGCAAAAGGGGGTGTGGTTGGGGCCGGACGATGAGGTGGAAAGCCTCAAACCGTGGTTTTCACACCTGCCGCTGATTGCCCTGGATTTTCCGAGTCTCCGTGATGGCCGCGGTTACAGCCAGGCGTACTTGCTGCGCACTCGATTGGGCTGGACGGGCGAGTTGCGTGCGGTCGGCGATGTACTGCGCGATCAACTCAGTCACATGCGCCAATGCGGGTTCGACAGCTTCGCGGTTCGCGAGGACAAATCGGCTGAAGAAGCGCTCAAGGGATTCAGGATGAGTGTGCTGTATGGGCGTTCGGTGATTGAGCGCGACCGTTGTTTCGCCGAAGGTAAGGACTCCAGATCAAAAGATCGCAGCCTGCGGCAGCTCAGGGAGTACACGTTTCACGGGCGTCCACCATCAATCACTTCAACGCCGGATCCCCCATGTTCATTTTCTTCCAGCCTTGCAGCAATACCTGGGCCTTGGGTTCCTGCCCGTTGTCCAGGTAGTACTGGATCAACGACAACCGTGCATTACGATTCGCCGGCTGTACTTTCAACAATCGCTCCAGCTCTTCGCACGCCTCATCGACCTTGCCGCTGTCGTGCAACGCCACCGCCAACACGTAACCGTATTGGGCGTTTTGAGGCTCAAGTTGCGCGGCTTTGCGCAAGGCCTGCATGGCCTGGGCAGATTTGCCCGCGCGCACCAGCGACAGGCCTTGAGTGTGTTGCAGCAGGGCGGCGTCCGGGTGTTCTTTCAGGCTCTGCTCCAGCAGCGCCTGAGCTTCCTGACTGCGTCCGCCCGCCTCAAGCCATTGCACCAGCGTCACCAGCGCCGGGTAGAAATCCGGGTCGCGCTTGAGGGCAGTGCGCAGCTGCGCTTCGACTTCTGCGCTACGACCGCTGGCCTGATAGAGCATGGCCAGGTTGAGGTTGGCTTCGGCGCGTTCGGCCAGGCTCTTCTGGACCTCCTCGTATTGGGCGATGGCCGCATTCCAGTTGTCCTGGGCGCTGCCCAGGCCATTACGAGCCACGCTCAGCAGATCCCGGGCCGCGACAATCCGCACAGCCTTCACCGGGTCGCCCAGTAACGGCGTCAACAGCGGCGCGCGCTCCGGTGGCGGCAGGAACGCGCTGATTGCCCGAACGGCACTTTCACGCACTTGCGGTGCCGGATTGCTCAAGTCCTGGGTGGCCAGTTTCAACGCCTGTTCGCTTGGATACAGCGGCAACTCGGCCAGCAGGGTCGCGCGCTGGATCGCTGGCAGATTGCTGCGCTGAAGCTGCTCGTACAAGGCTTGTGCCGCGCCGGGTTGACCGTTGCGAATCAGCCACAGGCTCTCGTCGTAACGTGGTGCCTGCGCGGTGGTGGTGTTCCAGAGCTTGAATTGCTCGGTGACCTTGTCGCCAGCCTTGCCCTGGTGACAGGTCAGGCAAGCGTCCGGCGTGCCGAGTTTTTTCGCCCGCTCAGGGTTGGGGATGCTGAAGCTGTGGTCATGCCTGAAGTCATTGCCCATGTAGAACTTGCCGGGCATGTGGCAATCCACGCACTGCGAGCCCGGCTGACCCATGGTGTGGCGGGTGTGTTCGATGGCGTCGTAGTTCTTCGCTTGCAGGCCCTTGCCGTCGACACCTTCCACCGAGGTCTTGCCGCCGGTGTTGTGGCATTGCAGGCAGACACCGTTGCCCGGCGCCTTGAGTTCAGTGCTGTGCGGGTTGTGGCAGTTGCTGCAGCGCACGCCCTTGTCGAACATTTTGCTCTGGGCGAAGGAGCCGTGTTCGAACACTTCGTCCTTGATCTTGCCGTCCAGTGCGTACAACTCGCGGGTCAGGGTGCTCGGCAGGTAGTCATCCATCAGGCGCTTGCCAACGGTGAAGCCGTCGCCCAGCGGCGCGCGGCGCGAGTGGCAGCGGGCACAGGTTTCAATTTCGACGGTGGCGTTCTTATCCTTCAGGTCGACGGCAAAACCGGCATGGATCAAGTCACCTTTTTTCGCCGTCCATTCCAGGTGATTGGAGGCCGGGCCGTGGCAAGCCTGACAGCCGACACCGAGGCTGTTCCAGTGACTCTCAAAGGTGTTTTTCGCAGCATCGAAATTGCGCTTGTAACCGGTGGTGTGGCACTCGACGCACATGAAATTGGCGTTCTGGCTCGGTTTGCTCCAGTGCAGCGGATCCTTGAAGTTCACGCCCTGGCCCGGATAGAGGTGAAACCAGCGGTGCTTCTCGGTATCCCAAGCCACGCCGAGGGCTTGCAACCGACCTTCACCGACCTCGATCAGGTATTGCTGCAATGGCGCGATGCCGAAGGTGTAGGCGACCTTGAAGTCGGCATTCTTGCCATCAATGCCGGGGGTGTTGACCCAAAACCCGTCGCCCTTGCGCGAGAAACGGGTGGTTTCGCTTGCCGCTTTGAAGGTGACGTTATTGAAGTCGCCCAGCATCGTCTCGGCATTGGCCTCCTGCATCGCCAATTGGTGATGGGAGCCTTGCCAGTCCTTGACCTGCTCGCTATGGCAGCCCTGACATTGTTGCTCATCGACCATCTTGGCCGGCGACACGGCGACCGGTTGCGGTTTGGCCGGCTGAGCCACTGGAGTGCTGACAGGCGCATAGGTCACAGGGGCCGGTTTGCTGCTGAGCAAAAACCAGCCGATGCCCGCGACGGCCAATAGCAAGACGCCGAGGGTGACGGGAAACAGGTAACGGTTAATCAAGGTCGGTGGCGAATCAGGGTTTGGGTGTACCGCTTTATTTTTATGTTTCGGCATTGCGACTTCCATAGTCCGGGTACGTTTGCCGTCAGGCGCGCGTTCAAGCTCGATGCAGCTTTGCCGGATGGCCGGCGTCTGTCAAATGACGGTTATGATCCGCTGCGCGCGCGTTAGATGAATAGTGTGTTTTTTTCAAACAAACTGCGCTGCATTGGCTATACCTGTAACATCTTTATTCGTACTGATGTCGAGCTACTTACAGGAGTTACAGCATGAAACTAGCGTTAATGATGAGCACTCTGTGCATTGCCTCGATCGGAGTGGTGGGCTGCTCCAGTAAAGTGGTTGAACCGGGTCAGTATTCGGGGTTTCTCAAGGACTACAGCCAGCTCAAGGAAGCCAAGTCACCATCGGGCGCCACGGTGATGCGCTGGATGGACCCCAAACTCGACATCAACAAGTTCACCAGTGTCTACATCGAACCGACCCAGCTCTATCCCAAACCTCAACCGACTGTGAAAATCCCGCAGGCCACCCTGAATGGAATCACCAGTTACTACGATCAGGCCCTCAAGCGCGAAATCGGTAAATCCCTGCCGTTGGCCGCTGGCCCTGGCCCAGGTGTGATTGTGGTGCGCGCCGCCATCACCGCCGTGAGCAGCAAGACCGAAGGCCTGAAGCCTTATGAAGTGATCCCTATCGCCCTGGTGGCAGCGGCGGTGAGCACGGCCAGTGGCATTCGCGATCAGGAAACCGACCTGGCCACTGAGGCGGTGTTTCTCGATGGAGCCAACAATCATGTGTTGGCGCAGGTTGTGCGCAAAGGCACTGGTAAATCCTTGGAAAACGAGTCTCAGGTAATGAAGGCCGATGATGTGAAAGGTGTGATCGATGGCTGGGCCTCCGATCTGCATCAGTCATATTTGAAGCTCAAGTCCAAATGATGCGCTGGGGCTGAATGCCCCATCGCGGGCAAGCCCGCTCCCACAGGGTGTTATGTCGTACCCAAATGTTGTGAACGACACTTAAGCTTGTGGGAGCGGGCTTGCCCGCGATAGCGGTCTCCTTCGCGCCGAATCACTCCCCGACAAACCACCGGAAATACGGATTCCCGCCATCCCCGCGCATCACCTCGCGAATATCCCGGGCCCACGCGTCGCGGTCACCGTCATAAGCATGCAGGCTCGCCCGATAAAACTGCATCAGGCGCTGCTGGTGTGCGTTCATTCGTTCGTTGAAGCCCGCATCGGCGTTCACCAGCACCGACGGCTGACGCAGATCAAGCAAGGCCGGCAGTACCCGGCTGATCTCCTTGGCCCGCACCCACGGCGCATATTCGATCCGCGGCTGATCGTCGGTCACGGGTTGGGCGTCGGCGGCGAAACGTTCCAGGCCTGCACGATCGGTGACCCAGGTCGAGAGCAATGCTGCAGCGGAGCCAATGCCCACGTCCTGCAAGGTGCTGCGCACCGTTTCCTGTTGGAAGCGTTGGCTGATTTTCGCCACATCCAGTTCGATCGGTTCCATCGAGCCCACCAGCAGCATTTCGTGGAATTCGCTGGTCCACAGGGTGGCGTAGGGGAAGACGTCGAGAAAGCTGCGCACCAGTGAGCGCGAATCGTCGATGTTCTGGGTGGGCAGCGGCAACCATTGAGCGACCAGGCCTTGTTTCTCCAGGCGACTGGCGGCCAATTGATAGAAGTCCCGGGAATACAAATTCACCACGCCAGCAGCGGAGGGCGGTGGTGGCTCGAGGGTGATCAAGTCGTAGCGTTGTGGGTTGCGCAGCAATTCCTGTCGGCCATCGTGCAGGCGTACGTCAACGCCGGGGTCAGCGGCCGCATTGAAGTTGCCTTTGAACAACGGCGCGGCTTTGACCACCGATGGCAGCAACTCGGCCACGACACGGTGTTCCAGCCCCGGATAGCGCGTCAGGGCACCCGCGGTGATGCCGGTGCCAAAACCGATCACCAGCGCCGAGCGCGGTTCGCCATTGTGGATCAGCAGCGGCAGCAACGCCTGGATACGCATGTAGCGCAGCGATGGCATGGCGTCGCCGGTGTTGGACACGCCCTGAATGTACAAACGCTGGAACGCTTTCTGCCCCTTGCCCTGAGTGACCACGGCGACCGTCCCACCGCGTCCTTCTTCGTAAAAAGCCAACGTCGCGTTGCGCGCGCCGGGAAGCAGGCTGGCGAGTTTGTTGACTGGCGTAAAAATGGCCATCGCAATCGACAGCAGGCCGACAGCGACCACAGCCTGCCGTCGGCCTTTCTTGACCCCATGACCCTTGCGCACCGCGAAGTAACCAATCCAGGCGGCGACAATCGCCAGCAGGCCCAGGGTCCGGACCAGCCCCAGCCACGGGGTCAGCACAAAGCCACAGAGCATCACCCCGACAATCCCGCCCAACGTATTGAACGCCACCACCGCGCCGACGTCTTGACCGACCCGCTCGCGGCCGACGCTCAAACGCAGGGCCAGGGGAAATGCGGCACCGAGCAGCAGCGTCGGTACAAACACGATGCTCAATGCCGCCACCGCAAACCGTGCACTCATGCCCAGCAGCTCACTCGCACCCAACGACAACACCCAGGTTTCGGCCAGGCTTTGGGCGACCACCAGCCAGCGTCCGAGCAAGGCGATTTCCAGCAGCGCGACGAGCCCGGCACCGGCAATCAGCAAACCGAACACACCCCAGGGATCGCGAATGCGATCAACCCGACGGGCCAGCAGGATGCTGCCGAGAAACAGCCCGGTGAGGTACGTCGCCAGCACCACCGCAAAGGCGTAAGTACGAGTGCTCATGAACTGCACGATGGACTGCGACCAGACCACTTCGTAACCGAGGGCCACGCCACCAGCGATTGAGTAAAGCCACAGGGCAATGCGATCGGGTGCTTTGTTGGCGTGATGCTTTACCGGCGCTTCGTTCGGCAATGAGCGATGGCGTTGAAACCACAAGGCTCCCGCCGCCGCCAGTAGGTTCAGCATCGCCGCGGTCAAGGCACTGCCGCGTACACCGAGGGTCGAAATCAACACAAACGCGGCGAGCAAGGTGCCGGCGATCGCCCCGGCGGTGTTCGCCGCATAAAGCTGACCGCCGGCCTTGCCCAGTTGTTGCGGGTTTGCTGCCAATGAACGAACCAGCACCGGGAGGGTGCCGCCCATCAGCAGCGCCGGAATGCCCACCAGCGCAAACGGCAACACCCAGGCCAGCAGGCCCACATGCTGTTCCAGCCAGGCAAACGGGCTGGCCGCGAGGCTCATGGCAAAGGTCGCACCGACACCGAGCACGGCCACCAGCACTTCCAGCCCTGCATAGAGCAGAACCGGCTTTTGCAAGCGATCGGCCCACCGGCCGAACAACAAACCGCCTAACGCCAATCCGGTAAAAAAGGCGCTGATCCCGGTGGTAATGGCATACACCTCGACGCCGACCACCAGCGACAGCTGCTTGATCCACAGCACCTGATACACCAGCGCCGCGGCACCGGAGATGAACAGCAACAGGGCGGGAATCAGCAACGCCGGAGATTTGATCTGAGTGGCAGGGATGGCCGACGACTTGCTGGCGACACGTGAGGACATTGTGGATTGCCTTGTTCCAATTCAAATAAGCCTGCGACCCTGCCGGCCCCATCGCGAGCAAGCTCGCTCCCACAGGGGTTTGTGTCGCACCGCATATCCCATTGTGGGAGCGAGCTTGCTCGCGATGGGGCCGACGCGGTCTCAAGTCAAAATAGGGCCGCTCGCCGGTGAAGGCGAGCGGCGGTCACGCGGTCTTACTGTGCAGCTTTCATTTTTTCTTCGATTTTTTTGTCTACGGCCGCACGGATCTGGTCAATGCTGAAGCTGGCCGGTTTCTGGCTCGGCGGATACTCGATGAACGTTTGCAAGAACGCCGCTGACTTACCGACCGCTACAGCGGCCAGATAGACGTTCTTGGTTTGCCAATCGTAATACTGATCGGAAACGATATCCGCGCGTTCATACGGGTCCATTCGCAGGTTGAAGATTTTCGGCACCCGCAGGCATACGAACGGCTCACTCCAGACCTTGAAGCCACCCGGTGCGCGTTGTTCGCAGAACACGGCTTTCCAGTTATCGAAACGCATGGACACCAGTACACCGTCGTCGTTGAAGTAGTAGAACTCCTTGCGTTCGCCTTTAGGTTGTTGGCCCGTCAGGTAGGGCAGTTGGTTGTAACCGTCCAGGTGCACCTTGAAATTGCTGCCGCCCGAAGTCGGGGCCCAGCCTTTCAGGAGTTTGTCTTTCACACCGGCATCGCCAGCAGCAGCCAGCAGGGTCGGGAACCAGTCCATGCCCGAGAACATTTCGTTGGAGACTTCACCGGCCTTGATCTTGCCCGGCCAACGAACAATCGCGGGTACCCGGTACGCGCCTTCCCAGTTGGAGTTCTTCTCGTTGCGGAACGGCGTGGTCGCCGCGTCCGGCCAGGAGAACTGGTTCGGGCCGTTGTCGGTGGAGTAGACGACGATGGTGTTGTCGGCGATTTTCAGGTCATCGAGGGTTTTCAGCAGTTTGCCGACATCGCCATCATGCTCAAGCATGCCGTCCGCATACTCGTTGCCGGGCATGCCGCTCTGGCCCTTCATCGAATCGCGCACGTGAGTGAACAAGTGCATGCGGGTGGTGTTCATCCAGACGAAGAATGGCTTGTCCGCCTTGGCCTGTTTCTCGATAAACGCTTGCGCCGCAGCAGTGGTTTCGTCGTCGATGGTTTCCATGCGCTTGGCGGTCAAGGCGCCGGTGTCTTCGATCTTGCCGTCGGCGAAGCTGTGAATCACACCACGCGGGGAGTTGGCCTTGACGAACTCAGGGTCATCCTTTGGCCAGTACGGGCGTTCGGGTTCTTCTTCGGCGTTGAGGTGGTACAGGTTGCCGAAAAACTCGTCGAAACCGTGATTGGTCGGCAGGTATTCATCCCGGTCGCCCAAGTGGTTCTTGCCGAACTGGCCGGTGGCGTAGCCCTGGGACTTGAGTGCCTGGGCGATGGTGATGTCGCGTTTTTGCAGGCCCACCGGGGCACCCGGTATACCGACTTTCGACAGACCGGTACGCAACGGTGTCTGCCCGGTAATGAACGACGAGCGTCCAGCCGTGCAGCTGTTCTCCGCGTAATAGTCGGTGAACATCATGCCTTCTTTGGCAATCCGGTCGATGTTCGGCGTCTTGTAGCCGACCACGCCCATGGAATAGGCGCTGATGTTGGTCTGGCCGATGTCATCGCCGAAAATGACTAGAATGTTGGGTTTTTCAGCGGCTCCGGCAGTTGCCGAAATCGCCATGACCGACGCCGCCACCAGGGCGAGTTTCGGTAGCCACTTGCGTATGCGAGTCATCTGACTTGCTCCTTTGCTCACTTGCGTCGCTCATGCGCGACAAACGTTTTTTGCAGTCCTGCGTTACGCTTTTTTATTGCACGTGCTCGGGTGCGGCGGGCTCGAAGGGATAGATCCGGCGCCATTCGGCGGCCATATCCACGATAGTCCAGCCGCGGGTTTTTGCTTCGTCCAGGGCCTTGTCCAGACGACCGATCCGGGATTGACGGTCGTAGGCCCATTCGCGTTTGGCGTCGGTGTGATGCACCAGACCCATGAAGCGTTTGCCCGGCCCGGCGGCAGTCCACTGCAACATTTGCAGGTCGCCGTCGGAGTTGCCGAACGCGAGGATGGGACGCCGGCCGATGACCGCGTCGATGCTTTCCGGTTTGCCCGGGCCATCATCGTTGTGGGCCAGTTTGGCGGTGCGCAGGATCGACGGTTGGCCGTCCTTGAGCTGGTAGGCGGTGACAAACGTGGTGCCGATCACTTGTTCCGGCGGGATGCCATAGACCTTCTCGGCGAAGGCGCGCATGAATGCGGTGTCGCCGCCGGAGACGATGTAGGTCTTGAAGTCCTGGCTGCGCAGGTAATCGAGCATTTCCAGCATTGGCTGGAAGATCATCTCGGTGTAGGGCTTGCCGGTTTTCGGATGGCGCGCCTGGGTCAGCCAGGTTTTGGCGTAGTCATCGAAGGCTTCGGTGGTCATACCGGTGTGGGTGGCACCGAAGATTTTCAGGATGCCGTCCATGCCCGACTCGCCCAGGGCCTTGTGATCGTTTTCCAGAACGGCCTTGAATGGCTGGGTGGTTTTCCACTCCGGGTGCTGCGGTGCGGTGCGTTTGACCTCTTGTAGGGCGAACAGCAATTCGAAGTACATCGGCTGCTCGCTCCACAGCGTGCCGTCATTGTCGAACACGGCGATACGATCGGCGGGTTTGACGAAGTCCTTGCTGCTTCGATCGGTCACTGCCTGGACGAACTCGATGATGTTCTTCTTCGCCGGGCCGTCGTTCCACGAGGGCAGGGGCTCGCGGGTCTGGGCCAGCGCCGGCAGGCTCAGCGCAAGGGTTAACAGCAGCGTCAGCCCGTATCGGTGGCGCAGCGAAATCGGGTTCGTCATGGGAAATCCTTCTCGTGAACGGGATTGAGTGGACGCAATGCGGGGGCGGCTGATTCTGTGTCGCGTTTGGCCTGACTATGCAGCGTAGCCAAGGATTGCTTGAGGTGGCGCAGCGCCTGGTCTTCGGTGGGTTGACGGCTGTAACAGGCGCGCAACAGGTCTTGCAGGCGGGGGCCAAGGTTCGTCAGCTTCAGGCCCATGCGGCTGCGTCTGGCCCACAGGTACAGTGCGCTCAGCTGTGCCGGTTTGCCGTCGATTTGCGCCGGAATTTGCCGCCAGGCGTAGTCGGCGGATTCCAGCCAGGCGGCGCGTCGGGCGCGGCGTCGGGCCTGCCATTGAAGGTACGTGCGATGGATGAGCGGACGGGAAAACCAGCCGAGCAGCGCCACGGCCACCAGCAGCGCAAAAAGCACCAGCCAGTGCCCGGAGAGATGCACGCGACCCTGCTGACCCAGTTTTTTCAGGTCTTCGGTGATCGAAAACACCGGGCGATACGCACTGTTGGGCGCGGCATCGAAGGTGACGGACGGGACTTGGGCCGTGCGGGTCTGTCGGGTGCTGGCGTCCCACCATTTCAACTCGATCTCCGGCAGGTTGTGGCGGCCTTCGGTGTCAATCCGATAGGTCGCGGTGTCGATGCGCTGGCCGCCGTTGAAGTTGCCGCGACCGTCGTCGAGGTTGCTGATTTGCGCGGCTTTCGGATAGCGGCTCAGGCCGGTGACATCGCCCAGTGACGGCGCTGGCAGCGACATTGCCAGGGCGTCGTCGGCCTGTAGCGTCAGTTGCCGGGTGATGCTGTCACCGACCTTCAGGGGTGTCGCCGAGTTGACGATTTTTTGCGTAAAACGCAGCCCTTGGGCCACCAGCACCGGCTCGCCGGGCTTGAACCCCAGGGGTTGTGTGGCGCGAAAGTGCAGTGGCTGGCTTTGCGCGGTCAACGGCATGCTGGCCTGACCGGGCGTGGCGCGCACCGTCAACGCCGGGATGTCGAAACCCTGGGCCAGATTCGGGGTGATCAGGTAGCTGTAGCGCATGCCATTGAACGACTTGCCGTCGAGCGTCTGGTTCAGATGTTCGGCGTGGCCGTCGGGCGGCATGACCAGTGCGCCGGATAGCTTCAGGTCGGGCAGGATGGGGGCATCGGTGAACCAGCTGTCGGTGAGGACATCGAGTTGCAGTTCCAGCATGCCGCCGACCATGACCGAGTCGGCGGGTTGCAGGCGGGCCTGGATTCGCAGCTCCGGTTCAGCGGCGAACGTGTTCAGACTGATGAGGCAGCACAGCATCAGGAGGCGCATGTTCATGGCTTGCCCGCCGCCTGATCCTGCAAACTGAATTTCTGCTTCAAGAATTTCGCAGGCGACGTACTGAGGTTCTGCAACCACAGCTCATCCGACGCCGCCTGCTCGGTCTCGACCGCTTTGCTTTGTCCCTTGCCCGGTGCCTTGTCCATTTTGATCTCGTCGGGCTTGACCTCGGGTGCGTTCTGTTCGGCGCTTTCGGTGTCTTTCTGCAAGGCGACTGCCAAGGCCAGGTTGGCTGTGGCTTCAGGGAATTGCGCCTGCAACTTCAACGCCTGGGTATACGCAGTAATGGCCTCGCCAAACTTGAAGCGGCGCACGTAAATGTTGCCCAGGTAAAAATACGCCTGCGGTGTTTCCAGGCGGGCAAAGCTGGCCAGTGCAAGGTCAAAATCGGCGGCGTTGTAAGCCGCGATACCTTTCCAGTAGGGATCGACGAAAAGTGCGGCTGCCTGCGGGAAGTGCTCGTGCTCGAAGGCCCAGCGGCCTTGCTGGTCCGGGGTGAAGAAGGCATCGGTCAAAGCATTGGCCTCGGCCGGTGCTGGCTGAAATCCGATGCCCAGTGCCAGCAACCACCCAGCCATCCAGTTCAGGCTCCAACCCTTGCGCACGCTGAAGAAGGCGATCAGCAACAGCGGCCAGCACAGCCAGTAACCGGCGTCTTTCCAGTGCACCTCACGCTGCTCATCGAGGGCATCCTGGAAATGCTGTTGGGCGTGCAGCTCGATCCAGTCCAGGTCGTCATCATTGAGCGTCAGGCTGCCCAACGGTGCATTGACGGCCGACGCCAGTTGCTTAAGTACTGCTTGATCGAAACTGCCGAGTGCCGGACGACCGTTGCTGTCGGTACGTGGCTGGCCGTTGGCGTCGTGGATGATCCCGCCGTCCTCGCTGCCGACGGCCAGAATCAGCACTTGCAGCGCGCTGTCGTCCAGTTGCTTGTCCAGACCACTGAGTGCCGAGATGTCAGCGCCATCGGTGATCAGCAGCAGGGTTCCGGGAGTCTTCTCGGCAATTAACAGGCGTTTGGCTTGTTCGATCACCGCGCCGACATTTTTTCCCGGTTTGCCGATCAGATCGGTGCTCAGGGCCTGAATGAAGATGTCGAGCAGTGCCGGATCGTCCGTCGGCGGCAGTACGAGATGCGCGCTGCCCGCATAGGCGATCAACCCGCTGCGAGCACCGGCACGACGTTGGATCAGGTCATGCAGCTTGTGTTTGGCCGCTTCCAGGCGGCTTGGCTGCACGTCGTTGGCGTCCATTGAGGGCGACAGATCGATGGCGATGATCAGCGGCGCACGGTTTTCCAGAAATGCCGGACGGTCCTGCTCCCAGGTCGGGCCGGCGGCAGCGAGGGCGCCCAGTATCAACAACGCGCAAACCAGGTGCACGGGCCGAAAGCGCTGTTGATCCTGGGGCGTAATCAGCAAATGTGGCAATAAGTGCTCGGCAATGTTGCTGCGTAAACGTCGTTGCACATCGCGGCTGCGGCGCCAAAGCACCAGGAGCAACGCGGCGAACGGCACCAGCAACAGCCACAGTGGACGCAGGAAATGGAAGTCACTGAGGTTGATCTCCATCTCAAGCCTCCTGCCGCTGACGCGCGAGTGTCAGGTGTGGACGGAGCAGGGCGCCCAAGTGGTAGAGCGCGAGCAAACCGATCGCGGCGCCCAGTGGCCACCAGAACAGATCGCGCTTGGGCTGATGGCTGAGGGTTTTCACATGATGCGGGGTGAGCTTGTCGAGGGTGCTGTAGACCTGATCCAGCGCATTGCGGTCCTCCGCGCGGAAGAACTTTCCGCCAGTGGCGTCGGCAATTTGCTGCAACCCTTGAAGATTGACCTTGGCTTCGCCGGAGGCGTCAGGGTCACCGATGCCGATGGTATGAATCACCACGCCTTTGGCGGCCGCCATGGACGCCGCGTGATCCGGGGTGATTGCGCTGCTGGTGTCGTTGCCGTCGGTGAGCAGGATCAGGACTTTTTCCTGTTCGTGGGCCTGGTCGAGCAGTTTCAGGCTCAGGCCGATGGCGTCGCCGATGGCCGTATTGGGCCCGGCCATGCCGATGCCGGTGTCGTCCAGTAACAGCGACAGACTGGCGTGATCGAGGGTCAGCGGCGCCTGCGGATAAGCACCGCTGCCGAACACGATCAGGCCCAGCCGATCATCTTTACGCTTGTCGATAAAGCCATGAACCACGTCCTTGACCGCCGCCAGACGATTGATCTTCTGGCCGTTGGCGTCGGTAAAATCGGTGGTTTCCATGGACTGGGAAATGTCGATGGCCAGCATCAGGTCACGCACCGGTTGCTGGCGCTCGATCGTTTTTTCGACGAACACCGGGCGGGCGACTGCCAACAGCAGTAGCGCCCAGACCAGCAGGTTCAGCAGCAACTGCCAGCGATTGCTGCGAGTCCCGGCCTGGCTGGGTGTCTGGCCGACCGCTCGGCTCATGGCAGCAAAAAACGGTACGCGCACGGCGCTGCGGGCTTCGCGGTAATCGGGCAGGTAGCGGTAGCCGAACCACGGCAGTGGCAAAAGGATTAGCAGCCAAGGGTAATCAAGCTGCCACATGGTGATGCTCCACCCAGTGTTTGCAGGTGTCGAACAGGTGTTGGCGGTGTTCGATCGGCAGGGCCAGTAACGTTGAATCGGGCGCATAGGCCAACTGCGCCAGTTGTTGGCTGAAGTCCGCCGGCAACGGCTGCGAACTGTGCCGCTGCAAGAAGAATTGCCACTCCTCTTTCCCTAGTGCCGCGGGACTCTGTGGGAGCGAGCTTGCTCGCGATGGCGTCAGCTCAGTCGACAGGGATTTTGAATGTGCTAGCCTCATCGTCGGATCGCTGCCCGGAGACAAGCCTGCTCCCACAGGGGTTGTATTCCAATCGGTGGGCATCGACAGGGCTACGCGTTTCAACAGTTCCGGGAGTTCGCGCAAAGCGTTAAGCGGATCATCGCTTTTCTGCAACTCCGCCAACCGCACCAGCGCCTCACGCCGATACCGGTCCCGCCGCCACTGCCAATACCTCCGTGCGCTGACCAGCAAAACGGCAATCACCAACAGGCAGAGCAACACCCACCAACCCCATGTCTGCGGCGCATAGTTGACCGGCGTGGGCAGGGCGATTTCCTTGAGCTGCTCGATGCTCGGAATGCTCGGGTTCATCGCCGACCTCCGCCGACCTTGCCCAGTTCGGCACGCAATTGTTCCTGCGCCTCGGTGGCGGTGCTAAACATCATCAGCGGCACCTGACTGCGTCGCAGCAACGTAGCGACGTCCTTGAGCCGGCCACTGAGAAAATCCCCCAACGGCTGATGAACGCTGCGTTGCTCGACGGCGAGTTCCACCTGTAGCTGGCCTTGAGTGATCAGCAAACGCCCGTTCTTCGGCAGGTTCAGCGCCAACGGGTCGTAGACCTGCATGGCAATCACATCGTTGTGAGCCGCCAATTTCCGCATCAACTGCAAGGTGCGCTCACCGGCACCGGCAAAGTCGCTGACGATGCAAATCAGGTGATCGTGACCGGCCACGGCCAGGCAATGCTGTAAAACCTTGTCGAGTTGGTCCTCACCTTCGGCATCAGGATTGGCTGCGTTAAGCTGCTGATTCTGCTGAACGATGCGACTGCACAGCGCTTCGACGCGCTTACGGGTGCGCAGCGGGGTGATGCTGTCGATGCGTAAATCGTTGAACACCAGGCCACCGACCCGATCTCCCGCGTTGAACACCATCCATGCCGCCAGCGCCCCGAGTTCGGCGGCGATGGCCGATTTGAAGCTGCGTTGCGAGCCGAAGAACATCGACATGCGTTGGTCTACCAAAATCAACGCCGGGCGGTCGCGCTCTTCGGTGAAGGTGCGAACCACCGGTTTGCCGGTGCGCAGCGATGCCCGCCAATCCAGATGACGCAAGTCGTCCCCCGGCTGATAGCGGCGCAACTCATCGAAGTTCAAACCACGGCCGCGCAGGCGCGAGGCATGGTTGCCGGCGAGGAGGCTGCCCTGCGGCTGACGCGCCACAAAACTCAGGTCACGCGCCTTGAACTCCAGCGCCATTAACTGCGCTAACGAGACATAGACCAGACCGTCGACGTTCATGCCGGAATCGCGACTTTGTCGAGCAGGCGATCAAGCACCTGATCAGCCGTCACACCGTCCGCCACCGCGTCATAGCTCAGCTGCAAACGATGACGCAGCACCGGATGCACCACGGCGCGGACGTTATCGGGCGAGACGAAATCCTGCCCCTGCAACCAAGCATCGGCGCGAGCGCAGCGATCCAGGCCGATGCCGCCGCGAGGGCTGGCGCCAATGCTGATCCAGCGGCCGAGGTCGGCATCGTAATCGGCCGGGTGGCGGGTGGCATTGATCAGGCCGATCAGGTAGCGGTCGATCGCCGGAGACACGTGAATGGCGCTGACTTCCCGACGCGCCGCGAAGATCACGTCCTGGGACAGCGCGAAGCCCTGCACCGCAGCCGTTTTGGCGCCCAACGCAAACTCTTCTTCACGTAACAGTCGCAGCACCTGGCTTTCGTTTTCCGCGCTCGGGTAGTCCAGCAAAACCTTCATCAGGAACCGGTCCATCTGCGCTTCCGGCAGTGGGTAAGTCCCTTCCTGCTCGATCGGGTTCTGGGTCGCCACCACGATGAACAACTCCGGCAGCACATGGCTATTGCCGGCCACGGTGATTTGCCGTTCTTCCATGGCTTCCAGCAGTGCGGCCTGAACCTTGGCCGGGGCGCGGTTGATTTCATCCGCCAGAATCAGATTGCCGAACAGCGGGCCGGGCTGGAACTGGATCTCGTTCTTGCCATCGATTTGGTGCAGCACCTCGGCGCCGGTGATGTCCGACGGCAGCAGGTCGGGGGTGAACTGGATGCGGCTCATCTTCGCGTCCAGGTGTTTAGCCAGCGCTTTGACCGTGCGGGTCTTGGCCAGACCGGGCAGGCTTTCGAGCAACAAGTGCCCGTTGGCCAACAGGCCCAGGATGATCTGGCGGATCACCTGATCCTGGCCGAGCACGGCTTCGGCGATGCTGGCCTGCAGGGCGTTGAGGTCTTGGAGTGCAGTCATGGGATGTTCCCTTTCTCAAAGGCATGCTCAAAGCATGAACGTCGGAATGACTGGAATGAACGACAGGCGGAAATTCCAGCGGCTGCTGATCAGGTCGTCCGGGTGGATCGCTGAGTACTGAATCTCCCCGGAAATGCGTACCGGCAGCTTGCCGAAACTGAAAATCCGCCCTGCGCCGAGTCCGATGGGGAAGGTGACTTTGTTGCCGCCCTCGGCCTTCCAGTTGACGGTGACGTTGGGCGTCATGCCGACTCGCCATTGCTCGGGGCCGGGGATGTTGCCTGGATGAAGTACTGAATGTTGGTCAGGCTCACGTCCTTGCGCTTGCTGTCGCCACCCACCGACCACCAGTGCTGCGGGAACAGCCCGAGGGTCCAGTCTTCGCCCAGGTACGCCGCGACGAACGCCGGGCCGAGGGAGTATTTGCCGGTGCCCAGCACGTCTTCTTCAGCCGTGGGGAACATCGCGGTCGGGCCGAACCCCCAGACCAGCTTGCCGCCCCCGGCGAAGCGGATCGGCTCCTTGGGCGAAAACACGCCGACATAGGCCAGGTCGCCGAAACCGCTGGTGCGGTCGAACGGGTCCTGCACCACTGAGGTAAAGTCGCCGCGGTCATGCAGCAGTTCATTGGGACCCATGCCGATCAGGTTGCCGGCCTTATGGTTGACCGGGGCGCTGACGTAGCTGATGGGCAGGCGGTTGATCAGGTTCCAGTCTTCACCGAGGGAAATCGGGAAGGTCGGCATGAAACTGTATTTGCCCAGATAGCGCGTGCCATTGCTGTGCGGGCCTTTCAGCGCGGTGTAGTCGAATTGGTTGAACAGCAGCACCAGATTGCCCACCGGGTTGTCCATCAGCTTGGCAATCTGTTCCGTGGACGGATCGCAGCCAGCCGCCACGACCTTTTTCAGGTCGATGTCGAAGTCCTGTTGCAGTCGATGGCAAGTCTCTGGGTCACCCTTGGCGAAGGGGTGCGCTGGCGTGCTGCCGAGGGCGGGCAAGTCGCCGCTGGCGCAGGCGAAACCGCTGAACAACACGCTGCATAAGGATAATCTGGAACCCATGGTCATCCCTGGTCACTCCTAGAAAAACGCCAACGTCAGGTTGATGCTGAAGCCGTTACCTTCAGGGCGGTTCTTGGTGTCGAACTCCGGCACCCAACGCGCGCTGACGCTGGCCTGGGCATCGGCAAATTTCCCGGCCCAGCCCACCACCGGACCGGCGCCCACCGAGCGGCCGCGAAAACCGCCGAGTGAATCGGCGGTCTGGCCCTTGTCATCGGTGATCTGTTGTATGTAACCGCCGACAACGCCGGCGCTCCAGCCATTGCCGAAACCGTGGGTCCACAGCGCATCGAGGGTGAAAATGTTGCCATTGCGATAATCCGTCGCGTCGTTCTCGGTGTAGAACTCCAGACCGCTCGACAGGGTGAACTCGCCGCCCTTGCCGTCCAGATGGGTGAAGGCCACGGTGGGCATGAAGGTGTAAGTGTTCTGCCCGGGGTTGGCCAGGCGATCGTCGTTATAGGCACCGGTAGGCACGTAGATCGGCAGGGAAAGCGAGAGGTGGTTGACCTCATCGAAGTGGTAGCCGGCGGCAATCGGCGTGATCAGCATGTCGGCGAACTGTGTGCCGGTGTCTTCGGTGCCCAGTGTCCGGCCGCGCGGGCCGGTAATGCTGATGTTGATGTCGGTGTACTGCACGGGCACGCCGATGGCCGAGGCGTAGTTCCAGCGACCCTTGCCGGTGTCCCAGATATGGGTGAAGTTTGCCATGGTGTAGGAGACTTTCATGTCCAGATCCGCGCCGATTTCACCGACAATTGGCACACCCTTGCTACCCTTGAGGTCACCGTCGTACCAGATGCTGGTCAGCGACATGACCCAGCCGGGTTCCGGCGGCACGATCCCGGCATTGGAAAATACCTGTTGCCCGGTGATCGGCCGGCCGACACCGCCCTCGGCCGCGAGGGCCAGCGGGCTTGCACTGAGCACGCACAGGGCCACTAAAGGACGCACAACATAAGGCCTGACCATGCCGGACTCCGTTTATTGTTTTGGTTGATCGAGGGGGGTCAGCAGCGGCATTTTCCATTGGCCACTGGTGACTTCCGGCTTCGGCAGGTACAAGCGCAACACGCCGTAGAACGGACCGTTCGGCGCTGGCAGCCAGTTGCTTTGCAGGTCCTTGGCCGGTGCCTTGTGCTGCACATAAAGGGTCAGCCCACCGTCGGCGTCGAGCTTGAGATCCGGCAACATCCGCGAGTTGATCAGGTAACGATTCAACGGGTTGGCCACCAGCAATTTGTTCTTGCCGTCGTACATCGTCAGCGACCAGAACGCGTCGGCCGGGGGCAGGGCACCCTTGTCGAAATGCAGGGTGTAATCCTGTTTCGAGGCGTCGACCGGCTGGCCGTCCTTGTCGACGAAATAACCGATGTAATTCGCCTCTTCGGCGGAGTTGCCGAAGGTCCCCATGTTGGCGCCGGCGTAGCGGTACAGGTAGTTGCCATTGAGGTGATCGCGAGTGCCGAAGAAGTCACCGCTGGTGACCTGATGGCTATCGACCTTGTCTTTTTTGAACTGGGCAAACTCGGCTTTGGCATCGCTGATACCGTCCTCCAGCGCCTTGCGCTGTTCAGGCGTGAGCGCGTCCAGTGTGAAAGGCTTGCCGGCTTCAATGCCGATTTTCGCAAAGCGTGCGAGCAGGTCTTTTTCCACGTCCTGGGGCGGGGCGAACGACAGCATGAAGTTCAGGTAGCGGAACAGTTCAGGGGACTCGCTCATGGTCGGCGTGGGTTTCGGCCAGTCGATCTTCGGCGCGGCGGGCGGGGCTTTTTGTTTGACGTAGTGGCTAAGCGTCTCGACCTTGTAACCCTTCTGGATCTCCTTGACCTTGCCCAAGTCCTTTTCATCGAACAACTGCGTGCGATACAGCGCGTAGGCGATGTTGGTTTCACTGCGCAGCAGCCGATCGATTTCCACCGGTTGCTGACCTTGCCAGTTCGGCCCGGCAATCATGAAATGCCCGCCATTGTTGCCCGTGCTACGTGTACCCAGGTACGCAAAGTTTTGCGTGTAGGCGTCGATCAACTGCACCGAGTAGTAACGGTGCTCGTCGATGGCCGGCAAGGTCAGCACCACCGGTTCGGCGCGCAGGTCCATCCAGATGAAGGAGTAGGGCGTGTCAGCATTCGGGGTGACGAAGGCGGTGTCTTTGGCGGTAAACGCCTTGGCAGTGTTGCCGATCTGGTTGAACGGTGCCTTGAAGTTCGGGCTCTTCTTGTCCACGGCCTGGGTGTAGAGGGTCTTGTACATCTCTACCACCGGGAAGCCATACAAATAGGCTTCCTTGGCGATGCCCCGGGCCTCTTCCGGGGTGGCGGTGAAGTCGGCCCAGGCGCTGGTGCTCAGGGTGAGCGAGAGCGCGGTGAGCAGCATGCGGTTATTCATAAAACTTCCTTATAAAACGCTTGGGCGTCATTCCACAGCCGTGATGTCGTCGAGTTTCCAGCTTTTATCGAAGTAGGCTTCGGTGGGCGCGTACAGACGGAAATAGCTGAACCAGTGTTTGCTCGGTACGGTTTGCACCCAGTTGTTCTCGAAATCTTTGGGCGCGGTCGGGCCGAAGTACAGGTCCACCGAGCCGTCGGCGTTCTTTTTCAGATCCTGACGGGACGACAGATCGGCCTTGCGCTGCGGGTTGTCGATCAGGCAACGGCTGTCGATGTCGTAGACGGTCATCGACCAGAACTGCTTGGCCGGCGGGTTGGCGCCGACGTGCAGGCGATAACTTTTGCCGCCGTCGAGCCAGTCTCCCTTGGCGTCGGTGTAGGCGCCGAGGTAGGTCTGGCCCAGGCCCGGTGTCTTGGAAACCATGCCCTTGGTGTTGGTCACCGCTTCGTAGAACCAGGCACTGCGTTCCCACAACTGGTCGTAATAGGCGACGCGCTGCGACGGCTCGGCGATGTTCAGCACGGTGTCCCATTGCCGGTCTTTCCAGTACTGGGCGTCTGGAAAACGCTTGGCGAAGGTGTTGGCCTTGGCGATCAGCTCGCCGACTTGCGCACCTTGTTCCAACGCTTTGCGTTGGTTGTCGTTGGGGTTGAAGGGTTTGTCTTTTTCGATGCCCAGGCTGGCCAGCATGGCGATGTAGAAACGGTCACGTTCGTTGACCGGCTCTTTCTGGATGATCTGGTGCAAGCGCTCCCAATACGCCAGTCCGCGTGGCTGAGTACCGGACCAGGCCTTGCCGCCGGGGGAGAGCAGCCGGGTCTTGGCCGGTTCAGCGCGTTTGGCGTACGGGTACATCTTGAATTGTTCGACCAGTGCCTTGCCCTTGGCCGGGTCCGGATCGAGGACGCGAAAACCCACCAGCACGTTCATCGTTTCCGACTTGGCGAGGTAATACTTGCCGGCGTCGGCCGGTGGCTCGGCACCCGGTGGCAGCACCAGATACTTGCCGCCCTTGCCTTTGTCCGGGCCGGTCTGGCCCATGTCGATGATTGCACGCTGCCAGAAATCACCCACACCGCCAGCCGTCGGGCCGGGCGGCAGTTCGATCACCAGCGGACCGGTTTCATTCAGGTCGACGAAACCAAGGATGTACGGCGTGGTGGCGTTGGCGGTGATCACGCCCAGTTTGTCTTCGTAACTGTTGAGCACCATCAGGTCGCCGCTGTGGGCGCCGAGTTTGTCGCGAAATTCTTCCTGCCACTGGGCGTAGGACACCAGTGGTAAGGCCCACAGATAACTCTGGGTCGCCTGTTGGAAATCCAGCTCGGCGTAGAGTTTGGCGATCGATTCATGAGCCGGCAGTTCGCCTTCCATCGCGATCTTGCCGATCCGCGTATCGAGGTCCAGGGCACCGACACCGCAACTGACGAACATCGTCATCAGGCTGAAACCGGCTGCGCGAATTGCACCGTGCATACGAAAGTCCTTATTTGCCAAACGTGACGTTGATCCCGGCGAACAGCGTGAACTGTGGCAGGCCATCGCCTTTGCGTTCCACGGTCCACTGAGGCTCGATGAAGGCATTGAGAATATTGGAACCGGATTTCCACACTTTGCCGCCACCCAAACCGAGTGGGATGTAATGGGTGTAGTTTTTCAGGTCGAACGTCCAGGTGCCGGTCGAACGCAAATACCAACCTTTGGCCAGGTTATGAATGATGAAGGGCTGCATCGTCGCGGTTTCGACGTGGGCGCGATCATGGTCGCCGGCGAACGAACTCTGGTATTGCACCAATGCGCCGAGCAGGCCGCGCGGCGATGAATCAATCGCAATGGCTGCCAGACCAGCCTGCCATTTGCCGGTGCCCAGTTCGTCCTGATCGGCGGTGGGTGCAGTGATTTGCGGACCGATGCCCAGCTGCACACCGTCGGTCTTGAGCAAGAAGATGTCGAAAATGTTCAGATCACCTTCACCGGTGCTATAGCCGCCGTTTGGATCGGGGCGAGTGCTGATCGGCACGGTGGCACGCAGCAATTGCGGGACACCAATGACGTCGCCGGGTGCAATGGGCAAAGTGCCGCGCATCAGGAGGTCGTTGGTATGGGCATTGGTATCGTAAAGCTTGGGCGTGTAGTAATCCTGAAGATTGGCGCCGGGCGCCAAGTTCAGCGGGTTGTTACTTTTGTTGGCCGTCTCGGCGTTATCCGCGTGGGCATAAACGGCAGACGCCATTGATGCCGCCAATAGAAAGGCGTGTGCTCCCGCATTGTTCGACATGAATCCCCCGTTCCTTCGTGGCTCATTGGACGACTCGGCACTTCTCGGCCGTTACTGCGAAATCTCTTTCCTATCAAGCCTGTAGGACACGTCTGTTGAAGCTAGCAGCTAACGCCGGGTTCGCCAGTCGAAGGGGGAATTCTTTGGTTTTTTTGTGCACGTTTGTGGGGATTCGTGTGTACTAAAAACTTAATACGAAACAGGGGGTTGAGATCGACGGGATGCTAGATGTGGCGAGAGGACAAGCCCCTTCGCCACAATGATCGGACTATTCAGTGCTTTTTCACCTGCGCACGCAGCCGTTCTTCCTGCTCCTGCAGTTCCGGTGTGAACTCGGCCCCGAAATCCTCGGCCTCGTACACCTGGCGAATCTCGATCTCGGCGTCGGTGCCTGGCATCGGGTTGGGGCAGCGCTTGACCCACTCGATCGCTTCCTGTTTCGACTTCACCTGCCATAGCCAGTAACCGGCGATCAGCTCCTTGGTTTCGGCGAAGGGGCCGTCGATCACCGTGCGCTGCTCACCCGAGAAACGCACGCGGGCGCCTTTGCTGCTGGGTTGCAGGCCATCGCACTCGATGAGGATGCCGGCTTTGACCAGCTCCTCATTGTAGTTGCCCATCGCGGTCATCAGTTCCTCGCTGGGCATCATACCGGCCTCGGAATCCTGGCTAGCTTTCACAATGATCATGAATCGCATGGTCTTATCTCCGCTGGATGTGAGTGACTCACAGGCTAGTCGAATGGCCGTCGTTTAAATCGACAGCGCTGGCAGCCTTTTGTCATGAACACCGGGTTGCGGCCGGCGGGGGCGGTACGCTGTACACCGACCGTGTGACGTATTCCGCTATCGGTGGCGCGTTAACAGAAGCGCTACTGGTGAATGCTTACATGCGCCGGATTTTTGAGGTGCGGCACCGCAATATGCTGCGGTTGTTGAGATAGTGTGCATGCATTCGATCCCACAGGTTTTGTGTCGTTTGTGAGAGTTGTATCCAATTTAGGGGGCGACACTTCACAATTTGTATCTGGGCATAGGTCGTCGGGCCATTTCGTGGTTAACTTCGGCCTCTTCAAAATTCTCTACAACAACGTTCAGAAGGACTCCGTTCATGGCTCAAGTCACTCTTAAAGGCTCCCCGGTTCAAGTCAACGGCCAACTGCCACAAGCCGGTTCCAAGGCGCCAGCCTTTTCCCTGGTTGCCGGCAATCTGTCCGATGTGACCCTGGCGAGCTTCGCCGGCAAGCGCAAAGTGCTGAACATCTTCCCAAGCGTCGATACCCCGACCTGCGCGACTTCGGTTCGCAAGTTCAACGCCCAGGCCAGTGATGTCGCCAACACGGTCGTGCTGTGCATCTCCGCTGACCTGCCGTTCGCTCAAGCGCGCTTCTGCGGCGCCGAAGGCCTGGAAAACGTACAAAACCTGTCGACCCTGCGCGGTGTCGAGTTCATCGAGAACTACGGTGTTGCCATCGCTGACGGCCCGCTGAAAGGCCTGACGGCCCGTGCCGTCGTGGTGCTGGACGAAAACGACAACGTTCTGCACAGCGAACTGGTCGGCGAAATCGCTGAAGAGCCGAACTACGAAGCAGCACTTGCCGTTCTGAAGTAAGTAAAGCATTACAATTGTTAACGGCCTGGCCCTGTCCAGGCCGTTTTCATTTGTGCTTCAGTGTCTTAGATAAACCTCCTGTTACGTAAGCCGAAGGTAAATTGCCGGTAAAGGCGCTTTGCTAAAAACTCTCCAGTGCTTATCGTTCAGCCTCCCGTAGAAGAAGCCCACGCGCCCAATGGTTGATCATTCCATGCAATCCTCCGTTTCCCGTAGTCCCCGTCGCTGGCTGTTTGGCCTGCTTGTCCTGTTGGTCATCGCTGGCCTGTGCTGGAAATTCTGGCCCGCCGGCACTGCCCAAAAAGAGGGCGCAGGGCAAAAAGCCGTTGCCGGACACACCGGCAGGTCGGGAGGGATGCGTCCGGGTTTCGGCGGGGCGACCGGGCCCGTTCCAGTGCGTGTCGCGCCAGCGGTCAAGGGCGACTTCCCGCTGTACTACAGGGCGCTGGGCACCGTGACGGCGCTGAACACCATTAATGTGCGCAGCCGCGTCGGTGGTGAGTTGATGAAGATCTCCTTCGAGGAAGGGCAGATGGTCAAAGCTGGCGATCTGCTGGCTGAAATCGACCCGCGTCCTTACCAGAACGCCTTGCTCCAGGCCGAAGGCACGTTGCTGCAGAACCAGGCTCAACTGAAAAACGCCCAGGTCGATGTGGAGCGCTATCGCGGCTTGTATCGCGAAGACAGTATTGCCAAGCAGACTCTGGACACCGCCGAAGCGCTGGTGGGCCAGTATCAGGGCACCGTCAAAACCAATCAGGCGGCGGTCAACGACGCCAAGCTCAATCTGGAATTCACCAGGATCCGCGCCCCGATTGCCGGGCGTGTGGGTTTGCGTCAGCTGGATGTCGGCAACCTGGTGGCAGCCAACGACACCACGGCGCTGGTGATCATCACCCAGACCCAACCGATCAGCGTTGCCTTCACCTTGCCGGAAAACAACCTGGAAACCGTGCTGGCCCGTTATCGCACTGGCGCCAAACTGCCCGCCGAAGCCTGGGACCGTGGCGACACCAAGTTGCAGGCCACTGGCGTCTTGCAGAGCCTGGATAACCAGATCGATGTCACCACCGGCACCCTGAAATTCAAGGCTCGTTATGAGAACCGTGATCAGGCGCTGTTCCCGAATCAGTTCGTCAACGTCCATCTGCTGGCCGACACCCTCAAAGGCGTGGTGCTCGCACCTTCGGCAGCGATTCAGTTCGGCACCAATGGCACGTTTGTCTACGCCCTGGACGGCGACAAGAAAGTCACGATTCGTCAGTTGAAAGTCGGCGCCAGTGACGGTGAAAACACCGTGATTACCGAAGGCCTGGCCCCTGGGGATCGCGTGGTCCTTGAAGGCACCGACCGCTTGAAGGAAGGCAGCGAAGTGGAAGTGGTCAACGACACCAAGGACGTGCCGACGACCCCGACCGGCCATCTGCAAGGTAAATCGGCGGCCAATGCGACTGAGCCAGCGACCACTGACAAGGCGAAAAAGGGCGGCGCATGAACATCTCGCGGCTGTTCATCCTTCGCCCGGTAGCCACCACCCTGAGCATGCTGGCCATTATCCTGGCCGGCGTGATCGCCTATCGGCTGCTGCCGGTGTCGGCATTGCCTCAGGTCGATTACCCGACCATCCGCGTCATGACGCTGTATCCCGGCGCCAGCCCGGATGTCATGACCAGCGCCGTGACCGCGCCCCTTGAGCGTCAATTCGGGCAGATGCCCGGCCTGACGCAGATGGCGTCAACCAGTTCCGGCGGTGCTTCGGTGCTGACCCTGCGTTTCAGCCTCGACATCAACATGGACGTCGCCGAGCAGCAGGTGCAGGCGGCGATCAATGCCGCGACCAATTTGCTGCCCAAGGACCTGCCGGCGCCGCCGGTGTACAACAAGGTCAATCCGGCGGACACCCCGGTGCTGACCCTGGCCATCACCTCCAAGACCATGCTACTGCCCAAGCTCAATGACTTGGTCGACACGCGCATGGCGCAGAAAATCGCCCAGATCAGCGGTGTCGGCATGGTCAGCATTGCCGGTGGCCAGCGTCAGGCGGTGCGGATCAAGGTTAACCCTGAAGCCCTCGCGGCTAATGGCCTGAACCTCTCCGACGTGCGAACCCTGATCGGCGCATCCAACGTCAACCAGCCCAAGGGCAATTTCGACGGCCCGACCCGGGTCTCGATGCTCGATGCCAACGACCAACTGACTTCGCCCAAGGACTACGCCAACCTGATTCTCGCCTACGCCAACGGCGCGCCGTTGCGGCTCAAGGATGTGGCGGAGATTGTCGATGGCGCGGAAAACGAACGTCTGGCGGCGTGGGCCAATGAAAACCAGGCGGTGTTGTTGAACATCCAGCGTCAGCCCGGTGCCAACGTCATCGAAGTGGTCGACCGGATCAAAGCCCTGCTGCCGAGCATCACCGACAACCTGCCGGCCGGTCTCGAAGTCACCGTGCTGACCGACCGCACCCAGACCATCCGCGCCTCGGTTACCGACGTGCAACACGAATTGTTGATCGCCATTGCGCTGGTCGTGATGGTGACCTTCCTGTTCCTGCGTCGAGCCAGCGCCACGATCATTCCGTCGGTCGCGGTCCCGCTGTCGCTGATCGGCACCTTCGGCGTGATGTACCTCGCGGGCTTCTCGGTCAATAACCTGACCCTGATGGCACTGACCATCGCCACCGGTTTCGTGGTGGACGATGCGATCGTCATGCTGGAGAACATCTCCCGATTTATCGAAGAGGGCGACAGCCCCCTGAATGCGGCGCTCAAGGGCGCCAAGCAGATCGGTTTCACCCTTATTTCCCTGACCCTGTCGCTAATCGCAGTGTTGATTCCACTGCTGTTCATGGCCGACGTGGTGGGGCGGCTGTTCCGCGAATTTGCCATCACCCTGGCGGTGGCGATCCTGATTTCCCTTGTCGTCTCCCTGACACTGACGCCAATGATGTGCGCGCGGCTGCTCAAGCGTGAACCCAAGGAAGAAGAACAGGGCCGTTTCTACCGGGCCAGCGGCGCCACAATTGATTGGATGATCGCGGCTTACGGGCGCAAGTTAAAGTGGGTTCTCAAGCATCAACCGCTGACCCTGATGGTGGCCATCGGCACGCTGGCGTTGACTGTGTTCCTTTACATGGTGGTGCCCAAGGGCTTCTTCCCGGTGCAGGACACCGGGGTGATCCAGGGCATTTCCGAGGCGCCGCAGTCGATTTCCTTCGCCGCCATGAGCGAGCGTCAGCAGGCATTGGCCAAAGTGATCCTGACGGATCCGGCGGTGGAAAGCCTGTCGTCCTACATCGGTGTGGACGGTGATAACTCAACGCTCAATAGCGGTCGCCTGCTGATCAACCTCAAATCCCACAGCAACCGTGACTTGAGTGCAACCGAGGTGATCGCACGTCTGCAACCGGAACTGGACAAGCTCACCGGCATACGCCTGTACATGCAACCGGTGCAGGACCTGACCATCGAAGACCGCGTCAGCCGGACTCAATACCAGTTCAGCATGTCGTCGCCGGATTCCGAGCTGCTCAGTCTGTGGAGTAGTCGTCTGGTGGAAGCCCTGGCCCAACGGCCGGAGCTGACCGACGTTGCCAGCGATTTGCAGGACAAAGGCCTGCAGGTCTATCTGGTGATTGACCGCGATGCGGCGTCGCGGGTCGGTGTGTCGGTGTCGAACATCACCGATGCGCTGTACGACGCCTTCGGTCAGCGGCAGATTTCCACCATCTACACCCAGGCCAGCCAATATCGCGTGGTGCTGCAGTCGCAGTCCGGCGAGAGGATCGGTCCGGAGGCGCTGAATCAGATTCACGTGAAAACCACCGACGGCGGGCAAGTGCGCCTGTCCAGTCTGGCGCACATCGAGGAGCGTCAGGCCCAACTGGCGATCACTCACATCGGTCAGTTCCCGGCGGTGATGATGTCTTTCAACCTCGCACCCGGCGTGGCGCTGGGGCATGCGGTGGAGATCATCGACCAGGTGCAGAAGGACATCGGCATGCCGATTGGCGTGCAGACCCAGTTCCAGGGCGCGGCCGAGGCATTCCAGGCGTCGCTGTCGAGCACCTTGCTGCTGATTCTGGCGGCGGTGGTCACCATGTACATCGTGCTCGGCGTGCTCTATGAGAGTTACATCCACCCGATCACCATTCTTTCGACCTTGCCCTCGGCGGCGGTCGGTGCCTTGCTGGCGTTGCTGTTGAGCGGTAATGACCTGGGCATGATCGCGATCATCGGCATCATTTTGTTGATCGGTATCGTGAAAAAGAACGCGATCATGATGATCGACTTCGCCCTCGACGCTGAGCGCAATCAGGGCATGGACGCGGAAACGGCGATCTATCAAGCGGCGTTGCTGCGTTTCCGGCCGATTTTGATGACCACACTGGCCGCGTTGTTTGGCGCTGTGCCGCTGATGCTGGCGACCGGTTCCGGTGCAGAACTGCGTCAACCGTTGGGTCTGGTGATGGTGGGTGGCTTGTTGGTGAGTCAGGTGCTGACGCTGTTTACCACTCCGGTCATCTATCTGTACTTCGACCGCCTCGGCCGGCGCTGGGGGCGCAAGACTGAATCCGTGGAAGCGGTAGAACAGCCATGAACCTGTCCGGACCTTTCATCAAGCGCCCGGTCGCGACAATGTTGCTGAGCCTGGCGATCCTGCTGATGGGCGGCGTGAGCTTCGGCCTGTTGCCGGTGGCGCCGCTGCCGCAGATGGACTTCCCGGTGATCGTGGTCCAGGCGAGTCTGCCCGGTGCAAGCCCTGAGGTCATGGCCTCGACCGTGGCCACGCCGCTGGAGCGTTCCTTCGGCGCCATCGCGGGGGTCAACACCATGAGCAGCCGCTCCAGCCAGGGCTCGACCCGGGTGATTTTGCAGTTCGACCTGGACCGCGACATCAACGGCGCGGCGCGGGAAGTGCAGGCGGCAATCAACGCCTCGCGCAATTTGCTGCCGAGCGGGATGCGCAGCATGCCGACCTACAAGAAGGTCAACCCGTCCCAGGCGCCGGTCATGGTGCTGTCGCTGACCTCCGACGTACTGGAAAAAGGCCAGCTCTACGATTTGGCCTCGACGATTCTGTCCCAGAGCGTATCTCAGGTGCAGGGTGTCGGCGAAGTGCAAATCGGCGGCAGTTCCTTGCCGGCGGTGCGCATCGAACTCGAACCGCAGGCGCTCAATCAATACGGCGTGGCGCTGGACGATGTGCGCAACACCATCGCCAACGCCAACGTGCGCAGGCCCAAGGGCTCCGTCGAAGACGGCCAGCGGCTGTGGCAGGTTCAGGCCAACGATCAACTGGAAAAAGCCAAGGATTACGAGTCGCTGATCATTCACTACGCGGACGGCGCGGCCCTGCGCCTGAAGGACGTGGCCAAGGTCAGCGACGGCGTCGAAGACCGCTACAACAGCGGTTTTTTCAACAACGACGCGGCAGTACTGCTGGTGATCAACCGCCAGGCCGGCGCCAACATCATCGAGACGGTCAACGAAATCAAGGCTCAACTGCCGGCGTTGCAGGCCGTGTTGCCGGCCAGCGTGAAGCTGAACGTGGCGATGGACCGGTCGCCGGTGATCAAGGCGACCTTGCACGAAGCGGAAATGACCCTGCTGATTGCCGTGGCGCTGGTGATTCTGGTGGTGTTCCTGTTTCTCGGTAACTTCCGCGCGTCCTTGATTCCGACCCTCGCGGTGCCCGTGTCGCTGGTCGGCACCTTTGCGGTGATGTACCTCTACGGATTCTCCCTGAACAATCTGTCGCTGATGGCGCTGATTCTGGCCACCGGCCTGGTGGTGGACGACGCCATCGTGGTGCTGGAGAACATTTCCCGGCACATCGACAAAGGCGTGCCGCCGATGAAGGCCGCGTACCTGGGGGCGCAGGAAGTCGGCTTCACCTTGCTGTCGATGAACGTCTCGCTGGTGGCGGTGTTCCTGTCGATCCTGTTCATGGGCGGGATTGTCCAAAGCCTGTTTCGCGAGTTTTCCATCACATTAGCGGCGTCTATCGTGGTGTCGCTGGTGGTCTCGTTGACGCTGACGCCGATGCTCTGCGCCCGTTGGCTCAAGCCGCATACACCGGGCGAGGAAAACCGATTGCAGCGCTGGAGTCAGCGCGCCAACGAGTGGATGGTCGGCAAATACGCGACAAGTCTTGACTGGGTGTTGCGCCACCGCCGGTTGACCTTGCTTAGTCTTATCGTGACAGTCGGCGTTAACATTGCACTGTATTTTGTTGTTCCTAAAACATTTATGCCTCAGCAGGACACGGGCCAGTTGATCGGTTTCGTGCGCGGCGACGACGGGCTGTCATTCAGTGTGATGCAGCCGAAAATGGAAATCTTCCGCCGGGCCGTGCTCAAGGATGATGCGGTGCAAAGCGTCGCCGGCTTCATCGGCGGCACCAATGGCACCAACAATGCCTTCATGTTGGTGCGGCTGAAGCCGATCAAGGAACGCAACATTTCTGCGCAAAAGGTCATCGAACGTCTGCGCAAGGAAATGCCCAAGGTCGCCGGTGCGCAGCTGATGCTGATGGCCGATCAGGACCTGCAGTTTGGTGGCGGTCGTGAACAGACCACGTCGCAGTATTCCTACATCCTGCAAAGCGCCGACCTTGGCGAGTTGCGCGAGTGGTACCCGAAAGTCGTGACTGCGCTCAAGGCCTTGCCGGAACTGACGGCGATCGATGCCCGTGAAGGGCGCGGCGCCCAACAGGTGACGCTGATTGTCGATCGTGATCAGGCCAAACGCCTGGGCGTCGACATGGACATGGTCACCGCGGTGCTGAACAACGCCTACAGCCAGCGGCAGATTTCGACGATTTACGACAGCCTTAACCAGTATCAGGTGGTCATGGAGGTCAATCCGAAATATGCCCAGGACCCGATCACCCTCAAACAGGTTCAGGTGATCACCGCTGACGGGGCGCGGATTCCGCTCTCGACCATCGCGCATTACGAAAACAGCCTGGAAGACGACCGCGTCAGCCACGAAGGCCAGTTCGCCTCCGAGAGCATTTCCTTCGACATGGCCGAAGGTGTGACGGTGGAGCAGGGCTCGGCGGCCATCGAGCGGGCCATCGCCAAATTGGGTATGCCGGAAGACGTGATCGTGAAAATGGCCGGCACCGCCGACGCTTTCGCCGCGACCCAGAAGAGCCAGCCGTGGATGATTCTCGGGGCACTGGTGGCGGTGTATCTGGTGCTCGGTGTGCTGTATGAAAGCTACATCCATCCGCTGACCATTCTCTCGACCTTGCCGTCGGCAGGGGTCGGCGCGTTGCTGTCGATTTATGCGCTGGGCGGTGAATTCAGCCTGATTTCGTTGCTCGGGCTGTTCCTGCTGATCGGTGTGGTGAAGAAAAACGCCATTCTGATGATCGACCTGGCGCTGCAACTGGAACGGCATCAAGGCCTGGCGCCGCTGGAGTCGATTCGCAGTGCCTGCTTGCAACGTCTGCGGCCGATTCTGATGACGACCCTGGCGGCGATCCTCGGCGCGTTACCGTTGCTGCTGAGCCGCGCCGAAGGTGCGGAAATGCGTCAGCCGCTGGGCTTGACCATCATCGGCGGGCTGATCTTCAGCCAGGTGCTGACCCTTTACACCACCCCGGTGGTTTACCTCTATCTCGACAAACTGCGCCATCGCTTCAACCACTGGCGTGGGGTGCGTACCGATGCTGCTCTGGAAACTCCGCTATGACTGACTGTTCGCTTATCACTCTGGCTGCACCGCTGGTTACGGCCCGAGGCTCGCGTTTGTTGAGCCTGGCGCTGTGCGTGGCGATGCTCAGCGCCTGCGCCATTGGCCCGGACTATCAGCGCCCGCAAGCCGCCTCGCCGGTGCAATACAAGGAAGCTGCCGGCTGGCGTCAGGCCAACCCAAGTGATTCCCTGGCACGTGGCGCCTGGTGGGAGTTATATGGCGATCAACAGCTCAATGGCCTGATCGAAAAACTCAACAGCGCCAACCAGACCGTCGCCCAGTCCGAAGCCCAGTACCGTCAGGCCCAGGCTTTGGTGCGCAGTGCCCGTGGTGCGTTTTTCCCGACCGTGGACCTGACCGTTGGGAAAAACCGCTCCAGTCAGGGCACCGGCAGCAGCAGTTCGAGCCTGACCAGCTCTTCCAGCGGTATTCGTGACACCTACACCGCTCAGGCCGGGGTCAGTTGGGAAGCGGATATCTGGGGCAAACTGCGCCGTGGACTTGAGGCCGACACCGCCAACGCCGAGGCAAGTTTTGCCGATCTGGCGGCGATGCGCTTGAGTCAGCAGTCGGAACTGGTGCAGAACTATCTGCAACTGCGGGTGATCGACGAGCAGAAACGCCTGCTGGAAGCGACGGTCGAGGCCTATCAGCGCTCGTTGAAAATGACCGAAAACCAGTACCGCGCCGGTGTCTCCGGCAAGGATGCGGTGGCGCAGGCACAGACTCAGCTCAAAAGCACCCAGGCGGACATGGTCGACCTGATCTGGCAGCGCGCTCAGTTTGAGAACGCCATAGCCGTGTTGATCGGTTTGCCGCCGGCCGAGTTCAGCCTGGCTGAAACTCCAGACATCCCGGTGCTGCCTCAGATTCCGCTGAGCCTGCCTTCGCAGTTGCTTGAACGCCGCCCGGACATCGCCTCTGCCGAACGCTCGGTGATGGCTGCCAATGCCAACATCGGCGTGGCCAAGGCGGCCTACTACCCGGACCTGACGCTGAGTTTGAACGGTGGGTATAGCAGCAGCACCTCCTCCAATTGGATCAGCGTGCCGAACCGTTTTTGGTCGGTCGGGCCGCAGTTGGCCATGACCTTGTTCGACGGCGGTCAACGCTCGGCGGAAGTCGACCGCAGCGAAGCGGCTTATGACGAAACCGTGGCCAAATACCGTCAGACCGTGCTCGATGGCTTCCGCGAAGTGGAAAATTACCTGGTTCAGCTAAAGGTTCTGGAAAACGAATCCGAAGTGCGCCAGCAGGCACTGGATTCGGCGCGTGAGTCGTTGCGGTTGACCGAGAACCAGTACAAGGCCGGGGTGATTGCTTATCTGGATGTGGTGGTGGTTCAGGCCACGGCATTGAGCAATGAGCGCAGCGTGCTGAGCTTGTTGCAGAGCCGGCTGATAGCGAGCGTGCAGTTGATTGCGGCGTTGGGCGGTGGCTGGGATGGTCAGCTACAGGTGAGCGAAAAAGAATAGGCGCCAGCGCTACTGATCGTTCCCACGCAGAGCGAGGGAACGATCATCAGGGGGGCAGTTAATGTGAAACCTTAAAACAAATGTTTCATCGGTTTGATGGCCCTTTGCTAATTTTGTCAGTGCTTTCGTTTGCGGAATCAGTACAATCGCCCGATTTACCCCCCGAGAATGGAAGCAGTACGGAGGGGCAGTCGCGAGTCGTCTCATGCTTATCGGTAGCTATTCCCCCACGCTGGTTATCATCTCGTTTTTTGTGGCGATTCTCGCTTCCTATACCGCGCTCGACCTGACCGAACGCATCGCCACAGCCAAGGGTCGCGCCGTGCATTTATGGACGGCGGGTGGCGCCTTTGCCATGGGGGTTGGCGTGTGGTCGATGCATTTCATCGGCATGCTCGCGTTCGAATTGCCCATCGACCTGGGTTACGACATCAGCATCACGTTGCTGTCACTACTGATTGGCATCCTGTCCTGCGGCTTTGCCCTGTGGCTGGTCAGCCAGCCACAATTACCGGCCTGGCAATTGGCATTCGGCGCGCTGGTCATGGGCACCGGGATCAGCGCCATGCACTACACCGGCATGGCCGCCATGCGCATGCAGCCGGGTATCGATTACGATCCGACGCTATTCGGCGCCTCGCTGCTGATCGCCGTAGTCGCTTCGGGCGCCGCGTTATGGATCGCTTTCCGCTTGCGCCAGCACACGCCTTATGTCGGCCTGATCCGTGGCGGTGCGGCGGTGATCATGGGGTTCGCGATCGTCGGCATGCACTACACCGGCATGGCGGCGGCGCGTTTCCCGGATGGCAGCTTCTGCGGCGCGGCCGTCAGCGGCTTGAACGGCAAGGGCCTGGACAATCTGGTGCTGATCACCACCCTGGCAGTGTTGAGCCTTGCCTTGTTGACCTCGATCCTCGATGCGCGCCTCGAGGCCCGCACCGCAGGCCTTGCCCACTCATTGACCGAGGCCAACCGCGAACTGACTCAACTGGCCCTGCATGACACCCTGACCGGCCTGCCGAATCGCGTGTTGCTGGCTGACCGCATCGATCAGGCAATGTCCATGGTGCAGGAGCAGGGCGGTTGTTTCGCGTTGATGTTCATCGATCTGGACGGTTTCAAACCGGTCAACGATGCCTTCGGTCACCATATGGGCGATCAGTTGTTGCGTGAGGTCGGCCTGCGCCTGCGGGAGGACTTGCGCAGCCAGGACACCCTGGCGCGGATCGGCGGTGATGAGTTCGTGTTGCTGGTGCAACTCGGCGAGCAGAACGACGCATTGAACCTGGCGGCCCGTCAGGTCGGGCTGATCGCGCGCTCGTTCCGGGTCGCTGAACATGACTTGCAGATTTCCGCCAGCGTTGGCATCGCGATTTATCCGGGTAACGGTGAAACCGCCGAAGAATTGCTGATGAATGCCGACGCGGCGATGTATCACGCCAAGGGCGCCGGGAAAAACGGTTACAGCTTCTTCGATGCCTCGATGAACAGCAACGCGCGCAAACAGCTGCAATTGCTGCAGGACTTGCGTATCGCCATCGATCAGCAGCAATTCAGTCTCTATTACCAGCCCAAGTTCGATGCCGGCAATGGCCGGCCGGTCGGCGCCGAGGCGTTGTTGCGCTGGGTGCACCCGACCCACGGCATGCTGCTGCCGGACAAGTTCATTGAACTGGCGGAAAAGACCGGGCTGATCATTCCGATTGGCGAGTGGGTGCTCAACGAAGCCTGCCGTCAGATGCGCGAATGGTATGTGCTCGGGTACACCGACTGGCGCATCGCCGTGAACCTTTCAGCCTTGCAGTTCTGCCACGCGGGTCTGGTCCAGAGTGTCGCCAACGCCCTGGCCACTCACCATTTGCCGGCCAACAGCCTGACCCTTGAGATCACTGAAACCACCGCCATGAGCGACGCCGATGCGAGCATGACGGTGCTTCAGGAGCTTTCGACAATGGGTGTCGACCTGTCGATCGATGACTTTGGCACCGGCTATTCGAGTTTGATGTACCTCAAGCGCTTGCCAGCCAACGAACTGAAAATCGACCGGGGGTTTGTCCGCGATCTGGAACGTGACAGCGATGACGCCGCCATCGTTTCCGCCATCGTCGCCCTCGGCCGGGCGCTGGGGTTGCGGATCGTCGCCGAAGGCGTGGAAACGAACTCGCAGCAAGACTTCCTGACGCAACTCGGTTGCGACTCGTTGCAGGGATACCTGCTGGGGCACCCGCTGCCGGCCGAACGCTTCATGGTGGATATTCACCACGCAGAGAATTTGGCGGTGTGTTGAGAACCAGCTGATTGATGTGAGCCCATGCAAAAGCCTGCGATGACGGTTATTCTTGGCCCCGACTGCTAACGCTTGGAAAGGGGGAAAGTTCGCATGGACAAAGTCATCGTCATCACTGGCGGCAGCCGCGGTATCGGCGCCGCCACAGCCCTGTTGGCTGCCGAGCAAGGCTATCGGATCTGTATCAACTACCTGTCCGACGAATCGGCTGCGCAAACTGTGTTGGATCAAGTCCGCGCCCTCGGCGCCCAAGCCATCGCGGTGCGCGCTGACGTCAGCATCGAAGACGAAGTGATCGCGCTGTTCCACCGCGTGGACACGGAACTGGGCCGGGTCACGGCACTGGTGAACAACGCCGGCACCGTCGGGCATAAGTCCCGGGTCGATGAAATGTCCGAATTCCGTATCCTCAAAATCCTCAGAACCAACGTCCTGGCACCGATCCTCTGCGCCAAGCACGCGATCCTGCGCATGTCGCCCAAACATGGCGGGCAGGGCGGCAGCATCGTTAACGTGTCCTCGGTGGCCGCACGCTTGGGCGCCCCCAGCGAGTACGTCGACTATGCCGCCTCCAAAGGTGCGCTGGATACGTTCACCATCGGCCTGTCCAAAGAAGTGGCCGGCGAAGGTATTCGCGTCAACGCGGTGCGTCCTGGTTACATCTATACCGACTTTCATGCGTTGAGCGGTGATCCCGATCGGGTCAGCAAGCTGGAGTCGGCGATTCCGATGGCCCGGGGTGGGCGGCCGGATGAAGTGGCTGAGGCGATTGTGTGGTTGCTGTCGGACAAGGCTTCCTATGCGACTGGGACATTCGTTGATCTCGGCGGCGGGCGCTAACACTTCAGACTTGCACTGTTTGATCTGGCCTCATCGCGAGCAAGCTCGCTCCCACATTGGATGGATGTGAACACAATAATTGTGAACAACACCAATCCCTGTGGGAGCGTGCTTGCTCGCGAATGCGTCAGCGATGACGCCATCAAACCTTCAGAACGACCGCACAATCCGTCCCAACGTCTCCATCGCTTTCTCGGCAGTCTCATCCCAAGGGCTGCCGTAATTCAGCCGAATACAATTCCTGAACCGCTGGGTCGGTGAAAAAATCGGCCCCGGTGCGATGCTGATCCCTTGCGCCAACGCCATCTGAAACAACTTCAGCGAATCCATCTGCGGTGGCAGTTCCAGCCACAGGAAGTAGCCGCCGGCTGGTTGACTGACGCGAGTCTGCGCCGGGAAGTAGCGCGCGATAGCGGCGAGCATGGCGCTTTGCTGTTCTTCAAGGGCGTACCGCAGTTTTCGCAGGTGCCGGTCGTAGCCACCGTGTTGCAGGTAATCGGCAATGGCCGCCTGGGCCGGCATCGACGCGCACAGCGACGTCATCAGTTTCAGCCGTTCGATCTTCTGCGCATAGCGTCCTGCAGCGACCCAGCCGATGCGATAGCCGGGGGCCAGGCTTTTGGCGAACGAACCGCAGTGCATCACCAGCCCTTCGGTATCAAATGCCTTCGCCGGTTTCGGCGCCTGTTGACCGTAATAGAGTTCGGCGTAGACGTCATCTTCGATCAGCGGCACTTGATGGCTGCGCAAGAGCTCAACCAGTTCCTGTTTCTTCGCCTCGGGCATCGTCGCGCCCATGGGGTTCTGGAAACTGGTCATGCACCAGACAGCCTTGATCGGGTGCCGTGCCAGGGTTTGCGCGAGTACGCCAAGGTCGATGCCATCGCGCGGATGCACAGGGATTTCCACGGCTTTGAGCTTCAGCCGCTCCAGGATTTGCAGGCAGGCGTAGAACGCCGGGGCTTCGATGGCCACCAGATCGCCGGGCTCGGTGACCGCTTGCAGGCACAGGTTCAGCGCTTCCAGCGCGCCGTTGGTGATCAGCAGTTCTTCCATGGGCAGCATCAGCCCGCCGACCATGTAGCGCAGGGCGATTTGTCGACGCAGTTGCGGGTTGCCCGGCGACATGTCGGTGACGACCATGCGCGGGTCCATCTCTCGGGCGGCGCTGGCCAGGGAGCGCGACAGGCGCTGCAGCGGGAACAGGGTCGGGCTGGGGAAGGCCGAGCCGAAGGGCACGGTGTTCGGGTCTTTGATCGAGTCGAGGACCGAGAACACCAGTTCGCTGACGTCGACTTCGGTGGACTCGCTGACCTGGCTGCTGATCACCGGCTCCGAGAACGGGCTCGGCGCGTGCGCGTTGACGAAGTAGCCAGAACGCGGGCGAGCGCGGATCAGGCCTCGGCGTTCGAGCAGGTAATAGGCCTGGAACACTGTGGACGGGCTGACCCGATAGGTCTGGCTCGCGTAGCGCACCGATGGCACGCGCTGACCGGGGCCGAGGACGCCGGAGCGGATCAGTTCAGCGATGTCGTCGGCGAATTTTTCGTAGCGTTTCATCGAGTGCCTGGATAGGTGTAATACAGAAAAATCGAGGTGACTTCTTCGCGGGCAAGCCTCGCTCCTACGGTCCGGTGTTGACTGTAGGAGCGAAGCTTGCTCGCGAATGGCAGCAACGCAGTCTAAGGGATCACCGATTCATCGGCGCAACAAACCGGCTCTTCGCCACGCTATAAATGTCAGGCTCATCACTGTCGACAATCTTGAAGCTGATGCTCTGCGAACTGCTGCTCGGCCGTTCCGTGGTCATCGCCACCGACACTGGCACATCCACAATCTCACCGGGCGCGAGGCTCAGTTCGGTCTTGCCTTGCAATTGGAAGCCGTCGCCATCGACCAGAGTCAGACGATAGTCCTGACGTTGCTGGGTCTTGTTGATGACTTTCAGGCTGTAGATGTTTTCGATCTGCCCCTGACTGTTCTCGCGGAACAAGCCACGGTCCTTGCTGACATCCAGCGAGACCATCGGCCGCTCAACCAGCGCCAGGGCAAGCGCACCGATCATCACCAGCAGCACCGCGGTGTAACCGATCAACCGCGGCCGCAGCAGGTGAGTCTTGCCACCTTGCAACTCATGCTCCGAGGTATAGCTGATCAGCCCTCGGGCGTAGCCCATTTTGTCCATGATCGAATCACAGGCGTCGATACACGCGGCGCAGCCGATGCATTCCATCTGCAAACCGTCGCGGATGTCGATGCCGGTCGGGCAGACCTGCACGCACAACTGACAGTCGATGCAATCACCGAGGCCGACGTCAACCGGCGCCACGTCACGTTTGCGCGGGCCACGGTTTTCGCCACGGGCGACGTCATAGGAGATGGTCAGGGTGTCCTTGTCGAACATCACGCTCTGGAACCGCGCATACGGGCACATGTGCATGCACACTGCTTCACGCAGCCACCCGGCGTTGATATAAGTCGCGCCGGTAAAGAACAGCACCCAGAACAGGCTGACGCCGCCCATCTGCAAGGTCAGCAGTTCCTCGGCCAGCGGCCGGATCGGGGTGAAATAGCCGACAAAGGTCAGGCCGGTCAACAGGCTGATGGCCAGCCACAAGGTGTGCTTGGCCGAGCGACGGATCAGTTTGTTCAGGCCCCAGGGTGCGGCTTGCAGCTTGATCCGCTGGTTGCGTTCGCCTTCGGTGAGCTTCTCGCACCACATGAAGATCCAGGTCCAGGAGCTCTGTGGGCAGGTGTAACCGCACCAGACTCGCCCGGCGAACACGGTGATCGCAAACAGGCCGAACGCGGCAATGATCAGCAGCGCCGACAGCAGGATGAAATCCTGCGGCCAGAAGGTCGCACCGAAGATGTGGAATTTGCTTTCGGAGAGGTCCCAGAGCACAGCCTGGCGGCCGCCCCAGTTCAACCACACCGTGCCGAAGAACAGCAAAAACAGAAACCCCGCGCCGCTCACGCGCAGGGTGCGGAATAAACCGGTGAAGCTGCGGGTGTGAATCAGGTTGTCGCTGGACTTGACCTTCATCTTTGGACGCGAAGGTTCGTAGCTTTGCACTAGCGGTGCACTTTCAACAATTCGGACGGGGATTCTATCGCTCATGGTCTTTCGCTCATCAGCCTCCATCAGGCCTGAGCACTATGAGCGGCGATCTGTTTGCATAACAGACTCACCTATTGCAATAAAAAGCGGATCAGATGGGCGTTGATCCGCTGCCTGCGACACGTTGAAGCACCCGCTGCAACAGGATGCAGACGCCTACATTAAGTGTCTGCGGGTGGTGTTGATCCGGGTCAGTCAAATCACCGAATCACTGTCGGTAGCCTTCAAATGCTTACGACCGTCGACTGCGCCTGCTACGGTCAATGCGTCGGCTTCTGCTTCGGTGATGTAGACGCGCTGGCCGTCGAGCTCCACCGCCGACATGGCTTTTTCCGAGTCGGTAATGATGGTGACGTCGGGACACAAACGAATTTCTTCGCCGTTCTCGGTAATGAAGAAGCAGGTCTGGTTTTCGATGCGCACAGTCATGGAAGTGTCCTTTTTTCTGCGGGTTCTAAAGTGTTAGGGCACAGCCGAGGATCATCGTTCTGTGCAACCGATTAATGGTCGACGCGGTCCATCCTCAATAGGGCAACTTTCTTTTCAGTCATCACAAGGACAACACCATGAACGCCTGGTGGCATGAGGTTTGGGTGACCCTGCAAGCGGAGTTCGCCGACATTGGCGACGCTTCACAACTGACGCGCATTACCGTGCGCTTGTTGATGGCCGCGGTGTTGGGCGGGATTCTCGGCTTCGAGCGCGAACAGAAGGGCAAGGCCGCTGGCGTGCGCACCCACATGCTGGTGGCCCTCGGCGCCGCGCTGTTCGTGCTGGTACCGCAAATGTCCGGTTCGCAGGCCGATGCCATGAGCCGGGTGGTACAGGGTGTGATCGCAGGGATCGGCTTTCTTGGCGCGGGGACTATTCTGAAAAACACCGAGGGCGACGAAGGGCACGTCAAAGGCCTGACCACCGCCGCCGGGTTGTGGATGACCGCCGCCATTGGCGTCTCGGCCGGGTTGGGGCGAGAGGCGACGGCTGTACTCAGTACGTTGCTGGCGTTGGCGATTCTCAGTGTGATGCCCGCCGTTGTGCGAATGATCGACAAGGACAAAGATCAAAATCCGTGAACTGATGATCGTTACTCGGGTGTGACAACCACCGGCGGCATGGTGCTCGGTGGCTCTTCCCGAGGTGGAGGGGTGGTGCCGGGCGGATCTTGCTCAGGCACAGGTTCAGGCTCGGTCGGCGGAATGGTCGGGCTATCGATGTTTGGGTCAGGCGTTTCGGCAGGGATCGGAATGCTCATGAATTTAGCCTCCAGTGGCACATGGCGTAAGTCGTGCTTAAGTGTGTTGACCACTGTGTAAAGGAATTGATTCCTCCGAAGGCCCAGGCAAATCCTCGTGAACTTTTACCGGCGCCTGTCGCTCGGAACCTAAGTGAGTTCATTGCGGGGCGGACGATCCTGCGGGATGGCTATCCTGTTACAAGCCACAGACACAAGAGCGTCCATGGGGCGTAAAGGAGAGATGCTCGATGACTGCTGAAAAACCGACAGAGCTGAACTACAACCCTCATATGCCGCTGTCGCAGGCTTTACTGCTACCGCGCATCGCAATCGAAAACACCATGCCGACCCTCGATGGCGGGCAGTTCGCCGTCAAAGCCGTGGTGGGCCAGGATGTGGTGGTGACCAGCAAAGTGTTCGCCGACGGTCACGACAGGTTGGCCGTGCGAGTGCGCTCGCGTGCCGAGGGTGAGGAAACCTGGCAAAGCGAAGTCATGACTGACTTGGGCAATAACGGTTGGCAGGGCCAGTTCCGGGTCGCACGCCAGGGCCGTTATGTGTTTTGCATCGAGGCCTGGATCGATCAGTTCGCCAGTTTCTGTTATGAGCTGGAGAAAAAACACGCGGCCAGGGTGCCGGTCAGTCTGGAATTACAGGAAGGGCGAACGCTGGTCCAGCAAGCCGCCGAACGCATGGAAGGGCTGCTGAGTGAACAACTGGCGGCGCTGCACCATGAATTGTCGGGTCTGCTCGAAACCGAGCAGGTCGAGCTGTTTTTGCACCAACGTAGCGCCGAGATGATGTCGCAGGCCGATCATCGGGCCTATTTGAGCATCAGCCCTGAGTACCCGCTCGACGTCGAACGGGACCTGGCGCAGTTCGCCAGTTGGTATGAATTGTTTCCGCGTTCGATCACTGACGATCCGGCCCGTCATGGCACCTTCAACGATGTGCATTCGCGGCTGCCGATGATCCAGGACATGGGCTTCGATGTGCTGTACTTCCCGCCGATCCACCCGATCGGCCGCAGTTACCGCAAAGGCCCGAACAACGCCCTCACCGCCGGGCCGGACGATCCGGGCAGCCCGTATGCCATCGGCAGCGAAGAGGGTGGGCATGAGGCGATTCATTCCGAGCTGGGCACTCGCGAAGACTTCCGGCGTCTTGTCGCGGCAGCCGCTGACTATGGGCTGGAAATCGCCCTCGACTTCGCGATTCAGTGTTCCCAGGATCACCCGTGGCTGGAGCAGCATCCGGGCTGGTTCAACTGGCGGCCGGACGGCACGATCAAATACGCCGAGAACCCGCCGAAGAAATACCAGGACATCGTCAACGTCGATTTCTATGCCGCCGATGCGATTCCTAGTCTGTGGGTCGAGTTGCGCGACATCGTGGTCGGTTGGGTCGAGGAGGGCGTGAAGCTGTTTCGCGTCGACAACCCTCATACCAAACCTCTGCCGTTCTGGCAGTGGCTGATCGCTGATGTGCGGGCGCTGTACCCCGAGGTGATCTTCCTGGCCGAAGCCTTCACCACCCCGGCGATGATGGCGCGGTTGGGCAAGGTCGGTTACTCCCAGAGCTACACCTACTTCACCTGGCGCAACAACAAGTCCGAACTGGCGACCTACTTCACCGAACTCAACGAGTCGCCGTGGCGTGAATGCTTCCGGCCGAACTTCTTCGTTAACACCCCGGACATCAACCCGGCGTTTTTGCATGAGTCGGGGCGCGCGGGGTTTCTCATCCGCGCGGCGCTGGCAACCATGGGCTCTGGTCTGTGGGGCATGTATTCCGGCTTCGAACTGTGCGAAGCGGCACCGGTGCCGGGCAAGGAGGAATACCTCAGTTCCGAGAAGTACGAAATCCGCCCACGGGACTTCAATGCGCCGGGCAACATCATTGCCGAGATCGCCCAGCTCAACCGTATCCGCCGGCAGAACCCGGCGCTGCAGACGCATCTGGGCTTGAAGGTCTACAACGCGTGGAACGACAACATTCTGTATTTCGGCAAACGCAGCGCGGATGGCAGCAATTTCATTCTGGTGGCCGTCAGCCTTGATCCGCAAAACGTCCAGGAAGCGAATTTCGAATTGCCGCTGTGGGAAATGGGCTTGTCCGACGACGCCAGCACCCAGGGCGAAGACTTGATGAACGGTCATCGCTGGACCTGGCACGGCAAGTACCAGTTCATGCGGATCGACCCGGCGAATCAACCGTTCGGCATTTGGCGAATCACCGTTTAGCACTGATCGTTCCCACGCTCTGCGTGGGAATGCAGCCCGGGACGCTCCGCGTCCCATCCAGAGCCGAACGCGGAGCGTCCGTGGAGGCATTCCCACGCAGAGCGTGGGAACGATCTGGGCCGAGGCGCTTTCCAGTTTTCAACAGGAGCTTCAAATGGCGAAGAAACCCAAGGCTGCCACCTTTATCAAAGACCCGCTCTGGTACAAGGATGCGGTGATCTACCAGGTTCACGTTAAGTCTTTTTTCGACTCCAACAATGACGGGATCGGCGACTTTCCCGGCCTTATCGCCAAACTCGATTACATTGCCGATCTGGGCGTCAACACCATTTGGCTGTTGCCGTTCTATCCCTCGCCACGGCGTGACGACGGCTACGACATTGCCGAATACCGTGGCGTGCATTCTGACTACGGCACCATGGCCGATGCCAAGCGGTTCATCTCGGAAGCCCACAAACGTGGCCTGCGGGTGATTACCGAACTGGTCATCAACCACACCTCTGACCAGCACGCCTGGTTCCAGCGTGCGCGCAAAGCCAAACCTGGCTCGGCGGCACGGGACTTTTATGTCTGGTCCGATGACGATCAAAAATACGACGGCACTCGCATCATCTTTCTCGACACCGAAAAGTCCAACTGGACCTGGGATCCGGTGGCGGGTCAGTACTTCTGGCATCGCTTCTATTCCCACCAGCCCGACCTGAACTTCGATAACCCGCAAGTCATGAAAGCGGTGCTGTCGGTGATGCGCTACTGGCTGGACATGGGCATCGACGGTTTGCGTCTGGACGCCATTCCGTACCTGATCGAACGTGACGGCACCAACAACGAAAACCTTCCCGAGACCCATGATGTCCTCAAGCAGATCCGCGCCGAAATCGACGCCAATTACCCCGACCGCATGCTGCTGGCCGAGGCCAACCAATGGCCGGAAGACACGCAGCTGTACTTCGGCGACACCGACGCCAAAGGCCTGAACGGCGACGAATGCCATATGGCGTTCCACTTTCCGCTGATGCCGCGCATGTACATGGCGTTGGCCCAGGAGGATCGTTTCCCGATCACCGACATCTTGCGCCAGACCCCGGAGATCCCGGCCAACTGTCAGTGGGCAATTTTCCTGCGCAACCACGATGAGCTGACCCTGGAAATGGTCACCGACAAGGAGCGCGATTACCTGTGGAATTACTACGCGGCCGACCGTCGGGCGCGGATCAACCTGGGGATTCGCCGACGTCTGGCACCGTTGATGGAGCGCGATCGTCGTCGTGTGGAACTGCTCAACAGCTTGCTGCTGTCGATGCCTGGCACGCCGACCCTGTATTACGGCGACGAAATCGGCATGGGCGACAACATCTACCTCGGCGACCGTGACGGCGTGCGTACGCCGATGCAATGGTCGATTGACCGTAACGGCGGCTTCTCTCGCGCCGACCCGGCCAGCCTGGTGCTGCCACCGATCATGGACCCGCAATACGGCTACCTGTCGGTCAACGTTGAAACCCAGGCCGGCGACCCGCATTCGCTGTTGAACTGGACTCGACGCATGCTCGCCGTGCGCAAGCAGTCCAAGGCGTTCGGTCGCGGCACGCTGAAAATGCTTTCGCCGAGCAACCGGCGGATTCTGGCCTACACCCGGGAATTCACCGGGGCCGACGGCAAGCACGAGATCATCTTGTGCGTGGCCAACGTGTCCCGTAGCGCACAAGCGGCGGAGCTGGACTTGTCGGCTTACGTCGGCATGGTGCCGGTGGAGATGCTCGGCGGTAACGCCTTCCCGCCGATCGGCCAGTTGAATTTCCTGCTGACCCTGGCGCCTTACGGTTTCTATTGGTTCGTGCTCGCGGCGGAAAACCAGATGCCGAGCTGGCACGTGGAACCGGCGCAAAGCCTGCCGGACTTCACCACGCTGGTGCTGAAGAAACGCATGGAAGAACTGCTCGAAGCGCCGTCCCGCGGCACGCTGGAGCAGGGCATCTTGCCGAGCTGGCTGCAGAATCGCCGCTGGTTTGCCGGCAAGGATGCGGCCATCGAGCAGGTCAACATCGCTTACGGTGTGCGCTTCGGCGATCCGCAACATCCGGTGCTGTTGAGTGAAATCGACGTCACCAGCGGCGGCCAGACCAGTCGCTATCAGTTGCCGTTCGGCTTTATCTCCGAAGATCAGGTCGGTGCCGCATTGCCTCAGCAACTGGCCTTGTCTCGAGTCCGGCGCGTGCGTCAGGTCGGTTTGATCACCGACGCCTTCAGCCTCGACACCTTTGTGCATACGGTCTTGCATAGCATACAAAGTAATTCCGTATTGCCATCCAGCGCGGGCGAGATTCACTTTGAGCCGACGGCGGAACTGGCGAAACTTGGTCTGACCGGGGAATCGGAAGTGCGTTACCTGTCCGCCGAACAGTCCAACAGTTCGGTGGTGATCGGCAACAGCCTGGTGCTGAAACTGATCCGCAAGGTCGCGTCTGGCGTGCACCCGGAACTGGAAATGAGCGCGTACCTGACCAACGCCGGTTTCCGCAATATTTCGCCACTGCTGGGTTCGGTGGTGCGCCGTGATCCGGCGGGCGAGGACAATCTGCTGATGATTGCCCAAGGCTACTTGAGCAATCAGGGCGACGCCTGGGAATGGACCCAGAACAACCTCGAACGGGCACTGCGCGATGAACTGGCCGACGCCATGTCCGAGCAAGAGCAACACTACAACGCCTTGGGCGAACTGAGAGACTTCGCCGGCATGCTCGGTCAGCGTCTCGGTGAAATGCATCAGCTGCTGGCGGCGCCCAGCGACAACCCGGACTTCGCCCCGAAGGTCACCACCCAGAAAGATGCCCTGGCCTGCGCCAAGGACGTGGCGGCGCAACTGGAGCACGCGCTGAAGTTGCTCAAGCAGCATCAAAGCGAATTGGATCCGGCAGACAAAGCCTTGGTCAGTCGTTTACTGGACAACAAAAAAACCATCCTCAGTCATGTTCAGGAGCTGGGTAAAAAAGCCGTCGGTGGTCTGCGGATTCGCGTCCACGGCGATTTGCACTTGGGCCAGGTGCTGGTCATCAAGGGCGACGCTTACCTGATCGACTTCGAAGGCGAGCCGGCGCGGCCGCTGCACGAACGTCGGGGCAAACACAGCCCGTACAAAGATGTCAGTGGCGTATTGCGTTCCTTTGACTACGCTGCGGCGATGGCGATCAATGTGCACAACGTCGATAACACGGCCGATGCCCAAGCCGCCCGTCAACGTGTCGCCGATCGCTATTTAAATGAAGCAAGACAAGCATTTGTCGACGCATATCGGCTGGCGGCAGCTAGTCTTGCTCATGCATGGCAAGATCCGGAAGGCGAGGACGCCGCGCTGGCGTTGTTCGGCCTGGAGAAGGCAGCGTATGAAGTGGCCTATGAGGCAGAAAATCGCCCCACCTGGTTGCCCGTGCCGTTGCACGGTTTGTATGGGTTATTGAGTGGGCTTAAACCCTTTTCCGATCTTGGTGGAGAGTAGTCATGAGTTTCTCGAACAAGGAACAGGGTCACGCTGAAGAAGCGTTGCTGCCCAGATCGCGGGACATCGACGCATTGGTACGCGCCGAACATCAGGACCCCTTTGCAATTCTCGGCCCCCACGGCGATGGTGCCGGTGGGCAATTCATCCGGGCCTATTTACCGGACGCCTTGAGCGTGCAGGTACTGGCCAAGGACTCCGGGGAAGAACTCGGCAACCTTGAGGCGACCCAGACGCCAGGCTTGTTCGTCGGGCATTTCGATCGGGCGCAGCCCTATCTGCTGCGAACCCGCTGGGCCGGCGGCGAACAAGTTTCCGAGGATCCTTACAGCTTCGGCCCGTTACTCGGCGAGATGGACTTGTACCTGTTCGCCGAAGGCAATCACCGCGATCTCAGCGCTTGCCTCGGTGCGCAGCTGAAGACGGTCGATGGGGTCGATGGCGTGCGGTTTGCCGTATGGGCACCGAATGCCAAAAGGGTCTCGGTGGTGGGTGACTTCAACAACTGGGACGGTCGCCGGCACCCGATGCGCCTGCGCCATCCTACCGGCGTATGGGAAATTTTCGTCCCGCGCATGCAAGCGGGGGAAACGTACAAATACGAAATCCTCGGTACCCACGGCATTCTGCCGCTCAAGGCCGACCCGATGGCGCTGGCCACCTCGCTGCCGCCGGATACCGCGTCAAAAGTCGCTTCGCCGCTGAACATCGATTGGCAGGATCAGGAGTGGATGCAATCCCGGGGTGACCGTCATCGGGTGAGTGCGCCGCTGTCGATCTACGAATTGCATGCCGGGTCCTGGCAATGTGAGTTGGACGATTTGGGCGAAGTTGCGCGCCTGTACACCTGGCATGAGTTGGCCGAGCGGCTGATTCCTTACGTGAAGGATCTGGGGTTTACCCACATCGAGCTGATGCCGATCATGGAACATCCGTTCGGCGGATCCTGGGGCTATCAGCTGCTGTCGCAATTCGCCCCGAGCGCCCGCTACGGTACGCCGGATGACTTCGCCGCGTTCGTCAATGCCTGCCACCAGGCTGACATCGGCGTGATCCTCGACTGGGTGCCGGCGCATTTTCCGACCGATACTCATGGCCTGGCGCAATTCGATGGCACCGCGCTGTACGAATACGGCAACCCGCAGGAAGGCTTCCATCAGGACTGGGACACGCTGATCTACAACCTGGGTCGCACCGAAGTGCACGGCTACATGCTGGCCTCGGCGCTGCACTGGCTCAAACATTTCCACGTCGACGGCCTGCGGGTCGATGCCGTGGCATCGATGCTGTATCGAGACTACTCACGCAAGGCTGGCGAATGGGTGCCGAACCGTCACGGCGGCCGGGAAAACCTCGAAGCCATCGACTTCCTGCGCCATCTCAATGACGTGATAGACCTCGAAGCCCCCGGCGCGCTGGTGATCGCCGAAGAATCCACCGCGTGGCCGGGTGTCAGCCAGGGCACGCAACAGGGCGGACTGGGCTTCGACTACAAGTGGAACATGGGCTGGATGCACGATTCACTGCACTACATCCAGCAGGACCCGGTATACCGCGCCCATCACCACAACGAGCTGAGCTTCGGCCTGGTGTATGCCTGGTCCGAGCGCTTTATCCTGCCGATTTCCCACGACGAAGTGGTACACGGTAAGCACTCGCTGATCGACAAGATGCCCGGCGACCGCTGGCAGAAATTCGCCAACCTGCGCGCCTACCTCAGTTTCATGTGGGCGCATCCGGGCAAGAAGCTGTTGTTCATGGGCTGCGAGTTTGGTCAGTGGCGTGAATGGAACCACGATCAGCAACTCGACTGGTACTTGCTGCAGTACTCGGAACACAAAGGTGTGCAGAAACTTGTCGGCGATCTGAATCGGCTGTATCGCGAAGAGCCGGCGCTGCATGATCAGGACGACGCGCCGCAAGGCTTCCAGTGGCTGATCGGTGATGATGCAATCAACAGCGTCTACGCCTTTATGCGCTGGAGCAAGGAGGGCCGACCAGTGCTGGTGGTGGCCAACTTCACCCCGGTGCCGCGCCAGGCCTATCGCATCGGCGTACCGTTTGCCGGGCGTTGGACCGAGCTGATCAATAGCGATGCCGGCACCTATGCCGGTTCGAATTACGGCAACAGCGGCGGGGCGTTTACCGAGGAAGTGCCGAGCCATGGGCAGGAATTGTCGTTGGTGTTGAACTTGCCGCCGCTGGCGGTGTTGATGCTGCGTCCGGAGGGTTGATTTAACACCGCGTCGCCGCCATCACGCGAGCAGGCTCCTGCTTGCGATGTGCGATGACGCGGAGTCAGCTCAACAGGCGAATCGGTTCTCCGACCGACCAGGCTTGAATGTCCTCGATCATCTGCGAGAAGAACTGCTGGTAGTTGTGCTGGCTGACATACCCGATGTGGGGCGTGGCCAGCACATTGTCCAGGGTTCTGAACGGGTGATGAGCGGGCAAGGGTTCCTGCTCGAAGACGTCCAGCGCCGCGCCTGCCAGTCGCTGTTTCTGCAGCGCCTTGATCAACGCCACCTCATCGACAATCGGCCCGCGGGCGGTGTTGACCAGCAGCGCCGTGGGTTTCATCCAGTCCAGCGCTTGGGCGTCGACCAAGCCTCGGCTGCGATCGCTGAGCACCAGATGGACCGACAGCACATCGGCCTGTTCAAACAGCTCCTGCTTGCTGACATAGGTCACGCCGGTTTCGGCCGCGCGCTCGGCGGTGAGGTTTTCGCTCCAGGCGATCACCCGCATACCGAACACCTGACCGAACTGGGCAACGCGAGAGCCAATGCTGCCCAGACCCAGAATCGCCAGAGTCTTGCCATGCAGGTCGCCGCCCAGCCCTTGCTGCCATTTGCCTGCTCGCAGGGCATTGGCTTCGGCCACCAGGTTGCGGGTCGCGGCCATGATCAGTGCCCAGGTCAGTTCCGGGGCGGCGTGCTTGTAACTGTCGGTGCCACAGACCTGGATACCCAGCGCGGTGGCGGCTTTCAGGTCCAAAGCGGCGTTGCGCATGCCGCCGGTGACCAGCAGCTTGAGTTTCGGTAAGCGCCGCAGCAGGTCTTCATCGAACCGGGTACGCTCGCGCATCACGCAGATCACCTCAAACTCACTCAACCGTGCCGCCAGGGTGTCGTTGTCGGCCGGGTAGTCATGGATGAAGTTCACCTGGCCAGTGGCGTCCAGCACCGACCAGTCCACCACGCCACGGGCCACATCCTGCCAGTCATCAATCACCGCAATCTGCACAGCCATCAGCCTTACCTCATCAATGAACGGGGTTGGTTTTGTTCAGCCAGGCGAGCAGGGCCTGGTGGAATTGCGCCGGTTGTTCCATTTGCGGCGCGTGGCCCATGCCGGGGAATTCGACCAGCGTCGACCGGGGAATCAGTTTTGCCACGTTTTTGCCAAGGACGTCGTAATGACCGATTTTCGCCTTGACCTCTGGCGGTGCGATGTCCTTGTTGATGGCCGTGCTGTCAGAGGTGCCGATCAGCAGCAGCGTCGGCACTTTCAGGTCTTTGAATTCGTAGTACACCGGTTGGGTGAAGATCATGTCGTAGATCAGCGCCGAGTTCCACGCCACTTGGGTTTTACCCGGGCCTTTGGCCATGCCCGCGTACATGTCCACCCAGCGGTCAAACTCGGGTTTCCAGCGACCGTCGTAATAGGTGCTGCGCTGGTAGTCGTGGATGCGTTGCGCGGTCACCTTCAGCTCGCGTTCATACCATTGATCCACTGTGAGATACGGCACGCCGAGGGCTTTCCAGTCCTCAAGACCGATAGGGTTGACCAGGGCCAGTTGGTCGACCTGTTCGGGATATTGCAACGCATAGCGGGTGGCAAGCATGCCGCCAGTGGAATGCCCGAGCAGACTGGCCTTCTGGATACCGAGAGCTTTGAGCAGTTGTTGAGTGTTGGCGGCCAGTTGCTGGAAGCTGTACTGATAGTTGTCCGGTTTGCTGGAGGTGCAGAAACCGATCTGGTCCGGGGCGATGACCCGGTAACCGGCTTCGCTCAGGGCCTTGATCGAGGTTTCCCAGGTCGCACCGCAAAAATTCTTGCCGTGCATCAGTACGATACTGCGCCCATTGGCCTTGCCAGACGCGGCAACGTCCATGTAACCCATTTGCAGGGATTTGCCCTGGGACTCAAAGGCGAAATGCTTGACCGTGTAGGGGTACTCGAAACCCTGCAGTTCCTGACCATATTCCGGGCCTTCGGCGTGAGCAATGACGGGCAGTGCAGCGGTCAGCAGCAGACCGGGTAGCCAGCGGGAAAGGGTGAGGGACATGGGGAACTCCGTTGAAAATCGGCCGATGCTGGATCGGCACGATTAGGGCGACATTAAACACAGGCAATCGCGGTGCATGATCGTTCAACCCATCCAGCCCACTGTGGCCAAAGCCAGCACGCCATAACGGGCGGCCTTGGCGAGGGTCACGATGAATAAAAAACGCCCCAGCGGCTCACGCATCACGCCGGCCACCAAGGTCAATGGATCACCGATCACGGGCACCCAACTCAGCAGCAACGACCAATGACCATAGCGCTGATAATGGACTCGGGCTTTTTCCAGATGACGCGGGCTGACCGGAAACCAGCGCCGATCGCGAAACCGCTCGATACCCCGCCCCAGCCACCAGTTCACCAGCGACCCCAGAACATTGCCCAACGTCGCCACGGCGAGCAGCGACCAGAGCCCATACTTGCCGCTGAGCAACAGGCCCACCAACACCGCTTCGGACTGCAAGGGCAGCAGGGTTGCCGCACCGAATGCCGCGAAAAACAGCCCGAAGTACGCACTGAAGATCAATGGGCGGGGTAGTCCGCCACCACCACATCAGTGCCGTCCTTTTTCAGGCCGATCACTTGGTATGCGTCGCTCATGCCGTCCATTTCCATGCCGGGCGAACCCATGGGCATGCCGGGGGCGGCAACGCCCAATAGATCGTCTCGCTTGCTCAAGGCCAACACCTGATCGGCCGGAACATGGCCTTCAACGAATTTCCCGTTGATCAAGCCGGTGTGGCACGACGCCAGACGCGGAGGCACGCCGTGCTGTTGCTTGAATTCGCTCATGTTGGTTTCGACGTGATCGTCGACTTTGAAGCCGTTGGCCTCTAGATGGCTGATCCATTTTTTGCAGCAACCGCAATTGGCATCACGGTGAACTTCGATCGGGATCAGGTCAGCGGCCTGGACCAGGGAGGAAATCAACAGGGCGCTCAGGGCGACCAGACGTAGATGGGTTCGCATGGGGAATCTCGTCTCGAATTGCGGTCAAAAAAAACATTCTGACCCGTTTAGCCAACATCGAGGCAGGAGATTGTTTCGAAGTAATACCGCGGACGCAGAATCATTTGTGGCGAGGGGGCTTGCCCCCTCGCCACAGGAAGCATCGTTTGCTTGAAAGGAAATCAGCGGACCTTGAACCGGCCCATAATCGCGCTCACGCGGCTGTTGGCTTCCAGCAGTTGTTGGGTGTTGAGCTCGCTGGCCTGGCCGCTTTTCACCAGTTCATCGACCATGTGGCGGATCTGCACCATGCTGCGGTTGATCTCTTCCGTCACCGCGCTTTGCTGCTCGGCGGCGGTGGCGATCTGGGTGCTGAGGCTGTTGATATGGCTGACGGAACCGGCCATTTCATCCAGACCCGTGTTGACCCGTGCCGTGGCATCGGCGGCCGATTGGCAGCTGGCCTGGGTGTTTTCCATGGCGCTTACCGACGAACTCACGCCCTGAGTCAGGCGGGTCAGCATTTCGTTGATTTGCGAGGTGCTGGCCTGAGTGCGTGCGGCAAGGGCACGCACTTCATCCGCCACCACCGCAAAACCGCGGCCTTGTTCGCCGGCACGGGCCGCTTCGATGGCAGCGTTGAGTGCCAACAAGTTGGTTTGCCCGGCAATGGCGCCGATCACTCCGAGAATCTCAGTGATGCGTTGCGCGTCCTGCTGCATGCTTTCGACCTTATGAGTGGCGCTGGCCACTTCGTCGATCAGCGCAATCACACTGCTGGACGCTTCGCCCACCACGACCCGCGAACGGTCGGCGTTTTCGTTGGCGCGCTGGGTGAAGGCAGCGGTTTCGGCGGCGTTCTGCGCGACGCTCTCGGCGGTGGAACTCATCTCGGTGATGGCGGTGACGGTCTGATCGGTTTCCGAAGCGTGACGCACCAGAATCTGGCTGGTGTGGGCGGACGTGCGTTGCAGGTTATCCAGGCTGGATGCCATGGCGCCAGTGGCCTGGGTGACTTCGCCAATCATGTTCTGCAAGTAGGCGATGAAGGCGTTGACCGAGTGGCCGATGGCGCCCAGTTCGTCTTCGGCGCGAATGGTGATGCGTTTCGTCAGGTCGGCGTCACCGGCAGACAGTGCGTCGATGTTGGCCTTTAGGGCTTTCATCCGCTGGATCAGTTGGCGAATCGCGTAGATCTGCAACAACACCAGCAGGATCACCATCGGGATTTGAAGCAGGCTCAGCGTGCTGAGCACGTCGTCGCGCTGGGCGGTGATCAGCTTGGTCGGCAAGGCCGTGGCGAGGAACCAGGGTGTGCCTTCAATCGGACGCATGAAGAAAGTATTGGGTTCGCCGTTGTCGTCGAATTCGACACGCTGCGACTGGTCACGGTTTTGCAGGCCGGCCTTCACCTGAGCGGCGAATGGCGAGTTGCCGGCCAATTCACTGATGTTCTTCAGTACGATCGGCCCGCTGATGCGCGAGCTGTTGCTGATGATCTTGCCGTCGGCCTCGACGATCAGCATTTCGGCGCCGAGGTCTTTTTCCTTGCGCGCGATCAGGTCATTGAAGAAGCCCAGGGTCACGTCGATGGTCGAGACACCGTAGGCCGCGCCATTCTTCTGGATTGCCATGGCGCAGTTGGTGCGCGGCTCGGCGCTGGCGTCATCTTTATAAGCAGCTGCCCAGGCGCATTGGCCGCGTGGGGTCTGCATGCCACCCTTGTACCAGGTCTGGTCGTAATAGTTGGGCGCGACATCGCTGTTCCAGTACGTGTTAACGACCAATTTTCCCGAGGCATCGCGGTGCCAGAAGGTGCTGAACTTGTTGCGTCCGGCTTCACGCTGACCGGGCAGTGGCCAGATGCCGCCGCCGAAGACTTTCAATTCACCGTACTGGTCGACTAACCCCGGCAGAACGCTGTCGATGGCCGCACTGTCGAGCAGGGGAATGGTCTGGGTGATGCTGCGCTGTTGCGCCTGAACCTTGTTTAATTCGCCCTGGATTTGCTCGGCGACTTCGGCGATGCGGTTGAGGGCCACTTGTTCTTCGGTGTGGCGCAGCTTGGGTGCGACCAACTGGCTGATGCCGACCACTGTCAGCACGGACAACAGCAGAATGAACAGGACCAGAAATAGCGTGTAACGAGCCTGAATGGTACGGAATGCGGGCATGGGACCGGTCCTTGTGCAGCGTTCTTGTTGTGATTATTGGTATGGAATTTAGGCGCTTTCAGGGCTATCGGCTTGGGAAAGCCGAGCTTTAGGTACGATAGTGCAAGAACGGCGTGAGGTGACGGGTGGCGCGCCGTGAAAGGTGTCGTAGTGGATACACACTAACTAACCAACGTGTACGTAGTACTTGTACAAGGAACGTTTTATGGTCGCCTTACACAGACGTGTGCATCAGGTAGCCCAGTCGGGAGTTCGGTCATGACTATCGGCTATACCGGGGCCTGGACGGCAAAGGCAGGTTTGCTGGTCAAGGAACCCGGATGCGAAATTCAACGCAGGGAAACCGACGCGGTGTTCAGCGTTGCGCGCAACCGGGTAATGACTTTCATCGAAAAGACTCAAGCGGCTGAGCAAGCGCTGTCCTGTGGGGCGTTGCTGCTGAGGGTGTTGCCGTTTTGCTGTAAGTCGTCATGCAACCGTTGCATGTGCGGGCAATGCAGTTCGAGGTGCCGAGGCTCGGCCCCTCGATGAAACAGCGCGAACCACCCTTGACTGTATTGCGTGGGCATCAGCCCGGTGAAGGTGAAACCGAGGGCCGACAAACTGCTTAAATCCTCGGCAAAGTGCCAGGACAGTTCGAGTTTGGCCGAGATCAACCAACGCCTGGGCAGGTGCCGAATTTGATCCAGAAGATGTTTGTTCAAGCGATGAATGAGTATTTCGAACCGTTCATGGTGTTGTTCGATTTGCACAGGCAGAGGGAGGCAAGTCGCCATGCCCTGGTGAGTGCCAAATACTGAACAAAGGTACTGCATGAACGCTCGGCAACTCTCGGGCCATGGGGTATCGGGGAGCGGGCGTTCATGTCCTTCATTCATGTGACAACCCAGCACCATGGTTTCCCGCAACGGTTCAGTGAGTGGCGACGCAATGTAGTCGGGAAGCAAACCAGTGCTATGGAAGCCGATTTTTTCTGCCATGCGTTGAGTGTACGGATGGTGGGTCACTTGCTTGATCGAGAGGCTTTTTAGTTTCAAGGATTCTGAAAGCTCGATGAGTTGCGAGCCAAGAAGCGTCGCGACGTTTTGCCCTTGAGCGGCTGGATGCACCGCCATGAGCGCCAGTTCAGCGGTTAATGAAAGCGCATCGAGGCACAACGCCGCGTGTCCCAGGACGTGCTTGTCGTCCACCGCAACGACGGATTGCCAGCGGCCCTCGGTATTGTGCTGATTGATCATCGTCGGCAAGTAAATATCTGGCCTGGCGTAATGATCGCCGTAGATCTCTCGAAATAACTGGCTCACGGCCTGTGCGTCGGAAGGCTGGTAGCGCCGAAAAATCAATTGGCTCATCACGCGGGCTCCGGCGAGGGGGCGTCATACACGCGTAAGTCCAGGACCCGCGGTTGTTTGCCGGAGCGGGGATGCAGGCTCAGGTCTGTGACTGCGCAGGGCAGGACTCGCAATTCGAGCAGTCCATCGCGACTCAGGTCGTCGATGTCGGGGTACTGGGTGACCAGCGCTTCCTGTAATGCCCGGAGCATTGGCTCGACACTCTGTTGCTGGGGCCCGGGTACCCATTTCACACTCAGAATGTCCTTGTAACCGGTATTTTCGATGAGCAACTGCCATTGGTTACTGTTGGCAATCCGCTCGACGATCTCGCTTATTTCGGCGGGAAACAGCGACATCACACCGACTCGTATCCGCTGGCTGTACGCACTTCGTCCCTTTAAAGCAAATTTACGCCTCGGGGTCGCGCCGGGTTCACGCCAGCAGGCAAGGTCACCCACCGGGTAACGCAGCAAGGGCATGAGCCGACGAGCCAGATTGGTCACTACTAACAGCCCGGTGCGATCGCATTCTTCGATGACTTCGCCGGTGAGTTCATCGACGATTTCCAATAGGGTATGGCGTTCGAACACCCGATGTTCGCCCAATGCACAGTCGCGGTCGGAGGCCCCGATGAGACCGGCGTCCACGCTGGCATAGCCAATCGAAGCGATGCGGGCGTTGGGGAACACTTCGGCGAAGATTGTCAGTTGCGCAGAAAACAGACTTTCTCCTGCATAAAGCAGCGTTTCGACCCCCGACAGCACTTGCCGATGCTGTGCCAGGTACGCGGCGAATCGTAGTAATTGTGCCGGCACTCCGGCCAGAACATTGATTCGATGCCGGGCAATGGCCTCTGCCAGTCCTTCCAGATAGACTTGGCCCGTGAACGGAAATTCACAGATGGATTTCCCGACATGCGCCAATGAGTGATGCGTGAACAGAAAACTGGCGTAAAGGTCTCCGGAAAAAAACAGATTCGCCACCCGGTCGCCGTGGTTCAGTTGAGTTGCGAGGCTTTGACCAAACGTACTGACCATGGCGTGCCATTCGTCTCGGGAGTAAACCGAGAGTTTGCCCTGGCCGGTCGAGCCTCCAGTTTTAAACACCAGAGCATCATCGACAGTGCCTGTCAGGACGGGCCAGCGATGCAGATCATTGCTGTCGGCCCAATAGTCGGTCAAGTTGATCAGTGGTAAATCCGTTAAATCAATACTGTTCAGCGGTAAGTGTTTTAGATGTGTGCGATAGAAGTTGGAGTGTTGCCGTACATAAGGCACAAGTTGCTCAAGCGAATAGGGTGATTTCACTGGGTTCTCGTTTGCTATCAGGCGTCTGGTTAAACAACAAGGTGACGGAATAAACAGTTTATTTTTATTTTCTTTGATCGATGACCAGAGGTGTCTTGCCACTGTGTTTGTTTCGGCTGAACTCATGTTCGGCACACACTTCAATGTCCACTATCAACAACGCGGCACGCACGGCGTTCGCCACTGCTGTGTGTGTCATTAGTTGGTCGTGAACTCGGTCGGCATCAGCACCCACTCGGATCCGCATGCGTTCGACGCCGCTGGCGGTGTGGTCCAGCAGAACTTGAATGGGTAAACCCACAGTTTGTTGCAGCGCGGAAGGCGAAATGAATTCTGTGCCAATTCGCACCAGCTTGCCGTGCCGCTGCAGCAGCTCGAATCGCGGCGAATCCAGTCCACAGGGACAGGCGTCGGGTATCCAGCGACCGGTATCTCCTACCTCATATCGACGTACGGTTTGATCTTGCCGAGCGAGGGAAGTAAAGAGCAGGCGACCCATCTCGTTGTTCTGCACCGGTAAGTCCTGTTCGAGCTGCACGATTTCCAGGTGCTGGATGTCGCTCATCAAGTGAAACACGCCATCCGCTGTTGCCGCGCAGGCATGCCCCAGGGGACCTGCGTCAACGGAGCCATAGAGTGCAGAGCGAATTGTCGTGACCCCACAGTTTGCCATCAGGCGCCGACTGGCCTCTCCTGGATGCTCTCCGCCGAGGAACACTTTGCCAATGCCGGCGTACGCGCGAAGTCGAGCCTGCTCGGTGAAAAACAGGCGATGCAAGGTACTCGGCATGCCGATCAACACGGTGATGCCCCGGTCTACGATCAATTGGGCGATTTCGCTGAAGTCATCCTCCTGGGGCGCCCCCATGGGGAAATGCGTAACGCTCATCTGTTCAAGGATTGTGGAAAAACTGAAGAACCCGCCGTACAGGTTGCCGCCGTAGAACAGGTTCATGACCCGGTCTTGTGACGGATCTAGCCCCGCAGCGAACATGCCATCAGCCGCGGCGCGCATCTCTCGTTGATAAACGCGATAGCTTAAACCGGCCAGGGCCGGGGTCCCGCTGCTACCTCCGGAGCGGAAATACAACTGTGCCCCGCAGCCAATCGGCTGGGCCGTGAAGGTGTCTTTGTCCATGATCGGATCATTGGCGGTGTCGGGGGCGGGTGGAACCGGGTCGAGCGTTGCTCGGCCCGTCGAGACTTCAGGGACAAGACTCACCGAGAGACGGCGACTCAAGCGCGACAGTGCAAAGACACCATCGTGGGGCTCACCGGCGTAGCCGTCATGAATCGACGCGCAAGGCGCAATGCGGGTGACGCCGGCGTTGACCAGTGTTCGAACGACCTCGGGTGTTTCTAGCGGGGTGCACATCAGCGCGCAGCTTTGCAACACCGTACGCCAGGGCAACAGCGTCTCGGCGATCAGGTGCCGGGGTACTGGCTTCAGCACAATCGTACGAAACAGTGGCGACGGTGCGAGCGTTTGATGGTGCTCCCAGATCACACGCCAACCGAGGCCGTTCCAGACATGGCCGGACTGGTTCGTAAAGCAGTGTTCCAGCCGCGCCATGGTCGTGCGGGTTGTGATCTCGCAAGCCTCCGGGTCTGTGGGCTCCAGCGCTGGCCAATGGGCAGCGCGACGTTTGAAGGCTTCGGCCAGACGCTCCCCCAGATCCTTCAGAACTGCCGGATCGTTGCTGTCCACCAACACCCATTGCGGGCTGGAACACGCCTGCTGATCGAAACGACAGACCTCATCCACCAACACATCCATCGTCGAAAGACTCGCCGCGTCGGGCGATAGATAGGCAAAGCTGATCCTGTGCCCCCAGTCGATCCAGCGGCATCCGGCCGGGATTTGCTGTCGAATCGATTTAAGCGCCTTTTCCCCACCCCAGGCTGACACGCCGTCGGCCTGAGCGCAGAGCTGAGGTATGCGAGAGGTGCTCACAGGCAAAACCGCGACGAATTCGGCAAGCCTGCCGCTGATGTCGCAGCGCACAAGGGCGGCCAGCAACTTCGCGGTAAAACCCTCATCACTTGAGCTAGGGCGTAGCCAATTGATGTTACCGGCCAGCAGGCCTTCGATGACTGCGCAGAATGCCAGCATTGGCGCATTGCCCGGTGTGACATGCACCACCAGCCCCAAAGGGTGCCAACTTTCGAAGCGCGGCTGTTGGTAGTCGATACGCCTCAGCGAACGAGGGTGCACGCCCAGTTCCCGCTCCAGCTTTGTGCTCAGATTGTCGGGCTGGCAGAAATCCATAAGTCCCTGACGATGATCGTCTTCGAGGAACAGATCCAGACTGCGAGCCTGTAATTGCGTGGCGAAACGAGCCGCAGAATCGATGACGGTATCGCTGTCGATCGGCGCAGAAAGCAACTGAGGCAATTGTTTCTGAAGGAGGTCGAGGGCGCTTTCCAGGGTAATGTCGTCACGCAATTGGCCATTGATCAAGTACATATCAAACTCCTTCGAGCAGTTCTGAGGCAGCCATGGCACAGCTGCGACTGGCGGTGGTGCCGGCACGTCCATGCAGCTCGAACCAATCGGTCGCCAGGCCGCATCCGCAACAGGCTCCGGGGTGCAATGTCGCCAGATCGCCCATGACCACGGCATGCGCCGGGCTTGACGAAATGTACGGGGAGACGAATTCCAGCAAGCCGCGCTGGCCGTATGGCTGGACAGTAAAATCGGATGGGTTGCGCACGAAAACCTTCGAGTAAACCGGTACATGGAAATGATGGTGGGCACACTGGAGGTAAGGCACGGCATGCTCTACTGCGCCGTAGCCGTCCCGGCAGCGGGACAGGTCGACACCTAATTGCCGATTGATTCGGGCATACAACTCAAGCAACGGTATTTCCTGCGCTGCCTGGGTTTTCCAGCCGCCGCCCAGAAGCACCAGTGACTGGGCAGGTAACTTGAGATTCGGCGCAGTGGTGTCTTCCATGTGCTGTAGCGCATGCGAAAGGAACGCTGGAAATCCGAGAATTCGAACGGGTAAGCCTTCGTCCGCAAACTCCTGCAAGGCGCGAATAACACCAAACAGGTCAAACTCGTGACCTTTACGGGTCAGGCGCAATCCGTAGACAACCCGGTTGACGGGCGCATAGCTGCAGAGAAACTGGTCGGTATAAGCGGTGCCCAAGGTGTTGGCGGCCTCGGGTTCGTAACTCAGAAGCAAGTAATTGCAGGGGCTGTCCGGGGTATCCCAGCCGTAGTGGCGGAAAATGTGGCTCACCATGCCTTGGGCCGTCGCCATGCTGCGAAGGTCATAGCGCATGCGACTCTTCTGGCCACTGGTACCCGATGATGTCAGCTCCAGCGCACCTTCACCTGTGGGGCTGAACAACAGGTGACGTTTGAAATAGTTGGCGAAGATCGGCGGCAGTCTTGACCAGTCATCCAGTGTTTCAAGGTCTCGGGCTTCGAGCCCGTTGGCGTTTAGCCAGCGTTCGTAACCCGGCGTGTGGTGACAATGAAACAGGCTGATTTCCCCCATCGCCTGGTCGAACAGGCCGTCGGGCACGGAATCCAGGCAATAGGGTTGCGTTAACGCGCAGAGCGCATCGGTGTGGGGTAAATGGATCATCAAAAGACCTACGTTGTGGTGTCAGACGGCAAGCGCGATGTTGGAACGCCGCAGAAACAGGCGTAGAGGTGCCAGGCACAGAAGCCCCGCAATACCCGCCATCAGGGCAAATGATTCGTGGCTATTACCGGCCCCGGCCGCAGCGATAATCGAGCCGCCACCGCCCATGACGGCGATCGACATCATGCCGATCATCGCCGAGACCAAGCCTTTGCTGTCGTCGCTTGCAAACAGCGCAAGCCGGTACAGCGCGGCATTGCTCATGCCTAGCCCAACGGCGTAAAGCGCCAGGCAGCAGATCAGCACGGCTGTCGAAGCGCCGTAGAAGCTGACGGCGACCAGCGCGATGAGGCCACCGCAAAACGGCCAAAGCGCGTATCGAATCAATTGTGGCAATTCAGTGTGGGCAATCAGTCGGTTGAGAATCAGGTTGCCGAGAATGACCGCCGCAAACACCGGGATTTGCCACAGGCCGTACTGCAGAGGTGAAAGTCCCTGGTTCTGGATCAGCAAGAGCGGCGCCAGCCCGATCCACGCAATCAACGGCAGGCTCATCACGCCCAGCGCGACAGTTGCACTCAGGAATCGCGGGTTAGTCAGTAACGCCAGATAGCGGCACACGGTGCTGCGCCATTCAAAACGCACCGCTTCCAGTTGCTGACCGTCGTGGCGCAGGGTGCCCACGGTTTCCGGCATGAACAGGTAAAGCCCAAGCCAGACCATCACGCCGCCCAAACCCAGCAGTAAAAACAGCTCCCGCCAGGACAGCCATTCCAGCAGCAGGCTCCCGAGCAACGGCCCCAGAAGCGGGGAGAGCAACGCGACGTTCCCCAGCAACGCCATGATTTTTACCGCGTCGGCTTCGCAGAAAACTTCTTGCAGGGCTGGATAGCTGACCGCGATGACAAACCCCAACCCCATGCCCTGAATCAGTCGCAAGCCGTTGAACGCATAAATGCTTTGCACGTTGAACGCGGCTGCACAGGCCATGGCGAATACCGCACAACCGATGAGCAACATGCGGCGGCGACCGAAATGATCAGACAACGGACCAATAAGCCATTGCAGAAGAATGCCACCGGCCAGATAAAGATTGAAAGCGTAGGGGACATGGTCGGGGCTGGCACCCAGTTGTCGGGTAACGGTCAACATGGCCGGCATGATCATGTCGCTGGCCATATAGGTCAGAAGTTCGAAAAAAGTGATTGCAAGACAAAAGCCTAATAAATGGTGGGGGTTGATATTGATTAAAGGCTTGTGCATGGCACTCCTGGTTGTTGCGCGAAATTTAATAATGGGTTTTATTGCGAGGCGCCGAGATTAATCATTGAGTATGGATAGCTCCAATGAACTATTGAGACTCAACGTTTCAATTGTTTTCGCTATGTTTCGATGTGTACCAGGAAGGAAATAAGAAGTGAATATGCATGTACGAAAAATGCCCGCGACAGGCGGGCATTTATTCAGAGGTTACTGGGTGGGGTAATTAGCTTGCGAATGAACGTTCAATTATTCACGTTATCGATGCTGGTAATAGCCCGGCCCACCACGGTCGTAATGATGACCGCCGTGCCAGCCGCCGTGGGGGAAAATGATGCAGCCGCTCAGGGGAAGTATGGCAAGCAGCGGAATCAGCAGTGTGATTCGACGGAACATTTCAGAATCCTCATGGGGCAATAAAGCCAAATCTCTTGATCGGCTGTAACATGAGACCCCGTTTGTAGCGTCCCATCCCCGGAGAAAGGTAGGGGCTTGGCATGCATTTGGATACAAAAGGGATACATTTTTCAGGTTCAGGAATTCGCAATGACTCAGTCGCAACGTTTGAAATACTCGATTCTGATCTCCCTCGTGGTGTTGGGGATCATGTTCGGCCTTTCGTATCTGCAAAACGCAGGCGTCATCAGCGAGAAGCTGTTTCAGTACATCGCCATCGGTGTGGCGGTGATCGTGGTGGTGATCAATGGCGTGATGCGTCGCAAGGTCAAAGCCTGAGCGACGCACCTTGGGCTGATCACTCGCGTTGGAGCATGGCTGCAGCGTGCGGATGCAGGCTGTAGCTTTTGTCCGGGTTGAGCGTGATCACGCCTTCGCTGCACAAGCGTTTCAACACTTCTCTCACACTGAGAAAGGACAGGGGAATGTCCAGGTCCAGCAAGTGACTGTGCACGCCGCGCACGCCAAGGCTGCGGTCGCTTTCGGCGGCAGTCAGCAACGCATCGATGACTTTGAGGCGGATCAGACTGGTTCGCAGACCAAAGCTTTTGAGCAGCAGCCTGATCCGCTCGTTGCCATTGCGCTCGCCCCGTTGACTGAAAACACCGGAGCCCATGGCAGAGCCCTTTGGCGCATTGCTACCGTCCGTTGGCAGTTGCGAGTTGTACATGCAAAAACTCCTTTTCCGAGCCGGCCAGGAAATGTGATGGGTGCTCTCATTCAATAAGACGTACGAGCAGGGCAAATAATGAAGCCCCGAATGTAGAAATTTTGTCGCCATCACGTCAGCAGCCTGTGAGATGCCCGAGAAAAGCGCCTTTCAGGGCCTAAATTTTTTGTCGTTTCTTTCGTTTGTAGGGGAAGGCGCAGTGCGTGTATGACGCAGGGTGTTTGTCTTTTCGATCAGGAGCGAGCGTGATTATTTCCAGGCAGTTAACCAGGTTGAGCCTTGCGGGTATGTTTATTGGCTTGAGTCTTGCGGCAAACGCACGCAGTCAGCCAGAGCAGGCGACCGCCGACATTCGCCGGACCAGTTTCGGCGTGCCGCATATCCGTGCTGACAACGAGCGCGGGCTCGGTTATGGCATTGGTTACGCCTACGCTCAGGACAACCTGTGCCTGCTGGCCAATGAGATCACTACCGTGAACGGCGAACGTTCACGCTATTTCGGCCCGGATCAGTTCACGGTCGAAGAACGCGAAAACCTGGTCAGCGATCTGTTCTTCAATTGGCTGAACACGCCACAGGCTGTCGAGGGTTTCTGGCAGGCGCAAACCCCGCCAGTGCGCGATCTCATTGAAGGGTATGTGGCGGGCTATAACCGTTCGCTGACGGAACGTCGGGTGCAGGGTTTGCCGCAGCAGTGTCAGGGCGACTGGGTGCGCGAGATTACCGCCCAGGACCTGGTCAAGTTGACGCGGCGTCTGCTGGTCGAAGGCGGAGTAGGGCAGTTTGCCGAGGCCTTGGCCGGCGCGACGCCACCCAAGGCCGTTACTCATGTGGCAGGCGACCCCGTGGCGTTCCAGGTGGCTGCCTCGCGCATGCAGCGGTTTGCTCTGGATCGCGGCAGCAACGCGGTGGCAGTCGGCAGTGAACGTTCGTTCAATGGCCGCGGCATGTTGCTGGCCAATCCGCATTTCCCTTGGGTCGGCGGGATGCGTTTCTATCAAATGCACCTGACCATTCCCGGCAAACTGGACGTCATGGGCGCGGCGCTGCCGGGGCTGCCGATGATCAATATCGGTTTCAACCAGCACCTGGCGTGGACCCACACGGTGGACTCGTCCAAGCATTTCACCTTGTATCGCCTGCAACTCGATCCCAAGGATTCGACCCGTTATCTGCTCGACGGCAAGTCATTGCCGATGAAGAAACAGACCCTGACCGTGAACGTGAAACAACCGGATGGCCAGACCAGACCGATTTCTCATGTGGTCTACAGTTCGCAGTTTGGCCCTGTCGTGCAGTGGCCCGGAAAACTCGACTGGGACAACCAGTTTGCCTACAGCCTGCGCGACGCCAATCTGGATAACGACCGGGTCTTGCAGCAGTGGTATGCAATGAACCGCGCGGTCAGCCTCAAGGATTTTCAGGCGTCGGTGCACAATATTCAGGGGATCCCGTGGGTCAACACCCTGGCGACGGATGATCAGGGGCAGACGCTGTACATGAACCTCTCGGTCGTGCCGAACGTCAGTGCCGACAAACTGGCCAAGTGCAGTGATCCTCGGGCCGGGTTGCAGATGATCGTCCTCGACGGTTCCAATAGCGCTTGTGCCTGGGACATCGACCCGCAGGCTGCGCAAAAAGGGATATATGCGTCAGACAAATTGCCGCAGCTGTTGCGCAAGGATTTTGTGCAGCACTCCAACGATTCGGCCTGGATGGCCAACCCGGCGCAACCGCTCACCGGTTTTTCGCCACTGATCAGTCAGGACGGCCAGCCGTTGGGTCTGCGCTCACGCTTTGCACTGGATCGCCTGAATACGTTGAACAAGGCCGGTGCAATTTCGGCGACGGATCTGCAACACATGGTGATGGACGACCAGGTGTATCAGGCGGCTCAAGTGATGCCGGACCTGCTGCAGTTCTGTGCGGCGGCACTGGGTAGCGATGCGCCAGCGCTCGCGCCGCTGTGTGCCAGTCTCAAGGCCTGGGACCGCAGTGCGAATCTGGACAGTGGTCTGGGCTTTGTGCATTTCCAGAATGTCATGGAGTCGCTAGAGGAAACACCTGATCTCTGGCGTGTGGCGTTCGATCCGAAAGACCCGCAACACACCCCGCGTGGCCTGGCGGTCGATCGCCCGGAAGTCGAAAAAGCGGTTCGCGCCGCGATGCTGGCGTCGGTAGCGCAGATCAATAAGAGGGGGCTCAAGGCTGATAGTCGCTGGGGTGATATCCAGGTGGTCAGCAGTGGTGGCCAACAGACGCCGATTCACGGTGGACCTGGCACTCTGGGGGTTTATAACGCCATTCAGAGCGTGCCGAGAACGGACGGTAAACTCGAAGTCGTCAGCGGTACCAGCTATTTGCAGGTGGTGACCTTCGATGACAAGGGACCGCAGGCCCAGGGGCTGCTGGCTTTCTCGCTATCCAGTGACCCGGCCTCGAAGTACTCCAGAGACCAGACCCTGGCATTTTCCAGGAAGCAGTTGAGTGTGATGCCGTTCACCGAGCAGCAGATCACGTCCGATCCGCAGTACCAGGTTCAGACAATCCGCGAGCAGGATGAAAAAGCCGGGAAGGTGGCTGTACAGTAACGCTGATGGCGCTTGATCCAGGAATGAAGGCCGCACCCCGCAAGGGCCGCGGCCTTCAGCTTTTCGGGGCTTGTTGCGGAATGGAATTGAGGACCGGATTCCCATCCTTGTTGCGGGTCAGGTAGACCGGCAATACTTTGGGCAAGGAAGCCACCAGGTTGTTTAGTTCTTTGATGTTGTAGATGCCGCCGATACGAATCGAGCCGGTACTGGTGTCGGCCACCATCACAGGTTTGTTCAAGTAGCGATTGATCAATGGCAGTGCGTCGGCCAGCGCCAGATCATCGAGTACCAGTTTTCCACTGCGCCACGCCAGTGAGTTGTCGTTGTCGTAGGTCTGACTGATCCGGGGAGTGAAGTCGCCGCGTCTGTAACTCGCCTGCATCGCTGGCTCGAGGCGCAAGCCGTCACCCGCAAGGGCATCATTGCTGCTCACCAACACCGAACCTTCAATCAGGTTCACGCGTACCTGATCTTCATACATCCAGACGTTGAATTTGGTTCCGGTTACCCGAACCCTGCCTTCGGCCGCGTTGACAATGAAGGGGTGCCGAGTGTCGTGGCTGACGCTGAAGAAGGCTTCGCCTTTCTCCAAAGTGATCCGGCGCTGGTCCTTGTAGTTGCTGAACGTCAGCTCACTGCCCAGGTTCAGTTCCACCTGACTGCCATCGCTCAGGGTGATCTGACGGACAGTATCGCTCGCCTCGAAATATTGGTACGAATTGGGTAACCAGCCCAGGTTCCAGCCGCTATAGGCCGCCAATGGCAGCGCCATGGCGCAAACCGCGGCAGCGATACCGAAGGTGCGCCAAGGCGTTGCAGGTTTGGCGCGAGCCGCCGGTATCACGGTTTCGGGACGTGGCAGGTCCCCCGCGACATCCCAGATCTCCAGCATGGCCTCGTACTCGAACGCGTGAAGCGGATGAGCGTTATGCCATTGCTCGAACGCGAGCCGCTCTTCAGCCGTGCAATCGATGGCGTGCAGACGCATGCACCAATGCGCAGCGGCATCGGTGATTGCGTCATATTGGGCTTGCGAGAGCGGGTTGTCGGTCATTGACTCATCCTGATTTCCTGCATTCTAACCTTGTGAGGAATCTGCGAGAACAACCGTCATGGCAATTACCCATCAAACAGGCACTTATTTTTTAAACTCACGGGGTACTGGTATGCAATTGGCGCCCCAGATGGGTGATCAGCCAAGTAACGCTGTCAGCGTTAGCGAGTTGCACCGCCAGTCTGATCAGTGGATCTTTTTTGAAGGTGGTGCGGGCACCGCTCAGGTTGTCCTCGCCGGTCAAGGTCAAAATATGTTCCTTTATCCGATCAGTATTTTCATCGGTAGTACTGCCCAGGTCCTCCCATTCACCGTCATCAGGGTCCTGGATTTTGAACAGCTGTGTATAAGGCGTCTTGATTGACAGTGCGCTGTCCTGAAGTTCGCTCAAGGCTGTTTTGAGATCAGTGGCGGAAGCACTGGCCGTTCCTATCAGGTCGACGAAGGGTCTGCTGGAATCGAGATAAGAAATGTCCTCGGTTTTGCCGGCAATGTGCGAAACCTCATGGATCAGGGTTGCCGCCCGAGCATGAGTGTTGATGGGGAAGGCGGCGTCGGACAGATGTTTGCGGTAGTGTTCGAAATTGGGGGCGAAAAATCTATCTGTCAGGTAAATTTTCCTTTTTACGTCCGTTGGAAGGGTGAAGCCGAACGTACTTTCCGCGTGATTGAGGATCCTGCCAACAACAAAACGCTTGGAGTTCGGCTTCCTGAGTGTGGGGTCCAACAGGGCCGCAAAAATGTCGCCCACGACTTTTTCGAGCTTCTCCACCTGCGCGTCCGACACGGTAGGCACATCGATAAAATCCATGATGAGCTGGTGCACGGGCGTGACCGTACCATCAGAAGTCTTGAGCAGTTGCAGGTTGCGGAAGCTGTTCCAGGCATAGGTGGTTGCCAGATCCAGCGCCTCGTCAATCTGACGAGCCTTTCGCGGAAAAATTTGACGGATTTGGGGCATTCCATGTGCTTCAACATTCATGCTTTCCAAAACCGTTATCGCGTTCTGTAACCGGCTGATGAGGCTGAAGCGGGGTGCTGGTTTTTCCCTGTCCAGAACCCATTGTTTCGATTCGTTTTGACGCAGATAAGGGATGGGAGCGGGGGTGTCGGCGATGCGCCAACGGGTGCCGGGTTTTGCGACCGGATACACTTTTCCTTCAACCGGCCCGTAAAGTTGTTTTGTCGTTGGATGAGAGTAGAGCCCAAGCTTGGCGTTGTGTGTCAGCGAACCCAGATCGACGTCGATGCTCTCATGACGCTTCAACTGCGTGCGCTCGGGTGCAGTGATATCGATGTCCTGCCATTTGAGTCGGGTGTCGGGCGTTTCTGGCGCGGGCGCGCTGATCGTCGAAGGCTCCGTCACGGGATCCTCCATCGATTGGCGCAACGAGGCCAGTTGTGCAATGCCGCTGATGAACTCTTTTATTGCGGCTCCCCATTTATGTGTTTGCAGGTCTTCGGCGGATTGCTTGATGTCGCGGTAACTGCGCCATACCGTGATGGGGTACGCAAGTTTGCCCATACAAAACGAAAATGCCGCGTGCAAATCTTCGCCCAACACCTGTTTGATGGTCGCCCACTCGCCCTGTTTTCTGTCATCGGACTGACAACCGAGCAAGCGGGTCAACAACGCGGCGTTGTCATTGAGTAAATGGTTGAACAGGTTCCCCTTGATCGGATTGGAGGCCAGTGTGGTCTCGGTGAAGCGATGACCGGTACTCGTCGGCGTGGCTCTGGCAACGCGGTGATTAGTGGTTGCCATCCGGGTTTCCAGCAGTACCCGATCAGGCGGCGGCAGATTCAAGAGTAGCCAGTCCAGCAATGGTCCGCGGGTCGTCAGTTCTGTTAGCAGTTGTGCTTCATTTTCATATTCTTTCACCCCGTGCCGAGGGCTGTGAGGCGCAATAAGCACTTGTGGTGCAGAGCGATCAGCCGTTGAGCCGATCAGATACACACCGGGCACTTTGATCGTCTGTGCACGCTTGATACCCAGGAACTCAAGTGGGCGGATGATCGCATGGGCACCGTTGACTGCTGCGCGGGCAATGGCGTCTGGCATGTCCATGATTTGCCGGATCAGATCAAACCCCGTCTCGCTCAGACGTTCCTGCAGTTTTTCCTCATGGGCGTAATGCATCAACTGCCAGGGCAATTGTGTGTAAAACCGCTTCCTGCGGCCCACATTCGCCTGGGTATCTGCCAAGGCGTCGCTCAGAATTTTCTGCTGATGTTCGCCCGGTTTCAGGTTTCGTATCAGGTCTTTGATGTAGCGTTCGTCCATCCCCTCGGGAATCACGGTGGTATCAAGCGATACCAGTTTGAAATGGACCTGATCCAGATCCTTCAGGTGAGTCAAAGCAAAGTCGGTCAGCGTTTGAGTGTTGGCTGCAGATGTCGGGCGGGCACTGATTTGGACCTGGACGTTGTCCGGGTTGATGTTGAAGGTGTCAGCCTTGAGTTGTTTTTCAAGTTCCAGGTGTGCCGTGCGCTGCAGTGATCGTATGCCGCTCAGGTAATCCTGGTCGTCTTGAACGTTATTGAGGTATTGCTGAAGCAGCTCGGCATGCAGAATCAGATCGTTAACGGACGCTTTGGCCAGCCATGCCGGCAGTTTTTGTTGAGTCGTCAGTGACCGCGCAATGTCCATCGCACGGTCGAGTCCGGTCATCGGCTTACGCAGTGCCACGAGATTCAGGAGATGGGTCAGCGGCGTGGTGGTGAGCTTCGTCGCCAGCGCGTTGGTCAGGCACGACGGGGCCAGATGCACAGAGGTTTTTTGTAGATGATCAAGAAAATGCCCATCTACCCGCTGCAGGGGCGCCAACGTGTAAGTCTTGCCAGGCAATCGCTCACTGCGGCCAAGGTTCTCCAGAAGCGCTGATCGATGGTTGACGTCTGCGAGGCGTCGACCGAGTTCGGTCAGCAATGGTGTCAATGCCTTGAAGGCTTCAAACCCCATCGCGGGCGTCCACAAAATAGCCTTGCCCGAATGCACCGGGTTCAGGCCTCCTCGTTCAGTCAGCACAAAACAACTGGCCAGTTTCAACGGATCCGTAACGTCGCCTGCCTTCAACGCCAGGGAAAATACGTCCGGCAGAAAACCGTTCAACGCGCCCCGTTGCAAGCGTACCGGCGTATCGAGCACCGTTTTGATGATCGCCTGTTCCGTCACACCCAGCGTGCGGGCAACTGTCTGCAGTTTGAGCTCGCTGCGCAATGCCGTTGACAGGGTGTGGGTGAAACTTGATTGCAAGCCTTCCAGCGACGAACCGACGAAACGTTGGGCCTCGGTGACCGTGCGGGTGGCGGCAGGAATGGCGGGGTGGTTTTCAAGGCGTTGTTCAAGCGCTTGTTCTGCGGTGGAGAGCAGTGCCCATTGTTCTTTGGCCGACTCGGCGCGAACGGTGACCGGTTGGGCACTCCAGCGCTGGTCCACGCGTGTACTCCAGCGCCCTGTGGCATCGACGGCCAACAGCCGGTCATCGATCAGTCCCCGGACATCCAGCGCCTTGTCGAGCAATGCATGCGGGTCCAGCGAGCCTTCACTTTCGCGGCAGCGGCTCAAGGCGTAAGTCAGGTTCTGCAGTTGCTTGTCGAGGATGTCTGCCATCAATTGTTCAAACACCGGGCCAACGATCGGCTCTCCGATAATCATGCGTTCATCCGGTTTCATTGAAAGCAGCGTACGGCGCTCGTCCAGAGACATGTAATTGAGCAGCGTGTCCTCATGCCCTTCACTTTTGATCATCGCCAGCACGATGTGTCTGATTGCGGGTAGATTGCTCGTGGCTTCGATACCTCTGGACCGGGTATACAGAAAGCCGAGGGCGTCGCTGCTGCCGATCATCAAGGTGCAGGCCAGTTCCGCGTAGTGCTTGAAGGGAGCGGTGATACGTACTTTTTCGATGCGCAGGGAATCATTGGAGGCAGGCGCGAGGCTCACATTCATCAAGCGCAGGTATTGCTGCGTGGTTAAAACACCTTGCTGGCGCTTCAATAAAAGATTGACGTGAAAGGTGTCGCGAATCCCTTCGGTAAGAAACTCTGAGGGTGACTGGCCAGCGCGTGTGGGGGAGTTCCAGAACGTTTCCAACAGGCTTCGCAAGTGAGGCGTAAAGCGTTGCGCGATCTCTATGATTGAGCTTTCCCATGCCTGGTTATCGGCGTTACTGCTCACGCCGTGTGCGGGATTGGAAAAGACCCTGGAATCACCCGTTGGCCACTGATGGGTCAGGTAGTACTGCAAGAGGACGTCGCTCAGTGGCTGCGAGGACATCTTGTACCGGTACTCGCGGGTGTCGAAGGTGGAAACCGTGCTGATGAAGCTTTCCAGCCTTGTCTGGCGCTGGTCCAGCCTGGGGAATCGCATGACCAACGCAATCTTGAGACTTTCGTCCAGCATCGACTGCAGTGTCGGCATCTTGACCAGTTCGGCCATCATCGACTGGATGTTGTGTGTCTGATTGAGTTCGAGTATGAGCTCCTGGTCCTGGAATACCGCACCTTCGATGGTTGTTGTAGAAATCTCAGGCACAGCGGCTGCCTGCACTGCGTTACGTTGTTCAATGGAAAGATATCGCAGTAGTTCCCGTTTTCCGGTCTGCTGTGACAACAACTCCTTGAGGTTGCTTTTGAGGTTCTCCATACCCGCGAATTTGACCAGGCCTTTCCACGGTGTGTAGAGCATGACTTCTCCATTATTGGGCCGGCTCATGGCGAAAGCACCGGCCAATGGAATGTCCGTCGGGCCCAGAAGCAATCGTTCGATATGTATGGGCTTGGTAGTGGCCATACGGGCTTCATGGGTCGGTAGATAAACACCCTGCAACCAATTCAGGTCATCAAGCGTGAAGGAAAGCGCTTTCTCGCGATCACCGGGCTGTTTTGCATTGGATGCGCGTTCTGCCTCGTCGAAAAAATACGGCAGTGGGGGAGCAATCATGGTTCTTCCTCAATGTGCTGCGATCGGCGGGTAATCGCCGGCCGTTGGATTGAGGAAAAACAGTACGGCCAGGGGCAGGCTCGAGTGCGGTACATATTGCTTGATCCGAACAGGCTGTCGAGACTTGACAGGACGCCGGTAAAACAGCGCTTAATCGACAACTGTTTTTGGTTGCCATGCAACCTCGTTTCACCCTGGTGCCCGTACTCAATAATAAAACTGGAGCTTCAGATGACCGCAACGCCCGAAATGGCCGTCAGTTCGAGCACTCAAACGCTCGATTTCGACGCGCTCGTTCTTTTGCTTGAGCAGATTTTCCAGCGTCATGGCACCAGCGCCGATGTCGCCCAAACACTGGCCCTCAACTGCGCCGGCGCCGAGCGCGATGGCGCCCATAGCCACGGCGTGTTTCGTATTCCCGGTTACGTATCGACGCTCAAGAGCGGCTGGGTCAATGGCCAGGCCGTGCCGGTGGTCGAGGATGTCGCTTCGGGTTTTGTCCGGGTCGACGCCGGCAATGGTTTCGCCCAGCCGGCCCTGGCGGCAGCACGCGCACTGCTGGTTGAAAAGGCCCGCAGTGCCGGCATTGCGGTGCTGGCGATTCGTAATTCCCACCACTTCGCAGCCTTGTGGCCGGATGTCGAGCCTTTCGCTTACGAAGGGCTGGTGGCGCTGAGCGTGGTCAACAGCATGACCTGCGTGGTGCCGCACGGTGCCGATCGCCCGTTGTTCGGGACCAATCCGATTGCGTTTGCCGCCCCTCGGGCTGATGGCGAACCGATTGTCTTTGATTTGGCGACCAGCGCAATTGCCCATGGCGATGTGCAGATCGCCGCACGCAAGGGCGAGCGTTTGCCGCCAGGCATGGGTGTCGATGGTCTCGGCCAGCCGACCCAGGACCCGAAAGCGATTCTTGAAGGCGGCGCGTTGCTGCCGTTTGGCGGGCATAAAGGCTCGGCGCTGTCGATGATGGTCGAGCTGTTGGCGGCGGCGTTGACCGGCGGGAATTTTTCCTTCGAGTTCGATTGGTCGAACCATCCGGGGGCCAAGACACCGTGGACTGGCCAACTGCTGATCGTGATCGACCCGAGCAAGGCGGCCGGGCAGAGTTTTGCCGAGCGCAGCCAGGAGCTGGTCCGGCAGATGCACGGTGTGGGGCTCAAGCGTTTGCCGGGTGATCGACGTCACCAGCAGCGGGCCAAGGCCAGCACCGAAGGCATTAAGCTCGACACTCAGACATTGGCGAATTTGCGGGAATTGGCCGGGCTCTGAGGTCTGCCTAAAACCCGGGCATGAAAAAGGCGAGCGAAAGGCTCGCCTTTTTGCTCAGTACCCATTAAAGCGATACCGCTTAACGCCGGCCCAGCAACAGCCCGACCACCAGGCCAAAACCGGCGGAGATGGCCACGGTTTGCCACGGATGACCACCGATGTAGGTTTCAGTGGCTGCGACCGCAGGTTTGGTCCGGTCACGAACGCTGGTGACGGAGTCCCGAGCCTGCTGAAGTTTCTGGGCGATTTGCCCACGAAGTGTGTCCGCTTCTTCACCGACGAGTGAGGCACTGCTTTTGAGCAGTTTCTCCGACTCTTCGATCAGGACCTGAAGTTCGCTGAAGGCCTGATCCTTGATTTGATCTTCGGCGACTTGTGCGGCGGTTTTTCGGGCCATTGGGGTACTCCTTGCAGGTAAATGGGCAGTGAACAATGGAGTCTGTCGTCAGCGAAAAAGTTGCAGTGAGTTTTCGCGTTGACCCCACCCTGAAGAAAAATCCTGAGTCGGACGTTTCCTCCTACAGTGTAAGATGTCGCCTAATTTACGCAGCAGGTAACTCCCATGAGCTTCAATCTGGCCGACAAACCCCTTGCCGAGCGCGCTGCGCTTGAAGATGAGAAATCCCGTCTGTTCGATCTCTGGCAAAGCAACCTGGGCAAGTCCAAGGGCGAGGCCGCACGGTTGTTCGGTGAGCGCGCCAAGCGCAAAGGCAAATGGTCCGAGTGGGTCCGTGCCGAACTTGACGGCATGTCACCCCCGGAATTCGCGAACATGGTGCGCAGCGAGATCAATCGCCTCATGGCTGCCAAGTAGAACACGCGAAACTCGCGACAATGGCCTCACGTACTTTCAATACCAGCGGATCGAGCTGCGTACTGGTGCGCCAGCCCAGTTCGATCGGATAACGCGGCAACGCCAGGGGGCAGGGCAGTAGCGCCAGGCCGCTGAGCGCCGCAATGCTTTGCGCCGCATGGGCCGGAATGGTCGCCACGGCCTGGCTGCCCTTGAGCAAGTGCGGCAATGCCGCAAAGTGTGTGGTCGACGCGCTTACCCGCCGACTCAACCCCAGCGCCGCCAGCCCCTCATCGGTGATCCCGATAAAACCACCCGACGACACCAGGATGTGCTCGCGGGCGACGAATTCCTCAAGACTGATGGTTTGCTGTCCCTCGGCCAGGCTCATCGGGTCTGCCAGGCACAGATAGCCTCCTTCTCCCAGCACCTGACGGCTGAGCAAGCGCTCGGCAAATCCGCCGGCGGTGATCGCCAGATCGATGCTGCGTTCCATCAACGCCTGGGCGACGATCTGGCTATGGGTCTGACAAAAGATCAGCCGCAGCTTCGGCGCGACTCGGGCGATTTCCTCGATCAACCGGCGCCCATAAGCGATTTCGAAATCATCGGACATACCCACGGTCACCGAGCGCCCGTCGTAATGGTGGGCGGCCGGATCGACCATCGCCAGGCTCTGCCGGCATTTGTTCAGGGCATCGCTGACCACCGGTTTCAACTGGTTGGCCTTGAGTGTGGGCGCGAGGCCTCGGCCGGTGCGCACGAACAACTGATCGCCATACACCTCGCGTAGCCTTCGCAGTGCCGCGCTGACCGCCGATTGCGTCACGCCCAGACGCAACGCGGCCCGGCTCGCGCTGGACTCCTCGTGTAGCGCTTCGAAGACTTTCAGCAGGTTGAGATCAACAGTGGCGATATTCATTTGATTCATATCATTCAGCAGCAAACGGGGCTTCTGATCCGCGCCCGTTACGACTACGACGTGGTGAGGCACTACGCACGCCCGGACGTGTTTGAGCTGACCGTAGATGAGCGGCCTAAACCCGGCGTGCGCTTCAACACATAACCCCTGTGGGAGCGAGCTTGCTCCCACATTGGATCTCTAGGGTTGCGTTAACCACTCTTCACGGGTGATTTCCCAGAGGTCTCTGGGGAATCGCCCGCTGACGAATTCGCCCTCATCGCTGTGGATCAAGCGCATGCCGGTGCGTTCCGAGAGTTTGCGCGCGCCGATGTTGGGCGCCGCTTTCGGTACCCGCAGCACTGACCGGCCAAGGGTCTGGAACCAGTACTCGGTGACCGCTGCACTGGCTTCGGTCATCAAACCCTGGCCTTGCCATTTTGGTCCTAGCCAGAAGCCGCGGTTGTTGTCCTGCTCATTCATCAGGCTGACATTGCCAATAAACTGATCGGGCGCGGACTTTAAGCGGATAGACCAATGCCACTCTTTGCCGGCGGCAATCGCCGGCAACGCGATGTCACGCAGATAGGTCAGTGCGCCGTCAGCAGGGTACGGCCAAGGGATGAGGGCATTCAGATAACGCACCACTTCCCAATGCGGGAACTGTTGCTGGATGGCGTCTGCATCGGCCAACTCCAGCGGGCGCAGGATCAAGCGTTCGGTGTCGAGCGTGGGTGTGACTTCCATGTTCTTTTGTCGCTCCTTGAGTCGGAATTACCAGGTGCCGGTCGTCGACGCTGGGAAGCTGAGTTTGCCACTGTCCACGAAACGCAGGGTGCCGAACAAGCCACCGGCCAGTTTGCCTCGCAGCACGTAGGGCAGGTTGTTCAGGGTTTGTGTCTGGCTCAGGCCCAGAGTCTGACGCAGCACCGAGAACGCCGAAACGCTGACCGGCACCGTCAGCACGGTTTCGGAAAAGCGTGCAATCGAGCCCGATTGATCGCTGACACCGGAGGCAAGTGGCTGGCCGTTGACTTCCAGGTCCAAGGCTACGCCGTTGTAGTTGATGATTGTCTCATTGGGATTTTGCACGCGTATTTTCACGGCAAAGCGTACTTCCATGTCCTGGCTTTGCAACGGCTCGAAGCCGACCACGTTGATGTTCAGCGGATCGCGATTGGGGAACAGGGCGCAGGCGCTCAGGGAGAGCAAAAGCAGGGAAAGGATAACGGCGTGGACACTGCGCATGGACATGCTCTCTTAAAGAAAAGGCCGAACCACCAGTGGCTCGGACTCGAGCATTTTCTAGAGGTTCAAGGGTGCGACAGCTGCAGGCGAGACGGGTTCACCCTTGGCCGGGACATCCGGGTTTTCCATGACCCGGAGGATCGAAGACTTCCAACAGACGCAGAGCGTCCGGTGAGGCATTCCCCCGCGGAGCGTGGGAACGATCATTATCAAACGGGTGCCGTGAATGCCGCCAGCAAATCCTCTTCAAATGCCTTTTGCGCATCCCCCGGCACCTGGGCGCGATGCCGGGCCAGATGAAACGCCACGTCGAAACTCATGCCCTCTCGGCGTACGGCCCGCAGCAATCCTTTGTCTTCCCAGCTGCGGGCAAAGTGATTGGGCAAATAGCCAACGTGTTTACCGGAAAGAATGAAGGCGAGGGTGCCTTCGACTTGCTCCGAACGCGCCGAACACAGCTTCCCCTGGAAGGGTTCGTCGCTGCGCAGGAAACGGTAAGGGTGATCGACTCGATCACACGCCTGTAGCGCGTGATCGTCAGGCGCATCGTCGGTGAACAGCGGATGTCCGGCGGCGCAATACAGGTGCTGGGTTTCGGTAAACAGTTCGCGGTAGTCAAAAGCGCTTTGCACTTGTGAGAAATAGCCGATTGCAAGGTCCAGCCGCTGTTGCAGCAGCAACCGTTCCATTTCACCGGGCATGGCACTGATCAACTCGATGCGCACCGATTCGTCCCGTTCACGAAAGCGCCGGATCGCATCGGCCACCCGTTGCAACACGGATTGATCGAGCGCTTCGGACAGCCCCAGACGCACCTCGCCGATCAAGCGCCCGGCCACACCATTGGATTGATGGCGGAAGGCTTCGATGGACTCGAACAGGCTGCGAGTCGCGTTGAGCAGTTGTTCGCCCTTGGGCGTGATTTTGAAACCACCCTTGCCGCGACTGCACAGCCGATAGCCGAGTCGGGTTTCCAGTTTGGCCATTTGCTGGCTGATGCTCGACTGGCTCAAGCCCAGTTCACCCTGAGCCGCGCTGAAGCCGCCGCACTCCACCACGTTGACGAACAGGCGCAGCAGTTGCAGATCAAGATCATGGAGTTGGCCGAGCATCAAACATTACTCCTGGATAAAGTCAGGATAACTAACTTGGTATTTTTCCAATGTATCCGACGACGCATTCTGCATCCACTTCATCTGGTCAGGTGTTTCGTCATGGCTCCCACGTTCAAGCTGTGTTTACCCGCGCTGTTTCTCGCCATGGCCGTATCGGCCCAGGCGGAGGAAAAAGTCGTCAACCTCTACAGTTGGGCTGATTACGTCGCTCCCGAAACCTTGCAGCGTTTCGAACAGGAAACCGGCATCCATGTGCGGTACGACACCTTCGATTCTTCGGAGGTACTCGAAACCAAGTTGCTCACCGGAGGCAGCGGTTACGACGTGGTCGTGCCGTCTTCCAGTGTGCTGGCCCGCGGACTGGCAGCCGGTGCGTTGAAAGAGATTCCTCACGAAGGCCTCAAGGGTTACGCCAACCTCGATCCGGATTTGCTGGAAAAACTCGCCGCCGTCGATCCCGGTAACCGCTATGGGGTGCCCTACACCTGGGGCACCCTGGGATTGGGGATGAACGTCGAAGCCGTGAAGCAGCGTTTGCCGAATGTGCCGCTCAACAGCCTGGACCTGCTGTTCAAGCCGGAATACGCCAGCAAACTGAAAGACTGCGGCATTGCCATTCTCGATTCACCCCAGGAAGTGGTCGGCCTGGCGCTGCATTACCTGGGTAAAAATCCTTACAGCACCGACAAGGCGGATCTGTCAGCCGCCGAAGCGCTGCTGCATCAGCTGCAACCCAATGTGTTGTACGTCGCCACCGGTCGGCAGATAAGCGATCTGGCCAACGGCAGCGTATGCCTGGCGTTGACTTACAACGGTGACGCCAGCATGGCCGCCGATCAGGCGCGCAAGGCCAACAAGCCGTTCGAAGTGGCGTACCGGATTCCGAAAGAGGGCACGCTGGTCTGGCAGGACAACCTGGCGATCCCCAAGGACGCGCCACACCCCGAAGCGGCCCGCGCCTTTATCGAGTTCATGCTGCGCCCCGAATCCGTCGCAGCACTGACCAACACACTTTTCTTCGCGACGGCCAACCAGGCCGCAACACCGCTGGTGGATGAGGCGGTGCGCACCGATCCGGACATCTACCCACGGGCTGACGTGCGTGACCGGCTATACGCCGATCGCAGTATGAGCTTCAAGGACCTGCGCCAACGCACTCGCTTGTGGACCACTTTCCGTAGCCGCCAATAATAAGGAACCTGAGATGGACGTCCCGATGCAAAACGATCAGGCCATGACCCGCGACAGCCTCTACGGCACTGCCGCAGAAAGTACCTACGCCGGTATCACCAGTTTCATGCGTCGTCGCTACAGTCGCGACTTGCGCGGCGTCGACGTAGCGGTCAGCGGTGTCCCGTTCGACACCGCCACCAGCAACCGTCCCGGAGCGCGTTTCGGACCACGGGGCATTCGTGCCGCGTCCACCGGGATTGCCTGGGAACGCCACTGGCCGTGGACGTTCGACCCGTTCGACCATCTGGCGGTCATCGACTACGGCGATTGCGACTTCGATTACGGCACACCGCAGTCGGTGCCGGAAAGTATCGAAGCCCATGCCGAACACATTCTCAACGCCGGTAGCGCGATGCTGACGTTCGGCGGGGATCACTTCATCACGTATCCGCTGCTTAAGGCCCATGCGCGTAAACATGGTCCGCTGTCGTTGATCCACTTCGACGCCCACAGCGACACCTGGCCGGACGAAGACGGCAAGCGCGTCGATCACGGCACGATGTTCTGGCATGCGGCCAAGGAAGGGCTGGTGGATCCGTCGCGTTCGGTGCAGATCGGTTTGCGCACTACCAATGACGATCACCAGGGCTTTCAAGTGCTGGATGCGCGGCAAGTGCATCGACGTGGTGTAGATGCGATTGTCGAAGCGATTCGGGCTAGGGTCGGCGATAACCCGGTGTACCTGACGTTCGACATTGATTGCCTCGATCCGGCATTCGCTCCGGGCACCGGAACGCCGGTGTGCGGCGGTCTGAGCACGGTGCAGGCACTGGAAATCCTCGGTGGCTTGCGCGGGATTAATCTGGTGGGGATGGACGTCGTGGAAGTGGCGCCGGCCTACGACAGCGCGGACATTACCTCACTGGCGGCGGCGACGTTGGCGATGGAAATGCTGTGCCTCTATGCAGCGAAGCATAAGGTCGACCGGTAACACACAAACCAAAATGTGGGAGCGAGCTTGCTCGCGATGGGGCCGGCACATGCAACAGATGTGTTGAATGTAAGGCCGCTATCGCGAGCAAGCTCGCTCCCACATTTGATCTGGGTCAGGTCACTGGAATGATCGGCAGGTCCAATGTTTCAGCCCCGGTAAATCGCGTCATCGACCCGGTAATGGTTTCATGGGGCACGCCCATCGCCACAGAGCTGACACCCTCAAGTCGCGACAACTGTTCAGCACTAAATTGCAGAGTCATCCCATGCATTACAAAGTCTTCGGCCGCAAAACTGGCCTGCGCGGTTCGACGGTCTGGTGCGCGCCGGCAAGCTACTGCCACTTTCTGACAGGGTGCTCTGCTAAGCTCCGACAACTTTTCCGGACAGAGCCTGCCGATCGTGTCGCGTACCACTCGTCTACTGACCTTGTTGCAACTGCTGCGCGGCAAAAGTCGTCCGGTGACCGCGGCGACGCTTGCCGGCGAATTGGAAATTTCCGAGCGTACGCTGTACCGCGACATCGCTGAACTCACCGCACTGGGTGCGCCGATCTACGGCGAAGCGGGTATTGGTTACGTGCTGCGCAGCGGTTTGTTTCTGCCGCCGTTGATGCTCAACGCCGATGAAACCGAAGCCATCGTGCTGGGCTTGCGCTATGTGGATCAGCGCGGGGATGAAGTATTGAGCAAGGCCGCGGCGGATGCGTTGGCCAAGATTGCCGCGGTATTGGCGCCTGAAGCGCTCGACGCGTTACGCAACCCGACAGTCCTGCCGGGCCCGCGAGGTTATGGCTTTGCGCCAAACGCGGTGCCACTGACTGTGTTTCGCCAGGCCATCCGCGATCAGGCCAAGCTGCACATCGACTACGCGGACGCCCATCAGGTGCCGAGTCAGCGGCTGATCTGGCCGCTGGCCCTGGGGTTTCTGAACGAGGTGCGAATCATCGTCGCCTGGTGTGAGTTGCGCAGTGCCTATCGCACCTTTCGCACCGACCGGATCTCGGCCGCCAGTGCGCAGGGCGAGCGTTATCCGGGGCGGCGCAGCGACCTGTTGCGGACCTGGCGCAATCAGATGCAACTGGATGAAGCTGGACGTTTCACTCCTGACAAGAACTGACACAGGCGTGTTTTAGCATGGCTCCAGAATCAACAAACAAGGAGCTGTAAACATGCCCAATCCAGACGCTTCACTGGCACCCGCCATCGCCGACTATATTGCTGCGGCCAATGCCCGCGACACCTCGCGGGTCGCCAGTTTTTTCGCTGAGGATGCCAACGTGTTCGATGAAGGCCAACACCAGGTCGGCACCCAGGCCATCGCACAATGGATGCAAGACACCGCCCAGCGTTACCAGCCACGCGTTGAAGTGCTCGACGTGCAACTGCGCACCGGCAAAGTGTTGGTGCACAACCTGATCTCCGGGACGTTTCCTGGCAGCCCTCTGGAATTGCGCTACATGTTTCGCCTGAACGAACAAGGCAAGATCGCCCGGCTAGACATCTCTCTCTGACCAGAGCGCGTGGCATACTGCCGCGCATGAATGTCGACTCTCCCTTAAGCGCCTGGCAACACGCCATCGAACAGAAGGGCTTCGTCCAGGACGAAGCCCAGGAACATGCCGTCTGGGCGCTGCAAAAATGCTACGAAGCGTTGCATGAAGGGCGCGCGCCGATCACCGGCGTGTACCTCTGGGGGCCGGTCGGACGCGGTAAAACCTGGTTGATGGACCAGTTTTACCAAAGCCTGAAGGTCCCGGCCCGCCGCCAACACTTTCACCATTTTATGGGCTGGGTGCATCAGCGTTCGTTTCAGCTGACCGGCACCGCTGACCCGTTAAAGGCACTGGCTCGCGAACTGAGCGAGGAAGTGCGGGTACTGTGCTTTGACGAACTGTTCGTCAACGACATCGGCGACGCCATCATTCTTGGCCGTTTGTTTCAGGTGATGTTCGAGCAGGGCGTGGTCGTGGTTTGCACGTCCAATCAGCCCCCGGATCAACTGTACGCCGATGGCTTCAACCGCGACCGGTTCGTGCCCGCCATCGAGGCCATCAAGAAACATATGCAGGTGATTGCGGTGGACGGTGGCGAAGATCATCGGCTGCACCCAGGCATTGGTTTGCAACGTTACTGGGTGACGGAACCGGGACAGCCCGGTGCGCTGGGCGAAGTGTTCAAGGCACTGACCGTCGGCCAGTCGGTGTCCAGTGACCCGATCAAGGTTGGCTATCGCTCACTTAATGTCGTGCAGGCCAGTGAAACCGTGCTCTGGAGTCGTTACGCCGATCTCTGTGAACAGCCGTTTGCCGCCATGGATTTCATCGCCCTGTGCGACACCTTCAGCGCTATTCTGTTGAGTGACGTGCCCAACCTCAGCGCGCAAAAGCGCAAAGGGCGCATCGCCCGGGGCACTGAAGATGGCGTCGAGCGCGTGGTGGCGGGCGACCGTGAATTACCGCAGTTGTCGGTGAATGACGACGGTGTGCGGCGTTTCATTGCCTTGGTGGACGAGTGCTATGACCGCAAGGTGCCGCTGTGCCTCGAAGCGCAGGTGCCCATGGAATCGTTGTACACCGAAGGCTATCTGGAATTCCCGTTCCGCCGCACCCTCAGCCGTTTACAGGAAATGCAGCTGCAACGTTTCGCCGAAGCTTGAACCCAAGGAGCCGCGAACATGAATCAGCCTCTGTCGCACCATTTGCTGACCATGGCCTACCAGAACGCCTGGGCCAATCATCGACTCGCCAAGACCTGGAGCCAGTTGAGCCCGGCCGAGCTGGCGGCACCACGGGTCAGTTTCTTTCCCAGTCTGCGCGCTACCCTCAATCACATCCTGACCTGCGACTGGTTTTACGTGGATGCGCTGGAGCGGGAGTTGCGCGGCGACGATCCGCATCCCGATTGCTACGTGTTTTTCAACCAGGACGAGCCGTTTACGCACGCGGTCGACCTCAAGCGCGAACAAGCGCTGGTAGACCGGCGACTGATCGCCTACTGCGAGCAAATGCGCGACGCCGACCTCGGGAAGATCGTGACGATCGCCCGGGACACGCCGCAATATGAGAGCCGCGTACGTATGCTCTCCCATCTGTTGGAGCACCAGATTCATCATCGAGGGCAGGTTCACGCCATGCTCAGCGGTACCTCGGTCAAACCGCCGCAACTGGACGAATTTTTCTGTGCCGGCGAGTCAGGCTTGAGGGCCGAGGATTTTGCCGAGCTGGGGTGGACCGAAACGTTGATCTGGGGCGCTTGAGCGTAAAGATTGCAGCGTGAGCAGCACTCGCGATATTGTCATTCGGCTTTCCAGTACGAGCTGCGTGCTGGGGCTACTTGATGTGTTAACGAGGGTGGAAATGGAATCCGCAGAAATTCTTGTGCTTCAGGCCAGTTACACCAATGCGGTGCATGCCGAGGCTATTGGCCGGGTGCTGAATGCTTATGCCGAAGACCCGATGGGCGGCGGCCACTCGTTGCCCGCCGACTTGTTGAAGCAACTGCCGGCGGAACTGGCCAAGCGTCCCCACGCGTTCAGCGTTCTGGCCTTTGTCGGTGGCGAGCCGGCCGGGTTGGTCAATTGCTTTGAAGGTTTCTCGACCTTCGCCTGTAGGCCATTGGTCAATGTGCACGATGTGATGGTGGTGAAGAAGTTTCGCGGCTTGGGGTTGAGCCAGAAGATGCTGCAAAAGGTCGAGGACATCGCCCGCCAGCGTGGCTGCTGCAAAATCACATTGGAGGTACTGGAAGGTAATGCTGTCGCCCAGGCGTCCTATGGCAAGTTCGGTTTTGCCGCGGGCATGTTCGACCCGGCGCACGGTCGGATGCTGTTCTGGACCAAGGCGCTTTAATCACTTGCGGGCATAAAAAAAGGGCGTCCATCAGGACGCCCTTTGTTTATTTCGGTCTGTAGGACTCGGTCACCTGTGCGGTTTGATCGTCCGGAACCCGGAGTTCAGAACTTTTGCCTTCGGTGGTGTTACCCAGCGCCAGCTGCTGGTTGTACCGCAGGGTGTCGAAGTAATACCGCATGCGTTCGGCGCCACCTTCGGCCAATGCGCTTGCCGAGACGAACGTCATCAGGCCGGCGATGATCAGGGGTGTACGTTTCATGGTTTGCCTCCCACTACGATTGTCGGGTGCCTTTCGTCCATGAGCCAGTGTCGAAGGCACAGTTTTCGACGATTCGGTTAAGTGGGAGTTAACAAAGCCTAGAGCTTCCAATCCAGGCTCAGGGTCACCGTGCGCGGGTCGCCCCAAAAGACGCCGTTGTAAAACCCGACGTTGTCGTAATACTTTTTGTCGAACAGGTGATCGACGTTCAGCGAGGCCGACAGGTGCTTGTCGAACTCATAACGCGACATCAACTTGACCACGGTGTAAGCCTCCTGGCGGATGTTCGTGCTGGCGGTAATCACCTCGCCACCGGCGCCACGTCCGACCGGGCGCCTGGCGGCGCGGTAGACGTCGCTTTGCCAATTCACCGCACCACCCACGGTCAGTGCCTGCCAGTCGCCGGGCAGGCGATAGGCCGTGGAGAAGCGCAACATATTCAACGGATGGTTGGTGTTGTTGCGCTGCTTCTCGCCATTGGCTGAATGGGTGTAGGTGTAACCGGCTGTCATGTTCCAGCCCGCCATGACCTCGCCGGATACCTCGGCTTCGAAACCCTGAACCTTGTTGCCTTTGCCGCCCGATTTGAAGAATTCCTCCCCGGTGACCGGGTCCGGTGGCACCGAATCATCGAGTTCGGCGACGTTATCCTGCTTGCTCCAGAACAATGCGGTGGCGAGGTTGAGGCGCTCTTCCAGGAGGCTGCCCTTGAGCCCCAGCTCATAGTTGCTGCCGACCACCGGTTCCAGGTATTTATGATGGCTGTCACGGTCTTCTTGCGGTTTGAAAATATCGGTGTAGCTGACGTAAGCCGTGTACTCAGGCGTGATGTCGTAGAGCAGCCCGGCGTAAGGGGTCCACATGTCGTTGTGCTGTTGGCGAGTGATTTCGACATCGGTCAGTTGCAGGTTGTTGTCGTATTTGTTGGTCTTCTTCGACATTTCCCAGCTGCCATAACGACTGCCGAGTACCGCGTGCAGGTCATCGGTCAGGGTCAAGCGAGTGGCCAGGTAACCGGCTTTTTGCCGGGTACTTTCATTGGAACCTTGCAGGCTGGTGACGGTGTCGGGGAATTTGGGGATGCCACCCATGTACTTCCAGTCGGGGACGTTTTCGTAATCCGACGGCCGTGCGCCGTCTACCGTGTAAGGGTTTTCTTCGCTGCGTTCGGCTTCGCCATAGCCGATCATCATTTCGTGCTCACGCCCGAACAGCGAGTAAGGTCCCGACACGTTGAAGTCATAGGCCTTCATTTTTTGCGTGCCGATCATGTGGCTGACGTTGGCGCTCATGCCACTGCGATCTGCCTCAGGAAAACCCCCGCCGCCGTAGTAGATCTTGCCGTCGGTGTCGCTTTCGCGGTGGGTGTAGGCGGCCTTGAGCTGCCAGCCGGCACCCAGTTGCTGCTCCAGCGTGGCAAACGCGGTCTTGTCTTTCAGCGGCCAGGAACTCCAAGGCGTGGCCATGTTGGTAGAGCGTCCGAGGTTGGCTTTGCTGCCATCCGCGTTCCAGTAAGGCACGGTGCCCCACGAGGTGCCTTGCACCTGCTTGTCCTGATAGTCGTAACCCACCGCCAACACGGTGTCATCGGTCAGGTCGGCTTCGAGAATGCCGTACCCGACTTCCCGTTGCTGCTGGTACTTGTCGCGGAACGAATGGCTGTCGCGATAGGCCAGCACGCTGCGTCCGCGCAGGCGTCCGTCGAAAGCCAGTGGGCCGCCGACGTCCAGATAACTGTAGTAGTCGTCATAACTGCCGCCGCTGACGCCGGTTTGGGCTTGCCACTGCGCCGTCGGCCGTTTGCGCACCATGTTGATGGTGGCCGAAGGGTCGCCTGCGCCGGTGGTCAGGCCGGTCGCACCGCGAACCACTTCGATGCGGTCGTAGATGATGGTGTCGGAATCGGATTTCATGTAGCTGAAGGTATTCAGCATGCCATCGATCTGGAAATTGTTGATCGTGTAACCCCGGGACGAATAGCTGACCCGGTCCGAATCGTTGTGTTGAACCACCACGCCGGTGGTCTGGCTCATGGCTTCGGACAGCGTACCGAGTTTGAAATCGTCCATTTGTTGGCGCGTGACCACGGAAACCGATTGCGGCGTTTCCTTGATCGACAGGTTCAGGTGCGTCGCAGTGCTCATGGCGCCGGTGGTGTACGACTCGGTGTTTTCGGTGGTGCTGCCCAAACCTTGGGCGGTCACATTGGTGGCGCCCAGTTCGAGGGTGCGGCCGGGTTCTTGATCAGGGCTGGTTTCGGCCAGCAGATCGGGGCACAGGGCGGCACTGCACAGGCCCAGGGTAAAGGTCATGGAGCGGGTGATAGGCGCGAACATCGCAGCCGACTCCTTGTCTTCGAGGGAAAAATTCCGTTTGTTCAAAGACGAAGAGGGGAGGAGAGATTTAGCGATTAACGAGAATTATTGTTATTTGTAATTGTTTCGGACAACGCAGTCGCGCCATTGGCGCAGTGAAAAAGGGGTCGGAACCGGCCCCTGAAAGGATTACTGCTGAATGACTGCCACCGCCTTGGGTTTCATCAGGCTGAAGTCGATCAATGCCTTTTGCTCGCGCTCATAAGGATTGCCGATCATCAATGGCCGTGGCTTGAAACTGTCGCTGACCAGGCTCTTGCTGCGATCCAGTTCATCGAAGCTCAGACCCGCCAGATCAGCCCAGGTGTGGATCAGGTGCGAGCTGCTGTAAGGCCGCCCCAGATCACCGGCAAAGCTCCAGTCATGGTTTTCGCGCCATTTCGGCGAGGCCCAGGCCATGAACGGAATGGTGTACATCGGCGCCGTCGGTTTGCTTTCGTTGCGACCCAGCGTGCTGTGGCCAGGGGAATCGAACACGTCTTCACCATGGTCGGAGAGGTACAGCAGGAACCCGTTTGGGTCAGACTTGGCGTAGTCCTTGATCAGGCTCGAGACCACGAAGTCGTTGTACAGCACCGCGTTGTCATAGCTGTTGTACGTCGGCACCTGATCGTCGCGCACACCGTCCGGAACGCCTTTGCGGTCCTTGAACTTATCGAAGGTCGACGGATAACGGTACTGGTAGCTCATGTGCGTGCCGAGCAAATGCACGACGATCAGCTTGCGCGGCGCAGCGTCGGTCAATGCCTTGTTGAACGGCTCAATCACGTCGCCATCGTACTGTGCGGCATTCTGGTTGCGGTTGTTGTTCAGGTACACCTGCTCGTCGGCCTGTTGGGAGAAGGTCGTCAGCATGGTGTTGCGCTTGGTCATGGTCTGCTGGTTGGTGATCCAGAAAGTCTTGTAACCCGCCTGCTCATCATGCTCACCAGCGATGGGGTCGACAGGTACAGATCCGGGTTTTCTTCGTCGGCGAAGGTCAGAACCTGCTGCAGCGCCTCGATGGTGTAAGGGCGCGGGGTAATGACGTTATCAAAGACCGCCAGTTGATCCTTGAGCTTGTCCAGTTCCGGGGTGGTTTCCCGAGGGTAGCCGTACAGACTCATGCGCTGACGGTTGGTGGATTCGCCGATCACCAGCACCAGGGTAGCCGGCTGATTGGCCATCGAATCTTTCAGATTGTGCAGGGGTGGAATCTTGCTGGCGCTATGGAGCATGTCTTGCATTCCGGCCAGGGTATCGAGGTAGCGGTGATAGGCCACGGCCATCTGCCAAGGCACGGCGGGCTCGATGCGCGTTTCGAATTTCTCGAAACCGCCGGCGAGGCTGCCGGTACGCGCGGTTTGCTTGATCAGCGGATAACCGACGACGGCAACCACAATGGCCGTTGCAGCCACCAGTGCCCGACCGCGAGGCATGTACACCGGGCGCAAGCGAGTCCAGAGGAAGTAAGCGAAAGCGGTGTGAGCGAGGAACGCCGCCACCATCCACCAGGCAAAGTACTGAGTCATGTACTCGCCGGCTTCAGAGATGTTCGACTCGAACATAATAAAGATGACGCTTTGGGAAAATTCCTGCTGATAGATGAAGAAATAACCCAGACTGGCCATCGAGCAGGCCCACAGCACCACGCCGATCAGCGCGGCCATGACACGTGTTTGTTTGGGGAACAGTAGCATCGGCGCGAGCCAGATGGCGCTCATCACAAAGGCCTGGCGAAACCCGGTAAAACCAGAGGTGCCTGTCAGTTGGATCAGCAGTTGGGTAATGCCGGAAAAATACCAGAAGAACAGGAACAGCCAGAGAAATCCTGTCCAGTCGAAACCTTTCGCAGACGTATTGCTGCGTTTAAACAAAGCCATTCAGCGCTCCAGCCAATAATCACTTCCCCGCCGGGACATCTTTGTCACCGACGAACGGGCGCCGCGCGGATACCGAACGGCCACAATGAGCCGGAGTATCAAGAAACGGGTGTGAAAACTTCGTGAGTTGCCGGGTTTGTCAAAAGGGCGATAACAGGTCGGAAACAGCGGTGGGCTGCTTCCGAATCAAGCGAGGGGCTCAGGCGTGAGGCACACGGTGAGTGACGGGCAAAGGCTGGGCCTGATTGCTTTGTGTCAACAAGCGCAGTTGCGCGAGCTCCTGCTTCAACTGGTCGCGCTCGTCTTTCAACTGGCGCAATTCATCGCGACGGATCGTGACGTAAAGGGTTTGTGCTGGCAGTGCTGCGTGTACTGTGCCCATTGCTCACCTCGCAAATGGTTGTCTCAACTGTAAACCTGCCCCGAAATCGGGTGCTGACTTACTATCGGCGCTGATTTTGATTTCTTTTGCCCCAGAAGGGAACTTTTTTATTTTTTATGGTCGTTGTGTCTTCGGTGCGATTACCGACGTTATCAATCTGGATCGGGCACAATGCCCGGAAACTATGTGCCAACGCTCTGGACTAACCCACATTAGTCGCGTTGGGCTATAACCTTTGACACACATTATTTGTAGTAGGGAGCATCAGCACATGCAACTCGGGATTATTGGACTGGGCCGCATGGGCGGTAATATTGCGCGGCGCCTGATGCTCAACGGGCATACCACCGTTGTTTACGACCGCAATACCGCCTTTGTCGACACCCTGGCCGCAGAAGGCGCCTCTGGCGTCATCAACCTGCCGGCGCTGGTCGCTGGCCTGGCCAAGCCACGTGCGGTGTGGGTCATGCTGCCGGCCGGCGCACCGACCGAAGACACCATCGACACCCTGAGCACCTTGCTTGAAGCCGGCGATACCATTATCGACGGCGGCAACACCTTCTATAAGGACGACATCCGCCGGGCGAAAACCCTATCGGAGAAAGGCCTGCACTACATCGACGTCGGCACCTCCGGCGGCGTCTGGGGCCTGGAGCGTGGTTACTGCATGATGATCGGCGGCGAAGCCGAGGTGGTTAAACGCCTTGATCCGCTGTTCGAGAGCCTTGCACCGGGCCTGGGCGACATCCCGCGGACGAAGGACCGCAAGTCCGAAGACGATCGTGCCGAGCGCGGTTATATCCACGCAGGCCCGGCCGGTTCTGGCCATTTCGTGAAAATGATCCACAACGGCATCGAATACGGAATGATGCAGGCCTTCGCCGAAGGCTTCGACATCCTCAAGACCAAAGCCAGCACCAACCTGCCGCAAGACCAACGGTTCGACCTGAACGTTGGCGACATCGCCGAAGTCTGGCGCCGTGGCAGCGTCGTGTCTTCGTGGTTGCTCGACCTGACCGCCGACGCGCTGGCCAGCGATCCGAAACTCGACGGTTACTCAGGCTCGGTGGCTGACAGCGGTGAAGGTCGCTGGACCATCGAAGCCGCCATGGAGCAATCGGTACCTGTACCGGTGCTGTCGAACTCGCTGTTCTCCCGCTATCGTTCGCGCGGGCAAGGCACCTTTGGCGACAAGATTCTCTCGGCCCAGCGCTTCGGCTTCGGCGGCCACGTGGAGACTTCGAAAAAATGACCCGTCTGATCCGCAATAAATCCAAAGCAGAACCCGCACCACCGACCACGCTGTTCCTGTTCGGTGCCCATGGTGATCTGGTCAAGCGTCTGCTGATGCCGGCGCTGTACAACCTGAGTCGTGACGGTCTGCTTGGGGATGGACTGCGGATCATCGGCGTTGACCACAACGCCATCACCGATGAAGCCTTTGCGAAAAAACTCGAAGACTTCATTCGGGCCGAAGTGGCCGCCAAGGTCGGCAAGGGCGATCAAGCCCTTGACCCGGACTTGTGGGCCAAGCTGGCCAAAGGCATCAGCTACGTCCAGGGTGACTTCCTGGACGACAGCACCTATCAAGCGCTGGCGGCGAAAATCGCCGCCAGTGGCACCGGCAACGCCGTCTTCTACCTGGCCACCGCGCCACGCTTTTTCAGCGAAGTGGTGCGCCGTCTCGGTGCCGCCAGCTTGCTTGCGGAAACGCCCGAGGCGTTCAGAAGGGTGGTGATCGAAAAACCTTTCGGTTCCGATCTGCACACTGCCGAAGCCTTGAACGCTTGCTTGCTGAAGGTGATGACGGAAAACCAGATCTACCGAATCGATCACTATCTGGGCAAGGAAACCGTGCAGAACATTCTGATCAGCCGGTTCTCCAATAGCCTGTTCGAAGCGTTCTGGAACAATCACTACATCGACCACGTACAAATCACCGCCGCCGAAACCGTCGGTGTGGAAACCCGTGGCAGTTTTTATGAACACACCGGCGCCTTGCGGGACATGGTGCCCAATCACCTGTTCCAATTGCTGGCGATGGTCGCGATGGAGCCGCCGGCCGCCTTCGGCGCTGATGCGGTACGCGGCGAGAAAGCCAAGGTGGTCGGTGCGATTCGCCCCTGGTCGGTGGAGGAAGCGCTGGCCAACTCGGTGCGCGGCCAATACACGCTCGGCGAAATTGACGGCAAGCCGTTGCCGGGGTATCGCCAGGAAAACAACGTGGCGCCCGACAGCAACACCGAAACCTACGTGGCACTCAAGGTCATGATCGACAACTGGCGCTGGGTCGGCGTGCCGTTCTACCTGCGCACCGGCAAGCGCATGAGCGTGCGCGATACCGAGATTGTCATCTGCTTCAAACCGGCGCCGTATGCGCAATTCCGCGATACCGAGGTCGATGAGCTGCAACCGACCTACCTGCGGATCCAGATTCAGCCCAACGAAGGTATGTGGTTCGATCTGCTGGCCAAACGACCCGGCCCGGCCTTGAAGATGGCCAATATCGAACTCGGCTTTGCCTACAAGGATTTCTTTGAAATGCAGCCGTCCACCGGCTACGAAACGCTGATCTACGATTGCCTGACCGGCGATCAGACGCTGTTCCAGCGCGCCGACAACATCGAGAATGGCTGGCGCGCCGTGCAGCCTTTCCTTGATGCCTGGCAGCAGGACGCGAGCGTGCAGAGGTATGCCGCTGGCGAAGACGGGCCGAAGGCTGGAGAAGAATTGCTCACCCGCGACGGTCGCGCCTGGCACAGCCTGGGATGAGTGATGCAACGCAACATCCCATCCGTTTTCTGCTCAGCGACATGGACGGCACCTTGCTGCTGCCCGATCACAGCCTCAGCCAGCGCACTATTGAAGCGGTTCGTTCCTTGCGCGAGGCCGGCGTGCTGTTCAGCCTGGCCACCGGCCGTCCGCCGAAAGCCATGTTGCAGCAGATCGAAGCCTTGGGCGTCGACCTGCCAACGGCAGCCTTCAACGGTGGCACCATTGTCAATCCGGACGGCAGTTTACTGGTCGCGCATTACTTGCCGGCGACGGCGGCGCTGACGGCATTGGCGCTGTTTGCCGATCAACCGGACGTTGAAGTCTGGGTGTTCAGCGGGGGCGACTGGCTGTTGAAGGATCCGCTCGGGCCAATGGTCCCTCGCGAGCAGCACGGGCTGGGCTATCCGCCGGTGGTGGTCGAGAGTTTCGAGCCTTTTCTTGAACGTATCGACAAGATCGTCGCCACCAGCAATAACACTCAGTTGTTGATCGAGCTGGAAGCGCAGCTGCTGCCCAAGGTCGAGGGCCAGGCGCAGGTCTCGCGTTCGCAGCCGGTGTACCTGGACGTGACCGCGATGCAAGCCAACAAGGGAGCGGCGCTGGCGACCTTGGCTGAATTTCTCGGTGTGCCGCTGGAGCAGACCGCGGCGCTGGGCGACGGCGGCAACGACCCCGCGATGTTTCATCGTGCAGGCTTGTCGATCGCCATGGGGCAGTCGGAAGAGGCGGTGAAGCGTCAGGCCGATGTGGTGACTGGCGCCAATACCGAGGACGGCGCGGCGCAGGCAATCGAGCGCTATATCCTCAACGCAGGTTAACCGCGTTATCGTTCTTCGCGGGCAAGCCTCGCTCCTACAGATTCACCCCTGTAGGGGCGAGCGGTGCGGCGATCCGACTTGCCCGCGAAGGCGTCAAACCTGCTGACTCAAAGCCAGAAACTCACGGCGTACCAGCCAAGAACACCCATCACCACGGTGTACGGCAACGCCATCCACACCATCCGCCCGTACGACAGGCGAATCAGCGGTGCAATCGCCGAGGTCAGCAGGAACAAAAACGCAGCCTGACCATTGGGCGTTGCCACGCTCGGCAGGTTGGTGCCGGTGTTGATCGCAATCGCCAGTGTTTCGAAATGCTCACGGCTCATGTGGCCGGAGATGAAGGCCTGTTTCACTTCGGTGATGTAAATGGTCGCGACGAACACGTTATCGCTGATGGCCGACAGCAAACCGTTGGCAATAAACAGCATGCCCGGCTGTTGATCCGCCGGCAGGGCCAGCACCCATTGGATCAAAGGCGTGAACAGTTGTTGATCGTGAATCACCGCCACCACCGCGAAAAACACCACCAACAGCGCTGTGAACGGCATGGCGTCCTTGAACGCGTTGCCGATTCGATGCTCGTCGGTGATGCCGGTGAAGGCGGTGATCAGCACGATCACCATCAAGCCGATCAGGCCGACCTCGGCAATGTGGAACGCCAGCCCTGCAATCAGAATCAGCGCTGCCAATCCCTGCACGACGAGCGCTGCACGTTGGCGTGAGGTGCGTTCGGCATTGTCTTCGGCGGCGTAATTGGCCAGTACCGCACGCACATTGTCCGGCAACAGCGTGCCGTAACCGAACCAACGCAGTTTCTCCAACAGGACGCAGGTCACCAGGCCGGCCACCAGGACCGGCAATGAAACCGGGGCGACTTTCAGAAAGAACTCAGCGAAGTGCCAGCCCATCTCGTGGCCGATCAACAGGTTCTGCGGCTCACCGACCAATGTGCAAACGCCGCCCAGCGCGGTACCCACGGCGCCGTGCATCAGCAGACTGCGCAGAAAGGCGCGGAATTGTTCGAGGTCGGCGTGATGGAGTTTGGGCAGGTGCTGGTCATCGCCAAACTCGCTGTCCTGACGCGGATCATGGCCCGAGGCGACGCGGTGATACACCGAGTAAAACCCGACGGACGCACTGATGATCACAGCGGTTACCGTCAAGGCATCAAGAAACGCCGACAGAAACGCCGACAGGAAGCAGAACATCAACGCCAGCAGCGCCTTGGAGCGAATCCCGAGCAGCAGCCGTGAGAACAGAAACAACAGCAGGTCTTTCATGAAGTAGATCCCGGCCACCATGAACATCAGCAACAGGATCACCGGAAAATTGTGCACCAGTTCGTCGTAGAGTGCCTGGGGCGTGGTCATCTTCAGCAGCAGCGCTTCGACCAGCAGCAAGCCGCCGGGCATCAACGGATAACACTTGAGCGCCATGGCCAGGGTGAAGATGAATTCCAGCACCAGTAGCCAGCCAGCCGCCACCGGGCCGACGGTCCACAACACCAGTGCGTTGAGAATCAGGAAGCCGACAATGCTTGCCTTGTACCAGCGGGGTGAATGCCCGAGAAAATTGTGCGCGAACGCCTGAGCCATTGAACCGGGCATCGGCTACTCCTTGAATTAAGAAGCGCGCAACTTGCCGTAAGCGGAAGGGAAGATCAAGTGTAGGAAAACTGTGCAGGCCTACCCCAGATAGCGTGCGACGATCGCTCGATAGTTGCCGTCCAGTGAATAGCCTCCGACGACAATGTTTCCGTCGGCCTGCATGACCACTGAAGTCGCGGTATCCAGGCTGCGGCCAAGGCGGGTGCGAACCCAGCCGGTGCCATTGCCGAAGCTGCGATCGAGTTGCCCGTCGGGTAGATGCCGCGCCAGAATGAAATCCGCCTCGACGCCGCCGATCGTGGCCCCGACCGTCACCACGCAGCCGTCCGGCAGTGCCTTTGCGTCGGTCCACTGGCAGCCACTGTGGCCGATCTGCAGCAACTGGGCGTGGCCACCATTGCAATGAATGTCCGGGCGACCGTTGCTGTGTACTTTCAGGGCCAGGCAGTGCATCGGCTCGCGGCTGCTGCCAAAACACTGCACATCGCCATTGTCCTGTTGGACGATCTGACTGACCTGAGCGCTATACCCCCGTGCCTTGAAGGTCATGAAACCATCCACGGCGAAACAATCGTCGAGCCTGCCGTCGCTGTGATAGCGGGCCAGCAGACCTTCTTCAGGAAAGTTGATCGACCCGCCCACCAGGAGTCGACCGTCTCGTTGCACCCTCAGGCTGCTGAGCCAAGTGTTCATCAGCAAGTGCCTGACAATCACGAAGCCACGACCGTTGAAGGTATCGTCCAGCGAGCCATCGGTGTTGAGCCGTATCAGGATGCCGACATGATCGGCCAGTTCGAAGTGATGATTAGCCTGCAGCAGGATTCGACCGTCCTCCTGTACGCAGATATCACAGGCTTCTGCTCCCGGTACGCCGGGTGGTAACCAGGCGTCACGCACGCCTTGGGAAAGACCGCCCGGCAGACGCACGACGCAGCGGCCGTTGTCGCCAAAATATTGAGCCGGCCGACCATGCTGATCAAACAGGGCGAGGGCGGGCAGTGTTCGGTGAGCATTTTCGTAGTGCAGGCCGGCTACCAGAATGTGCCCATCGGGCAGTACGTGGACTTTGCCGGCCATGGCCTCGAAGCCGAGTTCAAATTGCCCGATGATGCTGCCTTGATTGCCGAACGCCAGATCAGCCGAGCCGTCCTCGAGCAAGCGAGCCAGGCCGAAGCGGCTACCGCCTGGCGTTCCTACCTTCGCCGCGACTAACAACCTGCCACGTGAATCAATCGCGACCCCGTTCGCCATGCTTGAGAGGCTGCCAGCGAAATACACCTGGGTTTTGCCAGACGAGGCAAAGGTTGTATCAAGTTTCCCGGCGTCACTCAGTGTTGCCGGTAATGCAAACGCGGTCTGGATTGACATGCACGCAGCTCCTTGCGAGTCGTCCTGAACCGGGAGTTTGGGTGGCGACTGTATAAGGAAACATTCAATCCCTGAACGCCTGGATGCACAACTGTCATAACTAACAGACGGAGGGTCGCTGTGTGCCAGAACAGTGTCTTTTCGAACCACTGACAAGCCTGCCAAGTAGTTGGGCGCGTGCAAGTTCGAATAATAAGCGGGGGAGGGCGCGGGTTACCGTTTGGTAACCCGCAAAAACGCTTAGTGTGGCATCGACCACGATTGGAGTTGGTAACCCTCCTCGCTCAATTCCGCACGTGCCGCTTCAAGCAGGCATTCAAGTTGCGCAGGATCGGTATAGGCACTGCTCGGGATCTGCTTACGGCCGATGCTGCGGGTGTTGGTGCGATCGATAACGGTCAGGCTGAGTTCGCCATTGCCGTCTTGTGGGGCCCAGGCCACGCATTGGAAAGGCTGAAATGCGCGGTCGGCAATCAAAAGAGCTTCGTTGATACGGAGCGGGGCGTTCATGGGATCTTCTCTCTGTATGCCCAATCAAGTGATGTGCCGTCGGTTGGGCTTACCGTTCGGCTGGTTACTTGTACTGATGCCCTCAACCATGGGGCGGGTCACATACAATTAAAAAGAAATTTTAACTTTCTTTCATGGGCTCAAGGCTCAGACAGGTTTTGAAAGCTGAATGAAAGGTTTAACTCGATAGGTAACTAACAAGTTTGCTTCTTATAACTAATAACGCAACAGACCTATAGTCAAACGGTACAAGGTCATGTCAAATTCTTGCTAACGTTACAGCCAGGTCCGCCAAACGACTGTTTTTAATAATATTTCCTAAATTTGGCGCCAAGGAACAGTCATGATCGAAGTGCCTGCCTTACGACGTCTGTTAGTAGTGGACCCTTGCGACGACTGTCATCGTCTGTTACCGGGTTTGCGCTCTGTGGGTTGGGACGTTGACAGCTGTACGCTGGAAAATGCTGGCGACAAAACCTGCGATGTCGGCCTGTTGCGTTTGCAGCCTTTTCACCTCGAACACCCAGAAGCTGTCAAAGAGCTGATCAGCCGTAGCGGTACCGAGTGGATCGCCGTACTCAACCAGGAAGTCCTGCGATTGCAGAATGTCGGGGACTTTGTCTGCGAATGGTTTTTTGATTTCCATACCTTGCCGTTCGATGTGTCCCGGGTTCAGGTGACGCTGGGCCGAGCATTCGGGATGGCACGCCTGCGTGGGCAGGGCACGGTTCACATTGATCAGCCTGAACACGAGCTGCTTGGCGACAGCAAACCCATTCGCGAACTGCGCAAGTTGCTGAGCAAGCTGGCGCCCACCGAGTCTCCGGTATTGATCCGTGGTGAAAGCGGCACCGGCAAAGAACTGGTCGCCCGCACGCTGCATCGACAATCCCTGCGTCACAGCAAACCTTTTGTCGCGATCAATTGCGGCGCAATTCCAGAACACTTGATCCAATCCGAACTGTTTGGTCACGAGAAAGGTGCCTTTACTGGCGCCCATCAACGCAAGGTCGGACGGATCGAAGCGGCCAATGGCGGCACGTTGTTTCTCGACGAAATCGGTGATCTGCCCCTGGAGCTGCAGGCGAACCTGTTGCGTTTCCTCCAGGAAAAGCACATCGAGCGGGTGGGCGGCAGTCAGCCGATTCCCGTGGATGTGCGGGTGTTGGCCGCGACCCATGTCGATCTTGAGGCCGCGATCGAGAAGGAACGCTTTCGCGAAGATTTGTATTATCGCCTGAACGTGTTGCAGGTCGCGACCGCGCCCCTGCGTGAACGCAATGGCGATCTGTCGATGCTGGCCAACCACTTTTCCCATTTCTACAGCCATGAAACCGGCCGCCGTCCGCGCAGCTTCAGTGAAGACGCCTTGATTGCCATGGGCAAGCATGACTGGCCGGGCAATGTTCGCGAGCTGGCCAACCGGGTACGTCGCGGGTTGGTACTGGCCGAAGGCCGGCAGATCGAGGCGCGAGACCTGGGGCTGATCAGCCAGCAGGCCGTTGCCGCGCCGATGGGCACGCTGGAAAACTACAAGCACCGGGCAGAGCGCCAGGCCTTGTGCGATGTACTTAACCGCCACAGCGATAATTTGAGCATCGCCGCCAAGGTGCTGGGGATATCCAGGCCTACCTTCTACCGTTTGTTGCACAAGCATCAGATACGTTGAGCGATTGCAGACCCGTAGGAGCGAGCGGTGCGGCGATCCGACTTGCCCGCGAAGAACGCTACGCGGTTTAACTGAATCACCGCGCTATCGTTCTTCGCGGGCAAGCCTCGCTCCTTGTATGTTGACCCTGACTCCAGCGAGAGAGGTTACGCTCAAGGATTCATTCAACAGCAAGTGCGTTTCTGGGGGAGGCCGATCGCTCCTGAAGGCAGGATTTGCTCCTGACCTTGTCTGTAGAGAGGCCCCCCCGCCTCATTGCCCACCACGAAGAGTATCGAGAAGCCGACAAGTCGGACTTCGCATTACAAGGTTGCAGTGGCATGAAGTTCGAGGTCGGGGGAACCGGAAGCAATCTTACCTAAAGTCAGGGAAGTGAAAAGCATGAATACTCATGTCGGCATAGACATTGGTGCCAAAACGTCTGCCATGGGATGGCGGCAGAACGGCAAAACAGTCGGCCAGTGGGACATTCAGCACACGCCCAAGGGTCGTAAGGCCGCGGTGAATAAGATGATGGGCCTCAAACCGCTGAGCGTGGTCATGGAGGCCACCGGTATTTACTACCTGGATCTTGCGTTGGAGTTGCATGCCGCCGGCTTACCGGTCTCGGTGATCAACCCAAAAAGCTTCCACAACTTTGCCAAGTTGATGTTGCAAAACAGCAAGACTGACCAGATCGATGCGCAGTTGCTGGCTGAATATGGCGAGCGCATGGCACCCAGGCTTTGGGTCCCGCCTACGGCGGATCAAATGATGCTGCGTGCGATTGGCCGTCATATCAATCGACTGATTGGCCATCGGACCAGAGCCAAGAATGAGCTGCATGCGCTACAAGCGACAGATACGAGTATTGAGTTGCTAATCGCAGATGAGAAAGACGCGATTGCTGCATTGGATATACGCGTTGACCGTTTGAAAAAGGCTGCGCGCGACGCCATCGCCAAGTGCCCGAACCTGACCTTGCAGTTTCGCTGCATGATGGCGGCACCCGGCGTGGGAGAGGCTTCAGCGATTGCTGCACTGGCTGAGTTGACGACGCTACCTGTAACGCTCAAATCGGCACAGGTGAGCCGTTATGCGGGGCTGGACGTGAGATTGACCCAGTCAGGAACAAGTGTGAACCGCCCTGGCCGAATGTCGAAATGTGGCAACGCCTACTTACGCGCAGCGATGTTCATGCCGGCAATGACGGCAATCCGTTGCGATGAGAACGTGAAAGCCTTCTACGAAGCTCTGGTGGCTCGGGGCAAGAAGAAAATGCAAGCCATCGGAGCAGTGATGCGCAAGTACCTGACGGGTTTATGGGCTTGCATGCGCTCCGGCGAAGAATTTGATACGGCCAAGCTTTTTAGCGAAAAACATCTCGCGAAAGCTTGACCGTGAACAGAGTATCTACAGGATCAACAAAAAAACCCGCCGAAAAAGCGGGTTTTTTGTGGGTGCCGGATCAGAAGTAGTACGGGAATTTCAGGCTGAAGGAAAAGTCTGGCGCGTCGTCGGTCAGGCCGATGGCCAGGTTGGGAACGATCGTCAGGTTATCGGTTGCTGCCAGGGTCATGCCGATGTTGAAGTTGGCCGAGTTGTAATCGCTGTTGGAAATCGATTGCCAATCGCCACCGTCCGGTTTGATCTTGCTCTTGCGGGCGAACTGATCGGTGAACGAGAACGACATACTCATCTTCTCGTTCAAGGCGAATGCAATGCCGGCGCCGACCTGCCAGGAGTTGCCCAGTTTCACGTCCCCCCGCACCTTGGAGTCGACCTGAGGGCTGATGTCGCTGAAAGAGTCCTCTATGTTGTAGGTGTAGGCCAGGCTGCCGAACAGCACGGCCGGGTCGAAGGTCTTGACCAGCGAGATACCCGGGGTGATCGACCAGATACCATTGCCGGTAGGCAAGTCCTCGGGTACCGCGAGGTTATCGTTGTTCGGGACCTGGACCAGCTTGATGCCGTAAGGGTCATCACCGGTCGGCGCCTTGACGCGCAGTGTCACCACCGCGTCGGGCAGGTTGGCCGACTCATCCAGAAACTTGTAAGCAACGCCAAAATTCACATCGCCGATGGCCGGGTCGCGGGTAACGGTTGCGTCCGACGTCACCGGGCCTGCGCCACCGGCGCCACCGGAGGAATACGTTGATTCGCGATAAACCACGGGGACGTTAATGTCGAACTGCCAGCGTTGTCCCGTGTTGTAGCGGGCGGTCAGGTCCAGTGTCCAGTTATCCGCCTTGATACGGTCAAGATCGATGCTGCCGAGGAAAATCGAGTCCAGTGCCAGAAAGCCATTGAGCGTCAGCGCCCGGGTATCGTAGTGCGTGTAGGTCAGGCCGGTTTCGAGGCTGAACTTGCCGCCACCGAAGAAGCCGCTGGCTTCGTCATACAGGTTGGAAACGCTTTGCGCAGGCTCCGAATCATCCTTGAGCGATTGGCCGTATGAACTGCCTGTGGTTCCCGGCGCACCGGCGGCCACCGTCTGGCCACCTCGGGGCGTTTCGGCGGGGGATTTAGTCAGGCGTTTGGGAGCAGGTGTCACAGGTGTTTCTTCGACTTGGCGAACGCGTTGCTCGAGTACCATCAGCGCGTTCTGTTGTTGTTCGTAACGCTGTTTCAACTCCATGAGTTCTTGTTTTAGTAACTCGACCTGGGGGTCCGGTGCTGCGTATAGCAGTGTGGCCGGGGCCAGGCTACTCAAACAAACGATAGCTTTGAACGTTAACGATCGGTGCATGGGTTAGCCGTCCCTTCTGACTACATCTGATGAGACTGAGCGTAGATCAGAATCCGCTAGTACGAAGACCTTTGAGCTGGTCCAGGTTGCCGTTCAGTGACCCGCCTGTCGGCCCGTTGTCACGCAGCACGACATTGAGGGACGTGAGGTTGATGACCTGGTTGCCACCGCCGAGCAAGGTCGTGTTCTGCATCAGCCCACCCTGGGCCAGACGCTGTACGGTACTGCCCTGGTTGTTGTTGGCCACAATGTTGAGTTGCACACCCGTACCGGTCGAGGAAATGCTCAGCGAGCCCGCGCCATTGGCGCCGACCAACGTCGAGCCAGCGGCCAATGCCTGGCCCTGCTGTTGCGTTGTTGGCGCTTGGTTGGCCTTTGTGACGTTGATTTCAACGTTGTTGTAGGCAGTGTTATGGTCGCCGGCAGCACGCACGACTTGAGTGACGCCTTCGGTGCTGTTGAGGCCGCTGCCGCCAGTGACGGTACCGGTGCCTTGCGAACGCGCTGAGCCATTACCTTTTTCGTCGATCATCGTCACATAGAACTGTGGCTTGATGGTCGATTGTTGAATTTGCATCGAGGAAGTTGCCCCGATCACTTCACCGTTGGCATTTTGCCAAGCGCTGGTCATGACAATGCCGAAACTGATGACCCGTCCCGGCATGACATAGCGGCCTCGCAGGGTCGCCAATTCCTGATCGTTAAGTTCGATGGGTTTGAACGTCTGTGCAGGGGTCGGCAGGCTGGCGGCCAGGCAAACCACGGCCAGCCAGATTGGAGTCTTCATAGGATACTCCCGGAGCGTCGTGCTCCCTTGTTATTAGAAGAAGTCGCTTTGGATGAATCCGAAATCCATCAACTCTGCGTCTTGCACCGGGCTGAAGGTGTTGATGCGGTTCTTGGCGGTCAGTGGCAGGGGTGGGTCGAGCAACGCATTGGTTTTGTCGTAGCCCTGGCCGATGACGGCAAAGATGATGCCGTTCCAGCCTTTGACAAAGTCGTCGACTTTGTAACGTTTATGACCGAGTACCGGATCTCCGATATAGACCCAGCCCTTGTGGACTCTTTGCATGACCACAAAATGTTTGTAGCCACGGATATCCATGAGCACCACAACCGGAATTCTGATTTCGCTCAACGTTTCCGGCGCTACCCGGTAACCGCGGGCCCGCATGCCGATGCTTTCCACGTAGCGCTTCATGTCGAGCATGGAAAAGCCCTGGACTCGGACAAGATCTTGATCGGAGTGTGACAGCATGCCTTCGATGAGTTGTTCTTCATTCACGTCCAGCCAATAGGCTTGGCGCAATACGGTCGCCAGCGCAGCTGCGCCGCAACTGAAGTCGGTTTTCTGTTGCACCAGGTCGGAAAACTTGCGCTCACGCACGCTTTGGATCGGCTTGAACACCACCGCGCCACCCGGCAGGACGGAAAGCGGCAGTTGTGCAGCCTCAATCACACTGGCCACGCAAAGCAAAAATGCCAAGGCGATAATGCGCATAATGGAACGCCTTCTGGTTGTGTTGAAAAAAGGCCCCCATAAGGGGGCCTCCAGAGACAGCATTTAGAACGATTGGTTGGCAATGGACAGCGAGTTGCTTTGTTGGTTACCCACACCGGCAGCCACGTTGACGCCCAGGTTGCCACTGCCGCCATTCACCGAACCGCTCAGGGTTGCAGTGTTGGTCACAGGGTTAGCCCAGCCAGTTGGAGTCAGCACTTGATAGGAATAGGTGTTGCTCAAATCAAATGAACTGCTCTCACTGAAGCTTCCCGCTTTTGCGAACTCGGATTCGGACGATTTACTGGCCGATTTTTCGAACGAGGAGGCGTTCGATTTCTCGAACGACTTATCGAACGATTTTTCGAACGAGGATTCGCGCGATTTGTCGTACGAGGATTCGCGAGACTTGTCGAACGAGGAGTCGTAAGATCTGTCGAACGAGGATTCGCGCGATTTGTCGAACGATTTGTTTACCGCTACGTCAAGCGTTGCGTCAAGCGATGCGTTAAGCGATGCCTCGGAACTCCTGCTGCGGGTGCGATCGCCAAAGCCATTGTTGACGGTAGTGGAACTGGAAGCCGCCGTATCAATGTCCAAAGTAGCGCCCAGGGAAGCGTTCAAGGATGCACTCGAAGAACCGCTTGCACTACTGCTGTTGGAACCGCTTGCAGAACTGCTGTTAGAACCGCTCGCAGAACTGCTGTTGGAACCACTCGCATTGCTGGCGGAAGAACCGCTTACATCAATGCTTAGGGAACCGCTGCTATTAGAGCTCTTGGAACCGGCCGCGGCCCAGCTCGAAGAAGCGCTTTCACTGCCGCTGACCTCGAATGACTTATCTTTAGAGAAACTACCGCTGGCCGTGTTGGTAACCGTAATCGTATCCACACGGTACGTCCGATCGGCGTTGTTATTCACTGTCAGGCCAGGACCGTTTTGATTGGCAGAGGCGGTGGCTCTTGCGCTACCCAGCGGGGAGTTGGAGTTGGCAATTGCCATGGTGTTTTTCTGTTGGTTAAGGTCGCCGCCAGCAATGTTGATCCCCATATTGCCGTTGCTGCCATCGGCCGATCCGCTCATAACGGCAGAGTTTGTGGTGCCGTGGTTGTAGACCTTGTTGTTGTTGCTGTGTTGCTGGACTCTAGCGCTGGCGTTGGCAGTGCCGAACACGAAGCTGTTATCGAGACTGGAGTCGGAGCCAGCGTTTGCGATGGCGGCCGCGTTGTCTTGTTGGTTGCCCGCGCCTGCTGCCACGTTGATGCCGACGTTGCCGCTCGAACCTGAGCCAGAGCTGCTCATCTCGGCTGAGTTCTGAGTCCCTTCGTTGTAGATGCGGTTGCCGGTACTGTTCTGCCTATCGCTCGCATTGGCGGTCGCGTCGGTTTGGATCCATATTGGACGAGGGGTGTGGTTGCCACCACGTCTATCGTTCTGACCAGCTTGTGCAGCAACAGCCAAGACCGCAGCGATTGCAAAAACCAGAGGCTTTATTGCCATCGAAGGTTTCATGGTGATTCTCCGTACTTATTTTAGGTTAAGTGTTGTTCTTACCTGTTTGGGTCAATCCATGACCCGTACGCTCAGGGTGTTGGCAGTTCGGTTTCCCACCCCGGCGCTCTGATTCAACTGGATCACCCCACGGCTACCGGTGAAGGCCTGATCGCTGGTAGCGACCTGGCGATAGCCTGGTGCAGAGTCAGTTGGATCGGAGTTGGTGATCAGCGTCACGTTCTGTTGCCTGAGGACGCTGTCGTCGATACTTTGCGGCTGAGCACTGACGCTGATACGCAGTGCATTGGCTTGTTGGTTACTGGCGCCCGCGCTCTGGTTGACGCCCAGTACGCCGTTGCCGTGGCTGAAGGAGTCGCCTTGAATGCTGGAATGGGCATCGATCCTGGGGTCGACCCGCGTACGCAACCGTTGGCGAATCTGTGTGGTCGCGCTGGCTCCATGGCCAATGGCGATGGCCCGGGCGTTGGCCTGTTGCTGTTGATCGCCCGCAGCCTGGTTGACCGTGAGGTTGCCGTGGTACTGCATGCCCGAACTGTCGATTTCGGCGTTATTGATGACGGGAGGTTGGGCAAAGGTCGATGCACTGCAAAACATGGCGATAATCAGCAGCGTACGATTCATCTTAACGGTCTCCCGTTATGACTTTCAGAGCACCCAGGCCTTGCTGGATGTTTGAATTGACCATGTTGGCAATACCGTTACCCGAGTTTCCCGAACGTCCAGCGGGGAGGTTGGAAAGCTGGGTCTGGTTGGTGATATTGCCGCCCAGGTTGTTGGAACCTTGAGCGACCAGGCGGGAGATGCCTGCACCACTGGCGACGTTGGCAAAGTCACCGTCGCTCAGCTCGTTCGTTTGGCTGAGGATGTGTTTGGACGGGTTGGCATTGGCGGTCGTGGGGTTAGGGTCGGGCATCACCGGCGGACGCGTTGCCATGCGCGGTTGGACATCACGTTTGATAATGATAATGCCGTTATCAGCCTGTACAGGCAGGCAAACACTTGAGCCCAGTGCGCATCCGATCAGCAGAAGGCCATAGAAGCTTTTATCAAATTTCCCCACAGCGGCAATTCCTTCTGTAAGTGGAACGCTGGCCCTTATCAGCGTTACGAGGAAGAGAGCAGAAGGTGTGCCGGTTTTTATTTTTCTTTTAAAAACAGTTGATTGGCTTTAGATGTTGAGGTGGTTAGAAAAAGTTTGTAACGCCACTGAGACAGAGCCAAACAAAAGCGCCGTCCATGCTGGCGTCATTGCTCGCTAAGGGCGCTGAAGGCGGGTTGTATCAGTGGCTTAACATTTTCTTGACGCAGTGCTCGAGCCGCTTTAACTCGAGGGTTTGCGCAGGGATGGGTGTTTCAGGAACGGACATTTTCGGCAGGGCGGGGTACCCCTGTCAGGCCTTGAGCAGGCGCGTCACAGCCTCGAATGCCGCGTCCTTGCGCTGTTGCCAATCACCTTGCAGCACCTGGCAAGGCTGGTGGTGCAGGTCAAGCCATTGGCGGCTGGCCTGGAAAAACGCCTGGCGTTCTGCCAGTTGCGGTTGGCACCGCTGCCCGTCGTCATGCCAGGCCACGGTTTCAGGGCTCAGCAGCAAATGCAGGTCGTAGTGCCGTGCCAGCAATGCTTGCTCGATCCACGTCGGGCAATCGCCAAACAAAGTCTGGCTCCAGAGGATGTTGCTCAGCAAGTGAGTGTCGAGAATCAGCAAATGCGGCTGCCGGGCGCGTGCCTCGTCCTCCCATTTCAGCTGCCCTCGGGCGATTTCCGGAATGTCGGCCAGGCAGGTGTCTCGTGGATTTTGTTCGATGAACCAGCGCACATATTCGTCTACCAGGACCCCGCCGAAATGCTGCTGTAACTCGGCTGCCAGCCAACTCTTGCCGCTGGATTCGGGGCCTGTGAGTACCAGAACTTTCATGTGCGCAACGCCGGATCAGCCCGCCATTCCCGCCAGCCTTGCACGGCAATCAGGGTGAACAATGCGTAGAGCCCGGCGGTCAGGTACATCTCTTTGTAGATAAACAGCCCGACGAAAATCACATCCAGGGCGATCCACAGCGGCCAGCACTGCACGCGTTTTTGCGCCATCCACAATTGCGCCACCAGGCTGAAGCCCGTCAGCGCAGCATCGAGCCAAGGCTGCGCGGCGTCGGTCCAGTTCGCCATAGCAGCACCCAACAACAAACTGCCGACTGCTCCAATGACCAGGCCGAAAGCGACCGATTTACCCTCGAGCAGGCTGACTTGCCGACCCTGGTGCGCATCCCCCGCACGCGTCCACTGCCACCAGCCATAGAGCTGCAACGCGGCGTAGATCACCTGCAGCAGCATGTCCGAGTACAGCTTCACCTCAAAAAAGATCCAGCTGTAAAGCAGCACCATGACCAGGCCGATCGGCCAGCACCAGGGGTTCTGTTTGACGGTCAACCAAACGGCAATGACACCGAGGGCGGCGGCAAACAGTTCAAGCCCGGACATGGCGGTTCCTTTAGGGGAAATCGAAGAGGGGGGCGGATTGTAACGGCAGACGCTACCGAGTAGAACCAGCGTGCGCTGTCCCTTGTAGGCGGTTAAACCCGGAACTGCTTGAGCAGACCGTTCAACTGCTCACTCAATTCCTTCAGGTGAACGCTGGCCACGCTCGACTGTTCGGCCGCCAGCGCCGTGCTGTGGGACAAGCCGGCTGCCTGGGTGACGTTCTGGTTGATGTCCTCGACCACATGCGCCTGTTGCAAGGTCGCGCTGGCGATGGAGGCGTTCAACCCGTTGAGGTTGCGCAGCGCCTGGCCAATGGCATTCAGGCTTGCACCGGCCAGACCGGCCTGCTCGATGGTCAACTGCGATGCACGGCTGCTGTCGCCGATCACTTTGACCGCCGCTTCGGAATGACTTTGCAGGCGCTCGATCATCGACTGGATCTCGGCCGTGGACTTCTGGGTACGCTGGGCCAGGAGTCGCACTTCATCGGCCACCACCGCAAAACCGCGGCCTTGCTCGCCGGCCCGGGCGGCTTCGATGGCCGCATTGAGGGCCAGCAGGTTGGTTTGCTCGGCGATGGAGCGGATCACCTCGAGGACGCTGCCAATCTGCGTGCTTTCGGCGGCCAGGGTGCGAATCACTTCCACCGCCTGATCAATGGTGGACGACAATTTGTCGATCTGTTGCAGGCTGCCATCGATATTGATCTGGCCCTGCTGCGCCTGAGACTCGGCATCGCGCATTTCGCTGGCGGCGTGCTCGGCATTTTTCGCAACATCGTGCACGCCATACGTCACTTCATTGATGGCAGTGGCCACCAATTCCATTTGTTGCGACTGCTGCTGGCTACGTTGCTGGGCCTGGGCGGCGTCGTTGCCCAGTTCACTGGACGACTGGCCCAGGGCACTGGCGGACACTTGCAGTTCTTTGATCACCAGTCTCAGCTTGGCGGTGAAGGCGTTGAAGTGTCGTGCCAGTTGCGTGACTTCATCCTGGCCATGGGTGTCGAGGCTGCGGGTCAGGTCGCTCTCGCCGCTGGCGATGTTGGCCATGGCGTTCACGGTTTCCTGCAGTGGACGCAAGATGCTGCGGGCAATCAGGATCACCAGCAGCGCCATGATCAGGGCAATCACCAGCCCCACGAACGAGGCCTTCCAGACTTGGCTATAGAACTCGGCCTGCATGTCATCGATGTACACGCCCGAACCGATCACCCAGCCCCAGGGTTCGAACAGTTTGACGTAGGACGTTTTTTCTACCGGCGCACTGGCCCCCGGTTTAGGCCAGCGATAGTCGATGGTGCCGGCACCCTTGCTCTTGGCGACGGCGACCATTTCGTTAAACAGGGCAAAACCATCCGGGTCACGGATCGCCGAGAGGTTCTGGCCATCGAGTTTCGGGTTGGCCGGGTGCATGATCATCACCGGCGTCAGGTCATTGATCCAGAAGTAGTCATTCTGGTCATAGCGCAGACCGCGAACGGCTGTCAGTGCCTGCTTCTGCGCAGCATCGCGGGTGAGCGTGCCGGCGGTTTCGAGGTCGTGGTAATAGGTCAGAATGCCACTGGCAGTTTGCACCACATGCTGGGTTTTCTGAGCTTTGGCGTGGTACAGGTCATCGTGAATCTGCTTGAGCATCAAGACGCCCAACGTCATTAGCATCATCACGGCCACGATCAAGATGAGCCACAAACGTCGGCTGATCGACATACTGCGCAAGCTGTTCATAACGCTGTCACTCCGGTTTCTTTTTCTTGTTATAAATGATCGCCAGCATCCAACCACACTTTGCCTATCGGTCATATCCGACCCAAGTCCAATAACGCGGCAGCGCTAATCGGACTTGTCTGATAGGATTTCGGCCCCGCACGGAAAAACCTGAATCAAAGTTGATTTTTCACGGAATTTTTATGGTTCCGTCTGGATCCTGTGCGCGCGGGCCTTCAGCTAGGCTGATCGCAGTAAACGTTCTGAAAAAATATTAACGGGGCATGCCGTGGCGCATCGCTTCTTGGGGGATTGATGGATCTTTGGACTGCCTTTTCGGCATTGATTCTTGGGGTTGTAGAAGGGCTGACGGAATTTTTGCCGATCTCCAGTACCGGACACCAGATCATTGTGGCGGACTTGCTCAACTTCGGTGGCGAGCGGGCCATGGCCTTCAATATCATTATTCAGTTGGGGGCGATTCTGGCGGTGGTGTGGGAGTTTCGCCGCAAGATATTCGATGTGGTTATCGGTTTGCCGACGCAGCCGAGCGCTCGACGCTTTACCGCGAACCTGCTGATCGCCTTCCTGCCGGCCGTGGTATTGGGGGTGATTTTCGCTGATCTGATCCACGAGTATCTGTTCAACCCGATCACCGTGGCCACGGCGTTGGTCGTGGGCGGTATCGTCATGCTGTGGGCTGAGCAGCGTCAGCATGAAGTGCATGCCCACACCGTCGACGAAATCACCTGGAAAGACGCGCTGAAAGTTGGCTTTGCCCAGTGCCTGGCAATGATTCCCGGCACCTCGCGCTCCGGCTCGACGATCATTGGCGGTTTGCTGTTCGGCTTGTCGCGCAAGACCGCCACCGAGTTTTCTTTCTTCCTGGCGATGCCGACCATGGTCGGCGCGGCGGTGTACTCGGGCTACAAGTATCGCGACCTGTTCGTTCCGTCTGATTTTCCGGTGTTCGCGATCGGTTTCGTGACGGCGTTCATCTTCGCGATGATTGCCGTCAGAGCCTTGCTCGTGTTCATCGGCAGCCACAGCTATGCGGCGTTTGCCTGGTATCGCATCGCGTTCGGCCTGGTCATCCTGGCCACCTGGCAGTTCGGCTGGGTCGACTGGACCGCGGTCAAGCCATGAATGATGGCAGTTCGCGCAACAAGCCCGGACGCAAGCCCGGTGGAGAGATCCGCAAACCTCGGCTGAAACTGCTGGTGTTCGCGGTCCTGTGCGCGCTGCCGCTATTCGGCGCGATGTCGTTGTGGCTGCGCGGGGTTTCGGTGATTCCCCTGGCGGCGTACGGGATCGTCAGCGTCCTGGCGTTCTTTCTGTACTGGTGCGACAAGCGCAAGGCGCGGGCCGACAATTGGCGCACGCCGGAGAACGTGCTGCATGCGGTGGAACTCGCCGGCGGCTGGCCGGGCGCCTTGCTGGCACAGCAACTGTTTCGTCACAAGACGCGCAAGATCTCGTTTCAGCTGGTGTTCTGGATCATCGTGCTGATGCATCAGGTGTTCTGGATCGACCAGCTGTTTCTCGGCGCCCATCTGTTCGCGCTGCTCTAAACCAGCAGTCCGACCTGGGTACGCTTGGGCAACTTGCTCACCACCAGTTGATGGGAACGTTGCAACAAGCCTTGCAGCTCTTCGGTGCCCACAGGGTAGGGCGTTTCCATGATGATCCACTGAGCCCGCGCCAGATACGGCGCCGGGCGGATTCCCGGGCGGTCGCAGTGACCGAGAAACAAGTCCTTGTCGACCTTGAAGGCCAGGGAGTCGCCCCGCAGATTCTGCAAGGCGAACATCTTGTTCCCTGCAATCGAAAACACCCGTACGCCACCCCACTTGTAGTCTTCCCGCGCACCCGGCAACGCGAGACAGAATTGCGCGACATCCTCTTCGCTCATACGTCCAGCCTTCATATCAGTCGGTCCCCACAGGCATTGAATGATTCGATCAAATGGTCGAGCCAGGCGCGTACGGCCGGCATCACCCCGCGCCGATGAGGGTAGACCGCTTGCAGCCAGCCGCCAGGCAGCGACCAATCGGGCAGCAACTGCACCAGCGAGCCGTTTTCCAGTTCCTGCTCGCAATACATCATCGGCAGCATGGTAAAACCCTGGCCGGCGAGGGTGCAGGCCTTGCGCACGATAAAGTCATCGATGCCCAATCGCGCTTCGAGGCTCAACTCAAAGCTTTTGCCCTGTTGGTTGAGCATGCGTATATGCACCAGGCGGTCGGCTTCCAGGGCGCCGAGCACGGGCAGGTTTTTCAGGTCTTCGGGGTGGTTGATTTCACGTCCATGCAAAAACGCGGGGCTGGCGACCATTGCCATCTGCGCCTGGCGCAAGCGTCGGGTGACCAGCAGCGGATCCTCATCGCCCAACTCACGCACTCGCAGCGCCACATCGACGCCCTCGGTCACCAGGTCGACGCGGCGGTTGAGCAACATGACCTCCAGTTGAACCTGAGGAAACTTCTCAAGGAAATCGCTGATCACTGTCGGCAGAATTTCGTGTGCCAACCCGACGGGGCAGGACACCCGCAAACGCCCGCGAGGTTCACTGGACATGCTGGCGACGGCTTCGTCGGCCATCTCGGCCTCCAGCAGCATCGCCTGACAGTGCCGCAGGTAACGTTCACCCACGGCGGTCAACTTCAGTTGTCGGGTGGTGCGTTGCAGCAGGCGCGCGCCGAGACGCTCTTCCAGCTCGGCGATGCGCCGCGACAACCGCGACTTGGGAATTCCGAGCAAACGCCCGGCTGCCGCGAAGCCACCGGCTTCGACCACCTTGGCGAAGTAGTAGAGATCATTAAGGTCTTGCATAGTGTGAGCTCGATTGTTCTATCAGTGGGACGAACTATCGCATTGTTGCGGTCTAATCAGCTATTGGTTTCGCCTGTAGGATTCTCCCCATCAGATCGCCTCGTAGCGATCCTCACCTGGAGATCCCACATGAAACTGCTGCATATCGATTCGAGCATTCTTGGTGACAACTCGGCTTCCCGTCAGCTGAGTAGCGAAGTCGTTAAAGCCTGGCAAACCGCCGAGCCGACTGCCGTGGTGACTTACCGCGACCTGGCCGCCGATGCGATCAGCCATTTTTCCGCCACCACCCTGGTCGCCGCCGGCACCACCGCTGAACTGCGCAACGCCGCCCAGCAGCACGAAGCCGAGCTGAGCGCCTCGACGCTGGCCGAATTCCTCGCCGCCGATGCCGTGGTGATTGCAGCCCCGATGTACAACTTCACTATCCCGACTCAACTCAAGGCCTGGATCGACCGCATCGCCGTTGCCGGTCAGACCTTCCGTTACACCGAAGCCGGCCCTGAAGGCCTGTGCGGCGGCAAGAAAGTCGTGATCGTATCGACTTCCGGCGGTCTGCATGCGGGTCAGGCCACTGGCGTGGCTCACGAAGAGTACTTGAAAGTCCTGTTCGGCTTCATCGGTATCACGGACATCGAGTTCGTCCGTGCACATGGCCTTGCTTACGGTGACGATGTCCGCACCAAAGCCATGAGCGACGCTCACACGCAAATCAATGAGCAGTTGTTCGCTGCCGCGTAAGGGGTGTGTAAAGAAAATCAAACAGCTCGGGCAGTACCAAAAAAACTCTGTATTCTGATCACGCAAGTGCCAGATGCGGAGTTTTCTGTTTTTGGATGTTTCGGAATTTCATTAAGTAGTGGCCCGAGTTATGCAGTCGAGGGTTAACGTCCCCGGTCAGTAGCCAGGTGGAGCCTCCCATGGTGCGTCTTTGTGCAACGTTACTGATTTGCCTGCTCAGCAGCCTGAATTCAGTGCATGCCGCGCCTGCGCCGCATCCTCACTGGAGCGTCGGCTTCCATGAGATGAGTTTTCTTGACCCTCTGGACTTGCAGCCGATGCGCGCCATCGCCTTCTATCCCTCCAGCGACAAGGAGCACTCCAGCAAAATCGAGGGCTACACGGTCGAAGCGGGCGAAGACACCCGAGTCGCCATCGGCCGTTTCCCGATGCTGATGCTGTCCCACGGCAACACCGGAACCCCGCTGGCTTTAAACGATCTCGCCACGTCGCTGGCACGCAAAGGGTTTGTGGTGGTGGCGGTTATCCACCCCGGTGACAACTCCAAAGACCACAGCCGCCTCGGTACGTTGAGTAACCTTTACGGTCGGCCCATCCAGATTTCCGAAGCCATTACCGCGACGCTCGGCGACCGTATGCTCGCGCCCTTCGTCAATGCCGATCAGGTCGGCGTGATCGGCTATTCGGCAGGTGGGGAGACGGCGCTGATTCTGTCCGGCGCGACGCCAGATCTGGACCGTCTGCGCCGCTATTGTCGGGAGCGCCCGGACGACCGCGATGCCTGCAACACCCAAGGCGAATTGATTGTCGACCGTGATGACTTGCAACCGGTGGCTGACCCTCGGGTTCGCGCCTTGCTGCTGATGGCGCCGCTGAGCCTGAAGTTTGGCCGCCATACCCTCGCCGACGTGCATGTGCCGGTGCTGCTATACAGCGGCGACGGCGACAAACTGGTGGCGTTCGACAAGAATGCCGCCGCCCTGGCGCGCAAACTGCCGATCGCACCGGACTTCAAGTTGCTGGCCGGGGCAGGGCACTTCGTGTTCCTTGCGCCCTGCAATGAAGAACAACTTATCGCTATGCCGGCGCTGTGCACGGATGCCGATGGTGTCGACCGCAAAGACATCCATCGCAACATGATTTCCGAAGCTGGGCGTTTCTTCTCTCATGCGCTTGGCAAACCGACCCGGGCCGGAATGCAGACAGCCGATCAATGATTTTATGACCATCACTTAACCCCTGTGGGAGCGAGCTTGCTCGCTCCCACAGGGATTGCATGCGTCAGGTTACTGCGCGGCGTTTCAGTATCAAGGTAAGGCCCAGCCCGCTTACCGATAACAACGCCGCGCTGAAGAAAATCCACGTGTACCCCAGGTTCAACGCCACCGCGCCCATCAACGGCCCGGCAATCGCCAGCGCCAGATCGAAAAACACCGCGTAAGCACTCAATCCCGCCCCGCGACTGGAATTGGGCACTTGCTTGATTGCTTCGACCCCCAGTGCTGGATAGACCAGCGACAGACCGAACCCGGTCAGGCCTGCGCCGATCAGTGCATAACCGGTCGAAGGCGCGAGCCACAGCAGCACCAGGCCCACTGTTTCAATGCTCATACAGGCAATGGCCGAGGTGAATCCACCGAAACGGTTGATGCTGGAGATGAACAACAGCCGCGCCAGAATGAAACAGACACCGAACACCGTCAGGCAATAAGCCGCGCCGGCCCAGCCACGGCTGACGTAATACAGGGTAATAAAGGTGGTTAACGTGCCGTAACCGATGGAGGCGAGGCTCAGGCTCGCGCCGAACGGTGCAATACGCCCGAACACCGCCCAGAACGGCAGGCGCTCGCCACGGATCACCGGCACCGAAGACTTGTTGCGGATCAGCAACAACGCCGCCAACGCCAACACCGACAGCGCGATCCCAAGACTGGCGAACCCCAACTCACCGACCATCACCACGCCCAGCGGCGCACCAATGGCGATGGCGCCGTAGGAGGCGATGCCGTTCCAGGAGATCGATCGCGCGGTATGTTCAGCGCCCACCTGACCCATGCACCAACTGATGGTGCCGACCCCGATCAAGCCTTGGGCAATCCCCAGCAACAAGCGGCCAGCGATCAGGATCAGCAGGCTCAGCAATGGAAAGCTTTGCAGCAGCGTTGAAATCAACGTCAGCACGCCGCTCAACACAATCCCCGACAACCCGTAAACAATCGCTCGCTTGGTGCCGATGCTGTCCGACATGCGCCCGGCCATTGGGCGGCTGAGCAGGGTGGCCAAGTACTGCGAGCCGATGGTCAGCCCCGCGATGATTGCGCTGAAACCCAGCTGTTCGTGGACGTACCCCGGCAACACCGCAATCGGCAGGCCGATGCAGAGGAAGGCAATAAAGGTATAGAGGACGATGGAGACGATCTGCAGGGTGATCGCCATAGAGCTTGGTGGTGGCAGTTGCTGCGCAGACATGAGGGCTCGTTCGCGGGCGGCGGTGGGAGAACTGCATCATGGCGCGGGCATGAAATAAAAGAAAGCAGGCTAACTATATTCATCTGCCTTGAGGGCCTCATCGCGAGCAAGCTCGCTCCCACAGTGGACCGCGGTCAAATGTGGGAGCGAGCTTGCTCGCGATGGTTTACGCACCACAGAAATTCTTGAATATTGAAATGCAAAAAGCCCCGTCACCAGGACAGGGCTTTTCATTTATAGCGAACGCTTAGAACACAACGCCCTGGCTACGCAGGTAGTCGTCATACGTGCCGCTGAAGTCGATCACGCCACTAGGGCTCAACTCGATGATGCGGGTGGCCAACGACGATACGAACTCACGGTCGTGGCTGACGAAGATCAGCGTGCCCGGGTAGTTCTCCAGCGCCAGGTTCAACGCTTCGATGGATTCCATGTCCAAGTGGTTGGTCGGTTCGTCCATGATCAGCACGTTCGGCTTTTGCAGGATCAGCTTGCCGAACAGCATGCGACCTTGCTCACCACCGGAGATGACCTTGACCGACTTGAGAATCTCGTCGTTGGAGAACAGCATCCGGCCGAGGGTGCCGCGAACCAGTTGCTCGCCGCCCAGGGTCCATTGGCCCATCCAGTCGAACAGGTTGCAGTCGTCTTCGAAATCGTGCGCGTGGTCCTGGGCGTAGTAGCCCAGTTCCGCGGCGTCGGTCCACTTCACGGTGCCGGCATCCGGGGTCAGTTCGTTGACCAGGGTGCGCAGCAGGGTGGTTTTACCGATACCGTTCGGGCCGATGATCGCGACGCGCTCGCCAGCTTCAACCTGGAAGCTGAAGTCCTTGAACAGTGTCTTGCCGTCGAAGCCTTTGGCCATGCGCTCGACGATGACCGCCTGACGGTGCAGCTTCTTGGTTTGTTCGAAACGGATGAACGGGCTTACACGGCTCGAAGGCTTGACCTCGGCCAGCTGGATCTTGTCGATCGCCTTCGCGCGGGAAGTGGCCTGTTTGGCTTTCGAGGCGTTGGCCGAGAAGCGGCTGACGAACGATTGCAGTTCGGAGATCTGCGCTTTCTTCTTGGCGTTGTCCGACAGCAGTTGCTCGCGGGACTGGGTCGCCACGGTCATATACTCGTCGTAGTTGCCCGGGAACAGGCGCAGCTCGCCGTAATCCAGGTCAGCCATGTGGGTGCACACGCTGTTCAGGAAGTGGCGGTCGTGAGAGATGATGATCATCAGGCTGGAGCGCTGGGTCAGAATGTTTTCCAGCCAGCGGATGGTGTTGATGTCCAGGTGGTTGGTCGGTTCGTCGAGCAACAGCACTTCAGGATCGGAGAACAGCGCCTGCGCCAGCAATACACGCAGTTTCCAGCCTGGGGACACTTCGCTCATCGGGCCGAAGTGCTGCTCGATGCCGATACCCAGGCCCAGCAACAGTTCGCCAGCACGGGATTCGGCGGTGTAGCCGTCCATTTCAGCGAACTCGGTTTCCAGTTCTGCCACGGCCATGCCGTCTTCTTCGGTCATTTCCGGCAGCGAGTAGATGCGGTCGCGCTCGGCCTTGACCTTCCACAGCTCTTCGTGACCCATGATCACGGTATCGATCACGGTGAATTCTTCGTAAGCGAACTGGTCCTGGCGCAATTTACCCAGACGCACGTTCGGCTCGAGCATGACCTGGCCGCCGGATGGCTCGAGGTCGTCGCCGAGGATTTTCATGAAGGTCGACTTGCCGCAACCGTTGGCGCCGATCAGACCGTAGCGGTTGCCCGCGCCGAATTTGACCGAAACGTTTTCGAATAGCGGCTTGGCGCCGAACTGCATCGTGATGTTAGCTGTAGAGATCAAAGGTTTTTCCTGCGAAGCATTCAGAGTAGCTAGGGTTGCGGCAGTACCGATTCAGTACCCGTTTCCGGTATTCGAACCACAGGAATTGCATCCCGGTCAGAAGCGGAAGGTCCATCTGGCAATAAGTGGACAGCAGCATATGGAGCGCTTGGCCCGAGTCGACGTGCGCTGAGACGGGGTTCATTCCCGTCATCAACCAAGGGGGGCGCGTAATGTTTGGCGGCGATTGTACTGGTCTGGCTCTTTAAACGATAGGGTGTTAAGGCCGCACGGCCGCTTTGGCAGCATCAGCGGACAGATTTTCACCGTTGAAGGTTAACTATTTGTTACAAACTGTGGCTAAAATGCCAAGACCCTTGGGCCGATGGATCGGCAAGGACGCAGATTGTTCACTTCTGACGTGTGACGATTACTGTGAAACTGATCATCGCCGCTATTTACGTTGTATCCATTACGTACGTTCACTTGCGCGGACGCGTGCGCCACAAGCTGGGCCGCCAACTGAGCGACCACTCGACGTTTCTGGCGCCGATCAACTGCTTCCTTTATCTGTTCTCGAAAATCCCCAGCAAGCCTTATCTCAACCCGGCCGATTTCCCTGATCTGAGTCCGTTGCAGGACCATTGGGAAGAAATTCGCGCCGAGGGCCAGAGCCTGCTCAAGGCTGGAGAGATCAAGCGCTCGAATCAATACGACGACGTCGGCTTCAACTCGTTCTTCAAGACTGGCTGGAAACGTTTCTACCTGAAGTGGTACGGCGACAGTCATCCTTCGGCCATGAAACTCTGCCCGCGTACCACCGAACTGGTGCAAAGCATCGGCTCCATCAAGGCCGCGATGTTTGCTGAGTTGCCACCGGGTTCGAAACTGGTCCGTCACCGCGATCCTTATGCCGGCTCCTATCGTTATCACCTTGGCCTGGAAACACCGAACGATGCCGGTTGCTACATCAACGTCGATGGTGAGAACTACCACTGGCGCGACGGTGAAGCGGTCATGTTCGACGAGACTTTCATTCATTACGCCGAAAACACCACCCAGCAGAACCGCATCATTCTGTTCTGTGACGTTGAGCGTCCGATGAAGTATCGCTGGGCGACGGCGTTCAATGGCTGGTTCAGCCGTAACGTGATGTCGGCGGCGGGCGCGCCGAACGATGTCGGTGACAAGACCGGCGGTATCAACCGATTGTTCACCAAAATTTATAAAATTCGCCTGCGGGGCAAAGCGCTCAAGAAGAGTAACCGCAAGCTCTATTACCTCGAAAAGTGGGCGATTTTTGGTGGCTTGCTGGCGATTTTCGTTCTGATCTAAATGTAGTATCGCGGCGGAAGACGCCATCGTCGGAGCGCCGCCCGGAGCAAGCTCGCTCCCACATTGGATTTGTGTACAACTCAGATCCAGTGTGGGAGCGAGCTTGCTCGCGATGGGGCCATAACATTCACCGCAAAATCATCAATCATCCACGAGAAGTCTTCGTGGCTTTTTTGTGTGCGGCTGGTTTGGCTTTACCGGCACTTTTGCCGCCGAGACTGCGTTTGAGCAGTTCGGTCAAATCAATAACATCCGCGGTTTTACGCTCCTCTTCACCCGTCGCCGTTTCCACATCCTCGATCTTGCCTTCATTAGCCTTCTTCTCAACCAGCGCCATGATCTTGTCTTCAAAGCTGTCGCGATAATCCTCGGGCTTCCAGTCGGCGCTCATGTCTTCAACCAGTCGTTTGGCCATGTCCAGTTCACCCTTGGCCAGTTCGGGCTTGGTGACTTCACTGCCCAACTCGAGCGTATCCAGACTTCGCACTTCGGCAGGCCAGCGCAGCATCACCAGCACCATCGCCGATTCCAGTGGCATCAGCGCCGCCAGATGCTGACGGGTATGCAAGACAACGTGGGCGAGGGCGACCTTGTTGGTTTTGCTTAACGTTTCGCGCAACAGCGCATACACCTTGCCGCCGCGTTTATCCGGTGCGAGGTAGTAGGGCGTATCGATGTTTTGCAGTGGGATCTGTTCGCTGTCGACAAAGGAAAAGATGTCGATGGTCTGAGTGGACAGTGGGTGCGCCGACTTGATTTCCTCTTCGCTGAGGACCACATACCGACCCTTTTCGTACTGCACACCTTTAACGATGTGTTCCTTGGTGACTTCCTTGCCGGTGACCTTGTTGACGCGCTTGTAGCCCACCGGGTCCATGCTGCGGCTGTCGAGCCAGTCGAAATCCACCCCTTGAGAAGACGTCGCCGAGACCAGCGCGACAGGAATATGCACCAGACCGAAACTGATTGCGCCTTTCCAGATTGCCCGTGCCATTGTCGTCTTCTCGCGAGTGATGTTCAGGTGACCGGTGGCGCTGTGCAAAAGTTTCAGCGGGTTTCGGCCCGGTCAGGCGGGCGGATCGGCGGTGGGGTCAACTCGTGTTACATCTTGTGAAGGAGGTTTTAGTTAACAAATCCGAACCTCGGGCGTAGCGTGCTATCGAAGACCCTATCCACGCCGATGTCGAGAGGCTTCCCATGAACAGATTTGTGCTCGGCTGCACCGCGTTGGCGCTGAGTGGCGTGCTGAGCAATCTGGCCGACGCCGACAGCGCAGCGTCAGCTTCTTCATTGCTGTTGGCCCAGAGCCCGACGGGCAACACCAGCAATCCTTACAACAGCCCGATTCGCCGGGCTAATCCCAACAGCATGCAAGGCACGCAACCCAGCGTGCCGGCCATCCGTGGGCCGAACACAGTGCCCGTGCCGCGCCCACCGACGCTTGACAACGGTGGTGTTGGCAACCGCTATCCCCAAGACCGGCCGCCTCCCGCCACCCCACCGAAATTCATCCCCAATCCACCTCATCGAGATGCGGACACCAGCAACCGTTGAACGGCAGGGCAGCGTTTTTTCAAGCCATTCGAACGACAAAAGGAATCGTGCATGTTGCGTAAGACTCTTCTGGCCACACTGTGTGCCGGCGCACTGATCACCGCCACGACACCCGTTTTCGCGGCGCCGACCCAGAATTTGAAAAGCGAACAGGGCACCCTTGAGGTGACGCAGATTACCAAAGGGCTCGAACATCCCTGGGCCTTGGCGTTTCTGCCCGATCGGCAAGGGATGCTGGTGACCGAACGACCCGGCAACCTGCGGGTGGTCAGCGCCGACGGTAAACTTTCCGCTCCGCTCAGTGGCGTACCAAAGGTCTGGGCCAAGGGGCAGGGCGGATTGCTGGATGTGGTGTTGTCGCCTGACTTCAAGCAAGACCGCACGGTCTATCTGTCTTATGCCGAAGGTGGCGGTGAGGGCGACAAGGCCGGGACGGCGGTCGGACGCGGACGTCTGTCTGACGACCTGACGGCTATCAAGGATTTCAAAGTGATTTTTCGCCAGGAGCCCAAGCTTTCGGTCGGCAACCACTTTGGTTCGCGCCTGGTGTTCGACCGCGACGGCTATCTGTTCATCACCCTTGGCGAGAACAACGACCGGCCGACTGCTCAGGACCTCGACAAGCTGCAAGGCAAGATCGTGCGGATCTATCCGGACGGCAAAGTGCCGAATGACAACCCCTTTGTCGGTCAGACCGACGTACGTCCGGAAATCTGGTCCTATGGCCAGCGCAATCCGCAAGGCGCGGCGCTCAATCCGTGGACCGGCACCCTCTGGGAAAACGAGCACGGTCCCCAGGGTGGCGACGAAATCAACATCATCGAGCGAGGCAAGAACTATGGCTGGCCGATGGCAACCCATGGCATCAACTATTCCGGCCGGCCGATTCCGGAAGCCAACGGCAAGTCCGCCGAAGGCACCGTCGCACCACACCATGTCTGGGAAAAATCCCCTGGCCTCAGCGGCATGGCGTTCTACGATGCTGATCGCTTCAAGGCCTGGCAGCACAACGTGTTTATCGGCGCGCTGGTGAGTCAGGAGTTGATCCGCTTGCAGTTTGACGGCGACAAAGTGGTGCACGAAGAGCGTTTGCTCGGCGAACTCAACAAGCGCATTCGCGATGTGCGGCAGGGGCCGGACGGGTATGTGTATGTGTTGACCGATGAAGACGACGGGGCGCTGTACAAAGTCGGATTGAAGTAACCAGTCCGACGCTTGCCCGACGTCACGTTCGGGCATACAGAATCACCGCAGCCCGAAGCTTGCCCCGGCCGAAGCTGCACATCTTGTCGAACTCCCCATGACTGACCGGCAAATGCTGGCAGTCCATGGGCTGACAATGCTGGCTGTGGTCGACATCCGGGTCGTGGAGGTACACGAACTCTTCATCGCAATCGGTGACGATCACCCAATGCGGTGACTTCGAGCGGGTGAGTCGATAACAGCTGATCAGCACCAACGGCTGGCCGCCAGCTTCCAGCAACCGGCGCAGATCCAGTGGCCCTCCAATCACCCGTTCGACGTCAGTGGCTTGCAACTGCTGCGTAAACTCCTCGTGCACCAGACGCATTACGTCTTTTTTATGCTCATCGCGCACGCCATCGAGAAACAATGGCCCGGCCATACTCAGTTGCAGGCCCACCCGAAACCCCCGTCGTGATGCCGCCAATGCAAGGCCTTGAGGGCTGCAGCCACCGTGGCCGGCGGTCATGAACACGGTAGTCGCCTCGCGCCAGATCTGCAGTTCTTCGCGGCGCTCCAGCACTCGATCCTGTTGCAGTGCACCCATGGCCATCAGCAGGCAGGCCGGGCCACAGGTGAAATCGGTGGTCTGCGGGTAATAAGGCACCTTGATATTGCGTGAGTCGCGGTGCTGAAGGATGCGCTTTTCCAGCCGCAGCGCATCGGCATGGTCCTGGTAATAGTCGTGAATCAGTGCAAAGCGTCGGTAACCATTGCGCTCATACAGGGCAATCGCCGCTGGATTGTCGATGCGTACCTCTAACCGCAAGTAGGCGCAATCATACTCAAGCGCACAGGCTTCGATGCGGTCAAGCAACTGCTTGCCCAGTCCGCTGCCGCGCGCCTCGGTCGCGATTGCAATTGAATAAAGCCGAGCCAGCGAAGTCCCCCGGTGAAACAGCACCACGGCGTAACCGACCACGTGCTCGCCACGCTGGGCCACTAGAAGTTGCCCGTGGGCCCGGGTGATCATCCATTGAAAACTGCGACTGTTAAGCCGATCCGTGGTGAAACATTGTTGTTCAAGTTCCAGCAATGCGGGCAAGTCTTCAACGACCGCCAGGCGAAAAACCAGATTCATATGACCACCGTAAAAGTTGCGTAACGAAACGGGACTTTCGGAAAACTTCGTGCTTAATAGGAAAGGTCTTGTTCTCCAACGGATCAATCACTATGTCAGCGGTACAAGGTCATTGGCGCGAAGTATCCGAGCAAACTTTGCCGGCAGCAACGTATTTAAATGATGGAGTTAGAACTTCCAGCCAGTTGATTATCATCGTCGAACGCAAGGAAGACTGGGCCTCCTACTTCCCCAGTGAAGACATCGTCAGCGCCCAGGAGTACCTCGAAAAAACCCGTGCGAACGAGCAGGGCAAGCGGGTCCAGGTGATCAACCTGTGCCGCAGCTACAAGTACCTGGGGCACGGTTATTACTGTTCGCTGTTGGCCGAAGCCCGTGGACACAAGGTGATTCCGTCGGTGCGGACCATCAGCGAACTGACTCGAAAATCCTTGTACGGCCTGGCCCTGGATGATCTGGATAGAACCCTGGAAAAAGCCCTCAGTCATCATCTTTACAGTGATACCGAAGGCTTTACCCTGACACTGTACTTTGGCAAGACTAATATCGAGCCGTTACAGGATCTGGCGCGACAGTTGTTCGAAATCTTTCCGTGTCCGATATTGTTAGTTGAGTTTCGTCGAACGAATGGTTGGCACATCGAAGGCATAAAGTCCGGTGCCTTACATAAGTTGCGCGAAGATCAGGAAGACCAGTTCGCCCACTCACTCGACAGTTTCAGCCGCAAGATCTGGCGCGTGCCGCGTTCCCGGCGTTTGGCCCGTTATGACCTGGCAATCCTCCACGATCCCCAGGAAGCGTTGCCGCCGTCGAATGCCAAGGCGCTGGACAACTTCGTCAGGGTTGGCAAGACGCTGGGCATCGACGTCGAGCTGATTGAGCGCAAGGACTACGCGCGTATCGCCGAATACGACGGGCTGCTGATCCGCGAGACGACAAGCGTCGACAACCATACCTACCGCTTTGCCAAGAAAGCCGAGAGCGAAGGGCTGGTGGTGATGGACGACCCGGCGTCAATTCTGCGTTGCACCAACAAGGTGTATCTGACCGATCTGCTCAAGAGCCATCAACTGGGCATGCCCGCCACCGAGATTCTCTACAAAGAGCGACCGGAAGACTTTGAGCGGGTGGGCGAGCGCCTCGGTTTCCCGTTGGTATTGAAGATTCCCGACGGCTGTTTCTCTCGGGGGGTGATCAAGGTCGAAAGCCAGCAAGCCTTGCTCGAAGCCACGGCCGAACTGTTTGAACATTCCGTGCTGTTGCTGGCCCAGGAGTTCTTCTACACCGAATACGACTGGCGCATCGGCGTACTCAACCGAAAACCGATCTTTGCCTGCCAGTACTTCATGTCCAAGGGCCATTGGCAGATCTACAACCACAAGGCCAAGGGCCAGGACATCAACGGCGAATGCCGCACCCTGGCCGTTCACGAAGCCCCGCGGGCGGTGGTGGAACTGGCGGTGAAGACTGCGAACCTGATCGGCGATGGCCTCTACGGTGTCGACCTCAAGCAGTCCGGCGACAAAGTGGTGGTGATCGAGGTCAACGACAACCCGAACATGGACGCCGGCATCGAAGACGCTTACTTGCAGGATGATCTGTATTCACTGGTGCTGGAAGAGTTCGTTCGTCGCCTGGAGCTCAAGCGCCGCGGCCAGGCTTGGTGAGCGGCGGATGATCAAGAGCTTTCAACTGATTCACGGCGCCCTGAAAGCGGTCGAACGGCTGGACGCTGAAGTGATGCTGTTCAACAACCCCGATGCGGCCGAGCGGGACTTGCTGCACAGCCATTTCAAAGTCGATGAACATGCCCTTGCCTCGGCCCTGGACCCCGACGAGGTGTCACGCATCGAGTTTCACCCCGACAACCTGTTCCTGATCTGGAAACGCCCGGAAAATTATTCCGGCGCCGGCAGCCTGGCCTTCGAAGTGTCGTCCTGCGGTTTGCTGTTTTCCGAGCATCGTTTGCTGGTGATCGCCACCGACGACTCGCCGCTCAGTGGCCTCGGCATGCGCCAGCCGCTGAACACGCCGCTGGATGTGTTGCTCGACCTGCTGTTTAACAACATCCATCACTATTTGGGCCACCTGAAGGTGATCAAGCTGGTTGCCCGGGAATTGCAGCAGAAGTTCAACGCGTCGATGCAGAACCAGCAACTTTTCCAGATGTTCAACCTCAGCGAAAGCCTGATCTATTACATCAACGCGATTCACAGCAACGGCGCAGTCCTGACCCGGTTGCGCAATCACGCCGCAAAGGAACATTTCAGCGCCGAAGCCATTGGGCTGATCGACGACCTGATCATCGAAAACAACCAGTGCTACAAACAGGCGGAAATTTACTCCACGGTGTTCTCTGGCCTCATCGACGCCCGGGGCAACCTGATGAACAACAGCATGAACAATTTGCTGCGCAAACTGACGTTGATCAATGTGGTGTTTCTGCCGCTGAACCTGATTGCAAGTGTTGGCGGCATGTCCGAGTTCAGCATGATGACGGCGGGCGTGCCGTGGTGGGTTTCATATCCGCTGTTTCTGACCGCGATGATGATTGGAGCAGGAGTAATGGTGCTCGGGCTCAGGCGACTGGCAAAGTGACGGCCTTTCTCCGATCCTGCAAGCCACGGACGACGAGGTACAACAACGGCCCAACGGACACAAAAATCGCCGTGATCAGCAAGTAGGGCATCACCGACAACGCCGACTGTCCACGCTTGCGCGCATCCTTGTACATCCACACGCCGGCTAATGTCGCCAGCAGGTACAAATCAATCACCACCTGCGCAGTATCAGGTCGCGACATCAGGCTGATGCCGAAATCGATCAACGACTGTTCGGCCTGGAGCATCACCGAAACGGTGTAACCCGCGAAGGCAATAAGGGCAATGAGAGGCAGGGTGACAGTCTTCATGGTTTCCTTCCTTGGGACGATGAGCAGAATCGTCAGCCTACAGCGGCCGAGGAAAATTGGCCATTGACTTGCCATCAGCGCCCGGCTAATTTCCAGCCATGACTTCCACCGTATTGCGCTGCCAGCCAAGCATTATTACCGCCATTCCTTATTTGGCGGGCTAGCTCACGACTGCAGCACCCAACCCGCCCTAGAGGCGGGTTTTTACTTTCTGTCTCTTGGGCTCCGATTAAAGTCAGGAGTCAACCATGAGCAGCATCCCCGCCCAGCAGGCCTTGCTTGAGCAATACGTGAAAAAGATCCTTGCCGCGCCAGTGTATGAACTGGCGGTGCGTACGCCGCTGCAAATGGCACCGGCGCTGTCCGAGGCCCTCGGCAATCAGATACTGCTCAAGCGCGAAGACTTGCAGCCGACCTTTTCCTTCAAGATCCGCGGTGCCTACAACAAACTGGTGCAACTGAGCGATGAGCAAAAGGCTCGCGGCGTGATCACGGCTTCGGCAGGCAATCATGCCCAGGGCGTGGCGCTGGCGGCGCGTGAATTGGGGATCGCCGCAACGATTGTGATGCCATGCACGACGCCGGAGTTGAAGGTGCTCGGTGTGCGCAGTCGGGGCGCCGACGCGGTGCTGTATGGCGAGAGTTTTCCGTGTGCGCTGGAACATGCACTGAGCCTGGCGCGGCAAACCGGTCGCACCTTTGTCTCGCCCTTCGACGACCCGGACGTGATCGCCGGGCAGGGCACCGTCGCCATGGAAATCCTGCGTCAGCATCAAGGTCCGCTGGACGCGATCTTCGTCCCGGTGGGAGGTGGTGGCCTGATCGCTGGCATTGCGGCGTACGTCAAATACCTGCGACCTGAAGTCCGCATCATCGGCGTCGAGTCAGAACATTCCGCCTGTCTGTACGCTGCATTGCAGGCCGGTGAGCGAGTGGTCCTGCCCAGTGTAGGAACCTTCGCCGATGGCGTGGCAGTGGCGCAGATCGGTGCCTATGGCTACGAAGTCTGCCAGTTCTGCGTCGATGAAGTGATTACCGTGAGCAACGACGAACTCTGTGCCGCCATCAAGAACATCTACGACGATACCCGCTCGATCACCGAACCTTCCGGTGCATTGGCCGTGGCCGGAATCAAGAAATACGTGGCGCAAACCGGTATCCGAGGCCAGACCCTGGTCGCCATCGACTCGGGGGCCAACATCAATTTTGATAGTTTGCGGCATGTCGCCGAACGCGCCGCATTGAGCGGCGCCCCGGTGTAAGGGGTGTCAGGCCAGCAGCGGGCGCAGGAAGGTCCGCTCGTAACTGACGATAAACTTCTTCTCGACCAGCGAAGCCACGAGCGCGGCGCTTTCGGCGTCAGTCATCGCGATATGCCGGTAGCTTTCGTAGTCCGCCAGCGAAGGAAAACTGAACAGGCAGTAGGCGATATTGCTCGCGCCCTCCGAAGGCAGGAAGTATCCGTGGTGCGTACCGCCCAAACGCTCGACGATGCCCAGCCAGGCTTTGGCGTAGGCTTCGAACTCACTGAGTTGATACGGGTCGATCACATATTTGACGTGGCAGGTAATCAACATGGCGCTCCTGTAACGGTTATTCCTGGATGGCTTTCTCGACCTTGCTCGACGCCGACCAGATCCGGTAACGGACTTCGACGTCTTTGGGCACGTAAAGCACGATTGGCAGTTTGCTGTTGTAGCGGAGCATGAACCCGTCACCGACCACCGGCACGAAGTCCTTTTTGCTCATGCCATCCGGGCAGGCCATTTGCGTACTCATTGGGCCGATAACTTTTTCCAGTCGGTAGAACGGATAACCCCAGCCTTCGAGGTTTTTCTCCTCGAGAATACCGCCCAGCCGTTGGCGATTGCAGTCGACGGCCAGGGTTTTGCCGGCGAGGATCTCGACCTGGAAGCTGTCTTCCTGAGTCTGTGGGCCAAGGTGAATGACTTGGCGGGTAAAACCGCTCTCAGCCTTGGGAAACGGCGCAACCTCTTCAAGTTTCGCGGCGTGAGCGATGGTCGACAGCCCGGCAACAATCAGCCCAACGGTAGTGATTAAGCTCAAAGAACCCATGATGCCTCCTTGCGTGTGTGTGGGGTCGGCGGATACTGAATGTCTGGCCGCATTCTTACTGCCGTCAGCTGCGAATGCAAACATCAAGGATGTGTGCAAATTGCAGGGGCACAACCGGCCTTGCTTGCAGATTGCATGAGGTCATTTAGCGGTGGTTTCGCTAAATCTTTGATTTACCGATGAGCTGCAGGGCGAAATCCTGGGCATGTTTTATGCTGTAGCTGGTCTTGAGCTGACCGGGGATTTCATTGAGTCAGTATCGGTAGTTAATTGCTCACATTAAGGAGAGGGTCGTTATGTTTCTTTCTGCCTTGGAACTTCGCAATATCATTGAAAGCAGTTTTCTGCCGAAACGTTGTCAGTGCACGCTGTCGCCGGACCTGTCTATGACCGTTAAGGTGTATTCCGATCGTGAAACCGATCACCTCGATCTAATTAAGACCGGAATAAATGCTCAACAGCTAAATGGTTGTCGAGAAATCAACGACCTGATTGCTGGACTGCGTTCTGACATGGAGCATCAGGCGGGTGCCCAGACTCTGCATCCCGACAGGAAAGCGCTTTAACCCACGGTTTCGAGTCCCACCGACACGCGCTTGGTCTGGAGAAAAGCCAGACCCAGCGCCAGTTCGACCACCACCGCAAGCAATATGCCCGGACCGGCATGGCCATTGAGCCATTCGCCGAAGCCTAGTGCTGCCAACCCCCAACAGCCGACCATGAAGCCATTGCTCAACGCATGGCGGGTAATCGAAGGCGGCTCGTTTCGAACCAGATAAAACATCATGCCCAACACCGCGAACAGCATGGCGCTGCGCCGCGCGACAACGCCCACCGCCAACGAGTATTCGATGCTCCAGATTGACAGCAACCCGTCTGGCATCAAACCCCAGACCAGGGTCAGCAAAAAACACAGAAGGGCAGTGAAGGTCGACAAGGTACGAAACGATAACTGCATGGCTAATCCTTGCGGCAGTGGGGGGAGGCGCTGAGCATAGCGCCAGAACCACCCCTCACAGGAATACCGCAACGTGTTGAATCAGACCTTTCAGTCAGTTTTGATAACTGCAAGCGTCGGAAAACTTCCGGTAGGTGATTTCTGCAGGTTTGCCAGAGGTGTCGATGTACTTCATCTCGGCCGTTATCACTTTGCAATCCAGCGTATTCGGTTCAGTCAGGGCAACGACCTTACCCACGTGAAGCGGCATGCCGTAGTGATAGGGCACGGCCTGGGAAGTTGAAGTGTCATTGGCCTGAGCCTGTCCGGCGAACGCGGTGCAGGCGAGGGCGGTGGTTATCAGCAAAGTGCGCATGTTCATGAATAGTCTCCAGTGCAGGCTTAAAGTCAGCTCGGCGTGTGAGGCGCCGAACCTGCCGCACTGGGCGTCAGAAGAGTCTGAAGGCGTGCGGTCCAGTAAAGTTTTGGACCGCGGGGTTAAGCGATGGTTAACCCCACTGAATGCCGTCTGTCGCGATGATGTTTCTGACAGAGATTTCATGCAGGTAAAAAAACTGAGGGTGCTTCGGCCCGTTCCTACACGCTCGGACGCTTTGTCGTCTTTCGCCGGCAAGCTGCCAGCGTTTACTGTTTAGCATCGCTGCAAAATCAGCGAGCAGGTTTGGTCACCTGATTAACACTGCACATATATGTGCCATCATTCGCGCTGCGGACTTCTACGTCTCGTAGTGCGTTGCAATGGTGGCTGTGTGCAGGACGCTTTCGAGCGAGCCGTTTTGAGTGTTAGCGGTTGACCAAGCCTGTACACAGCCGCCTCCATCGTTTGGTCACGGTGCTGGCGATTACTAATTAATACTCGAGTAATTACTATGCCAACACTAAATCCGTTTCCCGATCGCTATCGCTCAATCAAAAGCAGCGTTACCGACTCAAACCCAATGGTCATCGATACAGAGGCCGATCCCCAAGACATTCTCGAAGCCGCTTTACAGCGTATTCGAGCCTCCAGCCAGTTACTTGAAACGCTTCATTGCCAATGCTTCAAGCACGGTGATGTTCAAGATATTCCGCACATTACTCACGCGCTTTATCTGCTGACGCAGGATGGGTGCGATTTGCTGCTGGTTGCGCAGCAGCAGATGATGGGGTGGAAGGCGCCGGTCTGACGGCATACCTCAACGAACAAGCCAAGCTCCTAAGGAAACTCTGAAGAAGACTTCCAAATCTGGTGAAATACCCGCCTGACACGAACACGATGGTTGAGTCCCGATGAAACAGATGTCCTTCGCCGATGCCGAGTACGCCGGCAAACGTAAGCAGACCCGCCGCGAGCGCTTCCTGATCGAGATGGATCAGGTCGTGCCCTGGAAGGGCTTGGTTACTTTGATCGAGCCGCATTATCCAAAGGGCGAAGGGGGCCGTCCGGCGTATCCGTTGATGGCCATGTTGCGCGTTCATTTGATGCAGAACTGGTTCGGCTACAGCGATCCGGCGATGGAAGAATCACTATATGAAACGACGATTCTGCGCCAGTTCGCGGGCTTGAATTTGGATCGGATTCCCGATGAAACCACGATCCTCAACTTCCGCCGTTTATTGGAAAAACATGAGTTGGCAGGCGGGATTTTGCAGGTCATCAATGGCTATCTGGGCGACCGGGGCCTGCTGTTGCGTCACGGCACGGTGGTCGATGCGACGATCATTCACGCGCCGAGTTCGACCAAGAACAAGGACAGTAAACGCGATCCCGAAATGCACCAAACCAAGAAAGGGAATCAGTATTTTTTTGGTATGAAAGCGCACATCGGCGTCGATGCCGAATCCGGCTTGGTGCATAGCCTGGTGGGCACTGCGGCCAATGTGGCGGACGTGACGCAGGTCGATCAGTTGCTGCACGGTGAGGAAACTTACGTGTGTGGCGACGCCGGTTTCACCGGCGTGGACAAACGTCCCGAGCATCAGGATCGCAAGATGATCTGGTCGATTGCCGCCCGGCCAAGCAGCTATAAAAAGCACGCAAAAAAGAGTCTGATCGGGCGCATGCGACGCAAGATCGAATACGCGAAAGCGCAGGTGCGGGCCAAGGTTGAGCATCCGTTTCGCGTGATCAAGCGCCAGTTTGGTTATACGAAAGTGCGCTTTCGTGGTTTGTCGAAAAACATCGCGCAGCAGACAACGTTGTTCGCTTTGTCGAACTTGTGGATGGTGCGAAAACGGTTGATGGGTATGGGCGAGGTGCGTCTGTAATGCAGGCTGATCGCCCTGAAACAGCGCGATCCGAGGAAAGAACCATGAATTAAGGGCAAGAAAGGTCTGATTTTCGACCGACTTATGATTTTTGAGCCTCAAGTAGCGAGGGTATGAAAAATCGGTGGGTACTTCAGACCTTCCCTAAGGAGCTGGCTTGTCTGGGAGAGTTGAGTTACCAAGAGACTTTTATCATTGGCCGTAAATTGATAGATAAATCAGTATCCAAGTTTGTCAGGATAAAATGAAAGAGGGGGATGAGAGTCTTTCCACTTTTTAGCAAGTATCTTAGCTTCGTCGATTTGTCCAAGGGACATTTTTGCCGCTATTTCAGGCAAAACCTCATCCACATAGGGTTTGATGTTTCCTCCTCCATCGAGCTCAGTGAGTAGGGATGTCAATGCGTACCCTTTAACCAAGTCGAGCGGGAAATCGTAAAGTGATGGCGCGTGTGCCAAATAAGCACCATAGCTACTTACACCTGTTTCATACCCCGATTTTGCTGCTTCTTCAATCCAATGGCGTGCAATGCTGAGATCACCTCCGTTCTCATAAAGGTATGCTGAGAATTCAAGCATAGCTTTTGGAAAACCACCTTCTGCAGAAGCCTTCAACCATCGACCAACCGCTTCTTGGCGTTTCCAGGGTAAAAAAAACTTCTCTCCTTCCTTGTATCGATTCGCCAGTAGCCATTGACCCTGTGCGTAACCAGCTTCGGCTGATTTTTCAAGCCAGTCTAATTTGGTTGTAGCGAGATACATGATGTACATGGCTTCGCCGTCGCCGCTATTCGCTTTAGGCTCGGCGATTTTCCATAGATGCTCAAGCCAATCACCTGGTTTCTTTGAGCCTTTAGGACAATTGTTCATCGTGCTGCACAAGTCACTTTTTGATGTAGCAAGTTTAAACAATGCGTAGTAGTCACCTTGCTCCGCCGCTGCCTCGTACCATTTTTGGGCCTCTGCGGTAATGTACTGCTTCTGCTGACGTAACTCTTCCGCTAAATAAAATTGTGCTTCTCTGTCTCCCGCTTCTGCCGCGATCGTTAACTCTGGTATTGCGACCTTGTATTGATTGTAGAGTACCACTCCTTGAATTTTGCTCTGTTGCTGCTGAGAGGTAAGATCTGCTCGGGCGTGGCAACTCATCATAAACAGAATAAAAATGGCTAGTGCGATTCTGGTTTTTATAGGGTGTGTCCACAGATGCGGTTGTGTGCCTTGATGCGTCTGTGGGTAGATTCTAAAACTCAAAGTTACAGGCCTAATTTTTCTGGATAAAAAGAAAGTGGTGGGTGTGTGGCTTTCCAGTCTTTAGCAAAATTATTGGCCTCGGTGATTTGTTCGGGCGTCATCTTTGCCGAAATAAGAGGAAGTTTTCCTTCGACATAAACTTGCACGTGTCCACCTCCGTCTAGCTCTTTCAGTAACGATACCAACGCATAGCCTTTTATGAGGTCGATAGGGTAGCCGACTTTATCGGGAGTATGAGAAAGATAGGCGCCATAACTACTCACAGCGTCTTGGTAACCAGTTTTGGCAGCGATCTCAAGCCAATGACGAACGCCTTCTAAGTCACCACGCTCATACAAGATAGAAATGTATTCGATCATGGCCTTCGGGTATCCACCTTCGGAAGATGCTTTCAACCACTTCTCTTCGGCGGATTTACGATTCCAAGGTAGTAAAAAACTACCTTGTCCCTCCGAATAACGATTGGCTAGCAACCATTGTGCGGGGGCGTAGCCTGCTTCTGCCGATTTTTCTAGCCATGTTAAATCAGAGGTTGCGTTATACATAATGGCCATTGCTTCGGCATCCCCTTTCATAGCCCGAGGCTCTGCCGTTTTTATTAATAAATCCAACCAATCGCCAGCACTTTTAATTCCAGAAGGACACTTATTTGCCACCGCACATAGGTCCCCTCCGGCTGTGGCGAGCTGAAACATTGAGTAGTAGTCGCCTTGAGCCGCAGAAGCTTCGTACCACTTTTGAGCTTCGGCGGTCATAAGCTGTTTTTCTTTGCGCAGTTCTTCGGCTAAATAAAACTGTGCTTCTGCATCTCCAACTTCAGCTGCAATACGTAACTCTGGTGCGGCCGTTTTGTACTGGTTGTATAGGGTGACTCCTCGAGTTTTAGCAATCTGTTGCTCGGGTGATAGTTGTGCAAATGCATTGTTGGTAAATGCCAGTAAAAATAGAGCTATAGTGAAAAGGGGCTTGCGTAACATTTTTTTACCTTGAAGTTACTGGGTTTGGCCAATGTAGGTTGCTTTTCCACCCGGTACAAAGGTCCTTCCGTAGTATTGAACTCGATGACAAAACCCGTCTAGGCGAGCGCCGAGCGTATTTACGTGCGTTTTGTATCTTGCGCGCATTTCATCGTTCTGGTCACCAAAAAGCCTTTGAACTGCTTCGGACATAAAATTGTCCATTCTCAATCTATTCTCGCAGTAACTTTGCTCCGCATTGCTCGAAGCTTTTGTACCAAATCGATTCATGCTCATACATGCCTCTTCAAACTGCGCTTGCGCTAGAGGAATCGTTCCTTGCGCCGTGGCTTGCTTCACAATCCAGCCAAGTATGCGCTCAACTGCTTGTTGTTGGAGTAAATGGCATTGATCTTTTGTATAGGCTTTTTCACCAGGCTTGGATTCTGTACCTACAGTTACATACTCTCTAATTTTGAAAGATTCCGCTGCCGAAACAAGAGTCATCAACATAGGGCCAAGAGCACCTGGTGTTGCAGTCAGGAACCATTGTTCAAGTTCTGCTTGTTGGCGATAGGTCATGATCGAATGAGCAATGGATGCACCACGACCACCACCAGTCAACGCCTCATACAACGACATCACCATATCAATGCCCACCATGTAAACCATGGCGACTTCCATGCCGGCAGCGCCGAGGAAGTTTAGTTTATCGATATAATCGGCTGCCTCATCGGTCACAAAGATCAGGGATTTATCCTGGTTTTTATGCATTTCGCGGCGTAGCAAGTTGATCAGATCAGTGACACCGTCGTAGCCCACTTCGAACTGGAATTCCCCACCAGCCCCCGGTCCGACGATGAGCGATGCCTTGAACCGCATGATAAAGCGGCCTTCGTTCAGAGAAATGGCGACATCGGCATTTACCCCCAAGCCGTATGCAGCGGTGAAGCCTGCTGTCAGTCGCGCCAAGCTGAACCATTGACTGGTTTTCGCGTTGATTGCACTGTTTGCCATTCCCGGTGCTGGTGGGGTGCGCAGGGCCGCGATTTCTTTGGGAGGTGCCCAGTTCAACGCACCGGTCAACAAGATCCCTGCCTGTACACCCGCGAATAGGTTGAACTCCGCTTTACCGGCGTCTTCGATCCTGACTTTCGCTGCGTCCCCAGTAAGTTCTTGCCCACTGCGTACCGTTGCGGCTGTTGCTTTAGAGGTTTCTGGCCGTTTGGCGTCCTGAATTTCTGGAAGGTTTAGGCCGCCTTGTACATTGGCTCGCCCTAGCTGCACGCTGGATGAAAGGAGTAGGGATGCGCCGGTATAGCCCCAAGCTCTGGCTCCTAAGTGAAGGGAGAACCTGCCGAGATTCAAGTTTTTGCGATTTTTCTCGTAATCCAGGTACGGAATCAGGATGTCTTTGGCCTGATCTCTGCCTGGCAGATCCAGTTTCATCAACTCGACTTCGCCACGAGCGAGGTCAATTCCTAAGCTTACTTCTGCTTTGGCAGACGCCTTGAAGTTATCGGCCACGCTGAAACTCGGGCCGGTGACCTTAGCGGAGACATGGATTGACGATTGAGGGGGTGTCAGGCACCGAACCAATTGCGCCTGTGGGCTATTGTCGAACAGTCGAAGAGAGCTGCGGACCTCTTCTTTGAAGAGAAGCTGGCGCAGGCGCAGACCCCAAGCTTTGCGTGCGCCTTCGTCATCCACTGTGTCGACTTTATAGTTTTTGGATTTCAGGTAGGTGTGAAAGATTTCAACATCAAACCAACCTTTTTCATCAAACCAGTTACTTTGCTGGTCCTTGATAGCTACTGCGCCCTGTAGGCGTAGCCACTCATGGAAGGGATTGTCTTCGGTGTCCGTCCCCGCTTTAGCACTGCTGTCGCCAGGAGTTTTACTAAGTCCTTTCTTTGCACTGGCGCCGACTTCACTCCAGTCTTTCTTCAACGATTTTTCGATGCCTTCCAGGTTCAGAAGACTCAAGTGTTTCAAGGCCGTGTTCGGACTGTTGAAGAGGGCAACCTCTCGCAGAGGAAAACCCGCCTTGACCAGGCGCTCTTCAGGCTTTGGCTGGAATTGTTCAGGTTCCCAAAGCAGATGTCGTAGTGGCAATGCAGCGGCGACGACAGCTTCAGCATCTTCCCGGAGCTGGAAACGAGCTTGTTGAATGCGCTGCCATTCAGCTTCCTCTGGCTCTACGATGCCTGCGGGAGCGGCGACGTTTTGACCGCTTGCGTCGATCCATGCTTTGTACTTCGATCGAATCTGCTCGCTGAGTTTTGTTTGCTGTTGCTCCATCTCAAGATACGACTTGAACTTCTCGACCCCAGCACTAATGTCTCCGGTGTCTGGAATGAAAGCGAACTCTGGCAATGCCAAGCCGTAATCTGCAACCTTCAAAATCGAATCGATATAGGCGGTGAAGTCGTTTTCGACCTTTTTGCGGTCACTGGCGACGCCTTCCAAGTAACTGCACATGCGAGCTTTGCCATCGATTACGCAGTTGGTAGCGTCGGCATAAGCCTTCTTGTTTTTCTTGAAGTCTTCTTCCTTCAACGTGGTCAGCTTTCCGCTCACCGTAAGGGCTTGGCGAGCCTTCAGATAGGTCTGTACGCGTTTGCGTGCCTCTATAGCGCCGGGCGAGAACAGGTTGCCACTTTCATAGAAGTAGCCTTCTTCTTTAGCTTGAGCGACAGCGATATTTTTCAGCTGCGTCCACTCGTGATAAAGCTTTTGTAGCTTTTGTCCCTGATTGTTGGCTTCAAGCAAGCTGTCCTGTTGCTGGCTGGCCAATTCACGATTGCGGGAGTAATCGGATTGGTCAGGCATTTTGTCGAGCTTGGCTGCATTTGCGGCTTCTCTGCTGACGGCCTTCAAGCGCATCGCCATTGTCGGCTGAGCGATATCTGGCTCTTGCGCCTCAATCTCCAGCATCCTGCTTTGTTGTTCGCCTTTCAGAAAATTTGTCAGCTTGGGTTCCAGAAAGTACTCCAGCAATCCCGTTGCATTCATCCCCTTCAGCCGTTCCTCAGGCGATTTGCTGGCACTGACGTGCTGTTCCAGCTCATTCATCGCTTCTTTGATGGAACTCGCCGCTTTTTCAGGCAACAGGTAGAACATCTTTTCTTTCGTGGCGTAAATCACTTCGCCATAAGTCGTCGAGCAGGGCGTTTTTACCTTGTCAAAGGCGTTCGAGCAGCTTTGTGGCGCTTCAGGCTGCGGATCAAGTTCCTGAACGGGCGGTTTTTCGACGGGGGCGGCACCTGCCGATGGCTGTGTAGCGGGAGTAGAGACGTCGACCTTGGGTACAGCACTGGTATTGGATTCCATAAATGCTTCCATTCATTCGTTACGCGGACGGGTTCATCAGGCGGCGCTGGTGGCGAGTTGCTTCAGCTGTTCAACCTTGATGAACGACTCTTCCCTGGATTGCAGGATGGCCATGGCCTGGGGCTGTGTTTCGAGCAGCGGGCCATTGGCGATGTGGGCCAGCTTGAGCAAATGCCGGCCTTCGTAGATGTTGTGATTGACCAGCACATCGAGGTTTGCCGCGATGTTTGGCAGCTCTTCGACAGTCGGTTCGCCAAATGCAGCGTACTGCTCGTCGACCCAGTAAACCCAACCGAGTCGCTCTTGAACCTTTGGTGCATCGTCCGGGATATTGAACGCTGAGACGTCACCCAGCCATTCGAGTTCCGAGGTTGGGGCCCAGCTCAGCCAATTACCGTTGCCGGCACCGAAATAAGCCGGGGCAGGGGTGTAGACGTATTGCCACGGGCCGAAGAGCTGATGCGAGGTTTCGCCAGCGGTGTAGGCCAGTGCGGCCCACAGGCTGGGTTTGTGATAGCTCAGCAGGCTTTGGCCACCGGAGCCGTCATTGGCGCGTAACAGCCAGTGCGCATGGGCCAAAGCCTTGACCGGGTCGTCAGTGGTCAGGGCGATGCCGGAAAAGTTTTCCTCGCAAAGCTTCGCGGCTTCGGCGGCCAGGCGGCTGCCCCATGGCGCGTTGAGCCACAAGGGGCCATCAGCGGCGATTTCGGCGAAATCGGTACCGATGAACAAGCCTTGGGAGTTCATCGGTTCGCCGACACGGTAGAGGCGGCTCATGGCCTCAGGCTGGCGGGTGCGGTCGATGATGAAGCACAGCGTCTGGCTCGATGGTTCTCTCGGCAGTTGCTCGAACGAATGGCGGGGTTCGGCGAGGAGGGCGTTCAACGCTTTTACAGGCATGTGCAATCCTTACGGCTGCAGGCGCCGTTGCTTTGTTTGCCGCACAACGGCGTGATACCGGACTCGTTCAAGCGTTTTGGCAGTGGTATCGGGACTTTGCCGGCCTTATCCGCATCCGCCACCTTCATCGGCCCCGGCAACAGCGGCGCAGCAGGCGTCCCCGACCCCGGCCCACCCCCCGAGTTAACCTTGACCTGCGCACCACTGATGGTCACGCCCCCGGCATCAATTTTCACAAAGCTCCCGCCAGCCTTGGCCGTCAGCTCCATGCCGCCCTCAACCACAACCTTTTCCCCAGCGTTGTAGTGAATTTCCTGTCCAGCCTCGACAAATTGCGCCGTCCCAACCTTCACGTGCTGAGTCACGGCAACCGTCAGGTGATCATCCGCCCTGGTCTCAGTCTTGCGATCCAGATGGGTAGTCCGATGTTCTTCAACCTTGAACTCGCTGAAAACATTGGCCTCAACGGTGTCGTGGCGTTCGTTGCCGATGCGAATCTTCTGGTCGTGCTCGATGTTTTCATCCCAATCGCGCTGGGCATGCAGATAGATCTGTTCCGCACCTTTCTTGTCTTCAATCCGAAACTCGTTGTAACCGTTGCCGCCCGGTGAGCTGAGTGTCTTGAAGGTGCTGCGGGTTTTGTTTGCCGGCAGGTCGTAGGGGACGACGTTTTCCTTGTGGTACAGGCAGCCGGTGATCAGTGGTTGGTCGGGGTCGCCTTCGAGGAAGGTGACGAGCACTTCCATGCCGATGCGCGGGAAAGTGATACCGCCGTAGGCGTTGCCGGCCCAGCCGGTGGCGACGCGCAGCCAGCAACTGGTGTTGTCGTCGGCCTGGCCTTCGCGGTCCCAGTGGAACTGGACTTTGACGCGACCGTATTCGTCGCAGTGGATTTCTTCGCCCGGTGGGCCGGTGACAGTGGCGGTCTGGCTGCCCAGGACTTTGGGTTTCGGGTGTTCGAGGGCAGGACGGAAGTGCGCGTCCCACGGGGTGGCGAGGAAGCGGTTGCGGTAGCCCTGGTGGAAATCGTCTTTGTTTTGGGTGACGTCGCTGGTGACGTTTGCGCCGAGCACTTGCGGCTGTTTGCCTTCGTGCACCACTTCCAGCAGCAGCCAGAGGTCGTTCCACTCGGCGCGCGGGTGTTCGCTCAGGGCCATGAAGTGGCCGGTGACGAGCGTGGGTTCGTCGCCTTTGCCTTCGGCAAGTTTGTAGTCGCTGCGATGGCGTTCCAGGGCACGGGTTGCCAGTTGCTTGCCGCGTTCGCGAGTGAGGAAGCGGCCGGGGTAGTCGTAGTCTTCCAGGTCCGGGGCGAATTCGCTTTTGGCGGAGCCTTCGGGAAGGATGCGCGGTTTCTCGAAGTCGTAGTCGCGGCGGCTGACGCGGGTGGTGCGGGTTTCCAGGCGCAGGTTGAAGCGCTTGATCACCGGCTTCTCGGCAGCCATGCCGGAGTCTTGCTGATAGGCCACGGGCGCAAGTTTGCGGAACACCGTCTGGTCATCGCCGAACACCAGTTTGTGGCCGCTGGCAGAGTGCTGGAAGTGGAAGTGAATGCCTTCCTCTTCGCACAGGCGCTGGATGAAATGCAGGTCGGATTCGTCGTACTGCACGCAGTAATTGCGTTCTGGGTAAATCGCGCCGAGCTGGAAGCTGTGGGCGTCGGCCAGGATGCCGCGCGCTTCGAGGACCTGAGCGATGATCTTCGGCACACTTAAATGCTGGAAAATCTGCTGGTCATGGTTATGGCGCAGGTAGGCGAGTTGCGGCACCAGGCTGATGCTGTAGCGGGTCAGGCTTTTGCCCGAGTCGCCTTGCTCGATGCGGTACACCATACCGTGGATGATGCCTTTTCCGGTGGCGCCGAAGGTCAGGCTGCCGGGCTTGTGCAGTAACTCTTCGAGTTTCAGGTCGGGGCGGGCGCTGACCAGTTCGATGTCGAAACAGAACGGCTGATTGAGGGTTTCGCGACCGACGAAGCTGAGTACCTGAAGGTCAACGGAAACGCCTTCCAGCGTCAGGGAAATATGGGTTGCGTTCGCGTCCAGCATGCCTTTAATTCCGTCCTTTGAATAAGCTGGGGCGGATGGTGCAGGATTAAAGCGCCCCGTTCAAGGCAACGCCGTCATTTACAGACTACAGTGGTCTGTAGCCCGTAACAGCCGGCTCTGGAGGGGACGCGGAGCGTCCCGGGCTGCATTTGCTTTGCTGCGCGAGGGAACGATCTGTCAGGTGAGTTGCTGGCGATACGGCAAATCCGGCCCGGTCTTGCTGCAGGTCAGCGCCGCCGCCTGCACCGCAAACTTCAGCATCCCGTCGATCTGCCCGCGGCCGAGTGATTGCACGCCCTCAACCGAGTCCAACTGCTGCTCGGTCAGCCAAGTAATCAGCGCTGCCTGAAACGTATCGCCAGCCCCCACGGTATCGGCAATCTTCACCGAACACGCCGGCACCGACCACGAACCATGGCCCTTGCTGAACACCGTCGCCCCCTCGCCACCACGGGTCAGAAACACCAACTGACAGCGATGCTGCAGCCAGCCTTCAATCACCCGTTGCGGATCCTGCTCGGGGTACAACAGGCTCAAATCTTCATCGCTGACTTTGATCAGGTCGGCCAGCTCAACCAAGATGGCAACCCGCGAACGCCAGAGGTCGATATTCGGCTCAGGGTTGAGCCGTACGTTCGGATCAAGGCTGATTAAGCGTTTGCCACTTTCTTGCCGCACCAGCGCCAGCAGCGTGTCAGCAATCGGCTGAACAACCAGCGAAAACGAGCCGATGTGCAGGCCGCGCACTTCAGGTCCCAGTTCCGGCAGGTGCTCGGTTTTCAGCTGCCGATCCGCGCAGCCTTCGCCCCGGAAGCTGTAATGAGGTGAACCGTTGGCACCGACGGCAACCATCGCCAGGGTCGTAGGCGCAGCGAAATCCACCAGGTAATCCGGGCGCACGCCTTCATCCTGCAACACCTGCTGCAAGCGCCGGCCGAGGTAGTCGGTGGACAGGCCGGCAAACAGCGCAGCCTCCACCCCCAAACGGCGCAAACCCACCGCCACGTTGAACGGCGAACCGCCGGCAATCGCCTTGAAATTCACTTTTGAAGCCAGGCCGCTGGCGTCGTCTTCACTGAAGAAATCGAACAGCGCTTCGCCACACACAAGGTACATAGTTATTCACTCTTTAAAGGGTTACGACATGCTGTTGATAGCGTTCGTAGGCCTGCTGACAGGCCGCCACATTGTCGGCGATCGGCAAGGTTTCGCTGGCCGGATCGAGCTTCACGCAACGCTCGCAAAGATCCTCCAGGCTGTGTTCATGCCCGTTTTCCCAGGACGTGCACCACGCCGCCTGTATCGCCGCGCCGAGGGCTGCGGCTTCGCTTTGTTCGGTGCAGATCACCTTCGTGTTCATGATGTCAGCGACGATCTGCCGCCACACCTGACTTTTCGAGCCGCCGCCAATCAGGCAGATGCGCAGGCTTTGTAAGCCATTCTGGCGCAGCAGGTCCAGCCCATAACGCAACCCGAAGGTCGTGCCTTCCACCACCGCGCGGCACAGGTTGGCCTGAGTCAGGTTGGTCATCGTCAAACCCAGCAGGCTGCCGGTGGCATGGGGCAGGGCGGGGACACGCTCGCCGTTGAGGAACGGCAGCATGCACACGCCTTCGGCACCGATCGGTGCTTGCGCGACGAGATCGTTGAACCGTTCGATATCCAGCTCGAACAACTCACGAATCACACCGGTGGCATTGGTCAGGTTCATGGTGCAGATCAGCGGCAGCCAGCCACCACTGGAGGAGCAGAACGTTGCGACGCAAGCGTCCGGACTCACGGTCGGTTGATCAGCATAGGCGTACACCGTCCCCGAGGAACCGAGGCTCATGGTGATTGCGCCGGGTTTGATGTTGCCGGTGCCGATGGCGCCCATCATGTTGTCGCCACCGCCGCTGGAGACCAGCGCCTGCGGGTTGATGCCCAGGTGTTCAGCGATGCTGGGCAGGATCCTACCGACCGCTTGATGGGCATCGATCAGCTCCGGCAGCGCGGCTTGCAGACGCCCGGTGGAATCAATGTCGCGCAGCAGTTGCAAGTCCCACTGGCGGGTGCGCACGTTGAAATACCCGGTGCCCGAGGCGTCGCCATACTCACTGCAACTGCGGCCGGTGAGCCAATAGTTGAGGTAGTCATGGGGCAGCAGGATTCGGGCGATACGAGAGAAAATCTGCGGGTGTTGTTCTTTGGTCCAGAGCAGTTTGGAAACGGTGTAGCCCGGCGCGATGACGATGCCGAGGCGTTCCAGGGAGCCTTTTTCGCCACCCAGATGGACAAGCAGACGGTCGTTTTCCGGGGTGGATTCGGTGTCACACCAAAGTTTGGCCGGACGCAGCACCTGACCTTGGTCGTCGAGCAGCACCAACCCATGTTGCTGGCCGGAAACGCCGATGCCGAGAATGTCCTGACCGTCGACCTTCGCCGCGAGCAATGCGCGGCGGGTGGCAAGCGCAAAGGCTTCCAGCCATTGGCAGGTGTCTTGCTCGCGGCGGCCGTTGGCGCCGGTGATCAAGGCGTGGGCGGCGGCACCCTGGCCCAACACCTGACCGCTGATGGCATCGAGGACGATGGCTTTGGTGCCTTGGGTGCCGCAGTCGATGCCGAGGAATAGTTGTTGGTTTGTCATGTAAATGACCTCGCAGAGCGTGGGAACGATCAGTTGGCGAGCACCCGCTCCAACGTCCGCGTCACCCCAACATCCCGCAAGCTGTTGCAGCACCACTCAAACGCCGCCACAAACTCTGGCGAATGCGCAATCGCCGTACCAAAAATCTCCTCAACCTCCAGCAACCGCTGAGTGATCAACGCATCATCCGCCACCAGCGCCTGACAAAACGCCGCGCGCGGATCAGGAATGCTGTAGTTATCGCCATTCTCGTCCACGCCCTTCAAATACAGGGCCCACGCCGCTACCACCAACGCCGCACGTTTGGTCTCCCGCCCATCAGCAATCAATCGATTGATCGTCGGCACGGTGAACTTCGGAAACTTCGACGAAGCGTCCGAACACACGCGCTCCAGCTGATCGGCAATTGCCTGATTGGAGAAGCGTGCCACCAGGGTGTTCTTGTACTCGGTCAGGTCAATCCCCGGCACGGCTGACAGTTGTGGCGTGACGTCCAGGTCCATGTAGGCACGCATGTACTGCACGAACAGCGGATCATTCATGGTTTCGTGAACGAAGCGGTAACCCTTCAAAAACCCCAGATAAGTGAGTGCCAAGTGACTGCCGTTAAGCAGTTTGATCTTCATCTCTTCGTAAGGCGTGACGTCGTCGGTGAACTGCACGCCGACCTTTTCCCAGGCCGGTCGGCCATTGACGAATTTGTCTTCGAGCACCCATTGCACGAAGGGTTCGCAGACCACCGGCCAGGCATCGTCGAGCGCATGTTTGTCGGCCAGTTGCAGGCGATGTTCGGTGCTGGTCATCGGCGTGATTCGGTCGACCATCGCGTTCGGAAAACTGACATTGCTGGCGATCCAGTCCCGCAGATCGGCATCGCGCAGGGCAGCAAACGCAAGCAACGCTTTACGGGTGACTGCGCCGTTGTGCGGCAGGTTATCGCAGGACATCAAGGTGAACGCAGGCGTGCCGTTTGCACGGCGTTTGGCCAGCGCGGCGCAGAGGAAACCGAACACGGTTTTCGGTGCGTTCGGGTGTGCCAGGTCGTGCTGGATCTGTGGTAGCTGGGCCATGAACTCGCCGTTGCTATCGTCGATGCAGTAGCCGCCCTCGGTGATGGTCAGCGAAACGATACGGATCTCGGGGCTGGCGAGTTTGTCGATCAGCGCTGCCGAGCCGTCTTCGGCCAGCAGCATGTCGCGAATCGCGCCGATGACCCGGACTTCGGTGTCGTCGGTATCGCCCAGCTCGAACAGGGTGAACAGGTAGTCCTGCTCTTTGAGATCGTCTCGGGCGCGACGGTCTTCGGCGCGCAGGCCGACGCCGCAAATGGCCCAGTCCAGACCTTCGCCGATATTCATCAACGCATCGGTGTAATACGCCTGATGCGCCCGGTGGAAACCGCCGACGCCGATGTGCGCGATGCCTTGGCGGGTGTCGCTCAGGGCGTAGGCGGGCAGGAGCACCTCGGAGGCGAGGCGATTGAGGTTCTGTTTATTGAGTTTCATCACAAGGTCTCGAAATCAGGCCGCAGCGCGTAGTGGGCGGGTCAGCGCCACACCGTCGGCATCGAATAAATGGCAGTGCTCGGCGTCCAGATACAGGCTCAGCGACTCGCCATAACGGCTGGCCAGGTCGCCGCGAACACGCATGGTCAGTGCTTCGCCGGAAGAGGTCACGACGTGGCAGAAGGTGTCGCTGCCCAGGCGTTCGCTGACGTCGGCGGTGACCTGTAAGGTGCAGTCGCCGGTTTGCGCGAGATTCAGATGCTCCGGGCGAATGCCCAGGGTGACTGCGCCGCCGACGCTCAGGTTGGCGCCACTCAGCGGCAACGTGATGCGGGTGCCGGCGTCCAGCAGCACTTCGCAGCTCTGGCTTTCGACGCGGGTGACTTTGCCCTTGAGGAAACCCATTTTCGGCGTGCCAAGGAATCCGGCGACAAACAGGTTGGCCGGCTGGTGATACAAATCCAGGGGCGAGCCGACTTGTTCGACTTTGCCGCCATTGAGTACGACAACCTTGTCGGCCATGGTCATGGCTTCGACCTGGTCGTGGGTCACGTAGATCATCGTGGCTTGCAGTTCTTTGTGCAGGCGCAACAGTTCCAGCCGCATCTGTACCCGCAGGGCGGCGTCGAGGTTGGACAGCGGTTCATCGAACAGGAAAATCTTCGGATTGCGCACAATCGCTCGGCCGATCGCCACGCGCTGACGTTGACCGCCCGAGAGCTGCTTCGGCTTGCGCTCCAGCATCGGCCCGAGTTCAAGGATGCGCGCCGCTTCGCCGACTTTCTTCTCGACTTCGGCTTTCGGAACGCCGGCGAGGTCGAGGGCAAACGACATGTTTTTGCGCACGCTCATGTGCGGGTACAGGGCGTAGGTCTGGAACACCATCGCCAGGTCGCGCTTGGCCGGGCTGACTTCGGTGATGTCGCGACCATCCAGTTCGATGGTGCCGCCGCTGACTTCTTCCAGGCCGGCGATCAGTCGCAGCAAGGTGGATTTGCCGCAGCCCGACGGGCCGACGAACACCACGAACTCGCGGTCGTTCACTTCCAGGTCGATGCCCTTGATGATGGAAAAGCCTTCGAAGCCTTTTTGCAGATTCTTGATTGTCAGGTTGGCCATGGTGGCGCTCCTTTTGTGCTTATTCTTTGAGGGCTATTTCACGGCGCCGAACGACAGGCCGCGGACCAATTGTTTCTGGCTGATCCAGCCGAAGATCAGGATCGGCGCGCAGGCCAGCGTCGACACCGCCGACAACTTGGCCCAGAACAGACCTTCAGGACTTGAGTACGAGGCGATCAACGCCGTCAGCGGTGCGGCTTTCGACGAGGTCAGATTCAGCGACCAGAACGCCTCGTTCCAGCACAGGATCAGCGACAACAGCACCGTGGACGCCAGGCCGCCCTTGGCGATCGGCAACAGCACCCGGACCATTTCCTGCCACAGCGTGGCACCGTCGAGGCGCGCGGCTTCGAGGATGTCCTTGGGGATGTCTTTGAAGTAGGTGTAAATCATCCAGACCACGATCGGCAGGTTGATCAGCGTGTAGATCACGATCAGCGCAATCCGCGTGTCGAGCAGACCCAAACTCTTGGCCAGCAGGTAGATCGGCATCAGCACGCCCACCGGTGGCAGCATTTTGGTGGAGAGCATCCACAGCAGCGTGCCTTTGGTGCGCTGGGTTTCGTAGAACGCCATCGAGTACGCCGCCGGCACCGCGATCAGCAGGCACAGGGCCGTGGCGCTGAAGGAAATCACCACCGAGTTCCAGGCGAAGCTGAAGTAATCGCTGCGTTCGTTGATGTGCAGGTAGTTCTCCAGCGTCGGGATGAAGATGAACTGCGGCGGCGTGGCGAACGCATCGATTTCGGTTTTGAAACTGGTCATCACCATCCAGAAGATCGGGAAGAAGATCAGGATCGCGATGGCCCAGGCCAGGGTGCCGAGCAGCAGGCTTTGCAGACGGCGGGATTGTTGAAGGGTCATGGCGCAGGCCTCAGGCTTTGTCTGTCAGGTTTTTGCCGATCATGCGCACCAGCACGATGGCCGCGATGTTGGCGATCACCACCGCGATCAAGCCGCCGGCGGACGCCATGCCGACGTCGAACTGCACCAGCGCCTGGTTGTAGATCAGGTAGGCGAGGTTGGTCGAGGCGTAGCCGGGGCCACCGTTGGTGGTGGTGAAGATTTCGGCGAACACCGAGAGCAGGAAGATGGTTTCGATCATCACCACCACCGCAATCGGCCGCGCCAGGTGCGGCAGGGTCAGGTGCCAGAAAATCGCGATCGGTCCGGCACCGTCGAGGCGCGCGGCTTCCTTCTGCTCCTGGTCGAGGGACTGCATGGCGGTCATCAGGATCAGGATCGCAAAGGGCAGCCATTGCCAGGAGACAATGATGATGATCGACAGCAGCGGGTAATGCGCCAGCCAGTCCACCGGTTGCGCGCCGAACAGCTTCCAGACGTAGGCGAGGATCCCCGAGACCGGGTGGAAAATCAGGTTCTTCCAGATCAGCGCACCGACGGTGGGCATGATGAAAAACGGCGAGATCAGCATCACCCGCACGATGCCGCGACCGAGAAACTCACTGGCCTCCAGCAGCGCACTGATCAGCACCCCGAACACCACGCTGATCAACAGCACGCTGCCGACCAGCAACAAGGTGTTGGTGGCGCCGGGGAGGAACCCCGAGTCGCTGAGGAAGTAGCTGAAGTTCTCCAGCCCGACGAACTGGTTCTCACCGGGGTAAAGCAGGTTGTAGCGGATCAGCGAGAAGTAAACGGTCATGCCCAGCGGCACGATCATCCACAGCAGCAACAACGCTACCGAGGGGCTGACCAGGAACCAGCCGGGGTTGGCCAACCGGCTTTTACGCACCGGTTGGGGAATGTCCATGTGAGCGTTGGCAGTTGAAATATTCATGGCGTTAAAACCGATAAGGAACAGACAAATGAAGATCAACTGTGGGAGCGAGCTTGCTCGCGATAGCGATCCATCAGCCAACATAGATGTTGAATGTTATGGCCTCATCGCGAGCAAGCTCGCTCCCACATTGATTGCTAGTTACTTGGGATAACCGGCGCGCTTCATTTCACGTTCGGTGGTTTGCTGGGCAGCGGTCAGGGCCTGGTCGACCGTGGTCTGGCCGATCAGCGCCGCCGAGAACAATTTGCCGACCTGGGTGCCCACGGCCTGGAACTCCGGAATGGTCACCAACTGGATGCCGATATAGGGCACGGGTTTGAGGGTCGGTTTGCTCGGGTCCGCAGCTTTCAGCGACTCGAGGGTCACCTTGGCGAACGGCGCAGCCTTCATGTACTCATCGCTGTACGTCGAAGCGCGGGTACCTGGTGGTACGTTGGCAATGCCGTCTTTCTCTGCCACCAACGCTCCATACTCCTTGGAAGTGGCCCAGGCGCTGAAGGTTTTCGCCGCGTCCTTGGACTTGGAACTGGTCGGAATCGCCAGCGCCCAGGAATACAACCAGGCCGAGCCCTTGTCGGTGGTTTCGTGTGGTGCGTAGGTGAAGCCGACGTGGTCGCTGACCTTGCTTTGGGTCTTGTCGGTGACAAAGGAGCCGGCGACGCTGGCATCGACCCAGATCGCGCACTTGCCGCTGTTGAACAGCGCCAGGTTTTCGTTGAAACCGTTGCTGGAAGCGCCGGGTGGACCGGAGTCTTTCATGGTCTTGACGTAAAAATTCAGCGCATTTTTCCACTCGGGGCCGGTGAATTCCGGTTGCCACTTCTCATCGAACCAGCGCGCTCCATAGGCATTGGCAACGGTGGTGATCAGCGCCATGTTCTCGCCCCAGCCGGCCTTGCCGCGCAGGCAGATACCGTACTGCTCTTTATCCTTATGGGTGAGTTTGCTGGCGAATTCGCTGATCTGGGTCCAGGTCGGGTGTTCGGGCATGGTCAGCCCGGCATCCTTGAACAGATCGGTGCGGTAATAGGTGATGGAGCTTTCGGCGTAGAACGGCAACGCATACAGCGAACCCTTGACCGACAGGCCTTCACGCACCGACGGGAACACGTCGTCGAGGGCGTAGCTGGCCGGCAGGTCCTTCATCGGCTCCAGCCAACCCTTGGCACCCCAGAGTGCGGCTTCGTACATGCCGATGGTCAGCACATCGAACTGTCCGCCCTGAGTGGCGATGTCAGTGGTCAGGCGTTGGCGCAAGACATTTTCTTCCAGCACCACCCAATTGAGCTTGATGTCCGGATGCTCGGTCTCGAAGGTTTTCGAGAGTTTTTGCATGCGGATCATGTCGCTGTTGTTGACGGTGGCGATGGTCAGGGTCTGGGCGCCGAGGCTGACGCTGCTAAGGGTCATGCAGGTGAGGGCAAGCAGAGCTTTTACAGAAGGTTGCATCGTGCACTCCTTTTCTGCACCCGGCGGGTTACAGAAGGACAGTTATTGTTTTTGTGTCTTCCTGCGGAGGGAAGAATGTGCACTGATTACAGCCTTCTATTGATGACGTGACAAATCATCCATCGCACTTCAATCGATACTATTTTGCACTGGGGTTTGCAGGGCGAGGTGCAGGGAACGGCTTTTCAGCGGTTGCACCCTATGGAATTCGTATAGGTTTTCAGGCGTTTAACCCAGATTTTGCTCAGTCAACCGTTGTACGGCCAACCGCCGGTAGTGCGACGGCGTCATGCCCTTGAGTTGCTGAAATCGCCGATTGAAGTTGGAAATATTGTTGAACCCCGATTCGAAGCACACATCGGTCACCGGTTTGTCACCATCGGCCAGCAGCTCGCAGGATTTGCTGATGCGCAGGCGATTGACGAACTCGATGAAGCAGCGACCAGTCGCTTGCTTGAACACTCGACTGAAATAAGTCGGCTTCATGCCCAGATGTTCGGCGACTTCTTCCAGCGGCAGTTCCCGGGCGTAATGCGCGAAGATGTAATCCACCGCCCGGTTAGTGCGATCGATATTGTGCTCGTCGGCCAATTGCGGCGTCGTGGCTCCGGACAGCAGCTGATAGTCATCAGAGGCGGCCAACACCTCCAGCAGAATGAAAAAGTGCCCGAGGCGGGTTACGCCTTGGGTGTCGGCAATACGTTGCATCAAGGTCATGGCCTGACGAATGGTGCGCTTGCAGCGAAACTCGATGCCGTACTGGGCGCGCTCCAACAGCGGCGCCAGCGTCTTGAGCTCGGCAAATACCAGGTGGCCGCTGTCGAACAACTCGTCCGTGAAGTTGACCAGCATGTCGCGTTTGGGCACTACTTCGTCTTCGGCCACCTGGCTGATCCAGTTGTGGGGCAGATTAGGCCCGGTCAGGAACAGGGTTTCCGGGTAAAAGTTGCCAATGTAATCGCCGATGAACACCTTGCCGGAACTGGCGACGATTAGGTGCAGTTCATATTCCTTGTGGAAATGCCAACGCACCAAAGGGCAGGGGAATCCATGCTGGCGATAGATGACCGACAACCCGTTGTGGTCGTCCATCAGTTCGTAGGAAGGATCAGTGACTCTGGCTGTTCGGGTCATGTCAGGGCGCTTTTTATTGTCATTGCGCCCTGATCATGCCTCTTTCCGAGTAGGGAATGCCAGCGTGCAGCGACCCGGACGTTAGCGTGGCGACCGATCATGCAACGCACGACCGTAAACCGCTTTCATGCTGGTGGCGGTCCAGCAATAACGAACGATCTCTGACTCATCGAAAAAGTCGGTATTGATGATGCTGCAGCGCGTCACCCAGTCTCGGGTGGGATCGAACCAGTCATTGATGTGGTTTTTGATGTCCTGAGGACCTCCCAGAAATGCGTAGCTGGTGGCCGATAACGACCATAGAAATGTTTCGTAAGGCACGTCTTTGAGTGTGCTGGAAATATGGGTTTTCAGATCTTCGGTGTCGGTGAACCTCTTGTTACTCCACTTGTGGGTGATGCGCCGCCAGAAGTAATCCTCATCCAGTTCCCGCAATGCAGGCGCCGCCAACACCACTCTTCGGTGAGTACTGATACGCTTGAGTTCACCCACCGTTTTCGCAGCATCGGTGGGCGGTATCACTCGCTGTCCGAGTTGACTCACCAGAAGATCATTGAGTTTCTGATAGTCGAAGGGTTTGTTGCCATCCCCTAATTGATGAAAATCGAGAACCACAAATTCATCCTGATTACGGTCCAGGAAAGATGAAACCGCGTTGATAAGCTCCTCGAGGACTCGATGGGATTGGTACCCATTGTGATGAAAATAGAAGATCGACTGGTCAGCGCCCTCGGTGTAGCCCAGGCGGATATCAAATGCCCGTGCACCATTGGATAGTTGCCAGGCAAATGAACCGTTTTGACACGTCGTCCAGTTGCCGATGACCACTTCATAATTAGGGGCTTGTTTATCCATGCCGGCGTTATGGGTGCCGGGCCAGACGACATCGGTCAGTTTTATACGATTGATGTCGAGGACATTGCTCATCCACTTTTGTTTATCGAACGTGATTGCTGTGTTGCGGGTCATGACAGTTCCTTGTCTTTGATACGCCCCTCCGTGGGAGCGACGAAGTTCATGTGTCGGCTGTGGTTTCGTTTCACAACCGTTTTATCTGCCTGCGTAAAAAGGCTTTCATGACCCAGCATAGAAGTGCGCGACAGCATTGCCAGTCACGGAAATACTTGCACAACAATAGCCATTTGATAGCGCCGCGACTAGCTGACCCGTTTAGCGGCTTTGCTCAGGTTCGCGGTTCGGCAATATGAAACAATTTGGCTCTCTTCAATGAAGTCGACGTTGATAATGTTGCACTTTGTCGCCCAGTCGCTTTTAGTCGGGTCAAACCACGAATCAAGCGCCTCATGAATGTCCAGGGGGCCGCCGAGAGCGCTGTAACTGGTGGCGGATAGTGACCACGGTGCCCACGTGCCTGGCGGGTTTTTTAGCACTCCAATAATGTGCTTTTCCAATTCGGCGGCACTGGTGATGCTGTTGCCAGACCATTTGTGCACGATCTGCTCGAGAAATACGTTTCGATCAAGTTCCCTGCGCCAAGGAGTTGCGATCAACACTCTTTGTACAGAACTGATTTGTTTGAGTTGGCGGAGACTCAGCGACACGTTGTTGGTTGGAATGGCGCGATCGCCAAGAAAACGAATCATCATGTCGTTGAAGTAAGCGAAATCAAACTTACCCTCCAATGTGTGAAAGTCCAGGATGATGAATTCATTGGGGTTCTCTTGAAGAAACTTTTTCACGTCGGTTACAAGGTTTCCCAAGGTACGAGAATTGCGGTAACCGTTGTGATGAATGCCGAATTTCCCGAGTCCCTGCGCGTCGGCTTCGTAAATTAATCGGATATCGAGCGCACGAGAGCCGTGGCGCAGTTGGGCATAAAACGAGTCGTGCTGACACGCTAGCCAGTGGGCTCCTGGAATCAGCGGCCAGGACGCTTTCCAGTCGCTGCCTGCATTATGGGTGCCCGGCAGCGTCAGTTCACAGAGCGACAAAGTATCTATCGCGGGAGTGGCGGCCATCCAGTTATTAGGCGTGTAAGTGCTCTGAACAATGTTGTCCATTTAAGGCATCCTTGCGTGATTTATACAATACATTAGTTGTGCTGAACTTAGCTTTAGTTCTGTTGGGTGTTTATAGAGGTGGTATTAGACCTGGTCAATAATAGTGGTAATGCAGGATATTTATATTGGCGCGAGCTCTATAGCGGATTTCGATTTTTAGCTTCAATCCATTGCGCCATGTATTGCGTACTTTTGTGGTGGTGATGACGCAACATGCTGCCGGTAAAGTTATCGCTTCTAAGGTGTGCCAGGTGTTGTTGGCAGTACAGCAACTTTTCAATCAATGCCGGGCCATGTACAGACTGTCGATAACGATCGGCCAGCAACGTCTGTCCCAGGGATTGGGCGTCGGTCCAAAGTGCTTCATCCTTGTACAGCCGAACCGCGCAATCGGCGAACGCCTGTGCTGTCCGGGCCACGGCGCCGGGCCAGAGATGTTCGCCGTGCATCGCTTCGGCGCCGATGGGCGTTGTGATCGTGGGCGTGCCACACAACATGGCGTCGACAATCTTGCCTTTGATACCGGCACCGAAGCGTAGAGGTGCCAGACAAATCCGCGCGCCAGACATGACCTCTAATGCATCTTCGGCCCAATTCATGACATGAAAACCCTGGCTGGCGTTGTGCAGTGCAGTTGCCTTGGGCGGTGTGTAAGCGCCGTAAAGGTGCAACTGGGCCTTGGGCAGTTGCTCGCGGATCAGCGGCCAGATCGCGGTTTTCATCCAGAGCACCGCATCCCAGTTTGGCGCATGGCGAAAGTTACCAATACTGAGAAAGTGCGCCCGGTCTTCAAAAGCCGCCGGCGGCACGCTCGGTAGATCGACCATCAGTGGACACCAGTGCAGCAAGTTACGCGGCAGCTCGAATTGCTCGACCAGCAACTCGATCTCCACTTCGGAGATCATCAGGTTCAAGTCGCAACGATACAGCGCCGCAATCTCCCGTTTGGCCAGATCGGTATCGGCCATCAATTCGAACTCTTCGCGCAACGCCGGCGCAAACAACTCGCTGAAATCATTGTTGTCGTCACTGGCCTTCAAGCGATCTTTGAGTCGTTGATGCCGGGCATGTCGCAGGCTTTGCAAATCCGAGGTTTCAAGCACTCGCAACGCGTCAGGACAGTGCTTTTCCACACGCCAGCCAAACTGCTCTTCCATCATGAACTGGTCAAACAGCACAACATCCGGCGCCAGTTCGCTGATGAATGTGTCGAAACTGCTGTTGTTCAATTCGATCGGGATTTCGCGAATGCCCAAGGCGCCGAGATCCGCCCGGTGTTCGCCGGTGCCGGCCGGGCTACTGAATGTAATGTCCCAGCCCTGCTGCAAGAAAGTATCGAGGATTTGCATCATGTGCCCGCCGGCCGCAGAAGAGCGGGGCTCGGGCCAGACGTAACCAATGACCAGGACTTTGGTTGCGTGGGGCTGAATCATGAACGGGTATTCCTTGGTGCGGGTAGAGGGCAGGGGGAGAAAACGGGGCAGCGAGGATACCAGGCTCAGGCAAGAATGCCTTTGACCTTGTCCCTCAGCTGATCAATCGAAAACGGCTTGCCGATCACCTGCATGCCTTCAGGCACATCGATGCTCTCGGCATAGCCGCTGGCGAACAGGATCGGCAATTCAGGGCGAACCATGCGGGCCTGGGTGGCCAGTTCACGGCCATCCATCACCGGCAACCCGACGTCGGTCATCATCAAATCGATGTACTGATCTTCATCGTTGAGAAACTCCAGCGCCTGTTCGCTGCCATCGGCCTCGAGCACCTTGAACTCCAGCTCCTCCAGCACATCGACAATCAGCATGCGCACGATGGCGTCGTCTTCGACTACAAGGATGATGGACGCGGTGGCGGACATAGTGGCGTTCTCAAAGGTTGAATTCACGGTTGCCGGCCGATCGAAATCGCCGGGCTCTTGCTTGAGTAAGTGACGGAACCCGACAAGTTCCCACGCGGTAGAAAAAAGAATAGCCGTACACGTGCCGGCAAGGATAACCGCTCCTTTGCGCTGGAGCAGTGGAATGTAGGATTTTGCGCGAAAAGGTGTCAGAAAATTGGATCAATGTGCCACTTTTGGGGCAAACTCCGTGGTTTTCGACAGTTCGACAAGGCTCCCCCATGACATCCGCGTCTTCGGTTGATGAGCAACGCTTCCGTAAACTCCTGAGCCGCAACGTCAGCCTGCCGTTGGGTGTCGGCGTGCTCAGTGCGGTGTTCTTTGTCTCGCTGATCACTTACCTGCTGTCGGTGATCCAGTGGGTCGAGCACACCGACCGGGTGATCAATAACGCCAATGAAGCGATCAAGCTGACCGTCGATCTGGAAACCGGTATGCGCGGCTTCCTGCTCACGGACAACGAGCAGTTCCTTGAACCTTACGAGACGGCCAAGCCGCGAATCAATGTCGCCCTCAGGACCTTGCTCGAACTGACCGCGGACAACCCGGTGCAGACCGACCGCCTGCACCGGCTACAGGCCTTGCAGGATGAGTGGGCCACTTACGCAAAAACAATGATCGATTTGCAACGCGCCAGCGGCGATTACCGCGGCGCCGTCAAGGCCGGGCGCGGCAAACGGCTGACCGATGAGATCCGCAAGCAATTCGAAGACGTGATCGACATGGAGCAGCAGTTGCGCACCACGCGCAACGAGGAAGTGCGCCGCACCACGATCTGGAGCATCAGCCTTTATCTGTTGTTCATCGCCGGGATCAGCGCATTGCTGGCCTACATTGGCCGTCGGGATTTGCTCAACCTTTCGCACAGTTACAGCGCCAACCTCACCGCGCAACAGGCCAGCGCCCAGCGTCTGGAACAGCAGGCCTGGCTGCGCAATGGTCAAACCGAGCTGGCCGAGCAAGTGTTGGGGCAACTGTCGCTTAATCTGCTGGGCCGCAATATTTTGCAATTTTGTGCGCAGTACCTCGGCACGGCCGTAGCGGCTATTTATGTTCGTGAAGAACACGGTGGCCTCAAACGCATTGCATCCTACGGTTTCTCCCGCGAGCAGGAAGCACGTGAGCAGCAGATTTACAGCGATGAAGGCATTGTCGGCCAAGTAGCGAGCCAGGCTCGCTTGATTCGTCTCGATGACGTACCGAGCGATTACTTCAAGGTCAGCTCCGGCCTGGGCGAAGGTCTGCCGCATAGCGTGCTGGTCGTGCCGACCAGTGACGACGATCGGGTCAACGGTGTGATCGAACTGGGCTTCTTGCGCCCGCTGACTGACCGTGATGTCGAATTGCTTGAACTGATTGCCGGCAACATCGGCACGTCCATCGAGGCCGCTCGCTATCGCCAGCGCTTACAGGAGGTGCTGGCCGAAACCCAGCAGCTCAATGAAGAGCTGCAAGTTCAGCAGGAAGAACTCAAGACCGCCAACGAAGAGCTGGAAGAGCAGTCACGGATTCTCAAGGAGTCCCAGGCGCATCTGGAAACCCAGCAGGTCGAGCTTGAACAAACCAATGAACAGCTCGCCGAGCAGCGCGACGCGATGGACCTGAAGAATACCGAACTCAATCAAGCCCAGTCCCAGCTCGAAGAACGCGCCGAAGAGTTGCAGCGCTCGAGCAAGTACAAGTCTGAATTCCTCGCCAACATGTCCCACGAGTTGCGCACGCCGCTGAACAGCTCGTTGATCCTGGCCAAGTTGCTGGCGGAAAACCCTCAGGAAAACCTCAGCGCCGAGCAGGTCAAGTTTGCCGAGTCGATTTACTCTGCCGGCAATGACTTGCTCAACTTGATCAACGACATTCTCGACATTTCCAAGGTCGAGGCCGGCAAGCTTGAGATACGAGCGGAGAACACCAGTGTCGCGCGTCTGGTGGATGGCTTGCGCGGGATGTTCCAACCATTGGCTGCCAACAAGACGCTGGATTTCCAGGTCGAGGTGCAGGCCGGTGCGCCGATGATGATCTTCACCGACCGCCAGCGCCTGGAGCAGGTCATCAAGAACCTGCTGTCCAACGCGGTGAAATTCACCGAAAAAGGCACCGTCAGCCTGACTGTCGCCAGCCAGCCCGGCGACGGTATCGCCTTCATCATTCGCGACTCGGGGATTGGCATTGCCGAGGATCAGCAGGAGAGCATTTTCGAAGCCTTCCGCCAGGCCGATGGCACCACCAATCGCCGTTACGGCGGCACCGGCCTGGGCTTGTCGATTTCCCGTGACCTGGCCGCCTTGCTGGGCGGTTCCATCAGTGTCACCAGCGAGCCTGGGCAGGGCAGTGTGTTCACGCTGGTGTTGCCGCAGCAATACGTTGAACCGGGCGAAGAGCCTGTCGAGCCGATGAGAGCCACGCCGGTTGCCATTGCGCCGAGAATGCCGACCGCCGCGCGGGTACCGCTGATTGCCGACGTTGATATCCCGCGTTTCGACGACGATCGCACCAAGGCGCCATTCGCCACTCGGTGCATTCTGGTGGTGGAAGACGAGCCGAACTTTGCGCACATCCTTTACGACCTGGCGCATGAACTGGGTTATCAGTGTCTGGTGGCGCACGGGGCTGACGAAGGTTACGACCTGGCCAAGGAGTTCATCCCGGACGCCATTCTGCTGGACATGCGTCTGCCGGATCATTCCGGTTTGACCGTGTTGCAACGCCTGAAGGAACACGCTGAAACCCGGCACATTCCGGTGCATGTGATTTCGGTGGAAGACCGGGTCGAGGCCGCGATGCACATGGGCGCCATCGGGTATGCGGTCAAGCCGACCACTCGCGAAGAACTCAAGGACGTGTTTGCCCGCTTTGAAGCCAAGCTGACCCAGAAGGTCAAACGCATCCTGCTGGTCGAAGACGATGATTTGCAGCGCGACAGCATTGCCCGGCTGATCGGCGACGATGATATCGAGATCACTGCCGTTGGCTTGGCACAGGATGCCCTGAACCTGCTGCGAACGACGATTTTCGACTGCATGATCATCGACTTGAAGCTGCCGGACATGCTCGGCAACGACCTGCTCAAGCGCATGTCCACCGAAGATATCTGCTCGTTCCCGCCGGTGATCGTCTACACCGGGCGCAACCTGACCCGGGACGAAGAGGCGGACCTGCGCAAGTATTCGCGCTCGATCATCATCAAGGGTGCGCGCTCGCCCGAGCGTTTGCTGGATGAGGTCACACTCTTTCTGCACAAAGTCGAGTCCAGGTTGTCCCATGAACGACAGAGGATGCTCAAGACCGCGCGCAGCCGCGACAAGGTTTTCGAGGGTCGCAAGGTGCTGCTGGTGGACGACGATGTACGCAACATCTTCGCCCTCACCAGTGCCCTGGAGCAAAAGGGTGCAGTCGTGGTCATCGGTCGAAATGGCCGTGAAGCGATTGAAAAGCTGAATGAAGTCGAGGACATCGATCTGGTGTTGATGGACGTGATGATGCCGGAGATGGATGGCTACGAAGCCACCATCGAGATCCGCAAGGACCCGCGCTGGCGCAAGCTGCCGATCATTGCGGTGACGGCCAAGGCCATGAAGGACGATCAGGAGCGCTGCCTGGAAGCGGGCTCCAATGATTACCTGGCCAAGCCCATCGACCTGGATCGCCTGTTCTCGCTGATTCGCGTGTGGTTACCGAAGATGGAACGCATTTAGTGGAGCGAAATAGCGAAATCGAATTGCGCTTGTTGATCGAGGCGATCTACCTCAAATACAGCTATGACTTTCGCGACTACTCCGGCGCTTCGATCAAGCGTCGGGTCAATCACGCGTTGAGCCAGTTCGAGTGCGCCACTATTTCGGCGTTGCAGGAAAAGGTCCTGCACGACCCGACGGCGTTCATGCAGTTGCTGCAATTGCTGACGATCCCGGTCAGCGAAATGTTTCGTGACCCTTCGCATTTCCTGGCGATCCGTCAGGAAGTGGTGCCACTGCTCAGGACTTACCCCTCGATCAAGATCTGGATCGCCGGTTGCAGCACGGGGGAAGAGGTTTATTCGATGGCCATTCTGCTGCGCGAAGAAGGCTTGCTCGAGCGCACCATCATTTACGCCACCGACATCAATCCACGCTCACTGGACAAAGCCAAGCAGGGGATTTTCTCCATGGAGAATGTCCGCGCCTACACTCATAACTACCAGCAGGCAGGTGGCCAGCGTTCTTTCGCCGATTACTATACGGCGGCCTACGGTTACGCCATTTTCGACAAGACGCTGTGTGAGAACGTGACCTTCGCCGATCACAGCCTGGCGACCGACAGTGTCTTTTCAGAAACTCAATTAATTTCGTGTCGTAATGTTTTGATTTATTTCAATAAAAAGCTTCAGGATCGTGCGTTCGGATTGTTCCATGAATCACTTTGCCATCGTGGATTCCTGGTGCTGGGCAGCAAGGAAACACCGGATTTTTCTGCCTTCGGGAGCCAGTTTGAACCGTTGGTCAAACACGAACGGATTTACCGCAAATCATGAACAGTGCAGCGGCTTTGCCTTCTATAAAGGCTATCGTGATCGGCGCCTCGGCCGGTGGTGTAGAGGCGCTAGTGAATATCCTCAGCCCACTGCGAGAAGGCTTCACGCTGCCGATCATCGTGGTACTGCATCTCCCTGACGAGCGTCGCAGCCAGCTGGCCGGGGTGTTCGCCCGGCGAGTCTCCATGCCTGTATTGGAAGCCTGCGACAAGACGCTGGTGAGCGCTGGAACGCTCTATTTCGCGTCTCCGGGTTACCACTTGTCGGTGGAGCAGGACCGCAGCTTTTCGTTGAGCCTTGAAGCCCGCGTGCATCATTCGCGACCGGCCATCGATTACCTGTTCGAATCGGCCGCCGATGCCTATGGTTCATCCCTGGCGGCGGTGTTGTTAACCGGTGCCAACCGCGATGGCGCCCGCGGTCTGGCCCAAGTCAAATATCGTGGAGGCATGACCATCGTTCAGGACCCGGACGAAGCCCAAGTCGCGACCATGCCCCTGGCAGCGCTGGATACTCACCAGCCGGACCACATCCTCCCTATACGCGGCATCGGCCGTCTGCTTGTCGAGCTGGAACGAATCGCATGCTAAGTACTATCCAAGCCAAACTGCTGATCGTCGACGATCTGCCGGAGAACCTGTTGGCGCTCGAGGCGCTGATCAGGCGCGAAGACCGTATGGTCTACAAAGCCTTGTCCGCCGACGAAGCCTTGTCGCTGTTGCTGCAACACGAGTTCGCCATGGCCATTCTCGACGTGCAGATGCCCGGGATGAACGGCTTCGAGCTGGCCGAGCTGATGCGCGGCACGGAAAAGACCAAGCACATCCCGATTGTGTTCGTCAGCGCCGCCGGCCGAGAGCTGAACTATGCGTTCAAGGGCTACGAAAGCGGTGCCGTGGATTTCCTCTACAAGCCGCTGGATATCCACGCGGTCAAGAGCAAGGTCAATGTGTTCGTCGATCTGTTCCGCCAAAGCAAGGCGATGAAACAGCAGGTCGAGGAGCTGGAGCAGAGTCGCCGTGAGCAGGAAGCGCTGCTCAAACAGTTACAGAGTACCCAGCTGGAACTGGAGCAAGCGGTGCGCATGCGCGATGACTTCATGTCCATCGTTGCTCATGAAGTCCGCACGCCGCTCAATGGCCTGATCCTCGAAACCCAGTTGCGCAAGATGCACCTTGCCCGGGATAACGCCGCGGCGTTCGCTCTGGACAAAATGCACGCGATGGTCGATCGCGACGAGCGGCAGATCAAAAGCCTGATTCGCCTGATCGAAGACATGCTCGATGTGTCGCGAATTCGTACCGGCAAGTTGTCGATCCGACCGACGCGCTTCGATCTGTCGGCGCTGGTTCGCGGCATGTTGCAGAACTTCGCCCCGCAGATCGATGCTGCCGAGTGCTCGGTAACGCTCGAAGCCGAGCAACCCGTGGTGGGCAACTGGGACGAATTTCGCATTGAGCAGGTGATCTCCAACTTGCTGACCAATGCTTTACGATACGGCGCCAAGAGTCCGATCACCGTTAAGGTGTACAGTGAGAGCCGTCAGGCTCAGGTGGACGTGCGCGATCTTGGGATCGGCATCGGCGAAGAGAATCAGAAACGTATTTTCCAGCAGTTCGAAAGGGTCACGGCCAAACACGCTGTCGCGGGGTTGGGCCTGGGCTTGTTTATTTCCGAGCAGATTGTGGCCGCCCATGGCGGTTCCATTACCGTCGAAAGCCGGATTGGCGAAGGCGCCTTGTTTCGCGTTTGTCTGCCGCTGTAGGAAAACAGCCAGGTAAACGCAACCTCTGATCGACCCCACGGTCGTATCAGCAGCTATTGACCGAACAAAGGCTTCCCATGAGTGAAGATGCACAAGACGTCGTATTGATCGTCGAAGATGACCCCTCGATTTTGATGGTGCTCTCGGCCTATCTGTCGGGTGAGGGCTACCGGGTATTGCAGGCCGAAAACGGCGAGCAGGCCTTCGAAATTCTGTCGAGCAAACCCCACCTGGACATTATGATCACCGACTTCCGCCTGCCGGGCGGAATTTCTGGCGTCCAGATTGCTGAACCTGCCGTGAAGCTGCGACCGGAGCTCAAGGTGATCTTTATCAGCGGTTATCCGCAAGAGATCCGCGAGACGGACAGCCCGATCACCCGTAAGGCGCCGATCCTGGCCAAGCCGTTCGATCTGGATGTACTGCAAGAGCTTATGCAGGAAATGCTGTCGTAAGGCCCTTTGTAGGAGCGAAGCTTGCTCGCGAAGAACGATAACGCGGTGTGTCAGAACTTACGCCTTCGCGAGCAAGCTTCGCTCCTACAGGGGCATTCAAATCCGGATCATCTCCCGCACCTTCGCCGTCAGCAGGTCGAAGGTGAATGGCTTGGTGATCATCTGCATGCCTGGGTCAAGGAACCCGCCACGCACAGCCGCGTGTTCGGCATACCCGGTGATGAACAACACTTTGAGCTCGGGCCGGTACTGCCGGCCGATTTCCGCCAGTTGCCGGCCATTCATGCCCGGTAACCCGACGTCGCTGATCAACAGATTGATACGCTGCGCGGAATCGAGAATGGGCACCGCGCTGTCGGCATCGCCTGCCTCGACGAAGGCATCACCCAAATCACTCAATACCGTGCTGACCAACCCCCGCACCGCCGGATCATCCTCGACGATTAGCACCGTTTCGCCGTTCTGTGCGAAGGAATGGCGACGTGGCCGCGCGATTGTTTGCTGAAACCATAAATCATCGAGATCGCCCGGCGAACCTTGCCCAGTGCTTCGAAGTAGCGCAACAGGATGAGCGTTCGCCGGCACGCGCGTCGGCCAACAGGAGATGCAAAGCGACGGTGGTTTTGCCGGTTCCAGGCTCACCCTCCAGCAAAAACATATGGCCGCGGGACAATCCACCGGCCAGGATGTCATCCAGACCTTCGATGCCGGTGGCGGCTTTTGCACTGATCAACTCGTTAGATGTAGACAAAAAATGCCCTCTCATGACCAGGGGAAACGAGGCAGCAGGCCGTAAGTGCCTGAATGGACTGCCTGTTCACTTGACCCTTGGCCGAGACGACGAGTTCAACGAGATTTTTTGCTGTTGTTAAAGCCCTTGCTGCAACGCAGGGTCGTCGGGATTGAGTTGTTCAAGTTGCGCCAACAGAATCTGTACGTTTTGCAGCTGTCCGCTTTCCTTCCAGTAGTTGATCAGCAATACCCGGGCCTTGCGGTCGGCCGGGTGGCGCTGGACGATCTCCTGCAACTGTTTCTGCGCCGCTTCCAGCTCCTGTTCATCGTGAAGCGTGGTGGCCAGGTCGTAACGGTATTCCTTGTTGTCCGGCTCCAGCTCCACGGCTTTAGAAAGGCCGAGCAGGGCGAACTCACTTTGCCCGTGATGCAGCAGCCAGAGACCCAGGGCATGTTGCAGGTAGGCTGAATTGGGTTGGGCCTTCAGCTGCTTGGCCAACAGCTGCCGGGCGGCATCGTTTTGGCCCTGTCGATCCAGCACCTCGATTTGCATCACCAGCGCCGGCAGGTTGCCGGGCGCAAGACGCAAGGTGTTCTCCAGTGCCTGCCGCGCCTCTTTCAATTCGGCGTTGTGCAGATGCAGTCGAGCCAATTGATAGTGGTTGTCGGCGTTCTCCGGCTGACTCTTCAGATCCTGTTCCCAGGCATCGATGGCTTGTTCCAGCGGCCCGAAATACAAACCGAGATCGTCCGGCGTAAGCCCCAACAAGGCGTTGACGGCGGCATAGCGGACGCGCTGTTCGCTGTCATCGAGTAACGGGCCCAGCAGCAGACTGCGCTGACCGCTGGGCACAAGACCGCTGATGCTTTTGATCGCCGCAATGCGCACGTCTGGCGATTCATGCTGCAAGTCCGCATCGGCCAGTTTCAGCGCCACGGAGCTGGGGTAGTTGGGCAGTTCGGCATGCAACCAGATGCGGCGTTTGGCCGATATATCAGCGCGGCCCAATTGCTGGTAGAGGACCCGCGCTGCGCCCGGCTGGCCTGCGCGCGCCTGGTTCAGCGCTTCGCTGTAGCCACGCTTGATCGCCTCCGGCACTGCGGGGGTTGTGCTGCGCAGGAAAACCCAGGCAAGGCCGATGGCAAACAGGACGCAGAGGCTGATGAGCAGGTAGCGGCGGGACTGGGGCATGCAGGAATCCGGGAGCTGGCAAGCTGTCGCAAGGCTGCCAGCTTCGGTCAGGCAGGGCTGTGAGTCAAACCCGGTGTTGGGGGGACGTGGCGAGCAGACAAAAAAAGCCCCGCGACCAGATGAGGCGCAGGGCAAAGGAATTGGTTGGTTGCGGCCAACCAAAGGAGCTCGTTAAAACATTACTTGCTGGCGACCGTCTCTGGTTGCCAGCCACCGCCGAGGGCTTTGTAAATCGCGACAATGCCGCGGTAAAGATCGACTTCGGCCTGGGCCTGGGTGTCTTCAGCCGCCAAACGCTCGCGCTGGGCGTCGAGCAGGACGAGGAAGTCCGCCGTGCCTTCGCGGTAGCGAATGTCGGCCAGGTCGGCCGCGGCGCGGCTGGATTCACTCTGACGAATCAGCGAGATCAGGCGTTGTTGACGTTTGCCGTAGTCGCTAAAGGCGTTTTCTGACTCTTCCAACGCCAACAGTACTTGTTGCTCGTAGGTCGCCAGGGCACCTTCGGCATCAGCATCGGCGCCACGTAAACGGGCGCGCACGCTGCCAAGGTCGAATGCAGCCCAGGTAATGCTCGGGCCCAGTGCCCAGGCGGTAGCCGCCGAGGAACCGATCTGCGAACCGCGCCCGGCGGTGAAGCCAAGGAAACCGCTGAGGCTGACCCGAGGGAACAAATCAGCCTTGGCCGCGCCGATACGGGCAGTGGCGGAAGCCAGTTTGCGCTCGGCGCTAAGGATGTCCGGGCGACGTTGCAGCAGTTCACCCGGATCACCGATCGGCAGGGCCTTGGCGATCGCCGGCAAATCTTTTGGACTCAGGTCGACGGTCAGCCTGTCCGGACGTTCACCCAGCAGGGTGGCGATGCGGTTGCGTTGACGAACCTGTTCAGCCTGCAACTGCGGCACGCTGGCTTCGACAGATGCCAGGCGCGCATCGGCGCGGACCACATCGAGCTGATCGCCGACACCGGCATCACGCAGGCTGACGGTGATCTTGCTCGACTCCTGCTGATTGTTCAGGTTGGCCAGGGCGATCTTTTCCCGCAGCTGCGCACCGCGCAGTTGACCGTAAGCATCCACCAGTTCGGCAATCATCGAGACTTGCAGTTGGTACAGATCGGCTTCGAGCGCTTGCTGTTCGGCGTCGGCAGATTCCAGATTGCGCTGGATACGGCCAAACAGGTCGATCTCCCACGCCATGTCCAGGCCCAGGTCGTAGCGTTCGCTACTGACCCGCTTGGTGGTCTGCCCCGGGATCTGACCCTTGCCCAGGTCACTGCTGGCCCGGCTGGTGATGGTTGGCATGGCGTCATTGCTGACGTCATCGCGAATTGCCCGGGCCGCTTTCCAGCGGGCAAAGGCTACGCGCAAATCACGGTTGCCTTGCAGCGATTGGGTCACCAACTGGTTGAGGGTCGGATCTTCGAACTGCTGCCACCAGATGCCTTCGAAACGCGAGCGGTCGAAGTTCTTCTGACCGGCGCTGCCATCGGTGGCGGTCGTGATGTTGGCCGGCTCAGTGGCTGGAGTCTTGTAGTCCGGGCCGACGGCACAGGCACTCAGGGCCAGTACCAGAAGGCTCGGCAGGAAGGCTTTCAGGCTCATTGTTGCGCCTCCAGTTTCAGGGCCTTGGCCGCTTTGCGCGCTTCACCGCGCTCCACAAAGTTACGAATCAATACGTAGAACACTGGCGTCAGCAACAGGCCGAAGAAGGTCACCCCGAGCATCCCGGAGAACACCGCCACACCCATGGCATGACGCATTTCGGCACCCGCACCGCTGGAGAAGACCAGAGGCACAACACCCATGATGAACGCGAAGGAAGTCATCAGGATCGGCCGCAGACGCAGTCGGCAAGCTTCCAGTACCGCGGCGAGCGGGCTGAGGCCTTCATCCTGCTGTTTGTCCTTGGCGAACTCGACGATCAGGATCGCGTTCTTACAGGCAAGTCCCACCAGTACGATCAAGCCGATCTGAGTGAAGATGTTGTTGTCACCTCCCGAAGCAATCACACCGGTGATAGCCGACAGCAAGGTCATCGGTACGATCAGGATCACCGCCAGTGGCAGGCTCCAGCTTTCGTACTGTGCCGCGAGTACCAGGAACGCCAGCAGTACGCAGAGCGGGAACACGAACAGCGCAGTGTTGCCGGACAGAATCTGCTGGTAGGTCAGGTCGGTCCACTCGTAGGTCATGCCGTTCGGAAGTTCTTCCTTGAGCAGTTTTTCGATGGCTTTTTCGGCCTGGCCGGAGCTGTAGCCGGGGGCGGCTGCACCGTTGATTTCAGCGGTGATGAAACCGTTGTAGTGCATCACGCGGTCCGGGCCCGAGGTGTCACTGACCTTGATGAAGGTCGCCAGCGGGATCATCTCGCCTTTGTTGTTACGCACTTTCAACTGACCGATCTGGTCCGGTTCGAGACGGAACTGCTGTTCAGCCTGAACGTTGACCTGATAGGTACGACCGAAGCGGTTGAAGTCGTTGGCATACAGCGAACCCAGATAGATCTGCAGGGTGTCAAAGATGTCGCTGACGGCCACGCCATGAGTCTTGGCTTTCTCCCGGTCGATAGCCGCATCGACCTGCGGCACGTTCACGGTGTAGCTGGTGAACAGGGCGGCCAGTTCCGGCACGTTGTGGCTTTTGTTGATGATGTTCATGGTTTCTTTGTACAGCTCGTCATAACCCAGGTTGCCCCGGTCTTCGATCTGCAGGCGGAAACCACCGATGGTGCCCAGGCCTTGTACGGGCGGCGGCGGGAAGATCGCCATGTAGGCTTCTTGAATCCCGGCGAACTGGCCGTTCAATGCGCCGGCAATCGCACCGGCGGACATGCTTGGGTCTTTACGCTCGTCGAACGGTTTCAGGGTGACGAACACGATGCCGGCGTTAGGGCTGTTGGTGAAACCGTTGATCGACAGGCCCGGGAAGGCCACGGCACTTTCCACGCCAGGCTGTTTCAGGGCCAGGTCGGACATGCGTTTGATCACGTCTTCGGTACGGTCCAGGCTCGAGGCATCCGGCAGTTGAGCGAAGGCCACCAGGTATTGCTTGTCCTGGCCGGGTACGAAACCGGTCGGGGTGTTGGCGAAACCGAAGAAGGTCAGCACCATCAGGCCTGCGTACAACAGCAGGGCGATACCGCTGCTGCGGATAACCCGGCCCACGGTTCCGACATAGCCGTGGCTGGCCTTGTCAAAGAAGCGGTTGAACGGGCGGAACAGCCAGCCACCAAAGATCTTGTCGAGGACCTTGGAGAAACCGTCCTTCGGCGCGTCATGGCTCTTGAGCAACACAGCCGCCAAGGCAGGCGATAGGGTCAGCGAGTTGAACGCCGAGATCACGGTCGAGATCGCGATGGTCAGGGCGAATTGCTTGTAGAACTGCCCGGTCAATCCGGAGATGAAGGCCGCCGGGATAAACACCGCACACAGCACCAGCGCCGTCGCGATGATTGGACCGGTCACTTCACGCATGGCCCGCTTGGTCGCTTCGACCGGAGTGAGCCCCAGTCCGATGTTTCGCTCGACGTTCTCCACCACCACGATGGCGTCGTCCACCACGATACCGATGGCCAATACCAGGCCGAACAGTGACAGGGCGTTCAGCGAGAAGCCGAACAAGTGCATCACCGCAAACGTACCGATCAGCGAAACCGGCACCGCCACCAACGGAATGATCGAGGCGCGCCAGGTTTGCAGGAACAGGATCACTACCAATACAACGAGGATCAGTGCTTCGAAGAGGGTGTGAACCACCGCCTCGATGGAGCCGCGCACGAAGATCGTCGGGTCATAGACGATGCTGAAGTCCATGCCTTCCGGGAAGTTCTTCTTCAGCTCGGCCATTTTCTCCCGAACGTCGTTGGAGATCTGAATCGCGTTGGAGCCTGGGCGCTGGAAGATCGGGATCGCCACCGCCGGTTGGTTGTTCAGCAAGGAACGCAGGGCGTACTGGCTGGAACCCAATTCAATCCGAGCGATGTCTTTCAGGCGCGTGATTTCACCGTTGTCGCCGGAGCGAATGATGATGTTCTCGAACTCTTCTTCAGAAACCAGACGGCCTTGCGTGTTGACCGACAGCTGAAATGCGGTGGCATTCGGTGCAGGAGGTGCGCCCAATGCACCGGCAGCCACCTGACGGTTCTGTTCACGGATGGCGGTCACGACGTCGGTGGCGGTCAGGTTGCGCGAAGCGGTCTTGTTCGGATCGAGCCAGACCCGCAGCGAGTAATCGCCCATACCGAACAACTGCACGTCACCGACACCGCCCAGACGCGCCAGCTCATCCTTGATGTTGAGCAAGGCGTAGTTGGACAGGTAGAGCATGTCGTAGCGTTTGTCCGGCGAGGTCAAGTGCACAACCATGGTCAGGTCGGGCGAAGCCTTGTCCACGGTGATACCGATGCGCGTCACTTCCTCGGGAAGTTTCGGCTCGGTCCGGGTCACGCGGTTCTGCACCTGCACCTGTGCGTTGTCCAGATCAGTGCCCAGCGCAAAGGTGATGGTCAGGGTGATCTTGCCGTCAGCGGTGGACTGCGAAGACATGTACAGCATGTTCTCGACACCGGTGATGGCTTGCTCCAACGGAGCAGCCACGGTTTCACCGATGACTTTTGGGTTGGCACCCGGGAAGTTGGCACGGACCACAACGGTCGGCGGAACCACTTCCGGGTACTCGCTGATCGGCAATTGGAACAGCGAGATGGCGCCGGCGATCAGGATCAGCAGGGAAAGCACCGCTGCGAAGATCGGCCGCGAAATGAAGAATTGGGAAAAATTCATCGGAGTTGTCGTCCCTTAACCGCGTGGAGTCGCAGTAGCCAGTTTCACAACCGAACCCGGCGCGACCTTGGCAGGTGCGACTTGGGGCAGGTTGCTGGCTTCCAGCGCTTGTCGTTGTTGAGCCAGAGCGGCGAGGGTTTGTTCGCTGGCCATCGGAATCACTTCAGGGGTGACCGGCGAGCCAGGGCGAACCCGTTGCAGCCCCTTGACGATGACGGTGTCGTCCTTGTTCAGGCCGCTGCGCACGATGCGCAAGCCTTCGATCTTCGGACCCAGTTCGACTGAGCGATACGCCGTCTTGTTGTCGGCATCCATCACCAGCACGAACTTTTTACCCAAATCGGTACCGACCGCTTCGTCATTGATCAGCACGGCAGAGTAGGTGCCGCTGCCGACCAGTTTCAGGCGGGCATACAGGCCTGGGGTATAGGCGCCGTCGCTGTTGTCGAACACCGCACGACCGCGAATGGTGCCGGTTTTCGGGTTGACCTGGTTGTCGACGAAATTCATCACGCCCTGGTGCGGATTGCCGTCTTCGTTGGACAGGCCCAGGTAAACCGGGGTGGTTGCACCGCGTTTGCCTTGGCGAGCGAGCGCGGTGTACTTGAGGAATACACGCTCGTCGGCGTCGAAGTAGGCGTAGACCTTGTCAGTGGACACCACACTGGTCAGCGCGGTGGTATCGGCGGTCACCAGGTTGCCGGCGGTGATTTCCGCGCGGCTGACGCGGCCACTGATCGGTGCGGTGACACGGGTGAAGCTCAGGTTCAGTTTGGCCAGGTCCAGTTGTGCGTGGAGGGCACCGACGGCAGCGCGGGCTTCTTGCGAAGCGCTGGTGCGCGAATCGGCCAGTTCGGCGGAAATCGCATTACTGGTGCGCAGACGCTCACCGCGTTGGGCTTCATTTTCGCTGCGGGTGGCGTTGGCGCGGGATTGGGCAACCAGGGCTTCGAGGCGGCGGACCTCGGCCTGGAATGGACGTGGGTCAATCTGAAACAACAGGTCGCCTTTCTTGACCAAAGCGCCTTCAGTGAAAGCTACTTCATCGATCTGACCAGAGACCCGTGGACGAATTTCTACGGTTTCCGGCGCTTCGAGGCGGCCGGTGAATTCGTCCCATTCGTTGACCGGTTGTTCCAGCACCTTGGCCACGCTGACTTTGGCTGCGGGCATAGTGGCGGCCGTGTCCGGAGTCTTGCCGCAGGCGCTCATCACCAGCACGGCCAACAGGGCCAACGGGAAGCGCAAATGTTTAAGTGATTGTTCCATGGATGCATCCGCCAATGTATTGAGAATGGACGGATGATGCTCGGCGAGGATGTATCGCACGAATCGAATGAGGCAAAGGTAACTATCATTCGGAATGATATAAGGCCTAGGCAAGCCCTCTAGCGTGCACCTTTCGTTAGGTGGCTATCAATTGGATTGATGACAATTCAGTGTTGCGGGGAGTGCAAAGATAAGGCGTTAGATCGAGTCGCTGCCATCGCGAGCAAGCTCGCTCCCACAGGGTAATGCATTCCAATGTGGGAGCGAGCTTGCTCGCGATGGGGCCAGAAGCCCTCACACATAATCAGGAAAACTATTGCGGCTGCCCCTATACTTGCCCCCGATTGCAAGGCGTGCTCGGGCGATCGCGACCGGGTATGCTGAGTTTATTCCAGTATGGCACTGGGTGGTTTTCAGTGTAGCTCCATATTGGAATTGCCCGGATCAGTGCTGCCCTCGCATCCTGCGTTTGCTACAACATAGTGCAGAATCAGTACCACCGTCGCGAAAACCGGGCGCTCCGGGGCGATCATTGCAAGCCATCAAACAATATCGTCAATCACGATATGCCGTTGTCCACGACTGCACTGCTCAATCCGAGCCTCAATCTTATAAACGCTGCGCAGCATCAATTCGGTAATCACCTCGTGACACGGGCCGCTACCTTGCGTGGTGCCGTCGGCAATTACCAGAACCTGATCGGCGAAACGCAGTGCCTGATTCAGATCGTGGATGGCGATGAACACAATGACCTCGCGTTTTCGGGCCAGGCTGCGCATGAAGTTCAGTACCTGAACCTGCCGATGCATGTCGAGGGCGCTAGTCGGTTCGTCCATCAGCAGTATTTCCGGTTCGCGCACCAGAGTTTGCGCGATGGACACCAACTGTTGCTGACCGCCGCTGAGTTCACCGAGGTTGCGAAAGGATAATCCGGTGATGCCCAGCGCAGCGAGAATCTCGTCGACCAGTTTCAGTTCGTCATCATGAACGACCCACCCGGGTGTCAGTTGCTTGCGCGCCAGTAACACGGATTCATAAACCGTCAACCGCGCACTGGCATTCAGACCCTGCGGCATGTAACTGATGCCCGTCAGCCCTTTTTTCGACTCCTGCAAGATCACCTGTCCGGGGCCGTCGATCAGTCCGGCCATTCGTTTGAACAGCGTCGATTTGCCCGCCGCGTTGGGCCCGACTACGGCGACCACCTGACCGCCGAAAAACGTCGCCGTCGAGACATCACGAATGATCTCGCGCTGGCCGTAGCGGGCACCGAGATTCTCCAGTTGCAGCTTCACCATGAGTTTTTCTTCCCGCCGATAATCAGAGATATGAAGAACGGTACGCCGATCAGCGACGTGACCACGCCGATGGGGAATATCGCGCCGGGGATCAGGGTTTTGCTGACCACGGAGCTGGCCGACAGAATCAACGAGCCGGTCAGCAAGGAGGCTGGCAGGAAAAACCGCTGGTCCTCACCGATCAGCATACGGGCGATGTGCGGACCGACTAGCCCGATGAAACCGATTGTGCCGACAAACGCCACGGGAAACGAGGCGAGCAGGCTGACCATGATCAGCGTCTGAAAGCGCAGGCTGCGTACGTTGATGCCGAAACTGGCGGCCTTGTCGTCGCCCAGGCGCAGGGCGGTCAGGGCCCAGGCGCGTTTGGCGAATATCGGCAGGGTGATTAGGATCACCAGACAGATAATGCCGAGTTTCGGCCACGTAGCTTTGGTCAGGCTACCCATGGTCCAGAACACCACGGCGGCCACGGCTTGTTCGGTGGCGAAGAACTGCACCAGCGCCAACAGCGCATTGAAGGTGAACACCAGCGCTATACCGAGCAACACGATGGTTTCGGCGGTGACGCCGCGACGCATGCTCAGAAAGTGGATCAGCAGCGCCGACAGCATGGCCATGATGAACGCGTTCAGCGGCACCATGAATTGCGCCGCCAGCGGGAACAGCGCGACGCCGAATGCCAAACCCAACGCCGCGCCGAAGCTGGCGGCGGCGGAAATACCCAGGGTAAATGGGCTGGCCAACGGGTTGTTGAGGATCGTCTGCATCTGCGCGCCGGCCAGCGACAACGCCGCGCCAACGGCAACTGCCATTAACGCCACCGGCAAGCGGATATCCCACATCACCACGCGCACCTGCGGTGAAGCGCTGTCTGGCGAAAACAGTGCGCCGAGCACTTCGCTGAGGCTGTAGCTCGCCGGACCCAGGGCCAGATCGAGCAGCACGCTGCACATCAACAGAATTACCAGCCCGGAAAGAATCAGGCGTTTACGCAGCACCATACGACGGTAGGTTTCGCGCTGCACAACCACGGCGTCGGTCAATGAGCTCATGGCTTGACCTCGGGTTGGCGCAGGCTGACAAAGTAGCCTGACTCATACGGCACCGGCAGGAAGCGCTCATGCAGTTCGCGGAATGACGCGTCCGGATCAAGATCGGCAAACAGCTCCGGATGAAACCATTTCGCCATTTGCTGAATGGCGACGAATTGGTAGGGACTGTTGTAGAACTGATGCCAGATGGCATGGAAGGCTTGATTGTCCTGGGCCTTGATGCCGGCATAGGCCGGACGCTGGGTGTACCACGCGAGTTTTTTCCTGGCTTCTGTCATGTCCGCCCCCGGACCTACGCCGACCCAGTGGCCGCCGGGGGCAAAAGCTTCCCAGTTGGCGGTGGTGACCACTACGTGCGCAGGATTGGCAACGACGACTTGCTCGGGGTTCAACTGGCCGAACGTGGTCGGAATGATGCGGCGGGCAATGTTGTCGCCACCGGCCATATCGACGAACAGGCCAAAGTTCTCGTTGCCGAAACTCAGGCAGCAATCATCGGTGTAGCCGCCGATGCGCTCAATGAACACGCTGGGGCGGGGCGGGTGTTGTTTCTCGATGATGTCGGTGACGCGATGAATCTGCTGGTTACGGAAATCGATGAAGGCTTCGGCTCGTTGCTCCTTGCCGAACAGTTGGCCGAACAGGCGCATGGTCGGCTCGGTGTTCTGGATCGGATTGTTGCGAAAGTCGACGTACACCACCGGGATGCCCAGGGCGTCGAGCTTTTCGATGTAGCGCGCATCTTCGGTGGCATGCTGCGCCTCGATGTTGAGGATGATCACGTCCGGGCGCTGCGAGATGGCCTGCTCGATGTCGAAAGTGCCGTCCTCAAACCCGCCGAAGGTGGGGATCTTGGCGATGCCGGGGAATTTGCGCAGGTAGGCGTTGTAGGTGTCCGGGTCCGACTGGATCAGATCCTTGCGCCAGCCGACGATGCGCTCGATCGGGTTTTGTGTGTCGAGGGCGGCGACCAGATACAACTGCCGGCCTTCACCGAGGATGACCCGTCTGACCGGCAAATGAACCTTGACCTTGCGCCCCAAGAGGTCGGTGACTTCGGTGCGCGCCGCGTCTGCTTCGGTGGCGTGGGCATTGCGCGGCATCAGCGAAAACAGGCTCAGCAGTCCTGCCAGTAACAGCGCAGCAAAAGCGAGGCTGCGTCGATCAAAAATCACCATGGTAAAAGCCTTTGCAAAAGTCAGTTCGGTCAACGGTTCACACCGTCATCCGGCTGAACGTTTCAGAAATCGACAGTCGCCGACAATAATAAGGTGCGCGGTGAACCTTGGGAAAACGCGCCATAAGAGGCGACGCCCGACCAGTATTCGTGGTCGAACACGTTCTGCACGGTGGCGCGGAACGTGGTCGGTCGTTCATCGATGCGGGTGGTGAAGCGTGCGCCGACATCGAAACGAGTCCAGTCATCCAGTTTTTGCGTGTTGGCCTGAGTCACGTACTGGCTGCCGGTGTGGATAGCGCCACCGGAAAGCGTCAGGCCTTCGACCCACGAGGTGTCCCATTCGGCCCAGAGGTTGGCCTGAACTTCGGGTACGCCGACCGGTTTATTGCCACGGTTGGCGGCCACGCCGGTTTTGGTCAGTTCGGCATTGAGCAGGGTCACACCACCGAGCACACGAGTGCCCGGAGTGACTTCGCCGAATACATTCAGCTCCAGCCCGCGATTGCGTTGTTCGCCCTGGACCGAAAACACCCCGGAGGTCAGTTCGCCGCTGGGTTTGGTGATCTGAAACAGGCTGAGGGTGGAGGTGAAGGTGCCGTAGTCGACCTTGACCCCGAGTTCATGCTGGCGGGAAACGTAAGGGGCGAAAATCTCGCCGGCATTGGAAGCGGTGGAGGGCGCGATGTCGCCTTTGCTCAGACCTTCAATGTAGTTGTAGTAGAACGAAACGTGATCCCAGGGCTTGAGCACTGCGCCGAACAACGGTGTGGTTCGGCCGTCATCGTAGGACGTGGTGACGACGCCGGACGCATTGTAGTTGTCGGATTTGATGTTCTGTTTGCGCATGCCGAGGGTCATCTGTGCACGGTCATCCAGAATCGACAGCGTGTCAGCCAGCGCCACACCGGTCAGTTCGCTCTCGGACACTTTTGGCGTGTCCGGCTTGGGGATGTAAGGCTTCGGGCGATCCACCGGGTGGTAAATATTGGAGAGGATCGGCGCGCCGGAAATGATCCCGCGAGACAACATGTCGCGGTAACGACTGACCTGCAAAGCCGTGCGATGACTGATCGGCCCGGTGTCGAAACGCAGGCGCGCACCGGCGTCGACGGTGTAACGCTCGACTTCGAACTTGTAGTAGCCGGGGATCGACGAGGTGTCGCCAGCGGCGTTGATAATGGTCGGGGTCTGGTCGGACATCCGCGCAACATCCGATTTGCCGCCGCCCGCGTGGGCGAACACGGTCAGGGTGTCGCTGAGGTCGTATTCGCCGCTGAGCAACGCCGATTTGTCACGGGTTGTCGACCAACCCCAATCCTGACTGACATTGGTTCGGCCGTTGGCGGCCGAGGGAATGTCCACGCCCGAAGCGATCAGAAACGGTCGTGAGGCAGCGTCGAAGCTTTCTTTCTGGTTGAGCCAATCAAAGGTGGTGCGCAGGCGTTCGCCCTGATAATCGAGGGAAATGGCGCCGATATCGACATGGCGCGATTGATCGTCGATCACTGTATCTCCCAGCTGTGTGCTGCCGTTGATGCGCACACCGAAGCGGCGTTCTTCACCGAAACGCCGACTGACATCGAGGTGACCACCGAGCTGCGAGTCCATGGCGTAACTGGCGGTGAAACGGGTCAGGTCTTCATCGAGGGAGCGCTTGGGCACCACGTTGATGACGCCGCCGACCGCGTTGTTCGGTGACATGCCATAGAGCAGGGCGCTGGGGCCTTTGACCAGTTCGATACGCTCGGCGTATTCGGTGAACACCCGGTAGTTGGGCGCCACGCCGTACACGCCGTCGAATGCCAGTTCCCCCAAATTGCCTTCGCCGACGGGAAAGCCACGGATGAAGAACGAGTCGACAATCCCCCCGGTCTGGCCAGTGGAGCGTACCGATGAATCGCGCTCCAGCACGTCGCCGACGGTGACTGCCTGTTGATCCTTGATCAGTGCCGAAGTGTAGGTGCTGACGCTGAAAGGCGCGTCCATCACATCGGTATTGCCCAGAATGCCCAATCGTCCGCCGTTGGCCACCTGGCCGCCGGCATACACCGCCGGCAAAGAATCGGCGCGCTTTTCAGTGCCGATGACGGCCGTTTCATCCAGTGTCACCCGGCGCGGGACCAGTGTGTAGCTGCCGTCGCTGCGTAAAACCATGTCCAGGCCACTGCCTTCCAGCAAACGATTGACCGCCTCCAGGGTAGAGAAATTGCCGATCAGCGCAGGACTGGTCAGGCCTTCGGTCAACGATGGCTGGAACGACAGAGCAATGCCGGCGCCCACCGCGAAGCTCGACAGAGTGGCACCGAGTGGCCCGGCGGGGATGTTGTAGGTGCGGACCGCGACAGAGTCCAGTTGCACCGGCACGACGGCCAAGGCAAACGGGCAAACGGCACCGATCAGGACAAGGCTTAGCAACGCACTGCGAACAACTGGTTTGAACTGACGATCCGGGCGCAGGAGGCGTGCAGCAAGCATGGATGAGTGAGCCTATGAACAGGACGGAAAAGTGCTTCTCCCCTGTAGCCAGTCGAGATCAAAAAAAGTATCACCGGTTCGGCAAATATTTTTTGACTCAGGCCGGGGAGAGCATGACCCAGTAGCCATTCAAATGGCCGCTGACGAGAATCGGGTAGGTTTGCGCCAGCATGTTCAACGTGCGCTGGCTGTCGCTGATGGGGTAGGCGCCGGAAATGCGCAGATCGGCAAGTGCCGGATCGAGACGCACGACGCCACGGCGATAGCGCGTCAGTTCGGCGACGAAATCGGCCAGGCGCATTTTGTCCGCCATCAGCATGCCTTGGGTCCAGGCGCCGACGTAGCGGTCGGCGACGCTGAGCTGGCCAAACGTATGGGAAGAAAAGTCGGTGCGTTGACCGGCATTGACGATCAGCGGTGTGCTTTGGCGATTTTCCGCGAGTTCGACTTTCACCGCGCCTTCCAGCACGACAAGGTGAGTGCGAGGTTGCAGTTCTCGAACGGTAAACCGCGTCCCTAGTGCCTGCATGCGGCCCTGACGGGTGCTGACCAGAAAGGGGCGGGCCATCGGGGAAATGTCCGGTGCGGTTTGCACCAGCATTTCGCCTTCGCGCAGGTGGATGAGGCGTTGATTGGCGTCGAACAGCACGTCGATGGCGGTGTCGGTGTTCAAGGTGATTTTCGAGCCATCGGCCAGAGTCAGTTCGCGCTGCTGACCGACGGCCGTGTGATAGTCGGCGGACCACTGCTGCGATTCGGCCAGTTTCCAGCTGCCCCAACCGGCTGGCAGGATCGCCAGAATCATCGCCAGTTTGCCCAGCGCCGCGCGCCGTTCCGGGCTGCTTGGGCGATCGAGTGCCGACATGGCCAGTGACGGTGGCAAGCCGCCGAGTTTGGTCTGCAACAACTGCGCGCGCGACCAGGCTCTGCTGCGTTCGGGCGTGCTGACTTTCCAGCACTCCCATTCGGCACGTTCGGTGTCACTGAGTTCGCTTTCACTCATGCGGATCAACCAGTCGGCCGCTTCTTCAAGGGCCAGGTGGTCGAGGTGCGGTTCATTGCGCCGTGCAAGCATTCATTCCACCAGCAACAGGCACTGCACGAAGGCTTGCTTCATGTAGCGTTTGACGGTGATCAGCGCAACGCCCAATTGCTCGGCGATGTCGTCGTATTTCAGGCCGCTGATCTGCGACAGCAGGAATGCGCGTTTGACCAGCGGTGGCAGGGCGTCGAGCATCGCGTCGATTTCGTGCAGGGTCTCCAGCACCATGAAACGCAGTTCCGGCGAAGGCACTTCCGGCGCGGGCACATGAGCGAGGGCATCGAGGTAGGCGCGTTCCAGTGCCTTGCGCTGATACCAGTTCACCAGAATACCTTTGGCCACGCAGCTCAGGTACGCGCGAGGTTGCTCGATGACGGTGACCTGGGACGCGAGGATGCGGGTGAAAGTGTCCTGCGCCAGATCCGCCGCATCCATGGCGTTACCCAGTTTTTTCCTCAGCGTCGCGTACAGCCAGCCGTGATGGCCGCTGTACAGGGCTTCGATCGCGCGCAGGTGATTGTCATTATTCGCGGGAAGGGTTTCGCTCATGGCTGCAGATTTTCATGCAATTGAGAAGTATTCCCAATGCTAGTTTACAAACCCGCTGCGACGCAAGCGCCGATTGTTGTCCTGTTCAGACTTGCGGCAGACGGCGCAGCGCAGCAATCATCGTGTCGATTTCTGCCTCGGTGTTGTACGCATGCAGCGACGCGCGGCTGACCTCCAGCAAGTCCCTGTGCTGCATGTCGAGCAGGGTTGAGCGGAACGTCGAAGTGGTGACGTTGATGCGTTTTTCCTGACTGGCCAGCCACTGCTGAACCTGCGCGGCGCTGCTATTGCAATGAATGAAGGTAACGATGCCGGATTTGACCGCCCCCAAGTCTCGCGGCGTCACGCCCGGGATATCTGCCAGTCGCTGGCGCAGATAATCCGCCAGATGCTGAATCCGCAGCCACATCGGTTCGATGCCTTGGGCCAGTGCGTACTCCACCGCTGCCCCGAGGCCCAGTTTGGCGGCGACATTACACTCCCAGTTTTCGAAACGCCGTGCGTCGGGGCGGATTTTGAACGCGTCCGCAGTTTGCAAAGACGCCGCATGCAGGTCGAGAAACGCTGGCTCCAGCTTCTGGCACAGCGATCTTTCGACATACAAAAATCCCATCCCTCGCGGCCCGCGCAAGTATTTGCGGCTGGTAGCGGCGAGCATGTGGCAACCGATTTTCTGCACATCGATCGGCATCTGCCCAACCCCCTGGCAAGCATCGAGCAAAAACAGCACACCCGCCGCGCGGGCGAGGGCGCCGATCTGCTCGATGGGTTGCACCGGCCCGCCGTTGGTGGCGATCACGGGCAGGGAGATCAGCGCAACTCGATCATCGTCGAGTATATCCTTGAGCGCAGATAACGAGACCTGGCCGTGCTCATCGTTGGGAATGACGCGAATCTCGATGCCGCGTTGCTGCTTCAATTGCAGATAAGGAATGTAGTTTCCGGCGTACTCGGTAGTCGACGTCAGCACCACATCGCCGGGTTGCAGCGGCAATGAGTAGAACGCCATGTCCCAGGCGCGCGTCGCGTTTTCGATCACCGCGATTTCATCGGGTTGCGCGTTGATCAGGCGCGCGATGGCGCCATAGACATTGTCCACTTCGGCCGATTGCTGCCCGGCCGCTTCATACCCGCCAAGACTCGCTTCAAGCTGAATGTGGCGGGTCATGGTTTCGATCACCGGAGCGGGCATCAGCGCCGCGCCGGCATTGTTGAAGTGGATCAGTTGCGCGACGGTGGGTGTGTCGGCACGCAGTTGTTCAATGTTCAAAAGCTAACTCCTTGATCAATCCCCGGGCGGGGCAGGACTCGGTTGCATCACCGCAGGCCAGTAACGCAGCGCAACAATCGGGATCAGCGCCACGACGTAGGCCAGGCAAACGAACAGATAGGTGTACTGCAAACCGTAGACCTGACTGAGCAGACCACCGGCTGAGATCCCTGCAATCGAGGCAAATTGCGCGGTGCCCTGAGCGATTCCCAGCACATGGCCCTGCTGCGAGCTGTCGGCGGTTTTCGAGATCAGCGCCATCAACACCGGCGTGGTCGCACCCAGTAATACGCCCCAGATAAAGTAGGCGATGACGAACACCACCGGATTACGGGTGGCGCCCGCCACGGCGGTGAGGACGATGCAGCCGATGACGACGTAGGTCATGCGCTGCAAAGTGTCTTGCTGGCCACGGTGTTCGAAATAACGCGACCACGCAGTGGCCGAAAGAATGAAACCCAGCGCCAGCAAGCCGTAGCACAGGCCGACCACTGAATTGCTGACCTCGAACACCGAGCTGACATACAGCGAGAACGACGTCTGCGGCAGCATCCGCGCCAGCAACAGAATGCCCATCACGCCGAGCAGCGACAGCAACGGCGAACCTTGCCAGAGGCTGCCGGAACGGCTGGCCGGCGCGGTCTTGCCCGCGACCACTGCTTTCTTCACCGGCGGCACATCCGGCAAGGTCACGGCGGCGATCACGGTGCACACCGCACACAACGCCGAGGCGATGATGTTGATCCAGAAGAACGTCGCGTAATCGAGGATCAAACCACCGACTACCGCACCCAGCAGTGAGCCGACGTTGGTCGAGATTTGCAGAATGGCGAATAGCCGCGCCCGTCGCGAAGGCGCTTCAATGCTGACGCCATACGCCTGCGCCGGAGCGATGTAACCGGCGAACGCGCCTTGCAGGAAACGCAGGATCAGAATGACCCAGATGTCAGTGAAGAGGGCCAGCCCAAGCTGGGTCAAAGACAAACCGGCGAGGGCGCGGATCATCATCAACTTGTGGCCGTAGCGATCACCGATACGGCCCCAGAATGCACTGGTCAGAATAATGCCCAGCATCGGCCCGACGTACACGGCGATGCTGGCGAAGCTGAAAACCGACTCCGAAGTCGTCAGCCCGCGCAGGTGGACAGGCCAGAACGGCCCGCTCATTTCCATCGCCCCCATCGACACCAACTGGATCGCAAATAGAAGATAAATCAGGATTCGTACTCTTGAACCCTGGATGACACCTGCATGGGACATGAGTCAGCCTCGGTTAAACGCTAGCGAGCGGGTTGGTCAGGGTGTGTTGCAAACGATAGTTGCTGTACTGCATCAAGTGCATGCGCAACAACGACCGGGTCGGCCATGGATCTTCGACGAACGCCTTGTGCTCGGTTTCCCACACTGCTGGCGAGACACGATTGCGCACGGCCTCGAAGGCAAGGTCGGTTTCCTCGCGCAAGACTTGCCACAGCCGCGTGTTGTTCAAGCCGTACTCCTTGGTCAGCCACAGGGCGATCTCGTGCAGATGCGTGAGGAACGCCGCGTCCAGCACAAACATGCGCACCGGCCCGATATCACCGGAGAACACCGTCGGCAGAATACCCAGCTGAACATGCGGTTGCAGGCTGTAGCCACGTTCTTCCAGCAATGGCGCGTAGGTGCGGCCATCGCCGAAATCGCGGATCAGCAGACTACGTGCTTTGCCGTCGGGGGAGAACAGCACCATGGTGTTTTGCTGGTGGGCTTCGAGGCCGATGCCGTACATCAAATAGATCGCCACCACCGGGTGGGTGACCACTTTGGCGTACTCGCGGAACCAGCCCTCGACCTGTGCTGCATTGGCCCGCACGCCATCACGCTCGATCAGATCGGTGAACAACGGCCGACCGCTGCCGGGCAAACGAGTGAACAGCGAGGCCACGGTAATCGGCAGGCAATCGTCATTGCGTTCGAACGCTGGCGCACTGGCGCGATAGACCACGGACAAATGACGGCCTGGATGATCGTCCTGGGTCACCGCGTTTTTGTAACGCACACCGATTTCTTCCGGGAAGATTTCCAGGCGCTGATCGAAGCCGTTTTCGGCCTCCAGAATCTTGGTGATCACCGTGCTGATGCGCGGTCCCATGTGAATCGATTTGGCTTGCAGGCTGCGCAGCTCGCTGGTCATCCATACGGCGATTGGCAATTTGATCAGCGGCGCACATTCGTCCAGCACCGGCATCATCGTGCGGTAGGACATGGTCGGCAGGGTTGGGATGTCCGGGCCGTCGGTGATCAGGATGCCTTCTTCGATTTCCGCCGCGAAGGTCTTCAGCACATAGGCCTGCAAGTGCCAGGCGTGAATCGGCAGCGGCAGCCACTCGGTTTCGTCCAGGCCCTTGCTGTTGAGCGAGGCTTTCCATTGTTCCCATTGCGCCGGAAAGTTGCCAGCGAACCAGTCGTGGTAACTGGTCACGTGAGGCATGCTTTCACTTTTTGCGTTGTCGGCGCGCAACGCGGCGATGCGCAGCGGCACCTGCGCGTTGAACTCGGGCGACAGTTGCTCGACTTCCTCATCGGACAGGCCCGGCCGGGCTTTCCACGTCGGGTAGTACGGATGGCCTTCCAGTGAACCCCACTGGTCGAGCAGGATCGCCGCGTCCTTGGTCTTGGCGTGCTGGCGCAGGTAGTCAGTGAAGCTGTTGAGCCCTTGATCCTTGGCGGCCTGTTGCAGTCGGGCGTTCCATTGCTGGCGATGCTGACGGGCGTGAGCGTCGTTGGTCAGGCTGTTTTCCATGTCGGATTTGAGCCCGGCCACGCCTTCGTCAGTAGGTTCGAAGTCGAAGCTGTCGCGCAGCACATCCAGCATGTCCTGATGGTTGGTGATGACCTGGCGCACACCTTCGTCGGTCACCAGCACCACGTCACCGTCATTGACCACCGTGTCGGCTGGGCCTTTGGCGATGTCGGAAAAAGCCAGGTGGGCGCGGCCGCCCTTGAGCGGGTAAGTGGCCTGGTTGCCCTCGACGGAAAAGCTCAGGGCCGAACGGTCGAGGATGTTTTCCGCAAAAAGGCAGCGAACCAAGCGGCGCATGGCGTTTTTGCGGGAGTAGGCGATCAGTGTCTTGAAGTCATTCATATCAGCGGTCTGCTCGTCGAAAATTGAGTAAAGAGATCAAGCGGCGGCGTTTGTCGTGTGTGGCCAGTGGCTCGGGAAGTAATCGAGCGCCGAGTCGCGCAGGCCTTGCATGTAGGCCACGCTCCACTGAAGGACTTCCTCGATATACGGCACCTTGAGGTCGAAACGTTTGGCCATTTCCACCAGCAGCACCAGGCCGTAGGCGACGTCTTCGTTGAAGGCGCGGCTCTCGCGCTCGATCACGTAACCGGCGCGGTTGTCGGCGGCGGGCACCATCGGCGCGAGGATGTCGTTGTAGGCCTGATTGGTGCGCAGGATCGACAGCATGCTGCTCTGGTCGCGGATCTGCTCGCCGTAGGCCTCGACGATTTCCTGTTTCAGGGATTTCACCGAGGACAGGTCGATGCCCAGTCGCTGGCTGATCACTGCGCACAAGTCCTGGCTTTCCTGATCCATGCGTTCGAGGAAGTAAGCGCCCAGTTCCGGGCACTCGGTCCACCAACACATGCGTTGCGGGAAGATCTTGCGATGCCACTGGCCGTACGGGCCGATGAGGCCGTAGATCACCGAGCTGTGCATGATCGGGTTACCCGGCGTCAGGGTGATTTCCAGATAGTGGTCGAGCATCGTCACGCACGGGCCGTACAACCGCGTCAGGATTTCCTCCAGTTGCTGACTGGACGCCTGCGACTCGCGGGCATGGGTCCCCACATACAACTGGCTTTTACCGCCGCCCATTTTGATCGAGCGCCCCGGTGTCAGCTCGAACGCAGTATGCGGAACATCCTTCATGCCCCAGATCACTACATTCGGCCGATCGGGCAGGGTGGCTTCAGCCAGCCAGTCGAAACCACAAAATCCCGGAATCGCGCCGACGTAAACCGGTTTGCTCGTGCTCAGATGCGGCGCAATGGCCTTCAGCGTTTGCGGTCGGGCATGGGCGGGCACGGTGATGATGACGATGTCGGCATCTTCCACCGCCGCTTTTGCATCGCTGGTTACCCGATCCAGCCGGGCACTCAGGGTCGAGCCATCGGGCAGCAAGGCCTGCATCGGCGTGTGTCGGGCGTGCTGTTCGATGACCTCCGGATTATGGGTGTGCATCGAAACCTGAACGTTGGGCAGCTGCTTGAACAGGATGGCGTTGAGATGGCCGGTCCTGCCGCCACCACAGATGGCGACTTTCAACAGATTCATCGAGAGGCGTTCCTGTGTGATCGGTGAGTCATGCGACGCTCAGTTGCAGCGGCGCGGAAACGGATTCCAGCCATTGGGTCTTGCCCAGCCAGGCATCCAGTTGCGGTGCGATGCTCGGGTCGATCAGGTCGCGCTCTTGCAGCCATTTATCGTCGAACACGGTGTGCAGGTATTTCTCGCCGCCGTCGGCAATCGGCACAACTACGTTGCCGGTCAGTACGCCTTTGTGGATCAGCTCCAGCGCCTTGAAAATCGCACCACCGGTCGAGCCGCCGACCAGCAGGGCGAAGTTGCGAGCGATGTAGCGGGCCGTTTCGAACGCCTGAGAGTCGGTGACCTGCACACCCAGATCGATGCAGCTGTAGTCGAGCACCAGGCCGACGGTGTCACCGGCCGGCGTACCGGTGCCGGATTGGTAGTAGGGATAGCCGGGGTGGCCGAAGACGATCGAACCGGCGGGTTCCACCGCGACGGTCACAGTGTCCGGGTTGTGCACTTTCAAGCCGCGAGCGATGCCGGTCATCGAACCGCCGGTGCCGACACAACCAACGTAAGCGCCGATAACGCCTTCAGCCTGAGCGATGGTTTCGCGGACGAAATCACTGTAGCCGCCGGCATTGGCTGCGTTGTCGGACTGGTTCATGAACACAGCCCCGGGGATCTCGGCCGCCAGTTCGGCTGCCATCCGCTGGCGCTCGACCACCGCGACTTCATCTTCGCGATATGTACCCTTGACGAAACGAATGTCGGCACCCAGAGCCTTCATCACCGCGATCTTGTCTTGCGCCGCGTGATGGTCGACCACAGCGATAAAGTGCAGGCCGAACTCGACCGCTGCCATGGCCAGGCCAATCCCGGTGTTGCCGGAGGACGACTCGACGACCACGCCGCCGGGTTTCAATCGACCGGACTTCAGCGCAGCCAATACCATGTTGCGCGCCATACGGTCTTTGATACTGCCGCCGGGATTGTTTTTTTCAATCTTCAACAACAAACGGGCGTTGGTGTCCGGAATATCAATGCCCAACATCGGTGTATTGCCAATAAGGTCAGATACTTTATTCAAGATCATTTCAATTGTTCCCTTTAGTAGTCAGGTGAAAACGCAAAGTTACCTTCCGTACAACAGGTCGCCGTCAACCGACGGGGCAGGGGGTGGCGATGAAACTCGTTCTCCAGCAAGTCCATCTGATAACCGGCGGTATTGACGTAAATCAATAAGTCGCCGGCTTGAGGCGCAGTCGCAAAGTTGATCAGGCGATGAGTGATGACGTCATCGTCCAGGCAGCTATGGCCCGCGATATACGCTTGGGTCGGTGTGTCGGGCAGTTCTTTTGTGCTGATCAGTATTGGATCAATCAGGTATTCAGAAGCGAACCAGGTTTCGCAGGCGCTGAAACTGCTGCCCTCAACAAAAATGACGGTTTTGTTGTCGGCCAGTTTTTTTGTGCGTGTTACGCGGAATATTGAAATGGCCGCCTGGTCCACCAGACTTCGACCGGGTTCCAGTGCCAGGGTTATATTCTGTCGGTTCAAATAGTTTGCAATGGAGAGGCCTTGTGAGTGTTCGGCCTCGAGTAATAACGTCAACCATTGCGACGCTGTCAGGTCGCCGCCGTAAGGGTAATAAGTAGCGGGAACTTTCAGGTTGTAATAATGGCTGGGGTTATTGTCGTTTTGCAGGAACCGAGCATAGTCCTCGGGCTCGACATAACGAATCGGCAGGCCACCGCCAATATCAATCATCTGCGGATTCAAGCCCATTTCCCTGGCCGCCTCGACGAACCCGGTGACCTCACGAAAGGCTTGTGCACGGGATTCAAATCCATAGCCGCCGAGATGAAAATGGAAACCCTCGAAGTGGAAAGACTCAGCGTATTTCATCAACCGTTGAAGGCCTTCGAGCAAATCTTCCGAGCCTATTCCAAATCGACTCCTTGGACTGCTCTTAGGTCTGTAGCGCAGCAAAACTCTGGCTTTGGCAAGGCGTGGCTGTGCGTTGATCACGCTTTTCAGGTGGTCAAACTCTTCCAGCGAGTCCACGCAAATCAATGAACCGGCGCTGATCAGTGCTTGATGAAACGCGGCAGTTTTGGCCGGTCCTGTGGCACAGATTTTTTCTGCTGGCGTGCCGGCTCGCAGCGCTGCATGCAACTCGTGGATGCTCGATACATCAACGCCGATCCCCGAATTTGCCGCTGCACTGAGCATGCTCTGGGACTTGTTGGCCTTGGCCCCGTAGAAGAGGGCATGAGGCACGTTGTACTGCTTCAACACCGCCAGCAAGGCATGTGTGTTTAATTCAAAGGCATGGGGCCAGACCAGATTCAATGGTGAGCCGTGTTGTTTGACCAAGTCTTTAAGTGTGCCCGGAAAGTCATTGATGAACGTGGAAATAAGTGGGTCAGTCAGCGGCTTTAACATCTCCGGATGATGAACTTTATTTCGTTGTTCAACCGGTGGTGTATTTGTTGTAGGCATAGTTAACCCCTAGCGCCGTAAATGACGTCGCCATTGATGTTTCGATAACTAAGCGTTATCGACGTATATAGTCTTTTTACACGTCAGATACGAGGTTTAAACAATTTGGAGGTGGATGCCAGGCGAAATCCGGGTCTGGGTTCGAAGCGCTGATCGTAATAAATGGTTCACAAAACAATTGCATGAGAACCCATTCCATAAGGTTTGTACGGACGTGTTAATTGGCCACTGGTTGAGGGCCAATCCCCTGTAAATACCCGTAACTGACATTCAAATGACATCACTGGCAGGTACTTCCCGAGATGCTGATGACTTGCTTTGAAGCGAGGATAGTTCCTCTTGGCGGCGTGAACAATATTGCGAACGGGAACGATTATCAAGTAAGGTTTTCAAATATTTTTGAATAAATACCTGCTCAAGGCGAACGCATGAAGGTGTATTTACACGCTCAAGGACTCGTTCGCCCCGAGATAAAAAGTCTTTTAATTCCTTGAACAATAAGGCGTTAAGGGCTGTTGCGAGAAACCCCGGAACAGCATGCAAATCTGCCGCTGAAGGGGCCTGAAAATTTTCAGAGATCACGACTGGTTCACGCCAAGGAGCAACACCATGCAATCCGATCGACTCAGCAGCAAAACCCCACTCGCGATCAGCTACCTGTTCGTGCCGGGCAACCGTCCCGAGCGGTTTTCCAAAGCCGTCGAAGCAGGGCCGGACGCGATCATCCTCGATCTCGAAGACGCCGTTCATCCGGACAGCAAAGCCGCCGCACGCGCCGCCATTTGGGCCTGGCAAGAGGCTACGCCGAGCGTCGCCTGCGAACGTTACATCCGCCTGAACAGCGTGAGCAGTTCGCTGTTCCGCCAGGACCTGACCTGGCTCAGCGACATGCGCTACCCCGAGCGTTGCAGCGGGATTTTCCTGCCCAAGGCCGAATGCCCCGAGGCGCTGACGCGGGTGGTCGAGCGCCTGCTGGAGTGGCAACCGGAACTGAAGATCGTTGCCATCATCGAGACTGCCAAAGGCCTGCAACAGGTCGAATCGATTGCCGCGATTCCGGGGCTGACGCGGCTGGCGTTCGGCTCGCTGGATTTCTCCCTGGACATCAACTGCAGCCAGATTCCCGAGGCGTTTCTGTTCGCCCGCAACCGTATCGTGCTGGCTTCGCGCACGGCGGATTTGCCGTCGCCGATCGACGGCGTCACCCCGGCGATCAGCGATTTGGCGGTGGTCGCCAAGGACTCGCATTACGCGCGATCGCTAGGCTTCGGCGCCAAGCTGTGCATCCACCCATCGCAACTGGCCACAGTGCAGCGCGCCTTCCTGCCGGATTCGCGTCAACTGGCGTGGGCTGATCGGGTGATGAGAGCGGTTGCGACGGGCAGCCACGCGGTGCAAGTGGATGGCGAGATGGTCGACTTGCCGCTGATCGAACACGCCCAGCGGCTGCTCGATATGGCCAGCCAATACGCGCCGATTGTCCGCGCAAATGCCTGCTGACCCCCGGCGAATCAGGAGATCAACCATGGAACACGGTTATCAGATTGCACTGCGACCGATTTGCGAAGTGCTGCAATCGGAGCAGGTCGACCCGGTTAACGTGACGATGCTGCGCGAGTCGATTATCCGGGCCGGGCATTGGCTGGAGCCGATCATCGTCGAGCGCTCGCAAGGCATCGTGATGGACGGCAATCACCGATTCAACGCGGCGTTGCAGTTGGGCTTGAAGCGAGTGCCGTGCATCCAGCTCGATTACACCGATCCGCGGGTGTGTGTGCGGCATTGGCAGACTGGACAGGCGTTCGAAGTGGCGCGAATTTTCACCACGATCGCTCGCGGCGAGATCTTTCCGTACAAGACCACCCGACACGCTTTTGACCCCGCGTTGCCGGTGGTCGCGATACCGCTGGAACACTTGTATGCCTAGCCTTGGCTGCACAGAAGCAAAAAAACTTTACTGCGAGTGATACTTTTTCGCAGATCGACTGGCAATAGGAGTGATTACCATTTTCCCTTGATGAAAAGGATCCTCACGTCATGCCTGTTGTCAGTCGTCCTTGCGGTGAGCGCGTGTTAACACTCGCCATTCGTACCGCCATGTTGAATTTCGTTTTGGTCGCAGGAAGCGCCTGGGCCGCCAGCCCCGAGCAACGAGACGTTGCTGCCGACAAGACCTCGAACATTGCGGCTGCAACGCCGACCGATGACAGCATGGATGCGCTGACCCTCGACACCACCAATGTCAACGCCCGTTACAGCGGCCCGACCGCATTGCCGGAAACCTTCGCCGGTGGCCAGGTCGCACGTGGTGCCCGGCTGGGCATGATGGGCAACAAGGACGTGATGGACACGCCGTTCAGTGTCACCAGTTACACCGCCAAGACCCTGGCCGACCTGCAAACCGTGACTGTGGCCGATGCGCTGCAGCGTGATCCTTCGGTGCGCTCCACCGGTCAGACGGGCGGTATCGTAGACTCGTTTTTCATCCGTGGCTTCCCGATCGGTGAAGGTAACCTCGGTGAACTGGCGTTCGACGGCGTGTACGGTGTAGCGCCGAACTACCGGGTGTTCACCGAGTACGCCGAGCGTGTTGAAGTGCTCAAGGGACCGGGCGCGCTGATGTACGGCATCTCGCCCAACAGTGGCGTCGGTGGCGTAATCAACATCGTTCCCAAGCGTCCACTGGATGAAGACCTGACCCGTTTTACCGGCAGTTACGCCTCGGACTCTCAGGTCGGCGGTCATCTGGATCTCAGTCGTCGCTTCGGCGAGGAAAATCAGTTTGGCGTGCGCTTCAACGGTAACCTGCAGGGTGGCGATACGGCCATTGATGATCAGCATCGAGACGTGGGTATCGGTGCCATTGCCCTCGATTATCGCGGCGAGCGCTTACGCTTGAACCTTGATTACATCAGTCAGAAAGAAAGCTTCGACGCAGCTTCGCGGCCATTCACCGTCGCACCGGGTGTAGATGTCCCGTCCGCGCCGAATGGGCGCACCAACCTGTCGCAGGATTGGGGCTGGTCGGACACCAAGGAGCAGTCGGCTTTGCTAGGGGGCGAATATGACCTGACTGACACGGTTACGGTATTTGCCCATGCCGGTGGCGGCAAATCGGACGTCAAGAGGATGTCTGACCAAGTGCCGAGAATCCTCAATGAGGCTGGCGATACCAGCAACATTCCGGGTTACTACAAATTCAACGTCGATCGTTCGACGGCCGATGTCGGCATCCGCGGCGTGTTCGCTACAGGGCCGATCACTCACACGACCACGCTGATGGCGACCCAGTACCAGGATGAACTGTCCCGAGGGATCAACAACGGCACCGAAATCCGTTCGAACATTTACCACCCGATCGATGTGCCCAAGCAATTCATCAACTCGCCGAAGGTGCTGCGCATTTCCGAATCGGATCTGTCCGGCGTCGCGGTGACTGACACGTTGTCCATGCTCGATGACCGATTTCAGTTGACCCTCGGTGTGCGTCGCCAGGACATCGAATCACGCAACTACAACGCCGCAGGTTTGGTCAGCTCGAAATACAACGACAGTGCCACGACTCCACTGGTCGGCGTGGTGGTCAAGCCTTGGGAAGATGTCTCGCTCTATTACAATTATGTTGAAGGCTTGAGCAAAGGAGACATCGCACCAGGCACGGCGGCCAACGCCGGTGAGACGTTCGCCCCGTACGAATCGAAGCAGCATGAACTCGGCGTCAAATATGAGCACGGTACGTTCATGACCACGCTGGCGTTGTTCCAGATCGAGAAGCCGAGTGGTGAAATCGGCGCTGGCAACGTGTTCTCGGTGCAGGCCGAACAACGCAACCGCGGCATCGAGTTGAGCATGTTCGGCGAAATCGCGCCGGGCACGCGCTTGATGGGGGGCGTGACTGTGCTTGACGGCGAGTTGACCGATTCGGCGACAGCGGCCAACCGCGGCAACAAACCGGTGGGTGTGCCGGATGTGCAAGCCAACCTCTGGGCCGAATGGGATACACCATGGCTTGAAGGCTTCACTCTGACCGGTGGTGCCATCTACACCGACAGCCAATACGTCAATCAGGCCAATACGCAGGAGCTGGGTTCCTGGACCCGCTTCGATGCCGGCGCGCGTTATGCCACCAAGATCGAAGGCCGGCCGACGACATTCCGCGCCACCGTGCAGAACGTGTTTGATCGTGAGTACTGGTCGGGCGTTGCTTCGTACGGCGCATTTTCCCCGGGTTATCCGCGGACCTTACAGCTGTCGGCCACCGTCGACTTCTGATGAAGACGGGAAGGGTTGCTACGGCTGATGTAGCAACCCCATCTGAACATTTCGGAAAGGGAGTATTCGCATGTTGAACAACTCAGGCTCAGCGGCTGTAAGCGCGCCTTCACCGTTTCGGACAGCGACCAATCAGCTGGCGTTCGTATGTGATCGCAGCTCGAATGAACACATCCGTGAATTGCTACGTTTCTATGGACTGCGCACCAGTCTGATCCGCTTCAAGGTCCTCAATGCACTGGTCGCCGCCACTTTGAATGGGCGTGGCGTTGGTGTCAGTGAGGTGCATGCCTATCTGGTGTCGCTGTCTTCCGGGATGACATTTGTCAGTGTGCGCGAAGTGCTTAAACGCCTGTGCGACGAGGGCGTGATCTTGCTTCAGGCCGACAAGAGCTACCGTATCACCGACGAAGCCTGGGCGATGCTGAAGCAGCATCTGGATGGCTGAAAGGTGTTTTCGATTGGCTGTTTTCGTCGCGGCCCTCGAATGATCCAGGTTTGAACAGTGACAAGTGTCGAGGCTTTTACGGGCTTCAACACTTGTCATGATTCACCCGCGACATGTGTCGTCATGCCTGAGCCTAATCGCGCGCTCAAGGTGCGAACCCATGAAAGTCATATGCCATCCCCTTTAAAGACTCTCAGGGTCGCCGAAGAACATCTGAATCCTCGACCGCAGCCACCGCTCACCCGGATCATTGTCTTGCGATCCACGCCAGGCCATGTGCAACTCAAAGCTGCGCACCGGCAATGGCGGGTCTTCAGCCCGCACACCGCCAGCGGCTGTCAGCGCATCAGCCGTGTAATCAGGCACGGTCGCGACAATATCGGTCCCGCTGATGAGCGTGCTGAGTCCGTTGAATTGCGGCACCGCGAGGACCACATGCCGTTTGCGCCCGAGCTTTTGCAGCTCTTCATCTATAAAGCCGCTCAGGTCGCCGGCGAAGGACACCAGTGCATGAGGCCGCGCGCAGAAATCATCCAGGCTCAACGGCCCTGGTACCGTGTCGGCCCGCAACAGCTTCGGCATGCTGCGGCGCAGCACCTTGCGTTTGGCGTTGGCCGGCAAGTCGGCGGTGTAGCTGACACCGATGGAAATCTCTCCCGAGGCCAGCAGGCTCGGCATCAGGATGTAGTTGGCCCGACGCACCACCAGCACGATCCCCGGTGATTCGGCGCGCAGACGCTTGAGCAGCATCGGCAGCAGGGCGAATTCGACATCGTCCGACAGACCGATGCGAAACACCGCCGTGCTGGTGGCTGGGTCAAATTCCGCGGCACGGCTGACCGCGGTGGAAATCGAATCCAGTGCAGGCGAGAGCAGGGCGAAGATTTCCACCGCTCGGGCGGACGGTTCCATGCTACGGCCGGTACGCACGAACAACGGATCATCGAACAAGCCGCGCAGGCGCGAGAGTGCCGCACTGATGGCCGGCTGGCCGAGGAACAATTTCTCCGCAGCGCGGGTCACGCTGCGTTCGTGCATCAATGTTTCGAAAACGATTAACAGGTTCAGGTCGACACGACGCAGGTCATTACGATTCATCTGGAGTCCTGGCAGAGTCATCAAGCTTGACGAAAGCGGCCATATGGGAACAATGGCCGGCATGAATATTAAGGGGAAAGACTGCTACTCTGCACCGAGTAATTCAGTTTTCCTGAAAAGGATGCTTCGGTTTTCATGGCATTTGACGATGTCGCCGGCGCTGCGGAATCAATGACAGGCATGTCGACTATTAATAGCCACTGATAGTCTTGGGTAGAAAGCCCAGATAGAGTTCATGGCATTAGAGGTTTCTTTGACGAGGTTTGCGATGTCCCGCACGATCCGTTTTCACAAGTTTGGTCCAGCCGAGGTGCTCAAATGCGAAGAGCATGCGGCCGCTCTCCCTGCGCCGGGCGAAGTGCAGGTGCGCGTCGAGGCGATTGGCATCAGCTGGTACGACATTCTCTGGCGCCAGAACCTGGCCTCGTCCCACGCTCGTCTGCCTTCAGGCCTTGGCCATGAAATGTCCGGCGTCGTCACGGCGGTCGGCGAGGGCGTCGATGATCTGGCGGTCGGCGACAAGGTTGCCAGCTTCCCGGCTGAAAGCCCGAACGACTATCCGGTCTACGGTGAGCAGATTGTTCTGCCGCGCTCGGCACTCACCCGTTACCCGGACGTGCTCAGCCCGATCGAAGCCAGCGTGCATTACACGCCGCTGCTGATCGCCTACTTTGCTTATGTCGATCTGGCACGGGTCAAACCGGGGCAATTCGCGCTGGTGACCGACGCCAGTCACTGTGCCGGTCCGTCCTTCGTCCAACTGGGCAAGGCGCTGGGCATTCGGGTGATTGCCGCTACCAAAACCGCGGAAGAACGTGAATACCTGCTGTCCCTCGGCGCCGAGAAAGTCATCGTCACCGAAGAACAGGACCTGCTGATGCAGATCAACAAGATCACCGACAATCGCGGCGTGGACGTGGTGTTCGATGGTCTCGGCGGTCCACAGATGTCCTTGCTCGGCGACGTGCTTGCACCTCGCGGTAGTCTGGTGCTGTACGGCCTGCAAGGTGGCAACCAGACGCCATTCCCGGCCTGCGCAGCGTTCCAGAAGAACATTCAATTCTTTGTGCACTGCATCGGTAACTTCACCGGCAAGCCGGAGCTGGGCATCATTCAGGACCAGGTCGCACTGCAACGTGCCTTGCGCGACATCAACCAGCTGACCGCCGACCGCGTGCTGCTGCCGCTCAAGACACGGGTCTTCCCGTTTGCCGAGTTTGTCGAAGCTCACCGCTACATGGACGAATGTCCATGCCGCGAACGGGTCGCCCTCCAGGTCCAACCTGCATAAGCCCTTTAGATAAGCCCCTCTGCAAGAGTCCGTGCCCCCACGGACTCTTTTGCATGCGTCATCTGCCATAAATGAGACCTTCCATTGACCGGTCAATGGGGCAGTTCAGCAACTGAACTGGTTTTTGCTCTCAATCTGTATCTTCTAATCATCATATAAGCCTTGATAATTGAATGATTACTTTCATCTCAAGGAATGAGTCATGGCTGGGTATCTGGTTGATACTTTTCAATACACACTGTTAATAGATATCCGACAAATAGCGTGTCGTTGCGCAGTTGCCGACAAAACATGGGCGACTTCTTTCTTTATTTCTTGTGCTAAATGTCTGTGGGACGCTGTCGGACATTTCCTAGGACGTTGCGCGCAGCCGCAAGAGGCAGACTCTGCACGGCCTCGCGGCAACCTGTCTCTGGCCGGAGCAGGGGTGGCGTCCAAACATTTCAAATAATTACCAAAAACTTAAGTGTTAGCATTTGGCAATAGCGCCCAGTACTTCAATCGTGGCAGACAACCCATTGCGCAGTGCATGTCGTTGTTAGTGCGATATCGAACTTACAAGCATCAGGTAAATTAAGATGACCAATATTCATGATCAAGCGATGAACTATGTCTATCAGCAAGTGCTGCAGCGATTGTTGAGTTTCTTCTCTCGCGCCGAACGCACGGCATTGCAGCTTATGATTCAGCGCCTGGTGGTAGCCGCCGGGGGCATGGAGCGTATTGGCGATTACAAGGTCCTGGCGATTCAGTCCGGGTCCCGCGACAGTTGCTACACTCTGGCGCTGCTGCGCGCAGCACAACTGAGTATTGCCGGTCGGGCGCCTGCGACATTCCGGTTGCGAGTGGCTTCCTTGCGTTTGAACGGCGTAAGCTCGACGGCCCTGGAAAATATCCATCGCAGCTACAGCGCCTTGTTCCTCTACGACGATCCTCGGGTCGAAGTGTTGATGGTCGATAACCGGGAAGTCCTGCCGTTCACCCACCTGACACCGATCTCCGACGCCGGCCGTGAGTCGAATCGGCTCAATCTTTTAATGGTTGGCCATCGTCGCGCCTGTAATGGGCTGCTTGATCTGTGGGACGACGGGTACCTGGCCACCGGCGAGTTCTATGGGCAAATTGCTCGTTGGGACAGCGGTGTCGATGCATTAGTCAGTAGCGACACGCCTCGCCAGCAGAAACAGTTTCTCGGCGGATTGAAGCGTGCTGCCGCCAAAGCCGGGCTCAAGTCCTCGAATCACTACGAAAGCGGCTACGAGGAGCTATTCGCGCTGCTGGATGAACTGGGCAGCGACTGTTACCGCGCTTTTTATGCTGAGCATGAGCAGGCAGTGTGGCGCCCGGCCGAACGATTTGAGGTGTGTCGCCGCGCCACGTACATCGACATTCACGACATGGTGGTCAGCAACCTCGAAGAGCGCTGGCCACTGACCACCGAGTTTCTTGGTTTTCAATCCGATGAGCCGGCGGCACAGCTCAGCGACAACGAGCACCTCAGCTTTTCTATCTGCGCACACGTTCGGGGTTTGCAGTCGTGCTTCGTGCACGGCCGGAGCTACGAGACGGGTGTCGCCGAATATCTGCAACGGACATTCGTGATGATGCGCCGCAAACAACTGGCGGAACGGTTGTGCGAACAGGCGGTGGAGGCGTTTGGCAACCCGGCAACGTGGGCCGAGCAGCGAGTTCTGGCAGCGGCCGAAACTCAAAAAGACCTTGGCCTGAGCGAGGCGCAACTGGTGTGCCTGCTCTATTCACCGTTTGTCGAGAATGGCGCGGCGCTTGAGCGTTTTCTGCGTCAGTGCCACCCCGGCATGCTCGTGGCAATGCCCGATTTGCACCGGGCAATGCAGGGTAACCCGGTGCCGGAGCAGGTTCTGCAATGGATGACCGACGTCAGCGGGCTGCCTGTCCACCTGATCAGCAAGCTTTACCGCATGGATCCGGTGTCTGCGGATGAGGGCAGGGCAGGCGTCCCGGAAATAAGCCGCGCAGGTTTGCAGACCGAAGCAGCCGAATATGACGACGACACGGCTGTGGCGGATGAATAGTCAGCGGGGCGCTGAAAGTGCCTGGTTTGACGGACTTGTTGACGATGCATGATCACGTTTGCATGGCATTCGGCCCTTGCCCATGAAAGGGCCACGAGAAACCGACTTCGCGTATCAGGCGGTGTACCGATATCTGACCAATCTGATCAATGAACCGGTGGGTGACACGCGCATCCGTCTGCCTTCGTTACGACAGTTGGCGGACCGTCTGAGTGTATCGATCTCGACCATTCAGTACGCTTATTCGCTGCTGGAGAAGGAAGGGCGCGTTTATTCGGTCGCCAAATCCGGCTATTACGCGTTACCGGTGTCCTCCATCCGCGCACTCAGCAGCGGCAATGACCTGCTTGAAACCGTCTATGTCAACGCCAGGCGCCCAGGAATGCTGGTCTTGAGCGCCGATGAGCCTGCGCTGTTACAGCCGCTCGACAGCCCGCTGTTACTGCTGGAGCGAGAACTGCTGCGCCAGTATCCGCGCCAACCGCAATCGTCATCGCAACCGTGTGGCGAGCTGGAGCTACGCATCGCCTTGGCGGCGCGCTACACCACCTCGCCGCTGCGATGCTGGCACGCCGACGATGTCTATATTGGCGCCGACCTGCGTGGCGTGCTGGAAATACTGATCGCCGTGTTGAGCCTCAAGGACGCTACGGTGCTGGTCGAGTCGCCGTGCGACTGGGCAATTCTGCGGTTGCTCCAGGCTGCGCAGGTACGAGTGATTGAACTGGCGGTGCAATCCAGCGGCGGCCTGGACGTCGAGTGGCTCAAGGAGTTGCTGGAGACCGAACCGGTGCGGCTGGTGATGGTTTCATCCGGGCTGAACATGCCGCGAGGCAGCTTGGCGCCCGAGGACAACCGACAAACTGTTGCGCAATTGCTGGAACGACATGGCAGCTGGGTGTTGGAAAACGACTGCTACGGCGAACTCGGATTCGAACCGGACAGCCAGCGGTTTCGCGACCTGCTGGACCCCGATCGGCTGATCGTGTTTTCCACGTTCGAGAAAATCATCGGGCCAGAAGCGCCCTACGGCTATTTGCTCTCGCGGCATTTCAGTGCTGAACTGCAACGGCACTTTCTACTGCGTTCGTTTCGCCTGTCACCGATTCGCCAGAAAGCCATCGCTCGCTTGTACAACAACGGACGTGTCGATCAGCACCTTCACGTATTGCGGCGGATGCTCAAGGATCGCAAGGCGCAGATGACTCAGCTGTTGCAGGAGCGTCTGGGCGATGCCTTGCGCTTCGTCGAGCCTCAGGGCGGCGCAACCATCTGGGCCCATTCGCTGCGCCGGGTCGACGTACGGCGGGTGTTCCATCGCCTGCTCAAACACCAAGTGGTGATCGCACCGGGAGAGCTGTTCAGTCTCCAGGGTTTGCACGCGCAACACTTGCGCCTCAGTCACACCTTCGGCGGCGACCACGACCTGGCCGCGGCACTGGGCCTGTTAGGGGATGCCTTGCGTCTGGAGTCGATCGATTGAACGGGGCCACAAAACATCCTTGGCACGCGTGAATCGATCCCATCGCGTTGCGGTCAAACTGCCAGTAAACTGCGTCCTATTCCTGAACCACTCTCTTTCAGAGGTTTTGCATGACACTCAGTCCTTTTGCGGGCAAACCGGCACCGGTAGAACTGTTGGTCGACATCCCGCGACTGGTAACGGCCTATTACACCGGCCAGCCCGATGCCGCCATCTCGACCCAGCGCGTTGCCTTCGGCACGTCCGGGCACCGAGGCAGCTCGTTCGACTTGAGTTTCAACGAATGGCACGTTCTGGCGATCAGCCAGGCGATCTGCCTGTACCGCGAAGCCCAAGGCATTGATGGCCCGCTGTTCGTCGGCATCGACACCCACGCGCTGTCCACCCCGGCCGGCGCCAGCGCCCTTGAAGTGCTGGCTGCCAACGGCGTGACGGTGATGATTGCCGAAGGTGACGAGTACACCCCGACACCGGCCATTTCCCACGCGATTCTCTGCTACAACCGCGGGCGTACTTCGGGCCTGGCGGACGGCATCGTCATCACGCCGTCGCACAACCCGCCGCAAAGCGGTGGCTACAAATACAACCCTACCAACGGTGGCCCGGCCGATACTCACATCACCAAGTGGATCGAAGCCAAGGCCAACGAACTGCTGGGCAACAAGCTCGCCGGCGTCAAGCGCATCAGCTATGAGCAGGCGCTGAAGGCCAGCACGACCCATCGTCACGATTACCTCAATACCTATGTCGCCGACCTGATCAACGTGATCGACTTCGACGCTATCCGCGATGCCAAGCTGCATCTGGGTGTTGATCCGCTGGGCGGAGCAGGCGTGCGCTACTGGTCAGCGATCGCCGAGCATTACCGACTGGATCTGGAAGTGGTCAACAAACAGGTCGATCCGACCTTCCGCTTCATGACAGTCGACTGGGACGGCCAAATCCGCATGGACCCATCGTCCAGTCACGCGATGCAGGGCCTGATCGGTCTGAAAGAGCGTTTCGACGTAGCGTTTGCCTGCGACCCGGACCACGATCGCCATGGCATTGTGACTCCTTCCGGTGGATTGCTCGCGCCGAACAGCTACCTCGCGGTATCGATCGACTACCTGTTCCAAAACCGTCCGCAGTGGCGCGCCGATGCCGCCGTGGGTAAAACCGTGGTCAGTAGTGGCTTGATCGATCGCGTTGCAAAACGTCTGGGTCGTCGCCTGTACGAAGTGCCGGTCGGGTTCAAGTGGTTTGCCGACGGCCTGTTCGACGGCTCTCTGGGTTTTGGCGGCGAAGAAAGTGCCGGTGCTTCGTTCCTGCGCAAGGATGGCGGCGTCTGGTGCACCGACAAGGACGGCTTGATCCCGGCGCTGCTGGCAGCAGAAATGACTGCCCGCACCGGCCGTGACCCAAGTCAGGCCTATCGCGCCTTGACCGATGAACTGGGCGAACCGTTCTCGGTACGGGTCGATGCCAAGGCCAACCCTGAGCAGAAGGCGCTGCTGAGCAAATTGTCGCCGGACCAGGTCACCTCGACCCAACTGGCGGGCGAAGCGATCCAGAGCATCCTCAGTCACGCACCGGGCAACGACCAGGCGATCGGGGGGCTGAAAGTCATGACCGAGCACGGCTGGTTCGCGGCGCGCCCGTCGGGCACTGAAGACATCTATAAGATCTACGCAGAAAGCTTCGTCAGTGACGAACACCTCAAGCAATTGGTGGCAGAAGCGCAAACACTGGTGGACGGCGCGATCTCTGCGAAGTAATCCAGAATGTAAAAAGGGGCGGCCATGATGGTCGCCCCTTTTTTTGGTGCGCCAGGCATGGCGCGTTGCGCGAAGCGCAACCAGCTTGGCTGTGGTGGCCACGCTGGTGACTTGGAGGTGAAAGTCCTCTACACACCCGGCAAGGGGAAGTGTTAGCCAGAGGCAAGGGTGTCGCGGGTGACTGCGAATCTGAAGGAAGCCCGAGGCAAAATGCTGGCCTGACGAACAGGAAGCGGATTAGGCGGTGCAGCGGGGTAAGGTAGCCAAAATTGCCAAAGCCCAATACTTGCGTGTGTCACGAACGCTGGCGTAAGCCAGCGATGCTGTATCGAAGATGGGAGTAGGCCTCCCGAAGTCCGCTTGCAGGAGCTGGCTTCAAACCGCCCGGTGCTGCTGCGTTCAAAAGGCGTGGTGGTGAGCGACCGTGGAAAAGGCGTCAATAAAGGCGTCGGGTACGTATTGAGCAGATGAGCGAAAGCAAACCGTCCGAAGACGCATCGTTAAGGGCTCAAGCGCTGTCAGAACCGAGGCTGGCAAGTAGCCTTGGGAGCAAGTCTGGAGGACACCTGCTTACCGTCCAGATGGCAGCCGGTGTATAGGCGGCATGAGCTCAATACAGGCTTTGATATGGAGCGTGAGAACCTCGCCTTTGATGCCAAGGGAAATGACAAGCGGCTATCACCGCAAGAAAGAATACCGATGCAAAGGCCGAGGGGCGGAGCCATTCGTAGTAGTGATGAAGTTCTTGTAATGAGAATGGAGCGAAGGGATGGCGTTGCCCAGCTCGCCTATGTCGTCAACCGGCTTCGGCGGGGAAGAGCGGCATGAGCGCAGCAAAGTCGTACAGCATTTCCAAACTGATAGTTTGGGAGGCCTTCCAGCGAGTGAAAGCCAATCGAGGAGCCGCTGGGATAGATGAACAATCTATTGCCCAGTTCGAGCAGAAGCTGCAACGGAACCTGTACAAGGTTTGGAACCGCATGTCGTCGGGTTCCTATTATCCGCCACCGGTTCGGCAGGTGGAAATTCCGAAGCAATCAGGAGGCAAACGCAAGCTGGGTATTCCGACAGTAGCCGATCGGGTGGCTCAGACCGCCGTCAAGCTGCTTATAGAGCCGCGTCTGGACTGTCTTTTTTCATTCGGATTCCTATGGATACCGGCCGGGAAAATCAGCCAAACAGGCGGTCGAGATCACTCGCAGGCGCTGCTGGAATATGAATTGGGTGGTGGAGTTTGATATCAAGGGGGCTTTTGATCATATCGATCATGAGCTGCTGCTCAAAGCTGTGAGGCATCATGTGAAGGATGTCTGGATTCTGTTGTATATCGAACGGTGGCTTAAAGCGCCGTTTGAGACTGCTGACGGCGTTCAGGTACCACGTGAAAGCGGTACACCCCAAGGTGGGATTGTCAGTCCCTTATTGATGAATCTGTTCATGCACTATGCGTTCGATGCCTGGATACAACGGACTTTTCCAGGTTGTCCATTTGCACGCTACGCCGACGATGCGGTGGTTCACTGCCGTAGCGAAAAGCAGGCGTGTGAGGTCATGGCGGCAATCAAGGCCCGTCTGGAAGAGTGCCTACTGACCATGCACCCGGAAAAGTCGAAGATCGTTTATTGCAAGGACAGTAACCGCAAGGCAGCGTACCCAACGACGCAGTTCACGTTCCTGGGGTTCACCTTCCGGCCACGGGAGGCATGGGGCAATAATGGACGCCGGTTTACCAGCTTTCTGCCCGGAGCCAGTAATGAGGCGTTAAAACGAATGCGTCAACGAACTCGCAGCTGGAATATCCAACGGCAAACACCAGCCAGCCTTTTTGAACTGTCAACGCAGTACAACGCCATTCTTCGTGGATGGTGGAATTACTATGGAGCTTTCTACAAAACGGTGATGCACAAGGTCTTCAATCACTTTGATTTGAAGCTGCAACGCTGGGCCCGTCGGAAATACAAGCCATTGGCGGGGCGCAAGCGCCGCAGTGCTGACTGGCTCAACCGAATGAAGGAAGCATGTCCATCGTTGTTCGTGCACTGGCATGTCTATGGAGATGAGTCTCGACTGGGCAACGGGAGCCGTATGAGTTGAGAGGCTCACGTACGGTTCTGCGAGAGGCTGAAGGTGAAACTCCTACGGCCTACTTACCACGGAACGCTGTGACGTAGATCCGACAGGCATAAGCAGGAAGGTCGCGCGAATTACCCTGGGAGATCTGCACGTTTGCCTGAGTGCTACCGAGCGCCGCGAGGCGACGGGATGAACGCGCAGAAGTCAGCCGAGGCCGTAGTAAGTGACGAGTAACTCCGTCTCACCAAGGGCCGAACAGGTTATGCCGCCAGTAGGCGTCAGAGTCTCGTTGAATACCGAAATGCAGAAATTTCTCCCAGAGAAGACTGTCACTCCGAGTCCCGGACAGAATCCGAGGATGACGGCTGACAGCGCAGAGGTATCGGCGGCATCTGTGACGTGGACGAACGCGGAGCCGGACACGCTGATGGCGCGGGTGCTCGCACCGGCCAACCTCAAGCGTGCGTATCAACGCGTGGTCAGCAACAAGGGCGCACCGGGTGCCGATGGCATGACGGTCGACGACTTGGCGGGCTACGTGAAACAGTATTGCGAAACAGCCCGAGCCCATGTGGCGGCGGGCCACCGCTGGTGTGTGGAGCTCGATCTGGAGAAGTTCTTTGATCGAGTCAACCACGATGTCCTGATGGCTCACGTGGCGCGTCAAGTCGAAGACAAGCGGGTGCTCGCGCTGATCCGTCGTTATCTCGAAGCGGGAACGATGTCAGGTGGTCTTGTCAGTCGACGACAGGAAGGGGCGCCGCAAGGCGGCCCACTCTCGCCGTTGCTGTCGAATATCCTGCTCAACGAACTCGATCGCGAATTGGAACGGCGGGGCCATCGTTTCGTGCGCTATGCCGATGATGCGAACATTTATGTACGCAGCCGTCGTGCTGGCGAACGAGTGATGAACAGCGTCGAATGCTTCCTGAGCCAGCGTCTGAAACTGACGCTGAATCGGGAAAAGAGCCGCGTGGCGCGACCGTGGGCCTGTGATTATCTGGGTTATGGGATGAGCTGGCATCAACAGCCAAGGCTAAAAGTGGCGAGGATGAGTCTGGGGCGTCTACGCGACCGACTCAGAGACCTGCTGCGCGGAGCGCGGGGCTGCAAGATGGCGAGCGTCATCGAGCGGATAAACCCCGTACTGCGCGGATGGGCTGGCTACTTCAAGCTCAGTCAGAGCAAGGGGCCTCTTGAGGAACTGGACGGCTGGGTGCGTCGAAAACTTCGCTGCATCCTCTGGCGCCAATGGAAGCAGTCCTCAACGAGGGCGCGTAACCTGATGGGCTTGGGGATCAACGAAGGACGTGCTCGTAGATCAGCGTCCAATGGGCAGGGCCCATGGTGGAACTCGGGAGCGTCACATATGAATCAGGCGCTGCCGAAGAGACTGTGGGATCGACTCGGTTTGATCTCGATACTGGATACGATAAACGGCTTAATCGCATAACCTGAACCGCCGTATACGGAACCGTACGTACGGTGGTGTGAGAGGACGGCGGATGTAAATCCGCCTCCTACTCGATCCCTGCGTTTGACGATTAAGCCAAGTCCACCAGAACGATTTCACTGTCTTCGATGGCGGTCACCCGCAACACCTGCTCATCGGCAACCGCAATACCGTCTCGAGCTTCTGCACGCAAGCCATTGACTTCAATGACGCCGGTAGCGGGAACCAGATAGGCACGGCGGCCATTGTCCAGGCGATACTCAGCGGATTCACCGGCCTTCAGGTTCGCTGCCACCAATCGGGCGTCGGCTCGAATCCGCAGGCTTTGATCGTCGCCGGCCTTGCCGCTTGCCAGTGTCACGAAACCTTCGCGCTGGCCTTTGGGGAAGGGCTTGGCGCCCCAGGACGGTGCCAAACCGGATTCGTTCGGGATGATCCAGATCTGGAAGATCCTGGTCTCGGTTGCTTCCAGGTTGTATTCACTGTGGGCGATCCCGGTGCCGGCGCTCATGACCTGAACGTCGCCCGCTTCGGTACGACCCTTGTTGCCCAGGTTGTCTTCGTGAGTGATTGCGCCCTCACGGACATAAGTGATGATCTCCATGTCCCGGTGCGGGTGTTTCGGGAAACCGGTGCCAGAGGCAATCACGTCGTCGTTCCACACCCGCAGGTTGCCCCAGTTCATGCGTTTTGGGTCATGGTATTCGGCGAACGAAAAGTGGTGATGAGCATCCAACCAGCCATGGTTGGCGCCGCCCAGGGATTTGAAGGGTCTGAGTTCAAGCATGATCGTCTCCTGAAAAGGTTCGTCATGGGGCAGAGCGCCTGAGCCACGAAACGCGAACCGGTGGTTGATGGCGAGCATCATCTATCAGGTACCAATCGATAAAAAGCGTAAAAAATGCCTCAATACAATCGAATAATTTGATATCAAATTACCTCGAAAGATTCTCACCCAACCTTCACTTCATCGCATAAGCCAATGACCTGTAAGCATTTCACTAGAACTGAACGGCAAATGCAGACACCATAGCCCCCAACAGCCTCACACCCTGGAGTCAGCCCGCGTGCCGCAACACACCCCCGATCTTCCTCCTGAACTTCGTCCCTTGGCCGAGATGCCACTGCTCAAGCGTCTGGCCGCCCGGTTCTTTGGTCACGGCCTGACGCGTCTGCGCGCACAACACCGGGCATCCTGGCTGCACGGCCAGGCTGACGGCTTTCGCAGTGGGCACAGTGCCGGGGTGGATTACGGCTATAAGGAAGGCAAACTTGAAGGGTTGGAGGAAGGCCGACAGGTATTGCTGATCCGCGACTCGCGCTCGACCGAACACCGGCCGCCCAACGTTGACGAGAATCTGTTCGACGATTGGCGTCTGCCATTGAGCACCGAGTTGAAGAAGCGCATGAAGACGGATGTCGCTCGACTGCTGCCACCGCACGCCCAGCCCAGCACCGCGCAGTGGAAAATGATCTTCAGCGACACGCCCTCGACCTCGGTGATTGCCGGCGCGGGTGCGGGCAAGTCGACGACGTTGGTGTTGCGTATTTTGCTGCTCACCCATTATCTGGGGTTCGAGCTGAGTTCGATGACGGTGGTGACCTTTACCCGTGAATCGCGCAAAGACTTCATCAGTAAACTGATCGAGATGTTTGCACGCTGGGGCCGGTCGCTCAGTTTCAAGGAGGCGCGTGATCTGGTGCGCACCTTCCATTCGCGAATCCTGCCAATGGTTCGCAGTCTGCCGGGCTTCGAGAGGCTGCAAGCCTTCGAAAACCTCAGTCACCGTGCGCAAAGCGGCGATGAGGAGGTCGACAGCAATCCTTTCGACCTGCGCATCAACGACGCCCAGCGCCAGCAACTCAACGCTTGCTATCACAGCCTGCACACTCGCAATGAGCGCTTTCGAGAATTGATCAAGCCATTGTCCCGTCACGCACTGCAGCTCAAGGAGGTGGAGCGCGATCACCCGGACGTGCAGAAACGCATGGCCGTGACCGCACTGGCCGCCAAGCGTGATGAAGAGCTCTGCGATGCTATCGAAGATCTGTGGTTTCGCGCGGGTGCCTGGCCGATCAAAGGCATCGAGCCGAATCGCCAGACGTTCGATATCAACGGCTCAACGTTTCATTGTCATGGCTATATTCCGAGCATTGACGCTTGGGTGGTTCTGGGGTTCGATCCTCGGGAAAACCCGCAGGTCAGCCGCCCGAATGCCAAACTGACCGTCCGGGCAGAATGGGCGGTAAAACGCACTCTGTTTCAAGCTTTCTGTCGTAAGCCATTGATATGGCTAGATAGTTACGAATCTTCAAAGCGCGTACTGGCTTCTATTGCCGGTGATGCCAGTGCTGGCCCGGGTTTCGATTACAAGGTCAAGGGTGAACTCGGTTCTGCTCCGTTGCTGGACTGTTTTGTCGCTGCGGCGGGGTTTATCGAGAACCTCGGCCTGGATGTGCCCAATGCCGTGGGTCAGATGAGTTTTGCCAAGGACGACCCAGATCGGTTTTTCTTCGAGGCCTTGAGTCTGTACTGGCGAGCTCTGGAAGATCATCTGCTCGATCAGAAGCCACCGGTGATGACCTACAACCGGATGTTCGCCTTGTTCAGCGAACATTCTCCGGAAAACCTGAAGCTGCTGAGCGATGAGCTGCTCAGGCCAATGTCGCACTTGATGATCGACGAATTTCAGGACGTGTCGCCGCAGATCGTTTCCTGGATCCGCGCGTGCCTGACCGAAATCCGCAGTCGCGGACCGGCCATGCACGTGGGGCGCGGCGCACAACGTTCGTCATTGCTCTGTGTAGGCGATGACTGGCAGTCCATCTATGGCTGGCGGGGCAGTTCGCCGACGTATTTCATGGAATTCAACAAGGAATTCCCTTCACCGAGCACGACCCAAGTCATGCTCAGTGACAACTACCGCAGCCACCAGCACATCATTGATGCCGCCGAACATATCGTGCGTGCGGCGCCGGCGATCGCTGGCAAGAAAGCCAGGGCAAGTGGCGAGCCGAAGGCGTTACTGCCGGTGAACGTTCTCGATCGCGACGATCAAGGCATGGCCGAACGCCTGATAGAGCATTACAGAAAGGGCGATTCAATCTTGATGCTTTATCGAAAAAGTAGCGATAAGTCATTGATAGAAGGGAATATTCAGTCTGTAGTTAATGTTGATTCCAGCTTGCCGTACGAAGCGCGGCGGCTGAAACAACTGACGTATCACAGCGCCAAGGGGCTTCAGGCTGACGCCGTGTTCCTGCTGGGTGATTGTCAGCACTTGACCAGTTCACCTTACAAAAACCAGGTCTACCGCATGGCAGGTCTGGGAAAGGCTGGCGACAACGAAGCGTACGACAACGCACAAAAAGACGAGACCCTACGGCTGGCTTACGTCGGCATCACTCGGGCGGTGAGTCATTGCTACTGGTATGTCGATGGGCAAGACACCCAAGCGGCCAACATGCCTAAAGCTTCCGATCGGATTGGCAAGGGCAAGGCGTTCTTTGCCGATCACCGACAGGGCAAGACATTGGCGTGAGCCGTAAAATCTTGCGCCACAAAAAAGCCCACTTAACGTGGGCTTGTTGTTGAATGTTCTGCCTTCAGGCATAGCTCCTGAGGGCGACTGGCGGAATGAAAGCCTCTAGCTCATCTTCCACCGCTTCGATTATTCGCTCTACATCCGCAGCATTCATTACCGTCGCGCAAGGAATACCCGCGATGGCGATCATGGTCTCGCCACTGGCACGGTCAAATAGACGGGCAATCATGCTGCCCGGCGCGTCCATGCTCGCCTCGAAACCCATGGGATGAAAATGCCAGCGCATCAGCTGGCAGGCGTTTGGAAAGGTGACCTTACTGAACCCTTTATTCATGTGTTGCCCGCCTTATTCATCGAGCGCTTCCTTTAGCTCATGTTAGGAGGGAAGAGCCTTCAATGGCTCAACCGGTGACTGCCTTTAAAAGTAGCATCCAGATGTGAAATTAATGTGGATTTTTCAGTCCGTTTAGCGATTGGTTCAGTTTTTTTTGATGCAGGTCACGTGAGCGTCGGTTCTTAAGCGATTGGCCACCACCGGTTGGCCATTGAAGCTGACGCAGAACTTCGGCAAGCTCGGCTTTTTTCTCGCCGAGTCCTTTATGCACGCCGATGATGATGGTCCGCTGCAAACCCAGGCCACGGGCGACACGGTGATGCGTTATCACTTGCGCTGGAAACACCGGGATCTGGACGGGGTCATGGCGCTCTATCACCCAGAGATTCAGTACAGCGATTTTTTCCAGAACCGTGTGATGGGCCTGTCTGAATTACGTGAATACGTGCGCAGCAGCATGCCTCGAGATCCCGATGAAGCCCTGGAGCATTCGGACCGTATTCGCCTGGACGGCAACACGGCGTTCATTCAGTACCGCATCACCCTTCGCGGCGGTGAAGGGCTGGTGTCGTTCCGGGCCAGCGAGGCGATTACCGTCCGTGACGGACTGATCTGGCGGGTCAACGAGTACGCCTCGCTGGTGCATGAGCAGCCCGTCAGCAAGGCCGCCAGCAGCCAACGCCCGGCGGTCAGTCGGCTCGGGCTGTCTGCGCGCCAGCTGAGTTTCATGGCTGAAGACTTGCTGCAGTATTTTCAGCGCCAACAACCTTATCTCGATCCCGAACTCGACCTGCAACGGGTGGCGAAGGAGTGCGGGTATAGCCGCAATCAGATTTCCTATCTGCTGAATCAGGTGCTTGGCCAGAGCTTCTATCGATACGTCAACCAGGCGCGGCTGCAGCATTTGCTCGCAACACTGGATAACGCCACGCCGCCACTGCGTATCGACGAACTGGCGTTTGCCGCCGGGTTCAATTCGCTGTCGGCGTTCTATAGCTGCTTCCGTCAGCACACCGGCCAGTCGCCCAAGGCGTACGTAAAACAAATTTCTTTGCGTGCACGCGCGCAAGACAGCCTCTAAGTCCACGCACTAGGATCGACGCCATCGAAGTTTGAGTGGCGGAGTCTTGCATGCCGGCGTGGCGCACTATCAGTTTGTGGATGGATCAACTCGACGAGCCATTATTGGCGCGTCCCTCGCTGGAACAGGATCTGGACGTCGACGTCGCCATCATTGGCGCGGGGTACACCGGGCTCTGGACCGCGTACTACCTCAAGCGCCTGGCGCCTGACCTGAGCATCGCCATCGTTGAAGCGCAAACCGCCGGTTTCGGTGCCTCGGGGCGTAACGGCGGCTGGTTGATGGGCAATGTGCTGGGCGAAGACCGCTTGCTCGCCGACTTGCCGCCTGAACAGCGCCGGGCTTCGTTCGATTTGCTGCACGGCATTCCGGATGAAGTCGGTATGGTCCTCGAACGTGAAGACATCGACTGCGATTACCGCAAAGGCGGGGCGCTGTATTGCGCTGCACGCTACCCGGAACAGGAAGCCAGCCTTCGGCATTATCTCGACACGCTCTACAGCCAGGGATTGACCGAAAGCGATTACCGCTGGCTCAGCCCCGAGCAGTTGGCGCAACAAATCAGAGTCGCCAAACCTTATGGCGGTATCTATGCACCGCACGTCGCGACCATTCACCCGGCAAAGTTGGTGCGAGGTCTGGCTCGGGCGGTGGAGAAAATGGGCGTCAGGATTTACGAGAACAGCGCGGTCACCCAGTGGCAATCGGGTGGTCTGCGCACGGCGAAAGCCTCGGTTCGCAGCCGCTGGATCGTACCGGCGGTAGAAGGTTACTCGGTCACCTTGCCACCTTTGGGGCGTTATCAGCTGCCGGTGCAAAGCTTGATAGTGGCCACCGAGCCGCTATCCGCTGCCACGTGGGATGAAATCGGCCTGAGTCGCGGCCAGGCCTTCAGCGAAAACAGTCGCCAGGTCACTTACGGTCAGCGCACGGCTGACAACCGGTTGGTGTTCGGCGCGCGGGGCGGTTATCAGTTTGCTGCCAAGTTGCGCCATGACTTCGACTTGACCACCAGCGAAGTGGAGCTGCGGCGCTATCTGTTCGGCGAACTCTTCCCGCAACTCAAGAACGTGCGGATTACCCATGCCTGGGGCGGCAATCTGGGGATGTCCCGGCGTTTCAAGCCGCACATGCTGTGCGATCAAGCGAGCGGCATTGCGATTTCCGGCGGCTATGGCGGGGAGGGCGTCGGTGCCAGCAACCTGGGCGGCCGGACCCTGGCGGATCTGATTCTGCAGCGTGACACCGAGCTGGTTCGCCAGCCGTGGGTCATCCAGGGTGGTCTCGACGCGCTCAGGGCGTGGGAGCCGGAGCCCTGTCGCTGGCTCGGTTACAACGCGATCATCCGCAGCTTCGCCCATGAAGACCAGACCCTGGCCAATCCGGCCACCGCACCCTGGCGTCGCAAACTGGCCACGGGTATTGCCGGCTTCATGGAAGGTTTCATGCAGTAAACGGCGCGCTCTTCATCTATAGGCTCAATCGACAGGTACTCCCATGAGCATCACGCAATTCAAGAACACTGCAACCCTGAAGCTGGAAGCGTCGAACCCGGTCGCCGTACCACTGGGCATACCCGTGGCGGTGGCCTCGACCACCAGCGTTGAGCGCGACGATGGCGTCGAAACCGGCGTCTGGGAATGCACGCCCGGGCGCTGGCGGCGACAGATCGTCGCCAAGGAGTTCTGTCACTTCATCCAGGGACGCTGCACCTTTACCCCGGATGACGGTGAAACCCTGCACATAGAAGCCGGCGATGCACTGATGTTGCCAGCCAACAGCCTCGGCATCTGGGATATCCAGGAAACCGTGCGCAAGACCTACGTTTTGATTTTTTGATCCTCTGATTGCCTGCCAGCTCTCCAATAAAAATAAGACAAACCAAACAGGAATCGACTCATGATCCGAAAGACACTGACTCTGGCTCCACTTGCGCTCTTCGCGACCCTCGGCCACGCGGCCGAGACCGTCAAGATCTACAACTGGTCGGAATATATCGCCCCGGACACGACCAAAAACTTCCAGAAAGAAACCGGCATCGCGTTCAGCTACGACGTCTTCGACAGCAATGAAACCCTCGACGGCAAATTGATGACCGGCAAATCCGGTTATGACGTGGTGTTTCCATCCAACCATTTCATGGCGCGACAGATTCAAGGCGTGGCGCTGAAGAAACTCGACAAGAGCCAACTGCCGAACTGGAAAAACCTCAACCCGGCGTTGCTCAAGGCCTTGCAAACCAACGATCCGGGCAACGAACACGGCTTCCCGTACCTCTGGGGCAGCACCGGCATCGGTTACAACATCGCCAAGGTCAAGGCCGTGTTGGGTGATGACGCGCCAGTGGACTCCTGGGACCTGATTTTCAAGCCCGAAAACATGCAAAAGCTGCAGAAGTGCGGCGTGGCCATCCTCGACAACGGCCCCGAACTGTTGCCAGCGGCACTGAACTACCTGGGCCTGCCGCATCACAGTAAGAACCCGGAAGACTACAAAAAGGCTGAAGCGCTGCTGATGAAAGTCCGCCCGTATGTCAGCTATTTCCACTCGTCCAAGTACACCAGCGATCTGGCCAACGGCGACATCTGTGTGGCCGTCGGCTTCTCCGGTGACATCCTGCAAGCCGAAAACCGCGCGAAAGAAGCCAAGAACGGCGTCGACATCGGCTATTCGATTCCCAAGGAAGGCGCCGCGATCTGGTTCGACATGGTCGCCATGCCGGTAGATGCCCCGGACGAAAAGGCCGGTTACGCTTTCATGAACTACCTGCTGCGCCCGGACGTCATGGCCAGCATCAGCAACTACGTGCACTACGCCAACGGCAACGAACAGGCCGACAGCTTGATCGACCCGGCGATCAAGAACGACACCAAGGTCTACCCGAGCCCGGAGATGATGGGGAAATTGTTTGCGCTGGAGGCGATGCCGCTGAACATTGACCGAGTGCGCACGCGAGTGTGGAACAAGATTCGGACGGGGAGTTGATTCCGAACAGCGCAAGGCAGGCGTCGTAAGCCTGGCGTAGGTATCAGTGAGATTTGGAGATAAAAAAGTCGTATTTATACCTGTCATTTATGACAGGTTACAAAGCTCGGATACTAATGCTTAATACGGTGCGGCGGGGCGAATAATCGCCCCCCTCCACTGCAAGGAGCATGAACATGTCCATTAATGAGCTACAGACAGGCGAACTGCGTAGAAGCGGAAAAGGATCAGCGACGGGTTTTATCAAAGGAACCGTCACTAATCGTCAGACCAATGAAGAGTATAAGTTCAATGCTGATGGGATCTGGCGCGATGAACAGGAGGGAACGCTTCGTTTTCATGGGTCGATGGTGGACCCTGAAAACCCTGCGAATATAGTGGGTGTCGCGCTTCAGCTCATTAAAGTAGACACGCCCTCCGGAACCTATCGGTTTGACAGCGAGAAAGTACTCCATCTTTCCTACTTTAAACAAGACGTCGCCGATAGCACGAAAGTGCATTACTACAAGGCAAATAGAGGTGACGTCGAGCTCATAAATGCTTATCCGGATAAGCCCATCTCCGGCAAGCTTGGTTTCAATGCGGGGATCATGGACGACAGATATCGCGTCGATGTGGAATATTCCATCACCAAGTTCTAAATCTACGTGCCCCGCCTGACGCGTTGTGTCAGGCGGGCAATGTGCTGGCATTTCTACTAACAACCCAGCAAAAGTGAGATGCCTTCGACAAAAAATAACTTCCCTGTATTTAATATTTAAATAGTCGATTGTCAGACAATTCCCTCGAAACCCTCAACTACAAATAATATTTCGACAGCACAGGCATTGTTTCCGGGTACTTGCTGGAACATCACAATTTGACGTCAAAAAAAATGTAGACGTTTGATTTCGAATTGTGTCAGTTTTCTTTCGCCTTCATTGGGCGAGTGATAGGACGATCTCGCCAGAGATTGTCGCTGTCTGACAAAAAACTGTTCATAGCAAAACAAGGAAGTGTGTTTATGTCGAAAGTAAAAAACAACGCTATTGACTCCGCCGAACAGGCGTTCCAGCCACTGCAAGCATTGGCGGCATCCAGTTCTGCGTTCAACCAGATCAATAGCTTCAGCCATCAATATGATCGGGGTGGCAACCTCACGGTCAATGGCAAACCCTCCTTCTCCGTCGACCAGGCAGCGACCCAATTGCTACGCGATGGCGCTGCCTACCAGGACAAGGACGGCAGCGGCAAAATTGAACTCACCTACACGTTCCTCACCTCGGCCTCGTCGAGCACCATGAACAAGCACGGGATTACCGGGTTCAGCCAGTTCAGCGCTCAGCAGAAAGGCCAAGCCGTGCTTGCAATGCAATCCTGGGCCGACGTGGCCAATGTCACGTTCACCGATAAGGCCACGGGCGGCGACGGTCACATGACCTTCGGCAACTACAGCGGCGGCCAGGATGGCGCGGCAGCCTTCGCCTACCTGCCAGGCACGGGTGCGGGTTACGACGGTTCTTCCTGGTACCTGACCAACAGCAGCTACACGCCAAACAAAACGCCGGACCTGAACAATTACGGCCGGCAGACCCTGACTCACGAAATCGGTCACACCCTGGGCCTTGCCCATCCTGGCGACTACAACGCCGGCGAGGGCGCTCCGACCTACAACGACGCGTCTTACGGGCAAGACACCCGCGGTTACAGCGTCATGAGCTACTGGAGTGAAAGCAATACCAGCCAGAACTTCAGCAAGGGCGGCGTCGAAGCCTATTCGTCCGGTCCGCTGATGGACGATATCGCGGCCATCCAGAAGCTCTACGGTGCCAACACCACCACCCGTACCGGTGACACCACTTACGGCTTCAACTCCAACGCCGGTCGCGACTTCCTGAGCGCGACTTCGTCGTCGGACAAGGTTGTGTTTACGGTGTGGGATGCGGGTGGAAAAGACACGCTGGACTTCTCCGGTTTTACCCAAAACCAGAAGATCAACCTCAATGAAGCCTCGTTCTCCGACGTTGGCGGCCTGGTGGGTAACGTTTCCATCGCCAAGGGCGTCACCGTCGAGAACGCTATCGGCGGTTCGGGTAACGACCTGCTGATCGGCAACAGCGTGTCCAACGAACTGAAAGGCGGTGCCGGTAATGACATCCTCTACGGCGCGGGCGGTGCGGACAAGCTGTGGGGCGGTGTAGGTTCGGACACCTTTGTGTTTGCGGCCAGCAACGACTCCAAGCCAGGTGCAGTCGACCAGATCCTCGATTTTGTCAGCGGCCTGGACAAGATCGACCTGACTGGCATCACCAACGGCACAGGCCTGCACTTCGTGAACTCGTTCACCGGTGCAGCAGGCGATGCAGTGTTAACCACGTCGGGCGGTAACAGCCTGTTGTCGGTGGACTTCTCCGGGCATGGCGTGGCTGATTTCCTGGTCAGCACCGTGGGCCAGGCGGCTTACTCCGACATCGCTGCGTGATGTGAGGTGAAAAAGGAGGGCAGCGCAGAGGCGCTGCTCTCTGCCCCTTGAGATGAGTAAAGCGCTTTATGATCCATAACGACTTCACCTGCAGAACAACCGCGTGGCTATTGGCGACGTTCATCATGTTTTTTGGAGATTTAGCCATGGCGAGCAGCCTGAAATTAGCAGACCCCTCGGAACTGGCCGGCAAATGGCAGGTGACCCTCATCGCCAAGGGTGACTCGCCAGCGTCCCAGGCATTGCAGGACAAACCGTCAAACGTGTGCACCCTCGAACTTCAAGCGAACCAAACCCTGGGCGAGGGTGCCAAGTGCCTTAGCGCCTGGCTAAGCGAGCAAACAATCGGTTGGTTTACGGAGCCTGACGGCATTGCAATCACTGGGCCTGAAGGCTCAAAAGTGCTGTTTTTCAGTCGGCATCGTGATGGGTTTTATCAAAGCACGTTGAAATCCGGGTTGATCATTACGCTCCAGCGAGAAGTGCATTAAGTCTAACGCTTGCCAATAGCGTTATAAGCCGCAGATCAATAATCGAAGCGCTTGGTCGACGACAAAGAGTTGTTATTGAAGTGTAAGCGGCACTTGCAAAAAAAGATTAAACAGACCTCGCCAGGTATGGCGAGGGATAACACCTCAGGAAGAATCCATGAAGATGGCAAAGAGCCCGGCCACCGCACCTTTAATCAAGGCCCTGGGCGACTATAAGAGCATCCTGATTAGCGTCGGTTGTTTTACCGCACTGATTAACGTGCTGATGCTGGTTCCGTCGATTTATATGCTCCAGGTCTATGACCGCGTACTGTCGTCGCAAAACGAAACAACGCTGGCCATGTTGTCATTAATGGTCGTCGGATTTTTTGCCTTCATTGGCTTGCTGGAGATTGTGCGCAGCTTCATCGTCATTCGCATCGGCAGTCAACTGGAGCGCCGCTTCAATTTGCGGGTCTATCAGGCCGCGTTCGAGCGCAACCTGTTCAAAGGCGAAGGCAACGCCGGACAGTCGTTGGGGGACCTGACCCATATTCGCCAGTTCGTCACCGGCCCGGCATTGTTTGCCTTCTTCGATGCGCCGTGGTTCCCGGTCTATCTGTTCGTGATCTACCTGTTCAATGTCTGGCTCGGCGTGTTTGCGACGGTGGGCGCGGTGCTGTTGATCGGCCTTGCTTGCCTCAACGAGACAATGACCAAAAAGCCCTTGGGCGAAGCGGCAGGGTTTTCCCAGAAATCCAGCCAACTGGCCACCAGTCACCTGCACAACGCCGAAACCATTCAGGCCATGGGCATGCTCGGGGTGTTGCGTAAACGTTGGTTTCAGGTTCATTCACGTTTCCTCGGCCTGCAGAATCAGGCCAGCGACACCGGTGCAGTCATCAGCTCTCTGAGCAAAACCCTGCGCCTGTGCCTGCAATCGCTGGTGCTGGGTCTTGGCGCCTTGCTGGTGATCAAGGGTGATATGACGGCCGGGATGATGATCGCCGGCTCCATTCTGATGGGTCGCGTCCTGAGCCCCATCGATCAGTTGATCGCCGTATGGAAACAGTGGAGCGGCGCCAAACTTGCCTACCGTCGTCTTGATTCGTTGCTGCAAGCCTTTCCACCGAGTGACGAGGCCATGGCGCTGCCGGCGCCGAAAGGCCAGATCACTTTCGAGCAGGTCAGCGCCGGTCCGCCGGGGCAACGGGCAGCGACGTTGCACCTGGTCAATTTCAACCTTGGCGCAGGTGAAGTGATGGGCGTGCTCGGGGCGTCCGGTTCCGGTAAATCGACCCTGGCCCGGGTGCTGGTTGGCGTCTGGCCAACGCTTGGCGGCACGGTGCGGCTCGATGGCGCGGACATTCATCGCTGGAACCGCGACGACCTCGGCCCCTACATCGGTTATCTGCCGCAAGACATCGAACTGTTCAGTGGCAGCATCGCCGAAAACATCGCCCGGTTTCGCGAAGCGGATCCGCAAAAAGTCGTTGAAGCCGCGCAGCAGGCCGGCGTTCACGAACTGATCCTGCGCATGCCTCAGGGCTACGACACTGTGCTCGGCGAGGACGGCAGTGGACTGTCCGGTGGCCAAAAACAGCGTGTGGCTCTGGCTCGCGCCCTGTATGGCAATCCGAGTCTGGTGGTGCTGGATGAACCCAACTCCAACCTCGACACCGTAGGCGAAGCGGCACTGGCTGGCGCCATCGCCCACATGAAAGCCCGGGGCACCAGCGTGATTCTGGTCACCCATCGCTCTTCGGCGTTGGCCCAGGCCGACAAGTTGCTGGTGCTCAGCGAAGGGCGTTTGCAGGCCTTCGGCCCGAGCCAAGAGGTGCTCAAGGCACTCTCCGGCGCCCAGGAACAACAACGTGAAAAAGCTGCGCCGGCACCGGGCGGGCTTAGCATGAGCCGGCAGTATCAGGCCTCGACAGGGAATTCGGGTGTATGAGCAGCGCACAGATGGACAGTCAAAACGAAGCGACTATGGAACACGACTACATCGCTGAACGCCCTGAGCGCGACGCGGGTTTCTTCGCCCGCATGGGCTGGATTCTGGCGATCGTCGGCGCCGGCAGTTTCTTCACGTGGGCCAGTCTCGCGCCTCTCGACCAAGGCATTCCTGTGCAAGGCACGGTTGTGGTGTCGGGCAAACGCAAAGCCGTGCAATCGATGAGCAGTGGCGTGGTCAGCCAGATTCTGGTGCGTGAGGGCCAAGTGGTGAAGCAGGGCCAGCCTTTGTTCCAGCTCGACCAGACGCAAGTCGCCGCTGACGTGCAATCACTGCAAGCGCAATACCGCATGGCCTGGGCCAGTCTGGCGCGGTGGCAGAGTGAACGGGACAACCTCAAGCAGGTGAGTTTCCCCACTGAGCTGAGCAACGATCCCGACCCACGCCTGGCGCTGGTCCTCGAAGGCCAGCGGCAGTTGTTCAGCAGTCGCCGTGAAGCGTTTTCCCGCGAACAGGCTGCCTTGCGCGCCAGCATCGAAGGCGCCAGCGCGCAACTGGTTGGCATGCGCGGCGCCCGCACTGACCTGACTGCCCAGGCCAGCTCTCTGCAACAACAGCTGAGCAACCTTCAGCCCTTGGCGGATAACGGCTACATCCCGCGCAATCGGTTGATGGAGTACCAGCGTCAGCTGTCGCAAGTTCAGCAACAATTGGCGGAAAACGCCGGCGAAAGCGGACGGGTAGAGCAAGGCATTCTCGAATCGCGGCTTAAACTGCAGCAGCACATCGAGGAATACCAGAAAGAAGTCCGCACCCAACTGGCCGATGCGCAATTGAAAAGCGTGACGCTGGAAGAGCAACTGACCTCCGCCGGGTTCGACCTGCAACACAGCGAGATCATCGCCACCGCCGATGGCATCGCGGTCAACCTCGGGGTTCACACCGTGGGCGCGGTGGTGCGTCAGGGCGAAACCCTGCTGGAGATCGTGCCTCAGGGGACGAGTCTGGAGGTGGAAGGGCATCTGCCGATCAACCTGGTCGACAAGGTCGGCACGCACTTGCCGGTGGACATTCTGTTCACGGCGTTCAACCAGAGCCGCACGCCGCGCGTGCCCGGCGAGGTCAGTCTGATCTCCGCCGACCAGATGATCGATGAGAAAACCGGTGCGCCGTATTACGTGCTGCGCAGCAGCGTCAGCGATCAGGCCATGGAAAAACTCAACGGGCTGGTGATCAAGCCCGGCATGCCAGCGGAAATGTTCGTGCGCACCGGTGAACGTTCACTCCTCAACTATTTGTTCAAACCGCTGCTCGACCGGGCAGGCTCCGCGTTGACCGAGGAATAAGGATATTCGGCTGTATGAATAAGCTTTCCATGCTCGCCGCAACCCTGGCGTTGCTGATCTGCAACAGTGTGCTGGCCATGGGGCCGTTCGACGTCTACGAACAAGCGTTGCGCAACGATCCGGTGTTTCTCGGCGCCATCAAAGAACGCGATGCAGGCCTCGAAAACCGCGCCATTGGCCGCGCCGGGCTGTTGCCAAAACTGGGTTACAACTACAACAAGGGCCGCAACACCTCCAAAGTGACGTACTTGAATGATCGCGGTCGCAGCCAGAGCGATGATCGTAACTACAGCAGTTACGGCTCGACGTTCACCTTGCAGCAACCGTTGCTCGACTACGAGGCCTACGCGGCGTATCGCAAGGGCGTGGCGCAGTCGCTGTTCGCCGATGAGAACTTTCGCGGTAAAAGCCAAGAGCTGCTGGTTCGGGTGCTGGAGAATTACACTAAAGCACTGTTCGCTCAGGATCAGATCGACATTGCCTTGGCCAAGAAAAAAGCCTTTGAGCAGCAGTTCCAGCAGAACGAGCAGATGTTTCGTCAGGGTGAGGGTACGCGCACCGACATTCTTGAGGCCGAGTCGCGCTACGAACTGGCCACCGCCGAGGAAATCGAGGCCCGCAACGAACAGGATGCATCCCTGCGGGAACTGGGGGCGCTGATCGGTGTGCCGACCATCGACATCAACGATTTGACGCCACTGGACCCGCATTTCCAGACGTTCACTCTGCAACCGGTCAACTACGACACCTGGCACGAGATCGCGGTGGCCAACAACCCGAACCTGGCCTCCCAGCGCCAGGCGCTGGAGGTGGCGCGCTACGAGGTTGAACGCAACCGCGCCGGGCACCTGCCCAAAGTCAGCGCTTACGCCTCCGTGCGGCAGAACGAGTCGGAAAGCGGCAACACCTACAACCAGCGTTACGACACCAACACCATCGGCATCGAAGTCAACGTGCCGCTGTATGCCGGTGGCGGGGTCTCGGCCTCGACGCGCCAGGCCAGCCGCACGATGGAACAGGCTGAATACGAACTGGACGGCAAGACCCGGGAAACGCTGATCGAGCTGCGTCGGCAATTCAGCGCCTGCCTGTCGGGTGTGAGCAAACTGCGGGCCTACCAGAAAGCCCTGGCTTCCGCCGAAGCGCTGGTGGTGTCGACCAGGCAAAGCATCCTTGGCGGTGAACGCGTCAACCTCGATGCGCTGAACGCCGAACAACAACTATTCACCACCCGCCGGGACCTGGCCCAGACACGTTATGACTACTTGATGGCCTGGACCAAGTTGCATTACTACGCCGGAACCTTGAGCGAGCAGGACCTCGCCAAGGTTGACGAGGCGTTCGGCCAGGGCCCGAGGATTCAGTAACGCCTGAAAGATTGCAACTCAAACCATCTCTGACAATTCCAACAAAAAGAGAGGTAATACCCATGGGTGTGTATGACTACAAAAACCTCGGCACAGCAGACGCCAAAGCGTTGTTCAACGACGCCATGGCAATCACGCTGTATTCCTATCACAACCTTGATAACGGCTTTGCCACCGGCTACCAGCACAACGGCTTCGGCCTTGGCTTGCCGGCGACACTGGTCACGGCGTTGATCGGCGGCACCGACTCCCAAGGTGTCATCCCCGGCGTTCCGTGGAATCCGGATTCGGAAAAAGCCGCGCTGGACGCGGTGCGGAACGCCGGCTGGACGCCCATCACCGCCACACAGCTGGGCTATGACGGCAAGGTCGACGCACGCGGAACGTTCTTCGGCGAGAAGGACGGCTACACCAGCGCTCAGGTGGAAATCCTCGGCAAGTACGACGCGCAGGGTCATCTCAGCGAAATCGGTATCGCCTTTCGCGGCACCAGCGGCCCCCGGGAAACCCTGGTCAGTGATTCAATCGCAGACGTGATCAACGATCTGATGGCGGCGTTGGGGCCGAAGGATTACGCCAAGAACTACGTGGGTGAAGCCTTCGGCGACCTGCTCAGTGACGTTGCGGCATTTGCCCGGGTCAATGGCCTGTCGGGCAAGGACGTACTGGTCAGCGGCCATAGCCTCGGTGGATTGGCGGTCAATAGCCTGGCGGATTTGAGCAACGACAAATGGGCCGGGTTCTACCAGGATTCCAACTACATCGCCTACGCCTCGCCGACCCAAAGCAACACGGACAAAGTGCTCAACGTCGGTTACGAAAACGACCCGGTGTTCCGTGCCCTCGACGGCTCATCGTTCAACCTGTCGTCGGTGGGCGTGCACGACGTCCATCAGGACTCGGCGACCAATAACATCGTCAGTTTCAACGATCACTACGCCTCGACGGCGTGGAACGTGCTGCCATTCTCGATCCTCAACATTGCGACCTGGATCTCACATTTGCCCACCGGTTACGGCGACGGCATGACCCGAGTGCTGGAGTCGGCGTTCTACGACCTCACCAGCAAAGACTCGACGATCATCGTTGCCAACCTGTCAGACCCGGCGCGCAGCAACACCTGGGTCCAGGATCTGAACCGCAACGCCGACACCCATAAGGGCAGCACCTTCATTATCGGCAGCGACGGAAACGATCTGATCCAGGGTGGCAAGGGCAACGACTATCTGGAAGGCCGCGATGGCAACGACACCTTCCGCGACGGCGGTGGCTACAACATTCTGTTGGGCGGCAAGGGCAACAACGTGCTGGACTTGCAGCAGTCGGTGAAAAACTTTGACTTCGCCAATGACGGTGCCGGAAACCTGTTCATCCGCGACGCCAATGGCGGTATTAGCATTACCCGCGACATCGGCAGCATTGTTACCAAGGAACCGGGGTTTCTGTGGGGGCTGTTCAAGGATGACGTGACTCACAGCGTCACTGCCGAAGGCCTTAAGGCGGGCAACAACCTGACTCAGTACGCGTCAACGGTAAAGGGCGGCGCCGGTGCCGATACGCTCAAGGCACATGCAGGAGGCGATTGGTTGTTGGGGCTGGACGGCAACGATCATTTGATCGGCGGCAAGGGTAACGACGTGTTTGTCGGTGGGGTGGGAAATGACCTGCTGGAGTCGGGAGGCGGGATCGATACCTTTTTGTTTAGCGGCGCGTTTGGTCAGGACCGGGTGGTTGGCTACCAGGCCAGCGACAAACTGGTGTTTCTCGGGGTTCAAGGGGTAACGCCAAACGACGGCTTTCGGGCGCATGCCACGGCGGTGGGGCACGACACGGTGCTGACGTTTGGGGGGGATTCGGTGACATTGGTCGGGGTGGGATTGGATAGTTTGTCCAGCTCAGGGGTTGTTATCGCCTGAGCTTGATCTGGTGGCTGTAATGGCCCCATCGCGAGCAAGCTCGCTCCCACAGGGGATTTGTGAACGCCACAGATCCAATGTGGGAGCGAGCTTGCTCGCGATGAACGATGACGCGGTATTCAGTCTTCCTGCCGAATCGTGGTCACTTCATCGGCCTTGACCTTCACTTTTGCCCCGGAAATATCTTCGAACTCAAAGAAGCCATCCTTGGTCTCGGTTTTCGGTATGTCCTTGGTCAAATACTGGGTGCCGTTCTGCAGCGTCACTACCGTTGGCGTCGAGCAACCGGCCAGGACCAGAAAGGCCGCTACCGCCAGGGGCAAGCCCAGAGTCTTGATAATCATAACCACCTCTTATACTTCAAAAAATCAGCGCGACTGTCGCGAACGAAATCAATCATCACTGCACCTCTAACGCGGTTGGTGCGATGGATCGGCAGAAAGTTCATAGGCACCCGAAAAATTACCGAATAGCGCCGCCGCTTATCCTTTTCCGTTTGCACCAGGCAGGGCGTAGCTGGTATCTGTACGCATAACCAGTACTCGCTCGCCATGGCCTTTTTTCCTGTGACTGCAAATCCTCTCGACGATCCGTTCTACTACTTGAACAACTTCATGCAAGTGCTTGATTGGCTTGAGCATCGCTATGCCGATGTGTTGAGTGTCGAAGAGCAACACTTCATCCGCGAGTTCAATCGGCTACCCCGTGAGTCCAGGGCGCTGTTGGTCAGGATGGTGATGCGCAAGGGGAATCACTTCAGGGCGAGCAAGCTGCATTACCTCGAGATCGGCGACATCGGCATCGCCGCCGGCCCACTGCTGGCGCTGGGCTGGATCGATGAGCAATCGCCGCTGTCAATCGAGGCGCTGTTCGAGGTGCTGCTCAAGGCGGAAATTTTCCAGTGTTTTGGCACCACCATCGAGCAGCCCAAGGGAAAAAAGACCGATTGGCTGCCCGCACTGAGCGAACAGTTCCCCCAGACTCACAGCTTCGGCCAGTGGTGCCCGTCGCTGGATGACCGATTGTTCAGCCTGACCATCATGGGCCTGTGCGACCGGCTGCGTTTGATGTTTTTCGGCAATCTTTACCAGGACTGGTCCGAGTTCGTGCTGGCTGACTTGGGCATCTTTACCTATGAAAAAGTCGAGTTCTGCGCCGATTCCAGAGGCCTGCGCAGCCGTGACGACGTGGATGCCTGCCTCTTCCTTCATGAGTGTCAGCAGCATTTCGAGGCCGGCGAAGCAGTGCAAGGCATTGTCGAGCAGATCAACGGACTGGCGCTGAGCAATCCCTGGCTGCAACGACGTCGCGGCAAACTGTTGTTCCAGATCGGTCAGCATTGCGAGCGCCTGGCGGATTTCTCTACCGCACTGACGATCTACCGCGAGTGTATCTATCCCGGCGCGCGATTGCGGTTGATTCGCGTGTTGGAGCGCTGCGGTGAATACCAGTTGGCCATGGACCTGGCCGTCGCGGTGGAGCAATCGCCGGAAAGTGCCGCCGAGCAGCAACAATTGCTGCGTGTGCTGCCCAGGCTGCGGCGCAAGCTGGGCGGGCCGGCGATCAAGCGCGTATCCCCAAGCGCGATGCTGCGCCTGGACTTGCACCTGCCCAGAACCGACCCGGCGTTGTCCGTGGAGTATTACGTTCAGGCGCATTTGGCGGAAGATTCGGCACCGGTGCATTACGTCGAGAACAGCCTGGTCAACTCGCTGTTCGGTCTGCTGTGCTGGCCGGCGATCTTCGCACCGTTGCCGGGGGCGTTTTTCCACCCGTTCCAGCGTGGGCCGGTGGATCTGCTCAATGAAGATTTTCACGCGCGCCGCGCGGGGCTGTTCCAAAACTGCCTGGCTGAACTCGATGACGGGCGTTACCTGCAGACGATTCGTGAACGCTATGCCAGCAAGTGGGGCGTGCAGTCGCCCTTCGTGTTCTGGGGTGTGCTGAGCGAAGAGTTGCTGGATCAGGCACTCGATTGCCTGCCGGCCGAGCACCTCAAGCACTGGTTCAATCGACTGTTGTTGGACATCAAGGCCAATCGCGCCGGTATGCCGGACCTGATCCAGTTCTGGCCGCAGGACAAAACCTACCGGATGATCGAAGTCAAAGGGCCCGGTGATCGCCTGCAAGACAATCAATTGCGCTGGCTCGAGTTCTGCCATGAACATCAGATGCCGATTGCCGTCTGTTACGTGCAATGGGCGGAGCAGAGCGCTTGAGTTACAGCATCGCGGTGCGGGCGCTGTGTGAATTCACCGCCAAGGTCGGTGACCTCGACCTGCGTTTTACGCCCTCGCCGACGGCGCTGGAAGGGATTGTCGGGCACCGTACGGTGGCGTCCCGGCGTAACGAGGGCTACCAGAGTGAAGTCGCGCTTGAAGGCTTGTATCAAACGTTGAAGGTGAAGGGCCGGGCCGACGGCTACGACCCCGTGCAAAATTGCCTGGAAGAAGTCAAAACCTATCGCGGAGACTTGAGCAAGCAACCCGCCAATCATCGTCAGCTGCACTGGGCGCAGGCGAAGATTTACGGCTGGTTGATGTGTCAGAAACTGGATCTGGCGCAGATCAATCTGGCCCTGGTGTACTTCGACATCGTCAGCGAAAAGGAAACCTGCCTGGTCGAGGCGTTCAACGCCGCGGAACTGGGGCTGTTCTTCGAAGAACATTGCGCCTTGTTTCTGCACTGGGCCGAACAGGAAATGGCTCATCGCGCAGGGCGTAATCGGGCCGCGCAACACCTGGCGTTTCCCCATGCCGACTTTCGACCCGGGCAACGTCATCTGGCGGAATCGGTGTTCAAGGCCGTCAGCACCGGTCGTTGCTTGATGGCGCAGGCGCCCACGGGAATCGGCAAGACGGTGGGCACGCTGTTCCCGATGCTCAAGGCCCTGACGCCGCAGCAACTGGACAAGGTGTTCTTCCTCACGGCGAAAACCCCGGGGCGCAAACTGGCGCTGGACGCCGCGCAGGTGATCCTTGAGAGCGCCGACGCGCCGCCCTTGCGGGTCCTCGAAATGATTGCCCGGGACAAGGCCTGCGAGCATCCGGACAAAGCCTGTCACGGTGAATCCTGCCCGCTGGCCCAGGGCTTTTATGATCGCTTGCCCGCCGCTCGCCAGGCGGCCAGCGAACTGAGTCTGTTGAACCAGAGCGCATTGCGCCAGGTCGCTCTGGAACACGACGTCTGTCCCTACTACCTGAGCCAGGAAATGGCCCGCTGGGCAGACGTGGTGGTCGCCGACTACAACTACTATTTCGATTTCAGCGCGCTGCTGTTCGGGCTGGCCCAGGCCAATAACTGGAAAGTCGCAGTGCTGGTGGACGAAGCCCACAACCTGGTAGAGCGCGGTCGGCAGATGTACAGCGCCAGCCTCGACCAATCCACCCTCAACGGCGTACGAAAAACCGCGCCTGAGGCGTTGAAAAAACCCTTGCAGCGGGTCAACCGTGAGTGGAATGCCTTGCATAATCTGCAACTCGGCGCCTATCAGGCCTATGACAAGGCTCCGGAAAAACTGCTCCAGGCGTTGTCGTCGTGCAGTGCGAGCATCGGCGACTACCTGAACGATCATCCTCAGGGCCTGGACGGGCCGTTACAGAACTTCTATTTCGACTTGCTGCAATTTTGCCGCGTGGCCGAACTCTTCGATGAACAGTTCCTGTTCGACATCAGCAAGCGCGACCTCGACCGCAAGCGCAACCTGTCGCAGCTGTGCCTGCGCAACGTGGTGCCCGCCGGTTTCATCCGCCCGCGATTGACGGCTGCCCGCAGCACCGTACTGTTTTCGGCGACCTTGAGCCCCCGCCACTACTACGCCGATCTGTTGGGGACGCCGGCAAACACGGTGTGGATCGACGTCGAATCGCCGTTTCATGCCGACCAGTTGCAAGTGCACATCGTTAGTCAGATCTCCACTCGGTTCGTCCATCGCCAGTCATCCCTTGCACCGATTGTCGAGCTGATTGCCCGGCAGTTCAGCCAACGTCCCGGCAACTACCTGGCGTTTTTCAGCAGCTTCGATTATTTGCAGCAAGTGGCGCAGTTGCTGGCCGAGAGGCATCCCGACATCAATCTGTGGTCGCAGTCCCGGGGCATGGGGGAAGGGCAGCGTCAGGACTTTCTCGATCAGTTCACCACCGACAGTCAGGGCGTCGGTTTTGCGGTGCTGGGTGGGGCTTTTGGCGAAGGCATCGACTTGCCCGGTGCGCGCCTGATCGGTGCGTTCATCGCCACCCTTGGGCTGGCGCAACTCAACCCGGTCAACGAGCAATTGAAACAGCGCATGGCGGCGATTTTCGGCGCCGGTTATGACTACACCTACCTGTTTCCCGGTGTGCAGAAAGTGGTGCAGGCGGCGGGGAGGGTGATCCGCACCCAGCAGGATCAAGGAGTAGTGATGTTGATCGATGACCGGTTTGGCGATAACAAGGTCAAGCAGTTACTGCCGCGCTGGTGGTCGATTGCCCCGAGGTTTGTTCACTCAACCGAGTAGGATTTTTTACTTTAAAAACATCGACATATCTTGAAAGACACGCCGATTTGAACAAACAGCGAATGCCCGCTTTATTCAAAGGGCGAGTCATCACTTTCAAACCAATCTTTGATAAGGAAATCAAGGTATGTCAGCAGCACCGAAATACACGTACACCCCTGAGCAGGTCACCGCAGCATTCGATGAAATAAAAGCAAGGCTGTTCTGCGGCATCACGATCGAGGCAATCCCAAAAATGCTGGTCGTTGCCGGGCTGCAAGGGTCAGGCAAAACCTATCTGCTGGAAAAGAACCTGCTGCCTTCAAAACGCTACGACAACTATGTTCGTCTGTACCTGCCCGACTACCGCAAAAAACACCCCCAATACCCAGAGATGATCAAACTTGGCGTCTTGCATGCGTATGAGCATACCGAGGCATTCGTCCGAGAAGTCAGTGCGAAAATCTTTACGCAGGCCTTCACCGGCAAATACAACCTCATCATGGAATGTGCGTTCGACAGTATCGATTTCGCGGCTTTTCCACCGACGGCAACAGCCCAGGGTTATCAGTTCGAGAGTCACATCGTTGGCTGCACTCAAGAGTTTGCTCATGTGTCGAGCATTAAACGAGCACTCAAAAGCCTTGAAAATCAGGAAATGGAAAGGTTTCTTACGGTGTCGAAACTGAATACCAGCATGGGTTACGCACAAGCGATCATCCTGGCTTTCGAGACGGCTGCAAAGGCAGTCAGCGGTTCGCAAATCACTGTGTACGAACGTGGGTTCGGTGTGTTGAACCAGCGGACGGTGCGTGCTCAGAGCACCTACACCATAGCTGCCGACGGCTCGGTGACTACTTCGACGACCATGAGGCCTTTTGAGTACATCGTTTACTCGCGCATTACGGATAACCACGTTTTCGCGGTGAACGGTCACTACGAAATCGTCAAAGAGTGCCATTTGGCATTGCTCAAGGCCGGGACGCATGCCTCCTATGTCCCAGCCTTTGTCTACAACGACCTGTACACCTATATCGCCAAATACGTGCACCGATAACACTTTACGTCGAGAGGTGTTTTTTGGCTTTCCAATATCCCGGTTTGTCGCATACTCCAGAAAAACACCAGTGACGTGAGGGATCAATGAGCGAGGATCGGACCAAAACCAGCGCCATCGAGGACAGTCGTTTTCGCCTGTTGATCGATGCTGTGATTGACTACGCGATCTACATGATTGATCCCGATGGAATCATCACCAGCTGGAACTCTGGCGCCAAGCGTTTCAAGGGGTATGAGGAGGCCGAGATTCTCGGCCAACACTTCTCGCGCTTCTATACCGAAGAGGACCGCCGTGCCGGTTTGCCCCAGCGAGCACTGGACACGGCGATCAGGGAGGGTCGTTTCGAGGGGGAAGGCTGGCGGGTTCGCAAGGACGGTACGCATTTCTGGTGCCATGTGGTTATCGATCCGATTCTCGACCCGTCGGGCAGGTTGCTGGGGTTTGCCAAGATCACCCGGGACCTGACCGACCGCAAGATGGCTGAAGAAACCCTCAAGCAAAGCGAGCAGCAATTCCGGCTACTGGTTCAAAGCGTCACTGATTACGCCATCTACATGCTCACCCCGGAGGGCCGCCTGGCCAACTGGAACCTCGGGGCCCAGCGGATCAAGGGCTACTTGCCCGAAGAAGTCATCGGCCAGCATTTTTCGATGTTTTACACCCCGGAGGACCGTGAGGCCGGCGAACCACAGCGGACTCTGGACATTGCAACCCGTGAGGGGCGCTTCGAAAACAAAGCCTGGCGCGTGCGCAAGGACGGTACGCGGTTTCTGGCACACGTCGTGGTCGACCCGATTTGGGGCGACACCGGCACGTTACTCGGGTTTGCCAAGATCACCCGTGATATCACCGAAGTCACTCAAGCCCAGCAGGCCCTGGAGCAAACCCGCGAAGCGCTGTTTCAGGCGCAGAAGATGCAGGTCATCGGTCAACTCAGTGGTGGCATTGCCCACGACTTCAACAATTTGCTGACCGTCATTCTTGGCAATCTGGAAATCATCCGCAAACGCGTCGGGGACGATTCGAGAATTACCCGATTGGTGGACAACGCCACTCAGGGTGCGATGCGTGGCGTAACCCTGACTCAGCGCATGCTGGCGTTTGCCAGACGCCAGGAGCTCAAAGCCGAACCCGTCGAGATCCCGGCGCTGGTCCAAGGGGTCACAGGACTGTTGCGCAGCTCCCTCGGTCCCTCCGTGGTGCTCGAAACGCGTTTTCCGCCAGAACTCGAACCAGTTCTGGCTGACGTCAACCAGCTCGAACTGGCGATACTGAATCTGGTGACCAACGCTCGTGATGCAATGCCCCAAGGCGGAAAAATCGTGATCAGTGCCCAGACAGATGCTGTTCCGGACACGGCGCAGCTTTCCCTGGCGCCCGGTGGTTATGTCTGCCTGAGTATCACCGATACCGGTGAGGGAATGGATGACGCCACGCTGGGGTCGGCGATGGACCCTTTTTTCACCACAAAAGGCGTCGGCAAAGGAACTGGCCTGGGGCTGTCGATGGTTCATGGTTTTATCGAGCAATTGGGCGGTCGATTCGTTCTCAAGAGTCAGAAAGACAAAGGCACAACCGCTGAACTGTGGATACCCGTCGCCACCGCTGGTTCAGTCGCCAAATTTGTTGCCGAGGAGCAAGCTGCGCCGCCCGTGCCCCGTCTGTGCGTGATGGTGGTGGATGACGACAGCCTGGTCTTGACCAGTACCTGCCTGTTGCTCGAGGACCTGGGGCATCGAGTGATCGGTGCAGCGTCCGGTGCACAGGCGCTGGCAATGTTCGACAGCGAACAGGCGATTGATCTGGTTATCACGGACATGGCCATGCCGCAGATGAATGGCGCGCAACTGGCGCAGGCTATCCGGGTCATAAAGCCGAGCCTGCCGATCATTCTTGCCACCGGTTACGCCGAGCGCCTGGAAGGTTTCGCAACCAGGCTTCCGCGCCTGTCCAAACCCTTTACCCAACTCAATCTGGTGGAAATCATCGCCTTGACCATGAAATGACAAGCGAGCTCAACGTTCGGCCTCGGATCCCGCGTTCTTCTTGAAACCACGCACGTTCATGGCGCACAGGCAAAACTGCAACACGATCAGTGCATAGGCCTGGGTGTGGTAACCCCATATCACCCACAAAAAATTGCTGACAATAAAACAGACGAAGCCGAGACCCTGCGCCTGGGACTTTGCGAACCGATCAACCACGCCGCCAGCACCGTGACCAGCATCGCTGGCCATTGCACCCAATCGAGATAGCCCATTGCAGACCCCTTTGTCTGTCATTCCAGCTGAACTTGTCGGGAGGTGTTTCTTCTAAACGTTTTCCATCCCGTGCGTGACTCTTGTGCCAAAAATACTGACCGAGGCCCCGGCCGAAGAAACCCTGACCGAACACAACGCCAAGATGTTCGGTTCACCCAAGGAGCGTCTGGATTTCTACCGCCGGGAAATCCAGTACGAAACCAGCATTCTGGCCAATCGCACCGACGCCTACCTGGCGGCGCAATCGTTTCTGGTGATTGCCTTCGCATCGTGCATGTCCAACCTCAACCCCGAGTGGGGGAAACTCTTCACGCTGGTGGTGCCACCCTTGTTGGCCCTGTTGGGACTGCTCAGTTCGCTCAACGCCTGGCCGGGCATTCGCGCGGCGTACGACATCATCGATCATTGGCATTTCAAGCAGAGTGAGTTGCTACGCAGCGAGCCCTTGATGGGCCTCGCTTACGATGAGTCGCCGCTGTTCAGTGAGATGGAATCGTCCCATAAGGGATATCGCAAGTCGTTGTTATTTTCTGTGCGTACGCCGTGGATTTTCACCACTTTCTGGGTGCTGTTGGGCAGCTACGCGTTTTACATTCAGGTGACCAACCCGGGTGCGTGAACCGAACAACCAAAAAAGCCCGGCATATGCCCGCCGGCATATGCCGGTAATGCTGTCCTGCCAACTGCATCAAGCCGCCAGATTGGCTGCACTCATTTCTTTCTTGTACTGGGCTTTCAAGCTTTCCATCTGTGCGCCCAATTCCTCGAGGGTGGCTTTACCCAGCAGCTTTTTGGCCTGAGGAAACATTTCCGTTTCCTCTTCTTCGATGTGGTGTTCCAGCAGTTCCTTGACCACTTTCACGCGACCGGCAAATTCCGGGGTGGACGGGTCCGTGACTTTGAGGTCTGGCAGCACCAGCGAATCAACAGTGCGATGTTCTTCCTTGGCTTCGTAATACATGATGTCCTGCTCCTTACCCCCGGCTTTCTTGTACGCCGGGTACAAGACTTCTTCTTCGAGACGGGTATGGATGGCGATCTCCATTTCCAGCTTGGCCAGCAACTCGCTGCGCTTTTTTACACCACGTTCGGTGGATTCGCTTAACTGGGTCAGGATGCCTTTTACACGTTCATGGTCGGCTTTCAACAGGTCTATGGCGTTCATGGTCGAGTCTCTCCAACGAGTCAGGGGGTAAGCGCGAACGGTCTCAAGGCCGAAAGTCGCTCATAGACCTTGAGCATTTGTCGTGCCGATTTTACGGTGCGATAACTTGCATATAAAACAATAGCTTGAAGTAACTAATGGCAATCTGCGGTCATGCAGCCTGCATGAGTCTGGACATCGACTCATGCAGTTCGCGGTGGAGCATTGATGTCCCGGACAATAAAAAGCCCGGCGACTGTGCCGGGCTTTTCAGGTTCATGTTCTGGGTTCGAGCGGCGGGTGCAAGCGATGAGCGTTTTGCGTGGACATCGAGACAGGTGGAAAATCTTCGTTGAGCACCCGCAAGTGCTCGATCGCATCCTGGAACGTCAAGTCGGCCTTGCTGCGCATGGCCTGATAGCGATCAAACAGCTCCACGTCCATGTCACTGCCCTCGAGTAATGCAAAAGCGCTGCGGCTCAGCGCCTGGGCCTCTTCAAACATTTGACGATTACGTTCCAGGGCGAATGCCCGGCAGGCTTTGATTTCATCGGAGGTGGAATAGTGAATCATGACCAGCACCTGATTTTCTCGAGGTCCCTTTTGATAGGTATCGACGCCGCAGGGGAACCGAACCTGGTATGTCCCGCCGTGAAAAAGCCGGGCGAGATTAAAGTTGTGACTGGCCGGATGGCCATAGAACTTCAATTTTATAGACGTTAAAATTCGATAACTCGGACCCTGAAAGCACAGACATCAAATCAAGTATCCTGTTTTTTATGCTGTTCATATCGAGCCAGGATCGGCTGAGTGCTGAGCCCGTGGATGAGGATGCTAAGCGCGACCACGGACAAGGTCAGATCGATACAGAGTGTAGAGATCGACTCGCCCAGCCCGTGGTTCAGGGCATAAAACAGGTAATAGAGACTGCCGATGCCGCGTATGCCGAACCAGCCAATCAACATTCGCTGGTGACCGTTGAGCAAACTGCCCCAGGGCATGGCGACGACGCTCAGCGGTCGAATCAGACAAAACAACACGCCAGCGATTGGCAACGCACGCCAGTCCCAGTGCGCCACCAGCACCACGCCGAGCAGCGTCACCAGAAATACTTCCATGGCCCGTTCCACCAGGCTGCCGAAGGCGAGCATGTCCCCCATCATGATGCCCGCGGCGACCTGAGTTTCTTCAAGGCTTGCGGTATCGCCATGAACCGCGTGCTGCGGCTCGACGTTCTGATGGCCCACAACAGGCTGGACGAGATGCTCGGCGGGAAGTTCGTCGCCGCCCGTGGATTTGACTTCTTCGTGACGCAAACCCAGACCTGCGGCGAACACCGACAGAAAGCCGTACCCTCCAATCGACTCGGCCCCGACATACGCCAGAGCAATCAAGGCGAGGGCGAGGTAGTCATTTGGGGAAAGGGTGCTGTCGTCATTCTTGATGCGCATTAACAAAGTCAGTCGGCCAATACCGCGTCCCATCCAGTAGCCGGTAAGCAAACCGGCCGGGACTGCCCATAACAGACTGCGCAGCACCCAATCGCTCAGCCAGCCGGGGTTGCCGTCGTGTTGCACCAGGAGCAGGCCGAGGATGACAAACGGGAAGGCGATTCCGTCATTGAGCCCGGCCTCACCCGACAGCCCGAAGCGCACGCTGTCATCATCCCGGGCGTCGTTGACTTGCACCAGGGCGGCGAGTACCGGGTCGGTAGGCGCCAGAATCGAGCCGATCAACACGGATGCGCCCCACGACAACTGGAATCCGTAATGCAGCAACAGGCTGACGCCGGCAATGGTCAATACCATGACCGGACCGGCCAGGCCGTAGGCGATGCGCCAGGTTTTATCCTTGAGTGGCAAGCGCAACTTCAAACCGCAGACAAACAACGAAAAGAGCACCGCGACTTCCGTCAAGTGTTCCATCCAGGTGGACGCATTATCGGTGTCCAGTTTCAACAGCCCGAGCCCTGCGGGCCCGATGGCCACACCCAGCACCAGACACACCGCCGACGTGGTCACCGGCATCCATCGCAGGTACGACGACGTCAGCGCCAGCGTCAGCAGCACGGCGCCCAACACCGCCACCCATAAAATGAAACTCATGCTCTGTACTCGTCGGGTGCGTGCCGCGAAGTAGGGCCTCTGGCAATCAACCGACGGTCGCGCGCAGCCTGAACCGGGCGCGGCCCGTGGCAAGGGTCCCTAAACGTATTGAGGGGTCAGTATTGTCAGGCGTTCATTTTTTATCCGCTGACCCGAGCGTGGCCCGATGGAGGGAATTGTTTGGAGGTGGCGAAGGTCAACCGAACTGAAGTCCAGTTACTGGCCGCGGAGCACGCGTTGGAACTGCTTCCGCATTTCCATCAACGGGCATTGGCCGGAGAGCAAGGGCAGGGCGCACACGATGAACGATGAATCCGGCCATACCGATTACCACAGCCGCGACTATCCGGTGCGCGAAGACATGACGCATCAGGTCAAGGTCTGGCGATTCGAGCGTTGGGGCTGGTACACCCTGGTGCTGTTGGTGTTGCTGGCGCTGCTCGGGCTGTTTTCACGCGGGCCGCTGAGCACCCGGGATGTTCACGGTGACGACGGCAAGGTCCGGGTGCAATACGAGATGTTCCACCGCCACGGATCGTCCAACCCGATGCAGATCAGCGTGAACGGTGCGCCCAATGCCACCGTTGAGCTGGAACTGACCGGGGCGCTGCTGGACGGTTTCAACATCGAAACCCTGCAACCGCACCCCCTGCGTGCCATCAGTGCCGGGCAGGGCATGACGCTTTGGGTGCAGACCGACGCTCAGGGCCAGGCAACCCTTTATCTGACGTTGCGCGGCGATGGGCTGGGACTGTTTCGCAGCCGCATTGCATCGCCCGGCGCCATGCCCGTGAACCTCAATCAATTCATTTTCCCTTAGGTGACCTATGGACTCGGTATTGCGCGCGGCCGCGATGTATCTGGCGCTGATGGTGCTGTTCAAGATTGCTGGCCGGCGTTCTTTGGCCGAGTTGACGACATTCGATTTTTTGCTGTTGATGATCATCGGTGAGGCGACGCAACAGGCGTTGCTGGGCGATGACTTTTCCCTGACCAATTCGATGTTGGTGATCGTCACGCTGATTGTCATCGACGTCGGCCTGTCGCTGCTCAAACAGCGTTCGCAATGGATATCACAGCTGATCGATGGTGGGCCGACGATCATCGTCGAGAATGGCAAGTTTCTACACAAGCGCCTGCGCCACGCGCGATTGATCGAGGCCGACATCATGGAAGCCGCACGCTCCAGTCAGGGCATCGAGACTCTTGATCAAATCAAGTTTGCGATCCTGGAGCGCAACGGCAAGATATCGGTGATTGCTCAAGAGCGGTCGTGAAGCTGCTGCTCAAAGCATCGGCTTGCCACCGGTAATTCCATAGCGCTGGCCCGTGATGTAGCTGGCCTCATCCGACGCCAGCAACACATAAATCGGCGCCACTTCCACCGGTTGGCCCGGCCGGCCGAGCGGGGTCTGCCCACCAAAGTTCTGCACTTCTTCATCCGGCATGGTCGAGACAATCAACGGCGTCCAGATCGGCCCCGGTGCCACGCAGTTCACCCGAATGTTCTTCGGCCCCAGCATCTGCCCAAGGCCAGCGGTGAAGTTGGCAATCGCTCCCTTGGTGGTGGCGTAAGGCAGGGGGTAGGTTTGGGCATGTCCGAATTGACCGAGCTGGTGTTGATGATCGAACTTGATTGTTCCCACGAGGGAGTGGGAACAATCAATCAAAAGGTTAGGCCTTTCGATTGAGCAAACTACGCTCCATCCGCGCGATGCCTTCTTCCAGCAACGACCGTGGGCAGCCGAAGTTCAGGCGCACGAACTGTTTGCTGTCATCACCGAATTCCAGACCCGCGCTTAACCCGACTTTGGCGTGTTCAAGGAAGAACTGCTGTGGGTTGTCCAGGTCCAGCGTCGAGCAATCGAGCCACGCCAGATAGGTACTTTGGGGCACCTTCATAGTGACACCCGGCAATCGGGTGCGAACGGCGTCGACCAGGTAATCGCGATTGCTTTGCAGGTAGGCCATCAGCTCGACCAGCCAGGGCCCGGCTTCGCGGTAGGCGACGCGGGTGGCTTCCAGGCCCAGCGGGTTGACGCTGTCGACCAGACCGCAGCGCGCGTGGTTGACCCGCTCGCGGATGGCCCGGTCCTGGATGATCATGAACGAGGTTTTCAGTCCGGCGATGTTGTAGGCCTTGCTTGCCGACATCAGCGTGATGGTGCGCTTGGCGACTTCCGGGCTCAACGTTGCGATCGGCACATGCCTGCGTCCGTCGAAGCACAGCTCGGCGTGAATCTCGTCGGAGATAATCCAGGCGTCCTGTTCCAGGCAGATGTCAGCCACCGCTTGCAGTTCTTCCCTCGGGAAGACCTTGCCCAGCGGGTTGTGCGGATTGCTCAGCAGCAGGGCGCCGCCACCTTCCAGGGACTGGCGCAAGGAGTCGAGCGGCGTGGCATACGTACCGTCCGCCATCGCGTCGAAATTCAGTTCAACCTTGTTCAGCCCCCAATGGCCTGGGGCATGGCGCAGCGGCGGGTAGTTGGGCGTCTGGACCACGACGTTCTGCTGCGGCTGGACCAGCGCATGCAGGGCCATATTGAAACCCGACTCCACGCCTGGCAGGAAAATCAGCTCATGAGGCTCGACGCGCCAAGCGTACTTGTTCCAGAGGTCGGCGACGATGGCATCGCGCAAGTCATCCTGGGCCACGCTGTAGCCAAGCATCGGGTGCTCCAGACGTTTTTGCAGGGCCTGGCTGATCACCGGCGGTGCGCAGAAGTCCATGTCGGCCACCCACATCGGCAACACGTCGGCCGGGTAACGGCTCCATTTGGTACTGCCGGTGTTGCGGCGGTCGAACACCTGATCAAAATCGAAAGTCATGCTCAGTCTCATAAAAGCCGGGATTAATTCGGTAGCCATGATAAGCGCTAAGCCCTGTGGGAGCGAGCCTGCTTGCGGAGGCCGATGCTCGGCCCGACAACGCCGAAGTCCCGAACGATTCAGGTTCGACTCCGGCGGCCTTCCGCCATTTTTCCTTTCAACTGAGCAACCGGGCATCCAGCCCAAAGCGCTCCTGAGACACAAGTTTGAATTGATCCGCGGCCAAGTCGCAGCTCACCAACAGATTCCACGAATGACGGGTAACCGCAGAGGGGATAAGCAGAAAGGGATGCTCGGCCAGCAGCTCATCAGCAAACAACTGCTGATTGGGCGAGAGTTGAGACGGGATGAGCCAATTCGGGTTCGGCACATCTTCGGGCTGAACAACCTTGATGAAATTCGAATCCAGCACTTCGAAACACGTCAACACGTGAGGCACCCTATCGAGCGTATCGAAGCCTGCGTGGGCCGCGACTTCCAAAATGGCAGTGGACGGGTCGGCCGAAGCATAAATAACTCGGCGGCCGGGAGGGTTCCATCGACCACCAGATTGCTGCGCACCAATGCCACTGTCCCACGTGTCCTTGAAGACCTCGCGGTCAAGGCGCCAAGCGTGCCACTTCCCATCCCAGGGCAAAGGATTCATTGATAAACCCCGTGTTCAATCCGGGTCAAATAGTCCTCGACTACCTGGAAGCCAAGCGAGTTGTCGATCAGCTCCAGCGGGATATTTCCGTCCAGGTATTTGCAGGGTTTCTTCAACCAGTCCTCAGCCAACTGCTGATTGCCAAACACATTGATGGCGTGCTCCAGGGCCTGCGCATACTGGAAGGCGACTGTACTTTGTTGCTGGTTTAGCCGCACTGGTTTGGTCTCCTTCGCTAAGCGCTGGACGGTCCTGAGGGACTTCCCTGTAATGCGCTGAACAAGGCCGTGCGCCATGTAAAGATCGGATATGGAAAGCATGTCCCTGACGTCGCTCAGGTCAAAGCCTTCCTGTGTGTATCGGATGATCAACATGCGCGTATCACCTTTGCGGCCATGTAACAGCACCTCAGTCGGTTTTCGGATGACACTCTTTGTCTCCGTCCCTACGACTGCTGTTCCTGTGGGTTTGACGGCAGGCTTGTCTGCTTGATTCGCGGCGGGCATACCGATTACCTCCATACGACATTTGACGCAATAATAGCGCCAAATGTCGCGCCCTGCGCAATAGAGTTTGTCGGCGAGAGTATTGCTCCCGCACGTTCCGTCCACAGCATGAAAACAAGCCTGCCGGGCGCCAGGTGCTCTAATCTCTCTTGCCTGACTGGTGCTACCACGTTAAACGTTGCGCGTCCGACGGCCAACCCGAAAAACAGGTGGGACAAATACTCGATTTTTTGATTTTCGACACCACTTGTGGGACCGCGCTGACGCCAAATCCAAAGATCGCGTGTGTAAAGACACTCAGTGTTACTTCGCGGAGGCTACAACACCTTGCGTCGTTGCCTACAGGTGCGTAAGAACCCCCCGAGCTCGCGGTGAACTGGCGCTGGATCAACTCGACCCATCTGAGTAACCACTGCCTCTGTGGCGAGGGGGGGCGCAGGCTTCGCCAGCTACAAGGTATGCGTTACTGCTGAAATGGCATTACCACAGCGCCCGTTTTTTTCGCGCTCGACATCAGCACGCAATAGAAGTTATTGCGCGGGGCCGTCTGTCATTGCATCACATAACGCCCCGGTGCCGACTCAATCGCCGGGTATTGGGCGTTACCGGTATGCAGCACCGAGGGCTGGTGTTCGCCGGACTGTTCAGCCAGCCAGACGAACCAGTCATTCCACCAGCTACCGGCATGTTGCTCGGCATTCTTGAACCAGGTTTCAGGGTTTTTAGTGACCCGATTGTTGGTCCAGTAATGGCGTTTTTCCTTGGCCGGTGGGTTGATCACCCCGGCGATATGCCCCGAAGCGCCCAGCACAAAACGCTTGGTCCCGGAGAGCAACGCGGTGCTGGCGTAAGCGCTTCTCCACGGCACGATGTGATCGTCATGGGTGGCGAGGATGTACGCCGGAGCATCGATGGCGCGCAGGTCCAGCTTGACCCCGCAACAGTCCAGCTCACCGGATTTCAGGTCGTTCTGCAGATAGGTGTGGCGCAAATACCAGCAGTACATCGGGCCTGGAAGGTTGGTGCTGTCGTTGTTCCAGAACAGCAGGTCAAGGGGGATCGGTTTCTGGCCCTTGAGGTACTTGTCGACGTTGTAGTTCCACCACAAGTCGTTGGGGCGCAGCAGCGAGAAGGTATTGCCCATGTCCTCGCCCTTAAACAGGCCGATGGGGCCATCTTTGCCGCCGATGGTGCGCTCGCGGTAGGCCACCAATTGTTCGTCGACGAATATGTCGATGGGGCCTGTATCGAGGTAGTCGAGGAAGGTGGTCAACAGGCTCACGCTGCCGATCTCGCGGTCGCCGCGCGCCGCCAGGACGGCCAGCGCCGAGCTCAACAAGGTGCCGCCGATGCAGAAACCGACGCAATTGGGTCGCTGCTCGCCGCTGATCTCGCGGGTCACTTGCAGGCCTTTGATAATGCCAGTTTCGATCAGGTCATCCCAGGTGGTGCCCGCGTGCTCCTGGTCGAAGTTGCGCCACGACATCAGAAAGACCGGGTGTCCTTGTTTCAACAGATGGGCCACCATCGAGTTGTCCGGGCGCAAGTCGAGAATGTAGTACTTGTTGATTGACGGCGGCACGACAAACACCGGGCGCCGGTACTGGGTTTCGGTTTGCGGGTAATACTGAATCAGCTGGAAGAGTTCGTTCTCGAACACCACTTCGCCGGGGGTGTTGGCGAGGTCGACGCCCACTTTGAACGCGCCGGCGTCGCACTGGCGCATCTTGCCTTCTTGCAGGTCGCTGGCCAGGTGCAACAGGCCTGTGAGGAGGCTGCTTCCCTGGGTATCGACGACCCGTTGCAGCGCATCGGGGTTACTGGCCAGGAAATTGCTCGGCGCACCAGCAGCGATGGCTTGTTCCACCAGATAGAGCAGGCGCTGGCGCGGTTTTTTGTCCGGGATCGCTAACGTGTCCAGCAGTTTCAGCAGAAACCCGGCGTTGAGCAGGTAAAAGGCGGCGAGTGAGCCGAACAGTGGCTGGCTCCAGTTACCGCTGGCGAAACGTCGATCGTCGAAGGTGAAGGGCTGACCGGTCAGCAGACGCTGGCCGAGTTCGCCCCATTGCTGTTGGTAATCCGATTGGAGGCTGTCCAGGGTCCCGCGCGGCAGGTCAAACCACTCGTTGTAGGCCTGGCCGGTAAACCACGGATTGGTGCTGACCCATAGTCGTAGTTGTTGCACTGCAAAGGAGGCAATGAACGGAACTTGGCCTGACCAAAAGGTGTTGAAGGTATGCGCGTTATTGTCCATGGAACTCCTTACCCACATCTGTAAACAGGGCAGAAAAAAAACCGCGGCGCCGGACTTCGGCGCCGCGTCAGCCACTTAAGCGAACACTCCTGTGTTCTAGCGCTCAATGACCAGGCTGACACCCTGGCCGCCACCGATGCACAACGTGGCCAGGCCTTTTTTGCCGTCGCGACGAATCAGCTCGTGCAACAGCGACACCAGAATCCGCGCGCCCGATGCGCCGATCGGATGGCCCAGGGCAATCGCGCCGCCGTTGACGTTGACCTTGCTGGTGTCCCAACCCAGTTCTTTGCCGACCGCCAGTGATTGCGCAGCGAACGCTTCATTGGCTTCGATCAGGTCGAGGTCGTCCAGGGTCCAGCCGGCTTTAGCCAATACCAGGCGAGTGGCCGGTACCGGGCCGATGCCCATGATCGAGGGGTCCACGCCGGCGCTGGCATAGGCCGTGATGCGTGCCAGCACCGGCAAGCCGAGGGCCTTGGCCTTGGCGGCGCTGGCCAGCAACAGCACGGCGGCGCCATCGTTAAGGGTCGACGAGTTGCCGGCCGTCACGCTGCCGTCTTTCTGGAACGCGGGTTTGAGGTTGCTCAATGCTTGCAGCGTGCTGTTCGGACGCGGCTGTTCATCGGTGTCGAACGCCAGCGGCTCACCCTTGCGCTGAGGGATCAGGATCGGGGTAATTTCACGTTTGAAGTAACCCGCTTCGATGGCAGCAGCGGCTTTCTGTTGCGAAGCTGCGGCGAAGGCGTCTTGGGCTTCGCGACTGAGGTCATACTTCTGCGCCAGGTTCTCTGCGGTGATGCCCATGTGGTAGTCGTTGAAGGCGTCCCACAAACCGTCCTGAATCACGCTGTCTTGCAGTTGCGCATGACCCAGACGCAAACCGGTGCGTGCCTTGGGCAGAACATAGGGCGCCAGGCTCATGTTTTCCTGACCGCCGGCAATCACCAGTTCGGCGTCGCCGCAACGGATGGCCTGGACCGCAAGCTGAACAGCCTTGAGGCCAGAACCGCAGACCTTGTTCAGGGTCAGGGCAGGGGTGGTATGGGGCAGGCCGGCCTTGATGGCCGTTTGGCGTGCGGGGTTTTGCCCCGAGCCTGCGGTGAGTACCTGGCCGAGGATCACTTCATCGATCTGTGAGCCGTCCAGTCCTGTCTCTTCCAGCAGGCGGCGAATGACCGCTGCGCCCAGTTCAGTGGCTGGAATCGCGGACAAGGCACCTTGAAAACTGCCAATAGCGGTACGAGTAGCGGCAACGATTACGACTTCGTTCATGCGTGACCTCATAAAAAAGACAACATTCGTCTAGCGCGAGCAGGGCGTCCTTGCCCTGGCCGGTCTACTGCATATTCATGCCGCCGTTAACCGAGAAGTCGGCGCCGGTGCTGTAGCCCGATTCATCGGAAGCCAGCCAGGCCACGATGGAGGCGATTTCTTCAGGTTGGCCGAGGCGCCCGACCGGTGTGGCTGCGATCATGGTGTCGAGAATGTCCGGACGGATGGCCGCGGTCATGCTGGTCTGGATGTAGCCTGGGGAAACGGTGTTGACGGTCACGCCCTTGCCGGACACTTCCCGGGCCAGAGCCATGGTGAAACCATGGATGCCGGCCTTGGCCGCGCTGTAGTTGGTCTGGCCGAACTGGCCGCGCTGACCGTTGATCGAGGAGATGTTGATGACCCGTCCCCAACCCTTGGCCAACATCCCTTCGATCACTTGTTTAGTGGTGTTGAACAGGCCTGTCAGGTTGGTGCCGATCACTGCGTTCCAATCTTCTGGAGTCAGTTTGCGAAAGGACGCATCGCGAGTGATGCCCGCGTTGTTGACCAATACATCGATCGGGCCGAATTGCTCACGTGCCATCTCGAACGCTTTGCGCGTTGATTCCCAATCGGTGATGTCGCCATAAATGCATTCGAATTGATAACCCGCCGCCAGTTGGCTCGCTATCCATTCGTTCTTTCGGGCGGAGTCAGAGCTGCAGCCCACGATGACTTTGAATCCTTCCTTGTACAGACGTTGGCTTATCGCAGTGCCAATCCCACCCATACCACCCGTTACCAACGCAATACGACCAAGCGACTTCATAAGCTCTCTTCCTTTTTGTATTTTGCGCTGCAAGATGGGTGGATTGTTCGGTATTGGCGGGGAGTGCGGAAGTGTTGAGAGGTGACTGTCTGGTGTCCAACGGTGCCATGCATGGAATGAAACTGAACTGTTCACTGCTGTTGGCATCGCCTCGCAGGCTTGGCAGCTACAGGGTGACGAATGGACAGAAAAACTGGCTAAAAGTGAGGATTACCTATACTGGGATCAATATTGGCAGCTGAACTACCCGTTAGCATTTTGATTCAACGCAGATCAGTCATGGCTCCAGACAGGATGTTCGGTTCCACGGGTCATTGAGGACGCCATGTATAGAATGAGTTCAGGTTATGCCAGCGTGCTGGTGAATACGCTCTCGGCACAAGGGCTGGATGTTGCCAGTCTGTGTCGGGAGGCAGGGATGGACATGGAGTCCGTTAAAAACCCGGGAGCGTACTGCGAACGAAGGGCTATTTATCGGCTATGGGAACTGGGAGCCCAGGCCGCTGGCGATCCAGACATCGGTTTGAAGGCCTATGGAAACTTCCATCCCGGTAACCTTCAGATCGTCGGCTACACCATGATGTCCAGTTTGAATCTGAAAAAAGCACTTGAACGCCTGGTACGTTTCAGCCCTTTGATCAGTATCGGATTCAGCCTCTTCTTTTTGCCGGAGCAACAGCATTATCGACTGGCGTCGCTGGATCATCAGCAAAAGGGGTCGGTCAAACCCCGGCAGTACTCGGATGCAGGCATGGCTTCATTGCTGGGTTTTTGCCGTTGGCTGGCGGGAGGCAACGTACCGCAACCGTTGAGTGTGGAGTTCGCCTATCCCGAACCTGCAGACACGTCCGAGCATCAAAGGCTGTTTGGCTGCGACCTGCATTTTGGGGCTGCCTATGACAGCATCCTGTTTGACGGGCAGGAGCTTCTGCGTCCGCTGAGCATGGCTAACGAAGAACTGGCGGTACTGCATGACAGTTTTGCCGAAGCTCGATTGGTTTCGCTGCATGGCTTCACCATCGTCGGCAGAATTCGGGCACTCATTACCAAGCGCTTGAGTCAGGGCCAGGGGCCGTGCGATATGGAGTCGATCGCGGCCGCATTGAACATCAGCAAGCGAACGCTACAACGCACCCTGGAAAAAGACGGGACGCAATTCAAGGACGTGCAGAATGCCGTGCGCCGGCAATTGGCCGAATTCTACTTGCGCAATTCTCGCTTCAACATGAAGCATGTCGCGTATCTCCTTGGTTTTCATGACCACAGCAGCTTCAACAAAGCGTGCAGCCGCTGGTTTGGCATGACACCCGGTCAGTATCGGGCCGATTAATCGCTTGAAATCGTGGAAGCCGCGCCGGTGTGACGCGGTTCTCCTCAGCGTTAAACGTTATTTCACCGGAGGTTTTTTTACGCCTTTCTTGCCCTTGGCAGGTTTGCGCACTGGACTCGCAACCTTGGCGATGGGCTCGGGAATTACCACCGGGGCTTTCTGCTTGATCAGTTCTGGGGTTGCCGTCGGGATTTTCTCCTCGATGGCATCGGCCTCAGCGGGTGGTTGGGTCAGGCTGAAACCTGGCAGGGGGACGTCGAGCAGCGTGTGCAGCTCACACCAGAATGGGTTGTCTGCGCCACTGGTCAGCAGATCCGGCAGCAAATTGGCGACGGCCGCCAACACTTGTTGGCGTTCTTCGACCTCAACCAGCATCAAGGGCAGACTGTGCAGGCTTTCTTGCGGGTGAGTGGCGACCAGCAGTTTTTGCAGGCGCAGGGTTTCGCGCAGATCAAGCGGCCCGGCACTGTAGTCCTGGAGCAACACCTGCAGTTGCAGGATCAATTTTTCGACACTTTCCTTGCCCGGCTCGTCGCTGTCGCGGCCGAGCAGGAACAGAATCCGTATCAAGGCTTCCATCAGACCGCCAAGGGGCAGGGCATCTTGCAGGCGCTCGATCAGGACCTTATCGTGTTGCTTGGCATGTTCCTGGAGATTTCGCCCGGGTGCATTCCCGGTGAGACTATTGAGTACGCCATACACGCCGTAGAAACACATTTCCTGAGCCGCATCGCGCAGATCCCGATAGCCGTTCAAGGCGTCCTGCATCTGGTTGGAAAACAGTTCCTGCCAGACCAGCAACGGGTTGTTTTGGCTGACGGGGTGACGATCCTTGCGCACTTGGGCGGCGCTTCCTGCCAGCCACCACAACGCCGGGTTCAAACTGCTCCAGGCCACTTGCTGCTGATGGAAAGGGTGTGCCCGGCGTAGCAGTTCGGCGCTGGGTTCGTTGATCAGCTGGCGCAGCCATGGGCGTATGAATTCGTCGTACACACCGTTGTTGATGTCGGACGCGCGCTGGACCAGCGCGAATTCGCGATCGTCATCACGAGGCTTCTGCACTTCGCCATGGATGTCGGCGATGCGCCGGGGCTCGAAACGCACGGCATACGGCGTCGCCGAGTTTTCCGGCAGGTCTTCGATCAGCATTTCATACAGCCCGGCTGGCAGCGCATTGATTTCATCGACCGCACCGAGTAACTCACGGTGCTCACGCCGCGCCACTTCACCGGAGACGAAGATGCCCAGATGACCGATGCTCGCGTGCCGCAGGTACACGATGGTGCGTCCGGCATTTTGCAACGCGAGGTCGCTGGGATAGACGTCGGTGATCCAGTCCAGTGCCTGCTGCGGGGAGGTGATGTTGTCGCCATACGAGCAGAACACCACCACCGGCACTTCAATCAGTTTGAGGTCAAGCCCGCTGCTCTTGCGACCGAGGCCGCCGGACAGCTGATTTCCGATGAACAGGTCGTCGACAATCATCTCGATCTCTTCGCCATTGAGCAGGGTCGGGCTGCCCCACCAGCGTTCGAAATCCAGAAAACGTGCGGCCTCGCTGTCGACTTCACTGAACAAGTGGTAGTACTTGCCCCAATAGGTGTTGGCCGGGTCCAGGTGTTCGAAATTGCTCACCAGCCAGGTGCCGTCGAAACGGTCATTGCCGAGGTCGCTGCCGAGGCGCGCCATCCAGCCACCACCCAGCAAACCGCCGGTGTAGCGCATCGGATTGCGCCCGTTGACGCCGGCCCAGTACGACAACGGCGCACCGTTGACGATGATCAGCCCTGGCAACTCCGGCCGGGTGGCGGCCAGGCCCATTAACGCCCAGCCCGCCTGGCAGTTGCCAATGACGACAGGTTTGGCGCTGTCCGGATGCCGGGCGCTGACGACTTCGATGAACCGCGCCTGGGCTTCGACGATGTCCGCGAGGGTTTGCCCAGGGCGGGGCGAGTGACTGAAGGAGATGAAGTAGGTGGGGTGGCCGGCTCTCAGGCTTTCGCCGATGACCGAATCCTGTTTGAACCCGCCGATACCCGAGCCGTGGCCGCCGCGCGGGTCAATGATGATCACCGGCTGTTTTTTGCTGTCGATCTGTTGACCGGGGCCACCGAGGATTTGCAACAGCGAATAGTTGACCGGGCGGCGCAGGTCTTCCCCGGCGACCAGCGTTTCATGATTGAACTTGAGCAGCAGCGGATAACCGGCGCGTTCGTGGGCCAGGGTGTTGTCGCCGCGCTGGCGCAAGGTGTCCCAGAACAACACGCTGCGCTGGCCAAAGTCCGTGAAGTATTCCTGCCAGTCAGCGGGCGTCGGTTGTCTAAGTTGCCCAAGGTTTAAAGGCGCGAAGGTTTTTGCCTGGCGCTTCTGCACGGCGTCGAGGACGTTACGGGTATTGAGGCGTTGCAGATGATTCAGGTGTTCGAACAAACCGATGGGTCCGGAAAGCTCTTCATCTTGCAGCGCAATATTGACTTCCTGACCCATCGTGATCTCCTGACGCTCTACGTGGGAACCTGCGCATCTGAACCCTTTAGTTAAAGAGGGCTAGGCTCGCCGTTCGATAGACTGGAGTTTATAGCGAATAGGGAGAGCATGAGCAAAGTTTATTTTGCACCGCACAAAAATAGACGTTGCCAAATGGTTTTGTGCACTGCAATATCAAGGCTAACGCGATGACTGGCCGGATCGCTATCGCGTCTTCAGGTCCATCAGGGCCTTCCAGTACCAGGAGATTCAAGCATGTCTTTTTTCAATTCGGAAAAACTGCAAACCGCTCAGAAAGCCAACCTCGATCTTCTGCAGCAAATCAGCGGCAAAGTCTTCGCCAGCGTTGAACAGCTCAGCCAGTTGCAGTTCAAGGCACTGCGCGAATCCGCCGAAGAGCAGTTCGAAGGTGTTCGCAAGCTGCTGGCCGTCCGTGATCCACAAGGTTTCGCTGAGCTGCAGGCTTCTTTCACCCAGCCGAGCGCGCAAACCGAACGCCTGGCCGAGTTCAACCGTCAGGTTCAAGCACTGATCGTCGGTACTCAGTCGGACATCGCCAAACTGACCTCGAGTCAGGTCGAAGCTGGCACCCAACAAGTGCAAGAGTTCGTGGAAGCGATCAGCAAGAATGCACCGGCCGGCTCCGAGCCTGTTGTGGCCGCGTTCAAGTCGAGCCTGGCGAATGCCGGTACTGTGTTCGAAAGTGCACAGAAAGCCGTAAAACAGGCTGCCGATGTGGCTCAGAGCAATTTCGACGCAGCGACTGCCGCGGCCACGAAAGCGGCCCCGGAAGCCAGCGCCAAGGCTACCAGCGGTAACAAGTAAGTCACGTCAAGCAAGCGGCACCAATGGCGATGGGATCATTCCCCATCGCCATTTTTTGTGTGCCGCGAAAAACTTTGGAAGGAAGGCTCTGGTTCACGTTGATACCAGTCGTCTGATCCAGTCCAGCATTACACTGGGCAACAATTCTGGTCTGTGCAGCAAGGCGTATTGCCGCGATCCGAATACCGCCGGCAGGTAATTCGCCGCTTGGCGGTCGATGGTCAAACAGAAGGGATAGATGCCTTGGAGCTTGGCTTCGATCACTGCCTGACGCATGTCTTCGACACCATAGCGGCCTTCGTACTGGTCAACATCGTTCGGCTTGCCATCGGAGAGCAATAATAAGAGGCGGTGGGTGGCGGCTTCGCGCATCAGCAATGTGCTGGCGTGGCGCAGGGCGGCACCGGCCCGGGTATAGCGTTCCGGCTCGAGGGCGGCAATGCGCCGACCGACTTCATCGCTGTAGCGCTCATCGAATGCTTTCAGGGTACGGATCGTGACACGCTGCGGCCCTTCGCCGGAAAACGCCAGCACGCTATAAGGCTCGCCCAGGCTCTCCAGCGCCAGACAGACCAGCAGCAACGCCTCGCGCTCGACATCAATGACCCGGCGATGGCTGGACAGCCAGCTGTCGGTAGAGCCGCTGACGTCGATCAGCAACATGATCGCCATGTCGCGCCGGCCACGGCGCTGGGTCTGATACAGCGCCTGCGGCATGCTCAGCCCGGCGCGGGCCTCGGCGCAACCGTCGATATACGCCTCCAGATCGATATCGTCGCCCTCCCATTGTTTGCGCAGCCTGACGCGTTGGGCTCGCAGACTTTCAAATTGCCGGCGGATGGCATCGAGCACCGGACGGTGAGTGTCGAGGGTTCGCTCGACCCACTGCTGCGGACCTTCCAAGGCGGGACACAGGTGCAGCGTCGCACCCGGATCACGGTAGGCCTGGCGGCGGTAATCCCACTCGGGGTAGCTGATTGCGTTGCTGGCGAGATCTTGTGCGCCGTGCTGAACGCGGGTCTGTGGCGGGTTGTCGGACAGCAACACTTCTTTCGGCCGACCTGCCGTGATCACCAGTCGGGCTTCGTTGAGTTCGGACAATGAGTCGGCGAAATCAGCCGGCGGGGTATCGGTATCCCGGTCGGCTGGGCGCTGCATCCCCATGGGGTCTTCGGCCTTTTCCAGCGGTTCGGCGGGTTGCACCATCCACAGGCCTTGTTCCTGATCATCGTCCTCGTCGGCAGAGGCTTCGCGCACAGTGGGCTGACGTGCGAGGCGGGCGCTGCGGGGCAGGGTATCGGCGGTGTCGATTTCGCCGGGCAAGGGCTGCACCTTCAGACCCACCGACGGCTCGCGCAGGTCGCCGGTCCACGCATCGAGCAGCAACAGATGAGCGCCGAGCCCGTGAGATTCGTCGACGGACAGGAGACGTCTTGCGAGGGTTTCTGACTGTTGCACCGAGTCGGCCGCTTTGTCGGGTATCTCCAGCCCTTCCAGAGGCTTACCGCATTCGCTACGCAGCAGTAAACGAAGAAAATTTTCCAGGGGGTGTCGCGGGTTTGGAAAGGCGTGAAGCGGCGGGCGAGTCGCCAGGGCATGTTGGCGCAAGCCATGGATCGATGGCGCCAACCCCGGCAACAGTCGCACTAAATCCGTATCGGCGGCCCAGGCTTCTAAAAGCAGATAGACGCTGCGCTGCATCGGGTTGCCGAGGGCTGACAGGGCGCTGGCACTGCCTCGTCTGGCACGCATCGCCTGTTGCAAGGCCAGGGTTTTATAGCGTTGCAGCGTGAGCGGAGCCTCGTTGCTGCCCAAGTCCTCCGGCAGCCATATAGTCACGCCATCGGTCGCCGGGACGGCGCTTTGCCGACACGGCTTTTCATGACGCAGCAAAAGCTTTTTCAGGAACGTGGGGGGCGAGGGTGGTTGCGCGACACGCAGCGAATAGTGGGTGTCAAACACCGCTTTGATCAGTAAATCGAGGTGTTGTGCGACATCCCCGAGGGTGACGATTTTTGCAGCGTCCGAGGGTGCCCGGTGACGACGCCACAACGCCTGTGCATACACCGTAGCGTGGCGAGCGACGTCAGTGATGAGGTCTTCGGCTTCAGCCATCTAGATAAACGTCAGGTCGACGAGGTCGCGCATGGCCGCGACCAACACGGCGTCATCGGACAGCGGCGAGATCAACGCGACCCGGCACGCGATGGGCGCAGCAATGCCGTGGGTGATCAGCCGTGCCGTGGCAATCAGCAGACGGGTGCTGGGGACTTCCGCCAGACCGCGGTCTTGCAAGGCGCGTAGCCGCTGGGCGAGGGTGACCAGGGCGTGCGCGGTGGCGTAGTCGGTGCCACCCTCATGGATGACGATGGCGATTTCGCGCTCGGCCGGCGGGAAGTCAAAATCCAGCGCCACAAAGCGCTGTCGGGTACTCGGCTTCAAATCCTTGAGAATGCGTTGGTAACCGGGGTTGTAGGACACCACCAGCTGAAAGTGTGGTGAGGCTTCGAGGATCTCGCCGATTTTGTCCAGCGGCAGGATGCGTCGGTGGTCGGTCAGCGGGTGCAGGACGACAATCGTGTCTTGCCGTGCTTCGACCACTTCGTCCAGGTAACAGATAGCGCCTTCGCGCACGGCTCGGGTCAGCGGGCCTTCCGTCCAATGGGTGCCCTGATGACCGATCAGGAAACGCCCGACCAGGTCGCTGGCACTCAGATCGTCATGGCAGGAAATAGTGATCAGCGGGCGTTTTAGACGCCAGGCCATGTGTTCGACAAAACGGGTCTTGCCACAACCGGTGGGGCCTTTGAGCATGACGGCCAGTTGCTGCGCATGGCATTGCTCGAAAATCGCCACCTCGTCTCCGCTGGGCTGGTAATAGGGTTCAGCTTGCAGCGCTGCGGGTTCGGTGTGCATCAGCGAACGTTCCATCACAGCGCCGCGCCTGAGGCTCGAGGTGTGGCCAGGACCGGATCGGCTTCATCGACATTGAAGTCCGGCGCATGGCGGAAAAATTCGAAGATGAACAGTCCGGCACCCAGGCTGAACATCGACGCCGTCGCCACCAGCATCAGGAAGTGCACCTGAATTTTCAGCTGCACGTCCAGGTAGCCCAGGCCGAGAATGCGCTCCAGGTACACCTGACCAATGCCCGCCGTGGCAAATGACAGGGTCATGCCGAACATTCCGCCCAACTGCAGCCAGAATGCCCAGTAACCGATACTGCTTTCCTCCGCCGGACGACGGGTCATGCCGGGCAGCGCATAGGTGATCATCGCCAGGACAATCATGGCGTAAGCGCCATAGAAGGCCGCATGGCCATGCATCGCAGTAATCAGGGTGCCGTGGGTCCACTTGTTGACGTCGGGGAAGGTGTGAGCCAACCCCAGCAGACCGGCGCCGAACATGGTGAACACCGCACTGCCCAAGGTCCAGTGCAAGGCCAGTTTGTTGGGGTGAGAGAGGCCGGAGCGGCGCATCGCGTTGTAGGCATAGATCGCCATACCGATCAGCGCCATCGGCTCAAGCGCACTGAAGAAGCCGCCCAGTGGCAGCCAGTAATGGGGAACACCGATCCAGTAATAATGGTGAGCGGTGCCCAGAATGCCGGCAATGAACACCAGGCCGACGATGACGTACAGCCACTTCTCCATCACCTCGCGGTCAGCACCGGACAGCCGGATCAGCAGATAGGCAAGAAAGCCGCCCTGAATCATCTCCCAAACACCTTCGACCCACAGGTGGATGGTCCACCAGCGGTAATAGATCGACACCACGTAATTTTCATAGTGCAGCAGCGCTGGCAGAAAGAGCACTGCGGCGCTGGCCAAGCCCAGCAGCAGGACACCCTCGGTGGCGGTGAAACGCCCGGCTTTCTTGATTGTCATGCCGATGTTGTAGAGAAACATCAGCATGCAAATCACGATCACGATCTTGTGGGGCAGCGGCTGTTCGAGCAGCTTGTTCCCGGTGCCATAACCGAACAGATAGCCAAGAACGGCGGTGACACCCATGGCCGTCCACAACCCGAGCTGAATGTAGGCCAGTTTGGTGCTGTGCAGCTCGCCACGGGATTCGTCCGGCACCATCCAGTAGGTCGCCCCCATGAAACCGGTGAGCACCCAGACGATCAACAGATTGGTGTGAATGGACTTGGTGACATCGAATGGCAAGAGGTTCAGTAGTGGGTCCGGCCCGAGGTATTTCGCTGCCGATAGCAGGCCGAAGACCAGTTGCAGGCCGAACAGCACCATGGCAACGGCGAAATACCAGTAGGCGACGGATTGAGATCTGTAGCGCATGGTCATCCCCTGCGGTTACTGGAACGACGCCAGATAGGCGACCAGTTGATCGATCTGTTCGGGCGTTAGCGATTTGGCGAAGGTGTCCGGCATGAAGGACATGCCGTTGGCGGAAAACATGTCGCCCGGATGCAGGTAGGCACTCGGCGTGACGATGGATTCGCGGATGAAACCTTCGGCGTCCTTGGCCTTGCCCTTGTAGTCAGGCGAGGCGATGACCTGCTTGGCCCGACTGGCCAACCCGGCCAGTGATGGCCCGGCGAGGTTGACACCCGGAGCAATCGAGTGGCAAGCGCTGCACACCGGCGTTGCGGTCGTTCGAAACAACGCCTCGCCCAAGGCGATCGGGTCTTCCTTGCCGGACACCGGGCGGGCGGCGGGAGGTGGTTGGTCGTCGGTGGCATTCTGCTGTGCCACGGTGAGGTCCATGCCGGGGATCGACGCACCGGTCACCAGAATCGGGCGCGGCGGCCAGCCTTGATTGTCGACCTTGCTCACCCAGTCGAGGAAGGCGATCAAATCGGCGATTTCCTCGTCACCGAGTTTCAGGTTCGGCATCAGACGACGATGGCGTTTCTCGTCATAGAACTTTGAGGGGTCTTTGAGGAACGCAGTGAGATACGGGGCGCCGCGTTGCTGGGTGATTTTCGTCAGGTCCGGGGCGTAATAAGCCCCCTCGCCGAACAAGGTGTGGCAATTGATGCAATTGTATTGATGCCAGACATCCTTGCCGCGAGTGACCTGCGGCGTGATTTGCTGGGCATTGGTCAGTGTGGGGAACTGCCGGTGACTATCAACGGTCATGCCCAGAAACACCACAGCGGCGATCGCCGTCGATATCAGCGCGAACGAGCGTGTCTGGCGTTTGTTCATTGCGAACTCCCTATACGCCGATACCGGTCCAATAGGTGATGCCGATCACTCCGGCATAGACGACCGCGCTGGCCATCAGCACGAGCACTGCATAGCTGACGAGCTTCAAGACTTTTTGCACGACGGCCTCCCAATCTGAAAGTGCAGGTGGAAAGAGCGTTAGCCCGTTGCGCTGACGATTGCTTGAGGTCTGCATTCGAACAGCTGCGAACAGGCGCTAAAGATTGACGACTTCACCAAGCCTTGCGGTTAAGTGCCGTGGTTCAGTGGGGGAGGCAGGATGACTGTGAGCCTAGTAGACGTCGCGCGACTGTCAATGACTCGGGTGGACTTCATTCACCGTCTTTTTTCTTTCCGCCATCAGCGTCTGGCTTGCCGCCGAACATGCCAAACAGGTTCTGGGTGTTCAGATAAAGCGCCTTCGACTGGTCGACATACTGGCGCATCAGGTCCTGCATCACCGGGGCCTGTTGATGCATGAAGTCGCTCCAGGCCTCGGACGACTGCGCGCCGGTCTGGGACTGAATGTCGATGACGGTCTGAATGCTCTTGTCCAGGTAACTGCCGAGCACGCCCTGATAAGGGCCGTAGAACTGGATAACCCCCATCAGCATCTCGGTGGTGAAGATGGGCTCACCGCCGCTTTCGGCTTCCAGAATCACTTGCAGCAGGATGCTGCGCGTCAGATCCTCGCCGCTCTTGGCATCGACCACCTGAAAGGCAATTTTGTCGACCACCAACTGGCGTATGTCCGCCAGCGTCAAATGACTGCTGGTGTGGGTGTCATACAGTCGGCGATTGGGGTACTTCTTGATCAGGCGGGGGGTGTTATCTGACATACGGGGGCGTCTCGTGGCGAACCTGATTTGCAGGCATCTTATCCTACTCTGGCCACTGCCGCGGATGATCGTTCCCACGCAGAGCGCGGGAACGATCAAGCACTACCAGATCGGCAAGGTGTAGCTGACGATCAGGCGGTTTTCATCCAGATCGCTGCCGAAGTTAGTCGAGCGCACCGTCGCGTTCCGCCACTTCACCCCAACATTTTTCAGCGGGCCGCTCTGCACGACATAGCCGATGTCCGTATCACGTTCCCATTCCTTGCCCTCCGGGCGGTTGTTGCCCAGATCGATATCGGAGCCGGTGATGTAGCGGGTCATGAAGGTCAGGCCCGGAACGCCAATCACCGCAAAGTTGTAGTCGTAACGCGCCTGCCAGGATTTTTCGTCCTTGCTGGCGAAGTCGCCGATCTGCACGAAGTTCACCAGGAAGGCGTCGGTGCCGTTGACGTAGGCGTAGCCGGTGTCGCCGCTCATGCCTTGGTAACCCAGGCCCAACGCATGCCCGCCGAGGTTGTAAGTGAACATCGCGCCGATGGCATTGTTATCGATATTACTGCCGCCATCGTCCGTGGAGCGAGCGAAGCGCAGATCCGTCTTCAACGACTGGCCGGTTGTGACCGGCAACACGTAGGTCAGGTTGACCAGGTGCTGGCTGTAGAAGTTGTCGAGGTGACCGTAGCTGTAACCGGTGGCGAGGTTGCTGGTCCATTTATAGTTCAGACTGGCGAAATCGAAGCTGTCGCTATCGACATGACGTGTGGTGATGCCCTTGGCGCCGGTTCGGGTGATGCCCATGTCCTCGTAGTCCGAGGAGTCGCGCTGATTGACCTGCGTCAGTCGCCCGGCATCCACGGTCAGGCCGTCGAGTTCCAGCGACGTCAACTGGCCGCCCTTGAAGGTTTGTGGCAATAGCCGTGAGTCGTTGGCCAGTAACGTGGGCAGTTTCGGCAGCAGCGTGCCGAGTTTCAGCGTGCTTTTGGAGGCACGCACTTTGGCGGTCAGGCCCAGTTCGCCGTACTCGTCCTGCGCCCCTTTGCTCGTGTCGCGGTGACGTTTGAGCAGACCAGAACCTGCGCGATCGGGGCTGGAGTCGAGCTTGACGCCGACCAGGCCGATGGCATCGAAACCGACACCGATCAAACCGTCGGTGAAGCCCGATTCATAGCGCAGCAGGAAACCCTGGGCCCATTCCTCTTGTTTGGATTGGGCGGCGTTGTCCTGGCGATAGTCACGGTTGAAATAGAAATTGCGCAGCTCGAGGCTGGCCTTGCTGTCTTTGACTAAGTCAGCGGCGGCGGGGGCCGAGAGGCTGATGACGCCGCCGGCCAGCAACAGTCGGGTAGCGAGGGTGCGGGTGTTGCGGTCCATGGTGAAGCCCCTTTGTTTTTATTATGGAAAGACAGGTCCCGCGGCCCTCGCCAGGTGGGCGAGGGCTTATCAATAAAAAAACGCGAACGCCGAAAAGATAGGAGCGTGGCGCCGCGTGCGGTTCAATCGTTAGAACTGTTCGGCGCTCAGGCCAAACAAGGAGGCACTGCCCGCGCGAATGGATTGCTCCAGACTAAAAATGCGTGGCAGCAGGCGGTGGATATAGAAGTCGGCGGTGGCGATTTTCGCGCCATAAAACCCTTCGTCTTCGTGCAGCTTTTGCTTGGCAACCTGTGCCATGCGCGCCCAAAGCCAGGCGTAGGCGACGTAACCGAACAGGTGCAAATATTCCACCGAAGCGGCGCCGACTTCGTTGCGGTTGGTCGCGGCCTGATCCTGCAGCCAGTCGCTCAGGTCTTCCAGACGCTGCACGGCAGCGAACAGTTGAGTGGAGTAGGGCGCATCAGGCTGATGGGCGAAATGACGGATCTCAGCGGTGAACTGGCGCAGCGCGAAGCCCTTATCGGCGAGCACTTTGCGTCCGAGCAGGTCCAGGGCTTGAATGCCGTTGGTGCCTTCGTAGATCTGCGCGATGCGCACGTCACGGACCAATTGTTCCTGGCCCCATTCACGGATGTAGCCATGGCCGCCGAACACTTGTTGGCCGTTGATGCAGCTTTCCAGTCCGGTATCGGTGAAAAACGCCTTGGCCACGGGGGTGAGCAGCGCGACCAGGGTTTGCGCGCTGTCGCGCTCCTTGGCGTCATCGGAAAACTTCGCCAAGTCCAGTTGCTGCCCGACATAGCTGGCGAACGCACGGCCACCTTCAGTCATGGCTTTCATGCTGAACAGCATGCGCCGCACATCCGGGTGGACGATGATCGGGTCGGCCACTTTGTCCGGTGCGATGGCACCGGTCGGCGCGCGGCTCTGCACACGTTCGCGGGCATAGGTGACGGCGCTCTGATAGGACGCTTCGGCGCAGCCAATGCCCTGAATGCCGATGGACAAGCGCTCGTAGTTCATCATGGTGAACATCGCTGCCAGGCCTTTGTTGGCTTCGCCGACCAACCAACCGCTGGCGCCGTCGAAGTTCATCACGCAGGTGGCCGAGGCCTTGATGCCCATTTTGTGTTCGATTGATCCGCAACTCACGGCGTTGGCATGGCCGAGGGAACCGTCGGCATTGACCAGCACTTTGGGGACGACAAACAGCGAGATGCCTTTGGGCCCCGCAGGCGCGTCCTGCAGTTTGGCCAACACCAGATGGACAATGTTTTCGGTCAGGTCCTGATCACCCCCGGTGATGAAGATCTTGCTGCCGGTAATGCTGAAGCTGCCATCGGCCTGAGGTTCGGCACGGGTGCGGATAATCCCCAGATCGGTGCCGGCGTGGGCTTCGGTCAGGCACATGGAACCGGCCCAGCGGCCTTCATACATCGGCGGCAGGTAGAGGTTTTTCAGGGTGTCGCTGGCGTGGGCATCCAGCGCCAGGCAGGCACCGGAACTCAACGCCGAATACAGGGCGAAGCTGGAGTTAGCGCCGTAGAGCATTTCTTCGAACTGCACGGCGAGCATCTTCGGCATGCCCATGCCGCCGAAATCGGCGTTACCGGAAAGGCCCACCCAGCCGCCTTCGATGTAGGTGGCATAAGCCTGTTTGAAACCGATTGGCGTGCTGACCTGGCCATCGACCCACTGGGCGCCTTCCTCATCGCCGCTGCGATTCAATGGCGCAATCAGGTGCGAGGTGACTTTGGCCGCCTCCTCAAGAATGGCGTCAGCGGTGGCGGCGTCGACACTGTCGGCCAGGGCTGGCAGGCGTGCCCACAGTGCCGGGGCGTCGAACACTTCATGCAGCACAAAGCGCATGTCGCGCAGCGGGGCGTTGAATTCGGGCATAACGTGAACCTCAAAAGGTTGTGCGATGGGCACGGCGCCGCTTGAGCAGGCCGTGCCCTTTCAATCAATGGCTGGAAGCGCTGGCGGCGCCGAGGCCGGTCTGGGCGCGAACAAACTGGTCGGCGTAAGCGTCACGCTCCTTGTCGGCCCGCACGCTGCGGTCGAGTTTCGACACCATGACGATCACGAAGAACGCCAGCGGCATGGAGAACAGCGCCGGGTGGTCGTACGGGAAGATCGCGTGAGCATGGCCGAGCACAGTGACCCAGACCGCTGGCGAGAGGATCACCAGCACCAGCGCGCAGAGCAGGCCGGCGAAACCGCCGATGATCGCGCCTTTGGTGGTCAAGCCTTTCCAGTACATGGCCATGATCAGCACCGGGAAGTTGGTCGACGCCGCGATGCCGAACGTCAGGCCCACCAGGAACGCGACGTTCATCTTCTCGAACAGAATGCCCAGCAGAATCGCGATGATGCCCAGGCCAACCGTGGCCATGCGGGTCACGCGCATTTCCTGTTTCTGGCTGGCTTTACCCTTCTTGAACACTGTGGCGTAGAGGTCATGGGAAATCGCCGAAGCACCGGCCAGGGCCAGCCCGGAGACCACCGCGAGGATGGTGGCGAAGGCGACGGCTGCGAGGAAACCGAAAAACAGGTTGCCACCGACCGCTTTGGCCAGGTGCATGGCGACCATGTTGCCGCCGCCAATCAAGGCGCCGCCGACTTCGCCATTGACGTAGTACTGCGGGTCGGTGCCGATGATCACCATCGCGGCGAAGCCCAGGGTGCAAACCACCAGGAAGAAGAAGCCGATGAAACCGGTGGCGTAGAACACCGATTTGCGAGCTTCTTTGGCGTTAGGCACGGTGAAGAAACGCATCAGAATGTGCGGCAGGCCGGCAATCCCGAACACCAGGCCCAGCGACATCGAAGCGGTGTTGATCGGGTCGGCGAGCATCGAGCCGGGGCCCATGATGTTCCAGCCACTGGCATGGGCTTCGACGGCTTTGCTGGCCAGGGTTTCGTAGCTGAAGCCGAATTGCGACATGGCCATCAACGCCAGGGTCGTGCCGCCAGCAAGCAGCAACACAGCCTTGATAATCTGCACCCAGGTGGTGGCGATCATGCCGCCGAAAATTACATACACCAGCATCAGTGCGCCGACGATCACCACCGCAACCGGGTAGTCGAGGCCGAACAGCAGTTTGATCAATTGACCCGCACCGACCATCTGCACGATCAGGTAGCAGCACACCACCGTCAACGAACCAAACGCGGCAAAAATCCGCACTTTGTTCTGGTCCAGTCGATAGGACACGATGTCGGCAAAGGTGTAGCGCCCCAGGTTGCGCAAGCGCTCGGCCATCAGGAAGGTGATGATCGGCCAACCGACGAAGAAGCCGATGGTATAGATGAAGCCGTCGTAGCCCTTGGCGAACACCAGGCTGGACAGCCCCAGCAGCGTGGCCGCGGACATGTAGTCGCCGGCAATCGCCAGACCGTTCTGGAACCCGGTGATGCCACCGCCCGCGGTGTAGAAGTCAGACGTGGATTTGGTTTGCCGCGCGGCCCACCAGGTGATGGCCAGCGTGCCCAGAACGAAGACGAAGAACATGCCGATCGCATGCAGGTTGAGCGGTTGTTTTTCCACCGCACCCAGCGCGGGCGCAGCCAGCACAACGGAGGCCGGCACCAGCCCGACAGCGGCGAGGATCAGTTTACGGAGCAAAGTCATTACTTGCTCTCCTCGAGAATAGCGGCGCCCAGGGCATCGAAGCGCGTGTTGGCGCTGTAGACGTACCAACCGGTCAGTAGCCAGGAAAAAATGATGATCGCCGCGCCAACCGGCATGCCCAGGGTCAACATCCGATGCTCGGCGAGCGGCGCATGCAGCCACTGCGGGGCAAACGCCACCACCAGCATGAACGCGTAGTAAGTGCCCAGCACCGCAGCGCTGAGTGACCAGGCCAGACGCGAACGTCTGCTCACCAATTGAAGAAATTTCGGGTTGGACCGAATGCGTTCACAGCGTTGGGTATCGGTTGAATGGATGTCGATCATGGGTGGCTCCACCTTGTTGTTGTTATCGGTGCTTTTGGTATTTAAGGGCAGGGCAGAGCCGAATCCGGCCTGCACGAGCCCGAAGCGGCTGGTAAAAACACCGGCCGCTTGACGGGTACAACGTCGATTCGGTTAGAGCGCTTTGGCCCTGTCGCGCAGAACGTACTTCTGGATCTTGCCGGTTGAAGTCTTCGGCAACAGGGTGAAAATCACCGTGCGCGGGACTTTGAAACCGGCCAGGTGTTCGCGGCAGAAACTGATGATGTCGGCCTCGCGAACGTCCTGGTGATCAGCCTTCAATGTGATAAAGGCGCAGGGCGTTTCGCCCCACTTCTCATCAGGACGGGCGACGACGGCGGCTTCCATCACACCCGGATGGCGATAGAGCACACCTTCCAGTTCGATGGTGGAAATGTTCTCGCCACCGGAAATGATGATGTCCTTGAGGCGGTCCTTGATCTCCACATAACCGTTGGGATGACACACCGCCAGGTCGCCGGTGTGGAACCAGCCGCCTTCGAACGCTTCGGCCGTGGCGGTCGGGTTCTTCAGGTAGCCCTTCATCACGGTGTTGCCGCGCATGAAGATCTCACCGATGGTCTGACCGTCACGCGGGGTGGGTTCCAGCGTCTTCGAGTCGCCGACCATCACGCCTTCGAGCGTCGGGTAACGCACACCCTGACGGGATTTGATTTGCGCTCGCTCTTCCAGCGGCAACTCATCCCATTCGGCATGCCAGGCGCAGAGCGTCACCGGACCATAGGTTTCGGTCAGGCCATAAACGTGAGTGACCTTGATGCCCATTTCTTCCACGGCACCGATCACTTTGGCCGGCGGCGCGGCGCCGGCGACCATGGCGTTGACCGGGTGATCGATCGCCGCTTTTGCCGACTCCGGCATGTTGACCAGCGCGTTGAGCACGATCGGCGCAGCACACAAGTGAGTGATCTGATGCTCGCGGATCAACGTGAGGATCTTCTGTGGATCGACACGGCGAAGAAACACATGCACACCGGCCAGCGCGGTGATGATCCACGGGTAACACCAACCGTTGCAGTGGAACATCGGCAGGGTCCAGAGGTAGACCGGATGGTTGCCCATGGCCCAGGTCATCTGGTTGCCCAACGAGTTCAGGTAAGCACCGCGATGGTGGTAAACCACACCTTTCGGATTGCCGGTGGTGCCTGAGGTGTAATTCAGCGAAATGGCGTCCCATTCGTTCGTCGGCCATTGCCAGGCGTAGGCCGGATCGCCTTCGGCCAACAGCGCTTCATAGTCCAGATCGCTGACCGCCTGGCCTTCGCCGTATTCCGGGTCATTAACGTCGATGACCAGCGGCGGGTGATCCAGCATGCCGATCGCCGCGTGAATCACATCATGGAACTCGCGGTCGGTAATCAGCACCTTGGCTTCGCCATGTTGCAGCATGAAGGCGATGGCTTCGGCGTCCAGACGCACGTTGAGCGGGTTGAGCACCGCGCCAATCATTGGCACGCCGAAATGCACTTCAAGCATCTCGGGAATGTTGGGCAGCATCACCGCCACCGTGTCGTTCTTGCCGATGCCGCGACCGGCCAGCGCCGAAGCCAGACGGCGGCAGCGGGTGTAAGTCTGCGCCCAGGTGCGGCGAATAGAGCCATGGATGACGGCGGGGTAGTCCGGATAAACGCTGGCGGTGCGCTCGATGAAGCTGAGCGGAGACAAGGCAATATGATTGACAGCCGCAGGGCCTAGCCCTTGTTCATAGATCGACATGTACGGGTACTCGGTGGCTGATTGTTAGCTCTATAGGTGACCTTGCAGCGTCGCCGCTGAGGGCACCTTTTATGTCCGGCTTGCTTTATATAACATTCAGCTACAGATATGGAAGTACAACCTACGTTATATAGTATATGTACTATATTTTATTCTGGCAGGTCTAAATGAATACAGTGACACCGCCAAGGCCGGTATATCCTTGGCTTCCCCAACGAAGCGGACCTGTGATGACCCTGACTCCCGTTCGATTGCACAGCTGGTTGCGCCTGCAGCGCGAGGGGGTGTCTCTGGCCGCCCGGGCCGATGCGTTGTGCCGTGCGTTGCAGGAATGCCCAGAGGTGCACCGGGCGGTTTATCTGAGTTGGCAAGCCAATGCGCGGATTTACAGTCACGAGGGCGCCGCCCAGCATTTTCCACCGGGGCTGGGCGACCCTTCGCTGGCCAGCGATCAGTTGCTGTTTGATCGGCTGGTCGAGGCGGGGCGCCTGGATCTGGCGCAAGTACGCCAACTCGATTGCTGGTTGTCCGGTCGATTGCGTCGGGCCGCCATCAGCCATGGCCAGGTGTTTGATCTGGCCTTGCAACCGGGGCTGCCGGGGTTGTTGCTGGTGGAAGTGTGCGAGGGCGTGAGTCTTGATTGGCTGGGTTGGGTGCAGGACTTGCTGACGACCTTGCTGAGCAGCGTCAATGGCATGCTGCGCGGCTCGCCGCTGTTGGGTCACGATCCGCAACCGAGTCTGTTGCTCGATGCACAGGGCCGACCGCTGGAGTTCAACGCGGCGCTGCTGGCACTGCTCGCCGAAAAACCGCTGACTGATGTGCTGGGTTTTCTGCCGGTCAATCACCGGGTGCTGGTCCGTGCCTGCCTCGACCAGCAACGCGCCATCGACGGGGTCGAAGCCCAGTTCGAAGCGCAGATCCTGATCTGGACGTTTATCCCTGATCCGCAGGACAACCGTGTGCTCGCCCGTTGCCGCGATGCCACGGCACAAGTGCTGGCCGAGCGTGAAGCCGCCACGGCACGCAGGCTGTACAGGCTGATCATCGAGAACACCACCGACCTGATTTCCCGGCACACACCGGACGGACGCTTTCTCGATGCCTCGCCGGCGTCCTGGACATTGCTCGGCTACTGGCCGGAGGAGTTGCGCGGGCAAATGGCCCAGGGTTTGTTCCATGGTCAGGACCTGGCCAGCCTGGTGCAGCGTGCGCGGGATGCCCTGGAGCAGGACGGTTATCACACGATGACGTACCGCATTCGCCATCGAGACGGGCATTACCTGTGGTTCGAAACCGCGAGCCGGGCGATTCGTGAAACCTACACCGGGACGGTGGTCGAAGTGGTCAGCGTCTCCCGGGACATTACCGCCCGGGTGCAAGCCGAAGAGAACAAGCGGCGCCTGGCGGAAGTCGTCGAGGCCAACACCGATCCGGTGTTGTTCATCGACCCCGAGGGGCAGGTCACCTATCTCAACCCGGCGGCGCGGCGCATCCTCGGGATCGACGAGCAACAACCGATGCCGGCCCTGGCGCAATTGTTCGCCAGCAGCGACCTGGCACGTCTGCAGCGTGATGGCTGGAGCAGCGCCGAACGTGACGGTGTCTGGAGCACCGATGCGCGGTTGCAGCCACCGGGTGGCGGCACTTCCGTGCCGGTATCGCTGGTGCTGCTGGCGCACCGTTCGGCCGGCGGCGAGCGCTATTACTCCTTGGTCGCACGGGACATGACCGAGCGTGAACTGCGTGAAGTGCAACAGCGCCGCCATCAGGACGAACTGGCACACACCGCGCGGTTGGTCACCCTGGGTGAATTAGCCTCGGGCATCGCTCACGAAATCAACCAGCCGTTGGCGGCGGTGGTCAATTACGCCAATGCCAGCCAGCGCTATTTACAGACGCTGGATTCCAATCCCCAGGCCGCCGCCCGAGTGGCGCAAGGGCTGGAACGCATTACCCATCACGCCACGCATGCCTCGGAAGTGATCAGACGTTTGCGCGCGTTTTTGCGCAAGGGACAACGCCGGATGCAGGCCCTGAATTTCACCGACGTCGCCCGCGAGGCTGTGCGTTTGTGTGCCTGGGAGGCAAGCAATTGCCAAGTGACAATCGAGGATCGACTGCCGGATAATCTGCCGCCGATTTATGCCGACCGGGTGCTGCTGGAGCAGGTCCTGCTCAATCTGTTGCGCAATGCCATTGATGCCAACCGCGAACAACATCCGGGGCAACCTTCGCTGATCGTGATGGCTGCCGGGCAGGGCGGTGGTGCAACCGTGGAAATCAGTGTGCAAGACCAGGGGCCGGGCGTCAGCGAGCCCGAACTGGAGCAGATATTTACCCCGTTCTATACCAGCAAGGCCGATGGTCTGGGACTTGGCTTGTCCATGAGCCGTAGCATCATCGAAGGTTTTGGTGGCGAATTGCAGGCCCGACGCCAACCTGTCGGGTTGCTGATGTGCTGCCGCTTGCCGCTGGCCGGCCCAACAAAACAACAACAGGAATAACGTAATGGCAGGTGTGACGGAGCACGTGGTGTATGTGGTCGACGATGACCAAGGCATGCTCGATTCAACGGTTTGGTTGTTGGAGTCGGTAGGGCTCAAAGCCTTGCCGTTTACCAGTGGCGTAGAGTTTCTCAGTGCCTGTGATGCCACGCTCGATGCCTGCGTGCTGCTCGATGTTCGCATGCCCGGCATGGGCGGTTTGAACGTGCAGGAAGAAATGCGCGCACGTGAGCTGAACCTGCCGATCATTTTCGTCAGCGGGCACGCCGATGTGCCGATCGTGGTTCGCGCTTTCAAGGCAGGCGCCCATGACTTCATCGAGAAACCTTATAACGAGCAGTTGCTGCTGGACAGCGTGCAACAGGCACTCAGCAACTGCGCGGCCAACCGCTCAGGCAATCAGGGACACGAAGAACTGCAGGCGCGTTTGCTCACACTGACCCCACGGGAGCGCGATGTCTTGCTGCCACTGGTGCAGGGTTACACCACCCGTGAAATCGCTGAACAACTGGGCGTGAGCGCAAAAACCGTCGACCTGTATCGCTCGCGGGTGATGAAACGCATGCAGGCCAATACCTTGCCGGATCTGGTGGGCATGGCCATCGCCGCTGAACTGGTCGATCCGCTCAAGCTGCGGTGATTTCTCGCGTTTTCTGTTGAGCGTCTATGCTGGGCTAACCGATCTCATACCTCTGCAGCGATCTGCAAGGAGGCAGCCATGGTGCCCACATCCAGCTCCGAGAAGGCGTTCACTCGCAGTCTGCTTGACGTCCTGATTCGTGCCGGGCTGATCGCCATTCTGGTGCTTTTCTGCTTCGAGATATTCAGCCCGTTCCGCGACCTGATGCTGTGGTCGCTGATCCTGGCGATCACCCTTTATCCCCTGCAAGAGCGGCTCAAGGGGCCGCTGGGTCAGAAAGAGGGGCGTATTGCGACGCTGATTGTGCTGGTCGCCATCGTTATTCTCATGGTGCCGATCTATCTGTTGGGCACCTCGATTGCCGACTCGGTCGAGCACGCGATAAGCGTGGTCAAGAACGGCGGTTTCCATATTCCGCCACCGGCCGATTCAGTCGCCGATTGGCCATTGGTCGGCAAACCGCTATCGGCCCTCTGGCTGCAGGCTTCAACCGATCTTCCCGGTCTGACGGAGAAGTACGTACCGCAGATCAAAGGCGTCAGCCTGACATTGTTGGGCAAGCTGGCCGGCGTCGGCATGGGCTTCCTCACCTTTATCTTTGCGCTGATCATCGCCGGCATTTTCATGGCCCATGGCGCGAGCGGCAGCCGCAGTGCGGTCGAGATCGCGACCCGCGTCAGTGGTCCGGGCAAGGGGCCGAAAATCGCCGAGCTGTGTACCGCGACGATCCGTGCGGTCGCGCTGGGGGTGGTCGGCATTGCCTTCATCCAGATGCTGCTGGTGGGCCTCGGTTTCGTGCTCAAGGGTGTTCCGGGTGCCGGTCTGCTTGCCTTGGGGGTGCTGCTGCTCGGCATCATGCAATTACCGGCGACGCTGATTACGCTGCCCGTGATTGCGTTTGTATTCACCACCGAGGGTGCCAGCACGGCGACCATCGTCTTCTCCATCTATGTCTTCGTTGCTGGCCTGGTGGATAACGTACTTAAACCGTTGCTGTTGGGGCGCGGTGTCGATGTGCCGATGCCGGTGGTGTTGATCGGTGCCTTGGGCGGCATGGTCACCAGCGGCATCATCGGACTGTTCATCGGCCCGGTGGTGCTTGCGGTCGGCTATCGGTTGTTCTGGCAATGGGTGAAGGATCAGCCGCAGGACAGACCGGACGTCCCGCCGACGTTATGACTGCCTGGGCTTGCGCTAGCATGAAAGATGTTCAGGCCGCTCGCCCTGACGAGAGAGGGTTGAATCATGACCATCCATGCCTGGGAAAAACTCTACCTCGATGACCTGAGCCTGGGTCAGGTGTTCGAAAGCGACACCGTTCGAGTCGAACGAGCGGCGATGTTGGCCTTTGCTCAAGCGTACGATCCGCAACCTTTTCACCTTGATCCCGAGGCCGCCGGCTTGAGCCTGTTCGGTGCGCTGGCCGCCAGTGGCTGGAACACGGCGGCGTTGACCATGAAACTGCTGGTTGCCAGCGTACCGCTAGCGGACGGGATCATCGGCCTGGGCATCGAGTTGAGCTGGCCGACGCCGACGTACCCCGATGACCTGTTACTGCTCAAAACCACTGTGCAGGCCATCGAACCGTCCGCCACCAAGCCGGACCGGGGCGTGGTGACCATGCTCATGGAGACCCGCAATCAGAACGACAAGGTGGTGCAGCGCGCAACCGCAAAATTGCTGGTGTTCAGACGACCGCCACCTGACTGAGAGCGTAGTCATGGGTAGGTGGCGCGCGCATGATGGCTGAGGCCCCTCACCCAGTAAGTTGAGCGCGTTCTTTGTCGATTGCAGGGACCGGAGGAGGCGTTGTGAAACCATTTCTGCTCAGGCCCAGTGCCTCAACGCTGAACATGTTGCGTGAAAGGTGCCTGCAACGCCGTGACGCGGTACCGCAAGCGCTAACGGAACAAGCGGTCATCCCTGGCATCCCGAGTGCGCGCTACTGGCTGGACCAGGACCTGACGCTGTTTATTCGGGACGCGACTTTGGCCAACGCTCGAGAGGTCGAGGCGCTCGCCGACTCAGAGTTGCCGACCGACATGCTGCCACGGGGCTATTACCTGGCCATTTCGGGGGGCGGCGACGCCGGCACCTTCGCGGCGGGCATCATTGCGGGGTGGACCCTGCATGGGACCCGACCTGCGTTCAAGGTCGTTACCGGCATCAGCGCGGGTGCCCTGGTCGCCCCGTTCGCTTACCTGGGGCCTGAGTATGATGCTGTCATTCTGGGGATCTGCAAGGCAATCGGTCCAAAAGACGTTTTCCATTCGCGAAGTGTGCTGACCCGCTTGGCCAGCGACGGTATAGCGGACAGCAAGCCACTGGCGCGCCTCATTGCCAAGTACATCACCGCCGACGTGCTTGCGGCCATCGCCGCGCAATACGCCAAAGGACGACTGCTGATGATCGGCACCACCGACCTTGATGCCGGGCGGCCCGTCACCTGGAACATGGGCGCTATTGCCGCAAGCGAAGCACCGGGAGCGCTCCACCTGTTTCGCAACATCATGGTCGCGTCGATGAGTATTCCCGGCGCCGTCTCACCGGTCATGATCGACGTGGAGGTCGACGGCAAACAGTTTCAGGAAATGCACGTGGATGGAGGCGTCCTCACTCAGGTGTTCCTTTACCCGCCGGGCACTGTGATGGCGCTGAACAGCGTGACCGGAGCGCGTATACGCCGGGACCGTCATTTCTATGTCATTCGTAACGGGAAACTGGAACCGCAGTGGTCCGGAACCAAGCGCCGTACCTTGAGCATCGGCGGTCGCGCCATCAGCACATTGATCCAGACTCAGGGGATCAGCGATCTGGATCGTATTTACCGAATTGCGCAGCAGGATGGAGCGGACTTCAATCTGGCGTACATCGGCGCCGATTTTGATATTTCTCGCAATCATAAATTCGATGGCGAGTACATGAAGCGCTTATTCGATTACGCCTTTCAACTCAGCGCGAAAGGCTATCCGTGGCATAAATCGCCGAATACGTGAGAGAGGACCGGCGCTATTGCCTAATGCCGATCAGTTAAGTCCGGCTCGGCCGTACAACTCATTTCTCCTGAGCCCGGCTTCTGGAAAAGGGCCAGGTTGCCGTCTTGCCAGAACCGGTAGTTCCCCTGGTAATCCTTGCCAGTGTATTGGGTTCCCGAATCACTCGGCACCTGGCTCAGGGTGATCGAGGTGTTCGCCCATTTCAGGTACACGACACCCGGCTGCGTGGTAAAGAAGGTGGCAGCAATCAGCACGTCAAACCCAGTACAACGAAAAGCCAGGGGGCCTTCGGTAAGTCGGTCTGGATCCTTGGTTCTCACAATGGCCGAGCCTTGGCGTAGCTGGTGCGCGCGCTCGGCATAACTCCGGATCGTGCACGCCTTGGGCGCAGGCCCGGAGCCACACTGATTGCGGGTGTCGATCCAGAACTGCTGGTCGATCATGACTTTGTCTGGACGCGGTACTGAATGTTCATCGGTGAGCGCCAGGCGATAAAGACGCGTCAGTTCGATATCCATCTGCGCCAGTTGCGGATCGCGACAGATAAGCTTTTCGACGGATGCCCTTGCCGTGGAGCAGTCGAAGCTGGTCACGAACGACGCAGCATTTGCGCAGGTGCTCGTCGCCGCGCACACGCTGGCAGCGAGCAGACAGGTGAAAAGGGCCGTGACCGTTTTCATGTTGGCTACACCCAAGTCATTACGTGTGATGCCCGGATTGCCGTGAGACATATCGGTCCGTTGAACAGTTATTCATTCGCATTGGGTGTATCGCAGTGTAAGTCAGCGTTCAAAACTTGCCACGATTTCGCTTTATCGCAGCAATTCCTCGACCAACTCCGGCGTCACGTAGTGCGGCCCGTCGAACAGGTAGAGCGGATAACCGTCATAGGCTGCCAGCTGCGGTTTGAGCTCGGCAGCGGTCGCGGAGCGGAAGCCGCCGCCGAAGTTGGGGCGGAAGGCTTCGACGATGATCCGCACACGCTCTTTGCCCAGACGCTGGCGCATGGCGTCGGCGTAGGTTCGGGCGACCGGTGCGGTGCGGGCGTAGACGCCGACGCCGTCCTGGAAGAACACACCGATGTCGTCCGGCAGCCATTGCTTGAGCCATTCGGCCGTGGCGACGGGGCCGATATTGGCGCCATCATAAACGCTGATCCATAACGGTCGCGGCAGCTTGGCCAACAGGGCGGGCAGCTCTTTGGCGCGGGTCCAGCTGGGGTCGACTTCGGCCGGGAAATACCATCCAGTCACGTGTAACGGCGTAGGCAATTTGGCGATTCGTTCCGAGACCTTGGCCAGTTCCTCGATGTTGTCCCGTGAGCGGTTCTCGCTGAAATAACCTGCCAGCCCAAGGATGACATCCTGCGCCCAGGGTGCCTTGGCTATGCGCGCCCAATCGGGCAGGACCGGTACGGCGGGCAGGCCGGTACCGGGAACGAATGCCTGATCGTCCACGACGGTCCATTGGACCAGCAGCTCACGCGCTCCCAGTTTTTCCCAGGGTCCGCTGATTCCGACGGTCTTGTTGTCCGGCTGCCAGACGATGCCAACAATCCCCGGGTCCAGGGCCTTGGTCTTCGTCACGTAGAGCATGCCGGTACCTGCCCCGACGGTGACGGCAAGCAACAGAGCAACAACGGTCGCGCGACTGGCGGTGTAGCCGAAGATTTTCACGGCAGTGCCTTTTTGATGCGTTGATGCCATTGGCTCAGCGAGGTGACGCCTTTTGCGTTCCAGTTGGCTGCCGCGTCAGGGCCAAGGTGGAACTGGCCCTCGTTGAATTGCCAGACAATCACTTGTGGCTTGTGTTCGGCAAAATCCGCCGACTCCAAGTATTGCAGCAGCGTAGCCCACGGACCGACGTCGCCGGGGTTCCATGTCAGTGCGACGGGACGGTCCAGGGCATTTGAGAGCTTCTGCGTAAAACCCAGGTAAGGCTGGACAAAGCTGTTGCCGATCACCTGAACCGGCGCCGGCGTGTCATCGATCAGCAAGTCTTTCTCTACCTGATGGCGAACGGTGTAGATGTCGCGACCAATCACCTTGCGCTTGATCGCTGGCAGGAAATTACTGGCCAGGTCGCCGAACGCGCGCCTGTCGAACCATTGGCCCAGCACCGAGCCACCACCGGGGTCACCTCGCAGGCGGTAGCGCTCGGTAATGAGTTGAGCCGTGGCGTCGGCGGTGTTTTCGGTGCTCCAGGCTGTCCAGTGGTAGTCGGCGCGGTAAAACGCGGTCTGTTTGCCTTGCTCGGTCCGTTGCAGGATCGGCTTGATGTTCAGCGTGGTCAGACCTGCTTGTGTCAGGTCGTTTTGCAGGTGGTCATAGCGCTGCATCACGGCCGCGCTCAAGGGCTGATCGGCAGGAAGACGCTGAGCGTAAAAGGGCGCTTTCATCGGCACCACCAGCACGACCAGCCCAATGTGTTCGCGTTCAAGTTGCTCCTGGAGTTCTTTGACCAGCGCAATGTTGCGGGCAATGCCGGTGTTGTCGACCTTGTTCAGGCTTTCCCAGGCAGGGAATAACCAGCCGCCGTTGCCGGTGATCACCGCCGAGGCCGCTTGAACGCCGGTGCCTGACAGGCTCGCCAACAGGCCGGCGAACATGGCGGGCATCGACAATCGACGGATAAACCGTTCGGGTTTGAATTGAAGGGTCATGGGGCGGTCTGGTCGACAAGGCCGATCAGGCGTGGAGCCTGGCGGGAGCCGATCAGGAACAGGCTATAGCGATCGCCGGCCTTGAAGGGCGCCAGCTTCATCGGCAGGCTGACGTTTGCATTGCAGCTGGCAATGAGCGTTGCCTGCACCGGGTTGATCGTGCGCTGGGCTTGTCCATTGAACGGCAGCTGGTTGAATACTGGGGCGCCATTAGCCAGTTTGACCTCAGCCTTTTCGCAACCGCTGCTCAGGTTATAAACGTTGAGTTCGGCGCGCAGGTCTTTACCGCGCAGCGGCGGGTCGATGACCAGGCGTGGCGCCCGTGCCGGGTCGCTGTCCAGAATCAGGGTCACCCACGCACTTTTCGGTGCGCTCAGGCCTGTTATCTCGCGACCATTGACGGTCAGCTTGAGCGGCTGCCGCGAGTTCACGACCTGGAAGGGGCTGGCCACCGTGCTCCGGGCGGAAAGGCTAAAGCTTGCGCTTTGGCCCACCTGGACCTGCATCGCGGTGTCGGCCGGATTGACCACCCGCACATACGCGGAGCCTTCGGGCAATTTTGGCGCGTACAGCTGGGCGATTTCCGGGGCGGCTTGTGCGCCTGTCGAGAGCAGGCCAAGACCCAGCCACACACAGATTCGAACGTTCATGTAAGTCCTCAGTAGGAATAGGTCAGGCGAGCAAACACGCCTTCGGCACGGTCATCGCCCAGCACCTTTACGCGGTACTGCAGGGAAAAATCGACGTAGGAACGGGGCGCGTTGTACGCGTCTTCGCGGAACCAGTACCGGACGTTGTTACCGATACCCACCCCGCCGGCCTTGCCGGATGATGACTCCGAACTGCCGTCGGCATCGGTGCCGCTGTTCATCTTCGAGTCATAGTCGAACGCGGCCACGACATGCGGGAAGCTCACCCAGCGCGAGCCAGCGCCACCGATCGCATAGCTGCGACCGACCTGCCATTCGCTGTTGAAGTAGTTGCGCGAGTCGTTGACGTAATGACCCGCTTCCGCGAACAACTGCGAGGTCCACCAGCTGGAGGCATCGACGCGCAGGTCGGTGCCGACGCTTGAGCCGTAACCCAAACGCAGCAGCCAGTCGCCGTCAACGTCCGACGATCCCAAGGGGAATGTGCGCTCGACGGCGGCCATCACGTTCAGAGCGGTGAAGGGTTTGACCCGTACACCCACGGCGCCTTGCAGCGCATCGAAACCGGTGTCCGAATCGTCGTTCTTGCTCCAGAGCGTGTCGGTGACACGGCCATAGAGTTCGACGAAGCGTGCGTTGCGATAGCCCAGAGGACGCCAGGACAGTTCGGTGCTGTTTTGCAGGCTGTCATTGCTGCTACTGCCGCTGCTCGGCGCGGAGCTCAGACCACTACTGGAACTGTTGCCACGATAACTGGTGGTGCTGGTCAAGCCCATTCTGCGCGAGACATCGCCCACCGCACGGCGGGTGTCGAACAGCTGCTGCGCGGACATGTCCAGTTCACCGGCATGCTGCGCGTCGATGACGCGCTCGAAGTAGCCTACGGTTTGCTGGTCTTCGTTGGCACGCATTGCGGTGTAGGCCGCATCCTGAGTGGCCGACGGTGTGAGCCGGGTGTCGGCATCAGCCCTGCGGAACGAGCCGAGGGCGCCGTCATCGTCACCGGCCTGGACCGACAAATAAGCGATCTGCAGGTCACTCATTGATTCCAGTTCGCCCGTGTCCCGCGCTTGTTGCAGCCGTTCGCGCGCGGTTCTGCGCTGGCCGATGGCGGCATACAGACTGGCCTCTTCGTAAGCGGGCAGGCTGCCGAGGGCCAGGGCTTGGGTGAAGTCCTTGCGTGCCCCGGCATCGTCACCCGATTGCTGGCGCAAACGACCACGCTGGGCCAGCAGCCGCGCGTCATCGCCATTGAGCCTGAGACCGTCACTGGCCGCCGCGATGGCTTCGGGCACGCGCTTCTGCTCGCTCAAGGCGCTGACCAGCAGGCGTCGGTACGCCGGATTCTGTGGCGCCCGGGCAATCGCCTCGTTCGCCAGCACCACCGCGGACGCGGGGTCCTTGCCGGCCAGGGCCGCGTAGGCCTGAGCGGCTTTGTCGGTTCCGGCATCACGCTGATTGCCAGGCCAAATGTCACAGACCAGGCCGAAGGCGGTTTCCTGACAATTCAAGGCCGGTGCCGGAAAAGGGGCAATGGCGTTCAAGCCGTTGTTTTTCTGCCGCAGCGCCATTCGGGCGGCGGTACGTCGGCGGGCCACTTCGCGGCCTTCATCGTCGACCAGTGGCTGCAGATGATCGAGCGCCTGCTGAGGCTCGCCACGGGCCAGTGCGGCGTCCGCGGCGAAGAAACGAATGTCACGAATTTCCGCTTCCAGCAGGCCATCGATGGCCAAAGCTTGATTCAGATCAGCCTGGGCGGCCTGAGTCTTACCCTGACGATCAAGGGCGTAGCTATGCAGAATCCACGGTGCGATTTCTCCATCGTCCTGAGCCAACGCGCCTGACGCCGCCAGCTCGGCGCCTTGGTAATCGCGGGCCGCGAGCAGGGCACTGATCAGCAATTGCTGATTGGCGCCGATTTCCGGGGCCAGGGCGACGGCTTTTCGAGCCTGGTCAACGGCGAGGGTCGCATCGCCTTGCTCCAGGGCGCGATAGCCCTGAACCGCCAGCGGCGCCGCCAGTTGACGACGAATCGCTTCGCGACGCATCAACAACGTATCGTCGTCAGGGAACACGGCCAGTGCCTGGGTGGTAGCTTGATCCGCTTCCTGCAAGTGCTGTTGGCGCTGCAAGGACTCGATCAGCAGCAATCGATAATCCACGCGTTTGGGCGCCTGAGCGATGGCTTTGCGTGCCGCTTGGGCAGCCGCGCCGAAGTCATCGCGATCGTAGGCCTTGAAGGCCTGTGCCGCGGCGCCGAAGCCAGGGGCCTGACGCGACTGGGGGTAGCGTTTGGGATGATCACGCAGGTCCTTGTCGCGCTGAGCCAGCACAATCAGGGTGTTCAAACGGGTGATGTCGGCGCGCTGACGCAACGCTTCACGGGCCTTGGCGATGGCCAGGTCGTAGTCTTTACGCTCGTACGCGCTGTACGCCTCGTTGGCCGTTTCATAGGCCGGGCCGGTCAACGGCAGGGGCAGCGTCTCGGCATGAACAAGGCCAGGTAACAGGCTTAGCCCCGTGGCCATGAGGGTCAGGAAGGGGCGGTTCATGTCGCAAGCTCCGCAGGGTAGTGGCTGTGCTGACGCGCCACGGCCTTTTCGATGGTGGAGCGGGGCAGCACGCCGCTGTCGACCAGATAGTCGCCAATGCGTCCGTGATGCTGCGGGCGGTACTGCAACATGGAGCGGCTGAACACGTCGCGATCCAGCAGCCCCATTTCGATCAAGAGGTCGCCCAGCAGCGGCGCACGGGCATCCGGCACGGATTGGCCCTCACGCACGTTCAGTTGACGCAATTGCGCGACGATTTCGCTTTCACGGGCAATCAGCTGCACCGGTTCGCTGCCCAGTTCATCGCTGACCTGTTGCAGACCTTCGGCCGGCAGAGGGCTGGCGACGGCGACTTGCGCGCGGCCGTCGGCATTCAAACCAAGCGGCACCACGCGCCAACGCAGGGCGAACTCATCGTCCAGCGTCAGGATCGAGTCCCGTGCCTTGGCGGCCACATCGAACACCCGTGGCAGATCGTTCTGGAAGGCGATGGCTTCAGCCAGCGTCTCGTCGTCCAGCCAGCCGTTGCTGAGCAAAATCCGCCCCAGAGGCATGTGCCGGGTTTTCTGTTCGGCGAGGGCGCTTTGCAGATCAGCATCGTTGATCGCCTGCCAGGACAGCAACACGCTGCCCAGTTTGCGCGGTGCGGCAGCCACCAGGTCCGTGGACGGGAAGTCGTGCATGGTCTTGTCCCACACCAGTTTGCGGTTCAGCGCCTTGCCGACCAGGAACATGCGCCAGGCGCGTGATGCGGCCATGAAGTTGACGAAGTTGCCCACCACCATGCGCGGGATGGACAGCAAACCATGCTGCCAGCCGTACAGCACGGTGGTGAAATAGCAGCGGTGGGCGATACGCCAGGCCAGCGCGATACCGTTGGCCAGTAGCAGGGTTTGGATAAAGCCATTGGTTTCAAACGGTGTCGGGAAACTCACGTCCCACAGGCCACTCTGGCGCAGGATGATCAGGCCCAGCAACTGCACCAGAATCACGTAGGCGATGATGCTGACGAAGGCCGTCACCACGCCTTTGCGGTCACGAAACAGCAGATAACGATTGGCCAGCGAACCGTTCCAGCCCATTTGCTCCCAGCCTTGCAGGCCAATGCCCAGCGTCCAGCGGGCTTTCTGGCGGAACGCGGTACGGAAGGTGTCGGGAAAGAATTCCCGCACGCACAACGGCATCTTCAGGGTCGATTCGTAAGGTTTGCGAAACCATGATTTACGCAACACGCGAAACTGCACCGGGAAGCGTACGAAGATTGCGTTCATGCCGACCTTGGCCAGGCGGGCGCCGACGTCGTAATCCTCGGTGAGGCTGTCAGTGTTAAACGGCTGGTTCTGGGTTTCCCCGGCCAGCACGCGCAGGGCACGATGGGAGAAACAGGTACCGACCCCGGCAGACGGCACCGTGTCGGTCATGCTTTCACGCACCACCAAATCCTTGCCATGCCATTCGGCGAATTCGTCCATGTAGGTGCCGGCCACCCATTCGTACCAGTTGCGCTCCAGCGAAACCACGGGCAACTGGATCATGTCCTTGCGCGGCAGCAAGTAGTTGAACAGGCGCAATTCCATCGGGTGCAGTACGTCTTCGCTGTCGTGCAATACGACGCCAGCGAAGGTCATGCCGTGGGTTTTCTCGTGCAGGAAGATCGCCTGGATCACCCAGTTCAGGCAGTCGGCCTTGCAGGTCGGCCCGGCATGCGGGACTTCCACGCGATGCAGCTGCTTGTAGCGCCGACGCATGCGTTCCACTTCATCGATGGTGCGTTGGTCATTGATGTAGGTGCCGACGAAGACCACATAGTTCTGGTAGTCCAGGGTCGACACCATGTTCTCGATCATCGGTGCGATGACGTCATATTCCAGCCAGGCCGGGACCATGATCGCCAACGGCTGTTCATCCCGGGCCATCAGTTGCTCGGCGGTCAGCGGCCGGTATTTGCGATCCACGGTGAACTTGCGAAACAGGCGGCGAGACCAGTACCACAGGTCAATGAACAGATCGTCCAGGCTGGAGATCAGGATCAGCACCGCGACCACGATGGTCGAGATCTCCAGGAAACTGTAGTAGTGGGCCAGCCAATAGGGCCAATAAAGCGACGTCATCGAAAGGTTCCGTTACTGGCGATTGCGACGGGCGCTACGGCCAGCCAGCAACAGGATGAGGAGCAACAGGATGCCACTCGGAATCAGCCACAACAGCGACGGCTTGCGCCAGGCGTCCAGGCCCTTGGGTTCTTCGTTGTCGATCAATTGGCTGCCACTTGGGTCCTGGGTGTCGAAGGTGGTCAGTGCACCGTTGTCACCGAGGATGGCCACATCGCCGCGGGTCAGCAGAATCTGTTTGGCGAAGCGTGGCGCGTCATTGCCCAGGGCGCGATAGACCAGACCATGCTGGCCGCCGGCATCCACCACTTGCAACGAGGCCAGGTGGTTGAGGGGATGGATGTCCAACAACATCTGATCCTTGTGATTGATGCGCAAGCGACCCTGATCATCGACCTGCACCGATTCCTTGCTGTCCTTGATCGGCAGCTCGAAGGCGAGGAAGGCTTTGTCCGGCGTGACCGAAACCTTTGGGTCGGCGCTGACGTTCAGTTGCGCCCGCAGCGGCGAAACACCGGCGGCGTCAGCCACCGAAATCACCTGCGGCAAGCTGCTCGCCGGATGCTCGAGGTAGGCCTGCGGCACGAGGATTTGCGTGTCCATGGCAAAGCGCGCAGCCATGCCGGAGAAGTCATCATCCAGCGCGGTTTTTTCCAGCACGATGTGGCTGGTCGGCAACACCGAGACCGGGAAGGCCTGTGGCGTTTCCAGGCAACGATCGCTGACCGGCTGACGCTGGAACGACACGCGCAGTACGTTCTTCGAACCCAGGGCGTAACGCGGGATACGTGCTTCGATGCGTTGCTGTTCACCGTTGGCCACGAGCTGTTGCGCGCCAATCAGGTAATCGTTGAGAAACAGCGAGGCCACCGGCGCGGTGTCAGAGGCACCGGGGGCGGCCGACACATCGACCACCGCCTTCACCGGCAGGCGACCGTCGTAAGCCACGCTGCCCAGAGGGAACGAGGTGCTCCAGTCGGATTTGGCCAGCACGTCAATGGCGCCGGGGTTACCGCCCAGGCGTGACAAGGCCACACGGCCGTCGGCGCTCAATGGCATCTGTGCTTCGCTGACCGTCAATTGGCGGCTGCGTGCGAGGGTGTTCCAGGCCGAGCTGAACAGGGCCAATGCCTTGCCGGTCGCTTGCGGCGCGATCATCAACACCGGACGTGTGCCCAGCAATGCCAGACGTACGTTGTCGGTACCGGTGGCGGCCAGACCTGCATTGATATGCCGCTCACGCCATTGCGTGAAGGCGTTGGCTGCCGTTGCGTCGAGACCCTGGATCTGGCTCTGCAGCGCGTCCAGCGATTCATTCACGGCTTTGAGCAGTTGCGGGTCGTTGATTGCCAGGTCCGCCTGGACGTTCGGCGTCTGCCCCAACATCAACAGCGCACCGATTTGCGCCGGGTTCGCCAGAACGTGCGAGCCTTTGCCGTTAAGGCTGGCGAACGCTGGAATAGTCTGCAGTTCGGCCGGGATGCGCAGGCTGGTCAGGTCGACAGTGTCTTGTACGGCGGGGAAGGGCAGAACGCGGCTGTGCTTGCCAATCCGCTCCAGTGCGACACCGAGACGCCAGGCCGCATCGTAGCTGTCGGCGGACAAGGTGCCCGGCGCGACCATGATTCCCGGTTTACCGGGCAGCGCCGTCCATGCAGCACCGACGTCCTGTAACTGGCTGGCGTCATAGCTGTAATTGAGGCGAGTGTCCGGTTCGATACGCAACACGTTGCCGATGGCGCGTTCGTCTTCGCACAACACGCGGGACACGATCGACGACCAGGCAATCCCCAGGCGTAGCGAGCCGCTGTCACGCGCTTTCTTGTCCACGCCCAGTGTGGCGCTGGCATCACCTTGGGCTTCGCTGAGCCCTTCGGCGCGTACCGGATAGCCGTCCAGCGACAGCAACAGCGTGTTGCGTCCACCTTCGCCATTGAGGTAGCTGGCGTCGAAATTCAGGGTGGCTTCCGTCAGCGGCACACCCGCCGGTACCGGCAGATACAGGTCGCGTCGGGCGTCGGTGGAGCCGAGGATGATCGGTGCATCGATCCCCAGATCGCTCAAGCGAATCTCACGCTCTTGTCGGGTGTCGGCGTTGAGCCGGTTGATCGCCTGGGTGAGCGGGCTGTCCGCGGCCAAGGCAAAGGTCGGCATGAGCGCGAGCAGGCTCACGCCACAGGCAAGGGCGCTGAGCGCACCCGTATGGATGGCAACGGAAGACTTCATTCAGGTAGATCTCAAGCTGATAAGGGGGAGGAGCGGTTTGGTTTATTTCGAAGTAAAAGCCGGGTAATTTTTCTCGGGCACAGGCACCGCTGACGGGTAGTGCAGGAACTTGGGCAAGGGCTGTCCGGCCACGACGAAATCATCGACTGGGCGCCCCATCAGGGCATCGACGATGCGCGCACTGGCCTTGCCATCGCCGTAAGGGTTGGCAGCCTGAGAGCAGCGACGCCACAGCAGGTCGTCATCGAACAATGCGTTGACGCCAGCGATGATCGAGTCCGGCGAGGTGCCGACCAGACGCACAGTGCCCGCCGCGACAGCTTCGGGGCGCTCGGTCACATCACGCATGACCAGCACCGGCTTGCCCAGGGAGGGCGCTTCTTCCTGCACGCCACCGGAGTCGGTGAGGATCACATGCGCACGTTGCATCAGGCGCACGAAGGCCAAGTAGTCCAGCGGATTGATCAGGTGCACGTTCGGCAGATCGCCCAGCTGCTTGGTGACCGGGCCCAGGACGTTGGGGTTCAAATGCACCGGATAGACGATCTGGATATCAGCGCGCCGCGCCAGATGGCTCAAGGCCTTGCAGATATCCAGGAATCCTTCGCCGAAGTTTTCCCGGCGATGCCCGGTCACCAGCAGAACCTTGCGGCCGGTTTGCAGGAACGAGAACTGCCGGTCCAGGCTTGCACGCAGGTCAGCGTCTTGCTCAATGCGCCGCGCCGTCATCTGCAACGCGTCGATCACCGTATTGCCGGTCACGAAGGCGCGACCTTGGAGGCGTTCGTCGAGCAGGTTCTGGCGCGACTCGTGGGTCGGCGCAAACAACATGTCCGCACCTAGGTCGATGCAGCGGCGGTTCATTTCTTCCGGCCACGGGCTGTAGATATCACCGGTTCGCAGCCCGGCCTCAACATGACCGACCGGAATGCGTCGATGGAACGCAGCCATTGAGGCAACCATGGCCGAAGTGGTGTCGCCATGCACCAGCACCCGGTCCGGGCGGGTCATTTCCAGCACGGGGTCAATCGCCCCGTAAAGCGCCGCAGTCAACGAGTTGAGCGACTGGTGCGGCGTCATCACATCGAGGGTGTAATCGGCCTTGAGGTCGAACAGATCCAGCACCTGTTTAAGCATGCTTTGATGTTGGCCGGTAATGCATATCTGCGAATGAATGCCAGGTTCCGCAGCGAGGGCTTTGACTAAAGGCGCCATCTTGATGGCTTCTGGACGGGTACCGAAGATCGAAAGGGTTTTAACCCTTGAATGATGGCGAGCGATGATGTCTTCCTTGCGCAGTTTTAGTGCGCAGCACAACAGCGGCTCAAGTTTTATTGAACTTAAGCGCGGCAGCGTTATTTGAATTTAGTAAAGACCGGGGCAATCAGCGTGAGATCAGATGTTCACTTCATTGTGAGGGGGGTGCGACGCCATAAGCCCGGAACCGGCCGGATTATTAGCATCGATAGTGAATGTTTTAAAGTGTTATATGCGTTATTTTTTTAATGATCGAAGTTTGAAACTTTTATGTTTGCTTCCGGTCTCGTCTAGTTTTTTGTATTTTTTATAAAGTTTGATTTTATTATTATGTAAGTCATAACACGTTGATTTTTATAGGTATTATACAATCATATATCCATTCGTCGGCGCGAATGAATTATTCATTTGTTATAATAGTCGCGGTTTGCATGTTGGCGGGCTGGCTTTCTAGAGTGAGGCTTATAATAGTCACTGAAATGACGCCTGTATATTGTCGTGATTAATTAAGTATTTTTTGTGAAGTAATAATGAACTTTCGCTCCCCCTTTAATTATTGATATCTCCTCAGTCTGTAATGACACTGTTTTGCCGCCAAATTTTCGCCGAATGGGATGGGCCGCATGCGCTGATTTTACGCGGGGACTGGCCTTGACCGCGGTCCGGCGAAGAAACCGCGGCAGCCAATCAATCAAGCGGTGGGGAGCAGGCCTTTCTGTTTGGCGACATGAGTCGCCAGTGCGTCCATCAAGTCCGGGGACAGGCAGTCATAGGGCTCCAGGCCGATCGAGCGCAGGCGCTCACGGATGGCCTTCATTTGCGCTGGAGGTGTGCCGGTTTCGATGATGGAGGACACGAACGCTGCGAAGCTCGGCGCAGCCCATCCGCTCTGGGGAGAGAGCTCGGTGTGGACGAAGTCCAGGCCATAAAACGCATGGTCCTTGTTCTCGATGCGCCCGAAGAGATGGGCGTGGCACTGCTTGCAGGCGTGGCGCTGGATGGCAGCGCTTTCGTCGACAATTGACAGTTTTTCGTCGTGGGCAGTGACGCTGACCTTATCCCGAGGTACTACGGCAATGACGGCGAATGTCGCGTTTTGCGGTTTCCAACATTTGCTGCAGCCACACGCGTGGTTATGCAGGGTTTGTGCGTCGATCTTGACCTCGACTTTGTCGGTCGCGCACAGGCATTGCAGGGTGCCACCTGTGAAATTCGCGGCGGCGGGTTGAAAACCATTGTCCAGTGCGGGGTGAAGTTTCAAGGTGCTCACGTTGGCTTCTCCGTTTCAGGGTGTCAGACGAAAGTGCCTGGGGCCGTGCACCAGGCCGGTAGATCATTCGCTCCAGCGGCATGGCGTGAGTGACGTCGGGCGCCCATTCAATCTCGCCATTCATCGCATCCTAGACCCTCTTCGGCAACTGGGGGCGGTGTGAGCATCTGGAAGGGACGGGCGGACTCCAATGCATCATTTGACTGATGGGCAATGTTGAATGTTCATGAGATTTCGTGCCCCATTCCGAATGAATGCAACATTCCCGCCCGTCACCCACTTGAAAACCCAGCCCGTCGAACCGGCACTAACCCGTGGATGCGTTGTCAGTAATTGGCGCCTGTAGCGACGAGATTCGTCTCTGATAGCGGCACGTCAGGCTACGTTTAGTGTTTCTCCAATGCCTTCGGGCAAAAGCTCGCGATGGATTGCGTCTTCGACCGACTATTCCTTTTGCGAGCGACACTCTATGGGTTTGCTTCTCGATCCGCGTCATGACATTGATGCCGCTTTATTAAGCTATCGCCGTGTGTTCTGGTCGTTGGCGCTGTTCAGTGGCGTGATCAACCTGCTGGTGCTGGTGCCGTCGCTCTACATGATGCAGGTGTACGACCGGGTCCTCACCAGCCGCAACGAAACCACCTTGTTCATGCTCACCTTGATCGCCCTGGGACTGTTCATGTTCAGCGCCCTGATCGAGTGGGCACGCGGCGAGGTGATGATTCGCATGAGCGCGGGGCTGGACGAGGCCTTGGGCGAGCGGATTTTCGACGCCGCCTTCGCCCGCAGCCTGCGTGAGCACAACGCCAACCCGGCGCAGGTGCTCACCGATCTGGCGACGCTGCGGCAGTTGATCACCGGCCAGGGCCTGATCGCCTTGCTCGATGCGCCGTGGTTGCCCATCTTCGTGCTGGTGGCGTTCATCTTTCATCCCTGGTTCGGCGTGCTGACGCTGGTTCTGGCGCTGGTACTGATCGGCCTGGCGCTGTGGGGCGAGTTGGCGACTCGCACGCGCCTGGGCGAAGCCAATCGCCTGGGCGTGCAGTCGTCGATCTATGTAAACAGCACGCTACAGAATGCCGAAGTCATCCAGGCCCTGGGCATGCTCGGGCCGTTACGCCAGCGCTGGAGCCTGCTGCAGCAACGCATCATTGCCGCCCAGGCCCATGCCAGCGATCGCAGCGCGCGTATCACTTCGACGACCCGTTTTGTGCGCATCTCCGGACAGTCGCTGGCCCTGGGCCTGGGGGCGTTGCTGGTGCTTGAAGGCCAATTGTCAGCGGGCATGATGATTGCGATGTCGCTGCTGCTGGGGCGTGCCCTGGCGCCCGTGGAAATCGCCATTGGCTCGTGGAAGCAATTCAACTCCGGCCGCCAGAGCTACCAGCGCCTGAGCCAACTGCTTGCCCAGCATCCGCGCGAGCGCCTGCGCATGCCGTTGCCACCACCTACCGGCGCGGTGCGCCTCGAGCAGGTGTATGTCGGCCCGCCCGGCGCCTCGCAACCGATCCTGCGGGGCATCAATTTCAGCCTGGCCAAAGGTGATGTGCTCGCCGTCGTCGGCCCCAGCGCCAGTGGTAAATCAACGCTGGCCAGGGCGCTGGTCGGGGTATGGCCGGCCATGGGCGGGTCGGTGCGCCTGGACGACGCCGAGATCAGTCAATGGTCCCACGACGCCCTGGGCCCGCACCTTGGATACCTGCCGCAGGACATTGAGCTGTTCGACGGCAGTGTGGCCGACAACATTGCCCGCTTCGGCGAGCAGGACGCCGACAAGATCATCGCCGCCGGGCGTCACGCCGGCATTCACGAGATGATCCTGAAATTCCCCAAAGGTTACGACACACCGCTGGGCCCCGGCGGGCTTGGCTTGTCCGGTGGACAAAAGCAACGCCTCGGTCTGGCTCGCGCGCTCTATGGGCGCCCGTCGCTGATCGTGCTCGATGAGCCCAACTCCAATCTCGATGAAGCCGGAGAGATGGCGCTGGTGCAGGCCATCAATGCGCTCAAGGCTGCTGGCAGCACCGTGGTGCTGATTACCCACCGGCCTAATGTGCTGGCGGTGGTCGATCACATCCTGGTGCTCAAGGACGGCACTCAACATGCATTCGGTCCAAGGGATCGGGTGCTCAAGGCATTGAGACCGGGGCCAAGACCGGCCGCGGTCAGGGAGGCTGGCAGAGATGCGTGATCTGACCACAGAGGCACAAACGTACAACGAGCAGGGACTGAGTGTGCGCGGCACCACACTGCAGCCCCGCGCCAGTACCGACGCCGGGGGAGCTGCACGCTATGGTGTGTGTTTTCTGGTCCTGACGCTGGGTGGCTTCCTGCTCTGGGCCTGCCTGGCGCCGCTCGACCAGGGTGTCGTGGGCAGCGGCACCGTGGTGGTGGCGGGCGAACGCAAGGCTGTGCAGTCGTTGGTCGGTGGGGTGGTGGAAAAGCTGCTGGTCAGTGATGGCGACCGCGTCACCCAGGGACAGTTGCTGGTGCAGCTCAATACGGTGCAGGCGCAGTCGCAACGGGACGTGACCCTGGGCAAGTTGCTCAACGATCGCAGCGTTGAGGCACGGTTGATTGCCGAGCGCCTGGGCTCAGCCGAGATCCAATGGCCCGCTGAACTGCTGGAACGCGCCGACGAGTCGCGGGTCAAGGCCGCCATGGCCTTGCAGAGCCAGTTGTTTCTGACCCGCCGCGCAGAACTGGGCAGCCGCCTGCAGATCATCGAACACGAAGCCGCGGCATTGCAGCAGCAACTGCTCGGCTACGAAGGCGTCAAGCGTAACTACGATACTCAGATGCGCTTCCAGCAGCAGGAGCTGGAAGGCCTGCGTAATTTGGCCCTTGAAGGCTACATACCGCGTAACAAACTCTTCGAGGCCGAGCGCAACGCAGCCCAATTGGCCGGGCAGATTGCCTCCGGGGTGGGCGATGTCGGCAGGACCCGCCAGGCGATCAACGAAAGCCGTCTCAAGGCCTTGCAGGCGCAGCAGGAATTTCGCCGCGATGCCGAAACCCAGCTCAGCGAGGTCTCTGCCGAGGCGGCAGGTTATGCCGATCAGATTCATGCCTTGCAGTTTGAAGTCGACAACGGTGCGATCCGTGCGCCGGTGACCGGGCAGGTCATGGACGTGAGCATTCATACGGTCGGGGGCGTTGCACAGGCCGGCCAAACCCTGATGCAGGTGGTGCCGCTGGATGCGCCGATGGCGATCACCGCGCGTTTCGAGCCGCTGATGGCCAATAAGTTGCGCCCGGGTCTGCCAGTGCATGTGCATTTCACCGCGCTGCAACGGGTGGATACGCCGACCGTCACTGGCACCGTGGCTACGGTGTCGGCGGACCAGTTGATCAATGAACAGACGCACCAGCCGTACTTTTCCGCCAAGGTCGAAATTCCCGCCGACACCGTCGCCTCGCTGCAGGCCGCCGGCCTGCTGGTGCGCCCCGGTATGCTCGCCGATGTCACGGTGGTGACGGGGGAGCGCACCTTGATGAACTACCTGATGAAACCTTTGCGTGAACGCTTGCTTGCGGCCTTCAAAGAGGAATGAGCATGACCGCCGTGGCGAGGGGATTTATCCCCGTTGGGCTGCGTAGCAGCCCTAAAGTAGCCAATTGAAGTCAGCCTGAAACACCGCGACGGCTGATGTCAGGGCTGCTTCGCAGCCCAACGGGGATAAATCCCCTCGCCACATTCGGTCTGTGGTGGTCTTTAATTTTTCGGGCACTGCTAATCCCTTATGGGAGCGAGCAAGCTCGCTCCCATATCAGGTCAGGCTGTGAAATCGCTGGCCTGCAGCTCCTTGACGCCCACCACTTCGAATTCGAACTCGGGGGTGGCGTCGGCGTTGACGCTGCCGTAGAGGATGCCATCGGCAAAGCGCAGTTGGCCGGTGGCGTTGGTGGGGTCGAAGGCGTTGCTGCCGATGAACATGAAGGCGTCGAGGGTGGAGGTCTGCGGGTTGGCGTCCAGGCTGGTGAAATCCAGATGATCACCCTCGGCGGTTTTGAAACCGCTGATCACATCGCGTAAAGCCCCGACGCCCATGTCCGACAGCGCACCAAACGCGTAGGTGTCCGCGCCCGTGCCACCGGTGAGGTTGTCGGTGCCTGCACCACCGATCAGCCGATCATCGCCCGAACCACCCACCAGCGTGTCGTTACCGGTGCCACCGTTCAGGATGTTCGCGGCGCTGTTGCCCGACAGACTGTCGGCGTAGGCGCTTCCCGTCACGTTTTCGAAGAGTTTCAAGGTGTCGAGCCCCGAACCCGCGGTGTTTTGTTGTGCGGACGTCGAGAGGTTTGCGGTAACCCCCGCCAAGGCACGCTCAAAAGACACCGTGTCATTGCCATCGCGCCCGTCCAGCACGTTGTTGCCGGCACCGGCGAACAGCGTGTTGTCCAGCGCGTTGCCCGTGCCATTGGCGGCACCAGCGCTGTCGACATACAGATTCTCGACGTTGCTGGCGAGGGTATACGCCGTCAGGCTGCTGTGCACGCTGTCGATCCCTCCAGGCACCGCATTGCTGTTGGTCTCGATCGCGGTGTCGTCGGCATCGTCGACATAGTAGGTGTCGTCGCCATCGCCACCGCTCATGCTGTCGGCCCCTGCGGCACCATCGAGCACGTTGTCGGCGGCATTGCCGGTGATGAAGTTGCGCCGCTCATTGCCGGTGCCGTCGATCTCCGACACGCCGGTGAGCACCAGGTTCTCGAGATTGGCGCCCAGCGTCCAGCTGACCGAGGCCTGCACCGTATCGATCTGCGAGGTCGAGGTGTTGGTTTCCACCACGCTGTCGAACGCGTTATCGACCACGTAGATGTCGTTGCCATCGCCACCGGTCATGGTGTCGGCGCCCAGGTCGCCATCCAGTGTGTCGTTGCCCGAGCTGCCCACCAGGGTATCCGCTTGATCAGTACCTGAAATCATCCCGCCTTGGTTCTGGGCGTTGTCGAAAATAGCCTGCACGCTGTTGTTGTCGTTCGGGTTGCCCTGGAAGCCAAGGTCATTGGCAATGTAATCGGCCAAACGCTGGCCGACGATTTCCGCCGATTCCTCATGCAAGTGCCAGACGTCGTCGGGATACACCAGCGGATCGACCTCGTAGCGCAAGGGCAGGTCGGTGTAGTCCACCGCCAGCTTGACGTCGGCGCGCTCTGCGGCGATGGCCTCTTGGGTGGCGCGGACGTAACCGACACCCTCGACGATCGAGGCAATCTTATCTTCCGAGTAGCCACGGGCACGCGCCGCGTCCTGCTCGTAGTGACCGGTTTCCATCATGTACACGCTGAAGTTGCCGAACTGGGCATGCAGGTAATCAAACACGTTCAGGGTCGCGGTCTTGTAGGCCGCTGCTGCCGCCGGTTTGTCCGTGGCGCGGGCGATCTCCTGGGCGGCTTCTTCGCCCTGGCCCCAGATGATGCCCATGGTGACGTTATCGATGGATTTGAGTTCGGTGAGCTGGTCCTGCAGCAACGCCACGGCACGCAACAGCGCAGGCCCGGGTTGGTTGGTGTCGGTCAGCCACCAGCACAACTTGAGTTGCTCGGCGCCCAGGGTCGACAGGCCATTGACCGTGCTGCCACCCACCGCGATGTCGATGCCATTGCCATCGGCGTCGGTGAACTGGCTGCGCACGTCATAGGGGGTATAGCGGTCCAGGTCGTTGACCAGCATCGAGGTGCCGGACTGATCGTCGTCCTCCGTCATGCGCAGCAGGCGCGCATTGGATTGGCCGAGTGTGGGTAGGTAGAGGATGTCTTGCTGGGCGCGCTCGCCGAACACGAAATCACTGGCGGTCAGGGTGTTGAGGTAGTTGCCGTTGAGGGCGATTTCGAAACGATTGCCATCGGCGTCGGCCTCGGCGGATTTGATGTAGGTCTTGTCGCCGGCCGCGTTGAGCGTCATGTACAACGTGCCATTGCTGCCATCGCCGAGGCCGAGAAAGCCAAGGCCCGAAACATTGATCTTGTCGACGCCCACGGTGAAGTCATAAATCGTGTCGGTGGCCGTGACACCGCCAGTGTCGTAGTCGCGGTAGCTGTCGAGTACGTTGGTGTAGCGGAAGGCGTCGGCACCGTCGCCACCGTACAGCGAATCGCGTCCGGCGCCGCCGTCGACGATGTCCGCGCCGGTGCCGGCCTTGATGGTGTCGTTGCCACCGAGGCCGAGGATCAGGTCTGCGCCTGCCGTGCCGTTGAGGCTTTCGGCGTTGTTGGTGCCGGTGATGGTGTTGGCAGGCGCATCGGCCACCGCCAGGGCGAAGCTGTCGCTGACCGACGCACCTGAAGGATCGGTGGCCTTGACCAGTACGTTGTAATTGCCGGACGCCGTGCTGATCGGCGTGCCGGTGAAGGTCAGGCTGGTTGCGTTAAAACTCAGCCAAGCGGGCAGGGCGCTGCCGTCGGCGAGGGTCGCGGTGTAGGTCAGCACATCCTGGTTGGCGTCGGTGAAGCTGTCGTGGGTCACGGTGTAATTGAACGGCGTGCTTTCGGTGGCGTTCTGGTCGAGGAGGGGGATGGCCACCACCGGCGCTGCATTGCTGGGGGTGTTCTGGTCGGCGAAGACGAAATGACTCGCCGTCAGGCTGTTCACCAGGTTGCCCGCCAGCGACACTTCGAAGCGGTTGCCGTTGGCGTCGACTGTGAGGTCCTTGAGGTAGGTGCGGTTGCTCGAAGCGCTGTAGGTCACTTGCAGCGTGCCGTTCAGGCCATTACCCAGGCCTGTGTAGCCGAGTGCAGACACATCGATCTTGTCGGCGGCCACGTCAAAATCAAGGATCTGGTCACTGGCACTGGTGGAACCGGTGCGGTAGCTGTCGAGCGTTGAGGTGTAGCGGAATACGTCGGCACCCGCGCCGCCGGTGAGTTTGTCCGCGCCGGTGCCGCCGACCAGAATGTCGTTGCCGGCGCCGCCATTCAGGGTGTCGTTACCGGCGCCACCGAACAGTTGTTCGTTGGCAGCGGTGCCCGTCAGCGTGTCGTTGTTCGACGTGCCATTGATCACAGTGGGTGCGGCGGGTACGTCCTGTACGGCCAGGGTAAAGCTGTCGCTGACGGTTGCATTGCTGCTATCGGACGCGGTGACCTGTATGGAGTAAGTGCCCGATGCCGTGTCGCTGGGCGTGCCGCTGAAGGTACGGGTAGCGGCGTCGAAGGTTAGCCAACCGGGCAGGGCGCTTCCATCGGCCATTTTGGCGGTGTAACTGAGGCTGTCGTTATCCGGATCGGTAAAACCAGTGGCCGGCACCACGTAGCTGAACGGGGTGTTTTCGGTGGCGTTCTGATCCAGCAACGCTGTCGCCACCACCGGCGCGTGGTTGACTGTTGGCGAAGTGGAAAAGACGAAATTGGCGCTGGTCAGCTTGTCGAGGTAATTGCCATCCAGCGCCACTTCAAAGCGGTTGCCATTGGCGTCGGCGGTCAGGGTTTTGATGTAAGTCTTGGTGCCGGCCGTGTTGAGCACCAGGTACACGGTGTTGTTTTTGCCGTCCCCCAGGCCGGTGAAACCCATGGCCGAGAGGTCGATCTTGTCGGCGGTGACATCGAAGTCGGTGATCAGGTCGCCAAGGTTGACGCCGCCGGTGTTGTAGTTGCGATAACTGTCCAGGCGATTGGAGAACACGAAAGTGTCCGCTCCGGTGCCACCGGTGAGGGTGTCCATGCCGGCGCCGCCGTCAATTTTGTCGTCGCCTGCGCCGCCACTGAGGCTGTCGTTGCCCGCCAGGCCGAGCAAGGTGTCGGCCGAATCGCTACCCAACAGCGAGTCGCTGCCGCTGGTGCCGGTGACCACCCGATTGAAAATGAAGTTGCTGGCGGTCAGGGTGCTGACCAGGTTGCCCGAGAGAATCAACTCGAAGCGATTGCCGCTGGCGTCGGCATCGTAGTCCTTGATGTAGGTGCGGTCGTTGCTGGCGCTGTAGCTGACCTGCAAGGTGCCGCCACGGCCATTACCCAGGCCGGTGAAGCCCAGGCCGGCGAGGTCGATCTTGTCCTGGGTGACGTCGAAGTCGGTAAGGGTGTCATCGAAGCTTGCGGTTGCGTTGCGGTAACTGTCGGACTGGGCGATGAAACGGAACGTATCGGCACCCGTGCCGCCGGTGAGTTTGTCGATGCCTGCACCGCCCACCAGAATGTCGCCACCGGCCCCGCCATTGATCGTGTCGTTGCCGGCTGCGCCATAGAAAATCTCGCTGGTGGCGCTGCCCAGCAGGGTGTCGTTGCCAGCCGTGCCTTGCACGGTGGTCATCGGCACCGTGGCGCTGACGTAGCTGCCGTCGCCATAGACCAGCGTGGCGCCCTTGCTGGTGTGGCTGATGGTGTTGCCGATGATGGCGTTGCGATCGGTGCCGTCTTCATTGCGCTCTGCAACACCGTAGGTCGACAGGTCGCTGCCGCTGATGATGTTGCCCTGGATCGTGTTGTCGCTGCCGTTGAAGTACTTGCCGGACACGCCCAGGGTGTCGTCGTAGGACTGGATGATGATTTCCGGTACGGGGTTGCCCAGGGAATTGTTGTTGAGCGTGTTGTCGATGATCTCGACGTGGTTGCTGCCGTAGATGCGGATCCCGGCGCTGGCGTTGTCGTGAATATCGACGCCGCTGACGGTCACGTCGCTGGACAGTTTGATCAGCACGCCTTCGGCGCCGTTGCCGTACACCTCGCCACCGGTGATGGTGATGTTACTGGGGGAGGGGATGTCCTCGCTGCCGCGCTGCACCACGATGCCATTGCCGCCATTGTTGTAGGCAACGTTGTTGGTGAGGGTGAAGTCGTGGGTACTGGTGACGACGTTGAAACCGTGGCGGTCATTGTCGTAGGCGACGTTGTTTTCGAAGGTGCTGTCGCTGAGGAAGTCAGCAACGAAGCCGTCCAGGCCATTGCCGTGGGACACGCTGTTCTTGATGACCATGTTGACGGTCTGCTCGTGGGGGTCGAAACCGTACCCGGAGCAATCCTTGATCTCGACGCTGTCGAGGGTGACGTTGGAATCATAGCCTTCTTCGCCGGGAATGTAGCCGTTGAACCAACCGTCGATCTTGCCGGTGGTATTGTCGCGGTTACCGTCGATGGTGAGGTTGCTGACGCCAAAGTCATGGGTTTCTTCGCCATAGGCCGAGCGGATGACACCGGTGATCTTGGTGTCGGAGCCGTCAGCCACCTTGACGGTGGTTTCGCCCATGCCGTCGCCGTACAGGTAGACGTTGCTCTTGAGCATCAGGCAGCCGTCGGAAGGTTCCTCACCTCCCGAAACGATATAAGTTCCGGTCGGCATATACACCTGCCCCCCGCCTGCGGCGGCCGCTGCATCAATCGCACTTTGTATCGCCGCCGTGTCGTCTGTGATGCCATCTCCTTTGGCGCCAAAATTTTGTACATTGAAAATCATGAGCTTATCTCCGTATCAGGCCAAAACCTCGAAAGATGCCAATATTCCATCGACAGCCATCGTGTTAGGACCCAGCGGAGCGCAAAAGTTGTGACCGCACATCGGTGAAGTGTCAAAGAACCAGACTTACTGATCAGTGGTTGTAGGATGTATCAAAAAAAGTAACGATTTGTTGACGCTTGCGCAGATAGCAAGCGATGCCCTGTGGGAGCGACTTGCTCGCGATAGATGGAGGTTCAGACGGCATTCACAGGTTTGTTCGTGGCGGAAGGTATTTGACAGCTTTGAACGGTTGCTTTTGGCCGAGGCTGTGTAAAAACGTTTTTCAGCGCGACAAACTCAAAAACGGACTGGAAATCGCGCTTCTACGCGAAATCCTCATCTGCTGACGTGCCGATAAATTTCAGATTTAACGTAGACGCGCGCACTTCAATTTTGGCGAAGCGTTTTACACACTCTGGGCCGATTGCTTCCTGTCGCGAAGGACTGCTATCGCAAGCAATCAGTGGCAGCACAACCGCCTGATCGCCATGCGGCCGTATTAATCCTGAAGGTAGCAGTACTTGCCACTAGCAGTCTGAACCGGCGCTTCAAGCCGCCTGCGGCAGGCAGGCGTACACCACCAACTCGACCAGCATTTCCTCGCGTGCCAGTCCCGCCACCACGATCGCCGCGCGGTTGGGGTAGGGGGCCTGGAAGTACTGCGTATACATGGCATTGACCGTGGCCAGGTAACTGCGGTCGGTGACGTAGATCAATACCTGGGTCACGGCATCCAGCGACGTGCCCGCAGCTTCCAAGGTATGGCGCAGGTTGGCCAGGGTCTGGTGCGCCTGGGCTTCGATGCCACCGGCGACCACCTGGCCGTGGGCATCGATGGGGATCTGTGCGGTGTAGAGGGTGCCGTTGCCGACGACAGCCCACTCAAGTGGGGCTTTGGACGCAAACAGGTCGGTCTTGATGGCGTATTTCATCGGTGTATTCCTAAATGAACGGGACGGGGCCAGTCAGTCGGCATCGCTGCCGCCACCCGCGCCGTGGCGACGCGAGGCTTCGGTGCTTTCGACCAGTATGTGTTCTGCCAACTGCTTGAGCCGCTGCCAGGTGGGCTCGCTAACGGTGAATCCCTCCGCGAGCGCGGTTTGCGCACAGACCTGGTGGCGGGCCGGTGTTGCCGGGCGGCGGAAAACGACGGTGATGCTTTGCTCCACGTCCTTGGCGCAAAGTCGCTCTTCGCTGTGCAGGTCAGGGCGACTGTTGCCGGCGTGGAAGGATGCGATGCGAACCTGGCGGGCATCGCCCCAGCGCGCCTGCACATCTATCCCCTGCTCGGCAGCCCGGCACAGGTAACCGAGCAATAGGAGTCGGTTGTGGCAATGATGGATCCGCAGCACGGCTTGGCCGCTGCGCAGCGCTTTGCCCAACACGAGCTCCACCGCGGTCGCAGCACAGCGCAGCACGCTCTGGCCCTTGGCATCGATTACCAGCAAAGCGCTGTCTTCGAAGCGCAGGGCAAAGGGCTGGTCAGCTTCGCTTTCCAGATAGTCCAAGGCCTTTTCCAGCGCACCGACGCCGTCCAGCCCTTGCAGTTGCAGCCAGCCGACCATGTCGGCGGCATCCTCGCAATCGCCGGCAGCAAAGCCCATCCCTTCGAAGGCTTTACGGCACATTACCTGGATTTCGTTAAGGGATACGCGCATGGTCATTGATCTCCGTTCGGCATGACCGCAAAGTTCCAGTCGTCATCGAACGGCTGACCAATCTCACCCACCAGCGGCGCGCCCTGGAACAGGGTTATACGCACCCAGCGGCTGGACTTGGGGTCGAACTTTCCCGCACCGAAGAACGCCAGTTTGCAGCGCAACAAGTGAATGGGCAGCATGTCGCGGGCCAGCAGGTTGGCGCGGATCTCGCCATAGGCACACTGAGCCATGTCCCGCAGGCGCCGGACAGTGCCCTTGAACGCCGGATGGGCGATCAGGAAGTGCGCGGTCAACTCGTCGGGGTGCGCGCGCAGGTGATCGAGCAGTGCTCGATGGCAGCGCTGGATGTTGCGTGCGATGCCCAGTTGCATCTCCTTTTCGGCGCCCGGCTCCTCGGCACGCATTCCCAAGCGCGGCTCTTCCTTTTCTGCGGAACGGTACCAAAAGAAGTGTTCTGCATCGGCGTCGTTGAAATCGTAGGCCAGGGCCCAGGCGTAGTGGTTTTCGATGAGCTCGCGCAGCTGCGCCAAGGGCATTTGTGCATCCAGGCGCCAGCCTTCGACGACGCCCATCTGGTCAGCTAACGGCGTCACTTGCTCGGGGTACAGCTCCAGCAACAGGCTGACCAACAATTCCTGGCAGCCGATGCCCGCGTGCGCTTCGCTCCAGGTCAGCAAGCGCGACCAGAGATCGTCGCTGCAGGGCTGGCAATTGAGCCAGTCGGCCAGTGGGGTCAGGTCGGCCAGGGTCTGCCGGTCCTGGTCGTGCTGGCGCACATCTTCGGTCAGGGTCTGCTGAAGATGCAGGCGTGCCCGGTGCAGGAGTTCATGGAAACGCTGCATTCGGGCGGGATCCGCCGGTTGTGCGAGGACCCGGGCCAGGCCAGTTTCCCGCGCCCAGATCCACTGGTTGATCAGTTGCGGATGGTTAAGCAGGAAGGGCGCCATGCCTAGCCCGGTGGCGTTGCCGACGCCCAGATAACGCTGCAGCTTGATGTCGAGTTTCGCTGCGCGCTGCGGATTGCGCGCCCGGGCCATGTGCTCAATCTGTTCGATGCTGAAATGGCGCAACAGGTACACGGTGAACATCTGCGCGCTGAACGGCTGATTGAAGTCTGCGTTGTTCTGCAGGCAACCGAAGTCGGCGATGCCGAACTTGCCATTGCCGTAGACGGCGGTGGTGCGGTAGAGGTAGCCGACGTCGGCCAACTGACGTGGGTCCGGTTGATTACCCTCGGCCAGGGCCACGAGGAATCGTTCGAAATTGCGCAGGCTGCGGTTGGCGCGGGACAGCACCAGCACCCGCGCGTCGAAGCGGCCAGCTTCCTGCAACGGCACGTTATTTTGCAGGTCGATCAGTTGCGCTTCGTCGACATCTCCGGCAACCAGCACGAAGCAGACGTCCCATTGATCGGCAATGACCCGGTCGCTGCGCTTCTCGGGTGGCAGGTAGGCCGAGAAGATGACGCAGTGGTAGTGCGCGGTCGGCGTGTCGATGCGGTAGATGACAGTGCCGAAGCCGTCGCCATCCAGGTCGAAACGGCTGCGCTGGATGCGCCACTGCTGGTTCATCATCCGGCGCATGCTGCTGCGCACGAAACTCAATGGGCTCTGGAAGTGGCTGCCCAACCGGGCCAGGTCCATGACCTGGCTGGCAGGACGCGGCGTCAGCGCTGCAAACGCGTTGTCGGACATTGTTATTGTTCCTGGATGCATCATGATCAGAGACCTTGCTCGCGGGCCATGTGCCGGGCGATGCGCACGGAATCCCATAACGCCGGAAGAATCAGCAGGGACACCGGCACCGCGGTGATGACAATGAAGGACTGCAGGGCTGTCACGCCGCCGGCACCGATGGTGATCAGCACCACAGCCGCCAGGCCCATGCCTATCGCCCAGAAACCGCACAGCCATTTCTTGGGTTTGTTGGTGCTGGACATCGCCAGCGCCACGGTAAAGGCCATGGCATCGCCGTTAGTCGCCACCGATATGAAGCTCAGAAACAGGAACAGTGCGCTGATCAGGCCACCCAGTGGCAGGTTCTGGGTCACGCCCAAAAGCAGATCTTCCGGCTGGGTGCCATGGGCCGTAACGATCCCGGGTGTCTGCAGCTCCAGGCCGATGCCGGTGCCTCCGACCACGGTGAACCAGAACATGGTCACCAGCGGCGCGATGATCGACAGGGTCATGATGATCTCGCGAATAGTGCGGCCCCGTGAGATCCGTGCGACGTACAGCGCGACCATGGGCGCATAACCGATGAACCAGCCCCAGTAGAACACCGTCCACCAGTCCAGCCACTTGGGATCTGCGCGGAACAGGGTCAGCGGGATGAATTGCTCCACGTGCAGGGCGAAGGCCGACGGGAAGCCGCCGAGAATAAACAGCGTCGGGCCGAACACCACCATGAACAGCGCCAGCCCCAGCATCAGCCAGACATTGATCTCGCTGACGAAGCGGATGCCCTTGAGACCGACCAGGCAGGAAGTGGTGTACATCAGGGTAACCAGGACGATGGTGATCGACTGGGTCAGGATGCCGTTGGGCACACCCCACACCGCGTGCAGGGCGCTGCTGATCTGCAGGCCGAGGAAACCGATCGGGCCGATGGTTCCGGCGACGACGGCAATGATCGAGGTGGCGTCGGCGAAGGTGCCAATCGGGCCCTTCAGCGCGCGTTCACCAAACAGCGGGTAAAGCAGGGTACGCGGAGCCAGCGGCAAACCCTTGTCGTAGTGCAAGTGCATCAGCACGATTGCCAGCAAACTGCCGAGCACCGCCCAGGCCAGGAAACCCCAGTGCACGAAGGCCTGCGCCAGCGCCGCGGTAGCCGCCGCTTCACTGTGCGGCTGCACGCCGGCAAAGAACGGTGGTGGGCTGGCAAAGTGCATCAGCGGTTCAGCCGCGGCCCAGAAAGCGCCGCCGCCGGCGAGCAATGCACACATGATCACGGCGATCCAGTTGAAAGTGCTGATGTCCGGGCGCTGCTCGATGCCGCCCAGGCGCACGCGTCCGCATTTCGAAAAGCAGATTCCCAGACTGACCACGAAGGTCGCCAGCATCAGCACCTGCCAATACAGGCCGAAGGCCTTGGTTGACCAGGCGAAGAGGGTGTTGACCAGTGCCGACACCGCGTCGATATCGACCAGCGCCGCGATCAGGAACGCCCCCAGGAAACCGCCGCTGATCAGGAACAGCGGCCAGTCGATGTCTCGGGCGATCGGCAGGCTCATGGCCTCGCCGTCAGCCTGTAGGGTGCTTGGATTTTTCATGAAACCTCCGGAACCTGCGATTGTTTTTATTGTTCATGCTGTCCGTGCAGGGATGGCTCAGGTCTGCGCCGTGGTGGCGGTTTCCAGCAGGCGCAGCCAATTCATTCCCATGATCTTACTCACATCGTCTTCGGCAAAGCCTCGGGCACGCAGGCCCTTGGCGATGTTGGGGAAGTCGCGGCTGTCGCGGAACCACTGCAGCGGAGCCGGCCAACTGGCGTTGTCCTTGGAACCTTCGCCGTAGTCCTTTTCTTTGCTCCAGCGCCCGTTGCGCATCCACTCGAGCACCGACAGCGGTTGCGACTGGCACAGGTCGGTGCCGATGCCGATGTGATCGACGCCCATCAGGTCGGCGGTACGGGCAATCATGTCGCAGAAGCTCTCCAGGCTGCAGGCCGAGGCACCCTTGAGGTGGAAGGGATAGGTGCTGAAACCCAGCAACCCGCCGGATTCGGCGATGCCGCGCAGTACCGCATCGGACTTGTTGCGCTTGGCCGCATGGAAACTCGATGGGTTGGCGTGGGAGATGATCACTGGCCGGGTCGACAATTCGATGGCCTCAAGGGTGCTGCGCTCGGCACTGTGCGACATGTCGATCAGCATGCCGACCCGGTTCATCTCGGCGATGACCTGGCGGCCGAAGCGGCTGATGCCGTTGTCTTCATGTTCGTAGCAGCCACTGGCGAGCAGGCTTTGGTTGTTGTAGGTGAGCTGCATGACGAACACGCCCAGTTGGCGGAAGATTTCCACCAGGTCAATGTCGTCCTCGATCGGCGAGCAGTTCTGGAAACCGAAGAACACGCCCACCCGACCTTCCTCATGGGCCAGGCGGATATCGCTGGCCGAGCGTACCGGGCGGATCAGCTCGGGCCAGGTTTCGAAGCGACGGTTCCATTCGCCCAGGCGCGAGAGGGTTTCGCGCGCGTTCTCGTGGTAAGCGATGGTGGCATGCACCGCGCTCAGGCCACCGACCTGCATTTGCTGGAATATTTCAGGGCTCCAGTTGGAGTACTGCAGGCCGTCGATCATCAGAAGGTCGTTCATGGCGGATGCTCCATCAAGGCCGGACGTAAGTGGTCTTGACCACGGTGTAGAAGTCGCGGGCGTATTGCCCTTGTTCGCGTGGCCCGAAGCTCGAGGCTTTGCGGCCGCCGAACGGCACGTGGTAATCGGTGCCGGCGGTGGGCAGATTGACCATCACGCAGCCGGTTTGGGCACGGCGCTTGAACTCGCTGGCATGGCGCAGCGATTGGGTGATGATCCCGGCGGTGAGGCCGTACTCGGTGTCGTTAAGGGTCGCCAAAGCCTCCTCGAAGTCACGTACACGGATGACGCAGGCGATCGGCCCGAACACTTCCTCGCGATTAATGCGCATGTCATTGCGGCTGTTGATGAACAGTGCCGGGCGCATGAAGTAGCCGTCGGTTTCCAGTTGCAGGCGCTCGCCACCTTCGACGAGCGTGGCGCCCTCGGCCTGGGCCAGGCGCAAATACTCCAGGTTCTGTTCCAGTTGCCGTGCCTCGGCCACCGGGCCGATTTGCACACCGGCCTCCAGGGCGGGGCCGACCTTGAGCTGGCGCATGCGCCCGCGCAGAGCTTCGACAAAGCGGTCGTGGATGCCTTCGCAGACAATCAGCCGCGAGGACGCCGTGCATTTCTGTCCGGTGCCAAAGAACGCGCCGTTCAGGGCGCATTCCACTGCCACGTCGAGGTCGGCATCGTCCATCACCACCAGGGCATTCTTGCTGCCCATCTCCAGTTGGCAACGCACCAGGTTGCCGGCAGTGGCGACCGCGACACGTCGACCGGTGGCCAGCGAGCCGGTGAAGGTCAGGGCATCGATATCGGCTGACTGCACAAGGGCCTCGCCGACGCTCGCGCCGCTGCCCATGACAAGGTTGAACGTGCCGTGGGGCAGGGCCTGGCGACTGATGATCTCGGTCAGTGCCCAGGCACTCGCTGGCACCAGGTTGGCCGGCTTGAACACCACGGCGTTGCCGAAGGCCAGGGCTGGGGCGATCTTCCAGGCAGCGGTGGCCATGGGGAAGTTCCAAGGGGTGATGATGCCCACCACGCCCACCGGCTCGCGGTGTACCTCGATGTCGATACCGGGACGCACGGAGGCGGCGGTCTCGCCCATTTGGCGCAGTACCTCGGCAGCGTAGTAGTGGAAGAACTGGCCACTGCGGTTGACCTCACCGATACCCTCCGCCAGTGGCTTGCCTTCTTCACGCGAGAGCAGTTGACCGAGCTCTTCTTTGCGGGCGATCAGCTCGTCGCCGATGGCCATCAGCAAAGTTTGGCGCGCTTCCAGGCCAGTGGCGGCCCACAGCGGCTGCGCGCTGCGGGCGGCCTGGATGGCTAGCCGTGTTTGTTCGGCATTGGCCTGGTGGTATTCACCGATCAAGTCGCGACTGTCCGAGGGACTGTGGTTGCTCAGTGTGGTGTGACCTTCGCACCACTGGCCATCGATGTAGTTTTTGTAGGAAGTGAGTGACATTGAGAAGCCTCCGTTTGCCTGGCTCTCATCTTGCGAGCAATATGGCGCAAATAAAAATTAATAAAAAAAATGATTCGATAAGGATTAATAATCATGTTGCCCGAGCTGAAAATCGCTCAGTTGCGCTACTTCCTGCTGGTGGCTGAGCTCAAGAGTTTCCATGCCGCCGCACGCCAGGCCTACCGCACCCAGCCGGCGATGTCCCTGGCGGTGCGCGAGCTGGAGCAGAAGCTGGGCCAGACGCTCATCGAAAAGGGCGGTGGCCGGGTTGAGCTGACACCCTTCGGCGAACATTGCCTGCCGTTGTTCCGCGGCCTGATCGAGCACCACGACCGCATCGCCCGCGAGGTCACGTTGCTGGTCCAGCATGAGATAGGCCAGGTCAGCATCGCCACCGTGCCTTCCGTGGCCAGCCGTTTGTTGCCGGGCCCCTTGGGGCGCTTCGTGGCCGAGCACCCGAATGTGCAGATCAGCATCCAGGACGGCACCGCCGATAGCGTCCAACAGTTGTTGGCCCAAGGGCAGGTGGACTTTGGCATCAGCAGCATGTGGATGGCCGACGAGCAGGTCGAGTTCGCACCGATCCTCAACGACCAGGTGGGCGTGGTGTGCCGGGCCGACCATCCCTTGGTACACGCGGGAGGGGCGTTGCATTGGTCGCAGCTGCAGGGCTTGCCAATGATCCGTAACGGCACCTCACGGCTATTGGAAGGCACCGATGCCGAATGCTTGTTGGAGCACAGTCGCTTGTTCATCTCCAACATGATCTCGCTCATTGCGATGCTGGAGGAGGGCGTCGGGATCAGTACCTTGCCTTACCTGGCGTTTCCACAGGAGAACGAAAAGCTCGCCTTTTTGCCCCTGGCCGAGCCGAAGGTGGAGCGCCAGATCGGCATGCTCACGCGCAAAGGGCGGAGCCTGTCGCCAGCGGCGGGAGCGTTAATGAAGTTTTTGCAGGCGAACACGGCGCCTTCGGGGGGACAGTTGCCGTTATCCGCTTCTATCCAACCAGGTTCCCAGAAAAGCGTATCAAGATGAACCACCGCAACTCCAGGCGGCGGCCGATTTTCACGCGCCGCGTCTTACGCAGCAACTAGGCGGGTTGGTGTTTGCTGGCGTTCAAGTCTAACTGCGGCGGATTCGGCGCTATGACAAGACGTGTCACCATAGCTGCTGTTTTTTGCCATCCCGTTCAGCTCGGGAGTGCTCAATCCTGATAGCCCCCCATTTGGGTTATGGCGTCATTGGCCGAATCCCTTAATAGTGAGCCCAACCGGTCATCCAGAACTGGCTTCGCTTGATAAGGTGATTTTGCTATGCGCAAGGCATTCAAGTTGATTTTCAGTACGCTCCTGGTACTCATAGCGGTCGGTGTACAGGCTGGTGAGGAGAATGAGGCCAATACGCTGCGGCTTTACAACTGGGCAGATTACATTGGCGAAAGAACCATCGCCAACTTCGAAAAGACGTCCGGCATCCACGTGATCTATGACACGTTCGACGCCTATGAAACGGTTCAGGCGAAGCTCATGACCGGTCATTCCGGCTACGATCTGGTCGTGTTGAATGCGTCCCTCGCACCGCCATTGATCCATGCCAAGGTTTTCCAGCCGCTGGATAAGAGTTTATTGCCCCAATGGACCAACCTTGATCCGAAGGTTCTGGAGGGGCAACAGGGATTCGATGCCGGCACGAAGTACTCGGCGCCCTATACCTGGGGCAGTAATGGCATCACCTACAACGTCGACAAGATCAAGGAGCGCATGCCGGACGCGCCGATCGGTTCGTTGGCGATGATCTTCGATCCAAAAATCGTCTCGCGCTTCGCCGACTGCGGAGTAACGCTGGTAGATGCGCCAACGGAAGTGATCCCGTTAGCCCTGGTATATCTGGGACGCGACCCTGAGAGCGCTGCGCCGGAAGATTTGAAAGCCGCCCAGGATTTGTTGTTGTCGGTGCGGCCATATATTCGCAAATTCGATTCGGTCAACTACCTGACCAGCCTGCCCAATGGTGACGTGTGCATGGCCATGACCTGGTCAGGTGATTATGCGACGGCGATGGCGCGTGCCGAAGAAGCGAAACTGAATATCAATCTTGCCTACTTTATTCCCAAGGAAGGCTCGTTGATCTGGTTCGACAATATGTACATTCCGGTGGACGCACCCCATGTCGCGAATGCCCACAAGTTCCTCGACTATCTGATGCAGCCTCAGGTGATGGCTGAGGTGAGTGATTACATTCATTACGCCAATAGCAACGCGGCCGCCACTCCGTTGCTGAGTGCCGATGTACGAAACAATCCCGCTATCTACCCCGATGAGCAGACGCGTCAACGGCTGTTTCCACAGAAGAGCCAAAACGCGAAAGACACGCGTGCCATCACTCGGGTCTGGAGCACCGTAAAGAGCGGACTTTAATTCTTCAATTATTTGGTTTGAGGTTTTTTGTATGGTTACTGCAGCCAATAAACAACTGTCAGCTGTTGTAGATGACGCCAGGTTGGTCAGCGCCGATAAAGCTCACTACATGCACGGCTACCACATGTTCGACGAGCACAGCGAACAGGGTTCCTTGAACATTGTGGCGGGTGACGGTGCCTATATCATCGACGCCCATGGCAACCGCTTTCTCGATGCCGTTGGTGGAATGTGGTGCACCAATATCGGATTGGGGCGCGAGGAAATGGCGCTGGCGATTGCCGATCAGGTGCGGCAACTGGCGTATTCGAATCCGTTTTCCGACATGTCCAACAATGTCGCGATCCAACTGTGCGAAAAGCTCGCCAGCCTGGCGCCAGGGGATCTGAATCACGTGTTTCTGACCACGGGTGGCTCTACTGCAGTTGACACCGCGTACCGACTGATTCAGTACTATCAGAACTGCCGTGGCAAACCGGACAAGAAGCATGTAATCGCGCGTTATAACGCCTATCACGGCTCCACGACTCTAACGATGTCAATCGGCAACAAGGCCGCCGACCGGGTGCCTGAATTCGATTACGCCAACGACAGAATTCACCACATCTCCAACCCCAACCCATATCGCGCGCCGAGCGGTATGGACGAGGCGCAGTTCCTTGAATTTCTGGTCAAGGAATTTGAAGACAAGATCCTGTCTATCGGTGCAGATAAGGTGGCGGGTTTTTTTGCCGAGCCGATCATGGGATCCGGCGGAGTGATCATCCCGCCCAAGGGCTACCTCAAGCGCATGTGGGAAATATGCCAACGCTACGACATTCTTTTTGTCGCTGACGAGGTGGTGACATCGTTTGGCCGGCTGGGCAAGTTCTTCGCTTCTTATGAATTGTTCGATGTGCAACCGGACATTATCACCACCGCCAAAGGGCTGACGTCCGCTTATCTGCCGCTGGGAGCGTGCATTTTTTCCGACCGTATCTGGAAGGTGATTGCCGAACCCGGCAACGGGCGCTGCTTTACTCACGGTTTTACCTACAGCGGCCATCCTGTGTGCTGTACGGCGGCATTGAAGAACATAGAGATTATCGAAAGAGAAAACCTGCTGGCGCATGTCGACGACGTCGGCGGCTATCTGGAAGAGCGGCTCGCGACACTCTGTAATCTGCCGCTGGTTGGCGAGGTGCGTTGCCTGAAGCTCATGGCATGCGTCGAGTTCGTGGCCGACAAGCGCACCAAAGCGTTGTTTGCCGACGAGATCAACATCGGCGAGATGATTCATTCCCGCGCCCAGGCTCGAGGTTTGCTGGTGCGCCCGATCATGCATCTCAACGTGATGTCACCGCCGCTGATTCTGACGCGCGCTCAGGTCGATGAAATCGTCGAGATCCTGCGGGTGTGCATTCTTGAGGTGGCCGCTGAACTTGAGCAAAGCGGCCAGTATTTCGGCCAATGAATTCAAGTCTGCAATTAACAGGTGCCGGTTCACCCGCTAGACTGCGGGGCATGAACAAACCTGACGAAGAGACGTTGATTGCCTTGCGTTTTGGGGCATTGCATAACTGGCATCGCGACATGCGCGAGGCATTTTCCCATGTCGAGAAGCTTGACGCGCTGCAATATCTGGCGTCGGCGTTCGGGCATCTGGTGTCCGTCGAATCGGTGATGATCAGCCTGGAACACAAGGACCGTGCACCGCAGTTGCTGTATCAGCGCGGCATTCCGGAAAAATATCGGGAGTCGATCATCGACCGCTATTTTTCCGGTGGCTACTTGCTTGATCCGTTTTGCCTGGCAGTGGAGCAGGGCCTGGCTGAAGGTTTTTATCATCTTGAGGAAATTGCCCCTGACAACTTCTTTGAAAGTGAGTATTACAACACTTACTACTTGAAATCAGGGAGCTCCGAAGACAGTTTTTATATTGTCGACACGGTGAATGAATCGCAAATATCAGTGAGTTTGTTTCAAGGCTTCGGTGGCGAGGCGCTCAAGGCGGAACAACTCAATCTGTTGCGGGCGGTCGAGCCGCTAGTACGGGAGTTCATCCATGAGTTTGGCCAACGCGGGTTGCAAAACATTGTAGCAACGCACGCCGATGGCGAAGCCACTACCGAGCATGACGATTTCAAACAGCGATTGCAGGACGCTTTTGAGAATTTCGGTCGCGATCTGCTGACGCAGCGCGAGCGCGAGGTCGCGCACATGGTACTCCGCGGGCACTCCGTGAAATCCACGGCCAGTCAGTTCGGTATTTCGCCTGAGACTGTCCGCATGCACCGCAAAGGTCTTTATTTAAAGCTGAACGTCAATTCGCAGTCGGAATTGTTTGCACTGTTTTTCGAGTGGTTACGAACGAGTTAAGTTATTGCCCATCCCCCGGTGTCAGGATAGTTGTCGCCTCTCCGAATTTTCCTGAAAAAGCATATCGGGGGCGGAAAGAGACTGGTCGTGCCGTACTATTCACCTGAACGCAAAGCCGCATTACTCAAGATGCTGCTTCCCCCGCTGAACCTGACGATGGCCGAGGTTTCCCGGCGTGAAGGGGTTAGCGAAATGTCTTTGTCCAACTGGCGCAAGAAGGTCAGTTCTGAAGGAAGCGCAGTGCCTGAAGACAAGCCACTCCCCGAGAACTGGTCTGCTGAAGCCCGGTTCGCTGTCGTCCTTGAAACCGCCGGTCTGTCGCAGCTCGAACTGGGTGAGTACTGCCGACGAAAAGGTCTGTACCCCGAACACGTCAGCGCCTGGCGCCAAGCCTGTATCACGGGGCAGCAGAGTGTTCAGAACCAACAAAAGGTCGACCGCGAACAATCTCGCAAGGACAAGAAACGTATTCAGCAACTTGAGCGCGAACTGCTGCGTAAAGACAAGGCGCTGGCCGAAACCGCCGCGTTGTTGGTGCTGCGAAAAAAGCTCAACGATTACTGGGGGATCGACAACGAGGACACCTGACCTCTTTGCCGGAACGGCAGTTGTTGGTGGCTTGGTTGATCGAAGCCATCGAGGCCGGTGCTCGAAAAATCAGAGCGTGCCAAGAGGTGGGGCTGTCGCTCAGAACCTTGCAGCGATGGACGCAGAGTGAGGATCTTCAAGCCGATGCCCGCACAACCACCGTGCGGCCCACGCCGCGTAATGCGTTGAGCGAGATCGAACGACAAGCGATCGTGACGCTGTGTAACAGCCCTGCGTATGCCCATTTGCCGCCGAGTCAGATCGTACCGAGGCTGGCTGACGAGGGGCGTTATCTGGCGTCGGAAGCGACGTTTTATCGCATCCTGCGTGCAGCCGGTCAGCAACATCATCGGGGCCGTAGCCAGCGACCCAGACGGCATGCGGCACCGACGACGCATGTCGCCAAAGCGCCCAATCAGGTGTGGTCGTGGGACATCACGTATTTGCCGTCGCCGATACGCGGCAAGTACTACTACCTGTATTTGATCGAAGATATTTACAGCCGCAAGGCCGTAGGCTGGGAAGTTTACGAAGAAGAAAGCGGCGAAAAAGCCGCTGCGCTGCTGCAACGCAGCGTGATCGGCGAGCAGTGTTTACACGAGCCGCTGGTGCTGCACTCGGACAATGGTGCGCCGATGAAATCGCTGACGCTGTTGAGCAAGATGTACGACCTGGGTATCACGCCGTCCCGTGGCCGACCGCGAGTGAGCAACGACAATCCGTACTCGGAGTCGCTGTTTAGAACGCTGAAATATTGCCCGCAATGGCCGCAGGAGGGTTTTGCCAGCTTGGACGCCGCACGCGCGTGGGTGAGAGATTTTATGCGTTGGTACAACAACGAGCACCGGCATAGCCGGATCCGCTTCGTGACACCGACGGAGCGGCATCGAGGGCTGGACCAGCAGATCCTGGCGCGGCGGCATGAACTGTACCAGCGAGCGCGCAAGAAAAGCCCGGAACGTTGGTCAGGCCAGACGCGGAACTGGGAGCCGATAGGAGCGGTGATGCTGAATCCGGATCGGGAGCAGCAGGACGAGAAAAGAGCGGCATAGTTGAACGGTTGACGCGACAACTACCTTGAAAAACGCCGCCATCAGCGAATCCTAATAACAATAAGGTTGCCTTGTTCAGGCAAGCGGCCCCTCTGCGCGAGTGATAAAAAGATGGCAGTTGCCTCCGGCGCCTATAAGAAAGCCCTCGAGGGCGACCAGTCACCTAAACAGGTGTTGGTCAAAATCGACCGGGTCACGAAGAAGTTCGACGAGACGATTGCCGTGGACGACGTGTCCCTGGAAATCAGGAAAGGCGAGATTTTCGCCCTGCTCGGCGGTTCTGGATCGGGCAAATCCACGTTGCTGCGCATGCTCGCAGGCTTCGAACGGCCCACGGAGGGGCGCATTTTCCTCGATGGTGTCGACATCACGGACATGCCGCCGTACGAGCGGCCGATCAACATGATGTTCCAGTCCTACGCCTTGTTCCCGCACATGACCGTGGCGCAGAACATCGCCTTCGGCCTCAAGCAGGACAAGCTTTCCGGCGCAGAAATCGATGCTCGCGTAGCCGACATGCTCAAACTGGTGCAGATGAGCCAGTACGCCAAGCGCAAGCCGCATCAATTGTCCGGTGGTCAGCGTCAGCGTGTGGCCCTGGCGCGTTCTTTGGCCAAGCGACCGAAGCTGCTGCTGCTCGATGAACCGATGGGTGCGCTGGACAAGAAGCTGCGTTCGCAGATGCAGCTGGAGCTGGTCGAGATCATCGAGCGGGTCGGCGTAACCTGCGTCATGGTGACCCACGACCAGGAAGAGGCCATGACCATGGCCGAGCGTATCGCGATCATGCACCTGGGCTGGATCGCCCAGATCGGCAGCCCGATCGACATCTACGAAACCCCGACCAGCCGTCTGGTCTGCGAGTTCATCGGCAACGTCAACATCTTCGACGGTGAAGTGGTGGACGACGCCGAAGGCCATGCGACCATCACCTGCAAGGACCTGGACCGTCAGATTTATGTGGGCCACGGCATCAGCACCTCGGTGCAGGATAAATCGGTCACCTACGCGATCCGTCCGGAAAAACTGCTGGTCACGGTCGACATGCCGACCTGCGAGTACAACTGGTCCAGTGGCAAGGTGCATGACATCGCCTACCTCGGCGGTCACTCGGTGTTCCACGTCGAGCTGCCGAGCGGCAAGATCGTCCAGTCCTTCGTTGCCAACGCCGAACGCCGTGGCGCGCGTCCGACCTGGGGTGACCAGGTTTACGTGTGGTGGGAAGACGACAGCGGCGTGGTACTTCGCTCATGAACATGCGCAAATTCAAACGCCGCCTCAACCGAATAATTCCCGGTGGCCGTCAGCTGGTCATCGGGGTTCCGTTCATCTGGTTGTTCCTGTTCTTCATGTTGCCGTTCTTCATCGTCTTGAAGATCAGCTTCGCCGAAGCCGACGTCGCCATTCCGCCGTACACCGAGATCTACAGCTACATCGACCAAAAGGTGCAGTTGCTGCTTAATCTGAGCAACTACGCGATGCTGGCCGGCGACGAGTTGTACATCGCCGCTTACCTTGGCTCGTTGAAAATGGCGCTGATCAGCACCATCCTCTGTTTGCTGATCGGCTACCCGATGGCCTACGCCATCGCCAGTGCCCGCAAAGAGATGCAAACGGTGCTGGTGCTGCTGATCATGATGCCGACCTGGACTGCGATCCTGATCCGCGTCTACGCGTGGATGGGCATCCTCAGCAACAACGGCCTGCTCAATGGTTTCCTGATGACGATGGGCTGGATCGATGAACCGCTGCAGATCCTCAATACCAACCTCGCGGTCTATATTGGGGTCGTTTACTCCTATCTGCCGTTCATGATCCTGCCGCTCTACGCCAACCTGGTGAAGCACGACAACAGCCTGCTGGAAGCTGCATCCGACCTGGGTTCGAGCACCTTCAACAGCTTCTGGAAGATCACCATTCCGCTGTCCAAGAACGGCATCATCGCCGGCTGCATGCTGGTATTCATCCCGGTCGTGGGCGAGTTTGTGATCCCGGAACTGCTCGGCGGTCCGGAAACCCTGATGATCGGTAAAGTGCTCTGGCAAGAATTCTTCAACAACCGCGACTGGCCGGTGGCATCTGCCCTGGCAGTGGTGATGTTGCTGATCCTGATTGTGCCAATCATCCTGTTCAACCGTAGTCAGGCCAAAGAAATGGAGGGCAAGGAATGAAGCGCTTCCGTTTCTCAAGTTTCATGCTGGTAGCGGGTTTGCTGTTCATCTACGCGCCGATGCTGATCCTGGTGATCTACTCGTTCAACGCCTCGAAACTGGTGACGGTGTGGGGTGGCTGGTCGATCAAGTGGTACGTCGGGTTGATGGACAACACCCAGCTGATGGGCTCGGTGGTGCGCTCGCTGGAAATCGCCTGCTACACGGCGGTGGCGGCGGTGGCGCTGGGTACATTGGCTGCGTTCGTGCTGACCCGTATCACCCACTTCAAGGGACGCACGCTGTTCGGTGGCCTGGTCACCGCGCCGCTGGTGATGCCTGAAGTGATCACTGGTCTGTCGCTGTTGCTGCTGTTCGTGGCGATGGCGCAGATGATCGGTTGGCCACAGGAGCGGGGCATCATCACCATCTGGATCGCCCACACCACGTTCTGTGCGGCGTATGTGGCGGTGGTGGTGTCGGCGCGCTTGCGTGAGCTGGACCTGTCCATTGAAGAAGCGGCCATGGACCTCGGTGCGCGGCCATGGAAGGTGTTCTTCCTGATCACCATCCCGATGATCGCGCCATCCTTGGGGGCCGGCGGCATGATGTCCTTCGCCCTGTCCCTGGATGACCTGGTGTTGGCGAGCTTCGTGTCCGGCCCGGGTTCGACGACCCTGCCGATGGAAGTGTTCTCGGCGGTGCGTCTGGGCGTGAAACCCGAGATCAATGCCGTGGCCAGCCTGATTCTGCTGGCGGTGTCGTTTATGACGTTCCTGGTCTGGTTCTTCAGCCGCCGTGCCGAAGAAGCGCGCAAGCGTGCGATTCAGCAGGCGATCGAAGAAGGTGCTGCTGCTTCGGCCAAGCCACAACCTATTGCCCCACTTCAAAAACGCACCGAGCGCTCCAAAGCTGCTCCAGTCACCTGACCACGATCGATGTTCGATCTTCCACCGAGTACGCATTTTGGTATGCCAGCTCGAAGACCTCCATCTGCTCGGACAGAAGGCGTGGGTCGAATGGGCGGCCATCCTCGTCTCGGCTGGCGCTGGCTAGAAACATCCCGCCCAAAAAGGTCGCGAAAAGCAAACGAGGTCCGAAAGTACGGGAATGACAGTCCTGGCAGTACCAAGGACTGCCGCCACGATGTTATTGCTTGCAGTGAGCTGGGTTTTGCCCAGTTGCGTGATTAAGAAGTGATCACCCCGGCGAGTGGCCGCGGGCGCCGTTAGAACGTTGGCGGGGTAATCACCCAGATCACCACCGCATCCACCTCGCCAGGGTTGCCATAGCGGTGCGGTTCCTGGCTGGAAAAGCTGAAGCTGTGCCTTCGTTGAGCTGAAAGTAGCGCTCGCCGACCCACAATTCGAAACTGCCGGACAGCAAGTAACCGGCTTCTTCGCCTTCGTGGTTGTAGCTTTGCTGGCTATAGGTGCCGGGCGGAAAGCGCGAATGGAGCATTTCCAGTTGCCGGTTTCGCTCAAGCAGTTCGCCAATCAAGACATTGATGACGTCAACACGTTGATCAAGGACCACTACCGCTTCGTGGGCGGTTTCCACCGCAATTTTTAGGGCATCGCTCCCATAAAACGGGTGATCTGTAGATATTGGCGGATAGCTGTTTGATGACGGTACAGGGTACGGGGATTCGCATAACGAGGAACTATGCGCGCCCCGTACCCATTGATAATAATTGGGCGGAGAACCAGATCCGACCATGGGCTCTTGGGCGCAAGAACTGGCTCTTCGCTGGGTCGCTACGCAGCGGAAAACGGGCTGCGGCGATCATGAGCTTGATCCAGTCTGCGCGGCTGAATGGTCATGACCCGTACGTCTATCTAGAGGATGTTCTCATGCGCCTGCCGACGCAGCGGGCGAGTGAAATCGAGCAGTTGCTTCCGCATAAGTGGCAGCCGGTTTAAACACGCAAGGCGTGATGCCCGGACGCATACCCGGCATGGCACGAAGAAGCGCGGCTTTGTCGGGACGAGTCAGCAATTTGTCACTCCTATTAGGAAACCAGGCACCCAGTAATCGACTGGGCCAGTGGCCGGTTGGGAGATCGTGTCGAAAATATGAGCTGCAGATTCAGCCACAGGATTTCAAGTCGAAGAGAAGAGGCGGATCATCAATTTCTTCCAACACGGCGATCATGTCAAATTGGGTACATGCTTGGGATGACTCCTTTTCGACAGGAACGCAGGCAGTGAAAGAGTACAAAGCAAACCAACCGATGGCGTGAGCTGATAGCTAGGGCTATTTCATCAGCAAGTTGCAGTAGTCCGGTCTATAGCCAGTCCAACAGGGAGTAGGCATACATTATGTATGGCCGCTTGGTGTACGTAAGGATATGCTGCCCCGACTTCATAGATGCCAACAAAAACCAACCACAGTGACGTTATGAGCCAATCAGAGACGCGTGCGACTGCCCTAACGCTGTATCCAGAGGACTCCCGCGAGGCGGCGGCTCTGCTGAAACAGGCCGTACCACTGATGGTGCGTCACAACATTCCACCCAATCCCGTTCACTATGCTCTCTGGTACACCTACAGCAAAGGTCAGGAGCCGGAGCTTAATCGCCATCTGGACAGGGTGGTCAAAGACTTCGACTGTTTCCCTCCAGAATCCGCTACGAAGCTTTTTCGCGACTACATCATTCGTGACGAATTGGAGGAGGCGCGCGCAGGGCAACAGCAAGCGATCAATCTGGTTGACGACATGGAGCGTGATGTCTCGCGTTGCGTGAATGGCAGTGCCACCTTTCAAGCCAGTCTTGGGCATTGCATGGAAATGCTCGCGGAGCCGGTCGACACGAGGTTGCCCGCCATTCTGAGCGAGCTGCAACAGAGCACCCAGGTCATGCAGGATCAGCAAGAGCTTTTCCTCTCCCAGTTGCACTCAGCGCAAAATGAAATTAAGAGTCTGAGAGACAAGCTCGAGCGAGCCCAACTGGCTGCATCTTTGGATGGTCTGACTAAGGTGTTGAACCGAGCTACCTTCACTCGCTTGCTGGCGCATGCATTGATCAATGCTCCTCATGGGGTGGCATTGGTCATGTTGGATATCGATCATTTCAAGCAGTTCAATGACCGGTATGGCCATCCTTTGGGCGACCGCGTACTTGAGCATGTTGGTCAGGTGTTACGGAATTCAATCCCGTCTCAGGCCCTGGCGGCACGCTATGGTGGTGAAGAGTTCTGTGTAGTCCTGCAAGAGTGTTTTGATCTCACCAGTGCTCATACTTTTGCTGAGCAGCTGCGCCTAAAAATTCAGGCGCTGCGGATCAAGGTTCGTGGCACGGATGAGGTGCTAGACACTGTAACTGCGTCCTTTGGTGTCGCCCTCGCCAAAGCGGGTGACGATGTGGAAAGCCTTCTGACTCGTGCCGATGATGCCCTCTATCAAGCCAAGCGCAGCGGGCGCAACCGAGTGAATTGAAACTGGCGTTCGGACTCTAGCTGCAATCACATAGCCCCACAGGATAAGGTGATTTGATTCGCGTTCATTCGCATCCGTCCGGCCAAGTCATCTAGCCCGCTCTGCGATGCCAGCACTTGGTGTGCACTTAAATTTAAGTGGACACCATTTCTAGCCTTTTAAGCGGGTCTTTCATGCAGCCACAACGCCGTCTTCAGTGGTCATCAGAAAATAAGCTAACGTGCACCCGGGTGAAACAGGTGAGCCGCGACGTATCGAGCCAGATGATCAGGTCTGTACGGGGCAGCCGAAGGTCGAAAGTTCGCCGCGCATAGTTGCCTTCACAAATCCAGGCATCCGGTGCGATCGCTTCGCGGACCCGTGCGCGGAACTGCTCAGCGTCGGGTTCGACCCAGCCGGGCTCCCAGAACAGCGTGTCCAGGTGCACCACGGGCAGGCTCAGGCGCTTGCCGAGGGCGCGGGCGAGGGTGGATTTGCCGCTACCGGCATTGCCCAGAATTACAATCCGTTGCATGAGGACTTCCTGTCGCGAAGAAGCCCAGTTAAAGGCTGATGGATGGGGCGACCGCGCCACGAAAATGAATTTTGTGTTGCTACTGATAAGAAGCCAGACGGCGCAAACCTTATTCGGGACGAGACAGTTGCTGCAAATAAGCCTTCGGCGAACACCCTGTTTTTTGCTTGAAGCAACGGTAGAACGTGGACAGCGAGTTAAAGCCTGAGGCGCTGGCAATCTCGTCAATGCGCGAGGCGTGGCGTTGCGCATTCAAACGTGAAAGAGCTTCATCCAGGCGCAGCTGATTGAGGAGCGTATAAAACGTTTGCCCCCGTACCTGATTGAGAAAGAACGAGATCTGGTTGCGTGTGTAGCCAGTCGATGCCGCGACATGCGACAGGTCCAGCCGTGGATCGAGATAGGGCTTCGTCTGCTCGAAGTACTGCTGCAAATCATTGGCAAGCGCCCCGACCTGACGGGCTGATAATCCCAAACGACTGACCGCCTCAGCGCTATAGGTCGGGCGGGTTAACGTTGGGGCATGGCTGACCAGCATCGCGTGCTCGTTGACTTTAATGATCAGCCCGTCCCGTACCAACAGCGCTTCAACAGTGCGGAATGAAACAAGACCCTCGCTGCCATTGAGCGTCACCCGGTACTGCAAGAACGCGGTGTCGCCATCGATGCGCAAGCGATCGGTGTATACCTGAAACTCTTCTGATCCCACCGGCATGCTTGCCGCGAGATAGTCGCGCAATTGCGCGTACTCGATGGTCTGGTTCTGGAAAAAATCGTTGTACTCGATGGCCGGGTGATAGAGCGCCATCACCGCGTCCAGGTCGCGCCGCTTCCACGCCTCGTGATAACGCACCGCAACTTCATGAGTCTGTGTGCTCGAAGGATCCGCCAGGAAGGTTGGGGTGGTGGGTAAATCAGGTACTTCCACGACGAACTCCAGGGTGCAGATCAGGGAAAAGCCAAGAGTATTCCAGAAGCCGTACTTTTCCGCCCGTGTCCGCTGCGATGTTTGCCTGCCCGTTGTGCCTGTGAAAGCGTCGGTGAATGCTTTAGCGTCAGCCCATGAATTTTACGGAGCATGAGCGCATGACACTTCACATCGCGAACCAGTCCCTGGCGGACGCTCGGCCTTATCCTGTCTGGCAGGAAACACGAACGCCAGCGACCGCCGCGCCGAGGCTCACGGGTGAAGTGAAGTGTGATATTGCGATTGTGGGCGGCGGATTTGTCGGGCTATGGACTGCGTTGATGGCGCGTCAGCGCTGGCCTGAAGCAACCATCGTTGTGCTTGAGGCCGGGCAGTGCGGTGGCGAGGCGAGTGGGCGCAATGGCGGGTTCTGTGCGCCGAGTATTTCCCACGGTGTTTCCAATGCGCTGAAACGTTGGCCCAGGGAAGCAGAGCAACTGGTGCGACTGGGCAGGGAAAACCTGGTGGCATTTGAGGAGGATCTGCAGCGCTATGGCATGGACGTAGCGTTTGAGCGTTCCGGAAAATTGAATGTCGCGAGTCAGCCCTGGCAGGTTGAAGGGCTAAGGTCGATGCAGCATAACTACGAGCGCTTTGGCATCGCCTGCGAATTTCTGGATGGCGCGAGGCTCAAGTCACACCTCGACTCACCAGCCTATGTGGCGGGCGTTTTCGAGCCCAATTATGCGTTGCTGAACCCGGTCAAGATGGTCTTGGAACTGCGACGCGTGTGCCTTGCACAAGGTGTGCAGCTGTTCGAACATTCGCCGGTGACCGCACTGCATCAAGATCGCAATCATCAGGTACTGGAAGCCGGGCTGGGCTCTGTCAAAGCGATCAAAGTCGCACTCGGCACCAACATCGCGCCGCCGTTGCTGGGGGAGCTGAAGTCCAAGGTCATTCCCATTTATGACTACGCATTAGCGACTCAGCCGCTCGACGATGCTCAGCTGCGCGCCATCGGTTGGGTCGGCCGCTACGGGATTGCCGACAGTGGCAACCAGTTTCATTACCTGCGCAAAACTGAAGACAACCGCATCCTCTGGGGCGGTTACGACGCCATCTATCACTTCAGGAGCCGGCGCGATGAGGCGTTGACGCAACGTCCGGAAAGCTTCGCGACATTGGCACGGCAATTTCAATCGGCTTTCCCGGCGTTGGCGGACGTCACGTTCAGCCATGCCTGGGGCGGCATCATCGATACGTCCGCGCGCACCACCATGTTCTGCGGCACCTCGTCGGGCGGCCGCATTGCCTATGCCCAGGGCTTCACCGGGCAGGGCGTGTCCGCCAGTCGTTTCGCGGCGTTGACCATGCTTGATTTGCTCGAGGGCAAATCTACCGAGCGCACGAAACTGGCAATGACCTCGACAGCACCTTTTCCGTTTCCACCCGAGCCCCTGCGTTATGTGGGCGTTTCGCTGGCGCAGCGTTCACTGGCCCGCGAAGACCTTACCGGACACCGCGACTGGCTGCTCAAAGGGTTTGATGCGCTGGGCATCGGTTTTGATTCTTGAACTGGAGTGAGAATGACCATGAGTAAACCTGATCACATCATCGATTTTGCCAACCCTGATTTGCCCATCGTCGAGTTGGAAACCAGCGATCCCGCACTGGTCGACACTCCGTATCGCAGTCGTAGCTGGCGGCACTTTGTGGCGCCGCAGAAAAAAGCAGTCGGCGGCATCTGGGAAGCACCGGAGCACCTCGAGCGATGTGAATGCGACTACGACGAACTCTGTCATTTGCTCGAAGGACACGTTCGTCTGACCGACAGCAATGGCGTCAGCCAGGAGTTCAAGGCCGGCGCCACGTTTGTGGTCGCCGCGGGCTTCAAAGGCACCTGGGAGAACCTGACGCCGGTGCGCAAGGTGTTCATGATCCTCAGGGGCTGATGCCTGTAGGAGCGAAGCTTGCTCGCGAAAGCGGTAGGTCAGTCACAGCTTTATTCACTGAAAATCGCCTTCGCGAGCAAGCTTCGCTCCTACAGTGTGGCGTTCGCTTCAGTGTTGGGGAGCGCCATGATCGCCTTTGCCGCAATGTCCGTGCCGCGAGTCGCCTGCATATTCTTGCTGAACGCTTCGAGGTGTTGTTTCATCGACTGATCGGCCAGCAGTTGTTCGAGGGCGCCGGGTAGCGCGGACAGTGGATCGGCAAAACGCGGCAAGTAGCGGCCGACGCCGACTTCCTCGGCGCGTACGGCATTGTCGTGACCGTCCCAGCAGTAAGGAATGATCAGTGACGGCAAGCCGAAGTACAGCGCTTCGCAGAAACTGTTGTTGCCACCGTGGTGGATGAACAACTGGCACTCCTTGAGCACGGCCGGCTGAGGAAACCAGCTGTCCAGATACACGTTGTCCGGGACGGTGGTGTACATGTCCCGATAAGCCCCAACGTTGATGAGAAAGCGATAGGGCAAGGTTTCGATGGTCCCGATCAGGCGCTTCATCATGTCGGTGTCGGCGGCACCGAGACTGCCGAAGCTGATGTAGATCAGTGGCGCGTCGTTGTGCCGTGGGAAGTCAGGAACGATGTAAGGCGCCTCGCGGCGTACGCAACCGTCGAGGTACACATAGCGCTGCGGGTCCAGCGGCGACTGGCGTTCATAACGCACCGGCGTCGGCGACAACAACAGGTTGAGCCACGGTGAATCGTTGAGGAACTGGCCGGGTGGACAGGGTGCCGTGCCGTTGTTCGCGAGAAACTGCGAAAAGCGTTCATGGGCCGGTGCTACGGCCTTCTGATAATGCTCGGCAAAACGTTCGCGGGCATCCGCGTCGCTGGCCAGGCAGCCTGACAAATACGGCGGCACGGCGGCATCCGGCAGTTCGGTTTCAGCGCAGGAGACCATCCGTACCCACGGGCATCCCGCGTTGGCGATGGCGGGGAACATGACCACGTTGTCGAGGACGATGACGTCCGGCTTAAGGCGCCCGAGCAACTGTTGCAGCGGTTTTTCCGCTTCAATCGCGGTGTCGATAATGGCTTCCCAGGCCGGCGCCACATAGCTGTCGATCTGTGCCAGCGGAGTCTGGTCGAAGTAGGGAATGTTGCGCTCGATAAAACGTTCCCAGTAATGCTGGTGTTCCGCTGCCGACAATGGACTGGCTTGTGGAATCGGGTGCTCGTCGAAGCCGTATTCGGCGAAGAGTCCCTGAAAATGTTCGTGGCAGATGAAGACCGGTTTTGCTCCCAGCTCACGCAGCGATTGGGCGATGCCAATGCAGTTCAAGGCCGCGCCGAAACTGGCTTCCGGAAACAAGGCGATAAGTTTTTGTGTGTGCATGGCGAGGACGTCCGAGGCGGGTAACGCCCGCCGTGCCTGAATATGACTGGATGCTGTCTTATTTTATAAAAAAAATCATCATGTTTTTTGAGCTGTTCAGCGACGCCCGAACAACTGGCCCTGCGGGATCCCGCGGTTGGCAGTTTGCGGGCGCTGGGCGGCGCTCAGGCGCAGGTGCAGTCGCAGCAGATCGGCGGCGATCTCCAGCTGTCCGCGCTCGATGTGCGCAATGATTTGCAGGTGTTCGCGCAGAGCTTCCTGGAGGCGGTGCACGCTGACCGTCGGAAGCAGGTTCGGCAGGCGGCGAAGGCTCTGATGCTGGAGTAGGGCGTCACCGATAAAACGATTGCCGCAGCTTTGGCCGAGCAGTTCGTGGAAGCTGATATCCAGTTCGCGAAATTGCTGGATATCGAAATACTCTAAGGGGCTCGAGAGCAAGATTTGCATAGCGCTTCGCAGTAACGCCAAGCGTTGTGGGTCGGCGTTGAAGTTGGGACTGAGCAAGGCTTCCGGCTCCAGAATCAAGCGGAATTTGAGGCTTTCTTCGAGGGCGGCAAGGCTGTTCAGCGAAGGGCGAAACAGCCAGGACTGGCCGGGGCCGCGCTCGATGGCCTGGCTTTCACTCAGTTGTTGTAGGGCTTTTTGAGCGGCCGGCCGGCCGATGTCGTAACGACGCATCAATTCGCTGATGCTGATGCTGTCCCCGAGGCGTCCGGCCATGCGGTCGCGCAGTACCGAGGTCGCCAGCTCTTCTTCCTCGGCTTGTGGCAATGCGGCATTGAACGCCTGGCCGGTCGGCGGTGCGATCAGTCGATAACCTTTGCCGGCCTCATGACTCAGCAGGTTTTCTTCCAGCAGCACTTTAAGTGCGCCACGAATCAGTGTGCGTGACACCTGGAATGTCCGCGCCAGCGCTTGTTCGGCGACCGGATCGCCGGCCACCAGCCCGGTTTCCTGGGTGTGCTCCAGAATCCGACGGGCGAGTTCCAGGTGGTTGGTGCGGGGTTTTTTCTCGGGTGTTGTGCTCAAGCGTCTATCTCTTTTGGGCGCGTCGACTCAGGTGCTCATCTTATGCCATGCATCGCCAAACCGTCAGGCGCAAAAAAAACCGTTGACATCCAATCACGCTGGTCCTAATTTCTAAAAAAAAACACATGCAATCGTTTCTCTTTACACCGTACTGCCTTCGAACACAAAAATAATCAATCGTCGGGTGAGTATTATGAGAAAGCTGAAAGGCCTTATGTGTCTGGGATTGAGCGTCTCCCTGGCGATCGCTTCACAGGCTGCAAGTGCAAAAGACATGGTGATTTCGATCTGGGACGGCTACATGGCCCCGGATGCGCTGGACAAGTTCAAAGCGGCCAGCGGCGTTGACGTCGACAAGGCGTTGCACGCGACCAACGAAGAAATCATGGGCAAGCTGATGGCGTCTGGCGGTGAAGGCTATGACGTTGTGTTTGTCTCCTCTCCCTTCGCCGAAGTCCTGCACAAGCAAGGTCTGCTAGCAGACATTGATCCCGTCAAAGTCCCCAACCTGAAAAACCTCTATCCCGAAGCCACCCAGCTGGAATATGACCCGGGCAATCATTTCTCGGTGCCGTACACTTGGGGCACGACCGGGATTTGCTACCGCTCCGACAAGGTCACGCCAGCGCCGCAAAGCTGGAGCGAACTGCTCAACCCAAGCGATGCGCTCAAAGGCAAAGTGACGATGCTTGCCACTGACCGCTGGATGCTCGGGGCCGGTTTTCTGGCCAAGGGTTGGTCGGTCAACGACAACGACCCAAGCCATATCGCAGCGGCACGCGACCAGCTGATTGCCACTAAGAAACGCATCCTCTCCTTCGACGACACCACCTTCTACTCCAAACTCGCTTCCGGCGAGTCGCTGATGGCGCACGCGTGGGATGGCTGGTGCAACTACGGCACCCAAGCCAATGCAGCCATCAAGTTTGTCGTGCCCAAGGAAGGTTCCGACCTTTGGGTGGACACCATGGTCGTGCTGAAAAGCTCGAAGCATCAGGAGGAGGCGTTCAAGTTCGTCAACTTCATGCTCGCCAGGGAAAACCACGTCTGGGTGGCTGAAAACATCCTCTACAAAATCCCCAACCAGGCCGCAATGGCTGGTTTGTCCGCTGACCTGCTCAAGCAATACCCCAACTTGACGATCGCCCCGAGCGAGCTGTTGAAGATGGAACAGTTGCGCGATCTGGGTGGCACTACGCAAAAGGCCTACACCCGGGCCGTCACCGAAATCATGGCGGCACAGAACTAAGCCTCACAAAACGTAAGCCGCACCGAACCGAGGCATGCCCGGCATGCCTCGCCACGCTCGCACGCCGCCTCCATTCCGGGGCGGGAGGATATGGGTAATGAGTGCTCTGCATGCTGACAGGCGTCTGTCGGCCTGGCTTCTTGCGCCCGGCTTTGGCTGGCTGCTGACCTTTTTGGTGATTCCGTGCCTGCTGGTGCTGGTCTACAGCTTCGTCGAGCGCGGTGCTTATGGCGGTATCGACTGGCTGTTTACCTGGGAAAACTACCAGCGCGCGTTCGATCCGCTGTACCTGGGCATCTTGCTCAAATCGGCAAAGATCGCCGGTCTGGCGACGGTGTTTGCGGTGCTGATCGGCTACCCGGCTGCCTACGCCATTGCGCGTGCTCCGCGGCGCCGGCAAGCGGTGTTCCTGTTTCTGGTGATGCTGCCGTTCTGGAGCAACTACCTGATCCGCACCTATGCCTGGATCGTCCTGCTGAATCGCGAAGGCTTGATCAACCGGATGCTGCAGATGTTCGGCTACAGCGGCGAACCGATCAGCTTGCTGTACACCGAAGCGTCGGTAGTGCTGGGGCTGGTCTACAACTACATCCCGTTTGTGATCCTGGCGATTTTCTCTTCGCTGTCACGGATCAACAACGAGCTCTGGGATGCGTCGAAAGACCTTGGTGCCTCGGGCTGGATGACTTTTCGACGGATCATCCTGCCGCTGAGCGTTCCCGGTGTCGCCGCCGGCGCCGTGTTTGTCTTCGTCTTGAGCATCGGCAACTTCATCACGGCCGACCTGTTGGGCGGCAAGCAGGTGCAGATGGTCGGCAACCTGATTTACTCGCAGTTTCTGACGGCGCGGGACTGGCCATTCGGCGCTGCGCTGAGCTTCTTCCTGATCGCGATCATGCTGATTCTGTTGTTCGTTCAGGCACTGGTTGCCCGCCGTGCAGAAGGAGGCCGCGCATGAGTCAGTCTCGTTCGGTTGGCGGCACGGTGCTCGGCACGCACCTGGGTTTGGTGTATGCCTTCCTTTATGTGCCGATCCTGGTGTTGATCTTGCTGTCGTTCAACAAGTCCGGTTTGCCCACGGCCTGGGGCGGCGTATCGCTGAAGTGGTACGTGGCGCTGGCGCATAACTCGGCCATTTTGTCGGCAGCCCTCAACACCTTGATCGTCGCGCTGTCGGCGACATTCATTGCCTGCGTACTCGGGACGTTCCTGGCGCTGGGCATCGAGTTGCGCCGCAAGGGCAATGACAAGGGACAAGTCGTCGACACCTTGTTGATGGCGCCGATGATCATTCCCGACATCGTCCTGGCGATTGCGCTGCTGAGCTTTTTCAACCTGCTCAAGGTTGGGCTGGGCCTGCACTCGATCATCATCAGCCACGCCGTGTTCAACATCGCTTTCGTTTGCGCAGTGGTGCGCACGCGGCTTAAGGACTTCGACTATTCGATTCTCGAGGCCTCGATCGATCTGGGTGCGAGCTGGTTCACCACCTTTCGCCGGGTGCTGCTGCCAGCGATTTTCCCCGGCGTGCTGGCGGGTGGATTGCTCTCGTTCACCTTGTCGGTGGACGAATTCATCATCGCCTTTTTCAACTCCGGTTCCGGCCAGGCTTCCACCACGTTGCCGATGCAGATCTACGCCATGATCCGTTTTGGCGTCACCCCGGAAATCAACGCTCTGGCGACGCTGGTGATGCTGGTCAGCATCACCGCGCTGCTGGCTTCGCAGCGTCTCAACAAGGCTCCTCGCACCCATGAATAATTCATCTGCGGTACTGATCCTGGACAAGGTCAGCAAGTCTTATGGCAACGGTCTGGCGGTCGATGAGGTGTCGCTGAACATCCGCGAGAACGAATTCTTTGCGCTGCTGGGCCCGTCCGGCTGCGGCAAGACCACGCTGTTGCGCATGCTCGCCGGTTTCGAAACACCCAGCGCCGGCTGCATTTATCTGGATGGCAAAGACATCTCGCCGCTGCCGGCCAACAAGCGCCCTCTGAACCTGATGTTCCAGTCTTACGCGCTGTTTCCCAACATGACCGTGCGCAAGAACATCGCCTACGGACTGGAAATGGAGCGTCTACCCGAGTCGGAAATCCGTCGTCGGGTCGATGAGGTGCTGAGCACCGCGCAGCTCGGTGAGCTGGCGGACCGTAAACCGGATCAGCTCTCCGGTGGTCAACGTCAGCGTGTCGCACTGGCGCGGGCGCTGGTTAAACGGCCGCGGGTGTTGCTGCTCGATGAGCCGTTGGGCGCACTCGACAAAAAGCTTCGGGAAAAAATGCAGCTCGAACTCAAACGCCTGCAACTTGAGAGCGGCATCACTTTCATCATCGTCACCCACGATCAGGAAGAAGCGTTGGTGATGTCGGATCGCATGGCCGTGCTCGATGACGGCAAGGTCTGCCAGTGCGGCAGCCCGACCGAACTCTACGAAAATCCCAACAGCCGATTTGTCGCTAACTTCATCGGCGTCAGCAACCTGTTCGAAGGCGTGCGTTCGGGGGAGCGTTCGGTGCGCGTCAACGGCCAGGAGCTAGCAGTCGAGACCGACGCGCCGTTGATTCCGGGCCAAAAAGTTGCCGTCGTCGTTCGCCCGGAACGTTTACAGGTGCTGGCGGAGGAGGGCACCGACTGCGCCAATCGGGTGACCGGCAACATCGTCGAAATCGCCTATCACGGCCTCGACACCAACGTGCATGTGCAAACGGCGCTCAGCGACAAGGCCTTGATCGTCCGGGTGCCGTCCTCGCAATTCGAATTTGCTCATTTTGCTATCGGTATGAGCGTCCGGCTCGGCTGGCAGGCTCGCCACGCCCGTGTTCTGACGCGCTGAACAATAAAAAAGACCAGGCAGGAGTACCGCTCGATGAAACAGAAAGTGATCGCCTTCTTTCCGGAAGCCGCTTATGGCCCGGCGCTCAACTCAGTCGGTATCGCCCAGGCGTGCGAAGCCCTCGGCCACAAAGCTGTATTCCTCACCGACCCCGGCATGAGTGGCGTGTATGCCGGCTATGGTTTTGAAGAGCACATGGTCAACATGTCGGCGCCAATGCCCGCCGAAGAAATGGCCCGTTATTGGGTCGATTTCATCAACGGCCACATTCCCAACTTCCGCAAATCCCCGATGGATCAAATCGACAACTACGTAAAGGAATGTTGGGCCGCCATTGTCGACACCGCGAAGTGGGCGCAAAAGGATCTGCCAGCGGTGCTGGACAAGGTCAAACCGGACTTGATCTGCGTCGACAACGTGATTCTGTTCCCGGCGATCAAGCAATACGGCAAGCCCTGGGTGCGGATCATTTCCTGCTCGGAAAACGAGATCGAAGACCCGGATATCCCGCCGCATCTGTCAGGCATGAGCATCGATGACAAGGCCGGTCACGCACAGTTTAGGCAGCGCTTTGAAGACGTGATCGGGCCGATTCACGAAGACTTCAATCAGTTCCTGCAAGCCCATGGCGAGCAGCCGTATCCGCTTGGCACATTCTTCGAAGCCTCGCCTTACATGAACCTGTTGCTGTACCCGGACGCGGTCAAGTTCGAGCGCCGTCATCCGTTGCCGGCCGAGCGCTTTCACTACCTGCAAGGGTGCGTGCGTCACGATACGACGTACGAGATTCCCGAGTTCCGCGCCAACAACGACAAGCCATTGCTCTACGTCAGTTTTGGCAGCCTCGGTTCCGGCGATGTCGATTTGCTCAAGCGCCTGATTGCGACGGTGGGCACGTTGCCTTACCGCGCGCTGTTCAATGTCGGTGAGCACCTCGATGAATACCCGGACCTGCCGGACAACGTGCTGATCTCCAACTGGTTCCCGCAGCCGTCGGTGATTGCCCAGGTCGATGCGGTGATCCACCACGGCGGCAACAACAGCTTTACCGAGTGCCTGTTCTTCGGCAAACCGGCGATTGTCATGTCGTACGTCTGGGACGGTCACGACAACGCCATGCGCGCCGAAGAAAGCGGTCACGGTTTCAAGCTCGATCGCTACGACTGGAGCGAAGCGCAGTTGGCGGAAAAACTCGCCGCCTGCCTCAACGACGAAGCGATGCGCCAACGTTTGCAGCACACCAGCGTGCAAATGCAATCACGCAAAGGGCCAGCGGACGCGGCCGACATTCTCGACAAGGTGCTTAACAATGCCTGATCAAAACACGACGGCGGGTTTTACGCCGTACCTCGAAGCCGTCAGCAGTCGCACCGATCTGGTGGACTGGGGCGTGCAGAGCGACGCCGTCGAAGGCGTTTCGCACTCCAGCGGCCGACTGTTGTTCAAAGGCCCGAGTAACAGTCCCGAAACCGGACTTTGGGTCTGCACGCCCGGTCGCTGGCGGCTGTCGATTCCCCGTGACGAGCTGTGCCATTTCATCGCAGGCAATGCCACTTACCGCAAAGACGGCGGTGAAGTGATCGAAGTTCGTCCCAACACACTGGTGTTGTTCCCGGCTGGCTGGACCGGCGAATGCCACGTCCGGGAAACCCTGCGCAACGTTTACATGCTGGCTTGAGCCTGAATTTTTTGGAGAGCAACACATGACTACCCCGTTTCTGTACGACCCGCTGAGCATCACCGACGTCAAGGATTGGGGCGTGATCCCGACCATGCTCGAAGGTCAATCCCATGTCTCTGGCGTGGTGCTGCACAAAGGCCCCGAAGGCCAGTCCGAGTGCGGTGTGTGGATCTGCACCCCGGGTAAATGGTTTTGCCATGTCACCAGCGACGAGTTCTGCCATTTCCTCGAAGGCCGCTGCACTTATGTCCATGAGTCCGGAGAAGTGATCGAGATCAAACCCGACACGGCCGCCTTTTTCCGTAAGGACTGGAAAGGCGTATGCACCGTCCATGAGACGGTGAAAAAGGTCTACATGATCCGGTGAATGCCATGACTGAAACACGTGCGTTATCGCCAACTCGTGAGGACCAGCGTGCAGCCTTTCTGGCGCGTGCCGGCTTCGCCGAGGCGCAGCTGGTGGCGTTGCCGGCGGATGCTTCGACCCGGGGCTACTTTCGTTTAAGCGGTGAAAGTTTGCTGCTGATGGACTCGCCACCGCACAGCGAGCCGATCGGTCCGTTTGTGCAGGTCGCCCGTCACTTGCACGGGCTGGGGCTTTCCGCGCCGGCCCTGGTGCAGGTTGACGAAGAGGCGGGTTTGGCGCTGATCGAAGATTTCGGTCACGACACCTACACCCGGTTGTTGGCGGCCGGGCATCCGGAAGCGGTGCTGTATCGCTTGGCCGTCGATACGCTGGTGGCGTTGCATCGCGCACCGCCGGGGGCAGAAATGGCGCCTTACGATGCCCGACAACTGAGTGACGAGTGTGCGCTGCTGATCGACTGGTACATCCCGCTGCTGATTGGCAAGGACGCGGTGCTCGACCTGCGTGATTCGTTTCTGAAACTGTTCGCCGAAGCTTGCGGCGATGTCGCGCAACGTCGCGAAGCCTTGGTATTGCGCGACTTCCACGTCGACAACCTGATGTTGCTGGAAGGCCGCAAAGGTGTCGCTGCTTGCGGACTGCTGGATTTTCAGGACGCCCTGATCGGTGCGGCGGCGTACGACTTGATGTCGCTGCTCGAAGACGCTCGCCGCGACGTGCCCGAAGCATTGCGCGTGGCGCTGCTGACGCACTACCTGATGCAACGTCCGGAGCTCAATGCGCCGCGTTTTCTCGAGGATTACCGGCGGCTGGCCGCCCAGCGTCACGCCAAGGTGCTGGGGATTTTTGTGCGCCTGGCGGGCCGCGATGGCAAACACGGTTACCTGGCGCATCTGCCGCGCACCCTCGGTTTGTTTGTTCGAGCGCTGGACGCTGAGGCCTTTGCTCCGCTGCGCGATTGGCTCAACCGGCACGTACCGGGTTGGCGCGAGGAACTATCGCCCGCGACCTTGGCGACGTTGCGCGAAACCCCTTATCGATTGGTTCAAGGATCATCCCATGGCCACGTTTAACACTGACACTGCCCTGCGTTTCATCAACGCCGAGTACCTGCCCCTGACAAATGCCCGGGCCCGCGAAGTGCTTGACCCGGCGACGCTGCAACCTGTCGGGCAAGTCGGCCTATGCGGCGAAGCCGACGTGCAAGCCGCCGTCGATGCCGCCACCACCGCGCAAAAACAATGGCGGTTGATCGACGCCAAAAGCCGTGCCGCGCGCTTGCATCAGTTGGCCAATGCCATCGAACAGGACGTTCCCTGTAATCGTGAAGTCGCGCGGTTGATGACCCTGGAAATGGGCAAGCCGTTTCCCGAAGCCATGGGCGAATTGGCGAACTGCGCGCCGATCTTTCGCTACTACGCGGAAATGGCGCGGGACGATGCGGGCAAGGTCGCCGGCACCACGCAGATCGGCTCGTTCCAGCATGTGCGTTATGAGCCGTACGGCGTCAGCGTGCACATCATGCCGTTCAACTTTCCGATCCTGTTGATGTGCTGGACGGTCGCTGCATCGCTGGCGGCAGGTAACGCCTGCATCGTCAAACCGGCCGAAGCCACAACCCTTTGCACGCTCAAGTTCATGGAGCATTTCACCTCGCTGTTGCCGGGGCTGGTGTCTTGCGTGCCGGGCGATGCGGTGACTGCACAGCTGCTGGTGAAGTCGGCCGGGACTCACGCCGTGGCTTTTACCGGCAGCGTCGCGGCGGGCAAAGCGGTGGCGGTGGCCTGTGCAGAACAGATGAAACCGTGCGTGATCGAGGCCGGTGGCAGCGACCCGCTGATCATCTCAAAACACGCACCACTGGACGTCGCGGCGGCGGGAGCGGTGACCGCGGCGTTCCACCTGAGCGGGCAGATTTGCACCTCGGCAGAACGCTTCTACGTGGTCGATGAGATCCACGATGAGTTCGTCGAGAAGTTCGCCGAACGTACCCGCGCCTTGCGCATAGGCCATGGTCTGGAGCGTACGGAAATCGGGCCGATGGTCAGTGAGGCCGCACGCAACAAGGTCATGCGCCTGGTCGACGACGCCGTGGCCAAAGGTGCAACACTGGTGTGCGGCGGGCGGATTCCGCCACAGCACACGGTGGGCTGGTTCTACGAACCGACCATTCTCACCGGCGTGACCCACGACATGGCGATTCACCAGGAAGAGTGTTTCGGCCCCGTCGCGGCGATTTGCCGTGTCAGCGATTTCGACGAAGCGGTGCGTCTGGCCAATGACTCGCCGTTCGGTCTCGGCGCATCGCTGTTCACAACCGATCTTTGCGAGGCAATGGAAGCCGCCGAGCGTCTCGAAGCCGGGATGGTCTGGGTCAACAACCCACTGATCGATAACGACGCGCTGCCGTTTGGTGGCTGGAAGATGTCGGGTCTGGGACGCGAACTCGGGCGTCAGGGCCTTGAAGCGTTCCGTCGCTCGAAAATGGTCATCATCGATCACCAGCCGAAGATTCAGGACTGGTGGTATCCGTATGCCGACGACGTGTTCTATCGCGATCAGGTTTAACGCCGCGGTACTTGGGAGGATCGCAATGAGCGACAACATTTCCTGGTCAACCCTGGCGGTGATTCTCGCGGCCGGGCAGGGCACTCGCATGCGTTCGCAGCTGCCAAAAGTCATGCACCCAGTGGGTAATCGGCCGCTGCTCGGCCATGTGCTGGCGGCGGTCGAGGCGGCGGGCATTGAGCAAGTAGCGGTGGTGCTGGGTGCCGGCAGTCGACCGGTTGCCGATTACTTGCAATTGGCTGCGCCCACGGCGCAGCTGTTTACCCAGCACGAACAATTGGGCACGGCGCACGCGTTGCTCGCGGCTCGCGCCGCATTACAGGCTCATGAGCAGGGCTGCGTGCTGGTGCTGTTTGGCGATTCACCGTTGATCAGTCCGCAGACGTTGTTGCAACTCCGTCAGACGCTGATCGACGGTGCAGCGGTTGCTGTTGCAGGGTTTCACACTGAAAGACCGGGGCCTTATGGGCGACTGCTGGTGGAAGAGGGGCGCTTGCTGGCGATCCGCGAAGCCAAGGATGCCAGCCCGCAAGAATTGGACGTCGGCTTCTGCAATGGCGGTGTCATGGGCTTGCGTGCCGACACCTGTCTTTGGTTGCTGGAACGCATCGGCAACCAAAACGCGCAAGGCGAGTACTACCTCACCGACGCGGTGGCCGTGGCCAACAGCGCCGGGCTGCAAGTGACGGCGGTGGAGGTCGATGAAGACGACGTGCTCGGGGTTAATGATCGCGAGCAATTGCATGCTGCCGAACAGCTTTTCCAGCAGCGTCGACGCCAAGCCGTCATGCAGTCGGGCGTCAGCCTGATGGCGGCGGATACGGTGTTCTTCAGTGCTGATACGCAGCTCGCCAAGGACGTATGCATCGAACCTTGTGTGGTGTTTGGACCGGGGGTGAGCGTGGGCAGCGGGGTGCGGATCGACGCGTTCAGTCGTCTGGAAAATATTCGGCTGGAGCAGCCGCTGGGAGTTGGGCGGTAAATCGCCTTCGGCCTGGCAGCGGCTGTCATGTCGCGTGAGCTGAGGCACCGACCGTCTATTTCAGATACCAGCCCCATGGCTGGTCGCTGACGTATTCGGTCACTTGCTTCACCTCCAGATAATTGTGCAGCCCCCATTGGCCGAGTTCCCGGCCAATACCGCTGTGTTTCATGCCGCCCCACGGTGCCTCGACGAAGGTCGGTTGCGAGCAGTTGACCCAGATAATCCCGGCGCGCAGTTGGTTGGCGACGCGGGCGGTACGTTGCAAATCAGCACTCATCACGGCGGCGGCGAGGCCGAAGCGGCTGGCGTTGGCCATTTGCAAGGCTTGCTCTTCGGTCTTGAAGCGCTTGATGCACAGCACCGGGCCGAACACCTCTTCGCGCCAGAGGATGCTGCTGTGTCCGGGCTCGTCGAAGATGGCCGGTTCGATGAAATAACCCTCTGGCAGATACGCCGGCTGCCGACCTCCGGTGAGCAGGCGTGCGCCGCTGGCCAGTCCCTGATCGATAAAGCCGAGGACCTTGTCGTGTTGACCTCGGCTGACCAAAGGGCCCAACAACACGCCGGGTTCCAACCCTGGGCCGATGGTGATCTTGCGGGTTTCCTCAACCAGTCGCTCGATCAAGCGCGAGGCGATGTTTTCCTGTACCAGCAAGCGTGAAGTGGCGCTGCACACCTGACCCTGGTTCCAGAAAATCCCGAACAGAATCCACTCCACCGCCGCTTCGACATCGGCGTCGTCGAACACAATGAACGCAGACTTTCCGCCCAGCTCCAGGCTGATGTTCTTGATGTCGCGAGCGGCCGCCGACATGATTTTTGCCCCGGTGGGCACGCTGCCGGTGAAGGCCAGTTTGTCCACGCCAGGGTGTTCGGTGAGCGGACCGCCGGCGTCGGCTCCAAGACCGGTCACGACGTTCAGGACCCCGGCCGGCAGACCGATGCGGTCGGCGGCCGCGGCCAGTTCCAGTGCCGTCAGTGGTGTCAGTTCGGACGGTTTCAACACCAGCGTGGCCCCGGCGGCCAAGGCGGGTGCGACCTTCCACGCGGCCATCAGTAGCGGGTAGTTCCAGGGGATGATCTGCCCGGCAACGCCGATCGGCTCATGACGGATGCGGCAGCGAAAACGCTCGTCCGGCAGCGCCAGCGGTTGGTCCTGCTGTTGATCCAGTTCCCGGGCCAACCCGGCGTAGTAACGCAAGCAACCGATCGCGTCGCCAACGTCCCACTGCGCTTCGGGCAACGGTTTGCCGTTGTCGCGCACTTCCAGTTCAGCCAACGCCTGTTGACCACTGTCCAGTTCATCGGCCAACGCTTCCAGCCACTGTGCGCGCTCGGCGCCAGTGGTTTGGCTCCAGCCGTTATCGAACGCTCGCCTGGCGGCGCGCACCGCATGATCGACGTCTTCTTCGGTGCCCGCGGCTACCCGATGGAAAGCCTGTCCGGTGGCCGGGTCGATGACGTCCAGGTAACCGCCCAGATCCGGGCTGACCCACTGGCCGTTGATGTAAAGCTGATCACGCATGGTGAGACTCCTGGACGCCGGTGCGGCGGTTTTGCAGGTGACGGGAAGTGAACAGCAGCGCCAGCGACGCGCAGATGATGACGGTCGAAACCGCGTTGATCTCCGGGGTCACGCCGCGGCGGATGGATGAAAAGATGTAAATCGGCAAGGTTGTTTCGGAGCCAGCGACGAAGAACGCGATGATGAAATCGTCGAAGCTGAAGGTGAACGCCAGCAGAAACCCGGCCATGATCGCCGGACTGATCTGCGGCAGGGTGACCCGCCAGAACGTTTGCATTGGCGGTGCGTAGAGGTCGGCCGAGGCTTCCAGCAAGGCCTTGTCCAGTGAGTCGACGCGGCTGCGCACGATCACCATGACCAACGCCATGGTGAACAGCGAGTGCGCGGCGATCACGGTAAAGAAACCCATGTTCAACCGTGGAACGCTCGGGATCCAGCTCGCCAGCAACGGGTTGATCAGGTCGAACAGGCTAATGAACGCAATCAGCGTCGAGATGCCGATGACGATCCCGGGCACGATGATTGCGCAATAGGTCAGCGCATCGAACAGCAACCGCACTTTGGCGCCGGCACGTTGCAAACCGAACACCGCGAGCGTGCCGAACAGCGTGGCAATCACCGCTGAAGTGAAGGCAATGAACGCGCTATGGCCCAGTGCTTCCATGATGAACGGGTTGCCAAACGCGCGACCAAACCACTGCACCGAGCAGCACTCGAATGCCAGGCCGCTGCGCCCGGCGTTGAAGCTGAACAGCACGATCAACGCGATCGGTGCGTAGAGAAACAGGTACAGCGAAGTCGAATAGCTGCGCAGCCACATGTCACAACCCTCCGTCGGCAGGGCGGCCGCCATAGCGCGCCACCAGTTTCAAATTCACGCCGATGATCAGCAGCATCATCGCCACCAGAGTCATCGCCAGCGCGCTGCCGAAGGGCCAGTTGCGCGATTGCAGAAACAGGTCGACCAGTGCGTTGCCGACGAAGAACACTTTGCCGCCACCGAGGATGGCTGGGATCAGGAACTCGCCCATCAACAGGATGAACACCAGCATCACCCCGGTGATGATCCCGGGCGCGGAGAGTGGCAGGGTGATCCGCCGGAAACTTTCGAAAGCGCTGGCACCCAGGTCCGCCGAGGCTTCGAGCAGACGCTTGTCGAGTTTTTCCAGGCTGACGTAAATCGGAAACACCATCAGCGGCAAGTAGCCGTAAACGATGCCGATCAGCACCGCCCACGGCGTATTGATCAGCCGCACGTCTTCAAGGCCAAGGCTGGCGAGCAGGGCCGGAATGCCCTTGCCGCTGAGGATGAAAATCCAGGCGTAAGTGCGGATCAGGAAACTGGTCCAGAACGGCACAATCACCAGCGTCAGCAGCAGCGAGCGGTTCTTGCTGACCTTGACCGCCAGAAAATACGCCAGCGGGTAAGCCGCCACCAGGCACACCAGCGTGCCCAGCGGCGCCAACATAAGCGTGTTACTGAACGCCGCGCCACGGGAGCCGAGGTTCAGGTAGTTGGCCAGCGTGAAGCCACCGGCGTAACCGCCCACGGTACTGCGATCGCCGAAACTGAAGACCAGGATGATCACCAGCGGCATCAACAACAGCAGCAGGAACCACAAGGTCGAGGGCAAGAGCATCAGCAGGGTGATCCGCCGGCCAAGACTGCGCCGTTGGCGAACCTCGACCGACAGGGTATTGCCCGGCTGCACCATTTGCGGGTGGGCGGTGGCGTTCATGGGGGACTCCTCATTGGCCATGACCAGGCGATCAGGCGGACTTGAAGCGAGCCATCAGTTCGGCGCGCGCTGGACTGGTGAGCGTCGCCGCGGCACCGAACTCCAGCGGACTGAGCGCTTCGGCGGCCGGGTACATGATCGGATCGTCGAGCATGGCGGTGGGCAGCAACGCATCGACGCGTTTGTCGCCGCTCGGGTATCCGTGGCTCAACACTTCGAGCTTGTTGTGCTGCGGATCGAGCAGGTAGTTGATGAAGGCGTAGGCCGCGTCCTTGTGCTCCGAGCTTTTGGGAATGGCAAAGAAGTCACTCCACAGTTCGCCACCTTCCTTGCCCAGTTCGAACTGCATCTGCGCGTTGTCGCGGTGCAACTGAGAGGCATCGCCAGTCCAGGACATCGCCAGCCAGGCATCGCCGCTGCGCATTGACGGCTGGATGTCGGAGTTGATGGCGAACAGGTGCGGCTTGACCTCGATCAGCAGTTTTTCGGCATCGGCGAGTTCTTTCGGGTCCAGGGAATTGAAGCTATAGCCGAAGCTTTTCAGCGCGTTGCCGATGGCGGTCAGTTGGTAGTCGTGAACCATCGTCCGGCCGCTGGCGGGGCCTTGAGCTGCTGCCCAGAATTCTTTCCAGCTGGCGGGGCCGTTCTTCAGTTTGCCGGCGTCGTAGAGCATGCCGGTAGTGCCCCAGTTTTTCGGCACCGCATACACCTTGCCGTCCACCGTTCCTTGGGCCATGAATTTTTGCTGGAACGCCGGCGCCTCGAAGTTGGGAATGCGCGACAGGTCCAATGGTTCGATCAGGCCCAGGCCAACGTAAGTGCTGATGGTGTAGTTGGTCGGCACCAGTACGTCCCAGCCACTGCCACCGGCCTGCAATTTGGCAAGCATCTCTTCGTTGGAACCGAACACGCTCATCGAGACGCGCGCACCGGTGGTTTTGGCGAAGGTGTCGAGGTTTTCCTGGCTGTGGTAATTCGGCCAAGTTGCCAGCGACAGGCGATCGCCCAGCTTGGCCTGCTCGGCAGCCTCGGCGGTGGAGGTCAGCAGGCCGGGCATGTGGGTTGCGACCACCGCTGCGGCAATTCCCAGGCCTGTGCGGCCAAGGAACTCGCGGCGGCTGATCGAGCCGTTCTGCCAGCTACGCAGGGTTTTGATAAACGTCTTCTGGTCCATAGCACGCTCCACATTCGGTTGATGAAACGAATCGATGATTTACAACGCCATGGCCAGGCCATTGGCGTGATCCCAGCCGACGCTCACTGCCGCGCCGTGTTCGAATGCATTGGCGCCGTGATCCTGCTGGCGCGGCACACGCACGCAAACCACGCCAAAGGCTTGGGTGCGCACGCGATATTCGGTGGAGTTGCCGAGGTAGATGCGGTCTTCCACGTAGCCTTTCAGCTTCACTTCGCGGGTCATGTCGGCGTTGGCGCTGGCGATGCTGATCAGCTCCGGGCGCACCGCGATGCAACCGGCGGCGTCTGCGTTTAAGGCTTTGCCGGTGGGCGTCAGTGGGCTGGTCAGTTCCAGCCCTTGCTCGGTGCGCAGCACGACTGAATTGCCCTGCATTTGGCGAACCGTGCCGTTGAACAAATTGGATTCGCCGATAAAGTCGGCCACGTAACGGCTGGCCGGCGCTTCATACAGTTGTTCCGGGGTGGCGGTCTGGATGATCGAACCGTTGTGCATCACGCTGATGCTGTCACTCATCGACAAGGCTTCTTCCTGATCGTGGGTGACCAGCACAAAGGTGATGCCGACTTCGCGTTGCAGGCGCAGCAATTCGGATTGCATTTCCTTGCGCAGCTTGCGGTCCAGCGCCGCCAGCGGCTCGTCCAGCAGCAACACGGTTGGCTTGTTGACCAGCGCCCGGGCCAGGGCCACGCGCTGCTGTTGGCCGCCGGAAAGTTCACTCGGCTTGCGTTGGCCGAAGCCGCTGAGGCGCACCATTTCCAACGCTTCATCAGCCATGCGCAGTTGAGTTTTTTTATCGGGTCGCGGGGTGCGATAACGCAGCCCATAGGCGATGTTCTGCGCCACTGTCAGGTGCGGAAAGAGGGCGTAATGCTGGAACACCATGTTCACCGGCCGCTCAAACGCAGGCACTCCGGCAACGTTCTTGCCCGACAGGCGCACTTCGCCGCTACTGGGCTGTTCGAAGCCGGCGATCATGCGCAGGGTGGTGGTTTTGCCGCAGCCGGAACCGCCGAGGAAGGAATGGAATGAGCCGCGACGCACCGCGAAGTTCAGGCCATTGACGGCTGACACCTCGCCATAGCGTTTGACCACGTTGCAGAATTCGATATCGCTTGGCGAAGTGTCGTTCACGCTGTTGTTCACGAGGCGGGCTCCCTTGCAGTGATGAATCAGTGCGTCGGGGGCCAAACTAGCAATCAGGGTTTTGCGCTGTATATATCCCTTGGGGGATAGAGTCGGTTTCAGGTGTCAGGCTTCGACGACCAGTTCCTGGCCGGTAAGGTCGCGGATAAACAGCCCGAGCAATTCGGACTGGCTGCCGATGCCGAGCTTGGCGTAGATGTTCTTGCGGTGAATCTTCACCGTGCCAGGACTGATGCTCAGTTGTTCGGCGACCGAGGCGCTGGAGTGACCGCGTAGCAGCAACTGCACAATCTCTTGTTCGCGGCCGGTGAGGATGTGCGCGCCGAACTGATCGAAGGCTTCGCGGATCTTGAAGTCCAGGTCCTGCGCCGGGCGTGGTTGCTGGGCTTGACGCAAACGCCAGGCTTCATTGATGACCTGTTCAACCACGGCCTGCGCGCACTCGATCAACTGCATCTCGTCACGACCAAAAGCACAGCTGGCGGTGGATCGCATCAACGACAGAACGGCCATGGCGCCGCCACCGAGGTCGACGAAAAACGCCACTTCCTCAGCCAGCCCGGTTTGCTGGTAATACGTCAGGTAATACTCGCCGAGGTAGAAGTGGTCGGGTGCGAACTGTCGCAAACGCCACAGTCCCGGCGCTTGCCCGCGAGTGCATGCCAGGTAGAACGGATCAAGCAAATAGGGCCCGCACTGATAGTCATCGACATACACCGCACGCTTGTCGGCTGCGAAGGTGTCGAACAGCGCCAACGGCCGATGATTGCCTTCGTAGACGAACAGAACGAAGTGATCGACCGGGCATACTTGCCGCAACCAGTGACTTAAGCCTGCTAACCGCGCATGCCCGGGAGGAAGGTCCAGTAAATGGGCAACACCGGTAGTCCAGAGTTTCAGTTCCTTGGGGCGCATGGCGGCTTCAAGCAGGATTGGATTGCAATTAGATGCACAAAGCACGCCATGGCAGGATTGGCCTGTTGTGGTGGGACGGGTGTCGGCAAGTCGTTGAAACGACACACCGCAACAGGGCCGGGTGTTACCGAATGCTACAGGGTTAGTAAGAGGTGATAGGGTGGATGCGTAGTTGCAGAGGTTGCAGAGGTTGAGAGTGTTGAGAGTGTTGAGAGTGTTGAGAGTGTTGAGAGTGTTGAGACGCTCGGCTACAACGCATGGCTGAAGCCAGGTCCCGCACCGGTAGGCGAGCTCGACGAAAACATTCAGGAAAACGACCGGATAAAGGTCATCAAGCGGATGCAGACTACGGTTACCGGGATAGCAAATTTTTTATCGATGAAGATCAAGAGTGCCTTTCCCGGTAATCCGTGAAGAACCTTTTTATTGGCTATCAGCGAAGCTTTTCCAACATCTGGTAGTACCACATCCCCACCGCCAGCATCGGATTGCCGAACACATCGCCCAGCGGCACCTTGATGTGCTTGCACCCGGCAAAGGTATCGAACTTCGCCAACGTGCCAGTCAAAGCCTCAGCCATGATCTCCCCCATGATATGGCTGGTAGCGATGCCATGCCCCGAATAGCCCTGGCAATACCAGACGTTGTCCGAAACCTTGCCCAACTGCGGAATGCGATTCATCACAATGCCCATCGCACAACTCCACTGGAACTCGATGTCCACGCCCCTCAGTGCCGGGAAAGTGCGCTCGATGCACGGGCGCAGCTCGGCGGCGATATCTCGCGAGTCGCGTCCAGAATAGTTGGCACCACCACCGAACAGCAATCGACCATCGCCCGTCAGGCGGTAGTAATCGAGGACAAACCGACAATCATAAACGGCCAGGTCGTGCGGGTTGATCCTGCGCGCCAACTCGCCCAGCGGAGCAGTGGTGACAATTCCGCCCATGGCCGGGAAGATCTTGCCCTTGAGCTGTTTGCGCTCGAGCTTGTGGTAGACGTCGCCGGCCAGCAGAACCTGGCGCGCACAGGCTCTGCGCGGCGCGAGCCTCACCCAGGCATAGATTGAGCGGATGCAGGTGCAGATTGCGGGTGTTTTTCAGGGCACCTTGGTACAGCTCGCTGTCCAGATGCTGTCGCACGTCGGCCTGGTCGAGCAGCGTGACCTGCCCCCCCATACCGCGTCGTTGTGCTTCGTCGTGAAAGGCTCGCAGTTCGTTCATGTGCGAGGGTTTCATCGCTGCATGCAGATGACCGTGCTTGAGGTCGCAGGTGATTGCGTACTTGTTCACCCGTTGCTCGATGATTTCATGGCCACGCCAGCGCAGGTGCCAGATGAAATCGTCCACTTCATCGCCTAGGCGGCTGCGCATCTGTTGGCGCATGGCCTCGTCTCCCGACAGGCTGCCGGTGACCTGGCCACCGTTGCGCCCGCTGGCACCCCAGCCGATGCGGTTGGTTTCGACAATCGCGACCTTAAGCCCGCGTTCGGCCAGCTCTACGGCGGTGGCGACACCGGTGAAGCCGCCACCGATAATCACAACGTCGACGCTGACCTGGCCTTGTAATGTCGGGTACTGGATTGGGTCGTTGAGGCTGGCGGTGTAATAGGAGGTGCTGCGCTGGGCAGCGTTAGTGACATTGCGTGTTGTTGCAGTCATGGGATCGATCCTTCTGATAAATAAATGCCGGTCAGGCCTGGGTCAGGTACCAGCGCCAGTCCAGTTCACCGACCTCGGCCATGAATTGCCGGTACTCAGCGCGTTTGACTGCCAGATAGACGCCAAGGAATTCCTTGCCAAAGACATCACGTGCCCAGCTCGATTGTTTCCTCAAGCGTATCGGCGAGGATGTCAGCGAGAAACTCGACTACACGCCGGGCGTGTTCACCGTCGAGCGTCACATCCGTGGCAAGTGGGTCTGCGATCAGTGCGAAACCCTGATCCAGGCACCGGTTCCGGCGCAAGTCATCGACAAAGGCATCCCAACCGCCGGGCTGCTGGCCCACGTCATGATCGCGAAATTCGCCGACCATTTACCGCTCTATCGCCAGGAATCAATTTTTGGTCGAGCCGGTTTGGCCATCGCCCGCTCAACACTGGCGCAATGAGTCGGCAACTGCGGCGTGCAGTTGCAGCCGCTGGTCGATGCCCTGCGTGATGCCGTTTTGGAACATGGCGTGATCCACGCCGATGAAACCCCGGTGCAGATGCTCACCCCCGGGGCGAAGAAAACCCACCGCGCCTATGTCTGGGCCTACGCCACCAGCCAGTTCTCGGACTTGGCAGCGGTCGTTTACGACTTCAGCCCCAGCCGCGCCGGAGAACACGCCCGCAACTTCCTGCAAGACTGGAAGGGCAAGCTGGTCTGCGATGATTTTGGTGGCTACAAGGCCAGCTTCGAACTTGGCGTGACCGAGATCGGCTGCATGGCCCATGCGCGGCGCAAGTTCTTCGAGTTACACGCCACCAACAAGAGCCAGCTCGCCGAGCAGGCCTTGCGCTACATCCAGTTGCTGTACGAAATCGAGCGTGAAGTCCGTGATTTGGAACCGGATTTACGGCGCCGAATACGGCAAGAAAAAGCTGTACCGGTGATGGGCGCCTTGCATGCCTGGATGATCGCCCAGCGCCAGATCGTGCACGACGGCTCGGCGATAAGCAAAGCTTTGGATTCAGCCTCAAACGCTGGACGGCGCTGTCGCGCTATCTCGATGACGGGGCCGTCCCATTGACAATAATTGGGCAGAAAAGCAGATCCGACCGTGGGCGTTGGGTCGCAAGAACTGGCTCTTTGCAGGTTCGCTGCGCAGCGGCAAACGGGCGGCCGCGATCATGAGCTTGATCCAGTCGGCGGGACTCAATGGGCATGATCGATATGAGTATTTGAAGGACGTCCTCACACGTCTGCCGACGCAGCGGGCGAGTGATATCGCTGAGCTGCTGCCGCACAGGTGGCAACCGGCTTAGTTGCGCAAGACGGGATGCCCGGACGCATACGTTCATTCCACATGGCAGCCATAGCTAAGCTGTGGTGTGAAGTGACGTCAATGGAGAGGTCGCTCCTTTTAAGCCCGACTCGATCTCGCGCCTTCAGGTGATGTGCCCAGGTATGCGTTTCCGGCCTGGCGAAGGACTCTGAAGTTCAGCCTGATGTACTGGTTCAGCGAAGCATTTTATGGCTTCCTCATTTCTCCTGGGTGTTGCCAGGCTGTCCGCTATCCCAGGTTTCAGTGAGCTCGTCTATTCGATCCGCGATTTGAGGCTTTTTTGATAGGACAAGGCAGCGCGTGTTGCCGACAAATTCTTCTATCAGGTAAACAGCGTCGCCGACATCCAGTTCCAATTCCTGCAACGCCTCATCAGGAATTCGAATCGCACCGTCACCATCCCATTCTTCGATTATGATTCTCATAGGTGGCTTTCTCACGTGTAGTCTCCATTGCTTCTGAGTCGTCAATGGTAACGTCTTTTGCGTACAGGCTCAGAGCTCAGCGAGCAAACGTTCGAGCTGTTCACACTCCCAGGCACTCAATAGGTTGACTGGATCAGTCCCGTCGCACCGCTCCGACGCGGATGCTTGGCATTCAGGAGCGAACAAACAGTGTCGGCCTCCGCCCTGATCTTGAACACCCCATGCTTGCTAGCTGAGCCTCCCTCGACGAGATCTACAACCCGATATTGCTTCATGCCATCTTCCAGTCTGGTGGTTTGGATCACCTTGAATCTTGGTTGCATGGTACGTTCCCTGCTAAAGAATGGTGTTGTAGGAGTACCGGTATGACTCCTTGATTTCAACAATTATGCAGGGCTGAGCTGAGACAATTTATGACAGCGCATTGTGTCTTTCTACTTGAGACGCACGATGTACGCGGGGCGTATGGGGGATTCGTATTTCTTCGACCTAGGCAGTGGAGGTTCGAGGTGATGAGGGGCTGCTTATGTGACTGACGCAACCACCCGCGTAGCGCTGCCAGATTTCAAGACAGTGCCGTTTTTCCGGACGAATTATCCCTGCTTGGTAGAGAAAATCGCTGGCATTTGAAGATGCAGGTAAATGGCCAAAAACCTCAGGCCAAAAGTGAAAATTAAAGCGATCCAACCGGCGACCCAGACCGACGGGAATATGTTGCGCAACACGACGTAGAGGGTGCACCCCAACAAGATCGGCGTGGCGTATATCTCCCGTGACATCAACAGTGAAACCCTTCCAGCCAGGACATCGCGTGCTATACCGCCTCCAAAGCTGGTCAGCACTCCCATCATGACTGCCAAAGGCGCGGCAAGGTGCAATGCCAGCACTTTTTCAGTAGCAGCCAGCCCAAAAAGTGCAGCGGCCAAACCATCCAGATAGAGCAGCAGGCGGTAACGTCGTTGTAATCGTTGGGTAAGAAAAAACGCAAGCAGTGCGGCGAGCAACGCAGCCCAAATGTAATTGAAATCTGCAATCCAGAAGATCGGTAAACCCAGCAGCAGATCTCGTATGGCCGAACCTGAGCAACCGGCTCATTCGGCGTTTCGGTGCGCCATTAAGTTTAAATTTTACCGAATACCGCACGCTTGAGTTTCAAATGTGCGTTGCAATGTAGCGGACGGAGATCGAATTGGACATGAAAACTTTCAAATTGGCGGAGTCGCAAGGGTGGGTGGAAATGCAACGCTCACGGAACGTCCTGTCTTTAACTTATGGGCGATGACCGATGTTCATAAGCGGCTGTAACCCTGGATTTTGAGACCCGTTAGCCAGAAATCAGGTTAGAGTGTTCATCAATGTCTGTTCATAAGGTCCCTCCATTCGATTCGCGTAGTCGCGCCAAGCGGTTCCAGCGAACGAACCGGGCAAAAAAACCGTATATCAATCGTTATTTGAAGAATGAATCGTCCGCTGTTTGTTTCTCTAGATGGGCCCAAGGGAACCGGCAAAACCACACTGTTGGAGGCCGTTACGAAAGTACTGAGGGCAGACAACAAAAAGGTGATCCGACTTTGCGAGAAAAAAAGCGATCCCTATAGGGGGGAAACAATGACCCTCGTTAACAAACTCGTCAGAAATCCCACCCGGGATTTGGAGTTGGGGGTTTGTGAGCGCTTAGCTAATAGCCGTACCTGGATTTCCCAGCACGTGCTGGCTAAACAGCCACCAGGCAGCATCATCTTGATCGATCGCTGGTACCCGTCTGATGCCGCGTTTCGCCGGATAGTCCCGTTTGCAGAGATTCTACAGTTGAACATTGATCGAAACGTGCGAGTGCCAGACCTGCATGTCGGGGTTGTCACCGACCCTGATATTTCATGGGGGAGGGCAGCGGCACGACGGCGTGGGCTGAGCAGTACTGTGATCCATAAGCTGGAAGAACATGTTGCTTGTACCAAGGCCTTTGAGCGAGCGATTGCAGATCACGGCTGGGTTTTATGCCGTAATGAAGGAACGATCGAAGACGCAACGATGCAGGTGATTTCGGAGATCTATAGAGTCCTTCGATGTCCCGTAGGCGAAGTTCGCTGCGCCGGTCTTGATATGGTTGAGATAGCCGTAGATATAGATTGTTAGCAGGATCGAACGGGTGATTTGTCGCCGCAGCGGTAGCCGGCTGACGCTTTGATCTGGGTGCCTGTCATCGAACTCTGAGCCGAGCTGCCCGGGGTGGTCTTACATGATAAGACGGTTCGAGCGTCGATTGCTGGAGCCGGGGTATTGAGTTGGCTCGAACAGGAGGGATCGGGGATTGGTAGCTTGAAAGAACCTTTGGTACAAGTTCCGTCCTGACACATCATTTAACAATGGGGCGATGTCAGATATTCATGTTCCATCTAACTCATTGGAAAAAATAAGCTCTTTCAGTAGTTAGGTCTTTCGTGAGTTCACGAATAATTGTTCATGAGTAAGTCATTGACCTAGATTAACTCCTGAATACCGCGGTTCGCGGCCCTCAGGCCATACCCAGCCGTCGCCCCGGGCACCAACACTGCGGTGACAGTTGCAACCACGCCGAGACTCCGTGCCAACCGGCTCGCTGTTGCTGCATTTTGAATGCGTAGCTCAAACACTGTTACTCAGACGCGCACGCATGATTTTATAGCGTGCGAAGTAATCCTCGCACCCGCCGATTTATACCAAAGGTTCTCTTTCAACGTGCTGTATTGGCTTGATTCATAACCGATGACTTTCCCCAATTAAGGAGTCCTGACTATGGTGTGGTAACGAGCGCTCGTTATGCACCGGAGCGGGCATCTTTCCGTATGTATGATCGCTCAGCTTTGCCTGACGTTGGATTGCCAACAAGGAGGTCTCTCCTGCTCTTCATCAGTCATAGCAGATTGGCACAACACCCGATAGCATTCCAGTCTCCACATCCCAGACTTCGATGAGATCGCCCGAATCCCCACTGAAATCAGATACGACGTAAGCAACGGCTAGATACACCGCTGATGTGCGGTCCAACTTACCGCCGTGGATCACCCGGCAAATAATGCCCCGTCACTTTAAAATACGCCGCTGACGTCCTGTCTCCTGGCGAACCATCAACCTTGACAAATATTCCAGGGAACGTATTGAGCCAGAGTTGCAGGTTCTCCGCCTTGGCCACTTCGTCGGGGCTGTCCGGCTTAGTGGACGAGTAGTTAACGATGATCGGACCGTCCTGTGCTACAGGAGAAGGTTGATCGACGAAATCGATATAGCCGTTCTCCGCCATGCGCCGCAGCAGCACCGCCGCACCGCATTGCGCCGACTTTGCCGAATCCGACCAGGTGCCGTCGCTGACATACTTGCCGCTTTGGTAGTGGTTGCTGAAGCTCCATAGGTAAGGCGATAGCACATGGGGGTGATACATGCGATAACCGATGCCGTTGAACAACTCAAGTTCATACAAGGTGCCGGGCAGTGTCCAATCCGTCCTCGCACCTAACTTGCGCAGGCTCAAAGCGTCAATGGCACTGGTTTCCCAAGTGAAAGGAGGTTGGCCAAGGGGTCTGCCTGGAGGTATGTGCACGGTTCGCGCATTCAATGGATCTCCGTTATGCAGGTGCTTCTTGAAGTTCTGGCTGGACTCCATGTTGTGCACGACTGCGATAAATCCCCAGGGGATAGCCGTTTTTTCGGCCACACCTTGATACTGGTCGCGGTGGTCGTACAGATTTTTCACCAGGGTATTTACGTCATTAAAACGTGTCGGATTTATTAGGCAGCTATTGAATAACTGCTCGTATTCTTTTTTGAGGGCGGTAGTAAGACTTAGCTTGGCCATGGTACGTACCCGGGTAACTTGATGGCGGGGATGTGAGTGAAGTACGGGCAGTAGACTCGGTACTTCCAACTCAGAGTGAATAGTTACAAAGCAGATGCCGCCAAATTATGTGTCTTGCTGTCTAGCATAACGCGCAGGCCATCAATAGCCAGCCAATGCTGTTGTTTTGTCGATGTTTGGTTGAATGTGTATCACAGCGTTGACACTTAACGGATTGTTGCTTGTTCAGTGCAAACTATTTGATCTAATGTACGTGGCGAAAAATTATAAAGATAACTTTTCCGCTCGCCTATTGTGTATTGATCAATACGAATGGGTCGTGCGCCAAGGACATATAAGTGAACATTACTTTTGTTGTTTCGGGGCATGAGCAAAACACATCCGGTACTGGCGCACCGTTGCATTTGCCCGCCGGGCTGACGGAAGGCGCGGTGAAATATTCGGTTCAGGTAGCAGTACGTCGTGGTACTGGTAGCGAATTATCGCTCGACGTAGACCCGGACAAAGATGTAATGGCCGTGCATGTCGCCAACGGTCCCGTGCTGATTCTTAACCCGCAGACCGCGCGCGAACTGTTTCTGGCGCAGCAGAACGCGGCATCCCGAAGCGCACAGGGCGGTGACAGCGTACGCATACCCGCGCAATTGGTGTGGGATGGACTTTCCGAAACTCAGGGGCAGACCCGTGGCCCTTCACGCGGTCCGATTGGCAAGGTGCTGGTGAAGTTGATCCAGATTGTCACCGGTGTCGGTAAGGACAACGTCGCGGATGCCGCCGCCACGCTCGCCTCGAATAAGGTCGACAGCCAGGTTGACCCTGGTCTCTACCGGCTCAACGACAGGGTCCTCGACTCACTCAAGGGCAGAACGCAGGCCGCCGATATTGTCATCGACGGCAAGCCGTTGCTGGTGTTGCTGCATGGTACCTTCTCCAACACTCAGGGCACATTCGGCAAGCTTTGGACCGACCATCCGGCCAAGGTCAAGCGTCTGTTTGGCACCTACAGCGGTGTCTATGCACTGGACCATCCAACCTTGACCGTCAGCCCAATTCAGAACGCCATGGAATTGGCTAACGCGCTGCCCGAGGGGGCGGTGCTTCATTTGCTTTCGCATTCGCGGGGTGGGTTGATCGGCGAGGTGCTGGCGAAAGTTTGCAGCGGCGGTTCAGGCCTGTTGCAAAGTTTCGAAGACCTGGCCAAGGGTGATGACTACAAAGACCAGCGCGAAGATCTGCAACAGTTGATCAAGCTGGTCGAAAACAAGCATCTGAAGGTCACGCGTTTCCTGCGGGTTGCCTGCCCAGCACGCGGTACGCTACTGGCGTCGAACAGACTGGATGCCTACCTTTCGGTGCTCAAATGGAGCATGGAGTTGAGCGGTCTGCCAGTGGTGCCCCAGCTTATCGATTTAATGGCCGAAGTGGCGCGACGCCGTAGCGACCCGTTGCTTATGCCCGGCCTGGCCGCACAGATGCCCAACAGCCCATTGGTCCAGTGGCTGCACCTGATTCGCACGCCCGTCGATAGTGAGTTGCGGGTCATCGCCGGTGATATGGAAGGAGATTCGGTGGTCAGTTGGCTCAAGACCCTGCTCGCCGACACGTATTTCTGGACCGACAACGACCTGGTGGTGCAAACCAGTTCAATGTACGGCGGTGCACCCAGAGCGAGGTCAGAAAAATTTTTGCTCAATCAAGGCGGCGCTGTTTCGCACTTTTCCTATTTCAGTAACGAGCGCACCGCGACTGCCATTGTCGAGGGCTTGACCCTGGATGAGCCCAAGGATTTTCGAACCATCGGGCCATTGTCTTGGCAAGGTCGCGATGCCGGTGGCAGTCGTGGCGGGGGCAGTGACAAACCATCTGCGCTGAAGCCAGCGGTATTCGTGCTGCCAGGCATTTTGGGCAGCAACCTCAAGGTTGGCGATCGACGCATTTGGTTAGGCCCTTGGTTGATCAATGGCCTTGACGAATTGAGCTACAAGGAGGAGGGGCACGACGACGTAGAACCTGATGGCGCGGTCGGCCTGGTCTACGACAAGCTGATCGATTACCTCGAGGCGACCCACGAGGTGATCGAGTTCGCTTACGATTGGCGTCTGCCGATGGAACGGGAGGCTCAGCGTCTCGGGGACGCCGTGGAAAACGCCCTCGACGCCAGGTCCAAGACTCGGCAACCAGTCAGGATACTGGCGCACTCCATGGGCGGCTTGCTGGCGCGGACGATGCTGCTCGTGTGCCCGCGAGTGTGGGAGCGGATGATGGCCGACCCACAAGCACGTTTGTTGATGCTTGGCACACCCAATGGCGGGTCCTGGGCGCCGATGCAGGTCTTGTCTGGGGACGACTCGTTCGGCAATAGCCTGGCATTCGCCGGGGCACCGTTTTCGCCGCAAAACTCCCGGGCATTGATGGCCACGTTGCCGGGATTTATCCAGCTACAGGCCAACTTACTCGATCCAGTGTTAAACCTGGCCGATCCCACGGTTTGGGCGGATCTGGCTGAAAGGGATCGTCAGTGGCTTAAAGAGCACAGCCTCTGGCACAAGCTGCGTATCCAGCGAGACTACTACGATTGGGGCGTTCCCAGCGCTGAAGTGCTGAAGGCCGCGACAGGGTTGCGCAAGGCGCTGGATGCTCAGGACCTGAGCCCCTGGCAGGGCAAATTGTCGATGGTGGTGGGCGAAGCGGAATTCACCCCCGATGGTTATGCGGTCAGTGCTGAAAAGGGCTTCAATTATCTGGATGCGGTGGGCGGCGGCGATGGCCGCGTGACCTTGCGCAGTGCTCTGCTGCCTGGTGTGCAGACCTATCGGTTGGGCTGCGCACACGGTGACTTGCCCAAACAGAATGCGGCGTTTCCGGCATTTCTTTCGTTGTTGCAGACCGGCCGCACCACTGAGCTGAAGGAGCTGGGTGAGACGCCCAGTCGAGGAGGTTCCACACGCAGGTCGCTGGCGTACGTGACGAGCAGGCCGGTGCGGGACAACCGGATCACTCTGCCGATTAGTGTTTACGATGTATTCAGCCTTTACAGCCAGGCGATCATTCCAGCTGCGCGGGAGGAGTTGCCACCGCTGCCGGTGACGGTGATCAACTGTAACCTCAAGTTCACCCGCGATCCGCTGATAGTTGGCCACTACGCGAGCGCCGGCCTTACCGGCACCGAAAGGGTGGTTGATGAAATGGTCGGTGGGCTGCTTGGCGATGCGTTGAAGATGAGCCTCTATCCCTCGTATCCGTGCAGCAACCAGGTGTTCATGAACATCGCCGCTAATGGCGAAAATCCACTGCAACTGCCGCGTCCCGAAGCAGCCGTAGTAGTAGGCTTGGGGCAAGAGGGTAAGTTGAGCTCTAGCGACCTGGTGGAAACGGTGCGCCAAGGCGTTCTGGCCTGGGCCCAGCGCCTGGCCGAACAACACCGCGGGGCACCGATGCAGTTCGAGATCGCAGCGGCGCTGATCGGCAGCGGCGGGGCAGGCATGTCGCCGGGGCAGTCGGCGGCGTTGATTGCCCAAGGGGTGCGCGACGCGAACATTCGCCTCAAACAAAAGGAGTGGCCGACTGTCAGCCACCTGCACTTGACCGAACTGTACCTGGATCGCGCCACCGAAGCCTGGCGAGCAGTGCACGTGCTTGGCGAGTCACGACCGAAAGATTTCCTGGTGACGCCGACCATCAAGACCGGCACCGGCTGGCTGCGTAGACCGCTGGAGGGCGGCTACCGAAGCACTCGCTACGACTTCATTTCCGCCGTCACCCAATACGATGAAAATCAGCTGCCGATGATTGCCTATACCTTGGACACCCGGCGCGCCCGCGCCGAAGTTCGGGCTCAGTCGACGCAAGTGGCGTTGCTGCACGAGTTGGTCAGCGCCTCGTCGAACCTGTCCTCGGCCGGAAACACCATCGGACAGACCCTTTTCAAATTGCTGGTGCCACTCGAGATGGACGCCTACCTCGGTGGCACCACGGAAATGCAGATCGAACTGGACAGCTCCACCGCCGCGATCCCCTGGGAGCTGCTCAATACCGAGCGCGATCCGGACAGACCGACGGCGGAAGATCAGGAACCCTGGGCGATTCGCAGCAAACTGCTGCGCAAGCTGCGCACCGAGAACTATCGTGAACAGGTACTCGATGCCACCACCGACGCCTATGTGTTGATCATTGGCGAGCCGCTCACCGACGCCAAACGGTATCCGCGGCTGCCTGGTGCGCGCGCCGAAGCCCTTGCCATTACTCGCCTGATGGAAAACTACTTGCCGGCCGACAAAGTGCGCTCGTTGATATCCGAGGACACCGATCCCTGCCTTAAGGTCGATGCCTTGGCGGTGACCAGCGCCTTGCTGGCCCACGACTGGCGAATCGTGCACATCGCCGGCCACGGCGAGCCGCCGCTGTTCGAGGCGTTACCCGTGCCGGACATCGATGCGCCGACCATGGTCGGTGAAACCCAGGCCAAGATGCTGGACCCGCGCGGAATCGTATTGTCCAACAACATCTTTCTTGGTCCAAGGGAGATGAAGAGCATGCGCGTAGTGCCCGAGCTGGTGTTCATCAACTGTTGCTACCAGGGGGCGATCGACCCGTCCAGGTTGTTGAAGGTCGCGCATCTGAGTTACGACCGTACCCGTTTCGCCGCTACGGTGGCCGAGGAGCTGATTGCCATCGGGGTGCGTTGCGTTGTCGTCGCGGGCTGGGCGGTGGATGACAGTGTGGCCAGTCTCTTTGCAACCCAGTTCTATAACCAGGTGCTCAACGGCTATCGGTTCATCGATGCGGTGGCATCGGCGCGCCGGGAGGCCTGGCAGGCCGCCCCCGAAGGCTATACCTGGGCAGCCTTCCAGTGTTACGGCGATCCGGACTGGGTGTTCACGCGCACACCGGGAGATGCCAACCAGCCCGCGTTGGCTGCGGATCAGGGCTTCGACAGCATCGCATCGGCCCAGGCCTTGGTGCTGGCATTGGAAATCGCCATCGATGACAGCCGCTACAAGAAAGTACCGAAGGCGCAAGTCATCAATATGATCGAGATCCTGGAAAGCCGCTTCGCCCGCCTGTGGATCGAGATGGGAACAGTGTGCGAGGCGTTCGCCCAGGCCTGGGCCGAAGCTGGGGAAACCGAACGTGCGATCGACTGGTTCGAGCGCGCCATCAGCGCCAACGACGGCAGCGCCAGCCTCAAGGCCAGCGAACAGTTGGGCGATTTGCGGGCGCGCCGAGCCTGGCTGAACGTAAACGCAGCAGCCAAGGAGTCGCCGCAGGCATTGAATGCCGTGCTGAGCTCGGCCCGTAAGCAGATCCGTGGGGCGATCAATCTGCTGACTCGGGTGTGCAAAGTGCAGCCGACCCTGGGGCGCACCAGCCTTTGCGGAACGGCGTACAAGCGCCTGGCCTGGATCGAGGTGCTGGCCCACGACAAGCCCGCCGAGCACCTGGCCTTGCAGAAAATGGAAGAATATTTTGCCGAGGCTGAACGACGTGCCATCGCCAGCGACCCGGGCCGCGCTTACGAGCCCGCCCTGGAGCGTCTCGCCGCACAACTGTTCGTCATTGCATCAGCCCCCGTCAAGGCTGACATCCTGCGAGTCCAGGCGCAGCTCAAACCCTGGGTGGAAAGCAATCCCGATTTCGACAATGTGGCCGCGATGATTCGCGCCGGTCTGTATTTGGTACTGCTTAGCGGCACGCTGAAACTCAATGGCGCTCGGTTGCTCAACGAGTTCGCCGACCTGAAGCGGCGGGTGCCGGCCGTGCTGAGGTGGCGAGAAGTACAGATGCAGGCCGATTTTGTGTTGGACCGCTACAAGGCTAAGGCCAGTAAAGCGGAGAAGGAGGCAGTGACCGCGTTCAAGGAGAAGATGATGGATTGGGTTAAAGCGCAGGATTGAAGCGCCCAGGATAAGTAGACCACTACATTTTTTTTCACACGAAGGCAGCGGTGAACGCTGAAAGGAGCAATCATGACGGACCTTTGGCGTTACGCAGCGTTTATCAGTTATTCCAGCAAGGACGCTGCTTTCGCGAAACGCCTGCATCGGTCCCTCGAGAACTATCGTATTTCGCCCCAGCTTGGCTCGTTTGCCCTCAGCGGCGATTCGCGCGGCAAAAACCTGATGGCGAAGATGCGGTCGCCACGTCCCAATCTCTCATAGAAAAGGATCTCCTTGTTGACCCAGATACTTTTCGCAGAGTCAGGCGAGCAAATAACAATCAGCGCCCCAGATTCCCCAAGCGCCTTCTTAATGCCTTCTTAATGCCTTCTTCAAGGACGCCGCTGGGCAGCTCTTCGCGATCGAGGAAGCAGGGATAGATCATTGCCGGCGGCGAGCCTGGCGCTGCGGAGACTGGCAATGACGCAGCGGAGTGTTTTCCGCCAGCGCTGCGCACCGATGCGCGAATCCGGGCCGGCGAAGCGGCACCACTCGAGCTACTGGCAGACGATGCGCGACGCGGGTTCGATGGCTTCAGGGTGGTGTTTCTTTCAGCTACGAACTGGATGGAAAAGTCCTTGAGGTGGCTGTCACGCCGAGAATCGAATAGCGACCAGGGTTTGTCGAATCAGTTGGTTACTTAGGTGGCCCTCAGAAATGAGAATTTAGCAACGCTGGATAGGGGTTATAGCGGGGGTCGGCTCAATAGATGTGAGAAGCTTGGTCCATTAGTTTTGAGAATTAGCTGAAGCGTGTCGCCAGATTCGAAGTCGTCCGGCATGAGCAGGATCGGGCCCGCAACATTTTTCGCCAACCCTTTATTGTCAGCAGGTTGCTGGCCGGCTGGAGGGGCCAATGATGGAGTAATCTCGATGTCGCAAAAGCCGTTATCTTGTTTTTTTAGACCGGGTTTTTGGAGGGTTTAGTCTCTTCTCGCAACGATTTCAGGCCATTGGTAGCAGGGAGGGGCAGAACCCCTAAGACTTTAGCATTATAAAAATAATTTGCGCCTAGTTGTCTCTATTGAGATTCTGATAATTATTTGGCGAAACAAAAATATTTTGGCTTTTGATCTGGTACATGTTCTGCCTGATTTTTTTTAAATGCATTAATTTGCATGAGCGCACAGCGGATGTCTTCGAGCATGTCAGGCATTATTTGGGTGGGCAATCGGTGTATATCGTCAGCGCTCAGCGAAGCATAGTTCTGAAGTTGGCTAATAAGTGCCAAGGTCGAGGCACGAGGGAAAAATTTCGGTCCTGAAGTGAAACAATTTGTTTGTACTCTGGCTGCATCCATAAGTTTGACTAGCAGATAATCTGGTAAATCAAAAACTTCACATAGCTCATGTAGCAGAATGTATCGTTTAGCAAACTGCTCCGTTGAGGGGCGGTCAAGTACGCCGGATAAGAGTAATTGAAACCGCACCGTCGTTTCAAGATGTTTCAGCCAGCCTTGCCTGAGCAAGCCGCTGACCGCTGATAATGGGCATTTTAGCAGTGCGGCCACTTCATCCTCGGTAAGACCCTCTACATTAGCTGGGCATTGATCGACGTCTGAAGAGTATTCGGCGTTGATATCGCGGATAATTTCGCAACGTGGTGGACGAGTGTAATGCCAAGAAGACTGCCGTTCCATCCAACCGCGAACTATGCAGCTGTCGACCATTTTAATCAATAACTGCTCGTCCTCAAACATCGCCCGCCTTGCGTTATTGCGGTCTATTATGGCGAATCGACAGCAGTCATCCGGACATGACTGTTTATCGATACAAATCCGATTTAAAGCACGATCTGCGAGCCAAGCGATAGAAGCAGAACCGTAGTTGATCCACGGGGCCCTATGCAACGATTTAATAAACCCTGGGTACTTCGCCACCTGTGCCGCGACGGTGATATTAATGTGTTCGATGACCTCTAGGGGGAGGTCGCAGGATTTATGGTTTTCATCATTTCGGCGTGCGTCCCATAGAGACACGCAAAGCTTAGCAATAACGTGTTTGAACTGAGTATCTTCAACTAGCTGAGGCGACTGAAACGGATCAAACAAACCGGGTGTAAAATTGGCGACAGTTCGGTTGGCCGTCCTGCGTTCAAAATCACATTTGCAGTGAAACAGTTGGGCGTTGTACCAGTGCTCTGAGGTCCTGCAGTTTGGACATACGGAAATCAATTCCGTACCATGCAGCAGGCACATTCCAATATTGCGAATGTCGTGAAATATGGGCGATTGCGTTGACTCAATGCACTGCGAACAATAGTAAAAAGTGTTTGGGCAAGCTCCGCGCAGTAGAGATATATCGTCATATTTTATAAAGCTCGAATTATCCGCCGCAACATTGTAAAAAGCTTTGCGCAGGCCGTCGGCCAGTAATGGGGCTTCTTTGTCGACGGTCTTGAGCAATGGAGAGTTTTGACCGAGCACGTCGACCCATCGGCGCGGACTAATAGCAAAGTACGTGCACATATTCCTCACCGTACCGAATCCGTTGTAATGCGCCATACGCATCAACAAACTTTTGGGACCCTCGAACTCAGTCGGCTTTGGTAGGTAACAGAGCTCGTGCATATTTCCTTCTTAGCGCTGCAGTCAAGTCTCGACTAGAGAGACGGAATGGGTTGTGTGGTCGACAGAAATCGAGATCGTCTGCGGCGCGGGCGAAGTCTTCAAGGGTGAGCTTATTGTCCTCTCGCTCTAGTGCGAGAGTCAGACTGTCATTCAGGAGGATGTTTAGATGACGGAAGTTTCCGCCGGTGGCTAAGCAAATAGCCTTGAATAGCAGATCTTGAATGAGGGTAACTCGTTCAGTAAATTCTGCGAATTCAATGACTTTTTCATCAATCAACTGAATCACTTTGCGGAATTGGGCGGTCGCGGCCTCATCGGCAAGGTTGAAGTATCTCAAATGGGCGCGATAGGGATAACGATCACTGAGTTCTGAAATGGTGTCTATCAGCGTTTCAATCGTCGGCAATCCAGCGAGGACGATAGGTATGGTGGCCTGATTGAGGATTTGGTTTACCCACCGGCAGACCATTTTTTTTGTCGCAGTCGCGCCTTGATCAAGGATTCGATGAAATTCGTCCAGAATAATTAGTCGTACCTGCATGGTGATCAGACGCTGAAGGATGAGCCGATTTAGAGAAGCGCTGCCCATGTGTTCAAGGCGGCCACGGTCCTCCAGGCCAAGTTTCGTCAGCAGTTCTATAGCCAGCGTTTTGATAGTGGCATTGGGCGGCACTTCGACAAGCAGACAGTGCTTTGTGAAAACATGGCTGCACCCAGCTTCGTGTTCCGTATCAATATTGAGTTCCGCCTCAATCCGTTTGCACAACGTGGACTTGCCAACCCCGGTGTCACCGGTCAGCATCATCGACGCGGCAGCTTGACGATCCCTGGTCGTGCTCATGCTTTTTCGTGCCAGTTGATGAGCCCGGGAAAAGCTTGGGTGCCACACCACGCACTGCTCGAGCGCCTTAAGCACCAAGGTTTGGCGTTCCGGATTCGTGCTCATGCTCCATCCACCCGCCAGGGCCCGGTGATGTCCTCATCCCAAGGTTCTTCGAAAGCGGTCGGCTCAAAACAGGGGGACGCCGCGTCGGGGCTTTCCTGCTTGTGACGAATAAGCTTGGGCTTATTCGCCATAAACGTATCGTGAGCCACGCTCATGCGTTGTCGCAGATGCAGTAAGGCGAGGTGTGCAACACCATCATCGAATTCTTTACCGTCTGCAGCAAGCTTGGCTTGGACTTGTCGATGCTCGGAGAGCGTCAGACCCTCCTGGTAAATTCTCTTGGTGCCGCTGGCGGGTACCAGATCGCGTGGTGAATCGGGCGCCGCAACCCAGATCACCCCAAGGTCAGATGGATCGTAGTAGCAGATCGCGTTTTGGTTCTTGTGAAGCTTGGCCTTCACTGTCCCAAGCCCGGGTCCGGTCCACGTCAGGCTGAAAAAAGCGGCGCGGTTGCCACTGAGTGCGGAGTATTCGACACCGCGAAACAACTGGTTGAGCGTTTCAGACGAAAACTTTCTCGGTGGCAACTGGTTCTGAATTGCGCGTTCCCAAGCCACCCGGGGCGGCATATGCAGCGTCCCATGTTTGGTATTGTGGTAGACGTCCTCAAGCCACTCGCGAAAATAGTCCACCAGATTCTCTATCGTGTAACAGGCGTGGCGCGCTGAGTCGTAATCGCGGCACGCCTCCGGATTTGAGAAGGTTGTGCCGTACTGCTCATGTACCCAGGCCGCGAATGTCCTAAATAAACGCTCAATACGTGCGCGAGTGTTGGGGCTTTTGGGCGGTGGCAACGTCCACTTAATGCCCAAGCGATCAAGAACGGTGGCAACCATGCTGTTTTGATTTTCAGGTCCTCCGTCGCTGACCAGAAGTATCATTGCTCCTCGCTGATACTCCTCTCCGGGGACGGCCTCGACCGCCATGCGAAGCGTTTTTAACGTTTTTTCCGCACATGGGTACGTCAACGAAAGGTCCCAGCCGATGACCATTTCCGAGTGAAGGTCAAAGATAACGGAAAGGTGGGCAATCTTGCCAAGTACGTTGTGCTGCTTATCAACAACACTCATATCGACGGGGTACGAATCAATCTCACAGACCTCCAGTGGCGCACTGGGCCGATCCTGTTCACCGCTAAACTGATGCCTTTTGTAGGCAGCTTCGGCCCCTAGGTGCGCACGATCCGAGTGGTAACCGCTGCGTTTGGCGATGGCGCGCACCACGGTTGAGCGGCAGGGTCGGCGCAGTAACGGTTGCAGGGCTGCCGCGCGTTGTCGATTGAGCTGTAACACGTGACCGTCCAGCAATTGATAGACACGTTGGATGGTAATGCGTTCGTCACGCTTCATGTATTCCTCGTCGACGAGCTCTTTGAGCTTGGCCTGAATCTCCGCCGCGAGCTGGCGACCGCGGGGCATCGTGCTCGGTCGTTTGTACAGAGAAAATTCGTCGCTGCCGTTAGCTCGAAAACGCGCGATCCAACGGCACAGCGTCGAGTAGCCGGGAGGATGGAGATCCTGGGTTTCGCCCGCTATCCGCTGGATGATGGCTTTAGTGGCCTTCTCGGGTAGGTGGTTGTGCAGTTCGCTCAGCGCTGTGCGGATGTAGCGAAACTTGCGTTTAGCGTCGATTACCTTGGGATCGTCGGGAAACAGAAAAGCGATGGCGCTGGATCCACCCCCCGGCTTATCGGCGAACAAGGTGATGTTGCGACGCTTGAGATCGCTTATGAACGAGCCGAAGGCAATGTTTATAACGCGCAGGTGCGTGAGCGTCGATAGGGTGACCAGCTCGTCGTCGATCTCTATCACTTCATAAACGATGCCGTCGATCAGGTACTGAGCGCCGGTTACCGGCAACGGTAGTTCCTTATACACTGCCTTCACCCGTGTGCAGACCTTGGATGATCAGGTCCGGGTTTAGTGCCTGACTCAGATCCGCCAGAAGTCTCCCTGAAAATAAGCAGCTACAGAGTGCCGCGAGTGAGGACGGTGGGAGGGCGTTCAATACCTCTCTGACGGTCGCAGGCCAAACCAGCGCGGGCAAAATCTGTATGCAAACCGCGTACTCTTCAGGGGTGCTGTCCAAGCTGCGCAGGTACAGCTTCTGCAGTGTGGCAAAGCTCGGCGTGTGGACGGTTTCATCAGCTATACGGGAAAATTGCCAGCCCTGCTCACGACACAACGCATCAAAGGCGAGCAAGGTTTCGCCCTGCGGCGCAGTCATGCTGGTGAAGTTCGCCTGCACGGTGCAATAGCACCCGCCGCCGTCGTCGTTCTCCACCAGAAAATGGGGGGCATAGCGAAATTTTTTCGTACCTTCCGTCCACTTGAACACATGGGGCTGCGCCCAATATCGCTGAACGTGCGCGTCATGTTCCAGGCGTACGCAAAAGTCAGCCTGCAAACGAGTCCCGCAGCGAAGCGAACGTCGGTTCTTTTGAGAAGGAAAGGTTGTTGAAAAATTGCGATGACCTGCCTTCGGCCAAGAGAAAGCGGGAATCGGATCACACGGCATGCTGTTAATACTGGCCAACATTTCCGACCTCCTTAGGTGTCGAAGAGCCTGGGGCCTGCAGTGTTTATATTATTTAACGTCTAGTTCTAAAAATCTAACCGACTCCGATTACGTACTACGACGTAACAATCGCTCTGACTCGGCTGTTTCAGAGTCACTAAAAGTTTTCGCATTGACCACACCTCGGGTAACGGCTTGGCAACCGTGAGCAAAAATCGCCAGTTAGGTCCATTATTTAGCGGGGCAATGATGGCACCTGGGAGGAGCTCATCTGATGTCGGACAACAAGTCTGTTGGTCAACTACGGGCGATTTTCTTTGGCCAAACGCTCGCCGAGGCGGCTGGGTTTGCCGCCACGGGACCTGCGATTGCGCGTTGGGGAGACACGTGGTGGGCGACGCGCAAGGGACTTCCGATTCCCGATTCGTGTAATCACAAATGGCCTGACTATCTCACTGGCCGATTGCCCCGAAACCCGCTGCGCGCAGCCCTCATTGAGGACTTTCCCATCTTGCAAACGGTACTGGACGATCCGCTCTGGCCTCTACTGCAACGCCTGGTTCATCCGCTGGAGGACACAGGCTGCTGGGCCACACAATTACGCCTCAATCGACGCCCATTGCGGTACTTCTCCGTTGCGCGCCTGCAACGGCTTTGCGAAGTGCCGGATTGGCGACGTCTGGCAAGCCTTCTTGCGCTGATGGGCAGCGAACGTCTGTATGACGCCCGCTCGCGCTCATGGCTGCGTGTCGTATTTGCTCGTTACGTGCTCTGTGCTTGTTTGGATCTGCCCGCACAGACTGATCCGCTCGGCGTATACGGTGTCTTGCAAGAGGCGAACCGTCTGGACAAGTTTGGGCCTCTCAGAGCCTGGCCGAGCTCTCCCGAAGACTTTCAGCACAGGCTGCGCCGTTTCAAAAGGATCAGGCAGCGCTTGCAAGCCAGAGGCTGGATTCTTGGATGGGGGCTCAGGGAGCGTCTGCTGTTTTGGCATTTACTTTGGAACCGGGCGGTGTTGTTGCGGTTGCTTACCAGTGCCGCCCCAACTGTCGATTTGGCGAGAGGTGACCTCATCAGGCACTTGCGCCATCGGTTTCGCCAAGCCCAGCGCGATCGTGTCAGCTTTGCGCAGGCTGTGCCGGGGACATGGCGGTGGTGCGACCCCACGCGAGGTCGCACGCTACCTTTCCCTTGGGTAATACCTTGGTCGTGAGCCAATCTAGAGGTGTAGGAGAGCATCAGAAATGACGGTTGATTTGAGCGATGAAGAAATTTTCGCCGCGGCCGATGCGGTTCTGGCCAGCGGTCGCAATGCCACCACCGCGCGCGTGCGCGCACAGTTGGGCCGCGGAAGTCCACAACGTAGTGGCGCGCTTTTGGATCGATGGTGGGCGCAACTGCTCGATCGGCTGCACAGGAATACGCTACCCGCGCCGATCAACCACGCCTTAGGCCTGCCCTGGGAGCAGGCGACGGCACAAGGACGCCAGGACGCGGAACAGACCTCCGCGCGCCAGCGACAAGCTTGGCTTGACGATCGCCGTGTGATGGAGAAAGCCTTCGCCAAGCAGCGTCAGGCGCTTGAGCAAAGCCTGACCAGGGAGCGACAGGCGTTCGCCGATCAACGTCAACGTTTATTGAGCAGAACACGCGGTGGCGCGAACGTCTGTAGCAGTCACGCGAAACCGCCAAGGACGCCAAAGTTGCTGTGCGTGTTGCGCATAATCATCTGGATAAAGCGCAGCGGCAGCTGGCAGTTGCCCAGGCATTCAACGCGCGGGACCGTCGATATGATCACGAGCAAGCGTTGGAGTTACACGCGATGAAACTAGAACTGGTTAGTCGCCCCTATTGGTCGCAGATCCTTCGGCAATCGCCGGATCCGCACCAGATGGCGCCGGGGGTAACCTTTGGCGAGACTTTATGCCGCTGTTGGAAGAGACGCAGTGCATTTTCGGACCACGGTTCGATGAGCTGCGCCGCCTGTTAAGTGCCGAGTGCACAGAGCAAGGTTTCGCGTTCAGTAAAACCGAGCGAGACCGATGCCTCGCGCAGTTGCTGGTTGACCTGCATCTACTCGAGGAGCTTCGGCAGCAGGCAACGGTTTACCGGCGCACGGTCGATGATCTTTGTTTTGACTTTATGCCTTTATTCTTGGAGATGAGGCAAAAGTTAGGGGCTGACGTACCTCTGCTGTATTCAACGCGGTAGCATCAACACCGCGATGGTGGCGCGGCTCACGGGTTCGCAGGGCCCGCTGAGGCACAGGGTGACCCAGCGATGACTCGGGCTTTCTTGACCACGCGTGAAGACGCTGGCCCAGCGTACTGCCGACTCGGTGCCAGGTCTCATCCGCCATCGCTGGCGGATCACACACGGCGTGGGGGCGGAGCAACGTCTTCCTCCTCCAGCAATCGTATGGCCCGGCTGGACAACAGGGAGCCGGCTTGGAAATAGCCCATGACGGTATTGACGCTACGGTGTTCGGTCATGGCCATGACTTCGCCCAGGGGGACTCCCTGGCGTCCCGCTTCGGTCACAAAACCGGAACGCAAACTGTGCGCCGCCCAATCCCCGGTCAGGCCCGCCAGCGTCGCCCGACGCTTGATCATCCGGGCTACCGCATCCCCTGACAGGGCGGTCTCCGTCACCTGGTCATACTTGCGCAGCCGGCGGAAGATCGGCCCGCCAGGGCAGGGCGCGGCCGTGAGCCAGGCGTCGAGGGCGCGCGCCGCGTCACCGCGCAACGGCTTTTCGCGAACCTGACCGCTGGTCTCGGTTTTCGTGGCCCCGAGTGCATACAGCCAGGTTTCCTCATCCAGCCGACGTAAGTCTTCCATTCTTAACGCCACCACCTCCGACCGGCGCCGCCCGCCCCCGCTCCAGGCAAGCAACAGCAAGGCTTTGTCACGAAGGCCGCGCAACCCATCGGTGCAGGTCTCCAGCAGCGCCTGCAGGGGCTCGCGGGTGAGGGCGGTTTTCTTACGGACTCGGATGCCTTGACGAACCTGCGCCTTGCCCGCTTCTCGGAGCAAGGTGGCGACTGCGGGCGCGGCGCAGGGGTTGTCCCAGTGCTTGAGCTTGTGCCATTTGGCCAGGACGGCCAGGCGGTGACTGACGGTGCTGAAGGCCAAGGGGCCGGGCTTGCCTTTGACCCGGGCCTTGCACAGGGCCAGGTCGATCTCGACGGGCAACAGGTGGTGCCAGGTCCCATCAGTGACGGGGCATGCCAAGTGGTCGACGATGAATTGCACCACGACCGGCACAGGGAGGGCGTCATCTCCCAGCACCCGGCCGTAGCGCAGCTGCAGCCACGCTTGCCAGTAATTTAGGGCGCTGCGGTAACTGCGTACCGTGTTGGCCGCGGTACCGGCGGCGATAAAAGCCGCAGCGGCCGCCTGCGTGCTGCAGGCCAGCACGGACGGGTCTAAATGCGTTTTTGTCGCTATAATCGGTAGGGTCGTTTTATTTAATACGTTCACCGTATTTTCCTATTGGTGTTAGATCGGATAACATTCTATTATCAGACCTAATATAGCGGGAGATGAACCATGGCAGTAGGAGTGCCGGAAAACGAGGTGTTTGCCGCAGCGGATGCGGTGCTGGCCCGCGGCGAGCGCCCGACCGTGGAGCGGGTGCGCCAGGAACTGGGGCGCGGCAGCCCGGCGCGGGTTGGCGGGCTGCTGGATCAATGGTGGGCGCGCCTCGCGGAACGTTTAAGCGGCGAGACCCGTCTGCCGACACTACCCGGCGAGGTGTCACAGGCCTTCGTTGCGGTGTGGCAACAGGCAATCCTTATGGCGCAAGGCGTCGCCGAACAAGGGTTGGTGGGTCAACGCCAGGCGTTGATCGCAGAACGCGAGCGAGTCGCCGAGATTGAGGATCAGGCGCGTCAGGATGCGGCGCAATATCGCCAGCAAGCAGCTGAGGCGGTGGCTGGGCGCCAAGCCGCCGAGGCGCGACTGGCTGACCTCGAGTTGCTGCTGGCGCAGCGTCAGATGCAAATCGAGGACCTGCAACAACAGCGCGAAATTCTGCTGTGCGAGCGCGGTGATGCTCGGCAACAGAATCAGACATTACAGCTGGAACTACAGGCGCTGCAGCTCAAGACCGAGCAGGAGCGCGTCGCGCAGGAGAGCTACTTGCGCGGCGTCGAGGATCGCGCGCACCGTGAGATCGACCGCACGCGGGAGGAGGGCAAGGTGATGTCGATCCAGCTCAAGGAGACCGGACGGCGAATTGAGCAACTGCAACGGCGACTAGAATCGAACCAAACCGAGCTCAACCAAACGCTGCAACGCGCCGCGGCGCAGCAGGCTCGTGCCGATACGTTGGAACAGCAATTGACGCAGCTACGCCAGACTGCCGTGACTAAGCGCAAGCCAAGGTCCCGTAAGCCCGCATCGACAATGTCCAATCCCTGAGGGAGAAGTCGGCATCCGCACGGCGATACACCGTAAGTCGATGTAATAGATTGCACGCTCGTCATCAAGGGCTGCTATCGGCCCAGCGTGTGTAAAAACGCTTCACCAAAATTGAAGTGTGCGCGTCTACGTTAAATCTGAAATTTATCGGCACGTCAGCAGATGTGGATTTCGCGTAGAAGCGCGATTTTCAGTCCGGTTTTGAGTACCTGCCGCGCTCAAAAACGTTTTTACACAGCCTCGGCCAGAAGCGGCCGTCGGTTGAGCTAACCGTATTAGGACCGCATCTAGGTTGAACAGCCGGCAGGAAAGGCGGGGCGATTCAAAAGCAGGAGAATGGATTTAATCTAACGCATGGCCTATTGGCCGGAAAAACTGTGACGCTGAGCTTTACTTCTCGTGGGGGCCGTCCACCTAATATGATCAGAATCGGTTCTCGACACGAATATTTGGAGTTTGTCGCGATGGATCGCATGGCATGTAAATCGGGGCTACTTGGTTCCGGTGACCCGCCAGGATGATAGTGCCACTCACCGACGTAGTGAAAACCTTCATCCCAGCGCGCGGCGAGCAATTCTTTCAGGCCGATGATTCCGCGTTGAAAGGTTACTGAGCTGCTGATCGAGTCCTTGGGGTGTGACGTAATCTCCGAGACCAGGGCAATGCTCCCGTCGCTACTGTAATTACCTATCAGGATGCCGCCTGTTTCGTGTGCTCCTGCCCGGGTGCAGTCACTCACCATCTTGCTCAAGACTGCAACCTCAAGGGTCACAGTGTATGGAGCACTAGGGCTCGAAAATGACAGTGGACCGGAGTCGTTCATTTTGCGCGCTCGACTGTGCCGTCCGACATCTGCCGGAAATACTCATAGCGCCGTCCTGGACTCAAAACTGCCCTACGGATGAATTTGCTACCAACCGCTCCCCATAGCTGAACATCATCAGCAGTCGCAGGGAATACCGCATGCCAGCATCCAATGCCTTCAATCTGTGCGCCTAACTCGTTGAGTGGCGGGGTAGGAGAGGCCGCAAATTGGGATTTGGCATCTACGGCCGGAAAACTTGATTCGGAAGCCGCATATGCGAAAAGGCCTTCCGCTCGCCATGTCATTGCTAGGCTCACAAAGAGCTTTTCACTTTTCCAGTCGAACGAAGCCAGAGCATCCAATACTTCATCGGCACCCGTGCAGTCGACTATCACGTCATAGCTTCTGACTGCTTGTTTTAGCTGTTCGTTGTGGGGCGGAAACACAGTATCAAACGCCCTGGCCTTTGCATCGGGCATGCATTCGTTGAGGTGCGCAGCAAGAGCCTTGGCCTTCTTGTGTCCCACAGCCTGCATTGAGAGTGTATGGCGACTGAGATTGCCCATCATCACCCAGTCATAATCCAGAATGCCCAGTTCGCAAACGCCCATGCGGAGGAGGTTCTCCGCGACTGAGCTTCCGAGGGAACCTGCACCTATCAGCAGAATTCGGCTCCCGCACATCTCATTCTCGGCAGCCCCCCTAGTTCGCAGTTGGTCGGAGGCCCAGTTGGCTGTTCGCTGCCACTTCAAGGGTTCTTTGGACGTAGCAATCTCAGCATCCCAGCTGCGATGGTTGTGCTCGCAGGACCTGAAACCCTTTCGCCGCGCTGTCTTGTTGGCGAGTGAGGGGGATCTAATCGCGAGCCAGTGCAATCGGGATGGTGCTGACCCGACCTGCTCCGCGATCGGGAATCCGAGAAATAGTACCCAGGGAGGGGCTCTCCGAAGACTTCGCCTAACCGCGCTCCCCATTTCAACGAGTATTTTTTCAAGATTGATGTGGTTAGCTGCTAGCCGTTCGTTCAGCTCCAGCCAAGATGTAGGCGCTTGCCAGGGGCGCGTGACTGGAATCTCAGGTAAGACAAGCCATACGGCATCGGATGTACGTCCTTTGCCCAGCATCGAAGGCGACCATTCAATGGTCTTGATGATTTCGCCATCGGGCAGTTGGAATGCCGTTACGACACGGGTGCTATCGGCCCCTCGCAACGGGCTCGTGCTTGCGTACCCCCAGCTCCCATGATGAGGCATCCACTGCGAAAGGTCGCCGGCGATTTCTCGAAATCCCAACAGGGGAAAAAGGGATTGCCCGGCTAATGCCGGCAGTTCTAGTGGGTCTCCCTCAACGCTAAGGGAATCGCTTGCTGCCGCGTCAATCCAGTCCAACAAACGCTGCTGCAACCAAAGCAAGCGTTCGGCCAAGTTGCGAGGTTCGTTCGACCAACTAGTACGATTGAAAACGCCGATGGGTTTTTCCAAGCATGGTTTGCCGAGCCTCCAATGACGCGGTGGATGCGCTTCGCCGTTGTAATCCTGATGAGGGAATGTAGCGGTGATGCCGTTAGTAGCATCCGGATAAACGTGAGCTTTCTCCCCACCGGGAGTTGTCCAGACCACCAGGTGCCAGATCGATTCGTTTGGCACAAAGTCGGTCGCCGGTACGGAAAGACGTGCGGAAAACCGTAGCGACCATTCTCCTTCGGAATGCAACTCCCAGCTGCTGTCTGTGCGGGTGCGTGCATCGCTGTTGATGGCATCGACAACAGACAACAGAACGTGGGGCGTTATCGCTTGAAGGGCAGTCAAGCGAACCGCTCAGTCTTGTTTGGCTGGGCAGAGTGGGTCGGTGCGGTAAAGCCGCCATTCGACCTGTCACCACCTTTTGGGCCGGGCAGCGGGAACTTGCTCCCCAACAAGTCTTTCCACAACTGACCGCTTTCCTGGGCATCTGTGCAGTCGAGCGCTTTCCTAGCCAGCTTGGCTGCTTCGCATACTGCCGCGTAGAAGGCCTTGAAGTCCTCTACCGGCAAGCGCGCGAGAACGTTGTGCTCTGGAACTCCATGGTCGGCAAGTGTTGGGACTACATTGAGCAGGTCATAGTAGGACCAGGTATCCTTGAAGCTCTCCAAGGCTTGAACCAGGCCCGTTGCCATAGAAGTGGTACCGTCCGCCAAGACATGCCCAATCATGTGCTCCAGTGGGTAGCCTTTCGGGTACTTGGGAAGACGGTCAGCATTTTCTTGGCGCCACCACTTTATTGCCCGCACAAGGTTCACGTAGTGGCCGTTGCACGTTCGATTTTTTGCTGCCGTCCATTGGATCTGTGCGAGTGGGTGAGTGCGTCCCCACTTGCCGGCATCCCGATCAGGAAGAAACAGTGGGTGAGGCTTCCACTCCTCCTGAGGGGCATCCTGATAAAGCGTCACGTTGCCGAGCAGGCCACTAGGTGGTGTCCAACTGCGGTTCAGTCGCCAGCTGGTCTCTTCTTCGAGCGAGTTAGTGGTCAACACCGACTGCGACCGGTAGAGCTGTTCCAAGAGACTGCGACTTGAACCGTCGGTGGGCAGAGCTGTGATTACCAGGTCGAGATCCACATAGGAAAGTTCAATTCCAAATGAGCGCCCCTGGGGTCGCCATTTTCCTTTGTAGTACCGCTCAAGAAATGGCTCGAAGAGGTCCATGGCCTCTTTCGGTGTCAGTCGGTTGTAGTCCAGATTCGTCACCACCACGACATCGACATCTGGGCGTTTCTCTCCCAAGGGGCGGATGGCTGTTGACCTGCGAACACTGCCTTGTAGGAAGGTGGCTACGACGATGTCCTTGAGTTTTTCATCGGACTCGAGCCGACTCCGCAAGGTCTTCGACCCGACTTTCCAATCTTCCTGCTGCGAGGTCGTTGGCCGAATTCCGGCAAGGAACTCCGCGAATTGAGGTTTGAGTTCCATGTCATTGAACCTTGAAGGTGGAGTGGTAGCTACCGTCGACGCGGCGGTTAAAGTCGAATTCGTAGAAGACGCATGGGCCCATGGCTTCAACGTGTTGCCCCACGAAAAAGTTGACCGCATTCGGCGCCGCGCTGAACACATGGATTTGAGCGCCGAATGGAACCCGAGCCTTGGCCACTGCCTTGGCAACGTCGTCCGCCAAGCGGGCGGCATGGGCTCCTCCAGCTACAGCGTTTTGGCCTGGCCCTTCTGCAGGAGTAATGTGCAAAATCTTGCCTATCGTCGGCTGTTTGGCAACGTATTCCCGCACATCGTCCAAAGCGTCTCGAGAGATGCTCAGCGCGAGCGCAATGTCTGGACCAGCATGGAGCTGCTCAACAGTGACACTGGCCGCGCACTTGTCTTTGCCGTCATCTACCCGCCAAACGGATGTCCCTGAGCGCCCCTTCTGAACGAGCTCAACCTCCATGCCGGATTTCAACCCGAGGCATCGCCCTGCCAGGAATGCGATAGAGGTATGAACGTCCAGAAAGAGTCGAATACGGCGTTCCGCTTGCTTTATTCGCACCAGGAACGACTCAACCGCTGGTTGAATTGCAGATGCCCAATCCTCGCCTGGTCTGAGGTGACGGCCGTCAAAGTGCTGCAAGAGTGAAAGAGTGTTCTCCGGTAGCGCATCTATTCGGTCGGTTGGGCCATCTGCAAACGAGCGAAGGGCTACGTTGAGGCGATTCTCAGGAGTATCGGAACGAACCCAACCTTCCTCTTTGCAAAGGGTTTCGAACTGCTCACGCGTAAACTGGTACAGGCCTTTACTCTTGAGAGACCTTGCAGCAGCATCGAAGCGGAATTCGGAACTGTCATGGCAGCTGATCAGGCCAACTACTCGGAAGCGAAGGTTCACTTCTTCACGAAGCTGAGTCAGGGATCGCTGCGCGGTAGCAATATGGAGTCCTTCCAGCACCTTCTTCAATTCGTCATCTGATGCGAGCTTAAGGTGTTCGCGCCACAGCTTGCGAACCTTGCCCATTTTGCTGGTGTCCGTCTTGCCAACCGAGAGCTTGTCCAGGCGCAGGGAATAGTCCACGGCCGAAATGATCTCACCCAGTGGATCGCCATCTTTAACGCTGTCGATTGTAACGAGGTGAAAAGCAGAGTTCTGAGGGGCGTTCTCTTTTGCCTGCTTCAATCTTTCCAGGAGAGACACCGATTCGGCGCCTATGAAGGCCGGGTCGATGAGATCTGCGTAGCCGAATCGACCTGCGCCTGTGACATGAAACTTGATCTGATGGTAGTCCACCGAGATGCGCGCGGGGCCAGTGCTCGCCCGCGGTGGGTCATAGCGAATAATCACGTCGTCGAAAGCTTTAGGGCCGTCAGCCTCGTAAGAGACCTCAATAACGTGCGACTGGTCCGGGTCCCTTAATGCGGAGGCATGAATCCAGAAGAAGCGAGCTTGATAGTCATGCCCGTGCCATCCAGCCAAAACCGCGTTTGCCATGCTCAATTCCTTATGTAGCTCAATGGCGAAAAGCTATCTCCTCTCCACGCTGGAATCAAGCCGGAACGATGGTTATGCGATCTCTTGATCGGCAGACAGGAAAATCTAGGGCTCACTCTGTTGGCAGCAAGTGACTACTTTTGGTTGCTGCCCATCACGACAGGCAGTAACCGCTCAGAAGCGGACGGATTGCAAGCAGAGTCGGAGCGTTTGCTGGTCACGGGGCGCTTGGCCATCATTGAGTGCTACGATGTAACCGCAGGCTCATACCAAGAAATCCAGCCGGAGGGCAAAGGGACCCAAAGATTGGACTAGTTTTTCCCAGCGAGAAGCGGGCTCAGGCATTAGCGAGGGACAGCAGTGAATATCATTAATACGATCAGCTGGATCGATCCAGTCGCAATCAAATCAAGTCGGCAAGCTTGCTTTTGGTGGACGCGAAGATGACGCCTGAGACAATCACTCGGCTGCTAGCTGCTATGAACGCTGGCCGCCTTCTAGTGATCTGTGGTGCCGGGCTATCAATGGCGCCGCCTAGCAACCTGCCGTCGGCCTGGACAGTTTCCGAGCGGTGCTTTGACAAATACCGTCTTGAGTCTGATCCGAACTGTGACCTAGCGCTTCGAAACGATCTGGAGGCGCTCGCCGAACACTTCGCAGGACTCAACGCCCTTCAATCGGTCTTCATCGAACATCTAGTGCCTTGGCCAGCTTTTATGCGGCCATCGAACACTGGGCATGCCGCGATAGCGGATTTTCTCATCACTCGCGCAGCCGTTGCTGGCATATCTAGCAACTACGATACCCTCATCGAACGACGCGCCTGGGACTATGGCGCGGACTTCCGCGGCTCGCTTGACGGAGATGAAGCCACCGCCGATTCTGTTCGTCAGGCGCCCTTGCTGAAATTCCATGGCTGTTCTCACCGCGATCGACTAGCCACCGTCTGGGCGCCTTCACAGCTCAATGATCCGAATATCTCGGCCCGTATTGCGCGAAGCAAAGTCTGGATGGCTGCCAACCTTCGGCAGAAGGACCTGCTTGTCGTGGGCTTCTGGTCAGACTGGGAATACCTCAATTCCGTGATCGGCGCCGCACTGATCGACGTTCAACCGCTGTCCGTGACCGTTATCGACCTGTCGCCAACAAATGCGCTCGAGCAAAAGGCCCCCCAGCTCTGGGAGATCGCGCACGCACAAAACGTGACGTTCGAACATGTTCAACAGTCCGGGGCTGTGGCACTCGACGAACTTCGTCGCGCATTCTCATCGAATTACCTTCGCCAGGTTCTGGACGCCGGGCGAGCCGCCTTTGAGCACTCCACAGGAGTCCAGTGCGATCCGGCTTGGCTAAACGTTGATAATTTCGATAGCGAGGTTTTGTATGGTCTGAGGAGGGATGCCGAAGGCGTCTCGGCGGCGGAGCCGGCCAAGCTCCTGCGCCCGGCAAATCCGGAAACTCTCGGTTTCTTCCATTTGTTGTTGCGTCAGGCTGGGGCCGTTCAACGCGCCGATGGTTATGAGTTGAATGGCCGGAGCATCCGGGTTCTCAACGGAGTGCAATCCGTCCTCGGGACGCTACGCGGGAAATTCGTCGAGCCACCCGCCGTGATACAGTCTGATATCGTTGTAGCAGTGGGTGCGACCGACTTGGGCGTGCCGGATAACGTCGTGCGAAGCGGACGCAGCGGCGACGTGATTCGTCCTAACCCAGCGGGCGAATGGTACGACCTCCCAGGGGCAAGAGCAGAGTTGGGCATCTAATGGATATCCTCACGCAAGTCGAAATTCTCCTTCGCGACGCCCAGTACGAAACTTGGATGTGGCCTGGCTCAGCCGGCCCAGTGACTTGTTTCGAAAGCGCAGCGCTGATGGGATTCGTCCATGTCTTCGACACCGCAGATACTCTTCTCAGCACTTGGCGTGCGAGCCAGCAAGTGGCACTCGCCCGTCATGCTGCTTCGTTGCGCGCCGCAGGAGCGAAAGCGTGGAATGTCTATTCAATCTTTCTGACCCCGGATCAAGATGCACGCCGAGCGCGTGAGATTGAGCGAATCGAAGAGGATTTCTCTCTGACGCGAAAAATTGCCAGGGCCTCAATCATCACAACGGATGACGTTGAGAAAGCGCTGCTGCCGCTGCTGTCCTTACGCGCCAAGCCGTTGCTTGGCGTCGCAAACTTCGAGACGAGACTGCGCACTAGGCTGAACGACATTTCTTCTGAGGCAGTAACTGCGTTCATTAATAACGCGACAACGCCAGCGGAGGTTGCTCGCATCTTGGGAGCGACATCATGAGGCTCGACTTCATCGAAGTATGCGGTTTTCGTGGATTCAGGGATCTCGTCCGGATTAACTTCGGACGGGGCTTCACTGTCATCACGGGCCGGAACGGTGTTGGCAAAAGCACGATATGCGATGCGGTCGAGTTTGCGATCATCGGTTCTATCGACAAATATGCTGTTGAGAAGTCGGCGAAGGAAAGCCTTAGCGATTATTTATGGTGGCGTGGCGAAGGCGTTCCAAAGGCCCACTATGTAACGGTCTCGTTTGTCGACGACGATGGCAAGTCGTTCACCATCACTCGCACACGTGAGTCAGGTGCTGATCATTCAGCGGATGAAATCCAGGCTGCGCTTTGCAGCGGGCCTGTGCCAGAAAATGCACTCTGGCAGCTCACTCGAACCTCAATCATCCGCGACGAATGGATCGCCGCGCTCAGCGTAGACCTCACGGAAACGGAGCGATTCGATCTTGTGCGCTCGGCGCTCGGTGCTTTAGAAGGCTCGGAGGCAGGTAGTAGAGCCAAGGCGGTTGTGGCGGCTGCCGAAGCCACGCTTTCTGAAGACGAATCCGCCTATGAAACTGCCCGTTCGCGGTTGGCGGACAGATTAACGCAACTGTCTGAGACACAAGCGACCCTAAGCCGCTCAGGTGATATGTCCTCCGCACTCCAGGTGATCGACACAGCCGCGCCGGATGCGCCGCCTGAGCTGGGGGAACGACTGACTGCGGGTCGAAATGCACTCGCGAACGGACGAACCCGATTGGATCGAATGGGCGAAGCGCTTCAAATCGGTCGCGAGGTTGAGTTGGCGCAGGCGGCTTACAAAATGCCGGAGGCCGTTGGGGATCGGGAGGCCGCTTCAAGGGCGCACGAAGCGGCGCAACGCGAGCATCAGGCCGCGCAGCAAGCGGTCTTGGAAGCCGAACAACGCCTCGAGCGCGAAGAGGAGATGGACGCAATTGCGGCATCGCTGAGCCTTCTGGTCGAGCACGGTGAGCGCCTCGGGTTGCACGAAGATCATTGCCCGTTATGCGCAGCCTACCGGACGCCGGAGGAGTTTTCCGCAGGTGTGGCTGCGGCGCTGCACCGGATCACATCACTGGCGTCGGGCGTTCAGGCCGCTCGCGATGCTCTCTCTACTGCGAAAGGAAATGCGCGGCTATCCAGTCTTACGCTCCAAGCCGCTGTAGCCGTGCTTGAAGCTCATGCAGACGAGCTGAGACGGTTGTGCAGGCAGGAAGAGGCTCATGTCTCGTTCTATGAGGATTGGGATCTCGACTTTCGCTTCATCAATGATGTTAACGGGCTGGAGCGGGCCATTTCTTCGGAGCGCGACCGGCTGATCGACCTTGAGCGCGCGTTGATAGTGCTGGAAGCCTCGCTAGCGGTATCGCAAACGTCGTCAATCGAAAGCAACATCTCGGTGCTGCGAGTTGAAGTAGAGAAACTGGCGCGGGCGGTCAGTCGGTCGCAAACTGCCGCTACAGCAGCTCGCGAGATCGAACGCTCGGTCAAGCGTGTGAGCGCCGAGATAATCGATGAACGTCTCGCTCAGATTAGCCCGCTTCTCAACGAGCTGTACCAGCGCCTAAGACCACACGCCGACTGGCGCACAATTGATTACAGCATTCGCGGTGACGTCCGTCGTTTTTTGAGCCTTAGGGTCGGAAACGGCCTAAATCCGCAATTTGTCTTCAGTAGTGGTCAGCGTCGTGCCGCCGGTCTCGCTTTCCTTCTCTCTGTCCATCTCGCGCGGGCCTGGACACCGCTCAGGTCTTTGCTGCTAGACGATCCCGTTCAGCACATCGATGATTTTAGGGCTCTTCACCTGGTGGAAGTGCTTGCTGCATTGCGCTTGGATGGGCGTCAGATCATCTGCGCCGTTGAGGACCCCGCGCTCGCCGATCTCTTGTGCCGCCGCTTGGTGAGCACCGCGACTGAGGGGGGCCGGCGTCTTGACATCGACCTCGGGCCGCTCGGCGCAACGAGCGTGGTCACCGACCAAGAGATCCATCCGATGCCGGTTAGTGTCCTACGCAGCGTCGCTACCGCATGAAAGCCGAGAGCGCGCTACACGAGGTATTTTCAATCGCGATATCTCATAGCTAAGTATGCGATTGGCGAGTCCGATACATGGAGCGTTAAATTGACGTTTCTCGCCTAATCAATGGTGTGAGTGTCATAAAGCAAAACCTACACGTGTGTGAGTGATTCCATTGCGACACGTACCAGGTCAGCCTCGAAAGAAAATTCATACGTGTATCCATCTATTTTTATACGGAAAGAGCATGCGGTATCGACGCCTCGATCTGAACCTGTTGGTTGCCCTTGATGCCTTGTTGAGTGAATGCAGCGTCAGCAGGGCAGCCGAACGCTTGTGTTTGGGGCAGTCTGCGACCAGTTCGGCGCTTGGACGCTTGCGGGAGCATTTCAATGATCCGTTGCTGGTTCAAGTCGGGCGGCGTCTGGAGCCCACTGCCCTGGGGCTGGAGCTTTTGCCCAAGGTGCATGAAGCCCTCGCTCTCACGCGGGAGATTATCGATGCACCGGTGAACTTTGAACCAGCCAACTGCATTCGGCAATTTACCCTGGTGGCTTCCGACTACGTGGCCGGGGTGCTTTTTCCTGCGGTCAGTCTCGAGTTGGCGCGCGTCGCGCCGGGTGTACGTTTGAGCCTGCGGGACTTGCCGGTACCGCGAGACGGCGATGTGGTCAGCGAAGCGCTCGACTATCGTCGCAGTGACTGTGTGATTGTGCCGCAGCGCCGCTTGAACTCGGCTTACCCCCATGTGCCGTTGATGAGCGACCAGTTGTGTTGCATCGTCTGTGCAGAGCAGACGAAGTTCGTCGAGGGTTTGAACCTGGCTGCCTATTGCGCCGCCGAACATGTGGTGCGTGAGTTTGCCGACGGGCGAAACCTGGCGATGGATGCCATGCATCTTCATGAGCTCGGTGTTCACCGGCGTGTGGCGGTGACTGTTGAAAGCTTCGCCCTGATGCCGGAGTTCATCGTTGGTACTTCTCGAATTGCCACTGTATTTCATCGGCAAGCGAAACGTTTCGCCAAGCGTTATCCGTTGCGCATTCTCCCCGCACCGGTGGCTTTTCCGGAGGCCGTGCAAGTGCTGCAGTGGCACCCATATCAGGAGCACGACCCGGCGATGATGTGGTTTCGCGGCCTGTTGTTGGAGCAGGCCGCATTGCTTGAGCAATCCGCCGGCTGATCCCCCGTATCAGCCACGAGTCCGGCTCGGTCTATTGCCTGCACGGCGCAGTGTTCATCATTGTCCGAGGTGTCGCCGCTGATGCCGATGGCGCCGAGAATCTTCCCCTCGGCATTGCGAATCAACACGCCACCAGCCACCGGAATCACTTCACCTGCGGTCAGGCTATTGATCGCATCAAAGAATGCCGGCATGGCTTGCGCACGGCGCGCCAACTCTCGCCCTCCAAAGCCCATTCCCAGGCAGCCCCGCGCTTTGCCGGTAGCGATTTGCGGGCGAAGAAAACTCGCTTGTTCATCTCGCACGACGGCCAACGGATGGCCTGCCGAGTCCAGGACGGCGACGGCCAAGGGTTTGATCCCGGTTTCTTGAGCGATTCGAATAGCGCTGCCGGCGATGTGAATGGCTGTGAATAGATTGAGTGTGTTCATGATGTCGCTCTTCATACGGTCCACTTACCCAATTGGGCAACCCGGTCGCGGGTGTACAGGTCAGTCCACTTCAATGAGTTGAAATCGGATACTTGCTTGGGGTTGTAGGGGCTGCGCTCCATACGTACCGGCTGACCGGCCTTGTACACGGCCTTGAGGCGCGAGCGGTCTTGCAGGATGCGGATGTCGTGCAACGGTGAACCGTCGAGCAACAGGAAATCCGCTTGCTTGCCGACTTCAAGGGACCCGATGGTTTCACTGCGCGGCATGCAGCGTGCGCCGACGGCAGTGGCGGCATATAGCGCTTCGGCGGGGGTGAAGCCCAAGCGAGTCACCAGCAATTCCAGCTCGCGGGCGTGCCACTCGCCATAAGGCGTCACGGCAAAACCGCTGTCACTGCCACAGGCGAAGGGCACGCCGGCGGCCTTGGCGCGTTTGAGCACCGCCGATCCGACTTCGAGTGTGCGTGCGCAGTACCCGGCATATCCGGTACTGATGGCCGGGTCGTGAGGTTGACAGAAGTCCACGGTGTTCTGCGGGAAGGTCATGGTCGGCGCGAGGATGCTACCGGCCTCGAGCAGGGCCTCGATACAAGCGTCGTCCATGTAGAAGGCGTGGAACACCAGGTCGACACCGGCACGGGCGGCGTACATTACTGCCTCACGACCATAGGCGTGGGTGGCTACTTTGCAGCCCAGGCGATGAGCTTCCTGGACCATTTCACAGGTTTCTTCGGCAGTGAATGCTGCGATGATTTCGCCGTTCGGCCGACGGTGGGTGCCGTCCATGGCGATCTTGATCAGGTCTACGCCATCCTTGGCCTGTTTACGTATTTCCGCCAACGCTTCGCTGCGACTGGTAACCAGGCGCGCGGTGAAGTATTCCGGAGCGCCCACGCGGCTCGGAAACCAGTCGTTGAGACTCTGCCGATTGGTGATGACCCGGCTGCTGGCCGCGATGCGCGGGCCCTCGTACAAGCCAGCAGCGATCGCATTGCGCACTGCGATGCTGAGCTGGCCGCTATCGCCCGGGCAAACCATGCTGGTGACGCCAGCAGCCAGCACATGTTGTGCGAAAAACATGCCTCGCAGCGCACGGAATTCGTCGCTGGTCCAAATATCGATGTCTTCTTCGCTCTGAGCATTGCCGAACGCCAAATGCGTATGCACGTCCACAAGACCCGGCATGACAAAGTTGTCACCGGCGTCGAGGACGGTGTCGCCCGGTTTCGGCTGCGGCGCCATGGCCGTCGGGCCGACATACGACAGCAGGCCGTTTTCAACGACCAGCGTTTGCTGTTGACGGGTGTTCAGGCCGGTACCGTCGAACAGGGTCTGACATTTCAGGTGCAGGGCATTCATGGCGTTTTCACTTTGCTGATTGTTATGCAAAGCGAGGCTAGGGCGCGGCTATGGATTCGACCAACAACTTGCATCAATGCCCGCGTATTGATGGGGTCGATAGCTTCTGCACGCCAGCATGCATGGGGACTTCGTTGCGATGAGCAAGATCAATCTTCGGGTATCGCGAGTAACGATGGCAGGCATCGGGATCGACGATTTTTTATACCTTGAATCCTGAGTCTATGGTGCGCGCTCATCATCCAAAGAGAGCCATTCATATGACTACCACAGCCGTTAAAACCGAACTCCTGGCACTGGAGCAAGAACGTCACCGGGCATTGGTTGAAGAAGACTACCCACGCGTCGCCGAGTTGTTCGCAGATGACCTGGTGTATGTGCACACCACCGGATTGGTGCAAGGCAAGGCGGACTATCTGGAGTACGCAAGAAGTGCCGTTCAGTATTTGGACATTGAGCGTGGCGAGTTGCTGGTCCGCTTTTACGGAGACCACCTGGCGGTGATGACGGGTACTCAATGCAACACGTTATGCAAGCGCGGCGGCGAGCAGTCGATTCGCGGTGACGGGTTTGTCACGCAGGTGTGGACGTTCGGCACCGAGGGCTGGCAGATCAGCTCGTTTCACGGTACTCGTTCCCCCAACTGAATGCGTTCATCCCTCAATGCAAAACGCCGGATACCCCAGGGTTATCCGGCGTTTTTTTTGCGAGTGAATCAGGCAGTGTGGCCACCCAGGTTTTCGGCGATCCAGTCGGCGATGTACTGACCCGCGTTGATGCTGTTGTCGAAGCTGGAGTGCTGCACGCCGCCTTCGCGTTCGGTAAAGATCTTCAGCTCGCGTTTTGGGCTATTGACCAGTTGCTCGTAAGTGCGATGTGCCCACTTCAGAGGGATCTGCGAATCCTTTTCACCATGGGTCACGAGGAACGGCACCTTGATCCGATCCAGGACGCCGTCCAAATGGACGTTTTCGGCGATGGCCATGAACTCGTCCATGTCCTTGGCTCCCCACACCCAGCACACGTGCGCCCAATAGTGCGGGACAGGGAAACTGCCTTCTTTTTCCAGACGACGCTTTTGCACATCGCGCCAGTCATGGTTTGCGCCCCACACCACACCACAGGAAAACCGGGGTTCGAAGGCCACCGCGCGCGGGCAGTAATAACCGCCGAGAGAGACACCTTCAAGGCCGATACGCTTGGCATCCACGTCGCTTCGGGTTTCCAGCCAGTCGACCACGCGACTGGCCCAGTGCTCGCTGTCGAAGCGGGCAATCAGGTTGTGCAGGCGCAACGCTTCACCGGTGCCGGGCTGGTCGATGATCAGCGACGAGATGCCGCGTTTGGCCAGCCAGGCCGGCAGACCTACGCGGTATTTCATCTCTTTGGTGGAATCCAGCCCATTGACCTGGACTAGAATCGGTGCCGGCCCGCTCACGCCTTCTGCCCGCACCAGCAAGCCGGAAATGTGTTTACCCTCGTAAGGGATTTCAACGCGTTCGCAGTTCTCCCGCGACAACTCGATACCACGTTTGAAGGTGTGCAAGAAACGTTGGTACAACTCGGTACGACCGGGGGCGCCATGGGCCTGCAAACGTTCGCACGTGAGGTAATAGGTGGCGGCACGGTTGTACTTTTCGCCTGCGGATAGCAGTCGGCCATGGCCTTCGTCTTCTTCGGCGAGGCCACACAGTTTGTCGGCCATTTTCGCCCAGGTTTCGCGGAAGGCCTTGGTTCCGGCCGCGTCGGGCTGCTGGGCGGCCTCCTGAAGCGGGGCGCACATTTCTTCGATTTCACCCATGCGGGCGCCCATTTCGATGGCCAGGTCGACAGAGAGATTCCACACGTAATTGGTCGGAAAATAACGGAACATGATTGTTGTTGTCCTTGTGGTTGCCTTGATGTTCTCAAGGCACGTTAAGGACGCGCCCGCTAATTCGCCAATCGTGACGCGGGATGGGAGGTATCGCGAGCGGCGATAGGAGCCTGATCCAGGTGCTGGATGAACTCACTTATGCGCTCGCGCAGCCAGCGATGCATCGGATCGCCATCCACGCTTCGGTGCCAGAGCATGAACTCGCGCATGACCGGAATCTTGACCGGTGGAGGCAGGATACGCAGTGGCAGATATTCGGCATATAAGCGCGCCAGACGCTGGTGCATGGTGGCGATACGCTGGGTGCCGACCACCAGTTGGGGCAGGGTGTTGAAATCGTTGGTGATGACTTCGAGTCGACGATTGAAGCCGTACTGGTTCATGAACCACTCTTCGATGCTCATGTGCCGGGTGCGGCCAAAACCGACCGAGACGTGACCCATGTCCATGTACTGCTCAAGGGTCAGGCTGTCACCGACAAGGGCGTTGCCTTGCCACACAACGCACACGTGTTCTTCTTCAAAGAGCAACTCGGAGGGGTGACCTTCGATGATGTACCGCTCGGGCACGATCATCAGATCCACCTCGCCGCGAATCAGCAACTCCCCTGAGTTATCGCTGGGGCCGAGCATTTCGAAAGTGATATTCGGAGCTTCCTGATGAATCTTCTGGATGACCTGGGCAAACAGGACGCTGATCAGGTAATCCGATGTCACCAGGCGAAAGTGCCGCTTGCTGGTGGTGGGGGCGAACACCGGCTTGGCGGTAATCGATGACTTGATCGTCAGCAGCACCTCGCGCACCGGGTTGATGAGCTCCCGGGCGTAGGGGGTGGTCTGCATTTTTCGCCCGACCTGCACCAGCAATTCGTCTTCGAAGTAGGTCCGCAGGCGCCCCAATACGCCACTGGTGGCGGACTGAGTCATGTGCAGACGTTCGGCGGCGCGGGTGATGTTCTGCTCTTCCAGCAACACATCGAGTGCGACTAACAGATTGAGGTCCAGGTGGTTGAAACGCATCAGGCACATCCGCTGTTGTATTTATTTTCACGATACATTCCTGCGAATTCATCATCTCGTCAACCCCGCTTCAGCTCCGAATCCTCTCGTTTGAGGTATCGCGTTTGCCGATAGGTCGCATCCCGCGACTCGATTAGTCAGCTGTCAATCCCCGCGTCAATCTTCGCCGCAGTCGGACTTGTTGCCGACACCACCACCGGAATCCATGCAGCTTCGAACGGCTATCTCGAGCGTTCGGCGGCAGTCTCCGGATCATAATTTCAATGGAGTGGTAGCCATGAACATCATTGGCCTTGACGCCCTGATTTTTGGCGTCGATGACATCCAAGCCTGTACCGATTGCCTGCGTGATTACGGCCTGACGCCGGTTGACGTCGACAGCAACGGCGGGCGTTTTGAAGCACTGGACGGTACCGCGGTGATCATCCGCCGGGCCGACGACCTAACCCTGCCAGCCGCCATCGGCCCGGCACCATCGATTCGCGAAACCGTCTACGGCGTTGCCAGCGCGGCGGATTTGGACGCCATCGAAGACGAACTGGCACGCGATCGTCAGGTCACCCGTGAAAATGGCATCCTGCACAGCGTCGACGACATGGGGTTCGCGATTGCTTTCCAGGTCACTGTGCGCAAAGCGTACGACGCCCCGAATGACCTGACCAACGCCGCCGGCCATTCACCGCAACGCCCGCTGAACCAGCCTGGCATCACCCTCGACATGGCGGCGATGCCACGTACCCTGTCTCACGTGGTGTATTTCGTCCCGGACGCGGCCAAGGCCGAGAAGTTCTATGCCGAGCGCCTGGGTTTCAGGACCACCGATACCTTTGTCGGCGCCGGACCGTTCATGCGCCCGGCAGGTTCCGACGATCACCATTGCCTGTTCATGATCCAGACCCCTGCGCACATGAAGGGCTGTGAACACTTCACCTTCCACATGGGCAGCGGCACTGAGGTGTTGTTGGCCGGCACGCGTTTCGAACAGAAGGGCTGGACCAGTTTCTGGGGCCCGGGCCGCCACCTCTTTGGCTCCAACTGGTTCTGGTACTTCAACAGTCCGCTGGGTTGCCACATTGAGTACGACGCCGACATGGACAAGCACGATGACGCCTGGGAGGCACGTCGAGCGCCGCTGTCGGCGGATAACTCGCAGCTGTTCCTGTTTAGCTCGAAAGAAAAATGGGCACCCGGCGGCCCGCCACCGAAACACAGTTGAGGGTGGCATGGACCGCAGCGATTTCCCCCTGTGCCGGATGGACGATCTGATGGAAGGACAGGCCCGCGGATTCGATCCATTACAGCGCGGCAAGGACAGTGTTTTTGCCTTGATGCACGAGGGGCAGCCGCGGATTTATCGCAACAGTTGCCCACATCTGGATGTGCGCTTGGAGTACCGCAAAGACCGTTTTCTGTCCGCCGATGGACAGATGATCGTCTGCTACGCCCACGGTGCGCAGTTCCTGCCGGGCACCGGCGAATGTGTCTACGGCCCCTGCCTGGGCCAGCAACTGCAGGCGTTGCCATGGCGGGTGGAGGAGGGCTGGCTGGTGTTGCAAATGCCCGGCATAGAGGTCGCGGGGACCCGGGTCGAGGTATCGCGTTTCAAGATACATCGCATCCCTACTCGCGATTAGTCAAATCCCTGGATTGACGGGAAGCTGAACCCAACGACGCAGCGCCCGGCGCTGCTTCGAATCACAAGAATAAAAAGTGAGAGAACCATGAGTGCAGTGAACAAAGTTCTGATCGTGGGCGGTGGTATCGGTGGTTTGTGTGCGGCCATCGCACTGCGGCGCAAGGGCATTGAGGTCGACTTGATCGAGCTCAAGTCAGAGTGGACGGTTTACGGTGTCGGCATCATCCAGCAAAGCAACGTGGTTCGTGAGATGGCCAGGCTGGGCGTGCTCGACGGTTATCTTGACGCGGCGTACGCCTTTGAAGACGTCGCCATTTACGGCCCGGGCGGCCAGCAACTGGCGCGCATCCCGGGGCAGCGTCTGGCCGGACCTGCGTACCCGGCGAATGTCGGTATTTCACGACTGGCGCTGCACAAGGTCCTCAGCGAAACGGCGCTGCAGCTCGGAGCTCAAGTACGCCTGGGTCTTAGCGTGGAATCCTTGAACGACAACGGCGACAGCGTCGAAGTGCTGTTCACCGATGGCAGCAGCGGGGTCTACGACCTTGTGCTTGGCGCGGACGGCCTGTTCTCCAAAGTCCGCACTTTACTGTTCGGCGACACCTATACACCACGTTTTACCGGCCAGTCGGTATGGCGCTACAACTTCCCGCGTAACCCGCAAATCGATCACCTGGCCAACTACCAGAGCGCCGAAGGCAATGCCGGACTGGTGCCCCTGGCCGGCGACCTGATGTACATGTTCCTGACATCCCACGAACCGTCCAACCCCTGGATGGACCCCGCGATCCTGGCCGAGCAAATGCGCCAGCGCTTGCAAGGCTTCACCGGCCTTATTGGCGAACTGCGGGAGCAAATCACCGACAGCCGCCAGGTGGTCTACAAGCCGATGGAAGTGGTGTTCGTCAACGAGCCCTGGTATCGCGGCCGTGTGCTGCTGATCGGCGATGCAGCCCACGCGACCACGCCGCACCTGGGGCAGGGGGCCGGAATGGCAATCGAGGATGCCATCGTGCTCAGCGAAGAGCTGACCGGCGGCGGCAACGTCGAACAACAGCTTCAGCGCTTCATGGCGCGCCGTTTCGAGCGCTGCAAATACATCAGTGAAAGCTCGGTGCTGGCCGGCGACAAAGAGATGCAACACGACCGCGACTTCGATCGTATCGGCCTGGTCAAGCAGATGCTCGCACGCACGGCTGAACCTATCTGATTCAAAACGACGGTTCATCCACAGCAGTTACCACTATAAAAACAAGAGGTTAACGCGATGGTTAGCTCTACGACTGCGACGCTCGCGCGCCGCCAGGTCAGCATGTCTGCACCCTTTGGTTTCAGTTTGGCCGCGGCGTTGGTGCTGTGCAGCCAGGCGGCCCATGCCTTTCAAGTGGACACCGGCAATCCCGACTTCAAGCTGCGTTGGGATAACACGGTGAAATACAGCGCCGCGTGGCGAACCCAGAATCCCAGCCACAAACTGACCGAGGGTCAGGTCGCGCTTAACCAGGACGATGGTGATCGCGCCTTTAAGAAGGGCCTGATCTCCAACCGTACTGACATCCTTTCCGAACTGGACATGTCCTTTAAAAACGTCGGTGCGCGCCTCAGTGGTGCCGCCTGGTACGACACCGAATACCAGCACGATAACGATAACGACAACCCGGCGCGTGCCAACGCGCGTTCGGTAGCCTACGACGAATTTACCGATGACACCCGCCATCTGCACGGCGGCGATGGTGAGTTGCTGGACGCGTTTGTGTATTGGAATGGCGAGATCGCCGATCGCGCCACGTCCGTACGTGCCGGTCGCCACGGGTTGATCTGGGGCGAAAGCCTGTTCTTCGGGGCCAACGGCATTGCCGGTGACATGGCGCCGGTCGACGTGGTTAAAGCACAGTCGGTACCTAACACCCAGTTCAAGGAAATCACCCGTCCGGTCAATCAACTGTCGGGCACTTTTCAACTGACCGATGACGTATCTCTGGGCGCGTTCTACCAGCTGGAGTGGGAAGAAACGCGCCTGCCTGGCGCGGGCAGTTACTTCTCCACCAGCGACACCATTGGTGAAGGTAACGAACGCTTGATCGTCGGCACGCCATTTCCGGCATTTCTGGGTGGCAACGCCAGCAGCCCGGCGGCGTTCTTCCACGGCAATGACAAGGAAGCGAAAAGTTCGGGGCAGGGCGGCCTGCAGTTGAAGTACAGCGCGGAAACGGTTGAGTACGGCCTTTACGCTATTCAGTACCACGACAAGACACCGAAGCTTTACCTGCGGCCGTCCACGGGTACGCCGAATTTTAGTACCGGACAAATCGGTGATTACTACTGGGTGTACCCGGAAGACATCCGCGCCTTGGGCGCCAGTTTTTCCACCACGGTCGAGGAATACAGCTTCGCTGGTGAAGCGTCGATGCGCTGGAACATGCCGCTGGTTTCCAACGGCCAGACCGTTTTGCCAGGCGTTGACGCCGACAACGACAACAATCCGCTTTACGCCGTCGGCCGTACCGCTCACGTCAACCTCAACGTGCTGGCCTCGTTCGGGCCGAGTTTCATTGCCAAAGAGTCGGGATTCGTCGGCGAGATCGCCTGGAACCGCCTGCTCAGTGTCACGAAAAACCGTGCCGCGCTCGACCCCAATGCCACCGATGACGGCCTCGGCTTCAAGATGGTTTACACCCCAACCTATCGCCAGTTTTTCTCCGGTATCGACATCAGCATTCCGATTGGCCTCAGTTACTTCCCGCTCGGCAAGTCGGCAGTTGTCAGCACATTCGGATCGGACAAAGGCGGCGATATGAATATTGGTATCACCGCGACCTACCTCGACCGCGTGACTGCCGGCCTGACCTATACGCATTACTACGGCCCCGAGGACACCAACCTCAACGCGGCCAGCCAGTTCAATTACAAGCAATCGCTGAAAGACCGGGACTACCTGGCTTTCTCCGTCAAGACCACGTTTTAAGAGGACTTGCGCATGATCAACAACAATAAAATCGCAGCATTCAAGCTCAAGGCCTTGTGCTTCGCGCTGCTCGGAAGCCTGGCCATTTGCAGCCAGATCACGCTTGCCGCGACGGCTGAAGACGCTGCCAAACTGTCGAAGAACCTGACACCTTTCGGCGCCGAGCGTGCCGGTAATGCCGAGGGCACTATTCCTGCCTGGGACGGTGGATACACCAAGGTCGACCCGTCGTTCAAGGAAGGCGGCAAACGCAGCGATCCGTTCGCCGCAGACAAGCCGCTGTTCAGCATTACCTCGAAAAACCTCGCACAGTACGCCGGCAAACTCAGCGATGGCACCAAGGAAATGTTCAAGCGTTTCCCGGACACTTATCGCATCGACGTTTACCCGACACGGCGTACGGCCGCTGCCCCTCAGTGGGTGTATGACAACACGCTGAAAAACGCGACACGCGCCAAACTGGTCGACAGCAGCGCCGGCCCCGTCCCGCAAGGTGCCTTCGGCGGGATTCCGTTCCCGATACCGCAAAACGGCGCTGAAGCCATGTGGAACCACTTGCTCAATTGGCGCGGTACCTCGCTGTCGATGCACTTTCGTCACTATCTGATGACCGCTGATGGCAAACAGGTGATGACCACCGACGGCCAGGCCATTCAGGAAATGCCGTACTACTACCAGGACGGTTCGCCTGAATCCTTTGCCGGCGATTACTGGTTGTTCCGCCTGCTCAACGTCGGGCCACCACTGCGCGCCGGCGAGCAGATCATGGGTCGCACCAACCTCAATGGCGATCTGTCCCAGGCGCACGTTTACCTGACCGGTCAACGCCGCGTACGCAAGCTGCCGAATGCCTGCTGCGATACACCGACACCGGCGACCGCCGGGGTGATGTCGTTCGACGAACTGAGCGTGTTTCAGGGCCGCATGGATCGCTTCGACTGGAAGCTGGTGGGCAAGCAGGAGATGTACATCCCCTACAACACCAACAAAGTGCAGACCGCGAGCAAACCTGAGGATCTGTTCCTCGCCCATCACATGAGCCCCGACTACGTGCGCTGGGAGTTGCACCGGGTATGGGTGGTGGAGGCGGAACTGGCACCGGGCAAGCGTCACCAATTGCCAAAGGGACGCTACTACCTCGATGAAGACACTTGGCAAGCCATGTTGGGCGATCGCTGGGACGCCAACGGCCAACTCGCCAAAACACTGTGGTCGCTACCGGCAGTGCTGCCAGACCTGCCAGCACAAGCGCAGTTGTCCTCAGGCTTTTACGACCTGACCTCCGGCGCCTGGTTTATTCAGAACGTCTACACCGGCCAGCCCGAGCAGTACGGCATGGTGGACCGCTACAAGTCCTCCGAGTTCTCGCCGGCGGCGATGGCGGGTGCCGGGGTTCGTTGAGTCAGACCGGGTCACGGTTCGCGGATCGTGACCCGGTTTCACAGGGTTTTCGAGGTCGGTAATGAACAGAATTTGTCAGGTGGTTGGTCGACTGATGTGGCTTATGGCGTTGCCATTGAGCCTGGCTCAGGCCGCTGCGGTGGGCGACGCGCTGAACACTCCGGCGATGCAGGTGCCCCAAGCACAACACGCGGTGCTGCTGGACCTGGCTCGGGCAGGCACGCGGCTGGTGGCAGTGGGGGAGCGGGGCATCGTGCTGCTCTCCGATGACAACGGTGCAAGCTGGCGCCAAGCGGCGGTACCGGTTTCGGTCAGCCTTACTGCGGTGCAGTTTGTAAACGCCAGCACAGGCTGGGCCGTCGGGCATGCAGGTGTCGTGCTGGCCTCCCACGACGGCGGTGAACACTGGGTCGTACAGCTGGATGGGCGGCGTGCGGCACAACTTGAGTTGACCGCCGCCAGGCAGCAATTGTCCAGCGCGCGCGATCAGGATGCCGCGGCCGCACGTGTGCAGACGGCGGAACGTTTGGCCCGCGAGGGGGCTGACAAGCCCTTTCTGGCGCTGCAGTTCGTAGATGACAGACACGGCCTGATCGTCGGGGCGTACGGCCTGGCCTTCGAGACTGACGATGGCGGCACCACCTGGCAGTCCATCATCGGCCAAATCGACAACCCGCTGGGCGCGCACTTGTCCGCCATCGCGCAACAGGGCGAGCACTGGTTTTTGGCCGGGGAGCAGGGTTACCTCGCTCGCTCGGACGATGCCGGCCAGTCATTCAGCCAGCTGGAAAGCCCCTACGCGGGAAGCTTTTTCACCCTGCAAATACGCGATGACGGCGTCTTGCTGGTCGCCGGTTTGAAGGGCAACGCGTTTACCTCCAGCGACCTCGGCCAGAACTTCCAGCCGGCGCCGGTTTCGCTGCCGGTGTCTTTCAGCGATGCAATCCGTACCGAGGACGGCCAGTTACTGCTGGTCAACCAGAGTGGTGCCCTGTTTCGTACCAGCAGCCTGCCCGGTGCACTGCTCGAACCCTATGGCAAACCGCTCGGCAAACCCGTTTCCAGCGTTCTACAGGCCGCCGACGGCAGCCTGACGCTGGCTGGTTTCACTGGGTTGACGCGCGTATCGCCGTCAATCGCCACCGCTTCGGAGTGAGGTTATGAAGTCTTTCGACAACGCCACGGCAAGCCTGGCGAATTTCGATCCACGCTCCGGTTCAGTGGTGGAACGCACACTGTTCAACCACCGCCTGTGGGTGCTGTTGGTGTGTGTGCTGACAACACTGGTACTGGGTTATCAAGCCACCCGTATCGAGCTCAATGCCAGCTTTGAAAAGATGATTCCCACCCAGCAGCCGTACATTGCCAATTACCTTGAGCACCAGAAACAGCTCAGTGGCCTGGGTAATGCCCTGCGCATTGTGGTGGCCAACCGGCAGGGCGAGATCTACGACGCCGAGTACCTGAAAACCCTGCAGGCCCTGAGCGATCAGCTCTATCTGCTGCCGGGTGTCGACCGGGCCTACATGAAATCGCTATGGACACCGGCCACCCGCTGGGTCGCCGTGACCGAAGACGGCCTCGACGGCGGCCCGGTGATACCGGATGACTACAGCAGCACCGCAGCCAACCTCGATGCGCTGCGGCGTAATGTGCAGCGCTCCAATGAACTCGGTCAGTTGGTGGCGTTCGACCAGACCTCCAGCATCATTTATGTGCCGTTGCTGGCCGCCACCACTGATGGCAAGCCGCTTGATTACGCAGTGCTGTCCGAGCAACTGGAAACCCTGCGCAGCACCTGGCAAAGCGACAAAATCGAAATCCACATCACCGGTTTCGCAAAAAAAGTCGGTGACCTGATTGCCGGTCTGAAGCAGATCCTGCTGTTCTTCGCCGTCGCGATCCTGATCACCACCGCCGTGCTTTTCTGGTACACCCGTTGCCTGCGTAGCACGGTGCTGGTGGTGTTGTGTTCGCTGGTGGCGGTGGTCTGGCAACTCGGTTTGCTGCCGTTGCTGAACTACCAGTTGGACCCGTATTCGGTGCTGGTGCCATTCCTGGTGTTCGCCATCGGCATGAGTCACGGCGCGCAGAAAATGAACGGCATCATGCAGGACATCGGCCGCGGCATGCACCGGGTGGTCGCCGCGCGCTTCACCTTCCGGCGGCTGTTCCTGGCGGGGCTGACAGCGCTTTTGTGTGATGCCGTGGGTTTCGCGGTGCTGATGCTGATCAAGATCCAGGTCATTCAAGACCTTGCAGTGATCGCCAGTATCGGCGTGGCAGTGCTGATTTTCACCAACCTGATTCTGTTACCCGTGCTGCTGTCCTATGTCGGCGTCACGCCGCGTGCGGCACAACTGAGCCTCAAAAGCGAACAGGCCGAGCAAAACGGTCAGACGCGCCATGGGTTCTGGCGCTTTCTTGACTTGTTCACCCATCGTCGCTGGGCCAGCCTGTGCATCGCCATCAGCCTTGCATTGGCGGCGCTTGGTTTTGTGGTCAGCCTGCAACTGAAAATCGGCGACCTCGACGCCGGTGCACCGGAGCTGCGGGCGGATTCGCGCTACAACCAGGACGATGCCTTTCTGACCCGGCATTACGGCGCCAGCAGCGACCTGTTCGCGGTGATGGTCAAAACCCCGGCCAGCAGCTGTGCGCGCTACGACATTCTGGCCAAAGTCGACGCCCTGGATTGGCAACTGCGCGCCTTGCCGGGCGTCGACTCGACCAACTCGCTGGCCTTGCTCAACCGCCGCATGCTGGTCGGTCTCAGTGAAGGCAACCCGAAATGGTACGAGCTACAGAACAATCAGGCGATGCTCAACATGATCACCGCCAGCGCGCCCCGTGGCTTGTACAACGAAGATTGCAGTCTCTTGACCTTGTACGCCTACCTCACTGACCACAAAGCCGAGACGCTGACCCGGCTGGTCGAGCACGTGGAGAAATTTGCCGCAGAGAACAACACTGACGAGGTGCAATTCCTGCTGGCTGCCGGCAACGCCGGTATCGAAGCGGCGACCAATATCGTCGTCAAGCAAGCCAATCGCGAGATGCTGGTGTGGGTCTACGGAGCGGTGATTTTGCTGTGCCTGATCACCTTCCGGTCGTGGCGCGCCACGCTATGCGCGGTAATTCCTTTGATGCTGACGTCGATCCTCTGCGAAGCCTTGATGGTCTGGCTGAACATCGGGGTGAAAGTCGCCACGCTGCCTGTCATCGCTTTGGGCGTGGGCATCGGCGTCGACTATGCGCTGTACGTAATGAGCATCCTCTTGGGGCACCTGCGCCAAGGGGCGAGTCTGTCCGAAGCCTATTACCGTGCGCTGGTGTCCACCGGCAAGGTGGTGATGCTGACCGGGATCACCCTGGCTATTGGCGTGGCTACCTGGACGTTTTCTCCAATCAAGTTCCAGGCGGACATGGGCGTGCTGCTGGCCTTCATGTTCGTCTGGAACATGGTCGGCGCCTTGGTATTACTGCCGGCACTGGCGTACTTCCTGTTGCCCGCACGCACCGAGGCGCAGGGGCCAGTGATGGCGCTCAACGTCGCGAGTTCCGATACGAAGTTAGTTACCAACGTTCAAAACCTGCGCATCAAGGAGCAGTGCCATGGTCGCTAATGCCGTTGCAGTAAAGCCCATCCGCCAAGCCGGATGGTCGCAATCGCTGTTGTTGCTTCTAGGCAGCTGTCTGCCGGTGCTGGGCGCGGTGTTGCTGGCCCCTGTGTTGCCACGGATGCAGGCGCATTTTGCCGACGTGCCCGGCAGCAGTGTGCTGGTACCGGTAGTGTTGACCTTGCCGGCCCTGATGATTGCCCTGCTGGCGCCGTTCGCCGGGCTGATCGCCGATCGGATGGGGCGCAAGCCGTTGCTACTGGCGAGCATGTCGGTGTATGTGCTCTGCGGTGTGCTGCCGCTGTGGCTCGACTCGCTGCCGGCGATCGTACTCAGTCGTGCGGGTATCGGCCTGGCCGAGGCGGGGATCATGACCTGCTGCACCACGCTGATGGGCGACTACTACAGCGGCGCCAGGCGTGAGCGTCTGTTTGCCTTGCAGATGGTCGCGACCTCGTTGTCGGCTGCGGTGTTCATTGCGCTGGGTGGCTTCCTCGGGCAAAACGACTGGCGCACGCCGTTTGCGCTGTACGCCGTAGGCCTGGTTTTCCTGCCGCTGATGGCCTGGAAACTGTGGGAGCCACAGGCCGGTCCGCAACCCGGGCCAACCACCCAGTCGGTGCCCGTCGGCCTGTTTCCGTGGCGCTCGCTCACGCCCCTGTATGTGTTGTCGCTGTTGGCGGGGTTGAGCCTGTTTATCGTGCCGGTGCAGGCCGGTTACCTGCTCAATCTGCTGCACGTGGATGCACCGCAACAGATCGGCATGTCCATGGGCGCCAACCAACTGGGCGTGCTCGTCGGCGCCTTGAGTTTTCGTCTGTTCAGTGGGATGCGTGGGCAGCACATGTTGTTGATCGCCTATGTGCTGGCGGGCAGCGGCGGGTTGTTGATGGCTGACGCCTTGACCCATGTTCAGGTGGTGGTCGCAGTGACTATCAACGGCCTGGGCATTGGCCTGATGTTGCCAACGCTGATCACCTGGATCATGTCGCAAGTCAATTTCCATCAACGCGGGCGGGCGGCCGGGTGTTTTACCGCGGCCATCTTCGCCGGCGAATTCAGCAGCCCCCTGGTGGTGCTCGCTGTGACCCAGGGTGACCCTACGGTCCTGCCCCATGCTTTGGCCATTGTGGGTGGGTTGCAACTGCTGGTGGCGGTTTTGTGTCTGGCCGTACCCAGGCTCGGTGGCATGTTGCCCCACGCGAATGTTGTTGGTGGCCCCAGCATCGGCGACGAAAACTGATCGAGGATTTTCCATGCAAGCGCTACCTGAATTCAAACGAGTGGTCACCGGTCACGACAAACATGGCCAGGCCATTGTCGCCAGCAACGGGCCGACGCCGAACGTGTTCCCTTTGTCGTCGGTGCCGGGCACGGTGTTTCATGAACTGTGGAACAGCAGCACCAGCCCGGTTTTACTCGACAACGCCAGTGACCCCAGCAACAAACCCTTGCAACTGAGCCCCGGCCCCTTGGGCAGCGTGATTCGGGTAGTGGATATTCCCCCGGACAGCGTGCAGAACCAGGTCAGTGCTGAAAGTGCCGCGGCAGCATTCGCAGAAAATGGTGAGTCCCACGCCGGCACCAGCCAGCCCGGCTCAAAGCACAAGTTGATGCACCGCACCGAAACCCTCGACTACGGCATCGTCACCGAGGGTGAGGTGTGGCTGGTATTGGATGAGGAAGAGGTGCACCTCAAGCGCGGCGACGTCGTGGTCCAGCGCGGTACCAACCATGCCTGGAGCAACCGCACCGAAGCGATGGCGCGCATGGTCTTCATTCTGCTCGACGGGCGCTTTGGCGCCGAGTTGGCCAACGGACAAGGAACATCAGCATGAAACTCGCCACCTTGAAAAACAAAAGTCGTGACGGGCGACTCGTCGTCGTCTCGCGGGATCTCGCCTGGGCTCTGGATGCCGGTTCAGTGGCACCCACCTTGCAACACGCCATCGAAAACTGGAGCAGTGTCGAGCCGCGCTTGCAGGCGTTGTCCAGCGAATTGAATGCGGGCGCAGCGACAGGCGCTTTCCCGTTTGATCCCGCCCAGGCCATGGCGCCTTTACCCCGCGCCTATCAGTGGTGCGACGGCTCGGCATTTCTCAGCCACGGCGCCTTGATGCAGAAAGCGTTCAATCTTGAGCCCATCGACGGCGTTGAACACACTCCGCTGATGTACCAGGGCGCCGGTGACGATTTCATCGGCCCGCGCGACGACATTGCATTGCCGAGCGAAAGCCAGGGCATCGACTTCGAAGGCGAGTTCGGGGTGCTGGTGGATGAGGTGCCGATGGGGTGCGACGCGCTACAGGCGCTGCGGCACATCAAATTGGTTTTGCAAATCAACGACGTCAGTTTGCGCGCCCTGGCTCCACGTGAGATGCGCACGGGTTTCGGGTTCCTGCAGGCCAAACCATCATCCAGTTTCGCGCCACTGGCCATCACCCCAGACGAGTTGGGTGACGCCTGGCGTGACGGTCGAGTGCATCTGCCTTTGCAGGTGCACTGGAATGGCCAGTGGTTCGGTCAGCCCCACGGCGGGCAGATGAATTTCAACTTTGGCCAGTTGATCGCCCATGCCGCGCTGACTCGCCGGTTGCGCGCGGGCACGTTGATCGGTTCCGGCACCGTCTCAAATGCCGAGCGCAGTGCCGGGTCGGCCTGCATCGCTGAGCGCCGTGCCATCGAAATGATCGAGCAGGGAGCCGCGCAAACCGGCTTCATGCGCTTTGGCGACCGCGTGCACATGGACGTTTTGGATAACGATGGCCAGTCGTTGTTCGGGGCGATCGATCAACGTGTCGTTCAGGCCCAAGGCTGAGGGGCGCTCTATGCGTGTGTTGATTACCGGCGCGAACGGATTTGTCGGACGGGAGTTGGTGCGTTGCCTGCTGGCGCGGGGCAGTTTGCGCGGCCAGAGCATCGGTTCGTTGTTGGTGCTGGACAGGGACCTGCAGGGCTTGCCGGAGGATGCCCGGCTGCGCCGTCATTTTGGTAGCGTGACCGATCCGGCACTGATGCGCCGGGTGTTGGCCGACGGCATCGATGTGGTGTTCCACCTGGTCAGTATTCCCGGTGGCGCGGCTGAGGTGCAGTACGACCTTGGCTATCAGGTCAACCTGCTGGCCAGCCTTGAACTGCTCAACCAATTGCGCAACAGAGACCAGCCACCTGTTTTGGTGTACGCCAGCAGCATTGCGGTGTACGGCGGTCAACTGCCTGTACGCATGAATGAAACAGCCGAACTGCGGCCCGAGTTGTCCTATGCCACCCACAAAGCCATGGTGGAAAGCGCCGTTACCGACCTTGCCCGGCGGGGCGATGTAGAGGGTAGGGTGTTGCGCTTGCCGGGTATCGTCGCACGGCCTCGTGAGCCCAATGGATTGCGCTCGGCGTTCATGAGCGACCTGATGCGGGCGTTTGCCGACGGTGAACGCTATCAATGCCCGGTCTCGCCAGAGGCGACGGCGTGGTGGATGTCGGCCCGCTGTTGCGTGAACAACCTGATCCACGCCGCCGAACTGGATGGTGCCGTGCTCGAAGCCCAACGGGTGTGGCAGTTGCCGGTGCTGCATTTGTCCATCAGCCAGGTGGTCGACGCAATGGCCGAGCGCTATGGGCAGGAGCGTCGAAGCTTGATCAGCTACGTGCCCGACTTCGCACTGGAAGCGCAGTTCGGCCGCATGCCACCTTTGAAAACCCCCCAGTCCCGTGCCGCCGGCTTCAACCATGACCGGACTGCCGCCGCGTTGGTCCGAAATGCACTGAACCCCGCTGCCCCCCGAAATCTACCTCTGATCGGAGACACTCTTCATGTCACTGCCCACCAAGCCTAAACGTCGTCTCGTGGACCTTTCTGTCACCCTCGACAACAACCCTTACACCGATCCACCACCGCTTCTGCCGAAGATCGACTACATGGATCACCAGCAGGGCTGGCCCGAGATGGCCGCTATGTTCCCGGGGCTGCAACTCGAGCAGATGCCGGGCAACGAATCCTGGGCTGCCGAACGTTTGCAGATCACCACCCATAGCGGAACGCACATGGATGCGCCCTGGCACTACGCCTCGACCACTGACGGCGGTCAGCCAGCTTTCGGTATCGACGAGTTGCCACTGGATTGGTGCCTGCAACCGGGGGTGAAACTGGATTTTCGGCATATGGAGGATGGTCATGTTGTGACGGCTGACGAAATCGAAACCGAACTGGCGCGCATTGGCCATCAATTGCAGCCTCTGGATATCGTGCTGATCAACACCCGTGCCGGTGCATTGTTCGGACAGCAGGGTTACCTGGATGCCGGGGTCGGAATTGGCCGTGAAGCCACCTTGTATCTACTGGAGCGGGGCGTTCGGGTGGTCGGCACCGACGCCTGGAGCTGGGATGCTCCGTTCAAATACACCCGCGAGCGTTTCGCCGCCGACGGCGATGCCTCGATCATCTGGGAAGGGCACAAGGCCGGGCGCGATATCGGGTATGGGCAAATGGAAAAGCTCGCCAACCTGGAATCCCTGCCGGCCAATGGATTCGTGGTCTCGTGTTTTCCCTACAAGATCAAACACGCATCAGCCGGTTTTGTACGAGCGGTGGCGATCTTCGAAGAATAAGCCGCGCCGTCAAACAGAGAACCGTCCCCTGTAAAACACAATAAGAGAGAACACATGGCTCTTTTGCGTCTGCCTCAAACGTTACTGATGACCGCGCTGGTGCTGAGTAGCAGCCTGGTGCTGGCGGCCAGCGCTGATTCAGCGCAACCCAATATTCTGCTGATCGTGGCCGATGACCTGGGTTATTCCGACCTGGGCAGCTATGGCGGAGAAATCAGCACCCCTAGCCTTGATCAATTGGCCAGGGGCGGCCTTCAGTTCACCAACATGTATGCTGCGCCGACCTGTTCGATTACGCGCTCGATGCTGATGTCCGGCACCGACAACCACCTTGCCGGGCTCGGCACTATGGCGGAAGCCTTGCAGCCATTTCAACGAGGCAAGCCTGGGTATGAGGGCTATCTGAACCAGCGTTCATACTCGATTGCCGAGCTGCTGAAACAGGGTGGTTATAGCACGCTCATGGTAGGGAAATGGCACTTGGGCCTGGAACCGGATCAAGGGCCAGATAAACGGGGGTTCGAGCAATCCTTCACCTTGCTGGAGGGCGGCGCATCGCACTTCAAGCCGTCCAGTGTCGAACCGGCAAAGATCGAACAGGTGCACTACAGGGAAAACGGCAAAGACGTAGAGCTGCCGGAGAACTTTTACTCCTCGGACTTCTACACCGACAAGTTGATCAGCTATCTGCAAAGCAGCAAAAAGGACGGCAAGCCGTTTTTCGCCTACGCGGCATTCACGTCACCGCATTGGCCTCTGCAAGCCCCCAAAGCCTACCTGGACAAATACCAAGGGCAGTTTGACCAAGGCTATGACAATGTGCGACTGGCGCGGATCGAGCGGATGAAGCGATTGGGCCTCATCGCCAACGATGTCCAACCGGCCAAGCCACTGCCGGTCAATCCAAAGCTGCCGGGATGGACGCAGCTGAGCCCTGAACAGCAACGTATCGAAGCGCGGAAGATGGAAATCTACGCCGCCATGGTGGATAACCTCGACCATAATATCGGTCGACTGATCGATTACCTGCGTCAGAGCGGGCAGTACGAAAACACCGTGATCGTGTTCATGTCGGATAACGGAGCAGCGGGGGAGAACCATGCACAGTTCTATCCACCGGGCACGCACACCGACAACAGGTATGCCAACCTCGGTCAGAAGGGATCACAAATCGACTACGGGTTGCGCTGGGCCGAAGTCAGCGCGGCACCGTTCCACCTGTTCAAAGGCACCACGGCCGAAGGCGGCATCAGCGTACCGGCGATTATCCGGATGCCCGAGGCATTGCGTCGGCAGGGTCTGGAGCGCGGCGTTGCTAGGGTGGATGACCTGGCACCGACCTTTCTGGAATTGGCGGGTATCGCCTTGCCAACGGATACCGGCAAACACCCGATTACCGGGAAATCAATGCTGCCCATGCTTGCCGGTAAAGGCAGTCCGCACAGCAACGATAGCCTGGCCGGAGAGTTGTTCGGCAATGCGTACTACCGAGAAGGCAACTTCAAACTGTTGGGCATGCGACCGCAGGCGGGGTTCGGCGACAACGCCCAGCCAGTGCAATGGCAATTGTTCGATCTGACGCAGGACCGTGGCGAAACCACCGACCTGGCGGCTTCCCAACCGCAGACGGTCCAGCGACTGAAGGAGGCTTGGTTGAAGTATGCCGAGCAGGTGGGTGTGGTGTTTGCTGCGCATTGACCTGTGACTTCAGTGTGCCCAGAAACTGCGATTCCATATATTGGGGGAGGGCTGCCTTTATAGATCTGGTCAGATGCATGGGGCAGACACCGGACACGGACCCTTTTTGATCTGTGCGTGGGTGATAATATCGCACCTCATTCTTTGCGGCAGCCATCAACTTGTCGGCATCGCACGCTATAAAGCCATTTGGCTGACGGGCTCCGATTAAACCTTTGACAGACACGGATCAACAAGCGATACCACTCGTTTTAGCTAAATCAAGTATCGTGAATGTTGTGCTGGTCTTTGGTAGATTCGGCTGACAAAAGGACTGCTTGGCACGCAGCTTCAGATACTGAGCTTTAAATTCGGAAATCTTCATGGCAAAGAAATCAGCAGCACCCTCCACCGACGCATCGATGACAGCAGCCAAGAAGGGTTCCAGTCTAACCTTGATCGATGTTGCCAAGGTTGCGGGTGTTTCGCCGATGACCGTTTCCAGGGCATTGCATAGACCTGAACTGGTGACCGAAGATACTCGCGAAAAAGTTCGTGAAGCCGTGCGCAAGACTGGATATGTATCGAACATGCTGGCGGGGGGGTTGGCGAGTAATAGAAGCCGTTTGGTAGCGATTTTCCTCCCAACTATCGCGAACTCGATTTTCGCAGACACGGTGCAATCACTGATGGACCGCCTGACTCAAGCGGGCTACCAAACCCTGCTAGGTCTTACAGGCTACTCCGCCGAGCAGGAAGAAAACCTGCTTGAAGCTGTTCTTGGTCGGCGTCCGGATGGGATTGTTTTGACTGGCACACTCCACACCGAATCAAGTCGGCTCCGCCTCGCTCAGGCGGGTATCCCGGTAGTAGAGGCCTGGGACTTGAGCGAGGCCCCACTAGATATGCTGGTCGGTTTCTCTCATGAAAAAGTGGGGGAGGAGACCGCACGGCATTTGTTGAAAAAGGGCTATAAGCGCTTCTCGGTGGTGACAATCAGTGACCCTCGCGGGCTGCGCCGTTGCAATAGCCTTATCGCCGAGCTGAAGCGGCAGGGTATCGAAGAGGTGCCCATGGAAGTTTTGGCTCCGCCAGCCACGCTCGAAGTAGGCAGGGAAGGGCTTCGACGGCTATTAGAGCAGCCGGTGCGGCCTGACATTGTGGTGTGCAGCTCTGATACCGTAGCTCAAGGTGTTTTAGCAGAAGCCGCCAGTCGTGCGATGAATGTACCGTCTGACCTCGCAGTGATGGGCTTCGGGGATTTGAGCAGCGCAGCGCAAGTTTACCCATCGCTATCGACGGTCAGCGTCGATGGCAAAACAATTGGTCTGAAAGTAGCTCAGGCGCTACTTGAGCGCTTTGAATTCCCCAATGCCAGTCATCCTCCTGTGCGAATCGACACAGGCTTCACCCTCATCGATCGCGCCAGTACCTAACCTGAAATTCTCTTTTACCTACCAATGCACGGTTGAATGATTGCGCAATCAGTGTAGTATTGGTTCAAAGGCTCTATCGACGGGCCTTTTTTCTCCACTCTGATGATTGCGCAATCATTGCACGATCAAGCCGCTATCAGGAGCTGTAAGGGCCATACGGATTCAATGCTTTACTCACAATAAGGAAAATAATAGTGATCAACCCTACGCAATCGGTAGCGAAGACAAACGTCCGCTATCTAATCCTCGTGATGATCTTCATCGTCACAGTTTTCAATTACGTTGACCGGGCGACGCTGTCCATTGCGGCCCCCAGCATGCGCACAGATCTTGGCTTTGATGCCATGACCATGGGCATTGCCTTTTCGGCATTCGGCTGGGCGTACACCTCCATGCAACTGCCTGGTGGCATAATTCTCGATCGATTTGGCTCTCGCGTCGTTCTCGGGATGAGCCTCATCATCTGGTCGGTTTTTACATTCCTGCAAGGCTACGTTGATCTGTTCAGTTCGGCCTTTCTCGCGCTGTTTGTTTTGCGATTTATGATGGGCGTTGCAGAAGCACCTGCGTTTCCTGCCAATAACCGCTTGACCGTTATGTGGTTTCCGCGCCACGAACGTGGCTTGGCCACGGCGGTGTTCCAGTCCGCTCAGTATTTTGCACTGGCTGCCTTCACTCCCTTGATGGTCTGGCTGGTCAGCACCTGGGGTTGGCAGCACGTGTTTTGGGTTACAGGTGGCGCCGGCATCCTGATTGGCTTCTTGTGGTTCCGGATGGTTCAGGAACCGCGCAAAGACAAACGCGCCAACCAGGCTGAACTCGACTACATCGAAGCCGGAGGTGGATTGCCAACCATTGGTGACGTTAAGACGCCATTCAGTTGGAAGCGCATGAAGGCCATCGGCGGCAATCGCATGATGGCGGGTATCTATCTTGGGCAGTTTTGCCTGACATCCATCACCTGGTTCTTCCTGACCTGGTTCCCGACTTACCTGATTGAAGCCAAAGGCATGACCATGCTGAAGGTCGGACTGGTGGCGGCTATTCCACCCATCGCAGGATGTCTGGGCGGCATGATCGGCGGCGTCTGGTCGGACTGGATGCTACGCAAAGGCTTCAGCCTCACCGCAGCACGCAAGACCCCCATCATCTGTGGCTTGTTACTCTCCAGCAGCATCATGGTCGCCAACTACACCCAGTCGATCACTTTGGTGATTCTGGTGATGTCCGTCGCCTTCTTCGCCAAAGGCGTGGGCAACCTGGGCTGGTGCATCGTCGGTGACGTGTCCCCGGCACGGGCCATGGGGGTCAGCGGCGCCATGTTCAACTTCTGCGGCAACCTCGCCAGCATTGTTACTCCTATCGCCATCGGCGTAATGATCAACCAGCTGGGCTCCTTCGATGTTGCACTGATGTACGTCGCGGGTATGGGTTTGCTGGGCGCGTTTTCTTACCTGTTCATCGTCGGGCCACTCAAGCGCCTGCATCTCGAAGATTTTGAAGAGCTACCTTCCAACCCAGTCGAAGGCGCTCCGCTCAACTCCAAATTGACCAACCCTCGTACCTGATCGCTATCAAGACCTCATCACTGTTAAGGAGAGCTCCATGCTCGCACAACAAGAATCTATCAAATCCTCCGACGATGATCGCATTGCCTGGGTTCGGGTCTCTTCGGTCATTTTGCCTCTGGCTAATCCGATCAGCGATGCCAAGGTGCTGACGGGCCGGCAAAAGCCGATGACCGAGATCGCTATTTTGTTTGCGGAAATCGAAACCATCGATGGTCACCGTGGCCTTGGTTTCAGCTACTCCAAACGAGCAGGCGGGCCGGGGCAATTCGCCCACGCAAAGGAAATCGCCCCAGCGTTACTTGGGGAGAACCCGAGTGACATTTCCAAGCTTTGGACCAAGCTGTGCTGGGCCGGAGCGTCAGTAGGCCGCAGCGGCATGTCCACTCAGGCCATCGGCGCCTTCGACGTGGCTCTGTGGGATTTGAAAGCCAAGCGCGCTAACTTGTCACTAGCGCGATTGCTTGGCGCTCAACGTGATTCGGTGCGCTGCTACAACACCTCGGGTGGCTTCCTTCACACTCCGCTCGACCAGTTGATGAAGAACACCGACCTGTCCCGTGAAAAAGGCATCGGCGGTATCAAACTGAAAGTCGGGCAGCCAGATTGTGCCATCGATATTCAGCGTGTCAGCACAGTGCGCAAGCACTTGGGTGAAAACTTCCCTCTGATGGTTGATGCCAACCAGCAATGGGATCGCCCGACTGCCCAGCGCATGTGCCGCCAGTTCGAAGAGTACAACCTGATCTGGATTGAGGAACCGCTGGACTGCTATGACGCTGAAGGCCACGCCGCTTTGGCACAACAATTCGATACGCCGATTGCCACAGGTGAAATGCTCACCAGCGTTGCCGAGCACGCCGAGTTCATCAAGTTGCGCGGCGCAGACTTCCTGATGCCCGATGCACCACGAGTAGGCGGCATTACTCCTTACCTGAAGGTAGCCGCAATGGCCGAGCAAGCAGGGCTTATGTTGGCCCCACATTTTGCCATGGAGTTACACGTTCACTTGGCGGCCGCATACCCCACCGAGCCGTGGGTTGAACATTTCGAATGGCTTGAGCCGCTGTTCAATGAGCGCCTGGAAACTCGCGACGGCAGAATGCTGGTTCCCACACGTCCGGGCTTGGGGCTTTCACTCAGCGAGCAAGTCAAACCGTGGACAGCGGAAGAAGCTGAGGTTGGTGCTCGTCCCTGAAGAACCTTTGGTTCCCCGGTGTGTGTTGCACACCGGGCGGCCAAATTTCTCCGCGCTTACGGTCTCGCAACCACCTGAAGAAACATCTTTTTCACTGCTTCTTTACATGAATAAGTGCATGTCCATCGCACCCAGCAGATCAATAGGATAAGACTCCCCCCTTAGATCAGGCCATTGTATTGGGACACGATCATGTGAGGCATGTCCTGAGGAATATCAACCTACGGATAGCGGAAGAAAATCGCTATTGAGATCATGTCTATAACGAGTTGCCGGGGTGGCGAATCAAACGATACATTCAAAAGATGCGCAGCATTATTCAATACACCGCTCGCTGAACCCTCTGAAACTGACCTCTCAAGAACAATAACAGTTATGAGGAAGTCATGAAGATACTCAATATTTGCGCCAGCCTTCTCTTCGTTGCGACCACACTCGCCAGTGTCACACAGGCCGCTGACAAGCCTGAAATCAAGGCGAAAGTTGCATTGAAGGAGAGCGTTTCGTGGGACGGGACGCCTTATCAGCCTTACCCCAAGGGGCAGCCGCAACTCTCGATACTGGAAATTACCATTCCTCCCCACACGGCACTGCCTTGGCATCACCATCCCGTTCCTAACGCGGCCTACGTGGTGTCAGGGGAATTGACGATCGAGGACAGGGCGTCGGGGGCACATCATAAGGTGACCGCCGGGCAAGCATTCGCTGAGTCGGTGGGGGCCAGCCATCGCGGCGTAACCGGCGATCAGGCGGCTGTCGTGATAGTGACCTACTCGGGTGTCGAGGGCACCCCTCTCTCTATTCCCGACAAAGGCGAAAAGGCTGAGTTCGAACACGTCGAATAAAACGCTAGGTGGATGGACCGCAAGGCCGATTGTGGGCCTTGCGGTCGTTTCACTCATTCATCTGTCAACATGCTACGGGTTGGCTTAGAACACCTTGATCGGTACGTTGACGATAAGCCTGAGCTCATCAAGATTACCCTCCAGTTGATATTCACTGGCTCGATGGGTGGAATAACTCGTGATCAGACTGATGTTCTTGAAGGTGCCCGATTGCACTGTGTAGCTGGCATTGACGCCCACTTCATAGTGGCTTTCACCCCGTTGCTTGAGTACCGAGTTGTAGATGCCGTTCGGCCCACCGTCGTAATGACTGCCGTCGATGCCCATGCCCTTGATGTACCAGAGCGTAGTCTTGAGACCAGGCAAACCATAAGCGACCCAATCGTTGTTGTAGAACACCCCGATCGAGCGCTCATTGGGGCCGTTGAAGAACGACATCATGGTATTGGGCAGGTTGATGGCATTGGATTCGAAGGGATAATCGAAATATTCGTCGCCCTTGATTTGCTGAAGGCCGATCTTCAGCGAGTGGTTGCGCCACTGGGGCGTGATACTGAGGCCGTAGGCCTGCTGGTCGATATTGCCACCGATTTCGCGACCACTGGACTGGGTGTTATAGGCATCCAATTGAACATCGACGTTAACCGGTCCCCAGTGGGTTTTCATGCCCAGGCCCAGATACTCACGGTCCCAGATATCGTCGAATCGAGAGACATAGGCGCTGCTGCGCCAGCCAGCGTTCGACAAGTAGTCGGCCCCGGCGTAAGCGTTAAAGGCACTGGTGACCAGGGGCGAACCGTAAGTAGGAGTCAAATCCTGGCTTCCGGCCCCGGTACGCGGCGAGCCCTTGTCGAAGTAGCCCGACTTGATCGTCAACCCTTCGACGTCATGACTTTCCAGAGACACGCCATTGAACGTTGAAGGCAACGTACGGGTGTCGGTATAGGACATCATCGGTGTCCTGACTTGCTGCCTGCCCACCTTGAGCAGCGTGTCGGCGAACTTGAACTTCAGCGCTGCAATACCGAGTTTGCTCCAGTCATCGACCACATCGCCGTCCTTGTCCACCAAGATTCGATTACTGCCGCCTGCCGCCGCTGTCCGGCTGCGCTCCAGCGCCACTGCCGAGAAGGTCGAAAGATCCAGCCCAAACCTCACCGGCCCTTCAGTAAAACCGGAGACGAAGTCGAGCCTGACGCCTTGCAGCCAGGCAGTACGGTCGCGCAGCTTGCGTACACCGTCTGGTGTTTGCAGTTTGAAATATGTGGCCTTGTGGCCGACTTCGTGTGAATACCAGTGTCGGGTATTAAGTGTCAGTGAACTGTCCCCCAGAAACCCTTGTTCCTGGGCATGGACCTGAGAAGTAGAAACCGCGGCCGCCAGCGAGCCAGCGGTGAAAAGCGCCAAATTACTTTTGCGATACATAGACTTTGCCTGTTGTTGTTTTTAGGGCAGATCAGAAGAAAGTCGCCGAGTAATCGTTATGAAGATATTGTGCGGGCAGGGCGTGGCCCGACTTGTCCAGCAGGCCGCAAGCGGCTTGCTGGTGGTCGTACAGGTATTGGGTTGTTGGTTCAGTGGCTCGAGCACTTCGGAGTCATCAAACAGCGATGAAGACGCCGCTAAAGCCTGCGCCATCAGTTGAGATAGTCCCCCACCAGTTTCAGCCAGCAGTCGGAGCCGATGCGAATCAGCTCGTCATTGAAGTCGTAGTGGGGGTTATGCACTGAGCAGCCATGAAACTCGCCTTCACCGTTCCCCAGGAAGAAGTAGCAACCGGGGACCTCAGTCAGCATCCACGCGAAGTCTTCTGTCGCCATGATCTTCGCTGTGTGCGGCAATAACTGGCCGGGATTGAATAGCGGCTCCAGGCTTTGGCGCAGCACCTGCGTTTGCGCCGCTGTGTTGACGAGCGCCGGTGCTAGTTGCGTGATTTCCAATTCGATTTCAACGCCGAACATCTGCTCATGGCCTCGAGCGATCTCTGCCAGGCGCTGATTGATTTTGCCTTCGGTCTGCGCTGTATCGGTACGCACGCTGATCAGCATCGATGCCGTGTCGGGAATGATGTTGTAGACGCTGCCGGCCTCGACCATGCCAATGCTGATCACGGCGTGTTCATCAACGCAGAGATTGCGCGATTTCACTGTCTGGATCGCATTGATCAGGCTGGCCAGTACCGGCACCGGATCGACGGCGCGTTCGGGCATTGCGCCATGACCGCCGCGACCTTTAATCAACACTTTCACACGTTCCGAGGAAGCCATGGTGGGGCCGGCCTGGACCACAGCGGTACCCACCGGTATGCCCGGCAAATTGTGCAAGGCAAAGATCGCATCGCAAGGAAAACGTTTGAAAAGACCGTCATCCATCATGGACTTGGCGCCGCCCAGGCCTTCCTCGTCAGGCTGGAAAATCAGATTGAGCGTGCCATTGAAATCAGGCGCTTTAGCGATTCGCCATGCGGCAGCCAGCAGGATAGCGGTATGGCCGTCGTGGCCGCAGCCGTGCATACGTCCCTCGATTCGACTGGCATGTGGGAAGCGGTTTTTCTCCTGCATCGGCAGGGCATCCATGTCGGCACGCAGGCCCAGTCGGCGAGTGCCATTGCCTCGACGCAGTACGCCGACCAAGCCATGCCCACCAATGTTGCGATGAACCTCATAGCCCCATTCTTCGAGCTTGCCCGCCACCAACTCGGCGGTCAGCGGGGTGTGCGCGCCCAGTTCAGGGTTCTGGTGGATATCCCGGCGCAACTGGGTAAAAGCATCCAGGTCAAGTTCGCCAACGGACCGGGTTTGGATTTGGTTCAATGTATTCATCAGGTCACTCCCGACCAGGGTTTTCGGGGAATACAGCCAGGCACGCCAAACTGATGGCGCCGCCGGCGAGCAGGTACAGTGCTGGTGCTTGGGGGTTATCCAAGGCAGCCGTGAGCCAGGTGGCGATCAACGGCGAGAAACCGCCGAACAAGGTGACGCCGAAGCTGTAGCTGACGGCGGTACCCAGGGCGCGACGATTTTTTGGAAAGGCTTCCATGATCAGGGCGAAGAAGGCACCCGACCCGATACATCCAGGTAGCACCAGAATCGCAATGACCAACATCGCTACGAACAAATCGGTGCTCAAACTGAGTAAGTAGAAAGCTGGCCATGCCAGTAGCACCGGCAGGGTGATCGTCCAGGCCAGCAGTTTTTTGCGCAGCCCGTGGCGATCGGCAACGCGTCCGGCCAGAGGCGTGATAACGGCCAGACAAGCACTTGCCACACAAGCGATTGCCAAGGCGCTACGTTGCGGGTAACCCAGGGTGACAGTCAGGTAGGCGGGCAAATAGAAAATGAACAGGTATATGCCGATGGTGGCGCTAGCCATAAGACCGATTGCCAATAGGGTATGGCGCAGGTCTATGTGATCGCGTAGTCGACCATCGCGTTTGGTCGGTTCAGCTTCGTGGGTTTCTGGCAGGCAGCGACGGATGTACCAGCCAAGCGGTCCGATGAGCAACCCGAGCATAAAGGGGATACGCCAACCCCAGCTTTCAAGATCATCTGCGCTCAACGTGCTGTTGAGCAGTAAACCCAGACCGGCCCCAACCAGGGCGGCGTAGCCTTGGCTGGCAGCCTGCCAGCTCACATTTCGACAGCGATTTGCCGTAGCGCTGGACTCCATCAGATAAACCGATGCAGTCCCTATTTCCCCACCTGCAGAAAAGCCCTGCAGGAGCCGGCCAGCCACCAACATCAAGGTGCCGAACAGGCCAATGGTCTGGTAGGAAGGCGCGAAGGCAATCATCGCTGTGCCGAAAGTCATCAAACTGATCGTGAGGCTCAAAGCGGCCTTGCGGCCACGGCGATCGGCAAAGCGACCAATCACAAGAGCGCCCACCGGCCGCATGAGAAAGCCGACGCCAAATGTGGCTAGCGACATCAGCAGCGATGCCATTGCCGACTGTGCGGGGAAGAAGTTCTTTGCAATCACCACGGCGAAGAAGCTGTAGATCGTGAAGTCATACATTTCCAGGGCATTGCCTAGAGCGCAGGCGACGGTGGCTTTCCTGGACCCGATTACGGATGGCGCGGTGGCGCGGGGGAGAGGGGGCGCTTGCAGAGTAGTCATCGATATTTCCTGTGACAGTTTTGTTGTGGGCCGAATATCCGGCAAACACTGTCACCGCGCACTTGCGCTTTTCTTCGATGATTAACCGTTGGTTATGACGTCCAGCAGCCCCAGTGAAACTCGGCGCCAGATCGGTGCGGTTTCGCCCGATTATCGATCACACGCACTGTTTGACGACAGCGACACAGTCGTCATGGCAACCAACACAGGCGGAAAACACAGGGTTTGACTCAATGTTCTTGAGGTTATGGTGGTCGGTCCCAAGGAACAGGGACAGACTTAACCGTTGGGCATATCGTTGCGTTTTTCTTAAGTTTCTCGATTACGGCTACGCTCTAGCGTGAAGCATCCATTGGCTGGTTCTTCGAGAGCACGCTTCTGATCGCGTAGTAAAGGTCTCGTGCCGTTGTGGTCAGCGCGTGGCGATCAATGCAGACCAGATAGATGGGGTAGTCAGGGATGCTTTCTTCGATCATGACCTGCATCAGGTCTTCATTGAGTCCTTTGGGTAACGTGTTTTCCATTCCGGCTTCACTGAGCGTCATGAACGCATCGGCGTGATGTAACAGATCAAGGGCCAACAAGACTGATGAACACTCGGTTATCCGCTGCGGCGGAGGTATCTCGTTGTCTTCAAACATTTGATAGAACTGCGACGAGTGATCGTCTATGGCATCGAGGCTGATCCAGTTTGCAAACTGCAACTGACGCAGCGAATGGGAGTGGCGAAGCGGATTGTTTTTTCGACAGACCACCAGACCCCGCATGCGGCTCAGCGCTTCCCAATCCAGGTTTAGCCTCTGTGTATGCTGCTGCGAAGTAATGGCGAAATCCAGGGTGCCGTCCCTAAGTCGCTGCAGCATCTGGTTGGGGCGCAGATTCACCAGGCGGATGCGTACACGCGGATTCTTGGCCTGGAACCCGGCGATACATTCCCCCAGTCCTTTGAGCACTGAAGTCAGGGACGTGACGCCGATGGTGACTTCACCGACCTGCATATCCTTAATATTTTCAGCCTCCAGTTGCAGCCGTCGCATGCTCTCGACGGTCAACTGTGCATGGCGAATGATGCGACGGCCTTCGTCAGTGAGCGACATCCCCCTGTGGGAGCGCTGCAGTAGAGCCAGGCCCAGCTCGCTCTCCAGATCCTTGATCGATCGGCTGATGGCGGGTTGAGTGACGTGCAGGATCTGCGAGGCCTCGCTGATGCTCCCGGTTTGGTGGATGGCGACCAGTGCCCTGATTTGATGGAGTTTCACGTACTGACAGGTCCTTGCGGTGCGATGAAGATTCAATCGCTTGCATAGTGTCATGCCTGTCACTGCCGCAACAATGCGGTGGCCATCCGAAGAATACCGGAAGCAGGTTCGCTGGTGGACGCTCGTTACTGCAAGGCCCATAAGCCAAAAAGCCAGGAACCGTTTCTCTGGCGTTATCTCCCTTTGCACAAAGCGGATAGCGATATGCGCAAAGCGGATATTGCTGCGCTTACGGTCTCAATACCCTCAACTAGCACTCTGCGTAACAGTGCTTTACATGGCGCGCAACAGTTCTGCCACCACGCCTTGCCTCGTACATAACAAAAATAAGAGCACATCGATGAAGCCGACCATTCATGCAACCCAAACGCTGCTGCCCATGGCTGTCGCCTTGGGTATTTCCAGCCAATTGATGGCCGCCGAAAGCGGTTTTATCAATGATGCCAGCGTTACCTTGCAGGCACGCAATTACTACTTCAGCCGAGACTACTCGGACATTGTCGGCGCTAACCGACAGTCGAAGGCCGAGGAGTGGGCCCAGGGTTTTATCCTCAATGCCAAGTCCGGTTACACCCCAGGGCCGATCGGTGTCGGCGTCGATGTCATCGGCTTACTTGGACTCAAGCTCGACAGCAGCCCGGACCGCGTTAACACGGGCCTGTTGCCGGTGCACGGCGATGGCCGCGCGGCCGATGAATACAGTCGCCTGGAAGGGGCGTTGAAGCTGCGCTACTCGAAGACCGAACTGCGCGTCGGCGAGCTGCAACCCAACTTGCCGGTGCTGGTTTTCAGTGACATCCGTCTGCTGCCGCCCAGTTACCAGGGGGCGAGCATTACTTCCACCGAGGTCAATGGCCTGACGCTGCAAGGCGGCCATCTGAGCTCCACGCACCTGCGCAATGAGGGCGGCGACGAGAAGATGCAAGCCATGCTCGGCTACGTGCCCCAGCGCCAGGTCAGCAGTGACGCCTTCAACTACGGCGGCGGCGACTACGCCTTCAATGAAAAGCGCACCAGCGTCAGTGCCTGGTACGGGCAACTGGAAGACATCTACCATCAAGGCTTTCTGGGCCTGAAACACAGCGAGCCCTTGGGCAGTTGGACCCTGGGCGCCAACCTCGGCTATTTCGACGCAAGGGAGGATGGCAAGAAGCTGCTGGGCAATATCGACAACCAGGCATTTTTCTCCCTGCTGTCGGCCAAGCACGGCGGCCATACCTTCTACATCGGCTACCAGGGCATCTACGGTGAAAGCGCGTTTCCTCGTGTATTCGCCAACATCTCGCCACTGGGTAACGAAGTGCCGACCTATGAATTCGCCTCCACCGACGAGCGTTCCTGGCAGGCGCGCTATGACTACGACTTCGCCGCCCTCGGCGTGCCAGGGCTGACCAGCACCGTGCGCTACATCGCCGGCAACAACGTCGACACCGGCAAAGGCTTCGAAGGCAGGGATCGCGAACGCGACCTGGATCTCGGTTACGTCGTACAGAGTGGCACCCTCGCGGGGCTTGGCATCCGGGTGCGCAATGCCATGGCGCGCTCCAATTACCGCACCGATATCGATGAGAACCGACTGATCCTGAGCTACACCTGGACGTTGCTGTGAGTGACATGGAGAAGAGTATGAACAATAAAATCTGGGCACGATCGGCCCTGGTTGCAGCTGGCAGCGCAGTGGTGCTGCTCGCTGCCGGCAACGGAATGCACCTGATGTTTGCCGGCATCATTGACCTGTTGCTGCTGGCGGCGGCGGTGCTTTATCACCGTCAGCCAGTGCGGGTGGTTGAAGTGCTTGTACAGAGGGAGCCGGACCCGGTGATGTCCAGTGCTCCAGTCCCGCTCGCGTCGCTGCCAGTGGCCGAGCCCGCTTGGCCAGGCGCTCAAGTGAAGTTGGCACTTGAACACTTGATTCAAGTGGTGCTGCAAACTGAAGAAGACATGCGCTTTGCCAACCAGTTGGCACGTGGCGCGGGCGAGCGGGTACAGGCCAGTGCCGTGAGCATGCAGTCTTCGGCAGCCGTGCTTGGAGATCTCGATCAGTATCTGCAGCGCCTGGATCAGGTATTCGATGAGCTAGGCAGCCAGTCGGTACGCATCGGTGCGATTGTCGGCAGCATTCAGGACATCGCCCGGCAGACCAACCTGCTAGCGCTCAATGCGGCGATAGAGGCCGCACGGGCAGGTGATCATGGGCGCGGTTTCGCAGTGGTGGCGGACGAGGTACGCAATCTATCGCGTCAGGCAGCGGACTCCAGTGCGCAGATCCGGCAGATCGCCACTGGTCTTGAAAAATCGGCAGAGGATGCCCGTCAGGGACTTGAGCAGCTTACCGATTCAACGCGTTTGGGCCTGGACAAGGCCGAGGTCGCGTTGCAGTCGATGGGGGAGTTACGCAGTGGTGCGGTCGCCAGGTTGGAAGTGGTCGAGCGCGTAATGCAACGTTTGGCCAGTTTGCATGAGTTGGCACTGCAGGCAACCCGGATAGCGGTTTGAACAAGGGGGCGTCCCGGTATCTCAAACGCCCGAGCACATGCCCATCACCTGGTAGGTAATTTTATGGCTTTCACCCTGGTGGTCGATGTAGACCATCGTCGCCGGCACGACGTCGCATGCAGTCGAGGTATCGGTTACCGAAATGACCTTTGCGATATCCAGGGTTTGAGGTGCCGGGGCCGGATTGCTCTCGGCAGCCATTACGGCAGTTGTGGTCAGGGCCAGCAGTACGCTCAATAAAGTCTTCATGCTTTGTTCTCCGTCGTTGTTTGATGAGTCAATTTTATTCCTCTGCAGATACGGATAAAGAGGGCTGTACTTGATGCAGCGTTACATCAGATGCAACAGTCGTTGCCAAGGGAGAGTTCATGGACTTGCTTAACAGCCTGCGTGTATTTGTGCGTGTAGCCGACGCAGGCAGCTTTACCACCGCCGCACAGGCGCTGGACTTTTCCACGGCACAAGTGTCTCGGCTAGTGGCTGATCTTGAGCAGCACGTGCAGGCACGCCTGCTGCAGCGCACCACTCGCCGTTTGAGTCTGACCGAAGCGGGTGAACGCTTTCTGCTGCGGGCGCGGCAAATTCTGGACGACATGGCCGAGGCCACCGCGGAAGCGCGTGGAGCTCACCTCAAGCCCAGTGGCCGCTTACGTTTGCATTGTTTGAACGGGTTGGGCGTTTTGATGACGCCACTGATTGCCCGCTACTGCGAGCTTTACCCGGACGTGGTTGTTGAATTGACCTTGTCACAGCGCAACCCCGACCCCCTTGAAGACGGACACGACGTGGTCATCTCCATTGCCCAGGAGTTGGAGGATTCACAATTCGTTGCCCAAACGGTAGGACGCATTTTCAGCATGCTTTGCGCATCGCCTGCGTACATTGCGCGTCGGGGCATGCCCACTCACCCGGAACAATTGAATCAACATAGCTGCCTGCGCATGCTTGACCCATTGTACGGCGATGAGTGGGCGTTCCGTGACAAGGAGGGCGAGCATTCAGTGGTGCCCGGCAACACCTTTCAGAGCAACGTACCCGAGGCGATGGTCAATGCGTCGGAGGCCGGGATGGGGATCAGCCTGTTGCCGTTCTACACCGCAACCCGATCGCTGCGCGAGGGCACGTTGCTGCGCCTGCTGGGCGACTACCGGCTCAGGGAGCGAAACGTCTATGCACTCTATCCTTCCAAGCGGTTTCTGGATGCCAAAGTGAAGACCTGGGTGGACTTTCTCAAGGCGGAATTGCCCGGGCTTTTTTCCGGGCATGAGGTCACAGCCAATGATGTTCGGTATTGGGGAGTGGGCTAGCTGATAAGTGCAACATTCTCGGGCGGTGTATTGCTGATTGGCCGACGCGCGGATTCGTTACTGCAAGGCCGATGAGCTAAAAAGCCTGGAGACGTTTTTCTCGCGATACTGTTTGGGCGTCATGAACAGTTTTTCCTGAAACAGTCGGGTCATATGACTTTGGTCCGAGAACCCGCAATCCATGGCCACAGCTTTCAACGGAATATCGCGCACAGTCGACAAGATGCGCTCGGCCTTTTTCAAGCGGCGCGACTGAACGTACTGGTGGGGAGATACGCCATACACCGCCCCGAACACTCGTACAAAGTAGGACGGACTCAGGTCGACGATGGCGGCCATGTCTTTGACCGAAATGGGGCAGGACAGATGTGAATCGATGTATTGCTGAAGCTGGTCGCGTTTGAGGTTTGTCAGGCGAGACGCTTGATCGCTGTCTCTGAGGTCACACCGCACGTACTGACGCAGCAGATGGATGCACATCTGTATTTCCAACGTCTGAGCGAAGATGCTGCTCCCCGGTTCGCCACTCAGGCACTCCATTTCATAGGTCGCCATGAGTCTGGAGAGCTTCGCGTCGTTGACGAGCGGGCAGTGGTCGACAAAAACACCGTCAACATCCTGTTGAAAGACTTCATTGGCGACTTTGGCCATCATGGCTTGCGAAATGTAGATATGACTGACTTCGATATCGTTCATCCAGTACCACCTGGATGATTCGCCTCGGGTCAAAATGGTGACATCGTTATCGCCAACGGACCATTTTTGCCATTGCTTGCCATCGTGGAAGCCCAGATTTGACGTGCCCGATTTCCATTTCACCAACTCGTAATCGCGCATGCACGGGATGCTGACTTCGGTTTTGTCAAAGCGGTAGCCCCGAATCGACACGCCGTTATCAGACGCGCTCTCAACGGTTCCCTTGATCGTTACTTCACCAGGGATAACGTCCAGCATTTTTTCTGGCGTTAGCAGGATGGCACTCATCACAACTCCCTTTTTATTTGTATTGGCTGTGGAGTTTTATCGGCTTTTGAACGTTGAAGGCATTGAGAGCACAGATTTAAAAATTAACACATCCTTCAAATTTGTACGCAAAACAGGCTTGCCATCGATCGGGGGAATTTCCACCGCTCGTCTGGCAAGCCTTTTCTTACTGCGCCTGGATTTCGTGGTCACCCGGCCCGGTCAAGTGCGGTCGCCAGCGGCGCAGGTGAGTGTGACGCTCATAGGCTTGCGATGAGGGGTAAGTCACCAATTCAATTGTGCTTCCCCAAGGGGTGCGGGTGTACACGTAGCGATTACCTGGTCCGGCGTCACCACCCGGGAGGTCGCCTGGTCGGCTGAGCAGAACCCCGCCGGCCTTCTCGAGGCGATTGGCAGCGGCATCGATATCGTCAACGTAAATGCAGATGTGCTGAATACCAAAGTCGCTCGGAACAATCGGCTGCAACTGCTGGACGCCAGTGTAGGAAAACAGCTCCAGGTTGGGGCCGTTGCCCAGACGCAGCATCCGGATTGAGGCAATCACTGCACCGGGCGGAATGCCGAGTCCCGCTTCTACCTCAGGCCCTCCCAGGGGCGCGTCGAGCATGTCGTAAAGTTTCTCGGCACCAAAGGCATCGATGAAGAATCGGGTTGCCGCTTCCATATCGGGAACGGTGATGCCTACGTGTTCAATTGCACGAACATTCATGACAACTCTCCTATTTTCGCCGCTGCCCAGAAACCGGATTGGGTCGCCTCATACATCCGCCCACCACGGGACCTTGTACCGATGCTGTGAACGCGAATGTCATCGACCGACTCCTCCAGAACCGTTGAAGGCGCACGGGCAGTCGCCATTACTACGTAACCATCATCAGGCACCTTTGCTGCAGTGTTGATCGATACGTCCAGATGTTTGAGAAGGCCGGCGAGATGCTCGCGCTGCATATCATTGGTGTCGATACCCACGCTATCCGCGGGTGAAACAAGGCTGACCTTTTTGCCTTGCTCCGCCAGCCACAGGGCAGCGAACATTGCCGCCTCGGTTTCACCAAATACGGTGACCTCGTCCGTCACAGGCAAATTGGCGCTTGCCAGCATATCGGCCACATCCGGGCCGCGATCCTGCGCAACGGTACCGGTCGCAAGCAGTACGGTGTCCCATGGGCTCAGGTCCAAGTCAGCTGCATCGGTATTGAGATGAACGTCGACGCCTACGCGTTCGAGTTCGCTCTCGTAAAACGCAATCATGTTCTTGACCTCCATGCGAAACGGGCTCGCGGCTGCCCACGCATGGAGCTGGCCGCCGATGCGATCCGCTCTCTCGACCAACCTCACACTATGTCCACGCTCGGCAGCCAGTATTGCGGCCTCACAACCGGCCGGTCCGCCACCGACAATCAATACTCGCTCCTGTCTGGAAGCAGGGCGGCGAGCATCACTTGCGCGACGCTCCTGTCCGAGGGTCGGATTGATCACGCACTGGGTGCCTTTGCCGTTGAACATCCACCGCGAGATGCATTCATTGACCGCCAGGCAGCGGCGGACGCTTTGCGGTTGCCCGCGCCGTGTCTTGTTGACTGTTTCGGGGTCCGCCAGACCCGATCGACCCAAGGCCACAAAGTCGAGTTCGCCGTCAGACACCGCTTGTGCCATCTCGTCGAACAGCCAGGTGAGCCGACCAACACCGATCACCGGGATGGAGACACGCTGTTTCACCAGCTTGGCGTAGTTGACTAATGATCCTGGCGGGACCATCGGCAGCAACGTCATTGCGGTGTCGTAGTTCCCGGCACTGACATCCAGGGCGTCAACGTAAGGCTCGAGCATTTCGCAAAAGGCCAGGCCATCTTCCAGTGAGAGGCCGCCCTCGTAAGGCTCCATCACGCTGAGCCGATACAGGATCGGATAATCCGCACCGACCTGTTCACGGATCCCACGCACGACGTCGAGGGCGAAACGGGCACGGTTTTCCAGGGATCCGCCCCAGCGGTCAGTGCGTTTGTTTGTGAAAGGAGAGAGAAACTGGCCGAGCAGATAGCCATGTGCACCGTGCAGCTCAACGGCATCAAAGCCTGCGGCCACCGCACGTCGGGCACCCTGGACATACTTATCGATCAGTCCTGGTATTTCATTTTCTTCAATTGCACGCGGTGGGGTACCGAATGCGCTGGTGATACCGGCTGTCGGTGCCAGTGGTGGCTCGTTGCGCTCTGTGTTGCTTTGGGAGTTCTGGCGCCCGGTATGGTGCAGCTGCACGGCAATCTTCGCGCCTTCACCGTGGACCGCGTCGACCAGGTTGCTGAGTGCGCCAATGAACCTGTCATGGTCGATTCGCATCGGGTGACCCGCGGTGCGACCGACCTCCCAATCGATAGAGGTATTCTCGGTGATGATCAGACCAACGCCGCCTCGGGCGCGGGCTCTATGGTATTCGAGGAGCTTATCGTCAACCTCACCGAAGGTGCTGGCGAACTGAGTGAAGATCGGTGCTTGCACGAAGCGATTGCGCAACTGCAAGGTGCCAATACGTCCGGGTTGGTAAAGCGCCGCGGCAGGGCCGTCTGAAATCACAAGGTTTCGGATGTCTGGGTGTGCCATTGCCATCTCCTCATTATTTTTTTTGTTTGAGGTTCAAGCATGGAATGAGTGCCGGCATGAGTATTGAACATTCATGTCGAGGCGTTGAAGAATCCTGCCTTGGCGGCGTAGCGGTACTTGTTCAGGTGGTTTAATCCGAAAACAACTCGAACATCAGTTGGCGAAGCCAACGATTGGCGGGGTCTTTGTTATAGCGTGCGTGCCAGAACAGGTTGATTTCGATGTTCGGCAGTTCCACAGGCGTCGGTAGAACCGCGAGGCCAAAGGGTTGTTCGCAACTGCTGGCGAATCGTTCAGGCACTGTCGCCACTAAGTTGGTGCGTTGAAGGATGTGGCCAACTGCAACGAAATGGGGGACCTCCAGGCGTATGTTTCGCTCAATACCGGCCCGCGCCAGAAACGTATCAACTTCGCCGTGCCCCGTGTTCGCCGCCACCACGCGAACGTGCTCATAACTGCAAAAACGCTCAAGCGTTAACGGTTCCCGGGTAGCGGGGTGGTCCTTACGGCACATGCAGACATAGCGATGGTGGAACAGGCGCTGCTGAAAAAAACCGGCTTGCAGGAGTGGCAGTAATCCAACGGCGAGGTCGATCGCACCGTTTTGCAACCCTTCGGCCAGGGTATCGGAAGTGTTGCGCAGTGTACTGATCGAGCACCCCGGGGCGCGTTCAGCCAGCGCGTCCATCAGCCGTGGCATGAAGTAGATTTCGCCAATATCGGTCATTGCCATGGTAAATCTGCGATTGCTGTTGAGCGGGTCGAACGTGTCCTGTCGGCTCAGTGCGTCGCGTAAGGTCTGAATGGCCATTGCGACGGGTTCGGCCAACTGCCGAGCATAAGGCGTGGGCTCCATTCCCTGATAAGTGCGCACGAAAAGCTCGTCGTTCAAGGCGACACGCAGGCGTTTCAACGCGTTGCTGACAGCGGGCTGGGTCAGGTCGAGATTATCCGCCGCGGTCGATACCCGACGGTCAACCAGCAGTTGGTTAAATACCAGCAGAAGATTGAGGTCAAGCTCACGTAATTCCATAACGCCTCGTGCAGATTGCGTGCTCATGAGGGCGATAGATCTTTGCCCGTTATTGGGTCTGAACCGCTCTAAATTCGCCGCTGCAAGGGTCCCAAGCCTAACAAGCGCCTACCATCGCGTCCATTGAGAGATATTCGGGCCTTTTGCTTAGTCTCGAGCTTTATTCACGTTCGAAATAATGAGTATTCGCCTGGCTGCATTTATCCCGCTTGTTGGTTTGCCCATGATCGAATCCATGCTCGGTTCTGAACGCTCCGCGTCCATTGGGCAGCTCGCAATTTTCCGGAGGCGTCAGATCCTCCGGCTCTATAACAATGACAAGAAGAGCGAAGCCATGCGTACGATAGATGTGTCAGCCCTGATTGACGGGGCACGGTTCAATGCCTTCCATGCGCGCGTACTGTTCTGGTGCGCGCTGATCATCATTTTCGACGGATACGATCTGGTCATCTATGGGGTTGTGCTGCCCTCATTGATGTCCGAGTGGGGCCTCAGTTCGTTGCAGGCTGGTGCGCTGGGCAGTTGCGCGCTGGTGGGCATGATGCTGGGGGCGTTGTTTTTCGGTTCACTGTCCGATCGTATAGGTCGACGTAAAACCATCATGATGTGTGTCGCCATCTTCAGTGGCGTCACAGCGATCAACGGATTGGCGCAGAGCCCAGAGGCGTTTGCGTTGTGCCGGTTTATCGCCGGTCTTGGGATCGGTGGGGTGATGCCCAACGTTGTGGCGTTGATGAACGAGTACGCGCCAAAGAAATCCCGTAGCACCCTGGTGGCGATCATGTTCAGCGGCTACTCGTTGGGCGGAATGCTATCGGCGGGCCTGGGCATGGTGCTCATCCCGCAATGGGGATGGCAAGCCGTGTTCTATGTAGCGCTGATACCTCTGTTGGCCTTGCCTTTTTTAATACGCCAACTGCCGGAGTCGATGGATTTTCTACTGCGCACCGGGCAGTCCGTGAAGGCTCAAAATCTATTGGCACAAGCCGAGCCGTCTTACGTACCCACTCCCAATGACCAGTTGAACCAGATGGTCGCCAAAGGCACGAAAGTATCGATTGCGCAGCTGTTCCAGGACGGGCGCAAGGTGAACACTTTCATGCTGTGGCTGGCGTTTTTCTGTTGTTTGCTGATGGTTTACGCACTGAGTTCCTGGCTGCCGAAACTCATGACGGCCGCAGGCTACGGATTGAACTCCAGTCTGGCGTTTCTGCTGGCGTTAAACGTCGGCGCGATAATTGGCGCGGTGGCTGGTGGGTGGCTGGGGGACCGTATTGGGATCGCCAAGGTCTTGTTCGCGTTTTTCAGTTGCGGAGCGTTAGCCCTTAGCCTGTTGGCGCTCAAGGCGCCGTTACCCGTTCTTTATCTGCTCATCGCCATTGCAGGGGCGTGCACCATTGGTACGCAGATCCTGGCCAACGCCTGCACGGTGCAGTATTACCCCGCGCACATCAGGTCTACCGGGCTTGGTTGGGCGATGGGTATCGGGCGAACCGGTGCCATTATCGGTCCGCTGCTGGGTGGGGCACTGCACGCTTCGTCACTACCACTGCAGGCCAGCTTTCTCATCTTCGCCATACCAGGATTGATAGGGGCCATCGCCATTATGGTGTTTCTGATTCAGAAGGCTCCTGGCCGCCAGGCTGCTTTATCCCGGCAACCCGCGCAGTAACTTTTGCAGATAAAGACGAGCCCGGGGGAGGGCTCATCTGACCGATGCCTGTTCGACCTGAAGAATAATATTCACACCCATGATGGGATGTATGGGAGTTGCGGTATTTATCAATAGCGCTCGGATGGCGATGATTTGCTTACTCCAATAACAATCAGCCTCATGGGTATTTTGCTATGCATACTTCTCAATCCAAACTGCAAATCGGCATTGTTGGCGGCGGAATCGCCGGCGTGGCTCTGGCCTTGGACCTGTGCCGTCATTCCCACCTCGACGTGCAATTATTCGAATCGGCGCCTGCCTTTGGCGAGGTCGGAGCGGGTGTCTCGTTCGGCGCCAACGCCGTTCGTGCCATTGCGGGCCTGGGTATTGCCGAACCCTACCGCAAGATTGCCGACCAGACGCAGGATCCGTGGCAGGACATCTGGTTCGAATGGCGTCGTGGTGAAGATGCCGGTTATCTGGGCGCAAGCCTGGCCGAAGGGGTAGGGCAGTCGTCGGTACACCGTGCTGACTTCCTCGATGCGCTGGCCAGCCAGTTACCCGAAGGGATCGCCCAATTCGGCAAGCGCGCCGTCAGCGTGGAGCAGGATGCCGAACAGGCTCGAGTGGTGTTCACTGATGGCACTGAGTATCGCTGCGACCTGTTGATCGCCGCGGACGGTATCAAGTCATCGATTCGTGATCATGTTCTCAACGGTCTTGGCCAACCCCTGGTGGCGCCGCGTTTCAGTGGTACCTGCGCCTATCGCGGGATGATCGACAGCCAACAGCTGCGCGAGGCCTACCGTGCCCGGGGTGTCGATGAACACTTGATCGACGTCCCGCAGATGTACCTGGGGCTTGATGCTCATATCCTCACGTTCCCTGTCAAACAGGGCCGGCTTATCAACGTTGTAGCCTTCATTTCCGATCGCAGTCGTCCTGATCCAACCTGGCCAAGCGATGCTCCGTGGGTACGCAATGCCAGCCAGGAAGAAATGCTCTCTGCCTTCAACCATTGGGGAGACGCTGCTCGGGTTCTGCTCGAATGCATTCCATCCCCCACCCTTTGGGCGCTGCATGAACTCGATGAGTTGCCAGGTTACGTGCACGGCCGCGTGGGTCTGATCGGCGATGCTGCGCATGCGATGTTGCCACACCAGGGCGCTGGAGCAGGTCAGGGCCTGGAAGACGCCTGGCTTCTGGCGCGATTGCTGGCCGATCCACAGGTCCTGGACAGCCAGCCACAGGCGGTGCTCGAAGCCTACGATGCCATCCGTCGTCCCCGTGCCTGCCGTGTGCAGCGTACCTCCTGGGAAGCCGGGGAGCTTTATGAAATGCGTGATCCAGCTGTGGCCGATGACGAACAACTACTGAGCAAAACCCTCGCCGAGCGCTTCGACTGGCTGTGGAATCACGACATGCAGTCCGACCTTCAAGTGGCCCGTGCCCAGTTGGGCTGGCGAGCAGTCGCCTAATGATTTGAACCGACACGCGCGAAGGGAGCACCCAGCGGCTCTCTTCGTGGGTGCATACCAATAAGATCAGGTGAATCGAAATGACAGTGAAAATTTCTCAACTGCCACAATTGCAGCAATTCTTCCGAGAAGCCTCGGGACTGGACAACACCGAAGGCGATCCGCGCCGCAAGCAGATCGTTTTTCGTTTGCTGCAGGAAGTCGCTCGAGTGATCGAAGATCTGCAGATCAGCGACGATGAGTTCTGGTGTGCGGTGGACTACTTCAACCGCCTGGGTGCCAGAAACGAAGCAGGTTTGCTGGTCGCTGGGCTTGGCATCGAACACTTCCTTGATCTGCTGGCGGATGCCAAGGACGCCGAAGCGGGTCGTACCGGTGGCACCCCACGGACAATTGAAGGCCCTTTGTACGTCACCGGTGCGCCACTGTATGAGTACCAAACTCGAATGGATGATGGGACCGAGGATGGCACGGCAACGGTGATGTTTCTGGAAGGGCGCGTAACCGACTTGAACGGTCAGCCGATCCCAGGAGCCACCGTAGATTTGTGGCAAGCCAACACCCAGGGCAACTACTCCTACTTCGACAAGAGCCAGTCTGAATTCAACTTGCGTCGCCGGATTCTCACGGACGCCAATGGTTGTTACCGGGCTCGCAGCATCGTGCCCTCGGGCTACGGTTGCGATCCAGCCGGCCCGACTCAGGAATGCCTCGACCAGTTGGGCCGCCACGGTCAGCGACCTGCGCATGTCCACTTCTTCATTTCTGCCCCGGGGCATGAACATCTAACCACCCAGATCAACCTGTCGAATGACAAGTACCTGTGGGACGACTTCGCCTATGCGACACGTGACGGATTGATCGGTGAAGTTCGCTTTGTGGAAGACGAGGAACGAGCCGCCGCCATGGGTGTGGCAGGGCGCTTTGCCGAGATGACTTTCAATTTCAGCCTGCGCCCGGCCGTCAGCGAACAAGCAACCCATCGCAGCCAACGCCCGCGTGCGTTGCAGTCTGCCTGATAAACCGACGTTTACTCGACGTCGACGAACCACTTCAAGGAGACAACGATGTCCCGGACCGATGCACAATCGATGAAAATCCGTGCCGCAGTACTGCGCACCTCGGGAGCCCCATTGCAAATTGAGGATGTCTTGCTCGAGGCTCCTCGGCCAACCGAAGTGCGCGTGCGAGTGGTCGCAACAGGTGTTTGCCACACTGACATGGTGGTGCGTGATCAGTTGTTTCCCACACCACTGCCCATCATCCTCGGTCATGAAGGTGCCGGTGTCGTCGATGCAGTGGGTTCTGCTGTCACCACGGTACAACCGGGCGATCACGTGGTCATGACGTACATGTCTTGCGGCCTTTGCCTGCCTTGCGAAACAGGCCACCCGGCACATTGTACGCACATGCACCCGCTTAACTTCGGTGGCGGCCGACTCGATGGCAGTACCTCCGCTTGCGCATGTGGCAACGACCACGCCATCCACGACCATTTCTTTGGTCAATCCTCGTTTTCCACTTACACGATCGCCAATGAGCGCAACGTCGTCAAAGTCCCGAAGCAGGCGCCATTGGAACTCTTGGGGCCTTTGGGTTGCGGCATTCAGACTGGCGCAGGGTCAGTGCTGAATGCACTCAGGGTTGAGGCAGGATCGAGCTTCGCCGCCTTTGGTGCAGGCGCGGTCGGGCTGGCGGCGGTAATGGCGGCGAAGGTCGCTGGCGCTACGACCATCATTGCTGTGGACGTCACTCCGAGTCGGCTGGAACTGGCGCTCGAACTGGGGGCAACCCACGTCATCAATAGCCGCGAGGAGGATCCGGTTCAGCGCATTCAGGCTATCACCCAGGGCGGCGTCAATTACAGCCTTGAATGCTCTGGTCGCGCCGAGGTTCTGCGCCAGGCGATCGACTCACTCACCACGCTTGGCACCTGTGGGATCGTCGGTGCCACCAAAGTGGGCACCGAAGTGGCCTTCAATATCAACGATGTGATGATTCCCGGCAAACGGATCATGGGCATCGTCCAAGGCGATGTCGTTGCCAATGCCTTTATTCCGAAGCTGGTTGAACTCTTCCTGCAGGGCCGATTCCCCTTCGACAAGCTATGCAAGTTTTATGAGTTCGACGAGGTCAACCAGGCGATGGCCGATAGCGAGCGCGGTGTCACCATCAAACCGATTCTTCGCATGCCAGTCCCTGCTCCGGTCTGACTTTTTCGATCTCCAAAGGAACCAACAATGACCGTTCAAATCGTAATAGACAATCAAAAGTTCGACGCCTCCAATGGCAAGACTTTCCAGCGCATCGATCCGCTCAGTGCCGCGACCGTGACTGTAGGTGCAGCCTGCAGCGTCGAGGACGCCATCCGTGCTGCCGAGTCTTCCCAGCGCGCTTTCCGGACATGGTCAAAAACCGGCCCAACCGAACGCCGTCGCATTCTGCTCGCGGCAGCCGATGCCCTGGAGTCGAAAATGGCGCAGTTCTGCTCGGTCATGGCCGAAGAGATTGGCGCTTCGCAACTCTGGGCACAATTCAACGTGGGCGCATCGGCCAACCTGCTGCGTGAAGCCGCTGCCCTGACCACACAAATCAAAGGCGAAACCATACCTACCGACAAGCCCGGCGCACTGTCGATGACGTTGCGCCAACCGGTGGGCGCGGTACTGAGCATCGTGCCTTGGAACGGGCCGGTCATCCTTGGTGCACGGGCTATCGCCTACCCTCTGGCGTGTGGCAATACGGTGATCTTCAAGGGTTCAGAAAGTAGCCCACGTACGCACGCGTTGTTGGCCGAAGCGTTTTACGATGCCGGTCTGCCGGCGGGGGTATTGAACTTTCTGATCAGCGCGCCAGAGGACGCGTCTGCCGTGACTGAAGCGCTGGTAGCGCATGACATTGTGCGTCGAGTGAATTTCACCGGCTCGACCAAAGTCGGCCGCATGATTGCCCAGACTTGCGCCAGTCATCTCAAACGTTGCCTCTTGGAGCTGGGTGGTAAAGCACCTTTTATTGTTCTGGACGATGCGGATATCGACGGGGCAGTCAACGCGGCCGTTTTCGGAGCGTTCCTTTATCAGGGTCAAATCTGCATGTCGACCGAGCGTTTCGTGGTCGATGAAGCGGTTGCCGACCAATTCGTTTCGCGTTTTGTGGAACGCGTACGGTCGCTGGAAACGGGCGTTCCTTCAACGACACCCAACTGCGTAATTGGCCCGATGATCAGCCAAGGCTCGGTACAACGGATCAATCATTTACTCGATGACGCCATTGGAAAGGGAGCTGACATCGTGGCTGGCGGCCTGGCGGAAAACGCATTGATGGGCCCGACACTGGTCGATCGGGTGACCCGTGAGATGTCTATCTACGATGAAGAGACCTTTGGCCCGGTGACAACGATCGTCCGGGTGAAGGGAGCCGAGCAAGCGCTGGAGGTGGCCAACGACACCGCCTACGGTCTCTCCTCTTCAATCTTCAGTCGCGATGTCACTCGGGCATTGGAGTTGGCCGGCCGACTGGATGCCGGTTGCGTGCACATCAATGGCGCCACCGTGCAAAACGAGCCGCAGGCCCCGTATGGTGGGATGAAGAAGAGCGGTTACGGTCGCTTTGATGGCAGCGCAGTCATCGAGGAGTTTACTGAGGTCAAGTGGGTCACGGTTGAACCCTCTAACCAGCCTTATCCATTCTGAATTTTAAGCCGGCGCGTAATGCGCCGGTTTTTTTGTATTCGGGTACTACCGCCGCACCGCCAGGCTTCGAGATATTACAAGGCGCTATTGTCTTTGCGGATCGAACTGCTTATCCCTGATAAACAGCGCTGGAATCACGCCACAGATGAAGTAGGCCGCGCCCATCACCAGAAAACCTACACCTATCGAACCATGGGAGGCGAGAAAGCCGATAGCGGCCGGAGCAATGGCCGCCCCCAGACGCCCGATATTGTAGGCACCGCCCACGGCAGATCCACGAAATTTGGCTTCGAAGCTCTCGGTCATGTACGTGGCGTTCACGCCGTAGGGAATACCGTACAAAAAGCCGAACACCACGAGCATCCAGAGTATGTTTTCCGGGCTTTGGAACAGCACGATCACCGGCAGAAACACCGCCGTGCCCAGCGCGCCAAAGGCGAATACGCTTCTACGTCCAATGCGGTCTGCGGCCATGCCAGCGAGAATTTTGCCGAGGATCATGGCGGTATAAGTGCCTACCATGTAGCCGGTCATGGACTTGAGGTTCATACCCAGCTCACTCTCCAGGTAGGTCGGTAACCAGTTGTTTACGCCGTAGTAGCCGAACTGCAGGAAACCGGCAGTCAGTGCCCAGCAGAAAAACATCCGGCGCGCCTGCGGATCGCTGTAAATCAGCTTGTACATGCTGTCACGCTTCACCACTGCTCCCTGACGAATTCCCGCGAGTTTTTCTTTGGCTCGCTCGGCCTGGGCGTTGATCCAGGCCTGTGGTTCCGGTACGAAACGTTGCATCACCAGAGCAAGGATCACCGGGATAATCGCGATGTAGAAAAGCCAGCGCCAGCCATGGACCGGCAAGATCCAGCCAGCCAGCAGGGTCGCGACAATGTAGCCCACAGACCAACCGGCCTGAAGGGTTCCAAGTACGGTGGTGCGATAACGGGTAGGGACGTACTCGGACATCAGGGTATTGCACGCCACATACAACGCACCGATTCCCAATGAAGCCAGGAACCGGATAGTCGCGAACTGCCAGTAGGTTTGTGTCAGGCCCAGGGCGGCTGTGCCGACGGAGAACAGCAAAATACTCCAGACCACGGTTTTCACTCGGCCGAAACTGTCACACGCCCAGCCACCGTAGATTCCGCCGATTGCCATCCCGGCCAAGGTGAAACTGCCCAGGCTGCCGGCCTCTACGTTGGTGAGGCCAAACTCAGCCTTCAGGCTATTGAGGCTATACGACAGCAACATCAAATCTGCGCCGTCGATTAATAAGCCGAGAAAACAAAAAATAAAAACCAGTACCCAAGTACTGGACTTGGCGTGCGCAGTCGCGCTTGCCTGAGCAGCAGCGTCCATAGAGTTACCTTATTGTATTTATGGGGTGGAACTGGAGCAGGGAAGGGCGTTTGCCTCAGCCTTGAGCGGCGCGAATCATGTTTCGCGCAATCACGATCTGTTGGATCTGAGTGGTGCCTTCATAGATGCGGAACAGGCGCACATCGCGGTAGAAGCGCTCAATGGCGTATTCGCTGACGTAACCGGCGCCGCCATGGATCTGCACACAGCGATCGGCAACGCGGCCGCACATTTCCGTAGAGAACATCTTGGCGCACGAGGCTTCGGTGCTCACGTTGTGGCCATCGTCGCGTTTGCGGGCAGCATCCAGGACCATACAGCGGCTGGCGTAGACTTCCGCTTTGCTGTCGGCCAGCATCGCCTGGATCAGTTGGAACTCGGCGATAGGTTTGCCGAATTGTTTGCGTTCCAGCGCATAGCGCAGGGCATCGTCGAGCATCCGTTCAGCCGCCCCCACACTCAAGGCCGCAATGTGCAGGCGGCCCTTGTCGAGGACTTTCATGGCGGTTTTGAAGCCCACGCCTTCGACACCACCGATCAATTGGTCGGCTGGCACCCGGGCGTTTTCAAAGATGACATCACAGGTATGGGCGCCTTTGTGGCCCATCTTGTGGTCGGGCTTGCCCAGGGATACGCCTGGCGTGCCGCGCTCGACGATAAACGCACTGATACCGCCAGCGCCTTTTATTTCGGTGCTTGTACGAGCCATCACGGTATAGATGCCGGCATGTGGGGCGTTGGTGATGAAACGCTTGGTGCCATTGAGGATGTAGCTGTCGCCGTCCCGCACGGCGCTGGTTTTTAGCGAGGCGGCATCAGACCCGGCATCGGGCTCGGTCAGGCAGAAAGAGCTGAGCAACTCGCCACTGGCTAGCTTGGGCAGGTAATGCTGTTTCTGCTCGTCAGTCCCATCCAGGAGGATACCGATGGAGCCAATCCCGTTGTTGGTGCCGATGTAGGAGCGAAATGCCGGTGACGTGCGCCCCAGCTCAAAGGCGATATTCACCTCTTCCTCCATGGTGACGCCTAACCCGCCAAACTCTTCCGGCAGCGTCAGGCCAAACAGCCCCATGGCCTGCATCTGTTCGACGATGTCCTGGGGAATCGCGTCGGTGTCAGCCACTTCGTTTTCGCGAGGGATCAGCACCTCGCCGACAAACTGACGAAGGGAGTCCAGCAGGATTTGCAGGGTTTCGGTATCACGGATCATGTGCGCTCCTAACGCTCGCGGGCGAGCGGTTCTTTTATTAGGGCGCCGTTACCCCGTTGCGTCAGCGAGCAGCGGCGCCAATGTTGTTAACCATGTTGATCAGGCGAGGCCCGATATCGTCCATCAGTCGCTCACGTGGCAGCTGAAAACTCGGCCCGCCGCAGTTGAAGGTCAGCAAGCCGTACTGCGGATGCAGCAGCGGTACCGCCACCGAGTTCACGTCGCGATGCCACTCGCCGATCGACAGGCAGAAGCCATAGTCGGCGTAATCCCGGAATGCCCGGTCCAGCCCCTTGCGAATGGTTGGCCACTGCTCCGATTCGCGCTGGCGGATGTGGTCGAGCAGAAACTCCCGCTCGGTTTCGGGCATTGCCGCCAGACAAGCACGGCCTACCGAGCTCTGTGCCAGTGGCAAGTAACTACCGGTCTGGCGACGCATGGTCATGTTGCCCTGACCCTGAACCACATCCAGGTACACCATCTGCAGGCGATCGCGGGATGCCATGGCGACGGCCGCCTGCGCATGATTGGCCAGCTCTTCCATCAACGGATGGGCCACCGTGCGAATCGCCAGGTTCGACAGCATGGCGTAGCCAAAACCCAGCACCCCGACATCCAACTGATACTTGCCGGAATGCACTTCACGTTTGAGGCAACCCAGGCGCATCAATGTATTGGTCAGACGGGTCACAGTCGGCTTGGGCAAACCCGTCATACGTGCCAGCTCTTGATTACCCAGCACGTTGTCGCGTGGGGTAAAGCAGCGCATCAATTCCAGCCCGCGTGCCAGCGCCGTAACGAACTGGCCGCTGCTTTCGTCGTCGCTCAATGCGCTGGCGGGGTCGAGCATGCCCATTTTCAGTAACCCGATTTCGTCCGCTCCCGTTGTCGTGTCGGCGGCCTGTTGATCTGCCTTGATGCGAGCCATGGTAGAACTCCACTTTAAAAAAATGCAAGAAAATAAAACATGGTTTCGTCTGGCGAAATTATATGCGCTGGCGTTTTAAAAACCAAGCGCCTTGCGTAGAGCAATCAAGGTCGCGTGTTTACTGGGCATTAAGCAGGTTTTTGCTTTTTTTGTTTACAGGCCTTTGAAAGGATATCTATGATTGATTGTAATTACGGAATTCAGTTTCACCTAGCGAAACTATAATAAGAGGTCAATATGAACTCCCATCCAGAGCCCGTCGTGCATCTGCACATCCAAGACGATGCGGTCGCTGTCGTGCGCATTGAACGGCCCGAAGTGAAGAACGCACTTAACAGCGCCGTTCGCGAACAACTGGCAGATATCTTTCGCGCCTTGGCCGGGAATGGCAGCGTGCGGTCAATCGTCCTCACCGGCGGCGAGCAGTGCTTCGTTGCAGGGGCCGACATCCGCGAGTTTGCTCAGGCCAGCCCTGTCGAGATGTATCTTCGCCACACGGAACTCCTGTGGGACGCTATCGCTCGCTGCCCCAAACCGATCATCGCCGCAGTGAATGGGTTCGCCCTGGGCGGCGGCTGCGAACTGGCGATGCACTGCGACATTATTGTGGCGGGCCAATCGGCGCGCTTCGGCCAACCCGAGGTCAAGCTAGGCCTGATGCCGGGAGCCGGTGGCACTCAACGGTTGATCCGCGCTGTCGGCAAATTCCAGGCCATGCGAATAGCACTGACAGGATGCCTGGTGCCCGCGCCAGAGGCACTCGCCATGGGCATGGTCAGCGAAGTGGTCAGTGATGAGCGCACACTGCCCCGGGCACTCGAACTGGCAGCGCAAATAGCCGCATTGCCGCCTCTGGCAGTCGCGCAGATCAAAGAAGTCATGCTGCTTGGTGCCGACTTGCCGCTGGACAGCGCATTGGCATTGGAGCGCAAGGCGTTTCAGTTGCTGTTTGATTCCAGGGATCAAAAGGAAGGCGCCAATGCGTTCCTTGAAAAACGCCAAGCTATCTTCTCTGGAGAATGACCCATGACACGTGAAATCAAACGTATAGCTGTCGTGGGCGCGGGCGTCATGGGAACGGGTATTGCCCAGATTGCGGCCCAGGCCGGCGTGGACGTCATGCTGTTCGACAACCGTGAAGGTGCCGCGCAGACCGCTCGCGAAAACCTGCAACAGACCCTGGACAAGTTGGTGGTCAAAGGCAAAATTGCGGCCAGTGACGCCCACGCAACCCTTGAGCGTCTGCGTGTTGCCAGCGCGTTGACTGATCTCAGCGACGTTGACGTAGTGGTGGAAGCCATCATTGAGCGCCTCGATGCCAAGCAAGCCTTGCTCGCCCAGCTTGAGGCCGTCGTTCGCGACGATTGCATTCTTGCCACCAATACTTCCTCGCTGTCAGTCACCAGCATCGCTCGCGAATGTCGCAAGCCTGAACGTGTGGCGGGGTTTCACTTCTTCAATCCGGTGCCGCTGATGAAAGTGGTGGAGGTCATTGATGGCCTGGCCAGTGATCCTCGCGTCGGTGACAGTCTGCAGGCATTGGCTGCGCGGATGGGGCACCGCGGGATTCGGGCCAAGGACACTCCCGGCTTCATCATTAATCACGCGGGGCGCGCTTACAGCACCGAAGCCTTGCAGATACTCAAGGAAGGCGTCACTGAGCCGGCCGAGATCGATCGCATTCTGCGCGAAGGCCTGGGTTTTCGCATGGGGCCGCTGGAACTGTTCGACCTGACGGCACTGGATGTTTCCCACCCAGTGATCGAATCTATTTATAACCAGTTCTACCAGGAACCCCGTTATCGGCCCGCCGCGCTGACCCGCCAAATGCTTGAGGCCGGCTATGTAGGGCGTAAGGTTGGGCGCGGTTTTTATCGCTATGCCAACGGCCAAATGGTCGACGCGCCGCAACCCCAGTCCGTGCCCGTCGTGGAGGCTATGCCACCGGTGTGGTTGGGTACCGAAAACGATGCCGACCGTGCCAGCCTCAGCACATTGCTGGAACAACTGGGCGCTCAGGTAGAGCAGGGCGCCATTGCGTCCGATAGCGCTCTTTGCCTGCTGGCTCCCTATGGAGTTGACGCAACGCGCGCGGCGCAACGTTTTGGCGTAGACCCGACGCGCACGGTATGTATTGACCCGCTGCTGGATTGCACGCGCTACCGCACGCTGATGCTGACACCGGCAACCCGCTCCGATATGCGCAGTGCCGCCCATGCGCTGCTGGCTCGCGACGGTGTGGGCGTCAGCGTGATCAATGACAGTGTCGGCTTCGTCGCTCAGCGAGTGCTGGCGCTGATCGTCAACCTGGCGGGCGATATCGTCCAACAGCGCATTGCCAGCGCCGAAGACCTGGATGAAGGCGTACGTCGTGGGCTGGGTTACCCGCAGGGTCCGCTGGCCTGGGGCGACAGTGTCGGCGCTCAGCGCGTGCTGACCATCCTCGAACGCATGACCGAACTGACTGGTGACCCACGTTATCGCCCCGGCCCTTGGCTGCGCCGTCGCGCGGCCCTCGGCCTATCGCTGCGCCACCCGGAACCGACACTGCCCTGACCTTTCAACGCTTAGGAAACTGCCATGCTCGATGCTTATATTTTTGCGGGGTTACGTACGCCTTTCGGTCGCCATGCGGGCGCACTCGCGCCGGTACGGCCTGACGATCTTGCAGCCCATGTGATTCGGGAACTGCTTGCGCGTAATGCCATCCCTGGCGACGCTATCGAGGACGTCATCCTCGGCAATACCAATCAGGCCGGTGAGGACAGCCGCAATATCGCGCGTCACGCGGCATTGCTTGCCGGGTTGCCGGTCACTGTACCTGGGCAGACGGTCAACCGATTATGCGCCAGCGGACTGGCAGCCGTGATCGATGCAGCCCGCGCAGTCACTTGTCACGAAGGTGAGCTGTTTGTAGCGGGCGGTGTAGAGAGCATGTCACGTGCACCCTTCGTCATGGCCAAGGCCGAGGCCGCCTACAGCCGAGATTTTACGGTGTACGACAGCACCATCGGCGCGCGTTTTCCGAATCCGAAAATTGTTGCGGAGTTTGGTAATGACACCATGCCGCAGACCGGCGACAACGTGGCGCAGGAATACGGCATTGACCGTGAACATGCTGACGTTTTCGCAGCCCGTTCGCAGGGCAAGTACGAAGCCGCGCGCGAAAGCGGTTTCTTTGACGATGAAATTCTGGGTGTCAACGTGCCCACAGGCCGTAAAACGCCGCCCAACCTTGTGGAGCACGATGAACACCCGCGCCCGCAATCTGACCTTGCTGCCTTGAGCCGCCTGCGACCTCTGCACGAGGGTGGCGTAGTCACTGCCGGCAATGCGTCAGGTGTCAACGACGGCGCAGCGGCGCTGCTGATCGGCACGCGTGCCGCAGGCGAGCGGCATGGCTTGGTGCCCATGGTACGTATCCTGTCGAGCGCGGCTGCAGGTGTCGCGCCTCGCATCATGGGTGTCGGCCCGGTCGAGGCGATCAATAAAGCACTGGCACGGGCAGGGCTGACCGTGGCGGACATGGACATTATTGAAATCAACGAAGCATTTGCCAGCCAGGTTCTGGGTTGCCTCAAAGGGCTCGGCGTGGCGTTCGACGATCCTCGAGTCAATCCCAATGGCGGCGCGATCGCGGTGGGCCATCCATTGGGCGCCTCCGGTGCGCGCCTGGCGCTCAGCGCTGCGCGAGCGTTGCAGCGCAACGGCAAGCGTTATGCCGTGGTGAGTCTGTGTATCGGTGTTGGCCAAGGGCTGGCGATGGTGATCGAGCGTGTGTAATCGCTCAAGCAAAGGTGAAATGACATGGGTGCTTTGACTGGATACCGCGTACTCGACTTGAGCCGAGTGCTTGCAGGCCCTTGGTGTGGGCAAACGCTGGCCGACCTGGGTGCCGAAGTGATCAAGGTCGAACGGCCGGGCGTAGGCGACGATACCCGTGGTTGGGGGCCACCCTGGATGAAAGGCCAGAGCGATGAGTTGACCTCTGAAGCGTCGTATTACCAATCGACTAATCGCGGCAAGTTATCGGTAGCGCTGAATCTGGCCAGCCCGGAAGGACAGGAATTGGTGCGTGCGTTGGCGACCGATTGTGATGTGCTGATCGAAAACTACAAAGCCGGCTCCCTGGCCAAGTACGGGTTGGATTATGCCGCGTTGTCACAGCTCAATCCGCGACTGGTGTATTGCTCCGTCACAGGCTTCGGGCAGACTGGCCCGCGCGCGGCTGAACCAGGATACGACTTCATCGTGCAGGGCATCGGCGGGCTGATGAGCATTACCGGCGAGCGCGACGACTTGCCCGGTGGCGGCCCGCAGAAGGTCGGCGTGGCCTTTTCCGATCTGATGACCGGCCTTTATTCCACGGTTGCCATCCAGGCGGCGTTGCTCAGCCGGGAAAAAACCGGTGTAGGCCAGCACATCGATATGGCGCTGCTGGACGTGCAGGTTGCAACATTGTGCAACCAGAGCCAGAACTACCTGGCCTCGGGCAAACCACCTGGGCGTTACGGCAATGCCCACGCCAATATTGTGCCGTATCAGGTGTTCCGTGCCAGCGACCAGGACTTCATCATCGCCTGCGGCAACGACTCGCAATTCGTCGCGCTATGTGACGCCATCGGGCTGGCGAACCTGCCAGCAGACCCTCGCTTTACACGTAACGCCGACCGTGTGGCCAATCGCGAAGCGATCATCGAGATCTTGTCACGGCACTTCCTTGAGGGGCGTGCACAGGAGTGGATTGACCTTGTCCATCCGCGTGGTGTGCCGATCGGTGCGATCAACAGCATCGCCCAGGCCCTGGATGAACCTCAGGTCAAGGCGCGCAATATGCTGGTGACGATTCCACACCCGCTGAAGGCGGACTTCGTGACGGTTGGCAGCCCGATCAAGATGTCCGGCACGCCGGTGGAATACTTGCGTCCGGCACCGATGCTCGGTGAGCACACGGATGAAGTGCTTAAGCGTCGACTGGGGCTGGATGACGAGCGTCTGGCACAGTTGAAGGCCAGCGGCGTGATCGAGCAACTGGGCGAGCGCTGAGGTTTTTTTCCGGTATGCCGGTGGCATGTCGGGTTCAATATTTTGCTATGGAGTTATCCATGAAAGTCCTGGTAGCCATCAAGCGGGTGGTCGACTACAACGTGAAAGTTCGCGTCAAGGCGGACCAGTCCGGGGTCGACCTTGCTAATGTCAAGATGTCGATGAACCCATTCTGCGAAATCGCCGTGGAAGAAGCCGTACGCCTGAAAGAACTCTCTATAAAAGAAGGGCGCGTGGCGACTGAAATCGTCGTCGTCTCCATCGGCGCGACCACCGCTCAAGAGCAACTGCGCACCGCGCTGGCTCTGGGTGCCGACCGCGCCATCCTCGTCGAATCCGCTGAAGATCTGACTTCCCTGGCTGTTGCTAAGCTGCTCAAAGCCGTTGTCGACAAGGAACAGCCTCAGCTGGTGATCCTTGGCAAACAAGCCATCGACAGCGACAACAACCAGACCGGCCAGATGCTCGCGGCATTGAGCGGCTACGGTCAGGGCACTTTCGCTTCGAAAGTCGAAGTGTCCGGCGACAGCGTCGCCGTGACCCGCGAAATCGACGGCGGCGCGCAGACGGTTTCCCTGAAACTGCCGGCCATCGTCACCACCGACCTGCGTTTGAACGAGCCGCGTTATGCGTCCCTGCCAAACATCATGAAAGCCAAGAAGAAGCCTCTCGAAGTGCTGACTTCGGACGCTTTGGGCGTTTCCACCGCCTCCACCAACAAGACCGTGAAAGTCGAAGCGCCGGCTGCACGTAGCGCGGGTATCAAGGTCAAGTCGGTGGCTGAACTGGTCGAGAAACTGAAAAACGAAGCGAAGGTAATCTAAATGACTATCTTGGTTATTGCTGAACACGACAACAAAGTGCTGGCCCCGGCCACGCTGAACACCGTGGCCGCTGCTGCCAAAATCGGCGGCGACATCCACGTGCTGGTTGCCGGTCAGGGCGCTGGCGCCGTGGCTGAAGCCGCTGCGAAAATCGCTGGCGTGGCAAAAGTGCTGGTGGCCGACAACGCTGCCTACGCTCACCAACTACCGGAAAATGTTGCGCCTCTGGTTGCCGAACTGGGCAAGAGCTACAGCCACATCCTGGCTGCCGCCACTTGCAATGGCAAAAACATCCTGCCGCGCGTTGCCGCTGCACTGGACGTTGACCAGATCTCCGAGATCATCTCGGTTGAAAGCGCTGACACCTTCAAGCGCCCGATCTATGCCGGTAACGCCATCGCTACCGTTCAGTCGAACGCTGCGGTCAAAGTGATCACCGTGCGTGCCACCGGTTTCGACCCGGTTGCCGCTGAAGGTGGTTCGGCTGCCGTTGAAGCCGTTGCTGCTGCGCACAACGCCGGCACGTCGTGCTTCGTGGGTGAAGAACTGGCCAAGTCCGATCGTCCGGAACTGACCTCTGCCAAAATCGTCGTTTCCGGCGGTCGTGGCATGCAGAACGGCGACAACTTCAAACACCTGTACGCCCTGGCCGACAAGCTGGGCGCTGCCGTGGGTGCTTCCCGCGCCGCGGTCGACGCAGGTTTTGTACCCAACGACATGCAGGTCGGTCAGACCGGCAAGATCGTTGCTCCACAGCTGTACATCGCGGTCGGTATCTCCGGCGCGATCCAGCACCTGGCCGGCATGAAAGACTCCAAAGTGATCGTTGCGATCAACAAGGACGAAGAAGCGCCAATCTTTCAGGTGGCCGATTACGGCCTGGTGGCGGACTTGTTCGAAGCCGTCCCGGCGCTGCAGCAGGCTTTGTAAGGATCCATCGGCAGGCGCGCAAAGAGCTCGCCTGCCGCAGGCTCAGTCGTAAGAGCCTTTACCGGGCATTTTGATGCCATGCACGTTCACCTTGCGGTATAGCGTTGCCCGGGAAATACCCAGTTCGCGCGCGGCCAACAGGGGTTTCCACCGGTTGCGCACAAGCGTGTCGATCAACGCCTGGCGTTCCGGGCTGCCACTGACGGTCTCCTGACCGTTTACCGGCGCACTCGCGCCGAGCGTCACTGGCAGATCATCCGCTCCGATTACCTCACTTTTACACACGGCGCACGCGTATCGCAGCACGTGATGCAGTTGTCGCATGTTGCCCGGCCAGCTGTAATTCAAGAGCATTTCCAGCGCAGCCTCGCTCAGTTCCACACGCTCGCCCGAGCGCTGGCACTCGTCTTCCAGCAGTGTGTTGATCAATGCCAGTTTGTCTTTGCGTTCGCGTAGCGGCGGTATATCGAAGCGTGCGCCGCTCAGGCGGAAAAACAAGTCTTCACGAAAGCTTCCGGCTTCAACCAGCGTCGCAATATCTCGGTGGCTGGCACAAACCACCTGAATGTCGATGGCCTGGGTGCGCGCACCACCCAGCGGAGCCACCTCACCTTCGCTGAGTACTCGTAATAGGCGGGTTTGCAGGGCCAGGGGCATGTCGCCGATTTCATCAAGAAACAACGTGCCGCCATCAGCCTGCTGCAACAGACCCCGCATGCCTTTGGTCGAAGCGCCGGTAAAAGCGCCAGCGGCATAACCGAATAATTCACTCTCTATCAGGCTCTCGGGTATCGCCGCGCAGTTCACTGCGACAAAGGGCTTGTCTCGACGTTTGCTGGCGGCATGCAGTTGCAGGGCAAAAAACTCTTTGCCCGCACCGGTCTCACCATGGATCAGTACGGGCAAACCGCGGTCCTTGACCCGTATCGCCAACTCCATCGCCTGCGCAACCTTGGGGTCCAGCGCTGATGCCGGGTTGCTGGCCAGTGGCGAGCTGATGGGGCGGCGGGGCGCCTTGAGGCGCACGTGCAACCCCATCGACGGCATAAAGTGGATGCTGTCATCCCCAGCGGCGGGCAGCTTTGCTGAGGCGAAGGCCTCGTCAATATGGGCGGGGATTCGGCCGCAACGCTGTAACAGCAGGCGCCTCGCTGCGGGGTTAAGCGCTTCTATGCGGCCATCCCGATCCCAGGCGAACAGGCATTGCGGTTGGCTGTCAACGTAACCCGGCAGGGGGTGTGCCCGTAATACCCATAGATCTTGGGTGCTGTACATGAAGTACGCATTTTCGAGTTCGGTAGCGCTTTGAATGACCATTTGCCGAATCAAATGCTGACTACGCCTGTCATCTGGGGCACGTACTGAAGAAACGTCCAATACCGCGAGGATCTCGCCGCTGGGTGAAAATATCGGCGCCGCGGAGCAGGTATTGCCAATGAATGCCGCACGGAAATGATCGAGTTTGTGCACGGTGACCGGCAATTTGTCGATTAACACCGCGCTGACAGCTGTCGTGCCTTCTTCTTTCTCCGACCAGCATGTGCCGACGTCCATCCCGGAGCGGCGGTATTCGCCGCGCAGGGCCGAGTCGATCCGGTAGTCGACGGTACAACCGAGCGTATCGGTGAGCATCACGCAGTAGTCGGCGTCGCGAACGCGGCTGTGCAGCCGTGACATTTCATCACCTGCCAGGTGCAGGAAATCGTCCACACGCTGACGGTGCTCATTGATCTGGTGAGCCTCCAACACCCTAGGCCCCTGTAAGGACCCCGGGTCGAGCTTGTAATGCTGTACCGAGCGACGCCAGGAATCGAGGATGGCGTTGGGCACCGGCAGAGTCGGGGCATTCTGGGCAGTGCGCAGTACGCGACTCACGTGTTCCACATGAGTCTTCGAAAAACCAGAGGACATGGTACCTCCGAAGGTTAGATCTTATTTTTCTGTTGATGGCCATTAAAGGCGGCTTGGCCAATCCCTTCAAGCTGAATCCGTCAGCCTGTGCCGGTGAGACATAACCGCTCAGCAGTCGCAGCGTACCACCTGAGACGCGAGCGGTTATGTCTTGCGGCGGCGGGGCGGGTGGTTGTGACCAATCATGCGTTTAGCGCTCTATTCCGGGCGTTGTGGCCGGTTATCAAAGTGTTGGCATCCGACTTGCTCTGTCAGTTTCAGCAGGCCGCGTCGAACGGTCGCATCTCAACAACAATAAAGACAGAGGCAGTACATGAGCGAATTCAACGCTGTGAATTTCTCCCTGAACGGCAAGGTTGCACTGGTAACAGGCGCTGGCCGTGGCATTGGGCAGGGTATTGCGCTGAGCTTGGCACAGGCGGGCGCAGACCTGGTGTTGGCCGACTACGACTTGGGTATCGCGCAAGAGGCTGCCGCCTTGGTCCAGGCCCTGGGTCGTCGGGCTGTGGCACTGCAAGTTGACGTCAGCAAACCCGAGAGTGTCGCCAGCTTGATTGAGCAGGTCAGGGCACAATTTGGCCGTCTGGATGTGGCGGTCAACAATGCCGGCGTAGTCAGCCTCGGTCGGGTCGATGAGTTAGCGGTCAGCGAGTGGGACCGCATCATGAACATCAACGCCCGTGGCGTATTCCTTTGCTGCCAGGCCGAACTCAAACTGATGCGCGAGCACAACTTCGGCCGCATCATCAACTTGGCCTCGATTGCCGGTAAAGTCGGTTTCCCGGACCTATCCCACTACAGCGCTTCCAAGTTCGCCGTGATCGGTTTTACCAACGCCTTTGCCAAGGAGGTTGCCCGCGAAGGCATCACGGTTAACGCCCTCTGCCCCGGTGTGGTGGGCACCGGTATGTGGCGAGGTGATGAAGGGCTTTCCGCGCGTTGGGCGCAACCCGGCGAAACCGAAGCGCAATCCTGGGAGCGCCATCAGTCCAGCCTGCTGCCTCAAGGGAAAGCGCAAACCGTGGAAGACATGGGCCAATTGGCCGTTTACCTGGCGTGCGCGCCTCACGTTACCGGGCAGGCGATCGCTGTTGATGGCGGCTTCTCGCTCTAACTGACCCCGTTCACTTACCAAGTTTATGTCCGCTGAATCCTAATTCAGGGGAGCGGATACGGCTTGCCTGCAGCTTTGCTCTTGAGCTCAAGCCTGCAGGCGCACTGATCGAAACAGGAGAACATAATGACAACTACAGTTCTGGCTAAACGTTCCGTTGGCACCGACGTTATCAACTACGACGCCATTGTGATCGGCGCGGGCTTCGGCGGCATTTACATGCTCAAGAAGTTGCGCGATGAATTGGGCTTGAAAGTGCGCGCCTTTGACAAGGCCGGTGGCATCGGCGGTACCTGGTTCTGGAATTGCTACCCCGGCGCGTTATCCGACAGTGAATCGTTTGTCTACTGCTTCTCCTGGGACCGCGAACTGTGCCAGGAATGGGACATCACCACGCGCTACCTGACCCAGCCGCAGATCCTGTCCTACCTGAACCACGCAGTGGATCGTCACGACTTGCGCCGCGATATCCAGCTTGAAACAGGGATTAGCGCCGCCGTGTTCGACGAGCAGAGCAGTCGCTGGCTGGTCACTGCCGATGACGGTCATCAATACAGCGCCAAATACCTGGTGACGGCGCTGGGCCTGTTGTCGGCAACGAATGTGCCCAAGATCAAAGGCCTCGATCAATTCAAGGGGCACATGTATCACACCGCCAACTGGCCGGCAGATGCTGTGCTGGAAGGCAAACGCGTGGGTGTGATCGGCACAGGTTCGACGGGTTGCCAGGTCATCACCGCGATCGCACCGACCGTCGGCCACCTGACCGTGTTCCAGCGCTCTGCGCAGTACACCGTACCGGTGGGCAACGGTCCGGTCAGTCGCGACTACGTCGAAGACATCAAGCGCAACTATGACGCAATCTGGCAGGAGGTGCGTTCCTCGCGCTTGGCGTTCGGCTTCCCCGAAAGCGACATTCCCACCATGAGTGTGGATGCGGCTGAACGCAAAGCCATCTTCCAACGCGCCTGGGAAGGTGGCGGCGGTTTCCGTTACATGTTCCAGACCTTCAACGATATAGCCACCAGTGAAGAGGCCAATATCGAGGCGCAAAACTTTGTTCGCGAGAAAATCGCCGAGATCGTCACCGACCCAGAAACCGCACGCAAGCTTATGCCACGCGACCTGTACGCCAAGCGCCCGCTTTGCGACAGCGGCTACTACGCCACCTTCAACCGGGTCAATGTGTCGCTGGTCGACGTTAAGGCCAACCCGATTGAAGAGATCACTGCCAGGGGCATTCGTACGGCAGATGGCGTCGAGCACGAGCTTGATGTGCTGGTGTTTGCTACCGGTTTTGACGCCGTAGACGGTAACTACAAACGCATCGATATTCGCGGCCGCGATAATGTCTCGATGAAGGATCACTGGGCTGACGGGCCATCGAGCTACCTGTCGGTGGCCACCGCTAATTTCCCGAACATGTTCATGATTCTGGGGCCTAACGGTCCGTTTACCAATCTTCCGCCGACGATTGAAACCGAAGTGGAGTGGGTCTCCGATCTAGTCGGGTTCATGGAGCAGAACGAGTTGGCCTGCGTGGAACCGTCTGCGCAAAGCGAGCAGGAATGGGGCAAGACCTGCCAGGACATTGCCGATCAGACGCTGTTCGCCAAGACCGACTCATGGATCTTCGGCGCCAATATCCCCGGCAAAAGCAACAAGGTTTATTTCTACATGGGTGGTTTGGGCGCGTTCAGCGAACAACTGGCAGCGGTCAAGAACGATGACTACCGGGGCTTCAAGTTCAAGGCTGTGAGTATTGATCAGGCGCAATCGCGCCGCGCTACGGAGCTCCTGAAATGAAGTTGAACAACCCTCAACTCTTGCGTCATCAAGCCTACATCGACGGTGAGTGGCTAGCTGCCGACAACGAAAGTACCATCACCGTGGTCAATCCATCGACGGGTGTGACCGTCGGCCAGGTGCCGCGCATGGGCAAGGCTGAAACACGCCGTGCCGTCGAAGCGGCCGAGCGCGCGCTGCCGGCGTGGCGTGAGCTTTCTGCCAAGGCCCGCGCCAATGCGTTGCGGCGCTGGTACGACTTGATCATCGAAAACCAGCACGATCTGGCTCACATCATGACCCTGGAGCAGGGCAAGCCGCTGCCTGAAGCGCTGGGTGAAATTGTCTTCGGCGCGTCCTATATCGAGTGGTATGCGGAGGAGGCTAAGCGGGTCTACGGCGATATTATTCCGGGTGCAACGGACAAACGCTTGCTGGTCATCAAGCAGCCCGTGGGTGTTTGCGCCGCCATTACGCCGTGGAATTTCCCCAGCGCAATGATCACCCGCAAAGCCGGGCCGGCGCTGGCCGCCGGTTGCACCATGGTCATCAAGCCGGCCTCCCAGACGCCGTTCTCGGCATTGGCGCTGGTGTACCTCGCCGAACAAGCGGGCATTCCCAGGGGAGTGCTGTCGGTGGTCACGGGCGCAGCTGCAGAGATTGCCGAAGAGCTGACCGGCAACCCGGTCGTGCGCAAGATTTCCTTCACGGGGTCCACCGAGATCGGGCGCCAGATCATGGAAAAATGTGCTCACGACATCAAGAAAGTCTCTTTGGAGCTCGGCGGCAACGCGCCCTTTATCGTCTTCGAAGATGCCGATCTGGATGCTGCCGTTGAGGGCGCACTGGCTTCGAAGTTTCGTAATGCCGGGCAGACCTGCGTCTGCGCCAATCGCCTGTATGTGCATGACAAAGTGTACGACGCCTTCGTCGACAAGCTCGCTTCAGCGGTGGGCGCTCTGAAGATTGGCGATGGTTTCACCGATGGCGTCACGCTCGGCCCGCTGATCGATGGCAAGGCTGTCGCCAAGGTGCGCGAGCATGTCGAGGATGCCTTGGCCAAAGGGGCCAAGGTGGTCCAGGGCGGCGGTGGGCATGCCCAGGGCGCCAATTTCTTTGAGCCCACCATCCTGGTGGACGTGCCGGACACCGCTCGGGTCGCCAAGGAAGAAACCTTCGGGCCATTGGCGCCGGTCTTCCGCTTCTTCGATGACGCCGAAGTCATCGCTAAAGCCAACGACACCGAATTCGGCCTGGCGGCGTATTTCTACACCGCGAACCTGAGCCGGGTGTTTCGTTTGGGCGAGGCGCTGGAGTACGGCATCGTCGGGGTCAACACCGGGATTATCAGCTCCGAAGCCGCGCCGTTTGGTGGGGTCAAGGCATCGGGTGTCGGCCGGGAAGGCTCCAAATACGGGCTGGAGGATTATCTGGAGATCAAATACCTGTGCCTGGCTGGCATTTGATCTGCAGCTGCCCACGTTTCAACTGATTGCTTTCTTGAGTGACCGCGAGGGCGCTGCCCTGCGGTTCAGTCAACGCTTTGTCGTAAACATAAAAACAATAGGGTAAATCGACATGAACATCGCTTGGAAATTGCCGATGGGGATCGGGCTCTTGTCATGCATCGCCGTGCCTGCATCCGCCGACGACGCTTCCTCGAAATGGGGAACCGGAGATTGGGGCGGGGTACGCAGTGAGCTGCTGGAGCAGGGGGTTGACGTGATCGTCGGTTACGTCGGCGAAGCCGCCACCAATGTTCACGGCGGTTATGACCATGACCGCACTGCGCGCTACACCGCGCAATGGGCACTGGGCACTCACATGGACCTGCAAAAGTTGCTGGGCTGGAATGACGCCGAGTTCCAACTGCTGGTAACTGAACGCAATGGCAACAACCTCTCCAACGATCGCGTTTCTGATCCACGCGCGCCGCAACTCAGTTCGGTGCAAGAGGTGTGGGGCAGGGGGCAGACCTGGCGCCTGACCCAGATGTGGTACCGCCAGAAATTTTTCGACAGTGCCCTGGATCTCAAGTTTGGCCGCGTGGGCGTCAACGAAGACTTCGCCAGTTTCCCATGCGACTTCCAGAGCCTGTCTTTTTGCAGTGCACCCATCGGTAACGTCGCCGGTGATGTCTGGTACAGCGGGCCTGTGAGCCAGTGGGGCGGGCGGGTGCGCTACAACCTCGATGAACGCTGGGCGGTGCAGGTCGGGGTGTATGAGCAGAACCCGTCGAACCTCAGCACCGGCAATGGCTTCAAGCTCAGCGGCAGTGGCACCAAAGGCGCGTTGATGCCGGTGGAGGTTATCTGGAAGCCATCAGTCGGCAAAGAAGCCTTACCCGGTGAATACCGCCTGGGTTACTACCACAGCAGTGCTAGCGCCAACGATCTATTCGACGACGTCAACGGTAACCCGCAGGTGTTGACTGGCCAGGCGCCAAAGTCGCGCAGCAGCAAACACGGCGCATGGATCATTGGCCAACAGCAGCTCACTACCCATAACGGCGATGCCTCACGCGGCCTTAGCGTATTTGCCAGCCTGACCGTGCATGACAAGGCCACCAGCGGTATCGAGAGTTTTCAGAACATCGGTGCGGTCTACAAAGGCCCGTTTGATGGGAGGCCCAAGGATGACCTCGGCGTGGGCATCGCACGCCTGAAGGTCAATGACGATGTCACCAAGCGCCAACGCCTGATCAATGACGGCACGGGCATCAGCGACTACGACGATCCGCAGTACGTTCCAGTGCAGCACAGCGAATACAACATCGAACTCAATTACGGCGTACACGCGACCAACTGGCTAACCGTGCGCCCGAACGTGCAGTACGTGCGCAATCCAGGCGGCGTCTACGAGGTGGACAATGCCTGGGTTGCCGGTGTGAAGCTCCAGGCGAGCTTTTGAGCCGGGGCAGGTGTGTGAGCAGTCTTTAACCCCCCATCACGAATAAGAAGGAACACCAGAATGAGTAAGTCCTTGGGAAAAGTTGCTTTTGTAACCGGTGCCGGTCAAGGGATCGGAGAGGCCATTGCATTGCGCTTGGCGGCAGATGGTTTCGCCGTAGCCTGCGCCGATATGAATCTTGAAACAGCCGATCAGGTGGCTGAAAACATCAGGAAAACGGGCGGAAAAGCCCTGGCGATAAAGGTCGATGTTGCCGATCGTGAGGATGTATTCAAGGCCGTGCAGGCAGCGGTGGATGGCTTGGGTGACCTGCATGTGGTCATCAATAACGCAGGTATTGCGCCCATTGCTCCAATCGAAGCGATTACGCCAGAGATCTATCGGCGAACGTTCGACATCAACGTGGGTGGTGTTCTCTGGGGCATACAGGCGGCAGTAAACGCGTTCAAGGCGTTAGGTCACGGCGGCAAAATCATCAGTGCTTCCTCGCAGGCTGGTCATATCGGCAATCCCGACCTGGCGGTGTACGGCGGGACTAAGTTTGCCGTGCGTGGCATCACCCAGACAGCGGCCCGGGAATTGGCTCACCTGGGTATCACGGTAAACGCCTACTGCCCTGGCATCGTGAATACACCGATGATGCGCAAGGTCGCCCAGGACGTGGCCGATAACGCCAATCAAAGCATTGAATGGGGGATGGAACAATTTGCCCAACACATCACCTTAAAGCGACTTTCCCAGCCTGAGGACGTGGCGGCCTGCGTTTCCTTCCTGTCCGGCCCTGACTCCGACTACATGACCGGTCAGGCGGTGATCATTGATGGCGGAATGGTATTTAACTGATTCGTCATCAGCGCAATGGAACGTTCAAGCGTGCACACGTTGAACGTTTTGCGCATGCGACGTGAGGGAGTGAGATGACTATTACCAAAGGCATTGCATCGCCGGCCAAATTTCTGGTCCAGGCCAATGCGCTGGTGGATTTAGCGATTCATGGCAAAGCCTTCGGGGCCAATGCCTATTTGATCTGCGATCAATTTATCGTCGGCCGGGTTCATGAGAAAGCGATGCCGGGGTTCAAGAACGAACAACGCGCGGAGTTGGCCGTGTTTGGCGGGCAGTGTTCCGACAGTGAAATCAACAGGCACGTGGAAGCGGCGTGTGGGGCTGATTATGTCGTTGGGATCGGTGGCGGAAAAACCTTGGATACCGCCAAGGCTACGGCACATTTCCTGAAAAAACCCGTGTTGATCCTGCCGACGTTAGCCTCCACGGATGCGCCCTGTACGGCGATTTCGGTGATTTACAACGACGACGATACGTTTAATCGCTACTTGTTTTTATCCAAAAACCCGGACGTTGTTTTAGCCGACACACGCATTCTGGCGGAACAACCCCCGCGTTTTTTTGCAGCGGGCGTGGGGGACGCTCTGGCCACATATTTCGAGGCTCGGGCGTGTTTTGCCGCGCAACGCGACAATCTAATCTTGGGCAATCACGGCAAGATGCTCAAACCCACATTGATCGGGTTTGCGATTGCCCAAACGTGCTACGAGACCATCAAAAAGTATTCGGCCCAGGCGGCATTCGCGGTGCAGAAGAAAGCCATTACCGCCGCCCTGGAGAATACGATTGAAGCCACCATTTACATGTCGGCTGTCGGGGCTGAGTCGGGTGGTTGCGCCGCTGCGCATGCGATCCATAACGGAATGACCAACGTGCATGATCTGCATGGCGCACAGCACGGCGAAAAAGTTGTGTTCGGCCTGTTTACCCAGCTCGTGATGGAAGCTGCGCCTATGGCTGAGATTGAGGAGGTGGTGGACATTGCGATGGCCGTCGGTTTGCCTTTGACGCTCGAAGACTTGGGGCTTAAACACTTCAAGGAAGCGGAGTGGAGAAAAGTCGCCGAGTTGGCCTGCGATAAAAACGACACGATGCACAACATGCCTTTCACGGTGACGCCGGACCTGGTGTATGACGCGATCGTGGCGACTGACGCATTGTTGCATGGGTTCAAGAGACAAAAGGCTGTGCATTAGCCACTTGATTGAGTACCCGTTTTGAGGCGTCCATAGCGCTCAAACGGTTTGGCGCCGTCAATCGTACAAACGGATTGGCGGCGCCTTTTTTTGAGCACAGAACTGACGGTTACCCGTATTAGTGAGCCTGTGCGATACCTTTGAGCTTGGCGACTTGGGTTGCCAATACATCCATCAAGTCCGGGGACAGGCAGTCGTAGGTCTCCAGTCCGATTGAACGCAGACGCGTGCGGATGCCCTTCATCTGCTCAGGAGGCGTGCCGGTTTCTATGATCGAAGAAACGAACGCCGCGAATCCCGGAGCAGACCAACCAGCCTGTGGCGACAGTTCAGTGTGAACGAAGTCCAGGCCGTAGAAAGCGTGGTCCTTGTTCTCGATGCGCCCGTACATGTGCGCATGACACGCGGTGCAGGCGTGGCGCTGAATGACCGCGTTCTTGTCCACAATAGCGAGCTTGTCTGCATGTGCAGTGACGCTGATAGTGTCACGCGGTACCACCGCAATGACCGCAAATGTCGCGCCCGCCGGTTTCCAGCATTTGCTGCAGCCACAGGCATGGTTATGCAGGGTCTGGGCCGCGATTGTCACCTCGACCTTATCCGCCGCGCACAGGCATTGCAGTGTGCCCCCGGTAAAGTCAGAAGCAGTAGCGGATAGGCCGTTATCCAGTGACGGATGAAGTTTGATATCGCTCACTGTGTATCTCCAGATCGGTAAGGAACTCGAAATGACCCGAGGGGCTTTGCGCCCCCTGGGCTTCACGTCAGTACTTGATGACGGTGCGGATCGACTTGCCTTCATGCATCAGGTCGAACGCTTCATTGATGCGTTCCAGTGGCATGGTGTGGGTGACAAAAGGCGCCAGTTCGATCTCACCTTTCATGGCGTCCTCAACCATTTTTGGCAGTTGCGTGCGGCCTTTGACGCCGCCGAACGCCGAGCCTTTCCAGGTGCGACCGGTAACAAGCTGGAAGGGACGTGTGGAAATCTCCTGGCCCGCGCCAGCGACGCCGATGACGATGGATTGCCCCCAGCCACGGTGCGAACTTTCCAGCGCAGCGCGCATGACATTGACATTACCAATGCATTCGAACGAGTGGTCGACACCCCAGCCGGTCGCTTCGATAATGACCTGCTGGATCGGCTTTTCATGATCTTTCGGGTTGATGCAATCGGTGGCACCGAAGGACTTGGCGAGTTCAAACTTGCCCGGGTTGGTGTCTACGGCAATGATGCGGCCGGCCTTGGCCTGGCGCGCGCCTTGAATAACGGCAAGACCAATACCGCCAAGACCGAATACTGCAACGGTGTCCCCCGGTTGTACCTTGGCGGTGTTGTGCACTGCACCGATCCCCGTGGTTACACCGCAGCCCAACAGGCATACATGCTCAGGGTTGGCGTTAGGGTTAATCTTCGCGACAGAGACTTCTGCCACTACGGTGTACTCGCTGAACGTCGAGCAACCCATGTAGTGATAGAGCGGCTGGCCATTGTAGGAAAAGCGCGTAGTGCCATCGGGCATAACGCCTTTACCCTGGGTCTCTCGGACCGCCACGCAAAGGTTGGTCTTCCCGGATTTGCAGAACAGGCATTCGCCGCATTCGGCGGTGTACAGAGGGATAACGTGGTCGCCGGGCTGGAGGCTGGTGACGCCTTCGCCCACTTCCACGACGATGCCAGCACCTTCATGGCCCAGGACCACAGGAAACAGGCCTTCAGGGTCATCACCCGACAAGGTGAAGGCATCGGTATGGCACACACCGGTATCGGTGATCTTGATCAGCACTTCGCCTTTGCGGGGTGGCGCAACATCGATCTCGACGATTTGAAGTGGCTTGCCCGGTTCAAATGCAACTGCAGCTCGGGATTTCATAAAGGTTTTTCTCCAAGTGGTAATGCTCGTATGGCTGGTGCAAGGTAGGGCCCGAAAGGTTCGGTGCTTACTTGAGGTAAGTGCGCACCAGTGAAACCACTTCATCGATCGAGGCACGCTGTGCCTGCGACGTGTCGGTTAGCTGTGAAAACTCTTCCCTGAGATGGCTCTCTAGAACGCCAGCCATCAAGCCGTTTACCGCGCCACGCAGCGCTGCAATCTGCTGCAGAACCGGGCCGCATTCGGCGCCTTGTTCAAGTGCAGCTTGCAGGGCATCCAGTTGGCCCCTGACCCGATTGACTCTGCCTAATACACGTTTTTTTTCTGCGGGCGAATGTGGCATTGAACGTCTCCAGTATGGGCGTGGTGGCCATCGTACGCCGGTACTGAGGGGAGCATGTGAATATACTGGCTGGGAGTATATTGGCCTGCCTTGCAAACAAACATCGGCATTTTGTTTGGGGACTGATCGCAATCTGTTTCTAATGGCCCGCGGTGCGCCGGCTGCAACGGCTATGGAGCGAGTGTCTAGAGGGGGCGACCAGGTTGAATCTGGAGTTGGTCTCGTAGCGAGATCGCCAGCGCTTCTACTGCCGCCTCGTTGCGCCGATAGAAGTGAAAGGTGCCCGTCCGACAGACATCAACCAAGGCTGCCTCCCTGAGTACGGCCAAATGTTGGGACACGGTGGATTGGGACAGGCCGCAACGTTGCGTGATCTGGCCGACACTGATTCCCCGTTCAACGTCCCACTCCTGCTGGGGGAAATACAAAAGTGGCACCTTTAGCCACTTTAGGATTTCCCGTCGCAGCGGGTGGGCAATCGCGCGCACAGCGGCATCGACGTCAGGCGATGGGCATTTTTGCTGTTTTTCACACATGGACTGTCCCATCGCTCCAGGCTGGATCAACCCGCCATGTCGGCCAAGGATTCGGCGATGAGTTGGTAGGATCGGCAGCGAGCCTTGGCGTCATAAATGCGCGCATCAATGATCACTTCGTCCACTTGGGTCGTTGTAATGAACTGGCGTAGCCAACTGCTGACGTCGTCCTGGTCACCTGTCGCCGTGCACTGCATCGCCTGATTAAGCGTGTGCCGATCAATATTTGTAAGCGTATCCATAAAGCCCTCCGAGGGGCGTGGTAACGGGCCTGCTTTCCCGGCGTACAGGTTGCACACCCACTGCCGGTGAGAGCTTGCGATGTAATCGGCTTCGGCCCGTGAGGGGGCAGCAAAGACATTGACGCCTGCGATCACATAAGGCTGCTTGAGCGCCGCTGATGGGCGAAACGAAGTACGGTAATGTGTAATCGCATCCATCAAGAAGCGCGGCGCGAAATGCGAGGCGAATGCGTAGGGCAGCCCCATCTTTGCGGCAAGGTCTGCGCTGTTCATGCTCGAACCGAGGAGCCAGAGGGGTACGTCGTGGGTTCCGGGAATCGCCCGGACCGGCTGATGCCCGTTGTCTGCCAGATAGTCCTGCAAGTGTTGAATATCCTGCACGAAGTCCCGTTCCGATGCGTCACCGCGTAAGGCGCGAATCGCCGCCCCGGCTGAACCCGGCGCTCTACCGATACCCAGGTCGATGCGGCCAGGGAACAAGGTGGCCAATGTGCCGAACTGCTCGGCCACCATCAATGGGGAATGGTTGGGTAGCATTATGCCGCCAGAGCCCACACGCAGGGTGTGGGTGGCCGCCGCTAGATGCTGGACGAGCAGGGTGGTTGCCGAGGACGCTATGCCCGGCAGGTCGTGATGCTCGGCGATCCAGTAACGCTTGTAACCATGGGCTTCCACATGTCGGGCCAGTGCGACCGCGTCATCCAGCGTGTCAGTGAAGGTTTTACCTTCGCCAATCATCATGAGGTCAAGCACAGAGAGGGCAGTCATTGCAGGCTCCTTTTTCATATCAGGTGGAGGGGGCGTTACAGCGATGAAAAGTCCGCCCAATGTGGATGACGTTCCAGGCGACGATCAATGTCGCGAAGCGTTGCCAGGCAGCGTTGCAGTTTCAGGTAAATATCGCCGCCGTAGTCCCAGCCGAGCAGGCCAATGCTGCCTGTGTAGCCGACGCTGTTCAGCGCCGCGACCACGGCAAAGTTGTCCAGCTCTCCACGGTCAACCGGCTCCATGGTGGCCACGCCGCCCCAGCCCAGTTCGCTGAGCGCGCTGCCTGAAAGTACGACTTGCATCAACCAGGGTTGCATGGCTTCAAGATGCAGCTGAAGCTCGTCTTCCTGACTGGCGTACCAGTGATAGCCGTTGAATGATGCACCCAGGCGCGGGTGAGCAAAGTATTCGCAGATTTGCACCACTTGAGCCGTGGTCTGGGTGACGTGGTGAAGATGGGGATACAGAGCGATTCTCAAGCCGCGACGTTCTGCGATGGGTAGCAGCGACTCGATGAACCGCATGATGGCCTGGCTGCCGTTGACCGAGGTCTGGACCGCCAGTTCGATGAGTTCGACCCCTTCGACGCTTTCAATGATGCGCCGTATAAGCTGATCATTGCGGCCTTCGTGCAGCACCAGGTACAAGCCCTCGACACGCAGGCCGTGCTGCTCGCCAACGCGCGGTAGCAGGCGCAGGTCGGTCAGCGGCGTGCCACCCCAGGCTGAAACAGTGAGGCCGTCATAACCGAGTTCGGCGAGCATTTCGCACTGTGACTGGAAGGCATAAACGCCCATTGAAGAGTAAAAAAATGAATCGAGTGCATGGACGCGATGTGCCACGGTCTATCTCCTCGCCTAGCGTGGCGTCTCGGTCAATAGGGCCCATTCAGGGTGTGCGGCCAGACGTTGCTCCATGGAGCGAAATGCCGTCGCTGAACGGCGCAGGTTGCCGTAGACGTCGCCTCCCATACTTTGCCATCCCAGCACGCCGACTCGACCCGTGAAGCCGCGGCGTTCCAGGGCGCCCAGCAGGACGAAATTATCCATCTCGCCCTCATCAAGTGTTTCGATGGTCGCCAGCCCGCCCCAACCCAACGGAGAACGTCGTGTGCCGGCAATGTTCACGTGCTGGAGCCAAGGCCACATCGCATCAAGGCGTTGTTCCAAGGCATGCTCTTCAGTGGCGTACCAGTGATAACCGTTGAACACGATATTGAGCAGGGGATGGTTGAATTGCTGGCACAGTGCGACGGCTTCCGAGGTCGTTTGCATGCCGTAGCGTGCGTGCGGATAAAGGTTGATGCGAAGGCCTCTGCGCTCACAGATAGGCAACAGGCGCTCAAGCATGCGGCGGTCAAAGTTCGTGACTTCATCACCTGAATGCAGCGCCAGTTCAATGGTGGTGCAACCCTCAATGCTCTCGAAAACCTGGGTCACGAACTGTTCGAGGCCCTTGCGGTAGATCAAGTAGACCGCGCCCACGTCAAGGCCCCAGGTCGGTTTGACTTGAGGAATCGACTTCAGGTCTTGGCTCCACGCAGACATCGTCAAGCCTTGGTAGCCAAGCTCGGCGAGCATTTCGCACTGTGCGGCCAGGGGATAGGTGCCCATGGCGGTCTGGAAGATGAAATCCATATGGTGAAGGGGGTGTTTCATTGGGCGGCCTGCATGGGTTGAGGGTCGACGGGGAGGGCGATGCTTGGAAAATGAGGCAGCAGGTATTCAGCCAGCTCATCGATGACTTCAGCGGCAGGGCGGCGTTGAGGTTTGAAGTGCAGGGCGACATGACCCACCCCCTGATCCTGCTGGCGTTTCCAATGCTCTATCAGCGCATTACGCCCGGCGCGCAGCACGCGTCCCGCCTGAACAGGATGGTTCGGATCTCGATCCAGATCGAACAACGTGCCGTAGCCGTAGGGTTTGTGCACCTCGTTGCCACAGACGGCACGCCAGCGCTCGATCACCTGGGGAATCAACGCAGGGTTGGAGGTGTAGGAAAGAATCCCGTCAGAGTGTTCACCGATCCATTCCAGCGACTGACCCGCGTGGCCGACGATAAGGGTGGGCAAGCGCGCCCCGACGGGTTTGGGGATCAGGTCAATTTCACCGTTCAACTGGCCATAAAAACGCGACGTATGCTTTGCCCAATGGCTTTGCGTGGTGGCGCGGATGATGCCCAGTGCGTCCCGGAAGCGTTCGGCGCGGTTGTCAAAATCCAGCCCGAAAGCTGGGTATTCGATCGGCCGGTCGCCGGTGGCCAGCCCCAGTATGAATCGCCCGCCGACCAGTTGGTCCACGCTCGCGGCCTGCTTGGCAACAATCAGAGGATCGCGCAATGGCAGGACGATACCCGCCGTGCCAATCGCAATTCGCTTGGTCACGGCAGCCAGGTAACCCGCATAGACCAGTGGATCGAGGATTTGGCCGACGTCCCCGAAATTGGGGTCATAAAATGGCACATCGCGCAGCCAGATCGCGGAAAATCCGGCTTCGTCTACGCGTTGAGCCATCTGCGCGTGATCCTGCAAGGTGGGGCCCGGGCTGTTGGGGTAGCTTTCCAGCGGGGCAATGAAACCGAAGGTCAAATGTCCCGGTTTGAATACGCGGGCATAGCCAAGGTGTTGCTGAAGCTCCTGGGCGATTGCGCGCGCGCGAGGTAGAGAGGTCATCGAGGTACGCTCGTAGTAACGGATGGCGGTGACGTTGAAGGCGAGAAGCACTGCATAAAGTCACGATGGAGAGGACTATAAGCGGTATGATTTGAAAGAAAAACAGGATGAAGTTCCGATCATTTACGAATAAAACGCTCAAATAGGCGAGGCTGTTCATGGATCATTTTGGCGCGCTCAGCGCATTCGTTCAGGCGGCGCAGACCCGCAGCTTCACTGAGGCCGGGCGCAGGATCGGGGTGTCTTCCTCGGCCGTTGGCAAAGCCGTCGCGCGGCTTGAGGAAGAGTTGGGCGTGCGGTTATTTCATCGCTCCACGCGGGCGATTACCTTGACGGCCGAGGGCAGTCTTTTTCTGGAGCGTTGCCAGCGTATTTTTGCCGAATATGAAGTCGCCAAGCGCGAGCTCACGCAGGCTGCAGGCAACCCCCAGGGCAAGTTACGCCTCGGTTTGCCGCAGCTCGGCATGCGGTTGATGCCTCATTTGATTGCGTTTCAGCAAGCGTATCCAGAAGTGGAATTGGAGCTGGAGTTCAGTGATCGCTTGGTCAATGTGATCGAGGAGGGCTTCGATGCGGTGATGCGCATCGGCGAAGTCGACGATTCCCGACTGATGATGCGTAAGCTCAATGGCTACAGTCACCGGTTGGTCGCATCGCCAGACTACCTCTCGCGTCGCGGTGTCCCTGCGCGGCCGACGGACCTTTCGAACCATGCTTGCCTGCGATACCGCTATCCCACCAGCGGTAAGCTTGATCCCTGGCCGCTGGTGACGAAGAAAGGGCAAGACACGCTGGAGCTGGGGCAATCAGCGACGTCCAACGCGATTGAAGCCTTGCTGGCAATGGCGGAGGCGGGGCAGGGTATCGCCTGCCTGCCCGACTTTTTTATCGAGGATGCCATCGCCGCGGGGCGCTTGGTGCCGGTGTTGGACCGGTATATCAGTGATCACCGCACGTTCAGCATCCTGTGGCCGTCCAGCCGGCATCCGCTGCCCAAGATCAAGGCGTTTGTCAGCTTCATGGCGTCACGCCTGACGTGAGCGCTGGCCCCAGACGCAGTTGCCGGCGCTCTGGGTTCACAGGGCGCCGGCAGCTTGCGTGTGGGCTCAATCAAGCATTATTGGATGACTTGGCCGCAAAAGCGCCTTCACCCAGCAATGCAACGACCAGTGCAGTCATGCTCAGGTAGATCGGATATTCCCAGCCGCCATTGGCGTTGGTGAAGCTCCAGCCGTTACCGAAGTGTACGGTCGCCGCGACGAACAGCTGGACCACTGCCAGTGCGGCTACCCAGCGTGCATAGACACCTAATACCAGCATCAAGCCGCCGATCACTTCAAAAGCCATGACCGGATAGGCCAGGAAGCCTGGAAAACCGATGGACTCGAAAAAGCCTGCGGTTCCCGCCGGGGTGAACACCAGCACTTTGGTTAAGCCGTGGGCGATGAACATGATGCCCAGCGCTAGGCGCATTACGAGTGCAGCGTAGGGTGCAGTGCGAGAATCAATCATGGTGTAGCTCCTTTTATTTAGTTGGGAAGGGACAGCGTGTGGCGAAGCCATTGAGAAAAGTCGGCCAGTTCTTCACCGATAATCTCGTGGGCCATGTTGTAGAAATGGGTTTCGTGCTTGACGCCGATGCGATCCAGCCAGGCATCTGCCTCGTTCGCCCAGTCCATCGGCAGGACGGCGTCCTGGTGACCGTGGGCAATGAAGGCCGTGACCGACTTGAGGCGCTCGGCTGAGGCAATCCTTGGGGCAATCTCGCGCAGCATGCGGCCGCTCAATATTGCAAAGCCAGCCACCAGTTCCGGCTCGGTGACGCCCAGGCTCGCACTCATAATGCCGCCCTGGCTGAAACCTGCGATCACGGTCGGCAGGGCGGGCAGCGCTTCGATAAAGCGCTGCAAAAGCTGGCGGCTGGATTCCGCCTGTTCCTGGTTGAAGGACGGACCGTTGCTGGTGAAGTTCACCTGGTACCAGGCAAAGCCTTGCGGGCCGACCTGCAAGGGTGCGCGAACCAGAATGACTTCCAACTCTTCGGGAAGCGATTCGGCCAAGGCAGCAAGATTGCCCTCGTTCGAGCCCACACCATGCAGCAGGATCAGGCGACCTTTAGGCGTGAAGGTGCTGCAGCCTTTGCGGAAAAACAGACCAGTTTGTGGTTCGCGGGCTGCGTCGGAAAATGTAGTGTCACGCATGGTCGATAGCGCCTTGAGTCAGTGGAATAGGTTCGTGGCCATTAGTCGGGGCCGAAGAGAACAAGTAGCTGTCCATTGCCAGCACGCCGTAGGTCACGCCGCCCTCCAGTACCTGTGTCTCGTAGCCTTCCCCCGCTGCGCCAAGGGCGATCAGCAAGGGCAGAAAGTGTTCATCGGTGGGGTGAGCCCGCTCAGCCGACGGCGCATACTGCTTGAAGTCCAGCAATTGCCCGGTGTTACCGTCTTTCAGGGTTTGAGCTGTCCACGCGGCGAACGCGTCGACATAGGCGGCGCTCTCGCGGGTGGCTCCGCGGAACTCGTACAAGTTATGAGTCAGGCTGCCTGACGCGACGATCAGTACATTCATATCTCGCAGCGGCTTGAGCGCATCGCCCAGCTTCCAGGCCTGATGGGTGTCAAGACTGGCCGGCATGGAGACCTGGACCACCGGGATATCCGCCTCGGGTGCCAGGTACAACAACGGTACCCAGGCGCCATGGTCCAGGCCGCGTTGAGCGTCCAGCCGCGACTGCCAGCCGGCTACCTGCAACAGGTCTACGATGTGCCCAGCCAGGGCGGGCGCGCCCGGTGCGGGATAGCTCAGTTGATACAGTGCGTCGGGAAACCCTCCAAAATCATGGATGGTCGCAGGCGCGGTGCTCGCCGTGACAACGACTTCGCCTCGCGTCATCCAATGCGGAGAGAGGACGACGATGGCGTCAGGTCGCGGTAGCTCGCGACCGACCTGAGCCAGGCGGGGACCCGCCAGGCCAGGCTCAATGGCGAACATAGGAGCACCATGAGACACAAACAGCAGGGGGAAGGGGGTGTTAATGGTGGAATGCTCCGAAGGGGTTACTTGTTAAGCCAGACAGGGGCGATGGAAGTGCCGAGGCCAGCGCCGTAGCCAAGGTAAATGTTCAGGCCTGCCAGCGGCTCCAGGTAGCGAGAGTTGATCAGTCCGCCGGTATCGACGGTGTTCCAACCCAAGCTGCGAGCCAGGGCTGTTGCTGTCTGCTTGGCGCGTTCACTGTCACTGGCCACAAACACGCTCCCACGCTGGTCATCGGCGAAAGTCGGTCCATCGCCCAGCACTTGAGCAAACAGGGTGTTGAAGGCTTTGACGACCTGGGCCTGAGGGACTGCCTTGGCGATTTCTTCGCTGGCGCTGGTGACGTGGCCGATGGTCAGCGACATGTAATCGGCGCTGAGCGGGTTGGTGATATCGATGATGACCTTGCCGGTCAGATCGCCCAGGCTCTGCAGAGCTGCGACGGCATCTGCGTAGGCAGTGGCAAGCACCACCACATCGCTGTCGCCCAGCGCCTGGTCGGCTGTAAAGGCGGTTACCTGTTCGAACCGGGCTGCCAGCGCTTCTGCCTTCTGGATATCACGGCCCGTAATACGGACAACGTGACCGGCGCCAGACAACTGCTTGGCGAACGCGGAACCCATGTTGCCGGTACCCACTACTGTAATTTTCATATCGACCTCTTTTGCGTTGGTTTGTGTTTCGATGGGCTCAGTTTATAGGTTGTAAATCTGAGATAAATAAGGCCGAATGTGATGCATAGTTCCAGTAGGTGAGACAGTCATGGACAGAGCGTTGGAAATGCAGGTGTTCTGCACAGTGGTCGATAAAGGGACTTTTGTAGGTGCGGCCGAACCGCTCGAAATGTCTAAGGCCGCTATCTCGCGGTATGTGAGTGCCCTCGAGGAACGATTGGGCGCACGGCTGCTGCATCGCACCACACGCAAGCTTTCGCTGACCGAGGAGGGGCGGCAGTTCTACCATCAGGCACGAGAGGTGCTTGCCCTGATGGATCAGGCAGAGGAAGCGGTATCGTCCGCAGTGCCTGAACCTAGCGGGATTTTACGGGTGAATGCGCCAGTCAGTTTCGGCGTTCTGCACCTCGCGCCGCTGTGGGGGGCGTTCATGAGTGCCCACCCGAACGTCGAGTTGGATATCAGCCTGAATGACCGTTTGGTGGACCTGGTGGATGAGGGCTTTGACGCGGCGATACGCATTGCGCGCATGGAGAATTCATCCCTGGTGGGGCGGCGGCTGGCTGGCACGCGTATGTGCCTGTGTGCATCCCCTGATTATCTGGCAAGTCATCCACCGCTACGCACCTTGGCGGACCTGGCTGAACATGGGGTCATTGCCTATACCAACTTTGCGACGGGCAATGAATGGCCGTTCGACGGGCCCGACGGTCGCGTCAGCGTGCGCACACGCTCGAGCGTTCGCTGCAACAATGGCGATACGTGCCGCAGTATCGCCATTGCGGGTGGCGGTGTTGCCCTGCAGCCAAGCTTTATGGTGAGTGAGGATTTACGCAGCGGAGCCCTGGTGGAAATCCTGCCTGAATACCGCTCCATCGAGTTGGGCATTTACGTGGTTTATCCCACGCGCAAACACCTGGCGAGCAAGGTGCGAGCGCTGATCAGCTTTCTGACTGACCGTTTCGCCCATCCCGAGTGGGAGCGCTGAAGGGTTTAAGCGGCACGCATCAGGAGCGCTGCAAAAAGCTGTGCAGGTCAGCGGCGAATTTCTGCGGATTCTTGAATGCCAGAAAGTGGTCGCCCTGTTCGGCCTTGTCGTACACATACAGTACCGAGTCACTGATCACTGAATTCATCCACTTTTGACTGTCCAGCCAGTCACTGTATTCCCCGGTAAAAATCGCGGTGGGCACGTCGATCTTGGTTTGGATGACATCTCGCCAGTCGTTGGTGACGTGATCGAAAAGCACCAACCCGGTAAACGCCATGTCATCCTTTATAGCCGCCTGGACCAGGCTGATTGCATTGTGGAAGTAGGGGGAGTCAAGCACCACCGCGCGCTCGACAACCCGACTTCCTGAAATCAATTGGTTGGTCGGTGTCATATTCACGTAGGAATCGATCATGCGTTCCGGCGAGGTGGTGAACGCGCCGGCATCCAGTCGCTGTTGTTCCGTCCAATCAGCGTGACAATATATCGAAGGTGCCTGGTCGATGATGCTCAAAGTGCGAATACCTTGTGTACCGAACAGATCAATGTAGGCCCACATGACCGAGGCACCCATCGACCACCCGCAGTAATGCGCGTCGGGCACGCCCAGATGTTTGGCAAACTCTTTTACGTCCATGGCATAACGGGAAATGCGATTTCCAGACGCCGTTTTCTCGGAGAATCCTTGGTTGCGAACATCCAACACGTAGACGTGATAGTGATTGCTGAGGATGTGCATGAGGTGGAAATACATCGCACCGTTGGCCGACCAGCCCGGGATAAAAATCAATGGCTGCCCTGCACCCGCTTCCCAGTAAGCCAGATTTACACGGTCACTGGTGGTGAAGCTGCTGACTTTAAGGTCGGGAAAATCCGAGGCGCGGAATGCCTGGCCGATTATTTCGTGGGGAAAGTAAAAGTCTTCGCCGAGCATAGCCGGGAGTGATTGATTGATCAGGGGGTATTTCACGGTCCAATCCTGTGTCGTTTTAAATAACGTTCAATCGACGATTTCCGGCGCCGGCTGTCAGTTGGCCGCCCCCCATTACGTCAACTCGCTTCCAAGCCAAGATAGCCCTTGGACAGTTAGAGGATAAATACTCAAAATGCCTGAACATTCGAAACGGATCATTGGTAATGGATCGTCTGAGCAGTATGGCGGCATTTGTCAAAGCCGTGGAAATGGGGTCTTTCAGTGCCGCTGGTGATGCGTTGCAGATGTCGGCGCAATTGATCGGCAAGCATGTGCATCACCTGGAGCAGCACCTCGGCGTGCGCTTACTCAATCGCACCACGCGCAGACAAAGCCTCACCGACTTCGGGCGCGAGTTTTACGAGCGTTCCAAATTCATCCTGGCCGAAGTTGAAACCGCCGAAAACCTGGCAGCCCATACCCAGGCTGCCCCAAGCGGACGGCTACGCATCAATGCGCCCGTCAGCTTCGGCATGCAGTCCCTTGCGCCATGCCTGCCGGCGTTTATGGAGGCCAACCCGCAGGTGAGCGTCGAGCTGAGCTTGGCCAATAGTGCTGTTGATCTTATCGATGAGGGCTTTGATGTAGTTTTCAGAGTCGGTGTGCTGGCCGACAGTGGCTTGGTCGCCAGGGCACTGGCGCCCTACAGACTAGTGTTGTGCGCTGCGCCGTCTTACCTCGAAGGCAAGCCTGCGATTGAAACTCCGTGGGACCTGCAGAATCATGAGTGCCTGGGGTTTTCCCACACCGAGCTGCGCACGCACTGGACATTCGATGGGCCTGAAGGAAAAGTCGTTGTTCCAGTAGGCAGTCGATTCATGGCCGATCACGGCGAACCGCTGCTGTGCGCCGCGCTGGCCGGGTTGGGGATACTGCTTCAACCGGTGGAACTGGTACGCAAATCACTGCTCGCCGGCGAGCTCGTCACGCTGCTGCCAGATTACCCGCCACCCAGTCGCCCCCTGCACGTGCTCTACGCGCCCGACCGCCGGCTCACGCCGAAATTGCGCAGTTTTCTCGACTTCGCCACGCGGACATTCGGTGCTGATTTCGTTGAGACTGAGCTCTTTTGAAACAGGCTGTTGTAGATGACCAACCTGAATCGACATTTTTCCAAGAGCGGCTAAGCCATACAATGGCCGCTTTGTTTTCTACGTAACGGTAGGAACTGATGGCGGGCATACCGGCCCGTACATTCTTGAAGGAGAAATGATGAATATCCAACTGAAGACGAAACGCGCACTGGTTACCGCCTCGACCGGTGGCATTGGTTTTGCGGTGGCCAAGGGGCTTGCCGAGGCAGGCGCCGCCGTCGTCGTCAATGGCCGCAGTGAAGGCTCTGTGAACGCAGCGGTTACCCGTCTGCTGGCTGAAGTGCCCGGTGCCAGTGTCAGTGGTGTGGCTGCAGACCTGAGCACCGCGCCAGGCGTGGCAACCTTGTTGGCCGGTATCAGTGATATCGACATTTTGGTGAACAATGCCGGCATTTATGAGCCGCAGGATTTCTTCGAAGCCGGTGATGACGTGTGGGACAACTACTGGCATACCAACGTGATGTCGGGCGTTCGTTTGAGCCGTGCGCTGCTACCTGCCATGGTTGATCGCGGATGGGGGCGGGTAGTGTTCGTTGCGTCTGAGTCTGCACGAAACATTCCGGCGGATATGATTCACTACGGCGTTTCCAAGACAGCCCAATTGGCACTGGCCCGTGGTTTGGCTAAAAGGGTTGCGGGCAGTGGTGTGACCGTTAATAGCGTGCTGCCTGGGCCTACGCTGTCTGATGGCGTCGCGGACATGATGAAGGGCGAAGTCGAACGCACCGGCAAATCCCTTGAGTCGGTGGTCGCCGAGTTTGTCATGCAGCATCGCCCAAGCTCGATCATTCAGCGTGCGGCCAGCGTGGAGGAAGTGGCTAACATGATTGTTTATGTCTGCTCGATGCAGGCATCGGCTACCACTGGCGCTTCGTTGAGAGTCGACGGTGGCGTGGTAGACGATATCGTCTGACAGGCGTTCAAAGCTGGCGTGACACCTATGGTTTCACCACCACGATATACCACCCTCTGATCGAGCCTCAGCCGGGACCGCCGAGGCTCAACCTTTCGAGGGCAAGCCCAAGCCAAGGGACTCCAGTAACTGCAAAATCAGCTCTGTGGTCTTGCGTACCACCTTGTCATTACGGCGGTCGGGGTGCATGGCGACCCAAATGTCGAGGTCGAGCATTGCACGATGGCTGTCTAGCCTTACCAAACGATCGTCACTGTCCCCAATAAAGCACGGCAATCCTGCAACGCCGATCCCGGTGCAGGCTGCTTCATATTGGTGGCTTAAATCTGTGACCTCGCAGGCAACCCGCCTCGGACCGATTAATTCGTATAGCCAGCGCTTGTGGGCAAAGTCACCTTGCCGATCGGTATAACCAACGAATTCCCATTTTTCCTCATTCAGCGCATTCGCGTAGCCAGCCTTCGCGTAGAGCGCAAAGTGCATCAGACCCACCTTTCGGGTGATGTCGGTTTCGTCGATAGGCGGCGAAAGACGCAATGCCAGATCTGCCTCAAGCCGTGAGAGGGATGCGAAGTGGGGCTCGCTGAGAATAGAAAGCTGCACCCGCGGAAGCATTCTGGCCAGCTCAGCCAGATTGGGTGTCAGGAAATGCCTGGCCAGGATAGGTGGGGCAGTGATAGACACCTTCGCCCGCACGGTCGACCTAGAAGACAAGCACTTGCGCTCAACGGCGAAGGCCTTTGCTTCAATATCCAAAACGTCCTGCATTATCAGCTGACCTATTTCAGTCAGGCGCGATTCACGCGGGAGTCGATCTACCAAGCGTACATTGAGTTGAGCTTCCAATGCGGCGAGCCGCCGGCTGACTGTGGCTTGATTAACATTAAGATTACGTGCAGCGCCCGACAGGCTGCCTGCAGTTGCAATCGCCAAAAAAAATCGCAGATCTTCCCAGTCCATATGCCATGCGTTTTTGCATTGAATGTGTGCGAATATTAGTATTTACGCATTGCTTGTCAAGCGCTACCGTTTAGCTACTGAAATAACACCGTGACCCCACATCATGTCCGCCACCGCACCCAAAACTATATCCCTGTCAGCTATCCATATCGCAGCTTGTCTTGGTTTTCTTGTCGTCCAACTCGACGTCAGTGTCGTCAACGTCGGTCTAGGTGCGTTAAAAGCCGCATTCGATACGGACCTGACCGGTCTGCAATGGGTCATCAACAGTTATGCACTTGCATTCTCGGCGTTGCTGATCATGGGAGGCGCGTGGGGTGACAAATTCGGTGCCAGAGAAGTGTTCGCCTCAGGGTTTGTAATATTCACCATTGCCTCCATAGGTTGCGGCCTATCCAACAGCATGAGCATGCTAATAGGGATGCGTATCGTCCAAGGCGTGGGAGCTGCCTTCTTGGTGCCTACCTCCCTGACATTGATACGGCTGGCATTCGAGGATCCTGCCAAAAGGCGATCAGCCGTGGCAGCGTGGGGTGCTTGTGGAGGTATCGCCTTGGCTGCGGGGCCGGTCATAGGAGGTCTGCTGATCGAGTCGCTCGGCTGGCGCAGTGTTTTTTTACTCAACGTCCCAATCGGCCTAATTGCCATCGGATTAATCTTTCGGTATGCACCACCTTCTCCAAGGGTCGATAAGAAAGTGGATTTTCCGGGGCAAGTCAGTATCGGTATTTGCCTGGCATCACTGACTTACGCTCTGACTGAATCAAGTTCCCAAGGCTGGGGAATTGTAACGCTATCGACCCTGGCAATCGCCGTACTTTGCGCATTTGCATTCGTCTTGATTGAGCAACGCGTAAAGGCCCCTATGCTGCCAACTCGACTGGCCCGAAACAGAACTCTGGCAACCACTGCATTGGCCGGTGCCACCATCAATTTCACTTTCTACGGCACCGTGTTCATATTCAGCATCTACTTCCAGTCGTTCCTGCATTACGACGCGTTCAGAACTGGGCTGGCGTTCATACCGCTCACGGCAGTGCTGACTATTTCCACGATGATCTCGTCTCGGATCGCCAGGCGCGTCAGCGCACAGCGCATCATTACTATAGGTTTCCTGATTCAGGCAGTCGGCTTTGTGGCGTTGGCGCGCGTCACCCCTGAGACATCGCTTTGGTACCTGAATATTGCCCTGATGGTAGTGGGTATTGGCAGTGCATCGTCTGTGCCTTCGATTACGAACTCGATGCTGTCGTCGGTTTCTTCGCATGACGCCGGCATGGCGTCGGGACTGATGGCGTCCGCCAGACAGTTGGGCGGCGTGATCGGTGTGGCAGTGTTCGGGGCCATGATCACCAGCACCGAACCTGCTGCTTTTTCTCGAGGGTTATCGACTGCAATGATTGTCTCAGCGATAGTTTTGTTGGCCTGCATAGCGGTGAATTTTTGGGTCGGCCGAGCGTCCCGAGTGCCCGTCAACGCTGATACGCTTGAATAAATCCTTAGCAGACTCTCTACTTCGGCAGAGCTGGATGACCGCAAGTTTTTACCCTGGGTCGGCCGCACAGCACCGATTGCCTGCGGCACCCAGTCCATCCGAGCCTTGAACAATGCGCTCATCGAACCGTGGCGGAGAGCACCACACGTGCCTTCCGGCTATTGCATCAGCTCCCGCAGCACCGCAACCTTGGGGTGAGTGTCGGGTGCATCTTCCGGCGTGTACATTCGGGAATGTGTCTTGGATAAAATCCCTTCGGGTGCGCCCAACAAGCACCACCTCAATTACCTTTCAAAGCGAACCGATGCGGTTTAGTTTGGACGTGCGTTCACTTAGCACTGGGAAAATTACCCAGCTCACTGCTGATACAGATTCGGGCGCCGATTGGACGAACAGCGCCCTGCGCAACGACGGGCAACCTCGCCAAAAGCTTGAGCGTGCGTAGAGGGGGAAGAGGGAAGGGTATTGCGGTCGATGGCGGGGAGTTCTAGGAGCAAATCTGCGGCAGTATTGTTGCCAAAAAGTTAGAAATCTACCCGCATGCCCGGATTAACCTGACATACGGGCCCGCAGCTTAAACAAACTGCAAAATGTCGTTCACGGCTTTACGCGGTTTCTGTGGCCAGTTGGCCAAGCCAGGGTAGCCAACGGTGATTAACATCACGGGCACATCTTCATCCGACAGGCCGAACTCTTTGGCGACTGCAGCCTGATCGAACCCGATCATCGGGGTCGATACTAAACCCTGGCCCTTGGCGGCCAACATCAGGGTCATCGCGGCGAGCGAGCCAGAGCGGATTGCTTCGTCGCGCTGCAGCTGAGGATTCTCCTGGTACATGCCTTGAGCCGCCCCCACCCACATATCGTAGATCGATTGGTCAATGATCCCGGCATCAAGTGTCGGCTTCAATGCAGCAGGGAGGGTCGCATGCGGGTTCAGGGTACCGCAGACAATAAATGTCACGGAGGCGTCCATGACCTTTTGCTGGCCGAATGCCAATGGCAACAAGCGCGCTTTAGCTTCGGTGCTGCGCAGGGCTAGAAACTTCCAGTTTTGCAGGTTGAAGGCGGAAGGGGCGTGGGTAGCCAGGTCAATCAGTTCGGCAATCTGCGCGTCCGTTAATGAACGTTCAGTGTCGTAGCTGTTGGCGGAAATGCGGGACTTAATAACTTCGGCGATTACGAACATGGCGGTCTCTGTGTGGGATATCGATGCGCAGGGAACGGTTGTCGCTCCTGAGCCTGCGCCTTGATTGAATTCAGCGGCTGAAGCCATCAAATGGGGTCATGTAGACGGCGCCGAAGGGGTCCAGGCGCTTGCGGATTTCAGCGTCGGGTGTGCCGTAGACCAACAGGCTTTTGATGGAGCACAGCTCCAGGAATCGCTGGCCGAAAGGCGCGAACGTGGTGTCTACGTGGCTCACCACAGCATCGACGTTATAACGCTCAAGGATATGAACGGTGCTGTTGTCTTCATTGACGCTGTATTCGTAAACCAGTGTGCCCGGCTCAGCACGGGTGGCAGCAACGATGGTGGCGATAAGTGCCTTGAACTCAGCGAATTCCGCGGGTTTGACCGCGAGAGAGAACAGGCAGGAAATATGCGGATGCATGGTTGTTTTCTCCAGCAGATTTATAACAAATACCTGCACGGCAGCATCGCTGGTCTAGCCGATGCATGCGGTGCAAGTCGGGGGCGTCAGGACTTTTCGGGTGCTTCCCCGAAAAGCTTGCCGGCGCCGGCCCAATCCGATGCGGCTACATCTTCGAAAATCACGTAGATGTAATTGGCATCGGTACCGGTGTGTTTAACGATGCTTTCGGTGATGTCTGCGGCAACAGCGGCTTTTTGCGCGTGTTCCTTACCTTCAAACCAGCTCACACGTACTACAGGCATGATGTTGTCCTTCTAATAATTGATGATCGGGAGAAAGGTGCGCGACGTAGGATCACGATCGGCACCGTTGCATTGCCGGAACTCATCTTACTGTTGAATATTCTGGCGATAAATAATCTAAAACTATAATCTGGGTAGATTAAAACTCTACAATCAGCGAGCTGGCATGGTACCTATCGATTCGTTTCAAGGCGTCATCACATTCGTCGTCGCGGCGCGCTCGACCAGCTTCACCCAGGCTGCCGAGCGTCTCGGAGTGTCCAAATCCGCCGTGGGAAAAGCCATTGCTCGCCTGGAAGAACGCCTGGGCACCCAGTTGTTTCACCGCACGACGCGCCGAATTTCCCTGACTGCGGATGGTGATGCTTATTTTGTGGCGTGCTCTGGCGCCCTTGAAGAAATTGGTGCTGCAGAGAGCGGGTTGGGGCCCGGTGGTGGTGAGCCCTCCGGACGCCTACGCGTCGACATTCCGGTCGCGTTCGGGCGTCGGGTCGTGGCCCCGTTGCTGTTTGAGATCGCCAACAAGTACCCGGCTTTGCAACTGAACCTGACGTTCTCTGACCACCTTGTTGATCCCTTCGAGGAGGGCATCGATTTGCTGGTTCGCTTTGGAGAACTGCAAGACACCAGCGGTCTAGTGGCGCGGCGGCTGACCCGACAACGCTGGGCCATTTGTGCCGCCCCCGACTATTTGACGCGCTTCGGTGTTCCCCACACCCTGGAAGACTTGAGCCATCACCGTTGTATCGTCGGGCATCGACGCGGCCAGCCATTGTCGTGGCGAGTCATGCAGGCGGGGCAGACCGTACGTTACGCACCACCTTCGACCCATCAGATTGGCGACGGGGAAGCGATGATTCTCGCGGCGGTCGCCGGCACCGGTTTGTGCCAGATGCCACGCAGCCTTTTCCAAGACGATATTCAAGCGGGCAGGCTGGTGGAGGTTCTGCAAGTGTATGAACCCGAAGCTGTCGACGTACATGCCGTGTGGCCAAAGGTGTCTCACCTGCGACCGAAGGTCAGGTATGTGGTCGATGAGCTGGTCAAGCTATGTGCGCATTTGCAGTGATTCAGACTGGCAAGCGGAGCAGGCCTCACTTGAAGGTCTTCTGCGTCACGGAAATGACCAGCGCAACACCGGCGACAATGATGACTGCCCAGAAATACTCCATGCTCGCGACCAGGGTTGATTGTTGGTGCAGCGATTGGGCAAGTGTCGCTACCGAAATCTGACTGGCTGGACCCGCACCTACAGCGGGTGTCAGTGCCTGAGTCAATGTATGAGTCTGTTCCAGATAGAGCGGATCGCCTGAGCTGAAGTGACCGTTGATGTTGTTATATTGCACGGTGGTGCGCCATTGCAGGAACAAGGTCGCGACCGTTGTACCAAGTGCCATGGCGATCTGAGCCAGCATACTTTTGATTTGATAAGCGTGGGCGAACAGCGTGTCGTGGTGTGTCACATCGCGAAATGTCTGCATGGCCGCCGTGGCAAGTACCAACATCACGAAACAGCCGTTAAGCACCAGTGCAGGCAAGATGTTTGACCACATATTCGCGCCAGGCGTGAGGGATGAGGACAACCAGCCGAAGCCGAGCAACGCTGCGAATCCGGCCACGAAGAACTTTTTCGGAGCGGGGAATTTAGGAATGACAACGGACATGATGCCCCAGGTGATCAGCGCTCCCGCCAGGCCGAAAGCCTGAAAGGTACCAATTGTGTCCCATGAGTAGCCGAGCCCGCTTTGCAGAAAGTACGGCAAAATGTAGTTGTTGCCGCCCAACACTATGTAGGTGAAGCAGAAGAGGGCTACCCCTAGCATGTAGCGGGGTTGCATCAGGTCTTTTACCTTAAGGAAAGGCTCATGTTTGCCGTGTTCGGTCTGAAAAAAGATATAGATGCCCAGCGCAGCGAGTAGCGCAAATGCGATGAGAATGAATGACTCGTTGTAAAATTCGTAGTAGGAGCGTTGCAGAACATAAAGAAGGAAAAAACTGCTGACCGATAACAAGAGGATATTGGCCGGGCTGGAGGGCGTTCTTTCGTCCTCCGGAGCGAGGGTGTTGGGCAGAAAACGCGTGCACAGAAAAGCGGCTATCACCGCGCCTGCGGCCAATATCGCGAAAATGGCGTGCCAGGTGTCTTCCACCACTACAAGTGACGAGAGAAATGGCGCCGAAGCCGTACCGCCCGCCAGACCGGTAGCAAACACTTTGACGCCGGTAAAACGTCCAGGGCCAGGTGGGAGCAGATTGACCATCAAGCGCGCGGACGTCATGAACGATGCTCCGCCCAATGCCATGATGACCCGACCGACCGTGAAGGTATTCAGATCAGTCCCCACGCCACACACGAACGCGCCCACTACGTAAATGCTGATTGAACCCAGCATGAAGTTGCGCCAACCCAGACGTTCGACCAGCCAGCGCTGCTTGGAAATGACCACAACGGCGATGCACGCATACAGCGCGGCGACAAGCGTGAACTCTTCGGGACTGGCGTCGATTTCTCCGCGGATAGGCGCCGAGGCAAATGCAATCATGCCTGCCTGCAAATACTCCAGCGCGCATAACAGTCCCACTGTCAGCAATAAGGCGGCATTCTTTCTGTACATGGTCAGGCCCCGTTACAGATTCATATCTTTGGAGCCAGGACGATCTGCGTTAGCACTGATCACTTGCTCGACAATGTCGTTGGCATCTTTAAGCTCATTGTTAAAAATGTCGGTGCTGTAGGCAGGTTGCGGCGGTGTTCGAGTGTTAAGAACAGGGCCGCTGGTGTCAGAGGTGTCAACCGAAACTCGCATGGACAACCCGAGGCGAAGCGGGTTTTGTGCAACCTCTACAGGTTTCAGTGCAATGCGCACAGGTACGCGCTGGGTGACTTTGATCCAGTTGCCTGTAGCATTTTGTGCCGGCATCAGAGAGAAAGCGCTTCCGGTGCCCGCGTCCAGCCCGACAACCGTTCCGTGGAAATCCACATGGCGGCTGTAAGCATCGGCACTGAGTTGGACGGATTGTCCAATACGTAAATGTTCGAGTTGAGATTCCTTGAAGTTGGCGTTCACCCACACCTGGTCCATGGGAACAACCGACATGAGTGCCACGCCCGGACTGATCCGCTGCCCAACTTGCACGCTGCGTTTGGTCACGATGCCTGAGGTGGGAGAGTAGACCTGCGTACGGTGCAGTGAGATGTACGCATCACGCAGATTGCTTGCTGCAACGAGAACGTCAGGGTGGGTTCGAAGCGTCGTGTTGTCCACCATGGCCAGGCGAACTGCCAAGGCATGCCGAGTACCTTCCAGGCCCGCTACAGCATTCTTGAGAACCTCTTCGGCATGGCTGATCTCCTCACGGGAAACGGCACCACTGGAGGCAAGCTGATTGCGGCGGCGAACATCGTCCTGTGCCTTGCGCACGTCGTTTTGTCGTTGGTTGACCTCCGCCTGCAACTGCTGCACTTGATAATACTGAGTGCGTGCCTGGCGAACAGCTCGGGCCAGGTTGGATTTCGTGCGCTCATATTGGATCTCGGCGTCCACGGCATTCAGTGTGACAAGCGGTGAGTTAGAGTCGACGTGATCCGTATTGTCGACATTGATGACCGTCACCGTACCGCTGACCTGAGACGTCACCTGGACGATGTTGCCGTCGACATAGGCATCGTCGGTGGTTTCTGTTCCCTGCTTCAGGACGTACCAGCCTCCGAGCGCTATCACTAACAGCGCGATGACGAGAATCAAAAGAAGTCGAGGCCATACAGGGGCTTTTCGAGTTGCAGGTTCAGTAACGGGGGAAGTATTGGACGTCATGATTTATCAGCTACGGTAGAGTTTGCATCGGCAGGTAAAGGCATTTCAGGGCGGTACCCACCACCCAAAGCCCGGCTCAAGTTCGCTTGCAAGGAAAGCGCTCTGGATTGCAGGTCGACCAATTGGCGTTTTTCAACGAGCGTTGCGTTCTGCGTTGCCAGGACTTGCAGATAGGTCGCCAGGCCCGCGGCATAGCGCTTATCAACGAGGTCCGCTGCGGCCAAGGCGGTCACCACAGCTTCGTTTTGTTGAGCAAGGCGTTCCTTCAACCAGCGCAGCGAGGACAATTGATCGGCGATGTCACGCAGCGCATCAATGACCGTCTGGTTGTAGTTTTCAACAGCGAGATCGTAGGCCGCGTCCTGAGCATCCAAGTTGCCGCGCAAACGGCCTCCTTCGAAAATGGGCAAACTGATTGCCGGCGCGACTCCCAAAATGCGACTGCTGTGGTCGTTGAATGTGTCGAAAGCCAAGCTCTGCAATCCGATGAAAGCAGTCAGGTTCACGTCCGGGTAGAAGCGTGCCTTGGCAACATCAATCTCATGACCAGAGGCTTCCACACGCCAGCGTTGAGCCACAACATCCGGGCGATGACCGATCAGCTCAGCCGGGATATTCGACGGCATCACGACCATGTCGCTTGCTCCCAAGTGAGGTCGGGTGATTGTGCGGCCACGGTCAGGTCCTTTGCCTAGCAATGAGGCGAGTTTATTTTGATTGAGTTCGATGGACTCTTTTAGCGCGGCGATATTGGCTCTACTGGCAGGCAATGCTGCCTGCGACTGCTTGATGTCAATTTCCGTACCGAGTTCGGCGACGAAACGCTTTTTGGTAAGTTCCTCAATCTGCTCTTGCTGGTTGAGCAGGGCCTGCGCAACGTCGATTTGGTCATAGACATTTTGCAAGGCGATATAGGTTTGTACGATGGAGGAGGAAAGAATGAGGGCGGCTGCGCGCTCATCAACTTCCAATGCCCGCCGCCTACCCACAGCCGCCTCGACTGAAGAGCGGTTCTTCCCCCAAAAATCCAACTCATATCCGACATTCATGGTCGCTTGGTGGACGTTCTGCCATGTGCCCTTGGCAGGCGCAGGGGTCGTACCGTTGGAGCTGAACCGCTCGCGGGTAACACTCATGGAGGCGCCGACGTCAGGGAACAGCTGAGCACCCTGTATCGCTTCCAGTGCGCTGGCCTGGTGGACACGCGCAGCGGCAGAACGAAGGGTAGAACTGTTGGCCAGCGCTTCACTGATCAACTCGTTAAGTTGGGGATCTTTGAAGCTGCTCCACCAGTTGTCGGTCGGCCACGAAGCCTCAGAGAATTTGATGCCGCTATTGGCAAGCGTTTCGTTGACCTCGGAAGGCTGCAGCAGGCGTGAATGCGGTTTCAGATCGCTGAACGTGCATCCAGCGAGCATCACAAGCACTATCGCTAACGATGCGTTCCTGCCAGGTTTCGCGAAGGGCGGCTTGTCCTTTGCCCTCTGAATTAATGGAGTTTTCATTTACGATTTCTCTGAATCCTGCGGTGAAAATGAGTAAGGGCAGGGGGGTCACCAAGAACGGTAATAAACACTGTTAGTGTCGTTAGGCGTATTAAAAAACCGCCGAAGCGGTATTGTCGGTTTATCCAGACCTCAAGCCTTTCACGACAATGGCAACCGCACTGTCGATGTAATCCAGGTTTTCCAGGTTTGCCGTGACCAGGTGAAGCCAGGACATACCGGTCAGCATCGAGACGGCGCTATCAACGGCGGGACCTTCGTGGATATCCCCTGATTCCACCGCCCGGGCAAAAATCTTTCGTAACGTGCGCTCGCGACGTGGCAAGAACTCTTTCCTGAACTCCTCAAGCGCTCTGGGCTCGTGCTGGATCTCGGCAATCAAGCTGCGCAATGTCTCGCCCGCGCTCGAAGTACGCCACCAGTTCCAGAGGGAGCGCAAGTGAACGCTCAGGTCCTTCTCCATATCCCCTGTGTTCGGCTGCGTCACAAACGTCAGTGCGGTGCGTTCATACACATCCCTGAGCAAAGCACTCTTATTCTTCCACCAGCGATAGATCGTAGGCTTGCTCGAACCGGCACGCTCCACCAGCGCATCCATCGTAAATGCGTGATAGCCGCGCTCCTCAAGGATCGCCGCAGCGGCCTCAAGAATGGCTTCTGTACTCTGAGGACTGCGCACAGCGCCGATAGAGGATCGGCTCCGCGCTTTGGCAGGTTTGGGCTGGTCGGGCTTGGAGGTCATATGCTGTTCTGAATGGTTTTGCGATAGTAAAAATTGCCTATAGAAACTGTGAGTATTTATAGATTTAAAAACATCTTCAGTCAATAAGAGAAGCTCATTTCAAGTATTCAATCCGTGAATAGTAAGTATGGTGTTTGGTTATGATCTATTGCGGAGGTTGATGTTACAGTAATAATTATTTTGGTCGCGCGCTGCTTTTCCTGTTTCTGCTCATTAAAACATCACCCGCGCAACAGCTGTTTGGAGGTATGAGTGGTTACGCATTTAATTGACGCATTTAATGTACTTGAGAACGTAAATAAAGCGATGGGGGATTGGATAGAGAGTTCCATAGCCAGCCACAACCTGTCAGTTCTGGACTTTCGCATCCTTGATAGCTTGGTGCAGGGCACTGCAGCTAGTACGGACCAGTGCGCCCGGCATCTAAATATCATGACTTCCAAAGTATCCCTGAGCGTCGAGAAACTTGCAAAACTTGGCTTTGTGCAACGTCGGCGTGACCGACCGGACAGGCGAATGGTTTTTTTGGAGTTGTCTGACGAGGGTCTTGAAATATATGAACTTGCTCTGAACTCGCTGAATGAGCGGTGGCGAACCTTACTGAGCAATGTCGGCACCGATGTAATGCAAATGGCTGCACTTCTAGCTGCCCCAACTTCAGCGCCAGTTGGGGATTTGGTTAAAAATTTTCTACGGGAAAGGAGTTCAACCGTTTAAAAATGATGAAGGCGATACTGGCTCATTCAAGGCGGCAATTGAATCCACGCCGCCGCGCCACTCTCCACGAATCGTCCAGTCACACCGCGCGATTGCTTAGAGTATGTCTAGAGGGTATTCGATGAAGGCCCGGACTTCATTCAGGTTAGGGCCGACATCGCGGTCTGCCCGGTAGATTGAGTTTCTCAATTTGAATGACAGATCCTTGAATGAGCCGTCCTGCACCACGTATTTGACCTGGTTGAAGAACTCACGCTCCGTACCGTCTTGCTCCCCCCTGCATCGATGTTGCTGCCGCGCACGTAAGCCGTCTTGTACGTCAGCCCCGGCACGCCGAACTCCGAGAAGTCCAGCCCGTAACTAGCAGGAGCCCGTTGCAGTGGGACGATAAATACTATTGGAAGGACCTCGTAGATAAGTCCTATTTACGATTCCAATTTCAATGAAATCAATGATGTAGTAATCCGAAACACAGGTAAGCTGGTTGGGATGAATGCAGAGGGTGCGGCTCTCGCCCCTAGTGCAGGTAAATCTCCAACTCATCACTCCTTTGGTGAAATTTTTTGGCCCGCCCACGCGCGGGCCTTTTTTTATTTGCACCATGCGTTGCGCGTTAGTGCAGGCGGTTGGCTCGCTGCTCAAGTAAGGCTACAAGCATCCGAGTAATAATCGGGCCCGGTTTGCACCGGGCCTAAAGTTCACTGTCTGGCTAATTGTCAGAATCATCGTCAATGGAAGGCAGCCGCCAACCGTAGTGAAGTGACGCCATCCGCAACACGGTACATCCTGCTGCGGTCAGCCACGAGGTCACCACCGTATTAGCACCGCTGTAGCTAAGCAAAACCTCAACACCTGCGCATGCCAACGCGGCCGACGCGTAGATTTCCCGTTGCAGGATGCTCGGCACGCGTGACAGCAGAATATCCCTGAGTACGCCGCCCCCGACAGCGCTGACCATCCCCAGTAAAATCGCGACCTCGGCACCGGCCTGGACGGCCAGTGCCTTTTTCGCGCCTGCCATTGCAAACAGTCCAAGGCCAATGGAGTCGAATAGTTGTACGGGGGATTTCATTCGACACACCATCGGGTAAGCACACACCACCCACGCTGCAGCGATCAGCGACACCACCAGATAGCGCCAGCTCGACAGCGCGGCCGGCGGCAGTGTGCCAAGACACAGATCCCGAAGAATCCCGCCACCGCACGCGACGATGAACGTGATGGTAGCGATGCCGAACAGATCCAATCGTTGCTGACGCGCGGCAACTGCGCCGCTTACACCAAATGCAAACGTGCCGAGCAGATCCAGGACGGTGTATATCAGGTGAGTGTCCATTACTGTGCTACTCAGCGTGCCCGAACCAGGCGAATGCTGCGCAAAGCATCGTTTCGAGACCCGTACGCAAAGTAGGGTGCAGTAAAGGTGCGAACTGAGGCGAGTGATTGCTTGGGATATTGTTTATTTTTCCTTTGGCCTTGGCCTGTTCGTACACTTGCGGGTCTGTACAACCTACAAACCAGAATACGTAGGGCACCTTCCATGCGCGGCCGAACACACTGAAATCCTCACTCGCCGCGGCCGGTGCCGTTTCATAGGCTCTGTCGCCAAACCAGGCTCCAAAGGCCTCAGCCAAACGGCTAGAGGCGCGCTCATCATTGACCGTCAACGGGTAGCGGTTGATTGTTGTGATCTCGGGGTCGCGTGGAGCATTGGATGCAGAGCATTCGGCGCAGCAGATCCGTTTGATGGCACCCAGCATGTGCTCGCGCACACCCTCGTCGTAGGTGCGCATATTGAGCTTTAACGTCGCATTGTCCGGGATGATGTTTTCCTTGGTGCCCGCCTGTAACGAGCCAACCGTCAGGACTGCCTGGTCCAGAGGGGAGATTTCCCTCGATACAATGGTCTGCAGGCGCAGCACCGTCGATGCCGCCATGACTACCGGATCTACCGAAGTTTGTGGCTGTGAGCCATGGGCGCCACGGCCGAACATCTTGATTTTCAGGCTGTCACCGGCCGAAAGGATAGTGCCGCTACGGTGTCCCACAGTACCCGCTGGCCCCACCATTACATGCTGACCAAGAATGATGTCCGGCTTGGGGAAGCGATCGAGCATGCCGTCGTCGATCATGTTTTGCGCGCCCACACCCACTTCTTCACCCGGCTGGAAAACAGCCAGGAGAGTACCCCGCCAGGTGCTGCGGTTTTCGGACAATACCCGAGCAACCCCCATCAACCAGGTGACATGCATGTCATGCCCACACGAGTGGCAGACAGAAACCTCCATTCCATCTTCGTCACGGGTGACCACGTCGCTGGCATAGGGCAGGCCTGTTGCTTCGGCCATGGGCAACGCGTCCATGTCGGCGCGCAGCATCACCACCGGGCCTTCGCCGTTGCGCAGTACGCCGACAACGCCGGTGACACCGATTTCGCGTGTCACCTCGTATCCATAGCGCACGAGGTAGTCGGCGGCGATTTTCGCGGTGCGATATTCATACATCGACAGTTCAGGATGAAGGTGCAAGTCCTTGTAGACTTCCTCCAGTTCAGGCAACAAGCCATCAAGATCGGGAATCAACTTTTCGAGGGGCGACATGGGGTACTCCAAGTTAAAAGAGGGCGCAAAAAGTGGGAGAGAGACGGTGTCAGGAAGGCGGAAGCAGACTTTCCATCAGTTTTGAAAGCAGCCCGTCCAGTGCCACGCGCTCCTTGGGCGAGAGCGCGCAAACGAGTTGATCTTCAAGTTCGGAGCCAACGACCGAGGAGTCGTCAGCGATCTGCGAGCCCGCAGCGGTGGTACGCAAACCAACGCTGCGGCGGTCGACAGGGTGAGGGGAGCGCGATATGAGATCGCGGGACTCCAGCAGTGCCAAAGTCTTGGAGAGCAGTGTCTTTTCCAGAAAGGCGCGTGATGAAACTTCTTTCGGAGTGATGTCAGGGCAAGCCTGAATCAAACGCAAAACCCGCAATCCTCGGACATCCAGATCCCAATGCTGAAGGTACACCTCATTCGCGCGCTCCATCAGCAGAGCACTGGTCATATCGAGCTTGAAATTCAGAAAGTCGGAATACATGGCAGGCTCCAGTCGTATGGCTGAAGTATAGCTATATAGTTGAAATATTCAACTATAATTTCAGTCGCTGGCCGCTCTCTTGCTTGAGCCCTGGAGCCATTAATACCCGTTGCCGGACACGCTTAAAGCCGTCCGGCGTATAGCTGCGTGACCAGGAATATCCAATCCGTTATCGGATCAACGGCACGCCACTGAGCGTTTGCAAGTCCTCAAAGCTGATATCAGCGACGATCTCCTGGACCTTCAAGCCTTTTGCAGTGACATCCAGAATAGCCAGGTCGGTATAAATCCGAGTCACGCAGCCAATGCCGGTCAGCGGGTAGGTACATTGCGGCACCAATTTGCTTTCGCCAGTCTTGGTCAGGTGATCCATCATGACGAATACCTGACGTGCGCCTGTCGCGAGGTCCATCGCGCCACCCACTGCCGGTATGGAACCTTCGGCACCGGTGTGCCAGTTGGCAAGGTCGCCGTTGACCGAAACCTGGAAGGCGCCAAGCACGGCGATATCGATGTGCCCACCGCGCATCATCGAGAACGAGTCGGCGTGGTGAAAATAGGCACCACCGGCCAGCAGCGTCACATGCTGTTTGCCCGCGTTGATCAGATCATCGTCTTCCTCACCCGGCGCAGGACTCGGTCCCATGCCCAGCACACCGTTTTCACTGTGCAGGAACACTTCCTTGTCACCCAGGTAGTTGGCCACCAGCGTGGGTACACCAATGCCCAGGTTCACGTAAGAGCCTTCGAGAATATCGTCGGCTACACGTTGGGCCATTTCACTACGCGAGAGTTTTTTCATAACAGTCATGGCGGGCCTCAGTTGACGTTGGCATTCGAGATAGGGGCGAGCGGCACTGCGACCACGCGCTGAACGAAGATCCCCGGAGTGACAATGTGCTCGGGGTCCAGCTCTCCTAACTCGACGACCCGCTTGACCTGGGCGATTGTCGTTTTCGCTGCCATCGCCATGATCGGTCCAAAATTACGCGCGGCTTTGCGATAGGTGAGATTGCCCCAGCGATCGCCCTTTTCGGCCTTGATCAGTGCGACATCAGCATGCAACGGCATTTCCAGCACATAGTTACGACCGTCGATCACCCGGGTTTCCTTGCCTTCGGCCAGCAACGTGCCATATCCGGTGGGCGAATAAAACGCACCGATTCCAGAGCCTGCCGCGCGAATACGCTCGGCCAGATTGCCTTGTGGCACGACCTCAAGCTGCACCTTTCCTGCCAGAAAGAGTTCGTCGAATACATAAGAATCGGATTGGCGTGGAAACGAACAGATGACCTTGGCAACGCGCCCGGCCTTGAGCAATGCGGCCAGACCGATTTCACCATTGCCTGCATTGTTGCTGATGATGGTCAGATCGCGAGCGCCCGACGCTATGACGCCATCTACCAACTCCGACGGCATCCCGGCAGTGCCGAAGCCACCCACCATTATGACCGAACCATCGGCAATGCCGTCTAGTGCAGCAGCGACGGATTCAAATGTTTTGTTGATCAAGACGTACTCCCGTTTTTATGTTGGCTGAACAGAATGATCCGACGGCAAACCGCATGAATCACAGTTTCTGCAGAGTGTGCATAGCCTGCCAAACAACGGGTGAGGGAGGGTATCTCGGCACGAGATGTCGTGCGATTAGCGAACGAAACCGTAAGTAGGTGAACGGGCATGACTGAAAGCGCATGGGTGATGAAACACTTGGCGCGATTGAGGATGCTGACGCCGTCGCGCACGGCGCTGATTTTGATGTACGTGATTCATCGCTTCCGGGTCGGCAATGGTAACGGGCTTTCGCGTCCCCGGCGGACCCAATCGGTAGGTCCTACTTCTTCTCTGTCAACATTCCGGAAGGATCGTAGCCCATCGCCCAACTTCGGCTCAGCTTGTGCCGAGTGATCTTCCAGCCATCGCCCGTGCGGATAAAGATGAACTCATACGGGCCACCGCAGGAGTAGCATTCAAACGGCCTCGAGGTGTCCGCCGCATAGGTGTCATATTTCCTTATTCCTTGTGTCCAAGCGTTGAGGGGATTTGCCGGTAATGACCTCTTTATGCAAGAACAACTAAATTCGCTATTTGATCGTGCAGGTCGATGCCAACACGCTCCGCCATGCGCATGCGATAAGCTTCGACGGCGGGCGGGTATTCGATGCCACGCACGATCGACATGCTACGCAACGTTGCGAACAGGTGGATGTCATCTTCCGACAGTTCGCCGTTCACCGCATCGGGTGCCCTGATCAGGGGTTCGAGGGCCAGCAAATGACGGTTTATCTCGGCTATGTAGACGGGGCTGGCTGCCATACGCTCCTGGAAACTGCCGATCATGCGTTCCTTGTTGCGAGTGAAATACGCACGTGCCTCAGGTGTGGAGAACTCCTTGAAGTCTGCTGCTGACCAGCGTGGAAGCGCGAGGGAAAACAGCGGGCCAGATACGTCGTTGTTCCACTGCGCCAGCACCTCGTTGCGGGGGCCGGTCAGGAGCGGGAGGCCATCTATTCCATCGATATGCGCGACGATATCCATGCTTTCGGCCAGGTAGTTGCCGGTGTCCTCCAGGATGGGGGCCATCTTTTTGCCAATCATGCGGGTTGGGGTCGCCTCATCGTCGTTCAACAAGATGACGAGATCGAAGGCGATGCCTTTCAGGCCGAAAATAGCGCGTGCTTTAACGCAGAAGGGGCAGTGATCGTAAACGTAGAGCTGCATAAAGTTTGAATCCTGAAAAAGTGGAGGACGCGGCCGGGCTGGTGGATCCCTACGCGGTAGAATTGAAGTGCCACTTTATGTGTTACATGATTGGAAGAGAATCCCCGCAAGTGAGACCATGCCTTTCATAAATGAGAGGGCAGGCGTGTGGATCTTAACGCGGTGCAAATATTCGTAGCGGTCGTCCAGGCTGGAAGTATGACAACGGGCGCTGAGCGCCTGGGGGTTCCACTGCCCACTGCCAGTCGCAGGATTCGCGCGCTGGAGCAGGCGCTTAAGGTCGAGTTGCTGGAGCGCTCTGCCAGGGGTGTGAAGCTGACTGAAGCCGGCGCCCGACTGTTCGAGCATGCCAGTCGAGGCTTGGAGATCCTGCACGAGGGGCATGACGCCGTGGTAAGCGATCAGGCCCATATCAAAGGCAAACTGCGCCTTTCCGTACCTCCGTCATTCTCGCCCTGGTGGTCGCTGATCTCGGACTTTCAAAAAGATCATCCCGATATCCGCGTACAACTGCTTTCGACGGAGCGTCGAGTTCACCCTGTCGAGGACGGCATAGACGTGGTACTTCGTGTGGGCGAGGTGGAACATGAAGCTTTGATCGTAAGGCACCTGCTCAAATACCGACACGTGCTGGTCGCCAGCCCTAAATTTCTGGCCCGCCATGGAAGGCCCGAACACCCGCATGATCTGAGCAGACTCCCCTGTGCAACCTGGAGCCTTGGCACAAACACCAGCATCACTTGGCGTTTCCCGAATGTGGCAGTGGCTCCGAACGCAGTGTTGTCGACAAATGACAGCATGCATCTTCTGCACAGTGTACTGGCAGGTGAGGTTATAACCGAACTCCCACCCTTCATCGTCAAGGACGCGATTGAGCAAGGCTTACTTGTGCCGCTGCTGCCGGACTACCCACTGCCAGAATATGCATTGAACCTTTTGTACCCTGCGCATCGACATCCTTCTGCCGTCGTCCGCACCTACCTGGAGTATTGTCGCCGACGCATTCCGTCGCTGGTGGACGCATGCGATGTTGCCGCCATTCCAATTTAGGGGCGGTTTCACTCAGCCTGGGCAGTTAGCGTGAAAGCCTGAGTGGGTGTGTAACCGCTGCCATCGATCCGGCACCGCCGCGTCTTGTGCTGCGGCCAAGGATAGTAGCCCTCGTGCTCGTTCAGCCCCCAAGAATTGAATTTTGCGTAGAGTTTTTTTCTGCTCAATTGAGACTTTGAGCCTGTTTATCCAAGACTTTGTCATCTATATCATTGAGTAGCTTCTTAGCCCATTGCGGCTCACCTCATGATGCCCAATGCCAGTACAGTTTAATCTGTCATGGGCTATTGCGGTCTGATTCGATCCGAAACAGGTTTATCTCATCAATGTATCGATACTTATCCGCTGACTCCAGGCACACGTGTGCGGCTTGCCACAATACTTCGGTTAGGTCACTGCGAATGAGATCAGCAAGCTGCGAACTATTTAGCTGAGGCAGATAAGTGGAAGTGATTTAGGGCTTGCCGAGCAGACTCAAACGCTAACAGCAGTTCCTGCCAACTTATGGAGATTGGACAGCAAGCGCTAACGATTCGTTGATAGTGATCACTTATTAAGCTCTCTCAAGAGAGCTTTTAGTCAACATTAAACTGGAAGGAAGAACATGATGCCGCAGGTTAAGGAAAGCTACACAGGAACCGCCAAGTGGCTTCACTGGGGAATGGCCCTGATATGGGTCGCGGGTTGGGTAGTAGGAATCATTGCGACACATTGGCGTGACCAACTAAACCCTCATCATGAGTTGACGTTTTTGCATAAGGCTACCGCGAGCACTCTGCTTTTTCTAGTTATCGCGCGGATTGCTTGGCGTCTTACACATAAACCTCCCGCATTGCCGGAAAGCATGAGTTCGATAATGAAGCGTGGAGCGGTAGTTGGTCACCTTATGTTGTACGGCATTGCGTTATTGATGCTCCCGATTTCGGGTTGGTATTGGAGCTCTGTGGCTGACAAGCCGATTCTCGTAGCCGGGCTGTTTGTGTTGCCTCCTCTAGCTGACCCCAATCCCGATCTCTACGATATCGCGAAGTATGTTCATACCTGGACAGCTTGGGCCTGTGGGGCATTGGTAGGAGGACATCTGCTGATTGCGCTAAAACATCATTTGTTCGACAAAGATCAAGTGTTGACGGGGATGCTGCCACGGAGCCAAAAAATGATTAGTTATTCGCAAGTAACAGGCAACAGATAACATGGCACTGCTCTCGTTTATCGGAAATAACATATGTGGATCTCACCTAATACTGACCTGTTCAGCGAGCAGGCTCATCTTCTGAATCTGCTACCAAAGCATGGTGTGCTTAATGATTACGGTCGTGTGATGTCTGCCGAGGAGGGTGACAGCCATTTCACCGAGCTGAGGGGAGATACTGCCTGGCAGCCTGACTCGGCACTTTTGAATGGTCGCTTGATCAAGACTGCTCGTGAGGTTGCTTGGTACGCCGATAGTCCGTTCCGATACATTCATTCAGGAGTTGAACGCCAAGCTCTTCAGTGGCAAGGAGCCAATTTGCTGCAGTTGAAACGTAAAATAGAGGAGCTGACCGGCCAGCGTTACAATTCTTGTTTGCTCAACCTCTACCATGACGGGTCCCAAGGGATAGGATGGCACGCTGACGTTGAAGCCATAGCGTCAAATGACGTTATCGCGTCTCTCAGCCTGGGGGCCGCACGAAAGTTTGCGCTCAAGCATAAAGCGACGGGTGAACTCCGTGAGCTTACGCTGGAGCACGGTCAGGTTATCGTGATGCGCGGCGAGACCCAGCGTCACTGGCTACATTCAGTTATGAAGACAAAGAAATCCGTAGGCCCACGAATCAGCCTGACGTTTCGATGCTTTCCGGAGCAATGGCGTAGTCAGAGATACGGTGCATGAGGTCGGGGCGGAATTGCGGCTCGACCCAGGTATGCCTGAGAAATTCTCTAGCAGCGTACCAAGGCCGTACTTTTGCGAAGAGTCGGAGCGCGTGCACAAGTCGCAAGACTAGCCCGAAGTGGACTCTTGTCGGATCCGTTCAAGCAACGAGTCTAAATCCGTATCAGGCTCAAGCAGCAAAAAACTCTCAAGAAGGAGGGTAAGCGGGTGTACCCCCATTCTACCTGCAAGCTCCGACGCCTTCTCCAGCGTGACATTTTTAAGGCCACGTTCAAGGGTGCTGAGATATGTCCTACTGCTGACGATTCCAAAATCTTCTTGGGTCAAACCCCGACGAAGACGTGTGTTACGTAACGCAATAGCGAACGCTTCCCTCAGTTCCATTTTGTTTCACCCACAAAAGGAACGATGAAGCCTTTTTGAACTCTATAGAGCTACAATCTATAGTGTTCATTTTGGGAGGGATTTATGCCCGCACTACAGATTAGCGCCCGTCAGATATCTACGACGGGTAACGAGGACAGCCCTTCAACCATGCTGATTGTCGCGGTGGCGAACGTTGCCCAGCCGGAGCAGGGCGTCGAGATGGAAAAATGCCTTTCAGGCCAAAAATTGGTTGATCTCTTCAACGAAATCGATCGACCTGATTCAGATAAGGCCATCGTTGGCGTCCTATTAGCGATTCCTCCAAAACTCAACGGCTCACCACGATGGGTCGCCGAGAATGTGTTTGATTTTGCTCGGGTCAAGCTCAGGGGGAGGGGGGAGGTTTCTTTGGATACATACGCATATCGACTTGCTTCAAAAGCAGTGTTCCGGGACAACGCCCAGGTCGACCCAGCGGATATTCTAGACTGGAGATCACTCTATGAAACGTCCAATGCGGGTGGCAACGTCGACTCGGAACTTGTCGCCCATCAAACGTGGCTATCCATCGTCATAACTCGGTTGGTCAATGCAGTGAATCTACCTGACGAAGCGGAAGATTCTGAGTAATGTTCGGGTTTCAAGCTGTCACGTAACTCAACCTTTATGAAGTAGGGGTAAGAGGTGTTCCTCGAGGGTCACGAAAATCTACGCGAGTCGATCTTCGGTGCGATGACTAAACACTTCACGATTGGTAGCAAGCCACAATGAGTGCGATCGAAGGAACATCCGTAACTCACCGCATCCACGAGAGAACTGTCATGAAAGGAAGGCGTAAAGTCAGCAAATCCAAGTGGTTCTTGAAAGCTAAATTTGAGGCCGAAGCTCAACAAATGTGCGCAAGCAGATCAAAGAATGTAGCAAACAGATTTCTTGATGCCGCATTGCAGTTCGGAGCTGGGTACGAGCCAACAGGGCGCCTCGCGGGCGGTTCGAACCCTGCCTTACCTCAAGATAATTGAGTACTGACCTGCCGATCAGGCAGCACTAATTGCGGTGGTGATAGGCAAGTAAGGCCAGAAAAGGTTGGGGGGACATAACGGAATGCAGACTCACGATATACAAACTGCCAAAACGCTTTTTTCTACACTCATCGATGCGGTAGTGGACGGAGAAACAATTATCTTCACCGATGGAGACATACCTGTAGCCAAGCTCTCTCCTGTAACGAATCTTAAACAGCGCGGCACGCTATCGGATTTGGAATTTGAGGCTTTGGGGGCAAGCGCTCAAACGTCGCAGCCAACGTCACCTGCTTCAGTGGTCACGCTTTGGTCTGCTGACTCGCGTCTAGGTGCCGTCCCCGTCATGCTCACCCTTATCCAGCGGAACGCTTCGCGTCACGTACCTGGGGTATGAGACGTATGCTGTAGTTCCGCACGTACGGATCATTGCGGATGGTGTCAGATAATTGCCATTCCTACCGCCCCCTCGGGAGCCCCATTGGCTTGCAAAGGGGAAGCTAAGCTATTACTGCAATCGGCCCTGCAGGCTTCTAAACGGAATTGACGTCACATTTCTACCAAAAGGAAATTGCGAAGAATATGTTGTGCAAACCAGGCGGGTAGGCCTACCTCCAGCGTAGGAAGGTGTAATGGCAGGCTCACCACCAGGCCGATACGGATCAACCATGCTGAGCTGCCAGTAACCGTCCGGGCAGCATATTTGGCGTTATATACTCAAGCAATGCGCTTCATGCAGCAGGAGAACTGCAGGGTACCCAGGAGACAAACTCATGACGATTGATCCCGACAAAGATGTCAAAGCCTCCGCGAACGAGGTCAGTCGGGCCGAAAGCTCTGCTCTTGCGGATAACCCTCTAAAGGGTCAGGAGCTAGACGCGTGTCCTCGTCCAGGGACGGCGCCTGCAGCAAGAGAAGAGAAGCGTCGGTCTAACGAAGAAAGAGAAGGGGAGATGGATGCCTTGGCCAGAGCTCAAATTCTGACCTGCGGCGACTTCCTTCTTGTTCAGGACTTAGCTATCCATCTGGGTATCGACTTCGAGCTCCTGAGTCTTGCACTTATGCGGTGGGAGACGGACCACCGAATTTTCTCGATCAATCACGATGGTTGTAGGTATTTTCCAGTTTACGCGTTCCCATCGCAAGGCGGCGCCAGTCCGATTCCCGGCCTTAGAGATGTAATATCCGTTCTCTGCCCCATGAAAGATGGTTGGGGAGTTTCATTCTGGTTTATTTCCCCCAATGGATGGCTTGGAGGCAAGCGTCCACAGGACCTTCTTTCCACCGAGCCAGATCGCGTGATTTCAGCTGCACACGAAGAAGCAAGCGGTGTCATGCATGGTTAAGGGGCCTGTCGCGGAGAGCAGGAAGATTCCATGCTGCGCCTGACGGGCGAACTCAACGCCATGAAAACTGCGGTCGCCAAGGAGGAGGGGGGCAGGGAGCAACTCGCTGGCTCAGCCAAACGGCTTGAAGCTGTGATTAAGCCGTCATCTGCCGAACTGACCCAAGTGAAGAGCCAGCTGACGGAGTCCTCCGCAGAGCTCATGCAGCTGCAGCAGAAACTGAATCAGTAGGTCGGGACATATTTTCCAGGTACGCCACCGTCCACTCTGCTAGCGCCATATTGCTGCTCAGTGGTAGTACCGCTGAGCAAACAGATACCCTATAGTTCATTTGACTTAAAAATTAATTCATTTGGAGTAAATGCTGATGGTCGCTCCAACAACTGCCCGGCTGCCGGCGAGAAAGAAAGATGACTCTCGCGAAATGGGGATCGCTGCGTTTTGGCATTTCAGTTACGGTCGGGACTCACTCAAGGACTCTGAACGCATTCACCAGATCAAGGAAGGGTTTCCTGCCCATCTGGTACACGCCATTCGTCTGACCTTCGATCTTCAGGAACGCAACGTTGAGACGCTGCTAAATGCATCCATCTCTACGCTCGAAAGACGGCGGCGTGAGCAAAAGAATCTTGATCCCGTTGCGTCTGAACGCCTGGATCGGATTGCAACAGTCAGTCACCTGGCCGAAGAGGTTTTTGAAAGCCAAGAGAATGCTGCTCATTGGATGTCGACGGCCAATAAAGCGCTCGGTGGAATCGCGCCGATTATGCTCTGCGAAACAGAGATAGGCGCCAAACAAGTCCGCCGAGTCCTTCATGCGCTTGAGTGGGGAGGCGCAGCCTGATGAGGGCGTGGCGAATCGCGAAGGCGAAACGTGCGAACGATCTGTCAGGAATGGGTGCGGCAATTGAAGGAGGGAGGTGGAATGATCAGGATGTAGCAGCCGTTTACATGGGGCTGACACCTGCGATTTGCTGCTTGGAAACCTTCGTACACGCCGGGGGCGAGCCCACGTTCCCGATGAAGATCACCTGTTTCGAACTGCCCGCTGATCCAACGCTTTATTTGGAGCCTGATCCGAAAACCTTGCCAGAGGGTTGGGCAAGTCTCCCCGCTGACCGGCCTAGCATGGATTTCGGAACCCATTGGTTAAAGGCGAACACACACCTGGGATTGATCGTGCCTTCTGCTGTGATGGTGCTCGAGCGCAATGTCGTGATCAATCCGAATCACCCGGCCGTCAAGGAGATCAAGGCGGTCGATATGTTTGACTTCATGTACGACACACGCATGTTCAAATAAAACTGCTCTGAAATCGCTAGGCAATCACTTGACGGCTAGCAACTGTCTTTGCACCACAGGAGTTCCGAAATCTAGCGATTCGTAAATACGATGCTGTACGTCTTTACGGCCGAAAGGCAGGAGCTAATCCCAAAAGTTTCAGATTTACGTATCAATCCACGCGGGAGTATCAGTTTACCTCCACAACAGAATGTCCAAAGGCGATTGTGTCAGTAGTCTTTGAATCTCGATCCCCCTGCCCCCCCCGGTAAACCGGGGCTTTGCCGCCCCTGCCACCTAAAAGAAGAAAATCCAGTCCGGATTTTCTTCTTTTCAATTACATGACAGAAAAATTAATCGGCGCTACTCGATTGATTTTCAATCATTTTCTCAAAGAAGAAAATCCAGCACTTGCAACCTCAGTTTAAAGGTCTAGACCTCAAAGACGACCCGCAAACATTTGAAAATCGTTTGAGACGGTTTTTGAGATTTGTTTGCGGGCCTGAACGTTCGGGAAGACACGCTTGAATTGGGTAGCGAGGATGTTTGAGCTACGGCCCTAGCGACTTCCTGAGCCAAATTGGCGACAAGGACTAGCAGAGGTTCATCATGCAAAAGCAGACCAACAACACCACGCCCGGAAACCCGGTTCACCTCCCGAATGTTGAGCAATACCACGGTAAGCCGCTTAGCCATTCAAAGAAAGCCAAGGCTCCCCAGAGCTCGCCCCATGTCAGCGACCCCCCGAACCACGAGGGGTCTGATCGCTCGCGTAGCTGGATGCCAAATGAGCACGAAACGCGGTCTGAAAATTTTGAATCTGACATTGATTTCCCAGCGCCAAACCTGGCCAAAACGGAGCGGCCCTATGTGCTCGCGTTAGATGTGACCTCGCTGGGCGAGAATGCTCTTGCCGATATTCGTTTGATGGCCCAAGAGCGCTCTGCTCTTCCTCAACAGGTCGAGGAAGTCGTTTCGGCTGTATTCCAATGCGAGTACTTGCATGGCTCGATGACCAAGCGGTCAGTCTGGAAGCAAGTACAGGCTCGTTGTGAAGTCTTGGGACTTAAGCCCCCGTCGTATAAGACGGTCGCTTCGCGACTTGATTCGATGTTCTCGCAAGAAGTTTTGCGAATCCACTTCCCGAATTAGTTTTCGGCCAAGGCGTCACTGCCAATGCATGGCGCCTACTTAAATGATCGGAGGAAGATGTCATGGGTGCTTATAAAGCTGCTGATGGCAGCACTCAATTGGTAAAATTTGAAAACGATCTTTGGGTCGTGGAAGGAGTAGAAAGCGGGACTCGCAAGTTGCATCTGCGTAGCTTACGTAACGACAAGCTGTGTTTAGCTGGTGCAGACAAAGTCGAACCCGTTAATCATGAGATCTTGAACAACGCGGCTGCAGCACATGTAGCCGACAAAACAGCGAAGCGCGCTTTGATCATGGTTGAGGGTTACACCCCTGAACAAATGGAAAAAGCTCGCCATCGTTTTGAAATGATCGAGAAGGAGATGAGAGGCGAGTTGACTGTGGATGATGCGGCTGAAATCTGCAAGTTGAGCCGGCCCCGGTATTATGAAGTGCGGCGTCTCTTCAATCAGGAACTCGGGCCCATCAGTCTTCTGGGAAAGAAACCTGGTCGTAAGGTCGGGACTAAAGTCATCTCCCCGGAGCTAGAGCAAATCATTGCAGATCAAGTATGGCTGTACCGGGGCCATGGCGCGTCCTACCGCACGGTATGGAAGGGCGTGCAAGCAGAATGTCACGAACGCGGTATTGAGGAGGTACCGTCATACGAAACCGTCTGTGACCGGATGAACAACCTGCCCGAACATGGCAAGGCCTGTCAAAAGCATAACAAAAACTTTGCCGATGACAACTTCACGTTGAGGGACGGCTTTCGCGGGTTTAGCCGGGCGCTTGAACAAGTCCAGATGGATCATACGGTCGCGGACGTGTTCCTCGCCAGCTCTCACGACAGGAAACACCCCGTAGGGAGGCCATGGATCACTTTGGCGATTTGCGCAAAAACCAAAGTCATCCTTGGGTTCTATATCAGCCTCCGGTATCCGAGTTTGTGCAGTGTTGCGCATACCTTGAAGCATTCGGTGATGAGCAAGGACGCATTCATGAAAAGGCTTGGGCTGCAAGACCATGGCTACGAATTCCACGGCGTCTTCGACGAGCTGTTGACTGATAACGCTCGCGAGTTTCGTTCTGGGAATTTGAAGTCTGCGTGTTCGATGGAAGGGATCAAGCTTCGGCACCGCTCCCAGAAACAAGATGGCGGTATTTGCGAGCGCGTACTGGGGACGCTGAACATCGGCCATGTCCAAATGCTGCCAGGCGGCACTGCCTCCAGGTCTCGTAAAGACAGGGACTACAACCCGGAAGTACACAAAGTCATGACCTTGGATGAGTTCATCGAATACTTCACCTTGTCCGTCTGTGAATACCATGACACGGCGGCGGCAGATGGAAAAACCCCCCGTGATCGCTGGGCGGAGGTAATGACCGGCGAAAACGGTAAGCCGCTGTTTCCCCGCCAAGTACGTGACGTGAAAAACTTTGTGATCGAGGTACTGCCTGAGAAGTATCCCAAAGTTACCAGGACTGGGCTTCAGGTCAACGGGTTCCGTTATTCCAATAATGTTATCCGGAACATGGTCGGGAAAAAGGTCAGGGTCAAATATGACCCTGTGAACTTGACCCAAATCCTTGCGAAGATTGAGGGTGAGTGGATTGAAATTCCGTCATGCGAAAAAACCACCGTAACTCTCACCGCTAGAGCAATCATGCTGAAGTATCTGAAGAAGGCAGGCAAGTTGGGTGAGCGCGCAGTCAAAGCCTTTCTGGCACGCAAAGCAATTCTTCTGAATGCTATTGCGCTGGACGTTCCAGCGATGAGGCGGCAGATGGAGATCATTGATGGCGACAAACACGACCCGCTGTTGCGTCACCACGTACTCGCGGTGAAAAAGCTGAAACTTCAACAGCGCAATTTTTCGACTGATGTCGAGCCCTTCGAAGGAGAATAGCGATGGACGTTACCCACCTTGCTTCAAGCGTCCAACACATTGCTTTGCTGAGTGCTGCTGAACGGATCGCATATTGTGATCAGCCAGTTTGGATCAAGACATCCACCAACAGCTCGTTCAATAATAGCTTGAAGAGCATGATTCGGTTGTCGAGTTGGGGATGTTGCTCCTGCATGGCACTCATTGGTATCAGTGGTATTGGGAAAACAACGATGATCGAGCGAGCTCAGCGCTTGATCAATACCCCTGATTCGACGCCTATCATGACCATTGATCTCGCACCCTACGGCAGGTACCTCGATCTGCAGCAGATTTTTTTGACCGAACTTGGATTCACCGAGTCAGTCAAGTCGTTGTGCACTGCCAGTGGTATCAAGCAGATCAGGGAAAGGATCAAGCAGAAAAATATCTCGGTCTGCATTCTTGACGAGGGGAATGCACTGGCCGGTACGAAATACGCACTGGTGCAGCCGAACAATACCTACCTCAGAGCATTGGCTAACCCGGATATCGGGTTGAGCGTAGTGGTCGCCGGAACCGAAGAGCTCAAAGCGCATTTGGGGATCGATCCTCAGCTTCGCTCTCGCTTCAGTGTGTGGGAGGTTCCTTCGTGGGAAGCAGAGTCTGTAGATTTCTCTCGCTTTCTCAAGGCCTTTGTTCGGTTCATTCCTCTTCAAAAGCCATCGGTATTGGATACGAAGGAAATCCAGGTGGCCTTGGTTAATGCGTGCATGGGAAGCACGCGCAATATTCGGTACGTACTGATCGCCGCTGCCAAATTGGCTATCGAGTCCGGGCAGGAGTTCATTGATCTTGACTTGCTGGAGGTTGCATTCGATATGGGATTGGCGGACTTTGGTCTCATCTGATGAGGCGAATCTGGCATGACGGTTCCGCCAACCAAGTGCCGCTTGAACGCGCGCTTGCCCTGATCAGCCAAGGTGGTGGCCAGGGCAAGCTCATCATCGTACGTGGTGAAGCGGGAGCGGGCAGTAGTGCTTTCGCTTCACGACTGCAAGCCTTGGCCACCCGTAACGGTATAAGGTCTATCCACATCGAGCGGTCGGCGGTGAATTCTGATTTCGTACTGCTCGCTCATATATTTCGGTCTCTACAACTTCCCATCTTCTCTTCAGAACTCGGTGCTAATCAAAGGATTAGCCGCCACTACAAAGCTGCGCTTCATCTGCGCCAGTACCAGGCAGTGATATGCGAGGATGCTCACGATTACTTTAATATGTATTCCTCCAAGTTGCAGGGTATTTATGATTCCGTTCACCAGCTAACTAGGCCGCCATTCGGCTATAACATCGTACTGTGTGGATTGCATGATAAGCTGACCGAGATAGGTTTGCGGGCCAGAGTTTTGGGCATGATCGTTGAAATGATCGATTTAAGGCCCATGAATTATGATGAGGCCTACTTCAATCTCGTTGAGGCTTTGTTCAAAGATCATCGCGTAAGTATGCCTCTATTGCAGTCAACCCACCTCCCCACACCCATCCCAATTCGCCACGATATCCTCACCGCGCCTTTGGGTACCTCGCCCAGCGAATTGCGCGGTAATGTGTGCGCTGAGACCGAATCTGCACCTGACTTGAATCTGGCAGCGGCGACAGTCAGAAATCTGTCTCCTATTTTCATAACTTCCTATGGCCTCGACGTCCGCGCGCTGCACACCTACACCTCCGGCCTGGTGGGTAAAACGGCGGAGCACGTTCGGCGCGCGGCTCATAGCCTAGAGATTGCGGATATCGGCGAACAGCGGAGTGCAGCTATACCTGCAAGCGCCACCATCAAGTCGACGTTGCTGCCTATTCCTGAGGTCACACAGGATGGAGGTGGCAACGATCACAGCATCCAACCCGCTGCCAACGCCTCAGCCACCTCCCAAGCGGATCCACAAATTCTACTACCGCTCTTTGATCTGTTGGCCTCACGAATCACATTCCAGCTTGAACTGCAACTTGATGAACCTCAGGCCGGGTCACCAAATGATCCGGGAGGCCTTGTTACCCCTCACCTTTGCAACCTCTCTGATCCAGGCGCCAAGGGTTTCAGTGGCGCGAAGGGGGGCGTTTTCAGTCGTCAGGCGGCGGCAGTGGTGTCGGCTCGCTCTGGCCAGGCCGTAACCAGCCATAACAACCGTCATTCAACGCGCCACAACGAGCAAGCAGGATCTTTCCGGCTGTACTTGAAGCCGGTGATCGATGAAACCTTGGGGTCATGGCTCTGCCGAAACGCTGCCGCGAAATCCATCGACTCTATCCACGGTGGCTTCCTGGAGTGGTGCAGGAGGCTGATCGAGAGGGACGAGCTAGCTCAGGCCTCGGGGCCGAACACCCACGGGGGCGACAACAAGGCTGGAGTCCAGATGGCTATGCCCTTGCAGGCACAACAAAATCAGTATGTGGCTGATCCGGCCCGACCGATCAAATTGCCGTTGGAGTCGCAAGAGAACGATATTGCCGAAGAGCCTACCTGGAACCCGGCTATCTTGCTGGGAGGTACCCGCTCCAAAATGCCTCCAGACTTGGGAGCCCCTATTGAATACGACACGCTATTTCGATCCCAAGAATTCCTGGACGCATTTCCAGCGACGTTGCGCCCTCATCTAGCTAGCCGGTTCTCGTTGCCACCGAATGCTGTTCAGAACACTCACAACCGTCGTTATTGCGCCCAGTGCATCGCCGATGACGTCGCAGCTCTGCGGGCGCCCGCTTTGCGAAAAGCATGGCGCAAGCGCGGGGCTGCTGTGTGCACGCAGCATAGGCAGCCGGTTCTGCTTCAGCAACTTGAGCGGGGCACCCTCAGCCAGCTCTCAGGGGCTTGGCAGGCTTACATGCAGCACACTCAACGTGAGGACTACGATCATGGCGTTGGATTGATCTCTCGCAACTCCTGCGGCTATCAAGGCATATCCGCTGAATCGAGGATCTGTCGGATCGTTCGGCGGCTCCAAGACTGGGTTGAGTATGCACCTGCACTGCCTACTACCAGCCGGCCCTCAAAGTATGCGCTTTACTTCTTGTTAGGTTTTTTCCTCTATCAAGCGAATCTCGTGAGTGAAGGAGGAGTGGCCCGATGGTTCATCAAATCACCACAGGGCGAGAAGCTAAATTTACGCTCGTTCGAAAAACCGACCATCACCCAGATGATCAAAAACATTGAGTCAGCAAGCCCACGGGCTATGTCGATGGGTTACCTGCTCGCGGGTTCCGCATTCGAACTTTTGACGGCAGCTGAGATCACGTTTCTCAGAGGTGCCCTAGACTTCACTGACTATCTTTTTCCAGCCACTCCCGGCGAGCTCAAGTCCCTTAGTCAATGCTTTCAGTCTTATCATATGATTGCGGTTTGGGAGAGCGCATATCGTAACCTTTCACCGGAAGATTGCCGTCATCTAGAGTGGTTGCTGAGGAAATATTAATAAGGGGTTCTCCATAATCCAGACTGCGACTATCAGAAGGTCTAGTGATTGAAACTCTAGAACTATATATAACTTTGATGGGCTGCGGGCCTCCGGCCCAGACTCGCTTCATGTGCCGTCTTGGCGCTACAATGTCGAATTGCTGAGCCAGCTGACTCCAGGCAAACAACACAAGCTATCAACCATTTCACGTGGCCCGGAGTGCTGCAACTTCCACTGATGGGGCGTTGCAGGTTTACAATCGTGATGGCTGGTAGGCAAGTAGCTGTAGAAAGACGAATTTCAAGGCAGTCTCCCGCCCCTTATGCATGGGGTGTGGTTGCTCAATCAGTCAGCGACCCGATTGGCAATATATGCGATATTAAGTTTCGCTAAATCATTGATATTTAAGTAATCGCTAGGGCTTTTTGATGATTTGGATCGCCTCGAAAAATTCCTGTGACTGGCTTTACGAAGGAAGGACTGCTGAAGCGTTTTTCGCGACTATTGCCAGGCTACAGTGGCTGAACCGATGCTACCAGCACCTACCTTCAGCCATCGACCTTTTTGGCCTAAATTGACTTATGGCTTTGGGCTATCCAAACGAAGGGGCCATGATGGCACCCATGTTCGGAAACGAAAACCACCATTGTCAATTGTTGCAGAAAGCTTTTGAATAGCCATAACTAATTGATATTAATGGATATAGTGGCTAATTATCAGGAACTGATACCTTGTTCGGTGTATCGATGATGTCAATTGTCAGTCCTGAATCAGATTCGCTCCCCATTCAACCAGAACCACTCGCAAAGCGTGCTTTCTAGGTGCAAGCTGCTAGGAAAAGGTTGTTTGCCACTGGAGCGGCAAATCGCCTAGCGCCTTTAACAGCGTTTGAGGTTGCGCTACAATCACCTTGAACCCGGATAGGTACGGAACCATGAAACGAACCCATACCTTCGTAAGGCTTAGAGAAATCCAGTCCTTGCTGGCACGTGTGACTAGCGAGATTCAAGAGCTAGAGGCCAAAGACCTCAACTATCAGTTGGATCTTGAGTTCAGTAAAGAGTTCGATCAGCTTGTTGAACGATATGGATATTCAAATGAGGAGGTTGTTCGCCTTATCGAGGTTGTTCGGGAATTGGAGTCTCAAGGCGATATCAATATCGGCGAGCTTTTACAAAAGGATCAAAGCCTTAAAGATACTGACGCGAAAGCCTCTGCCGTCACGTGAGTTAAAATGTTGTGTTTGCAGATCATGGATGTGGTTAGCAATAGAGCATGATAGAAATGGCATAGAGTTCGGTTTTAAGGGTGAGGCCCGAAAGTAATTTGATATCGGAGTATTTGATGACGTCCCTGATAGATTATCTTACCCTCAAAGGGCGGATTGAGAAGCTCGAAGGCGACTCAGCGCTCCTCAAGGAGCGTGCATTTGTATCTGAATTCATAGCTCTAAAAAATCGTTATGATTTTACGCCAGATGAGGTCTTGCGATTGCTTAAGCCTGAAGAGTCATTTGCAATGATTGAGACTGCGGATTCTATCTATCAATTACTAGAGACTAATATAGAAGCAGGTGGGGCTGCACGATCTACCGCCAAGTCCCTTAGACGATACAAGAATCCTCATACTGGCGAGACTGTTGAAACCCGTGGCTCTAACCATAATAAGCTCAAGGAATGGAGAAAACGTTATGGGGCTGAGACTGTCGTTTCCTGGCGCGAGCTGTAAGTCTAAGGCGTCATGAAGACCAAGACACCACGCCGGCAATCTCGCGAGTCCCGCTTGAGGGCGCCGAACTGAATACGACTGTCTGATACGACGGCCAAGCCGGCGCCACGCCCATCGGCTTAAGGAACGTTTCCAGTACCGGTGCGCCGTCGCCTTACTCATCCCCAACTGCATTGCTGTGTCATTCTGGGTCATACCGTTGGCCTTGCACTCAAGAACACCACGTAGCAGTTCAGCATTGACTGGCACCCCGGCAGGCTTGGCAGCCAGTTCACCGCTCCTGATCTGGGCCTTCGCCTCACTCAGTCCGCCCGCTGCCACAAAAGGCTCGAAGCTCATCCGTAATCTGCTGGAGAGCTGATTCCACGTCCGTGTCGCCGTCAACGGCCATGGCCAGCGCCACGAAGGTTGCGGTGCTGGCGCCGAGAGCTGATGACAGCATCTGGCGCTTATCCAGCGTGACTAGCGAGCTTGCTGGTCGACCCGGGCAGCCGCTTGGAAGGCGCCCACGATGATATGGATCATATTTTAGCGGTGGCAGACACATTTTTTCCAAGGGCGGCGCTTTTGGATTGTGCGACATTGGATGGTGATGGATGTAATGTTGAGTGACGTCGCTATCAATGTGCTCTCAGGCTGTGGGCCTCAACCCACCGTTCTGTATGATCGCAGCGTTGTCTACGACACCCAAACCGGCGGAGCGCGCCCGGGAGCCATGAGATCGAGCTTCCAGCAGGAATACGATGGCCACCTCTTCACAAGCCTGGAAACGTTGTACGTACTCGCCGGCACAATAGGTCGAAGGCATGCGAGCTTGCCGGCGCTGCTGGCACTGGAAAAAATGCGCTAGTGCTTCAAGCAGCGCATACCCGCAGGGGCGACGTATCTTTCCGAGTGGAACATTATCGGGATTACCTCAAAGTCCCGGCAGATCGTCCTGCACCCATTTGCAGACCCAGCCATCAAGTTTGGTCAATGCGACGCTGTTCTTTAGCTGCTGAAGGCTTACTTTGCGCTCATCCGGCGACAGCCCGCTGAGCGCCAGGATATAAGCCCGACGATCCCATGAAGCCGTCGCAGACACCTTTTGTTTCGCTTCCTTCGACCAGGCGCGATTGCCCCTGGCGAGTTCGGCGGTTGTTGCGGTGGATATTGAGCATCGCCGAACGTACTGCTTCAGCACGCTGGTGTTGCTGTCCACATGCCTTGCGAGGTACCAACCTATCCAGACCTTCGCGCTTTGGCTGTCCAAATGACCCTGCTGGCACGCGTCCGACAGCGCTGGCGCGAGGAGAAGGTGATCCTCTTCGGGAAGTGCGTCGAAATACAGCGCCACGTCATTGATCACTGGAAGGTAAAACTCCAGGTCGTCACACAGCAGAGGAGCGATGGTAAAATCGTGGGCATGCTTTGCCCGGCGGATGATTGCTCGCATGACTCCAAGGTCAAGCAGGCCGGACTCCTTGGCGCGCTCCATTGCGCTGGAGAGGCGGTCGCCAAGGCTGCTTTCGTCTTCTTCATCCTGATTGTGTTCATCCGGATCTTCCCGGTATTCCCCATAGTGGTTTCCGGCCTCGATGCTGCGCATGAGATCCAGCTTCTCAACCTGATAGGCGTTCTGCAGTTCCACATGGAGAAAAGTAGATGAGTCCTGGATCTTGGTTTTCTCGGAGACCAGGCCAAGCCTGTGCTGCTGGTGCAGGTACACCACCAGGTCTTCGAGGATGATCTTGAGCGCTGCTTCGTCATCACCGAATATTCGGTAGTCATCAACGTAGCGGACATGCTCCAGGCCCCTCTGGGCGATAAACTGGTCGACGTCGATCAGCGCCGCCTCAGCAAGGATAATGGACGCTGCCGGGCCCACCGGTAAGCCTTGGGAGGACTTGCTATTGAGCCTCATTAGAAAGGCCTCAATCTCCTTCGCCACGTCAGCACCAGCGCTGATTTCCTCTAGACCGTTACGGATACGATGCAGATAAATCTGGTTGTAGAAATCACTGATGTCTGTGGACAGCACGTATGCATGTCGGCTGGCCAGGTACTCACAGCGTCGACGGTAAGTATCAAAGCCAGAACCGCGCGAGAAAAAGCTGGTTGGACTGACTTCGATCCGGTAGGCACACGAAATGTGTGGGCCCATACGCGCCCGCTCAACCTTATTCGCGACCAAGTAGACGAGGGCGGTGTAGATCAGGGCATCTAGCGGCTCTAGCTGATGCACAACCCGGTGGCCGCCCCGTGCTTTATGCCACGACAGGACACGCGGAGGGTTGCTCAGAATGTCCTTGAGCGGGGTTGTCAGCAGGTACGCTTTAACTTCGTCCCAACAGTGCCAAATCGCAAGAAACTCGAACGGCTTCGGAAAGAAATCGGTGTCGTAGTAGGCATGAATGTGCCGGCGGGCGAACTCAAGAGCATCTTCCGTGAGCAGCATTTTATTTTCCTTGAGGTTCGCAGGATGTGATGGGATGCTCCTGAGCATATTCGGGATTCACGTCATGGTCATCAGCTCTTTGAAAGCAAATCACTGGCGGCAATCTACGACAGCAGGGGCTGATTCTGACGTACGAAATCGGGGGCAGAGAGATGTCGCACAATTACCAGTCGTATAAATGCGGTCGTTGCCATTCAGAGCTGCATATAAATCTGCAGTGGCACTTGCTGCCCTGGGCCAGTCGCCGAACTGAAAGAGCTCACTTTTAGCCGTCGTACAGCGTTTTCTTCAGCCGCTGCAGGAATTCAACGTGTGAAACATGGGGAGTCCTTGCCTTCAATCCATTCCGCATCCGTTGTTCTTGAACAGCCCGCCCGCGCGTGGCGCATCAGATTAGGGCGTCTCCAAGCGCGCGGGGGCGGTCTTTGCAGCCAGGCCACCAAAGGACATGCTGGCGTCCACATAGCGCAGCGCCGATTTCATATCCTTCCAGCCCACATAGCTCATCAGCCCTTTGATGTCCCACCCGTTGGCGGACGCCCATGTTGCAAAGCCGCGCCGCATTGAGTGACTGCTATACAGCTCCGCTGGCAATCCTGCCTCTTTGAAAATGCGGCGCAATATGGGGATCAGGCTATGCGGCCGCATGGCTTTGCCTGACAGATTGCCCCAGCGATCAATCCGTTGGAACACCGGGCCTTTAGCGATCCCCGCAACCGTTATCCAGTTGATGTAGGCCTCGACAGGGCAGAGCATCGTCAGTGCTGGTGTTTGGAATATTGTGCCTTCGTGCTGGCGATCACCCTTGGTGTAGGGTAGGAAAAAGGTAATGCCTTCACCGCTTGAGGCTTGGGTGTCCTCCACCGTTAGCCTGGCCAACTCGTCACCTCGAAAGCCACGCCAGAACCCGATCAAAATGATCGCCACCGAACGACGGTGACGCACTAGCGTTTTGTAATCTCCGCTTTCAATGGCGACTGCTGCTTCCCTTTCAAGCCATGTGACCGCTTGCTCCAGGTGCTTCAGCAGCAGTGGGGCGGCCTGTTTAACCTGTGCAGGGTGCACGACCCTGATGCCTTTGATCATCTGGCGAACGTCAGGCGTCTTTGTCGGATCAGGGAAGCCTTGATTGATGTGCCATTGCGCAAGAGCTGCCAGACGCTGCTTCAGAGTGTTGATGGAGAGCTTGTCCGCGTACTCCGCCAGGTAGCGAACGACGCCCGCGCCCGTCGAGGGCAGGTACCCGCCCCAAGTCACCTCGAAGTGCTCGATCGCCGCCCGGTAGCTTTTTCGGGTGTTCTCCCGGGTGCCAGCGCTGAGGTACCGATCTGCCTTTTCCATCGTACTGTGCCTTCAAAATCGGAGCGTTTATGCCCGCACACGCCAATTGATGGTTATCTGGAAGCATCCTAAGAGTCAAGAAGCCATAAGCCTCCATTATTTTATCAAAGAAATAGGTGTTATCTATCTTTTTTTTGTAAGTAAAGTGCTATGTATATACGTAGTATGTAAAACAGTACGAAATCGTAGGAGAGGAAAATGGCACGCGGCGGAATTAATAAGGCGATTGTCCAAAAAGCGCGAGAATCGCTACTGGCTCGGGGAGAGAATCCGAGCATTGACGCCGTGCGAATCGAACTGGGTAATACCGGCTCGAAGACAACAATTCATCGATATTTGAAGGAAATCGAAGATTTTGATCCTAGACCGCGTGCCTCTAGGGAACGATTGAGTGACGAGTTAACCGAGCTTATAGCGGGCTTATTGGAGCGAATGACGAAGGAGGGAGGTGAGGCTACCGCGCACGCCCAAGCGCGTTTCGACGAGCAGCGCATCGAGCTGGAGCGAAAGCTCGATGGATCGATTAACGAGCTCGCCTCGTTGCAGCGTCAATTGGTTAGTCAGAAGCAGGCGCTAGAGCTTCAAGCCGATGAGTTAAAGATTTGCCAGGCGAGCCTTCAAGCTGAGCTCACCCGCAATGCACGTCTTAGCCAAAATTGCAGTGACCTAGAAGTTCGTGTGCAGGAGAAGGATGAGCAGATCCGTTCTCTGGAAGAGAAGCACCTTCACTCTCGAGAAGCATTGGAGCATTACCGCAACGCGGTCAAGGAACAGCGGGATCAGGATCAACAGCGACACGAAGGGCAAGTGCAACAAGTGCAGGTTGAGCTACGACAGCTCCAGCAGTCGTTGATGATCAAACAAGATGAGTTGACTCGACTGAATAGAGACAACGAGCGCTTGCTGAGCGAGGCGCGACAGCAGGCCAAAGCGGTGGCGATGAACGAAGACGCGGCGCTTCGATTGACCAGGGAGATTGCTGCCATGAAGACAGCAGTTGCCAAGGCAGACGGGGCGAGAGAAGCGCTTCAAGAGCAGCTTGGTATGTCACGCGCCGAATCCAAGCGGCAAGAGGAGGGGCTGGCGCAGGCAAGCGCGCAATTGGCCGAAGCCAGAAGATTGTCGGAGCAATATTCTGCGGAGCTCTCTCAGCTACGGCAAACCACGGATCATCCCGGCACTGACAATGAAAGCTCCACAAAATAAAACCAGGGGAGAGTTAGATTGATCAAATTTGACGCGGTGTGTAGCGGTTTTGTTGCGAGCACCCTTGACCTGAAACATGCGCACGAGCGCCTGAATGAGATGGTTTCCTCGGATGATTGTTCGGGGCCACTGAAGCGTATTGGCCGAGTAGCGTCACGCGTGAAGAAAGTGACGCCCAAAATGAGCACGGAAGGCCTCGATGCGTAGAGGGCTAAAGGAAAGTCGCTGCGAATTTCTAGGGGTTGTCTTGACTTGCGGCCTTTGAGAGGGCGGTATCGAGATAAGACAAAACGTCCGCGGCCCAACAGGCTTTTTGCTTTTGATCGCACCTGGCGAGGTGTTACCGGTGCGATCAGTCACTCTTCAACGCGCTTCCAGATCCTACCAACCGTGGATGTCGGCATACCCAGAATGTCCGAAGCCTGCTTTTGAGTCAGTCCGTGTGCCCGGCAGCGGAGCACCGCGCTGACCTTCTCCGGCGAGGTGCGTTGACCTGGTAGTCGGGGTATTAAGGCACCGCCTACAAATTGCGCCGGCAATCCCTCCAAAACCCCCAGATCTTTGAGCTTCTTGATCTCTTTGTTGAGGTACTTGAGAAAGTCTTCCGGTGACAGCTGCTTTTCAAAGCTGGCCGCAACGGCGAGAAGAGCCAGCGGCTCTACGTCCAGGTGGTTAGCGAGTATTTCCAGGGTGTCGAGGGTTACGCTGGCCTTGGCGTGCTCCAAGTTATAGACATGCTTGGCATCCACTTGGCCATGGAAATCCTCTTTCGCCAGGCCACGGGCCGACCGAACGAGGCGGATGACAGCTGCCAACGGAACTCTCAACGGCATTACAAATCCCCAAAGCTGAGGATAAAGCCATATTGATCAATCCCGATCCATGGAATATAGTCCCCTTACTGGGATTGTCACTTGGACACGGCTTTCACATGGATCGTCTTTTGCTGGGATGAGCCTGAGCCAGATGCATGCAATCCGTGCTGATCTTTTCCTTGAGTCCCTAATCGGTTAGCCCGAAATGTTTGAGCGGTAAGACGGCTATCAATATATCGCTTAATCGAAGTTGCCTGTTCACCATGAAGCTCCAAATTTACTCAGACCTGCACAACGAGTTCGCCTCCTTCGCGGTGCCTGCCGGCGCCGCGGATGTCGCCATCCTCGCGGGCGACATCTACACGAAAGCGAGAGGCGTCATCTGGGCCGGCGAGGCCTTTTCTTGCCCGGTGATTTACGTCTGCGGCAACCATGAGTTCTATGGTGGCCACATCGATCACACGCTGCGCAAAATGAAGGAAGTCGCCTTACCGAACGTCCACGTCTTGGAAAACGAAACCTTCATTTGGAATCAAACACGGTTCCTTTGCGCCACTGCGTGGACTGATTTTTCGTCCACCGGGAACGTCGTTGCAGCTACCCAAACTGCGTGGGATTGGATGAATGATTTTCGGGTCATTCGGACTGGAGAAAACTATCGCCGGCTGCGCCCGTCCGACCTCATCAATCGAAACCACGCGTCGTTTGCCTGGCTCTCTAAGGAGCTCGATGAGCCATTCAATGGCAAAACTGTGGTCGTGACGCATCACGCACCAATTGCCGAGGTAATGGGTGACAAGCATGAGGGCCATTTGAGTGCTGCTTACTCAAACCGTTGGCACGAGCTTCTGGATAAAGCGGATCTTTGGATTTTCGGACATACACACCGGGCCATCGACATCACACTGGGCCGGTGTCGCGTGGTCTCCAACCCTCGCGGCTACCCATATGAAGACACTGGCTTTGATCCCAACCTGATGATCAACCTTTCGTGAGTGCGGTCAGACGTCATGCGCCCACTAAGTGCGCCTTCAAACCTGTGAAACGGTTCTGGCACATATCGACCGTGTCTACATTCCAATGCTGTCAGCGCGCAGGTCGGTGTCCGATTTTTCATGATATGCGGATTTCGAATGATGCATAGAAAAGACCAAATACGACCCTTGGTGACCCAGAGGCACTTCTTAGTTGCAGCGGTATGAGCGAGGTAGAGCGTGGCCCATCGATTCCGCCAGCAGTCGCCATGGCAATGGAAATGGATTTCGGTACGCCCATCTCCGCGTATTTGCTCGCAGCTGTCGATAGCCCTCCAATACTGATGGGGACAGTTTATGGCGATACAACGGGGCGTTTTCGCGAAGGCGCCAGCATACGAACGTCCAGGATTACAAGCGTCGACTTCGTCAATGGCTATTCAATATTTCAAACCGTTGCAGGAAGTCGGTACCTGGTAGTCAGCTGGGCGCCGGGTGGCAACAACCTCTATATGAATCGGATTTATCACTGAGCGATCTGCAAATGCGGATACGCGTCGCAAAAAAGCTTCGGGTTATCCAGGTGGTAACGGGGATCGGGAAAATGATTCTTGGGCTGGTACCCGCGGCAAGAGTTGAAGCGAGATTATGAATACAAGAGTTACGGATGCAGACCTGCTGGGCGATTTACTGTTCGGCTCAGCACGCCCTCTAGGAGGCTCAAAACTTGGCGACGATGAGTTGATCGTACTGGCCGCCGATACCTTCAGAGAAAGGCCTTTTTGCATCGTCAGACATTGGATGGTTTTGGATGTGATGCTCCCAGAGTTTCAGGAGCGAGAAATCAAAGCGCAGGGGCTTGAGGCAACACTTTTGTATGCCCATGCAGCGGTATTCGACAGCCAGAACAAGTACCAGCCTGGCGATAGGATCGTAAGCGGATATCAACGTGATTTTGATGGCTGCTTTTTTGAAAGTGACGACACGATCTTCATCCTGGCAGGCCAAGGCGCGCGCAAGCATGCGAGCTTTCCCGCTGTCCAGGCACTATCTGCGTATTAGTAAGCGAGCACAAAATCCAATGATTGAAGATCTACTGCCTGTCCTGCGTGATCGTTACCCAGCGTTTTTCTGTAGCGCGCCTCTTCGCGAAATCGGATGCCTGCCAGGTTGGCTGGATTTAATCGATGAGCTTTGCCGCACGCTAAAAATTTACATGGATGCTCACCCTGAGCTGCCGTCGATTCAGGTGCGTCAGGTCAAGGAAAAATTCGGGGGGTTACGTTTCTACTATTCCGGTGGTGATGCGGCGTGCCGTGAAATGGTTACTTCTGCAGAGCAGCGGTCAATGTCGACCTGCGAGGTTTGTGGGCAAGCCGGGACTTTGGGAGGGGAGCGTTGGATCAGCGTACGATGCCTCGATCACGTCAACTGGTCACCCTCAGGCGATTGCGCATGAACTCACGGAAAGCTCCTTGTTGAATTCATGAAAACAGACATTTGGGTCACTGTGAATTTGCCTTCGCCAGGCATTGAACTTCACGATGTCGTTCGGCGCCGTATGCCTTTTCCCTCATTTCAGTTTCTAGCCGAGATGTTGTGTATCGATGAAGAGCTGCTTGGTAAGCACATCGGTATTTCTTCCGAACTCATGTCGAGCGCGGCGAAGGTAGGTTTTTTTTCTTTGTGCGAGAGCAGACGTCTGTATGGATTGATTGTTGCTCTACGGGCTTCCTGCGAACTGTTCGAAGGCGACGTTCAGGCAGCCAGGGCTTTCTTACGCTCGCCGCTGCGTTGTTTTAACTCAAAGCCACCTTTGGAAATGCTCATTACGGAGGAGGGCGCGAGCGCCGTGATCGATCTAATCGGAAAGCTCGAACACGGCGTACTCACTTGAATGCTTTCCTGTTTACGCGCTGACAAACAGGACGCCAAACGGGGAGTTTCTTGAATGAATACGCGCAGTAGCCCAGATGCTGACTTTATTGAGCACCGGCATTTTTCATCAGCCCGAACAGTGCGGCCTTTGCCACTGGAGTTGGTCGCACGCATCACCTTGCTAGTCGTGATGGGGACATTGACCTGGACGCACCGCTCGTGCTCGATGATAAACGATGCAGGCTCGCTTTCTGATCCTCGTCCAATTCGGGTTTCACCGGCTCATGCCACGCAAAACCTCGTAATAAGGGAGAGTGATGTATAGGGAACGTGATTTAGCCATTTGGTGTTCAGTATATGAGACATGTGGTGTCACTGAATTTGTGCGGCTGGTTGAAGAGGCGCTCACCAGCTACAAGCGTGTACCTATATATGATTGGCCGACTCGAGTTCACGTATCCGAACTCGGGTTACCGTGCGTTCAGGTTTTGCAAGGTGTAGTGAGCAGTCGAGGTTTATATGCCAGCATCTCAGAGGATTACATCGAGATCGGATCCCGTCTGACAAATCATCTGGGTCAGCAGCTGCAATGGCATCTCGTGGTCAATGACCTGGCAACTGACGAAATGAAGGAGGATCAATTGGGCATAGATTTAGGTATGTAACCGGGCCACATTGCTGATGTGCCGCCACACCTTCGATCCAAACTTTTCCATGCGCGTCATTTACTTCAGCCCGCACCTCGTGGCTCGGGTTAAGCAGTCTTGCGCGTCAAAACCATGTCGGCTTTCAGGACTTTTTTTTGTGCGACGGGCCGCTGGCGAGGAGGGGATAGTCGCCGTCGCAAACCAGGGGAAATTAGGAGAGACGGTGAGCCGCTAAATGCTCCATGTCTCGAATCCAGCCCCTCAGAAATTGGCGCCAGTCGTGGGCATAACTTCCTTCAGAAAAACGTTCGGAGAGCGCATTGGCTGCTTCGAATCTCGTTCGCCAAACTTCAGGTATGTGTTGGTCTAGAACGATCACGAAATGGTGGCCATCGCAGCTTTCGAAAGGCGTTTCTGGCACAGAATCTCGCAACTCCTCAATCGTCATGAGCTGAGCTTCCCCATGAGATTGTTCGAGATCTTGCCGATCAATCTCATCGAGAATGCTCAGGTGGGGTATTGCGCGTTCATCACCGGGTCGCAATCCCTCCAGATCCCACAAAGCCGCCCGTCTCGCACGCTCGCGCTGCCACAGGCTTTTCAAATCGACCGCCATCAAGATTTCCCTTAATACATTTACATTCTGCGCTAGCGTGTATCTGCAGGGGCGGATTCAATTTAAGCCACCACCTTCCTGGACGACCCATGCGTTCCAACAGGATACGCAATTGTACGCTGCTGGACGTTTAGATTTGAATGCACCCATCGCACACCTCTGAAAGCCAGCGTATTGGGCCGTCATTATTTCTTGCTGGGCAGTGTCAACAAAAATATTTTTTCAGAAGGCCCCTTGAAATTTTTTTTCAGCGACGGATCTTTATTATTTGAGACCAACAAAAAAGCAGCGATCTCGGCGCTCCACCTTTCACCGACCCTTCTGGCAAAACGATGTGATTTTTGCTTTTGCAGTGCTCCTGCTTCTGGCCTTTTCTTGCGATTTATCCTGTTGACGCTGATGTGTGACTGCCCTGTGGGCATAGCAAAATCGCCACTTCGCGGCGTGAGCCGCTGCTTTCCAGTTTGATTTCAAACAACGAGTAATTTTTCTAAAAAATACCCGTGTCGGACAACATCTGGGTGGGAGCTCCTAGTAAGCGAGGAGTGATATGTGAATGAACAGTGAACTCGAATCTGAAGTGTGGCTATCGGCACAGCAAGCGTGTGACGCCTTAACGTTTGAAGCATTAATTCAGCGGGCCGTGGATAGTTTCAAGAGGCATCCGGGATATGATCCTCTAGTGCGATTACATGCTTCCGACATTGGCCCGCTAGGTGTTCAGGTACTGCGTGCAGTGCTGCGGCAACGAGGGCTTGATCCTGAATCCTGTATTGATGTTCCTGGTTACCTTGAACTGCGGTCTCGACTCAAAGACCACCTACGCTCTCAGCTCCAGTGGTATCTGGTGAAGGGTGGGCATGCAACTGAGGAGATTCAAGAGGAGCAACTCCAAAGAGATTTGGGGCTGTAAAACGATCTATTATGTGTCCCGACACTACGTGTTATCCAAATTGAAGGAAATTACCAATGTTTCGTCTGGCTGAATACCGTAAACTTGAACAACAACTGGCCGCCCAGTTGGCGGAGCTCGAGTCGATGAAAAGTGATTCCGGCCTGAAGAAGGAAATGGAATTTGAGAGCAAACTGCGCGTTTTGCTGGGTGAGTACGGCTACAGCCTGCCGAACGTGATCAGCTTGCTTGATCCTCAAGCTCGCCGTCGCGCTCCGGCCATCGAATCCAAAGCGGGCACCCGTAAGCCTCGTCAAGTGAAGGTATACAAAAATCCGAATTCTGGCGAAGTCGTGGAAACTAAAGGCGGCAACCACAAAACGCTGAAAGAGTGGAAAGCAAAATTTGGTTCGGACACCGTAGAGTCCTGGTTGACCACGTAATCCTATTTTAATGCTAACAAAGTGCCCGTGGAGGGCCAGCAGTCTGGTATCAAGCAGGGGTCATTGCACAGCGGACTCCGTTCGCTCGCGGCAAAAGTGCTACCTGCAACTGGCGACGTGGAGACTGTAGTGACCATCCTCGATCATGCCTGCCTCGACGGTCGCGGTAGGGATGGCAGTTACCTGCCACCCCCCGCACAGATCCGTACGTGCGGAACTACCGCATACGGCTCCTGCCTTGGGTACGTGACGCGAAGCGATCCTCAGGGTAAGGATGTGCATTTCTGGGTCTAGGTATGTAGAGGTCGACAAGGCGTCCGTAGCGTGACCATTGAAGCCGATTACGCTGGCTGCGACGTTTTAGGGCTTGCCGCCATAGACGGCATACCGCCAGACGAAAACCACCAAGACGTATCAGGTTCCCCGGCACCGAGTGGTAGTTGAAGTATCCCGTGACCACCCGGGTAAGCCACTGACCCACGACTTGAACAGATTCGTGGCGTCGACGTTTCAGCTCATCCCGAATAGCCAGCAGCGTCGCACGCATTCGCTTCTTGACCGTCAGTCGCAGAATTTGAAACCCACCGCTTCTGTTGGTACTACAACAGTGTGTGAGGCCCAGGAAGTCAAAAGTCTCCGGTTTACCTAAGCCTCGCTTCCTACGATTTCTCGCAGCAAAACGACCAAACTCAATCAGCCGTGTCTTCGAGGCATTGAGGGATAAACCGAACCTGGCCAAGCGCTCCTGCAACTGCACCAAAAACTGCTGAGCCTGCCATTGCGTCCTGAAACCCACCACGCTGTCGTCCGCATAGCGCACAACAATAACATCGCCACGGGCATGCCGCTGGCGCCACTGCCTTGTCCACAGATCCAGCACGTAGTGAAGATAGATATTCGCCAGCAGCGGCGAGATCACTGCGCCTTGGGGAGTCCCCTTGGTCGCAGCCACCCTACGGCCATCCTCTATTACTCCCGCCTGAAGCCATTTGCAGATGAGCCCGAGCATGCGTCGGTCTGCAATCCGGTGTCCTAGAAACATCAGCATCCATTCATGGTCGATCTCATCAAAGAACGACGTGATATCCGCTTCCAATATCCAGTTCACCTTCTGGCCCTTGAGCGCGACCGTCAACGCATCCAGCGCATCGTGCTGGCTGCGTCCCGGCCGAAACCCGTACGAGAATCCCAGAAAGTCTTCTTCATAGATCGCATTCAGAACAGTAACAACCGCCTGCTGTACGATCTTGTCCTCCAGAGAGGCAATACCCAGCGGACGCTGCCTGCCGTCGGCTTTGGGAATATAGACCCGTCGCGACGGCGTTGCCCGATAGGCTCCACTTTGGAGCCTTCCGTGCAACTCGGTCACCCGCTGGAGAAGACCCTCCTCATATTCTCGCCACGACATACCGTCCACGTCTACCGCAGCATCACGGCGAAGTGCATAGAAGCTCTGCGCCAATAACTGCGGTGTAATGTGGTGCAGCAATGCCGTGAATCGCATACCCCGCTTCACGTACACCTTCAAGTCCCATCGACGCGCAACTGATCCGGCTCAGTGTCCGGGACGCGGGAGGCCTGTCGGTGTTTCCCTTGGCTACGTCCCTTTCCTCCACTATCTCCGCAGGGCCAGGCCCTTTGTTCGATGGCTTCTCAGGTACTACGGACGTATCCGACTTCTCAGCGACGTGGACAGCAGGGTTACGGCTTTTGGCCTTTCCTGCTCCGCCCGGTGCTTGCGCACCGGGCACCGCTGAGATCTCCCAGTTTCTGTGCGAAGGACTTCCCGACGTGCACAGGGTCTCCGACCGCGCGGGATCAGAGCATGACTGGCGTATATCGCCATGCTCCGTATTGCCTTCTGCTTCGGTTAACAGCATCGGCATCCCGAATTCCTGATTACGCGGCTCAATGGCTGGCCCATCGGTTTCCCCTGTCAACGCTTCACCCTGCACCTCACGGTGCAACATGCATGACTTGGGGTCTGGTTGATTCGCCATTTCTTACCAGTATCGAACTTTCATCGACTATCCTCCGCCAGCTTTAACTGGCGCACTAACCGTCCGGCCAGCACCCTCTCCTGACAGCCCTCCAAATTGGCCAAGATAGTGGACACCATTTTTTAATGGACACTATCTTGGATACAGTTGCCCCAGCCCGTCGAGCCGGTCGCCGCCCCAACTTTCCGCTGGACTTTAAACGCCAAGTCGTCGAAGCCACCTTCCAGCCTGGCGCCTCCGTGTCATTGATCGCTCGCGAACATGACGTCAATGCCAACCTGGTATTTCGCTGGCGGCAGCAATACCAAGAAGGACTATTCGGCCCGGTTAGTCAGAGTGCAACGCTTTTGCCAGTCCAGGTGATCGAGGCGCCAATGGATCTGCCGCAAGTCGTCCAGCCACAGGCAGAGTGTTATTCCGAGATCGCAGTTGAGGTAGGAAAAGCCAAGCTGCGTATCACGGGCGCACCAGACCCGCAGACGCTGCAACTCGTCTTGCAGCAGTTATTGCGATGATTGCCCCTCCCGCTGGAACCCGTATCTGGATCGCCGCCGGCGTCACGGACATGCGCCGTGGCTTCGACGGTTTAGCGGCACTGGTGCAGACACAGCTGGAAGCCGATCCCTTCTCCGGTCAGATCTTCGCCTTTCGCGGACGGCGTGGTGACCGGATCAAACTGTTGTGGTGGGATGGCGACGGTTTGTGCCTGTTTTGCAAACGATTGGAGCAAGGACGCTTTGTCTGGCCGCAAGCAACCAGCGGCAGTGTGTCACTGACGACCCTGGCCGACTGGGTCGGCCAGAGCAGTCAGTTGCTGCGACCACTGATCAACGCCCTTGAGCGCCATGTCATGAGCGGCCATAAAGTCCATGCCGACGACACGCCGATTGGCGTGCTCGCGCCGGGCAACGGCAAGACCAAAACGGCTCGTCTGTGGACTTACGTGCGGGACGACCGATCTGCCGGTGACACGACACCGGCGGCGGTATGGTTTGCCTACTCGCCGGATCGCATGGGGCAACATCCCCGCGCTCATCTCAAGAGCTTCAGCGGTATCTTGCAGGCTGACGGCTACGCCGGTTTTGCTCAGCTGTATGCCACGGGCACTACTGAGGAAGCCGCGTGCTGGGATCACGCCCGCCGCAAGTTTTACGATGTCTACAAAGACCTGGCTTCACCACTTGCCGCCGAGGCGCTGCAACGGATTGCGGCTTTGTATGTCATCGAAAGTGAGATTCGAGGACAACCGCCCAATCTGCGAAAAGCGGTTCGGCAAAGCCGAGCAAGTCCGCTGCTGGAACAACTACACACTTGGCTTAACCAGACGCTGACTCAACTGTCGAAAAAATCGGCATTAGGCGGTGCGATCCTCTATGCCCTCAATCGGTGGCAGGCGTTGACGCGCTACTGTGATGACGGCCGAGTCGAGATCGACAACAACGCCGCCGAACGGGCGCTGCGCGCCTTGGCGTTGGGTCGCAAAAATTACCTGTTTGTCGGTTCCGATGCCGGCGGAGAACGAGCGGCTGCGATTTACAGCCTGGTGGGTTCGGCCAAACTCAACGACCTGAACCCGCAAGCCTATTTGACACACGTGCTGGAGCGCATCGCCGAACACCCGATCAATCGGGTCGACGAACTGCTGCCCTGGAACGTTTCTCTCACCCCTACGGAACTCTGCGAGGCCGCCTGATCCATGGTCAAAACTGTTCGCTTGCCAAAACCCGAACCTGATTTGTTGCTACTGCACATTGAATTGAAGTGGATCGAACCTGCCATCTGGCGCCGTGTGGCGGTGCCCGAGAATATCACCTTGGGCAAATTGCACACGGTGATCCAGTTCGCGATGGGCTGGGAGGGCGGACATATGCATGAGTTTGAAATTGCCGGTGAAAATTACGGTACTCCCGACTCAGATGGGTGGGGCCCACCCGTGAACTCGGAAACCCGCAAGACTCTGATCAAAGCGTTGAACGGGAAAAAGTCGTTCCGCTACCTCTACGACTTTGGCGACGGCTGGGATCACCGGATCAAAGTCGAGAAGAAATTGCCCGCTGGAACCTGTCCTCAAGTGCCGTATTGCATCGACGGCGCCAATGCTTGCCCACCGGAGGATATTGGCGGTGGGCCGGGTTATGCCGACTTTCTTGAAGTGATGGCTGACCCCAACCACCCAGAGCATGAAGACATGCTGGAGTGGCATGGCAGTACCTTCGATCCAGCAGTTTTTGAATGGGAACGTGTCAACCAATTGTTAAAGGAGATTAGGGTCTGAGATGCAAGGCGGTGTAGCTCGGACGGTTACGCCTCGACCACAGCAAGCAGGAGCCGTATGCGGTAATACCGTACGTGCGGATTGTGCGGGGGGAGGCAGGTGACTGCCATCCCTACCGCGACCGATAGCTGGTGGCCTAGCTCAGGGAGTAAACGACTCTTTCAACCCAGCCGCGCGGCACTAATGCTTCACATCAAGGCACGCTTTTTGGTCTACGGTCTCCACATATCATTAGCCGATAAAAATGTTACCGAACCGACCTCGTTCGGGGCGCCTGGTACGAGGAGTGCTCCAATTTGTAACACTTCGCCATCAATCGAAAACGAGCCCACCCTATTTAGCAAACGCTAATCAGGCCTGAACCCGCTATGTCGCGCCGATTTAGGCAACGAAAGTGATCCCGTTGACGAAATGGCACGTCGCTTGCTAAATAAACATTCGTATACGAAACAAATTATCCGTCGCTACAGATTATTTCGAGGTTTTTATGAAAAAATTGGCTCATGCGGTTCTTTTCACAGCCATGATCGGCGGCACCTATGCCGGCACCGTCCAGGCAGACAAGCTGGATAGCATTATCGATTCGGGCAAGCTTCGCTGCGCCGTAACACTGGACTTTCCGCCAATGGGGTTTAGGGACGAAGCGAACAAGCCTGCAGGCTTTGACGTAGATTACTGCAATGACTTGGCGAAGGTGCTGGGCGTAGAAGCCGAGATTGTAGAAACGCCTTTCCCCGATCGTATTCCAGCGCTGATGTCTGATCGTGCAGATGTCATTGTGGCTTCCACCTCCGATACGCTTGAGCGAGCAAAAACCATCGGCATGTCGATTCCATACTTTGCCTTCCAACTGGTCGTGCTCACTCGCGATGATGCGAAGATTAATAGCTTCGATGATTTGAAAGGGCGAGCAGTTGGCAACACAGCGGGCAATTTCGAGGGTATTGCTCTTGAAAAAGACGTAAAAAAATGGGGGGTCGGGACTTATCGGGCCTACCAGTCGCAGAATGATACCATCCTCGCTGTGGCCCAAGGGCATATTGACGCTACGGTAATCACCAACACCATTGCGGTTGCCACCATCAAGTCCGGTAAATACAAGAATCTCAAAATCGCAGGCAACGCACCGTACACTCTGGATTACGTTTCCTTGGGCGTAAAGCGGAATGAGTATGGACTACTCAACTATCTAAATATTTTCATTAATCAGCAAGTGCGGAACGGCCGTTACGAAGAACTCAACAAGAAATGGATTAGTGCAGAGTTGCCCCCTACGGATCTTATCGCCCCCAAGGTCTACTATTAAGTTTGTTGTCGTGATCGATTAGATTTAGTGCGGGTGCTTAAGTATCTAAAAATTTGCATATAGCAAACGCTCTCCCCTGAGAAAGAGTAGGCTCGTGCCATCTTCGTCGGTGCGGGTCTAAATACTCGAAGGTGGATTAATTTTGGCAAACTGATGATTGAGTTGCCGTTAGGCTTCAGCACCCCTTGTCTGCAATGTGAGACCCTGTAGAGCCGGATCTAATAGCGCTCGGAGATATTATTATTTATGTTTGATTACTCTTTCCAGTGGCGAACGGCGTTGCGAGCTCTACCGGACATGCTGGGAGGCGCCTTAGTTACGTTTGAGACTGCGGCGTTGTCCATGATTTTCGGAGTACTGTTAGCCCTGACATTGACCGTGATGCGTGAGGCGCCTAGCCTTTTCATGCGAGGGTTCGGGAACAGTTGGGTTTCTTTAGCGCGGAATACGCCCGCGCTCTTCCAGGTATACATCCTGTATTTTGGACTGGGCTCTCTAGGGATTCATGTGAGTTCTTGGGCCGCGTTGTTGGCCGGTATTACATTCAACAACGCAGGTTATTTGGCAGAATATTTCCGTGGAGGGCTTAAGGCTGTACCTGGTACTCAAATGCGGGCAGCGAGATCATTGGGCATGAGTGCCTTTCAGGCCTATCGCATGATCATAGTTCCTCAATTGCTCCGAATAGTTTTCTATCCGCTGAGTAACCAGATGGTCTGGGCAGTCTTGATGACCTCTTTGGGGGTCATTGTTGGTCTCACTGACGACCTTACAGGCATCACTCAGAGTTACAACGTAAAGACCTTCCGAACCTTTGAGTATTTTGCCATCGCAGCCGTGCTTTATTACTTGATCGCCAAACTCATTGTTGTCCTGGCGCGCCTAATGAGCTGGCGACTATTCCGCTACTGAGGAGCTGTAAATGTTCTCCACCAGCCTAACTGCTAGCGACTTGTTATTTTTGTTGCATGGCGCATGGGTGACCCTGCAGTTAACATTTGTCGCAATGATTATTGGTACATTCGCCGGGGTGATTTTTGGTCTACTCCGTGCGATATTTCCTTATGGTTCTATGCCGCTGGCGTGGGTGTTGGATATATTCCGCAGCGTACCGTTGCTGATACAGTTTGTGTTGGTAAACTCACTCAAAAGTATTGTCGGTCTCAATATAAGTGCGTTCACCGTAGGGTGTGTAGTGCTGGGTGTATACGCTGCGGCCTACATAACAGAGATAGTTCGTAGCGGTGTGTTGGTAGTATCACCATCGATCAGGCGTGCAAGTCGATCGCTCGGAATGAGTTATTGGCAAGATATGCGTTACATAGTTCTGCCTATGGCTATGCGTGTAAGCTTCCCGGGCTGGCTGAACCTCGTGCTTGGATTGATGAAAGACACCGCACTAGTGATGTGGATTGGTATAGTTGAGCTTCTGCGTTCATCTCAAACTATCGTTACGCGTATTCAAGAGCCGTTATTAGTGCTTTGTATCGCGGGAATTATTTATTATGTCATGAGCCTGGTGGTGGCGCGCTTAGGGGCCGGTCTAGAAAAGAGGTGGCAAAATGATTGAGATTACCAACGTTCATAAGTCTTTTGGCAAACTGGAAGTTGTTAAAGGCGTAAGCTTGCAAGTTGAGAAAGGGGAGGTCGTCTCGATCATTGGCGGCTCAGGTTCTGGAAAGTCAACTCTGCTTATGTGTATCAATGGGCTCGAACCGATTCAGAAAGGCAGCATTCGAGTCGACGGCGTAGAGGTGCATAATAAAGAAACCAATATCAATAAACTTCGCCAGAAAATAGGCATTGTTTTTCAGCAGTGGAATGCCTTTCCGCACCTCACTGTGCTTGAAAACGTTATGCTCGCGCCGAGAAAGGTACTGGGGAAGTCTAAACAAGAAGCCGAAGCTATCGCAGTCCAGCAATTGCAGCACGTTGGGCTGGGTGAAAAGCTAAAAACCTTCCCGGGGAAGCTCTCCGGCGGTCAACAACAGCGGATGGCAATTGCGCGCGCACTCGCGATGTCTCCTGATTATATGCTGTTCGATGAGGCAACATCTGCTCTTGACCCCCAACTTGTGGGCGAAGTACTTGACACAATGCGCATGCTTGCCGAAGACGGTATGACGATGGTCTTGGTAACCCACGAAATTCGTTTTGCTCGTGACGTATCAGACCGCGTGGCATTTTTCCGGAACGGGCTAGTACATGAAATCGGTACCCCAGACCAAGTGATCGGAAATCCAACACGGCCAGAAACGATTGAATTTTTGCGCTCAATAAAATGAATTGCACGGGATCTTATTTTAGTCAGACCCCAGTTATTCCTTGAACGTAGCGTGTTAAGGCGAAATACAGCATGAATAGCAAACCCAGCTGTGCCGTGATCGGCGCGGGATTCGTAGGAATATGTACAGCCCTGAAATTTATTGAGAAGGGCTTTGCGGTTACTCTTTACGATCGCCAAGGCCCAGGGCTCGGAGCATCCTTCGGAAATGCCGGTTTCATTGCGACCGAATTGGTGAATCCACTTGCTACCGCGCAGGCGATTCGAAAAGCGATCCCGCTGCTGCTCGATCGTCACGGCGCGCTTCGTGTCCCATTGGGCAACTGGGCCCAAAGCGTACCGTGGATGTTTCGCTTTGCGGCTTCCGCACGACCAGCAGTGGTTCAAGGTACACGTCAAGCGCTGGCAAGCCTTCAGCGACTCGCAGTCCCCGCCTGGAAAGACCTACTAGGGCAGGAGCGGCTCCTGGATCAGTTGGTTCCGACTCACTATATGAAGGTATGGGAAGATAGTACCCGAGTGGCGGCAGCCCGCGCGGAACAGGCCTTTTACAACCACTGGGGCACTGAAGCTGAATTTGCTGACCAGCGGCGCGTCGCTGAGTTGGAGCCTGTGCTTAAGGGCCGAGTCCATCATGCTGTGCTTCTACCCTATGCTCATCGCGTGCGAGACCCGTACCAACTTAGCCTGGCGCTGTTCAAAGCTTTCACCTTGCGTGGCGGGAAACTTAAAAAAGAGGACGTGTGGGAGGTTCGCCCCATATCTGGATCTGTCACGGTTACCTCTACTACCGCTCAGAAGTCTTTTACTCATGCAGTTGTCTGTGCAGGAGCCCATAGCGCCAAGTTGATGCAACCTCTAGGATTGCGTGTGCCGCTTATGGCCGAACGCGGCTACCACTTGAACCTCACGCGAGCGAAGGGTCTTCTCAACGGGCCGATATGTTCGGCGGATCGAAATGTCTTCTTCAACCCATTGGATGAAGCCCTTCGCGTAGTAGGCTTCAGTGAGATGGGCGGAGTGGATTTGCCACCTGTTCCGGAGCGCTTTGATACGCTGAGGTGGCATTTCAATGGCCTATTTCCTGGTTCCGAACATCTTCTCACTGGAGCTTCTGAGTGGATGGGGATGCGGCCCACCTTGCCCGACTCGAAGCCAATTATCGATACGCACCCTGCATTTCCGAACTTGGGTTTTGTTTTTGGACATTCTCACGTCGGTTTAACACTGGCGGCAGCAACAGCAGACCTTATCAGTAGCCGGATGATTTTGGGCGAAGACAAAATCGATCTCTCACCTTTTAAAGCCACACGTTTTGTTCTGTCTGGCGATTTTAACTCCCCGACAGGTTAAGGGTTGCACAACTGACCAATAAAGAAGAGAGAATCTAATTAATCCGAGGCTGCTGAAGATTCGCATGTTCGAATTATTCAGCAGCTTGTCAAAAATAAGTTTACAAAATTAAGTCTACGTTGTTAGCTTTTGCGCAACTCAGTAATTTTCTAGCGAGGCGTTATTTGCCCTATGGCTAAGTGCGGCCTCCTGAGCGCACGAGTGAACTCTCGTCATTAGATTTAAAACTGAGAACTACTCGCAAAAAATTTACCAAAAGCAACAAAACAACCGAGAGAGGTATAGGGATCATTATGTCTACCCATGGTAACGCTTTGCCCATTCCAGTGTGCAACCAAGAAGAAACAGCTAAATTATTAGATTTTAAACGGCTCGTTGATGCGGTTGCAGTCGCTGCAGCCGAGTTGGAGCGCGGGACTATCCTTAGCCCTGAACGAATGGTCGTCCCAATAAGCGGAGAGAATGTCCTCCTGAGCATGCCGGCTACGACGCATGACATTTGCATCCATAAGCTGGTATGCGTAATGCCATCCAATGCTAAACTGGGACTACCCACTATCAACGGTACCGTTACCGTCTGTGACTCGGCGAAAGGCCAAGTGATGTGCCTTCTTGATGGCCCTGAACTGACAGGCAGACGAACCGCTGCAGTTACCATGCTCGCCATTCGAAACTTTTTGAAAAAAGAGCCTGAAGTCATTCTCCTCTACGGAACGGGTGTTCAGGCTCGTTACCACTTGCAGGCGATCAATGCACTGCATCCGCAGACTAAGGTATTAGTCCGAGGCCTGAACGAGCAAATGGTTCAGGACTTCTGCACTGGCAATAGTCAGTACCACCCACACTTGAGCCCATGCCCCGTAGAGCTCCCCAGCGGTGTTGACGTAGTCATCACGGTGACCACCAGCACCAAAGCCGTCTATGATGAAGACGCCGTGGTTGGTCGTCTTGTTATCGGGGTAGGCGCATTCAAGCCTGACATGGCGGAAATCGGTGCGACCACATTGTCGGGCAGCGATATTTATGCTGACGATCCACCAGGCGCCATGCACGAGGCCGGTGACCTGATTCAAGCCGGCGTTGACTGGACTCGCGTCAAATCTTTAGCTACCGCACTGAATAATGAATTAGATCCTGCGCGCCCTGTTGTCTTCAAAAGTGTGGGAACCGCGGCTTGGGATCTAGCTGCGGCACGGGTCGCCTTGGCAGCCTTGGGTCTCAACGCTTAAAGCCTGTTCATGTTGCATGAGCCTTAATACTAGTGGCTGAGCACCGGAGAGGTGGCACTAGACGCCTCTCCCCTTAGTTACAATGGTACACCCACTCTTAACGATTAGGGAGGCTGCTCGGCTAAACATGTGTGGCGCTAACTAGTGGGTGTTTGCTTAATTCGTTTATCTATTTAAAATATTTGGTCGCGTGTTTCTGGGTGACTTAGGTTAACGAACTACCCGTACAGGCCGCTAGATGCGAGGTGCTCCGCCTGCTGATAGAGAATCGGAGGTGTCGAATGTTAAGTAAACCCTATGTCGGGTGGTGCCTTATTGACGGCTCAGCGCAAGGAAGATTGCTGTATGCGGATGTTGGTCTGAGCTTTTGGGGTGGAGTAGATTCACTCACTGGAGAAATTATCGATCAACACCATTTGTCAGTTGGAAAACGTCTTGCTGGCTGTGTGTTCACTATTCCAGGCGGTCGAGGCTTTTGTACGGGTAGCAGTGTAACGATGCAATTTCACAAGCGCATGCAACGAATAAATTTATTTAGGCGGTAGAATTTTCACTCAGCGACGCGACCGCTTTGGCTGAGTTGTATCCGTATAGTAAACAAATGGAGTTTATATGTCGCAAACAACCTTGGGAGTTAAGCTAAAAATTAAGGATATTGAACGACTAAAAGTAGCGGCTGCTTCTATAGACCGAACCCCGCACTGGTTGATTAAGCAAGCGGCGTTGAATTGGCTGTCTCGGGTAGAGTCTGGGGATGCAATTGCCGATTTGATAGGTTCCGACCATGTTGATAGTGATGCCCAAAAACATAGTGTAAGAAATAGGAGTCAAGAATAATTTAGGGTGTTTGGAATGGGGTTTGCTCGCACGGACAATTACTTGTCCAGTGTCGTAAAAATAGGCCGCTATATTGCAGAGGTATCTGTGTAGGGCGGAGTGCATTATGAAACAGTGATCTGTTTGCATTCGTAGTAAGTTAATGGACGGTGTAGCTAGTTATCAGTACGGGTAGTTCGTTAATTGAACTCGCCCAGAAAGATACGGCCAAATAATTTAAATAGATAAACCAATTGTAAAACAGGCCGCTAGCTGAGGGTGGTAATATCTTGCACACCCCCCTGGAATTCGATCAAAGAATGGCCGGGCCACGGGTTTCCCTGCGCATTGGTACTGCCTTGTCGCCAGCCTCACTACGTATTCGATTCGCCATTTGAGGCTTTTTTGATAGGACTAGGCATCGCGTATTGCCGACAAACTCCTCGATCAAATACAGCGAGTCGCCAACATCGAGTTCCAGTTCCTGCAGCGCCTCATCGGGAATTCGAATTGCGCCGTCGCCGTCCCATTCTTCGATGATGATTTTCATAGGTGGCTTTCTCACGTGTGGTCTCCATTGCTTCTGATCCGCCAAGCAGTTCAACGCCCGTAGATTCCCGGCGACACGGTCGCGGTAGGGATGGCAGTTACCTGCCACCCCCCGCACAGATCCGTACGTGCGGAACTACCGCATACGGCTCCTGCCTCGGGTATGTGACGCGAAGCGATCCTCAGGGTAAGGATGTGCATTTCTGGGTCTAGGTATGTAGAGGTCGGCGAGGCGTCCGTAGCGTGACCATTGAAGTCTATTGCGCTGGCTGCGCCGTTTGAGGGCTTGCCGCCATAGACGGCAGACCGCTGAACGAAAGCCACCAAGACGTATCAGGTTTCCCGGCACCGCAGTTTGACCATTCCGCAAGGGAAATTCACCCTCTTTCTCGCGTAGCAATATAGCAATTGCGCCGCCCTTACGCACAATGAGACAGGCCTGACCTCGTCGTTGAGTCATGTTATCGGCAAAAGAGGGGAGCCGTTATTCGCAAAGGTGTCGACATGGCCATGTGCCTGATGGGTAACCCTCTAGTTTGTTGCTGCGCCGTTGCAACCGGCAAATGGACTGGCGTCAATACAGCTACGTGGCCAACCATCAGTTACTTTCCGTGATAACAAAGCAAGTCGCGTTAACTATCGCGCGTTCAGCGCGCGCTTCAAATCGTCAATTATGGGACATAGCCTAGCTCGCGGCTGATGTCTGCACTGCACGTCAATAGTAAGTTTTTGAACTGATCCTGCGCACCAGGAGGATCCATCACTGCATCGGGGCCTGAAAGGTTGATCGCAGCAGTGACCGCCCCCTTATGGTCTTTGATCGATGTAGCAATTGCAGTTGAGTAATCAGATCGATGTAGCACCCAGCCACGCTGGCGGTCGTTTAGGATCAGGGCTTGGAGCTCAGGAAGAGTTCGAGGTGCTGGTGAGGGATAGTCGTCCAGCCTGATGTGTTGATAGAGCGCCCCTAACTCTATGTCATCCAGCGCGGTCAGCAAAATCCTTCCCATAGCTGTGCAGTGACAAGCGATTCGTGTCCCGATGGGGATGTTGACAGAGAGGCGTTGAGCGGCAAACGCTCGGTATACGTAGAGGCTGTCGGTCTGCTCACGAATAGTCAGATGACAAGACAGCGAAGTACGGTCTCGCAACAGGTTGAGGTGCGGCATAGCGACTTCGACAATATCGCGATTAGCCAGATAGCTAAATCCGTCACTGATGACTCGTGCGCCCAGTTCGTACTGTGTGTTTATCTTATTCAGATAGCCGGTGTTGATGAGCGTGAACAATATCCGGTACACAGCCGAAGTGCTGACGCCCAGCCTTTCAGATATTTCATGGATGTTCAGACTGCGTGTGCTTGCATCGAACAGTCCTAACACGCTTAGCCCCCGAGCCAGGGCCGGCACACTGTAGTCAGTTTCCTTATCCGGCGTGTCGAGAATGGTCATCGTGGCCTCTGATGGAGATATGAGCGAGAGTATTTCGACGGCAATTGTTGAGCAGACTTTGCTGCTCAACAATCTATGCTGTTGCCTGCGTTGAGTTTCAGATCGACGCTTCGATGTCTAGCTCGGCTCCATCGAACTCTCCCATGGCATCCATCAATGCGCCCTTGAAATAGTCCAGAGAAGCGCGATCAAAGAGGATATGAAAAACTGGCGTAGCTACCGAACCCAGATTGATCACAATCACGTTGATACGTGCTGCTGGTGTCTGTGCCACGGCACCAGGCGCAAACGCCTGCGGCCGGAGGTCGACACTGCAAAGTTTGGCCATGACCTCGGCAATGTGGACTCCGCTCAGTAGCAGCCAGCCATGACTGTCCTCGCGAGGTAGCAAGTAGTTGGCGCTGTGATCCATTTCCCAACGTGCTTCTTCGCCAGCGATGCGCTCACCACGATCTAGCAAACTGCCCAAGAGCAGAAATTCGGTTTGCGAGAGCCGTACGACATGGCTTCCGTCCGCCTGAGTCACTGCACGATTTGGTGAGTTCGGCAGAATGAATTCTCGTGCCAGCAAATACGCTGCGCTGTCCGTGCCACGAAATCCGACTCTAGGTACTTCGGTCAAATCGACCACGGCGCATCGTTGCAATGGGCTCAGCCCGATATGATTTTCTGCATTGAGGCTGGACATGTCAGAGCTCCTGGCGCTTGTTTTCAGGGTCGAAGAAAGGCAGTTTCACCACGGTAGCATGCACAATTACGCCGTTCTCGACGCGGATCGGAATCTGCTGTCCTGGGGCGCTTTGATCAAAACCTGCGTAAGCCAGGCCAATGATCTGGCCGAGGGATTGCGAATACTCGCAGGAGCTTACGTTGCCACTGATGGCCGGGCCGTTGAGCACCAGATGACCCTCCAGCGGCAAGGGACTGGATTTAGGCAGGGTGAAGCCGACCAGTTTGCGCTTCTGCGGTTGGGCTTCGAGAATGTCCACCGAGCGACGACCCACGAAGAACGGTTTGTTCCGACTGACTGCCCAACCCATATCGATCTCGGCCGGATGGGTCATCCCATCGGTGTCTTGGCTAATGATCACGTGGCCTTTTTCAAGACGCAGTAGACGCTGGGTTTCGACGCCGAAAGGGCGGATATCGAAAGACTTGCCAGCCTCCATCAATGCGTCCCAGAGCTTCAACGCGTGCCGGGCAGGGACGTGAATTTCATAGCCCAGTTCACCGACAAAACCGACTCGCATTAGACGTGCCTTGATCCCGGCCACCGTACCTTGACGCACGCCCAGATACGGGAATCCTTCCGACGATAAATCCAGATTGGTACAGACCTTCTCCAGCACTTTGCGTGAATCCGGCCCTGCGACGTTGACCGCCGAGATCGCGGCCGTGACGTTGGCGATGTCGACGTTCAGCCGCCATTGCGCATTCCACTTGAGCATCTGTTGATAGATGCGATCCACGCCGCTTGTGGTGGCGGTGACGTAGAAATGATTTTCGCTGAAACGTGCACAGACGCCGTCGTCGATCACCACGCCATGTTCGTTGGTCATCAGCGCATAACGTGAGCGACCCACGGGTTGCTTGAGAAAGGCGAAGGTGTACATGCGATTGAGCAGTTCAGCGGCATCCGGGCCACGTACGTCCAGACCGCCGAGGGTCGAGACGTCGATAATGCCGACCTTGTTGCGCACATGCAGCGCTTCGGCCTGCATGCACTTGTCACGGTCACTAGCCTTGCCGTAGTAGGCGGGGCGCTGCCAGATTCCGGCGGGCATCATCTTCGCACCAGCGTCCAAATGCCGCTTGTGCATCGGCGTCTGCCGATAGGGGTCGAAAGCTCGGCCTGCAACGTGGGCCAGTTTTTCCGCTTCAAAGGGTGGTCGCGCGGTGGTCACGCCGGTTTCGCTGATGCTGCGCTGAGTCGAAGCGGCTACCAGCCGCGCGGTTGGCAACGCAGAGTGACGCCCTTGGGACGGCCCCATGCCTACGGTGGAGTAGCGCTTGACCAACTGCACGTCGCGATAGCCAATCCTGGTAGCGTTGATGATGTCGCGCACTTGCAGGTCTTCATCGAAATCGACGAAATCCTTGCCCTTGGGGTGCGGGAAGATCGGCCAAGGGAAGTTGACCTGTGCTTCGGCGTGCATCGGCAAAGGTTTGTTTGTGAGGCCGAGATTGAGCGCGATGACAATCTCTGCGGCAGCATGAGTCGCGTCTGCCAACACGTTCTCCAGCGCGTGATAACCATGGGCGGATCCCGCGACGCCAAGGTTCTTCGGAAGACCTGTGAGTGTGAACTCTGCCAGTTGATCGTCGTACGCTAACTTGCCGCCAGCCTGACACAGCAACTGATACACCGGCATGTAACCGCCGGACATACACAGCAGGTCGCAGTCCAGGGTCAGGCCGCTACTGGCCACCTGGCCTTGACCGGTGATCTTGCGAATGTCGGCACCGTTGACATGGCGCATGCCTTTTTCATGCAGTGCCTCGTAAACGGTACTGCCGAGGTGGCAGGTAATGTCGCGCTTCTCCAGTGCCAACAGCAGGGCTCGGTCAGCCGGATTCACCCGCATGTCCACCAGTGCCGAGACTTCGACACCCTGCTCGTGCAGATCCAGCGCTGCGAGGTAACCGTCATCGTTGCCAGTCAGAACCACAGCGCGTTTGCCCGGTTTAATGGCATACAACTTCATCAGTCGCTGCGCGGCGCTGGTCAGCATCACCCCGGGCAGGTCGTTGTTGCGGAAGATCACCGGCTGATCGAACGAGCCGCTGGCGACAAGGCACTGGGTCGCACGGACTTTGTACATGCGTTTGCCCTGAATCACCGGCAAGTAGTTGTCGGCGAACCAGGCGTTGCAGGTCGCCTTTTTCAGTACATGAATGTTGGCGTGGCCTTCGACGGCGCTGACCAGTTCACGACGTAGGTTTTCGGCGCGGGTACCTTCGAGATCGAAACGGGCATAGGTGAGTGAACCGCCGAGCACAGGTTGTTGCTCGATCAGCAGCACCTTGGCGCCAGAATTGGCGGCAGTCAGTGCGGCCTGCAAACCGGCCGGGCCTGCGCCAATGACCGCCAGATCAGCAAACAGATAGACCTTGTCGTAATACTCGGGCTGAAACTTCAGGTCGAGTACACCCAGACCGGCCTTCTTGCGGATGATCGGTTCCCAGACTTTCCACATACCTTTTGGCTTGTAGAACGAGCGGTAATAAAAGCCCACCGGCATGAATTTCGAGAACTTGCCGAGGTAGGCATCCTTGTCGTTGTCCAGCGAGCCATTGAAGTTCTGCCCGGTCACCTGCACGCCGTTTTCCAACAGGTAACTGTCGGCGAGCACGTTGGGTTCGCTCGGCAGTTGCACCAGGGTATTGGCGTCTTGCCCAGCCATGGTCAGCGGGCCACGCGGACGGTGGTACTTGAACGAGCGAGACAGTAGAAACCGACCGTTTGCGAGCAGCGCGCTGGCGATGCTGTCACCCTCGAAACCCTGATATGGCTTGCCGTCGAAACTGAAATTAAGCGGCTGATTGCGGTCGATTAGAAGGCCCATGGGAGCGGGTAGGCGGCTCATTTGGAGGTCTCCTTGGGGGTGGCGGCATGGAAGTCGACGCGGGCGTTGAACACTTCCTTAGGATCAAAGGTGCGAAGTATTTCGTCACTGCCAGTGTGGCGCTCTGCCAGGAACCAGTAGCTGGAAGGGTTGTGCATCCACCATTCGCGCACGACGCCCAAGGAGTCCTCGCTATTGAATACGTAGTCGGCCCACTCGGTGTCGGTGCAGGTCTGAGGATCGGGCATCTGCTTGAACTCACCGCCATAGGTGAATTCGCTGATATTGCGCGGCCCGTTGAGCGGGCAAGTCATGACTTTCATCTGTCGCTCTCCGTCAGTGGCTGGCCGCTGTCGCGCCCATTTCGTTAACCTGTTGGAATGTGGAGAAGCGCTCAAGGCCGAACGGCTTGATCAGTTCTGGCACCTTGCCACCGCTTGCCACAAGTTCGGCCATGGTCTTGCCGCAGATGGGCGTGGCCTTAAAGCCCCAAGTGCCCCAACCGGCATCAAGATAGTAATGTTTGACCGGCGACAAGCCCATGATCGGGCTGTAATCAGGGGTCATGTCGGTGATTCCGGCCCATTGACGCATCAGCTTGGCGTTGGCCAAGAACGGGAACATTTCGATGGCGTGGGCCAATAGGCTTTCCTTCAAGTCCAGCGTCGAGCGAGTGTTGAACAGCGGGTACGGGTCAGAGCCGCCACCGAATACCACTTCACCACGGCTGGTCTGCTGCACATAGCAGTGCAGGGCCGACGAACTCACCAGTGGGTCAAGGAAAGGTTTGAATGGCTGGGTGACCATCGCTTGCAGCGGAAAGGTCTGGATTGGCGAACGGATACCGGCCTTTTTCATTAGCTGGGAACTCATGCCCGCCACGGCCTGTACTGCACAGCCGCATTTGATGGTGCCACGATTAGTTTTGACGGCAGTGATGGTGCCATTTTCGATGACCAGCTCCTGCACTTCAGTGAGCTGATGAATCTCCACACCGCGCTTGGCCGCCTGCTTGGCATAACCCCAGGCCACAGCGTCGTGACGAGCGGTGGCACCATCCATATGCCACAAGCCCGCGAGTACTGGGATATGCCCTGGATCGAGATTCAGCGTTGGCACCAGTTCCCGAATCTGCTGACGATCAATCATTTCGGTGCGGCCACCAAAGTGCTTATTGACCTCTGCACGCTGACGGAACGAGCGCACCGTTGCATCGGTGTGCGCCAAGGTCAGTTGGCCGCGTTGGGAGTACATGATGTTGAAGTCGAATTCATTGGATAGGCCCTCGAACATCCGCACCGACTCAGCGTAGAAACGCACGCCTTCGCTTGTCAGATAGTTGGAGCGGATCACGGCTGTGTTGCGTGCTGTGTTGCCTCCGCCCAAGTACCCCTTTTCCAACACCGCAATGTTTGTGATGCCGTGGTACTTCGAAAGGTAATAGGCGGTGGCCAAGCCGTGACCGCCACCACCGATGATCACCACATCATAGGAAGACTTGAGCTCTTTTGGCGCAGGCAGATCCACCTCTACGGGATACTCCGAGCTGAGCCCGTATTTCAGGAGATTGAAAGGCATGGGGCCTCCGAAGAGCTGCGTTGTATGTGGGCTTGCTGTACGGCAGCGATCACCGTGTTTTTCATCAAAAACGCGATGGTCATCGGGCCGACTCCGCCAGGTACCGGGGTAATGGCCGAAACTTGGGGCAGGGCGCTTTCGAGATCGACATCGCCCACCAGATGGCTGCGGCCGTCCTCATCAATGCGATTGATGCCGACGTCGATGACCACCGCGCCGATCTTGAGCCAGCTAGCATCGATCATCCGTGGGCGGCCAACGGCGGCGACCACGATGTCGGCCTGACGGCACAGGGCCCGGGCGTTCATGCTGCGTGAATGCAGTATGGTGACCGAGCAATGAGCCTTGAGTAGCAGGGCGGCCATGGGCTTTCCGACAATGTTGGAACGGCCGACGACCACCGCGTGCTTACCGCTCAGGTCTCCGCAGGCATCCTCCAGCAACTGCATGCAGCCACTTGGGGTGCAAGGCGTCAGAACGTTGCGACCCTGGCTCAGGCCGCCGACGTTTTCGCTGTGAAAACCGTCCACATCCTTGCCCGGAGCGATGGCCTGTAACGCTAGGGGCTCCTCGATGTGCGAGGGCAGCGGCAACTGCAGAAGGATACCGTTGACGCTGTCGTCATCGTTCAACTCGGCGATGAGCTTGAGCAACTGCGTCTGGGTTGTTTCGGCACTCAGGCGATATTCAAGCGAGCGGATGCCGGCTTCTTCGGCACGCAGAATTTTGTTGCGAACGTAAACCTGACTGGCCGGATCCTGGCCAACCAAAATTACCGCCAACGCAGGTTCGATGCCATCGGCTTTGAGGCGTTGGACATCGGCTTTGACCAAAGTCATGATGCGATTGGCGGCAGCTTTCCCATCGATCAGTTTGGAGGTGTTCATCGGAAAATCACCGTTCTGTCCTTGTTAAGGAAGACACGGTGTTCAAGGTGGTATTTCACCGCCTTGGACAGCGCCACGGTTTCGGTGTCGCGTCCAATGGCTACCAAATCCTCTGGCAGATAGGCGTGATCAACACGCTGTACTTCTTGCTCTATGATCGGGCCTTCGTCCAGATCGCTGGTAACGTAGTGAGCGGTGGCGCCGATCAGTTTTACACCACGCTCGTACGCTTGGTGGTATGGCTTTGCGCCCTTGAAACCGGGCAGAAACGAGTGGTGAATGTTGATGGCTTTACCCGAGATCTGCTTGCAGAGATCGTCGGAGAGGATCTGCATGTAACGGGCAAGTACCACCAGATCAGTGCCGGTTTCATCGACCACTTTCATCAGCGCGGCTTCCTGTTGAGCCTTGGTGTCCTTGGTCACCGGCAGGTAGATGAAGCGAATGCCTTCACGCTCGGCCATTGGGCGCAAGTCGAGGTGGTTGGAGACGATGGCGGTGATGTTCATGTCCATCTCGCCTTTGTGGTAGCGATACAGGAGATCGGTGAGGCAGTGGTCGAATTTGCTGACCATCAGCAGCACGCGCATAGGCTCGCGGGTATCGTGCAGTTCCCACTGCATATCGAAACCCTTGGCGACGTCATCGAAACCGGCCTTTAACTGCGCGATGTCGCCGACGTGACCGTCGTTGAAACGGAACACCGCACGCATGAAGAACTTGCCGCTGAATTCATCATCGAACTGCGCCATTTCACCGATGTAGCAAGCGTTGCCTGCAAGGTATGAGGTGATCGCCGCAACGATGCCGGAGGTCGCCGGGCAGCTGATTTTGAGAATGAAATGGTTCTTTTCGTGTTGCATCACGTGTCCTCAGAGATATGGCGGCAGCTGAAAGCAGGTTGAAATTCAGGGGTGAAAAATGTTTTAAGATATGAATAAAAATTCCTCTTGAGAATTAATTATTCTTCGTGCGGATTTATAGGCGAAAGAATCCTGCGAGTCCAGAATTATATGGAAACTTTTTTAACTGTCAGGAATATTTGACTTTGCTACGTCTGGCGGCCGAGGCGGCCCACGCCCGCAATGCGGTTGTGGATACGCCTGGATGATGGTGGGGGGAGATCAGCGCTGTAAACGCTTTCTTGCGGGTTAATCAGTGGCTTAGATTACTCCGCCTGCGACCCATAATTCATAATCGACAGCAGTTTAATCGGCACCCTCACCAGCTCTTCCGGGCCATGAGGGATGTCGCCATCGAAGGTCAGGCTGTCCCCAGCCTCCATGTGATACAGCTGGTTACCGTGGCGATAGACAAGTTCGCCCTCCAGCAGGTGCAGAAACTCCGTACCGGGATGGGAGAAGGTCGGAAACTCTTCACTGGCGTCGTCCATGGTAACCATGTACGCCTCGAAGCTTTTTTTCGGCCCGCGAGTGTGGTTGAGCAAGTGATAGGTATGCCCTTTCTCGGTACCTCTGCGTACGACTTCCAATCCGTCATCACGCTTGACGAGCAGCGCGCTGCTACCTGGTTGGTCGTACTGGCTAAACAGCTTCGACATTGGCATACCCAGCACGTCGCATAGCCGGCTCAGATTGTCGAGGCTGGTGGACACTTGAGCGTTTTCGATCTTACTCAACATGCCCTGGCTGATACCTGCAATCCGTGCGACGTCTGAAAGTTTTAGGTCTTGAGCCTGCCGCTGCCGCTTTATCTCAATGCCTAAGTATTGCTCAAGCTTCAATTTCGGCTTTGTTTCGGTTGGCATATTCATCACGTGCGCACTGTTTCCGCTCAGTAAAAAATATTTCGCACTGGGAATGTGCGAAACGTAAAACTCTGTGTAAGGTAGCCCGGTCAGTATTCCTGTCGGGAAATCAATATTCCCATATAAACAGAAAAAAATCTTTCGCCAACGGCGAAATGATCCAGGAATACGATTTTGGCAAGCACCTTGCATTCCCAAAGGGAAAGTAAATTTCCTCGTCGGAATACGGAGCATAGATAAAATGTTACCAGCAGAGACTCAGCGCCTGATTGAACAGCACGGGATCAAATACGTGCTGGCGCAGTTCGTGGATATCCATGGTTCTGCCAAGACGAAGTCGGTACCGATTTCCGGTCTTCCGATGGTTGCAGAAGGTGGTGCTGGTTTCGCCGGTTTCGCGATTAGCGGAATGGGTATGGAGCCACACGGCCCAGACTTTATGGCCAAGGGCGATCTGTCAACGCTGACGCCAGTTCCGTGGCAACCAGGCTATGGCCGCATCGTCTGCATTGGTCACGTCAATGGCGAGCCATGGCCCTACGACACTCGCTACGTCCTTCAGCAGCAAGTAGAACGGCTCAAGGCGAAAGGCTGGACGCTTAACACGGGCCTGGAGCCCGAGTTCAATCTTATGCGTCGGGATAACAGCGGTAAGCTCCAATTGGTCGACGCCAGCGATACTCTGGACAAGCCTTGTTATGACTATAAAGGGTTGTCGCGTTCCAGGGAGTTTCTCGAAAAACTCACCGAAGCGCTCCAGCCAGTGGGTTTCGATATCTATCAGATTGACCATGAAGACGCCAATGGCCAGTTCGAGATCAACTACACCTACAGCGACGCGATGGAGTCGGCTGACCGATTCACGTTCTTTCGCATGGCCGCCGGTGAGATCGCCAATGATCTGGGCATGATTTGCTCGTTCATGCCTAAACCCGATCCTAGGCGTGCTGGTAACGGCATGCACTTTCACCTCTCCATTGCCAGCGCCGAGAGCAAGAACCTGTTCTTCGATGCTTCCGACAAGAACGGTATGGGGTTGTCGAAGTTGGCCTATCACTTCGCCGCCGGACTTCTAGCCCATGGCCCAGCGCTGTGTGCCTTTGCTGCACCGACCGTTAACTCTTACAAGCGTCTTGTCGTCGGCAATTCGCTGTCTGGCGCAACTTGGGCACCAGCCTTCATCGCCTTTGGCGCAAACAACCGCTCGGCCATGGTTCGCGTGCCTTATGGCCGTCTCGAATTCCGTCTGCCTGATGCCGGCTGCAACCCGTATTTGGTCAGTGCCGCGATCATCGCTGCGGGACTGGACGGCATTGAGCGCCAGTTGATGCCCGATCAAATCTGCAATGAAAACCTTTACAGCCTTGGGCTGGAAGCCATTGCGGCGAAGGGCATTAAAACCTTGCCGCAATCGCTCAAGGAAGCCTGCGATGCGCTGGAAGCCGATCCGCTTTTTGCCGAAGTGATGGGCAAAGAGATTGTCGGTGAGTTCATCAAGCTCAAGCGCATGGAGTGGGTGGAGTACAGCCGCCACGTCTCGGACTGGGAAGTGAAGCGCTACACCGAGTTTTTCTAATCCTTCCGTTTTAACCAACTGTTTCTGACGCCCAGCTAATGGGTTGGGCGTCTTCTGCCCAGGAGATATGAATATGTGTGGAATCGTGGGTCTTTACTTGAAAAACCTGGCGCTGGAATCACAGCTCGGCAAGCTCTTCGAACCCATGCTCGAAGCCATGACCGACCGTGGCCCGGACAGTGCCGGCTTTGCCATCTACGGCGATGAAGTAGCGGATGGCTGGGTCAAGTTGACCCTGCAGGCCACCACCGAAGAGTACGACTTCAAGACTCTGATTGCGGCGCTTGAAGGCAAGCTCGGCGCATCGCTGGACTGGTTTCAAAACGCCAGCGCGATTGTGCTGAAGATCAAGGCTGAAGAAGCCGCCGTACGCGTTGCATTGGGCGAACTGGCACCGACCGTGCGCATCATGAGCGCCGGTAAGAGCATCGAAATTCTCAAGGGCATGGGATTGCCCAAAGAAATCTCCGAGCGCTTCGGCTTGGGCAGCATGAAGGGCAGCCACATCATCGGTCACACCCGCATGGCCACCGAAAGCGCCGTGACCATGGAAGGCAGCCACCCGTTTTCCACCGGCGCCGACCTGTGCCTGGTGCACAACGGCTCGCTGTCCAATCACTTCCGGCTGCGTCAAGAACTGCGCCGCGAAGGCATCAATTTCGACACCGAAAACGATACCGAAGTCGCGGCCGGTTACTTGGCCTGGCGCCTGCAGCAAGGTGACTCCTTGAAGACCGCGTTGGACAGTTCGCTTGAAGCGTTGGATGGGTTTTTCACCTTCGCTATTGGCACCCGCAACGGTTTTGCAGTGATCCGCGATCCGATCGCCTGTAAGCCGGCGATCCTCGCCGAGACCGACGACTACGTTGCCATGGCCTCGGAATATCAAGCGTTGTCGAGCCTGCCAGGTATCGAGAAAGCCAAAGTCTGGGAACCCGTTCCCGCCACCATGTACATCTGGGAACGCGAGTCGGCTTAAGGAGCACTCATATGAAAACTATCGATCTTTCCACCTCTACCGTGCGCGACCTCAATCAGGCCCTGCACGATCAGGCTAAGAATCTCGAAGATCGCGAGTGGGTGGTGACCCACTCCAACGGCGCACACAATCTTGCGGTTGGCGTCGATGAAGTGGTGTCCATCGATATTCAAGGCCACGCCGGTTATTACTGCGCGGGCATGAACCAGAAAGCCTCGGTGACTGTGCATGGCAATGTCGGCGTGGGCTGCGCCGAGAACATGATGTCCGGCTACGTTCGAGTCAAAGGTAGCGCCTCGCAAGCGGCCGGCGCCACTGCCCATGGCGGGTTGCTGGTGATTGAAGGTGATGCTGGTGCCCGATGCGGCATTTCCATGAAAGGCATCGACATCGTTGTCGGTGGCAGCATCGGTCATATGAGTTGCTTCATGGGCCAGGCCGGGCGCTTGGTGGTCTGCGGCGACGCGGGTGATGCACTGGGTGATTCGCTGTACGAAACCCGCATTTACGTCAAAGGAAAGGTCGAGTCCTTAGGCTCGGATTGCATTGCCAAAGAGATGCGTGTCGAACACATCGAAGAGCTTCAGGAGCTGCTGAACCGAGCCGGCTTCAACGAGAAAGCGTCGGACTTCAAGCGCTATGGCTCGGCCCGTCAGCTGTACAACTTCAAAGTCGATAACGCCTCAGCGTACTGATTCAGGAGCAAGAACATGAGCGAGAAAACCCCTCCAGTCCTGCGCGAATCGGCCACCTTCGATCGCCTGACCATCCAAGAAATTCAGCGTGCTGCGGAAACCGGCATCTATGACATTCGCGGCGGCGGCACCAAGCGCAAGCTGCCGCACTTCGACGACCTGTTGTTGCTGGGTGCTAGCGTTTCCCGTTACCCGTTGGAAGGCTACCGCGAGAAGTGCGGCACTGATGTAATCCTCGGTAACCGCTTCGCCAAGAATCCCATTCACCTGAAGATTCCGGTGACTATTGCGGGCATGAGTTTCGGCGCGCTGTCAGCCAATGCCAAAGAAGCCCTGGGTCGTGGCGCCACTATCGCCGGCACCAGCACTACCACCGGTGACGGCGGCATGACTCCGGAAGAGCGTGGTCAATCGCAGCATCTGGTTTATCAGTACCTGCCTTCGCGTTACGGCATGAACCCGGATGACCTGCGCAAGGCCGATGCCATCGAAATTGTGCTGGGTCAGGGTGCTAAACCGGGTGGCGGCGGCATGCTGCTGGGCATGAAAGTGACCGAGCGTGTTGCAGGCATGCGGACTTTGCCGATCGGTGTCGACCAGCGCTCAGCGTGCCGCCACCCCGACTGGACAGGGCCAGACGACTTGGCGATCAAGATTGCCGAGATCCGCGAAATCACCGATTGGGAAAAACCGATTTACGTGAAAATTGGTGCTAGCCGCCCTTACTACGACGTCAAGCTGGCGGTGAAGGCCGGTGCCGATGTGATCGTGCTCGATGGCATGCAGGGCGGTACTGCGGCAACTCAGGAGGTATTCATTGAACACGTTGGTATCCCGATTCTGCCAGCTATCCCGCAGGCAGTGCAGGCACTGCAGGAAATGGGCATGCACCGCAAAGTGCAACTGATCGTCTCCGGCGGTATCCGCAACGGTGCTGACGTGGCCAAGGCCATGGCGCTTGGCGCTGATGCAGTGGCCATCGGTACGGCGGCGCTGATCGCTCTGGGCGACAACCATCCGCGTCTGGACGAGGAACTGAAGAAAATCGGTTCTGCTGCCGGTTTCTATGATGATTGGCAGAACGGCCGTGACCCTGCAGGTATCACCACCCAAGACCCGGAGCTGTCAAAACGTCTCGATCCGGTCGAGGGCGGACGCAGATTGGCCAACTATTTGCGCGTATTGGTGCTTGAAGCACAAACCATGGCGCGCGCCTGTGGTAAATCCCATCTGCATAACCTCGATCCCGAGGATTTGGTGGCATTGACTGTGGAATCGGCAGCAATGGCCCGGGTGCCGCTGGCAGGAACCTCGTGGATTCCAGGAAAGCAGTATTGAGACGCTAACCACCTCTGAGCGCGCTGGCCCGCGATAGGAATTGTCGCTGACGAGTGCGCTTTTACAAATGCTTCGACTTCTAATTACTTCCTCGAAGAGGCCATCAAGGCCCGTCACTTCTACCTCGCTTTCTGCCAGACACTTTTCCATTCATTGCAGGAGCTTCGAAAATGGTAAACCGTCTAATCGGCAAATCCCTTCTTGCATTACTGGCGCTCGGCGCCCTCATTCCTCTGGCCCAGGCTGCCGATGCACCAACACTTAATACCGGTAGTACCGCGTGGATGGTCACGGCAGCAGTGTTGGTGCTGTTCATGTGTCTCCCGGGCCTTGCGCTGTTTTACGGCGGTCTGGTGCGGGCCAAGAATATGTTGTCACTGTTCACTCAGTGCTTCGGTATCGCCGGACTGGTCGGCGTGTTATGGGTGATTTATGGCTACAGCATGGTGGTCGACACCACCAACATGGTTGAGGGCGAGGTCAGCTTCAATAGCTTCGTCGGTGGCTTGAGTCGTGCGTTTCTGTCAGGCATGACGCCAGAAAGCCTGGTGGGCGACATTCCCGAGAGCGTGTTCGTGACTTTCCAGATGACCTTCGCGATCATCACTCCTGCGCTGATTGCTGGTGCCTTTGCTGAGCGCATGAAGTTCTCCGCTGCGCTGCTGTTCATGGCGATCTGGTTTACCCTGGTCTACGCGCCGGTGGCGCACATGGTTTGGGGCGGGGCGGGTGCCTTGATGCATAACTGGGGGGTGCTGGATTTCGCTGGCGGGACAGCCGTGCACATCAACGCTGGCGTCGCAGCGTTGGCAGCATGTTTGATTCTGGGCAAGCGCAAAGGATACGAAAACGCGCCAATGCCTGCGCATAATCTCAGCCTGACCATGGTCGGTGCGGCAATGCTTTGGGTCGGTTGGTTCGGCTTTAATATCGGCTCTGGTGGCGGGTTAAACGCTCTGTCGGGCATCGTCATGCTCAACACTCAACTGGGCGCCTGTGCCGGTATTCTCGGTTGGATGTTCACTGAGTGGTTCAGGGTCGGAAAACCGAGTGCGCTGGGCCTGGCCAGCGGAGCCTTGGCCGGCCTAGTCGGCATTACGCCAGCGTGTGCGTATGTCGGTGTCGGCGGTGCTTTGGCAATCGGCCTGTTGTGTGGCGTGTTCTGTTACCTAAGTGTCACGGTGCTGAAAAAAAGCTTTGGCTATGACGACAGCCTCGATGTGTTTGGCCTGCACGGCATTGGCGGGATGATCGGCGCTGTATTAACCGGCGTATTTTGCGTACCGTCGCTTGGCGGTCTAGTCGAAGGCGTGACCATGGGTGACCAAGTGGTCGCGCAGATCAAAGGTGTATTGTTCACTGTGGTTTATTGCTTTGCGGTCAGCTGGATCATTCTGAAAGTGGTCAAGGCGCTGATTGGATTGCGCGCGGACGAGCATGTCGAAGAGATTGGGCTGGACTTGGCCGAACACAATGAGAGTGCTTACAACTATCGCTAATTGCCTAAATCAACTCAACGCTGGCTCTCGGCGTTTTCGATGAAGAAGCGTTTGTCTAATTCACCTTGCGTGACTGAGACAGCCATTGGCACGGTGGCATTTGAATCTCAGCTACCTTCTGCGATTCAATATTCTCACTCGCTCGTAGTATTGACGGGCGTGTGAGGCCTCCTTCAAGTTTGCGTGCGAATCGCCGACACGGTAAAGGCGATGGTGAACGCTTTCATCACTTCCGGAACAATGAACAGATCTCTCATTCTGTTGGGCAGTGCAATTCGAGTGCTTTAGGTGTTGCTCGTGTCGCGTGCCCGGATGATCTGTGCAGCCGACCAATAATGGAAGGCTGACCAAAGACCAAAGAATGCGATGCCTGCCAACATAATGCGCAGCGATTGAAGGGAGTCCGCGCCGAGTGTCTGCAACATGTCTGATCCCGCTCCGATGATCAAAGGGGCTGCTGCCAGACATGAGATGTTCGAATTGAACATATAGATCGCTGAGCCCTTAGCTCTCATTTCAGGCGGAAGATAATTCTGAATGAGTGCGGTAGTCGGGCCGAGATACACGTAAATGGACGGGACGAACATCCAGAGGAAAATGAGGTAGTTCCCATCTGTGGAAAAGGTAAACAGCAGTACGCAAGGAATGGTGGCAAGCACCGCGACGCCACCAACATATAACGCCTGCCAACTTGCAGACCTGGTTCGCAGCCATGCCATGAGGGCAATTGTCACGAACATGAGCGAGGTGCCGCCGATGGCATGTATGGGCCCCATGACTTGTCCAGCAGCGCCAGTGGACAGCCCGTATGCTCTGGAGAGATAGGCCGGTAGCCACCACACGATCCCCCATCCCCAGAACAAATATAGAGTGGCCCCCTTCATGATATGCGAAAGGGCCTCATGTGAGCGGATGTAGCGGATGGTGCCCATCAGGCTTGCCTGCGCCGATTTCGTGTGAAGTTGATCGAGGTATCCGCGCCCAGGCTCCCTTAGCATCAATCCAAGCAACACCACTGGTAAGAGGAAGCCTTTGAGCGTATGGCGCAGCGGATGCAACTGCATCCGGAGATGATGGAACGGCGCAGATCCATCGTGGAGCACCCGTTTGGGAACCTCAAACAATGGCTGTTTGGAAACGGGCGGTTCTTGCTGCGACAACTTGACGGGGCGAGAGCTGAAATGGCCTTGGCTGTGACTGCCTACAACCTCAAGCGGGCTGTTGCCGTTCTGGGTGCCCGAAAAATGATGCAACTGATGGGTTGAAAGGCCTTTTACAGCGCAAAAAACAAACGCCCCGAACAAGTCGGGGCGTTTGGTCTAGGGCCTGTCAGTGTGTTTTCACACAGTCTGTTCGAGGGCTCTTTTTAGTTAGCGAGGAAGAGGGGGCACGGACGAGAATCGTAAGGGGCCGGCGAACACACCTTCCGAGCCCGGTCGATAAGGGCGATCGCGGGATGATCCGCACGGCACGGCTGCTTTTCGATGGAAAGGTTTGTGTCCCGCAAAGCCTATGGGCCGGCTTGCCATTTCTGACAAATGAAGGCTGATCAAAGCGTCAACCCGATGGGTCGACGCTTGCGTGGAACACCTTACGCAACGGGCGCATTGTGAAAGACGCGACCACGGGCCAGCGGGATCGTCGCGAGCCCCATCAGGCCGAACAGCGTCGCCGCAACGATCCAACCTAAACCACTGGTATACAGTGGGACTACCTCGTTCAAAATGGCCGTCATGCCGGACGGAATCATGCCGAATGCATTGAATGCATCAATTAACCCCATGACCCCGGCACCCGTTACCGCGCCGACGTACACGGCTTGATGCCCTTTAAAGAAACGGTTCAGAAATACCAATGCAACTAGAGTGATCGCGATAGGATAAAGCAACAGCAGAATAGGCGAGGCCAGATGAAGGATCGAGACCAGCCCGAAATTGGTGATCACTAGGCTAAGCAGACCCAATACCAGGTTCCAGGATTTATAACTGAGTACCGGAAAAATCCGACTGAAGTATTCAGACACCGCAGCAAGGCAAGCGACCGCAGTGGTCAAGCCTGTCAGGAAGATAATCCCCGCCAGCATCATGACGCCGGTGTTGCCGAGTAGCAGGTCAACAATCTGCGTCAGCGCCTGACCACCGTTGGTGGACAGACCCAGCACCGCAAAACTGCTCGCACCCATGCCTGCCAAAGACAACTGCACTACCGCCAAACCAGTCACCGCGAAGATGCCTGCCCGCACGAACAGCTTGGACAACTGCTGCGGTGCAACGCCGTAGAGCTTGGCAGCGTCTAGGAAAATTTTGCCGAAGACAAATGCCGCCAATACATCCATGGTGTAGTAACCCTGGGTAAAACCGCGGCTAAATGCGTGGTTTATGTAATCACCTGAAGGCTCTGCGAAGTCGGCTATCGGCGTAACCAACGACTTGAGCACGATGATCAGCAGCAGAATGATAAACGTGGGAGTCAACACATTACCCAGGCGATCAACGAGTTTTTTCGGCTCCAGCGCGAGGTAAACAGAGAGACCGACAAACAACACTGAGAATGCCATCAAAGCCCAGTCTTGCGCGACGAAGGGAGTGATGGAAATTTCATATACCACTGCCGCAGTCCTAGGCACCACGTAGATAGGGCCGAGGGTCATGAACAGCAGTAGCGAAAAGACCTTGGCGAAACGGGGGCCTACCCGACCTGCCAGCGTGTCAATAGTACCGCCGGCGATTGACAGCGCAGTGATTGCCAGAAGCACCAAGCCTACCCCAGTGATCAGAAACCCTGACATCGCGACCCAGGTGTTAGTCCCAGCGGCCTGGCCCAGAGGAGGGGCAAAGATGATGTTTCCCGCCCCCAGAAACATCGAAAACAGAAAGAACGAAAGGGAGAGGAATTTCCTGATGCTGATGTGCTGGGTCATACAAAGTGCCTATTGTTATTAATAGTGTCGCTTCGGAATATCCGGTTCTGGGGCAGAACTAGAATCGGGTAACGCGGTAAGCGTTGAGGTCGAGTCCGACCTTCGCACCGCTCATGTGGTCGCTGATGAGCTTGCCGGTGATCGCGGCCAACGTCAGTCCGGCGTGTTGGTGGCCAAAGGCGAAACCGATGTTTGGGTAATTGGGATGGGTGTCGATGACCGGCAACGAATCAGGCAACGTAGGCCGCATCCCCATCCATTCTCCCGCTTGCGCCAGGTGGGACTGCGTCTGGGGCAAGAGCGAGCCAAGATGATGGCGAAGGGTCTGATAGCGAGCCGGGTTGGCAGGGAGTTTCAAACCACCCAATTCGCTGAAACCGACTATCCGCAGGCCTGTTTCCAATGGGGAGATAAATACGTTGCGCTCGGCCGAGCAGATAGGGCCGTTGATCAGCCCTTGTACACTCGGCAAGTTGAGGTGATAACCGCGCTCGGCCATGAGCGGCACGCTTATACCCAGCTTTTGCAGCAACTTCGCGCTATGTGCACCGGTACAAACAATGGCTTTGTTGAACGTGCGCGGCCCGCCGTTAGTCAGCACTTCCACATGGTTTGCGACCGGGCGCAGCGCTAATACCTGCTCCTGCAGTAATACGCCCCCATGGGCGATGAAGCGCTCCAGCAGGGCTTGACTCAAGCGATAGGGGTCACTGACCCGATGTGCGTGGGGCAGCAGAACGGCATGATTAACGCGACCGCGCAGAGCCGGTTCCAGCGCTACTACCTGTTCGCTGTCCGCAAACTGGGCGGCAATCCCCCAGGCGGAGTAAAAGTCCTGCTCTGCACGAGCGGCTTCAGCCCCTTCGGCCTTTTCCCATATGCGCAGGTAATGGGTTTGCACTAGGTGTTCGGTCAGCCCCTCGCGTCCCAATAAATCTTGCCACGCGGGCACCGCGGGTTTCAGTAGTTTCGCCAATGCCTCCCGGCCTTTTACCACCGAGTTATGACGAGCGGATAACGCGAAGCGGATCATCCACGGCAGGCTTTGTTGCCAGTTTTTTGCAGGTACAGACAAGGCGCCATGGGGGTCTTTGAGCAATGACCACGCATTGCGAATGTTTTCTGCGTTGGCCAAAGGTTCGATCAGCTCGGTGGCGATAAACCCGGCGTTACCGTACGTAGCTCCCATGCCGGGAGCGTTTTGCTCAAGCAACGTTACCTGGCTGCCGCGCCGAAGCAGTTCCAGGGCGGTGCACAGGCCAATGATGCCGGCGCCCACAACAGCGTAATGATTGGATGATTCCATTTTCGAGTCCCCAGATAACAAGCGGGTATAGCCATTTTGGCCACCTCAGCGCACAGGTAACCTGCTGCTGATTGTCGAGGTGTTGACCCCTTATGCGACGGTTGCTTCGAACGCGTCGAATGCCAATGACGCCGCAGCCAGATCTTCCAAGGCAGTGCCCACCGCTTTGAATACGGTAATCTCTTCGGCATCGGTGCGGCCGGCGTGCTGCCCACGGCATAATTGCTCCAGGGTCGCTGCCACTTGCTGCTCACTGAACGCACCGTTGGCAATCGGGGTGAGGATGTCGCCGGCTTTGAGCAACGCTTCGGTTGTATCGATAAATACTGTGCTTTTGCGCAGGCATTCATCATCGCTTTCGCGCATGGCTGGAGTGAAGCCGCCAATCAAGTCCAGATGGGTGCCGGGTTTGAGCCATTGGCCCAGGATGAGCGGGGCAGTGGCAAGCGTCGCACAGGTGATGATGTCAGCTGTGCGGGCTGCATCTTCGAGGCAATCCACTGCCAGGGCATCAACGCCTTGCCCGCGCAGGTGGGTGGCCATTGTGGTGGCTGCTTCGGCGTTACGATCCCAGACCAGTACTCGCTCAATCGGGCGCACACTGCGATAAGCTTCTGGTAACAGGCTCCCAACGCGTCCGGCACCAACTACCAGCAATGTGCTGGCGTCCGGCCGGCTCAACCACTTCGCCGCGAGCGCCGAAGCAGCTGCGGTACGCCGGGAGGTGATGACATCACCGTCGAGGATTGCAAGGGGGGCGCCCGTGGTGGCGTCATACAGAATGAACACTGAGTGCAGCCCTGGTAGGCCACGTGAGTGGTTGTCAGGGAAAATCGAGACCGTCTTCACCCCCAAGCGCTTGCCTGGTTGCCATGCAGGCATCAGGAGCAGGATGCCGTCCTGTGAGGCGTTGTCGCCAGCAATGGCATGATTGTGCCGCAGCGGCACCTCGCAACCCTCTCTGAAGAACCCTTCCAGAGCCTCGATCAAACCGTCGAAAGGCAGGTGAGCTGCCGTTTGGTGGTTAGTTAGAACTCGCATGCTATGCTCCACTCATTGCCGGGGATAATGTGCTTATCCTACATTTATATTTCGTATAGGAAATTTATAGCGCAAAGTAACCTGTTCGTCTAGGGCTTCTGCTCGAACGGTTGTTGCGCGGAACGCCTGCCATGACCTCAGAAAACTCCGAAAATACGTTGACGTTCGTTGCCCCCGAGCTTTCCAGCAGTGTGCTTGCTGGCAAACTGCGCATGCTGCGGCGCAACGCTGACCTGACCCTGCAGCAGTTGAGCCAGCGCTGTGGCATCTCCGCATCTGCGCTTTCAAAGATCGAAAATGGCCAACTCTCGCCGACGTACGAAAAAATTGCTGCGTTGGCATCAGGACTTAATATTGAGGTGGGCGAGCTTTTCAGCCCGGCTGCAAAAGCCTCAATGTCGGGGAGAAGAAGTGTGACGCGTCGCGGACAAGGTATTGCGCACCGCACAGACCAGTACAACTATGAAATTTTGCATCCCGACATGACGGACAAACGCTTTATTCCGTTGGTGACGACTATCCGAGCCCATGACCGTGCTGAGTTTCCACAACTACTGAGTCATGATGGCGAAGAGCTGATCTATGTCCTGACCGGAGAAGTAATATTGCATACCGATGGTTATGCTCCCCTGCATTTGGGGGCAGGAGACTCCTGCTATTTCGACAGCACCATGGGGCATGCATGTGTTTCTGGCACAGCAGAAGACGCAACGGTGTTGTGGATCAGCTCTCATGCGGAACTGCGCTAAAGTTCTGCTCATGTTGCCTGATAAGTAAAACCGATATCTGCTATAGCATTTCGCAGCTAGCATGGGTATGACTGGGATGTTATGCATTATACCTTCCCTTCGTATGCGTCCAGGCATCAAGCCTTGCCTGATTAGACTGGCGCCAACTATGCGGCAGCAACTGATCGATTTCACTCGCCCGCTGCGTCGGCAGGCGCGTGAGTACATCCTTCAAGTATGCATACGGATCCTACCCATTCAGCCGCGCAGACTGATCAAACTCATGATCGCGGCCGCGCGTTTTTCCACTGCGTAGCGATCCCGTGAAGAGCCAGTTCTTGCGATTATGCCAAGCTTGGCATAATCGCAATTATCCGCAGTCGGAAGTTATGACGGGTATGCGGCGATGGTGGCAGCGCGCCTGGTTGCCCACCACTGCCGATTTTGCATTTCAGAGACATTCCAGAAACTTCAGCAGGGCGTCAGTCGGACGTTAGCGCGCGCTTGATTTCGGGTGGGTCGATGGTGGCAAGCGCACGCTCCTTCATGGCTAGATCGGCTTCGATATAACCGTGAGTGGTGACTTGGCTTTCGTGGCCCAACCATAGAGCGATGACGGTGATATCCACCCGGCCGTCAGAAGGTGCATGGCTGCCGAATGACGCGGCGTGTGTGGTGATTACCTTGCGTTGCTGCAACTGGGGACACGTCTTTATCGCCCCAGTGACAGTCAAGGCAATCCGCTCAGCCACACTCGAGCGCGTCATCGGCAGTCCGCGTGGGCTTGTAATAGGGTCTGCTCCGCCCGCAAACCAACGTACTGCAGCCAGTGACGGATCTCGACGTCCGTTTTCTTTCACAACGGCGCGGTTCGCTGCTTACGCCATTCGGTTTAGGCCCAAATATCGCCCACCGTGAAGCCTTCGGTGAATGGATCGTCGTGGTCAAGAACAAGCGTGTTCAGGCCATAAATCCAACTCTTGCCGGTGATGGTAGGCACTACAGCCTTGTGGTCGCCTATGCGAGCTTCTTCGATAAGGCGGCCCGTGTAGATATTCCCAATAATGCTTTGGTGACGAAAGTCCTGATTTAGTGGCAACTCACCTTTGGCGTGAAGCGTTGCCATTTTGGCGCACGTACCAGTGCCGCATGGGCAGCGATCCAGGGCTCCAGTCCAAGTTGCTTTATCGTCCCAAGAGAAATCTCCAGAGGCCATGGTCACTACGTTTTTCCAATCGGCATTAGGGTCATCGGACGGGCCAGACAACTGCGAAATAGTGATGCCTACGCCAGGATAGTCCGGGTGTTCCACAGGCAACTGTTCAATGGCAGCTTGGCGAATCATGGAGGAGATACGTGCGATTTCAGCGCCGTGCTGAGGGATCAGTTGCAGATCTTTGAACTGACGAACATCAGCGATGACATAGAACATCCCGCCCCAGCCCACGTCTACTTTGACCTTCCCTAGGTACGGAACGTCGATAATGGCATCGAGGTGAGCGGCAAAGGCAGGCACGTTCTTGAAAGTTACACCTTTTACCTTGCCATCCTTGCACTCCGCTTTAATCCGAATTAATCCGGCAGGAGCTTCAAGTGTCAGTTCGGTGACCGGTTCTTTCATAGGCAGCATGCCCATTTCGAGAAGAACGGTTACCACAGAAATGGTGTTGCCTCCCGACATCACTGGGTATTCGATTTGCTCCATGATGATGTAGCCAGCATCGGCTTCCGGGTGATTCGGTGGCACGATAATGTTGCAGCAATGTGCTGGATAGCCACGCGGCTCTCGCAGCATCAACTTGCGCAGCTGATCATCATTTTCCTCAAGCCATTTCATCTTCTCGTAAACGCTATTGCCTGGGATGTTCGGGACGCCGCCGGTGATGACACGCATAGGGGTGCCGGCGTGAGTGTCTACAGCGTGAATTGTTCTTTTGAATGCCATTTTCTCTACCTGACGAATACGGGGTTGGCGTTGAAGATGCTAGCTCACGAAGGGGGAGGGCTCGCGGAGCGCGAGCTTCCCACCAGTTGGATAGTTTCAGCAGCGAACCGAACTGGCCTGATGCAGATCCAGAGAGCGCGTTTCTGGAGCCATTAGCCAAGTAAAAAACAGCCCCACCATGGATATACCGAATGCCACGAGCATTGTGTTTCCAATCCCAATACTGTCCAGAGACAACGGAACAAAGTATGTGCCGATGGCTGCGCCTATACGCGATAGAGAGGTTGCCAACCCGACAGCGGTACCGCGAATCGAAGTCGGGAAAAGCTCGTTAGGGTAAACATATTGCAACACTTGAGCGCCCCCAATAAACAGGGCGTAACTACCAAAGAGAGCCAGAGTCAGCATAGTCCCGCTCTCCGGGTAAAGCCCCAGCAGCAGTAGTGCGAGGCCAGACCAAAGAAAGCTATGCATAAGCATGTTGCGACGCCCCAGAGGGTCGATCAGTTTAACGCCCAACAGACAGCCAAAGACGAACATCACCGTGATTGCGACTGCGCCCCAAGCTGCCAGTTCGCCGGTCAGCCCCATGGTGTTCAGAATCTTGGGAGCAAAGGCGTAGATCGCGAACTGGGGAATGATCGAGCAAGTCCAGAAAATGCTCACGAAGAAGATGCGTCTTCCGTAATTGGAATGGAACAGTGACCACACCGACACGTTTTGCTCCGGCGTTTTCTCGGGCAGGTTGTGAACAGACCACTGATTGCCATAGACTTTTTTAATCACCTGATCAGCTTCCTGAACTCGGCCTTTGCTCAAAAGCCAACGTGCAGATTCAGGCGTTCCAGCACGCATGATCAAAAACAGTAGTGCAGGAGCTGCGGCACTTGCCAGAGCCCAACGCCACGCTTCAGGGCCTGCTGTACGAAGGATGAGCTCTCCGGCAATGTACGCCACTGCGGCACCCACGAACCACATCATTACCAGTGACGCCAGGATCGACCCCCGCTGCTTTTTTGGTAGGAACTCTGCGAGAAGCGATGTCGCAAGCGGATGGTCGGCGCCTATTGCGATACCAAGCATAAGGCGCAGCGTAATTAGCGACCAGGCCGAGGCGACCCAGAATTGACAGAGAGAGAACAGACCAAGGACTACGAGTACGAGTACGTACATCGTCTTTCGACCTAAACGGTCAGTAAAGAGACCACCGACGAAGCCACCGAAGAACATCCCTACTAACGAAGCTGCCGCTACCATGCCTTCTTGCAGAGTGGTCAACTGCAGCGCTTGGCTGAGCTGTACCATGACGACACCGATAATGCTCAGGATGTAGCCGTCAAGGAATGGCGCACCAGAAGAGTAAACCGCCAGTTTTTTGTGAAAGGCGTTTAGTGGAGCGTCTTCTAGTGAGATTTTTTGACTGTTGGTCATCGTGCCTCCATCAGCACTGAGTATGTTTGTCGGCCAATGCGGACAAGACTTACTAGCGCCAATCTGCTGAGTTTTTAGAATTGTTATAAGGTGTCATCGGTGTTGCATTAGGGGGTGATTCACCTATAGAGATAATTACGCGATTGGTCGGGCAAAGAGTCTGGGAGACTTTTGCCCATCACACCAATCAACGGCCATCGCTTTATCCAATTACGGGCGATAAACAGAAACGTAATACTTGCTCCTTGGACGGCACTATCTCACCGTTCATTTGGGAGCCATATAACAGGCCTGACTACTTATGGGAGATTCTTCCTCAGGCAAAAAGTGCGCCCAGCTCGACTGAGAAGTGTTTTAAAATCGTTGATTTAGAGGTGCAGGAGGGACTGGGTTGTGAACGACTCGCTGGGGAAGAGACTGGTTTTTGAACAGGGGGATAACTGCGCGCCAATTGGGGAGAAGCAGTGCTGATTTTAAACGTAAGAAATGCTGATGGCGGTGCTACCGCCATCAACGAAATCCATTATGTTGACGGGCTGTAGCGCCTTACTCGATGGCCAGGCAGATGTATTTGATTTCTAGGTAATCTTCGATACCGTACTTTGAGCCTTCACGGCCCAGCCCAGAAGCTTTGACCCCTCCAAAAGGTGCAAGCTCATTGGAAATCAGGCCGGTGTTGACCCCTACCATGCCGTATTCCAACGCTTCGGCCACACGGAAGACGCGACTCATATCTCGCGCGTAGAAGTAAGAAGCAAGGCCGAACTCGGTGTCATTGGAGAGTTCGATGACTTCTGCTTCATCCTTAAAACGGAATACAGGTGCTAGGGGGCCGAAAGTTTCGTCTTTGGAGACCAGCGCATTTCGAGGGACATCAATCAGAATGGTCGGCTCGAAGAAGGTGCCACCCAAGGCGTGCGGTTTGCCCCCGGCAATTACTCTGGCACCCTTGCTAACCGCATCCGCAATATGCTCTTCGACCTTGGCGACTGCTTTAGAGTCAATCAGTGGGCCGGTCGTAATACCCTCTTCCAACCCGTTGCCGATATTCAGCCTAGCTACTGCCGTCTTGAGCTTCGCGACAAAAGCGTCGTACACACCGTCCTGAACATACAGACGATTTGCACAAACACAGGTCTGACCGTTGTTGCGATACTTGGAGATGAGTGCGCCTTCTACGGCTGCGTCCAGATCGGCATCATCAAATACGATGAACGGGGCGTTCCCGCCTAGCTCCAGGGACACTTTTTTGATGTCCTTGGCACATTCAGCCATCAATTGGCGACCGATATCAGTAGAGCCGGTAAAGCTGAGTTTGCGAACGATCGGATTACTGGTCAGCTCACCGCCGACGTCTCCAGCACTGCCAGTGACGACGCTGAACACACCCTTTGGAATGCCGGCACGTTCTGCTAATTCAGCGAGCGCCAAGGCGGAGTAGGGGGTCTGGGAGGCCGGTTTGAGCACCATCGTGCAACCGGCAGCCAAGGCTGGCCCGGCCTTGCGAGTAATCATTGCGCATGGAAAATTCCAAGGGGTAATCGCAGCAGTGACCCCAATAGGCTGCTTTATAACGAGCAGTCGTTTGTCAGGCTGATGGCCTGGGATAACGTCGCCATAAACGCGCTTAGCTTCTTCCGCAAACCATTCGAAAAACGCGGCAGCATAGACAATTTCGCCTTTGGATTCCGTCAGCGGCTTGCCCTGTTCAATAGTCATCAAACGTGCCAGGTCGTCCTGGTTTTCAATCATCAATTCAAACCAGCGGCGCAACTTACCTGCGCGCTCTTTTGCTGTTAAGGCACGCCAGGCCGGCAGTGCCTTATCAGCGGCCTCAATGGCGCGCCTGGTTTCGGTCGCGCCCATTTTTGGCACGGTACCGATGATTTCATTGGTGGCCGGGTTGTTGACCTTGAGGGTTTGGCCGCTGTCGGCGTCGAGCCAAACTCCGTCGATGTAGGCTTGTTGGCGGAACAGCGAATTGTCTTTAAGTTGCATGGGAGCTCCTGTTCATTTCAGGATGAGTGCGAAAGCTGCACGAGGGTGCGGTGCAGGGTTGCGACGCTTATTTTGTTAAACTTTCGAGCTGCGGGTTCTGAGCTCGGTGTTCAGGATTTGGTCGTTCTCGGAGTAGTCCACCGGACAGTCGATCAGGTGTACACCAGGCGTGCTCAAGCATCTTTCCAGGAGCGGCAAAAAGCCCTCTGTGCTTTCAACCCGATGGCCGTAAGCACCGTAAGCTTGTGCGTACTGAACGAAGTCAGGGTTGCCGTAATTCAGGCCGAAGTCAGTGAACCCCATGTTCGCTTGCTTCCAACGAATCATTCCGTAGCCGTCATCACGCAAGATAACGATGGTCAGGTTCATCTTCAGGCGCACAGCGGTTTCCAGCTCCTGGCTGTTCATCATGAAGCCACCGTCTCCGCATACCGAAAGGACTGGACGGTCTGGATAGACCAGGTGAGCTGCCATCGCAGAAGGCAAACCAGCACCCATTGTGGCCAGGGCGTTGTCCAACAGCACGGTGTTAGGCATATGGGCTTTGTAGTTCCGCGCGAACCAGATTTTGTAGATTCCGTTGTCCAGCGCGACGATCCCGTTGGATGGCATCGCCTTACGCACATCTGCAACCAGGCGTTGTGGGTATACCGGGAAACGCGCATCGTCGCTGCCTTCGGCAACCTGTGCCTCGTTCGCTTCGCGGATGGTCATCAGGCGGGAGAAGTCCCAGTGCGAGACATCGTTAAGCGCCTCGCCTATCTGCCAGACAGCGTTGGCGATGTCACCGATTACTTCGATCTGCGGGAAATACACGGAATCGACTTCGGCCGAGCGGAAGTTAATGTGGATGACTTGGGTGCCTCCGCGAACCATGAAAAAGGGAGGCTTCTCGATGACGTCGTGGCCAATGTTCACAATCAGATCAGCGGCTTCGACGGCGCGGTGCACGAAGTCCCCAGATGACAGTGCGGCGTTGCCAAGGAAACGTGGATGACGCTCATCGACCACACCTTTACCCATCTGGGTGGTCACGAACGGAATATTGGTTTTGTCGATCAACTGCTTGAGTACCTTGGCGGTCATCTTGCGGTTGGCACCGGCGCCGATGACCAGGATTGGGCTACGGGCGGTCTTCAGTTTATCGACTGCGGCCTGGATAGCCTTGTGTTCAGCCAGTGGGCGACGGTGCAGGCTCGGCGGGATCGGCAGACTGTCGGTTTGCTCGGCGGCGATGTCTTCCGGCAATTCAAGGTGTACCGCGCCAGGTTTTTCTTCCTCTGCCAAACGGAAGGCCTCGCGCACACGGGACGGGATGTTGTCCGCCGAAGCCAGTTGGTGGGTGTATTTGGTTAGCGGCTGCATCATGCCTACCACATCCAAAATCTGGAACTTGCCTTGTTTGGATTTTTTGATGGGTTTCTGGCCGGTAATCATCAGCATCGGCATCCCGCCTAGGTAGGCGTAGGCGCCTGCAGTAACCAGATTGGTAGCGCCCGGGCCAAGGGTAGATAGGCTAACCCCGGTTTTACCAGTGAGACGGCCATAAGTCGCGGCCATGAAGCCAGCTGATTGTTCGTGGCGGGTCAGCACGAGCTTGATATGCGACTTACGCAGGGACTCCAGTAGATCGAGGTTTTCCTCGCCGGGGATGCCGAACACATACTCGACACCTTCGTTTTCCAGGCATTGCACTACTAGATCGGCGGCCTTGGTCATCTTGCTTACTACCTCAAACGGTTTGGTGACGCGCACCCTTTGCCCAGATGGATCTCTCATCTGGACGATGGGTGTAGAGCGTCGGTTATCAAAAATGGCTTGGTGGAGTTGAGCTGGCCTGCAATGCTCCCAGCACAATTTCACAAGCGGCCCCCCAGTGGGCATTGGCTTGCAGGTGGTAAAGCATATCGAGCCCATCTGCTGTATACGTGCCTGGCGTCGCTATCGCTTGCCCCAGTGTTTTCAGATCAATAGTCGAATGGTGTCGAGCTGAAGCGATGCAATCCTGCATGTTATCCAGCACGAGGCTGCGAGCTTTGTCCGAAGGCAGCCCTTTTTCCACCAGCCACTGTTGCAGGTCATGAAGGAAAAAATAGAACCAGCCGTTCATGCAGGCGGCAACCGTAGCGAGCTCGAAATCAGCTTCATCTTCGAGATCCACAATCTTCCCGAGGGGGAGGAGTAACTGTTCGCAAGTGGTATCTGGTGGGCAGATAACAACAGTTGATTGGTTGAACTGCGCTGCGCAGGAGAGCATTGCTCGAACACATTGAGCATTGGGGAAATGGCGTTTCAACGCGTCAAGGCCCACGCCGGCTGCAATTGAAATGACCTTTTTCCCTGCCGGGATGACCAGCTCGGCTGCCAGGCCTGGTAAAGCATCTGGTCGCACTCCGATGATCAAGAGGTCTGCACTATCCACGACCGCCTGGTTACTGGGCATCACTTGGCAGCCGCAATCGGAGGCTAGTTGGGCTGAACGCTCGTCATTGCGCGGTGACAAAAAAATGCTCTCGTTGTGTCCACTACGGCGTAAACCGCGAACGATCTTATCTGTTAGGTCGCCGACACCAAGTATTCCAAGTTTCTGCATGAGTACCTCCTTTCAATGCCGCCTTTTTATTCAATGGCGAAAAGGTGGGTGGAAAACCAATCACTCCATGAAGGAGCGTGATGGGTGTGGCTCTCGATCATCTAACTATCTCATTCGTGCCTTGCCTGGCCATATAACAGGGGGGACAAGTCATAGGAGGTTATGGGTTAGTTGCTTCGATGGGCTTGAGCCTGGGAGTTCATCTGTGGATCAGGGAAATGGATGCTCGAAGGATCAATTTGGACGTTGAGGGAGAAACTTGCTGGCAATCGTCCGTATCGTTATAGGCGCAGGAGAGGAGTACAACCCAGAATCGGTGCACAGTTGTGAGAGCCGAAAATTATGAAAATAAAAGAAACCCCTGCTGACGATAATGGCTGTGGCTGGTTCCATCTCAGTCCTCCGCGAACGCCCCGTGTTGCTCGCCAAGGTCATGTCCGCGCCCGATGGGGGGTCGTAGGTGCCGGGCTGACCGGACTTGCGGTCGCGCGCCAGCTTGCGTTGAACTTTCCTGACGACGAAATCGTGTTGTTAGAGGCTCAGGAAGTCGGTTTTGGCGCTTCGGGTCGCAACTCAGGGTTCGCTATCGATCTGCCGCATGACATCGGTGCAGCGGATTACATCGGTGACCCTGTGACTGCCAAGATGAATTTGAAACTGAATCTCTTCGCCCAGAACATCATTACTTCTCTGATTGCAAAGCATGGTTTCGATTGCCAGATAGAGCTCGCCGGCAAATATCAGGCAGCGGTAGAAATGAAAGGTCTGCGAGTTTTGGAGGCTTATAAGAGCGGCCTGGACAAGCTCGACCAACCTTACGAAATCATTGAGTCTGAGGAGCTTCCTTCGCATTTAGGAACCTCATTTTACCGACGCGCATTGTTCACTCCTGGGACAATGTTGATCCAGCCCGCCAGCCTGGTTAAAGGTTTGGCCGAGAGCCTACCGGCCAACGTCTCTTTGTTTGAGAACTGCGCTGTCACTGCTGTCGACTATTCCAATCCGATTGTGCTGACCCATGCGAAAGGGACAGTTACTGTCGATAAACTGATACTCAGCAATAACGCTTTCGCAACACAGTTTGGCTTTCTCAAAGGACGCCTGCTGCCCGTTTTCACCTATGCCAGCATGACTCGGCCGTTGAGCGCAGATGAGCAAGCTCGACTGGGCGGAAAACGAGTCTGGGGCGTTATTCCCGCCGACCCGTTTGGCAGCACCCTGCGGCGTACTCCAGATCAGCGTTTGCTGGTTCGCAACAGCTTCACCTTCAACCCCAGCGGAAAGATAAACGCCCATCTTCTTGCTCGCGCTGAGGCTAACCAGCGCCGTTCTTTCCAGAACCGCTTTCCCATGCTGCCGGGTGTAAATTTCGACTACACCTGGGGCGGTGCTATGTGCATGACCCGCAATCATTCTGGACATTTCGGTCAGCTGGCTCCTAACGTCTACGGGTCGCTGGGGTGTAATGGTTTGGGCATCACTCGTGGAACTGGGGCAGGCACTCTGTTGGCCGACTGGTTGGCCGGTAAGCGCCATGAATTAATCGACTTCTTGCTCGCTAGCGCTGGGCCCAACCGAAATCCGCCAGAGCCATTCCTATCCCTAGGCGTGAACGCCAATTTGCATTGGGGGCAACGTCGCGCACGCCTGGAAAGTTAAGAGTGCAGCCCCCTTTCAGTAATCAACTGTAAAACTGTGCCTGAAACATGAAGGCACCCATGAACAGGAAAAAAAACCAATGTCCGTTAAACCTACAGTGATCACAAATGCAGAGCGCTCTCCGATGGGCGAGTCCACGCCTGCAAAACTGCCAATTGGAGATGTGGTTGCTCATTCGCAGCTTGGCCAGGATGTCACACTGGAAGAGTCTTCATCCTCCGTAGGTATCTGGGAGTGCACTCCAGGTGTGTTTCGCCGCCACATCATGAATCGCGAATTCAGTCACGTCGTAGCAGGCTGGTGCATCTTCACTCCAGATGGTGGGGAGCCGGTCGAGCTTCGTGCAGGGGATGCGGTGTTTTTCCCGGCCAACTGCGAAGGTGTTTGGGACATCCGCGAAACCTTCCGAAAGACCTATGTCATTTTCTGAGGATGCACGCCGTGGTTTCTCGAATTGACGCATCGCATCGAGCCAGCAAGCTGGTAATCGCTGGCGACTGGATTGAGACATCTGGCCTAGTGGCCAACGATGTCACGCAGGACATCGCAGGCCAAACTCGCGATGTGCTTACCCAGCTCGAAGAGCTTTTAGGAAAGGCCGGTGTCGGTCGTGAAGAGCTAATGCGGGTGCAGATCTGGCTCGCAGACATGAAGCACTTTGACGCCATGAACGAAGTATATGACGCCTGGGTGGGAGCCAAGTTGCAGCCTGCTCGCGCCTGCGTCGGTGCGCAGCTTGCTACCCCTGATTACTTGATTGAGATTCAAGCTTCGGCGCACCGCTAAACGAGATGCGAAGGTAATAGCCAGCGTCATCATCGTAGATGAGCTGGCTTCGTATCGACCTCGCCCAGGGTGAGGTCGAGCCCATAAAACCATCTCTACAATCCTGCTTTAGCCAATGTGTTGCAGCTCTTGCAGGCTCTATTAATCGTGTTTCATAGATACTTCCAGGAGTGATCGAATGATTGCCCGTCTTCACGCCGAACCTCAGCTCGCCAAGGCGTACCGATCATTTCTCACTCAGTTGCGTGCTGTCGGTTTTGACGGGGAAATTACTCTGGATCAGGCGACCAGGACGGTGCTCGCCACCGATAATTCCATTTATCAGCGGATGCCACAGGCCGCAGTTTTTCCAAGGGATGCTGCGGATGTTTCATGTCTAGCCACGCTGATTGCTCAAGAAGAATTCCAAGAGGTAGTGTTGACGCCACGCGGAGGAGGAACAGGAACCAACGGCCAATCGCTGACCGAAGGTATTGTCGTTGATCTCTCACGCCATCTGACGCACATCCTGGAAATCAATCCTGAAGAGCGCTGGGTTCGGGTTCAGGGAGGAGTGGTCAAGGATCAGTTGAACGCCGCGCTGAAACCTTACGGACTGTTCTTCGCGCCAGAGCTCTCGACTTCCAACCGGGCAACCATCGGCGGGATGATCAATACCGACGCGAGTGGGCAAGGCAGCTGCACTTATGGGAAGACTCGTGATCATGTGCTTGAGCTGAAAACTGTGCTGTTGGGTGGTGAGCTGTTGAACAGCTCCGTCATTGAGGAGCAAGCACTGGAGTTCGAGATTACTGGCGCTAGCCGCAGCGCTAAAGTGCTGCGTTGCGCCCGCGATATTGTCGACCGCAATGCCGATCTGATTGCCCATAAATTCCCCAAACTCAACCGCTGTCTGACTGGCTATGACTTGGCGCATCTGCGTGAAGCTGACGGTCGATTCAACCTCAACAGCGTACTGTGCGGGTCTGAAGGTACCCTCGGTTTTGTTGTCGAAGCCAAGTTGAATGTGCTTCCGATTCCGAAACATACAGTCTTGGTCAATGTGCGATACGCAAGCTTCATGGATGCCTTGCGCGATGCCAAAGCGCTGATGGCACTCAAGCCACTGTCCATTGAGACCGTCGACTCCAAGGTGTTGCTTTTGGCGATGCGTGACATTGTCTGGCACGGTGTCGCTGAGTATTTCCCTGAAGATCATGATGCGCCAACTTTGGGTATCAATCTGATCGAATTCAGTGGCGATGACTGGCCGGAACTGGAATCGCGTGTACATGACTTCGTGGAGCATTTATACAGGGATACTTCCGTACGTCGTTTAGGGCACACGCTGGCCATTGGCGAGGCGGCGGTTAAGCGTGTCTATATGATGCGCAAGCGGGCAGTTGGTTTGTTGGGCAATGTTGAAGGGCAGGCAAGACCCCAGCCCTTTGTTGAGGACACTGCGGTACCACCCGAGAACCTTGCAGATTTTATTGTCGAATTTCGTGAGTTGCTCGACGGCTATGGGTTGCAGTACGGCATGTTTGGGCATGTTGATGCGGGTGTGCTTCATGTGCGTCCACTCCTCGATATGAAAGATCCTGTACAGGCATCGTTGATTCGTCCTATCTCCGATGCTGTAGCAGCGCTAACCCATAAATACGGTGGCTTGTTATGGGGAGAGCATGGGAAGGGGCTGCGTTCGGAATATGCACCGGCCTTTTTTGGGGAGCTCTATCCTGAGTTGCAGGCGCTGAAGGCTGCCTTCGACCCGCATAACCAATTGAACCCTGGCAAGATCTCAACGCCGGCGGGCATGACCAATGCGAAGTTAACTGGAGTAGATGAAGTCCCGCTGCGGGGAGACCTGGATCGGGTTATTGACGAACGTGTGTGGGAGAGTTACGACACCGCCGTTCAGTGCAACGGAAACGGAGCTTGTTACAACTTCGATCCAAACGATGCCATGTGTCCGTCTTGGAAGGCGACTCGCGATCGAACCCAGTCGCCAAAAGGACGCGCTTCGCTGATTCGCGAATGGCTCCGTCAGCAAGGGCAGGCTGGGGTCGATGTGTTGGCTCAGAGCGACGCCATTCGACAGAGATCGAGCTTGTTCGCACCTCTAGCTCGGCTGCGTAATTCGATTGCCAGGTCTTTGGGAGAGCCTGATTTTTCTCACGAAGTTTACGACGCAATGGCAGGTTGTTTGGCTTGTAAGTCCTGCGCCGGCCAATGCCCGGTAAAAGTAAATGTTCCTGAATTTCGGTCACGTTTTCTGGAGCTTTACCACAGCCGATATGGACGGCCTTTGAAAGACTATCTGATTGGCTCTCTTGAGTTCAGCATTCCTGTGCTTGCGCGATTCCCGCGTCTCTACAACGGCCTGATGGGTTTGCCGCCAGTGAGATTGCTGCTGGAGCGAGTTGCTGGGATGGTTGATAGTCCTCTAATCAGTTCGCTCAATTTCAAGACTGCATGCAAACGTTGGAATGTGCAGTTGGCGACCACGCAAAAACTTGGATGTTTGTCGCAAGCTGAGCGCGAGGGCAGCGTAATTTTCGTGCAGGATGCGTTCACCCGTTACTTCGAGACCACGGTGGCCATAGATTGGATTGAACTGGTTTCCCGCCTCGGTTACCAAGTGTACCTCGCACCGTACGCTCCAAATGGCAAGCCTCTGCAAGTGCAAGGCTTTCTTGGTGCTTTCGAGAGGGCGGCTCGGCGCAACGGTGGGACTTTGGGAGCATTGGCTGCTTATGGTATTCCATTGGTGGGACTCGATCCTGCGATGACACTCGTCTACCGGCAGGAGTATTCAAAAGTGCTGGGGGAGGGCGCGCCTCAAGTGCATCTCATCCAGGAGTGGTTATGCGAAATCTTGCCTGATACGGAAATTGATGTGCCACCAATGGCTGCCTACAACTTGTTGGCTCATTGCACCGAGAAAACGAATGCCCCGGCGAGCATCACTCAGTGGCAAAGAGTGTTTGAGCGATTTGGACTGAAGCTCTCAGTGCTGACTACGGGATGTTGCGGCATGTCCGGTACTTATGGGCACGAGACCAGGAACGCTGAGTCATCCCGGAAAATTTATGCGCAGTCGTGGGGCCCACTGATCGACAAGCATCGGGCTGACGGCAGTTTGCTCGCAGACGGCTACTCCTGCCGGAGCCAGGTGAAACGCATGGATGGAAAAACGGTGCTGCATCCACTCCAGGCGCTGTTGGCTCATGTTCGCGGTGCCGCCGGCATGTAGCCGGCGTTTAGTGCAACCTTCAGCCTCTTCGCGAGGCCCACCAGCAGATCAGCGAGCCCATTGTCACCATCACCGCACCTTGCCAGAAGCTGAACTGCAGGGTGGTGCTGAGAAGCAAAGAGCTCAGAAAAGCGGATAGAACTGGGGAGGTGTACGAGATGGCTGCTAGCATCATCAGATTGCCGGTTCGCAGTGCTCTGTTCCAAGCGGCGTAACCGAGAGCGATGACCACTGCGGTGGCGATCAGTAAACCCACACTTGCGAGCCCAGGTTTGGGCAATGGCTCGCCATTAACCGCGTATATGATCCATAGGACGATGCTAGCGAACGCAAAAAACGGTACCGTTCCGTCTTCCGAGTGCACCATCTTCTTCGATAGGCAGCAGTAGAAAGTCCATAGAAATGCACACGATAATCCGAGACCGTAACTGAGCGGATTCTGATTTGCATTAAACAATATGCTGTCGATGGTTAGCCCCTGACCGCCACTGAGAATCCAGCCTACGCCCAACAAGGAAATCGCCATGCCGGGAACCAACAAAAGGCTTGCCCGTTGTAATCCCATCAGCGCCGCCAAGGCGACGGTCAGGCATGGCCACATGTTGTTGAGGATGGAGACCTCAATGGCTTGCGAGCGGTTTTGAGCTAACCCTAAAGCGAAGAACAGTGCGATCTCGTAGATTACGAACAGCGACCCCACGACAATCAGGTATCGCAGTGGAAAGCGCTTCATCGACGGCCAGCCAAGCAATAGCGATAGAACAATAGTTGCTATTGTATACATCAGCGCCGCGCCCGCAGTGGGGCCATATGTCTCGCTAAGCAGTCGCATCAGGGAAGTCATGGTGCTCCAGAGCAGGATTGCACCGACGCCCAGAAAGTTGCCTTTGGCTTGTTGTGAAGTGGCCTTTGTCATTATTTGCCTGATGTGAAGCGAAGGGGCAGTGGACTGTTGGTTTCGAGAACGGTGCGAGTGCCGCCCGCGATTGAGGGGCCAAAGATTCAGTATGTGTAGATAGAGGAGGACTCTAGTGAGCTCAGCTGCCGCTTGTTACAGCGGCGGTAAGCGCAAGCGCAAGCGCTTAGTGCCCGAAGTTGATGAGCTTCTCCACATCATGGCGGCGCTTTCGGAAGGAGCACGGCGTTTCACCGAACTGCTTGCGGAACCAGAGGATGAAGTGCGAGGCGTCCGAGAACCCAGTCTGAAAAGCAATTTGAGTAACATGCATCTCAGTGTTCATCAGTAATTTGCGTGCATATTCCAGGCGGAGTTTTCGCCAGTACTGCGCGGGAGATTCGTTTGTACTGGACATGAACGCTCTATGCAGTTGGCGCTCATTGGTACCAATACTTTCTGCGACCTCTTTCAGAGACGTAGGGGAGTCCATGTGGTTTCGCATGTAGCTGATGGCACGTTCTACCATAGCGTTTTTGTAAACGTGCAGCTCGGTTATGCCGGTTTTTTCATCGTTGGCTTGTCGTTGAATTTCTTCATCGTTGACGAGCAAATACTCAAGCCCTTTTTGTGCTCGTATCGAGCCGCAATGTCGACTGATGATGTGTGCAGCTAGATCAATGGCCGTGCCGCCCGGGCAGGTTATGATCCCATCATCGTCAACGAAGCTTTTGTCTACCAGGACTTCAGCTTCCGGAAAGCGCTGCATGAACTCTTCACGGATGGTGAAGTGGATTGCGCAACGCCTGTCTTCCAGCAAACCTGCTTTCCCGAGAACGAAGGAACCGGAGCACAGGGCAATGAGCGGAATCTTCGCAGCATGAACGCGGCGCAGCATTTCCAGTAGCCATTCTGGCGGGTTGCGTGTTTCGCTCAGCAGTCCACCAGCCAGGACGACATAGTCGTAACTTTCGATGTCAGTCAAGGGTTTGGTCGGATGGATGGGCATTCCGCAGCTTGCGGTGATGGGCTGATCGTTGCAGGTCATCCAATCCCACTTGCAGAAGATCTGCTGGCTTCGAAAGGATTTGTCGGCTGCGAAGCGCAATGAATCCACGAATCCCGCAACTGGAACGAGAGTGAATTGGTTCATGAGAATGAAGCCGACGCGCAGGTCGGGCTTGACTACCTGAGCCTCGGGGTCTTTGCCGCCTGTTTCATAGACGCTGGAAATTTTCATTATTATTGTCCTCACTGGCCTCACGCACCGTTAGGTGGATTGGGTGCTGCGTTATTACTAGAAGAGTAAGCTGTTGCGCGCGCAGCACCCTCTGTGAGCGAAAGCTTATGCTCACTCTGCCGTCTTAAATATAACAGCGCTATCAGAAGATATAATATTTATGCCATCTGTATAAAAATTCGGACAGCAGGTAGCTGCTTCGTTCAGCTAGAAATTCTTTTTGCATATTTCTTCATAACGGCAGCCGGCTAATAGCATCTGTCCGTAACCTGATAGTGGTAGATCCGTCCGTTCGGCAACATGTGTCCCATCGATCAATCTAATTGTGGGTGAACACACATGTACCGTGGCTTTTGGTATGCGCAAGCTCTGGATCAGGAGTGCCATCTTGCACCTTCTCTGAAGGGTAATGAAAAGGCGGACGTTTGCATCATTGGCGGTGGTTTTCTCGGTTTGTGGTCTTCGATCCGCCTGAAGCAGGCTCACCCCGACTGGCGCATCGTGATCGTTGAGCGAGATCGCTGTGGTTCTGGTGCAAGCGGACGTAATGGCGGTATCGCGACCAACTGGTGGGCAAAATACCTATCCGTGATGAGCATCTGTGGTGAAAAAGAGGCTCGCCGCATCTGCGAGGCTGCGGAATCTGCCATCGACGAGATTGGTTCTTTCTGCGCAGAGCATGGCATCGACGCTCAATACCGAAAAGATGGCTGGATCTGGACAGCGAGCAACCAGCGTCAAGTCGATTCCTGGAAGGTACTGACCGAAAGTCTCGCAAAACACGGCGTGAATCCGTTCAGCCCACTGACTCGCGAAGAGGTACGTCGCCGCACGGGCTCTGCGCGCATGATGGGCGGGATCTTCGATCCTAACGCCGCAACCGTGCAGCCTGCGATGTTGGCCCGTGGCCTGCGCCGTGTTGCATTAAAGCTCGGCGTTGTGATTTACGAAAAGTCGCCCCTGACCACCTTAGAGCGGTCAGACAAACCTGTTGTTCATACCGAGCATGGAAGTGTTCAGGCGAATAAAGTTGTCGTGGCGATGAATGCTTGGGGAGCCCAATTCCCCGAACTGCGTCGCATGATTGCGATCATGTCGAGTGATATGGTTGCGACCGCGCCGGTCAAAGAGCGTCTTGACCAAATAGGCTTCAGTGGCGGCGAGTGCATCACAGACTCACGCACGGTGCTGAACTACTACCGCAACACGCCCGATGGGCGAATCGTATTTGGCAAGCCACTGGGTAAATTCGCGTTCGCCGGCAAGATCGGTGACCTCTATGAGCGCCCAACGCCCGCAGTGGATAAAGTCACTGAAGAAGTGCGCAGCTTCTACCCGCAACTGAGCGATGTTCCTATCATCAGCAGTTGGACAGGGCCTATTGACCGTGCAATGAAAGGCTTACCGAACTTCGGTCAGCTTGGCGGACACCCAAATATCGTCTTTGGCATCGGTTTCTCTGGTAACGGCGTTGGTACGACTGTGTTCGCTAGCCGGATCATCAAATCTCTGGTGGAAAATGCCAACGATGAGTGGTCGAACTGCGGTCTGGTGAATCAGAAGATGAAGCTATTCCCAGTCGAGCCCTTCCGCTTCATTGGTGCACACCTCGTACGTGACGCGCTTGTACGCAAGGAGTCACTGGAGGATCGAAACATGGATGCCAGCGTTCTGACTTCCAAACTCGCATCGCTGGCACCTGCTGGCTACGTTCCCGCTCAGAAAAAATAGGAATGTCCCTCATGAAGCATCGCATCGTGTTCCTCGATGACGAAGGCATTGGGCCGGATGTCGCCTTGCCAGAAATGCCGTTTGATCACAGCTGGGTGAGCTATCGCTATACCCAACCCGATCAGGTGGTTGAGCACCTGCGCGGCGCTACAGTCGCGCTGACCTGCAGCGTTGCATTACGCGAGGAGCATCTCGCTCAACTGCCCAATTTGCAGATGATCTCTCTTGCGCTTACGGGTACTGACATCGTCGATGTGGAGTACTGCAAGGCGCGAGGAATCAAAGTCACCAACGTTCCAGGCTATGCAACCAATACTGTGGCAGAGCACTCGCTGGCGATGATGTTCGAGCTGTTTCGCAACGTCTCCAGCTACAGTGATTTGATGCAGAAAGTTCAGAGGGGCGAAACAGAGCCTCGCAACATCTATTTCGACTTCCCGATCAGGGATCTATGTGGTCGAGTGCTTGGTATCGTAGGGCATGGCTCTATCGGGAAACGAGTAGCAGAGCTCGGACGCGCAATCGGCATGCAGGTGTTTTTCTATGATCGTGATGGTCGCTACGTCGGGCCGGAGTTCGTTCGTATGGAGAAGTTATTGCAGATCAGTGATGTGCTCATGATCAACTGTCCCTTGACTGAGGAAACACTCGATCTTGTAGGGGCTGCTGAATTGTCCCAGATGAAGAAGGATGCAATTCTCATCAACACAGGGCGCGGTGGCATTGTCAACGAAGGTGCGCTGATAGATGCGATGCTGGCTGGGCGTATCGGCGGTGCTGCGTTGGATGTCCTGGTGGATGAGCCAGTACAACCGGACAACCCCATCCTGCAGTTGATTGGAATGCACAATTTCATCCTTACACCTCACGTTGCCTGGAGCAGCAGAGACGCGATGCAGCATCTGATCAGTCGCAGCGTTGAGAACATCACGGAGTTTGTGCTTTCACGCGTAGATGCTCGCTTGCCCGGCATCGCTGAGTAATATCCACGGCTAAGCATTCAAGGATCAAAGGTTCTTGCTTAGTGCTACTCACATACCCTGTGTGCAGCACTTTGTTAGAGAGCATGAGGGGCACAAAATGCGGATCATCTCGGCGAGCGAAATCAATTCGGTGATGGAGTGGGACGCTGTGTTGGAAGCGTTATACACGGCTCATCTTGGGCCTCGACCGATAGGGGACAGTTTTTTTTTGGGTGATGCCGATTATGGTTTACTAAGTAGAGGTGTCATCCTTCCTGGGTTCGGGGCAGGGCTGAAGATCGCGTCTATGTGCCCGGTCAATAGCCGTGCACGACCACCCCGCCCAGTCGAGGACGCCGCATTTGTGGTCATCGATGAGACGACTAAGGCCATTCAGGCCGTGCTGGATGGCCCTGAGATTACTCGCTGGAAAACTGCTGCAGACTCCATCGTTGCAGCGAGAAAACTCAGCCGTAAGGACAGTGGTGTCTTGCTCGTTTTGGGGGCCGGCCCCGTGTCCAAATCCCTGGTCGATGCCTACCTGCATATCCGCCCAGCCATTAGCAAAGTGCTATTGTGGAATCGCACGCCTTCAAAACTGACCCTGACTTGCCAGGAACTGCGCGGGAGAGGTGTGCCAGTCGAGATCGTCGAAGATCTGTCTGCGGCAGTCGGTGAGGCGGACATCATCAGCGCGGCCACCAGTTCGACGATACCTTTGATCGAGGGTAGGAATGTTAAACCAGGTACCCACGTCGACCTTGTAGGCGGCTATCGCCAAGATATGCAGGAAGCAGATACCGATCTGATGCGCAGGTCGAGGATCTTCGTGGATGACCGTTCCACCGCATATGTGTCCGGCGATATCCATATCCCCTTGACCCTCGGCGCGATTAGCGAAACGCAGATCGAGGGTGACCTGTACGATATTTGCCAGGACGAGGGATTTATCCGCGCACCAAGCGATATCACCGTCTACAAAAACGCCGGCGGCGCGCATTTCGATCTGGTGATTAGTCAGTTTGTGATAAGCCAATTGGTGCTTCGCAGGATTGCTTGCACCCACTAAAGATCCCTTCGTTCGGCCAGAAGAATCGGTACTCAATCGATCCGCCATTAAAACCACCTTAGCCTTGCACCACGGCCAGCTTTGGCGGTTTACCGCGAGCCGCAGCTCAGGCCAACACTGTTCAAGAAAAGCCAATCTGCGGCTCGCACAGCCATTGCTGCCCGGTGCTTCAAGGATTTCCGTTAGTCCAAATGTTCAGAAATGACTGAGTTGTGCGGGCGCGTCTCAACCGCAGCGAAAAGTAAGAATCGTAGCTGTCAGATTCTGCCGGTAATCGTCCGTTTCCTTATAGCTGTGGATCTTCAGCCGGAACAGAATCAACTCAGACCTCGAAGGCTCGACCGCCATGAAGCTAAAGAGTACTCGGCTGATGATTACCCACGTAAGCACCGGATTGTATTGGGTGCCTTCTCCCTGATCATTGATCGCGTCACTTGTATGTTAAAGGCCGAGCCTTGGAGATTGGCAACAAGCTATGCCTGCGCTTAGTTAACGCCAACAAGGCGACCACCAAATATGGAACATTCACTGCCCGTTTGGACTGGAGTGTCGCTGCGGTAGGAGCTGGTCGAGTAAGTCGTTTCTGAGCGTCCTTAATTTCGTACTTGCGGGTGTGCTAACGGCATTGCTCGCTTTATAGACGTGAGCGCGCAAACAGGCGCGAATGTACGTCTGAATAAGCTTCCTAGATGAACATAAGAAGGGTGACTGCAAATGAAAATAAAAAAAGATGTCTCCGTCCAGATGGATACCAGAGGGCTTGCAATCAAACGCTTGGTCTCTAGCATGTCGCTGGTGCTGGGTCTTGCAGCCATTACGCCGGTTGCCAATGCTGCAGACTGTGGCGCCGTGACGATTGCGAGTATGAACTGGGCATCTGCAGAGCTCCTTGCCGAGGTCGACAGGTTCATCTTGCAGAACGGCTACGGTTGTGATGCGAGCATCGTACTCGGCGACACGGTTCCGACATTGACCTCAATGGCCGAGAAAGGAAAACCGGACGTGGCGCCCGAGTCTTGGACGAGCTTGCGACCGCCTATTACACAGAAGAGTATCGTCGAAGGTAAATTGCTCATTGCAAGCAAAACCTTCGCTGATGGCGGCGTGCAGGGTATCTACATCCCCAAGTTCATCGTTGATCAACATCCTGACATCAAGACTATCGCAGATGCCCTGAAGCATCCTGAGCTCTTTCCTGATCCTGAAGATCCGTCGAAAGGCGCCTGGTCTGCCGGACAGCAAGGGTGGGGCGGCACCATCATCGCTAGCCAGTATTACAAGGCGTACAAGGGCAAAGAAGCGGGCTTTCGTCTTGTTGATACCGGATCTGCGGCAGGGCACGACGGTTCGCTCATACATGCCTATGAGCGCAAGAGGGGCTGGATTGGCTACTACTGGGATCCGACCTCGCTGCTGGGCAAATACGAGATGGTTCGCCTTCCATCAGGCGTTCCCTACGATGAGGCTGAGTGGAACCGTTGCAACAAGGTCGAGAATTGCCCGGATCCAAAACCGAATGAGTGGCCTGCTGACGAAGTCAACACGATTGTCACTAAGTCATTCTCCGACCGTGCTGGATCTGCCTATAAATATCTGACAGTACGCACCTGGCCGAACGCTGCAGTCAGTCAGATGCTGGCTTGGATGGCGGCCAACCAGGCGACCGGTGCTGATGGTGCAAAGCAATTCCTGAAAAAGCATCCTGATGTCTGGGCGAAGTGGGTCGAGCCTGAAGCAGCTCAGAAGATCAAGTCAGCGTTGTAATTTGCTTTGCGGCTCGGCGTTTCTGGACGCCGAGTCCACCAGGTAGAAAACAAAAAATGAGCCTGGCATTTATGAAAAAGGTGAGCATATGAGCTGGTTTCAACAATTTCCTCAAATGGACGAAGACTCCCTGCGCGGGCTCAAACAAGTTATCGACGAGGGATTTCGATCGTTTACCCGCAGCTACGGCGAGGGCATCGAGGGGTTCTTTTCTCCCCTGCAGAAGTTCCTCCTCATCTCCGAGAAGTTCATGACCCAGACGCCTTGGCCGATTATCGTCTTGATCATTCTGGCCATCGCCTGGGGCGCCAGCCGAAGCATCAAGATCGTACTGGGTGCACTCATGGCGCTGATGGCCATCGGATACTTCGGTATGTGGGACGATTCAATGCGCACCATATCCATGATCTTTGTCTGTACGGTGCTGTCCATCGCGATTGGTTTGCCGATCGGCATTCTGATGGCGCGCTCTGACCGCCTTCAGAGGCTAGTCAATCCTATCCTGGATGTCATGCAGACGATGCCAAGCTTCGTATACTTGATTCCCGTTGTCATGTTGCTGGGCATCGGCAGAGTTCCAGGGCTGATCGCAGTGGTTATCTACGCGATTCCCCCGATGATCCGCATGGCCAACCTTGGTATTCGCCTGGTTGACAAAGATGTTCTCGAAGCCGCCGACGCTTTCGGCTCTTCCAGCTGGCAAAAGCTAAAGAACGTTCAATTGCCTTTGGCATTACCGACCATCATGGCGGGCATCAACCAGACGATCATGATGGCGCTCGCCATGGTCGTCATCGCGTCAATGATCGGGGTGCAGGGCCTTGGCCAACCAGTACTCAAAGCTATCGCCAACCAGTACTTCACACTTGGAATTTTCAACGGCCTTGCGATTGTCGGTATCGCCGTCATCTTTGACCGGGTCAGTCAGGCATACGGGCAAAGACTTCAGAAACACCTGGAGGTGGTACATGGCTGACCAACATTTTGACGGCATCAAGATCCGCAATCTATACAAAATCTTCGGCCCGAATGCGGCTAATCATGTCGATGCCGTGAAAAACGGCATGTCGAAGATGGAGCTTATGGAGCGTTTTGGCCACGTGCTTGGCCTGAAGGACATCACTCTGGAAATGCCGGCAGGCTGCATCCAGGTGATCATGGGGTTGTCTGGCTCGGGCAAGTCCACGCTGATTCGTCACATCAACCGGTTGATCGATCCTACCGCAGGGGAGGTGCTGGTTAACGGTGTCGATGTAGTGAAAATGAGCCAAGCTGAACTCCGTGATTTTCGCCGTCAGCAGACAGCAATGGTTTTTCAGAAGTTTGCATTACTTCCCCATCGTAACGTCATTGAGAATACCGTCTACGGGCTGGATATCCAAAAAATGTCCCGCTCCAAGAGCACCGACATTGCGATGCGCTGGATCGAGCGAGTGGGGCTCAAAGGCTTCGAGAAAAAATATCCAAATCAACTGTCGGGTGGCATGCAGCAACGGGTTGGTTTGGCGCGAGCGCTTGCCAATGACGCACCAGTCCTTTTGATGGACGAAGCCTACTCCGCGCTTGACCCGCTGATTCGCACTGACATGCAGGCCGTGCTTCTGGATCTGCAAAAAGAGATTAAGAAAACCATTGTCTTCATCACACACGACCTTGATGAGGCCCTGCGCCTCGGGGATCAAATTGCCATTTTGCGTGATGGACAGGTTATTCAGCAGGGAACAAGTCACGATATTGTGCTGCGTCCGGCTGATGACTACATTGCGAATTTCGTCAAAGAGGTCAACCGTGGGCGGGTGCTGAATGTGGAGGCCGTAATGTTGCCGTTGCGCTCAGGAGCACCAGCGAATGGAGCCACTATTATGGCAGGCACCACTGTTGAGGAGGCTGTGCGTACCCTCGCGTTAGCGCCAGAGGGCGATGTCACGGTCGTTTCTGCATCCGGTAAACCGCTCGGGGTTGTCACTTTCCGGCGTCTCGCCGAAGCCATGGTAAACGCACACGAGTTGCCGGCCCATCGAGAGCATAACCTCGCGATTGTGCAGTAAGCATTTGATCGCAAGGGTCGCTTTGGCTGGCTGCTGATGGCGTGTTGTGTCGGCTGATTCTTTGGTCGACCCACCGCCAGCGGAGCCATGCATCGCGCCGGCCTCCCTTGTGAGATTGCGTCAACTGCTGTGGTTAGGTCTGAGCCAGCTGTACTGCTTACTACGGGAGAGTCTTGTGCGACTCGTCATCTTTCCTGTGAAGCATGCATGCATATGGACAGGAAGTGCCCTGCCGGCATATGGGATGACGCTGCCGGTATGCATCCAGTTACTTCCAGCAACCGGACTTGGCCTTTGCTAATTTCCACATCGTTTTCATGGCAGCGGCCACTGCTGACTTACCAACTCTTGAGCGTAGAGCTGCATCGCTGGCCAGCTTGGTAAGTCAAGAAAGTCTGCAAGCGGGGCTTCTTGTGCCCGCGCTTTGCTATGCAATACAGGCGTTAGCAGAAGGGCGTTACATAGACTGTTCCCGCATCTCTAACCCATTGCTCATGAGGTAGTGCGTAACGGTGGTAGCGGCGCTCAGCGTGAGATCTTCCAAGACGCCTTACTGTTAAACCTGATGCGCGCTGGAGAAGCAGAAAGGGAGGAGGTTGTTGAATTAGCGTCCACACCCTCGGCCGTCGTCGTGCGACGCCCTATGCCTCACTAAAATCGAACCAATCAGGGATTCCGTCGCAACTTACATGATGCGTACCACCTAGGCATGGATGCTTTTCCCTCCCAGAACTTCGCAAAGCGCACCTGTGCTGCTTCCGTCGTTTCAACACCTATAAAAATATCCGCAGGAGAAGTCATGAGTATCAAGCAGAAGCTGACATGGGCGTTCGCGGCCATCGCCTGCCTCCCGGTTATCCTGGTGGCGGTGCTCGTCGTTTTGAACCTGCGCGACGCGGCACAAACCAGTTTCCTTGATAGCAGTAGCCGTGAAATCCGTCAGATCGACAACGGTATGAAGCAGTTCTTTAATGGCATCAGCCAGAATGTCGAATATTTCGCCAATGACCCGCGGATTATCAGCGCAAAGGGCTTAAAAATTTACTCCGGGGCCGACGCTGCACAAACTCCTCTTCCTGAAATCAACCAACAGCTTCTGGAGATTTTCGACGGATTCGCCAAGAGCCATCCGACCACAGCCTATCTTTCCGTAGCGCTGAACGACGGCGGCTACGCTAGCTGGCCTAATGATCCTAAAATGTCCAATTACGACCCCCGCGTGCGCCCATGGTACAAGACCGCCATGGCTGCGCCGGGCACTACCGTCCGCACAGACGCTTATTACTGGGCGCCTGATGATGTATCGCTGATCTGCACCGTACGCACCGTTGCCGACGCCAACGGCAACCTAGTGGGCGTAGTCGGCCTCGACGTGTCGCTCAAACAACTGACCGAACTGGTCAAAAACATCAAGCTGGGCGATAGCGGCTACCTCATGCTGGTCGAAGCCAACGGCAACGTTCTCGTGGATGCGAGCGATGCCAAGCACAATTTCAAGTCTCTGGCTGACCTGGGCCCAAACTATGCCGAACTCGCCAAGAGCGGCGACGGCGTGACTCGGATTGAGATTGATGGCGTTCCCTACATGGTCAATGTGGTCAGTTCCGAAACCCTCGGCTGGCGCTTCATCGGCCTGATCAAACGCGACGAGGTGATGGCTAGCGCCTCAAGCCTGATTTGGATGATCGCAGTCATTGCTACCGCGCTGGCTGTCGCTTTTGCGATCGTGGGCGCGAGTTTCGCCAGCGTGATCGTGCGACCGATTCGCGGCGTTGCCGATGGCCTGAAGGAAATCGCCGAAGGGGAAGGCGACCTCACCCGAAAACTCTCCGTACAGGGCAAGGACGAAACAGCCACCCTGGCGAGCTGGTTCAATCAGTTCCTGGGTATGATTGCTCAGATGGTGCAGCGAATCGGCAGCGCTTCTTCCGACCTGCAAAATACGGCGGCCGACACCAGTAAAGTGGCCATGAACATGAACGAAGCCGCCGGTCGGCAGCGCCAAGCGGTGGAATTGGTCAGCACCGCCTTCAACGAGATGGTCGCAACTTCCAACGAAGTAGCCCGCTCCTGCAGCCAGGCCGCCTTCAGTGCGGACACTGGCTATCGCGACGTCCACGACGGGCAGCATCATATAGGTGAGGCCACAGGTAGCGTCCTTCAACTGAGCGAAGACTTGCAGCAATCAACCCAGACCATGCAGATGCTTGAACAGGACAGCAAAAACATCAACACCATTCTCGATACCATTCGATCGATCGCCGAACAGACCAACCTGTTGGCCCTCAACGCAGCCATCGAAGCGGCGCGCGCCGGCGATCAGGGCCGTGGCTTTGCCGTAGTAGCCGACGAGGTGCGGGCTCTGGCACGACGTACGGCCGATTCCACTGGCGAAATCGACAGCCTACTCGGCAACCTTGCGCGGCGCACCCAGGAAGTGACCCAGCAGATGCAGCGCAGCCTGCAGATGTCACAAACCAGTGTTGAACGCATCCAGCAGGCTCGCGACAGTTTTGACAAAATCCGCAGCTCAGTGGACTTGATTCGTGACCAGAATACTCAGATCGCAACTGCGGCAGAGGAACAGCATCAGGTGGCCGAAGACATTAACCGGCACATTGCGCAGATCCATGCTGATGCACAGCTTGTAGAGGAGTTTGCGCACTCGGCACAGACCGGATCGGGCCGTCTGACAGACATTTCCGGTCAACTAAAGGGCTTGGTCGGACGCTTCAAATTCTAGTCTGTATTGCCTGGAGCAGCCGAATCAACCGACATATTTCATCGCAAGGGCTCGACTTTATACAGAGGGAGAGCCTTATTTTTTATTGGCGCTGGCGTGCTGTTCGCTATTCCAAGCTTCAGTGAGTTCATCTATTCGATCCGCTATCTGGGCCGTCTTCGATAGCACTAGGCAGCGAGTGTTGCCGATGTACTCTTCGATTAAGTACAGGGAATCACTGCCGTACAGCTCGAGCTCCTACAGGGCCTCATCCGGAATTCGGATGGCTCCATAGGCCTGCGTTTGTGGAGCTTTCCGCGTGCCGAATCAACCTGACGTGTTTCATCACGGGGCCTCGATTCGATACACCGGGAGTACATTATTATTGGCGCTGGCATGCTGTTTGCTATTCCAAGCGTGGGTTAGCCCGCCTAGCGCTCGCAGAACCAGCTGTATTGGAAGCCTTGTGGGTGATTGAGTCGATGTTCCTGCTAGAGCAAAGCCAGAGTCACGCCGGGGCGGCGCAACTCGGTGTGAGCCCATGCCGAGTCACGCATCGGGCGTTGGTCGCTCGGCGCCTGAGCTGCCGGTGGAAACAGGCGTCGGTTCAACTCGGCATCAGAGATATCGATGGGCCAATGAGGCCCGCTGGCTGCGAACCGGTAAAACTAGTCGCCCGCACTCGAATAGCCAATGGATAAGCTGGTGGCGATCTTGCGCACGGACAGGCCGGCGGCGAACTTTAGACGTAGTACCTCTCGGATTTTACGCCTGGATAAACGCTCCACGACGACCTCCTCGCTTCGATAAAAGAGGTCGATGGCAGTGAATAGTCCTGTGTTGCTGCCTGAGAGCTGATACAGGAGAAGACCAGCCCGACCGGAAGGGGTTCGCTGGAAGTAGGCCGACGATCTCGGATTTCTTGCCGCGTCAGTGCCATTTAGCAGACGCCCCAGTTGCTGCTCACTGACACGAATCGGGAGTCTCGAACATTACCGTTTCTGTCGTGGCTACAGCATGTCGTTTGCGGTCTTTTGAATGGCGCCTGTAGACATCCGATTCGGTGAAACACCGTATTTTCAAGGGTAGGGGGCGTTCAATTTGCGACAGGTTACATTTCTGTTAACGACCACCTAGATTCGAATAAAAATGCTAACTGCATGATTTAAAAGTAATAAATTGATTTTGTATGTGAATTTTCACAGTATTTTCTCTGTATACATAAATAATACAAAGCATTGACGACACACCAAACCCGTGCGAATCTCAATTCAACAACAAGCCGTACCGCTGATCTGGTTGCCTCGGGAGGTCATTTTGAAAAACGGCAAGAGCAGTCTATATGACGACCTCAAGCGTCAGATCCTCACGATGGAACTGAATCCTGACGAGGCACTGGATGAGGTTGCTATCAGCGAGCGGTACGGGCTTTCACGAACCCCAGTACGAGAAGTATTTCGACGTCTTGCTGGTGAGGGATACATCGATATCAGGGAAAACCGGGGTGCCCGAGTGATTCCAATGAACCACTCAACGCTACGGAACTTTTTCCTTGTTGCCCCGATGGTGTACGCCGCGATTGGTCGACTTGCGGTTCAAAATTTCAAAGCTCATCAGTTGGTTGACCTGAAGGAAACTCAACGCCGCTTCCGCGCCGCTACGGTATCGCGTGATGCCCTGATGATGGTCGTTGAAAACAATCGGTTCCACGCGATCATGGGCGAAATGTCAGGTAATCAGTACCTTGAGCCTAGCCTCGAAAGACTGTTGATTGATCACGCGCGTATTGGCCACACATTTTTCCGCCCTTGTGACGAAGATACGGAGCAACGGCTACAGCTTTCCGCAGAGCACCACGATTCTTTTATAGAAGCAATTGAGAATCGTGACGAGAGTGCTGTAGTTGATCTGGTTTTCGAACATTGGGAACTCTCACGAGAAAACATGGAAATGTTTATCGCTCCCCATGGGATGAAGGCCGACCTGCCATTTCTTCTAAAGTAATGCCGATCCTCTACTAAAAGGGTCGATACAGGTTCATGCCGAAGCAACGACGGCATTGAGCATCAGTCCGGTTATGGATTGATAGGCAACAACAACGGGAACAGATGGTGAGCTTACAGCTGTGCACCACGCGCTTCTATTGTTTAGAGGCTAATATAATAAGTTTAACCGTAGATCGAGGAACGCCATGAAGAAGATTTGGAAGGCAGTTTGCGCGGTCGCGATGATGGGCATGGTAATGCTGCCCGTTCACGCGGAAGAAAAAATAATTACGATGGGTACACTGACATGGGAAGACTTGACACCTATTACCGGTATAACCAAAAAGGTACTTGAAGACTCTGGTTATACCGTTAAGGTTATTGAGTTTTCCGAATGGGGTATCGCCTACGCCGCATTGGGGAAAGGTGACATCCAGGTTCTTGCGTCCCAAACAGACTACGCTGCGAATGACTATTGGAACAAGAATAAGAACCGTCTAGAGAAACTTTCCCCTGTTTCTTTTGGATTGTATCAAGGGATTGCTGTTCCCAAGTACGTAGATATTGACTCTATCGATCAGCTTAATGACAACGCAGAAAAACTGGGCGGCAAAATTATTGGCATTGAGCCAGGCTCCGGTTTGATGAACGATGCAACCAATGCAGTCGGTGCGTATGGGCTGAAACTAAAATTGCTGGAAGGCAGTACTGCTGCTATGACGGCGGCGTTAAAGTCGGCGGTTGATCGTAAAGAGCCGGTAGCAGTAACTGTGTGGGAGCCGTCATGGATGGCTCAAAAGTATGACTTGAAATTCCTCAAGGATCCAAAAGGTATTTTCCCTCCACCACAAGGTTATTACTGGATCGGGCACAAGGATTTCTCCAAAGAATACCCTCGTGCCCGTGAGGTGATGGCGAGCGTGTACGTACCGATTGCAGATATCACTGCTATCAACGGCGAGGTGAAAGACGGAAAAACAATGGAACAAGCCATCAAAGGATGGACAGACAACCACGCTGAGCTACTTAAGCGCTGGGAAAATATAAAGAAATAATAAATAACTACATCGCCACTGCCGCCCTTTAGTTAATTAGAGAAGCCAGAAAACTGGTTCGACGGGTACGAAAAATGACAACGCCCAAGATTGATACAAACGAAGTGCTAATAGATTGTCAGTCAGTCTGGAAAATCTTCGGGAAGGCCGCACCTGCTGCGATGAATGCTGTCGTTCAGCAGGGGCTCACCAAGACTCAGATCCTGCAAAACTACGGCTGCGTCGTTGGTGTATCAGACGTCAGTCTCCAGGTTCGCCGAGGAGAGATTTTTTGCATCATGGGGTTGTCCGGCAGTGGCAAATCTACATTGATAAGGCTGTTGAACAAACTCATCACACCTAGCGCCGGCAAGATCGTAGTCAAGGGCAAGGAGCTCTCGTCATTGAATGCCGCACAACTGCGTGAGGTGAGAGCACGTCACATCGGGATGGTTTTTCAGAGCGTTGCGTTGCTGCCTAACCGTACGGTTTTGGAAAACACGGCTTTTGGGTTGGAAGTACAGGGTGTGGGTAAAGCCGCGCGCTACAAGGTCGCCGAGCAGGCCCTTGCCAAAGTTGGCTTGAGCGATTGGGTGTCAAGATACCCCAGTGAGTTGTCGGGGGGCATGCAACAGCGTGTAGGTCTAGCTCGGGCGATAACCGCAGACCCGGAAGTGATCCTGATGGATGAGCCTTTCAGTGCACTCGACCCTTTGATTCGCAGGCAGTTGCAGGATGAGTTCCGCCAACTGACCAAAGAGTTGGGCAAGTCTGCTGTATTTATTACTCACGACCTGGACGAAGCGATTCGAATAGGTGACCGGATCGCAATCATGAAAGATGGGGCGATCATTCAGGTGGGAACGGCCGAGGAGATTGTTCTCAATCCGGCTGATGATTACGTCGCGGAGTTTGTGGCAGGCATTTCCAGGTTGCATTTGGTCAGGGCTCATTCAGTCATGACTCCCGTCGAGCCATTTAAGGTGGCAAACCCAAGCTGTGACATCTCTCGGCTTCCAAAAACCACGCTCAACGCTGATATCAACGAGCTCATCGGATTGACAATGAAGTCCGAGCGCGATGCACTCGCCGTACTGGATAACGGTACGGTAGTCGGGATTATCACACCCCGTGATTTGCTTCGTGGCGTTCAAGGCATTCCGAACGAATTCGCGGCTTCACCTGCAGGCACAGTTCTGGAGGCGTCGACATGAGCATTCCTGACTTTTCTAATCAATTCGACGCAGCCATCGACTCGAGCCTGGAATGGCTTATGGATAACGGCGAGTTTGTATTCGACACGGCTAATAAGGTGTTGAAGGGGATTTTTGAAGGCGTGCAATGGTGTATCTCCTATCCCCCGTATTACGTAATCGCAATTGCCATGGCCCTGATTGGCTGGCGCGCCGTGGGTGCGCGGTTCGCGATTCTTACAGGTTTAGCGATATTGTTCTGCGATGTCATGGGATTGTGGCCAGAAACGGTCAGTACTCTCGCCTTGGTGCTGACAGCCACCGTGCTCGCGTTAGTCGTAGCTATACCATTGGGCGTGCTGGCAGGGCTCGCTCCGTCGTTTGATCGAGTCGTGGATCCGTGCCTGGATTTGGTTCAAACCATGCCTCCTTATATCTATCTGCTTCCGGCTATTGCGCTGCTTGGCTATGGCACGGCCACAGCACTTTTGGCGACCTTTATCGTTGCTGTGCCACCTGCCATGCGTCTGACCTCTCTTGGCATTCGAATGACTCCCAAAGAGTTTATCGAACTAGGGGAGGCCAGCGGCGTCACCGGATTGCAGATGTTCTTCAAGATCCGTTTACCGTTCGCCATGCCAAGCATCATGGCAGGGGTGAACCAAAGCCTGATGATGGCTTTTGGTATGGTCGTCATCGCAGGCATCGTTGGTTCCGGTGGCCTTGGTGAATCGATCTACGGCGCCGTTCGCACACTCGATATCGCCAAATCGATAAATGCGGCAATTGCCATCGTGATTTTGACCATGATTCTGGATCGATTAGCGCAGAGCGCTGCGCGTTCTCGGATGGGAGAATCCCAATGACTTCAGCAGAAATCCATTTTTCTCCAGGAGAGTTCCTGGCGCCCGCAGTCGATTGGTTAAACGCTAATTGGCATGGATTGTTCAAGCTTATTAGCCAGGTAATTGAAGCGGTACTTGGCGGAGTTGAAAGCGCGCTGCTTGCGCCGCATCCTTACGCCATGATCGGCGGTGTGGCGTTGCTAGCTTTCTTTTTTGCTAACAAGAGAGTCGCGGTGTTTGCCGCCTTGATGTTGGCATTTTGCTTGTTCTCTGGGCTCTGGGTTGCGTCGATGCAGACCATTGCGCTGGTTTCTGTTGCGGTGCTGATCTCGGTTGCAATCGCTTTTCCGCTCGGTGTTCTTGCCGCTCGTGTAAAAAAGGTTGATGACGCATTTTTGCCAATCCTCAACATCATGCAGACGGTTCCACCTTGGGTTTATCTGATTCCCGCCGTGATGCTGTTCAGCCTTGGTCGAGTACCGGCAATCATCGCGACCATCGTATACGGCATCCCGCCGATGCTCAGGCTGACAACCCTGGCCTTCAAGCAACTGCCCAAGGAGTTCCTCGAACTGGGGCAAGCTATCGGTGCATCGCCGAGGTCGATTCTTTTCAAGATCGAATTACCGACTGCCGCTCCGACGCTGCTGGTTGGGCTGAACCAATGCATCCTTCTTTCTTTGGCGATGGTGGTTCTGGCAGGTCTGGTGGGGGCTGGTGGCCTTGGTGCTGAAGTAACCCGTGGCCTCACAAGGATGGAGATGGGATTAGGCCTTCGGGCAGGCCTGGCAATTGTCGCTGTGGCACTGCTTCTGGATCGACTGTCACGCGGAGCGTTGCAGCGTCATTCCCCACGCAAACTGGTTTGAGAGATTTTCGGAATGAGACGTAGCTTTTTTTGTGTTGACTCACATGCGTGCGGGAACCCGGTTCGGGTAGTGACAGGTGGTGGGCCTCTGTTGCCCTCCGTTTCAATGGCCGAGCGACGCGAGATCTTCGTTCGTGATCATGACTGGGTGCGCACGGCATTGATGTTCGAGCCGCGTGGGCACGACATCATGTCCGGCGTGATCATCTATCCCTCCACCCGTGAGGATTGCGACTTCGGTGCCTTGTTTATCGAGGTCAGTGGGTGTCTGCCTATGTGCGGAGCTGGCACTATCGGGTTGTCCACGGTTGTCATTGAGGAAGGCCTGGTCACACCTCGCGAACCTGGCCGGCTGGCCATAGAGACCCCGGCAGGTCGCGTGGATGTCGACTACACCATGAACGGTGAATATGTTGACTCCATCCGCCTGTTCAACGTGGCCAGCTATCTACACAGTGCCGATGTGGTGGTGGATGTGCCTGGCATTGGCGAGCTCATCGTGGACATTGCCTACGGCGGCAATTTTTACGCAGTGGTTGAACCACAGAAAAACTGGTCGGGCTTGAGCGGGTTGACGACGGCAGACATCGTCAGTCTGAGTCAGAAGTTGCGCACGGCCCTGGCTGACCTCAGTGACCCCGTGCATCCAGAGAACAGCAGAATCAGCGGCGTTCACCATGTCATCTGGTGTGACGAGCAGCATTCGACCGCAGCAGACGGGCGCGGCGCAGTATTTTACGGTGACAAGGCGATTGATCGCTCTCCCGGTGGTACAGGGACTTCGGCACGAATGGCGCAACTGTTTGGCAAAGGAAGGTTGAAGATCGGGGAGACATACCGCAACGAAAGCCTGATCGGTACGATCTTCGAAGGAAAAGTCGAAGCCTCTGTGAAAGTGGGAGCGTATGACGGAATCAGGCCAAGTATCGGTGGCTGGGCACAAATCACCGGACACAACACGATCTTTGTCGACGACAAAGACCCCCTGCGCCACGGTTTTCAACTTGCCTGAGCAGATCGGCTTGGTGTCAGGATGAGGGGCGTTGTTTGTTTTGCTTTGGGAATTCGCAACGCTACAAATGACGCATTCTCAAACGTAAAAGAGTGGATTGAAGATTGATCGAGAGACGCCAATTTAGCGGAGGCATGAAGGGGAAGAATCTTCGCTATGTGAATGACAACCCCAACCAGTCGGCGCAAATGGTTAGAGCAGGATTCTTGCTGCTCGAGCATTTCTCGTTACCCGCGTTCACCCAAGCGCTGGATACGATTGTCACCGCGAATCTCCTGCGTCCCAAGCTATTCTCCTCCAAGACGTTCGGCCTGAACGATGGGGAGGTCGTCAGTGATCTGGGCCTGGTTATCCGGCCAGATACCCATATCAATTGTTCAGTACTTCAAGACCTGGATCTGCTGGTGGTTTGTGGTGGTTACAGAACAGAGCTTAGGGCTTCCGATGAGTTCAACCATTTACTCAAAACAGCCGCAGGTCTAGGCATCACACTCGCTGGATTGTGGAATGGCGCATGGTTTTTGGGGCGCGCCGGGTTACTCACGGGCTACCGATGTGCCATTCATCCAGAACACCGTCCTGCACTTGCCGAGTTCTGCAAGGCAACTCAGGTCAGCAGTGAGCCCTATGTGATTGACCGAGATCGGCTTACAGCCTCCAGTCCTTCCGGGGCATTCCACATGGCGCTGGACTGGATCGAGGGGCTGCACGATAAGGCGCTGGTCGAAGGCATCGAGGATATTCTTGCTTTTGAAGAGTCTCGCTACCGGCGCATTAAGCCGACAGAAAACATCTGTTTGAGTGCTCCGCTACGGGAGGTGGTCAAGCTGATGGATGCCAACCTCGAAGAGCCGCTGGAGCTGGAGCAACTGGCGGTCTACGCCGGTCGTTCACGCAGGCAACTCGAGCGCCTGTTCAGGGAGCAGTTGGGCACAACGCCGCAACGCTATTACCTGGAGTTGCGAATCACTGAAGCGCGTCGGCTCCTGCAGCATACCGAGCTCTCGCAAGTCGATGTGCTGGTTGCCTGTGGCTTTGTTTCGCCCAGCCATTTCAGCAAGTGCTACAGCTCATACTTTGGCTATCGCCCGTCGAAGGAAGTCCGGCTGGTCAAGTAAAGAAGCCTTCATTGAACAACCGCCATTCGTGAGGCCAACACACTCAGGGACATGCCAGGGCGGCGTCACGACGATCACCCCCCTGATCTCGCAAGCGAAGCGGCTCTGACGCCTGTTTTCGCCAAAATCCGGCGCTCTGACGCCTTCGTTATCCGTCTGCCAGAACCATCCGTCGCTTCGAAATAAAGGTTGTTTTGATTGTGTATTTTAATTGTAGACACAAAGAATAATGTTGTTTTATAGTGAGAATACAGGTAGTAGACAGCGTTCACTCACCCGTACAAAGGTTTCTAATAAATGGCTACCAAAGAACTCGATCTGCAGGCCATCGCGGATCTGCCCGTTGACCGTAAAGCTGTGCTGGGAGAGGCGTTGCGCCGCCGGATCCTGAGCATGGAGCTGGCACCTGGTGCAGTCGTTGACGAACTGGCCTTGTGCGACGAGTTTGGCCTTTCCCGTCCACCTGTGCGCGAGCTTATGCGGCAGATGGCGGCCGAGGGATACATCGATCTTGAAGCGAATCGCGCCGCCCGCGTTTCGTCGATGAGCTACCAGTCGCTCAGAAGCTTTTTCCTGGCAGCACCGTTGATTTACATCGCCACCACCCAATTGGCGGCTGCCCATGCAACGCCATCGGAGATTGCAGAGCTGAAACGCATTCAGGCGTTCTTCCGCACGGCCATCGAAGAGAAAGATGTAGAGAAGCGCGTGCTCTATAACGACGAGTTCCATCTGCAGATCGGCAAGATGGCGCACAACGCTTACTTGATGCCAAGCCTGCAACGCTTGCTGATCGACCATGCGCGGTTGGGGAAGATCTTCTATCGCCATCCCACGACGGTGGATATGCAAGAAGACCTGGAAGTGGCGGCGCAACAGCATGACGACATGATCAGTGCCATTGAAAACCATGATCAGGTTCTGGCGGGAGATATCGTGCGCGCACATCTGGAATTGTCGCGACGTCGTATGTCCGAATACGCCGCTCCGGAAGGATTGGATGTAGCACTTACCTACTAAAGCAGTACCGATGCCACTTGCATGAACCGTGTGACGAGAACGTGCAGAAGGGACGCTTTTAGTAACTACAAATATAAAAGAGCCCAGGTCGCGAAAAATGGCAAAAATCAGATACACACCTGCAGATGACTCTACATGCGGCTGGTTCCACCTCAGCCAGCCGAGAGTGGCCCGTCCGTCCCACTCCGGCGTCCGTTCGGCCCGCTGGGTCGTGCTAGGTGCCGGGTTTACCGGGCTTGCGGCAGCTCGCCAGTTGGCGCTGAATTTTCCGGATGACGAGGTTGTCCTGATCGAGGCCCAGGAGGTCGGTTACGGGGCCTCCGGCAGAAATGCCGGCTTCGCCATCGACCTGCCACACGATATCGGTGCCGATGACTATATCGGCGATATCAAGACGGCAAAAATCAGCATGGCGTTGAACCTGACAGGTCAAAGCATTCTGAGGGATCTCGTGGAAGGATACGGAATCGACTGCCAGTTGCGCATGTGCGGGAAGTATCAAGCTGCCATCGAAGACCGGGGTATCTCGGTTCTGGATGCTTATCGCCGTGGTCTGGACAAGCTCGGTCAAGCATACGAAGTGATCGAAGAGAAGGACTTGCCGGATCACATCGGCACGCATTTCTATCGCAAAGCTCTGTTCACCCCGGGCACGGCACTCATCCAACCGGCCGCCTTGGTAAAGGGCCTGGCCGACAGCCTGCCGGCCAATGTGACGCTTTATGAAAACACGCCGATTACTGAAGTGGAGTATGGCGACAAAACCATCCTCACCCATAAGAACGGTCGTATTGTTGCCGACAAGTTGTTACTGACCAATAACGCGTTCGCCATGAGCTTCGGTTTTCTAAAAGGGCGCATGCTGCCGATCTTCACCTACGGCAGCCTGACCCGGCAGCTAACGGAAGATGAGCAAGCACGTCTGGGCGGCAAACCCTATTGGGGCGTGATTCCTGCCGATCCTTTCGGCACTACCTTGCGCCGGACAACAGACAACCGGCTGTTGGTGCGTAACAGCTTCAGCTTCAATGCTGATGGACGTAGCCATCAAAAATACCTGGAACGGTTTAGCCAACGACACAAGGATTCGTTTGCGCGCAGGTTTCCCATGCTCCCCGATGTCAATTTCGAATACACCTGGGGCGGGTCGCTGGCGTTGTCGCGCAACCACATGGCGCACTTCGGGCAGCTGGCCAACAACGTCTATGGTGCACTCTGCTGTAATGGATTGGGTGTAACCCGTGGCACGGTGACAGGAACCCTGTTGGCCGACTGGCTGGCGGGTAAGAACGATCCACTTATCGATTTTCTGTTGGAGTCCCCGGGGCCTAACAGAAACCCACCTGAACCCTTACTTTCAGCAGGCGTGAATATGAACTTGCTGTGGGGACAGTGCCGGGCAGGAAAAGAAAGCTGATTACGCAACACTCTGACAGGCAAGTTACACATTAAATAATTGGTTAGAAGTTCTTGGCTTATTGGCTAGTCCATTAAGACTTATGGTTTCTTATCGTGGCGGCATTGATTCGCCTGGATTTTGGGTTTGCGCTTCAGCCCTCTGAATGACCGAAGCGAAATGGGAGACAATAATGACAAGTCCTAATACCTCTATTGAGGATGTGCCTCTCAATAATTTTCACCGGTTACTGACAGCCCGCTCCGGGGGCGGGTCATTTGTAGACGGTTATGTACTGAGCATTGTCGGTATAGCGATGATGCAAATAACATCCGCACTGAACTTGTCAGAGTTCTGGCAAGGAATAATTGCCGCATCGGCACTCATGGGAGTGTTTTTTGGCGGCTTCATCGGTGGCTGGTTGACCGACAGGTTGGGTCGCAAAAAGGTTTATTTCGTTGGGCCTACGCTGTTCATCATTTGCTCGTTTGCACAGTTTTGGGTTGAATCAGCGCCAGTTTTGTTCGCCCTCAGATTTATCATCGGTCTGGCGGTGGGCATTGAATACCCGGTGGCCACGTCATTACTGGTCGAGTTCCTGCCGAAAAAACAGCGCGGCCCCAGGCTCGCGGCACTGACCATCCTGTGGTTTGCCGGTGCGGCATTTGCCTACGTTGTTGGTACTTCAATCCTCAATGTGGGAGGAGATGACGCCTGGCGTTATGCGCTGGCGAGTGCCTCCGTAATCGGGCTGTTGCTGCTATTGCTACGTGTAGGCACCCCTGAGTCCGCGCGCTGGCTCTTGAGCAAGGGGCGCGAGGCTGACGCAGAACGCGTGATCAAGCATGTGTACGGTCAGCACTATTCGCTTCGCGATCTCCCTGAGGAGCCAGACCAGAAGAAAACGTCTTTCCTGGATTTGCTTCATTCAGGGTATGGGAAACGCTTGTTCTTTGTTTCCATCTTTTGGTCATGCTCGATTATTCCTGTTTTTGCAGTCTATGGGTTCGCCCCCAAGGTTCTCCTGGCGTTGAATTTGAAAGGGGAGTGGGCCTCATACGGTTCCATGATCATCACGATGCTGTTTGTGGTCGGTTGTGTGCTCGCGACAAGGCTGATCAACACGATTGGCCGGCGCTGCATGCTTATTCACAGCTTTCTATGGTCGGGTCTGGCTCTGTTGGGCTTGGCGACCTTTTCACACAGCAATGAAGTGCTGGTGCTCTTCCTGTTCGGCGCCTACGCGGTATCTATCGGTGGAGCACAAGTTCTGCAGCTTGTTTATCCAAACGAGTTGTTCCCTACAGAGATAAGAGCATTTGCCGTAGGCATTGGAACTTCCCTTTCCCGTGTGGGAGCAGCGGTTGGCACTTACCTGGTACCTGTTTCGCTACAGACGTTGGGTATCGGCAACACGATGTATGTGGCTGCCGTGGTCACCTTTATCGGCCTGATGGCGGCTTGGGCCATGGCACCTGAAACACGTTCGTTGAATTTGCGCGACGCAGCGGCGCTGAGCACTTGAGAAGTTGCAACTGAGCCGTAGGCAATGAGTTGTCCCTGATAAATGGCGGTGGACGCCAGGTTGAATAACATTCCCTTAGTGATGGAGAGGCAATCATGAAATTCGAAGGCATTTATACCCCGGCAATCACTCCTTTGACCGCGAGCGGTGAAATCGACAAGGCCGCTTTCGCCGACGTGCTGGAGTACCTGGTCGAGTCGAAAGTGCATGGCATTATCATCGGTGGTTCCACCGGCGAGTACTACGCGCATACGGCTCAAGAGCGCATCGAACTGGCGACCCAGGCCAAGGATGTCATCGGCACACGCCTGCCTCTGGTGATCGGCACCGGCGCCATCCGCACTGAAGACTCGGTCGAATATGCCAAGGCCGCCCGGGCCATCAAGGCCGATGCCATCCTGGTGGGTTCGCCGCCCTACGCGCTGCCGACCGAGAAAGAAAACGCCATCCACGCGTTGACTGTCGACCGTGCCGCCGATCTGCCGATCATGCTCTACAACTACCCTGCGCGCATGGGCGTGAGCATGGGCCCGGAGTATTTCGCTGCGGTGGCCGAGAGCAAGAACATCGTCGCCATCAAGGAAAGCTCCGGCGACATGGCGCAGGTTCACCGCCTGGCACGGGAATACCCGAACATCAGCCTGTCCTGCGGCTGGGATGACCAAGCGCTGGAGTTCTTTGCCTGGGGCGCCCGCAGTTGGGTGTGTGCCGGCTCCAACTTCATCCCGCGCGAACACGTGGCGTTGTATGAAGCCTGCGTGATCGAAAAAGACTTCGATAAAGGTCGCAAGATCATGAGTGCCTTCATGCCTCTGATGGACTTCCTGGAAAGCGGGAAATTCGTTCAGTCGATCAAGGTTGGCTGCGAACTGAATGGACTTCGCACCGGCGGGGTACGTTCGCCTCTGCAACCTCTATACGAACACGAAAAGCAGGCCTTGCAGGACATCATCACCACTCTGAAACGTGACGTCGCCCAGGTGACCGGGAGCGCAAAATGACTAGCCTTCTCAGCGCGGCAGAATATGCCACCATCGCTCGGGAACTGAAGTTCCCGACTCAGTCGTTCGTCAACGGTGAGTCTTACACATCGGTGTCGGGTAAGACTTTTACGACAACGAACCCGGCGACCAATGACGTCCTGGCCGAAGTTACCGCCTGCAACGCTCAAGACGTTGACTTCGCAGTGGCCAAAGCCAAGGAGGCCTTCGAAGATGGTCGCTGGCATAAACTGAGCCCCGGCGAACGCAAGAAGGTGTTGCTGCGCTTTGCCGATCTGCTGGAGCAGAACTCCCACGAGCTTTCTGTCCTGGAAAGCCTGGATAGCGGAAAACCCGTTCGTGAATGCCAACTCACGGACGTTCCTGAAACCATTCATATGATCCGTTGGCATGCAGAGCTGATCGACAAAATTTACGACAGTACCGCACCGGTCGGTTCCGGCGCATTGAGCCTCGTGGTGCGAGAGGCCATCGGTGTTGTGGGCCTGGTTCTGCCTTGGAATTTTCCATTGCTGATGTTGGCGTGGAAGATAGGCCCTTCGCTGGCCGCAGGCTGCTCGATCATCGTCAAACCCGCCAAGGAAACCACGTTGACCGCCCTGCGTGTCGCCGAGTTGGCATTTGAAGCTGGTGTACCAGCTGGTGTCTTCAACGTGCTATCGGGCGGTGGCAATGAAGTAGGTGAGCCGCTTGGTCGGCACATGGATGTTTCCATGGTCAGCTTCACAGGCTCGACAGCGACCGGTCGCCGCTTCCTGAACTATGCGGCAGATTCGAATCTCAAACGCATTGTGCTGGAGTGCGGTGGCAAGAACCCGGCTGTTGTGATGAATGATGTAGAGGATCTGGATTCGGTCGCGAGCCATGTGGTCAATGGCGCATTCTGGAACATGGGTGAAAACTGCTCGGCCTCTTCGCGCTTGATCGTCCATGCCGATGTTAAGGACGAACTGCTGAAGCGTATCGGCGTCCAGATGCTGGAATGGAAAATGGGCAGCCCACTGGATCCGGAAAACCGTATCGGCTCCATGGTCAGCAAATCGCATTTCGAGAAAGTCCGTTCTTACCTTGAACAGGCTGGCGTTGAGAAACTGCGGGTTGTCTTTGGCGGCAACACCGAGAGCGATATTTTTGTTGAGCCTACTGTCGTAGATGGCGTGGGTGTTGATAGCAAGCTGTTCCAGGAAGAGATCTTTGGCCCGGTGCTCGCCGTTACGACGTTCACCACCATCGACGAAGCCATCGCCCTGGCCAATGACTCGGTGTATGGCCTGGCGGCATCGGTCTACACCGACAACTTGCGTAACGCTATCAAGCTCTCGCGTGAAATACGCGCAGGAATCGTGACAGTCAATTGCTTCGGTGAGGGTGATGCCTCGACACCGTTTGGCGGATACAAAGAGTCTGGCTTTGGCGGGCGCGACAAATCGATCTGGGCGCACGATCAGTACACCGAGATCAAGACGATCTGGATTGACGTATCTGAGTAGGGCACTACTTCAATATCGCAGGGATGCACATTCATCTCGATTATCCATCAGGGAGGTCGAGATGAGTGTGTGTGTCTGGGTATACGGGATTTATCTCTGCTTGGACACGCAAGCAAAATTCACGCTGAAAAACAGCAGTCGTTTTCTTGCGGTTTGGTCACCCATCGTTGAGTTCAACAGTTTGCTTCCGGAGCGATTCGGAGGCTTTTTTTCTTTTTCAATGCAGCGTTGCAGAGCTGTGTGTTTAGGCAGCGATCCTGACAATTGTGATCATCATATTCGTCCGCTTTAGGAAAGCTGTAATTCTCTAGCGATTGCTCCCCTAGTCGAGCGGCGAGGGCAGATTAGCAGTCATTTCTCGATGTCGTTTATGCCGCAATGGCATTAAAAATCCATATAAAACAGTTGGTTGTGATCATGTATATCGGTCGATATATGGACACTGCCTATGTCGACGTTTTAGCTTGAAACGACAAACCTTGATTTGGGTTATCACTAAGGAAAACGAAATGGGTCGACTAGAAGGTAAGGTGGCGCTGATTAGTGGTGGGGCAGGGGGCTGTGGTCTGGCCGTTTCGGAGTTGTTTGCCAAAGAAGGGGCGAAAGTCGCGATTCTGGATCTTCCAGCCAGCCAAGGTGAAGCAGTCGCTGCGCGTATTAATGCTGCCGGCGGAATTGCATGTTTCCTGCCTGGCGATGTTTCTGTTGCCGATCAGGTTCATCGCGCGGTCAGGCAAGCCGAAGAGCGCTTTGGAGCGATCACCGTGTTGATGAATCATGCCGGTACGATTTCCGCCGGGCCTTTCCTGGAAACGGATGAGGCGGACTGGGATCGCCTGATGAGCATCAACGTCAAAAGCATGTTCCTCGTCACGAAAGCTGTCCTGCCTGGAATGATAGAGGCGGGAGGCGGCAGCATCATCTCAACGTCGTCTATCTCCGGGGTGGTCGGTACGCCCATGGAAGTCTTGTACTGCACCACCAAAGGGGCGTGCCATATGTTCTCGCGGGCCATTTCGGTGGAGTTCCGTGATCGAAATATTCGCAGCAACGCCATCTGTCCGGGCTTTATCAGTACAGCTCATGGCAAGCGCGAGCTTGATTTGCTGCAGAGTTTTGGCGTGGACGCTTCCGACGAGGCAATCGGTGCAATGCAGGGTCGACTGTGTGAACCCTCTGAAGTCGCATCCGCCGCGCTGTTTCTAGCCAGCGATGATTCCAGCTTCGTCAATGGCACCCATCTTTTTGTCGATAACGGATATACCGCACTCTAAGTCAGAATACTGACCGCCAATAATAAGACCTTCTGCAACTCAATTCTGCCAAACAATAAACTCCTAATAGCAGAGGCAGCAATGGAACATATAGGCACGTATGTAATTTATATCATTATGGTGTGCGCCGTTATAGGCGGTCTGGCATCCATCTTTAATGCAGAGTCTGAGCTCGCAAAGGAATTCAACGCCGGCATCAACAGCATTGGCCCGATCTTCTTGCCCGTGGCGGGTATCATGGCCGCCATCCCCTTTATATCCAGCTTCATCAGCCAGATTCTGGCGCCGATCTTTCTCGCCATGGGCGCGGATGCCGGCATTGCCGGGCCGATATTCATTGCCTCCGATCTTGGTGGATATCAACTGGCTCATGCCCTGTCACAAAGCCCCGAAGGCTGGATTCTTGGCCTTATTACCGGCTTCCAATCCGGCTCTACCGTGATCTTTGTCATACCCGTGGGCCTGGCGATGCTGGCCAAGGCCGATCATAAGTATATGGCCCTGGGCATCATGGCGGGATTGTTGAGTATTCCGATCAGTATCATCATCATTGCGATGGGTATGCAGTTTCTTGGACTGGGCGTACGGCCGGACATAGCGACTGTGGGTGAAGCCACGCAAGCGCTGAATTTCAATCTTGGGATGCTGGTTCGGAATCTTATGCCGTTGATTCTGTTCTGCGTCGCGCTCGCCGCAGCGTTGCGCTACTTGCCAAACCTAATGGTGCTGCTGTTCCTCAGGCTTGGCCAGGTTGTGTACGGAGCCGTGACATTGGTATTGGTGGCCTCCATCGTCGAATATTTCACTTCGTTTTTCAGTTCGGTGTTTGGCACCTGGGGTTTCGCTCCCATCATTGCCGACAAAGAGGATCAATTCCGAGCTCTGGAAATTGCCGGATACGTCGGCATCATGCTGTGCGGTGCCTTTCCAATGGTCTACCTGATCAAGCGTTTTCTTTCCAGACCCATTGAAAAGGTGGCTTCCCTGCTGGGACTCTCGCCTGTGGGCGCCGCAGGTCTGCTCGCGGCATCGGCAAACATATTGGCGATGTTTCGATTGGTCTCCGACATGCCGCCCAAGGACAAAGTGTTGGTGATCGCCTTTTCGGTTTGCGCTGCGTTCACCTTCGGCGACCACTTGGCCTATTCCGCCAACTTTCAACCGTCTCTCATTCTTCCACTGATCATTGGGAAGCTCAGCGGTGGCCTGATTGGCATGATGCTCGCTTATTGGCTTGCTGTGCCCAAGGCGCTGGAACTTGGCGAGAAGGATATCGCAGAGGAGGGGAGGAACGTCGCCCCTGAATTGTCCTGATAGCTGCGTAATGTCAGTGCGCCCTGGTGAGTTCGAAGTATCGCGGGATGGTTGCGTAAGCTATCGTGCGGCTACCTTCGAACCGCCAGGGCGGCTCCATTTTCCGAACCAGAAGCGTAATGAACATGAACGCCTGTGACGCAAAAATGCTATCAACCCTGATAGGTGCCGTAGGGTCGGATCGTCTTGGAGCGTCCATTGATTCGGGCCTGAGAAGCACATTGGGGTTTGATATGAGTTGCGGTTATCTCTTCCGCTTCAATCAGCCGCCCATATTGATTCACAACGGGTACAACAAGTCGGTTCCTGAAAAAACGCTGAATGCCTACATTCGCGGTGGCTACCTGCTCGACCCTTTCTATGTCGCCTGCATTAACAATCACCCAGCCGGTTTATGGCGGATGAGCGACTTGGCCCCCGACAGTTTCTTTTCGTCGGGTTTTTCAATTTCTAAGGATTTACATCCGTGTGTTTCTTCCGAGCACGGGACGCTAATTGAAGAAATAGGTTTTATCATTCCCGTCCAGCCACGAGTCGCGATTGTTTATTCGCTGATGAGGAGTTTGAAGAATGGAGCTTTTCTGACGGGTGAAATGAAGGCGTTGGAAACGCTGGCACCGGTGATCAATTCCTTGCTGGAATTGCACTGCCGGCTAAGGCTTAGCGATTTATATACAGACACAGAGAGCACGGATGCCAGATCGGAGGATGCTTTCGTCCACATCCTCAAAGGACAACTCACGGAAACACAGCGTTACATAGCCAAATTGATATTGCAGGGTCACAGCAGTACGTCAATCGCTACTGTTCTGAAGATATCGGAGGGCACGGTTAAGGTTCACAAGCACAATATTTACCAGCGACTCGATATTTCCACGAATGCTGAGCTGTTTCGTCTGTTCATCAGCTATCTGACGGGGCCTCTCTGAACGTCGTAACCGTCCGGCCAACTCACCTTCCTGACCCCGACGCCAAAGGCGATGGTGTCCACCTAATTTAAGTGGAACCATTTCTAGCCTTTTAAGCGGGTCTTTCCATGCAGTCACAACGCCGTTCCTATTCAAAATCCTTCAAGGCCCAAGTTGTCCAAGAGTGCGCCCAGCCCGGCGCATCGATTGCCAGCGTCGCGCAGAAGCACAGCCTTAACGCGAACCTCGTCCATAAATGGATTAGGGTACACACGAACAAAACCATGGCGCTGCAACCTGCTTTCATTCCTGTGCCCTTGCCGCTAGCCGGAGGACATTCGCAGGTGCTTCATCGAGTATCTGCATTGAAATCCAGCACCCGCGTGGCACCGTCAAAGTGAACTGGCCGACCGAAAGCGCTGTCGCCTGTGCCACCTTTCTGCGAGACCTGTTGGTATGATTCGCATCAATGCCATCTGGCTTGCCACCGAGCCTATGGACATGCGCGCCGGTACCGAGACTGCGCTGGCCAGAGTGATCGCGGTGTTCGGTGTGGCGAAGCGGCACTGCGCATACCTCTTCGCTAATCGCCGTGCCAACCGAATGAAAGTCTTGGTGCATGACGGTGTGGGCATTTGGCTGGCAGCGCGACGATTGAACCAAGGCAAGTTTCATTGGCCCGGCATCCGTCACGGATCGGAAGTCGAACTCGATAACGAGCAACTTCAAGCCTTGGTATTGGGTTTGCCGAGGCAGCGGGTCGGCGCGGGCGGCGCGATCACAGTGCTTTAGCACCGACCATTAGCCTATCGGTTTATCGCTGTTGACGGCCTGCTCTGGCACAATCAGCGGCATGACTTCCTCGCCCAATCTCGACCAGATGACACCGGAACAGCTGCGCGGCTTGGCCGAACAGGCTATGCAGTTGCTGTCCCAGGTCGACTCCATGAGCCAGAAAATCCAACGCCTCGAAACGGTCAACGAGCAACTGACTCATGAAATCGCCATCCTCAAGCGACACAAGTTCGCCAAGCGCAGCGAGCAACTGAGCCCCGACCAAGGCAGTCTGCTCGACGATCTGCTCGATACCGATATCGCAGCTATCGAAGCCGAGCTGAAGGCAGCCAATCCGCCGGCCGCACCGGCCGAGCCACGTCATAAGCCCAAGCGTGCACCACTGCCGCCGCAGTTTCCGCGAACCGTGATCCGTCACGAACCAGAGAATACCCAGTGCGTGTGCGGCTGCCAGCTTCAGCGAATCGGCGAAGACGTCAGCGAGAAGCTCGATTACAATCCGGGCGTGTTCACCGTTGAGCAGCATGTGCGTGGAAAATGGACGTGCCGTCAGTGCGAAACACTGATCCAGGCGCCTGTACCGGCCCAAGTGATCGACAAGGGCATCCGACCGCAGGCCTGTTGGCCCACGTGATGGTGGCGAAGTTCGCCGACCATTTGCCGCTGTACCGGCAGGAGAAGATTTTTGGTCGGGCCGGACTGGCAATTGCTCGCTCGACACTGGCGCAATGGGTCGGACAGACCTGTGTGCAACTCCAGCCTCTGGTCGATGCGCTGCGTGAGCAAGTGTTGGCCCAGGGCGTGATCCACGCCGATGAGCCCCCGGTTCAGATGCTCGCACCAGGCGAAAAGAAAACCCACCGCGCTTACGTGTGGGCCTATAGCACCACGCCATTTTCGGCACTCAAGGCTGTGGTCTATGACTTCACCCCCAGCCGTGCGGGTGAGCATGCGCGCAACTTCCTGGGGCAACGGAGCGGCAAGCTGGTATGCGACGATTTCGCTGGCTACAAAGCCGGTTTCGAGAAAGGCATCACCGAAATGGCTGCATGGCCCACGCCCGCCGAAAGTTTTTCGATCTGCACGTGGCGAACAAAAGCCAGCTGGCTGAGCAAGCACTGTACTCGATTGGCGGCTTGTACGAAGTCGAACGCCAAGCGCGGTACATGAGCAATGAGGATCGTTGGCGAATACGGCAGGAAAAAGCTGCTCCAATAGTAAAAACACTGCATGACTGGATGTCGGCCCAGCGCGATCTAGTGCCCAACGGATCAGCCACTGCCAAATCCCTGGATTACAGCCTTAAACGCTGGATAGCGCTGACGCGCTACCTGGACGATGGAGCTGTGCCCATCGACAACAACCAAGTCGAGGTGCGACACGAAGTCGCTTAATGAAGTTGTTCCCCTCTGCGGGAACCACCCGTGTCACCGGGTGAATCTAGAAGGCTGAATCAAGAGCGCCTTCGACAATGTAACGAGGCGCCGCAAGGTGCGGGGTACCAATCGTGAGAGGCGTACCCTTCTGGCAGCCATGGCCGGATAAGTGCTAGATAGTCGGTATGGTGAACGCATGTGAATCTGCGCAACGATCGTTAAGTTGAACGAGCGGAAATGGCTTACACGCTCGAACCAAAAGGTAATGGAGGTGGGAACTGCGTCTTTCTACTACGCATTCGTGACCCACATACCTCCCGGTCGATAGCAGGCACCTAACCCGACGCACTTCAGTAGGCGGAACGTGGAAATCCCGTATCGCTCCCGTCAGGGAAAGCCGTTTGTAAAAACTGCCCATGGCGGTGCGGGCGAAGGAACGAGGAAAAAGCGAACGCCATCCTGTAATGGGTTGGATACTTGAAGGACGTACTCACACAATTGCCGACGCAGCGGGCGAGTGAGATTACGCAACTGCTGCCGCATAACTGGACTCCCGCCAAATAAACTAAGCTGGGATGTACGGATGCTCACGTTGAAACGCCACATGGAAGACTTGGAATGACTCGAATTATTGAAATCCTGATGTACGCCTTAAAGCCAGGATCGGGATTGGATTTTCATCGAATAATGCAGAATGTAAGTGTTCCGCTTCACCTAGAAGCTGGCACAGATGTTGTTTCTTATGGCAGCTCATTACATGATTGTGACAGCTATCACCTGATTCGCTCCTATGAAAGCGAGAACCATCGCCTAGTATCTCAAGATACTTTTTACGCAAGCGCTGCCTGGAACAGGGCCCGCGAGCAGACATTATCAGTCGGATTGAAGTCAGTACAACGACAGTTATGGTGCTCACTCTAGACGCAATTGATGCCATCAGAGCTTCCGTAGATCAATCTAGAGCCGATGCTCAACCAGCGTAGCCATCGGCAAAGACAGACCCCATAGTCTTGAACACCGGGATCAGGAAGGTGTGTTGGCCGGACGCATACGCTCGTCTATCCGATCTGTGATTTGAGGCTTTTTTGATAGGACTAGGCAGCGCGTGTTGCCGACAAATTCTTCTATCAGGTACACAGCGTCGCCGACATCCAGTTCCGATCGGCTCCGTCGCGCTGCCAGAGTTCAAGTGTCCCGACTCGGCCCTCAGGCGACCTGCAGTACTCGCAGTAGTCCAGGGTGTAACAGTCATTGAAGAGTGAGAGCTGCCAGCCCTATATCTCAATGGGCATGAGGCCGTGATAGATCTCACTCCATGACTGGATTGCGCTTCGCGTCATTAAGCGTTTGCCGAGCGCGACTTCCGTCATCACCTGGTAGACCTTGCGGGCCGTGAGAGGGGAGGTTGTGTTCAAAATTTTCACGTGGAGATATGCCTTTGCGCTTCGCCTTTCTTTCGAGGGCGTGAGCTGGTTTTCGTCTACTCTCCCAAAACTTCGTATTTTTTTACATAAATAAAAGCAGGAAGCCTGTCGGCTAGTTCGACTTAAAACAGGGATCGATCATGGCTAAAATTTTTAAAGTTGAGATCCTCAATTTTAGGGGAATCCAAAGTCTTATTTGGTTTCCAGCGCCCGGCGTTAACTGTCTGATTGGCAGAGGGGACAGCGGTAAATCTACCATCCTAGATGCCATTGACCTGTGCTTGGGCGCACGCCGCTACGCCCAGTTCAGCGACGTGGACTTTCATGCTCTGGACGTCACCAAACCCATCAAGATCTCGATCACGCTGTTCGATCTCGACGCACCGCTGAAAAATGTGGAGAGCTACGGAATCTTCCTGCGCTCCATAAATCCAGCGACCAGGGACATCGAAGAGGAACCCCATAAAGACTGGCCGACGGCCTTAACCATTCAATTGATCGTGGAGGGTGACCTTGAGCCCGTCTGGTCGCTGACATCAGCACAAGCCGAGAGCCTTGGAACCATCCGTCATTTGTCGTGGAAGGACAGGGGGCTCGTAGCCCCCACAAGGCTAGGAGGATACTCAAACTCCAATCTCTCCTGGACGCGAGGATCGGTGCTGAACAAGCTCACCGACGAGCGTGCAGAGGTGGGGGCTGCATTGATTGAGGCTGCGAGACTCGCGCGATCATCATTTGGAGATCACGCTCAAGACCAACTGGGTGACACGCTGAAACTGGTTACCCAGACGGCGATTGGACTCGGCATTCCAGTAGGCACAAGTGCGCGTGCACTGCTGGATACCCATGCGACCCCCTTCAATGATGGCGCGATCTCGTTGCACAGCCAGCAAGGCATTCCACTGCGGAGCCTCGGAACAGGATCATCTCGTCTTCTGGTTGCTGGACTCCAGAAAATGGCAGCCAAGTCGGCATCCATTTTACTGGTCGATGAGGTCGAGTTCGGATTAGAGCCGCACCGTCTCGTCAGGCTGTTGGACTCGTTGGGAGCGAAGGACACCAAATCCGCACTTCAGGTGTTCTTAACCACTCATTCACCGGTTGCCTTGCGTGAGCTTTCTGGGGATCAATTGTTCATCGTTAGGCGCGGAGTCTCAAATCACCTCATTTTGCCGGTCGGCAACGATGACGATGTCCAGAGCACGATCCGCACGGAACCCGAAGCATTTCTTTCTCGCTCTGTGATCGTGTGTGAGGGGGCGAGTGAAGTGGGGTTGATTCGTGGACTTGATCTATTTTGGACAAGCCAGGGTAGGCCACCGTTAGCCTCCGCCGGAGTTTCCTACGTTGATACAGGAGGTAGTGACCCAGACCGATGCTTTCACCGGGCCAATGCGCTGCTGCGCTTGGGATATCGTGTGCTAGTAGTCGCAGATAGCGATAAACCGCCCACCGAGAGTCTCGTAGCAGCATACAAAGCTGCAGGCGGGATGCTTATTTCTTGGCAGCCTGGACGCGCGTTGGAAGACGAACTATTCCTAAGCCTGCCACCTACAGCGATCACGAGCATGATCGACATGGCGAACGATCTCATGGAGGAAGGCAGGGTCGACGAACACATTAAATCTGCATCGAACGGCGTGTACACGCTCGAAGGGGTTGAAACAGAAGCATTGATCTCAGGTTACTCACCAGTGATTCGGGCGATGCTCGGCCGCGCGTCTCGCACCAAAAAAGGTGGGTGGTACAAATCGATAACAAAAATGCAGGATGTTGGTCAGTTAATTGTCGGCCCTCATTTGGCCACCAGCCAGCCGACATTCAATATCGCGATATCAACATTGCTGGTGTGGGCCCATGCCGAATCCTGAAATCGACTTATTGGCCTTCGGTTGTGGCTCCATCACTGCACCCGCCGGTTGCGGGAAGACTCAGCTAATCACCGACACGCTTAAGCTGCATCACTTCGCGAAACCTGTGTTGATCTTGACGCATACCAATGCAGGGGTTGGAGCACTGCGGGCACGACTGAAGTTGGCTGGCGTAGCCCCCTCTACCTATCGTGTATCAACGATCGATGGATGGGTAATGAGATTGATAGCAACCTTTCCAGGCAGGAGTCAGCACAACCCCGAGATCTTGAAACTCAAAAGCAAAACAGATTACGCCAGCATTCGAGATGCCGCGTGGGGGTTGCTGGCATCGGGTCACGTTTTCGACGCCCTTCAATCCACGTACTCCCGCGTGTTTGTTGATGAATATCAAGATTGCACGTTACCGCAACATCAGATCATTGCCTGGTTAGCAACTGCATTACCAACCTGCGTCCTGGGTGACCCCCTGCAAGCAATTTTTGGGTTCAATGATCCCTTGGTTAACTGGGAGACTGACGTCCTCAGTTACTTTCCAAGTGCCGGACACCTTTCGACTCCTTGGCGCTGGCGTAATGTCCAGAATGAGCCGCTGGGCCAGTGGCTCCTGCAGATACGTGCATCCCTACAAACTCGACAAGCAATCGACCTACGGGTGGCGCCTGCGCAAGTGCAGTGGATTGCCCTCGAAGCGGCAAGCGCCCATGAACAACGACTTGAAGCGGCTAGAGTAAAAACGACGTCAGTCGACCACCAGGTGCTTGTCATCGGGGATAGCTTCAATCCGAGAGGACAACGGAAAGTCGCTAGCCAGACACCAGGCGCAGTGTCTGTTGAAGCGGCCGATCTAAAGGATTTGACTGCCTTCGGACGAACGTTCAATCCCGGCTCACCTGATGCACTGAACGTGCTGCTCAAGTTTGCGCAAGGGCTGATGACTAATCTCGATATTGCGGTGTTCATCAGGCGGTTGGGTAGCCTGAGCACAGGCAAAGCTCACAATCCTGCGACAGAAGCGGAGCAATTTGGGATGCGTTTTATGGTAGCGCCAAACTTCGGTTCAGCTTTGTTGTTACTCGATGCCCTTCGGGATCAACCAGAGGTTCGCGTCTATCGTCCAGAGATTTTGCGCCATTGCAAAAAAGCCCTCAGCCTCGCAGCCGATGGATCGATGACGTTTGAGAATGCGGCTGTCAGTATCCGCGAACAGAATCGATACGTGGGGCGGCCAATGTCTCGGCGATCCGTGGGCAGTACGCTTTTGCTCAAAGGACTCGAGGCAGATATCGCAGTGGTGTTGAATCCTGAGGAGATGGATGCCAACCATCTCTATGTCGCATTAACCAGGGGGGCACGACAGCTAGTCGTGTGCTCCAGTACGCCAATTTTGCGACCAAAGGCCAAATGAATGTTCGATGAGCAATAGCAAAATTTGCTGTCCAGGGGAGCGAAAAACTTCACTTATCATGGGTTCACAATTCAATAGAATGCCTCCTGGCGCCAAAGGGAAGGGCAGTGATGATTTGGCCTAAGACGCTTGCGCTAGTGTTGAGTCCGACTCAAGATTTATGTTGGCAGCGGTAGATGCCCCCACCTAAGACAAGGCCCTCACCAATGACACTTTCTGGCATCCTCAGCTCGCCTTCGCAACGACGAAGCTATCTGCTCGCAACCTGCACGGTGTTGCTTATTTCCATTTTGGCAACGATCGCGATTTCACAATTCGCATCGAGCAAACCCATCTGGAATGCGCTGAATAGCTTGTTCAGTTCAGTGATTGCAAGCGGGATATTCGCGATAGTTGCCGGCTTATACATTTCTTACTTTTTTGTTGATCCTAGTGATATCCAGGCGGAATCAACATTGCTTCCCCAAGATATTGATCAGGCGCTGCAAGCCATTGCCACTGAGGCTGTGAATTACAAAATTTTCGTGAGAACTGGAAGGCATTTTCGCGCAGAGGTGATGCCGCTCTTGATCACACAGGCTCGTAAGTCGAGACATCCAATTCAAGTAGAGGTAGTGCTGCTGGATTTTCGCGACCACAACGTATGCGAGAGGTACGCCAATTACCGAAAAACCTCTTCCTTTGATCGCCGGCTCTGGGACAAAGGCTATGTGCAAAAAGAGGTTCTAGCGACGATTCTCATGCTTTCTAAAGCATCAAGAAGCAACCCCGGCTTGGTCGATGTTCAATTGTTTTTAAGCAAGCGACTGTCGACTTTCCGCATCGAAGGCTCGTCTGAACAAATACTGGTTACGCGGGAAGACCCAAAGGATTTGGCATCACGTTATTCTCGCACCCATAGGGATTTTTCCGCGTACATTACGGAGTTTGGCTGGATTCGAGACGAAGCTTATGCAGTAGCCAAGGATACTTCCGGATTGCTACCCGCCACGCTGAATGAGATGTTTGGAGAAAACCCCGATATCGCCACTCTCGAAACCTTGGCGATAGGAGCCACCCATTCTGGATCGCCTTATGTTCGCTGATCTAGATTTTCCATTAACCCGGGAATACGTTCGCGACGCCCCTGTATCAGTATTACGACGCGCCCTTAAATCCTGGATGGAATCGACCAATCCCACATGCTTGCTCCATCCCCATGGCTTTTATATCGTTTTGCTCGGTCGCATTGAAACTCAAGAGTGGCGCTTCCACTATTGGCCCCCAGGATCTCCCAACATTCTTGGCATGCCCGCGCGCATCCACACTCATGATCGTCACGTCGAAAGTCGAATTTTGCAGGGCACGCTAACCGACATCCAATATCAGGTGGCTACAACGACCGCAGGTGGGCAGCCGCTCTATGAAGTCCGCTACGAGGGAGACCGATATTCACAGACTACCTCGAACATCCTTCGTCGCACTGCGACGCGCGTCATACCCACCGTTGAGCAAGGCACTTCCATGCAAAGCGGAGAGACGTATCAAATTGAATGCCATGCTTACCACGAAGCAGTTGTACCGCAGCATGTCGCTACCTCTACGCTGGTGTGCATGCATGGTCATCTACCAGGCAGCGTGAACGTCATCGGGTTAGATGGATATCCGGAAATCATTTCTTTCCAGCGCACTGAGCACCGAGCCGATGTGTTCGCAAGCCATCTCCTTTTTTAGTGCCCACGCAATCCGTACAGCTCGTCTCGCTGTTGAATTGAGAGGTGGGTGCCATGATCAGAAGGAGTAACCATGACTGATTCGCTCAAGCGCATCGTTGACCTCTAGATATCCAGCTTCACTGTGTGCGTGCTCCAGCGCAGTGGATCCGCCGAATTCAGTTTTCGGCTGATTCAGCCAAATATTCGCTTTTGTTTTGTTGCCAAAGACCCGCTCGGCCTGGCGCTGAACCAGCTCAACATAATTCATTTTCTGACTCACTTGAGACCCATTGATGGTGGCCGGAGGCACTCTGTTTTAGCGTTTTTCTGTGCGACAGCAGGAGTATACCCGCGGTTGATGCATGCGTTGGCTGGGCTTCCTAAGTAACGTTATGTGCAGAACGGCGCATCGATCTTTGCGAATTGGAGCTTTCGAAGGCGGCTGCTGACGTGCATTCCTTGCCGGGGCTATTCTCAAGCTCTGGCGAGCATCGGAACCCTTGCTCATGCTGTCTCGATTGCAGCACGCCAGCCCGAGGCAGTCGATGGGATCTCGCTCGCCGCAGGTCTTTGTACTTTGCTACTGAATATGCCCACGCAAATGCTTAAGGACAGTTGCCAACGGATTGAGGATGCACTGGGTAACAGACGTTACGGTAACGGCCACGTCTTAGCGGCTGACCAGTCGAGACGCATGGTAGTGGTTTCTCCGGAAGCAGCACTAATCCATAGCGTCGTGAACGAATTGGCTCGTCGCTCGACAGCCGGCGCGTTGTCCTTTAGCACTGATTTGATCTTCGATCTGGTGCCATTCTGGCGCAACAGGCAGGATGAATTCTTCGAGCACAGCTATGCTCATTTCGTGACGCAAATCAGCCAAATCAAAGGGCCTGAGTATTTCCATGACGCCGTACCTGCTCTGATTGAGAACAATCGGTGGCTGATGGAGCAAAAGTCCTTGGCCCTGACCCTAGGCGGGCAACCGAATCGCCCTCTGATCATCTTTGGTGACGGACTTGTACTGAAAGGTGCTGATGCTTTCGAGGGCTTGGTACCTGATTTCGAGAGTGCGGATTACTCCGCAGGAGCCTCCCTGCTGAACATGATGCTGGATGAGGGCGGCATATCAGGGTTTTCGCCAGTTCCTTCGTGAGCACGGTCTATTGATGTGAGCCCTGCGTATCGACTGGACGCTCGCAGCCTGCTCAACGCCAGCTAGATCAGGCGAGCAGCAGGCCGTGCCAACCCATAGACTCAATCAGAACCGACCCTTCCTCAGCTTTTCGGCAACCGGATGATCCTCTGCAATTTGCCGGGCCGCGTGAAGCGGGGAGGGAAGCCGAAGAAAACCATCCCACAATGGAGCATTTTTGCACCAGTATCCGGCCTGCAGCGCCAGCTGATCTTTGTTCGCAAAACTCCCTTCCTGGATCATCACAAACTCCGTCACTCCCAGCTGCTGCCACGAATCCTTGAGCTGCGACTGGGTGATGTCGTAGCGGGTGTGGTAGCGGTGAGAGCGCACCTTATTGAAGGTCTTGGAGTAGGACGTGAAGTAGTACACCAGCTCCTGGTGCTCAGCTTGGTGCACACCGATTCGATTCCCTATGTACATCGGCGCCAGAGGCGAAAGTGAGTGCACACCGGTCATTTGAGCCGTTTGGTAATCAGACCGCGTGCGTATCAACCAAGCGTTTTTCGGAACGGGAGGCAATCCATGGCCTGCGCCATCATTCATGCCTGGGTACAGGCGCTTCGCACCGGCGTTGATGTACACAATCAATGGACTGTCGGCCACGACAGTAGGCGCGAGGAGTGCTTGCCTGATCAGCAGTTTGGCAGCGTCCTGATCCAGCAACTTCGGGCTTGCATGGATGGCACAGAGTCCTTCGCTGTAGCTTTTCCACTGACCTGGTTGACCACCGGCACCATCAACGTAGACCTGTAGATACCGCGTATTGACCAAGGAGCGCGTGATCACGGGCAGGTAAGCGTTGGGCTTGTGGAGGTAATCGACATAAATCGAAACGACGGTCGTATCGGTCGGGATGCCTGCGGTACGCTCCAGGGGTAGCGGTACATAGCCGGTACCACGGATCGCATCGATGAGACTGTTGATGGCAGGGTAATCCTCAGGCGGATCAGACCGCTCAGTCTTGGCTTTCCGTAGCCGGCCCTTCAGTCCTGGAGCAATGCCCTTCGATGACGTGGCTCCTTCGCCTTGAGGCGGCAGGTGGAAGATGAACTGCGTGGAGATACCATGTTGGGCGCAGAGTGCCCGCAACACATGCTTCGGGTCGTTTTCGTCCTTCGTGGCCACCTCGGGGGTTGTCTCGATAATCGCGGCGTCCGGTGCCAGGCTAGTCAGCCGTGGCAGCAATTCATGGGTAAACCAGTTCTGAATGTCCGTCGAGGTTGTCTTGGAAGTCAGTACCCGCTGCGAATCCTTGCACTGGATCTGCTGGAGTAGGACTTTAGGCTTGGGCTTTTCCTTGAACACGGGAGAAAGAAACTCCAGGTTCTCGTAGGCCGTGTTGATGCGCATCATGATGTCCGTGTGCGCGGTCACCACTGCGATCCGGATTGGCCGCACTGGCTCGTCTGACGGTTTGTCTCGCTGGGCGATGAGCCGGCCCACATAGCGGGTCAGCATGGGCTTGGCTGAGGTCAGGGTCTTCTGGACGTGAAAGCTTGCCTGATCGAGGATGACCGTCCCGACACCACTGCCAATGGGCGAGGCAATCGGCGTGTGGGCATGAATCGGCCGGAGGGCCCCGGCCATAGAAATCTCATCGCCTCCCAGCGCCGGCAAGCTTCCTTCGCCCATGTGTTGGATGAGTTCGGCGGCAGGACTGGTGTAGACGGTCTGAAAGTGACCACCATCTGTTCGCAATGTGCGGATCTGGAACTTTGAAATTCCGCGAGCGGTTTTGATCCAGGTCGAGTGTGTAGTGTGGCGCCACTCGGGCAGGATATGGCTCAGGTGAACCGTGACGGACGCGTACTGACTGGGCACCTTGTGCAGCAACAACAAATTCGTTGAAACGGAGTGCATGGCCACTGCGCGGCGATCGCCACGTTCGTAGAACAGCGGGTTGTCCCAGGCAAGCAAGGAGCCATCGCTGCAGACAGAGAGGTTTAACGGGACGGAAGACTCCATCGGTTTGCTCGATAATTGCTGCGCGAGCATCCACGGGACGACCTTGTAAGCCACCGTTAACTGTCGTGGGTCGAGCATGACATCAGACGCGTGGATAGGAACTGGGCGCTCTGGCACGAGCAGATCAATGAAGTCCTGTTGGCTTGGCGCTGTTTTTCGCAGGATGTGCTGAGCCCATACGTTGATTGCCCGGTTCAGTTTGCCTGGGTCGATGGGCTTGAGTGACGCGATGGCTGGCGCTTCCTTGCTCTTGAGCAGTTGCGCGTTCACCCAGACCGGGCCGCCTGACAGGTAACTGAGGATCTCTTCAAGTGACTCAGTGGGCAGATAGGGCTTACCGAAATGATTGGTGAGCAGTTGCCATCCATTCACGAAGTCCCGTGAAGCGTGGTACTGCATGACGGGAGGAAGCTCGTCCGGGTCGAATCGGAACAGGTTAGTCCTCAGGGAAATCGTCATCAGGTAGCCCCTCTGTCTCTTGAGTGCCTGCAGTGGCTTGCGGGCCTGCTGCTTCGATGTAAAGCGTCATGGCTTCCACCAGGCCCGCATGGTGCGTTGAAAACTCGCTCCAGTGGCCATCCTGCTTGAGCTTCTCGATCGTCCGATCCAAAAGCATCGCCCAAGTGTAGCGGCTGTCGAAGAAGGCCGCGTCAGCTAGATAACAGGTGACGGGCGTGCCGCCGCGCCTGGCACGCCCGACAAGCTGGGTGAGTGTCACCAGCACGTTCATGATGGTGAAGAACCGTATGGCTTTGGGCTGGCTGTAAAAGTAGGGGGGAGCCAGCCGGATGCCATTGAGTATTCGGTTCGCCATGGCACGCTCCTTCAATAGGGCCAGCCCCGGGCATGGGGACGCTTCCACGCTTTCGCCAACGCTGTAGCAAAGGTGTGCAAGGTTGTTGCCTGGCTGATCGGAAGAGGGCAACGGTCGCACACAAACAACTACTCCACCCAAGGCCGACTTTCCGTCCTTGGTCACTATGTTGTGACCACGCGCCATTGGGTAGATGGAACTGACCATCAATTGCACATCAGCATTGGGGCCGTCAGCGAACTCCACTAGATCGTCGTAGGTGAGCTTGTTCGCCAGGGGCAACCGTTCCTGTCGATCCGCTTTCTTGCCTCCCCGAATCCATGCGACCTTGCGCTGGCCCGCTGAAATCTCGTAGAGCGTCGAGGCGAGTTGCTCTGCCTCGGCATCACTCCCCGTGACCAGCAACAAACGTGCTCGATGGCACGTGCTGTCATCTTGTTCCAGTGCTGCCAAGCGGCTGGTAAGCCATGGCCACAGCTCATAGGCCAGATCCCGGACATGAATGAGTCGAGAATCAAGCGATGTCCCCGATACATGCACTGAGACATTGACGTTTTCGAAACGAATGTTCCCCTTGGCATCCGGTACGTCGATCAGCGTCCTGGCGTTCAAGTCGAAGCAGCTGGCGCCAGGGAAAAATGCCGTAGCACTGAAGCCGATGAAGGTGCGATTCACGCCGGCGTGGATTTTCGATGTCAGGTTGGGCAGGTATTGGAGCGTCCGGTGAGGGTCGCCCGACATCGCCACTACCTGGAGCGACCACGTGTCCCGTCCCTCCTGCTTGCGTTTGAAGCCGTAAACGACGCGCTGAAGCGGGCCAAGCGGCGTAGGGCTGAAGGGCGCTGAACCTGAAAGATCCTGCTGCACCCTCAGTGCTGCGGCTACCTTTGCGCGCGCCAACACGGGGACGTCTGCATAGAGGGTGCGAAGGCTGCTCTCAATAAAGTGCAAACTCGTCCTGATGACCAATGACGACCTGAGCTTTTCGAGCTTCTTGTCGTTCAGCCGCTGCCCCAGGTTTTTCCGCTTCGCCAGGGTGCCTAGCAGCGCGCCGATGCTGACGACTACCTCAGTCGGGCTCGGCAGTGGGTCGTTGTGTGAGAAGGCTTGCAAGAGCTCTCGCAGCGGCGCCAGTTGGGGAGGGATGGCCTGCTCACCATATCCGCAGACGCCGTCTAGCACCAATGGATCGACGCCCAGGTAATCGGCAATCATCTGATCTTCCGCACGCTCCCACACCGTCTCGCGGTCAGGCCATGTAAGATGCTTCAGGGCCAACTGGAGCAGCCGTGTGGTATGGAGAATCACTGCGTTGCAGGCCCGTTGAGCACGGTACAGGGTAGAGGCGTCGACGTCTGGAATGCTGTCCCGCCCAAAGATTTCCATATGCAGCTCAGCAAGGCTGCTGTGCTCGATGTGATTACTCAAAGGGAGCTCGAAGACGCTAGTATCGATCGCACTCAGCAGCAGCCCATCGATCTCGTCGACCATGAAGAGCGAGGCCGAACGGAGCAGCAGCTCGAGCAGGCTTCTCGACTCTCCGCCGCCACCTTCTATAGCGATGCGTGTGGTTCCGGAAATCAGGGCATGGTGGTTGACCACAACTATGTCGGCCGCCAAAGCTTGTTCGAGCATGGTGCGCTTACCACACTGATTCAAAAACGGACAGCTACGAATGCGCTTGAACGTCTCCCGCCCCCGGCGCTCGCCTGGAAGCTGCAGGTTGAAGCAAGGCTCCTCATCGCGCGGGCTCACGCTCCCGTCAGTGGTACAGGCATCGAGCAGGCATCGATAGTCGTAAGGATGATCCTCCCTTGCGCGGGCAAAGTAATAATCACCCGCTTTGGCGATCCGGCGCTGGGAGTGCAGCGGAGCGATCTTCAGATGAGGGGCCACGATACGTACCGAGCGCTTCAAGGCTTCAACCATGTTGCGTACGTCAGTCAGGTTGGGCACCGCGATCACCACGCGATGCCGCTGCAAGGCGGTGTGAATGCCCATCAACTGCATCACAACAGTTTTCCCCGACCCCGTCGGCGCATTGACCCGAAAGAACTTCCCTGCATGGGCTTCTACGCAACCGTCGTTGCGTACGATTGAATGCAAGGAGCTTCGATAGCTTTGGTGCAGATGGTTTGCGGGGTCACATCCAGCTTTATCCAGCGCACTGGCTATCTCGTATAGCGAAGCCTTCTCCCAGGAGAACGTCGTGACATCCGAGGCCTCCACCAAGGGTAGACGGGCATCATCCAACACCAACCGGGAACGCTGCGCCTCGGAGATCACGAAAGTGCGGTAGCCATCAGATTGTGTCTCCCGAAGGAGAATCTGTCCTTCAGTGGGCCATTTGGTGCATGTCGGGGCAGTGGGCTCAGTTTTGATGGCGTAGAGTTTCTCCTCGATCAGACCGTCGAGATCAAAGCCCACTTGGAAATAGTAGACATCAGTCTCCTTGAGGCGCGGAGGGGCTTGCTGGTCACTCAAGATATCAGCCGCCGCTACTCGAAAAGGCGCACCACCACCGAAAATTATTCGCCCGGCCTCCTCAAGAAATCGCCCAGTCTGGTTCAGGTCGACAGGGCGGTACTTGATGAGCGTGATGATCTGGTCGCGCACCACCTCAGAAGCACTTTCCCAGCCGCTCCAGAGATGGGGGCGCCCCACCAGGAAGACTTCGGCGTCAGCAAGAGTTGGCTCCTTGCTGATATGTTTGATGGCCAACCCTAGCGCAAGGGCGGTGGCATTTTCAGTTAGCGTTGGCATAGTTTTTTCACCCAACGCAGGCACTGGGACTCAGACATGATCTGCTTGGGCCAGCACTGCTCATTCAGTGTGTCCAGGAATTGCGCCTGGTAGTCAGGGATGACGATGACCGTCTCCGTAAACGGAGTACTGGCCAGATGTAGCCCAAGGTTCCTGGTGGAGTGCCATACCTTGGCATCCAGCGAGTAGGTCTGATCATCGAGGGTGAAACGCAGGTCATCCTGATCAACGTCTGGCCACAATTCGGCAGATACCCCCAGTCGACTGATGCCATCAAGCAGGCGCAGCTCCAGCAGCCCCGGAATCAAGGTAAATGTCCACAGAGGTGGGGTGAGCCGATACTTGTTCTTGGCGGGGTGTGGTTGGATTACCTTCGCGTTTCTGACGCTCACCAGTTCGTCATCCATCCACTGGAAAATTCCGACCGTTTGTTCACACCAGTGCGCGCCACAGGACACAGCGTGGCGGCAAATTTCCATTGGCCATCCACAGCCCGGGCACAGGTAGACCTGACCCAAACGGATCAGATGCTCAGGGATCGGCTCGTACAGCGAGTTGAAGCTGACTTGCAGCGGGATCAGAAAGTCGAGGCTTCGGTCAGCATCAACGACACCATGGTCGATCAGAAACATCCGGAACAGCCGGTACTCATCACCCCCACGGGGTCGAATTTTGCAGAGGTCGCGAACGTTCTTCACGATCTGCTGAACACGCTCCCAGCCCACGCGAGGATTATTCTCCAGCGCGATCGCGTTGCACAGCATGGTGGGCTCGTCGGCAAACTTCAACACGCCTTGGTACCCTTGCCTGAAACGGCTATCAAGCCATTGCTCAAGTGGCAGGCTTAGACAGGAGAGCAGGTTGGCGATTGTGCGGGGAGGGGATCCAGGCTCCAGCCACCAGAGCAATGCGCTGGCCTGGCGCAGAAGGTCGTGCCGCTCGGCGTGCTGATGGGCATCGAGCTGCGCAGCCTTCACGATCAAGATAAGCAAGCGTTGGGCGTTGCTGTCCACTGAGTCCATAAGCCCCCCTTGAATTGGAAGCATGCGTCCTTGCGGAGCATCGTGCTCGCACTTCTTACTACCTGATCAAGCAGGCTGGCCCAATATATCGGTAACCGCAAGACAACCGGTCGGGCCGCATTTTGTGGGCTGGCCCCAGCGACCTAGCGCAAAGCCCATGATGCCTGGATCGCTGCCCCGTTTCGGTTTCATATCGGGAGGGTAGGTTCCGATAAATGGCGACGCAAGGGTGATGATGGCGATCGATTACCATACCGCCGTCTCCAGAGCGAGGAAGCATGTTGCTGTATGTTCGCCCGACGCCAGGACACTGCATCTCCTTGGGCTAGCAGGATTCACGCGGCCGAATCGAGTAGCCTTCGACAGGCTTTCGTGGCATATAGCTACCACATTCAGGGAGGAATGGTTTTAGCCAGGCTGGCACTGGGCAAACCCTCTCCCTGCCACGGAATCAGGATGGGGCAGCGCTGTGTACCTTTCGGCTTTGAAAATCAAAAATTTCCGCCAATTCGGCCATGACAATCATGCGTTGAACATCCAATTCAACGAAGGCGTGACCGCTCTCGTAGGTGAAAACGATGCGGGTAAAACTGCCGTCATCGATGCGATCCGGTACGTTTTGCAGACCCGGGATGCTGAGTACCTTCGATTGCAAATCGAGGACTTCCACATTGCCAGCGATGGCACTCAGTCGGAGACCATCACCCTCAGATGCACCCTGGAAGGTCTAAGCGTGGCAGAACTCGGCGCTTTCGCTGAGTATGTGACTTACACCGGTGGCGTGGGGCGACTGTACGTTCACTGGTCGGCTCGCCGCGTCGTTGCATCGGCCTCAACCCGCAAATGGGTCGATATCTCGGTTCGATCGGGTGAGAACGGAGAAGGCCCGGCTCTGGATGTGGGTGTACGGCAACTGTTAGCCACTGCATACCTGAAACCACTGCGGGACGCTGAGCGGGAAATGTCCCCTGGCCGCAATTCCAGGCTGTCCCAGGTATTAAGCAGTTTCCCTAATATTGATGCGGGCAACTCGTTCGATCCCTCTGCACTGCCGGCCGACCTCCCTGACGCAGAGGCGCTCAGCATTGCCGGCATGGGCGATCTCCTGCGCCACCTTGTAAACCGTCACGGTGCCATCGTCTCCGCTCAGAAGGAGATCAACGAAACTTACCTTCGCCCACTATCGCTCGCTGGCCAGCCCCTCACGAGTAGCATCGGCTTTGGGGAAGCCGGAACTGATCCAGCCAAGCTCAAGCAGATCCTGGAGCGATTGGAGCTGGGGCTGCTGGATCATGCCACTGGAGAGGCGCGAGGCATCTACGGGTTGGGATCAAACAACGTGTTGTTCATGGCCTGCGAATTACTACTGCTCGGTAAGGAGCCCGACGGACTCCCGCTACTCCTTATCGAAGAGCCAGAAGCCCACTTGCATCCGCAACGTCAGCTCCAATTGATGGAGTTTCTCGAAGCAGCGGCGAGGCCTTCCGCAGGCTTGAGGCCGGTTCAGGTCATCCTCACCACCCATAGTCCCAACCTAAGCTCGAAGATACCGTTGCAGAACCTGGTGCTGATGCAGCGGCAACAGGCCTTCTCGCTCGCACAGAGTCAGACCTGTCTGGCGCCTGATGATTATCGCTTCCTCAGCCGCTTCCTGGACGTCACCAAGACAGGGCTGTTCTTCGCAAAGGGCTTACTTGTCGTGGAGGGCGATGCGGAAGCAATCTTGCTGCCTTCGCTTGCTCGACGCTTGGGTAAGGATCTCACCAAGCACGGCGTATCGATCATCAATGTGGGCGGTGTAGGGCTGCGGCGCTACTCAAAAATCTTGCAACGCAAAGATCCTTCAAAAGGCGAGATCACCGTGCCTACGGCATGCATCACCGACATGGACGTGATGCCGGACTGCGCGCCCGAGATTACGAGTCTGAAGGGGGTGAAGGGATCGGTCTGGCCAGACAAAGCTGACCGGCGCTGGCGCGCCATGAAAGACTTTGGTAGCACACCGGCCGACCTTGAAAAAGGTCTCAAGGAGCATCGCGACAAACGAACCAAGAGTGATGGGCAATGTGTGCGCACATTCGTTGCCGACCACTGGACGCTCGAATACGACCTGGCGTTCAAAGGTCTCTCGAAAGAAGTCCATCATGCCGGATACCTGGCCATCAATGAGGACAAGATCGATGAAGACAAGGAAACCATAGACAGCCTGCTGAAAAAAGCAGACACGGCCTTCGCTAAAATCCAGTCCACCCATGCCACCGAGGAAGCTCGGTGCTCCGCGATCTACAAGCTGTTCAAAAGGGCCTCCAAAGCGATCGCAGCACAGCACCTGATCGACCTGATTGACCAACGTTTCGAAGACCGCACTCTGGATGCCATAACGCTGCGCGGGCTGCTGCCCACCTACGTTGTCCACGCGATCGAATATGCGACGCGGGGTTCAGCACTGGCCACGTCCTCCAGTTCGGCTCACACCGTGATCGTGCCCGCCGCACCGAATCCAGGATCGGCTGACCCGGTGGAGGAGGTCGCCAAATGACGCTCAGCCAACTGGTTGCCCCCATCACTGACGCCGATGTGGACTGGGTCATGGAGCTGATGGGGCTTGAGGCGCTAGACGAGCCTCGTCGAGATTTTCTGAAGTCGATGGATACCGTTGATGTTGCGGCCTGTCCCGGCAGCGGCAAAACGACCTTGGTAGTGGCAAAGCTGGCGATTCTGGCACGCCATTGGAAGAGCCGTATGCAAGGAATCTGCGTGCTATCGCATACCAACGCGGCTCGAGAAGAGATCGAGAAACGGTTAGGCGGCACCGAGGTGGGGCAACGGCTGCTGCGTTTTCCTCACTACATCGACACCATCCATGGTTTCACCGGCCGATTCCTGACCTCTCCATGGTTACGCTCGAAAGGGATCGCGTTGCAGGCCATTGACGATGAGGCCACACATAAAGCACGCCGAAGAGAGCTGACGTACCGCGAGCACTTAGGTGCACAAGCCGCCTTCGAGAAAAAATTCAAAAGTCTTCACAGCTTGCGGATCCGGTCTGCCGATTTCGACCAACCACTCGGCGATGAAGATATTGGTTTTGCGCCACACACGGCCACCTACAAGAGTGTGGTGAAATCGCTCAGCGGCGCAGCCAAGGCCGGTTACTTCTGCTTCGATGAGGTATGCAGTGGTCTAATTTCCCCAGACACCCCGATAGGTGGAAAATACATCTACCGAGGAGTTTTTCATGACCGACAAACGCAGAACATTCGACGAGAGCTTCAAGCTACAAGTCGTGAAGATGATCAAGGACCAAGGCGTGACCGTTCCGCAGGTCTGCCTGGATCTCAATCTTGGTGAGACGGCTGTGCGCCGATGGGTGCGTCAGTACGATGCGGAGATACTGGGAGAGACCGGCATCGGTAAGCCATTGACCGCCGAGCAACAACGTATTCGCCAGCTGGAGCAGGAAAACCGCCAGCTCAAGATGGACAATGACATCTTAAAAAAGGCTACAGCCTTCTTTGCCCGCGAGCTGAAGTGACTTATCGGCTGGTCAAACAGTTGCAACAGAAGGCTTACTCCGTAGCGCATGTCTGTCGTGTACTCAACGTCAGTCGATCCGGTTTCTATGAGGCTCGCAAGCGTGTTGCTGCGCCGGCATCTATTTGTCCGGTTACGGTTCAGCTCAGGGCTTCGTTTGAGGAAAGTGGAGGCTGCTTCGGCAGCCGCCCGTTACGCAATGCGTTGCGTGGCAAGGGCATGGTGGTGGGTCTTTATAAAATCCGCCGATTGATGCGTGCCAACGGTCTGCGCTCGGCCTGGAAGCGCAAGTTTGTCCATACCACCGACAGCAACCATGACCTGCCCATTGCCGAAAATGTGCTCAACCGTCAGTTTGACCCCGTGGCGCCGAACAAGGCTTGGGTGGCTGACATTACCTACATCCGGACCCGCAGCGGCTGGTTATACCTGGCGGTGGTGTTGGACTTGTACTCCCGTAAAATCGTCGGCTGGTCCATGGCCCCGAACATGCCGGCGGAGTTGGTGTGTAGCGCAATGCAGTTGGCCATCGCGCAACGTCAACCGCCACCGGGCCTGATCGCTCACTCAGACCGTGGCAGCCAATACGCCAGCGCGAGCTATCGAGCGTTGCTGGCGCGAAATGACATGCAGCAAAGCATGAGCCGCAAAGGTAACTGTTGGGATAACGCGGTAATGGAACGCTTCTTCCTCAGCTTGAAAATGGAGCGAGTGTGGCGACGTGACTACGCAAACCACGGCGAAGCAATCCGCGACATTACTGAGTACATCGTTGGGTTTTACAACAACAAACGGCTGCACTCGAAACTAGGCTATTTGCCACCAACCGTTTACGAACGGGTGATGGCATCAAAACCACCTATCGAGGTGTCCGGAATTAGTTGACCACTACAGTCGATAATCCCAAGCGGCTACCGGTTGTGAAGGGGGGGAGGAGGTGAGTGGCCGCTACGCCTCTGTTCCCTTCCATTCGTATCCTTCAATTACTGGCGCTCATTTCCTAACCTTCAGTTTCTTCAATTTTCATGAAACCACTGCGATCCTGGCAAACCCTGACGGATACCAATATCAGGCCAAACATTGTTGGTCGGTTCGACCTCTACAGATTTATCTACCTTCGGAATCATGCCGGCAGCTCTTGCAGAGTTCCTCAGCTCAAGGAAAGCAAGCGTCGCATCGGGAGCGAGTTTGTCCGACCACTTCCAGTACATGCTGCACGCCAGGCGGCCTGAGCGAAGCTCTTTCAATATCTGAGCCGTAAATTTGCCAAACAGCCCGATTAAACTGCCATTTCCATATGCATCAGCCCCATGCTCCAAGGGAAACATGAAGCTTCTGGCGTTCACGTCAGAGTCTCTCTCATGCCTATATTGAGCAAAACGCCTGAAACAGTCACCAAACGCAGATGCCAGAAAATAGCGTTTGCCGGGGTAATGAGGGCTTTCAAACGCCCGGGGTTGCAAGCCTCTGGTATCACCGTCGTTGCGAGAGGTAGGGTCGAAAAAATGGGAGAAGGTCGCCTTGATCGTGGGTGTAGACCCTAGCGCACGCAAGGGGATCTCCGAATGGACTGCCACAGCCATCATGAATAGAAGCGGCTCCCACTTGTCGTCTTTCTGGGCTAAAGACTCTGCAATATCCAGCAAATCCTGCAGCTGCTCAGGCGTAAAGCAAGTCCTGGCCTTTTTTTCGCGCACCTCGAAGTCTTTCGGCCGAACGTCACGGAATGGATTTTCGTTTACTACTGGACGTTGCCAGGCTGGTGCCGAAGCTAGGTAGTCAAAGAACTCTCTGCCGCGTCCTAGAAACCATTGAAGGTGATGATAGGAGCTTAGGCCCGGATCCGAACCAGAGGAGGACTTCCTGAATATTGGTCGCCAACCTTCATAGATCCGCTTGTCAGCAAAGTCCATTCTGGTATTTCGGGCGTAACGTGAGCCCCCTGCAGTCGATACCCAAGACGCTGGCGGGCGCATGATGAAATGCATGAAGTCATCGGCATCGTTACTGCACCAATCTTCCAAGCATTTGTGTCGGATCGACCAGCTCCAGTGCATCATCGACTCAATGATTGGGCAAAGGTTGTTGTAGTGCCTTTCGCCGAAATCTGATTTTGTCCGTTGCTCCGCTAGAAAATCTAATCCCATTTGCCATGTACTGTAAGGCTTTAAGCTCGATGGAAACTCATCCAGCCGGCTGCGGACGTCATTATTGATAGGCCGCCTAACCTGCAAATGCTCATTCAGTAGGGTCAGCGGTGGATACAAAGGAAACGGTGGGCGCGAAGTAACCATTAAGCTGCAGTCCTGGGCAATATGATGTGCCTGACGGAAGCGGCCACTGGAACGGTTGAGGCCGTAGTCACCAGGTCATAGTTGGTTGCCAACAAGTGGGTACCGAAGCGATGGAGCTGAAACTTCCGGACTTTGGTTGGCCGGGAAGATCTTCTTAAAGTAGCAAGCTGCCAATCGCCGAGCGGTCACCTGTATCTGAGATATCAGCCTAGACTGTATCGAGGGATGCTGCACCGGCTGAGAGCTAGCCTGATCCGGTCTCCGGTCTAAAGGGGTGTATGGTCTTTACGTGCGTCAAAACATCCCCATGAGGCTGCTTAACGTAAGGAGCAGCATGAGGACGAGGTGGTATGTGATTGATTTTCTGCGAGTATGCTCATTAAGAGCAAAGTCTGGTTTTCAGCTACCGGTGACAGATTGGGGGCCAAAGGTTTCAATTTCGCGGAATCGCAAGTCTAATGACATCGCTCTCATTTCTAATGAATACCGAGGGGTTAGGCGGCTCATGAACATCTATGACATGACCTGGCGTTTAACATAATATACATTACACGTAACAAGGTGTTTCAGGATTGGCCCGGTTGCACACAGATTTTGAAGCGATCAATTGTGGCGACTCACGATTCACCGGACAATAATTCTTGATTCACCGGAATCCTAGAAAAATCATGACGTTAAGGCATAATCCTCAACCCCTATCTAGAAATTGCAAATGACCCCCCTACGCGTAAAACATGGATTGGCTCATCACTGGCTCGTGGCTAGGAATAGCGTTCTAGAGCGATCCAGACCAGCATCCTTTAAGAGAAAAGTCACGATTCACCGGAAAAAACACAGCTAAACCAAAGAAGTCACGATTCACCGGAAATTGGCTCTTGCGGTATGAGCAAAATGCTCCTGGGGGGCTGCTAGAGGGAAAAATACGTCAATTCGGAGGATTATGTAGCTCAGGGAGCACATCTATGGGCGCTACCCACACATTCATGAACCACCGGAAAAAACACGGAAATCCCCAACGTAATTGGAAAAAAGCTACCCGTCTTGACCCTATATACCTCAGATGCTCCCGTTCTAGAGGGGTTTCGATGAATTCTTGATTCACCGGAAAAAACGCAAAAAAGTCACGATTCACCGGAAAATCCCCAGATATTGGTGCAGCGATTAGAAAACTTGTAATGGATGGGTTCCAGCAAAAAGGCGGAGTACTTCCGGATATCCCTCAATAGTTAAGTCGATAATATATATGCGCCGCAGGCTCATTGGTTGGCATTAATATCAATTCTAAGTTTTTCAGAAAGTGGCAAGACTTGAGTTCCCAACTACTCGCCGTTACCATCCGTCTGATGAGCGCGAAAACGGCACCAAGGTTAATTACACTAAACGGCTATTTAGTGTAGTTAACTTTTATCGCAATCGAGTTCATGTTTCAGCCTGAGGCCTCCAACTCACGCTCAATATCCGATAATTCCCAGACCCGGATATTTCATTCCCGCAAGTTCCCATTTCATGCAGGACGTCCCATGCCTTCGTCACCGCAACCCCTGTTTGAAAGCTACCGACGCTTTTTGGAGCTGAACTTTCACCAGATAAGTGAAGAATTACCTCTGGTTCGGGATTACTTGGCAAGCTTTCCCGAGGAACTGGAGGCTCACCAGGGCTATATCGCTGCGCGTGGTTTCCTCAAATCGTATGCCGGCAATGAAGCGACTTTCAATTCCTACCGCACGCACGTGGAACGTTTGCTGCTTTGGTCACTGCTGGTGGCCCAGAAACCATTGCTGGCATTACGCCGCAGCGACGCCGAGGGGTTTATGGAATTCTGCTTGCGGCCGACGGCGGCTTGGGTTGGCCCTGTGGTCAAGTCTCGCTTCCTCCGGGTCGGTGGTAAGCAGAAAAGCAGCGCCGACACTTACCAACTCAATGCGGCGTGGCGTCCTTTCAGCCAGACGGCGCCCAAACGCGAGAAACATCTTCTGGAGCCGGCCACGACAGAGAACCGCTACAAGATGGCCCAGGGGTCAGTGGCCCAAGTGTTTGCCGTCTGTGGCAGCTTCTATCAGTACGCCATGGACGAAGGCCTCACCGAAGCCAACCCGTTTCGCGCAGTCAAACAAAAGGCGGTCTACAAGCAACGCCATACCCAGGAGGTGTCCGGCCGCGCCCTCTCCCACCTACAGTGGGATTATGTGATCGAAACCGCGGAAGAAATGGCGGAAGAAGACCCGGTCCATGAACGTACCTTGTTTGTGCTCACGACATTGTTTGCCATGTACTTACGAGTTTCTGACCTGGTTGGTCGCGATAACTGGGAACCGACCATGGGTGATTTTCGGCGGGACACCATGGGCAACTGGTGGTTTCATGTGGTTGGGAAAGGCAACAAGTCGGCCAAAATCAGCGTGCGCGATGAGTATGTCCACACCTATTTGACCCGCTATCGCAGACACTTGGGGCTAAGTGCCCTGCCCTCACCGCATGAGACCTACCCGCTGCTGACCACATTGAATGGCCGGGGCGGCCTTTCAGGTCGACACCTGCGCTTATTGCTTCAGCAGGTGTTTGATCGTGCCTTGCTAAAGATGACCGCAGAAGGCCGCAGTGATGATGAGATCGATAACCTGCGTTCTGCTTCGTTGCATTGGCTGCGACACACATCGGCAACCTTTGATGCGCCCTTTCGTGATATGAAGGATTTGCAGGCGGACCTGCGTCACAACAGTCTGAGCACCACCCAAAATACCTATTACAATTCGCTCGACGAGCAGCGCGCGCACTCGGTCAAACACCTTAAGTTGAAATAGTGGGGCTTGAATGACTCGGAATCGACAACGCTGTCTCTCGTTCTTTGTCCCAATGGAGTCGTGGTGATGGATCGGCACCGATCACGCCAAGTAAATGGTACATGTGGTGTACTAATAAGTTGAATAAGGTGTGACTGGCGTTTAATACACGCACGCTGTTTTAGAATCCTTCCAACCGTTCTGGGCCGCGGTGGCTGAATACTCCACTTAGCGACGCTACGCACCGTCGTTCTACAACCGTTCATTTTTCCAACGCTTAGCTGGAATCGCATCGGTTGATAACTGATATGTCCATTCTTAGTTTTTCAAGGGTGATGACGCAGGACTACCGTAGCTCCAACTTGTCGATTATCCGGAGTCTCTTGTGAAAAATGTCTTTGGCTTGAACGTAATTTTTTCAGCGTTCACGTATACGTCGACCGCACGTTCGACTGTAGATAATGAGGATGCGTTCACGCCTTCCCCCTCCGTGGTCAGCCGAGCCCGCATGGCGCGTCGTGTGGCACGAATCGATGACCGGCTCGACGATACGCGCAAAGCGAGCTGAGCAGAGTCAGGCGTTAGCGACTCATGCATCGCACGCTGCACTCCTGCGCTAGACCGTTAGCTTAGGACGCGACTTCCCTGTGAGTGATGCGCGGTAGCGATTCTCTATGATCACCGAGGTGGTAGGTAATCCTGGTCCCGGCCTTGCCGTAATTGCGCCAGGGGATGACAGCGCTGTGCTCGTGCTTCCCAGCTCAAGCGTCACAACTCATGAGCTAGGCTGTCTGGTCATAGACTCCGTCAGCCACCTCATAAGCGCTCATGCATGGAAGACACTCCGAATAATCCAGCAGTGATTGATGATTCATCCGTGGATACCGTTACCCGGGAGTCACTCTACGAGCAAGCTTGGTCGACCCCGATGACGAAGATCGCGGAACGTTATGGAGTGTCCTCAAGCTACCTGGCCCGCGTATTCACCCATCTGAATATTCCCCGCCCCGCTGTCGGGTATTGGGCGCAGGTGGCCGCGGGGAAGCGTAAAGCCAGTCCGCCGCTTCCGGAGGTCCAGCCAGGCGCTCTTGTCGCTTGGAGCCGGAACGGCGCGCCAGAACAAATTTCACGGTCGCTTCCCAAAGCCCCGTCAAAAACCCGCAGTAAACAGACGAGTCGCCTTACAACACTTCCTCTTAAGCATCCGCTACTGGTGGACATTGAAGAGCATTTTAAGAAAGCCCAAGAGACCGACGAGGGCTATCTCCGGCCTTCAAAGCGCTCTATGGCAGATATAATTGTCAGTCGCTCGGGCGTAAATCATGCCGTTGACTTCGCAAACATGCTGTACTTGGCGCTCATGGGAAAGAGCTTCGAGGTAGCGCTTTCTGATCCAACTACCCACATGGGCCGTGAGTCCGTGGATCATCGAGAGGTCGCATCAAATAGATACGTGCACCCTGCCCTATGGCGACCTCAACGTCCCACGGTCGTCTACGTCGGCACTGTGGTGTTTGGTCTGTCCATTTATGAAATCAGCGAATACGTTCACGTTAAGCGGCCGGACAAAAAATACGTCCGGGTGACAGAGCTGCCGGTGACCAAACGGCGTTCTGATTATCGAGACGGATGGATGATGAGCGCTGATATGCCGACGGGCAGACTTTGCTTGCAGGTGTACTCCCCGTACTACGGTGTGGAGTGGATTCAGCGATGGACTGAGAACAAGCCTGGCGACTTGATCAGCAAAATTCCAAGCATCGTGAAGTCACTGAAAACCGAGGCTCCAATTCTCGCCGGTAAGGTTGAGATCGAGCGAGTGCGGAGCGAACAGGAACGACATCAGCATGAGTTACAGATGGAAGAATGGAGACGTAAGGAAGACGAGAAGCGTCGGCTGAAAGCGATTCAGGACAGCCGAGATCAGCTTGCAGCGGTGATTCAGACTTGGACGAAGGTGAACAGTATCCGTGCGTTCTTCGATGACATAGAGCTGGGTGCCGGACGCCTTGGGCCGGAGGAGCGACACGCGATCCTAAATCGCTTGGCAAAAGCTAAGGAGCTGATCGGTGACTTGGACGCGCTTAAGCATTTCGAGAGCTGGATGCCTCCGGAATCATAAGAAGTTTCTTCAATGGCGGTAAAAAATTGTCTAGGCCCCTGCCGGCAATCGTCACCAGCAGCATCTCAGGTTACGGCACGCGAGGCGGCCGTGTTCCTCGCGGTATGATGTTCCCAACGAATCTAGGTGTGGGGTTAGCGATGAACGTAAGTATCTTGTATGCGCTAGCTGCTGCCGCATTATTCGGTGCCAGCACGCCGCTCGCGAAGCTGCTTGGCCCAAACGTCTCGCCTGTATTACTCGCGGGCCTTCTGTACCTGGGTAGTGGTCTAGGCCTTACAATTGCTCGGTTTGTGCGTGATAAGGGCTGGAAAAATGTGGGCATTGTCCCCTCTGAATGGCCTTGGCTAATCGGCGCCGTCGTTTTCGGGGGCATTGTTGGACCCATTGCGCTGATGTTTGGATTAACCAGGACATCCGGCGCCACCGCTTCGCTGATGCTCAATCTGGAAGTCGTTCTCACCGCGTTAAATGATTGACTGTATTGAGCAAATCCTGAGAAATAGAGAGACAGGCCTTATCGTAAATGGACAACCGCGATGCGTCCAGCAAAGCCCAACTGTTTAACTGCAAAATATTAATTATCACTTTTCCGACGCCCTCGTCTAATCTACTTAATTAACACCCACACACTCAAGTATTAGCCTCTACCACTTACACCTTAGATAAATCAAACCTACGGCGGCACTTCAATTAAATACTGGCCTCCAAAGCTGTTTAATTGATTTGGTTACCGTCCGCTTAGAGGCTCATAGGCAATGAGTCAGATGTCCTTTGAACATCGCTCTTTGCGCGCTGAAGCACAATGACGGGCCGCAACCCTTTTGGTGATGATGATGAATAGAAACGATCTTCGCAAAATCGACTTCGGTCTTTTGATCGTTTTCGAAACGCTGATGCACGAACGAAATCTTACCCGTGCCGGTGAGAAATTATTTCTCTGTCAATCGGCAATCAGTGCTTCCTTAAATCGGTTGCGTCAATTTTTCGATTGATCCGCTGTTCATTCGGATGGGTAGAACCATGGAGCCCACGAGCAGAGCATTTGAAATACAACTCACGTTGACTCCTGCGCTGGACACCATGGCGGCTGCGCTGAGCAACATTAGCGAATTTGATCCCACGACCAGTACCAACGTCTTCAGAATTGGACTTTCCAATGATGTGGAGTATTCCTTGCTGCCAGGCCTGCTTCGCCAACTGCGTATGGAAGCGCCTCAAGTCAGTTTCGTCGTGCGCCGTACCGACCATTCATTGCTGGCCAACCAGCTGGCTACAGGCGAGGTGTCACTGGGCGTGTGCCACTGCCGGGAACTCCCTGCCAATGCCAAACGAAAATTTCTGCGCAGCATCCGCCCGACTGTTTTAAGTGCCAACACCATGGCGGGTCTTCTGGACCTCAACGAGTACTGTAATCGCCCACATGTCTCTGTTTCGGTCAACGGTGAAGCGTCCGATTATATTGACCGAGCGTTGGGATCTCTGGGGCGGCAACGCCAGATCATCCTGGCGGTTCCGCAATACAGTGCGCTTAAAACACTGCTTGAGGACACGCAGATGTTGGCCGTCGTACCCGATTACGTGGCCAAGGCCATGAGTCGACAAGGTGGCCTGCGCGCGGACCCCGTCCCGATGACTCTCCCGACCCTCGATCTATCCATGTCATGGAGCGCCACGCTGGACAACGATCCAGGCGAGCGTTGGTTACGCTGCCTAATTGCTGATTATTTGAGCGAAAAAAGTGGAACATTGCTCGAAATAAGTGCAAAAAAAAAGCGGCTTAAAATTTCCGTCAATAATTCAGGTTAATCAAGCCTAATTATTGCAGTAATTGATGAGCGAGGTCACGACTTACCCTTCAATCATACGCAGATAGCATGAAAGTTAAACAGCATTAGATTTATCCTATATAACAAATAAATCATTGCTCCCTCTTATTCTTGGACGATATTTAGTAAGGCCTCTAACATCGGTCTTCGCAATTTCACCCAGACGCTTAACGCCGGAACTTGCACATGAAAGCACTCATCGATGGTTTCATCAAGTTTCAAAAAGAAGTTTTTCCGCAGCGAACGGACCTTTTCAAATATCTCGCCACTACCCAAAATCCAGAAACGTTATTTATCACGTGCTCCGACAGTAGAGTCATTCCGGAGTTGCTCACACAGCAAGAGCCCGTAGAGCTATTCGTTATACGCAACGCTGGAAACATAGTTCCATCCTATGGACCACAGCCGGGTGGTGTCACCGCCTCTGTCGAGTATCCCGTTGCGGTACTCGAGGTCCATGACATCGTCATTTGCGGTCACTCGGATTGCGGAGCAATGACGGCGGTTTCCAGTGGCAAATCATTGAATCATTTACCGGCAGTGGCGGCCTGGATGAGCTATGCGGAGTCGGCGAAGGTAATGAACGCGACCCGTACCCACGCATCCGACAAAGAACGTGTCAGCTCTATGGTTCGGGAAAATGTTATCGCTCAGCTCTCCAACCTGAAAACCCACCCCAGCGTCAGATTGGCTCTGGAACAGAAAAAGCTGAATCTGCATGGTTGGGTCTATGACATCGAAACAGGGTCCATCGTCGCGCTCGATGGCAGAACCAACAAATTCGTTCCATTGGCGGAATTTCCGGAAACAACGGCATAGGGCTCACCTGCTCCCTAAGCACATTGCCTGCTTGACCACGATGTCCCCACACGTTCGGAGTGAAAATCATGGCTGAATCTGAAACCCGTCCCCCACTACCCCCTTTCGATCGCGAATCGGCAATTCTCAAAGTCCGGCTTGCAGAGGATGGCTGGAACTCCCGCGATGCAGAAAAAGTTTCACTGGCTTACACAACTGATACCAAATGGCGAAATCGAGTCGACTTCGCAGTAAACAGGGCTGAAGCCGCAGCATTCCTGACCCGAAAATGGAACAAAGAACTGGACTATCGACTGATCAAAGAGCTGTGGGCATTTACCGATAACCGCATCGCGGTACGTTACGCCTACGAATGGCACGATGACTCCGGTAATTGGTATCGCTCATACGGAAACGAGAATTGGGAGTTTGCTGAAAACGGACTGATGGCTCATCGGTTTGCCTGCGTCAACGACATGCCAATCAAAGAGTCGGAGCGAAAATTTCGTTGGCCGTTAGGCCGTCGCCCTGACGATCATCCAGGTCTTTCTGATTTAGGCCTGTAACAACCGGCGTTCGACAGACGATGTAGCGAAACGAGGAAGTGAAGATGGTCAAGATTCTGGTTCTCTATCATTCGATGTACGGCCATATCGAAACTATGGCGCAGCATGTAGCTCAGGGTGCTAGCAGCGTCCCGGGGGTTGAAGTCACGGTAAAGCGTGTTCCTGAAACCATGGATCCTGAGGCATTCAAAGCGGCACACGGCAAAACTGACCAGGCGGCTCCAGTGGCAAACCCTGCTGAATTGTCTGGCTATGACGCCATCATATTTGGCACGCCTACCCGCTTTGGCAATATGTCAGGACAGATGCGCAACTTCCTCGATCAGACTGGCGGCCTGTGGGCTAGCGGAGCACTGGTTGGCAAGGTCGCAAGTGTATTTACATCAACGGGTACTGGCGGTGGCCAAGAAATGACCATCACCTCGACGTGGACGACACTTGCTCATCACGGCATGGTCATTGTGCCTATCGGTTATTCCGATCCAGCCTTATTCGATGTATCGCAACCAGGTGGCGGTACCCCCTATGGGGCATCCACCATTGCAGGTGCTGATGGCTCCCGCCAACCGGACCCGCGTGAATTAGGTATTGCTCACCACCAAGGGCAATACGTCGCAAAAATTGCATCGAAACTGAAGGAATAGGTCTTCCCCCAATAGCTCCCAGGCTCCCACATGGTGGTGCCTTTTGGCTGAGGTGATTGCTAGTCAGTGCCACAGAAATATCCGTGTTGTTTGACGTTCAAGAAAGGTTAGGGAGCGATTTATGTCAGTCGCTCATGATGATCAATATGGTAGGTACCGGGTGCTTGCCATTCGGAGGCAGCATGAAAAACCTAAGTGTTTTAACCGTTATTGTCGGACTTTCACTTTTCATCGCAGGTACAACGCGAGCCGACGAGGTCCTCTCACAAGCTGGCGACACCACAGCGGGCGCCGCATTTGGCGCAGGAACTGGAGTATTAATTGGAGGTGCAGTCGGCGGACCTTTAGGAGCGTTAATCGGAGCTGGATTAGGATTGTTGGGAGGACGTGAGGTCCAGACAGCAAGCGGTTTGGAGGAGCGCGCTTACACCGTTCGGAGTAATACAGGCGAAGAACAAGTAGTGCGCTCTCCGCGCGAAGAGTTTGCCATCGGCCAACAGGTAAGTGTCAAAGGCAGACGACTGCATGCCGTTACGCCCTAAAAATTTACGGCTATGGAAGTAGATTGCGCCAGTCCCTGACTTTTTTCTCTGAGACTTACACAAAGCTTCGCCTCGTCGGCCAGATCGAGGCGAAAGCTTCACCATCCCCACCGCAGCGCTAATAGCCTCGCCAATGCCTCTGGCAGATCGCTTAGCCAATCCCGGAAAGGCCGGACCGTTATCGATTCAGGATCATGTTCATGAAATTGCGTGGTCCAGACCACATCGTAACGAGCGAGGATCTCAATCATGTCACTGCGCTGAAAAGCCTTTTGAAGGGCGGCCACCGCAAGTTCTCGAAAGGCTTGTTCGACCGCACCTGGCCATAACACCGCACCGACAGTGCTCGCCACCGTTCCGTACTGATGGATGCGGTGAGCGATCCCGGGGTCGAGTTTTATAGCCTCGCCTTCCTGAAGTAACGCGATTCGCTGTCGACCGGCACGAATATCCAGTTCGCCCTTGAGCGCCACCACCAGTTTGGTTTCCTGACGATGCATCAACGGTAGGTTGTGAGCATGTAAGGGCAATACAAAGCGCATCGCCGTGCCCGCCCCTCCAATGCTTGCCTGAGCCACGTCAATCCACACCGGAAAGCCGTTGGGGATCAACAGCAGCGCCTCTGAGTTTTCAACGTTCATGAACGCTCCGACCTGCATCTATAGGAACGACTTATGCGCAGGATTGTATATCGGTCTTGGACGCTATCGAGCAAACGGCAGAAGATTGCTTCACACCCAAGCAACACAAACCTGGCAACAGCCACCAAGCAAACCCGATAGGAGAAACACCATGCAACAGTCCCACGCTTACAACGACACCAGCCTCGAGCTGACCGCGAAAATCCTCGACGCCAAGGCGCGCAAAAACCTGTCCTTCGAAGACATGGCTCAAGGCACCGGCTTCGGTCTGGCTTATGTCACCGCCGCCCTGCTCGGTCAGCACCCACTGCCTGAAGCCGCTGCCAAAGTGATCGGCGAAAAACTGGACCTGGACGCCGACTCGGTCGCCCGTCTGCAAATCATTCCACTGCGCGGCAGCCTGTCGAGTGTTCCAACGGATCCGACCATCTACCGCTTCTACGAAATGATCCAGATCTACGGCACCACCTTGAAAGCCCTGGTTCACGAGCAGTTCGGCGACGGCATCATCAGCGCGATCAACTTCAAGCTCGACATGAAGAAGGTCGAAGACCCGGAAGGCGGCCACCGGGCAGTGATCACTCTCGACGGCAAGTTCCTGCCACTGCGTCCTTTCTAAGGATGCAACCGGACCTGTAAATCGGCCCGCAGCCTTGCGGGCCTGCTTCAAAAAATTTCTTAACCCTTTTCGATCAATCACCACATTTGAATGGAGGATTCGTCATGAAAAAAATTCTGTTTCTCGCCCTGTCCCTGACCGCTTCGCTGTCGGCCTACGCCCAGCCAGCCGTGGTCGCGCCAGAAGCCATTCCGTATGCGTACGGCATGCACCTGGATATCGCCAAGGTCATCCATATCACGCCGACGGCGGATGTCTGTGGCCCGACGCCAGTGCAAATGACTTACCGCGATTCGCACGGTGAAACCCACATCCTGGAATACAGCGTGATCGGTAGAGGCTGCACCAACTAATAATCACTCACTCAACACTCAATGAAAGGTAAACATCATGAAAGCGCTCATCGAAGGTTTTTTGAAGTTCCAAAAAGAAGCATTTCCACAACGCACTGACCTGTTCAAACACCTGGCCACCACGCAACATCCAGGCACTCTGTTCATCACCTGTTCCGACAGCCGTGTGGTGCCAGAACTGCTGACCCAGCAAGAGCCTGGCGAACTGTTCGTGATCCGTAACGCTGGCAACATCGTGCCGTCCTACAGCCCGCATTCCGGTGGTGTGTCGGCCACGGTCGAATACGCCGTCGCCGTACTGGGCGTGACCGATATCGTGATCTGCGGCCATTCCGATTGCGGTGCCATGACCGCTGTCGCCAAGTGCAAGTGCATGGATCACCTGCCTGCGGTCGCCGGCTGGTTGCAACATGCCGAGTCGGCGAAAGTCATCAACGAATCGCGTCCTCACGCCAGTGAAGCCGCCAAAGTCAGTTCCATGGTGCGTGAAAACGTCATCGCCCAACTGGCCAACATTCAGACACATCCAAGCGTGCGCCTGGCTCAGGAAAAAGGTCTGGTGAATCTGCATGGCTAGGTCTACGACATCGGGACCGGTTCAATCGACGCCCTAGACGCCGACAACAAGACCTTCAAGTCACTGGTCAAGCATCCGAACACCGTTGCCGTTCATGCCCGTCCAGCAAAAGCTGTTGCCTAAATCAGCCTCTAATTTTCAGGAGTACTCAACATGATTGAAGTCACTATGTACACCACCACGACCTGCCCCTACTGCCGTAATGCCAAGCGTTTGCTTGATGCCAAAGGGGTTGCGTACAAAGAAATCGATGTACGCTCAGTCGACGTGAAGAACGAAATGGTCAGCCGAAGCGGTCGCCGTACCGTCCCGCAGATCTTTTTCGGAAACTGGCACGTTGGCGGCTTCGATGACTTGGCTCAACTTGAAAGCGAAGGCGGCATCGACCAGGTACTCAACCCGCGCATGGCGGGATGAGCACCGATGACGCCAGCTCACAAATCCAGCACCAGGGGGGCGTCGCCCTCCTTGGCTTGCGCTGGTACCGCACAGCAAATCAGTACCTCCCCTTCGGCCGGCATCTCAGCCGGCAGGTTCAGATAATGCACTTGGCCACTGACCAATCGGGTCCGGCATGTACCGCACGAACCGCCCCGGCAACTGAAGTCCGGGTTCAGGCCACGGCTCTCGGCCAGTTCCAGTAAACTCCCGCCACCCGGCTCCCAACGAGCTTCCTTCGCCGATGCCGAAAACAGCACTTTGACCGGGCTGCTTGCCGCGGGTATCTGCTCGACCGCCGGGGTTAAATGATCCCGTTGGCGAACCAGGGTCGAAGGACCGAAAGTCTCCGCGTGAATACGATCATCGCCAATACGCAACTGACGCAGACCGTCGTACAGCGCCTGGGTAAAAGCACCAGGGCCACACAGGTAAAAGTCGTAATCGTCCAGGGGCAGCAATGCCTTGAGCAGTTCGACATCCACACGCCCCGCCACCTCAAAATCCTCACCAACGCGAGCATGAGTTTCCGGCTGACTGAGCAGACGCAGCGCACGAATTTTATCCTTGGCACGGGTCGCCAGTTCGTACACCTCATCGCGAAACCCAAGCTCCCCCAGGCTGCGTGCACTTTGAATGAACCAAGTGGGTCGAGTGCGACGGATACGTTCGCCTTCATAAATCACTTCACGCAGCATCGACAGCAGTGGGGTCACGCCCACGCCCGCGGCCAGCAAAACCAACGGTCGATATTCATCGGCTTGCACCGTGAAGCGCCCTTGAGGGGCACGGGCTTCAACCAGATCCCCAACCTGAACGCGGTCGTGCAGATGCGACGAGATGAGTCCATCACGCTTGACGCTGATGCGGAAAAAACTGTCCGACGGCGCACTCGACAGGCTGTAGGTTCTGACCAGAGGCGCCTGTCCTTCAGCAAGGCAAAAGCGCACCGGCAAATGTTGGCCAGCCTCGAACCGCGGTATGCCCGCGCCATCGGCCGGTTCAAAATAGAAGGAGCGAATGGAGCTGCTCTCGTCAACGATCCGCGTCACCCTCAGCGGTCGCCATTGATCGCGCAGGTTATCGGCTTGCAATCGGCCCTCAGCTTGTTCCCAACTGCCCGTCATCAGGCTGTTAGGCGAAAAACCTTCAAACCGCCAACGTAGGGCCAACACAGCCTGACGTCGGACCACCTGTTCCACGGTCAGCGTCCAGAGCCGCTCAGCCCCCTGAAAGGCGGCAATCTCCGGGCCCTCGAGAATGATCTCGGTACGCCCGCTGACTTGCAGCATGTCGCCTGTTTCAAAATCGATGAACACCAGCCCTGCGCGCGGGTTGAGCAGGAAATTACCCAAGGTATTGAAGTGCAGGTTGCCGGCGAAATCGGGAATCGTCAGCACGTTGCCTTCGATCCTGACAAAACCTGAATTGCCACCCCGGTGAGAAACGTCCACCGAGCGCCGGGATGCATCGCCATCCAGGTCGACATAGCTGGCGAGGAAAAAGGTATCGGCCTTGCTGATGGCTGACTTCGCGGCTTCATCCAGTTCGCTGAGACATTCGGCCGCAACATTTGCAGAGGCTTGGCCAAGGCTGACCGGCTCAACGCCTCGCAACTGAATGTATTGCGGGCAGTTGCCGAAAGCGTGCACCACAGAAACGGCAAAACCGCCTGACGAGGCGGTGCTGATGTTGCCGTTCATGCGATTGCGCCTTCGGGTCTTCAGGTCTATGCCCAGCAGTCCCACCGCAGCGCCTTGCTTAAGGGCCGCCCTAACTGGATCACCCTCGGCGGGCAGGCGGTCGAGTTGCAGCATTCGCGGATCGGGTGAATGGATGAAGCCAGGGGGGCCTTCGATCAATGTGGCCCAAGGCATCCCTTGTTCATCGACCGCGCCCACCACCACGTAAGGCAACTGGTTGTAAAACAATCGATGCTGATCAGGCATGTAGTCACGTACGACCTTGCGTCCGAAGATCTCCATTTGATCCGCGACGCCGACGCTTTCCTGCAATTCACGCTCACCCGCATGCCAAGGGGATGCTCCTGGCGCGTCCGACTGATTCATGATCACCTCTACGCATTCATAAACAGGTGCCCTTCACCCGCCGCCCGGCGAGGAATGGTTGAATCCCCGGCAGCGGGGTCTAATACGCAGTTGCCGGTGATCATCAACTCTGCGCTTTGCAACCTCCTGAAGCTCGAGACAGACCCTGCACGCACTCAAGCAACCTGGAATCGCCTAAGTGGGTAGCGACCCCGTTATGGAAGCCCATAAAGCTTTTTTCTGTCTTGATCAGTTTGACCAGATGGACGAATTTGCTCCCCTTTAGCGTAGGCCCGAACCACTGCTGGTCGCATACTGATTTTTTCTAGCCAAGCGGCGACGTTAGGATAACCATCGAGCGTCATTCCTTGCTTGTCATGTTGCAGCACCCAAGGATAGATCGCCATATCGGCAATGGAGTACTCGCCGGCGACGTAAGGTCGTTCGCTCACTTGCTGCTCCAGAACGCCATACAAACTTCGGTCTCTTTACTAAACCGTGCCACGGCGAGCGGCACATGTTCAGAGGCGTAATTAAGGAAGAACACTGCCTGTCCCAATATCGGCCCCAGGTTCGCCGCTTGCCAGAACAGCCACTGCATAACTTCAGCCGCCCCTTTCGCATCGGCGGGGATGAATTGCCCGCGGCGCTGAGCCAGGTACAACAAAATCGCCCCTGACTCAAAGACCGATACACCAGTCTCTCTGTCGACTATCGCTGGAATGCGCTGATTGGGCGAAATTCGGGTGAACTCAGTGGAAAATTGCTCGCCATTGCTGATATTGACGGGATGCGCGACGTAGGGATGTTCCGACTCCTCAAGAAAAATGGCGACCTTCTGCCCGTTGGGGGTTGGCCAGTAGTAGTAATCGACAGCATTGGAAAGATTGAACATTGGGTTACCTTTTTCGGCAGCAGAATGAAAACCTAGGCCACATACTCGTCAGTGCTCAGCACTTCGGCGTACCCGAACTTCAAGGCGGCCATGAACGCCGCATGCACCAGAGGCGCAGGAACCTTAACGTCGTTGAACTCCAGGTCGTGGGTCGTACAGGCATCGTGAATCACCGTCGTCTCAAACCCGAAGTCGTCAGACGCGCGGGTGACAGCATCAATGCACATGTGGCTCATGTTCCCGACCACAGTGACCCGTTCAATCTCGTTGTGTTCAAGCACATCAAGCAGTTCGGTTTCGCGATACGGGTTCATGAAGTGTTTGACGATGACAAACTCGTCCGCGAGATTGCGCACCTTCTCGTGCAATTGCGCACCGTCGGAGCCAGGGACAAAAAACGGTGCATTGGGGGCTAAAGTCTCGTGGCGGATATGGATGACTAAGTCACCCCGTTCACGTGCCGCTCCAATCACACGAGCAGCATTTTCAGCGGCCGAGTCAGTAGCGTTGAGTTCCCATTTGCCGCCGGAAAAATAGTCGTTCTGAATATCAACGACGATGAGTGCTGTGTTGGTCATATGGTTACCTTGGTAAAAAGTCGATCGGAGTTGGTTGATCATTTCAGGGCACTTGCGGCGTTTCGTACCAATCACGGTCGGGGGTGGCGAAGCGCATCTTCTTGCGGATAAAAGCGGCATTTTCGACGCTGGTTATTTTTTCGAGCAGTACGAATGCAACTTCGGTGGCAGTGCCCGGCCCGCTTGAAGTGATGATCTGGTCATCGACAACCACGGGGCGATCGACAAAGCGTGCACCGGTTTCCAGCAGTTGGTTTTTCCGTTTGCCACCCTCCTGGTGGTAGGTCGTGGCGTTCCTGTCACGCAGCACGCCGGCCACGCCCAGGCACACGGAAGACACGCAAACGCTGGCAACGGGTTTACCGGCTTCGACGAAATGCCGGATGGTCGCCAGGAAGGGTTCGCTCAAGGCTTCCTCGTAAAAACCAGATGGTTCAAAACCACCCGGCAGTGCCAAGGCATCGAAGCTGCTCACGTCCAGATCGCTCAATAAAAAACTCGGATTGAGCATGAGACCGAAGGTGGTCACGATCTTTCTGCGAAGGCCGGCGTTGACCAGTTCCACAGGGTGATCACCCAGCAGGTTGGCCCAGCCAAGCACATCGGTAAAAGCGGCCATTTCCAGGGGCTCTACGCCGTTGGCCAGTAACATAAGCACGCGTTTCATCGGTCATGAGCCTCTGCTGTACAGCATGGAAGAGTGTGTGTGCTTATGCTCCGCCTTAACCGCGATGTAGAGAACGACCACAAAATACAATCCACTATTTCGCTCACTGAAATGCCCGAACGGCGTTTGTATACGTTTGTAGCTCAGGCGATTTCAGACATATTTCCATGCGCCGGTCGGGCAAGTCAGACACATACGGGACACAACATCCGGTTCAAATGGCCCTGTCGCTTCACTACTCCCACCCCGTACAGGAACACCCGATGAACAAGTTATTCGCAGGTCTGGCCCTTGCCGCAGCTATGGTCAGCGCCACCGCTGCGCTTGCTGCTCCAGTTAAACCTACCGTCGTGCTGGTGCACGGCGCCTTCGCCGACTCCAGCAGCTGGAACGGCGTGGTCAAGATTCTGGAAAAAGACGGCTACCCGGTGATCGCGGCTTCCAACCCGCTGCGCAGCCTCAAAGGCGATGCGCAATCGGTGGCTGATGTACTGAAAAGCATCAAAACCCCAGTGGTACTGGTTGGTCACTCCTACGGTGGCCCGGTGATCAGCGAAGCCGCCTACGGGAATGCCAACGTCAAGGCGCTGGTTTACGTCGCGGCAATCGCGCCTGAAGCCGGTGAATCCACCGCCGACCTGGCGGGTCGTTTCCCGGGTAATACCTTGGGGCAAACCCTGGCTCCACCGGTTGAATTGGCCGATGGTGGAAAGGATCTGTTCATCCACCAGGACAAGTTCCACGATCAGTTCGCCGCCGATGTGTCGAATGCTGACGCAAAATTGATGGCAGCGACCCAACGTCCCGTGACCGTAGCGGCGCTCAATGAAGCCTCGAGCGAACCCGCCTGGAAAACCGTTCCGTCGTATTTCGTCTATGGCGACAAGGACAAGAACATCCCTGCGCAAGCCCAGGTGTTCATGGCTGAGCGGGCACACGCCAAGAAGACTGTCGTAGTCAAAGGCGCGTCCCATGTGGTGATGGTGTCCAATCCGAAAGTCGTTGCCAGCCTGATTGAAACAGCTGCCACTGCTAAGTAATGACTAGCAGCGACCTCCGCTGTTGCGTGCGCTGCAAGCGTTCAAAGAACATCCGGCTGCATGGCCGGATGCTCGCGCAGGCCGTCGACGATGTGGTCAACAAAACTGCGCACCCGCATCGAGGCCTTGCGCCCTTCGCGGTACACCACGTGCACCGGCAGCGCCGGTAACTCATAGGGCTGCAACACACGCCGCAATCGCCCAGTGTTCAAATACTCGTACAACGGATAGCTCAGACAACGGGTAATGCCGGCGCCATGAGCGGCTGCATCGATGGCCGCCTGTACCGTCGCGCAACTGATCCGTGTCCGGGCTTTTAAGTGATTCACCTCACCGTCGTGTTGGAAGTCCCACTGGACCCTGTCTCGATAAGCATGGGTGGCGACCAGTCGATGATTTTGCAGATCCTCAGGTACGCCGGGCTCACCGTGAGTAGCCAGATAAGCAGGGCTGCTGCATACCATCGAGCGTACATAGCCCACCTGTCGTGCGATCAATGACGAACTTGGTAGATTGCCGACCAGCACCGCCACATCGATGCCCTCTTCATTCATGTTCGGAAAACGATCATGGTATTGCGCAAAGACTTTTACCTCAGGATACAGACTCATGTAGTCCGTCAGAATCGAGGTCATGACATAACGGCTGAACAGCAAAGGCATCAGCACCGTGAGATTGCCTTGGGCCTGAACGTGCAAGCCCTTGGCCGAAGCCTCTGCGTCTTCGATGGCCTTGAGAATGCGTGAACAATCGGCCATGAAGCCGGCGCCGGCCTCGGTCAGCGACACCCCGCGGGTGCTTCGAAGTAACAGAGGCACGCCAAGACGTTCCTCCAGCCGTGCAATGGCGCGAACGACCGTAGGTCCGGACACATCCAGACGACGGGCCGCAGCAGCCAGACTGGGACGCTCCGATAACGCTTCGAACATCAGCATTTCATGGTAGCGATCCATCAGTTGGAAACCTTCACCACAGCCTTGAGCGCCGAATCCTTGCCGAGTCGATCCGCGAGAAAATCCACGAAGGTACGAACCTTTGCCGGTATTCGGGTGCTCTTGAGGTAGACCACTTGAATGGGTAGCGCAGGCGGTTCGAAGTCCTCCAGCACCAATTCCAGTTCGCCAGCCGCCACCTGGCTGGCCACCTGATAGGACAATACTCGCGTCACGCCCCAGCCCAGGCTGGCGATATTGATCGCAGCCTGATTGGCGTTGACCACCAATCGCGGTTCGAATCGAAAGCTCAGTGCGTTGCCGTCGTTGACGAATTGCCAGTCGCTCAGCAAATGGCTGGCCGAAGACATGACGATGTTGGCGGTACTGAGTTCACCGGGATGACGCGGCCTGCCGTAGCGTTCGAAATAATCGGGGGTACCGCAGATCACCTGGCGTACTTCGCCGACTTTGATGGCGTGCTGATTAGCCTCATGCAAATGGCCGATGCGTATGGCCACATCGATACCCTCGTCAGCCATGTTCACTACACGATCCACCAGTAAGGCATTGAGGTGCACCGAAGGAAACTGGTCCACGTAGTCGGCCAGCAGCGGCGCGATGTACAACTCGCCAAACAGCACCGACGCGGTCACGGTCAAATGCCCGCAGGGTATCGAGTAACTACCAGCAGCCGCCTCCTCCGCCTCGTCGATATCACTGAGGATACGCCGACAATCCTCGAGATAGCGTTGACCCGCTTCGGTGAGATGCAGGCTGCGTGTGGTTCGAGAAAGGAGCTGTGTGCCGATTCGCTCTTCCATCGCGGCGATGGCTCGGGTCACGCTGGGGGGAGAGATATTCAACAGGCGGGCGGCGGCGGCAAAGCCTTCTTCCTCGGCTACTGCCATGAATATCTGCATTTCTTGAAAACGATCCATAGGCGCCCCTGTCTTGATGAGAGGATAGCGAGGTATCTGGCCGCTTGCGCGGGAAGACCTGATTGCCAGTATCGTCGGCTACAGCGACTTTCGCACGCGCCGTCGGGCTGGCTGCATGTACGTAAAGCGTCCTGGGAGAACTGCGAAACAGATGAAAAGGAGCGGGCCGGAATTATTCTCCCGGCAAGCTCCTTCAGAATCGAGTCAAGCCTCTTGCAAACCTACAGCAGTACGTTGCATGCCAACGAAGTTCGGCAACCCTTCGATCCTGCTCAACCAGGCACGGACATTCGGGTAGTCAGTCAGCGCCACGTTACCTTCCGGTGCGTGGGACACGTAAGTGTAGGCAGCAACATCGGCGACGGTCGGCTTGTCGCCGGCCAGGAATTTGCTCTGACCCAGCTCTTCCTCCATGACCTTGAGCAGGGCATGAGAACGTTTGATCGTTTCTTCGGCGTCATAACCGGCACCAAACACGGTGATCAATCGCGCGGTGGCAGGGCCGGAATTGATTTGACCGGCGGCCACCGACAACCAGCGTTGAACCTTGGCTTGCTCTACCGGGTCGGTCGGCAGCCATTGGCCCTTGCCATATTTGGCGGCGAGATAAACCACGATAGCGTTGGAGTCTGCCAGGACAGTGCCGTTGTCATCGATCACCGGCACTTGGCCAAAGCGGTTGAGAGCCAGGAAGTCAGGCGCTTTGTGCGCGCCCTTCATCAGATCCACGAATACCAGTTCGGTTGGCAGTCCCAGCAGGGACAGCATCAGTTCGACCCGATGAGAGTGGCCAGACAAAGGGTGACGATAAAGTTTGATCGTTTGCTGAGACATGACGTGCTCCGATTGTTGTCTGAGTTCGACCCGGTGATCGCGTCGATGGAGTTATCTTCCCCTCCTCTCGTAAACAGCGGAATGACCAGCAATTACAATCCAGCATTTCATTGCGTGTAATGATCATTTTTTTGCCGAACCTACTGACCCACCGACACTCCCAACATCAGGTCCATAAAGGCGACTGACGCCGCGCTGTGATAGTTGTTTTTACGCCGTAACAGGACTTCTCCGGGCCGTGGCCCCTTGTCCAGCAGCGCGATCCTGCGCAGGGCTCGGTCCTGGGTAGCGATGGGTTCCGGAAGAATAGTGGCGACTGCCGTGTGCCGCATGACTTCCAGCAAAGTGTTGACCGAATTGACCTCGATCACCACCTTGGGTGTGATCTGCGTCTGTGGCGAAGTACTCGTCAATACAGATGCGGGTGGCGAAGTCGGGAGTCAGCAACGCAGAGTCCAGTTGAGCGACCTGCTCGGCGGTCAACGGTTTCTTACAGTCGTATAACGGATGATCCCGCCCCACCACCAGCCCCAGGGTTTCAATAAAAGCTGGGATCGTTTCGATGTCCGGGTTTCTCACCTCATCAAACGCAATGGCGATATCCAGTGAGTCATCCGCCAGGCCGGTTTCGATATCGGCAATGGAGAGTTCAAAGATCTCCAGATGGATATTTGGATAGAGAGCCATGTAGTCGCGCATCAACGGTCCTACCAGGTACGCCATGAACGTCGGTGTAATGGCCAGGCGCAGGGTGCCACGGGACAGATCCTTCACATCCTGCAATCGTGACGCTGTGCAACAGCAAAGCCTATGCGCATCTCCCACCGAGCCAGATCGTGCCGCAATTGGCCGACGAGGGACGATACGTGGCCTCGGAGGCGACCTTTTATCGCGTGCTGCATGCGGCAGGTCAGCAGCATCATCGCTCCCGAGCTAAGCGACCGCATCGCCATGAGGCACCGACCACTTACGCAGCGACATCGGCCAATCAGGTGTGGTCATGGGATATCACCTATCTGCCATCGCCGGTTCGCGGAAAGTTTTACTACCTCTATTTGATCGAGGATATCTACAGCCGCAAGGCCGTGGGCTGGGAAGTCCACGAAGCCGAGAGCGGCGAAAAAGCAGCAGCGTTACTACAGAGAAGCGTAACGCTTGAAAAATGCTGGCGTCAGCCTTTGGTGTTGCACTCGGACAATGGTGCGCCGATGAAATCGGTGACGCTGCTGACCAAAATGTATGAATTGGGCATCACTCCATCGCGCGGCCGACCACGGGTGAGCAACGACAACCCGTACTCGGAATCACTGTTCAGAACGCTCAAGTACTGCCCGCAATGGCCGCACGATGGGTTTAGCAGCGTGGATGATGCGCGAATCTGGGTGAGGAATTTTATGACCTGGTACAACACCGTGCATCGTCACAGCCGAATCCGCTTCGTAACCCCGGCTGAACGCCACGACGGGAAAGACAAAGAGATCCTGGCGCGCCGGGACGCGATCTACGGGCTTTCGAGAAAGAAGGCCGGAACGGTGGTCGGGTGAAACGCGTAACTGGAACCCGCGGGACGGTGTATCTGAACCCCGAAAGGGAGCTAACCGTAGTGGTAAAAGTCGCGTAGCGAGACGGTGGACGCGACAACTACCTTGAAAAACGCCGACACGGTGGTAATGGCTGCGCCTAGGCCGATTGGCACTAGGCTACGGCGCGTCGCCTCATCATGGGAAAGCGGAGATTGGTCTGTCATTTTCAACTCCGTGGGCTGGCAACGAGATCAGTGACACCTGATCAGGTTATGAGCGGGAGAAGGGAAAACTATGAGCGTCCGAAGACGTGGCAACGAGTAAAGAGATGTTAAACGGTGTTATGAAATGCAAAGCACCAAACTGGGTCCACGCACCAAAATGGGTATGGTTGGACTTAGTAGACTACCGAAGGTTATTCCGGCGGATTGATGACGCGAAAAACAAACTGGACTCCAGTCGCATAAAAACGTTTTTACACAAACCTCAATCGAGGATGTGTAAAAACGTCAAAGAGGGATTTTGAATGTCAGATCCAAGCTTATCGAAGGGTGACGTTCCGTCGTTGCGCAGGGCAAAATTTCTTAGATCACCCTACAAACTATTGCGGTGGTGTGGCCTTGAAGCTGGGCAGTTCTTGAATTCGTGTCCACCAGTCAGCGAAGCCTGTTGTGGCAAATACTTCCTCTGCGTCCGGCGTCATCGATAAGTAAGCACATGCCGGTGCCAAGTACAGGTCGCCGATGCTTAAGGCTGGCCCACCCAGAAACGGGTCGTTACCTTTGATCTTCATCAACTCGCTGAGCACCAGTTTCGATTTCTCGATGCCTTGGAGGCGAGAGGCGTCGTTCTGCCCGCCAATGAAGTCGGGGAACAGGTAATAACCGAAGACGGAGGCCATCGAACCATAACCATAGGAATCATAGATCGCCTGGGCCATGTGGCTCCTGGCGCGGTCCCGAGCGGTTTTGGGCGTCAGTGAAATGCCAGGCAGGACTTCATCCAGGTAGCTCATGATCGCACTGGTTTCAATCACCCTGAAATCGTCGTGATCGATGACCGGCACTTTCCCGAACGCATTCCGTGCGAGGTGTTCCGGCTGATGCGGTTCACCTTTCATCACGTTTACCTGTAACTGATTGAATTCCGCTCCTTTTTCCTTCAGCAGCATTTTCACCGTACGAACGTATGGACTGCCGTCAAAACCGTAGAGAGTAAGGCTCATGACGCGTGCTCCAACATAGATGGACGTTATCGAGCCCCTGGCTTGTAAGCAGTGTTGCGATGCCAGAGGAACCGAGTCTGCAACACATCAAAACGAGCTTGTCGGTATACGGGAGCAACGGCGGCAGGCAGGCCGCGAGGGAGGTCAACGTCAATTTGACGGTGCTGTAACCGATGTTGGTGGTGACGTACACCTAGGCAAGCCCATTCAATGTAGACCAATCCAATGACGAGTGAACGGAATGTTCACGACCATATTTATCGACATACGCTCTCCCCTGCTCCGCTCAAACCAAATCGAATTTCAAGCAAAAGCGCGAGGCTGATTCCGTTTGCTCTTCTGTGCGAGCTTACCCACAACCCGAATGGCAATTGCCGAAAACATGATGCCAAACGGCAATACATACCAAGCGCTCAGGGGGATGCGTTTGAAGTTGGAGTAAGCAAAAACTGCTGCTAGCACCCACATACCGGTGAGGTGCAAGGCCTTCCAGGTCTTGCGACCAATCAGACGTGTGGTGGTCTTGAAGGACGTAATTGTCATCAACAGGATAAACAAATAGCCAAGCGTGCCAGGGATGTTGGTGATAGTGCTTCGACCGGGCCAGAACTCGGTGTTCAGCTGACCGTACTTGTAGATCAATACCGCATGCAGCAGGTGAGAGAACGCGAATGCCAGACCAATGAAACGACGCTCGCGCACAAGCGCTTTGGAAAACGGGGACGGTACCAAAACAGCGAATGCAGAGGCGGTAAAAGCCACAAGAAACAGAGCAAACGAGGTGCGCGCGGTGGCGCGGATTGCGCTACGTAGACCTTCAACTAAATCTGAATTCAGCGCCAGTATCAACGCCGTCATCACCAATATCCCCCGGTGTCAGGATAGTTGTCGCCTCTCCGAATTTTCCTGAAAAAGCATATCGGGGGCGGAAAGAGACTGGTCGTGCCGTACTATTCACCTGAACGCAAAGCTGCATTACTCAAGATGCTGCTTCCCCCGCTGAACCTGACGATGGCCGAGGTTTCCCGGCGTGAAGGGGTTAGCGAAATGTCTTTGTCCAACTGGCGCAAGAAGGTCAGTTCTGAAGGAAGCGCAGTGCCTGAAGACAAGCCACTCCCCGAGAACTGGTCTGCTGAAGCCCGGTTCGCTGTCGTCCTTGAAACCGCCGGTCTGTCGCAGCTCGAACTGGGTGAGTACTGCCGACGAAAAGGTCTGTACCCCGAACACGTCAGCGCCTGGCGCCAAGCCTGTATCACGGGGCAGCAGAGTGTTCAGAACCAACAAAAGGTCGACCGCGAACAATCTCGCAAGGACAAGAAACGTATTCAGCAACTTGAGCGCGAACTGCTGCGTAAAGACAAGGCGCTGGCCGAAACCGCCGCGTTGTTGGTGCTGCGAAAAAAGCTCAACGATTACTGGGGGATCGACAACGAGGACACCTGACCTCTTTGCCGGAACGGCAGTTGTTGGTGGCTTGGTTGATCGAAGCCATCGAGGCCGGTGCTCGAAAAATCAGAGCGTGCCAAGAGGTGGGGCTGTCGCTCAGAACCTTGCAGCGATGGACGCAGAGTGAGGATCTTCAAGCCGATGCCCGCACAACCACCGTGCGGCCCACGCCGCGTAATGCGTTGAGCGAGATCGAACGACAAGCGATCGTGACGCTGTGTAACAGCCCTGCGTATGCCCATTTGCCGCCGAGTCAGATCGTACCGAGGCTGGCTGACGAGGGGCGTTATCTGGCGTCGGAAGCGACGTTTTATCGCATCCTGCGTGCAGCCGGTCAGCAACATCATCGGGGCCGTAGCCAGCGACCCAGACGGCATGCGGCACCGACGACGCATGTCGCCAAAGCGCCCAATCAGGTGTGGTCGTGGGACATCACGTATTTGCCGTCGCCGATACGCGGCAAGTACTACTACCTGTATTTGATCGAAGATATTTACAGCCGCAAGGCCGTGGGCTGGGAAGTTTACGAAGAAGAAAGCGGCGAAAAAGCGGCTGCGCTGCTGCAACGCAGCGTGATCGGCGAGCAGTGTTTACACGAGCCGCTGGTGCTGCACTCGGACAATGGTGCGCCGATGAAATCGCTGACGCTGTTGAGCAAGATGTACGACCTGGGTATCACGCCGTCCCGTGGCCGACCGCGAGTGAGCAACGACAATCCGTACTCGGAGTCGCTGTTTAGAACGCTGAAATATTGCCCGCAATGGCCGCAGGAGGGTTTTGCCAGCTTGGACGCCGCACGCGCGTGGGTGAGAGATTTTATGCGTTGGTACAACAACGAGCACCGGCATAGCCGGATCCGCTTCGTGACACCGACGGAGCGGCATCGAGGGCTGGACCAGCAGATCCTGGCGCGGCGGCATGAACTGTACCAGCGAGCGCGCAAGAAAAGCCCGGAACGTTGGTCAGGCCAGACGCGGAACTGGGAGCCGATAGGAGCGGTGATGCTGAATCCGGATCGGGAGCAGCAGGACGAGAAAAGAGCGGCATAGTTGAACGGTTGACGCGACAACTACCTTGAAAAACGCCGATATCAGCAAACACAGCAGACCGAACAGCGACCAGCCTTCGTAATGAGGTAATTGGACTTTCATAACAACGCTCTTGAAAAAAGTATTTGGATTGGCCGTCTGCTGTCATCTGCCAGAGACAGGTGTACGCAGGGTCACAAATTCTTCTGCCGAGGTCGGGTGCACACCGATGGTTTCATCGAATAGGCGCTTGGTCGCACCCGCTTTCAACGCGATGGCCAGCCCTTGGATGATGTCTCCGGCGTCGGGACCCACCATGTGCGCGCCCAAGACCCGATCAGTAACAGCATCCACCACCAGCTTCATCAACGTCTGTTCAGACGAATCCGTGAGGGTCAGTTTCATCGGCTTGAATCGGCTTTCGAAAACGGTCACATTGTGGCCATTCTCCAGCGCCTGTTCCTCCGTCAGTCCAACGGTTCCGATGTTGGGCTGGCTGAACACAGCAGTGGGAATGTGGCGGTAATCTACTGGACGATATTCTTCAGGTTTGAATAATCGACGAGCGACCGCCATGCCTTCCGCCGTGGCGACTGGGGTCAGTTGCACTCGGCCGATCACATCACCCAACGCCAGAATCGATGGCTCGCGGGTTTCGAAGTTGTCGTTGACGTCGATGTAACCCTTGTCATTTAGTTCGACTCGGGTATTTTCCAGGCCCAGATTGTCGAGCATTGGCCGGCGGCCAGTGGCGTAGAAAATGCTGTCGGTTTCCAGTTGACGACCGTCGTTGAGTGTCGCCAGTAGACTACCGTCAGACTGTTTATCGATCTGAACGATATCGGTGTTGAATTCCAATTGCAGTCCGCGCTTGGTCAGCTCCTGCACCAGGTGCGTGCGAACTGATTGATCAAACCCACGCAGGAATAGATCACCGCGATACAGAAGGCTGGTGTCGGCACCAAGGCCATTGAAGATACCGGCGAATTCGACGGCGATGTAACCGCCGCCCACCACCAGTACTCGCTTGGGCAGTTGCTCCAGAAAGAATGCTTCATTCGATGTGATGGCATGCTCGCGACCTGGAATATCCGGAATTTGTGGCCAGCCGCCTGTTGCAATCAAAATGCGTTCGGCGCTGAAACGCTGTCCATTGATTTCCACATGATGCGCGTCGGTCAGTCGTGCATGACCTTCGAGTAATGTTACGCCGCTGTTGATCAGCAGTTTGCGATAAATACCATTGAGTCGTTCGATCTCACGGTTCTTGTTGGAGATCAATTTTCCCCAGTCGAATTGTGCCTTGCCCGCAGTCCAACCAAAGCCCTCGGCTTGTTCAAAGTCGTCAGAAAAATGGGACCCATAGACCAGCAGTTTCTTCGGTACGCAACCGACGTTGACGCATGTACCACCGAGGTAACGACTTTCGGCTACCGCTACTTTCACACCGAATCCTGCGGCAAAACGCGCTGCACGCACACCGCCGGAACCTGCACCAATTACAAATAAATCAAAGTCGTAGGTCATCTCAATTCTCTGCAAGGTCGCACTACACATGTGCTGTCGAATGTCGTTAAAGGGGAGAAAAACGAAGTTTCAATGCACGCAAAAGCGGGGCGCACAGTTCCAGGACCGAAGCCTTGTTCTGATGCGTGTTGGATCTGTGCATGACAGCAGGCGCTCTGGATTCGCTAGCCAGCGCACCCATCAATTGGGGCAGCAAAAAGCCGCCTTCGTATTCGGTGTGGGCCATGGCTGGAGTGTCCAACCAAAGGCTGTCGTCGCAGGAATGAGTGACATCAATCATGAGGGGACTCCGGGGGATGGACACTGCATTAACCCGAAATGGGTCAATTGCTTCTGGGCTCAGTCTCACCATCTATGGGCAATTAGAGAACCAGCAGGGATGTCATGACTTAATTGTGCTGAGTGAAATAATCCAGCGAGGCGTTGCTCTGGACATACTGATCAGGCTTGGCATCAGCGTCATTTATGCGAGGTCATTGTTGTCTCCAAATTCCAGGCTCCGAAACGCCTTCTCGTTCGAGTGCACCATTGGTCAACCGGAGACTTCGCAATGTACTGAAATATATCTGGTGTCCTTTGAGATACATGAAGTTAAACTGGACAGTCTTCGTGACACATAGCCAACACACTTCCTTGAAAAAATCAGTTCTCTGCCGAGCTACGGATAAACCCGATCGGTCCCCTTCCCGTCCGCCCACAGCATGGTGAAACCGCTTCATGTCTCTTGCGCTCGAACGTCTAGTCGCTGGCACGCCGATCCCTTTCGCCGGTAATCGTGTCACTGTGGTCAGCCCCGAACTGGCAGCTCGCTTCCAGCCCGGGGACCACCTGTTGGTGGAGCAGACCAGCGGTGAGCTGTTGCTGGTTCCAGTGGTGGATCAGCAAGCAGCGGCGGTAGCAATCGAGCGTGCCGAAGCAGCTTTCTTAGCGCTGTCTGCCGTATCAGATCAGGCCATCAGCGCCTTCTTTGATCTGTTTGCCGAACGGCTGGAAACTCCCGATTGCTGGGCCTTGATCGAGGCCGCCAACTTGGCGGATATCGAACGCACCAAGGCGCGCGGCCGTTCCACCACCCGTCTTCTAGCTGATGAGCGCATGCGTCGCGACATGATCGCCGGCCTGCGCGCCTGGCGAGACGCGTCGGCCTCGCGCGGCAAGGTGATCAGTTGCGTCGAGCACGACGGCTGGAAAGTTGAGCAAGTTGTGTCGCCTTTGGGCATCGTCGCCTTCGTCTTTGAAGGCCGGCCGAATGTCTTCGCCGATGCCGCCGGTGTGTTGCGCACCGGTAACACGGCGGTGCTGCGCATTGGCAGCGATGCGTTGGGCACGGCCCAGGCCATCGTTACTCACGCCTTGAACCCTGCCCTCGCCGACGCCGGATTGCCGGCAGGTGCAGTGTCGCTCGTAGAAAGCGTCAACCATGCTGCCGGCTGGGCGATGTTTGCTGACCGGCGTCTGTCGCTGGCTGTAGCCCGTGGTTCCGGTCGCGCCGTCAGTCAATTGGGCAGCATCGCACAACAGGCCGGTACCGCCGTCAGCCTGCACGGCACCGGCGGTGCCTGGCTGATCGCCGATACCGGGGCCGATGCCACGCGCTTCGCCAGGGTGGTGCGCAACTCCCTCGACCGTAAAGTCTGCAACACCCTCAATGTCTGCCTGATCCACCGCGACCGCGCCACTGCACTGGTGCCACTGTTTCTCGATGCCCTGCAACAGGCCGGCAAGGCACGAGGTCAGGGGTGCAAACTGCACATCATCGAAGGCAGCGAAACTTTCCTGCCCGCCAATTGGCAGAGCGCAACCGTCGAGGTCTATCGCGCCGAAGGCTACCGCACCGAAGCACTGGCCGAATCCTTACCTGTAGATCAGTTGGGCCGGGAATGGGAGTGGGAAGAAACCCCGGAAGTGAGCCTGAAAATCGTCGACGACCTGGACAGCGCCATCGCCTTGTTCAACCGCTACAGCCCGCAGTTCACCGTGTCATTGATCAGCGAAGACGCCGCGGCCCATGAGCGTTTCTACAACGCTGTCAACGCGCCTTTTGTCGGCAACGGCATCACCCGTTGGGTCGACGGCCAGTACGCGCTCAACAAGCCGGAACTGGGCCTGTCGAACTGGGAAAGCGGGCGTCTGTTTGCCCGCAGCGCGATTCTGTCGGGCGATGGCGTGTTCACCATTCGTAGCCGCATGACCCAGATCGATCTTGGCGTCAAACGCTAAGTCCGTCCTTCCTGCGACCATCCGACTGTGAGGTCGCTGGAAGGACACGGGGGCCTATCGCGTGCGGCCAGGGACGCTTAGCCCCCGCTGCACGCCGTCCCCCACACTTGATACGTTACGGTGTGACGCTGGCCCTGCGAATCGTCATACGTCAGCACCACGGGGACGATTCCGCAGGCATTACTTACATCGGTAATGCTGATCGTTTTGGCGATATCAAGGGGCGCCCCAGTCCGTGCAACCTCATCAGCCGGTGCTGCCAAGATGCTGCTGGAAACGATGGCAAACGTCAGAGCAATCACGGGTTTCAAAATGTTTTCCGATAAGCGATTCATGCGCGACTCTCCCTCAGCAGCTGACGAGCGGAGTCCGCCATCACCGGCAGAGCGCCTGCCAGCATCAACACGTCTTTGAGTACCAGGCGACCGCCACCGGACAGGTAGGGAAACCCGTGTTGAACGTCGCCGAGAGCACCCACCCAGGCTTCGGGCGTGGTGATCAGAAAGCTCAAGGTCACCAGTGGCGTGCCGAAGGCCAATGCACCACCAAGCAGCCCAGTGCGTCGTGAGATAGGGTTGGACAGCACCAACAAGCCAATCAGGAGTTCGACAACACCCAGCCCGGTCGAGAACCCGTACGTGTTGTTGGCTGTCTGCCAGGCGCGCTTCTCGACGTTCAGTTCACCTTCATGGGTCAGGTGAGTCTTATACTCTTGCGGGTGTTCATAGAAGAACGACATGAACGGGCTGTTAGCGACAAACGGTGTGATGCTATCAGCCTCGTAGGGTACGAATTTAAGCGCTCCGATCCACAGGAACACAACGCCGATTGCTAGTCGCATGAGCGATGCGCCAAAGGTATCCAGTTTGCTGATGAATCTTAACCAGGCAGTAAATGAAGTGAGCATGAGACTTCTCCAGAACATTGAATGTGGAGGTAGTCTGCGGTGTTAGCGAACGGTGCTTTTGTTCGTCATGCTCAAGTTGTTGCTTGATCGTCTCAAGGTGTCCTAGACATTTTGATGGCGTAAAAAAGCCTCGACACTTTGCAGTGACGAGGCTCCAAGTGAACGCATGTGATACTAGTTTTTCAACGTGTCATACGCTTCAAGCGTGCGCAACGAATAGATGTATGCAGCGCCCGCGTTCATCGAGATAGCCGTGGCCAGGGCCGCCGCCACCTCTTCGCGGCTCGCACCGGCCTTAATTGCTGCATTCGTATGAGCAGCGATACAGCCATCACAGCGAGTAGTGACGGCAACAGCGATCGAGATCAGCTCGCGTGTCTTGACATCCAGTACATCGTTTTCGGCAGCGGCTTCACCGAGGGCCATGTAAGCCTTGACCATTTTTGGATTGCTCTTGCCCAGCGCGCCGAAGGCTTTCTGGATGGTAGGCAACAATTCGGACCAATTGCTGAACATTGCATTAACTCCTGAGCGGGTTGGTGTACTGTTTCAACACGCTCAGTTTTCCCCTGTGGCGAGATTCGGGTTTGTTCAATCCGCTGAGTTTTTTCTGCGAAGCTCTCAAATGAATTCAATCGATAAACTCATCAGCTTGGCTAACGTTCGAGGCAGCCTGGATCTGCGTTGTCAGTTTCAAGGGGATTGGGCTCGAGATCACGAGCAGGAAGTCTTGGGAAAAGCGCCCTATCACATTGTGTTGGAGGGAGCGTGCCGAGTGGAGTTTCCGGATGGCCAGCGCCTCCCCATGCGCGCCGGTGACATATTGCTGCTACCTCGGGGCGCACCACATGTCATGCATAGTCTTGGGAAAACTGTTCAGCCAACATCACCAAAACTCGTCTCTAGTGGGGTTTTGCCGACATACCGCATTGGGAGTGTCAGCACAGATCTGGACATGCTATGCGGTGGATTTCACTACAATTGGGCTTCGATGTTGTTTGCAGCTCTACCTGAGTATCTGGTGATTCCCAGTGGGGCCTTACCGGACAATGGTCCACTAGCGGCGTTGGTCGAGATGTTGCGCGGTGAAGCAGATGACGATCAGGTGGGCGCTCGATTTTTGCTCGATGCGTTGTCTCAAGCGTTGTTCACTTTGATTCTGCGCGCGCACTTAGCAAGTCACGGTCAAGACAGCAGCACGCTTGCATTACTCAGTGATAAACGTTTGGGGCGCGCCTGGCAGGCGATGTTGGCTGACCCTGCTTACAAATGGACAATAGAGGGCCTGGCCGAGACTGCGAGTATGTCTCGTGCAACCTTTATGCGGGCTTTCGTCAAGGTGGCCGGCGTATCACCGTGGGTGTTGCTTACGCAGGTCCGAATGGAATTGGCCTTTAGCCTACTGAGTCACTCGCACTTGGGATTGAACGAAATTGCAGCCCAGGTTGGGTATCAATCGCAGGCCGCGTTCAGCAAGAAATTCAAGGAGATTTATGGTGAGGCGCCGGGACGGGTGCGGCATGGAATTTAGTTTCTCCGACATTTCCATTTGCCGGAGAACAATGCGCTCGATAGGACGGATCAGCCTCGAGCGGCTTGCGACACGGCAAACGTATCCTCGAGCATCTTGAAACTACTGATCAGCCCATTGCTGATTTCCAGCACAAGCACAAATGATGTTTCAATGAGTTTGCCCGTGGCGTTGACCCGTGATGCAAGCGCACCCAGGATCATTGCGCGATGTTCATTCGCCAAAATATCCTGAACAGTGAAGCTCTCGCTGGTGAGCAGAGTCGCAGTGTCCCTTACGAAATTAACAATTGCTTCTTTGCCCTGCTGCTTGCCGAGCCAAGGTAGCGCTCCCACGTCACCCGCAATTTCCCAATTCGCATTTTCAGCGAATAGGAGCGCTAATGCCTCAGCGTCGCCACTGCCCAGTTTCTGCAAAAAGTCCTGTGCGAACTCGAAATTGGCTTGCCCGTTCATCGTCAGTAAACTTCTGGTCGTTTTGAAGGATTAGATAGTGTTGGCGTCGAAGCAGAGGTTAGATCACTGGACACAGATAATCTCAGCGACATACACCAGCAGCCTTAAAAACACGACTGCGATCACTGCTAATGCTAAGCGCCACCCCGGTAGTGATTAGCCTTGCAATGGTAACCATATGGGCCTTTTTTGGTCGCGGTAGGGATGGCAGTCACCTGCCCCACCCGCACAGATCGGAACGTGCAGACCTACCGCATACGGCTCCTGCCGCAAGTGCGTGAAGCGAAGCGATCCTGATGGTACGGGTGCGCACTCTTTGGGCTCGGTATGTAGTGATCTGTCAGCCACCCGAAGCGAGACCATTGCAGCCGATTTCGCTAGCTGCGTTGCCCGAGATCCTGACGCCAGTGTCGGCGTATGGCTTCCTGAAGCCACTCAACAGCTTCAAGTTTCCTGGCACCGCGAGGTAGTTGAAGTAAGCACTCACCGCCCGATTAAGCCATTGGGCGCCAATACACGCGCAGGATCGGCAGCCATTGTCAGTCGTTTTTTTTGAAACTCAAATACGTTGCAAAACCGACCTTCGGATCGCCCTTCAACTGGCCATTGCGAGCCGTTTTTCATGACTCCGCTCTCGGCTCCCTCTACAACCACTGTATTTCCCAGTGCGATGTAGTTGTAGTGCTCTACCTCGTGCTTTAGGCCGCCGAGATTCCCCATCAAACCCTGAATAAATGCAACAATCTCATTTTTCCCAATACGCGTTCCAAACTTGGGAAAATACAGCTGAACATCGTCACTAAAAAAGGTCCAATATTGTCAGATCGCAAGCATCACCTTTAATAAAATAAAGCTTGGCGACATCTATCATTGCTGCGTTTGGTCTTCGTTATTCATTTGAATGCTCAGCCGCTGCCGCGACCCAATTTGGTGTCCATTTCAAATCAATCTTGTTGTTAATAGATTGACCAGTATTGGGAAAGCTCACACTTTCCCAATACGTTCCGGATCAAATTTGGGCGATGCCGCCGTCGACAAATACTTCACTGCCGTTCACGAAGCTTGAATCATCAGAGGCCAGGAATACTGCTACCTTTGCGACTTCATCTGGATCGCCAACGCGGCCCATTGGAATCAATGAAGCAAAGTGATCCAGCAGACCTTGCTGCTGTGCCGCGTCTGGGCCTGCCAATTCTACGAGACCTGGCGTCTTGATCGGACCAGGGCTAAGAGTATTCACGCGAATTTCCTGACCTTTCAAGTCGAGGATCCAGTTACGGGCGAAGGACCTTACGGCTGCTTTCGAAGCGGCGTAAACACTGAAATCTGGGGTGCCAACACTACCCGCAGTAGAGCCAGTGAGAATCACGGAAGCTCCCTTGGACAGCAGTGGCAGCGCCTTTTGGACCGTAAAAAGAACGCCTTTGGTATTTCGGCCGAAGGTGTCGTCGAAATGCTCTTCAGTGACATCTTTCAGATTGCTCATTTCACCGCCGCCGGCGTTCACAAACAAAACGTCAACACGACCGTGTTGTGCTTTCACCTGTTCGTACAACGCGTCCAATTGATCCAGTTTGGAAGAGTCGGCCTGAACGCCGGTTGCATTGCCGACAGCTAAAACAGCAGCATCAAGCTCAGCTTTGCGCCGACCGGTGATGTAAACATGAGCACCTTCCTTAGCGAAACGAATAGCGGTTGCCAATCCAAGGCCGCTGGTTCCGCCGGTGACGACGGCGATTTTACCTTCAAGTTTGCGTGACATTTGACGTTCCTCAGGTTGGCGCCGGAAAGCGCATGACCGAAGAATATCGACGAACCCTACCTTTCGAAATAGAATTGATTGCAAACCATCATTGCAGAACTGTCGATGTCAAAGATGCCGGATTTTGAAGGATTAGCGATGTTTGCAAAGGTAGCTGAGGAGCGTTCCTTTGCGGCGGCTGCGAGGGTGATGGGTGTCTCCGTCGCGACGGTTTCACGAGGAGTTGGACGCTTGGAAGAAAGGCTTGGTGCCCGTCTTTTAAATCGGACCTCCCGACAGCTCGCACTCACAGAGTTCGGACGCAACATAGCGGAAAGCGCTAGTCGCCTGTACCGAGAGGCTGAAGAAACAGAGGGTTTCGCACGCGAACTTTCGTCACAACCTAGAGGGCTCGTGCGGTTGGCAATACCGATGACTTACGGCGTCCGCTGGGTGGCCCCAATCCTACCGGAATTTCTTCTCGCTTATCCCGAAGTGTCAGTCGATCTCCACTTGTCCGACGCGTCAGTCGACCTCATTGGGGAAGGCTTCGATGCTGCGATGCGGATCGCCATACTTCCCGATTCGTCGCTAGTGGCACGACGAATTAGCCGAGTAGCTCGCTATCTTGTGGCGTCTCCTGGATACCTCAAACAGCATGGTCATCCAAAACACCCGCATGAACTCGTCGGTCGAAACTGCTTGGGATACGCCTATCGAGCCCAGAGTGACGTCTGGCGTTTACTCAATAAATCAGGAGATGAGGTCAGCGTTTCGGCCGCTGGCTCACTTCGTGTCACGAACGTAGAAGCGCTGATCCCTGCCGTACTTGCAGGAATTGCCATTGCTGAACTTCCGGAATTCGTAGCCAGTGAGTATCTTCGCGACGGAAGACTTCAAGTGGTACTGCCAGAGTGGAGCATGCAGGAGGGAGGCCTGTATTTTGTGACGCCGACTGCTCGCACCCGGCCAGCCAAAGTGGATGTGCTCGCGGATTTTCTCATAGCCAAATTATCTGATCCGGCGTGGCGCATGAATAATCGCTCTTAGGCTCCCGGGTGGGTAAGCATAAACTTGGCAAATGTCGGCCGTTAGGAAGCGGCCTGTACAATCGGTGATTTGGCTGAGGTCACTGATGACGGATATTCGATGGTGAAGCTAGCAGCGAAGAGGTTCGTTGAAGGCTTCAAACGGTCGCCGGTTTGAACTCGCGCTGTTTGATGATGGAGACACGTGAGCTAAATCGCTTTACGAACTCGACCCCGGCGCCTCCCCGTAGATTTCCTTAAATTTCTTGCTAAACGCCGCTTGAGACTGATACCCAACCTGCTCGGCGATGTCGATTAGACCGAGGTGTGATCGGCTGAGCAGACTGAATGCCAGCTCCATCCGAATCTGGGTTAAGAGCACCCATGGAGATGTTCCGGCAACCTTCGCGAATGCACGCATGAAGGTTGCTCGCGACATCGTGGCCGCTTCTGCTAAGGCTTCAATGGTCCAATCGCGCCCCGGATCCTCCAGCATATTCTGCCAAGCTCGGCCTAAACGCTTATCTGCGAGCAGCGCCAATGTGCCGCTAGCCGGTGCGTTGCTAGGTGAACGCGCAGTAGCAAGGTAAACAAAGCTTGGGATAGCGCATCGAGCATGAATTTGGAGCCAGCCTGCTCACCACTCGACTCTGCGCGTAAAAGCGCTATGCAACCAACCAGAATGCGCGACTGGCGCACAGCTTCATGTGGGGACCTGGATGCGTCGAAACAGGCCACCGATCAGCAGCCCTTCTTCGCTCCAGTCGAATTGAAAGGCTTCACCGAGCGCAAACGTTAGCGGTACAAAAGCGCGTAAAGACTTGCCTTGCTCACCTCGCCACGAGCGTACAAACGCCGTGAGCTGGCTGTAGCCGCCGTCATAACCCTCGGCCTTGATCTGCTCGAAAAGTGCTTTGGCGCTCCTGCGGTTGTGCTTTGCCCGGAACGAATCGGCCTTGAGTGCCTGTTCCAGCGTGTCGTGGAATGGGCTGAGTTTGTTGAAGGTCGCGCACCGCTGGTACGCCGACTGAGTGGCTTCGGGCGCTCTGACCCATTTTCGGATGGTGTTTCTCGACAGCCCGGTACGCTTGGCTATCTGGTGCAGCGAGAGCTTGTCGAGGAAGTACATCCGCCGGATTTTTCCCAACATTTCCATGCTGATCACCCTGTGTTCTCCTGCTCGAAAAGTGAGCAGAAGCAGTTGAACACCTGGGTCAGTTTTGGGTCAGCGGCAACACATCACCGAGATTTCGAGCAGAGTAGGATATTCGTCTGAAAACGCGTTCAACAGAGCATTCAAGCAAATCTGAGGATTGACTCCAACGCAGGAACGGGCAAAGAAAACCAATTCCTGAATGCTCTGGAAAAATGGATATCGATTTACATTCTATCTCGCCTCAGCACTCGCCAAAAATCCGTGACAGCCAGGGGCAATCACGACCTGAGCGCCGGGATGATCGAGGCGTTCATCAACCCGGTGGACCGGCAGAAGCCTTATCACCCGCGCAGCAGCAACCCATACCACTGTGTAGACTCGCCCCTATTTCTGTTGCAGGGCCAACACGTGGAAGTCATTTCAAACCATTGGGGACGGAACCATCTTTCTGTCGTCACCGATCTAATCAACAATGCGGACAAAATTGTCATCTGTTCCGGATGGATCAAACAGTGCGGTGTGGATCTCCTCGTTGAACATTTAGCCGCAGCACTTGGACGTGGAACAGAGATCACAATTTTCACGAATGCGGAGAATACCGCCCGGTCGTGTATACCCTCCCTCGCGACATTGAGTGCCCTAAGGCACGTGGTGGTCCCCAAGAAATTTCGGCTGCATACGAAGCTCTACTACTTCGAGTCTGACACGCGCTACGCGGCGATCGTTGGCTCAGCCAATATCACCGCGGGAGGCCTTGTTCACAATGATGAGTTGTCAACGGTTCACCACGGAACCGTCGGAGACGTGCAGCATGAAATGTTCAACGATTATCTCGAGCACCTCGTAGCGCGATACAAACCTTGAACCAGATGGTGAGATTCTGGCCAAAGAGGCAAACATTCCTGTCATCGATAGTCACCATCGACCCAATGAAGTTCTCTTAAATAATACGGCGCGTAACATCCACTCCATACCGACCAATTAGATCCGGAGCACGCAGCCATGAAACGCCAAATCATTCTTAGCATCGCTTTCTCGGTACTCGCGGCAAACGCCTTTGCAGCTTCTTCCGCTAAACAAGTCCTCGCTGAAGGCGGCTCGGATCGCTTGATTGAAAGTCGTGTTGCTGAAGGTGGTTCGGATCGCCTGCAACAGAATCGCGTAGCCGAAGGCGGTGCAGACCGTCTGGTTGAGCGACGCTTGGCTGAGGGCGGTTCCGATCGCCTGATTCAAAATCGTGTAGCTGAAGGTGGCTCGGATCACCTGCAACAGAATCGAGTAGCCGAAGGTGGCTCGGATCACCTGCAACAGAATCGAGTAGCCGAAGGTGGTGCAGATCGTTTGGCTGAGCGCCGCCTGGCTGAAGGCGGTTCCGATCGCCTGATTCAGAATCGTGTAGCTGAAGGTGGCTCGGATCATCTGCAACAGAATCGTGTAGCCGAAGGTGGTGCAGATCGTCTGGCTGAGCGCCGCTTGGCTGAAGGTGGTTCCGATCGCCTGATCCAGAATCGAGCGGCCTAAAGTACTTCTTAGGTACGACCCGAAATTCCTGTTTCAATCGTTGCTCTGCTCCCCACTTGCCCGGCTATATAGCCGGGTTTTTTTATGGGTGCGCATCCTACTTTACTGGGGGTAATTCTTTTGGCGAAAAGCCAACCCAGTAAGATGGAAAAATCTAGGGCAAAGTTGGTGAGACCGAGGTGTGCCGACACGATATGATGTGCATTCCGGCGGGATGTGTAGCGTTGTGAAATGCACAGTCACGGGATATCGAGCATGCTAAGGAGTGCGGTTTCATGTTCAATTTATTGGTTAACGCCGGTGGCTGGGCGGACAATCACGACACTTTCAGTCACGGAAGAATTCTGGAGTACACGACCCCTGCGCTGGTAACCCAAATGAGAGTTGACGGGGCACTTAACATCGCCGCTCTGACCGCCATGCCGACCCTTTTTATGGATGAAATGCGGGTGGACGGGGAAGAGTTTGCAAGGGTTGGCACCATTATGAGTATTCGAGACGGGGCTCGAGGTCAGGTGCTTTTAGATTACATCTACGACGCGAATGTCCCCCCGATCCCTATCGCAGAAATCTATCGCTTGCGCTCCAGGCTCGGCATCAATGACTACGAATTTTCGCGCACACATTGGGCGGTGAAGGATGTCGATCTTTTCAGATTCATGCTGACCGAGTTGAGAGGTTCTCGTCGTCATCCGAGGATCTTCCAGTTACCGGAGACAGCGACACTCGTAAACGACCAGCTATCTGTAATGATGCCATTTGCGAACTCTGCCTTAGTACTTGCAGCCATACAGCGGGCCGCGGGGTCGGCAGGTATGAGATGTGACCGGGCCGATGATATCTGGGACCACCAGACGGTTATGGAGGACGTTGTTGCACTGATTGATCGGTCTGCAATCGTGGTATGCGACTGCACAGGCCGAAACGCTAACGTGTTTTACGAGATTGGCTTAGCGCACGCTTGGGGCAAAGAGGTAATCCTGATCACGCAAAACCAGGCTGATATCCCTTTCGACCTCGCTCACCTTCGGTATCTGCATTACCACCCGAACAATGACGGCCTGGCTACGTTAGAGGCTCAGCTGCTCGCCAGGATACGGACTTTGCGCGGAGGCTGACCAAGAGACCCGATGTAGCTGAACAAACCTCTGCGTGGGTAAAGTCGGGCTGTGACGCTGACCTACAGGCCACAGCCAACTCGTCAATTATCTTTGCGCGCAACCCATTGCGTATGCTCTCTGGAGAAGGCGTTTTCGGCGTCCCCCACGAATGAGGAAAACCTTTGTTCGGTCATCTCTACCTGAGATTGTTCTCGGACAAACTGAATCTCAAAGGCGGTCAAGGCGTAGGACGCTGACAGTTCGGTGTACCTTTTCGCCTGCATCCAGCTGAGTAGACTTGCTGCGGCAGCCACCATCACGTCGGTTGGCCAATAAGGCGCGGTCAGAAAGGCAATTCTGACGAGGGCTAATATGATTGCGACAACGTTGACGCCGATCAACAATCTGAAGAACCACTTGGCTGCGCGGGCATTGGAAGTCGCCTTTGCGTTGTACCAAGCCAGCTGATTTTCGATGCGATGCTCCAGGTACGCCGCCCTCCTCGCTTCCAAGCTCTGCGAGCGAAGCCGCGACATTTCCTCACTGATCTGAGGGCTGTCCAGGTGGGAGGTCAGGACGCTAGCGATATCGCGATTCTGGTCAAAAACGGCCTTAATTTTCCGTCTGAAAACTTCTTTCGCAGCATCATCTTCATCGTCAAACGGTTCGGCTTTGGAAATGTACCTCCAGGTCAAAGTCTTGATCGATTCTGCGACAGCCCGACCCGCATACCAGAATCTTTCAGGACGTTGAGTTGCGAGGAAAACCGAGCATCCCAGCGCTCCGAGCAGCGTGAGTGCTTGCAACACGGCCATGGACCAATGAGGGAAATTGATCACGGAAAGCAGGGCTGCACAAACCAGAAGAAACAGATTCACGCCCAAGGCACGGTAAAAATCCCCCTGGCGATCCTTCGATAGCTGATCTGTAGATTGATACAACGCTGGAAAGTCTTTTTCCTGCACGACGCTACTCCCTAATAACCCAGTTTTTGTAAATATCATCGCCATAGTAGTAGTTCTTGGCAGACATTTTTGAGAAAATTTCGAGCGCATATAAAACAATCTTGGCTGAAAAAGGTACGACAATCGCCCCTGCGCTTATGAGTAACGATGGGCACGTATGCTCTACCATGGTTCTTGCATTATCTAGATTGACCGCAATGATGCGACAACCTTTTTCGATTACCACCTCAAGCTCCCAGCACACATACTTATGTTTGTAGCGAGTATCTTTCCCGATCAGGATCACGAATGTATCCGCAGCCCTGAGGTGCTCCCTGCATTTTTGTTTGATCTGTCCTTCATCTTCTGGATCTAGCGCGCCAATGAGATTACAGTTCGATAAGCTAACATCCGCGTACTCTGCATCGCTCCAGCCGAGCATGATCCCAAACATGTGAACGTCACTGCTGGTGAAGCCAACAATGACTTTCCGAGTCACCATACAAAATTCCTTTTACACAATCAGTGTCGCTTTATTCCTAGAAATCGATATCGCACAGCAGACTAAGCGTTTTGTTGTCTGCGAGTATCGAGGTTGATGATTTCACTCTTTCCTGACTGGAAGGTCTCAATCATCCATTGGATTGACATGTTAATCATGAATTCGGCTTCGTAAGCGACGGCCTCCTTCGCGTGACCTAGTGCCAGATAGCAATTTGAGAGGGTGGCGTATACCCACTTTATGTCTGATCGATCGACAGAATCGCTTTCTGCGAGAATACGCTCCAATCCTTCAACGACTGAGGCACGAACTTTGCGCGCCGACATGAAATCGAACTTCATTTCGTCCGCATCCGACTGTTTCTCACCGCGGTATTCGTAGCAGAGTGCCAGGTTCTCTCCGTTGTAGTAATCGCGGCGGACCTCATAACCTCTGCCGTAGTGCTTAATGGCCGAATCGAGATAGTGCCTTTCATCTAGCTCGAGCCAAAGCCGCTTGCAGATAGCACCAGCAATCCCCAGCGTCTCTGGATCATTAGAACTGTCAGGTGTCAGAGCGGACAACACATCCATCGCTTCAAACAATGCGACTGATAAGGTCGGAACCTTCGCTTTGTAGGTAGCAACCGCCAGTTGTTGAAGAATGAAGGGCTCTCCCGGTTTAATAACAGCCGCGAGCTTCAGAGTCTCCTTGGCATCAGCATGTCGGCTCGTATCGGAAAACATCTGAGCCCTATGCATCAGGCCCGCGAGGCGAGTTTGCGCAGCTTCTGCGTCATCCAATAAGTCAGCGAACTGCTCGTCGGTTAGACGAGGACGTTGGAGTCGTGGCAAGAATGTGTACACGGGACTGTCGGGTTGTTTCGAGACCATTACGCTGGCAATTAGGTCTCCCAGGGCAGCACTGGCCCTCCTCGCCTCTCTTGCCGCGATATCAAAGCCGATGTGGTTGTAGCGAAAGGTGCTGACGTGGTTAAGGTCAAAATACAGCCTTCCTTCATCCTCGACCATTATGATGGTCGAATTCGGCCTCAAAGCGTGCCGGACGCCAAGCTCGTACACGGCGTTGACATTACCAGTGGAGATATCGGCGATGACCAGGTCTGCACGAAGCAGCATCTCGTACATTGGCGTGTCAATTATCCCCGAGTGCACGATTTCATCTGCACGAATGCACCGCATGTTTTGTGCAGCTACAGCAGGCTGAATAATCGATTCGTACGTAGCATCCAGATCTAAGGTGCGGCCTGATTCGAAATCAGTTTTCTTCCCGAATCCCATAATAACGAAACATACTTTCATATTTTCAGAATCAGCATGTAAATCTGTACCAGGCATGACGGCACTCTTAAATCGGGAGCAGAGAGAATCCCGAAGCGCCTAAGGCACTTCGAAATAATCCAGTGGGGTTAGCTTAGGCTTGAATTGAAGTACTAAAAGGTCAGTAACCGTTCGACGCTTTGTTCAATGCTTCGACGATTCGATCCCTCGTAAAACTGGTTGCCCATGCGGTTCCGACGTTCAACAAGCCTGCTGGAGATTTGTTATCTTGAGCAAGCTTGATGGCTGTAATTTTGAGCTTAACGTCAGTTTTTTTGGCTCTTTCGATTTCCCACTTCATCCAGTCGCTTTCATGACTTTTTTCACCGACAAGTACCAGGATGTGGGTCGCTTCCATCATCATCTTCGTCAGCGCGGTTTTTACCACACCCGCATTGGTGCTGTTAATAGCTACGTCCGGCCCGCGACTGTCAAACTCGAAATCGAAATCTTTGTTGGCATCCCAAGCTTGCAGCAAACGCTTGTAGAGAACGTCTTCCGAGTGGTCGTAACTGATAAAAACCTTATGCTTAGCCATTAATACACTTCCCTTTGATTGTAAATTTATTAGATAGGAACGTTAACCGAACAAAATGCCTGACAGCCACACCGAACAACCATGCACAGATTCTCACGCAGCTGTTTTAATCAAACAGACACGAATAATCCGCAGCAAGGAGCGTATGTAATTATTGGATGCAGATGAAACCGACCAATTTACGTAGTCATGCAGAGGGATTTCGAGGCCAAGCATGACACCCATAATCCCACAATGACAGAAACCGGCGCGAAATCAACACCCACCAGGCATCGATAGTCGTTTTTTTGAGAAAAGCTGTCGTTACTGAGAGTATCCTGACCTTGGAGATAAGTTTGCTTTGCTTTCACCAGTTCGGAGCACCCGAGACTTCTGCTCCGGCGTCACAAGAAGTCGAGTGTCTGGGCGCTTGTTACTCATCAGTATCCAGTAAATCAGCCGCCTCTAAACGGCTTACGACACTGATCAAGGCTGCTTCACCGTCCGGTTTACCCCGACAGGTCATCTTCAAGACAAATCGAATTCTGTAGAACTCATCGATACTGTTTGAGATGTAGATGTCCATGTGAAGGTCGTTGACCCGGACCGACCGCGGAGGCATGGGCTTCATTTCGAATTTACAGTTCAAGGCCGGCATCCATTTACCACCAGCGACCGTGACGGCATCCAGCTCCCGATAAGTAGCATTCGGGGGAGGAGGAAAACCGGAGGTATCAGTTGCCGTCAGATACCATTTAATGGGCTCCCTGGTGGTGTTATGTATGCTCAATGTCCCGTTGGCCACGTCAAAATCGAGCGCAATGCTGGGCGCAAGGGGCTGGAACGGCGAAACCTTGCTGAAATCATCACTGCGGTCCCGCAAAATCCGATAGCTGAAAATCAGCTCGTCGATTTCTGAGCCTCGGGATTGGTCTGCGATGTATTCGATTCTTACGAGAGCATAAAAACCCAGATGGTTTTGTACGACAAACAGCGAACCGACGTGGGGACTGAGGTTGGGCGATGAGAAATCTAATGAGGCCGCGCCCGTTACATCTGAACACTCCCAGGCACCAGGAGCAAAGGCCAAGCCCCGAACTGTTGGGGTGTCGTTGTAAATATGAATCGACTCGCTGCTTGCTCTGCTGAAGTGAAGCTCAAAACTCCAATCCCCTGAACCTATGGTGTGTCGACCTCCATAGCTGCCGTAGCCGAACCGCACAGTTTTCGCGTCTTCAGGGCTGAATGGGGGCGCCACCACGCTTGCCTTCTGAGTCGACAGGTCTACACCCAGTTTCTTGCATATCAGCAAGGCAAGCTGCTCAGGTTCGAAATTCTTGGCTTCAATGTAAATTTCGCTGGGCGGCATACCTGGGACTTTGACGCGATCGAAAACCACTTGGAGCACGGTGTCATCGTTGCGCTCAAGGCGCGAGGCCAAGACCGCACACCGTTCGACCTTGCACCAAGGTTTGGCGACATATTCATTAGATACGAACATAACCACGTACCGCGCATCGGTACCGTAAATACCGTCAAGTGACACGATGCCATCCGTTCCCCACAGAAGAACGGCTTCATCAGTATCAAAAAAGCAGCTCACCCCGAACCCTTTCAATGACCGGGCAACGCGCTCGACATAGCTGCGTTGCTCACCAGCAAACGAGAGAGCAACTTCGTACTTGAATGATTGTTCTGCGGTCATCGTGAATCTCGACGGGTGATTACAGCGGATCGTACACATTAATCTTGAGGTGTGGGCTTACGCCAGTGGCTGGATTGTCATTTCCCAACGCACGGCGCCCGTCGACGTCCTCGTCGAGCGGAGGTTTTTCAGAATGCGGGGAGAGTAAACACAACAAAGAGCCAGCATCCGCGAGCACCAGGATGAATCGGTACGAGTTGGGCAAGCGGATGCCAGACCCCGAATTAGTCGAACGCCTAGCGGCAGAATTAAACCTGCCCGCCGCTTATTTTAACGCGGTCGATGATGCCGAGGCTGATCTTTTGCAGCGTTACTTTAGACTTACCAAAGAAGGCGAAGACAAGCTTAATAAATACTTGGCAGTCTTAGTCTAATCCCGAAGCAGAGCCTTGAGGCCATGCGAGCCGCGGTATCGCGTTACTCCTTCGTTAGTGGTGTATTTGCAGCCTCGTTTTACATCAAACATTTTGGGTGCAACGGCGCGGAAAATCGGGACACAAACCTGCTTGTTTGCGCTCTGTCTCGCCCTACCCGTTAAAATACGGTCAGTAGCGATCTCCATCGACGTAAAATCCAAGGTTGTTGAGCACATGGTTTAGCGAGCCTACGATTCTGGATTCTGCACGGAACTCGGCTGCGGTGTACGACAAAGCCACTGCGAGGCGAAGCTGCTCCTCTCCGATACTCGAGGGTTCGAATGACCACACCTGGATCTTCGCAACGCTACTATCGTTGTGATGAAAATCGTCAATAAGCTCAGCGCTGGACGACATTGCCTTCCACTTCTCCAGAGAAGTGCCGTATGTCCGCTGCGGCCAATCCGCAAGCATCGAGCGCTTGTCCAAGAATGTGTCGCCTACACACTCCAGCGAAGGCTTCAGATTTCGCACGGTGACGTCAAACAATCTCGGTGAAGAGACGTAGCTTCGAACCTCATCCAGGTCGATCAGCGAATCGCCGCATTTAAGCTGCTTGTGCAGGACTTCAATCAACCTTTCGCGGTTCGCCATGCTGTATCTCATCGGTCAGTCCCCATAATGGATCTCGCATCGCGGGTGGTGATAATGCATTCGTCGATTTGGGGCGCGATCACCGCAGATGGCACAAATGTGAACCGAGGCTGATTCCGCAAGGTTGAAAACCCCTTCGACAAAATCATCACCACCTTGATAATAAATTCTCAACCCTCCAAATTTTTCCTTCACCTCCACGACGGTCACCTCGCCACAGCCTGGGCTGATATCTGTTCGTGCGGAAACGAGGGCGAATGCATGGTTGAGGATATCGAACCAACCATCACCACATTCGAACCCCCAGAAGAAGTGATCGTTGATGATCGTGGCATTCGGGAACAGCGACAGGTTTGGCTTGCAGAGCAAATGCTCGCGGTCTGGGCTCATTGGGGACTTCTACCTGACTGGCCATATGATTTTTCCCACCGGCTGTGTATCAGCGGAAGGAATTGGATAAGTACTCCCACTCGCAACCTGGTAGGAGTATTTGCTGCACTCTTCACCCGGAATGACGATCAGCTTTGAAAGCGTTTCCATCCGCCACTCGTCCATACCGTTCAACCATCCGGGCGATACAAGCTGTACGCCACTGACGAAGGCAGTGTCCGAGTCCGACTGCACCAAGCTCAGCAGGCCCATGACATCTGGGATCAAAAACTGCTGAGTGCACACGCATTCGGCATCGCCATCCTGAAAATACTGGTGGGTCACATAAAACCACTCGCGATTTTCGGACTGAGCGATGAAGGCCCAGTGAGTCGTGCTGAGCCCGAAAGACGGCAGCACCGGCAGCCTCGCCGCCTCATAGGTTTCAAACATATAATTTCTCGAAAAGTAGAAATGAGCAGTATAGTGCGTGGCATTATAGTGCTCATTTCATGCTTCATCATCTCTTTTATGAGATGAGAAAATGGAACTGAATGCTGCATTTGCTAACGCGCTGAAAAAACTACGAAAGCGACGGAAGCTCACTCAGGAGGATTTTGTATCGGTAACGAGTCGCGGCTACATGAGCCAGCTTGAGAGAGGTATGCGATCGCCCACGCTGGATAAGGTTGGAGACCTCGCGGCGGTTATGAGCGTCCATCCAGCAAGCCTTGTGATTGCAAGCTACTTAGAAGCTTCGCCGTACGAAGATCTTAATTCGCTCATTCAGCAGATCCAGGCAGACCTTTCTTGGGGCGGACTTGAGAATGACGAGACGGACCTGGACGATTAGGCTGGGGTGGTATTCAAATCTGCGCGGATCCGATGAGACATTCAAATGATCGATTACATCAATGACCTTGAAGAGACCGAGCCGCTTCCGAAATTGCTCATGGGAATGCTTGAGGCCAAATCAGATTGGTCGACGAGTTCAAAACTCATGCGTGATGGACTGCCCGCCTCCCTCTTCAATGACCTGAGTACGCTGATCGGACTAGCGCCCAGCAAATTGGCTCGACTCATTGGTGTAAAACCGTCCGCCCGCAAACGATGGTTAAAGAAAGGTGTCCTGAATTTGAAAGAAAGCGACTATTTCTTTCAAACCGCAATCGTCCTCTACGCCGCGCTAGGCCTGTTTGGAGGAGACAAATTAGCTACGCAGGAGTGGCTGAATCGACCTGCCCTGGCCTTGGACCAGAAGACGCCAGCGGAGCTGCTATCCACCTTCGTTGGTATGAAATTAGTAGAGACTTTCATTTGGAAGATCGAAAACGGAGTCGCGGCGTGAGCGTTAGGTCAGTTTTCCCTCCGAAGGTATGAGGAAATTACACGCGATTGAGATGCAGAGCTTTTTGTTTCATCTGAGCCTGAAGGCAAACGATCGTCCTTTCATCCTGAGCAGGCATTCTCAATGGATCTATACGGCCATTCTCATCGACTGGGGCAACCAAATGCCGCGACGAGCCGAACCCTAGAATTCGGAGTGCTTTTAGAATAGTGATGTGCGTTTTCTCAGACACCACAACTCGAATCTCGGGGACTCCGAACAGGCCATTTTCATCTAGATTCCAGCCTGCTCGAATGAGGAGTGCACGTCGAGCTGCCGTTAGGCATGTAAGACTGCATGCCGTGGCAGACGTACCGAAAGCGAATATTGCCATGGCCAAGGCCGAACTAGCGTAAGCGTCCGAGCTACACCGTCTTGCAACTCAAATCTTAATCCGTTTAAACCACTGGTTCACGCGCTCGCACTCAAATGCCGCTGGATCAAAAACATCTCCATACCATTCAACCATCGCGTCATGCTCTGGATGATCGGGGTTGGCCATCGCTTCTAGAAACTCCTCATAGCCAGGCCCGCCTCCTACGTCTTCCGGTGGGCAAGCATTGGCGCCGTCGATGCAATACGGAACCTGAGGACAGGCAATAGCAGGTAGCATTTTTTCGACCTTGATACGGTGATGCCAACTGTCACCAAAGTCGTAAAGATAATTAAATGTCCGCTTTCCGTTCAGCGCCTTGATCAGCGTTTTACGGGCTTCCGGGTTCACCGTCGGCCCCCAGCCATCAGGATCGGGAATACCGTAATTCTCACCGGCAATTTCAAACTCATGCAGATGGCTATCACTCCAGCCCATCACGACCTGGATGACATGGTGCAGTTTGCCCAAGGTAATATTTTCAGGCACCGCGAACCGACGCCAGATCGTCGGAGTGATCCACTTCAGCTCAATGTGCAGCAGCAACAAGTCGGAGGCGGGTTTGGGTAAACGGACAGTTTTAACCATGGATCAGGCGGCCTCGCAGTGTTCAGTGTGGTTCAAAGAAATGTTCCAGGGCAGCAACTCGCTCACCCGATTGATCGAGTGTTCGGCAATGCGCTCAAGCACGTAGGTCAGATAGGCCTGTGGATTTAACCCGTTTAACTTGGCAGTGCCCACCAGGCTGTAAATCGCAGCCGCTCGTTCTCCGCCTGCATCGGAACCGGCAAACAGGTAATTTTTTCGACCCAATGCGACGGCGCGTAACGCGCGTTCGGCGGCATTGTTGTCGATTTCGATTCGGCCGTCATTGCAGTAACGCGTCAGCGCCTGCCACCGGTTGAGGGCATAGAGGATCGCACCGCCCAATGCCGATTTTTTCGACAGTTGAGTCAGCGTCTGGTTAAGCCATGCGTGTAGTTGTTCCAGCAGCGGACTGGCCCGGCTTTGTCGAACCGCTTTTCTCTGATCTGGCGGCTGTCCTCGGATCTCGCTCTCGATGGCATACAGGGCCGCAATCCGTTGCAGCGCCTCGCTGGCAAGTGGTGAAGCCTGATCTTTGTAGACATCGTAAAACTTGCGGCGGGCGTGAGCCCAGCAGGCGGCTTCCTGAATGGTGCCTTTAGCATAAAGCTGAGCAAAACCGGCGTAGCCGTCAGCCTGCAAGATCCCGCTGAAACTCTTGAGATGAGCGCGGGGATGTTGCCCCTTGCGATCCGGCGAGTAGGCAAACCATACCGCTGCCGGTGTTGAGTCGCCCGCAGGTCGGTCGTCCCGCACGTACGTCCACAGGCGAGCCGTTTTGGTTTTGCCGTTGCCCGGCGCAAGTACACCAATCGGCGTGTCGTCGGCATGGACTTTATGGCCGCTCAGGACATGGCGTTCAAGGGCGCTGATCAGCGGCCTGAGTAATTGACTGCTCTGGCCGACCCAGTCGGCCAGGGTTGAGCGCTCCAGCTCCACGCCCTCACGGGCGTAAATCTCGGATTGCCGATACAGCGGCAAATGGTCAACAAACTTGGAGACCAGCACGTGGGCCAGTAGCCCAGGGCCTGCAAGGCCTCGGGCTATCGGGCGACTCGGTGCCGGCACCTGAGCGATGTGCTCGCAGCAGCGGCAAACCAGCTTCGGGCGAACATGGCGGATCACTTTGAAACGCGCCGGGACGTACTCCAGCACCTCCGACACATCCTCGCCCAAATGGCGAAGTTTCCCACCGCAGCCAGAACATTTTGATTCAGGCTGATGGACGTGAATTTCGCGAGGCAAGTGTTAAGGTAATGGCTTGCGCCGAGAGACAGGGCGAGATGGCGGTTCGGTTGGCGGTGTCAGTTCAGTCTGGCTGACTTGCAACTCTTCAAGACTCAGTTGGAGCTGATCGATCATCGCGTCCAGTTGCTCGGAGCTGCGACCGAACTGCATACGACGCAGCTTGGCGATCATCATTTTCAAACGCTCAATCTCTGCCCGCTGGGCAGAGACCAGAGCCTTCAAGGCTTGAAGATCGTTAGGCAGGGAGTCGGTCGCGAGAGTCATGACCGAATGTTACTTGGGATTTTTTCAGCGTGGCAAGTCAGACCGCGAGGACGGGCGCTGTACGAATTGGCCTGCGCCAATCAATGCCTTCCAACAGCATCGACAACTGCGCAGCCGTCAGCGACACGCTGCCGCTGGTTGCTTGCGGCCAGACGAAGCGCCCTTGTTCCAGCCGTTTGCAAAACAGGCACAACCCGTCGCCGTCCCACCATAGCAGTTTGATCCGGTCACCGCGCCGTCCGCGAAAAGCAAAGATCTGACCCGAGAAAGGATCGGCTTCAAGCTGAGTCTGCACCAGCGCGGCTAAACCGTCGAAGCCACGGCGCATGTCCGTGACGCCGGCGGCGATCCAGATGCGGGTTCCAGCAGGAGGAGCAATCATCGCAGTAACTGCTGCAAGATGAGTTGCAAGGTCTGCGGTTCTGGCGTGCCAGTGATGCGTAGCGTGGCTTTACCCACTTCAACAACCAGCTCGGAATGAAACTCGAATTGAGGCCGGGCGGCTTGCGAGACATCCGGCGACGCCTCGATCACCTGGACAGGCAAAAATGTTGCACTCTGGTTAACCGGGCCGAAGGCTCCTTCCTGATACTGGTGCCGCCAGCGAAACACCAGGTTGGCATTGACGTCATGCTCACGAGCGATCAACGACACGGAGGCGCCAGGCTGAAACGTGGCCTCAACGACCTGGCGTTTGAAGTCCAACGGGAAGTTGGGGCGGCGGCCGGTTCGACGAGCGGGGGCAACTGTATCCAAGATAGTGTCCACTAAAAAATGGTGTCCACTATCTTGGCCAATTTGGAGGGCTGTCAGGAGAGGGTGCTGGCCGGACGGTTACGAACTAGCCTAATCTGACTAAACAGCAAAAAGAAGGGCGGGACAAACAACTTGCCTGCCCTTTTGTTCCGGGATTTTAAACCTAGTCAGCAACTGGCTTGGTTGGAAACCAGTTCGAACGGCACTCTAGAATTCAGAAATGATATTTCGCCGCCTACACGCCCTCGGGCACTCCAAAAGTGCCCGAATTTTTCCGTGAGTTGGTGCATCGGCCCGCTTACAGACTGTCACTTGGTGGGGTGGACACTTCGCTTGGCGATAAGCTATTCGCGCTCCTGAATTATCCTCTCCACCCCTGTCACGATGGCTTTGGCCACCTTCGGTGTGACCGCCGCCTGGGTATGGACGACATCGTTTCTTATATGGGCCCAATTCATGATTTCAGGTTTTGAACTAATAGGAATGAGCCCTTGCTCCGCAGCCTGATCGACCAGATGCCTCAAGCTCATGGGCCTTCGAACATCGGACCATGCACTTTTTTGCATTCGCTCCCTGAGCATCGCTTCCAGGTGCGTCATCGCCGCAATTACCGCCGCTCGATATTCCTTAGCCTCCAATAATCTTCTCGCCTCTGACCCTCTAGAATGCTCTCCATCTGGAACGATGCGTCGCAAACTCTGGATCAACTGATCTACAAATTCATCCGAATCGCCTAGCCATGACTCTTGTCGATGCAGCACTTGAAATTCCGCAGCGTCTGCTGGAATCTGTTGGTAATCTTTGACAACCAAGATGAGTTCGAATGGTTTGGAGTCTTTGCTCTTGCGCGCCAGCGCCATCCGCAGTTCGGCAAAGGTCCATGACGATGATAACTCTATAACCATAACTGCGGAGCGATCGATCAGCGCCTCAATTTTTGCGCTGATGTTGTCACCAGGAGCCACTACGTCATCCGCAGTAACAGGCACAAGCCCGATGGCTTCCACCGCAGGAAAAACACGCTCACGGTAAAAAGGTAACAAGTCCAGCTGGACAGAAAAAAAGCAGAGCCGTGTTGCTGCGCTTCTGGGCAGCGAAAGCTCTCTAAGCGGCTTTTCTTCTGTGACTTTGCTGACGCTAATCACCTTCTCCATGACAAGCTCTCGCAGCTCGGCAAATGCGTCGGCTAACACGGCACCGTAACGCTCCCTAGTCCCCGGAAGATTTATCACCTTAACGCCACGCCGCTCGAACCTTGCAACATCGGACGGTTTGGCTCCTACGACGATCGTGTACGCCATTCTGCGCATGCGCCCCAAGCGCTGAGACACAACGTGCCACATCTGGCGAAAGTCCGGGTCATCCAGACTGTAGCCGATCAAAACAGCTGTTTTTGTGATCAGCAGATTCGAGAGGTATGTAGCGAAAAGTGGGTAGTTTGCCAAGAATCCGTCGTAGTCAGATTCGGTGACCACCATCCTATTGGGGTGATGCAGGTCGCCGTGCAGCTTCAGAAGAGCGGTCCCAGCCTTGGATGCGTTAAGCGACAGCTGCTCTTCCTCCAAAATGGGATATACGACCCTAGGCTCCAATCGATACTGATGCTCTAAAAGGAAATCAAAATTGGTGGTGCAAACAATATCGAACGGTATAGAGCAAAAGCTGCGATGTGCCTCACCCGGCTGCGCTTCGTGAAGAAGTAATATCTGCGATAACCGATCCATCAGTCGTGCCCGGCCAAATTCGTGCTCATAGGCGGAAATTGCATCAAGCGGCCCCGTAGAACTGAAGTCCGCGAGATCGGATTCTAGAATCTTTCCAAGCTCCCCCCAAAGCGGGGGCCGCGCTCCAGAGGGAACGTGCGCGTTCAACGACATCCCCGCGCCTACGATGGGCAACCAACGGCCGGAGACAAGATCATCCAAAACCGGTTTCGGGAAAAACTGTAGGTACTTCGTGGCCATCCTTGCGCCCCCAGTGAATATTTGAGTAATCAAAATGTGGCGAGCGGAATCGAATTTTCGCGTTCCGTCAAACCGTTTTAGTTTGGATAAAATTGTGCGAACTCAAAGGTGCTCGCCTGCATGGATCATAAGGACTAAATGGGCAGAACTGAGACCACATCGAAATATCTAAACTTCCGCTTCTTCGCCTCAGCTTTGGCTTCCTGCTCAGCAGTTAGAGTACTGAGCGTGTTCGCATCAAAGACTAAGACCTCTACTTTTCCTTCGAATTCTCTTGTTACGTGCAGCGTTACTCGCAGTTTAGGCGACAGAGGCTTCGATGCGGGTCGACTAGGCGGCCGACATTGAAGCTCCACCTCAGGCTGCGACGCGGGAGGAGGTGTTGTCACTGACGGCTCTGACTGGGCTTGTTTCGACGGGCCAAATAGCGCCTGGCGCATCTCCTCCTCACTCAACTCTACTGCCATTTATGGTCACCCTATCGTTAAGTTGTGAAATCCCCAACGGTGACGAAGACAGTCAACGTCCGAGTTGGCAGAGTGAGACGGACACATAATATTTTTCCACTCAGGCCTTTGCATCGACGCTTTCGTTTCGCAGAAAAATGACATCATATTTCAACCAGTAAAAAATTACGGGAGCTATTATCACTCCATTTATCAGAAGGCCAATATCTCGGAAGCTTTCAGCAAAGCTTCTGGAATCAGATCCACGCTAGTGCTCTCGGGTACCCCGCTATCCCCTGGCCGCTTCCCTCGTGAGAGGGGCAATATCATTAAAGTTGATATACCTTCTTAGCGGGCAACCCCAATTCCGATTAACAGCTTTTACCTATTTGGGGCAGCCAAGGCTGACTAACCCGAATGCGAGCTTCGCCCTCTAGGCGTTTTTCAGAATACCAGCGGCCCCTGCCACATCCCCCGATTGAATCATCTGAAAGAGCCCACGCTCGATGTCAACGACTCGAGCGGAAGGTAAATACGCTTGAGCGATTTGACCGAGACGCTCGCACCAGACCTCATAAGCATTCGAATTCACGATGGTCGTGGGAATGCTGGTCAAGTCCTCTTTAATTTCACCTAACACGGTATCTTTGTGAACTCGATGCATTTGCATGATCTGCCTGTCCAGTGTCGCCGAGCGGATAGGATCAAGATACATGCGAATCTTGCTTGCAAATGATACCTTCGAAAACTGCGGCAGCTTCAGACGTGCGATGTCGTAAAGCGCTGGGCGCCGGTGCTTTGCAAACAACGCCGATGCCTGTTCAAGCTGTGCATCTGTGACAGCAGACCGGAAGCGCTCCACACGAACTACAGCCAGCCCTCCCATTTGCGTAAATCCCCAATACAAAATATTCGACAGGCCATCTTTTACATCTACCAGTGATGAGCTGAGCAGCTGCTGCCGAATGCGAGTCTCCAACTGGGCCATAGAAAGGCCGATGACTGGGGTTTGGGCTAAGAAGTCAAAGTGGGCCGTCGGAAACGAGTAGCCATTGACTGCGTCACTTAATTTTTTCACTTGAAGCGAGTCGAGCGGCATCACCTGTTCCTTTGGTGTGTTCATGATCAAAGTCGAGGACTATACCGTCCCTCATTGGGATGACAACTCACTGTCGTAGATCTCAAGAGCCTGTTTCAAGACACCTCGAATGTGATCCCTTAAATGGCGTGGGGCGACAACTTGGATGTCTCCAGCGTTGCCCAGAAGGAACAAACGTAGCCCCTGCGTATCGGCTATCTGACACTTGAGCATCCAACTTTCTGCACTCGGAGTGATCACCTGCCCCTCTGCTAGCGGGTTTTCGCTCAAGCGATTGTGTAGGTTATCGCTAAGGCTGAGTTCGATATCGATTGGCCCGACACTGTGGATCGTCATGAGGTCCTTCTGAACCTCCACGGAGCCAAAGTCGTAGGCGGTTCGCTCAGGTATTTCCATCCAATGGGTCTTAACTTCCACCATCCGGTGAAGCATAAGCGCACACGTCTTCCCAGGACCATTGCTGCTGTACTTGCCACGAGGCGCATCAGCAGGTGGCTCGAGCCCCTCAGGCCACTGCTCCTGGTGAACTAGCGCGGTGAGGTAAATGTTCGAATCCTGGTATGAAAGGGCAAGCGGCTTCAGCCGATACCAGCACGTCTCAGCGTTACCGGCATCTCTCGGGCGATAAACAATGTCCAGGCTGATGACGCCATCGAGCAGCGCCTCCTGAATGACTCTCAGGTGCTCTTCCTTGTACGCGCCTGGCTTGAGAACCGTGAACCGGGTTCCGGTAGTGATGCGGCCTTCTGCAACCAGGTCGCGATGGGTCTTCTTCCACAATTCCGTCGACGCATACTCTCTGAGCTTCGTGAGGTCCTCGGTGTCCGACCGAAAGCCGAAACGATCAGCGTGCTGGAACATGGCGGTGAGGGTCATGCACTCCATGGGAGACAAGGTCAAATCAACACTTCCTCGCCCCTCGGCCCACAACAGTGACTTCGCGGTTGGATCCTTGGGAAGCGGTTTTACCAAACCTGGCCGACCCGCCATGGCGACAAGATCCCGACGAGTCGTTCTAATCGAATAAGGGCCGAACTGCTCCTCCAGGACGCTGTGTAGCTGTTCAGTCTTCTGCGCTGTGGTTGCGTCCTGAAGCAATTTCCGCAGCGCCTTTCGACGTCGCTCCCGGTCTGGAGCAGAGTATTTCGACCCGGCCAAAGAAAAATTCCTTTTATCAAAATGAGGACAAAATATGGTCCTACCAGTGAATAACATCTCCTCGTTGGCACGCAATCTTGCGCTTAAATCGCCAACCCACTGGAGCATCAAATGAAGACCCAACAGACCTACGCTACTCTTCCCCATGTCGCTGACTTCATCACTTGGCTGGCTGCCGAGCTTGATTCCAAGACCCTGTTTAAGCACGAATACATTGATCGCCGTAACGGCGCCAAGTGGTCCTGCGAAAGCCTGTTTGGCGCCTATGAGTCCTACCGTTGGAACTTCCCTGGCAACGAGCGCTTGGGATACAAATCCGGCATTTCTGCCGCAGCCAATGCTGGAGCCCTCGAAGCACTGCGCGAGGATATCATCGCCGCCGGCAGCGATGACGCACCTATGCTTCAAGCGGTCATCGATATCATGGCCTGGGGCGGCGTCATCGCTCGCAACGTAGACTGGCTCAAGGCCAACAAAAATGGCCTTGGCCGCACGATCCAGGCGGTGCAATCGGCATTGATGACGGGTGATGAACACTCGCCCGTACTGCGATCCAAAGCATTGCGATTCAACTCGGGGATGACCAAAGTGTATTCCTTGTTGTGCCCTGGCATCTGCATCTATGACAGCCGAGTCGCAGCGGGCCTTGGGGCGTTGGTCGTTGAATACTGCAAGGCGAATGCCTTGGCTAAAGTACCTGATGCTTTGTGCTTTCCATGGGCCGCCGCGAAGGAAGGTACGAATGCAATAGCCCCTAAGCGCCGCAACCCAAGCACTCGCACCTTGCACTTCAAACGCCTGCGATCCGGATCCCACCATGCGCGCTGGAACCTGCGCGCCAGCTATGTACTGAACCAAGTCGCAGAGCGTGCTCGTTTACTCGATACCCAGTTCCGCAACGTCGAGCAGCCTGAAAACATTCGGATGGCCATCGAGAATAGCTTGTTCATGCGAGGCTACGACCTGGGTGCAGAAAACCTCTGACTCAATGCCCGATATCCGCGTCCGCTTGACTAACTGGCAGTGAGATTCCCATGGACGATACAACGGAGTTGGAAAATTTGATCCTGCGGCTTGCCAAGGGTGGCATCGCCTCACCGGCGCTTCGCCGAGAGGTGATGTCGGCCCATCCAGGCCTACGAGACAGCAAGTATTTTTCCGCGCTGCTGTCGCTCCAAGATCGCGGACGATTAACCGGCCAGGAGATAACCGGTGTCTGGGTGTTTACTTCTGTTGCAGAGGTACACATGGATGACAACCAAGAGTGCAGCTCGGAGTTTGCAGAGATGATTATTGCGACAGATTGCGGTGATAAATGGCACGAGATCGATGTCGACGAAATGATCGCTCAGTTAGACGACATGATTCAGAAAGCACGAGCGCGGAAGTCACCGTAAAGCTTCCAGTGAAGGCCGCAACAATATTGCTGTGATGAGATATTAGGGTCGATCCAACACAAAAAATCCCCAGGCCAAATAGCTCTGGGGATTTTTCATTTACACGTGGATGGTCACCCTTTCGGTGAATTGACGCTTACACCCGAACCGGAGCCCGCATCTCACCCTCCTCCGAGCGCTTTGTAGATCGCAACGATGGATCGGTATTGCTCCGTCTCCCCAAGTGCCTGTGCATCCTCTGCATTCAGACGTTCGCGCTCGGCATCGAGCAACACCAAGTAGTCGGCGATGCCCTCTTTGTACTGAAGCCCCGCAATATCCGCAGCAGCACGGCTGGAATTACTCTGCCGGATCAAAGACACCAAGCGCTCTTGGCGTTTGCTGTAGTCGCTGAACGCATTCGATGATTCTTCAAGAGCAAGTAACACTTGCTGCTCATAAGAGGACATCGCACCCTCGGCCTCGGCGTTGGCTCCACGGATTCGAGCTTTCACGCTGCCTAAGTCGAACGCCGCCCAGGTAATGCTCGGACCAAGTCCCCACGCTTGTGCAGCGCCACCGTGAAGCCTAGGAAGCTGCTCAACGTGACTCGAGGAAACAGGTCCGCCGTGTTCACGCCAATATTAGTGGTGGCCGCAGCTAACCGACGATCCGCAGCCAGGATATCCGGGCGCCGCTGTAGCAGCTCGCCTACGTTGCCGATCAGCAACGCCTGCTTTGGTGACCAGCTTCCCCGAAAATTTCGGAAGAAGCACAATATGAAGACGCGTACCCAAACAGAGTCATTTTTACCAAGCCAACCGGATTCATTTTGGCTTTGTCAGAAAGAAGCTCTATCAGGGAGCCTCATTTCCTACCCTCCACTCTTCCCAAACTCTAACCATCTCAGCCAGATGGATCACGCATGCATACTCCCCGTTTTCAGTTTTCACAGCCTTATGCCATAGCACATCAATGAAATCGCTAAGCTCGCCCTGTAGCGCTTTGGCATCCTTGATGTCGAATGGCCGACCCAACAGCTGCTTTTTCGGAGCTGCCAATTCGATCCAGCCCTCATCTCCATTGTCGTAGGTAAAGGGAACGCTATCGCTTTCTAGGAGCCTGCATACTCCTTCAACTAAAAGCTTCCCTCTTGTTCCCCAGTAGATTCCGATCATCTCAGCCGGTGCTTGGGGGAGGCCGTCCCAACACTCATAAGCCCACCACCGGATTTTTCCTGCGTCCTTCATCGCTGACTTCGCCGACTGTTCTTCTGCTTCCTGCGCCGCCTTCGCCTCCTTCGATAGCCATTTGCGATAAATTGTGACGTAAGCAGGCCTACCTTTGAGTTCATCAACGCTGAACCGCCCCATCGTAAATGGAGCCATGGGATCGCCATCCAATGGTGGTCGAGCATTCTGCTTACGATCCCAAGCTATCTGAGCAGCCAGGAGATCTTCATTTTCGATTGTCGAGACGGCGTCAGACTCCCATAGGGAATTAAACCACTCGCGTGCCGACGCCACCTCTTGAGAATCACAAGTATGGATACCTGCCTCCATCCAATGCGCTAACCCTCCGTCCTCAAGCCCTAAGCCATTCGTAGACATGTTCGCCGAGCCAATCAGAGCCTGCTTTTGACCAACGATAACTTTGGCATGCAGGTGGCTCGAATGTTTGATCTGAAGCGAAGAGTTACCGTCCTTTATCTTTGATAAAAAGTATCGAACGACAGCGGGATTGGTTCCGCCGGTTCTGAGGTTGCAGATGATGCGAACAGAGCGAGCAGAATTCAGTGGAATCAAATTTTCCGCTCCGCCCCCCCAGAAAGCGACGGCAAAATCCAAGTTTTGTTCTTCGGCGATCAAGCTTTTCAACTGGTTTTTATAGTCAGCAGGCAGCACAAACATCCGGAACTCCTTTCCTCAAATCTATCGATGGAACTCGCGCCAAAAACCAAAGGTTTCGAAGTGAAGCCCAACCGGCTGGTCAATTTCGGCGGAGCCGGAAGGTACATGGTTGCGACGGCGTGAAGTTTGTTGGCCAGCGAATCCATAGCGATAATACCCGCTGCGCCAGCACCACGCGCAAATCCACAAATGATTGGCGACGTCTGCCATCCGGTTATGATGCAACAGTCTCATGAGCTTCACTTGGCTGCCCATCATCAGACCGACCCAGGCGAGAGGTCACGAAAGTGAATTTGTTTTTGTTCTGATCAAATGTGTAGATGGCAGTCAACGGGACGGCGGTTACCAAAACCCCGGTTAACACGCTGGTGACCTGGGAGTTGAATTTGTTCAGCAGGGGCACACCGGCCATTGCGTTACTGATCACCCGCCCAACATAAACGCCGACGATTGCCGAGGCCGTCCCCGCGAGCACTACCGTAATTGCGTCGAGCTTAGCCTCATCCTTGCTCAGCATGATACGAACGCAACGCACCAAGCTCAGCGTGCATTCACGCACTAGCGCTAGTACGAAGGCGGGCATCTTGACGATCAACGAAATGAGTATCTGTGGGATGACACTCAGAGCCCCTGCGACGCCAGCCTCCAGGCCAACAGCTCGTGCGCGCGCCCATATCTGCTTTTCTTCAAAACGTTCGCTTAGACGTTGTTGGATACGTGCAGTGGCATCCTTTGAGTTCTGTAGCCAGCCGTCTTCATTAAGAATTCGTCCGTTGACGGTTAAGTTGCGGATCTCATCAATAAAGATATCCACGGTTTCCAGCACGATCAGGCCCACGATTTGCTGAGCGGCCATGGTTGCCCCAGTCAACGCTATCGTCGATCCAATTTCTACTGCTGCATCCCAACGGTGATCGTTCCGGTTCGCCTCCGCCCTGTTAAAGGCTTCATCAATATCGGATTTACGCACCGTAACGATCTCGCCGGTTTTCTGTATGGTTACATCAATCAGGTCAGCATCGTCGGCTCGCGGGGTACCGTTTTGTTCGAGGTACCTATAGATATTCTTGTCTTGGAGCGAGCGATTTAGCGAGTCATCAGCAAATACTAAGTTTTCCTTAGAGTTGATGATGCTGAAGAACTGATCATCCGTAGTGCCTGCGCGCAGCAGAAGATCTTCGTAGTAATCCTTGCGGGCGATCACATGCTCAATATCTGCGCCCCAGGGATCCAGTTGCTGGTCCTTGTGATACCCGTTATCAAGCTTGTCGAATCCTTCAGGCGTCCATGTCTCACGGGCTGCGTAACGCGCATCCTTCATTGCTGCAAAGTTCGGATCATCGAACATCGATGCACCGGTGCGCCCTGAGAATGCTTTATAGGAGTCCGACAGATTTTCGTATTTTGCAGCGCTATGATTGTCGACGTCGCGCATGACATCGCCCAAAGCGAACGACGCGACAGTGCGGCGAATAGCTTCACGCTTGCATTGGTCAAAGATATCGTCAATGGATTTGGCGGGCACGGGTAGGCCTTTGCGGATTCCCTCTACCATCTCCAGTGTTGTTTTCTCTATCTCGAAAGTAGCGCGAAAGGAAGCTGCCACTTTAGCCGTGCCTAGGTCCTTGTATTGGGTGAATGTATCTTTGTAGAACTCAGCTCGACGCAGCTCTTCATAATTGATGTTACGAACACTATCCGACACAGCGACGTAAGCTTCGACCGTTTTTTCCTTGGTGAAACCGTAGGCGGTGATTGAAGTCTCTTTGGTCTTTCCGGCAGCGCTAACGGCGCTGTTTTTCACGCTCTGCGCAGCATCCTTGATATCAAAGGACGCTACAGACTCGCTGACCCGGTTCGTCGCTTCGGATAAGGCGTCCTTCATAGACGTGAGGGATGCTTTGCTTGGTAGCCAGGCCATATGATCTTCCTTGATGTCAAATAGGCATCATCCTATCCACTTCGCTGGTTCTCTAAAAGCTAAATCACTGGCTTATAGCCATTAGTCGTAGACCTGTTGCGCGACTTAGTCCTCCCTCCCAAGACTCCATCAATGGATAGCAACATTTTTCAGTTCACGCCGCTCCTGGCTCGCTTCTCAACACGCTGCCCCGCCCCTCCCCGTTTTGATTTTTCCGAATTTCGTGTAGCTTTGTCTGATATGCGGGTATATACCCGCATACTACAATTCTAATTAGTGATGCTTCATTCAGGAGTAACCCAATGCGCATTTTGATCGTAGGGGCCGGATCGACCGGTGGGTTTTTCGGTGCAAAGCTCGCCAAGGCAGGACGAGATGTTACGTTCCTCGTTCGCCCCCAACGACTCGCTCAGCTTGAGCAGGACGGCCTCCACGTCAAGAGCCCCGCGGGTGACATAGGAATAGAGCCACAACTCGTCACCGCGGCCCAAATCCAGGGCCCATTCGACATCGTCTTGGTTGCAGTCAAAGCCTATGCGCTTGAGGCAGCATTGGAAGATATGGCTGCTGCTGTTGGCCCTGGTACCGTGATCCTGCCCTTGCTCAACGGATGCGTCACATGGAATTACTCGCCGAAAAATTCGGCAAGGACCGCCTCCTAGGGTGCGCATGCAAAGTAGCGACAAGCCTTGATGACAACGGTCGTATCGTCCAACAGGGAACGTTTAACGACATTGCCTATGGCGAATTAGATGGCACCGACTCTGATCGAGTCGCCAATGTCCACGAGTTCATGCTCGATGCCGGCTTCGATGCCAAAACATCGAATACGATCTCCCGCGACATGTGGGAAAAATGGACTCTGCTCGCGGCCATGGGAAGCATCAATTGCCTGATGAGAGGCAGCATTGGTGATGTCGTCTCGGTAAAAGGCGGACGCGAATTTGCTAATGCAGTTATCGACGAGGTGGTGACAATCATCCAGGCAGTAGGTCACCAGCTAAGTAAACCGTTCTTAACGGAAGCCCGCCGCCTGCTGACGCTGGAAGGCTCAATGAGCATTCCCGGTGCAGTCTCACCCGTCATGATCGATGTGGAAGTTGATGGCAAACAGTTCCAGGAAATGCACGTGGACGGAGGGGTAATCACTCAAGTGTTTCTCTACCCACCTACCACCATTACGGAGCTGAGCAAATCTACTGGATCACCTTTACGACGCGACCGTAATTTCTACGTCATTAGTAACGGGACGCTGGACCCTCAGTGGTCCGGGACGAAGCGCCGTACATTGAACATCGGCGGCCGCGCTATCAGCACATTGATTCAAACTCAGGGGATCAGCGACCTGGAGCGGATCTACCGTATGGCGCAGCAAGACGAAGCGGATTTCAATCTTGCGTACATTGGCTCCGACTTTAACTTCCCCCATGGGCAAAATTTCGATGGCGACTACATAAGGAGTTTGTTCGATTACGCCTATCAACTCGCCGCACAGGGCTATCCGTGGCAAAAATCGCCGTGCTCGGAAAAAACGCACTACAAAATACCCAATGAATGATTGAGGCGACTTGGTTCATTGATCCCATAGGCACTTCCGACCTAGCATATTTTTCGGAAGCACATAACAGAGAATACCCATGTTCTTTTTTATTTCACTACGAACAGAAGTTTGCTAAAAGTGAAACGTCCAAAATGCATTGATCTGCCGCAGCCGATTTTGTACATTAGCGGCGAAAATTTAATCGCAGCGGATGATCTAAATGGCAAGCACAGTTTTTTCACCACCTAAACTACATAAGACCACTGTTATTAATGGAAATTTTTGTATCCTGTGCCGTGAGCATCTTGATAAGCAGGCAGAAAATAAAGTCATATGCCATGACTGCCGAGATTTTCCAAACAAATTGGAGAAATCATTCTGCAACTGTTGCGGAGTTCTTGTTCATCAGAAGCTATCCATTGAATTGCTTAAGGAGCATATCGAGCAAGATTACTTCTGCCAGAAGTGTTTTGATAGATGTGTAATCGAACAGATATACGAAAAAATGTACGAAAAGCACAGAGAAAGTTATTACAAGCATTTCGAGATTTTTTACTGCAAGAAATGTGATGGCATTGAAAACAGCTGCGACGATAAATTCTGCAAACTGAATTCGGCGCCCCCTTCAAATCTGAATAAGCTTAGAGCATTTGGTAACAAGTCGGTCAACCTTGCTACACTTGCCAGACCTACCAACGCTCACGGAACAGGCACCGAGGCTTACTTTGATAATATTGCGGATGAACTTAACAAAAACATCCTAAATTCAGATGCTATTTTGGGTTGTGTTTGTTATATAAAAGATGCGAGCACTCTAGAAAATCTATCTAAAAAACCTTGTCAAATAATCATGCAAAAACCCAAGAAAACACTACGCCCACCCCAGAAAGGCGAACTCAAATTTGACAATAACAGCATTCTAAGCCTGTCAGGAATTCTCAAGCAAGGGATTGAACTTTCAGAAATCGAAGGTTTTCCTTCCGAAAAATTTGTAGAAACTCACATATCCCCCCTGCGAGTAATTGGTAGCGAGGACGGTTTTCCACTCATGCATCACAAATTTCTAATATTTCTGAAACGCGCAATAGATAGCGATAATGGGGCACTCGAAAAGCTGGGCCAAAGGTGCACACTAAAGCCTTACGCTGTGTGGACAGGATCATTTAATTTGACGTATAATGCGAAAAATAGTCTCGAGAACGCAGTTCTAATTAAAGAAGCAGCAATTATTCAAAAATATCTTGAAGAATATGCGTTCTCCCTCTCCGTTTCTGAATCACCAGAAAACTATGCGAGTAGCGTTCTACCGGACCTTAACCCTATTGGCATGAAACTCATCGATATCTTTATCGAACAATAGCTAGCAGAGAGTTAACCCTCAAAACTCACTTGCTAAGAATTATCTAATCGAGATTTAGTTTACTCAAACAGAGACGGCATCTGACTGAAAAGGGTGATGCCGCCGCGATTGGTAAACTGCCTCGATAAGGCACTATGAAACACACATACTGCAATTAGCTTCCTATCATTCAATTACAAACCACTCAGAACGGAGCGTGCATCACCCCGCCGCCTCGAGGTTGGAGTTTTCCGTGCCGAAGAAATCCGCCATCCAGGATTTCTCATCTGCGGATGGATCGTAACAGTATGGGGTCTCGTCCTGCGCTTCAGTGGGAACTTCATTCCAATATCTGGGCTGAGCAACCACATCTAAAAATACCAGTTCACACGTCACATAGCACATCCATACACCTGCGGTTATGAACTGTAGGTTTAGCCCTAACGGCTCGTAGGAACTTGTGTATTCGCAGATTGGCGTAAACTGCTTATAGAGTTGGCCTACGTGAGTGAACTCTTTGCTGAGCAGACCGTAGAACTGGCCAAATGGCGGGAACACACGCTTAGCACTAGCAATGGCACGGGTGGAGTCGAATTTGTGCTCTCGATGCTTCTGAAGGTCTGTTTGAAACTGCATGAGGTGCAATGCGACGGCCATTGACTCTATTGCGGATCGAATGACAGGCCCAGGCTGTAAGACAAATCCGCCACGAAGCATATAGGCCCCCGGTGTCAGGATAGTTGTCGCCTCTCCGAATTTTCCTGAAAAAGCATATCGGGGGCGGAAAGAGACTGGTCGTGCCGTACTATTCACCTGAACGCAAAGCCGCATTACTCAAGATGCTGCTTCCCCCGCTGAACCTGACGATGGCCGAGGTTTCCCGGCGTGAAGGGGTTAGCGAAATGTCTTTGTCCAACTGGCGCAAGAAGGTCAGTTCTGAAGGAAGCGCAGTGCCTGAAGACAAGCCACTCCCCGAGAACTGGTCTGCTGAAGCCCGGTTCGCTGTCGTCCTTGAAACCGCCGGTCTGTCGCAGCTCGAACTGGGTGAGTACTGCCGACGAAAAGGTCTGTACCCCGAACACGTCAGCGCCTGGCGCCAAGCCTGTATCACGGGGCAGCAGAGTGTTCAGAACCAACAAAAGGTCGACCGCGAACAATCTCGCAAGGACAAGAAACGTATTCAGCAACTTGAGCGCGAACTGCTGCGTAAAGACAAGGCGCTGGCCGAAACCGCCGCGTTGTTGGTGCTGCGAAAAAAGCTCAACGATTACTGGGGGATCGACAACGAGGACACCTGACCTCTTTGCCGGAACGGCAGTTGTTGGTGGCTTGGTTGATCGAAGCCATCGAGGCCGGTGCTCGAAAAATCAGAGCGTGCCAAGAGGTGGGGCTGTCGCTCAGAACCTTGCAGCGATGGACGCAGAGTGAGGATCTTCAAGCCGATGCCCGCACAACCACCGTGCGGCCCACGCCGCGTAATGCGTTGAGCGAGATCGAACGACAAGCGATCGTGACGCTGTGTAACAGCCCTGCGTATGCCCATTTGCCGCCGAGTCAGATCGTACCGAGGCTGGCTGACGAGGGGCGTTATCTGGCGTCGGAAGCGACGTTTTATCGCATCCTGCGTGCAGCCGGTCAGCAACATCATCGGGGCCGTAGCCAGCGACCCAGACGGCATGCGGCACCGACGACGCATGTCGCCAAAGCGCCCAATCAGGTGTGGTCGTGGGACATCACGTATTTGCCGTCGCCGATACGCGGCAAGTACTACTACCTGTATTTGATCGAAGATATTTACAGCCGCAAGGCCGTAGGCTGGGAAGTTTACGAAGAAGAAAGCGGCGAAAAAGCCGCTGCGCTGCTGCAACGCAGCGTGATCGGCGAGCAGTGTTTACACGAGCCGCTGGTGCTGCACTCGGACAATGGTGCGCCGATGAAATCGCTGACGCTGTTGAGCAAGATGTACGACCTGGGTATCACGCCGTCCCGTGGCCGACCGCGAGTGAGCAACGACAATCCGTACTCGGAGTCGCTGTTTAGAACGCTGAAATATTGCCCGCAATGGCCGCAGGAGGGTTTTGCCAGCTTGGACGCCGCACGCGCGTGGGTGAGAGATTTTATGCGTTGGTACAACAACGAGCACCGGCATAGCCGGATCCGCTTCGTGACACCGACGGAGCGGCATCGAGGGCTGGACCAGCAGATCCTGGCGCGGCGGCATGAACTGTACCAGCGAGCGCGCAAGAAAAGCCCGGAACGTTGGTCAGGCCAGACGCGGAACTGGGAGCCGATAGGAGCGGTGATGCTGAATCCGGATCGGGAGCAGCAGGACGAGAAAAGAGCGGCATAGTTGAACGGTTGACGCGACAACTACCTTGAAAAACGCCGTAGGCTGCGGCAGCTATTGAGTTGAGTGAATTTGACAGAAGCTCCCCGCAAGCAATCCGAAGATCATCTCCTTCGTTTGTAGCCTTGAGAATCCCAGATGTAAGAATTCCAAAAGACTGCGCAAATTGGGTGCTGACCTTCTCAAGCTCACCAGCGTGCAACGCGTCGAAAGATTTCGCGATCCGTTCAGCATCACGTGTTATTTGGTTAACAAGCATCGATTTGCGAATCTCAATGATGCGTCGATTCGCTTGATCGATTATTACCGCACAAGTATCTGGATGCCGCTCTTCCATCTTATCCTCCTTGTGGCGGGACAAGAGCGTCCAACCGTATGGTTTAGTTATATATCAGAGACGGTGGCATCCTGCGCCAACTCGCCCCGCTGGTGAGCGACATGCGACCATCCACGTTACGCGGCCCTAAAAGTCGATCCTTCCGATACCTTGATGATTGCCGGCGCCCCCATATCTGATACATCGATGCCCTCGGTCGGAAATGGGGTTGTGTATTCAACAAAAATTATTTGATATTCGGATAATCACCATGTGGTAAAAAATAATTTTCGACGAGATCAGTATGCATTTTGTGTATACCGGTATCAGGATCTAGTGTTTTCCTTGTTATTTCCTCAATGGTAACAGCGTCTCTCTTCTTTAGACCGGTGGAGCAAAGCATCTGCATTGTTCTAATATCCACGTGATGACCGATAATGCACATATTATTTATCCCACCAAAATCTGGGTCCTTTGCATTCAGCTCCGATACATTCTTATAGAAAATATGATGTTCAGGATTACTCCTTCCACGATCCAAGCAAACAACGTAAATATATTTTGCCATGTATACACCCTTATTATTGATTGATTTGCCGTTGATATTTTGCCACAGCGGGACGACACCGAAGAATCTATTCTCCAAAAATAGCTATTTGATTACGACCTCTGTTTTTAGCCAGGTAAAGCCCCTTATCGGCTAGCTCGATCAAGACTTTACTATTTTCCGAAACTTTTGGCACCAAAGTAGCGAGTCCAATGCTAACCGTGATTACAGAATCAAGCCGAGGTGATACATGAGGGATATTCAGCGCTTCAATATTTTTACGCAAGTTTTCCGCAATTTCTATAGTCTGTAATTGCGACGCCCCTGGTAAAACTATAGCGAACTCCTCGCCCCCATACCTCGCAGGGAAGTACGTTTCATCGACTATCGTGTCTCGCATTGCCGCTGCAACGTTTTTCAATGCATCGTCGCCCGACGAATGTCCAAACTTATCATTATAGAGTTTGAAGAAGTCAACATCGACCATCAACAAAGATATCTCAGACCCAGCCTCGCATGCTCGCTGCCATTCGCGGGATAAAAATTCATCAAAATGCCTACGGTTTGACAGTCCCGTCATACCGTCAGAATTTGCTTGGCGTTGTAAAGCACTGTTCATTCGTTGCAGGACAAGGTTGGTATCTAATAATTGCTGTTGACTCGTTCTAAGTGCTCGATACGTCTGATCTAGATGTTTTGTGGTATTGAATGAGCGAGAATGGTAGCGTACGCGAGCTATTAGTTCGATGGGATCAGGTAATTTGACTAAATAGTCACTTGCACCTGCTTCAAACGCTCGCTTCTTTACATCCGGATCTTCTTTTGTCGATAAAGCAACCACAGGAATGCCTTGAGTTCGGGGATTCTTTCGATATTCCTTAATTAACGACAAACCGTCTAATCCGGGCATTACCAGATCTTGCAGTATCACAGTGGGCCGGATTTTTTCGGCTTCCATTACGGCTTGGTTTGCGTCATCGCAGTAATATAATTTAATGTCACTTTCACTAGCTAAGTCACGGCGTACTGCTTCAACAATAAGGGGTTGATCATCGACCAGCAGCACGATGACAGTGTCGATATCATTACTGAACAACTCTTGAGCGTGGAAATCATTCATGCATAACCCCGGTTGGTTTGCTAGCCCAGGAAAAGAAGGAACAGAACGATTGGTGGTCCCTATTCAGAATACGAGCAGCTTATTATTAAAAGCAAAGCGAATGAAAGCTGGTGATCGATCTTCCCCATCTTTGAACCTGCACTGATCGCGCCCTTAGTGCTGAAGCAAATTGCTTCAGCGGAGCCGTAGATAGAAGTACATCATTACCGTAGTCGAAATCCATGAATTTAGTAAGAAAATATCCCACAGTTGCTGGATCATAAGCGACCGCTAACTCTCGATCCGGCCCCCTGCTCAGGGGTATTCGGTAATCGGGCTCGCGTGTTCGAAAAGGCAGGACACAAATCTCCTCCTACCCGCCCCCTCCCCCTGGCTGGATTCCGGCAAGGCCGGCTATGGTAATTGAGGGCAGAGCACCAGTTATTGAGAAGCCCGCACGTGCGGGCTCTCTGAGGATCAACATAACTCAAGCCCTGTTCCGATCCTGCGCCTTCTGAAGCTCTCTCATCATCTGCACGTTGAGTTGCTGAGCAATATCCAACTGAACCTGCATCCGCTCAAGCAGAGGAGTTACCTGATTCAAAACCGCAATGCCACCTGCATTGAAAACTGCTTCAGCGCCGCCCTTCTCGGCTAGGTGCAAATTCCGTGCTGCACCACCGGAACACGGCTTTCCCGTTTTCGGATTGATTATTCGTGTAGTCCAGCCGGCTTCATAATCGCTAGGGTTCTTCATACCAACCTCCCATCACGTGGATTACCAACGGCTCACAAAGGTTGCGTCACGCTGGGTCATTTTCAGCATAGTCCAGGCGCGATCAGCGGGTGGGCAGCCTGCGACGATACAGATGGAAATTTGCCTCCGAGCACGCATCTCGATCAGCCACCAGCCAAATCTGCGGGCGGCGTGTTCCGGGGACGCTTACGATGTGGGACGATTAACCTTTGCCAGAATGCCACCACTACGGATATGGAGAGCGTCATGATCAAAGGGCTGGATAAGCTGCAACGCGACTTGAAGCAGGTGGAGGCAGCATTTCGGGAGTTAGACGGCAATCTGTGTACGGTCAGTTATGACCCCTTCGACCCAGCTAGCATCGAACAGGCGATACAAAAAGTCAGAGACACCATTGACCAGCGCGTCGGCCAATACGCCTCCAACCCCTTCGTTGGTCCTCTGATCGAAGAAATGAAAGAAAATTATCGCACACAGATAATTGAGCAGGCGGCAGAGAAACGTCTGGCAGGAGATGAAGAATGAGTTCCTCTGATATTTTCACGCAGATCAACAACTGCGTATTGGACCTACAGTTATCCCAGCTCCAAACATATGAAGCACCACTGAAAAAACTCGTACGGCTGTTGTCCAGTGAGGACCTTGAACCGATCAACACCGCTCTCAAAGAAGATGCCGACCTTGAGGCCTTCTTGGAGGAAAGCGAAGGCACTGGCGGGAGCTTCGCGGGGAGTTACCGGCTCGCCTGGCCTGATGATGACAAGCTCAAGCTAGGATTGACGATATTGTTGTTTGAGAAGCTCGCCGAAGATCCAGATTTTACGATTAATTTTGCATATCACTACTTCAGTAACGGCAGTTCGAAATTAATCTCCGGTTTGCATTCTTTCGTGACGCAAGTGGTAGTTCCGTTTGCACGAGATTACAAGGCTCACGTCAAAATCAGTAAAGCTTCACTGACCAGATCAACAATTTCGTCCAATAAGGTTTTCATCGTCCATGGTCACGACGATGGCGCTAAGCACATGCTTGCGCGGTTTCTCGACCGATTAGGGCTAGAGTCAATCGTACTTCAAGAGCAGCCTGATCGCGGTCAGACGATCATCGAGAAATTTGAACGATCGTCGGACGTGGGTTATGCGGTTGTTTTGCTGACGCCAGACGACATGGGCAGCGCAGTAAAAGCAGATGCGCCATCGGCCCGTGCACGGCAAAACGTTATCTTCGAGCTTGGATATTTTGCCGGCAAACTGGGGCGTGGCCGGGTGTGCCTACTTAGAAAGGGAGACGTCGAGATACCGTCCGATCTATTCGGTGTCGTGTACACAGAGCTAGACCCGCACGAGGGATGGCAAAAAAGGCTAGTAATTGAGATGAAAGAGGCAGGATTAGAGTTCGATGCCTCCAAACTCTTCTCCTAACCTTTCGACTTGATACAATCGTAATCCTTGCCTAGGTTACCTTTCGACTTGCAGTGCGCTCACAGCAAGTCGATCGAAACTTCGTTAGGGGATCAATATTGGACTGTTGGTTGGCTCAAGGGATCCGTCAATTAGCTTTCTAAGAATAAGAGTCCAGTGGTCAGATTCTTTTGCCTTCATGCTCATTACAATTTTGGGATTCTGAAGATCGTTGATTTTCATGTGCAACCCCCTTTCTTCCGCTCGCGCGGCCACCGCTTTGAGGTTATCCGTGAGGGTTTCTTGGGCTACAGCTAGATCTCTACCGTAATACTTTGTGGTGGTCATGCCTGGGTCGTAAAAATAATATTCGATTATATCCGAGCCGTTGAATATCACCGGAGGTAAAATCTCCATTGTTGGTAATACTTTTATATATGAAATCATGCCATTTTTGGCGTCCACAGCAATTGAGCCATTTGCATGATAGTAATAATAGTCAATATTCTTTAGAGATGACATCGTTTTGGCGTAGACGCTGCTCAACAACTCATTTATCAGACTTATTTTTTTGTCTGCTGATTTTTTTATTAAAAAATATGGGACTGCGAATGCTGATCCAATACCTATGAGAGCGCTTCCTGATAAGTACCACGCTATAGACATGATAATACAGAATGCAAAAAACCAGAGCGTTATGTTAGGAGCCAAAATCATCACATATATTTGTTTTTTTGATATTTCATCTGTAATTGTTTTCACGATGCGCCTTACTGTCAGATCATAGTAGTAGTGTTCGGATCAAATATTGAGGTTGCCCGGGCTTTAATCGCCAAGTCTCAAGAAAGGTCGTCGTGCCGTCGATCTACGTTCTATTGACTAGCCCTGTCAAATTGACCACTTGTCGCATGCGGCAGATTGCCATTATTATCGATCGAGCGAAAGAGATTGCATCGTGATTTAAGCGATCTAAATCATGAGGGTTGCAATGCGAAGGGTTCGAGAATTTATCTGACTGGCTGCTTTCGCCCGATAGTTGCCTGTCGGAGACGGCTACTGCCCTTCGCGGCGGGCAGATACTTTTTCGGCGCTGGTACCGTGTCGACTAAGCAGCCATATCCCTTGATTTCGTTTCTATCTGACAAGAAGCTTCCAGTTTATTACGTGTAAGGGGAATTCCCATTGTTTTCATGGATCAAGCAGTTCGCCGTCTCAAAAGCCCACGATTACGAAGAACGATTTGACCAAGCCTTGAAGCGCAGCAAAGCCTGGGGCCTCGCCCCTTCAGGCTTTAGTCGGACCGAAGAGCGCTTTGTCAGCGAGCGCAACCTCCAGGTCTTCCAGCAGGTGGCGGCATCGCATCTATCCCATTACCAAGCTGAAGATGTTTCGCAGCAGTGTTTTGCAGTAACTGGGATGCTCAAAGCCCCATTAGAGAAGGCACTAGGGGTGCCGCTCGCCTTCACTCTAGGTTACGTCGAATACGATGGGCGCAATGTTTTTCATACCATTAACCGCGAGCTTAAGGCGATGTTGAAAAAAGGATTACCTTCACCAGCGCTGAATCTGCATGCGTGGCTCACGCTGCCCAGCCATGAGATTATTGATATGACATTCGGCACGACGTACGGCGTTGTGAATCAAGTGCCGAGCGTCATTGGCCGCATGTGTTTCCTGCATCCAGATGACATGCCCTCCGATATGCAGTATCACCCTCAACTGGTAGGGGAGGATTACCTCGAACGAGTCGGCGCCACGCACATTTTACTGATGCCGTCTTGATCCGCATTCTCATCATATAGCCGGCAGAATACCAAGTGATTGCTGGGCTCAACCGAGAAGGCCACCTTGAGACCTGCTTCTGGCCGATTATTGCCTGCGCTGAAAGGCATCTTGGGATCGAAAGCCGTGGGGAGTGACTGCTTTCTACCACTTGAAGACGCTAGTAAATGGCATATGGCCCGACTCCAGCCGATTCGCATCCATGCGATAGTCTCCAACATAGCCCCCTACTGAAGGACTCTGGCAGGGCTGAATGCACACCATCCAGTAGACAGATCCTCAGTGGTATTTGAACCTGCGGTTATCAAATGCAGGCTTCGTTCCCTCAAGCACCTTGACCGCGTGCTCGTTGATAGTCGGACTCTCAATGGCACCTGCGGTGTAAGAGATTTTCTGGTCGTTAGCCCGGTCGAAGTGAGACCAAATGATTTGCTCCGCGTCACAGACGACCGCAAGGTTCGGGTTGTGGGTGACCATAATGATCTGCCGACGCTTCTTCGCTTCAGTTAGCACCAGCACCAGAAGGCTCACCACAGTCTCGTTGTCGAGATTCTCTTCCGGCTGATCCAGAATGATGGGATTGCGCCCCTTGTCCACCAGTAAATAGAAGATCAGGAGCAGCGCCCCACGCTGACCAGGCGAGAGCTGCTCGATTTCCGCGTCTTGGAACAGTAGAGAATACCGAGGCTCCAGATACGAAAGATCGAATAAAAGGTCATAAACTTCATTCGCGGTTTTGTCTTTGCGTAACATTGAGTCGATGCCGTACTCGACCTTGTCACCTATCGTAGCTGCCGATGCTGAAATTTTGTCGTGCAGGGCCTGGGCAAAGGCCACGGCCTCTTCACGGCTGTCGAAGTCCGCAGCCTCACCCAGGCGTCGCACCGTGTTGAAGCTCTCATCGTCACCTCGGAACGGGCCAACGTTCTGCTTGAGCAAGGTAAATAGGTTGGTGGCAAAAGCGTCGATTGAACCTCCGAGTTTCGCTTTGAACCCGAGCTTGTACTCCTCGCGAATCAGGCTGTTGGCCTGAATTAGTTCCTGAACCGGCTTGAACAATGCCTCTCTCGCCCGGCGCTGAGCATCAAGGATGTCGTAGATTTCACCTGCTAACTGCTTCCGGTAAATTCTTTGCGTCTCTAGCCCCTCTGGCAGAGCATCGATCTGCGCGATCCTAGCTTCCAGCCCTTTCACTGTTTCTGGGGCGTCAGCAGCACCAACAAGGTCCTGATATTTACGCTGCCACTCGTCAACCGCGAGCAGATAATTTTGATAAATGAGTTGAGGTTGATCCAGCTGCGCCTTGGCTTCTGTCTGCTGCTCCAAAAATTGCTGACGCGCATCTTCTCTAGCTTTGGTGCTGGACCCTATGGCTGCTTGGTCAGCCAGAACAGCGTCTGCCAACTGTTGTAACGGGGCGAAATTGGTCTCGACTGTCACAATGTCGGCGACTTCCAACCCTAGTAGGGTGAGATCTTTACTCGTGTCGGCAATAAACTGGTCATAAGTGCGTTGGAGTAATCGGACCTGCTCCCTCACATCCTTCAAGGCCTTGCTCTTGGCGGCGAGCTGTGAAGCTGTCTCATTGGCTGCGTTCCGCTCCTCATCCAGACGCTTGAGTTCGGCAGCAATTCTATCAAGAGTCGCAGCCGTCACCTGTTGCTCAGGCGATAGATCAACAGATGGTTTTTCCAATTCTGCTGGCTTCAAGGCTCCGTGTTCGGCGAGCTGACGTTGCTTGAGCGCAAGCTGTTCCACCAGGCTTTTCTTGATCAGTGGATGGAGCTGGTTTTCGGAACCTGCGATTTCAAGATTGACCCTCTTTAGATCTTTGCGAAACTCGTTTAACTGGAGACGGAAGGTGCTTTCCTGCTGCTCGATCAGTTGATTGAAATCCAGTGCTCCTAGTCGGATTGTGTCATCGGTATGCGAAAAAATGACCGATCTAAGCTCATCTTCAAAGGCGTCAGACTGGCCCGTAACATGCGCGTTGCAGAGATCTTCAAAATGCCCTTGTGGAATGTACCTCACCATCTCGACTTTCTCGGCAGGCGGGTCAGCGTTTAGATTGCAAGTGTTGATGGTCCCGTCATGCCAGGTGAGAAAGCCCTCGAACTGTCGAGCAGGCTCTCCAGCTTTGCCCCGAAATCGCTCCTTTCGAAGAAATGAGAAATGGTTGGTTTGCCGGGAATGGCCTAACAGAGCAAGGACATCGGCCAAAGCACTCTTGCCGCTCCCCTTGTTGCCAATGATGGCGACTAGGTCAGAACTTAGCGGAAGATGGACATCGCCCAGCCAGTGCGAGGTTAGTGGGGAACCCTCCACCTTGCTGATTACCACGTGGTCGATGAAAAATGTTTTGTTGGCAGCAATCTGGTCAAGCTTGGGCGGTGTAACGCCTATGAACGAACGTTTCGCAGGCTCTCGAATGGCCTGCTGCAATCCACGGAATGTGGGATCAGCTTTGATCCAGGTTTTCTTGTCAGATGGAAAGTCGCCGTATCCACGCCGATCATTGCTTCCTGGTACACCGACAAAGCAGTGGGCGTCACTACCAGCCACTACCAATCGAGAGACATCGTTCAATCCTTTCCTAATGCCTGAGTAAAATTTGGCGTTCCCTGGCGTTTCTTCTCCAACGAACGCTGAGCGCACGTCCAAGTTCCGGCTCTCGAAAATCGGGGAGCACCTGACCAGGCCCAAAAAATAGGCATAGTGTTCTGTCCACTTCACCTCATTCAAACCATCGCTTGTATCGTACGGCATGAAACCAATGGCTTGTTCGTCTGGGACTTTGGCAATCGCTTCTTTGTAGCTCTCGCACGTCAGTTCGATGATTTTTGCGCCTGCTATGTAAGCCTGCTCATCATCGGCTGCAATCTGTTCGGCCTTGATCCCATGCGGTTTCAGCAAGCCCTCAGGTGCTTCTCGCGCGTAGGTTATGAGAGCTGCGTCAGACAAAGGTCTGTCAATAAGCGCGATACGGAGGTGAGCAAGGAAGTCCTTCAGAATCTGGTCGTCAAGCTCGTTTGAGAAGATTACGTGTGCATTCAGCCGTCCCCTCATTGGAGCTGCGAGTCTGAGTTCGATGCCAGGGAAAACAGTCTTCGTCAGCTTCGGCGCGTCTACCTCAGCCAATCTGCGCTTAAGTGCAAACCATCCGTCGAACGTCCAGTAATCCATAAGCGCAAATACGTCGGGTTTCGCTTCATTAAGCGCCTTGATCATCTCATCAACGAGCGCTTTATTCGCCGCTGAATCCGGGTTCTTCCGGTCGAACTTCGCCCCTCTCCACTCGAATGAAGCTGGAGTATGAATGTGCAAATCCCATTGCCGCCACTCTGACCCGCGTTCACTGCCGCTTTGAATCGCCATTGCCCACCTTCCAGTGCGTTAGACTGCTCCGCCCCGTTCGCTTACTGCATCAGGGCTAGCCAGATGTTAGTTGCGATTCCAGCACCTACAAGTCGGGAAAAGTTAACAAAGCATATCCGTTTGGCCCGCCTGATTTTACTGGACAGACGTGGTGTGGTTGAGTCGGTCAAACCGACATGTCCGAAAAGGTGCCAGCGGTAATGGGGGGCATTTGCTGGGGTTATGACACCCTAGCCAACGTACAGGTATCACCTAACTGGCTTTACAGGGCGTGGCGGGACAGACTTCAACCTTGATCACCACCACTAGGTAGAAAAACCGTTTTCATCGATATTGTCCTGCATCTCTACAGTCAGAAGGCGTTGGTACCGCATGAGCATCTCCTCAGAAGAAAGGAATGGACTGGTCGAGTCATTAAAGACGCAAGCTACATTGTTGATTGCTTCATCAGAGATTGAAGCCGCTGGGTCGCCTGATCCCCGCGACGAATTTGCTCGTCATCAGTTGAGGCGCGCAGCGGAACTACTCAACGGAGCGGCGTCGTTAGGCTCGGCTGGAAATGCCGCCTGCTTGGGAATCTTGAGCCGTAGCTTACTCGAACAATTGATCACGGTTCTGTGGGGCATTAGATCTGTTGAAAATGCGGAGTCTCAGATCGGCGCGGGTCCTGCGGAACTGGCGAAGGCACTCAGGATTAACTTGAAAGCAGGTAGCGCCAAGATCTTTGACCGCCACACGGGGGAGGACGTGACTGCTACCTATCTGGAAAGCGAGCAAGCACAACAGAGTCGTCGACGTAAAAGTGTTGAGGATCAAGCGAAGGAAGCTGACATTCTAGATCTATACACCGTTTTTTATAGATTGTTATCGCTTGAAACGCACGGCCACAATAAGACTCCAACAGAAGAATCTGAGATCGCCGCTCTGTGCGTGACCCACCTTCAAGGTATAGGTGGCATTAGTCGAGCTATCGGCCAGGCATGCGTTTGGTGGCTAATGCATCGGCATTGGCCAGACAACGAGTCCATACGTAAGGTATTGGGCTTGACTGCTAGTGCTTAGCGACACCACTGCAAATGACGACCGGGGTCCTCAATCCGCCTGAATAGGTTTTCACGCCCGAACGCCGAAAGTCAGGAGAATATCCCTAATTCCCTGCCCTTTTTGGTGAGTCGACCATAACCTTGGCGCCTTAGTGTTACGTAACCGTCCGGCCAGCACCCTCTCCTGACAGCCCTCCAAATTGGCCAAGATAGTGGACACCATTTTTTAGTGGACACTATCTTGGATACAGTTGCCCCCGCTCGTCGAACCGGCCGCCGCCCCAACTTCCCGTTGGACTTCAAACGCCAGGTCGTTGAGGCCACGTTTCAGCCTGGCGCCTCCGTGTCGTTGATCGCTCGTGAGCATGACGTCAATGCCAACCTGGTGTTTCGCTGGCGGCACCAGTATCAGGAAGGAGCCTTCGGCCCGGTTAACCAGAGTGCAACATTTTTGCCTGTCCAGGTGATCGAGGCGTCGCCGGATGTCTCGCAAGCCGCCCGGCCTCAATTCGAGTTTCATTCCGAGCTGGTTGTTGAAGTGGGTAAAGCCACGCTACGCATCACTGGCACGCCAGAACCGCAGACCTTGCAACTCATCTTGCAGCAGTTACTGCGATGATTGCTCCTCCTGCTGGAACCCGCATCTGGATCGCCGCCGGCGTCACGGACATGCGCCGTGGCTTCGACGGTTTAGCCGCGCTGGTGCAGACTCAGCTTGAAGCCGATCCTTTCTCGGGTCAGATCTTTGCTTTTCGCGGACGGCGCGGTGACCGGATCAAACTGCTATGGTGGGACGGCGACGGGTTGTGCCTGTTTTGCAAACGGCTGGAACAAGGGCGCTTCGTCTGGCCGCAAGCAACCAGCGGCAGCGTGTCGCTGACGGCTGCGCAGTTGTCGATGCTGTTGGAAGGCATTGATTGGCGCAGGCCAATTCGTACAGCGCCCGTCCTCGCGGTCTGACTTGCCACGCTGAAAAAATCCCAAGTAACATTCGGTCATGACTCTCGCGACCGACTCCCTGCCTAACGATCTTCAAGCCTTGAAGGCTCTGGTCTCTGCCCAGCGGGCAGAGATTGAGCGTTTGAAAATGATGATCGCCAAGCTGCGTCGTATGCAGTTCGGTCGCAGCTCCGAGCAACTGGACGCGATGATCGATCAGCTCCAACTGAGTCTTGAAGAGTTGCAAGTCAGCCAGACTGAACTGACACCGCCAACCGAACCGCCATCTCGCCCTGTCTCTCGGCGCAAGCCATTACCTTAACACTTGCCTCGCGAAATTCACGTCCATCAGCCTGAATCAAAATGTTCTGGCTGCGGTGGGAAACTTCGCCATTTGGGCGAGGATGTGTCGGAGGTGCTGGAGTACGTCCCGGCGCGTTTCAAAGTGATCCGCCATGTTCGCCCGAAGCTGGTTTGCCGCTGCTGCGAGCACATCGCTCAGGTGCCGGCACCGAGTCGCCCGATAGCCCGAGGCCTTGCAGGCCCTGGGCTACTGGCCCACGTGCTGGTCTCCAAGTTTGTTGACCATTTGCCGCTGTATCGGCAATCCGAGATTTACGCCCGTGAGGGCGTGGAGCTGGAGCGCTCAACCCTGGCCGACTGGGTCGGCCAGAGCAGTCAATTACTCAGGCCGCTGATCAGCGCCCTTGAACGCCATGTCCTGAGCGGCCATAAAGTCCATGCCGACGACACGCCGATTGGTGTACTTGCGCCGGGCAACGGCAAAACCAAAACGGCTCGCCTGTGGACGTACGTGCGGGACGACCGACCTGCGGGCGACTCAACACCGGCAGCGGTATGGTTTGCCTACTCGCCGGATCGCAAGGGGCAACATCCCCGCGCTCATCTCAAGAGTTTCAGCGGGATCTTGCAGGCTGACGGCTACGCCGGTTTTGCTCAGCTTTATGCTAAAGGCACCATTCAGGAAGCCGCCTGCTGGGCTCACGCCCGCCGCAAGTTTTACGATGTCTACAAAGATCAGGCTTCACCACTTGCCAGCGAGGCGCTGCAACGGATTGCGGCCCTGTATGCCATCGAGAGCGAGATCCGAGGACAGCCGCCAGATCAGAGAAAAGCGGTTCGACAAAGCCGGGCCAGTCCGCTGCTGGAACAACTACACGCATGGCTTAACCAGACGCTGACTCAACTGTCGAAAAAATCGGCATTGGGCGGTGCGATCCTCTATGCCCTCAACCGGTGGCAGGCGCTGACGCGTTACTGCAATGACGGCCGAATCGAAATCGACAACAATGCCGCCGAACGCGCGTTACGCGCCGTCGCATTGGGTCGAAAAAATTACCTGTTTGCCGGTTCCGATGCAGGCGGAGAACGAGCGGATGCGATTTACAGCCTGGTGGGCACTGCCAAGTTAAACGGGTTAAATCCACAGGCCTATCTGACCTACGTGCTTGAGCGCATTGCCGAACACTCGATCAATCGGGTGAGCGAGTTGCTGCCCTGGAACATTTCTTTGAACCACACTGAACACTGCGAGGCCGCCTGATCCATGGTTAAAACTGTCCGTTTACCCAAACCCGCCTCCGACTTGTTGCTGCTGCACATTGAGCTGAAGTGGATCACTCCGACGATCTGGCGTCGGTTCGCGGTGCCTGAAAATATTACCTTGGGCAAACTGCACCATGTCATCCAGGTCGTGATGGGCTGGAGTGATAGCCATCTGCATGAGTTTGAAATTGCCGGTGAGAATTACGGTATTCCCGATCCTGATGGCTGGGGGCCGACGGTGAACCCGGAAGCCCGTAAAACGCTGATCAAGGCGCTGAACGGAAAGCGGACATTTAATTATCTTTACGACTTTGGTGACAGTTGGCATCACCGTATCAAGGTCGAAAAAATGCTACCTGCTATTGCCTGTCCTCAGGTTCCGTATTGCATCGACGGCGCCAATGCTTGCCCACCGGAAGACGTAGGAGGCGGGCCTGGCTATGAGGAGTTTCTAGAAGCGATGGCCAACCCCGATCATCCAGAGCATGACGCGATGGTTGAATGGTATGGAGATGTTTTTGATCCAGCGGCATTTGAGTGCGAGCGCGTGAACCAGTGGTTTAAACGGATTAAGATTTGAGTTGCAAGACGGTGTAGCTCGGACGCTTACAGTGTTACCGCTATTATGGCGAAGCAGTTAACGGCAGCTATGGGTCGACTCCGGCCCTTCGCGCCAGGCAACGTTCGACCAAATGCAGCCAGTTCGCAACGATTCCTGCCGGCCAGCCTAATCTTCGTTGTCAGACACGTTGACATCGAGGCGGCAATGCAAGGCTCATTATTCGATCAGGAGCAGCATCCATTCGATGGAGACCTGCCCATTCAATCAAGAATGCCCTTGAATCTGGGCGCGCGTACCGTTCACGACGTGGTCTTTGGTGACCTCTGCAATCAATGGGATGCTTTGGTCGTTACTGGATACAGCGGTTTAGAACAGCTCATCCGATTGATCACCGCACGTGGAAAAGCGCTTAACCCTATGCGCCTGATCCTTGGATCTGAACCCGTAACGGTGAAAAACCCCCGACTCAATCTCAAAGGCTATGATTTTTCGGCGGAAATACGAGCCTATTGGCTCGAACGTGGAATTTCTTTAGCGTTAAGTGGGCAGGTTTTGCACTGCATTGAGCTTGTACGGGCTGGGCATGTCCGTATCCGCTATCCCACAGGTAGTCGACGACTACACGCCAAGATTTACTGTTCCGCGGGGGCCGTGACTCTGGGGTCGAGCAATTTCACTTCACCGGGTTTGTATACTCAGCTTGAAGGAAATATGCGCTTCACATCGGGGGATCGAGCCCGATTCAATGACGGGTGGCGAGTCGCTGAGTTCTTCTGGAGTCAGGGTATGGATGCGGATAACGCATTCGTGGCATTGCTGGAGCAGCTTCTGAAATTCGTCACTTGGCAAGAAGCTTTGGCCAGAGCTAGCGCTGAACTGCTTGAAAGTGAATGGGCTAATCACTACCTGGAATCCATGATTGAAATTGAGCCTGCTAACCTCTGGCCATCGCAGCGCCAAGGGATAGGGCAAGCCTTGTACCTCCTCGACACCCTTGGTGCTGTTCTAGTTGCGGATGCAACTGGGTCTGGGAAGACACGCCTGGGGGCTCACCTTCTCCGGGCGATGCATGATCGAAATTGGTCTTCAGCCAAAGCCCGCAAAGGCGCAATGCTCTTGATATGCCCGCCCTTAGTCAGGAAAAATTGGGATCGCGAAACGGCCAAGTGCGGGGTGAACGTCACCATCGTTTCTCATGGTTTGCTGAGCAGGATGAGCAAGCAAGATACCTCCAACCTCGCCATTCGATTGTCGTCAGCACAAACACTCGCCGTGGACGAAGCTCACAATTTTCACAATCAAATGTCCAAGCGAACACGGAGCCTCAAGCACCATCTTGCGGACCAGGTGGTGCTGTTTACCGCAACCCCTATCAATCGTACGCGCGCGGATCTACTGCGCTTGATTGACATTCTGGGCGCCGATAATTTCGAGGATGAAGTGCTAACTGTCTTTGAGAGATTGAGCAAAGGCGGTGCAGGCTTGACAGATATTCACGCCAAAGATCTGGAAGCACTCCAGTTAGCAATCGCCAGCTTCACCCTGCGCCGCACCAAATCGCAGCTCAATGCAATGGTTGATCTCGACCCTGAAGCCTACCGGCTGCCAGGAGGCCACGTGTGTCGTTATCCGAACCAGATCTCTACGAGCTACTCGTTGGATGAACCTGCACTGGATCGGGAGTTGGCGCAAGAAATTCGCGAGCTAGCGCTTCAACTCAAAGGGATTTCACATTTTCAAAAGCCGCTAGTGCTCTCGGAAAGCTTTAGACAGAACGGCGTCACCCCGGATGTTTACATGATCATTCGCCTAAAGGCGGCCCGCTCATCGGCTCTTTTTCATGTGATGTCCAGCTTACGATCATCACGCCTGGCGCTTTACCGGCACATTGAAGGAGTCCACGCGGCCTGTCGCAGAATGGGGTTGAGCGATTCTATTAAAGGGGGGGATGACGATACGGGGAATATGCTGCAACGCGTTGCCAAGCTCGCCGGCAGGATCCCAGAAAATCATCTTGGGATCACTCTGCCCTACTGGCTTTCGGACAGTTCGGAACATGGGCGCGCCTGCGAGGAAGAATGCTCAATATATGCGGCCATTCGCGACAAGCTTGAGAGGATGAGCGGCCATCGCGAAGCGTACAAGGTCAACCTCTTGGTAGAGCTTCTCGCTCGGCATGATCAGATTCTGGCATTCGACCATTATCCCCTGACGCTGAAATACTTCGAACACCTTTTGACGAAAGCTCGCCCTGAGCAAAAGACCTTCGACGTGGTTTTGGGCATTGGCGGTGACCCACGAAGCCATGAGCACATACAAATGCTCCTGAATCCAGAGGGGCAATCTGTGGGACGGTTGATAGTCCTGTGCAGTGATGCCATGTCAGAAGGAGTAAATCTCCAGCGTGCATCGACTCTTGTCCACTTGGACATGCCCAGCGTTGTACGAGTCGCCGAGCAACGGGTAGGACGCATTGATCGGATGGATAGTCGCCATATGCGGATTCCACGACACTTGGACACTCAGCCCACGATCATTTGGACACTCGTTCCATGCTCACTTGGACACCTGATCCACGTCCACTTGGACAGGCAGTCGGAGCGCAGCGACGCAGGTTTGCATTGTTAGTCTGAAGTCTCTGTCGCCGTCAATTTCGTTGCGCGTCTGCGCATCGATTCGCCCTTCAGTTCGATCCGGTAAGCGTTGTGCACCAGCCGGTCGAGGATCGCATCGCCCAAGGTCGGATCGCCGATCAGTGCGTGCCATTTGTCCACCGGCATTTGGCTGGTCACCAGTGTCGAGCGGTTGCCGTAGCGGTCGTCCAGCAGTTCGAGCATGTCGCGCCGTTGCGCAGCGGTAAACGGCGCGAGGCCCCAGTCGTCCAGGATCAGCAAGTCGGTCTTGGCATAACCCGCCATCAGTTTCGCGAAGCGGCCGTCGCCGTGGGCCAGGCCTAGTTCTTCCATCAAGCGCGGCAAGCGCAGATAACGCACGCTGTAACCGTCGCGGCAGGCCTTGTGAGCCAGCGCGCAGGCGAGCCAGGTTTTGCCTACGCCAGTTGGGCCGCCGATGATCAGGTTCAAGCCATCGCGCAGCCACTGGCCGCTGCCCAGTTGCAGGATCAAGGCCTTGTCCAGGCCACGCGGACTGCGATAGTCGATGTCTTCCAGGCAGGCGTTATGGCGCAGTCGTGCGGCTTTGAGGCGAGTAGTCAGGCGGGCGTCTTCGCGCTCGGTCAGCTCGCGGTCGACCATCAGACCGAGGCGTTCGTCGAAGCTGAGATCGTTGATGTCAGGCGTTGCGTGTTGTTCGCCAAGCGCCTTGATCATGCCGTGCAGGCGCAGGGTTTGTAGCTTGTCGAGTGTCGGGTTGGGCAGCATTTTGGTGCTCCTTTTTCAGGTCAGTGGTAGTAGCCAGGGCCGCGCAGGTTGATGTGTTCTTCGGGCAGTAACGGCAGGTTCTGCTGGGCCAGCGGTAGCCGTTCCAGTCCTTGGCGCAGGATCGATTCGAGGCTTTTGTAGCTGCACGCGCCCAGTGCCAGCGCTCGCTGGCAAGCGGCTTCCAGCCGCTCTTCGCCGTGCTGTTTGCTCAGGCGCAGAATCCCCAGGCAGGCGCGGAAGCCGTGCTGCGGATGGATTCGGCGTTCGAGGATATGAGCGATGACACCAGCGGTGTTCGGCCCGGTCTGCTCAGCCCAGTGGATCAGTCGCTGCGGCGTCCATTCGGCATGTTCGCGGTGACTTTTGGGCATGTGCTCGGTTTGGGTGGTGTGGCGGCCTTTGTGCGGCGAGCGCAGATGGCTGGCCACCCGCTGGTTGGCGTGGAAGCACTCGACGGTCTTAGCGGTTAGCCGCACTTCGAGTTGGTGCTTCACCAGCTGGTACGGCACCGAGTAGTAATGGCCGTCGACCTCGACGTGGTAGTCGATGTGGACGCGTACCTTTTTCCATTCGGCGTAGACGTAAGGGTGTTCCGGCAGCGCTTGCAGCGCCGGCCGGTCGATGGTCTCGAAGGCTGACCGGCGTGAGCCGGGCAGCTTCTTGAAGGGCTTCTGATTGAGGCGATCCAGCAGCAATCCGATGGCTGTGTTGAGTTCGCCCAAGGAGAAGAACTGGCGGTTGCGCAGCACCGCCAGGATCCACCGCTCGACTACCTGTACGCCGACTTCAACCTTGGCTTTGTCCTTGGGTTTACGCGAACGCGCGGGCAGCACGGCTACGCCGTAATGCTCGGCGAGGTCGCGGTAACTGGGGTTGATGTCGGGCTCGTAACGATGCGCTTTGGTAACGCCGCTGCGCAGATTGTCCGGTACCAGGATCTGCGATGTACCGCCGAGAAAGGCGAAGCAGCGCACGTGCGAGCCCAGCCAGTCGGGCAGTTTCTGCGACCAGGTGGCCTCGGCGAAGGTGTAGCTGGACGCGCCGAGGACGGCGACGAAGATCTGCGTTTGGCGGATCTCGCCCGTTCGCCGATCAATGACTGGCACGGTCTGGCCGGCGTAATCGACAAACAGCTTCTCGCCGGCACGGTGTTCCTGGCGCATGACCACATCGATCTTCGCGGCCCAGAGGCGGTAGTGCTCGCAGAACCAGCTGTACTGGAAACCTTGCGGGTGGGTGAGCCGATACTCTTGCCAGAGCAGGGCCAAGGTGACGCCGGGGCGACGTAACTCGGCATGGACATGAGCCCAGTCCGGCATCGGACGTTGATCGCTGGGCACCGTCGGCGCTGGCGGGAATAGACATCGCTCCAGTTCGGCGTCCGACAACTGCGTGGGCCAAGTCAGCCCGCAAGCGTTGAAGCGGTGCAGATAATTGCCGGCACTGCCGCTGCTGATGCGCAGGCTGGTGGCAATTTTTCGCACGGACAGGCCGGCGTCGAACTTTAGGCGTAGTACCTCTCGGATTTTACGCATGGATATACGCTCCACGACGACCTCTTCGCTTCGAGAAAAGAGGTCGATGGTAGTGAATAATCCTGCGTTGCTGCCTGCCTGAGCTTGGGTCGGATCAGTGAGAGATCACTGTCCAAGTGCTCGTGGAATCAGTGTCCAAGTGGCCGTGGAATGAGTGTCCAAGTTAGCGTGGAATGGGTGTCCAAGTGCGCATGGAATCCCCACGCCATACGGAAATTGAATCGCGGTGGCCTAGAGATGGCGCCGAGTTTGCTTTGAGATCAGATGAGACGTTTTTCCGCCGAATAGATGAAGTAGACAGTTTAATCGGGGGGAATTTGTTGCTTCCGGAAGACATGCGCACCCAGAAAGAAGACCGCATCATTACGCCGGAGGAACTAGAAGAACAAAGGCGTGCCCGGGAATCCAGATATTGGGATGGAATCGAAGATGCATTTGCCCCAGTCCGAGGGCTTGTATCTGGCCCCAATGCACTCGTTTTACCTGCTCTGTACGAGCAATATCGTTGTGAGACGAGCAAGGTGTTGTCTAGGGTGAGCGTCGTCCGCGCGACCAAACCTTGGGTGTTTCTTTGTCTAGCCGGAGAGCGTGCGCGTGCACCCCGATGGATTTTGCTACCGAACCTGGCTGATCCACCAGTTATAGAGTTGCGTGAAATCGCCAGACAACTGCGTGACCGTCTGCCGAATGAAGTGCAGACCCTCGACCCAACCCGAGCAGCAATGGGCGAGCTGCAAAAGTTTTTGAACTGTCTATGCGAGATGGAGAAGCTACTTTTGCCGAAACGCAAGCAGCGAGCGCTAAAGCAATTTCATTGGGCAGTGAAAATGTGGGCGCGCGATCGACACTGGGTAACCTCAACGGATCAGGCCGATCAAATTAAAAAACTATTGGAATTATTTGAGGGGGTCGCAGGAGAGCTAACACCAGATTGGGCGCATTTGGCTGAGCTTTGGCTTGAACTGATGCGTCCCCGGAGCGCCGAAATTCTAGAAAAGAAGGGGCGTCGAGCCTCGATGATGCGACTTCGCGACCTTGAGCCAGGCCTTAAAAGTCACCCCATCGAAGTAGACGTGCTGCTGAAAAAACTGAATGGAGTCGAGCTACGAAGACGTTGGGAAGAGCGCATTGTCGCTTGCATTTTGGGCTATGGATTGGCGAGTGCGGACTGAAAGAGTAGCCATAGACGCTATTAGACATTGGATATTGATCCATCTACTTCTGGAAGATGAACGTCTATGTTCAACATAAAAATGCTCCTTCTAATCAAAGGTGATCAAGCATAAGGCTAGCAATATTCCCCATGGACTCGATCGCAAACCGAGACTGGCTACGAGTTACGGTACTAAGCCAAGGCCGCCCATGACCTGTCCCTTCCTTGTTACGCAGCGCATTGAGAGCGCATCCCAGGTCATAGGCCGCTCGCTCGACGCGCTTTTTCACTGGTTCATCTTTCTCTGCGGGGTTCATAGGGGTTGCGAAGTCCAGCGCCGTGAACGCCTGGCCCAGAAGTGTCGGAAAATTCGAGTGACTAGGGTAATTGCCCCACTTCTCAACCAACACATGGGCCGCCGTAGCCTCCAATAGATCTTTCGCTGTACCTGCCAACAGCGGGCTGTCCAATGCTCCCCGTCGCGCTCTATCGGCGTAAGCAGCTAGAGCAGCTGTTAGCTCTCGGCCCTTCATCGCTTCGAGGACCCGTGGTGCCAGATTACCGTCTGTGGACAGGTCCCAACCATTGTTCGCAATCGTGGCAACGAGATTCGCTATCGCTTCGGAGCCACAGTAGTTCGAGGATTGAGATCGAAATCCACCTTTACCTTGAACATTGGATATCAGGGCCGAGACAAAGGCCTCACCGCTTTTCTGGTTGTTGATCATCGCCCAATTCAGCGCACCACGAATGCGCTTAGCTTTGCCAACAGGCCTACCACCGGGGACCTGTTGCTCGCCTCCCGAGAGGTGATACTGAGCAAACAACACATCGAGGTCGTAGTGCGTAGGATCGCGCTTTTCTGTCTGAGAATCGTCTACCAGAAGCGCTAACGCCACAATGACGGCATCGGTCAGCGGTGGATTGTCGGCCATTCCTTTTCCATCCCTTCAAAGAAACGAAGCTGATTTCGCGATTAGCATTCACTGCCAATAAGCATGCTGAACTGGATACTCAGATTTGACTGCCTCGAAGCCTGGCCAGCCCCTGATTGATGAAGCCCGCGTTCTCTCCGATCGTTGACAGCGCTCCTCGAATATTTCCGCCGACCTCCTCCAACCCACTTTGCTCGGCATGAAGCGTAAGCTCCATTAGCGCTGCTTCCAGGGCAAGCTGGTTCTGATACATCCTCTCTAATACGCTATGCAGGGAATATTCGTCGCTCATGAGTAGGCTCCTTCCACATCACTTAGGTTTACCAAATACTGCCGGACTGTAGATATCTGCTGGCGCACGTCGCTACTGACTCACTTAACCAATCCTCCAGCGCCGGTAGAAAGGCGTGGGCGCAGATCAAGCACCTTAATTAGCAACCTGACACTGTTGCCCATCTCGGTCATAACTTTAGACGCTTCGGATTCAAGCAGCGCTCGCAATCCATCAATGTCTATTAATTCGCCAGTTTCCGGGTTCTCCCATTTCCGGTCGCTTGCTACAGTCACCAGAAGACAGCCAGATCGACAGCTCTCCGCCGCCATGTACCGCGTGACGAGCTGATTTTTTATCGTGTCGCGCAGTACCCGACCCGACCAGTTATTTTCTCCGACTTTGAGTTCAATTGTTGCCTGCTGTCCTGATATGGCCCGCATACGGATATCCGTTTCTTTTTCGTCAGCAGTGGCTCCTTCTTGATCGACTGTGTAGACATGATTGGATGCGTCTCTTAATGCCCGAGCAATCTCCCGCCGCATCACTTTCTCCTCTCCGATCAACACCCAAGCATCGCGGGGCGAAACATCCTGGAGTAACAAATCATCAATGTCCTCGAACCGGTCGACAAGCACGGCGAACATGTCGTCGCCGGTGGTAGGTGGTGCCTCGCCGTAGCGATTCAGGGTTACCACCTCTGATTCTGTGAGCACCGCGCCATCAACTTCTTCTGCCGATTTCTCGCGCGCAAGTAGCGCTAGGCGATCACGGAAATGAGCGAAAAGCGGGTCTGCGATCATCTCGAGTTTCACCGCCCAAGCTTCCGCACCTTGAGTGTCGAGTATTGCATTAAGGAGCGAATTTCGTGCGTCTTGAGCATCGTCTCTAGGCCCAGGTGAAAAGGTACCTCGATGGCTAATGTCGTCGGTGGGCCGCACATAACGATATGCAAGCCGCAATAATCGCAGGAGCAGTTGCGGGGTGAAACCAGGTGTTTTCAGATCGACACGCAGACTAGCGAAACGGCTGCCAAACAAGGTGCTGAAAATATTGATAGCGGGGCCAGTTGGCATGGGCTGAAGCGGCGCTAGGAAAAGCTCAAGAGCTTCCGTTCCTGCCGCCGGGTCAAGCCGCATTAATGTAGTTAACCAAACCTGGCTGATGGAGCCGTTGGTGGAAATGTTGAGCTGCTGCGCAGCCAAAATGCGAATCTTGTCCCGTGTATTGTCGCCGCCGTGCTGGAGTAGAATTTTCAGTACGCGCTCGACTCGACCCAACGCACCAGTCTCATCTTCTCCATCACAAGGATTGCTGACAAAAGTATCGAGCCACGTGAGCAATCGCGGCACAAACAATTGCGCGACGACAGCTGGGGCATAGCTCACGTCCTGGAGAAGCATTGCAAATGAATTTGTCGTAGCGGCTTCATCGAGTTCAGCAGACAAATCGGGACCAAGGGTCTCTTCGACCGCATCTGGAAATGCCCGAGCTAGGGATTCGAACCATGCGGGAAATCCGTTGCACTCAATTCGAGCGTAACGCGTGGCCAATTTCGCCTCATCGATCGAAAGCTTTTGCGCCCAGTTAGGGTCTTCGGCTTCTGCGGCTATCGCCGCCAGTCCGAGCTGCCACCTAATAAGAAACGTCCCCTTTTGCCCATCCGGCCTTTCGTAACGAAGCGTGGGATTATCGCCACGCCACATCGAGCGCATGCTGACACGTAATCTATCGGCGATCGCTTTACCAAAGTGGCTCTCAACAAAAAGCCGATCCCAACCAGATGCACGGCTCTCGTTTCCAGAACGTTGCATCGCCTGCCAGAGATTCCAAGCGGTATTCCCTTCGCGGTCAGGCTTAAAGGCAACATCAGGTTGCTCAGCTACCTCACGCCAGAAAGTCACCCAGCTCGCATGTCGCTGTGCCTGACGCTCCTCATTGGCTACGCGGTGCTGAGTTAATTCTGCTTCTAGCTTGAGCCTTTCCGGATCGACTTCCGGGGTAACAAGCTGTTGGTCGATAAGAGCGATCAACTCTGGCGCATCGAGAACGTACTGCTTCAGGCTTTCGATGTGGTCATGGGAATCGCCAACACCGTCCCATACCCCTCGCGTACATGCATGCAGCATCATCGCGCGCTCCGGGAACGTGCGACTGGAGTCAGCCAAAGTGCGTCGTACCCAACCTGCATCCTGGACGTAATTTAATTGGAGAGGTCCGCGGAATGAAACTTGGCAAAATCGCGCCCAAGGGTCAGCGCGTGAATGAAGACTCTCGTTGAACGCGTCATCAGCCCAGAAGACGGTCTCACGATGTTCTGACTCCAAATCCGCAAGTGCCCTTCGCAGCTTATTCAATGGCTCCTCATGAACGTGATCATCTGGCGTAAGACCCAGGGCAATCGTGGAAGAGCGCAACACCGCTACTCGATACTCGCCCTCTTGAATAAGTCTTAAGCACACCGCTGCAAGCGTTGAAAGCAAATATGGACGCTTACTGACTACATGCGGCCACTCATCTCCCCAAGCCAAATCTTCCGTGACCAAGTCGGTCAGACCTTCGCGTAGCGCCTCCAGATAGCCTGAAGGAAATTGAAGCTCTGCAAAGCTGTACGGTAACGACCACTCCTGCTCGAACTCCTTGCTGGATGACTCTGAAAAGCCCCTCAAAATCCCACAGAGTCGAGCAGGCGCGAAAAATAGAGGGAGTAATCTGACTATGGCTCCATACACAATTTCATCAGGCCATAGCGCCTGCGCCTCTTCCATCGACTGTGCTAAGAGTTCTACCCGGGGGTCACCAAGACGAGCCAGCATCGTAATTGCATCAAGACGCTCACTTGCCCTAGCAGATACATCGACTGCGACTGCATGGACGATATCTGCACACGCGGGCATAGGCCCTGCGCCGATGAGATCAATCAACAGCTCACGAACCTCATGGTTCTCGATGCCCTCCCCCCATAGTTTTAAAACTAGTGGTTCTAACTCTGGTCTAGCGAAACGATGGATCTGCACCTGCGGAGCTTGTAGTCCACGCCATCCTCCAGGGCCGTAATGCCCAACGTATGCCCTTAATGCGTCCTCGCACTGAGAAAGAGTGAGCGATTCCGGGTCAGCGTAATTCAGCAGAACGCTGGGATCTCGGTCACGGACTTCGGAAAAAATAGTCGGCAGTAATGCGGCTAGCCATGCCGCGACGGGACGCATTGTTGGGCGGATGACTTTATCGTTCTGTTGAGTCTCAGCGAAGAGCAATCGCTTTACTGCTTTGATTGGCACTCCCTGGCTCATACGCAGGTTGAGATATTGAGCTGCAAGAAACTCGAGGACCGAGCGGTGATGGAATCGGACTCGCCCGTAACTTGCAAACCCGAATAGCGCTCGCTCCAGCAATGTCTCCCGCTCTTGTGGAGTCCAGTCATGTAGAACCACTTCGGGGTTCAGTGCTCCGCCAGGCTCACCACCACGATCCGCCTCCACACTAAGGCGTATGGTCAGCTTCCGGGTAAGCAGCGCAGCAAGCGCAAGCCGGCTTGCTCCATCCAGCGCCCGATCGGGTGAGAGTTGCGCAGGCTCTCCTCGATCAGTACGCGGCTTGAGTTTGACGTGAATGTTTTGCGCCACTTGCTCTCGATGGGTGCGAATTCGAAGGTACTCTCGCCAGTCAGAGCAGAGTTCAACAAGATCTTGCGGTCGCCGTGCGAAGTCCTCCGCGTTGCGCTTACGTATATCCGCTATTAACGCATCAGCATCATCGACACCCTCAATGACCGCCATCTCACGAATTTGCTGGTCAGATAAGGGCATTAACGCGACGTTACGCCATACCAGAGGTACCTCCTCCTTTTTGGTCGCACGCCGCACGCGGCCCGACGCAATGTCTGCAAAATCATCTCCGCTCGGTGCGAGTTCCACCCGGTCAGGCACGGGTAAATGCCGCTCGATAATTTTCTGATCCACAGCGACAGGTCGGGTGGTTATGACAATCCGCACTCTTCCAAGTTGACTACCAATAGCCTTGCCCAACCGCCTGAGAGCGACCTCAAACGAGCCGAGCGTCAGCTTCAACTCATCGATCGAATCTAGAAAAAAAGTGGCTATTACGGACTGGGCAGCAAGCCAAGCATCAAGCCGCTCTTCTTCCTCTCGGGACAGCAGATCCGACAAATTGTTTGCGGCAAGCTGGGATAGCTCTAGATAGAACGCCGGCTGTCCGCTCTCCCACAATGCCTGCTGCTGTACGCGGCACTCATAGGTCTTTCCCGCACCGGCTTCCGAAACAATCAAAATACGTTGCGATTCCAGCAGCGTTTCCCACCCAACATCTTTTGCCCAGCCCAATCGTGACAGCATGGATGCGTGCTCGACGTCGGCGATCTCCTCCTGAGATAAATTGCGGAAGGTACGCTGAATACGATGGCGATTTGTTTGTGGTGATTGCATCAGCGGCCTGCATCCTTTTCAGTTAAGCCAGAACGGTTTTTTCAGCGCTATCATACGTGCAAGATTTGTTGATTCTAGCTGGTAAGATGACGTTCCCAAGCCTCTTAATCTTGGATCTGCCGGACGATCTAAAACGCAAATCGCATTGATGCGCAAACCTACGTGCTTCGTGATTGACGGTGAATAACCCAAACTCTCACGGGCGTCAAATTGAGGTCAGGGATGTCAATTTCCACGCTTACGAACACAATCAACCGCTTACAAAGAGAACTCGCAGACGTTTCCAAAAGTGTCAGCCAGGAGACGAAAAAGGAAGTGGACCTCCTAAGCCGTATCGGTCAGATCCAGCGTTCGATTACGAAGAGCACCACGTTAAGTGCCTTAAACACCAAACGTAGCGAGATCGAACGTAAGCAAAAACAGATCGCAACGATCGCTGGCAAAAAGGCGGCTCTGGCAAAAAAAGAAGCCGATAAAAACGGCCAACTGCTGAAGGCAAGACAAGACCTCGCTAAGGAAGAGGAACGTGAGCGGAAACGTATCTCAACCGCCCATGAACGAGAGAACCGGAAGGAAAACGAACTAGTCCGGCGAGGTCAGGTATCGAGGCTGCTGCTTGAGCGCGAGATCAATACTGAACGTGCTGCAACTACCAACCTCGGCGAGGCTCAGTCCTCCCTCCCCGTATTAGATGACGAGCCAGAGGTTGAATACGATCTTTTCATCTCTCACGCTTCTAATGACAAAAAGGATTTGGTGGAACCGTTAGTTGAAGCGCTCCAGGCTTTAGGGGTCAAGGTTTGGTACGACAAACAAGCACTGCGGGTCGGGGATAGTCTGCGGAAAAAAATCGATCATGGCCTGTCGAACTCACGCTTCGGAACAGTCGTCCTTTCCTCTGCCTTTTTCGCCAAGCAATGGCCTCAATACGAACTCGATGGGATGACGGCATTAGAAATGAACGGCAGAAAGATGATCCTCCCGATTTGGCACAAGACGTCTAAAAGCGAGGTCATAAAATTCAGTCCTACCTTGGCCGACAAGGTAGCCCTCAACTCGTCGATGATGACGATTGAAGAGATAGCGAATGAGTTAGCCGAGGTGGTTTTGGATCGATGACGCTCAGTTTAGGGCCGATGAGAACAGTCCTCACACGGATTACAAATAGCATACAAGCCGTCCCAGTTTTATTCTGGCTGCCAAAGTACCCCTTCGATAAAGTCACTCAAATAATCCGAGACTATATCCAAACTGCCAAGCTGCCTCTCAAGAGTTGAATATTCAACTGCATGAACGTGGTCTGCGCTAAGTTCTCCCAATGTCTTCGAGTCTGGAAAATCAAATTCTGAATTTAAAACCATTTGTTCAAACATCAAATATTCCTTCGGCGAAAAAATATTAAAAATTTTTCCAAGTAATAGTAAGGCACACATCCTCTCATACGGCACGCTATTAGAGGCACCGTAATCTAATCTCTCATTCAAATCTAAAACCTTATGCACAATAAGAGGATTGGAAGCAGTGAGCAATTGCTTTGCCACGCCAGATCTATTTCGATCTGTTCTAGGAACTAAAAATAATCGCAGGATAAAATTTACTGCACTTGTTAATTTGGTACAGTCCACGGGAACATCTGTGCCGGGCAAAATGCAAAACTTTGAACAATTAATCTTGTTTATCCACATCTGAACACGCAAAGTCAACCATGCACGAATGTTGTTAGGAGTGAGCCCATGCATGTGACGACGAGTATAGGAACTTCCTTTACGCCCTTGATAATAGTCACCGAGATCCCCACGTACATAAGCGTTCCACTGCTTATCAAGAATTGGGTACCCATCAAGATGACTTAGCAAACACCAATGAATCGGACAATACGACTGAGTTACATAGCACCAGGATTTCCTCCATGATGGAAATCTCTTCTGGAGGACGTCTGACTTGATGCACAGATGGCAATAAGCAGCGCGATATTTTGGAGACAGAAGAAGTGTTGACGTTGGCCTGAATATCTTTTTTATAATGCAAACATCCAATTTCAATTCACGCACCAACTCTAATCCTCGCGAATCCTCAAAGTCGAACTCCATACCTAAGCCAGCAAATGAAAACAGTCTTTTACGATTATCTAGTGACTCCCACTCATTTATATCTCTTTCCGAAACACCCAATACTTTTGGGTTCAGCGCGCACCGCGTTAGCCACGAGGGCAATGTTTCATCATGGATTGGGCGAAGCAAACCAGAAAACTTCACAACTTCGAACCTTTTTGGTAATAACCCCACGGTTCCGCTACAGCTACCGCTATTATTTCCTTGGTAATGCACTCCTCGCCGGTTGTTATAGCATAGCTTGCAGCAGACTTAATAATTTTTACAACGTTATCCATCGTCCCCCCTGAACAATTATGTATGAGGCGAACCATTTCTTCTTGGTGCAACATTGAAGGTTTTTTTAGTTTTACTTTTTTCTCAAGGGTTGCCAAGAAGTTTCTGAAGCCATCATCAAGCACCCATGGTAACAAGTCATGGGTATGAAAGCGCCGAGCCAATTGCTCATCATGCTGAAGTGCGTTTTTCGCAGCCCGCACCCCGAACCCTATAACAATCAGGTTGTACGGCGAACCAGAAAGCGCCTTCAGCAACGACAGGTTTTTCAATTGCTCACTTCGTGTAACTAACATTGATTCATGGAATTCGTCTATGACGAGGGCTTTTATGCCATGCAAATGGATATAATTCGCTACATCTTTCGATAGCATGTCTCTGCCTACTGCTAACCTCACTGGCAATCCGATAGCTTCCAAAATCAGATGTTTAAACTTCAGGTTACTAGGATTTTCTGCGAGAGAGAGGAAGACCATTGGCGATCCCAGGCCCCGGTTCATTTTCATGAGCTGATTAACAATGGTGGTCTTCCCGCTGCCCCCCGCGCCGCACACGAGCATGCAAGGTGCTGTGGTGCGATTCGGAACGTCCAGTAGCGTCAGAATCGCGTCGAGGGGACGACGTGCGCTAGGGCAGTCTATCCAAATATCCTTATGGATATTACTGATTCTCAACTTGACGTCACTTGTGTCAAGCTCATCGAGTTGTTCGATATTGTTCTCCACCTCAAACGTCCTCGCTATCAAAAATTACAGGACTTTTGGAAAAATCAATTTTCGATTTTGCAACTGCTTTAGATTCTTGCTCACTTGGAGTAAAATGCTGATCGAGAACGTGTTTTGCATGTGCTTTTTCTGCTTTAATTTGCTTTCTGGTTTTTCTGGTGATCTTTTTAGACTCGTCAACAATCCCCTCATTGTCATCACGAACAGCGACAACATTACTAGGCATTTCTTTAGTTCTTGTTCTACGAGAATGACCCCTCGCTATCAGATATTCCTCGTAACTTAAACTGTCCGTTGTCGCATCAGAAAAAGGAAGCTCCATATATTCATTATCGATCTTAGCCCAGACTACGTGTAAAGCGAACGGATCGTATTTTATGATCACATTTTTCAAACCTACATGATGGCTCAACGCGGGAGTCCAGTAAAAATGACGGTTCAACTGAACACCCTTAATACTTATCGCTCGACGTTGTTCAGGCATGAAATCAAGCTTAAACTTGAATGGATCTGTAATGAGTTTTTGTTTAATGCCCAGAGTGCTCGATAAAAAAGCCTTATTCCACATGTCGGCTGGTGAGCATTTCAAGGATGAATGCACGCTATAATTATATATCTCAACCTCTCCCGCAAACCACTTAGTAAACTCTTCAATCGTCAATGATGAAGCTTTCTTACTATCGTAATCGCCCTTTTTGATAACATTCGACATAGTAGTGCCAGGTAAAAAATGCACTCTGCTGTTCATCATAGTGCCAATCAAACGCTCGATATGGCCGCCATAATGTTTTTTCCCTACAGGCCTCCATTCGGGCATGATGTTATGCAGCGCACACGCCCGCTGAAGTTTTGGAGTGCGAAACTCTGAAGCATTGTCCATATGAAGTATTTCGGGCACACCAAAAAAAGGATGTTTTATATTGGTGCAGCCCAAGTTTTGCAGATACCGATTTTTAGGCAATACCGCATGAGTAATCGCGCAAGCAACAGTTAGAATTGAGGGTGCATGGTAGGCAATGTAGTAACCCAAAATTACCCGTGTGTAGATATCAATTACCAATGTAAGCCAAGGTCTAAACAACGCCTCGCGACTTTCCTCATCTACTAGTATGCAATCTACCACCGTATGATCAATCTGTACCATCTGTAAAGGATAAGACATTTCCATTCGCCCCGGCTTTGCCCCGAACTTCTGATTAGCTGCCTCCGCGCCGTTTTTCAAGCGATATAAATCCTTCTCCCCCCTCTCCAAAATTCGTCGGTTCACAGTGCTTTCTGAAGGCATTGTTATTTTTAACTTTGTACATTGAGCCTGTACTTCTTCCCATACTTTTTTATAGGATGCAGATTTTCCTTTATACAGCTTATCAATCGCAGCGGTTATAATCTCTTCCAATTCACTTGACACTATTTTTGTAAACTTTTCTACACCTGATTTTTTGGGATAAAGAGAGCTAGGGCCAATTGCACTATCATATTTCTCAAGCAGCTTATAAAAAGCAGTTTTTTTTGTTTTCGCGATCTCCATCGCTCGCCTAATGCTAATCTTTTTTGAAAGGTATTGATCTATAGCATAAGCGCGTTCGCTAGCTATTTTAATAGCTTCAAGAGAGATATCTTCATCGCACGGTAAAGGTTGGCATTCATGCCCATTATCATCGCTAGAATTAGCAGGCGTAGGCAAAAACTTTAGTTCTTCTATGTCTACGATTAAGGTTCTTCTTGAATCGGAAAGCTGAACCTCCACTTGGGCGTCAGGCAGCCGATCATTGATTACTATGGCAGGCTCCCCTCGTACGACTACAACTAGATTTGGCTTGAGTTCCGTATGGCGCATTTGATAACCGATGACTAATTAGATCGTCACATAATTCTTATGCTCTGCTAAAAAATCAACAATAAAATTTATCATATATAATAATATGAAAACCATACCTCCCTTCTGCAAAAACAACGACTTAAGCAAACTTGTCATTGCCATTTACTGCACATATTGGAAGTAGTACTACATAAGGTTTGGGCTATTCCAAAATGATCTATTAAAATTTTATACTCACGGTATTTTTATAACCCCAATCCGCATTCTTTACAATTTATATAGCTAAATCGTCTAAATTCAGTAAAAGGATCCCATTCGTATAACCACTCAGATCCTTATACGACATGCGACGCGGTTACGTTAAAGAGGTGTGCGATTTCGGCATCCGTTATGCCGATCTCTGGCGGTGAATGCTACAAACGTACCGCCGGCTATTAGCTCTGAACAAACCTCGCACTCTCCATCTACAACCTCTCATAGTTTTACAAGTTTCGGCCTAATGTCCCGCAAACGCCTTGGTCCGGAAAATTCATGATTCACCGGAAAAAACACTAAATTTCTGTTTATTTTCCGGTGAATCGTGAATTTTTTTGAAAAAATTAATAAAATTCATAGACTTATTATTTTCCGGTGAATCTTGAATTCCCACACAATTCCCATCAGCCCTCATTTTCCCATCAGCTTCTCAAACAGCTCCGAATGCTCAGGAAATTGCTCGCCAAGCTTCTGGCGACTGTCCAAATCCATATCCGCAAAATCAAATCCTGGTGAAACCGCTTCACTGATCAGACCGTATCCCGCCAATCCATTTGTAAGCTGCGAAGCTTTCCAGACGCCACCAGGCACATGTAACTGCAAACATTGTCCGGCGTTGATATCGCTGCCCATCACAACCGTTTTCATTGTACCGTCCGGAAATATCAGGCTGTACTGAATCGCATCTCCTAGATGGTAGTAATGCTCGATGTCCGATTGGTTCAGATGAAAATGACCTATCGGCGAATCCTTGGTCAGCAAGTAATAAATGGATGTCATCAGATGGCGCCGGCCACTCGCGATCTCGACCATCGCGAGGTGATCGGTTTGAAAGGTTCTGCGGTAGAAACCGCCTTCCATGTGGGGTTCCAGGTCCAGTGCCCTGATCACTGCCTCAGCGCTGGGGCTGAAAATTGGGTTCTCCAGTTTTGAAATAGCACTCACCTAATACCTACACACTATCGACCGTATATAATCAATTAATATTAACTATACTAAATAGCTCTTTAGTAGAGCTAGCTATTTAGAGCCGGGACGCACGGTATTGCCCTCGCCCACAGCTGCTATGTCGATACTTTTACTCACACCGCACTTGTGTTTGCTACACGAGCGGTGCGAATAAACAAGGCGCGCACCTTCTCCCAGAAATTCCCCCCCAGCACAAAAAAGCTGCCGATCAGCATTGCGTCGCCCAACGCTTGAAGCTGCCAGAGGTTGGGCCTGAGTCCAGGCCAAAGGCTGTCGATGTAGGGTTCAAGCAGGGATGAGATCAGCGGCAAACAAAACATGACGATGCCGATTCGATGACGAACCGGCCCTACTTCGAGATCTGCTTTGGGCGCGAGCGTGGACACGTAACCGAATACGCTGCGTTTGAGTTGCTGGAAGCCCGACTTGCCCATGATGGTGATGACAAGAATCAGCAGGACTTTGTTGCTGATGAACAGTACGCCGGTCAGCGCAGCGATCTTTGAGCCAGGTACACCGGCCGCTGCTGCGACAGGCACCATCAGCCAGGACCCCAACATCAAGCAGATAATGGTTATTCCCATTTTGAAGCGCCAGCCGGCTGAATGGGGTTCAACACTGCCCTGGGTGGTATTCATTCGTCGTACCTATTTAGCCGGCTGCAGTAGATTTGAAGGAGCTTAAAAAGCGTAGCAGCCGCCTGTCGATTCGGGCGGCTATGCTCCAGTGATCTTCGTTGGTCGGGAAATGCGTAATGCATCCAAGTAGATCCCTGCTGAATCGGCCAGGCCAGCTCCTGCTGCTGGGTGTATTCGGCCTCAGTGGTTGCATACGGCTGGGCCCGGACTTCCAGTCGCCCGGCGAAGAATGGGTCAAGCACTGGAGCACCCCTGCCCTTGAACAATCCAGCCAACGTGGGCTTAACCCGGATCTGCGTCAGTGGTGGCAAGTCTTCGCCGATCCGGTTCTCGACCACCTGATTGCCGAATCGGATGCTCACAACACCAGCCTTAAGATCGCCGGCCTGCGCGTGATGGAAGCCCGTGCCCAGCTGGGCATCGCCCAAAGCGGGCTTTATCCGCAACTGCAGCAGGCCAGCGTCGATAGTCTGTACTTCAATCGAAAACAATCGGGCGGCATCAATCCGCAGGACAGCCATTTCTGGCAATACAGCGCCGGTTTTGATGTTGGCTGGGAGCTTGACTTCTGGGGACGCTTCAGTCGCGCCATCGAGTCGTCCGATGCCAATTACTTCGCCGCCCAGGCCAACTATGAAGACGTGCTCGTGCTGTTGCGGGCGCAAGTGGCCGACACCTACTTCTCGCTGCGCACCACCGAAGCGCGTTTGCGCGTCGCACGGGAAAACGCCAGGCAGCAAAAGCGCAGCTTCGAGATCACCGAGAAGTTGTTCAACAGCGGTCAGACTGCCGAGCTCGACCTGCAACAAGCCAAGACCCAGTACCTGGGCACACTGAGCACCATCCCCAATCTCGAAGACCAGTTGTTGCGCACCCACAATGCGTTGGCCATGTTGATCGGTCAGCCGCCCGGCGCGCTGCCGCTGCTGATGGAAAATGAAGGATTGATCCCGCTGGTCGACCGGGCCGTGTTGCAGGAAGTACCGGCCAATCTGCTGCTGCGTCGACCCGACGTGCGCGCCGCCGAGCTCAATGTCGCGGCCCAGTCGGCGCTGATCGGCGTGGCCGAAAGCGATTTCTACCCGTCACTAACCTTGTTGGGCAGTATCGTCTGGTCGGCCGACACGCTGAAGGGTACTTCCAAAAGCCTGGACTTGATCGGCGGCCCCAGCCTGCGCTGGAACCTGTTCGACCACGGCCAGATCAGCAACAACGTGCGCGTGCAGGATGTGCGTTTGCAGCAACTGATTGAGACCTACCGCGACAAGGTTCGTCAGGCTGCACGTGAGGCTGACGACGCCGCCAGCGGCCTGATCAAATCACTGGAGCGTGAACGAATCCTGCGTGAGGCCGAAGTGGCAGCCAAGCGCTCGCTGGTGTTGGCGAGCTCGCTCTACCGCGAAGGGTATTCGGACTTCCAGCGGGTGCTGGATGCGCAGCGCGCGTTGCTCGAACAGCAGGACAACTACTTGATCGCTCGCAGCAACGCGGTGAGCAATGTGATTGCGCTGTACAAATCCCTGGGTGGCGGTTGGTACAGCGCCCAGCCGAACGTTGACTACCTTACCCGCAAGCAGATGGAAAAACGCACGGACTGGGGCGATCTGCTGGATGAGCCTACCGCTGCGCAGCCAGCCTTTCCCATCCCACAGAAGGTAAGAAAAGATGAGTGAAACCGCGCAGCCCTCCCCCGATGCGCCCGTCGCCAAAGCGCCAGAGCCGGCCCCCGACTCGGCGAAAAAAGGCATCAAGTGGGTGTTGCTGTTGATCATCCTGAGCCTGGCCTGGTACCTGTTGGCGGACCGCTTCACACCCTATACGCAGCAGGCAAGGGTGGGTGCCTTTGTGATTCCGGTGGCTGCGGAAGTAGCAGCCCGAGTGACCCGTGTAAACGTGCGTAACAACCAGGACGTCAAGGCCGGCGAAGTGCTTTTTGAGGTGGACTCTCAGCCCTATCAGATTACCGTCGATCGTGCACGCGCTGACCTTGAGTCGACACGCCGGCAGATCGGTGCCAGCACTGCCGGAATCGCGTCGGCGCAAGCGTCGTTGCGTGCTGCTCAGGCCAACGAACGCAAGACCCGGCAGGACAGTCAGCGTCTTGAAGGTTTGTATCGCGAAGACCCGGGTACCGTATCCGTGCGCCTGCTTGAAGTGTCTCGCGCCAACCATGAACAGGCGGTTAGCCAGGTGGCCGCTGCCCGTGCCGAAATTCAGCGTGCGCAAGAGCAGGAAGGTGGCAGTGACGAAGAGAACGCCTTGCTGCGCAGCGCCGCCACGGCGCTCTCAAAAGCCGAACTCGACCTGGCCAATACGCAGATTCGCGCGCGCTCGGACGGCCTGATCACGGACCTGCGCACTGACGTTGGCCAATTCGCAGCGGCCGGTAGCCCGGTCATGACCCTGATCGCCATCCGCGATGTGTGGATCAGTGCGGACATGACCGAGAACAACCTCGGCCTGGTGAAGCCCGATACTGCGGTGGCGATAGTACTGGATGCGTTGCCAGGCCAGGTTTTCGAGGGCCGCGTGCGCAGTGTCGGCTACGGTGTCAGCGTGGGTCAGACGCCTGCGCCCGGCACGTTGCCCAGTGTGCAGAACAGCCGCGACTGGCTGCGCCCGGCACAGCGCTTCCCGGTGATTATCGAGTTTTCTACTGACTCAATGAACACACTGCGTGAAAGTCGCGCCATCCGTGCCGGTGGGCAGGCCGAAGTCATGGCCTTCCCCACCCAGGGCAACCCGCTCAACCCGCTTGGTCGCGTATTCCTGGGACTGATGAGTTGGCTGTCCTATGCCTACTGAACGCCCCCCCCGGGTTCAACGCGCACTGCGCCTCGCCACCGGCACGGCGTTGTGCCTGGCGACCAGTTTCGGCCTGGGTTTGCCGATCCCGTTTATCGCGCCAGTGCTTTGCTTGCTGCTGCTGGCCACGCTTAATCGTGCGCTGCCCTTCAAGGCTGGAGTAGTGCTCGCACTGACCGCGATGTTGACCACTGGCGTCGGCCTGTTATTGATCCCGATCCTGCGTTATTACCCCGTCAGCGGCGTGCTACTGATCGGCGCCAGTCTGTTCCTGGCTTTCCGTTTTGGACTGCGTGGCGGTAACAACCTGATTGTCACTTTTCTGGTGATTGGCCTGACCATGATCTCTTCGGCCGGTGTGGTGGATTTTGATTTGGCCGCGATGGTCATTGGTGCGTTGGTCAAGGGGTTGCTCCTGGCCGTCATAGTGCTGGCACTCACTCATTGGCTGTTTCCCGAGCCGATTAATGCCCCGTCACCACCGCCACCCCCGGTTCTACCGGACGAAGAAGTCGGTCGAGTGGCGCTACGTGCCACCCTGATCGTGCTGCCGACATTCCTGCTGGCGCTGATCGATCCGGCCAGTTATCTGCCGATCATCTTGAAGGCGGTCAGCCTGGGTCAGCAAAGCTCGACGACGACCACACGCCATGCCGGTCGTGAACTGGTCGGTTCAACGTTGCTCGGTGGCTTGCTGGCCATTCTGTTCTGGTGCGCGCTCAGCCTGTTTGTACATCTGTGGATGTTCTTTCTGTGGATGCTGCTGTTCGGCCTGATAGTGGCGCGCAAGCTCTATGCCCTGAGTCCCACGCGATTGAGTCCGGGGTTCTGGCTCAGTAGCCTGATCACGCTGATTATCCTGCTGGGCCAATCGGTTCAGGACAGCGCAGCGGGCAAGGACGTCTACACCGCGTTTGCCGTGCGCATGGGGCTGTTCATCGCCGTGACGCTGTATGCCTGTCTGATGGTGCATTTGCTCGATCAGCGTCAGCCCAAAAATGCTCAAGGGCTGACCTGATACCCCTTCCCTTGCAAGCAGCTTGTGTAGGCCGTTGAACTGGTCGCAGCACTGGTTTTCTGCTGCGCCCGGCGTTCCTGACGCTGGCGCGAGCCACCCACTACGGCTCCCGCTGCCGCTGTCCCTTTTGCCTGGTTCTGGCGATAGTCCTGCTTCACGTCATCATCGACGCGATCATAAAACTCGTCGTGCTGACGGCCGCGCACCTGCGCCCCCGCAGCCCCGGCGGCAGCGCCCACAGCGGCGCCCTTCAGCCTTCCACCGGCAGGAGGCGGTGCAGTCGAGGCGCTCTGACTGGCCGCGATGTTGTGGCAATCGGTGATGTCCACTTGGGTTTGTTGCGAACTCTGCCCTTTCATCGGCACGACCGTTTCCGCCCATCCCTGGGTCAAGGAAACCGACAGTGCGATGCACAGACTAATCGACGACAACGTTCTCATGATGAACTCCTGAACAGACCTTACTACTCCACACACTGTGGCTCTGAAAACCGAGCTCAACACAGAAGATTGTAGATCACCCCTCCTCTCACTTCGCCGGGGCTATGCCGTCGAATAACAATTTTTCGCGGCGGTGCACGCCATGACCTAACCTGAATGGCTAACGCCGCCGGAGCATATCTATGCGTCCTGCATTGAAGTTACTGATGTTCATTGTGTTTGCGCTGTCGGGGGCGAACATCGGCGTGCTGTCGGCAGAAGAAATGGCAATGCCTTCAAGCACCGCCGACGCCAGTTCAACTACTGCGGTGTCCAAGAGCGATCTGGAAGCCCTGCAATTAAGGCTGGACAACCTTAAACAGCAGGTGTCACTGACCAGTAACTTCACCTAGTTGGTACGTTTTCAGGACAACGTTCAGTTGCTCTTCAGTGATGCGGACAAGTTGGCGACCGTGTTACTTCCCGAGCAGGCGCAATTGCAAGGGCAACTCAGTGTGCTCGGGACTGCATCCCCTGGCAGCCTTGCTATGGAAAAGGCTGATCTCGTGAAGCAGAGGTCCTATCTCACTGCACAAAAAGACAAGGTGGATGACGATCTCAAAATACTGCGGGCCATCAAGGAAGGCGCTACTAACCTCATCGCTCAGATTGCCAGCATTCGGCGCACTCAACTGGAAACCGAACTGGCCCAGCGCACCGCCAGCCTGCTCAACCCCCGGTTCTGGTCACCGCTGTTTTTTCCACTGGAGGAGGATAAAAACCGTCTGACGGTGTTAATCGACCAGTCTAAAAGTGTCATTCAGTCCGTCTGGCAACCCGGCCGGCGTGCCGTGACCGTCACGTTGTTGTTGCTGGCCCTGGCCTTCTGGACGCCGGGGCGAAGACTGGCTGAGCGTGGCTTGACATGGATCTGCATCCATCGATTACCGGAAGGTCGATTGCGTAGAAGTTCATTGGCGATAGCGACAGTGCTCGCCACGCTGTTGAGCGCAGGTTGCGCAATACAGCTCATCTCTATTGCCGCTACCCGGTTTCAACCATTGCCGCAACCACTGCAAGGCTATTTTGACGATGTCGAGAAGGTCGCTTATGCCTGCGCCATGATCATCGGCCTGAGTCGGGCGCTGCTGTCTAAACACAATCCCTCATGGCGGTTGCCTGGCATCGCCGATGAAGTGGCGGATTCGATAAGCCCTTTTCCGGCGCTGTTGGCCGGATCAATGTTGATACTGATATCGCTGGTACAAATAACCAATGCGACGGGGATGAGTTCGCAGGTGGTTCTCTTCAGCCGGGGTGTCGTGTCATTAGTCGTCATCTTGATTATTGGAGCGTTATTGCTACGCGTCAGTAAAACCCGCCGAGCGATGGTCATTGCCGGGGAAGCCCCTGAATCTGGTACTACGCTGGCGGGTGTGATTTATAGCGGCGTCAGCATCGCTGTTTTGATCTCGATTTTTGGCCTGCTGGTCGGTTACATCTCCCTGGCCCGATTCATCACTTACGAAATCGTCTGGCTCTATATCGTTATTGCCAGCTTCTATTTGCTGACGCAGTTGTTCAGGGACTTGTGTGATTACCTGTTTTCGCCAAAGCACCCAAGCGGCAAGGCGATCAAACAGCTGCTGGGAGTCGGCGACGTACGGCTTGAACAAATCGAGGTTGTTGTGTCGGGTATTGGCAGAGCGGCATTGCTGTTAATTGCCGTGATTACAACGTTTGTGGGGGGGATTGGAGCGACCTTTGGACAACTGACAGACAGGGTTTCAGCGATCCTCGGCGGCGATGGTTTGCGCAAGTTGAATATCATTCCGGGAAATCTGCTGAATGCGCTCCTGGCGCTGTTGATCGGTATTTACCTGATTCGATCGCTGCGCAGATGGCTGGATAACGAGTTCCTGCCGAAAACCGACATGGACCCCGGCATGGGTGCGTCGCTAAGCACCCTATTCAGTAACATCGGGTACGCACTGGTCATTCTGCTTGCATTGTCTTCATTGGGCGTCAAATGGACGAATCTGGCGTGGATCGTCAGTGCGTTGTCGGTGGGGATCGGCTTTGGCTTGCAGGAGATCGTCAAGAACTTCGTCTCCGGGTTAATCCTGCTCACTGAGCGTCCGGTCAAGGTCGGCGACTTGATCAGCATTAGCGGGGTCGAAGGCGATATCCGGCGGATCAATGTCAGGGCCACCGAGATACAACTCAGTGACCGCTCGATCGTGATCGTGCCCAACTCGCAGCTTATTTCCCAGAACCTGCGCAATGTGACCATGGGCGGCAGCGCCCAAGGGGTGGCCACACTCGAGCTGGTGTTCCCTCTGGATATCGACCCCGAACAAGTCAAAACCCTGCTCTACACCGCCTATTGTGAACATGAAACCATCCTCGACAAACCCGCCCCCGTTGTTCGATTCAGCAATCTGAGCCCTGAAGGCATCACGTTAACCATCACCGGCTATGTCAGCAGCCCAAGGATTGTCAGTACGACCAAGAGCGATCTGCTCTTTGAGATCCTGAAGCGATTGAGTGCGGCCGGCATCGAATTGGCCAAGCCTGTTCCTGCGACATGACAAAACGCTTGAAAATTTAACGGCTGCGTTTCAGCGTTTCACTCGGCAATTCCTTAAATAACGCCCGATAACTGCTGGAAAATCTTCCTAAATGCCAGAACGACCAATGCATCGCCACTTCGGCAACGGTAGTCTCCATCGCTGTACGGTTGAGCAGTTCTCGGCGCGCACTGTTGAGTCGACGCAAGCGCAGCCAATGGGTCGGGGTCATCCCGGTATAGGCTTTGAACGCATGCTGCAACTGCCGCAGTGACACCCCGGCGACCTGCGAAAGCTCCAACAGGTTCAGGGCTTCTTCCGGGGCATCAGCCGCCCACTCACCGATGCGCTTCATCACCGATCGCTCTTCGGCGCGGCGCTGTAAACCTCCGCGATCAAGGCACACACACGCGTTGTCGAGGATGTACAGGCAGTCTTCCAGCAACTGTTGGGTCAACGCTTCCTTGCTCGGTGGATCGAGCGTCTGCGTCAGTCGGGTCAACGTCCCGCTGAGCCAGCGACTGAACAGCGCGTTCTGTCCCGAGTTCAGTGGCGCCATGAACAGGCCTTCGAGCCTGGTCACATTCAAACCGTGACGCTGAACGAACGCCGGACCGAACACCACGGCGATTTCCTGGTAGTTCTCCGGGGTGATCCAGATGTTGCGGCTTTCACCATTCAACACGTACAGCGCGTTGTCGCTGCGATCGAAACAGAACGCCAGGGAGCCTTCAGGGGCGCTGAAATTCTGTTCGACCCGCGTGTTCATGTGTTCCTCGTAAATCTCCACGCCTTGCAGGTCCAGATAGCGCACCCTCCCGGCGAAATGCCCCGGCGACATTTGCTGATAATGCTGCACCCAACCCGGTGTGGCGCGGATTTGCTCGGCCACGTCGGCGGTGTTGAACGCTTGGACTTGTAAGGGGTTGCACGTTGTCATGGGTGACCTTACGCACTCGTTTGGTGCGTTTTGGTGCTGCTGAAAGTGGATAGATAGAACGTCAAGGCTCGCCCAAGATAGTCGTCAACGCGCCACAGGGGAAGTGTGTGGTGGATGAAACCCGCCTCCCCGGCGTTAAAAAAACCAATAACGAGGTCTTTATGAATGTCCCTTTCGATCAGTTGCTCACGTGGCTGAAAGATCACAAGATTACCGAAGTCGAGTGTGTGGTCAGCGACTTGACCGGCATTGCACGCGGCAAAATTGCACCCACCAACAAGTTCCTGCATGAGCGAGGCATGCGCCTGCCGGAAAGCGTGCTTTTGCAAACGGTAACCGGGGACTTTGTCGATGACGACATCTACTACGACCTGCTCGACCCGGCCGACATCGACATGGTTTGCAAGCCCGTTTCCGACGCGGTTTACGTGATTCCCTGGGCCATCGAGCCCACCGCTATCGTGATTCACGACACCTTCGACAAGTTCGGCAACCCGATCGAGCTGTCGCCGCGCAACGTACTGAAGAAAGTCCTGCAGCTGTACACCGACAAAGGCTGGCGGCCGATTGTCGCGCCGGAAATGGAGTTCTACCTGACCCAGCGCTGCGAAGATCCGGACTTGCCGCTCAAGGCGCCGCTGGGTCGTTCAGGGCGTGCGGAAAGTGGTCGTCAATCGTTTTCCATCGACGCCGCCAACGAATTCGACCCGCTGTTTGAAGACGTTTACGACTGGTGCGAACTTCAGGGTCTGGACCTCGATACCTTGATCCACGAAGACGGCCCGGCGCAGATGGAAATCAACTTCCGTCATGGCGACGCACTGGACCTGGCCGACCAGATCACCGTGTTCAAGCGAACCCTGCGCGAGGCGGCGCTCAAGCACAACGTCACCGCGACCTTCATGGCCAAACCGATTGGCGATGAGCCCGGCAGCGCCATGCATATCCACCAGAGCGTCGTGGACATCGCCACCGGCCAGCCGATCTTTGCCGATGCTGACGGGCAGATGAGCGAACTGTTCCTGCACCACATCGGTGGCCTGCAAAAATACATTCCCAAAGTGCTGCCGATGTTCGCGCCCAACGTCAATTCGTTCCGCCGCTTCCTGCCGGACACCTCGGCGCCAGTGAACGTCGAATGGGGCGAAGAAAACCGTACCGTGGGCCTGCGCGTGCCGACCTCCACGCCAGACGCGATGCGCGTGGAAAACCGTTTGCCGGGGGCCGACGCCAACCCATATCTGGCCATCGCAGCGAGCTTGTTGTGCGGGTACCTGGGCATGGTCGAGCGCATCGAACCGAGCGCTGCGGTCCAGGGTCGTGCCTATGAGCGCCGCAATCTGCGCCTGCCGATCACCATCGAAGACGCCCTGACGCAGATGGAGGAGTGCGAAACCATCGGGCGTTATCTGGGCAGCAAATTCGTCCGCGGCTATGTGGCGGTCAAGCGAGCGGAGCACGAGAACTTCAAGCGCGTGATCAGCTCCTGGGAGCGAGAGTTCCTGCTGCTCAGCGTCTGAGATCTGCGCTTGCCCCTGAGGGCCTCATCGTCGGAACGCCGCCCGGAGCAAGCTCGCTCCCACATTTGGAATGCATTCCCCTGTGGGAGCGAGCTTGCTCGCGATGGCGGCCGCAAGAACACCAAAGAAACTCCGGAAGAATCCAATAACTATAAGAGGTGTCGTATGCGTCTATTGAAATCCATGGTTCCGGTCGCGCTGGCAGTGTTGTTCAGCGCCGTTGCGCAGGCTCAGCCAACGGTCAGCGTCTACAACTGGACCGATTACATCGGCGAGACCACCCTCGCCGATTTCCAGGCGAAAAGCGGGATCAAGGTGATCTACGACGTGTTCGACTCCAACGAAACCCTGGAGGGCAAATTGCTCGCCGGCCGCACGGGGTATGACGTGGTGGTGCCGTCCAACCACTTCCTCGCTCGCCAGGTGAAAGCCGGCGCGTTCCTGAAGCTCGATCGTTCGCAGCTGCCCAACTTCAAGAACCTCGACCCGAAACTGTTGGCGCTGCTGGAGAAAAACGATCCGGGCAACGAACACTCGGTTCCGTACCTGTGGGGCACCAACGGCATTGGCTACAACGTCGACAAGGTCAAGCAAGTCCTGGGCATCGATCGCATCGACTCCTGGGCAGTGTTTTTCGAACCCGAGAATCTGAAGAAACTCAGTCAATGCGGTGTGTCGATGATGGATTCGGCCGATGAAGTGTTCCCCGCCGTTCTCAATTACATGGGCATGGACCCGCGTAGCGAAAATCCTGAAGACTTCAAAAAAGCCGAAGCCAAGCTGCTGACCATTCGGCCTTACATCACCTACTTCCATTCCTCGAAGTACGTTTCAGATTTGGCCAACGGCGACATCTGCGTGGCTTTCGGTTACTCGGGTGACGTGTTCCAGGCCGCGAATCGGGCCAAGGAAGCCAAGAACGGCGTGAACATCGCCTACGCGATTCCCAAGGAAGGCAGTAACTTGTGGTTCGACCTGTTGGCGGTTCCCGCAGACGCCAGCAACCAGAAAGAAGCGCACGCCTTCATCAACTACTTGCTGGACCCGCAAGTGATTGCCAAGGTCAGCGCGTCGGTCGGTTACGCCAACCCTAACCCGGCGTCCAAGCAAGACATGGACCCTGAGCTGGTCAACAACCCTGAGGTTTACCCACCCCAGGCAGTCCTCGACAAGCTCTACATTTCCACCACCCCGCCCCAGGCAATCATGCGTTTGATGACCCGTTCCTGGAGCAAAGTGAAGTCCAACCAATGAACCAGTACAGCAACGAACATGCTCGCTCCTATTACGCGGCGTCAGCCAATGGAATGGCGCCCTACCCTACACTGGCCGCGGATCTTGAAGCCGATGTCTGTGTAATCGGCGGCGGCTTTACCGGCGTTAACACGGCGATCGAACTGGCTCAGCGCGGGCTCTCGGTGATTTTGCTGGAAGGCCGACGGATCGGCTGGGGCGCCAGCGGGCGTAACGGCGGGCAGTTGATCCGCGGCATCGGCCATGACATCAGCGGTTTCGCCCGTCATGTCGGTGAAGAAGGCGTGCGTTACCTTGAGCGTGCGGGTGTCGACTCGGTCGCTCTTGTGGGCAACCGCATTCGTGAACACGGGATTGATTGCGACCTGCGCTGGGGGTTCTGTGAACTGGCCAATACTAAAGCGCAGTTCGCGGCGTTCAAGGCTGAGCAGCAAGTCCTTGCCGAATCGGGTTACGCCCACGAAACCCGACTCGTCGGGCCGGAGCAGATCCGTCAGCAGGTGGTGAACTCAGGCGTGTATGCCGGTGGTCTCGTCGATATGGGCTCGGGTCATTTGCATCCGCTCAACCTGGTGCTCGGCGAAGCGCGGCTAGCCGAATCTCTCGGGGTACGGATCTTCGAGCAGAGCCCGGTGCTGGAGTTGATCCATGGCAGCACTGTGCAGGTTCGCTGTGCCGGCGGCACGGTGCGCGCCGGCAGTCTGGTGCTGGCGTGCAACGCTCACCTGGAAGAGCTCGAACCGAAACTGAGCGGCAAGGTTCTCCCGGCGGGCAGCTACATCATCGCCACCGAGCCGTTGACGCCCGAACAGGCAGCGCAATTGATCCCGCATAACCTGGCGCTCTGCGACCAGAAAGTCGGCCTGGATTACTACCGGCTCTCGGCAGATCGACGCTTGCTGTTCGGCGGCGCTTGTCATTATTCCGGGCGTGATCCGGCGGACATCGAAGCTTACATGCGCCCGCACATGCTCAAGGTCTTCCCGCAGCTGGCCAATGTGCGCATCGACTATCAATGGGGCGGCAAGATCGGCATCTCGGCCAATCGCTTCCCACAGGTCGGGCGCTTGAGCCAGCATCCGAACGTGTTTTACGCCCAGGGTTACTCCGGCCATGGCCTGAACGTGACCCACTGGTGCGCGAAGTTGTTGGGTGAAGCGATCCATGTCGGACACAGTCAGGGCTTTGACGTGTTCAGCGCCGTGCCGCACATGACGTTCCCCGGCGGCCCCATGCTGCGTTCTCCTTTGTTGGCGCTCGGCATGTTCTGGTATCGCCTGCGTGAACTGCTGGGCTGACCGCCCTCCACCCTCGCGGAGCCCTAGCGCACCGCCCCTACTTATCCCATTGAACAGCCTTTTAATTTGCTCAATCGCGAGGCGCTTCTATATTGAGGAAGTGCTCTGACTTCCCTGCGTCCTCGCGAGTGCGGCCTATGGCTACGACTGACCCACTGATCATCTGCGAGCACTGCGACTGCGTGTATGAAAAAGTCACGCTCGCCAAACATCAGAAAACCCTTTGTATGCGCTGCGGCGGCGTGCTGCAGCGCTATAACGGCCTGTCGGTGGAGCAGCGGCTGGCCTTGACCTTCACCGCCGCGGTGCTGTGGATTTTCGCCAATTTCTATCCGGTCATGAGCATCAGCCTCAAGGGCCTGAAAAATAGCGCTACGCTCTGGGATTCGGTGCTGGCCCTGAGTCATGGGCCGATCACGTTTATTGCCATGGTGGCGGCGATTTCTATCATCATCGCGCCCATTTTCCAGTTAGTCCTGCTGATCTGGGTCCTGAGCTTCGCGCTCGTGCAGCGACGTTCGCCCGTTTTCAGGTTCTGCATGCGCTGGCTGGAAATACTCCGGCCCTGGAGCATGCTGGAAGTGTGCTTGCTGGGGGCCATGGTGGCGGTGTTCAAACTCGCAGGTTTGCTCGACGTGCTGCCCGGGATTGGCCTATTTGCCCTGGCCGTCCTCAGCCTGATGATGATCCGCCTTGCCGGACGCGATATTCGCGATCTGTGGGACATCCAATGAACGCGCCACCGACCGCCAGCGAACTCAACCTCTGCCTGTGTCACAGCTGCGGCCTGGCCTGCGACATGACCCATGAACCTCACGAATGTGAGCGCTGCGGCGCGCCCTTGCACCGGCGCAAAAGCAACTCCCTGACCCGGACCTGGGCCTACCTGCTGACATCGCTGGTGTTCTATATCCCGGCCAATTTGCTGCCAGTGATGAACACCACCATGCTCGGCTCCGGTGCCGACAGCACCATCATGAGCGGTGTGTTGGAGTTCTGGCAGCACGGCGCCTGGGACATTGCCTTGATTATTTTCATCGCCAGCATCGCGGTACCGGGCGTCAAGTTCGTCGCCCTGACGCTGCTGCTGGTCACCGTGCAACGCGACAGCTCATGGGCGCGCAAAGAGCGCTCGAAGCTCTACCGATTCGTCGAGCTCATCGGCTACTGGTCGATGCTCGACGTGATTGTCGTCGCGCTGGTGGCGGCGCTGGTGAAGTTCCAGGCGCTGGGCGATATCGAGCCGCGCGTGGGCATTCTGTTTTTTGGCCTGGTGGTGGTGTTCACCATGCTCTCGGCCATGAGTTTCGACCCACGCCTGATCTGGGATAAAAAAGAGCGGGATCACCCAAACGAGGAGGTCAAGGATGAAGTCGCAAGCCACTGACGGGCCGCAAGCCCCCGGTCAGGCCCCTGTCAAAACCCGTCGTTTCAGCGTTTCGCTGGTCTGGATCGTGCCGATCGTCGCGGTGCTGGTGGGGATTTCCCTGGTCGTACACACCATGCTGCAGGAAGGTCCGACCATTACCGTCACGTTCAAAACCGGTAGCGGCCTGACGGCCAACAAGACCGAGGTCAAATACCGCAACGTGGTGATCGGTCATGTCTCGGACGTGGAACTGAGCAGCGATCAGAAAAGTGTCAACGCCACCATCAAACTGTCCAAGCAGGCGGAAAGTTTCACCCGCGAAGACTCGCAATTCTGGGTCGTGCGTCCACGTATTGGCGCCGGCGGGGTGTCGGGTATCGATACCCTGCTGTCCGGGGATTACATTGGCGCAGACATCGGCCAGGCCAATGCTCGCTCAAAGAACTTTACCGGCCTGGAAAACCCTCCGCCGATAACCTATGGCGAGCCGGGCAAGCGCTTCACCTTGCATACCCAGGACCTGGGTTCGCTGGATATTGGCTCTCCGGTTTACTACCGCAAGATTCCGGTGGGTCAGGTGGTGGCCTATGCCCTGGACGCCGACGGTAAAGGGGTGAACATCGAAGTGTTCGTCCACGCGCCCAACGACGCCTACGTCACTGAAAACACCCGGTTCTGGAACGCCAGCGGGATCGACGTGAATGTCGGCGCCAACGGCTTTTCGGTGAAAACCGAGTCGCTGTCATCCATCCTGGTGGGCGGCATCGCCTTCCGCGCTCCGGAATACAGCCCCAACGATCAACCGGCTACCGAGGAAAAAGCCTTCGACCTGTTCGAAGACCAGCTAACCGCCCTCGCCCCGCCCAGCGGTAAGGGACAATTCTTGAGTTTGCGTTTCGATCAGGCCTTGCGCGGGCTCAGGGTCGGTGCGCCGGTGGAATTCCTTGGCATAGAGTTCGGTAGAGTCGTGTCGGTCAATCTGGACTTCGACGCGAAAAAGCGCAGTTTCCCGGTCAATGTCGGCATCGTGATCTACCCGCAACGACTCGGCCAGGCCCACACTAAAATGCTCGAGGTCTTGAAGCATGACCCCAACGACGAAGCCGCAGGCGTACGGCTGATGGGCAGCTTCATCGACAACGGTCTGCGGGCCCAGGCCCGTAGCGGCAACCTGTTGACCGGTCAGCTGTACATCGCGCTCGACTTCTACCCCAAAGCGGAGAAAATCGTGTTCGATCCGACCGCCCGGCCGGTCTCCATCCCCACCATTCCTGGCAGCCTCGAGCAGTTGCAGGAAAAACTGGAGGGCATGGTCAACAAGATCAACCAGCTGCCAATCGAGCGCATTGCCGGCAACCTCGACAGCAACCTCGTCGAACTGCGTAAAGGCCTGGCGCAATTCAACGCCAAAACCCTGCCTGGCGTGCAGACGACGCTGGCGGACGTCAGCAAGACCCTGCAATCGGCCAGTTCGACCTTGGCCGAAGACTCGCCGCAACGCGAACAATTAGGCCAGACCCTGGACGAACTCGGACGCATGTCGCGCTCCTTGCGTGAACTCTCGGATTACCTGGGACGCCACCCGGAATCGCTGATTCGCGGGCGCCCCGACAATGCCGCGCCGATGGATCTGCAAGGGCCACCGCGCAAATGACCACAGGAGCATCACCCATGGCTTTTCCGCTGAAGATCACCTTGCTCACCGCGCTGGTGCTGCTCGCCGCTTGCCGCAGTGATCCGATTCAATTCCACACCCTGATTCCGGCTCAACCGGGCCTTGCTGCACGGAACAGCGGTGCGGAAATCCAGATTGAGGGCATCAGCGTGCCGCCCCAGGTGGATCGTCCGCAGATCGTCATTCGCCAGGGCAACAGCGGCATGGCGATCCTTGAAACCGAGTGGTGGGCTGCGAGTCTGGTGGATGAATTGCGCAGTGCTCTGGTCGATCAAATGGTCAACGCCAATCCCCGGCACAACCTGTCGGTGCGAGTGGATGTGCAGCGCTTCGACTCGGTTCCCGGTCAATATGCTTTGATCGACGTCAAGTGGCGCCTGCGTAATCTGAGCGAAGGTGATGCTGCGCTGGTCACCTGCCGCAGCACCGTGCAGACGCCTTCAGGCGCTTCCATAGATGAGCTGGTGGCGGCGCAACAAAACAACGTCAAACGCCTCGCCGCGCTTATCAGCCAGGCCGCTGGCGGAACGCAAAAAGGGTGTCCATCGGCCCAGTGATTTAACGCTTTTTTCTCATACTGCCCTTTACATTTGCCGTGCCTTAAACATGCAAATGATTCGTATTGATCTACACTGATCGACGACCTTCCCCGTTGGTTCTGTCGAATCTTCGTGCTCGATTCTAAAAAAACCAGGAGCTGTCACTGCATGATTTCTCACATCCCTTCTTTCCTGAAAACAGCACTGCTGGCTACCGCTCTGCTGAGCGCCGGTCACGTGTACGCAGCAGAGACTGATGGCATCGTGGTCTATAACGCTCAACACGAAAGCCTGACCAAATCCTGGATCGAGGGTTTTACCAAGGAAACCGGCATAAAGGTCACCGTACGCAATGGTGACGACACCGAGATGGGCAATCAAATCGTGCAGGAAGGCGCCGCCTCCCCGGCCGACGTGTTCCTGACCGAAAACTCCCCGGCCATGGTGCTGGTCGACAACGCGGGGCTGTTTGCGCCGGTTGCGCCGACCACTCTGGAACAGGTCGGCGATGCTTACCGCCCGGCCCACGGCAAATGGGTGGGGATCGCCGCGCGCTCCACAGTGTTTGTCTATAATCCGAGCAAACTGCCCGAAGCCGAACTGCCCAAGTCGCTGATGGACCTCGCCGGCCCGAGCTGGAAAGGTCGTTGGGGCGCTTCACCGGCCGGTGCCGACTTCCAGGCCATCGTCGCTGCCGTGCTGGAACTCAAGGGTGAAGCCGCCACTCTGGAATGGCTCAAAGGGTTGAAGGCCAATGCCACGATCTATCGCGGCAACAGTGCGGTACTGAAAGCGGTTAACGCCGGGCAGATCGACAGCGGCGTGATTTACCACTATTACAGCTTCGGCGACCAGGCCAAGACCGGCGAAAACAGCAAAAACACCGCCCTGCATTACTTCAAGCACAAGGATCCGGGCGCGTTTGTCAGTGTCTCCGGCGGCGGCGTTCTGGCGTCCAGCAAACACAAGGAACAAGCCCAGGCGTTCCTCAAGTGGATTACCGGCAAAGAGGGCCAGGCCATCCTCAAAACCGGCAAATCGTTCGAATACGCCGTGGGCGAGAACGCTGAATCCAACCCCAAACTGGTGCCTTTGCAGCAACTCGACGCGCCGACAGTCGACGCCTCAAAACTCGACAGTAAAAAAGCCGTGGAGCTGATGACTCAGGCCGGACTGCTCTAATTGATGCCTGAAACCTTGCCGGCGGGTGTCGCTGAAGCGATACCCGCGAACCTGCGACGACGATCCCGCGGTATTTTCGCGGCGCGCGGTGGCGCGTGGGTGATCGGTTTGTCGGTGCTGGTGTCGCTAATGTCGTTGCTGCCGATTGCCTTCGTCATCGGCGTTTCCTTTCAGACAGGCTGGGCGACCCTTGTGCCGCTGGTATTGCGGCCGCGGGTCGCTGAACTGTTGATCAACACGGTTTTACTGGTGGTGATCACGATTCCGTTGTGCGTCACGTTAGGCCTGTCTCTGGCCTGGCTGACAGAACGCACCAACCTGCCGGGTCGACGCTGGTGGTCGTTGTTGGCGACTGCACCGCTGGCGGTGCCAGCCTTTGTTCACAGCTATGCGTGGGTCAGTCTGGTCCCACCGATTCACGGGCTGTTTGCCGGGGTTCTGGTGTCGGTCATCGCCTACTTCCCGTTCCTGTACCTGCCGATTGCTGCAACGCTGCGTCGGCTCGATCCGGCCATCGAAGACGTTGCCGAATCGCTCGGCCTCAAACCTTGGGCGATATTTTTCCGCGTGGTGCTACCGCAACTGCGCCTGGCCATCTGCGGCGGTGCCTTGCTGGTGGGCCTGCACCTGCTGGCCGAATATGGCCTGTACGCGATGATCCGTTTCGACACCTTCACCACGGCCATTTTCGATCAGTTCAAGTCCACCTTCAACGGCCCCGCCGCCCACATGCTGGCCAGCGTGCTCGCCCTGTGTTGCCTGGTGATGCTGACCGCAGAATCGGCCGCTCGCGGCACGGCGCGTTACGCCCGCGTCGGGTCGGGAAGCGCTCGCGAACAGCGGGTGGTGCGCCTGAAATCTGGAACCACCCTCCTCGCCCTGACCGTACAGATAGCGACCTGCGCGCTGGCGTTGGGCGTGCCACTCGTGACCTTGGGTAACTGGCTGATAGCCGGCGGCACGCAGGTCTGGCAGATGGACGAGCTTCTGCCGGCGCTGGAACAGACGCTGCTGTTCGGCGTTGCGGGTGCAGCCCTGACCACCTGCGCCGCGATCCCGATTGCCTGGTTGTCGATTCGCTCTCCGGGCCGGTTGCAACGTGTGCTGGAAAGCTGCAACTACATCACCAGCTCGTTGCCTGGGATCGTTGTTGCCCTGGCATTGGTGACCATCACCATCCATTTTGCCCGGCCGATTTACCAGACGACGATCACGGTGTTGCTGGCGTATCTGCTGATGTTTTTGCCGCGCGCCTTGGTGAGTTTGCGTGCCGGTATCGCCCAGGCGCCGGTCGAGCTGGAAAACATGGCCCGCAGCCTCGGCCGCTCACCCACCCGGGCATTGTGGCTGATCACCCTGCGCCTGGCCGCGCCCGGCGCTGCAGCAGGCGCCGCGCTGGTATTTTTGGCGATCACCAATGAGTTGACCGCCACCCTGCTGCTCGCCCCCAACGGCACGCGCACCCTGGCCACCGGATTCTGGGCGATGACCAGCGAAATCGATTACGCCGCCGCGGCGCCCTACGCCCTGTTGATGATCCTGCTGTCGCTTCCGTTGACCGGGCTTCTCTATCACCAATCCAAACGAACGGCTGGCCGATGAACGCTCTTGAACTCCATTCCATCTCCAAGTCCTATGGCGCCTATCAGGCGCTGGAGAGCATCAACCTGTCGGTGCCAACAGGCAGCCGAACGGTCATCGTCGGCCCGTCCGGTTCAGGAAAAACCACGCTGTTGCGGATGATCGCCGGCTTCGAATTCCCCGACACGGGCCGTCTGTCACTCAATGGCCAAACGCTCGTCGACGACACCCACGAAGTCCCGGCGCATCAGCGTTTGATTGGCTATGTTCCGCAGGACGGCGCCCTGTTCCCGCACATGACCGTGGCCGCCAATATCGGTTTCGGGCTTTCGAGCAAGGGCGGCGCAAAACAGGAGCGAATCGCGGAGTTGATGGACAGCGTGGCGCTGGATGCGAACATGGCCAACCGTTGGCCCCACGAACTCTCCGGCGGCCAGCAACAGCGCGTGGCGCTGGCGCGGGCGTTGGCGCAACAGCCGCGCTTGATGTTGCTGGACGAGCCATTTTCGGCCCTCGACACTGGACTTCGGGGCGCCATGCGCAAAATGGTCGCTCGGCTGCTGACAGACGCTGGCGTCACCACCATTCTGGTCACCCATGACCAGAGTGAGGCCTTGTCGTTTGCCGATCAGCTGGCGGTGATGCGCGACGGTCGGCTGGTGCAGTCAGGCCATCCGCTGGATCTTTACCGCTACCCCGACGATGAACAAACCGCACTGTTTCTAGGGGATGCCGTGGTCATGCCCGCCAGAATCGAAGCCGGGTGGGCCCATTGCGATCTCGGTCGTATACCGGTGAACAATCATCGGAACAACAAATCGGCGCAGATCATGCTGCGTCCAGAGCAGCTGCAACTGGTCAGCCTCCAGCCCAGCTCAACCAAGGCTGCGGGGTGCCGCGCCGTGGTGACCGAGCGGGATTTCAGCGGCAATACCTGCACATTGACGGTGGAACTGGAGACTTTGGCTTCCGGGCGCCAGCCTGGTCGATCATTAATGGTGCGCAGTTCGGGCCTGTATGCGCCACCCGCCGGCAGCGCGGTTCACGTCTCGACGATCGGCCATGCCCACGTACTGAGCGAATCTTGAACCCCCTCCATCAAAGATCGAACCGGTCCACGGCCCGACGCCGCTCGTTGTCATCGCGCACATCGTAGTTGGCCGTGGTCTGGATGTTGCTGTGATGGGCGAGTTTCTGGGCGATCGACAAGTCATATTCTTCAATCACTCGGGTAATGAACGAACGTCGAAAATCATGCGGCATGATTTTCACCCCGACCTGCGCGCCCCGCTGTCGGGCGATGTAATAGATCGCATGTTTGGTGATGCGCTCGCGGGTGATGTGACTGCCGCGGCGGATGCGGTTGAACAGGAACGGATCGTCCGTTTCGCCATCCTTCAGCAGTGAGCGCCGCAGTTCCAGCCAGTCATTGAGTTTGGCGAACGCCCAGGCCGGTGCGTACTTGATCAATTGCTTGTTGCCCTTGGCGGTCACACAAAGGCTGCGCTCGGTGAAATCGACCTGATTCAGGTCCAGGTTCACCGATTCCGATTTGCGCATCCCCGAACCGTACAAAATTCCGATAATCGCCGCGTCCCGCAGACCTTGTGGCCGTGGGTCGGCGGCACAGACCGCCATCAATTCCTGGATCAGCGTGCGCTTGAGGTTGCGCCCCTGGGACAGTCGCGTGCCGGCAATCCCCTTGACCGAACGCATTTTCAGCAAGTGTTCCTGACTGATCAGGCTCATGCGCCACGCTTCGTTCATCACCCCGCGCACTGCGTTGACGTACAGCGAAGAGGTGTTCGGCGCGTAACCGTCCGAGCGCAAGGTGGCCACCAGCGCAATGACATCTTCAGGTTGCAGGTTGTGCCAGGGAATCTCCTCGACGTTCATGTCTTCGAAGCCCAACCGGTCAGCGGCATCCTGCAAAACGTAACGCATGGTCAGTTGGCTGGAGGGCGCCAGGCGCGCCAGATACAGGGTCAGCGGGTTGGTCTTTGAGGGAATTGGGTCGGTAGCGGGTAAGTCAATCAAACGAAACGGCCTTGAGTAGAAACAGTTCATTAAACAACTAAGGATTGAAACATCCTTCCTATAAAGCGGAACACTTCTGTAAGACTTTCTACTAAAAAACTCGATGAGCGGCAGAAGTCAGAACAGTGGCTGTATGACTTTCAGAATAAACACAGGTGTTGGGCCTGGCGCCTGAAACGCCCGGACGTGACGTTATACAACACGATAGGCGAATTGAAATATGGCCTTGCCTATTCTGATGGCGCACGGCAGCAAGTCGATCCGCACTCAGGAGTGCCCTATGAAAATCAGTGTATTTGGTAGCGGTTACGTTGGCCTGGTGCAAGCGGCCGTCCTGGCTGAAGTCGGCCACGACGTGGTCTGCATGGACATTGATGAGAAGAAAGTCGAGCAGCTGCAACAAGGCCACGTGAGCATTTTCGAACCGGGGCTGGCCAGCCTGGTACGCGAAAGCCTGGAAGCCAAACGGCTGCAGTTCACCACCGACGAAAAGCTCGCGGTGCAGCATGGCCAGGTGGTGTTTATCGCGGTCGGTACGCCGTCCCGGGAGGATGGTTCGGCGGATCTGCGGTATGTGCTGTCGGTGGGTGAAGCCGTGGCGCGTCATCGTGAACAACCGGTGATTCTGGTGGAGAAATCCACGGTGCCGGTGGGCACGGGTGACACCTTGCGCGCGCACATCGACAAGTGCCTGATCAAGGTCGGCCGGTTGCTGCAGTTCGAGATCGTCTCCAACCCGGAATTTTTGAAAGAAGGCTCGGCCGTGGCCGATTGCCGGCGCCCGGACCGGATCATCATCGGCTGCGAACGCGAAGATGTACGTGACGTCATGCGCGACCTTTACGCGCCATTCAACCGCAACCATGACCGGATCATGTTCATGGACCTGCGCAGCGCCGAGCTGACCAAGTACGCCGCCAACTGCATGCTGGCGACCAAGATCAGCTTCATCAACCAGATCGCCGAACTGGCCGAACACCTGGGCGCCGACATCGAATCGGTGCGCCTGGGCATCGGCGCCGATTCGCGCATTGGCTACCACTTCATCTACCCCGGTTGCGGTTATGGCGGTTCGTGCTTTCCCAAGGACATGCGCGCGCTGATCCACAGCGCCGAAGAGGCTCATTGCTCCAGCGATCTGCTGCAAGCGGTGGAAGCGATCAACCAGCGTCAGAAGCATAAGCTGTTCGAGCGGATCAACGCGTTCTACAAGGGCGATTTGCGCGGCAGAACCTTTGCCGTGTGGGGCCTGGCGTTCAAACCGAACACCGACGACATGCGCGATGCACCGAGCCGGGTGTTGCTGGAATCGCTGTGGGCCGCCGGGGCCAATGTCCGCGCGTTCGACCCGGAAGCCATGCAGGAAACCCAGCTGCTGTATCCCGATGAATCCCGGTTGATGCTTATGGGCACGCCGGAATCGGTATTGTCCGGCGCCGATGCGTTGATCATCTGCACTGAATGGCAACAGTTCAAGGCACCCGATTTCAGCCTGATCCAGCAGCGGCTCAACGCCTCCGTGATCTTCGACGGACGCAACCTGTACGACGCCGATCGCCTGGCTCGCGCCGGGTTCATGTACTTCCCGATGGGCCGCGGTGAATCGCGCAATCTGCCGATCCCGCATCTGCAATGGCCAGTGGCTTCGGTCGTCGCTTGATTGCGATGTCAGCCGATATCCGCCGACAGTCCCTGGGGCTAGGGCTGTCGGCGCTGCTGTTGTTCAGCGCCGGGGTGTATCAGCAGTCGGTGATCGGTTTCGATTCGCGCTTCGTGCTGTTCGCTCAGGAAATGTTGCGCCACGGGCCGTCATTTTTTCCGACCACCTATGGCCAGCCTTATGCCGACTATTCGGCACTTTCGACACTGTTCATCTGGCTGCTGTCGCTGCCGTTCGGGCAGGTCAACAGCCTGAGTGCCTGGTTGCCGAGCGCTATCGCCGGGGCGGTAATCGTCACGTTGATGCACCGGCTGCTGGCGCCCTACTCCCAGCGATGGCGTTGCTGAGCATCGCCCTGATGCTGCTGACCAACACCTTTGTCACTGAAACCCGTGCGGTGTCTCTCGACCTGATGCTCGCAGCGGTGGCGTTTTCAGTATTCTACCTGGGCTATGCCGCCGATCATTTTGCGGCAAAGCGCCGGTGGGTCCTGATCTTTGCCTTGCTGATACTGGGTTTCGGGATTCGCGGGCCGATCGGGCTGGTGATTCCCACTGGCATGTTGTGCAGCTACTTTTTGCTCAATCGTCAATGGCAACGCTTGTTCGGCTTCGGCTTCGGCTTCGGCCTGACGGCAGCGGTACTCTTGACGGTATGCATCGGCGCATTGTTGTGGCTGGCCGAATGCAGCGGCGGCCCGGACTTCATGCACGAAGTGGTGCGCATGCAATTCATGGGGCGAATGGACGGCAGTGAAGGTGTCAGCGGCTCGCTGTATTACTTCACCAGTTCGATGGGCAACTATGCGCTCGCCTATCTCTGGCCCCGGAAGAACTGCGCGGTAGCTATTACGGCGCGCAAAACCTCGCTGCCCTCGGCGGTGCCCTGAGCCCGGTGATTTGCGGTTTCCTGCTGATGCACACCCCCGCGCCAACCATGTTCTATGCCCTGAGCGCGCTGACCGCCATGGGTGGTTTCCTGTGTTTCATGAGCGGTCGTCGAGTGGTATTACATCAAAATTAATGCACTGAAACTTCATTAATATGAATTTGTAAGCATCAGGAATCAACGGCACACTGTGCCTCGTTCCTCCCCCAATAGTTGGAACTACTTCAAGGGCTTTCTGGGTATCCCAGCTAAGCCTTTTTTTTGCATAGATTTTTGCCAACGGATTGTCTGCCTCATGTTCTCTCGCTGGTTACCCGCCGCCATCAATACTCGGCCCTCTGAATGGAACCGTGCTGCCATTGGCATGTCCCTGGGCACGATGTTCAGCGTCTGGCTCTGTAGCCAGGTGTTTGGCATGCAAGTGGCGCAGCATCTGATCGGTCCGCTGGGCGCATCGGCCGTGTTGCTGTTCGCCGTATCCTCCGGCGCCCTCGCCCAGCCCTGGTCGATTCTTGGCGGCTACCTCAGCGCCGGGGTGGTTTCGCTGCTGGTCGCTCACGTGCTCGGACGAACCCTTGGCGGCGCTTGCCTGGCGGCCGGCATGGCGCTGATTCTGATGTGCTGGCTGCGTTGCCTGCATCCACCGGCCGGGGCCTTGGCGCTGCTGTTGGTGTTGGCAGACCCGGCAACAATTGCTCTGGACTGGAATGCCCTCGGCCCGGTGATGCTTGGCGCATCGACCCTGCTGCTCAGCGCCCTGGCCTACAACAACCTGACGCGCATTCGTTATCCGAAACGCGCCAGTGAACCGGTATCCATGGTGCCGGCCGACCATCCGCCGATAGACAACCAGGCCATCACCGCCCAGGACCTGAAACGAGCGCTGGCGGACATGGAAGCGTTCATTGACGTGACCCCGGAAGACCTCGAACAGCTGATTCATGCCACCGAATTGCAGGCCAGACGCCGCAGCATTGGCGAAGTGTTGTCCCGAAGCGTTCAGTAGTTATTGCTTAAGGCAAAAATGCAGACCAAACCTGCATGGATCCCGGTTGTACATCACAAATTTGCACTGTTACGATCCAGCATCGCTCGCGCGCGAGCTTCTTTATAAAGAACAATAAAAGCAGGGAGTTAGTGATGACTGCTCAGGTTTCATCGAAGGGGACTTCGTCCATGGATGCCACGCAAAACGAAGTGCTGGCCGAGGTTCGCAACCACATCGGTCACCTGACCCTCAATCGCCCCGCCGGCCTCAACGCCATTACCCTGGACATGGTGCGCAATCTGCAGCGTCAGCTCGACGCCTGGGCGCTGGATCCGCACGTACACGCGGTGGTCTTGCGCGGCGCTGGCGAGAAGGCTTTCTGTGCCGGCGGCGACATCCGTTCGCTGTATGACAGTTTCAAAAACGGCGACACGCTGCACGAAGATTTCTTCGTCGAGGAATACGCCCTCGACCTCGCGATTCACCATTACCGCAAACCGGTGCTCGCCTTGATGGACGGTTTTGTCCTGGGCGGCGGCATGGGCCTGGTGCAAGGCGCCGACTTGCGAGTGGTCACCGAGAAAAGCCGTCTGGCGATGCCGGAAGTGGCGATCGGTTATTTCCCGGATGTCGGTGGCAGCCATTTCCTGCCGCGGGTTCCCGGTGAACTGGGTATTTACCTCGGTGTCAGCGGCGTGCAGATTCGCGCGGCCGATGCGCTCTATTGCGGCCTGGCCGACTGGTACCTCGAAAGCGACAAGCTGGGCACCCTGGACGAGCGACTCGATCAGCTCGAATGGCATGAGACACCGCTGAAGGACTTGCAAGGTCTGCTGGCAAAACTTGCCGTGCAGCAATTACCCGATGCGCCACTGAGCAAGCTACGCCCGGCCATCGATCACTTCTTCGCCCTGCCCGATGTGCCGAGTATTGTTGAGCAACTGCGTGAAGTAACGGTCGCCGACAGTCACGAGTGGGCCACGACCACCGCCGACCTGCTGGAAAGCCGTTCACCGCTGGCCATGGGCGTGACCCTGGAAATGCTCCGTCGTGGTCGGCGCTTGAGTCTCGAAGACTGCTTCGCCCTGGAGCTGCACCTGGACCGTCAGTGGTTCGAGCGCGGCGACCTGATCGAAGGCGTGCGCGCCTTGCTGATCGATAAAGACAAGAGCCCGCGCTGGAACCCGCCGACCTTGCAGGCGCTGGACGCCGAGCACGTCGCGAGTTTTTTCACGGGTTTTGAGCAGAGCGGGAGCTGAGCCATGCACGATATCGAATTGAGCGAAGAACAAGTCATGATCCGCGACATGGCCCGGGACTTTGCCCGCGGCGAAATCGCGCCCCACGCCCAGGCCTGGGAAAAAGCCGGCTGGATCGATGATGGTCTGGTGGCGAAGATGGGTGAGCTGGGGCTGCTGGGCATGGTGGTGCCCGAGGAATGGGGCGGCACCTATGTCGACTACGTCGCCTACGCCCTGGCGGTGGAAGAGATTTCTGCCGGCGATGGCGCCACTGGCGCGCTGATGAGCATTCACAACTCCGTGGGCTGCGGTCCGGTCCTCAACTACGGCACTGAAGAACAGAAACAGACCTGGCTGCCGGATCTGGCCAGCGGTCAGACCATCGGCTGCTTCTGCCTGACCGAACCCCAGGCCGGTTCCGAAGCCCACAACCTGCGCACCCGCGCCGAACTGCGCGACGGCCAGTGGGTCATCAATGGCGCCAAACAATTCGTCAGTAACGGCAAACGGGCGAAGCTGGCCATCGTGTTCGCGGTGACCGATCCGGACTTGGGCAAGCGCGGGATCTCGGCGTTCCTGGTGCCGACCGATACCGTGGGTTTCATCGTTGATCGCACCGAACACAAAATGGGCATCCGCGCCTCCGACACCTGCGCGGTAACCCTGAGCAACTGCACGATTCCCGAAGCCAACCTGTTGGGTGAGCGCGGCAAGGGACTGGCGATTGCCCTGTCAAACCTTGAAGGCGGCCGCATCGGCATTGCGGCACAAGCGTTGGGCATTGCTCGCGCGGCATTTGAAGCAGCGCTGGCGTACTCGCGGGATCGGGTGCAGTTCGACAAGCCGATCATCGAGCACCAGAGTATCGCCAACATGCTGGCCGACATGCACACCCGATTGAATGCTGCACGACTGTTGATCCTGCATGCCGCGCGTTTGCGCAGTGCCGGTAAGCCGTGTCTGTCGGAGGCTTCACAGGCGAAGTTGTTCGCATCCGAGATGGCCGAGAAAGTGTGTTCGTCGGCGATGCAGATTCATGGCGGGTATGGCTATCTGGAGGATTACCCGGTGGAGCGTTACTACCGGGATGCGCGGATTACGCAAATTTATGAAGGGTCTAGCGAGATACAGCGGATGGTGATTGCCCGGGAACTCAAGAACTACCTGGTGTGATGCCCTAAAAGCATCGCGAGCAAGCTCGCTCCCACAAGAGATCTCCTCAACGCTGGAGATCTACTGTGGGAGCGAGCTTGCTCGCGATGCCGTCACTGAAAACGCCGCATTACTTCCCTTGGAACTCGGCTTCACGCTTGGCAATAAACGCCGCCATCCCTTCCTTCTGATCCTGCGTAGCAAACGCCGCATGGAACACTCGACGCTCAAAGCGCACACCTTCCGACAGGCTCACTTCAAACGCGCGGTTGACGCTTTCCTTGATCATCATTGCAATCGGCAACGACTTCTTGGCAATCAGCGCCGCGACTTTCAACGCTTCTTCCAGCAGCTCATCCGCCGGAACAATCCGCGCGACAATCCCGCAACGCTCCGCTTCAACCGCATCGATCAGTCGGCCGCTGAGGCACATTTCCATGGCCTTGGCCTTGCCCACGGCGCGGGTCAGGCGCTGGGTGCCGCCCATGCCCGGCAGTACGCCGAGGTTGATTTCCGGTTGACCGAACTTGGCGTTGTCGCCGGCCAGGATGAAGTCGCACATCAGCGCCAGTTCACAACCCCCGCCCAAGGCAAAACCGTTGACGGCGGCAATGATTGGCTTGCGGCGGTTGGCCACGCGATCGCTGTCGCTGAACAGGTCGTCGAGGTAGATCTGCGGGTAAGTCAGCTCGGCCATTTCCTTGATGTCGGCGCCGGCGGCGAAGGCTTTTTTCGAGCCGGTCAGCACGATGCAGCCAATGTTCGAATCGGCTTCGAGGCCATCAAGGGCGTGGTTCAGCTCGCTGACGATCTGCGCGTTCAACGCGTTCAAGGCTTGCGGACGGTTCAGGGTAATCAGGCCTACACGGCCGTGGGTTTCCAACAAAATCGTTTCGTAGTTCACAAGTAGCTTCCTTCTCAAAGATTGCGCGAGATAACCATGCGCTGAATATCGCTGGTGCCTTCGTAGATCTGGCAGACCCGCACGTCGCGGTAGATCCGCTCCAGCGGGAAATCGTTCAAGTAACCGTAACCGCCGAGGGTTTGCAACGCCGAGGAACAGACTTTCTCGGCCATTTCCGAGGCAAACAGCTTGGCCATGGAGGCTTCGACCAGTGCCGGTTTACCGCTGTCACGCAGCGCCGCCGCGTAATGCACCATTTGCCGGGCGACGGCGATTTGGGTTGCCATGTCCGCCAGGCGGAACGCGACCGCTTGATGCTCGATGATTGGCTTGCCAAAGCTTTCACGCTCGCGGGCGTAATCGCGGGCCGCTTCGAACGCTGCGCGGGCCATGCCCACCGATTGCGAAGCGATGCCGACACGCCCGCCTTCGAGGTTGGCCAGGGCGATTCGATAACCTTCGCCCTCCTCGCCCAAGCGGTTGGCCACCGGCACCTTCACGTCCTCAAACAGAATCTGGCAAGTATCGGAGGCGTGCTGGCCGAGCTTGTCTTCGACCCGTGCGACTTTGTAGCCCGGCGAATCGGTCGGCACGATCAGCGCCGTGATGCCACGCTTGCCGGCACTCGGGTCAGTCACGGCGAACACGATCACCACCCCGGCGTTCTGCCCGGACGTGATGAACTGTTTGCAGCCGTTCAACACGTAATGATCGCCTTCCAGACGGGCACGGGTTTTCAGGCCGCTGGCATCCGAGCCGGCCTGCGGTTCGGTCAGGGCAAAGGCCCCCAGCATAGAGCCGCTGGCCAGCGGTTTGAGGAAGCGTTCTTTCTGGTCGTCGTTGCCGTACTTGAGGATCGGTACGCAACCCACCGAGTTGTGCACGCTCATGATGGTCGAGCAGGCGCCGTCGCCGGCCGCAATTTCTTCCAGGGCCATGGCATAGGCCAGGTAACCGGTGTCGCAACCGCCCCACTCTTCCGGCACCAACATGCCGAAGAAGCCCAGTTCGGCCATCTCGCCGATGGCTTCCTTGGGGAAGCGATGCTCGCGGTCCCACTCGGCGGCGAACGGTTTCAGCCGTTCCTGGGCAAATTGCCGGGCCGCGTCGCTGATCTGAAGTTGTTCGTCATTGGGAATCATGCCAAATCCTTAAAAATTGAGCGTGAATGCGAAAAACCCTGTGGGAGCGAGCTTGCTCGCGATGGCGGACTCACATTCAACATTTCTATCAACTGATACACCGCTATCGCGAGCAAGCTCGCTCCCACATGGACTTGCATCAGTTTCAATACAGGCATTCCACGGCCATGGCCGTGGCTTCACCGCCGCCGATGCAGATCGCTGCGACGCCGCGTTTCAGGTTTTTCTGGCGCAGGGCCGAGAGCAAGGTCACGAGGATCCGCGCGCCAGACGCACCGATCGGGTGACCGAGGGCGCAAGCGCCGCCGTGAACGTTGATCTTCTCGTGGGGGATTTCCAGTTTGGTCATGGTGACCAGACTGACCACGGCGAAGGCTTCGTTGACTTCGACCAGATCGACTTCGTCCAGTGACCAGCCGGTTTTCTTCATCAGCTTCTCGATCGCGCCCACCGGTGCCACCGGGAACAGGCCCGGGGTGTCGGCAAACGCGGCGTGACCGTGAATTACTGCCAGTGGTTTCAGGCCGCGCTTTTCAGCTTCGGAACGGCGCATCAACACCAGTGCGGCGGCGCCATCGGAGATCGAGCTGGAGTTCGCCGCCGTCACTGTGCCGCCGTCGCGGAACGCTGGTTTCAAGGAAGCGATCTTATCCAGTTTGGCTTTCGGTGGTTGTTCGTCGTTGCTGATCAGCACCTGCTCTTTACCGACGGTCACGGTGAGCGGCACGATCTCGTCTTTGAAGCTGCCGTCCTTGATCGCCTGCTGCGCGCGGGTGGTCGAGGCAATGGCAAAAGCGTCCTGGGCTTCACGGGTGAAACCGTTGGTTTCAGCGCAATCCTCGGCATAGGTGCCCATCAGGCGACCTTTGTCGTAAGCGTCTTCCAGGCCGTCGAGGAACATGTGATCAAGCACACGACCGTGGCCCATGCGGTAACCGCTGCGGGCGCGGTCCAGCAGATAGGGCGCGTTGGACATGCTTTCCATACCGCCGGCGATAACCACGTCGGCGCTGCCGGCCACCAGCATGTCGTGTGCCAGAATGGCCGCTTCCATGCCCGAACCGCACATTTTGTTCAGGGTGGTGCAGCGGGTCGATTTATCCAGCCCGGCGCCCAATGCGGCTTGGCGTGCCGGGGCCTGGCCGAGACCTGCGGACAGTACGCAACCGAACAGCACTTCTTCAACCGAGTCTGGCGCCACACCGGCGCGTTCAACAGCGGCGCGAATCGCCGCAGCACCGAGTTGCGGTGCGGTCAGGCTTTTCAATTCGCCCTGGAAACCGCCCATCGGGGTGCGGACGGCGCTGACGATAACAATGGGATCGTTGGAAATAGTCATGACAAATCCTCCTTACTTGGCGGCCATGCGCAAGGCGCCGTCGAGACGGATCACCTCGCCATTGAGCATGCTGTTTTCAATGATATGCCTGACCAGCCCGGCATACTCGCTCGGTTTGCCCAAACGTGGCGGAAACGGCACGCCAGCCGCCAGGGACGCGCGGACTTCCGGGGTCATGCCGGCCATCATCGGGGTTTCGAAAATGCCCGGGGCGATGGTCATCACGCGGATGCCGAAGCGCGCCAGTTCACGGGCGGCGGGCAAGGTCAGGCTGACGATCGCGCCTTTGGACGCGGCATACGCGGCCTGGCCGATCTGGCCGTCATAGGCTGCGGCCGAGGCGGTGTTGATGATCACGCCGCGCTCGCCGTCGGCATCTGCTTCGGTTTGCGCAATCGCCGCAGCGGCCAGACGCAGCATGTTGAAACTGCCGATCAGGTTGACGTCGATCACCTGGCTGAAATTGGCCAACACGTGTGGGCCGTTCTTGCCGAGGATCTTCTCACCGCGCACAATACCGGCGCAGTTGACCAGACCATTCAGGCCACCGAAAGCTTTGACCGTCGCCTGCACAGCAGCTTCGGCCGCGGCTTCGTTGCTGATATCGGCCACCACGCTTTGTGCGCCGAGAAGTTCAGCCTGGGCCGCAACGGCCTCGGCGTTCATGTCCACCAGCATCACTTTGGCGCCGGCCGCGACCAGCATTTCAGCGGTGGCAGCACCGAGGCCGGACGCACCGCCGGTGACGAGAAAAACCTTGTTTTCGATCTGCATCATTGTTTCCTTGGATTCAAGCTGAAACGTTCTTCGCGGCGGCCTCTTGAGCCTTTGCGATTTCCTGGTTGCGCAAGATAAAGCGCTGCAATTTGCCGCTAGGGGTTTTCGGCAACTCGCTGACAAATTCGATTTCACGGGGGTACGAGTGCGCGGCCAGTCGTTTGCGCACGTGTTGGCGCAGTTCTTCGGCCAGTTCCGGCGCGGCGCGGTATTGCGCGCTGAGCACTACAAAGGCTTTGACCAGCTCGGTGCGCTCCGGATCGGGCTTGCCGACCACGGCCGCTTCGACCACGGCCGGGTGTTCGATCAACGCGCTTTCCACGTCGAACGGACCGACCCGGTAACCGGAGGTGGTGATCACGTCGTCGCTGCGACCGACGAAGCTGATGCTGCCGTCCGGGTTCCACTCGACGGTGTCGCCGCTCAGGTAATAGTTGCCGACGAAGGCCTTGGTCGGTGCGCCTTCGTAACCGGCGAACCAGCACATCGGCGATTGGGTGCGATCGATGGCCAGAATGCCCGGCTGACCGACGCCGAGTTCTTTGTACTCGTCATCCAGCACCACGATGCGGTGGCCCGGCGAGGCGAAACCGGCGGCGCCCATGTGGATCGGATGCTCCAGGCCATGGTGATTGCACAGGACCATGCCCAGTTCGGTCTGGCCGTAATGGTCGTGTATGACCACGCCGAGGTTGTCGGCGAACCAGCGAATCACTTCCGGATTCAGCGGCTCGCCGGCGCTGCTGACGATGCGCAGCTTGCCCTTGATCGAGCGGGCGAATTCGTCGCCACCGGCGATCAACAGGCGATAGGCCGTCGGCGAACCGGTGAGGTTGGTGATCCCGTATTTGTTGATCACCCGGCAGGTGCTTTCGAGGGTGAACGGGCCATCGTAAAAGGTGATCGGATGCCCCATGGCCATCGGCCCGGTGACACCGAAATAGATGCCATAGGCCCAGCCCGGATCGGCGACGTTCCAGAAGGCGTCTTCAGGGCGCAAGTCCACGGCGTCACGGGTGTAGCTCTGAAAGGCGACGACGGCCTTGAGCGGTACGGACAGCGCTTTCGACGGACCGGTGGTGCCTGACGTGAACATCAGCAGGAACGGGTCTTCGCCCGTCAGCAGGACCGGTTCGCACTCAGGAGAATAATTGGCCAGTTCGGCCCAGAAGCTGTAATCGCCGCGGACGATGCCTTGGCCTTTGGGACCGGCGACAGTGACGATGGTCGGGCAGTCGGCGACTTCAGAGAGTTTGGAGCGATTGCCGGCGTCGGTGACCACCACTTTGGCGCCAGAGGAGCTGAGGCGGTGTTCGATGGCTTTCGGGCCGAATGCCGTGAACAGCGGCTGGTAGACCGCGCCGATGCGCCAAGTGGCGAATACGGTGATCAGCAATTCAATGTTACGTGGCAGGAGACCGGCAACCTTGTCGCCTTTTTTCACGCCTTGGGCCAGCAGGAAATTGGCGAAACGCGCGGCTTTGTCCTGCAAGTCGCTGAAGGTGTAGGTCGCGCTGGCGCCATCGCGGCCTTCCCAGAACAGCGCGATGCGCCCCGGCAAGGCATGCCGGTCGCAACACTCGACACAGGCATTGAGGGCAGTCAAATCGCCCGCGAGTGCGGCGTCGACGGTGTGCTGATAATTGAACTGTGATGTCGCAGACAAATAATCGCGCATTGCCAGAATCCCTCTGTATTTTTATTAGGTTGGGGGAACCGTAATTAACAGGGAAATACTCGCTCTGCGCGGAGCGCGGGACAATGGTCAAAGCTATCAAGTTGCGTGACTGGTTTGGCCAAGACTCGAGAGGTGCGCCAATGATCAGTGCCTAGCTCGCTTCGTTGAGGATCAAACTCCGGTAATGCCCCGGATTTGACCCCGACCACTTGCGAAACGCCTTGTAGAACGAGCTGGTGTCGGCAAACCCTAAACGCGTGGCGATCTCGGCGAAGCTGATGGCCGGCTCGGCCAGCCAAACAATCGCCAACTCCTTGCGCACGCTGTCCTTGAGCCCTTGGTAAGTCTGGCCTTCTTCCGCCAACCGCCGCCGCAACGTCGACGCCGACATGCACAGCTGTTGCGCCAGCGCTTCGGTTTCCGGCCAGTGCTCGGCGGGCCGTTGCCGCAAATCGTGCTTGATCCGGCTGGCCAGGCTTTCCGGATCACGGTACTTGACCAGAATATTGGCCGGCGCATGGGCGAGGAAACGCTTGAGTTCTTCCGGGCTGCGCTTGATCGGTAAATCCAGGCACTCGGCGGAGAAAATCATCCGCGTGCGCGGCCGGTCAAAACGCAGGTTCTCGGAGAACATCACCTGGTAGTCATCGCAGAAGTCCGGTGCCGGACAGCGCAACTCGATGGCCAGGATCGGAATCCGTCGCCCCGCCAGCCAGCAGGCGACGCCGTGGACGATCATCCAGTAAGTGAAATACGTGAAGGCGCGGCGTGGGTCCTGGTCGTCTTCGAGCAGGACGATTTCCGCCAGGCTTTGCTGACGAACCAACTGTGCGGGCGTGTGCTCGAGCATCAGCGACAAAAAGCTCAAACCCGAGGTCAGCCCAGCGGCCAGGCTCGGCTGGACCATGGAGCAGCGACAGAGAAACTCCAGGCTGCCGGATTTGAGTTTGCGCGGGTCCATGCCAAAAAACTCATCGTCTCCACGACGTGCCAGCAAACGCCACAGACGCGCATAAGCGGTGGCCGGGACGCGTGCATCGCTGCTTTCGAGCAATGCCGGATCGATGCCGACTTTGTTCAACACCTCTGCGGTAGCGGCTCCTGGGGCGCAGCTTTGCAACAGCGCTTCACGCACCAGATGAATGGAGATGGTGTCTTTTTCCGACATTGACCGAGGCAAGCCCTGTTCTTTGAGTGGTGGGAATATTAGCCCGTCAAGATCAAAAGATCGTCCGAACGCGGCCCGAACCTTCGGCAGCTCCTGCCACGGTGCACGTCATCCCACTGGAGCTGCCATAGACTGCGATCTTTTGCCTTAATCCTTAAAGAATCCGGTACAACAACCGCTCAATCCGCACCCGACTCACGCGCTTGAGGAACTTGGCCACCCCCGGAGGGTATTCCAGCAGTGTGTCCAGGTCCTGGTAACGCTCGATGCGACGGGTGTTCTCGAAAATCTCCGCCAGCTCTTTACGACGCGGCTCCAGCAGCTCGCCTTTGGGATCATCGATCAGCAAGGCGTTTTCCAGATCAAGTCGAAACGCCCGCGGGTTGAGGTTGTTGCCGGTCAGCAAGGTGAAGCGCTGATCGATCCACATGCCCTTGAGGTGATAGGTGTTGTCGCCGTCACGCCACAGATGCAGGTTCAACTGGCCGCTGTCGACGCTGCGATGATGCCGCTTGGCGAAACGCCGAAGGCTGATCTCGTAAAGGTACGGCAGCGCCGAGATCACCTTGAACGGCTCGCTCGGCGGGATGTAGAAATCGTTGGCCGTCTTGTCGCCGACAACGATGTCGATCTTCACACCCCGCGCCAGTGCCCGGTTGATTTCCCGGGTCACGGCCAGCGGCAGGTTGAAGTACGGCGTGCAGATGGTCAGTTGATGTTGAGCGCTGGCGATCAACTCGCAAATCACTCGACTGAGCGGATTGTTCTTGCCGACACCGAGCAATGGGCTGACCGACAAACCGCCCTTGTCCGTGGTGCCCGTGGTGGTGTCGTACGTCGCATGCTTGAGGCGGCTGCGCAAGTCGCCGATGTCGTTGCGCAGGCTGCGAGTGGTTGGCAGGTTCGGTAAATCGAGACGATGCACCGCTTTGGAGGCGATCAGGCCGTGCTGAATCAGGTGCTGCATCGAATCGGCCAGGGCGCTGTTCTGCAGCAGGTGATAACGGTCGTAGCGGTATTTGTCGAACTTGTGCAGATAGACGTTGTTCAGACTCGCGCCGCTGTAGATCACACAGTCATCGATCACGAAGCCTTTCAAATGCAGCACGCCAAACAACTCTCGGGTCTGCACGGGAACGCCATACACCGGGACTTCACTGGCATGAGTCCGGGTGGTTTCCTGATACCAGGCCGAGTTGCCCGGCTGCTTGCCGGCGCCGATCAAACCGCGCTGGGCGCGCAGCCAGTCAACGACCACCACCACGTCCAGTTCAGGACGCGCCAGCTTCGCCGCGTGCAAGGCATCGAGAATTTCCTGGCCGGCTTCGTCCTGTTGCAGATAGAGCGCGACGATATAGATGCGCTGGGCGGCACTGGCGATCTTTTCCAGCAGGCAACGGCGGAACTCGGCAGCGCCAGAAAGGATAGTGACGGCATCGGCGGTCAGCGGAAAACTGCGCAGTTTGGGCAGCAGAGGGCGTTTGAAAAGCGACGGCATAGGGCTCGCAATGGGTCGAATCCGAAGAACCCGAGAGCTTACACCATGGATCCGTTTGGGTCTTGTTACTGTCTGTAATGGCCTCTTCGCGGGCAAGCCTCGCTCCTACAGGGGAATGCGATCAACTGTAGGAGCGAGGCTTGCCCGCGAAGGCAATTTCACTGAGTAAACACTATTCACTTGACCAAGGAGAACGATCGTTCTACTGTTCGCCACATGAACGAAATAAGCAGCAACGACACTCGCGACATCATTCTGGATGTCACCGAAAAGTTGATCTACAAAAGTGGCATCGCGGCCACCGGGATGGACCTTCTGGTGAAAACCGCCGGCGTCTCCAGAAAGAGTATTTACCGCTACTTCGCCAACAAGGAGGCGCTCACCGTCGCGGCCCTGCAACGGCGAGACCTGCGCTGGATGCACTGGTACAGAAGCGCAGTCGACCAGGCTGAAACCCCGGCCGACCGGCTGCTCAACCTGTTTACCGTGCTCAAGGCCTGGTTCGCTTCCGAAGGCTTTCGTGGCTGTGCATTCATTAACACCAGCGGCGAAACCGGTGACCCGCAAGACCCGGTTCGCCTGGTCGCCAAAGACCACAAACAGAAGCTGCTCGACTACGTGCGCGAGCTCTGTACTGAATATGGCGCAACAGACCCGGAGACGCTGGCCAAACAGCTGCTGATCCTGATCGACGGTGCCATTACCGTGGCGCTTGTCATGGGTGATCACAGTGCCGCCGATAATGCGCAATGCATGGCGCGAAAGTTATTGGACCTGTAACACTTTAATCAAGCCCGACAACGTGTTTGAACTTTAATTTTATAGGGAGACTTTCAATGTCTAACACCGAAGTTCGTCCGCCATTACCGCCATTCACCCGTGAGTCGGCCATCGAAAAAGTACGCCTGGCCGAAGACGGCTGGAACTCCCGCGACCCGGAACGCGTGTCGCTGGCCTACACCCTGGACACGAAATGGCGTAACCGCGCCGAGTTCGCCTATAACCGCGAAGAAGCCAAAGGTTTCCTGACGCGCAAATGGGCAAAAGAGCTGGATTACCGCCTGATCAAAGAACTCTGGGCCTTTACCGGCAACCGCATCGCCGTTCGCTACGCCTATGAATGGCACGACGACTCGGGCAACTGGTTCCGTTCCTACGGCAACGAAAACTGGGAATTCGACGAGAACGGTTTGATGGCCAATCGGTTTGCCTGCATCAACGACATGCCGATCAAGGAAAACGACCGCAAGTTCCATTGGCCACTGGGCCGTCGTCCTGACGACCATCCAAGTCTGTCCGACCTGGGCCTGTAAACACTGATCCAAATGTGGGAGCGAGCTTGCTCGCGATGGCGGTGTAACAGGCAACTTAATTTGTTGAATGTTCAACCGTCATCGCGAGCAAGCTCGCTCCCACAGGGTTTTGTGGTGTTCAGGCGACTGCAGCTTGGGGTGTTACATCTGCTTTAGCTTCCAGCTCACGCACCAACGGCAATACCCGCTGACCGAAATACTCCACCTCTTCCTGAAAGTGCAGAAACCCCGCCAACACCAGGTCCACGCCCACGGCTTTCAACGCCACGATCCGCTCGGCAATTTGCTGCGGCGTACCGATCAGGTTGGTCTTGAAGCCGTCGTTGTACTGCACCAGATCCTCGAACGTCGACTTGGCCCAGTTCCCCTCCCCCTCAGGCGGCGCCCTGCCCGCCTGCTTGGCTGCATCACCTAAAGCGTTCACCGCTTCCGGATCGGCCTGATCAATGATTTGCGCCAGCACTGCTTGCGCTTCTGCTTCAGTGGAACTCACCCTTGAACCAGCCACTGACGATGTTCACCACCACCCGGCAGTTAGTCAGTTGATCGATGGATGGTTTGCTGTGAGCGATCAGGGCGACTTGCTGATGGACTGTTGGCGGAGCAACAGTTGGGCGCGGCTAAGGACCGGTTTCACTGCGTAAATCCTGCGGCGCGTTCCCGGAATGGACCGTGCAATCCCCCAACTGTTCAATGCGAGAGCAAGTCTCTGGATCGGCATTGGCGCAATGCGCGGACGATGGGCAATCAGCTGTAGGAGGACAACTTTATAGGTAAGATATCGGCCCTTCCCCGCAGCCCTGTCCTGCACCCCGCCGAATAAGCAGACTCCATGCCTTTCGAACTCAGTGTTGACCTCACCACCCTGGCCATTCTGGCCCTTGTCGCTTTCATTGCCGGTTTCATCGACGCCATTGCCGGCGGCGGCGGTCTGTTGACCACCCCGGCGCTGCTGACCGCAGGCCTGCCGCCGCACCTGGTGCTGGGCACCAACAAACTTAGTTCGACATTCGGCTCGGCCACCGCCAGTTTCACCTTCTACCGACGCAAGCTGTTCCATCCCAGGCAGTGGATGCACGCCATTGTCGGCACGCTGGTGGGCGCGCTGACCGGCGCCGTGGTCGCTCACTACCTGCCAGCAGAGTGGCTGAACAAGATGCTCCCGGTGATCATTTTCGCCTGTGGCCTCTACCTGTTGTTTGGCGGCACGCCGAAAGCGCCGCTGGACAGCGACGCACCGATCAAGAAAAAGTGGCAATCGACCCAAGGCTTCGGCCTCGGGTTTTACGACGGCGTGGCCGGCCCCGGCACGGGTGCGTTCTGGACCGTCAGCACGATGCTGATGTACCCCATCGACCTGGTGAAGGCCAGCGGCGTGGCGCGCAGCATGAACTTCGTCAGCAACATTGCGGCACTGTCGGTGTTCGTGTTTTCCGGGCAGGTGGACTGGATCATCGGCCTGAGCATGGGCCTGTCGGTGATGGTCGGGGCGTTCTTCGGGGCTCGCACCGCCATCAGCGGCGGTGCGAAGTTCATTCGCCCGGTGTTCATCACCGTGGTGCTGGGCTTGACCGTGCGGTTAGCCTGGCAACACTGGTTCAGCGTGGCCTGAGCGCCGCGCCACATAGACGTCGATCAGGTATCGGGCAATCGAGCGTGACGCCGGCAACGGCGGCAAGTCGCGTACGTTGAACCACTGGGCGTCTTCGATCTCGTCTTCCTGACACACGATCTCGCCACCGGCGTATTCGGCGTGAAACCCCAGCATCATCGAATGCGGGAACGGCCAGCACTGGCTGCCCATGTACTGGATGTTCTTGACCTCGATCTGCACTTCTTCGCGAACCTCACGAATCAGGCAGTCTTCGGCCGACTCGCCCGGTTCGGCAAACCCCGCCAACGTGCTGTAGATCCCGGTGACAAAGCGCGGCGAACGGGCCAGCAGGATTTCATCGCCACGGGTCACCAGTACAATCATGCTTGGCGAAATGCGCGGGTAGCTGCGTAAATCACACGGTTCGCAATACATCGCCCGTTCCCGGGTCACCTGGGTCATCGCCTGCCCGCAGTTACCGCAGAAGCGGTGTTCGCGGGCCCAGGTGCCGATTTGCGCGGCATAACCAAGCACCTTGAACACCGTATGATCGCCTTCGAGCATGAACGCCCGCAGACCTTTCCAGTTGCAGCCCGGCACTTCGCTGTGACTGCGCAGTTCCAGCAGGTAGACCGGCTCGCCATCCAGATGGCCGATGCCATGTTCAGCGAGAATCGACAAATCCTGGCGCTTGAGCCATTCGCGGGGGAACAGCGCGCCATTGTCATCGAACAGAAAACCTTCGGGGCTGCGGGCCACGGCCCAGCCGCCGGGTTGGTCGGTGTCCAGTACTGCGGTGGTCCAGCGTGAAATCATTTTTAATCAGTCCAGAAATTCGGGTTTCTGTTTGCTCATATGGGCGGCCATGGCCACGCGCAGATCGGTGGATTGCAGCATGGCGGCGTTCCAGGTGGCGACGTATTCGAGGCCGTCGTCGATGCGATGGTCGCGCATGTAGCTGATCATCTCTTTGGTGCCGGTGATCGCAATCGGTGACTTGCTGGCGATCTCACGGGCAATGCCCATGACACCGTCGAGCAGGCTGGCGGTGTCGTTGTAAACACGATTGACCAGGCCCATGCCACGCGCTTCTTCGGCACCGAACGTGCGACCAGTGTAAGCCAGTTCACGCAGCATGCCGTCACCAATGATCCGCGGCAAGCGTTGCAAAGTGCCAACGTCGGCCGCCATGCCGATGTCGATTTCCTTGATCGAGAATTGTGCGTCTTCGGCGGCGTAACGCATGTCGCAAGCCGAAATCAAATCAATGGCGCCGCCCAGGCAATAACCCTGAACCGCCGCCAGTACCGGCTTGCGGCAATTGTCGACAGCATTGAAAGACGCTTGCAGGGCGAGGATCTTGCGGCGCAGCAGGCGCGCGTTGCGCCCCACGTCCTTGCCCAGTTCATTGGCCACGCCAGCCAGCATCATCAGGTCGATGCCAGAAGAAAAATGCTTGCCCGCACCACTGAGGACCACCACCCGGACTTCGTCAGTGTCGTCGACCCACTGGAAAATCTCGATGATCTCGCTCCAGAACGCGGCATTCATCGAATTGATTTTTTCCGGCCGGTTGATCTGCACATGGGCGATTTTATCGGCCAGTTCGACGGTGAACGCAGTGTACTGAGACATGGCAGTGATCCTTTTACCGGGCAGAAAATGAGGCCCGAACTATAACAAGGCATCCAGGCAGGCCGTAAGGCAGCGGTTCGGACAAAAACGGGACTTGCCCGTTGCGCACCACAACAGTGCGCGAGCATTGCCGCGCTTCGCACATTCATGTGACATCTCGACTATTTTTTGAGGCAAAACGGTGAAAAAACAGGCCCTTCGTCGGTGCGTTTCTCCCTCTAAACGGTACGTCCGTACCTCTTTAAACCGATTGTCGAACAATTTTGCCATTTGACCTCCCCCGCTCTAAGTTCTGGCCTAGACTCATTTCCGCGGGGCGAAACCGGCGGGTCACAAAGCGCAAAGAAAGTCGAAACTTTTGTCGCTCGTGACGGGTCAGGTTAATGGTAAGTGCGTTGCAACTGGTGCAATCCTTGCAGCGTCTACTCCAGCCATTCTGCTTCAACGCATTGGCAGCGCTTGCTCTCCGATGCGTAGCGCGTTTGCGCCCGGCCACAGGAATTGGCCACGAAACACCGTTTGTGCCAGACCTAAGAATTAGATCAACAACACGGGAGATTCATATGATCAGTGCGGCTTTAGATATTCAGGGAGAACGTGCTCATCAGCAGGTCGGCGAAACGAGCACTGTGAGCGCCCCCAGTCACCTATCGATCAGCGTACCCGGCACCAAGACGCTGACACCGGTGGCCAGTCAGAACCCCAACAAGAAGAAAGTGCTGTTCGTCACCTCGGAGATCGCCGATCTGGTGAAAACCGGTGGTCTGGGCGACGTTTCCGCAGCGCTGCCGCGAGCCATGGCGCATCTGCATGATGTGCGTGTGCTGATTCCCGGTTACCCGCAAGTGCTGAACAGCGAAAACCCGATTCATATCATTGGTGAGCTCGGGGGTCACGCCGCGTTGCCCCCCTGCAAGATCGGGCGCATGGACATGCCCGACGGTCTGGTCATTTACGTGTTGATTTGCCCCGAACTCTACGAGCGCGAAGGTTCGCCTTACGGTGCCAACAACGGCCGTGACTGGCCGGACAACCACATTCGTTTCGCCCGCCTGGGTCTGGCCGCCGCCGACATTGCCGCCAATCTTGCACAAATCCACTGGTGCCCGGACCTGGTACACGCCCATGACTGGCCAGCCGGGTTGGCGCCCGCCTACATGCACTGGCGCGGACAACGCACGCCGACGCTGTTCACCATTCATAACCTCGCCTATCAGGGCGTGACCAGTCTTGGGTCGTGCCCGGAACTGGGTATTCCCATGCATGCCTTGCAACAGGAAGGCATGGAGTTCTACGGCAAGATGTCGTTCCTCAAGGCTGGCATGGCCTATTCGAGCCACATCACTACCGTCAGTGCCACCTATGCCCAGGAAATCACCACCCCGGCCTTCGGCTGCGGTCTCGACGGTTTTCTCGCCGCCAAGACCCAGCAAGGTCTGCTCAGTGGTATTCCCAATGGCATCGATGAGAGTTGGGACGCGGCCACCGACACGCACCTGTTCCGCCCCTTCAGCATCGGCGACTGGGATGGCAAAGCGGTCAACGCTGCACACGTCCGTGAGCTGTTTGGCCTTGACGATAGCGAAGGTCCGCTGTTCGCCGTGGTGTCGCGACTGGTCTATCAGAAGGGCCTGGACCTGACCGAAGCCGTCTCCGAATACATCGTCAAATCTGGCGGGCAGATCGCAATCATCGGTCGTGGCGAGCCGGAAGAAGAACAAGCCATGCGTGAACTGGCCCTGCGTTTCCCCGGCCAGATCGGCGTGCGCATCGGTTTCAACGAAACCGACGCCCGTCGCATGTTCGCCGGCAGTGATTTCCTGCTGATGCCTTCGCGTTACGAGCCTTGCGGCTTGAGCCAGATGTACGCCCAGCGCTTCGGTTCGTTGCCGGTGGCACGCAACACCGGTGGTTTGGCCGACACCATTGAAAACGGCGTGACCGGTTTCCTGTTCGATGAATCCACGGCCGAGAGCTATCAGGAAGCCCTGAGCCGGGCATTTAAGATATTTGCCTTCCCCGACCTGCTCAATGCCATGCGCTGCCGGGCCATGGCGGCGCCTTTTAACTGGTGCAAGGCGGTCGAACCGTACGCCGAACTCTACGAACAGCTTGTCACTAAGGCATTGGGTAAATCGGGCAAACATTAAGAAAGAGGTTTTCAAAGATGCCGTTACGGACCCTTGAGACCTGGCCCCACGGCGCAATCATGCTGGACGCAGAGCACACGCGTTTTGCCTTGTGGGCGCCAGATGCGTTGTACGTCAGCGTCGAACTGGAAGATGGACAATCCTTGCCGCTAATGCCTCAGGCCGATGGCTGGTTCGTGATCAACACCTGCTGCCCCGCTGGCACGCGTTACCGCTACAACATCGACGGCGAGCTTGCGGTGCCCGACCCGGCCTCCCGCGCGCAGGCCGGTGATATCGACCGCCACAGCGTGGTGGTCGATCCACTTGCCTATCAATGGCAACACAGCGCCTGGCTTGGGCGGCCGTGGAATGAGGCGGTAATCTACGAATTGCACGTCGGTGCGCTCGGCGGCTACAGCGAAGTCGAGCAGCACCTGGCGCGCCTCGTGGAGCTGGGCATCAGCGCGATCGAATTGATGCCGCTGGCGCAGTTCCCCGGTGATCGCAATTGGGGTTACGACGGGGTTCTGCCCTACGCCCCCCAAGCCTCATATGGCACTCCCGAACAACTCAAACACCTGATCGACACCGCCCACGGCCATGGCCTGGCGGTGATTCTCGACGTGGTCTACAACCACTTCGGCCCGGACGGCAATTACCTGCATCACTACGCCAAGGGCTTCTTTCGCGAAGATAAGCACACCCCGTGGGGCGCGGCCATCGACTTCCGGCGGCGCGAGGTGCGGGACTTCTTCATCGACAACGCGCTGATGTGGTTGCTGGAGTACCGCTTCGACGGGTTGCGCCTGGACGCGGTGCACGCCATCGAAGACCCGGACTTTCTGCAGGAACTGGCGCAGCGGATCCGGCAGCAGACCGATCCGGCGCGGCATGTGTGGCTGACGATCGAGAACGAACACAACCAGGCCAGCTTGCTGCAAGAAGGGTTCGACGCGCAGTGGAACGATGACGGCCATAATGCCTTGCACGTGCTGCTGACCGGCGAAACCGATGCCTATTACGCCGACTATGCCGACAATCCCACCGAACAATTGGCGCGGTGTTTGAGCCAGGGGTTCGTATTTCAGGGCCATATCGACCGACACGGCGAGTCCCGTGGCGAGCCCAGCGGTCATTTGCCGCCCAGTGCTTTCGTGCTGTTTCTGCAAAACCACGACCAGATCGGCAATCGCGCCTTCGGCGAACGGCTGCATCAGCTGACCAACCTGGACGCGTTACACGCAGCGACAGCGCTGTTGCTGCTTTCACCGATGATCCCACTGATGTTCATGGGCGACGAGTTCGCCGCCAAAGAACCATTCCTCTTTTTCACCAGCCATCACGGTGAACTGGCGGAACTGGTTCGCGAAGGACGACGTAACGAGTTTGCCGCATTCAGCGCGTTTGCCGATCCTCACAAGCGCAAACAAATTCCCGACCCGAACGCGCCACAGACCTTTGAAGCTTCCCGACCGACGCTGACGGCACCCCAGGGCTGCGCGATGCATGACCTGTATCGCCAGCTGTTGCAGATCCGCCATGAGCAGATCATCCCGCATCTGCCCGATACCCACCCATTGGGTGCCGAGGTACTGGCCGAGGGTGCTGTGACTGCGCGCTGGCGACTGGGCAACGGCAGTGAGCTGCGCATTGACCTGAACCTCAGCGACAAGCCTGTGGTCCACTCCCCACAGGCCGGTGCTTCGTTGTTGTACGAACATCCCTCGAAGTCCGCCGACCTGCTGGATCAGGGCACCCTTGCCCCGTATTGCGCGCTAGTCAGCCTCACGGCCGCAGCCCCTATGCTACCCCCGGATGGAGAGCGCCAATGAGTGATGCGCAACTGGAAATACTGGCCAGCCGAGCTGGCCTGGCTGTCGACTGGATCGACGCCAACGGCCGCCCACAGAAAGTCGCTCCATCGGTATTACGCAACGTCCTTACCGGTCTCGGCCACCCCGCCAGCACCGCACAGGAAATCGACGCCAGCCTGCTGCAATTGCAGGAAGTGCAACAGACCCGGCACCTGCCACCGCTACTCACCGCAGACTTCGGTGTCGGCCTAAGCCTGGCGCATTACTTTGAGCCCGAAACACCGTGCGAGATCCACCTTGAAGATGGCGCGCGGCTCAACCTGAAACTGGATGCCGAGGCGATGCTGCCCGGTCTGGTCCCGGTCGGTTATCAGCACGTCAGCATTGATGGACAATCATTTACCCTGGCTGTGGCGCCGACGCGCTGCTACAGCGTCGGCGATGCCGTCGACAGTCCGATTCCGCGTACCTGGGGCCTGAGCGTGCAGTTGTACTCACTGCGTCGCAGCGGCGATGGCGGGTTCGGCGATACGCAGGCGCTGGAAGACCTGGCCCGTGTGGCCGGCGAGCGCGGTGCCGAAGCGTTGGCGATCAGTCCGTTGCATGCCATGTTCAGCAACGACACCCAGCGTTACAGCCCTTATTCGCCGTCCAGCCGTTTGTTTCTCAACAGTCTGTACGCCGCACCGGGCGCCATCCTGGGTGAACGAGCGTTGCGTACCGCGATTGATGCAACCGGCCTGGCGGCAGAACTCAAGCAACTCGAAGCATCGCCGTTGATTGATTGGCCGGTGGCGGCCGAAGCCAAACATCGCCTGTTACAGGCGCTGTACGAAGGGTTTGTCCAGGGCGAACACCCGTTGCATGCCGACTTCAGCAGCTTCCGCCATGCTGCTGGCGAAGCCCTGGAAAACCACTGCCGTTTCGAAGCCATTCAAGAAGCCCGCGCCGCCAAGGGCGAAAACCTCGACTGGCGGCAGTGGCCCGAGCAATGGCAAGACCCGCGCAGCGCGGCCTTGGCCGAATTCGCCGAAGAGAACGCCGCACGCATTGGCTTCTTCGCCTTCTGCCAATGGTTGATCACCCGCTGCCTGGAGCGCGCGCAAACCGCCGCCCGCAGCAGTGGCATGAGCATTGGTCTGATTGCCGATCTGGCCGTCGGTGCCGATGGCGGTGGCAGCCAGGCCTGGAGTCGTCAGGACGAATTGCTCGCCTCGCTGACCGTGGGCGCACCACCGGACATCCTCAACCGCACCGGTCAGGGCTGGGGGATTTCCGCGTTCTCGCCCGAGGGCCTGGTACGCAACGGCTTTCGTGCGTTCATCGAAATGCTCCGCGCCAATTTTGCCCACGCCGGTGGCCTGCGCATTGATCACGTCATGGGCCTGCAACGATTGTGGGTGATCCCCAATGACGCGTCACCCGCCGACGGCGCCTACCTCTATTACCCGGTGGACGACCTGCTGCGTTTGCTGACCCTCGAGTCCCATCGTCATCAAGCCATCGTCCTCGGTGAAGACCTCGGCACCGTGGCGGATGGTCTGCGAGAAAAGCTTATCGCGCGTTCGATCCTTGGCATGCGCGTGCTGCTGTTCGAACAGGACAACGCGCACTTCAAAACGATTCTCGACTGGCCGGACAACGCCCTCGCGACCACCAGCACCCATGACCTGCCGACGCTCAATGGCTGGTGGCATGGCCGCGATATCGACTGGAATGCCCGACTGGGCCTGGTCGACGCCCCGGGCGAAATCGAATGGCGCCACCACCGTGAACGCGAGCGCGAAGGCCTGCGTCGGGTGTTGAGCGAGGATCCGCAGAACTTTCGCGAAGAGTCCCATGAAACCGATCAGGTGCTCGACGCCGCGATACGTTTCCTCGGTCATACCCGTGCGCCGCTGGTGTTGCTGCCGCTGGAAGATGCCTTGGGCATCGAACAGCAGGCCAACTTGCCCGGCACCACCGACACGCACCCCAACTGGTCCCGACGTTTGCCCGGCAACAGCGAAGCCTTGCTCGATGACCCGGATGCCGCCCGACGCCTGGAACTGCTCGCCTGTGCACGACTTCAGGCGGCCGAGCGTGACCAATGAAACAAACGATTATCCAACCGCTGCGGGCGACGCAGCGGCTGCAATTTCATAAAGGCTTCACGCTGGACGATGCGGTGCCGCTGGTGCCGTACTTCGCCAGGCTTGGCATCAGCCATGTCTATGCCTCGCCACTGCTGAGCGCCCGCGCCGGTTCCATGCATGGCTACGACGTCGTGGACCCGACCACCGTCAATCCCGAGCTGGGCGGCGAAGCAGCGTTGCGGCGTTTGGTCAGTGCATTGCGCGAACAGAACATGGGACTGATCCTCGACATCGTCTCCAACCACATGGCCGTCGGCGGTGGCGATAATCCCTGGTGGCAGGATTTGCTGGAATGGGGACGTCTGAGCCCTTACGGCGAGTTCTTCGATATCCAGTGGCATTCGCCCGATCCGTTGATGACAGGCCAGTTGCTCTTGCCCTTCCTCGGCAGCGACTACGGCATCGCCTTGCAAGACGGCACCCTGCCCTTGCGCTTCGATGCGCAGAAGGGCGCATTTTATGTCGAGCACTATGAGCATCACTTCCCGATCTGCCCGACCCATTACGGCGAACTGCTCAGAACCGATGACCCACTGAACGCCGAATCGCTCAAGTCGCTGGCAGACCGTTTCAGCACCCTGAGCTACCAGACCGACGCTCATGGCCTGGCGATACCGCTGAAAGCAGAGCTGCGTGAACTGGCCAGTGATCCGGCGATGCTGCAAGCCATCCAGCAAAACCTCAGCGCTTACGACTCGCTCTCCGCCGAAGGTTTCCAGCGCCTGCACCAGTTGCTTGAACACCAAAGCTATCGCCTGGCCAGTTGGCGCACGGCGGCAGATGACATCAACTGGCGGCGCTTTTTCGATATCAACGAACTGGGCGGCCTGCGCGTCGAACGCCCCGCGGTGTTCGAAGCCACCCACGCGAAAATCTTCGAGCTGGTGGCCGAAGGCCTGGTAGACGGTCTGCGCATCGACCACATCGACGGCCTCGCTGACCCTCGGGGTTACTGCCGCAAACTGCGGCGTCGGGTCGACAGCCTGTCGCCGGATCGGCACCTGCCGATCTTTGTCGAGAAGATCCTCGGCGAAGGTGAAACCCTGCACCGTGACTGGTCGGTGGATGGCACCACGGGTTACGAGTTCATGAATCAGCTGTCGCTGCTGCAACATGCGCCCGAAGGCGCCGACACCTTGGGCGAACTGTGGAATCGTTACAGCGAACGGCCCGCCGATTTCCGTCAGGAAGCGCAACTGGCCCGCCAGCAGATCCTCAACGGCTCCCTCGCCGGAGACTTCGAAAGCGTCGCCCAGGCCCTGTTGCAAGTGGCCCGGGATGACCTGATGACCCGCGACCTGACCCTCGGTGCGATCCGTCGGGCGTTGCAGGAACTGATCGTGCATTTCCCGGTGTACCGCACCTACATCAGCCCCCGTGGGCGTTCGGCTGAAGACGATGTGTTTTTCCAGCAAGCCATGGACGGCGCCAGGCAAACCCTCGGCGAGGCCGACTGGCCGGTACTCGATTGTCTGGCCCGCTGGCTGGGTGGTGAGTCATGGCGCAAACGCCCGCTGGGCCGGCCGCGCAAGATGCTCAAGCATGCCTGTGTGCGTTTTCAGCAACTGACGTCGCCGGCGGCGGCGAAGGCTGTGGAGGACACCGCGTTCTATCGCTCGGCGACGTTGCTGTCGCGCAATGACGTGGGCTTCAGCACCGAGCAGTTCAGCGCGCCGGTGGCCGATTTCCATGCGGCTTGCGTCAGCCGTTTCGAAGCGTTCCCCGATAATTTGCTGGCCACCGCGACCCACGACCACAAACGCGGCGAAGACACCCGCGCACGCCTGGCGGTGCTGAGCGAGCGCAGTGCCTGGTACGCCGAGCAAGTCCCGCTCTGGCAAGCCCTCGCCCGGCCCCTGCGGGACGACGACCAAATGCCGACGACGGGCGATGAGTTGATCCTCTACCAAGCGCTCCTTGGCAGCTGGCCGCTCGATTTGCGCAGTGACGATCAAGCAGCGCTTGAGCACTACACTCAACGTGTGTGGCAGTGGCAACAGAAAGCCTTGCGCGAAGCCAAGTTGCAAAGCAGCTGGAGCGCGCCGAACGAGGCGTACGAACAAGCAGTTCAGCAATTCCTGCACCGTCTGCTTCTGAGTCCCGAAGGTGAACTGCTACGCGCTGCCCTCGGCAAAGCAGCCAAGAGCATCGCCGTCCCCGGCGCACTCAATGGGTTGGCGCAAACCTTGCTGCGCATGACCGTGCCGGGGGTACCGGACCTGTATCAGGGCAACGAGTACTGGGACTTCTCGCTGGTCGATCCTGACAACCGCCGGCCGGTGGATTACGCCAGCCGTCAGCAGTCGATGCAGGTGCCGTTGGAATTGCCTGAGCTGCTGACTAACTGGCGCGACGGGCGCATCAAGCAAACCCTGATCGCTCATGTGTTGAACCTGCGGCTCGAGCACACCGAACTGTTTCGACGAGGGGCGTATCAAGCCCTTGAAGTCGTCGGCAGCCAGGCTCACCGGGTGCTGGCATTTGCTCGCTCGCTGCAAGGAAAACGAGCCATCGTGATCGTACCGATACGCTGCGCCGAATGGCTGAAAAACAGTGCCGAACCACGGATTGACGCGCCGCTGTGGGGCGATACACGGGTCAAATTGCCGTTCACCACCCCTGATGAAAATTTGAAGGGACTTTTTTTCAGCGTGGCAGTCACACCCCAAAGGGAGCTGGACATCAGCACCGCGCTGGGGGATTTCCCGATCAATCTTTTTATCCAAACTACCCCAACTTGAGTTCAGTTCAGGAGCATTGCGATGAGTACCGACGAAAAACGCATCCGCGAATTTGCCTATCAGATCTGGGAATCGGAAGGAAAACCCGAGGGTCACGAAGCCCGCCACTGGGAGATGGCCCGCAAACTGGCTGAAGCCGAAGCCCTGGCACCGAGCAAGTCGCCCAAAGCCGCTGGCAGCAAAACCGCCGGCGCCAAGGCCCCGGCCAGCAAAACCAATGGCAAGGCAGCGGAGCCAAGAACCAAAGCCAAGCCCGCCGCTGCCTCCAAGGTCATCCCGCCGGGCGAAAAAGCCAACGAGAAAAAGCCTCGAGCAGCGCGTAAACCGCCCGCTGTCTGACGACTCTCACCGTTGACCTGATTGATTTCGTGGCGAGCCCTCTCGCCACCGAGGGCTCGCTCGCCCTCAAAAAAAACCAGAGCCAAGAACTGTCCCCCCTTTGCAGGAGCACCTATGAGCAGTCCAAAAAAAGCCGCGCCAGAACCTCACGTCGAGGCCTCGCGAATCCGAGAAGGCTTGCCCTTCCCGCTGGGCGCGAACTGGGATGGCCTAGGGGTCAACTTTGCCTTGTTTTCCGCCAACGCCACCAAAGTCGAGCTGTGCATCTTCGATGATGCCGGCGAGGTCGAACTGGAACGCATCGAACTGCCGGAATACACCGACGAGATCTACCACGGCTACCTGCCCGACGCCCATCCGGGGATGATCTACGGCTACCGTGTCTACGGCGCGTACGACCCGGCCAACGGTCATCGCTTCAACCACAACAAACTGCTGATCGACCCCTACGCCAAACAATTGGTCGGTCAGTTGAAATGGTCCGAAGCGCTGTTCGGCTACACCATCGGCCACCCCGACGCCGACCTCAGTTTCGATAAACGCGACAGCGCCCCGTTTGTTCCCAAGTGCAAGGTGATCGACCCGGCTCACACCTGGGGCCACGACCATCGGGTCAGCGTGCCGTGGGACAAGACGATCATTTATGAAACTCACGTACGCGGCATCAGCATGCGCCACCCTTCCGTCCCCGAGAATGTACGTGGCACCTTCGCCGGGTTGATGGTCGATGACGTGCTGGAACACATCCGCAAGCTCGGCGTGTCGACGGTGGAATTGCTGCCGATTCATGCCTTCGTCAACGACCAACATCTGTTGCACAAAGGCATGACCAATTACTGGGGCTACAACAGCATCGCGTTCTTTGCCCCCGACCCGCGCTACCTGGCCAGCGGCAAGATCGCCGAGTTCAAGGAGATGGTCGCGCACCTGCACGAAGCCAATCTTGAAGTGATCCTCGACGTGGTCTACAACCACACCGCCGAGGGCAATGAGCAAGGCCCGACCCTGTCCATGCGCGGCATCGACAACGCCTCCTACTACCGCTTGATGCCCGACGACAAGCGCTTCTACATCAACGACTCCGGCACCGGCAACACCCTGGACCTGAGTCACCCGTGCGTACTGCAAATGGTCACCGATTCCCTGCGCTACTGGGCGTCGGAAATGCACGTGGACGGTTTCCGCTTCGACCTGGCGACCATTCTCGGGCGCTACCACGATGGGTTCGACGAACGTCACAGCTTCCTCGTCGCCTGCCGTCAGGACCCGGTGCTGCGCCAGGTGAAGATGATTGCAGAAGCCTGGGATTGCGGCCCTGGTGGTTATCAGGTCGGTAACTTTCCACCGGGCTGGGTCGAGTGGAATGACAAATTCCGTGACACCGTGCGTGCGTTCTGGAAAGGCGACGACGGCCAACTGGCGGACTTCGCCAGTCGCATGACCGCCTCCGGCGAGATGTTCAATCAGCGGGGTCGGCGGCCGTATGCCTCGGTCAACTTCATCACCGCCCACGACGGTTTCACCCTTAACGACCTGGTGTCGTACAACGACAAACACAACGAAGCGAACGACGAGGACAATCAGGACGGCAGCAACAACAACCTGTCCTGGAACCACGGCGTCGAAGGCCCGACCGACGATCCCGAGATCAATGAGCTGCGTCAGCGGCAGATGCGCAACTTCTTCGCCACGCTGCTGCTGTCGCAAGGCACGCCGATGCTGGTGGCCGGCGACGAATTCGCCCGCACCCAAGAGGGCAACAACAATGCCTATTGCCAGGACAGCGAGATCGGTTGGGTCAATTGGGACCTGAGCGAAGACGGCAAGGCCCTGCTCAAGTTTGTAAAACGCCTGATCAAGTTACGCCTGGCCTACCCGATCCTGCGTCGTGGACGGTTCCTGGTGGGCAATTACAACGAGGACATCGGCGTCAAGGACGTCACCTGGCTCGCGCCGGATGGCAGCGAAATGTCCATAGAGCAATGGGAGGAAGGCCATGGCCGCTGCCTCGGCATGCTGCTCGATGGCCGCGCCCAGGAAACCGGTATCCGCCGCAAGGGCGCAGACGCCACCCTGCTGTTGGTGGTCAACGCGCATCACGACATCGTCAATTTCCTTCTTCCGGAAGTGCCTGACGGTGGTTTCTGGACCTGCATGATCGACACCAACCAACCGTCGATTCGGGGACAGGAACGCTTCGAGTTCGGTCACGAATATTCGGTCACTGGCCGTTCGCTGCTGCTGTTCGAATTGCAGCGTGAGGAAGAAGAGTGAAATGGACCTTCAGGAATTTCTCCAGCGTCGGCCAGCGGATGATCCCGGCAACCGCTGACCGGATAAAAAACATACCGGATGGAACATCGAGGCGACGAATAGACTGACATGAGCAATACTCTGCTCGCGGCAATCCAGGGTTTGGAGCGCTGCACATTGCTATCCAACGAGAACAAGGACGTAACCCATGAAATCGGTTTCCATCAACGAAAGCAGCCTGCCAACACAGATCTGGAACAGCGCCCCGCAACTGGACAACATTCCTGTCATCAGCACTCAGACCCTGGTTCCCGCCGGCGCTCGCGCTGTGGTGATAGCCCCGCATCCCGGCGATGAAGTGGTGACCTGCGGCGGCCTGCTTCAGTTGCTCAGCTCCCTGGGTCATCCCCTGCAATTGATCTCGATTACCGATGGCAGCGCCAGCCATCCGGGCTCGCAACAGTGGTCGGAAAAACGCTTGAGCGTGTTCCGCCCCCAGGAAAGCCTCGAAGCCTTGCGCCGGCTCGGGTTGCCGATGCACAGCCTGAAGTGGATTCGTGGCGGCTTCACCGACAACGCCCTGGCCGAACGGGAGTTTCAATTGACTCAATTCATTGCCCGTTATTTACGCCCCGGGGATGTGGTGTTCAGCACCTGGTGCAAGGATGGAAATGTTGACCATGACGCCGTCGGCCGGGCCAGCGTCAAGGCCGCGGCCATGGTCGGCGCGTCGTTCAACGAAGTACCGGTCTGGGCCTGGCACTGGCCAACTCGCGATCGAGGGCTCATCCCGTGGCATCGTGCGCGCAAGGTGCGCCTGGATACCTGGACCGTCGCGCGTAAAAGCCACGCCACCCACGCCTACGCCAGCCAGCTCGACGGCGAACCGGCCATCGGCCTCGCCCCGCTGCTGCCCCCGGTGCTTCTGGAGCGGATGCGGTTGCCTTATGAAATTGTGTTTGTTTGAACGAAAGACGCTGAACTGCTCGCCCCCGTATCAGTCGCATACATAAGCAGCCCTGATTCAGAGGAGTGAAGCGTGACCAGTGATTCCAAGTGGCAGGCCGTCGAATCATCTCCATTGAACACGCCCCCGGCGATTCATCGACTGAGAGTGCTGACGGTCAATACCCACAAGGGTTTTACCGCACTCAACCGACGTTTCATTCTCCCGGAACTGCGTGAAGCGGTACGCAGTACGTCGGCGGATCTGGTGTTCCTGCAGGAAGTCGTCGGTGAACACGACCGCCATTCCTCTCGCTACAACGAGTGGCCGCAGACCTCACAATACGAGTTTCTGGCCGACAGTATGTGGAGCGACTTCGCCTACGGTCGCAACGCGGTCTACCCCAACGGCCACCACGGCAATGCCCTGTTATCGAAATACCCGATCCGCGAACACCGCAACCTCGACGTCTCAATCACCGGCCCCGAACGTCGCGGCCTGCTGCATTGCGTACTGGACGTACCGGGGCACACCGAAGTCCATGCGATCTGCGTTCACTTGAGTCTGCTGGAAAGCCATCGCCAACTGCAGCTCCAGCTACTTTGCCAATTGCTCGAATCGTTACCCGACGATGCGCCAGTGATTATCGCCGGCGACTTCAACGACTGGCAGCTGCAAGGCAACACAGCCCTCGCCCGACGTGACTACCTGCATGAAGCCTTCGAGCGCCACCACGGTCGTCCGGCGAAGACGTATCCGGCGCGCTTCCCGCTGCTGCGTCTGGATCGGATCTATCTGCGCAATGCCAGCAGTCATGAGCCGCGAATACTGGGGCACAAACCCTGGACGCATTTGTCGGATCATTTGCCGTTGGCGGTGGAAGTGCATCTGTAGCGGTTCAACCACGAGCCGAAACGAATCGTCGGTTTCAACCTCATTATTGACAGTAATAAACAGCGAGAATCAGTCAGCAATTGGCTCAATCCAAGCAGTTTGAAGACCGACTGTCGGCTGGCGAACGTCTCTGATTCGCGGGTTTTGCGATGATTTTTCGTACAAACAAGAGCTTAGATAAACGCATAAAAACAAACAGTTGCAACGGCTAAATTAACCATACCGCTCATCGTCCATTTTCTTGACGCAGTGCCATCGGTCTTCTTAGCTTCACGGTACTACCCCCGGAAATACCATCAGGGGCAAACCTCCAGACACCCGCAAAATCGGGCGGTCAGAGGCTTGCCCCACTACATTCGGTCGCCCCTCATTCGGGGTAGGAGAGACGCCAGAGCGAGATACGGCATGCGATTGCAAGGTAGACCTCCATGAAAACTTCATTCACCCAACAAGAGATCAAAGTCACTTTTTGCACTGTCTCGAGTTCACTCCTTCTGTGCTCATCCATGGAAGTACAGGCAGGGCCGGCAGAGGATGAAACCACGCCCTGGTACCGCCAGGATGTTCCGGTCATGACCTTGCCCACCGTCACGATCACCGCCCCCTACCCCGGCCATTTCAGCGCCGCCTCCGATACACGAAGTTCACGCCTGACCATCGAAGACGCCGCACCTTCGGCCTGGGATCAGCTATATGGGCAGGCTTCGCGGCAGGCGCAAACCGATTTTCTGGCTCACGGTTCTTCTAACCCTGGCAGTAGCGAATTCAAAGGCCCGGCGATCCTGACTCTGCAAAGCGGTAGCGGTCATACCCAGCGGGTCGGACTGGTCGGCGGCATGACTCAGTTACAAGGCAACAACAACGGGCTGCTGACCAGTCGCGCCCTCGCCGACCCCGCCCATGACACCCTCAACCTCGAAGGCCAGAGCCTCGGCGCCTACTGGAGCCTGACCGGGCCCCAAGGCTGGCACGTGGACTTGACGGCCAGCGGCGGCCGGGTCAACGGCTATAGCCGTAATGACCAGGGTGCTCGGCAAGTGACTGAAGGCAGTGCGGTGACGTTGTCGGTGGAAGGTGGTTTCCCCATTGGTCTGAGCGATAACTGGGTAGTCGAACCGCAGGCGCAGTTGATCAATCAACGCATCACCCTGGACACCCCGTATGCCGGGTCAGGCAATGCCTCGTCCAGCGAGCTGACGTCCTGGAGCGGCCGGGTCGGTGCACGGTTGAAAGGTAGTTACGACATCAACGGCCTGGGGGTCGAACCCTATGTGCGAACCAACTTGTGGCACACGGTGTACACCGGCAATACCGTGAACCTCGATCAGGTCGAGAAGATCAGCAGCAGCCGCTATTCATCGACCGTCGAAGTGGGTTTGGGCTTGGTGGCCAGAGTGACACCTGCCGTGAGTCTTTACCTCAGCGCCGACTACAGCAGTGCGGTGGATGAAAATGATTTGAACGGGTTGATCGGCAGTTTGGGTGTGCGGATGCGCTGGTGAAGATCCGGCTTGAAGAAATGTTTTGTCAGGGCTGACGCCATCGCGAGCTTGCTCGCGATTGGCCCCACCACCCATCTAACTAACCCGCACCGCCACACATGCCGCATTTGAGCTTTCCTTGCAAAGACCGCCACAAAGAAATGAATAATTGTTCACCCTGTGGTGTTCACCTCTCATCGCCCATGAGAATTGCCAATGAACAATCCAAGCCTGAACTCGCCGACACGTTACGACCGCCTGACCATGAACCTGCATAAACACCGGCAAGGCCTTGAACTATCGCGGCTATGCCACGCGTAAACTGGGGCGAACCGACGAAGGCATCGGCTATTACCTGCAATCGGTCAAACTCGACCCAAAGTACGCGCAAGTGCATGAATACCTCGGCGAAGCTTATGTCATCAAAGGTCAGCTGGACCTCGCTCAGGAACAGTTAAAGCAGATCAAGTCGATCTGCGGCAACACCTGCGACGAATACCAGGACCTGGCGGAAGCCATCAACGATTCATCGAAAACCTGACACACCGAGCAGACGGAGGTCGCCATCGCCAGCGATCAGGCAATACGGGCAGAACTGGGCCAGCACCTGGCGCGACTATGGCGCTACGGCCTGCTGTTGTCCCGGCAACAACATGTCGCCGAGGACCTGGTGCAAGCGACCTGCGTGCGGGCGCTCGAACGTGCCGGGCAATTTATCCCCGGCACCCGCATGGACCGCTGGTTGCTGAGCATTCTGCATTCGATCTGGCTCAACGAAGTCCGTGCCCGAAGGGTGCGCCTTGGACAAGGGCTGGTGGATGCCGACAACGCCTTGTCGTTCGATGGCGAATACGCGGCGCAAACCCATGTCCTCGCGGCCCAGGTGATCCGGCGTGTGGATGCCCTGCCCGAAACCCAGCGGGAAACGGTGTTTCTCGCCTACGTCGAGGGTTTGTCCTACCGCGAAGTGGCCGAAGTGCTGGACGTGCCAATTGGCACTGTCATGAGTCGCCTGGCCACTGCACGCGCAAAACTGGCCGAGTACCCGCCCTTGCACACCGTGCCGAACCCTTCCACTGGAGAACGTCGATGAACGACCACGCACCCCCGACGAGACCCTCGGATGAGCAACTGGTGGCCTACCTCGACGACCAGCTCGACACCGAACAGCGCACCCGCATCGACACAGCTATCGCCGAGGACCCGACGCTCAACCTGCGCCTGCAATGGCTAGCCCGCAGCAGCCTGCCGTTCAAGGAGGCCTACGATGAATTAGATCGACAGGCGCCCATGGATCGCTTGCAATCGATGCTCGACACCTTGCCTTCGCCTGAACGTCCGGCCATGAATCGGCGTTGGTTTCTCGCCGCGGCCGCCGGGTTGGTGGTGAGTGGCGTGGTGGCGGATCGGCTATTCCTCGGCTGGCAGTTGAGTCAGCAAAATAACAACTGGCGCGGGTTGGTGGCCGACTACATGTCGCTTTACGTGCCGCAAACCCTGGACCACTTGCCCAGTGACGAAGCCGCTCACCGGGCGCAACTGCGGACCATCGATGCGCGTCTGGGTTTGAATCTTGTGCCGGCGCAACTGGCCTTGCCGCGGTCCGAGTTCAAGCGCGCGCAAATCCTCGAGTACGACGGCGTCGCCATTGCCCAGATCACCTATCTGGACCCGGCGCACGGCCCCATGGCGCTGTGCGTCACCCGCTCCAACAGCGGCAGCCGGCATTTCGCCCAAGAGCGCCGGCACGGGATGAACATTGTCTATTGGGCTGACATGGAACATGCCTGGATGCTGATCGGGCATAACCCGACGGCGGAATTGGAGGACATGGCGAAATTGTTGAGACGTCGGCTGAGCGCGTAGCAGCTGTCGAGCTCGCGAGGCTGCGTTCGGTTTGGCCGCATTCGGACGCAGCAGTCGGTAATAACAGGCAGCGAGGTTTATCAGGCAAACCGCGCACACAGGACTTGCGAGGACTTCGGTCGAGCGCGACCCCGGCTCGAAGGTACCCTCGCAGGTTCGACAGCTGCTACACAGTGGGCGTCAGGCTGAGGTGGGCAACCACAATCTGAACCGTGCGCCGCCCAGCGGCGATGCTTCAACGGTCAGCGTACCGCCCTGAGCCTCCAGCGCCCGCCGACTGATCGCCAACCCCAGACCAAACCCGCCAGTCGCGCGATCCCGACTGCGGTCCAGCCGATAGAACGGTTCGAAAATCCGCTCCCGCTCCTCATCCGGAATACCGATCCCATCGTCTTCGACCCAGATCTCACATCCCTTCGAGCACACCCGCACACCAATCTGAATGCGTTTTTCGCAGTAGCGCATCGCATTGCGCAGCAGGTTCTGGAGTGCGCGGGCAGTCAGGCGTGGGTCGAGGCTGAAGCGTTCGAGCTGGCCGTGGAGCAGCACGTCGATGACGATGTCTGGCGACTCCAATTCTTCATCGACACTCCCCAGAATGCTGTCGATGAATTCATCCAGCGACACTTCGATCTGCTCTGGCAGCCGCGCCGGGTTTTGCAGACGGCTGTAGGACAACAGTTCCAGCACCAGTTCGTCGAGTTCGCGAATGTGCGCGACCAGACCTTGCAGACGCTCGCGACTGGCGGCGGGCAAATCGTCTGACAGCGCCAGCGCCAGGCCAAAATCCAGTCGTGTCAGGGGCGTGCGCAGTTCGTGAGAGACGGCATTGAGCAGATCGCGTTGCTGGTTGAGCAGGTTTTCGATGTCGCCGGCCATGGTGTCGAAGACATTGGCCAGGCTGCCGATGTTGGAGCTTTGGGAAATCTGTGTGCGCTCGCTCAAATGCCCCTTGCCGAAACGTTCGGCCGTACCTTTGAGGCGTTCCAGGTCGCGCCAGTGCGGGCGTAGCCACAACAACAGGCAGGCGAGCATGGTCGCGCCGATCAGCACGTTGATGCTCCAATACAACAAGCTGACGTCCATCGGGTCCGGCGGTACGACCATCTCCACCACCGTCCGCTCGTTCAGCGGCGACACCGCCAGGGTGCGCCAGCCCCAGTCACCAATGCGCACGACGTTCTCGCCACGCTGCAAACGTTGCCGTTCATCAGGGGTGAAATCGGCATCGTCGTTATCGGTCAAGACGATGTGCAGCGGCTGGAATTCCTTGTCCATTTCTGCGGCCAATGCCGGCCATTGCGCCGGGGGCACGGCATGAAACTGTTTGACGATGAGGGTTTGCAGCCCGCGAGAGTAATCGAGGTTGTAGGTGACAAAGCGCTCCTGGAAGATCTTGATCACCAGATCCGGCACCAGGTAGATCGCCGCGCTGTACGAAACAATGGTTACCAGGTACAGGCGAAACAGGATTCTGAACATCGCCTCAGCATTCCCACTCGGAACGGCTGAACAGGTAACCCTTGCCCCACACGGTCTTGATCTTGCGCGCCTCGCCGGCGTGGTCGTCAAACTTGCGCCGCAGCTTGGAAATCGCCACGTCCACCGAGCGGTCGGTGCCATTGAATTCGATGCCGCGCAGACGTTGCAAAATCTGGTCGCGGCTCAGCACTTCGCCGGCATGCCGAGCAAGTACCACCAGCAGGTTGTACTCGCCGCTGGAGAGCTCGACCAATTGCTCGCGCCAGGTCACGGTGCGCTCGGAGAGGTCGATGCACAGATTGCCCATCAGAATGCGGTCGTTGGCCGTCTGTGGTTCAGTCAGGCTACTGCGCCGAAGCAAGGTCCGCACCCGGGCCAGCAGAACGCGCGGTTCGCAGGGTTTGGTGACGTAGTCGTCAGCACCCATTTCCAGGCCCAGCACCTGATCATGGCTGTCATCGCGGGCGGTGAGCATCAGGATCGGCAGCGTTGCCGAATCGGCGCGCAGCAAGCGGCAGACTTGCAGGCCGTCGAGCCCCGGCAGCATCAGGTCGAGGATTACCAGGTCCGGCGGGCTGACCCGCGCACGCTCGCGCACAGGGTCGCCACGGCTGATCACGCTGACCGAATAGCCGTTGCGTTCCAGGTAGCTGGCGATCAGTTCGGAGAGCGCGGTGTCGTCTTCGACCAGGAGGATGTTGGGCATGGGTGTTTCCAGAAGGTGCTGTCGCAAAGTCATCAAGCTGCCAAGGATATACGCCCTCACCCATGCCTGAGTAAAACCCTTACACAATTTCACACAGCGCCTACAAAGCTTCACCGCTACCCTCGTCGCCTCCCCGTAGGATGCCGGGGGTCATTATTGGGGTTTTTACATGTCAAAGAATCTGCTTGCCAGGCTCAGCCTGATTGCACTGGCGCTGACGCTGAGCGCTTGTGACAAGTCCTCCATTGCTGAAGAAAAGGCGCCTCTGGCCACGGTTCGCATAGAAACCCTCTCAGCCCGGCCCCTGTCGATCACCAGCGAACTGAGCGGGCGGATTGCTGCGCCACGGATAGCCGAAGTCCGGGCGCGGGTTGCCGGCGTGGTGTTGCAACGGGCCTTCCGTGAAGGCAGCGATGTGAAAAAAGGTGAGGTGCTGTTCCGTATCGACCCGGCGCCGTTCAAGGCAGACCTGGACAGCGCGGAAGCGGCGCTGCGCAAAGCTGAGGCCAACGCATTCCAGGCACGATTACAGGAGCAGCGTTACGCGCAGTTGATCGAAGGCAACGCCATTAGCGGCCAGGATTATGACAACGCCCGGGCCAGCGTCCGGCAAACCGCCGCCGACGTCGCCGCGAACAAAGCCGCTGTGGAAAGGGCGAAACTCAACCTCGGTTACGCCACCGTCACAGCACCGATTTCCGGACGCATCGGCCGCGCACTGGTGACCGAAGGCGCACTGGTCGGGCAGAACGAAACCACACCACTGGCATTGATTCAGCAGCTGAACCCGATTCATGCCGACCTTACCCAATCGACCCGCGAACTCAACGACCTGCGCCGAGCGTTCCGTTCCGGCCAGTTGCAACAGGTCGGTCAGGACCAGGCCAAAGCCACGCTGATCCAGGACGACGGCAGTCTCTATCCGTTGCCCGGCAAGTTGCTGTTCGCCGACATCACCGTTGACCCGGGCACCGGTCAGATCATCCTGCGCAGCGAATTCCCCAACCCGGACCTCGACTTGCTGCCGGGCAGCTTTGTTCGCGTGCGTCTAGAGCAGGCGGTCATTCAGCACGGCATCAGCGTGCCGCAACGGGCTATCCAGCGTGACAGCGCCGGTGTCGCCCACGTGCTGTTGCTCGACGCCGAACAGCGGGTCGGCCAGCAACCGGTCGAACTGGGCGCCGTGCAGAACGATCGCTGGATCGTCACCGGCGGCCTCAAGCCCGGTGATCAAATCATCACTGAAGGCCTCCAGCACGCCCGTCCCGGCGAACAGGTGCAGATCGACGACACCCCTCTTCCACTTGCCCAGGCTTCTGGTCAGTAAGCAGGACGCTTATTTATGCCGCAGTTCTTTATCGACCGCCCGGTGTTCGCTTGGGTGGTTGCCCTGTTCATCCTGTTGGCCGGCGCCCTGGCCATTCCACAGTTGCCGGTGGCGCAATACCCCAACGTCGCGCCGCCGAAAGTCGAAATCTACGCCGTATATCCGGGTGCCTCGGCGCAGACCGTGGACGAAAGCGTGGTCAGCCTGATCGAGGAGGAACTCAACGGCGCTGACCACCTGCTGTATTTCGAATCCCAGAGTAGCCTCGGCAGCGCCACCATCACCGCGACGTTTCAGCCGGGCACTGACCCGGAAATGGCTCAGGTCGATGTACAAAACCGCCTGAAGGTGGTCGAGTCGCGCCTGCCTCAGGCGGTGACGCAGCAGGGCTTGCAGGTAGAAAAAGTCTCCGCCGGTTTCCTGCTGCTGATCACTCTCACGTCCAGTGACGGCAAGCTCGACGACGTTGCGCTCAGCGATTACCTGGCGCGCAACGTGATGAACGAGATCAAGCGTCTGGACGGCGTCGGCAAAGCACAGCTGTACGGTGCCGAGCGGGCAATGCGGATCTGGATCGACCCGCAGAAGCTGATCGGTTTCAACCTGACCCCGGCCGACGTCAACGCCGCCATCGTCGCGCAGAACGCGCAGGTCTCGGCGGGTAGCATCGGCGACTTGCCGACCCGCACCACTCAGGAAATCACTGCGACCATTCTGGTCAAAGGGCAGCTGTCTACCCCTGAAGAGTTCGCTGACATCGTGTTGAAAGCCAATCCCGACGGCTCCACCGTGCGCATCGGCGATGTGGCGCGGGTCGAGATCGGCAGTCAGGAATATCAGTTCTCCACCCGCCTGAACGGCAAACCGTCGACCGCCGTCAGTGTGCAGCTGGCGCCGGGCGCCAATGCCTTGAGCACCGCGACGCTGGTGCGGGCAAAGATGGACGAACTGGCGCGCTACTTCCCGGCAGGCGTCGAGTACAAGATCCCGTATGACACCTCGCCCTTCGTCAAAGTCTCGATCACCAAGGTGATTTACACCCTCGGCGAGGCGATGTTGCTGGTCTTTGCGGTGATGTTTTTGTTCCTGCAAAACATCCGCTACACGCTGATTCCAACCCTGGTGGTGCCGGTGGCGCTGATGGGCACCTTTGCGACCATGTTGGCGCTGGGGTTCTCGATCAACGTGCTGACCATGTTCGGCATGGTGCTGGCGATCGGTATCCTGGTGGATGACGCGATTGTGGTAGTGGAAAACGTCGAGCGGATCATGGCCACCGAAGGCCTGTCGCCCAAAGAAGCGACGCGCAAGGCGATGAAGCAGATCACCGGAGCGATCATCGGCATCACGCTGGTGCTGGTCGCGGTGTTCATTCCGATGGCGTTCATGCAGGGTTCGGTCGGGGTAATTTACCGGCAGTTCTCGCTGTCGATGGCCACCTCGATTCTGTTCTCGGCGTTCCTCGCCCTGACCTTGACCCCGGCGCTGTGCGCGACGCTGCTCAAGCCAATTGCCAAGGGCGAGCATCACGAGAAACGTGGGTTCTTTGGCTGGTTCAACCGGCGTTTCGAGCAACTGACCGCGCGTTATCAAGGCTGGGTCGCCTATGCGTTGAAACGCACGGGCCGTTACCTGTTGATCTACGGCGTGCTGCTGATCGGATTGGGCGTGTGCTTCAGTCGCCTGCCCTCCTCGTTTCTGCCTGTGGAAGATCAGGGCTACACCATTACCGACATCCAATTGCCACCGGGCGCGAGCAAGAACCGCACGGTGCAGGTGGTCGAGCAGATCGAAGCCCACAACGCCACTGAGCCCGGCGTTGGCGACAGCACGGTGATTCTCGGCTTCAGTTTCTCCGGTAGCGGGCAGAACGCGGCGTTGGCGTTTACCACGCTCAAAGACTGGTCTGATCGGGGCAGCGACGACTCGGCGAGCTCGATTGCCGACCGCGCCAACATCGCGTTGAGCCAGATCAAGGACGCCGTGGCCTTTGCGGTTCTGCCGCCACCGGTGGATGGCCTCGGCACGTCCAGCGGTTTCGAATTCCGCTTGCAGGACCGTGGCGGCCTCGGCCATGCCACGCTGATGCAGGCGCGTAGCGAGTTGCTGGCGGCCGCCGAGAAAAGTCCAATCCTGATGAACGTGCGCGAAAGCGCCCTGGCTGAAGCGCCGCAGGTGCAGCTCGAAGTCGACCGCAAACAGGCCAACGCGCTGGGCGTGTCCTTTGCCGACATTGGTAACGTGCTGTCCACCGCCGTCGGTTCGGCCTATATCAACGACTTCCCCAATCAGGGGCGGATGCAGCGGGTGGTGGTTCAGGCTGAAGGCGATCAGCGCAGTCAGGTCGCCGATCTGCTGAAGATTCACGTGCGCAACAACACCGGGAAAATGGTGCCGCTGTCGGCCTTCGTCCGGGCCAAATGGACCCAGGGCCCGGCGCAATTGACTCGCTACAACGGCTACCCGGCGATCAGCATTTCCGGCGAACCGTCACCCGGTCACAGCACCGGCGAAGCCATGGCCGAAATCGAACGGCTGGTGGCGCAAGGCCCGGCGGGGTTGGGCCAGGAATGGACCGGGTTGTCATTGCAGGAACGCTTGTCAGGCAGTCAGGCGCCGATCCTGCTCGGTCTGTCGCTGCTGATCGTGTTCTTATGTCTGGCGGCGCTGTATGAGAGCTGGTCGATTCCGACCTCGGTGCTGCTGGTGGTGCCGCTGGGCGTACTCGGCGCGGTACTGGCCGTGACCTTGCGCGGGATGCCCAACGACGTGTTCTTCAAGGTCGGGCTGATTACCATCATCGGGCTGTCGGCGAAGAACGCGATCCTGATCATCGAGTTCGCCAAGAGTCTGTACGACGAAGGCCACGACCTGATCGACGCCACGCTGCAAGCCGCGCGCCTGCGACTGCGGCCCATTGTGATGACGTCGATGGCGTTCATCCTCGGCGTGGTGCCGTTGGCGATTGCCACCGGGGCCAGTTCGGCGAGCCAGCAAGCGATCGGTACCGGGGTGATAGGCGGGATGATTACCGCAACGTTGGCGGTGGTGTTTGTGCCGGTGTTTTTTGTGGTGGTGATGAAGTTAGTCCGCAAGCGGCATAAAGACCTCTAACCCACACCACCTACCCCTGTGGGAGCAAGCTCGCTCCCACAAGGGTTTGCATCGACCTCAGGGTTATGGTCACAACCGATCACCCGGGCTAAGGTGTTTGCAAAGCCCTGACGCATCGAGTTCACATGCCCTTCCTCGCCCGCACCCACCCTCGCCTGTCCGCCGCTGCCACGCTCGGCGTCGCAGTGGGCATTCTGATTCCGGCCGACTCGATCATCAGCAAAATCCTTTTTGGCTGGAATGCCGGGGTCTGGACTTACCTGGTCCTGATGCTCTGGCTCACCGCGCGCGCCAAAGCGCCGGACGTGAAACGAATTGCCGAAGTCGAGGACGAAAACGCCGGGCTGGTGCTATTCGTTGTGTGCATCGCCGCGATTGCCAGCCTGGCGACCATCACCTTTGAGCTGGCGGGCAGCAGGGACCTGGAAACCACTCGCAAGCTGCTGCATTACGGGTTTACCGCGTTGACGGTGATCGGTTCCTGGCTGCTGATCGGAGTGATTTTCAGCGTGCACTATGCCCGTCTGTTCTACACCTGCGGCGGCAAAGACCCCGCACTGCGTTTCGCTGAAGGCCTGACAACGCCCAATTACTGGGACTTCCTGTATTTCTCGTTCACCATCAGCGTGGCGGTACAGACGTCCGATGTCGGCGTGGCAACTCGGGATTTGCGCAAGATTGTGCTGGCGCAGTCGCTGATCGGCTTTCTGTTCAACACGGCCATTCTCGGGTTTTCGATCAACATCGCGGCAGGACTGTTCAATTGATCCGTGCACAAACGTTCTAGTCATCACCCTCGACGCGGGGGTTAAATGAGTCGGCAATCCGACTCGCAGGTGCAGCATGACGACTCACAACTGGATCGACCTGGCCCAGGACGCCGACACCGGCATCGAGACCCTGCGCGCGCATTTCGAAGGTCACGCCTACGATCCGCACTGGCATGACAGCTATCTGGTGGGCGTCACCGAGCAAGGGGTTCAGCAGTTCAACTGTCGGCGAGCGAAACACCAAAGCACGCCGGGCAAGGTATTTCTGCTTGAGCCGGGCGACATCCACGACGGCGAAGCGCCGACCGAAGACGGCTTCACCTACCGCATGCTGTACCTCGACCCGCAGTGGCTGAAGCGAGAACTCTGCGCGGTATTCGACAATGCCCCCGACAACAGCGAATTGAGTTTCGCCAACACCCTGGCCAGTGATTTACGACTGGCCCATGCCACCAGTCTGGCGTTCCAAGCCCTGCACTATAGTGAATTGAAAATCGTCCGCCAGACCGCTCTCGACAGTTTGCTCGAACGCCTGACCCGCCATCTGCACTGGCGCGCCCGCGACGGCGAAGACCCGCGCCTGCCGCTGGTGGCGCAGAAGGCTCGGGAATACCTGCACGCCAACGCTCAATACGACATCGGCCTCGATCAACTGGCCGCCGTCACCGGCGTCGACCGCTTCCGCCTGACCCGCGCCTTCAAAGCCGCTTATGGCATGGCGCCCCACGCCTACCTCGTGCAATTGCGCCTGACCACCGCCCGGCGAATGCTGGCCCGTGGTGAGCAACCGGCGACGGTGGCGATGGAGTTGGGATTTGCCGATCAGAGCCATCTGGGGCGCTGGTTCGTCCGGGCTTATGGTTTGACGCCGGCGCTGTATCGCAAGCGCTGCTCAAATCTTCCAGACGCATGACCCCGGTTTTGTGAGGATCGGCTCCTGAGATCATTCACGGAGTCCGCTGTCATGCTGTCCACCTTTCCCCCGCTGCTACCCTTTTTGCTGTTCGCTTTTGTGGCCTCTATTACGCCGGGACCGACCAATATTCTGGTGCTGAGTAATAGCGCACGTTATGGCTTCAAAGCTGCATTGCCGATCATCTTCGGAGCGTGTGCCAGCGCGGCGTTGATCGTATTGCTGGTGGGCAGCGGTGTCGGTCAGTCGCTTGCCGGACTGCCACTGGTGCAATCGCTGATGAAATGGACCGGGATCATCTGGCTCAGCTACTTGGCCTGGCAGATTTTCCACGCACCGGTCACGATCTTCGATACCCGTGCGGGACTGGAACGAAAGTTTGGAGGGTGGGCTGCTGCGAGCTTGCAGCTGATCAATCCCAAAACCTGGATGATGGCGTTTGCCGTGGTCGGTGTATTTGCCGGAACCGGCAATGATCGCCAGTTTCAAGTCGTCTGCCTGTCGCTGCTGTTTTTTTTCGTCTCGCTGCCGTGCCTGGGCGTTTGGGCAATGCTGGGCGCTGGAACAGCCAGGTGGTTTCGTTCGGCAAACAGCATCCAGCGTTTCAATCAGACAATGGCTCTATTGCTGGTGGTTTCGGCTTGGCTGACGGTGCTGATATGACGCATTCGTTCAGCTAAACGCACAGACATAAAAATGCCCCGATACATTCGGGGCATTTTTTAGGTTAATGACACGAAGCCATTTTTATCAGAAGAAATAGCTCAGTCTGAGGCTACCGCTCCAGTCCTGACTGACAGTCGTGCCTTTGCTGCCCCCGACCTGAGCGGAAACCTGCCAGTTGCGTTCGGCCGGCGTCCACTTCAGACCCGCTCCATACTCGACCGAACTGCTGGCACGGTCGTCATCGAAACTGTCGTCGTTGATCTTGACCTCGTTGGTTTTAACAAACTCGTGGTTAACCCCCGCCGACAAGCTGGGTTCCAGCAGGCTGCCATTGTCGAGGGTCAGCACACGTCCACCTCTGACACCCACCTTACCCTGCACAGATCGCATGGTGTCGGCTTTGACTTCAAGGCCATTATCGAGGCGATAACTGTCGCTTTGAGTGACACCGGTCGACAACTGAACCTGGGGTTCGACGAAATAATTGTCCTTCAGGCGAATATGCTTGCCCACCGCCACCGAACCGCCGGCGCCCAAGGCCTTGTAATCGCCCTTGGTTCGCGTGCCATCACTCATGGCAACTTTCGCCTTGTTGTCGAACTGGTTGATCTTGGCCATGACGTTGACGAACACACCGCTCTCGACATCAAAGGTACTGCCATAAATACCGACATTCACGCTATCTACCGTCGCACTGGAACCGTACTTGAGATCCATGTCTGTACGGCTTGTCCCGACAAACCCGCCCAAGACCCATGCACGACCGCCAAGGTCGACCAAGGTATCGGCACCGCCGGTGATGCCCGTCTGGTTCTGGGTGTAACCGTCGCCATAGGCGTTATCGACACTGTACTGATTGCCGTAAGTGCGTACCCAGACGCTGTTGTTCAGCTTCGTGGTGGAGTCATCGCTGGCCGCGCGAAGTGAAGCTTCAGGACGCGCGCTCAGCCCGCGATCACCGATCTGGTCAGTGAGCATGGACATCTCGGCATTCAATACACTGCGCGCGCTGCCGGCCAGTGCCAAAGCGGTGTTGCTCGAGGTACTGACCGTCTCCTTGTCAGGATTCAAGTACAAGCCCTGCCCCTCCTTCGCCAGTCGATAGACAAACGTACCGGCATCCACCGTTTCACGATTGCCCAGCGAGAAACTTGCATCGCCCGCCGCGATGTTGCCGACCTTCACCGGCTCGGCTGTAACAGGCGTGGTGCCGGTGGCGGAGATTTGCAGTTGATGTTGTCCGCTGGCGTTGCCGGTGACGTTCAGGAAGTCAGTGTTGCCGTTACCTAGGTCGGTGCCCATTACAAAGGTACCGTTACCGGAAAGGTCGCCCACGTCCAGGTGCTGGAATTGTTCGTTGGAGCCCATGCGCACCACGCCGCTGTTCAGCGCTAGACGCTGCACGGCGCTATCACCGGTCATCACCCATTGCGCCGAGTTGTTGATATTCAGGTTGCCCGAATTGTTGATTTGACCGGTCAGCACTGAGCCGTTGTCCAGCAGCACGCTGCCATTGGTGTCGGTGGTCACGTCGCCGGTCATGCTGCTGCCATTGTTCAACGAAAGGCTGAAGACATTTTCGACATTGCCGTTGATTGCAGAACCGTTGTCCAGGTTGACCGTCGCCGCCGTTCCCGCAACCGCTTGCACATTGCCGTTCAAGGTACTGCGGCTATTGAGATTGACCCGAGTCACGTTTTGCAGATTGCCAGTCAGCGAGGCCGCGTTCTGCATCAGCAGCGCAACAGTACTGCCGGTATCGGCGATGACATTGCCACTCAAGGCACTTGCGTTGACGTTAAGGTTGGCCGTGGAACGATTGGTCGCCTGCAACAGTGTGCCGTTACCGCCGAGCAGTTCGGAACTACCGTGGACATTGATGGTGGCAATAGTACCGGGGTCGCCGGACGAACCGAGCACAATCGCCGAACCTGTTCCGCCCGTTACGCGGGTGCTGTTGAGCGTAACAATGCTGGCGTTGACACCCGTGGTGTCGGTGATGATTTGCAGCCCGTCTTGCCCACCCGAAATCGTACTGCCCGATGCGGACATAGTCGCGCCGCCCAATTGCACGCCGTAGCTGGTGGCGCCCGTCCCCCGCACCTCTGAATTCGCGAGGTTCAACACGGCGAAACCAACCGCATTCACCCCTCCTGGAGCGCCGGTGATGACACTCCCGCCAGTGACTGTCGCGACGGACGATGCTGGAGTGTTGATGTTGCGGCCCAACAACAGCCCAAAACTGTTGGTACTGGTGATTGTGCTGTCATCGATAGTGGCGGTGCTGTCGATCAACTGCATCGCCCCTCTTCCAGAAGCGCTATTAACGATAGCGCCGGAAAGATTCAACGTGGAGGTATTGGCATCAAGGCGCTGACTTTGACCGCCGTTGAAAACGACATTGGCGTTTTGCGCACTGATTGTCAGTGCTTGCCCATTATCGATCGTCAACGTTCCGCCAGCCGACACGCCCCAGGCCTCTAATGGCGATGCATTGTTGACTGTTGCACTGGCGCCTGGTGCGAGTATTGCGCCATGAGTCAAAGGAGAAACAAGTAAAGCTGGCGTTAGTAAATATATAGCTGCTGTACAACGACTCAAAGATGACGTGCGAAACATTCTGACTTCCTGCTACTAGACATACATCGCTTAGTGATTTTTCTGAGAGAAAAGAACAACCACACCCGAGAACGTCCGACAGACTAGTGACCAATTCGCCCGCTAGATGTAGGAATAATCCTCATTGACACGATGAAAAATCCGAAGATTTGTGAGCTTTATCTCCACATCACAGGGGGCAATGAGGCCCCCCATGACCGGTTTAGCTCCTTTATTGCAGTTTTTACCGGCTATTTGAATCAGGGTGCCGCTGGAGCAGGCAATCTGTCGCAATAGTCGAAGCTGGTATTGATAATGTCGAATGGTTTGACCACCGGCTCAGAAGTCTGAGTACCGCCGATATCTGTCTCATACCAGTACTTGCCAAACGCTACGGCACCTCGTACCGGTTGGTTCAACTTAAACTTATCTGCTGTACCCACTTGCGCGATGTCGGGTGTACCTTGAGCTTTGATGGTATAGACAACCGAATCTCGAGTGCCCGGCACTTCTGTAGCGCCAGTTACATCTGTAACGCCAGCAAAAAAGACGGTAATCGATTTACTTTGTGGCAAGTTCACTGGATCCTTGGGGATTGTAACGGCCAACTTCCAGTTGGTGGTCGCAGTATCCATGGCATAACAGGCAATTTCGTCGCGGCTTCGAATACGAATTGTCGGCACTTGAAGCAAGACTTTCCGGGCATTTACCACCACATCCCGCTCAGGAGACTTGATGATATTTTTGTCGCTACCCACATTTTTTATCGTCCAGGACGCCTTTACCGTTGCGGCTGGCAATGCACCAAGGAATTCCTTGGTAACGTCCACCTCAAACTCAGTCTCACCGCCAAATGGGAGAAAAGTACCGGCGTGCTTACCGTCGATATAGAAATCGACTTGCTCACCGCCCACAACATCCGGTAAACCAAACCAAACCGGAACTTTGATTTTGCCAGGTTTGTCTCGATCGCCCGGTAGAATGGTGTTATCCGTACCGGAGGCACCTGTCACCGTTACAACATCCAGATCAGAGTTAGTCAGATCCGGCAAATCAGGGTTTGAGGGACCTGCGTGCACAAAATTCAGAAAGACGAAAATGTCGGGGCTATCAATGGTTTTCCCGTCGCGTGAGTGCTCGTAAAAAACCCTGACCTCTTTGGGATCCGTCGCGTTCGCAAACAGTGTTGCCAGTTTGGCGTACTCGAGCGTGAAGCTGACGTCTGCAGTACCGAGCGGTAGCGGACCGAATTCTACGAAGCTCGCTGGATCAGCGGCATCTTCGATGATCAACTTGATCTCATCAGTACCGATACCATGCTGTGGCTGTTGGACCACCGCGAGAACAGCGACTGCACCCGTCACAAAGTCATCAAGATATAAAGGAACGCTTTGGTTGGGATCGGTCTTTGGTATTTCAGGGGCAAGCAGAATCGGATCCTGAGCGAGCTTCAGATCAAATACAGGTGCAGCATCAGAGCGATAACTTACGTTGCCAGGCAGATCCTTCCATTCATACGAATGGGAGACGCGCGTCACATTCGGAAGTTGCCGGAGGACAGCATTATCCACCTCAAAATCGCCTGTAGCAGGTACCGTGCCACGAAAAGCCTCAATCACGCTGGCGCCCGAAACCAGAAAATAGGCAAGCTCGTCATCATCTCGCCGTAACGCGTAGCCCACTGGAACCTTACACAGCAGTTTGGGGTTCGCGGTCATCCACTCCTCATCCAAAATACGTGCCGGCGCCGCAGGCAGGTTGGAAATGGTCACGGCTGGGGTTGGTTTGTTTTTTCGACGCGCGGGGGTTTTGACTTCGTACGGGGCTGTACGGTCGATGACAAACTCAAGCACGTTTGAATCGTCGGCGTTACCGCCACCGGCCTTGAAGAGTTCATAACGAACTTCATAGCGGGTTGGCGCAGCAGGCGTCGGCTCTTCCGGAAACAGGCTTGCATCGACTGGAAGTTCAACCGGGTATTTGCGTCCGGCGGCTGCCCCCAAGGAAAAAGTACCCGCTGCCTTTTCTGTGCCGCCCACCACCTTATAATAAACATCAATTTCGTCCCCCTCTTGGGGGTCAGCAAAATTATCTGCCTTGAAAGTGATTTTTCCCGTTTCCAAAACACTGACTGGAATAGAGTCATCCGCCAGTTTGTCGACGATAGCATCGACCACAAGCGTTCCAGAGCGCACTGACATTGGCCGAAGTTTTGCTGGCAACATTTCAAATTTCATTTTTACATCTCCCTGTGTACAAAGTGAACTTACGCCTGAGCCATACGGCCCATTTTCTCCAGGTGTTACCCTGTCGATTTTTACTAGTCCTTTCTTTGATTTAGCAATCAGGCGACTGCCTCTAAACAGGCGACAAAGAACAACTGCCGAGTCGTTATCAATCAGCGGTCGCACGTGACTTTCGAATGGAATTATCTGCAAATAGCCTTTTTCAATATCGTTCGAATTTAATAGTTTAGACCATGCACCATAAGTACCTGGCACTGGGTTGCCAGTGCCATTAAGACTTGAATACCCCGTCCAATGCACTTCATTGAGATCACCGACAAGAGCAATATTGCTGCTAGGCGGGATTTCTACAAAGACACCCTGAGTCAATGGCGGGACTGTATTATTATTAAGGTACCCCCATAGTGTTGCATTGGGGAAATAGGGTTCTTCCATTTCCAGCGATGGCGTGTGATCAATGGTCAGCTTACGAAGCGGAGAATCATCCGGATTACCACCACCGCCTTTCCATACGTTGTAATAGACAAATGCTTCGCCGTTGATGGCCATCTGTTGCGGCGTCAATGGAACATAAATAAATGGATCACTCTCCGGTGGATCGTATGTCTCGGTGAAGATCCGGGTTTCAATTCCATCCTGACGCCACGTCACCCCAAGTTCGTCTTTCACACCAGGATCAGCCCACAGCGGGATAACAATGCGAGTCCCTTTTTGTAGCAGGTCCAACGGCACATGGCCGTTTGCATCGTTATCATCAACACCCTCCACACTCAGAGGATCGGCAAAAAGCCCAATAGAAGTGCTCAGGGGTAATAGAGGCTTTGGACATGCCATCAATGGCTCCCGTGTTGCGGCTGAATTAAATGTGGCTTCTGCATGGACAAATTAAGCACTTAGCTACTCAGGCTGCCTACTGTCATATCTGACAGGTTTTGCTACCACTCGTCGGTTATGCCGGCGCTCTCTACGGTGTTCCCCGAAAGCGCTCGCTTGACTCAAATGGATAAAATGGTGTTACCTGAAACCGGTTTCAGGCTTTCGCAGCCGGATCTCCGAAAACACTAATAACAAGGTCCACCACCGTGAACGACTTTTCCGCCGCCCAGCGCAGCCGCGTCACCATGCTTGATGTCGCCGAACACGCTGGCGTTTCCAAGGCCAGCGTCTCGCGTTTCATCGGTGACGATCGCGCCCTGCTCTCCGATGCCATTGCCTTGCGCATCGAGCAGGCGATTTCCGAACTGGGCTATCGCCCAAACCAAATGGCACGTGGCCTGAAACGCGGGCGCACCCGCTTGATCGGCATTCTGGTAGCCGATATCCGTAACCCTTATTCGATTGCCGTAATGCACGGGGTGGAAACCGCCTGCCGTCAGCACGGCTACAGCCTGGTGGTGTGCAACACCGATCGCGATGACGAGCAGGAGCGTCAGCACCTGGCGTTGCTGCGCTCGTACAACATCGAAGGCTTGATCGTGAACACCCTTGGTCATCACCGCGACGAATTGCGAGAGCTGCATCGGGAGATGCCGCTGGTGTTGGTGGATCGCAAGCTCGAACAACTCGAGAGTGATCTGGTCGGGCTGGACAATCCGGCAGCAGTCGAGATCGCCCTCGCGCACCTTGAAGAACGCGGCTATCGCGACGTGCTGCTGGTCACTGAACCCTATGACGGCACCAGTTCGCGGATAGAGCGGGTCAGCAGCTTCAAGGCGCAGATCGAACAACGCCCGACCCTGCGCGGCAGCCTCATCGAAACAGGCAGCGAACTCACCGCTCAGCTGAAAACCTTCCTCGAAACGCCCGGCCCCGGCCCGAAAGCACTGTTCTGCGCCAACGGCATTGCCGCGCTGGCCAGCACCCATTCGTTGCGTGAACTGAAGTGCAATCTGTTCGAAGACGTCGGCCTGATTGCCCTCGATGATCTGGATTGGTACCCACTGGTAGGCAGCGGCATCACCGCCCTCGCCCAACCGACGGCCGAGATTGGCGCAAGTGCGTTCGAGTGTTTGCTCAGGCGCTTGCGTGGGGATGTAGGGCCGGTGCGGACACTGGATTTTTCGGCGCGGTTGATTGTGCGCGGGTCGACGAAAATCGTCACGTAACCCAGCAACCCCTTTTTTTTTAACAAAAATGAAACCGGTTTCAGAGGTATACAACAATGAATAAACCACCCGTTTCCATCAGCCTGTCGAGCTACAGCGCCGACCTTGTTCGCGAGCGCGGCCAGGGATCGTTTATCGACGTGTTGGCCGCCGCTGGCGCCACACGCATCGAATGGCGCGAAGAGTTGCTGACAGTCGAAGACCCTACTCAACTAGCCGACGCCACTCAGGCCAAAGGCCTCGAAAGCGTGTATTCCTCGCCGATGGAATTGTGGCTGGCCGGCCAGTCCAAACCCAATCCCGAACTGATCTCTGCGTTGCAGCGCGCCCAGGCATTCGGTGCCAAATGGCTGAAAGTGTCCCTGGGCTATTTCACCGACAACAGCGACCTTCAAACCTTGGCCCGCGTACTGGGCAAAAGCGCCGTGCAACTGTTGGTGGAAAACGATCAGACCTTGCACGGCGGCCGTATCGAACCCTTCCAGCGCTTTTTCACTGAAGTCGAGCAACACAAGCTGCCGGTCAAAATGACCTTCGATATCGGCAACTGGCATTGGCAAGACCAGTCCGCGGCCAGCGCCGCACGGTTGCTCGGTCGTCACGTCGGCTATGTGCACTGCAAAGCCGTGTCGCGACGGGCCGACGGCAAACTGGTCGCCATACCCCCTGCCGCCAGTGACTTGCATCTGTGGGAACAACTGCTGAGGCACATGGCCCAGGGCGTCATGCGGGCGGCGGAATATTCGCTGCAAGGCGACGACCTGGTGCAGTTGACCACCGAGCATGTCGCCACCCTCGCCCACCTCGGTCAGTCTCGGTTGGAGAGCGCTCATGTCTGAGTTCGATATTCTGTCGTTCGGCGAAACCATGGCAATGTTCGTCGCCGAACAGAACGGTGACCTCGCCGAAGTCGGCCACTTCCACAAACGCATTGCCGGGGCCGACAGCAATGTCGCGATCGGCTTGTCGCGGCTAGGTTTCAATGTCGCCTGGCTGAGCCGGGTTGGCGCTGACTCTCTGGGCCGGTTCGTCATCGACACCCTGGAGAAAGAAGGCCTGGATTGCAGTAACGTCGCCATCGACACCGCGCACCCAACCGGCTTTCAACTCAAGTCGCGCACCGACGACGGCAGCGATCCGGTGGTCGAGTATTTCCGCCGTGGGTCGGCAGCGAGTCATCTGTCGCGGCAGTCGATCGCTCCTGAGTTACTCAACGCCCGGCACTTGCACGCCACCGGCATTCCCCCGGCACTGTCCGAAACGGCTCGGGAAATGTCTTTCGAGTTGATGAGCCGCATGCGTGATGCCGGGCGCAGCGTGTCCTTCGACCCGAACCTGCGCCCGAGTCTGTGGGCCAGTACGCAGCAGATGATTACCGAGATCAACCGCCTCGCCGCCCTCGCCCATTGGGTGCTGCCGGGTTTGAGCGAAGGCCGATTGTTGACCGGGTTCGAAGACCCCACCGACATCGCGGCGTTCTACCTCGACCTGGGCGCCGAAGCCGTGGCGATCAAGCTTGGTCCTCACGGTGCGTATTACCGCACCCATCTGGACCAGGGTTTCGTGGCGGGCGTGCCGGTGGAAACGGTAGTCGACACGGTCGGTGCCGGCGATGGATTTGCCGTTGGCATGATCAGCGCCCTGCTGGAAAACCACAGCTTTGCCGACGCCGTGAAGCGTGCCAACTGGATTGGCAGCCGCGCGGTGCAGAGCCGTGGGGATATGGAGGGGTTGCCCAATCGCCTCGAAATGTCTGCCGAGTTTGCGGCTGCCATCGTCGGATCGCCGCCCGGAGACAAGCTCGCTCCCACATTGGATCGGGTTCAAACACAAATCACCTGTGGGAGCGAGCTTGCTCGCGATGAGGCCCGCCCAATCACCGAAAATCTTTAACCCGTTACCTGCTGCGACAAAAACAACAAGCTCAGGAGCACCACTATGAAAACCGCAACACTCGTCGCCCGCCGCTGGTGGTACATCATGCCCATCGTGTTCATCACCTACAGCCTGGCGTACCTGGACCGCGCCAACTACGGGTTCGCCGCCGCCTCCGGGATGGCTGCCGACCTGATGATCACGCCGGGCCTGTCGTCGATGCTCGGCGCACTGTTCTTCCTCGGCTACTTTTTCTTCCAGGTTCCGGGCGCGATCTACGCCCAGAAGCACAGCGTGAAGAAGCTGATTTTCGTCAGCCTGATTCTCTGGGGTAGTTTGGCCACCTTGACCGGGATCGTCTCCAACGCCTACTGGCTAATCGTGATTCGCTTCATGCTCGGCGTGGTCGAAGCCGCGGTGATGCCGGCGATGCTGGTGTACCTGTGCCACTGGTTCACCCGTGCCGAACGCTCGCGCGCCAACACCTTCCTGATCCTTGGCAACCCGGTGACCATGCTCTGGATGTCGGTGGTGTCGGGCTATCTGGTGCAGCATTACAGCTGGCGCTGGATGTTCATCATCGAAGGTTTGCCGGCCGTACTCTGGGCGTTTATCTGGTGGCGTCTGGCCGATGACCGTCCCGCTCAAGCCAAGTGGCTGAGCGATCAAGAGAAGCAGGATCTGGAAAGCGCTCTGGCTGCCGAACAGGTGGGTATCAAAGCGGTGAAGAACTACGCCGAAGCCTTTCGCTCGCCGAAGGTGATCATCCTCGCCTTGCAGTTTTTCTGCTGGAGCATTGGCGTTTACGGCTTCGTGCTGTGGCTGCCGTCGATCCTCAAGGCCGGTGCGCAGATGGACATGATCGAGGCCGGCTGGCTCTCCTCGCTGCCGTATCTGGCCGCCGTGATCGGCATGCTGTTGGTGTCCTGGGGCTCGGACAAATTGCAGAAACGCAAACGCTTTGTCTGGCCGCCACTGCTGATCGCCTCGATTGCGTTCTACGGCTCCTACGCTTTGGGCGCCGAACATTTCTGGTGGTCCTACACCCTGCTGGTGATCGCTGGCGCCTGCATGTATGCGCCGTATGGACCGTTTTTCGCCATCGTCCCGGAAATCCTCCCGGCCAACGTCGCGGGTGGCGCCATGGCGCTGATCAACAGCATGGGTGCGCTTGGCTCGTTTGGCGGTTCTTACCTGGTCGGCTACCTGAACAGCTCAACCGGTTCGCCGGGTGCGTCGTACCTGTTGATGAGCGGCGCGTTGATGCTCTCGGTGGTGCTGACGATTCTCCTCAAGCCCGGCGCCAGCGACCGGGTCGTGGCCAAGGCCGTTGTGCAACGGCCGACGGCTGCTCATTCCTGAACTGAAGTTGAGAGGACTACGATGAAAAAGCAGGTTGTGTTGTACAAGAAACTCTCGCCGCTGCTGATGGCTCGCCTTCACGAGCAGACCGAGGTAACGCTGATCGACAACCTCAACGCGGAAGGCCTGGCAACGCTGCGTGAGGCCCTGCCCCGCGCCCACGGGTTGCTCGGTGCCAGCCTGAAGCTGGACGCCGGGTTGCTCGATCTGGCACCGGATCTGGAAGCCATTGCCAGCGTCTCCGTAGGGATCGACAACTACGATATCGACTACCTGACCGAGCGGCGAATCCTGCTCAGCAACACCCCTGACGTGCTCACCGAAACCACTGCCGACACCGGTTTCGCGCTGATTCTGGCGACCGCCCGGCGCGTAGTGGAACTGGCGAACATGGTTCGCGCCGGTCAGTGGAACCGCAACATCGGCCCGGCGCAGCTCGGCAGCGATGTGCACGGTAAAATCCTGGGCATCATTGGCATGGGGCGGATCGGTGAGGCCCTGGCCCAGCGTGGGCATTTCGGTTTTGGCATGCCGGTTATCTATCACAGCCACGCGCCAAAACCGGCGGTGGAACAGCGATTCAGCGCGCAATACCGCAGCCTCACAGCCTTGTTGCAGCAGGCTGATTTCATTTGCCTGACCCTGCCGCTGACAGCAGAAACCGAAGGACTGATCGGGGCCGAGCAGTTTGCCCTGATGCGCCCGGAGAGCATCTTCATCAACATTTCACGGGGCAAGGTCGTGGACGAGGCGGCGCTGATTCAGGCCTTGCGCGATGGGCAGATTCGCGCTGCGGGGCTGGATGTGTTCGAACGTGAACCGCTGAACACTGACTCGCCGCTGTTGCAGCTGAACAACGTGGTGGCGACGCCGCACATTGGCTCGGCGACGCATGAAACGCGCGAAGCGATGGCCACGTGTGCGGTGGACAATCTGCTGGCGGCACTGGCGGGTGAGCGGCCGAGGAATCTGGTGAACGTCGGGGCGTGGCAGGCCTGACGACGTCGGCGCCTGTCAGTCAGCCATCGCGAGCAAGCTCGCTCCCACACTGGATCTGCGACGTTCACATATCCCCTGTGGGAGCGAGCTTGCTCGCGATGAGGCCTAATCCTTCAGGCCCGACGAGCCTCCAGAAGGTCCGCCGCACACAACGCAATCCGCTGGCACGCATCCGCCAGCTTCAACTGATCCACCACCAACCCCAATCTAATATGCCCCGCCGCACTCGGCCCAAACGCTTCACCGGCCAGCACCGACACGCCGTAACCTTCCAGCAGCCGCTCGGCAAAACTCTGGGCACACAACCCAGTCTGGCGTACATCGATCATCACGAACATCCCGCCATCAGGCCGGATCGGCCGGACGCCCGGGCAATCACTGAGGCTCGCGCACACCAGGTCGCGACGCTGGCGATACTCCTCGCGCATCAACGCCACTTCCGGCAGATCCTCATCCAGCGCCAATTGCGCGGCGTTCTGAATGAAGTCCGGAATGCCAAAGAGCATGCACAACGACAGGTGCACCAAGTGTTCGGCCAAAGGTTTCGGCCCGATCACCCAGCCCACTCGCCAACCGCTCATGGCGTGGGATTTGGACAGGCTATTGATGGTCGCAGTGCGCTCGGCCATGCCCGGCAGGCTCGCCGGGCTGATGTGCTCGCCTTCATACAACAGATCGCTGTAGACCTCGTCGCTGATCAGCCACAGGTCGTGACGAACACAGAGCGACGCCAGCTCCTGCCAGACCATTAGCGGCAAACTGGCGCCGGAAGGATTGTTCGGACTGTTGAGCACGATGGCGCGGGTTTTAGGCGTGATCAGTGCCGCGACATCCGCTGGATCGACCCGAAAGCCGTTCTCGGGGCGTACCGCCACCGGCACCACTTTGGCTGCGCAGGCACCGAACACGCCTTCATAGGTCACGTACATCGGCTCGGCGACGATCACTTCATCGCCCGGGTCGAGCAGGCATTGCGCGACCGAATACACCGCACATTGCGCACCCGGCAGCACGATCACATGGTCGGCATCCACGACTTGACCGCTGCGGCGTCGATGACGGGTGGCGATGCTGTTGCGCAATCCCTGACTGCCGCGTACTGCCGGGTAGTGGGTATCGCCGGCCAGCAAGCTGTCGACGCACGCCTGAATGATGGGCTGCGGCGTATCGAAGTCAGGATCGCCGATCGATAGCAGCAGCACATCAATGCCCTGCTCACGTAATTCCAGTGCTCGGTCATGAATCTGCCAGGCCGCAGCGCCGTCACCGGCGATTCGTTTGGTCAAGGCTGAATAGCGCATGTAATTCTCCAGTCGCGCGGGTTCCAAGCCTCAACCCTATCTCAAATCACGAAACGCGCCACCATGGCATTTAAATCCACAGCCAGGCGCGACAGTTCGTGAGTGGCGGCGCTGGTCTGGTTGGCGCCAGCGGCAGACTGGGTGGCCAGGTCGCGGATGTTCACCAGGTTGCGGTCAACTTCGCGGGACACCTGAGCCTGTTCTTCGGACGCGCTGGCGATCACCAGATTGCGTTCGTTGATCAATTGGATCGACTGAGTGATCTGCTCCAGCGCCACACCGGCGGCGCGGGCCATTTCCAAGGTGCTTTGGGTGCGTTGATTGCTTTGCTGCATCGACGCGACCGCGTGGCCGGTGCCGTTCTGGATGCCGGCGACCATTTTTTCGATTTCCTGGGTCGATTGCGCGGTGCGATGGGCCAGCGCCCGAACTTCGTCCGCCACCACCGCAAAACCGCGCCCGGCTTCACCGGCACGGGCGGCTTCGATTGCAGCGTTGAGCGCCAGCAAGTTGGTCTGTTCGGCGATGGCGCGGATCACGTCCAGCACCTTGCCGATGTCGCGCCCCTGAGCGGCCAGGCCTTCGATCATCACCGAGGTGTTTTGCACATCGTGGGTCATGGTCTGGATCGCGCCGACGGTTTCCACCACACGGTCGCGACCTTCGCGGGCGGCCTGGGTCGACTGGTTCGAGGCTTCGGACGTCGACACCGCGTTACGTGCCACTTCTTCCACGGCGGCGGTCATTTCGTTGACCGCGGTGGCGGCCTGTTCGATTTCGTTGGTCTGCTGTTGCAGACTGCGGGACGCTTCTTGGGTGACCGTGCTGAGTTCTTCAGCGGCGGCACCCAGTTGGGTGGCGGAACCGGCGATCTGTTCGATGGTTTTGCGCAGGCTGGCCTGCATCGCGGACAAGGCACCGAGCAAACGGGCCGGTTCGTCCTTGCCGTCGACCTCGATGACGTTGGTCAGGTTACCGCCCGCAATGGTTTGCGCCGCCAGCAACGCACGGTTCAGCGGTGTGACGATGCTGCGGGTCAACAGCCAGGCCAGCAGCACGGTCATCAGCGCCGCGATGACCGCCACGGCAATGATGCCGGTAATGGCGCTGCGGTACTGCTCGCCCGCTGCGGCCGATGCGGTTTTCGCATCGGAATTATTCAGCGCCACCAGTTTGTTCAGCTGCTCGCCCATCTGGTCCGTACCTTCCTTGATCCGGGTGTTGATCAGCGCGCGCATCTCATCAAGCTTGTTCTGTCGCGACAGCTCAAGCATCTGGGTCTGGGCTTGCAGGTAGCTGTCCAGCGTTGCCGTGAACGTCTTGTACAGCGCAGCTTCTTCCGGGGTGGCCGACAACGCGGCATAACTCGATTGTGCGCTGCGAACCTTGTCGACCAGCACGCCGATACGCGTCTGGGCTTCCTGCAACGCGCTCAGATCACGGTTGACCAACACCCGGAAAGAGAGAATGCGCAGACGCAGGACGTTTTCCGTCAGGTTACCGAGAAACCCGACTTTGGGCAGTTGTGTGGTTTCCATGTCGATGGAGGCTTGCTGGATGGTCGTCATGCGGTTTACGGCAAACACACCCAGCACGATGACGAGCAAGGCAATGAAAGCAAAACCCAGGAAAGCTCGAGGCGCGATATTCAGATTACGCAGTGACATAGGATGATTCTCGGGTGATGGGGCTACGAGCATCCTTGCGTGATCGCTGAAGGGCGGGCGGTGGCGCACGCGCTTTCAGTTTGGCGCCACTGTTGGAATAGGTTTGTGTGGGCCTGTTATCTGTATCGGCTGGGGATGAGGATTCCTGCGGGGCGTTGAGAAATTTATTTCAAGTTTGGAACTGCCCCTCACCCTAACCCTCTCCCAGGGGGAGAGGGAACTGACCGTGTTGTTCTTCCGATGTTCTGCGACCTGAAAGTTTTGAGCCGAACTCAGGTTCTGAAAAGCTTGAAGATCTGCTCCCTTTTCCCCTCTCCCCCGTGGGGAGAGGGCTGGGCTGGAGGGGTGGATCTAAACTTCAACGCAAGACTCAAGCCTTACGCAAAGCCACCCGCCAAACCCGCGCAACATCGCTCGCCCGCTCCCGCAACAACCGCGGTGCCTCGGCACACGCCTGCTCCAGCGTCATCGGTCCGCTTGCCAAGGCAAACGCGGCATCGATGCCATGTTCGTACAGCGCCTGATAACCCTCACCCAGCGTCCCGGCGAGGACGATCACCGGCACACCGTGCTGTCGAGCAATACGCGCCACACCAAACGGCGTCTTGCCGCGCAGTGTCTGAGCATCAAAACGGCCTTCTCCGGTGATCACCAGGTCGGCGCCCTTGACCGCATCGTCCAGGCCAACCAGTTCGGCGACCACTTCAACACCGGCCTTGAACTGCGCCCCCAGAAACGCCTTGGCGGCAAACCCCAGTCCGCCTGCCGCACCGCTGCCCGGTTCGTCACGTACGTCTTTGCTCAGGACTTGCGCGCACCGTTCGGCAAAGTGCCCGAGCGCGCGATCCAGTTGCTCGACTTGCTCGGGTGATGCCCCTTTTTGCGGGCCGAAAATCGCTGAGGCACCATGAGGTCCGCACAGTGGATTGTTGACGTCGGCGGCGATGTCGAAGCGCACCTCGGCCAGACGCGGATCGATTTCACTCAGATCAATGCGGGCAAGCAGTCCAAGCGCCAGACCACCCGGTGCCAGTGTTCGACCGTGTGCGTCCAGCAGTTTGACGCCCAAGGCTTGCATTGCACCCGCCCCGCCGTCGTTGGTGGCGCTGCCGCCAATCGCCAGAATGACCCGTTGCGCCCCGGCATCGAGCGCCGCGCGGATCAATTCGCCGGTGCCGAACGTGCTGCTGAAGCACGCATCACGCTTGCCCGGCGGAACCAGTTGCAGGCCACTGGCCTCGGCCATTTCGATGATCGCGGTGTGGCTCTGGGGCAACCAGCCCCAGGCGGCGTCAACCGTCGCGCCGAGCGGCCCGCGAGCCGGGGTGCGACGCAGTTCGCCCTCGCACGCCGCCAGAATCGACTCGACGGTGCCCTCCCCGCCGTCAGCCATCGGGCATTTGACCAGGAGCGCATCGGGCCAAACCTGCGCCAACCCCAGAGCAATGGCATCAGCCACACCCTGGGCACTCAGGCTGTCCTTGAACGAATCGGGGGCGATGACGATTTTCATGCGAATTCTCCAGTTCCAATGCCCTAATGCTGCCAGCAGGCAAGAACAATAACGCCGGTCCGCTGCACAAGCGGGCATGCCGATTATTGTTCATTTCCACAAAACCTTAAGCGCCAGACGTTGGAGGCGCATCGGTTTGAGGCAAAAGTTGCACACCGAGATAAAGCGCGAGCATCCCGTCCAGCCTTAGCGGGTCGACGCCGCTGAGCTCGGCAATCCGCTCCATCCGGTAACGCAAACTATTGCGATGGATGCCCAGTGCATCGGCACAGGCCTGGCTCTGGCCGTCGTGATCGCACCAGCTGCGCAGGGTTGCCAGCAATTGGCCGTTGCCATCCTTGGCGATGACTTTGCGCAGCGGTTTGAGCAACTCGTCCAGCGCGTCGTCGTTGCGGTGCCGCCAGAGCATCACCGGTAATCGGTAACGGGTGAGCGTCAGCAAGCGGGAGTGCGGCAACACATCTCGTCCATAGGCCAGCAAGTCGCCGACGCGGCGGTAGCAGCGGCGCAGTCCCGACAGCCCATCGGCCTGCCCACCCACGGTGATGCGCAGGATGTTCCAGCCCAGGCCGTCGAGTTTCTCCAACAGCCGATCATTCTCGATCGCCGGGCTTGCCGGCCGGCACCATAGCAACGAGGACTTGGCCGAACTCACACACCAACTGTCCGGGTAGCGCGACATCAGCCAGGCGCTGAGTGCTTCGACGGTTTGCCCCGGACCGTGTTCCATCCCTAACTCGAACAGATATGGCACCCGCGTCATCTGCGGCTTGAGCCCAAGCTGTTGCGCTTCATCGATCAGCCGCGGCGAATCCCCGGCCTCACTGAGCAGCAACGCCAGCAGATCGTCGCAACGCTGCCGCCGCCATTGCTGTTCAGCCTGCTGGTTGCGCTGGCCGACCAGCATCTCGGCGGTCATCCGCACCAGTTCGGCGTAGGTGCGCAATTGCTCGGGTTCACCGGTGATGCCCAGCACGCCAATCAAGCGCTGATCGAGCAGTAGCGGCAAGTTGATGCCCGGTTGCACACCTTTGAGATGAATCGCTGTTTGGGCGTCGATCTCCACCACCCGCCCGTTGGCCAGCACCAGTTGCGCGCCTTCATGACGGGTGTTGACGCGCTCCGGTTCGCCGCTGCCGAGAATCAGCCCCTGGCTGTCCATGACGTTGACGTTGTACGGCAGGATGGCCATCGCCCGGTCGACGATGTCCTGGGCCAGGTCGTGATCGAGTTCGAACATAGCGGTGATCCTTGAAAGCGTGATGAGCGGATTGTTCACCCGCACAGGCCTTGGTTGCAAACCCTGTGCTCAGGCACAAAGACAACGACCCAAGGGGTGGCCGAGACTCACTGGGCGATCAACGTTACCCTTTGCATCGCAAAAAATCATAATAAAGAGAGAGCCGCCATGTCCCAGAGCGCCGCCGCTACCCAGGCCATCGTTGACGAGAAAAACGCCGTCTACAAACGTATTACCCTGCGTTTGATTCCCTTCATCTTCATCTGCTACCTGTTCAACTACCTCGACCGGGTGAACGTTGGATTTGCCAAGCTGCAGATGCTCGACGCACTGAAGTTCAGCGAAACCGTGTACGGCCTCGGGGCCGGGATCTTCTTTATCGGCTACGTGCTATGCGGCGTGCCGAGCAACCTGGCCCTGACCAAGTTCGGCCCGCGCCGCTGGATCGCGCTGATGATGATCGTCTGGGGCTCGCTCTCGACCTGTTTGCTGTTTGTCACCACACCGACCGAGTTCTACACCCTGCGCCTGTTCACCGGCGCGGCCGAAGCCGGGTTCTTTCCGGGCGTGGTGCTTTACCTTTCGCAGTGGTTCCCGACCTTCCGCCGTGGCCGCATCATGGCGCTGTTCATGTCAGCGATCCCGGTGTCCGGCCTGCTCGGCAGCCCGTTTTCCGGCTGGATCCTCAACCACTTCGGCGCCGGGCAAGGTGGCTTGGCCGGCTGGCAGTGGATGTTCCTGCTGCAAGGTATCCCGACCGTCATCCTCGGCGCGCTGGCGTACTTCCTGCTCAGCGACAGTTACGCGAATGCCAAATGGCTCACGCCGTTCGAGCGCTCGGTGCTGGAAGCCGACCACGCTGAAGACCTGGCCAACAAACCGAAAACCACCACCGACTCGCTGCTGGCGGTGTTCAAGAACCCGGCAATCTGGGCGTTTGGCCTGATCTACTTCTGCATCCAGAGCGGCGTTTACGCGATCAATTTCTGGCTGCCGTCGATCATCAAGAACCTGGGCTTCAGCGATAACCTGGTGATCGGCTGGCTCAGTGCGATTCCGTACCTGCTGGCGGCGTTGTTCATGTTAATGGTCGGCCGCTCCGCCGACCTGCGCAAAGAACGCCGCTGGCACTTGGTGGTGCCGATGTTGATGGGCGCGGTGGGTTTGCTGATCGCCGTGAACTTCGCCGCCAACCCCGCCATCGCCATCCTCGGCCTGACCATCGCCACCATGGGCGCCCTCACCGGCCTGCCGATGTTTTGGCCAGTGCCGACTGCACTGCTCAGCGCGGGCGCTGCGGCGGGTGGTTTGGCGTTGATCAACTCCATGGGGCAGATGGCGGGTTTCCTGAGTCCGTATCTGGTGGGTTGGGTCAAGGACAGCACCGGGTCGACTGATGCGGCGCTTTATTTATTGGCGGGTGTGATTGTGTGCGGGAGCTTGTTGGCGTTGCGTATGACGCGGACGTTGCGAGTTTAAGGTTGATCGGCACGGGGTGTTCAATATTTCAGTTTGCCCCGTGCGGTTGTTCTGGTATTTGATTGAGGCTTTCCCACCGGTAAAAGGATTTCGTCATGAGCTATCGCACGCTGGGTCATTCGGGTTTACAGGTTTCCACCCTGACCCTGGGCACCATGATGTTCGGCGAACAGACCAGCACCGAAGATTCCCTGCGGATCATCGACAAGGCCTGGGACCAGGGCATCAATTTCATCGACACCGCAGACGTTTACACCAACGGCCGCTCCGAAGAGATCGTCGGCGAAGCGATTGCCGGTAACCGTCACGAATGGGTACTGGCGACCAAGGTCGGTTTCGGCCCGGTGGACGGAGTGCCGAACCGCAACGGTTTGAGCCGCAAGCACATATTCAATGGCATCGACGCCAGCCTGACACGCCTGGGCACCGATTATCTCGACATTTATTACTTGCACCGCGAAGACCACAACACGCCATTGGAGGTCACGGTGTCGGCCATCGGCGATTTGATCCGCCAGGGCAAAATCCGCTATTGGGGTCTGTCGAACTACCGTGGCTGGCGCATCGCCGAGGTGATTCGTGTGGCCGATCAACTGGGCGTCGACCGGCCTGTCATCAGTCAGCCGCTGTACAACATCGTCAACCGTCAGGTGGAAACCGAGCAGATCACCGCCGCGCAAAATTATGGCCTGGGCGTGGTGCCTTACAGCCCACTGGCGCGCGGCGTGCTCAGCGGTAAGTACGCGCCAGACGTGAAGCCGGATGCCAACAGCCGCGCCGGCCGCGCAGATAAACGCATTCTGGAAACCGAATGGCGCGTCGAATCATTGCGCATTGCTCAGCAGATCCAGCAGTACACGCAAGGGCGTGGCGTGGGCATCGTCGAATTCGCCATCGCCTGGGTGCTGAACAACAGCGCTGTCACCTCAGCCATCGTCGGCCCGCGTACCGAAGAACAATGGGATGCCTACACTAAGGCTCAGGCGGTGAAGATCACGGCGGAGGATGAAGCGTTCATTGATTCGCTGGTGACGCCAGGGCATGCGTCGACGCCGGGGTTCAATGATGTGAGCCACTTTGTGTCAGGGCGTAAACCACGCAATAGCTAAATGAATACACTTTCCATGTGGGAGCTCGCTCCCACAGTGGGTCGGTGTTGATCGATCGGACAATATTCAACGAGAAAACCACGTATCCTCCGCACCCGTTTAACGTTCAACTTCGCGAGGACAGTTTGTCTAAAGGTATTGCTCTATCGGTTTCAGCCTCGGTGCTGTTTGCCGTCATGTATTACTACACCTCGCTGCTCACGCCTTTGAGCGGTGTAGAAATTTTCGGCTGGCGGATGCTGCTGACCCTGCCGTGCATGACCGTGTTCATGGTGGTCTCCGGTGAATGGAAACGCGCGGTCGCCATCCTTCGCCTACTGGGCGGCAAACCCAAGTTACTCGCCGGCCTGATCGTTTCCTCGACGCTGCTTGGCCTTCAGCTCTGGCTATTTATGTGGGCGCCGCTCAACGGCTATAGCCTTGACGTGTCACTGGGCTATTTCCTGTTACCGCTGTCCATGGTTCTGACGGGGCGGATCGCTTATGGCGAGCGGTTGTCCTACCTGCAAAAGATTGCCGTGTTTTTCGCCTCTCTCGGTGTGCTCAATGAGCTGTATCAAGTGGGCGGATTCTCTTGGGCGACGTTATTGGTCGTCGTCGGATATCCAACCTATTTCATCCTGCGCAAGTGGCTGGCCACAGATAATCTTGGTGGTTTGTGGGTGGACATGGCCTTGATGCTGCCGGTGGCGTTCTGGTTCGTTCAGGGCGGCGAACAGGGTTTCGGCGTGTTCGATCAACATCCGTGGCTGTCACTCCTGATCCCGTTGCTCGGGGTGATCAGCGCTTCGGCGTTGGTGGTCTACATCATCGCCAGCCGGCTATTGCCGTTCAGCCTGTTCGGGTTGTTGAGCTATGTCGAGCCGGTGCTGTTGCTCGGCGTTGCGTTGCTGCTGGGGGAAAGCATCAAGGCCGGTGAGTGGCTGACCTACATCCCGATTTGGTTGGCAGTGGTTGTGCTGGTGTTCGAAGGGTTCAAACACCTGGTCCGGCATCGACGCAAATCGATGTAGGACCGACACGAAAAAGCCCGGCCAGCATTGCTGCTGACCGGGCTTTTTTACATCTGAAACGGCTTAGTCGGTGGAAAGCACGCCACGACGAACCTGGTCGCGTTCGATGGATTCGAACAACGCCTTGAAGTTGCCTTCGCCGAAACCATCGTCACCTTTACGCTGGATGAACTCGAAGAACACCGGGCCCATCAGGGTTTCGGAGAAGATCTGCAGCAGCAGACGCTTGTCGCCCGACTCGGACGAACCGTCCAGCAGAATGCCGCGCGATTGCAGTTGATCAACCGGCTCGCCGTGGTTCGGCAAACGACCTTCGAGCATTTCGTAATAGGTTTCCGGCGGCGCGGTCATGAAGCGCATGCCAATGCTTTTCAAATGATCCCAGGTCTTGATCAGGTCATCGGACAGGAAGGCCACGTGCTGAATGCCCTCGCCGTTGAACTGCATCAGGAATTCTTCGATCTGCCCGGCACCCTTGGACGACTCTTCGTTCAGCGGGATGCGGATCATGCCGTCCGGCGCGGTCATAGCCTTGGAGGTCAGGCCGGTGTATTCGCCTTTGATGTCGAAATAACGGATCTCGCGGAAGTTGAACAGCTTCTCGTAGAAGTTGGCCCAGTAGGCCATGCGACCGCGATACACGTTGTGGGTCAGGTGGTCGATGATTTTAAGCCCCGCCCCTTCCGGGTTGCGGTCAACGCCTTCGATAAACACGAAGTCGATGTCGTAGATCGAACTGCCTTCGCCGAAACGGTCGATCAGGTACAGCGGCGCGCCGCCGATGCCTTTGATCGCCGGCAGGTTCAGTTCCATCGGGCCGGTTTCGATGTGAATCGGCTGGGCGCCAAGCTCCTGGGCTCGGGCAAACGCCTGCTGAGCATTCTTGACGCGGAACGCCATGCCGCACACCGACGGACCGTGCTCGGCCGCGAAGTACGAAGCGACGCTGTGAGGTTCGTTGTTGAGGATCAGGTTGATCTGGCCCTGGCGATACAGGTGCACATCTTTGGATCGGTGGGTCGCGACCTTGGTGAAGCCCATGATCTCAAAGATCGGCTCCAGGGTGTTCGGGGTCGGCGATGCGAACTCGATGAATTCAAAGCCCATCAGGCCCATTGGGTTTTCGTATAAATCTGCCATGGTTGGCGCCTCATCATTTTCTTGTCAATTAACGAATCGTTAGTTGCTAGCAATGCTGAGACCGGCGGGTGGCGCGCAGGAGATGCCCCGCACGCTGCGGGCGAGGAAGTCACCGTAGATCAATTGAAACCCGAAACTCTTCATTGTCGACCCAAGGCTCTTGCGGGCGAGGCTTCTGCTGCCAGAAGACGATTATTCTTGTATGCGTAACCCGATTCTACACAGCGTAAATAGGTTTGTCCGCCTTCTGTATCAAATCCCCTTTTTCCCTGCTCGCGCAAGGGGTTTGTTGCACAGGAAAATCCCCGCGAGGATCAGCCCTCCTCCCAGGCACATCGCCAGGGTCAACTGCTCACCCAACAGCAGCGCACCGAGGATCACCGCGGTCAGCGGGTTCAGGGCGATGAACACGCCTGAGCGCGTCGCGCCGATTTTGCGAATGCCGTCGTAATAACCAATGTAAGCCAGCGCCGAGCCCAATACGCCCAGGTACATCAGGCTCAACCATTGCTTTGGCCCGAGGCTGGCAAGTGCAGCAACACTCAACTCACCGCGAACAGCACTGGTCACCCACAGCATCAGCGTGCCCAACAGAATCGAGTACGTCACCGTTTGCACCGGTCCCAGGGTTTGATTCAGATCTTTGGAGAACAGCGAATAAACGCCCCAGCCCAGAACACAGCCGAATATCAACAGATCGCCGATCCAGGCATCGGGATTGCCAGTCAACAATTGCGGGTTACGGCTGACGATCACCAGGCCCGCCCCGGCAATACAGATCGCGATTCCGATGACTTTCACTCGGCTCAAGCGCTCCTTGAATAACAACCATGATGCCAGGCCGATCACCGCCGGGTTCAACGCCACGATCAATGACGCCCGCGAGGCATTGATGTAGTGCAAGCCATAAAAGAAGCACAGGTTGTAGAAGAAGATCCCGAATAAACCCAGCAGCGCCAATTGCAGCCATTGCCTGGGACTGGGCCGGGCGAGAGGCACGCGGGCCAGGAGCAGAAATACCGCCAACGCCACGCTGGCCAGCAAGAATCGCAGGCTGGCGGCAAACAAGGGGCTGAGACTATCAGACAGAAAACGCCCGGCGACAAAGGTGCCGCCCCAGATCATGGTGACTGCGGCCAGTTTCAGATAAACCGGCACTTGCGAAGGGTTGGACAGGCTTTGCTCACAGGTTGTCATAGGTTTCCAGACCAAGATTTCGGGGAGATGGCGTATCATTCGACTAATACTCTGTCATCGTAAAATGAGTAAACACTCATGACCCTTACCCAACTGGAGATTTTTTCTCTGGTAGCCGAGCTTCACGGTTTTACCGCGGCAGCCAATCGCTTGGGGATTTCCCAATCCGCGGTTTCTCACGCCCTCAAGTCGCTGGAACAGGAATTGGGCGTGGAGCTGCTGCGTCGGCATCAGTCCCAGGTCGAACTCAGCGACATCGGCCAACAGCTTTTGACGCGTGCCCGGGCGATGCTGGGCCTGGCCAACACCTTGCGCCAGGAAGCGGCCGATGCTCGCGGGATGAAACGCGGCACCTTGCGCATCGGCTCGTTCGGCCCGACCTCATCAATCAAACTGCTGCCGCTGATCCTTCAGCACTACCGCGCGGCTCACCCGGGCATCGAGGTCCATATAGACGAAGGCCCGGACCGGCAGGTGATCCAGTGGCTGGAGGAGCGGCGTATCGATATCGGCTTTGTGGTGTTGCCCGAGGATCGGTTCGACACCTTTGCGCTGATCGAAGACCAAATGGTCGCGCTGCTGCCCGTCGATCATCCACTGGCCCGCCGCGACAGCCTGAGCTTGAGCGATTTGTGTAACGACCCCTTTGTGTTGACCGAGGCCGGTTCTTCGGACCTGGTGTCGCGACTGTTCAGCGCCGCCCGGCTCACACCGAACATTCGTTATCGCTGCTCGCAACTCCTGAGTACGCTGGATACCGTTGGCCGAGGTGATGCGCTGACGGTCGTCGCTGAAGGCTCATTGCCCGACGACCTCGACAGTCGCTACGTGAAAAAACCACTGTCGCCTCCGGTCTCACGTCAGGTTGGTCTGGCGGTGCTGGACCAGCGCCAGTCATCACCTGCAGCGCTGGCTTTTATCAAATTGGCCGAAGGTCTGAACTACCGCTGAGCGGCACACGCGCCAAGAGCCAACTTAAGGTTATCTGTTCGGCCGGCCGATGCCCGGCGCAGAGTTCATTAACGCATTAAGTCACCATTAACTAGCGGCTCTAAGCGACGAGACAAGGAGACCGTTCACCCATTTGAATCAAAATACTACTGTTGTTACATGAAGAAAAAGACAGGATTTACTCTTGGCCAATTAACTACTACAATTTTTCATGCCTGCGCAAGATTGGCAGGTGAGCCACTATCACCGAGTCGCTTCAAGGCTCTTGGCTTATAGCTTTGTTTGCGGTTGGTATCAGCCAAACACACTATTGGAGTAAAGATATTGTCCAGACTCGCTGAATTTCGTGCAGCTGAAAAGGCCCTTCAAGAGCAGCTTAAACAGCTGGAATCCCTGAAGAACGATGCCGGGCTCAAGAAAGAAATCGAATTCGAAGAAAAGCTCCAGGGGCTGATGAAAACCTACGGCAAGAGCCTGCGCGACATCATCGCCATTCTCGATCCGAACCCGGCAAAATCCGGCCTGCAACAGGCAACAGCGCCTAAAACCCGCCGCGCTCGCGTGGTCAAGGTTTATCAGAATCCGCACACCGGGGAACTGATTGAAACCAAGGGTGGCAACCACCGCGGCCTGAAAGCCTGGAAGGAACAATACGGTGCAGCTACCGTTGATTCCTGGCTGCGCGGCTAAGCACTCGCGGTGACAAAAAAAGCCCTGCCAATGCAGGGCTTTTTCATGGACGCCTTCTAAATGCAACGATTGACGCCGATTAACTCGTTACTTGTTGAATAACTTTGGGTTTAATCCCTTTGGGTATCTAAAAAATTTCAGAATGCGCTGAAACCGGCGGCCATTGAAATCCTTAACTAAAGTTTCAAGCTGTTACGAGCTGCCTCTATTTCATCCTGGCTTGCCTTATAAACCTCTGCCTGCCCCGCGTAGGAAAGAACATAGGCCTTATCGGCATCCACGGCGGCAACCAATGTTTGAGAGAGCACATGCCTTCCGTTCTGCGTGATCGTGCAGGTAGTTTCCAGCGCTGATAAGCGGCTCAAGGTGGTCGGATGAATCTTGTTGCAGACACTTTGATAACCGCCTTGAAAGAAGTCCTTCTGCACCGACTTGCGCATCTCCAGCAACACGCCTTGCAGATCCACCCGATGACCGCTTTCCACCTGAGTCATGGTCAACTCCATCACCATCACCGGCGTGCCGCCCTGATCGTTTTTCACCGCGCGCTGGCGGAACACCTGGGTGTTGGTGTCATCTTTCGGGACGGATTCGACCTCCCAGCCGTTGGGCCAGGTCACGATTGGCTCGTCTGCGTGAGCGCAGGCAATCGCTGAAAGCACACCAAACAGGACGAAGGTCGATTTACAGAATCGAGTCATTGCGATGAATACTCACGGATAGAACCGTAAAGTTTGAGCCTCGCCCGTCTGTCAGGCAATAGCCGACGGTTTGGGTTTGGTGATGCCCGAGCCCTTGCGTATCATTGTCGCCATTCGTTAGCCCCACTTATTTTCCGGAGGGCCCATGAGCCTGCACGAATTGAACACCTTCCCAGGCGTGACTTCCCAACCTGACACCGCCACCCAGAAGTTCGTCTTCAACCACACCATGCTGCGGGTCAAGGACATCACCAAGTCCCTGGATTTCTACACGCGCATCCTGGGTTTCTCGCTGGTAGAAAAACGCGACTTCCCGGAAGCCGAGTTCAGCCTGTACTTCCTTGCGCTGGTTGAGAAAAGCCAGATCCCGGCCGACGCCGCTGCTCGCACCGAGTGGATGAAGTCGATCCCCGGCATTCTTGAGTTGACCCACAACCACGGCACCGAGAACGACGCTGATTTCGCCTACCACAACGGCAACACTGACCCGCGCGGTTTTGGCCACATCTGCATCTCGGTGCCAGACATCCGCGCTGCCTGCGAGCGCTTCGAAGCGCTGGGCTGCGATTTCCAGAAACGCCTGGATGACGGCCGCATGAAGAGCCTGGCGTTCATCAAGGACCCGGATGCTTACTGGGTTGAAATCATTCAGCCTGCTCCAATGTAAAAAAAAGGGACGCGGACTGCATTCCCACGCAGAGCGCGGGTACGATCAGTGTGAGACACAAAAAACCCCATGAGCGATCATGGGGTTTTGTGTTTTCAGCGTCGGGTTTTATGCCGGGGCCGACGTCCGGATCAAGTGATCGAATGCGCTCAGGGAGGCTTTGGCGCCCTCGCCCACCGCAATCACAATCTGCTTGTACGGCACGGTGGTCACGTCACCGGCTGCGAACACACCTGGCATCGAGGTTTCACCGCGGGCATCGACGATGATCTCACCGCGAGGCGACAACTCGATGGTGCCTTTGAGCCAGTCTGTGTTGGGCAACAGACCGATCTGCACGAAGATCCCTTCCAGCTCGATGCTACGCAGTTCGTCCGACTGGCGATCCTTGTAACGCAGGCCGTTGACTTTCTGACCGTCGCCCATCACCTCAGTGGTTTGCGCACTGGTGATGACGGTGACGTTCGGCAGGCTGTGCAACTTGCGCTGCAAGACCGCATCGGCGCGCAGCTGAACATCAAACTCCAGCAGCGTTACGTGGGACACGATACCTGCCAGGTCGATGGCCGCTTCGACGCCTGAGTTGCCGCCGCCAATCACCGCCACGCGCTTGCCCTTGAACAGCGGTCCGTCGCAGTGCGGGCAGTACGCCACGCCTTTGTTGCGGTATTGCTGCTCACCCGGGACGTTCATTTCACGCCACCGCGCACCGGTCGCCAGGATCACAGTCTTGGCTTTCAGGGTCGCGCCGCTGGCGAAGTGAATTTCGTGCAGCTCGCCGTTCTTGCCCGGCACCAACTTGTCGGCGCGTTGCAGGTTCATGATGTCGACGTCGTATTGCTTGACGTGCTCTTCCAGCGCCACAGCCAGTTTTGGCCCTTCGGTTTCCTGCACGGAGATGAAGTTCTCGATGGCCATGGTGTCCAGCACCTGCCCACCAAAACGTTCGGCTGCCACACCAGTGCGAATGCCTTTACGGGCTGCGTAGATCGCGGCAGAAGCACCGGCCGGGCCACCACCGACGACCAGTACGTCAAACGCTTCTTTGGCGCTGATCTTCTCGGCCTGACGCTCGATACCGCTGGTGTCGATTTTGGCGAGGATTTCTTCCAGGCCCATGCGGCCTTGGCCGAAGTTCACGCCGTTCAGGTAAACGCTTGGCACGGCCATGATCTGACGATCATCGACTTCGGCCTGGAACAGCGCGCCGTCGATAGCGACGTGGCGGATGTTCGGGTTGAGCACGGCCATTAAGTTCAACGCCTGGACCACGTCCGGGCAGTTCTGGCAGGACAGCGAGAAGTAAGTCTCGAAGCTGAACTCGCCTTTGAGCGAACGGATCTGTTCAATCACATCGACGCTGGCTTTCGAAGGGTGACCGCCGACTTGCAGCAAGGCCAGCACCAAGGATGTGAATTCGTGGCCCATCGGGATGCCGGCGAAACGCAGGCTGATATCGGCACCCGGGCGGTTGATCGAGAACGATGGTTTACGTGCATCGTCACCGTTATCGAGCAAGGTAATTTGGGTAGAAAGACTGGCAACGTCTTTCAGTAATGCGAGCATTTCCTGGGATTTCGCACCGTCGTCGAGGGATGCAATGATCTCGATCGGCTGGGTGACCCGTTCCAGGTATGACTTCAACTGGGCTTTAAGATTGGCGTCCAACATACGGGCGATTTCCTTGATTTTGTAAAAAGTCGATTCGAAAAAAAACGCCCGAGCGAATCTCGCCCGGGCGTTTTTTAAAGGGCGGTTGCAGCTTACTTAGGTGCGGAAACCCGCCCTGGTGATGCTTTTTTCACAGACTTAGATCTTGCCGACCAGGTCCAGGGACGGAGCCAGAGTGGCCTCGCCTTCTTTCCACTTGGCTGGGCAAACCTGGCCTGGGTGAGCAGCGACGTACTGAGCAGCCTTGATTTTGCGCAGCAGTTCGGAAGCGTCACGACCCACACCGCCGTCGTTCAGCTCGACGATTTTGATCTGACCTTCAGGGTTGATCACGAAGGTGCCACGGTCAGCCAGACCTGCTTCTTCGATCAGCACGTCGAAGTTGCGGGAGATGGCGTGAGTCGGGTCGCCGATCATGGTGTACTGGATTTTGCCGATGGCTGGCGAAGTGTTGTGCCAGGCAGCATGGGCAAAGTGGGTATCGGTGGAAACGCTGTAGATTTCGACGCCCAGCTTCTGGAATGCGTCGTAGTTGTCAGCCAGGTCTTCCAGTTCGGTCGGGCAAACGAAGGTGAAGTCGGCTGGGTAGAAGAACACCACAGACCACTTGCCTTTCAGGTCAGCGTCCGACACTTGTACGAAGTCGCCATTTTTGTAGGCGGTAGCTTTGAACGGTTTAACTTGGCTGTTGATGATAGGCATCGATGACTCTCCGTCAGGGTTGAAAAGTTTGGTTGAGAAGTTGATGGAGTGAATCCTACCGACTCGATTGCCGGATGGCTCATTGGCAAAGCTCATGCTGCTCATTGGTTTTCGCTATTAGCCGAACGTATTAATAGAAGAAAACTTACTTAGCAGCGCCAATGGTTTTTTCCGCGAGCGGTGTCATCCCGAGAAACGGGCTGGCTTCAACATAGCGCATGGCGGACTTCATATCCTTCCAGCCCACGTAACTCATCAACGACTTCAAGTCCCAACCGCTCTGATGCGCCCAGGTGGCAAAGCCGCGCCGCAAGGAGTGACTGGTGTAGTGCTCGGCCGGGATGCCGGCACGCTCCAGCGCCTGGCGCAGTAACGGAATCACGCTGTTGGCGTGCAGCTCCTCCTCGCTCAGGTGGCCCCAACGGTCGATGCCCCGGAATACCGGTCCACGAACCAACGCGGCTTCGGTGATCCAGTCGATGTACGCCTGCACCGGGCACAGACGCTGCAACGCAGGCGTCTGGTAAGTCTTGCCGAGGTTTTCGCGGTCACTCTTGGATCGCGGCAAATAGAGCGTGATGCCTGAGCCGGCAGCCGCTTGCACGTGCTCGATCTGTAACCGGCACAACTCATCGCTACGAAAGCCGCGCCAGAAGCCCAACAGGATCAGCGCCGTGTCTCGCCTGGCCCGCAGGAGTGCAGGTTGATCATTTTGAACCTTTGCTTCTGTAGCCTCCCGCTCCAGCCAGGCAACCACCTGCTCGAGATGCTGAAGCTGCAATGGCTGGGCCTGTTTCTCCTGAGCCGGGTGTAGCGCGCGAATGCCCTTGAAGACTTGGCGCACCACCGGCGCCTTGGTCGGGTCAGGAAAACCCTGACTGTTGTGCCATTGCGCCAGTGCTGACAAACGCAACTTCAAGGTATTGATCGACAGCACACCCGCATGAGCGACGAGGTAGCGCGCGACGCTGTCGCTGGTCGCCGGCAGGAAGCCGCCCCAACTGACTTCAAAATGCTCGATAGCCGCCCGGTAGCTGCGACGGGTGTTGTCGCGGGTGGCGGCTTGCAGGTAACGATCCAGCTCAGTCATCGGCTCAACTCTCTAAAACGTACCGCTTTGGCGGGTGAAAACGCGTTACTGGACCCATCACACGGGGTAATACCAGTATATCCCGCATGAATACTTGTCGTATTTTAAGTTTTCATGCGGCGTGGTACATTGTGTACTTAAGTGGTATGTACCACAGTACGAAATCGTAGGAGAGCTCATGGCTCGTGGCGGCGTAAACAAAGCAGTGGTCCAGGCAGCACGCCTGGCAATTTTGGCTCGCGGCGAAAATCCAAGCATTGATGCGGTACGGATCGAGATGGGCAATACGGGCTCGAAAACCACGATTCATCGCTATTTGAAGGAGCTGGATGACGGCGTCGAGCGCGCCGAAGTGCTGCCGGAACCTATTGATGATGAGCTGGCAGGCCTGGTCTCGCGGTTGGCACAAAGACTCAAGGAGCAGGCTCAGGAGCCCATCGATCAGGCACGCGCGCAGTTCGATCAGCAGCGAAAAGAGCTGGAAATACAGCTGAAGGAAGCTCAACAAGCCAATGGCGAATTGCATCAGCAGTACGAGATTCAAAGCCTGGCACTGACTCAGGAATCCGAGGCACTGCAAGAAACCCGCTCCATCTTGCAGACCGAGCAAACCCGCAACGCCGGGCTGAACCAGGCATTGGCCGATTTCGAATTACGCTTGAAAGACAAGGACGAGCAGATCCGCTCCCTTGAAGAGAAACACCTACATGCTCGTGACGCACTGGAACACTATCGCAACGCAGTCAAAGAACAGCGCGAGCAGGAGCAACGTCGCCACGAAAGCCAGGTGCAGCAGATTCAGATGGAATTGCGCCAGGCCCAGCAGAGCGCATTGGTGCGTCAGGATGAGATCACGCAACTGCACCGCGACAATGAGCGTTTGCTAACGGAGAACCGCGGCACCCTGCGAGAGTTGAGCCTGCTGCAGGATCAACTCAAGCAAACCAACGCTCGACAGGATCAACTGCTGGAACAGGTCAACCGTATCGACAGCGAACGCACCCTCCTCCAGGAACGCTTGCGCGCTGCCCTGCTGGAAAGCCAGTCGCTGAAACAGAGCGTCGATGAGCAGTCGCAGATAAACAAAGCGCTGGAAATTGAGTTGTTCAAGACTCAGGCGAGCCTCGATGAGAGCGTGCGCCTGGCGGCCGTCATTGCGACAGCGCCAGACGCATCAGAGCCCCAAAAGGACGATTAACCCGCGACCGGCGTGCGCATGGTGACGAACTCTTCGGCGGCAGTCGGGTGTACGCCGATGGTTTCATCGAAATCGCGTTTGGTGGCACCCGCTTTCAAGGCGATCGCCAAGCCCTGCACAATTTCTCCAGCCTCCGGACCGACCATGTGACAGCCAAGAACCTTGTCGGTCTTGGCGTCCACCACCAGTTTCATCAGGGTGCGCTCCTGGCATTCGGTCAGGGTCAGTTTCATTGGACGGAAGCGGCTTTCGAAGATCACCACATCGTGACCGGCCTCCCGGGCCTCTTCCTCGGTGAAACCGACCGTGCCGATGTTCGGCAAACTGAACACTGCGGTCGGGATCATCTTGTAATCCACCGGGCGATATTGCTCAGGTTTGAACAAACGTCGCGCCACGGCCATGCCTTCCGCCAACGCCACCGGCGTCAGCTGAACCCGACCGATCACATCGCCAAGTGCCAGGATCGACGGTTCGGCGGTCTGATACTGCTCGTCGACCTCGACGAAACCTTTCTTGTCGAGTTTGACGCCAGTGTTTTCCAACCCAAGATTGTCGAGCATCGGGCGTCGACCCGTGGCGTAGAACACACAATCCGCCTCCAGCACACGGCCATCCTTGAGCGTCACCTTCAGGCTGCCATCGGACTGCTTGTCGATACGTTCGATGTCGGCGTTGAACTGCAGGTCCATGCCGCGCTTGGTCAGTTCTTCCTGCAGGTGCTTGCGCACTGCACCGTCGAAGCCACGCAGGAATAGCTCACCGCGATAAAGCAACGTGGTCTCGGCGCCCAGGCCGTGGAAGATCCCGGCGAATTCGACGGCGATATAACCACCGCCCACCACCAGAACGCGCTTGGGCAGTTCTTTGAGGAAAAACGCCTGGTTGGAGCTGATCGCGTGTTCGTGCCCCGGAATCTCCGGAATCTGTGGCCATCCACCGGTAGCAATCAGGATGTTTTTGGCGGTGTAGCGCTCGCCATTGATCTCGATCCGGTGCGGATCAACGATCTTGGCGTGGCCTTCATGCAAGGTCACGCCGCTGTTAACCAGCAGGTTGCGATAGATGCCATTCAAGCGATTGATCTCGCGATCCTTGTTGGCGATAAGCGTCGCCCAATCGAACTTCGCTTCGCCCGGCGTCCAGCCAAAACCTTTCGACTGCTCGAAGTCTTCGGCGAAGTGTGCGCCGTAGACCAACAGCTTTTTCGGCACACAGCCGACGTTCACACAAGTGCCACCCAGGTAGCGGCTCTCGGCCACAGCCACTTTCGCGCCAAAACCGGCAGCAAAACGCGCAGCCCGCACACCGCCGGAACCAGCGCCAATCACATAAAGGTCAAAATCGTAGGCCATTTTCAATCTCCTCGGCAGTCCACAAGCATACCCGCAGACGTCCGTTGGGCAAGCGCTGCAAACGATATGGGGACGGAAAATGAAAAAGCCACCCGAAGGTGGCTTTTCAATACAAGTGGGTCAAAGGCTATCAGTAAGCCTTGCCAGTCTTGTAGAAGTTCTCGAAGCAGAAGTTGGTGGCCTCGATGTAGCCTTCAGCGCCACCGCAGTCAAAACGCTTGCCCTTGAACTTGTAGGCAATCACGCAACCGTTTTTCGCCTGCTTCATCAGGGCGTCGGTGATTTGAATCTCGCCACCTTTGCCTGGCTCGGTTTGCTTGATCAGCTCGAAAATATCCGGCGTCAGGATGTAACGACCGATGATCGCCAGGTTCGACGGTGCGTCTTCCGGGGCTGGTTTTTCGACCATGTTGCGAACGCGGTACAAATCATCAGCAATCAGCTCGCCGGAGATCACGCCGTACTTGTTGGTTTCCTGCGGATCCACTTCCTGGATCGCAACGATGGTGCAGCGATACTGCTCGTACAGCTTGACCATCTGGGTCAGGACGCCATCGCCTTCGAGGTTGACGCACAAGTCGTCCGCCAGCACTACCGCGAACGGTTCGTCACCGATCAGTGGGCGGCCAGTCAGGATCGCGTGGCCCAAGCCTTTCATTTCGGTCTGACGGGTGTAGGAGAACGAGCACTCGTCCAATAGTTTACGGATACCGACCAGGTATTTTTCCTTGTCGGTGCCCTTGATCTGGTTTTCCAGCTCGTAGCTGATGTCAAAGTGGTCTTCCAGAGCGCGTTTGCCGCGACCGGTGACGATGGAGATTTCAGTCAACCCAGCGTCCAGTGCTTCTTCGACGCCGTACTGGATCAGTGGCTTGTTTACCACCGGCAGCATTTCTTTGGGCATGGCTTTAGTCGCTGGCAGGAAGCGAGTACCGTAACCGGCTGCTGGGAACAAGCATTTCTTGATCATAAAAGTCCTTGATAGGGCTGTGTGTACGAGTTTCGGCGCAGTCTAATCAGGCGGCGTGCACCTTACAATGCCCCGCACTGGCTAACCGATGCCATCATAGAGAAATATTCTCGCGGATAGTTCCCGAGATAGCTCCGCAGCCTTTATAGATAGCACAGACCATCAGATCTGCACGGCCACGAATCGCACAACCCTACACCATCAGCACCGGTTGAGTGCATTTGGCGCTATCATTGCGCGATTGAACCAGTCAACGAGGCAGATAGATGTCGGAAGCAAAAAGTGTCAACGGGTTCCTGATCAATCAGGCAAAAGACGGCCAGTGGTGGGTAGACAGCGCAGGCGGCGAAAATATCGCCGGGCCATTCCCTACCGAAGCGTCGGCGATTGAGGTGGCATCCGTATTGGAGCTCGAACACCCAGCCCCGAAGCGTCGCGGCAAGGACAAGTCCTGAGAAGCACCCGACTCGACCCAAGCCCTGCTCGCGCAGGGCTTTTTTGTGATTGCCTGCAACCAAGTGGCCATTCGCTATAACCTTTTGATGCCAGCGCTGTCACAGACTCAGCCCCATCATCCTGACGACGACAACGACATGAATAAATTTTTTCCACTGATTGCGGTACTGGCCCTGAGCGGCTGCGCCACTTCCGAAACGACTTACCTGAACAACGGCGAACAAGGCCTGGCCATTGATTGCTCCGGGGAAGCCAACTCTTGGGCGACCTGCTATGAAAAAGCCGATGCCTCTTGCGCCGGCACCGGTTATCGAATCGTCGGTACCGACGGAACACCTTCGACCCAGGAAAGCGACAAGACCCTGGGCGTCGACGTCGGTAACTACAAGAACCGCAGTGTCGTGGTGGTCTGCAAGTAAGGCGCCCCAGCCCTACATGTGAATTTCGGCGAACTTGATCCCGAGGCCGCGCACCGTCTCGATCAAATCGTCGAGACGACTGAAGGATTCGACTTCATCGTTATCATCCACCAGAAAATAGCTGCGCCCGGCGCTTTTCTTGAAAAACACAATCCATTCTCCCGGATTCGCCGGATTTTGAATGACGTGGGTGGCAGAAATGTGACCCTCTGCATGGCACTCCCGTACCTGCTCTCGCTTCATGCTCGACTCCAGAAATGACAATGCCGCCAAAGCGCTGCTTTGGCGGCATCGGTGCTGACTCGCGACAGTCTATCAGCCGGAAATGCACGCAGTAGCGGCATTGCGCACATCCATTGGGCGCAACGGCACATTGGAGATGCGCTCATGCAACTTGATGCTGCTGCCCGTGGATCGGTCTTCGATATCAAATACCGCGGCCGGGCCTGAGGAGAACTTCTGCGGCACGATGACTCGCACACCGTCCTTGTGCGGCTCGACTTGCAGGGCTCCCCGGCTGCTGGCCAGTTTTTCGGTCAGGCATTGCGCGTACTCGTGAGGTTTCTTGCCTGAAATCACGCTCATGGTGGGCAGCGACTCATTGATCTCCGAGACACTCGCACAGCCACTCATCGCTAACGCCATAGGCAGGATCAGCACACCCCACTTCATACAACACCTCCGATAAAGACACTCCGACAGTACAAATGCTGTTTTTCTCCGAGGCTTGCTGCGTTTATCGCTCATAGAATTCCGAATAACTGTTTTTAATTGTCAAAGCGGACCTCGACGACCGGATAATAACCCGTTCGGGCTGATAAACTGCGCCAATCGCCCATGCTATCGTTTTGATTTTGTAGAAAAAGCCCTTCTGGAGGCGCCTCATGAAATTTATCCACCAACGCGAGCACCTCAACGAAGACGACATCGTCGTCATTCAATGCTCCCAAACATGCAACATCCGCTTGATGAACGACGCCAATTTCCGCAGCTTCAAGAATGGCGGTCGCCACACTTACCACGGCGGTGCATTCGACACTTTCCCGGCGCGGATTACTGCACCGAGCACCGGTTTCTGGAACATCACCATCGACACGGTCAACCGCCGGCCGATCAGCGTGACTCGCACACCGACCCTGACTCACACCATCAAGATCATCCGCCGCTCCAGCACGAAACTGAGCTGAGTGACACCCAGCACGAGAACCAGGCAGCTATGACCGTGGCCCAAACGACCAAATACGTCATCAAATACAAACTCAACGGTGAGCGTCGCTTCGAATTTGCCCAGCTTGAAAAAGGCACCGAAGAAGAAGCCAAGGCCGCGCTGGACGCCATTCATGGTTCCAGCGAAGACGTCATCAGCGAAATCAGCGTCAGCAAAGCACTGTAACGGGATCCGGAGCGACAACAAGGACGTCTGCTCCCCCGTCTGAAATTCGACCGCAAGCGCCGGAGTGATCACCCTCTCACCGCGCCCTAGACTGGCCACCTCAACCTTTGGTTAAGGAGTCAGAACATGTGTGCTTCCTCGATTCGCATTATCAGCGGCAGTTCCAGCCTTGGCGTCTTGCTGCTCGCATTCAGCGCCGAAGGTCTGTGCGCGCTGTTGCTCGGTGATGACCTGGCAACGCTGGAACGCGGGCTGGAGCGCAAACGGCAATTGCTTGATCGTGAGTCGCAGCGATGAACGAGCCATTTCTCGATGGACTGGACTGGGCCACACTGCAACAGCAACTCGATCAGGATGGCTGCGCGATCATCAGGTCGCTTTTAAGCCACAATACGTGCGAGGAAATCAGCGCACTGTATGCCCGCCCCGAACCGTTTCGCTCGCAAGTGGTCATGGCTCGTCACGGCTTTGGCCGTGGCGAGTACAAATACTTCAGGTACCCGTTGCCGGATGTCGTCGCCCATTTGCGCAGTGCGCTCTACCCCAGGCTGGTGCCGATAGCCAATCGCTGGTACGAGCACATGGACCTGCCGACCCGTTTCCCTGAAACGCACGAAGCGTTCCTCGAGCGCTGCCATGCCGCCGGTCAGGAACGCCCGACGCCGTTGTTGCTGCACTATGGACCACAGGACTACAACTGCTTGCATCAGGACCTGTACGGCGAACACGTCTTCCCGCTCCAAGTGGCGATTCTGCTGTCAGAGCCCGAGGACGATTTCACCGGTGGCGAGTTCGTGCTGACGGAACAGCGCCCGCGGATGCAGTCGCGCCCCCAGGTCATCGGCCTGAAGAAAGGTGACGCGCTGATCTTTGCCGTCAACCAACGACCGGTAAAAGGCGTTCGTGGCTATTACCGGGTCACCCTGCGCCACGGCGTGAGTCGCCTGCACAGTGGAAAACGGCATACCCTTGGAATCATCTTTCACGACGCGTTATGACCCCATGAACCCGACCACCTTCGACTTGTTTGCCGACGCCGAACCCGAGCAGCAACCCAGGCTCGATCGGATCGGCGAACAATCCTGCGTCCTCAGAGGCTTTGCCCTGCCCTGGCTGGATCAGTTGCTGCCCGCACTGGACGTGGTTCTGGCGGCTGCACCGTTTCGACAGATGATCACGCCCGGGGGCTTTACCATGTCGGTCGCCTTGAGCAGTTGCGGCACGCTGGGCTGGACCACCGACCGCAGCGGTTATCGCTATACCCGCCATGATCCGCTGACCGGAGAACCCTGGCCGAAAATGCCCGAGGTGTTTTTCGAACTGGCACAAACGGCGGCGCGGGAAGCGGGGTTTGCGGATTTCGTGTCTGATTCCTGCCTGATCAACCGTTATGTTCCCGGAGCCAAGATGTCGTTGCACCAGGACAAAGACGAAGTTTCCTACGCTGCGCCCATTGTTTCAGTGTCGTTGGGATTGCCGGCGATGTTCTTGTTCGGCGGCTTCGAGCGCAGCGATAAAAGCCAGCGGGTACCGCTGTTACATGGCGACATCGTGGTTTGGGGCGGTGTGGATCGCTTGCGTTATCACGGCGTCTTGCCGATCAAGGACGGCCAACACCCGCGACTGGGCGAGCAACGGATCAACTTCACCTTTCGTACCGCCGGATGAAGCCTTCGAATTCGACCGCAAGACCCGGGGTGCAGCGATCCCGTCAGCTGGTTAATCTGAATGAAACAGGTCAGGACATGAAGCCATGACAAGCCATTTGACAAAGATCGCCACCGAGAACGACCCTCGCTGGGCCGCCGTCGTTGCGCGTGATCCCCGGGCAGACGGACAGTTTGTGTACGCGGTGAAAACGACCGGTATCTACTGCCGCCCCAGCAGTCTGGCGCGTTTGCCGAAACCGCAGAATGTCGAATTCTTCGACACCGCCGAGCAGGCGCAGGCGGCGGGTTATCGCCCTAGCAAACGAGCCGCGAAGGATCAAAGCGACATCGCCGCGCAACATGCCGCGACCGTGGCTGCCGCTTGCCGCCAGATTGAAACCGCGGAAAATCTGCCTGTACTAAGCGAACTGGCCTTGGCTGCCGGCCTCAGCAGCTTTCACTTCCATCGGGTGTTTAAAGCGGTTACCGGTCTGACGCCCAAGGGTTACGCTACCGCCCATCGCTCGCGCAGAGTCCGTGAACGTCTAGCGGATGGCGGCTCAGTGACCGACGCGCTGTATGACGCTGGCTTCAACTCCAACAGCCGTTTTTATGAAGCAGCCGATCAACTATTGGGCATGAAACCCGGTGATTACCGCGCAGCCGGCCAGAACAACGACATTCGTTTTGCCGTCGGCCAGTGTTCCCTGGGGGCGATTCTGGTGGCGCAGAGTGAACGGGGAGTTTGCGCGATCCTGCTGGGCGATGATCCGCACCAATTGGTCTGCGATCTGCAGGACAAGTTTCGGCGTGCGAATCTGATTGGCGCCGATCACAGTTTCGAGCAGCTGATCGCCAAGGTTGTGGGTTTTATCGAAGCGCCGGCCCTGGGCCTGGACTTGCCGCTGGATGTTCGTGGCACCGCTTTTCAAGAACGGGTCTGGCAAGCCCTGCGGGAGATTCCTGTTGGCTGCACCGCCAGCTACGCCGATATCGCCCAGCGAATCGGCGCACCAAAAGCGATGCGCGCCGTGGCTCAAGCCTGTGGCGCGAACACTCTGGCGGTTGCAATTCCGTGCCACCGCGTGGTGCGCAGCGACGGCAACCTGTCCGGCTATCGCTGGGGTGTAGAACGCAAACGGCAATTGCTGGAGCGTGAAGCCCTGTAATCAGCGATTCACATCCACCACAACCCGCCCACGCAATTGCCCCGCGAGCAACCGCGAAGCGGCGTCGATCGCTTCACTCAAGCCGATTTCGTGGCTGATCAGCGGCAGCAAGGCGAAGTCGAGATCCTTGGCCAGACGATTCCAGGCCAATACTCGCTTGGCTTTCGGTTGGGTCACGCTGTTGATCCCGGCCAGGGTCACGCCGCGCAAAATGAACGGTGCGACTGAAGCCGGGAAGTCCATGCCTTGCGCCAGGCCACACGCGGCAACAGTGCCGTTGGCCTTCGTGCTGGCACAGGCATTGGCCAGAGTGTGGCTGCCGACCGAGTCGATGACCGCCGCCCAACGCTCCTTGGCCAAAGGTTTACCCGGCTCGGACAACGTGGCGCGATCGATGATTTCGCTGGCGCCTAGTTGCTTGAGGTAATCGTGTTCGGAGGTGCGGCCGGTGGACGCGACCACCCGATAGCCGAGCTTGCTCAGCAGTGCGATGGCGAAACTGCCTACACCGCCATTGGCGCCGGTGACCAATACGTCGCCCTGCTCGGGCGTCACGCCATTATGTTCCAGTGCCAGGATGCTCAGCATCGCCGTGTAACCCGCCGTGCCGATGGCCATCGCTTGTGCCGTGGTGAATGCCTTGGGCAGCGGAATCAGCCAGTCGCCATTCAAGCGAGCCTTCTGCGCGAGTCCGCCCCAATGTCCTTCGCCAACTCCCCAGCCATTGAGTACAACCTGATCACCGACCTTGTAGTCCGGATGCTCGCTGACTTCGACAGTCCCTGCCAGATCGATCCCCGGCACCATCGGGAATTTTCGCACCACCGGGCTGCTGCCGGTGATTGCCAGGCCATCCTTGAAGTTCAGCGTGCTGTACGCAACACGCACTGTCACATCGCCCTCGGGCAGTTGATCGTCATTGATCTCTTGCAGTGTGGCCCGGTAACCGCTGTCGTCTTTGTCGATCAAAATGCCTTGGAACATTGCTGCCTCCAGATGGAATCACTCAGTTGTCGTGCAGTTGAAATAACACATAGCAACATTTCACCGTACTCGAATTTAAGCCAAGAGTGGCACACGAACTGAAAACTCGACTGGCCTTATGTCAGTCATTGCTGATACAAAAACGGTCCTACCGTCCCTGCCCTGTTATGACGTCGGAGAACCTTTCAAATGAGCAAATGGCCAGACACTCGCATTCTTGACCTGCTCGGCATTGAACTGCCGATCATCCAGGCGCCCATGGCCGGCGCGACCGGTTCGGCCATGGTTATCGCAGCCAGTAACGCCGGCGGCCTGGGCTCGATGCCTGCCGCCATGTTGAGCATCGATCAGTTGCGCGAGGAGCTGAAAACGATTCGCCAACACACTCAGCGCCCGATCAACGTCAACTACTTCTGCCATCAGTCACCCGCCACCGATGAGCACCGCGCTCGAGACTGGAAGCATCTACTGGAACCTTACTACCGGGAACTTGGCGTGGACTTCGACGCGCCGACGCCGGTGTCCAATCGAGCGCCGTTCGATAGCGCGGCCTGCGAAGTGATCGAAGAGTTTCGGCCCGAAGTCGTGAGTTTCCACTTCGGCCTACCGGAAAAGTCCCTGCTGGATCGCGTGAAAGCCACTGGAGCGAAAATCCTTTCCTCAGCCACCACCGTCGAAGAGGCCATCTGGCTCGAACAGCAGGGTTGTGACGCGATCATCGCCATGGGGTACGAAGCCGGTGGCCATCGGGGCATGTTTCTCAGTGATGACCTGAGCAGCCAGGTGGGCCTCTTTGCGCTGGTGCCGCAGATTGTCGATGCGGTGAAAGTGCCGGTGATTGCTGCCGGCGGGATTGCCGATGCACGAGGCGTCGCGGCGGCTTTCCTGTTGGGGGCTTCGGCGGTACAAGTCGGTACGGCGTACTTGTTCACGCCAGAGGCCAAGGTCAGCGCTTCTCACCACAAGGCGTTGCGCACGGCCAAGGAAAGTGAAACGGCCGTCACTAACATTTTCACCGGACGCCCGGCGCGCGGAATTCTCAATCGGGTGATGCGCGAACTCGGGCCGATGAGCGCCAAAGCACCGGCCTTCCCGCTGGCGGGTGGTGCGTTGATGCCGTTGCGGGCCAAGGGGGAAGCGGATTTCAGCAATCTGTGGGCGGGTCAGGCATTCACGCTGGGCGTTGAAATGACCACGGCTGAGTTGACCCGGCGTCTGGCAGAGGAAGGATTGGCGAAATTGCTTCGTCACTAAACACGGCCCTGTAGCTGCCGAAGGCTGCGTTCGGCTGCGAAGCGGTCGTAAATTCAGCTGCCACCATTAACCTGAAAGACCGCGGTGTCTGTTTCCACGACTGCTGCCGAACGCAGCCTTCGGCAGCTGCAGGTTCACGCGTCACCTCAACAACGCGCATTTCGCACGTTCCGTTTGCAGGCATTTCGCTATATATTCCACTATATAGCGATTCACCCCCTTGCTGCACTTGCCTACCACGGAGCCGTTTCATGACCATTCGTGCCTCACGTTTTGCCCCCACCTGCCTGGCAACCCTGCTTGCAGTGTTCGCTTTCGGGTCCGTCCAGGCGGATGAAGTCCAGGTCGCCGTCGCCGCCAACTTCACTGCACCGATTCAGGCGATCGCCGCCGATTTCGAAAAAGACACCGGGCATAAACTAGTCACCTCCTTTGGTGCCACCGGCCAGTTCTATACCCAGATCAAGAACGGCGCACCGTTCGAAGTGTTCCTCTCGGCGGACGACACCACCCCGCAAAAACTCGAAACCGAAGGCGATACGGTCAAGGGCTCGCGCTTCACCTACGCCGTCGGCACCCTGGCGCTGTGGTCGGCGAAAGAAAGTTACGTCGATGCCAAGGGCAAAGTGTTGAGCGACAACCAGTATCAGCATTTGTCCATCGCCAACCCGAAAGCGGCGCCTTACGGTCTGGCCGCTACTCAGGTGCTGGCCAAGCTGGGCCTGACCGACAAGGTCAAAGCCAAGATCGTTGAAGGCCAGAACATCACCCAGGCCTACCAGTTCGTCTCCACCGGCAACGCCGAACTTGGTTTTGTGGCCTTGTCGCAGATCTACAAAGACGGCAAAGTCACCGGCGGCTCGGCCTGGATCGTTCCAGCCAGCATGCACGACCCGATCAAACAAGACGCGGTGATCCTCAACAAAGGCAAGGACAACCCGGCTGCCAAGGCGCTGGTTGAGTACCTCAAAGGTCCGAAAGCCGCCGCAATTATCAAATCCTACGGTTACCAACTCTAAATGACGCTATCGAGTGCCGACTTTTCCGCCATCTGGCTGACCCTGAAACTGGCGTCGCTGACGACGGTTATCCTGCTGGTCATCGGCACTCCGATTGCGTTATGGCTGTCGCGCACCCGCTCGTGGTTGCGCGGCCCGGTCGGGGCGATTGTCGCCCTGCCCCTAGTGCTGCCGCCGACGGTGATTGGCTTCTATCTGTTGCTGGCGCTCGGCCCTAACGGGTTTGTCGGCCACTTCACCCAATCACTGGGACTCGGCACCCTCACTTTCAGTTTTGCAGGGTTGGTGATCGGCTCGGTGCTCTACTCGATGCCATTCGTGGTCCAGCCCCTTCAAAATGCTTTTTCCGCCATCGGCACTCGCCCATTGGAAGTGGCCGCGACCTTACGCGCCAATCCCTGGGACACGTTTTTCAGCGTGATCCTGCCGCTGACCCGCCCCGGTTTCATCACCGCTGCCATTCTCGGTTTTGCCCACACCGTGGGTGAATTCGGCGTGGTGCTGATGATCGGTGGCAACATTCCCGACAAGACTCGCGTGGTCTCGGTGCAGATCTACGATCACGTCGAAGCCATGGAATACGCCCAGGCCCATTGGCTGGCCGGGGCGATGCTGGTGTTCTCCTTTATTGTGTTGCTGGCGCTTTACTCCAGCCGTAAAACCAAAGCGGGCTGGAGCTGATCGATGATCCATACGCGTCTGAAACTGAGGTATTCGGGGTTCGCCCTGGAAGTGGATCTGCAATTGCCCGGCCGCGGCGTCACTGCCCTTTACGGTCATTCCGGTTCGGGCAAGACCACCTGCCTGCGCTGCATCGCCGGCCTGGAGAAGGCCGAGCAGGGTTTCATCCAGGTCAACGACGAAGTCTGGCAGGACAGCGACAAGAAGATTTTCGTGCCGCCACACAAACGTGCGCTGGGTTACGTCTTCCAGGAAGCCAGCCTGTTTCCCCATCTGTCGGTGCTGGCCAATCTGGAGTTCGGCCTCAAGCGCATTCCTCGCCAACAGCGGCGGGTCGACATGGCTCACGCGACCGAACTGCTCGGGATCGGCCATTTGCTGGATCGCCATCCGCAGCACCTTTCCGGCGGAGAACGGCAGCGAGTCGGCATCGCCCGCGCCCTGCTCACCAGCCCGAAACTGTTGCTGATGGACGAGCCGCTGGCGGCGTTGGATAGCCAACGAAAAAACGAAATCCTGCCTTACCTGCAACGACTGCACGATGAACTGGACATCCCGGTGCTGTACGTCAGCCACTCACAGGATGAAGTCGCGCGGCTGGCCGATCACCTCGTTCTGCTCAGCAATGGCAAGGCGCTGGCCAGCGGCGCTATTGGCGAAACGCTGGCCCGTCTGGACCTGCCCCTGGCGCTGGGCGACGACGCCGGCGTGGTAATCGAGGGGCACGTCAGTGCCTATGACGCCGACTACCAATTGCTGACCCTGCAACTGCCCGACACGACCCTGAACATTCGAGTGGCTCACTCACCGATGGCCCTGGGTCAGGCGCTGCGCTGCAAGGTTCAGGCGCGGGATGTCAGCCTGAGCCTGCAAAGCGTCGAGCAAAGCAGCATCCTCAATCGCCTGCCGGTCACCGTGATCAGTGAAATGGGTGCGGACAACGCCGCCCACGTGCTGATCCGTCTTGACGCCGGCGGCACACCGCTGCTGGCGCGGATTACCCGCTACTCCCGGGACCAATTGGGCGTGCACCCCGGTCAGCAACTCTGGGCACAGATCAAGGCGGTGGCGGTGCTGGCATAAATCCGCTGGCACGACTGCAATGGTGTGCGGTCAATGGCTGTAACGGCCCCTGATCCGTCGCCAAGGACTACCGCCATGTCCGATATCGCGCTGCCCGATGTGCTGCCATTCGACCTGCATTACGTCGATGACACCCAGCCCGGCATCACCCGCAAGAAACTGCGCGGCAAGTTCTGTTATTACGACCCTGCGGGTCAGCGCATCACCGACCAGGATGAGATCAACCGCATCAACGCCCTCGCCGTGCCCCCGGCCTATACCGATGTGTGGATCTGTGGCGACCCGCGCGGACATCTGCAAGCCACCGGCCGTGATGCCCGAGGTCGCAAGCAATACCGTTATCACCCGCGCTGGCGAGAAGTACGCGATGCCGACAAATACTCACGTTTACGGGACTTTGGGTTGGCGCTGCCGAAACTGCGCAAACAGCTTGAAGCACTGCTGGCGGCTCCCGGTTTCAGCCGCGACAAGGTCATGGCCACGGTCATCACCTTGCTTGATGCGACGCTGATCCGGGTCGGCAACACCCAGTACGCTCGGGACAACCGCTCCTACGGCTTGACCACCCTGCGCAATCGTCACGTCGAGGTCAACGGCAGTGCGATCCTGTTCCAGTTCCGCGGCAAGAGCGGCGTCGAGCATCAAATCACCGTGAAAGACCGGCGCCTGGCGCGGATCATCAAACGCTGCCTGGAAATTCCCGGGCAAAACCTGTTTCAGTACCTGGATGAAAACGGTGAGCGGCACACCGTCAGTTCCTCCGACGTCAACGCCTACCTGCAAACCCTCACCGGCGCCGACTTCACTGCCAAGGACTACCGCACCTGGGCTGGCAGCGCGTTGGCGTTGGCGGTTTTGCGGAAACTGCAGTGGGAACCCGAGTCGGATGCAAAACGGCATTTGGTGGATATGGTCAAGAACGTTGCCAAACAGCTGGGTAACACCCCGGCAGTCTGCCGCAAGTGCTACATCCACCCGGCGGTGCTTGATGGTTTTCTTCTGGGTGCGTTGTCTGAGCTGCCCAGGCCACGAGCGCGCAAAGGGCTCAGACCGGAGGAAGTCGGGCTGGCGGTGTTTTTGGAAATGAGGGCCGCAATGGCTGAGGCGACGAACTGACCCGTCTATTTTTTGCACGATCGCAAATGGCTTCTATAGTTGTTCTGAACACGAATCAGCTGCGGTGGCGCCATGGAAGACATTTTCGTTGTTAAACGTTGCAATAAGATCATCATCCATGGCCGCCGAGACGGAGAAACCAGCCATCCACCACCGGACGCCGCCGTTTGGTACCGCATCGCCGATACTCGAACCCACGGCTTCATCGGTGACGGTTTCGATCGTGAAGACGATGCCCAACGTGAATGCTGGCAGTTGAATGTCAGGTCACAAGTGACGGCCCGACAAGGCTAAGGTCACCTGCCTTTTACGGGTCTATACTGAGAAAGCTGAAGGAACAGCGACCCCATCGGCAGAAAGCTCGCTCCCAGCGGGCTTTTTGCTGCCAAATACAGGTTTCTTGAACGGAGGTGTTTGCCATGTCCGAAAAAGAGTCCATCACCACTTTGCTCACTCTGCTCGACTCCCGTCAGGCTCGCCTGGCAGCGGCGTGCAAGGAAATCGCCGACTGGGTCGATCATCAAGGCGGTCACCCGACGGCCCTCAGAATTCGTGATCGTCTGAATGATATCGAGAAAGACGCGCCACTGATTCGCAATACGCTGTCGTCGCTCAAACCTGTCGACCCGCCCCTGCCGCGGTTCAGATGACTCGATCTGGAGACCTTCAAGGATACGGCCTGATTTAGGACGCATGAACGGCGACATTGTTGTCACCGTGTGCGTCCCTGCCTGATCGCTTCCTGGTACATCCCCAACCCGGCCTGGTGCTGGGCTTTTTTATGGCTAAGCAGTCCATTTCACACGGCGTTCACATCTCAGGCTCTACATTGACCGGACTCCTTTGAAGAATCCCCTGGCCCGCCCGCACGCGGGCCTTTTTTTGCCCGTTACGCTAGCAACGAACGTCGCCGTACGCTGGAGGTCAAACGATTACACGTCACCAAGGAGGCGTCTGATGGTTACTCACTTCAAAGTCGGCGGGCATCTGGCCTGCGGTCACAAAGGCAGCAAACTCGTCTCAACCAGCGAACTTACCCGGGTTAAATGCAGAAGCTGCCGCGAAACCGACGCGTTCAAGGATGCGCGCAAAGACCAGCGCAACGCTGCACGCCGCGCCGCACGCAAAGCCAAAGTTACGCACACGGCCATTGACTGGCGTGCGGCCTGGGTAGAACGGCTCACCGCCATGGAAGGACGGCAACGATTGCCTCGTGGTTTTACCGGTCAGCCTTTCGTTTAGCTGACGGCTTCGGCGGCTGAATCGCACTCACTCGATCCGGCCGCTGACGCCATGATTTCGCGCAACGACATGCGTTTGAAGGCCTCGACCAGACCGCGCCCCTCCTCGGGTGCACATGAGATGGCCAGCCGCATAGTCGCCTCCCCCAGATGCCAGATCAGAAACGCGGATTCACGAACCTGCTGCGCATCACCGCCTGGATACACACGAAGCATCGCGTCGGCCAATAACCCACCTGCTAGACGACTCTCCTGCAGCTCCAGCGCCAGGAGCTGTTTGTCTGCCTGCATCCCGGACCAGATATCCCGCATCGCCGGCGTAGCAAAAACGATCTCGTAATACTGATCGAGCAGCTCCGAATAGGCTACTCGCAGTCCTTGCGCGTCCTCGACCGCTCCCAACGCCTCTTTAATACAGCGACGGCTTTCGGCGTTATAGCGCTCGGCCAGCATCCGAATCACCGAACTCTTGTCGGGAAAGTACTGGTAAAGCGATCCGATCGATATCTCGGACCGCTCGGCAATTTCACTCATTTTTAATTGATCGCTGCCCTTGGCCGCGATCAGTTGAGTCGCCACGGTCAGAATTCGCTCCTGCCGTTCTCGACTGCGTTGTTGTGTGGGGTTGCGCCGAGTCGGCTCTGAAACAAGGGGCTCGAGCACCTCAGGAATTTTCTTGGGCATGGGTGCACTTCCCGTTCAATAAACATGACATAGGCTCACCTTAGCACCGCTCAACAGGTAGCTTCCATACGTCGGTTTCCAGGGTTCTGTCGGTTGACGGCATAACGTGAGGGTTTATCATCTTTTTAACGTGAGCATCACTCACATTAACCCGATGGAGATGAACGCGATGAAAACCACTCAAGAGAACATCCTGATTCTCGGCGCGACTGGCAAAACCGGTCGGCGAATTGCCCAACGACTGGAAACTGCCGGCTTGCCTGTCCGCTTGGGTTCCCGCGGGGGAACCCCACCCTTCGACTGGGAAAATCAAGCTACCTGGGAAGCTGCGCTTGATGGCATTCACGCGGTCTACCTCTCCTTTCAACCAGACCTCGCTGTCCCTGGCGCGCTGGAAACCGTTCAGGCATTCACCGATCAGGCGGTCAAAAGCGGTGTCAGCAAACTGGTGCTGCTATCGGGGCGCGGCGAGGTCGAAGCAGAACAGGCCGAACGCGTCATCCAGGACAGCGGAGTCGACTGGACTATCCTGCGGGCCAGCTGGTTCTTCCAGAATTTCAGCGAGGCGCACTTCCTGGGACCTGTCCTTCAAGGGGAACTGGTCCTCCCCGTCGGTCATATCGCAGAGCCCTTCATCGATGCAGAAGACATCGCCGAGATCGCGGTCGAGGCGCTGACCAAACCAGAACACGCGGGCCAACTCTATGAACTGACGGGCCCGCGAGCGCTGACGTTTGCCGAAGCCGTCAATGAAATCGCCCATGCGACAAAACGCGAAATCCGTTTCGCCGCAGTGCCGCCGGAGGCTTATCGTCAGGCGCTGGAACAGGAAGAACTTCCTGCACAACTGATCGACCTGGTGCTGTATCTCTTCACCACCGTGCTTGATGGCCGTAATACACCGGTTGCCGATGGCGTACAGCGTGCGCTGGGTCGGCCGGCGCGGGATTTTTCCGATTATGTGCGGCGCACGTCTGCTACGGGCGTCTGGGCAAATGAGGGATGAAATCGAGTATTGCACTCCATCACGAACCCAATAACGGCACCCGCGAGGTGCCCCTGGTACCCTGCCATTTTTGGCGGCAAACAGATTTCTCGACTAGGGTTCTATCGAATCGAAATTGCGCCGGCTGCGTTGGCGGGCCTTGATCAAGGAGGAGACAGATGACACCTATTCGTATTGCTGAGAAAACCTATCGCACTTGGTCCAGCCCTATCTTGCTTGAACTCAAAGAAAGAGAGCATCAGCTCGATCCTGCAGCCCGCCAGGCCCTTCAAAATGTCTTGGCAGAGAGAAGGCTCGTCGATGACGGCAACCCTTCTGGCGAAGATCGACGCGGCGCTAATCCAGGGGTTAGCGGTCGGGATCAATAACTGCCGTGGGCTGAAAAAAAGCAAGCCAGAAACAAACAAGGGTTTGCATCAGCTTTCGCTCGCAAACCCTTGATTTTAGATGGTGCCCGAAGCCGGAATCGAACCGGCACGCCCTTACGAGCGGGGGATTTTAAGTCCCATGCGTCTACCAGTTTCGCCATTCGGGCGGTAGCGCGGTGAAGCAGTCTGAAGACTGTCAAATAACGATCTGGCAGTTCTGACGCCTGTGCAGCAGAGGGGGAAATATATACATCCCGCCCCGGTGAAGCAAGTTCGCGACTGACCTTTTCAAGACTAAATCTTGCAGGACAGCGCAAATAAAAAAGCTCCGTAAATCATAGATCTACGGAGCTTGTTTAAAGTGGAGGCCGAGGTCGGAATCGAACCGGCGTAGGTGGATTTGCAATCCACTGCATAACCATTTTGCTACTCGGCCTCAAACATCTAATGTCATGTAGCACAACACCAGACGCGTACAAACTTGGAGTAAGATTCGTGATCTAACTCCTTGAAAACATTGAGCTTTTTCAGCGGTAAGTGCTTTCGATGGCGTGAATTATGTACTGATTTCCCGAGGCTGGCAACCCCTTGATTTCAAAAAAAATTCCGTCAGGTGGTTTCTATGTTTCCAGGGGTTGCTCAGCCCTTCCGGCCGGGATCGTCCGTCACGTCTTCTACCGCGATCAACGGTTCAATGCCCCAGTCCCCATGCAGATACCAATCATCTCCGATCATTTCGGCCGGATGCATTGTCCTGTCGGAGCCATTGCCGCACGCTAGGGAATTGGCTGGACAGTATCTGTCGCAGCCCCAGCAAATGCGCTCGGGATGTTTGGGGCTGATGGGAAAGTTCTTGGCCATGTCGATCCCCGGTTTGCCTCTAGGATGTGCCTCCAACCTACATCGCTCGCGCAAAGGTGGCCTTGATACGGATCAAGGTACGGCTAAGCTTGTCCTGCCGGGAACTCGGCTACGGCATAGCGTTTTCCGGTCCTTGGGCAGCCACATAAAAACACCTGGAGAAGCTTCTTATGCCTGGTAAAAAAACACCTGCCGGAGACCAAAGCCCTGTTCGATTGTCGACCTGGGATGATGAGGGCGCGGAAAAATCACTCGACGCTGAAGCATTTTCCTCTCCCCCCGAATTGACCAATGCAGAGTTGGTCCACCTTCGCGTCCGGGTGATTGCCCTGGAAAATCTGGTCATCGCGTTACTGACACAAGGTTCGGATCAACAGTTAGCCGTCGCCCGCGAAATGGCCGCCTACATTTCACCCAGACCCGGTTTCACCCAGCATCCTCTGACGATTCACGCGGCTGCGCAGATGAGCGACAGCGTCGACCGCGCCGAGCGGTTTCGAAAGCGTTCCCAGTCATAGGCTTAATCGCTGGAAACTTGATAACAATCATTATTGTTCGCAGAAAAGCTTCCTACACTCGGGCTCCTACTCGTTAGTGCCCAGGAAGACATCATGCGTACGACCTTTTCGTTGTCACTCGCCCTGCTCTTGCTCACACCGTTGGCTCAGGCCAAGGAATACCCGATCGGGGAACCTCAGTTGTGTCCGGGACTAGAAGTCGGGGCGGTGTATTTGCAGCCGATCGAGATGGCACCTGCCGGCATGATGCGGGCCACCGCGGATTCCGATGTGCATCTGGAAGCCGACATTCGTGCCACGGCGGACAATCGACAGGGCTTTCAGGAAGGCAGTTTCGTCCCTTACCTCAATGTCTCGTTCAACCTGAAAAAACAGGGCAACGAGAACGAACTCAAAGGCGATTTCCACGCCATGGTCGCCAATGACGGTCCGCACTATGGCGACAATGTAAAGCTGCTCGGTCCAGGTAAATATCAGCTGACCTTCACCGTCCTGCCGCCCGGCGGTCATGGGTCCCTTGGCCGCCATACCGATAAGGAAACCGGTGTGGCTCCCTGGTTTGAACGCTGCGAATTGCACTACGAGTTCATTTACGCCGGCATTGGTAAAAAAGGCGGCTATTGAATGAAGCGCCTGCAGATTGCCTGGCTGATGCTTGCCGGTGCAGTTGCGCCGTTCACGGCTTATGCCGAATTACCGAGCTATGAACTCAATCTGCGCGATGGTCACTTCACTCCGGCCCTGCTGGAGGTGCCGGCCGGACAGCGCTTCAAGATCATCCTGAAGAATATCGGTCAGGGGCCAGCAGAGTTCGAGAGCACACCGTTGCGGGTTGAAAAAGTACTGTCGCCGGGCGTGACGACTTTCGTAGTGATTCATCCCCTCAGACCTGGCCACTACCCCTTCTTCGACGAGTTCAATCCACAACTGCCCGAGGGCGGCATCCTCGCGAAATAACCCGTTCAAACACGGAGTTTTCATGAATCAATCAATGTTCATTGTCTGGCGCGAAAGCGTCGAGGCGCTGCTGGTGATCGGCATTCTCCAGGCCTGGGTCAGCCAGCAGCATCAGGGCGATCGACTGGCGAAGTACTTGTGGGCAGGCGTCGCGCTGGGGTTGATGCTTTCGGGCCTGCTGGCGGTGTTGATTCTGTTTGCCGGTGAGGCCATGAGCGGCTCAGCCAGTGAATGGTTCCAGGCTGCACTTGCGCTGGTTGCCAGCCTGCTGATCGTGCAAATGGTCGGCTGGATGCACCGCCACGGGCGCACGCTCAAGCACGATTTGCAACGACACGCCGATAGCCACCTGGCCCGGCAAGGTGGCGCAGGTCTGCTACTGCTGGCCATGCTCGCCGTCAGCCGCGAAGGCAGTGAAACGGTGGTCTTTCTCTATGGCGCCGGTGCTCAGTTGCGAGGTCCGCAGCTCGGTTTGTTTGCCATCGGCGGCGCAATGGGACTGGTGCTGTCGGCGCTGACCATCGCCCTGCTGCACAGCAGTCGCCGGTTCATTTCGTGGCAGCGATTCTTTGCCATCAGCGAAGCTGTTTTGCTGGTACTCGGCGCGGCATTGCTGGTCAGCGGCACCGAGCGAATTGGCGGTCAATTACTCGCCATGGATTTACCGGAGGTGATGTACAGCCTCGTTGGTGATGCGCTTTGGGACAGCAGTGCCGTGCTCAGCGACAGCCATGGACCGGGTGGTTTTCTCGCAGGTTTTGCCGGTTATCGTGCGACGCCCAGCGGCATGACGTTACTGGTGCTGGCCGGTTATTGGCTGATCGTCGGCGGTTGGCTGCGTCAACGTGCTGCGGAAAAAGTCCCATGCCTGAGCTGAGTCGCCGCAATCAATGGCTGCAGCGCCTGGGCGACGGCATGCGTCGTCACGCGCGTCTCATTCGTGCCGTGCAGTGGGCCGTTGTACTGTTCTACGCGTTGTTGTTGGTGATCCCGGCGGTGTTGCCGCTGCCGGACAGCCAGGCACGGCTGCTCGATAACCTGACCCTGTTCGCGCAGTTTTTGTTCTGGGGCATTTGGTGGCCGTTCGTGCTGCTGTCGATCGTACTGTTCGGCCGACTCTGGTGTGGCGTTCTGTGTCCGGAAGGTTCACTCAGCGAATGGGCCAGCCATTACGGCAAAGGGTTGGGTGTACCGCGCTGGTTGCGCTGGGGCGGCTGGCCAACCCTGGCGTTCTGCCTGACGACCCTCTACGGCCAGTTGATCAGCGTCTATGACTACGCCCAAGCGGCGTTGTTGATTCTGGGTGCCTCGACTGTCGCGGCGGTCGCCGTCGGTCTGCTGTTCGCCCGGGGCAAGCGGGTCTGGTGCCGTTACCTGTGCCCGGTCAGCGGCGTCTTCGCCCTGCTCGCCCGCCTGGCGCCCGTGCATTTTCAAGTCGACGAACAACGCTGGATGGACAATGCCGCGCCACGCCTGCCGCCGCCCAACTGCGCGCCCTTGCTCGATATCCGTCGTATGCAAGGCGCCAGTGACTGTCATGCCTGCGGACGTTGCAGCGGCCAACGCGGCGCAGTCCAGCTGATCGCCCGTTCCAGCAACCAAGAGATTCTTCACGCAACGGCGCAGACGCTGTCACCGTGGGACGCGCGCTTACTGCTGTTCGGTGTGATCGGCCTGGCCATGGGCGCATTTCAGTGGACGGTCAGCCCATGGTTCATCGCCCTCAAACAAACACTCGCCCAATGGCTGGTCGAGCACGACCAACTCTGGGCGCTGCAGGACAACGCGCCTTGGTGGCTGCTCACCCATTACCCGCAGCTCAACGACAGCTTCAGTTGGCTCGACGGTTTCAGCATCGTCGCTTACTTGAGTTTGAGTTCGATGGTGTTGGGCACGGTGCTGATGATCCTTCTGCGGCTGACGGCTCGACTGGCGCAAGATCCTGCACTGTATTGGCCCCTGGCGCTGACACTCACGCCCTTGGGTGGTGCGGGATTGTTTCTCGGGCTGTCGGCCACAACGGTGAAATTGCTGCGCTACGAAGGGCTGTTGCTGGAGTGGGTACAACCGGCCAGGGCCTGTCTGTTATTGGCCGCGATGGGCTGGAGCCTGCTGCTGGGATGGAAACGGCTGGATCGCGAAGGCATTCCCCAGGCTCGTCGCTACGCTGGCAGCACTTGCCTGTTGCTCGCCATCGGCTTGGTAGGGTTCGGCTGGTGGTTGCAGTTCTGGGGCTGGTCCTGAGCACCCTCATCCACAACCACCACCCCGAATCACCTAGACTTTAAAACGCGCCACAGTCTGGTGCAGCGCCCCTGCCATCTGGGCCAAATCGTGACCCGCCGTGTGAGTATGTTGGGCCCCCAGCAAGACCTGCTCGGACAAATTGCGAATCCCCATCAGATTGCGATCCACCTCCCGCGCCACCAATGCCTGCTCCTCCGTGGCACTGGCAATCATCAAGTTGCGCTCGTTGATCTGCGAGATTGACCGGGTGATTTCATCCAATGCATCGCCAGAGCGTTGCGCCACTTCCAGGGTGGCCCGCACCAGGTTGCTGCTGCTTTGCATGGCCGTCACCGCATGGCCGGTATCGAGGCGAATGTTGCCAATCATCTGCTCGATTTCCTGGGTGGACTCTTGAGTGCGATGAGCCAGAGCGCGCACTTCATCGGCGACCACGGCAAAACCTCGACCGGCGTCCCCGGCACGGGCCGCTTCAATGGCCGCGTTGAGGGCCAGCAAATTGGTCTGCTCGGCGATGCTGCGAATCACGTCCAGCACCTTGCTGATGTCCTGCACCCGGCCCGCCAGTTGCTCGATGCGCTGTGAGGTGTCGGTAACGCCATCGGCCAGTGCGCCGATCGAAACCACGGTTTCCTGAACCTGTTCACGCCCGCGCTGCGCGGTTTGCTCGGATTGCCGCGAGGCCTCAGAGGTGCTCACCGCATTGCGCGCCACTTCGTCGACCGCAGCGGTCATCTGGTTCACTGCGGTGGCCGCCTGCTCGATCTCCAGCCCCTGCAATTGCAGGTTGCTGCTGGTCTGGCTGCTGACCGCACTCAGCTCTTCGGAGGAACTGGCCACCTGGTCCACCGACGTCGCGATGTGCTTGACCATGGCATTCAGACTTTGCTGCATCTGATGCATGTTCATCATCACGCTGCCGCCGACACTTGAGTTCACGGGCACCTGAATCGTCAGGTCGCCTTGAGCGATCTGACTCAAAAACCGTGCGGCATCATCCGGCTCGCCGCCCAATGGACGGGTCACACTGCGCGTGACGATCACCGCCGCGGCAATGACCAGCGCCACGCAGAACACAAACAACCCGAGCATATTGCGCCGAGCATCGCTGTACAGTTCCTGCGCCGCCTGTTCTCGATCGGCGAATATTTTGCCTTGCAGCACCATCAACTGATCCAGGCTGCTATAAACCTCGCGCTCGGCCGGCACGACCTTTTGTTTCAGCTGTGCCATGGCGTCATCGAAGGCCCCTTGCCGGATCAACACCTGCACTTGAGTGAACGCCGCCACGTAGGCTTCGCGATTCTTCTTCAGCGCGGCATAAGCGGTTTTGCCCTCGGGCAAATAGAACAACGGTTCAAGCGTTTCGAGTGCCTGAGTGATCCGTTTCTTGGTGGCGTCGATTGACTGCTGCACCTGCTGATTGTCTTTATCGATCAGTAGATCCCGGGTGTTCCTGGCGTTATCACGCACGCCGGTGGCAATGACCATGATCGGATCGATCTTCGGCCAGTCCTGCTTGACGATTACTACCGCCTGTTCCTTGAGCGTTGCCAGATCGTGCAACGCGTAAAACGCCATGCCCATCAATGCCAACGGCGCGATGGCAAAGCCGATGACGATACGTTGTGCCGTCGTTAATTTGGCCATATCAAATGCTCCCTGTTTAATACCCGCCCGTGAGGCAGCGCATTTGAAAACCTAATGGTGGATGTCTCTGTTAAACGCTGATCCGCAGCCTCGGTTACCCCCGTAACACGAAGGCTGGAAACAATTCGCGCATGGCCTCCCATAGCTCAGGAAGCAAGGCTTGTGCCGAAACACTCGGCAGCAACGGATCGAACATCCGCTCGGTGCGAACCAACTGCACGGAGAAGCGTTTGACGCCGAGTTCACTCAAGCGCTTGGCGAGGATCAGCAGACGCGCCGGCTCGAACAAATGCCAATGCACGGTGGTGCGACATTCGTAGTCGACACCGCTGGCCAGCAGATGCTCAAGGCTTCGCCAGTTGGCCGTTCCGCTGCCCTCGACCCGGGTGATCGCCTGGCAATCCTCGGGCAACGCCTTGACATCGAAACCGACCCAATCGGCCCCGGTCAGTGCCTTGGCGAACGCTGCGGGTTTGATGCCGGCGCTGTGCAAACCGATGCGAAAACCCATCGCCCGCACCTCATCCATGGCGCCGAGCAAACCGTCCTGCAAGGTCGGCTCTCCGCCACTGAACACCACCGCATCGAGCAGGTCCTGACGCCGTTGCAGAAACGCCAACACCCGCCGCCAATCCACTTCGTCTGTGCCACGAGGCGGGATCAACTGCGGGTTATGGCAGTAACGACAACGCCAGGCGCAACCCTGGCAAAACAACACGCAGGCGAGCTGTCCCGGATAGTCGATAGTGGTCAGGGGCACCATGCCCCCGACCCGAAGCATTCGACTCATTGGCGCCCGGCCAATGCCGCGCCTTCAGTGAAGTGCACCCGCTCGCGATGCTCCGACTGTTTACCCGGATTGAACGCCGACACAGGGCGGTGATAGCCCATTACCCGAGTCCAGACTTCGCAGCGTTGACGTTGGGCCTGGGGCAATGTTTGCGATGCAGTCATGGTGAAGCTCCTTGCAGTTGAGTGGATCGAAATCAATGAACGGTGCCGAGCTTCTGTTCTCGCAGCAGCAGTACTTCGTCGCACTTGGGGCAGAACTCATGCTCGCCATCGAGGTAGCCGTGCACCGGGCAGATCGAGAACGTCGGAGTCACGGTCAGGTACGGCAGGCGGAAACGGCCAAGGGCCTTGCGCACCAGTTGCTTGCAGGCTTCGGTCGAAGAAATCCGCTCGGCCATGTACAGGTGCAAGACCGTGCCGCCGGTGTATTTGCATTGCAGTTCGTCTTGAAGTTCCAGCGCCTCGAAAGGGTCTTCGGTGTAGCCCACGGGCAGTTGCGAGGAGTTGGTGTAATACGGCGCTTGCACGCTGCCAGCCTGGAGAATGTCGGGATAGCGCTTGAGGTCTTCCTTGGCAAAGCGATAGGTCGTGCCCTCGGCCGGCGTCGCTTCCAGGTTGTACATGTGGCCGGTTTCCTCCTGGAAACGCAGCAACGTGGCGCGCACATGATCGAGCATCTTCAGGGCAAACTGCCGGCCGTGCTCGGTGTGCATACCCTCCTCGTCGCCGGTGAAGTTGCGCAGCATTTCATGCATGCCGTTGAGGCCGATGGTCGAGAAGTGGTTACGCAGGGTTCCGAGGTAGCGCTTGGTGTACGGGTACAAACCGGCATCCATGTGGTGCTGAATCACCTTGCGCTTGACCTCCAAGCTCTCCATCGCCAGTTCCATCAGTGTGTCCAGACGCTGCAGCAAACCGCTGGTATCCCCCTTGAACACATAACCCAGCCGCGCGCAGTTAATGGTGACGACGCCGAGCGATCCGGTCTGCTCCGCCGAGCCGAACAAGCCGCCGCCACGCTTGAGCAACTCGCGAACATCCAGCTGCAAGCGGCAGCACATCGAGCGCACCTGATTGGGTTGCAGGTCCGAATTGAGGAAGTTCTGGAAATACGGCAGGCCGTAACGCGCAGTCATCTCGAACAAGCGGTCGGCGTTTTCACTGTCCCACGGAAAGTCGTGGGTGATGTTGTAGGTCGGGATCGGAAAGGTGAACACCCGCCCTTTCGCATCGCCGGCCTGCATCACCTCGATGTAGGCACGATTGAGCAAATCCATTTCGACTTGCAGGTCGCCATAGGCAAACGGCATTTCCTCACCGCCGATGACGGGGATCTGCTCACGCAAATCCTGCGGGCACACCCAATCGAAGGTCAGGTTGGTGAACGGTGTCTGAGTGCCCCAGCGCGACGGCACGTTGAGGTTATAGATGAACTCCTGGATCGCCTGGCGCACCTCCTGAAAACTCAGTTGATCCTTGCGCACATAGGGCGCCAGGTAGGTGTCGAACGAGCTGAACGCCTGGGCGCCGGCCCATTCGTTTTGCAGGGTGCCGAGGAAATTCACCATCTGCCCCAGGGCGCTGCTCAAGTGCTTCGGCGGACCGGCTTCGACTCGCCCGGGCACGCCATTGAGCCCTTCGTGCAACAGGGTGCGCAGCGACCAGCCCGCGCAGTAACCGGCGAGCATGTCGAGGTCGTGCACATGCAAATCCGCTTCGCGGTGGGCCTGGCCGATGGCCTCACTGTACACCTCGTCCAGCCAGTAGTTGGCGGTGACCTTGCCCGACACGTTCAACACCAGACCGCCCAGGGAATAGCCCTGATTGGCGTTGGCCTGGACTCGCCAGTCTTCACGGTCCAGGTATTCGTTCATCGAGGTCGCCACCTCGACCATGGTCCGCCGGTCGCGGCGCAAGCGTCCGTGCTGTTCGCGGTAGACGATGTAGGCCCGCATGGCGAGGAAATATCCGGCGTCCATCAACACCCGTTCAACACGGTCCTGGATTTGCTCGACATGCAGCCTCGGCAACCCTTCAAGCCTGGCCAATACCGCGTTAAGCAAGCCTTCAACCTCAACCTCGCCGTACTCCCCCGTCGCCTTGCCGGCGGCGATCAATGCCTGACGGATTTTGTCGGCATCGAAGGCAACCTGACTGCCATCGCGTTTGTGCAAGCGGTTACATCCTACTGCGATCAGCGTGCTCTGCATTTGGCCTCCAGACACTACATATAGACTTAATCAAACTTAAAACCACAACATGCAGTGAAGGCTACGGATAAAGTGCTGATCTGCAATTGATCGATATCAAGAATTGACGGACAAAAAACCGCCCTAAGGCGGCAAAGGGAAACTGTTGAAAGGTCGGGGATAAACACTCGGATCTGAAATCCACCCCTCTCCCCAGAGGGGAGAGGGGGAAAGGGAGCAGATCTCTATGTGCTTCTATACCTGAGTTCGACTCGGTCTTTCAGGTCGATGTAACTCTAAGAACAACTCGATCAGTCCCCTCGCCCCTCTGGGGCGGTCCGACGTTTCGGGAGGGTTAGGGTGAGGGGTAGATTTCGGATCAGAACACTGCCCCCCGAATCAACCGCCACTCATGTTCATGAATCTGACAATCTGCACCTCCCCGTCGGGACTGAAATCATGCCGCAGCGGCTTCCCGCGCAAGGCCTTCTGCACCGCATTGATCACCGGCTGATCATCCAACGGATAACGCCGCAGCAATCCGCGCAAATCCAGGGCATCGTCCTGCCCCAGACATAGCAACAGCTTCCCTTCAACAGTCATCCGCACCCGATTACAGCTGCCACAAAAGTTGTGACTGTTGGGTGAAATGAAACCGATCCGGGTCTCGGGATGGCGTTCCAGACGCACATAGCGCGCCGGTCCGCCGCTGTTCTCGGTGCTGTCGAGCAACCGATGCTGGCTGGCGATGAGCGTGCGCACTTCGTCGCTGGAACAGAACGATTCGCCCCGGGAACGACCGACGTCGCCCAAAGGCATTTCCTCGATGAAACTGATGTCGATGCGCTGGTCGATGGCGTACTGCACCAACGCTTGGACTTCATCGAAGTTGCGTCCCTTCATCACCACGCAGTTGAGCTTGATCCGCTCGAACCCCGCATCCCGCGCCGCCTCAATACCGTTGAGCACCTGATCGAGATCGCCATTACGGGTGATCGCCCGAAACTTCTGCCCGTCCAGGCTATCGAGGCTGATGTTCATGCGCTTGACCCCGGCGTCGACCAACGGCCGGGCCAGACGGCCCAGTTGCGAGCCGTTGCTGGTCATCACCAGTTCGCGCAAACCGGGCAAGGCGGCGATGTTGCGGCACAGTCCGACAATGCCGGGACGGATCAGCGGCTCGCCGCCAGTCAGACGGATTTTGCGTACACCCAGGCCAACGAACAGCGTCGCCAAACGCTGCAATTCCTCCAGCGTGAGCACCTGCTGACGTGGCAGGAACGTCATGTTTTTCGCCATGCAATACACACAGCGAAAATCACAGCGGTCCGTCACCGACATCCGCAGATAGTCGATCTGCCGCCCAAAACCATCCTGCATCACAGCGTTCATCACTTCTCCCGGTTTGCCTCGATGCTCACTGCACCAGCGGTGAGTCGGCGCCCTGCAAGTGGATGCCACGAATATCGGCTGCACCGATCAGGGTTTGCAGATACTGCACCAGCGCTTTCTGCCAGACGCCTTGCTGCAACTGCGTGCGGATCGCCGTCGACACCACTTCGTAGGGCAACGGCATGCCTTCGATCCGCTGATCGACACTGACCACATGCCAGCCGTAGCGACTTTCCAGCGGTTTGCTGGCCAGGCCCGGTGCCAGAGTGAACAGCTGACGCTCCAGCTCGGGCACGGTCTGGCCCTTGCTGATCTGTCCTAAAGAACCGCCCTGGGATTTCGACGGGCAGGCTGAATATTTCACGGCCAGTTCGGCGAAACTGCCAGGGAATTCCTCCAGTCGCTGCAGCAGGACTTCCGCCTGACCATGCGCCAGCTCGCGGGCCTCGACATCATCTGGCGCACATTCCAGCAGGATGTGCCGCACCGCCAGCAACGGCGCGCTGTGGAAGCGTCCGCGATTGTTCTCGTAGTAACGAAGGCTGGTTTCCTCATCGCACTGCGGCACGTGCACTTCACGTTCGAGCAGCAAGCGCGTGGCCGCTTCTTCTTCGTTCTCACCGGCGCCGATCTCCAGCGACACACCGAGTTCGGTGATGCGCTGCTGCAACAACTCGCGGATTACCAGCGCCCTGGCGGCCAGATAGACCGCCTCCTCGCGGCTTTCGGCCGGGTGATATTGCAGCTCCTGGGCCATCGCTTCCGGGGTGATCGACACCTCGTTGACGCTGATGATCGGCCACTCCTGTTCACTGCTGGCGATCAACTGCGCCGGGGCGTCATCGGCCACTGCGGGCTCAACCGGCAGTGCTTCAAACTGCGCCTCTGCGACCGGCGCGATGTCGAGAACAGCCTCCGCTTTTTTTGAAGAACCGCAGCCACCGCTGCCCCCGTTACCACCACCACATCCACATCCACCTGACATGATTGTCTCCTCAGTACTTCTGACGAACGATTTGATAACGGCGGCCCAGGTACCAGATCGGTGCACTGATCATGTGTACGAGACGGGTGAAGGGGAACAGCACAAACAGGGTCAAACCGAGGAACACATGCAACTTGTAGATCAACCCGACCGGCGCGATGGCCGCCGCTGCTTCCACCGGACGCAACAGCACGGTGTTCTGCGCCCAATCGGCGAGCATCACCATTACCGAGCCGTCCATGTGCCCGGTAGACGCGACGATGGTTAGCAGACCGAGCAGCAACTGCGCGAGCAGCACTAGCAGAATCAGGATGTCCGAAGGGCTGGAAGTCGCGCGAACCCGAGGGTCGCTGAGCCGCCGGTTGACCAGCATCAGCAGGCCGATCAGGCACAGCAGACCGAAGAACCCGCCCGAGACCATTGCCAGCAACTGCTTGTTCTCAGTGCTGATCACGTGGTGATAAATCGACGCAGGGGTCAGCAGGCCGACAAAGTGTCCGGCCAGCACGAACAACACACCGATGTGGAAGAGGTTGCTCGCCACGCGCATGCCGCGTTGGTTGAGCATCTGGCTCGAACCTGCTTTCCAGCTGTATTGCGACAGGTCGAAGCGGGCCCAACTTCCGATCAGGCAAATCGCCAGGGCGACGTAGGGATAGACCCCGAACAACAACAGGTTCCATTTAGACATTGCCTACCTCCTTGGCTGGCACGGCGGCCAACCCTTCATGCTGAAAATCCACCCAGTGCAACGGCACTGCGCTTTCCTCACGGGCCTTGCCCGGTGCGCTAGGCAGCGAACTGCAACGGTCCTGCTGTTCGGCCTGGAGGAAGTCCACGGCCTCCTCTTCCCAGATCTTGTCGAGGGCTTCGAGGGAGTCGTCGCGAGGTTCCGCCGCGACCTGCGCCCGCAAGTCGGCGACCGCCTGATGTGGCTCGGCGCCGGCAATTTGCAGCAGCGCCCGGAAGCAACTGGCGTAGGCGCTTTCGCGCTCTTCCAGACGTGCAGCGAGCAAGGCCAGCAAGTGCGAAACATCCGCCAGGCCCTCGCGGGCCTCGATGTCTTCGCGGGTAGACAGGAACTCCAGGTACAGCGGGATGTAATCGGGCAGCTCCTTGACGCCGATGGCAAAACCGGCTTCTTCGTATTGCGCCATCATGTCGACCATCGCCTGACCACGGTCACGGGACTCACCGTGCACATGCTCGAACAACAGCAGCGACAGCGAGCGCCCCCGACCGAACAGCGCACCGTAGTGCTCCTGCCCGTCCATCAGGTCATTGCCGCAGATCAACTCCAACAATTCGAACAACGCACCGCGCTGTGTCGGGCTGATTTCCCGTGACTGGATGATCGCTTGCTCCAGTTCGTCGCGACCGCCAATCAATGTCTCGGTCGGGTAATCGAGCAGCAGCGAAATCACTTTGAGAATTTGCATGCTCATTCCTCCCATAACTGGACGGTTTTCAGGATGTCGCGGCGGTTGGCTTTCTTGGCGCCAAACATGTTGGTGTCGGAGCTGCCGCTACAGCCGCTGCCGAAACTGAAGCCACACCCGGAACGCTCAGCGAAGGCGTCGCTCATGGCGTCTTCACGGTGGGCACTCGGTACCACGAAACGGTCTTCGTAGTTGGCGATCGCCAGGTAGCGATACATCTCCTCGACCTGGGCCACGCTCAAACCGACATCCTTCAGCACTTGCAGGTCCTGAACGCCGTCGACTTGCTCGGAACGTTTGTAGGCGCGCATCGCCAACAAGCGTTTAAGCGCACGCTTGACCGGTTTTTCATCGCCCGCCGTCAGCAGGTTGGCCAGGTACTTCAGTGGAATACGCAGGCTGTCGACGTCCGGGATCACCCCGTTCATGCCGACGGTGCCGGCAGTGGCAGCGTTCTGGATCGGCGACAGTGGCGGCACGTACCAAACCATCGGCAAGGTGCGGTACTCCGGGTGCAGCGGCAGTGCGAGTTTCCAGTCCACGGCCATTTTGTAGACCGGGGAACGTTGGGCTGAATCGATCACCGACTGCGGTACGCCGTCGGCCAGAGCCTGACGGATCACCGCCGGGTCATTTGGATCGAGGAAGATCTCCAGTTGTTTCTCGTACAGATCCTGCTCATTGGCGGTGCTCGCCACTTCGCTGATGCGGTCGGCGTCATACAGCAACACACCGAGGTAGCGAATGCGCCCGACGCAGGTTTCCGCGCAAACGGTCGGCATCCCGGCTTCGATACGCGGGTAGCAGAAGATGCATTTCTCGGACTTGCCGCTTTTCCAGTTGAAATAGATCTTCTTGTACGGGCAGCCGCTGATGCACATCCGCCAGCCACGGCATTTCTCCTGGTCGATCAGGACGATCCCGTCTTCTTCACGCTTGTAGATCGCCCCGCTCGGGCAAGCTGCTGCACACGTCGGGTTGAGGCAGTGCTCGCACAGGCGCGGCAAATACATCATGAAGGTGTTTTCGTACTCGCCGTAAATGTCCGCCTGGATCTTGTCGAAGTTCTTGTCCTTGCGACGCTTGGCGAATTCGGTGCCGAGGATTTCTTCCCAGTTCGGGCCCCACTCGATCTTCTCCATGCGCTTGCCGGAGATCAGCGAGCGCGGACGCGCGGTGGGTTGATGCTCGCCCAGCGGCGCGGTGTGCAGGTGCTGGTAATCGAAGTCGAACGGTTCGTAATAGTCGTCGAGGCTCGGCAGATCCGGGTTGGCGAAAATGTTCGCCAACACGCGGAACTTACCGCCGATGCGCGGGTTGATCGTGCCGTTGGCGTTGCGGATCCAGCCGCCCTTCCACTTGTCCTGGTTTTCCCATTCTTTCGGGTAGCCGATCCCGGGTTTCGATTCGACGTTGTTGAACCAGGCGTATTCCATGCCTTCGCGGCTGGTCCAGACGTTTTTGCAGGTGATCGAACAGGTGTGACAACCGATGCATTTGTCCAGGTTCAGAACCATGCCGATTTGTGAGCGAATCTTCATCTCAGTTCTCCTCGATATCGGTCGGCAGGGGACGCGGCAGGTCATCGCCGGACGAACCATCGAGCCAGTCGACTTTGGACATTTTGCGCACCACGACGAATTCATCGCGGTTGCAACCGACCGTGCCGTAATAGTTGAAACCGTAGGCTTGCTGCGCATAGCCGCCGATCATGTGGGTCGGCTTGAGCACAACCCGGGTGACCGAGTTGTGGTGGCCGCCACGGGTCTTGGTGGTTTCCGAGCCGGGCACGTTAACGATCCGTTCCTGGGCGTGGTACATCATCACCATGCCGTCCTTGACTCGTTGGCTGACCACCGCACGGGCGGTCAATGCACCGTTGATGTTGAAGCACTCGATCCAGTCGTTGTCCTCTATACCGGCGCTTTTCGCATCGTTCTCCGAGAGCCAGACAATCGGCCCGCCACGGCTGAGGGTGAGCATCAGCAGGTTGTCGCTGTAGGTGCTGTGAATGCCCCATTTCTGATGCGGGGTGATCCAGTTCAGGACAATTTCCTTGTGGCCGTTGCTGCGCTTGCCCTTCACCCCTTCGATGGTGCGGGTGTTGACCGGCGGCCGATAACTCATCAGTTGCTCGCCGAACGCCTGCATCCAAGGGTGATCCTGGTAGAACTGCTGGCGACCGGTGATGGTGCGCCATGGGATCCCTTCGTGAACGTTGGTGTACCCGGCGTTGTAGCTGACGTGATCGTCTTCGAGACCCGACCAGGTCGGGCTGGAAATGATCTTGCGCGGCTGTGCCTGAATGTCGCGGAACCGTATCGCCTCGTGGGCCTTGGACAGCGCCAGGTGGCTGTGGTCGATACCGGTGAATTCCGACAGCGCGGCCCAGGCCTTGACGGCGACTTGGCCGTTGGTTTCCGGCGCCAGGGACAGAATCACTTCTGCCGCATCGATGGCCGTGTCGATTTTCGGCCGACCCTGGCTGATACCGGCATCGCCTTCTTTGTGATTGAGTTCACCGAGGAATTTCACTTCGTCTTCGGTGTTCCAGTTGATGCCTTTGCCGCCGTTGCCGTGTTTCTCCAGCAATGGCCCGAGGGACGAGAACTGTTTGTAGATGTTCGGGTAGTCACGCTCCACCACATGCAGGTTCGGTGCGTTCTTGCCCGGCACCGGTGCCACGCCGTCGCTTTTCCAGTCGGTGCCGCCAAACGGTTGGGCCAGTTCGCCGACGCTGTCGTGCATCAGCGGGATGGTCACCAGATCCTTCTCAACGCCCAGATGCCCTTCGGACATGCTGGAAAACGCCTTGGCGATGCCTTTGTAGATTTCCCAGTCGGAACGCGATTCCCATGCCGGGTCGATCGCTGCCGACAACGGGTGAATGAACGGGTGCATGTCCGAGGTGTTCATGTCGTCTTTTTCGTACCACGTCGCCGTTGGCAACACGATGTCGGAATAGACGCAGGTCGAGGACATGCGGAAGTCCAGTGTGGTGACCAGATCAAGCTTGCCGATGGCGCCCTCGTCCACCCATTCGGCTTCTTCAGGTTTGCAATCGCCGACTTGGCCAATGTCTTCGTTCATTACCCCGTTTTTTGTGCCCAGCAGGTACTTGAGCATGTACTCGTGGCCCTTGCCCGAGGAGCCCAGCAGGTTGGAACGCCAGATGAACATGTTGCGCGGGAAGTTGACCGGGCTGTCCGGCTGTTCGCAGGAGAAGCGCAGCGAACCGTCCTGCAACGACTTGACCACGTAATCTTTCGGGTCCATGCCGGCCGCAGCCGCGTCGCGGCAAATGTGCAAAGGGTTAGTGTTGAGTTGCGGTGCGCTGGGCAACCAGCCGGCGCGTTCGGCGCGGATGTTGTAGTCCAGGGCATGCTCGGGGAATTGCGATTTATCGGCCAGCGGCGAGAGCACGTCGTGCATGCTCATTTTCTCGTGACGCCATTGCGAGCTGTGGGCGTAGAAGAAGCTGGTGCCGTTCATCTGGCGAGGCGGACGGTTCCAGTCCAGGCCGAACGCCAGGGGCAGCCAGCCGCATTGCGGACGGAGTTTTTCCTGGCCAACGTAGTGCGCCCAACCGCCGCCGGTCTGGCCGACACACCCGCAGAGCATGAGCATGTTGATCAGCCCGCGGTAGTTCATGTCCATGTGGTACCAGTGGTTCATCGCCGCGCCGACGATGATCATCGAGCGACCCTTGGTCTTGTCGGCGTTGTCGGCGAACTCACGGGCAATCTGGATGGCTTTCTCGCGGCTGACGCCGGTGATCTGCTCCTGCCACGCCGGGGTGCCGGGCACCGAGGCGTCGTCGTAATCCTTGGCGACGTTTTCGCCGCCGAGGCCGCGGTCGATGGCCAGGTTGGCGGCCGACAGGTCGAACACGGTGGCGACTTTGGCCACGCTGCCGTCCGCCAGCACCACGTTATGCACCGGCACGCGGCGGTATTGCACGGCATCGCCGGCCACGTGCTGGAAGTGCTCGTGGGACTCGCCGGCAAAATACGGGAACGCCACTTCGGCGACGTCATCGCCGATCAGGCTCAGCTTCAGATCGATCTCACGGCCTTCGCCGCCTTCACGAGGCAGGATGTTCCACTTGCCCTTCTCGCCCCAGCGATAACCGATGGAGCCTTGAGGGGACACCAGTTCGCCGCTGACATCGAGGGCGATGGTTTTCCATTCCGGGTTGTTTTCCTGGCCGAGGTTGTCGGTCAGGTCACTGGCGCGCAGGAAGCGGTCCGGCTGGTAACCGGCGCCTGGTGCCTTGTCGACCATTTGCTTGAGCAGCACCAGCACCGGTAAATCGGTGAAGCGCTTGGCATAGTCGGTGAAATAAGCGCTCGGTTTGTCCAGGTGGAATTCTTTGAAGATCACATGGTTGAACGCCTGGGCCAGCGCCGCATCGGTGCCTTGTTTAGGGTTCAGCCACAGGTCGGTGAGCTTGGCGACTTCCGAGTAATCCGGAGTGATCGCGACCGTCTTGGTGCCCTTGTAACGGACTTCGGTGAAGAAGTGCGCGTCGGGGGTGCGGGTCTGCGGGACGTTGGAGCCCCAGGCAATGATGTAGTTGGAGTTGTACCAGTCGGCCGATTCCGGCACGTCGGTCTGCTCGCCCCAAACCATCGGCGAGGCCGGTGGCAAGTCGCAGTACCAGTCATAGAAACTCAGGCAGGCGCCACCGATCAGCGACAGGTAACGCGAACCTGCGGCATAGCTGACCATCGACATGGCCGGGATCGGCGAGAAGCCGACGATCCGGTCAGGGCCGTATTGTTTGATCGTATAGACGTTGGCCGCAGCGATGATCTCGTTGACTTCCTCCCAGTTGGAGCGAATGAAGCCACCCATGCCGCGTTTGCTTTTATAGGAGTCGGCCTTGGCCTTGTCCTCGACGATGCTGGCCCAGGCTTCCACCGGCGCCATGGTCTGCCGCGCATCGCGCCAGAGCTTGAGCAACGGCTTGCGGATTTTCGGGTACTTGAGCCGGTTGGCGCTGTAGATGTACCAGCTGTAACTGGCACCACGCGGGCAGCCACGGGGCTCATGGTTCGGCAGATCGTTACGGGTACGCGGGTAGTCGGTCTGCTGGGTTTCCCAGGTAATCAGGCCGTTCTTGACGTAGATCTTCCACGAGCAGGAACCGGTGCAGTTCACCCCGTGGGTCGAACGCACGATCTTGTCGTACTGCCAGCGTGAACGGTAGACGTTCTCCCAGTCGCGAGACTCTTTGCGGGTCTCGCCATGACCGTCGGAAAACTCGTTTTGCTTACGGTTGAAAAACCGCAATTGATCCAGTAAATGACTCACGGTGTAGTCCTCTCAGGCTTTGTCGCGGAGTCTGTGCCCCGCCCACGCAATAGTTGGATGCAGCTCGGCTCAGCAGGGTGTCGCGGCGCCTTTGCGCGCGTACCACCACCAGGTCACCACGATGCAGCTCAGGTAAAAGCCGACGAACATGTAGAACGCCATCTCCGGGCCGCCGGTCTGGGCCATCGAAGTGCCGAAGGATTTGGGAATGAAGAACGCACCGAAGGCGCCCATGGCCGAACTGAAGCCCAGGACGGCGGCTGACTCTTTGCCGGCATTCTTCAGCGCTTGTTCGCGCACGGCGGGTGGTTTGCCGGCCGAGGCTTTTTCATGCTGGGTGCGGAAGATCACCGGGATCATGCGGAAGGTGGAGCCATTGCCGATGCCAGTGGTAATGAACAGCAGCATGAACATGCCGAGATAGCCGTAGAAGTTGCCGCCCGAGCCGTTCTGCGGCAGGAAGTGCATGACGCCGAAGACCATCACGATCATCGCCACGAAGTTCCACAAGGTCACCTTCGCGCCGCCGAGCTTGTCCGCCAGCCAGCCGCCCAATGGGCGTACCAGCGCACCCACCAACGGGCCGAGGAAGGCGAATTTCAACGCGATGACATCAGGGAACGAGGTTTTGATCAGCAACGGAAACGCGGCGGAGAAACCGATGAACGAACCGAAAGTCGCCAGGTACAACCAGCACATCAGCCAGTTGTGTTTGCGTTTGAAGATGACGGCCTGCTCGCTGAAGGAAGCGCGGGCACTGGACAAGTCGTTCATGCCGAACCAGGCCAGCACCGTCACCAAAACAATGAACGGTACCCAGATGAAGCCGGCGTTCTGCAACCACAACTGGCCGCCGTCCGGCAGAGCTTGCGGCGAGCCGCCCATGAAGCCGAACACGCCGAAGGTAATCACCAGCGGTACACAGAACTGCATCACCGAGACGCCCAGGTTACCCAACCCGGCGTTGAGGCCAAGGGCTGTGCCCTGCTGCGACTTGGGATAGAAGAAGCTGATGTTGGACATGCTCGAGGCGAAGTTGCCGCCACCGAAACCGCAGAGCAAGGCAATCAACACGAACACACTGTAGGAGGTGCTCGGGTCCTGCACGGCGAAGCCCATCCAGATCGAGGGCAACAACAGCGACGCGGTGCTCAGGGCCGTCCAGCGACGGCCACCGAAGATCGGCACCATAAAGGAATAGAAGACGCGCAAGGTCGCCCCGGACAGCCCCGGCAATGCCGCCAGCCAGAACAGCTGGTCGGTGGTGAAGGTGAAACCGATGGCGTTCAAACGCACGATCACCGTGCTCCAGACCATCCATACCGCAAAGGCCAGCAGCAGCGCAGGAATGGAAATCCACAAGTTGCGCGTGGCGGTCTGTTTGCCGCTACTTCCCCAGAATGCTGGGTCCTCGGGGCGCCAGTCATGAATGACCGGGCCTTTGTCAGGCTTTTGCAGAACGGACATGTTCTTCTCCTAGGGCAATGCTGGAAATCGGGGACGGGGTCAGCAGCGGCGCTTTACCCAGCACCGCGCTTTTGCGTATTTCGCTGAAGTACATCCAGGTGAGGGAGACCCAGACCACGCCGTACATCAACATGAAGCAGGAAGAGCGCACGCCGGTGAGGTCCACCAGGGCGCCGAACAGGATTGGCAACACGAAACCGCCCAGGCCACCGGCGAGGCCGACGATGCCGGACACGGCGCCCATGTTTTTCGGGTAGTCGTTGGCGATGTATTTGAAGACCGAGGCCTTGCCGAACGCGAAGGCGATGCCCATGACGAACAGCAGCACGGTGAACAGCGCGGGATTGAGGCCGATGTGGAAATCCACCGGGCCGTTGATCGTTTGCACTTGCAGCTGGGTCTGGGGATACGAGAGCAGGAACAGGCAGATCCAGCTGACCCACAACACCCACCAGGTCACGCTTTGCGCACCCCAGCGATCCGACATCCAGCCGCCGACCGCACGCAGCACGCCACCGGGCAGGGAAAAACAGGCCGCCAGCAGCGCCGCGCTTTGCAGGCTGAAACCGTATTCCTGCACGTAGTACTTGGTCATCCACAGCGCGAGGGCGACATAACCACCAAAGACGATCGAGTAGTACTGGCAGTAGCGCCACACCGCCGGATCCTTCAGCGAGCTCAATTGCTCACGCAAGGTGGCGCCGGTGGCACTGCGGTGGTCCTTGTTTTCGGCGCTGAAAAACCAGAACAACAGCGCAGTAATAAAGAGGATCGCGCTGAAGACTTTCGGCACCAGCTGCCAGCTGCCGGCAGCGATCAGTGCCGGGGCGAGAAACTTGGTCACCGCGGCCCCGGCGTTACCGGCACCGAAGATGCCCATGGCGAAGCCCTGATTTTCCTTGTCGAACCATTTCGCGACGTAGGCAATTCCGACCGAGAACGAGCCGCCGGCCAGGCCGACGAACAGGCCCAGCACCAGGAATTGCCAGTAGGCGGTGGCGTAGCTGATCAAGTACAGCGGTGCAACGCAGGACAGCATCAGCAGGAAGAACACGCTGCGCCCGCCAAAACGGTCGGTCAGCAGACCCAGTGGCAAACGCACCAGCGAGCCGGTCAGTACCGGGGTCGCGGCCAGCAGGCCGAACTGGGTTTCGTTGAGCTGGAGCAAGTCCTTGATCGGCACCCCGAGCACGGCAAACATCATCCAGACCATGAAACAGACCGTGAAGGCCAGCGTGCTCATGCCCAGCACCAAGCCTTGTCGTACACGCGGTTGGTTCACAAATGCTCTCCAGTCAATTAGCCATGGCGGCAGACTAGAGAGGCCAACCCCGCAAAAACTTGATCCATGTCAACGAAGCCCTAGGGGGCATAGGCCTATGCTTGTGCGGTCTACCTCTAAGGAGGTAGTACAGGGAAACCCTAAAACCTTTGGTTTATCAGCGTCTTAAGGTTTTCGGCCAAGGTTTTTGCTGACAAGGATCAGTCGACAACTCTTTAGAGGTAGCGCGCCCGGGATCGGCGGCAAAACCCATCCTGGAGCTGCACATGCTCGGTTTTCCTGATTTTTCCCCGGACCTGCGCTGATGGTGCGCTGGTTGCGCAGTTCCCTGCCCGCTCGCGCCGGGCTGGCGGTGATCCTGATCGCCGTGCTCGCCCTCGCCAGTTCGTTGAGCGCCGGACTGATCGCCTGGTTCAGCCAGGGCGATGCGGCCGCCATCAACACCGCAGGCTCGGTGCGCATGGAGACTTACCACCTGAGCTGGAAACTGGCAGCGGGTGCAACCGGCGAAGAAATCATCGCCATCAGCGACAGCCTGCAAACCCGCCTCAACAGCCAGCCACTCAAGGCGGTGCTGGAAGATGGTCCGACCGCCGCCCTGCAAATCAGCTACGGGCAAATCCAGCAACACTGGAACGAGGACTTGCGCCCGGCACTGGAGCGCGGCGATGCCGCCTATTTTCAGGCCCAGTCCCTGCCCTTCGTTGAACAACTGAACCAGTTCGTCAACCTGTTGCAGCACGAAAGCGAACAAAAGCAAGGCTGGCAACAGGTGATACAGGGCCTGGCCTTGTTCACCACCATGATCGTCCTGCTGCTTGGGCTCTACGAACTGCAGTGCGGCGTGATCACGCCCTTGAAAGAGTTGGTGGACGCGACCCAGCGCTTTCGTCGCGGCGATTTCAAGGTGCGGGTCAACCATCAGTCCCAGGACGAGCTGGGCCAGTTGGCCACGAGTTTCAACGCCATGGCCGAGACGATCGAAGAGTCGCATCGCACCCTTGAGAGTCAGGTCCAGCAAAAAACCCTGAACCTGCAACAAGCCAATGCCGCTCTCGAGTTGCTGTACCAAAGCAGCCGCAGCCTGGCCACACGCCTGGCCAATGCCGAAGGGCTGGATGAATTGATTCGACGCTTCCAGCAACGCTTGCCCGGCTTGCGCCTGTCGCTGTGTCTGCAAGGACAATTGCAGGCACCGGCCCAGCAGTTGCTCGCCCTCCACGGCGCGAACATCCGGGAAGTCTGTGCCAGCAGCGACTGCGCCACGTGCCAGAAGCACCATAAGGCCAGTCCACAAACGTTCAGCATCAGTAACCAGGGCAGTGAACTGGGCGAACTCAAGGCACATTTTGTCGACGGGCATCCGACGCAAGCCTGGGAAACCCAGCTGATCCAGGCCCTGGCCAACCTGATCGGCACGTCGCTGTCGCTCAAGCGTCAACGGGAACAGGATCATCGCCTGCTGTTGCTCGACGAACGCACGATCATTGCCCGCGAGTTGCACGATTCACTGGCCCAGGCCCTGTCCTACATGAAGCTGCAAGTCAGCCGCCTGCAAACGCTGATGCGCCGTGGCGAACCGGTCGAAACCCTGGAAAACGTCACCGCCGAATTGCGCGAGGGGCTGAACAATGCCTACCGCCAGTTACGCGAGTTGCTGACCACCTTTCGCTTGCAGATTCACGATGCGGGGCTGGTGCAGGAACTCAAGGACACCGCCGAGGAGTTCTCCCGTCGCGGCGAATTTCAGGTGCACCTGCATGTCGACGCACTGGCCTTTCAATTATCGGCCAGCGAGCAAATCCACATTTTGCAGATCACCCGAGAAGCGCTTTCCAATTGCCTGCGCCATGCCCATGCGCAAAACGCCTGGCTGCAACTGCGTCAGGACGGTGAAACCGTGAGGCTCATCGTCGAAGACGACGGGCGTGGCTTCAGCGGCAACGTCGACCAACGGGAACACCACGGCCTGAAAATCATGGATGAGCGGGCCCGCAGCTTGCGCGGTCAACTCGAAATAGTCTCCAGGGAGCCGCAAGGCACCCGCGTCCAATTGGAATTCCAACCGGAGTTTCTCGGGCAGCAAACAGAAGGTAGCGTCACATGATCCCGTCCCTGCAACACAAAATCCTGCTGGTCGACGACCATCCGATGATGCGTCACGGCATGCGTCAGATGCTCGAACTTGAAGATGATTTCCTGATCGTCGGCGAAGCCAGCAACGGTGAAGAAGCGCTCGGACTGATCGAGCCGCTGCAACCGGACCTGGTGTTGCTCGATAACAACATGCCGCAGATGAATGGCATTGAAACCCTGCGCCAATTACGGGCGATGCACTACACCGGCAAGGTGCTGCTGTTCACAGTCTCGGATGCCGAAGACGATATTCGCGACGCATTGCGTCTGGATGCCGACGGCTATCTGCTCAAGGACATGGAACCCGAACTGTTGATTCAGTACATCCGCAATGCCTTGAACGGCGAATTGGTGATCAGCCCGGGGCTGACCCAGGTCATGGCCCAGGCGCTGCGCTCACCGCAGCGCCAGACCGTGGTGGAACTGACCGAGCGTGAACGCCAGGTGCTGAAAACCATCGCCAGCGGCTTCAGCAACAAAGTCATCGGGCACAAGCTGGGCATCACCGAAGGCACGGTCAAGGTTCACGTCAAAAACCTGCTGCACAAACTCGGCTTGCGCTCGCGGGTAGAGGCGGCGGTGTGGGCCATGGAGCATCTGCGCAATGCCGGCTGACGGGCATGCCTCTTTGGAGGTAGGCCGGCAGAGGCATAGGTCATCCGGCCGGCGCTCTCTACTATGAGCGTCAGCGGAGGTACGCCATGCTGACCCACCCTTCCATCGTTTTAACGTTGCGCCGTCACCATCTGTTCAGCCAACTGCCGGAGAAAATCTTCGAGGAAGTCTGCGGCCTGGCGATGCTCAAGCGCCTGGCCTGTCACAGCACACTCATGCACCAAGGGGACCCGGCCAAGCGCTTTTTCCTGCTGGTCAGCGGCCAGATCAAGTTGTATCGGCTCACGGGCGAAGGTCAGGAAAACCTGGTGGAGATCATTCAGCCGGGCCAGACCTTTGCCGAAGCCCTGCTGTTCAGCCAGGCCCGTCTCTACCCGGTGAGCGCCACGGCGCTGAAGGACAGCGTGCTGGTGAGTATCGAGGGCAGCCATTACCGCAACGCCCTGGAAGACCAGCCGAAGGTTTGCCTGGCCATCCTGGCGAGCATGAGCGTTCACTTGCACCTGCGTCTGCGCGACATCGACACCTTGACCATGGCCAGTGCAAGCCGTCGGGTGATCAATTTTCTGTTCCAGGAACGCAACCCGATCAGCGGCTTGATTGTCTTGCAGGTGTCCAAACGCCTGGTCGCCTCGAAGTTGGGTATTCAGCCGGAAACCTTTTCGCGGATTTTGCACCGTCTGGTGGACAGCGGCCTGATCGCGATGGAACGACGCAACATCAGCATCCTCGCCGAAGAGGATCTCGCGGCATACCAATAGACGCAATTGACCGCAGTCAATGCGCAATGCCAACGGCCTTGCACACTGAAGAAGTCCATCCATGGAGAGTGCTCATGCCCCGTTCAACCTTGCCTCTGATTTACTCCTGCTCAGGCTGCTCCAACGTCGCCCAACTGGCCAACACCTTGGCCGTGCGGCTTGATCGCAGCGGCCTGGCTGAAATGTCCTGCATCGTCGGGGTCGGCGGGCATGTGGCGGCGCTGGTCAACAAGGCGCGTTCGGGACGGCGGATTTTTGCGTTGGATGGGTGTCCGCTGCAATGCGTTGAAAACTGTTTGAAGCAGCATGGGCTGCATGCTGATGTGCACTTGATTCTTAGCCATTACGGGTTGCGCAAGCGTTATGGCGAGGACTGCACGGAGGCGCAGGGGGATGAGTTGTTTGAAGGGATCAAGCAGTTGATTGCGAGTGATGCTCGGCAGCATGAAAGCCGGCAGGAAACGATGGCCTAAGGGACAACGAAATTCAAAACTGTGGGAGCTTGCTCGCGATGCCGGCGGTACATTCAACATTGATGTCGACTGTTCCACCGCTATCGCGAGCAAGCTCGCTCCCACAGTCGATCGGGGTCGCAGGTTCTACTGCGCCGCCAACCCCTTCCCGGCCCGCTCCAGATTGCGCCACAACCAAACAGGCAGAACATCGGGATCAAGACTGTCGATCAAGTTCTTCAGCGCCAGCCCCAACTCCGTATCACCCTCAATCACCAAACGCCTGCGAAAAAACAGCGTATCCGGATCTTCCTGACGGCTGGCCAGCAGTAAAAACTCGCGCCAGTTACCGCTGATGGTCACATGCGCCGTGGCGTGTTCGGCAATTCGCAACCCTTGACGGGTCAGCGTCAGGAACCAGGACAAACCCAGGTCCGGGATCCGCAAGCACAACCAACGCCCTCGCAGCACTTCAAATTCACCATCGCGTAACGGCTCGGCAAGGCAACGATTCAGCGCCTGCTGCAACGCCAGACGCTGCACCGCAAAAGGCACCCGGCGCACCAACGGCAACAACCGGTCGGCGCCTTTCAACAACCACTTTTTACGATTCAGCACAGGCCAACCTCCTCGACGCGCAACATGCCGGCCTGACCATGCCAGTAGCCGTTGCAACCGTCGACGAACAGCGGCGGTGTCTCGCCCAGACGAACCCGTTGATAGGCGGCAATGACCTCGGCCATCCCCTGAGCGCGAGGGCTCAGACGCAACAGGTCGGCGCCACAGGCCAACAACCCGGTGTAATCCGCCAGCAGATTGGTCACCTCGGCCGACATCGTTTGAATACCGTTGATGGTGAACAACGCCTGCCCTTCCTGACTGGTCAACGGCAGGCCGTCGGGGTAGTTGAGACAGCAAAACCGGCAGTCGTCCTTGGGCAAGTTTTCCGCCCGAGCGGTGAAGCAGCGTGCGGAATAGGCCAACGGCAAATGCCCGTAAGCAAAGATCTCGACTTCCGGCGCCTCACGGCCCAGTTCGCGCACCTGCTCGAGCACATCGCCAATCAACGCCGCCGAGCATTCCACCGGTGGCACCCAACGGGTCATCCCGCAGTCCAGCAGTTGCGCCAGCGTATGACCGTTGTACAAATTCAGCGCCGGGCCGCCCACGAATGGCAGCTTGCGCTCGGCCAGAAACTGCACCGCGCCCATGTCGTTGGCCTCCACCAACAATTGGCCGTTGTCGCAGAGCCGCCGCAGGCTGGAAAGTTCGGAGGCCGCTTCGATCAGCGTCAGGCTGGAGATCACCAACTGTGCCTGGCTGCACTCCTGCAACTCGCGCCCCAGACCCAGCCATTGATCCAGTGAAAAGGCCCGGCGTTTCGAACACACGGTTTCCCCCAGATAAATCACATCCAGGGGCAAGGCCGACATCTCGGCGTAAAAGTTGCTGAGTTGCTCTTTGTCCCAATAAAACAGGACCGGTCCCAGGCTGAGCTTCATGTCGCCTCCCTCATTGCCATGATCGATGGTAAGCACCCAGGGTGGTCTGGCTGCCTTCGGACAAACCGGCCAGCACCCGGCGCCATTCCTCCTTGACCCGAAAACTGCCCGGCGAGCCACGATGGGCATCCAGTGCCGCGCGCCAGACGCGGGTGACTTGTTCGACATAGGCCGGACTGCGTTGCCGGCCTTCGATTTTTACTGCTTCAACGCCGATGGCCGTCAATTCCGGCAGCAAGTCAAGGGTGTCGAGGCTGGTGGGTTCTTCCAGCGCATGAAAGCGTTTGCCGCCGACCAGGAAGCGGCCTTTGCACAGGGTCGGGTAACCGGCGGGTTCGTCAGGGGTGTAACGATCGATCAACACTTCACTGAGCCGTGCGCTCAAGCCGTCGGCGTCGTCGCTCCAGCGCACCGCTTTGGCGGGCGAACAGACGCCACAGAGGTTCGGCGACTCGCCGGTGATGTAGGAAGACAGATGGCAGCGCCCTTCAGCCATGATGCACAAGCTGCCGAAACCAAAGACTTCGATAGGCACCGGGCTGCTCGCGGCGACCTGACGCACTTGCGCCAACGACAACACCCGAGGCAGCACCGCGCGACGAATTCCGTAGCGCTGCGCGTAAAATTCCAGGGCCGCGGCATGGGTTGCCGAACCCTGGACCGACAGGTGCAACGCCAGCTGCGGATGCCGCTGGCTGGCGTAGTTGAGCACGCCGGGATCGGCGGCGATCAATGCATCCACGCCGAAATCGGCGGCACGATCAACCGCCCGCTGCCAGCGCTCCCAGCCCTTGGGTTGCGGGTACGTGTTGACCGCGACGTAGAGTTTGCGTTGATGCTGACGGATGTGAGCGACCGCCGCATCGAATTGTTTGTCGTCCATGTTCAGCCCCGCGAAATGCCGGGCATTGGTGTCATCGCGAAAACCGACATAGACGGCATCGGCGCCTTGGCGCACCGCCGCTTTTAGCGCAGGCAGGTTCCCTGCCGGGCAGACCAGTTGCATGGGTAATCCTCATGGAAAAACGCGTCTCGACCCTCAATCGATGCCAGTGGCGCAGCGATCGAAAAAGGCGCTGCCAGTCTAGCGAGACCGGCAGGCAGAGCCTTGACGGCAATCAATTGCCATCAATGCATCAGGTCAGCAAAGGACAGGAACATCACGTTGTCGTGCTTGAGCACTTGCTGCTCGCACTCGATCACCGCCAGCCCGTCGGCCCAACACGCGGCAGTCAACATCGCCGAGCTTTGCTGAGGGTGCAGCTCCACGCTCAACTGGCCGTCAGCGCCCGGGGTCAGCCGAGCCCGCAGGTACTGCCGACGCTTGTTACGCTGTAACCAGTCGAACCCGGCGGGCACGGCCATTGGCACCGGCAACACGTCTTTCACGCCCTGGGCCCTGAGCAGGAATGGACGCACCACCACCAACGCGGTAATCAGCGCCGCCGAAGGATTGCCCGGCATACCGATCCAGGGTTTGCCGGCCACTTCGCCGAAGGCCAGCGGTTTACCCGGCTGAATGGCCAGCCGCCAGAAATCCAGACTGCCGAGCTCCTCGATGGCCTGTTTGAGGTGATCTTCCTCACCGACTGAGACGCCGCCGGAACTCAACAGCAGGTCGCATTCCGAGGACGCCAGGCTCAAGGCATGCCGGCTGGCGGCCAACTCATCGGCCATGACGCCATAGTCGTGCACCTCGACGCCCCAGCCGCTCAACAACGCCGCGAGGCAGTAGCGATTGCTGTTGTAAATCTGCCCGGGCTCCAATGAGTCGCCCGGCTCACGCAGTTCATTGCCGCTGCTGAGCAAGCACACCTGCAGCGGGCGGTAGACCTCGACCCGCGCGATACCTGCGCCGGCCAGCAACCCCACTTCCTGCGCGCGCAGCCGCTTGCCGGCCTTGAGCAACAGGTCTCCCCGGCGAACCTCCTCGCCTTCCTTGCGCACGTGATCGCCAGCGCTTACGGGCGGGAACCAGACGCGTTCGCCATCGATCCGGCAGCGTTCCTGCGGGACCACCGTGTCGGCACCCGGCGGCAATGGCGCACCGGTAAAGATCTGCACCGCCTGCTGCGCGAGCAAGGGTGAGCACGCCGCGTCACCCGCCGCGATTCGCCCGCCAATAGACAAACAACCTCCGTCCGGTGGCAGGTCTGCGGCCCTGAGTGCGTAACCGTCCATGGCACTGTTGTCCCAGGCCGGCAGGTTGACGGGGGAATGAATGTCCGCCGCCAGCACCCGCCCCAAGGCTTGATCCAGACCGATCTTTTGCGCCAAGGGCGGTGGCGGTGCCTGATCCAGCAGACGGCTGATGGCTTCGTCCACGGGTATCAGGTGGCCGAGGTCACACACCCGGCCGGTCATGAGCGGGGCTCGCAGGCGTCGATGACCCGTTGCCCTTGCGGTTTCAAATGCGGGGCGAAATTGCACGGGCCGGTGCGGCTGTCCAATTGTTCGAGCAGGATCTGGTTCCAGGCGGTTCGACACGCGCCCGGCGAACCCGGAACGCAGCACACCAGCACGCCGTTGCTCATGCCGGCCAACGCCCGTGACTGCAGACTGGACATGCCGATTTCCGCCAGGGACACCTGACGGAACAATTCACCGAAGCCTTCCACGTGTTTGTCCAGCAACGGCAGGACCGCTTGTGGTGTGTTGTCGCGCGCGGTGAAACCGGTGCCGCCGGTCATCAGTATCACTTGAACCTGAGGGTCGGCGATCCAGAGAGAGACCTTGGCGCGGATCTGATAAATGTCGTCCGTGACCAGATCACGATCGATCAATACATGCCCGGCCGTTTGCAGCAAATCCGTCAGGGTCTGCCCCGAGGTGTCGGTGTCAAAGGTGCGCGTATCGCTGATGGTCAGCACGGCAATGTTCAGGGGTTCAAACGTGCGTTGCGCCAGATGGGCCATATCCAAGCCTTCCCGTAAATGAGGGTATGGGACAAAGCCTGAACCGGAATGGCGAGCGAGCCTATTCCTCCAAGGAGGTACCTCGTCAGGGACATAAGAAGATTGTGTCGGGCACACAAAACCTGTGGGAGCAAGCTCGCTCCCACATTGTTATCCATCGCTGCGGGTTTTGCGCAATGGGGCTCAAGGTGCCAGGCGATTGCGTTGCCATGCGCCATCGCGCAAACGGTAATCGAGACGGTCATGCAAGCGGTCGGCGCGACCCTGCCAGAATTCCAGACGCTCAGGGTGCAGGCAGTAGCCGCCCCAATGCTCGGGCCGCGGCACGGTCTTGCCGGCAAAACGCTGGGTGATTTGTATCAACAGCGATTCAAGCTCGGCCCGATTGGCCAACGGCCGGCTTTGCGGCGAAGCCCAGGCGCCCAGGCGACTGTCCTGTGAGCGGGAATCGTAGTACGCATCCGACAGCGTCGGGTCGAGCCTGGAGACCTGGCCTTCGATCCGCACCTGACGCTCCAGCCCCGGCCAGAAAAAGGTCATGGCGGCATGCGGGTTAACGGCCAGTTGCTGGCCCTTGTCACTCTGATAATTGCCGAAAAATGTGAAGCCTTCATCGCTCAAGCCCTTGAGCAGCAGGACCCGACAGTGTGGGCGACCTTCACTGTCGACCGTCGCCAACACCATGCTGTTGGCTTCGACAGGCGCGCGCTCGGTGTCGCGGGCCAGTTGCATCCATTGCCGGAACATCGCCATCGGGTCGTCCAGCGCCGACTCGTCTTGCAGGCCAAAAAGGGTGTAGTTGCGGCGCATCTGTGCCAGGGAAAGAGGCATGACGGTGATCTCCAAAAAGGTTCTGCCCAGTGTGCGATGCACTGCGCAAGACCACCTTGACCACCATCAACACTGAGCACACCCCGCCTTATTTGAGGCGCAGACGCCGAGCCAGTTTGTGCAGGTTGCTGGGATCGACTTCCAGAATCCGCGCGGCGCTGGCCCAGTTTTCCCCGGACAAGCTCAAGGCCTGAAGAATTTTCTTGCGCTGGTAATCGTCAACCGCTTCGCCCAAGGGCTGGAACGGCGTATCAGTCGTATCGTCCAGGGGACTTTCGACCTCAGCGCCCTGCCCGCCCATGGCACTGTCGAGATCCAGAATCTCGGGCTCCAGCGTCATGATCAGCGTACGACTGGTGCCGCGACTGAGCTGCTTCAACGCGGCTCGGCTGATCACATGTTCCAGCTCCCGCACGTTGCCCGGCCAGCTGTACGTCAGCAGCGCTCGCTCGGCCGCCGGCGACAGACGCAAACCGCGCAGACCGAGCCGCGTCCGATTGAGTTCAAGGAAATGCCCGGCCAGCATCAACACATCGTTGCCCCGCTCGCGCAGCGGCGGGATCGGCACCGGATACACCGAGAGCCGGTGATACAGATCGGCCCGAAACAAGCCGTCGCGGATGCTGTCCGGCAGGTGCCGGTTGGTCGCGGCGATGATGCGCACATCGACATGCAGCGGCTTGTCGGCGCCGAGGCGCTGGATCTCGCCGTTCTGCAGGGTGCGCAGCAGCTTCGCTTGCACGGCCAATGGCAATTCACCGACTTCATCGAGAAACAACGTGCCACCGTTGGCGGCATCGAAACGTCCGGCACGGTCACTGGTGGCGCCGGAAAACGCACCTTTGACATGACCGAACAACTCACTCTCTGCCAGAGACTCCGGCAACGCGGCGCAATTGACCTGCACCAGCGGCTTATGACTGCGGCGCGACAGACGATGCAAGCGCCGGGCGAACAGCTCTTTGCCGACGCCTGTCTCGCCCAGCAGCAACACTGGCAGTTCGGAGTCGGCCAGTACGTCCAGTTCATTGAGCAACTGATGCAGCACCTCACTCTGCCCGAGGATTTCACCTTCATCAGCCGGCCGCCGCACGTCTTGAATATCGCTGCGGGACAAGCGCAGGCTACGGTTTTCCTGCTCAAGCCGGGTGACTCGCACGGCGGCTTCGATCTGCAAGGTGCAGCGCTTGAGTTCTTCCCGCGCACGGCTGTCGAAGGTCCCGGCGTGCAGCGCATCGAGGGTAATCGCGCCCCAGATCCGCCCCTCCACGTATAGGCTCACGCCCATGCAGTCGTGCACTGGCATCGGTTCGCCGGCGTGATTGTCGAGCAAGCCGTCATAGGGATCCGGCAGGCGACTGTCGGGCTCGAACCAGGTGGGTTCGCGCGACGCCATGATCGCCGCCAGCCGCGGATGCTGGGCGATGACAAACCGGCGGCCCAACGCTTCATGCACCAGCCCCACCGTCGCGACCGGCCTCAGACTGTCGTCATCCAGACGCAGCAATCCCACGGCGCCACTGTTGAAGTACTCGCGCAGGGTCTGGACCAGTCGTTGCAACCGCACAGCATTGGGCAACTCGACAATAAGGTCGGCCGCCAGGCTTTCACGCAGCATGGTAGTTATTACCCTCTATGGTTGGATTCACCCTAAAGCGTCCGGGTGTCTATCACCACAACTAAAAATTAAGCCATATTTTTCAATACGTTAAATATGGCATGCCGGATGCAATGAGCCAGGGGAACCGTTGAAATCCAAACAAGGAACCCATATGAGCCTGACCCTACTGGAACAAAGCCTCGGCCAACTGGCCTGCGACATTCCCGGCGCCACGCGGATTTTCCACACTTTCAAACTGGACTTCTGTTGTGGCGGGCATAAAAGCCTGCGTGAAGCGGCCGCCAGCAAAGACCTCGATCCGGTCCTGATTGCCGATGCGCTGCACCGGTTGCAAGACACCGGCGAAACCCAACACGACTGGCGCAGCGAACCGTCGGAGCTGTTGATCGCCCACCTTCTGGCGCGCTACCACGCCCGCCATCGCGAGCAACTGCCGGAACTGATCCGCCTGGCCCGTCGCGTCGAACAGGTCCATGGTGCGCGCAGCAGCTGCCCCAACGGCCTGGCCGATCTGCTGACCGACATGCAACAAGAACTCGAAGGCCACATGCTCAAGGAAGAACAAGTGCTCTTCCCGATGCTGCAACAGGGCATCGGCCCTCAGGCCGCGCCGCCGATCCAGGTGCTGCGCTTTGAACATGATCAACATGGCGAAGCCCTCGAAAAACTGCTCGCGCTGACCAACAACATCACCCCGCCGCCCGATGCCTGTAACACCTGGCGTGCCCTTTATCGTGGGCTGCTGGAGTTTCGAGATGACCTGATGCAACACATCCATCTGGAGAACAACGTGTTGTTTGTTAACGCCTTGAACCGTCGTCATTGATCGATTGCCGCTCACACCCGACCCGCGCCAGCCCATCGGTTGACGCGGGTTTTGTCTGTCAGGGATGGCCGTGCGATCAACCGTGCCAATAGAACATGGCCTTGGCCAGGATCACGATCAACACCATGTGTCCGAGAATGCTGCGACGAATCCAGCTGGCGCGGGTCGAGGTCAGTCGTGCGCTTTTCAGCCAATACGCCAGCAGGAAGTAATGGCCGATGATGCTCAGGGCCAGGATGATCTTCAGGCTCAGCAACGTGCCAAAACTGCTGGCCAGCGGCTGACTCAATACACCACGGTGTTGCCACGCCAGGCTGATGCCGGCGCCATACAACAGCAACACCACGCCATGCAGCACCTTGCGCGAACGCACTGCAATCGCTTGATCTGCGGTCGTTTGCGCGGCATCCGTCAACTGCTGGCGGGCGCGGTGCCAGATCACCACTTCGAAAAACAGCGTGCCGATGAAGGCAATCGCCGCCAGCAAGTGGGTGACCAGTAAAAAGGGATATAACACCGGCAGCCTCCATCAGTTCATTTGCTTAGCCTGGATGACCGTCGACCCGGGCCCGCAGCAGCATCGGCCCATAACGCCAGGCGTACAGTGCAAACGCCAGCGCCCAACACAGACCGGCCAGCCACAACGCAGGCAGGGGAAAGAACAGGATCAACACGACCCGGCTCAGACACGCCAGGTTGAGCAAAATGAACGCCAGGGTCATGCCCGACGGTGGTTCCAGCGCGCGGCCGGTGTGCCCCAGGCTGACCCGCGCAATCATCGCCAACACCAGGCCGCCCATGGCGCCGATCGTCAGGCAATGCACCGCCAGACTCGGGTTGATCGGCACGCCGAAATGCCACAGCGCCATTCCGAGACAGGCCACCGCCAACCAGGCATAAGCCAGGTACAACGACCACAGCAACGGCACGCGCCAGAGGGCGCGGTCATGCCAGCGAACCAGGCGCACCAGATGCCCAGCGGCCAACACGGCGAACAACAGGCCGACCCAGAGATTGGGGTCAAGCGCAGGTCCGGCGGCATATAACAACGCCACGAGGGGCGAGCCAATCAGCAGCAGCCAATCCAGCCACGGCCAGGGAGTAACGCCATCGACCTTGCCGAGGCCGCGCTGGATGAAGAACGGAATGACGCGCCCGCCGATCAAGCCCATCATCGCCGCCACCAGCCAGAGGCCGGTCAGCACGCCTTGACGCTGCCAGCCTTCATGACCTTCAACCAGGCCGTACAGGGACAACCCGTCGGCCGCCGCTAACAACAGCAGCACAACCGCAATCGGGTAGTTACGTTTCTGCCGCACCTTCCACAAGGTGAAACCCATGAGCGCGGCCACCGCCAGCGGGAACGCCAATTCCAGCACCGCAAGCACCGGCCACGGCGCATTGACCAGCCAGGCCACGCGCGCCAACAACCACAGCAACGCCAACGCGGCCAGTGGTCGCCCGCTGATGCCGGGACGACCGGTCCAGGTCTGCACGGCCGTCAGTAGAAAACCCGCGATGATCGCCAACCCGAACCCGAACAACAATTCATGTCGATGCCAGCCCAGCCAGCCACCCGCCGGCTGCCAGCCGGAAAGCGCACCACTGAAGGCGGCCAGCCAGAGCGGAATGGCCAGCACCGCCAGAAGGCAGCCTGCGAGGAAAAATGGCCGAAAGGCCAAACGTAACAACGGCGCGATTGCCATCGCTTTACGGCGGTCGAGCACTTGCATAAAGCCACTCCTTTACCTTGCTGCTGACCTGACGCTAACCCGCACGCGTCGAAGTAAGTCCGGGGGCAATGATCGGGTATTGGCGATCAATTGCCTTTGTCGCAGATCAAGTGTGCAAGGGGCGTGCCCCGATGCTGATCCGCGCCGGTGCCAAGCCCCGCGCGCCATCGAAGAGATCCATTCAGGGTACAAATGACCCTTTAATGGTTAATTAAACCCTAAACCTCGTGGTCGTTTTTACCCTCTTATCTGTCTACCCCAATAAACAAGGGCCTCCAGGCATGGCCCGCGTCTTGCTCAAGCTTTCAGCAATCAAAGAAACCTTGATCCTTCTCGATCCCCAGGAGTTGTCATGAAAAAAGTCATCCAGCCACTGGCCTGGTTTGTGGTGTTGACCTCGGTTCTGGCGTTGGACAGCGGCGTCTCGCTGGGCCTCGTTTGACTTGATCGCCCCCCTCCTCAACCTTCAGGATGAATTCTTATGGTGCTTCATCGCGTCCATCACCAGATTCTGCGCAGTCATCACTTGTTCGAGCCGTTGAACGAAGAACAGCTGGATGAATTGATGAGTACCAGCCACTTGTTAAGCATCGACAAAGGCGAACCGTTGTTCCGTCAGGGTGAGCCGGCAGACTCGTTTTATTTCATCATTGCCGGAGCGGTGAAAATCTACCGACTGACACCCGATGGGCAGGAGAAAGTGTTCGAGGTGATCAGCGATCGGCAAACCTTCGCCGAGGCGATGATGCTGATGGACACCCCGAACTATGTGGCCTCGGCCGAAGCGATCTGCCCGACTCAGCTCTATCGGTTATCCAACAACACCTACATGCGCCTGCTGCAGAGCAATAGTCGGCTGACTTTTGCGCTGCTCGGCAAACTCTGCGTTCGCTTGCATCAACGGGTCAACGAAATCGAAACCCTGTCACTGAAAAACGCCACCCACCGGGTCGTGCGCTATTTGCTGACGCAACTGGTGCGCCAGCAAACCGTTGACAGCCAATTCGAGCTGCCGATGGCCAAGCAATTGATTGCCGGGCATCTGTCGATCCAGCCGGAAACCTTTTCGCGGATCATCCGTCGCCTGATCGATGAAAACATCATCACCCAGGACGGCCGCCAGATCGCCATTCTCGATCGTCTGCGCCTGGAACAGTTCGAGTGAGTGACATGCCCGTCTGTTTGTATTGCCAACACGCCAACCCACCGCAGGAATCCGAGTGTCGCCAATGCGGCATGCCCCTGCCGGCAATGGCCGCACATGCGGCGCAGCGTCGTCTGCGCCGATTCATGTGGTTCTGCATCGGCCTGGCACTCTTCTGCGTGACAATGTTTTTCTGGCTGCCACGCAGCATTTCCTGAGCCACACCGCCATTTTCAATCCCACGCATCTCCCCTGCAGCTGGCGCAGCCTGCTGCTACAAGGGAAGTCGGCATCAAGGTTGGGTCAGCTGACGGTACAACTGCGGCAAGCGCAGGGGTAATTGTTCGGGCTGGCGGATCAAGGTGTAGCCGTTGGCGCCGAACATATAAGGCAGGTAATCCCCGGCCTCGCGGTCAATCGTGATACAGAACGGCGTCAACCCTTGGCGCCGCGCCTCCAGCACCGCCTCGCGGGTGTCTTCGACACCGTAGCGCCCCTCATACAGATCCAGATCATTCGGTTTGCCATCCGTCAGCAGCAGCAACAGTTTGCTGCGTCGTTTGCTCTTGCCCAACAGTTGGGTGGCCTGGCGAATGGCGGCGCCCATGCGTGTGTAATATCCCGGTTTGAGCCCTTGAATGCGACCTCGGGTGTTGTCGTCATAGCGCTGGGTGAAAGACTTGAGTTCTTGCATGCGTACTTGATGACGACGCAGCGAAGAAAACCCGTACAGGGCGAAATCATCGCCGAGCACCGACAGGGTTTCGCCGAACAGCAGCAAGCTGTCGCGGATCACATCAATCACCCGATGCTCATCGTTCAAGTGGGCGTCGGTGGACATCGACACGTCGGCCAGCAACAGGCACGCCAGGTCGCGGCGTGTCTGTCGTTGTTCCATGAACAGACCACGTTCCGCACATTGGCCATGCTCGCGTTCAACGTGAAAATCCAGCCAGGCCTGCATGTCCAGTTCAGACCCTTGGGGTTGCTGGCGTAACCATTGGCGGTCATTGCGCAGGTGCTCGAACTGGCGGCGCAGACGGTGCGCCGAAGCCTTCAGCCGTGGCGGCAATGGCTGAGCCTCACAGTCGCGGGGCACCATCATTTGCAGATTGACGAAGGCGTCCTGCATCTGCTGTTTGCGATAGTCCCACTCCGGCAACTTGATGCCCTCGCCCAGGGGAATATCGTCGACATCGGCCGGCGGCAAATCCAGGTGCAGCTTGAGGCCGCCACCCTTGCGCAGACGGGTGCGCGACAGGCTCAACTCGTCCAGGTCCTCGGCGACTCTGGCGGCGTCAGGGTTTTCGCTGTCGTCTGACCAGCGATCCAGGTCCACGTGTTCGGTCCAGCTGAACAGGTTCTCCAGGCGCACGATCAACAACCCGCCGTCACGGCTGCCTTCATCGATTCGCTTGGCGCGTTTGCTTCCGCCTTTCTGCTCACCGGGCGGGGTCGTCAGCGACTCTTCCGACTCGTCACCGAGGTCGGCAGCCTGCGGGCTGGCGAGGTTTTGCGGCGGGTACAACCACAGCGGCAGCGGCCATGCGGCCCGTTCGCTGCGGGGAAAATGTTCGACACTGCCGGGCTCGCGTAGCGCCTGGCATAACGCCCGCTCCAGGGCCGCTTCGCCGGTATTCAATGTTGCCGGATCCGGGCGTAGTTGCAGATGGGCATCGACCAAACGTTTGTACCGGGCACGCAACGCGGGATAGCGCCGCAACAGCTGTTGCGTCCAGCGTTGATTGTCCCGCCCCCAGTGCCGCATCTGGCCGGCCTGGGCTGCCAATAACGCGAGCCAACGATAGAGTTCCTCGTTCAATGCGACTTCAGGAAACACCGCGAGGCTCGACGGCAGACGAAGGTTCGTCTCGTCACACCACGCCAAGGGCACTTGTTTGCAGGTGCCGGCGATCTGTTGCAGCACGTTGCGTCGCAACAGCAGATCGCGGTCGCTGGCGGCTTCGACACCGATGCCATTGGCGCCGCCCATGGCGCGAAACAGCAGCGCCAGCGGGCGTTGCTGGCTGGCCAGTTCGACGCGTGCTTCGGGGAAGTCCGGGCTGGCGCGCCGGGTGATAAAGCGATGCCAGACACTGCCAACCCACTCTTCCAGTTCGACGGTAAAGGCCATGGTTTTTTTCCTCTGAAAACCAATGTGAAACGGCCCGCTGTACCAGCCGGGCCGTCCTCCTTCAGGTGGTTATTGACTCACGAACGAACAGCGGATGCGGCAGTCGCAGTGATCCCCACTGGCACCCGCCGCTTGAAGCTGGACAGGTAGCAGAGCAGCCCTGCGAAGAAACCGAGACCGGCGCCCAGACGAGCCCAGAACAGCACTTGCAGATGATCGACAGTGGCCATGAACGGTAACGCGACGCCATCCACCGGCCAGCGTTGCAGATAGATCTGCACGACACCGGCAGCGGTGAGCAGCAGCGTGATCATTACCATCGACAGGGTCATCAACCAGAAGCCCCAGATCTCGAGTTGCTGCGAACGCTCGTCCGCTGCCTCGCCGAGCCCTCGCAGTTTCGGCATGGCATAGCTGATCAAGGTCATCACAATCATCGCGTAAGCACCGTAGAAGGCCAGGTGACCGTGAGCCGCCGTTAACTGCGAACCATGGGTGTAGAAGTTGACCGGTGCCAGGGTATGCAGGAAACCCCAGACGCCAGCGCCGAAGAAGGCGGTGACCGTGGTGCCCTTGGCCCACAACGTGGCCGCGCGGTTCGGGTGGTCCCGCCGACGGTTCTTGACCATGCTGAAGGCGAATATCACCATCGCCAGGAAGGGTAGCGGCTCGAGTGCCGAGAAGATTGAACCGACCCACAACCAGACCTCAGGTGCACCGATCCAGAAGAAGTGGTGACCGGTACCAATGATCCCCGTTATCAGCGCCATGGCGATGATCACGTAGAGCCATTTCTCCACGACTTCGCGGTCTACCCCGGTGATCTTGATCAGTACGAAAGCGAGCATAGAACCCATGATCAGTTCCCACACACCTTCAACCCAAAGATGCACCACCCACCACCAGTAGAACTTGTCGCGGGCCAGATTGCCGGGGTTGTAGAAGGAGAACAGGAAGAACACCGCGAGCCCGATCAGCCCGGTCATCATGACCATGCTGACGGTGGTCTTGCGCCCTTTGAGCAAGGTCATGCCGATGTTGTAGAGAAAGCCCAGGCAGACCACCACAATGCCCATCTTGGAAATGGTCGGCTGTTCGAGGAACTCTCGACCCATGGTCGGCAGCAGCTCGTTGTGGGTCAGCTTGGCCAAGCCGGCATAAGGCACCAGCAAGTAACCGAGGATCGTCAATACGCCAGCGGCGGCGAACACCCAGAACAGTATGATTGCCAGCTTCGGACTGTGCAGTTCGCGGTCGGCCTCTTCCGGAATCAGGTAGTAGGCAGCCCCCATGAAGCCGAACAATATCCAGACGATCAGCAGATTGGTGTGCACCATCCGCGCCACGTTGAAGGGGATGATCGGAAAGAGAAAGTCTCCGATCACGTATTGCAGGCCCATGATCAAACCGAACAGTATCTGACCGAGAAACAGAATCAGAGCAAACACGAAGTACGGTTTGGCCACGGATTGCGAGGCGAATTTCAGATGCGGATTAGCAATGCTCATCGCTTAGCCCTCCTTGTTTGGCGGCCAGCCATTGGTGTTGATTTTCGAGCTCCATTTGAGGAACTCGGCGATGTCATCCACCTCCTGGTCACTCAACTTGAACTGAGGCATCGCGCGACGGCCCGGTACGCCCAGTGGCTGCATCTTCATCCAGGCATGCAGGAAGGGTTTGAAGCCCGCCTCTCCGCCGCGCCGCTGGAACACGTTACCCAGCTCAGGCGCGAAGTAGGCGCCCTCGCCCAACAGCGTGTGGCAGCCGATGCAATTGTTTTGCTCCCAGACTAACTTGCCGCGCTCGACTGATTTGGTTAACAGCGCTTCATTGCTGCGCTCTGGAAAGGTCTGTTCCGTGTGATAGGTCAAAGCCAGGAATATCAGGAAGAAGAAGATGCTTCCCCCGAAGTAAATATTCCTGGCCATGCCTTTGGTGAAGGTGTCTGACATGGTCGCTTCCTCTTTGCTAGGCCCGTCCATCATAGGAAGCGAAGGGTTGAAACCTGCTTGATGGCGATCAAGAAAGTCAGATGGTTTAGGTCGGGTATTCGCTTCAAGAAGCCGGTCGCCTTAGCTGTGGCTAAGGAACGTGTTCCCCTCGATCCGGATTACCGGAAGCGTCCTACGCTAAATATCGATTCGTCTGACTGCGCCATTTAGTCGATCCACGCAAAGTCCCGTGCCTTCAAATAGACACAGGGACATGTGGATGCTCAGCGATGCCAAGCAGGTCGATTTCAAACTCGACATTGAAGGTTTTCCCCACGACCTTCAGGTCCTCGAATTTCGCGCCAAGGAGGACTATGCCTTCCCAGGGCAGTTCACTCATCGTGATCGCGGTAAACATCTGGCCAATCGGGCATTGGAACGCCACCGTGCCGATTACCAGCAAGCCGAAGGGCGCAGCGATCAGTGCGCCATGCGCTGCGGCCATTTCGTCGACATGTCCAAACACCCCCGCGCTGACTGGAATGGCCTGTGGCTTCTGACTGAAGTCGAACATGTTGGCCTGCAACCCCAAGTGCTTGAGGAGTCGATCACCGATGCCAGTCCGCAGGACGGTTTCAGTCAGGGCTACCGTAACCACTTCATCGCGACACCTTGGGACGTCCTATTCAGGCCGGCTCTTGAACACGCCAAGCCGCGAATAACGGGCAACCAGCATGCCATCGTCACAGGCCCGCACGGCGAAGAGATCTACTGCGACGAATACGGTCGGGTCAAGGTTCAACTGCCGTGGGACCGAGAGGGTCAGCACAACGAACAATCGAGCTGCTGGCTTCGGGTCGCTACCGGTTGGGCCCATGACCGCTATGGCGGCGTGCTGATCCCGCGGGTCGGCATGGAAGTGCTGGTGGGATTCACCGACGGCGACCCCGACAAACCCTTCGTCCTTGGCTGTATGCCCAACGCCTCAACCCCCGTGCCACTGGATCTGCCGGCTGAGCACACCCGCAGCATTTTCCGTAGCCAGAGCAGCCCCGGTGGTGGCGGCTACAACGAGTTGCGCATCGAGGACAGACAAGGCGCCGAGGAAATTGCCCTGCGTGCCCAGCGCGATTTCGTCCAACTCGTGCTCAATGATGAACGCATTCAAGTCGATAACCAACGCACCGTGGTGGTCGGCGGTATCGCCAGCCATGACCTGCGTGGCGAAGAACAGCACCTGACCCACGGCAACTGCCTGACGGAACTCAAACAGGACGATCATCTGTTGGTTCACGGCGACCGCCACGTCCGAACCACCAATCACCTGCTCAATGCCACCCACCAAATTCACCTGGGCGCCGGGCAGCAAGTCGTCATCGATGGCGGAGCGCGCCTGTCAGTCCAGGCTGGCGGTCACTGGCTGACGCTGGGGCCGGAAGGCATTTTCAGCAGCGTACCGATTCTAGTGGGCGGCGCCCCGACCGTGGGTCTACCCGCCGAGCCTCTGATGCCGGGAGCCTTGCCCCTGCTGAAAGTGACGTTCGATGCGGTCCAGCAACGCCATGCGTTGATTTCAACCCGCGCCTCGCGCTGCCTGATTTGTGAGGCCGCCCAAGCATGAACCTCTCGACCTCTCTGCCTGAAAACCTGCCCTGGAGCGAGCAACAGGCTTTCCTGTTGCTGGACGGCGCGACCTTGAGCAATTTGCCGGAGCGCTTGAAACAACTGGACCCCGGTGCGAGCTCCGTTGCGCTGTATGACTGTGCGCCGTTCACTGCGCTGCGGGATATCTCACCGCTGCTGGTGGCGATCGAACAACCTGACGAACCGATTTTTCAGTTCTATCTGCAACAGGCGCACGAAGAGTGGGGCGTGATGCTGTTCAGCACCGCTCCTGCGCATGACGTCGCCCAACACTTACGCAAACTGCTGACCGTTGAATTGCCCGAAGGTCTGCCGGTGGTCCTGCGCCTGGCCGATGCGGCAGTGGCGCAGGCACTGTTTGGCAGCGGCGATCAGCGATTGTTTGGGCCTCTGTCCTGTGTGGTAACCGCCGACGGTGTCGAGGTTAATTGGCAACAGCACCAACCCCGGCTGGCCGAGTGCCCTGAATTGCTAACGCCCTATCGCCTGAGCCCTGAACTGAATGCAGCGCTGGACCGGGTTGATCGGCGCCGCGCGTTGCTCGAACTCGACGCTCATTTGCTCAACTACTTTCCCGAACGCCATGGCGGCGAAACCGTGGCTCAGCGTTGGCCAATGCTTGAACAACTGGAGGCCGACGCCGGCGCCTTGGGCTTGAGCGGCCAATCTGAGCTTCTCCACTACGCCAACATCATGGCCTGGCTGGATGGCTCATCACTCGATCAGCACCCGCACATCAACCGATTGCTGCATACGCCGTCGCTGCAATCCCCCGGCGAGCGCATCGCGTTGGCCGCCGACCTGGCCCAGCGCTGGGCCAGTCAAGGGAGCCGCCCATGACCCACCCTGCCAACCTTGCTGCGGCCGCCGCCTCCAAAACCGCCATCGGCTCACCCGGTGCCTGCCCTTTGCGGCAAACCCATGTGCAGTTGTTGCCCTTGCGTTATGGGCTGGTGGAAAAGCCCCTCGACCCGAGTGCCGAACTGAAGCTGCCGTATGCCCTGACGACCCGCCCGCTGGGTATTCGCATGCTGCGCGATGGCTGGTTGTACGTTATCGACAGCGTGACCGGCCATCTGCATGAGTATCAAGTACTTAACGGACTGGTCAGCGCCCTGCTGCACAAGGGCGCCAAGGTTGCCGACGATCAGCGCACGCCCATCGAAGAGCGTCCTGCGCTGGTGTTTTCAAGACGCAGCACGCTGCATGTGAGCTTCGCCGAAGTGCAGTGGACGGTGGCCAAATGCGCTCAAGTCACTGACAGCCGCGAGGAACGCGAACACTTCATGCAGGCCGTCGATCTCGGCCCGGTGCATTGCCAAACCGGTGGCGAGCATCTGCTGACGGTCGCGCAAGGCAAGCAGTGGCTGGCGGAGATTGCGACCGATCCGGCCCGGCAGGCGCAAGCCGCGCAAGACCGCGCTGAACAGGACACCGAGTCGCCGCCGGACGCCGTTCTAATGCCGACGGTGCACGTCAGCGATGCCCCCGCGCACGAACGTGAACCGTATCTGTGGGAACAGCCTCGGCGCTTTCGCGAGGCGCACATTGGCGAGTTTCTCGGGCGGGTGCGCCCGGCTTATCAGGACGACACCCTGTTTCTCGTGGTCCACGACGACCTCGGCGTATTGCGTGATCTGGCCGAATATCAGGACACCGTGGTCGGCTGGGTCGACGACTGGAGCAATGCCGACCATAACGAACGCGATTACCTGTTGGCCTGTTTTATCGAGTCCCTGAGCCAGCTCAGTCCGGCCGATATCGGCAACCTGGCCGAGGCCAGCAACGATCCGTCGGTCCAGGTGCTTTTTGGCGATCTGGAACAGTTGCCCGAACCGGATCGGGAACACACCCGCAAAGCCTTGCTCGACTACCTGAACAAGGGCGGCAAGGTCGAGCCTACGGGCGTACCGGTGCCACCGGAACTGGAGCAGTTGCGCAAAGAAGCCCATGCCGAAGCGTTCAAATTCGCCAAGTACCAGGGCGCCGCACCCGACTTCACCGCCCACAGCCGCGCCAGTGACGAGGCAGACCGCCGTTACTACGCTCGCCAACATTTCAAGGTTGCCCCCGACGATTTCGTCGAACGTCACCTCGATACCTTGATAAAACTCGGCCAAGAGCAAAACAAACGCATCATCGATGTGCTCGAAGGTTCCAGCTTCAGTGGCAAACGCGGGGTCAACGATTTCATCGACCGCCCCGCCATGGACGCGGCGCTGTTTCAGCATCGCGACGACCTTGGCCGCTGGAACCGCTTGCTCGAACGCATCACCGCTGACCGTACGATGATGGTATGTGCCGGTCGCTACCATCGTTCGGCCTGGTACTACGACGCGCAGGATCAACAGCAACTCCACCAGGCCTTCACCGCCGAATACGCCTGCCTCAAGGACATCTGCCGCAGTGACCACGCCAGCGAAACCCTCCTCGGTTATCTGGAGAAACACCCCGAACTGACCCGGCCACTGTTCTACACCTTGCCCCTGCGTCTTCAGCCAGAACGGGCCGCGCAATACGCCACGTTGTTCAACGCCGGCATGGGGGTGTTCAACAACCTGCCGCACTGGTTGGGCGAGCTGCAGAAAATCGAACAAGCGCACCTGCCAGCCCTCGACGACCTGCCCGAGCATACCCGCGCTGTCGCGGACGCGGCCCAGCACAGCCTCAGCCCGGCGCTGAACCTGGGCCTGAGCCGGGCGCTGGAAGGGTTCGACCTGTCGGCAGAGAAAATCCCCGACCTAGACGAGCTGTTCAGTCGTCTGCCCAAAGCCTTGTCGGGGCGGATACTCGATGCGGCAAAAACAACCGGCGTGACCTTTACTGTCGCCAGCCCGGCAGAACACGCGGCGTTGCAAACCAACCTCAAGGAACTGCTCAGGGAGCGCGATTACCTGAAAACCCTGACCCGCGAACGTAACCAGCTCACCCACAACAAAAACCGCCAAGGGCATAAAACGCCGAGGGCGGTGGAGTTGCAGGGTGAAATCGTTCGGGTGCGTGCGGAGTTGACGCTACTTGAAGGCCGTTTGGCGGGCGCGCTGAGCCCGATTGCGGAGTTGCCGGATCAGTCGGCGCGCCTGTACGGCGCAACGCAGGCTCGGGCGGGAGTGACGGTGGTGTTTCCGCCGGCGCAACAGCGGGAGGTGCGGAGTTTGTTGAAGGATATTCGGCTGGGGGTTCAGAGTGTGCCGAATGCGAAGTTGATCAGAAGCGAGGGGATGGGGTTGTTGGTGTTTTTGGTGCAGGGTGTGAATTTGGTACAGGTCACCCGTGAGCTAACAAGACAATCTAAAGACAAACGAACTTGGGTTCCCTTTGCCAGCGCCTTGGTGGCTACTGGTGTAGCCGGGTTCACCGCGGCCCAAAGTCTTTCCGACACCGCGTTGAAGGCACGTAGCACTGCACTCGTCGCGGGTCTTCAACACCATGCCTTGCAGAATGTGCATGTGCAGATGGGGAAGCTGCATGTTGGATTGGGTTTCTTTACCTACCTTTTTGGTTTTGCATCTTCAATGGTCAGCCTCATCAACCACCACCAGAACTGGCAGCAGGCGACACGTAGCGGGAATGCTGCAGCACAGAATAGTGCAGCGCTCGCGACTGCAGGGGCGGCTGGCATGACGACCGTCAATGCCTATGGTTTGAGTCACACCGGTCGTGCTGCGTTTAACGTGTTGATCGCAAAAAACACTGCTGCAAGAACCGCCGCGTGGGCCGCTGCGGGTACCCGTCTCTCAACCGTGTTTTTCCGCTTCAACCTGGCCGGTGCGTTGTTCACCGTGCTGGAACTGGGCGGCACCTGGCTGTTCAACCGATACAACCTCAGCGCCCATGACAAATGGCTGAAAACCACGCCGTGGAGCCTGGACACCGAGACACGCGGCAACCATACGCTGGATGAATATCAGCGTTATCTGGCCTATTTGCTTCACGCCCCGTATACGCAACTGGGTCCGAACAAGCATGACGCCTGGCTGAAAAATCTGCTGTTAAAGGCCAAGCCCAAAGACATCCATCTGGTGCTGCCAGGGCTCAAGCTCAATGATTTTCAGCCGCCCCTGAGCGGTCAACCGGCTCATCGCCTGGGGATCGGCGCTCACCGCATATCCGTTCCCCTCCACAGTCGCGGTGTACCGCGCGAGCGCAAGGACGTCATCAGTGAGGAAGTCGCAAACAGCCTGCGCATCGTGCAAGCAGAGCCAGATCGGTTGGTGTTATGCCTGCAATACCCGCTGGACCCTGATGCTGAATTTACGCCGGCGTCCGAAACGTTGGAGCTGGCGGTCTGTATCCAGACCTTGAACGCCAACGGCGCGTGGGTTTCCCACATTCGGGTCATCCGCCTGAACCCTCGGGGCGACGGCCGCTTTCCGGCGTTGGCCCCTCAATCCGTTACCGAGCATCCGCCCATGTTGCTGGTTGAAACCCATTTGCTGGAGTTGGCCGACCATGCCGCACAACCTTGATAAGCCGATGCCTGCGCCGCACCTTGAGCAACCCCGAAAAGCCGGAGATGTAGAGCCGTTTCTAAGTGGGGAAATCACTTATCTCGCGCCGTTGCCACTGCCGACAGCGATGCCGCCGCATGGTCCGCATATCGGGGAAATGAATGACGTGTACATGGACTTTGGCTTGGGATCGCCCCAAGTGTTTTCATGGCAGCTCATATTAGGAGGACCATTCAGTGGTGCCTTCTCGATCGCATTTTTGATACCTCTATTTGGCGGCTTCATGTTCTTTGTGTTCGGCATGGGGTGGGACGATATTTCTCATGCCATAGAAGGGGTTTTCAATGAGGCCTACGGAATAGCCCTGATAACCGGCTTCTCTGCCTTGGCGATCCTCCTCTGCACTTGGCGCCACACCCACAACAAACGCGCCGCCATCATCCCCACCCGTTTCAACCGCCAACGCCGCGAAGTCTGCTTCATGCCCGAAGACGCCACCGACCCCGTCTTCGTCCCCTGGGAGTCCCTCTCCGCCTGGGTCATCGAAGCCCAAGGCGCGACCCAATACGGCATCCACCGCCAGTACGGCATGGGCATCGGCTTCCAGCACGGCGAGACCCTGACCAGCGTCGAATTTCCCTGCTTCGGTCTTTCCTTGGCCATCAGCCACTGGGAAGCGATCCGCGGCTACATGGAATACGAAATACACGACCTCAAATCCATCCAGGACCCGCTAGACCTGCAAGGCCCCGACGACCCGCCCCACGAAGGCCTGCACACTTTCCACAACGCCCGCGCCCGCATGCACCAGCAAATCCGCGACGGCCAACGTGGTCGAGTGTCCGGCTTCTTCTGGTACCTGTACCACGTCATGACCCTATGGACGATTCCCAACCACCTGACCGAATGGGAAGTCCGCCGCCTCCAGAAAATGGCCCCGCACGCCTTACCCGAAGTGATGCGCCAATGGTCCGAGCCGTTACCGAAGGAACAATGGGCCAAGCCAAGTGAAGAACTGCTGCGCATGAGCGCACAGGTCCGCTCCCTGCACAAACGTCAGCCGCGCCGACCGATCACCGAGATTTTTGCCGAGGTCCAGCGCTTGAACCCGACCGACAAACATCACGCATGAGTTATTGCAGGTTAATTAACCGACCAACACCAGCGTCAACCCCACAACCACCGCCAACACCAACGCCCAGCTCAACATCAACCGCCGCCACAGTCGCGGCGCATGGCGCATCTCCATGAAGCCGTCGGTGATCAGCCACGCCTTGCCGACCGCCACCAACAAAATGGCAATCGACAGCAACCACGTCGCACCGGCCTGTGCCAGCACCACGGTGCACACACTTAACGTCGCGAGCGCCGCCCAACAGACGAGCAAAACCCTGGAAACAGTCATGAGAACCTCGTCAACTCAGCACGTAGACCAGCGGAAAAAGCATGACCCAGATCAGATCGACCATGTGCCAATACAACACGCCGGATTCAAACCCGCTGCGCGTGTTGGCGTCGTACAGGCCACGGCGACAGCGCTCGGCCAGCCATCCGAGAATGACCATGCCGAGCACTACGTGGAGAAAATGAAAACCGGTGAGAATCCAGTACAACGTGAAAAACGTGTTGTGCTCCATGCCCAGCCCCGAGGCCAGCAAGTGCCGGTATTCCGTGAGTTTCAACACCACGTAGACACTGGCGGCGAGCAACGCCATCAGCAGGAAGACGGCGCCGTAACGGGACCGTGAGCGCCTGACGTGCTCCTGAGCCAGCGCGGCGAACAGCCCCGCGGTGAGCAGGCTCAGGGTCATCGCCAAGCCGGTGGAGGTGTTCAGCAATAGACGGCTTTCACTGAACATCTGCGGCTTGAGCGCCTGGGTCACGGCGAACGTCAGGATCAGGATGGCGAACACCGACAGCTCGGCCAGAATGAAAAACCACATCGCCAGATCGCCCGGCAAGTGGCGTTGCGAAACGCCCGTTGACTCAACCGAAGTGGACATCAACCACGTCCATCAGCGCGGCAACGGTCAGCGGATCATCACTCAGCGGCTCGGCCAGGCAGGCCATGCACGCCTCACGCGGGCTCATGCCGGAGCGGATCATACGCGCGGTAAAAATCAGTAGTCGCGTTGAGGCGACCTCCTCCAGATCATGTTGATCGAGCCGGCGCAGCGCTTGCCCCAGCCGCACCACTTGCGCCGCCAGCGCGCTGTCCACCTGAGCCTCGCGGGCAACGATACGTTCTTCATCGGCCACCGGCGGATAGCCGAAGCGCATCGCGACGAAGCGTTGGCGGGTGCTGGGTTTCATGCCTTTGAGCAGGTTCTGGTAACCGGGGTTGTAAGACACCACGAGCATGAAGGACGGCGGCGCCTTCAGCACTTCGCCGGTGCGTTCCAGGAACAGCTCCCGACGATCATCGGCCAGTGGGTGCAGTACGACCACTGTGTCCTGACGCGCCTCGACCACTTCGTCGAGATAACAGATGCCGCCTTCACGCACCGCGCGGGTCAGCGGTCCGTCCTGCCACCAGGTGCCTTGGGCACCGATCAGGTGACGGCCGATCAGGTCGGCCGCGCTCAGGTCGTCGTGGCAAGCCACGGTGTACAGCGGCAGTTTCAGCCGATGGGCCATGTGCTGGACGAAACGGGTTTTGCCACACCCCGTCGGGCCTTTGATCAGCACCGGCATGCCGTGTCGCCAGGCTTGTTCGAACAGCGCCTCCTCATTATTCAGCGGTTGGTAGAAGGGTTCGATCGGGTGTTCGCAAGACTGGGTACGGTCCATGAGCTGCCTGTTCCAAAAGCGGATTCAAGGAACACGCTACGGGCCCCTGCGACAACCTGGCAAGTGAGATGGCCGGCAAACTTGATCGTCGTCAAGCGAACATTGGCCTGCTCGGGCATAGCCTTGCACGGCACTAAGAACCTGCGTTCTGCGCTGCCGTTTCAGCACATCGCAAAGGTCTTGCCTGAGGAGAAATGGAATGCTGATCAGCAATAGAAAAACGTTTGCCCTGACGCTCACCACGTTGTGTTCGGCACTGGCCCTGGCGGTGAGTCATGCCGCCAGCGCTGAAGAGCCCGCCGCCGCTGCGGCCAATCCGCCCATGGTCAAAACCGCTGGCGCTCCCGACATGAGCCAGGCCGAGTTCGACTCATCCAAGGAAATCTACTTCCAGCGCTGCGCAGGCTGCCACGGCGTGCTGCGCAAAGGGGCCACCGGCAAACCGCTGACACCGGACATTACCCAGAACCGTGGGCAACCGTTTCTGGAAGCCTTGATTACCTACGGCTCGCCGGCGGGCATGCCGAACTGGGGGACGTCCAATGCGCTGACCAAGGATCAGATCACGGTCATGGCCAAGTTCATTCAGCACACGCCGCCAACGCCGCCGGAATGGGGCATGGCCGAGACGCTGAAAACCTGGAAAGTGCTGGTCAAACCCGAGGACCGTCCGAAGAAACAGCTGAGCAAACTCAACCTGCCGAACCTGTTTTCGGTGACGTTGCGCGATGACGGCAAGATCGCCTTGATCGATGGGGACAGCAAGAAAATCGTCAAACTCATCGAGACCGGTTACGCGGTGCACATCTCGCGGATCTCTGCCTCGGGTCGCTACCTGCTGGTGATTGGTCGAGACGCGCGGATCGACATGATCGACCTGTGGCCGGTCGAGCCGACCAAGGTCGCCGAAGTCAAAGTGGGCATCGAGGCGCGCTCGGTCGAGACCTCCAAGTTCAAGGGCTACGAAGACAAATACACCATCGCCGGTTCTTATTGGCCGCCGCAATTCACCATCATGGATGGCGAAACCCTGGAGCCGAAACAGATCGTTTCGACCCGCGGTATGACCGTCGACAAACAGGAATATCACCCGGAACCCCGGGTCGCGGCGATCATCGCCTCCCACGAATGGCCGGAGTTCATCGTCAACGTCAAGGAAACCGGCAAGGTCATGCTGGTCAATTACCAGGACATCAAAAACCTCACTGTCACCTACATCGATGCCGCGCCGTTCCTGCATGACGGCGGTTGGGACAGCACGCACCGCTACTTCATGACCGCCGCCAACAACTCCAACAAGGTCGCCGTGATCGACTCCAAGGAGCGCAAGTTGACTGCGCTGGTGGACGTCGGCAAAACCCCTCACCCGGGGCGCGGCGCCAACTTCAACCACCCGACCTATGGCCCGGTCTGGGCCACCAGCCATTTGGGTGATGACGGCATCTCGCTGATCGGCACCGACCCGACCAAACACCCGCAATACGCCTGGAAGCAGGTCGCCTCGCTCAAGGGCCAGGGCGGCGGATCGCTGTTTATCAAAACCCATCCCAACTCTCGCCACCTGTACGTCGACACCACTCTCAACCCGGATACAAAACTCAGCCAATCGGTGGCGGTGTTCAACCTCGACAAACTCGACGCCGGCTACACCGTGCTGCCCATTGCCGAATACGCCGGCATCAAGCAAGGCGCCATGCGCGTCGTGCAACCGGAATACAACAAAGCCGGCGATGAAGTCTGGTTCTCCGTGTGGAGCGGCCAGGCAGACGAATCGGCGCTGGTGGTGATCGACGACAAAACACTGAAGCTCAAGTCAGTCATCAAGGACAAACGACTGATCACACCCACCGGGAAGTTCAACGTCTACAACACCCAACACGACATCTATTGAGCTCCATCAATGCAAGGAAACACCATGAAAAATACTCTGTTCTCACTGTTCTCACTGTTCTCACTGTTCGCCCTGACCGCTGCGCTGAGCGTGCAGCCGGCCATGGCGCAAGACGCGCTGGAGCTGTTCAAGAGCAAACCCTGCGCTGCCTGTCATTCCATCGACACCAAGATTGTCGGCCCGGCGCTCAAGGATGTGGCGGCCAAGAACGCTGGCGTACCCGGGGCCGTGGATACCCTGGCGGGGCGCATCAAGAACGGCACACAAGGCAATTGGGGCCCGATGCCAATGCCGGCCAACCCGGTAACGGATGAAGAAGCAAAAGTTCTTGCGACCTGGGTACTGACACTCAAATAACCGCCTGGAGGGCGTCATGATGGTTTATCGACACGCTGTGATTCTGGCGGCCCTCCTCCTCATTTGCGCAACCGCGGTTGCGGATGCCCAGCGTCAGGCGCAACTCGAACACCTGCTGACCCAGGACTGCGGCGCCTGCCATGGGCTGCACCTGACCGGCGGGCTGGGTCCCGAACTAACGCGCGCAGCGCTGGCCGGCAAGTCACGGGACAACCTGATTGCCACCGTCACCCAAGGCCGGCCCGGCACCGCGATGCCCGGTTGGGCCCCGTTGCTCAGCCCCGACGACATCCGTTGGCTGGTCGATTTTCTTCTCCAGGGATATCCCGCTCCATGATCCGTTCAATCCTGCTGTCAGCGGCGACCGGGCTGTTGTTGTCCGCTTGCGTTCAACCACCGTTGCGCGGCACCGGCGACTTGGGCGTGGTCGTGGAGCGCGCCACCGGTAGCGTGCAAATCATCGAAAGCGACACCCACACCGCGCTGGCCCGACTCGAGGGTTTCGGCGACCTGTCCCATGCCTCGGTGGTGTTCTCCCGTGACCAGCGCTACGCCTATGTGTTCGGGCGCGACGGCGGGTTGAGCAAAATCGATTTGCTGACCCGGCGTATCGATCATCGTGTCATCCAGGGTGGCAACAGCATTGGCGGCGCCATCAGTCAGGACGGCAAGTTGATCGCGGTGTCCAACTACGTGCCCGGTGGGGTCAAGGTGTTCGATGCCGACACCCTGCAACAGGTGGCCGATATTCCGGCCACGCCCCTGGCCGATGGCACCAAGCGCTCCCGGGTGGTCGGCCTGGTCGACGCGCCGGGGCAACGTTTTGTCTTCAGCCTGTTCGATACCGGCGAGATCTGGACCGCCGATTTCAGTCAGGGCAGCACGCCGCAGATCAACCGTTTCACCGGCATCGGTGAGCAACCCTACGACGCCCTGATAACTCCCGATGGGCGCTTTTACATGGCCGGCCTGTTCGGTGAAGACGGCATGGCCCAACTCGACCTCTGGCATCCAGAGCGCGGTGTGCAACGGGTACTCGGCGATTACGGACGCGGCCAGGTGAAACTCCCGGTCTACAAGATGCCGCACCTGGAAGGCTGGGCCGTTGCCGACAACCAGGCCTTCGTGCCCGCCGTTGGCCGTCACCAGGTATTGGTGATGGATTCACGCACCTGGCAGCAGACCGCTGTGATCCCGGTCGCTGGTCAACCGGTGTTCGTCACGTCGCGCCCGGACGGTCGGCAGCTATGGGTCAATTTCGCCTACCCGGACAACGATCGGGTTCAGGTCATCGACACCGAAACCCATGCCGTAGTCGCGGATCTGAAGCCGGGGCCGGCGGTGCTGCACATGGAATTCACCGCGCGCGGTGACCAACTGTGGCTGTCGTTACGCGATGGCGATCAGGTGCAAGTCTGGGATCCGTACCGCCTGAAGCTGCTGAGCACCCTGCCCGCCAGTGCGCCGAGCGGCATCTTCTTCAGCAGTCGCGCGCAAAAAATGGGGTATTGAAATGGACCTTGAACTGCTCAGCCGCCAACTGATCGAGCGCTTCCAGCACGGCATGCCGCTGTGCCCGTCACCGTATAAGGAGATGGCGCGGATTCTCGGGTGCCGCGAATCGCAAGTAATGGCCTGCCTGGAAGAAATGGATCAGGCCGGCACCCTCTCACGCATCGGCCCGGTGTTCGAACACAGCCGCGCCGGGGCCAGCACCCTCGCCGCCCTCGCCGTGCCCGCCGAACGCCTGCAACAGGTGGCCGATCGCGTCAGTCAGTACCCGGAGGTCAATCACAACTACGCACGGGAGCATTTCTACAACCTGTGGTTTGTGCTGACCGCCCCTGATCGCCAACACATCGACCGTGTGCTCAAGGAACTTGAGAACGACACCGGCCTCATGCCACTGGACCTGCCGATGTTGACCGCCTACCGCATCGACCTCGGTTTTGCCCTGGGAGAAAAATCATGAAGCCCGGATTGAGCCCCAAACAAGCGCTGGCGCTGCGCCGGCACCTCGAAGGCGGATTGCCGCTGGTAGCGCGCCCCTATCAGGAACTCGCCGAACGGATAAACACCGACGAAAACCAGGTGCTCGAGCAAATGCGCCAATGGAGCGAGCAAGGGCTGTTCCGCCGTATCGGCCTGGTGCTGCACCATCGCGCACTGGGCTTTACCGCCAACGCCATGCTGGTGCTGGACATTCCCGACGCGCTGATCGACGAAGTCGGCCAGCGACTGGGGCGAGCACCCGGCATTAACCTCTGCTATCAGCGGCCCCGGCGCTTACCGCAGTGGCGGTACAACTTGTTTTGCATGGTGCACGGGCGTCAACGTGACCAAGTGGAGGCGCAGATCCAGGCATTGCTGGAAGAGCAGCTGCTGAGCGACCTGCCCCATCAATTGCTGTTCAGCATCCAGGTCTTCAAGCAGTGCGGCGGACGTTTTGCGCCCTCGCGAACAGGAGCACCGACCCATGGATGACCTCGACCGTCGGCTGATCAACCGCTTGCAACTGGGCCTGCCGCTGGTGCGTCACCCCTGGCGGGTATTGGCCGCCGAAATGGAGACCAGCAGCACTGAACTGCTCGAACGACTGCATGCCTTGCTCGATGACGGCGTGCTCACCCGCTTCGGCCCGATGTTCGACATCGAACGGCTGGGCGGAGCCTTCACCCTCGCCGCGCTGGCGGTCCCGGAAGAACGTTTTGAAGACGTCGCCGAGCAACTGCATGGCCTGCCTGAAGTGGCGCACAACTATCGACGCGAGCACGCCTGGAACATGTGGTTCGTGCTCGCCTGCGCAACTGAACATGACCTGGCCGAGACCCTGCACCACATCGAAACCCTGACCGGCCTGTCGCTGCTCAACCTGCCCAAAGAGGAGACCTACCATGTCGGTCTGTATTTCCCGGCCTGAAGACACCCTCGTCCAGCGTCTGATCGTGTTGACCCAGGCCGGTCTGCCGCTGCTGGAAGACCCATGGGCGTGGCTCGCCGAACAGCTGGGGCTGAACATCGAAGCCACCCTGGATCTACTCAAGCGCTTGCAAGCCGAGGGCGCGATTCGGCGGATCGCCGCCGTGCCCAATCACTACCGACTGGGCTATCGCCACAACGGCATGACGGTCTGGGATGTGCGCGACACCGACATGCCGCGCCTCGGCGCGCTGATCGGCGCGCAACCCTTCGTCAGCCACTGCTATCGCCGTCCGCGCCGAACCGACTGGCGTTACAACCTGTTCGCCATGGTTCATGGCCGCAGCAGCGATGAAATCAACAGCTACCGCGAGCACCTGCGCTACTTGCTGGGCGACGCGTGTGGTGCCGACGAGATGCTGGTGAGCAGCCGCATCCTGAAAAAAACCGGCTTGCGCTTGCCGCCCGTGTCGCGCTGAACACACCCTGACTCAAGGAGAGTTGCATGTTGAGGATCAGCCAATACCTGCGTGCGCTGGCCGGCCAGGCGCCTGCGCCCAGAACCAGTCCACCGGGCAGTAACCGGGCGCCGGTGGTGATCTGGAACCTGCTCAGGCGCTGCAACCTGACCTGCAAACACTGCTACGCCACCTCGGCCGACAGTGTCTTTCGCGACGAACTGGATACGGCCGCCGCGCTGACCGTGATCGATGACCTGCACGATGCCGGGGTGAAGGTGTTGATTCTTTCCGGTGGCGAACCGCTGTTGCGCGAGGATTTGTTTGTGCTCAGCGCCTACGCCCGGACCAAGGGTTTCTTTGTGGCCTTGTCCACCAACGGCACGCTGATCGATGAGCAGAACATCGCGCAGATCAGCGCGGCGAATTTCGACTACGTCGGGATCAGCATTGATGGCCTGGAAGCAACCCATGATGCATTCCGTCAGCTCAAAGGCAGCTTCGCCCGTTCCATGCAGGCAATCCGGCTCTGTCGCGAACAGGGTATTCGCGTCGGGCTGCGCACCACCCTGACCCAGGAGAACCATGCGCAGCTGCCCCAATTACTGGCGCTGATGCGCGAGTACGACGTGCAAAAGTTTTACCTGTCGCACCTCAACTACAGCGGTCGCGGCAAACGCAGTCGCAAACTCGACGCACACCAGCAGATGAGCCGCGAGGCCATGACGCTGATCTTCGAACACGCCTGGGACGACATCCAACAGGGCCGCGACAGCGATTTTGTCAGCGGCAACAACGATGCCGACGCCATTCTCCTGCTGCAATGGGCAGGCCTTCGTCTTCCCGAGCATTACCCGCGCCTGGAAAACATGCTCCGCGCCTGGGGTGGCAACGCGTCGGGTAGCGGCATTGCCAACATCGACAACACCGGCGAAGTGCACCCGGACACCTACTGGTGGCAGCACTCGGTGGGCAATGTCCGGCGCACACCCTTCCGCACACTGTGGCTGGACCAGCCGGATGCCCTGCTGTTGCGTCTGCGTGAACATCCCCGCGCCGTCGGTGGCCGTTGCGCGCAATGCCGCTGGTTACCCATCTGCAACGGCAACACCCGAACCCGCGCCTGGGCCGAGGGTGATTTGTGGGGCCAGGACCCTGGCTGCCACCTCAGCGATGACGAAATCGGGGTACCGCCATTACCCACCATCCCTTGCATCACCCACTGAATAGCCCGTCCGGCCAACCACCTGACAAAAGGCTGGGCCGGCCAACCTGATGAAGCACCAAGGACGTCCCATGCCTCCATCGATTGCTATACCGGCCACACTTGAGTCCCCGTTCCGGCCGGGCGAAGTTGCCCTGGTCGGCGCCGGCCCCGGCGATCCACGTCTGCTGACCCTGCGCGCCTGGAGCCTGTTGATGCAGGCCGACGCCGTGGTCTATGACCGGCTGATCAGCCCCGAACTGCTGACCTTGATTCCCCTGACCTGCGCCCGCCATTACGTGGGCAAGGCCAGCGGCTGCCACAGCCTGCCCCAGGAACAGATCAATGAACTGCTCGCCGACCTCGCCGATCAAGGGCAGCGCGTGGTCCGGCTCAAGGGCGGCGACCCGTTCATTTTTGGTCGCGGCGCCGAGGAGCTGGAGTACCTGCTGCAACGCGGTATTGATTGCCAGGTGGTGCCGGGCATCACCGCCGCTTCCGGCTGCAGCGCTTACGCAGGCATACCGTTGACCCACCGCGACCTGGTCAATTCCTGCCGGTTCATCACCGGCCATTTGCAACGCGATGGAGAGTTGTCGCTGCCCTGGAGCAGCCTCGCCGACAGTAGCCAGACGTTGGTGTTTTACATGGGCTTGTCGAACCTGGGGATTATCGCTCAGCGTTTGATCGAAGCCGGGCTGTCAGCCGATACGCCGGCGGCCTTGATCAGCAATGGCACGCGTCCCGACCAGCACGTCGCCCGTGGCAAGCTGCACCAATTACCGACCCTGGCGCTGGATTGTCCACCGGGCATTCCGACACTGACGGTGATCGGTACAGTGGTCGATCTGTTTGCCGTACAACAGATGGAATACCCGGCACGGCTTTACCCGGCCCAAGCACTACAACGCCACGCCAAGGTGGCGATATGAGGCGAATGATCCTTGCCCACGTGTTATGGGTCAGTGCGGCGCATGCCGGCGCAGCGGTTCCGGCACTTGAACACGCCGCGGAAAACTATCGGCAGCATTGCCAGAGTTGTCACGGCATTAACCGTCTCGGCGGTGCGGGGCCGACGTTGTTGCCGGAAAGTCTCAGCCGGATCAAACCCGATGAAATTCGCAGCGTGATCCAGAACGGCCGCCCCGCGAGCCAGATGGCCGGCTATGCCAATGTGTTCAGCCCCGCGCAGATCGACGCGCTGGTGGATTACCTTCAGCAACCGCCCGCCACTCCGCCCACCTGGAGCAATGACGACATTCTCGGCAGTCACTCGATGCTCGCGGACCTCAGCAAACTGCCCTCCACGCCCCAGCATGGCGCCGACCCGCTGAACCTGTTCGTGGTGGTGGAAGCCGGCGACCATCACATCGACATCCTCGACGGTGACCGCTTTGAGGTGCTGGCGCGGTTTGCTTCGCACTTCGCCGTGCATGGCGGGCCGAAGTTCTCGCCGGACGGGCGCTTCGTCTACTTCGCCTCCCGTGACGGCTGGATCAGCCTGTATGACTTGCACAACCTGAAACTGATCGCCGAGGTTCGCGCTGGCCTCAACACTCGCAATCTGGCGGTGAGCAAGGATGGACGCTGGGTGCTGGTGGGCAACTACTTGCCCGGCAACGTGGTGGTGCTCGATGCCCGCGATCTGTCGCTGGTCAAAACCATTCCCACGATCGGTCAGGACGGTACCGCGTCAAGGGTCAGCGCCGTCTACTCCGCCCCGCCGCGGGACAGTTTCATCGTGGCGCTCAAGGACGTGAAGGAAGTCTGGGAACTGCCCTGGGCCGGCACTCCGGATTTCGAACCACGGCGGATACCTGCCGGGGATGTTCTCGACGATTTCTCTTTTTCACCGGACTACAAACAGCTGCTGGCGACGTCGCGCAAGGCCCAGGGCGGTCAGGTGATCGACCTCGACAGCGGCCAGGTGATCACCGACATCCCGCTGCCGGGCATGCCGCATTTGGGCTCGGGGACTTATTGGAAACGCAACGGTGAGTGGGTGTTTGCCACGCCGAATATCAGCAAGGGGCTGATCTCGGTCATCGACTTCAAGACCTGGAAGCTGATCAAGGAAATTCCGACCCTGGGGCCGGGATTTTTCATGCGCAGTCACGTCAATTCTCGGTATGCCTGGAGCGACGTGTTCTTCGGGCCCGACAACGATGCGATCCACCTGATTGACAAGCAGACCCTCGAAGTCGCCCACACCTTGCGGCCGATGCCCGGTAAAACCGCCGCTCATGTTGAGTTCACCCGGGATGGCCGTTTCCTGCTGTTGAGCATTTGGGCCACAGACGGTGCGCTGATCGTCTACGACAGCAACACCCTCCAGGAGATCAAACGCATTCCGATGAACAAGCCTTCGGGCAAGTACAACGTGGGGAACAAGATTGAGTTTGCTGAGGGGACTTCGCACTAAGTCTTGGGGTGTATATCCGTTTCTGCGGTAACGGCTTCTATTGGTTTCGCTTTTACAGCCATCCCTTTCAAGGTCTTTGATAAAATCCTCAAAACTCCAGTCAGGACGGCGAGACGATGTGGGCAGAAGTTTTAGCGCGGTTCGAGAAAAAAGCGCCGGCCAGTGTCATGGCCAAATTGGTTTTGGAGCAGGCCGTTGCGGCAGAGTGGGTTGATCAGGTGTTCGAAGAACATCGTCAGCGCCAGTACCCGCGCGAGCTTTTGTTTTCGACCATTATTGAGCTGATGTCCCTCGTTTCACTGGGTTTGCGACCCTCGCTACATGCCGCGGCGCGGCAGATGGAAGATCTTCCCGTCAGCTTGGCGGCGCTTTATGACAAGGTCAGCCGCACGGAGCCCGCGCTGCTGCGTGCGTTGGTAGTCGGCAGTGCGCAACGCCTGGCTCCGACGATTGAAGAATTGGGCTGCTCGGCCATTTTGCCTGGCTGGCAACTGCGGGTGGTTGACGGCAACCACCTGCCTTCCAGCGAAAAACGTCTGGGCGCGTTGCGCCGTGAACGCGGTGCCGCCCGGCCTGGTTTTTCCGTTGTGGTTTATGACCCTGATCTGGACCAGGTCGTCGACCTTCAGCCCTGTGAAGATGCCTATGCCAGCGAGCGCGTCAGCGTGCTGCCCTTGCTGGAAAAGGCCCGCGCGGGTCAACTGTGGATGGCTGATCGACTTTACTGCACGCTCCCGGTCATGGAGGCCTGCGAAGAGACCGGGGCCTCATTCATCATCCGCGAACAAAGCAAGCATCCACGCCTGCTCAAGGAAAGCGAATGGCAGGAGCCTGTCGCGGTCGAAACCGGCAGCGTGCGCGAGCAAATCATCGAAGTAAAAGGTGGGCGCCAGTGGCGGCGTGTCGAACTGAACCTGCGAAATCCCACCGAATCCGGCGACACCACGCTGCTGTTCTGGAGCAACTTGCCCGCCACCATCAGCGCGGTGCAAATCGCCGATTTGTACCGTCGGCGCTGGAGTATTGAAGGGATGTTCCAGCGTCTGGAATCGGTGCTGGACAGTGAGATCGAAACCTTGGGCAGCCCCAAGGCCGCCCTGCTTGGATTTGCGTCCGCTGTGTTGGCTTATAACGTTTTGTCCGTGCTTAAGCGCAGCGTCGAACAGGCTCATCGCCAGACCCAGCCTGAAGATTGGGAAGCATCGATCTTCCACCTGACGGTACAGGTACGCAGCGGTTACGAGGGCCTGCAGATCGCCTTGCCGCCAGAGCACTTAGCCATCCCGATCCGCTCAGGAGGGCTGGCTCAGCACTTGCTGGCGCTGGCTAAAAACATCCCGCCCAAATCCGTCGCCAAAAGCAAACGAGGTCCGAAGGTGCCTAAACCCAAGGAATGGCTGGAAGGCAAGGCAGTGAATGCTCACGTGTCGACAGATAGGGTGCTCAAGGCCGCCAAGGTCAAAAGACCTTGAAAGGGATGGCTTTTACAGCGAGTCACTTTCGAAAAGCGCGAAAGTAACCAAAGCGCTTTTGCCCCTTTCGTTCGGTGGCTCGCCTAGGCTCGCCATTCCCTCGCTCCGGTCCTGCTCCGTGGGCCCGCCGCCATCGGCCATCCATGGCCGGGGGCGGCTAACCCGGCATCCATGCCGGGTTGCCCACTGCGCAGAACCTCCACTCGGCCTCTCGAGGGGGCGACTACCGCAAAAGCACTGCGAGGCGGCCTACCGGCCGGCCTGTCTTTTCAAGCGTACGCATTCCCCTGTGGGAGCGAGCCTGCTCGCGATGAGGCCCTGTCAGTCGATATCAATGTTGAATGTAAGTCCGCCTTCGCGAGCAGGCTCGCTCCCACAGTTGGATTTTTTGGCGGGTATGACATAGGTGTCCACCGCCGATGACCTTGACAGACATCAGGTCGGCTATCAGGCCGCCTCGCTTTGGCTTTTGATCTTGAAGCGCGAGGCCGCCTACCGACCGGCCCGTCTCTTCAAGCGTACGCATTTCCCCTGTGGGAGCGAGCTTGCTCGCGATGAGGCCCTGTCAGTCGACATCAATGTTGAATGTAAGTCCGCCTTCGCGAGCAGGCTCGCTCCCACAGTTGGATTTTTGGCGGGCATGACATAGGGGTCTACCGCCGATGACCTTGACAGACATCAGGTCGGCTATCAGGCCGCCTCGCTTTGGCTTTTGATCTTGATCTGCCCCGTCGGAAGGCCGAGCGGAGGTTCTGCGCAGTGGGCACCGCGGCAAGGATGCCGCGGTAGCCGCCCCCGGCCATGGATGGCCGATGGCGGCGGGCCCACGGAGCAGGACCGGAGCGAGGGCATGCCGAGCCTAGGCGAGGCACCGGACGTCAGGGGCACGAGCGTTTGGTTACTTGGCGCTTTTCCAAGTGACCCGCTGTAAAAGCGGAACCAATAGCAGCCGCTACCGCAGAAACGGATATGTACGCCGAGCGTAAATATTTACCCTTCAGCCCAAGGTGTAACCGTTATCGACCTTCCAGTCCTGACCATAAACACCCCGCGCCCCCTGCGACAACTGAAACAGAATCACATTAGCCACCGCCGACGCATCAAGAAAATGACCAGGTAACAGACGTTTACCAAGCGTGTCGGCGACATCGCCAAGCTCCCCCTCGCTCAACCCCAGGTTGTCCCACATCGAGGTAGCAGTCGGCCCCGGCGAGACCAGATTAATGCGCACATCAAAGCTCGCAAACTCCACCGCCAGCGTCCGTGCCTGAGCCGCCAGCGCAGCCTTGCTGGCAATGCACGCAGCCAACCCCAGAAAGCTCGAACCAGTCAGGAAACTCCCGACAAACACCACCGAAGCCGGACTCGCCAATTCACCCCGCAACGCCGCCAGCGTATTCAACGCCCCGGCGCCATTGACCGCCCACTGGCGCTGAAAGGCCTGCATATCCAGGCTGTCAGCCATTTCGGCGATCCCCGCATTGGGCACCAGATAGTCAACGGGCCCAATCGCCGCAGCACGCTCGGCCAACTCGCGCAGGTCTTGCTGACTCGTGACGTCCCCGGCAAACCACTGCAACCGCTCGCCGTAGATCTGCTGCAAGGCCGGCAATTCACCGAGGGTCCGAGACATCGCCAGCACCTTGACCCCGCGCGGTAACAGCGCGGCGCACAGTGCCAGGCCAATCCCGGAGCTGGCACCCGTGACCACCGCCAAACGATCCTGAAACTCGGTTTTCATCATTTTCTCCTGGGCATCGCGGATGCCAGCACTGGGGACGTAGCAAGCACTATCTTTGAGCAGGAGAAGAAAAAACGACTTGACGGCGATCAGATTATTTCGACGTCGTTAGTGTTGCTGCAGCAGCGCCGGAGTGATCTCGCTGAAGCGCAGCAAGCGACCGCCCTGTTCAGCGGCAAGCTTTTCAGCAGCCTCGCGACTGGAGAACGACGCCAGCACCACGCCCATGGCGCCTTTGAGTTGGGTACCGACCACGTAGAACGCGTCTTTGGCATCGATCAGGTGGGCATCATCCGGCGCGTTCCACGGGCTGTGGCCCATGTCGTGGACATACAGTTTTGCATCGCCATGATGATTCTCCGGCTGCAACCACCAACCAATCATTTCCGCTGTGGAGCAGAACTTCTTGACCCCGGCCCGCTCGACCACTTCGCCCTTGGGCCCGGGGAATCCGTTGATGATCATCCCGCAGACATGGCATTCATCACTGGGATGAAAGGCTGCGGCAGTGTCGCTGTAAGTGGCTTGCGCCGGGTTGTCACAGGCCGTCAGCAACAGACACATCATCAGGCCCGCCACCGCGCGCACCGTCGTCAGATAAAACGTATTCATCGTCAACTACTCCAAAACTATCAAAGTGGAAATTCATGTCGCCCGGCGACGAAACAACAGCCAGGCCGAGCCCAATGGCACCGCCACCCACAGCGACAGGCACAGCCAGAGCATCGAGCCCGGCATCGGCAAATCGCTGCCCAGCGTCAGCACACCCGCGGTGCTGGCGCCGGGCTCAAAACCGGAGAGGTTGATCAGGCGGTAGATGTCGGCGGGGTTGAGCAGCAGCAACCAGGGCAGCACTTTCGGGTTGAACTGCCCTTCGCTGAGCACCAACAGCGCCAGCAGCGCGAGGTCGAACACCAGCACGAAGAAAAACCACACACCCAGCGCCAACCCGGCCGCCGTGGACTTCTCGGCGGACACACTGCTCAGCACATAGGCCAGCCCCAGAAAACCCCAGCCGAGCAACGTCGACGACGCCATGAACCGGCCAAAGGCCCAGAGCAGCAGGCTCAGTTCGACATCGTCCACCAGCACGGCGATGGCCAGCATGGCGCAGCCGAAACCGATCAGCGTCGCCAGCGCCAGGATCAACCCGTGACCGACAAACTTGCCCAGCAGAATCTGCCCGCGACCCAACGGGTACGTCAGCAACAGCAGCAACGTGCCGCTCTCGTCCTCGCCGACGATGGCGTCATAGGCCAACAGCAACGCAATCAACGGCATCAAAAACGTCGCCAGACTGGCAAGGCTGGCGATGGTGGCCGGCACCGAGGTGAATCCCAATTGCCCGGAGGCCGCGGCGCCCAGCCAGGCGATGCCGATGGCCAGCACCGCGAACAACACACTGATCGCCAACAACCAGCGATTGCGCAAACCGTCGCTGAATTCCTTGCGGGCCATGTTCCAGACAGCGTTCATACGGCCTCCCCGATCGGCGCCGCACCGGCCCGGCTCATGTAGTAGCGGTAAATATCTTCCAGAGACGGCTGATGGATTTCCACGTCGGCCGGTTCGTCTTCATTGAGTAGCTGGCGCAACAGCCTGAGCTTGTTGCCATTGAGCGCGGCCACTTCAAGCCCTTCGACGCCCCAGCGTTCGGTGACGTGCCCGGCGTTGTTCCAGCGTTGCTGCAAGGGCCCGGCGTGCTTCAGGCCGTTGGCGCGAATCAGCGTCGGCAACCCGGCTTCCTCACGCAAACTGTGGAGACTGCCGAGGGCCAGCAGGCGACCCTGGGTCAGAATCGCGGCGCGGTTGATATGCGCCTCGACGCCCGGCAATACGTGAGAACACAGAATGATGCTGGTGCCTTGGCTGCGCAGGCGATCGAGCAAGCGATACAGGTCCTGGGTCGCGATGGGATCGAGTCCCACGGTCGGTTCGTCGAGCAGCAACAAACGCGGCTCGCCGAGCAGCGCTTGCGCCAGCCCCAGGCGTTGCCGCATGCCTTTGGAGTAAGTCTTGACCCGCCGATGCGCCGCCCCCGCCAGGCCGACTTCCTCGAGCAGCGCGTCCACCTGAGCGGAGGCGGCACCTTTGAGTCGCGCGAAATGACGCAAGGTCTCAAGACCACTCAGCTGCGGGTAAAACGTCACGTTCTCCGGCAGATAACCGAGCAGGCGCCGCACGTGGGGATCGCTGGGCAAACGGCCGAACACCCTGACCTGTCCTTCGCTGGGCTGGAGCAGGCCAAGCACCAGTTTCATGCTGGTGGTCTTGCCCGCGCCGTTGTGCCCGAACAAACCCAACACTTCACCTTCCGCCAGGCTGAGGTTGAGCTGATGCAACACGGTGGCCTGCCCATAGCGCTGGCTCACTCCTTGTAGGTCGATGACGTTCATGAAGTGGGCTCCTGGGTCAGGGTTTGAGTGGATGACTTCATCAGCGGATGACTGTCCAGCACCCCCGGCGATTTCATCACCGGAAAGGCCCGTTGCACCCAGCGCAGCAACTCGATGCCGGGGCTGTTCATCAACAGCCGCACCTGCGGATACAGCCACAGCAGACGGTCGACGTTGTCATTGGGTTCGTAGGCGATATCGCCGAGGCCATCGTTGTTGCGGTCCCAGCCCAGGTAATCGCTCCAGTAATTGCCCCGGCCATCCGCCGACCATTCCTGCAAGCGGGTGGCGACGTACTTGACCTGCCGCTGGTTGCCGACAAAAGCGTTGTCGGCGATGCGGTTATCTTCCGAGCCGGCGGTGAGATGGATGCCCACGGCGCTGTGCTCGAAGTGGTTGTGTTCGATGCTGTTGAACAGCGAGTTGTAGATGAACAACGCCTTGCCCTCGGCACCGCTGATCATGCTGTCGCCGGTCGAGCCGTCGCGTACGTCAGTGACGAAGTTGTCACGCAAGGTTGAATAGGTGATGTAGTTCATCAGGATCCCGTAGTTCTGATCCTGTTCGGAACGGTTGCCGATCACCGTGAGCTTGCGGCTTTGCATCAGGGCGTAGCCGGTGCGGGTGCGGCGGGTGGTGTTGCCGATCAGTTGGTTATCGTTGGCGAACATGTAATGCACGCCGTAGCGCAGGTCTTCCAGGGTATTGCCTTGCAGCAGGTTGCCGTTGGAGGTGTCGATGTAAATGCCATCGCGAGTGTCGCGCACCTGGTTGCCAATGACCTTGGCGCCGTGCACCGCATACAGATGAATGCCGTTGCCGCGATCTTGCGAGCGCATCGCCGGATCACCCTGAATGCGGTTGTCGATCAGGCTCACATCCTGCGTACCGTCGACCCAGATACCGAAGCCCTTACCTTGCAGGCGATTGCCTTTAATCACCGTGCCATGAGCTTTGGGCTGGATAAACACCGCTGCATTCATGGCCGTGAGGTCGTGCCCCCAGTCCAGAAAGGTGCAGCCCTCGATGCCGACATCCGGCGCACTGATGATCAACCCGTTACCCTGCCCCTCGCCCTGAAATACCGCGCCCGGCTCGCAGACAATCTGCATCGGTTGATCAACGCTGAACGAGCCACGGTATTCCCCTGCCGGCAGGTGCCAGCGTTGATCGGCGTCCACCGTCAACGGCAGCGTGGTGACGGGTTGCACCGCCAGCGCACTGCCGGACATCAACAGGAGCGCAAGCGCAATGACCTTCACCGGGTTTCCCTTGCTATCAGTCATGGCTTCGCTCTTGTCGATGGGCAACGGTCAGGCCTTCTCGACCTTCATGCGGCCGACCATTTCCATGTGCAGCGCATGGCAGAACCAGCTGCAGTAGTACCAATGCAGGCCAGCCTTGTCGGCGATGAAGGTGATCGATGCGGTCTGCTGCGGGCTGATTTCCATGCTCACGCCATGGTTGGTCATCACGAAGCCGTGGGTCACGTCTTCAATCTGGTCGATGTTGGTGATGGTCACCGTGACCTCGTTGCCCTGCTTGACGGTGAACTCCGGCAGGCCATAGGCCGGGGCCATCGAGGTCATGTAGACGCGCACTTTGTTGCCGTCGCGGATGACCTTGTTGTCGGTCTCCAGCTTGATCCCGTCCTTGGCGGCGATCGCCACGGTTTCGGCGAAAAACGGGTCGTTGCGGTCCCAAATTTTCTTGGTCTTGATCTGGTCGCGGCGGGCCATGATGCAATCGTGGGGTTCGGCAAAGGCCGGACCGTCGTGCACCAGTTTCATTTCCTCGCCGGAGATGTCGATCAACTGATCGTTTTCCGGGTGCAACGGGCCGGTCGGCAGGAAGCGGTCTTTGGAGAATTTGCTCAGGACCATCAGCCATTTGCCGTCGGCTTCGCTGGTTTCAGTCAGCGACGCATGGTTGTGGCCCGGCTGGTACTGCACGTCGAGTTTCTGCTTGATGTAGTTGACCTTCTCGCCGGTGTAGGCGCGAATGGCTTCTTCGACATTCCACTTCACCACCTGGCTGTCGATAAACAGCGTGGTGTAGGCATTGCCGCGGCCGTCGTAGGTGGTGTGCAGCGGGCCCAGACCCAGCTCCGGCTCACCGACCACCACGTCGCGCGGGTCCTTGAATTTGTCGTCGAACAGATCGTCCAGCTTCGCGGTGGCGATGATGGTGCAGGTCGGCGAAAGTTTGCCAGCGGCGATGAAGTACTTGCCATCGGGCGTGGTGTTGAGGCCGTGGGGGTTCTTCGGCACCGGGATGTAACGCGTGAACGCGCTGTCCTTGCCCTCGGTTTTTCGACCGTCGACCACCGGCACTTTCGAGCCGTCCAGGGTGATGAACTTGCCGGCCTTGATTGCCGCTTCGATGCGCTGGATATTGAACACCACTACCCAATCGCGCTCATTGCGCATCATGCCGCCCAGATCGTAGGCCTTCTCCGAGTTGTAGCAGGTCGAAGCGGCATACTTGCCGGTGTAGTCGGCGTCGGTGTTATCCAGGTTGCCGTCGACGATGACCTGGAAGGCCATTTCCATTTTCTCGGCATCGATGGCGTTGAACATGGTGTAGCTGTTCTTGTCCTGCAGATCGAAGGTGCTGCCGTCATTGGGGTGCGGGATGACGAATTCGGCATTGGCGAACACGTATTTGGTGTGCGGCACTTTTTGCAGGCGCAGCCCGTGAACCGCCTGCACATTGGGCACGGTGAGCATCTTGTCGCACTTCATGATGTCCAGACGGATACGCGCAACGCGGCTGTTGGCCTTGTCGTTGATGAACAGGTATTTGCCGTCGTACTTGCCGTCGGTCATCGACAAATGGGGATGGTGGCAGTCGCCATTCTGGAAATGCGCACTGTCGCCCATGATCCGTTTGCTTTCGTTGGTCAGGCCCCAACCGGTGGCGGAATCGACGTTGAACACCGGAACACGCAACAACTCGCGCATCGACGGAATGCCCATGATCCGCACTTCGCCCTGATGGCCGCCGCTCCAGAAACCGTAGTATTCGTCCAGCTCGCCCGGCCCGACGTGGGTTTTCGATTGCGCGTCCTTGGCCGCAGCCGCCCAGGTTTCACGGGTGAACACTGCGCCACCAAGGGCTGTAGCGCCAGCCAGTACCGCGCCGGTCACCGCGCTGGTGCCGAGGAAACCGCGGCGGCTGAGGCCGGACGATTCCGGCACTTCAGCTACTTTTTTGGATTCTGTGTCGTTCATCAGGTGTTTTCCTTGAAGGGATAAAAACGGTCACTGCGGACAGGCGCTCGCGGGGTTCATTCCAGAGCGGTCACTTCCACGACAGGTATCAGTTGCACAGGAGCGGGTGCCGCTTTGCCGCGCTTCTTGCGCTTGTTGATCAGCGGCGGGCACTTGTTGTCGTTCTGGTAAGTCATCTGGCAATCGAGGCAGTAGTGGCACTCGTTGGCATTGATCCGGCCATCGGGATGAATTGCCTGGATCTCGCATTCCTTGGCGCACAGTTGGCAGGGTGTGCCGCAGTCCTTGCGGCGTTTGAGCCAGTCGAACAGGCGAAATTTGCTCGGAATCGCCAGCGCCGCACCCAAGGGGCAGATGTAGCGGCAATAGACTTTGCGCGTGAAAAGGTTGATGACCAGCAGCGCCACCGCGTAGAGCACGAACCACCACTGGCGATCGAACCTGAGGGTGATGGCAGTCTTGAACGGCTCCACCTCGGCGAACAGTTCGGCGGTGGACATCGATTCCAGGGAGATGCCGAACAGCAGCAGTAAAATGATGTATTTGATCGCCCACAGCCGTTCATGGACCGCGAACGGTAGTTCGTATTGAGGGATTTTCAGCTTGCGCGCGGCCTCGTTGATCAACTCTTGCAAGGCGCCAAACGGACACAGCCAGCCGCAGAACACGCCACGCCCCCACAGCAGAATGCTCGCGGCGGCGAAAACCCAAAGCATGAAAATCAGCGGATCGGTGAGAAACAGCTCCCAGCGAAAATGATCGAACAGCGCATGGGCGAAGGTCAGGACATTAACCACTGACAACTGCCCCAGCGCGTACCAGCCGATAAATACCACGGTAAAGACCAGGTAACCACGGCGCAGCCAGTGCAGAAAATGCGGCCGGCGGGTGAACTTGTCTTGCAGGAACAGGATGGCCGTCAGCAGCAGCAACGCAGCCCCGAGTACGGCGATCTGGAAGTGTTTCTGATACCAGATGGTCAACCACATCGGCCGGCTGGCTTCCTCGATGGCGGCCAGTTCTTCGGCGCTGGGCAGTGGCCGTTCAAGGTACGGCTCGGGCAATTGATAAGGCAGTTCGAAGCTGCTGAACGTGCCACTGAGTGGCCCGGTCTGACGACGCACCAGCAATTCCAGGGACCAGGGCGAACCCGGATCAAACTTCGCTGGTTCGCGCACAATGAAAATCGACATTTCAGTAAATTCCGGCATGCCCTTGGCAAACACGTCGGAGAGCCGCTGATGGTCCATGTCGCGAAAGCTGATGACATTCCCGAACTGGCGTAATTGCACCCGATCGAAAATCCCGCCGCGCACATACCCCGAGCCTTTATAGGAAAACAGCCCACGACCCAGCACCACGATGGCCTGCTCGCCTGGCTTTAGGTCTTGCATGAGGAAGCGATATTGATTGTCGCCCAGCAGCGCGCGGCCGATGGTCGGTGGATTCAAGTCGGCGGTGTACAACTCGATAAAGGTCTCATCAACCTGATCGGCACGGGCGTTGTCGACACCTTCAGCTTCGGTGCCCTTGAAGGCGGCGTCGACCTGGCCACGGGTCAGGTTCAAGCGGCGGATGGCGCCGTTGCCGGTCAGTTGTTCCCAGGTGGCGGGCTCGAAAAAGTCCTGGCGCACGGTGGCGGGCTTGCGCGCCACACCGCCCGTGTCCTCGACCAGCTTGAGAGATACGGCGACATCGTGGGCCGCGCGCATGATGACCTCGTTGACCACCATCGCCGTGACCGTTGCGCCAGCAATCGCATCGACGGTGACCGCATTCGGGTCACTGGAATGGCCGACGACAACCCGTTGGCTGACCTTGATCCCTTTGTATTTGGCGCTGAACCCGTGAAGTTTTGCCTCAGGAATGCCAATCAGCAGAATCGGCTCGTGGTGTTCCAGCACATAGGCATCCTGAATCATGCCGGTCGTGTCGAGAATCACTTGGGTGTTGATCGGTTTGCCTGAGTAGGCCGGAATATCCACCACGTCCAGGCTCTGGAACACATAACCGATGACCTTGCCGGCGGCGGACAGCGTGCGCACCTTGAACCGGCCTTCGGGGGCGGAAACGGAATCGGTCTGAGGGTAGGTTTTTTCGATGCGCTGCTGCTCGATGTCACCGTATTGCTTGGCCTGCGCTCCTTCGAAGGTGGCGAGCATCAGCATCAGCAGAACCACCAGCCCGACGCCCCAGGCGCGCAGGTTGGCGTGTATCGAAGGCTGATGGATTGTCATGGGTTCGCTGATTTCGAAAGGGCTTTCGGTCATGTTAGGGAGCGTTGCGCCCCCTGCCCTTGATTGAGATCAACTTGAGTCCATAGAGCACACGCTGTCTCAGACCGTGCGTGAAAACTGGCCTTTTTGTTCACCACCCAGATAGGCATCAAACGCCATTGCGGCACTGCGCATCATCAAATGCCCTTGTGGCAACAGCACCAATTCGTCGCGGTGAATCTGCAGCAACCCATCGCGCACATGCTCGCCCAACTGCGCCAGCGCCTCGGCAAAGTACTCGGTGAAGCGAATGCCATGACGCGCCTCATACTTGTCGAACGCGATACGGCCATGGCACATCAGGTCGCTGATCACCTCGCGGCGCAGCAGGTCGTCGGCGTTCAAGCGGTAACCGCGATGCACCGGCAACAACCCTTGATCGATACGGGCGTAGTACTGCGAAAGCTCCTTGACGCTTTGGCTGTAGCTGTCGCCGACCTTGCCGATCGACGACACCCCAAGGCCGATCAAATCGCAGTCGGCATGGGTGGAATAGCCCTGAAAGTTACGCTGCAGCGTGCCATTGGCCCGGGCCAGCGCCAGCTCGTCATCCGGCAAGGCGAAATGATCCATGCCGATATAGACGTAACCGGCCTCGGTCAGACGGCGGATGGTCAGCTCGAGCAGTTCCAGCTTGCGCTCCGGTGGCGGCATGTCGGCGGGACGAATCAGCCGTTGCGCGCGGACCATCTCCGGCAGATGCGCGTAGCTGTAGGCGGCAATCCGGTCCGGACGCAGCGCGATGATCTTGCTGAGGGTGACGTCGAAACTGTTCACGGTTTGCAGTGGCAGACCATAGATAAGGTCGACGCTGATCGACTTGAATTGCGCCTCGCGCGCCGCCGCCACCAGCGCATAAATCTGCTCTTCACTTTGCTGGCGATTGACCGCTGCCTGCACGTCGGGGTCGAAATCCTGCACGCCGAAACTCAGGCGATTGAAGCCCAACTGGCGCAACGACTGGATCTGCTCAGTGCTGATGGTGCGCGGGTCGACCTCGATGGAAAACTCATGGTCATCGCTGTCATCCATGTTGAACGCCTGGTGCAGGCAGTCCATCAAGTCCGCCAGCTGTTCGCTGGTCAAATAGGTCGGCGTGCCGCCCCCCAGGTGCAACTGAGTGAGTTTGCGGGAGCTGTCGAACAAGGCCGCCTGCATCGCGATTTCACGCTTGAGATACTTCAGGTACTCAACGGCGCGATGGGTTTTCTGGGTAATGATTTTGTTGCAGGCGCAGTAGTAACAAAGGCTTTTGCAGAACGGGATGTGGATGTATACCGACAGCGGTTTCGGCGCGGCCACCTGATTGCTGTCACGGGCGGCACGCTGATAGTCGTCAACGGCAAACGCCTGGTGAAACTGCGGCGCCGTGGGGTAAGAGGTATAGCGCGGCCCCGGGCGGTCGTACTTTTCGACCAAGGCGCGATTGAAATCAAATGTCGTGTTCATGATCGATCAACTCGCAATGGGGTTAATGCCTCGCACCGCCCAAATCCTTTTCAAACAGGTTGCAGATAGCATCCACTTCCGGCCGACCGGCGGGAAGAATGCTGATGAAACGGTCTGACAATTCAATCAACCCATCCCGACTCAATTGCTCCAGCAATGGCCAGACAGCGGAGAAGTACTTTGAAAAAACCAGCCCATAGCGCCTCTCGATGGCGCGGATATCCAGCTCCTGATCACACGCCAGACGCTCCATGACCATTTGCCTGATCTGATCCCCCGCCTCGAAGCGCCAGCCTCGGCACGTCGGCAATTGCTTCATGTCCAGTTGCTGCTGGTAACGTTTAATCTCGTGGGTGTTTTGCGTGTACAAATCGTCGATCTGGCTGATGGCGCCCAAACCGAATCCAACATGATCGCAATAGCCGTGACGGGAGAAACCCTCACAGGTACGGCGCAACCGGCCTCGCTCCTGGGCGACCGCCAGATCATCATCAGGCCGGACAAACTGCCCCAGACCGATGTAGTGATAACCCGCGCACATCAGTTGCTCAAAGCAGATCTGGCGCATCGCGCCTTTATCGCCCTGGCTGCACAGCTCTCTGACGTTGTCACCGCGTACCGGCCGATAGCGGCGTGGTGGCCGGGCATAGTCGAACACCATCAGCCGGTCCGGCTCCAGCTCGATAATGCTCGCCAACTTCAGCGCAAAACTGTCTGGCGTCTGCCAGGCATGGCCAAAGCCCAGATCAACGTTGATGGATCGAAAGCCAAAGGTGCGCGCGGCATCCATGAGCGACTGGATCGGCGCCGGGTTCTGGTAGCAGACCACCGACCTGTCACAGTCGGAGTCGATGTCCGGAACGCCGATACTGACGTGATTGAATCCCTGGTCGCGCAGCAACCCCATGGTCGACCAGTCGGTAGGGTGAAGGTCTACCTCGACGCTGTAGTCGCCGCACTCATGCTCTAGAAAGTTGAACCGGCCACGCAGATAATTCATCAGCCGCTCCAGATGGGCAGCCGTTGGTGTTCCGCCCCCCAGATGAAACTGCTCGACCCGTTGCTCCGCACCCAGGTGACAACCGACGAGGTCGATTTCACGCTCCAGGTGCTGAAGGTACTGCTCGATACCGTTGTGCTCGCCGGCGATATCGCGCGGGGAACATGAAGACGGCTTGAGGCTGGAAGGCAGCTGCACGTTCAGGGACAGCGGACGGCACTTCTGGCGGCTGACGCGCAGTGCACGAAGCAGATCCAGAGAGCCAATACCGTCATGAAATTTTTGCGTGTCGGCATGACAGTTGGGGTCAAGCACGCCTTGATCGCACCGAGCGATCAACTCGCCGGGATTGTGAAATAAATCGAGCATGACGGTCTCCGAGACTGGCTGCGGATCTTCAGTCTGCGGGTCTGACCATCAATGCTCCTTGATTTGCATCAAGCGCAAGCGAAGTGTCTGCACAACGGACCACCGGTCAGACTCGATTACCACGTCAGGTAAAACATTCCCTTGGCCAGCAGCACGATAACGACCATGTGGCAAAACAGGCTGCCATGGATGAAGTGAAGGTAGCGCGGGTTCATTCGGCCGCTTTTGAACAAAAACATGGCGCCCAGGAAATGCAGCAGCACGCTCACGGCCACCGCGATTTTCAACGCCAGCAAGGTGCCGAACGATGAGGCCAGTGGTGAGGCAAGGGCTGGCAGATAACGCAACCAGACCATGCCCAGCCCCGCACCGAACAACACCAGCAGCACCCACGGCATCAGCGAGCGAGCCCGGCGACCGATGCCCTGCTCCACCAGCAGCATCACCTTGGCGGGTAACTGTTTGCGGATGCTTTCCAGGAACAGGACTTCGAAGAACACCGTGCCGATGAAGATCAGCGCGGCAAACAGGTGCAAGGTCAGAATCAGCGGATAGATCATGGTGTTTTCGCCTTGAGTCAAGGCAACCCGCGCTACGGCGAACATTGGGGTTAGCGCACTGGCTGTCGGTCTCTTGAGACTACAGAGCCCGCCTGGCCATGCGGTTGACACCGATCAAGAAACCCGCAAACCCCCATTCACCGTGTAATGCTGTGGCTCTTACAGCCAGCCCTTCAAGGTCTTTTGACTTTCGCGGCTTTGAGCACCCGATCCGTCGACACGTGGGCATTCACTGCCTTACCCTCCAGCCATTCTCTGGACTTGAGCACCTTCGGACCTCGTTTGAAACCCTAAGTGGCCGTTACCGCAGAAATGGATATACACCCCTGCGGAAACAAGCCCCAACTCAGGCCAGGCTTTTGCTGACCACTTCAAACACATCGCTCGACAACTGACCCGAAGCACGAATCCGCTCCAGCTCACCTTTCATCAACGCCTGACGCGCATCGTCATACTTGCGCCAGCGAGTCAGCGGCGCCAATTGGCGAGAGGCAATCTGCGGATTAAACCCGTTCAACTCGATCACCAGATCCGCCAGGAACCGATACCCCGAACCATCGGCCGCATGGAAGTTGACCAGGTTCTGCCCGGCAAACGCGCCGACCAGTGCCCGCACCTTGTTCGGGTTCTTGATGTTGAACGCCGGATGCTGCATCAACGCCTTGACCCGCTCCAGACCACCGGGCAACACACTGCCCGCCTGAACACTGAACCACTGATCCATGACCAGCGGGTTGTCCTTGAAGTGCTCGGCAAAACTCGCCAGTGCCGTAGCCTTGTCTTCTTCGAACGACGAATTGACCACCACCGCCAACGCCGTCAGGCGCTCGGTCATGTTGTCGCTCGTCTCGAATTGCTCCAGCGTCGCCGTCAACACTTGCGGTTTACCGCTGAGCATCAGGTACGACAGCGCGATATTCTGCAACGCGCGACGAGCGAAGTGTTCGGCCTCAGCCACATACGGGGTTTTCTTCGAGAGATCGCGATTGGCCTGATAACGCAGCCACAACGCCTCGAACAAACCTTCTGCCAATTGCTTGCGAGCAAACTCGCGAGCGATGTGAATGGCGTCAACGTCAGCGACTTCGCTGATTTCGGTCAGATACGCCTCGCCCGGCAGCGAGAGCATTTCCGCGACCATGGCCTGGTCCAGCGTTTCGTCCGACAACACGGTGCGCAAGGCAGAAATCAAACGCTGATCCAGCACCAGTTTTTCGCCCTTCTGCTGCTGGGCGATCAACTCTTGCAGGACCTGCACCGACAGTTGCTGACCGGCATCCCAGCGGTTAAAGCCGTCGCTGTCGTGTTGCATCAGGAACATCAGCTGATCGCGGTTGTACGGGAAGCTCAGTTTCACCGGTGCCGAGAAGCCACGCAACAACGAAGGCAATGGCTGTTCAGCGATGTCGATGAAGGTGAAAGTCTGCTCGGCTTCAGTCACCGAAATAACCCGTGAGGTGCCCTGAGCGCTGGCTTCACCGCAAAGACGCAACGCAATGGCCGCACCTTTGGCGTCCAGCAGGCCCAATTCCACCGGAATCACGAACGGCAACTTCTCAACCTTGTCCGGGGTTGCCGGGCAGCTCTGGCGGAACGTCAGGCTGTAGGTTTTCGCCGCCGCGTCGTAGGACTCGCTGACCGCCAAGCGCGGTGTGCCAGCCTGGCTGTACCAGCGTTTGAACTGGGTCAGGTCGACGCCGTTGGCATCTTCCATCGCCTTGATGAAGTCGTCACAGGTCACGGCTTGGCCGTCATGACGCTCGAAGTACAGATCGCTGCCTTTACGGAAGCCTTCGGCGCCGAGCAAGGTGTGGATCATGCCGACCACTTCCGAACCCTTTTCGTACACGGTCAGGGTGTAGAAGTTGGAAATCTCGATGAAGCTGTCCGGGCGCACAGCGTGGGCCATGGGACCTGCGTCTTCGGCGAACTGGTGGGTCCGCAGGTACGCCACGTCCTGGATGCGCTTGACGGTGGCCGAGTTCATGTCGGCGGAGAAACCGGAATCGCGGAACACGGTGAAGCCTTCCTTGAGCGACAACTGGAACCAGTCGCGGCAGGTCACGCGGTTGCCCGACCAGTTATGGAAGTACTCGTGCGCAACGATCGCCTCGACCCGCTGGTGCGCGGCGTCGGTGGCGGTTTCGGCGCGGGCCAGCACGGCGCTGGAGTTGAAGATGTTGAGGCCCTTGTTCTCCATGGCGCCCATGTTGAAGTCGTTGACTGCGACAATCATGAAGATGTCCAGGTCGTACTCGCGACCGTAGACCTCTTCGTCCCAGCGCATCGACTTCTTCAGGCTGTTCATGGCGTGCTGGCACTTGTCGATGTTTTCCGGCTCGACATAAATGCGCAGCGCCACGGAACGATCGGTCATGGTGGTGAAGGTGTCTTCGACGCACCACAAATCACCGGCCACCAGCGCGAACAGGTAGGCAGGCTTCTTGAACGGATCTTCCCAGGTCGCCCAGTGCCGGCCGTCTTCGCCGGGACCTGAGGCAATCGGGTTGCCGTTGGACAGCAACACCGGATAGCTGTGCTGCTCGGCAACCACCGTGGTGGTGAACGTGCTCATCACGTCCGGACGGTCGAGGTAATAGGTGATCTTGCGGAAGCCTTCGGCCTCGCACTGGGTGCAGAACATCGTGCCGGATTTGTACAGGCCTTCCAGCGCGGTGTTGGTTTCCGGATGGATCTTGACGCTGGTGTCGACCGTGAAGGTGGTGCTGGTCGGGTGCAGGGTCAGATGGTTGTCCGTCAATTGATAGTCGGTGGCGGTCAACTCGCTGTCGGCCAGGGTGACCGACAGCAATTCAAGCTGCTGGCCATCCAGCACCAGCGGCGGCAGGCCCGGGCCACGTTCAGGATTGCGGCGCATTACCAGTTGCGCATGGACCAGGCTGTGGTCCTCGAACAACTCGAAGGTCAGGTGCGTCTCGTCGATCAGGTACTCAGGCGCCTGATAGTCTTTCAGGTAGATCATCTTCGGTTGTTCGGTGCGCATGCTGGAGTCCTTACTGATGCACGGCGAGCTGATAGGCCGTGTATTTACGAATGTTGATCACGCCGGTGTCGAAGATCAGGTATTGACCCTTGATCCCTAGCAGCGTGCCTTCGGCAATCGGGTTCTTGTCCAGGTTGAAGCTGACTATCTTCGCCGGGTATTGCTCGATCGGATAGCGGATCTCGAGCGTTTCTACATCGGCAATAGTCTGGATTGCCTGTAGGCCGAATCGTTCCTGCAAACCTTGCAAACCCTCGGCGCAGCTGTCGAACAGTTGATCGCGAACCTCGGCCAGATTCACCGACACCGCGTCGCCCTTGAGTAAAGCACGCCAGTTGGTTTTGTCTGCCACCTGACTGCGGAACAGATCTTCGACGAAGCCCGATTGCTGACGGGTCGAAACGCGCATGATCGGCAACGCCTGACGGGCGCCCTGATCGATCCAACGGGTAGGCAGTTGAGTGGCGCGGGTAATCCCGACCTTCACCCCCGAAGAGTTGGACAAATACACGATGTGATCGGTCATGCAGAACTTCTCGCCCCACTCCGGCTCTCGGCAGGTGCCAGCCTCATAGTGGCAGCGCTCCGGACTCATGATGCAGAGGTCGCACTGGGCCAGTTTGGTCATGCACGGGTAGCAATAACCCTGGCTGAAACTGGTTTTAGTCTTGCGTCCACAATGGGAGCAGTGAATCGCCCCCAGGTACTCCAGACGCACCGTGGTGCCGATCAATGGATTGACCGGGACCTCGACGTCATCCAGACGAAACGCGTACTGCACGTTCGGCCCGTCAAGGCGCGCCGACATTTTGCTGATTGCACCGCGGCCAATCTCGATCAATGGACGGCATCCGACTTGAACAGGATGTTCGGCACGGTGATCGACTTGGAACCGCACTCCTGCACGCCCATGTAACCGGTGCGCTGGTCTTCAGGCAGGTTCTGGATTTCCCAAGCGATCATCGCTTGCAGCGACAGTTCGCGTTGTTCGGCGGTGAGTTTGCCACCGTCGGACCATTTACCGATTTCCACCGCCAGTTTCAGGCTCTGGTAGATATCGGGTGTAATGTTTTGGATCATTTCGTTAAAAGAGGACATCAAGGGCTCCGCGCTTACATCACTAATTTAGGCGGCCAGTTTACGGCGGTTGTACAAACCGCCCAACAAACCGGTCAAGCATCCGACGAGCAACCCACCGACGTGGGCCGCATTGGCAATTTCACCAAAGCCGATCATCGAGACCAGCCCGGACAGGCACAGCAGTAGCCACACCAGCATCATCACCAGCACGCCGCGCGGCAGGCGATAAGCCGGGTTTGGCGACAACAGCTGAAAGATCCAGCAATGCCCGAGCAGGCCGTACAGCACGCCGGACAACCCGCCAAACAAGGTCGGACCACTGAAAACAAACTGGGCGTAGTTCGAGACCAGGCCGAACAGCAAGGTCAGGCCGATCAGGTTGATACTGCCCTGGCGCGACTCGATGCGCCGCCCCAGCTCCCAATACCACATGCCGTTCATGGCCAGGTGCAGGATGCCGAAGTGAATCAGCATCGGCGTCACCAGACGCCACCACTGCCCCGCCGCCAGGCTGTCGGCCAAGGGCACGAAATGGATGTACTCGCCGACAATGCGAAAATCGAGGAAGGTCAGCCAGCGCATCGTGTCGAGGTTTTCGCCCAGCAGCGTCACCGCGCCGACTATAAGACTCAGCAGCAACACGAACGCTGTCGCCTTGGCGTGGCGCAGTTGCTCGACGAAACTTGGGCGCTTGATGGTTTTCGCCACCGGAATGTCCAGCTGTTGATCGGGATCGCCGGCCGGGAAGCGTTCGTACAACGAGCGCACGTCTTCGCTGATGTTGGCCGGCACCCATAGCACCTGCTCACCCGCCTCTTCGCTGACCCGATGCGGCACCTGCATGCGCTGCAACAGTTTGACGAACCCGCTCAAGTCCGCCGCCAGCGGCAGACGTAAAACGGCAACGGCACTCATCGCAGCACCTCCGGACGCTCGACATCGACCCAGACAAATTTGTGCGGGTCGAGACGGGTTTCCTGGTCCAGACGGTAGGCGACCAGTTTGCCGTAGAGCACGGCGCTGTAATCCAGACAGGCGAGGTTCGGCCGGATCGGCACCGGCTTGCCACTGCGCCAGTAGTGGCCGACGAACAACAAAGGCTCATCGATGCCATAGCGCAGCAAGGTGTTTTTTTCGGTAGACGACAGCGGCGTCAGGGCCACGGGTTCGGGCAAGGCGTCAGGCTGGAACACAATGTCTCCGTAGGTTTGCGGGTCGTCTTCCCAGAACTTGGTGCGGAAAAACGAACGCGTCAGGCCATCGCCGCTGGTCATGGTCTGACCATGAGGCAAGCGCATGTCGGTACCGCGCAGCAAGCGGTCGAACACGGTGCAGGCGAAACTGCCCGGCACCGCGGAGGTCTGGAGGAAGTGCTCGTCGACGCAACCGTTGGGGAACAGTGATCGTAGCGGTTCGATCAGTCCCGAGTCCCAGCAGGCATGCACCACCCGGAAACGCCCGGCATCGACGAACAATGGCATCTCATAGAACCATTGCAGGAAGTCATGCCAGTCAGCCGGATGGTCTTCGAACTGGGTCAGGGTTTCGTTCAGCAAGCGGGCATGGCGCGGGGTGTGTTCACGCACGAACTGCTTGCCGCTGCCCGGAGGCGCCGGTGTGCTCCAGCCGAGGGCGTTGAATTCATGGTTACCCATGATGCACAGCGCCTGGCCGGCTTCGACCATGTCATGAACGATGTGCAGCGCTTCGCGAATCCGCGGGCCGCGGTCGATGATGTCGCCGACGAACACCGCCATGCGCGACGGGTGCCGCCAGGCGCCACCGTGTTTTTTATAACCGAGCCGGTCGAGCAAGTGCTCAAGGGTCAGAGCGCAACCGTGCACGTCACCGATCAGGTCGTAGCTACGCGCGGGATCGAGCATCAATCGCCTCCACCACCCAACCGACTGCCCCAGCCGAGCTTGGTCCGGCAGACTTCATAATAGTTGTGGTCGAGGGGGTGAATCAGCCGCAGCTTCTGGGCTTTCTTGCTGATAGTGATGGTGTCACCCGGCGCACAGGTGAAGTGGTTCTGCCCGTCACAGGAGACTTGCGGGTAGATCTGCATATCTTTGGACACGACGATTTTCAGCTCACTGTTGCCATCGACCACGATCGGCCTACCCGACAAGGTATGGGGGTACATCGGCACAATCACAATAGCGTCGAGCTTGGGATGCATTATCGGCCCGCCCGCCGACAGCGCGTAGGCAGTCGAACCGGTGGGCGTGGCGACGATCAGGCCGTCGGCCTTCTGGCTGCAGACGAACTGGCCGTCGATGTACAGCTCGAACTCGATCATCCGCGTCGATTTTCCGGGGTGCAGCACCACATCGTTCAGCGCATCGCCCTGACCTATGGCCTCGGCGTGGCGACGGACTTCGGCTTGCAGCAGAAAGCGGTTTTCCACCAGATAGTGGCCGTCGAGCACTTCGGCGACTTTGACTTCCAGCTCATCGGGGCGAATATCGGTCAGGAAGCCCAGGCTGCCACGGTTGATCCCGAGCACCGGAATATTGTGGCGGGCCAGCGCGCGGGCGGCGCCCAACAGGCTGCCGTCACCACCGACCACAATCACCATGTCACACACTTCGCCGAGCATCTTGCGCGACGAGGTTTGCAAGCCATGACCCGGCAGCACTTCGGCGATGGTGTCTTCGAGGATCACGTGCAGGTGACGATCGAGCAGAAACCGTTTCAGTCGGCGGACGGTATCCAGCACCTGAGAACTGCCCAGGCGACCGATGATGCCGATATTGCGAAATTGCTCCATGGGGTTCCTGCGCGGCGGCGAAAAACACGATTATGGGCGAAAGCGCAGGATAGACAAAATCCTTTCAGCCACAAGGATGTACTCATGTTTAGGGCTATGCTCGCAAGATGATCCTATTTCCAGATTTGCTGCAGTTACCCCACCAGTTGCGCCACCCGGAAGTGCGCGATCTGGCGTGGGTCATCCTCGCTCCGCCGATGCTCGGGGAAACCTCGTGGCCGCAACGTCATCCACTGGCCGGAAGCGACTGGGTGCAGGCGCCGGAGCGACTGGAGCAATGGCTCAGGCAACTCGATCGCGACAGTTATGACTTGTTGCACTGGCTGGCGCAGGCCAGAACCCGGCGTTTGGGCTTGTACTACGAACGCCTCTGGCAATACGCCGTGCGGCACGCGCCGGGTATCGACCTGATTGCTGCCAACATGCCGATCCGCCGCGAAGGCCACACGCTGGGCGAGCTGGACATGCTGCTGCGCGATCGCGACGGCGTGCATCATCTGGAACTGGCGATCAAACTTTACCTTGGCCCGCAAAATGGCGACGGACACGACACGGCGCAGTGGCTCGGCCCCGGCTGCCACGATCGGCTGGACCGCAAACTGGCACATCTGACCCAGCATCAATTGCCGATTTCGGCACGCCCGGAGAGTCGCGAAGTATTGGCGGTGCTGGATATCCAGCAGTTCAGTGCGCATTTGTGGCTGGGAGGCTATTTGCTGTATCCGTGGCCGGGACCGGCCGAGCCACCGAACGGCGCACATCCACAGCATTTGCGCGGTAGCTGGCTGCATCAGAAGGACTGGGCAGACTTTGTCGTGCAGCGTCCATTCGGTCGCTGGCAACCCCTGCCCCGCCATGCCTGGCTGGCACCGGCGCACTATCCGGTGGAGCAGACCTGGAACACTGAGCAGCTGAATGCCTGGCTCAGCGATCTGGAGCCACTGGCACCTGCGCAGTTGCTGGTGCGACTCACAGAAAACGCCAAGGGCGATTGGGAAGAAGCCGAGCGGCTGTTTCTGGTGGCGGATCTTTGGCCTAACGTTCCTGGCAGTGGCTGAGTTTTGTAGCGTCTGGGCTGGCCTCTTCGCGAGCGAGCTCGCTCCCACATTATTTGATCTCCTTTTGGCGACGATCCCTGTGGGAGCGAGTTTGCTCGCGATAGACTCCGTGGCTAAATGAGCGTCATTACTTCTTGTGTTGCTCGACCCACTGTCCATAGGCATCGATGAATTTTTGCAAAAACGGTCTGACCGTCTCGGACAGCTTGCCCGCCTCGTCGAATGCCGAGCCGGCACCGTTCAAGTAAGCTTCCGGTTGCTGCATGCACGGCACATCCAGAAACACCATGGACTGACGCAGGTGATGGTTGGCACCAAAACCGCCGACAGCGCCCGGCGAAGCACTGATCACCGCTCCAGGCTTACCGCTCCAGGCACTCTTGCCATAGGGACGCGAACCCACATCGATCGCATTCTTCATCGGCGCTGGCACCGAACGGTTGTATTCGGGGGTCACGAACAACACTGCGTCGGATGAACTGACTTGTTGCCGGAAAGTGCTGTAGGCTGCCGGCGGTGAAGCACCATCGATGTCTTCGTTGTAGAGCGGCAGATCGCCGATTTCGACGATTGTAAGCTTGAGATTGGCAGGCGCCAGGTCGGCCAGGGCCAGCGCAACCTTGCGATTGATCGATTCCTTTCTCAAGCTGCCGACCAGTACGGCGATCGTATAGACGTTGCTCATGGAAGATTCTCGACTGTCCGATGGAAAGAGCTTGTAGTTATAGATGACGATTCAACCAGTGGGCGACTGAAAACGCCGCCCCTGGCTATTTTTTTCCTGTAGGAAAACTTACCTCGCCCAACCACGGTCTACAGAGCCGCATATTGAGTGATTTATCTCCAGAGGTTCTAAGCAGATGGCAGCAGTACTCGTCGGTCAGTTCCATGCAAGAGACGCGGAAGGCCGTGTCTATTCCGTGCATGAGTTCCAGGAATCCACCCCGTCGGCAGACGGCCTTGCTGGCTCGGTGCCTGTCACCACCTACAAATTGGCCATTGGCGATCGCGTCAAAAAGCTCGATGACAACCAGTTTTTGCTGGTGCAATCGGACGTCACCATCGTTCGCGAACCCGATACCTATGTCGGAAGCTTGCCGGAAACCACCGTCGCCTCATAACCGCGTGTTATGAGCAGAAGTCATATGCGCGCACTTGAGTTAGGATTCAGCCACTGACTCCCTCACCTGCTGAACATGGACTTCACGCATGCGTTTACGTCATATCGAAGTGATCCAGGCGCTCCTGCAGACCGGTCACCTGGGCACCGCGGCCGAATGGCTGCAGCTGCCTGTGGCCGAAGTCGAAGGCATTCTTCGCGACGCCGAGGATCAGTTGGGTTTCATGCTGTTTTCCAGCGTGCGTGGACGCCTGCAGGCCACGCGTGAGGCGCGGGAGTTGCAGGTCCAGATCGCCCACGTCTATGAAGCGCTCGAGCCGGTCCAGCGCCTGGCCAACAGTCTCAAGCAATATCAGGCTCCGCCCTTACGGATCATCTGCACGCCGCCCCTGGCACAGCAGTTATTGCCACAGAGTATTGCCGCCCTGCGCCGACGTCTCCCTGACGCGCCTTGCACCCTCCTGAGTCAACCCACCCGCGAAATCGTCAGAAGCTTGCTGCTGCGCGAAAGCGATCTGGGCCTGAGCCTGCATGATCCCGATCACGCCGACATTCATTACCAGGTGATTGCCCAAGGCAAACTTCAGCTGCTGGCACCTCACGGTTGGCTGCAACCCAAACAAAAGTACATCTCGCTACAGGACCTGGCCGGCCAATCGATGGTTGGCCTGGAGGGTCATGATCCGCTGAGTCCGGCGCTGGAAAACAAACTGCATGCCCTGCGCCCTGCCCCAGTCATTCAGACCCGCGTACAGACTCACCAGATGATGCGCAGCATGGTCGAGGCCGGTGAAGGCCTGGCCATCGTCGACCCTTTCACCGCGCTCGGGGCCAAATCGGCCGGGCTGGATGCCTGCCCGCTGGCGCCTGCTGTTCCGATCAATCTTTACGCCTTGACCCTCAAGAACGGCGAGCCTTCACCGACGGTTCAGGCCTTACTGGGCATCATCACGGAACAAGCCGTGGCTATGTTGGCGAGCTAGGCAGGGTTTCCAGCGGGTTATCGAACAATCGATACCAGAACAGCGCCACTTCGGCGGTGTTCGGATCGATTCCGCGATAGCGCAGATGATCGATTCCGCCCATGACGTAACCGCTGCGCTCATAGAGCCGGCAGGCCCCAAGGTTGTTGTTCTGGGTTTCGAGCATGATGCCCGGCAGTTTCTTTTTGCGGCTCCAGAACTGCGCTACATCCAGCAACGCCTTGGCCACGCCATGGCGGCGCGCCGGCGCATGCACCGCCAACTCGTCGATATGGGCAAAGCCGTTCCAGTTGGTGCTGACCACCAGGTGACCCACGGGCTCATCATCGAGATAAGCCATGAAAATCGCGCTGTCCACGGCATCGCGAAAGCTGCTGAACTCTTCAGGATCGATGCCGTAGCACTTGCGATAGGGCGTGATCGGTGTCACGACCCACTGCTCAACCGGCTTGCCAATTTCGGCTGCACCGTAGGCCACGACTTCAAAACTGAAATCACTGCCCCAGATGTAAGCGGCAAAGCCGTCGTCGGCAACGCGCACTGACAGCCCTGGGTATTTCGGATTCATGACCGGTTGCATACTGGGAAAAGTCCTCACGCCTTGATGCAATCGACGGTGTAATGCCGCCCATTGCCCTCGTCTTCGTGCTGCAAGCCATGCACATCTGCGACAAACCCCGGGAAGCTGCTATCGAACGTGCGGGCGAATGCCAAGTAATCGATGATCGAGCGTGTCGACTCGGTAAAACGCTCGCCGGGCATGATCAACGGGATCCCCGGCGGGTACGGCACCAGCATCACCGCGGCGATCCGCCCATCCAGAGCATCGATCGACACCGCTTCAACTTCGCCACGCACCAATTGATCATAGGCGTCAGAGGGCTTCATGGCGATTTCCGGCAGCACCGTGTACATGCGCTTGAGGTGTTTGGCCGTGGCATTACTGCGGTAGCAAGCGTGCAGTTGATCGCACAGATCACGCAGGCCCATGCCCTGATAGCGTGCGATATTCTCTTGCGCCACGCAGGGCAGGCACGTCGCGAGGCTGACGTTGGCATCATAGCTGCGCTTGAATTCCAGCAACTCGGTCAGCAGCGTGCTCCATTTACCCTTGGTGATGCCCATGGAGAACAGCACCAGGAATGAATACAGCCCGGTCTTTTCAACGACCAGCCCACGCTCCCAAAGGAATTTGCTGACCACCGCCGCCGGAATCCCGCGCTCGCTGAGGGCGCCGCCTGCCGTCAGGCCCGGCATTACCAAAGTGACCTTGATCGGATCGAGCAGCACGTAGTCGTCGGTCACGCCGCCAAAGCCGTGCCAGTCGGCGTCGGGTTGCAGCAGCCAGTCTTGCGTGACAACACGGTCGATGCCTTCCACCGACGGCGGCTGCCAGATGGAAAACCACCAGTCGTCAGCGGCGATGTGTTGGCGCAGATTGGCCAGCGCCCGGCGAAAACTCAGCGCTTCGTCGAACATTTCCTGCAACAGCGAACGCCCGGCCGGCCCTTCCATCATGGCCGAAGCCACGTCCAGCGAAGCGATGATGCTGTACTGCGGCGAAGTGGAGATGTGCATCATGAACGCTTCATTGAAGCGATCCCGATCCAGTTGCCGCGCGCCGCCGTCCTGCACGTGAATCATCGACGCCTGGCTGAACGCCGCCAACAGTTTGTGGGTGGAATGGGTGGTGAACACCAGCGGGCCGTCTTCACTGCGGGAAGTGCCCATGCCATAACGCCCGGCGAAAAATTCGTGAAACGCCGCGTAGGCGTACCAGGCTTCATCGAAGTGCAAGACCTCGACGCTGTTGCCCAACTGCTGCTTGATCAGCTCAGCGTTGTAACAGAGGCCGTCGTACGTCGAATTGGTCACAACCGCCAGCTTGACCTTGGGCGCACGGCCCTTGGTCAGCGGGCTGGCGTCGATCTTGGCCTGAATCGATTCGCGGCTGAATTCGCTCAACGGGATCGGGCCGATGATCCCCAGCTCATTGCGCTCCGGGCAGAGGTACAGCGGGATGGCGCCAGTCATGATGATCGAGTGCAGCACCGACTTGTGGCAGTTGCGGTCCACCAGCACCAAGTCATCCCGAGCGACCATCGAATGCCAGACGATTTTGTTGGCGGTCGAGGTGCCATTGATCACGAAGAACGTGTGATCGGCACCGAAGTTGCGGGCAGCACGGGCCTCCGCTTCTGCCAGCGGACCGGTGTGATCGAGCAAAGAACCGAGTTCCGGCACCGACACCGACAAATCCGAACGCAGGGTATTTTCCCCGAAGAACTGGTGAAACGCCTGACCCACCGGGCTCTTGTGGTACGCCACGCCGCCACCATGGCCGGGTGTGTGCCAGGAATAATTGGAGTCGGCAGTGTGCTGCACCAGCGCTTTGAAAAACGGCGGTAGCAAACCATCCAGGTATTTGCGTGCGGCTCGGGCCACCTGGCGGGCCAGGAATGGCACAGTGTCTTCGAACAGATAAAGAATGCCGCGCAGTTGATTGAGTTCAGCCATGGCGTCGGCGGGAGCATTCTCCAGGGTCACCTGCTCACCCAGAGCGAAGATCGGCAAGTCGGGCGCACGAACCCGCGCCAGGCCGATCAGCTCGGCCATGTTGTGTAATAGATGAGAGTGTGTGCTGGCGTCTTCGGCCGCAATCAACATGCAGGAAAGACCGTGATGGGTCGAGGCGACCAGGCGCCCTTCGGTGTAATCCACTGCCGAGACAATGCTGAAGCCTTCCTGCTCCAGTTCCCGGGCGATGCCGCGCACGCGGTCACCGGCGACGGTGTCGGCCTTGATGTCGCGATGGACGATCAGGACCGGGAATTTCAGATCTTTATACATGGGGCTCAGTGTCCTGAGGCGGCAGACCGTGGTCCGCCAATCACCTCAGGGTAGAGGGTTCAAGCGCTTGTGGCGAGCGCGATGCCCTGATGTGGGTCAACGGATGCACCATCATGTGGCCAGCAAATCAGGCCTGAGCCTTGGCCTCGGCCAGTTGCTGCCAGAGCGACGGGGCGCCGGCGGATTTGGCAATGGCTTCCAGGCGTGCCACGTGTTGGGCCAGGTCATCTTCGCTCGCGCGGATGATCCGCGTCGGCTGGCGGTCGACCGGCAGACGGCGGATTTCGGTGGCCGAGTTGTCTGCCCCTTCACCGGAACCATTGCCATCGGAGGCATTACCGGCCAGGGACAGGCTGGTTTGGCCGCCCGTCATGGTCAGGTAAACGTCGGCGAGGATCTCGGAGTCGAGCAAGGCGCCGTGCAGTTCACGACCGGAGTTGTCGACGCCATAACGTTTGCACAAGGCGTCGAGACTGTTGCGCTGCCCAGGGTGACGTCCCCGGGCCATCATCAGGGTGTCGAGGATCGAGCAGTGCTGCGTGATGTCCGCACGATCGTGCTGGCCCATCAAGGCGAATTCGTTGTTGATGAAGCCAACATCGAACGCCGCGTTATGAATGATCAGCTGCGCACCCTTGATGAATTCAAAGAACTCATCGGCCACTTCAGTGAAGCGCGGCTTGCCCACCAAAAATTCGTTGGTGATGCCGTGGACGCCAATGGCGCCTTCATCACTCTCGCGGTCTGGTTGCAGGTAAACGTGGAAATGCCGGCCCGTCAGGCGCCGACCGATCAACTCGACACAACCGATTTCGATAATCCGGTGGCCGTCGGTCACCGGCATGCCGGTGGTTTCGGTATCGAGTACAACGGATCTGGTGGCCATCAATGCTCAGCTCTCAACGGGTCAATCGTGCAAAAGCGGCGATGTTAACACGCTCGCCGGGGGCTTTCAGGTGCACCGCGCCATCGTTCATCGCGAGCAAGCTCGGCTCCCACAGGGATCAGGCCTGTTTGTAACCGCGCACTTCATCCACGCCGCGGTTGGCCAATTGGTCGGCCCGTTCATTGCCGTAGTGGCCGATGTGGCCACGCACCCATTTCCAGGTGACGTTGTGGCGATTGACCTGCTCATCGAGCAGCTTCCACAAATCAGCATTTTTTACCGGTTCTTTCGCCGCCGTTTTCCAGCCGCGCTTCTTCCAGTTGTCCATCCACTCGTTGATGCCTTTCATCACATATTGCGAATCAGTCACGAGCAGTACGTCGCATGAGCGCTTGAGTTCTTCCAGGCCGCGGATCGCGCCCATCAGCTCCATGCGGTTGTTGGTGGTGTTGGCTTCGCCACCCCACAGTTCTTTTTCAGTGCCCTTGCACACCAGCAAAGCGCCCCAGCCGCCTGGGCCAGGATTGCCTTTACAGGCGCCGTCGGTGAAGAGTTCTACGCTATCGCTCATGCCAATCTATCCAGAAAATGCGGCGGCTCGCCAATCAGTGATCGACGATGCCCGAGGCCGGGGCGAACCCGGCCGGGAAAGTAAAAAATGTATTACGGATCAAGGCGGCGACGATTGACCTTGGCCATCGGCAATGGAATCAGCTTGCCCATCGGTTCGCGCCGCTCCTGACGGACGGGCCGCAGGCCCACCACGATCTTGCGCGCCACCAATAAATAGAAGCCGCCACCCGACAGTTGCCAGTCACCGGCCTTGCGCTCCCAACCGGCCAGACGAGCCTGCCAGGCGGGTGACGCAAGCGGCGGACGATAGCACCCGAAGCGGCGTTTCTCCAGCGCGAAACCCAGCAGATTGAGCCAGTCGCCGACCCGCGACGGGGAGATGCAGCGAGCCTTGCGCAAGGCGTCGTGGGCGAAAACATGGCGCAAGCCCCAGCTGCTCCAGGGATTGATCCCGACGATCAGCAGATGCCCGCCGGGCCGCACGCTGCTCGCCGCTTCACGCAGCAAACCGTGGGGCGACAGGCAGAAATCCAGCCCATGCTGCAACACCACCACGTCGGCGGCATGCTCGCTCAAAGGCCACGCCTGTTCTTCGCAGACAATCTCGACCCCCGGCAACGGCGCGCCGAGCCGCACATTGCGCTGCACTTGCGGTGCCGACGGCGGTGTCTGGGCCGAAGGGCCGTAATGCACCAGGTAGCCACCAAAGAAGCGCCCCAACTCGTCTTCGAGCATGCGACGTTCTTCGTCCAGCAGAAATTGCCCAATGGGGCCGGACAGCCATTCACGGGCCGCGCTGATCAATGTCAGCCACTCAGGATCAGCCTGAGCGAACGCTTTATCGGTCATTGCATTCTCCAACGCGCCAGGAAGCTCTAAGATGCACCATTGTTTTCCGCTTGGCGAATCCGACGATGATACAGATCAGTGCCCTGCCCGCCTTCACCGACAACTACATCTGGTTGTTACAAGACCACCGCACCCAGCGCTGCGCAGTGGTCGATCCGGGTGATGCCGCGCCCGTGCAGGCCTGGCTCGCAGCGCATCCGGGTTGGGTGTTGAGTGATATTCTGATCACCCACCATCATCATGACCACGTCGGCGGCGTCGAACAGCTTAAAAAAGCGACAGACGCGAAAGTCTACGGTCCGGCGAGCGAAACCATCCCGGGCCGGGACGTGGCGCTCAAAGACAACGACCGCGTCAGCGTGCTGGGCTGGGACTTCGATATCTTTGCCGTTCCCGGCCACACCCTGGGGCATATTGCCTATTACCATCACGGCCTGCTGTTCTGCGGCGACACCCTCTTTGCCGCCGGTTGCGGGCGCTTGTTCGAAGGCACGCCCGAGCAAATGCATCATTCGCTGACCCGCCTCGCAGCGCTTCCCGAAGATACGCTGGTCTACTGCACCCATGAATACACCCTGAGCAACCTGAAGTTTGCCGCAACGGTCGAACCGGGCAATCCGGACACCGCCGCACGTCTGGAAAAAGTCACCGCGCAACGTGAAGCCGGAATCATGACGCTGCCCTCTACTCTGGCGCTTGAAAAGCTTACCAACCCGTTTTTGCGTGTCGGCGAAACATCCGTCAAAGAAAAAATGGACGAACGGAACGGAACCGATAACCGGGCTTCGAGTGCGGTTTTTGCTGCTCTTCGTGCTTGGAAAGATAAGTTCTAAGTGGCCTGCCTGATGGTACAAAAATTCTGAATGGTTGACCGCAGGGGGTACGCTTTCTAGAATCGCCCGACATTTTTGCCCGGAACTTACTTCCAGCCAATGTCGTCATCTATTCGTAAAGCCATCAATTCAGACGCATTGACCCGCCTGGCTCAAGCCATTGCGGTGGCTGTGTCCGCCACATTGGCGGGCTGCTCAAGCCATGTGCCGCAGACCGAAGCGACACACACTCCGAATATTGCCGCCCGAGCCAAGCAGAAGCCTATCTGGCTCAGCGAAAAACCGACTCCACAAGTTCCGCAAGATGTCTGGGAGCGCATGCGCCAGGGCTTCCAGTTGCAGGACAGCCTGGGCGTCAACCCGCGCATCGAGCAACAGCGCCTGTGGTTCGCCAGCAACCCGTCCTTCCTCGAAAACGCCGGCGAACGCGGCAGCCTCTACATTCACTACATCGTCGAACGCCTTGAAGAGCGCAACATGCCGCTGGAACTGGCGCTGTTGCCGGTGATTGAAAGCGCCTACAACCCAATGGCCTATTCCCGGGCCAACGCGGTTGGCTTGTGGCAATTCATCCCCTCCACCGGGCGTTACTTCAACCTGCGTCAAACCCGTTTCTATGATGGCCGTCGCGATATCACCGCCTCGACCACCGCGGCCATGGATTACCTGACCCGTCTGCACGACATGTTCAACGGTGACTGGCTGCTGGCCCTGGCGGCCTATAACGCTGGCGAAGGCACGGTCAGCCGGGCCATCGAGCGTAACGAAAAGCTCGGCTTGCCGACCGATTACTGGAACCTGCCGCTGCCGGCCGAAACCCAAGCCTACGTGCCGAAGCTGCTGGCCTTGTCGCAAGTGGTGCTGGCGCCCGAAGCCTACGGCGTGAACCTGAACCCGATCGCCAACGAACCGTACTTCCAGGTCGTCGAAATCAACCAGCGCATGGACTTGTCCAAAGTTGCCGCGGTGGCCAACATCGACGAAGACGAACTGTTCCAGCTCAACCCGGCGTTCAAGCAGCGCACCACCATCGATGGCCCTCAGCATTTGCTGGTGCCGACGTCCAAGGCGCAGCTGCTGACCACCAGCCTTTCGACCATGCGTCCTGAAGAGCTGATCAGCAAGAAGTCGCTCAAACCAGTATTCGAAGGCGCAGACGACTCCGAAATTGCCAGCCTCAAACGCGCTTACCGCGTTAAACGCGGCGACAACCTCGGCACCATCGCCAAGGCCAACAAAGTCGATATCAAGGACCTGCAGCGCTGGAACAAACTGACCGGCAAGAACCTCAAGGTCGGCCAGACGCTGGTCATGCAGGACACCACCAAGCGCAGCGCCGGGCGCACCACCACCGTAGTGGCGGCCAACACCAAGAAGCCGCAGACAAAGTACAAGGTCAAGCAAGGCGACTCGCTGTACATGGTAGCCAAGCGTTTCAACGTTGAAATGCAGCACCTCAAGCGCTGGAACCCGCGTGTCGGTCAGGCCCTCAAACCGGGCCAGATGCTGACGGTGTATTCGCCGCACTAAAATGAGCCCCTGACTTCAGGGGCTTTTTTTGTCCGTTGTGGCCTGTCACCCGAGCAAATAACGGCGCGTTAAGCCCCCGTCTTTTTCCTGTCGATACAAGCTGTTACTGTACGGGCCACAAAGCCCAAGCCGCCTGGATCGGATCTCTGACTTGAAGCGTTCCCTCCTCCTGCCCCTGATCAGCCTGGCCTTGAGCGCCCCCGCAAGTGCGACGATCAGCGAAAGCCATGGTTATGCGCAGTTCGGCACGCTCAAGTACCCGGCCAGATTTACCCACTTCGACTGGGTCAACCCGCAAGCGCCCAAGGGCGGTACGTTGCGGGTGATGGCGTTTGGCACCTTCGATACGCTCAACCCCTACACCTTCAAGGGTTCAAGTCCGGTTTCCACACCGAATTTCCTGCAATACGGCATCAACGAGCTCAACGAACCGTTGATGGTCGGCACCGGCCAGTACGCGCCGTCCGGCGATGAGCCGACCTCCAGCTATGGCCTGATCGCCCAATCCGTGGAATACAGCGAGGACCGCAGCTGGGTGGTGTTCAACTTGCGCCCCGAAGCGCGTTTCCACGATGGCACGCCGATTACCGCCTATGACGTGGCGTTCTCCTACCGTTTGTTGCTCAAGGAAGGCCATCCGCAGTACCGCACCAATCTTCAGGAAGTGTCGCGGGTCGACATCCTCAACCCGCAGCGCATTCGTTTTGTCTTCAAGCGTGCCGGCAATCCGTTACTGATCCTGCGCTTGGGCGAATTGCCGGTGCTGCCCCAGCATTACTGGAAAGGTCGTGACTTCAAGGCCACCACCTTCGAACCGCCACTGGGCAGTGGACCGTATCGCATCACGTCGGTAGAGCCTGGGCGCCAGATCGTTTTCCAACGGGCCAAGGATTACTGGGGCAAAGACCTGCCGGTCAATCGCGGCAAATACAACGTCGACCGCATGGAAGTTGAGTTCTACCGCGACAGCGACGTCGCCTTCGAAGCCTTCAAGGCCGGCGAATTTGACATCTATATCGAGCACCAGGCGAAGAACTGGGACAACGGTTACCACTTCCCGGCGGTACGACGCGGCGACGTCATCAAGGCGCAGATCGCGCATCAGATCCCGACCCAGACCCAGGGCCTGTTCATGAACACCCGGCGCCCGGCCCTCTCCGAGACCAAGGTCCGTGAAGCCCTGGGCCTGATGTTCGACTTCGAGTGGACCAATCGCACCCTGTTCAGCGGCGCTTACAAACGCGCCATGAGCTACTACCCCAACAGCGAGTTCTCCGCCACCGGCCTCCCGATCGGCCATGAATGGCTGATGCTCAAGCCGTATCGCGAGCAGTTGCCCGCCAAGCTGCTCACCGAGCCGTTCAGCCTGCCGCAGACCCAAGGGCGCGGCATCCCCCGGGAAACCATGCGCAAGGCCCTGGGCCTGCTCGCTGAGGCCGGCTGGAAACTGAGTGGCCAACGCGTACAGAACGCTGCCGGGCAACCGTTGCGATTGGAGATTCTGCTGGTCAATCCGAACCTGGAACGCATCCTCCAGCCTTACGTCGAGAACCTCGCCAGCATCGGCATCGACGCTCGGCTGCGCACGGTCGATCGCGCCCAGTACAAGCAACGCCTCGATCAGTTCGATTTCGACATGATCCTGATGACCCTCAACCAGACGCTCAGCCCGGGCCTGGAACAATGGCAGTACTTCCATTCCAGCCAGGTGGGGGTCAAGGGCAGCAAAAACTACGCCGGTATTGCCAATCCGGTGGTCGACCATTTACTCGACCAATTGCTCGCCGCCCAGACCCGCGATGAACAGGTCGCCGCCGGCAAGGCACTGGACCGGGTGTTGCTGTGGCAGCATTACATCATTCCCAACTGGTACCTCAATTATCACCGCCTGGCCTACCGCAACCGGTTCGCCTTCGTCACCACGCCGCCCTACACGTTGGGCCTGAGCGCGTGGTGGCTGAAGTCTTCGGAGAAAGATCGATGAAACCCGTACGCGCCCTGCTCTTGCAGGCCAGCGGCCTGTTGTTCGCCGGGCTGGCCTGCGCCGCCCCGCAACACGCCCTGACCCTGTACAACGAGCCGCCGAAATACCCGGCCGACTTCAAACATTTCGATTACGTGAACCCCGATGCGCCCAAGGGCGGGGTCTTCCGTCAAGCCGGTTTCGGCGGCTTTGACAGCCTCAACCCCTTCATCAGCAAAGGGGTCGCGGCCGACGACATCAGCATGATCTACGACACCCTGGCCAAACAGGGTCTGGACGAACCGTTCACCGAATACGGTCTGGTCGCCGGCACGATCGAAAAAGCCCCTGACAACAGCTGGGTGCGTTTCTACCTGCGTCCCGAAGCGCGCTTCCACGACGGGCATCCGATGCGCGCCGAGGACGTGGTGTTCAGCTTCCAGACCCTGATCAAGGACGGCGCGCCGCTGTACCGCGGTTACTACAGCGATGTAGAGGAAGTGGTCGCTGAAGACCCGCTGACGGTGCTGTTCAAGTTCAAACACACCAACAACCGAGAGCTGCCGCTGATCCTCGGCCAGTTGCCGGTGTTGCCCAAGCATTGGTGGGCAACTCGCGACTTCAACAAGGGCAACCTGGAAATGCCGTTGGGCAGCGGCCCGTACAAGGTCAGTGAAGTGAAGGCCGGGCGTTCGGTGCGCTATGAGCGGGTCAAGGATTACTGGGGCAAGGACCTACCAGCCAACCGAGGGTTCTACAACTTCGACGTCATGACCACCGACTACTACCGCGACAACACCGTGGCCCTGGAAGCGCTCAAGGCCGGGCAGTTCGATTACTGGCTGGAAATGGCCGCGAAGAACTGGGCAAACGCCTACAACATCCCGGCCGTCACCGAGGGCCGGTTGATCAAGGAACAGATCCCGAACAGCAACCCGACCGGCATGCAAGGCTTCGTATTCAACCTGCGCCGCCCGGTTTTCCAGGACGTGCGCGTGCGTCAGGCCCTGACCCTGTTGCTGGACTTCGAATGGACTAACAAGCAGCTGTTCAACGGCGCCTACGTCCGCACCCGCAGTTTTTTCGAAAACTCAGAAATGGCCGCCACTGGCCTGGCGGATGCTGATCAACTGGCGATCCTCGACCCGTTCCGCGGCAAGGTTCCCGAGCAGGTGTTCAGCGAGGCGTTCCAGAACCCGGTGACCGACGCCAGCGGCATGATCCGCGCCCAACAGCGCAAAGCCTATCAACTGCTGCAAGAGGCGGGCTGGCGGATCGTCGATGACAAGATGGTCGACGCCAATGGCAAACCGGTGACTATCGAATTCCTGTTGGCCCAGACCGAATTCGAGCGGGTGCTGCTGCCGTTCAAGCGCAACATGAGTGACTTGGGCATCGACCTGGTGATCCGCCGGGTCGACGTCTCGCAGTACATCAACCGCGTGCGTTCACGGGACTTCGACATGATCGTCGGCAGCTTCCCTCAGTCCAACTCGCCGGGCAACGAGCAACGCGAGTTCTGGATGTCCGACGCCGCCGACAAACCCGGCAGCCGCAACTCCATGGGCCTGAAAGACCCGGTGGTGGACCAATTGGTCGAGCAACTGATCAACGCCGATTCACGCAAAAGCCTGGTGGCCCATGCACGCGCGCTGGACCGCGTGCTGCAATGGGGCTATTACGTGATCCCCAACTGGCACATCAAGACTTGGCGCGTGGCTTACTGGAACCACATCGGCCACCCGAAAATCTCACCCAAGTACGACATCGGCATCAACACCTGGTGGGTCAAGCCAGACGCTACACCGGCGATAGAAGTCGAAACCAAACTGCAAGCCGACCCTGCGGGCACGGAGTAATCAGATGCTGGCGTATATTTTTCGGCGACTGCTGCTGATCATCCCGACCTTGCTCGGCATTTTGCTGATCAACTTCGTGATCATCCAGGCCGCCCCCGGCGGGCCGGTGGAGCAGATGATCGCCAAGCTCGAAGGCTTCGAAGGCGCCACCAGCCGCATCGCCGGCGGCGGTGCCGAAGTCTCGGTGGCCGGCTCCGCCTATCGTGGCGCCCAGGGCCTGGACCCGATGCTGGTCAAGGAAATCGAGCACATGTACGGCTTCGATAAATCGGCGCCGGAACGCTTGTGGATCATGATCAAGAACTACGCCACCCTGGATTTCGGCGACAGCTTTTTCCGCGATGCCAAGGTCATCGACCTGATCAAGGAAAAGATGCCGGTGTCGATCTCCCTAGGGCTGTGGAGCACGCTGATCATGTACCTGGTGTCGATCCCGCTGGGGATCGCCAAGGCGACGCGACACGGCAGCCACTTCGATGTCTGGACCAGCTCATTGATCATCGTCGGCTACGCGATCCCGGCATTTCTGTTTGCCATCCTGCTAATCGTGGTGTTCGCCGGTGGCAGCTATTTCGACTGGTTCCCGCTCAGAGGGCTGACCTCCAACAACTTCGACGAGTTGAGCATGGGCGGCAAGATTCTCGATTACTTCTGGCACCTCGCATTGCCAGTCACGGCACTGGTGATCGGCAACTTCGCGACCATGACGCTGCTGACCAAAAACAGCTTCCTCGACGAAATCAACAAGCAGTACGTGGTCACCGCCAAGGCCAAGGGCCTGACCAATCACCGCGTGCTCTACGGCCATGTGTTCCGCAACGCCATGCTGCTGGTGATCGCCGGGTTCCCGTCGGCGTTTATCGGCATCTTCTTCACCGGCTCGTTGCTGGTGGAGGTGATCTTCTCCCTCGATGGCCTCGGGCTGATGAGTTTTGAGGCCGCGATCAACCGCGATTACCCAGTGGTCTTCGGCACGCTGTTCATCTTTACCCTGCTGGGGCTGGTGGTAAAACTTATCGGCGACCTCACGTACACCTTTGTCGATCCGCGCATCGACTTCGAAAGCCGGGAGCATTGAGATGAATCTCTCCCCTCTCAATCGCCGACGCTTCGAACTGTTCAAGGCCAACAAGCGTGGCTGGTGGTCGCTGTGGCTGTTTCTGCTGCTGTTTGGGCTGAGCCTCGGCGCCGAGCTGATCGCCAACGACAAACCGCTGGTGGTGCACTACGACAACGGTTGGTACTTCCCGGCGCTCAAGCGTTACCCGGAAACCACCTTCGGCGGCGAATTCCCGCTGGAAGCCAACTACAAGAGCCCGTACATCCGCGAGTTGCTCAAGGAAAAAGACGCCTGGGTCCTGTGGGCGCCGATTCCCTACAGTTACCAAAGCATTAACTACGACCTGAAAGTCCCGGCTCCGGCGCCGCCCTCCACCGACAACCTGCTAGGCACTGATGATCAGGGCCGCGATGTGTTGGCCCGGGTGATTTACGGCTTCCGGATTTCGGTGTTGTTTGCGCTGACGCTGACCATTCTCAGCTCGATCATCGGCGTGATTGCCGGGGCCTTGCAGGGGTTCTACGGCGGCTGGGTCGATCTGGCCGGACAGCGTTTTCTGGAGGTCTGGTCCGGGTTGCCGGTGTTGTATCTACTGATCATTCTCGCCAGCTTCGTCCAGCCGAACTTCTGGTGGTTGCTGGGGATCATGCTGCTGTTCTCGTGGATGAGCCTGGTCGACGTGGTCCGCGCCGAGTTCCTCCGTGGGCGTAATCTGGAATACGTGCGCGCCGCGCGGGCGTTGGGGATGCAGAACGGTGCGATCATGTTCCGCCATATCTTGCCCAACGCTATGGTCTCCACCATGACCTTCATGCCGTTCATCCTGACCGGCGCCATCGGCACCCTGACCGCTCTCGACTTTCTGGGCTTCGGTCTGCCGCCTGGCGCGCCGTCCCTCGGTGAACTGGTGGCTCAGGGCAAGTCCAACCTGCAGGCGCCGTGGCTGGGCATGAGCGCGTTTGCGGTGCTGGCGTTGATGTTGAGTTTGCTGGTATTCATCGGCGAGTCCGCTCGCGATGCCTTCGACCCGAGGAAGTGAAATGAATCAGGATAATCTGATCGAAGTGCGCGACCTGGCCGTCGAATTCGTCGTCGGTGAGCGCGTCCAGCGGGTGGTCGAAGGCGTGAGCTTCGATATCAAGCGCGGGGAAACCCTGGCGCTGGTGGGCGAAAGTGGCTCCGGCAAATCGGTCACTGCTCACTCTATCCTGCGGTTGCTGCCCTACCCGCTCGCCCGGCATCCGTCCGGGACCATCGAGTACTCCGGGCAGAACCTGCTGAGCCTGAAAGAGAAAACCATCCGCCACATTCGCGGCAACCGGATCGCAATGATCTTCCAGGAGCCGATGACCTCGCTCAATCCGCTGCACTCGATCGAGAAACAGATCAATGAGGTGTTGAGCACCCACAAGGGCCTGATCGGCAAAGTCGCGACCAAGCGCACGCTGGAGCTGCTGGAAATGGTCGGTATCCCGGAGCCCGAGAAGCGCCTCAAGGCGCTGCCCCATGAATTATCCGGTGGCCAACGGCAGCGGGTGATGATTGCCATGGCCTTGGCCAACGAGCCGGAACTGCTGATCGCCGACGAGCCAACCACCGCGCTGGACGTGACCGTTCAGCTGAAAATCCTCGAATTACTCAAGGAATTACAGGCCCGATTGGGCATGGCGCTGTTACTGATCAGTCACGATTTGAACCTTGTGCGAAGAATTGCGCATCGCGTATGTGTCATGCAGCGCGGTTGCATCGTCGAACAGGCATCGTGCGAAGAGTTGTTCCGCGCGCCGCAGCATCCGTACACTCGGGAACTGCTGGCAGCGGAGCCCAGCGGAACGCCTGCGACCAATGTAATCGGCCCGCCATTGCTGCAAGTCGAGGACCTGAAAGTCTGGTTCCCGATCAAGAAAGGCTTTCTGAAAAAGACCGTCGACCACATCAAAGCGGTGGACGGAATCAATTTCAGCCTGCCTCAAGGCCAGACCTTGGGGATTGTGGGAGAAAGCGGTTCCGGCAAGTCGACACTGGGTTTGGCGATTTTGCGGCTGATCGGCAGCAAAGGCGCGATCCGTTTTGAAGGCAAGCAGCTAGACTGCCTGACGCAGCAACAGGTTCGGCCGCTGCGTCGGGAGATGCAGGTGGTGTTTCAAGACCCGTTCGGCAGCCTGAGCCCACGGATGTGCGTGAGCCAGATCGTCGGCGAAGGCCTGCGGATCCACAAGATGGGCACCGAGGCGGAACAGGAACAAGCGATTATTGCGGCACTCAAGGAGGTAGGTCTGGACCCGGAAACCCGGCACCGCTACCCCCACGAATTTTCCGGCGGGCAACGGCAGAGAATCGCCATTGCCCGGGCATTAGTGCTAAAACCGGCGTTGATTCTGCTGGACGAGCCGACATCGGCCCTCGACCGGACCGTGCAACGCCAAGTGGTGGAGCTGCTGCGCTCACTGCAAACCAAGTACAACCTGACGTATCTGTTTATCAGCCATGACCTGGCTGTCGTCAAGGCGCTGAGCCACCAGCTGATGGTGGTCAAGCAAGGCCAAGTGGTCGAACAGGGAGACGCGCAAAGTATTTTTGCGGCCCCCAAACATCCGTATACACAGCAGTTGCTGGAAGCCGCTTTCCTGGTTCCAGCCACTGCGTAATAACCTGAAAGAGAGGAGCAACACATGGGTTTTCTCGCCGGTAAGCGCGTACTGATCGTCGGTGTCGCCAGCAAGCTGTCCATCGCATCCGGCATCGCTGCCGCCATGCATCGCGAGGGCGCTGAGCTTGCCTTCACTTATCAGAACGACAAACTCAAGGGTCGTGTCGAAGAGTTCGCACAAAGCTGGGGTTCCAACCCTGATCTGTGCTTCCCGTGCGACGTGGCCAGCGATGAAGAAATCGCCAAGGTCTTCGTTGAGCTGGGCAAGAAGTGGGACGGCCTGGACTGCATCGTGCACTCCGTCGGCTTCGCCCCGGGCGACCAACTGGACGGCGACTTCACCGAAGCCACCACCCGTGAAGGTTTCCGCATCGCTCACGACATCAGCGCCTACAGCTTCGTGGCCCTGGCCAAAGCTGGCCGCGAAATGATGAAAGGCCGCAACGGCAGCCTGCTGACCCTGTCGTACCTGGGCGCCGAGCGCACCATGCCGAACTACAACGTCATGGGCATGGCCAAGGCTTCCCTGGAAGCTGGCGTTCGTTACCTGGCCGGTTCCCTGGGCCCGGACGGCACCCGCGTCAACTGCGTATCGGCTGGCCCGATCCGCACCCTCGCCGCTTCCGGCATCAAGAACTTCCGCAAGATGCTGGCCGCCAACGAAGCGCAAACCCCGCTGCGTCGCAACGTCACCATCGACGAAGTCGGCAACGCCGGCGCCTTCCTGTGCTCGGACCTGGCGTCCGGCATCAGCGGCGAAATCATGTACGTGGACGGTGGTTTCAACACCACGGCCATGGGCAGCCTCGAAGAGTAATCTTCGGTCAGCCAACTAAAAAACCCGCCTCTTCAGGCGGGTTTTTTGTGCCTGCGATTTGAGGCCTGATGCAGATCCCCTGTGGGAGCGAGCTTGCTCGCGATAGCGTCGTTCCAGTTAATATCAATTTTGAAGGTTAGTCCGCTATCGCGAGCAAGCTCGCTCCCACAGGGGATTTGTGTTTAGTTATCGATCGGTGACAGACAGCTGGCAAACAACTGCTGGATCGGCTGTGTGCGCTGGCTATAACGCTGCAACAACACAATCTCGCGATAGAACGTCAGCTCACCCAACGGGATTATCCGGACCTTCGCCCCATGCTCAAGCCAGAGCCCCGCCTCGGGCAGCAGCGACACCCCCAATCCGCATTCGACCATTTTCACGATCGCTTCCAGTTCATCCAGCTCCAAAGCCACCCGCACATCAATCTGCTGCTCGCGCAAAAACCGCGTCACCAAGCGTCCACCGAACGAGTTACGGTCGTATCGCACATGGGGATGCTCGGCGAGTATGTGCAACGGCTGATCGCCTTCAAGGTCGGACGGCACAATCAGCACGAACGGCTCTCGGCGAATGACCTGCGCCGACAATTCCTTGGGCAACTCGAACGGCGGCTTGATCAGGATCGCCAGATCCACCTCACCGGTGTCCACTTGGCTCAACAGGTTCAACGACACGCCCGGTACCAGTTTCGGCTCCAGCAACGGCGCCTGTTGCCTCAGTCGCAGCAACGCCTGGGGCAGCAGTCCGGTCTGGGCGGTGGCCACCGCGCCTATTTTCAACTCGCCGCGATACTCGCTGACATCATCGCTGACCGCCATACGGCTGAAGGTCTCCAACATTTCCCTGGCCATTGGCAACGCCCGCTGGCCCGCCGCATTGAGCAGCGCTTGTCGTCCGGTGCGGTCGAACAAACGAATCCCCAGGGCCTGTTCCAGATTGCGAATCTGCGCGCTGACGGCCGACTGGGTAAGGCCGATGTGCATCCCGGCTGCGGCAAAAGTGCCGTAGCGCGTCACGGCAATGAAGGTTTTCAGTTCCCGCAGCATGGCCGTCTCGATTGATCGAAATAATTTGAGCTCGATGTAGAAATTATCGTCTTTTAATCAAAAAGCACAGGGCTAAACTCAGTCTGAATCCAAACAGTCGAGGCACTTGCGATGCAACTCTCCCCTTTTCACTTGGCCATCCCCGTTTACGACCTGACCGCTGCGCGGAATTTTTATGGCGAAGTCTTCGGCCTGGAAGAAGGTCGCTCAAGCGATCATTGGGTCGATTTCAATTTTTTCGGCCATCAGTTGGTTATTCACCTCGCACCGAAAAACGTGTCTCAAGAAGCCGCGCACACGAATGCTGTCGACGGTCATGACGTGCCCGTGCCGCATTTCGGTGTGGTGTTGGGTATGGCGCAATGGGAAGCACTGGCCGAGCGGTTAAAATCCCTCGACACCCGATTCGTGATCGAACCGGGCATTCGCTTTCAGGGATTGGTGGGTGAGCAAGCGACGATGTTTCTCTTCGATCCGTGCGGCAACGCGCTTGAGTTCAAGGCATTCAAAGATGTGGGTCAGTTGTTTGCCAAGTGAACGCATCGGCCTGTGCCAGCAGTTCCTCGATCGACCCGGGATGCTGAGGGCTGCACTCAATTTGCCCGATGCTGAAGCGGATGGCATAACCGCGATGCACCGAGGCATTGCGCTCTTCGAGTATTTCTTCGAGTCGCGCCTTGATGGCGGGTATCTCCACAACGCTTGAGCCGGTCAGTAACGCGACAAATTTGTCGTTACCCAGTCGGCCGATCACATCACTCTCGCGAAAGGCAATTCGCAGCACATCAGCGAAGGTTTTCAGGGCTTTGTCGCCCTTGTCTCGACCATAGAGATAGTTGATGTGTTTGAAGTCATCAATATTGAAGAGCAGTAGCGTCGCTGGCTTTTCCAGCTGCTGGCAGGCATCCAGCCCTTGTTGGGCCAGCGCTGTAAAACCGTGTCGATTGGAGAGCAGCGTCAACTCGTCCATGCTCGCCATCTGCACGCCCATCAGCTCCTCCTCGGCCTTGCGGGCCAGGTCACGCAGCAGTTCGCGCTCCTGCAGTGGCGTACGCAACGGGTCAGCGCACGCGCCTGGTTTTACCGGTTTCCCTGGGATCAGCATTACTCACTCCATTGGCGGGTATGTTTCTTAGAGTCGTCCATACCCGGTTTGACTCCCTGTAAACGGACCGCCGGTCAACTACCCAGTACCGGACACGGCCCTCCAGCGTCTGCCCAGGTCTTGAACTGGGTGACGAAAATGTCGTGCGGCACCGGTACCGGCGCCCTTCCCTGGCCCGGATTCCAGCCCCAAAGCACCAGTTTGTCGTCGCTGACGTGCTTGATCAGCGCGGCGAAATCGCGGTCGCCGTTGCTGGAGCGATCCTTGATCATTGCGCACAACTTATCGGCCGGCAGACCGATCCAAGCCATTTTGTGCGCAGCGGGCGGCAGACTCCAGTGCGGTGCTCCCGGTGGGGTGTTAGCGCCATAACTGGCCGGAGGATTACTGTCGGCGTGGCAAGTAGCGCAGGGCAAGCCCGCCGCGCCCTTGCCGTCCATGCCCCGCACGACGTTCATTGCGTGGGGAATCCCGGCGTCGAATTGCAGTGGCGAATCGCCGGGAATATGGCAGTTCTGGCAACGCGGGCTCTGAAAGACCTTTTGCACCGTATCGAACGCCTTGATGGCCTCCTTATCGTCAGCGAACAGATCCTCGGCGTAACCGATCAGGCCGATCAACACCACCGCACCAAGAATCAGATGTCGTTTCATCTCACACCCCCGACAGTTGCAGCGGCAGTTCGCGCAAGCGCTGCCCGGTCAGGGCGAACACCGCGTTGGCCACAGCCGGCGCCGTGGGCGGCACACCGGCCTCGCCGATACCGCCGGGTTTGTCGCTGCTGGGCACGATATGCACTTCGACCACCGGCATTTCGTTAAGCCGCAGCACCTGATAATCGTGGTAATTGGACTGCACCACCTGCCCGTTCTTGAAGGTCAGTTTGCTGTGCAAGGTAAATCCGAGGCCGAAGGTGATGGCCGACTCCATTTGCGCCGCGATGCTCATCGGGTTGACCGCAATGCCGCAATCCACCGCACACACCACCCGATGCACGCGGATCGCCAGGTTGTCCTCGGACACCTCGGCTACCTGGGCAACGTAACTGCCGAAGGACTCATGCACCGCGACACCCAGCGCATGGCCATCCGGCAGCGATGCCTTCCAATCGGCTTTTTCGACGGCCAGGTTCAGCACGCCAAGGTGCCGTGGATGGTCCTTGAGCAAGGTTCGCCGGTATTCGACCGGATCCTTGCCGGCAGCCGTGGCCAGTTCGTCGATCAGCGACTCCATCACGAACGCGGTGTGAGTGTGCCCTACCGAACGTAGCCAGAGCACGCGGATGCCGGTTTGCGGAGAATGCAGTTCAACCTGGTGATTCGCCACCCCCTCAAGGTAAGGACTGTCAGCGACCCCTTCGACAGAGGTCTTGTCGATGCCATTCTTGACCATGGTCGCCTCGAATGACGTGCCCGCCATGATCGACTGCCCGACCATGACATGCTTCCAGGCGATCGGCATGCCGCCGGCATCGAGGCCAATGCGTGCCTGATGGAGGAACGCCGAACGGTAGTACCCGCCGCGGATGTCGTCCTCCCGGGACCAGACGGTTTTCACCGGCGCGCCCGCTGCTTTGGCGACTTCCACGGCTTCAGCGACAAAGTCCGAGGTCGGATTGGCCCGGCGACCGAAACCGCCGCCCAGAAACTCGGTATGAATCTCCACCTGCTCGGGTTTGAGCCCGGTGATTTTCCCCGCGATCATTTGATCCAGCGTCTGGAATTGAGTGCCGGTCCAGATTTCGCATTTGTCCTGGGTGATTTTCACCGTGCAATTGAGCGGCTCCATCGGCGCGTGGGCCAGGTACGGCACGCTGTACTCGACATCGATGATCTTCGCTGCTTTACCCAGGCTGGCCGCGATATCACCGGCCTGACTGGCCGACATGCCAGGGGTGGCGGCGAGTTTGCGGAAGCTTTCCAGTAGCTTCTCACTGTCGAGTCCGGTGTTCGGCCCCAGATCCCAATCGACCTTCAACGCATCGCGCCCCAGCTTCGCCGCCCAGTAATGATCGGCAATCACCGCCACCCCGGTGGGCACCTGCACGATTTTGTGCACGCTCGGTATCGCCAGCGCTTCGGCGCCTTCGAAGGATTTGACGCTGCCGCCGAACACCGGTGAACGCGCGACCATGGCGGTCATCAGCCCGTCGAACTGCACGTCCATGCCGAACTTGGCGCGGCCGGTGATTTTCTCCGGCGTGTCCAGGCGCTTGGTCGGTTTGCCAATGAGTTTCCAGTCCTTGGACTCCTTGAGCTTGATCGACGCCGGATCCGGCACCGGTAGCTTGCCGGCGTCATCGGCCAGTTCGCCGTAGGTGGCGCGTTTGTCGCCAGCAATCACCACACCCGATTCGGTGCGAATCTCGGAAGGTGCGACGTTGAAGCGTTTAGCGGCCGCGTCGATCAACATCAAACGCGCTGCGGCACCGGCCTGACGGTAACGGTCGAATTCCATCCAGGTCGAGGTCGAACCACCGGTAATTTGCATCCCGCCAAATCCGGCCAGGCCATATTCGGCTGCCAAAGCAGGGGCATGTTCGACACGGATCTTCGACCAGTCGGCGTCCAGTTCTTCGGCGATCAGCATGGTCAGGCCGGTCCAGATGCCTTGGCCCATTTCCGAATGGCCGAGCAGTACGGTGACGCTGTTGTCATTGCCGATCCGTAAAAACGCATTGGGCGCGAAAACATTGCCTTGGTTCTCGGCACCGATGGCAAAGCGATGAGCACCAGGGATGACAAATGCCACCACCAGACCACCGCCCAGCAACGCGCTGCCCTTGAGAAAACCACGGCGCGACAGAGGATTGAGGCTGTTCATTGTTCAGACTCCCGTCAACGTGGCATCAACCAATCTCGGCGGCGCGTTTGACCGCTGCACGGATCCTTGGGTAGGTGCCGCAGCGGCAGATGTTGCCGGACAACGCCTGATCAATGTCACTGTCGGTGGGTTGAGGAATCTTCGCCAACAAGGCCGCCGCCGACATGATCTGGCCGGACTGGCAGTAACCGCATTGGACCACATCGAGTTCGGCCCAGGCTTGTTGCACCGGGTGTGAACCGTCGGTGGACAGGCCTTCGATGGTGAGGATTTTTTGCCCGTGGGCCACGGCCGTGGCGGGGGTGATACAGGAGCGCTGCGGCGCACCATCGACGTGAACGGTGCAGGCCCCGCATTGGGCCATGCCGCAACCGAATTTGGTGCCGGTCAGGTGCGCGACATCGCGCAGGACCCACAGTAGCGGCATGTCTGCGGGGACATCCAGCGCCTGGTCCTTGCCATTGATGTTGAGGGTCAGCATTGCGAATGTCCTCAGACTCACGGTGACGCCTTATTTTTTTGAGTCGGCGTTATCCTTTCAGCTAAGCGCAATTTGCCCCGCAGGACAGGATCATCGACCACCGGTCACACAAAAGGGTGCGTTGGGCCGTCGCTGATACCCGCCACAAGGTCATGTCGACATCGTTGATTCCGTCGACAACGGAACTCTTTCAACTTGTCGATCTACGGTGCGGCCAGACGACCCGAGGCTGACTACGCTGAACAGTCCAGCCTGAGTAATCCGTAGAGGAGCTACGCCATGCACCGCGTTCAAAAACTGACCCCCTGCCTCTGGTTCGACGATCAGGCCGAAGAGGCGGCGAAGTTTTACTGTTCGATCTTCGATCACTCGAAAATCACCGCCATCACTCATTACGGCAAAGCCGGTCAGGAGGTGCATGTCCAGCCTGAAGGCTCGGTGTTGACGGTCAGTTTCGAACTCGACGGACTGCCTTTCACGGGCCTCAATGGCGGCCCCGATTTCAAGTTCAGCGAAGCGATTTCATTTCAGGTCAACTGCCAGACCCAGGACGAAGTCGATCATTTCTGGGGGGCGCTGTCCGCCCATCCACAGAACGAGCAGTGCGGTTGGCTCAAGGACAAATTCGGCTTGTCCTGGCAGATCGTGCCGGTCGCAATGATGGACATGTTGAAAGACCCTGACACGACAAAATCCCAGCGCGCCATGCAAGCCATGATGCAGATGAAAAAACTCGACATCGCCACCTTGCAGCGGGCCTTTAACGGCGAGAGCTAATACACTCCGGTTCTGACCTGCCGAGGACGCTGATAATGAAGCCCGCCGTTGCCAAAGACGCTGACAAAGCCCCGCGCTTCTGGCGCGACGATGCCCTGCCCTTCATCGAAGCCCGTTCCATCGCCGACGGCCGCGAGGTCTGTTACACCCGGCATTCTCACGAGCACTTTTCCATCGGCGCGATCACGGCCGGGCGCAGCACCTATCTCCACGAGCAATCGCAATTGCAGGTCAGTGCCGGCACCGTGGTGCTGATGAATCCCGGTGATGTCCACGCCTGCAATCCCATCGATGACCAACCATGGTCGTACCTGATGCTGTACGTCGAGACACCCTGGTTGACCGATTTGCAGCATCAGCTCGGCTTCAGCCAGGACTTGGCGTTTCGCCGGTTTTCCATCACCCACATTCACGACAGCGACCTGTTTGCCGGCCTCAAAGGTTTGTACGAAGTGCTGGTCGATGCGCAGCAAGACGTGCTGCGCAAGCAAAGCGCGGCCGTGGAGTTTTTCACCGACCTACAGCAGCGGCTCAATCCGATCGATCAGCCGCTGCGCGAGCCCAATTTCAAACTGGAACGGGCGGCCGATTACATTCGCGACAACTGCACGCAAATGCTCAAGCTCGAAGCTATTTGCGAGGCTGCTCAGCTATCGCCGTCCTACCTGATCCGCGCGTTCAAGCAGCATTACGGTATGACGCCCCACGCGTTTCTGGTCAACCGGCGCATCCAGTTCGCCCGCGATCAACTGCGCAGCGGCAAGCTGATCGCCGATGTGGCGCTCGAAGCCGGGTTTGCCGATCAGGCGCATTTTCAGCGTGCGTTCAAACAGCATCTGGCGGCGACACCGGGGCAGTACCGCGGGTGACTCAAGTACTCTAGGGCAACAACAGGTACACCGCGCTCGCCGCCAGCAGCAACGCCATGCTCCGATTGAACAGGCGCATGCCCGCCGGGTTGTTCAAATAGCCACGCAAAAAGGTCCCGGCATACGCCCAGCAACCGACGGACAGGTAACAGATCACCAGATACACCGCCGCAAACTGCCACACCAACCGCGCCTCGCCATCCGCTACAAAAGCGCCCATGCCTGCCACACAGGCCAACCAGGCTTTCGGGTTGAGCCACTGCATGACGGCGCCGTACAGCATCGACGGCGCCCGGTCTGATTCCTTCGCATCGAGATGTCCCTTGTCGGCGGCCAACTTGAAGGCCATGTGCAACAGGAAAGCCACACCCGCCCATTGCACCACCTGCGTCAGCGCGGGCCATAACCGCAACAACTCGTGCAGCCCCAAACCCATCAGCACCAACAACACGACAAAGCCCAGCGTAGCACCGGCCACATGCCGTTGACTGGCACGAAAACCAAACCGTGCACCTGAACTCAGCGCGACAATATTCACTGGTCCCGGCGTAATCGACGCGACCAATGCAAACGCCGCCATGGAGATAATCAGACTCATCACAGACCTTCTTCAATTCAGTTGAACGAGGCCTCACGGTAAAGAGCGGCGTGATAGCTGTATTGAAGAAAACACCCCTCACCTACCCCTCACCTGTACCGCGACCGCCCAAGAAGCTCGCCTGACCAGCCTTCTGATGTAACGGAATAATTCACGGATATTTACCTATAGAGCAGATCCTTATACGATGAAGTCGCACTGCTCTCCATCAGGTCTGAGTAGGCTATGGTTATTCAGTGCATGACAATGCGAGTTAACAAATAGTGGTCTATCGTCACCCACATTTTACGCGGACAAACAAACGAAAGCTGTATACGGGTTCAATTATCTCTACAACTACACACAACACTATTGAGCACCTTAACGATGAACAATACTAGCTTTCCAGCTGAAAGCGCTAAAACCTTTAGCATAGTGATAGTAAATTACAAGACGCCGGAAATTACCAAGATATGCTTAGACTTATTGCATCAGCATATAGGCAACCAGAGCGTACCCATATGGGTAGTTGACAACTATTCCGCCGATGAAAGCACTGAATATTTGCGTACACTTAACTGGATCAATTTAATCGAGCGTTCTGTTTCTGAACCGGAGCCGGGCCATATCGCGCATGGCAAAGCACTTGACCTGGTGTTGGAGCGAGTCGAAACTGATTATTTATTCCTATTGCACACTGATACATTTATTTTCGATAAAAATGTTTTTCCAATGATGCTGAATAAATGCATCAACAACCACAAAATCGTAGCCGTCGGTTGTGTAGAGCAACTAAATCGTGGCACCACAAGAACGCTTTGGCGCTTTAGCTCACGACTGTTCAAACACCATTTCAGACGTCTGAAAATCTCAATGGGGCTACGTTCAAGAGAACCAAAACCGTACAGAGAAGTTTACTTGAAGAGTTTCTGTACATTGTGGAACTGCAAACTTATTAAACAGCACAACCTGCATTTTTCGATGGATGATCGTGTGCCTGGCTATACCCTCCAAGACCGCATGACCAAGTTGGGCTATGCCGTTGAATTGCTATCACCGCGTAAAATTTTCAGTTATCTGGATCATATGCAATCCGGCACTGTCGCAGCGGCTGGCGGCTATGAAAAGTCTCATAGACGAACCAAAATGTACAACAACATCCTGAAGCGCCTGAACAATGACGACAGCAAAGTCTAAGCGACCCAGACACGCAACGAGCACTGCGTTCGACGCTGTTTGAAGTCACCCACAAGTCTTTATATTAAGTTGTTGGAGCGGTAAATGACACCCATCACTCAAGCACTGCCTATCACCCTCTCCCCGGACCTTGATTTCGACCAGAACGCCGCCAGCGCCTTTGGTTACTCATTGGCCAGTCGCTATACTCAGGCTACGCCATTTCCGCACATAGTCATCGATAACTTCTTGCACGAAGACCTCATTGCAAGTATCTGCTCGCACTTCCCAGTCGAGCCGACTCACAACGAAATGCTGTACGAGCGCGGCTATAAAGGTCAACGAAAACGTCAAATCAGTCCCAACGAATGCACCCCCTATTTGAAGACTGTTTTCAACGCCTTTAACTCGGCCCCCATGTTGCAGTTTCTTGAAAAGCTCACAGGCATCGAAGGTTTGATACCCGACCCCTACTTTACCGGTGGCGGGCTGCATGAAACGAAAAGTGGTGGTTTCCTGGGGGTGCACTCGGACTTCAGGCTCAACAAAAAGCTTAATGTTGAGCGCAGACTGAATGTCATCATTTATCTGAATGAAGGCTGGCAAGAGGAATTCGGCGGCAACCTGGAACTTTGGGATGTCGACATGAAGACCTGTCTTAAAAAAGTCCTGCCCATTTACAATCGCTGTGTTATTTTCAACACAGACAAAGACAGCAATCATGGGCACCCAGAGCCTTTAACGACTCCAGAGGACATCACGCGCAAGTCTATAGCGCTTTATTACTACACCGCAGGAACCATGGCGGTCGACCCCACACAACGAAACAAAACCCACTACAAGCCTCGGCCTAAAGATCGTTTAAGCCTCAAGTACTACATGAGTAAACTAATCAAGAAGAAAAACTAAACTGAATAGCCAGACGAGGCGCGGCAGGCCTGTAGTTTATGCCGCCGTCTACAGGGCCTACGAATTCTCTGTCGATTTTCCGGTGGAGGCGATAGCCGACGCGTCTTATGCTCATTCCATGAACCTACAAAACGCTGTGCTTCCGCCCCACGCCGAGATGGTTCGCGCCATGCTCGAACGAGACACCGCCTACGAGGGGGTGTTTTTCACCGCGGTCAAAACCACCGGCATCTTTTGTCGCCCCAGTTGCACGGCGCGCAAGCCGAAGCCGGAGAACGTCGAATTCTTCGCCCATGCCGATGAGTGCATGTCGGCCGGCTACCGCGCCTGTCTGCGCTGCAAGCCGCTGGACGCGGCGGCCATCGCGCCGGACTGGGTGCAGCGGCTGCTGAAATCGGTAGACGCCGATCCCGATCAGCGCTGGACCGATGCCCAGTTGTTGGCCGAAGGCATCGAGCCGCTGAAGTTGCGACGCTGGTTCAAACAGCATTTCGGCATGACCTTTCACGCTTGGCTGCGCACTCGACGCCTCGGCATGGCGTTGGGCGGGATCAAACAGGGCGACTCCATCGACAACGCGGCGTTCGACTCGGGCTACGAGTCCCTGAGCGGCTTTCGCGATGCGTTTCAAAAGTCCTTCCACATCACACCCGGCCGTGCCGCCAACAGCGAGCCACTGCTATTCACTCGCCTGACCACACCGCTGGGGCCGATGATCGCCATGGCCGAACGACGCGGGCTGGTCCTGCTGGAGTTTCTTGATCGGCCAGCGCTGACCAAGGAAGTCGAAGAATTGCAGAATCGATACGGCTATGCCGTCGCGCCAGGACATAACGCGCATTTGCAGCAGATTGAAGCTGAGCTGGCGCAGTATTTCGCCCGCAAACTCACTGACTTCAACGTTCCACTACACTTGCCTGGCAGCGATTTCGCCCGACAGGTCTGGGCCGAACTGGCGAAGATCCCGTACGGCCAGACCTGCACCTACGGCGCCATTGCGGCGTTATTGGGCAAACCCGGCGCCAGTCGCGCCGTGGGCCTGGCCAACGGGCATAACCGTCTCTCGATTGTCGTGCCCTGTCACCGGGTGATCGGCGCGGACGGCTCGTTGACCGGCTATGGTGGAGGACAACCGCGCAAGGCGTTCTTGCTCAGGCTGGAAAAAGCCGCGGTGCAGATCACGCAACAACTCGCATTCTGATTACTTTCCGGCTCTCTCAATCAGTCATAAGGAAGGACATTCGATGGACAACCTATTTCACCAGTTGCACCACGACGGCCTGCTGATCCTCACCAACGTCGGCGATGCCGCCGGGGCGCGCATCGTGGAACAGCTGGGCTGTAAAGCCGTCGCCACCAGCAGCGCGGCAGTCGCCTGGGCTCACGGTTATCAGGATGGCAATGCCCTGCCCCTTGAGCGCCTGATATCTACGGTCGAGTCCATCGCTCGGGTGATCTCGGTGCCGTTGACCGTGGACATCGAGGCCGGTTATTCCGATGACCTGACACGGGTTGCCGAGATCATTGATGCGGTGATTGCCGCCGGGGCCGTCGGGATCAATATCGAGGACGGTGCGTCCCCGCCCGAACTGCTGGTGCGCAAGATCGAAATCGCTCGGCAGGTTGCCAGTCGCCGTAATGTGAAGCTGTTCATCAATGCCCGCACCGATGTGTACCTCAAGAGCCTGGTGCCCGCCGAAGATCGCGTGGCAGAGACGCTCAGGCGCGCCGCGTTGTATCAGGCGGCCGGTGCCGATGGTTTGTTCGCGGCTGGCGTCACGGCTGAGTACGAAATCGCTGCGCTGTGCCAGGGCACTTCGTTGCCGTTGAACGTCCTCGGGCTCCCCGGCTTGCCATCGCCTGAAGAGCTGAAAGCCCTCGGGGTACGCCGTTTGAGCGCGGGTTCACGCATCGCCGAGTTTCTTTATGGCGCCATGAGCGCACTGGCCAAGAGCTTTCTGGAAACAGGGACTCTCGACAGCCGTAATCTGAAGGCCTTCACCTATGGCGAAGTGAACGCCCTGTTGGCGCCGTCCGGGAAAGCTTGACCCCATGCCCGACGCCTATCTGCCCGCCACCGAGTTTCTATCGTCCATCGATGAGGACTGGCGCCGCCACATCGCCGCCATCGGCCCTTGTCTGCATCAGCCCCATGCGGCTCGCGACCCTTATGAGTCGCTGGTGCGAGCGATTGCCTACCAGCAACTGCATGCCAAGGCTGGGGATGCGATTGTCGGTCGGCTACTGGCGCTGTTTGGGACGGGCGTGTTCCCGCGGCCTGAACAGATTGTCGCGACTGCGTTCGATCAACTGCGCAGTTGCGGCTTTTCCGCCAGCAAGATCGCGACCATTCAGGGCATTGCCCAAGCGGCGCTGGACGGTGTGGTGCCGGATTACGCTGAGGCACTGGCCATGGAGGATGAGGCGCTGATCGAGCGGTTGATTACCTTGCGTGGGGTTGGGCGTTGGACGGTTGAGATGTTGCTGATTTACAGCCTGGAGCGACCGGATATCTTGCCCGCCGATGATTTCGGGGTGCGTGAGGGGTATCGGCGGATGAAGGGGCTGGAGGTGCAGCCCAATCGCAAGCAGATGATTGAGATCGGGCTGGGGTGGCGTCCGTTTCGGACGGTGGCGGCGTGGTATTTGTGGCGGGTGCCGAAACCACCCCTCACCCCAACCCTCTCCCCAGAGGGTAGAGGGGGCTGACCGAGGTGTTTTTCGGAATGCTGCGACCTGTTACTTCCGAGTGAATGCAGATTTCAAGAGCGATGGAGATCTGCTCCCTTTCCCCCTCGCCCCTCTGGGGAGAGGGTTGGGGTGAGGGGTCGATGTCATGCAAAAACACCGCACTCAAATCACAACCCCGACTTCAACCGACTGAACGCCCGAATCAACGCCCGGTTAAACGCCTTGCTATTGTCATTCTTGCTATACAACGAAGCCCTCACCTCGGCTGACGGGTACGTCCCCGGATCATTGCGAATCGCCGGATCAATCAAGTCATCCGCCGCCGTGATCGCGTTGGCGTAATGGATGGTGTCGGTGATCGGCGCAATCACCTCCGGGGTCATCAGATAATCAATCAACGCCAGCCCGGCTTCGGGATGCGGCGCGTCCTTGGGAATGACCATGGCGTCGAACCAGATCAACGTGCCCTCCTTCGGTATCCGATAACTCAGCTTGAACGGCTTGTTCGCAGCCTCGGCCTGTCCGGCGGCGATGGCCACGTTGCCGTTCCACGACATCGCCACACAGGTGTTGCCGTTGGCCAGGTCGCTGATATTCAGGTCATTGTCGAAGTAGCGAATGAACGGCCGGATTTTCGCCAATTGCTGCTCGGCGAGTTTCAGGTCATCGAGGTTTTGGAGGTTGATGTCCAGCCCCATGTACTTCATGACCGCGGCGAAAACCTCATTGGGATCGTTGAGCAGACTGACCCCGCAATCGGCAAATTTCGACACCACCGACGGGTCGAATAGCATCGCCCAACTGTCCCGTGGTGCGTCGGGCAGGCGCTTCTTGATTGCCTCTTCCTGATAGCCGATGCCGGTGGTGCCCCAGGCGTAGATCCCGGCGTACCGATTACCCGGATCGAACACCGCCATGTGCTGACGGAACTCGTCTCCTACGCCGGCAAAATGCGGCAGCTGTTGCGGGTTTAGCGTTTGAATCGCACCGCTCTGGATCGCCCGGGACAAATGCTGACCCGCGGTCAGCACCAGGTCATAGCCGCTGCGACCCGTGAGCAGTTTGGTCTCGGCGGTTTCAAGGGAGTCGAAGTGGTCGGCCACCACGTGGATGCCGGTTTTCTTCTCGAAATTGGTCAGGGTGTCCGGGGCCAGATACTCGCCCCAGATGTACAGATTGACCACCGGCTTGGCGGTGTCGGCGGCCTGCACACACGGGGGTGCGAGCACCAGCAGTAATGCTTGAGTCAGTTTGTGCAGGCCCATTTTCAAACTCCCTTTTTGTTGCAGGCATTGCCTGCGTACTGCGGCATGGTGATGCACGCGACGTTACCGCCGCCGAGGAGGATTTCCCGAGAGTTTTCGATACCGACGATTTTGTGTTGCGGGAACAGTTCGGCGAGGGTCGCCTGTGCGGCCTGATCGTTGCGATCGCCAAACAGCGGCACCACGATTGAGGTGTTGCCGGCGTAGTAGTTGATGTACGACGCGCAGATTTTGGTCCCGGCCTGGCGGGTGTGCGTGCTGTCTTGCTGATCCAGGCCTTCGGCTTCCTCGGCGGTCCATTCCAGCACATCCGGTTGCGGCAGCTTGTGCACTTTCAGCTCGCGGCCACGGCTGTCGCGGGTGCTGCGCAGGATGTCGTAGGCCTCCTGGTAGATTTCCCATTGCGGGTCATCGCGATTATCGGTCCATTGCAGCACCACTTCACCGGGGCGCACGAAGCACGCGAGATCATCGACATGGCCGTCGGTTTCGTCGAATTTGCAGCCCCGTGGCAGCCAGATGATTTGCTCGGCGCCGAGGTAATCGGCCAGTCGCCGGGTGACTTCGTCCTTGCCCAAATGCTGGTTGCGATTACGGTTGAGCAGGCATTGTTCGGTGGTGAGAATGCTGCCCTGGCCGTCGCTCTGGATACCGCCCAATTCGGCAATCAGCGGCGCGCGGTAGCGGTCGAACCGTTCGATTTCGAGGATTTTGCTGGCGATCTGGTCGTCTTTGTCCCACGGGTAATAGAGGCCGCCATCGAGGCCGCCGTAAGCGTTGAACTCGAAGTCCACGCCGCGAACTTCACCGCTGTCGTCGTTGACCACAAAGCATGGGCCACTGTCGCGGAACCAGGTGTCGTTGCAGGTCATTTCCACCACGCGCACCTGAGGCGGCAACTGGCGGCGGGCGGTGGCAAACTGCGAGGCGGACGCGCATACGGTGACCGGTTCGCTGTGGGAAATGGCGGTGACGATCTGCACCCAGACTTTCTGTGCAGGCTTGGCGCCGTTGCGCCAGACGTCGGTACGCTCCGGCCAGCCGAGCCAGCAACCGGACTTGGTTTCGAATTCGCCAGGCAGGCGGAACCCATCGAGTTTTGGGGTGGAATCGAGTAAACGTGCCATGGTCAAACCTCATCAGCGGGGATTGGAATGACCACAGGCTAAGGTCGCCGGCGCCCTCTCCGCCAACGATGATTATTTCGGAATACTTGAATTCAACTCATCAATCGACCAGCTGATCGTTGAACCATTCCAGCATCTGCGCCACCGCTGGGCGCTCCAGCCTTACCCGCTCGCAAACCAGCGCATATTGGCCGAGTGCAGTCATGCTTGAGGTGAATGGCCGGACCAGGCGACCGCTGAGCAAATCCTCCTGCGCGGTCAAGTTATCGCCCATGGCCACACCTTGGCCTTGAGCCGCTGCTTCCAGCGCCAAACCCGCGTGGGCGAAATACAGCTGCCGTTCGGGGCGCTGATCGCCGGCATGGCTGGTGAGCCAGGCGGTCCAGGTCTTGCCGTCCTGATCGTCGTGCAGCAGGCAGTGGCGCGCCAAATCCTTCGGGGTTTTCAACGTGCCCTGGTTGAACAGACCGGGGCTGCACACCGGGAAGAACTGCAACGCCGGCAAGGGCCGGACGAAGTACGCGCTGCTGTCCACCGGGCCGGTGCCGTAAGTGATCGCCAGGTCGATGTCTTCGCCCGGCGCCGTGGCGTCGATCGGTTGTTCGTAGAGGTGCAAGGTGATGTGCGGATAACGCGCGTAAAAATCAGTGAGGCGACTCATCAACCACTTTTGCGCCAACTCGGCAGTCACCGCCAGGCGCAACACCGCCAGCGATGACGGGTCACGCAGCTCATCGCAGGCATCACCGATCAGTTCGAAGGCCTGCTGCAAGCTTTGCATCAGGCGCCCGGCGGCCATCGTCGGGCGAATCTGCCGGCCTTCGCGGACGAACAGCGACACCCCCAATTGCTCTTCGAGCTGCCGAATCTGATGACTGACCGCGCTGTCGGTGACGCACAACTCCGCCGCTGCCCGACCGAAGTGGGCTTGGCGGGCGGCACATTCGAAGGTTCTGAGTGCGGCCAGGGAAGGTAGTCGTCGCATGGCAATGGCTCCAATAGGAAGGCGCCCATGCTGCCCCGGCCATGGTTGGGCGTCCAGCGGGACCGCGTTATCGTTCATCGTCGGATCGCCGCCCGGAGCAGGCTCGCTCCCACACTCGATCTTCAGTGTTCACAAAGCCGGTCTAGGCTGTCTTGGGTAAGTTTCAGACCCGTCGGAGGTTCCCATGCAGCTCGAAGGTTCCTGCCATTGCGGCGCGGTGTCGTTCAGTCTGACCAGCGCCCTTCCCTATCCGTACCAGCGTTGTTACTGCTCGATCTGCCGCAAGACCCAGGGCGGTGGCGGTTATTCGATCAACATCGGTGGCGACGCTGGCAGCCTGAAGGTGCGCGGCCGCAAGTACATCGCGATTTATCATGCACGGCTCAAGAGCGACAGTGACAAACGCGCCCACCGCAGCACGGCCGAACGGCATTTCTGTTCGGTGTGTGGCTCGGGGTTGTGGCTGTTCAGTCCCGAATGGCCGGAGTTGATCCACCCGTTTGCCTCGGCCATCGACACGCCGTTGCCAGTGCCGCCGGAACTCACCCACGTGATGCTCGGTTCGAAAGCGCCGTGGGTGGAGGTCAAGGCGCAGGTGGGTGATCGGCAGAGCGATGTCTGGCCGGATGAGTCCATCGCCGAGTGGCACGAGCGGTTGGATTTGAAGGGTTGACCGCGGCCGTTACCTTCAGGCCGCCACGGGCACACCACTGTGAAAACGGAACTCCACGTCCGGCGACTCGATCAGCTCCTGCTCGGCGGCGCGGACTTTGTCGATCACGTGGGCGATGTCCTTGGCGTCACCGTATTGGTAGGCCAGTTTCAGGTAACCCTGGAAATGCCGGGCCTCGCTTTTAAGCAGACCGAAGTAGAACTTGCCCAACTCTTCGTCCAGATGCGGCACCAGCGCCTCGAAACGCTCGCAGCTGCGGGCTTCGATAAAAGCACCAACCACCAGGGTGTCCACCAACTTGACCGGTTCATGGTTGCGCACCACTTTGCGCAAGCCCGAGGCGTAACGCCCGGCGGACAGCTGACGCAACTCGATCTTGCGCTTTTTCATCAGGCGCATGACCTGTTCGTGGTGCACCAGTTCTTCCCGGGCCAGGCGCGACATCAGGTTGATCAGATCGACGTGGGAGTGATACTTGGCAATCAGGCTCAACGCCGTGCTGGCCGCCTTGAATTCGCAGTTTTTATGATCGATCAGCAGGGTTTCCTGATCGGCCAACGCGGCCTGAACCCAGCCATCGGGGGTACGGCAGCCGAGGAACTCGTGAATTTCGGGAAGGATCATGGGGCTCACGGATAAGAGGTTCAAATCGAAGGGCGCCGATTATACCGGCCTGTCGGCAGACCACCAGTCGCGACCGTTGATATGCATCAAGTCCCGAAAGCGCGACCAGCAACTATAGTTGTCCAACGCAGTATTTTTTACATCCTGGAGATCCCGATCATGCAAGCCATTCGCAGCATCCTGGTGGTCATCGAACCCGAACACTCGGAAAGCCTGGCGCTCAACCGGGCCAAATTGATTGCTGGCGTGACCCAGGCGCATCTGCATCTGCTGGTCTGCGACCGCAAACATGACCACAGCGACATGTTGGGCGTGCTCAAGGCCGCGCTGATCGAGGACGGCTACAGCGTCACCACCGAGCAGGCCTGGAACGAAAGCCTGCACGAAACCATCGTCGATGTGCAGCAAGCCGAAGGCTGTGGGCTGGTGGTCAAACAGCATTACCCCGACAGCCCGCTGAAAAAAGCCCTCCTCACCCCGGCAGACTGGAAACTGCTGCGTTACTGCCCGACGCCGGTGCTGCTGGTCAAAACCTCGAAACCCTGGTCGGGCGGGGTCATTCTCGCGGCGATCGATGTCGGTAATACCGAAGCCGAACACCGTACGCTGCACGCCGCCATCATTGATCACGGCTATGACATCGCCAGCCTGGCCAGGGCTCACCTGCACGTGATCAGCGCCCATCCATCACCGATGCTGTCGTCAGCCGACCCGACGTTGCAGCTCAGCGAAACCATCGAGGCCCGCTATCGCGAACAGTGCAAGGCCTTTCAGGCCGAGTTCGACATCGACGACGACCACCTGCATATCGCAGAAGGCCCGGCGGATGTGTTGATTCCGTACATGGCCCACAAGCTGCAGGCGTCGGTGACCGTCATCGGTACGGTCGCGCGCTCCGGGTTGTCGGGGGCGTTGATCGGTAATACGGCGGAAGTGGTGCTGGATGCGGTGGAGAGCGATGTGCTGGTACTGAAGCCGGACACGATCATGGATCATCTGGAGGAGATCGTGACGCAGCATTAAGAATTGCAGCGTCTGAACGATTGCCATCGCGAGCAAGCTCGCTCCCACATTGGATTTGTGCAGGACGCGTAACCCTGTGGGAGCGAGCTTGGTCCGGGCGGCGTTCCGACGATGCTCTCAACCGCCAAAGGCGTCTTTCAGGAAGCCGGGGGCGATGTAGCGCTGGTAATGCGCCTCGGAGAGCAAAAAAAACTCCCGATCAATGGCGTCCCGCAGTTCCGGCAGGTTCCAGTCGCGAAACTCCGGCATCAGCACCATCCCGTAGGCTTCCAGGTTGTTGATGACCCGCGCACCCCGGGCGATCAACTGATACGCCCAGCAATATTCCGACTGATGCGGCACAAAGCGGATCTTGCGCTGCTCCAGCTGCAGACGCAGGCGCTGTGGATCGAAAACTTCAAGCTTGCTGGCCATCACCTGGGACAGCAGCAGCTCAAGACGCAGCCACACCGCGCGCTTTTCCTCCTCGTTGTAACCATTCCAGTTGATCACTTCATGGTGGAAACGCTTGCAGCCACGGCACACCAAATCACCGTAAACAGTGGAGCAGAGGCCGACGCAAGGGGTCTTGATGGTCTGATTGGGCATAGGTTGGGAGAGCACGGGAAAGCAGAACAGGTCGGCATGTTAGCCCTTTGTCTAACATTCATCACCCCTCAAAGTTCAGGGTCTAACTTACCTTTAATTTTTTTTTGCCGTAGAATCAGCCAGCCTTTTAAGGCGCCAATGTCCGTTAGAAGCTGTTTTCAAAGCGTCACGAGCACAGTCGTTCCTTCAGAGCGGAGTTGGCGAAGGGTTTTTCCAGCGGGGAAAAGCTCTACGCCAACCCTCATCAGCTCCCCGTTCTGCAGGCGTAAAACTTTGAAAGCAGCTTCTGTAAGGAATTGTCGGTAATTCTGGCTAAGTGGCCCACAACGCCACGCAGCGCATGAGTACGGCAATTTCGGGATGAGCGTCCCGGACACCCATTTGGGACCACTGATGAGGGTAATAACTGTGCTTGAAGCCTACCGCAAACATATCGAAGAGCGTGCAGCACTGGGTATCGTTCCCCAGCCGCTAAACGCCGAACAAACTGCAGGCCTGGTCGAGCTGCTGAAGAATCCCCCGGCTGGCGAAGAAGCTTTCCTCGTTGACCTGATCACCAATCGCATTCCGCCAGGTGTGGACGAAGCAGCCTATGTAAAGGCCGGTTTCCTGTCTGCCCTCGCCAAAGGCGAAGCAAAATCCCCTCTGATCGACAAGAAACGCGCTGTTGAACTGCTCGGCACCATGCAGGGCGGCTACAACATCGTGACTCTGGTTAATCTGCTGGACGACGCCGAACTGGCGCCAGTCGCTGCCAAAGAACTCAAGCACACCCTGCTGATGTTCGACGCTTTCCACGACGTCGCTGAAAAAGCCAAGAACGGCAACGTTCACGCTAAAGGCGTGCTGCAATCCTGGGCTGACGGCGAGTGGTTCAAAAACCGCCCTGTCCTGGCCGACAAGATCAGCCTGCGCGTATTCAAGGTCACCGGCGAAACCAACACCGACGACCTGTCCCCTGCTCCTGATGCCTGGTCCCGTCCGGACATCCCGCTGCACGCCCTCGCCATGCTGAAAATGGCCCGTGAAGGCATCGTGCCTGACGCCCAGGGCGTCACCGGTCCGATGAAGCAGATCGAAGAAATGCGCAACGCCGGCTTCCCGATCGCCTACGTCGGTGACGTGGTCGGTACCGGTTCGTCGCGTAAATCGGCGACCAACTCGGTACTGTGGTTCTTCGGCGACGACGTTCCTTTCGTGCCGAACAAGCGTGCCGGTGGTTTCTGCTTCGGCAGCAAAATCGCTCCGATCTTCTACAACACCATGGAAGATGCTGGCGCACTGCCAATCGAATTCGACGTCACCAACATGAACATGGGCGACGTGATCGACCTGTACCCGCATGCTGGCAAAGTCTGCAAACACGGCACTGACGAAGTCCTGACTACCTTCGAAATGAAGACTCCGGTGCTGTTGGACGAAGTCCGTGCTGGCGGCCGTATTCCGCTGATCATTGGCCGTGGCTTGACCGACAAGGCTCGCGCCGAGCTGGGCCTGGGCCCTACCGACCTGTTCAAACTGCCTGAAGCACCTGTCGACACCGGCAAGGGCTTCACCCTGGCACAGAAAATGGTCGGCAAGGCTTGCGGTCTGCCAGAAGGCAAAGGCGTTCGTCCAGGTACTTACTGCGAACCGAAAATGACCACCGTCGGTTCTCAGGACACCACCGGTCCTATGACCCGTGACGAACTGAAAGACCTGGCGTGCCTGGGCTTCTCGACCGATCTGGTGATGCAGTCCTTCTGCCACACCGCGGCGTATCCAAAGCCGATCGACGTGACCACCCACCACACCCTGCCAGACTTCATCATGACCCGCGGCGGCGTTTCCCTGCGTCCGGGCGACGGCATCATCCACAGCTGGCTGAACCGTATGCTGCTGCCGGACACCGTCGGTACCGGTGGTGACTCCCACACCCGTTTCCCGATGGGCATTTCGTTCCCGGCCGGTTCCGGTCTGGTAGCGTTTGCCGCAGCCACCGGCGTTATGCCGCTGGACATGCCGGAATCGATCCTGGTGCGCTTCAAAGGCAAAATGCAACCAGGGGTCACCCTGCGTGACCTGGTTCACGCCATTCCTTACTTCGCGATTCAGGCTGGCCTGCTGACCGTCGAGAAGAAAGGCAAGAAGAACGCCTTCTCCGGCCGCATTCTGGAAATCGAAGGCCTGGACAACCTGAGCATTGAGCAAGCTTTCGAGCTGTCCGACGCCTCGGCCGAACGTTCGGCTGCCGGTTGCACCATCAAGCTGTCGAAAGAGTCGATCACCGAGTACCTGAGCTCCAACGTCACCCTGCTGCGCTGGATGATCGGCGAAGGCTACGGCGATGCGCGTACCCTGGAACGTCGTGCTCAAGCGATGGAAGCCTGGATCGCCAACCCTGAGTTGATGGTTGCCGATGCTGACGCCGAATACGCTGAAATCATCGAAATCGACCTGGCCGACATCAAAGAGCCTGTGCTCTGCGCGCCAAACGATCCGGACGACGCCCGTCTGCTGTCCAGCGTTGCTGGCGAGAAGATCGACGAAGTCTTCATCGGTTCGTGCATGACCAACATCGGTCACTTCCGCGCTGCCGGCAAGTTGCTGGAACAGGTCAAAGGTCAGCTTCCAACTCGTCTGTGGCTGTCGCCACCGACCAAAATGGACGCTCACCAGCTGACCGAAGAAGGCTACTACGGCATCTACGGCAAGGCCGGCGCGCGCATGGAAATGCCAGGCTGCTCGCTGTGCATGGGTAACCAGGCACGTGTAGAGCCGAACTCGACTGTTGTGTCGACGTCGACCCGTAACTTCCCGAATCGTCTGGGTGACGGCGCGAACGTCTACCTCGCTTCGGCCGAGCTGGCGTCTGTTGCTTCCATCCTGGGTCGCCTGCCGACCGTCGAGGAGTACATGGAATACGCTGGCAAGATCGACAGCATGGCGGCCGATGTTTACCGCTACCTGTCCTTCGACCAGATCGCCGAGTTCCGTGAAGCTGCTGCGAACGCCAACATCCCGGTCGTTCAAGCCTAACGTTACAACGCAATAAGAAACGCCGCCCATCGTGAGATGAGCGGCGTTTTTTTATGCCTGCGGGGTTCACACTAACCCCTGTGGGAGCGAGCTTGCTCCCACAGGGGTTATGTGGATGGTTTGAGGGCTTGTTGCACCGCTCCATCGACGCTCAAGCCACTGAGAATCACCTGCTCCAGCTCCTGCGCCGGTAAACGCGCGAGCACCGCTTTAGCCTGGTGCTTCATCCGCGCCAGGATCAGCAGTTTGTCCTCGGCTCGCACCTGCAAAAAGAACGCCTCCAGCGCTTCGATGCTGGTGCCGTCCAGATCGGGCGATTCTTCCAGGCTGAGAATAATCGTATACACCGGCGGCTCTGCGTGCCGGGCCAGGCGCAATGCGCCACCCAGAATGCGTTCCACATTGGCGAAAAACAACGCTTCGCTTGGCCGTACGATCAACACCCCGGGGATCTCCCGGGCATCCGTATGGCGCTGCACATCGACGTAATCGTGACCGCTGCCCATTTGCCCCAGCACTTGAATATCCGCCGAAGACATCTGCTTGAGCATCAGCACCACGCTGATCACCACCGCCACCAGTAAGCCGTCCAGCACGCCCAATACCAACACGGCGGCCACCGCGCAGATCACCAGCACGCGGTCGCGGCGCCAGATGAAATAGCGGCCCAATGGCTGCAGGCTCAAGCCACGCGCCAATGCATGAATGACGATGGCCGCCAGCACCGGCGCGGGCGTCAGGGCAATGTAAGGCAACATCGTCAGGACGATCAGCAGCACCACCGCCGCGGCCACCACGCCGGACAGTCGCGAGGCCGCTCCGGCGGCCTCGTTGGCCGACGTCGCGGAGTAACCGGCACCCGCCGGCATGCCATGGAACAGGCCGGACAGCAAATTCGCCGCGCCGAGGGCCAGCAGGTCGCGGTTCGACGACACCCGATCACCATGCTTGAGCGCAAAGGAACTGATCGAACCGTAGGACTCGGCATACAGAATCATCACCATGGCGAACGCCAACTCCCCCAGGCGCAGCCAGTCGGTAAACGGCAACACCGGCAACCGGGGCACTTCGAGGCTCAGGTCGATGACGCCGATCAGATCCACCCCATAGGCCGGCAAGTTCAGCCACTGGCTGGCCGCAATACCGAGCGCCACCACCAGCAAACCGCCGGGCACCCGCCGGAACCGCGCACACACGCACAACACCAGCAACGCCACGGTCGCGACCAGCAAACCAACCCGATTCCACTGCGGCCACTGCTCCAGCAATTGCGGCAAGAAACGGATCAGGTTGCCGTTGCTCAAGTGCACGTCGACGATGCTCGCCACCTGCTTGAGGATGATGGTGACGGCCAGCCCCAATGCAAAGCCGCGCAGTACCGGTTTGGCGATAAATGAGGTCACGCTGCCGAGCTTGAACAGCCCCGCCAACAGGAAGAAACCACCGGTCACCAGCACCAGGCCGATCGCCAGGGTCATGCGCAGGCCGGAATCACCGTTGGCCAGCGTGGCGGTGGCGGCGGCCAGAACGGCGGCGGAAGAGGAAGTCGCGGAAACAATGGCAAAACGACTGGTGCCGAACAGTCCGTAGCACAGCAGTCCGGCAAACAGCGCAATCACCCCGGCCTGTGGCGGTAGCGCGGCAATGCTGGAATAGGCAACGGCCTCGGGTAACAACAAACCGGCAATCGACAAACCGGCCAACATGTCGAGCCAACGGTTTGGCGTATCGGCACGGGGTGGCACCGATGCGCCGTGGGCACCTGCCATAAAGCGTCTCCAGAGAAAGGGGGCCATCCTGCGACAAACGGTGTACGACCCGCTGATGCAGCCGCAAGCTTAGCCGTTAATCCTATGGAACGAGTGCTCTGGGTCAGGGGCGAGCGTTTTCAACGCATAAAAAAACGCCGCGCATCGTGAGATGAGCGGCGTTTGTTTATAGCTTTAATTCAGTGAGACCGCGTTATCGTTCATCGCGGGTAAGCCACGCTCCCACAGGTCCTGCGCAAACCCTGTGGGAGCGTGGCTTGCCCGCGAAGACGGTCTCACAACCCCAAAGGATCTATCAGGCAGACAGGGAGTAGATCAACGCCGAAATCGCCACCAAACCGACCGCCGTCACAAACACGTTGGATGCTTGGCCACGGAAGCGAGCCATGGCCGGCACTTTACGGATCGCGTACATCGGCATAAGAAACAGGATCGCCGCGATGACCGGGCCGCCGAGGGTTTCGATCATGCCGAGGATGCTCGGGTTCAGCGTGGCAACGATCCAGCACACCACCAGCATGAACGCGGCAGTCATGCGGTCCAGGGTCTTCGGTGCCGGGCGCTTGCCGCTCTTCACGATCAGACCTTTAAGCCCTTCGCTGGCGCCAATGTAGTGACCCAGGAACGACTTGGAAATGGCCACGAACGCAATCAACGGTGCCGCGAAGGCAATGGTCGGGTTGCTGAAGTGGTTGGCCAGGTACGACAGGATCGACAGGTTCTGCGCCTTGGCTTCAGCCAATTGCGCTGGCGACAGGGTCAGCACGCAACTGAACACGAAGAACAGCACCATCACTACCATCAAGGCATGGGCGCGGGACAGGATCTGCGAGCTGCGCTCTTCGGCGTGATCACCGTAACGACGCTTCTGGTCCACCGCGAATGCCGAGATGATTGGCGAATGGTTGAACGAGAACACCATTACCGGAATCGCCAGCCACAGCGTGTGCAGCAGTGCCGATGGTTCTGGCAGCGTCGAAGCGGTGGCGAGGATGCCGCCGTTCCAGTGAGGAATCAGGAACACCGCGAGGAACAGCAGCGCAACAATGAACGGATAGACCATCAGACTCATGGCCTTGACGATCGCTTGCTCGCCGCAACGTACCACCGCCAACAGACCGAGGATCAGCACGAACGACAGCACGGCGCGCGGTGGCGGCATGATGTGCAGTTGATGCTCAAGGAAACTGCCCACAGTGTTGGTCAAGGCCACGCTGTAGATCAGCAGGATCGGGAAGATCGCGAAGAAGTACAGCAAGGTGATCAGCGCGCCGGCCTTGATCCCGAAGTGCTCTTCCACCACTTCTGTGATGTCCGCGCCTTCGCGTCCGGACAACACAAAGCGTGTCAGGCCACGGTGTGCGTAAAAAGTCATGGGGAACGCCAACACCGCCAGGACCAGCAACGGCCAGAAGCCGCCCAGACCCGCGTTGATCGGCAAAAACAGCGTGCCGGCCCCGATGGCCGTGCCAAACAGGCCCAGCATCCAGGTGGTGTCATGGCGATTCCAGCTCTCAAGCGTCGCTGGTGTTGCCGCTACATAGCGTTCGTCGACGCTATTGGCCTGATCATTCATCCGGTGGGATCTCCGCATTCCGGTCAGTTGCTACCCGGTCAGGACGAGTCGGAAAAACCCGACAGGCAGCGCCCTGGCCGAAACAGGGGCGCGATTGTCCGGGATTAATGAGCAGAAGCAAAGACTTAGCTGAGGAGTGGTTGTGTGGAACAGATTCACTGACAGCCTTTATCAAATAGATGCTTTAAAAAATCTATTTGATAAAGGATTAGCGTCATGTTTTTTTAATCCTGTCTGCTGACGGGCAGCCCTCACTTGCGGAGACGCTGCTCAATACGCCGTTTGAGCAGTCTAAATATCGCAACGTTGCAAAACCTGAGAGCCGCCAATGCCCCGAGTCTCCCGCAAACAAGCCGAACTCAACCGCGAGATCATCGTCGAGGCCGCCACGCGTCTGTTTCGTGAACGCGGCCTGCATGGAATCAGTGTCGTTGATGTGATGGGCTAACGACGACGGCCTCTCGGCCCGCGAGCGCATCATCGCGCCCTACCTGTCCGCGGCCAATCGCGACAATCCGGGCGAAAGCTGCCCGGTGACCGCTTTTGCCGGCGACATGTGTCATGAAACCGCTGAAAATGGCTTGCACCAGACCTATACCCAAGGGCTGGAGGCATTGCTGCAGATGCTGACACCGCTGATGGGCGCGGATCAGCCCGACATCAATCGGCAAAAAGCGTTGGTGGACTATTCGCTGATGGTCGGCGCCCTGACCCTGGCCCGCGCAACCCGTGGTGACGCCTTGTCCGATGAAATACTCGACGCGACTCGCGCGTTTCTCACCTCGGACACGGCCGTTTAAAAGTCATTCGCAAAAATGTTGAACACTGTGGAGAGGTAAGAGCTGTCGAACGCTCCTACACTGAGGTCGCAGGCCACGAGCCTGTGATCTTTGATGATTGCCAAGCCGTTCCGGAATCAGCAATCTGAAGCGACGTTCGAGCCCCGATTTTCCGATGCCCACAGGAGCCCAGCATGCCTGCAACCGTTCTGGTACTGGTTGAAACCATTAATGATTACCTGCCGATTCTCGAACATCAGGGTTTTCACCTGATTCTGGCGCCCACGCCTGCCGAGCGCGCCGAAGCCATCAAACGGCATGGCGCCCAGATCGATGCAGTGCTGACTCGCGGTCCATTGGGCCTGTATGCCGATGAAATCGCTGCCTTGGCGAATCTGAAGATCATCTGCGTGATCGGCGCCGGCTACGAACACGTCGACCTGCAAGCCGCCGCCGACCGGGGTATCACGGTCACCAATGGCGCCGGGGTCAATTCCTCTTCGGTCGCCGACCATGCCATGGCGATGCTGTTCTCGTTGGTGCGTGACATTGCGCGTTGCGATGCCGCCGTGCGCCGAGGTGAGTGGCCAAAAATCATGCGCCCTTCCCTGGCCGGCAAGCGCCTGGGTATCCTGGGGCTCGGGGCGGTCGGCATGGCTATTGCCAAACGCGCCGCCAACGGCTTCGACATGACAGTCAGTTACCACAACCGCCAACATCGCAGCGACGTGCCGTACAGTTTCTGCTCGACGCCCACTGAACTGGCACGGGCCTCGGACTTTTTGATCATCGCCACCCCCGGTGGTGTGGGCACCAAACACCTGATCAACCGACAGGTACTCGACGCTCTGGGGCCCAACGGGTTCATCGTCAACATCGCCAGAGCCAGCGTGATCGTCACCGCAGACCTGATCAGCGCGCTTGAGCAGCGCAGGATTGCCGGCGCTGCGCTGGATGTCTTCGATGCCGAACCCCAGGTTCCGAATGCCCTCAAGGCGTTGGCCAATGTGATCCTCACCCCGCATGTCGCCGGTCTGTCCCCGGAAGCCACTCAAGGCACTGTGGAACTGGTAGGTCGCAACCTGGTGGCGTTCTTCTCCGGGAATCCGGTATTGACCCCGATTGCCCTGCCATCGTCGATGAGCGTGATCTGACAACCATTCAAACAGGTGTATCAAAAACAATGATTGCCCGGCAACACGCTCACCTATAAGGGCGGCTCATGGTTGTGGGTGTCGAGTGTGCGCATTAGATTAGCCAATAGTCTCAGGCCTCCAAAATAAGTAGAAGGGATAAGCATGGCGCTTACTGACCAGTCCACCCGTATCCGCACCGGCGAAGAACTCGATGCCAGCCTGATCGATCCGTACCTCAAGGCCCACATTCCGGGCCTGAGTGGCTTGCCGCAAATCAGCCAGTTCCCTGGCGGTGCATCGAACCTCACCTACTTGCTGGAATACCCCGAAAAGGAGTTCGTCCTGCGGCGGCCGCCGTTCGGGCACAAGGCCAAATCCGCTCATGACATGGGCCGCGAATTTCGCATTCTCAATCAGCTCCGCGACGGTTTTCCGTACTGCCCCAAAGCCTACGTGCACTGCACCGATGAATCGGTGATCGGCGCTGAGTTCTATGTGATGGAACGGGTCAACGGGATCATCCTGCGCTCCGAACTGCCACCGGAACTGGGTCTTGATTCGGCGCAAACCGAAGCGCTGTGCAAAAGCTTCATCGACAAATTCGTTGAACTGCACCGGGTCGACTACAAGGCCTATGGCCTGGGCGACCTTGGCAAACCCGAAGGCTATGTCGCGCGGCAAATAAAAGGCTGGAGCGATCGCTACGAAAAAGCCCTGACCCCGGACGCGCCGAAGTGGGAGGCGGTCAAAGCCTGGCTCAACGACAAGATGCCGGGCGATCACCCGACGTCCAGCATCGTTCACAACGACTACCGCTTCGACAACGTGATCCTCGACCCGAACAACCCGATGCAGATCATCGGCGTGCTTGACTGGGAGCTGACCACCCTCGGCGACCCGCTGATGGACCTGGGAAACACCCTCGCCTACTGGATCGAAGCCGATGACCCAGCGCCGGTGCAACTGATGCGCCGCCAGCCGAGCCACGCGCCGGGCATGCTGACCCGCCGTGAATTCGTCGATTACTACGCCGAGCGCTCAGGCATCCAGATCGACAACTACGACTTCTACTACACCTACGGCCTGTTCCGCCTGGCGGGCATCGTGCAGCAGATCTACTACCGCTTCTTCCATGGTCAGACCCAGGACAAACGCTTCGCGCAGTTCATTCACATGAACAAACTGCTGGAGCAGATGAGCCTGCAAGTCATTTCGAAATCCAGCCTCTGATTGCGTCACTGGCCCCAATAACAAGGAAAAACCATGTCCAAGACTCAGTTGTTCGACCTCGACGGCAAGATTGCTTTCGTCTCCGGCGCCAGCCGCGGCATCGGTGAAGCCATCGCCAAACTGCTGGCCCAGCAAGGCGCCCACGTCATCGTCTCGAGCCGCAAACTCGACGGCTGCCAACACGTGGCCGACGCGATCATCGCCGCCGGCGGCAAAGCCACCGCCGTCGCTTGCCACATCGGTGAAATGGAACAGATCAGTCAGGTCTTCGCCGGCATCCGCGAACAGTTCGGCCGCCTGGACATCCTGGTCAATAACGCCGCGACCAACCCGCAGTTCTGCAACGTACTGGACACCGACCTCAGCGCCTTCCAGAAAACCGTCGACGTGAACATCCGCGGTTACTTCTTCATGTCGGTGGAAGCCGGCAAGCTGATGCGCGAAAACGGCGGCGGCAGCATCATCAACGTTGCTTCGATCAACGGCATCTCGCCGGGGATTTTCCAGGGCATCTACTCGGTGACCAAAGCTGCCGTCATTAACATGACCAAAGTCTTCGCCAAGGAATGCGCGCAGTTCGGCATTCGCTGCAACGCCCTGCTGCCGGGACTGACCGACACCAAGTTTGCTTCGGCGCTGGTAAAAAACGAGGCTATTTTGAACACCGCATTGCAACAGATTCCGCTCAAGCGTGTGGCGGACCCGAGTGAGATGGCGGGAGCGGTGTTGTATCTGGCGAGTGATGCGTCGAGCTATACCACTGGGGTTTCGTTGAATGTGGATGGTGGTTTTCTGTCCTGATCTGTTTTCTGAATGAAAGAAAGGTAGCCCCTGGGCTGCCTTTTCTGTTTTCAGTACAGACAAGAGAATATTTATTCTACATATTGCGCATTAGGAATATTTATTCCATTAATAGTCCCTCCTGAAAATAAAATCCAAAAGGACCCCGGCTATGCGCGAACTCGGTATCGGACTCATCGGCACAGGTTTCATGGGCCGCGCCCATGCCTTGGCGTTTCGCAACGTCAGCGCGGTTTTCGAACTTCCCCTCAAGCTTAAACTTGCGGCCCTGGCCGACGCCGATCCGCAGCGTGCCCGCCATTGCGCCGATGCCTGGGGTTTCGACACCGCGCATAGCGACTGGCAGCAACTGATCGATGACCCCAAGGTCAATCTGATCGCTATCACCACGCCCAATCACCTGCACTACCCCATCGCCATGGCCGCCCTCGCCGCCGGAAAACCGGTGTATTGCGAAAAGCCGTTGGCAGTGAATCTGCAACAGGCCGACGCCATGCGCCTGGCGGCCAAAGCGGCGGGTGTGGTGACGCGGGTGGGTTACAACTATCAGCACAACCCGATGATCGGACTCGCCCGGGAGCTGATTGAAAACGGCGACTTGGGCCAGATCATCAGTTTCCAGGGTGAATTCAGCGAAGACTTCATGGCCGATCCTGCATCACCCTGGTCCTGGCGTTGCGATGCCGATCATGCCGGCGGCGCATTGGCCGATCTGGGCAGTCACTTGTTGGCCATGGCCCGTTATCTGTTGGGCGATGTCGAGGCAGTGAGCGCCGACACCCAGACCGTGCACCGGCAACGTCCCGCCACGGCTGGCAGCCCGGAACAACGCAGCATTGCCGTCGACGATCAGGTTCACGCCTTGTTGCGGTTTGCTAACGGAGCCCGCGGGACGTTCAGCAGCAGTTGGCTCAAGCACGGCTACAAAAATCACCTGAGTTTTGAAATCAGCGGCACCCGAGGGACGTTGGCGTTCGATCAGGAACGCCTGAATGAACTGCGTCTTTATCGCGCCGGGCAGGATGGCTTCCAACGCTTGCTGGCAGGGCCGAACCTGCCGGGGTATGCGGCGTTCAGCCCGGCGGCTGGGCATCAGCTCGGCTACAACGAACTCAAGACACTGGAGGTCCATGATCTGGTGATGGCGTTGGCCGGGGTCGGCCAGGGCGGAACGGACTTCGAGCAGGCGTGGGAAGTCGAACGTCTGGCAACGGCGATCCGGTTGGCAGCGAGGGAGTCGCGGTGGGTCAGGATCGAGGAAGTTTAAGCCAAACGCGGGTGATAACCGCCAGCAGCACAACGCCGCTGGCGGTACAACATGAGCAGATGGATGCTTACTGAGTGACGCAACGAGTGAGCGTCGTTTCCCGGGTCACCTGCCCCTCAGCCCTCATATCGCCTTGCACATCGGTGTTTTCGGTGGTCTGGCAGGTGCGTACAGGAGGTGGAGGCGGCGCGGCGGGAGGTGGCGGCGGAGGACTGGCACACCCCCCCAGAATCGCGACGCAGAGTGCAAACGACAGTGGAGTAAAAACGCGTTTCCCAAGACTGTTCATAGGTTAGCCCGCGGTAAGTGATCGAGATATTTCCGCGACCCAACACCCTCACCGCGAACACGCGGACCGGTCACAGAAAAAATACTTTCGTATCTTTTAATACGACCGCCAGCAAAACCCGACAGTTCCTAGGAAGTCTCGGAACGATGCAACGTGTTGCTCTCAAGCTCGTACCGCAGCTCTTCGATCAACGACGCCACCGCCTCCGGCGTTCTAAGGTTGCTTACGCTCAACCCACTGACCACCAGATCCACCTGCCCCGACACCGGATGATAGAGCTTCACCGTCAGTGAATTATCACCCGTAACACTGCAGTCACAGGCCAGCGGTGAAAAACTCCGCTCCAGCTGCATACGCAATTGCGCCACGTAATTCATCCTGCGGTTCCTGTAGCTGTTTTCGAAAGGGACGCGATACCCGAAGACCTGTATCGCACCCTTACAGCCTAAGAACTGCCTCACCCGTCCAGAACATCCATTTGCACCCCTTCGAGTAGTGCATTTGCACCTAACACTGGGCCTTGGGCCGCCACTCGCTGGAGAACAAACCGCGCTCGCGAGCCCACACAATCGCCTCGCTGCGACTGTGAACATCGAGCTTGGAATACACCGTCGACACATGGTTACGCACGGTGTTGGGCGCGAGCTTCAACCGCGCGGCGATTTCCTTGTCGGCCAGTCCTTCGCAGATCAGCCCCAGTACATCGCGCTCACGGGCCGTCAGGTCGGTGAAAGACACGCTAGGCAACTGCGGCGAGTTGACGTTCTTCACGTTGGCGAGCTTCTCGATGAGCGTGCGGCTGAACCAGGAGGCGTCTTTCATCACCTCTTCGATCGCCGACACCAACTCCAGCTCCGTTCGTTTACGCTCGGTGATGTCCATAAACACCAACAGGTAGCAGGGGTTGTCCTGAATGTTCACGGTGTCGGCCGAGACCGCGCAATCGATCAGCAGGGCGCCTTTCTTGCGAACCCGAACATCGACACGATCCACCCTTCCGGTTTTTTCCAGGGCCGCAAAAAGTCGCGTGCGAGCGCCTGTGTCATCGATAAATTCGATCTGCGCCACAGTCTTGCCGAGCACTTCTTCACTGGGATACGCGAGCGTATCGAGGAAGGCTTCATTGACGTCCATCACTACCTGATCGCTGGCGTTGCATACCAGAATCGGCACCGGGGTCAGACGAAAAGCCTTGGCGAACCGTTCCTCGCTCTGGCGCAGGGCGACTTCGGCCTTATACCGGGGCTCGATGTCCACGAAGGAAAACAGCATGCAGGCTTCGTCGTTCAGCTCAAGGGGCTGGCCGGCGACGATCACCTGTTTGCTGCCCCCTTCTGGCAACTGCAGCTGGGCCTGCATTTGCGGAATAGTCGCCCCATCGCGCAAACGCTGCTTGGCCAGGTCTTTGTTTTCGGCCCCTTCCAGTATGTCCAGTTCATAGGTCGAACTGCCGATCACCTGATCACGGGCATAGCCGGTCATCTCCAGAAAGCCCGGGTTGACTTTGATGTAGCGCAAATCGCTGAGGCGACAGATCACAGCCGGGGCCGGGTTGGCATTGAAGGTTTTTTCGAAACGCTGCTCGGCACTGGCCCACTCCGTGACATCGTTCATGATCAGCACCAGCGACTCCGGCTTTCCGGAGCTGTCAGCCAACACCATGCTGCGCACGCTATGGACCCAGGTGCGCTCTTCGTCGTCCGCGGGCGTCACCTCAACCAAGACATCACTGAAGGTCTCGCCTCGGGCGACACGGCTGATCGGATAGTTGTCGGCCTGAACCGGATGATTATTGCGATAACGCAAGGCGAAGCGCTTGGCGTACTCCTTGGCATTCGCCCCCAGCTCGCTGAGCTCCCCGACGCCGTGCATGGCCAGCGCGGCGTCATTGGCCCAGAGGAGGGTCTGGTCGAGCTCCACCAGAATCACCCCATCGGACAGGCCGGCGATAATCTGCTGCAACTGACGGCGATTGGTTTCAGTGATCAGGACGTCCTGGCTCATTGGATCTCCACGCGTGCGACGGCGCATTCATGCGCCGCCCTGTGAAGACTACGACCGCGGGGGGTTGGGATAGTGCAAAGCACGTGTAGCAGCTGCCGAACGCAGCCTTCGGCAGCTGCTACGGACGGTGTGAAACTGACGATTGGGGTTTAACTACTGCAACAGCAAAGACGCTTCCAGCCCCGCCAACTTCTCCGGGTTACGCATGATGAAAATCCGGCTCACCCGCCCTGCTTCGTCAACACCAAAGGTCATCGATGCAGTGATGACCCCGTCGGCCTTGATGATTACACCTTGAGCGCCATTGATTTCGCAGGGCAGCCATTCGCAAGTCTGCCAATAGACGTGCAACGACTGAGCAATGAAATCCAGCACGCTGGAAATGCCGGACAACGTTTCGCGGATGGCCGAGGCCTTGCCGCCACTGTCAGCGCAGAGTTCGACGTCTTCGGCGAGCATCGCGGTCAAGGACGAGGTCGAGCCGCTGGCGATGGCGCGATGGAAAGCGCTGAGCAATTGGTCCTGACGAGCCGGTTCCGGCTGAAAGCGAGTTTGTCCGCTGCCGAGGCGGGCCTTCGCCCGGGACACCAGTTTGCGGCACGCAGATTCTTGAACCCCGACCGCGTCCGCGACTTGCGCGTAATCCATGTCGAAAATTTCGTAGAGCAGATAGGCGGCGCGCTCCTTGGGGGTTAGCCGTTCCAGCAACAACAAGAACGCGGTGGACAGCGACGAGGCCAGTTCATGCTTGTGTTCGGGTGAATCCTGATGGGTGGTGTGAATCGGTTCTGGCAGCCAGGTGCCGACGTAATCAACCCGCGACTTGTGGACCGAGCGCAGCAGATCGATGCAGTGCCGGGTGCACGCCGTGGTCAGCCAGGCGGCCGGGGTGGCAATGGAAGCCCGATCGGCCTCTAGCCACTTGATGAACAGCTCTTGTACCACATCCTCGGCTTCGGCGCGCGAGCCGAGGATGCGATACGCCAGACCGAGCAAAAAGGGCCGGCGCTGCTCGAACACAGCGGCAACGTGCTCAGCGGAATTCATCGATCAGTGCCTCGACACCTGCAAACGGTTCCACAGGTTGATCATGCCAATCTCGGCCGTCAAGGCACCGATCTGGGCGTCGTTGAAATGCCCGCGCAAGTCACCGCGCAAGCGGGCGTAGTCGGTCTTTTCATCGAGTACGGTCAGGGCCTCGGTCCAGGCCAGGGCGGCACGTTCGGAGGCGCTGAAATCACTGACGTGGCGCCAGACGATCAAACGGTCCAGCCGCTCGTTGCTTTCATTGGCGTCACGGGCCTCGCGGGTGTGCATCTTCACGCAGAAACCGCATTGGTTGATCTGCGAGGCACGCAGGTGGATCAAATGCTTCAGCCTCGCTGGCAGCTCGTGATTGTCGAGGGTGACATGCACCTGAGTCAGGCTTTCGAAGACTTGAGGAATGGATTGCAGCAGGTTAATCGGTTGGGTGTTGGACGACATCGTGTTGCTCCACTGTTTAAGGGATTCAACGAGATGACGAAATAGCACTACAGTTTGTGACGCGCCGGCAGTACCTGTGATTTTTTGGTCGTAGATCCTTTTCGCGGCGGCTGCCCTAAGCTCAAGTCAAAGAGTGGTTTAATGCTGTGCTTTACCTGCCTGGAGAGTTGCCATGATGCTGGATACGCTGCATTTCACTCCTTGGTCCGCGTTGACAGGAGGTGCGTTGATCGGCTTGGCGGCCAGCGTGATGCTCGTGGCCAATGGGCGGGTCGCCGGGATTAGCGGATTACTCGGCAGTCTGCTAGCGCCGGGTGGTTCGGGACGGGGCGAAAAAGCCTTTTTCATCCTCGGACTGCTGGCGGCCCCCCTGTTGTGGGCGTTGTTTCAGGTGTGGCCGGCCATCGAATTCAAGACCGGTAGCGTGGGGCTGATCATCGCCGGATTGTGTGTCGGGATCGGCACCCGTTATGGCTCTGGTTGCACCAGTGGCCACGGGGTGTGCGGCATCTCGCGGCTGTCACCACGCTCCATCGTCGCGACGTTGAGCTTCATGTTCGCGGGCTTTGTGACCGTGTTTGTCCTGCGCCATCTGTTGGGGTTTTGAACATGAAAAAACTCACGGCTTTCCTCGCCGGCCTGTTGTTCGGCATCGGCCTGCTGTTGGCCGGTATGGCCAACCCGGCCAAAGTGCTGGGGTTTCTCGATATAACCGGTTTGTGGGACCCATCCCTGGCGCTGGTCATGATCGGGGCGATTGCCGTGGCCTGGGTGCCGTTTCACTGGGCCATGAAACAATCCACGTCGTTGCTGGGGGCGCCGATGCAGTTGCCGGTCAGTCGTGAACTGGATCGACGCTTGATCGGTGGCAGCCTACTGTTCGGGGTCGGGTGGGGCATTGCGGGCATCTGCCCCGGGCCGGCGCTGGTGCTGTTGCCGACGGGGCATTGGCAGGCGTGGGTATTTGCGATCGCCATGCTGGCGGGGATGTTGATATTCAGAGTGTTACAAGCGCGTCGTTAAGTCGTCTCGCCAGGTCAATGTCAAGAGATCGTAGCCTTCGGCGGCGCAAGTGTTGCCGGCGGCTACGATTTTTTTGCGTTTCAAACTGCCAATTGACCGCCGGCAATCGCCGCCGACGCCGCCAGCATTGCCCGCAACAACACCGCACACCCGGCCGCCAGATCATCCGGCGCAGCGTTTTCGATTTCGTTGTGGCTGATGCCGCCTTCGCACGGCACGAAGATCATCCCGGCGGGGCCGAGTTCGGCGAGGAAGATTGCGTCGTGCCCTGCTCCGCTGACGATGTCCATGTGCGACAAACCCAGCCCTTGGGCGGCGCCGCGCACCGCTTCAACGCAGCCTTTGTCGAAGTACAGCGGCGGGAAGTCGGCGGTGGGTGTGAGTTCGAAGGTCAGGCCGTGTTCCTCGCAGGTGGTTTCGATGACTTCGCGGACTTCGGCGATCATCGAGTCCAGGCGCGCCGGTTCCAGATGACGGAAGTCCAGGGTCATGCGCACTTCGCCGGGGATGACGTTGCGTGAGCCGGGATAGGCTTGCAGGCAACCGACGGTGCCGCAGGCGTGCGGTTGATGACCAAGGGCCGCGCGATTGACCGCACCGACGATCACCGAAGCGCCGACCAGGGCGTCCTTGCGCAGGTGCATCGGCGTCGGGCCGGCGTGGGCTTCGACGCCGCGCAGTTTCAGGTCGAACCATTTCTGGCCGAGGGCGCCCATCACCACGCCGATGGTTTTGTGTTCGTCTTCGAGGATCGGGCCTTGTTCGATATGCGCCTCGAAATAAGCGCCGACGGCATGGCCACTGACGTTGCGCTCGCCGGCATAGCCGATGGCGTTCAAGGCTTCACCGACGGTGACGCCCTCGGCATCGACCTTGGCCAGGGTTTCTTCGAGGGTGAATTTTTCCGCGAACACACCGGAGCCCATCATGCAGGGGGCGAAGCGTGAGCCTTCCTCGTTGGTCCAGACCACCACTTCCAGCGGCGCTTCGGTTTCCACGCCCAGGTCATTAAGGGTGCGCAGCACCTCGACGCCGGCCAGTACGCCGAAGCAGCCGTCGAACTTGCCGCCGGTGGGTTGGGTGTCGATGTGGCTGCCGGTCATCACCGGTGGCAGGTTCGGGTTGCGGCCTGGACGTCGGGCGAAGATGTTGCCGACGGCGTCGATGCTGACGGTGCAACCGGCCTCCTCGCACCAGTTGACGAAAATGTCCCGGGCCTGGCGGTCGAGGTCGGTCAGGGCCAGGCGACAGACGCCACCCTTGACCGTGGCGCCGAGCTTGGCCAGGTCCATAAGCGACTGCCACAAGCGGTCGCGGTTGATGTGCTGATGGGTGGACTGCAGAACGTCTATGGCAGCGTTCATGATGATCTCCTCAGGCAGTTGTTATAGGTTTCTTCAGGCATTTCTTTGGTGTTTGTGAAGCCGTCTTCGCGAGCAAGCCCGCTCCCACAGGGAAATGCATTCCAAATGTGGGAGCGAGCTTGCTCGCGATGAGGCCATCAATCACACCGCAGATTTCGCGATTGACGGACTGGGGCGCATCGAGCACAACCCGTAATAAATCAGCCCGCCCAACGCCGAGCCGGTGAACCAGCCATAGTCGTAGAACCAGCTGAATGCATCGCTGCCGAGCGACAGCAGCGTCAGCGCCACCGGCACACCGAACGCGATGAAACCGAACCAGTTCCACGCTGGGTAAACGTCGTCGCGGTAAAGGCCAGCCAGGTCCAGTTGCTGTTTCTTGATCAGGAAATAGTCCACCACCATGATCCCGGCGATCGGCCCCAGCAGACTCGAATAGCCCAGCAGCCAGTTGGAATACACCGTCTCCAGGCTTAAATCCGAGACGATCAATCCGAGCTTCTTCAACAGCTCATGGGCCATCAGCGCCAAGCCGACCAGGCCGGTGAGCAACACCGCTTTGGTGCGGTTGATGAACTTGGGCGCGACGTTCTGGAAATCGTTGGTCGGTGAAACGATGTTGGCCGCGGTGTTGGTCGACAGCGTGGCGATGATGATCAGCGCCATGGCCAACGCGACCCAGACCGGGCTCTGGATATGGCCGATCAGGGTGACCGGATCGGATACGGTGACGCCCACCAGTTTTACCGAGGCCGCCGTCATCACCACGCCAAGGGAAGCAAACAGGAACATGGTCAGGGGTAAGCCGATAATCTGCCCGACGATCTGATCCTTCTGGCTTTTCGCATAGCGGCTGAAATCCGGAATGTTCAGGGACAAGGTGGCCCAGAACCCGACCATGGCGGTCAGCCCGGCGGCAAAGTAACTGACCACGCTGGCCCCTTCCGGACGTTTGGCCGGGATCGCCAGCAACTCAGTCATCGACACGTTCGGCATGGCCCACACCAACAGACCCACGCCCACCAACACCAACAACGGCGCCGAGAGGGTTTCGAGCCATTTGATCGAGTCCGCACCGCGAATCACCACCCACAGGTTCAAGGCCCAGAACACCATGAAGCCGATGACTTCACCGGTACCGCCCAGGGCTTTCCAACCCTCGAACACCGAGCCGAGAAACAGGTGAATGGCCAGTCCGCCGAACATCGTCTGAATGCCGAACCAGCCACACGCCACCAGCGCACGGATCAGGCACGGAATGTTGGAGCCGAGAATCCCGAAAGACGAACGCAGCAGCACCGGAAACGGAATGCCGTACTTGGTGCCGGGAAAAGCGTTCAGGGTCAGAGGGATCAGTACGATGATGTTAGCGAACAGAATCGCCAGCAGCGCTTCGCCGACGCTCAAGCCGAAATAGGCGGTGAGCACGCCTCCGAGGGTGTAGGTCGGCACGCAGACCGCCATGCCAATCCATAACGCGGTGATGTGCCATTTGTTCCAGGTTCGTTCGTGCACCTTGGTCGGTGCCATGTCGTGGTTGTAACGGGGGCTGTCGAGGACGTCACTGCCGGCTTCTAGCTCAAACAAGCCGTCGCGCTCGGTCACTTGCGATCTGATCTGTTGCATGGCCGCTCCACTGTTCTTTTGATTATTTTTGCTCATCAGGGGCTGGTGGCATCAATAAACGTGCCGGTCACCCCATTTGTGCATCGGGCAGTTCCATAAAAACTTTGTAACCAACTGATGTTTATCAGTTTTATTTACATACTTGATGAATCACCGGTTACTTGCTTGATCACTCAGGCCGAATACCAGGCAAGTTGTCCGAACAGTCAGGACTCAAACTGGTGCATCGCACTTTTTTTCAACGTCGCGCATCAACCATAGACCATCCTCAACCGGCTGATTTCACATAAGAAATCTCGTCTATTTTTAGAACCTGTCAAGTGCGTCAAAATGGTGAGAGGCCTCACCATTTTGGTGTTTTCACTCTTTAAACCTTAAATATCAATACGTTAAAACAGATATAAACTTATAAAAAATATTCTTGCTCTATCCGTAAACTCAGACTAGCGTTTATTCCTGACAGCGCTGACAGGAATACGCCTGTTTGCGTCGGCTTCATATAAAACATTTTAGAACCGGCACAAGTCGGTCATTGCCTGCGAGGAACTCGGAATGTCTCTGTTGATCCGTGGCGCCACCGTTATTACCCACGACGAAAGTTATCGCGCCGACGTCTATTGCGCCGACGGCGTGATCAAAGCCATCGGCGAAAATCTTGATGTTCCGGCGGGTGCCGAAGTGCTCGACGGCAGCGGCCAATACCTGATGCCCGGCGGCATCGATCCGCACACGCACATGCAACTGCCCTTCATGGGCACGGTGGCCAGTGAAGACTTCTTCAGCGGTACCGCGGCGGGACTCGCCGGTGGCACGACATCGATCATCGACTTTGTGATTCCCAATCCGCAGCAATCCTTGATGGAAGCATTTCATCAGTGGCGCGGCTGGGCCGAGAAGTCGGCGTCGGATTACGGTTTCCATGTCGCGATCACCTGGTGGAGCGAGCAGGTCCGCGAGGAAATGGCCGAGCTGGTCAGCCAGCACGGGGTCAACAGCTTCAAGCACTTCATGGCCTACAAGAACGCGATCATGGCCGCCGACGACACCCTGGTAGCGAGTTTCGAGCGCTGTCTGGAATTGGGCGCCGTGCCGACTGTGCATGCGGAAAACGGTGAGCTGGTCTATCACCTGCAACGCAAGTTGATGGCCCAGGGCATGACCGGCCCGGAAGCGCATCCGTTGTCCCGCCCTTCGCAGGTTGAAGGTGAAGCGGCCAGTCGGGCGATCCGCATCGCCGAAACCCTGGGCACGCCGCTGTACCTAGTGCACGTCTCGACCAAGGAAGCCCTCGACGAAATCACCTACGCCCGCAGCAAGGGCCAACAAGTCTACGGCGAGGTCCTGGCCGGGCATCTGCTGCTGGACGACAGCGTCTACCAACACCCGGACTGGCAGACCGCCGCCGGTTACGTGATGAGCCCGCCCTTTCGTCCGCGCGGCCATCAAGAGGCGCTTTGGCACGGCCTGCAATCGGGCAACCTGCACACCACCGCCACCGACCATTGCTGCTTCTGCGCCGAACAAAAAGCGGCGGGACGTGACGACTTCAGCAAGATCCCCAATGGCACGGCCGGTATCGAAGACCGCATGGCGGTGCTTTGGGATGAAGGCGTGAACACCGGGCGTTTGTCGATGCAACACTTCGTGGCGCTCACCTCCACCAACACCGCGAAGATCTTCAACCTCTACCCGCGCAAAGGGGCGATTCGCGTCGGTGCGGATGCGGACCTGGTGCTGTGGAATCCGGAAGGTACGCGCACGATCTCGGCGAAGACTCATCACCAGCAGGTCGATTTCAACATCTTTGAAGGCAAGACCGTGCGCGGTGTACCGAGCCACACCGTCAGCCAGGGCCGGGTGGTTTGGGCGGATGGTGATTTGCGGGCCGAGCGTGGTGCCGGGCGGTATGTCGAACGGCCGGCGTATCCGGCGGTGTTTGATTTGCTGAGTAAGCGGGCTGAGCAACATAAGCCAGTTGCTGTGAAACGCTGAAATCGAGGCCTTCGGCCTATCGCGAGCAAGCTCGCTCCCACAGGGGAATGCATTCCAAATGTGGGAGCGAGCTTGCTCCGGGCGGCGTTCCGACGATGGGGCCGGCCCAGACATCAAAAAAACCAATGCCCATCAGAGGCAGTTCCTCAATAACCGTGAGGCCAACACCGTGATCAAGACCCTGAACCACCTCCCGCATCCCTATGAGAATGCGGCCGCCCTCGCCGGCCATTTCACCGATCTGGCGCCACCGCTCAACGACCGTCAGGCCCATCTGGAAGCCTCGCGTTGCCTGTACTGCTACGACGCGCCGTGCGTGAATGCCTGTCCGAGCGAGATCGATATACCGTCGTTTATTCGCAATATCCATCAGGAAAACGTTCAGGGCGCGGCGCAGAAAATCCTCTCGGCGAACATCCTCGGCGGCAGTTGCGCCCGGGTGTGCCCGACGGAAGTTCTTTGCCAGCAAGCCTGCGTGCGCAACAACGACCATGAATGCGCACCGGTGTTGATCGGCCTGTTGCAGCGTTACGCCGTCGACAACGCACACTTCAGCGAACACCCCTTCCCACGTGCGGCATCTACTGGCAAGCGCATCGCCGTGGTCGGCGCCGGCCCGGCCGGTTTGTCCTGCGCTCACCGCAGTGCCATGCACGGTCATGACGTGGTGATTTTCGAGGCTCGTGAAAAGGCTGGCGGCCTCAACGAGTACGGGATCGCCAAGTACAAACTGGTGGACGATTACGCGCAGAAGGAACTGGATTTTTTGTTGGATATCGGCGGCATCGAAATCCGCCACGGGCAAAAACTTGGAGAAAATCTGACCTTAAGCGAACTGCATCAGCAATTCGACGCGGTGTTCCTCGGCCTCGGCTTGAATGCCAGTAAACAACTGGGGCTGGCCAACGAAGAGGCGCCGGGCCTGCTCGCCGCCACCGACTACATCCGCGAACTGCGCCAGGCCGATGACCTGACGCAACTCCCCCTCGCTGACCGTTGTATCGTTTTGGGCGCCGGCAACACCGCCATCGACATGGCCGTGCAAATGGCTCGCCTCGGCGCTCGCGACGTGAATTTGGTGTACCGCCGCGGTGTCGAGGAAATGGGCGCCACGGGTCACGAACAAGACATCGCCAAGGCCAATCAAGTGCGGCTGTTGACTTGGGCGCAACCGGAAGAAGTGCTGCTCGATGACCAGGGCCACGTACGCGGCATGCGCTTCGCCCGCACGCAGCGGGTGGACGGTCGCCTGCAAACCACTGGCGAAACCTTCGAGCTGGCCGCCGACGCAATCTTCAAAGCCATCGGCCAGGCCTTCGACGCCAGCGCCCTCGTCGATCCGCTGGCCCGGGAACTCAAGCGCCAGGGCGAGCGGATTCAAGTGGACGAAAACCTGCGCACGAGCATCCCCGGCGTGTACGCCGGCGGCGACTGCACCAGCCTCGATCAGGACCTCACCGTGCAGGCCGTGCAGCACGGCAAACGGGCCGCCGAGGCCATCAACGCCCAACTCATGCTCAACGTGGAGGCTGCGTAAATGGCCGATCTTTCGATTGTCTTCGCCGGCATCAAAGCCCCCAATCCGTTCTGGCTGGCCTCCGCGCCACCGACCGACAAAGCCTACAACGTGGTCCGCGCCTTCGAGGCCGGCTGGGGTGGCGTAGTCTGGAAAACCCTGGGTGAAGACCCGGCGGCGGTCAATGTGTCGTCGCGCTACTCAGCGCATTTCGGTGCCAACCGCGAAGTGATGGGCTTCAACAACATCGAACTGATCACCGATCGCTCGCTGGAAATCAACCTGCGGGAAATCACTCAGGTCAAAAGGGACTGGCCGGACCGCGCGCTGATTGTGTCGCTGATGGTGCCCTGCGTCGAAGAATCATGGAAATTCATCCTGCCGCTGGTGGAAGCCACCGGCGCCGATGGCATCGAGCTGAACTTCGGTTGCCCGCACGGGATGCCGGAGCGCGGCATGGGTGCGGCGGTTGGCCAGGTGCCGGAGTACGTCGAGCAGGTCACCCGTTGGTGCAAGACGTACTGCTCGCTGCCGGTGATCGTCAAGCTCACACCGAACATCACCGACATTCGCGTCGCCGCCCGCGCGGCCCATCGCGGTGGCGCGGATGCGGTGTCGCTGATCAACACGATCAACTCGATCACCAGCGTCAACCTGGAGCGCATGGTCGCCAATCCCGCCGTGGGCAGCCAAAGTACCCACGGTGGTTATTGCGGCTCTGCGGTGAAGCCGATTGCGCTGAACATGGTCGCCGAAATCGCCCGCGACCCACAGACGCAAGGCCTGCCGATTTCCGGCATTGGCGGCATCGGCAGTTGGCGCGACGCGGCGGAGTTCATTGCGCTGGGCAGCGGCTCGGTGCAGGTGTGCACGGCGGCGATGCTGCATGGTTTCCGGATTGTCGAGGAGATGAAGGACGGGTTGTCACGCTGGATGGACAGTCAGGGTTACGCCAGCGTGTCGCAGTTTACCGGGCGTGCGGTAGGCAACACCACAGACTGGAAGTATCTGGACATTAACTATCAGGTGATTGCGAAGATCGATCAGGAAGCGTGCATTGGTTGCGGTCGCTGCCACATTGCTTGCGAAGACACTTCGCACCAAGCGGTTGCCAGCCTTAAGCAGGCAGACGGGACGCATAAATATGAAGTGATTGATGATGAGTGCGTGGGGTGCAATCTGTGTCAGATCACGTGTCCGGTGCAGGATTGTATTGAGATGGTGCCGATGGATACGGGCAAGCCGTTTCTGGATTGGAATCATGATCCGAGGAATCCGTATCACGTGGCAGTCTGAACGGACTACCTATATCGCGAGCAAGCTCGCTCCCACATTGGATCTTCAGTGTTCAATAGATCCCTGTGGGAGCGAGCTTGCTCGCGATGAGGCCAGCAGTAACACCGCAAATCTTAAGCCTCAAGGCTCCAACCCAATCCCCCGCAAGATCACACTCGTCACCGTCTGCACCGCCCGCTCGAACTGCATGTCCGACAACGGCTGGTGGTCATTCAGAATATTCACCTGGTGATCGAAGTCGGCGTAATGCTGGGTCGAGGCCCAGATCATGTACAGCAGGCTTGAAGGCTCTACCGGCAGGATGCGTTTGTCGTCCACCCACTGGCGAATTTTCGCTTCTTTCATCTTGGCCCAGTCGTACAGACTCACGTCCAGTTTCTCACCCAGCGTTGGCGCGCCGTGGATGATTTCGTTGGCCCAGACTTTGGAGCCATAAGGCCGGCTGCGGGAGTGGTTCATTTTGGCGCGGATGTAGCTGCTGAGCACCACGCGCGGATCGTCGAACATCTCGAAGCACAGAGCGTCCTGTTTCCACACTTCCAGCAAACCCAACAGCACGGCGCTGTACAGCTCACTCTTGGTGCTGAAGTAGTAATGCAGGTTGGAGCGCGGCAGTTGCACTTCGGCGGCGATGTCGGCCATGGCGGTGCCGCCGAAACCTTTTTCGGCGAAAACCTTTTCAGCCCCCAGCAGAATTTTCTCGACGTTACTGCGACGAATCTCGATCTTGTGATTGCCCATGAGGGCTCCCTGACAACAGCGTTGGCCAAGACTAGCATCCGCTCTACATCGCGGCGACAAGGGAAAACGAGCGATCGGCCAAGGTGCCATGCTCGACGGCCTCAACGACCAATTGCTGATCCTCAATCAAATCATTCACATATGGGGGCGGTGGCCGCGGCTTCACTTCTGGGCACTCTGCTGCCGATGATCACTGGCTGACACCCCCAGAGGTCATCGTACAACTTCTGATTGACAACCCCTGAAAGCCTCGCAAATAATCGCCCCCAACGTTGTACGACAACGCATGACAAAAATAAAACAACAAGAAACAATGGAGCGTCACTGTGAGCAAGCTCGTCCGCAATTCCTCCATCTGCCCCCCTCGCCCAACCTTCGCACGCCGCCACACCCTGAGCCTGATCGGTTGCAGCAGCCTGGCCCTCGCCCTGCCCATGATCAGCCATGCCGAAGGTTTTGTGGATGACGCCAAGGCCACGCTGAACCTGCGCAATGCCTACTTTAATCGCAACTTCACCAACCCGGCCTTCCCGCAGGGCAAGGCAGAAGAGTGGACACAAAGCTTCATTCTCGACGCCAAGTCCGGGTTCACCCAAGGCTTCGTCGGCTTCGGCGTGGATGTGCTGGGTACGTACTCGCAGAAGCTCGATGGCGGTAAAGGCACGGTCGGCACAGGGTTGCTGCCGATCCATGACGACGGTCGCCCTGCCGATAATTTCGGCCGTCTGGGTGTGGCGCTGAAAGGCAAAATCTCGAAAACCGAACTCAAGGTCGGCGAATGGATGCCGGTGTTGCCAATCCTGCGCTCCGACGACGGCCGCTCGCTGCCGCAAACCTTCCGCGGTGGTCAGGTAACGTCCAGCGAGATCAGCGGCCTGACACTCTACGGCGGCCAGTTCCAGGGCAACAGCCCGCGCAACGATGGGAGCATGGAAGACCTGTTCATGAACGGCAAATCGGCTGCCTTGACCTCCGATCGTTTCAACTACGGCGGCGGCGAGTATGCCTTCAACGACAAGCGCACCCAGGTCGGGGTCTGGTACTCGGAACTCAGCGACATTTACCAGCAGCAGTATTTCAACCTGAGCCACAGCCAGCCCATCGGCGACTGGACCCTCGGAGCGAACCTGGGCTACTTCATCGGCAAGGAAGACGGCAGCGCCCTGGCCGGCGACCTCGACAACAAAACCGCGTTCGCCATGCTCTCGGCCAAATACGGCGGCAACACCTTCTTTGTCGGTCTGCAAAAACTCAGCGGCGACGATGCCTGGATGCGGGTCAACGGCACCAGCGGCGGCACCCTGGCCAACGACAGCTACAACTCCAGCTATGACAACGCCAAGGAAAGATCCTGGCAGCTGCGCCACGACTACAATTTTGTTGCGCTCGGCATTCCCGGCCTTACGATGATGAACCGCTACATCAGCGGCGATAACGTGCACACAGGCACCACCACCGACGGTAAGGAATGGGGCCGCGAATCGGAGCTGGCCTATACCGTACAAAGCGGTGCGTTGAAAAACCTCAACGTCAAATGGCGTAACGCGAGCATCCGCAAGGATTTCAACAGCAACGAATTCGACGAAAACCGAATCATCATCAACTACCCGATCTCGTTGCTGTAAGGCATTTATCCGCCCTGCTGATAGGTCGTTATCACAGCGATCTATTTCAGCGGTTGGTCGAATTGAGCTCGGGACGACCCTCCGTCAATTTCAAACGATGACGCGTTGACAAGAATGGGAAAGCCTAACGATACTTCGATCAAGTCGTACGACAACTTACAACGAATTCAATAACAATAACTGCTTGTGCAGGGACTTCCATGAAAACCACTCCTACAGCCCGCGCCCCTTTTAATCGCCTGCTCCTGACCGGCGCCGCCGGTGGCCTCGGCAAAGTCTTGCGCGAACGCCTGCGGCCTTACGCCAATGTCATTCGCCTGTCGGACATCGCCGATATCACCCCTGCCGTCGATGATCGTGAAGAAGTCGTGTCCTGCGATCTCGCGGACAAACAAGCGGTGCATCAACTGGTCGAAGGCGTGGACGCGATCCTGCACTTCGGCGGCGTGTCGACGGAGCACTCGTTCGAAGACATTCTGGGCGCCAACATCTGCGGCGTATTCCACATTTATGAAGCCGCTCGCCGGCATGGTGTGAAGCGCGTGATTTTCGCCAGTTCCAACCACGTGATCGGCTTCTACAAACAGGACGAAGTCATCGACGCCCACTCCCCTCGCCGCCCGGACAGCTATTACGGTTTGTCCAAGTGCTACGGCGAAGATGCGGCCAGTTTCTACTTCGATCGTTATGGCATCGAGACTGTCAGTATCCGCATCGGCTCTTCTTTCCCGGAACCGCAAAATCGCCGAATGATGAGCACCTGGTTGAGTTTCGGCGACCTGACCCAATTGATCGAGTGCGCGTTGTACACCCCGAACGTCGGCCACACCGTGGTCTATGGCGCGTCCGACAACAAGAACGTCTGGTGGGACAACCGCTTCGCCACGAGCTTAGGTTACGCACCACAGGACAGCTCCGAAGTGTTCCGCGAAAAAGTCGAAGCCCAACCAATGCCGGCCGCTGATGACCCTGCCATGGTTTACCAGGGTGGCGCGTTTGTCGCCTCTGGCCCGTTTGGCGACTGAACCTCCTCACCCCAAACAAAAACCCGAGGGAATAAGTTGCCATGCAAGCCGAATTGATTGTCGATGCCCGTAACGCGGTCGGTGAAAGCCCGGTCTGGGTCCCCGAGGAAAACGCCCTGTATTGGGTTGATATTCCTGCCGGTGGACTTCAGCGCTGGAGCGCCGAAACCGGCCATGTCCATTCTTGGACCGCTCCGCAGATGCTCGCCTGCATTGCACGTCACAGCGACGGCGGCTGGGTTGCCGGAATGGAAAGCGGCTTCTTCCATCTGCAGCCGCATAACGACGGCTGCCTCGACAGCGCATTGCTGGCGGACGTCGATCACGCCCGCTCCGATATGCGCTTGAATGATGGGCGCTGCGATCGTCAGGGCCGCTTCTGGGCCGGCAGCATGGTGCTGAACATGGCCGCCAATGCTGCCGACGGCACGCTTTACCGCTACAGCGCCGGTCAACGCGGGCCGATCGATGCTCAGCTCGGCGGATTCATCGTGCCTAACGGCCTGGGTTTCAGCCCGGACGGGCGGACGATGTACCTGTCTGACTCTCATCCCCTGGTCCAGCAAATCTGGGCCTTTGATTACGACATCGACAGCGGCACGCCGTCCAATCGTAGGCTATTTGTCGACATGAATCAGTTCCCTGGTCGTCCCGATGGCGCGGCGGTCGATGCCGAAGGCTGCTACTGGATTTGCGCCAATGACGCCGGGCTGATTCACCGTTTTACCCCCGACGGCCGACTGGACCGTTCCCTCGCCGTACCGGTAAAAAAACCGACCATGTGCGCCTTCGGTGGCAGTCGACTGGACACCCTGTTCGTGACCTCGATCCGCCCCGGTGACGACCATGACGAACAGTCACTGGCCGGCGGTGTGTTCGCCCATAATCCCGGGGTGAAAGGTTTGCCGGAGCCGGTGTTCAACGGATGAAAATCATCAGGTCCCCTGCAGCTGGCGAAGCCTGCTGCTAGGTGCGTCGTCTTAACGACTCAGGCGAACACTTCACACATCTCCAACGCCGAGCGAACGGGCAACGCGTTATGCAGGAGCGACATCACTCAGGTTTCTCGAAGCTTTTCAGCTCGATCGGCACAAGTGACTTCGCTCCTGCATAAAAGGTGCAGGGTTCAAATTTCAGGCTTGGGTTTTGTGATCCAGAGCCGCGTAAAAGTTGGCGCTCTGTTGCAGGTACTTCTGGGTGTAGCTTTGCGCGTGGGATTTTTTGTCGCTGATTTCAATGTTGGCGCTGGCTGGCAGAGCAACAGTGGCAGAGATAGCGGAAGCAGCGATTACGGAGAAGAGATTGAAGTTCATGGCGGTATTCCTCGGATTCAGTTGGTTTGCTTGCCCGGTGGGGCCGTGAAGCAAACTTAACCGCCGAGGTTGGCGTCTTGAAATCTTTTGTAGCATTAGCAGATATCAGCGTCATTAATAGAAGGATGCAGGCCCCATCAACCGGGGCCTGCGGCCTATTGACGCACCAGGAACTTGAGGTCGCTCGGGGCATCCATCGGCAGTTTTTGCACGGTTTTACCCAGCAGGCCTGTCTTTGAATCGCGCTCGACGACGACAACCTGGTTACTTTTCTGGTTGGCGATCAGCAAGAACTTGCCACTCGGGTCGAGGATGAACTCGCGCGGGTGATCACCTTCTACGGAACGGCGCTGCAGTTCCTTGAGGTGCCTGGTCGCAGGATCGATGGCGAACACCAGCAGCTGATTGGCGGTGCCACGGTTGCTGACGTAGAGGAACTTGCCATCGCGCGACGCGTGAAGCGCAGCGGCTGCCTTGTCCGAAGTGGGCTGACCCGTCGCCAATTCGACCATTTGCGTTTGCTCGAGTTTGCCGTCCTTGTAGTCGAACACCGCGACCTGCGCGCTCATTTCCAAGATCAACCACGCGTGTTTGCCATCGGCGCTGAACAGCAAATGACGCGGCCCGCTGCCGGGTGGCAACTGGACGGACGCCGGTGTAGCGGCGGTCAATGGCAGTTCCGGGTTGGCCTTGGGGTCGAAGCGGTAGACAAAGACCTTGTCGGCGCCCAAGTCATTGGAGAACACATACTTGCCGTCCGGCGACGAAACCGTCGAATGCACGTGCGCCGACATCTGCCGCTCGGGATTAACCCGGCTGGACGGATGGCTGCTCATCTGCACCACCGATTTGAGCTGGCCGTCGGCGCCCACTGGCAACACCGCCAAAGTGCCGCCTGGATCTTCAGCCACCGAATAGTTGCTGACAAACAGGTGACTGGCTGCAAGGCTGAGGCTCGAATGAGTCGGCTCGTTGCCCAGGCTCTGCACCTGATTGATCGGGCTCAGCGCATGGGTTTTGGGATCGATCGCATAGCTGCTGACGCGCCCTACCGGATCGGTCTGTCCCGGGCCGTTTTCGTTGACCACGAAAAGGTGACGCTGATCCTTGGACAGGGTCAGCCAGGACGGGTTTTCACTCGTGACCACTTGCAGCGGCTTGGCATTGATCTGCCCGGTGGCGGCGTCGAAGTTCAGGCGATAAATCCCTTGGCTCTGACCGGCCGTGTAGGAACCGACCAGCAACTGATAGTCCTCGGCCGACGCAGCCTCGAAGCCCATCGCGCCGATGCTGCCGGCCATCAACAGTGGCCAGAGCTTAGGCACCCTCATTCACTTCGTCCTCGTCGTCATCACCGCGGAACGCGGTCATGCACACCAACCGGTGCTCGCCGGAACTGCCGGTGATCAGCCAGCTTTGCAGGTCTGGATCGAAGGTCGCGGCCTCGACCTCGGCCGGGGTGAACGCCCAGTGCTTGGACACACGACCGTCCAAGCATTCGATGTGCAGGTTATCGTCTTCATCGAGGGAGAATTCGAAGGCGTGCAGCCCGTCGATTTCCACCATATCGCAGTGTTCGAGGGTGGCGAGCAAGGTGTCGGTTGCGGCAGTCATGGCAGTAATCTTTGAATGGGAAAGACGCAATGATAGCTCATTGCGCCTCAGTCCAATGTGGGAGCGAGCTTGCTCCCACAGGGGGCCGTGCTCGGCCGTTAGATCGCGTCGCGGGAGGGTTGGCCGTCCACTAATCGCTGAATGCGCAGCGGATTGCCATTCTTCAAGGCTTCCGGCAGCAGGCTGTCGGGGTAGTTCTGGAAGCACACCGGGCGCAGGAAACGATCGATGGCCAAGGTGCCCACCGAGGTGCCGCGAGCATCGGATGTCGCCGGATACGGCCCGCCATGGACCATCGAATCGCAGACTTCCACCCCGGTCGGATAACCGTTGAGCAGGATCCGTCCGACCTTCTGTTCCAGCAATGGCGTCAGCTCACCGAACTGCTCGAAGTCCGCAGGCTCGCCAATGATCGTCGCCGTCAGCTGCCCGTGCAGGCCGTGCAACGCGGCACTAAGTTGTGCCTGATCGGCAACTTCGACGAACACCGTGGTCGGGCCGAACACTTCTTCCTGCAGCACTTCATCGCCATTGATCAACAGGCTGACATCGGCTTTGAACAGTTGCGGCTGGGCCTGATTGCCTTGTTGCGGGTTACCTGCCATATGCTCGATTCCCGAGTGCGCAAGTAACTTCTGCAAGCCTTTGCCATAGCTGCTCAAGGTGCCCGCATTGAGCATCGTTTGCGCGGGTTGATCGCCCATCAGTCCAGCCACCTGTTGCACAAACGCGCTGAATTGCGGCGAACGAATACCGATGACCAGACCCGGATTGGTACAGAACTGACCGCAGCCTTGAACCACCGACGCCGTCAGGTCCCGAGCGACGGTTTCTGATCGAATCTCAAGCGCCTGCGGCAATACGATCACCGGGTTGATGCTCGACATCTCGGCGAACACCGGGATTGGCTGCGCACGTGCAGCGGCCATGTCGCACAACGCACGTCCGCCCTTCAGCGAGCCGGTAAAGCCAACCGCCTGAATCGCCGGATGCTTGACCAGCGCTTCGCCAACCCCACCACCGTAGATCATGTTGAACACGCCGGCGGGCATGCCGGTTTTTTCCGCCGCGCGAATGATCGCGTTCGCTACTTGTTCGGCAGTTGCCATGTGGCCGCTGTGGGCCTTGAACACCACCGGGCAACCGGCGGCCAACGCAGAAGCGGTGTCGCCGCCAGCCGTGGAGAACGCTAAAGGAAAGTTACTGGCGCCAAACACGGCAACCGGTCCGAGGCCGATGCGGTACTGACGCAAGTCCGGACGCGGCAACGGTTTGCGCTCAGGCAACGCCTGATCGATCCGCGCACCGTAGAAATCACCGCGACGCAGCACTTTGGCGAACAGGCGCATCTGGCCGCTGGTGCGACCGCGCTCGCCTTGAATGCGCGCGGCGGGCAGCGCGGTTTCGCGGCAGACCAGCGCAACAAAGTCATCGCCCAGCGCGTCCAGTTCGGACGCTATTGCATCGAGAAATTGCGCCCGACGTTCGGCGCTCAAGTTGCGATACGTCGGATAAGCCGCGGCGGCAGCCTTGGCGGCGGCATCGACTTCTTCCGGGGTCGCCTGGAAGAAATCGTACGGCAACGCTTCGCCCGTGCTGGCGTCGACGCTCTGTAGTTTGAGCTGGCTGGCCGCACTGCGCTGACCGCCGATGTAGTTGTGACCAAGAATCTGGGTCATGCCTATCTCCTTAAAGGGTGCCAACGGTGCCGGGCGCGAACGCTGCTTCAACCGGTGCAATCCCGTTGATCAACGGTGCACCGAACTCGGCCTGACTGATCTCGAACACGTCACCCGGCCGGGTGCGAATGCCGTCGGCAAAGGACAGGGTCGCGGTGCCGAAAAAGTGAATGTGCACATCGCCCGGACGCAGGAACTGGCTGTACTTGAAATGGTGGTACTCGAGGTTTTCCAGGCTGTGGCACATGTTGGCCTCGCCACTGAGAAACTCGTTCTGCCACAGCACCTCGCCGTCACGCAGGATGCGGCTGGTGCCTGCCAGATGTTGAGGCAATTCGCCGACTCGAAGTTCCGGGCCATAACTGCAACTGCGCAATTTGGAGTGCGCCAGGTACAGGTAATTCTTGCGTTCCATTACATGATCGGAGAACTCGTTACCCACCGCGAAACCAAGGCGATACGGCTTGCCGTCGTGGCCGATGACGTAGAGGCCGCTGAGTTCTGGTTCTTCACCAGCGTCTTCGGCGAACGGCGGCAACGGGAACGGTTGACCCGGTCGAACGACGATGCTGCCGTCACCTTTGTAGAACCATTCCGGTTGCACGCCAGCCTGCCCCGCTGCCGGTTTACCGCCCTCCACGCCCCATTTGAAGATGCGCATGGTGTCGGTCATCGCGGCTTCGTCGCCATGCTGATGCATCTTGTCCCGCGCCGAGGCGCTGCCCAAGTGAGTCAGGCCCGTGCCGCTGACCAGCATGTGCGCCGGATCCAGGTGATCCAGCGGTGGCAGGATGCGCAGCTTGGCCAACAGTTCTGCATAGTCATGGCTGATGCCCAGGCCCAGGGTGTTCACCTGTTGCTCAAGATTGACGCCCGCCTCGATCGCCGCCAACGCCAGGTCGCGCACCGTACGCGCGTCCTGGACTTCACGTACCAGACCGTCCTCGACCACGCCAACCCGACGTTCGCCGTTACTCAATTCGAACTGAACTAAACGCATGATTTTCTCCTGTATTCAAATCTCAAATCCAACCCAGGTCCCTGTGGGAGCGAGCTTGTCTCCGGGCGGCGATCCGACGATAGCGGTCGATCATTCAACATTGATAGTGACTGACACTCCGTCATCGTCGGATCGCCGCCCGGAGACAAGCTCGCTCCCACAGGTTTCGTGTCAGGTGCGGGTAGCGCCACGGGCGCTGGCAGCGAACTGGTCGGCCGGCAGTACGTGCTTGCGCTCCAGCAGGCGATAGACCACACCGGTCAACATCAGCCCGAACACCATCACTCCCGAAAGGAAATACAGGCCCGAGGCCAGGTTGCCGGTGTACTCCTTGAGCGCGCCGATCACGAACGGACCGATGTAGCCGCCAAGGTTGCCCACCGAGTTGATCAAAGCGATCCCGGCCGCCGCACTGGCACCGGCGAAGAAGCGGCCCGGCAAGGTCCAGAACACCGCGGTGCAGGAAAACAGCGCGAAGGCCACCAGGCACAACGCCGCCAGTTGCAGCACCGGCACCGTCAGCCAGGCACTGAGGAACAGGCCGATGGCACCCAATACGTAAAGCACCGCCAAGTGGCCGTAGCGATCATTCAAGCGGTCGGAACTGCGCGGAATGATCAGCAAACCGATGATCCCGAAGATGTACGGCACCGACGACACGAAGCCAGTCACCAGATCCGTGCCACCGAACTGCTTGATCAGGGTCGGCAGCCACAAACCCAGGCCGTAAATGCTCAGGGTCACCGGCAGATAGAACAGCGCCAGCAGCAACACCCGTTTGTCCTTGAGGGCGTGCAACGGATTGCCGTGGCGGGTCTGGCCGTATGCCTCGAGATCCTTTTTCAGTTCGCCGGTCAGCCAGTCCTTTTCGGCCTGGTCCATCCACTTCACCTGTTTCGGGCCGTCCGGCAGCCAACGCAGCACCGGCCAGGTCAACAGGATTGCCGGGATACCGATGACGATGAACAGCCACTGCCAGCCATGCAGGCCAAGAATGCCGTCCATACCGAGCAGACCGCCGGACACCGGGCCGGTGATCAACATGGCGATGGGTTGGGAAAGGATGAACAGTCCAAGGATCTTGCCGCGATGGCGCACCGGGAACCATTGGGTGATGTAGTAGAGAACGCCCGGAAAGAACCCGGCTTCCGCCGCACCGAGCAGAAAGCGCATCACATAGAAACTGTGCGGCCCCTGGACGAAGGCCATGCCGATGGTGATGGCGCCCCAGGTGACCATGATCCGCGCGAACCAGCGTCGCGCGCCGAAGCGATCGAGCATCAGGTTACTGGGGATTTCCAGCAGGAAATAGCCAATGAAAAACAGCCCGGCACCCAGCCCGTAAGCCGCGTCACCGATGCCGAGGTCAGCGCCCATGTGCAATTTGGCGAAGCCTACGGCGGAGCGATCCACATAGGCGATCAAGTACAGCAGGATCAGGAAGGGAATCAGTTTCAGCGTGATGCGACGAATAAGCCGCAGTTCCTGGCTCATGAGATCGGTCTCCGATTGTTGTTGTTATAGAACCTCGGGGGACGCCTCTCGCGGAAAACCACCAGGGCCATCTCTCCGTTGCAACGGACTATATAGTAATACTTTTTACGCAACAACACTTCCAAACTGCTGAATTTGAGCCTATGTTACGCCTTCTCCCGAAGAATATAGTCATACAATAAGAGAGCCGATCATGTCTGATAAGAAACCCACCCTGCGCTCCGCTCAATGGTTTGGCACTGCCGACAAGAACGGCTTCATGTACCGCAGCTGGATGAAGAATCAGGGCATCGCCGACCACCAGTTCCACGGCAAGCCGATCATCGGCATCTGCAACACCTGGTCGGAACTGACCCCCTGCAACGCGCATTTCCGCCAGATTGCGGAGCACGTCAAACGTGGGGTGATCGAGGCCGGGGGCTTCCCGGTGGAATTCCCGGTGTTCTCCAACGGTGAATCAAACCTGCGCCCGACCGCCATGCTCACCCGCAACCTGGCGAGCATGGACGTCGAAGAAGCGATTCGCGGCAACCCAATCGATGGCGTGGTGCTGTTGACCGGCTGCGACAAAACCACCCCGGCGTTGTTGATGGGCGCGGCCAGTTGCGACGTGCCGACGATCGTCGTCACCGGCGGGCCGATGCTCAACGGCAAGCACAAAGGTCAGGACATTGGCTCGGGCACCGTGGTTTGGCAGCTCAGCGAACAGGTGAAAGCCGGCACTATCACCCTCGACGATTTCCTCGCCGCCGAGGGTGGCATGTCCCGCTCGGCCGGCACCTGCAACACCATGGGCACCGCCTCGACCATGGCGTGCATGGCCGAAGCCCTCGGCACTTCCCTGCCGCACAACGCGGCGATTCCAGCGGTGGATGCGCGTCGTTATGTGTTGGCGCATATGTCCGGCATGCGTGCGGTGGAGATGGTTCGAGAAGACTTGAAGCTGTCGAAAATCCTTACCAAAGAGGCCTTCGAAAACGCCATTCGCGTGAACGCCGCCATCGGTGGTTCGACCAACGCCGTGATCCATTTAAAAGCCATTGCCGGGCGCATCGGCGTGGAACTGGACCTCGATGACTGGACCCGCATCGGTCGCGGCATGCCGACCATCGTCGACCTGCAACCGTCCGGACGTTTCCTGATGGAAGAGTTCTACTATGCCGGCGGCCTGCCAGCGGTGCTGCGACGTCTGGGGGAAGCCAACCTGATTCCGAATCCGAATGCGCTGACCGTCAACGGCAAGACCCTCGGCGAGAACACCAAGGACGCACCGATCTACGGTCAGGACGAAGTGATCCGCACCCTCGACAACCCGATCCGCGCCGACGGCGGGATCTGCGTATTGCGCGGCAACCTGGCGCCACTGGGTGCGGTGCTCAAGCCCTCCGCTGCCAGCACCGAACTGATGCAACATCGCGGGCGTGCGGTGGTGTTCGAGAACTTCGACATGTACAAGGCACGGATCAACGATCCGGAGCTGGAGGTGGATGCCAACTCGATTCTGGTGATGAAGAACTGTGGGCCGAAGGGTTATCCGGGCATGGCCGAAGTCGGCAACATGGGCTTGCCGGCCAAGCTGCTGGCCCAGGGCGTGACGGACATGGTGCGCATTTCCGACGCGCGCATGAGCGGCACGGCGTACGGCACCGTGGTTTTGCATGTGGCACCGGAAGCCGCTGCCGGCGGGCCTTTGGCGACAGTGAAGGAAGGTGACTGGATCGAGCTCGACTGCGCCAACGGTCGTCTGCACCTGGACATCCCGGATGCGGAACTGGCCGCGCGTATGGCTGATTTGCAGCCACCGCAGCAACTGATTGTGGGCGGTTATCGTCAGCTGTACATCGACCATGTGCTGCAGGCGGATCAGGGGTGCGATTTCGACTTCCTGGTGGGTTGCCGCGGTTCTGAAGTCCCCCGCCACTCCCACTAACACCACAAATCCCCTGTGGGAGCGAGCTTGCTCCGGGCGGCGTTCCGACGATAGCGGAGGATCATTCAACATCAATGTTGAATGTGATGCCCTCATCGCGAGCAAGCTCGCTCCCACATTTTGATCTTCATCTGATTCAGGACCGTGCTTGCTCTGGCGCGCCTGTTATCATGCGCGGCACCCCATCGCACAGGATCGCGCCGCTCCCCATGGATTACCGCAAACCCTCCGACCGCAAAAGCATGCACTCGCGTATCGTCCAGGAACTGGGCATGCAGATTGTTTCCGGACGCTTCAAGCCGTGTGACAAACTGCCCGCCGAAGCCCTGTTATGCGAGGAGTACGCGGTCAGCCGTCCAGTCCTGCGCGAAGCCACCCGGGTTTTGGTCGCCAAGGGTCTGGTGTATTCCCGTCCGCGAGTGGGCACGGTGGTCAAGCAGCGCAAGGAATGGCACATGCTCGATCCCGATGTGCTGCATTGGCTGATGCAAAGCAGCCCGCAGAATGAGTTTTTCGATTTGCTGACCAGCGTACGCAGCATCATCGAACCCGCTGCGGCCGCCCTCGCGGCGCAGTTCGCCACGGACGCTGACATCGCCTCCATCGGTGAAGCCTACCAACGCATGGAAGCGGCGCCGACACCGGAAGCGCTGCTGCAACCGGATCTGGATTTCCATAGCCGGATTGCCGATGCGACCCATAACGACTTGCTGGCCAACCTGTGCAACATGCTGTCGGTGGCGATTGCCGAAGCCCTGAAGCATTCCAACCAGCGGCCGAATCTGCATGAACTGGCATTGCCACGGCATAAGGCGATTCTGACGGCTATCGAGAATCGTGATGCACTCGGTGCACGGCATGCGACGTTGGTGCAGCTGGATGATGCGCGCAGTGCGCTGAATGTGGTGCTGGGTACCGATCCTTCATAACCACAGTGGCCGGTGTGACACTGAAATGTAAAAAGCCGCAACCCTGAGGTTGCGGCTTTTTAGTTTCAGCGATAGATCAGTGAGCAAACAACGAATTGCCCTTCTGCCCCGCCAGTTTTTCCGGTTTGATCAGGAACCGTGCCAGCGCTGGCAGCAGCCACAGTGCGCCGAACATGTTCCAGAGCAACATGAAGGTCAGCATCAGGCCCATGTCGGCCTGGAACTTGATGGCCGAGAAGATCCAGGTGCACACGCCGATCGCCAGGCACAGACCGGTGAACAACACGGCTTTACCGGTGGACTTCAGCGTCTGGTAGTACGCCTCTTGTAACGGCAGGCCGGCACGCAGGAAGCTTTCAAGTCGGCTGTAGATGTAGATCCCGTAGTCCACGCCAATCCCCACGCCCAGCGCCACCACCGGCAAGGTTGCGACTTTCACGCCGATGCCCATGAAGGCCATCAGGGCGTTGCCGAGTACCGAGGTGAGTACCAGCGGCAGCACGATGCACAAAGTCGCCGCCCAGGAACGGAAGGTGATCATGCACATGGCCGCGACGCAGATGTAGACGAGAATCAGGATGGTCAGCTCGGATTCCTTGATCACCTCGTTGGTGGCCGCCTCGATGCCAGCGTTACCGGCAGCGAGGATGAATTCCAGGCCTTCCTTGTTGTTCTCCTTGGCGAAGTCCTGCACTGCATGCACCGCGCGATCCAGGGTTTCGGCCTTGTGATCGTTGAGGAACACCAACACCGGTGCCAATGAGCAACTGTTGTTGTACAGACCATCAGCCCGAGCGATGGAGTTGTTCAGCACGTCCGGGTTACGCGACAGGGTTTCCCATTTCAGGTTGCCTTCGTTCATGCCCTTGATCATCTGCTTGGACACCGTCACCAGCGAGATCGCCGACTGCACGCCCTCGGTGTTCTGCATCTTCCACATCAGCTCGTCGATCGGCGCCATGGCTTCGAAGCGCGAGCAACCTTCAGACTTGGTCTTGACCATCACCACCAACACGTCGGAACTGGTGGAGTAGTTGCTGATGATGAAGTTGTTGTCCTTGTTGTAGCGCGAGTCCGGACGCAGTTCGGGAGCGCCCTGGTCGAGGTCACCGATTTTCAGGTTCTGGCTGTACCAAAGGCCACCACTGAAGGCCAGCAAGGCCAAAACAATCGACACCGGCGCGACTTTCGGGCTGGCAAAGTTCGACAGCAGACGCCAGAACGGGTGTTCGCGGGTTGCATCCTTTTTGCTGCGATCCACGGCGCGTTTGCTGATGCCGACGTAGGAAATCGCCACTGGCAGCAGGATCAGGTTGGTGAACACGATCACTGCCACGCCGATGGACGCGCCGATGGCCAGTTCGCGAATCACCCCGATGTCGATGATCAGCAGCGTGATGAAACCCACCGCATCCGCGAGGATCGCAATCATCCCCGGCAGGAACAACTGACGGAACGTACGCCGCGCCGCGGTCAAAGCGTTGTCCGCCTCGCTGGACTGCAAGGCAATACCGTTGATTTTCTGCACGCCGTGGGAAATACCGATGGCGAAGATCAGGAACGGCACCAGCATTGAATACGGATCAAGTCCGAAGCCGAAGAAATGCATCAAGCCGAGCTGCCAGACCACCGCCACCAGCGTTGTACTCAACACCGCCACGGTGCTGCGCATGCAGTTGGTGAACCAATACAGCAGGATCAACGTGATGACGAAGGCGACGCCGAAGAACATCACCACCATGACCAGCCCATCGATCAGGTCGCCGACTTTCTTGGCGAAACCGACGATGTGGATCTGCACGTTAGGGTTTTGGGCTTCGAACTTGTTGCGGATCTTGTCTTCGAGTTCGTGAGAGAACTTCCGATAGTCCAGCGCCAGCAACTTGCCTTGGTCTTGTGGGTCCGGGTAGGACTCCAGCAGCGGGATATCGACAATGCTCGACTTGAAGTCGTTGGCCACCAGACGCCCGACCTGACCGGACTTGAGCACGTTGTTGCGCAACAGATCGAGGCTTTGCTGGGAGCCGTTATAGCTCTGTGGAATCACTTCACCACCGGCGAAGCCCTCCTCTGTTACTTCGGTCCAGCGTACACTCGGGCTCCACAGCGACTTGAGGCCGGAACGGTCAACACCGGAGATGTAGAACACCTCGTCGTTGATCTGGCGCAGGGTCTCCATGTATTCCTTGGAGAAGATGTCGCCGTCGGTGGCCTCAACCGAGATCCGCACCGTGTTGCCCAGGTTCGCCAGATCGTTGCGGTGCTCCATCATCTTTTGAATGAACGGATGGTCGAGCGGGATCATTTTTTCGAAACTGGTGGACGGCCGGATCAGCGTCGCCTGCCAGAACAGAAAAATACTCACCAGCAGGCAGATCACGATCACTGCCGGGCGGTTGTTGAAAATCAGGCGTTCAAGAAACGTCGCCTTGTCTTGGTGATGACTGCTCAAGGATGTCATAGACCCGCCTTTTTATTATTTGCCCGGCTCATTTGGACGACCCATTTTTTCCATTCTCTGCGCCGGCGCCGTTAGGCGAGGTGACGCGAACGCCACCCTGTCCTGCCAGAATCAGATTGCCGTTGCCAGCCGCAGTCACCGCCGAAACGGAAATACGATCCGGACGGTTGAACACGCTGAAGCTTTCGCCGTTGTCGTTGCTGCTGATCACCGAGCCGCCGTTACCGACGATCACGATGGAACCGTCGTCGAGCAGCGTCGCGCCGGACAGACCGAATTCCAGCGCACCGCGAGCCGCCTTCAACTCGATCGGCTCCCAGCTGGTGCCGAAATCGGTGGAGCGAAACAGATTGCCCCGCAGCCCGTAGGCCAGCAGCGTATTGGCCTGAGCGGTGCCGATCACACCGAACAGCGAACCTTCGTATGGGCCTTCCAGCTTCTCCCAGGTCTGGCCCCAGTCGGCGGAGCGGAACATGCTGCCCTGCTCGCCAACGATGAACAGCCCGGCATCCTTGACCGCCGCAATGCCGTTGAGGTGGAACTGGTCTTCGTTGTCGAGGCGGTCGCTGGCGTCTTCCCAGTTTTTGCCGCCGTCGATGGTTTCCAGCAGCGCACCATAAGCGCCCACGGCAAAGCCGCTGTTGACGTCCTGGAACCAGACGTCGAGCAGCGGCGATTCGCGTTTCAGATCTTCAAATTGCTTGGTCCAGGTGACGCCACCGTCCTCGCTGGCGAGGATCTGAGCGTCATGGCCGACGGCCCAACCGTGTTTGTCGTCGACAAAAAATACTGAGGTCAGGAGTTGCCGGGTCGGCACCTTGGCCTGGGTCCAGGTCGCGCCCTGGTCATCGGAATACAGAATGTGCCCGCGATCCCCGACCGCCACCAAGCGCTTGCCGGCGTGCACGACGTCGAGCATCAGGCTCTTGCTGGCTTTGGCAGACTCAACGGAATAAACAATGTCGGATGCTTGCGCAGCAGCGGCCAGTACAGGTGCCGACAGCACGGCACAGCCCAACAGCGAGAGCGCTGTAGCCAGCAACGCGAATTTGCGTAATGCCGGCGGGCGGCAAATACCCACACCCATGACAGGCTCACTCATAGACCTTCCCCCATTATTATTGTTAGGTCGTTCAACCTTTCAGGGCGCCGTAAGGGCTGCTCTTCTGGATTGCCTTTTCTGGAGCATAGTCCTGGAATATGCAATCTAGAGCCCCTTCGGAAGCTGGCTTATCCTATCGGGGTTTGGAAAGGTCTGACAATCGACGCCACGTTATCTTTTGTTAACCTGGGGGATATGCGGGCTGGCTGAATGTTTGGGTATCAGGAAGGGTGATTGGGTTTCGGGTTTCGGCTACCGGTGACCAAGGCCCGCAGCAACGCGGGTTCTGTGCGGCTGACCTTGTCATAGAACGCCGCCAAGGTAGCCGGCAGATCATCCATCTGGCGTGCAGCGGCATGCAAGGAAGGCCGCAAGCCCAATGAAACATGGGGCATCACCGCCAGCAGCCGTGACCGCAGAAACGGACATGTACCCCAACCTTAAGTGAACAGCATTACCATCCACCGTGGCGCTGACCTGTTCAGTGCCCGCGAATGTAATGCTCCAGTTGCCGAATCAGATCGGCCTGTTCGACGATGGCTTCTTTGACCAGATCACCAATCGATAACAGGCCAATCAATTTGTCGCCCTCCAGCACCGGCAGGTGGCGCAGATGGCTGTCGGTCATGACCGCCATGCAACGCTCGATACTCTGCTGACTGTCGGCGGTCACCACGGGCGCGCTCATGATGTCGCGCACCGGCGTACCGACCGAGGAGCGCCCCTGCAGAACGACCTTGCGCGCATAGTCGCGCTCGCTGATCACGCCGACCACCTGCCCGGCCTCGATTACCGGAAGCGCGCCCACGTTCTTTTCGGCCATTATCCTCAGGGCTTCCAGCACCATTTCATCGGGCGCGATGCTATGCACCTGGCGGTTTTGCACGACCTTGAGTTTGAGCAATTGTGCGGCTGTTTTCATCAGTGCCTCCGATACCGTTGCGCGATTCTGTTGACCACCTTCAAGCCACCCCGACTTGCACCACGCCAGCGTTCAAGCGCACAGGCCAGACACGCAGACGCTGTTGCGGGGACTCCAGGCAGCTACCGTCCTCAAGCCGGAAATGCTGCTTGTAGATCGGCGATGCAACGACCAGATCACCCTTGATGCTGCCGACCAACCCGCGACCGATGACATTCGCCCCGGATTGCGGGTCATGGTTGTCGATGGCGTAGAGGGTCCGACCCTCGGCACCCGGCAGGTAGAACAGCGCCACTTGTGCGCCCTCGAGCCAGACGACGACGCCGGAGTTGCTAACCAGATCCTGTTGCTCACACACCGTTTGCCAGGCATCGGTGCTTTCCAGGGAATCGATGCGTTGGGTAGTGGACTGACTCATCAGACAATCTCCTCGGTAACAGGGATAAGGTTGAGTTCTGCGGCCATAATCGGGCGCCGCTGGCCACGTTCCTGGACAAAGTGGATGTCCGGGTCCGGGCGTTTATCGTTGACAAAGGTACGGAAGCGCTTGAGTTTTTCCGGGTCTTTGAGGGCGTTGGCCCACTCGCATTCATAGCGGTTGACCACCAACTGCATCTGCGACTCGAGCTCTTCACCCAGCCCGAGGCTGTCGTTGATGATCACCTCTTTAAGGTAATCGAGGCCGCCTTCCAGGCTTTCGCGCCACACCGAGGTGCGCTGCAATTTGTCGGCGGTGCGGATGTAGAACATCAGGAAGCGGTCGATGTAACGGATCAGGGTTTCATCATCGAGGTCGGTGGCGAACAGCTCGGCGTGGCGCGGGCGCATGCCGCCGTTACCGGCGATGTAAAGGTTCCAGCCCTTCTCGGTGGCGATCACGCCAACGTCTTTGCTCTGGGCCTCGGCACATTCCCGGGTGCAACCGGACACCGCAAACTTGAGCTTGTGCGGCGAACGCAGGCCTTTGTAGCGGTCCTCGATGGTCAGGGCCATTTGCACGCTGTCCTGCACGCCATAACGGCACCAGGTACTGCCGACACAGGACTTCACCGTGCGGGTCGATTTGCCGTAGGCGTGACCGGTTTCGAAACCGGCTTCAATCAGCTCAGCCCAGATGTCCGGCAGTTCATGCAACTGCGCGCCGAACAGGTCGATACGCTGGCCGCCGGTGATTTTGGTGTAGAGGGCGTATTTCTTCGCCACCACACCGATCGCGATCAGTTTGTCGGCGGTGATCTCACCACCGGGGATACGCGGCACCACCGAATAGGTGCCGTTTTTCTGCATGTTGGCCATGAAGGTGTCGTTGGTGTCCTGCAGCGGCACCAGCGAGGCGTCCATGATCGGCTGATTCCAGCACGACGCGAGGATCGAGCCCACCGCCGGTTTGCAGACGTCGCAACCGGTGTGGCCACGGCCATGCTTGGCCAGCAGTTCTTCGAAGGTGATCACCCCTTCTACCCGCACCAGCGCATAAAGCTCTTGGCGGGTATAGGCAAAGTGTTCGCACAGGCTCTTGTCGACGCTGACGCCACGGGCAATCAACTCATGCTCGAAGACCTGCTTGAGCAGCCCGGCACAACCACCGCAACCGGTGCAGGCTTTGGTCTGCGATTTGAGCAGGCCGAGGTCGGTGCAGCCACCGTCGATGGCCGAGCAAATGGAACCCTTGGTGACGTTGTGGCACGAGCAGACCGTTGCCGACTCGGGCAAGGCGCCGGGGCCCAGGGTCGCCGCGCCTTCGGACGACGGCAGAATCAGGCTGGCGGGTTCCGCCGGCAGCGCAATCGCGTTCTGCATGTATTGCAGCAGCGTGTCGTAATAGCTGTTGTCACCGACCAGCACCGCACCGAGTACGTGTTTGCCCGTCGCATCCACCACCAAGCGTCGGTAACTGGCCGTGGTTTCGTCGATGAACTGATAACTGCGCGCGCCCGGCGTGCTGCCGTGCGCGTCGCCGATGGAGCCGACATCGACGCCCAGCAGCTTGAGCTTGGTCGACATGTCCGCGCCCATGAACGGCTCGGCCGCTTCGTTGCACAAAAGTGCAGCGACGCCGCGCGCCATCTGGTAACCCGGGGCGACCAGACCAAAAATGCTGCCATTCCAGGCGGCACACTCGCCGATGGCATAGATGTTCGGATCGCTGCTCAGGCATTGGTCGTCAATCAAGACGCCGCCGCGCGGGCCGACTTCCAGCGAGCATTGACGGGCCAGTGCGTCTTGCGCGCGGATACCGGCGGAGAACACGATCAGGTCGGCTTCAAGAAATTCGTCATTGGCGAAGTTCATCCGGTAGCGGTATTCCTCGCCTACGCTGATTGATTGCGTTCCGCGCGACAGGTGCACACCGACGCCGAGCCGTTCGATCTGCGCCTTGAGCGCCAGGCCACCGTACTCGTCCAGCTGCACCGGCATCAGGCGTGGGGCAAACTCCACCACGTGAGCTTCCAGCCCCAGGGTTTTCAGGGCGTTGGCCGCTTCCAGTCCCAGCAAGCCACCGCCGACGACCACACCGCGTCGGGCGTTGCTTGCCGCGGCACGAATGGCGTCGAGGTCTTCAAGGGTGCGATACACCAGCCGCGAATCGCCCTCCGCGCCTTCGATTGGCGGCACAAACGGATAGGACCCGGTGGCCAGCACCAATTTGTCGTAGGTGACGCAGCCTTGCGCGGTGATCACCTGGCGACGGACGCGATCGATTTCCAACACCGGCACACCCAAATGCAGGGTGACGCCCGGGGTCTGGTACAGCGAGGCTGCCCCAAGGGCCAACGACTCGGCATCACGGCCGGAGAAATACTCGGAAAGGTGCACGCGGTCGTAGGCACGCATCGGCTCCTCGCTGAAGACGTGCAGCCGATAGTGATCAAGGGCGCCGCGTTCGATCAGCTGTTCGACACAATGATGTCCGACCATGCCATTGCCGATCACGATCAGCGTTTGCAGCTTGTTCAAAGTGGCAACATTGGAATTCATAAGAGACACCCGTCGATAGCTGTTCAAAAAGCAAAAAAAAACGCCTGAAACCTTGCGGTTCCAGGCGTCTTTGCCTGTTCATTTACGGTGCCAAGTCAGGCATCTATGCCGGATCCACCGATGTTGCCCACGACCTGATCGGCCAATCGATCGTCGTTGACCGAGGGGGCTGCCCACTCGACTGCGTTCACAGTGGGCCTGAACAGTGTCCTGCAGACTTTGTGCCAATCGGCGATTTGCAGTACTTGCGCAGGTAAATATGACCACGGCGGCCCATGACAATCCGAAATGTGCCTTCGCATAGTGCAGCGCAGTGTTGCGCGGCCTTATAAAAGTGCACGAAGGCGATCCCGATCCGGATCAGAATTTGCCACCCAGCATGCAGCCGGGGGCATGGGTGATGAACAGTGGCGGACGTGACGCCTGCACCACCGATTGAGGCGTCACACCGCACGCCCAGAATACCGGTATTTCGTCAGCTTCAACGGGCACGGCATCGCCGTAGTCCGGGGTGTTGAGTGCGCGGATACCGATCAGCGACGGATCGCCGATGTGCACGGGAGCGCCGTGGACGTTGGGCATGCGCGCGGTGATTTGAATGGCCTGGATGGCGGCAGCCGCATTCATCGGCCGCATGCTCACCACCAGCTTGCCACTCAGTCGGGCGGTGGGGAAAACCGGGGCAACTCACAGTTTTTACTCGATATTACTTACTCCCTGTCTTTCGTCGTGCGGATGAGATTGTCCCGTAATTTCACAATGGCCTTCTGCATTTGCACGAAGTCGTCGGGATCAAGACCGGTTTGCGGGAAGCCGTCTTCCGAGAGACCTTCGCGCAGTTTCCGCCCCTCTTTTGTAAGACTGATCCGCACCTGGCGTTCGTCTTCCGGGTCGCGCTGGCGCAGCAAATACCCCATCGCTTCCAACTTCTTCAGGATCGGGGTGAGGGTGTTAGATTCGAGGAAGAGCTTTTCGCCGAGGCTGCCAACAGTCTGGTTGTCTTCCTCCCACAGGACAACGAGGGTGATGTATTGCGTATAGGTCAGTCCGAGCCGTTCGAGCATTGGCTTGTAAGCCTTGCCAAAGGCGAGGTTAGAGGAATAGACCGCAAAACACAGAAAGTCGGAAAGCTTCAGGTCGAGGGCGGCTGTCTTTTCAGTGGATTTCATGAGCACTCTCTGTGGCCAAAGAAGCATGGATTGCATAGCCGAACTATACATCGCATGCGATGGTATCGGAAGCACTCACCCTTTCCTCTGGTCGCGCGGTTCGGATCACTTTCACGCATGACAATCAATGATCCGAACCGAGCCATCCTGATCATTACGCAATCAGAATCAGGTCCTCGGTGCCTGTGGGCTTGTCACTTACCTCAGCGACTTGAATCCGGCACTACCGAGTCGCTGCTGGAAATCCTGCACATGATCTCCGAGACGGATTACCTGACCATTGAGCCCAGCATGCTTGCGGGCATGAAGTTGTTTTCCTCGTCGCTTACGAGCATTTCGATTCGGGAGCCGTTGGAGTCGTGTGAGGTGTGCTTGATCAGCCGTCGAATGTTGGATTTTCCTCGGTTACGTAGTCGTCCAGACACTCCGGCAGCAGCGTCACCTTCGTCCGAGTCTCACCCCCCAATGAATCGCTTCATGATCACCCCGTCCATGCGCCTTGCTGCCGGCGATGGGCGGCCCCATCAGCTGCCGTACACTTTCGCCGCTGGCACCGCCCGGACCAACAATTGCGCTACCGCCTCACCCACCTCGCCCACCGTCCAACGCCCTTGCCTGTCCAGCTCCGGACCTCTACGCCAGCCGTCGGCAATCGACAATTTGCCGCCCTCGACTTCGAACATCTGCCCGTTGATCACACTGGACGCTTGCGAGCCGAGCCAGACCACCAACGGTGCAACGTTTTCCGGAGCGAAGTAGTCGAAGCCCTCTTCGGGTTTTTTCATGGTATCGGCGAACACCTGCTCGGTCATGCCGGTGCGCGCGGCCGGGGCCAGGGCATTGACGGTAATGCCATAGCGACCCAATTCCGCCGCCTGCACCAGCGTCAACGCAGCGATACCGGCCTTGGCAGCGGCATAGTTGGACTGACCGATGGAGCCCTGCAAACCGGCCCCGGAACTGGTGTTGATGATCCGCGCACTCAACTGCGCACCACCCTTGGCCTGCTCGCGCCAGTAACGCGCGGCGTGGCTGGCGATACAGAAGTGGCCTTTGAGGTGCACGGCCACCACCGCATCCCAGTCGGCTTCGGTGAGGCTGGTGAACATGCGGTCGCGACAGATGCCGGCGTTATTGACCACCACGTCCAGGCCGCCGAAGGTTTCGATGGCCTGGCGCACGATCAACGCCGCATCGTCGTAGCGGGTAATGTCGTTGCTGTTAGCCACCGCCACACCGCCCTGCGCCTCAATCTCGGCGACCACGGCCAGCGCTGCTTCTCGGTTGATATCGTTGACGACCACTTTGGCGCCCTCGGCGGCGAAGGCCACCGCGTAGGCCCGGCCCAATCCACCACCGGCACCGGTGATGATCACCACGCGATTCTCACAGATTTTCATGTTCCTGCTCCCTTCAATTACATCGCTTACAAGCGTTCGATAATCGTCACGTTGGCCTGGCCGCCGCCTTCGCACATGGTCTGCAAGCCGAAGCGACCACCGCTGCGTTCCAGCTCATGCAGCAGGCTGCACATCAACCGGGTACCGGTGGCGCCCAATGGATGGCCGAGGGCAATTGCGCCGCCGTTGACGTTGGTCTGTTCGTGGGGATAACCGGTCTCTTTGAGCCAGGCCATCGCGACCGAGGCGAAGGCTTCGTTGATCTCCACCCGATCAATGTCTTCAAGCTTCATCCCGGCTCGCTCGAGTGCATAAGCGGTGGCCGGGATTGGAGCGGTGAGCATCCAGATCGGGTCTTCGGCTCGCACGCTGAGGTGGTGGATACGCGCGCGCGGTGTCAGCCCGTAGCGCTTGAGTGCTGCTTCAGAAACGATCAGCATCGCGCTGGCCGCGTCGCAGGTCTGGCTGGACACTGCCGCGGTCACCCGGTCGCAGCCAAACAGAACGTCCAGTTCGGCCATTTTCGCCAGGCTGGTCTGGCGCGGCGTCTCGTCGTGCACGACTCCGGCCAGTGGCACAATTTCCCGGTTGAACCGCCCTTGCTCGATGGCCCGCAATGCCCGCTGATGGGACTCCAATGAATAGGCTTCCAGTTGTTCGCGGGACAGCCCCCACTTCTCGGCAATCATCTGCGCCGAACGGAATTGAGTCGGCGGTTGTGCGCCATAACGCCGGACCCAACCTTCGGAGCCGCTGAACGGATCACTGAAGCCCAGCGGTTCGGCAGCGATCATCGCTGAGGAAATAGGAATCTGGGTCATGGTTTGCACGCCGCCGGCGACGACCACATCCTGGGTGCCGCTCATCACCGCTTGGGCGGCAAAGTGCACCGCTTGCTGGGACGAACCGCATTGGCGATCGATGGTGGTGCCAGGTACCGCCTGCGACAGGCCGGCGGCCAGCCAACTGGTGCGGGCAATGTCCCCGGCCAGCGGACCGATGGTGTCGACACAGCCGAAGATCACGTCGTCGTAATCGTCATCGGGGATGTCGTTGCGCTCGACTAGCGCTCGCAAGACGTGCGCGCCTAGATCAGCTGCGTGAATCTGGCTCAAACCACCCTTGCGCCGCCCAGTGGGTGTACGCAGTGCGTCGACAATATAGGCTTCAGGCATGGTGTACCTCGGGGTAAATGTTGACGTCGGGCACAGTCGCCGTCAGAAAGTGTTGCCAGCACCCAGTGCTGGATTGCCGTCGAACAACGCCGCGCGGATCCGCCCTTTGTGATGGCCACGATCACCCCAGACTTTATCCAGCGCCCAGGCGCGCTTCATGAACAAATGCAGGTCGACTTCCCAGGTGTAACCCATGGCGCCGTGAGCCTGAATGGTGTTTTTTGCGGCGAGCATGGCGGCTTCCGAAGTTGCCAACTTGGCATGGGACACCAACACTTCCTGCCCCGGTTGCTGCTCGGCCAGTGCATAGGCGGCGCGATACAGCGGCCCTTTGGCGAACTCGATCTGCACCGCGACGTTGGCCATCAAATGCTTGACCGCCTGGAACGAACCCACCGGTTTGCCAAACTGTTTGCGCTCAAAGGTGTAATCCACCGCGAGGTCGACCATGCGCTTGGCCAGTCCCAGCATTTGCGCGGCACTGCCCAGGGCGCCACGATTAAACGCAGCGGCCCACAAGCGCCGGCCCTGTTCGCCAGCGGCCACGCAGGTGGCGGGCGTTGGCGTCCAGTCGACCTGAAACAACTGCCGACTGGGATCGACCGACACATTGCGGGTCAGGCGCACCGCGCCAGGTTCGACCGCATGCACCTCATCGCCATGAGCCAACAACAGCAAATCGGCGACATGAGCATCGCTGACCAGCGGGTTACCCGGTTCGGCAATCGCCAACCGTGCGTGGCCTTCCGCGACCCGCGCCAACCAGTGTTGTTTGAGCGCCACGTGGCTTTCATCAAGGCCGGCGAGCAACGGCACGCCGATCAGCATCGTGTCCACTAGCGGCTCGGGCAGACCGGCATAACCACATTCCTGAGCAAGCAGAATGAAGTCCAGCTCATTCATGCCCATCCCGTCTTGCTCTTCGGGAACGGTCAGCGCGGTCAGGCCCAATTCCACCAGTTGCGCCCACAGTTGATCGCTACGCCCGCTGTCGCTGAGCCACAATTCGCGAATGCGCTCCGGAGTGACCTCGTTGATCAGAAAACTCCTGACGTTGTCCTGGAACAGCAACTGGTCGCGGCTGAAACTAAAGTCCATGGTCTATTCCTCAGGCACGCGGCATGCCGAGCATGCGTTCGGCAATGATGTTGCGCTGGATCTCGTTGGTGCCGGCGTAGATCGGTCCGGCCTGGGCAAACAGAAAACCTTCCAGCCAATGGCCGACGTCGCCCGCAGCAGATGCTTCGGGCAGCAGCTCGCCACGCAAGCCGAGAATGCTCATGGCGGTGTCGTGCATGCGCTGATCGAGTTCCGACCAGAAGATTTTGTTGGTCGAAGACTCCGGTCCGATCTTGCCGCCCTGCACCAGTTTCGACGCGGTCATGTAGGTGCTCAGGGTGTAAGCCTCGGCGTCCAGCCAGGCGCGCATCACCGACTCGCCAATGTCCGGGTCACGGTCAGCCTGCTCACGATTGGCCTGGTACAGCTGCACCAGGCGCCGAGCGGTTTCCTGAAAACGTGCGGGTGAACGCAGCAGCAAACCACGCTCGAACCCGGCGGTGGACATTGCCACATGCCAACCCATGCCCTCGCCGCCCAGCGCGTTTTCCACTGGAACCTTGACGTCGTCGAAGAAAATCTCGGCGAACCCGGGCAAGCCATTGAGCTGCGGAATCGGCCGTACCGTGATCCCCGGACTGTCGAGCGGCAGCAGAATAAACGTCAGGCCTTGATGGCGCTGGGAGTGAAGGTCGGTGCGGAAGATTCCGAACACCCAGTCGGCCCACACGGCGCGAGTCGACCAGGTTTTCTGGCCGTTGATCACATAGTGGTCGCCGACCCGTTCGGCGCGCGAGCGGATCGCCGCCATGTCGGAGCCGGCGCCTGGTTCGGACCAGGCCTGGGCCCAGATGTCTTCGCCAGTGGCCATACGCGGCAAAAAGCGCGCTTTCTGTTCGTCGCTGCCATATTCCATCAGCGTCGGGCCGAGCAGGAAGATGCCGTTCTGGTTAACCCGTGCAGGCGCGCCAGAGCGATAGTATTCCTCCTCGAAGATCAACCATTCGATCAAGTCGCAACCGCGCCCGCCGAGATCGATCGGCCAGGTGACCATGCCCCAGCGACCGTCGTTAAGCCGGTTTTCCCAGGCACGGTGGTCGGCAAAGCCTTGCTTGGTGTCGAACGATTGCAGCGGTTCGCGGGGTACATTAGCCGTCAACCAGGCCCGCGCCTCGGCGCGAAAGGCCTGCTGGGCCGGGGTGTATGTCAGGTCCATGAGAGTGCCTTCAGCCGTTGAAGTGGGCATCGCGCTTCTCGACGAACGAGTCGCGTGCTTCCTGTGAGTCCAATGAGCGATAAGCCTCGAGAGTGAAGCCCTGCTCCCAGCGATATTTGTCTTCCAGATTGCCGTCTTCGATACCGCTCAGCGCTTCTTTGGCGAGGCTGATCATGGCCGGGCTCTTGGCGGCAATGGTGCGGGCGATCTGCAACGCGGCCTCACGCAATTCCTCGCGCTTGACCACACGCTCTACCGCCCCCAGGCGCCAGGCCTCGGCGGCGTCGATCATCTCGCCGGTGAAGTACATGTGACGGACCTTCTGCACCGGGAACAGCCGCTGCAAATGCGCGCCGCCACCCATGGCACCGCGATCGACCTCTGGCACACCGAAGCTGGCGCACTCGGAGGCCACCAGAATGTCGGCCGCGCCGCAGATGCCGATGCCGCCGCCGAGGACGAAGCCGTGTACGGCGACGATGACCGGTTTGGGATTGCGGTGAATGGCCTTGAAGCTGTCGTAGTTGCCTTTGTTCACCGCCACAATCAGGTTGCCATCGGCGGCCAGTTCCTTGATGTCGACCCCGGCACAGAAACCGCGACCTTCGGCGCGAATCACGATCACCCGCACGCTGCTGTCGCGACCGAGGCCTTCGATCTCGCTGGCGATATCGGCCCAGCCCTGACAATTGAAGGCGTTGACCGGTGGCTGGTTGAACACCAGTTCGGCGATGCCGTTATCGATACTGACGCTAAATGGTTTCATGCCTTTCCCCTTCACGACACACGGCGGCACAGCACGTCCAGACGCAATTCGGCGTCGCGGACGATCTGTTCAATCAATTGGGCGCAGCTGGGCAAGCTGTCGATAGACGCGGCGATCTGGCCGGCGGGCAGTACACCTTCGGCGGGTAACCCGTCGACCATGGCTTTCTGAATCACCATCGGCGCATTGGCGGCCATAATGCTTTGCGCGGCCGTCAGTTCACCGCTGCCGCGCATTTTCAACGCGCTGGCGAGCAACTGCATCAGGCTCATGCCGGTGTGGCGGCGGTAAGCCAGGCCACTCTGGAACGCCAGCAGCAAGCGCTTGAAATTGCCGCTGGCTTCCAGCTGGTTGAGTAATTCGTTGCGGATCATCCGTTGCGGCATGCCGTCGATGGCGCGGCTGATGATGATTGCCGCCGGGTCCTTGACCGCGAGGTAACGCGCCAGGGTCGCCTGCGGCACCGGGCTGTCGGCACACATCAGAAAGCGCGTGCCCATGGCGATGCCTTCGGCGCCGTAGGCCAAGGCCGAGACCAGGCCTTTACCATCCTTGAAACCACCGGCGGCCACCACGGGCACCGAGACCGCGTTGACCACTTGATCGAGCAGCAACGAAGTCGGTACCGACCCGGTATGCCCGCCGCCCTCACCGCCTTGTACGGTGACGGCGTCAGCGCCCATTTCCACGGCTTTTTGCGCGTGTTTCAGAGCGCCAACCGTGGGCATGCACACCACGCCGGCGTTCTTCAGACGGCTGATCATTTGCTTGCCGGGCGAGCGGCTGTAGCTGACCGCCCTGACGTTGTGGCGCAGCACCAGCTCAACAATCTCGCCGGCGTTGGCCTGGTACATATGAAAATTGACCCCGAACGGCTGATCGGTCAGGCGCTGTGTTTCGAGGATCGCCGCTTCCATCCGTTGCGGCTCTATGGTCGCCCCGGCGAGAAAACCGAAGCCGCCGGCATTGCCGGTGGCCGCCACCAGTTTCGGGTCAGCGACCCAACCCATGGCGGTCTGGATGATCGGGTAGCGGCAACCGAGCAACTCGGTCAGTCGAGTGTTCAGAGAGATCGCCATGCTTACGCCCCACCCGATGTGCGCTGCGAACTGGCCATGGCCTTGGCGTCATAACCGCCGAGCCGGTCACCGGACACCAGCTCATTGTGGGCATGGGCGAAGTGGTGCAGACCGAAGACCATGTCCATGGTTGCGCGTTTGCCCATCAGGTCTTCGGCGTTGTTGACCGCCTGCTTGCTCAGTTGCAGACCGAGGCGCGGCATCTGCGCGATGCGCCCGGCGATGTCGAGGGTTTCCTGTTCCAGCGCTTCACGCGGCACCACCCGATTGAGCATGCCCATCTGGTAGGCGCGCACCGCCGGCATGCGCTCGCCGAGGAACAAAAACTCCTTGGCGATTCGCGAGTTCAGCTCATGCACATGGGCGAAATACTCGACCCCGGGAATGCCCATCCGCACCACCGGATCCGCGAAGTACGAATCCTCACTGGCGACGATCAGGTCGCAGACCCAGGCCAGCATCAGCCCGCCCGCGATGCACGCCCCCTGAACCATGGCGATGGTTGGCTTGGGCATTTCGCGCCAGCGTCGGCACATGCCCAGGTAGACTTCCTGCTCCCTGGCATAGAGAAACTCGCCGCCCGGCTTGTTCACATGGTCGTACCACAGGCTGGCACGGTCGAAGGTCTGATCGACGTCGCGACCCGGCGTGCCAATGTCATGCCCGGCGGAGAAATGCTTGCCGGCACCCCGCAGCACAATGACTTTCACTTCATCGTCATCACAGGCCCGGCGAAACGCCGCGTCCAGCGCGTAGGTCATCTGCGAGTTCTGCGCGTTGTGGTACTCGGGGCGGTTCATGGTGACAAGGGCCACCGCGTCGCGCACTTCGTACAACACCACCTCGGCCTCGTTCTTGTCGTTATGTTCAGCCATCACTTTTCTCCGAAACGGGGGCGCTCAGCGTTGGCCTGGCGGGTTGTCTTTGAGCTGGCTGGCGCGCAGGTTGTGCGGGTCCAGGCGCTGGATCAGCTGCAATTGCTCGACGGTCGGGGCAGCCGTGGTCGGGCAGTCTTGCGGCACATGCAGGGCAAATCCGGTGTTGTCCTGAACCTCGGCCACCGTCACGCCGGGGTGCAGCGAGCGAATGCGCATTTGCCGATTCGGGCCCTGAAAATCCAACACGCAGAGGTCGGTGATAATCAGGCAGATATCGATCTCGTCCAGCGACCAGCCGCGCGCCAGGCGGGCCGGGTTGTAGCCGACCGAGGCGACCATATCGACCTCACCTTCGACGAACACCCGGCGGTTGTGGCTGGGCACGCAAAACGAGTTGGCGTGGCTGATCGAGTTGCCAGGAAAACCGCGCACGCCGAGCATCTGTGCCTTGGGTTTGGCGTAGTCGCCAATGCAGGAAATGTTGGCCTGGCCGAAGCGGTCGATCTGGGTCGGACCGACCAACGCATGGCGCTTGCCGCCCCAGACATTGTCGAAAATCCGCGAGAACCCCATCCAGCTGTCACGCTTGGGCTGATAGCCGTTTCGCGCACCCAACGGCACCGGTTCGGCGACCATGTAGGCTTCAGAATCGGTCATCAATATCTGCGGATTACTGCTGAGCATACTCAGTGAAGCGGCCAGCCGAGGGATCACCCCGATACCGCTGGCCAGAACCTCGCCATCGTCGCGCCAGGCCTCGGAAGCGGCGCAGATCATCAGTTCGGCGAGGCTATAAGTCGTTACAGAAGTTGTCATATCGAGGCTCGCTTAGAAAACCGGCAGAGGAAGCTGGCGGATGGCAGCCAGGCCGCCGACCTTGTCCAGGTACTGTTCGTGAGTGCAGTCGACGTAGTTCTGGACGTAGGCCTGCCAGCCATCGACCACCTGGGCCGAAGCGTTGTAGGCCTTGAAGTGCGCCACGTCGAAACCGTACAGCGGCGCGCAGGAAGACGGATGCGCACCGCCTGGGACGTGGGCCACGGCGGTGGTCAGGTTGCGTTCCCAGAACACTTGATGCGCTTGCCCGGCATCGGCATGGAAAGATTCGCTGTCGACCAGTTCGTCGCAGGTGACGTAGCTGTGAGTCGCGGCACGTACGAACAGGTCGTCCATGTAGTGATCGGGGCCGCTGATCTGGCAGACACCGCGCGCATCGGCACGGTCGACGTGAATCAGCGCCGCATCGAGTTTGAGCGCCGGCATGGCGACCCAGTCCTTGCCATCGGCATAAGGCGAAGCGATCAACTTGATCTGCCGGTTGTGGCGCAGCACGTCGGTGCCCAGACCAACTGCCGTAGGAATAAACGGCACATTCATCGCAGCAGCCCGCAGACCGAGCAGGAGCATGCCTTCGTCGATTTCCATCACTTCCAGCGCCGCCTCTTGGCGTGCCTTGCGGAAGTACGGTTCCAGTGGAATGAAATCGAGGGAAACGAAGGCGAACACCAGCTTCTTGATCTTACCGGCCGCGCAGAGCATGCCGACATCCGCACCACCGTAGGCGACCACGGTGAGGTCCTTGAGGTCCGAGCGCAGAATCTCCCGCACCAACGCCATAGGTTTGCGCCGCGGCCCCCAGCCACCGATGCCGATGGTCATGCCGTCTCGCAGTTGGCCGACCATCTCGGCCGTGGTCATTCGCTTGTCCATCGTCATCGTCCTCATTGGCGGCCGACACTGAAGTCGTGGCCCCAGTGGCTGACCACTGTGCTTTCAAACGGTGTGTGGCGATCCCAATCGACCACCAGGCCATCGCAGCCGTATTCCAGGTCAAACCCGGACGGCGTCTTGATGTAGAACGAGATCATCTGATCGTTAGTGTGCTGACCGAGGGTGGCCGACAGCTTCACGCCGTTGGCGTGCACCCGGTCCAGCGCTCGACCGACTTCGTCCAGCGCGTTGACCTCAACCATCATGTGCACGCAGCCGTGGGGCATCGGGCACTCGAAAATCGCCAGCGAGTGGTGCCGGCCGTTATTGCAGTGCAGGAAGTGAATACGCTTTTGCGGCTCGGCCGGGTCCGGGGTGAAGCGGACTTTCATCAGGTCGGACAGACCGAAACCGAGTACTTGCTCGTAGAAATCCCGGCAACGCTCGAAGCTCGGCGCCGGCAGTACCACGTGGCCCATGCCCAGTTCGTTGGTGACGAAACCCTTGACCCCGACCGGCGAAACGAAGCGCGCGAAGTCCTGCAGTGGTCCCCAGAACAGTTCGTGGCGATTGCCATCCGGGTCGCTGAAGTGCACCAACTCCTGGACTTTACGTTCTTCGGCCTGCGCCGCTGTGCCACGGGTGACGTGTACATCGGCCTGTTCCAGAACGCTGACAGCGTGTTCAAGCGCCGCTTTGCCAGGCACTTCCCAGCCGCACGCACCGAAGCCGTTCTCGGTGCTTTTCTCCACCAGAATGCGGTAATGGCGCTCGTCCATTTTCAGGTACAGCCGCTCATCGTCATCGCTGCCGACCACCATCATGCCCAGCACCTGGCTTGCGTACTGACGCCATTGCGCCAGGTCGCTGGATAACAGGGTGACGTAACCCAGACCACGGATATCCATGGATGCACTCCTCGTTCTTTTTCTAAGGCCCCGCCGCACTCGGCGGCTGCCGGGGGAGACTTTATGCAGGGCTATTCAAGCGGGTTTGCGCGGGGGGAACATCGTCCAATGGGACTAGCGGAAATGACGGGGTGAGCGCATAAAAAAACTGTGGGAGCGAGCTTGCTCGCGATGGGGGTATAACATTCAACATCGATGTTGGATGTAAGACCGCTATCGTCGGAACGCCACCCGGAGCAAGCTCGCTCCCACAGGGGGTCATGTGGTGTTCAGATGCTTAAATGGAGGGTTTTAAGCCTTGCGGAAATGCGGGATCACTTTTTCACCAATGTTGCGCAGGGTTTCCAGTTGCGCCCATTGCGGCACGGTGCCCATCTGGCAGATGAACAGGATTTCGTCGGCGCCGGCATCGATCAACCGTTGCACGTAACCGATGCAATCCTCGACCGTGCCGTAGGCATGGTTGGGGTTCATCATCGCCATGGTCGGGTCGGAAAAATCGACGCTGACTTCTTCCGAGGCGAAGCGCGACTTGATCACGCTCTGGCCGTTGCCATCGACGAAGGTGTCGTCCTTCCACTTCTCTGGGTCCGGGCGCTCGCCACCGCCGTACCAGTAACCCAATGATTCCATGAAGTAGCGCTGGCCACGAATGCCGATACGGCGCGCCTCTTCGTTGTTTTCCAACACGATGGCCGGACACAGTGCCGCGATGTGCCGGTTGGGACGGAAACCCACTTGTTTCTTCTCATCGCGGTTGTCCCAGGCTTCATGGTAGACCTCAACTTTCTTGGCGATTTCTTCCGGGCCACCGAAGCCCAGCACCAAGGCGCCCATGCCACGTCCGCCGGCATTTTTCAGCGACTCGGTGTTGGTGCAAGCCAGGTACATCGGCGGGTGCGGGTCTTGATAAGGCTTGGGATGGATCGGCCGTTTAGGAATCTGCACGAAGTCGCCGTTGTGTTCGATTTCGTCCTGCACGAACATTTTCGGGATCAGGTACATCATCTCGTCGATCTGCGGCTGCAACGTGGCCAGGTCGTAACCAAAGGTGCCGGCCTCCTGCTGGGTGCCACCCTTGCCGACGCCAAAATGCACCCGGCCTTTGGACAACAGGTCGAGGGTCGCGATGCGTTCCGCGACTTTCACCGGGTGGTTCATCGCCGGTGGCAGGCAGACCACGCCGTGGCCGATGCCGATGCGTTCGGTTTTGCCAGCGACGAAGGCCAGCATGGTTTCCGGCGCGGACATGTGCGAGTAGTTGCTCAGCGCCGTGTGCTCCACGCACCAGAAGGTGTCGAAGCCGAGCTTGTCGGCCAGCACAGCCTGCTCGACGGTGTCTTCGAAAATCCGGCGGTCGCCTTCACGGCTGGAGTCCACCGTCTGGGCTTCGTAAATCAGTGAAAATTTCATAGTTGATCCTTGTCTTGATTGGGTGCGCAGTCGGCGCCAGAGACCTGTGCCTTGCCCTCATGCTCGGGCATCGGCGGGGCGCTCGAATCACGCAAACGGACTAGCTGACTCAAAGGGAAAAGTCAGAGAAAAAAGTCGTTACTGTCCTGGCCCATGCTGACCCCGCCGAGATTCCAGGCGTACTTGGCCGGGTTGTTCGCGACGTGGGCGCGGCCAGTGTGAATGTCGCGAAATGCCCGGTTGATGGCGTGGCTGCGGAAGATGGTCGAGGCGCCGCTGTTGAACATCAGGTCGGCGACGGCTTTGGCGCACTTGTCGGCCACCAGCGCCGAGTCGTAACGCATCTTCACCCGCTCGGGCATGTTCAACGGCTCTGCGCTTTGGGCACGTTGCATCATCAGAGCAAAATTGCGCAGCAGGACGGTTTTGCACTCGTCGACGCAGACCATGGCGTCGGCCAGCGCGGATTGCGCGGCCGGGTCCTGGACCATTTTGCGACCGTCGTTGACCCCGACCCGCGCGCGGTTGTGCTCGACAAACTGATCCACCGCGCCTTGCAGGGCACCAATGGCTGAGGACGACACCGCCCGCACAAAAATCTGCCCGAATGGCAGGCGGAACAGCGGCGCGGTGTTCACTGCGTTACCCGGACTGTCCTGCATGAAACCGTCGAACGCCCGATGAGTGCGGTACTCTGGAACAAAGGCACTCTCCACCAGAATATCGTGGGAGCCGGTGGCTTCCAGGCCCATGACATTCCAGTTGTCGAGAATCTGGTAGTCGCTGCGCGGCACCAGGAAAGTCCGGTAATCCGGCGCCCCGCCCGCCTCCTCCGGCGGCACCAACGCCCCCAGGAACACCCAGTCGCAGTGCTTGCTGCCGGAAGAAAACCCCCAGCGCCCGCTCAGCTTGAAACCATTCTCGACCCGCTCGACCTTGCCCACCGGCATATAGGAAGAAGAGATCAGCACACTGGAGTCGGCGCCCCAAACATCCTGTGCCGCTCGGTCATCGAACAGCGCCAGTTGCCAGTTATGGATCGCCACCACCCCCAGCACCCAGGCCGAGGACATGCAGCCTTCGGCGAGGGTCATCTGCACCTCGAAGAAGTCCTTGGGTTCGAGTTCATAGCCTTCCCAGCGCGATGGCTGAAGGATGCGAAAGAACCCGGCGTCGTGGAAATCCTTCAGGGTCTCTTCAGGCAACTGGCCGGCTTGCGCGGCGTTCTGGGCGCGTTCACGCAAGATCGGCACCAGCTCGCGGGCACGTTGGCTCAGACGCTGGCGAATCAGGTCTTGGTTGAGCATTTTTATTGTTCTCCTCTCTTCACCCCATCCGCCGGGGCGCGCGTGCAGCGGGGCGGATGCAGCACCGGTGGTGCTCGCCTCCACAGCGGCATTCAAGCAATGCGTGCGGCGGTGGGCATCCCTCAAACGGACCATGTGGCGTTGAAGAAAAGCGAAGGATGAAAACGAAGATCAAAAGATCGCAGCCTGCGGCAGCTCCTACAGGGGGACTGCGTACAGCCGTAAGAGATTGGTCGACAGATAAGCCGCCATCGCGAGCAAGCTCGCTCCCACAGGGGATCAGTGTTCGCCTTTCGCCTTTCGCTTCTCACCACTCAACAGGCCGAGCGTTAGCTCGCCTGCAGCTCTTGATCTTGATCCACCCGCCCCTTCGGAAGGCTGAGTGGAGGTGTGCATCCGGGGAGTGGCGCGCAGCGCCGTTCGACGCAGTCGAACACGCTGCATGTAGGTCGTAGCGAAGCAGACCGGAGGGCAGTGTCCCCGGATGGATACCGGAGCGAAGGAACGCCGAGCCCAGGCGAGGGGCCGGACGCTTGGGGCGAGACTTTTTGGTTCCTTTTGTGGCGTTTGACAAAAGGGACTCGCCGTAAGGGCGAAACCGTCAGCCGCAATAACCGAAGGAATGGATATGTACTCGATCAACAAGAACCTGGTCGGCCCAGAGGCCGCCAAGGCCTAGTCCCCTCGGACGATGTTAGCGCGGGGAGTCAGAGCAAGAATCCATCGCACTCCATGCACAACGAAAGGGCTAGTGCGATGAACGACATCAATTTGAAAGCCGACATGCTCCAGGCCATGCGCCGCCTGGCCAAGTCAGTCACCATAATCAGCACCAGCAATGGCTCTGAGCGGTTCGCCATGGCCGCCACGGCAGTCGACTCCCTCAGTACCGAACCACCATCGCTACTCATCTGCATCAACAAAACCGCCTCCCCCCATGCCGCACTGGCGACCGGCGCAGACTTCTGCGTCAACATCCTCGGCGTCGAGCAACAAGACCTGGCACACCTGTGCAGCGGCGCCATCAAAGGCGAGGCACGGTTCGACCGCGGCAACTGGTTGACCAGCGCCGGCGGCATTCCCTATCTGGGTGACGCCCAGTCGGCGATCCTCTGCCGGCAGGACGGCCACTTCAGCTATGGCACCCACACCGTGTTCATCGGGCGCATCCTGCAGATTCACACCAGCGCCGCGATCACCCCACTGGTCTACCTCGACGGCAGCTACACCACCACCGCCAAACCCGCACCCTCCTTCGCCTTCGCCGGCTGAGGCCTGAAAAAATGGACAGCCTGAACGGGTTGACGGCGCTACGAGTGAGCAGCACCGACCAGCTGCAATGGGATGATCGCTGCGACTTGCTGGTGGTTGGTTTTGGCGGCGCCGGCGCCTGTGCCGCCATCGAAGCGGCCAGTCGCGGATTGGCGGTGCTGGCACTGGACCGCTTCGAAGGGGGCGGCGCCACCGCGATCAGTGGCGGTGTGGTGTATGCCGGTGGCGGCACGCCGTACCAGCACCAGGCCGGCTATGACGACAGCAGCGAAGCGATGTTCAACTACCTGCGAAAGGAAGTCGGCGAAGCCGTCAGCAGCCAGACGTTGCGAAATTTCTGCGAAGGCAGTGCCGAGCAACTGGCCTGGCTTGAGTGTCAGGGTGTCGCATTCGAATCCAGCGTGCCACCGCATAAAACTTCGTACCCGAGCGATCAGCACTACCTTTATTACTCCGGCAACGAAGCCGTACCGGCCTATGCCGCCATTGCCAAACCGGCACCTCGCGGTCACCGCACCAAAGGCCCCGGCATGTCCGGCGCCAGCCTGTTCGCCCCGCTCAAGGCCAGCGCCTTGCGTCACGGTGCGCGCCTGCGCAGCCAGTGCGAAGTGCGGCGGCTGGTGCTCGATACCAGCGATCAAGTGCTGGGGGTCGAAGCCTGGCAGCTGCCGCCCGGTAGTCCCGCAGCCCGTCAGCATGCCCGGCTTTCACGTTGGGCCAGCGCCATCCACCTGTACGCCCCGGCATTGGCCGACCGTTTGCGCGCTCGCTTGCGACGCATCGAACAAACCTGTGCCGAACGCCAGCTGATTCGCGCCGAACAAGGTGTGTTGCTGAGCAGCGGCGGTTTTATCTTCAATCGCGGGTGGGTCCGCCAGCATGCGCCGCAGTATCTGGCCGGTTTGCCGCTGGGGACCACAGGCTGTAACGGCAGCGGAATCGCCCTGGGCCAGAGTGCCGGTGGCAGCGTGGCGCGGATGGACAAGGTCAGCGCCTGGCGTTTTATCAATCCACCACTGGCCTGGGCCCGAGGGCTGATCGTCAATGCTCGGGGTCAGCGTTACGCCAACGAAGAAATCTACGGTGCGACCCTCGGCCACGCGATGGTCGAAGAGCAGGACGGCCGCGCCATTCTGATTCTCAACCGGGCGTTGGTGCGCGAGGCATTACGTCAGGTCGGGCCGGGCAAGGTCTGGCAATTCCAGCGCCTGCCGGTGCTGCTCAATTTGCTGTTTAACGCCCGGCGCAGCAACAGCTTGACGAGGTTGGCGAAGCGTTGCGGATTGCCCGTCGAGGCCCTGCGACAGAGCGTGGAAACCTATAGCCGCGCCGCGCGAGGCGAAATCGTTGATACGTTCGGCAAGTCGCAAGCCATGCTCGCCGATATGGAACAAGGCCCGTGGTACGCCCTCGATCTGTCATTCGCCAGCCGCCTGTTCCCCTGCCCCGTCATCACCCTGGGCGGGCTGAAAGTCTGCGAACGCAGCGGCCAGGTGCTGGACCACGCAGGTCAGCCGATCCGTGGTCTGTACAGCGCCGGCCGCAATGCGGTCGGGGTCGCTTCAAATCTGTATGTCTCCGGCCTGTCGCTGGCCGATTGCATCTATTCCGGTCGCCGTGCCGCTGCCCATCTGGTCGATCAAGTCACACTTAAAACCACACGCTCAGGAGAACAACAATGCAACGTGTAGAAGGCAAAGTCTGCATCATCACCGGCGCCGCCAGCGGCATCGGTCGCGAAGACGCCCTGCTGCTGGCCCGTGAAGGTGCCAAAGTCGTGCTGACCGATCTCAACGAAGAAGCCGGACGCCAGGTCGCCGCAGAAATCGGCAGCAAAGCGCTGTTCATTCGCCATGACATCGCCAGCGAAAGCGATTGGCAACAGGTGATCAAAACCACCCTGGAACACTTCGGGCGCCTCGATGTACTGGTGAACAACGCTGCGATTCTGGCCTTGGGCAGCATCGAAGACACCACGCTGGAACTGTGGCAGAAGGTGCAGAAAATCAATGGAGACGGTTACTTTCTCGGCTGCAAATACGCGATCCAGGCCATGAAGGAAACCGGCGGCGGCTCGATCATCAATATGTCGTCGGTGGCGGCGCTGGGTGCGATGCCGATGTTCTGTGCCTACTCGGCGTCCAAAGGCGCGGTGGCGGCAATGACTCGCTCGATTGCCTTGCACTGCAAGCAACAGGGCTACCGCATTCGCTGCAACAGCGTGCACCCGGATGGCGTCAACACGCCGATGACCCAGGCCTTGACCGGCGGCCAGCCGATCCCTCAGGAAGCCCTCGACCAAGACCCGATGAATCGTATGTGCGCGCCCCGGGACATTGCCAATGTGGTGCTGTTCCTCGCCACTGACGAGTCACGTTTCGTCAACGGTGCCGAGATCCGCGTCGACAACGCCCAATTGATCAGCGGGCTCTGAGGCCGAGGTGAACATGGGCACGCAACAGCAGAACCTGACACCGGCCGAATCAGCGACGGGAAGCTACTCATTGCAAGTGTGCGCGGTGATCGACGAGACCTTTGATGCGCGCTCGCTGGTGCTTGAAATACCACCGCCACTGCGTGAGCGCTTTCTTTACAAACCGGGCCAGTTCCTGACCTTTCGCGTGCCCTGCGCCGGCAAGCTGTTGACCCGCTGTTATTCCATGGCCAGTTCGCCGCTGTCGGATGCGCTGCCCAAGGTCACGGTCAAACGGGTCGAGGGCGGCCGGGTGTCGAACTGGATGAACGAGGTACAGGTCGGTGACTGGCTGGAGGTGTTGCCACCGGCGGGGCATTTCTGCCTGAACGAGGAACAATCGGTTGATAGACCGTTGGTGCTGTTCGGCGGAGGTTCGGGCATCACTCCGGTGTTTTCCATACTCAAATCGACTCTGCACAGCAGCCAGCGGCCGATCAAGTTAATCTACGCCAACCGTGATGAAGCCTCGGTGATTTTCAAGGATGAGCTGTGTCAGTTGATCAAGGCGCATCCTGATCAACTGCACGTGGTGCACGTCCTCGACTCGGTTCAGGGTTTCCTGACCGACGCCCAGGTGCGTCATCTGCTGCGCGGTTCCGCTGGCGGTGACTACTTCATCTGCGGACCGGGGCCGTTCATGGACACCGTGGAGCGCACGCTGTTGGGGCTGGGCGAAGCCGCCGAACGCATCCATGTCGAGCGCTTTGTCTCGCCTCCGGATCCCGACGAACTACTCGTCGAAGAAACCCTGGCCCGGGTGGCGGCCCTCGGATCACTGTGCGAGGCGCTGATTGTCGAGCTCGACGGTCAGCAACACGAGATTGCCTGCCGCCCAGGCGACACCCTGCTGCAAAGTTGCAGAGCGGCAGGCCTGGACGTGCCCTCTTCTTGCGAAGAAGGTTTTTGTGGGGCTTGCATGTGCGTCGTCCAGGAAGGTGATATCCAGCTGGCACGCAACGATGTGCTCAGCCCCAAAGAATTGGCCGAAGGCTGGACGCTGGCCTGCCAGAGCCGTCCAACCGGTGTCCGGGTACGGCTGAAATTCCCGGATTGAACACCCGCCAGCAATAGTCTCAACGGACGATCACCCGGGCACAGTCTGCGGTTAGACTCGGCCACAGCATTAGCCCACAACAATAAAAGAGGTGCAGTTATGGCTCGTTTGCAGAATAAGGTCGCGGTAGTAACCGGCGGCGCTTCGGGGATCGGTCTGGCCTGTGTGCGCCGCTTCGCCGCTGAAGGTGCGCAAGTGGTCGGGCTGGACATCGGCACCGCACCGGCGGATTTCCCTGGCCTGTTCATGACCCTCGATGTGCGCGATGAAGCGCAGGTCCAGCAGGTCATGCAAGAAGTCATCGGCCACTTCGGGCGCATCGACGTGCTGGTCAACGCGGCCGGCGTCGCCGACCAGGGCAGCGTGACCCAGACCACCACCGCCAACTGGCAACGGGTGATGGACATCAACCTGACGGGCAGCATGCTCACCAGCAAATATGCGCTGGAATCGATGGTGTCCCAACGCAGCGGTTCGATCATCAACATCGGCTCGATCTTCGGCCTGCAAGGCTGCGACGGCAACGTTGCTTACAACGTCTCCAAGGGCGGCATCAACCAGCTGACGCGCTCGATGGCCATTGACTACGGCTATGCCAATATCCGCGTCAACGGCTTGTGCCCCGGCCTGATCGAAACACCGATGACCAGCATGGTCCGCGAGCAGGAAGCCTTCCACGCTTTCTTCGCCTCGCAGCACATGCTCAACCGCTCCGGACAACCGGAAGAAGTGGCCAACGTCGCGCTGTTCCTGGCTTCAGACGAAGCATCCTTTGTCAGCGGCCAGATGATCGCCGTGGACGGTGGTTTCTCCGCCGGTCGCCGCTTCGCCCCGCCCGCCCAGTAATTCGCTATCCGGCCGGGCGCCCTGCCCGGCCCACTCCCTTTTTCGCCACTGTCTTCTAACCGGGGAGGCCCCATGCCGCCTGTCGCAACCGCACTGACCATCGCCCAACTGTTCGCCAACGCTGCCCAGGCCTACGGCGACCGCCCGGCCATCGAGGATGACGGGCGCTCGATCAGTTACCGAGAACTCGACCAACTGCGCCGACAAGCCGCCCGCGCGCTGCTGGCGCTGGACGTAAAGGCCGGGGATCGGGTGGCGATCTGGGCGCCTAATCTGTGGGAATGGATCGTCGCCGCTGGCGCGCTACAAAGTGTCGGCGCTGCACTGGTGCCGCTCAACACCCGCATGAAGGGCAGCGAGGCCAGTTTTATCCTTCGCGAAAGCGGTGCCTGCGTGCTGTTTGCCATTGGTGAATTTTTGGGTGTCGATTACCCGCGCATGCTGGCGTCTGAAGACCTGCCGGCGCTGCGCCAGATCGTCACCTTGCGCAGCGGTGGGTCGGGCACCCTGAACTGGGATGACTTCCTCGACCTGGGCGCAGACGTGTCGCAATTGTCCCTGCGAACTCGCGAACAAAGCGTTGGCCCGCAAGCGCTGTCCGACCTGCTGTTCACCTCGGGCACCACCGGCAAGCCCAAAGGGGTCAAGACTTGCCACGGGCAAAACCTGCGGATAGTGCGCGACTGGAGCGAGGTGGTGGGTTTGCGTGAGGGCGATCGCTACCTGATCGTCAATCCGTTCTTCCATTCCTTCGGTTACAAGGCCGGTTGGCTGGCGGCGCTGATGCGCGGCTGCACCATCGTGCCGCAGCAGATTTTTGATGTGCAGACAGTGCTTGAGTGCGTCGAGCGCGAACGGATCACCGTGCTGCCTGGCCCGCCGACTCTCTATCAGTCATTGCTCGCTCACCCACAACGCAGCGAATTTGACCTGACGTCATTGCGGGTAGCGGTGACCGGTGCCGCGGCGATTCCGGTGGAGATGATCCGGCGCATGCGTGACGAACTGGGGTTTGCCACCATCGTCACCGCCTATGGTCTTACCGAAGTCTGCGGTTTTGCGACGATCTGCCGTCCTGGGGATTCGCCGGAGTTGGTCGCCAACACCAGCGGCCGCGCCATGCCTGGCGTGGAAATCCGCTGCGTTGGCAGCACCGGCCGCAGCCAGCCGGCCAACGTCCCCGGCGAGGTTCAGGTGCGCGGCTACAACCTGATGCAGGGTTATTTCAATGATCTGCAGGCCAGTCAGGAAGTCCTCGATGCCGACGGCTGGCTGCACACCGGGGACATCGGCGTGCTCGACGAACAGGGTTACCTGCGCATCACCGACCGCCTCAAGGACATGTTCATCACTGGAGGTTTCAATGTGTACCCGGCGGAGATCGAGCACTGCTTGCTGACCTACCCCGGCGTGGCCCAGGTCGCGGTGATCGGCATCCCCGATGAACGTCTTGGTGAAGTGGCAATGGCCTTCCTGCTACCAGCTCCGGGCATAGAGATCGAGCAGGCCCGATTCCTCGCCTGGTGCCGCGAGCAGATGGCCAACTACAAAGTCCCACGCCGGGTGCGAGTGCTTGAGAGCATGCCGCTCAACGCAGCGGGCAAAGTGACCAAGAATGTGTTGCGCGAGTGGGCTTTGCAGCCAGTCAATTAAACGCAACCCCTGTGGGAGCGAGCTTGCTCGCGATGGCGGCGGTACATTCAGCATCAATGTTGACTGACCTGACGCTATCGCGAGCAAGCTCGCTCCCACAGGGTTTTGTGTTTGACCTGCCGAATGTGGACTAGATCACCCGCGCCGGGTGCTGCCGGCGCGGGTCGCCGAGCATGGCGCGGTGGGAAGGTGGCTGGCGGCCGCCGGCTTCGCTGATGCCATAACCGGCGGCTATTTCGGCGGTGATTAATGTTTGCCCGGAGAACGTCATCAACTGCGGGTCATTGAGCAGAGCGTGAATCACCCGGCCATTGAATTGAGGGGTTTCGGCATCCGCCAGAAAGGCCTTGTATTGCTCGCCATGTTGCTCCCCGGCAATCCGGGTGCGCTCGGTCAGTTGCGGGCCGAGCCATAGCGATAACGCCGCCACGCCCCGCCCCTCGAAGTCGATCGCCATGTCAGCCGCCAACTTGTCGACCCCGGCCTTTTGCGCACCGTACGCAGGGCCGTGCATATAGCACCCGGCACCAAATGAAGAAGTGAAACAAATGAGCCCCCGACCGCTGCGCAGCAACAACGGCGCAGCAAAGTAACTGGCGATGTAAGCCGAACGCAGACCGACGTCGAGGATGCGCACCAGGTCCAGCGGCTTCTCCCAGAAAGGTCCCGGCTCGATCAATCGGTCATGAATGAACGCGGCATTGTTCACCAGCAAATCCAGTTGCCCGCATTCCTTTTCAACCCGGGCGAACAGTGCCTGAACCTGCGCATCATCGGCATGATCGCAGACCACCGCGATACCCTGCCCACCCGCCGCAGTAATCGCGGCAGCCGTGTCCTCCAGCGAGCCGCGCAACGCATGACCGTATAAGTTCGATCCTCCCGTTTCTGGAGATCGTCCTGTAACAAACACCGTCATGCCCGCAGCGCCAAGGGCCAGGGCGATGCCCTGACCGACCCCGCGACTGGCGCCGGTCACCACCGCGACTTGTTTAAATGGCTGATTCATTCGACGCTCCTGAACAGGCTTTTGGCCGAGCTGGTCTCGCTCTGACACTTGATGTGATTGGCCGCCACGTAACCGAAGGTCATTGCCGGGCCAATGGTCGAACCGGCTCCGGGGTAGGTGCGGCCCATCATGGAGGCGGCGCTATTGCCAATGGCATACAAACCGTTGATGGGTTGGCCGTCCTCATGCAATACGCGGGCGTGAACATCGGTCAGCAAACCACCCTTGGTGCCGATATCCCCGGCATCAATGCGCACGGCGTAGAACGGACCTTTGAGCAACGGCGCCAGGCAAGGATTGGGCTGCACACTCGGATCACCATAGTAGCGATCGAACAGCGATTCACCTTTATGGAAATCCGCGTCGACACCCTGCACGGCCATGCCGTTGAAACGCTGCACCGTACGGACCAGACCGGCACCGTCGACGCCGATTTTTTCTGCCAGCGTCTGCAAACTTGCAGCCTTGTAAAAGTACTCGCGCAGATGCTCGGGCAGCTGCCAATCGCGCTGGGCATAGCCTGGTAGTAACGCGCCGCAGGGGTACTTGCGGCGGAATTCGGCGTCGAACACCATCCAGCACGGCACACTCACCGCGCCTTCGCGATTGTTGGCGTACATCGCGTAGACGATGTCGGTATAGGGTGCGGCTTCGTTGACGAAGCGTTCACCGGCAGAGTTGACCAGCACGCAGCCCGGCAAGGTCCGTTCGACGAACAGTGCGCGCTGCTTTTCTTCGCCCTGGACATGGGTGGTCGGCGCCCACCAGCTATGGTCCATCAGCGCAGTGCGAGCACCGATTGCCTGACCGGCGCGAATGCCGTCACCGGTATTGTGCGGCGGCGTGGCACTCCAGGTGGCCTGGGTCGGCTGCGGCAGATATTGCGTGCGCATCGCCTGATTACGCTCGAAACCACCGGCCGCGATGATCACGCCGTAGCGTGCCTTGACGTTGAGTAACTGCCCGTCGCGACAGACGCGAGCGCCGCCAACCCGATCACCAACGAGCAGCAGTTCTTCCAGTGCACAGTTCAGCCAAAGGGACTTGCCGCGATCCTGCAACGAACAGCGCAAGGCGCCGATCAAGGCATTGCCAAGGGTCAGGAAGCGGTCGCGGCGTGACAACCGCCGGCCCTCGCGGTCAAGCCAGTAACGCCACATCACCCGCAGCGTCAGTCGCAACCAGCCAGGGCCACGACACAACAGCACCTGCGCCTCTTTCATGGTCATCGCCATGCGTCCCATCATCAGTGTTCCGGGGGATGGCGCACGCATGCGCAGAAATTCCTCACCCAGTTCGGCGGCGTCAAACGGTTGCGGGTCCATGGAGCGGTAGCCCGGTTTTCCGCCTTCGACTTCCGGGTAGTAATCGGCATAGCGAGGCTGCGCCTCGAAGCGCACGCGGGTCTGTTGTTCAAGGTATTCGACCATCTCGCGGCCGTGTTCGACATAGGCTTCGATTCGCCCGTCATTGATCTCGCCATGGGTCACTGCACGGATGTAGGCGATCGCTTCCGCTGCTGAATCGCTGCCGCCCAGAGCTTTGATCCGATGGTTGTCAGGTATCCAGATGCCGCCGCCAGACACCGCCGAGGTGCCGCCGTATTCGGCGCTCTTCTCGATCAATAGCGCATTGAGCCCCAGGTCATGGGCACGCAGCGCCGCAGTCATTCCCCCCGCTCCGGAGCCAATCACCAGTACATCGCAGCACTCATCCCATTTGATCTCGGCAGTTTTCATGCGATCACCCTTGCTCAGCGCCCATCAGGCAAAAACCGCCGCCGCCAGATCTTCGCCCGGTGCAGTCGGTCTCGGGATTGTTCGCCGCGTGCCCTGAACGGTCATCGTCCGATGGGACTAAGGCGATGGGCGCCCCAAGCCTTGTGCAAATCGCTTAGTCCGCTTGGACGATGTTGCGCCCCAAAGCTGACTCCATAGTCGCCCACAGCACCAATCACCCCCTGAAATGCAGGTCGGGCAGGTCTGACCTGGGCATGAGGACGACATGATAAAAACAATAATCGCCCCACAATCGCTGCACCCTCGCGTACAGCTGGCCATGCTCTTGCTGGCTGGTGGACTGGGCAGTCAAGCCAGCGCCATGAGTTTCCAGCCGAACGAGGATTTGAGCGTCGACTGGGATACCACACTGACGTACAGCCTGGCCTGGCGGACCGACTCTCGCGATCACAAGCTGACGGCCAATGCCAACGGCAACGATGGCAACAACGCGTTCGACAAAGGCAGTCTGATCAACAACCGCAGCGGTTTTCTCACCGAGGCCAACATCAAATGGCGTGAGGACTACGGCGTGTTCCTGCGTGGGACGGGCTTCTACGACAACGTTTACGATCAGGGCAACGACAACGACACGGGCACCTCGAACTGCTTCGCCGGCGGTCATTGCAACCGTCCCGATCGTTTTTCCCAGGACACCATCGACCAACACCGCAATGAACTGCGCATGCTCGATTACTACGCGTATGGCACCTGGGACATCGGTGGCCACAACTTCAACGCGCGGCTCGGCAACCAGGTAGTGAGCTGGGGTGAAAGTCTGTTCTACCCCGGCATTTCCGCCGCCCAGAGCCCGGTGGATGCGACCAAGTCGACCACTCCGGGGGTTGAGGTCAAGGAGATCCTGCTGCCCGTCGGCCAATTGTTCACGCAGTTCAGCCTGACCGACAGCCTCGACCTGCAGGCCTACTACCAATACAAATGGGAAAAGACCGAGCTGTTCGGCGTGGGTAGCTACTTTTCCACCACCGACTTCATCGACGAGGGTGGCTTCAACGACGCCAGCGGTTTCCTGACACGCCTGGGTGACGACAAGCCGAGCGACAGCGGCCAATACGGTGTGGCGCTGACCTATGCGGTAGAGTCGCTGAACAACACCGAGTTCGGCCTCTACTACTCGCGATACCACGACAAGACCCCGTCTCTGGATTTCCAGACCGATCTGGGGCACTACCGGGTCCGCTACTTCGACAACATCGATCTTTACGGCGCGAGTTTCGCAACGGTGCTGGGCAGCGTGAGCTGGGCCGGTGAAGTCAGCTACCGCGACGGTCAGCCAGTGATGGTCGACAACGGTTTCTCAAGCCCGGTGCGCGGCAAAACCATGCAGGCGCAGACATCGATGATCTACGTGCTCGGCCCGACATCATGGGCCGACAACACCACTCTGACCGGTGAGCTGGTCTACAACACCGTGCTCAGCAACGACAAGTCGGAACCTGTGACATTCGCCCCTGGATTCTCGCTGCCGGGCACCGACAGTCTGGTCTATGACCGCGACGCCTTCGGTTACACGGTTCAGGCGAACTTCGATTACAACAACGTGTTCAGCGGCTGGGACATGTCGGTGCCCGTCACCTACAGCACCGCAGCCCAGCATGACAGCGCACTGGTGGGCTCGATCAACTCAGGCCAGGGCGACGACCGCGCGAGCATCGGCAGCTCATGGCGCTATCTGGGCAACTTCACCGTTGAAGCCCGTTACAACGCCTACCTGGGCAACGCCAACAACGCCCCGTTGGCCGACCGCGACAACGTCGCCCTCAACTTCAAATACCGGTTCTGAATCCCCTGATGGAGGAGCACAGCATGTCTAGATTTACCCACACATTGTTGGGCACGGCGTTGGCCGTCAGCCTGCTCGGCAGTGGCCTGGTTCAGGCCAAAATCAGCAATGAAGAAGCCGCACGCCTGGGTCAGGACCTGACCCCGATGGGGGCCGAGAAGGCGGGCAACGCCGACGGCAGCATCCCGGCCTGGACCGGAAAATGGCGCGGCTTGCCGCCGCAGCTCAAATACGCTGGCCCCGGCACACCGTACCCGGACCCGTACGCGGCAGAAAAGCCGATGTTCGTGATCAATGCGCAGAACATGGACAAGTACGCCGACAACCTCACCGATGGCCAAAAAGCGTTGCTTAAACGCTACCCCGCGACCTTCAACATTCCGGTGTACCCGAGCCATCGCGACTTCCGTTTCGATCAGCGCCTGGAAGACCTCGTCAAGAAAAACGCGGTCAGCGCCGAACTGGCCAACGACAACAATGACACGCAAAACGCCTGGGGCGCCTCGCCGTTCCCGATTCCCAAGAACGGCAGCGAGTTGATGTTCAACCATACCCTGGCCGGACGCGCCAATACCGAAGAGGCCAACTACGGTCAGGCTGTGGTGTATTCCAACAAGGAGCGGGTACTGGAAGAGGTCAATTACAAGATCTTTTCGATCTGGTCCAGCCCGGATAAAACCCTGGAGAGCGCCAACGGCATTCTCACCAACTTCCTGATCACCACCCTGGAGCCGGTGCGCAAGAAAGGCGAGATTGTCGTCGGTCACGAGTTCATCAATCCGACCGCCTCCCCTCGCCAGGCCTGGCAGTACAGCCCGGGGCAACGTCGGGTACGTCGTGCACCGACCGTGGGTTATGACTCGCCAAGTGGCGCCGGCGGCTTCCGGGTATATGACGAAGACCGTTTGTTCAACGGTGCACCGGATCGCTACAACTGGACCATCGTCGGCAAGAAAGAAATCTACATCCCGTACCACAACTACAAGATCGACGACCCGAGCGTGAGTACCGACCAGATCCTGGCCACCACCGGCCACATCGATCCGCAGTACATGCGCTATGAAAAGCACCGAGTCTGGGTCTTGCAGGCAACACTTAAAGAAGGTGCCCGGCATGTTTACGCCAAGCGTGTGTTGTATCTGGACGAGGACTCCTGGGCCGCAACCCTGGCCGACAACTACGACAGCCGCGGCGAGCTTTGGCGCACCAACATGCAGACCTCGATCTACGCCTACGAGCTGCAGCGCTACCACGCTCGCCTCGGGATCTACCATGACCTGATCGCCGGTTCGTATCTGGTTGACAGAATGCTGATTGATCAAAAGCCCGCCAAGCTCAACGCCACCGCCTTCACTGAAGACGAATTCACCCCAGGCAACCTGCGCAAACTCGGCACTCGCTAAGCCCTCTGCGCCCTGACCGATTTACTCGGTCGGGGCGTTGTGCTTTTTTGAACTCGCTCATTTCACGGAAAACTCCCCATGAACAAATTGCTCACTGGCGTCATCGCCATGGCCAGCGTCAGCCTGTCGATGCAGGCCAATGCCCTGAACATCCTGCTGACCAACGACGACGGTTGTCGGGCGCCCGGCATCGATGCGATGTACCGCGCGCTGACCGCCGCCGGGCATCAGGTGACCCTCGTTGGTCCGTTGAACGACAGCAGTGGCATCAGCGCGGCCAGCGTGGTCGTGCCCGGGCAGGCGTTGGCAGTGACCGAGTTGGCGCCAGGCAAATTTTGCGTCGGCCCACCCGAGGGCTACACCCCGCCCCCGGGCAAGACTTCCGCCATCGGCACCCCGGTGGATGCAGTCAATGTTGGCCTGGACGTGCTGCTCAAAGGCAATCCGCCAGACCTAATGGTGTCGGGCAGTAATTTTGGTGAAAACGTCGGCCCGCTGACGCAAATGTCCGGCACCTTGAACGCAGCGGTCCGCGCAATGTTCAAGGGCATTCCGGCGGTGGCGGTGTCGACGGCCATCGACATGGACCTGATCATCCGCGACCAACAGGCCGGTTACCGCAAAACCCTCGGCGCCATGGATGACACTGCCCGGTTTGCGGTGAAGGTTATCGAGCAGGCGAGTCTCGCGGGAGCTCACGCCAAACAGGCCTGCGAAAAAAACAACCCCGGCTGCGAATTGAATGTGCTCGGTTTGCCGGGTGTCAGCGGGTTAAATATCAATTACCCGGCGCTAGCGGCCAGTGACGTCAAAGGCGTGAGTTTTGCCCCGATCGGCAATTGGGATCGGGTGAACTTCACCTCCCAGCGCGGCGCCGACGGCGTGGTTCACGTCAACCTGGTCGCCCCGCCGACACCGACGGCCGCCCAGCAACAGGCCGATGCGTATCAGTTATGGCAAGGGCATGCGGTGATCACCGTGATCGACGGCAACATGAGTGCACCCGGTGCGGTGCAGGATCAGGCGAAGGAAATGTTGCTGGGAATCAAACCTTAAGTAACGCAGAACCTGTGGGAGCGAGCTTGCTCGCGATGATTTCTGATCAAACCCAAATCGCATCCCACAGCGGATACTCGCTCAGCTTCTCTACCAACCCTGCCCGCAATGGGTTCGCAACGACATAACGAGCAAGTTTTACCAAGTCCTCATCTCGCCGCAGCGCCCGATCGTGATAACCCTGTTGCCAAAGGCTGCCTCTTCGACCGGTAGACATGTTCACGGCCCGCGTACTCAATGATTTGGTTTTTTGCATCAGTTCACTCAGTGAACACTGCTGCAATTCGATCAACCAATGAAAATGATCGGGCATGACGACCCAGGCCAAAGACTTCGCCCAGCCTTGTACCTAGGCACTTCGAAATTGGTCGACGACCAACCTGCCCAAGCCGAAATCCTTGAAAACAGGTTCTCGGTCAAGTGTATTGGTGGTCAGTAGATAAACCCTGTTGGGTTCGGGATAGCGGCCAACGCGTAGACGATGTGAAGCGGGTAAGTCAGGCATTCCTTTGCCCTATTCGTGATGAAGTCATGAGGAAGACTAGACCGACGAACGCATGAGTGCGGAGTCAGATTTTAAGCTGGATGTGTCTGGAATATAGCTATCGCGAGCAAGCTCTCTCCCACAGTTTGATCTGCAGCGAACATCAAACATGCGGACGACAGAAATCCCCTGTGGGAGCGAGCTTGCTCGCGAAGAGGCCGGCACATTCAACATCTATGTCGCTGGTAACTCCGCTTTCGTCGGAACGCCGCCCGGAGCAAGCTCGCTCCCACAGGTTATGTGTTCGCTTCAGATAGCGCCCTGCGCAGGTCTGCCGCGGCATCGGACAAGGCTTGCGCAGCGCGCTCGACAAACGGCGCCATGCTGATAAATCCGTGAATCATGCCCTCGCAGCGCTGCACACGCACCGACACGCCGGCTTCCCGCAGACGCAAGGCAAGCGCCTCGCCCTCATCCCGCAAAGGATCAAACTCGGCGCTGATCAGGGTGGTCGGCGGCAAGTCCGCCAACCGGTCGGCGCGCAATGGCGAGGCCAAGGGATCATCCCCCTGATCGGCATCCTGCAGATACTGCTGCCAAAACCAGTACATCATTGCACCGGTGAGGAAATAGCCCTCGGCAAAATCCTCATAAGACTGACTGTCGCAGCGTGCATCGGTGACCGGGTAAAACAGGCACTGATAACTGATTTTCGGCCCATGGCGTTGCGCCGCCAGGAGACTGACGGCGAGCGCCAGGTTGCCCCCGGCACTGTCCCCGGCCAAGCCCAGCCGGCTGCCATCGACGCCCAGTTCAGACGCATGCTCGACCAGCCAGCAGGTGGCCGCATAACAATCGAGTGGTGCCGCCGGGAAATGGTTTTCCGGCGCCAGTCGGTAGGCGACCGACACCACCACCGCCTCCGTCAGACTGGCGAGTGAACGGCAGAGGTTGTCATGGGTGTCGAGGTTGCCCATGACAAAACCGCCTCCGTGGAAGAACACCAGCAGCGGCAGGTTGTCCTGCTCCAGTGGCCGATATAGCCGCGCATCCAGCTCGCCCACCGCGCCGGCGACCCGCAGGTGACGCACTTCGATCATCGGGTCGCCGGGGATGGCGGGTAGCAGGTTGTCGGAAAACTGCCGATATTGCTTGGCATCGAGCTGGCTGAAGTCGGGCTCCGGCAGGTCGCGAAATTGCTGGAGTACCGCGGTGATCTGCTTATCGAGCGGCATGGGCATCTCCCTCTACATCGGTCATTTGAAACTGCGGATTGGTTTCTTCCAGGATGCTTTGCACCCTTCGCTCAAGGGCGGGTTTGAAACCTTTGTGGGGGAAGATCCAGAAGCGCTTTTCAGCGATGGCGACGAACACGTGCGCTGCCAGCTCAGTCGGCGTCATACCTTGGCGAATCGTGCTGTCGAGCAGCTGACTGAATGAAGAACCGGCTGTGTCCACCACCTGGTTCGAGGCCATGATTTCACTGGCCACCGGACCTGGGCACAGCACTGAAACCGACACCGGCGCGCCGAGCATGATCAATTCGTAATGCAGGGTTTCCGAAAGAGCGACCACGGCCTGTTTGGTAACGTTATACGGCGCCATCAACGGACTGCTGACCAGGCCCGCAAGGGACGCCGTGTTGATCACATGGGCGGCTCGCCCCTGACGCAGAAACAACGGGACGAAACTGCGAATGCCGTTGATCACCCCGTTGAGGTTGACGTTCAGCATCCGTTGCCATTGCCTCTGAGTGATTTCCCAGCTGTAGCCGGTCTGCATCACTCCAGCATTGTTGAACAGCAGATCAACCCCGCCAAAGTGCTCGACGGCGATATCGCGCAAGCGCTCAACCTGTGCCAGATCGCCTACATCCGTGACGCAAGCCATCGCCTGCGCACCGCCAGCCTGTAATTCATCGCACAGCGCTTGCAGGCCTGGGGCATCCAGGTCGGCCAACACCAGACGCATGCCCTCCTTTGCCGCGTGTTCGGCAAGGCCTCGGCCAATACCACTGGCGGCACCGGTAATCACCGCGACCGGCCCTTGTTCATTGCTCATCGCCAACTCCTGCACTGGGTCCAATGGCGTCAGTAGAGCGGGCCAGCGTTAACCGGCCATCGTCCGTTCAGACGATGCCCGCTTTTACAGGGGCGGCAGAATCCCTGATACGCGCCAAACCCGTGAACCTTGGGAGAATAATAAGATGAGTACCCTGCACCGCATCGAAGCCAAACTGCTGGAAGACCGCTATGCCCGTGGCTGGCATTGTCTGGGTCTGGCCGCCCAATACCGCGACGGCAAGGCCCATCGACTGGAGGTGTTCGGCACCCGGCTGGTGGCCTTTGAGGGTGAAGACGGCGAGCTGCATATTCTGGATGGCTACTGCCCGCACATGGGCGCCGACCTCAGTACCGGTTGTGTTGAAGGCAACTCGATTCGCTGCCCGTTCCACGCCTGGCGCTGGGGTGCCGACGGTGTCTGTGATGACATTCCTTACGCCAAGCGTATTCCGCCACGGGCCCGACTCAAAAGCTGGCCGCTCATGGAAGAAAACCAGCTGCTGTTCGTCTGGAATGACCCGGAAGGCAACCCGCCGCTCCCTGAGCAACGCATCCCGCGCATTGACGCTTGCTTCAGTGACGAGTGGGCCGCGTGGGAAGTCGCCGAACTGCAGATCGGCACAAACTGCCGCGAGTTGATCGACAACATCGCCGACATGGCGCACTTCGGCACGGTGCATGGCGCACCCGTCGAGGCGTTCAGCAACGTCTTCGAAGGCCACCTGGCCACCCAGATCATGAGCGCACGCAGTGAGCGCCTGTCCGGTGACAGCGTGTTGAGCACCGTGGCCACCTACTTCGGCCCGGCCTACCAGATCACCGAAATGACCGGCGCGATGAACGGCCAGCCGATCCATTCGATCCTGCTCAACTGCCATGTGCCGATCGACCTCGACAGCTTCACCCTGCGCTACGGCGTGCTGGTGAAAAAGATCCCGGGGCTTAGCGAAGAACAGAATCAGGCGATGGCAAAGGCCTATGTGCAACAGGCCCAGGAAGCCTTTTACGAAGACGTGACCATCTGGCACAGCAAGACCCGCGTCGACAACCCGCTGCTGTGTGACGGCGACGGCCCGGTCTATCAGTTGCGCCGCTGGTACGAGCAGTTCTACACCGACATCGCGGCACTCTCGGCCGACGTGCTGGAGCACAAACGGTTTGTCGTGCGCGCCAGCGAACGGGCCTAATTCCCACGGCCTGTCGCGCTCCCTGCGCCTGACCGGCTGCCGCCCGTCAGGCCTTGAGCCCGAGCGTTGCAAGGAGTCGATATCGGCGCTTATTCTCGGCCACCGCCAACGCTAATAATAAGAACGGTTTTCCCTATGCAGCAGAGCCTCAGCCTCGATACGTTCAGTGATCTACTCGGCAACCTCTATCAGGGGCCGCTGGAAACCATTCCCTGGGCGACCTTTCTCAACCAGCTCAACGTGTACCTGGAAAGCAAGTACGTGACCTTCATCCTGCGCCCGCCCAGCGCGCATGTGGACGGTCTGATGGTCAACACCACTGGCACCTCGACCGAGGCGACCGCGTCGTACAACAAACACTTTTTTACCCTCGACCCGTTCGTCGACCTGCCCAACCGCCAGGTGGTGACCCTCGCCGAGTTCGTCTCCAACGACGATTGGCAACACTCGGAGTTCTACAAGAATTTCCTCGAACCGGTGGATGTGTTTCACATCCTCGGCGCCGACATCAACACCTGCGACGGCGCCCAGTGCCGTATCCGCATCAGTCGCGGACGCGATGACAAGGCCTTCGGCAACGAAGAGAAAGCCTTGCTGACGCATTTCATTGCGCACCTGGAACGCTCGATCAAGATCCACATGCAGCTCAATCGCATCGAAGCCGAACGCAACCTTTACGCCGGTGCGGTGAATCAGATGGCGGTCGGTACGATCATCCTCGACGAAGCCGGAAAAGTGCTGCAGACCAACCAGGTGGCCGATCGGCTGATCCAGGAAAAAGACGGCATCAAACTGGTCAACGATGGCCTGCAAGTCGGTACGGCACGTGACACCCAGGAGTTCCGACGGCTGGTGAAGCAGTCGCTGCTCTCGCAAAAGAGCAGCAATCCTTCGGTGGTCGAAGCCCTTCGGGTGCAACGACCATCCGGGCGTGCGGACCTGGGAATCATCGTGCGTTCGGTGCCGTTGTCGGACTGGAGCGAAGGCAAGCAGTGCCCTACGGTGGTCATTTTCATCAGCGACCCGGAGCAACAATCCACCGCCCCCCAGGAGATCGTCCGCGCATTGTTCGACTTCACCCCGGCGGAAACCCAACTGGCGATGTTGTTGGCCAACGGCTTGACCCTCGACGAAGCCTCCGAAGAGCTGGGCATTAGCCGCAACACTTCGCGGGCACACCTGCGGTCAACCTTCTCCAAGACCGGCGTGACCCGCCAGACCATGCTCGTGCGCCTGATTCTACGCAGCGTGGCAACCTTGGGCTAATGCGCATTTCTCCGCCCTCGTCCGCTTGGACGATGGCGGCCACTCCCACACGGCGCACAGTGGCTCCATCCCAACCAGGGGCCTGACCATGCGCAACTGTCCAACCATCCTCAAGACTGAACTGCTGGCTGAAAGCGGCCATTTCCAGATCGAAGCGCTGCACCTGCAATTCAGCAACGGCCAGCAGCGGGTTTACGAGCGTCTGCGCGGCACCGGCTATCGCTCGGTGATGCTGGTGGCGATGCCCGATCCGCTGCATGTGTTGCTGGTCCGTGAATATGCGGTAGGTGTCGAAAAAACTGTACTCGGTCTACCCAAGGGTGGCGCAGAACCCCATGAAGACTACCTGCAAGCGGCGCAACGCGAACTCTGCGAAGAAGTCGGGCTGCGCGCCGCACGCCTCAGCGAACTGGGTGAGCTGACCCTGGCACCGGGTCACCTGTGCCATCGCTACCGGGTAGTGTTGGCCGAACAGTTGAGTCCCTGCCAACTGGTCGGCGACGAGCCCGAACCGTTGGAATGCCTGCGCGTGCCGCTGGCGCAGATCCCCGACCTGGTGGCCCGCGGCGAACTCAACGAAGCGCGGGCCATTGCTGCACTGTTCATGGCCATGGGCGCATTGGCCGCACGCAAAACCTGTGGGAGCGAGCTTGCTCGCGATGAAGCCGGCACATTCAACATTGATGTCGCCTGACACTCCGCCATCGCGAGCAAGCTCGCTCCCACAGGGGATCGAAGTCGTACGCAAACACCCGGGCTGGCCCCTAACCAATGTGGGAGATCAAGCTTGCTCGCGATGAGGCCGGTACATTCAACATTAATGTCGCCTGACACACCGCCATCGCGAGCAAGCTCGCTCCCACAAGGAGCCTGTGTAGTCCATTCGGACGAAGCCACATCCCGCCGACCGCAATAACGTGCCTCTACAACAATAAAATCCGTGTCGAGGCTCGCTATGCGAAAAGTCACCTGTGCCCTGTTCATCATCGTCTGCGCCAGCAGCACCGCCAGCCTGTGTCAACGCTTCAAGAATGAAGCCTACCGACCGACCACGGCGTTCATCAGTTGCTCAGCCAGTGCCATTAATTGCTATCCCCCGCTGGTGCGTAATCTGCTCCCATAAAAAAACCACCGGGCCTGCAAGCAAGGCCGGTGGCTTTTTTGTGCTGTCGCCAGATCAGGTTGGCAAGACACCCCGCGAACGTGACAGGGTCAGCGCCAGGTCTTCGATCATGTCTTCCTGACCGCCGACGGTGCCACGTCGACCCAATTCCACCAGCAGCTCACGTGCGGCAATGCCATACTTTTGCTCGGCACGTTTGGCGAACAACAGGAACGAACTGTAGACCCCGGCGTAACCCAGGGTCAGCGCATCGCGGTCGAGGCGGATCGGCTGGTCCATCATCGGCACCACCAGGTCCTCGGCAACGTCCATGATCCGATACAAGTCGATGCCACTGTTGACGCCCATCCGTTCAAGCACCGCGACAAACACTTCGAGCGGCGTATTGCCCGCCCCTGCGCCCAGCCCCGCCACTGAACCGTCGATACGTGCGGCGCCCGCCTCGATCGCGGCAAGGGAATTGGCAATCGCCATGCCCATGTTGTGGTGACCGTGAAAACCAACTTCGGTCCCGGCACTCAGCCCAGCTCGCAATGCAGCGATTTTCTCAGTGACTTCATCAGGCAGCATGTAGCCAGCCGAGTCAGTGCAGTAAATGCAGTTGGCCCCATAACTCTCCATCAACCGCGCCTGCTCCAGCAGTTTTTCCGCGCTGACCCTGTGCGCCATCATCAGAAAGCCGACGGTATCCAGGCCCATCTTCGCTGACATGCCGATGTGCTGGCCGGAGACGTCCGCCTCGGTGCAGTGGGTGGCCACACGAATGGTCGACACCCCGTGTTCATGGGCCATTCTCAAATGATCGAGGGTGCCGATACCCGGCAACAACAGCGCCGAGACCTTGGCCTGTTTCATACGCGGGATCACCGCCGCGAAGTATTCCTCGTCACTGTGGGCGGGGAAACCGTAGTTCAGCGACGCACCGCCCAGGCCATCGCCGTGGGTGATTTCGATCAGCGGCACGCCGGCCGCATCGAGACCGGTCGCTACCGAGATCATCTGTTCCAGGCTGATTTGATGCTGTTTGGCATGCATGCCGTCGCGCAGGCTCATGTCGTGCAGACGGACGCTCTTACCTTGCAAATTCATGGCAATTCTCCACTCAACGGACGGGCAGTTGCAGGGTGCCCTTGTGGGCTTCTTCGGCGAACATCTCGGCGGTACGCAGCCCCGCAGCGGTCATGATGTCGAGGTTGCCGGCAGACTTTGGCAGGAAGTCGCCGAGGCCTTCGACTTCGATGAAAATCGACACCTTGTGCCCATCGAACACCGGGCCATTGATCAGCTTGTAGCCGGGAACGTAGCGCTGCACCTCGTGAACCATCTGCAACACCGAGGTGCGAATGGCGTCCTGATTCGGTTCGTCATCCGTCAGGCAGTGGATGGTGTCGCGCATCATCAGCGGTGGCTCGGCCGGGTTGATGACGATGATTGCCTTGCCGCGTCGTGCGCCGCCGATCTTCTCCACCGCACCGGCCGTGGTACGGGTGAATTCGTCGATGTTCTGACGGGTGCCCGGGCCGACCGAACCGGAGGACACAGTGGCGACGATCTCGCCGTAACTCACCGACTGGACCCGCGACACTGCCGCGACCATCGGAATGGTCGCCTGGCCACCGCAAGTCACCATGTTGACGTTCATCGCCAACGTCGCGGCGTGCTCCTTGAGATTGACCGGCGGCACGCAGAACGGGCCGATGGCCGCTGGCGTGAGATCAATCATGATCACCCCCAGCGCGTTGAGCTTGCGGCTGTTTTCCGCGTGTACATAAGCCGACGTGGCATCGAAGGCGATGCGAATATCATCGTCGAGTACATGGGGCAGCAGCCCGTCGACGCCCTCGGCCGTGGTTTTCACGCCTAATTCACGGGCGCGTTTAAGGCCCTCGGATTGGGGGTCGACGCCGACCATCCACACCGGTTCGATCCATTCCGATCGGTACATTTTCATCAGCAGGTCAGTGCCGATATTGCCCGGGCCGATAATGGCCGCTCTGAGTTTCTTGCTCATCCGGTTAAACCCCACAGGTCAGGCGCAGAAGGACACCTGGGCACTGCCCAGGCCATCGATAGTCAATTCAAAACGGTCGCCCGCACGCGCAGGCTCCAGCGGCACCAAAGAGCCTGAGAGAATGATTTCCCCGGCCTTGAACGGAATACCGAAGGCGCCCAGGGTGTTGGCCAGCCAGGCCACTGCCGTCAGCGGATTACCCTGCACTGCCGAGCCCAGGCCTTCGCTGAGAGGCTCGCCATTCTTGAACACGCGCATGCGCAAGTTGGGTAAATCCAGCGTCCGTGGATCGACCTGAACATCGCCCAGCACGAACACGCCGCAAGAGGCGTTGTCGGCGACGGTGTCTTGTATACGAATGCGCCAGTCATGAATTCGTGAGTCGACTATCTCGAAGCACGGCATCACGTATTCGGTCGCTTCCAGCACGTCAGCTTCGGTAACACCGGGGCCGATCAGATCGTGCTTGAGCGTGAAGGCAATCTCGCCCTCGGCGCGAGGCTGGATCAGCTTGTTCGCGGCGAGGGAGATTTGCGCGTCATTGGCAAATGACATCTGCCGGGTGATGAAGCCGAAATCCGGCTGATGCACGTTGAGCATTTGCTGGACCGCCGCCGACGTTACACCGATTTTCTTGCCGACAATCCGGTCACCGGCGGCCACCCGGCGTTCGATGCTGTAGAGCGAAATATGGTAAGCATCCTCGATGCTGATCGCCGGCCAGCGCTCGGTCAGCGGCGCCAGGGTGGTGCCACTCAGGAGCGCCTGATAAAGCTCTTCGCCGTATTGATGACGCAGTTGTTCACTCATGAGCGAGCCTCCTCAAAGAACGCCAGGCACTCGCGGTTGAACAGCTCACGGTGCTCGACCATGACCCAATGCCCGCATTCGCTGAGCAGTACAAAGCGGATGTTCCGGCAGTGCTGCATCATCGTTTGCGCGCCAGACACCGGGCAGAATTTGTCGTTCATGCCCCAGAAACCGAGGATCGGACACTGCAACTCACCGAGGCGCGAGGTCATGTTCGGTACTTGCATGGTCGACAACACGCAGACCGGTTGCTGTCGCACCACGGCGACCCGCTCATTGACCGTCTCGTCGTTGATCAAGGACTCATCGAACAATTGCAGCGCCAGCAGCCGACGCATTCCTACCGCATCGTGCAGTTCACCCTTGGCGAACGCCGCACCCATTTTCTGGATGCCTTCCATCTGCAAGTAATACTGTTCTTTTTCCATCAGGCCGCCGGGCGCCATCAGCACCAGCCGGCTGACCCGCTGCGGTTGGTCGAGGGCCAGTTTGATCGCGATCGCACCGCCCAAAGAATTGCCGACCAGCACGCATCGCTGGATATCCAGGGCATCGAGCAAATCGCTCAAGGCGGCGACAAAGAAGTCCAGGGTGTAGAGAGTGTCGGGTTTATCCGATGCGCCATAACCGGGCAGGTCCGGGACTATGGTCCGGTAACCGGCCGCGACAAACGCCGGGTAGTTTTGCTTGAAGTTGCTGTGACCACTGGCGCCAGGTCCGCTGCCGTGAATGAATATCACCGGCTCGCCGCTGCCGACGTCCTGCCCGCCGATGTCCAGATAGTGCAGCTGCAAACCCTGCGGCAGCGTGACGAAGTGCCCTTGCGCTAATGCGCCCATAAGGTGTCCTCCCGGCCTATTGTTGTCGCCGGATTATTCCGAGCGCCCGGGCAAACAACATCGTCCGACAGGACTACGCCGCCCTAGTCTTTTCGGACGTTGGCCTATGGGTGCCACGCACCTAGCATCGACAGCATTCCCGAGCGACAGAACGAGGCATCCCATGCTTGATCCGATGGACTTTCGCGGCAAAGTGGTACTGGTCACCGGCGGTGGCAAGGGTGTCGGTCGCGGCATCAGTCAGCGTTTTATCGACTGTGGTGCCGAAGTGGTGATTTGCGGTCGCGAAACACCGGACACCCTGCCTGCCAGCGCTGGGCGCGAGGCGGTGTTTCTGCCCTGCGACCTGCGGGATGTCGAGCAGTCCGGCCGATTGATCGACAGTATTGTCGAGCGTTTCGGTCGCCTCGATGTATTGGTCAACAATGCCGGCGGTTCACCGAATGCCGACGCGGCCAGTGCCTCGCCGCGTTTTAGCGAAGCGATCATCCGCCTCAACCTGTTGGCGCCGCTGAATCTCTGTCAGCAAGCCAATCAGGTGATGCAGGCGCAGGTCGAAGGTGGTGCAATCATCAATATTTGCAGCGTCAGCGCCACCCGTCCCTCCCCCGGCACCGCCGCTTATGGTGCGGCGAAGGCCGGGCTGCTGAACCTCACTACCTCGCTGGCGGTGGAATGGGCGCCCAAGGTGCGGGTCAATGCCGTGACGGCCGGGTTGATTCTCACCGAGCAGGCGGCCATGCATTATGGCGATCAGGTGGGCATTGCCCGGGTGGCGGCGACCATCCCGTTGCAACGCCTGGCGGCTCCGGAAGACATCGGCGATACCTGTCTGTACCTGGCATCAACGCTGGCACGTTATGTCAGCGGCGCGGACATCACCGTGCACGGCGGTGGCGAACGCCCAGCCTTTCTCGACGCGGCACAATCCAATTGAACAAGAGGAATTCCAACATGCCCGCGATTGCCAGCCACAGCGTCCTGCTTGACCTTACCCCGGCCGCTGCCTGGGCCAAACTGCATGACCTGAGCCTCGCCCCGCATTACGTGCCGGGCTTGACCGGATGCCAGTTTCATCCCGGCGCACGTGAAGGGCTCGGCGCCAGTCGCCGGGTGTTCCGCAAGGGGGGGCAGTGGCTGGATGAGAGCGTGGTGCAATGGCAGGACGGTGTCGGTTTTGTGCTGATTTTGCACAAGGCCAGCGGCGGCGCGCCGTTCCCGTTCCGCGAAGCCAGCTTCAGTTATGCCTTGCAGGCCGAGGGTGACGCGACACGCATCACCACCCAAATGAACTACAGCCTGCGCGGTGGCAGGCTGATGGAATGGTTGCTGGCCAAGGCGTTCAACAACGTCGTGCGCCAGATTGCCGAGAACCTCAAGGCCTTCTACGAAACCGGGCAGACGCAGAACCGCGACCTGGTCACGCCGCACCTCGCGGCGTCAGATTGACCTCGCTCCAATAGGCTTTCATCGAGCGGATCTTGCCGTCCGCATCGAACTCCATCACGTCGATCACATGGATCGAGCGCGGTTGCCCGGCCCATTCCATATCGACTCGAAACGGCATCGCCCCACAACCGTTCGTCGTCGCCCGAACCGGGCCGGTCAAGGTCGCCGAGACTTTGCTTGCGCCCAGACCTTCACGGTAGAAGCGTTCGATGGCGACAAGGCCCTGAATCGGCGGTTGACCGACGGGGTCTTCTACCATCGCGTCCTGACCATACAGCGCAATGATTGCGTCGATATCACCGGCATCCACCAATTCCACATAACGCGCCATGGTCGCTTGAATCTGTTGTGCACTGACCATTCAGACCACCTCGAACAGTGCGGCGGCACCCATGCCGCCGCCGATGCACATACTCACCACCACGTAACGCAATCCGCGGCGCTGCCCCTCGACCAACGCGTGACCGACCATCCGCGCACCGGACATGCCAAAAGGATGGCCCACCGAAATCGCACCACCGTTGACGTTCAGGCGTTCCATGGGAATGCCCAGGGTGTCGCGGCAATACAGCACCTGACAGGCAAACGCCTCGTTCAACTCCCAGAGGCCAATGTGGTCCACAGTCAGTCCATGGCGCTTGAGCAGTTTCGGGATGGCGTAGACCGGGCCGATGCCCATCTCATCGGAGTTGCAGCCAGCGACCGCCATCCCGCGATAAATCCCCAGCGGCTCCAGGCCACGTTTCTCGGCCAATTTGGCACTCATCAACACCGAGACCGAAGCACCGTCGGACAGTTGCGAGGCGTTGCCGGCGGTGATGAAGCGGCCCTTTTCACTCAACTGACCGCCCGGCCACACCGGTTCCAGCGCATTCAGGCTTTCGCGGGTGGTGTCGATGCGGTTGCACTCGTCGCGAAGCAAGGTGACGGCCTCAAAGCGGGTTTCTCCACTGGCCTTGTCGAAGATCGCCTTGCGGCTGGTCAGCGGCGCGAGTTCACGGTCGAACAATCCATTACTCTGGGCCAGCGCGGTACGCACCTGACTCTGATAGCTGTATTCGTCCTGTTCCTCGCGGGAAATCCCGTAGCGTGCGGAGACGATCTCGGCGGTTTCGATCATCGGAATGTAGGCACGGGGATCGAGATCGATCACGGCGCCGGACTGGTTGCGATAAAGGTTCTTGTGCTTGTTCTGCACCAGCGAAATCGACTCCAGGCCACCGGCCACGGCAATGTCGATTTCATCGCACATGATGCCTTTGGCGGCCATGGCAATGCTCATAAGGCCCGATGAGCATTGGCGTTCGACGGCCATCCCCGCGACCGAGGTCGGCAAGCCGCCGGCAATCGCGCACAGACGCCCCAAGTTATAAGACTGCGTGCCCTGCTGCGCCGCCGCGCCGATGATCACATCGTCCACTTCGCCCGGCTCGATGCCGGCGCGACGTACGGCTTCGCGCACCACATGGCCGCCAAGCTGCGGGGCTTCGGTGTCATTGAATGCACCGCGAAAGGCTTTGCCGATCGGGGTACGGGCGGTCGAAACGATGACGGCTTCTTTCATGCTGGATTCCTCGAATGTTCTGCTAAAGGGTTCACGCGGGGTAGTAACGGCTGATGGTGTCGACCACACAGCCGGGACGTTCCTCGCCGTCGATTTCGACGCTGACGCGAAGGGTCGCCTGCACGCCGCCCTTGACCTCCTCGACCGCCATCAATTGCGCACTGCCGCGCACCCGCGAGCCAACACGCACCACCGTGGGAAAGCGCACCCGCTCGCAACCATAATTGACGCCCATGGCAATGCCGCGCACCTCGACGATTTGCGGTAAAAACAGGTTGACCAACGCCAGGCTCAGATAGCCATGGGCGATGCAGGCGCCGAAGGGACCGCTGGCTGCTTTGAGCGGATCGACGTGAATCCACTGGTGATCACCGGTCGCCTCGGCGAACCGGTCGATGCGGTCCTGCGCAAGAACCAGCCAGTCGCTGACGCCTAGCACCTCTCCCACGGCATCGTGCAAGGCGAAGGGTGTGTCGAAAACACGTGGCATGTTCAAGCCCTCTGACTGGAAACCGACAACACTTCGCCGGTCATGTAGGAGCTGTAGTCGCTGGCCAGAAACATCATCACGTTGGCCACTTCCCAGACCTCGGCGGCACGGCCAAACGCTTCGTTGGCGGCGAGCTGATCAAGCACCGCCTGAGGGGCGGACTTACGCAGGAAATCGTGCAACGCAATGCTCGGGCTCACCGCGTTGATGCGGATCCCGTAGTCGGCGGCCTCAACCGCGGCGCAACGAGTCAACGCCATGACCCCGGCCTTGGCCGCGGCGTAGTGCGACTGCTCTTTCTGCGCCCGCCAGCCCAGCACCGAAGCGTTGTTGACGATGACCCCGGCACGCCGCTCGATCATCTTCGGCAACATCGCACGGGTCATGCGCATGGTGCCGGTGAGCGTCACATCGAGGACCCGGCTCCACTCCTCATCCGTCATGTCCACCAGCAGCCGTGAACCACCTAGACCGGCGTTGTTGATCAGCACATCGACACCCTGCAGATCACGCTCGGCGCAGGCAATCAACTGTTGAACCTGAGCTTCGTCAGCGACATTGCAGACCTGACCGAAGACCTGTTGCAGACCCGTCGTTTCGCGGATCTTCAACACCGCTTCTGCCAGCCGGCCTTCATGGATATCGCTGATCATCAAGGCGCGGCAACCCTCCTCGGCGGCACGCACCGCGGCGGAAAAACCGATACCGGCACCGGCCGCGGCCGTGATCAGCACCGACTTGTCACGCAACAGGCCGTGACCTGCAACATAGTGAGGAACAGACATGGAAAACTCCTTGGTCAGGTAGGCAGGCGCGGTTCTTTGGGCATTCCCAGGGCGCGCTCGGCGATGATGTTGCGCTGGATCTCGTTGCTGCCGCCGTAGAGGGTGTCGGCGCGACTGAACAGGTACAGCGATTGCAAACGAGTGAGTTGGTAAGGCGCGGCCTCCAGCACTTCGGCCTCGGCGCCGAGGACGTCCATCGCCAGCTTGCCGAGGCTGGCGTGCCAGGTGGACCAGAACAGTTTGTAGATGGTCGCTTCCTTGCGCAGCGAACCGTCCTGCGCACCAGACAGCATGCGCAGCGAGTTGTAGCGCATGATCCGCAACCCGCTCCAGGCTTCGGCCAGGCGCTGGCGCAGGATCGGATCACGCGCGGCGCCATTGGCCCGGGCGATGGCGATGATTTCATTCAGTTCATTGTGAAATTGCATCTGCTGGCCCAAGGTCGAAACGCCGCGCTCGAAACCGAGCAATGCCATGGCGATCTTCCAGCCCTCGCCCGGCAAGCCGACGATGTTCGCAGCATCTGTTCGGGCGCTGTCGAAGAACACTTCATTGAACTCCGAGGTGCCGGTCAGTTGCTCAATCGGGCGCACGCTAATCCCGGCCTGCGCCATCGGCACCAGCAGAAACGACAAACCGCGATGGCCGACACTGCCAGGCTCGGTGCGGGCGATCACAAAACACCAGTCCGACTCATGGGCCAGCGAGGTCCAGACCTTCTGCCCATTGATGACCCAACTGCGGCCATCTTCATCCAGCACCGCCCGAGTCTTGACGTTGGCCAGGTCAGACCCCGCACCCGGCTCTGAATAACCCTGGCACCAGAACGCCGTGCCACTGACGATTCCGGGTAGAAAGCGCTGTTGCTGGTCGGTGTTACCGAAAGCGGCGATAGTCGGCCCGGCCAGCCCTTCGCCGATATGCCCCATTCGCCCGGGGCCGCCAGCACGCGCGTATTCTTCGTGGAAGATCACCTGCCGGGTGAGCGTCAGCCCGCGCCCGCCGTGCTCCGGCGCCCAGCCGACACAGGTCCAGCCTCCCTCTGCCAGTTTGCGTTCCCAGGCTTTGCGTTCCTCGGGAAACATATGCTCATCACCCGGGCCACCCCGAAAACGAAGGTGCTCGAATTCACCGCACAGGTTCGCGCTCAACCAGTCGGCCACTTCCTGACGGAAGCACTCGTCCTGCTCACTGAAACTGATTTTCATGGCTGCTCTCCAAGAATCACTGCGGCAATCCGCTCGCGATGCCAGGCAGGTAGCCCGAGAAAGCTTTCGCTGGCACGGGCGCGCTTGAAGTAGAGGTGCGGGTCGTATTCCCAAGTGAAACCGACGCCGCCGTGCAACTGGATCGACTCGGACGCGCAATGGAAATAGGTTTCAGAGCACTGCGCCTTGGCCAGCGCCGCCGCTAGCGGCAGCTCGGCGGCCACCTGCGGGTCGCCTTCAGGATCGAGGACTTCCTGGGCCACGCAGGCCGCGTAGTAACTGGCCGAACGTGCGCATTCCACCTGCAGCATCATGTCGGCGGCACGGTGCTTGAGCGCCTGAAAACTGGCAATGGGTCGACCGAACTGCTGGCGTTCCTGCATATAGGCAACGCTCAGGTCGAGCACCTGCTGCGCGCCACCGGTCTGTTCGGCAGCCAAGCCGATGCAAGCCAGTTGCAGGACCCGCTCCAGGTGCAGCCAGCCCGCGCCGAACTCACCGAGCAGGCAGTCAGCGCTGAGGTACAGCCCCTTGAGCTGAACCCGTGCCTGACGACGGGTCTGGTCCATGGTCGGCAACATTTGACGCTCGACCCCTGCCCGGTCCGCGTCCACGGCGAACAGGCTGATGCCCGCCTCGCCGGTCGATCCGGGAACCCGTGCGGCGATGATCAAGACGTCAGCGCTGTGCCCGTCGAGCACATGATTAAGGGTTCCATCAAGCACAAAACCCTCGCCCTCGGTCACCACCGTGGCCTGAACATCCGTGGCCGTCCAGCCGTTGGCGCTGCTGAAGGCCAGCGTAGCGGTGAGGCTGCCGTCGGCGATCAAGGGCAGCCAGCGTTGTTTTTGTTGTTCGTTGGCGGCCAGCAACAGCGCTGGTGTGGCCATGCAGGCCGTGGCGAAGAACGGCGAACACAGCAAGCGCCGGCCCATCTGTTCCAGCAAAATCGACAGTTCGACAAAGCCCAGACCCAGGCCGCCGTACGCTTCGGGAATATGAATCGCCGGCCAGTACATTTCGTGGCACAGGCGCTGCCAGAGCGCCTCGTCAAAACCTCGCTCGCTGATCATCGCCGCTCGCACGGCGGTAGAATCCGAGACATCGGCGAGAAAGCCCTCGGCCGATGCGCGGATCATTTCCTGTTCGTCGCTGAACGCAAACTCCATCGCGGCGCCTTCTGCTCGTTTGGCGGGGCACGCATGAAGCGACACCCCTCTGACCTTCGAGTTTGGTGCCAGCGGCACACTACAGAATCGTCAGCCCTGCCTAGTCCGAATGGGCGATGTCGAGGCCGATCCGCCGAGGAAGGAATGGAATGTTCGGCCTGTTGTCCTCCTCTGCCGGTGATCTCAGGAATTGAGGTGGGGTTGCTGGCGTTCTTCGAGAACTCGTTCGCGCAACGTATCGAGAAACAGTTTGAGCACCGGCGAGTCATCGTCTGCGCGGTAAGTGGCGTACAGCGGCACTTCCGGCAACGCTGGGGTCAGTCGGCGGAACACCAGCCCGGCTGGCGCCAGCTGCTCGATGGACGCTGGCAACAACGCCACACCGAAACCGGCCTGCACCAGGCTGAGCAAGGTTTGAACCTCGATCACCTGTTGGCGGATTTGTGGGGTAAAACCGGCCTTGATGCAGCACTGATAGAGAAAATCAGCAAACCGCGACTGCTTGAGTTCCAGCGCCACAAAAGGCTCCTGTGCCAAGTCCGCCGGCGCCAGGCTTTCGCATCGAGCCAAAGGATGATCGACTGGCATGACCACGCGAATCGGCTCGTAGATCAGCAGTTCATTGCGCAACTGCGGATCGTCATAGCCGACCCGGAACACACAGGCATCGATGCGTTTCTCCTTCAACGCCATGACCTGTGCCGCCGGCGTCATTTCATGCAGCCGCCAGGACACCTGAGGATAGCGCTCGCGGAAGAGGTGTAAGGCCCGCGGCAGCACGCCAACCATCACCGAACTGATCATGCCGATTTCCAGCTCGCCCAACTGACCACGACCGGTCTGACGAGTCAGGTCCAGCGCGCGGTTCAGTTGTTCGAACACCAGCGGCGCCTGTTCCTTGAGCACCTGTCCGGCCGCCGTCAGCTCGACCCGGTGATGGCTGCGCTCGAACAGCGGTGTACCCAGTTCCTCTTCCAGCAGACGAATCTGCTGGCTCAGCGGCGGTTGGCAAATGTGCAAACGCGTGGCAGCCCGGCCAAAGTGCAGCTCTTCAGCAAGGGCCATGAAATACCGCAGCAATCGCAAGTCCATGACGGCTATCCCAGGGTCAGTGGCGTCGAGCGCTGGCGCACACCGGTCAAGCTGAACAGTGCATTGGCGATGGCCGGGACCACCGACGTGCTGCCCAGTTCACCGACACCTCCAGGTTTGCTCGGCTCGCCGTCCAGTACCAGAATATCTATCGCCGGCATGTCCGACATCCGGGGCACCCGGTAATCATGGAAGTTGCTCTGCACCACCCTGCCCTGTTTGATGTCCATGCGGTCGAACAGCGCGTGGCCGAGGCCCCACATCAAGCCGCCATAGATCTGCTCTTCGACACCGCCCGGCGACACCGCCAGGCCGCAATCGACCACGCAGGTGAGCTTATCGACCTTGATCACACCGTCTTTTTTCGAAAGTCTGGCGACCACCGCAATGAAGCTGGTGTAACCCTGATTGGTGGCGATCCCCAAGGCTGTCCCTTCCGGCAATGGCTGGCCCCAACCGGCACGTTCGGCGGCGTTCTTCAGCACCGCGACGTGCCGGGGCCGGCCTTGCATGTTGGCCAGGCGAAAGGCCAACGGATCCTGTCCCGCGCTGTGTGCCAATTCGTCCATGAAACTTTCGACGGCAAACACATTGGGAATGAAACTCACGGAGTGATACCAACCGCTGGGCACGTTGCTTTCGTGCCTGACCCAGACCAGGTCCAGATTCGCAGGACGATAAGCAAAGTCCCACGCGGTGATAGCCTCCGTCGTGCTGTAGTCCATGTGATCGGGGCGTTCGAAATAGCCTGGTTCCCACTGTTCCGGCGAAGCCGGTGAGACAGCGTCAAGTTTCAACGCCGTGAGTTTGCCCTGAGCATCCAGCGCACCTTTGACTCGATGCAGAGTCGCCGGGTGCATGAACAGCGAACGCATTTCGTCTTCACGGCTGTTCATCAACTTGACTGGCACCTTGGCCTCCTGCGCCAGGTATGCCACTTCGAACAACCAGTACTTGGCCTCCCGCGCCCCGAAGCTGCCGCCGGACACCAACTCGTTGATGGTGACCTTGTCCTTGGCGATCTTGCACACCGTTTGCGCTGCTTCCAGCGCCGAAGATGGCACCTGAACGCCGCCCCAGTAAGTAATGGCGTTATTCTTCACCTGGGCGGTAATGCAGATCGGTTCCAGCGGGTTCTGCACCTTGTACGGCATGAGGTAATCGGCCTCGAGCAGCTTCGCGGCTTTCGGCCACTGAGCGCTCACGTCACCTGCAACCATGGCGGACACCCGTTGTGCGTTTTTGTCGTCGATGGCCGTCGCTTGCGCCGTCGCCAGTTGATCGCTGTCGAAACCGGCCAGGGGCGAATCGCTCCATTGCACCTTGAGCAACGCACGCCCCTGTTGGGCGGCCCAGTAGTTGTCCGCGAGCACTGCGACGCCTTCCTGATTGCCGCCCAGCACATCTGGCCGGCCGGGAATCGCGATCACCTTACGCACGCCCGGTACTTGCAACGCCGTACTTGAATCCACCGAGACAACCTTGGCGCCGATCACCGGCGTGCGCTGAATCACCGCCACCAGCATCTCTGGCAATTCCACGTCGATGCTGTACTTGAAGCGCCCGCAAACCTTGGCCGCCGCATCGCGCTTGTGCCGCAGTTTGCCAATGTACTTGAACTGCGCGGGGTCCTTCAGAGTGACCTTGGCCGGTGCTGGCAACTTCGCGGCAACACTCACCAGCTCACCGTAACCCAGGCTGCGTTTGCTGGCGGAATGCACCACCCGGCCCTCTTCGGTTGTGCAACTGTCGGGACTGACTTTCCATTGCTTGGCCGCCGCAGTGATCAGCAGTGCGCGCGCCGTGGCACCGGCCATCCGCAGGCGATCGTATTCCAGCGAAACACTGGTGCTACCCCCCGTCGAGAAGACTTTCCATATCGGGTGAATGTAGGTTTCAAAGAACGGATTTTCCGGCGATATCACCTGCACGGTCATCGGGTTGACGTCCAGTTCCTCGGCCACGCAAGCGGCCAATGCGGTATGGGTGCCTGTGCCAGAATCGTGTTTGTGTACCACCAGTTTCACCGTGCCGTCGGGCAATACCCGAACCCAGGCGTTGGGCTCGAATTCACCTGCAGGCTCAGGTCCTTTCGGGTCCGTAGCGGCGATGCCTGAGGGCAGATAGAACGCAATGGCCAGGCCGCCAGCAACAGTGGCTGCCTGCTTGAGAAAGAGACGGCGCGGCAGTTCGATCGGTGTGTCGTCGATAAACGTCATCACGCCTCCTTCGGCGCAGCAGCTGCGCGCTTGATGGCTTTATTGATTCGCCCGTAAGTGCCGCAGCGGCACACGTTGCCGGACATGGCGTTGCGGATCGAGTCATCGGTGACTGTCGCACCGGTGTTGAGCAACGCGGCCGCGGACATGATCTGCCCGGATTGACAGTAACCACATTGCGGGACATCTTCGGCAACCCAGGCCAGTTGCAGCGGATGCTGTTCGGTGGGCGACAAGCCCTCGATGGTGGTGATGCTGTGCCCCGCCACGGCGGCGACCGGCAGTTGGCAGGAACGTACTGCGACACCGTCCAGGTGCACGGTACAGGCACCGCACAGGCCCATGCCGCAACCGAACTTGGTGCCGGTGAGTTTCAAGTGATCACGCAACACCCATAACAAGGGCATGGAGGGCGATGTCTCTACCAGCTCGTGTCGCTCGCCGTTTATCGTGAATTCGATCATTGTCAGGCTCCAAGAGAGCGGCCCGTCTTTGTGCAGGCCTGGTCGCCGATTATTGGGAGTCTGTGGAAAATCGGGCCAGCGACGATTTCTGCCATCCTGTGTAAGTAGGACTAACAGCATGTACAAGCGATACCCGTCGGTGCAGTCCATGAGTGCATTCATCCAGGCCGCGCGCAGCGGAAGCTTCTCCAGTGCCGCGCGCAAACTCGACCTGACTCACAGCGCTATCAGCCAGCAGATCCGCAGCCTGGAAGACTTCATCGGCCAGCCGCTGTTCGTACGCGAAGGTGGCGGCAGTAACCTGACCGATGCCGGGCAATTGTTTGCCAGCGTGCTGTCCGACGGCCTGGCGCAGATCGACCGGGCGCTGTCCTCGGTGAAAAACCGCAGCGTCGCGCAGCGGCTGACCCTTGATGTCGACAGTGAATTGGCCCAAAGCTGGCTCAATCCACGGCTACCGGAACTGCTCGATTTATTGCCTGACCATCAAGTGGTATTGCTGTCGATGCCGCGCTCGGATCGCAGCTCGTTCGAGCGGGTGGACCTGGCGTTGCGCTACGGGTATGGCGATTGGGAAGACTGCGAGATGACCCAGATCTGCGGTGATCGAGTGACTGCGGTGGCATCCCCGGCGCTGCTTGAGCGCCATGGGTTGCAGGTGCCAATTACGCCGGCGCAGGTGCTGGAGTTGCCGCTGCTGGGGTATACGCGGCGCTCGTGGATTCCCTGGCTGGATGCAGCAGCAATGGCGCCGACCGAGCCGAATGCGCGGGTGGTTTTCGATAATGCGGCCAACCTGATTGCAGCGGCCGAAGCCGGGGTTGGCGCGGGGTTGGTGCGCGGGCTGCTAGCGGCGGATGCGTTGCGCGCGGGGCGTTTGGTAGAGCTGAACGCGGCGCAAATTCCGGCGCATTACAACCTGTATGCGGTGTGGCCACCAGGGCAGGCCGAGCGGGTGGCGCCGGTGGTTGAAGTGATCCGCCAGTTGGCTCGGCAAACACTGGACTGACGCCATCGCGAGCAAGCTCGCTCCCACAGGGTTCTCGGGAGTGACTACGATCTGTGCCGCAACAAAAAACCCTGTGGGAGCGAGCTTGCTCGCGATGGCGCCGGCACATCCACCACAAAACCCTGCCCCATATCGAACACATATCAACACCCCGCCCAATTAATATTGTACGAACCCCTCCCCCCCTTCCAATACTTCTTCCCAAGCAGCCAGCGTCCCGAGCCGGATGCGACCAGGCGAGGGAATGCGTAGCAGTGCGCATAGAAATGGCCGATTGCCCGGGACGTGGCTGCTGCGAACCGCAAGGTTCCCTTCCCCGCTATCAGGAGATCGACTTCAATGATCATCGATATCAGTTGCTATCCCACCGACCTGGTGGACCTCGCCTGGAGGCATGACGGTGACCCGTTCACCGGCGAGCGTCTGCTGGAGATGATGGATGGCCCGTACAGGGTCAACGGCAAACCTCGCCGTATCGACAAAGCCTTCATCCAGCCGCCACAAGGCAACACCATTTACACCTGGACTGACGGCGACCTCAGCGGACGCGAATCCATCGATGCCTACATGGCTTACACGCTGAAGATGGTCCAGACCTACCCGGATCGCTTCATTGGCTGCTTCGTCTACAACCCGCGCTGCGGCGTGGAAAACGGTGTCGAGGCGATTGAGCGTTACGTCAAGGAACACGGCTTCAAGATGGTCCAGATGCAGGCCAACATGCACGCCTATCGCCCGGACCGTGCGCTGGACTGGGTCCGTCCGGCCTTCGAGAAATGCGCCGAGCTGGGCATCCCGGTCAAACTGCACACCGGCGACGGGCCGTACAGCATCCCGTCGGAATGGGTGCCGATGATCAAGGAGTTCCCCAACGTCGATTTCATCATGGCGCACTTCGGGGTGCAGACCGGCGGCGTCTACGTGTTCGAACCGATGCAATGGGCGATGGAACTGCCCAACGTCTACTGCGAATCGGGCTGGTGTCTGCAATCGCGGATCGTCGAGTTCGCCAAGGTCCTGCCGACCCACAAAATCCTTTTCGGCACCGACACCCCTCCGAACGAGCCGGGCATGTGGCTGCGCCTACTGGAAGTGCTCTGTCATGAGCCGCCGCAAGGTCTGAATCTCGACGAGGACACCCTCGAAGAATACCTGGGTAACAACACCGCACGGATGATCGGCCTCGAACCGACTCCGCCGCCACGTTCCGTGTCCGAAGCCGAGGCGCAGTTGAAGCGCCCTGTCACTACCCAACTGGCCAGGAGTTGAACCGATGATTATCGATACCCATCTGCACCCCACCAACCTGGTCGATGAGGCCTGGCGCCACACCGGCGAACCGTTCACCGGCGAGCGCATGCTCAAGTTGATGGACGGCCCGTACATGATCAACGGCAAACCACGCCGCATCGACATGGGTTTCATCCAGCCGCCACCGGGCAACACCGGTTATCGCGACGGCAACCGTCGGGGCCGCGAAGGTGTGCGCGACTACATGTCCTACATCGCCGAGCTCTGCGTGAAATACCCGGACCGATTCATCGGCAACTTCAATTTCAACCCGCGCTGGGGACCGGAAAACGGTGCGGCAGAGCTGGAATTTCATATCAAGGAATACGGTTTCAAGATGCTCAAGCTGCACGCCAACATGCACGGCTATCGTCCCGACCGGGCACTGGACTGGCTGCGGCCGGCGATGAAAGTCTGCGCCAAGTACAACATCGTGGTGCTGATCCACACGGGTGACGGTCCGTACACCATCCCGACGATGTTCTACCCGATCATCCGCGAATTCCCGATGGTCAACTTCATCATCGGTCACTTCGGCATCCAGACCGGCGGCAACTACTCGTTCGAAGCGTTCTGGATGGCCATGGACACGCCGAACGTGTACTGCGAATCCGGTTGGTGCTTCCAGTCGCGGATCGTCGAGTTCGCCAAGGAGCTGCCGCGCAACAAGATCGTCTTCGGCACCGACTCGCCGCCGAACGAACCGGGCATGTGGTTGCGCGAACTCGAAGTCCTGTGTTCGCCCCCGCCGCAAGGGTTGGGCATCGATGAGGATCATCTTGAGGATTACCTGGGCAACAACATTGCCCGGTTGTGCGGCATCGAACCGACACCGCCACCCAAGGACCTGGTCGAGGCGGACATTCGTCTGACCACGACCTACCTCTAAGCGTTTTAAACCAGAGCACAGCGACTTTACAGGCGCACAGATGACCCGGCGTTCGATCGACCGGCAGGCCAACGGCTTGTCGATCGAACGTCGCCCTCAGCCCTGCGCGCCTGCTTTTTACGAGGTGAAACCATGACCCTCTCTACGCTCGGCGAAACCCAGGATTTCCATGATTTTATCGACGCCTATCGCCGACAGTACCCGGACGATGTGTTGACCGTTCACGAAAAACTATCCGCCGATCAGGACGTCACCGCCCTGGTCGATGCCCTGGCCACCCAAGGTCGCGACCCGCTGCTGATCTGCGAAAAGGTCGGCCAGCTCGGGGTGCCAGTGGCCACCAACCTGTTCGCCTCCCGGACTCGCATCGCGCGGATCTTCGGTGTCACTCCGGCGCAGCTGCACGAAACCTTCCAGGCCCGCGCCAATCATCCGATCGCGCCCCGCTACGTCGAAACCGGTCCGGTACTGGACGAGATCTTCGAAGGCGAAGCCGTGGACCTGGCACTGTTGCCGATGCTCAAGCACTTCGACAGTGACCGTGGCCCGTACATTACCAACGCGATCATCATCGCCGAAGACCCGGTCACCGGAATTGCCAACATGAGCTATCACCGCTCGATGCGCCATGCCCGGCAGACCCTCGCCACCAGCCTGCATTCGCGCGGTCACTTGTGGCGCATGCTGCAAACCGCTCGCGAGCGCGGTGAAGAATTGCGCGTGGCCATGGTGGTTGGTGCTCATCCGCTGTTTATGCTTGCCGCAGCAGCTCGATTGCCGTTCGGCAGTGATGAACGCGCGGTGGCCGGTGGCCTGTTTGGTGCGCCGTTGGAACTGGTCAAGACCCCGCTTTACGGGATCGGCGTACCGGCCTATGCCGAGTTTGTACTGGAAGGCGCCATCGATCCGGCGGCCTATGCCGAGGAAGGTCCGTTCGGCGAGTTCAGCGGCTATTCCTCCGACCGTTCAACCAATAACGTGCTGCGGGTCGACACCCTGATGCGGCGCAAGGACGCCTGGCTGGTGGACGTGGTCGGCGGCCGGTACGCCGAACACCTGACCCTGGCGCGGCTGCCACGGGAAGCGGAAATGAGCGAGAAACTCAAGGCACGCTTCCCCGCCGTCACCGCCGTGCACTACCCCAACTCCGGCACGCACTTTCATTGCTACGTGGCGCTGGATCAAAGCCGCGACGGCGAGGCGAGGCAGATCATGCTCGCCCTGCTCGGCTGGGACCCGTACCTGAAAACCGTGATCGCGGTGGACAGCGACATCGACATCAGCGACGACAGCCAAGTGCTGTGGGCGTTGGCCACGCACTTTCAGCCGCATCAGGATATTTTTGTCATCGACGGTTTACCCGGCAGTCCGCTGGACCCCTCGTCCTCGGTCAACGGCACCACCTCGCGCATGGGCCTGGATGCCACGCGCGGTTCGGGATTCGACGGGATCAAGGCGCAGCTGGATCAAGACGTCGTCGAACGCGCGCGCAATCTGCTCAAAGGCTATCAATCGTGAACCGCCAGCGCATGGTGGTCGGCATCAGCGGCGCGTCGGGATTCATCTACGGCGTGCGCCTGCTGGAGTTGCTGGCTGAACTGAACATCGAAAGCCACCTGATCATCAGCCGGGCCGCGCTGCTGACCATGGCCCATGAAACCGACTACAAACTGGCGGACGTCACCGCGCTGGCCAGCCACTACCACCGGGCCGACGACGTGGCTGCAGGGATCGCCAGCGGTTCGTTTCGCTGCCTGGGCATGGTGGTCGCGCCGTGCTCCATGCGCACGTTGGCGGAGATTGCTACCGGCTCTTCCTCGGGGCTGATCGGCCGCGCTGCCGACGTCACATTGAAAGAACGCCGCACCTTGGTGTTGATGGCCCGGGAAACGCCGCTGACCCTCGCCCACCTGCGCAACATGACCGCCGTCACCGAAATGGGCGGGATCATCGCCCCACCGGTGCCGGCCTTCTACGCCCGCCCGCAAAACCTTTCGCAAATGGTCGATCACAGCCTCGGCCGTGTCCTCGACCTGTTCGGCCTCGACGCCGGGACCGCGCTGCGCTGGGGTGAACCCGGCCCATCGACCACCGGCCATTTCGCAACAACCAAGGAGCTCGCATGAACAGCCCATTCAACGCCCCTACCCCGAACCGCAAAATTCCGGTGACCATCCTTACCGGTTTCCTCGGCGCCGGCAAAACAACCCTGCTGAACTACATCCTCAGGGAAAACCACGGCCGCAAAATTGCCGTGATCGAAAACGAATTCGGCGAAGTCGGCATCGACGGCGACCTGGTGCTCAGCTCTGAGACCGAAGAAATCTACGAGATGGTCAACGGCTGCGTGTGCTGCACCGCCGAGGTTCGAGAGGACCTGGTGCGCATCGTCCGCGAACTGGTGGCGCGCCCGGTGCGGCTGGATCACATCTTGATCGAGACCAGTGGTTTGGCCGATCCGTACCCGGTGGCGCAGAGCTTCTTTATCAACGACCCGATTGCCGATGAAGTCGAACTGGACGCCATCGTGACCATGGTCGACGCCAAGCACATCGCCCAGCATCTGGAGGATTTGCAGCTGGATGGCGTGGACAACCAGGCGGTAGATCAGATCGTCTGCGCCGACCGCATTGTGATCAATAAGGTCGATCTGGTGAGCGAGGACGACGTGGCAGCGCTGCGCGACAAGATTCGTGGATTAAACGCCACGGCGGATCTGGTGACCTCCAGCTACGCCGAGATAGATCTGTCGAAGATTCTCGGCATCGGTGCGTTCGAGTCGACGCAAAAGCTGATGGAAATCGGCTCTGAGCACGATCACCACGCCGACGAACACCACCATGATTTGGATCATGACCACGATCCGAGCGTGTCGTCAGTCGGCATCGCCGTGGACGGCGCCGTGAATCTGCTCGCCTTCCACCAGTGGATCAGCGAGTTGCGCAATGAGCAGGCCGACAACCTCTACCGAATGAAAGGCGTGCTGGCCGTCGCGGATCAGGATCAGCGTTACGTGCTGCAGGGTGTTCACAGCCTGGTCGAGTTCCGTGCCTCCACCTCATGGGGCACGGAACCACGCTCCAGCAAGATTGTGTTCATCGGCCGCGACCTGGACCGCGCTGCGTTGAACCAAGGCTTTGCCGCCTGCCTGGCAGGCTGAAAAAACGGCATCGGAGCCGGTGGATGGCGGCTCCGGGCACACAGAACGAATACCCCTCTCTACAGCATAAAAACAGCAAGAGGTGATTCCCCATGTCGTCAGCCACATCCCCATCAAAAACCCCTTCCACCGTCCACCCGGTCGACCAGATTCTGCCGGTCCGCCAAATGCTCACCCTTGGCCTGCAACACATGGCCGTCTCGTACATCGGTGCCATCGCCGTGCCGTTGATTGTCGCCAGTGCCCTGAAAATGTCCCAGGCCGACACCGTGGTGCTGATCAGCACCACGCTGTTTTGCTCCGGCATCGCCACGCTTTTGCAAACCGTCGGCTTCTGGAAATTCGGTGTGCGTTTGCCGATCTTGCAGGGCGTGGCGTTCAGCAGTGTCGGCCCGGTCATCGCCATCGGTACCAACCCGGAGGTGGGGTTCGCCGGGGTCTGCGGGGCGGTGATTGGCGCGGGGATCTTTACGATGCTCGTCGCGCCGTTCGTGGGCCGATTGCGGCGGTACTTTCCGCCGGTGGTCACCGGTTGCATTGTCACGGTGATCGGTTTGCAGCTGTTTCCGATTGCCTATGAGTGGGTCGGTGGCGGCCGACACGCCAGCGATTTCGGTGCGCCGGCGTACCTTGCAGTCGCCGCCGTCGTGCTGGCGACCATCCTCTTGGTCAACCGTTATGGCAGCCCGATGATGCGCAACATGGCGGTGCTGGTGGGCATGCTGGTGGGTGCGGGTCTGGCCTACGGTCTGGGCATGGGCAGTTTCCAAAGCGTTCAGGAGTCACCCTGGCTCACGGTGCCCTACCCGTTCTACTTCGGTTTGCCGACCTTCAGTCTGATCCCGATTGCGACCATGGTAGTGGTGATGATTGTGCAGATGGTCGAGTCCATGGGGCTGTTCGTGGCCATCGGCGACATCGTCGACAAACCGGTGGAAGACAAACAGGTGATCAACGGCCTGCGCGCCAACGGTCTGGCCAGCACCATCGCCGGGATGTTCGCGGCCTTTCCATTTATTGCCTTTATGGAAAACGTCGGTCTGGTGATCCTCACCGGTGTGCGCAGCCGCTGGGTGGTGGCGATCAGTGGTTTGATGATGTGCTCGGTGGCGCTGGTGCCCAAGGCCGGGGCGATCATCGCCTCAATGCCGACCGCAGCACTCGGTGGTGCCGGGATTGCCATGTTCGGGGTGGTCGCCGCAGCGGGCATTCAAACCCTGGCCAAAGTCGATTACGAGCGCAATCGCTTCAATGTGTTGATTGTCGGTTTCACCCTCGCCGCCGCCCTGGTGCCGGTGCTCGCGCCTGCCCTGTTCAAGCAAATGCCCGAGTGGTCCCAGCCGTTCCTGCACAGCAGCGTAGTGATTGCCTGCCTGGTGTCGGTGCTGCTCAACGCTGCGCTCAACGGCGTCAGCGTTCCTGACAGCGCAACCACCAAGCCTGCCCCCCACAGCCTCTGACTGGAGAAGCACATGACTCAACTTCAAAACATCCTGATCAAAAACCCGGTGGCGGTGATGACCGGCTTGCGTGGCCCGCGTGCCCGGGCCGGCAACGTGGACATTCGCATCGTCAACGGACGCATTGCTGAAATGGCGACGGACCTGGTGGCGCAACCCGGCGAACGGGTGATCGATGCCCGCCACTCGGTGGTCTACCCGGGCTGGATCAACACTCACCATCACCTGTTTCAGAACCTGCTCAAAGCCGTGCCCGAAGGTTTGAATCAAGACTTGCAAGGCTGGCTGGCCAGCGTGCCCTACCCGCGCCTCAACCGTTTTACACCGCAACTGGCGCAGATCGCCGCGCGATTAGGCATGGCCGAGTTGCTGTTGTCGGGGGTGACGACCTGCGCCGATCACCATTACCTCTATCACGCCAACGGCACAACCGAGACCGGCGACCTGCTGTTCGACACGGCCGACGCGTTCGGGATGCGTTTTGTGCTGTGCCGGGGCGGCGCACTGGAGTCCGCCAGCGCTCATCCGGGGTTCTCGAAAACGGCGCTGCAACCGGAGACGCTTGAGCAGATGGTCGGTGACATCGAACGGCTCAAATCGCTGTACCACCAGGACACTCCGGATGCGATGCGTCGAGTGGTGGTGGCGCCCACGACGCCGACGTTCTCGCTGCCGCCCACCTTGCTGCGCGAGCTTGCGCATACCGCTCGCGGCCTCGGATTGCGCTTGCACACGCACCTTTCGGAGACGCAGAACTACGTCAACTTTTGTCGCGAGAAATACAACTGCCTCCCGGTGGAATTCGTCGCCGAACACGAATGGCTCGGCCCCGACGTCTGGTTCGCCCACGCGGTGCATTTGCAGCCGGGGGAAATCCGCATGCTCGCGCAAACTGGCACCGGCATTTCTCATTGCCCAGTGAGCAACGCACGGCTGGGCAGCGGCGTCGCGCCGGTGCCACAGATGTATGAGGCCGGGGTGCCGATATCGCTTGGGGTGGATGGCGTGGCATCGAACGAATCCGGAAGTATGGTCGGTGAGGCGCACACGGCGTGGTTGATTCATCGGGCCGAACAAGGGGCTTCAGCGACCACCGCCGAAGATGTGATTCATTGGGGCTCGGCCGGCGGCGCGCAAGTGTTGGGGCTGGGTTCGGTCGGAACGCTGGAAATTGGCCAGGCTGCGGATCTGGTGATCTATGGCCTCGATCATCCACGGTTCTTCGGCTTCCACGATATCGCGCTGGCGCCGGTGGTCGCGGGTGAGCCGATTGCCGTGCGGTACAGCATGGTCGGGGGGCGACTGGTGGTCGACGACGGCGTGATTCCGGGGCTGGATCTGGAGCGCATGCGCGCTGAAGCGTGGGAAGGGGTGCAGCAGTTGATGCATGTCGTCGACTGATCCAACCGCCAACACAACCCCCTGTTGGAGCTGGTTTGCCGGTTCCAACAGGTTGCGCACCGACTTTTGGGAGAACACACCATGTCCGGCCTCAACGACCTCCTCCAAGCCATCGAAACTGCCGCCCGACAAGGCGAAGAAACCGTCCTCGCCACCGTGGTCAAGGTCGAAGGTTCCGCCTACCGCCGCCCTGGCGCGCGCATGCTCATCCCCCTCCACGGCCGAACCATCGGCACCGTCAGCGGCGGATGCCTGGAACAGGACCTGGCCAAAAAGGCCTGGTGGCTGACCGATTCTGGCGAGCCGGTGGTGCGCCGCTACAGCACCGGCGCCACCGAAGATGAAGACGATGACCAAAGCGCCCCGACCTTCGGCCTCGGCTGCAACGGCACGGTTTTCGTCATGCTCGAACGCCTGCGCGCGAAGACCCCGTCATTGGCCATCGAACTGTTGCGACAGGTGCGTGACAGTCTGCAACCCGCGGCCATGGCGACCATCATTGCCACGTCTCGCCACACGTCGGTGCGGGTCGGTGATCGGTTGGTGTCGCACGCAAGCCCCGCGCTGCGCAATCGCGCACTCGACAGCAGCATCCGCAAAGACCTGCGCAAAACACTCACCGAGAAAAAATCCTCTCTGCGGCTCTACACCGATGCCCGTGGAGAAGTCGAAGTGTTCTTCGAGTACGTGGCTCCGCCCCCGCGCCTGGTGATCTTCGGCGCCGGCCACGACGCCCAGCCACTGGTGCGCATGAGCAAACTGCTGGGCTGGCACGTCAGCGTGATCGACAGCCGCAGCCACTTTGCCCGCCCTGAACGCTTTCCGCAGGCCGATGCGGTCATCGTCGCGAACCTCGACGCCTCCATTGTCCTCGGACCGTTGATCGAGGGGGCCGCGGTGGCCGTCATGACGCACAGCTACCGCCAGGACCGACACTGGCTCGGCCAATTGCTGCAAGGCGCACCGGCCTACATCGGCCAACTCGGCCCCCGCGAGCGGACCGAGCGCTTGTTGACCGACATTCGCCAACATAATCCTGCCCTGAATGCATTGCTACAGCTGCACTACCCAATGGGCCTGGACCTTGGCGGCGACTCGCCCGAAAGCGTCGCGCTCTCGATTCTGGCGGAGATGACGGCGGCGTTGAATCTGCGTAACGGCGGGATGCTCAAGCATCGGAGCAAACCGATTCATTACGTGGATTTGCTGGTGTGTGAAACGTTGGAGGCTGCGGCAGTGGTCGATTGAGCTGGTTTCAAACGGCAACAGTTTCTCGGCACCTATAAAAAAGTCCCTCAAGCCGAAGTGGACGACTACTCAAGGAAATGAAAGATGCAGAACCGCACGTTTCTCGTTCGGAAGACCTTTGCCATCAGTACTCTGTTATTGACGACGGCCACTTCATTGCAAGCTGCCGACTGGAGCGATAACTCAATCAGTTACTGGTATGGCACCCACTTCGCTGAGCCGGGCATCGATGGCCCGATCGCCAAGCACATCGTTGAGTTCACTCACGTTGACGGATACAAATACGGCAGCAACTTCCTCGACGTGCAGGTGTTGTTTTCCGATAAAGACGATCCAGCCGAGGGCGGCGACAACGGTGCTACCGAGGTGTATGCGATATATCGCCATCAACTTTCACTGAATAAAATATCCGGCCAGGATTTCAAGTGGGGACCCGTTCGGGACTGGTCGCTTTCGGGTGGTGTCGACTGGAACACCAAAAACACTGCCTTCGCGCCGGCAAAACGCATGCTCGTCATCGGCCCGACGATCAATTTCAACGTGACAGGTTTTTGGGACTTCAGTGTGATGTACCGCTCCGAGCGCAACCACAATGGCTTGCCGTTTGCCCAGGAGCACGATATTCGCTTCAACGACACTTACTACTTGGAAACCGCGTGGGACATTCCATTTCAGCTCGGTTCGGTACCGCTCAAATGGAAGGGCTTTGCCAACTTCATCCCGCCCAAGGGCAAGGACGGCTTCGGCAACGACAGCGTGAGCGAAACGCTCGTGCACCTCGCCTTATTGGTGGACGTGGGCGAGCTCACTTTCGGCAAGAAAGACACCTTCTTTGCCGGGGTGGGTTACGAATACTGGAAGAACAAGTTCGGTAACAACTCTGCCAACACACCTGGCACCGAAGCCAACACGCCGTTTCTGAATCTGGAATGGCATCTATAACGCTCCAATCAGAAGGCACACCGTCTTACACGGACAGTTGCATTGAGCCTACCGACTCCATGGATAATGTCCGCACTAATGCGTGGGAGTTGACCCTACAACCTAGCCTCGGGCCGGAAGCCGGGGGGGTGTGCTGACCGGACTCATACGGCTAAACCTCAATGTAGCCCGAGATCTGCGACAGGCAGCTACCGGCCAAAAACAACCCCTCGCGACTGGCAGCAATCGGCCAGAAGCGTTCAATGGGCAACAGGATCGCTTGTCATCGGCGACGCTGTGACACCAACGTCCGTTATGTCGCAAGTCAGGGTGGACATAAAATTCCGATCAGCCGCTGACGCAGCTATGCTCGCTAGGCATACAAACATAGATCAGCTCCTTTGGCAGACTCCAAGCCAGCCGTAGTTGTGTGCTGCAAGGTGCTCGTGACGCACCATCAGGTCATGAACTGCGTCGGGAGCCCTCCCACCCTCATCACTCCATTCGTCGAGGGCGCGTCATGCAAGGAAACATGGACAGTCAATGGACCCACGTCTTCTTCCGGTTCTGGCGTCTGCCTGCCATTTACTATCGCCAGTGGAGCGAATCACGTCGTAAATTCGAGTACGAATCACTGCTGCGCTCGGAGTTGTTCAGCGCCGAACAGATGGCCAGCCATGGAACACTACTGGCCCAACAGCACCGTATTAGCGGCCGCACGGCGAAAGACTCGCTGCTGGCGCGCCTGGCCGACAACGAGACGACGCTAGCCAGTAGCTGCAAGGCGCTCACTGCGGCACCGTTGTCCGCCCGGCGTGCAACACCGGCAGCGGAATGGTTGTTGGACAACTATTACCTGGTCGAAGAACAAATCCGCACCACCAAGTCTCACCTGCCCCGAGGCTACAGCCGTGAGTTGCCGCAATTGGCCGATGGCCCGTCGGCAGGATTGCCACGGGTCTACGACATCGCTCTGGAGACCATTTCACATGGCGACGGCAGGGTCGATGAGGAGAGTCTGAGCCGTTTTGTAGTGTTCTATCAGACGATAACACCACTCACACTCGGCGAATTGTGGGCGATTCCGATCATGCTACGCCTGGCTCTGATCGAGAATCTGCGGCGAGTAGCTTCGCGAGTCATGGCTAACTGGGATGACCGCAACCTGGCCAATGACTGGGCCGATCACTTGATCGAAACCGCCGAGCGCGATGCCAAAAGCGTGGTTCTGACGGTTGCTGACATGGCGCGCTCGGAGCCGCCGATGACCTCATCATTCGTCGCTGAACTGGCGCGACGGTTACAAGGGCAAAGTGCCGCGCTGATACTGCCATTGGCCTGGATCGAGCAGATGCTCAGCGAGTCAGGACTCAACATCGAGCGCCTGGTGCAGGTGGATGCCCAGCAGCAAGCCGCCGATCAGGTGTCCATCAGCAACAGCATCGCCAGCTTGCGTCTGCTGTCGGCCATCGACTGGCAGGAGTTCGTCGAACATCTGAGCCACGTCGAGCATGTGTTGCGCACAGATCCGGCAGGGGTCTACGCGCGTATGGATTTCGCGACCCGTGATCACTACCGGCATGTGGTCGAACGCTTGGCCAGGAACTGTGACCAGGCTGAAAAAAGCGTCGCACAAGCGGCCATCGCCCTGGCCGATGCCCGGATAAGGCCCCCGCCCGAGGGTGACGTGGCTGCACATGTGGGTTACTACCTGGTGGGCCCTGGGCTTAATGAACTCGAGCATCGAATCGCCGCTCGAGTGCCCTTGGGCGAGCAATGGTCACGCCTGCTGCTGCGCGCACCGCTGACCTTCTACTTGGGTCTGGTGCTGATCCTGTCAACGCTGTTCGCCTGGCCTTTCCTTGAGACCGTTTATCGCGACGCAAGGCCTGGATACCTGCTGGTATTGCTCGCGATACCCACGCTGCTGATGTCCAGCCGCCTGGCCATCGGGCTGGTCAATTGGCTGATCACTCTCACCATGCCCCCCAGCTTTGTTCCCCGGCTGGATTACAGCCAGGGTATCGCGCTGCAAGCGCGCACGTTGGTGGTCATTCCCACCCTGATAGCCCATTGCGTGGATGTCGAAGAGTTGGTCGAAGGCCTGGAAGTACGCTTCCTGGCCAATCGGGATGCCAATCTGCACTTCGCCCTGCTCACCGATTTCATGGATGCCCCCACCCAGGAACTGGAGCAGGATGCGAGCCTGATGTTACTGGCACGGCGGTTGATTGAGGGGTTGAATCAGAAATACCCCGACCCACACAATGACCGCTTTTTCCTGTTGCACCGACCAAGACGCTGGAACGAGGCCGAGCACACCTGGATGGGCTATGAGCGCAAACGCGGCAAACTCGCCGAGCTCAATGCCCTGCTGCGAGGCCGGGGCCAGGAGTACTTTTCACTGATCGTGGGCAATATCCAGGCACTGACTGCCGTTCGTTACGTGATCTCCCTCGACACTGATACCCAATTACCGCGTGATGTTGCACAGCGATGCATCGGCGCGATGGAGCACCCGCTCAACCACCCCGTGTTCGACCCGCACAAGGGCCATATCAGCAGCGGTTATGCGATTTTGCAACCGCGAGTGGGCATCAGCCTGCCGAGCACTGCACGCTCTTCCTATGCCCGGCTGTTCGGAAACGATGCAGGCGTCGATCCTTACACCCGCGCTGTTTCGGACGTCTATCAGGATCTTTTCCAGCAGGGTTCATTCATTGGCAAAGGAATCTACGCCGTGGATGCTTTCGAGCACGCCCTGGAAGGCTGTTTCCCGGAGAACCGCATCCTGAGCCACGACCTGATCGAGGGGTGTTATGCCCGCTCGGGGTTACTCAGCGACGTGCAACTGTTTGAAGAATACCCCGCCCGTTACAGCTCCGACGTCAAGCGCCGGCATCGCTGGATTCGCGGGGACTGGCAGTTGCTGCCTTGGGTCATGCCCTGGACACCCAAGGCAGGTGGAGGGCTAGAGCGCAATCGTCTTTGCGCCGTGGCGCGCTGGAAAATTTTTGACAATCTTCGGCGCAGTCTGGAACCGAGCGCTTTCCTGATAATGTTGCTGTGGGGCTGGCTTGGAGCAATGGAGCCTCGTTCGTGGACCTTCGCGGTGCTTATCCTGGTACTGATCCCGCCGCTGTCGAGCGCCTTGCAGGAGCTCATGCACAAAACCGTCGACGTTCCGATCGAGCAGCATTTGACCGCTGCCCTGGGCACCTCCAGCCAACACTTTATGCGGGCGGTCCTTCCTCTGGTCTGGTTGCCGTTCGAAGCGTTATACAGCCTGGATGCAATCGGCCGTACGCTGTGGCGCATGCTGATCAGCAAGCGTCGTCTGTTGCAGTGGAACCCTTCACGGGAAGTGGAACGCAGCGACAGCAACACGCTATCTGAGCTGTATCGCACAATGTGGATAGCCCCATTGCTGCCGACGGTCCTTTTTGTACTTTTACTACCCACTCCGAACGTGCTCGCCTTGGCCGGACCCTTTTTGGTGCTGTGGCTGACGAGCCCGGCTGTCGCTTGGTGGCTCAGCCGGCCTTCCCCCCGGGCGAAGTTCAATCCTTCAGCGCAGGAGCTGCGCTTCCTGCGCTCCCTGGCGCGCAAAACCTGGGGGTTCTTCGATCATTACGTCGGTCCGGCCGACAACTGGTTACCCCCTGACAACATCCAGGAGCAGCCTCACCTTGCCATTGCACACCGTACATCGCCGACCAATATGGGCATGGCGCTGCTGTCCCATCTCGCCGCGCATGATTTTGGCTATCTGAGTGGCGAGCGGCTACTGGAGCGCCTCGATCAGTCCTTGTCCAGCATGGCTGGCCTTGAGAGCTACCGCCGGCACTTCTACAACTGGTATGACACCTTGACGCTCAAGCCCTTGCCACCGCTCTACGTATCGACGGTAGATAGCGGGAATCTGGCAGGGCTGCTACTGACCTTGCGCCCAGGGCTGTTGGACCTGATTGATGCGCCACTGTTTGATCTGCGGGTGGTCAATGGGCTGATCGACACCCTGAATGTGCTGCAAGACACCCTGCTCGCCGCGGGTCTGGACGACGCCGAGGTACGAACCCTGCAAGACGAAGCGTTCGTGGCGCAGGCCCGGATTGTTTCGAACCCTGACGACGCCCCCGAGACGCTCCTGACCTTGCTGGAGCGCATGAATGCACCCACTGCCCTCAGCGACTTGGCGACGGTCGGTGAGGCCGCTTTCTGGCTCAAGGCATTGTGCGCGCAATGTCAGGATCTGCAGGCCGAGTTGCTGCGCTTTAGACTGCCGCCCGCCATCGACAGGGCAGAGCCGTTGGCACTCAGCTGGCGCCAATTGGCGCAACTCGATGTCGCTCGCTGGTTGCCGGCTCAGCAGGCTCAAGTGACGTCCGTGCAGCGCCTGGCTGTGCAGCGCATTGCCTCGGTCACCCGCCTGGCCAATCTGGCCGACACCATGGCGAACATGGACTTCACCTTTCTCTATGATTCACGGCGCAATCTTTTCGCTATTGGCTATAACGCCAGCGACCACAAGCTGGATACGGGTTATTACGACTTGCTGGCCTCGGAGGCGCGACTGACCAACTATGTGGTTATCGCTCAAGGCCAGTTACCTCAAGAAGGCTGGTTCAGCCTTGGAAGGCTGCTCACCAGCAGCGGCGGCATACCCGTGCTGCTGTCATGGACAGGCTCGATGTTCGAGTACCTGATGCCCATGCTGGTAATGCCCAACTATGAAGGTACCCTGCTCGACCAGACCTGCCGCGCAGCGGTCGCCTTGCAGATAGAGTACGGCAATCAGTTGGGCATTCCCTGGGGCGTTTCCGAGTCGGGTTACAACATTCAGGATGCTCACTCCAACTATCAGTATCGCGCATTCGGTGTACCAGGCCTGGGTCTCAAGCGAGGCCTTGGCGAAGACACCGTTGTCGCCCCCTATGCCAGCGCCCTGGCGCTGATGGTGGCCCCCGAGGCCTCGTGCCGGAACCTGCAGCGACTTGCCGCGCTGGGCCTGGCCGGGCGCTACGGCCTGTATGAAGCCGTGGATTTCACCGAGGCGCGCTTGCAACGCGGGCAGCGTTGCGCAGTCGTCTATTCCTTCATGGCGCATCACCAGGGCATGAGCCTGCTCGCGCTGACTTTCCTGCTACTTGACCGTCCGATGCAGCGACGTTTCGAATCCGACCCACAATTCCAGGCGACCACCCTGCTGTTGCAGGAGCGTGTGCCGAAGACCGCCGCACAGTACCTGCATGCCGCAAGCGCGCCGGCTGCGGACCGGGCATCACGAATACATGAAACCAAGCTGCGAGTCTTTTCCGATCCTGACCGCAAACGCCCTGCGGTGCAGTTGCTCTCCAATGGCCGCTACCATGTGATGGTCAGCAGTGCCGGCGCAGGTTACAGCCGCAGCAACGAGATTGCTGTCACCCGTTGGCATGAAGACTTCACCTGCGACAACTGGGGTATGTTTTGTTACCTGCGCGATGTTGCAAGCGGCACGTTCTGGTCCGCTGCGCACCAACCGACGTTGCGCCATCCGCAAAGCTACGAAGCCATCTTCACTGATGCCCGTGCCGAATTCCGTGTACGTGAGCAAGACTTCGACACTCATACCGAAATCGTCGTATCACCGGAGGACGACATCGAGTTGCGCCGCTTGCACATTACCAACCGCGCGCAATCGCGCCGCAGTATTGAACTCACCAGCTACGCCGAGGTAGTGCTGGCTTCGGCCATCAGCGATGCGATGCACCCAGCCTTTAGCAATCTGTTCGTGCAGACCGAGCTGTTGCACCCGCTGCAGGCAATCATCTGCACGCGTCGGCCACGCTCCAGCCAGGAAACAGTGCCCTGGATGTGTCATTTGCTGGCAGCGCATGGTGTACATGTCGATGCGCTCTCCTACGAGACCGACCGTGCGCGCTTTATCGGTCGTGGGCGCAGTGTCGTGACCCCGGCGGCGATGGACGATGAGGTCGAACATTTATCAGGAACCGCCGGCCCGGTACTTGATCCGATTGTAGCGATACGTTGTCGCATCACCCTGGACCCCGGTCAGACGGCGACCATCGACCTGGTGACCGGCCTTGCCGACAGCCGCGACAACTGCCTGCACCTGATCGACAAGTACCGCGACCGTCATCTGGCCGATCGCGTCTTTGACTTGGCCTGGACCCATAGCCAAGTGCTGCTGCGCCAGCTCAACGCTTCATTGAGCGACGCACGTCTGTTCGAGCAGATGGCCGCGTCGATTATCTACGCCAGCGCTGCATTACGGGCCGAGAGCAGCGTGCTGGTGGCCAACCGGCGGAACCAGTCCAGCCTCTGGGGACAGGCGATATCGGGCGACTTACCCATCGTGCTGCTGCAGATCAGCGATCTGGCTAACATCGAGTTTGTGCAGCAGATGGTCAAAGCTCATGCCTATTGGCGTCAGAAGGGCCTGTCGGTCGATCTGGTGATCTGGAACGAGGATCAGGCCGGTTATCGCCAGCAACTGCAAGACCTGATTATGGGACTGGTTACCTCGGGCAGTGAAGCGAGCCTGGTCGACCGTCCTGGCGGGATTTTTGTGCGCCAGGCACAACAGTTGTCGGGCGAGGACCGGACACTGATGCTATCGGTGGCCCGCCTGGTACTCAATGACGGCCACGGCAGCCTGGCCGATCAAGTCCATCGGCGCCGCGCGGACCCCTTACTCCCCAGGCTCGAACCGAGTCTTGTGCGAGTGGAGCAACCACCTGTGGTTTTTGCCGCACAAACCGACCCTGCCTTGATACTGAGCAATCCCTACGGTGGCTTCAGCCCGGACGGTAACGAATACGTCGTGACCCTGCGACCAGGCCAACCCACACCCGCGCCTTGGGCCAATGTGCTGGCCAATGCGCACTTCGGCACGGTGATTTCCGAAAGCGGCGCAGCTTACACCTGGAGCGAGAATGCTCACGAATATCGTCTCACCCCTTGGCATAACGACCCGATCTCTGACCCCAGCGGTGAGGCGTTGTACCTGCGTGACGAAGATACCGGCCACTTCTGGTCGCCGACCCCGCAACCCTGCCCAGGTAATGGCCTTTACCGTACTCGCCATGGTTTCGGCTACAGCGTATTCGAGTATGAAGAGGACGGCATCCAAACCGAGTTGTGGGTCTATGTGGCGCTGGATGCACCGATCAAATTCTCGCGCCTGAAAATTCGCAATACCAGCGGCCGGCCGCGGCGTTTGTCGGCAACGTGCTATGTGGAGTGGGTACTGGGGGATTTGCGCAGCAAGTCGGCCATGCATGTGGTCACGGAGGTGGACCCATTCAGTGGCGCGCTGTTCGCGCGCAACGCCTTTTCGATCGAGTTCTCCGGGCGCGTCGCCTTTCTCGACACGGACTCGACGGGGCGCAGTTTTAGCGGTGATCGTGCCGAATTTATTGGTCGCAACGGAACCCTGCAAACGCCTGCAGCACTGACTCGTGCCCGACTGTCCGGACGGTGTGGTGGTGGTTTCGACCCGTGCGCAGCGATGCAGGTCGCACTGGAACTGGCGGACGGCGAAAGCCAGGACGTGGTGTTCCGTCTCGGCGCCGGGCAGGACGCCAAATCAGCCACCCACCTGGTGCAAAAATACCGCGGCGCCAAAGCCGCGGCGGGTGAACTCGACGCTGTGCGTATGCATTGGCGCACGACCTTGGGGGCCATACAAATTCAGACGCCCGATCCAGCCATCGATGTGCTCGTCAACGGCTGGCTGATGTATCAGGTCATCGCGTGCCGCTTCTGGGCGCGTAGCGGCTATTACCAATCCGGCGGAGCCATTGGCTTTCGTGATCAATTGCAGGACAGCATGGCAATGATCCATGCCGACCCGGCTGCCGCGCGCCGACACCTGCTGCTCTGCGCCGCGCATCAGTACCCCGAAGGCGACGTACAACACTGGTGGCATCCACCGCAAAGTCGGGGTGTGCGAACGGGCTGTTCCGACGACTTCCTCTGGCTGCCCCTGGCAACCAGCCGCTATGTGTCCATCACCGGTGATCGTAGTGTACTGAGCGAAGTGGTGGGTTATATCGAGGGACGCGCACTGAATGCTGGCGAAGACTCCTACTACGATCTGCCCGGCACTTCGCAACTCCAGGAAAGCCTCTACCAACATTGCGTGCGCGCCATTGAGCATGGCCTCAAGCGCGGATCCCATGGGCTGCCGTTGATGGGGGGCGGAGACTGGAATGACGGAATGAATCGGGTTGGCGAGCAAGGCCTTGGTGAGAGCGTATGGCTTGGCTTCTTCGGCTACGAGGTGCTGCTGCAATTCTCCAGTACTGCGCAGCTGGAAGGCGATATGGTTTTCGCCCAGCGTTGTACCGACCAGGCGGCAACCTTGCGTGTGAGCCTGGAAAATCAGGGTTGGGATGGCGCTTGGTACCGCCGCGCTTACTTCGACGACGGCCAGGTATTGGGCTCTGCGAGTAACGAGGAATGTCGTATCGACTCCATAGCGCAAAGCTGGTCGGTGCTCAGCGGGGCTGCATCGCAGGTACGGCGCCGAACGGCCATGGATTCACTTGATCTGCACTTGGTCCGGCGCGATACCGGCGTGGTGTTATTACTGGACCCGCCGTTCGACAAGGGTGCACTGGATCCCGGTTACATCAAAGGCTACGTACCCGGCGTACGCGAAAACGGTGGCCAGTACACGCACGCTGCTGTCTGGGCAAGTATGGCCTTCGCCCGTCTCGGCGACAGCGACAAGGCGTGGGAGCTGCTGCGCATGATCAATCCCGTCAGCCGTCGCAGCGCTGCACAAATCGAAACGTACAAGGTTGAGCCTTACGTGATGGCCGCCGACGTCTACGGGGTTGCGCCCCACACAGGACGCGGCGGATGGACCTGGTACACCGGATCGGCGGGCTGGATGTATCGCCTGATCGTCGAATCACTGCTGGGACTGACACGCTGCGCCAACTCGCTGCGCATTGAACCGGTACTGCCAGCCGATTGGCCGGGTTTCACCCTCCACTATTGGTTCGGTGCAACCCTCTACCACATCGAGGTGCGCCAAAACGAAGGCGCAACACACACACTCAGTCTGGATGGCGAGCTACTCACCGATGCGACGCTAGGACTGCTGGACGATGGGATCGAACACCGTATTTTGGCGACCTGCCCGAAATCTGCGGCAGTTAATGAGGGGCGCGTCACATCAACTTCTGAACGGCCGTTGTAGCAGGGATTCTGAGCGTAGCGCACAGAGTCCCTGCTTTGGGCTAGGCTGAGGGAGAAAGGACTCATTCTCTGAACGGTCGCGTTATATGTTTGATGCACATTCCCTCGTACCGCAGATCCTCGGAAATACTAGCGGGGTACAGTATGTTGATGCGTTTCAGCATTTTTAAGCTGCCTACTCATGACGACCGCTCCGACCTCATCCACCACTTACTTTCCAGTGTTTGACATCATCGGCGAATACCATCTGTTGCATCTCATGAGCAATGCCGTAGGCCAGGGATTCGTGTGCAGCGATGACTTTTTCTTCCGCTGAGAGGCAATGAAAAATATCGAGCTTGGTCTCTGCGTCAGCAGTTTCGACTGTGAAAATTTGCACGTAACGCGCGAGGTCGTTGTCGAGGCTCAACAGGTATTCACGCAGGCGCTGATGGTCGACTGATTTTTGGCTGAAGTACCAATTCATCGGGTGAATTAGGAAGCGTGAGTGGGGCGAGGTGATGCGTCGGCCTGCCGCCAAAAACATAATGATGCCCATTGATTCGATGTTGCCCGCGTTGATTGCGCATAGCGGTACCGGCAATGACTTCAGGAACGTGTAAAGAGTGAAGCCAAAGTTAGTGCTACCCCCGCTTGTAGAAAGATTGAGGAGCAAGGAGGTGGCGCCTTGATCGATGGCCTCGAGGCAACAGTCCCGGAAGCGCTCAGTCGTTCCCTGATCGATTTGGCAATGAAAGTGGACGATGTGTTCGGTCATCGGCTTACCCTTTTTAACGGGACGGCTAGAGCACCTTTTAACCTTAGTAAAGAATTGACCTCTTTTAAGGAAAATCCAAGCGGTATGACACCTGCGTCGCCTCTACCGCCAGTCGATTCGAATGTATTATTGCGGAACTAATAGCCTGGTTCCGCTTGTCGTGAGAGGCGCATATCTGTTCAAACTTTCGACTTTTTGAGACCTCCGAATTAGACGAGCCACTGGGCTCGTAACTGAGAAGAGGTGGCTAGAGATGGCTAATACCGGAAAAGATAATCCCGGCAATTTTTCCAATGACCGGGACAAGGCCTCAGAAGCCGGCAAGAAAGGCGGAGAGACCTCAGGTGGCAATTTTGCCAACGACCCACAACGTGCTTCAGAAGCTGGTAAGAAAGGCGGCCAGGCTTCGGGCGGGCAGCAGTCGAATGATGCGAATCGTTCAACTGGCGGTGGACAAGGAGCTGGTCGCGCAGGCAACTTTGCTGATGACAAAGAAAAAGCTTCTGAGGCAGGCCAAAAAGGAGGCCAAGCTTCGGGCGGACGCCAGTCTCGCGACGCTGATCAATCGACCGGCGGTGGGCAAGGAAGCAGTCGCGGCGGTAACAATGCCGAGGACATGGAAAAAACCGCTGAGGCTGACCGTAAAGGAGGTACTCAAAGTCCCGGCGGCGGACGCAAATCCTGACGCCTTGTGAGCCACATCAAGCCCCGACTGATTCGGGGCTTGATCTTATGGCTTGGTATATAGCCAAGTAGGTGCCGACCATAAGTGATTTCGGCCACGGCTTCCTGCGTGCCCTTATGACCGTCTGTTACGGCTAACTGAAGTCGACCCATAGTTACCTCTTGCATTAGACAGAAAACGGCCAAAAGCGGCCTTTCATTGCTAAGGTCTAAAGCGCATAGAACCGGAACAACGAGTGGCGCCTGAAGCGGTTAGCTGTTCGTTCAGAAACATTTATTTTGCTTTTGGTTGCGCTTACTGCTTCTGAATAACAGTAACAACAGAGCTGTTGTGGCAAGCAGTGCACCCGCGAGGAAAGTGCTATCTGACCCAATGCTTTGCCAAAGCCAGCCCGCAAGAACGCTGGCGATCAGCATGCATATACCACTGACAAGATTGAAAATGCCGAAGGCCGTGCCCTTGAGTTCTGTGGGAGCTTTATCAGCTATCAGCGAGGCAAGAATGCCTTGGCTAAATCCCATATGAAGCCCCCACAGAGCAACGCCCAGCATCATCGTGATGACAGAACTGGATCGAGCGAGCACCAGATCCGCCAGAACGAGTATCCCCATCCCTACGCAGAGTAATTTCGTGCGAGGGATGCGATCAGATAGCCAGCCGGCAGGATAAGCAGACAGCGTATAAAAAAGTGCCATTACCACCATCACCAGTGGAGTCCAGGTGATCGACAGGCCTATCTGTTGCGCTCGTAATACCAGAAACGCCTCGCTGAAACGAGCAAGCGTAAACACCCCCCCAATTATGACGACCCACCAATACCCAGAGGAGAAGTCGTGAAGGACTTTCCAATGAATTGGAGATCGAAATTTGTGTTCGCTCGCGAGGTGTATGGGCTCTTTTACTCCTATGACAATGAGCGCCACCGCCACTGCTGCCGGAATCACTGCAAACCACAGGACAAGCTGTATATCTGCGAGCCATAACATAAGCAAGATGGCCAGAGCAGGGCCAAGAACAGCCCCTACGGTATCCATCGACTGCCGCAGTCCAAAGCAGGCGCCACGGATTTCTGGTGGCGACACATCTGCGACCAGAGCATCTCGTGGGGCCCCACGAATGCCTTTGCCAATGCGATCCAGCAATCGTGCTGTAAAGACCACTTCCACCGAATGAGCTAAAGGAAAAAGTGGTTTGCTCAGCGCGGCTAAACCATATCCAAGCAACAGCAATCCTTTGCGCCGACCAATAAAGTCGCTGATAGCGCCAGAAAATATTTTGACGAGCATGGCGGTCGACTCGGCAATACCCTCGATCACTCCGACGGCCAATGCACTCGCCCCCAATGTAGTGACCAAAAACACAGGCAGTAAACTGTGTACCAGCTCGGACGATAGATCCATGAATAGGCTGACAAAGCCAAGAGCCCAAATCGTGCGCGGAATACGAAAAGGCTCAGCTTTGGTGTTTGAACTTTCGCTACTCATATTTTTTCATCCTGTACCCATCGGCATCAAGGAGAGACTAAGAGCTATTTAGTAGCGCTTGCAGGCGAACCAGGTTCCCGCCAGAGCGGCCGCTTAAACCAGAACGATGAGCACCGCCGCCACTTTACTCAACGGGCGTTTCACATGATGCAAGTGAAAAAGCCCAACGCCATCCAGAGCGTTATTCGACTTGAGACAAACTCAACGAAGCTGCCGTTGCCTCTGTAGTTCCCTCTTCAGCCAGGTGCTTGCCGGTTGTACGCCTTCTGGACATCGCACTTCATAGGCGCGGCCACTCATACTGCTTTTAGTGGCAGCAAGATCGATGAAGTCTTCTGCGCTGCTCACCATGTTCTTGCCTTCGAGATAATTCAGCTTCTTCTCCAGATGCACCCGAGCCCGGGGACCTGGGAATTCGCTCCCGTTACGCACAAACTGACACTCACTGTGCTCGACAAAGTCCAGCAAGCCCTTTATCTCTTGAGTGACTTGAGGTGTGGCTTGAGCCTGCGCATTGGTTACGATTGCGATAAGGCTAATACCAGCGGCAATCAGCAATCGGCTGATGGGCCGAGCCGCCGCCCCTATCCACGTCCGCATGATTCATCCTCGCCCTGAAAATGAAATGAATGTAGCTACCTCCAACAGATACCCCCTATGTGCCTGGACAAGCACGGACTTAAAGTGAGCGCCCGAGCTACACCGCCTTGCAAGAATAACCTGCTGCCTCGTGGCAGCAGCCATTCCGATGGGCTGCAAGCCGAGTACTGGTCCGGCGGCGGTTATAACGATGCGATGGTCAGCCCGTCGGACCGGCCAACCACACAAATGCTCAAGCAAACCCTGCGGCTCTAGAAGCCTACGTCCAGCACCACATTGTCGATATACGTCCCCTCCGGTGGGGTGTTCTGGTCCGTGTAGATCTTGGCGTTGTAGTTGAAAATCTGACTGCCGGTACCCAGGCCGTTGCCCGGGTTGACCTCGGCCGTGGAGCTGGCGCGGCGCGCTGTCGTCACACTGCCCCAACGGGTGGTGGTGGCGCTCTTGAAGATGTCATAGGCCAGCAGATTGCTGCCGGAGATCATCTGCCGCCGCCCACCCACGCTTACCGGGTTCTGGCCGTCACTCAAGCCCACGGTGTAGGCGCTGCCCTTGGTGCAAGCGATGTTGATGGTCTGCCCGGTCACGGCACTGAAGCCACTGACCACCGGTGCGCTGCCAAAGCTGATGTTGGGCGCGGTGATCTGGCAGTCGTTGGACACAGTCATGCCGACGGTCAGGCTGGCGGTGCCGGTGCCGATATCCCGCCCCAGGCAGATGGAGCCAGCGCCCAGCGCAGCACAGTAGTTCCAGCTCCAGAAGATGCTCAAGGTCTCGCTGTAGACCCCGGCCGCAACGTTACTGCCAGTAATGCTGCCCAGGTAAATCGGCACCGTCTTGTTGCCTGGCCCGGATACCAGGCCAAGGCTCTGGGCAATATTGTTGCTGGCAAAGTCGAACGGGGTCCCGCGAGTGATCGGGTAACTGGTGCTGTTATTGGCGTAAATCGTATAACCGATGACATCACCCGTGGGGCCGACCATGCCACTGGTCGCCGAGGTGATCGTTGCATAGAAGTGATCGCTGGCCGCCAGCAGCGAGATCAACGTCTCTCCACAACTCAAGCCGGCGTTGGTGGTCGAGCTGGCTTGGGCGGCGGTACGCACCGTCATCGAACTCACCGAGCCGAAACCGGCCGGCACGGTCGACACCACTGAGCAAGCCGCCTGGGCCTGTGCCGCAAAAACCAGGCTTGCCAGCAGCGCCAGTGAGTACACCCCTTGCTTGAGCCGCATGTCCACACTCCTTCACTTTATTGACAAACCAGCGGGCCAATCAGCGGCACCTGTTCCTGCTTGATGTCCAGTTCGAAGGTCGCCTGGCAGGTGTGGCCCTCGCCCACGGTCACTCGCAACGTGTTGTGCTCGGCCAGGCCCTCCAGGTAGACCAGGCCATCCCAGCCCACCACCGCCTGCGCGCCGCTTTGCTCATGCTGCACCAGGCTGCCCAGGGGCAGGTCCTGGTGCTGGGCATCCACCAGGGTGATGCTGGCCGCAATGACCCGGCGCACCGGAAACTCCAGCACGTAGCCGCTGCCTCGGCGAACCGCGACGCGTTGTTCGACCTGCGGGGTTTGCACGTTGGACGGCAGGTTCAACGGATCGATTTCATACTTGGCGCGGTAATAGGCGCTGCTCCAGGGCACCAGCAAATGCCCGTTGCGGTCGGTTTCCCCTATCTTCTGGTTCTCGTAGAGCACCGGCACACCGGCAAAGCCATCGGTACTGACCACCACAAAGGCGTCATTGACCCGATTGGCGGCGAAGACTTGCTTGTCCATCCAGACCAGAGAGCCGCTGGCGTCCGCCCAGCGGGTTTGCGCATCGCTGCTGCCATACACGCCAACCTGCAACTGCACCGACTGCAGGCGCCAGGTCAGGTCGGCCTGGCGATAGGCCGGACCGTCGCCACGGGCGTAGCCGAGGTTGTAGCCCACGCCACCGTCGGTGGGGACCGCACGGCTGTAGTTGACCCGTTGACGGTTTTCTCCGGCCTGGGTGCGTTCATTGCTCAGGCTCAGGCTGCCGTACATGTCGAAGGGAATCACCAGTTGCGCCTGCATGGCCCAGTTGCTGTCACCAATCTCGCGGTTGGCGGACAGGTAGAAACTGGTGTTGTGCCACAGCTGTTTACTCCAGGTCAGGTTCAACAGCCGCGTGCGTGAATCATCAGCCGCCTGCACATCAAAATAGCCGGCGCCAATGCTGCCGTAGCTGTCCAGATTCAGGCTCAGGGTCACCTGTTCGCTGCGCTTGCTGAGGCTGGCGTATGGCGTGTCGATCAGGGTCAGATCGGCGTACTGGTCACGGCGCCGTACCCTCTGGTAGGACAGGCTGTAGCGCTGGTTGCTGTACTGATATCCCAGGCTCAATTGCTCGCCTTTCTCGCCGTCGAACTGGCTTTGGCTGAGGGCCGTGTTGAGCACACCAAAGTTGCCCAGCCGCAGGTTGCCGCCCAACCCGCCCAGGGTCAGGGAATTGGAGGCTTCGGCATGGCTCTCCAGGGTAAAGGTGTCCGATACCCCGTAACGAAAACTGCCGCTGGCCACCCCGGGCCCATAGCCAAAATCCCGCACGGTGTAGTCCCGGCGCAGAGTACCGGCGGCCACCGAAAAATCCGAAAGGCCTTTTTGCAGCAGCGTACTGGTGACATAGAACGGCACCGTAGTCGAAACCTGCCGCCCCAGGGCATCCGTGGTGACCACCACCGCTTCGCCCGCACCGTTGATAAAAGGAATATTGGTCAGGGTGTAGGGCCCCGGCTGCAGGTCGGCACTGCTGGATTTATAGCCGTTGATAAACAGGTCCACCGACGATGGCACAGCAGCCTCACCGGTGAACTGTGGCAAGGGGTAGGTCACCAAGTCTGGGCGCACGGCAAAGTCCCGGGACAGTTGCACACCACCCAGGCGTACCGAACTGCTCCAGGGCAACGCACCGCTGATCACGTCGCCGGCCTCGTAAGTCAGCAGGCGTTCATCGTCGGAGAAGTGCCAGGTGGTGTCATAGCGCCGGTAGCCATTGTTCAGGGTGCTGCCTTCCACATGGGCACCCAGGGTGCTGCGGTACTGGCCGGTGTTGGACAGCGCGCCCCAGGTGTCAAACAGCCGCACTTCATTCCAGACGGCCAGGTAGGTACCGCTGTCGTCGGTGTCGTTGAGGTAGGCGTCATAGTTGAGCAAGGCGCCAAAACTGGTCATCGCCTGGGTACGCGGGTAGTTGCTGCGGTTGCCGATGAGCTGATCCGGCAACCAGGCTGGCGGCACATTCAGCAACAAACGTTGGCCCTGACTGTCGTAGTCACTGTGCAACCCGGCCAGGCTGTCGAGGGCGACTTCTTCGGTCACGCCAGCGGGCAGTTTCATACCCACGTCACGCAAGGTGGCCGCCGGCAGAAACAACCGTTCGGCACGCTGATTGACGGCGACCACCCGGCCGGTGTCCATCTGGTTGACCACAAGTTCCAGAAACAACTGTGCATCGGCAACAGCCTCCATATTGCCGGGGGGGGGCGGCAACGCAGCGGCCATGCCCAGAGGCGCGAACACCAAGCCATACAGGTAACTCACTGCCAACACCGATCGCCACAGATAACGATGCCGATCATGGCTCATGAAGGCTTTGTGTCCTTCAATGGACATCTCCATCCTGTTAAAAGCAGGGGCTGCCCCTGCATCACGCTCCAGACCGTGGCACTACCGTCCTGGCGTAATGTTTTCCACGTTTGTTGCCCCGTTGATCCGCACCCGCAACGGCTGATCGGCCGGCACCGTCTCCGGTACCGGCCAGCGCATGGTCGCGCCCGGCAGCACGTAGCCGAGCAAGCCCTCCACCAGCGGCCGAGGCTGGCCGCCCTGCTTGAGCGTGGCATCAGTCAGCCGGGCGTGCACCGCGCCTTGATTGCGCATTTCCACATAGTTACGCCCAGCGACGGTGACCTTCTTCCAGCTCAGATCAGGCTTGCCCGCGCCTTTCGGGTCCCGCTGGCGGGTGCTGTCGTCCTTGCTCCACAGGCCGGGGCCATAAACAAACAAGGGCACCGAATAACGCATCTGAAAGCGGATGGCAGCAGCCGTCTTGCCATCGGCCGGTGGCGCTACCGGCGTCGCAGAAGGAATTTCATCGATGATGATCCGATAGGCCAGCTCCTGGCCCGGCGGCACTTCCCGGGTTCGGGTCAGGCGCACCAGTTGCTTCTGCCCAGGTTCGATCTTGGCCACCGGCGGGCTGCCAATCACGTCGCGCTGGTTCTGGTATTGATCATCAAACCCGCTCTGGCTCCAGGCGAACACACGGATTTGCAGGTTGGCAGTCTCGGTGCCACGGTTCTCCAGCCACAACGCGCTGGCCTGTTGATCCGCTTCCAGAACCGGATCAATGGGCCAGATCAGCACGGAGCTGGCGGCCTGAACCTTTCCCATGCCCAATGCCACCAGCCCGATAAAACCCGCAACCCATAACCGCTGGGACGCTGAATACATAGACCCCACTCCTTATGCCAATAGCCTTACCACGACAGCTGCACCTGCAACACGTCGCTGTACGTCCCCCCAGGCTGATTACCCGGTAACTGCACCTGTCCGTAAATGGGCAGGGTGATGTTGTTGGCGTTGCTGTAGGCCACGCTGACGCTCTGGCTGATCCCCAGGCTCTGGCTCAGTGCGGCATCCTGAAACAACTGGTACGCCACCTGTGCGCTGCCGCTATTGAGCTGCAGGTGCCGGCCACTGCGGTTGTACAAACCGCCATCGACACTCATGTTCAGGGTCACTCCCGGCGTGCATTGCAAGGTCACACTGCCGTTCAGCGGCACGGAGACGCTGCTGGTGGATAACGCCGAATAGGTACCGAAGGTCAGACTGCCATAGTTCGACCCACCGCCGACCACCAGGCAACCCGGCGTGATCGTCGCGCTGACCTGGAATGTCTGGCTGGTGACCGCCAGCAGTGACAGCGGCATCCCCCAGCCGATAACCACCGCCGCCGTCGTGTACCAGACGCCCTTCATGGCTCTAGAACGTCAGCTGCACGGATACCGTATCGGTGTAAGTACCGGCCGGCAGCCCCGTCTTGCCCACGGCTTGACCGTAGATATTCACGGTTTGCGCCAGGCCGGTGCTCGCGCCCACGTTGATCGTTCCGTTGATAGCCAGGAGCGTCGAATGCCCGGAGTCGGTGTAGAAGTCATAAGGCACATAATTGGCAACGCCGTCGTACAGTGCCCGGGTACCGCCCGGCGATTGGCCGTCATAGGACCCTGGGCCCACGGTGATCACCGGCGAGGTGCCCGAAGAACACTGAATGGACAGGGCGCCCCCACCGCCGCCCAGCACTTGGCCGTTGGCCGTGGTGAACTGGCTGTTGGTGGTACCAAAATTGAGCGTACCGAAGTTCAAGCCCGTGGTACCGCCCACCCCATTGACCAGGCAACTGTTGGTCAATATCAGGGTGGAACTGATCTGCCCGGTCACGGTGGTCGCCGCCTGAGCGCTGGAGACCAACACCAGCGCCATCAACGGAAGGCCTACTTTCGAGACACGTGCATGCATGATGTTCTCCTCATGGTTTACCAATCCAGTGTCACCGTCAGGGTGTCTGTGTAGATCCCGGCCGGTAAGGCCCTGGTATTCGCCTCCACCGAGCCGAATACCGGAATCGGTATTTGTGTGCTCTTGGTCACGACGAAATTGCGTTGTTGGCCGATGCTGTAGCTGTTGCGACCGGTAGCATCGGCAGAAAGACGATAGGGAATGGTCTGTCGACCATTGCTCAGGCGCCGGGTGCTGCCGTCGCCATGGGCACCACCATCGATGGTCACAGTGAAGCTGCTGACCGACGGGTTGCAAGAGACCGCCAACGGTGCCCTGTCACTGATCTCGGCACTCGGGCGGTTGTCCCAAGTCGGGCCACGGTTGCCGAAATCCAGCACCGCCACCCGGCCGTCCGGGCTGACCGGGGCGCTGTCGGTGCCTTTGCTCACCTCGCAGCTGGCGGTGATCACCAGCCGCGCGTGAATCTGCCCGCTGACGGCAGCGTCGGCGTCATCGGCCAGCAGCAAGAGGCCGGCCAGCGCCGCGAAGGCCCAACGGCGGGCTACCATGTCACCGTCACCTTGAGCAGGTCGGAATAGCGCCCAACCTGGGGAATGTCCTTGAGCGGCTCAATACGCCCGTAAAGCGGTAAATCCACCGACCCTGAATCCGGTACACGACCGCTGACCGGCACATCCACGGCCAGAGGGATTCGCCGGGCGGCGTCGGTATAAATCCGATAGGGAATGGGTTTGGATGACGCAGACGCGGCAGCCAGGTAACGCACTTCGCCAACGCCACCGTGCAGGCCACCGTCGACTCGTACCTGATAGGGCGTATCCGGGTTGCACTCCAGGCGTGGTTGGCGTTGGCTGATCAGCGCGGCACTCAACGGGCCAGCGGGGTCATCCAGGCGCGGGCCGCTGCCAAAATCCAGCACCCCAAGTTGTTCGATACCGGTACTGCGAGTGGTACCCACCAATTGGCAACCACGCTGCACGTCAATGCGCACCTCCACTTGGAGCTGTGCACCGTATACCGTGTTGCAGAGCATCGCGCTCATGACTGCCAAGACTGTGTGTTCCTTCACTGCCCCAATCCTTGTACAGGGGTAATTGCTGTGTATGAGGTTAGCAACGCAGGGGGGATCTGCCAGTCGGATCAGGTCTTGACGCCGGGCGTGGGGTGCGGCTGACGCACTGTTCAGCGCGAAGCAAGTAAGCAGGCAAATGTCCAGCAGCAGCGGAGTCCGTGGCGCTAAGGAAGGTCTGAAGTACCCACCGATTTTTCATGCCCTCGCTACTTAAGGCTCAAAAAATTATAAGTCGGTCGATAATCAGACCTTTCTTGCCCTTAATTCGGTTTCACTACGCGCACCTCCAAATAACAACACTCAATGGAGATCGCCGCGCACTTCCTGCTCTTGGAGACATATTGAATCTTCGCCAACACCTGTCCTATGGTTTCTTTGTACGACCAGTGACCGCTTCACTCCCTGAGGAAGTCAGTCGCGACAGGCAGAAATCGGTCAATAGCAGTCATTCAAAACTGTCGACATCAACGTCGGTGATTTCGGCAGGCGGTGTCCGATAGACGAGTTTGCGAACGCCAGAGAAGACGATTGCCCGCTGTTGATGCGCCGTGCTGGGTCGTCGTCCACGATGATCATTTGCTCCGAGGAGAGAAGTGATATTTCTTAATTTGCATTCACAATTCAGGTCATTACCCGACCAGCATTGCCGCAGTAGGACGCCTGCATTCTTAAGCCTACCCAAGAGCCGACGGCTCTCACCTAAACGTCGCGTGAGCCCTAAGCCGCGATGTCTTTCCTGTAACCTGACGATGCAATCAATGTGCTCGAGGTGGCATGAACGCGAAACACGCACACCACCTCAATACCGCTAAATCAGTTAGCCATTCGCCGCTCCCGGCCAGCCGGCCAGATGCAAGGCTTTGAGCAACGTCTCGCAATCCAGCCCCGGCACGGCATGCCCATTACCTTCAGCCGTCTCGCTAGCCAGTAACGCATTGATGATCGCTTCCTCGACCGCTTCTGTGGCGGCCAGGAACAGTTCGCTGATGTGATCGTTATTCACCATGCGCAGGTTGTCGCAGGTCGGCGCTTTCTTGCTTTCATAAGCGGCGGGCGGCATGTCGTTGCCTGTCGCGAAGGCGATGAAGATGTCGCCGCTATGGTCTTCGTTGCCACCGCCAGTGCGCGCCAGGCCGAGGCTGGCGCGCTGGGCCAGGCGCGTGCACTGGTGGGGCAGCAGCGGTGCGTCGGTGGCCAGGCAAACCACAATCGAACCCATGCCCGGATGCGGCAGCGAGGCCTTGAGAAACGGTGAATCGGCCTTTTCCATGTAGCGTCCGACCGGGTAACCATCGACCCGCAACTCGTTGCGTATGCCGTGGTTGGCCTGGACGATAGCGCCGACGGTCCAACCGCCTTGGGCACTGCTCAGCCGCCGCGAAGCCGTACCTATTCCACCCTTGAATTCATGACAGATCATGCCGCTTCCGCCACCGACGTTACCCTCGGTGACCGGCCCACCAATCGCTGTGAGCAGGGCTTCGGCAACATGTTCGGGCTTCACATGAAAGCCGTTGATGTCGTTGAGCAAACCGTCGAAGGTTTCCAGCACGACCGGCATGTTCCAGTAGAGTCGGCCGTCATCCGGTTGCTGTTCACGATCCAGCATAACCAGCGCATCGCGCACCACGCCCAGGCTGTGGGTGTTGGTGAAGGCGATGGGACTAGTCAAAAGACCCGCTTCGCGAATCCATTCCAGCCCCGTGGCATCGCCATTGCCATTGAGCACATGGACGCCCGCAAAGCACGGCTGCTGGCAGGTCGAACCGGCTCGCGGTTCAATAATGGTTACGCCGGTCAGGATGTCGCGGCCGTTGGCGGACTTTCCGCACACATTACTGTGGCCGACCCGTACGCCTGGCACATCGGTGATGGCATTGAGTGGGCCGGGCTGCAATTGGCCGAACCGAATACTCAGATCGCGGGCACGTGGTTTCGTCATGTCTTTCATGATTTTCACTTTTGATGGGCTTTATAAAATGGCTTTGATAGGCATCGGGACAGCGAGTCCGCCAATCAAGTGCCGGTCTTGACGGTGTTCCAGGCGCGGGTGCGTACACGCTCCATCTTCAGCGGAAGTGGTTCAAGCGGAAATAATGTGTCCAACACCTGCTTCGACGGATACACCCCGGGGTTGTCGCGGATTTTCTGCTCGACAAGCGCGGTAGCATCCTTGTTGGCGTTCGGATAGCTCAGGTAGTTGGATGCCTGCGCGATGACTTCGGGGCGCAGCATGTAGTTGATGAAGGCCAACCCTTGCTCCGGGTTGGGTGCGTCGTTGAGTTGCACCAGACTCTCCACCCACACCGGTGCACCTTCGCGGGGAATGCTGTAAACGAGGTTGCGATGGTTGCCAGCCAGTTCGGAAGCCTTTTGCGCATCGGCAACACCTCCGCCCCAGCCCAGCACGACGCAGATGTTGCCATTGGCCAGATCAGAGATGAACTTGGAAGAATCGAAGTAGACGATATGCGGGCGCAGTTTCAGCAGCAGTTCCTGGGCTTTTTTGTAATCCTCCGGGTTCTGGCTGTTGTAAGGCAGTCCAAGGTAGTGCAACGCGATAGGAATGACCTCGCCAGGGGCGTCCAGCATGGCCACACCGCATTGACTCAGTTTGGCCAGATTTTCTTCCTTGAAAATCAGGTCCCAAGAATTAACTGGCGCATCGGGGCCGAGTATCGATTTAACCTTGTCCGCGTCATAGCCGATGCCAGTGGTACCCCACAGATAAGGGGCCGCATAGCTGTTCCCGGGATCGTTGCTCTGCAACTTGGCGAGGATGTCGGGGTCGAGGTGGGACCAGTTGGGTAGCTTTGAGCGATCCAGTTTTTTGAGCACACCCGCTTTGATCAGGTTCGGTAGCAGGTCGCCACTGGCAACGACTACGTCATAGCCGCTACGGCCGGCCATCAGTTTGCTTTGCATGACGTCGCTGTTGTCGAACACATCGTACACAGCGCTGATGCCCGCTTCTTTCTGGAAGTCTTTCATCGTGTTCGGGGCAATGTAGTCATACCAGTTGTAGATGTGCACGCTCGATTTGGCAGGCTCATCGGCCTTGGCGCAGACTAGGCCGAAACTGAAAAGCGGGACCAGAACGAATTGCATGTAGCGAGTCGATTTCATCGGGATGCTCCAGAGCATTAGCGCCGGGTCCAAGGACACGAGCACTGCTCCTGCTAGTTTGTGATTTTTTGTTGTGTCAGGGTCGAAATGAGAAGCAAGATGGAACAACGCTGTGGTGTGGTACACCCCTCGCGCCTGGTTCAGGGGATCAGTAGCTCACGTCGACCATCACTGTGCTCAATCTGCTCACCGGTCAGGAGCAGGCGGCGGTCAGTGAGGTAGTCATAGTCGCGGCGGGCAGTGCGCAGCAGGTCGAGATCCAGCTCTACCACCTGACGGCACTCTGCGCGCCCTGCTTCGAATAGCGTGCGCCCAAAGGGATCGATTGCCGCACTCCCACCGGCAAAAACCAGGCCTTCATCGCCGTCGCCGACTCGATTTACCATCACCGCGAATGCCTGGTTTTCTTGAGCGCGAGCCATGATCGCGGTGCGGTGGACAGGGCCGTAGGGATCCATGTTGCCGTTAGTGACAAGGATCAGCTCGGCGCCGAGTTGGCCGAGGGCTCGAGCACTTTCCGGCAACTCAATGTCGTAGCAAATCAGGATGCCGACACGGACTCCATTCCAGAGCGCAGTGGCATAGCGGTCTCCCGGTTGGAACAGGCCGCGTTCCGACGGCCAAAGGTGCGTCTTGCGATAACTCAAGGCGATCCCTTGTGGGGTCACCAGTAGGGAGGTGTTATAGAAAGTGCCGGAGTCGTTCTCAGCCATGCCAACCACCACCGAGACGTTCCTTTCGCGTGCGGCGCGCTGCACAGCCTGCACACTTGGCCCGTTCAGGGGCTCGGCGACTTCGGCGAGTTGTTGCGCGCTGGCGAATCCCATCAACTGGGTTTCTGGAAAAATCAGCAGATCGGTATCTGCTGCGCAGGTAGCAATAGCCTGCAAGGTACGCTCTAGGTTATAAGCGGTATCGCCATCGCGACCGGTAAGTTGTACGAGTTCAATCTTCATCGGTAATCCTTTCACGTGTACGTGGGCTCGCAATCGTCATACTAAACAGCACCCGCCAGGGCTGGATGGAGTATGGAGAGCCATAAAACGGAAAGTAATCACATCGATGGGGTAACCCCGTATGGGTAGAAACGTGAGCATTACATTGCAGGACATGGCCTGGCACCAGGCGATTGGCCGGCTGATTGAGGCACTTGACCGTCCTAATTTCTGGTTGGCCCTAGTGCGTCTGCTCGATAGATACATTCCGGTGGACAGTTGGGTCGTGCTGATTTTCAGCAATGGCCGTCCGCAGGTGCTTGCAGAATGCCCAGGCAAGGACGGCGGTCCAGACCCGCTCTTTCAGGATTACCTCAAAGGCCTGTATCTGCTCGACCCCTTTTACTTGGCCAACCGAGAAGCACCGCAGAACGGTTTGTTTTGGCTAGCCGACGTGGCGCCGGAGTGCTTCGAACAGACCGACTACTACCAACGCTACTTCCGCCTCAATGTCGTTGCCGACGAAGTGCATATCAACGTCCAGCTCGACGCGAAACGCACCCTCAGCCTGTCGCTGGGAAGCGAGGGCCTCTTCAGTCCAGAGCAGATTGCTCTGCTCACCCTCGTCCAGTCTTGGGTTGCCGCTCTGATGCGTCAGCGCATGGCATTCGAACGGGAGGTGCTGGAGCAGACCGCGTCGCCAACACCAAGCTGGCAGAGCTGGCTGGATTCCACTGACCAGCAGTTGGACACGCCGCTCTCCGCCCGCGAACTGGAAGTCGGCCGGTTAATGCTCAGCGGCTGCTCGAACAAAGAGATCGCGCGCAAGCTGGCGATTTCCGCCGAGACTGTGAAGGTCCACCGCAAGCACATGTACAGCAAACTCGGGATTAAATCTCAGTCCGAGCTGTTCTCACTGTTTCTGAGCGCGCAGAGCTGAAGCCGTAGTTTCATGATGGCGTCAGCTCCCAAGACAATCGGCTTCGTCGCGGCGTCGCTTCCACATCAGGCGAACGCCTACCTCCCTCTCAAAGTCAGGCGTTACTGCGCAAAGACTGAACGACAGCTATGGGTCGATTTCAGTCAGTCGCGACGGGCAGAAAACGGCCAGAAGCTGTCATTCAACTGTGTCTAAGAATTTGAGGGCAATTCAAATTGGCCCTCGCTTCGTCTTAGGCTTTGTACGAAAAGTGCTTACGCGTCGACTTTTCGTACAAACCCTAGACCTGGCTCAAGCCAGCAGCTCGGTGATCCACCGGGCCTGCCGGGCGATGTCTTGCACCTTCTCCTCGGGCACAGCCTGCCGCGCTCGGGCGAAGTGGGTCAGGGTCTTCTGCTTCTGGCGCAGCATGCGCTGCCACTTGACCAGGAACGCCGGGCTGCGTGCCTGCATCTGCAGCGGGCCGAAGTACAGTTCCTCGGCGGTGTACATCACCGGCCCGGCGCGCTCGGCGACGATGATTTCGTAGTCGAAGCACTTTTCCCGCAGCAGTTCCTCGCAGAGGATGCGGTAGCCATTTTCCATCAGCCATTGGCGCAGTGGCGGCTCGCCGCCGTTTGGCTGCAAGATCAGACGCGCCTTGCCGCTGTCGAGGATGTCGAGGATGTCGCGGATCGTCTCGCCGCCCATGCCGCAGATGCTGATCGCCGCTGACTGAAACGAGGGTTGGCTACCGCTTTGTTCCTTACCGGCCCATTCAGCCAATACGGCGCTAAATAGGCGCGGCTGGTGCAACGGGTCGTGCGTTGCTACTGTCACCGACTCGAACCATTGCCTGATCTGGCTTGAGAACCGGCCACTTTGGAGCATCGCATGCGCCCTCTCTGCAACTTCCTGCCCTCCTCGTCACTGTTTTCGTTTCGTACGCTCAGCCTGCTCGCGCGGCCCTGGCTGCAATTGGCCCTGTGCCTGAGCATTGTCGTGCCCTGCATGGCCGGTGCAGAGCCACGACCCGAGAACATGGTTTATTTGCGCACGATTGATCCGGGCATTGAGCAAGACATCCGCTATGCCAGCGCGCACAACTTCACCGGGCACTCACTCGACGGTTACACCGCTGGGGAGTGCCTGTTATCGCTGGACGCTGCCAAGGCCCTCGCTCGGGTACAAATGGCATTGCAGGCGCAGGGCTACGGTTTGAAAGTTTTTGACTGTTATCGACCGAGCCGTGCCGTCGCCGATATGGGGCGTTTCGCGACGGAGCCGGGTGACCCACGCAAGGCCGAGTTCTATCCGCGCGTGGACAAGCAGGACTTCTGGCGTCTGGGTTACGTGGCACGGGTGTCGAACCACTCCAAAGGCTCAACCGTGGATTTGACACTGACCGGTCCGGATGCCCTGCCCGCCGATACCTGGACGCCATCAGCCAATCAAGTCGATTGCACGGCACCCTATGGCCAGCGTTGGCGCGATGGCGCACTCGATATGGGTACGGGTTTCGATTGCTTCGATGAGCGAGCGCATACCGACAACACGATGATCAACGCTGCCGCCAGGGACAATCGCCAGAAGCTCAGCAGGGCCATGGAGAAAGAAGGGTTTACCGGGTACTCGAAGGAATGGTGGCACTTCACATACAGTGGAGAAAGTTCGCCGAAGAACGTCATGGACTTCCCCATTACGCCGCTGGGTGCAAGCGATGCTCTCGACACCAGCCATCAGCTGATTGTGGTCACCACAAAAAACTGGACTGACATCCAGGGCACTGCCCAGCGTTACGAACGGCAGGGAAACACCTTTCGAAAATACGAAGCACCGTTTCCGGTGGTGGTCGGCAAGAGCGGGCTGGCGTGGGGCAAGGGTCTTAGCGGTGTTGAGCAACGCGAAGGTCCGGTCAAACGTGAAGGCGATGGAAAAACGCCTGCCGGGGTATTCAAACTGGGGACGGCTTTTGGCTACGACAGCACGGCCGACACCCAACTGCCTTATCTTGCGCTGACATCGACCATCGAATGCGTGGATGACAGCCACTCCGCACGCTATAACGAGCTTGTTGACGGAGCGACTGTATCGAAAGATTGGAACAGCTCCGAACGTATGCGTCGCGATGACGACACGTATCGAAAAGGCATTTTCATTGAGCACAATATGCCGGCGTCCCCCGCCTCGGGCTCGTGCATTTTTTTTCACATCTGGCGCGCTCCCACGTCCCCGACGCTTGGCTGCACAGCCATGGATCAAGCCGATATTTCTCGCTTGTTCAATTGGCTGGATCCTCGCCAGTCCCCTCTGCTGGTTCAAATGCCCGAGGTGGAGTACGAGCATTTTCGCAAACGCTGGAATCTGCCCAAACGCTGATACCGTCGACTCAGGCCACCTGAGCGATAGCTGCCCCCATTGATACAACACCGTTACGCAGGCTGTTACTTCATGATCTGCACCGGCGCCCATGACCCTCCCGACTGTAACGCCAAGACACTTCGCCGCGCTGCGCGACCCGCCTACCGTGAAGCCGTCAATGTGCTTGCAGGGTTATGACACATCACCGGCACCGCCGGCCTCCCGTCACTGGAGGCATGGAAGAACGTCACAGGTGCTGCCTGATCGCAGGTCGGATTCGAAGCTCGCTGCCCATTGATTGTCCAACACTCAACCAAGGAAGAGGGAAACCATGAGTCAGTCAAACGCAGTAAGCAAACAAAGCCAACAGTTGCACAATGACGTGCAAGAGGCCTTCAAATCGTTCCAGAGCGTCGCCCCAACGGCGCTGAAAACCACCGACTACAGCAAGGTGCTGACGTCGACCCTGGCGGCCACCCAAAAGTCGGTCAAGATTCAGATCGCCGCCGGTGACCTGACCTTGCTCAAACAATCAGGCTACAAGCTGTGCTTTGCCAAGAAGGTCGGCAATGAAGCTTACAACGTGGTCTGGCAATCCTACGTCCAGTACCTGAGCAACAGCACTTTCAGCTGGACGCCCCAGTATCAGTTGTTCGGTGCCAACTCTTTCCAGGCCAACGTTCAAGTCGATGTGTCGACCAACATCGTCAATATCGGACTGGGCCAACAGTCGATACTCGACAATGCCGGCCTACTGGGTTCGGCGACGAGTGGTGGCCCCGACACCTCCATCACCCTGGTGAACAACTACGGTGCGATCCACCCCGGCATCAGCCAATTGTCCACGGGCATCGATGGCAAGCAGATCAGCACGCCCATCTACGTGGCCTCGGCACAAGTAGTCACCGGCCAGACCGTGCTAACCCCCGTCGAGACCATTCTGGTGTGGTTCGAACAGAACGTGCAGACCAGCACCATGTTCAGCACCTCGCGCTCGCAATCAATCGAAATCGATTTGACCTTCGATAACAGTGCGACCCGCCTCTACTCTGGCGGTAGCTGGACCGTCGTGTAACGCCAGCATCCGGGGCAACCTTGCGGGTTGCCCCTCTGCTCATCAATCGTCACTACCACCCCGGGCGAAGTAGCCCGTCAACGACTGGCAGATGGACTCGGCCAGATCTTCCTGAGTGGCAATGCCGTAGGGTCGATTGCGATCAAACTGCGCTGACCAGCGAATGCGGCCCTGAGCGACATCAATCAAGCGTACCGAGGTCCGGACACGCGCCGGTTCCACCCGCACGCTGCCCTCCAGGGAATAGCTGCCGCGCCTGGCCCGCCCCAGGTCGGGTGCTTTTACGCTACTTCGTGGCACCTTCATCAGCACATGGTTCGCCGGCGTTTGCGTCTGTTCGAACGACTCGAACAGCCTGCAACTCAACTCTTCGCACAAGCCCTGGGTAAAGTCGTCGCCGTCGCGGGTGATGCAGGTAAACGGCTGGAGTTGCAGGACCGGATGGCGTGTGCCGGTTGCCCGGGGTCTTTGCCGCTCGTACGTCAGTCGATAACTACCGGCCGGCACGTTCAGACGTACCGGATCCTGTTGGCCAAGCGTGGCGTAATGACTGGTGAGCTTGCGCCGCAACCGGCCTACCTGAACCCGCACCACGGGATCATCGCCCGTGCAGTAGACCGCCGGGTCACGGCGAAACACCGCGATGCCGATGGCGTGCTCGGTGAGAGGCGTGTTGGAGAACTGGAGGTCGTGCTCGACCAGGAAGCGCAGCAGGCTGCCCATCCGCCTGGATTTGGCGAACAACGGACTGGCCAGCAGCAGTGCCAGCACCCGCTCCACCTCTTCCCGACCGAGCCGTTCGGGAGCTATGTCCGCACTCGAATTGCCCACGCAATTGATCACAATCGCCCGCCTCCGTGCAGGTTGAGCGTCGCCAGATCGAAGCTTAGCAGCTGCAACCGGATGGTGAAGATATTCTAGTGGCAGGCCATGGCCGACGAACACCAAGGCAAATTCGTATACCCTATCTGCAAATCATTGCGAACGATCACGACCGTGGCCCTGACAAAACTCAACGCTCCCGACCTTGGCAATTCGCCTTCGACGTCGGAAATCATCACCCGTCATTTGCGGGACGCCATCGTCGCCGGGCATTTCGCCGAGGACGAGCCGATTCGCCAGGACGACATCGCCCGCCAGTTCAACGTCAGCAAGATTCCGGTGCGCGAAGCCCTCAAGCGCCTGGAGGCCGAAGGCCTGGTGATGTTTCAGCGCAATCGCGGGGCGATGGTCACGCGGGTGTCCGATGCGGAACTGGCACAGATGTTCGAAGTGCGCATGCTGCTCGAAGACAAGGTGCTGCGCCTGGCCATTCCCAACATGACCGAAGACACCTTCGCGCGCGCCGAACGCATCTGCCAGGAGTTCATCGGCGAAGATGACGTGGGACGCTGGGCCGAGCTCAACTGGGAATTGCATGCCTGCCTCTATGAGCCGGCGCAGCGACCGTTTCTGGTCAGCCTGATCCGCTCGGTCAACGACAAGCTGGAGCGCTACCTGCGCATGCAGATGAGCCTGTCGGCCGGCAAGGATCGCGCCGATCACGAACACCGGGAAATCCTGGCGGCCTGTCGCGCCGGTAACGTGGACCTCGCGGTGAAGTTGCTCGACGAGCACATTGCCGGCGTCTGCAAGACCCTGTTCGAGCACCTGCCTCACCACCACTGACCGCTCGCCGCACTGTGCCGATTTCGTCATCGGCACTGGATAAAACCATCAAGCCGGCAAGCCCTCGCACAGGCCACTCTTTCGTTCACTCATCTGAACGGACGCGGCCATCCCATGAAACGCATCACCGTGATCGACTCCCACACCGGCGGCGAACCGACCCGCCTGGTGACCGCCGGTTTTCCTGACCTGGGCAGCGGCAGCATGGCCGAACGTCGACAGCGGCTGGCCGAACAGCATGATCATTGGCGTGCTGCCTGCGTGCTCGAACCACGGGGCAGTGACGTGCTGGTCGGCGCCCTGCTTTGTGAACCGGTGGACCCGACCGCTTGTGCCGGAGTGATTTTCTTCAACAACAGCGGTTACCTCGGTATGTGCGGCCACGGCACCATTGGCCTGGTGGCCTCACTGGCGCACCTGGGCAAGATCCGCCCTGGGGTGCACAGCATCGAAACCCCGGTGGGCACGGTGCAAGCGACGCTGCACGAAGACCATTCGGTCAGCGTGCGCAATGTGCCGGCGTACCGTTACCGCAAAGCGCTGGCGCTGCAGGTGCCGGGTGTCGGCAAGGTGGTCGGCGATATTGCCTGGGGCGGTAACTGGTTCTTCCTGATCGCCGAGCATGGCCTGGACATTGCCGGCGACAACCTTGAGGCGCTGACCGCCTACACCTTCGCCGTGCAGCAAGCACTGGAAGTTCAGGGGATCCGCGGCAAAGACGGCGGTTTGATCGACCATGTCGAGCTGTTCGCCGATGACGAGCAGGCTGACAGCCGCAACTTCGTCCTCTGCCCAGGCAAGGCCTACGACCGCTCGCCCTGTGGTACCGGCACCAGTGCCAAACTGGCGTGCCTGGCGGCCGACGACAAATTGCAGCCGGGACAGATCTGGCGTCAGGCAAGTGTCATCGGCAGCGAGTTCGAGGCTTCCTATGAACTTCAGGGCGAGCGCATCGTGCCGACCATTCGCGGCCGCGCCTTTATCAGCGCCGAAGCCAGCCTGATCATCGAACAAGACGACCCGTTCGCCTGGGGCATTCGCCCGTGAGCGAGGGCCGGGTGGCCGATGTGATCGTGATCGGCGCCGGCATCATCGGCGCTGCCTGTGCCCAGGCGCTGGCGGGTCGCGGCTTGCGCGTGCTGGTGCTGGACGCAGGCCTGCCGGGCGCTACGGCGGCGGGCATGGGCCACTTGCTGGTGCTCGATGACAACCCGGCCGAACTGGCCCTCAGTCAATATTCCCTGCAACGCTGGCGCGAACTGGCGCCGGCCCTTCCCGATGGCTGCGCGTATCGCCGCAACGGCACCCTCTGGCTGGCGGCCAATGCCGAAGAAATGGCCGTCGCCCACAGCAAATACCTGAACTTGCAGGCTCAAGGCGTGGCCTGCGAGTTGATCACGCGCAGCGACTTGCGCCAGCGCGAGCCGCAATTGCGCGAGGGTCTGGAAGGCGGCCTGCTGATCAATGGCGACGGCATTCTTTATGCCCCGGCGACGGCTAATTGGATGCTCGACACACCGAACATCAGTCAGCGCCGGGCGCGGGTCAGCGAAGTCGACGGCAACCGCGTGCGACTCGACGACGGTCACTGGCTGAGCGCCGACGCGGTGATTCTGGCCAACGGCATCCAGGCCAACGTGCTCTGCCCTGAATTGCCGATCGAGCCGAAGAAAGGCCACTTGCTGATCACCGACCGCTACCCCGGCAAAGTCACCCACACCCTGGTGGAACTCGGTTACGTCACCAGTGCCCACAACGCCAGCGGTCCTTCAACGGCTTGCAATATCCAGCCCCGGCCGACCGGACAGTTGTTCATCGGCGCCTCGCGACAATTTGGCACCACCGACCCACAGGTCGAGGGCTGGATGCTGGCGAAAATGCTCAGACGTGCCACCGAGTACATGCCGGGGCTGGCTCAGCTCAACGGCATCCGCGCCTGGACCGGTTTTCGCGCCGCCAGCCCCGACGGCCTGCCGCTGGTGGGTCAACACCCGCAACGCAAAGGCTTATGGCTGGCGGTCGGTCACGAGGGCCTCGGCGTGACGACCGCCCCCGGCACCGCCGACGTGCTGGTCGCGCAGTTGTTCGACGAAGCGCCGCCGCTGGCCGCGCAACCGTATCTGCCGCAACGCTTTCTCGGAGAGCCCGTTTATGCCTGAATTGATGCTGGACGGGCGTGCCTTGAAGGTTGCCGAGGACACCAGCGTCGCGGCTGCGCTGGCCCTGAGTGGCGACGGCTGCACTCGCACATCGGTCAGTGGCCAACGTCGCGCCCCGCTGTGCGGCATGGGCATTTGCCAGGAATGCCGGGTGACCATCGACGGTCGCCGACGCCTGGCCTGCCAGACGCTGTGCCGTGACGGCATGCACGTGGAGACTCAAGCATGAGCGAATACGCCGACCTGCTGATCATCGGTGCCGGCCCCGCCGGCATGGCCGCCGCGCTCGCTGCGGCGCCAAGCGGTGCGCGCATCGTCCTGCTCGACGACAACCCGCTGCCGGGCGGGCAAATCTGGCGCGACGGGCCTCAAGCCAAGCTGCCGAACCCGGCACGCCAGATGCGCGAGCGACTGGAGGCATGCAGCAACATCCACCGCCACTCCGGCACGCGGGTGATTGCCTGCGCCGGACCGAAACAATTGCTGGTCGAAGACGCCGATCGAGGCTGGCTGATCGGTTACGACAAACTGATTCTGTGTACCGGCGCCCGCGAGTTGCTCCTGCCCTTCCCCGGCTGGACGCTGCCCGGCGTGACTGGCGCGGGTGGCCTCCAGGCATTGATCAAAGGCGGGCTGCCAGTGCAGGACGAACGCGTTGTGATTGCCGGCAGCGGACCGTTATTGCTCGCCAGCGCCGCCACCGCGAAACACAACGGCGCCCAAGTGCTGCGCATCGCCGAGCAGGCCGGCGCGGCCGCCGTCGCCGGTTTCGCCGCGCAACTGCCACGCTGGCCCAACAAGCTGATGCAGTCGGTCGCGTTGTTCGACCGCCATTACCGTACCGGCACCCATGTACTGGCCGCGCTGGGTAATGGGCGGTTGGAAGGTGTGCGCCTGCAACAGCAAGGAAAAATCGTCGAACTGGAATGTGATCGCCTGGCCTGCGGTTTCGGTCTGATCCCCAACACCCAACTCGGCCAGGCCCTGGGCTGCGACCTCGACGGCCAGGCGCTCGCGGTCGATACCTGGCAGGCCAGCAGCCGCGCCGACCACTTCGCGGCGGGTGAATGCACCGGTTTCGGTGGCAGTGAACTGGCGTTGGTCGAAGGCGCAATCGCCGGTCACGCCGCGGTCGGCGACCTTGATTCAGCCCGAGCATTGTGGCCGCGTCGTGCGCGCTGGCAGGGTTTCGCCAACGCCCTGAACAAGGCATTCACCCTCGACCCGCAACTCAAGTTGCTGGCGCAACCCGACACCCTGGTGTGCCGTTGTGAAGACGTGCCTTACGGGCTGCTTGCCGGGCACACTGACTGGCGCGGGGCCAAACTGGCCAGCCGTTGCGGCATGGGCGCCTGCCAAGGCCGGGTGTGTGGCGGCGCATTGCAGCACCTGTTCGGCTGGCAACCTTCGGCACCACGCCCGCCTTTCAGTCCGGCGCGGATCGAGACTTTGTTGTGCCTGGACGACACCCCACCGGCCTGAATGCCAGCCGGGGACTTTCGGGTTCGCTGCCGAGTCTCTATGATCCGGGGCATTGCCACCAGACACCCAGCGCCATGTATGCCTCGCTCACTACCTTCAAACCCTGCGATCTGCCGACCCTGCTAAGCAGTCTGCAGCCGATCGCGGCGCTGCTCGACACCCTGTCGGACGTGGTGTTTTTCATCAAGGACAGCGAGGCCCGCTACGCCTTCGTCAACCAGACCCTGGCCCGCCGCTGCGGCTTCAAACACAGTGACGAGTTGCTCGGGCGCACCGCCGACATGGTCTTTCCCGAGCGCTTCGGCCCGCTGTATACCGAGCAGGATCGGCGGGTGCTGTCCACCGGGCGCGAGCTGGCTGACCAACTCGAACTGCACCTGTATTACGGCAACCAGCCGGTCTGGTGCCTGACCCACAAACTCGCGCTGCGCGACCTGCAGGGTCATGTGGTCGGCTTGGCCGGTATCTCCCGCGACCTGCAACTGCCACAGTCCAGCCATCCGGCCTTTCAGAAACTCGCGGCGGTGGACGCGCATATCCGCAGCCATTTCGCCCGGCCCATCAGCCTCGCCGAACTGACTGCGATCGCCGGGCTTTCCGTGGCGCAACTGGAGCGCCACTGCAAACGGGTGTTCCAACTCACCCCACGGCAGATGATTCATAAGGCGCGTCTGGAAGAAGGCTCCCGGCTGTTGCTGCACACTGACCTGCCCATCACCGAGATCGCCCTGCGCTGCGGTTACACCGATCACAGTGCCTTCAGCCGACAGTTCCGCGCCTTGACCAGTCTGGCACCGAGTCAGTATCGCGAAAGCCGTCGCTGAACCCGGGCGAGTGTTCCTTTAAGGGGCGCCCGGCGTCCCCACTGCTCCCTTCTGTAACACTGCCTGATACAGGCCATCGAGGCGTTCTTTTCCCGCGCCTTATTCCCACCCTCTTGCAGGACGTTTAACTCAAGGCTTGGCGAATAATTTTCGCCGCTGTTCGGAAACAGGCACGCTCATTGCTAATCAAATATCGTATACGGAATTCACAATACGATATCTAACAGCACTTTCCGACCACGAGGCCTCTATGAAAAACCCCGCATTTGCCGTAGCCCTCAGCGCTGTTCTCAGTACTTCCTTCATCGCCACCGCCCAGGCCGACAAGCTCGACGAGATTATTGGTTCGGGCAAGCTGCGTTGCGCCGTGACCCTGGACTTCCCGCCCATGGGTTTTCGCGATGAAGGCAACAACCCGGCCGGTTTCGACGTGGACTATTGCCGCGACCTGGCGAAAATCCTCGGGGTCGAGGCTGAAGTGGTTGAAACGCCTTTCCCCGATCGAATTCCGGCGCTGGTCTCCGGGCGCGCCGACGTAATCGTTGCCTCCACTTCCGACACGCTCGAACGGGCCAAGACCGTCGGCCTCACCGTGCCGTACTTCGCCTTCCAGATGGTGGTGCTGACCCGCGACAACACCGGCATCAACAGCTTCGGCGATATCAAAGGCAAAGCCCTGGGCAACACCAGCGGCACCTATGAAGCCATCGCTCTGGAAAAAGACGTGAAGAGCTGGGGCACCGGCACCTTCCGCGCTTATCAGTCGCAGAACGACACGCTGCTAGCGGTCGCCCAGGGCCACATCGACGCCACCGTGGTTACCAACACCGTGGCCGCTGCCACGATCAAGTCGGGCAAATACAAGAACCTGAAAATCGCCGGTAACGCGCCGTACACCATCGACTACGTGTCCCTGGGCGCCAAGCGTAACGAGTATGGCCTGCTCAACTACCTCAACCTGTTCGTCAATCAGCAGGTGCGCAGCGGCCGCTACAACGAGCTGTTCACCAAATGGGTCGGCACCGAGATTTCACCCACCGACCTGACCGTGCCCAAGGTCTATTACTGAGGTGTCCGGCATGCCTAGGCCAACCTCTCTGACCGGTCGCAGCCTGGTCGCCGGCGCCGCACAAGGTGCCCTGCTGTTTGCCGATGTCGGGCTGAGTTTTTGGGGTGGAGTCGACCCGTTTAGCGGCGAGGTCATCGACCGTCACCACCCGCTCAGCGGCGAATACCTGGCCAACCGGGTGCTGGCCATTCCCAGCGGCCGCGGCTCGTGCACTGGCAGCAGTGTGCTGATGGAATTGATCAGCAACGGCCACGCGCCGGCCGCACTGGTGCTGGCCGAACCCGATGAGATCCTGACCTTGGGCGTGCTGGTGGCACAGACCATTTTCGAGCGTTCCCTGCCGGTGCTGTGCATCGGCCGGGAGGCCTTCGCCGCGTTGCGCGGCAAGGCCTTTGCTCGGGTCGAAGCATCAACGGTGACCCTGTTCGAACACCTGCCGGGCGATGCCTGGCAGGCACTCGACAGTCCGTTGCAGACAGTAGAAAAAATCACCTCAATCGAACTCACCGAACACGATCAGGCGCTGCTCGACGGCGAGCATGGCAAAGCCGCCCAAGTGGCCATGCAGATCGTCCTGCGCATGGCGCAATTGCAAGGTGCGCGCAACCTGGTGGATGTCACCCAGGCACACATCGACGGCTGCATTTATACCGGACCTGCGAGCCTGCGCTTTGCTGAACAACTGGTGCAGTGGGGAGCAAAAGTACGGGTGCCGACCACCCTCAATTCGATTTCCGTCGACCAGCGCCGTTGGCGCGAGTTGGGCATTGATCCGGCACTCGGTGTGCCGGCCAGCGCCCTCGGCGATGCGTACATGGCGATGGGCGCACAGCTGAGTTTTACCTGCGCGCCCTACTTGCTCGACAGCGCGCCGAAGGCCGGCGAGCAAATCGTCTGGGCCGAATCCAACGCCGTGGTGTATGCCAACAGCGTGCTCGGCGCACGCACCCTGAAATACCCGGACTACCTGGATATCTGCATCGCCCTGACCGGCCGCGCGCCGTTGATCGGCTGCCATCTGGACGCGCAACGTAAAGCGAGACTGCATATCGAATTACCGGTTTTGCGCGAGCTGGATGATGCCTTCTACCCGCTGCTCGGTTACCACATCGGTGCCTTGGCCGGCAGCCGGATTCCGCTGGTGCTGGGACTGGAACAGAGCAAGCCGAGCCTGGACGATTTGAAAGCCTTCGGCGCCGCTTTCGCCACCACCTCCGCCGCGCCGCTGTTCCATATCGCCGGGGTGACGCCGGAAGCACTCGACCCGACGCAGGTGCTAGAGGCGGATGCCGATGTGCCGGTGGAAAAAATCTGCCTGAAGGATTTGCTGCTCAGCTGGCGGGAGCTCAACAGTGCCCGCGACAACCGGGTGGATGTGGTCTCGCTGGGTAACCCGCATTTCTCCCTCAGCGAATTCGCGCATCTGGCGCGGCTGTGCCGGGGTCGGCACAAACACCCCGAAGTCGTGCTTGCCATCACCTGCGGCCGCGCGGTGCTGGAGCAGGCCCGCGAGGCCGGGCATATCGCGGTGATCGAAGCCTTCGGTGCGACGCTGGTCACCGATACCTGCTGGTGCATGCTCGGCGAACCGGTGATCCCGCTGGCCGCCAAAACCTTGATGACCAACTCGGGCAAGTACGCCCATTACGCACCCGGCCTGGTGGGCCGCAAGGTGCACTTCGCCAACCTCGCTGAATGCGTCGACGCCGCCTGCAGCGCCACGGCCAGCGGTCGTTTGCCGGCCTGGTTGCAATCGGCCGCCTCTCTGGAGAGACACGCGCATGTTTGATTACACCTTCCAATGGCGCGCGACCCTGCGCGCCCTGCCGGACATGCTTGCCGGCGCCTGGGTCACCTTCGAGACCGCCGCACTGTCGATGATTTTCGGCGTGTTGATCGCCCTGGCCCTGACGGTGATGCGCGAAACCAAACAACCGTTGTTGCGCGGCATTGGCAACGGCTGGGTGTCGATCGCCCGCAACACCCCGTCGCTGTTCCAGATTTACGTCCTCTACTTCGGCCTCGGCTCACTCGATTTGCATGTCAGCTCATGGTTCGCGCTGCTGGCCGGGATCACCTTCAACAACGCCGGCTACCTGGCGGAAAACTTTCGCGGTGGCCTCAAGGCTGTACCCGGCACACAAGTGCGCGCCGCGCGTTCGCTGGGCATGAGCGCCTTCCAGGCCTACCGGATGATCATCGTCCCGCAGCTGCTGCGGATCGTGTTTTACCCGTTGAGCAACCAGATGGTCTGGGCGGTGCTGATGACGTCGCTGGGGGTGATCGTCGGGCTGAACAATGACCTCACCGGCGTGACCCAGGATTACAACGTCAAGACGTTCCGCACCTTCGAATATTTCGCCATCGCCGCGGCGCTGTATTACCTGATCGCCAAGGCGATCGTCGCCGTCGCCCGGCTGATGGCCTGGCGACTGTTCCGCTACTGAGGAGGTGACCATGTTGACCACCAGTTTTTCCTGGAATGACCTGTTGTTCTTGCTTGATGGCGCCTGGGTCACTCTGAAACTCACGTTTTGGTCGATCATCCTCGGCTCTTTCGCCGGGCTGTTGTTTGGCTTGCTGCGGGCACTGTTGCCGCGCGCCAGCCTGCCTCTGGCCTGGGTGCTGGACGTGTTTCGCAGCGTGCCGCTGCTGATCCAGTTTGTCTTGTTCAACTCGCTGAAAAGCATCGTCGGCTTGAATATCAGCGCCTTCAGCGTTGGCTGCATTGTGCTCGGGGTCTACGCCGCCGCGTACTTCACCGAGATCGTGCGCAGCGGCGTGCTTTCGGTGCCGTTCACCGTGCGCCGGGCCAGTCGCTCGCTGGGCCTGAGTTTCCTGCAGGACCTGCGCTGGATCGTTCTGCCGATGGCCACGCGAGTAGCCTTTCCCGGCTGGCTGAACCTGGTGCTCAGCGTGATGAAAGACACCGCGCTGGTGATGTGGATCGGCATCGTCGAACTGCTGCGCGCCTCGCAAACCATCGTGACCCGCATTCAGGAACCGCTGCTGGTGCTGTGCATCGCGGGCCTCATCTACTACGTCATGAGCCTGGTGGTCGCTCGCCTCGGCGCTCGTCTGGAAAGAAGGTGGCAAGAAAATGATTGAGATCGACAACGTACACAAATCCTTCGGCAACCTCGAAGTGGTCAAGGGCGTCAACCTGACGGTGAACAAAGGCGAGGTGGTGTCGATCATCGGCGGCTCCGGCTCGGGCAAGTCGACCCTGCTGATGTGCATCAACGGCCTGGAGCCGATCCAGAAAGGCAACATCCGCGTCGACGGTGTCGAGGTCCATCACAGCGCCACTGACCTCAACCGTCTGCGGCAGAAGATCGGCATCGTCTTCCAGCAATGGAACGCCTTCCCACACCTGACCGTGCTGGAAAACGTGATGCTGGCGCCACGCAAAGTGCTGGGCAAGAGCAAGTGCGACGCCGAGGAACTGGCGGTCAAGCAACTGACTCACGTTGGCCTGGGCGACAAGCTCAAAGCCTTTCCCGGCAAGCTCTCCGGCGGCCAGCAGCAGCGCATGGCGATCGCCCGCGCCCTGGCCATGTCGCCGGACTACATGCTGTTCGACGAAGCCACTTCGGCCCTCGATCCGCAATTGGTGGGCGAGGTGCTGGACACCATGCGCATGCTCGCCGAAGACGGCATGACTATGGTCCTGGTGACTCATGAAATCCGCTTTGCCCGCGATGTGTCCGACCGAGTGGCGTTCTTTCGCAATGGTTTGGTGCACGAGATTGGCTCGCCTGATCAGGTCATCGGTAATCCGGTGCATGCGGAAACTGCGGCCTTTCTGAAGTCGGTGAAATAACTAATGGCCCCATCGCGAGCAAGCTCGCTCCCACAGTGATTTTGTGTACACCACCAAACCCTGTGGGAGCGAGCTTGCTCGCGATGAGGCCCTAACAGACAAAACAAGGAGCAAACCATGCGCTCATCAAAAGTCATCCATGTAGTCAGCTGTCACGCCGAAGGCGAAGTCGGCGACGTGATCGTCGGCGGCGTCGCACCACCGCCCGGGGCCACCGTGTGGGAACAGTCACGCTGGATTGCCAAGGACCAGACCCTGCGCAACTTCGTGCTGAACGAACCTCGGGGCGGCGTGTTCCGCCACGTCAATCTGCTGGTGCCGGCCAAGGATCCTCGGGCGCAGATGGCCTGGATCATCATGGAACCGGCCGACACGCCACCGATGTCCGGCTCCAACTCGCTGTGCGTGGCCACCGTGCTGCTCGACAGCGGCATCCTGCCGATGACTGAACCGCAAACCCGGTTGGTGCTCGAAGCACCGGGCGGGCTGATCGAAGCTGTTGCCGACTGCCGTGACGGCAAGGTCGAACGGGTGGAAATCAAGAACGTGCCCTCCTTCGCTGACCGCCTTGATGCCTGGATCGAAGTCGAAGGTCTCGGCTCATTGCAGGTCGACACCGCGTACGGCGGCGACAGTTTTGTGATCGCCGATGCCAAGCGCCTGGGCTTTTCCATTCGTCCTGATGAAGCGGCGGAGCTGGTCGAGGTCGGGCTGAAAATCACTCGCGCGGCCAATGAACAACTCGGATTTGTCCATCCGCTGAACCCCGAGTGGTCGCACATTTCCTTCTGCCAGATCGCTGCTCCCCTCGTCTATGAAAATGGCATCGCCACCGGGGCCAACGCGGTGGTGATTCAACCCGGCAAGATCGACCGTTCACCGACCGGCACCGGTTGCTCGGCGCGGATGGCGGTGCTGCAGGCCAAAGGATTGATGCAGGTCGGCGAGCGTTTTATCGGCCGCTCAATCATCGGTTCCGAGTTTCACTGCCGCATCGATTCGCTGACCGAAGTGGCCGGACGCCCGGCGATCTACCCGTGCATTTCCGGCCGGGCCTGGATCACCGGCACCCACCAGTTGCTGCTGGATCCGAGCGATCCGTGGCCACAAGGCTATCGACTGTCTGACACCTGGCCTGGGGCCTGAGCACTGTCTTCCAACCCATCACCAAAAACTCTGACCAACGGCTAGCAAAAAACCCTACGTAACTGAAAAAAGCACTGGCCGAGTGTTGTCACTTGAAATATCGTATACGAAATACAATTACTGAACCGGAGGCAACAATGAGCAAGCGCATTAACTGGAGTGGTGTCTTCCCCGCGGTGACCACTCAATTCAACGACGACTTCACCATCAACCTGGAAAAAACCCACCAGGTGATTTCCAACGTGATCCGTGACGGCGTGTCGGGCCTGGTGGTTTGCGGTTCGGTGGGGGAAAACACCTCGTTGACCGCCGAAGAAAAAATCGCCGTGACCGAAGTCGCGGTCGACGCCTCCCGCGGCCGCGTGCCGGTGATCTGCGGTGTGGCCGAATTCACCAGCATTCAAGCGGCCAAAGTCGCCAACGCCGTGCGCCGGGTCGGTGTCGACGGGGTCATGCTGATGCCGGCGCTGGTCTACGGTTCCAAGCCGTTCGAGACCGCCGAGCACTACCGCTACGTGGCCAAGAATGCCGATGTCCCGCTGATGGTTTACAACAACCCGCCGATCTACAAAAACGACGTCACCCCGGACATCCTGATTTCCCTGGCCGACTGCGACAACGTGGTGTGCTTCAAGGATTCCTCCGGCGACACCCGGCGTTTCATCGACGTGCGCAATGAAGTCGGTGACCGCTTTGTGCTGTTCGCCGGTCTCGACGACGTGGTGCTGGAAAGCATCGCCGTGGGGGCCGAAGGCTGGGTCTCGGGCATGTCCAACGTGTTCCCGAAAGAAGGTGAAACCATCTTCCGCCTGGCCAAGGCGGGTCGCTTCGCCGACGCCATGCCGATCTACGAATGGCTGATACCGATCCTGCACCTCGACGCCCGCGCCGACCTGGTGCAGTGCATCAAACTGTGCGAAGCCATCGCCGGTCGCGGCAGCGCCCTGACCCGCCCACCCCGTCTGGCCCTGCCGGAAGCCGATCGCGTCTTCGTCGAGCAGATCATGGCCAAGGCCTTGGCCAATCGTCCGGAGTTGCCGGACGTCGGTCTCTGAGTGATTGCCGGGCGGGTCCTTGAGGACCCGGCCCGGCTGCCTGTCTTTGCGCCTCTACAGGAAACGTCAGCATGTCCAATCCTCACAGCACCTGCCGCGCAACCACACCCTCGGGACTCAAACGTGTCGTGGCCGCCGCCATGGCCGGCACCGTCGCCGAATGGTATGAATTCTTCCTCTACGGCACCGCCTCGGCGCTGGTCTTCGGCCAGCTGTTCTTTCGCCAGACCGACAGCCCGATCGACGGCATCCTCGCGGCCTTCGCCCTGTATGCCGTCGGCTTCCTCGCCCGCCCGTTGGGTGGTCTGGTGTTCGGTCATTACGGTGACAAATTCGGCCGCAAACGCCTGCTGCAACTGAGCCTGGTGGTGGTCGGCATCACCACGTTCCTGATGGGTTGCCTGCCCGGTTTCGACCAGATCGGCTACGCCGCGCCTGTGTTGCTGGTGCTGCTGCGGCTGATCCAGGGTTTCGCTTTCGGCGGGGAATGGGGCGGTGCGATTCTGCTGGTGTCCGAACACTGCCCGGACAATCGCCGGGGCTTCTGGGCTAGTTGGCCACAAGCCGGCGTGCCGGCCGGCAACCTGGTGGCGACCGTTGCGTTGCTGCTGTTGTCGTCGAACCTGTCGGAGGAGCAATTCCTCGCGTGGGGCTGGCGTGTAGCGTTCTGGTTCTCGGCGGTGGTGGTGCTGATCGGCTACTGGATTCGCACCAGCGTCGATGACGCGCCGATCTTCAAGGAAGCCCAGGCCCGTCAGGCGCAAAACAAGCAACAGCAATTGGGCGTAGTCGAAGTGCTGCGTCATCACTGGCGTGCAGTGCTGATCGGCATCGGTGCGCGGTTTGCCGAAAACATCCTCTACTACACCGTCGTGACCTTCTCGATTACCTACCTGAAGCTGGTGGTGCACAAGGACACCTCAGAGATTCTGTTTCTGATGTTCGGTGCGCACCTGTTGCATTTTTTCATGATCCCGCTGATGGGTTATCTGTCCGACCTGGTCGGACGCAAACCGGTGTACCTGACGGGTGCAATCCTCACCGCATTCTGGGGCTTCATCGGCTTCCCGATGATGGACACCGGCAACAACTGGCTGATCATCGCGGCCATCACCCTGGGCCTGGCGATCGAGTCGATGACCTACGCGCCCTACTCGGCACTGATGGCCGAAATGTTCCCGACCCACGTGCGCTACACCGCGTTGTCCCTGTGCTATCAGGTGGCACCGATCTTCGCCGGCTCGTTGGCGCCGCTGATTGCCCTCACCCTGCTCAACAAGTACCACAGCTCGACACCGATCGCCTGGTACCTGGTCGGCGCTGCGCTGATCTCCATCGTCGCCGTCGGCCTGACTCGGGAAACCCGGGGTAAGTCGCTGCATCTGGTGGATAGCGAATCTGCTGCACGGATCGCTGCCCTGGGTAACGCCGACCCCGTCACTGCACGCCAGGGTGATTCGTTGGCTTGACTTCAATACGCAACCCATAGCAGCTGCAGTCTGGCAACAACGTATTTGGCCTCACATTCCGACAGGAGTTTTTCATGCCCCACATCATCGGCCACAACTACATCGGCGGTGCGCGCAGCGCCGCCGGCAACATCACTGTGCAAAGCCATGACGCCAGCACCGGTGAAGCGCTGCCCTGGTCGTTCATGCAAGCCACCGTTGAAGAAGTCGACGCCGCTGCTCAGGCCGCCGCGGCAGCCTACCCGGCCTTTCGCAACTTGCCGGCGAGCCGGCGCGCGGAATTTCTCGAGGCCATCGCCGCGCAACTGGATGCACTGGACGATGAGTTTGTTGCCCTGGTATCCCGCGAGACGGCGCTGCCGACCGGGCGCATTCAAAGTGAGCGCGGTCGCACCAGCGGTCAGATGCGCCTGTTCGCCCAAGTCTTGCGCCGTGGCGATTTCTACGGTGCGCGCATCGACCGGGCTATGCCCGAGCGTCAGCCGCTGCCACGGGTCGATCTGCGTCAGTACCGGATCGGCGTCGGCCCGGTCGCGGTGTTTGGCGCGAGCAATTTCCCGCTGGCGTTTTCTACCGCCGGTGGCGATACCGCAGCTGCCCTGGCCGCCGGTTGCCCGGTGGTGTTCAAGGCCCACAGCGGGCATATGGTGACTGCCGAGCTTGTGGCCGATGCGATCCTTCGCGCCGCCGAGCAAACGGGCATGCCCAAAGGCGTGTTCAACATGATCTACGGCGCGGGGGTCGGTGAAGCGCTGGTCAAGCATCCGGCGATCCAGGCGGTGGGTTTTACCGGCTCGCTCAAGGGCGGTCGCGCCCTCTGCGACATGGCCGCCGCACGGCCACAACCGATTCCGGTATTCGCCGAAATGAGCAGCATCAATCCGGTGCTGGTGTTGCCCGAAGCGCTGCAGTTGCGGGGCGAGAAAATCGCCCGCGAACTTGCCGCGTCAGTGGTGCTCGGCTGTGGCCAGTTCTGCACCAACCCCGGATTGGTGATCGGCATTCGCTCCCCCGAGTTCAGCGCATTTATTGAAACGCTTAGCGCGGTAATGGTCGAACAGCCGGGGCAAACCATGCTCAACGCCGGCACGTTAACCAGCTACGCCAAGGGCGTACAGGCCTTGCGCGCGCATCCGCAAATCACCCATCTGGCCGGCCGCGAACAACAGGGTAAACAAGCCCAGCCGCAGCTGTTCAAAGTCGACGTTAGCCTGCTGCTCAACGGCGACCCGCTGCTGCAGGAAGAAGTCTTCGGCCCCACCACGATGCTGGTGGAAGTGGCTGACAAGGCTGAACTGCAACAGGCATTGCAGCGCTTGCACGGTCAACTCACCGCCACGTTGATTGCCGAGGCCGGTGACCTGCAAACCCATGACGAACTGCTGCCGCTGCTCGAACAGAAAGTCGGCCGGGTGCTGTTCAACGGCTACCCGACTGGCGTCGAAGTCTGCGATGCGATGGTGCATGGCGGGCCCTACCCGGCCACCTCCGATGCCCGTGGCACCTCGGTCGGCAGCCTGGCCATCGAGCGTTTCCTGCGCCCGGTGTGCTACCAGAATTGCCCGGATGCGCTCTTGCCCGAGGCGCTGAAAAACGCCAATCCGCTGGGCATCACCCGTCTGGTCGACGGCAACAGCCATCGCGAACCGGTTTAAACAACCACTCATCTGTGCCCCCTGTGGGAGCGAGCTTGCTCCGGGCGGCGTTCCGACGATGGCGGTGTGTCAGTCAACGAAGATGTTGAATCTGATGGCCTCATCGCGAGCAAGCTCGCTCCCACAGGGTTGGGCGCCTCCCGTTTCTTCAGCCCAGCAGTGCCTTCAAGTCGTTGTACAAGGCTTCGGGAATCTGCACGCCTTCCACCAGACTGCGTGCTCGCGACTCGTAACGCCGTTGCGACGGCAAGCGCGCGCCCTGCCCTTGTATGCTCTGGAACATCACTTCGGCACGGGCCAAGTGCTGCTCGGTGGCCTCGCCAAGAAAGCGCCGCGGATCGAGGGCGATGATCAGCTCGCCGTGGTACGGCGATGACTTGCTGCCGGCGTCATAGGCCATCGATTCGGCACTGGTCAAATCACCGATCAACGGCCCGGCGATCAACTCCACCATGGCGGCCAAGGCCGAGCCCTTGTGCCCGCCGAACGTCAGCATCGCACCCGCATCGAGCACCACGTTCGCATCGGTGCTCGGCTGCCCGTCAGCGTCCACGCCCCAACCCTCGGGAATCACCTTGCCGGCGCGTCGATGCAACTCGATCTCTCCACGGGCAATCGCACTAGTGGCGAAGTCGAACACAAAGGGATCCGTGCCCGAGCGCGGCCAACCGAAGGCGATGGGATTAGTCCCGAACACCGGCTGACTGCCTCCCGCCGGCGCGACCCAGGCATGGCTGGGATTACACGCCAGCGCCACCAGGCCGGCAGCGGTCAGCTGCTCGATCTCGACCCACAGGGCGGAAAAATGCACACAGCGATTGATCGCTAACGCCGCAATCCCGTTTGCCCGGGTTTTCTCCTCCAGTAATGGCAGTCCCGCCTGGAACGCCAACTGGGAGAAACCACCCGCCGCATCGACCCGCACGATCGAAGGTGCCTGGTCGATCACCCGCGGCTCGGCATCGGCCACCACCTTGCCGGCCCTGAGCGAATTTACGCAACCCAATACCCGATACAAACCGTGGGAGGCGCAGCCATCGCGTTCGCCGGCAATCACCGTGGCGGCCACCGCCTGAGCGTGGGGAAGGTTGAAACCGTTGTGCAGCAAGATCGATTCGGCCAGCTCGCGAGCTTCGGCCAGGGACAGTCGTTTCATCATCAACTCCTTGGACAGACCGCTCAGACTGGCCCATTCCAGACACCACGGCTTGATCGCTTTAGGCCCGGTCGACGACGAATTCGGCATATCCCGGCAATACGACCATTCGTCGGCTGGGCCGCGCACCACCCCTTGACACCGATTGGGCTCTGCGCGATTATTATTTCAATCGTATGCGATACAAACGTATGCGACTATTAAATGCACCCTATTGAACGTTGAGGATTCATTCCATGAGCAAGATCGAAAAAGTACTGGTCACCGGCAAGACCCACACCACGTTCAGCGACGCTGGCAACACGACCCGTGGCCACGGCAACCTCGACATCGAGCTGTCGTCGCCGGGTAACGCGAAACCGGCACACGTGTTCGCAGCCACCCAGCCTCACCCGACCGCCGAGCAACTGTTCGCTGGCGCCTGGTCCGCCTGCTACACCGCCGCCGTTGGCCTTGTGGCCGGTGAGATGAACGTGGTGCTGCCGTCGGATCTGTCTGTCGACATCGAAGTCGATCTGGGTCAGACCGGTGCGGCCTACTTCCTTCAGGCTCGATTGACCCTGCGCGTGCCGGGTCTGGCGCATGACATCGCGACGACACTGGCGCACACCGCAGATCAAATTTGCCCGTACTCGAAAGCGACGCGGGGTAACATTGACGTGGCCCTGAACGTCCTCACGGCTTGACGCACCGCGCGGCGTTGATATCGATTGGCCTTGTCGATACGCCATATATATCGCATGCGCTTTAGGCGCATACGAATCACAACCCCATCAAAACGTTGAGGACTCATCCATGAACAAGATCGAAAAAGTCCTGGCCACAGGCAAAACCCACACGACGTTCAGCGACGGTGACAACTCCTCCCGCGGCCTCGCCATCCAGCTCTCGTCGCCTGGAAACCCTAGACTGGCACACGAGTTCGCAGCCATCGTGCCGCACCCCACCGCGGAGCAGCTGTTCGCCGGCGCATGGTCGGCCTGCTACACCGCTGCCGTCGAGCTGGCGGCGAAAAATATGAAGGTGACGCTGCCGCCCAATCTGGCCATTGATATTGAGGTCGATCTGGGTCAAACCGGTCCGGCCTACTTCCTCCAGGCCCGGCTGAGTCTTCGCGTGCCAGGTTTGACGCAAGACGTCGCGACGGAGCTGGCGCACGCCGCAGACCAAATCTGCCCGTACTCGAAGGCGACGCGAGGCAATATCAATGTGGTCATACACGCCTTGACCGCATGATGCACCGCACGACCGGTTCGACGTTACCGTCGAACCGGCCGCAACTCTCAGTTAGCCTCATCCCGCACCACCCCGCGCTCCTCAAGCAAGCGCACAAACATGGTCAAACTTTGTGACACCGTCCCCCGGCGCCACACCAGCCAAGTGTGCAAATAGCGGAACGATTCCGACAACGGCCAGACGCTCACCGTGGTGCATCCGGGCATGCTGTCGAGCATGCTGCGGGGCATCAGCGCCAGGCCTGCACCGGCACTGACACACGCCAGCATGCCGTGATAGGACTCCATTTCGAAAATCTTGCCGGGCACCGCGGCGTCCTTGGCGAACCAGCTTTCGAAGTGGTGCCGGTAAGAACAATTGGAGCGGAAGGCATAGATATTTTCACCGTTAACATCTGCCGCACGCCGGATGGGGGAATGGTTGAGCGGTGCGATCACCACCATTTCTTCCTCAAACGCCGGCACGCCTTCCAATGCGGGGTGCAGAACCGGTCCATCGACAAAAGCTGCCGCCAATCGGCCAGACAACACCCCGTCGATCATGGTCCCCGAGGGTCCGGTGGACAGGTCCAGCTCGACCTTGGCGTGCTTCTGGTTATAGGCAGCCAGCAGTTCAGGGATACGCACCGCAGCGGTGCTCTCCAGCGACCCTAAGGGAAACGATCCCTGCGGTTCTTCGCCCGCCACGGTGGCGCGGGCCTCCTGGACCAGATCGAGGATGCGCCGTGCATAGTCCAGAAAACTCCAGCCGGCCGGCGACAAGCGCAGGCGGCTCTTCTCGCGGATAAACAGGTCCACGCCCAGATCCAGCTCCAGCTGCTTGATCCGCGTCGTCAGGTTCGAGGGCACCCGGTGGATGTGCTGAGCGGCCGCGCTGATGCTGCCGTGCTCGGCGACGGCTTTGAAAATTTCGAGCTGAACCAGATCCAAGTCATTCTCCAAACGTGAACGATATGCTCAGTATTATTCAGTTTCCAGAAAACAATCGCCACCGTAACCTGAGCGCATCCCCACCTCGCAGGACGGTGCCATGACCCAAGTCTCCAGCCTCACCTATGCCATTTCGATCAACCCCGCCAACGGCGAGCAGATCGGCCACTACCCTTTCGAATCCGCATCGGCACTGGACGCCGCCCTTGCCCGCTCGGCTGCCGGGTTCCGCGTCTGGCGCAGCAAACCCGTGGATCAACGTTCGCAGTTGTTGATCGCCCTGGCTCAGGCATTGCGCGACAACGCCGCAGCGATGGCGAACATGATCACCCTGGAGATGGGCAAGCCGGTCACTCAGGCACGCGGCGAAATCGAAAAGTGTGCGCAGCTCTGCGAGTGGTATGCCGAGCACGGCCCGGCGATGCTGAGCGCTGAACCAACGCTGGTTGAAGGTGGAAAAGCGCGTATTGAATATCGCCCGCTCGGTCCGATTCTCGCCGTCATGCCGTGGAACTTTCCGATCTGGCAGGTCCTGCGCGGCGCCGTTCCAGCGCTGATCGCCGGCAACACCTACGTGCTCAAACATGCGCCGAACGTGATGGGCAGCGCTTATCTGTTGCAAGAAGCCTTCAATCGCGCCGACTTTCCCGAAGGTGTGTTCGAGGTCATCAATGTCACGCCGGACGGCGTCTCCACCGCGATTGCTGATCCACGCATCGCTGCGGTGACCCTCACCGGTAGCGTGCGAGCCGGCATGGCCATTGGCGCTCAAGCCGGTGCGGCGCTGAAGAAGTGTGTACTGGAACTGGGCGGCTCCGACCCCTTCATTGTGCTCAACGATGCCGACCTCGACGAAGCAGTCAAAGCCGCCGTAATTGGCCGTTACCAAAACACCGGGCAAGTCTGCGCGGCCGCCAAACGCCTGATTGTCGAGCAAGGCATTGTCGAGGAGTTCACGCGCAAGTTCGTCGACGCCACGCGCAAACTGGTGGTCGGCGATCCACTGTCCGCCGACACCTACATCGGCCCTATGGCCCGCTTTGATCTGCGTGATGAACTCGATCAACAGGTGCGGGACACCCTGGAAGAAGGCGCGACGTTGTTGATGGGCGGGAAGAAGGCTGAAGGCCCCGGCAACTTTTACGAGCCCACGGTCTTCGGTGATGTCACTGACCAGATGACTTCGTTCAAACAGGAACTGTTTGGCCCGGTGGCGTCGATCATCATGGCGCGAGATGCAGCGCACGCATTGGAACTGGCGAATGACAGTGAATTCGGCCTCGCCTCAACCATTTACACACGCAACGTCGAGCTTGCCCAACAGATGGCCGGTGAACTGGAAACCGGTGGCGTGTTCATCAATGGATACTGCGCATCCGACCCGCGTGTCACTTTCGGCGGCGTGAAGAAAAGCGGTTTTGGCCGTGAGCTCTCGCATTTCGGTGTGCGCGAATTCTGCAATGCCCAGACGGTGTGGCTGGATCGGCGCTGATCGCGTTTGCCGAAGCTATCCCGAAGCGGTTTCGCCAGCGCAACTAACCCACAATGTCAATCAACTGCTCGCGCTGCGCCCCCGTCAGCATCGGACCAAAACCGGCACCGGCATTTTCCGCCATGTAACGCGGGTTGCCGGTGCCGGGGATGACGCAGGTCACCGCCGAATGAGACAGCAGGAACTTTAACGCCAGTTGCGGCCAGCTATTGACCCTCACATCCGAGGCCCAGCGCGGTAACGGTTTGTCCTTCAAGCGGGCGAGCAAATCACCGCCGCCGAATGGCCGATTGCAGATCACCGCCACGCCGCGCTCACGACACAGCGGCAGAATTCGTTTCTCGACCCCGCGATCGTCCAGGGCATAGTTGATCTGCAAAAAGTCCAACGGCTCAGCCTTGAGCACGGCTTCCACCTCGTCATACGCCGATGCCGTGTAATGGGTGATGCCGATGTAGCGAATGCGGCCTTCTTCCTTCCATTGGCGCAGCGTCGGCAAATGGGTTTTCCAGTCCAGCAGGTTGTGGATCTGCATCAGGTCGATCCGGTCGGTCTGCAGCAGTTTGAAAGACTGTTCCATCTGCGCGATGCCTTCCTCGCGGCCACGGGTCCACACTTTGGTGGCCAGGAAGGCCGGCGAACGCGGCTCATGAATCGACAGCAGTTCACCGGTCGTCTGTTCGGCGCGACCGTACATGGGCGAACTGTCGATCACTGTCCCGCCCTTCTCGAACAACGCACGGAGAACGGCGGGCAACTGCTTGTAGGCGGGGCTTGAAGGCTCGACATCAAAGCCGCGATACGTGCCCAGCCCGACGATCGGCAATGGCTCGTCGCTGGATGGAATGGCCCGGGTCAGCATGTTCTTGCCTCCTGTTTCCGTCGACGGCGTGGATGCTGCAAAGGCCGGATCGAAGGTGAAAACCGCCGAAACTCCGGCAGCCAGCGTGAGTATTTTGCGACGCGTGTACCCATCAGTGTGGTTCATGGAATTGCCCTTCCACATTTTTGCTGTCAGCCCTTTGCTCCTGCTGCCGGGCCAGCCACAGGCATAACCCGGCCCACAGCCCGGCAAACGGCACGATCACCAGCGCCACCAGAGCGAAACCCGCTCCCAGCGCCGTCAACCCGGCGGACAGCCAGCCACTGGCGGCATCTCCGCCGCGATACACCAAGGTTTCGATCACATTCTTGGCCTTGTATTTTTCTTCGCGGCTGACCACCGTCCACAGCACTTCTCGCGCCGGACGCACGATGGCGAACTCGACCGCACGGCGCAGCCCCTGAACCAGCGCCACGGTTGCAGGCACGGGCGCCAGGGCCATGGCGGCGAACGCCACGATCGTCACCAACGGCAAGGCTGCAAGCGCTCCGCCGATACCCATCAGACGGATCAACGGCGCCGTCAGCACTAGCTGAAATATCAAGGTCAGCGCCGACACGATCAAATCGACGACGGCGAAGAATTGCGTTCGGCTGGCCACATCAGCATAGCTACCGGCGACAATTCGCCCCTGTTCAAAATACAACAAGGTCGCGGCGCTGGTGTGCAACAGCATGAACAACACCAGCCCCAGCAGATAAGGCGAGCGCAGAATCAGCGTGACGCCGGCGATCACGCTGCCGCCCATGCGCCGATCATCCAGCAACCGGCTGCCGGACTGCGACGCGGTACGAAACAACAGCGCCCGATAGCAGCGCACCGCGACTTCCAGCAGCAGCGCCGCGACGAAGGTCAACGCCACCGGGCCAAACCGGGTGGCCATGGTCGCGGCCAGCAACGGCCCGATGAACGTGCCCAGCGTTCCACCGGCTGCGATGAAGCCGAACAGCCGCCGCCCTTGTTCGCTGGAAAACCGGTCCACCAGCACGCTCCAGAAGATGGAGACGATGAACAGGTTGTAGATACTGATCCAGACGAAAAACACCCGACCTACCGCCACCGGCGCAACGTGATTAGCGATCAACACACCGAACACCAGCATCGACAAGGCGATCAAGCGATAGATCAACGGCACGAATCGGGTGGCTGGCAACCGCGAAACCAGCGCACCAAACAATGGCACCATCAGCAGCATCACCACGAAGGTGGCCGTGAACAGCCACTGCAACTTGTCGGCTCCGCCTTCAAGGCCCAAGGCATCGCGCAGCGGTCGTACCAGGTAATAACTGGCCAGCACGCAGAAATGGAAGACGAAGCCCAGCCTCAGTGCCGCTCGTTCGGCGGGCAGAACGTTAAGCCATTTAACAACGATGGGCATGGGTGCCCTCCCGGTGCGTCGCGCTATCGGTCTACTACACTCTGACAGCGATCAAGCGATAGCCGTGTTCCGGCCAGAGCCGTCAATGCCGCCCACTAAAGTTAGCCGAATGCCACGAATCCTGGTGTCAATCGTCGTCATCCTCACCGTCGTGTATCTGGCGCTCTGCGCTGCGCTGTTCGTGTTCCAGCGCGCCCTCATCTACTACCCGCAACCTCGCGCTGTCGGCACCTCGGCAACGCTGCTCACGCTGTCGGTCGACGACGCGCAGGTGCTGGTGTCCGTCAGGCCGCACGAGGGGCCCAAAGCGTTGATCTATTTCGGTGGAAATGCCGAGGACGTCTCCCGCAGCCTGCCTTCGTTTTCCGAAGCCTATGCCGATCAAGCCCTCTACTTGCTGCACTACAGAGGCTACGGTGGCAGTTCCGGATCGCCCTCCGAGGAGATGATTTCACGCGACGCCCTGACTTTGTTTGACCAGGTCTACGCCACCCATCCACACATTACGGTGGTCGGTCGCAGCCTGGGCTCTGGCGTCGCCGTGCGCCTCGCCAGCCAACGTCCGGCGGCGCGTCTGGTGCTGATCACGCCCTACAACAGTCTTGAAGAGCTCGCCGCCCGGCAGTTCCCCATCTTCCCGGTGAAGTGGTTGCTGAAGGACACCTTTGAATCCTGGAAGTACGCCGCCCACATCACGGTGCCGACACTCTTGATCGCCGCTGAGCACGACGAAGTGATACCGCGTTCCAGCACGGAGCGGCTCTTCACGCATTTCGCCAACGGGGTGGCGTCGCTGAAGGTCATACCGGGTACGGGGCACAACTCAATTTCCGAGAGTCCCGACTATCTCAAGGTCTTGGGCAATGGTTTGTAAGTGGCCGCTTTTCAGCCACGCGAGTGAAAAACGCAAGTGGACGCCTTGCGACTTAGCGCAGCGAGCGGAACGCCGTGCGAAGTTCCTCGGTAAAAAGCTGCGGCTGTTCCCAGGCCGCGAAGTGGCCGCCCTTGCCTGCCAGTCAGAGGATGCAGGGGGCACGTGAGCTACATCGCAAGGGCGAAAACGCTCTGTTTCACCCTTGCGATCCCTTGCCCAAATTGCGTAACAGGTCCGGCTCAGATCAGGTTGATTTCGACGTTGATGTTGCCCCGTGTGGCTTTGGAGTACGGACACAGCTTGTGCCCTTCATCCACCAGCGCTCGGGCTGTTTCGCGGTCCATTCCCGGCAGGCTGATGTTGAGGCGAGCCTGCAGGAGGTAACCGCTTGAGTTGGTGCCCAGGTCAACTTCGGCGTCAATGGCCAGGTCAGGCGGGAGCGTGACTTTCATTTTACCGGCAGCGACTTGCATCGCACCGATGAAGCAGGCTGACCATCCCGTGGCGAACAACTGCTCCGGATTGGTGCCCTCGCCCTTGGTGCCAGGGGACGAAAGCTTGACTTCGAGACGTCCATCATCACTGCGTGATGCGCCGTCCCGCCCACCGGTGGTGTGGACTTTGGCGGTGTACAGTACTTTTTCGATCTGGGTCATGATGATCTCCTGATTGAAAATGCTGGATGAAAAGATTGCCCTCCGTGAGCGTATCGACCAGTCCTTCTTGCTTGATGGATTCGCCACTCGTCAGGGCGCTTGCGTATTCTGCAGCGGACTGGACCTTTCAATATAGACGTCGTTGGTGACCCTCGTGCGTCGCGCAAGAGGGGAACAACAAATGATTGAGGTTGGCCGACTTCAGGCTATGAATAAGCGCCAATCACCCACTTAACTTTTTCAAGCGCTTCGCGAAGTGCGCCCATCTCCGCTGAGCCCAGCGCCAAGCGGATCGCATGCGGTACATGAGCAGAAGTAGCAAAAGGCTCAGCGGTTGAAACCGCCACTTTTTCACGCATCAGCGCCGCGGCAATCTGGTCAGCCCTTGCATCTTCAGACAAGGGCAGCCAAAGAAAATAGGACGAAGGGTGACCTACGCACGGAAGTCCTGCCAACACTTCACGGGCCATGGCTTGCCTGGCCTGCGCATCCCGGCATTTTTCAGCTTCCAGTTGCATGACCGTGCCATCGTCGAGCCACGTGCTCGCGATCGCCGTCAGCACGCCCGGGGTATTCCAGGTGGTCGCCCTGATCGTTCGCTCCAACGCAGGCACTTTTTCGGCGGGGGCGGCGACGAAACCTACGCGCAATCCGGTAGCAACACTCTTGGAGAGCCCTGAAACGTAAACGGTCCTCTCGGGAGCGAGTTGCGCTAACGGTGCAGGCGGGTCCTCTGCGAGGAAGGCATAAGCGGCGTCCTCGATGATGAGCAAGTCATGCCTGCGCGCAATCGTCACCAGCGACTCACGCTGGTTAGCACTCATGACCCATCCCAACGGATTGTGCAGCGTCGGCATCGTGTACACCGCCCGCACGCGACGACGAAGGCACAGGCTGTCCAGCGCCTCTAGATCAGGTCCATGTTCGCCCGCGGGAATGGGCACGATTTCAAGGTGCAAGGCTTCGGCCAGCACGATGAATCCTGAATAGGTCAGCGCATCCGCCGCAATCACATCACCGGGTTGCAGCAGCGCCATCATTGTCACAGCCAGCCCATGCTGAGCACCACTGACCACTAACACTTGCTCGGCATCCACCGTCAGCCCTCGGACGAGCAAATGGCGCGCCACAGAGGCCCGCTCATGCGCACGGCCGGCATGTGGCTGGTAGCGCAACAGAGACTCCAGATCACCGGCCGATGCGAGCTGGCGCAGCGCATTGCGCAAGAGTTCCGCCTGCCCTGGCAGCGAGGGGTAGTTGAAGTTGAGGTCGGTCATTCCTACTGCCACGTTTTTCTGGTCAATACCCAAGCCAGGCGGCAACGAAGTCTCCCGTACGAACGTGCCTCGCCCCGTCTCGCCACTGACCAGGCCCATGGCTTCGAGCTCTGCATAGACCCGAGTGGCGGTCACAAGCGCCAGCCCTTCTGTCGCTGCGAGCTGACGATGCGTCGGCAATCGCGTACCCGGCAACAATCGTCCGGACCGGATGTCAGCCGCAAAAGCATCCACTAATGACTTGTACCGTGAGCGAGGCATGTCGAGGTGTATCCATGACAATTTTTTGATTGTAGTGTCCGTCGATCATACGATGGATCTCTGCAAATTGAGAGTGCCCTGAAATGGAACGGACCCTGCAAAACCCAACGACGGAAAAGACCGCGAGCGGATGGCTCAACGGGTTCATCGGCGTGCTGATTTTCAGCGGCTCGCTGCCTGCCACGCGGTTGGCCGTGATGGAATTCGACCCGGTCTTCCTGACCGTTGCCCGAGCGGCGATTGCCGGGGTTCTGGCGCTTTGCATGCTTGTGCTGTTTAAAGAAAATCGACCCGCCAAGCGTCAACTTCTGCCCCTGGTGATCGTGGCGGTGGGCGTTGTAGTCGGGTTTCCACTGCTGACGGCGCTGGCGCTTCAGTACGTGACGTCGGCGCATTCCATCGTCTTCGTTGGCCTGTTGCCACTTGCCACGGCGGTGTTCGGCGTGTTGCGCGGAGGGGAGCGTCCACGGCCGGTGTTCTGGTTTTTCTCGGTCCTGGGAAGCGCGTTGGTCGTGGGGTTTGCAGTCTCTCAAGGCCTGACAGCTTCTCCGACAGGCGACATGCTCATGCTGCTGGCCATTCTCGCCTGCGGGCTGGGTTATGCAGAAGGTGCGAAGCTTTCAAGAACACTGGGTGGCTGGCAGGTGATCTCTTGGGCATTGGTGCTGTCGCTGCCCGTCATGATCCCGCTGACCTGGTTCATGGCCCCCGCTTCGTTCTCGGGAATTACGACACCTGCGTGGACCAGCCTGGCGTACGTATCGATCTTCAGCATGCTGATCGGTTTCGTCTTCTGGTACCGCGGGCTTGCCCAAGGGGGAATTGCTGCCGTCGGCCAGCTTCAGTTGCTACAGCCGTTTTTTGGCTTGGCGCTGGCGGCCACGCTGCTTCACGAGCAGGTCAGCATTGGCATGCTGGGGGTTACCGTCGCGGTGATCCTTTGCGTGGCCGGGGCGCGAAAGTTTTCGAAGTGAGCGGGCGCGACAAATAGATCTCTTGCGCTCGTGAACCTTGTGTTGAAGCGTCAGTCATAGCCGAGCCGTAAAATCCACTCGCCCGCTCAGAGCTGTCCATCCATGCGCCAAACCCTCCTGTCCTTTCGCGTTGCCTCGCTCTGTTTCATTCCTCTGTTTTCCCTGTTCGCCAACCCCGCCCACGCCGGTGCCGAAAGGCAATTGGTGGAAGCCATCAACGATTACCGCGCTCACCCCGATCGCTGCTCGGGGCGCGCGGGCCGAGCGTTATCGCCGCTGGCGTTGAAGGCGAACCTGGCCTTGCCGATCGGCTATGGCGGCGGGTTGCGCGATAGATTGAAAGCGTCCGGCTATCGGGCGGTGACGGTGCGCACCCTACGTGTAGTCGGTGCGCGGGATGCCGATGAGGCCTTCGACATGCTTCAGAGCGATCACTGCGCGGCGTTGCTCGATACCCAGTTCGCCGACATTGGCGTCAGTCGCGCCCGGAGCGAGTGGCAGATCGTGCTGGCGCGGCCGGTGCTCGACAATCAGGTGGGCGATACGCGAGCGGTCAGCAAGGCGTTGCTGGCACAAGTCAATGCGGCGCGTTCAAAGCCACGGCTCTGCGGTCGTCAGCGCTTCGCTGCCGCACGGCCATTGGCCTGGAACGCCGCTTTGGGCGCTGCGGCGCAAGGGCACAGCAAAGCGATGGCCTACGGCAACTACTTTGCACACCAGGACCCCGACGGTGAGATGCCCGCAGACCGGGCGCGAGCCGCTGGTTTCCGTGGCCGGCAGATCGGCGAGAACATCGCCGCCGGTCAGGGCTCACCCGGCAAGGCAATGTCGGGCTGGCTGGCCAGTCCAGGGCATTGCGCCAACCTGATGAACCCGATGTTTACCCAGATGGGTGCAGCCTATGCAGCAGACGCGCGCAGCGATGAGGGGGTTTACTGGACGATGTTGTTTGGGGCGCCTTGAGTGATTGAGCGGCGCCTTATTTGGGGCGCCGCACCGCCCTCACCTTTCCACTGCCACCGCCGCCGCAGAAAAACTGATCGCCACCGTCCGATTCAAGCCCCGACACCCCAACGCCCGCCGGCAGCTTCACGCTCTCCAGCACCTCGCCGGTCTTCGCATCAACATGGCGTAACTCACTCTCATCGCCTTCCCACGTGCCATGCCACAACTGCCCATCGAACCAGGTCACCCCGGTGACGAAGCGGTTGGATTCGATAGTGCGAAGAATCGCGCCGGTCTCGGGATCGATCTGATGAATCTTGCGATCCTGATACTCACCGACCCACAGCGTCCCTTCCGCCCACGTCAGCCCTGAGTCACTGCCGCCAGGCGCCGGGATAGTCGCGAGTACGCGGCCGGTCTGCGGGTCAATTTTCTGGATGCGTTCCTCGGCAATCTGGAACAGGTGCTGGCCGTCGAAGGCGGTGCCGGCATGGGCGGCGACGTCGATTGAGCGCAGTGTCTTGCCACTCTTTGGATCCAGGGCGTTGAGTGTGTCGCCGGTTGCAAACCAGATGTGCCGACCATCCCAGGTGACGCCATGCACCGTGTCGACACCGGCAAAGGGTCCATATTCACGAAGGATTTGAGCTTCTGACTGTTTCATGTTGGTTTCCTCGTTACGGGTGGGTGGCGTTCATCCTAGTCACCCGGCAGTGGCACCGGGAGTAACAAGGTCGTCGCGAAACCCGGCACCGGCGGGGTCATCCAGCGACGCGCCCGGCCGCGACCGAACGACTGCACCTTGCCCGCGCAGGCCAGTTCGTCGAGTGCCCGTTGCACCGTCCGCTGGCTGACGCCAAGGGCCAGTGCCAGGGCCGAGCTCGACCACGATTCACCGTCGGCGAGGAAGGCGAACACCCCCGCGTGTTTCTCTTCGACGGGTTGCGCCAGCACCACAACGTCGCAGGCAACCAGCGACACCAGCGCAAAACCACGTTTAGTTGCGGTGACGCCGGCCCAGGGTTTAAGCGCCGCACGCAGCCGCCCGACTTCGACTCTCAACCGTGCGCGAAGGGACTCATCGGCGAGCTTCAAACGAAAGGCCTGGGCAATCAGCGTTTCCCTCGACACGTCGGCGGGCCAGGCTTCGGCCAGTGCCCGTGCGAGGGCGAACAAGACCGGGCGTGTGGCGAGGGAAACCGACATGCCGGCGCCACGCACGACGTAGCGACACGCGTCCACGACCAGCGACGTTGACCCGAGCAGCGCTTCAACCTCATCCAGCAACAGAGGCCGTTCTTCGCCACGGGCAATCAGCCGCGCGACAGGCGTGTTCAGGGCAAGGACAGCGTTTTCCACCTCGGCCGTCAGCGCAGGAATACCGGCATCGCGTGCGGCGTGCTCGGCCCTGGTGAGTGCAGACCGCGCCTTCTGCGTCTCGAGTCGCCGCATCGCGATCCCCGCCACGACCAGTTCGTGGGCGGCGCGTAATGCCGGCGGTAATGGCGCGGGGTCAAGCTCGGCGAGCAGCACGTCGGCCTCATCGAGATGCCCGATCAGCAGCAAACGCCGAATCTGCAGATACCGCGCATGACCGGCGTTCACTCGATCACCGTGCGCCTCAAGTGTCACCCGCGCCGAGTCGAGTGCCTTCACCGGCCAGCCCAATTCCCGGGAGGCCAGGGCGATCTCGGCTTCAGCGACCACACACCGCGCCCGAGCCAAGGTCTCCTTCGGACCGAAGGCCCGTGCTGCTTTCTGCACCAGCGCCTTGGCCCGCACCAGATCGCCAAGTTGCGCCATCGCAATACCGCGCAACGCCAGCGCTGGCGCATCGTCGCGCAACGCGACCCGGTTCAGCGCGCCGAGCGGATCACCCGCTGCCAGCGCCTGTGCTGCGGCTGTGATCAGCGAGTCCATATGAATCCCGCCACAGTTGTCACTCCCACCGTCGGATGTTCGCTGTTTAGTCTAATTCACGATCCTCCACCAGGCTCTTCCGGAAGCGCTCGCAACTCTTGTTTCTCAGCACTACGGGGCAAGCTTTATCTACGCACAGGGGATTTCCATGCTTTTGGCTTCGGTGAGTAACCGCATCTTTATCAGCGCTACCCGGCGCCCGTCCGGCGCCAAGCGCTCCTCAACCCCATACGGCACAAACCCAAGCTGCGGATAAAGAAGCAGCCCCGCCGTATTCTCGTTGAAGCACGACAGCTGCACCTCGCGTGCCCGATGACGTTCAAACGCCAGCCCCACCATCGTCTGCACCAAAAACTTCGCGATACCTTGCCCCCGAGCTTTGGGTGACACGATCACATTGCCGATCGCGCAGACGCCATCGCGATCAAACGTATAAAAGTTCGCGAAGCCCATAACAGAACCGTCGCCCTCAACCACCGTTGAGTCAGAACGTTGAGTAATCGATGCCTGCAGTTGATCTTCCGTCAGCGGGTATTGCGCCTTCGGGAACATAAAGAACAGCTCTTGGGGATTTTGCGCAAAGGCGCAAAGGGTCGGAATATCTTCAGCGCTGACGGGGCGGTGGGTCAGGTGCATGGTTTGGATCCATCCAAGTGTCGGTGTGACAGATTACTTTTTGCGGACGCTGGAGAGAAGCGTGAAATCAGCTTCCTTTTCACTCTCGTCACTGTTCAGGTCCGGCTTTTACGACCAACGGCGAGATTGGCCCGTCAATTCCGCTGGCTCGAATCGGCATCCCTCTAATCCGGCAGTTTCAGCCTGTCCATTGAGTGTTGCTGATCGACATGGCAGCGCACTACAAACAATTTCTTACAAAATAGAAATTCATAAAATTCGATCTTGTACTATCGAGTGTTAGTTTGAGCGCCTGATCAGGCCCATGAGATGCCAAAGTCTTAATTATGCGCATCAAATTTCCCAGCATTTCTGCCTTCGGTGCATACCTTGCACTTTCTTGCCTGTTTGCCGCCGCGTGGTTCGTCAATCCCGCCAATACGCACTCTTCCTTTGCCCTGATAAGCCCCGTGATGGCAGTGGCCGGCCAAGTGGCCAAGCCCATTTATACCAGCCGTTTCGCCTCCTCCGGGCTGGTTGACTTCGTGCATTCCTCGGCGGTCACCGCCTTGCCCGACGGTAGCCTGATGACGGTCTGGTTCGCTGGCTCGCGCGAAGGCGCAGCCGATGTGCAGGTGCGCTCCGCCCGTTTCGACTCGAAAACCGGCGAATGGGGGGCTGAACAGGTATTGGCGACTCGGGATTCGACCCAACAGGGCACTCGAAAATACATTCGCAAACTGGGCAACCCGGTGGTTGCCCTCGCGCCGGATAATCGCCTGTGGTTGTTCTACGTGTCTGTGTCCATGGGTGGCTGGGCCGGTAGCGCGGTCAATGTGATGGTTTCAGACGACTTCGGTGGACATTGGTCCGCTCCGCGCCAGCTGATCACTTCACCCTTTCTGAACATCAGCACCCTGGTCCGGTCGGCACCGGTGTTTCATGCCGACGGCTCCATCGGCTTACCGGTCTACCACGAATTTCTGGGCAAGTTTGCCGAGTACCTCTACTTGAGCGCAGACGGCGATGTGATCGACAAATTCCGCATCAGCCACGGCAAGAACTCATTGCAACCCACGGTGGTTCCGCTGGACGGGCAGCGCGGCATCGCCTTGCTGCGCTATGCCGGCAACACCCACCACCGTGTTCTGGCGACCCGCACCGAAGATGCCGGACAAACCTGGAGTGAGCCTTATCCGCTCGATCCCTCGAATCCGAATTCCTCGCTGGCGGCCGTCGCGACGCCCGAACAAGGGTTGCTGGTGGCGCTCAACGACCTGCAGGAGGGGCGCTTCAAGCTGAGTCTTTACGGGACCGATGCAAAAATGGACGATTGGCGCTCGTTGCGCGACCTCGACAAGTCACCCGATCCAGCGGGCGCGCCGTTTTCACCCGAGGCCTACAAGGAAATCATCGGCAAAGAGTTCCGCGGTTCCAGTGGCGCTCTGCGTCAACCGCTGGAGGCGCAGTTCCTGGACAACCTCGACAACCGTGTCTGTAAAAGCCAAGGGTGTGAATTCGAATATGAGTACCCGTACTTCATCCGCAGTCCCGACGGTATGTATCACTTGGTTTATTCCTGGAACAACACCTTCATCAAGCACGTCACCTTTAACGATGCGTGGCTCAACGAGCGTCTCAAATGATCAGCCTGTGGCAAGCCCATGCCAGCTTCGCAATGATCCTTTTCCTGGTGCTGCCTGCTTTCGGCCTGCCCAGGACCTTGCGGATCGCACTGTTGGCCGCGTTGTTGGCCGCCAGCTTCATACCGCTGGACGGGTTGTCGTTGGCCGCATATTTGCGCAGCTACATTGATGACCTGGCGATCACCACCCTGGTGTTCATGGCGTGGGGCTGCTTGCGTCGGCTGGACATCCTGCCACCTGCGCGGGGTAAAACCAGCGTATTGATCCTCTTCGCCGCAATGGCCCTGGTGCTGTACCCGGCAACCCTGGGCATGAGTGATCTGGACCCCTATCGGTTTGGCTACAGCCCGCGCCCCATGTTGATTTTCCTCGCAGTACTCACACTGGGTCTGTTTTACCTGCGCAACGGCCTGGCCGTCGTAATGCTGGCCAGCGCGACCCTGGCGTTCATCGCCGGGGTGAAACCTTCGCAAAACTATTGGGATTATTTGATTGATCCACTGCTGGGTCTGTATTGCTGCGTGGCACTGCTGATGCTTGTCATGCGCTGGACGTTTCGCCGGGTAAGCAATCGGCGCGGTGCAGTGGGCGACATGCCCAAATCCGTTTGAGATTTAACGACTTTAATAACAGGGGAACATGGATGGGTTGGCTGCAATCTCGACGTTTGCATTACTGGCTGGGCGCGACAGCGATTACGTTTGCGCTGTTTGCACTGCTCAGGGTCGTGTTTTTCTTCGGCTTTTCCGGTTTCGACGCCAGCGCCCTGATCGACCAAAATGCTGTCGTGGAAACCCTGGGCATCGGCTTTCGCTTCGATCTGCGCCTGGCCATCCTGGTCGTGTTGCCGTTGGCGTTGCTGGCCTGGATTCCTCGTTGGAATCTGATCGGCAGCCGTCTGCTTCGCCGGATCGCACGCGTTTATCTGGTTGCAGCCCTGAGCGTCCTGCTGCTGATTTACATCATCGACTTCGGCCATTACGCCTACCTGGGCGTACGAATCAACGCCACCGTGCTGCGCTTCATCGAGGATGCGCAAATATCCCGTGACATGGTCTGGCAAACTTACCCGGTTATCTGGATTTCACTGGGTTGGCTGGTAACGGTCACGCTGGCGATACTGGCCTTGGTGCGTCTGGAACGCGTAACGCTGGACCGCCCGCGCAAAGCCATTCACCCGCTCTCTGCGACATGGGGCGGCGCGCTGATGGTCGTGGTGGTGCTGCTGGGCATTTTAGGTCGTGTCGAAAACATGAACCTTGAAAATCCGGTCCCGTTACGCTGGAGCGATGCGTTCTTCTCGGGCAATAACCAGGTTGCCGCGTTGGGCCTGAACCCGGTGTTGTTCCTCTACGACACAGTCAAAGTCGGCCAGTCGCGCTATGACGAAGCGCAGGTGCGCGAACACTACCCGGTGATGGCCAACTACCTGGGGGTGGACAAGCCCGACGCGCAAACCCTTGATTTCGTACGTCAACAGGCGCCACAACCCTACAAAGTACCGGGTTCCCGGCCGCCGAACGTAATGTTCGTCATGCTTGAATCGCTGGGCACCAGCGCCGTCGGGGCTTATGGCAACCCGATCAATCCGACGCCCAATATTGATCGCCTGGCCACTCAGAGCTGGTTCTTCGAGCACTTTTATGTGCCGGTGACGGGGACCGCAAAAACCGTCTGGGCCAGCATCAGCGGGGTGCCTGACGTCACCCGCCAGGAAACCGCGACGCGTAATCCGTTGATCACCAAGCAAAACACACTGATCAACGCCTTCACCGATTACGAGAAGATCTACACCATCGGCGGCAACTCCGGTTGGGCCAACATGAATGCCTTGATTCGGCAAAGCATCGACGGCGTTCGCTTGTTTGAAGAGCGGGACTGGAAATCCCCGGTGGTGGATGTCTGGGGGATTTCAGACCTGGATCTGTTCAAGGAAACCGACCAGATCCTGCAAGCGCTGCCCAAGGACAAACCGTTCTTTGCGTATGTACAGACGGCCGGCAATCACCGTCCCTTCACGATTCCCAAGAGCAACGATGGATTCGAAGTCAAGCACCCTACCCTGGCGGAAGTCCAGGCCGCAGGATCGCGCAGTGTCGAGCAGTACAACGCCGTGCGTTTGCTGGACTTCAACATCGGACGCTTGATGGAAATCGCCAAAGCAGGCGGCTATTACGAAAACACCATTTTCGTGTTGTTTGGCGACCATAACACCCGAATCGCCCAGATCCCTTTCCTGGCACCCGCCTACGAGCAACTAGGCCTGGAAAGCAACGCGGTGCCGATGATCATCCACGCGCCGGGCTTGCTCGGGACGCGCAAGGTCAAAGAAGCGGTTGGCCTGGTGGACTTGCTGCCCACCGTGGCGGGCATGGCCGGTCTTGAGTTTCGCAACAGCGGCATGGGCCGTGATATCCAGCAGCCAGCGCCCGAGGGTGAGCGTGTGGTGCCGCTGGTGTTACGTGAAGGCACATTCCCGCTGATTGCCGGCGTGACTCAACACTACATGGTGCAGATGGAGCACGACGGCAGCTCGCCGACCCTCCACGACCTGGCCTCAATGACACCACTGGACAACGTCGCCGAGCAAAACCCTGAAGAGTTCAAGCGCCTGTCGCAGCTGACCCGCGCCATGCATGAAACCTCAAGGTTGATGCTGTACCAGAACGTGCGAAAGTAACGGCTTCCCCCGCGTCTATGCTGCAAATAGACGCGGGCCCACCCCAGATGCCGGTAAAAGACTCTGCCTATCGCGACCCAATACTCCACCTATTAGCTGACTTCCCAACTGGGGTCTAACCTTACTCGAGCGCTGGCACCCTAGCCGGCCGGTTAAGAGCTGATAAGGAGATAGGAATGGGTCAGAAGCCTGACTAAACCTGCCGTAGGCCACCGTGCAGCCAACTCGATTGCCACTGTTCAGAATTCCCGTGTGATCAAAACAATCAGTTGATCAAACTGCTGGCCCTGCAGCCTGTGTCATTGGTTTCGCCCGTTGCTGTTTAACGCCCACGTTGGGCCGGATAGCCGGATGAATACGACCAAAGGTAGCTCACACATGGCAAACGAATCGAAATGCCCATTCATTAGCGCCGCTGGCGGTGGCACGACAAACCGCGACTGGTGGCCGAACCAACTGAATCTGAAGATCCTCCATCAGCACTCGTCCCTGTCCGACCCCATGGACGAGGGCTTCAACTACGCTGAAGCATTCAAAAGCCTGGACTTTGAAGCGGTCAAAAGAGACCTGACGGCGTTGATGACCGATTCCCAGGACTGGTGGCCGGCGGACTTCGGTCACTACGGGCCACTCTTCATTCGCATGGCCTGGCACGCCGCCGGTACGTACCGCACCGGTGACGGTCGTGGTGGCGCCGGTTCCGGTCAGCAACGCTTCGCGCCGCTCAACAGTTGGCCGGACAACGTCAGCCTCGACAAGGCACGGCGGCTGCTCTGGCCGATCAAGCAAAAATATGGCAGCAAAATTTCCTGGGCTGATCTGATCGTCCTCACCGGCAACGTCGCGCTGGAGTCAATGGGCTTCAAGACCTTCGGCTTTTCCGGCGGTCGTCCGGACGTTTGGGAGCCGGATGAGGACGTCTACTGGGGCTCGGAAAACAAGTGGCTGGGCGGCGACACCCGCTACGGTAAAAAGAACGAGCCCATGCAAGAGCCTGGCGAAGGCCCACTCGTAGCTGAGCCAGGGGAAAATGAGGCGAGCCGTACTGACCAAGGGCGCAACCTGGAGAACCCGCTCGCCGCCGTGCAAATGGGCCTGATCTACGTCAACCCGGAAGGCCCGGAAGGCAACCCCGACCCGGTCGCTGCCGGTAAGGACATCCGCGAAACCTTCGCGCGCATGGCGATGAATGACGAAGAAACCGTGGCACTGATTGCCGGCGGCCACGCCTTCGGCAAGACCCACGGCGCCGGACCTGCCGACAATGTCGGCGCCGAGCCCGAAGCCGCTGGCCTCGAAGCGCAGGGCTTTGGCTGGAAGAACAGCTTCGGCACCGGCAAAGGGCCGGACACCATCACCAGCGGCCTGGAAGTCACCTGGACCACCACGCCCACCCGGTGGAGCAACAACTATCTGGAAAACCTGTTCGGCTTCGAGTGGGAACTGAGCAAAAGCCCCGCGGGCGCGAATCAGTGGATACCGAAAAACGGCGCCGGTGCCGGCATCATTCCGGATGCTCACGACCCATCCAAGCGTCGTAATCCGACCATGCTGACCACGGACCTGTCGCTGCGATTTGACCCGATCTATGAACCGATTTCACGGCGTTTCCTGGAAAATCCGGACCAATTGGCCGACGCGTTCGCCCGCGCCTGGTTCAAGCTGATCCACCGCGACATGGGCCCCCTCTCCCGCTACCTCGGCCCGGAAATGCCAAGCGAAGAACTGCTGTGGCAAGACCCGATTCCAGCGGTCGACCATGCCCTGGTCAACGACAGTGACGTCGCCGCGCTCAAGAGCAAACTCCTCGCCTCGGGCCTGACAATCTCGCAGCTTGTATCAACTGCCTGGGCGGCGGCCTCGACCTTCCGTGGCTCCGACAAACGCGGCGGCGCCAACGGTGGGCGTTTGCGTCTGGCTCCGCAGAAATTCTGGCAGGCCAACCAGCCTGAGCAACTGGCGAACGTGTTGGCGAAACTCGAGAGCATTCAGAGCGAATTCAACAACAGCGGCAAGAAGATCTCGCTGGCAGACCTGATCGTGCTGGCCGGTAGCGCTGGTGTCGAACAGGCGGCGAAAAACGCTGGGCACAGCGTCACGGTTGCGTTCACACCGGGGCGGATGGACGCCTCCCAGGAACAGACGGATGTGGAGTCTTTCGGCTTCCTCGAACCCATCGCCGATGGTTTCCGTAACTTCCTCAAAGGCAGATACCGCGTACCGGCTGAGCAGCTGTTGATCGACAAGGCGCAACTGCTGACACTTACCGCGCCAGAAATGACCGCACTCATTGGCGGCATGCGCGTGCTGAACACCAATGTCGGACAAACCAAACACGGTGTGTTCACGCAGCAGCCGGAGGCGTTGACCAACGATTTCTTCAAGAACCTGCTGGATATGGGCGTGGAATGGAAACCGGTCTCGGAGGCTAATGAGGAGTTTGAAGGGCGCGATCGCAAAACCGGCGAAGTGAAGTGGACAGCCACTCGTGTCGATCTCGTCTTCGGCTCACATGCGCAGTTGCGGGCGTTGGCGGAAGTCTATGCAACCGCTGATGCGAAGGAAAAGTTTGTTAAAGACTTCGTGGCTGCCTGGACCAAGGTGATGAACCTGGATCGTTTCGATCTGAAGTAACGCGAGCGGTAGTGCTGAAACTGCAACGCCTCCCAGTGTGGAGGCGTTGTGCTTTTTGCTGATTGAAGGAAGTGGCTAAACGGGAGAAATCGTGGCAAGGGCACCGATCAAAATGGTCAACACCAGAAATCCACCCAGGAAAATTGCCATTTTGCCCATTGGGCCTCCTACGGTATGAGTTTGCGGTGCGGCGGTTGCCGCGACTGTGGAGCGTGCTGTCATTGTGAGCCGCCGGCTGAGTGCGTTACAGATGCAGATAGCGAAGGAAAATACGGATCAGAAAAAAACCCACCCACGTAAAAGCCCGCTGACCATCACCGGTTCAGCGGGCTTTTTACTGCGCGGCCTACTCTTCAAAGCGACCCGTCGCGTCACGATCGCGCTCGTATCGTCTCGTGAGCGGAAACGGCGGCAACCAGGACTCGCGACGGACGATCCAGCTTTCGTAGGTGGGCATCAGTTGGTCAGGGGCATCCAGGGATCCCAGGTTCACTTCGATTTCGTCGGCGGTGCGTGCGAAAACGGACGAGCCGCAGCGGGGACAGAAAAACCGCCCGGCGTAGTCGCGTGTTTCGCCATTGATCGTCACCGCACTCTGAGGGAACACCGCGCAGGCGTGAAAAAGGGCCCCATGATGCTTTCGGCAGTCGAGACAGTGACAAAGGCCGACCCGGTATGGGCGTCCCGAAGCCTCAATTCGGACATTGCCGCACAGGCAACCGCCTGTGAATCGGTCCATGCTGCGTCTCCTCTAAAATCAAGCGGTCGGAATGATTGCAACGCAAAGCCGGTCTTCCCGAGTGACGCGCCAGCGTGACCTCGCAAAAGGTCACTGTCGGTGATTATGACGCAGGTGAAGCGTCACAGATAAGGTCCGATCCACCAGCATCTGTCCTATCCTTCCATCCAACCAACAACTGCGGAGATCAAAATGCCCGCCTCCGAATCTACCCTCCTCCAAAGTTGGCACCACAACGCCCAATCCTGGATCGAAGCCATTCGCACCGGCACCATTGAAAGCCGCCTCAAAGTCACCGACCAGGCAATTCTGCTGGCGGTGCTAGGCCGCCAGCCCGAGTGCGTGCTCGACCTGGGTTGCGGCGAGGGCTGGCTGTTGCGTGCGCTGGCTAAACGGGGCATCGAGGCGGTCGGTGTGGATGGCGATGCGACGCTAGTCGAGGCGGCTCGGGCGGCAGGTTCTTCGCAGGTGCATTTGGCGAGCTATGAAGCGTTAGTGGAGGCGAAGGTGGACATCGGCAGCGACTACGACCTGATCTGCGCCAACTTCGCCCTGCTGCACCAGGACATCATCCCTCTGCTCGCCGCCATGAACGCCCTGCTCGCCCCTGGCGGTGCGCTGGTGATCCAGACGCTGCATCCGTGGACCGCGGCGGCGGGAGACTATCAGGATGGTTGGCGGGAAGAGACTTTCGCTGGGTTCAAGGGGCAGTGGCAACCCATGCCGTGGTACTTGCGCACGCTGTCCAGTTGGATCAATGCGCTGGACATGGCCGGTTTTCGGCTGGCCAGCTTGCAGGAGCCGCAGCACCCACAAAGTCCTGTGCCGCAGTCGTTGCTGTTGGTGGCCGAGCAACGGGGATGAGCCCCCACACCTGGTTACTCACGCCCCTGGGCAGCCGTCATGATGGGAACAGGTCCAGTGTGCGCTCAACCTCTTGAATGTCTATTTTGAAGCCATCGCCCTCTGGCGTTCCGACCACAAAGCCAAAATTCTGGTTATCGCGATCCGTCAGGTACTTGAAGTAGCTGACGAAACGGTTCGGCGGCTGCAGTGCCAGCAACGAACCACCCTCCCGGAGTACATTGACACCATGTACGAGCTGGCTCCCTTCGACTCCCACCACGGTCCGCGCCCCGGCACACGTCGCCACTATGGTCGGGACATCGGTTTTCAAAGGATCGATGATGCGAAACCCCCTACTCTTGCGCAGATGTTCAGCGAGCTCAATTTCATTGCGCAAAAAGCGCAAGTCACCGTCGCCACCCCGGAGAATGAACACGCCAGGGTGAGACTCATAGCTCACGTGCGACAGTAGCTTTTCACCCATGGCACGGAAACGTAAATGCCGGCTTCGATTGTTGCTCAGATCGTCGAATAGCACGAGCTCACGAAAAAACGCACCGTTCAAGCGAACCGGTTTCATGCCAAACCAGTCCTCATACGCGGGGGCCTGGGTAAATATGGGAAACCTGGCGGATGGCGCGGTGGTCACCGGGACGCCTTCGTCGCAGGCCAACGAATAGGTCGGGCAGTCTTCCATCAACCATGTGCCAAACCATGTATTTCCATTTTGCGTGCAGTAAGCGGCACCGCGCTCGATCTCGTTTTCCACGAGAATTCGCGGAAACATTCCCGGTTTGAGAGACAACCACAGACTTGCATTGTCCTTGTAGAGCGCGCCATCGATCAGCCAGACATCCTTGATCAAGTAGCCACGGGTCGGGCCTTGTACCACGTCACCCAGGCCTTCCATGGTGCGAGCGGGATGCTCGAAAGGATAAAAGCGCTTCGCCTCCCATCCTGTCACACGTTCCATTTGACCGGGCAGGAAGATAGCCGGCGGCGAATGCGATATCCCACCCGGCGCAATATCCCAGCTTTTCACCGCAACGCTTTTCAAGTTGATCTCCGCCTTGCGTGCCAGCCTTTTTCTCGCCATATACCTGTAGGCGGCAAGGGTCCATTTTTTTCGATTGCCAGCGGTCGAAGTGCTTATTTGCGAGACATCGCTTTCCATGAAAAGTCCTCCCTGCGGGACAGGGTCAATAGTCAGGCGCGAAACGCTGTAATTTCAGACCTGGAAATGGTTCAGCTGGATGCAATCCTTTGCATGATGGGTGGGGTCTGCAAACTGGCATAGCGACTGCGCAAGGTTTCGAGGAACTGTTCGCCCGAGCTCTGTGCGCAATAGAGATAAATTTTGTGCAGCCCGCCAAAGACCATTTCATGATAGCGGCTGGCGACCTCCTCATCGCTTGGCCCGTCCGGTAAGCCAAGGTGCAGGGTCAATTCCTTCCCTTCGACGGCGAATAGCGGTGTGTCCCAGAGGAATTTGGCTGTACCGGTCTTGGGCAGCCGGACAAACATATAAGCGTGGTTTCCCAAGGAATCAATATCACCGCCGCGCCTTCTTTTCCATTTCAGAAGACCGTCATCCGGCCGTGCCACGCAAAGACCGATGTCGTAATAATCGAAGCCATGATCGATCGCCCATTCAAGCGCCATGAAAGTGGTGATCGAATTGACCTCGCGCAGTCTTTTGGCATCTGAAAAAATCGCCTCGGTATAGCCGAAACGTAGTGTGCTCCAGTAGCGCTTTCCACCCCGAGTTATGACGCAGCCAAGGTGGCAGGCAACAACTTCGTCCTCCAGCATTATCAAGTCGAGCCGGCCCACAGTCTTGGCTATCCTGAAAACCTCCTGCGTGGCAAATTGCGCAGCGTGGATGCCTTGCCTTGCCGTGGCATAAGGCCGAAGCATTTCCCTGTCTGCCTTTTCAATTTCTTCATCCAGCAGCGTCTGTCTCATTCGGTAGCGCGGTCGGTTCTTGCGTATATTTCGACGCAACTCGCTATCGTATTTTGTGGTGATCTCCTCTATGGATCGCCCCAGCGGTACGACGGCACTCAGATACAAGGGTACATACAAGGCCCCCGAGGTCGGCATTTCACTGACCACTACCACATGATTTGACGCGGCAGGTTCCGGTTCGCCGCCAGCCATAGGGGTATTCCCTTGGGACTTCCCCCCTATGAGAAGCTTCGCCATCTCCCGCTGCTTTTTCCTACCGATATAGAGGAATTCGTAGGGACTTTCGCTCTGCAGTCTGAACCTGGCAATTTCCCAACGCCAGAAACACGCACGTCCAAGGATGTCTCGCAACCAGTTTGAAGCGTTTCTTATCTCATACCGCATTGAAGGAGATACGAGTTTTCGGATAACTGCCGCCAAGTCCCCTTTCATTTCTTAATCATCCTTTGAATTTTCTGGTGGTAGATCAGAAAAAGATTCAGGCGGAATTTCAAAAGGCGTGCTTAAACCTTGATATGAAAGACATATTTGATGAGGTATTACTCTGACGTTCGGTAACAGTAAAGGTAGGAGGTAGAGCCTTTGCAAGCGACGTACGGAGGGCGTCAGTCGTATATTTTATGTCGAAATGTTTCCTGTCAGCGCCGGCCCGCCGTTGCTCCGAGACAGTTCAGGGAAAGGTCATTCCAGTAGCAAGATCAGACGCGGCTCAATTGAGGCCTCAAGTACCTCAAGCAGCGCCAGGGTCGCCGGCAACTTAAACCGCCGCGGTCCCGCGCTGCCGGGATTGAGATATAGCTGTTCGCCGCGCCTAAGCAAGCGCCCTCGAGGTACAGAGCAAAGCGGTCTACGCTTGGAACACAAGATCCACACCATCACCCCTCTGCTCTGCCCATTTGCGCTTGATTGCAGTTAAAAAATCGAGTCATTAAGGCGTATAACCTTTCAAGTCAATTGCGAACTGCACGCCGCTAGCGCATGGCTTACACCACACACGGGGTAGCGACATGACCACAGAACACATCCTTGGCAACTTGTTTCCCGACTCCACCGACATACCGGAAAAATACCGCCTCGACGGCCAGACCGAACAGCGTGAATACCTGGTCGACGGCGAGCTGAAAACCTGGCCCGGGCCCCTCGCCCAGGTCCGCAGCCCGGTGTACCTGACGGGTGAAAATGGTGATGAACAAGTGATTCTTGGCAGCACGCCACTGCTCGATGCCGACACTGCATTGACCGCCCTCGACGCCGCCGTCCGCGCCTATGACCGGGGCCAGGGCCTTTGGCCGACGATGCGCGTAGCCGAACGCATCCAGCACGTCGAAGCTTTCCTGGGGCGCATGCGTGAACAGCGCGAAGCCGTGGTCAAGTTGCTGATGTGGGAAATCGGCAAGAACCTCAAGGACTCGGAAAAAGAGTTCGACCGCACCTGCGATTACATCGTCGACACCATCAACGCGCTCAAGGAACTCGACCGCCGCTCCAGCCGCTTCGAACTGGAACAGGACACCCTCGGCCAGATCCGCCGCGTACCGCTGGGTGTGGCGTTATGCATGGGACCTTACAACTACCCGCTGAACGAAACCTTCACCACGCTGATCCCGGCACTGATCATGGGCAACACCGTGGTGTTCAAACCGGCCAAGCTGGGCGTGCTGTTGATTCGTCCGCTGCTGGAAGCATTCCGCGACAGCTTCCCGGCCGGGGTGATCAACGTGATCTACGGCAGCGGCCGCGAGACCGTCAGCGCGCTGATGGCCAGCGGCAAGATCGATATTTTTGCATTCATTGGCACCAACAAGGCCGCCAGCGACCTGAAAAAACTTCATCCAAAACCGCACCGCTTGCGCGCGGCGTTGGGCCTGGACGCGAAAAACCCCGGCATCGTGCTGCCTGAGGTGGATCTGGACAACGCGGTCAGCGAAGCGCTCACCGGCTCGCTGTCGTTCAATGGTCAGCGCTGCACCGCGCTGAAAATCCTCTTCGTCCATGAAGACGTAGTCGACGCTTTCATCGAGAAATTCAACGCCAAACTCGCCAGTCTCAAACCCGGCATGCCGTGGGACAGCGGCGTGGCGCTGACGCCGTTGCCGGAAGCGAGCAAGGTCGATTACCTGCACTCGCTGGTCGCGGATGCCGTCGGCAAAGGCGCCACCGTGGTCAACCCCAACGGCGGTGAAGCCCGCGCTTCGTTCTTCTACCCCGCCGTGCTGTACCCGGTGACGCCGCAGATGCGCGTCTATCAGGAAGAACAGTTCGGCCCGGTCGTCCCGATCGTGCCTTACCGGCATCTGGACACGGTGATCGATTACGTCCTGGAATCGGACTTCGGCCAGCAGCTGAGTATCTTCGGCACCAACCCGGTGGCGGTCGGCCGACTGGTGGACACCTTCGCCAACCAGGTCGGCCGGATCAACCTCAACGCCCAGTGCCAGCGCGGCCCGGATACCTTCCCGTTCAATGGCCGCAAGAACTCCGCCGAAGGCACGCTGTCGGTGCATGATGCGCTGCGCGTGTTTTCGATCCGCACACTGGTGGCGACCAAGTTCCAGGAAACCAACAAAGAACTCATCAGCGAGATCATCAGCGGACGCAGTTCGAGTTTCCTGACCACCGATTACATCTTCTGAGGAGACCGAGCCTGAGCACATTCAGAGCCAATCGACTGCCACCGCTGTTGCGTCGACTGTTGCGTCCGTTGCTGGACCCGTATCGGCGCTATCGCCACGCCAGAGTGATCCACGCGGTGCGCGTGTCGCTGGGGTTGCTGGCAACGATCCTGCTGACCACCGGCATCAATCTGCCCCACGGTGAGTGGGCGTCGGTGACGATGCTGGTGGTGATTGGCGGTTTGCAGCACCACGGCAACATCGGCAAAAAAGCCGCCGAGCGCGCCATCGGCACCTTGATCGGAGCCGGCGTCGGCTTGCTGCTGGTGGCGCAACAGGCGTGGCTCGGGATGCCGTGGCTGACCTATTTCGCGATGGCGGTGGTCTGCGGGTTCTTCTCGTACCACGCCATCGGCAAGGGCGGTTACACCGCGTTGCTCTCGGCAATTACCGTGTTTATCGTCGCGGGGCATGGCGACAACCCGATCACCGACGGGTTGTGGCGTGGGGTGGACATCCTGATCGGCATCGCCCTGGCCCTGGCATTTTCTTTCGCCCTGCCGCTCTACGCGGTGTATTCCTGGCGCTATAACCTGGCCGATGCCTTGCGCGACTGCGCGACGATCTACGGGCGCATCATCAATGGCCAATCGGTCACCGATGACGAACACCATAAACTCGTGGGCCGCCTCAACACGGTGATGGTGCAACTGCGCTCATTGATGCCGTCGGTGTCCAAGGAAGTGCGGATCTCCATGACTGAACTCGATGCCATTCAGCGCCACTTGCGAATGTGTGTCAGCACCCTGGAAATCCTCGGTAACACCCGACCGGATGCCAGTGACGCGGACGCCATGGCCCATTTGCAATCGGCTTTGAAAGCCGAACATCGGTTGATCCGGGTGCAACTGATTGGTATGGCCCGGGCGCTGAAATCCGGTGCGTCCCAGCGGATTAATCGGCCTGTCGAACTGCCGTCGGATTCAAGCCTGGCCGCACCGGTTTACAACCCTCTGGATGGTTACCGGCTATTGGTCCGACAGTTGGCCAGCAACATCGGCGAGATGCGCCAGCGACTGGCCAAGACCGCGCCGCGATGGAACATCTGACGCCGGTTTATTGCGTTGCCGCTCGACGAAACTTCAGGCTCCAGCCTTGTTGCATGCCGGCAGCGGCCAACAGAATCGCGGCGACACCGATCCATTGCAGCGGCTCCAGGCGATGGCCGAAAGCGAACCAGTCGACGAAAATCGCCGCAATCGGGTAGATGAATGACAGCGCTCCGGTCAGCGCCGTCGGTAGTTTTTGAATCGCGCCGTAGAGCAGCACGTACATCACGCCGGTGTGGACAATGCCCAGGGTGACCAGACTGGCCCACGCGCTCGGCGCTTGCGGCACTGCCGAAAAGTGCGCGAATGGCGCGAGTAACAGCACGCCGGTGAGAACCTGAATCAACGCGATCAGATGCGGCGGTGTACCGGTCAGGCGTTTGATGATCAACGCGGCAATCGCGTAAAGGAATGCCGCCCCCAGCGCCAGAGCGATGCCCATCAGGTAATCGTTGCCGCTTTCGCCCTGCCCGCCATGTGCGCTGACAATCGCCAGCATCCCGAGAAACGAAATGCCCAGCCAGAACAGTTTTTGCAGGGTGATTTTCTCGTTGAGGAATAACGCGGCCAACCCCACCAGCATGAACGGCTGAACGTTGTAAACCGCTGTGCCGATGGCAATCGAGGCACGGGAGTAAGAAGCAAACAACAGCACCCAGTTGCCGACAATCGCCACGCCACTGAGCACGGCCAGCAAGAACGTAGTGCGGGTCAGAATGCCAGGACGGAGGAAGCCGAATGCCGCGCAGATCAGCAACAACGTGCCGGCGCCGAACACGCAACGCCAAAACACCACGTCCAGCACCGGTTGCCCGGACACCAGCACGAACCAGCCGATGGTCCCGGAAATCAGCATGGCGGCGGTCATTTCAAATGACCCGTGACGTATTGTTTTGTCCATCATCAGACTCCTGTGTTTGAGCCCAAAGTATGCCAATCCGCCGAAGGGCTTCTCCAGAGCAAAAAGCAGGCTAAACTCGAAATCTGCCTTTTTTATCAAGGCAGTTTGAGTTTATTGCCTAATAGGGGTTTCGCCATGACCGATGATATCGACCAAGTGCTGATCACGGCACTGATGGAAGATTCACGTCGCTCGCTCAAGGCTCTGGCGCAGATCAGCGGCCTGTCTTCGCCCAGCGTCGCCGAGCGTTTGCGCCGCCTCGAAGAGCGTGGCGTGCTCAAAGGCTATACCGTCGAGATCGACCCCAAATGCTTTGGCTATCAACTCCAGGCCATCGTCCGCATTCGCCCGCTGCCAGGCCAGTTGCAGGAAGTGGAACGGCAGATTCAGGCCATTCCCGAATTTACCGAGTGCGACAAAGTCACCGGCGACGACTGTTTCATCGCACGCCTGCATGTGCGTTCGATGGAGCAACTGGACACCCTGCTCGACCGTCTAAACACCCACGCCGAAACCAACACGGCGATCGTCAAGAAAACTCCGGTCAAGCGCCGGCTGCCACCGATGGCGTGAGCCTTTATTCAAATCGCAGGCAAGAAAAAACCCGCCGAAGCGGGTTTTTTCCTCAAGGCTGACGATTAATCATCGCGGCTCATGATGCCAAACAGCTGCAACAAGCTGACGAACAGGTTGTAGATCGATACATACAGGCTGATGGTCGCCATGATGTAGTTGCGCTCGCCGCCATGAATGATGGCGCTGGTCTGGAACAGAATGCAGACCGAGGAGAACAGCACGAAACCTGCGCTGATCGCCAGTTGCAGACCGCTGATCTGGAAGAAGAAGCTGGCAACCACCGCACCCAGCAACACGAAGAAACCCGCAGTGATGAAACCACTGAGGAAACTCATGTCCTTGCGGGAGATCAGCACATAGGCCGACAAACCACCGAACACCAGCGCAGTCATCGCGAAGGCCGAACTGACCACCTCGGCGCCGCCCTGCATACCCAGGTAACGGTTGAGGATCGGGCCGAGCAGGAAACCCATGAAACCGGTCAGGGCAAATGCCGACACCAGGCCCCAAGCCGAATCACGGAGTTTGTTGGTGAGGAAGAAAAGGCCGTAGAAACCGATCAGCACCACGAAAATATTCGGGTAGCCGACACGCATCTGCTGAGCGACAAACGCCATCACGCCGCTGAATGCGAGGGTGAGAGCGAGTAAGCCGTAAGTGTTGCGCAGGACGCGGCTAACCTCTAGCTGCTCAGCCTGCACGCTGTTATTAACTGCGTAATCCTGTTCGCGCATGGCGACACTCCTGTTGGTTTGAAACGTTCAGTCGCAAAGATCATAACAGACGCTCTGTAACAAGCTATGGAGAGAGTTTGACAGTGTGTTTCATTCAGGTATTATGGCGCCCGCAACGCAAACGGAGGTGTGGCCGAGTGGTTTAAGGCAACGGTCTTGAAAACCGTCGACTGTAACAGGTCCATGAGTTCGAATCCCATCGCCTCCGCCATCTTTATACGACAAAGCCCCGATTATTCAGGGCTTTGTCGTTTCTTGGGTTCGGAAAAATCCGCCAGCCCACACTTCAGTCCACACCTTGGATGAAGTCTTGCTTTTCGACGGGCGGCTAGTTTTTCGTATGGCCTGTTGTCTGCATTTACATCCCTGAGAAACGGGCTCAGGGATAGATTTCGCAGAAAGCGGCGGACAACAGCCTTTGCCAGTGCAGCTGCGCCCTCAAACGCATTGGTGAAGACGTCAACGAAAAGCTCGATTGCACGCAGGGCGTCTTCACCGTCGAGCGTCACATCCGTGGGAAATGGACCTGCGAGCAGTGCGAAACCCTGATCCAGGCGCCAGTGCCCGCGCATGTCATCGACAAAGGCATACCGACAGCGGGACTGCTGGCCCACGTCATGGTGGCCAAGTTTGCCGACCATCTGCCGCTGTATCGGCAGGAGAAAATCTTCGGCCGTGCCGGGTTGCCCATCGCCCGTTCGACTCTGGCGCAATGGGTAGGCAACTGCGGCGTGCAACTCCAGCCGCTAGTCGATGCGCTGCGCGAAGCCTTGCTGACGCACGGCGTCGTACACCCTGACGAAACGCCGGTACAGATGCTGACCCCGGGCACCAAAAAGACTCATCGCGCTTACGTCTGGGCCTACGCCACCACCCAGTTCGCCGACCTGGCAGCGGTCGTGTACGACTTCAGCCCAAGCCGCGCCAGCGAACATGCACCATCGGTAACTACCCGCAAATTACGATGGTCGATTTCGGCGAAGGTCGCCCTAACCCAAGAGATGGTGTTGGAGCCCACATCTTGGAATTCATCAATGAGCAAAGTCGACATCGGGTGCATTACACCATCAGGTACCTGGCCGAGCCGGGACAGGGCTTACTTGTGCAGTATGAAAGTCGCCAGGGTTTGCAGATCGTCCGGACTTAACTGCGCGAAAGGCGGCATTGGGATATCCCCCCATTTACCGGTACCGCCGTGCTGAATGCTGGACGTTACCTTGGCCAGTGCCTGCGGGTCATTGGCATACTTGGCAGCCACATCGTGATAGGCCGGGCCTACGACCTTATGATCCATCGCGTGGCAGGACAGGCAGGAGTTGCTCTGCAGCAAGGCCATGGCGTCGACTTTGGCTACATGCGCCGCCGAGGTCTGGCCTGCCGATGGGTTCGAGGCAGCCTGCACATCGGCATCGGTCGCATGGGCGCTACCGTAGATAACCGCAAGGTAGGCGCCGATGATGTTGACGTCCTGATCACTGATCGGAGCACCATACACGTGCTGCATCTTGCCTGCTTCTCCAGTCCACTGCTCCAGGCTCAGGCCAGGAGGCTGGAAGTTGATGTAATCGACAGAATGGCAGGTGGAACATTTCTGCTGGGCCAACTGGTAACCAGGCAGCGCATTGGGCTTGAACACAGCCGTTTCGGGCGGCAACGTGATCGATAGTGGCGCTGCGCTCGCCATGGCAGCCAAACAAACCTGAGCCGCGCACAGCAAGGTGGTCATGCGTTTCATGCGTTTCATGCGGGCCCCCTCAGGCGACGGTCACGTGGCTGGTTTCTACGACGTGGCGGCGGTAGCCACCGGGGTTCCAGTCGGCTCGCAGCGGTTGCGTCTCGCCCGCACTGTTACTGGCTCGCACCATCAACTGTGTGGCGCCCTTGCTGGTAAAGGTGATCGGCAGCGTCCATTCACGGAAGGAGAAACGGCCAAGATCCTGCCCAAGCTTGGCTTCGCGCCAACTTTTTCCACCGTCGATCGACATTTCCACCTTGTTGACCCCAACGCCGCCGTCGAACGCGATGCCCTTGAGCACCACGCTTTTTTTCAGCGGCAACACATCGCCGTGTTTGACGCTGGTGATGAAGCTGCGTACCGGCAACTTGGAAATCGGCTGAGTTTGCGCCGCAGTGGTGCCGGGAGCGATACAGAAACAATCGTTGTCCGGAACGCGGTAGCCTTTAGCCATGAAGAAACCGTCGTAGGTGTGGTCGACGACTTCGATCTCACTCAGGTGCTTGACCCAGTACGTGCCGAAGTAGCCTGGCACCACCAGACGTATCGGGTAACCGTTGAGGAATGGCAGGTCGGTACCGTTCATCGACCAGGCGATCATGGGTTCACCGTCCATGGCATGGCTGATGTCCAGGGCCTTGATAAACTCCGGCGTGCTCGGCAGCACTGGCTTATCGAGCCCACGGAATGTCACTTGCTTGGCGTCGGCTTTCACACCCGCTTTTTCCAATACCGCCTTGAGCGGTACCCCCACCCAGCGGGCATTACCCATTGAACCATTACCCAGCTGAGCGCCGAACACGCGCGGCATCGAGAAGCCACGGCTGTTACCCGAACACTGATTGACGGCCACCACTTCTACCGGTTCGGCCAGAGTCTTGAGTTCTGCTAGGGACAGTGACAGCGGTGTGTTGACCAAGCCCTTGATCGTCAGACGGTAACTGTCCGGATCGATGCTGGTAGGGAAATTGGCCAGATGGTAACGCACAAAAAAGGCGTCATTCGGCGTGATGGGCCCTTCGTTGAAGATGGGGAATGGCGTCTCAAGGTGCGGCGGGCGAGTGGTCACCAGGGTCAACGGTCGTTTTTGCGGGTATTGCACCAGCGGCCGTGGGCCAGCAGCAAAGGTCACTTCTTCGGCGGTTTCGTCGGCTGCCTTGACGAGGCTTGCCAACGGAGAGGCCGCCAAAGCCAGTGTGAAGGCATCGCGTAGAACGCGCCGGCGGCTCGGCTTGCTGTTATCTACAAAACTGAACTTCATTCTGCGCTCTCTATGATTGTTTTACTGAGATGCAATTGACAGCCCCCCGTCAGGGCGGAGAGGCATCGGGCTTAATGTGTAAGTGGCGTTTCGCTTAACTGTTCGACTTCGGTGAGCAAGCCAGTATCGTCCGCCAGCCCGAGGACTGCGTGCATAGATGTTCGCATCGTCGGCATAGCGCACGAAGCGATGGCCCCACCGCTCCAGTTCGAGGTTGAGTTCGTTGAGTAGGATATTCGACAGCAACGGCAAGAACGGGCCGCCTTGCCGTCGGCTGGCGATCCCACCTGACATCACGCCGGCCTCGAGATAGCTACGGATCAGCGTGAGTACCCGTCGGTCTTCGACCTGACGCTGCACATAGGCGATCAACACATCGTGATTGACCCGATCAAAGAATTTCTCAAGATCGAGTTCCGCGCACCAGCGGTGACCCGCCGCCACATGGGCGCGGGCTGTTTCGATGGCTTGGTGGGCGCTTCTGCCCGAACGAAAACCATAGCTATCCCCTGCTGCTCAATTCGCTTTCCCGGATGAGCTTTTTATTGATCTTCCCGACGCTGGTTTTAGGGATCTCGGCGACGAACTTGAACTGCTTGGGGATCGCCCATTTGTTGATGCGGCCACGCTCGACAAACCCTTGAAGGTGCGTCTCCAGAATCTTGCGGTCGAGATACTGCCCAGGCTCGCACACAACCAGCGCCATCGGCCGTTCGCCCCATTGCTCGTCCGCAACGCCCACGACGGCGACCGACATGACGGCTGGGTGCTCGCTGATCAGGCTCTCCAGTTCCAGGGAGCTGATCCACTCCCCGCCCGTCTTGATGACATCCTTGATGCGATCCTTGATTTCCACTCCACCCAACGCGTCGATAGAGGCCATGTCGCCGGTGTGCAGCCAGCCGTTGTGCCACAACTCGGCGCCCTTTTCGGGCTCCTTCAAATAACCTTGAGTCAGCCAGGGCGCGCGCACTACGATCTCGCCCAGGGACTCGCCGTCATGGGCAACGTCATTGCCACTGGCATCGATGATTTTCAGGTCGACCATCGGCACAGGCATGCCAGTCTTGATGCGGACGGCCAGTTGGGCTTGCGTGGATAGTTCAAGGTCTTCGTCACGCAGGTAAGTCAGGCACAGCAATGGGCAGGTTTCCGACATGCCGTAACCGCTGTGCACCTGAATACCTTTGGCACTCGCTTCGCTGGCAATTCCCAACGTCAGTGCGCTGCCACCCAGGAGCATTTTCCAGCCATCAAAACGGGTCTGTGCCGCTTCCTCGCAGTTCAGGATCATTTGCAGAATGGTCGGCACACAGTGGGAGAACGTGACCTTCTCCTCTCGATACAGCCTGACCAGGCTGTTGGGCTCGTAGCGGCCGGGGTACACCTGCTTGATCCCCATCAGGGTGGCGACATAGGGCACACCCCAGGCATGCACGTGAAACATCGGTGTGATCGACATGTAGACATCATCGGAGCGCAGCAGCGGCAACCCCTGATAGACACCCAACGTGCCCACGGCATTCAAGGTGTGCAGGACCAATTGACGGTGGGTGAAATACACGCCTTTAGGGGCGCCAGTGGTGCCCGTCGTGTAGAAAAGGGTCGCGACGGAGTTTTCATCGAAATCGGGAAAGTCGTACTGGTCGGCCGACCCGGACAACAGGTTTTCATATTCCCCCAGCACCGGTAGCGACGTATGAGTTGCTGTGTCGTCCGTAAGCTGCAGGTAACCTTTGACGGTTTTGAGCTGCCCCTGAATCTGTTCAACCAGAGGCAGAAAATCGTCATGCACCAGCACCAGGTCGTCTTCGGCATGGTTCATGGTGAAGAGCACCTGATTCGGCGAAAGACGGATGTTCACGGTATGCAGCACCGCGCCGATCATCGGTACGGCAAAGAAGCATTCCAGGTAACGATGGCTATCCCAGTCGAGCAAGGCCACCGTATCCCCGGCCTTGACGCCGGCAGCGGTCAAGGCGTTGGCCAGCCGGCGGATCCGCTGGTTGAGGGTCTGGTAGCTGTAGCGCAACTTGTCGGCATAGACGATTTCCCGGCCCGGCTCGTAGCGCACACCGGAGAGCAACAATTGCTTGATCAGCAAGGGATAGGCGTAGGCGCCGTCGGCGGGCGGAATTATTTTTGTCGCCATCATGGTTGGGGTTCCCGGTCCTTTTTACGTGGGCTCAGAACTGCTCTGCATCCAATTGATAGAGGCATTCGCTGCCAGCCTTGGCCGACACGCTCAACGAGTGGATGCGTGGCAGCAGATGGGCGAAGTAGAAGCGCGCGGTGGCCAGTTTGCTGGCATAGAAAGCGTCCTTGGAATGCGTGCTCATGGCGGTTTTCGCCATTCGCGTCCACATGTAGGCGTACGCGGTGTAGCCGAACACGTGCAGGTACTCGACCGAAGCCGCGCCGATTTCATTCGGGTTGCTCTGGGCTCGGTCCAGCAGCCATGCGGTCAGTTCGTCGAGGGTGTCGACGGCGGCGTTCAACGGTTTGGTGAACTCGCCGAGGTCAGCGCAGGCATTGGCGGTAAAGTTGCGGATTTCCGAAGCGAACAGCCGGTACAGCGCCCCGCCGCTGCCGACGATTTTGCGCCCGGCCAGGTCCAGTGACTGGATACCGTTGGTGCCTTCGTAGATCTGGGTGATGCGCACGTCGCGAACCAATTGCTCCTGGCCCCATTCACGGATGTAACCGTGGCCGCCGAAGATCTGCTGGCCATGCACCGTGGTTTCCAACCCCATGTCGGTGAGGAACGCCTTGGCCACCGGGGTCAGCAGCGACACCAGCTCCTGGGCGCGGCTGCGGGTTGCCGCGTCATCGCTGTATTTGGCGGTATCCATTTGCAGGGCCACGTAGCTGGAGAACGCCCGCCCGCCTTCGTTCAAGGCTTTCATGGTCAACAGCATGCGCCGTACATCCGGATGCACGATGATCGGGTCAGCGGCTTTGTCCTTGTTCTGCGCACCCGTCGGCGAACGGCTTTGCAGACGGTCACGGGCGTATTCGACAGCGTTCTGGTACGAGCGCTCACCCAACGCCAGACCCTGGATACCCACGCCCAAACGTTCGTAGTTCATCATGGTGAACATTGCCGCCAGGCCCTTGTTCGGCGCATCGATGATCCAGCCGGTCGCCCCGTCAAAGTTCATCACGCACGTGGCAGAAGCCTTGATACCCATCTTGTGCTCGATTGAACCGCAGGACAGCGAGTTGCGCTCGCCCAGCGAGCCATCGGCATTGACCAGCACCTTGGGCACCAGAAACAGGGAAATACCTTTGGGACCGGCAGGCGCATCCGGTAACCGCGCCAGTACCAGATGGATAATGTTTTCGGTCAGGTCGTGCTCACCGCCGGTAATGAAAATCTTGCTGCCGCTGATCTTGAAACTGCCGTCGGCCTGAGGTTCGGCTCGGGTGCGAATCAGGCCCAGATCCGTGCCGGCATGCGCCTCAGTCAGGCACATCGAACCGGTCCAAGTGCCGGCGTACATGTTCGGCAGATAGCGTTCCTTGAGTTCCTGACTGGCGTGGGCATTGATCGACAGGCACGCACCGGCGGTCAGCATCGGGTACAGGCCGAACGACAGACTGGCCGAGTTGATCATCTCCTCGACCTGAGCCGAAATAGCCTTGGGCATGCCCATGCCACCGAACTGCGGATCACCGCCAACACCCACCCAACCGCCTTCGGCGAATGCCTGGTAGGCCGCGGCAAAACCGTCCGGCGCCGTGACCGTGCCATTGCTCCAGGTGCAGCCTTGTTCATCACTGCTGCGGTTCAACGGTGCGATAACTTCGCCACTGATTTTGCCAGCCTCTTCAAGGATCGCGGCGGCCGTTTCTTCATCGATCACCTCGGCCAGGCCAGGCAATTTGGCCCATAACCTGGACACCTGGAAGACTTCGTTGAGTACGAAGCGCATATCGCGCAAAGGAGCTTTGTAATCAGACATGGTTGGCTTACTCGGAAGTGGTCAGGGCATGCGGCATGCCCTGGCGTCGGGATGTGCCGGTTGTACCGGCTTGCGCCACTTGGGCTTGCGGAACGGGGTGACGCAGCAGGAAATAAGACAGGGCAGGAATCAGCACCAGCGCGCCCAGCATGTTCCACAGGAACATGAAGGTCAGCAGGATGCCCATGTCAGCCTGGAACTTGATCGGCGACCAGACCCAGCACACCACGCCGGCCGCCAGGGTGATGCCCACCAGACCCACTACCCGGCCGGTAAACGACACGGCGTTGCGGTAAGCCTGAGACAGGGGCAGGCCCTGACGCTGGTAATGCAACTGCACGCTGAGCAGGTACAACGCGTAATCCACGCCGATTCCCACGCCCAATGCGATCACCGGCAGGGTCGCGACTTTCACACCAATGCCCATGACTACCATCAACGCTTCGCAGAGGATCGAAGTCAGCACCAGTGGCAACAGGGCTACCAGGGTCGCGCGCCAACTGCGGAAGGTGATCAGGCAGAACAACGTCACCGCCGCATAGACGTACAACAGCATGGTGCGATTGGCCTCGCGCACCACCATGTTGGTCGCCGCCTCAATCCCGGCCGACCCGGCCGCCAGCAGGAACTGTCGATCTTCGCTGTTGTTCTCCCGGGCGAATTTTTCGGCGATACCCACCACCGCATCCAGCGTCTCGGCCTTGTGGTCCTTGAGGAAGGTGATCACCGGCATCAGCGAACAATCAGTGTTGAACAACTCCGGGGAGTTGACCGAGGCTTGCTGCGCGGCATAGTTCAGCACGTCCTGATTGCGCTGGATGCTGTTGAGCTTGGGGTTGCCTTCATAGGTGCCGGCGGTGATTTGGCGCACCGCGTTGACCAGCGAGGCCGTGGCTTGTACGCCCGGATATTGCTGCAGCTCCCAGGCCAGTCGGTCGGCGAGGATCAGCGTCTTGTAGTTCAGACAGCCTTCCGGTGCGGTCTTGATCATCACCGCGAACAGGTCGCTGGACAGCGCGTAGTGGCTGGTGATGTAGGCGTTGTCACGGTTATAGCGAGAGTCGGCACGCAACTCCGGTGCGCCACTTTCCAGATCGCCGATCTTCAGTTGCAGGCTGACCATGAAGCCGCCGATGCCCATCAGCACCGCGACCAATACCGCCCCGGTGGCCCATTTGGCCGTGGTGAAACGGTCGAGCAAGTCCCACAGTTTGCCGAAGCCTTTGTGCCCTTCTGCGCGCGTGTCGATTTTCAGCGCACGTTCGGCAGCCCTGGCGCCGACACCGACGTAAGACAGCGCCACCGGCATCAGCAATAGCGAGGTGAAAATCAGCACCGCCACACCGATACTGGCGGTGATCGCCAGGTCCCGGATCACCGGAATATCGATAAGCATCAGCACCGCGAATCCGACGGCGTCGGCCAGCAACGCGGTGACGCCGGCAATGAACAGACGGCGGAAGGTGTAGCGTGCGGCGATGAGTTTGTGGGTGCCACGGGCGATGTCTTGCATGATCCCGTTCATCTTCTGCGCCGCATGGGACACACCGATGGCGAAAATCAGAAAAGGCACCAGCACCGAGTACGGGTCGATGGCATAGCCGAGCCAGGCGACGATGCCCAGTTGCCAGACCACCGCGATCAGCGAGCAGCCGACCACCAGCAAGGTGCTGCGAACGCATCGGGTGTAGGCGTAAATGATGATCAGCGAAGTGACGACGGCCAGGCCGAAGAACATCATCACCTGAATCAGCCCATCGATCAGGTCGCCCATCAGTTTGGCGAAACCAATCACCCGGACTTTGTACTGGCCCGTGCCCTCCTCCCCGGCCTTGCGTGCAGCGCTGTCGCCGGCGAACTCGATCTTGTCGCGCAACTGCTCTTCGAGCATCTGCGAAAAGGCGTGGTAGTCGATGCGTTGACCGCTGGCCGTGGCCTTGTCCAGCAGCGGCACGATCAGCATGCTCGACTTGTAGTCGCTGGCCACCAGACTGCCGACGATACCGGCGCGGGAAATGTTCTGGCGCAGCTGTTCGATTTGCTCAGGCTTGCCCTCATAAGTATCGGGCATCACCGGACCACCCTGAAAACCTTCCTCGGTGACTTCAGTCCAGCGCACCGCCGGGCTCCACAACGACTTCATCCAGGCGCGGTCGACACCTTCGGTGAGGAACAATTTGTCATTGACCTGCTTGAGCACGTCGAGGTAACCGGGGTCGAAAATATCGCCCTGAGTGTTCTCCACCACCACCCGCACCGAGTTGCCCAAACCGCGCAACGACTGGCGGTTTTCCAGGAAGTTCTGGATGTACGGCTGACTCTGCGGAATCATTTTCTCGAAGCTTGGACGCAGCTCCAGGCGAGTCGCGGCCATGTAGCCCAGCACCACGGTGGCCAGTGCCATCAGCAGCATGAACAGCGGACGGTAGTTGAACACCAGCCGCTCCAGCCGATTGCCGGATTGGCGGTCGAAGTCACGCAGATCGCGGATCACCGGCATGGTTTCTTGTTTGATATTGCCCATGTCTGGGTTCTCGCTCTAAGGGTTCGAGGGCTTATTCAACGGGCAGCGTCCGTGCACCACGGCTGCCAACCACCACCAGCGCACCGTCGGCGGCGCGCGTGACGCCAGTCACCGGGACCGGCTCGGCTTGCTGCACCCAGTGCATTTGCGCACCGGCGCCCTGGCTCACCAGCATCTGCCCGCCCTGAGTGAACAAGCGGTAATCACCCTGCGCATCGACGATGCCGGCGGTGATGCTGACGTGCAGGCCACTTTCCTGAGGGGTCCAGCTGCGACCGCCATCGGTGCTGCGCAGCACATTGCCGCGCAAGCCGTAAACGAGCGCTTCCCCGGGCTTACCGAGCACGCCGAAAAAACTGCCCTGATAAGGTGTCTGCACGGCGGCGAACCGCTGTTGGGCGTCATCCCATTTCAGCAACAAGCCCTGCTCGCCGGCGATGTACAGCGCATCGCCGGTGGAGGCGATGGCGTTGAGGTGAAAGCCCTGCGGGTTGTCGGTGCGGTCCTGGAACGGGGTCCAGCTCTGGCCGCCATCCTCGGTGCGCAGGATCAGGTTGAACACCCCGACCACATAGCCGAGGCGGTCGTTGGCGAACCAGACATCGAGCAAGGGTTTGTCGGCGCCCTGCGCCACCAGGCGCTCACCTTCGGCGACCAGCAGTGGCCATTGTTCGTTGCCAGGTTCTGCACGGGCCAACGCCTGGTAATGCTTGACCAGCAAGGCACCGATCTCGCGGCCGTCCAGTTGCTTGCGCCAGGTCGCACCCGCGTCGTTGCTGTGCAACACCACGCCGTCGCCGCCCACCGCCCAGCCCTGGGTGGCAGAAGGAAAACTCACGGCATTGAGGTCGGCACTGACCGGCACCGCTGCCTGCTGCCAGTGCTTGCCGGAATCATCGGAAAACAGAATATGGCCACGCTGGCCGACGGCGATCACGCGCTCACCGGCGCGGGCCATGCCGGACAACGGACTGTTGATGGCCAAGGCGCTGACCCTGGCGGGCAGGTCCAGCACATCAACGTAATCGGCCGCGTGGGTGACGCCCTGCAACAGGCCGAGCACAACGCCAAACGCCACCTGCAAATAATTCTTATACGAACACATACCGCGTCCTCTTCGGAAAACCGCGCCGGGACACACATCCGTGTGTCTGACGTTGAAACCTGGCGCCCGCTCGCTCCCACCGCCTCGTGAGCAGTGAGTCGAGCGAGCGTTTTTGCGGTTGGCTCAGCGAATACCGGCGCCGGCCAGGGATTCCGACGACCATTGCGCCTTGGAAAGCGGATCGATGTACTTGATGCCGCCGTAAGGCCCGACCACGCCGTTGATGTTGTAGGAGCCACCCACCAGGTCGTAGATCATGAAGGGCGTGGAATCCGGGATCTGCTTGTCGTAGCTCTGGCTGAGGAACGCGAAGGAGCCACGGTACAGCTGACCACGGGCGTCGTATTGGTCAGAGGCCAGAGCGGTCCAGCTGTCTTCATCAAGGTAGAAGCGACGCTTCTGATAGATGTGTCGAGCGCCGGCCTTGAGGTTGCCCTCCACCACCCAGACGCGGTGTTTTTCCCAACGCACGTAATCGGGAGCCAGGTGATTGGCGGTGGTCAGCGACTTGGGGTCCTGGGCGTAGGTCAGCTTGTAGGTGTTGTACGGCACGATCATTTCCTGCTTGCCCACCAACTTCCAGTCGTAGCGGTCCAGTGCACCGTTGAACACGAAAACATCGTCGTAGGTGCCCGCGCCGGCGGTGCCGGGGTTAGGCGTGTCGTACGCCAGGTTCGGTGCCAGCTTGACCCGACGCTGGCCAGGCAGGTATTGCCAGGCGCGGCGCGGTTGCTGCAGAGGATTAGCGGCGTCCTTGAGCATCACCGCTTCACCGGCCCGGCGTGCGGGGCCGGTGTAGGACAGCTTCATCTGGTAGTACACGTCGGCGCTGCTGATCGGCTGCGTCAGGTTTTCGTAGATCGGATAGGAAATGAACGCCTGCCCGGTGGTCGCCAGGCTCGGCACGCCGGCGGAGTCGACGTTCCAGGAGTCGTACTTGGAATTGATGCTCACGCCTTGATAGCGCAGCAGGAAGTTCCACATCGCTTCGTTGCCCGACTGCGGGATCGGGAACGGCACGCCCGGCAGCACGTTATCGATGGCCAAACCGCCTTCGAGGGACTTGGCGCCGCTGGCATTCTTCACACCGTTATCGAGGATGGCTTTGGGCAGCGAAACGGTGCGGTGGGTCGGGTAGACATTGACGTGGAAGCTCGGGAAACGTTTGGCCAGTTCCGCCGTGGTTGCACTGAGCAAGCCCTTGTACTGATCGACGTTTTTGCCGTCGATCACCAGCAACGGTTTTTCGTTGACGAAGGGATCCGGACGCATGCTGTCACCGGATTTGAAACTGGCCGGCGGCGTGGTCAGGCCACCTTCATAAGCAGGGATGGAACCATCAGCGTTCCCGGCCTTTTCGGCGCCCACCAGGGTCAGGCTGCTGCCGAGTTTCGCAACGTCCTGGGGTGAAACAGCGGCCTGCGCCTGGGCGGCAAGGACCATGGCCAGCGAAGCGGCCAACACGGTTTTGGCGAATTTCATCTTGTTATTCTCCTGCTTGCGTTGAGCAAATCAGTGGTGAATCAAAAAGTGGTTTTCATCGTCAGGTAAACGGCGCCACGGTCCTCAGTCGTTGCACCCCCACCGGAAAAGGCTGAGTAGCCACCGGCGTAACAGGCGTAGTTTTCGTTGCCGCTAAAGGCGTTCGGCGCAGCGCCGTCACCTCCGCTCGGGCCGGTACTCACGCCACTGACATTGCACTTGTCGGCCTTGCCGAAAGAGTCCACGTACTTCAGGTCGACAAAGTATTTGTTGTACACAACGGCCCCGAGGCCGATGGCGTAGTTACCGGTGTCTTTGGCACCGCCACCGGAGACCGGTGAGACGCCATCGAGACCGACGTTGATGGACATCGGCGCGTTGAGGTCGACACCGGGAAACACTTGATACCAGGTCGGTGTGAAGTTGACCGCGATGCCCCAGTTGTCCCGGGTCGGCTGGTCGATGCCGCGATAGGTGTCATTGCCCTTGTAGAGCGCTTCGTTCTTGCTATCGAGCTTGAGCAGGTTGCTGTAATACAGCTCGCCCAGCAGGGTTGCCGAATCGAACACAGGCGTTTTAGCAATGGTCATCAGACCGTTGAGCGTCCAGTGCAAGGTGTCGCCGGTGGCGGCCATGCTGTCGCCCTTCTCCGGGGTGTCATAGACCACACCGGTGGCCGCCGTACGCGCCGGCAACAGGCCAAGACCCGCGCCCAGGCCCAGCGGACTGTTAGTGCTGACAACCGCCGGAATACTGGCCAGCGGCATGTTGTGACGAATGTTCAGGTCCGAACCCACACTCACACCGCCCACATCCTTGGACAGGCTCAGGCCAACGATCTTGATGTTGTCGGCATAGGCCATTTGATAGGTGGCGGTGCTCAGCGAGTTGAGCGTATTGACCACCGCAGGCACTTGCCCTGCCGGCCGGGTGCCGTTGGGGTTGGCCGAACTCAGGCCTCTGGCATCCAGCCAGGCTTGCGGCAGAATTTCCGAGGTTTCGCGGTAGTAAACGCCGAGGGTGCCATCCAGCCAGGCCGGCGACCACTTGGCCATAACGCCCCAGTCACCGCGCTTGTCCGGCGTCAGGTCGTGACCGCGACGCACATTCGTCAGCCCGTTGCAGGGCGCCAGACCACAACCCAGCGGACTGCCCGGCACCACGCCATTGGTGTTGCCCAACAGGAACGACTGCGCACCGAAGCCGACCAGATCGGAACCACCGTAGTAAGTACCGGCTTCAGGCAGGCGGGCGGCATCCCAATCGAGGAAATACTGGGCACCCACGGTCAGTTCGGGATTGACCGTGAATGACATCGACAACTGGTTACGCGGAACGAACAGCTCCTTGGCTTCGGTACCGGGCGAGGCGGCCAGTTTGGCCAGGTCCAGGCCGGATTGGCCGTAACTGATCGAATGCACCGGGTTGAGAGTGGTCTCGCCCCAGAACACGTTGTGCTGTCCTGCCTTGACGCTCAGCAGCGACTCCTCGCCCACTTCGGTGCTGTAGAACACGAAGGCATCGAGGATTTCTCCGGAGGGACCGGTGTAGTAACGCTGGGCATAGTTGCTCAGGTGCGGGCTGCCGTTGCCGACGTTGTCACCGGTGACCGCGGCCAGACGTGGGTCGTTGGCGACCAGCCCCGACCTTGCGTCGTTGCCGTTGACGAACGGGTTGGAATTGGAACCGGTGTTCTCGTAGGCCTTGTCGTACCAACTGGCGGCGCTGACACGGAAACCCATATGGTTCTGGTAGACCACATCCATCTCGGTCAACAGGTCGATACGGTTGGTGATGTTGGTCCCGGCCTTGCGGAAGTTGTAGTCACCGTCGTTGTTGTTCGGTGTTGCCAACATGCGCTTGTCGGCGCTTTCGGTGCGTACGCCGTAGTTGTACTTCACGGTGTTATCAAGACGCACGGTCCAGTCCGGGTTACCTGTGTCGAGCTCGACCGCCTGCGCGACCGGCACGGCTGCGGCCAGAATGGCCGAGGCCAACAAGGTGTAACGCGAGGGTGCGAACCCGTGACTCTTATTGTTGTGCATTGCGTTGTCTCCGCCTTTTTGTATTTGTTTTAAGCGCAGCCGCCCTCGCGCAACCCCTTGTTCGAGGGGTTTACGTTTTCAGGAGTGAGGGCAAATGCCGGATGGCGCGGGCCAACCGGCGCCTGAATCAGCGGTCCAGTTCGAGGATGAGTGCTTCGGCTTGTGGCCAGTGCCCATACCCGGCAGCAGGATTGAGATGACCCACTTCGCCGAGATTGAGCAGATCGCTGCCCCAGCCTTCGGCCATGCGCGTGGCGGCATCCAGGCTGGCGAGGTGGTCGTTGGTACTGGCGGCCACCAGACTGCGGAACGGCAACCGGCCTTTGGGTAGAGGGTCCCAACCCTGGGTGCGCAGGGTTTCAGCGGAGGGGTAGCCCTGCGGCCATTGGGCATCAAGGTCCGGCGGAGTGGCCAGCAGCGCGCCTTTGATCGGCCGACTGTGCCGCGCAGCCCAGTGCGCAACCATCAACACGCCGGCGCTGTGAGCGACCAGAATCACTGGCCCGTCGATCTGCGCAAGTGTGTGTTGAATCGCTTCGACCCGCTTGCTGCAATCGAGCTTGTCGGTGTCCAGCGGCGGCACACTGCGTACCTTGCACAGCCTGGCTTCAAGCAGCGTTTGCCAATGTTCGGCAACGTGCTCGCGCAGACCCGGTACGATCAGAACGGTTGCGGCAGTTTGCAGTTTGTCCACGTCAACACCTTCGCTTTCTCGATGACTCGACTGGCTCTATCGCCAGGGGCTTTTTGTAGGACTGACATTAAAGAGCGCCCGCCCGAGGCGCTTTTCATTGGACGTCAGGCACTTTTCTTTTCATGACAAATTTCCAGATGTTGGCGCACAGCGACCATTGGTCGAATATCCCCGCAGGTTCTCTACAGCTCACTGTAATCAATGGGTGAGCGTCGATTGCTGCACAACGACGGTGTGATTTTGGACAGCATTGGGCGAGCGCCCTCGACAACGTCACAACTGTTCAATTGTTGATGTGCTGGATATAGTCGCCACGCAAACTTGAATCGCAACCGGCCCAGGAAAGACCTTCGCATGCCCAAGCTTGTTCGCGCCGCCGTCTTGACCAACTACCTGGAGGTCACTCAGTACCTGGGGTTCAACCCGCGCGATGTCCTGGCCAGCGTCGGCTTGAGCAAAGCCAAACTGCAAGCCCCTGAACATCGCATTCCCATCGATGCCGCCGTGCGTTTGCTGGAGGATTCAGCCGTCGCCAGCGGCTGCCAGAGCTTCGGCCTGAGCATGGCCGAGTCGCGCCAGCTCTCGGACTTCGGCGTGGTCAGTCTGCTGCTCAGCCACCAGCGTACGCTGCGTGATACGTTGCAAGTGTTGGTGCACTACCGTCATCTGATGAACGATTCGCTGGCCCTCTTCATTGAGGAGGCTGGCAAGATGGTGATCATTCGCGAAGAGGTGGTCACCGAATCGCCGATGCCCTGCCGACAAGCCAATGAACTGGCCATCGGGGTGATGTTCCGCCTGTGTGCCGCCCTGCTCGGCGCACACTGGCATCCCTACAGTGTCAACTTCACACACCAGCCTCCCGACAACCTGCAACTGCATCGCCGTCTGTTCGGCTGCAAACTGGAGTTCGGCAGCGAGTTCAATGGCATTGTCTGTCCCAATGCCAGCCTCGACATGACCAACCCGCATGCCGACCCGGCCATGGCGCGCTACGCCCAGAGTTACCTCGACTCGCTGCTGAACCACGAAGGCCCTTCGATGCTGTTCGAGGTGCGCAAAGCCATCTACCTGTTGTTGCCGATGGGACGTGCCACCATCGAGCAGATCGGCCAGACCCAGGGCATGAATGTTCGGACCCTGCAACGACGCCTCAAAGACGACGGCTGCGCCTTCAACGACCTGATCAACGACGTGCGCCGAGACCTGGTGCTGCGCTACCTGGAAAACCCGAATTACTCGCTGGGCCGGATCGCCGACATGCTCGGCTACTCCATGGCGAGTTCCTTCACACGCTGGTTCATCACCCAGTTCGGCATGCCGCCGGCCGCTTGGCGCAGCGCGCAAAAACAACCCAAGCCACCCAGCGAACCGAGCGCCCTGCCCGGCTCCACAGAACCCTGGGACGACTGAAAGGGACCCAAGGACTTCCACAAAAAAAAAGCGGCGACTGCTGGTGCAGTCGCCGCAAAAAACCGGTATTTGTGACACCGGTCGGGAGCCCCACTGCGACTAGGAGTCGACCGCAGTGCAGCCCTGCCATAAAGCGTATCGCGTCAGGCTCTAAAGGCCCCAACGCAGCAACAACAGCACCAGCACGACAAGGAACACCGTCTCCCCCACCATCAACAGGATCGGCTTGATGCCGACAGCGGCCAACTCCTTGAGCTGGGTCTTCATACCCAGGGCGCTGATGGAAACCACCAGGCACCAGCGCGACAATTCATTGACCGATCCCTGCACCACCGGGGCCACCCAGCCGGTGCTGTTGATACAGGCCAGAATCAGAAACCCGACGGCGAACCATGGCAGCAGCGGCGGCCGTTTGCCGGTCGGGTCGGCGCCCTGCATGCGGGTGATCATGGCCGCACAGACGATCACCGGCAGCAGCATGGCGACCCGCATCAGCTTGACCACCGTGGCCGTATCGCCGGTCTCGGTCGACATGCTGTAACCGGCACCGACGACCTGGGCGACATCGTGGATGGTCGCCCCCAGAAACACGCCCGCCACTTGTGGCGACAACGACAGCCAGTTGGCAATCATCGGGTACACGATCATCGCCAGGGTCGACAGCGCCGACACCCCGATCACCGTGAACAACGTCGCGCGCTCTTTCTGCGGATGATTGGGCAATGCCGCCGCCAGCGCCAACGCGGCCGATGCACCACAAATCGCGGTGGCGCCACCGGTGAGCATGCCGAACAAACGCTGGAATCCCATGGCCTTGGCCGCGATCACCGAGACGCCGATCGTCACCACCACCACAATCACCACCAGCGCCACAGGCTTCCAGCCCAGCGCGGCAATCTGTTCGAGCGTGATGCGCATACCCAGCAGCGCCACACCAATGCGCAACACAGTGCGCGCCGTGAACTCGATGCCAGCCTTGCAGGCACCGTCACCGGCCAGAAAGTTCAGCGCCATGCCCAGCAACAAAGCGAACAACATCACCGGCGCACCGTAGTGCTCGGACAAAAAGGACGCTGCGGCAGCAACGATCAAGCTGACGACAAAACCTGGCGCCAATTCGCGCGTTCGGCTGTGGATACGGGTGAGAGCGATGGCGCTCATGGCGCGGCCTCCTCGGGAACGATGACGATGAATGCCTGGCCGTCGATGATCTCGACCGGGTAGTTGGCGACTTTGACAGCGGTGGAATTGAGCAAGTAACCGCTGCGCAAATCGAAGCGCAGGCCGTGGGCGCAGCACTGAATCACCCGCCCCTCAAGGCGCCCGCCACACAGCGAGGCACCCTGGTGCGGGCAACTGTCGTCGATGGCGAACACGTCACCTTCGACGTTGAATAACGCCAGGCTTTTGTCATCGAATTCGAACAGCGCACGACCGCCCGCCTGCGGGAGTTTTCCGGCAGGCACGGGAATGCGCCGCGTCATGCCGGATGCCGCTCGCGCTCACTTTCCTTGAGTGCTTCGTTCATGGCCCCGAGCAGCGCCTGAGCAGGTTGTGCACCGATCACCGTCATGCGGCGGTCGAACTGAAAGCTCGGCACGCCACTGGTCGCGCCGGGGAAGCCTTCAAATGGCGTGGCGTCGCCCTTCAGGCAATCGAGCACCACGTCCGTATCGACGCCGCAGGAGCGGGCAATGGCGAGCAAGGTCTCGCGGCACCCCAGGTTTTCGCGTTTGCGGAAATAAGCGGCGAACAGCCGTTCGAGCAACATTTCACGTTGAGTAGCATTGCCCAGTACGCTGACTCGTTCGAACAAACGATGGGCGTCTGCGGTGTTGGGCATCGTCTCGATGTGGCTGAGGTCGATGGTCAGTCCAACCGCCGCGGCAGCCTGCTGTACCTGGGCCTGGCGCATGGTCATAGCGTCGGCATTGCCCAGACGTTTGCGATAGAAGTCGGCGAAGGGCTCACCTTGTACCGGCAACTGAGGCAGCAACTGCACGCCATGCCATACCGTGGTGATCTGCACATCCGGGTGGCGACTGCGAAACTGTACCTGCGCATGCTCCAGTTGACGCTTGCCGATCAGGCACCAGGGGCAGATGAAATCGAAGAACACATCAATACGTAAACGACCACTCACAACTTCACCTCTAACACCGCTTTGCTCATCGAATCGTGGACTTGCTCGCCCTTAAGCCGGGCAATGTCCTTGTGGTAATGACACTTGGCATAAAAGAACACGGCCGCAGCCGCGATGCTGACCAGCGGCACAAACTGAAAGGCGGCCTGCAAGCCGATCACATCGGAAAGCTTGCCGGTGATGAACGGCCCCGGCGCCAGCCCCAGCATGTTGTTGGCCAGGGTCAGCGTGGCGAAGGCCGTGCCATGGACCGAGTAATGGGTCAGGTTGGCAACCATGGCTCCGCAAGGGCCGGTCGTGCCGGCGGCAATCAACATACCCAGGCAGATCAGCGCCAATTGCACAGGCCCTGGTGACAGGGCGAACGCCGCCGACAACAGCAGGCAACTGCCCAGGCAATAGGCGATGGCCAAGGCGACTTTGCGCTCCGGCGAATGGCGAGACAGTCGATCACTGAGCATGCCGCACAGGATCATCCCCGCACCGCTGCACAGCACGATGATCGCCGCGACGCCGCCCGCCTTGTCCGTGGCCATGTCGTAATAGCGATTGAGGTAACTGGGCATCCACACAATGACGGTGCCGCCGACGAACAGCTGCAAGCCACTGCCAATGTAGGCAGCGATCACCGAACGGCTGGAAAACAGCGTACGCAACGGACGCTTGACCGCTACCGCCGCCTTGTTCGCCGCCAGGGAGGCACGTTGCGGCGCAATGCGTGCTTCCTTGACGATGACCGGGTAAAGCACTGCCAGCAGCAGGCCGAACAGCGCCATGCCGGCAAACGACCAGCGCCAGCCAAGCTTGGCGGCGATTGCACCGCCCAGCGCCATCCCTAATACCGAACCGAACATGCCGCCCGCCATGAAGGCACTGGCCAGCGTTGCACGCAGGTGTTTGGGAAACACCGAAATCACTACCGCGATGCCAACGCTGCCGTACGCCGCTTCGCCGACACCGACCATGAATCGTGCAATGAACATCTGCTGATAGTCTTGCGCCACTGCGCAGCCCAGCGTCGCCAGGCTCCACAGCAAAGCCATCAGCGCCAGGCTCTTGACCCGGCCGAAGCGATCCGCCAGCAATGACAGGGGAATTGTCAGCAGCCCCACCATCAGGGCGACAATGCCACTGAGCAGGCCGAGCTGACCGTCGCTCAGGGCCCACTCGCCCTTGAGCATCGGGAACACCGCGTTCAGCACCTGGCGCGACATGTAATCGGAAATCAACAGCCCGAACGTCAGTGCAAAGACGATCCAGGCATACGGACGCGCAACACCGACAGCACAGTCGTCATCGTCTGCGGCGATTGGGTGAAAGGCCATGCAGCCTCCTCAAAGCTTTGTTTTATTGTTGTTATCAAGCGTGTTGCAGTGCAGCGAGCGGGAGGTCATTGATCTCCCGCTTCGTCTGCCGATCAGCCGCGTTGCGGCACACCTTTCTGCCCGGCCTTGCGGTTGGGGGCCATACCGTTGGCCAGCAACGTTTCTTCGATGCTCTGGTACTGCACGCCGATGCGGTAGATCTCACGCGCTTCTTTGCCGGTGGCGATTTCGCGACCCAGTTCATGAGCGATGCGCACGGTCTGCTTGATCTGCGCAACTGAGCCGAAACGATCGCCCTTGTGATCAATGATAGTGTCTTCATTGCCCACACGCGGGTGCATACCCATGGCCATGGACATGGTGTTGAACGGCATGACGTTCTTGAGCAGCGACTCGGAGGTCAGAGTGCAACCGTCTGGCGCGCGGTGGATGAAGTTGAAGAAGTTGAACGGATTGGGGCCATCGAAACCGCCACCGATGCCGATCCAGGTCAGGTTCAACGGGCCCTTGTAGACGCCCTTGCGCACCAGACGCTCGAGGGTTTCCATCGCGTGCATGCCGGTCAGCTGGAAGTGCGGCTGGATGCCGTTGTCCATCAGACGCTTGAGGTGTTCGGCGACCCAGGCCGGGCCTGCCGGTACGGTCATTTCGCTGTAGGCGGCCTGATACAGGGGATTGGCCAGGGACGTGCCTTCCAGGTATTCCGGATACAGCAGTTCCATGATGTTCATCTGGGTGGTGTTGATGGCCACCGTGACCTGATCCGGTTTTGGCGTCAGCTCGGCCAGCATGTGTCGTGTGTCGTCAGAGAGCCACTTGGCGGATTCGCCATCGCTTTCCGGCGCGAAGGAAATCGAACCACCGACCTGGATGATCATGTCCGGCACGGCTTCACGCACGCCGGCGATCAATTCGTTGAATTTGGACAGTCGCTTGGAACCCTTGCCGTCCAGCTCACGCACGTGCAAATGCAAGACGGTGGCACCGGCCTCATAGCATTCGACCGCTTTTTGCACCTGTTCGGCCATGGTCAGCGGGATGTCTTCGGGGAAGTCTTCCGGCATCCATTCCGGGCCGTACGGGGCCACGGTGATGACCACCTTTTCCATGTTTTCCGGGTGCAGGGAATCGTCGAAGAATTGCATGAGTTACTCCTGTTTTTATGATTGTCGCGCCCACCCGGGATCGTGCCGGGCAGACGTGTTTACGAGTGCGAATGCAGAAGGGGTCGATCAGTAGGTCTTGTCGCCGATGATTCCGGCACGCTCCATCTTGCGATGGCACGGCGGGTAATCCATGACGGCGTAGTGTTGGGTGCTGCGGTTGTCCCAGATGGCGATGCTGTTGGGTTTCCAGCGCCAGCGCACCTGATACTCGGGGATATAGGCCTGGCTGATCAGGTAGCGCAGCAACTCGCTCGCGCCAGGGTTGGCGTCCTGACCGAAGCGTACCCGCTCGGGGGTGTGGTAATTGCTCAAGTGCGTCGTGAAGGCGTTGACGAACAGCACCTTTTCCCCGGTTTCCGGGTGGGTGCGCACCACCGGGTGCTCGGCATCCGGGTACATCGCCTTGAGCGCCAGACGTTTTTCGATCGGCATGGCGGCGCCAAAGCTTGCTTCGATGCTGTGGCGAGCGCGCAGGTCGGCGATCTTCACCTTCACGTCCTCCGGCAAGCGCGCGTAGGCCTCGACCATGTTGGCCCACATGGTGTCGCCGCCCACCGGCGGGCACTCTACACAGCGCAGCACGCAGCCCATCGGCGGCGCCTCGCGCCAGGTCGCGTCGGTGTGCCAGGCGTTTTCGTAGCGGTCCATCGGCTGGTCCGGGTTCTTGTAGATGCGCACCAGCCCGGGATGATCCGGATCGCTGCCGGCCACCGGATGATCTTCCAACTCACCGAAGCGGCGGGCGAAGGCCACGTGCTCGGCGCGACTGATGTCCTGATCACGCAGGAACACCACCCGATGCTTGAGCAACTGAGCACGAATCTCGGCAAAAAGACCGTCGTCATGCACCGCATCGGCGAGGTTGACGCCGATCAGTTCGGCGCCAATGCTGCAGGTCAATTGTTCGACTTTCATGGCAGACGACTCCCTTAAATGACGAAAATCGACGAGCCCGTGGTCTTGCGTGATTCCAGGTCGCGATGGGCCTGCACGGCATCCTGCAAAGCGTAGTGCTGGTTGATCTCGATCTTGATCCGACCGCTGCCAACGTGGTCGAACAATTCGCCAGCCAGGGCGGCTTTTTCCGCCGGGTCGGCGATGTAATCGGCCAGGGCCGGACGAGTCATGAACAACGAGCCTTTCATTGCCAGCAGTACCGGATCCAAGGCCAGGATCGGACCGGATGCCGTGCCAACGCAGACCATCAGGCCGCGGCGCTTGAGCGAATCCAGCGAACCCATGAAGGTGTTCTTGCCGACACTGTCGAACACCACGTTGACCCCCACGCCGTCAGTCAACTCACGCACGCGCTGGGCGACGTCTTCATGGCTGTAATTGATGACATGGTCGCAGCCATGGGCCCGGGCGATTTCGCCCTTGACCTCGGTGGACACGGTACCGATGACGGTCAGGCCGAGCAGCTTGGCCCACTGCGAAACGATCATGCCCACGCCACCGGCGGCGGCGTGCAGCAGAATGCTGTCGCCGACCTTGAAATCGTAAATGCGCCGCATCAAGTACGAAGACGTCAGGCCCCGCATGGTCATGGCTGCTGCGGTCTCGAAACTGATGGTTTCCGGCAGCTTGATCAGCGGTGCGGCCGGGATCAGACGCTCGGTACTGTAGGCACCCAGAGTATTGAGAAAACCGGTGTAGGTGACGCGATCACCCACGTGAACGTTGGTAACCCCCTCGCCGATGGCCTGAACCACACCGGAGGCCTCAACCCCCATGCCATTAGGCATCGGGATCGGGTAGGTGCCATTGCGAAAGTAGGTGTCAGCGTAGTTCAGGCCGACCGCCACATGGCGAAGACGAACCTGGCCTGGACCGGGATCACCGACTTCGACCTCTTCGTAACGAAGAACGTCGGGACCACCGGTTTCGTAGAAGCGTACGGCGTTGGCCATGTTTTTTTATTCTCCAGTCTGCAATGTTGGCGTGCTGCGTCGATTTGCGCTGATTGGACTGTAGGACGCAGTCTGGCGAGCCGCTTCTCATCAGACGACAATGGCTTTTCATTTCGTGACAGTTGGCCGGCGGGTGTGCGCGGCATCGACGCCTGCGGTGGATGACTTATCCGGTGTCTCTCGATACCCTGCGCACCTCGGTGCCTGACGGTGTTCCAGGTCAAACCACACTCCATCCAGACGAGCATGTAATGAAATCCTCCGCAGGTTTGCTGTTGTCGGGTATTGAACTGGACCGTGCCAGCTCCATGCCCCTGTACCGCCAACTCTACTTGCAGATTCGCAAACAGATTCTCAGTGGAAAAATTCAAGGGGGCGTGCGCCTGCCGTCGACCCGGACCTTGAGCAAAGAGCTGGCGCTGTCGCGGATCACCATTCTCAATGCTTTCGATCAACTGATTGCCGAAGGCTTTCTGGCGTCGCGTACCGGGGCCGGTACCTATGTCGGCAATGAGTGGGAAAGCCGTGGTATTGCCGACAATGACTCGCAGCGCCAGCCTCCCCGTCTGTCCCAGCTGAGTCAGTCCGTATTGTCGCTACGCAGCACTCATTTCCAGGGGGTTTGCTATGCCGACTGGGCCCCTGGCAGCCCAACCTCGTTCCTGCCCAGCCACAGCACTTATGACGCGTTTCCCCAACCGGTCTGGAAGCGCCTGATGAACCGCCACTTGCATAAGCCGACCAAGGCCATGCTCGGTTATGGCGAACTGCAAGGGTTACAGGCCTTGCGCACGGCGATTGCCGACTACGTCTTTGATGCCCGTGGTATCGACTGCAGTGCCGAGCAAGTGGTGATCGTTTCCGGCGCCCAGCAAGCCTTTAACCTGCTGGGCATGTTGTTGCTCAATCCGCAGGATAGCGTGTGGATGGAGGATCCGGGACATATCGCGGCGCGAATTGCGCTCCAGGCCCAAGGTGCTCAGGTGGTCCCATTGCGTATTGATGAACAGGGGATCGATATCCGCCAAGGCGTGGCCGAGTGCCCTGACGCCCGCCTGGTGTTTACCACGCCTTCTCGCCAGCATCCGTTGGGCGTCACCATGAGTTATGCGCGGCGCCAGGAACTCATCGACTGGGCCGCGCGCAACCAAAGCTGGATCATTGAGGACGACTGCGACAGTGAGTTTCGCTACAGCGGCCGCCTCCTCCCCGCGCTCTATGCCATGGACCAGTTGGCTCGAGTGATCTACGTCGGGACGTTCAGCAAAGTCCTATTCCCCTCACTAAGACTGGGTTACGTGATACTGCCGCATGCCTTGGTCGAACCCTTCTGCACCCTGCGGGCGGTCATGGATCGCAGCCCGCCCACGCTCCTGCAGGCCACGACTGCGGACTTCATGCGCGAAGGCCACTTCCTCGGACACATCCGCCGCATGCGTACGCTGTACCAGGCCCGTCAGGCAGCACTGGTTGAGCAACTGCAACAGCGCCTGGGCAGTTTCTTCACCCTCACCCCGGTAGAAGCCGGCATGCACCTGATCGCCTGGCTGCCACCCGAGCTCGATGACGACGCCATCGCCAAGGAACTGGCCCGGCACAACATCCACACCTATGCCCTGAGCGACTATTGCCTGCAGCATTACCTGCCACCGGCCCTGTTGATCGGTTTCGCCGGCACGCCGGAGGACCAGGCCAAGGAGCGCGTCGAGGCACTGGCTCAGGCGCTGATCAAAATGGGGCACCTGCGCCAGAACCCCGTCAGGTGAGCAGAGTGGTCTTATCATTTAAATAATAATGGATCTATCGAGAGTTCCTGACTGGCGCGATAAAGGCTGCGCCGGTAGACCCGGCGTCTGAACCAGGAATGACTCGAATGAACAATAAAATCCAGGAACGATTCCATGCCTTGCTCAGCCACAAGGCTGTCGAGGCCGGGGCACCTCCCGCACTGACTGAAGCACTGGCCCGCCAGTTGCTCGACCGACTTGGGCAACTGCGCCTGTTTGCCCATGCCTACCCCTTGCTGACCAACCTCACCCATGGCCGCGTCACGCCTACCGACCTGCTGAACTTCGCCTATCGCCATGAGCTGCAAGGTCTGAGCCTGCACTTGCTCGATGGCGAGGAAAACAGCCTGAGTCAAATGACACCCACGCAGCTTCAGGCGTTTTCTGACAAGGCCACTGCGCTCGGACTGGATGTGCACCTGGAAATCAGCAGCACACTGAAAAAAGATGTCGATCAGGTGATAGACATTGCCAGGGCCCTGGGGGTGCGCAACATTCGTGTTTACTCACGCTACGAGGGAACGCTGTCACGGGTCATGGACGTGATCGAATCAGACCTGCATTACCTCGCGCAGCAGGCAGACAAGCATGACCTGTTCTTCGACTTCGAACAGCATGAGGAACTTAAGAGCGCCGAGATCGTGCAACTGCTGAACCGCCTCAACCACCCTCGGCTGCATGCCTTGTTCGACTTCGGCAACATGATCAATGCCTGCGAACAGCCCCTGCAGGCGCTCCGCACCTTGGCGCCGCACATACGCCAGACCCACCTCAAGGGGGTGCGCATCGTCCCCGAGCAAAACGGATTCGGCCATTACGGTGTGCTGCAGGGCTGTGACGAAGACGATCTACCCAACGCACGCATGTTGTTCGAACTGTTGATGCTCGGCGAATCAACCCCCCAAGTGATCGCGTTCATTCTTGAGCAGGAAAACCACTATGTAGCCCCGGCGTTCCGTCAGACCGACGAAGCCGCCGACCCTTTCATTGCGTACCGGGAAATGAGTGAAACGGCGCTGCCAGTCGGCTATTCGCTGGAGCGAATGCTGGCCGATGAACACCGCTGGGCAAACAACCAGGTCACCTATGTACGAAGCCTGCTGGCCGAGTTTCGGACCCTGGCCGAGTTGACCCTGGACAACCGCACAAACGCCTGAACCTGACGTGACAACCAGCACTGCTTACCCAATTACGCCTGGAGAACAATAATGACAACTCGTGACAAGGCCAAATGGCTCAGATTCCTGATTCTCATCCTCGGTGGGGGCACCATTTACAAACTGGCGAGCCTCAAGGACGCCTTCTATGTGCCCATGCAAGAGTTCATGGGATTGACCCATACCGAAATCGGCCTGCTGCTGAGCGCCAATGCCATTGTCGCAACGGCGCTTTTTGTCGTGGGCGGCCTGCTCGCAGATCGGTACGACACGCGCAAGCTGATCCCCATCGGTCTGCTCGGCACTGGCAGCCTGGGGCTTTACCTGGCAACCTTTCCACCCTTCAGCAATTTGCTGATCGTGTTCTGCCTGTTGGCCGTCTGTGCCGATTGCATCTTTTGGCCCTCGCTGCTTAAAGCCATCCGCAATCTGGGTGACGATCAGGAACAGGGTCGGTTGTTCGGACTTCTGGAAGGCGGACGCGGCGTCATTGATACCCTGGTCGCCTTTTCTGCGCTGGGCGTCTTCGTCGCCATGGGCTCCGGTGAGGCCGGTCTGAAATCGGCGATTCTCTTTTATTCGGTTATCGACATTCTTGCCGGTACCCTGACCTGGTTTCTGCTCAAGGGCGGTACCACACAGTCGAATACACAGTCTAAAAATGGCCTCTCCAACCTGCTCGAAGCCATTAAGATCCCGGGCATCTGGCTGGTCAGCCTCAACGTGTTCATGGTCTACATCGTGTACTGCGGTTTGACCTACTTTATTCCCTACCTCAAGGACATGTACGAACTGCCCGTGGTACTGGTGGGCGCTTACGGCATCATCAATCAATACTTTCTCAAGATCCTGGGCGGTCCTGCCGGAGGCTTCATTGCCGACAAGCAGTTCAAGAGCACCAGCCGCTATATGAAATGGGCATTCCTGGCTCTGCTGCCAATCATGGGGGTGATCATGCTCATCCCTAAAAGCCACGATTTCATCTATGCGGGCATGGCGGCCACCCTCTCCTTCGCACTCATCGTATTCTCCATGCGCGGCGTGTTCTGGGCGCCCATGGGTGAAATCGGCATTCCCCAGCACATCACAGGCTCTGCCTTCGGTATTGGTTGTCTGATCGGCTATGCGCCAGGCATGTTCGCTTATGTCATCTATGGCGCGATCCTCGACCATTTCCCCGGCCAGCAAGGCTACAACTACGTCTTCGGCTTGATGAGTCTGTTGGCTATTCTTGGGTTCATCGTGTCCAGCCTGCTGTGTCGAGCCGTTCAGAATAAAGCCACGGTTGCTGACGGGAATACCGTACCGCAAACCTGAAAATCTTCCAGGTAACCGTGAAGAGGCCTGAGCAAGGTCTCTTCTTTGCAAGGACTCGGTCAAAGGGGCACTGGATGACGCTGGATTTCAATGATCCCCCGCCAATCGGCATAGGGGGCAGCCCTTGGCTGCTCTCCTGCCACACCACCCGGCATGCGGGTCTTGCACCGGGCGGTTGAGGTCGACATGCTCAGAATCGAACATGACGCCTGGATTCATCTGGCCCCGACCCTGCCGATCCGGCTCTTCACTGTCACAAGCACCGCAGGCTTTGCCGTACTTGAACCCAGATCGGCACACCCGATCCACAGCTTCCACCGCAGCCTTTGTCATCAAACGAACGTCGTCGGTTGGGTACCCGTCATCGACTTGACCAGCACACGCCGTAGTGACGACCGGCAGAGAACGGCCATGAGCCGTCATTGGTCAAAGCGGCCTCAATACTGAATCGCCTCACTAATATGGCCTGTCCGGGATAGGCGCATGTTGTGCCATCAGCTCAACGACCCAATCGATAAACACGCGCAGCTTGATGCTGATATGCCGGTTCGGCGGAAATGCCTGGCCAGAGGGCTGGGCACATCCACTCGCAGCCGCCCCCAGGGCAGCGCCGAGGCGCTGGACAGGCTAGTCTCGGCATCGTCCAGGTCGGCCAGCAGCCGTAAGGATGCGAGATACAGAATTCTGGAAACCTTCTCAACAAACCAGAATGCGCAGTCGCTGACTGATGGAGCGGAACTGACGCTGTTCATCTGGCGTGAATTTGGCGAGAATCCGGAGCCACCGGCAACTCAAGGACCAACGATCAATCAGGTCATCGATGGGTTACGCAGGTTATTCAGATAGGACAGCAAGTCAACGGCCAGGAGCCCTATACGTGGCTGCGCCACGTACTGGAAAGACTGCCGCAGGCACAATCGGTTGGGGACTACGAAGCCTTGCTGCCATGGAACTGCTCGCCAGAGATGCCACGGTAAACGACTGCCTCATCTGGAGGTAGGTGTAGTTCGTGGATCGCTTACGAAATCTGGGACCTCAGCGACCAGTTACCCGACAATCAAAGCACATCGAAAAAACTGCTGACCGACACATCAGCCCGGCATAACGGCGCCCGCAAAATGTAACGTGGGAGCTGAATCCACATTACCGCGTTCCATCGTCTGCCACGGGCTCGGTGAGGCTGACACGGCGACTATGCAACCGATTTGCCGCGGACAAGACCCAGACAAAGAACACCGGTACCCACAAGACCCCGAGCACTGTCGCCGCCAGCATACCGCCGATCACGCCTGTGCCGATCGCTCGCTGGCTGGCAGCTCCCGCACCAGTGGCAATAGCCAGAGGCACCACGCCGAGAATGAAGGCCAGGGACGTCATGACGATCGGACGAAAACGCAGACGCGCGGCCTGAGCCGCCGCTTGCGCAAGGCTCGCGCCCTGAACGTGAAGTGCCTTGGCAAACTCGACAATGAGGATTGCATTCTTCGCCGCCAGTCCAATGATCGTGATCAGCCCCACCTTGAAATAGACATCATTGGGCAGGCCCATGATCGTCACCGCGGCTACCGAACCGAGCATGCCGACAGGCACGATCAACAGCACGGCAAAGGGAATCGTCCAGCTTTCATACAGCGCCACCAGCACCAGCAGCACCACAATCAACGATAACGCCACCAGCAGCGGCACCTGATCGCTGGCCTGTTGTTCCTGAAGTGACAGCCCGGCCCATTCAAGGCTAAAACCGGCCGGTAACTGACGGGCGATTTTCTGCAGTTCTTCCATGGCTTGACCGGTGCTGTAACCCGGTGCGGCATCACCGGAAAAACGCAGCGACGCCGACCCGTTGTAGCGCGCGATCTGCAGTGGCCCGACCTGCCACTCGAAACGGCTGAACGCTTCCAGTGGCACCAATCGGTTCTGTCGATTGGGCACTTGCAGGCGCAACAGCGCTTCAGGCGTCTGGCGACTGATGCTGTCCGCCTGAACGATCACCCGCTGCATCCGCCCCTGATTGGCAAACTCATTGATTTGTTCCGAGCCCAGCGCCGAGGACAACGCTGAACTGATCACATCAAAACTCACACCGAGGGCTTCGGCTTTTTCGCGGTCGATGCTGACATTGATCTGCGGCGCATCCGCCAGGCCATCCTCCATCAGGTAATCGATCACCGGCGACGCCTTGGCCGCCTCCAGCAATTGGGTTCGGGCCTTCAACAGCGCTTCGTGCCCCTGCCCTGCCAGATCCTGCAACCGTAACTCGAAACCGTTCGAGGTGCCGAGGCCGTCCACCGGCGGCGGCACCACGCTGAACAGCGTGCCGTCAGCGGCGTTCTCAAAAGCCTCATTCGCGCGTCGGGCCACCGCGTCGCTGGCTTGGCCATCGCCGCGAACCGACCAATCCTTGAGGCTGGTAAACGACAACGCCGCGTTAGCCCCGACCCCGGAAAAACTGAACCCCATGATTGCCAGCACTTGATCCGTGGCGGGTTGCGCCAGGGCATAGTGCTCCCACGATTGCACCGTCACATCCGTGCGCGAAGCCGAAGCCGCAGGTGGTAGCTGGATATCCGTGATGATGTAGCCCTGATCCTCGGACGGCATGAATGAGGATGGCAATCGGTGATAGGCAAAAGCGAGTACCAGCAACAATATTAGGTAAATGCCCATGCTGCGAGTGCTGCGACGGACCCAGCTCGAACTGAACCGCTCGTAGCGCCGGGCCAAGGCATCGAAGCGCCGATTGAAGCCGTTCGCCCAGCGGTTGGGTCGTAGCTCTTTCGCCGGGTCGAAGGGTTTAAGCAAGGTGGCACACAGGGCCGGCGTCAGGGTCAACGCCAGGAACCCGGAGAACAGAATCGACACCGACAGCGCCATGGAAAACTGCTGGTAGATCACCCCCACCGAACCGCCCATGAACGCCAACGGCAGGAATACCGCCGCCAGTACCAGGGTGATGCCAACAATCGCCCCGCTGATCTGCTGCATCGCTTTGCGGGTCGCGTCTTTGGGCGACAGGCGCTCCTGCGTGATCAAGCGCTCGACGTTCTCTACCACGACAATGGCGTCGTCCACCAGAATGCCAATGGCCAGCACCATGCCGAACAGGGTCATCATGTTGATCGAAAACCCTAGCGGCGCCATCACCGCGAGGGTGCCCAACAGGCAGACCGGCACCACGATGGCCGGAATCAGCGTGTAACGCAGATTCTGCAAAAACAGCAGCATCACCAGGAACACCAGCACCATGGCTTCGATCAAGGTGTAGATGACTTGCTTGATCGCCACGTCGACAAAGTATGAGGTGTCATAAGGCACGCTCAGCGTCATGTTCGCTGGCAGCGTGCTCGACAGTTGATCCAGCCGGGCCTTGATCGCCGCCGCCGTTTGCAGCGCGTTGGCACCGGTTGCCAACTGCACCGACATGGCCGCCGCAGGTTTGCCGTTCAGGCGAGCGTCGAAGCGGTAGTCCTGACGACCCAGTTCGACTCGGGCCACATCGTGAATCCTGACACTGGAGCCGTCGTCATTGGCCCGCAGCACAATGTTGCCGAACGCCTCCACGGATTCGAGCTGACCCTGCACCATGACGGTGGCGGTAATGTGCTGCTCGGCAGGCCCCGGACGTTCGCCCATGCTGCCGGCGGGCACTTGCACGTTCTGCCCGGCGATGGCCTTACTTACATCGGCCATCGACAGGTTGTAACCCACAAGCCGGGCAGGATCGACCCAGATGCGCATAGCCCGTTCTGCGGTGTACATCTGCACCCGCCCTACCCCGGCCACGCGGCGAATCTCGTTATTGATGCCCCGCGCGGCGTAATCCGCCAGCCCGATCGAATCCTGCTGCCCATCGGTGTAGGACAAGGCATAGATCATCAGAAAATTGGCACGTACCTGCTCCACTTTCAGGCCTTGCTCGATCACCGCTTGGGGCAAGCGCCCGACTACCCGTTGCAAGCGGTTCTGGACGTCGACCTGCGCCATGTCGGGATCGATGCCCGGCTTGAAGGTGATGGTGGTTTCGGCACTGCCGTTGGCACTGTTGGATTCGTAATACAGCAAATCCTTGAGGCCGTTGAGTTCCTCCTCGATCAGACTGGTGATGTTCTGATTGATGATCTGCGCCGAGGCACCGGGGTAGCTGGCACTGACACTGATTTGCGGCGGTGCCACGTCCGGGTATTGGCTGACCGGCAAGGTGCCCAGGGTCAGCGCTCCTGCCAGCGCGATGAACAACGCGATGACCCAGGCGAAGTTCGGACGGTTAATGAAAAAATCGGGCATCGGTAAGATCCTGGCTAACAACCGTGGGTAAAAGCGTCACGCCCTCAGTTATGGGCCTGCTGTTCGGCCAAGGTGATTATGTTGACCCTGGTGCCGACACTGAGCTTGTCGGCGCGCTCGACCACCACTTGCTCGCCGGCCACGAGTCCCTGGGTGATCTGCCAGTCGGAGCCGAGCATCGCGCCGGTGCTGACCACGCGTTCACGCACCATCCCCTGGGCGTCCACCAGCATCAACCGGGCCTGGCCGTCGGCACCGCGTTGAACCGCTTGCTGCGGCACGAACAGCGCCTGCGGATCGACCCCCGCCGGCGCCACGACCCGTACATACATGCCCGGCAGCAGAACGCTGTCCGGGTTAGGAAACTCGCCGCGCAAGGTGACTTGCCCGGTGCTTCGATCGACCGAAACATCGGAAAACATCAACTTGCCTTGTCGGGTTTGCGCCGGACTGCCGACCTGTACCGTAACCTTGGCTGCACCCGCACCGGTCAGCGTCAGACGACCACTGGCCACGGCTTGCTGCAAGGCCACTATCTGATCGACGGACTGGGTGAAGTCAGCATAAATCGGGTCCAGTTGCTGAATCCGCGCCATTTGCGTGGCTTCGTCCTGACCTACCAATGCGCCCTCGCTGACCAGGGCGCGGCCGATACGGCCACTGATCGGCGCTCGCACCTGACAGTAACCGAGGTTGAGTCGGGCAGTCGCTACATCGGCTTGAGCGGCCAAACGATTAGCCTGGGCACTCTTGAGGTCAGAGACCGCGTCGTCGAATACCTGCGGGCTGACGGCGTTGATCTCCACCAGTTGTTTGTAGCGCTGTACGTGAGCGTTGGCGCGATATACATCCGCCTCAGTCTTGGCCAGGGCGCCTTCGACCCGCATCAAGGCGGCCTTGAGCGGTGCCGGGTCGATGCTGAAGAGCAGTTGACCAGCCTTGACGTCGCTGCCCTCTTCAAAATGTCGGGTCAACACAACACCGGCAATCCGTGCGCGCACCTCGGCGATGCGCACCGGTTCGATTCGGCCAGGCAGGTCTGAGGTCATGGCAAACGGTCGGGGTTGCACGGTGAGCGTCTTGACCTGCGGCGGCGACGTACTGTGTTCAGCGGACTGATCCTGTGCTCCACAGCCGTTCAATGCCAATACGGTCGCCAGCACCCACGTCGGTTTTATCGTCGCTAAAGCCTTACGCATTATCAGTCCCTGTTCAAAACAAAAACGGGCTTGCCGTTCCATGTCGGCAAACCCTGTGCATCGGCAGATCATTAACGCGTGGAGCGCTCATTGATCGAGCTCGCTGCCTGGTACAGGATTTGTGCGACGAAATCGATTTCCTGTTCGGTGATGATCAGCGGCGGCAAGAAGCGTACGGTCGCACCGTGGCGTCCGCCGAGCTCGACGATCAAACCGTGCTTCAGGCAAGCCTGCTGGAAGGCCTTGGCCCGGACCGCGTCTACCGGCGGGTGACCCTGTACGTCGAGGGCGCCTTGCGGGTCGACGATTTCCATGCCGAGCATCAAACCACGACCGCGAACATCGCCAATCCAGGCGAATTCGCTTTGCAGCATCTGTAACTGCTTACGCAGATGCGCGCCAGCGGTTTCGGCGCGTGCCACCAAGCCTTGATCGCGGATGAAGCGCAAGGTCGCGGTGCCAGCGGCCATTGCCAGTTGATTGCCACGGAACGTGCCGGCGTGGGCACCCGGTTGCCAGACATCCAGCGAATCGTTGTAGACCATGACCGAAAGCGGCAGACCGCCGCCGATCGCTTTGGACAGGGTGATGACATCCGGCGTGATGCCGGACTGCTCGAAACCGAACATCCGGCCGCTGCGGGCTATGCCGCACTGGATCTCGTCGACGATCAGCGGAATTCCGTGGGCCTTGGTCAATCGACGAAGCTCCTGAAGCCAGCGGTCCGGCGCGGCAATCACCCCGCCCTCGCCCTGGATCGGTTCCAGAATCATTGCTGCCGGTGCGGTGACACCGCTTTCCGGGTCGTTGAGCAAATGTTCGAGGTAACGCACGTTCAACGTCACACCCTGATCACCGGCCACACCGAACGGGCAACGGTAGTCATGGGGAAACGGCAGGCGCTGAACACCTGGCATAAGGGCACCGAGAGCATTTTTCGGTGACAGGTTACCGCTAATGGAAAGTGTCCCCAGCGTCATGCCGTGGTAAGCCCCTTCAAAGGCCAGTACCGAATGGCGTCCGGTGGCGGTGCGGGTCAGCTTCAGAGCTGCTTCGACGGCGTCGGCCCCGCTTGGGCCGCAAAACTGTATGCGTGCATTACGCGCGAAGTCAGCCGGCAGGCAGCCGAAGATTTCCTGTACGAATGCATCCTTCACCGGCGTCATGAGATCCAGAGTATGCATCGGCACACCCGCGGCCATGACCTGGGTTATGGCTTCGATAATCACTGGATGGTTGTGGCCCAGCGCCAGGGTGCCGGCGCCGGCCAGGCAATCAACGAACACTTGTCCGCGACTGTCCTGCACATAAATACCATGGGCTCGTTCAAGCACAAGCGGAATGCGCCGAGGGTAACTGCGGGCGTTGGATTCCTGCTGCTGCTGACGTTCCAGCATCGGCGTCGGATCAAGGCAGTAAGGGCTCGACAGACCGGTATGCAACAGGCGTAGCTGTTGCGCGCCACCCGAGATGACATTCGAAAAAGCACTCATGATTTCCTCCAGGGAGGCTGGGTTTGAAAAGGACCAGGACTGCCTGAAAACGAACGTTTCAGGGAACGACAGCCGTGAAGCCGGACGCGGGGAATCGGCTTCCCCGCGCCCTTGGGTTTACATGTCGTAACGCAGAACCAGACCCACAGTGCGCGGGGCACCGACATCGATGATGTCGCCGCTACGGTTGTTGGTGACGTATTCCTTGTCGAAGGCGTTTTTCACGAAGCCGGATACGGCGACGTTCTTGGTGACCTTGTACTCGGCGTTGAAGTTGGCCAGCCAGTAAGCGTCGCTCTTGCGCTCATCAGTGACTTGACCCGCGTCATCGAACTCGTACTCCGACGGCGAGGTGCTCTGGTAAATGACGTCGGTGTTCAGGGTCAACCGATCATTCCAGCGATAGGTACCGCCCAGCGACATCTTGTACTTGGGCGAATAGAGGAAGTCCTCGCCACTCATGTCCCTGCCATCGCCCGTGACGAAGTCCTTGTACTTGCCATCGGTAACGGAGGCACCGGCCGTCAGGGTCAGCTGTTCGGTGAAGTCCTTCTCGACGGAGACTTCCAGGCCCTTGATGTCACTGCGCCCGGCGTTGAACACGTGAGCGAACTCGGTGTTCGGATCAAGCACACTGACCTGCTGGTCTTTCCAGTCGGTGTAGTACAGGTTGGCGCGGGTACGCAGGGTCTGGTCGAAGAACGAGCCGCGGTAGGACAGCTCGTAGTTGGTGGTGTATTCAGGATCATAAGCTTCGTGACCGGTACCGGTACGAACGTTGACGCCACCGCCGCGATAACCTTTCTGCACCATAAAGCCTACGTACTGATGGGCAGCCAGTTCATAGTCGATACCCAGCTTCGGCAATACGGCATCGAACGACTTGCTGGTTTTGCCCGAGGTGGAGAAGTCGTCCTGTTCGATATCGGTGTCGTTCTTCTCGTGGTCGTAGCGCAGCCCGGTGATCAGTGTCCAGCGCGGGGCGAACGTCCAGTTGATTTCACCGAACACCGCCTTGTTCTCTATCGTCGTATCGCCCTTGACGGTGCCGATCAGTTCGTTGTCAAACAACAACCGGTCGTTGAAATTGTTGGTGTTGTGGCCGTAGTAGACACCCATGAAGCTCTTCACCGTGTCACCGGTGTAGTTCAGGCGCAGCTCCTGACTGAACAGGTCACCATCCTGCTTGCGCAGAACGACCTCGTTGGCATCGGCTGTCTGGTCGAAGTCCAGGCGGGCGTCATAGTCCGAACTGGTATTGGCGGTGAGGCTGGTAATGGACCAGTTGTCGTCCAGGCGGTAATCCACCTTGGCGCTGACGGTGTCTTGTTCGAGTTTGTCGTAAGCCTTGGTGTCGGACGACACGTCGTAATAGCGGACCTTGCCGTTTTCGCGCATGACCGAGTTGTCGCCCTTGCGGCTTTCACCATGGGCGTAAGTCAGCAGCACATCCAGATCGTCGTTCGGCAGGATCAGCAGTTTTCCACGGGCATTGTAGGTGCGGGTCGGATTGGCGTCATTATCGAGTGCGATGTTGTCGATGTAACCGTCACCGTCCTGGTAATCCACGGCGATACGACCGGCGATCTTGTCATCGACGATCGCGCCACCACCGGCAAGCGCCCCTCCGCTCTCACCGTAGTTGCCCATGTTGCCCTGTAATGAAAGGCTCGGTTCGAAAGTCGGGTTCTTGGTCTGGATGACGACCGCACCGGCCAGCGAGTTGCGGCCCTGAGTAGTGGACTGCGGACCGAGGAACACTTCGACCTGCTCGACGTCCCACAGCGGCATCGGGCTGAGGGTCAGTGCGCGGTTCGGTTGCACGGCGCCGTCGACGAACACCGAAACCGCACCGTTGAGCGTGGCCGGGCCCTGGTCTTCGAAACCGGATACCGGCACGCCTCGAATACCCCAGTTTTCGTTGCCGGACTGGTTGTAAACACCCGGCGTACGGGCGAACACATCAACCAGGTCGTGGTCCTCTTTCTCGCGCAGTTGCTTGCCGGTCACCACAACGACACTCGACTGGGTTTTCTCCAGGGAGCGGTTGATTTTTTCACCCGTCACCGTGATCGGAGCGATCTCCATTGTGTTCGACTGCTCGGCCGCCCATGCGCTGTTAGCCAGGCAGACCGCCGAACCCACAGCCAACGCAATTGTGTTCTTTTTGAAATTCACGCCCCGCTCCCATGCGACAGATATTTTTTGTTTTTCCGGCCGGCTAAATGCTCATTCGGGCCAGCGGGGCGGAGTCTAATCCAAAAAAAAACTTAAAGAAATAGTATTGATAATCTATCTCATTAACATCTAATATGCCGCCGTGTATCAGAGCGAATACATTTCAGTCGAACTCTGCAACGGCGGCCTCTGCCCTGTTTCCAAGGTCTGCCCAAGCCGCCCGACTGGCCGAGTAAAGATAAAAAAGGAAGTGCAAAGGATGACCTCAATCGAACACCTGAGCGGGCGTTCCGAGTCTTTCTCCATTGCTCCAGCGGATGGCAACGAGCAGTCGTTACCCGTGTTGGTGCAGGCGACGCCGGGACAGTCGATTCATAATCTCGACCCGTCAGTTCGCGACACGTTGCCCCACGCGCTGACCACCATAGGTGGCGTGCTGTTTCGAGGATTCACTGTCTCCACACCTATCGACTTCAAGCGCTTCGCCGCCAGTTTCGGCGCACCGCTGGCCAGTTACGAATTCGGTTCCACGCCACGCAGCAAAGTCTTCGCCGGGGTCTATAGCTCTACCGAATACCCGGCCCATCAATTCATTCCCTTGCACAACGAGCAGGCCTACACCCGACCGTGGCCTTCGCGCATCTGGTTTCACTGCATCAAGGCCAGTGAGACCGGTGGCGAAACACCGATTGCCGACAGCCGCCTGATCTACCAGCGCATGCCCGCCGAGATCCGCGAACTGTTCGCCAGTCGCGAGCTGCTCTATGTACGTAACTACAGCGGCGCGCTGGATCTGCCGTGGCAGAAAGTGTTCAACACCGAGGACCGCGCCCAGGTTGAACGCTACTGCCGGGACAACGACATCGAGTGGGAATGGAAAGCCGACGGCGACCTGCGCACACGCCAGCGTTGCGCCGCCGTGCTGCAGCACCCTGATACCGGTGGGTGGGTCTGGTTCAATCAGGCGCACTTGTTTCATGTCTCGGCCATCGAGCCGGGCGTGCGCGCCAGCCTGCTCGCCGCGGTGGGTGAAGAGAACCTGCCCCGCCATGTTTACTTCGGTGACGGCTCGGCGATTCCCGATGAGGTACTCGACACCGTGCGCGAGGTCTATCGCCAGACCGCCATCAGCTTTCCCTGGCAACCCGGCGACATCCTGATGCTCGACAATCGACTGGTCGCACACGGCCGCAATCCTTACACCGGTGACCGTAAAGTCATCGTTGCCATGGCGTGAATACCACCATGTTCTCATTCAATCACTGGATCGAAGTACTGGAGGCCAATGCCCAGCACTTCCCGCAGCGTGCTGCCCTGCACTTCTTGCCGGACGGCGTCGAGATCGGCGAAACCCTGACCTTTGCCCAGTTGCACGAACAATCCCGCTGCCTGGCTGCCGCGCTGCAATCGCGCTACGCGCCGGGAGATCGGGTGTTGTTGATGCTGCCCAGCAGTCTCGACTATGCCCGTGCATTTTGCGCCTGTTTATATGCCGGAATGATCGCCGTGCCGTTGTTCCCGCCACCGTCGCGCAAACCGCGCCACCTCGATCGCGTGCGTAACGTGGTGGTGGATGCACAGCCGGGCCTGATTCTGGCACCAGCGGATCATTGCCAGGGTTTGCTGGAGCTGGTGGAAGGCAAGGTCGACGTGTCGACCGTTCAGGACCTCGGTCTGCCGCCGGCCAGTGAATGGATGCATCCGGATGTCGACGGTGCAACCGTGGCTTTTCTGCAATACACCTCGGGTTCCACCGGCACACCCAAAGGCGTTGAAGTGCGTCAGCGCAACCTGATCGCCAACGTCGAACTGATGCGCCAGGCCTATGGTTTCGATGAGCATGGCGGCATGGTCAACTGGTTGCCGCTGTACCACGACATGGGTTTGATCGGTGGCATGCTGGCCCCGCTCTATAGCGGCATGCCCTGCTACCTGATGGCGTCGCAGACTTTCGTCAATGCGCCCTCGACCTGGCTTCAGGCGCTTAGCCGCTACCGCGCCACCGCCAGTTTTGCCCCCAACTTCGCCTATGCCCTGTGCAATCGGGTGGTCAGCGACAACCTGATTGCCCAGCTCGACTTGAGTGCCTGGCAACACGCAATCAACGGCGCCGAGCCGATCCACCCCGGCACCCTTGAAGCTTTTGCCCAGCGCTTTGCCGCTTGCGGCCTCAACCCATTGGCGATCAGTCCCGGTTATGGCCAGGCCGAAGCCACGCTGTGCGTCAGCACCACGCCAGCCGACGCGCTGCCGGTGGTGCTTCGCTTGGATAAAGCAGTGCTGGAAACCGGTCGTGTTGCTCTGGCGGTCACCGATGCCGCCGCCGTGGAATTCGTCGCCTGCGGTTACCCGCAGGCCTTGCATGACATTGCCATTGCTGATCCTCAGAGTCACGAGCGCTGCGCCGACGACCGCATTGGCGAAGTCTGGCTGAGGGGCCCGAGCAACGCCGAAGCCTATTGGAAAAATCCAGAAGCCAGTCGCGAAGCCTTTGAAGCACGCATTGTCGGCGAGCCGGGCCATTACCTGCGTTCCGGCGACCTGGGCTTCATGCACGAAGGTCAGGTGGTGATCTGCGGGCGTCTCAAGGACTTGCTGATTCTCAACGGACGCAACCTGTACCCCCACGACATCGAATTCGCCATTACCGATTCCGAGCCGGGCATTCGTACCGGGCGCATCGCCGCGTTTTCGGAAATGGACCCACTGCTGGGCCGCGAGAAACTGGTGATCGTCGCCGAGCCACAACGCAAGTTCGTCGACCCGGCGCATCATCCTGCGCTGTTTGCGTCGATGCAAAACGCCGTGCGCGAAGCCGCCGACTGCGGCATCGATCAGATTGTGCTGCTGGAAGCCGGCACCATCCCGATGACCACCAGCGGCAAGATCGCCCGTCAAGGCGCGCGAAAACAACTGGCCGCCGGCACCTTGAGCATCATCGCCCAGAGCGGTGGGCAGACCGCACCAAACAGTGAAACCATTGCCCTCAATCAACTGAAGCACCTCGTGGGCACGCCGCAACGCGCGCAGACTGCTTGCCGCCAATGGCTTGAGCAAACCTTGCGCGAGGTCAATCCGTACCTTGCGGCAGACTTCGAACTGAGCTTGATCGGCCTGGGTCTGGACTCCATCAGCGTGGCCGACTTCGCCGCCCGCCTGCACAAGGATCTGGGCTGGAACCTCGATATTCAAAGCCTGTTCGGTGAACAAACCCTGGCCGAATGGGCGCTGGCCTTGCAGGTATACCTGAGCGAGTCGGCCCCGGCGCCCAGCGCCTCGACCACCCATGCAAACGTCAGCCAACGTCGCCAATCTTTCGCCCAAAGCCGCCTGTGGTTCTTGCGTCAACTGAACCCGGACGACACCCGACACAACCTGGTGTTGCACCTGAGTCTGCTAGGTCCGCTCAACGTCGAAACCCTGGCGCTACGGCTGAACACGCTGGTCAACCGTCACAGCGTATTGCGTACGGTGTATCGCGACGGGGTCAATGGCCCGCAGCAACAGGTGTTGCCGGCCAGCGCCGTACCACTGACCTTGCACGACCTGCGTAACCGGATCGAGCCGCAGCAACAGCAAGCACTCCACGATTGTCTGGCCAATGAACACGCTACGCCGGTTGAACTGGAAACCGGCCCGCTGCTGCGCGCACAACTGCTCAGCCGCAACGACGAGCGACACGACCTGCTGCTGACCCTGCATCACATCGCGTTCGACGGCCGCTCGGCGCAAGTGTTGCTGGCGGAACTGGCCGGCGTCACCAACACCGAACTGCCGGTGCAGTACCTGGATTTCGCCCACTGGGAAGCCGGGCACTGGAGCGCACAACGGATTGCTGCCGAACAGGATTTCTGGCGTGAGCATCTGGCGCATGTGCCTCAAACCCTCGACCTGGGTGGCAGCGGCCAGACTCAAGGCGAGCACAGCCTGAACTTCACCGTGCCTCAGGCCACCTGCGAACACCTCGCAGCCATGGCCCGCGAACACGGCATGACGCTGTTCATGCTGTTGCTGACCAGCTATCAACTGGTGCTCAAGCAATTGGGTGGCCAGGAGCAATTTCTGCTGGGTACCGATGTCAGCGGCCGGCCGTTGGCGGAACACAACGACGTTATCGGTTTCTTCGTCAACCAATTGACCCTGCGCTGCGACCTGCACGGTGAGCCGACCCTGACCATCCTTCTTGAGCGGGTCCGCGATGAAGCACGACTGGCCTATGCCCATCAGGGCCTGCCATTCGATCTGGTGGTGTCGGCACTGGCCCCGGAGCGCCGCCCCGGTCACTCGCCGCTGTTCCAGGTCAAGCTCAACTATCAACCATCGCGGGTAACACCGACCGATATCGCTGGTGCGCACATGACCGCGCTGGACGTGGCGCAGGCACCGGGCGATTTCCACCTGGTGCTCGATCTGGTGCATGGCGCCGAAGGCATCGACGCAACCCTCAAATACCGCGGCGACTGCTTCGATCAGGATCGCGCCTTGCGCCTGCAACATCTGTGGACGCGTCTGTTGGGCGAAACCCGCAACCTACTGGACGAGCCGCTGCCGGCACTGGTCGAACGCCTCGACGCATGGGATCAAACGTTCCAGCGCGAACGCCAACAGTCACAAGCCCTGGCCGGGCGCAGCCAGCTGATGCAAACCAAACGTCGCTCCTTGACCCTTTAACCGAGTTGGATGCCTTTATGTCTATCGTGCCCCCATCGTCTCGCGCCCTCGGCGCTGTGCGCCGCAAAGCCATGAACGTCTCGGAACAGCAACTGGTCAGCGAGCGTTTGCTCAGCCCCGACCACGCCTTGCCGCTGGTGATCGAGCCGGCGGTCAGCGGCGTCGATCTGGTTGCCTGGGCCACCCGGGAACGTGAAAGCCTGGAGAAGAAACTGCTGCAATACGGCGCCCTGCTGTTTCGCGGCTTCTCCGTATTGTCTGTGGAGCAATTCGATCAGGTGATCGCCGCCCTCTCCCCCGGCGCGCTGGAATACATGTTCCGTGCCTCGCCGCGCACCCGGGTCGGCGGCAACATCTACACCTCGACCGATTACCCGGCCGACCAGATGATTTTCCCGCACAACGAACATTCCTATTCGCCACGCTTTCCGCTGCGTTTGTTCTTCTATTGCCATATCCCGTCCGAAACCGGCGGCGAAACGCCGATCGGCTCGACTCGTGCCGTGAAGGCAAGCATCAGCCCCGAGATCGAAGCGCGGTTCCGGGAAAAAGGCGTGCTTTACGTGCGCAACTATGGCGACGGTTTCGGCCTGCCGTGGCAGACCGTGTTCCAGTCCGAAGACCGCAGCGAAGTGCAAGCCTACTGCGCCAGCGTTGGCATCGAAGTGGAATGGAAAGAAAACAACCGCTTGCGCACCCGCCAGCGTGGGCCGGCGTTGGTGCGTCACCCGCGTACCGGCGAAGAAGTCTGGTTCAACCACGCGACCTTCTTCCACATCAGCACCCTGCCCCCGGCGATCCGCGATTCGCTGCAAAGCAACTTCAACGACCTCGACCTGCCCACCAACACCTTTTATGGCGACGGCGAACCGATCGAACCGCCAGTACTGGAGTCCCTGCGAGCAGCCTACCTCGACTCGCTGGTGCGGTTCAGTTGGCAGCAGGGCGACGTGTTGTTCATCGACAACATGCTCGCGGTACACGGTCGTGAACCCTTCACCGGCAAGCGCGCAATCATGACCGGCATGGCCGAAGCCCTGCTGCAGAGTGACGTTGCCGTCTGACTTTCAACGGGTACACCAGCTGCTCGCCAGAGGCTTGCCTGACATCTGTTCGGCGAGCCTCCGGCGCCGCTGTCGTGGACCAGTTTCAAGCCCCATTTTTAGTCGAGTCGAACATGAGCGGACTTCAAGGTTTTCGTATTTCGCCGCAACAGGCATCGGTGTACCCGCACATCAACGACGCGGTCGAACACTCGTTCAGTTGCCATTTGCAGTGGTCGTTATCCCGGCCGGTGGACGTCGACGCACTGAACAGCCGTCTACTGACATTGATGGCCGACAGTGAAATCCTGCGCACGCACCTGACACCGGTGCCGGGCTTGCGCCACCCGGTGCAAGTGATTCACGACAACTGCGCACTGGCCGTGACCGTTCAGGACTTGCGTCAGCACAGCTGCGCCGAACAGGAAATCGAGCTGACCCACCTTGCCGCGCAGGCCCGCGACTGGACGAATCCGCTTGCCGTGACGCTGGTGCAACTGCCGAACGAACAATCGGTGCTGGACCTGGCCGCCGCCAGCAGCCACTTCGACCTCGCCAGCCTGAAACTGCTGGCGGGCGTATTGCTGCAAGACACCCAACTCGACCTGTCCGAATCGCTGCAATACGCCGATTACGCCGAGTGGCGCTGGAGCCTGACGGAAGACGAGCCGGACCATCCGGGCGTGAACTTCTGGAAACCATTGAGCGAAACCGAACAGCCGACCTTGCAGCTGTCGCTTGAAGCCACCATCGGCAGCGGATTTGCGCCGGCACACATGGAGATCGCAGTGCCCACCGATCTCGCCCGCCATCCGTCCCTGACCTCAAACCTGATGCTGACAGCCTGGGCCACAGTACTCGGACGACTCGCCGGCCAGCAGCAGGTCCCGATCACATTGATCCACGAAAGCCGTGGCCCGGAACTGGAAAACGCCTTGGGCTTGTTCGAGCAGTGCCTGCCGGTGCGCATCGATCTGGATGCTCAGACGACCCTGCTGGAGCAAAGTCAGCACGTCGGCGCGATGATCGAACGCACGGCTGGCTGGCAGGACTATTACACCCAAAGCCTGACGGGAGGTTACGCCTTCGCCTGGCGCTCGGGCGATATCCAGGAGCGTCATGCCAGCGCAGTAATGAGCCCGGTAAAGGCTTGCCTGGACGTCCGTCAATTGCCCGACAGCCTGCGCGTTCAAGTGGTTTACGACCGCCACACGTTAAGCAGTGAAGCGGCGGCCTGTCTCGCCGAACAATGGCGGCAACTGCTGCTGGGCGCGCTGGCAGAACCGCAGCAAGCCTGGGCTCATCTGCCACTGAACGGACCGCTTCAGGCACAGATTATCGGTGCCCAACCGAGCTTGCCGTCGATTGAGCCGGTGACCCTGGTCGAGCTGATTGCCCGTCAGGTTCAGCAGCAGCCGAACACTGTCGCCCTCAGCGACCAGGACGGCGACCTGAGCTACGCCCAGCTCGATGCCTGCGCGACTTATCTGGCCCATCAACTGGCGGCGGCCGGGATCGGTCCGGGCGTGCCCGTCGGCATTCTGTTCGCCCGCAGCAACGCCGCCATCATCGCCATGCTTGCGGTATTGAAGGCCGGTGGCGCTTACGTGCCGGTTGATCCAACCTACCCGGCGGATCGCCGCGCCTACATGCTCGCCGACAGTGCCATTGCACACATCGTGGTCAGCGCCGAGCTGGCCGACAGCGTGCCCGCCAGCCTGCAACGCTTCGTGCTGGATGAACTGACGACCTCCAACACCAACGACCTGCCGCCTCTGCCCATGCCCGGTGCAGACGACTTGGCGTATCTGATTTACACCTCCGGTTCCACCGGCGCACCGAAAGCCGTGGAAATCAGCCACGGTGCACTGAGTTTCTCCACGCAGGTACGCATGGCCGCTTATGAAGCGCCTGTACGCGCCTACCTGCTGTTGTCTTCATTTGCCTTCGACAGCTCTGTCGCCGGGATATTCTGGACCCTGGCCCAAGGCGGGCGTCTGGTATTGCCGGCGACGGGCGAAGAATTGGAGATGGCCCGTCTGGCGCAGCTCATTGCCCAGCATCGGGTCAGCCACGGTCTATCGCTGCCCTCGCTGTATCAGGCGTTACTCGATCAGTTGCAGCGGGCCGGGGCGGCCGACAGCCTTGAGTGCTGGATTGTCGCCGGTGAAGCCTGCCCGCCTTCGTTGATCGCCCAGCACAGCAAGACCTTGCCGCACGCGCAACTGGTGAATGAATACGGCCCCACCGAAGCCACGGTCTGGGCCACTTATGAAGTGCTGGACCCGAGCCGGACATTGACCATTGGCCGGCCGATTGCCGGCATGGACCTGCGCATACTGAACAAACACGGCGTCACCAGCGGCATCGGCGAACCAGGCGAAATCGTCCTCGCCGGCCCAACGCTGGCGCGGGGTTATCGCAATAAGCCCGAAGAAACCGCCAAGGCCTTCGTCACCCTGGCCGATGGCACCCGCGCCTACCGCACGGGCGATCTGGCCTGCTGGCTGGCGGACGGGCGCCTGGCGTTCCTCGGCCGCAAGGACCATCAGGTCAAGTTGCGCGGCTACCGCATCGAACTCGGGGAAATCGAGCGTCAACTGTGCAGCCATAGCGACGTGCGCGAAGCTGCGGTGATCGTGCAAGAGCACGCCGCCGGCAAGCGTCTGCTGGCCTACATTCTGGCGGCGCATGGCTACGCGCCGGACTCGGAAACGATCAAGCGCTTCCTCGGTGAACGCCTGCCGTCGTACATGGTGCCCGCCCGGGTCTTGACCCTGTCGACCTTCCCGCGCACGCCCAACGGCAAGCTCGATATTCGCCAATTGCCCGACCCCGACCAGTTCGACGAAGGCGCCCACGTAGAACCGCGCAATGCGCTGGAAACCACCCTGCAAGCGATCGTCGCCAAGGTCTTGAAGCTGTCGACCGTCAGCGTCACCGAGAACTTCTTTGCCATCGGCGGCGACTCGATCCTGAGTCTGCAAGTGGTGGCCCAGGCCCATGAGCAAGGCATCGCGCTCTCCGCCAAACATGTGTTCGAGCGCCAGACCATTGCCGCCATGGCCGAAGTCGCACAGCCACTGGCCGCCGTCGCCGCTGAACCGCAAGCCGACAGCACCGAGTTCAGCGCTTCGGGTATGTCCGATGACGAAATGCAAGCGCTGATGGCTGAACTGAACGAGGCCGACCTGTGACCGGTTTCCCTCGCCGCCGCGCCATCGCCGTTGCCCCTTTTTTTGCAGGACGCTTTCAATGACCACCGAAAAAACTACCGCCAATCCGATTGAAGATATCTACCCACTGTCGCCGTTGCAGCAAGGGATGCTGTTCCACTCCCTGCTGCACGAAGATTCCGGCGTGTACCTGATGCAGGATCGCTACCGCATCGGCGGTGCCATTGATCAAGTGGCGTTCCTTGAATCGTGGCGCCAGGTGGTGGTGCTGCACCCTTCCCTGCGCGCCAGTTTCCAGTGGAAAACCCAGAAGCAACCCGTGCAGGTGATCCATCGCGACGTCAAGGTTCCCCTAGACACCCTCGATCTGCGTGGGCTCGCCCCGCATGAACAGGAAGCGCGGATCCGCACGTTGTTGGAAGAGGAGCAGAAAGTCGGTTTCAACCTGTCGAAGCCGCCGCTGATTCGCTTTCGCCTGGTGCGATTGGCCGATGAGTCCTACGAATTCATTCGCAGTTTCCACCACATCCTGATGGACGCCTGGTGCATTTCCCTGGTGACCGTGGACTTCCTCAAAGTCTACGAAGCGCTGTGCAATGAGCGCACGCCGGAGCTCAAGAGCCCGCGCCCGTTCCGCGATTACATCCAGTGGCTGCAACGCCAGGACGCAGGCAAGGCCGAGCAGTTCTGGCGCGGCCAGCTGCAAGGGCTGAATGCACCAACGCCACTGACCGTGGACAACGGCGTGGCCCGCGACCGCTACATCGACGCGGTGCTGGTGGACGATCATCTGATTCACCTGACTGAGCCAGAAACCCAGGCTCTGACGGCGTTCTGCCGTAGCCGCCGGATCACGCCGAACACCTTCTTCCAAGGCGTCTGGTCGATGCTGCTGTCACGTTACAGCGGTCAACGGGATGTGCTGTTCGGCGTCACCGTGGCCGGTCGTCCGGCGGAGCTGACCGGAGTGGCAGAGATGATTGGTCTGTTCATCAACACCCTGCCGCTGCGGGTGTCGGTGGATCCCGAAGCATCGCTCGGCCAGTGGCTGAGCGCGCTGCAAGGGCTGAACGTCGACATGCGTGATTTTGAACACACGCCGCTGACCGACATCCAGGGCTGGAGCGATTTCCCCCGCGGCGAAACCCTGTTCGACAGCATCCTGGTGTTCGAAAACGCACCGATCGACGAACAGATTCTGGAAGGCGGTTTCCAGTTCAGCCTCGAAGGCATGGACCACAGTGTGCACACCCACTACGGCTTGACCGTGGTGATCCTGCCCGGCGAGCAGCTAGGCATTCGGGTGTCTTACGACCGCGAGCGTTTCGAGGCACCGACCGTGCAGCGCTTGCTCGGCCATATCGCCAGCCTGGTGCGCAGCATGCTTGCCGCACCGGAGGCGTTGCTGGGCAGTTTCGAACTGCTGGCTGCCGATGAGCGCCAGCAACTGCTGGGTGAGTGGGCGGTCAATCCCCACGACTTCCCGCTGGATCACAGCTACGCCGAAGTGTTCGCCCTCCAAGTCGCTCAACGCGGCGGGCAGATTGCCGCGATCTGCGACGGTGAGTCCCTGACCTATTCCGAACTGGATCAGCGATCCACTCGCCTGGCCCACGCCTTGCGCGAAGCCGGTGCCGGTGAAGATCAACTGGTCGCACTGGTGGCCCCGCGTGGTCTGGCGCTGTTGACCATGATGATTGCCGTGTTCAAGGCCGGCGCCGCGATGCTGCCGCTTGAAGTCAATCATCCGCCAGAACGCCTGAGGGAAATCCTCAGCCTGTCTCGTGCACCTTTGCTGGTGGCCAGTGAAGGGTGCAGCGCGCTGCTCGATCAGTTGCTCAGCGGCCTCGATCAGGCGCCCGACGCCCTGCTCGCCGAAGCCTGCTGGAAGGCTGGCAATGATTCGCCGCTGCCGTTGCACGGTGGCCCGGACAGCCTGGCCTACGTACTGTTCACCTCGGGTTCGACCGGTACGCCCAAAGGCGTGATGATCGAACAACGGGGCATGCTCAATAACATCTTCGGCAAAGTGCCGGCGCTGGGGTTGAGCGCCGAAGACCGGATTCCACAGACCGCTTCGGTGGCGTTCGACATTTCCGTGTGGCAGTTCCTTGCCGCGCCAGTACTGGGCGCCACGGTGCACATCCTGCCGGACAACGTGGCGCATGACCCACAACGCCTGCTGCAAGTGATCGCCAGCGAACGCCTCAGTGTGCTGGAAATCGTCCCGAGCCTGATGCGTACACTGCTTGCGCTTTGCCCGTGCGATCTGCAACTGCCCGACCTGCGCTGGGTGCTGCCTACTGGTGAAGCGCTGCCGCCGACCGTGGCCCGGGACTGGTTTGCACGTTTCCCCGACATCGCACTGATGAACGCCTACGGCCCGGCCGAATGCGCCGATGACGTGGCCTTCCAGCCGATCTTCGAAGCACCGGACGCTAACGTCAGCCATATGCCCATCGGCCAGCCGACCGCCAACAACCGCTTGTACGTGCTGGATGAAGCGTTGCGGCCGGTGCCAATTGGTGTGGCTGGGGAAATCTGTGTAGGGGGCGTCGGCGTCGGTCGCGGCTACCTGCACGATCCGCAGCGCACCGCTGATGCGTTCATCGACCATCCTCAGCTAGAAGGTCGCCTGTACCGCACCGGCGACCTCGGGCGCTGGCGTGGCGATGGCGTGATCGAATACCTCGGCCGCCGCGACCAGCAGGTGAAATTGCGTGGCCACAGGATCGAACTGACGGAAATCGAACACCGTCTGGCCCAGCACCCTAACGTGCGCGAAGCCGCCGTGCTGCTGCGCGAAAACAGCGTTGGCGAAGCCTGGCTGGTGGCTTACTGGTCGGCCCATGACGATACTTTGGGCAACGAGGGGATAACCGAACACCTGCGCGCACAACTGCCGCCGTACATGGTGCCGGCCGCGTTCGTGTGTCTGGAACGCTTGCCGCTGAACAACAACGGCAAGGTCGATCGCAAGGTCCTCGCCGCCCAGGAACTGAACTGGCAGGCTGACACTCAGGAAAGCATCGCACCGCGAAATGAGCTGGAAGCCGCTGTGGCGAAAATCTGGGCTGAGGTGCTGGGTCGCGACACCGTTGGCGTGGAAGACAACTTCTTCACCCTCGGCGGCCACTCGCTGCTGGCCACTCAGATCGTCGCGCGCCTGCGCAGCCATTTCAAACTCGACCTGCCGTTGCGGGTGCTGTTCGAACAACCGACGGTAGCGCTGCTGGCCGTCGCCATCACCGCGCGCCAGGCTGACGCCGCCGCACCACAAGCCGTCGCAATCAGCGTGCCAAAGGCCCAGGTACGTCCGGCGCTGCTGCCGCTGTCGTTCTCGCAACAGCGCCTGTGGTTCATCGAGCAACTGACGCCGGGCACGACGCTGTTCAACATCCCGTTCGCCCTGCACCTCAAAGGTGAACTCAACGTCAAAGCGCTGCACGCCAGCCTGAATGACTTGCTGGTGCGTCATGAAATCCTGCGTACCGGCATCCGCAGCGCGGATGGCGTGCCCAGCCAGCACATCAGTGATTCGCTGAACATTGCATTGCCGTTCGATGATTTGTCGGGCCTGGGCGCGACGGCTCGTGAAGGTGCGCAGTTCAATGCCCTGCAAGAAACCTTTGAGCAACCGTTCGACCTGACTTCACCGCCGCTGCTGCGGGCGCGTCTGCTACGTGTGGCGCCGGGTGAACACGTGCTGGGCATCGCCTTGCATCACCTGGTCTCGGACGCGTGGTCGGCGACCATCGCCCTGCGCGAGCTGGCCCTGGGTTACGAAGCCCGTTGCAACGGCGCCCCCGCCCAACTGCCGGCCTTGCCGGTGCAGTACGCCGACTTCGCCCTTTGGCAGCGCGAACACCTGCAAGGTGCCGAGCTCAAGCGCCAGCTCGATTACTGGACCACCACGCTGGATCGTCGCAACAGCGAAGGCAGTCCGTTGCTGGCACTGCCGACCGACCATCCACGGCCGTCGATGCAAACTTACCGTGCCGGGATCGTACAGCGTGAACTCAGTGCCGACCTCAGTGGCCGGGTGCAAGCCTTCGCCAGTCGCCTGGGCACCACGCCGTTCACCGTGTTGTTCGCCGGCTTCGCGGTGCTGATGCACCGTTTGAGTGGCGATGCCACGGTGCTGATCGGCACCCCGGTCACGCACCGCGAACAACCGGGCACCGAAGGCCTGCTCGGTATTTTGCTGAACAACCTGGCGATCCGTGCCGACTTTGAACCACAAGCAGATTTCACCGCGCTGGTGGGTCAGGTGGCCAAGCGCTTGCGCGAAGGCTTGCAGCATCAAGACCTGCCATTCGAGCAATTGGTCGACAGCCTGCAACTGCCACGCAGCCTCAGCCATGCGCCGCTGTATCAAGTGATGGTCGCGCAGCAATTGGCCATGGAGTCGCGCTTGCGCTTCCCGGGGCTGGAGTTCGAAGCCCTCGACACACCGCTCAAGCATTCCGAATGCGATCTGGATTTGCACGTGCTGTGCCCGGCCAATGCGCCGATTCAACTGGAGTTGATGTTCGCCCTGGACCTGTTCGCCGCCGACAGCGCCCGCCAGACCCTCGCCCGCCTGGAGCACTTGCTCGAGCAAATGCTCGCCGAGCCGCAACGCCCTGTGGCTGCCCTGCCACTGCTGATGTCCACGGAATGGCAGCGCACGGTGGTCGAGTGGAACCGCACTGAAATGGAAGTGCCACAGCACCTGACCTTTGCCCAGCTGTTTGAACAGCAGGCCGAACGCACACCGGAGCGTGACGCGCTGTGTTTCGAAGGTCGCAGCCTGAGCTACGGCGAACTGAACCGCCGGGCCAACCAGGTGGCGCATTACCTGCGCAGTCGCGGTGTGGTCGCCAATCGTCCGGTGGCGCTGTGTGTCGAGCGTTCGCTGGAGTTGTTGATCGGATTGCTCGGCATTCTAAAAGCAGGTGGCGCCTATGTGCCGCTGGACCCGACCTACCCGGTGGATCGTCTGGCGTACATGCTCGAAGACGCGCAACCGGCGTTGTTCCTCGGCCAGCAAGGCTTGATGGAACAGTTGGGCGCCGAACTGCCGCGTCTGCGGTTGGACAGTGACGCGGCCTTGTTCGCCGATCAGCCGGACAGCAACCTCACGCCACTGGCCGGTCCCGATGACCTGGCCTACATCATGTACACCTCCGGTTCGACCGGTAAGCCCAAGGGCACGCTGGTTACCAACGGCTCGGTGGTCAACCTGGCCTGGGCGCGCATCCATGGCTTGTATCGCCGCTATACCGATCAGCCGATGCGCACCAGTTTCAACTACTCGTTTGCCTTCGACAGTTCGGTGGCCGAGCTCATCTTGCTGCTCGACGGCCATAGCCTGTACCTGACTCCGGAAGACGTGCGCTACGACCCCGAGGCCCTGGCGCAGTTTTTCCGCGAAACCCGCCTGGAAGCCTTCGAATGCACTCCGGCGCAGCTCAAGGCCCTGCTCGAAAGTGACGGTGTGCGTCGTGGCGAAGTGTATTTGCCGCGCTTCGTTCTGTTTGGTGGCGATGCGGTGGATGCGCAGCTTTGGCAGCGTCTGCCGTCGATTGCCGGCAGCCGCTTCTTCAACACCTACGGTCCGACCGAATGCACGGTGGATGCGACCGGTTGCGCCGTCGACGACTTCCCGCAGCGTCCGATCATCGGGCGGCCAATCGCCAACGTGCGCACGTACGTGCTCGATGCCTTCCTCAACCCGATGCCGGTCGGCGTGCCGGGGGAACTGCACATCGGCGGTGCCGGCGTGACCCTGGGTTACCTCAATCGCGCCGAACAGACCGCGAAGGTGTTCATCGAAGACCCGTTCTCGCCGCTGGCGGGGGCACGGATGTACAAGTCCGGCGATCTGGTGCGCTGGCTGCCCGACGGCCAACTCGAATACCTGGGGCGCATGGACCATCAGGTGAAAATCCGTGGTTTCCGCGTCGAGCTGGGTGAAATCGAAGCCTTGATCGGCGCTCAACCGGGGGTGCGTCAGGCGGTGGTGCTGGCCCGTGAAGACGTGCCCGGCGACAAGCGCCTGGTGGCTTACGTCACCTGCGATCAGCAGGCCGACATCAACGCCTGGCGCAAAACCATCGGCGCCGCCCTGCCCGACTACATGGTGCCGTCAGCGTTTGTGCTGCTCGATGAGTTGCCGCTGACCGACAACGGCAAACTCAACCGCAAAGCCCTGCCCGCGCCGGATATCCAGGCTGAACCCGACGCCCAGGACCCGCCACGCACCGTCGCCGAACAGCAACTCGCCACTCTGTGGTCCGAGCTGCTGAACGTGCCGCTCACCCAGATTGGTCGCGACAGTCATTTCTTCTACCTCGGTGGTCACTCGCTGTTGGCGGCGGTACTGTTTGCCCGTCTGCGCCAACAGTTCACCACGGTTCCGCCGCTGCGTGCGGTGTTTGAACACCCAAGCCTCGATGCACTGGCCGCCCTGTTGGGTGAGCCGCTGCAAGCGCCAGCGGCGACCTTCGTCCCGATGGCACGTCCCGCCCGTTTGCCGTTGTCGTTCGAACAGCAACGCTTGTGGTTCCTCGAACAACTGAGTGCTGGCGGTGGCGAGTACAACGTGGTCAGCGCCGTGCAGTTCGACGGCGAGCTGAACACCCAGGCCTTGCAGTCGGCCCTGAACAGCGTGGTTCAACGCCACGAAATCCTGCGCAGCCGTATCGTGCGTGAGACCGATGGCGAGTTGGGGCTGATCATCGAACCGCAGGTCAACCTCACCTTGCGCGTGGCGGCACTGGACGCGGCCAGCGACGACAGTTGGCAACAGCTGACCTTTGATGCCATCCACGCCGAAACCGGACACCGTTTCGATCTTGCCACTCAAGTGCCGATCCGCGCCACGCTGATACAACGCAGCGGCCGCACCCAGGCGTTGCTGTTACTGACCGTGCATCACTGCGCCACCGACGATGCCTCCAGCCAGAACCTGCTGGATGAGCTGGCGCAGTTCTATACCGCGCAATGCCAAGGCACCGTCGCCACACTGCCGAACCTGGCGTTGCAATACCCGGATTACGCGCTGTGGCAGCGTGAATCAGGGCAGCAGGCGTTGTTCCGCAGTCAACTCAAGTACTGGCGCACGGAACTGGAAGACGGCAATTACCTGTTGGACCTGCCCACCGAACAAGGCCGGCCAAACCAGCTCGACCCGGTCGCCGGTGCGGTACAACTGCAACTGCCGCCAGAGCTGGTGGGACGCTTGCGGCAGTTCGCCCAGCAACGCGGCGCCACCCTGTACATGCTGATGCTCAGTGCGGCGCAACTGTTGTTGGGCCGATATGCCAACCAGCGTGACGTGCGGATCGGCAGCCCAGTGGCCCAGCGTCCGCTGGCCGAACTGCAGCCGCTGATCGGTTGCTTCGTCAACACCCTGGTGATGCGCGCCGATCTCGATCCCACGCTGGATTTCGAAGGCTTGCTGAGCCAGGTGCGCAATAACGTACTGGACGCCCAGCAGCATCAGGACGTGCCGTTCGATCAGGTCGTTGAGCACCTGGCGCCGGAACGCAGCCTCGCTCAGACACCGTTGTTCCAGGTGTTGTTCGTGATGCAGAACGCCGACACTTCGGCCAGTCAATGGCCACAATTGCAGGTCCGTGAACGAGCAGTAACCGCTCAGGCGACCAAGTTCGATCTGAACTGGGAAGTGCATGACGGCGAGGTGCTGTCGGTGTTGCTCGAATACCGTACCGCGCTGTTCAGCGAAACCACGGCCCGACGTTGGTTGGGGCAATGGCAACAATTGCTCGAAACAATGCTCGATGCTCCCCAGGCCCGCCTTGGCGACTGGTCACCGTTGACGGTGCCGGAGCGTCAACGCCAATTGGTCGAGTGGAACGCGACCGAACGTCATTACAGCGGCCCGACCAATCTGCACACGGCCCTGACCCAGCAAGCGGCCCTCAGCCCCAACGCTCCAGCGCTGGTGTTCGAAAGCCAGCGCCTGAGTTATGCCGAGCTCGATCAGCGCGCGCAAACCGTGGCCAAAGCCTTGCGCGCTGCCGGTATTGGCAGCGGCGCCATCGTGCCGGTGTGCATGGAGCGCTCCGTGGAAATGGTTGTGGCCTTGCTCGGCATCGTGCATGCCGGCGCGGCGTGGTTGCCGCTGGACCCGGAGTTGCCGGCGGGACGGTTGGCGTTCCTGATTGCGGACGCTGATGCTCAGGTCACCTTGACCCAAGCGCAGTGGCTGGCGCGTTTGCCGGTCGGGCACAAGGCCTGGACGCTGGATACGTTGCCAAAAGCAGAAAGCGGTGAACCGATCAACGTCAGCCCAAGCGACCTGGCCTACGTGCTCTACACCTCCGGCTCCACCGGCCAGCCAAAAGGCGTGATGAACGAACACGGCGCCTTGATGAACCGTCTGCACTGGATGCAGGACGCCTTCCCGATTGGCCCGAATGACCGTGTACTGCAAAAGACCCCATACAGCTTCGACGTGTCGGTGTGGGAATTCTTCTGGCCGCTGATCACCGGCGCCACGCTGGTGGTCGCTCGCCCGGACGGTCATCGTGACCCGGCGTACCTCAGCCAATTGATCCAGCAAGAGCAGGTCACCACCCTGCACTTCGTGCCGTCGATGCTGCGCGCCTTTGTCGAAGAGCCAAGCCTGGTCAACTGCCGCAGCCTGCGTCAGGTGTTTGCCAGCGGTGAAGCCCTGCCGGTGGACCTGGTGCGGCGCTTCATGAGCCAACACCCGGCGGCACTGGTCAACCTCTACGGTCCGACCGAAGCGGCGATTGACGTCTCGGTATGGCGTTGCTCGGTGGACGACCTGATCGTGCCAATCGGCAAGCCGATCGCCAACCTGCGCCTGTACATCCTCGACGAGGCGATGCAGCCACTGCCCATCGGCAGCATCGGCGAGTTGTACATCGGCGGTGTCGGCGTGGCGCGCGGTTACCTGAAACGTGCGGACCTGACCGAGGAACGTTTCCTCGCCAGTCCGTTCATCGACGGTGATCGCCTGTACCGCACCGGCGACCGCTGCCGCTTCCTCGCCGATGGCAACATCGAGTACCTCGGCCGTCTCGACCACCAGGTGAAACTGCGCGGTCAGCGGATTGAGCTGGGGGAGATCGATGCTGAACTGCTGGCACAGTCCGGCGTTCGCGACGCTGCCACATTGCTGCTTGATCAGCGTCTGGTGAGTTTCTGGTGCGGTGACGCCGAAGAAGCATCGCTGCGTACGGCATTGAGCGACAACTTGCCGTCGCACATGCTGCCAAGCCTGTTGGTGCAACTCGACAGCTTGCCGCTCAACAGCAACGGCAAACTCGATCGCAAGGCGCTGGCCGCCCTGCCATTGCCGGAAACCAAAAGCGACCAGCCACGCAGAGCGCCGCGCAACACCACTGAAACCGTGCTGTGCGAGTTGTTCAGCGAAGTGCTGGAATGCCCGTTGGTGGGGATCGACGATCATTTCTTCCACCTCGGCGGCCATTCCTTGCTGGCCACGCGACTGGTCGCCAGGGTTCGTGAACGCCTCGGTGCCAGCCTGCCGCTGGCGCTGGTGTTCGCCCAGCCGACGGTGGCGGCGTTGGCCGGCCATCTGCGCGCAGCGATGCCGGGTGAACTGATCACCGCCCAACCGCGTCCGGCACAGTTGCCGCTGGGCCTGGCGCAGCAGCGGTTCTGGATGCTCAGCCGTCTGGTGCCGGATTCGCGTGAATATCACATGCCGTTCGCCCTGACCTTGCATGGAGAGCTTCAGGTTCAGGCATTGCGCGAGGCATTCGAACAAGTCAGCGAGCGCCATTTGGTGCTGCGCAGCCGCATCGTCGAAGTTGAAGGCGAGTCGCAGTTGCTGATCGACAATCAGGGCCCGGCGCTCGCGGTCACTTCGGTCACCACACAAGACTGGGCGGCGGCGTGCGCCGATGCTCAGAACGAGCTGATGGCACCGTTCGACCTGGCCACCGCCGCACCTTGGCGTGCACACCTGTTGCAACGTCAAGGCAGCGTCGAAAACCTGTTGCTGGTGTGTCTGCATCACAGCGCCACCGACGGTTGGGCGATGCAGTTGCTGATCGACGAACTGGCCCAGGCCTACAGCGCCGGCCTGAACGGGCAGTCACCCGCCTGGACCGCGCTGGACGTCGACTATGTTGATTTCGCCCTGTGGCAGCAGCACCCGGACACCCAGGCTCGGCGCAATGACAGCCTGGATTACTGGAAAAACCATCTCGGCCAGGACGACTACCAACTCGATCTGCCACTGGACCGTCCTCGCGCGGCCGACGCGGATCGTCGTGCCCAACAACTGACAGTCAGCCTCGGCGCCCAGCGGGCCGAAGCGATCCGTCAGTTCGCCCGTCAACGCGGCACCACCCGCTACGTGGTACTCGCGACGGCACTGAGCGCGTTGCTGGCTCGTTACAGCGGTCAACGCGACATTCGCCTCGGCACCCCGGCCGACCAACGCGACCATCCGCAAACCCAGGCGTTGCTGGCCTGCCTGGTGAACACCCTGGTGATCGGCAGCGAGGTCGACCAACAGGCCCCGGCCGAGCAGTTGCTTACAAGCCTCGAAGCGGATCTGCGCGCGGCCCAGGCCCATGCCGACCTGCCGTTTGCCACCCTGGTGGGCGCCGTGGCCCAGCGCCGTGACCTGAATCGCACGCCGCTGTTCCAGGTCTTGTTCTCCCTCAACCACGGCCGCATGGACAGCAGCCAATGGCCGGGCCTGAACATCGAAGAGCAGACGCTGCCGGTGATCGACGCCAAGTTCGAACAAAGCTGGGAAGTCCAGGACGACGGCGTCGACATGATCCTCGCCCTGGAATACCAATCGGCGCTGTTTGACGAGTCGACGATGCAGCGCTGGAGCGCGCAATGGTGTGCCTTGCTGGATGCGCTGGTGACAACGCCTGCGCGGACGCTGGTCGAGTTGTTCCCGCAACAACAGGATCAGCAGCAACTGGATCGCTGGAACGCGACCGAACGTCATTACAGCGGCCCGACCAATCTGCACACGGCCCTGACTCAACAAGCGGCCCTCAACCCCAACGCCCCGGCGCTGGTGTTCGAAGGCCAGCGCCTGAGTTATGCCGAACTGGATCAGCGTGCGCAAACCGTTGCCCGTGCCTTGCGCGCTGCCGGTATTGGCAGCGGCGCCATCGTTCCGGTGTGCATGGAGCGCTCCGTGGAACTGGTCGTGGCCTTGCTCGGTATCGTGCATGCCGGCGCGGCGTGGTTGCCGCTGGATCCGGAATTGCCGGCTACGCGGTTGGCGTTTCTCATTGAGGACGCTGATGCTCAGGTCACCTTGACCCAAGCGCAGTGGCTGTCGCGTCTGCCGGCCGGGCATCAGGCCTGGACCCTCGACGCACTGCCAAAAGCGCCAGCGTTTGAGCCAATCAGCGTCAACGCCAATGATCTGGCCTACGTGCTCTACACCTCCGGCTCCACCGGCCAGCCAAAAGGCGTGATGAACGAACATGGTGCCTTGATGAACCGTCTGCACTGGATGCAGGACGCCTTCCCGATTGGCCCGAACGATCGTGTACTGCAAAAGACCCCGTATAGCTTCGACGTGTCGGTGTGGGAGTTCTTCTGGCCGCTGATCACCGGTGCCACGCTGGTGGTCGCCCGTCCGGACGGTCATCGCGACCCGGCGTACCTCAGCACATTGATCCAGCAGGAGCAGGTCACCACCCTGCACTTCGTGCCGTCGATGCTGCGCGCCTTTGTCGAAGAGCCGAGCCTGGTCAACTGCCACAGCCTGCGTCAGGTGTTCGCCAGCGGCGAAGCGTTGCCGGTGGATCTGGTGCGGCGCTTCATGAGCCAACACCCGGCGGAGCTGGTCAACCTCTATGGCCCGACCGAAGCCGCCATCGACGTCTCCGTATGGCGTTGCTCGGTGGACGATGTGATCGTGCCGATCGGCAAACCGATCGCCAACCTGCGTTTGTACATCCTCGACGAAGCCATGCAGCCGCTGCCGATCGGCAGCATCGGCGAGCTGTACATCGGCGGTGCAGGCGTCGCTCGTGGCTACCTGAAACGTGCGGACCTGACTCAGGAACGCTTCCTCGCCAGTCCGTTCATCGACGGTGATCGCCTGTACCGCACCGGCGACCGTTGCCGCTTCCTCGCCGATGGCAACATCGAATACCTGGGACGTCTCGACCATCAGGTGAAGCTGCGCGGGCAGCGCATCGAACTGGGGGAAATCGACGCGGCGCTGTTGAACCAGCCTGGTATCACCGGTGCCTGCACCCTGGTGATCGACAACCGCTTGGTGGCGTTCTACAGCAGCAACTCGGCGCAACCGGGCTTCGACACGTTGCTTGCCGTCCAACTCAAAAACCAGCTGCCAGCGTACATGGTGCCGGCGGTGTGGGTCGAAGTGCCGACCCTGCCCCTGACCACCAACGGCAAGATCGACCGCAAGGCTTTGGCGGTCCTGCCATTACCGCAGCCCCAGGAAAACTACGCCGCACCGCGTAATGACCTGGAAACCCTGCTTTGCCAGTTGTTCAGCGAACTGCTCGGCGAAGCCTTGACCGGTAACCGCGAAGTCGGCACCTCGGACAGCTTCTTCGCGTTGGGCGGTGATTCGATCCTCGGGTTGAAGCTGATCTCCCGACTACGTGAACAAGGTTACTCGCTCACACCAAGAGACCTGTTCCGTTCGCCGACCCCGGCGGCGCTGGCCCAGGTGGCCAGCCCATTGCTGACCCTGGCCGAGCAAGGTGACGTGACCGGCGCCATGTCGTTGATGCCGTTGCATCAGTGGTTCTTCGAGCAACAACAGCCGCAGGCGGCGTACTGGAACCAGTCGGTGCTGGCCGACAGCGACCATCGTCTGCAGCCGGCCCTCGTGCAGGCTGCGCTGGATCGACTGGTCGCTCATCACGACGCCCTGCGCCTGCGCTTCACAGAGGCTGACGGGCAATGGCAGGCACATATCGCGCCGGTTGAGCCTGCGCAACTAGCGTGCTGCGACCATTTGGAGCAACTGGAAAGCATCGCGCAAAGTCTGGACCTGCAACACGGCCCATTATTCACGGCGGCGTTGCTGGAGGGCGAACCGCAACGCCTGTATCTGGTCGCGCATCACCTGGTGGTCGACGCAGTGTCATGGACGCCGCTGCTGGAAGATTTCCAGCAGCTGTATCAAGGGCTGGAACGTGGCGAGAACCCGAGTCTGCCGGCGAAAACCACGTCCTACCGTCAATGGGCCGAATATATGCACGCCCATGCCGGCACGGTCAGCGCCGAACACCGCTACTGGAGCGCCCAGACAATAGCGAACGCCAGGCCTGTGGCCACGGTCGCCGAGCGTCAGACGCTGTCGGCCCGTTGGGATGCCGCCCGCACCCACCAATGGCTGACCGAGTCCCATGCTGCTTACCGCACACAACCGGAAGAACTACTGATCGCCGCCCTCGCCGCCACCCTGGCGGAGGCCGAAAACCGCGCCGACATCGTGGTGGATCTGGAACGCCATGGTCGCGATGCGCCGTTCGACGGACTGGATGTCAGCCGCACCGTTGGCTGGTTCACCACCCTGTACCCGCTGCGCGTGAATTCCAGCGGTGCCCCCGGCGACCGGGTGCGCAACGCCAAGGAGGCCTTGCGCGCCGTACCGGGCAATGGCCTCGGTCACGGGCTGCTGCGCCAGCGCGGCGCATTGCCGCCAAGCCGTGGTGATGTGCTGTTCAACTATCTGGGGCATGAGCAAACGCCACAGGGCTGGTTGCGCGCCAGCACCTTGACCCCACCGCCGGAAGTGGCGTTGGCCAACCGGGTGACCCACGGCCGTGAAGTGGTGGCCTGGCTGGAAGACGGTGTGCTGCGTGTCGAATGGCACAGCGTCACCCCGGCCGCCGACAGCCGCTTGCCCGCTCGCCTGCTGGAACACCTGCAAACACTGGTCGGGCATTGCCTCGACCCACAGGCAGGGGCGCTGATGCCATCGGATTTCCCGCTGGCCAAAGGCATGAACCAGGCCACCCTCGACACCTTGCTCAAACGCCTGGGGCCGAAGAAGTGAGCCCCGGCATCGACCTGTATTTGACTTCGGAGTGCGCCGTTCGCGGCGCACGTGCCTCCTCGTTTTTCTGGATTGAACACTGCTGCCATGCATGACCAAATCGAAAACATCTATTCGCTGACGCCGCTGCAAAAAGGTTTGCTGTACCACGAGGCCTATGCGCCCGAGTCCCGGGTTTACTACCAGCAGATGAGCATCGGACTGGCCGGCGACCTCGATCTCGATGCGTTCCGTCAGGCCTGGCGGGCCCTGATGCAACGCCACGCGGTCTTGCGCACGGCGTTTCTCTGGGAAGAGCTGGACGACGCCTACCAGGTCATCCTCAAAGAAGTCGATTTGCCGCTGCGCGAAGTCGACTTGCGCGGCAACCCGCAAGGGCTAGCGGCATTGGCGGCGGAAGATCACGCACAAGCTTTCGAGCTGAGCGCCGCACCGCTGATGCGTTTGACTCTGGCGCGTCTGGACGATCAAAACGGTCAAGCGCACTGGTCGTTGCTTTGGACCCACCATCACCTGTTGCTCGATGGCTGGAGCGTCGGTTCGCTGCTGGCTGACTGGCGTGACCTTTATCGTGCCGCACGACGCGGGCAAAACGCGGCGCTGGAAACAGTGCGTCCGTTCCAGGATTACGTGGCCTGGCTCAGCGAACGCCCATCGGCCGATGAATTCTGGCGCAGCCGCCTGGCGGATTTCGCCAACACCACCCGCGTGCCCGAGTCGGACCCGCGTGGTCTGCTCGCTGACCCGGTAGAGGCGCACCTGCCCTGCACCGAGCATCAGCTGATGCTGGATGCCGCAACGACCGCTCGCCTGACCGGCTTCGCCCGCGACAACAATCTGACCATCAACACCTTGCTGCAAGCGGCTTACGCTTACCTGCTGGGCCGCCATAACGGCAGCGACGAAGCCCTGATCGGTGTCACCGTGGCCGGGCGTCCACAGCGCCTGAGCGGCGTCGAGCGCATGGTCGGTTTGTTCATTAACACCTTGCCGTTGCGCGTTCGCTGGGACGATGCGCCGACCGTTGGCCAATGGCTCGCGGGCATCCAGGATTGGAACGCCGAGATGCGCGAGCACGAACACACACCGCTGGCCAGTCTGCGGGCATTGACCGCGCTGCCGCCCGGTGGCGAGTTGTTCGAGGCGATCATGGTGTTCGAAAACTTCCCGTTCCCTCGGGAGCTCGATCAGATCGACGAAGGCCTCGTCGGACTGCCGGATGCCGAACACACCGCGCCTTTACGCCACACCGGCGGACGCAACAACTACCCGATGTCGCTGATCGCTTCGATGGAAAACGAAAGCTTGCAGCTGCATCTGGTGCATCAGCGCAAACGCTTGTCCGATGCCGCTGGTGCCCGCCTGCTGCAGCAACTGGTGACCTTGATCGAAGAGTTGAGCCGCGACACCAATCGGCCAATGGCCGACGTGCCGCTGTGCCCGACGCAGGAACTGAACCTGACTCGTACCTGGGGCAACGGTGCGACCCTCGAACTTCCTGATGCTCCGCTGCACGAACTGATCGCCGCCCAGGCCCGCCGCCATCCCGAGCGTGAAGCCGTGCGTGACGCCAACGGCGCCTTGAGCTATGACGAACTGCTTGAGGCTTCGACCGGACTGGCCAGTGTCTTGCGCCAGCGCGGTCTGCAACAGGGTGATCGCGTCGCGCTGGCCCTGCCCCGTTGCAACGACGCAGTGGTCGCGCTGCTGGCGGTGATGCAGGCCGGTGGCTGCTTCCTGCCGCTGGATCTGGGCCAACCGGCCTCGCGCCTGAGTGCGCTGATAGCCAGTGCCGACGTGGACTTCATCATTGGTGTGCCGACCTTCGATACCGCCTCCGCTCAGGTCGTCGACGCATCGGCCCGCACCACCGGCATCGACCTGCCAGCGGTGGATCAACAGGCCTGCGCCTATGTGATTTACACCTCCGGTTCCACCGGTACACCTAAAGGCGTGCGCCTGTCCCATCGCGCCATCGTCGCGTATGTCAGCGGCATTCTCGCCGAACTGGGTTGCGTCCAAGCCGAACAACCGTGGCGCCATGCGCTGCTCTCGACCCTGGCGGCGGACCTCGGTTACACCCAGTTGTTCGGCGCGCTGGTCAGCGGTGGTAGCCTGCTGCTGGTGGACGACGACACCCGTGCCGATCCGAATGCCCTGGCGCGGTGCTTTGCCGAATTCACCCCGGATCTGGTCAAGCTCACCCCCAACCACCTGCACGGTTTGCTCGCCGCTCACCCCGACGCCGGCCTGCTGCCGCGCCGCGCCTTGTTGCTCGGCGGCGAAGCACTGCAAGGTGCGTTGCTGGACACCATCCGAGCGCTGCGTCCGGACCTGGCGGTCTACAACCACTACGGCCCAACCGAAAGCGCCGTGGGCATTTGCCTGTCACGCATCGACCAGCCACTGGCCGGTATGCAACCGCTCGGCCATCCGCAACCGAACCGCCAACTGCGGGTCCTCGACAGCCACGGCCACACCGTGCCTGTCGGCGTGCCGGGTGAACTGTGGGTCGGCGGTGAAGGCCTGGCCATCGACTACCTGGGCGATCCGGCGCAAACCTCGGCGCGCTTCACTGCCGTTGCCGACCTGCCCCGCGCCTACCGCACCGGCGACCGTGTGCGTTGGCTGGAATCCGGCGAACTGGCGTTCCTCGGGCGCGTAGATAACCAGATCAAACTGCGCGGCTACCGCATTGAGCTGGGCGAAGTCGAAGCGCAGATCAAACGCCTGTCGAGCAACATCCAGCAAGTGCTGGTGCGCGTGGTGCAACCGGCCAACGAAACACCGCGCCTGGTCGCCTGGCTGGTGGCCAGCACCTCCATGTCCGCCGACAAATTGCGTTATGACCTGGCCCTGCGCGTGCCGGATTACATGGTGCCATCGGACTTCATCGCCCTGGATGCGATCCCGCTGAACGCCAACGGCAAGCCGGACATCGCACGCCTGCCATTGCCCGATGCCCCGACCAGCCAGGACAACTACGAGGCCCCGCGAGATGCGGTGGAAATCGCCTTCGCCGAGATCTGGCAGGATGTGTTGCGAGTCGAGCGCGTCGGCATTCACGACAATTTCTTCGCCCTGGGCGGCGATTCGATTCTCAACCTGCAGATCATCGCTCGCGCCCACCAGCGCGGCATGAAGTTGACGCCCAAGCAGTTGTTCGAAAACCGCACCATCGCCGAAATTTCTGCGGTGATCAGCCAAGGCGCGAACTACAGCCGTGATACGTCCAGCGCTGCGCGTAATGTGCCGCTGACACCGGGTCAGCATGCCCGACTCGAAGCCGGCCCGTTGGCGGCGCACTGGCGCTGCGTGGCGTTGAACGCACCGATTAGCGTTGAGGTATTGAACCGCGCCGTGTTGGCCCTGCAACAGCAACACCGTGCCCTGCAACTGGGTCTGGCCCGGCAGGCTGACGGCACTTGGGCGCAAACCCTGCCCGCCACGCCAAAACCGGTCAGCGCCAGCCGTCAATCGTTCGACACTGACAACCTGAGCGCACTGGCCGAAAACGTCCTTGCCACACTGGATCACGCATCAGGCGAAGGCTGGCACGCCTGCCTGTCGGAACAGGGCGACGCGGTGCTGTTGGTCACCCATGCACTGCGCCTGGATGCTGCATCCTGGGCGTTGTTGATGACGGACCTGGCACTGGCCGTGGCTCAAGCGCAATACGATCGTGCAATCGAATTGCCGCGTCACGGCGGCAATCTCGATGAATGGGCCGAGCATCAGAAAAACTACGCCAGCGATGAAGACGGGCTGGAATCGGCCTGGGAATACTGGCTGCAATACGCCGGTGAAACCCTGCCGTCCGCCCCGCAACCGGATGGCGTGGCCACTGAAAGTCGCGTGCAGATTCCGGCGTCACTCAGTGCTCGCCTGAGCCTGCTGCAACGTCGCAGCCATGCGCCCTGGTCCTCGTTGGTCGCCACCGCGGTCGCCGCGGAACTGGCGCAACAAAGTGCTGAGCAAGGCGTCTGGCTGACCCTGGATCGCGGCCGCTGCGAGCGCGCACGCTTGCCGCTCACCAGTCCTTTGAGCCGCACCGACTTCAACCCGGCCACGGTAATCGGCGCGCTGAGCCACGCCGCGCCCCTGCGTCTGAGCGTGACACCCGGCGCCAGCGCCGCGCAGTTGCTCGCGCAGGTTGATGCGCAACTGGCCGCCGCCCCGCACACCGGTGACGACTACGGCGTGCTGCGTTATCTCGCTGACAACGACTACCTGCGTGAACCGCTGCTAAGCCTGCCGCAGCCGACTGTGCATATCGTCATGGCCGGCGAATGGCAAGCCCCTGAAGGGCCGTTGGGCGAGGTCATCGCCGCTAGCGCGCCAATCGATGGCGTCGGGCTGACTCTGTCCGTCAGGCTGCAACACGGTCAACTGCAAATCGATTGCCGTGGCCCAGGCGCAGAACACTGGGCCGAGGCGCTGGAGCAGCGTCTGGCCCTGCTGGCTGCCGACGCCGAGCAAGCCATCCCGGGTTCCCACGCGTTCCCGTTGTGCCGCGCCGCCGGTCACGACCTCACAGCCCTCGGTGTAAACTTCGACTGGGCCGGCATCGACGACTTGCTGCCCCTGTCGCCGATGCAGGAAGGCATGTTGCTGCACACCCTGCTACGTCCCAACAGCGGCATCTACCTGATGCAGCAACGTTATCGCTGGGACGGCGCACTGGACCGCAGCGCCATCGAATTCGCCTGGGTGCAGCAACTGGCCCGGCACCCGATGCTGCGCACCGGTTTCTGGTGGCAAGACGGCAAGGCCGCGCTGCAATGTGTCTACCACGACACCGACCCGGCATTCGCCTGGTACGACTGGCGTCACCTCGACGAAGCGACCCGCCAGCGACAACTGGATGCCGTGCTGGACGCCGAATGCCGGCAGGGTTTCGACATGCGTCGCCCGCCGCTGACCTTCCTTCGGGTGTTCCAGGTGGCCGATCAGGAATTCCTGATCGTGCGCAGCTTCCACCACATCTTGACCGATGCCTGGTGCTTCGGCCTGTTGATGGCCGACCTGTTCGCCCACTACCAGGCCCGCGTACTTGGCCAGCCTGTGGCGCGTCCGTTGCTGCCATCGTTCAGCAACTACATCCATTGGCTGCAATGCCAGGACAGCTCCATCACCGAGCAATTCTGGACCCGCGAACTGGCCGGTTTCAGCGCGCCGACGCCGTTGGTCGTGGATCGCTCGACCGTGACCGAGCAAGCGGTCGAAGCGGTGGCCAACCTCGATGTCACGCTGTCGATTGCCGACACCCGCGAATTGACCGCGTTGTGCCAACAGCACCAGCTCACACCCAATACCTGGATTCAGGGTGCCTGGGCCGTGCTGTTGTCCCGCTACAGCGGCAGCGACGACGTGCTGTTCGGCGTCACGGTGTCGGGCCGTCCGACCGATTTGCCGGGCGTGGAAAACATCGTTGGGCTGTTCATCAACAGCCTGCCGCTGCGGGTGAAGGTTGACGACTCGCAAACTGTGGTGCCGTGGCTGCAAGCGCTGTTTGCGCACAACTTCGAGTTGCGCGCCTACGAACACGCGCCGTTGGTGGATATTCAGCGCTGGAGTGAGATCGAGCACGGTCGCTCGCTGTTCGACAGCCTGGTGGTGTTTGAAAACGCCCCCTTCGACGCCGGCCTGTCGGATCGTCAGGTGGACTTCAACGTCGACATCTACGAAGACCGCGTGCACACCAACTACCCGATGACCGTGGTGCTTTACCCCGGCGATCGCCTGGGCATTCGCCTGACCTACGACGCCGCGCGTTTCGACACCGACACCGTGCAGCGCATGCTCGGCCACCTGCGTCAGTTGCTCACACAGATGGTCGCCCAGCCTGACGCGCCACTGGCCACGCTGTCGCTGCTGACGCCGGACGAACGCCAGACCCTGTTGGTGGACTGGAACCGCAGTGAACTCGACTTCCCGCTGGATCAAACCTACGCCGAGCTGTTCGCCCGGCAAGTGGCGGAAGATCCGCAGCGCATCGCTGCCGTGTGTGGCGCCGACAGCCTGAGCTACGCCGAGCTGGACCAGCGCTCGAACCGCCTGGCGCGTGCGCTGATCGAGACCGGCGCCGGTCGTGACACCCTGGTAGCCCTGGCCGCCGAACGCGGGCTGCCATTGCTGAGCATGATGATCGCCGTGCTCAAGGCCGGTGCGGCCTATCTGCCGCTGGACATCAAGCATCCGCCACAGCGCCTGAGCGAAATCCTCGAACTGTCCGGTGCGAAGATTCTGATGACCAGCGAAAGTGCCGACTCGGTCATCGACCCGGCACTGGCCGCCAGCTCCGCGACCCCGAGTCGCCTGCGCACCGAAGCCCGGTGGCTGGCGGGCGATACAACGCCACTTAACGTGGCGGGCAGCCCTGATGATCTGGCCTATGTGATCTTCACCTCAGGCTCCACCGGCACACCGAAAGGGGCCATGGTCGAACAACGGGGCATGCTCAACAACATCTTTGGCAAGGTGCCGACGCTGGGCCTGTCGAGCGCGGACCGGATTGCCCAGACGGCCTCCCCGGCGTTCGACATTTCGGTCTGGCAATTCCTCGCCGCACCGATCCTCGGCGCCACCGTGCACATTCTACCGGACGTGATCGCCCACGATCCCGAGCGCCTGTTGGAAGCGCTGGAGCACCAACAACTGTCGGTGCTCGAAGCCGTGCCGACGATGATCCGCGCCCTGCTCGACCTCGCTCGCACCGACACGCAACTGTCGGCACTGCGCTGGCTGCTGCCGACTGGCGAAGCCCTGCCTCCAGCGCTGGCCCAGGCCTGGCTGAGCCGCTTTGCCCATGTGCCGTTGATGAATGCCTACGGCCCGGCGGAGTGCTCGGACGACGTGGCGTTCCACCCGCTGACCAGCGTGCCGAGCGAAGGTGGCAACGCCATGCCGATTGGCCGGCCGACCGCCAACAACCATCTGTACCTGGTGGACGCAGCACTGCGTCCGGTGCCGGTGGGCGTACCGGGGGAAATCTGCGTTGGTGGCGTCGGCGTCGGTCGTGGTTACCTGAACGATCCGGAGAAAACCCAGGCTGCGTTCGTCGCACATCCATTCGAACCCGGCGCGCGTTTCTACCGCACCGGTGACCTGGGTCGCTGGCGTGCAGACGGAGTGATCGAGTTCCTCGGTCGCCGTGATCAGCAGGTGAAAATCCGCGGTCACCGCATCGAACTGGGGGAAATCGAAGATCATCTGGGACGTCATCCCGCCGTGCAAGCCGTGGCCGTGATCGTCAACGCCGACCAACGTGGCGACCTGCAACTGGTCGCCTACTGGACCGGCGATGACACGCCTGTGGCGGTGCTGCGCGAATGGCTGAGCCAACGCCTGCCGTCGTACATGGTGCCGGCGCATTGGCAACAGCTGGAAGCGCTGCCGCAGAACGCCAACGGCAAGGTCGACCGCAAAGGGTTGACTGCACGTGCGCTGGACAGTAGCGACCTGAGCGAACAACGATCGCTGAGCAGCGACACCGAACAGCAACTGGGCGCGATCTGGGCACAGATTCTCAACGTGACGGCGATCGGTGCCGACGACAATTTCTTCGCCCTCGGCGGACACTCATTGCTGGCGACGCTGGTAGTCTCGCGGATTCGCAGCCAACTGGCGGTGGACCTGCCACTGCGTGCAGTCTTCGATCATCCGGTGTTGGAGAACCTGGCGCGCGCCATCGACAGCGCCCGTTTGCAGGCGGCACCTTTGGCCCTGCCCCCAATCACTGCGGCAGACCGTTCGCAACCGCTGCCGTTGTCGTTTGCTCAACAGCGGCTGTGGTTCCTTGAGCAACTGAACCCTGGCTCCAGCGGTTTCAACATTCCGTTCGCCTTGACCTTGACCGGGGCGCTGAATGTCGAAGCCTTGCGCCTGGCGTTCGAACAATTGATCGCCCGCCATGAAGTATTGCGAAGCACCGTACACAGCGATCACGGTGAACCCTGGCAGCGGATCGAAGCGGCGCAGGCGTTTGCCTTGCCGGTCACCGATCTGCAAGCGGTCTCGGCGCAGGAACAGGAGCCGGCCATCCAGGCGCAATTGGCCGAGGTCTTCGGCCAACCGTTCGACCTGACGCAGGCGCCATTGATTCGCGCGCGGTTGCTGAAACTGGATGCGCAGACTCATGTGTTGGCCATTGCCATGCATCACATCGCGGTGGACGCCTGGTCCATTGCGCAACTGGTGGACCAACTGGCCACGGACTACATCGGTTTCGGCAGCACCGCTGCTCGCATCGACACCCCGGCCCTGCAATACGCCGACTTCGCCGTGTGGCAACGCACGCACCTGCCGGGCCCGGTCTGGCAACAACAACTGGCCTACTGGCGCCAGCAGTTGCAAGCCAGTCCGGCGCCACTGTTGCTGTCGGGTGCTCAAACTCGCGACCACGGCGGTTGTTCGCGTCATCGCAGTCGCCTGCCGGCGTCGTTGGCCCAGGCCATCGGCGAGTTGGCCACGGCTCGCGAGGCTTCGCCATTCATGGTGCTGCACAGTGCGCTGAACGTGTTGCTGCATCAGCAAACCGGACGCGAAGACTTGCTGGTCGGCACCGACATCGCCAACCGTCATCAGCAACAGACCGAAGACATGGTCGGCTTCTTCGTCAACCAGTTGGTGCTGCGTTGCCGCGTCGCGCCGCAGCAGACGTTCGATCAATTGCTGAGCGATGCCCGCCGCGTGGCGCTGGATGCCTTTGCCCATCAGGATTTGCCGTTCGACGCCTTGGTGGCCGACCTGCTGCCACAGCGAGATGCGCGTTATACGCCGTTCTTCCAGGTCAAACTGGTGGTGCAGAACACCCGCCAGCAGAACCTGCAATTGCCGGGCCTGGCGATCAGTGAACGGGAGTTGGAGCCACAAGCTTCGGATGTCGACCTGCTGATCAACGTCGTGGACGATGGCGGAGGTCTGCTGGTGGTGTATGACTACGACACCGGGCGTTACGCCACCGGCTACATCGAACTCTTTGACAGCCTGTTTGTTTGCCTGCTGGAACAACTCGTGCTGAACGCTGATACCAGCGTCGCCCAGTTGCTGCTGCCACTCAATCAACTGCAACAGACCCGCCGCGACCAGGCTCAAGCCGCACTACGTGAAGCCGGCAGCGCGCGTCAGAGCACCCTGGGCCAGGCCCGTCGCCGCGCCGTCGTGAAGGATGCCGAACAATGATGGTCATCGGCCAATCGACGCTCATGTCCCACTTTTTTGTACAGGTCTCAGCATGACTCAGACTCACGAAGACACGCCGTTCGAAGGCTTCGAACTGTCGCCGCAACAGGCTCACCTGTGGCGTCTGCAACAAACCCGTCTGACGCCGACAGCACACCGTGCCACGCTGCGCATTCGCAGTGAACAATCGCTGGACGGCGCACGGCTGAAAAACAGTTTGCTGGCGCTGATGCAACGCCACGAAATTCTGCGTACCCGGTACCAGCAACTGCCGGGCCTGTCGTTGCCGATGCAGGTGATCGACGGTTCGGTTGATGATTGGCAAGCGCTGGGCATCGAGCTGCACGTAGATACTCAGTCGGCAACGTTGCACCTGCCTGCCTTGCATCTGGACAGCACCAGCCTGGGATACCTCGGCGAAGAATGGGCGCTGGGCTACTTGCAAGCAGCGCCTCAAGAGCCGCCGCTGCAATACGCCGACTATGCGGCGTGGCGCCTGGAGTCGGTGAACGACCAGGGCCGACAGTTCTGGGATGAGCAGTTCAATGCGATGGTTACCGAAGTGCCTTTACCATGGCAGCGGCAGAATGCGGCCACCGGAATTGTCGAAACGGCGCGGATGCAACTGTCGTTCGACGACTCCACCCTGCAACGCCTCGATCAGCAAGCGGCCAGCCTCGGCGTCAGCACCGGCACGATCGTGCTCGCGGCTTGGGTCACCTTGTGGCAACGCTACTGCGAAGCCGAACGCCTGACGCTGGCCTACGAATACCAGACGCGTCCGGACGTGTTGGGTGATGCCCTCGGCCTGTTCTCCGAGCCGTTACCATTGACGCTCGACATTGCGCCCGAGCTGTCGTTTGCCGCGTTATGCCAGCAACTGACCGAGAGCGTTGGCCTGCTCAACGATGCCCGGGACAGCTACCCGAGCCACTTGAGCAATGTGCCATCGTTGTCCGGCGTGGGTTATCGCGAACTCACGGTCGTGCCGCACAGCGCCCTGAACGATGCCGGTTGGCAGATCGAACAGGCCGACAGTGTCAGCGCCGGCTGCGCGTTGCTGTTGCAGTATCAACCGCGTTCGGCCAGCGGTTTGTCGCTGCATTTTGACGCCGCGCTCTACACGTCAGCCCATGTCGAAATGCTCGCCGAGCAACTGTTGAGCGTGATCGAGCACAGCCTGCGTGAACCGGCCGCCAGCCTGAACCGACTGGCGACCTGCAGCGCCGCCGAGCAACAACGGGTGACCGGCGCATTGGCCACTTCGCCGACCCTGAGCCCGTCGCAAGAACAGTTTTATGCTGCCACGTTCGCCCTGCCAAACCTGGCTGCCTGCTTCTCCACGGTTTCGGCCACCAACGCCGGACGCCCGGCGGTGACCGGTCCGAGCGGCACCTTGAGCCACGCCGAGCTGGATCAGCGAGTCAGTGCCCTGACCCAGCAACTGCTGGCCCAAGGCCTGGAGCCCGGTGCGCGGATCGCGCATTTCCTGCCGCGCGACATCGATGCGGTGGTGGCGCTGGTCGCAATTCTGCGCGCCGGTGCCTGCTACGTACCGATCGATCCGGCCTACCCCACCGAGCGCATCGAACATATTCTGCGCGACAGCCAGGCACGGCTGGTGCTGACCCACCGCGCTCGCGTGCAAAACCTGCCGGCGTTCTGGCAGCCGAGTGCGCTGGCGATTGATCAAGCAATGCCGACGGTGCCGTTTCGGGACGAGCCGAAAGTCTCGCGGGACCAACCGGCCTACCTGATTTATACCTCCGGCAGTACCGGCCAGCCCAAGGGCGTGGTCATCAGCCATGCCAACGCCCTGCATTCCCTGGCGGCGCGACTGGCGGGGTATCCGCAGCCGGTGCAACGCTTTCTGCTGCTGTCGTCGTTCGCCTTCGACAGCTCCATCGCCGGGCTGTTCTGGAGCCTGGCCCAGGGCGGTTGCCTGCACCTGGCCAGCGAAATCGAACAGAAAGATCCGCTGCAACTGGCCCGGTTGATTCGCAGCCACGGCGTGTCGCATCTGCTGGCCCTGCCCTCGCTGTACGCATTGATCCTGGACGAATTGGGCGACAACCCGAGCCCGCTGAACACCGCGATTGTCGCCGGCGAAAGCTGCCCGCCAGCACTGGTGAACAACCACTATCGCCGCCAGCCCGGCGCGCAGCTGTACAACGAATACGGTCCGACGGAAGCCTCGGTGTGGAGTACCGTCGCCCTCTGCCGGCCCGATCAGGGCGTGGGGTCCGTGCCCATCGGCCGCGCCATTGCCCACACCCGGGTGTACCTGCTCGACAGCGACGGCGCACCCGTGGCCCGGGGACTCAAGGGTGAAATTCACATTGCCGGGCCGGGATTGTCCGAAGGTTATCTGGGCCTGCCGCAGATGACGTCCGAAAAATTCATCCGGGCCAGTCATCCATCTCTCGACGACCAACGTCTGTACCGCACCGGCGATTTCGCCTGGCAGGATCTGGACGGGCAACTGGTGTTCCTCGGGCGCACTGACTCGCAGATAAAACTGCGCGGTTACCGTATCGAGCTGGGCGAAATCGAAGCCGCGCTGTGCAGCGTCAGCGGCGCCAAACTGGCAGTGGTCTTGCTGGACACCACCCAGGTCGAACCGAGCTTGCGTGCTTTCGTCGAATCGTCCACCCAGCTTCAGGCCAGTGCCGTGCGTGAATCCCTGGCGGCAATGTTGCCGGCGCACATGATTCCCGCCGATATCCAGTGGCTGGCGCAACTACCACGCACAGCCAACGGCAAGGTCGATCATCGCGCCTTGCTGGCCCGGGTGCCGAACCACAGCCTCGCGCCTTACGAAGCGCCTGAAGGTCATGTCGAACAGGTGCTCGCGGCAGTGTGGCAGGAACTGCTGGAGACCGAGGCGATCGGTCGCCACGATGACTTTTTCGCCCTCGGTGGCCATTCGTTGCTGGTGGTGCGCATGACCGCAAGGCTGCGTGCCACGCTCGGTATTGAAGTGCCGGTCAACATCATCTTCCAGCACCCGACGCTGATCCGGCTCGCAGAGCAGATCACCCAACCCCACAACCGCGCAGCCGTCATTACCTTGCAGGCCGGCGAAGCAGGACAGACGCCGCTGTTCTGCCTGCACCAGCCCTCGGGTGGGGTGCATCACTATGTGCCGATGGTCGCCGGCTTGCCAAATGAACTGCCGGTGTACGGCATCCCGCTGCCCGAATCGCTGCGCAGCCAAGACCTCGCCGCATTGGCCAGCAAATATGTGCCGCAGATCCAGCAGATTCAGGCGCAAGGTCCATATCGCCTGGGCGGTTGGTCCATGGGCGGATTGCTCGCGCTGGAGTTGACCCGGCAACTGGAAGCGCAAGGGCAAAGGGTCGAATGGCTGGGGTTGTTCGACAGCACCTTCCACGCCGAGGACGAGGCGCTGGAGTGGGATGCGCTGTGCACAATCATGCAGCAAGAACTGAGCAGCGACAGTCGCCAGCGACTGGCCTCGCTCGCCCCGGAACGTCTGACGGAACTGCGCACGGCCACCGCCGGGCTGGGTCGCGTGGAGCAATTGCGTTGCGCCTTGCTGCAATGGTCAACTGCCAACGGCTTGAGCCTCAACGCACCGCAAGCCTACGTGGAGCAGACCTTGAGTGTGATGGCCGACGCGCGTCGTTGGGTCAATGGCTATTCGGTGCCCGCCGTGCGTGCCACCCTGCACCTGTGGTGGGCCGAACAGACCCTCGTCGAGCGCCCGACCCTGCCTGCGCAGTGGGACGCGATCAGCCAGCGAACCTGTCATCATCAGGTCGCCGCCGATCACGACACTATCCTCGGGCAATCCGCCTTCCATGAACAACTCAACAAGTCGCTGGCCGTGGCCTCGACGGAAACCGTCGCATGAACCTGATTCTCTATCTCTACCGCCAATCGGCACGCTTGCTGGCGCTGGCCTCCATCACCGGTGCACTGGGCGGTCTGGCCAGTGCGGGGCTGGTGATCCTGATCAACCGCGGGCTGGCCAACCCGCAGCAATTGCCAGAACTGGCCCTGGGGTTCTTCGGGCTGTGCGTCGGCATGCTGCTGAGCAAACTCTGCTCGGAACTGTCGCTGCTGCACCTGACCCAAAGCGCGATTTTCCAGCTGCGCATCGACCTGTCGCGCAAGCTGCTCGCCACCCCGCTCAAACGCTTGCAAGGCATGGGCAAACACCGTTTGCTGGTGATCCTCACCGAAGACGTGCACACCTTTACCGCCGCGTTCGAGTGGGTGCCGCTGCTGTTCGTCAACGCCGTGGTGACCCTGGCGTGCTTCGCCTACCTGGCCTGGCTGTCGTGGTCGCTGCTGGCGATTCTCGCGTTGTTCCTGTTGGTGGGGCTGGTGGCGTTTCACTTGGCCGAACGCGGGCCGCTGAGCCATCTGGAACGGGTGCGACAACAAAAGGATGTGCTCTATCAGCACTTTCGCAGCCTGATCGAAGGCAGCAAAGAACTGCAGCTGAACAACGCCCGTGGTGAAGCCTTCGTCGAGCGGGTCATCCGTCCGGGCGCCGACGAGTTCCGCGTGCGGTTCCTGCGCGGCATGGCCGGGTATTCGGTGGTGGCCAACCTTGGCACCCTGCTGTTTTACCTCAACCTCGGCGTGCTGCTGTTCGTCGTGCCGTTCTGGCTGCCGCAGCCGATCACCGTGCTGACCAGTTTCACCATCACCCTGCTGTACCTGGTGCGGCCGATTTCCGACCTGATGATCGCACTGCCCTCGTTGCGTCAGGCCAGCATAGCCCTGGATCGCATCCGCCAACTGGACGCGGAGCTGAGCACCGAAGCTCAGATAGCTGCGCCGCTCGGCAATGTGTTCGCCAGTGAAGGTCCGATGCGCCTGTTGCTCAACGGCGTGTGCCACCGTTATCCCGGCGAACACGAAGATCATCCCTTCATGCTCGGGCCGGTGGATCTGACGCTGGAACAGGGCGAACTGGTGTTTGTGGTGGGAGGCAACGGCAGTGGCAAGACCACGCTGTCGATGCTGCTGCTCGGGCTGTATGCGCCGGAAACCGGTTGCGTGGTGCTCAACGGCGTGGAAGTGGACGACGATAACCGCGAGCAATACCGCCAGCACTTTGCCGCGGTATTCGCTGACTTCCACCTGTTCGAACATTTGCTGGGCGACGACGGACCGGACGCCGAGCACCGCACCGCCGAAGCGACGCGTTATGTGAAGGCCTTGGGGCTGGGGCATAAAGTCAGCATCGTCGACGACCGTTTTTCCACTGTGGAGCTGTCCACGGGCCAACGCAAGCGACTGGCGCTGGTGTCGGCGTACCTGGACGACAAGCCGTTTTATCTGTTCGACGAGTGGGCTGCCGACCAGGATCCGACCTTCAAGCGGGTGTTCTACATGGAGCTGTTGCCGGAGTTAAAAGCCCGGGGCAAGACCGTGATCGTGATCACCCACGACGACGCTTACTTCCAACAGGCCGACCGGGTACTGAAAGTCGAGAACGGCCGCCTCACCCAGGTCGAAGCCCACGCGGCTTATGCCTGATGAGGCTGCGTGATGTCAGCGCCCGGCACCAGCGGACAGTTGTCGCAGTACGGGCGCGCGTCACCCAGTTGGTGGTGCAGGCAACACACCTTGCGCATCAGCAAGGGGACGCCGCTCGGACCGGGGGCCAGTTGCAGGAAGCCGTACAGCGGATTGCGCGTTCCATCGGCCCAGTGCCGCTCCCGGAACAGCCTCTCACGCCACTGCGGCGCGTTCGGCATCTGGAAGTAATCGAGCGCGACATCGATGGCGGCCGTCACGTTGTTCCATAGCAAGCGCTGGGCCACCCGCCCGGCGCTGGCCAGTGCCTGCACCAGAGGCGCCATGTCTTCGGTCAACAGGTGCTGCGCGAAGGCCAGCGGATTGTTCAATGGCAGCACCTCACCGGCAGCAAACACCTGAGCCACGGGCATTCCGTTTTCCAGCACCACATGGGGATCATGCACGATACAACGCAGATGCTGCGCAGCGGCGGCCAGCGGTAAGGCCAGCGTCACGCAGATCAAGTCCATCGACCATTGCGACACCAGTGCAGCCCGAGGCGCGGCGGGATAGTAGTGGGTGTACAAGCCCAACAGCTCAGTGCAGGTTTGCGGGTCGCGAAACTCAATCAGCCCACGGCCTTCGGCCCGGCTGCTCAGCCGGCACGTGCTGCGCAGAAAGGCGCCCTCGAAACGAAACAACTGATCGAGCAGGGTTTCGTCGAGCATTCGGGCGGTGGTTTGAAGAGGCGTCATGAGGCTTCGTAACTGAGTTTGAGAACTGTTAACCTACCACGTTTTTTGAATTCCGAAGACTCATCACGGCGGGTCAACCCCCGAGTTTGCCAGGCAGGACGCTCAGATGTTCATCCAAGATATGAAGTTGCTGGCCGCGCCTTACTGGTCGGCTCAAGGCCGTCGTCGCGCGTGGCTGACACTCGCCCTGGCCATGCTGGCGGTGGCCGGGATCATTGCGATCCAGGTGCGCTGGAACGAGTGGAGCCTGGGCTTTTACAACTCGTTGCAAAGTCTGGACGCCGCTGCGTTCGGTTATCACGTCGTGGAGTTGCTGGTGCTCGACGTCGCCTTCATCGCCTGCACCATGGCCAAGTTCCAAGTGCAGCAGCGCTTGCTGATCAGCTGGCGAGAAAAACTCACCCAGGCCTTTCTCGGCAAGTGGCTCGACAGCCAACGCTACTACCGGAGCCGCTTTCACAGCGTGACTTACGACAACCCCGATCAGCGCATTGCCGAGGACTGCAAGATCTTCGTCGAGCAGACCCTGGACCTGGGCCTGAACCTGCTTCAGGCGGTCATTCTGGTGGTGCTGTTCAGCATGATCATGTGGCGCATTTCCGGCACGCTGGAGTTCGAAGTCGCCGGACATGCCGTCGCCATCCCTGGCTACATGTTGTGGCTGGCGTTGATTTACGCGGTGATCGGCAGTGGTATTGCGCACTGGATCGGCAAACCGCTGATCGGGCTGAATTTTCTGCAACAACGCCGTGAGGCGGATTTTCGCTTCGGTCTGACGCGTTTGCGCGAAGACGCAGAAAATGTCGCCCTTTCCCGTGGCCAGGGTTGGGAAAGCAAGCAATTGTTGAGACAGTTGGGACTGCTGCTGAGCAACTACTCGAGGCTGGTCCGCTCGAAAAAACACCTGCTGGGGATTAATGCAGCGTATGAGCGATTCGCCTTTACCTTGCCGCTGCTGCTGGTGTCACCGCGCTTCTTCTCGCGGGAAATTCAACTGGGGCAACTGACCCAGATTGCTTCGGCGTTCGGCGAAATACAGTCCTCACTGTCGTTTCTGATTCACAGCTACCCGCAAATCGCCGAATGGCGTGCGACCAAGACTCGCTTGTGCAGTTTCTGGCGTGAACTCGAGGCATTGCCCGCCCCGGTCGACCCCGTCACCCGTCGTACTCCCGGCCTGCGGTTGCAAGACTTTGCACCGCTGAACGAGCACGGTTTACCGCTGTTCGAACCGCTGACGCTGACCTTGGCTCCCGGCGAACGACTGTTGCTGCGTGGGCCTTCCGGCGTGGGCAAGACCACCCTGCTCCGCTCGCTTGCGGGATTGTGGCCAAGGCACCAGGGCAGCGTCGAACTGGACCGCGAGGGTCTACTTATCCTGCCGCAGAGACCTTATCTGCCCAATGGTTCGTTGCATGAACTGTTGCATCAAATCGGCGAGACCGGTGCTATCGAAATCGATGAAGCACGCCTGGAAGCCGTGCTCAAACTGACAGAGTTGCAGCACTTGCCGTTGCACAGCACCGATGACTGGAGCCGGCGTTTGAGCCCCGGAGAACAACAGCGCCTGGCCATGGCCCGCGCCTTGCTGATTCGGCCACCATTGCTGTTCCTCGATGAAGCCACTTCGGGCCTTGACGACAGTGCCGAGCGACGGTTGTACGAAGCGCTGGCGGCAGCCGACATTACGCTGGTCAGCATCGGCCATCGCGAAAGCCTCGGTGCGTACCACACCTGCGTGATCGATGTGGTGCCAGTGGCTTTGCCCTCCGCGCCCAAACCAATCCCCTCCACCACTCTGGAATTTTGAGATTATTGATATCGTTGCCAAAAAAGTGGCTGGCGTTTGCGAGCCTGACTGCGTGCCTGCTCTGCGTTCAACACGCTCAGGCGAACAAGCCGCTGCTGTACACCGTCAACGCGGCCCAAGCATTGCCCTGTGACCGTTACAGTTAGGGCTTCGATGCAACTGGAACCGATGCCAGCCTGTCGGTGATCCAGCGTGAACTCCATTTGTCATGTCGAGTAGCCGATGCATAGCCAGCGGACGTACCGCGCAACGGTACGCAGCGATTCGGCCTTATGCAGGAGACCTCATTCGGAGGGCGTAGCTGGAGAAGCTGCGTGGTGATCAGTACAGCGGCTTGGCCCTAACGGCGCCTGGAAAGTCACGGACGGGAAATCGACCGTTAGCCTGTGCAATGAGAAGAGCTAACCGGCCTGCCAATCGCGGGCCGGATGCTCTCCAGGCAGCATTCAGTGAATGCTTTCTGGAAAGCTTTTGTTTCCGACGACAGACTTGGAAGCCCTACACTTAACAGTCGATCCATTTATTGATCAGCTTGCCCCTGAATTGCGAAAACGTTGCAGGGCACCTGGAACAGGACATGCTCTGTAGTGCTGCCAACCAACTTATCCAGCCCTTTGCGATGCGCATTTCCCATTACGATTACATCGGCTCGGTTGTGGGCTGCAAAGTCAGCCATCGCCTTCGTAGGTGGTCCTGCAATGAAGTGCTGTCGCTCAGGTGGCACGCCGTAGTGATCGGCCAATGCCATGAATGACTTATGCAGCGACCGACGAACGTCGCTGCTGAAGCCTGGCATCGTCACTGCACCCGCACCTGCGTCAGAGATATGTGTCAGTGATAGATCGTAGGCGTACAGCAGATGCAACTCGGCATTGCATTGCATTGCCAATCCGTTCGCAGCCTGGATGATACGGTCGTTAATTCCGGTGATCTGAGTTTCTGGTTGCGACGGATCAACTGCAGCCACTATCACCCGCGGAAGCGGACACCTAACTTCGCTGACTAGATGTAAAGCCACCGGACATTCGCGCAAGAGGTGCCAATCCAAAGGAGTGATGAATACGCGCTTGAGCGCTGACTCGTGTTGCACGTCCTTAATAACCAGGTCCGGCTGCATTTCTTCCACGTGCCGAAGGATCTCTTGCAGCGCGTTGCGAGTTACCAGCACTTCAGTGCTCACCTTGATACCGCGTCCGCGTATTAGATCGGCCTCATCCTTCAGCCACTTTTGGTTCTCTTGCTGACAGGTCTCACGAAACTTCCCACTTCCACTTATCAAACCCATGAAGTCGAAGTCTTCGATAAATACCGTGATATGTAGCGCTGCGCCTGTGGCTTCGGCAATTGCGACCGCTCGCTGCAGCGCCGGCGTGTGATGCATGGTTGAACCGGCTATCAGAAAGAGTCGTTGATATTCGCTCATGTAGCACCTCCAAACGTTCTGGGATATCTGCTCCGCTCCCCCAGTTCTCTCGCACGTCACACCACAAGCGATCTGCTATCGCCTCAACTACTTGGATCGACATTATCAATATACGCCCTGCGAGAACAACGCAGCGATCCAAGAGCGCCAGTACATCGGCGCCGATGTCGGACACACACGCTTTTGTAAGTCGTGTGCCCCGGATCATGCCCCGAAGAAACTCAAGCCTCTGGTGTCGGTGGACATGAAGCCTGTAACTATTATGGACACGTATTCAGCCCATTTTGCCCCTTCCTGCGGCGTCTCGCCGACCGAGCACACCTACGAAACGATGCAACCCCTCGCCTGCGCCTTGCCCAATCGTCATGCCTAGACCACTGTATATTCAAACAGTATCACCAAGGCAAAAACGACATCAACGGAATGAGGCAAAAACCATGACTGTAGACATCAGCAACTTCACCATCGCTACCTCGCTTCCAATCTCCGACACCAACCCGATCGCGCTTGAGCTCATCGGTTGGCGGGCGCTCATCGAATGCCCCGACGTCGTCAAGATGCTTGACGATGGTTCGCTGCAGATGACGGCACCGACACTGGGAGCTTCGAGCAAGAGCACGCAACGGACTCGCTGCGAGTGGAAGGAGCCAGGTTACTGGCTGTTCTCCAGCGCAGCGGACCACTGGAACCGACAAGAAATGCGACTGACGAAGGTCAACTCGCTGCAGAAAGTTGTGATCGGCCAGATTCATGTGAAGGGTTCAGAGCGACCTCCGGTAAAGGTGTTCTGGAACAAAGGAAAAATCACCATGGGTTTCCGATCAAGTTACCTCCAGGACGATCCGGTCAATTCGACGGTTTTGGAGAATGTGCCGCTCGGTACGCCTTTCAAAATCAACATTCACGCTAATTCGAGCGGCGCTGTCTCCGTATCGGCAAGCTGTAACGGCGTCAAATCGACTTCGGCGATCATGCGCCTCGACAGCACCTGGGACACGAAAACACTCGCCTTCCACGGTGCGTGTACAACCAGATCGATTACTCCGAAACCACGGACCCGGAAGACGGTTCAGTCTGCGTCATCAGCGATCTGTCCATCACTCACGCCTGATACCTCCTACTCGGCCTGACTAGCGACACAGGCTGCAAGGAAGCATCACTGCTGCACGTTGGCAACAGGGTGTAGCGGGATGCGGAAAGGATCAGCCTGCGAAAGCGAAAGGGGATCAATGAGCCCAATGCCTTGGTGCGCGAGCAGTTGGCCAAAGTCGCAGTTACTTATCCCTGTATTGGCAATCAGACTCATTGATCGTTGCCCAGCTCAATGTTGGGCGATTTCCATTTAACTGAAATGGAGATGCATTGGCGCCTGAACAGCAGCCATGCACTATTTTTTTAGCAAAACAATGGCTGCACGTCTAATCACCTTTTCCCCGCCCTTATAGGCTCAGGAAATATCCCAGCTAAAGGAGGCGAAAGCCTCGCGCAACCATTCGTCGCATGAGAAACGCGGCGCGAATTTATTGACTATTCCTGGCTTAAGGATTGCAAAAGACGCTCGTAGCGGCCCCAGAACGACGTAATTCTGACGCGGCGGCACTTTAATTAACGCTTAAGGACTCCAGCGATACGCTTGGTCAGTCACCGGGAGATGTAACGTGTCAACTCTCAATGAAATCGCAGCGAACCACGCGAGAATGGCTAAGGCTCTTGCAGAAGAGTCGACCGGGCTGAGTGAGCGCCAAACCCAAATAGTGGACACTTTCGAAGTCCCATCGATTGATGCGCAACACGTACCCCTGCACCTCATCGCCGGAGTGCAGGACAACCACTTCGGGCAAGCAACTGGCTACTGACTCTAACCGCGCTGGATCCGGGAAGCCTGTCGCGCAGGCGGTAAAGTCTTCTTGCCGCCGCGGTAGTCGTCGACCAGCACTTCCTGGCCTAAACTCAACTGACTACCAGCCCGTTGGGGAGCTGCGGGAGAGGTATTCCCATGCTCGAAGCTATCGAGATGCCGCGCGTGAAGCGCTTCGCCGCAAACGTTGCCGGCCGAGATTTCGCGGTCGGTGACATTCACGGCCATTTCACTCGGTTGCAGGCCGCTTTGGACGCAGTCGGGCTCAACCCCTCAGTAGATCGCCTGTTCAGTGTTGGCGATCTGATTGACCGTGGACCCGAGTGCCGTGACGCGCTCGATTGGCTGGACAAACCATGGTTCCACCCAGTGCGGGGCAACCATGACGACTACGTGGTGTGTTTCGACACCTGCGACCTCGACAGCTGGATCGGCAACGGCGGCTCATGGTTCACGGACCTGTCGCCGTTCGAGAAGCAAGCATTCGCGGCGCAGTTCGCCAAGCTCCCTATCGCGATCGAAGTTGAAACAGCACACGGCCTGATCGGCATTGTGCACGCCGATTGTCCATTTCCATCATGGGAACAGTTGCGTAAGGAACTGGAATCGCCACAAAGCAACGAGCAGCTGCAAGTGGTCCAGCACTCCTGCATGTGGTCACGACGGCGGATCGATCAGATGCAAAAGCATGGCGTTGATGGCCTACGCGCACTCGTCGTAGGGCATACGCCGCTTTTTATGCCTGTCAGCCTTGGCAATGTGATTCACATCGATACGGCTGGCTGGAGGCCGGACCGTGGCTATTTCACCCTGCTGAATCTCGAAACGCTCGAAACCATCCCCGCCTCCTGACTAAATACGGATCGGCCAATGGAATTCACTTAATAAAAAACCCGGCCTCATCAGCCGGGTTCTTTAATTTGCTATTTAGATGGCATCACTGCCACCGACCCTCAACAGCACTTCGGCCCAGCCTTGCTTCCGTAACGAGCTTCCTGTCGTTCCCGGAAGAACACCTCATAACTCATCACCGGTTTGTCCGGGTGCTTGCTTTGCATATGTTCGACGTACGTGTCGTAGTCGGGCATCCCGACCATCAGGCGCGCGGCCTGACCGAGGTATTTACCGAGGCGACTCAGGTCATTGAACATGCTGCCCTCCTCGATCAAGCGTCCGGAATAGCCTGGAACGGTGCTTCCTTATCCGTACGTTCTTTGGTGCCCCAGGCGGCAATACCGACCTTGAGTGCAAAGAACAGGATGCTGAAGACCACCAGCAAGAACAGCGCCGTCAACGTTGCATTGGTGTAGGCGTTGTAGATCACGTGATGCATCTGGTCGATGCTCTTGGCCGGCGCGAGGATCTGACCGTTGGCCAGGGCATCGCTGTACTTCTTGGCCAACGCCAGGAAACCGATCGCCGGGTTGGCATCGAACAGCTTGATGAAGCCTGCGGTGGTGGTGCAGATCAGCAACCACACCGCTGGCAGCATGGTGACCCAGACGTAGCGTTGGCGTTTCATTTTGATCAGCACAACAGTTGCCAACATCAGTGCGATACCCGCCAGCATCTGGTTGGAGATACCGAACAGCGGCCACAAGGTGTTGATGCCACCCAGCGGATCGATCACGCCCTGGTACAGCAGATAACCCCACATCGCCACACATCCTGCGGTTGCGATCAGGTTGGCGGTCCAGGAATCAGTACGCTTCAGCGCTGGCACGAAGGAGCCGAGCAGGTCTTGCAGCATGAACCGTCCGGCACGGGTACCGGCGTCGACGGCGGTCAGGATGAACAGCGCTTCAAACAGGATCGCGAAGTGATACCAGAACGCCATGGTGTTTTCACCCGGCAGGACACTGTGCAGGATCTGCGCGATGCCGACCGCCAGGGTCGGCGCACCGCCGGCACGGGCCAGGACGGTGGTTTCCCCGATGTCCTTGGCCACCGCTTGCAGCGCTTCCGGCGTAATCGCAAAGCCCCAGCTGCTGACGGTTTGTGCCACAGCCACCACGTCACCGCCGACGATCGCCGCCGGACTGTTCATGGCGAAATACACGCCTGGCTCGATTACCGACGCGGCAACCATGGCCATGATGGCGACGAAGGATTCCATCAGCATGCCGCCGTAGCCGATGTAACGGGCATGACCTTCGTTAGCCAACAGTTTCGGCGTGGTGCCGGAAGCGATCAGCGCATGGAAACCCGACACCGCGCCACAGGCGATGGTGATGAACAGGAACGGGAACAGACCGCCCTTCCACACCGGTCCGGTGCCATCGATGAACTGGGTCAGTGCCGGCATTTTCAGGTCGGGCATGGTGATCAGAATGCCGATCGCCAAGGCCACGATGGTGCCGATTTTCAGGAACGTCGACAGGTAATCGCGCGGCGCGAGAATCAGCCACACGGGCAATACCGCAGCGACGAAACCGTAGCCGATCAGCATCCAGGTAATCTGGATACCGGTGAAGGTAAAGGCTTTGGCCCAGACCGGATCAGCGGCAATTTGTCCGCCCAGCCAGATCGAACCCAGCAGCAGAAGCACGCCGACCACGGAGATTTCGCCGATGCGGCCCGGGCGGATGTAGCGCATGTAGATGCCCATGAACATCGCGATCGGGATGGTCGCCATCACCGTGAAAATCCCCCACGGGCTCTCGGCCAAGGCCTTGACCACGATCAGCGCCAGCACCGCGAGGATGATGATCATGATCAGGAAGCAACCAAACAGCGCGATGGTCCCGGGGATACGGCCCATTTCTTCACGAACCATGTCGCCGAGGGAACGGCCGTTGCGGCGGGTGGACATGAACAGGACCATGAAGTCCTGAACGGCACCGGCCAACACCACGCCGGCAATCAGCCACAGCGTACCGGGCAAGTAGCCCATTTGCGCCGCCAGAACCGGACCGACCAGCGGCCCCGCGCCAGCGATGGCTGCGAAGTGGTGACCGAAGAGGACGTGTTTGTTAGTCGGGACGTAGTCCAGACCATCATTGTTGAGTACGGCGGGGGTGGCACGATTGGGGTCGAGTTGCATCACCTTGTTGGCGATGAACAGGCTGTAGTAGCGATAAGCGACGAGATAGATAGCGACTGCTGCGACTACGATCCAGAGGGCATTGATCGCTTCGCCGCGGCGCAGGGCCACGACACTCAGCGCAAACGCTCCCAGGACAGCCACGGCAAACCAGGCGAGGTGTTTAGCCAGACGGGGCATAGCGTGTCTCCTGCCGACAGCCAGTGGACTGCGGCGGTAATTTTTATAATTGTGTCCGCTGTGCGGAGCTGGCCCAATATCCCCGCATACCGTCTACAAATAAATCCGCGTTACTACGTACGCGGCGCCTACGTAGTTCTACGTAGACGGTTTGTCATCCCGTCCAGCACCGCTACTGGACGCGCGTATCTTTGGCATATGATGCCGGGCCTTCGCCTTCCCTCGGTCCGGACAGGAGCAGAGATGCAGCTCAAACACAAAATCGTCGCGCTCGGGATTCTGCCGCTGGTGTTGGCCATCGCCGTCATCTGCGCGCTGGTGATTTCGATGAACCGACAACTGGGTGAACAACAGGCGCAACTGATCCAGGACAGCATTCTGGCGAGCAAGCGCGCAGAACTTAAGAACTACGTCGAAATGGCGCAAAGCCTGATTGAGCCGCTGTACGACGACGGCCACGGTGACGAACACGCACAGCAACAAGTGCTGGAAGAACTGCGCAAGCTCAGCTTTGGCATCAATGGCTACTTCTTCGTCTACGACCACGAAGGTCGCAGCCTGATGCACGCGCGCCAGTCAGAGTTGGTGGGCAAATACCTGTGGGACATGAAGGACCCTCACGGTTTGCCAGTGATCCAGGCGTTGCTCAAAAGTGCGCAATCAGGCGAAGGTTTTCAACGCTACGCCTGGAACAAACCTTCTTCAGGCCAAGTGACCGACAAGCTCGCCTATGTGGTGATGCTGGATCGTTGGGGCTGGATGCTCGGCACCGGCATCTACCTTGAAGACGTTGAGCGTGCGACCCAACAGGCGCGTGACGAAGTGGCACAGGGCATTCGTAAAACCATGCTGGCGATTGCCGCGGTGGCCCTCGTGGCGGTGCTGTTTGTCTTCGCCAGCGGCATGACGCTCAACGTCAGCGAGCATCGTCTGGCCGACAAAAAACTTCAGCGCCTGACTCAGCGTATCGTCAGTTTGCAGGAGGAAGAACGATCACGGGTTTCCCGTGAACTGCACGACGGCATCAGCCAGCTGCTCGTCTCCATTAAATTTCAGTTCGAACTGGCCAGCCATCTGCTCGAGAACGGGCAAGCACAAGACAAGGGTTTGAGCACGTTGAGGGACGCCACGGAACGCCTGGGGGAGGCGATTGGCGAGGTTCGCAGCCTCTCTCACGACCTGCGCTCCTCGCTGCTCGACACCCTGGGCCTGCCGGCGGCGATCGGTCAACTCGCCGCTGAATTCGAGCAACGCAGCGGCCTGGTGGTGACCTACAACGACAACGAATTCGACTGTCATTGGGTCGATGGGGCAGCGGTCGCGCTGTTTCGCATCGTGCAAGAAGGACTGACGAATATCGAACGCCACGCCCAGGCAAAAAACGTCTCCATTACCCTGCACGGGTCTGAAGAGTCCGTACGGTTGACGGTGGTCGATGACGGTATCGGTTTCAACGTCGCTCAGGTCGAACGTCGTCATGCGGGCATTGGCCTGCGTAATATTCGTGAGCGAGTCGAGCATTTTGGTGGACGATTCGACCTGATCTCAATGCCGGGAAGAAGTGAGTTGGACGTTCTGCTGCCGATGAAAATCCCCGGCGCAAAACGCTGACGCGCCCCACAACAACAAGAGTGAATGCCCGCGATGAACCTGCCCTACCCGATCCGCGTCGCCCTGGTCGACGATCACTCCTTGGTCCGCGACGGCATCAAAGCGCTGCTGGCGGTCATGGCCCCCCTGGAAGTGGTGGGCGAAGCCGAGAATGGCGCGGATGCCATTGAAATGGTCGGGCGCTGCCAGCCAGACCTGTTGCTGGTCGACATTAGTCTGCGGGACATGAACGGGCTTGAGCTGACCCGGGTGTTACGCAGCCAGTACCCGTCGCTCAAGGTGCTGGTGCTCAGCATGTACGACAACAATGAATACGTGAGTGAGTCCGTTCGCGCAGGTGCCAGTGGCTATGTACTGAAGAACTCACCGTCGCGGGAAATCATTGCGGCCATCGAAGCCATCGCCAGTGGCGGCACGTTCTACAGCGCCGAGATCGCCCAGCGGCTCATCGCCGATAAAAGTACCGACAACGAGCTGACACCGCGCGAAAGCCAGGTGTTGTACAAGATGGCCCAGGGGTTGAACAACAAGGAGATGGCCCGCGAACTTGACATCAGCGTTCGCACTGTAGAAACCCATCGCCTGAGCATCCGTCGCAAACTCAACATCGACAAACCGGCGGCTCTGGTCAAATACGCGATCGATCACGGGATCATCTCTCGGTAGCGGATAGGGATCATTGGCCGCTGATCCTGGTGCTGCGCTGGAGCAAGTTGCGCGCACCGGCCCGAATTTCAGGCAAAAAAAATCCCAGGCAGCTGATGGACGCCTGGGACTCAAAATGCATAAACCGTGGTGGTGAACGCGGGGCGAATATTACTTAATATTTCTGCCTGCAACAAGATAGTTTGATTCACTATCCGGTTACTAAAACGTCTAACTCATTAAATATCCACACAATTTTTATGGACGAGCGCCGAAAAGTCCGCCTTTACAGGTACCAGCGATACTCCCGCGCACTGATGTCCTGCAGGAATGCCAAATGGTCCTGGCGCTTGTTTTCACAGTAGACATCCACAAACTCCGCCCCCAAACCTTCGCGCAGCTGCGCATTGTTTTGCATCGAACGCACGGCCTCCAGCATCTCCAGCGGGAAGTCGATTCCGCTGCCACGATCTTCGTTGAGGGATGCAATCGGTTCACGACCCACTTCCAGCCCTTGCTCCAGCCCTACCAGAATCGCCGCCAACACGAGATAAGGGTTGGCATCCGCGCCCGCCAGGCGATGTTCGATGCGCAGATTTTTAGCGTCCGACTCAGGCACCCGCAGGCAAGCGTCACGATCTTCAAACCCCCAACTGGCGCGCGTCGCGACGTTCACCGTGCCGCTCAAGCGACGCATAGCGTTGTGATTCGGTGCAAAGATCGGCATGCAATGCGGCAACACTTCAAGGCAACCGGCCACTGCATGGCGCAACGCCTGCTGATTGTCAGCCGCCAACAGGTTGTTTCCCGCCTCGTCATAAAGGCTCACATGCACATGCATACCGCTACCGGGGTGCTGCAAGTAGGGTTTGGCCATGAAGCTGGCGCGGTGGTTGTGCTTGAGGGCCACCCCCCGTGTGCTGCGGCAAAACAGGGCCGCCCAGTCGGCCGCACGCAGGCCGTCGTCAAGGTGACCAAAATTGATCTCGAACTGGCCGGGGCCCAGCTCCGCAGTGATCACCGTGGCGTCGATGCCTTGCGCCCGCGCGGTCTCGACCATGTCATCGAGTACCGGTGAAAATCTCGACAGCCGTTCGATGTGCATATTCGGCTGATCATCGGCATCGTCCGTCAGCTGATCGCGAGGGAACTGTGGCAAGCCGTCACGCAACTGGCGATCGAACAGATAGAACTCCAGCTCGAACGCGACCACGGGGAAAATCCCTTTTCGGCCAAGACGCTCGAGGACCTGCGCCAACACTTCCCGCGGCTCGAAGACGATAGGCTTTTCAGTACCGCTTGAGGTAATCAGCATCTGCCCCAGCGGTTGTTGTTCCCAGCTCACTGGCTTGAGCGTACCGGGCACCAGTCGGCGGGGAGCATCCGGATCACCGTCGTTAAAACAGTAGTCGCCGATTTTGAACAGACCGCCCTGCGTGCCCAGCAACACACAGTTTTGCGGCAGCTTGAGCACGCTGCCGGCGGCGACCTTCTCAAGCATTTCTATCGGGTAGCGCTTACCGTAAAAATGCCCGGGAATATCCAGGGAAATCAGGTCAACGTAACGCACCTGCGGGAAGCGCTGACGAAACGCGCGAACCTCAGCAACCAGATCAGAGCAGACAGCATCCATCGTTAGTGTTCCTTGTTGTTTTTATCAGGTGTAAACCCAAAGCACTCGGGTGAGCTGATCCGTGAGGTTGCCGTAGCGACAATGCGTGTGACTGGCCAGCTGAAAACTGTCGCCGGCACGTAATGTCACCGGTTGATCGTCATCCAGCCACAGCGTCAGCTCCCCCTCGAGGACATAGCCACCCTGCTCCGAGCTGTCATTCATGTGCCGATCGCCACTGCTGGCGCCGGGCTCCAATTGGCTTTCAAGCATTGAAAAAGACGCCCTCATCTTTGGAGAAACGAGGATGTCGGTAATCCCGTCGGCGTAATACAGCGTGCGTCGCTCATCCGGGCGGGTCACCCAAGGCAATGCCATGGGTTTGGGCAAGCTGTAGAAATAAGTGGTCGGCACGCCAAGGGTTTCGCTGATGGCGGTCAAGTCCGCCACCGTGGGACGCGACAGCCCCCGCTCGACTTGCGAGAGAAAGCCGACCGAACGACCGATTTTGTCCGCCAGGTCTTTCAGCGTGTATTTTTTGTGTTTGCGCAGGTCCTGGATCAAGATCGCCAGCGCCGAGATTTCTTCCTGCATGTCCATATAAAGGCTTCCAGAAATTGATGCTTCAAAGGCTGTCGCGCAGCCGATACCAGGCCTTGCCGATGGCTTCCAGCGGTGCTGCCAAATACTTGCCACCGGGAAAACTGCCGTTGATCAAGCCCTGGTACAACGCCAGCTCATCCGGCCGGCCCAGTATCGCGTCGGACACGGCGCGTGCACCGGCCAATGTCGGCAGCACCCCGTGCCCGGAGTAACCCTGTAGCCAGTAGAGATCGCCACGTCGACCGATGTCAGGCGTGCGCTTGAGGGTGAGGTCGATATGCCCTCCCCAGGCAAAATCCAGCTCGACGCCCTTGAGCTGGGGAAAAACGCGCTCCAGATAAGGCCGCGTCGCGGCTGCGATGTCCTTTGGCATGCCACCCAGATAGGTGCAACCACCGCCGAACAGCAGACGGTTGTCCGGCGTACGGCGGAAATAATCGAGGACAAACTGATTGTCGGTGACGCACACATTGCTGGGTAGCAACGCGGTCGCCTGTTGCTCTGAAAGTGGCGCGGTGGCCACCTGATAAGTGCCAACCGGTAACACGCAACTCGCCAGTTGCGGATCAAGCCGATCAAGGTAGGCATTGCACGCCAGCACCAGCACGTCGGCGCGAATGCGACCGCGCTCAGTGGTGACTACGTACTGACCGCCCTCTTCGCGATAACTCAGCGCCTTGCTCTGTTCATGAATGCGTCCACCAGCCTGTTCAATCGCAGCGGCCAGGCCGAGCGCCAGTTTCAGCGGATTCAGATGCCCGCCTTCAGGATCGAACAGGCCCGCCTGGTAGCGCTCACTGGCGACCCAATCAGGTAACGCTTCGCGCGAAATGAACTGCAAACCATCGTGGCCCCACTTGTGGCTGGCCTCGTGTTGCCATTCTGTCAGCAGACTTACCCGACGCGGCATCACCGACGTCCAGAGGTGGCCAGGCCGATAGTCACAATCAAAACCATGGCGCGCGGGCAAATCTCGCAACTCCCGTGCAGCCCAGCGCATGCTGTCCCATAACCGGCGTGCGCGCTCATAACCCAGCGCCGCCTCCAGCGGCGGCATGTCACACGACCAACCGAGAATGGCCTGACCTCCATTGCGGCCCGAGGCGGCCCAGGCCACCCGACTGGCTTCCAGCAACGTCACGCGCTTACCGGCCAGGGCCAGGCGCAACGCCGTATGCAATCCACTGAAGCCGGCCCCGATGATCAACACTTCGGTGTACTGCTCGCCCTGCAAAGGGGCTCGATCCAACAGACGATCCGCGCAGGTGTGGGCGTAATAACTGGCGACGTGCTCGGTAGATTGTTGAAACATGCGGGCTCCGTGAAATTTTATACTTTTTATTTCATGAAAAAGTACACGTTAAATTTCACATCCGCAACCGTTCAAGGCGCAAAAAAAATCCCGCCCAAGAGAACCTGGGCAGGACTTTTTAAACAGACAGCGTTATTAAAGCAACGCTGCCGACGTTTCAGGCGAGAGGAATCACCGGCTAAACCTTACAGGCAATCACGCACTGCCTTGCGCAGCGCCCCTGATTTCGCCCACGGCGGCCCCTGATAAAGCGATACGTGACTGCCATCCTTCGATTTCACGATATCTACGATCTCGTCGGCCGTAATGATGCTCGGCGCCGTGATCCTGTAGCCGTTGGAAATCGCCGATTGGGTCGTGTAGGGTATTTCCTGCTGCCACGCTGGCAGAACACACGCCGCATAGTCTTTTGGCACCTTGTTGCTGTACTTGCTGACATTTGGCTCACCAGGCACTAAAGAAGCGGGCAACGAACAGCCCGCCAGCAACGCCAACCCTGCTCCCCCAATCAACTTGCGCATGACACTTCCTTATCCCGAAAAAGAGGAATGTAGCGCGTCGCTGCCCAGACATCCATCCACTGAACAGCACTCAGCGAGGCGCGTTGTTATCGCCCGGATCCGGGTACGACCTCTTGTTGAGATAGGTCATCCATCTTTCGTACGCTTCATGCTGCCATTGAGTGACCCGCTCCCATTCCGGGCCGCTCAGCTGATGCGCGGAAATCAGCTTCATCATTTCCGTGGTAGCCGCGTCCATGTCAACCATCAGCTCATGGGCATGAAATCGAAAGTCATCGGTGGTCGTCATTGGAAGTTGCCTCGCCCTAGCGAAAATTCACTACCTCACTACGACATCAGATCTGCTCGTTCGCGTTCATTTTCCCGACAAAAGGCTACGCCAACGGCCCGGACGAACGAAACGCCATGGCTTGGGAAATGGGACTAAAATTTCGTAGCAGAGACTTTCAGGAGGTCATCATGTGGCTCAACGAATCTGAAAACGAACTTCGGCGTGACCTGCAAGGCGTTGCGTCGGATTTGAGATGGTCAGCGGTAGAGCTTTTGCGCATCGCAGAGCAGCTACGCCAGCTCGGCAATGATGTGGATGCGCAAGCAGCCCAAAAGCTGTGCGAGTTGTTTCAGGGAGATGAAGAACGACTGAAGGGTTATGCCGAGGAAGTGAAGGCCAAGGTTATCACTCGAACGAAAGCCCATTAGCAGGAGCGCTGCCATGAACAAGCCGATATGCGCGCTGGTCGTCGTACTGGCAGCGTCGAGTGGCTGCAGCACTGAGTCGCGCATCTATCGGGATCAGCCGTTGGTCGCAAAGGTGGAGACCGGCATGAGCAAGGATCAAGTCCAGCAGATCGGCGGCCAGCCTTTATCAATAACGGATCGCACCGTTGAGCCAGGCACGTGCTTTGACTACAAGCTGACGCAGGCCGGCCATCAGGAAACGTACAACGTCAGTTTCGATGGCATGGGCAAGGTCGACCATAAAAGCTTCATGACTTGCGCGGAATGGAGTCGCATGCAGCAAAAAGCCCGAGAGCCTTCCCGCAGCTCCGGCGGTGGCTATTAGCCTAAGACCTCAGTGCCATGCGAAGAAAAGCCCCGGCGAACCGGGGCTGCAAGCGCACTATCAATCTGACTTTTGGCTATGTGCAGGCCGACTTGACTTGGCCTTGTAGCCGGGAAGAGAGGCCGCAAAGGCCAGTGCTTCCTCTCTGCTGCCAAAGGCTCCAAGCCGGTCACCTTTGGTGCACACCCGCCACGGGCCATTGTTCACGCTGAGTACGTCATAACCGTTCATGTGCATTTTGGTCAGCATCGGAACGCTCATAGTCTCCTCCATTTCGGCAGTGATGATCCTGAATTCACCTGAATACCTTACACCCGACCTTCATTGAAGTGCCGACCAGACGTCGCGCCAGGAGGGTATCCGTAGAAACCTGATACCACGATGGCTCCATTTATGGATGGGTTGTTTGCGTGTCAGCCCTGATCGCCGCCACCGACCGGCATGATCATGCCGGTGATATAAGACGCTTCGTCGCTGGCCAGAAACAGAATAGCGCTTGCCTGTTCATCCAGCGTGCCGTAGCGCTTCATCAAACTGCTGTCGAGCGTCTGGTCGACAATCTGCTGATACCAGACCTTCTCTTGCGCGCTCTGATCGGCGCTGTTGCGCGGAATCACCCGCGGCGGTGCTTCGGTGCCACCCGGCGCAGTGGCATTGACCCGAATCCCACGACCGGCGGTTTCGAATGCCAGGCAAGCAGTCAGCGCGTTGACCCCACCCTTTGCCGCACCGTACGGCACGCGATTGACACTGCGAGTGGCGATGGACGAAACGTTGACGATGGCGCCGCTGCCCTGTTCAAGCATGAACGGCAGCGCGGCATGACAGCACCACAGCGTCGGGAACAGCGAACGGCGGACTTCAGCCTCGATCTGCTGCGCGTCGTAGTGCTCGAAGGGCTTGGCCCAGATCGTCCCGCCGACATTATTGATCAGAATGTCGAGACGATCGAAACGCTCGAAAGCGGTTTGCATTACGCGGCTGCATTCGCTGTATTGCTCAAGATCAGCGGTCAACGCCAGCACCTGGCTTACCACCCCCAATTCCTTCTGCACCTCGAATACCAGCTCGGAGCGGTCGACCAGAATCAACCGCGCACCTTCTGCCGCCATGCGTTCAGCAACGCGCCGACCGATGCCTTGGGCGGCGCCGGTAATCAGCGCGACTTTTTCGTGAAATCTGTTCATGTCTCTCTCCCACAACAGTGCGGCTCAGGCCGCGCTGGCGGCAAATTTCTCGTAGTAAAAGTTTGTCGGCGCGATGCCTTTCTCGCGGATGAACTGGCTGACGGCTTCGACCATCGGCGGCGGGCCGCACAGGTAGACATCGACGTCGCCTTCGTTCAAATGCTGCGGCTCGATGTGTTGGGTCACGTAGCCCTTGAGCGGGTGCTGACTGTCCGGGTTGGCCACGCACGCACTGAAGCTGAAGTTCGGGATTCGTGCGGCAAAGGCTTCGAGTCGATCAAGTTCCACCAGATCGAAATCGTTGGTCACGCCGTAGATCAAATGCAGCGGATGTTCACTGCCCTGCTCGGTGATTTTTTCCAGCATCGCCGTAAACGGTGCCAGCCCCGTACCGCCGGCCAGCAGCAGCAACGGACGGCGAATATCGCGCAGGTAGAAACTGCCCAACGGCCCAGCCAGGCTCATGCTGTCGCCGGCCTTGGCCATGCCGGTAAGGAAGCTGCTCATCAAGCCGCCGGGCACGTTGCGGATCAGGAAACTGACCTCGCCGTCGCGCTGCAACGAGCTGAACGAATAAGCGCGGGTCTGCTCGCTACCGGGAATCCCGAGGTTCACGTATTGCCCCGGCAGGAACGCCAGTTTGCTCAGGGCTTCGCCCTTGATTGACAGCGCGATGGTGCTGTCGGACAGCTGGCGCACGGCGCTGATGGTTGCGTCATAGTTGGCCTGACGGGTACGGCAAACCTGCGAGGAGGTCGGCACGCGAATCACGCAATCGCTCTGGGCGCGCATCTGGCAGGTCAGGACGAAACCTTGCTCGGCTTCTTCCGGGCTGAGGGCGTCTTCGATGTACTCCTCACCCAAATCATAACGACCGGCCTCGGCGAAGCATTTGCAGGTACCGCAGGCGCCATCGCGGCAGTCCAGCGGAATATTGATGCCCTGGCGGTACGCGGCATCGGCCACGGTTTCGCCGGCGTTGGCGTCGATGAATCGGGTGACGCCGTCTTCGAAATTGAATGCAATGGAATGAGTCATGACGGCCGCCTCAGAGGTGGTAGACATCGATGACCTGACGAACGTAATCGTTCTTCAGGATCACTTTCTTGGCCTTGATCAGCGGGTTCTCACCGCGCACATCGAGGGTGTAGAAACTGCTGCCGAAATAGCTGTCGACGGTCTTGTAGCGAAAGCTCAGGGTGTGCCAGTTGAAGCGCACCTTGCAGAGCCCGTCGGCCTGTTCGAGCAGCTCGATGTTGCTGATGTTGTGCGAGGTGCGGGTGTCCGGCATGGTGGCGCTGGAACGCTCGGTCTTGATGCGGAAGACGCGGTCTTCCAGGCCGGTGCGGTTGCCATACCAGATCAGCGAGATTTCCCGTTGTGGGTCTTCGGTCAACTCGTCGTTGTCGTCCCAGGACGGCATCCAGAACGTCGCGTCCGGGGCGTACAACTCCAGCCATTCGTCCCATTGCCGGTCATCGAGGTAGCGGGCTTCGCGGTAGAGAAAATCGCGTACGGCGTCATAGGTGATGGTCATTGCACGGCCTCCACAGGAATCAGTTCGGACTGCTCGGCGGCCAGGGCCTTGAGCATGGTCTGCTGCCAATACTTGTGTTGCAGCACGAACAGACCTTCGTCTTCGGTGCGCACGCCGCTGAGTAATGGATGCAGGTCGATTTCCTTGGCCGCGTCATCGGCGCCTTCGATCCAGTGTTCGGCGCCACGGGACATGTCGTTCCAGGCGGTCACGCTGCCCTGATAGCTGGTCTGGCAGGAGCGAAATTCTTCCAGATCATCCGGGGTAGCCATGCCGCTGACGTTGAAGAAGTCTTCGTACTGACGAATCCGGCTCGAACGGGCGTGGTCGCTTTCGCCTTTGGGGGCGATGCAGTAAATGGTGATTTCCGTGCGATCGACCGAGATCGGCCGGGCGATACGGATCTGCGAGCTGAACTGGTCCATGAGGTACACGTTCGGGTACAGGCACAAGTTGCGCGAGTTCTCGATCATCCAGTCGGCGCGAGCCTTGCCGAAATCCTGAGCCAATTCATCGCGACGCTCGTACAGCGGACGATCCTCGGGGTTGGACCAGCGGGTCCAGAGCAGCATGTGGCCCTTGTCGAACGAGTAGAAGCCCCCGCCCTGCTTGGCCCAGGACCCGGCGCTCATGGTCGGATTGCAATCGCCGGCCTCGCGCTGCTTGCGTTGGTTCTGGGTAGCCGCGTAGTTCCAGTGCACGGAGCTGACGTGATAGCCATCGGCGCCGTTTTCGGCGGTGAGTTTCCAGTTGCCTTCGTAGATGTAGCTCGAGGATCCGCGCAGCACTTCCAGACCATCAGCGGACTGGTCGACGATCATGTCGATGATCTTTGCCGACTCGCCAAGGTGTTCAACCAACGGCACGACGTCAGCCTTCAGGCTCCCAAACAGGAAGCCACGATAGGATTCGAAACGCGCAACTTTGGTCAGGTCGTGGGAGCCTTCGCAGTTGAAGCTCGCCGGGTAGCCCGCTTCGGCTGGATCCTTGACCTTGAGCAGCTTGCCGGAGTTGTTGAAGGTCCAGCCGTGGAATGGGCAGGTGTACGAGCTTTTGTTGCCGGACTTGTGCCGGCACAGCGTCGCGCCACGATGGCTGCAGGCGTTGAGGAACGCATTCAGCTCACCGTCCTTGTTGCGCGCAATGAAGATCGACTGGCGCCCCATGGTGGTGGTGTAGAAGTCGTTTTTGTTGGGGATCTGGCTTTCGTGGGCCAGGTACAGCCAGTTGCCTTCGAAGATGTGCTGCATCTCGAGATCGAACAGCCGCGGGTCGGTGAACATCTCGCGCTTGCAGCGATAGATGCCCTGTTCTTTGTCATCTTCGAGCAGGGAGTGAAGGTATTCGGGTCGCAGGGTCATGGCCGCCGCCTCCATTGTTTTTATTCAGGCAGGGCCATGCTAGGACGGGGGGATGTGGCGGACTATCCGATGGGTGCAGACCTGTATCCGTTTTGTGCAGGCGCTGGCGGTGTGTCAGGCGCCGTCAATGGTGAATGTGACGGCCCCATCGCGAGCAAGCTCGCTCCCACAGGGATATCGGTTGATCGCAAATATCGCGCTCAGCCAATAACACTGTGGGAGCGAGCTTGCTCGCGATGGCGCCAGACCAGACAACATCTAACTTGAAGGCTCAGTGGCGGCGCTTGAGGGTATCGGAAGGCAATTCGCCGAACTGTTTGCGGTAGCTGTCGGAGAACCGGCCCAGGTGCAGGAAGCCGTAATCCATCGCCACTTCCGTGACGTTGCGCACGTTACAGGTCGGGTCGCTCAGGCAGGCGTTGATGCGCTCAAGGCGTTTTTGCCGGATGTAGCTTTTCGGCGTGGTACCGGCATTGCGTTCGAACAATCCATACAACGAGCGCAGGCTCATCCGCGCCTGGCGTGCCAGTTCTTCGCTGTCGATGTCCTGTTTGAGGTGGCCTGCGATGTAGTCGGCAATCACCTCGAACGTAGCCGTCTGTGAGCCGAGACTGATTCGACTGACATTGGTCTTCATCAGGCTGAGCATCTTGCTGACGATGATCTGTGCGTAGTGCTCCTGGACCTTGGGAATCTGCTCGGTGGCCTCGGCCTCCTGGCAAATCATCGCCAACAGACCGACAAAGCCTTCCAGGTCATCGAGCTGATAGCGGTTCTCCAGAAACCGCACGCCCTGCCCCGGATACCGCCAGCGCTGCTCGTCGCACACTGACTCCAGCAACGGGGTGGGGACTTTGAGGATGAATTTTTCGCAATCGTCAGAGTAGGTCAGGTCCACCGGATCGTCGGGATTGATCAGCAGCAACTCGCCGGGCGCGAAGTAGTGTTCCTGACCGTGGCCGCGCCACAGGCAGTGGCCGCGCAGCAAGACTTGAAGGTGATAGATGCTTTCCAGGGCGCCGGAGGTGACCCGTACACTGCCGCCATAGCTGATGCGGCACAGGTCGAGGCTGGCAAATTTTCGGTGATTGAGGCTGGCCAGCGGTCGCCCGGCCCGGGGCATCAGAATGCAATGGTTACCGACATGCTGATTGACGTAGCCCGACACCGCGTAAGGATCGGCTTGGTCGAATACGGTGCTGCGCTGACTCAACAGTTGCGCTTGCATCATCGGGTCACTCTCATTGTTGTTATAGATCGCGTCGGGCCATTCTAGGGCAACGCCGGGAACGCAGAAAACCACGAGATAAACGGTCGGTTATCTCGTGGTCGGGCTCCGCTGTTCGAGGTGATCAGTCCTCGAGTGCGCGAACCCGCTCGTGGCGTTGCTGCTCCTCAGGCTGGGCAGACGACTGCAAAGTGAAATCGAATTCGATTTCAGCAAAACGGCCGCTGACACCGTAAGCCGCTGCACGCGCTTGATCGTCACTGAAGGTGATTTTCGCGATCAGCTCATCCCGTGTGGCATAAGCGAAATCGTCGTGCAGGTACTGATCGCCATCGAGGTTGATCTGGGTGGTCAGGTGACGATGATCCGGCGCGGAAATGAAGAAATGAACGTGCGCCGGCCGTTGCCCATGACGGCCCAGTTGATCGAGCAGTTGCTGGGTCGGACCGTCCGGCGGGCAGCCATAGCCCGACGGGACGATGCTGCGGAAGCGATAACGGCCTTCGGCATCGGTGACGATACGACGACGCAGGTTGAATTCCGACTGGGTGGTATCGAAGTAGGAGTAAGTGCCGCCCGTGTTGGCGTGCCAGACATCCACCACCGCGCCGACCAACGGTTCGCCGGCGGTGTTCTTGACCTGGCCCTGCATGAACAGCACCACACCCGGATCGACACCGTCATCCAGTCGCGCCTCGCCCTCCGACAGTGGCGCGCCCGCCACGTACAGCGGGCCTTCGATGGTCCGCGGTGTGCCGCCAGCCTTGCCGGCCTGCTCGTCTTCGGCGTCCATCAGCAGGTCGAGGTAATGTTCCAGACCGAGCCCGGCCACCACCAATCCAGCCTCTTGACGCGCACCCAGCACGTTGAGGTAGTTGACGGCTTTCCAGAACTCTTCCGGGGTGACGGCCAAGTCTTCGATGATGTTCACCGAATCACGCAGGATACGGTAAACCAGGGCCTTGACCCGTGGGTCGCCGGCTTCATTGAGCAGACCACTGGCCTCTTCGAGAAACTTCTGGACACCGGCAGTGTGGGAAATCTTGACGTTCATTTTGGTGGGTTCCTCATCTTGTAATTATTAGCGTAGCGAACTGAACAGGCTGGGTTCAGCGGTCATCCTCGCGGATGGAAGAAGGATGCCGGCACATCGCGTCGACCTCGATCGCCATGTACGGAAACAGCGGTAATTGCATGAGCAGGTCGTGCAGTTCCTGAACGCTGTCGACGTCGAAAACGCTGTAATTGGCATAGTGCCCGGCGATGCGCCACAGGTGACGCCACTTGCCTTGCTCTTGCAGGCGCTGGGCCAGGGCTTTCTCGTCGGTCTTAAGCTTTGTGGCCGTTTCCGGGTTCATGTCGACCGGCAGATTCACGGTCATTTTTACGTGGAATAGCATAATGCTCTCCTCAGGCTTGATGAATGGCAGTAGACGTTTTGTCACGGCGGAAGAACGCCAGACGTTCTTCATCGAGGCTCAGGCCCAGCCCCGGTGTTTTCGGCACGTGCAACTCAAAATCGCGATAGGCCAGCGGCTCGCTGAGAATGTCTTCAGTCAGCAGCAGCGGGCCGAACAGCTCGGTGTCCCACGCCAGTTTGTTCAGCGTGATAAAGGCATGGGCCGAGGCCAGGGTGCCGATGCCGCCTTCGAGCATGGTGCCGCCATACAGGCCGATACCGGCCGCTTCGGCAATCGCAGCGGTTCGCAGCACGGCGCGCGGGCCGCCGTTCTTGGCGATCTTCAAAGCAAACACCGAGGCCGCGCCTTCACGGGCCAGATTGAACGCATCTTCCACGCATTCGATGGATTCATCGGCCATGATCGGCGCCGGGCTCATGGCGTTCAGGCGCGCCATGCCGGCGCGGTTATTGCGCGAGATCGGCTGTTCGATCAGGTCGATGCCGTTGGTTCCCAGGATCCGGCAGGCGCGCAGCGCGACCGCTTCATCCCAGGCCTGATTGACATCCACCCGCACGCTGGCGCGGTCTCCCAAAGCTTTTTTGATCGCAATGACGTGGGCCAGGTCGCGGTTGACCTCACCCGCACCGATTTTCAATTTGAAGATCCGGTGGCGGCGCAGGTCGAGCATTTTTTCCGCTTCGGCGATGTCCTTGTCGGTGTCGCCACTGGCCAGGGTCCACGCCACTGGCAGGGCATCGCGAACGCGGCCACCCAGCAGTTCGCTGACCGGCAGCCCAAGGCGTTTACCCTGAGCGTCGAGCAAGGCGGTTTCGATACCTGATTTAGCGAAGGTGTTGCCACGGATGCTGCGCTCCAGGCGCAACATCGCGGCGTTCACGTTGGCGCTGTCCTGGCCCAGCAGCAGCGGCGCGAAGTGTCGGTCGATGTTGGTCTTGATGCTGTCAGGGCTTTCGTTGCCATAAGCCAATCCGCCGATAGTAGTGGACTCACCAATGCCCTCGATGCCATCGGCGCAGCGCACACGAATGATCACCAGGGTCTGGTTCTGCATGGTGTGCATCGCCAGCTTGTGCGGGCGGATGGTCGGCAGATCGACGATGATCGTCTCGATCGATTCAATGGCTGTTGCAAGCATGTCGATACCCGTCAGGTTCTTAAAGTTCTGGAACCGATTCTGGTACGGCTTTTTTCGGGAAGCCAATATAGAATTGGTCTGACTTGATACCTTTAAGGTATGCAAACGACTTGTGTCTGGAGGCTCCATGGAACTGCGTCACCTGCGGTATTTTCAGGTGTTGGCTCAAACCCTCAATTTCACCCGTGCCGCCGAGCTCCTGCACATTGCCCAACCACCCTTGAGCCGGCAGATGCAGCAACTGGAGGATGAACTCGGAGTGTTGTTGCTGGAACGCGGGCGGCCGCTGAAGCTGACCGAAGCCGGGCGGTTTTTCCATGAACACTCCACCGCGCTGCTCGAGCAACTGAGCAAGGTGTGCGACAACACGCGACGGATCGGTCTGGGCGAAAAGACCTGGCTGGGCATCGGTTTCGCACCGTCGACGCTTTACGGTGTGCTACCGGAACTGATTCGCCGTTTGCGCAGTGGCGAGCCCCTGGAACTTGAACTGGGTCTCTCGGAAATGACCACGTTGCAGCAAGTTCAGGCGCTCAAGGCAGGGCGTATCGATATCGGTTTCGGCCGAATCCGCATCGACGACCCGGCCATCATCCAGACGGTGTTGACCGAAGATCGGCTGGTCGCCGCCCTGCCCGCTGGTCACCCATTACTGGCCGGGCCGATCAGCCTTCGCGAACTGGCGAAAGAACCTTTTGTGTTGTACCCCGGCAACCCGCGTCCCAGCTACGCCGACCATGTGATCGCGTTGTTCGAATCCTATGGCGTGAGCATCCATGTGGCGCAATGGACCAACGAGCTGCAAACAGCCATCGGCTTGGTGGGGGCAGGAATCGGCGTCACCCTGGTGCCGGCCTCGGTGCAATTGCTGCACCGCGACGACATTGGTTTCACGCCGCTGCTGGAAGGCAACGCGACCTCGCCGATTATTCTCAGCCGGCGCGTGGGCGACGTTTCACCGGGGTTGAATCATTGCTTGCAGATGATTGATGAGCTGCTGCCGCGGGACTAGCCGGCAAACGCCCGGCGCCCGGCGCGCATCTCGATGCGCAACTCGCCAATCAGATTGGAGATATCGCGAACGCTGGTCAGCCGTGCGGGTGATACACCGGTAATCAACAAATCAATTCGCCCGGTGGCGGGTTCGTAGACCTTAATTCGTAACGTTGCGTCGGGATTCACCGTGCAGGCACAGGACAGCGGTTGAAAACCAGACTCAACAATGCGGCAAAGCTCAGGAACTGAAACCATGACTGGCGCCTCCGTGGCAGTTAATCGGATCCAACTTGCTCAGCATAGATGCACATTTCCCATCCTGCGCCGCCAATGCTCAAAATATGTGTTAGCTGTTTCTCACTTTGAAGCCTTTTCAGTGAGAATCCCCACCCCAGATCCAATTCCAGAGCCCCGGTAATTCAACCGCCTGTGAACTGTCGCGAACAGTACGCGCCATGGCGGCCCGTTGCAGCGCTGCCGTGTCGTCGTAAAACGGCTTTTCTGCGGTTTTCACACCGGTAGCCTGTGCACTGTCGAGGAGGATTTGCAGGTACTCCCGCGTGTGCCGGGCGGTGTAGCGATTGAGGTCGTGAAAGGTCACCACCACCGGAATCACCCCGTCCACCACCGGTAACTCTCCAAGGGCGATGCGCTCGCGTACTTCGGACAGGCTGCGCAGCAGGTGGGCGCGCCGCCGGGGACTGGCGTTGAAACCCCAGATCTTGCCGTCATTGGCGCTCAAATCGGTCAGCAGCACATGCATGCCATGTTGCTGATAGGCCGCGAAAGTGCGTTTGTCGTAGCTCCAGAATGGCGGGCGCACCAGCGTCGGCGGCGCGCCGGTGATCGCGGCGATGTCGGCGCTGCCGTGGGTGAGGGACTGCTCCAGTGCTTGCGGGTCCAGGGAACGATGGTTGGTGTGCCCGGGCGTGGCCGTGTGAAAACCCAGGATCTGACCTTCGGCCTGTTCACGGTGCATGACCTGGCGCCCTATTTCACTGCCGCCGGCCCGTGAGGCGCGGATCTGCACGAAAAACACCGCTTTGAGGTTCGGCTGCACCGGGTTCGTCGCCAGACTGTCGAGCACCGTCATTGTCGGATTCCAGAAACTCGATGCGCTGGGACCGTCGTCGAAGGTCAGCAGAAAACGGATCGGTGGTTGCGCGCTCAGACGCTGCTCGGTCTGCGGCGTCATTTCGATGGGAGAAGCGATACACCCAACCAGCCCTGTGGCGATGATGAGTGCAGAGAGAACCTTGAACAGCCGTTTCATGTTTTGCCTTGGGTCAGACCGTTATGGTCAACACGTCAAAGGGCAAAAATCCTTCGCCCATTTATCCTTCGTCGACCCGCCTGTCGCTGCGGGCCGAGGTTGGATAAGGGTACACAGTGTTTGGTTCCAGTGCTGCACGGCATCGTGGGTTACTGGGTAAACGCCTGCTGAAACGAGTGGTCGAAGCCGAAGTGTTTGAGCACCAGGCTCACGGGCGAGCATTGCCTGCGCCACGGCGAGCAAGCGCTTCCCACAACAACGCATGGCGCCTGCGCCTCAAAGGCTTGGCCTTGCCGGTGCTGGAATTCGTCGTGCGCATCGGCTGGTTGCCGTCCTACCAAATGCCGGCCCTCAGCGAAATCGCGCTGACCTTGAGAGACCTCGCCGAAGGCGCGCTGTGGAAGCACATCAGCGCCAGCCTGTTGCGGGTGCTGTTGAGTTTCACCATCGGTGCCAGTCTGGCCTTGGTATTCGCCGCGTGGGTCGGTTTGAGCCGCGAAGCCGAAGCCTGGCTTGAGCCGACGTTCGCCGGCCTGCGTTCGATTCCGAGCCTGGCCTGGGTGCCCCTGTTGCTGCTGTGGCTGGGCATCGACGAGACTTCGAAAATCGTCTTGATCGCCATCGGTGCCTTCTTCCCGGTATACCTCAATGGCGTCGCGGCGATCCGCGACATCGATCGCAAACTGGTGGAAGTCGGGCAGATGTACGGTTTCAGCCGGCCGCGACTGGTCCGCCGAATTCTGCTGCCCGCGGCCCTGCCCGGCCTATTCACCGGGTTGCGCAGCGGTATGAGCCATGACCGGCCACCTGCTGGACATTCGCGTCGAGCGCAAAACCTTCGCCACCACCACCGTCCTCAAGAACATCCATCTGCAATTGCAGCCCCGGGAAGCCGTCAGCCTGCTGGGTCCCAGCGGCTGCGGGAAAAGCACGTTGTTACGGATCATCGCCGGCCTGGAAAAGGACTTTGAGGGCGAACTGCGCAGCAGCGCCGGGGAAGTCGCTTTCGTGTTCCAGGAGCCGCGACTGATGCCTTGGCTGACGGTCGAACAGAACATCGGTTTCAGCGCCGGCAACCATTACGACAAAGCCTGGGTCGCCCAACTGATCGACGAAGTGGGCCTCGGTGGTTTTGCTCAAACCCTGCCCAAAGCGCTGTCGGGCGGCATAGCGCAGCGGGTGGCGATCGCTCGCGGACTCTACTCGAGACCGCAAGTGCTGTTGCTCGACGAACCCTTCAGCGCGGTCGACGCCTTCACCCGCATGAAATTGCAGGACCTGCTGCTGCAACTGGCCGAACGTCACGCCATCGCCTTGTTGCTGGTGACCCACGACGTGGATGAAGCGCTGTACCTCAGCGATCGGGTGCTGGTGATGGACAATCGCCCCAGCAGCATTCGTCAGGAGCTTGCGGTGCAACTGGCCCATCCCCGTGACCGGCGGGACCCGCTGCTCGCTCGCCTCAAGGCCTTGTCGCTGACCGAGTTGCAGCGCGCCCATGTGATCTGAGCAACTACGCTGAAATCTCCAGTCAGCGCTCTTCATCGGAGGATCGGCCTATGTGCGGACGCCTGTCGCAGTACCGTGGCATTCACGATTTTGTCGCGGCGCTGAGCATCCCCGACGCGTTGATCAACCACATAAGGGCGGAACCCTAAGCCGCCGTGACCACAGGAACGGATATGTACACGACCAACAAAAGACAGGTGTGCAAATCGGTCAAGGCTTCAGCGGACGCTCCTGGTCGCGATCTGACAGCTCTTTACCGTCGTCGGGGTGCTTCCAGTCCGGCGTCGAACGCCGCTGTCGCTTGAGCTCCTCTTCCGTGGGTTCATCCAGCTCTTCATCCGGGTCCGGTCGCTTTGGATCATTTGCCATGCTCACCTCTATTCCTGAAGGAATCTCCTTTTAGCGTAGAACAGTTTCGACGGGAACGATTTAGAGCCACACTCGCAGCAAAAAGAAAAACCCCATGCTCAACACCATGCTGAGCAAGGTATTGCGGGTATAGAGCACCAGCCCCACCGCCACCAGCGAACTGATCAGGTACGGATTGTCCCACTGCAGATTCAGCTGCTTGTCGGGCATGAACACGATCGGCCCGCAGATCGCGGTCAGCATGCCCGGTACCGCAAAACCCAGGAACTGCCGCGCATTACTGCTCAAGCGCACGGGCAACCGAGGCTCCAGAAACACATAGCGGTTCAGGAAAACCAGTATCCCCATGCCGACAATAACCGCCCAGACCATCATGTGCGTCCACCGTAGAATTTGTTGCAGATAAAGCCTGCGGTCATGCCCGCCAACCCCGACAGCACCAGTGCCGAGCCCCATTGCCAGTAGCTGAACAGCACCGAGCAGAACAGCGACACCGCCACGCAAACCACGGTCGGCACGTTTCGCACCACCGGGGTGATCAGGGCAATAAAGGTCGCCGCAATGGAGAAGTCCAGCCCCAGATGTTCCAGTCCCGGAATACTGCTGCCCAGCACAATGCCGGCGAAGGTGAAGAGGTTCCAGGCGATGTAAAACGTCAGGCCGACACCCAATGCGTACCAGCGGTTGAACTGCTGCTTGTCATGCTGACTGGTCAGGGCGAACAGCTCGTCGGTGAGCAAAAAGCCCAACCCCACACGCCAGCGACCCGGCAACGGCGAAATCACCGGACGCAGGCTCATGCCGTACAGCAAATGCTGGGACGTCAGCAGCAGCGTGGTCAGCAGAATCGAAAAGATCCCGGCACCGCCCTTGAGCATGCCGATAGCCACCAGTTGCGCCGCCCCGGCAAACACGATGCTCGACAAACCCTGGCCTTGCAGGGGCGTGAGATTGGCCTCGATGGCCATGGAGCCGGCCAGCAGTCCCCAGGGCGCGGTCGCCAGGGACAACGGCATGATCGCCGCAGCGCCGCGAAGAAAGGCACTGCGCGGCATGAGTGAATTGGACATAACGCTCTACAACCAGGGAAAGACCTCAGACTGTGCCAGCAGTCGCGGCCGATGGCTTGAACAATCTGCGCACTGCTGCGAACTTGTGCCATTCATCGACTGCACGCTTGATTCGCCAAGCACAACGGAAGGATACGTGCGGAGTTGGCTGACTTTCGCGATTGATGAAGGGCCGCTCGCAGCGCGCAACCGCAAACAATCGATAGAGCAGGAGCAACCCGCCCGAGTACCATGGAGCGATTCCGATAACGCGTCAGGGAGTCGACATGCTGTACCGAATCGCCGCCGACGGGCTGGTGCTGTTTCATCTGTTGTTCATTCTGTTCGTGCTGTTCGGCGGGCTGCTGGTACTCAAATGGCGCCCTCTGATCTGGTGGCACCTGCCCGTGGCTGCGTGGGGCATATCGGTGGAAGTCTTCCACCTGACCTGCCCGCTGACAGAGTGGGAAAACCTGATGCGTCACGCGGCCGGGCAAACCGGCTATGGCGGCGGTTTCATCGAACATTACGTGTGGCCGGTCATTTACCCGGCGGGCCTGACGCCGGCGATTCAACTAGGACTGGGCAGCGTGGTGCTGGCGATCAACGTGCTGGTCTACCTTCGGGTGATCAGGCTGTGGCAGCGCCCAACGGGCGCGTAGCTGCCGCCGCGTTCGGACAATCTTTTGATCTTTTCCGCTCAAGGATTCCCCTATGACCGGTTTGTTTGAATTCAGTTGGCAATGACGCTCATGTTCCGGCCGCTGGCCTTGGCCACGTAAAGCGCCTTGTCGGCGGCCCCCACTAAGTCATCGGGCTGGGCCTGGGACGCCGGATCGTAAGCGGCGACGCCCAGGCTGACCGTCACCGAGCCTTCAGCACCTTCACTGTGCTCGATGCCTGCCTGCTGAACCGCGCGACGGACTTTTTCCGCCACCATAAACGCCCCCACATAGTCGGTTCCGGGCAGAACTACCGCAAACTCTTCGCCGCCATAGCGCGCAGCCAGGTCGCCAGGGCGCTTGATGTTGTCCCTGATGATCGTGCTGATGTTGCGCAAACACTCATCGCCGGCCACATGGCCGTAAAGATCGTTAAAGCTCTTGAAGTGATCGACATCGATCATCAGCAGCGCGAGGTGGGTCTGGTTGCGCCTGGCGCGACCCATTTCGGCAAGGATGAAATGATCGAACTGACGCCGGTTGGAAAGCCCGGTCAGTGCATCCTCCAGGGCCAGCATCTCAAGACTGCGGTTGACCTCGAGCAGTTTTTCCTGCGCATCCAGCAATACGTTCTGCACGTGATTCTGCTGCGTCATGAGCCGAATGAGGCGATAACCGAGTACGCCCAGAAACCCCAGGAATAACGAGACGATCCCGGCACTCAGCAGTACCTCCTTACGCCAGGCTGCCAGTACTTCATCTTTATTCAGCGCAGCAAAGATGATCAGCGGATAACCGGCGACCCTGCGAAACCCAACCACACGCTCCACCCCATCCACATAGGACGGGACCGTTGCCGTGCCCGAATCGCCCTTGGGCAACAGTTGCGTAAACAGCGGCCCCTTGGCGACGCTGATGCCGATTTCAGCTTCTTTAAACGGCCGGCGAACGACGATGGTGGCGTCGTCGGCGATCAGGTTGATCACGCCGTTACCGCCCATATCGATGCTGTTGTAGAGCGCAAGGAAGTGGCTGAGATAGAGGCTTGCCAGCGCCACGCCGGCAAAGCTGCCATCCGGATGATTGATCCGGCGGGAAACCGTCATGATCCATTCACCGCTCGAACGGCTCTTGATCGACGGGCCAATGTGGGGCCCTCGATCGGGATGATCACGATGGAAGATGAAGTATTCACGGTCGGCATTGTTCGCATCGGGCACGACGGCACCATTGGAATTGACAACCCAGCGACCTTTTTCGTCATACACGAACAAGCCATGGAGTTGGCCCAACTCGCTGCGCTGGGCCCTGAGCAATCGCTCCAGTCCGGGCACCCGGGCCTGGTCGAAACCGTCGCTTTCGAGGCGATCCACCAGGGTAAACAGCAGCGTATCGGCTTGCTTGATCGACGCCTGCGCCTGCGAGGCCAGGGTCTGCGCAAGGTTGGACATCGCCACTGCCTTGTCATGCAGATGGTACTGGCGCGAGTTCCAGGCCTCCCACATCACGATAGCCGTCATGGACAGGCACACCGCGACCAGCAGAAACACCGCAGAGCGAACCTTGAGCGTTACCCCGACCTGCTCGGCTACCAAGGGCATGCCGTGGCGGGCCTGTTCAATTCGATCTTTAACGGACGGATGACCCATGACGCTCCCTGAATTCTGACCACATGGCGAATCCCGTTCGCCCTTTTTTTGACCCCTGGCGGGTATGAGCCGCCTGGTGGCAGGCGACTATGCCTCATCAAACACCCCGTAGGGTGCGTAATGCCAGTCAGTTTAACCGCGAACCGTAGCAGCTGAAATGACTTAGCTGATGGGCATTAGCCCCAACTGAGCGGTTTCTGCCCACACCAGAGGTCCTACCGAGGCACCCGCTTCACGGCCTCGATCCAGGCCGGATTCAATTGCGTCTGATCAGTCTCGATACCCAGCGCTTCCATCCGTGCCTTGTGCTGATCCATCTCGCGGGTCAATTGGCTGTGATCACTGGAGTTGCCGTCCAACTCATGCATCTGGCTCAACCCCAGATGATAGAAACGCAGCAGCTTCATGGCGCTCGGATCCTCCTTCTCCACCGCCGCCGTCACCTGATGCATGACGTTGGTAATGCTCATCAAACTGCGCTTGAGCTGCCAGCCGTAAACTGCCGGGGCCATCCATTGCTGGGTCCAGAACGTGCCACGCATCAGCGCTACCATCAGCAGTACCGCCAAAAACACGCCACCGACGTTAAAGCGCAGATTGTCGCCGTCGGGCTCACCGAACAGCGTCACCGCCACGGTGGAGAGCACCATCGCCAGGACCAGGAAAATCAGGGCTATGATCACTGTGCTGCGTCGCGTCTGGCTTCGATAGCGTTCGGGGTTCTGCGGCTGTATTTCGAACATCGCGACGGGTTTCCTTGAGGGCATGGCTAAAAAGACTGCGGGGCATTATCGCCTCTGCAGGGGATTTAGCTATGCTGGGGCTGCTTTTCATCTTTTCATCGTCAAACGGGGAAATGGCGATACAGCGCAGTTCGTGCCATCTTCTTTCATGGATACATACCATTCGGATGCCAGTTGCCTGTATGAATGGCATCGTTTTAAGGATCATTGAATGACCCAACGACAAGTAATCAACGCCTCGGTCAGCCCTAAAGGCAGCCTGGAAACCCTTTCTCAACGTGAAGTACAGCAACTGAGCGAAGCCGGATCCGGCAGCACTTACACCTTGTTCCGCCAGTGCGCCCTGGCCATCCTCAATACCGGCGCCCATGTTGATAACGCCAAAACCATTCTCGAAGCCTATAAGGACTTTGAAATCCGCATTCACCAGCAGGATCGCGGCGTACGTCTCGAACTGCTGAACGCCCCGGCCGACGCCTTCGTCGATGGCGAAATGATCGCCAGCACCCGCGAAATGCTCTTCAGCGCCCTGCGCGACATCGTCTACACCGAAAACGAACTCGACGCCCAACGCATCGACCTGAGTACCTCCCAGGGCATCAGCGACTACGTCTTCCACCTGCTGCGCAACGCCCGCACCCTGCGCCCCGGCGTCGAGCCGAAGATCGTGGTGTGCTGGGGCGGCCACTCGATCAACACCGAAGAATACAAATACACCAAAAAAGTCGGCCACGAACTGGGCCTGCGCAGCCTCGACATCTGCACCGGTTGCGGTCCTGGCGTGATGAAGGGCCCGATGAAAGGCGCGACCATCGCCCACGCCAAGCAGCGTATCCACGGCGGCCGCTACCTCGGCTTGACCGAGCCAGGCATCATCGCCGCCGAAGCGCCCAACCCGATCGTCAACGAACTGGTGATTCTGCCGGACATCGAAAAACGTCTGGAAGCCTTCGTCCGCGTGGGCCACGGCATCATCATTTTCCCGGGCGGTGCCGGCACGGCCGAAGAGTTCCTGTACCTGCTCGGCATCCTGATGCACCCGGACAATGCAGGAGTGCCCTTCCCCGTGGTCCTCACCGGACCGAAACATGCCGCGCCGTATCTGGAGCAACTGGACGCGTTTGTCGGCGCCACGTTGGGTGAAGCGGCAAAACAACATTACGAGATCATCATCGACGACCCGGTTGAAGTCGCGCGCCAAATGACTCAAGGCCTCAAAGCGGTCAAACAGTTCCGCCGCGAGCGCAACGACGCATTCCATTTCAACTGGCTGCTGAAGATCGACGAAGGCTTCCAGCGCCCGTTCGATCCGACCCACGAAAACATGGCCAACCTGAAACTGAGCCGCAACCTGCCCGCCCACGAACTGGCCGCCAACCTGCGCCGTGCGTTCTCCGGCATCGTCGCCGGCAACGTCAAGGACAAGGGCATCCGCCTGATCGAAGAGCACGGGCCGTACCAGATACGTGGTGATGCAGCCGTCATGCAACCGCTGGATCAACTGCTCAAAGCCTTCGTCGCCCAGCACCGGATGAAACTGCCCGGTGGCGCGGCGTATGTGCCGTGTTATCAAGTGGTTGCGTAACAAAGCTAACGTAAGCTGTAACACAGCAAGCCGAAGCAAATGCTTCGGCTTGCTGCCTTCTATGGAAAGAGAAACAACCATGCGCCAACGCAACGCCGCTCGACTCCTCGTGATCAATCCCGCCCGTCAGGTTTTGCTGTTTCGCTTCCAGCACAAGGGAGATGCCTTGGACGGACGCGACTATTGGGCCACACCGGGTGGAGGCCTTGAGGAAGGTGAAACCTTTGAAGCCGCCGCCATACGCGAACTGCATGAAGAAACCGGACTGCACACCAACACGGTGGGCACTAGCGTGGCAGAGCGCAGCTTTTCGATGATGTTGCCCAGCGGCGAAACCGTCCTTTCCGTGGAACGCTACTTCGTCGTCTGCACCGATGAAGAACGGCTGACGCGTGATGGCTGGACTGCCGATGAAGCCCGGGTGATGACTGAACACAAATGGTGGTCAATCGCCGAGTTGAAAGAAACCGCTGAAACAGTCTGGCCAGAAAACCTGATCCAAATGGTGGAACAGGCCTCACCAGTGCCTGGCCAATAAAAATAATCTAATGTGGGGATTGCTTAATGCCTAAAGCACACTATTCGCGGCACTAATGCTCAGAGGTGATCCGCGTCGATCACTGCCTTGGCAAAGGCCTGCGGATCTTCCTGCGGCAAGTTGTGGCCAATGCCGCCGTTGATGAGTCGGTACTCATATTTGCCGGTGAAGCGCTTGGCATAATCCTCGGCCGCCGGGTGCGGCGCCCCGTTGGCGTCACCTTCCATCGTGATGGTCGGCACCGTAGTAACCGGGGCCTTTGCCAGCCGTTGCTTCAGCGCTTCGTATTGAGGTTCGCCCTGAACCATGCCCAACCGCCAGCGATAGTTGAAAATCGTGATTGCCACATGGTCCGGGTTATCCAGGGCCGCAGCGCTGCGGGCTGGCCGTTGCGAACAGTCTTGTCGGACAGGAAATGCGTGTCGCCGTAGCCCCGTGCATACGGGATCAGCACCCGGTAACCCTTGGCCGCCAACAAGGGCGCCACTTCGCTATAACTGTGAATGTCGTAAGGCCAACCGTGCAGAAGAATCACCACCGGACCATCGGCGGGGCCGACTTCGGCGTAAGCCACATTCAGCAACCCGGCGTTGACATGCTTCAGCGGGCCGAACGAGTCCGCTTTCAGGGTGCCGGCGCTGGTCACGCGACGCCGACCTGTTCGACCGCTCCATCGATTTGCTGGTGAGTCGTTTGCGCCAACGCTTGATGGATGATTCGCGCGAGTCGACCTACATCAAAACCGTGCGCAGCGAAGGCTACGTGTTCTCCTACCCGGTGGAATTCAGCATTACCTGAGGAGCGTTCTTCATAGGGTTTTGTATCCCTCTGGACAAGCACCCGCGACAGTACAACTGCGCGAACGTGTCGCGCTGATCAGCCCAAGCAATGAAGTACGCGGCGGTGTGGTCGTGGCTGAAAACCGTCCTGAATTCAGTTCGAATTATCAGCGGTGTTGATTGCCCGTAGACTGACACACCCCGCTGACGACGGATCAACGCACTCGATAACAACTATGCGTCAGGGTGTTTTTTCATCACGACGCTCCAGCACTACAGTGGCCACATCTTCTCCCCACTCTCTGGAGCAACATCATGAAAAGCATAATCAGTCTTGGTTTCGCCCTGTCGGTTCTTGGCGCTACCTCCGCCATTGCTGCCCCACATGCCACCTCGCAAATCGTTGCGGCCGCTAAAGTCAGCCAACCAGCCACACTGAACGTGAACACCGTCAGCGTTGATCACAGAGACAGCCAGGCGAGCAAACTCTACGTCGCTGAAAACCGCCCTGAGTTCGGTTCGAAGTATCAGCGTTATTGATCAACGGCCAGTGGCGAGGGGATTTATCCCCGTTGGGCTGCGAAGCGGCCCCTGTTTTTCCGGCCACACCGCGTCCAATGGATTACGACGGCTTCGCCGCCGAACGGGGATAAATCCCCTCACCACATGCTACAGAAGCGGCGTTGTTGTCAGGCGAACGGCGAGCGCCTTGGCCTGACTCGCCACGTCGGTCACTGCGGTGCTTTCCCACCACATCCCACGCAACGGTGGTCCCATGGCGAACAGACGGCTGGCGACGTGTTCATCGGCGCCCAACACCGCGCCATCCACCGCCGCCGCAATCCCCAGCGCCAACGGACCCGGCCGGACAAGTCCGCGCGCCAGCAGTTGCTGTGGCAACGGTCGGGCGACCCGTCGCCAGTCGTATTCGATGCCGCTGGAATTGATCAACGCCGCGGCGCTGACAACGGTGATTTCTGATTCACCACGACGCCGAATGCGGATGCTCACTGCTCCGTCCACTGAAGGCTCCAGCCCTTTGAACGACGCCGCCTGAATCCGCAATCGCCCTTCCTTGTGCAAGCGTTCCACCAACTCTGCACTCAACGGCGGCGAGCGGTGGTGGTGACTTTCCCACCACGGCCGTACATGCCGCACGAATTGCCGACGCTGCACGTCCGTCGCCTGATTCCACAAACGGCCGATGTGCGCCCGTACGGTGTCGAGCGGCGCCTGCCAGTCGATGCCTTGAGCGATGGCGTCTCGGCAATGCCGACGCAGTTCGCGCATCAGCTGACGTGGGGTACGAATGCTCTGATCCTCGGCGAGAAAATCTACCCAGGCCGGTGGCTGTCGACGCACGTGAGGCAGCAAGCCATGACGGGAAAACACTTCGATCGGCCCCCGATGCCCGGCCTGTTCCAGCGACACCACGGCATCGACCATGGTCAGGCCCGAACCGATGATCAGCACGGTCGACTGCGGATCGAGTTGTTGCATGGCGGCGACATCCCACGGATCAAGCGCAGCGCCGTTCAAGCCGCTGGACTCGGTCTGGGGCGTGCGCGCAGCGGGGAACATCCCGGTCGCCAACACCGCATAAACGCCCTGCAAGCGTTGCCCGTCACTCAACGTCATCAGCACCGAATCGTCCCGGGTTTGCAGGTCAACCACCTCGGCCCGGACATGCTCGACCGTTGACCCGTTCACGGCGCCCACCGCTTGCGCTTCAGACAGGCGCTGCTGCACGTACAGACCGAAAATCCCCCGAGGCGGGAACAATTCGCTGACCGGCACCTGTTGCTCGTCAGACTCCGACCAGCCGCCGGCCGCGATGTACTCGGTCAGCCATTGGGTCAGGTCGTCGGCGTTGTCCGGGTCGACGCTCATCCGCGCCGCATTGCCGTTGAGCGTGTGGCCCAACTCAACCGCGCTATAGGCCTCGCCCCGCCCCAGTTCGGCGCGGGGTTCGATCACCAGCACCTGGCGTTTGCCCGGCAGGCGTAGCAACTGCGCCGCAAGCATTGCGCCACTGAGGCCGCCGCCGACGATCAGGATGTCTGCGTGGCGGATGGCGTCGGTCGCCTGGCCGCTTTGAATTTCACTCATGCCGTTCTCACTGATCAGTGTTTACCTAAAAACAAGGCGTGCAGATCGCCCACAATCCAGTATTGATCGGCAAACAGTTAGATCACCACGTTTCGCACAAACCGCGCCGCCACCGGCCCATCGTTGCGATAGGCATGCGGCTGGTTGCTGGCAAACATGTAGAACTCGCCGGCGACTATCTCATGCGGCGTGTCGCCCAGCATCAACGTCAGGCAACCTTCGAAGACGTAGATTTGTTCACTCCAGCCCTCGGCGTCCGGTTGCGACGGGTAAATTTCCCCCGGTTGCAGGCACCATTCCCATTGTTCCACCTCACGGGTGGCGGTGGCTTTGGACAATAAAACGGCTTTGCTGCCAGGAATAGTCCCGGCCCAGGCCAGTTCGTTAATGCGGCTCGGGTCGCGGGCATCCGGGGCCTGAATCAGGTCGCTGAAGGCCACGTCCAGCGCTTCGGCCACACGATCGAGGGTGGTCAGGCTGACGTTCTTCTCGCCGGCTTCGATGGCCACCAGCATCCGGCGGCTGACTCCGGACTTTTCGGCCAGTGCGGTCTGGCTCATGTCGGCGGCGTGGCGCAAGCGTCGAACGTTTTGACTGACGTGCTGGAGGACCGAAGCCCGATGCGTGGAATCTTTGTGCACTATATTGCTCACTTGGTGGGGTTGGGCAGTATACTGCGCAACATTCGACGCATTGTGCGTCCCCCTCAGGTAGCGCGCAAGGTCATGACGTCGGTGAATATCTCTCACACTTCCCCCCGTTTCTCGCGGCTCAGCAAGGCCGAGTGCGTGCTGGTGCTGATCACCATGGTCTGGGGCGGCACCTTCTTGCTGGTGCAGCACGCGATGACCGTCAGCGGGCCGATGTTTTTTGTCGGTCTGCGTTTTGCCGCGGCGGCGCTCATTGTTGCGCTGTTCTCCTGGCGTCACCTGCGTGAACTGACGTTGTTCGAATTGAAGGCCGGGGCCTTTATCGGTGTGGCGATCATGCTTGGTTATGGTTTGCAGACCGTCGGGTTGCAGAGCATTGCCAGCAGTCAGTCGGCGTTTATTACCGCGTTGTACGTGCCCTTCGTGCCGTTGCTGCAATGGCTGGTGCTGGGTCGGCGTCCGGGTCTGATGCCGAGCATCGGGATCATGTTGGCGTTTACCGGGTTGATGCTGTTTTCGGGACCGGCCGGCGCTTCGTTAAATTTCAGCCCCGGTGAAATCGCCACGCTGATCAGCGCCGTGGCGATTGCGGCGGAAATCATTTTGATCAGCACTTATGCCGGACAGGTCGATGTGCGCCGGGTGACGGTAGTGCAATTGGCGGTCACTTCGGTGCTGGCGTTTTTGATGGTGGTGCCGACTCAGGAAGCGATTCCGGACTTCTCATGGCTGTTGTTGTGCAGCGCGCTGGGGTTGGGCGCGGCCAGTGCTGCGATTCAAGTGGCGATGAACTGGGCGCAAAAGAGCGTTTCGCCGACCCGGGCGACATTGATCTATGCCGGTGAGCCGGTGTGGGCCGGGATTGTCGGGCGGATCGCCGGGGAGCGGTTGCCGGCCATTGCGCTGGTCGGCGCGGGGTTGATTGTGGCGGCGGTGATTGTCAGTGAGTTGAAGACCAAGGGTAAGGTTGCTGCGGCTGAGGAAGAGTTGGAGCAGGAAACACAGCGATAAGCCGCCATATCTGCGGCGCCTGATAGATAGCTATCGCGAGCAAGCTCGCTCCCACAGGGTCTGAAGGTGTACATGAGTTTTGTGTACAACCACAATTCCTGTGGGAGCGGGCTTGCCCGCGATGGGGCCAGCACAGGCGAAATCGCACTTCCTGAAACAATGTGAATCAGGGTTTTTCCGTCTACCTTGTAGGATTCTGCGACAGCTTGGCGTTTGGCGATCCGGGAACTGGCACGTATGATGCTTCACAAACTTCCGCAGATTAGAAGCCTATGTCCCTGATAGTTCTACTGCTTCTGCCTTTTATCGGCAGCTGTCTGGCAGCCTTGCTGCCGCACAACGCGCGTAACACCGAATCTTTGTTAGCGGGTCTGGTTGCCTTGATAGGCACCGTTCAGGTCGCCCTCTTGTACCCGCAAATCGCCCATGGCGGCGTGATCCGCGAAGAATTCTTCTGGCTACCGAGCCTGGGCTTGAACTTCGTCCTGCGCATGGACGGTTTCGCCTGGCTGTTCTCGATGCTGGTGCTGGGCATCGGCACGCTGGTTTCGTTGTACGCCCGCTACTACATGTCGCCGGACGATCCGGTGCCGCGGTTCTTCGCGTTTTTCCTGGCGTTCATGGGGGCCATGCTCGGGCTGGTGATCTCCGGCAACCTGATCCAGATCGTGTTTTTCTGGGAGCTGACCAGCCTCTTCTCGTTCCTGCTGATCGGCTACTGGCACCACCGCGCTGATGCGCGACGCGGTGCTTATATGGCGTTGATGGTCACCGGCGCAGGCGGTTTGTGCTTGCTGGCGGGGGTCATGCTGCTCGGCCATGTGGTCGGCAGCTATGACCTGGACAAGGTCCTGGGCGCCGGCGATCTGATTCGCGCGCACGCCCTCTACCCTATTCTGCTCCCCCTGATCCTGATCGGCGCCCTGAGCAAAAGTGCACAATTCCCCTTCCACTTCTGGCTGCCCCACGCGATGGCGGCGCCGACACCGGTTTCGGCCTACCTGCACTCGGCGACCATGGTCAAGGCCGGAGTGTTTCTACTCGCACGACTGTGGCCGTCGCTGTCGGGCAGTGAAGAATGGTTCTACATCGTCAGCGGCGCCGGCGCCTGCACCCTGTTGCTGGGCGCGTACTGCGCGATGTTCCAGAACGACCTCAAGGGTCTGCTGGCCTACTCGACCATCAGCCACCTGGGCCTGATCACCCTGCTGCTGGGCCTGAACAGCCCGCTGGCCGCCGTGGCCGCGGTGTTCCACATTCTCAACCACGCGACCTTCAAGGCCTCGCTGTTCATGGCCGCCGGGATCATCGACCACGAAAGCGGCACCCGGGACATTCGCAAGCTCAGCGGCCTGATCAAGCTGATCCCGTTCACCGCCACCCTGGCCATGGTCGCCAGTGCCTCGATGGCCGGGGTGCCGCTGCTCAACGGCTTCCTCTCGAAAGAGATGTTCTTCGCCGAAACGGTGTTCATCAACGCGACAGCGTGGATCGAGATGACCCTGCCGATCGTCGCGACCATCGCCGGGACTTTCAGCGTCGCCTACTCGCTGCGCTTTACCGTCGACGTGTTCTTCGGCCCGACCGCCACCGACCTGCCGCACACCCCGCACGAACCGCCACGCTGGATGCGCGCGCCGGTGGAACTGCTGGTATTCGCCTGCCTGGTCGTGGGGATTTTCCCAGCGCAGGTGGTCGGCCCGTTGCTGGCCGCTGCTGCCCTGCCGGTGGTGGGCGGAACTTTGCCTGAATACAGCCTGGCGATCTGGCACGGCTGGAACGCCCCGATGATCATGAGCCTGATCGCCATGTCCGGCGGCATCGTGCTTTATCTGCTGCTACGTAATCAGCTCAAACGCGGGCGTTTCAAGTACCCGCCGCTCATTGGCCGGTTCAACGGCAAGCGCCTGTTCGAACGCAGCCTGGTGATCATGATGCGCCTGGCCCGTCGTCTCGAGCGGCGGATCAGCACCAAGCGCCTGCAAACCCAATTGTTCCTGGTGGTACTGGCGGCGGTGCTGGCCGGGTTGATCCCGATGCTCCACAGCAGCCTGAGCTGGGGCGACCGGCCGAAGATTCCCGGCTCGATCGTGTTCGTGACCCTCTGGCTGCTGGCGATTGCCTGTGCCCTCGGCGCGGCGTGGCAGGCCAAGTATCACCGGCTCGCAGCCCTGACCATGGTTAGCGTCTGCGGCCTGATGACGTGCGTGACCTTCGTCTGGTTCTCGGCGCCCGATCTTGCGCTGACGCAACTGGCGGTCGAAGTGGTGACCACGGTGCTGATCCTCCTCGGTCTGCGCTGGTTGCCGCGCCGGATCGAAGAGGTATCGCCGCTGCCGAGCACCCTGCGCAAGGCACGCATCCGCCGTATCCGCGACTTGCTGTTGTCGACCGTGGTCGGCGGCGGCATGGCGCTGCTGTCCTACGCCATGCTGACGCGTCAGACGCCGAACCACATTTCTTCGTTCTACCTCAGCCGTGCCCTGCCCGAAGGCGGCGGCAGCAACGTGGTCAACGTGATGCTGGTGGACTTCCGTGGTTTCGATACGCTCGGTGAAATTACCGTGTTGGCGGCCGTGGCCCTGACCGTATTCGCCCTGCTCCGACGCTTCCGACCGCCGAAAGAAAGCCTGCAATTGCCCGCCCAGCAACGTCTGCTGGCACCCGACGTGGTCACCGACCTGGTCAATCCGCGGCAGGCCAGCGACACCGCGCTCGGTTTCATGATGGTGCCGGCGGTGCTGGTGCGCCTGCTGTTGCCGATTGCGTTTGTGGTATCGGTCTACCTGTTCATGCGCGGCCACAATCAACCGGGCGGCGGCTTTGTCGCAGGTTTGGTGATGTCAGTAGCGTTTATCCTGCAATACATGGTCGCCGGCACCCAGTGGGTCGAGGCGCAAATGAGCCTGCGGCCACTGCGCTGGATGGGCACCGGGTTGCTTTTCGCCACGGTCACCGGGCTTGGGGCGATGGCGGTCGGTTATCCGTTCCTGACCACCCACACCTGGCATCTGGACCTGCCGGTGTTGGGCGATATTCACATCGCCAGTGCGCTGTTCTTCGACATCGGCGTGTACGCCGTGGTGGTCGGTTCGACCCTGTTGATCCTCACCGCCCTCGCTCACCAATCGGTACGCGGTCACAAGACCGCTGCCCTGCCTAGATCCGTCGCCACGAAAGGAGCCGTCTGATGGAAGAAGTCATCGCAATCGCCATCGGCGTATTGGCGGCGTCCGGGGTCTGGCTGATCCTGCGGCCACGAACGTTTCAGGTGGTGATGGGCCTGTGCCTGCTGTCCTACGGCGTCAACCTGTTTATCTTCAGCATGGGCAGCCTGTTTATCGGCAAGGAGCCGATCATCAAGGACGGCGTGCCGCAAGACCTGTTGCACTACACCGATCCGCTGCCGCAAGCGCTGGTGCTGACCGCGATCGTCATCAGCTTCGCCATGACTGCGCTGTTTCTGGTGGTGCTTCTGGCCTCCCGGGGCCTGACCGGTACCGACCATGTGGATGGCCGGGAGCCTAAAGAATGAATTTGATGCCGCACCTGATCGCTGCACCGATTCTGCTGCCGCTGCTGACCGCCGCCGTGATGCTGATGCTGGGCGAGAAACACCGGCCGTTAAAAGCCAAGATCAACCTCCTCTCCAGTCTGCTGGGGCTGGGCATTGCCGTGCTGTTGCTGCAATGGACTCAGGAGACTGGCGTCCCCGGCTCCATCGGCGTGTACCTGCCGGGCAACTGGCAAGTGCCGTTCGGTATCGTGCTGGTGGTCGATCGACTGTCGGCGCTGATGCTGGTGCTGACCGGGATCATCGGCGTCTGCGCCCTGCTGTTCGCCATGGCCCGTTGGGACGGCGCAGGTTCAAGTTTCCACGCGCTGTTCCAGATCCAGATGATGGGTCTTTACGGCGCGTTCCTGACGGCGGACCTGTTCAACCTGTTCGTTTTTTTTGAAGTGCTGCTGGCGGCCTCTTACGGCCTGATGCTCCACGGTTCGGGTCGGTCGCGGGTGTCGTCGGGGCTGCATTACATCTCGATCAACCTGCTGGCCTCGTCGCTGTTCCTGATCGGCGCGGCGCTGATCTACGGCGTCACCGGCACCCTGAACATGGCCGACCTGGCGCTGAAAATCCCGCTGGTGCCGGAAGCCGATCGCGGCCTATTGCATGCCGGCGCGGGAATTCTGGCCGTGGCGTTTTTGGCCAAAGCCGGGATGTGGCCGCTGAACTTCTGGCTGGTGCCGGCGTACTCCTCGGCGAGCGCGCCGGTGGCGGCGATGTTCGCAATCATGACCAAGGTCGGCGTCTACACCTTGCTGCGCTTGTGGACCCTGCTGTTCTCCGGTCAGGCCGGCGCCTCGGCGTATTTTGGCGGCGACTGGCTGATCTACGGTGGCATGGCGACCATTGTCTGCGCCGCCGTGGCGATTCTCGCCGCACAACGACTGGAGCGTCTGGCCAGCCTGAGCATTCTGGTGTCCGCCGGGATTCTGCTGTCGGCCATCGGTTTCGCCCAGCCAAACCTGATCGGCGCGGCATTGTTCTATCTGGTCAGCTCGACCCTGGCGTTGAGCGCGTTGTTCCTGTTGGCCGAGTTGATCGAGCGTTCGCGTTCGGCGAATGAAATGCCGTTGTTCGATGACAGCGATCTGCTCCCGCGTCCGATGGAATCCTTGCAGCCACCCAAAGGCATCAACCTCGATGACGAGCAGAAAGCCGTGGTCGGCCAAGTGATTCCCTGGACCATGGCGTTCCTCGGATTGAGCTTCATTGCCTGCGCGCTGCTGATCATCGGCATGCCGCCGCTTTCAGGATTCATTGGCAAACTTGGCTTACTCAGCGCCCTGCTCAATCCGTTGGGCCTGGGTAATGGCAGCGATGAGCCGGTTTCGAACACGGCGTGGGGCTTGCTCGCGTTGTTGATCCTCTCCGGGCTGGCGTCGTTGATTGCCTTCTCGCGCTTGGGCATCCAGCGCTTCTGGACTCCGGAGGAGCGGCCGTCGCCATTGTTGCGACGATTCGAATGTGTGCCGATCATCGCGTTGCTGGGTCTGAGCATTGCGCTCACTTTCAAGGCCGAACCGCTGCTGCGCTACACCCAGGCGGCCGCCCAAGCCTTGAACAACCCGCAGCAATACGTGATGGCAGTGCTCGGTGCCCGTGCGATTCCAAGCCCGGAAGCCAAAGCCGCGATCGCGGAGGTCAAACCATGAAGCGTCTGTTTCCGGCCCCGTGGTTGTCGCTGGCGCTGTGGTTGTTGTGGCTGGTGCTGAACCTGTCGATGAGCCCCGGCAATCTGCTGCTGGGCGCCGTGCTGGGGTTCTGCGCGCCGTTGATGATGCGCAAGCTGCGACCGCTGCCGATCCGCATTCGTCGGCCGGGCGTGATGGTGCGTTTGTTCTTTCTGGTCGGTCGCGATGTGGTGGTGTCCAACCTCGCCGTGGCCTGGGGCGCGCTCAACGCCGGTCGCCGTCCACCGCGTTCGCGCTTCATCAAGGTGCCGCTGGACTTGCGTGACGCCAACGGCCTGGCCGCGCTGTCGATGATCTGCACGGTGGTTCCCGGCACCGTGTGGTCGGAACTGGCACTGGACCGCAGCATTCTGTTGCTGCACGTCTTCGATCTGGATGACGAAGCGCTGTTCATCCAGCACTTCAAGGCGACCTACGAGCGCCCCTTGATGGAGATCTTCGAATGAGCGCATTGCTGTCGAACGCAATCCTGCTGAGCCTGTTCATCTTTTCGCTGGCGATGATTCTGACGCTGATCCGGCTGTTCAAGGGGCCGTCGGCCCAGGACCGGGTTCTGGCGCTGGATTACCTGTACATCATTGCGATGCTGATGATGCTGGCGTTGGGCATTCGTTATGCCAGTGACACTTACTTCGAGGCAGCGCTGTTGATTGCGCTGTTCGGTTTCGTCGGCTCGTTTGCCCTGGCGAAATTCCTGTTGCGTGGCGAGGTGATCGAATGAACGCTGAACTGTCTCTGTGGGTGGAAATTCCGGTGGCGGTCCTGCTGCTGCTCAGCAGTCTGTTTGCACTGATCGGCGCCGTTGGCCTGGTGCGGATGAAAGATTACTTCCAGCGCATGCACCCGCCGGCGCTGGCGTCGACATTGGGTGCCTGGTGCGTGGCGTTGGCCTCGATCATTTACTTTTCAGCACTCCAGTCCGGGCCGGTGTTGCATGCCTGGCTGATTCCGATCCTGTTGTCGATTACGGTGCCGGTGACCACGTTGCTGCTGGCGCGGGCGGCGCTGTTTCGCAAGCGCATGGCGGGGGATGATGTGCCGGCCGAGGTGAGTAGTCGGCGCACCGAGAGCGAGCGTTAGACGCAAAAAAAGATCGCAGCCGAAAGCAGCGATCTTTTGACCTTGCTTTACCTCAGATCAAATCCAGGCAACGGCCAACAACCCCGCCCCCAGCACCACACACAACGGCGAATAGGCCCAGGTGTCGAGCTGTGCAAACTTCGAATCCTTCACCTGTTTGAAGAACCCAATCAGATTCGAATCGCCGATCGCCCTGGCGAACATCAGCATCGCAATGGCGCTGATCAACCATTGCAGCGACGAGTGATGCACCGTCGGCAAATACAGGCCGACCCGCAAGCACACTAGCATCGCAATCAGCAGCAACCCGACCGCCACCAATAACGTGGCAAAGCCTGAAGGTTTGAAGGCCGGTCTGGATTCCCCGCCGCCCTCCGTGGATATTCGCGGGATCGCCGCCTCGCTACCCAACTTTCCACCCGCCGCCCAGTACAGGTGGATCAGGCTGATCAACAGGAAGATGGCAGCCATCCATTGCGCGATCAATAGGCTCATGTTCGGACTTCCAGCGTGAAATGTCGCAGCAGGATGAACTTCCTTGAACGATTTTGTAAGGGTATTCGTCATCGGCAATGATAAAGTGCCGCCCCATGAAACTCGCCCGAACTGATCGCACGCGGCGGTGCGGCGATCCGACTTGCTCGCGAAGGGGCCATCAAACTCACCGCATCATTTCAACTTGGCAGACACCTTATCCGCCACATCCTTGGGCACCCAGGCCTGCCAAACGTCCGGGTGCGCCTTCATGAACGCCTCTGCCGCCTGCCGTGGCGGGGTGTGTTTTTCGCTCATCTCGGCCAGCGCCTTGTTCAGCGGACCGATTGGCAAGTCGACCTTGCTGAAGAATTCGGCAATCTGCGGATACTGTTTCTGGAATGGCGTGGACACGCCGATGGACAACTTCGAGGCCAGTGAGCGCGTCGGTTTCGGATTCGGGTTGTCGGCGTCGGTCAGGGTCTTCCAGGCTTCGGCGTCGAACGGCGGCTCTTCGAGCTGAATCAGTTTGAAGCGGCCGAGCAATGGCGTAGGCGACCAGTAATAGAACAACACCGGTTTGCCGCGACGAATCGAAGAACTGATCTCCGCATCCAGTGCCGCCCCCGAACCACTGCGGAAATTCACATAGCTGTCGTCCAGCCCATACGCCTTGAGCTTCTGTTTGTTGACCACCTCCGACGTCCAGCCGATCGGGCTGTTGAGGAAGCGCCCCTTGCCCGGGGTTTCCGGATCACTGAATACCCCCTTGTAGCGCGGCAGGTCGCTGACACTGCGCAAGTCCGGCGCCAGCGGCTTGATGCCTTTCGCAGGATCGCCCTTGATCACATACTCGGGCACCCACCAGCCTTCGGTGGCGCCCTTGACCGTATCGCCGAGGCTCACGACTTTACCTTCGGCCTCGGCCTTGACCCAGACCGGACTGCGACCGGCCCACTCTTCGCCAATCACCTGAATGTCATTGTTGGCCAGTGCGGTCTCCAGGGTGATGGTCGTCCCCGGCAAGGTATCGGTCGGCAGCCCGTAGCCCTTCTCGACGATGATCCGCAGGATATCGGTGATCAGGCTGCCGCTTTCCCAGTTCAGGTCGGCGAAGTGGATCGGCGCCTGGGCAGCGAACACCGGAACGGGTGAAGCCAGCAAACCGAAAGTGGCCAGGGTAGCGACCAGCAACCGTCGAAATCCGTTCATGCTTTTGCACCTCGTGCTGTTCGCAGCAATAGCAGGATGGCCTGGCAGAAGACCGCAAAGCCTCTGAATACTCAGTCAACTGACTGTAGTAGAGGTTCCTGCTTTCGAGGGGTGTCAACTAATTTTCGGAAGTTTCCTGCAAGCGCGCCAGCTCTCTTCGTACCATGCTGGCGTACTCCGCCGGACGCAACGTATAGATCTGTGACGCCACCCAACCGAGCCATGCACCTTGCAAAACAGCCTTCTGGTCGAACAGCCGTCGAGCCTCGACTTGCGCGCTGGCCTGGTTCTGTACGTGGAAGTCGGCGCGGGTCAGGGTCATTACTCGCTGGCCTTGAAGGTGATCAGTTCACCTTTGCGCCACTTGGCAGCCTTGGCGGTAACGGCTTTCAGGGTTTTGGTCAGGCCTTCCTGCAACTGTTGGTGAGCGGCGAACACCATCACCACGCTATGACCTTCCTTGAACACGATCCCGTGGCCATCAGCGGTGGTGACGAACGCGTAATCACCCAGGCCGTAAACCGTGAGTTTGATTTCGCGAAACTTGATGTCCAGCTTGCCGCCTTCGCGACTGGGCAATACAGAGGCGCTGAAATGATCACCGACCTTGAGTTTAAGCCCAGGTTTGTCATCAACCACCAGCGCTTCTTCGGTGTCGATCTCGGCAATGTAGATGCCTTCAGCGTTCTGTTCGGTGATGTAAACAAAACGTGACTGGAACTGTTTAACCAGCTTTGCGCGCAAATCACCCAGCACGAACAATGCATGCATATCGAGATTACTTACTGCCAAGGAAACATCCCCACATCTGAAAATGATGCTGCACGCAGGAAAATAGCGCACAGCAGAAAAAAGCGGCAATGCCGAAGGTGTAGCCAAATGACCCGGGTTGAAATCCTGAAACGAGCAGAGCACTCATTCATCGCGAGGTTTAAGAAGACTACTGGAACGTCACTCACGTCGTCTTGCCTGGTATTCGTCAGAGGTTGAAGGAAAACGCCCTTCTAACGGCCAGATAAAACCGGACTACCAACCTTAGGGAGCAAACTCTTTAATAAAAGCACTTTTCCTACATATCGCTCGCAGAAAATTGCTTTAGATAAGCATCAATCGCCAACCAGTGGTGGTGATTCTAGAGCAGCGATGCTCATCGAGACTACCCAAAACGACGTACACACGTCGGTAAAACAACGAAAAGGACTTCCTATGTGCACGCTGACACACTTCGCTCACCCCCCGGCACCTTACACAAACTGCTCGCTGACCCTGCACTCGGTGATGTTTCAACCGCATGAATACCACCCTGAAGAGCCCGCCCGGCCACGCTTTCAGGTGTTTTTGGCCGGCAATGCCTTCTTCCATATCAAGGAAATTTCCACCGGCCGCGTCAGAGGTTTCCGCAGCAAGCATAACGAAGCCTGCGCCCTTGCCCGCTCTCTCGAGTTACGCAGTTGACGGTCCCGCTGAATTCGTTTCTATAGACGCTTCGTCATGCCGGCGACTTATCTCAGCCGCCGGCATGCAACTACTGCCATACTGCCCGACCAATGAAACCCGTCCCCAGGGCGGGCGGCGTTCAAAACAACAGAATATTTCCAAGGGAAGGCTGCAACGTGACGGAATTTGATATCGGCGAATTTTTTATCCGGGGCGAAGCCAGAGAAATCGAAGGCGAATTCCAGGCAGTCATTGTCATGCGCGCCAAACCACCGCTGACCACCGTGACGTATCACCAGGTCGAGAAGGATCGCTGGTTCAAGACCTCGGACGTCGCCGCCATTGCCGCCCAGGAAGCCGCCAAGGCGCTGAAGCTTGCGGTCGATGAAGGGGCATTGAAAGCCTGATAGTCGGTTTGCAGTCTATGCTCACTTCTGCTTTCGAACATCGCCATCGAACTCCTGAAGCGCGGTCCCTCAGATGTGTTGAAGCCGCCCCTCAGATCTCGCACTCGACGCGACCCGCAAGGAGATGAACATGGATTCACCTACACACGACTTGAAAGGCTTGTTCGACCAACTCGGTCTGGACTCCAGCGAGAAGGCCATCGACGATTTTATTGCCCGTCATTCCCCCCTGGCCGACGACAAGAAACTCATTGATGCCGAGTTCTGGACCCCGCAGCAAGCCGGCTTCCTGAAAGAACAATTGCGCGAAGACGCCGATTGGGCACGGGTGGTCGACGACCTGAACTTGCGAATGCATCAGATCCACTAGCCCAAATATCTTGACTGTGGCGAGGGGATTTATCCCCGTTGGACTGCGTAGCAGGCCCATGTTTTGGGGCCGCTTCGCGACCCAACGGGGATAAATCCCCTCGCTACAAAAGCCGGCATCACGCGTCTAGTGAGGATTCTCGGGTTTATAGCCCAATCGCAAACCACCCCAATGCCGGCCCTTGAGCATGATCGGCACCGAGAGGTCGTGCATCAGTTCACCGGTGTCGCGGGTGTAGGTTTGCAGCAGTACGGCCTGCTGATGGCTGCCACAGCGGATCCCGGTGCGGTCGGCGAATTTGCGTTTGGTGCGGTTTTGCAAGGTATCGACCTGCGCATCACCGGTCAGTGGTTGGCTGAAGACTTTGTTGTGGGTCGGCACATAGCCCTGCTGCGTGCAGGCGATGGCGAACACCAGGCCTTCATGGCGCGGCAACAACGGTTCCTGGATCGCCGGCAAGACCTGATCGGCGTAGCGATCAAAGCGAGTCTGGTACTTGGCCGGGCTGGTGTTGGGAATGGCCTGGTAATTGCGATCAAACAGGTCATCGAGGCTGACGCGGCCCTCGTCGATATCCGCTTCAAAGCGCGCCGTAATCTGACTCGCGCCTTCGCGGGCCAGGTCATAAACCCGCTGGTGATAGTCATCCAGTCCGACTTCCGCGAGGCGTTCGCTGATGGTTTCGGCCTGACCTTCCATTTGCACCGCGGCCTGGGCCAGACGCTGCGTCTGTTGGTCACTGATTGCCAGGTCGCTGCGCATCTGTTCGATGGCGTGAAACAGGCTATCGAGTTGTTCGCGGTTGGTGTCAGCACCCCTGGCGATTTCCCCGACCTGGCTTTCGACGCCAGCGGCCAGACGCGCAATGTTCTCCAGGTGCTCACCGGTGTGCTCGACCTGCTTGACCCCGGTGTCGAGGTCGCTGGACAGTTGACGGATCTGCTCCACCACTTGCGCGGTGCGCTGCTGAATATCCGCGACCATTTCCCCCACTTCACCGGTAGCCGTCGCCGTGCGCGCGGCCAGACCGCGAACCTCATCGGCCACCACCGCAAATCCGCGACCATGCTCCCCGGCCCGCGCCGCCTCGATAGCCGCGTTCAATGCCAGCAGATTGGTCTGGCTGGCGATGGACTGGATGACCAGGGTTACCCGTTGGATATCGTCACTGCGCAGGCTCAGGGCTTCGATCAATTCACGGCTGTTACTGGCGCGCTGACTGAGTTGATGCATACGGGCGATGGACTCAATCAACTCCGTACGCCCTGCCGCGCTGCTCTGATGAGCCTCGCTGGCCGCACTGAGGGCTTCCCGGCTGAGCTTCGAGGTGGCTTGTTCGGTAGCGATCATCACTTCGGCGTTGCTGACGATCTGCGCCGCGGCACCGAGCTGCGATTGCAGTTTGTCGGCCAGTTGCTTGACCGAAAAGGCCACACCGGCGGCGGACAAAGCGTTATGACTGGTTGTATAGGAAAGATCGCGAGTCAACTCGGCAATCGCGCTGGCGCTGTCGACGGGGGTTGCCTGCGGGATGGCGCGCGAGCGCAAGCGAGGTAGCCAGATCATCAACACGGCCAATGGCAGGCCAAGGTAAAGCGACCAGCCCCCCAGCGTCATACCGAACAACAAAAGCATCAGGGCGATGCTTTGCAGGGTCGGCGTCAGCCAAAGGTTTTTTGGCAAAAGCACGGGTGCAGGCACTGCCGCAACCAGCGATCCGTCTCGCGTCATCTTCGTCACCCCACGAATAATTCTAATTGTTGTATCGGCATTAAACGCCACTACAAGGCCATTATCTATGGTCCATTAGTAGTGGGCGTTGCAGCAGATCAATAGAAGTGCACGGGTTTTTCGCAGACGAAAAAAAGCATCGCGGGCAAGGGCTAGGCGCCCCCCCTGCTCCTGTAGGAGCAAGACTTGCCCGCGATGCGGGCATTACGAAATCAGGCCTGACGCTGGTGCTTGTCGATCTGTTCGTGACGCTCTTGAGCTTCGATGCAGTACTTGGTGGTCGGGCTGATCAGCAGGCGCTTCAGGCCAATGGCCTCGCCGCTGTCGTCGCACCAGCCAAAGCTGTCTTCCTTGATGCGTTCCAGAGCCTGCTCCAACTGAGGCAGCATGCGCTGGTCGCGATCGATCGCGTTCACCAGCCAGGTGCGCTCTTCTTCAACAGAGGCAGCGTCAGCCGGATCAGCCGGGGTGTCCAGGCTTTCGATGGCGATGCGGTTCTGTTCGATGCGCTCATGGGTTTCGACTTTCATGTTCTGCAACAGCTCAGAGAAAAAAGCATGTTGCTCGGCATTCATGTAGTCATCCGCCGGCATGGCCAGCAACTTGTCCTTTGTCATTGATATCTCTATAAAAAAACGTGCATTAAGGCGAATAAGGGAGCGTTCCGGCGGACCTGCGTTGGTCATCGGAAAGGCGCCGTCTAATTCCAAGCGCCACCCGGCACTCAATTTACGAGGGGCGGCAGTCTAAGGCCGACTTGAGGCCTCAGCAACTGAAAAGACAGCGAATTTGTCCGACAAAGCCCAGAAAGTGCTCTATGGCAACCTTTGCGATGGTTATCGGAGTGCGTTTATAGCAAGAAATTCAATCGAGCGGCTGCATATAGAAGACAAACGGCTGCGCCACGCGGGTCAGGCGTGGCGCATTAGCGGTTTTATCGGCGACTCAGCGCTTGAGTTTGCGCTTGTTGCGGTACTGATCGATGACCACTGCCACCACGATGATCAGGCCTTTGATGATGTCCTGAATGTAAGCATCGACGCCAACAAAGGTGAAACCGCTGGCCATGACCCCGAGGATCAGTGCGCCGATGACCGTGCCGGTAATGCGTCCTACGCCACCGGCCAGGCTGGTGCCGCCGATCACTGCCGCGGCAATCGCGTCCAGCTCATAAGACATGCCCATCCCGGCCTGCCCGGTCGCGGCCCGTGCCGAAGCCACCACACCTGCCAGGCCTGCCAGCAACCCGGCGATGCTGTAGACGATCACCAGATGCCGCTTGACGTTGATCCCCGAGGTACGCGCCGCCTGCATGTTGCCGCCGATGGCGTAGGTGTACTTGCCGTACTTGGTGTAACGCAGCGCGATGTGAAAGATCACCGCGACCACCAGGAAAATGATCACCGGCATCGCGCCGTGTCCGATAGCCGTGTAGGAATCCGAGAGCATGCTCACCGGCTGGCCTTCGGTGTAGTAACGCGCGAGGCCACGCGCCGAGACCATCATGCCGAGGGTGGCAATGAACGGCGGGATACCGGTAATAGCAATGATGCTGCCGTTGATGGCCCCCGCCAGCAGTCCGACCCCGAGCCCGGCAATCACCGGGATCCACACCGGCAAGTCAGTGAGCGACGGGAACACCGCCCGGGCGAAGTCCGATGTTTGCGCCAGACTGGCAGCGATCATCGCCGACAGCGCCAGCACCGAGCCGGAGGACAGGTCAATGCCGGTGGTGATGATGACCTGGGTCACACCGATGGCCAGCAGGCCAATGATCGACACCTGCAGGATCATCAGCACCAGACGCTGGGAGTTCATCAGGAAGCTTTGGTCGCGCACGATCCAGCCAAACACTTCAAAGACCAGGCCGATGCCAATCAGCACCAGGAAAATACTCAACTCGGTCGGAAAGCGCCGGCGACTCTTGACCGGTGCCGTTGCTGGCTTGTTTTCCAGTATCGCGTTCATAAACACTCACCCTTCTATCGCGTCGCCGACGCTGGCCACAACCAGCGCCGGCATCCATTAGTGAACCGCGGACATGCCCGAGGCCAATTGCATCACTCGTTCCTGGGTCGCTTCGCTGCGGTCGAGGGTGCCCATCAGGTCGCCCTCGTGCATGACCATCACCCGGTCGCTCATGCCGAGCACTTCCGGCAGCTCCGAGGAAATCATGATCACCGCCATGCCTTCGCTGGCGAGGTAGGAAATGAGCCGATAGATCTCGGCCTTGGCGCCGACGTCGATACCGCGAGTCGGCTCGTCGAGAATCAGGACCCGTGGATTGGTCATCAGCCAGCGCGCCAACAAAGCCTTTTGCTGATTACCGCCGGACAAGGTGTCGATGCACTGCTCCAGCGACGGGGTTTTGACCCGCAGCTTCTTGCACATGTCTTCGCACAAGGCGCGCAGGGCTTTTTGCTGGATGAAACCGTGGCCGGCGTAATGCGGCAACACCGCCATTTCCATGTTCTCCAGCACCGACAGGCACGGGAACAGGCCGCTGAGCTTGCGATCTTCGGTCAGTAACGCGAAGCCCTTCTCGATCGCCATGTGCGGATCGCTGATGCGCACCACTTCGCCGTCGAGACGAATTTCGCCACCGTCGCTCGGGGTGATGCCGAAAATCGCTTCGGCAACGTTGGTCCGTCCCGAGCCCATCAACCCGGCAATGCCGAGGATCTCGCCGGCGTGCAGGTCAAAGGAAACATCCTTGAAAATGCCGTCCAGTTTAAGGTCGCGCACCGACAGCAGCAGATCGCCGATCGGCTTTTCACGCACAGGGAACAACTGGCTCAGCTCGCGGCCGACCATCATCGAAATCAGGCTGTCGCCGTCCATGCTGTCGGCCCGCTGCAAGCCGATGTAGGCGCCGTCACGGAACACCGCCACTTCATCGGCGATGCTGAACACTTCGTTCATTTTGTGCGTGATGTAGATGATGCCTTTGCCCTGACGCTTGAGGTCGGCAATGATCGAGAACAGATGCGCGACTTCCTTGTCGGTGATGGCCGAGGTCGGTTCATCCATGATCAGGATGTCGGAGTCGTAGGACACCGCTTTGGCGATCTCGACCATCTGCCGTTCGGCGATGCTCAGATTGCCGACCTGCTCTTCCGGATCGAGGTTGATCCGCAGGCGTTCCAGCAGTTTCGCCGTGCAGCGGTGCATTTCACGGTGGTCGATCATGTGGAAACCGTTGAGCTGCTCACGGCCGATCCAGATGTTCTCGGCGATGCTCATGTGCGGCATCAGATTGAGTTCCTGGTGAATCATCGCGATTCCGGCCTGAAGCGCAGCCAATGGCGTTTCGAAAACCACCGGTTTACCCCTCAGGCGCAATTCACCGGCGTCCGGCTGATAGATGCCGGCAATGATTTTCATCAGGGTGGATTTGCCGGCGCCGTTTTCGCCCATCAGGGCCAGCACGGAACCGGGGCGTACCCGAAGCTGCACATCGGACAAGGCCACCACACCGGGAAATCCCTTGCTGACGTTGATGATCTCCAGCAGGTACGGCTCATCGACAGGTGTTGCAGCTGGCTGGATACCCACCAACGGGGTGCTCGAAGCAGTCGCTGAAGCGAACATGATCAGGTACTCCATCAGCAAGGTCGCGGTCGCCACCTTGCGTATTTATTGTTGTTATTTGAATGGACAGGCTATTTGAACGTGTCGACGTTTTGCGGGGTGATCAAGCGGTATGGCACCCACACGGCCTGTTCAACCGGCTCGTTTTTGGCCATTTTCACTGCAGTGTCGATCGAGCCGTCCGCCTGACCTTTCGCGTCCTGGAACACCGACACCGCCATGTTGCCTTTCTTGATTGCGTTCAAGCCGTCCGGCGTACCATCGACACCCGCGATCAGCACACTGCCCTTCTCGACGCCGGCCTGTTGCAGGGCCATCGCAGCACCAATAGCCATTTCATCGTTGTTGGCTATGACCGCGTCAAACTTGCGGCCCTGGGTCAGCCAGTCGTTGACCAGGGTCATGCCTTTATCCCGCAACCAGGTGCCGGTCTGCTCTTGCTCAATCTTGATGTTCGGGTACTTGGCCAGTACGTCTTTGACGCCCTTGGTGCGGTTGGTGGTGGAGTTGTTCGCGAGGTCACCCAGCAGAATCACGATATCGCCCTTGCCACCCATTTTGTCGGCCAGGTACTGCATCTGCATTTCGCCGGCCTCCAAATCGTTGGAGGCTACTGTGACCACGCCTTTGGGCAACTTCAGGTCATCGGGGCGGCGGTTGACGTAGACCAGCGGGATGCCGGCCTTGACGGCGGCTTCGGTGATTTTTTTGGTGGCGGCGGTATCCACCGGGTTGACCACGATGGCATCGACTTTCTGGCTGATGAAGTTTTCGACCTGGCTCAACTGCTTGACCACGTCGCTGCGAGCGTCTTCGAATTGCAGCTGCACGCCCTCGGGATAGGACTTGGCTTTCTTGTCCATGGATTCGCGCAGGTAGGTCAGCCAGGTGTCATCGAACTGCGACATGCTGACGCCGATCTTCATATCGGCGAGTGCAGCGCCGCTGGCGAACATCAGGGACAAGGCAAGTGAGGCGAAACGGATCTTGGTCTTCATGAAAAGTCTTTCTCCACATTCTTGTTGGTTTTATGGATGAGGCGTGACGATTTCAGTCAGCGAGAAAAGCGTGAAAACGAGTCGCGAGGCAGGTCGCTGGAAATGACTTTATTGGAATATAATTTCTATATCAACTCATTTTGGAATTTTATTCTGTTTTTATTCCATGGCTTTCGAACGGGCTCAATGCCACCACTTCTTGCCGCTCGACGCTCAGTCGCGCAGCGTCTAGCACACGGGTGGTGGCCAGTGCATCACGGGCGTCCACCGGCAGTGGGCCACCGCTCTGCAACGCAGCTTGCAGCTGTAAATAGAACTGATTCCAGCAACCGCGCTCGGAGGGCACCCGTTCGCGCACTTCGCCCTGTTCGAACCAGCCCCATCGGCGATGCTCTTCAACGCCCCAGCGCTCACCTTCGGATTTGGGCGAGAGCCCGGCGAGCGCCGAGGCTTCCTGTCCGTCCAGGCCATCGACGCTGTAACAGCCTTGGGTGCCTGTCACCCGAAAGCGCGGGCCGGGGGTGTTTTGCAGGCAACTGCCGCCCAGGTGCGAAGTCACGCCACTGGCATGGGTCAGCGCCATAAAGAAGCCGTTATCGAAGACCTGGCCTTTTTCCAGGTAATCCAGTTCGGCGTAAACCCGTGTCACCGGACCGAACAAAAGCAACGCCTGATCCACCAGATGACTACCGAGATCGCGCAGGAAGCCACCGCCACTGCCGTTGTTCACCGCCTGCGGTGAGTAACGCTCGATCCGCGATTCGAAACGGGTGACCTGGCCCAGCGCACCGGATTCGATGAGTTTGCGCACGGTAAGGAAGTCCGAGTCCCAGCGACGGTTCTGGTAGACGCTGAGCCGCACACCCTGGCGCTCGGCCATGGTGATCAGGGTTTGCGCCTGCTGCGCGTCAGCGGCAAACGGTTTGTCGCTGACCACCGCCACACCGTGCTCGATGCCATCGAGCACCAGCGCCGGACGGCCCTTGAGCGGAGTGGACACCACCAGCACATCGATCCCGGCCTCAACCAACTGGCCGATGCTGTCGAACGCTGGCACCCCTGGATGCTCGGCCGCCAGCAACTGTCGGCGCTCAGGTGAACGAGTGACCACACCCACGAACTTCGCCGCCGGCAAACTGCTGATCAGCGGAGCATGGAAAAACCGGCCGCCATGGCCGTAACCGACAAGTCCGATACGCATGAAATATTCTCCTTATAGACGCGGACCCTGTGGGAGCGAGCTCGCTCCCACAGGGTTTTGTGTAGGTCTTAGCGACAGAGTTCGCTTTTTACGCGCTCGAGCATCATCCGGCTGGACTCATCCGGCCGGTCTTCCCAGGCAAACACCGAGACCGTGGCAATACCGTCGAACTGAATCTCGCGCAAGGTACCGAAAAACGCGTCCCAATCGACTTCGCCCTGACCGATGTCCAGATGCTGGTGCACGGTGGCAACGACACCCGGCGGGTTGACGATGTAGCGCAACCCGGAAGAAGCCTTGTGGTTGTAGGTGTCGGCGATGATCAGGTGGCTGAGCTTGGACCCGGCGTACTTGAGCATCGAGGCGATATCACCGACGCCATCGTCATAGAAGAAGGTATGCGGCGCCGCATAGAGGTAGTTGATCCACTCGCGATCCAGACCGCGAATGATGTCCACCGACTCGTTGTTGCGCTCGCAGAAGTCGTAAGGGTGGGCCTGGATATCCAGCTTGATGCCTTCGCGCTCGAACTCCGGGATCAGCTCGTCCATCGAGCGCATGAACTGGTTCTCGCAGACCAGCGGGTTGTCTGACTGGCCGGTGAACTCGGTGTTGACCAACTCGCAGTCCATCTCCACGGCAATGTGGATCGCCCGTTTCCAGTTGCGTACGGCGGCAACACGCAGGCCTTCGTCGGCAGCGGCCCAGTGGTACATCGGTAATAAGGAAGAGAGCTTGACCCCAGTGTCGCTCAGGGCTTTGCGAAATTCCTTGATCCGCGCCTTGTCGACTCGCGGGGCTTTGTAGAACGGCAGGAAGTCTTCCCGGGGCGAGAGTTCGATGTGTTCGTAACCGAGCTCGGCGACCTTATCAACCATCTTGCCCAGGGACAAAGTGCGGTACATGTAGGGATCTAGTGCGATGCGCATTTTATTGTTCTCCTGAACCAAGGGCTCAGCCTTGACACAACCCCCTGTGGGAGCGAGCTTGCTCGCGATAGCGGAGTATCAGCCAACATTGATGTTGAATGTGTCGGCGCTATCGCGAGCAAGCTCGCTCCCACAAGGGGTTGTGGTTAGCCGTAGAAGTGTGGGCGCTCTGGCAGGCCGACTTTGACGATCTGGCCGCTGTTTTGGGCTTCGATGCAGGCATCTGCTGCCACTGCTGCGGCGAAGCCGTCCCATGCCGATGGGCCGCCGACTTGGCCGCCACGCACACCATCAATGAACGCCTGCAACTCGACGTCGTACGCCGCGATGAAGCGATCCTTCCAATCCATCAAAATCGCGTTGGACAATTTCGCCCCGCTGCGCAACTGAACCTGCGACGGCTCAGGCAGTTTGGCGATGCCGGTCTCCCCCACGACTTCGCACTGGATGTCGTAGCCGTATTGGCAGTTAACGAACACTTCTACGTCGATGCGCGTGCCTTTGGCGGTTTCCAGCAGCACGATCTGCGGGTCTTTCAAATGCGCGAGCGCCTTGCTGCTCTTGCGCGGGAACACCACTTGCACCGACACGTAATCGTCGTCGAGCAACCAGCGCAACACGTCCAGTTCATGGATCAGCGTGTCGGTGATCGCCATGTCGGTTTTGTAGTTCTCACCCACGGTCGGGTTACGGTGCGCGCAGTGCAACATCAACGGTTCACCAATCTGACCGCTGTCGATCACGGCTTTAAGTGCCCGATAACCTTCGTCATACGGACGCATGAAGCCGACCTGCACCAGGCGCTTGCCGTGGGCCACTTCGGCCTCGACGATCTTGCGACAGCCTTCGGCGGTGACCGCCAGCGGCTTCTCGCAGAACACCGGCTTACCCGCCGCAATCGCCGCCAGCACGAACTCTTCGTGGCTGGGGCCCCAAGAGGTGACGAGGATCGCCTCGACCTCTGGCGCCTTGATCAGCGCGTGGCCGTCCGGATAGACCTCGGCGGTCAGCTTCAGGTCGGAAACCACGTTCGCTGCTTGTTGCAAATTGATGTCGGTGACCGCGACCACCTGGCTATTGAGCAAGGTCTGGCTGCAACGACGAATGTGGTCCTGGCCGATGGCCCCGGTGCCGATGACGCCGATCCGCAGTGAATTAGAGAGCAATGACATGAAGATTCTCCTGTGAAAATTTGTTGTTGGTATCAGGGGCAATCAGTACTGACGGGCCTTGGCCAGTCGTTCATTCAGGGTCTTGGCCACCGCATAGGTGCGGGGGCTGGTGGAGACTTGCGCCACGCCGACCCGCCACCACGACAGGTATTTGTGAATCATGGTTTTGGGCAGAACCTTGATGTCGATCAGCGTCGACACCGTCTGCAATCGCGCATCGGCCAATGCCGCTTTCAGTTCTTCAACGGTGTTCACTTTGTAGGTTTTGCAGCCATAGGCCGCCGCGCTCATGGCGAAATCCACCGGCACGAAACCGCCGTCCAGCTTGCCGGTTTCCGGGTTACGGAAACGGAACTCGGTGCCGAAGCTGTCCATCCCGTGCTCCATCTGCAAGTTGTTGATGCAACCGAACGTCATGTTGTCCAGCAGCACTACGTTGATCTTGCGTCGCTCCTGAATCGAGGTCGCCAGCTCGGAATGCAGCATCATGTAGGAGCCGTCGCCGACCAGCGCATAGACCTCGCGCTCAGGTTCGGCGAGCTTCACACCCAACGCGGCGTTCACCTCGTAACCCATGCAGGAATAGCCGTACTCGACGTGATACGTGTTCACCCCCTTGCTGCGCCAGCTGCGCTGCAAGTCACCGGGCAGACTGCCGGCGGCGGCGACGATCACTGCATCATCGGAGAGGGTTTCATTGAGCACACCGAGCACTCGGCTCTGGGTCAGGCAGGACCCGGTCAGCTCGATGAATTCGCGCAGCACTGCCGGGTCCATGTGGTCGTTGATTTCCGGGATGAAGTCCTGGGTCTGGTATTCGACCTGATAGATGCGGTCGACTTCCTCGTCCAGTTGCGCCTTGGCCTGACGCGGTTGATCGCCCCACGCGGCGCGGTAATCACCCAAGGTCTCGGCCAGCGCTTGCAAACCGGTTTTGGCGTCTGCCAGCAATTGCACGCCATCAAGTTTCAGGGCGTCGCAGGGGCTGATGTTCAGGTTGAGAAATTGCACCTCAGGATGCTGGAACAGGGATTTCGACGCGGTGGTGAAATCGCTATAGCGCGTGCCGATACCGATAATCAGATCCGCATCCTTGGCCAACAGATTCGCCGCCAGACAGCCGGTTTCACCCATCCCGCCAACATTCAATGGGTGACTGGACACCACCGCACTCTTGCCGGCCTGGGTTTCGGCGAAGGGAATGTCGAAGCGCTCCGCAAACGCCTGCAGTGCGGCATTGGCGCCAGAGTATTTGACCCCGCCACCGCAAATGATCAGCGGTTTGCGCTTGCCTTTGAACAGCGCCAAGGCATCGCCGAGCATCGCTTCAGTCGCCGGACGACGCTCGATGCGGTGCACGCGTTTTTGCAGGAAGTAATCGGGGTAGTCGTAGGCCTCGGCTTGCACATCTTGTGGCAAGGCCAGGGTCACCGCGCCGGTTTCGGCGGGGTCGGTGAGCACACGCATGGCATGGATCGCAGCCGTCATGAGTTGCTCGGGACGGTTGATGCGGTCCCAATATTTGCTCACGGCCTTGAACGCATCGTTGGTGCTGATGCTCAGGTCGTGGAACTGCTCGATCTGTTGCAGCACCGGGTCCGGCTGGCGGCAGGCATAAACGTCGCCGGGCAACAGCAGCAAGGGAATGCGGTTGGCGGTCGCCGTTGCGGCAGCGGTCAGCATGTTCGCCGCGCCCGGCCCTACGGATGAGGAACAGGCGTAGATCTTGCGCCGCAGGTGTTGCTTGGCAAAACCGATGGCCGCGTGGGCCATGCCTTGCTCGTTGCGACCCTGATGGACGATCAGGTCGCCACTGTCCTGCTCCAGGGCCTGGCCCAGGCCGAGCACATTACCGTGGCCGAAAATGGTAAAGATCCCGGCGACGAACTTGCTTTGAACCCCATCGACCTCGATGTACTGGTTATCGAGGAATTTCACCAGGGCCTGGGCCATGGTCAGTCGTGTCGTAGTCATAACCGATCCTTCAATAAACGAAGAAACCCTGTGGGAGCGAGCTTGCTCGCGATGGCGGTGTGTCAGGTGACATCAATGTTGAATGTACCGCCGTCATCGTCGGAACGCCGCCCGGAGCAAGCTCGCTCCCACATTGGATCTCGATCAGCCTGATAACGGTGTCAGGCCAGGGATTTGTTCAGGTGATCCATGCTCGCGCCGATTGCCTGCTGGATATCCGCCAGGCCATGGACGCTGTCGGCAAACGGTTCGAACGACAGGTAGCCGCTGTAACCGCTGCTGAGCAAGGTGTCGATTTGCGCCGCGTTGCCGAGGATGTCGCCCTCGCCGACCAGCACTCGGTGGCCGTCGCGAATGGTCGCCAACGGTGCCTCGGCATCCTCGACACCGGAGATGTGCACCAGCCCGGTCAGCTCGGGGAAAAACTCATGTTCGCCGGCCAGGTGATGGTGGAAGGTGTCGTGCACCAGACGGAACACATCCAGCCCGCCGATGGCCTTGATCGCGTCCACTGCCGTGCGTTTACGGCGCAGCGAGCACTCTTCGAAACCCAGCGGTTCGATGAAACCGAGAATGCCGTGTTCGCGCAGGATCGGCGCCAGTTCAGTCAACGCCGTGCGCAAACCTGAAGCTCGTGCGGCCTCGTTACGCGGGTCGGCACGGTCGTTCAGCGGACACATGACCAACCCTTGTGCGCCGCAATCGCGAGCATAAGCGGCCAGCTTCAAGGCGTGTGCACGGCGCTCGTCATTCCACACATCAAACGGATACAGCGCGTTGATCGAGAGCACGGTGATGCCTTTGGCGGCACACAACTCACGGACGCGCTCGGGTGCGGTGCCGTCTTCGATCTCGACGCCTTTAAGGTCGTTGCGAATTTCGATGGCGTCCGCCTTGAGGGTCACTGCCAACTCGATGAACGCGGGCAGGGACAAACGTGGGGCGACCATACGGTTCAGGGCGAAACGCAGGGGTTTGTTCATTATTGTTGTTCTCCGCACAGGTGAATTAGTTGGCCGTCGGCATGCTGAACTCAGGGCCCTTGGCAATGCTGTCGGGCCAGCGCTGCATCACGCTTTTGTAACGGCTGTAGAAGCGGATGCCTTCTTCGCCGTAAGCGTGGTGATCGCCGAACAGCGAGCGCTTCCAGCCGCCGAAGGAGTGCCAGGCCATCGGCACCGGAATCGGCACGTTGATGCCGACCATGCCGACCTTGATCGTGCGGGCGAAAGCTCGGGCGATGCCGCCGTCGCGGGTGAAACAGGACACGCCGTTGCCGAACTCGTGGGCGTTGATCAACGCGACGGCACTGGCGAAGTCCGGCACGCGAACGATGCCCAGTACCGGGCCGAAGATCTCCTGCTGGTAGATACTCATCTCGGTCGTGACGTTGTCGAACAGCGTCGCGCCGACGAAGAAACCGTTCTCGGCGCCCGGCACCTTGAAGTTGCGGCCATCGACAATCAGCTGCGCACCCTGGGCCACACCTTCGTCGATGAAACCTTCGACTTTGGCCTTGTGCTCGGCGGTCACCAACGGCCCCATATCGCTGTCGCCCTTCAGGCCGTCGCCGACCTTGAGCTGATCGATACGCGGCAGCAGTTTGGCAATCAATTGATCGCCGACGTCGCCCACCGCCACGGCAATCGAGATCGCCATGCAGCGCTCGCCGGCCGAGCCGTAAGCGGCACCGATCAAGGCATCGGCGGCTTGATCCAGATCCGCGTCGGGCATGACGATCATGTGATTCTTCGCCCCGCCCAGCGCCTGCACGCGCTTGCCGCGCGAGGTCGCTTGCTGGTGGATGTACTCGGCAATCGGCGTTGAGCCGACAAAGGAAATCGCCTCGATGTCCGGGTGTTGCAGCAACGCGTCGACGGCGGTCTTGTCGCCCTGGACCACGTTGAACACTCCGTCCGGCAAACCGGCCTCGCTCAACAGACGGGCCATCAGCACACTGGCGGACGGATCGCGCTCGGACGGCTTGAGGATGAAGCAGTTACCGGTGATCAGCGCCAGCGGGATCATCCACAGCGGCACCATCACCGGGAAGTTGAACGGCGTCACGCCGGCACACACCCCTAGCGGCTGACGCAGGTTCCAGTTGTCGATGCCGCCGCCGATGTTGTCGCTGAACTCGGTTTTCAGCAGGTTCGGCGCACCGCAGGCGTACTCGACGATTTCGATGCCACGGGTGACTTCGCCCTTGGCGTCCGAAAACACCTTGCCGTGTTCGCGGCTGATGATTTCTGCCAGTTCATCGTGATGTTGGTCGAGCAATTCCTTGAACTTGAACATCACCCGCGAACGGCGCAGGGACGACTGTTCGGACCAGGCCGGAAACGCTTTCAGGGCCGAGGCGACGGCTTCGTCTACGGTCTTCTGGCTGGCCAGCCCGACGCGCGCCTGGACGCTGCCGGTGGCCGGATTGAAGACGTTGCTGAACCGTTCGCTGCTGCTGTCTTGCACTTGACCGTGGATGTAATGGCCGATGATCGGGGCGTCGCTCATTGATCGTGTTCTCCGTGCAGAAATTGGAATTCAGGCTTTTAGTTCAGAGATCGAGCAGCCAGCTGTGCTGCGGATCGTTATGGAACTGCCAGACACGTTTCGGGCCGGCCATCACGTTCAGGTAATACGACTCGTAACCGTACGGCACGCTGACCGGGTGGTAGCCCTTGGGCACGACCACGAGGTCGCTGTTTTCCACGGCCATGGCCTGATCGATGCTGCGATCGTCGGTGTACACCCGCTGGAACACGAAGCCCTGGGGCGGGTTGATCTGGTGGTAATAGGTTTCTTCAAGAAAACTTTGGTGCGGCAAATCGTCGGTGTCGTGTTTGTGCGGCGGGTAGCTCGACGAGTGACCCGATGGCGTGCGCACTTCCACCACCAGTAGCGAATGGGCCGGTTCGGTGTCCGGCAGAATGTCGCAGACGTAACGGGTGTTGGCGCCTTTGCCGCGCACGCTGCGCTTCATGCTGTCGGGTTTGATCAGCCGTGGACCGAGGTCGTTGCTCGTTGAACCGGGCGCGGCGCACACAGCGATTTGCACATCGCTGAGCGCGACCACTTGCGCCTGACTGCCGGGTGGCAAGTACGCGGCGAAGGGTGATTTGTCTTCGAACACCGACTGACGATCACCGATGTTGTCCCAGTCGAACGCACCTTGCCCCGGCGCTTCGCCCTTGATGCTGACCCGACCGCTGAGCAGCACCAGGCACAGTTCTTTATCACCGGCCGACACCGACAGGGTTTCGCCCAGGCTCAAGCGGTAAGCGGCGAAGCCGACGTATTCCAGCTCACCTTTACCCAGCTCGACCATGGTCCGGCCACGGGCATTGCTTTTGACCAGCAGGTTCATCACTTAGTCCTCTCGTCGAGCAGCGTGCGCAAGGTGTCGTAGCCTTTTTTGGCGTAGACATAACTCGGCGCCACCGCTGGGTCCTGCTCGGCTTCGACCACCAGCCAGCCGTGGTAATCGGCAGCCAGCAGCACGTCGAGCAAGGCGCCGAAATAGATATCGCCATCGCCGGGCACGGTGAACGTGCCGTTGATGATGCAGTCAGGGAAGCTCCACAGGTTGTTGCGCGCCAGTTGCACCACCGGTTTGCGCACGTCCTTGAAATGCACGTGGCAGACGCGTTCGATGTGTTTGCGCAGCACCAGCAACGGCTCGCCGCCGCCCATGTAGCAATGGCCCGAATCAAACAGCAGACCGACTTCACTGCCGGTCAACGCCATCAACGTGTCGATGTCCGCCGGGGATTCGACGTAGGCACCCATGTGGTGGTGATACGCAAGGCGCACGCCTTGGGACAAGGTGAAGCGCGCCAGTTCAGTGAGCTTGTCGGCGTATTCCTGCCAGGCGTGTTCGGTGTGGAAACGCGGGCGCTCGACCAGCGGAATGCGCTGGCCCTGAATGGAGTCAGCGACTTCACCGTACACCAGCACCTTGGCGCCGTTCTTCGCCAACAGCTCGACATGGCTGCCAATGGCGTCGATTTCTTCGGCCACCGAGCGACGGGCCAAACGGCTGGAATACCAGCCGGACACCAGCGCCAGGTCGTAAGGCCGCAGCACGTCACCGACGCCTTTGGCGTCCTTGGGGAACTTGCCGTTGAGTTCGAAACCTTCGTAGCCGATTTCCTTGCCTTCACTCAGGGCGGTGCTCAGCGGCGTCTCGCCACCGAGGGACGGCAGGTCGTCGTTGCTCCAGGAGATCGGGTTGATGCCAATTCGAATAGCGGGCATGGCTGCACCTTTCTTTTTGTTTTCTAATTTACCGTTGAGTCTGAGGCCGCCTTCGCGGGCAAGCCTCGCTCCTACATTAGGTTGTGCATGTTCATGCGTTGTGTGTACGCCACAAAACCCTGTAGGAGCGAGGCTTGCCCGCGAAGAACGATAACGCGGTGTTTCGTCAGGCCCGGGCAGTACGCCAGGCATCGATCAGTTCGACGAACGTGCCCTGCACCTGACGGATCAGCGCTTCGTCATCGATTTCACCGGCCATCCACGCGCGGCTTGGCTCCTGGAAAATCGTCCGGCCCACGGCGAAACCACGGCAGGTCTGGCTCTGGCTGGCCTGTTGAAACCCTTCGGCCAGTGCCGCTGCCGGTGCATTCAGCCCCAGCAACACCACGCCACGGCAGTACGGATCACGCGCCTGAATCAGTTCGTCGAGTTGTTTCCACTCCTCGGCACTCTGCGCTTCGATCTTCCACCAGGCCGGGTAAATGCCAAGGTTGTAGAGGCGTTTGAGCGCGCGATACAGCACGTCCGGATGGGTCGATGGATGATCCTTGGGCGGGATGATTTCCAGCAGCAGCTCATGACCACTGACCTGGGAGGCCTGATACAAACCCTTGATCTGCGCTTCCTGTTCAAGTCGCAGCAGCGGCTCGTCGTCGGGGTGGAATTGCACCAGGCACTTGATGATTTGTTCCTGCGGCCAGGCGATCAGGTTGCTGCCAATAGAGCGCCCATGTTCGAACGCCAATGGCCGCGAACCCTGCACTTCCACCGGCCGCGCCACCCACCAGCCACGACCGGTGGCGGCGTTCAGCGAGTCCTGGCCGAAGCGTTGATCGGCCAGCAGCCCGACATCGGCCTCGATACCCTGCTCGCGCAAATCGGCTTCGACCCGTTCCACAGCCTTGATAAAAAGCTGCTTGAGTTCGCCGATAGCGCTCAGGTCGCGACCGCCCTTGTGCGCCAGTTCCACCAGTTGCCCGCGATGGTCGAAAGCAAAGATGAACAGCTGCTTCCACTGTTTGCGCGGCACGCTGACCTGATGCAAACGCTGCAACACCGCGTCCTGATCCGGCCGGGTAATCGGCACCGGGCTGTTGAATAGATAGTCGAGTTCGGCGCGGGTCGGCATGGCCGGGGCGCAGGCATGGCGCGACACCACCAGACCACCGCAGGCATTGGCCAACTGGCAGCAGCGCTCGTCGCTCGCATCCTCCAGCCAACCGCAGAGGAAGCCCGACATGAACGCATCACCGGCCCCCAACACATTCAAGACTTCCACCTGAACGCCGGGATAAATGGCGCCGTCTTCGAGACGCACTGGAATCACCCCGTGAATCACCGTGCAGCCTTGCGGGCCGAGCTTGACCACTAACGTCGCCGCGCTCAGACGCCGGACATTGCGCAATGCGGTGAGCAGATCCTCGGAACCGCCGGCAATCAGAAACTCTTCCTCGGTGCCGACGATCAGGTCGAAACGCGGGAGAATTTTCTGCACATGCTGGCTGACGTTCTGGTCGGCGACAAAGCGGGTTTCACCGTCCGCCTTGCCGGCCAGGCCCCAGAGCACCGGGCGGTAGTCGATGTCCAAAACGCGTTTGACGTTGTGCTTCTCGGCGTAATCCAGCGCCTGGATGCTCGCCGTGTAGACGCCGTCGGTGGAGAAATGGGTGCCGGTGATCAGCAAGGCCTTGCTGGAGGCAATAAAGGCTTCGTTGATGTCTTCCGCTCGCAGCGCCATGTCGGCGCAGTTTTCGCGGTAGAAGACCAAAGGAAAGGTTTCGCGATCCTTGAGGCCCAGCAGGACCATGGCGGTCAGGCGTTCCCGATCGACCTTGATGCCGCTGACATCGCAACCTTCGCGGGTCAGGGATTCAACGAGGAAGCGGCCCATGTGGTCGTCCCCTACCCGGCTCAGCATCGCCGATTTCAGACCCAGCCGAGCAGTGCCGAAAGCGATGTTGGCGGACGATCCACCGAGGTATTTGGCGAAGCTGCTCACATCCTCCAGCCGCGCCCCGACTTGCTGCGCATAGAGGTCGACGCCAAGGCGCCCCAGGCAAATCAGATCCAATTGACGCCCACTGGCAAAACGAGTCTGGCCCATGTTGGCTCCTGTTATTTTTATCAGCCTGCGTTCAGGGCGATGGTCGCGCCGAACGCTCTTGGTGGATGCAGACTAAAACGTCCGGGACCGAACAATCAATAATTATTCCAAATATTTTTTACATGGAATATTTTTTCCAATAAGCTTTGGTGAAAGCGTTACAGAGGCAGTGCATCGTTTCAGCAGACCTCATACTGACTGCACGCTCAAGATTTTATTCCGGCCTACCCTGTAGACTGCGCACAGCCAACCTATTGTCAGGGGATGACGCTATCCGTCGTCCCTATAAGAACAAGCCAGAAGGATTCCTTATGACCCGCACCGATCAGCCGGCGACGACCGAGAGCACGCCCGACAGCGATCTCGCCAGCCCCCCGATCAATGCCGAGCGTCTGCTGCAACTGATCACCCACGAATACGAAGGCCTGCCGCGCCAGCTCAAGCGCATCGCCAGTTACATGAGCCAGCAAAGCGACCGGATCATGGTTGACCGCATCAGCGACATCGCCCGCGAGTGCGAAGTGCACCCCTCGGCGATCGTGCGGTTTTCCCAGCGTTTCGGGTTCAGCGGCTTCAGCGAAATGCAGGCGCTGTTCCGCGAGGCCTACACCCACAAGACCACGCCGGTGCAGAACTACCAGCAGCGCATTCGCAGCATGATCGCCAACAAGTCGCAGAAGGCCAGCGGCGGCGACCTGGCGCGCGAGTGCATCAATGCGACCCTGTCGGGCATTGAACGCCTGGGGCTGGAACTGGATGATCAGGCCTTCGACAAGGCCGTCGATCTGGTAGTGAATGCCGACAACATCTACGTGGTCGGGGTGCGTCGTTCGTTCGCGGTGGCCGACTACCTGGTCTACAACCTGCAGCACACCAACAAGCGCATTCATTTGGTCTCGGGGCTCGGCGGCAGCTACCGCGAGCAGATGCGCAGCGTACGCGCCAATGACCTGGTGATCGCCATCAGCTTCACGCCCTACGGCAAGGAAACCCAGCATTGCCTGCGCATCGCCCAGCACAATCAGGCAAAAACCCTGATCATCACCGACAGCAACCTCTCGCCCCTGGCCAAGCGCGCCAACACCGTGCTGCTGGTCAACGAAGGCAGTTCGTTTGCGTTCCGTTCGTTGAGTGCGACGCTGTGCCTGTGCCAGGCGCTGTTTATCGCCGTGGCGTATCGGCTGGAATTGAAGGTCGATGAGATTCACGAACAGGTCGGCTTCGAGGATTAGCGCCACGCCGCTTGCAGCTCGCTGAAGCTAAACTAAGGTTGTCCATCCCGAAATGGACATCTGAAGGAGCGGTTCAATGAAGCTGATCGGCATGCTGGATTCACCGTACGTACGGCGCGTCGCCATCTCTGCCAAACGCCTTGGCATCCCACTGGAACACCAGTCGGTTTCGGTGTTTCGGCATTTCGAGCAATTCCAGCAGATCAACCCGGTGGTCAAGGCGCCCACCCTGGTGCTCGACGACGGCGAGGTGCTGATCGACTCGACGCTGATCATCGACTACCTCGAAGCCTTGGCCGGTCCCGGCAACAGCCTGATGCCCAGCGATCTCGCTCAACGCCTGCGCTCGTTGCGCCTGATCGGCCTGGCGTTGGCGGCGTGCGAAAAGTCCGTGCAGCTCTACTACGAACGCAACCTGCGGCCGGCGGATATTCAATTTGAACCGTGGGTGGAGCGGGTCGAAGGCCAATTGGCGGCGGCGTATTCGGCGCTGGAGCGGGAGCTGGAAATGCAGCCGCTGAAGACTGACGGGACGATTGCTCAAGACGGGATTACGTTGGCGGTGGCGTGGAGTTTCACCAATCTTGTGGTGCCGGATCAGGTGGATGTGAATCGGTTTCCACAGATCAGTGCGTTTACCGCGTATGCCGAAGGGCTTGAGGATTTTGTCAGTACACCGATCGAGTAGATAGATTTGTTGTGCCTGCTCGCGATATGGCGGACTACCAGTCAACATCATTGTAAATATCACTCACACAAAAACGCCGCTTCCACCAGAGGCAGAAGCGGCGGAGGCGTGAGCCCCAGTGGTATCAGGTGAACAGAGCGATCAGGATGATGATCGGGATGGGTATGCCAAGAAAGAACAGCAGTAGTGAGCGCATGAGAGTTCTCCTGGGTTAACGAACAGGTACTGAAGTGGTGGATACATAAGCGTCGGTTTCGAGGTACTCGACCGCATCCCGACGACGACCACCGAAAGTTGCAGCAAGGCTGGCGAAAAACGCGCCAATCAGCAGTGCGATGAACATCCACAGCGAAGTCCAGGCAGCGACTTTGGCGGCGGTGTCGGCCGCTTGTTTGGTGGCGAGTTTGGCGTCGGCCACGGCTTTTTGAGTGCGGGCATACACTTCATCAACGCGACGTTCAGCGTCCGCTTGAGTGAGGTTGGTCCGTTGGGCGACCAATTGCGCCAGGTAGGTGCGATCTTCGGCAGCCAGCTGACCGTCGTTGCTCAGGCTGCGCACGAAGATGCGCGTCACGGTGCCATGAGCGGCGTCATCACTGACCGCAGTCGGGCGATCATCGCGGAACAGGCTGTCGACAAAGTAACCGTACGGGTCACTGTTGGTAGTGCTTGCCGCGGTACCCGCCGCCAGCGTCGCGGCACTCGCGGCGCCACCGACCACACTCGCCCCGGCCTGCACGCCACTGCCGACAATGCTGCTGACCGAGCCGACCACCAGCATCGCCGTCACCAGCGTCGCCACGCACCAGGCGAGAAAACCATGGGCGGTGTCACGGAAGTAAACCTCATCACCGTGCATGTACGCCCATCTCACCCGCAGACGGCCGGCGATATAACCGCCAAGCCCGGAAGCAACGATTTGCGTAGCGGCCAGCCAGACAATCGTTGAAATACCCAGGCCCTTGGCGCTCACGCCTTCATGGGCCCAAGGCGATACCGCCGAAAAACCCAGGCCAAAGCCGAGCAACACGAGGATCAGCGACAACGCCGCCGCCGCAGCGGCCCCTGCGAATATCGCCCCCCAGGACACGCCAGAAAGCGTGCTCGTTTCTTCGAAGGCAGGAGAGAAACCATCAGAGGATCTATTCATTGTTATATCGCTCCAGGCAGGAAAGATGGCGTTACAACTCTTCAATAAAGAAAATGCAGTCACCGTGCCAGTCGCCAACTTTTAATAAATCGCGGTATTTCAATAGGTTATAAAATTTTAACTTCCAATGACCATGCAATTTGCAAGGAACTGCCATTTGCAGCGGGTTTTATGCATTGACCAAACAGGCGCCTGCATGAAGTTTTATTTAGAAAGCCTGCACTCATTTCTTGGCAAAATGCCGCACACCGTTGAGTACTCCTAATCAGGCCCGCCCTATGACCCGCATCTTGACCATCGAAGACGACGCCGTGACTGCCCGGGAAATCGTCGCCGAATTGAGCAGCCACGGCCTCGACGTGGATTGGGTCGACAACGGCCGAGAAGGTCTTGCGCGCGCGGTCAGTGGCAATTACGACCTGATCACCCTTGACCGCATGCTGCCCGAGCTCGATGGTCTGGCGATTGTCACCACGCTGCGGACCATGGGCGTGGCCACGCCGATCCTGATGATCAGCGCCCTCTCCGACGTCGATGAGCGTGTGCGCGGCTTGCGCGCTGGCGGTGACGACTACCTGACCAAACCGTTTGCCACCGATGAAATGGCCGCCCGGGTCGAAGTCTTGCTGCGTCGGCAGAACACCGTGACCGCCCAGGCCACCACGCTGAGGGTGGCGGATCTGGAGCTGAACCTGATCAGCCATGAAGCCAGTCGCAACGGTCAGCTGCTGACGCTGCTGCCCACCGAGTACAAATTGCTGGAATTCCTGATGCGCAACACCGGGCAGATTCTGTCGCGGATGATGATTTTCGAAGAGGTCTGGGGTTATCACTTCGACCCCGGCACCAACCTGATCGACGTGCACATCGGTCGGCTGCGCAAGAAGATCGACCCGCCAGGCAATGTCCCACTGATTCGAACCGTGCGAGGCTCGGGTTATGTCATTGCTGAACCCCTCTAACGGCTGGCGCTCGTCCAGCAGCCGTTTGCTGGCGCTCTACAGTTCGCTGTTCGTGCTCTGGAGCGGGATTCTCATGGGGGTCATGTACTACGAGGTTTCCGCTTACCTGGACAACCTGGCCAAACACTCGCTGATGCAACGTCAGCACCTGTTTTCGCACTTTTCGGGCGAACAACTGGCAGACGCCCTCGCCATCAGCATGACCTTCGACATTCGCGGCATCGACGCCTATGGCCTGTTCGATGACCAGCATCGCTACCTCAGCGGCGCTCTACGCCATATTCCCGAAGGCCTGCCGCTGGACGGCAGGATCCACATGCTCAGCGACTGCGCCGATTCCGACGACCCGACCCTGCCCGCCGACAGCTGTGATGCGGTGGCGACCCAGACAAAGGACGGACGCTGGCTGGTGCTGGTGCGGGACAACGGTTCGTTGTTCGCCGTCACCCGGATCATCCTTCATGCGTTGCTCTGGGGCGTGACCTTGACGATTCTTCCGGGTATCGCCGGTTGGCACTTGTTGCGCCGTCGGCCACTGCGGCGAATTCGCGGGATTCAGGCCAGCGCCGAGGCCATCGTTGCCGGCGACCTGACCCGGCGACTGCCACTGTCCAATCGCCGCGATGAGCTGGATATGCTCGCCGCCATCGTCAACGCCATGCTCGAACGCATCGAGCGCTTGATGAACGAGGTCAAGGGCGTCTGCGACAACATCGCCCATGACTTGCGCACGCCGCTGACCCGCCTGCGGGCGCAGCTGTACCGGATTCAGCAGCAAGCTGACGAGGGTTCAACGCTGGCCGTGCAACTGGATACAGTGCTCGGCGAGGCGGATACCTTGATGGCGCGTTTTCGAGGGTTGCTGCGGATTTCCGAGCTGGAAGATCGTCAGCGCCGCTCGGGTTTTGTGCAGCTGGATCCGGTGCCGTTGCTGCAAGAGTTGCACGACTTTTACCTGCCCTTGGCGGAGGAAGGCGAACTGGTTTTTCAACTGCAATTGCCGGAGTCGTTGCCTGCGTTGAACGGTGATCGAGCGCTGTTGTTTGAGGCGGTGGCGAATTTGTTGAGTAACTCGATCAAATTCACGCCGCCGGGTGGCGAGGTGGTTTTGCGTGGGATCAGTGACGGGGGGCATACGCGGATCGAAGTGCTCGATTCAGGGCCTGGAATTCCGGAGGCGGAGCGCGAGGCGGTGTTTCAACGCTTTTATCGCGCCGACGCTGGCAACCAGAAAAGCGGGTTCGGGCTGGGGCTGTCGATTGTCGCGGCGATTGTCAGCCTGCATGGGTTTACGCTGGAGGTGGGCAGCAGTGAACTCGGCGGTGCGCGGTTGGTGCTGGATTGTCGGCAGAGCCCGATTCCACAGACCTGACACTAACTCAAGAACAAAGTAGATCCTTGTGGGAGCGAGCTTGCTCGCGATGGCGGAGTGTCAGGCGACATCATTTTTGCCTGATAGACCGCTATCGCGAGCAAGCTCGCTCCCACAGGGTTTTGTGGTGTTTGCCACAAGGTGCATCAGGTCGGGTAGTTGGCCCGCAGCGCTTCAAGCCCGACCTGATAAATCCCGCTAAACAACTCCGCAACCTCTTCATCACTCACACCGACCGGCATAAACCGCCCCGACCACGTCACCCGAGCCCCCTGCCTAGCGCCTCAACCCTGATAGTCGCCCGATAGTCGGTGGCCGGAAACGGAGCCTGCAGGATCGAATAGCTGTAAGTCTTCCCAGCGTTATCAAACGCCTCTAGCCGCTCAACCACCACCGCCCCATCCGCCGTTTGCAGGCTACGCACCCGCCCGCCTTCACTCAGTTCACTTTTCGGAATGAACGGCAGCCAGTCCGGCAGCGTGTCGAAGCCGCCGATCAATTGCCAAACCTCGTCGGCCGAAGCCGGAATGTCGATAAACGCTGATGCAGTTGCCATGTCATGTTCTCTCTCAATCAATAAGGTTCAGATCGCCATGCTGTCGACAACGCCGCCGTCGACTCGCAAAGCCGCGCCTGTAGTGGCCGAAGACAGCGGCGAGGCGATGTAGGCCACCAGGTTGGCGACTTCTTCGACATCCGCCACGCGCTGGATGATTGAACTCGGCCGGGCCTTGCGCACAAAGGCGTCGGCTTCTTCGCGGGCGCTGCGGCCGGATTCGGCGGTGGCGTCCTTGAGCATCTGCTCCAGGCCGTCGGTGAAAGTCGGGCCGGGCAGGATCGCATTGACCGTCACCCCGGTGCCCGCCAGCCGCTTGGCCAAACCATGGGACACCGCCAGGTTGGCGCTTTTGGTCACGCCGTAGTTGATCATGTCGGCCGGGGTCGCCACACCGGATTCCGAGGACAGGAAAATCACCCGGCCCCAGCCCTGCTTGACCATATCAGGCACGTAATGCCGTGAAAGAAATCCACGTCGTTGAAGATCCCGAGGTTGTTCACCAGGATGTCCGCCCGTGGTTCGGCAGCGAATAACTGTTCGGCGCCTTCAGCCGTGCCGAGGTCTGCAGTCAGGCCACGCAACTTCGCGTCCGGCACGCTCTGGCGAATGCTCGCCAGCGCCTGTTCGACCTTGGCCGTTTCGCGGCCGATCACCACCACGGTGGCGCCGGATTCGGCCAGTGCCTTGCTGATGCCCAGGCCAATGCCAATGCCAGCGGTGCTGCCGCTGACGATGGCGAGTTTTCCAGTCAAATCGATTTTCATGCTCAAGCTCCAATGGTCGGCAATGGCGCACGTTCCGAAACCAGCTTCGCATCGCGCATCGCCTGCCAGAACGCTGCGGGAATAACAGCCGACAGCGCGGCAACGTCCTTGGCAATCCGGTCCGGACGGCTGGACCCAGGAATCACCGCCGCCACGGCCGGGTTAGCCAACGAGAACTGCAACGCAGCCGCCTTATCGCATTGGTCAGCGAACCGCCGACCGAAGACGATCCGGATCTGCTTGGCTTCACCCCGGACATCCGCATGGAAGCCACCGGCCCCTCCACTGCATTGGCTCTGGTGGCCTCCGGACTAGGCATCGCCATGATTCAGAAAGGCTTGAGCCGCAACGCACCGCCGGGTGTGGTGCTGCGGGAAGTGCCGTGGATTTCCTTCACCACACCGCTGTGGGCCGCATGGCACCGGATCAATCTGCGACCGCTGGTGGAGACGTTCAGGAAAGTGTTGACTGAATCAGGGCCGGTTCACAGCGGCTGAAATTTGCGCAGAGGCAGCTGACCTCATCGCGAGCAAGCTCGCTCCCACAGGTGAACGCGGTCTACTGTGGGAGCGAGCTTGCTCGCGATGACGCCGGCCCGAACACCGCAAATCCAACGCGTGAGGTTATTCGATTTCGGCTTTCGTTTGGACCTGATGCGCAAGGATGTACGTGTTCGGTGGTCAAGCAGTTCTTCGATCAGGCCTTGAGTGATGGCGACCCGGCACGGGATATGACGCATGTGCTGCAGATGCTGCAGATGCTGGAGCAGTTGGCGGGCGTTACGTTGCGAGGGTAGGTTCAGTCACCTCCTCGCCCTCGCAGCTTTGGTTATTTGTTACTGCATTTTGGGAACCGTCTGACATCAATTCGCTTGCGCCCTTGTTAGCGTTGCACTGAACCCGGCTTCAGGACGTTCTGTTGTGATCAGGCCATGGAAGGTCTTTCACACGTGTTGCATCAACGTCCCCGAGCCTGTGCCACGTCACCAGACAAGGAACACTGGATGTTTGACGCTAACCCACACGCCCGTTTCAGCCTCACGATCAACGACTTCAAACATGACCTTCAGGTGCTCACGTTCACCGGCAAGGAGTTCATCAGCCAGCCTTACGCCTTTGAGATCGAGCTGGTCAGCGACAGGCGAGACCTGAACCAGAGCGACCTGTTGAACAAACTGGCCTTTCTCGCCTTCAATGACGCTGGCGACGGCATTCACGGGCAAATTCATTGCGCAGGCAAAAGTAGTCTCGGAAATGGCCTGACCCGCTACAGCGTGACGCTGGTGCCTCGGTTGGCGTACTTGGACCATTGCATCAATTGCCGCATTTTTCAGCAAATGACCGTCCCGCAAATCATTGCGCAGGTGCTGGAAGACCACGGCATTCATCGTGATTTCCACCAGTTTCAGCTGGGCAGCGTTTATCCGGACCGTGAGTATTGCGTTCAGTACGACGAGTCCGATAGAGCGTTCATAGAACGCCTCTGCCAAGAGGAAGGCCTGCACTACCACTTCCAGCACAGCCGCGAAAAACATGTGATGGTGTTTGGCGACGATCAGACTGTGTTTCCCAGGCTCGACCGCCCGACGCGCTATAAGCATGACAATGGCATGGTCGCCGAAGAGCCTGTGATCCACCACTTTGACGTGCAAGTGAAAGCAGGCACCAGCCGCACCACTCGCCGCGATTATGACTTCAACAAAGCGCGTATTTTGCTGGAGGCCGAGAGCCGGTCTGATATTTCCAGGACTCAGCCGGATCTGGAGGATTACCAGTACCCCGGTCGTTTTACCCAGCGCGATCGCGGCAAGCTGTTGAGTCGACGCGCACAGGAGCGTCACCGCGCCGAGTGCCGTGTGGCGCGGGGTAAAAGCGATCAACCGGCGCTGCTCTCCGGGCACTTCCTGCCACTGTCCGAACATCCGGACGAAGAATGGAACGACTTGTGGTTGCTGACCGAAATCGAGCATGAAGGGGCGCAACCTCAGGTCCTGCAAAAGTACGCGGCATATACCGGCACCGGCGATGAAAAAGGCTTTCAGGGTTATCGCAACCAATTCCTCGCCACGCCTTGGGAAGTGATCTACCGCTCGCCGCTGACCCATGACAAACCACGCATCGCCGGCTATCAGAGCGCAGTGGTCACCGGCCCGAAAGGCGAGGAAATCCACTGCGACGACTACGGTCGGGTCAAGGTGCAGTTCTTCTGGGACCGCGAAGGCCGTCACGACGATAAAAGCAGTTGCTGGCTGCGGGTCTCCTCCCTCCTGGCCGGCAATGCCTTTGGCGGCGTCGCCGTGCCGAGGGTAGGCATGGAGGTCCAGGTCAGTTTTCAGGAAGGCGACCCCGATCATCCTGAAATCAGCGGCTGCCTGCCCAACAGCGCCAACCCGGTGCCCTACGAATTACCCGCCAACAAAACCCGCAGCGTATTCCGTTCCCGCAGCTCGCCGGACAGCAAAGGGTTCAGCGAACTGCACGTTGAAGACCGTGCCGGCCAGGAATTGATTTACCTGCGCGCCCAGCGGGATATGGAACAGCGGATAGAGAACGACAGCCGTCTGGAGGTCGGCAACGAGCTGCGCACCACCGTCAAGGGCGACAGCTTTACCGTGCTGGAAGCCACGGAGCATCGAACCACGACCGGTGACCGGCACATACAGCTCAAGGCCAACGATTACCTGCAAGTTGCCGGCAACAGCCACACACACGTTGATCAGACGCTGGCGCTCAGCGCTGGCCGGTTGTTTGTTTTTGAAGCCGGCGATCAGATCATTCTGAAAGCCGGGGCCAAGTTCTTGATCGAAGCCGGTGGTGAACATTTACAGGTAGGCGGCGGCGGAATATTCGGCAGCAGCGCATTCCAGATTGGTGGAGCTCCGATGCGCGTACCAGCCGCCTCAGTCGCCGCGCCTCGGTCAGTTGATGGCTTGTCTGTACCACCTGAACTGCCGCCTATGCTCGCATCGTCCCAACCCGGACTGATGGCGGCAAGCAACGCGCTGGCGGCGGACTTCTGCCCGATCTGCGAAGCCTGCCGCGAGGGCGTCTGCCCAACGGAAGGAGCGGCCGCATGATCAACACACTCCCCCGCCAATGGATGACCGAACAGCGCCGATCTGGCCATGAACTGTGCCTGGTGCTGGACTCGCAGAACGAACGCGAAACCCGTCAGCTGTTGTTGAAGTCCAGCGGACATGACCAGTACCTGAGCGTCTACAACGGCACCACCCTCGCGAATCTGGCCGATGCCGGCCCGTTTATTTTCACGTTGGATCAGTCCGGCGACAGACGCCTCGATAACCTGCTGGATCATCCCGAACGCAACTGGGGCTGGCTCGCGAGCGTGGAAAAAGGTGCCTTGCGCGGGGTGGTCAATCACTGGCAAGAGCGGCTGATTGTCGGGACGCGTCCCTATCAGGTGCTGTATCGCTTTCACGACAACCGAGTGTTGAGTCGCGCGCTGAAACATCTACCGGCTGAAGAGTATCCGACCTTCCTCGGGCCGGCGATCAGCGTCTGCTACTGGGACGGTATAGCCTGGAAAACAGCTATAAGTCCTGCCCCCGGCACGTATCCCGTGCCGGACAACCCACTCTGGTTGCGCACTCCCCTGCCCCAACCGCAGACCTCGGAAATTCGCCGGCTCAACGCCCATCGTTACTTGCTGGCCGAGCATGTTGAGGCCTACGCCAACCTCGCCGAATTGCATGACCCTGATGCGTGGTTGCGTGAGCGCTTGGCCTTGGCGGATGCGTGGGGTTGGTTGGAGCCAGAGCAGTTGGAATTTCTATTGATTCAGAGTTTGCAGGCGCCGGGATTTACGTTGTCGCCGCAGTGGGAGGTGCGGGGGGATGAGAGTCCGGTGGAGCACTTTGAACGGGTGCGGCAGTTAGTGGGGTTTTGGCAGGGAGATGCGCCGTTATGAGGCGGATAGCAGGCATTGCAGTTGTGGGTTGTTTTCTTGCGTTGGTCACGGGTTGCTCTAGTGGGCAACCGAGCACATTTACCTTCATCGCCGATTTGCCGCCCGATTTTGCTTACGTCGCGGCGGTCTACTACGTACCCGCCGAGGGTGAAACCTGCACGGTTGAAACGAAGGATAACTTAGCACCTGTTTTCAATTACGAATGGCGAAAGGAATACAAACCCGATGCTGAAATAGAGATTCGCATAACGCGCAAGGGCTGCCCGCTGGTAGTTAGGCGCGTCAAGCTGGAGATCAACTCGGCGTACGGAAAAGATCGAGGCGATTTGGGTAGGGAAAGCGCCTTGGTCGTCATCCGCCATGAACTGAAGGAGCAATCCAAAGGCACTTTCAGTGGAACAGGTGAAAGCACCTTTTACGGTCAATGCCAGTGGCTGTTTCGCACTTCAGGCAAGCCTCGCATCCTCAGAAAAGTCCTTGACTGCAAAGCAGCTGATGCACAGGGCACGTTGGACCGGGGTCATCTATTTTCCGGTTACGGATGAGGAAAGACCCGCCATTGGGGACACCTGGGTCAAGGTACCTAATGGCTGGAAACGCTGTATGGGCGATAACTTTGAAGATCAATACGCGTTTTGCTTCGGAAATTACGAAGACTTTAGCAGCTTCAAAATGGTGGATGGACGCGCCTGCACTATTTACCCCGGCTGCACGGAATAAGGACATTAATCACATGCCAATCTTTTCTTCGCAGCAGAAGTTGCTGCTGAAATTTTCTGCCTCGAGTTGTTGCATCGCAGTCATCGCAGGCTGTGCAAAGAGTCAGTCGAACACATTCACATTCACCGCCGATTTACCGCCCGATTTTGCCTACCAAGCCGTCGCGGAGTATGTGCCCGCAAAGGGCGAAACCTGCACCGTGCCGGGGGGAAGAGATACGGAAGTTGGGTACAACATGAAATGGCGTGAAAGTTACGCGCCGGACTCTGAAATCGCTATGTACAGAACAGTCAGTGGCTGTCCGTTGGTGATCTGGAAAATTGATCTGGTAATCAATTCGTCTTATGGCAAAACACGGCGGGACTTTAGCGGAGACGGCGCCGCCGTAGTCATTCGCGACGAAGTGGAAGACCAGTACAGAAGCACCTTCAATGAAGCTGGCGAAAGTATTTTTTATGGTCAATGTCAGTGGCTATTTCGGACCTTAGGCAAGCCTCGCATCCTCAGAAAAATCCTCGACTGCAAGGCAGCTGATGCACAGGGCACGTTGGACCGGGGTCATCCGTTTTCGGCTTACACCCTCGATCAGCTTCCGGGCAAGACCGTGAAAATGAAAATCAAGTTGGCCAAGGAGGAAAAGCCGGGCTGGGGCGACACCTGGGTCGAAGTGCCTGGTGGATGGAAGCGTTGCCTAGGGAAAGGCTTCGAAGACGAACGCGCTTATTGCGATGGTAATTACGACGATTTTAGCACCTTCAAAATGGTGGATGGGCGCGTCTGCACTATTTACCCCGGCTGCACGGAATAAGGAGATTTTGACATGACATCATTGGAAAAAGAGATGGAGTCACGGCTAAGCAATCGCGTGCTTGCCTGCCCGGCTCAAGGTAAGTGGAGTAGTTTTCAGTTGGTCGATGAGAGCGGCTCGGGTGAGCCTTACGCAGGGTTGACCTACGTTGTCACGGACTCAGAGGGGAAGAAATACACGGGATCTCTTAACGCTACCGGTGCCGCAAAGGTTGATGACCACTTTGCAGGGCCGATTTCGCTGACGTTTGATGAGAAATATCAAGGTGCTATTCAACCCTATAAAGATCTCAGAAAACGACCGCACTACCCGCTCGAGATAACCGAACTTCAGGTACGAGCCGAAGGAACCCGGTATCGAAATCAAAATTCAACCCGCACCAAAAAGAACCCTGCACAAGCCTGCGCCGACGCTTTTTTCCAGGTGGAAGTGCGGCATCTAGTCATAGATGTCGCGCATTTACCCCCAGAAGTTTATCGCCATTATCCTCACCGTAAGGGCACGGCAAAGCTCATGGGCAAACATGGTGAGTTCGGCGTCGCTCTGGTACCGCAAAAACACAATGTATTGGAAGTGCGCCCAATGCGGGCGCTACGGCCGATGCTGTCGACCAGCCCCGAATTCTGCGTATTGAACCTGTACCAATTGGCGCTGATGGCAACCTTAAGTTATTGCCCATTTGGCCAGCAGCCCGACAAACAACCTGTGGAATCGCTGACCGTCACCTTCCCGATACAACCCAGCGTTGGAAACTGGTTCGGCGATGCGTTGGCAAAGTCTGATGAACTGTGGCGTGTCGATGCGGCGCAGACCAAAGTTTTCCACCCTCTGTATGAGGATGTGCCGTACTCCAAGCGTCTGGAAATTGTCCCGTTCGACCCAAACCTTTATGCCGTCAACAAGCCTGGCCTGAAAAATGATCAGGAAAACCCTGCGAAAATTCACTTTCTCGATGACAGAAAGCAGGGGGCGAAAGCGACTGATACCCAAGCGTTCATTACCCACAACGACGAACTGATCCTGATTTCCGTGCGTGGCACATCCGAACTTAAAGCAGATGCCCTGCGCGATGCCGATGCCCTCCAAGTGCCATTTGAAGATACCGAAAGCAAGGTGCACCGCGGCTTCTACGAGTCCGCAAAAATAGCTCACGACTTCGTTGTGAATCACTTGGATAAATTCTATTCAGGGCAAAAATTGCTGATCTGCGGCCACAGCTTGGGGGGCGCCGTAGCATTGCTACTTTCGGAGATGCTGCGTCGTAATCCTGAGCGCTACGCTATCCAGCTCTACACCTACGGCGCGCCCCGCGCTGGCGACGCCAACTTTGTCGCCGGCGCGAAGGACCTGATCCATCACCGCATCGTCAACCACAACGACCCGGTGCCGAGCGTGCCCGGCAGCTGGATGGACACCAAGGCCGGTGTGTTCGGGGCGGGGTTAGCCTTGACGTTTGTCAACGTGCCGGCTGGTTTGTCGGTGTTCTTTGCGGGTATCACTAACTGGACAGGCGAGCCGTACGATCACCATGGCTCGTTGAGGCACTTCATGCCGGTGGAATTTGCTCGTGGGAAAATATCCGCGATCCTGTGGGACCCTGGCTGCGACACCATCACCCAGCATGCGGCGTGCTCCTTGGCGATTCAGCAGAAAAACGGGCTGCCGCATCGGCCGCCATTGCTGGCGCAGATCTTCCAGGCTGGAAATCATTTGATGACCGGCGGGTACATTCCGGCGTGTTGGGCCGTTCTGCTGCGGTGGAAGGAAGCGCACGAATCGAAAAGGTCGCGGGTTACAGATCTCGAGTTCAATTGGGTCGCCGGGGCGCTGGCACGAATCACCCGGCAGCTCAGGCAAGAAGAAGATAATTTGCCGGGGCGTTCGGATGCCTACGCTCGCACCCGAGAGAACAACATCCGCGCGCTGAGGCTTGAACGGAGCAAGATTGAGACCACAGTCAACCGACTGAAAAAGATCCGTCCTGAGAGGATTAGCGCACAAGACCTTTACGGATCGCTGTCAGAACAGCCCGAGGAGCTGACGAAAAACGTCGATCGTTGGCTGGCGCATCCTGAAAACAAGGTCAAGGACCCGTTAGCCATGGCGCCGGTGGACCCGGATGGCGATGCGCTGATGTCTTCGACCTATGGGCATACCATCGGGGCACCGCACACGCTGGATATCGATTCGTACCGTTAAACATCCCGTGTTTAAAAGCCTTCCAAGTAACTTCCCGAGAGCTACAGCGCCTTGCGTCATTGCCTACGGTTACACCAGAATCCGCCGGCTTGTGCGCCTTGGGCCTGGGCTTTATCGTTTCCCGGTCGCTGAATAACAGCGATGGGGTTTGGTAGCCCAGGTATATGAGGTGTACGGCATCATCATTTTCAGCGTTTTTTCTCTGCATTATGGTGGCCATGCACAGGGCGTCTTCGGGCGCGCCGGTCTCCTCATATCCCGGTCTACCAACCTGCGTATGGCCACCACCCTTTGTTTGGTAGCGAAGCTGATGGCTCCTTTTTTGCGATATGAGGAGTTCAACCATGTTAAAGGTCACACCGAATACCCCGGACCCCGATCCAGTATCCCCCTCCGAAAACCCCGATCAGAAAAACTCCACGAAGACGCCGACCGCATCCCGTCCTATGCCGACATCCGAGCCACCCCGCGCAGACTCACCACGATGTACGTCATCGATCCGCACATCAACACCGAAGACCTGTTGGGTAACGCATGCGAATCGCTGGCCTCCGCCCATGTCATGACCATGGATCTGGCAGATCGTACGGATGGGTCGAGCCGCAATACCCTGCTGGGCATAGCCCAAGTCATCATGCTCGGCGAACTCGCTGTGAACCGGGCGCTGGATCGCATAGACCCGCCAACATAGCCAAAATTCTTGTGGGGCGACTACCGTCGCTCGCGGCGAGTGGTTCTGGCGGTCCCGCAGTTCTCAGGCCTGCGGGCCTTGCTGGCGGGCACCGAAATGCTCGCCACAGTGCCGGATTACGCGGCGTGCGCGTTGATCGAAGGCAGCAGCCAGTTGCGTGCCGACGACCCGCCGTTTGACATCGTACTGTCCGAACTGTCCATGGTCTGGAACGGCGTCAACGATAACGATCCGGCAGAACGTTGGTTGCGCTCGCGTATTGCCCAACACATGTCGGCCGAACTGCCGGTGCTCTGAGCGCGTTGAAATCCGGATCGGTCTCGCGCAGGTATATCGGCATGTCCGTCATCGGCGGCATGGCCGGAATGTCGAAATACATCTGGATCACCCAACCCCGGTGATAACTGGCGTGATTGACCACATGCATCAGCATCGCGCCGGCGCTCATGGTGCCGCTCTCCCCCGAGACAAAGGTGAACTCGACCGGTTTATCCAGCGAGACATCGGTTTGCCGGGCGCTCCAGTCGCAGTACCAGCGATCGATGTCCTTTTGCGCCATGCGCAGCTCGGCGAGATCGGGATGCAGCAGATCGTGTGACGTCTTGAAGCCGTGCCCTCGGCCTTCGAGGTGGGCCTTCCAGATGCAGTCCACCACGTAAATGTGGTTCAGGGTGCCGATCATGTTCTTGAACACCGACACGCGCTCTTTGTTGACCTCACCTGGCGGCAGCGCGGCCAGGCTGTCAAAGAGGCGCTGATTGGCCCAGCGCTTGTAATCGGCAAGCATGCGGGCAGTGCGTACGTTGATCATTAGAGGTCTCCCATTGCAATGGGCGTAATTCCAAGCATACCCCTCACAGTGAGCGGCATTGCAAACGCTGATTACCGGTCGCCAAGCGCCTCGACCACCCGATCGGCCGGGCCACTGATGACGAAGTCGGCAGCCGGCAGGCCACGCTCCGGCCCGCGCCTGTGGCGAAGCAAAGCTGGCTGATCCAGAGTTATTGGTGGAGATCATCGTGTGTGCGGCGAGGGGCTGAGCGTTTTCAGAGGCAGTCTTTGGACTGATCACGCATCGACAGGGAACTCCTGGCGACCGCCACGCATCCTAATAGATGAGGTACTTCCTTTTTTGCTTCACAGAGGACACCGTCATGCGCCGTCTGATGATCATCTCTTCCCTTTTGCTGTGTTTACCCTTCGGCTCCGCTATGGCCAAAGTGGATGCGGGCGATGTCGCCACGTCAGCCGGGGTTTCCGCATCGCTGTACTCGACGTTCAAGGATGACAAACGGGTGATTCCGGCCCGAGATGACGCCTCCAGCTTCGTGGCCAGTGGTGGCGCAATTCGTGGTGTTTATCTGGAGTCATACTTAAAGCAGATTCGTCAGGAACATCCAGGTCTCAACGCCAGCGACGAAGACCTGGCCAGAGCCATCCTCGTCCAGGATGGGATTGCTGCGGGTCAATGAAGGCTGAAAAAGTAGCGGTGGGGCTCGCGACACCCGTATAGCGTTTGCAGCCCTACCGTGCTTCAGCGCCTGATAAACGCGCCCAACCCGCCACCAATTGCGCGCTGATGCTCACGCCGCCGCACACCACAATCACTGCATCATGGGCATCGGCAATCGCCGGATGGTCCAGGTATCCAATCGCCAACGAAACGCCACACGCCGGCTCGACCAACTGACGCAGGTCGTTGGCGTAACGGACCACGCCCATGATCGCCTCGTCATCGCTGAGCACCACACATTCGTGCGGAAAATCGACGATATGCTGCACCGGCCAGGCAGCCACCCGAGTCGCGCCGAGCGACCTGGCGACCGTATCGATCCGGGGAAATATGACCGGATGTCCGGCACTGACAGCGGCGGCAAAAGACGCAGAACCCTGGGTTTCACACGCGATGATCCGGCAGTCCATGCGATTGTGGCGGATCAAGCCGGTGAGAATCCCCGCCAGCAAACCTCCGCCCCCTACCGACATCACGAACGCATCGACCTGAGGACAATCCTCGAGGATTTCATCGACCATCGTGCTGTGCCCTTCCCACAGCACCGGGTGATCGAAGGCTGGCACGTATTCGGTGTCTGCGCCCTGCGCGAGTTCCTTGGCCCGTAGATTGGCTTCGTCCCAGACCTTGCCATGGACGATCACCTCGGCCCCGGTTTTCCTGATCCGTGCGCGGGTGGTTTCCGGCGTGGTGTGCGGCACCACAATGCAGGCTTTCAACCCCAGGCTGGCAGCAGCCACGGCGGTGGCAAACCCGGCATTGCCGCCCGAAGGACAGATCACTTTGCGTTTACCCTGCTCCGCCGCCTGGCTGCACAAGAGCCCTATGCCGCGAAGTTTGAATGAGCCGCTGGGTTGCAGGTTTTCCAGTTTGAGCCAGATTCGTCGGGTTGGGGTCGACAGGTCTGGATACAGAATCAAGGGCGTTCTGATGTGAAGCATTTGTGGAGCTCCTTAAGGGTGAACGGTCCTAATCCAAGCTTAGTTCACCCTGCCCCGGCGGTGACCGTCTCAGCGATAACGCGGTGCCGCCGTGGAATGGCCGAACAAGCCTGAAAGCGTCTGGCGCTGGGCTTCGTAGGCGTTCCACTGATCGCCTTCGTGCAGGCCCGGAAGGGTCACCACTTCGCCGCTCGCCAAGCCCGTCAGCGCGGCATCGACCATGTCCTCGGCAGACATCACGATCTCTTGCGGCAGGTTTTCCACCGGGTTGCCGGCCTCACTCCAGAAGTCGGTGGCGGTGGCGCCTGGCAATACGGCCTGGATACGAATGCCTTTGTCCGCCAGCTCGCGGTGCATGGATTGGCTCAAGCCGAGAACAAACGCCTTGGTCCCGCCATACACGCCGTTGAGTATTTCCGGGGCGATGGCAACGATCGAAGAGATATTGATCACAGTGCCGGTGCCGCGAGCGACAAAGCCTGGCACCACCGCGTAAGCCAGGCGCATCAACGCGGTCACGTTGAGGGTGATCATGTCTTCCATGTCATCCACGGGGCTGCCGAGCAGCGGCATGACAGCGCCGACCCCGGCATTGTTGACCAACAGGGTGATACTGGCGTCGGAGCGCAGAATCGCTTCGACCCGCAGCAAGTCGGCCTTGTCTTTTAAATCGGCGGCGACCACTTCCACGGCGCGGCCGGTTTCGTTACTCAGATGGTTGGCCAAGGCGTTCAGTTTCGCCTGGCTGCGGGCGACAAGAATCAAGTCGTAACCCTGTCGGGCGAGTCGGTCGGCATACACCGCGCCGATACCCGAAGAGGCGCCAGTGATCAGTGCGGTGCCTTGGGATGAGAGGGCCATGTCGATTTCCTTCACAGTGAGGCGATATCTTCGCCGGTGTGAACCGTTATAGATTGACTCACGCTCGTCTCAAATGACGTTTAAAGTACGTTTTTAGGACATGACCTTTTGAGGACACCTCAATGACTTCCGTGGCGTTTGTAGTGTTTGAAGGGTTCCAGTCCATGGCGCTGGCGGCCATGCCGGTGTTCGAGTACGCCAACTTCAGCGCTGGCGAGACGCTCTATGAAGTGAGCGTGGTGTCCGAAGATGGCCGCACGTTGCGTGCTTCCGGCGGTTTGAGTGTCGGCACCCAGGCCTTTGGTGAGCAGGTGTTCGATACGGTGATTGTGGTTGGCGGCGATGCGATCCTCGAGCAGGCACCCGAGGGCGTGCTGAATTACCTGCGTGCAAACGTTAAAACCGTACGACGAACGGCGTCGATCTGCTCCGGAGCGTTCGTCCTGGCCCAGGCGGGTTTGCTCGACGGACGGCGGGCCACCACCCATTGGGCTTATGCACGGGAGCTGCAAGCGCGGTTTCCATCGATCAAAGTGGAAGAAGACCGCATCTACGTCATCGACGGTTCGATCTGGACTTCCGCCGGGATGACCGCCGGCATCGACCTGGCGCTGGCCATGGTTGAAAAGGATCACGGCGCCGCACTGGCCCGTTCCGTGGCGCAGAAACTGGTGATGTACCACCGCCGTGCGGGAGGCCAGTCGCAGCACTCGGCGCTGCTTGAACTGGAAGCGAAATCCGACCGCATTCAGACCGTCCTCGGCTATGCGCGAGAGCACCTCACCGAGACGTTGTCGGTGGAGCAACTGGCGGACGTCGCGCGCCTCAGCCCTCGGCAATTCAGTCGGGCCTTCCGGGCGGAAACCGGTCAATCGCCGGCCAAGGCCATCGAAAACCTGCGTCTGGAAACGGCGCGTCAGATGCTGGAGCGCGGGCGACTGCCCCTCGATCAAATCGCCGAAGAGTCGGGCTTCAGCGACTGTCGCCGCATGCGCGAAGCCTTCCTTCGAGCGTTCGGGCAGCCGCCACAGGTGATTCGGCGCAATGCCCGTTCGGCGTAGGATGAAACGTCTCGGGTCCACGTGTGGAGATGCAGATGAAAATCTCGGCCAAATTGGCGTTTTTCGCCATTGTCACCACCCTCGCCTACCTCGGCCTCGCGGTTTGACGGGATTTATCGCACCTTGCGCAACCCCAGTTACCTGGGCCTGGTGATCAATGCCGTGGGCTGGGTACTGGCGTTTCGTTCCGGCGTTGGCCTGTTACTGGGGCTTACTGCGCCCGCAGTTGGCGGTTGATTCCTGGGGTTTACTGACGGCCACGCGGCTCAAGGCGCAGCAGACCTTCGGCCGCCACGCGGCAGTCGACTGCCTCATAGCTGGCGAGTTTGGCGTGCGGGGTCTGAATCGGATGGTCGTGGGTCGCGGTCACCACGATCAGGTCCGCACCCGCCGCTTCAGCCGCGAGAATGCCTACGGTGGCATCTTCGAATATCAGGCAATCGGCCGGTTTAACGCCCAACCTCTCAGCCGCCAGTCGATAGCCCGCGGGATCGGGTTTGCCGGCACTGACGTCTTCGGCAGTGACCATCACCAAAGGCTCCGGAATGCCCGCCGCAGACATCCGCCGCAGCGCCAGTGCCTTCGGCGCCGAGGTGACGATCGCCCATTGGTTGGCGGGCAGCGACTTTAGAAAGTCTGCCGCGCCAGGCACCTCAATGATCCCCTCGACATCCTCGATTTCCGCCTCGGTGATGAACGCCGCTTCAGCCTCGGCATTCACCCCGGGCAACGCCAGACGATTGATGGTGTCGATGGCGCGAACGCCATGGATGGTGGGCAGGAATGAGACGACATCAACGCCGTGGCGCAAGGCCCAGGCCGCCCAGATCCGCTCGGCAGCGGCGATGGAATTGAGGACGGTGCCATCCATATCGAACAGAAAAGCGCGGTAAGGGGTGTTGAAGACGGAGTCGTGAGCAGACAAGGGGGTGCTTCCTCTCGCAAGTGCCAGGCGGGTTCGCCGAGCAATGTAGCATTTGCGAGGCAGGATCTGCCGCAGGTTCTACAGGGTACGTTTCGACTTCAAGGCAGCGTCCACACAATCCAGCAACTGCCCAAGCGCCCACGGTTTCTTGATGAATGAAACCGAATGCCTGACCCCGGCGCTTTTCGGCGTTTCGAAGCCAGACATGATCATGATCGGTTTGTCCGGCCAGCGGTCGCCAAACAGATTGGCCAGGTCCGCGCCATTGAGTTTGCCCGGCATGGTGATGTCCGTGAGCAATAGACGGACGCCTTCGGAGTGTTGCTCCAGATACTTCGACGCAGCATCCGCGCTGGCCTGCGGTTCAACCACAAAGCCTTCGTCCTGAAGAATTTCGCAGAGAAAATCCAGGATCAGCGGGTCGTCCTCCACCACTAGAATCAACCCGCCAGGGAGATGATCGCCCGCCGTCGATACTGGTCTCATGACTGTGCCACTCCCTGATTGCCTAAATGATTTCGCGCGCTTATATCCGCTGCTTATAGGTATGAGCAGCGGACTCGGCGGAAATTCATTATTGATACAACCGGATGATGAAATCAGGGTCTGGCCTCGAAGAAGGGTGTTCAGATCAGTACGACGGAGCGTCTTTTTTCAGGGTGTCCTTGGACATCGTGTCCTTCTTCACTTCGTCCTTGCCCATGGCGTCCTTGGACAGGGTGTCTTTCTTCATCGTGTCCTTGCTCATGGAATCCTTGGACATGGCGTCCTTTTTCATCGTGTCTTTAGACATTGAATCCTTGCTCATGCTGTCGTTGCTCATGCCGTTATGGGTTGTTGCATCGGCGGCAAACACGCTGGCGGCGCCAAATGCCAGGCACATGGACAGTACGGTGGTCGCTAACTTTTTCATGATGAAACTCCTTGAAGCACAGGTTGCGAATGAGCGCAGCGAGCGCTGCGCAGTGAAGTGGCCAGGCGCCATCAGCTGCCACCGAACCAGTTGTAGCCCTGGTCTTCCCAGTAGCCACCCGGATAGGTGTTGGTGACGAACATCGCCTGAATGTGTTTGGGATTCTTGTAGCCCAGCTTGGTGGGCATGCGCAGCTTCATCGGGAAGCCGTACTGGCGAGGCAGCACCGCGCCGTCATAGGTCAGCGTCAACAAGGTTTGCGAATGCAGTGCGGTGGCCATGTCGATGCTGGTGTAGTAGTCGTCCGCGCATTTGAAGCCGATATACTTGGCATCCGTGTCGGCACCGACCCGCTTCAGGAAGTCGCTGAACCGTACGCCGCCCCAGCGCCCGATCGCGCTCCAGCCTTCGACGCAAATGTGCCGGGTAATCTGTTCGATCTGCGCCATGGCTCGCAGCTCTTCGAGCCGCCAGCTGCGCTTGTCCGCGACCAGCCCGGTCACTTCCAGTCGGTAACTCTCTTCCTCCACCGTCGGCGCCTCGTCGATGCCGTAGAAGGCATTGAAAGGAAACGGCCGGGTGATCATTGACTCGGGATAGGTCGGCGCCAGGGTATTGGGGTTGAACAACCAACCCTGCACCCGATCGTTGAATCGGGACATCGAGGACAGCGCGGTTTCGACGCTTTTGTTGTCGGTGAGGTTGCAGCCGGACAACATGGCCACGCCGCCGAGGGTCAGGCTGCGCATCAGGAACGAGCGTCGTGAGCGGTCCTCGATCTGTGGGGCAATGATTTTCCTGGCATCTGTCAGGATGGACGACTCGTCCAGCCCTGAGCCTTGAATGCGCTTTTTCATACGGGCTCCTTGTGACCGACAATCATGGCCCACAACGTTTTGGGAACCAGCGCGACCATCACCAGATGAACCGCGACAAAGGCCACCAACAGCGACATCGCGATGAAGTGCACGTGCCGTGCGCCTTCGTAACCGCCCAGCAGTTCACGCAACAGCGGAAATTGAACGGACTGCCACAACACCAGCCCGGAAATAACCAGGAGCGTGATGTCGAGCATCACGAACAGGTACGCCACCCGTTGCACCTGGTTGTAATGACTCAGATCGGCATGCCCCAACCGCCCTCGCAACCCCGCCCACAGGTCATGCAGGACACCGTTAGGCGAAACCGGGAAAAAGCGCCGTTTCAGACGACCACTGACGAGGTTGATGATCAGGTAGACAAGACCGTTGACGGCCAGAAGCCACATCGCCGCGAAGTGCCATTGCAACGCCCCGCCGAGCCAGCCACCCAAGGTGATCGTTTTGGGAAAACTGAAGTCGTACAGCGGGGAAGCGTTATAGATTCGCCAACCGCTGGTGACCATGACCAGCACCGCCAGGGCGTTCAGCCAATGGGTCAGCCGTAGCCAGCGGGGATGTGTGCTGACCGTGGGTGAAGCAGGTAACGGCGACATGATGGGCTCCCGGCGGTTGATCATTGGAGCCGATTATGTGAGCCGATAGATCGCTAAATCCTCACGTAAAGTTAAATTAAACGTGACAACTCCCCCCAATAACCTGTGGGAGCGAGCTTGCTCGCGATGGGGGCCTGACATTCAACATTGAGTTTGACTGACACTCCGCCATCGCGAGCAAGCTCGCTCCCACAGTTTTTTTGCGTGGTCCGCCCTTGGCTCAATTGTGTTTAAAATGCCGCCCCTTCTCATTGCCGACGCTGCCCGATGAACTCAGACGCCCTCTCCACCCTCCACGACCATTTACTGACGGCCCTGGCAGCGGCCCCCGCCGAAACCCGTCGGCTGTTCCACGGTCGTGGCCGGTGCTGGCCGGGGCTGGAGCAATTGACCGTCGATTGGCTGCAGGGTGTGGTGCTGGTGTCGCTGTTCAAGGAACCCGAAGCATCGCAACTGGACGCGTTGAAACAAAAGCTGATGGACGTCACGCAATCGCCTGCGTGGACGCAATCCGGCGCGCACACACTGTTGCTGCAACATCGCTACCTGCTGCAAAGCACGACCGAGTGGCTGTTGGGGGATGCGATCGACGAGATGACGATCACCGAGGGCGGTCTGCATTACCGGGTGGACCTGGGCCGCAAACAGAACACTGGCCTGTTCCTCGACATGCGTTACGGCCGCGACTGGGTGCGGGCCAATGCCCAGGGCAAGCGCGTGCTGAACCTGTTCGCCTACACCTGCGGATTCTCGGTGGCGGCCATCGAGGGTGGTGCAACGCACGTGGTCAATCTGGACATGTCGAGCCCGGCACTGAGCCGTGGCCGCGACAATCACCGGCTCAACGGCCACGACTTGAGCAAGGTGACTTTCCTTGGTCATGACCTGTTCAAGTCCTGGGGCAAGGTGATCGGCAAGGGCCCTTACGACCTGGTGATCATCGACCCGCCGTCCTTTCAGAAAGGCAGCTTTCTGCTGACCAAGGACTACCAGCGCGTACTGCGCCGGCTGCCGGAATTGCTCGGCCCCCAGGGCACGGTTCTGGCGTGCATGAACGATCCGGCGTTCGGTCCGGACTTCCTCATCGACGGCGTCACCCGCGAAGCACCGAGCCTGCGTTTCGAGCAACGGCTGGACAATCCGCCGGAGTTTGCGGACGCCGATGTTGAATGCGGGTTGAAGGCGTTGGTGTTCAGGCTGGAGGATTGAGCACCAACGCAAACAACTCACCATGCCCATTCACATTGAGCTTGTGATAGAGGTTGCGCCGGTGCACCTTCACCGTCTCCGGGGAAATGCCCATCTGTTGGGCGATGGCCTTGCTTGAGAAGCCCTGGAGAATCAGTCGCGCCGTTTCAATTTCCCGCACCGACAGGCGCGCGTCGAAGCGATCCAGCAAGGTCGCCAGATCCCCGGCCACCGCTTCGGCGGCCGGTCCTTCCGGCGGCATCAATTGCAGGTGACGGCGCATCGCCGCCAGCACCCAATCACGCACACAGAGCAGGCGGCCCTGCTCTTCAGGGCTGAACCGCGTCGAGCGCCCCAGGGACAAACCGAGCACGGCGCCATCGACGTTGACCATGAACTGCAACTCGTCACCGCCCACCACGGTGCGGAAGTAGCTCAGGTAGTACTCGCTTTGCTGGAACTGGTCAGGTGCGACCGAGTCGAGGCTGTGCAAGCCATCGGCAATGCCGGCGCAGGCAGCCTGATAAAACGGATCGAGCAGGTACATGCCGGCGCTGTAATCCGCCAGTTCTTCATGCTCATCCGCACTGCCTTTGGCGTCGAAATCAATCAGCAGGCGCGGCACCCGCCCGGCCCGCATCACCGCGACCAACGCATTATCCAGCGGCACCAGCAGGCGCAGTGTGTCGACCAGCGCACGCCAGAACCCGTCCTGCCCCACGGCACCAAATACCCGTGCCAGCCCTTGGTGCACCGGTAACTCTTTCAACAACGCGTCCACGCACTACCCCTTTCGAGTAACCCATGATGGGAATGGGTGAGTACATTGGCCCCACGACCCTGCAGGATTTCAAGCGTGACACCGGGATTGCGCCGGTCTACGACACCTTCGACAGTGCTGAAGTACTGGAGGGCAAATTGCTCACCAGCCGCAGCGGATACGACGTGGTGGTGGCCAGCAACTTCAGTCTGCCGACGCTGATCAAGGCCGGCGCCCTTGCACCTCTGCCCCATGCTCGGATGCCTGACTTCAAAAACATGGATGCCGATCTGTTGGCGAAACTGGCCAACAACGATCCGGGTAATCAGTACGCCGTGCCCTATCTGTGGGGCACCAACGGCATCGGCTACAACATCGACAAGGTCCGCGCCCCGCTGGGCGACAAGGCGCCGGTGGATTCATGGGACCTGGTGTTCAACGAAGAAAACCTGGCCAAGCTCGGACAGTGCGGCGTGGCCATGCTCGACTCGCCGGCCGAGATGCTGCCAGTCGCCCTGCACTACCTTGGCCTGCCACCCAACAGCACCAACCCCGAGGACTACAAGAAGGCCGAGGCACTGCTGCTCAAGCTGCGTCCGCACATCGCCTACTTCAACTCGTCCAAATTCATCAGCGACCTGGCCAACGGCAACATTTGCGTGGCGGTGGGTTGGTCCGGCGCGATGCTGGAAGCCAAGACCAATGCCGAGCAGGCGAACAATGGCGTGAAGATCGCCTACAGCTTGCCAAAGGAAGGCGCGCCGGTGTGGTTCGACACGCTGGTGTTGCTCAAGGACGCGCCGCATCCGGAGCAGGGCCTGGCCTTCATCGACTATCTGATGCGCCCCGAAGTCATCGCCCCCGTCAGCGATCACCTCTCCTACCCCAATGGCAACCGCAGCGCGACGCCCCTGATGGCCGAAGCCACCCGCAACAACCCGGCCGTGTATCCGTCGGCCGAAGCCATGGCCACGTTATTCACCCTTCAGCCCTTGCCGCCTGCCACCGAGCGCGTGCGGACGCGGATCTGGAGCAAAGTCAAAAACGGTCAGTGAACCCAAATGACCGTCAGCCGGGTGCAATCCATGTGGGAGCGAGCTTGCTCGCGATGAGGCCATCACATTCAACACTGATGGCGACTGACCCAACGCTATCGCGAGCAAGCTCGCTCCCACAGGGTCCGCGCCCAACCTGGCCCACTTTTTCTGCCACAAGATGAGAGAAACAATGAAACCACGTGCCCGCGACCTGAACATCCAGTTCGGCCAACTGCAACCTGGCACGCTCAACGCCATCACCGATGTGCCCGGCGTCCGAGTCGGCCACAGCAATGTGCGAGGACGCACCGCAAACGGCCGCGACATCTTGACCGGCGTCACCGTGATCGAGCCACGTGCCGGTTCCACCAGCCTGCAACCGTGCTTTGCCGGCGTCCATGTGCTCAACGGCAACGGTGATGCCACGGGGCTTGAGTGGATTCGCGAGGCAGGCCTTTTGACCAGCCCGATCGCCTTCACCAACACCCACAGCCTGGGTGTGGTGCGCGATGCGCTGGTGACACTGGATCGCCAGAACCAGCCCGATGACGGGCGCCTCTACTGGAACATGCCGGTGGTGTTGGAGACCTTCGACGGTTTGCTCAACGACATCAACGGTTTCCACGTGAAGCCTGAACATGTGGCCGAAGCCCTGCGCACGGCGGTGGGTGGCCCGGTCATCGAAGGCGCCATCGGCGGCGGCAGCGGCATGATCTGTCACGAATTCAAGGGCGGGATCGGCACTGCTTCGCGACGTCTGAACAGTGCTCAGGGCGGCTGGACCGTCGGCGCTATCGTCCAGGCCAACCACGGCATCCGTAACGAATTGCGCGTCGACGGTTACCCGGTCGGGCGCTACATGGAAAAGGCCGACTCGCCGTTCCTCAAGGCGTCCTTGCCGCATCCTGGCATGGGTTCGATCGTCGTTTGCCTGGCCACCGATGCGCCGTTGCTGCCACACCAGTGCACGCGCCTCGCGCAGCGCGCCAGCCTCGGCCTCGCCCGCACCGGCGGCGGCAATGAAGACCACAGCGGTGACATCTTCATCGCCTTCGCCACCGGGAACCAACACATGCCGCCGGCCGCTTATGAGGGCAAAGGCGCGCCGACCTGCGACAACCTGAGCATGGTCAACAACGACCACATCAGCGAGCTGTTCCTGGCCGCCACCGAAGCGGTGGAGGAAGCGATCATCAATGCCTTGCTGGCCTCCGATACTGCCGAAGGCAATGGCCATGCGGTGCCGGGACTCGACGCCGGGACGCTGCTCAACGCCTTGCGTCGGGCGGGTTGGCCGGGTGAACAGGGCTAACAGGATTGAGGTGTCTGGCTGCCGCAAAGAGCTCGCGACCGAGGCTTTTCGCGGCATCCAGATGAACCGCCGGATCCTGAATTTCCGACTCAAGCAGCAGCTCGGACGTCACCACCCGCGCACCGCAATAATCAAAAATCCCATGGTCAATCTGCGTCTTCATGGCCTCGGCATAACCGTGCCGGGCATAGGTTGCAGCGTCGGCACCGCCCACACCGATCAGGTGAACCCGCAGATGACCAAGCTTCTTCTCCAGCTTGGCATCTGCACCGAAATCGAACGCCCAGCCGTTGGCGAACACCCGATCAATCCAGCCCTTGAGCAGCGCCGGCATCGACCACCAGTAGACCGGATAAACCAGCACCACCACATCGGCGCGGTCTATCCGCGCTTGCTCGGCAACCACATCAGCAGGAGGCGGCGCTTCCCGGTGATGCACCGCCAGATCAGCGGCGCTGAACCTCGGATCGAACCTTTCGGCCGAGAGGTCGGCGATTTCAACGGTGTGACCGGGATCGTCAAGGGTGATGCCCTCAGCGACTTGCGCGGCCAGGCTTTGCGTCAACGAACGAGGATCGTGATGGGCCACAACGATAAGCGCGTGCATGCTGGAAACTCCTGATTGAGAGCACAAGGCGGACCTTATATACTCTTGGTAAGTTACGATCAGTAAGTTACTTTTGGTACATAGCCATGTCAACCACCGAAACAGACGCGCAAGATTCCACCCCGCCACCGCGACGACGAATGTCCCGGGAGGACCGCCAACGCCAGTTGTTGGACGTCGCCTGGCAACTCGTTCGGGAAGAAGGCACGGACGCGCTGACATTGGGTCGGCTCGCCGAGCAAGCCGGGGTGACCAAACCGGTGGTTTACGATCACTTCACCACGCGATCCGGGTTACTGGCGGCGCTCTACCAGGACTTCGATGCCCGACAGACTGCGCTGATGGATACTGCGCTTCAGGACAGCGAACCGACTTTGCCCGGCACCGCCAGAGTGATCGCTTCGTCGTACGTCGACTGCGTACTGCTTCAGGGCAACGAAATCCCCGGTGTCATCGCGGCACTGGCCAGCTCCCCGGAACTGGAGAAGATCAAGCGCGAGTACGAAGCGATTTTCCTGAACAAGTGCCGGACCGCCCTCGCCCCTTTTGCTGGCTCGGGTGATATCAAGGCAGCGGGATTGCGGGCGATGCTCGGTGCGGCGGAAGCCTTGTCCCACGCCGCGGCAAATGGAGAAGTCACTGCCGTGCAGGCACAGGACGAATTGTTTGAAACCATCGTGGGGATGGTTGAAAGGAGTGCGCGTGGAGACGCTGGAGAAGTCGCCAGGGTTGATGCCTGAAACAGCATGCGACTAGCGGTACTTGAGTGCGAACCCCCATCTTTCTACGATGATTTTACGCAGCCGCTTGTTTGCTCAAGCCGTTGCGTAAGTGGTGGGTGAAATGAACCCCTACCAAGCTCACCACTTGTTTCATGCGCATCTTGAGCCTCGAGGGCTCTACTTCCTCCCCATCAAAGAGCTTTGAGGCTCTTTTTTTATCTGCACGAATTCCTGACACCAAAAAGCCCTTGGCGCGTTGTCCGCACCAAGGGCTTTTTTTGCATTGCGTCGAAGTTGACTAGACCAACCGCAGTCGAGGGGAATGGGCTGGCACGGCACCTTCACCCAGTCGCTCGCGGACACACTTATTCGCCTTGCGCGTCATCTGGTCCAGATGCCGGTCACGCTGCTTTTCCGCATCGAGCATCGCGCGCTTACCGTGTTTTTGCAGCAGATAGGTATGAATCTGCCGCACCTCCAGCGAGCTGTAGATCGACGCCACGTCCAGCAGGGCCATCAAGCCGTCGGTGCCATGGTCACGGGTGTTCATCAGCACCTGAGTACCGCGCACGCCCACTACCTGAAATCCCATTGCCTCAAAATACGGAACCTTGACCACAGCGCATGTCAGTTCGGCATGCGGATAGCGGCCGACCATCTCCCGCAGCATCTTTCGGGCGACACCCTGACGCCGATGGCTCGCATGCACCGCCATATACGCTACGTCGCACGCCTCGGGATCGTCCTTGACCGGCAGGTACAACAGAAAGCCGACAACCTTCTCGGGGTCGTCTTCGTCGGTCGCGACGAGCAACTCCACGACTATCCCTTTCGCCCCGTTCAATGCCTCCAGATACAGATGAACCTCGTAGCCGATCGCATATTGGTACACGTTGTACAACAGGTTGCTCGGCGCGATAGCGACCATGCTGATGTCGGTCAGGTAATCGACCACCATCTGCAGGATCTGGCTATTGATGTGCTCGGGGCACGGGGTTTTGAAATGGGTGATCTGGGGCATTCGTGGCTCTGACTCTGGGACGGACGTGAAGAATGTGTTCGCGGGCGTGCCTATCATAACGTGCTGACGTGACCGAAGGTGGTGTGTCAGTCGACAGCAATGCTGGATGTCCCGGTCCCATCGTCGGAACGCCGCGGCGATGCCCCCTTGGGTCTTCGAATTCGAAACCACGGCGGAGCAAGCAACGTGGAATACCACGCGCAAATTACTGCTCCGGCGCAACCATGCGAAACCGGATATTGATCTTGTCAGAGACGACACCGTCGGCCCATTCACCCTCACCGACTTTGAAGTCGCTGCGTTTGAGCGTTAACTGGCCATCGAAAATCCCGATGGCGTTCTCGGACTTCAGGAGGACCGGCACATCCACTTCACGCGTGATCCCCCTGAGCGTGAGTTTGCCGGTGATCGAGTAACGGTTGTCGCTCAATACCTTCACGCCGGTCGATTCAAACGTCGCCACTGGATACGATGCCGAGTCGAACCAGGCACGCTTTTGCAGTTCGCTGTTGGCGTCGCTGCTTCCGGCATCGATGCTGTCGAGCTGGATGGTGAGTGCGGCGTGGGCTGCTGACGGGTTCGCCGTGTCGAAATCAAGCGTGGCCTCGAACTTGCCGAACGTGCCGTATACCCGCGAGGAGAACTGTTTATACGTGAAGGAGATCGTGCTGGCGGCTTCATTCACCTGCGTGTACTCGACCGCCTGGACGCAAGGCAACACGCCGAATGCGAGGGCGGCAACCAGCACCGCGCACGTGGGGAATCGATGTTTCATGGGATTCTCCGGTCGGGGCTCCCGTCATGAGCTGAGGCGCCGCACACGTTAGCCAGCGATAGGTGGACTAAAGCAAAAGAACGCGGTTTATTCCACCAGGCGCTCAGACTTCCGACCACCTGTCGGCCAACACGAGTGGCCACCCGAAACGGCCGCCGCCCGGGTGTTTAATGACGGTCCAACTCACCGCATCGGGAGACAGGCCATGAAATTCGTCATCATCGGAGGAAGTGGTCTGATCGGCAGCAAAGTCTGCAAGAACCTCCAGGATCTGGGGCATGAAGTCATTGCAGCGTCACCGAGTACCGGCATCAACGTCATCAGCGGCGAAGGGCTGACGGAGGCGTTAAAAGGCGCAGACGTGGTGGTCGACGTGGCGAACTCGCCCTCATTCGAGGACCACGCGGCGTTGCACTTTTTCGAAACCGCCGGGCACAACCTGTTCGCTGCCGAAAAGGTAGCCGGCACCAAACACCATGTTGCCCTGTCAGTCGTCGGCACCGAACGTATGCTCGATAGTGGTTATTTCCGGGCCAAGATGGCCCAGGAAAAACTCATCAAAGCGTCAGGCGTTCCCTACACCATCCTGCGCGCCACGCAATTCTTCGAGTTCATTGGTGCCATTGCTTACTCGGGTCGCGAGGACGGCAACACCATCCATTTAACGTCCGCCGCGTTGCAACCGGTGGCCTCGCTCGATGTGGCGGCCGCACTGACGGCTATCGCTCAAAAAGCGCCGATCAATCAGACCGAGGAAGTGGCCGGCCCGGATCGCCGCCCCATTGTCGAGTTCGTGAGTGAGTACCTGAAACACACCAAGGACCCGCGCGAGGCGGTTTCGGACGACACGGTTCCTTACTTCGGCGCGCCGATCAATGACAAGTCCCTCACGCCAGGCGATAAGCCCATTGTCGGAGCGACCCGGTTTGAAGACTGGCTAGAGACCACGCATCCGTCTTGAGTCGCTATTGACGATGATGATCAGCGGAGCTGGACTCTCGCAGCCAGGCCCGCTGCAACAGCTTGATGACCTCGGCATCCGAGGTCTGGGTAAAGTCCATGTACCAACGGCCGATCGACATGAGCCAGTCGGGAATAAGCGGGCATATCAGCTCATCCACCTCGCTGCGCAGCGCCTGCGCCGTCTCTATCGGCGCAACCGGCACGGCAACGACGATACGAGACGGCGCGTGCACGCGCACCGCGTGTATCGCCGCCATCATCGAGGCGCCTGTCGCCAGGCCGTCGTCGATCAGAATCACCACCTGATCCTTGAGTTGCACAGGCGCGCGCGTTCCCCGGTAAACCTGCTCGCGGCGCAACAGCTCCCGGGTTTCCCGTGCGACCACGGTGTCGAACGTGGCCTGATCAATCGGGTGGGCCCGCAACGCGTGTTCATTGAGGATTTGGATGTCGCCGCTGGCGATGGCGCCCATGGCGAGCTCCTGATGGGACGGAACCCCGAGCTTGCGCACCAGCATCAGGTCGAGGCGAACCTCCAGGGCGGTGGCCACTTCATAGGCGACCGGCACACCGCCACGGGGCAAGGCGAGGACGATGACATCGGGTCTATGCGCGTATTTGAGTAACGGCTCCACAAGACGTCGACCGGCCGCGGCACGGTCCTGCAAGAGGGTTGGCGATGAGGAACTCATTTGAAAACCTCCTCAGGCGATCACGCCTGCCGGTTCGCATCACACGGTCACCCACGGATTGTCGGTCTGACGGTGGCTGACATCAAGCTCAGCCTCGACGCCCTCTAGACCGCCAGAACGCTGCAAGGCACCTGATACAGAATATGTTCGGTCGTGCTGCCCAGAAGCTTGTCCACCCCATGGGACTGGACTCTGCCCATCACAATCACATCCACTTGATGCGCGTTGGCGAACTCGCTCAGGGCCGTGACGGGTTGCCCCTCAATGAAATGTCGACGATCAGGGGGCACACCGAACCGATCGGCCAACTTGAGGAATGATTTTTCCAGGTCTCTGCGCAGCGCTTTAGTGAGATCAGCCAGCGTCAGACCGCCCATGTCGGCCAGGAACGCGGCCGAAATATTGCAGGCGTACAGCAAATGCAACTCGGCATCACACTGCATGGCGAGGCCGCACGCTTGCTGGATGATCCGGTCATTCAGCTCGTTGTCGGGAGACGCGGCATCCGACACTTCCACCGCTGCAACGACCTTGCGTGGCAACACGTAGCCGCTCCCGCCCACCAGATAAAGCGGTATCGGACAGTGGCGCAGCAAGTGCCAATCCAGAGGCGTGAAAAAAGCGCGTTTAAGCGCTGACTCATGCTGAACTTCCTTGATCAACAGGTCGGGCTGCATTTCCATGACGTGATCAAGGATTGCTTCGCGCATATCATCGACCCATGCCACCTCTGTGGTGACGTCGATGCCCCTGCCACGCAGACTTTTTGCCTGAGCCTTTAGCCAGTCGCAATGATCCTGCAGGTAGCGCGCCCGAGCCTTTTCTCGGTCACCTTCTTCGAGCAGCGACAACCTATCCAACGATGGAATCAAGGCGGCGATATGCAATCTCGCGCCGCTGGCCATGGTCAGCGCTGCAGCATGGTTTATTGCCTGGGAATGGCGTAGGGCCGGGTTGATTATCAGTAACAACCGTTGATACTGGCTCATGATCTACCTCCAGTCAGGTGGGTCTTTGACGCTCGCTGTCCATCGACCGTTGCCGAGGCCAGCCGTTGCGTCCCCGCAGGGTCGAGCACCCGCGTTAATCCAGATTCCTCCTCCAGCACTCCCCTGCCGTTGATCTATATCAAATCCTTGTGTGAAGCATAGACATCCGTCGATTCCGGGTGTCTGAAACGCTCAATACTTGATTGGCATTAAACCCCCGGGCCGTCGCTCAAAGCTGAACGATGAAGCGCCCTTTTCCATTTATCGGCTACTCCGGCGAACGCCCGAATGAAACGCCTGCTCGTACTGGCGTCAGCACTGACCTGCATGCCTGCAATGCGTTTGCTCTGGAGGACAGCGAAGTCTGCCCCATCCACTTTGCTCATCTGGAAAAACTCGCCCGGGAACTTCCGTCGCTGCAGCACAACCTGAACAAAATACTGAGTCGGGAAATCGTCCGCGATCACGACATGCTGATGATGCTGGGCAACATGAACTCGGATGAGCGCCTGGCGGCCTTTCTGCTGAACCTGTCGCAACGTTTGAATATGCGGGGTTATTCATCCAGGGACTTTGTGCTGAAAATGCGCCGCGAGGAAATCGGCTCCTACCTGAAGATGTCCGGCAGTGGATGGGTCGTGAAGACCTCTTCGACCGTCACCTCCAGTTCCCTCCCCCAAGTTGATTTACATCAAACATCAGCAAATGAACGCCTTCTCTCACGACTCTCTGATCCAGATCAGATTCAAGCGCCGCCAGCGGCGTAAAAAGGAATGAACCGCGTGGTTCGACATCGCGCGCCAGCCTTTCAAACCGGATGGAGGATCACCCCATGCTCAATGTCAAAGACCACAATGATCGGGCTGCGGCCGCCTACGCGACAGCCACCGGACAATACTGGATTGAAGCGCTCAAGGATGGCCGCCATATACTGATCCGGCCGCTGGCGGAAAAAGACCGCGAGCGTGAATACGCCTTTATCAAGCGCCTGTCCGCCGAGTCCCGGCATATGCGCTTTCTCGCGCAGATCAACGAACCCGGCACCGCCATGCTCAATCAGTTGATGGACACCGATAACAATCAGCGTCTGGCTTACATCGCGCTGGTCCATGAAAACGGTCAACTGATCGAGATCGGCGTCAGCCGCTACGCTGCCACGGGCGAGCATGAATGTGAATGCGCCGTGACCGTCGCCGATGACTGGAAGCATCTGGGCCTGGGTCAGCTACTGATGGAGCATTTGATCAAGGCTGCTCGCAAGAATGGTTTTCGTCAGATGTATTCGGTTGATGCCTCCAGCAACGCCCCCATGCGCGACCTGGCCAAAGCCCTGGGTTTTGAGACGCACAATGATCCCGATGACAGCCGTCAGGTCATCCATCGTCTGTACCTTTAAAAAATTCCCCGCGATGTTCCGGCCAACGGTTCATCGCGGGGCGTTCCCAATAACGTGTTCAACCCCTTGTGCTGCACCGTCCCCATCACAATGACATCGGTGCGGTGGTCTGCGGCAAACAACGTCAGCAATACCGGGTGACCACACGTCGGGCAGCCCGCTCCGTCACGCGTCTGTTTGATGCAGATCAACCTCCAAACCTCGGCCAGCGGCAGCATCGGCATCAGCTGCCCATCCAACTAACCCGCGGCCATTTCGGGCCAGCGTCTGCGTAATGATTTAAGGGAGATTTATCATGTCCGAACAATCACGTTTCATGCTGGTCGCCTCGCCCCTGATGGAAAGCAGCCCGGCTTTCGACCGCGCCGCCGCGCTGGCCAAGGCTGAAGATGCAGCGCTGCACATCGTGGCCTTCGATTACCTGGAAGGCCTGGCGACCGCCGGCATGGTTAATGAACAAGCCCTGGAACAGATGCGCCTTGGGTATGTCGAGCGCCATCGTCAGTGGCTGGAAGAACAGGCTCGCCCCTTGCGCAAAATCGGCGTGACCGTCACCACGGAAGTGGTCTGGGTTGAAAAACCTTTGCAGGAAATCCTGATCCACCTCAAAGAGCAGCCGATGGCCGTGCTGATCAAAGCGCTGGAACACGAGTCGCTGCTGTCGCGGATGCTGTTTACGCCCCTGGATATCCACTTACTGCGCGAATGCCCGGTACCGCTGCATTTTGTCAGCCATGTGCAGCATGCCTTGCCGCGCAGGATCGTCGCGGCGGTCGATCCCTTCCATCGCGACGGTCAATACAAAGGCTTCAATGACCGAATCCTGCATGATGCGGTGAAGTTGGCCACGGCGTGCAACGCCCAGATCGACGTCCTCTACGCCTATGACCTGTCTTCTATCGGCGCCGATGAATTCGGCTTCGACAACGCTTCTGCCTTCTTTTCCTCGAGCAACGCCAAGACCCTGTTCGATGCACAGGGCGAAGTCTTCAATGAGTTGGCCGAGCGCAATGGCATCCCACCGGAGCGACGCCACATGGTCATGGGCAATCCGGCCAAGGTTCTGGCCAGTTATGCCGATGCCTATAACGTCGACGTGATTGTCATGGGGCGGGAAGGTCATAACGGCCTGGAGCGGCTGATCGGCAGCACGGTGGAACACCTGCTGTACAAAATGCCCTGCAGCGTTTGGGTGGTGTCGCCGGAAGAACTCGCGGGTTGATCGCAAATTGATTCAATCCAGAAAGCCAATGGGCCGCCGTGTTAACGGCAGCCCATTGTTTGGTTGCCTACACCAGCAGACCGGGGAGACTCCAGAGCATGATGTGCAACAGGTGCTCCGCCATCGCCCGAGCGGAATCCTCCGGCAACCCGAACCAACCCCGATTCAACGCCGGCGTCAACGCCAACCCCATAGGTTTGGGGTACAGATAAACTTTTTCGACTTTTGCGTCGGGACGCATCATGAGGGGCTGGCGCCAGAAAGGAATCGGGAGCACAGAATCGAGGATCAAGTGGTGACTTTGAATGTGGGGTTTGTGGAGGCTTACAAACAAAGCGACCTCCCTGATGCAGACTTTTATTATCACCTGCACAAAGAAGGTCGCCTTTCAGGCTCAGGACATGCCCGCAAGGTTTACGCAGTGAACCAGCCTAACGTGCGCTCGCAACTGTCCGGGGAGAAATAACATCGGAGTCCTGTAGTTTCACACGCTGAGTCAATGCCAGCATCGTCAGGAAACCCAGTGCAATCAGTAGCGGATACGCCATCAACAGTTCGCAAAGGGAGTATTTCCAAGCCAACGGGCGCCCGACTCCCAGCATGGCCGCATACATCCAGGACACGGCCGACAGCGAGCCGCAGAACAGCGCCATCATCCGTGCGCTGAAGCCAAGATTGAGCAACGAGCCGGCCTTTTGCAGCGCGGGCAATACCAGGCGATGCAACAACATGCCGTTGTAACTCAGCAACACGACTATAATCACTTTGGCGTGAAGCTTTGGATTCATAAAGTAATTCATACCTTTTTCCAGGTAATCAATACCGATGACGGCGATGCCGGTCACCCACAAAGCTATCAATGCAACGATGACAGACTTCTGAAGACTTTCCATGTGAGCATGATCATGCTCAGTGAATGCTTTTCGTTTTAACAGATCTCTAACCATCGCAATATCACTGGTCAATACCAAGCCAATGGCCACACAACACGACACTAAATGAACGTAAATCACGCCCAATCGCAAAAACTCCATAAACTCTTTATTTTCGAGCAGGCTCATAATTGTATTTATCGCCACGGTACTTTCTCCACCTTATTCGATAGTACAGATCGATAGTTACCAGGGTATCCAACTCTTCAAAACCCTGTGCGATCTTACTTTTTATAAGATATGCCAAATCATAGACTTGGCACTGCTTAGCCCATTGATTCGCCTGGCAAACCAATGACCGGCTTATTGATTGCCTCCTGAATTTCAGATAAAAAATCCCCATTAGCATTCAATGCACATGAGGTTAATTTTCCACTTCTTTTTTGCGGCTGCAGGAGCAGGTCTTGGGTGACGTGCTGAAGGATCAGAGGCCCGAGATCCGGGAATGTTCATTTTTTTGAGCACACTACCGACAAACGGTGGTTATTGCGAAAGACATTCGCAGCGCAGTAGCTCGTGCACTTCACCCGAAACGCCCATGGTAACTGGCCTGGTGAATTACATACGTTTTAAACAGTGTTTATTGGATCCATTAGTTGTTGCCACACTCACGATGAGTGCAATAGCGCCCCGCTCTCATTTAGGACTGACACCCACTATAATAGTCATACTTTTCACTTAAAAAACATACTAACTTTATCGAGCGTACGGACAGCACGTTAACGTTGATGACGTCAGTATTTGGCACAGCCCTCAGCCTTCGACAGTCGACGCGAGCGGAAACCAGACGCAGACTTCGAACCCTTCCGTTCGACCTGTAGCCGGCGATACCAGCCGTATTCTCGCGTTGACTCCCTGCACAATGGTTTTGGCAATCGCCAACCCCAACCCTGAGCCGCTGGTTTCACTATTACCCCGCACAAAGCGCTCGGTGAGGCGCTGCAACACCGGCTCGGGCACCGCCGGGCCACCATTGACCACCCGCAGCAGCGCCTGGTCGGTGAGGCTGACTTCGACCGGTTGATCCGCGGCGCCATACTTGAGCGCATTCTCGACCAGGTTGCGCAACAGGATTGCGAAGGCGTCCGGATCAATCGCCGAGTACACGCTGGCTTGGGTTGGTAGTTGCAACTCGATCCGGTGCCCACGGCTGTGGTTCCACTCATCGACTACATGGGCCAGCAACGGAATGAGGTCCTGGGGCGTTTCGGACAACAGCCCACCGCCCTCGGCCTTGGCCAGCTGCATGAGTTTTTCCGAGAGCCGCGTCAGCTCACGTAACGAGCTTTCGATTTTAGCCGCACGTAACCGCAACGGGCCTTCGGGTGCTTCGTGACGCAAACGCTGGATCTGCGCCAGGGTCGCGGCCAGTGGCGTGCGCAGTTCATGGGCGCTGTTGGCAGTAAAGCTGCGTTCGGCCTCCAAGGCCTTGCGCAAGCGCTCCAGCAGATGATTGACCGCCTCGGCCAGCGGGGCGATTTCCGCCGGCAATCGCGCCACTTTGATCGGCGACAGATCACCCACGCCGCGGGCCTCTACGGCACGATGATAGGCCAATACACTGCGCAGGCTGATGCGCACAAATATCCAGGTGCCAAATAGGCTGATGGGAATCAGCGCCAATAACGGCAACAACAAGGCAAGCAAAGCTTCCCGCGCGGCTTCACGGCGATGCTCCAGAGGTTCGGCGATTTCGATGAACACCGTCTCACGCAGAGCACTGGCGCCGTACAGACGGTATTTTTTCGTGGTTGAAAAGCCTTCGGTAGGTTGTTGGTTGAAGATTTTCGGGTTGGCGTCGTGGGACTGCATCAGGATCTCGCCCTTGGCATTGCGCACCAGATACGTCAGGTATTCCTTGTGCATTTTCAAGGTGGCGACGTGCTGTGCCCCACGGGGGTTTTCCCGGTTGCTGATTTCCAACACGGCCAAGGGCAGGATGCGCTGCGCGGTCTCTTCCAGTGCACTGTCGAACGCCTCGTTCAACTCATGTTGCACCACCAGCCAGGCGCCGACGGTCGCCGCCAGCCAAAGTAAGGTCGTGCCCAACGTCAACCCCAGGCCAAGTCGTTTTTGCAGGCTTGACGACGGCTTCATACGGACATCAACCGGTACCCCATGCCCCGCACGGTTTCAATCAGGTCACGCCCAAGCTTTTTACGCAGACGGCTGATATAGACCTCGATGGTATTGCTCTCAATTTCCGCGCCGAAGGCATATAGCCGTTCTTCAAGCTGCGACTTGGACAGCAGCGCGCTGGGGCGCTGCACAAACGCCTCGAACAGCGCCCACTCCCGCGCTGTCAGGTCCACAGTCGCTCCGGCCCGCAGCACCGTACGGGCACTCATGTCGACCTGCAAATCACCGAGCTTGATCTGCGGATTGGGGTTGCCGCTGTAGCGCCGGGCCACCGCCGCCACACGGGCCGATAGCTCAAACAAATCGAACGGTTTGACCAAGTAGTCGTCTGCGCCGGCGTTGAGGCCAGCGATACGATCGGAAATCTGATCCTGGGCGGTCAGGATAATCACCGGGGTCACCTCCCCTGCCGAGCGTTGCTGACGCAAAAAATCCAGCCCGCGACCGTCCGGCAACATCAGGTCAAGCAGGATCAGGTCGTAAGGCGTGGTGCGCACGCTGTTGCGCGCATGGTCCAGGCGCTGCACCCAATCCACGGCGTGGCCGTCATCGGCAATCTGTTCGCGCACCGCCTCCCCCAACCCCGGTGCATCTTCGACCAATAAAACCCGCATCTGGCACCTCCTGTGATGGTTCTCGTGCAGCACCTTAATCGCCTTACCTGACGTGAATCTGAAGATTCAGCTGGTTGTCAGGAATGCACCTTAGGGTATGCCACAGACGCCGCCCTCGGCAGGAGACAGATCATGAAATCAGGTTTTTTTGCCAATGCCGCGCTGTTGAGCCTGCTGGTTAGCGGTTACGCCCTGGCGGATGACGACTGCAGCGAGCCGGTGAGCGACTGGCAACCGCGCGAAACCTTGCGTCAGCAGGTAGAGCAGCAATACGGCTGGAGCGTGCAGCGCATCAAGGTCGACGACGGTTGTTACGAGCTCAAGGGGGTGGACCGCAAAGGCAACACCATTGAAGCCAGTTACTCACCGGCATCGCTGCGCCTGCGCACACTGGAGATCCATTTCCGGGACAACGGCGACGCCAGGGAATACCTCGGCAGCCCGCTCACAGAATGACGCCTCACCTGTCGATGAGTTTTTCCTGCCATTCAGGTTGCTGTCAGCCAGCAGGTCCAGGCTCTCGACCTAACGATCAAAAGGACACCCCAATGAAAAAGATCATCGCAGCAACCTGCCTCGCTGGCTCCATTGCCCTGCCAGGGCTGGCCCAGGCCCGTGAAGTGGCCTTGACTACCCAGCTCAAGGACTACAGCGCAAATGATGCCTACCTGGCGATCTACGTCACCGACGCCAATGGCCAATACCAGAAAACCCTCTGGGTGGCGGGCAAGAAGGCCAAGTACTACAAGCACCTGAGCGACTGGGCCCGTGGCAGCGGGCTGAAACCGAGCGAGTTTGACGGAATCAGCGGCGCCAGTGTCGGCAGTGGACGTACGCTCAAAGTCAGCGTCGAACTGGCAGACACCCTGATCGATGCCGGGTATCAGATCCGCATCGACAGCGCCGTTGAGGACAAACGTGACGCCCGCGCCGATGTCAGCGTGCCCCTGACGTTCAAGGGCGCAGGCAAGCCGGCGACCGGCAGTACCTACGTCGAGTCCTTTACTTACGATCTGTAGCACCTGCCATTTCTGGAGGCTGAACATGCTTCGCCAGTTCCATTCCCTACCTGGCCTGATCGCCGCCCTATTGGTCATGCTGTTGGCCATCAGCGGCGCGATCCTGTCTGTCGACCCGGCCCTGGAACGCCTGCACAGCACGTCCACCACTGCAGGACAACTCAACGTCGGCCAACTGGCCGGGCGTGTTGCCAGCCACTTCCCGGGCGTGGAGCAGATCCAGCGCACAGCGTCCGGGACAGTTATCGTCTACTACAACCAGAACGGTCAGGCCGGCGCCGAAAAAATCGACCCACTGACCGGCCAAGGCCTCGCACCCTACGAGCCATCCGCGTTCTCACGTTGGGTGAAAGACCTGCACCGCTCGCTGTTCCTTGGCGCGCCTGGACACGGAGTGTCGGGTGTTGGCGCGCTGTTGATGCTGATGCTGTCGGTGTCCGGCGCGCTGTTGCTGGCCCGGCGTCTGGGCGGTTGGCGCAACCTGTTGCGGCCACTGCGGGGCAGCTTCAGCCAGCGCTGGCATGCAGAAGTCGGGCGACTGGCATTGCTCGGGCTGCTGCTGTCGGCATTGAGCGGGCTCTACATGTCCGCCACCACCTTCGGTTTGATCGCCGACGGCAGTCAGAGTGAACCCGCCTTCCCCGCCCACGTCAGCGTCGGCGCGGCCTTACCGGTGGCGAGCCTGCGAGCCTTGCAGGCCACCGACCTGAATGACCTGCGCGAGCTGGTCTACCCGAGCCCCGGCAACCCTCAGGACGTGTTTTCCCTGCGCACGGCCCAGGGCGACGGCTACGTGGATCAGGCCAGCGGCGCCTTGTTGTCCTATCAAGCCCACGACTCGATGCACAACCTCTACGAATGGATCTATCAGATGCACACCGGCGAAGGCCTCTGGTGGCTGGGCCTGCCGCTTGGGCTCTGCGCTCTCTGCGTGCCGTTGATGAGCGTAACCGGCATCCTGTTGTGGTGGCGCCGCCGCAAGGCTGGCCCGAACATTCGCCACAACAGCCCTGCTCGATCCGCCGACAGCGTGATTCTGGTGGGCAGTGAAAACAACAGCACCTGGGGCTTTGCCAACACCTTGCATGAAGCCTTGCACCAGGGCGGACACCGGGTGCATAGCGCGGCGATGAATCAATACGCCAACGACTACGGCAGCGCCCAACGCGTGTTCATCCTCACCGCGACCCACGGTGACGGCGATGCGCCGGCCTCGGCTTCGCAGTTCCTGGCACGGCTGGCCAAAACCGGCCTCAACCCCGGCATGCCATTTGCCGTGCTGGGCTTGGGCGACCGCCAGTTTGCGCAGTTCTGTCAGTACGCCCAACAGGTGCAGGATGCGATGTTGCAAGCCGGTGGCTCGCCGTTACTGGGGCTGGAAACCGTCAACCGCCAGTCCTCTCAGGAATTTGCGCGCTGGGGCCACACCTTGGGTGAAGTGTTGGGGCATGACCTGATGCTGGTTCACACCCCGCAGCAGCCGCCGACCCATCAATTGGAGCTGTCGGTGCGCATTGCCTATGGCGAACAGGTGAACGCGCCGACCCACGTACTCCGCTTCAAAGCACCCGGCGAACTGCCGGGCTTTCTGGCCGGTGACCTAGTCGGGATTCTGCCCCCGGGCAGCCCGATCCCACGTTTCTACTCGCTGGCCAGTGGTTCGCAGGACGGCGTACTGGAGATCTGTGTACGTAAACACAAAGGTGGCATGTGCTCGGAATTTCTTCATGGCCTGAATATCGGTGCGCAGATCGAAGCTTTTATCCAGCCCAACCCGCAATTTCGTCCCGCATCGGGCTCGCACCCGGTGATCCTGATCGGCGCGGGTACCGGCATCGGTCCTCTGGCAGGTTTTATCCGCAACAACAAGGCCCGACACCCGATGCACTTGTATTGGGGCGGGCGCAACCCGGCCTCGGATTTTCTCTATGAACCGGAGCTCAACCAGTACTTGTCGGACCGACGCCTCACGGCATTGCGCGCCGCCTTCTCTCAGGTTCAGGACCGCAGCTACGTGCAAGACCGGCTGATCGGCGATGCCCTGGCCTTGCGCCGACTGATTGAAAAAGGTGCCCAGGTGCTGGTGTGTGGCAGTCGCGAAATGGCCAAAGGGGTGATGCAGGCCCTCGATGAAGTGTTGGCACCTCTCAACCTGAGTGTGCTGACCCTCAAGGCACAAGGACGCTACCGTGAAGACGTCTACTGAGTTGCAGCGCTATAGCCTGAACGGCGAAACCATGGGCACCCGCTACACCGCCCTGTTCTATGCAGGCACCGGGATCGACACCGACGAAATCGACCACCGTCTGGCGCGCGCCGTGGCCCGGGTGGACCAGCAAATGTCCGCATGGAAACCCGACTCTGACCTCAACCGTCTCAACGCCGCCCCAGAACAGGAATGGTTGTCAGTGCCCAAGGAACTGGCCACGGTGCTGTCTGTCGCGCTGCGTGTCAGTCAGCAATCCGGCGGCGCCTTTGACATCGCTGTCGGTGATCTGGTTAACGCCTGGGGGTTCGGCCCCGGGGAACAGACGGTCACAGAGCAGACGCTGGGCACGATTCCGCCGCGCGCCCGGCTGTTAGCCAGCGCAGCGTTGGTGGTTGACCCGCAACGCAATCAGGTGCGCAAGCGCGTGCCGTTGAACCTTGATTTGAGTGGCATCGCCAAAGGTTTTGGCGTTGATGAACTGGCTCGTTGCCTGGAGGGTTTGGGCATTACCTGCTACCTGGTCGGCATCGATGGCGAGATGCGCGCCCGGGGCGTCAAACCTGACGGCCAGTGCTGGGCCGTGGCCCTGGAAAAGCCCAACCGGGGCGTGCGTGAAGTCATGGGAGTGATGGAACTCAGCGATGCCGCTATTGCGACATCCGGGGACTATCGACACTGGGTCGACGTGGCCGGTCAGTCCTATGCTCATACCATGAACCCGGCTACCGGCGCACCGCTGTGCAACCCGCTCGCCGCCGTCACCGTGGTGGCAGCCTCGTGCATGCTCGCCGATGCCTGGGCCACGGCGCTGATGGTATTGGGCGAAACCGAAGGCCCACGTCTGGCTCAGGAGCGCGGGATGGACGCGTTATTCGTGCTGCGCGAGGGTGAACAGTTCAAAGAAATATCCATTGTCGGCGGCCAGTTGCAGGCGCAGATTGAAACGCGCTGACGCCGATTGCCGGGCCGCTCGGAACCCGTCCGACTTGAAACACCTAATGACAGTGAGTCTCGTTAAACAATGAAATTCATGCGCAGGCACACCGAGTCCCACCGAAGTGATCGTATCGGCTGGCTCCGCGCCGCCGTCCTGGGGGCCAACGACGGGATTGTCTCCACCGCCAGTCTGCTGATCGGCGTCGCGGCCGCCAACGCCAGCCACGCCACGTTGCTCGTCACCGGAATGGCAGGGCTGATGGCCGGTGCCATGTCCATGGCCGCAGGCGAGTACATTTCCGTTCACTCCCAGGCCGATACCGAGCAGGCCGACCTGTCTCGGGAACGGGCAGAATTGGCGAGCGACCCGAAAGCCGAACACCTTGAACTCGCCAACATCTACATGCATCGCGGCGTCTCGCCGGAACTGGCCCATCAGGTGGCCGACCAATTGATGGCCCACGACGCGCTGGGCTCCCATGCCAGGGACGAACTGGGCATCAGCAACACCCTCACCGCCAAACCCTTGCAGGCCGCCCTGGCCTCCGCCGCCAGTTTTGTGGTGGGCGCCGCATTGCCTCTGGCGGTGACGTTTGTCGCACCGGAGCACAGCGCGGTGCCCTGGATATCGGGCATGTCATTGGTGTTTCTCGGGACACTCGGCGCCATTGCTGCCAGGGCCGGCGGCGCCAAGGTCATCACCGGCGCCTGGCGGGTGACATTCTGGGGGGCTCTGGCCATGGGTATTACGGCACTGGTGGGGCACTTGTTTGGCGCAGTGGTTTAGCTGGCGCACCTTCCATAAAAAGGGCGCCCGCGAGTCAAAGTGTTGTTACCGGTTTGCGAACTGCTGCATGTTCAGCACGCCTCCTGGCCGCCTACACCAACCGCTCAATCTTCTGATGCTGCCAGACCATTTTGTAATACGCCGTCTGCAGCGCCAGCATCCCCAGGTACGCCACCGGAAACGCCATCCACACACCTTGCAATCCAAACCGCGCATCCAACGCATACGCCACCGGCAATTGCACCATCACCACGCAAACAATCGAAATTGCCATGGGCACCAGCACCGAGCCGCTGGCGCGCATGATGCCGCCGACGATCGCCTGGAAGCCGAACACCAACAGGCTCCAGAGCATGATGTGCAACAGGTGTTCCGCCATCGCCCGGGTGGAATCATCCGTGAGGAACAACCCCAGCAACCAGTGCGACAACAGATAACCCAACACCACCAACCCACCGGTCAGGCACACGTTGATCAACAGCCCCGTGCGCAGAATCGGCCCCATGCGCTCAAGGCGCCCAGCCCCGATCGCCTGAGCGCCGAGGATCGACGCCGTGATCGCAATCGACAGCGCCGGAAACTGCACGTAATTGACGATCTGCGTCACCGCCCCGTACGCCGCCGTCGCTTGCGAACCGTGCTGATTCACCAGCGCCAGAATCACCAGCTCCGACACCGACAACACCACCATCTGCAACCCGGTCGGCAACCCGATACGCAACACCTTGCCGAGAATCATCAGATCCAGCCGCATCGCCGCAAACATCTCCCGATCCGGCGCCAACGGATGCCCCTTGCGAATCAACCGCCACGCCAGCCACCCCATCGCCGACAAATTCCCCGCCAACCCGGCATACGCCGCACTCTGAATCCCCATCATCGGCAACCCGAACCAACCCCGAATCAACGCCGGCGTCAGCGCCAACCCGATACACGTCGACACCACCAACGCAATCAGCGGCGACACCGTATCGCTCACCCCGCGCAGCAGTTGGGTGAAGAGTACGTAGACCAGGAGCGACGGCATGATCCACATCATCACGTGGGCGTAGGACACGGCGTCGTCGAGTACGTCTGCCGGGGTCCCCAACCCCTGCAAGGCTGGCCTTGCGAATACGCTGCCGAGTACCGCTGCTGTCAGGCCGATCATTGCGCCTAACAGTAAGGTTGTGCCGGCGATGGTTTTCACCAGATGCGGTTCGCGCGCGCCCCAGGCTTGGCCGATGAGCACGCCAGCACCCGCGCCGAGGCCGATGACCAGGGCGATGAAGAAGAAGACGATCGGGAACATGCCGGACACGGCTGCCAGCGCTTGGGTGCCGAGCATTTGGCCGATGTAAATGCTGTTGATGGTGCCCGACATGGATTGGAGGAAATTGGAGAGGACCATGGGGGCTAGGAAAAGGAGGTAGGTTTTCCAGAGGGGGTGTTGGGTGGCGGGGGTTTGCATTGAGGGTCCGTCTCGGGTGCGATCGCGATTTGCAAATTCTACGCTAGGGGACTGGGCACCACCCCTCTCGATTTCGCAGATTTGGGTAGCATGAGTAATGTCCGCTTTCGGCCGAGGCTGTGTAAAAACGCAGACACTGTTTTGAAGTCTGCGTTGCTACGTAGAATCTGTCAGTGTTTGGTTACTCAGCAGACCTGAAATTTACGAAGGTACGCGATTTTCGTTCCGATGTTGACTTTCAAACTTGCTCTAAAACGTTTTCACACAGCCTGGACCAGAAGCGGTCACTCGCAGACCCTTTTGGGGATAATGGGTCGAATTGAACCATCGAAGCTTCACCCCCTGTCACCCAGATAGCACTGGAAACTCGAAAAATTCGTCTCAGTACTACAAGCGCCTTCTATGAGGATTTCTAATGACAAACCAATCCGCTTTCGTCGAGGTGGTTAAAGAGTCCGATCCTATACTGCTCAGTTCTTTGAATGACCTTCTCCCACAGCTTTCCAAAAACGCTCAAGCGATGACAATGGAAGATTTGAAGCAAATCGTGGATTCAGAGTGCTCCCATTTATTAGTCGTGAGAGCAGCAAGTGGAGGAAGCATTTTGGGGGCGCTAACCCTAGTTCATTTTCGTATTCCGACAGGCGTTCGTGCTTGGATCGAAGACGTCGTAGTAGATGCCAGTGCTCGAGGACAAGGGATCGGCAAAGCACTCATACAAGCAGCAATAGAAAAAAGCCATGACCTCGGCGCGAAAACACTGGATTTAACATCCAACCCAGATCGTGAATCTGCCCATCGTTTATACGAGGGGGCAGGATTCTCGTTGCGCACAACCAAGGTTTACCGACATATCAAATGACTAATGGATAGTCCCTCAACGCAGGCGATCACTCATGTGCGCAGGACCGTCCTGAATGGCTGCTTCGGGTCGGCTGCTGCCCTTCGTAACGGGTCGTTATCGACCGAAGAAGTCGCAATTCAATCCCGAGCAATCTTGTCATTTGCCAAGGCTTAGGGCAGGGTCGATACCACTGAGATCTCTGCCAAAGGAGTCACCCCATGTCAAAGCTATATCCCAGTATCGATCCCGAGGGGCTGGTCGAGTACTCAGTGGTCTACACCGACCGCTCGCTCAACCACATGTCGCAGTCATTTCAAGGCGTGATGAAGAACATTTCCAGGACCCTGAAACAGGTCTACAACGCCCAGGCTGTTGCGGTGGTCCCGGGCAGCGGCACATTCGGCATGGAAGCGGTGGCGCGACAGTTTGCCACCGACCAGCAATGCCTGGTGATACGCAACGGCTGGTTCAGTTATCGCTGGAGCCAGATCCTTGAGATGGGCAACATCCCGGCGGCCACCACGGTGCTGAAAGCCCGACCGGTCGACACTGGTCGCCAGGCTGCCTACGCTCCACCTCCTCTCGACGAAGTGCTGGCAGCCATTCAGGCGCAGAAGCCGCAGATTGTCTTCGCCCCCCACGTTGAAACCTCATCAGGGATTATCCTGCCCGACGAGTACCTGCGGGCCGTCGGCGACGCCGTGCATGCGGTGGGTGGCCTGTTCGTGCTGGACTGCATCGCCTCAGGCACGCTTTGGGTTGATATGCAGAAATGCGCAGTCGACCTGCTGATCAGCGCACCGCAGAAAGGTTGGAGCGCCTCCCCTTGCTGCGCCCTGGTGATGCTCAGTTCTTTGGCCCTCGAGCGCATCGAGCAGACGCATAGCAGCAGCTTCGCCTGCGACCTGAAAAAGTGGCTTCAGATCATGCACGCCTACGAACAGGGCGGACATGCCTACCATGCGACCATGCCCAGCGATTCCCTCGCGCGGTTTAACGAAGTGATGAAAGAGACGCAAGCCTACGGTTTCGACAAGGTCCGCGGCGAACAACAGGCTCTGGGCGATCGGGTGCGCGCAATGTTGACCGGCAAAGGCATCAAAAGCGTGGCCGCAGCCGGCTTTCAGGCCCCTGGCGTAGTGGTGAGCTACACCGATGATGCCGACATCAAGAGCGGTAAGAAATTTGTCGACCACGGCCTACAGATCGCCGCTGGAGTGCCGTTGCAATGCGACGAGCCGGCCGACTTCCAGACCTTCCGTATCGGTCTGTTCGGACTCGAAAAGCTGCACAATATCGAGCGCACGGTCAGCACCCTCGAACAGGCACTGGACGAGGTGATGGTTAACTAAGCCCTCATCTTGCCCGCAGCACATACCGAACTTGTAAATTCTAGGAATGCATCCTGCCCTGGGCACTGCCGGCCCATGGCGCTGATCTTCGACGAATATGACCCTGGTCGCCCGGACGTCATGTTAGAACCATAAGGGAAAGCCCGTGCACGCGTCTTACTGACACGTGCGCCCTTCAGCGCTATTAGAAAAGGTTTCCAACGAAGCCTTTCACGGGGCGGAGGATTGGCGGTTGAATGACTTGGATCGACCCAAAGCTGACGATGGCGACCGGTTGAATCCACAGCCCACCGCAGACGGTCACAACCGACCGCTTCTGGCCGATAGCAGTCGCTCACGGAAGGGGCGTAACGGTCCTAGGACCACCATAAAAATTCCTACACAAACCTCGGAATCCCTCACCTTTCCCGCCGTTCTGATGAGGCCTATAGTCCATCTCGTCGCCCAAAATGGCGATTCGGGTTTGGCGACCCGAGATACGAATGCGAGGGCCGCCTGCTCATTTGCAGGCGTCGTCGCAACTGCAAAACCGCTGTACTATGGCGGTTGCGCGCGGGAGACCTTCGGGTCTGCCGGTTTTCGTTCCCGGTTCGCCAACCTGCGCGCAACTGCCACCCTATTCGTTTGGCGACGATCTGTTGGCGGTCTCATCTAACTGAACGAGATCTCACCTATGGAAAGATACATGCCCCTCACCGGAATCGACCTGATCCCGGCTTCCCTGCTCATCGACACCCAAGCCCCACTCGACGTCCTGCAAGCCATGGCCGATTACCGCATTCGCACGGTCACGCAAGTGCTGGAAAACATTGCCTACCGCGCTGAACTTGGTTGCGACACGGTGGTGTTGAAAGACTTTTCTCAGCTGTTAGTCATTCCGTTACGCGACGGCTGTGACTTGATGGACGTGATCGGTCGACGCTTACGAGCGCAGGTGAAGAAGTAAGTAAAAACGGGCGCCTCAATGGGCGCCCGTTTTCTGTAATTGCGGTATGTGCGTAAACGCGGCTGACGGAGCCTTTCGTGAGCCCATTCACCGAAGTCATTTCACAAAAAATATGTGAAATAAAATGTGAAGATGATTTTATTTTAAGAGCCTACAAAACCTCTGGAGGCCAGTAAATTAGCGCTTCTTCATCAAGTCAGTATGGGAAATAAAATATGAAGACTTTCATACGGTAGAAACCGCTATGTGCGGTCGGCCAGGGCGTTGGATTAAATGAAAACGGGCGCCATCAAGGCGCCCGTTTTTTATGTCCATGATCAAAGTGGTTCCCCAGCATCCAACAGACGGCTGACCTTCCCTTCAGCAAAGCAAAGACCACGTACCCGAGACGCTCAAGCAGGCCCTTGAAATGACAATCAAGCCCTCCGCTTAGAGCAGTACTCCACAATGAGCTGAGTGATCGCTGCCACAATCGCCTGATCCGCTTCAGGTGAGGTGAACAGCCGGCATTGCGCATCCGGCAAATCCGGCAACCCTTGCTCTACCCCAATAACCGCCAATCCTTGCCCCAACTGACTGATTGGCATGGGAGCTACCGCGAAGCCTGCCAGGGCCGCCGCCCGCAACCCGGCGGTGCTGCTGCACAACATCGCCGTGCGTTGGGCGATTCCCGCCTGCGCCAGTCTCGTCAGCGCGGCCTCGCGATAAGGGCACGGCTCGGGGAACAGGGCCAGCGGCAACGGCGTTGGTAACCGGGCGACCGGTTGCGCCGACCAGGCCCACACCAGCGGTTCTTGCCATAGCAACAGCCCCGCTTCGCTGGTTTCGCACAGCGAACCGATGACCACCTCCAGATGCCCTTGCTTCATCAGCGCCAGTAACGTACCCGGAATGTTCACCTGCACCTCGATCTCCATCCCGGGGTACTGCGCCGCGAAATCCTGAACAGTGCGCAGTAATCGAGACTCGACAAAATCTTCGGACACCCCGATCCGCAGCCGCCCGTGAAACGGCGTGCGTGTCAGGTCTGTCCAGGCATCACGGTTCAGCGCGAGGATCGTGCGCGCATAAGAGACCAGGCGCTCGCCATCGGCAGTCAGTTGCTGGGAACGGGTGGTGCGCGTCAACAGGGGTTTACCAATCTGTTCTTCCAATCGCCGCACATGCCCACTGACCGCAGACTGAGTCAGGTGCAGCTTCTGGGCTGCACGGCTGAAGCCGTCTTCATCGACGACAGTGACAAATGTCTTGAGCAGCAGAGCATCGAACATAGTTTTATACGTGATCAATTGAGTACTAATTTACGATTTATATTTCAAATACAACTATGTTGCAATGCTCACACCTGCCCTGCCTACCTAACATTCAAGGTGTGCCATGACGACTCTTCTCCATATTCAGTGTTCTCCACGCAAGCAGCGTTCGGCTTCCCTTGAAGTCGCGCGCAGCTTCATTGCGCGTTATCAAGCAAACACCCCGGACACCGAAATCATCACCCTCGACCTCTGGAACATGACGCTGCCGGAATTCGATGATCTGGCCATGGAGGCCAAATACGCCGGGCTCAATGGCACGCCGTTGACCCCCGCACAACAAGACACCTGGAACACGTTAAAAGAGTTGGCAAGTCACCTGCACCGCGCGGATGTACTCGTGATGTCCGTACCGCTGTGGAATTTCAGCATCCCGTACAAACTCAAGCACTTCATCGACCTGGTATCGCAGAAAGACATCCTGTTCAGCGTTGACCCGGAATGCGGTCTGGAAGGCATGCTGCACAACAAACTCGCCGTGGTGATGTACGCCCGCGGCCTGGATTTTTCGGCGCACTCGATCACACCGGCGGAGCACTTCGACTTCCAGAAGCCCTATGTGGAAGCCTGGCTGAAATTTATCGGCGTCACGGATGTGCATTCGGTGATTGTGGAGAAAACCATCCTGGGGAAAGACGTTGATCTGCGCGCGCGTGAGGACGCGACTCAGCAGGCCAGGAGCCTGGCAGACAGTTTGTCGCTGACGCTTCAGGCCCCCCTGCTGTTGAGGCCGTCCCGGCTGAATTAAATAAATTGAATTAAATAAATCAGTTCCCAATTAATTCAGGCCATTCCGTTGCGCGATGGCTGTGACTTGATGGATGTGATCGGCCGGCGCTTGCGGGCTCAAGCAGCGAAATAAACGAAAACGGGCGCCTTGTCGGGCACCCGCTTTGTTTAGGGTTGCGTGCTGCGGGTTTTGGTCACTTGCAGCTATTCACCCACTGCCGAACGATGCAGCCCATCGCAGCAAGCAGCTAAGCTTTATCAGGAGGCCTTCGCGAAACCCTGAAAGTCAGGAGGCAAACAATGAGCAAACAACCTCAACCCCGGAGCCGCTCCAACCCCCAACCCAGATCCCGCCCGGTAGTGCCTGCCCTGCCCTGCAAAACAGGCACCCAGTCCGGGGGATTGCGCGGTAACTACCCACCGAAGAAGTCAAATTGAGCTCCAGTGTGCGGCAGGCTTTGCAGTTGAGTCTGTTGGACTTTCCCATCAACCCTTATGGCTGATCAGTGCGATTTTTTCGATACCGAAGTCCCGGCTTTGCTCAACCCTTTCGTGTTGTGATCGCCTGGTGTCGTGGTCGAGACTGCTCTGGCTTTGTCCAAGCCGCGAGTATCTTTGGAGTTGGCGATGCCTGAAGTCGTTTGGCCATGACCGCTATCACTATTGCGAACACTGCCGTAGTGGTTTCCGCTTTCGCCACGGTCGCGAACAGCCTTGCCGGCATGATCGCTGGACAGCCCATTACCGCGGCCGTTGCTGTCAGAGTTGCCGGAGTGACCTGAACCGCTGTGACCGCCGCCGTGGCCACCGCCATTACCACCTCCGTTGCCGCCCCCATTACCACCACCGTTACCGCCGCCGCCACCACCACCACCACCACCACCACCACCACCACCACCACCACCACCACCACCGTCTTTCGCATAGGCGGAGTTCATGAGGGACAGGTCAGCAGGGAGTAATGGGGCGGCCGCCAGCATCAGGGCGCAGGACATTACAGCAACGAGACTCTTATTCTTTAAAAGCATGATGGCTTCCATAGGTTGATATCGCGAATCCTATGACGCTGTAAGCCCCAGACAGTTCAAAGTCCTGCGACCGACGGATGCTGCCAGCGCTAGCGTGCCGCGCTCCGAGTCCCCGCAAACGCACTCGTGCCAAGCCAACGCCACAAACGTTCCGCATCCTTCACTGCGCCGTCGACACGCAGCTCTCGCGATTGAAGAACCTCCCGCGGTGTGCGGTCGCCCGTCCACACCTCGGTCAACGCGCGCACGCTGGAGTCCACGACGAGCGTCAGTTCGCGTCCGGGGTCGTCGCGGCACAGGTCTGCCAAGCCCTGTTCGACCACGAGCCACCACGCTTGCTCGCCGGGCCGCGCGTCGCGGAACGTGAACTGGATGACCACCGGTCGGGACGGAAACGTTTCGATGCGCACGAACCGGCGCACGTCCCACATCAGCAAGCCCGCGTCGAGTTCGTCATCGCGCAGGCGACTGCCGATCCAGCGCGCGCCCCAATGTCCCAACGCCATGATGATGGGGCGCAATTCCTCGCCCGCCTCGGTCAGGCTGTACTCCCAGACTTTGCCTGCGGGCGTGCGGTGCACGACGCCGATTTCTTCCAAATGGCGCAGCCGCTGTGTCAGCAGGTTGGTGGACATCCGTGGTACGCCGCGGTGCAGTTCATTGAAGCGTTTACTGCCGCACAGCAGCTCGCGCACGACCAAAGGTGTCCAGCGCTCGCACAGTGCTTCAGCGCCGCGCGCGACCGTGCAGAACTGACCGTAGCTTTGTTCCATCGCCTGGACTCCGCAACTGCAACGCTTCAGATTTTGAACTAGCCCCGCCACTTCGTCACGCGCACGCTGAAGCCTCCGAAAGCCAACCGCCAAAGGAGAACACCATGACTAAGGTAGCCATCATTCAGCGCCCCCCAGTGTTGCTCGATCGCAGCGCGACGATCGCCCGGGCCGTGCAATCGGTCGCCGAGGCTGCGGCTGCGGGAGCCTCGCTGATCGTTTTGCCCGAACAGTTTATTCCAGGTTACCCGTCATGGATCTGGCGGCTGGCGGCGGGAAGGGACGGGGCTGTAATGGGCCAGTTGCATGCGCGGCTGCTGGCCAACGCCGTCGATATCGCGAACGGTGACCTGAGCCAATTGTGCGAGGCCTCCAGAGTTCACGCCGTGACGATCGTGTGCGGCATCAATGAATGCGACCGGCTCCATGGTGGCGGAACGCTCTACAACAGCGTAGTCGTTATCGGCGCGAACGGCGAAGTACTCAATCGACACCGCAAGCTGATGCCAACCAATCCCGAGCGCATGGTGCATGGCTTCGGTGATGCCTCCGGGTTGCGCACGGTCGATACACCGGTCGGCCGTGTTGGCACGCTCATCTGCTGGGAAAGCTACATGCCGCTGGCACGCTATTCACTGTATGCCCAAGGGGTGGAGATCTACGTCGCACCCACGTACGACAGTGGCGATGGCTGGATCTGCACGATGCGCCACATTGCACTCGAAGGTCGCTGTTGGGTGCTCGGCAGCGGCACCTTGCTGCGTGGCAGCGACATCCCCGACGACTTCCCGGCTCGTACGCAGCTGTTTCCCGATCCGGATGAATGGATCAACGACGGCGACTCGGTGGTGGTCGATCCCCAAGGGCGGCTCGTGGCCGGTCCGTTACACCGAGAGGCAGGCATTCTGTATGCGGACATCGACGTCACACTCGTGGCGCCAGCGCGGCGGACGCTCGACGTCACCGGGCACTACGCGCGCCCTGACATTTTCGAACTGCAGGTGCGTCGCACGCCGGCGACAGCGGTGCGCTACATCGACGGGTGAAGGTAGGCAACGTTCAGGCGATCCATGCCATGTCCGGCGGTATCGCCTGGCAATTGATCAAGGAGTCATGCCATGAGCATTGAACGGTCTTACAAGGGCAGTTGTTTTTGCGGCGCAGTAGAGTTCACAGTCAGCGGCGAGCCGGCCGGAATGGGCTATTGCCATTGCGAGTCGTGTCGGCATTGGTCAGCAGGACCGGTCAATGCCTTCACACTGTGGAAACCCGAGGCGGTGCAAGTGACTCGGGGTGCTGACAACATCGGCACCTACAACAAGACACCGCGCAGTTACCGCAAGTGGTGCAAGACGTGCGGCGGACACATCTTTACTGAACACCCGGGGATGGGGCTCATCGACGTGTATGCCGCGGTCATCCCGGATCTCGCGTACTCGCCAGGTGTTCACGTCCACTATCAGGAGACTGTGCTGCGCATCAAAGATGGATTGCCCAAGCTGAAGGATGTCCCCAATGAATTAGGGGGGTCGGGCATCAGCGTGGACGAATAGCGCTAGCAAGGTAAGGGCAATGTCATAGGCAACCGCCTCAGAACATCCTTCAAATGGGCATACGGATCATGCCCATTGCCCGCGCCACTCAAGCATTAATCAAAAGCACCGTTGAGCACTTCGTAGATGAGCCCGGTTGCCAGCGCAACCAATATCAAGTCGGTGCCAGCTTGCTGCCATTCATATCCATCATAATGAGGCAGCCTGCCGATCAACCGGCCGTCCAGTTTTTTGGCAATCCCTGGTGGAAGCGGCTTACCTCGCGCGAGGTTCTTTTGAATGCCGGGTGGCAATGCAGGTCCGGGGCTCCAATAGTCCCGATACCCGCCAACAATTCCAAGAACACTTGCGCGATTGATGCTTGGGCCATTATCCCAATCGCCGCCCCCGGAATTTTTGCCTTTGCTGCCCTGTCCACCCTGATTGCCATGAACTTGGCTGTTTTGCGGATTTCCCTTGCCGTTTCCTTGACCCTTTCCATTACCGGGATCGGCTAACGCAGTTCCTGAGCCGCAGACCAGCGCAAGGCATGTAACAGCTGCAATCAATGAGCAAGATCTGGGCATGAGTCGTTCCTTCAGCGTGGCGGGATATCTCAATGAAATTTAGACGCTATTGACGAAGTTGGTTCCATTTCTTCCCATCAACACCCAAGCCCCACTCGATGTCCCCTGCCAAGCCATGGCCGACTACCGCATCCGCAACTATGAGGACTTTCTCAATCCTTGAAATGAGGCTTCATGACCGCCCGTAACCCGTGCACGAGGGCTGGCTCACGCTTCGCTATTCTTCATGACACAAACCGCGAGGACTGTTGAATGAATGGCCTGCGGCATGAGCGCCAGACGCAAAGGTCTGGCTACAGGGTTGCAAGTTGAGCAGAGGATTGAATGATGAAGATGTTACTGATGGTCGAGTGCCCTAATGAACCCTTCAATTCCCTTGTCAAAGCCGGAAAAGTGGGCGAGGTCATTGAGCGCATTCTGGTCAGCATCAAGCCGGAGGCGGCGTACTTTACTGAGCAGGATGGCATGCGCGGCGGGATCTTTCTGGTCGACGTAAAAGACCCATCCGACATACCCGCTTTTGCAGAGCCCTTTTTTCTCAACTTCAACGCCAGCTGCAAGTTCCGTATTGTGCTGAGCGCGCAGGATCTGCAAAAGGCCGATCTGGCGACGCTCGGGCAAACCTGGGCGTGAGGCGCATCCATTGCGGGCGTCGATAGTCACCATCATCGTGTGGCTGAAGGTGGTTCCGATCGTCTGATCGAAAGCCGCGCTGCATGAATGAGTAGCTTTACCGCGGTACCCAACGAAAAGCCCGGCCTTACAAGCCGGGCTTTTTCGTGCGTCGCGACGCCAGCAATTGACCCTGGCCGGCACAGGTGCCGACCTTGGCCGCGTCACTTCAGCATTACTTGCCTCTATTTCTGACTTTTCGATTTCTCAAATATGCCTCGATTATGCCGACAAACCATTTGAATCCCGGGCTCTGCAGGTCAGTTAAGAGACCATTCGCCTGGATGCACTGGGCCGAACGTTTCACCAGTAATGCTTGATCCAGACTAAGCCAACGGTTGATGACCGGTCGCTCTCATTTCGCGGTGGCCGTCTTGAACTTGGTCCAGGTTCGCATGCGCGCCCGCATGTCGGACTGAGGAATGTCCTTGCCAGGAATCAGCCGTGCGTAAGTGGCCTCATCGATGTAAATGTCCGGGTTGTCACGGGAATCCAGCGTCGCGCAGCCAGGCTCAGAACCAATGGCGGTGGGAAACAGCAAGACTTCGGCGCCCATCAACGCCAGGCAGCGTGCGGTTTCGGGGAACCACTGATCCCAGCAGATTCCCACACCTATGCGCCCAAAAGCCGTGTCCCAGATACGGAAACCGGTATCGCCGGGGCTGAAGTATTCCTTCTCCTGATAACCGATGGCGTTGGGGATATGGGTCTTGCGATACACACCTAGCAGGCGTCCGTCGGCATCGGCCACGCTCAAGGAATTGAAGTAAGCATTGCCGGCCTTCTCGAACCAGCTCAGCGGCAGCACCACACCCAACTCTTTGGCCAAAGCGGCAAAGCGCTTGAGTACGTGGCTGTCTCGATAGTCTTCAGCCAGCGCCAGGTGTTTATGGCTTTGCTCGATGCAGAAATAGGGTGTGGCAAACAGCTCCTGCAACAGGATGACCTGGGCGCCCTTCGCAGCCGCCTCACGCACCAGTTGCTCGGCCTGATCGAGGTTGTGTGGCAAGTCCCAGGTGCAGGGCATCTGGGTTGTAGCGATGGTCAGAAGTGTCATGGCATCAGCCCTCCACCGGCCAGGCCGGCTGTTGCTGGGTGATGCAATGCACTCCGCCACCGCCATGAGCCAGGTGATTGATTCGAACCGGTACCACTTCGCGCCCGGGGAACGCCTGCCCCAGGACGGCGGCCGCCACGTTGTCGGCATCAATACCGTAGGCCGGCATGATGATCGCATCGTTGGCGATGTAGAAATTGGTGTAGGAGGCGCAGAACACTTCAGCTTCGGTGTCCACGGCATCGGTGGCCTCATACAATTCGATCAGCTCGAACTGTCGGCCCTGGGCATCGGTGGCCAGCTCCAGCGCACGACGGTTTTCGCGGGCCACTTCGGCATATACCGAACGCTGGTCGTGGGTGGCGTCTACCAGCAAAACCCCAGGGCGGGCGAATGCGCACACGCCATCGACATGGCCGTCAGTCATGTCGCCGGTCACATAGTCCGGATCGCCTGGCAGCCAGATCGTTTTCTTCACACCCAGCAGACGCGTGAAGATTTCCTCTATGTCAGCCTTGCTCATGCCCGGGTTGCGATTGGGGTTGAGCAATACCGATTCGGTGGTGATCAGCGTGCCTTCGCCGTCCACATGGATGGCCCCGCCTTCATTACTCAGCGCGGTACCAAAGCATTCCGCGCCCAAGTGATTGAGTGCGCGACGCGCCAGGCTTTCGTCCAGGTTGTGGGCCGACTTGCCGCCCCACGCATTGAAGCGCCAGCTCACCCCGGCCAGGCCTTGTTGCGGATGGCAGACGAAGCTCGGTCCAGAATCCCGACACCAGCTGTCGTTCACCGCCAGCTCGATCAATTCGATGTTTGGCCCACATAACGCTTTGGCGCTGGCGACAGCAGAAGGGTCGACGACCAGTTTCACCGGTTCGAAGCGGGCGATGGCATTGGCCACGCGAGCGAAATCCTCTTGCACCAGCGGCAACGTCACGCCCCAACCGGACTCCCAGAGTGCCTTGTTGTGTGGCCAGACCATCCAGGTGGCGGCATGCCTCACCCACTCGGCCGGCATCATCCAACCACTGTTTCGAATTGCATTCTGCTGCATGACAAGTACCTTTAAGTTAAGTCATTGTGTTCAATGAAAACTGCTTGGGTGGTCCTGGCATGCATGCTACGGCCGTAAATACAGGCAAACAAACGATGGATTTTGCAGACAAATGATTAGAGGAACTTATCAATATGCTCAAGCACTGGCCGCCTCTCAGCACCCTTCGCGGCTTTGAAGCCGCCGCCCGGCTGGGCAGCTTCCACAAGGCGGCCGCCGAGTTGCACCTCACCCAATCTGCGATCAGTCAGCAGATCCGCAGCCTTGAGGCGTACCTTGAACAACCCTTGTTCTTTCGCAGTGGACGCAGCGTCAGCCTGACCGATGCCGGTCACGACTTGCTCAGCACCACCCAGGCGATGCTGCAACAACTTGCCGTCGGCATTCGCCGTCTGGGGCAGTACCAAAAACCCAACCAGCTGGTCCTCAACACCACACCGGCGTTCGCCCGTCACTGGCTTCTGCCGCGTTTGGGGGATTTTCGCCGCGAGCATCCGGACGTTGATCTGTGGATTTTCAGTACTGATGAGGTCCCGGATATGACCACCCAGACTATCGACCTCGCGGTGCGCGATGACATCAGTTCCCAAGCCGAGTGCAGCTTCAAGGTGCTGCACGCCGACCGCCTCTACCCTGCTTGTCACCCGAACCTGTTGGCGCAGCCACGCGAGCAGCGCACAACCCTTCATGGCGAGCGGGAAATGGACTGGAGTCACTGGGCGGTGGAGGCTGGCATTGATGTCGGCCAGAAAGATCAGGGGCTGAATTTTTCCGACGCCGGCCTTCTGCTGGACGCCGCGTGCGCGGGGCTCGGTATCGCTTTGGTCAGCCAATTATTGAGTCGACAGGCACGCGCTAATGGCGTGTTGCTACCCTTGGTGGAGCAAACCATTCGTGGTCCGAACTGGGCCATGCTGACCCATCGTGACAGTGAAAATAATGCGCTAGCGCGAAGCTTCAGTGAGTGGCTGCTGAGCAATCTGGAAAATCGCCTGTAACGTCCGCTGGTCGAGGCAGTCTTGATCTGTAGATTCAACATGACTATCTTTGAGTCTATGGATTCGCGATGAGGTATTGAACATGGCCGTTGCCCTCCAGGAACAAGCCTTTACCAAGAGCCAGTGTGTGACGGGCCTGCGCGCGGCCGTCGGCATCCTCGAAAAATGGGGTGCGTCCAGCGATCAGGCCTGCCGCATCCTGCGCATTTCCCGCAGCACCTACACCCGCGCCCGGCAGCGTGATCCCGACTGGGCTGTGACTCTGGACTCGGACCAGATGCAGCGCATCAGTTTTGTGCTCAACATCCACGCCGCGCTGCGCTTGGTTTTCGATAACCCGGAGAACGTCTACGGCTTCCCGTCGATGGCCAACGACAACGAGTTTTTCAATGGGCGTAGCCCGCTTGAGATCATGTCTCAGGGCGATATGATTTCTTTGTATGAAACCTTTCGGCGCATTGACGTGCTGCGTGGCGCGCAATGGTAAAGGTGAATGAACTGGCAGAGCTTGCTGGTGAGCAATTACAGGCCTATCGACTGGTCAATTCGAAGTTTCCACCGATCGCGATGTTTGATGACGTTGCGGACGCAGATGAGTTCGAGGTGCTGTATCAGATACAGGCGCTGACGAATCCCAGGCTGAAAAATGAAGTGGGTCATCTTGAGTTGATTCCCCGTGATCAGATCCCGTTCGGCATTCCTGGCTGCTCTTACGCGACAGCGCCTTTTACCCACGTCAACCCGGCGGGTTCGCGGTTCAGCGATGGCAGTTTTGGTGTGTTGTACCTGGCGGACTCCATGGAGACGGCGTTGGCCGAGGTGCGGCATCACCAGAGTCTGTATTGGGCGAATGTCCGCAGCCTGAACTTTGAGCGCTTTGTTTTCCGGGGGCTGTCCTGCTCCTTCGTGGACGTGGCGATGAAAGATGCTGCAGCCATTTCGATGACTGATCCTGTTTATGCGCCTGACGATTACACCCATTCCCGTCGCTTGGGGAGGTCCGTTAAGGAGGCGGGTTGTCCCGGCATTCGTTACAACTCCGTGCGCATGCAAGGTAGTTACTGTTGGGCGCTGATGACGCCGAGACCGGTTTTATCGGTTATTCAAGCAGCGCATTACGAGATGATCTGGAATGGGCAGATTACGAGTGTCAGTAAGATCAGTGAGGCTTGATTGCGATTGGGTGGCGGTGGAGTCAATGCAAACGGGCGCCCTGTACGCGTCCGTTTGTTATTTGCGGGTTTGCGTTTACCAACTGCCGTATGGAATGCCGAATCGCTCGACGTAGCGCTTCGACTTGTCACTGACTGGATAAGCAAAACGCCCTTCATTTTTACCTTGGCTTGGCCCCAAAGGTTCTATTTCCGCCTGGACGCGTGCAACTTTGATCGACTTCAAGCATTTGTCCGTGACCCACACCTGCACGATGCCGCCAGGGGCAAGTCCGAGGTAAACCATCGTTATGTAATTGGCTGGCTCCTGAGGTGTCGTTGGGCAACGCTCATTCACCGAAGCGTGCATGAGCTTTCGCGCCTCTTCCGGTACATCGACCCATGCGCGATAGGTTTTGGACTCGACTATCGACTGCCAACGAACATAGATTCGCTTCGGTAGACCTGCCCCGACTACGCCACGGATGCCACTGCTGATATTTTTATTCCAGCCACGAGCAGATTCTGTGCCGTCTTCAGGCTCACTGCCCGCTGCTGTGCCGCCACCGATGCGACTAAACAGCTTGCCGTCGACGTCCTCAACAGCAGTGTCTTCCACCCACACCTTCATGTAGGAGGGTTCAACGAAACTTAGGCTCCACCATTGATACTTTGGGTCGTTCTTGCCGGACAAGGGGTCGGCTGCCTGACAGCCCGATACTAAAAACGCGCCCAGTAAAATGATGATCGAGCGCATCAGAATGTTCTCCAGTTAGAGTCGGGGACGTGAGGATGTCGTACTCGTACACCGTCGTCTGTAGGTGCGTTGGTATAACGGATGGTCAAACCTCGTTCGCGGCTTGCACCAATCGGGTTGCTCCAATTTGCAGACATGTGAATGTATTTAAGCTTCAACAGTTTCTGCTCAGCAGGTTCGGGCTCGTAGTTACCTGCGAGGACTCTGTCACAAAATGGCAGAAGCTCTGAAGGTAAGACGTACTCGGGTGAATCCGGGACATCGTTTAATTGCACTCCTTTCTCCTTTGCCAATTTGTGCATCAATCGCAAATACACCAACGAAAGTTTGCCACTGACTGTTCGCTTGAGTTGCAGACCCGCATACACCCGCATTTCTTTTGGTCCTGACGTCTCCTGCTCCTTGTCAGGTGCCAAGGTCGGCTTCGGAGTAACAACTTCCAGCATCGTCTCGGGCCAACCGCTGGCTACCATTTTTGCTTTTTGCTGCATTGCATCCCGGTAGATTGAGGTAGCTTTAACATCAGTACCATTTGGCACCGAGAGTGCTTGCATTGGGCCTACCAGCACGCACTCCTCCACCTCTTCACGATAACCACCGCCGATATCAGAGTGCACCCCTGGCACAGCAATTTCGGGATGCGCGGGAACAACGGTACTCAACGCAAAATTCGCACGGTGTTCATCACGGGCTGACAGTTGAACAACATCGGTAAAATATTTGCGGTCCAGGTACAGCTTGATTCCGGGAGCGACGGGGCTTTGGATATTACCCAGGTTTGTAACGCCGGCGACCGAGGGAACAGTATCGAAGAGACCGATAAAGCCCATTAAGATTTCACTGTTGTACTGACCACTGAAATTGGCACTAAAGCCATTAGGGTTGCTGCGCAAAACTTCTCCCAACGGTCCCTGCTTACAGCGCACCACCTCATTTGCAAAAAACCTGGCTGCTGCAGCCCCTCGACTGAAACCAAACGTATCGAAGGTTAACGAAGTGATTTCGCTTCCAGGATTTTGATCGATGACCTGTTTGATCAGGACTTTCAGTAGAGAAAATGCGTTTTGGACCTTGCCCGCAACTCCCGTCTCACCGCGTCCAGTGGCGGCATTGCCGAAGCTGTCTTCGCTCCCACTTTCCGTACCGATCCCTTCGATGTACAGGCTTCGTAGCGTGAGTTTGGCCGATCCTTCCCCCTTCACATCTTTGGTGGCTGGATACAGCTCATACAGCCTGAAGACATTACTCACATCATTCCCATAACTCCCTTCCGGATCCGCCATATACGGCTTGCAGCTCGCATCGACGTCTTCCGGGCGGATCGGATGATGGGCGCCGCACACTAATCCTGATTCGGAGTTGCTCGCATTGTTCAGCGTCCCGTCAAAGAACACCCCAATGCGCAGCGCTACCTTGATTTTTTGCTTCTCAGGCGCCGGTACTTTGCCGTGCTTTTCATACTCGGCCCAGCGCTGGGCATGGATATCGACGGGTTTGGCTTCGTCGTATCGATAGTTTTTCGGGGGGTTGGGTACGTATCCACTCATTCCTTGATCACCTGGCTCCTTGGTGCAACGGGTGCTGAGGGTGCCATTGCGGATCCAATCAAGCAACGCGTAGCCGGATGCCATCATCCAAAGACATTGCCCACGTCGATAGTCACCATCAACTCAATGAAGTTCTCTTAAAAATTCCGGGGCGTAACATCGCCTCCATACCCAACAACTACACCCCGGAGCACAAAATCATGAAACGCCAGACCCTCCTCAGCATCGCTTTCTCTGTTTTTGCAGTTAACGCTTTCGCCGCTACCTCTGCTCACCCGGTTGTCGCTGAAGGCGGCTCGGATCGTCTGATCGAAAGTCGTGTCGCTGAAGGTGGTTCGGACCGTCTGATCGAGAACCGCGTCGCTGAAGGTGGTTCGGACCGTCTGATCGAAAGCCGCGTTGCATGAATAAATGTCTTTACTGCGGTACTGTCTAGTCCTGAAATAGGTTTACACCTGTTTCACCCCAACGCCCGATGCACCGCATCGGGCGTTTTGTATTTTAAAGCCAGGTGCGGCCGTTCCTGGATTCTGGTTTAGTTCACATTTTGAGGATGACCAAGGTGTGTCCAGGCTCGACACCTCCCTGCAAGACACCGCCGCGCCTGAAGGCGTTTGTTACGGCTGCGGCAGCCGTAATCCGCACGGGCTCCACATCAAAAGCTTCTGGCATGAAGACGGCGTGCATGTCATGGCCGAGCACTTACCGGATGTCGGACGCAAAAGTCGCGTCATCTGTGAGGTCTACGCGGGGGACGTGCTCACGGCTATTGGAGACTCCATTTTTGTTCGCGTAGATACCGAGCAACTGGCCGCCGTCGCTCATAGTCGGTAGCTGGACAGCACACCGGGGCTGGAAATCGAGGCCGCCCGTAACTTCAAGAACAACATTGAAAAGGAGTTCGAATGAAAACTGATTGGCAACAAATTCGAGAAATGATGAACACTGTTATCGATAGCTGTGAGCAGATCGAAGCGGCAGGGTTCAGTGAGGAACATCGCTGCGCGACCGTGGAAATCAAAGGCGTCGATTACTCCGTTCAGGAGTTTTTAATCAGTGCCTGGACACTCCCGGAGAACATTCGCTACCAGATCATTCGTGAGCGTCATGAAGCTGGGAATGACCTCCCCTATGTTCCCGAAGCAGCCCGCATTCTTGTCTCGATGGCGCAGGCTTGCGCGGAATTGGTCGGGGCAGCCGACACGGCACCCGCCCAGAAAGCTATTGCGGGAATGAATCATTGGTACAAGGCCTACGCTGTACCGCATATGACTACAGCCATCGGCCTGGCAAAAAAACAATCTGACGCTTAGATTCGTTCTTGCGCATCGGTGTCACGGCCGAGGGCTTGATCAGCGCCACACGCGAATCACGCCTGTCATAACGCGAAAAACCAGGAGCAGTTTTTGGGTAGCGTATCGGTACGGGCTGAGATCCGCCTCAGATCAGTTGCTGGGCTCAAGCCAGCAGCTCGGTGATCCACCGGGCCTGCCGGGCGACGTCTTGCACCTTCTCCTCGGGCACGGCCTGCCGCGCTCGGGCGAAGTGGGTCAGGGTCTTCTGCTTCTGGCGCAGCATGCGCTGCCACTTGACCAGGAACGCCGGGCTGCGTGCCTGCATCTGCAGCGGGCCGAAGTACAGCTCCTCGGCGGTGTACATCACCGGCCCGGCGCGCTCGGCGACGATGATTTCGTAGTCGAAGCGCTTTTCCCGCAGCAGTTCCTCGCAGAGGATGCGGTAGCCATTTTCCATCAGCCATCGGCGCAGTGGCTGCTCGCCGCCGTTGGGCTGCAAGATCAGGCGCTCCTGGCCGCTCAGACGCGCCTTGCCGCTGTCGAGAATGTCGCGGATCGTCTCGCCGCCCATGCCGCAGATGCTGATCGCCGTGATTCCGTCTCCCGGCTCGATCGCCGCCAGGCCATTGGCCAGGCGCACGACGATCCGCTGGTCCAGGCCGTTCTCGCGCACGGTGCGTTCGGCCGAGCGGAACGGCGTCAATGCCACCTCGCCGGCCACCGCCGCCGCGATGGCGCCCCGGCGCATCAACGCCACCGGCAGGTAGCCGTGATCCGAGCCGATATCGGCCAGGCGCGCACCGGCTGGCACATGCGCCGCCACGCGTTCCAGGCGCATGGACAATGTCTGTTCGTTCAACTGCAGCCCCTTTTCACCACGAACGTCCGGCACCTTTGGCCGGATCGGGGCACGATTCTGTCGAGCAACGCCGTGCATTTCAAATTTATGCGACCAGGGCCATGGCTCGATCCATACCTGCGCTCGCGTATCGGCCCAAAGCGAACCCTGGCTATGGACCGATTTTGGCCGACCTTTGCGGTGCTTGAAAGGCTGCAATGGGACGATTTCTGCTGTCACTACTGACCGAAATCGACACAATGCAGCCAGTCGTGATGGGCGGCTTCACTACCCTTCAGTCAGTCCCTTCCCGCACCAACCGTCTGACCTCAGCCTGAATGGCATAAGCCGGCGCCTCCACAGCATTGAAATCTTGTGTATACCGCTGGGCGAATCCTTCTACCCCCCATTCCTGATACTGCTGCACATGCTTTAATTCGTGAGCCCAGAGCGCGATGTTCTGTTCTGCGGTTTGAGCGTCCCGGAAGAGGATGATGTCGATCAGCGTCACGGCACCGACATCGGGGTTTTGCAGCATGGCAGTGGCGGCGCTGAATTGGCCGTTGTCGCTAACTTTGTAGCGTGCGATATCCAGCACGCTGGGGTCGTACCAGCGCAGCAGTTGCTCCCGGATGTGCGGTGGAATGGGTTGGATGTCGGCGTTGGCTGCTTCAGCGCGGGCTTGGGTCAGCCACAGCGCCAGGGCAGGTGCCGCGATCTGGAAGATGCCATCAGACAGGGGGCCGAGCAGTTGTCCTGCGTCTGGCAGGCAGATGCAGCCGTCCAGGCACACTTGTTTCTCGCCAGCTGGGCAGGCGTTGGTCTGGGCTGGCACTTCAAGCGTCAGGCAAAGAACAAACAGCGCCACCAGGCGCGTGGTGATGGGCGGCATTGGACGCTCCAGGGACGGACGCAGCACGAACAATGGATCACAATTGATCGACGACCCGCATAACTTTAGCGTATCGCTATCGGTCTCTTCTCGATGACCGCTTCACGCCCTGAGAAAGTCAGTCGTGAACAGGCAGTCATCAGCCAAAAGCGCTCAGTGGTGATATTCGGCATGATCGACTACCATGCCGGCCACCGGTTTCCAAATGGGATTAATAGGGAATCCGAGATGCCTGACACGGCATCAAACGGAACTGCCCCCGCAACTGTAGGTGCTGAGCCTGCTCCTGAACTGCCACTGGGATCACTCCCGGGAAGGCTGGAGCCTGGCGACGACGCACCAGTCAGGAGACCTGCCGGCCAAGCAAATCACTAACCGGCGGGGTGTCCGGGAAGGACATCCTTGCGCCGAGCGTCACCTCAGTGATCGGCACTTCACTGCTTCAATGGCAGCGTTCGATGATGTGTTTCCAGTCCGTACCGCTGCTCTTGTACGGTCACATGGAGATTGCGTCATGCTGCTGTTCCGCCTTGCCACCCTCGCCACTGCCCTGGGACTGTCCACCCTCGCCCATGCGGCCCCGACCCACTATCCCCTGACCGTCGAGAACTGTGGCAGCACGTTGACCTTTCAGCAGGCACCCAGCCGTGTCGTGACCATCGGCCAGGCTGGCACTGAAATGCTCTACGCCATGGGCCTTGGCAACACGCTGGTCGGCACTTCGTTGTGGTTCAACGATGTGCTGGCCACGTACAAGACAGAGAACGACACGATCGAGCGCCTGGCCGATAACGAGCCGAGTTTCGAGGCGGTGATCGGCAAGCGTCCGCAGCTGGTGGCAGTGGAGCTGGAGTGGATGGTCGGCCCGCAAGGCGTGGTCGGTACTCGCGACCAATTTCACGAACTGAAGATCCCGACCTACCTGATGCCCTCCGACTGCGAAGCCAAGGACAACCTGGTCGGTGCCGATGGCACACGTCTGGAGGCATTTCACATCGACAGCCTCTACAAAAGCATCAGCCAATTGGCTGAAATCTTCGACGTGCAGGAACGTGGCCAGCAGCTGACCGCCCAACTCAAGGCCAGCCTGGCCAAGTCCATTGCCACCGTACAGAACAAGGATCTGAAGCACACCAGTGCGCTGTTCTGGTTCTCCAGCGCCAGTCTGGATATCGACCCCTATGTCGCCGGGCACAAGGGCATTCCCGACTTCATGTTGAACACGTTGGGTGTGCGCAACGTGGTTCAGTCTGATGAAGAATGGCCAACCGTCGGCTGGGAAACCATCGCCAAGGCCAACCCGACCTTCCTGGTCATCGCACGCATGGATCGCCGTCGCTTCCCGGCTGACGACTATCAAAAGAAACTGGAATTCCTGCGCAGCGACCCGGTGACCCGCAACATGGACGCCGTGAAAAACAACCGCATCATCATCCTCGACGCCATGGCCATGCAGGCCAGCGTGAGAATGTTCGACGGTCTTGAAACCCTGGCATCAGCCATCAACGGCTACGACCTGCCGAAATGACCAGGGTGCTGATTCGTACGCTGCTGGCATTGCTGACACTGCTGCTGGCCGTGATTGCCGGTGTGACCATCGGTGAAACGAGCATCGAACCGAGCGTGGTGTTCCAGGTGCTGGCGAACAAACTGTGGACTGCCGGTTATGTCCTCGATCCGATAGACGAAGGCATCGTCTGGAATTACCGCCTGACCCGCGCGCTGGTGGCAGCGGCCTGCGGCGCGGGCCTGGCCACCTGCGGGGTGATCCTGCAATCGCTGTTGCGCAACCCGCTGGCCGATCCTTATCTGCTCGGCATTTCCGCCGGCGCTTCGACGGGCGCTGTACTGGTGGCATTGCTGGGCCTCGGGGCGGGGCTGATTTCGCTGTCGGTCGGGGCGTTTGCCGGCGCCGTTGCCGCCTTCGCCGTGGTTGTTTTGCTGGCCCGTGCCAGTGGTTCAAACGGCGGCACCGGGCAAATCATCCTGGCGGGGATTGCCGGTTCGCAGTTGTTCAATGCGCTTACGGCGTTTCTGATCACCAAGTCGGCCAGTTCCGAACAGGCCCGCGGCATCATGTTCTGGTTGCTGGGCAATCTCAGCGGTGTGCGCTGGCCGTCGGTCTGGCTGTCGGTGCCCGTGGCATTGATCGGTCTCGCGGTGTGCCTGTGGCACCGTCGGACGCTGGATGCCTTCACTTTTGGCGCGGACTCAGCCGCCTCGCTCGGCATTCCGGTACGCCGAGTGCAATTTCTGTTGATCAGCTGCGCCGCACTGGTGACGGCGGTGATGGTGTCGATTGTCGGTTCCATCGGTTTCGTCGGACTGGTCATTCCCCATGCCGTGCGACTGCTGCTGGGCACCCGGCATGCGCGTCTGCTGCCGGCGAGCGCGCTGGGTGGTGTGTTTCTGATCGCCGCCGATGTGCTCTCCCGAACGCTGATCAAAGGCCAGGTGATCCCGGTCGGCGTCATCACCGCACTGGTTGGCGCGCCGGTGTTCGCGTTGATCCTGATCGGTCGGAGGAATGCCCGATGAATGCTGCCTCGCCTGTTATCGACGAATCCGTACTAAGTTGTTCCGGCCTCGGGTTCCATGTCCGCGACGCTGAGTTGCTGCACGACATCCACCTGGACATCCGTCGTGGTGAAACCCTGGGCCTCGTCGGGCCCAACGGTTCGGGAAAATCCACGCTGCTCAAACTGCTGGCCGGCGTGCGCGTCCCCAGCCGGGGAGACATCCACCTCAACGGCCAGTGCCTCAAGGCGCAGTCACGACGAACCATCGCGCAAACCCTGGCGGTGGTAGAGCAACAGGCCGACACCTTGGATGCCATCAGTGTGTTTGATGCCGTAGCCCTGGGCCGAACGCCATGGCTGTCGGCCTTGAGCCCGTGGTCGAGTGAGGACGATGCCATCGTCCTGCAGGCGCTGCGCGACGTCGATGCAACGCACCTGAAAAACCGTACCTGGCACAGTCTGTCCGGCGGTGAACGTCAGCGTGTCCACATCGCTCGCGCTTTGGCCCAGCGCCCGCAGATTCTGTTGCTGGACGAACCGACCAATCACTTGGATATCCAGCACCAGCTCGCCATTCTAAAAGTAGTGCAGGCTCTGCCGGTGACGACATTGATCGCCCTGCATGACCTGAATCAGGCGCTGACCTGTGACCGTTTGGCGGTACTGGATCGGGGGCGATTAGCGGCCCTCGGCAAGCCACTTGAGGTGCTGACCCCGCAATGCTTGCAGGATACGTTCGGCGTGCACGGGCATTACCTTGTCGATCCTTTCGACGGCGCGCAGATTCTGCGATTTCGCTCTGTTTGACTTGCTCTCGAGTATTCGAGATATGTCGAACCTCAGGCGACAGAGATGATCAGCTTCAAGTCGCGCCGGTTTAACGTGATCGCGGTTGGTTAACGACAAAATCGTTAAACAGACGCCAAGCCCCCTTCCCACCTACAACACCGTGTGGGAGGGAGCGCTAGGCGTCTCGTGGTTATTTCACCTTTTTAATGGACACAATCATGGCTTTCGCGCCCTCAGATCTGAATTCGAAAGCCACCTGATCTCCAGCGCTTAGACCCTCCAATTGCTCCGCCGTGGCGGAAAAAGCCATGGTCATAGCGGGCCACTGCACCGCCGGCACGGCGCCATGAGCGATAGTCACAGTGTGCTTCTCGGAGTTAATAGCCTTGATAGTGCCTTGCGCTTTGGCTACTGGAGCCTGCTTTGCGTCCTGCTTCATCTGCATACCGTCCATACCGCCCATTTTCATGCCCGGTATGTCCTCTGCCAGGACAGAAAAAGACAGCGTTACTACGGTGCTTGCAACTGCAATCAGGGTCAGTTTCATACGACTTTTCCTTAAGGGGTGGTGGGTTCAACTGGGAGATGGCGCCGACGCATCAGGCGATAGGCTGCCGGGATGACAAACAGAGAAAGTAAGGGCGCCGTGATCATGCCGCCAACCATGGGCGCGGCGATGCGGCTCATGACCTCGCTGCCGGTGCCGCTGCCCAACAGGATGGGTAACAGACCGGCAATGATCACGGCCACGGTCATGGCCTTGGGTCGAACTCGCTGCACGGCGCCTTCACGAATGGCCGCAACCAGCCCGTGCTCAGTGCTGTCGCCGAGGTCCTCACGTTCGGCCCAGGCGTTCTTCAGGTAGAGCAGCATGATCACGCCAAATTCGGCAGACACTCCGGCCAAGGCGATAAACCCGACCCCGGTGGCGACTGACAGGTTGAATCCCAACAGATAGAGGAACCATGCTCCGCCCGTCAGTGCGAATGGCAGAGTGGCCATGATCAGCACGACCTCATCGAAGCGGGCAAAAGTCAGGTAGAGCAACACGAAGATGATCACCAGAGTGGCAGGCACCACCAGTTTGAGTCGAGCGTTGGCCCTTTCGAGAAATTCGTACTGTCCCGAATAGCTCAGGCTCATGCCTGGCTGCAACTTGACCTGCTCACTGACTACCCGGCGTAGATCAGCTACCACCGAGGCAATGTCCCGGCCACGCACGTCGATGTATACCCAACCAGAGGGCCGTGCATTCTCGCTCTTGAGCATCGGAGGACCGTCACTGACCTTGACCTTTGCCACCGTGCCGAGGGTGATCTGGCTGCCTGACGGGGTGTAGATCGGCAACTGCTCCAAGGCACCGAGCGAGTCACGCCACTCCCGTGGGTAACGCACGTTGATCGGGAAACGTGCAAGACCTTCAATGGTCTCGCCGACGTTTTCACCGCCGATAGCGCCGGCCACGATGGATTGCACATCGGCGATATTCAGTCCGTAGCGAGCGGCGGCCTTGCGGTCGATATCCACGTCGATATAGCGGCCACCCGTCAGCCGCTCGGCCAGAGCCGAACTGACACCGGGTACGCCCTTGGCAACTCGCTCGACCGCCTGAGTCGCGGCATCGATCTCCGATAGGTTGGTGCCGGCAACTTTCACTCCGATGGGACTCTTGATCCCCGTGGCCAGCATGTCGATACGGTTGCGAATCGGTGGTATCCAGATATTCGTAAGCCCAGGGACTCGTACCACTCGATCCAGTTCTTCCACCAACTTTTCCTGGGTCATGCCTGGCCGCCATTGCTCGTGCGGCTTGAATTGGATGGTGGTTTCGAACATCTCCAGCGGTGCGGGGTCGGTGGCAGTTTCGGCACGACCGGCTTTACCGAATACGTGTTCGACCTCTGGAACGGTCTTGATCAAGCGGTCGGTCTGTTGCAACAGTTGCGCCGCTTTCTGCGCCGACAATCCCGGCAGAGCTGAAGGCATATAGAGCAGGTCGCCCTCGTCCAACGGGGGGAGAAACTCGCCACCCAGGCGAGACATTGGCCATAGCGCGCTGACAAAAACCAATAGCGCCACCAGCAGCGTGATCTTTGGTCGACGCAAGACCGCGTCCAGAGCCGGCTGATAGATCCGAATCAACCACCGGTTCAACGGATTCTGTTGTTCACTGGGAATTCGTCCTCGAATCCAATAGCCCATCAGCACCGGCACCAAGGTTACTGACAATCCCGCCGCTGCGGCCATGGCGTAGGTCTTGGTGAAAGCCAACGGGCCGAACAGCCGCCCTTCTTGCGCCTCCAGGGTGAACACCGGAATGAACGACAGGGTGATGATCAACAAACAGAAGAACAGTGCTGGACCTACTTCTGCCGCCGCTTCGGTCATCACGTGCCAATGACGCTCCCCCTTCAATTCCTCTCCGGGATTAGCCACGTGCCAAGCCTCAATCTTCTTGTGGGCGTTCTCGATCATCACCACGGCGGCATCGACCATGGCGCCGATGGCGATGGCTATCCCGCCCAAGGACATGATGTTGGCGTTGATGCCCTGGTAGCGCATGACGATGAAGGCAATCAACACACCAACCGGCAAGGAGATGATCGCCACCAGGGATGAGCGCAGGTGCCAGAGGAAGATCCCACACACCAACGCGACGACGATGAACTCTTCGATTAGTTTGTGGCTGAGATTTTCCACAGCGCGGTCGATCAGCTTGCTGCGGTCGTAGGTGGTGACGATTTCCACTCCGGCCGGCAAACTGCTTTTCAGTTCGTCGAGTTTCGTTTTGACCGCCGCAATGGTCTCGCGAGCATTCTTGCCGCTGCGCAAAATCACCACGCCGCCGACGGTCTCGCCTTCGCCGTCGAGTTCAGTGATGCCACGCCGCATTTCCGGACCCAACTGGATCGTGGCGACATCGCCAAGGGTCACCGGCACACCACCCGAACCCAGCTTGAGCGGGATTGCCCGAAAGTCATTTAGTGTCTTCAGGTAGCCGGAAGCACGCACGATGAACTCGGTCTCAGCCATCTCCAGCACGGCCCCACCGGTTTCCTGATTGGCCTTGCCAATAGCCTCGGTTACCTGCGCCTGAGTGATGCCGAGGCTGGCCAGTTTGAGCGGATCAAGCTGCACCTGGTATTGCTTGACCATGCCCCCCACGGTGGCCACTTCCGCCACGTTGGACAGGGTCTTGAGTTCGAACTTGAGGAACCAGTCCTGAAGTGCGCGAAGCTGCGCTAAATCGTGTCCGCCACTGCGATCCACTAGTGCGTACTGATAGATCCAACCCACCCCCGTCGCATCTGGTCCCAACGCCGGCTTGGCGCTGGCCGGTAAGCGACTTTGTATTTGGCTTAGATACTCCAACACCCGCGAGCGAGCCCAGTACAAGTCAGTGCCGTCTTCGAACAGCACGTAAACGAAGCTGTCACCGAAGAAGGAATAACCACGCACCGTCTTGGCGCCCGGCACCGAGAGCATTGTTGTGGCCAACGGATAGGTCACTTGGTTCTCAACAATCTGCGGCGCTTGTCCCGGATACGGGGTGCGAATGATCACCTGAACATCAGAGAGATCCGGCAGCGCATCAATGGGCGTGCTCTGCACCGACCAAATACCCCAAGCCGTGACGAATAGCGTCGTCAGTAGTACCAGGAATCGGTTGGCCACTGACCAACGGATGAGGGCAGCGATCATGGCTGGCTCCCCGATTTATCCAAGCGCTCTACACGCAAGCCATCGTCGGTTTGGCTCACCGCGATCCGAACCTTGTCGCCCGTTTTATGGCCCTGCACCAGAGCCGGATTGGCGAGTGGGAAAGTCATCGTCATACCCGGCATGCCGAGTGTCTTGAAGGGGCCATGGGCGAGCGTGACTTCTTTGTCGTTGATCTCAACGATTTGCCCATCCGCCTCGTGAAAGCTGGAGGCTGCTGCGCTGGGTGGTGGCTCTTGCTCCGAGGTTGCAACAATACCCTTAAGACTGGCCTCCGAGTCGAGCAGGAACTGGCCAGAGGTAACCACCTTCTGTCCTTCTTCCAGACCTTTCAATATCGCCGTCTTGCCATCACTTTCCTGCCCGAGCTGCACCTCCACTGGACGATAGCGGCCAGCGTCTTCGGCGATCATCACCAAGGCACGTCGGCCAGTGCGAATGACGGCCTCGCTGGGCACCCACAACACACTTTGCTCGGTCGAGCGATTCAGGCGTACCTGCGCCGTCAAACCTGGTCTCAGGCGCCCGTCCGGATTGGGTAGTTCCACCCGCACACGAATGGTGCGGCTGTCCGGATTGGTTTCGGGAAGAATCGCGCTGACTTTGCCACTAAGCATTGTCCCTGGAAAGGCTGGCAAGCGCGCTTCGACTGCCTGCCCCACGGTGATAGCTCCGGACTCCGATTCTGGAACGGCCACGGCTAGCCAGACACTACTTAAGCCATTGACGCGTGCCAGAGTGTCGCCAGTCGCCACGGTCATACCCGCGCGTACGTTCAACTCTTGCAGTACACCGGCAATGGGGCTGGTGAGCGTCTGGTACGGCTGAACCTTACCGCCACGCTCTACCTGAGAAATCAGTGCTGCCGGCATCCCTGTCAGCCGTAGGCGCTGACGGGCAGCAACCAACAGGTCAGCATCCCCGCTGCGCTTCAGGGCAAGGAACTCTGTCTGAGCAGCGGCCCATTCCGGCATCAGGATATCCGCCAACGCCGCGTTGGCTTTGAGCACATCACCGGGAGCATGGGCATAGACCCGCTCCACAAAGCCCGAGGTACGTGCTTGAATCACAGCGACATCACGCTCGTTGAACGCCAAGACACCTGTCGCATCGAGGCTGGAGTCAAAGATTCCACGGGTAACTGTCGCAAAACGCAGTCCGAGATTCTGGGCCAGACTTGGATCGATACTGACGGTCGCACGATCCCCTGCTCCACTGGCGTACTGGGGGACCAGTTGCATGTCCATGAAGGGGGACTTACCCGGCTTATCGAACTTTTGCTGCGGGTACATAGGGTCGTACCAATACAGTGCTTTGCGTTCGCCCTGTGAATTGAGGCTCTGCTCCGGGGCGCCACTTGGTACTCCGTTGATGCGCTGATGAGCGAACCAGTAGCCACCACCAACACCCAATGCCAGCGAGATGCCTACCAGCAATGCCCCGTTCCATTTTGTAAGGATCATTGGCTGGACTCCCCATAAGCAAAATACAAACGCGCACTGGTCAACGCTCGCTGCTCTTCCGCGTCGATCTGTTTGAGGCGGGCCTCAATGAGTTCACGTCGGGCGGCAACAACGGCATTTAAATCGCCTTTGCCGGACCGATAACTGGCCATGCTGAGTTCGACCTTTTCCTTGGCCAACGGCAACAGGCTTTCCTGGTTGCGGCGCACCGCACGATTCAGGCGCTCATAGTCAGCGAGTTCGTTTTCAAGTTGCTGAGTGTGCTCGCGTGACAGGGCTTCGCGCTCAGCCTCAAGCTGGCTGACTTCAGCCTGTTTGGCCGCGATTTTGGGGTTTTGGCGAGAGTCAGGAAACAGCGGTAGGTCCCAGGAAAATTGCACGCTGACCATATCGCCAAACTCACGGCCACGGCGCTGGTAATCCAGTTCCCAGCTCCAGTCCGACTGTTTCTCCGACACGGCTTCACGGACCTTGGCTTGCGCTTCGCGGGTCATTGGTGCAAACGCTGCCAATTCTGGATGATGTTGCAGCTTATGAGAGTAGCCAGAGGCTTCGACAGGCCATTGAGGCAAGCTGCCCACAGGTTTGTCGTTGGCGGCTGGTCCAATCCAGCGCTTCAGGGCCGCTCGGGCCTGCGCTCTCTGGCGAATCAGATCGTCCTGCTGCTCTTCCAGTTGTGCCGCTTCCTGTTTGGGCGTAACTGCATCAGCAGGTTGAGCGCGGCCGCCGGCAATTTGTGCACGGACGGTATCGGCCAGCAGACGGTTTTCTTTGTAGAAGTCCTGAAAGAGCGCGTCTTTACGCTCAACGGAGTAGCTGTTGATCCAGGCCAGCGCCGTAGCCTGACGAACCTTTAGACGTTCGACCCGGCGCTCAGCGGCGGCGCGGTCAATGGCCGCATCAGCGACCTCGATGCGCGCTTTGCGCTTGTCGCTGTTGGGCATCTCCTGACTGACTCCGACCATTTGCATAGTCATGAAGTCCTGGTCGATGCTCCAGCGATCCGGGCCCCCAATGGGGTAGTTCTGCACGCCCAGCAGCAACTTGGGATCGGGTAGTTCACCAGCGGGGATGGCCGCACTACTGGCAGCCTGAATTTTCGCGTCTTGTGCAGTCAGCGACGGCGCATTGTTTTCAGCCAGCTGCAAAGCTTCATCGAGTGTCAATGCGGCAGCGAGACTCGGCAATGCCAGTACGCTTGCCGCCAGGCCGGCCACGAGGGACCACCCTGTGCAATAGCACTTGGAGTTCATGTTCACGATTCCTGTGATGATCCACTGCGCGCTTCATCAGACATGCACGCAGATATGCCATCCCGCTAACGCGGAATGAGGCTCAGTGTGGTACAGGAATCAAGTGCGTGGCGGTCGCCATACCCCGGACGGGGGTTGTACTGGATGGGAATCTAGGGAGAAGGACAGTACGAGGGGGCTGGATAAGGTGATAGGAGGCTTGATGATGGAGACTTGCAGCATGCCACCAGTCTTGCACTCCTGGCCTGGCTTACAGGGTTTGCCGTGCTCGGCGGGACTTTTCATGTCCTGGCAGCAGTCTTGCCCCATGCCGTCCATCATCGCCATGCCCATGGTTTTCATGGGGCAGGGCTCAGTCGGCGCCTGAACACCCGCCATCCCGCTGAGGGGGAGCGCCAAGCTAATCAGGAAAATCAGGCAACACCGTAGGTAGCGTTTCATGGGCTGGAGTGTAGCCTGTGGAAATGGCCCTTACAATTCACCTTCTAGACTCCTTAGTCGGCTGTCACCAACCTCTATCCCGCGCTCATTTCCATTTCCGGACTTAAAGTGCCTAACCATGCGACAAGACAAATTATGATGACTGCCATTAAAAATTCGAGTGTCATGCTGCGGCGCAAGGCACTGACCGCGGCAGAGTATTCTCCATTTCGAACTGACCGCTCCAATACCGGACTTAGGTGAAAGCGGTTCAGCGTGGCTAACACGATCATCCCGGCAAAGAGCAGGATCTTCAAAAACAGCAGTACACCGTACGTACTGAGCATCACTTCATCGAGATTTGGACCGATGACAAACAGATAATTCACTACACCTGTGATGCTTATGATCACTACGATCACAGCGCCGGCCGATTCAAAACCAGTCAGCACCCGTGCAAGAATTCGAGCTTCTTGTTCGCCCTTTAGCGATTTCAACCGCAGCAGTAGAGCGAATGCCAATAGAGCACCCAACCAGCCACCTGCGGCTAAAAGATGGAGTATATCGGTGATGAAATGCCAGTAGCGTCGGCTGCCTTCATCCATGGCACCGTGCCCTGTCCAAGCCAACGTCGCCAACGCAATCGCTCCGCATACGGTGACGATCCAGAGACTGGGTGTCGGAAATCGCCTATTCAATGCGACGCCAATAATTGCCATCACCAAGGCAGCTATTCGGACCATCCAGGTCAACCCGACGTCGGTCCCCATGAGGACCATTTCAAAAATATGGTGATGTAGCTCCATAAGCTCCGACACACCGCTCATTGCTTTCGCAAGCAACAACATGGCGACAAGGGACAGAGCTACACCTGCGACAGAAGTACCGTAAAGAAGCGACTCAAAATTCAAGACCGTGCCCGATACTCTTTCCTTTCCCCTGAGGCTGTACAAGCCGAAAATTGCCAATCCGAATAACAACATCAGGTCGAAATAAAGAGCAAAGCGAACCACAATATTTATTGAGTCGCTCATACATCATTTCACTTTAAATGAGAAGTTGCCGGTGATCGGGTGAGTGTCCGAGGAGACAGCACGCCATTCGACTTTGTAGGTACCGGTGGTCAAAGGTGCTGCCGGTGTAATCACCATCGTTTTCGGGTCACCGCCACCAGCGACGGCGGCCTTAACACCCATTGGGGAGTTCGGCATGCCAGGCATATCAGTCATGATCAGTTTTGCACCGGAAAACTGAGTGGTGAGGTTCTCAGAAAAGTGCAGTTCAATTTTCGAAGGGGCCGCCGCATTCGAGCCTTCTGCCGGAGTGGAAGAAAGGAGCTTTGGATGTGCTTGAGCAACTGCACTCAGAAGCAAACCAGCGGTAAGTGCAACAGCTACGGTCGTAGTTTTAAGGAATGACATGCAAGACTCCTCACAGCAAGAGCTGTTGATTCGAGGTTTGTTTGGGAATATCTAGTTTTTACTTTTCGATTCTTGTTAAAACCACTGATGATTAGCTAGTAGCCTCCGTGTTCTAGGGCAGGTTGAACACGAGAAACTCACTAGGCCCCAACGTCACAGTGCAAGAACACGATGCCACACGAACGCAAACTGTTCGATTACATTTCAGTCAGCTTGACGCGGGTGCTTGGCCGCGAATTGGCGGGCATAGCGGGATTTAAAGACGAGACCGCGTGCCCGCGATTCTAGGGTTTTCACTCATTCAAAAATAACGAAAGCGGACGCTGTGCGCAGGCTGAGAGATCGCCGTTGATCACAAATGCGCCGTTGTTCAGCTGACCTTCAAGTCAACACTAGGAAACTCTAGATGAAAGGCCGTTTTCCCGTCACATGACGTACACCAGATCTTGCCATCATGCGCTTCAATAATTGATCGGGTAATCGACAGACCCAGCCCTGCGTTGCTTGGACTCCCTTCTCGCCGCGCTGGGTCCACGCGATAAAAACGATCGAAAAGCTTTTCAAGGTGTTCGGGGGCAATGGGTTCTCCGTGGTTCTCCACGACGACCAATACCGACATCTCCTTCTGGAGAATTTCGACACTGATCGTCTTCCCTTCAGAGGTGTAGCGAAGCGCGTTAGAGAGCAGGTTAGAAATCGCTCTGTGGAGCATAAGGACATCGCCTCGGACGCTGCCCCTTCCTGAAACCTTGAGTTCAATCCCTCGCTCATCAGCCAAAAGGCGGTAGTACTCAAGCAATTTTTCCACGACTTCCACTAGGTCTATTGGTTTGTTCTCGTGTGTGATCAGACCGTTGTCAGATTTCGCCAGAAAAAGCATGTCATCAATCATCCGACTCATACGCTTCAAGTCATCAAGATTGGAGTACAGGTTGTCTTCGTAGTCCTCAATATCCCTTTTTCTAGAGAGTACTACTTCGGTATGGGTCATCAGATTACTGACCGGTGTGCGCAGTTCGTGAGCAATGTCCGCAGAAAAATTTGATAACCGGACAAAAGCATCATCCAGCCTGGATAACATCGCATTAAACGACAGCACCATCTGCTGAAGCTCTTTTGGAACAGGCGCTAATGGAATGCGCTCTTTAAGTGATTTAGCCGACATCGACGCAGCGACCCTGGTCACCTGCCGAATAGGACGCATACCACTGCTTGCAACCATCCAGCCCAGTGCGGCACTGACGAGCGCGCTGATCACCAGCCCTATCCAGAACCATCGCTCAAGCGTCTCGAAGAAGGACATATGCTGAGTAACGTCAAAGATCAAAATCACGGTCCATGGTTTGTCTTGCCCCGTAACGATGGCTTGTGCCGTCACGCCACGGAACATTTGCTCTTGGTCTCGCCATTCCCAGACATTGTTGTTTGTGGTCGTGCGGAAACTCTCCGGAACATTTACTGGCCCAGGATCAGCGAAAAGCAATCTCCCATCACTGTCCAGGATTAGGGCCGTCAAATCACGGTGAGCACCGAGCAACGCCTGTAGCTCGGGCTTTAAGTCGTCGAATTGGTCGATACTGTTCAGCTCTCCCAAAATTCTTTTGGTCGAATGGAGCTTTTCGTTCAGTGCCTGCTGATCCAGCATTTTGAAGTGATGCCGGCTGAGGTTATTGAAGCTGAGCCCGGCGACGGTGAGCACCGCCGTTACCGCAAGCATGAACATCAAACTCATGCGGGTGGTCAGGGATAGACTATTCATTCCGACTCCGATTTCGAATCAGGTGCATCGAGCATGTAGCCCATACCACGGCAGGTCTGGATCAGCTTGACCTCAAAGTCGTCATCGATCTTCGCCCTGAGCCTGCGCACCGCAACCTCGATTACGTTGGTATCGCTGTCAAAGTTCATGTCCCAGACTTGCGAGGCGATGAGCGATTTTGGCAGCACTTCGCCTCGGCGACGGAGCAGCAGTTCCAGTAGCGCGAATTCCTTGGCCGTAAGATCTATGCGTTTGCCGCCCCGAATAGCCCTGCGCTTGAGCAGATCTACCTCTAGATCGGCCAATTTCATATGGGTTTGCGAGGGCACGTTATTACCGCGACGGAGCAGCGTCCTGACCCGAGCTAGCAACTCAGAAAATGCGAAAGGCTTGATCAGGTAATCATCTGCCCCCAGCTCAAGCCCCTTGACTCGATCTTCAACGCGGTCTCGCGCCGTCAGAAAAAGTACCGGGACGTCCTTCCCTGACAAACGCACCTTCTGAAGGACCTCCCACCCATCCAGGCCCGGCATCATGACGTCTAATATCAGCAGGTCATATGCTTCGCTCAGGGCATGTTGAAGGGCCTCTGTACCGTTGGTAAAACGATCAACATTGAACCCAGCTTCCGTAAGGCCCTGTTGCAAATAGATACCTATTTTCGGTTCGTCTTCAGCAACCAGAAGTCTCATGGTGTGGCTCTCAAAGTGATGATGAGGCTGAGTTTGCAACGAATCAGCCGAACCAACCAGCAACTGACAGAAATGTAATCCTGGCTTCAGGTAGATGTCAGCCAGCGTTGTCTAGGGTTTGAACATGAACACTTTCAAGTGCTCAATCCGGCTCTCCAGCGAGAAGAATCCTAGGGAGTCTGACAACATCCCTTCAAGGAGCTGCCCCATGAACTCTCTCAAAACCTTGTTTCTGGTTGGCTCGATCCTGCTCTCGACCTCTGTATGGGCTGAGGGCGGCGGAGATCGAGTGATGGTACGCATGGAAAACATGCGGGATAAAGCCGAAGTCGTTCTGATTCAAGCCGAAAAAGCCCCCGAGGGACAACGCCATGCGTACATGACAGAGCATATGAAGATGCTCAGCGATCTCATGAGCGAACTTCACAAGGATCATCCCGACGCATCGATGACGCCTCAACAGCACCTCGCCTGGATGGAGAAGCACGACAAAATCGTCGATGACGTTTTGAGCCAAATGCAACGCGACCACAAACTGATGCTTTCAGAAAAACATCAGTAAAGGCTCTATCTTCAAGGTTTCCGCGCTTTATCCAGGTTACAAACGGCGTCACTTCGACGCCGTGTTTTATTTCAGAAACTGACAGAAATGTAGTGTTCAGGTCAGTTAACTGGCAGTTAAGTTTCCTTAGCATCACCAGTGCTACCCACTTTCACTTTGAGGTCACTATGAAAGCGAAATTTGCTATCCCGGTTTGCGCTGCAATTGCCCTTTTCCTCGGTTCTACAGCCATAGCTAGCGTTGGCCACGGGAAGGATGACATTGGTCAGCCTGGAGCGGCGGCCGAGGTCACCCGCACGATTGAAGTGAAAATGGGCGATATCTCCTTCGTGCCCAAAAACATCGATGTCAAACCAGGAGAGACGGTTCGCTTCGTCCTGCGCAACGAAGGCTCGCTGCTGCATGAATTCAATATCGGCAAAGCCGCCGCCCATGCCGCGCATCAGAAAGAGATGGTAGCTATGTTCCAGAACGGCACGCTCAGTCCTACCGGACATGGGCAAGCGATGAGCGATATGGGACACAACATGGGGGGGATGAAGATGGTCGGGATGGAGCACAACGATCCCAACAGCGTGCTGATTGAACCAGGCGCAACCAAAGAGCTTATCTGGACCTTTTCCAAGAGCACAGGCCTGGAGTTTGCCTGCAATGTACCGGGCCACTATCAGTCGGGAATGGTGGGTCAGTTTGAAGTGAAGTAAAGCGTGGATTGATCGATATCACAGCCTCAAAGCGTGCGTTGACTACTCTCAGTCGCAGATGTCACCGCAACTCTTACAGGGACAAAAGGAACTCAATCATGACTAACCATCCGCATTCGGTTGAAAACGCCCCTCCACCCTTCTGGAGGAGCAAAACGGGTGTCGTACTGATCATGCTGGTTGCGATCGGCGTTTTCTACGTGGTCCGGGAACACTTCGGCCATGTCTCACCTTATCTGCCCTATCTGATTCTGTTGATCTGTCCGTTGATGCATTTTTTTGGGCACGGTCATGGCGGCCATGGCCGACACGTGAGTTCGGAAACCAACAAGGACGATAAGGGAAACTAGTCATGCCTGACGCCACGAGTCACCGCGACCATGATCACGCCCATCAGGTAACCCCCCAGGATGGAGGTCTACGCGATCCAGTGTGCGGCATGTCTGTTACCCTGCCGAGCAAGTTCAGTGAGCTTTATGAGAGGCAGACATATCAGTTTTGCAGCCTGAAGTGCCAAGAAAAGTTTCGAGCTGATCCTGATCGCTATGTCGAGAGCCCGCCGGGGGCCGAACACTCTAGCCAACCAGAGCCGCAGGCGGGCACTGAGTTCACTTGCCCCATGCACCCAGAGATACGTCAGCCAAGTCCCGGCAACTGTCCTAAATGTGGCATGACATTGGAGCCAGTCATGCCAGCGCTTGGGGAAGAGGAAAATCCCGAGCTAAAGGACTTTACCCGTCGCTTTTGGTGGTCGTTGCCGTTAACCGTGATAGTGACCGTGCTCGCCATGGCGGGACATTCATTACACCTCCTCTACGGAACCACACAGAACTGGGTGGAGCTGGTCCTTGCAACCCCGGTGACCCTATGGGCCGGTTGGCCCTTTTTTGTGAGGGGTATCGCGTCCATTTGTCATCGCAGTCCAAATATGTGGACCTTGATTGGTTTGGGAACAGCGGCAGCGTATCTTTATAGCGTCGTAGCCACCCTGTTTCCCCAGAGTTTTCCCGCCACCTTTATGCAAGATGGGCGTATAGGCGTCTATTTCGAAGCCGCAGCAGTGATCATCTCGCTGACTTTGTTCGGGCAGATGCTTGAACTCAAAGCTCGATCACAAGCGTCTGCGGCTATTGCGTCTCTTCTTGGTCTGTCTCCGAAAACCGCACGCAGGATCAATACCGATGGCACGGAGGAAGACATCCCTCTGACGCATGTGCATAAGGGCGATCACCTACGGGTAAGACCGGGTGAAAAAGTTCCGGTCGATGGCTTGGTACTGGAGGGCGAAAGCGCGATCGATGAGTCGATGCTGACTGGCGAGCCCGTACCAGTGATGAAAGGAAGCGGAGATAGCCTGATCGGGGCCACGCTCAATACCCATGGCAGCCTGGTCATGGAAGCGCAAAAGATTGGAGCCGAAACCGTGCTATCTCAAATCGTGCAGATGGTGGCCCGTGCCCAACGCTCTAAAGCCCCCATGCAGCGTATGGCGGACGCCGTTGCTGGTTACTTTGTGATGGGGGTAATCGTGATTGCCCTGCTGACTTTTCTGGGGTGGGGGCTGTTCGGTCCTGAGCCCAGTTGGGTCTTCGGCCTGATTAATGCGGTCGCCGTGCTGATTATTGCCTGCCCCTGCGCTCTGGGGCTTGCGACACCGATGTCGATCATGGTTTCCACGGGGAAAGCTGCCAGCATGGGCGTGCTGTTCAGAGACGCCAGTGCTATCGAGAACCTTTACAAGATCGACACGCTGATCGTCGACAAGACAGGCACCCTGACAGAGGGGCGTCCGGTGTTTCACAGTGTGGAAGCCACACAGAACTTCGACCCCAATGATGTTCTTCAACTCGCTGCCAGTCTGGATCAAGGCAGTGAGCACCCTCTGGCTCACGCAATCGTTGATCACGCCCGAGCTGAAAACCTTGTTTTGAGCAAGCCTGAATCGTTCGAGTCCGGATCCGGGATTGGTGTCAGCGGTATGGTTAGCGGCAAAAAAATCCAACTGGGCAATACCGCCTTAATGGAAGAAGCAGGCGTGAGTATCAGGCCCCTCCAATACCGTGCAGAGCTGTTACGACTCGAAGGTATCAGCATCATCTATGTTGCGGTCGACGGAGTACTGGCAGGGTTGCTTGCAGTGTCAGATCCGATCAAACCAACCTCCAAAGAGGCCGTCACCAAGCTCAAGGCTGATAATGTAAAAATCATCATGGCCACTGGTGATGGTCTCACCACGGCACGAGCTGTTGCCAAGGAGATGGGCATTGAAGAAGTCCACGGTGAAGTGAAGCCTCAGGACAAGGAACGTCTTGTCGCGGACCTTCAGCAATACGGCCGGCGAGTTGCCATGGCTGGCGACGGTATCAATGATGCGCCGGCTCTGGCCCGGGCAGATGTGGGTATCGCCATGGGGACAGGCACGGACGTCGCGATGAACAGCGCGCAGCTCACGCTTGTAAAAGGCGATTTGATGGGGATTCTTCGGGCGCGTGCCCTTTCTGTAGCGACGGTGAAAAACATGCGACAGAACCTGGGCTTCGCCTTTCTCTACAACTCGATGGGTATCCCGCTCGCAGCAGGTCTACTGTATCCACTGACCGGACATCTCTTATCACCGATGGTCGCGGCCATCGCGATGAGCGTGAGTTCAGCATCCGTGGTTTTCAATGCCTTGCGGCTGAGGAACACCCGAATAGATTGAGACTTGGACACCATTTAAACGGTGCAGACAACTCTTGACCTTCCTATCGTGTCAACGTTGATGCTGTAACTGCGGCCAAAGAGGCCGATCAACACGAGAGGAATAACTATGTTCGTCTTAGACGTATCAGGCATTGGTTGCGGTAGCTGTGTTAGTAAAATTACCAAAGCCATTCAGTCGTTGGATAGCGAGGCAGCTGTTTCGGTGGATCGTGCTGCTGGCAAGGTCAACGTTGAAAGCATCGAAAGCCCAGAGCGAGTCCGCGCTTCTGTTGAAGCGTTGGGTTTTCCTTCCAAGGTCAGCGCCTGAGGCGGTGATCTGCTCCAGCGTTAACGCCCTCACGCACAGACTCTCCCTGGGCTCATTTCAGATATGAGCGCAGGGCCGAGATGACCTGATCCAGGTCTTCTTGACGTTGTTCTGGAGTGACGGCTTCAGCACCCAGGTGCTCACGGATATGCCCTTCAAGCACCTCTGCCATCAATCTGTTCACCGCGCCTCTCACCGCTGCAATCTGTTGCAAAACAGTATTGCTGGATGCCGAAATGGACGCCCCTGCCGTTGCGGAGGTCCGGGAAGTCATCGACTCAAGCCCTATTTCTGCACAGATTAGCGACCTTCATGTATGGCGGGTAGGCAAAGGGAAATATGCCCGCATCCTGAGTTTGACAACTGACCAAAATGCGACACCCGCATACTTCAAAGACCTCTTGTCAGTGCATGAGGAGCTGGTTCACATCACTGTTGAAATCAATCAAACAGCTCGTTATAACATCGCAGCATAGTGAGCAGGTCGATCAGGGTAGCGGCGTTTTTCAAGGTGGTATGCGCCGACCGGTGCAGCATGACACTTTCTTTCATCGGCGCGGCGCAGGAATCGACTTCGGCAACACCCTATTCATGGTTTTTCGTTTGCTTTAATCCACCGATCGAGTTCAGCAATTTCCTTCTTCTGTGCGGCAATTATGTCCTTGGCCATACGGAGCATCTCCGGATTTTTCCCGTTCTTGAGTTCAGTTTGCGCCATCTCGACTGCCATTTGGTGGTGCATGCGCATGTTGGCCGCAAAGTCATAATCCACATCACCGGTCATGGACATACCGCCCATTTGTTTCATCATCTTCGAATGATCCTTCTGCTCGGAAGGCATCTGCATCGCTTCGCTTTTCGTGGGTTCTGCGGCATTAGTCCACGTCGGCGCTGCTGCCATTACCGCGACAGCCATCGCTATCCCCCTCATCGACAAAGTGAATCGGCTAGAGCTGTTGTGCTTGATAGGCTGTGACATTGTAAATCTCCTGTTAGAGGCCGGAGGGTTGGCACAGGCATGCCATTGCCCCCAAGCACGGAAATTGCTACTTCTGTACCTGAATGGTGGTTCAACTGGGGCGCCAGCCATTTTTCGGCAGCTCTCTGCGCATTCGCGGTAGGCCCTGACGCAATTTTCCATACCACCGACCTGTTCGCAGCCCCTGGCACAGGCCACATATCTCGGCGCAAACCCCGCAAACGTGGTGGTGAAAGGTGTAACCACTCAACAAGAAATGGGTCAACGTCTGACAGATTTCAATCATTAGTCTTCAATGTTCACCCCCCGCCTCAAGGCAATGGGTCATCGATGCATTCAGACAGGTTTGTGGCAGTGGCAACACGCATCAATGCGATGCTGCTGGCATTGGAGAGTGTCCATGTGAAAGACCATCGGGCGGTCATAGCTATGTTCTCCATTGCATTCAAGGAAAGACAACGCTAGCAGTGGTACTGGGACCAGCGGCATTCGACAATTTCCATTAAAAACAGCTGATCATTTCGGACTGCTCGCGGATGAGGATATTGCAGACGAATACCTAGCTGTAATGCGAGCCAGATGCTGTTTCATGCGCTCAGGTTGACCCAAGTGCTCATAGCTCACCCTAGACGGACATAAGCGGACAGTCGACTGAAACCAAGATTACATTTCTGTCAGCTTCTGATTGGTTAGCACTTCGTTACGAATGAAGTTTAGTAACGTCCGCCGCCTATAACGGACGAAACACAAACCACAACATGTGCGCTGTTAGGCATGCCATTAACAGCGCAAAGGTCTGCCTGACACATCAGTAATGTTAACGAAAACTATCCTGACACCGGGAGGTAGGACGAGAGATTCTCCCTGATTACTCACTTTGTCGGGCAACCCGCCACCTATCACTGTGTCAGCCAAGTAGTTGTCTGGCGAGGTGCTGCTCCACAGTGTAGACAAGGGCGCAATTCGAGAAGGAAATCGAAACCTGACACAACGGTAATGCTCACTTAAGGCTTCTGACAGGAGGAGAGTTTTAAGATTACGTCGTGTCTTGAACTCATCCCCCACGAATCACGTCTTGATGTGGATTCAACGGGGTAACCAAATCTCATCCGAGGATACCCAAATGAAATCCATGAAAACCCTGTTTGTCATCGCAGCCTTGACCGTCTCTTCTCTTGCGATAGCCGAAGGCGGCAGTGATCGCACAGTCGCACGCATGGAAGCGGCCAGGAAGGAGTCAATGGAAGCGTACCAAGTTGCCCAGAAGCAAGGCACCCAATCCCCCGTAGCCGAGAGAAAAGCCAAAACGGCCGACCACGCTAATTGCTGAACAGCCTGGCGCATCCCCAAGCTGACAGAAATGTAATCACCATAGTGGTTCAAATGTGTCAATTTCCAAGCTCGCCTGCCCTATGGACTTTCGCCTTTGGCGGCAGCGGGCAAGGCTCAGGGGGATTCGAGACGAACTCCAGAGAAGTTACCCCCCAACCGGTAAGCAAAACGCACAAAGTGTTTCGCACGGCTTCCTTTTGACTGAGTGGACATAAACGGCATGCATTCCAAAACCTCTAGGCGGACATTCGTCAAAGGCCTGGCCGCTGGCGGCATTCTCGGCGGTCTTGGCCTGTGGCGCACCCCTGTATGGGCAGTAACCAGTCCCGGTTTTCCGAACGTACTGACTGGCAATGAATTTGATCTTTTCATTGGCGAAACCCCAGTGAATATCACTGGCTCGGCGCGCACGGCGATGACCATCAACGGCTCTTTACCGGGACCGCTGCTGCGCTGGCGTGAAGGGGAAACGGTCACGCTGCGGGTGAAAAACCGCCTGGACCAGGACACCTCCATCCATTGGCACGGGATCCTCCTGCCGGCCAATATGGACGGTGTGCCAGGCTTGAGCTTTCACGGTATCGCGCCTGATGGCATGTACGAGTACAAATTTAAAGTCCATCAGAATGGTACTTACTGGTACCACAGCCACTCGGGTTTTCAGGAACAGGCCGGTGTCTACGGGCCTATCGTGATCGACTCGAAAGAGCCTGAACCTTTCCAATACAACCGCGATTACGTGGTGATGCTGACCGACTGGACTGATGAAGATCCTGGTCGGGTCATGGCCAAGCTCAAGAAACAGTCGGACTACTACAATCACCACAAACGTACCGTTGGCAACTTCATCGACGACGTGAGCGACAAAGGCTGGGCCGCAACGGTGGCGGATCGGAAGATGTGGGCCGAGATGAAAATGAACCCCACCGACCTCGCAGACGTCAGTGGCGATACTTATACCTATCTCATGAATGGGCAGGCCCCTGACGGTAACTGGACCGGTATTTTCAAACCAGGTGAGAAACTGCGGCTGCGCTTCATCAACGGTTCGGGCATGAGCTACTTCGACGTCCGTATCCCAGGCTTGAAAATGACCGTGGTGGCGGCCGACGGCCAGCACGTCAACCCGGTCAGCGTCGACGAATTCCGCATCGCTGTGGCAGAAACCTATGACGTGATTGTGGAGCCTGTCAGCGAAGAGGCTTACACCATCTTCGCCCAGTCCATGGATAGAACCGGATATGCCCGCGGAACCCTGGCCGTGCGTGAAGGATTGAAGGCGCCGGTCCCGGCGATCGACCCGCGTCCCCTCGTCACCATGGATGATATGGGAATGGGTGGAATGGATCACGGCAACATGGCCGGCATGGACCACAGCACCACGAAACCGGCCGATATGTCTGGCATGGATCACAGCAAGATGACTGGCATGGATCAGGGCGATATGTCCGGCATGACTGGTATGGATCACAGCAAGATGACCGTCATGGATCAGGGCGATATGTCCGGCATGACGGGTATGGATCACAGCAAGATGACCGGCATGGATCAGGGTGATATGTCCGGCGGCATGGATCACAGCAAGATGGCAGGCATGGGCACAGGAGCCATGCAGTCTCACCCGGCTTCCGAAACCAACAACCCGTTGGTTGATATGCAAGCCATGAGCACAGCGCCGAAGCTGAACGACCCAGGTATTGGCTTGCGCAACAACGGCCGTCGCGTGCTTACCTACTCAGACCTTAAGAGCACTTTCCAGGACCCGGATGGCCGCGAGCCCAATCGCACCATTGAGCTGCACCTGACCGGTCATATGGAAAAGTTCGCCTGGTCATTCAACGGCATCAAGTTCTCTGATGCTGAGCCTTTGCGCCTCAAGTATGGCGAGCGGCTGCGTATCACCTTGGTCAACGACACCATGATGACCCACCCTATCCACCTTCACGGCATGTGGAGTGACCTTGAGGATGAGGATGGCAACTTCATGGTGCGCAAGCACACGATCGACATGCCGCCAGGCACTAAGCGCAGCTATCGAGTAACAGCTGATGCGCTGGGGCGCTGGGCCTATCACTGCCACCTGCTATTTCACATGGAAATGGGCATGTTCCGTGAAGTACGGGTTGATGAGTAAAGGAGACGGGTTATGAGTACATATCTGAATCGTAAGTCGCTGATCGGTTGCGCCCTTGCCTTTGGCCTGTTGGGTGGAGTGCCCTTTGCACTGGCAGGAGAAAGCAGTGGTGAGCATTCCCATCCCGCTCCTGCATCATCAACGGACAAGCCAGAGCCAACGCAAAAGTCCAAGGCCAATGAATCCAAAACCGATCACGGTTCCATGGACCATGGTTCTATGGATCACAGCAAGATGAGTAATGAGTCGATGGATCATGACAAAAAAACCAAAAAAGCGGATTGAGATCATGACCAACAAGCTTTTACGTCCGACCCTGATGGCGCTGACGGTTTCAGTCAGCACCGCTTTTGTTGGCTGGGCCAGCGCCGCTGAAGAGATGGATCCGTCGATGACCATGTCCTCGGGAACGGAGTCGAAACCGACGGTGCCTCAAAAGTCGATCCCCGCCAAAGACAGCCAGATGGATCATTCCAAGATGGATCATGGTTCGATGGGGTCTATGGACCATAGCAAAATGAATCATGGGGAAATGGACCAAGGCCAGATGGAAGGCATGGATCACAGCAAAATGAGTATGGATGCTGGGGCGACCACTACGAGTCGAACTCCCATTCCTGTATTAACGGATGCTGATCGTAAAGCAGCTTTTCCGCCTGTGGCAGGCCATGGTGTTCATGACAAAAGCCTCAACACATTCTTTCTGCTTGATCAGTTCGAGTATCAGGACGCTGATAACGGCAGTGCCCTGAGTTGGGATGCAAAAGGCTGGATGGGTGGCGACATTGATCGTTTATGGCTGCGGTCGGAGGGGGAGCGTACCAATGGTGTGACTGAAGACGCCGAACTCCAAGCGCTTTGGGGGCACTCGATCAGTCCGTGGTGGGATGTGGTGACCGGCGTGCGTCAGGATTTTAAACCAGGCTCGCCACAGACCTGGGGCGCCTTCGGTATCCAGGGTCTGGCCCTCTACAACTTCGAAGCTGAAGCCACCGCTTTCATTGGTGAGAACGGCCAGACCGCGGCTCGGTTAGAGGGCGACTACGACATTCTGCTGACCAATCGCCTGATCCTGCAGCCCACAGCCGAAATGAACTTTTACGGAAAAAACGATCCTCAACGCGGCATCGGTTCTGGTTTGGCCAATACCGAAGTGGGTTTGCGGTTGCGCTACGAGATTGTCCGGGAGTTTGCCCCCTACATCGGGGTTACCTGGAGTCGCTCTTATGGCAAGACCGCCGACCTCGCTAGCGATGAAGGAGAGGATGCGAACGAGGCGCGATTTGTCGCCGGTATTCGGATGTGGTTTTGAGAGCCTGACATGAAAAGAACATTGAAAACATTAACTGCTGCTGGTGTGGTCGCCGCAATAGTAGGTGCCGGCGTGGTGTATTTTGGTGTGATTAATGTTGGGGCGGATGATCCACATTCCGAACTCGTTTACTCACTGCTGTCCACTGCTCGGGATCGCTCGATAGCAGTGCGTTCACGCGACATCAAAGTTCCCGACTTGACCGACGGAACTCTCGTTCGGGCAGGTGCTGGCAACTACAACTCAATGTGCATTGGCTGCCACCTTGCTCCGGGTGTCGCAGGAACCGAGTTAAGTAATAGCCTTTACCCTGCACCTCCAAATCTTTCAAAACTGGGCGTTGATGGAAACCCTGCCGCAGCGTTCTGGATCATCAAGCATGGAATCAAATCCACAGGCATGCCCGCCTGGGGTAAAAGCATGGCCGATCCCTACATCTGGGGGATGGTCGCTTTTCTCCAGCAGCTGCCTGCATTGAATGCGGAGCAATTCAACGCCCTAGTAGCCAGCAGCGGTGGCCATCAACACGGTGGCGGCGAGAGCAAAATGCATGACCATGAAGGCCAGCATGATGCCCAAAAAGGGGCTGCTGCTGGACATCATGATGCGGGTGCAGCCGAAGAGGTAGCCAAAGCAGACGACCATCATGGCGAGAAAAACAGCGCCCATGCTCATGAGGCTGCCGCAGCACCTACTCAGGATGAAAGTCCCGAACACGCCCATCCTCAGGGTGCCGAGGCTTCACTTGACGCTTCTGCAACTCCTGCCGCTCAACCAAAAACTCATCCCCATGCTGATGGGAAGGAGCATACCCATGCGAAATAACATTTATCGGCCCGGACGGATACTTCGCCTTGCTGCATTCGCGGCTCTGTTGATCAGTTCAGCTGGTCATGCAGCAGAATCGCTGACGATCGACGTCCATCGTGACGCTAACTGTGGATGCTGCAAGAAGTGGATGCAGCACCTTGAAGCCAACGGCTTCACCGTCGTTGATCATGTAGAAACCAACATGAGCGCGGTCAAGCAGGACCTGGGTGTTGTTCCGCGTCTCTCGTCATGCCACACCGCGGTGTTCAACGGAAAGTTTGTTGAAGGCCACGTACCTGCTGAGCAAATAGTTGCTTTGAGCAAACGCGATGACCTTCTCGGAGTTGCTGTACCCGGCATGCCGGCAGGCTCGCCTGGTATGGAGGTCGGTGGGAAGCAGGATGCGTATCAGGTCATCGGCCTGACCAAAGCAGGTACTGATCAAATCATCGCTGAATACCCGAAAAACTAATCTTCAACCCTTCCTGAATACTTGCATGGTCACTACCCATGCCCATGCAAGCGATGTGTACTTCTGCCGAGCACAAACCCGATCCCCCCCAGAAATGCGATGCCCAACGTGATGTAGGAGGAAGATTCATTACAGGTGCATGTTCCACCCTAGCTGACAGCTACCTGCCAACCGTTACCAGTATCAGTGAAGGTGGGACGGACCATCTATATTGGGTCGATTACGGAAGTTTTCGAAACAGCGGCCTGAACTGCGGTTGTTCAATTGTTCTTTTTTTGCAGGCTTTTCAGGCGCAGGGTCGCGCGTTGTACAGCGGCCATCTTTTCTGGACGCTTCATCCGCTTCCATTTTCTGATGTCTTCCTTGGTGCGACCGCAGCTCAAGCATAGTTCGCTGTTCAGCTGGCAAACGGAAATACATGGGTTTTGGATGTCCTGGGCCATGGTTTAACTCCGCGTAGATCGTGTACGTGTTAAACGCTGCTGCCAGTCGCCGGCATTCGACCGCTTACATTGCTCTTCACTATCGAAATGCACGATGGCCGACACCTGACTCACGTGAACATTCGCTTCGCTTAACGCCAGGGTAGTGAGTTCGAGCATCCGCTTGTCTTGCCCATTGGCAAGAACCTGATCCCAGTTGGCATCGGTGTCGAAGACCCAAACAACTATAAGACTGTAGGGAAATCGCGCGTAATCCACATCGTGAGTCAACCAAGAGAAGCCCACTATCTCCGCTTTGGCCGTCTCGCAGGCCTTGGTCAGGGCGGCAATCAGACGACGCTCGATTTGCGCCTGATCTCGTTTGCTCAAAAGCATATCTCGATCCTTTTTCATCTCAGTCGACTATGCGTTCATTTCTAAGCCGGAACGGAGGCTTGAGCTGGTGAACCAGTTCCCAGCTTCGTGCGGTATTCAACAGTCAGATGCGTGACCTCATGAACCGTAGCAAGCCGTTCTCGTATGTCTTCGGCATTCACTGCTGGGCTGCCCAGGACGCTAACAATCGCGGCTCGGGCCTGAGGCCCCACCTGCCAGACATGAAGATCAATAATCGAAGCATCTCCAGGCGTTTCAACCAATTCACGAATTTCTTGGGCTACATGATCATCTGTCTGGTCGAGCAATACACCCGCAGTCAGCCGCATCAACGACCAAGCCCAGCGTGCAATAACAACTGCACCCACAATCCCCATTGCAGGGTCGAGCCATACCCAACCAAGATATCGGCCAGCAAGCAGAGCAGCGATGGCCAGAACCGAGGTCAGGGCATCTGCAATGACGTGAACGTAAGCAGAGCGCAAATTATTGTCGTGACCATGCGCATGGTGAGATTGATCGTGGCCGTGGTCATGCCCATGGTGATGATCATGTCCGCCAGAAAGCAAAAGCGCGCTCACCACATTCACTGCTAATCCGACAACTGCGATAAGAGTCGCTGACCCGAATTGCACTTGAGTCGGTTGAAAGAGACGGAATAACGATTCTCCGCCAATTCCCAAGGCGACCAGTCCCAAAATCAGAGCAGAGGCGAAGCCACCCAAGTCTCCCACCTTGCCAGTTCCAAAACTGTAGCGAGCACTTGAGGCATGTCTTTTTGCGTAACCATAAGCAGCTGCGGCTATGCCAAGCGCTCCAGCGTGCGTTGCCATGTGAAATCCATCGGCAAGCAACGCCATAGAGCCTGTGACATAACCTGCGGTGATCTCAACGACCATCATTACGACGGTCAGAGCTACCACCCACAAGGTTCGCTTGGCGTTTTCTTCATGCGATGCGCCCAGGAACATATGGTTGTGGGAATAGTCGGTAAACGAATTACTCATCTGGGTCAATCCTATTTGGAATAGCGGCGAATGGCTTCGAGCAGCTCTTCGACGCCTTTCGCTCTTTCTTCGTTGCTGAGTGTGGGATTCGCTACATGTTCACGAGCATGATCTTCGATGATTTCATCCATCAGCCCATTGATCGCGCCACGGGTCGAAGCGACCAAAAGCAAGGTTTTCGAGCAGTCATCGTCAGAGTCGAGTGCTCGCTCAATTGCCTGGATTTGCCCAGCGATTCGCTTTACGCGCTTAAGAAGATTGTCTTTGCTCGATCTTACATGACCCATACCATACCCCCCCTACCTATATTGACAGCATCATCACACGTTCCAATTAGCCAAACAAGCCAGGGAGGGAAGCCTTCCGACCGGCAGCGTTGCTGCATTTGAATCTGCAATCGAAACATTGAGCACATCGTTTCGCAGGGCAAAACCAATACAAACCGATGGGCAGACCCGCACGTCAATCATTTGATAGATGGTGTAGGGCCTATTTCTTGAGCTGCCATGGTCAATGGTTTAGGATCGGGCCATATCCTCCCCAGGGGGATATTTGTGCATCCACAAAGGCGAAACTAGTAACTCGCTTCCTTCCGGGAAAAGTTTCGGCAACCGCCTGGTCACGCACTTCGCCACTTGAGATCTTCCATGCTGAAAATTCTAGCCAACCGAACCTACCGCCACCTCTTCCTGGCCCAAGTAATTGCCCTCGTAGGAACGGGTCTTGCCACTGTCGCGCTAGGCCTACTGGCATTCGATCTTGCAGGTGCCCAAGCGGGTGCCGTCCTCGGTACAGCGTTGGCGATTAAGATGACGGCCTACATCGGCGTTGCACCCATTGCAGCGGCTTTTGCAGAACGCCTACCTCGTCGAGCAATGCTGGTCTCCCTGGATTTGATGCGGGCCCTGGTCGCGCTTGCACTGCCGTTCGTAACGGAGGTCTGGCAAATCTATGTGCTGATTTTCGTCCTTCAGTCGGCCTCAGCAGCGTTCACCCCGACGTTCCAGGCAACTATTCCAGACATACTGCCGGATGAAGACGACTACACCCGCGCCCTGTCACTGTCGCGTCTGGCCTACGATCTTGAAAGTGTCGCCAGCCCGATGCTCGCCGCCGCGTTGCTGACCGTGATCAGCTTCCATAACCTATTCGTCGGCACTGTCATCGGCTTCCTCGCCTCAGCGGCCCTGGTTGCCACGGTGTTGTTACCGAAGGCGAAGCCAACACCCAGACGCAGTATTTACGAGCGAACCACCCGAGGCATGCGCATCTTCCTGGCCACGCCCCGGCTGCGAGGGTTGCTCGCTCTTAACCTGACGGTAGCTGCCGCCAGTGCCATGGTCATCGTCAATACGGTGGTGCTGGTGCAATCGCGCTTCGCCCTGCCTCAAAGTTCTACAGCATTGGCGCTGGCTGCGTTTGGTGGCGGCTCGATGGTCGCGGCCTTGGCCTTGCCTCGGTTGTTAAAAAACATCAAAGACCGAACGGCCATGCTGTTTGGCGGAGGAGTATTGGTCGCGGGTTTAGCGGTTGGTATCAACCTGACCACCTATAACTTCCTGTTGCCGCTGTGGGTGGTGCTCGGGGTGGGCTACTCCCTGGCCCAGACTCCGAGCGGTCGACTGTTGCGTCGCTCAGCGCATGCCGAAGATCGCCCGGCGTTGTTTGCCGCCCAATTTGCTCTATCCCATGCCTGCTGGTTGATTACCTACCCATTGGCAGGATGGCTGGGCGCCAATATCAGCCTCACTGCGTCGTTTGTAGGGCTCGCAGTCGTGGCCGGTAGTGCGCTAGTGGTCAGCATCGTAATCTGGCGTCCAGCTCATGACCAAGAGTCGATCAAGCATACCCATAAGGGTCTGCCGGGCGATCACTCGCACCTCGATGGCCAGGACGGTGTGGATCACGAACACCCATACGTGATCGATGATCAGCATCGCCGATGGCCCAACCAGTGATCGTGAGTTTCTAATATTTACTAGGGCTAGTTGGCGGGCATTCAGATCAGGAATCGAAGGGCTTGCAGAGCGGCAAGGTGCCCCGGATAGAACCAGTAGCCCCATAGCCCGACCGGCCAGACCTTGAAGGAGAAGGTCTGACGCAAAAGCCAGAGTCCGATTAGGGGCGCCGCAAACGCAGTGCTCAAAGCCAGCAAGGAATAAATTTCTAAGTCCATCGCCCTGATAACGATGCTGCTGCGGGTATTGCTTAACAAGCATAGAGCCGCTGGCAGCAACCAAAGAACACCGGGCTTCTTAATCGCTAACAAGACCGCCGCTGGAACAAGTGCTCCGTAGAAGCCATACATCAGTGGATCATCCAGCACATAAGCAATTGTGGTGGCAATTAACGCCATAGCGCCGCTCAACAAGGTGCGATGCTGCCAACCCCAGGCAATCACCAGCCCCAACACCAGCGTAACCAATACGTTGAACGATCCCGAGGTGCTGATGTAGCGATACGGCACTTCTGAAATAACGGCGAACAACAGCATCGAGAGAAGGTAACGACCATTAGCAGGCGTCAGCAGTTCGCCCGATTTAGAACGCGCCACGTTGGCCGCGATAGCGACACAGAACAACGGAAAAGAGAGCCGCCCCGGAATGAACAGAGTGCTCATCTCCGGCCACACTAACCGAAGGTGGTCGATGACCATGGTCAGCATCGCCACCCACTTGATCAGATCCAGGCTGCTGCTTCGGCTCTTGAGCAAGGCATGCTGGGTCGTATGAACAGTTGTCATGCCCACCCCAGTGTGACGGCGGCCAGCACGAGATAACGCACGCCCTTGGCCAGGGAGACTATCAGCAGGAAGCTCAAAAGTGGCTCGCGCATGACTCCGGCGACGACTGTCAGCGGATCGCCAATGATCGGCACCCAGGTCAGCAGCAACGACCAGCGCCCGTAGCGCAGGTAGGAATTCCGGGGCTTTTCAAGCTTGCTCTCGCTCACCGGGAACCAGCGCTTGTGCGCAATCGCTCAATGGAGCGACCGAGAATCCAGTTCAGTGCAGAGCCAAGAACGTTGCCGAGGGTGGCGACCGCCAAGAGCGTTGAAGCGACGTACTGATCGGAAAGCAACATTCCAACCAGTACCGCTTCAGACTGCATCGGCAGCGGCGTGGCGGCACCGAATGCCGCCAGAAACAGACCGACGTAGCTGGTGAGTTCAAACACTCATCTTCACCTTTTGCGTTCAAACCAATCCAGCCGTGGATGGGCATGTCAGACCTACAGGTACTTGGTGATTTGCTTGAAGGCTTCCAGTGGTGCGCGCTCGCCATTGTTCAACGCCGAGACCGTGTCTTCCAGGCAGTGATCAATGTGATCCTGAATGAGCGTGCGCTTGGCTTGGCACACCGCTTTTTCAACCGCATGCAGCTGCTGGGCGATGTCGACGCACTGACGACCTTCTTCGATCATGGTGATGATGCCGCGTAAATGGCCGTCCGCCCGTTTGAGGCGTTTAATGATCGCCTCGTGACTTTGGTGGGTGTGGGGGTGACTGTGTTCGTGTTCGTGTTCGTGTTCGTGTTCGTGCTCACTCATGACTTGAGCCTCAGGCCTCAATGAATTACGCTGGCATCCTATCCCCCCTAGGAGGATGGGTCAAACGCATCAAAGCCCTACAAAACGAGTTGAAACCCGAACGCTATGTTCAGCAGAACACTGACAACGACGGTGGTAATCGCGCTTGCTCTCGCCATGTTTGTGGCCTGGGCCGGGCATACCTATACGTTGTCAGTGATGTCGAAACAGCCGGCCTGGGAGATTGCGCAAGACGATCATCACTCTCATGAAGAGCAAGCCGAGATGTCGTGTGCGAGCTGTTCGGATCACTATCACTCCCCTTTGACCCCTGACCACCAGCACGAAACGCCACAGCTCAGTGCTGTGTTGACTTTGTCTGCGCAGCCGAAGCTGTCCATGCGACTCGAAGCCCCGTCCTATTCCGTTCCTCGTCCGCCGATTTTCTTGATCGAGCGTCCACCCCGTCCTTCGTTCGCATCCTGACCATGGCCGCACTGCGGCCTTTGATCCCCGCAACGTAGGATTGATCTATGCATTCGCACTCGATGAGCGGCGTTGACGCATTTACTGCGCCTTCGCGTCGCCTGCTACTGCTGTTGTTTTTATTTGTCGCTGCACTTTTCCTCGCAATGCCCGAGGCGATGGCTCATGCCGTCGCGGAAGGTGACAAGGGGTTCATCCAGGAAAGCTCCGGCGTCATGTTGTTGCCCTTCATCTATATGGGGGCCAAGCACATGATGACGGGCTACGACCACCTGCTGTTTTTGTTCGGGGTGATCTTCTTCCTCTACCGCCTTAAAGAGGTGGGGCTCTACGTCACGCTGTTTGCCGTAGGCCACTCGGTCACGCTGCTACTGGGCGTGCTGACCGAGATCAGCATCAGCTCCTACATCATCGACGCCATTATCGGTTTCTCGGTGGTTTACAAGGCGCTCGATAACCTGGGCGCATTCCAGCGCTGGTTCGGTTTCCAACCCAACACCAAGGTGGCCACGCTGATCTTCGGTCTGCTCCATGGTTTCGGTTTGGCCACCAAGATCCAGGAGTACGAAATCTCAACTGACGGCCTGATTCCGAACCTCATCGCCTTTAACGTCGGTGTCGAGATCGGCCAGTTGCTGGCCCTTAGCGCGATTCTCATTCTGATGGGGTATTGGCGGCGCACCGGCAGTTTCTGGCGCCACGCCTATACCGCCAACGTCGCCATGATGAGTGCCGGTTTCCTCCTGATGGGTTACCAGATCACCGGCCTGTTTGTCTCCGCGTAAGGAATTCTGACCATGTTCAATACTCCGCTTCCAACCGTTAATGAATTGCCCAGCACTCGCAAACTGGTGCGCTCGACTGTCATTGCACTGCTGACTGCGGTCGGTTTGCTGGTGACCGTTGTCATGCCTTCGGAATATGCCGTTGATCCTACGGGCGTGGGCCGCGCACTGGGACTGACCCAAATGGGCGAATTGAAGATCGTCCTTGCCCAGGAGGCTTTGGCGGATGCCGCGCCACCTCAACCAGCAGCTCCAGCTCCGCAGGTTGCGCAAGTCCAACCTATTGCGAAACCGGTTGCTCAACCGGTGGCGACACCTGCCCCTGCTTTGAAAACGGATCAAATGACCGTCACGCTCAAGCCAGGTGAAGGGACAGAAATCAAACTGGAAGTGCTGAAGAACAAGACTGTCAGCTATGAATGGACAGCAGCTGGTGGGCCTGTGAACTATGACACCCATGGCGAGCCCTACAACGGTGAAAAGGGTTACTTCCACAGCTACACCAAAGGCAAGCAAGTCAAAGGTGACAAAGGTGAATTCACCGCCATTTTTGACGGCACCCATGGTTGGTTTTGGCGTAATCGCAGCAACAACGACGTGACCATCTCGCTAAAAACGACTGGCAATTACTTGGGCGTCAAACAGTAGTTCGAAGCAGCGATGGCTGTCCTACTGCCGAAAATGCGGTGCTCAGCCTGAACACAGGCCATTTATTTCATCCGTTTTATGAAGAGTCTTCCCATGAAAACCACTACAACTCTGATCCGTTCGATGCTTCTGATCTGCTTCCTCGGCCTGATGACGGCATGCGGCGGCGGTGAAAAAGGCACAACCTCCGAAAGCGCTGAGCACGGCCATTCACACGAGTAACCCCTAAAAAAACAAGGCCGCAAAATGCGGCCTTGTTTGTTTCTACATCTCAACCTGTGTACCCAGCTCGATCACTCGGTTCAACGGCAGATTGAAGTATTTCAGGTTGCTGTTGGCGTTCTTCAGCAGAAACGCGAAAAGAATCTCCCGCCAGCGTGCCATACCAATGCGTTTGGTTGGGATCACCGTCTCTCGGCTCAGGAAATAGGTCGTGCGCATCGGACTGAAATCCAGCTCAGACAAGTGACAGAGACTCAACGCTTGGGGTACATCGGGCTCCTCGATAAAACCAAAGTGCAGACTGACCCGAAAGAAGCCTTCGCCATAGGCCTCAACTTCAAACCGCCGGTCAGCACTCACGCGAGGACTGTCTTCGGACACCACGGTGAGCAGTACCACTTGCTCATGCAAAACCTGGTTATGCAGGAGATTGTGCAGTAGTGCGTGCGGAACAGCATCTGCCCTGGCCGTCAGAAAAACCGCCGTGCCTTGTACGCGATGGGGAGGCTGCGTACGGATGCTGGCGATGAACAGCGGTAGTGGAAGCGCGGTTTCATCCAGCCGCTCAACAATAATCTTCCTGCCCCGCTTCCAGGTCGTCATCAAGATGAACAGACCAATGCCAGCGATCACCGGGAACGCACCGCCCTGAAAAATCTTCGGCGCATTGGCCGCGAAATACAGACTGTCCACCAGCAAAAATCCTAGCAGCATCGGGATGGCCAGCCAGCGCGGCGTTTTCCAAAGGAGCAGGACGACGGCCGAGGATAAAATTGTCGTGACCAACATGGTTCCCGTCACCGCGACTCCATAAGCGGCGGCCAAGGCACTGGATGACTCGAAACCGATCACCAGCAGCACGACACCGACCATCAACGCCCAGTTAACCGTGCCGATGTAGATCTGCCCCTGCTCCTGGCTGGAGGTGTGCTGGATAAACATGCGAGGAACGTAACCCAGTTGAATGGCCTGGCGAGTCAGGGAGAAAGCACCGGAGATCACGGCTTGAGAAGCGATGATGGTGGCCAGGGTGGAGAGCGCGACCATCGGCAGCAGTGCCCAGCTCGGCGCAAGCAGATAGAACGGATTACGCACAGCCTCCGGGCTCTCCAGGATCAAGGCACCCTGGCCAAAATAATTGAGTACCAGCCCCGGCAACACCAAAATGAACCATGCACGAGAAATCGGTTTGCGACCAAAGTGGCCCATGTCGGCATACAGTGCTTCAGCACCAGTCAATGCCAACACGACAGCGCCCAATATCGCTACACCCATTCCCGGATGAACCACAAAAAATTGCACTGCCCAAGCAGGGTTAAGCGCTTGCAGCACTTCGGGACGCTGCAAAATACCGTAGATCCCGAGGGCACCCAACACCACAAACCACAGCACCATGACCGGGCCAAACAGGATGCCGATTCGAGCCGTGCCATGTTTCTGTATCAAGAACAGCGCGACCAGCACGATCACTGACAAGGGCACCACCCAGTGCTCTATTCCGTCAAACGCCAGCTGTAGTCCTTCAACCGCAGAGAGCACCGAAATGGCCGGGGTGATCATGCTGTCCCCGTAAAAAAGTGCCGCACCGAACAGGCCGAGCAGCACCAGTACCTTGCTCATATGCGGATAAGGTGCTGCTGCACGGCGGGCTAACGCCGTCAACGCCATGATGCCGCCTTCGCCCTGGTTGTTGGCACGCAGGATGAACAGTACGTATTTGATCGAGACTACCCAGATCAGTGACCAGAAGATCAACGACAGAATGCCCAGCACGCCGTCGTGGTTTACCTGAACGCCGTAGTGGCCGGAAAATACTTCTTTCAGCGTGTAGAGGGGGCTGGTGCCAATGTCTCCGTAAACCACCCCGACAGCAGCGACGAGCAAGCCCACTCCTGAGCTTTTGGATGGGGAGTCTTCGTTTGCAACGGTCGCTGTCTCACTCAAGGGGCGCTTCTCTCAATTAGCGGGGAGTCACTGCACGCCATCCTTGGGCAATACATTTTTCCAGGGCCATCGGAAAAGCAAGGCACATGGACGATCTAAAAAATCGCGGCCAGTATCGTTGCGGGCAAAAACACCTACCGTAAAGAAAGCGTAAAAATTTTACGGCAGATATCCGTTTCAAACGATTGCTTTAGAGCGATGAAATCCTCAGAAATCATAGCAAGGGTTCGCGAAAGCGTTTTTACACACTCTGGACCAAAAGCAGCCTATGAGGACGAACCCCGCCCTTACACAGTGGTCAAAGCAAGTGATGGCATCGCGACTGATCAAAGGCCTTGGGCCTGCTTCATTCAAAAGCGAAGCTTGCAATTCACACACTTTAGGGTGCACCGGATAACTTCAGTAGGTTCGGATCCTGTCTGAAACAGGTGCTGACTGCTGCTCCCATCCAATGCTCCCTTATCGGAGTACGCAAATGACTCAGCCAATGCGGTTTTTCCTATCGATCTTCCTCGCGACAGCATCATTGGTATCAGCGAGCCTGCTGAACAATGCAAGTGCGGCAACCGCCGAGGATCTGAATGCCGACTCCCGGCAAGCGTTGCAAACTCTTTACAAGGCCACTCCATTTGCCGAAACCATTTTGCACAATGCCAAAGCGGTGCTTGTCTTCCCGAAAATCATCAAGGCCGGCCTTGTGTTTGGTGGCAGCTATGGCGAAGGCGTGCTGATGAAGGGCTCGAAAGTGGAGAGTTATTACAACTCCGTAACTGGGTCATGGGGGCTACAGGCAGGCGCCCAATCGTACGGTTATGCGGTGTTCCTGATGACTGAAAAGGCCGTGAACTATGTACGTGAGACCAAGGGCTGGGAAGTCGGCGTGGGGCCAACCGTTGTCGTGGTTGACGAAGGGGTCGCGAAGAATCTGTCGAGCTCGACACTAAAGGACGATGCCTACGCGTTCATATTCGACCAGCAAGGGTTAATGGCTGGAGTCAGCATTGAGGGAACGAAGATTTCCCTGATCAAGCGCTGAAAGCCTGTCCTCAAGGGCTTTGATCTTTTGAAGCGTACCGCGTCTGCGCCGTTGAAACACGCTCTAAAGGGTGGCCCCTCTATCAAGGCGCCTTGCGTAGGAAGCAAGACGCCCTGACTGAGCGCTATCACCGTCCTCGCCGAGAGGAGGCGTATGAATATTCTAACCACCTGCAAGGGTATTTTTATTCCTCTGGTGCTGTGCGTGGCTGTGCTCCTGGCCTTTGTGGTTTCCTGCAGTACATTGCCGAGGATAGTGCCCGACATGGCTCGCGCTCCCTCTGCGCCCGTGCAACTCGACGGGATACATGGACCTTTGTCAGCCGAGCGCAGCAAAGCTATTCTCGACCGACTTAAGTCCACAGGCAAAGAAACCAACATCTTCGATGTGCACCTCGCAATCGAAGAATCCATCACCGGTAGCCCGCTAACGGAAGGAAACAAAGTCGACTTGCTGCAGGACGGTCCCACCACCTACCAGTCGATGATCAAAGCCGTGGAAGCTGCGCGCGACCACATCAACATGGAGACCTACATCCTCGACGATGATGAAGTCGGCCAGCGTTTCGCCGCCGCATTGATCGCTCAGCAACAAAAAGGCGTACAGGTCAATCTGATCCGTGACAGCGTCGGAACCCTTGGAACACCATCAGCGTTTTTCTCTCGATTGACCGACGCGGGCATCAAGGTACTGGAGTACAACCCAATCAATCCGGTGACGGCCAAAGCGGGCTGGGACGTGAACCAGCGCGACCACCGAAAGCTGCTGATAGTGGACGGCCGTATTGCCTTCCTCGGCGGGATCAACATCAGCAGCGTCTATTCGGGGGGCTCGTTCAGCTCTCACTCGAAGACTCGCCCAAATGGTGATTTGCCTTGGCGCGATACCGACTTGCGCGTCGAGGGACCCGTGGTTGCGGAACTGCAGAAGCTGTTCATCGGAACCTGGACTACCCAGAAAGGTGAACCACTCGCGGCTCGCCACTACTTTCCGTCACCTGAGCGCAAAGGTAGCGAGGTGGTGCGCGCCATCGGCAGCTCACCAGATGAGCCGTTTAGCTTGATCTATGCCACGCTGATTTCGGCGCTGCACAGCGCGCAGACTGAGATATGGCTGACTAACGCCTACTTTGTGCCCGATCCTCAGTTGCTGGCGGCACTCAAGGAGGCGGCAGCACGTGGAGTCGACGTCAAGCTGGTGCTGCCTAGCAGCACCGATTCGTGGCTGGTGCTCCATGCCGGACGCGCCTACTACAGCGAGCTGCTGAAGGCCAACGTCAAGCTTTACGAACGCCGTGGCGCGCTACTCCACGTCAAGACCGCAGTAATCGATGGCGTGTGGTCGACTGTCGGCTCCACCAACTTCGACTGGCGCAGCTTCCTGCACAACGATGAAGTTAACGTCGTTGTGCTGGGCGCCGGGTTTGGAAAAAAGATGCAGGCGGCATTCATGGCTGATCTGGCCAAGTCGAACGAAATCAAGCTGGAAAAGTGGCAGCGTCGCTCGCTCGCTGTGAGAGCCAAAGAGCAGATGGCGCGACTCTGGGAATACTGGCTATAAGTCGAGTGGTGCGTCGCTGATTTCTACTCCGATTTCAACTGTCAAACTTGCTCTAAACCGTTTTCACACAGCCTGGGTCGTTACCTGCCATAACTGACGCGAGACTTGCCCGACTGAAAGGTTCTGTCATAAGCCGGGCGGGCATTAGAGGTGCGCACCAGCGCGGCGGGCCCTGGTGATCAAGGATCTACTTGCCCCATCAGTTCGGCCACCGATTCCTTGCGATTGGCATAGCGCTGCGCGAGCACCGCACAGACCATCAGCTGAATCTGATGGAACAGCATCAGCGGCAGGATCAGCACACCAATGGTGCTGCCAGCGAACAACACATGAGCCATCGGCACACCGGTAGCCAGGCTTTTCTTCGAACCACAGAAAAGGATGGTGATGCGGTCTTCCTGATTGAAGCCAAAGGCTTTGCCCAACACGGTGGCGGCCACCAGCACCAGCACCAGCACCACACAGCAGGCCACCACCAGCCCGGCCAGGTCCCGCAGCGGGATCTGGTGCCAAATGCCTTCGTTCACCGCCTCGCTGAACGCACCGTACACCACCAACAGAATCGAGCCCTGATCAACGAACTTCAGCCAACTCTTGTTGCGCCCTACCCAGGCGCCGATCCAGCGCCGCGCGATCTGTCCGGCAATGAACGGCAGCAACAGCTGCACGCTGATCTTCACAATCGCATCGAGGGTCGAGCCGCCTTCGCCATGCACATTGAACAGCATCGCCACCAACAACGGAGTAAGAAAAATACCGAACAGGCTGGACGCCGCTGCACTGCAAATCGCCGCAGGAATGTTTCCGCGAGCCAGCGAGGTAAAGGCAATCGCCGACTGCACCGTTGCGGGTAACGCGCAGAGGTAAAGCATGCCCATGTAGAGATCGCCGCCGATCATGGGCGACAGCAACGGTTTGAGCGCCAGACCGATTAGCGGGAACAGCACAAAGGTCAAACCGAACACCAGCAAATGCAGACGCCAGTGGCCCGCCCCGGCGATGATCGACTCGCGCGACAGTTTGGCCCCATGCAGGAAAAACAGTAGGGCAATGGCGATGCTGGTCAACCAGCCAAAGCCCACCGCGACCTGACCGCTGGCGGGCAGCAAGCTTGCGAGAGTGACCACGCCGATCAGGGTCAGGGTGAAGTTGTCGGGCAAGAAACGAGGGCGTGTCATCAGGATCATCCGGGTTTGCCAGGAACGTGATCACGACTCTAACGCGCCTGCGGATTACCCACTAACGCTAATAACCCAGTCGATGTCGCTTAAAGGACATCACGATAGGACACATTACTAATCTCTGCGCGCGCAGGCTGTTATCGACGTTCTTGACGCCCTCCTCCATGAAGCTGACGGCTTTTTGCGTTTCGTTCTGCAGGCCTTCAACCATCTGCCGAATGTCGTCGGCAGCGCGTGATGTGCGTGAGACGAGACTACGTACCTCATCGGCAGTCATTCACTAAGCCCGTGACGAGGCAATGCCATTGAAATCAAAGCTGCGAGCAGCACGAATGCACTCGATATCCATAAGCACGCCCCCAGCCCGAATACCTGATAAACCCAGCCGGAGAGCACCGTGCCGATAAGGCGCCCCATGGCGTTGGACATGTAATAGAAACCCACATCCAGCGACACGCCATCTTCCTTGGCATAGGAGACGATCAGGTAGCTGTGCAGCGACGAATTCACCGCGAACAGCGCGCCAAAGACCATCAACCCACCCAACAGCACCACCTGTTGCGACAGCCCTGTGTTCAGCCCGAGAGCAATTGCCGCAGGCAGACCTGCCAGTGCAAGCGCCCACAGAAATGCCGCACGACCATCCGGTACGTGCCCACGTTTCTTTCCAGTGATGTTGGGCGCGAAGGACTGCACGATGCCGTAGCCAATCACCCAGGTCGCAAGGAAGCCACCCACCTTCCAGAAGTCCCAGCCGAAGACACTGCTCAGGTACACCGGCAAGGCCACCACAAACCAGACATCGCGGGCGCCGAACAGGAACATTCGGGCCGCTGAGAGGATATTAATCGCCTGGCTCTTGGACAGAATGTCGCGAAATTTTGGCTTGGCTTTTGCCTTGCCCAAGTCCTTCTTCAACAGGATCAGGCTACTGATCCAGATCAGCGCCAGGACGCTGGCCATAGCCAGCAACGCACCTTTAAAACCAATCAACGCCAACAAGGCTCCGCCAAGAAAGAAGCCAACACCCTTGAGTGCGTTCTTCGAGCCGGTGAGGATCGCAACCCACTTGTAGAGTTTGCCCTGCTGCCCATCAGGAACCAGAAGTTTGATGGAGCTTTTGGCACTCATCTTGTTCAGGTCTTTGGCAATCCCCGACAGCGCCTGGGCCCCCATCACCCAAGGGATGGTTAGCCAGGCTACCGGAACCGTCAGCATCAACAGCGCCGCGACCTGGATGCCCAGCCCGATGTTCATGGTTCGGTTCAGCCCCAGGCGTGCGCCGAGGTAGCCACCCACCAAATTGGTGATAACACCAAAGAGTTCGTAGAACAGAAACAACGCCGCGATTTGAAGGGGGCTGTAACCCAACGCGTGAAAGTGCAGCACCACCAACATGCGCAAAGCGCCGTCGGTGAGGGTGAAGGCCCAGTAGTTACCCGTGACGAGCAGGTATTGCCGCACTTGCGGAGCGAGGGCTGACAACGCTTTCATGACCGCTCCTCAGACTGCCAGGCCGACCATTTTGGCCAGTTCGACGGTGCGATTGGCATAACCCCATTCGTTGTCGTACCAGGCATAGAGTTTGACCTGGGTGCCGTTGATGACCATGGTCGACAGCGCATCGATAATCGATGAGCGAGGGTCGGTACGGTAGTCGATGGACACCAGTGGACGCTCCTCGAAGCCGAGGATGTCTTTCAGCTCGTTCTCGGAAGCGTTCTTGAGAAACTGATTGACCTCTTCGACAGTAGTGGCCCGCTCGACTTCAAAGACACAGTCCGTCAGCGAAGCGTTGGCCAGCGGCACGCGTACGGCGTGACCATTCAGGCGCCCACGCAACTCCGGGAAAATTTCGGCAATGGCGGTGGCCGAACCGGTGCTGGTCGGAATCAGGCTCATGCCTGAAGCACGCGCACGTCGCAGATCCTTGTGCGGCTGATCGAGAATGCTTTGGGTGTTGGTCAGGTCGTGGATGGTGGTGATCGAACCGTGGCGAATGCCCAGATTCTCGTGGATGACTTTCACCACTGGCGCCAGACAGTTGGTGGTGCACGAAGCAGCGGTGACGATGCGATGTTCAGCCGGTTTGAACAGCTGATGGTTGACGCCCATGACGATGTTCAGCGCCCCTTTTTCTTTCACCGGGGCACTGACCACCACACGCTTCACGCCTTGGTCGAGGTAAGCCTGTAGCACAGCGACGGTCTTCATCTTGCCGCTGGCTTCAATCACCAGGTCGCAGCCCGACCAATCGGTGCCTGCAATCGCTTTGTTGGCCGTTACCTTGATTCGTTTGCCGTCGATGACGATGCTGTCGCCCTCAGAGTCGGCCTGGTAACTCCAACGACCATGCACCGAGTCGAAGTTCAGCAGGTGCGCATGAGTGGCCGCGTCCCCTGCCGGATCGTTAATCTGCACGAATTCGAACTCTGGCCAACTCCAGGCTGCTCGCAGCGCGAGGCGACCGATCCGACCAAAACCATTGATGCCAACTTTGATAGTCATGTTTCCCCCTTTCATATGGAGCGCTGATTGACACGTTTCATGAGTTCTTCGGCCGACTCCTTGCGCTCGGAATAACGATCGACCAAATAGTCCTGACGGTCGCGAAGCAGCAGCGTGAACTTCACCAACTCTTCCATCACATCAACGACACGGTCGTAGAACGGAGAAGGCTTCATCCGGCCGTTATCGTCGAATTCCATATAGGCCTTCGGCACGGAGGATTGGTTGGGGATGGTGAACATGCGCATCCAACGTCCCAGCACTCGCAGCTGATTGACCACGTTGAACGACTGCGAGCCACCGCACACCTGCATGACGGCGAGGGTTTTGCCCTGGGTCGGGCGTACCGCGCCCATCGCAAGTGGCACCCAATCAATCTGAGCCTTGAAGACCGCGCTCATGGAACCGTGACGTTCTGGAGAACACCAGACCTGCCCCTCGGACCACAGCATCAGCTCGCGCAGTTCCTTCACACGGGGATGATCGTCGGGAGCGTCATCTGGCAGCGGTAAACCTGATGGATTGAAAATCCGCGCCTCGGCGCCGAAGTGCTCCAGCAGTCGAGCGGCCTCCTCAACCAGCAGTCGACTGAAGGAGCGCTCTCGGGTCGATCCATACAACAGCAAAATGCGCGGCTTATGGATGGAGGTCTTTTCAATACCGAGTTTGTCTGTCGATGGGAGATCAACCAGTTCGGTATCGAGTTGGGGGATGTGGTCATCAAACATAGTCTTTGTCCTGCGCAACGGCGCTCTTGGATTCATCGAACCAGCGGCGTTTCAACCAAAGGGCCACACCGACCAGGGAAATCAGTACCGGCACTTCCACCAACGGGCCAATCACCGTGGCAAAGGCGACCGGAGAAGCCAGACCAAAGGTGGCAATGGCCACGGCAATCGCTAGTTCGAAGTTGTTGCTCGCGGCTGTGAAAGCCAGTGCAGTGGTGCGTGGGTAATCAGCCTTGAGCAATTTGCCCATCCAGAAGCTGATGAAGAACATCACCACGAAGTAGATAGTTAGCGGGATCGCGATGCGCAATACATCGAATGGCAATTGCAGCACCACGTCACCTTTGAGACTGAACATTGCCACGATGGTCAACAGCAGTGCCACCAGCGTCAGCGGGCTGATCTTCGGAATGAAGCGCTCCTGAAACCAAGCTTCGCCTTTACGGGCGATGAGAATTTTGCGGGTCAGGAAGCCTGCCAGGAACGGCACACCCAGGTAGATCAGGATCGACTCGGCAATGCTGACAAAGCTGGTCTCAATCACGCTGCCTTCCAGCCCGAACAGCGGCGGCAATAGCCCAAGGAAGACCCAGGCGTACAGACTGAAAAACAGGATCTGGAAGATGCTGTTAAAAGCCACTAGCCCGGCGACGTACTGATTGTTGCCACCTGCGATCTGGTTCCAGACCAGCACCATCGCGATGCAACGAGCCAGGCCGATCAGGATCAGACCCGTCATGTATTCCGGCTGGTCCCGCAAGAAGATGATCGCCAGCGCGAACATCAACACCGGGCCGATGACCCAGTTCTGGACCAAAGACAAAACGAGGATGCGCTTGTCCTTGAAGACTTCCGGCAGTTCCTCATAACGGACCTTGGCCAGAGGCGGATACATCATCACGATCAAACCGATAGCGATGGGTATGTTGGTTGTGCCCACAGAAAGACTGTTGAGCCACTGCGGCCAGCCTTCGAACAGGCTCCCCAAACCAATGCCCAAGGCCATGGCGAGAAAAATCCACAACGTCAGGTAACGGTCCAGGAAGGAAAGGCGGCTTTTACTCATGGTCATTGCTCCTGTGGTTACAGCGTGCCAATCAGGGCCAGCTCTGCCTTGAGCTGTTCGGCACTCAGTTGGGATAGCGGCAAAGCCTGGCGGAATCAGGCGATCTGGCTTTCACAGCACGCGGCTGCCCGCTCGGGGCGGTCACCCATCTCATCAAGGCGTTTGGCGTCAGGGCTCAACCAATGCTTGTTGCTTTCGAGCACAGTGGTCAGCACTTGATGGACCCAATCAGGGAGATTCGGGTGCAGTCGGTAATACACCCATTGGCCTTGCCGACGGTCCGACAGCAAACCGCAACCGCGCAGCTGCGCGAGGTGTCTGGAAACTTTTGGCTGACTCTCATTCAACGCACAGGTCAGCTCGCAAACACATAGCTCTCCTTCACGGGTGATGAGCATCATCGTGCGGACCCGAGTGTCGTCAGCCAGGCATTTGAAAACAGTGGTCGGTGTCAGATGGTCAGCCATATTCGTTCTCAGTGTTTGTTTTTGACCAAGACGAACATCTTGATGCGCTCATGAATTTCGTGAAGGGTGTGACGGAAGGCATCGGGTTTGATGCTGGTCACCGGGTCTTCAAAACTCCAGGCCAATGCCTCACCGGCTCCAGGTAAAGACAGGCATTCCGCTGCGGATTTATCACACAAGGTGATGACGTAATCAAAACGCTCACCACGGAACTCGTCTATCGACTTGCTACGTAATCCTTCGGTGCTCACACCGATGTGTGAAAGCGCCTCAAAGGTGCGCGGATCTACCTGAGTCGGAACGGTGCCGGCGCTGAACGCCTCGAAATGCTCCGAATCGGTATGCCGCAGCAACGCTTGGGCCAACTGAGAGCGTGCAGCATTGGCGGTACAGACGAACAGGACACGGGATTTGCTGGTCATAGTGAAATCTCAGCTCATATGCGGTTTGGCGAATATATGCTTTTCCAAATACAAGGTAAAGACTCAGCGGCAGATTAACCCTTGAAGCGATAGGGCTCCGCCGTTCACCTGCACTTAAAGCCACGCGCAATGGCGTGATAAACGTAAATTGCTTAGCGGGCCACTTCAGAATATTTGAGGGGATGCATATATGGTTTTTGTAATAAACATGTCATTCACGCAGAAATAGGCCACTCCCCTGGCACAGGGACTACCTGGACGTGCACAAGAAATAAGCAGGCAGCCCTAACCCGCCCCCGGTCGTAGAGGGCGGATTCGGTGGCTGCTCACTAGGCTTTTCAAAAACCTGGTGAGGTACGAGGTGCGACGGGCTCAACTCTTGACCTGTTGGTTCCTGCCGTAGACATCTTCCAGGCGCTCGATATCGTCCTCACCCAGGTAACTGCCGGACTGCACCTCGATAATTTCCAGCGGGATCTTGCCGGGGTTGGACAGGCGATGCACCGAAGCGATCGGGATGTAGGTGGACTGGTTTTCAGTGAGCAGGAAGACCTTTTCGTTGCACGTCACCTGGGCGGTGCCGGACACCACGATCCAGTGTTCGGCACGGTGGTGATGCATCTGCAGGGAAAGCTGCGCGCCAGGTTTCACGGTGATGTGCTTGACCTGGTGACGGGTGCCGCTGTCCACCGAATCGTAACTACCCCAGGGACGATACACCGCGCAATGGCTCTGGGTTTCCGAGCGGCCTTTGGCATCGAGCGCATTGACCAGTTTTTTCACGTCCTGCACGGCATCGCGGTGCGCGACCATCAATGCATCCTTGGTTTCTATGACAACCAAATCGTCCAGCCCTAGCAGGGTCACCAGCTTGCTACTGCCATGCACGAAGCAATTGCGGCTGTTATAGCTGACTACATCGCCCTTGAGTACATTGCCCTCGGCGTCCTTGTCATGCACATCCCACAGCGAAGACCAGCAACCGACATCACTCCAGCCAGCGCTTAGCGGGACGACGCAGGCGCGGCTGGTGCGCTCCATCACCGCATAGTCGATGGAGTTGTCCGGGCAGCATTCAAAAGTGACCCGATCGATACTGGTCACGCCTTCACTGCTGCGGCTGCGCTCCAGGGCCAGCACGCAGGTGTCGTACATGTCGGGTTCGTGAGTGCGCAACTCGTCGAGATAGCGGCTGGCACGGAACAGGAACATGCCGCTGTTCCAGAAGTACTCGCCGGACCGGACAAATTCGCTGGCGGTTTGCTGGTCAGGTTTCTCAATAAACTTCTCGACCTTGAAGGCGCTGGCACCAGCATCGTCGCAGGCAGCCTTGATATACCCAAAGCCGGTTTCCGGACGCGTCGCCGGAATGCCGAACAGCACCATATTGCCTTTGAGCGCCTCTTCCTGCGCATGTGACAGCGTGGCGCGCAAGGCGGGCACGTCACTGATCACATGGTCGGCCGGAAGCACTAGCAGCAACTCATCGCGGCCCTCAGCGATCAGCTTGAGGGCCGCCAGCGCCACCGCCGGCGCGGTATTGCGGCCAAAAGGTTCGAGCAGTATCGCCTGCGGCGTACAGCCGATAGCGGCGAGTTGTTCATTGACGATAAAGCGATGCTCCTGATTACAAACCACTATCGGCTTGGCGATACCCTCGAACGCCAGGCGCTGCAGGGTCTGCTGAAACAGCGATCCCTCGCCTGCCAGACTCAGGAATTGCTTGGGATACAACTTGCGTGACAACGGCCACAACCGCGAACCACTGCCGCCGGACAGAATGACTGGAATCATTTTACGTTCCTCCCGCACCTTCATCACTCGACATGAAGGCTCTTCGAACAGCGAAGGACTGCCTTCCGTTATTTAAAACACAAGCGCAATTCAGGACGGCCGCACCGGGTATCCGAGACGTGTTGGCTGTCGTACTTATTCTTTCTGGTCAGCAAATAGCTGGGTGATGTCGCCGCCCAGTCGGTAGGTTTTCATTGGTTCGATCGATTGGCGCCAGCGGTCGGTTTGCACCGAGCAGTCGTACAGCGCGCAGTAAGGTTCCAGCCAGGCAAACTTGCCGTCCTCGTTGAGGTCCTCGAGTTCTTGCTTGTAGCCGGTCTTGCGTTCAAACGAGCGTGGATCCTTGATCCCTTCCTCCACCCGCGCCGCCAGACGCCGCATGGCGCCGTGGTTTTCTTCGCGCAGGTCGACGTTATTGGCTCGGGCAAAGGCAGCGATCATCATCAGCGGCCCCATCGCGTAGTTGTGGTAAGCCAGTGCGCGGGTGTCGCGGCTCAGTTCGTTGGGCAGATATCCGTCGGTATCGACTTGGGAAGCGCCGATGCGAAACTGCGCTACCGACCAGTCGAACAGGTCGCCCCGGTCGACCACCACTGAGGCCGCCATGACGGCCCAGGCCGCCCAATACTGGTGGTTGTTCAACCGGTCCAGCGGCTGGTCGCGCCAGTCCCGCACCACCTGATCGGCGACCTGGCCGATCCAGACCTCGATCGGCCGGGTCTGCGCCTCGCGCCCCCTCAATGGCTGCGAACGCGAATACTTGAGCCGCAAATAGGCCGAAGAAATACTGCCCAGCGCCCATTTGCGCATCGACTTGCCGGTATGGGTGTAGGTGGTACTCAGCAGCGCCTGCGCCTTGGCCCAATCGCCCAGCCAGCTCAGGGTGCATTCCACGTGGCCTGCGCGGCCGAGCCGTAAATAGGCTGCGACTTGTTTGTTGACGCCTTTCTCCAGTTCGTTGATATCGGCTGACATTTGCTTGTAGCGTTGGTTGGATTGCACGTTGAACTGATCACGTGCCTTGCCCGAGCCCTCGTACTTACTGGGGATCAACAGGTCACCGGTATAGGGTTTGGGCGCCGCCGGACAGCTCGGAGCGTCGCCTTTTTTGTCCACGGCCGGCGCGTAATAGCCCTGCGGCGGGCGGAGTTGAGCGGCCGCCTGCACGATCGGCCCCATCAAAATGAAGGCCACGCCAACGGCGGCCCAGTGCGCCTGACGCATCAGTGCCCCTCCATCTGCGCGGTGCGCAGGGAAGGTGCCGCAGAGATGACTGGCTTGGCACACAAGCGGGCCGAGAGTTCCATGGAGGCCGTTCCAGGCGGTGGCTGCACGTCCATTGAAAGAAAAGTCAGTTCGTCCCAGTCTGCATCGGCTCGCAGCTCAAAGGCGAAGCGGCCCTGGGTATTGACCGTCGGCGCACGGCTCAAGTTGATGTTTTCCTGGCGACCGTTCATGAAGGTCAGGGTCGCGCTCATCAAATGCACGGCGGGATCGGCGAACTTGAGATCGACCTGATAACGATTGCCCTTGATCGGATACACCGCGCCGCCACCGCCGTTGAACAACACTTGATTGCGCCCGCTGTGCAAGGTCGAATGACTTTTGAGCAGCGGCGCCTGGTTGTCGCAACCATCGCTCAGCGCCGCCATCGCCTGCCGGTAGAAGCTGGATTTCTGGATGCTGTCGAGATTATCGGTTTCCCACACCAGCACCGTCGGCGGGCGCTTCTGAAAGTCGTCGCCGAGCAGGTAGGCGATCAACGAATCATCGTAGCCACCGCCCGGAACACTGAAGTTGCTGACCGGTGTCTGCAGATACTGTTCGAGGAAACCGGCAAAGTTGAACGCCTCGCCGCTGGCGCTGGTACCGATCAATGCGACCTTGGCGGGGAGCTTGGAATCGCCCTGGGCCCGGGTTTGATAACGGGTGACAAACTGCGCCGCATAACCGTTGCCGCAGATCTGTGCGGCGGCTTTTTGCAACGTGCCAGAGCGTCCCAGCAGGCCGGCCGGCTGGCTGGCAAAAACCTGATGCGGCAACGCCTTGAGCACATCGTTGCCCCTGAGCGTCTGGGCCACCAACTGGGCGCTGCGTTCGGCGCCATAGGGCGTCCAGTTGTGATCGCCCTTAAAGTAGAAGGGCTGCCCGGCTGGCTGTGGCGCACTCAGCAGGTTGGTAAAGTCGGGGACCTGAATTCCCAAGTCGCGCACCCGGACCAGCGTTTGCACGTAGTTCTGCCGGGCCTTGGCCTGATCGAAGCTGGCCAGTTCCAGCGGCATCAGGCGGTCGGCATGCAGCAAGCCGCGGCTGGGTGGCATCACCAGCACGAGCTCGACCCCGCGCTGGGCCAGCCCGTCGCGCAAGCGCTTGAGGGCCTTGTAACCGCTCTCATCGAGGCCGAAGTCAGTGCGGAAATCGCTTTGGGTGCGAAAGAGCCACTGGTCCTTGGCCTCCACCAGAGTCGCGTAGTTTTTCAGCGTCGGCTGCTCGTAAAGAGCCGCCTGCGCCGCTTGCGGGCACAGCTTGCAGCAGGCCTCGGCCGTGTACTCCGGCTGCGCCTGGACCCACGCCGGCACAGACAGCATGCATAGCGCGGCATACCCATGGATTGTCTTCATCAGCAGGCTCCTCAAAGTTTCACCGGCAGAATCAATGCGGCTTCACGGCGACGCAGGAGAATGTCCATCAAGTCGCCCTGCACCTCTCCCAGCAAACCGGTGAAGGCAAGGCCGTCCTGTTTCTGCGGCGCCAGAAAGGTCAAGTCGTAGAGTTCCAGACGCGAGGGTGAAAACACCGTGATAGGACTGGAACCGTTGCCGATCAGCTTGCCGCCGACCACGGTGAGCGACAGCTTGGCTTCGAAGGGGTCTTCCTTGAGATCGCGGTCGCTGCCGCGCAAATCCTTGATGTGGCCGTAGATGCCGGTCAGGGCATTGGCCATCAGCTCGTTTTCATACAGCCGCACACCGGTACTGTTACGCACCCGAATCCCATGGCGGTTATTGTCGACTGCGCGGTTGCGCCAGAGCAGGTTATTGCCGCTCTCATACAGAGTTATGCCGTCGGAGTGGTTTTTGTAGGATTCGTTGTAGGCCAGCAGGTTATTGACGCTGGAACGGTCCAGGACAATGCCCGACAGGTGATTGTTGTAGGCGCGGTTGTAGATGATCCAGCTGTCATTGACCTCGCGCGAGAGGATAATGCCGTGCTTCTTGCGGGTACCGAAGGCATCGTTGTGGGCAATGATCAGCCGGCGCGAACGATCGTGCGGGTCGATGCCATAGACGATGTTGTCGCGATAGGCATTGCCGAGAATCACCACGTCGTCGGCCTCATAGCAATAGAAGCCGTACCAGTTGTCGACGAACTCGGAATTGAGCAGCCAGCCGGTCGGCCGCTTGCGCTTCATCTTCGGCGCCATGCTCGGGCTGTACTGGGAAATACTCACGCCATAACTCTTGCTCGCGGTGTAGCCGAAGCTGGTGATGGTGCTGTTGACGATGTAGGTCTCGGTGCCGCCCCAGGACACCAGGAAGGGCCGGAACTCCCCCTCTTTCTTGTACCAGGCCGGGCTGTTGTTCTTCTCGCTCCAGGCGCTGACCTTGGTGTCGGTGATAAACAGCTTGCCGTCATTGACCAGGAAGGAACCGCCCTCCTGGGACAATCGCAACTCCTTGACCGACTTGTCGATATGCAGGGTCCCGCCGGGACGTATGACGATTGGCAAGCGCGCCAGAAACACCCCCGGCGCAGTTTCGCGCAAGGCCGTCGGTGGCAGGCTGCGCGCCAGTTGCGTCAGGCTCATGTAGCCACGGTCGATGAAGATCGCCACCGGCATTCGCTGCTGGCGCACCACCCATTCCTTCAGACGCTCCTTACCGCCGATGAACTCGTCGAGCGAGTTTTCCTTGAGCATCGGCTGGATCAAGGCACGGCCGGCGGGTTTGTAGGAAATCTTCTCCATGGCTGCCTCGGCCGTATAGCCGGACAGGTCAGGGATCTTCGGCTCGCTGATCAGCAAGGGTTTTCCCGGAGCCTCGCTGATGGTATAGCGCGGCGGTTCGACGAGACCCGCCGCGCTGACACCCGCGGCCTGCACCAACAGCAGTCCGGCGAGCAACAGCGCGATCTTGACGACACTGTCCATAAGTCTCACCCATCAAAATAAATGCAATCTGGTGTGATCAAGGCGCTGTTGCCCACAATGGAATCACTGCGGGCAACAACCCGGACCTAAATTTTCCAAACGAAATCAATGAACGCCCGGTGCATGCTCGAATCGGTGTCGCTGGCGTAAGCGTCGCCCGTGAAGAACACGCCGAGGCGCAAGCGGACCAGTGCCGAGGGTTCGTCAACCCAATCCACCATGCTCGCGGGCAACAGACCCTGCTTGAAGTACTTGGTCATGACCAGATCGACTTCCTGGCCCAAGTCCTTCTCACCGTCCACCAGAGCCGCATTGATGATCCCGTCGTCGCCAGTGTCCTGCTGGTCGTCGACCCGCCAGAAGCGGTGGTAGACGAGGCTGGCGTCGTAGTCCTCGCGCAACTGCCAGGAGCCGAACACGGTAGCCACCTGGAGGTTGCTCAGTTCACCGCGAAAGGCTTCACCGAAGCGGTGTACGCGCGAACGCGTGCCGGTGTAGTTCGAGCGGTTGCTCTGCAGGCCGGTTTGCTGGAACTGATTCTCCTGGTCGCGACCACCGCCGTCGCCGCGGGCCGCGGCCGCACCGAGGCGCCAGCTCTCATCGATGTTCCAGCGCAAACCCAAGTCTGCGGCCCAGGCGTTGACGTCGCCACTGGTGTGGCCCGTCGCGACCCGATCGCCGTCAGGGCCGACCACGGTGGTGAGGTTGTCGCGATCGCCGGTCAGCCAGGTTGCGTTGAGCCAGTAATTGACCGGCATCGTCGAGCGATAGTTGTAGCCGTCACCGTTCGCTTCGAGGCCGACCCAGGTCAGGCTGCCGGTGTTGGTCTTGTCGAGTGCATCGATCTGCTCGCCAGCGTCGGGCAGATTGCCGCTGTCCTCTGAGTGATGTACCCGCAGGCCTACCCAATTATTGGGCGTCCATTGCGTAGAGATGTCGGCGAAGGCATGGGAACGGTCTTCGTCTTCGGGCGCCAGGTCGTCCACATCGGTGCGGTAGTCGGAAAAGCGTTGAGCGGCGCCGAGGTGGGTGCGCAGCAGAGTGGTTTCGAAGGTCCAGTTGAGCGCTTCGATGTTGGTGTCCATCCACTCGCCACTGTCCTCACGCAGACGCTGGCGCCCCAGACGCAGATGCTCGCCCGGATAAGCGGTGATGCCCGCATAATCGACCCAGAACTCGCGCATCGCGAGGTAACTGTCATCCGTCTCACGGGCGTTAGTGGCGTCGACACCGTTGTTGATGGTATCGGTATCGATGGTATCGGTCGCGGCTACCGCCTGCCCCATCGCATAGGCACTCCAGTTACCCCACTGGCCAAAGGCCCAAGGGCGCACGTCGATGCCGATACCGTTGACCGTGCCACCGGACGCGGTGCCCAGGTCACGGTCCTCCTGCGACTCAGCGGTAATTTTCACATCCAGACCGAAGTTCTTCGGTGCCACTTCCGCCGCCAGCACCAGATCGACGCTGCACATCAGCGAAACCCCAAGACCACATCCTGCCAACAATGCTTGCTTCATAGTAAGTCCTGTCCATTTTCCGGAGTTTGCAACCTAGCTAAAGCCGCGCCCGTCAGACGGGCCTGGGCTTCTTCCTCAAGCAAGGGCTGCGCGATTTTCCTTTCTGCCGGGGTCAACCCCGACTGCAGGGCCGACAGTACTGGCTCTGCATTTACCACGCCCTGGCGCTGCGCGAGTTGCGCAAAGACAAAAGCATTGACCCGATTGACCTTGATCCCACGGGAGTCGGAAAACATGTGGGCCAGGGCCAGGTCGGCGTTGGGCGAGCCGTTGCGGGCTGCCAGCAACAAATGTAGCAGCGCTTTCTGTGGTTCGACCTGGCCCAGATAACCGCGCCGGTACAACTGGCCCAGGTAGTAATGCGCCCCGACTTCACCGGCCGCGGCCGCCTTGAGTAAATGCTCTTCAGCCAGGCGCGGATCCTGTGGCAACCATTTGCCGAGGTAATACAGCCGCCCGGTCAGCAGTTCCGCCCGTGGGTCGCCCGCCTCGCGCCCGCGCTGCAAGGCCGAAAGCAATTGCGGCGCATCGCCTTGCACGGGGTAGTCGTTGATCAACCGTGCGAGGCTGGTCCAGGCCGGCGCATAGACCGGTGCCAGTTCCTCGAGCAGGCGCTGGGCGCTTTGCGGATCGGCCGGGCCTTCGAGGGCTGGCGACGACAGAACCCGCGCCACTGACTCGACCCGCAAGGGCGCTACTCGTCCCTCACGCAAACCCTGGCGCAACTGTGCCAGCAAGTCCGCTTGCGCCTTGGGCTGGGCGCGCATTCGGTTGATGGTGGCCAGCTCCACATAACAGGCATCGAGTACCGCCAGCCGCGCCCGGCACATCTGCTCGATCTGCGGCAGGTGAGCCTTATAAGTGCCCTGATTGCGGTATATCAGAATCTGCGCCAGGTCCGCCTCGACAATGCCCTGGGCGCGCCAGCTATCGACCTTCTGCTGCGGTTCCACCACAGGTGCCATTCGCGGGTAGCCCAGGTACAACAACGTCAGCGGCACCACCGCAGTGAACTCGCCTTTATCCAGCGCGCCTTCCAACAATTGCCGGGCCTCGTGCACTTGCTGGGGATCACTCGGGCTCTGACGCAGCAACAGACGGCCCAGCCGTGACTGCGCCTTGACCGATTCCGGCGCGGCTTGCCGGTACAAGACTTCCGCCTCTTTCAGGCTCGTCGGGTCACCCGCCGACGCCGTCAAGTCGCCCATCCCGGCCTGGGCATCGGCATAGCCGTCTTCCGCCAGCGCCGCGTAGTGCTTGCGTGCTGTTTCATAATCGCCGCGCAACATGGCCTCGCGCGCCACCCCCTGATCCGGCAGGGTGCCACACCCATGACTCATCGTCAGAGCAGCGGCCAGCGCAGAAAACCGCAGCCCCGATCGCCATACGCCGTTCATTTTCCGGCCGCCATGACTTTATTCTCCCAGGCGTTCTTCACCCAGGTGTTGGCCGCCACGGCATTCTGCACCCAGACATTGTCCTGCAGATCTTCGACACTGACCTCCACCGGACGTCCGGCCAGTTCGGTCCGCAACGGGCTGTCAGGCTCAATGGTCACCCGCAGGTCGGAGGCCAGGCCACCGTTATCCAGCGCCACGGCGGCGATTTTGCCCGTGCGTGGCTGTTCTTCTCCGATCAGTAGAAAGCTCACTGACTTGCCAGGCTGGATCTTGGCAAAATTCTTGTAGGGGAAGCGCGCTTCGATGGTTGCCACACCGTCGATCGGCATCAACTCGTACACCGTGGTGCCCTTGCCGACGACCTGCCCGTCCGGCACCAGCTGCGCCACCACCCGGCAATCGCAAGGGCTGGTCAGCGAACCTTGCAGGGTGCGGCTGAACAGGCGCTCAAGGTTTTCCGGGGTCGCCTGCCCGGGCGGCAGGTTGCCTTTCATTACATCCAGCAGCGAGGCGGAAAAAGTCGCCAGCGGGGCCCCCTTGGATACCACCGCCCCCACCTTGACCAACGATTTGACGCTGCCGTCGCGCGGCAGGCCGATCAACTGACCGGGCACATTGACCCGCGCCGATTCGGCGTGAGTGACGAAATAAATGCCATACAACTGGTTCAGCACATAACCAAAGGCAACCAGTCCCACCAGAAACATCAGCAGGCTCACCGTGGTCGCCCGCAATCGTGCGAAAAAGCCCATGCCGTTGCCGCTTTCGTGCTTTCGCGGCTTGGTGAAGTTGTCGCGTTGTTGAGTCGCGAGCATGTCACCCAGGCTGATCACCCCTCCCGAGAGGTAGGAGGTGATCAGATAACGCAATGCGGAAATCGCGCGCGGAGGCAGGTTGTGGAACTCGCAACCCACCCGCAGCCCCTCGCTGCATACCGAGCGCACGACAAATTCCACGTCGATGGCAAACCCCAGCGCATCGACCTGGAACACCAGTTTGCCTTTGTGATGGCGGCCCGCGATCAGTGGAGTGTCCGGCTGACTCAGGCTGAAGCCACCGGCCGACAAGTCGATCAGCTCGCAATCGAACTTCTCCCGGTCCGGCCCATTAAACTTGATCCGTGCCGGTAGATTCAGCCGCGCATGCTGACGCTGCACCTCTGACTCATGCACGACATTGTCATCAACAGCAAAAACGGCTGTGTTCATAACGCGCCCCTTCCCATCCACGATTCAGACCGATCCGGCAGGTCAGTGCCGGTGTTCACCTTTATTCTTTACCGTTGAGCAGACCGACACGGCACGCGGACTACCCTGAAACCTGCGCTACACCACCCACATCAGCAGCGCGCAAAACACACTGCCGGCCGAAAAGGTCATGGCCCGCGACGACCAGGTATTGAACCAGCGCTGATAGCTGGCCAGCCCGCGGTCGAGTCTGGTTTTCTGGCGCGTCCACGATTGCCGGTCGAGACGGAAGAACACATAGATCTTCACCATGGCGCCGACCAACTGGTTGTAATAGATAATCAGTGGATAAGCCGGCCCGACCGGGTGCCCCGAAGCCAGCAACAGCAGACTCAGGATCAAGCGAGTCACGCCGATCCAGAGCACATAGATCAGCAGGTAGGCCGCGCTGTATTTGAGGCTGGCAATGATCGCTATTGACGGCCCGAGCAGGCTGGCCCACATCGATACGCGTTGGTCGAACAGCACCAGCGAGGTGAACCAGCCCAACCGCTGCGCGCCCAGGTGCAGGGCCCGCGAGTTCTGCCGCAGGTTATTGCCATACCAGCGGAACATCAGCTTGCGGCTGGCCTTGAAGAAGCTCTTTTCCGGTGGGTGCTCAACCGTGTTGATCGCCGCATCGGGCACATAAAAGGTGTCGTAGCCCAGCCGCATCAGACTGTACCAACTGGACTTGTCATCACCGGTCAAGAAGCGGAAACGCCCCAGACGCCAGTGCTGCAGATAATCGCTCTCAACGTCTTGAATAAAGCCGGGGTCGGTCACCACCTGGGCGCGGAACACCGACATCCGCCCGGTCATTGTCAGCACTCGCTTGCCCAGTGCCATCGAACACATATTGATGTGCCGCTGGGCGAACCGCAGCTTGTGCCATTGGCTCATCAGGTAGCTTCCGCGCACCTCGCAGAACTCATTGGTGGTCAGCCCGCCGACTTTCGGGAACAGCTTGAACCAGGGCACGGTCTGACGCACCAGCCCGGGCGAAAGCACGGTGTCGCCATCGACCACCGCCACCACCGCATCGGCATCCGGCAAATGCCGGGAGATCGCCCGAAAACCATGGGCCAGGCCATCGCGCTTACCGGTGCCGGGAATCCGCACGAAGCTCAGCTTGACCTGCTCCGGCGGGGTATAGCTGTCCCAGAGCGCTTTGATCAGCAGTTCATCGGCCAGCTCGACGATGGAACAGACCACCGTGGTCGGGTAGCCACAACCAATGGCCTCTTCGATCACCGAGCGGTAGACCTGCGCCGTGGTCAACGCATCGATACGAAAACTGGTGACCAGCAAAAACACTTGCGACGGATCGGCACTTCTGCCCAGCCTGGTGACTTTGCGTCTGTAATAAGGAAATACCAGATAAAGGAACAGCATCCCCCGCAGGTAATGGATCGCGCCCATCGAATAACGCCAGATACCAACCGCCCCCAGCAACAGGAGAAAGTCCCTGGATTCGGGATCGAACACTGTGCGCGGCAGCAACAGTGCAAGCCCCATCAGCGCGGTGACGTAGAACAGCCAGCCCGCCGCTTCGCGCAAGTAAACCCTGGAATCAACCATAGATATGACCCCTACTCGATAAACCCATGTTGCTTGGAGCGCACCAGCTCGCGCGCCTCGCTTACCAGCAGATACCCTCAAGCCGATCGCCACTGGCGTGCGGCATGAAGCCCACCAGGTCGACCACTTGCTTGCCCTCGGGCACTTGAAGCGCAATGGCTTCGAAGGACTCGTCACTGTTACCCAGCACGATCACGTCCGCCTGCTCGATCACCTTCGCAAGGTCAGCGCATAACAGCGAAGCGAGGTGCGGAATCTTCGACTCGATGTATTCCTTGTTGGCCCCGTAGATACGCGCGTACTCAACGTTGCGGTCGAATATATGCAGGTCGTATCCCTTGCCTATCAACATCTCGGCCAACTCCACCAGCGGGCTTTCGCGCAGGTCATCGGTGCCCGCCTTGAAGCTCAGGCCGAGTAGCGCGACACGCCGCTTGCCGTAACTGCTGATAATGTCGAAGGCTCTCTGTACCTGCACCGCATTGCTGCGCATGATCGAGGCCAGTAGCGGGTGCTCGACGTCCATTTGCCCGGCGCGATAGTTCAGCGCACGCACATCCTTGGGCAGGCAGGAACCGCCGAAGGCGAAGCCGGGGCGCATGTAATAACGCGACAGGTTGAGTTTGGTGTCCTGGCAGATCACGTCCATCACATCGCGACCGTCGACGCCGGCGGCCTTTGCGATATTGCCGATCTCATTGGCGAAGGTCACTTTGGTCGCGTGCCAGACGTTGCAGGTGTACTTGATCATCTCCGCCACTTCGATGCTCCTGCGCAGGAGCGGCGCGTCCAGCTCTTGATAGAGCGCGGCGAGCATGTCACCGCTGCGCTGGTCGAGTTCACCGATCACCGTCATGGGCGGACAGTTATAATCCTTGATCGCGGTACTTTCGCGCAGGAACTCCGGGTTGATCGCCACGCCGAAGTCGACCCCGGCCTTCTTGCCGGAACAGTCTTCAAGTATCGGGATCACCACGTTCTTCACGGTGCCCGGCAGCACCGTGCTACGCACCACGACCGTATGCCAACTGTCCTTGTCGTGCAGGGCTTCGCCGATCTCGCGGCAGACCGACTCTATGTAGACCAAATCCAGATCGCCATTCTTCTTGCTGGGCGTACCGACGGCGATGAACGACATATCCGTGCCCATCACTGCCGCCTTCACATCACCGCCACCCCGCAGCAGCCCAAAATTTACCCCTTGCTCGAGCAGCGACTCCAGGCCCGGCTCAACGATGGGCGACTTACCCTGGTTGATCAGGTCGACCTTGACTTGCGAGACATCCACCCCGATTACCTCATGACCGCGAGCACAGAGACAGCCCGCACAGACAGCGCCCACGTACCCCAAACCAAATATGCTGATACGCATCGGTGAATACCCCCGTATACCCTGATTCAGGAAGGCCATCGGCATGCCACGCAGACCGACAGTCGCTCTACCGCGCCAACTAGCCGGCAGTTAGGTACAACTTGATTCTCGACCACACTTGAAGAACTGGAGTGTAGACAAACATCACTTCGGCACTGTCATTTTTTAAAAAAAATTTCGAACACTTCGCGCCGACAACATTTGCAGCGAGATCAGCAAAGCGAGTGCCAACATCGACATCACGTTAACCCTTAAGAAAAACACTAATAAAATCAGATTGATATGAAAGTTATCGAGCATGACAACTTGAACAAAAAATACATCCACGCACCAAAAACAAGCAGGCACTTACGATACCTGCTGAATAGACACGCCCAAAGCCCTGACACGGTGCAACGCCAACGTTACAACATTGTAAGCGTGACTATTTAAATTCATCGCACACTGTAAAGCGAATGAAACATGTCAATTTTTTAATAACTATTTATTGGCGCTAATATTACGAGCAACCGTTAATTTCTTAAACGTAAACTCGTGTTGAGACTGGACATGGACAGCGAGTTGAAAAAATCGACCAGCATCAAGTTTTCAACGTCTGCAAGAGCGAGAGTTAGTCGATGAGCTTAAGCTCGGAGCTTGGTCAGCTACTGTCCTTGACGACCGGTTGAATTCACAGTTGATTGCTGCCGCTTCACGCCCTGAGGATGTCACTCAACCTTGAACTCGTCCTCAACAAGCTCAACAAATGACGCACAAAGCAAAACGCCGCTCAAAGAGCGGCGTTTTTGCGTTTAGAGCGGGAAACGAGACTCACCTGTAATTTCGGCGCCTCAAACGTTGCAGCTCCAGGGACGATCGCCACTCTCATCCTTGATGCGGGTCGGCAGGCCCATCACATCCAGCGCCTTGAGGAACGGCTCAGCCGGCAGCTCCTCGACGTTGACCATACGCTGCACGTCCCACTCGCCGCGGGCGACCAGCAGGGCTGCGGCCACGGGCGGCACGCCAGCGGTATAGGAAATGCCCTGGCTGTCGGTTTCTGCGTAGGCGTCTTCATGATCGGCCACGTTGTAGATGAACACCTCGCGCGGCTGGCCATCCTTGGTGCCCTTGACCAGATCGCCGATGCAGGTCTTGCCGGTGTAGCCAGGGGCCAGCGAGCTCGGATCGGGCAGCACGGCCTTGACCACTTTCAGCGGCACGACTTCCAGGCCTTCAGCGGTCTTGACCGGTTGCTCAGAGAGCAGCCCGAGGTTCCTGAGCACGGTGAACACATTGATGTAATGCTCGCCAAAGCTCATCCAGAAACGCACGTTGGGCACGTTGAGGTTCTTCGACAGCGAGTGAACTTCATCGTGGCCGGTCAGGTACAGGTTCTGCGCCCCTACGACCGGCAGGTCGTCAGTGCGTTTGACTTCGAACATCGTGTTGCTCGTCCACTGGCTGTTCTGCCAGCTCCACACCTGTCCGGTGAACTCGCGGAAGTTGATTTCCGGGTCGAAATTGGTGGCGAAATACTTGCCGTGGGTACCGGCATTGACGTCAAGAATGTCGATCGAATCAATGCGGTCGAAATACTGTTGCTGCGCCAGCGCTGCATAGGCGTTGACCACACCCGGGTCGAAGCCCACGCCGAGAATGGCGGTGATGTTCTTCTCTTTGCACTCCTCGAGGTGGTTCCACTCGTAGTTGCCATACCAGGGCGGCGTCTCGCAGATTTTGCCCGGTTCTTCGTGAATGGCGGTGTCCAGGTAGGCTACACCGGTGTCGATGCAGGCACGCAGCACCGACATGTTGAGGAACGCGGAACCGACGTTGATGACGATCTGCGATCCGGTTTCGCGGATCAGCGCCTTGGTCGCTTCGACATCCAGGGCGTTCAGCGAGAAGGCCTGGATTTCGGCGGGCACTTTGAGGCTGCCCTTGGCCTTGACGCTGTCGATGATGGCCTGGCACTTGGAGATGTTGCGCGACGCGATAGCAATACGACCGAGTTCATCGTTGTGCTGCGCGCACTTGTGGGCCACCACCTTGGCGACACCTCCTGCACCAATGATAAGCACGTTCTTCTTCAATTTTTCTCTCTCTCCTTCTCTGCCAGCTTACGAAAGGCTGGACATGTAGTCGTTGTAACCAAACTCACGAACCACCTCGACAGTACCGTCGAGTTGTTTCACTACGATGGACGGCATTTTCAGGCCGTTGAACCAATTCTTCTTGACCATGGTGTAACCCGCGGCGTCGATGAACGACAGCCGATCACCGATGGCCAGCGGACGATCAAATTGATATTCACCGAAAATGTCTCCGGCCAGGCAGGATTTGCCGCACACCATGTAGGTGTGCTCGCCCTCGCTGGGCGCCAGCTTGGCATTCAGGCGATAGATCAGCAGATCGAGCATGTGTGCTTCGATAGAGCTGTCCACGACTGCCAGGTGCTTGCCGTTGTAGAGGGTGTCGAGCACGGTGACTTCCAGCGAAGCGCTCTGTGTGATGGCGGCTTCGCCCGGCTCCAGATAGACCTGAACGCCGTATTTTTGCGAAAAGGCCTTGAGGCGCGCGCAAAATTCATCCAGCGCGTAGCCTTCACCGGTGAAGTGGATGCCGCCGCCGAGGCTGACCCACTCGACCTTGTGCAGCAGATGACCGAATCGCTCTTCGATGGTGCACAGCATTTGGTCGAACAGGCCGAAGTCGCCGTTCTCGCAGTTGTTGTGGAACATGAAGCCAGAGATCTGGTCGATGACCTGCTCGATCTTCACCGGGTCCCACTCGCCCAGTCGGCTGAACGGCCGCGCGGGGTCAGCCAGCAGATAATCCGAGCTGCTCACTTGCGGATTGACCCGCAGACCGCGGACCTTGCCTGCTGACGCCTCAGTGTAGCGCTGCAATTGGCCAATGGAATTGAAGATGATCTTGTCGCAGTTCTCGAGCATCTCCTCGATCTCGTCGTCGGCCCAGGCCACGCTGTAGGCGTGAGTCTCGCCAGCGAACTTCTGTCGACCGAGTTTGAGCTCGTAGAGCGACGACGATGTGGTGCCGTCCATGTATTGCTGCATCAGGTCGAACACCGACCAGGTGGCGAAGCACTTGAGTGCCAGCAGGGCCTTGGCCCCGGACTGTTCGCGCACATAGGCGATCTTCTGCATGTTCGCCAGCAGCTTTTGCTTGTCGATGAGGTAGTACGGCGTTTTGATCATTTCGAGGCGCCTCCGGCAAGGCCAACCAAAAAAGGATGCGCATTGTGCCTTCACTGACTGCATATCGAAAGAGCAGAAAGCGCTGCTCGCTGAGTCAACCTGAACGGGACCGAGGAGCATGTTGCACTTTGGGGCGTCGAACAGGGCGCTGCCTTTGCCACTGGATCCCTCTCCATGCGTAGTCAACGGCTATTGTAACGCTCTGACTTTCCAGCCTCACAGCAGTTGCCAGTCGGATGTCCGCTTCACGCCAATCTGTTTGTCTATGGCCTGATCCGCCCCAAGCCTTGATAAACCAGAATGTTCCGTAGCCCTTCCTTATTGTCTGGAACCTCTACCGTACCCGCCAATCAATCTTATATGAGGTGGGTATAGGACTGAGACGGTGATCTATGACGGCAAACGAGGATCTGATTGACTGGAATACCCACTGGCGAATCTCTAACGGTGTCGTGTCTTGCCGGACTTGCGAAGCACAACAACGAGAAGCTGAACGAGGTGCAACATTTGAACACTGTCCTGGCTGTGGGCACGCGGGACAAAAGCATAATCCGTGGGATGACTTGGATTCCATCTGTAAAAAGTTTGATGGCTTGGCATAAATGGCCGGAGTAAATCCGGTTCTCGCTAACCGGCTGGCTTGTGCCGATTGGGGAACCCCCTTTCCGCGCGATTGCCGATAATTTCAAGGATCCCGCCATGCCAAAGCTCAAACTCGGCGTCCACTCCGAAGCCGGCAAACTCCACAGGGTCATGGTTTGCTCGCCCGGTCTGGCCCACCAGCGGCTGACTCCGGATAACTGCAACGAATTGCTGTTTGACGACGTGCTGTGGGTCGCCCAGGCCAAACGCGATCATTTCGACTTTGTCACCAAAATGCGCGAACGCAACATCGACGTGCTGGAGATGCACAACCTGTTGACTGACATCGTCTGTGTCCCCGAAGCCCTCGACTGGATTTTGCAGCGCAAAATCACCGCCAACTCGGTTGGCTTTGGCCTGATCAATGAAGTGGATTCCTGGTTGCGTAGCCTGGAGCCGCGCAAGATCGCCGAGTTCCTTATCGGCGGCATATCAGCCGATGACTTGCCGGACAGCGTCGGTTGCAAGACCCTCCAGATGTACCGCGACTTCCTCGGCCACTCAAGCTTCATTCTGCCGCCACTGCCGAATACCCAGTTTACCCGCGACACCGCTTGCTGGATCTACGGTGGCGTTACGCTCAACCCGATGCACTGGCCGGCACGTCGCCAGGAAACCCTACTGGTAAGCGCCATCTACAAATTCCACCCTGAATTCACTAACGCCGACTTTCAGATCTGGTACGGCGACCCGGACCAGGAACACGGCAACGCCACGCTGGAGGGCGGCGATGTGATGCCAATCGGGAACGGTGTGGTGTTGATCGGCATGGGCGAACGCTCGTCCCATCAGGCCATCGGCCAACTGGCGTTGAACCTGTTTAAGCACAACGTCGTGGAGCGGGTGATCATTGCCGGCTTGCCGAAATCCCGCGCGGCGATGCACCTGGACACCGTCTTCAGTTTTTGTGACCGCGATGTAGTGACGATCTTTCCGGAAGTGGTGAACCAGATCGTCGCGTTCTCCCTACGTCCGGACGAGGGCAAACCCGGTGGCATCGACATTCGTCGCGAGGAAACCAGTTTCCTGCGCACCGTGGCAAAGGCGCTCAACTTGAAAGCCTTGCGCGTCGTCGAAACCGGCGGCAACAGCTTTGCCGCTGAACGCGAACAGTGGGATGACGGTAACAACGTGGTGGCCGTGGAGCCGGGTGTCGTGATCGGTTATGACCGCAACACTTACACCAACACTTTGTTGAGAAAGGCCGGCGTAGAAGTCATTACCATCAGCGCCGGCGAACTCGTTCGCGGACGTGGCGGCGGCCATTGCATGACCTGCCCGATCATTCGCGACCCTATCGATTATTAACTCAAAAAGGAGGCCACAGGCGTTGCGGGTGTGCCCTCGATGACGTGGCGTAATTCTAGGGTGGAAATCACTTCTAACGACCGTAGGTTATGCATTTGTGCTGGAAAACGGGGGCAAGCCCTTCAGTTCGCGATTGGCTCCCGCTGTTTCCATCAGCAGCTGATCGACTACGTGTGAGAGGGCTTCATAGACACTCCGTCCACTGCCAACGCTTTCTTCGTAGACATAACGTTGCCGTTCTGCACTGGTGCCTTCACGGATAATTCGCCGAAGCTGAGAAAAAACATTCTCTACACCCAGTGCTCGAGCTGTATCTCCCAAGATCTCCTCTGCCATGAAAAGCCATTGTTCAATCGTAAATGGCCGGTCGTACCCCTCAACCAGGAACGCTGCGTAGACTCCATATCTTTTAGCTCTCCATCGATTCTCCATCAGCATCCATCTGGATTTTTGCGAGTAGTCCGATCCTGGACGAGGTTGATCGATAGCGTAGGCGATCATTAATCGGAAAAAAGAGGCGATACACAAAGCGTCCTCTAGACGCGGACATGCGTCCGTCATTCGCAATTCCAGCGTCGGGTACCTGGCAGAGGGCCGCACCCCCCACCAGCAATCGCTTGGCATTTTCATCGAGCCGGTTGAAATCAAAAATGCGATGTAGGCGTCATAGGCGAGATGATCCTCAAGGAACTCCGGTACGCCCATCCTGGGCCATTCATCACAGGCTGTCTGGCGATAGCTTGCAAATCCGCTGTCGGCACCATCCCAAAAGGGTGAGGAGCTACTTAAGGCCAGTAGGAAAGGTACCCACGGAAGCACCTCGTTCATCACCTGAATTCGATCCAAGTGATTCGCAATCTCCACATGTACGTGCAAACCCGATAGCAGACTGCGCCGTGCGACGCGTTGGTAATCTTTGAACAGCTGCTGAAAATGACTCTGGTCTGTGGCGTGTTGCATACGCCAGTCCGCCAAGGGATGACTACCGGCACACAGCAACCCTAATTCAAAAGACTGGAGAGAATGCTGCAACGTGCCGCGCGCGTTAGCGAGATAATCCGCTGCTTGCGCAAGACTCGTAAAAACAGGCGAAGCTACTTCGATCTGTGCTTGGAACATCTCGTACGCAAAGCTTTGCCCCAATTCAACTTTGCACTTGTCACTCACCTCGCAGGATAGATTCCCAGGCATCTGTCGGGTGACCAGGTCGGTTATGAAATACTCTTCTTCTATACCAAACTTCAGCTGACCGTTCATTGCTCCTCCCTGTCCCCTAAACGAGATTCAGGTCAGTCGACAGCGCCGACGTTTCACACATCGTCTTACAAGGATCAACCGAGTGGTAATCCTCTCCCGCGACTGCACGCAAATAAGCCTGATCCGCCTGAACTCGTAAGTCTCTCCACTCCTCCCAATCAACAATTCCTTTACGATCCATCTCGTCCGCCTGTCGAAGCAGTTCCTCATGATAGGTATCTGGACAGTCCATACGCAGAGAGCAGTTCTCGAGCGCGCGATGCCACACATCCAGAGCAAAAAGTCTTCGCTCTTGCGCTGGCGTCAGCAGGTTCTTAAAAGAGTTCATGACGGCATGAATCCTGGAAGTATTTCTGAATGGATCTGCGAAATTTGCCGTGGGTTCATGAAGGCCGACCAAAGGTGTTTTATCTGTAATGACGAAGCAGCCAAGAATCGTCCACTTCTGAAAAAATCCATACGATTCACAAGCCTGGGTCCGCTGATATATACCGGCCACCCGATAATCAGAACTCATCTTCGGCAAGATTATAGGTGGTCATATTGCCGTTTTGGGCTTTATACAGCTTCAGCGTGAGGTCACTGTAGCGCGTACCTGGGGATTCCATGCGCACTTGGACACCCATTCCACGCTAACTTGGACACTCATTCCACGGCCACTTGGACACTGATTCCACGAGCACTTGGACAGTGATCTCTCACTGATCCGACCCAAGCTCAGGCAGGCAGCAACGCAGGATTATTCACTACCATCGACCTCTTTTCTCGAAGCGAAGAGGTCGTCGTGGAGCGTATATCCATGCGTAAAATCCGAGAGGTACTACGCCTAAAGTTCGACGCCGGCCTGTCCGTGCGAAAAATTGCCACCAGCCTGCGCATCAGCAGCGGCAGTGCCGGCAATTATCTGCACCGCTTCAACGCTTGCGGGCTGACTTGGCCCACGCAGTTGTCGGACGCCGAACTGGAGCGATGTCTATTCCCGCCAGCGCCGACGGTGCCCAGCGATCAACGTCCGATGCCGGACTGGGCTCATGTCCATGCCGAGTTACGTCGCCCCGGCGTCACCTTGGCCCTGCTCTGGCAAGAGTATCGGCTCACCCACCCGCAAGGTTTCCAGTACAGCTGGTTCTGCGAGCACTACCGCCTCTGGGCCGCGAAGATCGATGTGGTCATGCGCCAGGAACACCGTGCCGGCGAGAAGCTGTTTGTCGATTACGCCGGCCAGACCGTGCCAGTCATTGATCGGCGAACGGGCGAGATCCGCCAAACGCAGATCTTCGTCGCCGTCCTCGGCGCGTCCAGCTACACCTTCGCCGAGGCCACCTGGTCGCAGAAACTGCCCGACTGGCTGGGCTCGCACGTGCGCTGCTTCGCCTTTCTCGGCGGTACATCGCAGATCCTGGTACCGGACAATCTGCGCAGCGGCGTTACCAAAGCGCATCGTTACGAGCCCGACATCAACCCCAGTTACCGCGACCTCGCCGAGCATTACGGCGTAGCCGTGCTGCCCGCGCGTTCGCGTAAACCCAAGGACAAAGCCAAGGTTGAAGTCGGCGTACAGGTAGTCGAGCGGTGGATCCTGGCGGTGCTGCGCAACCGCCAGTTCTTCTCCTTGGGCGAACTCAACACAGCCATCGGATTGCTGCTGGATCGCCTCAATCAGAAGCCCTTCAAGAAGCTGCCCGGCTCACGCCGGTCAGCCTTCGAGACCATCGACCGGCCGGCGCTGCAAGCGCTGCCGGAACACCCTTACGTCTACGCCGAATGGAAAAAGGTACGCGTCCACATCGACTACCACGTCGAGGTCGACGGCCATTACTACTCGGTGCCGTACCAGCTGGTGAAGCACCAACTCGAAGTGCGGCTAACCGCTAAGACCGTCGAGTGCTTCCACGCCAACCAGCGGGTGGCCAGCCATCTGCGCTCGCCGCACAAAGGCCGCCACACCACCCAAACCGAGCACATGCCCAAAAGTCACCGCGAACATGCCGAATGGACGCCGCAGCGACTGATCCACTGGGCTGAGCAGACCGGGCCGAACACCGCTGGTGTCATCGCTCATATCCTCGAACGCCGAATCCATCCGCAGCACGGCTTCCGCGCCTGCCTGGGGATTCTGCGCCTGAGCAAACAGCACGGCGAAGAGCGGCTGGAAGCCGCTTGCCAGCGAGCGCTGGCACTGGGCGCGTGCAGCTACAAAAGCCTCGAATCGATCCTGCGCCAAGGACTGGAACGGCTACCGCTGGCCCAGCAGAACCTGCCGTTACTGCCCGAAGAACACATCAACCTGCGCGGCCCTGGCTACTACCACTGACCTGAAAAAGGAGCACCAAAATGCTGCCCAACCCGACACTCGACAAGCTACAAACCCTGCGCCTGCACGGCATGATCAAGGCGCTTGGCGAACAACACGCAACGCCTGACATCAACGATCTCAGCTTCGACGAACGCCTCGGTCTGATGGTCGACCGCGAGCTGACCGAGCGCGAAGACGCCCGCCTGACTACTCGCCTCAAAGCCGCACGACTGCGCCATAACGCCTGCCTGGAAGACATCGACTATCGCAGTCCGCGTGGCCTGGACAAGGCCTTGATCCTGCAACTGGGCAGCGGCCAGTGGCTGCGCGATGGCTTGAACCTGATCATCGGCGGCCCAACTGGCGTAGGCAAAACCTGGCTCGCCTGCGCGCTGGCTCACAAGGCCTGCCGCGACGGTTACAGCGTGCGTTATCTGCGCTTGCCGCGCTTGATGGAAGAACTAGGCCTGGCCCACGGCGACGGCCGCTTCGCGAAACTGATGGCGGGTTATGCCAAGACCGACTTGCTGATCCTGGACGACTGGGGCCTCGCGCCGTTTACCGCTGCGCAACGGCGCGACATGCTCGAACTGCTGGACGACCGCTACGGCAACCGCTCGACACTGGTGACCAGCCAAATGCCGGTGGACAAATGGCACGCACTGATCGGCGATCCGACCTTGGGCGATGCGATCCTCGACCGGCTGGTGCACAACGCTTACCGGATCGAACTGAAGGGCGAATCGATGCGCAGACGCGCAACGAAATTGACGGCGACAGAGACTTCAGACTAACAATGCAAACCTGCGTCGCTGCGCTCCGACTGCCTGTCCAAGTGGACGTGGATCAGGTGTCCAAGTGAGCATGGAACGAGTGTCCAAATGATCGTGGGCTGAGTGTCCAAGTGTCGTGGAATCCGCAGCGTACCTTGAGAAGTCTTTTCTTCTTCAAGCGTGAACTGTTCGGAACGCGACAGATAGCCGGAAACTAGATCTCTATAGCGCACATCATAACCACCAGGTGTGACTGCTTTGACCGTAAAACGTCCGTGTGCAGGAATGAACACGAAGCGGGCCGGCTTGGCGTGATTTCCGTTTAGGGACACTAGCTTTACAAAGACATCCGAATTGTTCTGTCCGTTGTCGATGGTGACGGTCGAACGCCCTTTAGAGTTGGCTTGAGGGAACCCCTTCAAATAAGAGGCCAACTTCGGCCAAGGTTGCCCGTTTGGTGCTTTCGGTGGCCTGACCCAGGCTTGTTTGACAACCGGAGTGCCGGCAATCGTCGAGTCCCCCTGAGCCACAGGCTGGCGCGTTGAGCTCGTCCCAGCCGCATTCGGAGAAGGTATCCCGGCAGTTAAAGTCTGCTTGCCGTGGTCGACATTCGCCGCAGCTTCAGCTACGTACGGTTTAGGGCTTCGCGGCGGAGCATAAGTGTTCGGCTGCGCATTCAGTATCACAGAGGAGATGCCAGCGGCAATTACAGCGACTATCCCTACTTGCACAAAAAACCGACGCTGCGTGAGTTTCCACGCGTTCCTAAGACGGACACTACTGCCGCCGAGCGCGTCTAAAAACGCTTCAATGTGTGCGCGTAACTTGGCCCCTTCGTCATCGACGTAACGACCGTCGGACTTTTTCCTGCGAGGAATTTTTTGCGCCAAGCTAAGCGCATCCAAGGCAACTGCGCGCGCCATATCGGGGCGGCCTGTGGCGGCGAAAAAACGGGCCTGATGGGCAGCCAATCGCGCGTTGGGCAACACCGGTCGCTTGCCTCCGAGCATATTGACCCATAGGGCCTGGACGGAATAAATCGGGCCCCACGGAAAACCCCACCACCCCAGGGCCCAGGTAATCGCGGTGGCCTGAAGTGCCTTTTTTTCGGCACAAGGGCTACAAAAAACCCCTTGGGTCATTGAGCGTACCGTGAAAACCAGGAAGCTCTTGGCTTTTAAGAAAATCACGTAACGAGGCTGGGCAGAGACTTTGCCGCAACATGAGCAGACGATTGGCTCGGGCGCCTCGAAAGCTTCGGCGCAGACCTTCTTGGCTGTCTCGACCGACATCGTGTCATATTCGGCTCGAGACTCTGGTTCGCAGAGTACGGCGTAAGCTTCATTGAGGTGCTGAAATTGGCTGGTCGCGCCTGCTGACGCGTTCCGATCAGGATGTAGTTCCATTGCCCGCCGACGATAGGCGGCTTTGATAAACGCACCATCAGCGTCGTTATCTACCCTGAGAATGGCATAGTAGCCTTTCGGATCCCTACTCCCCATAGCGTCTCGTACCTGTCTTATCATGCTGCTTGCGTGCCAGATCTCACCAACTATCGCGCTCGGGCTAAAATCTCAGCCTTTCGAGTGGTAACGCATTTCAACGTTTGCAAGGTTTCGGACTTCGCTTGCAACAACAAAACAGGCTAAGTCTAGGACAATACGCCACTATTCAGAAGAGCAAATTCTACTCCCATTCCATAAGCCCAATTCTGCGCAGTCTGCCAATGAGGAAGTGGCGCACACGCTTAGCGGTGGACATGAGTCGTTGAATGCGGGTCTCTCTTTTCAATGACTGCGACAGCCTGGACTACTGCGAGGACTGCAGGTCGCCTGACGGTCGTGCTGGGTAAACCTGGCAGCGCTTTGGCCAATGCAATCGAGATTCATCGAGCCTGGTACACATCCAGGTATGTTTTCCTCATAGAGGCTATTGGCTTCTACGGATGAGCTACCATAGTTTGACTGTGTTTTTTTTCAGGAGAAGATTATGCATCGATTGGTGAAGCCGTCGGATTATGTTCTTCAGACTATGATGGACAAAATGGTGTACATCCTTCCTTGGGAACGACGACATTGTCCGGGAAATCCTACGGATGAACCCGAACAAGGCGCTCTGCTCTATAACAAATACATCCTGAATTTCATACTTGGTGTAACACCGCGAGCACCAAGTGAACAAATAATTGAAATTGCGCAATGGTGTCTGGCGTTAGCCGGAGAGCCTGCCAGGGCTTTGGCAGATGATTTGTCTGCGGCCTACCTCAGTCGATACAGCTTTGTGCTCGCTGACATCTCAAAATACGATGATGAATCGAAAGAATTTCGTGGGCACCTGGCGCTCTGGCCTGACGAAATTAAAAAAATGCCAGCGAATCTTGTGATGGCTTTGCGAGCCCGAGCTGCGGGACTTTTGTTGCGCTGACGCCTGCGATAGCCAAAAAACAGGGGGCAGGGCTACGAATAGTTAGGTCTTGACCTGCTCACCCCTCATGCGCGACCGGCCGTTGCAAACTCCGCTAATCTCCAGCACGTTCTTTCTCCTCCTATTATGGGTGGGTGGCCGTTAAAGTCTGACTCCAGCCAGCTGGTCAATCCTGACAGGCGTCCAGTGGGAGTGAGCTCTGATGCGGTAGTGGAAATTCAGAATTGATCAAACCCTACCTTTAATCGAACCCCTCCTGACTAGATAGGTCTGTTCCTGTATTACCTCTCTGGAATTAAATTCTATGTCCGCGCAAGAGAGCCTCGTTGTACTCGCACGGGGTGGTTATGCCGCTCGAGGCGTTCTTTATCTGATCATTGGTATCTTCGCTCTGCTGGCGGCTCTAGATTCGACAAAACCGAAGGATAGTCACAAAAGCCTGGAGGCATTGTTAAGCCAGCCATTCGGTTATGTTTTAGTCGGACTAGTGGTGGCTGGCCTGCTCGCCTTCGCCTGTTGGCGAGTGTTGCAAGCAACGCGGGACGTTGATCACCACGGTAAAAAACTCAAGGGCCTGGTGATTCGTGCAAGTTTGTTAGCGGGAGGCGTAGTCAACGGCGCGCTAGCATTTTTTGCATCGGGCCTACTCATTGGCGGCATCAGAAGCTCGGGCAACTCCGGAGGGGAACAAACAAAGGATTTATTGGCGTATCTCTTGTCCTGGGAACACTCAAATGTATTGGTTTACCTAGTCGCACTCATACCACTCGGTGTAGGCATCGCTCACATCATCAAAGGCTGGAAGTCGTCGTTCGAAAAATATTTTGAAGCCGACGAGGACGTTATGCGATATGTACGTCCGGTGTCTCGGTTCGGTCTTTTAGCCCGTGGAGTCGTCTTTATCGAGATCGCCCTGCTGCTGATAATAAGCGGCTCGAATTACAAGACCATGGATCCACCGGGCATGAAGGACGCCCTTGATGCCCTCCAGAACTTACCGGCCGGAGGTGTGATTTTGATGGTGATGGCCTTGGGGCTGATCGCCTTTGCGGTTTACAGCTTGTCCGAATCCGTTTGGCGCAAGATAAACATGGACGTGCCTGGGGTACCGAGATCATAGCTGCGTGCTATGGGGTTGTTTTCGGCCTCTGGCGACTGGCGGGAATCGCTCGCCGCGATCCAGACCGCACATTCAATAAAAACGTTCGGTCACTCAAAAAATCACCGCCCCCACCTCCCGCATAAAAATTTCGACGGTCTTGGCGGCGTTTTTCAAGGTAGTTGTCGCGTCAACCGTTCAACTATGCCGCTCTTTTCTCGTCCTGCTGCTCCCGATCCGGATTCAGCATCACCGCTCCTATCGGCTCCCAGTTCCGCGTCTGGCCTGACCAACGTTCCGGGCTTTTCTTGCGCGCTCGCTGGTACAGTTCATGCCGCCGCGCCAGGATCTGCTGGTCCAGCCCTCGATGCCGCTCCGTCGGTGTCACGAAGCGGATCCGGCTATGCCGGTGCTCGTTGTTGTACCAACGCATAAAATCTCTCACCCACGCGCGTGCGGCGTCCAAGCTGGCAAAACCCTCCTGCGGCCATTGCGGGCAATATTTCAGCGTTCTAAACAGCGACTCCGAGTACGGATTGTCGTTGCTCACTCGCGGTCGGCCACGGGACGGCGTGATACCCAGGTCGTACATCTTGCTCAACAGCGTCAGCGATTTCATCGGCGCACCATTGTCCGAGTGCAGCACCAGCGGCTCGTGTAAACACTGCTCGCCGATCACGCTGCGTTGCAGCAGCGCAGCGGCTTTTTCGCCGCTTTCTTCTTCGTAAACTTCCCAGCCTACGGCCTTGCGGCTGTAAATATCTTCGATCAAATACAGGTAGTAGTACTTGCCGCGTATCGGCGACGGCAAATACGTGATGTCCCACGACCACACCTGATTGGGCGCTTTGGCGACATGCGTCGTCGGTGCCGCATGCCGTCTGGGTCGCTGGCTACGGCCCCGATGATGTTGCTGACCGGCTGCACGCAGGATGCGATAAAACGTCGCTTCCGACGCCAGATAACGCCCCTCGTCAGCCAGCCTCGGTACGATCTGACTCGGCGGCAAATGGGCATACGCAGGGCTGTTACACAGCGTCACGATCGCTTGTCGTTCGATCTCGCTCAACGCATTACGCGGCGTGGGCCGCACGGTGGTTGTGCGGGCATCGGCTTGAAGATCCTCACTCTGCGTCCATCGCTGCAAGGTTCTGAGCGACAGCCCCACCTCTTGGCACGCTCTGATTTTTCGAGCACCGGCCTCGATGGCTTCGATCAACCAAGCCACCAACAACTGCCGTTCCGGCAAAGAGGTCAGGTGTCCTCGTTGTCGATCCCCCAGTAATCGTTGAGCTTTTTTCGCAGCACCAACAACGCGGCGGTTTCGGCCAGCGCCTTGTCTTTACGCAGCAGTTCGCGCTCAAGTTGCTGAATACGTTTCTTGTCCTTGCGAGATTGTTCGCGGTCGACCTTTTGTTGGTTCTGAACACTCTGCTGCCCCGTGATACAGGCTTGGCGCCAGGCGCTGACGTGTTCGGGGTACAGACCTTTTCGTCGGCAGTACTCACCCAGTTCGAGCTGCGACAGACCGGCGGTTTCAAGGACGACAGCGAACCGGGCTTCAGCAGACCAGTTCTCGGGGAGTGGCTTGTCTTCAGGCACTGCGCTTCCTTCAGAACTGACCTTCTTGCGCCAGTTGGACAAAGACATTTCGCTAACCCCTTCACGCCGGGAAACCTCGGCCATCGTCAGGTTCAGCGGGGGAAGCAGCATCTTGAGTAATGCGGCTTTGCGTTCAGGTGAATAGTACGGCACGACCAGTCTCTTTCCGCCCCCGATATGCTTTTTCAGGAAAATTCGGAGAGGCGACAACTATCCTGACACCGGGGGTTGGGGCCAATCCCTTCGAAAGCAAAAAGGCGTTTCTCAAACTCCTGGCGGTCGGTACTCGCCTCCACGATGTTGCCCACCTTCCCGGCGTATTCGTTGTTGAGTTTGTGAGCCAACGCCAATAGGCGTGACGCCGTGGTCTCGTCATAGCGCACGTAATGAACTTCACCGAGCATCACAACCAGTTCACGGTGTGTGCAATGGGAAAGCTTTCGGGGCGTATCGCGCTGATGTTTATCTACGATCACCTGGTAAGCCGAGCTTGGCATAAACGCAACAACCATCTGTTTAGCGAAGCACATAGCTTGAGCTGCGCCGCCCTTGATCTTCTCGATCGGCCCTACCTGGACGCGGAAATTTTCACCCAGTACCAAGAGCAGAGACGCTATGCCAATCTTAAGTATCATGACGCCATCGAGCACTTGCGATCGATCATGACGCAGTACCCCGTCCCTCCTTCCTCACCTGAGGTTCCTCACCACATGAGTCGAGCGGTTTCGGTCGAGCGGTAACGGAAAATTCAGTTCTCGACCATCAGCCCGTCAAAGGCTTGCGCGCCCTTGTGTCCCGGCCTTCATCTACACACTGATAATTTATCGGAGTGGAGAGCGACAATGGCTCATCTTGAGGCTCATAAACGGTTTGCCCTGCTTGTCGACATCCCTTGGATCGAGGCGTGCATAAATAGCAGCCGCTTGGCCGCTTGCAGCAGAGGACCAGCTCAATCCGCTCTTCGTGCTAATGCCTGCGCGCTGCTGCTGGGCATCGCCGTGACCATTACCGCCTCGACGCTCAAGAAATACCTTTGAGGCGGCAATGACCACACGAGACTGAGAGGACTATCTAGCCCCCCGGGATGAGCCCACCTCTTTATCAACACCTTGATAGATCCTGTACCGTCCTCCACGGCCCGGACAAGCTGGCCGGGTTGTGTGGTCGGCCTGCGCTCGCTCGCAAAATGAGGAAGCCGCTTGCCAGAGCGAACCGGAGTCCATCCAGTCGAAGTCAGCAGTGGCCGAGCAACGTTGCGACACAAGATCACGGCCCCTGCTGCAAGTGTTTATCCAAGCCAATTACTGGAGTTTGACCCGAGCCCGGGGGCTTAAGGTGAAGACAATGGCCACGCCATTAACGGGTCAGTGATGCTTATACCAGCCCACTCCTTTGATATCGTTCCAATTATTGTTTTGGTGGCAGAGAAAGCACTGCGATACATCGGCATGTTCAACACCTGCAACCTTCGTCGAAACCATTTCGAAATGTTCCATGAAATGGCTAGGCGGCGCTTGATGGCATTGCGCACAGTCAGTTGATTGCGCCGACGAATGACGGAATTCGGAAATGCTCCACAGCGTTGTGGAGTGACAGGATGCGCAATCTGTGCCGAAAAACGTACGATGAGGGTCCTGATTCGAATGGCAGGTTGAACAATTCAGGGCAGCTTCTTGAACGGTAATATGTGAGGGAACCGGGCGCCGATTGAGGAGTACCTGCTTGTCTGCAGGTGAAAACCCGTCACCGAGCTTGAACAACACCATATGATCCATCGCAATTGGTCGTTGTTCGATGCCCATATGCTCAACATGGCAGTTGCGGCAGTCGCTTACAGTGGCATGGAAGGCGGTTGTTTGTGTTGCTAGAAGCGCTTCGTTAGTGGCGTGGCATGCGATACAGTTATTCGCCTCTGGTCCTTTTACCGCGGTGTGACAAGCCGCGCAATCCTGCTCAAGGAAGGAGTGGGCTCGCGACAGCGGTCCTGGACTGACCATGCGCTGCCAGGCAGCTCCATCCAAGACATCAATTGTTTTACCTGCGAAATTTTCAGAGAGTGAATAAAGCAAAAATGCTGTTGCTATTCCCATGGCCGCAATGATGTACGGCCACCGTTTCAAGAGAACCACCTTATGCCGAAATGGATTGCAGACCACACATGTAGCGCAAGCAATACGTATAAAATGAGGGCGATCGTGATATGGAACTTGATCCACCATCTGAACACTGACTTAAACCATACATGCATTTTGATGGCGTACTCCACGTCGGCAATGGATTCCGCCAGTGTGAGACCACGCATAGGCGAACTCGCACGATCCGCGCCTGCATGCCGCATGAACGGAATGGTGATCCAGCGTGCGAAAACTCCGAAAAAAGGGCGCAGCATTTCTGCTTGTGCCGGGACAGCAATTAATTCGGCAACTACTCTCCGGTAGCCAATCTGCAACTGAGCGAGTATTTCCTTTTTTTCATTTAGGGTCTCCGAGATTTGCGCCAACAGGTATCGCCCTGTGAATCCACTTAGGACGACAATCAAGGTCATTGCTGTGAGCACGATGCCCAGTGTACTGTCAAACTTATGGCCGGAATGAAGGATCACAAGGATAGGACCGAGCACACCGGCATATATATGCCAGGTCAGCAACGTCCGCATCGACACCAGTCGTGTTACCCAGCGGTTGAGTCGCTTGACGCGCTTCACGAGAAGGTACGCCAAGGGCGCGAGCATCAGCACTGCACCGGATACGCCAAGCACACCACCCATTAGGCTTCCCGCGAATCGGGGTGAGCGATGGAGAAAAAAACCTAACCAGAAGATGAGCATCAGGACCACCAACGCGGTGACAATAAGGCGTTGGCGCTCTTTCATGCTTTCACCGATATATTTTCCAAGGCCTTGGCTTGGCAAGCCAGGATGATATTGTTCTCCTTGTCGCCTGGCTGTAATCCATCTTCAACGGCCATGAAGACCTTGCCCGAGAGCAGCTTAATTCGACAGAGTCCGCATAGGCCGGTGCGGCATGAGTAGTCGATATCGACACCAATGACCTCTGCAACCTCCAAAATAACACTGTCGGGCGGCAGCGGCGCGGACTTATCCGAATCCGCGAATGTCACCACGGGCCACGTGACCGGAGGGATATCCCCCCTTCCCTGCGCATCATTAAGCCCGTATTCGTGCGGAGCCCGCTCGACCTTGCCGATCGCCGGACCGAAGGCTTCAGTCTTGATCCGCACGTGCGGCACGCCGAGTTCTGCAAGCGCTTGTTTAGTTGCCTCCATCATCGGAACAGGACCGCAGATATGGACATATCGAGATGGAAGATCCGGCACCGATTCTGCAATAAGCGCCTTCGTAATTAGACCTGTCGGGCCCTGCCAATCGATGCCCTCATGACTCGATACAGTCACAACCAGGCGCAAGTTAGGATGGCGGCGTTGGAGGTATTCAAGTTCCTCCCTGAAAATTATATTTTCAGGCGTGCTGCAACCGTACAGCAGAAAAATCTCACCCACCCAGCTTCGGTCGAGCAGGTAGCGAAGGACACTCATAAGCGGTGTGATACCAACGCCACCGGCGATGAGCAGGATGCATTTACATTCCCGGCCAGTAAAAATGAGTGAACCTGCGGGTCCCGAACATTCCAGAAATTCGCCTTCGCACGCCGCTGAATGCAGATAACCCGATACAACACCTCCGGGATCATGCTTGACAGTAATCTCGATGTAATCCAGCTGCGTCGGGGATGATGCAATCGTGTAACTACGCCGCACCGGTTTCTCATTGATTGGCGCGGCGACCGTGATGTATTGACCCGGAAGGTAGTTGAATGGAAGTACGCCGCCCTGCGGATTCATCAGCCGAAACGTCTTAACATCCGGCGTTTCCTGAAAGATGCGACCGACGCGCAGTTTTCCCGACCATCCGCGACCGACTACAGGCTCGAGGACATTCGGTTCGGTCAGGGCTGGGGCTGCCTGTTCCTGACTGCTTGTTGGCTGAGATCCGATGCCCGGACCTGTCACTCCGGCCAAATGTTGTAAAAGCAATGACGCACGCTGCATCCTCAAAAAGTACATCCACAGCGTTGCAGTAGCGAACACCACCAGCCCAAACATGCTAAAAAAATGGAACCAGGAGACACCCAGAACACCGGTTGTGGAAGGCACAGCGGCGCCTTGCGTGAGGTTCATTTCCTGTTTGAACCATTGTAGCGCGACCCTCTGCCCGGAGTGGCCTTCCACTATGGCACGATGTGCCGCCAAGCCGCTGTCGAAGCGTGCGGCCCCTTCGCGAAGCAGGGCAATTGCCCGCTGCATTGCCTCATAGTCGTCGGTTGGGGTTGTGTACACGAGCCGATCCAGCCCCTCGGCCATCATTTGCGTGCCGCTCTGCATCCGTTCGTGTGCAGCTGACTCCACCTGTACCCGCTTCTTGAGCGGAAGGTCCGGGAACTCCATGAGCGATGGATAAAGCGCCTTACGCGGTGCCCCCATCATTCCCTGCATCATCGTTCCCATCCCTTCCATCTTCCCCGAGCCTGAGGTGCTGGGTGGCGCGTCCGGTTGCGCTGTGGCCGCTTGCCCGGGGTGGTGCTCAGTATGTTCGTCAGGCGAAACCTGCGCGACTGCAGCCGTGTAGTGCCCCCCTACAAGAATGGTAAGGCATAACGTCAGCGGCCAAATGACGCGCTCTACCACGTCCCGGCGCGTGGAATACCCACGCGTGATCTTGGCCGCCACCACTCCGCGCCTAACCGAAATTCTCACATGTCGGACTCCATCCCGGCACCCGCACCAGTTCCGGTCGCAGGGGGAACTATTGGCGAAAGGTGTCCCGTCAATTGCTTACGCTGTTCTTCACTCAAAACCTCGGCGGCGCTGCCGACCCCACGAACAAAGGCAAGCCGCTGGTCGGCCCGGAGCGTCTCAATCTCACGTAATTTGCCTTCGATTTTGCCCGCGTCCGGCTTGTCAGAGCCTGTTAGCACCCAAAGCGCCTGCTCCGCTTGTTCAATATTGCGCTGCATCGTCGCCTGCTCCAAGAGCGCGGCCTCCTTGATCGAACCAAGGCGTTGCCGCTGGTCTACAGAAAGGGAGATGTGCTCCGGGTGATCAAGGAAGAAGCCGGTCGCGCCGACATGGTAGATATGTGACGCACCCGGAAAGCCTGGCAACGCCGAACTCATCGAACCTCCCTGCATGCCTGCGCCCATCCGCGACATACCCATCATCATCATCCGTTCCATCATGGGCATCTTTGCCGTCGGGACTTTACCGGTAATGCCGTCCTCCATGTTTTCCATTGCGCCCATGCCCATGCCATCGTCCATGCCGGATGCACCAGACATACCCTGCATACCGCCGGCCGATGAGCCTTGCTGCGACCGCGCGTCCATACGCCCTCTGCCCATGGGACTCTCATCACTTGGCATCGTTGAGGCTTCGGATGGAGGCATGGCTGTGTGACCTTGAGCCATTACTGACTCTAGTCGTGTAACCTTCTCGCGAAGTTCAGCGATCGGATCGGTCGCCGCCTTGGCCGAATTCTGCGCAGCCACTTCCGGTGGATGAGCAGGCGGATGCGTCTGTGCGCTTGTATAGGTCTGTGCGCCTTGTACATATGCGCTTCCTGCAGCGACCACGAGTGATAACACAGCCTGATTGAGTTTCATCATAGGTACCTTTCTCGGCTGAGAGCTTCCCATTTGGCCAGATGCCACTGACGGGACGCCCTGCTTCTTTAGCTTAAGAGTACTTCAACAGCTAACAGCGCAAACTTTTCCGACAACCGGTGTCGACATTTGCGTGACTATTAAGCTGTCCACCTTGCGCCACCGGCCGTAGACTTTTTCCACCATTGACCTGTATCAATCAATGGTTCAGAAGAGAATGGAGCGGCTGACTGAGACTGACGGATACAGGGAAATCCAACGGACTGACAAGGATTCTTTCAGACAGGGACAATGTAGACCTAATCTCAAGGTAATAAGATGTTACCTAATCGAATTTTTCAGTAACCCTGCTTCCAATGCGGATCGCATCATCATAACTTGGCAATATCAAAATAAGTCGCTGCATAACCAGACGCCCCAAGCAAGTAACGCAGCTACGTCACCCCACCATCTTCCCTAGGAGCTTTATAGGTACCGCCGCAGGCGCCGCGGTGTGTTAGCCAGCGAGGTCATGGTGGCAACTTATCGACGTTTGCACCTATATTCCGGATATCTTTCAGCCGGCCGAATATCTGCCCGATAATGTTACGCCGCCGGTTCCAAGGGCGATTGAGCAGCCGTGAGCTTAAACAACAACCTTTAAGCTCAAGGAAAAGCAGGGCGCCATCAAGACGCCTTAGGCTAAAGGAGCATCACCCCGGTCACGAGGTCGAGGAATGCCTTATTGACGACACTGCTTTTCGCCCATCATCAGCTTGTGCTCACGCATCATCTGTCCGAGAACGTCCTTCATCAGCTTGTCATGCTCCTGCATCCAGGCGAGGTGCTGTTCAGTGGACATATCCGGCGTCGGTTGCGCTTTGTGCAGTTCAGCCATGAGGTTATCAAGCATACCCATATGCTCTGTCATGGAGGCGTGTCGACCGCAAGCGGGTGCCTTCTCTATCTGAGTCAACTTGGCTTCGGCGTTGTCACGACTCGTTTGTATTTGCTTAAGCAGACGATCACTCCCGTCTGCGGCCCAAACAGCAGACGACAACAGAAGCGAACCAACCAACAGCAAAGATTTCATCGATTTCATAGCAATCTCCAAAATAGGGAAGTCTTTCGTAAGAAGGAGTGGCCGGCGCCTCTTAGCATTTGTGCCAGTATTAAAGATAGGACCTTTTTGGTCACTCTTCAAACAATCCTGCTTACAAAGACTGTCAAGATTCTCTGTGCCCCGCATTCCCCGCAAGACAGCAGGACAGCAGGACAGCAGGACAGCAGGACATTGCAGCAGACCGAATCTCCAACCCAAGCCCGATGCTAGAGCATAAAGTTAGCGCATTCTTGACTTGGATCAATCAATAGATCGGTGGGACAATTTTTAGGTTCTTCACGGAATCCCGGGAAACACAGAAACAAGAACGCCGATTTGATTGATGATGTTCGTGCGAGCAAACACATCTAAAAACTGGCGTTCTTATGCACGATATTAATACGTTCCTTCCCTTTTGGGCGGGCTTTTCTATTATCACGATCAAACCTGATGGTGATGCGCTTCAAATTACGCTCACACCGCCTCATCCAACCCAATGACCCGCTTGCGGAGCGCCCCAACCGTGCACAACCATCCACGAATATTGCGAGAGATCGATTCGTGACTTGCCGATTCTGGGGCACAGCGTCCAGTTAAAGGGTAAGCGTCCGAGCTACACCGTCTTGCAACTCAAATCTTAATCCGTTTAAACCACTGGTTCACGCGCTCGCACTCAAATGCCGCTGGATCAAAAACATCTCCATACCATTCAACCATCGCGTCATGCTCTGGATGATCGGGGTTGGCCATCGCTTCTAGAAACTCCTCATAGCCAGGCCCGCCTCCTACGTCTTCCGGTGGGCAAGCATTGGCGCCGTCGATGCAATACGGAACCTGAGGACAGGCAATAGCAGGTAGCATTTTTTCGACCTTGATACGGTGATGCCAACTGTCACCAAAGTCGTAAAGATAATTAAATGTCCGCTTTCCGTTCAGCGCCTTGATCAGCGTTTTACGGGCTTCCGGGTTCACCGTCGGCCCCCAGCCATCAGGATCGGGAATACCGTAATTCTCACCGGCAATTTCAAACTCATGCAGATGGCTATCACTCCAGCCCATCACGACCTGGATGACATGGTGCAGTTTGCCCAAGGTAATATTTTCAGGCACCGCGAACCGACGCCAGATCGTCGGAGTGATCCACTTCAGCTCAATGTGCAGCAGCAACAAGTCGGAGGCGGGTTTGGGTAAACGGACAGTTTTAACCATGGATCAGGCGGCCTCGCAGTGTTCAGTGTGGTTCAAAGAAATGTTCCAGGGCAGCAACTCGCTCACCCGATTGATCGAGTGTTCGGCAATGCGCTCAAGCACGTAGGTCAGATAGGCCTGTGGATTTAACCCGTTTAACTTGGCAGTGCCCACCAGGCTGTAAATCGCAGCCGCTCGTTCTCCGCCTGCATCGGAACCGGCAAACAGGTAATTTTTTCGACCCAATGCGACGGCGCGTAACGCGCGTTCGGCGGCATTGTTGTCGATTTCGATTCGGCCGTCATTGCAGTAACGCGTCAGCGCCTGCCACCGGTTGAGGGCATAGAGGATCGCACCGCCCAATGCCGATTTTTTCGACAGTTGAGTCAGCGTCTGGTTAAGCCATGCGTGTAGTTGTTCCAGCAGCGGACTGGCCCGGCTTTGTCGAACCGCTTTTCTCTGATCTGGCGGCTGTCCTCGGATCTCGCTCTCGATGGCATACAGGGCCGCAATCCGTTGCAGCGCCTCGCTGGCAAGTGGTGAAGCCTGATCTTTGTAGACATCGTAAAACTTGCGGCGGGCGTGAGCCCAGCAGGCGGCTTCCTGAATGGTGCCTTTAGCATAAAGCTGAGCAAAACCGGCGTAGCCGTCAGCCTGCAAGATCCCGCTGAAACTCTTGAGATGAGCGCGGGGATGTTGCCCCTTGCGATCCGGCGAGTAGGCAAACCATACCGCTGCCGGTGTTGAGTCGCCCGCAGGTCGGTCGTCCCGCACGTACGTCCACAGGCGAGCCGTTTTGGTTTTGCCGTTGCCCGGCGCAAGTACACCAATCGGCGTGTCGTCGGCATGGACTTTATGGCCGCTCAGGACATGGCGTTCAAGGGCGCTGATCAGCGGCCTGAGTAATTGACTGCTCTGGCCGACCCAGTCGGCCAGGGTTGAGCGCTCCAGCTCCACGCCCTCACGGGCGTAAATCTCGGATTGCCGATACAGCGGCAAATGGTCAACAAACTTGGAGACCAGCACGTGGGCCAGTAGCCCAGGGCCTGCAAGGCCTCGGGCTATCGGGCGACTCGGTGCCGGCACCTGAGCGATGTGCTCGCAGCAGCGGCAAACCAGCTTCGGGCGAACATGGCGGATCACTTTGAAACGCGCCGGGACGTACTCCAGCACCTCCGACACATCCTCGCCCAAATGGCGAAGTTTCCCACCGCAGCCAGAACATTTTGATTCAGGCTGATGGACGTGAATTTCGCGAGGCAAGTGTTAAGGTAATGGCTTGCGCCGAGAGACAGGGCGAGATGGCGGTTCGGTTGGCGGTGTCAGTTCAGTCTGGCTGACTTGCAACTCTTCAAGACTCAGTTGGAGCTGATCGATCATCGCGTCCAGTTGCTCGGAGCTGCGACCGAACTGCATACGACGCAGCTTGGCGATCATCATTTTCAAACGCTCAATCTCTGCCCGCTGGGCAGAGACCAGAGCCTTCAAGGCTTGAAGATCGTTAGGCAGGGAGTCGGTCGCGAGAGTCATGACCGAATGTTACTTGGGATTTTTTCAGCGTGGCAAGTCAGACCGCGAGGACGGGCGCTGTACGAATTGGCCTGCGCCAATCAATGCCTTCCAACAGCATCGACAACTGCGCAGCCGTCAGCGACACGCTGCCGCTGGTTGCTTGCGGCCAGACGAAGCGCCCTTGTTCCAGCCGTTTGCAAAACAGGCACAACCCGTCGCCGTCCCACCATAGCAGTTTGATCCGGTCACCGCGCCGTCCGCGAAAAGCAAAGATCTGACCCGAGAAAGGATCGGCTTCAAGCTGAGTCTGCACCAGCGCGGCTAAACCGTCGAAGCCACGGCGCATGTCCGTGACGCCGGCGGCGATCCAGATGCGGGTTCCAGCAGGAGGAGCAATCATCGCAGTAACTGCTGCAAGATGAGTTGCAAGGTCTGCGGTTCTGGCGTGCCAGTGATGCGTAGCGTGGCTTTACCCACTTCAACAACCAGCTCGGAATGAAACTCGAATTGAGGCCGGGCGGCTTGCGAGACATCCGGCGACGCCTCGATCACCTGGACAGGCAAAAATGTTGCACTCTGGTTAACCGGGCCGAAGGCTCCTTCCTGATACTGGTGCCGCCAGCGAAACACCAGGTTGGCATTGACGTCATGCTCACGAGCGATCAACGACACGGAGGCGCCAGGCTGAAACGTGGCCTCAACGACCTGGCGTTTGAAGTCCAACGGGAAGTTGGGGCGGCGGCCGGTTCGACGAGCGGGGGCAACTGTATCCAAGATAGTGTCCACTAAAAAATGGTGTCCACTATCTTGGCCAATTTGGAGGGCTGTCAGCGGCGTTTTTCAAGGTAGTTGTCGCGTCAACCGTTCAACTATGCCGCTCTTTTCTCGTCCTGCTGCTCCCGATCCGGATTCAGCATCACCGCTCCTATCGGCTCCCAGTTCCGCGTCTGGCCTGACCAACGTTCCGGGCTTTTCTTGCGCGCTCGCTGGTACAGTTCATGCCGCCGCGCCAGGATCTGCTGGTCCAGCCCTCGATGCCGCTCCGTCGGTGTCACGAAGCGGATCCGGCTATGCCGGTGCTCGTTGTTGTACCAACGCATAAAATCTCTCACCCACGCGCGTGCGGCGTCCAAGCTGGCAAAACCCTCCTGCGGCCATTGCGGGCAATATTTCAGCGTTCTAAACAGCGACTCCGAGTACGGATTGTCGTTGCTCACTCGCGGTCGGCCACGGGACGGCGTGATACCCAGGTCGTACATCTTGCTCAACAGCGTCAGCGATTTCATCGGCGCACCATTGTCCGAGTGCAGCACCAGCGGCTCGTGTAAACACTGCTCGCCGATCACGCTGCGTTGCAGCAGCGCAGCGGCTTTTTCGCCGCTTTCTTCTTCGTAAACTTCCCAGCCTACGGCCTTGCGGCTGTAAATATCTTCGATCAAATACAGGTAGTAGTACTTGCCGCGTATCGGCGACGGCAAATACGTGATGTCCCACGACCACACCTGATTGGGCGCTTTGGCGACATGCGTCGTCGGTGCCGCATGCCGTCTGGGTCGCTGGCTACGGCCCCGATGATGTTGCTGACCGGCTGCACGCAGGATGCGATAAAACGTCGCTTCCGACGCCAGATAACGCCCCTCGTCAGCCAGCCTCGGTACGATCTGACTCGGCGGCAAATGGGCATACGCAGGGCTGTTACACAGCGTCACGATCGCTTGTCGTTCGATCTCGCTCAACGCATTACGCGGCGTGGGCCGCACGGTGGTTGTGCGGGCATCGGCTTGAAGATCCTCACTCTGCGTCCATCGCTGCAAGGTTCTGAGCGACAGCCCCACCTCTTGGCACGCTCTGATTTTTCGAGCACCGGCCTCGATGGCTTCGATCAACCAAGCCACCAACAACTGCCGTTCCGGCAAAGAGGTCAGGTGTCCTCGTTGTCGATCCCCCAGTAATCGTTGAGCTTTTTTCGCAGCACCAACAACGCGGCGGTTTCGGCCAGCGCCTTGTCTTTACGCAGCAGTTCGCGCTCAAGTTGCTGAATACGTTTCTTGTCCTTGCGAGATTGTTCGCGGTCGACCTTTTGTTGGTTCTGAACACTCTGCTGCCCCGTGATACAGGCTTGGCGCCAGGCGCTGACGTGTTCGGGGTACAGACCTTTTCGTCGGCAGTACTCACCCAGTTCGAGCTGCGACAGACCGGCGGTTTCAAGGACGACAGCGAACCGGGCTTCAGCAGACCAGTTCTCGGGGAGTGGCTTGTCTTCAGGCACTGCGCTTCCTTCAGAACTGACCTTCTTGCGCCAGTTGGACAAAGACATTTCGCTAACCCCTTCACGCCGGGAAACCTCGGCCATCGTCAGGTTCAGCGGGGGAAGCAGCATCTTGAGTAATGCGGCTTTGCGTTCAGGTGAATAGTACGGCACGACCAGTCTCTTTCCGCCCCCGATATGCTTTTTCAGGAAAATTCGGAGAGGCGACAACTATCCTGACACCGGGGGTCAGGAGAGGGTGCTGGCCGGACGGTTACGTCTTACTGGCACTTCCCAAGGCGAGTCCAAAACGTCTGATCATGGATGAATTCGCCCTCTACAAGGGGCATCGTTACGCCAGTGTGGTTCTGGATGCCAACACCCGCCGGGGGGCCCTGTGGATCGGCGAAGGACATCGCCTCAGGCAACCTGTCTACGCCGCCAAGCGGTGAACGCCGAATTGAAGGTGGATGGCGTGCAGCCAAGCACAGACCTTCCTTGCTGGTTGCAGTAAGCGCAACATTGTTGGTAGGCGGACGCCTCTACGCGCTTAATCGTCATGGACAGCGAGAGCGTTCCCGCTAGCAACTTGGGGTTACTCCATTAATTAGAGAAGTTTGCCGTTACCACTGAACGTAAAAAAGGGCCCTGAGGGCCCTTTGTACTCAAACCAATATCACTTGGTGAGCCAGGACTCTACCGTGTCCGAACCGTATTTCGCTTTCCACTCTTTCAGTGTTTTGTGGTTGCCACCCTTGGTTTCAACTACCTCGCCGGACTCAGGATTTTTATAGACCTTCGTCTGGCGAGGCTTGCGAGAGCTGCTCTTCGACTGGGTCGCTGGTGCACGACGGCCGGCCTGTTGATCAAGAAGGCTAATCACATCTTTCAAGCTGTAGCCATACTTGGCAAGCAGATCACGAAGCTTCTTTTCGAATTCGATTTCCTGCTTGAGGCCAGTATCACCTTTCATGGTTTCGAGCGCTTGTAGCTGTTCTGCCAGGTGTTTTTCAAGCTGACGAAATTCTGCGAGCTTAGACATGGGCAATCTCTATGTGATCGATCCCCCAACGTTACACCAAAAACAGCGATGTGCATGAAGCGGTGACGAGAGAATGTTTGAAAAATCACAAATAAGGGATTTTGCTGCGATGACGCCGCTTTTAAGACTGATTTGTGGAACGGAATTGCGTGCGAAGGTGTCGTTTGTATTAGACGCCTTGGTGTCGAAATCCTATTCAGATAGAGAGGTAGCTTTCATGAACAACATTATCTACATCGTCGGGGCAGTTGTGATCGTCCTCGTTATTTTGTCGTTTATCGGCCTTGTATAGACTTCACTGCTGAGCACGTCACTGACGCATTCGTTTGATGCTAACCGCCTTCTCAAAGGTGTCGGGGCGAGTTACGAAATACAAGGCGTCTCCACTGTGTATCCAACGACTCCTGACGGTCGCTATTTTGTAGTCAAAGGCCTGCTGTGGCGTTGCAGCAATCCGTCGTTGGGTGAGGATGTTCGACAGCGCCTCGTCGATGAACTGATGGCAGCGCGACGTGAGGTAAAAGCGGCGAAAGCCTCTGGCGATCCTGCGAAATTAAAGGTGGCCAGGGCAAACGTCCAAATGGCCAAGGTAGCGCTCGGGGAGCGAGGCCCCGTGTGGTGGGATGATGGCCGCCCTGACCTCAATAGGCATCAAGTCACAAACACTCTCTACGCCGAGTGGTACAGCTGCTTGAACGCTTAAATCACCGGCTGAGCACGGTGTATTCACCTCATGCCGGTTTCAATACTGGGTCGGTGCAGCCCCACGCGACAGGCAGATCACGGCAAAAAGCAGCCCTTCAAATCTACCGAAGCGTGCGTTGCTGGTCGCTGGACCTGGCATCAACTGGGTTGATCGACGACCTTAATCTGCGTCAGCCCTACCAGCTCAGCCTGCTCTAAAATCTCCTCCGGCGTCGCGTCCGCAGTGGGCATGATCAGGCTGTTCTCTCCATCCCCAAAATGCAGCTGTAGCAGGTGCATCGCCGCCTCATGTACGGGCAGTTGAGGCTGCTTGAGTTCGAACATGTGCGTGCGGGGCTCGCCGTTGAACAGGTATTCCAGGGTGTATTTACGCATGGTGGGATCCTCGTCATAGGAGAAGTGCAGCTGACTATCCCGACTTAATAGTCGACTCCTGGTTCAACATGGGAAAGCCCCATGTACTTGTCCTGCCGATGGTCGATCGCGTACGCACAGAAGCCAATGTAACGCACTCGATGAAATAAAAATGTAACGCGTTATAACCCTATATAACACCCAGGCATGGATGAATCACCGCCGGTCGTTAAAAGCCCTCGGCAGCAAACTTGCGAAAACTTCGTGATCTAGTCTGAGTGCAAGTTCGGCAGGAGATTGCTCAATGCCATTGGTTGAAGAACACAAACCCGAGCGCCGCAAGGAGACCCGGCTGTTCCTTTTTCTTGTCGTCTGCCTCTTTCCGCTGCTGTCGGTTGCTATCGTCGGCGGGTACGGCTTTCTCGTCTGGTTTTTCCAGATGCTGTACGGCCCACCGGGACCCCCCAACTAATAGCCTTTTCCTGAGGCCTATTGGAGTCAGCACATGGACGAAGCCCTGCATATTGCCAGTCTCGTAGTACTTGCCCGGCCTGAATTATTCGACGCCGTTAAAGCCAACCTGCGCCTGCTGGACGGCCTGGAGCTGCATCAGGAAAGTCCTGCCGGGAAACTGGTGGTGGTCCTTGAGGCCGTACACGAAAACCAGATCCTTCAATGCATCGAACAGATCAACAACCTGCCGGGCGTACTCAACGCCGCGTTGATCTATCACGAACTCCTCGAACCCGAAGGAGACACCGAATGAGCATGACCCGCCGAGCATTCGTCAAGGCCCAGGCCGCCGCCATTGCGGCCGCCGCTGCCGGCCTGCCGATTGTGACCTCCGCCAGTAATCTGGTGACCGAAGCGGACATGGTCACCCTGGACTGGAACAAGGCGCCCTGCCGTTTCTGCGGCACCGGATGCAGCGTGATGGTCGCGACTCGAGACAACCGAGTGGTCGCCACCCATGGCGACGTCAAGGCAGAGGTCAACCGCGGACTGAACTGCGTGAAGGGCTATTTTCTATCGAAGATCATGTATGGCGTCGATCGCCTGACCCAACCGCTCTTGCGCATGACGAATGGCCAGTACGACAAGCAGGGCGAGTTCCAACCGATCAGTTGGGAGAAGGCCTTCGACATCATGGAAACGAAATTCAAGGAAGCCTTGAAGAGCAAGGGTCCTGAATCAGTAGGCATGTTCGGTTCCGGGCAATGGACGGTGTGGGAAGGTTATGCCGCCAACAAGCTGATGAAGGCAGGCTTTCGCAGCAACAACATCGACCCCAACGCCCGGCATTGCATGGCCTCGGCGGTCATGGGGTTTATGCGCACCTTTGGCATGGATGAGCCGATGGGTTGCTACGACGACATCGAAGCCACCGACGCTTTCGTGCTCTGGGGCTCGAACATGGCCGAGATGCACCCGGTGCTCTGGAGCAGGGTCACCGACCGGCGCCTGAGCCAGCCTCACGTGAAAGTGGCGGTGCTGTCCACCTTTGAACACCGCAGTTTCGAACTGGCCGACATCCCCATGGTGTTCAAGCCGCAAACCGATCTGATGATCCTTAACTACATCGCCAATCACATTATTGAAAGCGGCGCGGTGAATCAGGATTTCATCAGCAAGCACACCCGGTTTGCCAAAGGCGCTGAAGATATCGGGTACGGCCTGCGCCCTGACGATCCACGGGAGATGAAAGCGAAAAATGCCGACAAGGCCAATACCTGGACGGATATTTCCTTCGAACAGTATGCCGCCTTTGTCAAACCCTACACGCTGGAGCGAACCGCCAGGGAGACCGGTGTCCCGGCTGAACGGCTGAAAAACCTGGCCGAGTTGTATGCTGATCCCAAGCGCAAGGTCGTGTCATTCTGGACCATGGGCTTCAACCAGCACACTCGCGGCGTCTGGGCCAATAACCTGATTTACAACATCCATCTACTGACCGGCAAAATCAGCGAGCCGGGCAACAGCCCCTTCTCGTTGACCGGCCAGCCGTCAGCGTGCGGTACGGCACGCGAGGTCGGGACCTTCTCCCACCGCTTACCCGCCGATCTGGTCGTGACCAACCCCAAGCACCGTGCCACCGCCGAAAAAATCTGGAAGCTGCCCGCCGGCACCATACAAGAAAAGCCCGGTTTCCATGCGGTAGAACAGAGCCGCATGCTCAAGGACGGTGTGCTCAACGTCTACTGGACTCAGGCCAGCAACAACATGCACGCCGGGCCGAACATCATGCAGGAGGTCCTGCCGGGTTGGCGCAATCCGGATAACTTCGTGATTGTCTCCGATGTCTACCCCACCGTTTCCGCCCAGGCCGCCGACCTGATCCTGCCCAGCGCCATGTGGGTTGAGAAGGAAGGGGCGTTTGGTAACGCCGAACGGCGTACGCAATTCTGGCACCAGTTGGTGACTGCGCCGGGGGACGCCAAGTCGGATCTGTGGCAGTTGCTGGAGTTTTCCAAGCGTTTCACCACCGATGAAACCTGGCCCGCCGAATTACTGACCAAGTCGCCTGAACACAAGGGCAAGACCCTGTTCGAGGTGCTGTTCAAGAATGGCCAGGTTGATCAGTTCCCCGTCGAGCAAATGGAAGCCGGCTACAAAAACGATGAAGCCAAGGCCTTTGGCTTCTACCTGCAAAAAGGTTTGTTCGAGGAGTACGCTCAATTCGGCCGCGGCCACGGCCATGACCTTGCTACGTTCGACCGTTACCACAGCGAACGAGGCCTGCGCTGGCCGGTGGTAGATGGCAAAGAAACCCGCTGGCGTTACCGCGAGGGGCTGGACCCCTACGTGGAGAAAGGCAGCGAGGTGCAGTTTTACGGATACCCGGACAAGAAGGCGATTATCTTCGCCCTCCCCTATGAACCGCCGGCCGAAGCCCCGGACGCCGATTACCCGTTCTGGCTGAGCACCGGACGCGTCCTCGAACACTGGCACACCGGTACCATGACCCAACGCGTCGAGGAACTTTACAAAGCGGTGCCTGACGCGCTGGTCTACATGCACCCCGAAGATGCGAAAGCATTGAAGGCACGGCGAGGCAGTGAAGTGAAGTTGATCAGCCGACGCGGTGAAATCCGAGCGCGCATCGAAACTCGCGGCCGCAACAACCCCCCTCAGGGGTTGGTGTTCGTACCGTTCTTCGATGCCAACAAGCTGATCAACAAGGTCACGCTCGATGCCACCGACCCGATCTCCAAGCAGACCGATTACAAAAAATGCGCGATCCGAATTGAGTTGGTCAGCGTGGCCTGAGGAGAACCGTCATGCTTTTTCGAAACCTGCCGTTGCTCCTGCTCGCTGTGATCGGCGTGGTGATCGCTGCGGAAGTCAACTACCCGCTTGATGCGGCAGGGCCGGACGGGCGCCGACCCGGTGGAACCTTGACCCAGAGCATGCCGGCCCCGCCCATCGCCAATGAAGAAAACAAGGATCTCAAGCGAGAACGCAACTACCCCGACCAGCCGCCCACCATCCCCCACAGCATTCGCGGTTATCAGATCGACATGAACGGCAACAAATGTCTGTCCTGTCACAGCCGTGCCAACAGCGCACGGACCCAGGCGACGATGATCAGCATCACTCACTACATGGACCGCGATGGCCAGGCTCTGGCGGCGGTGTCACCGCGTCGGTACTTCTGTATCCAATGCCACGTGCCGCAAACAGACGTGCTTCCCCTCGTGGGGAACAGCTTCGAGACCATCGACAAAATGCTGCAAGACGACGCCAACGCCGCGCAGAAACCCTGAGGAGGCAACATGAAGGCACTGTTCGCCCTGCTCAAGGATTACTGGGGCATTCTGCGTCGCCCGAGCCTCTACTACAGCCTGGGCTTTCTGACGCTTGGGGGCTTTATCGCCGGGATCATTTTCTGGGGCGGTTTCAACACTGCGCTCGAGCTGAGCAATACCGAGAAGTTCTGCATTTCCTGCCATGAAATGCGTGACAACGTTTTCGTCGAGCTGAAGGATACGATTCACTACACCAACCGTTCCGGCGTACGCGCCAGTTGCCCTGACTGCCACGTGCCCCACGAATGGACACACAAGATCGCGCGCAAGATGCAAGCTTCAAAGGAAGTCTGGGGGAAGATTTTCGGCACCATCGATACCCGCGACAAGTTCCTCATCCTGCGCCGCGAACTGGCCGAACACGAGTGGGCCAGGCTTAAGGCCAACGACTCTCGCGAATGTCGCAACTGCCATAACTTCGAGTTCATGGACTTCACCCGCCAGAGCAAGCGAGCTTCTGCCATGCACTCGACGTCTCTGGCCAACGGTGAGGCCACCTGCATCGACTGCCACAAAGGCATCGCTCACAAGCTGCCCGATATGAGCGGAGTAAAAGGCTGGTAAGGATGCAGTGATGATGCTTTGCTCCTGTGTTGCGGTCGACGCCGGGAGCGGAGGGGCTGGTGAGATGGAGATTCGCTCGGGGAAAATTGAGCAAATTACGCAGACTCAGATGCAGACCAACCACGACAGCGGCGTAGGGGCCATATTGGGCGGGATTGGCGGTCTCGGTCTCGGAAGCTTGATCGGTCGCGGCACCGGTCGGGATGTGGCGATGATCGCCGGTGCCCTCGCTGGCGCGGCGGGCGGTAACTATGCCGAAAAGAAACAATATGATCAGCCGAAGGCCGCACTGCAAATTATCGTGCGGACCAACAGCGGCGTATTGGTTTCGGTGCCCCAGCCGATCAACCCGTCGCTGACCAAAGGCATGAACGTTTACGTTGAAGGTACTGGTAGCTAAGCACGGGTAGTGCCCCAGGGCTAGGTATCAGGACAGGGGCGGTACTTAAGCTACATAGATCAGCTCTCAGAGGAAATGATTGAGTCGTGACTGGATTCAGCAGCCAGCTTCAATCGGTCAGCTTTACTAATGTATTTAGACTTGCTTGGCGGTGCCAATTTGGCACTAGCCTTTTTGGCGTGAGCCTTTAATAACTGATTTATTTTTTTACGACGATTCATATTTTCTACTCGGCTTGTAAGTTCTTGAATGATATCGGCTTAAATACTGGGCCAGATCCCGGTGATGCTCACTTAGGGCGGTCAGCGGTCAGATTCCGTTGGGCATGCACTCTAGTCCTTCATTCAGACGGAGGACGAACCATGACCGTAACCAAGATTCGAGCCGGGCGCCCTGGAACAAAGGAAAGCTCGTGGGGCAAAAAGCGCCACTCCGGCTCAGGGATACCTGGGCGATTCGAGTGAAGCTTGAGCTAGCATACAAAACCCGGGACGTGGCTGTGTGTAATCTAGTGATCGACAGCAAACTCTTGATCGCTATGGGTCGTGGATTTCCATCAGTCATGACGGGCCGAAATCGGCCAAAAGCAGTCCTTCAAATCTGCCGAGGCGCGCGTAGCTAGTCGCTGCACCTGGCTCCTCTGATAGTGCCAACCTTGGCTCGATGGATAGCTGTCGGCAGCTCATGTTTTCTATGCGCTCTTCACATGGGATTAATGCAGATACATCACTGTAGTTTCAGATGAACGGAGCACATTCTTAGCGCCAACATCGACCCACCTCGTTTCTACCAAAGAGAGCTAAAAAATGAGTGTCTTTACTCACGTTACAGTCGGCACCAATGATTTGAATAAAGCCCGCAGCTTCTACGACAACGTGCTGGGCAAACTTGGCCATAAACGTATCGCAGACCTCGCAGACAACGGTTCTATCTGGGGCGAGAATGCACCTTCTTTTTTCGTTTTAAAACCGGCTGACGGCGCACCCGCCAGCGTCGGCAATGGAGTGACCGTCAGTTTCGAGGCACCGACGCGTGCCGCAATCGACGCGTTTCATGCCGCAGCATTGGCCGCTGGCGGTACGTGTGAAGGCCTCCCTGGGCCACGTGGCTGGGCACCGAATGCCTACGCTGCGTATGCCCGTGATCTGGACGGCAACAAACTGGCTGCCTATTGCTTCAAACCCGCTTAAGCCCGGTACGAGGCCAGCCTTTGTCGGGCCGGCCTCACCCCTCTTTTTTCGCTTCTGCAAGCGGCATGGAATTCGATACTTCACCAAATTCCCACGCTATTGCTCACCGTAGAAATGATCGCTGACTCTAGACATTTCGGTATGGCTTGATTTCAGGAGACTGATGACCACTGAGCTGTACAGGCGCGTCTATAAAACAATAAGAATCAAAACCCAGAGGCCTCCAATGAAGAAGCGTCCACTGTTGGGTCTGTTTATATTTTCGATGTCCGCAAGTTCTTTGCAAGCGCAGGCTGACGAAACCCAAGAAGGTTTTGTCGAGGGTGGAGCCGCCAAGTTGATTGCGCGCAATATGTATTTCAATCGAAACTCATTGTCTGACTATCCCGATTCCCGAGGGTGGGGACAGGGTTTCCAGTTGGACTACCAATCCGGTTTCACCCCAGGCGATATCGGATTCGGTGTTGATGCAAGTGCCTACACCGCTTACAAGTTGGAGGGTGGGCGTGGCACGGTGGGCACGGGAATGTTCCCCGCCGAAGGTGAGGGAGAAAGAACAGAGTCCTCTACGCTGAATGCGTCGGTAAAGATGAAATGGTCGAACACGGTTATAAAGTATGGCGATCTGCGTCCTTATAATCCTGTGTTCGCAACGCCCGACTTAAGATTGATGCCGATGACCACAAGGGGCTTTCAATTATTAAGTGATGATATCGACAAGGTCAGTATCGATATCGGGCATTTTTATTCCTCCCGAGGTTATACAACCACAAATCACAACGAGGGGTTCATGGCCGGGTACGCTGGGGTGGACGCCGGCGACGTGGACTACGTCGGGTTGACGTACCAGCCCGTCGATGAGGGTAGCGTTGCCTTTTATGCGTCTCGCGCAGAGGATCTGTGGCGTCAGTTCTACGTCAATGCCAATTACACCTTCCCCCTGGAAGCAGAACAAACACTGAGCTTTGATTTCAATCTCTATCGCTCACTCGATGAAGGGCAGGCCAATGCCGGTGCAATAAACGTCACGGCCTGGTCGTTAGCGACCGCTTATGGCAGTGGCCCACACACTTACACGTTGTCCTTACAAAAAATACACGGCAGTCAACCGTTCGACTATTTGATGGGTTCAGATGGCACTTACATGGACTCCATCTACCTGGCGAACTCTTCGCAATATGGGGATTTCAATGGCCCCGGAGAAAAGTCAGTAGGGCTCGGTTATGCCTATGACTTCGGAAGTACTGGCGGGTTGCGCACAACACTTGGGCTTCGTTATGTCTATGGGTTTGATATCGATAATGAGAACGTCGATCCGGATGGCCTATACGCCTATTTCGCTCATGCAGATAAACAGATAGAGCGAGATATCGACCTGAAAACCGTTGTTGAAACGGGCGCGCTGAAGAATCTGTCCGTACGAGTACGCTATGCCGAGCATGCATTTACCGGCGACAGCGTGAAACAACTAAGAATAATCACAGAGTTTCCGCTGGATCTATTTTGAAGAGATGTCCCTGCGTTCAAAACAAGAGGTCTTACATGAAAAATTTTTCAGTAAAGTGCATGGCGTTTTCCGTAACACTCTCGTCGATGGCATTAACTGCTCAAGCCGACACGGTCTACATTCACGCCGGCCGCCTGGTGGATGTCGAGCGAGGTAAGGTGTTGACCGATCAACGCATCAAGGTGGAGGGCGAGCGCATCGTGGCCGTGGAGCCCTGGAGTGCACCAGCGGCCAATAGCAAAGTCATCGATTGGTCGACCAAAACCGTGTTGCCAGGTCTGATCGATATGCACACGCATATCTCCGATTGGGACATGACCAACAACGTGGCAGAGCCGCTCCTGCATTCGCCTCAGGATGTCGCGCTGATTGGCGCGAAACACGCCTATCAAACGTTGCGCGCGGGTTTCACAACCGTGCACGACCTTGGCACCTACCGCGCTTTTACCGATGTCGCGCTTCGTGATGCGATCAACGCTAACCGGGTGCTGGGGCCAAGAATGAACGTGGTCGGCGCGTACATCACCGTTGCGGGCGGTGGTGGGGAGGTAACGGGATTTGCGCCAGGTGTGGAGATTCCGGCGGATATGCGAGTCGGAGTTTATCGTGATGCCAATGATGCGAAAGCGAAAACCCGTTACCTGTTCCAGCACGGCGTGGACACTATCAAGATGATGGCCACCGGCTCGGTACTGGCCGAAGGGACTGAACCGGGTCAAATGGAAATGACCGAAGAAGAAATGCGCGCGGTGGTGGAGGAAGCCAAGATTCACAAAAGCTATGCCACCGTGCATGCCCATGGTGCGGAAGGAATCAAGGCCGCTATCCGTGCCGGCGTAAAATCTGTTGAACATGCCTCGCTGCTGGATGACGAAGGCATCAAAATGGCGAAAGAAAAAGGCACCTACCTGGTGATGGATATCTATAACGGTGACTACATCGATGAGGTCGGTCGCAAGGAAAACTGGCCGGAGGATTACTTGCGCAAGAACACCGAGACCACTGACGTACAGCGTCAGGCATTTCGCAAAGCGGTCAAGGCTGGGGTGAAAATTGCCTATGGCACCGACGCGGGTGTTTATCCAATTGGCACGAATGCCAAACAATTCACCTACATGGTGAAGTTCGGAATGACACCGATGCAGGCGATCCAGTCCGCCACTGTGGTTGCTGCCGACTTGCTCAATTGGCAGGAGGATGTAGGCGCCGTCAGTGCGGGTCGCTACGCCGACATGATCGCGGTCGACGGCGATCCGATTGCTGATATTTCGATTCTTGAGACCCTCCCCTTAGTGATGAAGGGTGGTGCGATTGTGCCTCCTGACCTCTCGATCGGACAGTAAAAGGAGCAAAAACCGGGGCGTATGATTCACCGTAGTGAACGTCGCCCCACCCCCCTAGCAGCTGGCGAAGCCTGCTGCTACAAAGGGTGGTGCTGCCGGCCCTAGTTCGGGTCCAGCAACCCTCCGGTCCAGTTCCGCGACAAGCGAGTGCCAGTGAACTTCGCCACCCCCATGCCCTGGGAAATGAAACGATCCCGATAGCATGTGACCAGGCGCCCGGTTTGTTCGGCGAACAGCACCACTTCGGAGTTCGGATCACCCGGTCGACGCAGGATTCGCGCAAAACGCTGTCCTTCTTCGACGACATCGCCCAGTTCCTTTTCAAAGATCAGCACCCCCGGTTGCGGTGCAAGAATGGTCTCCATGTGTCCCATGTCCACGGCTTCGACGGGCCAGTCAGCCGGTGACACCGCATCGTCGATGACCCCATTTGCGCACAGCCAGGCATACAGCCCCTCGGCATCCTGCTCGGCGAATCGATCGCTGACGTCGCCCTGCCCCCGCAGCTCCAGGGTCGCGGCCATGTGCTGACCGGTGGTGCCGTCGCGCAGCCACGGCGCAATGATGGTCTCCTCGAAGGAGCCATCGTCACCGTCGTCCCAGATGATCGCCACGTCCATCTTCATCGCCGCCGCCAGTTCACGGCCACGGGGCCAGAAACTGCGGTGTACATAGAGGTATGGCAGCGCTTCGTCGTCAGTGTGCAGGTCGAGCATCAGGTCCGCCGACGCCGCCAGTTGCACCAGTTTTTTTTGCCACTGCTGAACGTTGGTTGAAGGTCGTTCCATCGCCGCCGACCGGTCGAATCCGCGATTGAAGTTCTGTCCGGTCGCATCGTGATGTCGCCCGAGGATCCGCCCCTGGGAAAGCTGCCCGATGCCCAGGGGATTGGCCTGTGGCACCACGGTCACACTGCCCTTGAACCGGCCCTGTGCTTGAGCCACGTGAAGACGTTGCATCAACACATGCAAGACCAGCATCCCGGCGATTTCGTCGGCATGCACCCCGGCCTGCAAATGCACCGTCGGCCCATGGCCGTCGCCCACGAAACGCCAGGCACCGACCTGCACCGCATCGCCGTTATTGTTGAGTACGTCGAACGAAACATCCTGGACCATGTGTTTGCCCTCCCGTCATGACTGTTAAACATCGTCGCTGCCGATACTGGAGATTGAACGTCTGTTCAACTAAGCTCGCCAACGAGCAGCTACTTCAAGGAATTTTTTGTGACTACCATCGCCCCGAAAAACCGCCGCGCCGATCCCGACGAACGCCGCGAACTGCTGGTAGCCGCGACCTTGCGCTGTCTGGTCCGCGATGGTCACGCCGGGATTTCCGTGCGGCGCATCGCTACCGAGGCCGGAGTGTCCGTTGGCCTGCTCAATCACCATTTCGGCAGCATCGATGCGCTGATCGCCGACACCTACCACAAGCTCGCCAGTGAGCTCACTACTGCCCTGCTCCACGAAATCCACCAAGCCGGGACACCGGCGCAAAAGATGGATGCATTCCTGGTCGGTTCTTTTTCACCGCGGGTCATGGACCCGAAACTGCTGGGTGCCTGGGTGGTGTTCTGGAGCCTGATCCGCCACTCCGACCACGTCAGCCAGTCCCACGAAAAAAGCTACGGTGCCTACCTCGACCTGCTGCGCCGGTTGCTCGATGACTTGGCGGCCAGCGAATGCTTCACGATCCACGACACCCGCCTCGCCGCCATCGGTTTATCGGCGATGCTTGACGGCCTCTGGATCGAGTGGTGCCTGAACCCCGAGACCTTCAGTCCCGCCAACGGCCTCCACATCTGCCGCTGCTGGATAAAGGGCCTGCGACACGGAGCATTCGGAGCCGACGACGTCCTGTGACGGGTGCCGACCGAAGATCATCGCCAAGGTGCCGCTGACCGCGATCAGACCGGCGCCGATCATCAGCGACACATCCATCAGCGTGCCCCAGATCAGGCTCGACAACAGGAACGCCCAGATCAGCCCGGTGTACTCGAACGGCGCCAGCACGGTCGCGGTGGCGCGCTGGAAACTGGCGAACAACAGGAACTGCCCGATACCGCCCATCAGCCCTGCGCCGATCATGCCTGACCAGGCGGGAGTCGGTGTCGGGGTGTAGGTCCAGGGCAACGCCACTGTCATGCAGATGACAAACACCACATTAGTGATCAGCATCTGTTCCAGCACCGAGGTCTGGTCATCCACCTGGCGTAACTGGATGTAGGTAAACGCCCAGCACATCGCCGCCAACAGCGTCAGAACAATCGGCAACGGATCGGCCATGTTATTGGGGCGACAGGCAATCACCACGCCGACAAACCCGATAATCAGGGCGAACCACTGCCAACCGGTGACGCGCTCCTTGAGAATCACCGTCGCCAGCACCGTCACCATGATCGGTGCCGAGAAATACAGGGTGGTCATTTCCGCCAGCGTCAGGTCCCTGGCCGCTGTGTAATACATCAGCCATGCGGCGATCGACAGCAAGCCGCGCACCACCAGCAAACGCCGACTGGACGAGCGCCATGCTCGCTGGACCAATTGCAGGCGGCCCACCAGCAAACAAGCGACCGCCACCACAACCGCGCGCCAGAACAGGATCGTGAACACCGAATAATCGTCCACCAGCCACTTGATGCCCGCGTCCTGCAAAGACAGAAACGCGTAGCCCAAAGTGCACAGGCCAATGCCTTGTAGCGAGCGGTCAACCCGTGGCTTATTCATCATGCGGACCTGCGTACTGGAGTTCCCCGCCGTTCGGCGAACGCAAACAACGCCTCGATCAGGAACGTCAGGCAGACGTACACTCCGGCCACCAGCAGCAACGGCTCATACACTTGCAGCGTCTGGGCCCGCACCACGTTGGCCGCGCCCAGCAAGTCGATCACTGCGATGGTCGATGCCAGTGCCGTGGATTTGAGCAGCATCACGGTTTCCCCGGCCAGGGTCGGCAACAGCAAGCGCAGCGCCCGGGGCAGACGCACCCGCAACAGAGCCTGACGCGCAGTCATGCCAAACGCCGAAGCGGCTTCCATTTCGCCTTTGGGCACCGCCAGCAGGCCACCGCGAATCACTTCGCCAACGTACGCACCCACCGATATCACCAGGGCGAACACGATGTACCAGTAACCGTCGCGCAGATAAGGCCAGAAAAAACTGCCCCGTATTAGCGGAAACTGCGCAAACAGGCTGCCCAGGCCGTAGTAGAAAATGTAGATCTGGATCAGCAACGGTGTACCGCGCGTCACGCTGGTATAAAACTGACTGACCTTGGCAATCACTTTGTTTTTCGAAATCCGCGCCAGCGCCACAAGCACCGCCAGCGCGAAACCGAACACAGAGGAAATCACCAGAATTCCGATGGTTGTTTGCAACCCTCGAATCAACAACGATGCGTATTCAACTGTCCACGCTGGAATCATTTCATTCACTCAGCCGGTTTAGTCAACAAGAGGCATCCAGCGACGAATACGTCGCTCCAACCGTCCCGACAGATAGTTGGACACCAGAGTCACTGCGTAGTACAGCGCCGCGGCCGTGAGGTAGAACAACAGATATTGGCGTGTCGACCCCGCCGCTTGCTTGGCGGTGTACAACAATTCGTTGGTGCCGACCACGCTGATCAACGCACTGTCCTTGATCAGGTTGATCCACAGGTTCGACATCCCCGCCATTGCATAAGGCGCCATGATCGGCAGCGTCACACGCCGAAACAGTCCAAAGCCGTGCAGGCCGAACGCCTTCCCGGCTTCGATCTGGCCATAAGGAATCGCCTGTATCGCCGCCCGGAAAATTTCCGACGCGTACGCGCCCTGCACCAATCCCAGCACCACAATCGCCGCCAGTGGCCCGCTGACATTCACTGCGTCGTAACCCAACCACTCCATCAACGAATTGAGGAGCATGGAACCGACATAGAACAGCAACAGGATCATCAACAACTCTGGTACGGCGCGGAACAACGTGGTGTAACCACGCGCCAGTACCGCAATCGGCTTGGGCGCACCCAATTTGAGGCAGGCTACGATCAATCCGACGATCAGCCCGACCACAAAGGCCCCGGCCGATATCTGCAGGGTCATCAGAAGCCCCTTCAGCAGCGCCCCGCCCCATCCTTGTTCACTGAAACCGATCATCTCGAACATCGTTGGCATTTCAGTCTCCAGTAAGAGCACCACCGAACCTTGTGGGAGCGTGGCTTGCCCGTGATGATTTTGGCGGCCTCAAGGGCCCCATCGCGGGCAAGCCACGCTCCCACAGGATTTGCATTCAGGTCATTAGAACGTCGGCTTCACGCTGGTACCGAAGTAGCTCTGGGACAAGTCGTCATAGTCCTTGCTCGCCAGCAAGGTCTTGATCGCCTTGTCGAGTTTGGCCTTGAGTTCGGTGTCACCCTTGCGCAGACCGGCGCCCACGCCCTTGCCGAAGATCGGGTCGTACGGGACGGCGCCGAGGTAGGCCAGGTCTTTCGCGTCAGCAGTCTTGACGAATGACGCCATGGCCGTGCCGTCGGCCATCATCAGGTCGATGCGACCGGCAATCATGTCGGCGTTGGCCGAGTCCTGGGTGTCGTAATACTTAACGTCGGCCATTTTTTCGTAATACGTCTTCAGGTAGCTGGCGCTCACCGTCGAGTTCTGCACGCCGATGGTCTTGCCCTTGAGGTCGTCGGGGTATTTCTTAACCGAAGCATCCTTCGGCCCGACAACGGCAATCACCGAGTCGTAGTAGGCCTTGCTGAAAGCGATCTGTTTTTCACGTTCTTCGGTCACCGACATCGAGGAGAAAATCACGTCGATCTTCTTTGCCAGCAGCGATGGAATGATCCCGTCCCATGCCACTTCCTTGATCTCGCACTCGGCTTTCATTTCACTGCACAGCTTGTGGATCAGGTCGACCTCAAAGCCCTTCCACTCACCGTTGGCCTGTTTCTCGGTGTACGGCGGATAGGGTTCGGCCGCCACCGCGAACCTGATCGGCTGAGCCTGTGCCGCGCTCATGCCGGCCAGCAATACGCAGGCCACGCCGGTAAACCAGTTTGCAAATCGTCGATTCCCCATGATTTTATTCCCGTCTTTTTATGATGGATTAGCGAGTCTGATGAGCGTTGACGAACTGTCGGCAACGTTCGCTGCGTGGGTGTACGAACACTTCATCCGGCGAACCGGTTTCCTCGATCAGCCCTTGATGCAAAAAGGCGACTTTGGAAGAGACATCACGTGCGAAGGCCATTTCATGGGTCACCAGGATCATGGTCCGGCCTTCTTCGGCGAGAGAGCGGATCACCCGCAGCACTTCGCCGACCAGTTCCGGGTCGAGTGCCGAGGTGGGTTCATCGAACAACATGACCTTGGGCCGCATGGCCAAGGCACGGGCGATGGCCACCCGTTGTTGCTGTCCCCCGGAAAGAAACGCCGGGTACTCGTTACGCTTGGCTGCAAGCCCGACACGTTCGAGCAAGGCTTCGGCCCGTTCAGTGGCTTCGGCACGGCTTTCACGCAGGACCTGGGTCGGCGCTTCGATAAGGTTTTCCAGCACCGTGCGATGGGGCCAGAGGTTGAAGTTCTGGAACACCATGCCCAGGCTCGAACGGATACGAACCAGTTGCTTGGCGTCCGACACCAGCGGTGCGCCGGGGCGGGTATGGTTCAGGTGAATGCTTTCGCCGTCCACGAGAATGCGCCCCTGGTCCGGCACTTCGAGCATGTTGATGCAGCGCAGCAAGGTACTTTTACCCGAGCCGCTGGCGCCGATCAGCGAGATCACCTCACCTTCGCGGGCGGTCAGGGACACGCCCTTGAGCACCTCGATATTGCCAAAGCGTTTGTGCAGTTGCTCGACCTCGATCATGGTCCGGGCCGCAACGGGCGCCGCCACGGCTTCACGGGTCACGCGTGCAATGACGGGCCGCGGCGCTTCGCCGTTGAGCACCAGGACGAAATCGCGGATACGCTGACAGGCCTCGGCCAGTCGCTCTTCACCGAGGGTGAACGACAGGCGCACAAAACCTTGTGCGGGTTCGCCGAAGGCGGCCGCGTCCAGCACCGAGACGCGCGCCTCGCGCAATAGCCGCCAGGCGAACTCCAGCGAGGTCAGACCGGTGCCGCGCACATCCACCAGCACAAACATGCCGGCATCGGGTTTGAGCACTGAAATCCCCGGGCAATCCGAAAGACCTGCTACCACCAGATCACGTCGACGACGATAGATATCGCGCATGCCGTGAGTCACTTCTTCATGGGCCTGCACGGCCTTGAGTGCGGCCTCCATGGCAAACCCCGGCAAACCGTACAACATGCTCAACACCAGGGTTTCGGCATGCGCGACCAATGCCTGATCGGCAACGATCCAGCCAATGCGCCAGCCGGTCATGGCATGGGATTTCGACAGACTGCCAATCACCACGCAACGCTCGGCCATGCCGGGTAACGCCGCCAGGCTCAGATGGTCGCGCTCGAACGTCAGGCTTTCATAGACTTCGTCGACCACGACCCACAGGTCATTGGCTATGGCAAGGTCGGCGATAGCTTGCAGCTCTTCGCGGTTCATCACCACGCCAGTGGGATTGTTCGGGTTCGAGAAGAACATTGCCTTGGTCTTCGGGGTGATTGCCTTGGCCAGCACGGCGGCATCGACGCGGAAATCATCATCCGCCGAGCAGGCCACCCGCACCAACGTGGCGCCGGAGGCCTTGAGCGTTGCTTCGTAGGTCACGTACATCGGATCGAGGGCGATGACTTCGTCGCCGGCACTGAGCAGGCACATCGAAGCTGCAAACAGCGCGTTTTGCGCCCCGGCCACGACGATGACGTTTGACGCTTGCAACGCGCGATCGAACAGCTTGCCGTAGCGCGCGGCGATGGCTTCGCGCAAGGCCATGCGACCGGCGATTTCGGTGTAGTGGGTGTCACCTTCACGCAGGGCCTGGATGGCGGCATCGGTGATGAAGTCGGGCGTGGGGAAATCCGGATCACCGACGCTAAGAATGATGACATCCTCGCCACGGCGTCGTGCTTCAAACGCGGCGTAGTGAATATCCCAGGCAGCAACGCCTTGCCCTGAGATTCGCTCAACAAAGGGTGAAAACCGCATGCCAGTGCCTCGTTCGAAGTGAAGAAACGCAAGCCCGCAACCAACCGGGAGAGAGATGTGAAACGAACATAGACCAAGCTGAACACTCGTTCAACAGAAAAATCCTCAGGGTTCGCGTTCAGCGTAAACAGGTCGTTTTTACGACAGTCGTGGCGTTTTTCTTTTGCGGTGCGGCTCTTTCAAACGAGCGGATAAAGCTGTTCATCGAACTGCGACAGCTTCGGAAACACCAAGGGTTGCTCGTCATTCAGGTGGTCCAGGCGCTTGGCATACTCCATAAGGAAGTCTTTGCGCGCCTCGTCGCTGATGTACGGCACATGCCAGGCGACAAAAGGTTCCAGCACATCAAACCCGACGTACGCCAGGGTACCGCGCAGGATCGGCCGCAGCATGTCCTCCAGCGGACCGTGAATCGCGTCGTCGCCGAACATGTGGTCGCGACCGCCCAAGGTGACGGTGACCAGCGCCTTCTTGCCGCTCATGCCACCCTGATCGTAGAAGCGCTTGCCGCCGTAGCAGATGCCGGACACCAGCACCCGGTCGATCCAGCCCTTGAGCATGGCCGGGGCGGAGAACCAGAAAATCGGGAAGTTGAGGATCAACAGGTCGGCCCACAATAGTTTGTCCAGTTCAGCGTGGATATCCGCCGCCAACGATTGGCTTTTCACGCCCAAACGTTGCTCAAGCGCATACACCAGGTACTCGGGATTTTCCCGCGACGAGAAGTCGTCGGCGCTGGCCACCGGGTTCCAGTTCATCTTGTACAGGTCACTGACCTGCACCTCGTGGCCCTGGGCTTCAAGGGTGGCGACAGCCCGATCACGCAGGGCCGCGGTGAAGGATTTTGGCTCGGGATGAGCGTGGACGATCAGTACTTTCATGGCGATTCCTTAGACTTTTTCCAGCGTGTTCGATCATTCCCAGCAGTTTGGCGACACACACCCGCATGGCCTTGCCCTTGAGCCGCTCACACCTGAATCGCCTTCACTTCGACGAACTCGTTGAGCCCCTCTTCTCCCCACTCACGGCCATTACCGGATTGTTTGTAGCCCCCGAACGGCGCCTGATAGTTGAACGCCGCACCATTGAGAAAACACTGGCCCGCCCGCAATTGCCGCCCCAGTTGCAAGGCACGCTCGGTGCTGCCGGCCCAGACGCCGCTGGACAGGCCGAACGGCGAGTCGTTGGCGATCTGGATCGCCTGCGCCTCATCGGCATAGGGGATCAGGCACAGCACCGGGCCGAAGATTTCTTCCTGGGCGATGCGCATGCTGTTATTGACGTCAGCGAACAGCGTCGGGCTGACGTAGTAACCACGCTCCAAGCCCGGCGTCGAATCGCCCCCGCACAACAGACGCGCGCCTTCCTCCTGACCGACCTTGATGTAATCGAGCACGGTGCGCCGTTGCCCCGCCGAACACATCGGGCCAAGGAAGCTCTGCGGATCGAGCGGATCGCCCATGCGCAGGCTCAGGGTTTCCTCCAACGCAATTTCAACCGCTTCGGCATAACGGCTGGCGGGCAGCAGCATGCGGGTCAACGCGGTGCAGGTTTGCCCTGAGTTGATCATCACGTCCTGCACGCCGTAGCGCACGGCGGCGTCCAGATCCGCATCCTCGGCGATCAGCAGCGCCGACTTGCCACCGAGTTCCAGGCATACCCGTTTCACCGAAGGCGCCGCCGCTTGCGCAACGCGCACACCCGCGCCGGTGGAACCGGTGAACGACACCATGTCCACGTCCGGGTGTTTGGCCAGCGCTTCGCCGACCTTCGCGCCCGGCCCGCTGACCAGGTTGAATACACCGGCCGGCAAGCCGATATCCTCGATCATCTGCGCCAGCAAAAACGCATGCAGCGGGGTGTCCTGGCTTGGCTTGACCACCACCGTGCAACCGGCGGCCAGTGCCGGGCCGAGCTTGCCGATCAGCTGGTGCAGCGGATAGTTCCACGGGTTGATGAACGCGCAGACGCCTACCGCTTCGCGGATCACCAGCGAGTTGCCGACCTCGCGCACTTCGTCCATCAAACCGGCGAGTTCGACGTACTGCTCCAGGCCGATGATCGGCCCGTCCACTTGTACCGAGCGGCTCCATTGCACCGGCATGCCCAGTTCGGTGGTGATCACCGCCGCCATTTCGTCGGCACGGGTTTGCAGCTGTTCGGCAAGTGCACGGATGTACCCGGCGCGCACGCTCGATGGCGTCCGTGACCATGGCCCGAAGGCCTTGCGCGCCGCCGCCACGGCGAGGTCGACATCGCGTTCATCGCCCAGCGGCACGCTGCCGGCGACTTCCTCGGTAGCCGGGTTGATCACCTCGGCGACGCCTTGCCCGGACGGGGTTTGCCAGCGCCCGTCAATGAACAGCGATTGGTGATTAAGCATGTACCTGAACCTCCATCAATTCGTGAGCACAACGGGCGATGCGCTGGCAGGCCTCACGCAATGGCGCGGCCCCCACCACCAACCCGATTCGGATGTGACCGGCCGCGCTCGGACCGAAGGCTTCGCCGGCCAGGACCGAGACGCCATGGCGATCGAGCAAACGATCAGCGAACGCTTGGGCGCTGAGCCCGGTTTCGCGGATATCGACCATTACGAACATCCCGCCATCGGGTTTCAGAGCGCGCACGCCGGGGCAATCGCCCAGGCTTTCGCAGACCAGATCGCGGCGTTGGCGATAGGCTTCGCGCATGGCGTCCAGTTCCGGCAGCTGGCTTTCCAGCGCCACCACGGCGGCGTCCTGGATGAAATCGGGCGAGCCGTAGAGCATGCACAGCGCCAGGTTTTCCAGATGCGCGGACAACGAGGATGGCGCCACCACCCAGCCGACGCGCCAGCCGGTCATGGCGTGGGATTTCGACAGGCTGTTGAGCGTCGCGGTGCGTTCGGCCATGCCCGGCAAACTCGCCGGGCTGACGTGTTCGCCTTCAAACAGCAGCTCGCTGTAAACCTCATCGGAAATCAGCCACAGGTCGTGGGCGATGCACAATTCGGCCAGGGCCCGCCAGGTGCTGCGCGGCAGGCTCGCCCCCGATGGGTTGTGCGGGCTGTTCAGCACCAGGGCGCGGGTACGCGGGGTGATAAGGCTGGCGACGTCTTCGGGCAGCACGCGAAAACCGTTTTCCGAACGCACCGGCACGGGCACCACTACGGCGCCGCAGGCACCGAACACCGCTTCGTAGGTGACGTACATCGGTTCGGCGACGATCACTTCATCACCCGGATTGAGCACGCACTGGGCCACACTGAACAGTGCGCACTGCGCGCCGGCCAGCACCGTGACCTCGTCCGCCGTCACCCGTTGCCCACTGCGTTGCCCGTGGCGTTTGGCGATGGCTTCACGCAAGGCGCGCTTGCCACGCACCTCGGCGTAGTGAGTATTGCCGGACAACAAACTGTCGATGGCACCCTGCACGATGGGCGGCGGCGTATCGAAGTCCGGGTCGCCCACTGACAGCAGCAAGATGTCTTCGCCCTGCTCGCGCATTGCCAGTGCGCGGTAATGAATATCCCAGGCGGCAGCGCCGTCACCGGCGATACGTTGAGTCAGATCGGAAAAGCGCATGGTCCTGTTTCCTCAAAAGAAGTCCCTCAAAAGAAGTCCCTTTAAAAAGCCCCGCTAAACAAAGGTGAAAATCAGTTCGCACAGGCATGCTTGAGTTCGATCAGGGTCACACCGTTGCGTTTGAAACCGTGGCGCAGATCAGTTTGCAACTCGGCCAGGCTTTGCGGCTGGTTCACGGTGCAACCGAAAGCGCGACCGAGGGCGGCGAAGTCCGGGTTGCGCGGCAGCACGCCGATCGGTTCGATGTCCAGGCCGAGCATGTCGTCGCGGATCTGCCCCAAGGCGTCGTTATTCCACAGCAACACCACCAGCGGGCTGTCCAGCTCCTCGACCGCCGTCGCCAGTTCCTGCGCGGTGTAGAGGAAACCGCCGTCACCCACCAGCACCAACCCCGGACGTTGCGGCGCGCCAAACTTGGCGCCGATGCCGGCGGGCAAGCCGTAACCCAAGGTGCCGTAACCGGTCGGGTGCAACCAACTGCGTGGTGCCAGTGAATCGAAGGCGTAGTTGCCGGTGTAGGCCAACTGGGTCATGTCGGTGCTGATGAAAGCGTTGGCCGGCAGTTCGGCAGCAATGCGCTGCAGAATCGCCTGATGGACCGACTGCAACGGACCGTGACCGTTTTTCACTGCCTCACGCAGCGCCGCTACCGAGGCAATCGCCGCGCTGGCATCACGCACGTCAGGGGACAGGCGCTCCAGCAGCGCCGCCAGCGTCTGTTGCGAATCACCGTGCAACGCCACGGCGCTCGGATAGAAGTCGTTGAACTTGCGCGGATCGATGTCCACCCGCAGCAATTGGGCATTGAGCGGCAGGCGTTCGCGCCAGAAGTCGGTGTCGGCCATTTCGGTGCCGACCGCCAGCACCACATCGGCCTCGGCGATCAGGTTCCAGCCCGGTTCCACGCACAGCGACGAACCGGCATTGAGCGGTGCGTCCGGTGGCAGCAGGCCTTTACCGGCGACACTGGTGAACAGCGGCGCGGCCAGGCGGGTGCTGAGTTCTTGCAACTGCGATGCGGCATTCAATGCGCCGCCGCCCGCGATGATCATCGGCCGTTTCGCGCCATGCAGCTTGGCTACCGCCTCGTCCAGCACAGGGGCGGCTGGCGTGCCGCGACCCGGACGACGCACGACGTCGTTGCTCCAGTCGCGGGCAATCGGTGCCGACAGCACATCCAGCGGCACCGAAATGTGCACCGGGCGCGGACGCTCACTGTCGAACACCGCATAAGCGCGGGCGATCAGTTCCGGCAAGTCTTCGGCGGTCAACGCCACCGCCGAGAACGCGGTGATTGGCGCGGTCATCGCACGCTGATCCTGGGTTTCGTGCAGGCAACCCCAGCCCTTGCCGAGGCTGGCGCTGTGGTTGACGCTGGAAATCACCAGCATCGGAATCGAATCGGCGTAGGCCTGGCCGATGCCGGTGGCGGCGTTGGTCACGCCGGGACCGGTAATGATGAAGCACACGCCGGGTTTGCCGCTCACCCGCGCATAGCCGTCGGCCATAAAACTGGCGCCCTGCTCATGGCGGGTCAATACGTGGCGAATGCCGCTGCCGGGCAAGCCGCGATACAGCTCCAGGGTGTGTACGCCGGGAATACCGAACACAGTGTCGACGCCGTAGTTGGCCAGCAGACGCACCAGCGCCTGGCCACCCGTCAAGGTTTTGCTTTGCATGTTCAGGTCCTCACGCATGTGCGATGCGAATCAACGCATCGACCGCAGTCGTGCCATCGGCGCCGACCAACAATGGGTTCACATCAAGTTCCAGCAATTGTCCGGCGTTCTCGCAGGCGTATTCGGCTACTGCACCGATCGCCGCCACCAAGGCGTCCAGATCCGCCGCTTCGCGACCACGAAAACCTTGCAGCAATGCGGCGCTGCGCAGGCTCAGCAAGGCCTGGCGAATCGCCCCGTCGGTGGTCGGCAGCAACAGGCTGCGACTGTCCTTGAGCAACTCCACCAGAATGCCGCCGGCGCCAATCACCAAAGCCAGGCCGAAATCGTTTTCGCGCTTGATGCCGACAATCAGCTCCGCCAGCGGCGGCTTCGCCATCGGTTCCAGCAGCAACCGATCGAAAGGCACGCCCGGCGCGTAAGCGGCGATGCTGGCGCGCATTTTTTCCAGGGCAGCGCTTAACGCGGCGCCGTCCTTGAGGTTCAGTGCCACGGCACCGGCTTCGGTCTTGTGCGGCAACTGTGCGCTGACCGCTTTGAGCACCAATGGATAGCCCAACGCTTCGGCGTCCTTCAGTGCTTTGTCTGGCGTGCTCAGTACACCGTTGGGCGTCGGCAGGCCAAACTCGCGCAGGGCCTGCTTGGAATCCCATTCATTGAGCAACTGCCCTTCGCCTTCCAGCGCCTGCGGACAGAGTGGCACCAGAGCCGATTCGCCCAATGCCAACAACGCCTGACGATTGCGCTGATAACCGGCGATACGGCCCCAGGCCGCCAAACCGTCTTCGACACCCTGTAACGCCGCCACACCTTGCTCGTGCAAACGCTCGCGGGCATGAGCTGGCAGCAACTCGGGGAAGGCCGAGGTGACAAAACCGGTCTTGCCGTGACGCACCAGCGCCTCGCAGTACAGATCCAGCAGCAGGTCACATTCCTTGCGCTCGCCGGTAAATTGCGCCGGGTAATCGAGCACCAGCATCGCCGCATCCGCTTCAGTGCGCAGAGCGCTGTCGAGCATGCGGTTCAAGGCTTCGCCGTCACCCCAGATCGCCGTGGTGAAGTCCAGCGGGTTGACTAGGTTGGCGTAGCTCGGCAGTACCTGGGCCAGCTCGCCGACTTGTCCTTCGTCGAGTTTTGGCAGGCTCAGTTCATTGCGTTCGGAGTAATCGGCAATCAACCCCGCGTCGCCCCCGGAACAGGCCAGCGCGATCAGGCTGTTGCCCGCTGGCAGGTTGCCGCAGGCCGCGGCTTTCAGGGTTTCGACAAAACTCACCGGACCACTGACGCGAATCACTCCGAGCCTTGCGAACAAAGCGTCGTACAGCGCATCGGAACCGGACAACGAGCTGGTGTGACCCAGGGCCAGTTCGGCGCCGATCTGCGACACGCCGGTTTTCAGAGCAATGATCGGAATGCCCTTCTCCAGTGCCTTGTGCGCGGCACGGGCGAAACCCGGTACGTTTTTCAAGCCTTCCATATGCAGGCCGATGGCGGTGACTCGTGGCTCATCGAGCAACACGTCCATCAATTCGGCCACGCCCAGTTGCGCCTGATTGCCGACCGAGGCCATGTAGGCCACCGGCAGCGAGCGGTCGCTCATGGACAGGTTGTAGGCGAAGTTGCCGCTCTGAGTCAGCACGGCCACGCCCTTCTCCACCGCTTTACCGCCATGGGCCACCGGCCACAGCGCGGAGCTGTGCAGGTAGTCGAGCAGGCCGTAGCAGTTGGGGCCGAGCAACGCCATGTCGCCAGCGGCTTCGAGCAGTTGCTGTTGCAGGGCCTGGCCTTCGGCGCCGGTCTCGGCAAAACCCGAGGCGTAGCAGATTGCGCCACCCGTACCGACGGCGGCGAGTTCGGCGACGCAGGTCAGGGTCAGTTCACGGTTGGTCGCGATGAACACCGCGTCCGGGCCGCACGGCAAGTCCGCAATGCTGCGCACGCAGGGTACGCCTTCGAGGCTGTCGTGCTGCGGATTGACCAGCCACATTTGCCCTGGGTAACCGCCGTCGGCACAGCGCTTGAGCGCGCGGGCCATGCTGCGGCCACCGACAAACGCCACGTGGCGCGGGGCGAGCATGCGTTTGAGGTTGTCACGAATCGTTGGCGACATGGGAATTCTCCGGGGTGATCAGCGCAGCAGTGGCCGCAGCAGCTCGCGGGAAATGATGTGGCGCTGGATTTCCGAGGTGCCTTCCCAGATCCGTTCGATCCGCGCATTACGCCAGATACGTTCCACCGGACCTTCGTCCATCAGGCCCATGCCGCCAAAAATCTGCACCGCCTCATCGGCCGCGCGCCCCAGCACTTCGCTGGCAAACAGCTTGGCCATGCCCGCGTCGCCATCGGTCATGGTGCCCTGGTCCATTTTCCAGGCGGTATGCAGGGTCAGCAGTTCCGCTGCGCGGATCTGCGTGGCCATATCCGCCAGTTTGAACGACACCCCTTGATAGGTGCCGATCGGCTGGCCGAATTGCTTGCGATCCGCCGCCCATTGCAGCGACACGTCCAGCGCTCGTTGCGCCTGACCGACGCAGTTGGCGGCGACCATCACCCGGCCGGCAGTCAGCCAGGCGTTGGCCACTTCCCAGCCTTTGCCGACTTCGCCCAACACTTTTGAGGCCGGGACACGGCAGTCGTCGAAGAACATTTCGAAGGTGTGATAACCACGGTTGCTCACGCACTTGGGGCCACGGCGAATGGTCATGCCTGGGGTGTCGCGGTCGACCAGGAACGAGGTCACGGCGTTACGCTTGCGGCCGTTGTGTTCGTAGGTGTCGGTGACAGCGAAGACAATGGCGAAGTCAGCGTGGCCGGCGTGGCTGATGAAGTGTTTGCTGCCGTTCAGAACAAAGTCGTCACCGTCACGCACGGCACGGGTCTGGATCGCATTGGCATCGGAACCGGCGCCCGGTTCGGTCAACGCGAAGCAGTCGATCTTCTCGCCCTGGATGCACGGCAACAGGTAGTCGTCGATCTGATCGCCGGTGCAGGCCATGAGGATTTTCGATGGCCGCGCAACGAAGACGTGCAGCGCCCAGGACACCTTGGAAAGCTCACGCTCGATCAGCGCCTGGGACAGGTAATCCAGACCACCACCGCCGACCTCTTCCGGCATGTTGAAGGCGTAGAAACCGGCGGCGATCGCCTTGCCGCAAATCTGCGCCGCCAGCTCTGGGGAGACTTCGTCGGCGCGATCGACTTCATCTTCATAGGGCAGCAGTTCCTTGGCGACGAAACTGCGTACTGCGTCCACCAACATTTCTTGTTCTTGGGTAAGTTGGAAATTCATGGTCCTACCTGTTGTTCATGTGCTGATAGAGGTGTACCGAGGCTCAACGACCGATAAAGCGTGCCGGGCGTTTTTCCATGGCCGCGCGCAGGGCTTCGTTGCCGTCTTCGCTGCGACCGCACAACAGGCCGGCGGCCAGTTCTGCTTGCAGTTGCTCGGGCAAGCTACGGTCGGCACCTTCGCGCATGAGTTTTTTGGTCTGGGCGAAGGCAAAGGTCGGCCCTGCGGCCAGGCGTGCGGCGAGTTCGCTGGCGGCGGTCTGCAGTTGATCGTCGGCGCAGACATCGCTGACCAGGCCGGCGTCGAGGGCACGGTCAGCGCCCCACAATTCGTCGAGGAACAGCAGGCGCTTGGCCTGCTCGGCGCCGATCAGCCGCGGCAGGTGCCAACTGGCGCCGGCGTCCGGCGAGTAGGCCATGCTGGTGTAGCCGGCCTTGAAACGCGCCGATTGCCCGGCGATGCGCAGGTCGCAGCACAGGGTCAGGTCCATCCCCGCGCCGACGGCCGTGCCGTTGATGGCGGCGATTGTCGGTTTTTCCAGGCTGTACAGGCGGGTCATCAAGGCATGGGCGGTTTCGGTCCAGCCGTAGCTTTCCAGCGCACCACGGGCTTCGGCGGCGGCCCATTCATCGAGGTCGGCCCCCGCACAGAAACTGCGTCCGTTGCCGGTCAGCACCACCACGCGGACCGCAGGATCGGCGTTGTAAGTGTCGAGCAAGGCGTGCAGGCTTTTCAGCGTCGGGATGTCCAGCGCATTGCGCTGAGCAGTGCGATTGAGGGTGATCCAGGCAACGCCTGCTTCGACCTGACTGAGCAGAGAATCGTGAGTAGTCATGCGAGTCCTCGAATTATTGTGTTGGCGTGAGGTGATGCGACTTGAGGCCATACTAAACGAGTGTTCAGCAAGGCGGCAATTGGTGATGGAATAAGCTGTAACAGGGCTATAAATTCTGTAAGCAGCTGTTTTATATTATTTTTTTATAGATATTGGATTCTGGATCGTTGGCGCTGTTACAACTTCGAACAACTGCCCACAAGACATGTTGGAGATCTACTGCCCGCCGCAGAACACTGTGGGAGCGAGCTTGCTCGCGATATAGGTAGTCCGTTCAACATCACTGTTGACTGACACACCGCTTTCGCGAGCAGGCTCGCTCCCACAAGGTATGCGCTGAATCAGGGAATCAAGCGCTAGGCAAACTCGGCGCCAACACCGCCTCGCGCTTGCGATGGAACAGGAAGTAAGCGCCATAACACAGCGCAATAAAACCAAAGCCCCAATACAGCGACGGGCGCTGGGTTTCGTCCAGTGCCAGGAACACGAACAACGAGCAGCACAGCGTGATGCACATCAATGGCAGCACCGGGAACCACGGGGCGCGGTATTTCAGGTCGCTGAGTTTGCCGCCATCGCGCAGGTAGGCTTTGCGGAACTTGTATTGCGCCAGGGCGATGACAATCCAGGTCACGGTGCCAGACATGCCACTCACCGCCATCAGCACCATGAACAGCGTGTCCGCCGCTACGAAACTGGTCATCAGCGACACCAGGGCAAAGCACAAGGTGATGCTCAGGGCACGCAACGGCACGCCGCGTTTGCTCAGCACCGACAGGCCTTTGGGCGCCATGCCGGTTTTCGACATGGCCCAGAGGATGCGGGTGGACGCGTAAAGGCCGGAGTTGCCCACCGACAAAATCGCCGTAAGGATCACAAAGTTCATCAAGTCAGCGGCGTACGGGATGCCGACCATGTCAAACACCTGCACGAATGGACTTTCCATCAGCCCCGCCTGCTGCCACGGCACGATGGCCGACAGCACGATAATCGCCAGCACATAGAAAATCAGCACCCGGAACACCACGTTGCGCACGGCGCGCGGGATGCTTTTTTCCGGCTGGTCGGTTTCGCCAGCGGCCACGCCCATGATCTCGCAGCCCTGGAAGGCGTAGACCACGGTCATCATCACCGCGAACACCGCCGACAGGCCGTGAGGGAACAACGAGTCGCCGATCAGGTTGCTCATCATCGGCGCGGGTGCGCCACTGCTCAGCGGGATCGCACCGAAGATCACCAGCACGCCGACCACGATGAACCCGAGAATCGCCGCGACCTTGATCCCGGAAAACCAGTATTCCGCCTCACCGAAGGCGCGGGTCGCCAGGGCGTTGAGGCCGAACAGCACCACCACGAACAGCGCCGACCAATACCAGATCGGCACCTGCGGGAACCAGCGGGTCATCAGCATCCCGGCTGCGGTGAATTCCAGGCCGACCGTGGTGGCCCAGCTCATCCAGTACACCCAGCCGATCATGAACCCGGTGGCCGGGCCGATGTATTGGGTGGCATGGGTCTGGAACGAACCGGATACGGGCATGTGCACCGACAGTTCGCCCAGGCAGACCATCACCAGGTACATCAGGAAACCGGCGACGAGGTACGCCAGAATCGCCCCCACCGGACCGCCCTGGTTGATGATCACCCCGGAGCCCATGAACAGCCCGGTGCCAATCACGCCGCCCAGAGACAGCATGAAAATGTGCCGGCTTTTCAGGGCTCGGGTCAGTTGGATGCCTTTGCGATCAGTGCTTTCGTTCATGTCGGCACCTCAGCAGTCAGTGAGGTGTGCGGCGCATGACAGGAGATCATGGCGCGGGGAAGGATCAGCTTTACGGCAATTCATTATTATTATCTCCAATAAGCTTCGAAGGCCGCGCTGCAGCGGCTGCGTCGATTATTGGAACGCCATGTAAGGTCGCGTTGTACGCCGCGATCTAAGTTGTAGAAAATCGTAACGATATTGTAAGAGCGGCTTGTTCATCTGTGCTGCAACAGATCTTCCAGGGTTTGCTGCGCCCGTTGTATTTGCGCTTGAACGGTCGGCGCCAGCTCACGGATCGCCGGTTCGTCGTTGCCCAGCGCCGCTGTTTCCAGCCTTCGCAATACCTCGGCCAATCCACGAAAACCCAATGAATCGCTGCTGCCGGCAAGGCGATGCGCCAGTTGCGCAACCTCTGTGCAATCGTCGGCCTCGATTGCTTCGTCCAGCGCTTCTCGGTGCTGAAGGATCGAGTCGTGCAGCAACGCCAGCAGGCCCTGCACCTTTTGCTCACCGAGCAAGGTGCGATGGGTTTGCAGCAACCGCCAGTCCATCGTCCCGCCAGCCACCAAGGGTTTTTTGACAATCGTCTGCCCCGCCAGCACCTGGCGCAGGCTGTCCAGCTTCAGCGGTTTGGCCAGAATGCCGTCCATGCCGGCGTCCAGGTAACCGCGTACCAACGCCGGTTGTACGCTGGCGGTCAGGGCGAAAATGCGGGTCTGGCAATTCGGCCCGTCGGTGCTACGAATGTGTGAGCAAAACTCGACGCCGCTCATCCCCGGCAGATGCACATCCAGCAGAATCAGATCGAAAGTCCGCGTCGCGCACTGCACCAACGCCTGTTCAGCATCGATGGCCAGCCACACCTGATGCCCGTCCCGTAGCAGCAGCCCCTCGACCACTTCACGGTTGAGCGCCACATCCTCGACCACCAGAATGTCCAGTGCGGGGCCCACCTCGAGAAGCGGCGCTACATTGATGACATCGTTGGCCGGCTGCAGGGCCAGTTCGAACCAGAAACAACTACCGCGCCCGACTTCGCTGCTGACACCGATGCAACCGCCCATGTGCTCCACCAGGTGTTTACAGATCGCCAACCCCAACCCGGTGCCGCCAAAGCGCTGCGCCACTTCCTCGCTGGCCTGGGTGAAGCGCTCGAAAATCTTCGCCTGCATCGCCGGGGCAATGCCGATGCCGTCATCGGTGACACTCACCCGCAAGTGCTGCCCCCTCTGCCCTTCAGCCTGAGCGAGCAACGCCACTTCCACGCCGACCTCGCCGCCTTCGGTGAACTTGATCGCATTGGCCAACAGGTTGCTCAAGACCTGTCGCAAAAATTGTTCCGCGCCGTGGTGTTGTTCGGCCACCCGCTGATCGACCCGGCAAGTGAGAATCGTGTCGTTGTTCAGCGCCTTGGGTTCCACCAGGGTCAGCACTTCGTCGAGCAATTGGCGAATCGAGAAATCCACCGGCTCTGGCAGGCTCGCGCCCTCCTCCAACTTGGCGAAATACAACACTTCATTAAGGATGGTCAGCAAACCCTCACCGGCCTTGTGCAAGGCATCCAGGCGTTTGCTGTCCTGCTGATTCAGGCTGGCGCCGCGCAGCAACTCAGCCATGCCGAGAATGCCGTTCAGCGGCGTGCGCAGCTCGTGACTCATGGTCGCCAGAAACCGAGACTTGGCCTGGTTGGCCGCTTCGGCTTCGTCCTTGGCGCGCATCAAGCTGGCGGTGCGCCGCTCGACCCTGCGCAGCAATTCATCGCGATTGTCCTGCAAGGCCAGGCGGTCGGTTTCCCGGCGGTCGATATCAATGAGGATCGCCCGGCGCATGTCATCCAGGGCGTTGGCCACGGTGTCGATTTCATCTTCTTGAGCGTTGCGCCGCTTGTCCAGGCGTAACGGCTCGTGCCATTGACCGGCGGCGATGCGCCGGGCAAATTCGGCCATGACGCGCAGGTGGCGGGTGACCAATCGATAGAACAAGCCGGACAGCGCCACCGCCAAACCGCAGAGAAATACGCCCATCCACAACAAACTGGTCAACCCGGTGGCATACAGGCGCTCATACACCGCGCCCAGATCAGTGCTGACTTGCAGTTCGCCGAGCTGGCGCAACGGGCCGGATGGCGGTAGATAGCGCAGGGCAAAACGCTCGATGCGCAACGGCCCCACCGGGTTGGGGTTACCTTGTAGCAAGTCGTAGTCCGGACTGGTCAGGTGCACCCGCGCCACGTCGGAAAAACCCACCAGACCGCGCAATTGCACGTTCAACTGCTCCTGGTTCAGATCCCACAGACTGCGCTCCAGGCTCGCCAGATAACCGGCGCGGATCAACGCCATGCGCGAGTCGATCTCGCGCATTTCCCGGCGGTATTCGATATACAGCTGCACGCTGCTAGCCAGCACGGTGAAGCACAGGCTGAACAACAGAATGAACAGCAGCAGACGCCGCAATAGTCCACCGGGGCGGGCGCGGATCATTGTGTGTTGGCCGGCAGGTTAATCATGTCGCGGTAGGTGACTTCGCTTTCATTGAGCAGACGCTCGATATCACCGGCATCGACCATGCGCTGCAGCTGCGCATTGATTTGCGGCATATGCCTGGCCAGCGGCGAAAGACGCGAAACGGCCACCCGCAGGTAGTCCACGCTCAATACATCGGGCAAGGCAACGATGTCTTGCGCGCCGGGCAGGTTGGCGACGTACAACTGACCGGTGCGACGCTCTTGGGTAATGAAATCGATGCGCCCGCGAATCAGCTTGCCGAAGTTCTGGCGGTTGTCGGAGACCCATTCGATGTTGTTGTTTTGCGCGACCATGCTATCGAACTCCACGCCATAGCTTTCACCGAACAGCAAGCCGCCACGGTATTTGGCCAGATCTTGCAGCCGTTCGAATTTCACCGGGTGCTGGCGATTGATGAACAAGGCCACTTCTTCGCGCAGCACCGGCACCGTGGAAAACAGCATGCTCTGTTCCCGTTGCGCGTTGCTGTAGGCCAGCACCACGTCGACCCTGCCTTCAGCGGCATCCAGCAGGCAGCGCTTCCAGTTGCCCAGCACCACGATCTCGACCTCGTAGCCCAATTGACTGAACAGCTTTTTCACCACGCCCGGCGCCAGACCCCGAACTTGTTTGCCGTCACTCCAGGAAATCGGCGGGTATACCGGGTAATCGCAATAACGGACCTTCTCGGCCGCCAGGGTACTGCCGGCCACCAGCGCCAGCATCAGCCAAAGCAGTCGCCTCACAACCGTCACGCCGCCAGGCTGGCAGTGAACAGGTAACCGGCGCCGTGGATGGTGATGATCAACTGCGGTTCGGCGGGATCGTCGTGCAACTTGCGGCGCAAGCGGCCAACCAGCACATCGATGGAGCGGTCGTTAGGCACCCATTCGCGGTTGCGAATCTGGTCCATCAACTGGTCGCGGCTCAGGGTGTGACCACTGTTGCGCAGGAACACGCTGAGCAACTGGTATTCGCCGTGGGTCAGCAGGGTTTCACTGCCGGTCGGATCGATCAGGCGCCGGCGATCGGTATCCAGCGCCCAATCGGCGAACTGTTTGACCGGTTTGGACACCGCCGCCACGGGCTGCGGTGATTGCGCATGCCGAACCCGGCGAATCAGGTTTTTCGCCCGGGACACCAGTTCCCGTGGATTGAGGGGTTTGATCACGTAGTCATCGGCGCCGCATTCGAGGCCGACGATGCGGTCGATTTCGTCATTGCGCCCGGTGATCAGGATGATCCCCACTTCCGAACGCACCCGCAGCTCCCGGGTCAGGGTCAAGCCATCCTTGCCGGGCAAACGGATATCGAGCATGACCAGGTCCACGGTCTGACCGGCGAGGAAGGTTTCGGCCAGTTCCGCCGTGGCGGCGCAATGCACCTCGTAGCCTTCCTGGGAAAGATAGGCCTGCAAGAGTTCGCGAATCAGCGGATCGTCATCGACGATCAGTACCCGAGGAGTCATTGCTTGGTGTCCTGCACAGGCCCGAAGGCGCGTATTTCTTATTAGAGTGTTTTGTTGCATCTGCGCCAGAGAGTATCCACTGTTGAACACGTGATCAACAGCTGCTCGTCTGCACACAAAACCGCTGCCGTCCGCCGGCCTGCAAACCGTCGACCCAAGCCTCGCAGATCTGGACACCCTGCTCCGGGGTAAAGGTGCCGGCGTTGAGTCCGGACTCCAGCCACAGGCCATCGAGTAAGGCACTGAGGCCGATCGCGGCGAGATCGGCGTCGAAATTCTCCCAGCCCTCTTCCAGCGCCAGGTCCATCAGCACTTTGCGCAAGATGCCGCGGTACTCGCCATAGGACTGATCGTGAGCCTGGTTGATCGCCTCGGCAGTTTTCACTGCGCCCCAGAATGCCAGCCAGGCATCGATCAGCTGCGGGTCGAGCAATTCGGCGGAAAACGAACCACGGAAGAACGCCGACAACCGTTCGCGGGCATTGGGAGCCGCCTGTTCCATGGCCTCGCGCAGCAGGGTCATGACGCGCCCGGTGATCGCCATGTAGGCCTCGGCCACCAGTTCGTCCTTGCCGGAATAGTGATGGCTGATCAAGCCGACCGACACACCTGCCTCAGCGGAAATTTTGCGGATTGAAGCGCCCTGGAAGCCATGGCGCTTGAGACACACCAACGTCGCCTCGATCAGATTGGCCTTGCGCAACTCCGGTTCCATGCGAGAAAAACGGGCTTCCTGATTCATGACGACACGCTCCTGGATTCAATCATGGGGCCCGCGTTGTACTTGCGAGCTGAACGACTGTACAGCAAGAGTGTGGTCAGTCTCCAGTCAGCGTTTTCCAGATGTTCACCATGGGCAAACCGCAACTAGTGCACGTCACAGTAAAAAAACAAGTTGATTTTTTACTAAGGGTAAATTTCTATAGGGCAATAATAATAACGACCCGACCTTTCGGCGTCAGCCTGCCTGGAGTATCTGCACCATGTCGAACTCGACACCTGCCTTTGCCCACCTGTTCGAACCCTTGCAGATACGAGGCAAGCGCCTGAAAAACCGCATTATGTCCAGCGGTCACGACACCTCGATGCCCACTGATAATCTGGTCAACGAGCAGTTGATCGCCTATCACCGTGCGCGTGCCGAAGGCGGTGCCGGGCTGATCGTGTTGCAAGTGGCAGGCGTGCATGACAGCGCGCGGTACACCTCTCATGTACTGATGGCCACCGACGACGCCTGCATCGAGGGCTATCGCAAACTGGCGCAAACCTGCCATGCCCACGGCACCCTGGTGCTGTCGCAAGTGTTCCATCCGGGGCGGGAAATCATGGAGTCCAGCGATGGTTTGCTGGCCGTGGCCTACTCCGCCTCGGCGGTACCCAATGAGCGTTTCAGGGTGATGCCACGAGCGCTGGATCAGACGATGATCGACGAGATTGTCGCCGGCTATGCCGCTGCCGCCCGGCGTCTGCATCAGGCCGGGATCGATGGCGTCGAGGTGGTTGCCAGCCATGGCTATCTGCCGGCGCAATTCATCAACCCGCGGGCCAATCGCCGTACCGATGGCTACAACGGTGAACTTGAACAGCGCCTGCGCTTTTTGCGTGAAATCATCGCCGCCATCCGTGCCGCGACCGATGAGCAGTTCATCATCGGCCTGCGCATCTCGGCAGACGAACGTGACCCTGAAGGCCTGACCGAAGACGAATCACTTGCCGCCGTGCAGTCGCTGCAAGCGCAACTGGATTACGTGCACATCGTCGCCGGCACCTCGGCGTCGCTGGGTGGCGCGGTGCACATCGTGCCGCCGATGGCGATTGAAGCGGCTTACCTGGCCAAGGAGGCCGGGACGTTCAAGGCCAGCCTGAACATTCCATTGTTCGTCACCGGTCGCATCAACCAGCCCCAGGAAGCCGAGCTGATCATCGCCCGTGGCCAAGCCGATGTGTGTGGCATGACCCGGGCGTTGATCTGCGATCCGCAAATGCCCAACAAGACCAACACCGGCAACGTCGAAGACGTGCGCGCGTGCATTGCGTGCAATCAGGCGTGCATCGGGCACTTCCACAAGGGCTTGCCGATTTCCTGCATCCAGCACCCGGAAACCGGTCGTGAGCTGATCTTTGGCCAGCGGCAACCGGCGACAAACCGCAAACGCATCATGATTGCCGGCGGTGGTCCCGCCGGGATGAAAGCGGCTGCTGTGGCGGCGCAACGCGGCCATGACGTAACGCTGTACGAAGCCAGTTCGCAACTCGGCGGTCAGGTATTGCTCGCGCAATTGCTGCCACGGCGCAGCGAGTTCGGCGGTGCCAGCACCAACCTGCAACGGGAAATGGAGTTGGCCGGGGTGCGCGTGGTGCGCAACACCCGGGTCGACCGCGCGTTGGTGGAACAGGAAAAACCGGACATGGTGATTGTCGCCACCGGTGCTGAGCCGTACTGGCCGCACTTCGAACGCGGCGGCGAACTGCAGGTGGTGGATGCCTGGCAGGTGCTGCGCGACGAGGTGCAAATCGGCCGCTCCGTGGTGGTAGTGGACTGGCGTTGCGACTGGATCGGCCCCGGCATAGCCGAGCGCCTGACCCGCGCCGGGCATCAGGTGCAACTGGCGGTCAATGGCACCCATTGCGGGGAAAACCTGCCGCTGTACGTGCGCGATCAACTGGCCGGCGAATTGCACAAACTCGGTATTCCCATCACCCCTTATGCGCGCTTGTACGGCTGCGACGACAACACCGTCTACCTGCAACACTGCGCCAGTGGCGAGCCGATGCTGCTGGAAAACATTGATACGCTGGTGTTGTGCCAGGGGCATCAGCCGGTGGACACGTTGGGCGCCGAGTTGCAAGGGCTGGTGGAGTTTCGGCGCATCGGCGATTGCCTGGCACCGCGCACCGCTGAAGAAGCGATATACGAAGGATTGAAAGTCGCGTGGGAGCTTTAAGGCTGTTTATACTCCGGGACTTTGACGGCTAACACCAAACCTGTGGGAGTGAGCAGGCTCGCTCCCCCCCAGGGATTGTGCAAATTAGCTCAAGCCCCTAACGCCTTTATCCAGACTTCATTGTGGCCACAGATCGATCGGGAAGTACTTTTGCGATATTTGCGTGTACTTGCCCGATTCATGCAATTGCGTGAGCGCCTGGTCGATTCGCGCCTTGAGTGCGGCGTCACTCTTGCGCATACCCGCCCCTACTCCAAGACCATATTGCAACGGGTCCATCTTGACGCTGCCCGTCCCTTTTTCTTCGAACGTCGCCCCGTCCTTGGACTCCAGAAATGCTATGTCGCCAAGTTTGTCGAGGAACATGACGTCGATACGGCCAGCCACCAAATCGGCATTGCAGTCGTCCTGCGTATTGTAAATGCGGATTTCCGAGGTTTTGCCGTAAGCGGTCCGGATGAACTCGGCGTTAGTCGTCGAGCCCTGCACGCCGATTGCTTTACCTTTCAGACCTTCAGGTGTGAGCGTCGGATTGACGTCTTTCGCGGCGACGAAGATTCCCGACGTCTCATAATAAGGACGCGAGAAAGCAATGACCTTCTGACGTTCCGGGCTGATCCCCATCGAGTTGAAGAGCACGTCGAACTTGTTGGCGATCAGCGCCGGAATAATGCCGTCCCATGCCACCTCCTTGATTTCGCACTCGGCTTTCATCTGCTCGCAGAGCGCACGGATGAGGTCGGGCTCGAAGCCGGTGAATTGCCCGGTGGGTGTCTTGACCAGAAACGGCGGATAAGGCTCCGCGGCAACACCAAAACGCAGCTTATCCTGCGCTGCACTGGCGGGGGCCGAAAAGGAACACAACGTCAGACCGAGAGAGGCCAGCAAAGTGAGATTGCGGAGCATTCGTTTCATGGTCGATCCTTTTTATTAGGGAGGAAAGGTGGAAACAGTTCGGTCCGATTGCGTGCGGATTAAATAAACCTTTCTACGCTCCGGATACTGGTAACGGCAACCATCCCTGGATGGCTTGCCAGTCAGACTCGAGGGACGCAAAACGTGAGAGCGAGCAAACGGACAGGTCGGCGAAACTGCATGCCCCATCGACGACGAGATCGCGAATGGCATGACCACTCGCCGGCGAGAGTCCGAAACCGACACCGGACATGGTCGCGACGGTGACGTTATCCACCCCGGCGGGGCGATCGATGACGGGGCGACCGTCCGGCGTGTTTTCGATGAACCCTGCCCAACTGCGAATCACGCGTTTGTGAGCGATCTTGGGGAACAGCCCGGCGAGCCGCTTGGCGATGTTGCATTGCAGGGGTGTCGACTGTGCACGAGTGTCGCGCAGATCGGCGAGATCGACCCATTCGTGCGGGCCGCCACCATACGCCAGGTTGCCGCGCAGGGTTTGCCGTCCATACAAACCATTGCCATCCACACCGCCGACCTCGATCAACGGCAGCGGTTCGGTCACGATCATTTCGGCGCGCGCGGTGACCAGCGGAATATCTACGCCGATTTTAGCCGCCAATTCACCGGTATGCGGGCCTGCGGCAATCACCAGGTGGTCGCAGGTGATCAGGTCTTGTGCGGTGCGCACGCCAGTCACCCGGTCGCCGTCCCGGACGATTTCGACGACGGGGGCGTGCTCGAGAACGCGCCCGCCGAGGTTCTGCAGTGCCCACGCATAGGCCTGCAGGGTGCGGTGCGGGTTGGCGTGGCCGCCGAAATGGTAGTAGTAGCCAGCCAGCACGTTATCGCCGGCAAAGGGCACGAGTTCCCGAACCTGCTGGGGGTCCAGCTCGTCGACGCGCAATCCGTAGTAAGCGGCTTCATTCACGACTTTTTTATCGAGCGAAATCTGGTGTTCATCGAGATCGATACTGATGCGATCCGGGCGATACTCGGTCGGATAACCGAGCAGTTCGTCCATCATCGGCCAGAGCCGCTGTTCTTCAAGAAAGAGCGGACTGTGGTGATGCGAGCATCCGCCTCCGTTACGGCCTGAGGCGCCCCAGCCAATCAAACCTGCTTCGAGAACAAGCACATCGATGCCATCGCGCGCCAGCCACCAGGCGGCGCTCAATCCGGTCACGCCGCCACCGACGATGACAACGGACGCACGGGTGGACGATTTCTTGAGTCCCTGCATGGTGTCAGCCCTCATTATGCGGTGGGTTGGTTGGACGGGCGGTGTCTTGCGGGCGCTTGGCGACGGTCTGCTGCCCGGTGCACAGCCAGAACGGCGTCCACTGCGACGGCATGTCAAACCATGCATCCCAGCGGCTGCGCATCTGCGCCGTTTCCTCGATCTGACCAGCCTGTTGCAGTGACAACGGGCGCACAGGCGGACGAAACGAGGCCAGCGCAATGTCGTCGACACTCACGCCCGCGCCGATGCCGAGCAAGGTCGCCACCTGTTCGCGGCAACGACGTCCCTGGCACGGGCCCATGCAAGCCCGAGTGAGACGCTTTGTCACATCCGGGTTGGGCGAGCCGATTTGCTGCGCCGTCATCGCGTTCTCCAACGCTTCATCGGCGGGTGTCCAGTCGAGATAACGCGGCGGCTGGAGCGCCAGAATTTCGCTGGCCGTCACCTCTTCGCACAGACAAACGAAAGGTTCGTTCTGTGCATGAACGGTGGACGCGCGCACCCAAGCCGTGCGACTGGCGGCAACATCGCAGACAGGTTCGTCGGGTATCGGCGCCTTGCCGTTCTGAACGTTGTCGCTCTGAGCGATGTCGACGCCCAGCGCGACAAGCGCGGTGTGCGCGGCGATCCGGCCTTCGCGCCGGGAAATGTTGTCATCGAGGCTTTTCGACGCCCAGACGCCGGCGCAGTCGCCGGCCACCAAAACGAATGGCAACGACGTGCGCAGCAAAGAATCCGTGTCGGGGACGTGGCCACCGCGTTCGGCCTGGAATGAAGTGCTACAGCCTGTTGCCTCGACCAGTTCGATCGCGGGAATCGCTGCCACGCCAAGCAGCACGGTGTCGCATTCGATCTCCTTCGAAGATCCGTGAACGTGGCTGCCCGCCGTGTCTACAGCGACAGCGGTAATGCGTTTGACGCCGAATGCATCCCCGGTCGTCTCGCGAATGACATGCCCCGTCAAAACCTGAGCGCCTTGCTCGACAAGCAGGTCGAGCAGCGCTGGATCGCCGATCACCTGACCGGCCTGTTCAATGATCGCTGCAATATGCACGCCCTTGCCGATCAGCGCGTGGGCCGACACCAGTGCTTGCGTATCACTGCCAACCAGCACGGCGTGTTTGCATTCCAGCGCCTCGTAAACAATCGCAAGGCGATGAGCGGCGCTGACGCCCATGACGCCAGGGCGATCCCAACCGTCAAACGCGAGGCCCATGTCGCGCCTTCCGGCGGCGACGATCACCTGCTTGAAGCGCAGCAGCCAGGCGTTTTGGTCATCGGCGAGGCCAGCAACGGCGCCGTCGATCCACGCCGCGGTGGGTCGTTGTGGAAACAAGCCCCATACCGCCGTGCCGAGTCGCACGTCGACACCGGCTTCAAGCGCCTCGGAAATTTCCGGGCGGGCATCAAGAAGGGTCTGCAGCACGCTGTTGCGGTTGGAAACCGCAGCGCCCATCCTTCCTCCGAAATGCAGCGGCACCTCTTCGCCCATGGTTTCAATGGGGACCGGGTTTTCGTCAACCAGGGTGACGCGCAGGCCATGCCCGGCGGCGGTCAATGCAGCAGCGAGCCCGGCCGGGCCCGCACCCACGATGAGAACATCGGTTTCGTCACTGATCGGCGGGGTTTTGCCTGCCACTGAGGCGGGATCGTAGTAGATGTCTTGTGTGGTCACCGTGTTTCCCCGTGAGGTATGCGCGTGAGCGCTGGCGCATGAGCGTTGACATGTGGGTATCGACTAGAACAGCGAAGAAGGCGGCTTGACGTCGCCCTCGGCGAATCGCGACAGACGGAGCTGGTGCATATCCAGTCCCGGATCGCCAGAGTCAATCCAGTCCGCCAGGGTCTTGCCCACGATCGGGCCCATGGCAAAGCCGTGGCCGCAGAATCCGGTGGCTACTGCCAGGCCGCGCGGCGACGTGTGTGCGTCGATGACGGGAATGCCATCCGGCAAGACATCGATGGTGCCAGCCCAGCAGTCGACGATCTGTGTATCCACCTGCCCGGGGAACGCGTCCTTGAGCGCGGCCATGGCCGTTCCCAGACCCCTGTTATTCGGTGGGATAAGGGGATTGCGCTGGTGAATCCCCGCGCCCAGCCGCGACGATTCCGACCACGGCATGCGCTGGTGCAGATCCGTCAGGCACGCACCGTTCAGATTGAAGCGAAACGATTTGCGATGCGCCCAAAGCGAAGGTGCATACCAATGCAGTGCGCGCAGATGGCCGAGCGTCATGTCGACGTCGACATGGGCGTCGTCGGCGATGTTGAAGCTGCCATCCAGCCTTTGCCGGAATCCCACGCCGTTTGCGATCGTGGAAATGCCGCTCAGCGTCGGCCCGGACGTGGTCCGCGCCACCGTTCCCCGCACCAGCTGCTGCGGCAGTGAAATGCCGAGCATCTTCAGCAGGCGGAACGTCGTGACGCCAGCGGCGCACACCACCGTTTTCGCCTTCACGTAGCCCCGCTCGGTTTCAACGCCCACGACCTGGCCGGCGGCGACGTCGATGCCCTTGGCACCACAGTTCTCTACGATGTGCGCGCCAAGCTCGCGGGCACGCATCGCGAAGGCGCGAGCCACGAGTGTGGGCTCCGCTTGACCGTCGCTGGCGGTGAACAAGCCACCCATTTGCGGAACGGCGTAACCCGGCAGTTTTTTAACCACCTCGCGCGGCGAAAGCATCACGGTATCCACCGAAAAGCTGCGCGCGACGCTCAGCCACGATTCGTATCCGTCACGTTCGGCCTCATTGCCCGCGACGAAAAGACAGCCGTCGTTGCGCCATCCAAGGTCGGTCTGGAGTTCGTGCTCAAGCGAGCGCCAGATCTCGATGCTGGCTTGCATCAGCGGCACTTCGGCTTCATCACGCGATTGCTGGCGAACAAAACCCCACGCGCGAGACGATTGCTGACCGGCGATCACGCTTTTATCGAGGAGAAGAACCTTCGCGCCCGCTTTGCCAAGGTAATACGCGCACGCACAACCCATCAGACCGCCACCTATGATCGCCACGTCGACTTCACGAGGCAGAGGGTTGTCCCGGGACGCCAACACGCTGGCCAATGCCGCTTCTGGAATGTTCATGAGGAAAACCGTCAGGTTGAGAATGACGCGTAGCGCAGCGTCTTTATTTCGGCTAAGAATGTGCCCCGACCCGCTGAAAGAACAGTGATGTATCTGCATAAATCCCATGTGAGGAGCGCATAGAAACATGAGTCGTCAACTGCCATCCATCGAGCTTTTGCAGGCATTTCTGACGGTTGCGAAGATGGGAAACTTCGGCAAGGCCGGTGAGCAGCTCAACCTGAGCCAGAGCGCGGTCAGTCGGCAGGTCGCGCAACTGGAAGCGCGTCTGGAAACCCGCCTGTTCGAGCGCCACACGCGCAAGATCGTGCTCACTGACGAAGGCAAATCACTGGTGCCAGTTGCTGAACAGGTCATCGGCCTGCTGTCGGATGCATCGCACATGCTCGCAACCGTGGGAAGAAGTGTCAGCCTGCGCGCGCATCCGACCATGGCGGCGCGGTGGCTGATTCCTCGGCTTACGGGCTTCTATCGCCTGCATCCGGAGGTGACGGTCAGTGTCGACACGGTGTATCACCGTTTTCCAGACTTTGCGTTTGAGTCGATCGACGCCATGATCGCGTACGGCACAGCCACATGGCCCGACTTCGAAGCGCTGGAACTGTGGGAAGAGCAACTGATTCCGGTGTGCTCGCCGGTATTGCTCGCCGGGACAACCCCGGAAGAAGTACTCAAGACCGCTCGGCTTGTGGACTCAAGCATGGATCGCCTGGACTGGCGCCGATGGGAAGAATACTACCCAGGTTCAACCGGCCCCGATAACGCACATCTGACGTTTGATACGCTGGAATCCGCCATCGTCGCCGTGAAATGTGGTCAGGGCATAGCGCTCGTCGACGCCGTTCTCACACGCGATGAGTTGCTCGCTCAGCAACTGGTGCGAGTGCATTCTGGCAGCATCATTACCGGCGGACGCTACACGCTGGTCTATCCAAAGCGGGTGAAGCGCTCAAGCGGCTTTTGCGAGTTCCTCGACTGGCTGGAGCAAGAGCGGCCGGTGCCGGGTGCGATGAATTGAGTCACCTTTTCCAGGCAGACTTGAACGGCTGCTGGCCAATCCAGGGACAGAGATTAATGTGCTGGCAGGGAGATGCACCCCAAACGGTTTTTTTATCTCGGACTGGATATAGCCGACGTATTCTTCTTTATGATCCACCACTAACACTTGTATTTTGACGACATTCTCGGCGCTGGCGCCTGACGCCTCTGAGTCGCGACAGGCCGTTATAATGGGTCGATTCCAGCCCTTCGCGATAGGCAGCAATCGGCCAAGAGCGGTCATTCTCAGAATTCGAAAATCATAGGAGGGCCGCACAACCGCAGCCCTCTACCTACAATCTTTCCTTTCCGACGATTAGCACGCTGTTTCTTCTTGCTATAGGAGAAACCGGCCGCAGATCGTTGTCGTATCACCTGCAGGCACACCGTTACTTTCAAGACGCTGATACGGTGAGCTACGGGAAAGCTTGGCCGCGTAGTCTCTTTTATTGCAGAGGTGGTGAGATGAGCGTGAGAACCATGCTTGGTATGTGGGTGGTGGCTGCAATTAGCTCAGTCATGTTGACGCCAGCGTCAGCGGATCACTGGCGAGGCGGACGCGAGGGTGGCGAGTGGAAGGACGAGTACAGGGACGGGCCATGCAAGGTAAAGATCGAATCCAAAGACGATGAATACAAGGAAGAGATCAAATGCCCGAATGGCCGCGGCGCCAGTTGGCGTCGCGGCGAGTGGAATGACGAATTCCGGGAGCACGGCTGCAAGGTCAAGATCGAAGCCAAGCGAGATGAGTACAAGAAAGAGATCAAGTGCGATGGCGATGATTGATCGGTTGCTCGGGCGCCGCGTGAAACGGCGTAGTCAGCGCGATTAGGCGACAGGCAGAAAACGGCCATTAGCGTATACCCGAGAACGTCTGCTCACCGCCCAAGCTCCGGGAGCGACAGTCAGTCTGGGTCGAAGAGCTCCGATCGTTTCGTGTTGCAACCGAACTCCAGAGAAGCAGCATTGATTTCATTCATTGCGCACAATCAGGGACTGGTCGCAGGGGCAGACGCGTGTGCTCGCCCATACGCCTGCGTGATGGTCGGAATACCAGGTAGATAAGGTCACTTCTTCCTGGGGTCATCCGCGGGATTTAGAAAATTGATACCCCACGGGCCGGTCCCATGGATCTGCACGACAGTTTCTTCTTGGGTAAATACATACATCGGCATACCAACAGGCATGATCGTGATACCGCCCGGCGTGTAGGCCCTGGCTTTGGCGGGGTCAAATTTGTCGCCGACTCCTAGGTGAAAAGTGCCGGAAATTACGGTGACACGTTCTACTACCGGGTGAGTATGGACACCTATTTTAGAGTTGGCAGGTAGCTTGAGCCGAAAGGTAAACGGATCTACAGTTTTCAGGTCGCCTTCAATAACTACGATTTGGGCGCCGGGTGCGACCGATGGCGCATCAGACCATTTGAGATCGGAGGGTAGAACTGATATGTGACCCGCCATCGGTTGCTCAGCGCTCGACACGGGTAACGTCATGAATGCGGCGAGTGTGCACACCACAAAGACTCTTAATCTGTACATTTCCTGCTCCTTTCGAGCGGAACAAATGTTGCCCAAGGCTGTCACCATTTATTAAAGCTACCCTGGGGCCATAAGCAAGGCGGCCTATTGTTAAAGCCGCGACCGTTAGGGACGTCGGGGGACGCATCCGGCCATCTACGGCAGCTATGTGTCGTTTTCTGCCTGTCACCAGCGTCAACTTTGGGTCGATTGCAGTCCTTGGTGACAGTCAGCAATCGGCCAGAAGTGGACATTCAGAAACTCAACCGTGCACCAAGTAGGCCCCTGACGGAACCCGATATCGCAGCTTCTTGCATTTGCCGGGTGCGGGCTGATGCCCCGGCGGGCGATCAGGAAACCAGATTCGGCATTTACCCGGTGGCGGCAAATGTCCGCGGGGAATCTCAACCTCATCGTACGCAGGCCCTGGCTCGACGGAAGCCATTTGCAATTTTCCTTCGGGCCGAGGCCTGGCAATCGTCGGTGAATCCGATACCCGGTCTACCGTTGCGCGAGCGAAGTTGCCAGCGTCGCGCTCAGTGTCCTGAGTGGATTGTTCAGCAACTCCCATTTCTGCTTCGCTGCGCCTTTGGGTCTCCACTTCCAGCCTCTTCTGTACTGCGACCAGGTCCGCCTTGGCGCTGGGCGGGGTACCCGAAGACTGGGCCTGCTGCGCCACCTGGATCAATTGGAAGTTGCGATTGCGTAACTCGACGTTGCGACCAACCCGCATATTCGAGCGCGCCGCCAAGGTTTCAGCCTGCTGGTACTGCCCCTGCTGAAGACGCAACACACCGAGGTAATGCAGCGTCGCGGGATTGTTCGGCTGGATATGCAGGGCTCGCTCCAGCGTGGCAGCGGCTTGGTCCAACTGACCATTTCCATACTGCCGCGAGGCGGTTTCGATTAGGGTGGTTGATGCGCTGTTACTTTGCGCTGCCGCTCTTCGCTCAGCGGCAACCGAACAAAGCGACGCGACGGCGCAGAACATCAGGATGAGACCCGGCAGAAAACTCTTGGTTGGCATCAGGGGGACGGACTCGACTGATCTCGGAGGCACTGCCGTAAACCAGACCACAGCGCTGCTCGGCATTTTCAATACAGGGCCCCAATTGACCAGGCCAGTACCCTGAAGTTCCCGCTGCAACGGCCACCGTAACCAGCATCTTTTTTACCACCCCATCATCTAAGCGTGAAGTCAGAGTGGGTAACCCCTCCGTCAAGGGGACGTTATGAATGTCTGCAAAGGGTCGAATGCGGTCTGACATCAATGACGGCTTCTCCCTCTATTTGAGCACCGATGATTGTGAACGCCCTTCGACCGACGACTAATGTTTGCCAACTGCCGGACGATATCTTTCATATCTGTTTCTAAAGCGGTGTGCGCTGGATTGATTCACGCCGGGGACCGGCAAGGACAGACTCAAAATTTTAGTTTGCGATTACAGGGAGCTTTCAATGAGCCACCGCTGCGGACCAGTCTTAGGTCTATTGTTGATTCCCACGGCGATTTTCGCGGCGCCTCCAGGACCAGAGGCTACAGCTGAATATCATGCAGCCCAGCAGGCTTTGGAGAATCTTACGCAGAACACTGCTGAGGTTTTGAAGTTGGCGGCACAGCAAAACAGTGATCGTATGCAAGGCCAAGCAGTCATAGCTGAAATGTCGAATGCACATGATCGGCTGTGCGCTCATCTGGAAAAGGCCATTGCATCCGGACATGCGGTCGCCCTTCACTTGAAAGCCAGGCTTCTTTTGGCTCAAAACCCACTCACAAGCAAGAAAGAAGCCTGCTCGCTCTACGGTCAATCGGCCGCACTCGGTTTGCTGGCAGGCGCCGTAGAACATGTCAAATGTTTACCCTCCTATCCCTACACCGCAGAGTATGGACAACGCCTGGAAGTCCTCAAATCGGTGATAGAAGAGCCGGACCCCTATCAAACAGACTATCCGTTACCTATGACCTTCCCTTACTGTTTTCCCAAGCACAAACCAGCCTTGAAGCCGGACGAGGATGCAATACAGTGGGTCATAGACAATGCCAGCCCTCAAGCGTTGAGCAGCGAAGATTTTCGAGCGGAAGGTTACTACAGGCTGGCCATGGCTTCGGGCGATGTCGAGTCAAAAACACGGGGGGCTGAATTTCTGATCTCTGCTTTCGCCCACGGCTGTCGAGAAGACTCGGCGCGAATCGCGAAAAGTCTGGGGGTTACGGTACCGCCTTCACCGATGAGCGCTTCCCCAACCGGAAGTTAGTTGCTCACTGTCGTGACGGCATGCTGGCTTCATCAGTAACCACATGAGGCCGTAGGCTATGAGCGCAGCAGTTGAGTTTTCAATCATGATTGACGGTGAGCAGATCCAGGGTTGGGTAGTTAAGGATGGGAAGTCATACCGTGCGTATGCGGAATTTCGCGGTGGCCTAATAGATGTCCGTGGTTCCACCAAGGCTAGCGCTGAAAGCAACTGGCGCGAAGAAGCGAACCACAAGGCAAACCAATAGGAAATGTCGCCCAGGTTAACGAAAGCCCCGCCAGTCGGGCCAAAGTTCAACAGACGGACGATCTCGCGCTGGCTCATGTCGTGCAGTTGGCCGATCTGGATCGTGACGCGCTCTTCAACGCTGAGTTCGTGATAAGACATGGCAACACCCTACCGAAGCGGTCAGGTGTTGCACTCAGTTTTTGCCGCCGCCAACCAATTAAAATCACCGGCCCAGCTCCGGCGTTTTCGTTATCGTCACGCAGCGTACAGCTAGCCCGTCAGGCTCATTGGCCTGGCCGCTATTCACTGCGCAGAGCCGCCACCGGATGCAGTCGGGCCGCCCGCAGTGCCGGAGCCAGGCCGGCGAGAATGCCGAGCACCGCCGCCAGCAGCAGCGCCAGCAGCAGAAACAGCGGCTGCAGCGCCAAGGGCAGGCTCGGCATGGCCAGGTGCAGTAGCCCGAGCAGGAGGCCCATCAACAGCAGACCAAGCAGACCACCGGCCAGGGACAGCAGCGTCGCTTCGGCGAGAAACAGCCCGAGCACCTGCCGCGGACTGGCACCAATCGCCCGCAACAGGCCGATTTCCGCCGTGCGCTCGCCCACAGTGGTAGTCATGATGGTGAGAATGCCGACGGCGCCGACCAACAGGGAAATGCCCCCCAAGGCACCGATGGCCAGGCTCAGGGTGCCGAGAACGCGGTTGAAGCTGCGCAGCATGTCGTCCTGGGTGCTCAGACTGAAGTCCTCCACGCCGTGCCGTTCGCCGAGTACCTGGCGAATCTGCCGACTCAACGCCCGCGAAGTGGTGCCGGTGCCGAACACCACATGGACTTTGACCACCCCGGTGCGGTTGAACAGGCTTTCGGCCCAATCCACCGGGATGTAGGCGATATCGTCGAGGTTGAAGCCGAGCAACTGGCCCTTCTCCGCCATCACGCCGATCACCCGGAAACGCACGCCGCCGACACGGATCAGCTCGCCCAGCGGATTGCGTGCACCGAACAGCTCGACACGCAGCTGATGGCCGAGCACCACATAGGGCGGCGAACGACCGTCACGGGCCACGGGCAGGAACTCGCCCAGGCTCAGCTGCATGCGCCAGGCCTGCGCCAGCTGATGGCCGCCACCGAGAATGTCGCTGCGCCGGCTCAGTTGACCGAACTGGATATCCCCGCTGCCCTGAATGATCGGCACCGCCGCCTCGACATGCGGCAAGCGCCGCAGGGCGTCGGTATCACTGATAGTCAGTGGCCGTACGCTGCCGAGCAGACCGCCGAGGCCGCTGGTCTGGGTCTTGCCCGGGCGCACGGTGATGATCCGCGTACCAAACTGCGAGAAGTTCTCCAGCACATAGCCGCGCACGCCTTCGCCTATGGCCGTGAGCAGCGCCACGGCGGCTATCCCGATCGCTACCCCGAGCAGGGTCAGCAGGCTGCGCAAGGGTCGACAGGTCAGCGCCGAGCTGGTCAGCCGGAAACCATCTTGCCAGCGCATCAGTGCGCTCCCGGCGGGCGTAGCGCCGCCACCGGCTCCAGCGCCGAGGCCCGAGCGGCCGGCAGCCAGGCGAACAGCAGCGCCGTGCCGAGTGCCAGCAGCACCGCGCTAGCCCGCGCCCACCAGGGTGCATAGAGCGGCAGATCGAACGCCAGGCGCCCCAGCCAGAGCAAGGTTTCGGCCAGAAGTAGCCCCGCCAGCGCCCCCGTCAGGGCGAGCAGCGCCGCCTCGCCGAGGAACAGCAGGCGCAGCTGCGCCGCCGTCACACCTATGGCTTTGAGCAGGCCGATCTCGGCGCTGCGCTGGCTCACCGCAATCCAGGTCACGTTCATGATCAGGATGCCTGCCACCAGCAGGCTGATCGCGGCAATCCCGGCCACCGCCAGGGTCAGCACCGCGAGTATCTCGTCGAAGGCGCTGAGCAGGCTGTCCTGGCTGATCAGGGTGATGTCTTCCTCACCCTCGTGGCGCTCCTTGAGCGCGGCGAGTATCAGCCGCTTGCTACGGTCGAGAAAGCTCGGACCACGCACCTCGACAAACACCCGCAACAACCCCTCGCGATTGAACAAGGCCTGGGCACTGGCCACCGGGATGATCAACATCTCGGCGAAATCCATCCCCAGGGATTCGCCCCGCTCACCGAGGATGCCGACCACCCGGAAGCGCCGGTCGCCGGCGCGCAACCATTCACCCAGGGCCGGGCGCGCACCGAATAGCTCGCGCCGGAGTTTGCCGCCGATCACGCAGACGGCCTCGGCCTGCTCAGGGTCCAGCGCCGGCAGGGGCTGGCCCTGGACGACCGTCAGTTGGCGAATGGCGAAGAAGTCCCGGGTGGTGCCCAGGGTCAGCACCTCACGATTGCGGTTGCCGACTATCACCTCCATCTGCCCGGCCTGCAGCGGCGCGACCCGGCGGATGCCCGGCAACTGGGCGATGGCCTGGACGTCCTGCAAGGTCAACTCGTGCGGCGTCAGGCCGGTGAGCGGCGGCATGCGCCCCGTGGTTTCCTTGCGGCCCGGGAAAACGATCAGGATGTCGCGCCCGAGCAGCGAGAACTCGTTCAGGACGAAGGCCCGCGCCCCCGCGCCCAGACCGGTGAGCAGATTGACCGCAACCACCCCGATAGCGATGGCCAGCAGCAGCATCAGGCTGCGCGAGCGATGCCCACGCAAGGCGCCGAGCCAGAAGCCCAGGGCATCGGCAGCGCGCATCAGGCCAGCGCCCGCTGCGGCGCAGCACTGTGGATCCGCCCGTCACGCATGTGTAACTGGCGCTGCGCGCGGGCGCCCAGGCTGGCGTCGTGGGTCACCACTATCAGGGTCAGGCCCTCGCCGTTGAGCTCTTCCAGCAGGCTGAAGACCTCGGCGCCGGCCTGGCTATCGAGATTGCCGGTGGGCTCGTCGGCCAACAACAGCGCCGGTTGCATGACCATCGCCCGGGCGATGGCGACGCGCTGGCGCTGACCACCGGACAGCTCGGCCGGGCGGTGGGCAATGCGCTCGCCCAGCCCCAGGCGCGCCACCAATTGGCTGCTGCGCTTGTGCCGTTGCGCCGCGCCGATGCCGGCGAGGACCATCGGCAGCTCGATGTTTTCCAGCACCGTCAGCCGTGCGATCAGGTGGTAGGACTGGAACACGAAACCTATCAGTTGGCTGCGCAATTGGGCGCGCCGCGCCTCGCTCAGCGTCGCCGTGGCCTCGCCCTGCAGCCAGTATTCGCCGGCGCTCGGCGCATCGAGCAAACCGAGGATGTTCAGCAGGGTCGACTTGCCCGAGCCCGACGGGCCCATCACCGCCATGTAGTCACCGGCGGCGATGTCCAGATCCAGGCCGTCCAGCCCCATCACCTGCTGCTCGCCCAACTGGAAGCTGCGGCTGCCGCCGCGCAGGCGGATCATTGCTCAGTCTCCGCCGCATCCACCGGGATCACCGCCACGGTGTCCTTGAGCCCTTCCTGCTCGAGGCTGGCGACTATACGCGCGTCCTCGTCCAGCCCTGCGAGCACCTCGGTCCAGCGCCAGTTGCTCAACCCGGTTTGCACCTCCACCTCGCGCAACACCCGGGCGCTCGGGTCATATCGCAGCACGCGCTGCCCCTCCAGCAGGGTCTCGGTGGGGATGCGCAAAGCACGTGCGCGCTGCTCCAAGAGGATCTCGACATCGGCGCTATAGCCGGTGAGCAGGACCAGATCGGTCGGCGGCTGGTCGAAGCGCACCTCGACATCGACGGTGCGCGCCTGCTTCTCCAGTTCACGCACATAGGGCGCGATGCGGCTGACGCGGCCGGCGAAATGCTGGCCACGGAAGGCATCCAGGCTGATCCGCACGGCGGTTCCGGGGCGAACCCGGGCAGCGTCCACCTCATCGATCGGCGCCTCGACATACAGGCAGCTGTCGTCGATCAGGTCGACCGCCGGCGGCGTGGGAATACCCGGCGGCGAAGGGGTGACGAACTCGCCGAGTTCGCCGTTGATTTCTGCGACTATGCCGGCGAATGGCGCACGCAGGGTCGTCTGCTCCAGCAGTGAACGCTGCAACTGCAGGCTGGCGTCGGCCTCGCGGATCAGCACGGCACTGGCACTGCACATCAGCTTCGCCAGGTGAGCCTTGGTCTCGGCCTGATCGAGGCGATCGGCGGCAACCAACTTGCGGTCGGCCAGATGGCCCAGGCGATCGAGGTCGCGCCGGTCCAGATGAGCCTGCTGGCAGCGCTGTTCGCGGGCGTTGCGTTGGGCCTCCAGCCGCGCCTCGGCCTCCTGCAGCCGGGCCTGTTGCTCGTCCTGCCGCAGGCGCATGAGCACCTGACCCGGCTGGACCCGCTGGCCCTCGCCGATCAGCAACTCGGCAACCTGGCCGCCGACATTGAAGGACAGATGCGAGCGTCGACAGGACTTCAGCGTACCCGCGCGAGTGTTGGCCACCAGCGTCTCCACCGGCCCCCGCTCAACCTCTAGCAGCCTGACCGGCAACGGCTGTGGTCGACTCAACCAGCCGCCCAGCACCACCAGACAGGCCAGCATCGACGAGCCAATCAATAATTTGCGCATGGACTGCACCTCCTCCCCACATGGCTTGAGCCTAGGTCAGGAGGGTAAAAGCACAACACGAAACGCCATTTATCCGACGATTTTCAGACGAGCGCCAGATAAATGGCGAATGAGATTTATTTCTCTCGCAACTGCTATTCCCCAGCCATGCCAACTCAATAAAATTCCTTGCCGCGGCGACGCTACGACGTCGAAGTATCCCCGGAAACTGTGCGACCCATAGCTGCCAGGGGAGAGCACGAGTATCGGTTTGGCCTTTCGATTTAGATGAGTGAATGACTGGCCAATACGAATCGTCCAGGTTCGGTGCTTCAGCTTGGCCGTCTATATTGGGTCGAAAGCCGCCTTTCTAATGCCCGGACTCACGCCTTCTCACCGCTCAGCATCCTCAAAAAGCCACAGCAACTTTGCCAGAGTTGCCATGGAACGCACCAATGGCTTTAACGACACCCACGACAATCAGTGTGATACCCATCGCTTCAAGAGCCGTGGGCCACCGGTAGTAGAACAGCAAAATAGACTTGACCCTGACCGACGCCATTATCGATATCAGGCACGAACGCATTGATGTGGCGATAAGAAGCGGTGTGTTATCCGACCCAAGCCTTGTCGCTCATGAACTGAGTTCCAACGAGCGACTTGTGTGCGCCTCCCCGACTTATCTCGAAGCACATGGCGTGCCTGCCGAACCTTGCGAACTCGCTGACCATCCCTGCTTGAAACTCAATTTTGAAAGCCGGTTCAACGACTGGGCGTTTCGTGCCCCCAACAGTAGGGCGATTCCGATCGAAGGAAGTTTTACCTGCAACAGTCTCGACGCTATTCGCACGCCTCACGACAGCCTGCTTGAATGCAAACCGTTAAACCGATGACTTTCCTCTTGGGACGGCCTGAAGCAGTTCGATGCTTTCAGGCCGCCTCACTGAACATCCATTTCAGTGTATCGGCCAGTTGCGGTAGCTCATCCAGGGACAGCACCAGAATATCGGGTAACGAAGCAGACAACGGGTTATCGACCCCGCCCTCAAACTCCATTGACGCGCACAAGAGTTGAGCCCTCTCGAGCTCACCGGCGAACAGTTAATGCCGGCTTGGGCGTGGCAGAAAAATCAGACTGGGCTGGGTCAGCAGCAAGTCCTTCCGATCGGACCCCAGCAACGTGATCTTTCGGGCGTCAGTTGCAACAACGCTTTCCAACCCGACAAAAACACGATGCCGTGATTTCCACATCAGCGCGGGCCATTGCCAGGTCAAGTCGAGTCTGGGCGGCAGCAGTCTCGGCGTCCCGACCCAGTCGTTTCAGGCATTCCACATAACCGTGCAGGCTCCACACATTGTCCAGATGCCAGGACGCACGGCTGAGTGTGTTGTCCAGTCCCAGATCGGCCCGATAGGCCTGCAAGGCTTCTTCTACCCTGCCCTGCTCCAGAAGCAGCGCGCCCAGCGCATGCCTGACCGGTTGCATCCAGCCCCATGGCTCGTCGTAAGGCAGGTTGTCGTCCAGTGATAACGCCTCCCGCAAGTGAGCAAAAGCCTCGTCGTAGTTGCCTTTGCGGTACTCGATTTCCCCGCGCAGCATGCCCGCGGCAACTGCCAAAATGTCGGTGCATGTGTTGTTGAAGAGGTAGCGTGTGTCCGGCACTTGGGTCCAGGCTTCGAGGAAGAGACGCTGTTCGGCTTCTGCGGCGGCTATGTACCCGGTGGCCGCATGCGCCACGCCTCTGGCGTAATGCAGCATCGCCGTGGTCACGCAGTACAGTGCCTGGTCGTTCGGCAGCGGGGTGGCGAGTATGTCCTGCCATTTGCCAAAGCGTATCTGCACGTGCACCTTCATCGACACAAAGCCTTCCAGCCAGTCGGCCATCGGCGGCTGTTCCACCCGCAGTAGTTCTTCCTTGATGTTCGAGATCAGTTGATCGGCAGCTTCCAGGGCCGGTTGGTACTGCCCGAGGAACATCGCCGAATAGAGTTTGAAGTGATAGTTGTGGCTTCGGTACAGGGTGTAGAAGTTGAGTGGCCCTTCCTGTTCCAGGTATTTGCTGTCGGCCAGGATCGCCCGACTATTGGTGACCATGGCCCCACGGTAATCACCGCAGAGCACGTCGATGTGCGACGGCATATGGCGCAAATGCCCGGCGTCCGGCACCAAGTCACGCAGGACATCGCCGGCTCGCAATGCCCGCTCCGGATAGGGCGACATTTCCAGGGTGTGGACGTACATGTGCAACACGCCCGGGTGCGGCGCATCGCCGTGCTGCTCCATCCGCCGCAGTGCCTGTTCCAGCACGGCCACGGTTTCAAGCGTGTCAGCCCCCTGCGCCGGTTCACCGGTTTTCAGGTCCCACAATTGCCAGGGTGTGCGGTCGATCATCGCTTCGGCAAACAGCGCTGTGACGTCGGGATCGTCGGGAAAGGCTTTGTAGACATCGCGCATGGACGCCGCATAGGCATCGTTCCAGGTGAAGAGTTGCTCAAGGCTGGTCGCCTGATCGTCCTGGTAGCGTTGCTCCAGAGCGCGGATCAGCGCTTGTTCCACCGCTGTTGCGCCGTCGAGATGTGCCAGCGCGGCTTGCGTCGCCAGTCGGGCCTGGGCCACGGCCTCTTTCAACTCCTGTTCAATGAAGGCATCCCAGCGCTTGTTGTAGTTCGGGCCCGAGGCGTAGGCGATGCCCCAGTAGGCCATCGCGCAATCGCGATCGTGCTCGATCGCCTTGTGGAAACATCGTATGGATTCGTCGTGGTTGTAGCCGTAGCACCATAACAATCCACGATCAAACCAGCGCTGGGCCTGGGACGAGTGGGTCGTCACCGGACGGCTGTAGGTGCCCAAATCGTAATAGTCATGCATCGGTTTATCCTCTCGACCAGAGCATGGAATCTCACAGAAATCCTTGCGGACCTGGAGAGCCTCGACAGTTTAAGAGGTCCAGCATACCCCCGCGGTTCTGGCTGAGCGGTACAGCCGACGACAGGAGGATCATTGCCGGCGTCAATAGTCACCATAAACTCAATGAAGTACTCAACGAAAAGCCCAGCCTGACAAGCCGGGCTTTTTCGTGAACAAAATAAATCAATCCCCACTTAATGCCTCTGCCACACCTGTGATACATAACACCTGATTGTGAGTCCCGTACCCAATGAGGTTTGCCGATGCTCCGTTCCTCACGCTTACCGCAACTACTGACCTGCGCCATCCTCGGTTTACTTGCCTGCAGCGCACAAGCCAGCGCGCCCTCCCCGGCGCCCGATAGCTTGCAACCGCTGCTGGTGACGTTGAACGAGCGCCTGAGCATGGGTGATCTTGTGGCGCTGACCAAGTGGGACAGTGGCAAACCGATCCAGGACAGTGCCCGGGAAACGCAAGTCATCGCCAACGCCAGGAAGATGGCCGTTGACCGCAAACTGGACCCGGACGAAGTGGCCGAATTGATCGCGGCACAGATAGAAGCCAGCAAGCTGGTGCAGTACGGACTGATCGCTCATTGGCGAGCGGCTGGCAAGGCGCCTGACACGCCAAGGCCGGACCTCGCCAATCAAATCCGGCCACAGCTGGATGCGCTGCAAAACCGTCTGTTGCAGCAATACGCTGACTTCGCGCCCTATCGCCATGACCCGGAATGCGCGAACTGGCTGGCCAAGGCACGATCCGGCCTGATCAAGGATAGTCTGCATGGTCAGGCACTGATACGCGCCACCGGGGAACTGTGTGTCGCTGCTCGATGAGCGTTTGCAAAACAACAAAAATACAGGAGTTGAAAATGTCTGAACTGAAACTGCATCCCAACGCCGCACAATCCCTGAACCAATGGCACGACATGATCAGCAAGGGTGACTTGAGCGCCTTGCCCGGTTTGTTGGACCCACAGGCGATATTCCGCTCGCCGATGGCTCACACGCCTTACCCGGGAGCGGCCGTGGTATCGATGATTCTCAACACGGTCATCGAGGTATTTGAGGATTTTGTCTACCACCGGGAACTGTCGACGGCCGACGGGTTGAACGTCGTCCTGGAATTCAGCGCCAAAGTCGGCGGAAAAGAGCTGAAGGGCATCGACATGATCCGCTTCAACGAACAAGGAAAAATCATTGAGTTTGAGGTGATGGTCCGTCCCTTGAGTGGCCTGCAAGCCTTGGGCGAGCAAATGGGACAACGCCTTGGCGCTTACCTGGCGGCCAGCAAAGCCTGATGACCCCGGCTTGGTGTTAAATAGAACGCGTAAAGCCGCGCAACGAGAACACCGATGAATACCCATTTTGAGATAAGTGATGCCCCTGAGCCCAAGACCCAGCGAGATGGAACATTCACCCCCTCCCCCATCAGCCGCCGGTGGTAACAGCATGATCGAAGTCACCGAGGTTTCCATTGCCGAACTGCGTGCCGCGCTCGAGTCTGGCCGAACCACAGCGGTTGAGCTTGTCCAGGCCTACCTCGCCAGGATCGATGCCTACGACGGACCCGACACGTCCACCGCACTCAATGCAGTGGTGGTTCGAAACACCGAGGCGCTCAACGAGGCGCAGGCGTCCGATGCCCGTCGGGCCAAGGGCGAGACGCTGGGTCCGCTCGATGGTATTCCCTACACAGCCAAGGACAGTTATCTGGTCAAGGGGCTCACCGCCGCCTCGGGAAGTCCCGCGTTCGCGAACCTGATTGCTTATCGTGATGCGTTCACGATCGAGCGGCTTCGCGCCGCTGGCGCGATCTGCCTGGGCAAGACCAATATGCCGCCCATGGCAAACGGCGGCATGCAGCGCGGGGTCTACGGGCGTGCGGAGAGCCCGTACAACAGTGACTATCTCACCGCTCCTTTCGCATCGGGCTCATCGAACGGCGCCGGTACTGCCACCGCCGCCAGTTTCGCGGCATTCGGCCTCGCGGAAGAAACCTGGTCGAGCGGACGCGGTCCTGCATCGAACAATGGCTTGTGTGCCTATACGCCTTCGCGCGGGGTGATCTCGGTGCGCGGGAACTGGCCGTTGACGCCGACGATGGACGTTGTCGTGCCGTACGCCAGATCCATGGCCGACCTCCTCGAGGTGCTCGACGTGGTGGTGGCGGATGATCCCGATACCCGGGGCGATCTGTGGCGGATGCAACCCTGGGTGCCGATTCCGAGTGTCGCCTCGGTACGTCCCGCCTCTTATGCGTCGCTTGCCGCGAATACTGATGCGCTCGCCGGAAAGCGATTTGGCGTTCCCCGCATGTACATCAACGCGGATCCGGATGCCGGTACGAGCGATGCGCCTGGCATCGGTGGTCCGACGGGGCAGCAAATCATCACCCGTCCTTGCGTGATCGGGCTCTGGGAAGCCGCTCGCCAGGCACTCGAAGCTGCCGGTGCGGAAGTGGTCGAAGTCGATTTCCCGTTGGTCTCCAATTGCGAAGGTGATCGTCCCGGTGCACCGACCGTGTTTACTCGAGGCCTGGTGTCCAAAGAGTTCCTTCATCATGAGTTGTGGGACCTGTCGGCCTGGGCGTTCGATGATTTTCTGCGGGCCAATGACGATCCCAAGTTGAACCGTCTGGCCGATGTCGATGGATCGCTGATTTTCCCGCACGACCCCGGGACGCTCCCCAACCGGGAGGACGACCTTGCCGCTGGCATGGACGAATATGTGAGGATGGCCGAGCGCGGCATCACACCGTGGGACCAGATCACCACGTTGCCTGACGGGCTGCGCGGACTTGAACAGACGCGTCGCCTCGATCTTGAGGACTGGATGGATCGGCTGGGGCTCGATGCGGTGATATTCCCGACGGTAGCCGACGTTGGGCCGGCGAATGCCGATGTCGATCCGAAGTCTGCGGATATAGCGTGGAGTAACGGCGTATGGGTCGCCAACGGCAATCTTGCCATCCGGCACTTGGGTGTTCCCACAGTCACCGTGCCAATGGGCATCATGCCGGACATCGGCATGCCCGTCGGGCTGACCTTTGCCGGTCGTGCCTATGACGATTCGACGCTGCTGCACTTGGCGTCGGCGTTCGAGTCGATTGGGACAAAACGATTGATCCCGCCTCGCACCCCTCCATTGTCGCGTGGCAAAAAATAGTAATGGCGGGATTGGGGCATTACACGCTTCAATCCCGCCCACTCACGGCAAAGCAGGCCAACGACGCAGGAGCTCAATATTCGCTGCGTTTTGTCTACCCTCACAAAGCGTCATTCAGCAATCAGCGTGTGCCTAGCGCAGCGACATTTTTGCGCTAATGAAACGGAGAACTTACATGCTCAAGCGTAACCTGGCATTGGCCATTGGCTTAACCCTGTCTTTTTGTACCCTGCTGGCGCAGGCCGCCGACACCCTGAAAGTCAGCGCCATTCCCGATGAAGCCCCGACCGAACTGCTCCGCAAGTTCAAGCCGCTTGGCGCTTATCTGGAACAACAAACAGGCATGAAAGTCGAGTTCGTGCCAGTGACCGACTATCCGGCCGTGGTCGAGGCGCTGGCCACCGACCGAATCGACCTGGCCTGGCTGGGCGGCTTCACGTTTGTGCAGGCACGCCTGAAAACCGGCAATGCCATTCCGCTGGTACAGCGCGAACAGGACGCCCAGTTCACCAGCAAGTTCATCACTGCCGACCCAGCTATCAAGTCCCTCGCCGATCTCAAGGGCAAGACCTTCGCCTTCGGCTCGGTGTCATCCACTTCAGGCAGTCTCATGCCGCGCTATTTCATGCTGAAGGACGGCATCAAGCCGGAAACGTACTTTAGCCGCGTGGGCTACTCCGGTGCCCATGACGCCACCGTCGCCTGGGTCCAGACCGGCAAGGTAGACGCCGGGGTGCTGAACGCCAGCGTGTGGGAAAAACTGGTCGCCGCCGGCAAGGTCGACACCGACAAGGTCAAAGTGTTTGCTACCACCCCGACTTACTACGACTACAACTGGACGGTGCGCGGGACTCTCGACCCGGCACTGGCGGCCAAGATAAAGGCAGCCTTCCTTGCGCTTGATCCGGCGAACCCGAAGGACAAGGAGATTCTGGATCTGCAGGCCGCCAGCCGCTTCATCGAAACCAAGCCTGAAAACTACAAGGGTATCGAGGACGCCGCACGCGCCGCCGACCTGCTCAAATGACGTTGCATCTGACCCAGGTCAGCCTTACCCACGCCAACGGCGTCCAGGCGCTGCGTGGCGTGGACCTGCACATCGGTGCAAGCGAACAGGTCGCCATCATCGGCCCGTCCGGCGCGGGTAAGTCGAGCCTGCTCAACCTGCTGGCCACCGCCCTGCGACCGGACAACGGCGAGCTGCAGGTGCTCGGCGAGCGAGCCTGGCAGCTTTCTGCCCGTCAGCGTCAGCGTCTGCGCGCTCGCATCGGTCTGATACATCAATCGCCCCCCTTGCCACCGCGCCTGCGCGTGGTCACCGCGGTTCTGGCCGGAAAGCTTGGCCAGTGGGGTCTTGGCAAGAGCCTGCTGAACCTGCTGCACCCATTGGATATTCCGGGCGCACGCGCGGCATTGGCCAGGCTGGACCTGAGCGACAAGTTGTTCGCGCAATGCCAGCAGCTGTCCGGTGGACAGCTACAGCGCGTGGGCATTGCCCGCGTGTTGTATCAAGCGCCCGAAGTGTTGCTGGCTGATGAGCCGGTATCGGCCATGGACCCGGTGCTCGCCGAGCACACGCTTTCGGTGCTCTGCCGCCATGCCCGGGAGCAGAGCGTCACCCTGGTCGCCAGCCTGCATGCGGTGGAACTGGCCTTGGTGCATTTTTCGCGGATCATCGGCCTGCGTGATGGACAGATCCTGTTCGACCTGCCCGCCGGCGCTGTCGACCGCGAGCTGCTCGACAAGCTCTACGCCAACGAACAGCTGCAAGCCTCGCCCATTCCTCCGGCACCCATGAGTGTGCAGATTCCCCGATGCTGACGCGCGATACCCGAGACCCCGCCACCCGCCCCCGTCTGCTGCTCATTCTGCTGACCCTTGCCCTGCTGTGGCCTGGCATCCACTACAGCGAGTTGGACCTGAGCGTACTGGTAGCAAGTGACAGTCAGAGCGAGATCGGCAAATTTGTATCAGCCTTCTGGCCACCTGCTCATGACGAGGCGTTCATTAAGCTGTTGTTGCAAGCCACCTTGCAGACCCTGGCCATCGCCACGGCCGGCATGGCTCTGGCGTTGCTCTTGGCAGTCCCCGCCAGCCTGCTGGTCAGCCGGGCTCTGTCGCTGTCTGCTGCGTCCCGTGCCGGCCATCCGAGCTATTGGGGCCAGCTGCTGCGTTGGCCGGTACGCGGTTTACTGATCTTCCTGCGCAGCGTGCCGGAAATCGTCTGGGCCCTGCTGTTCGTGCGTGCCGTCGGCCTCGGCCCGACTGCCGGGGTACTGGCGATTGCCATTACTTACAGCGGCATGCTGGGCAAGGTCTACGCAGAGATCTTCGAGTCGGTTGATCAGCGCCCGGCCCACGCGCTGCTCCAGGCCGGCAGTGGTCGGCTCGCGGCGTTTTGCTACGGGATCCTGCCCAATGTCGCTGCGGAGCTGCTGTCGTACACGGTGTACCGCTGGGAATGCGCCATCCGCGCCTCGGTGGTGATGGGCTTCGTCGGCGCCGGCGGTCTGGGCCAGCAAATGGATTTGTCGCTGCGCATGTTTGCCGGCGGTGAAGTGGCCAGTCTGTTACTGACGTTTCTCGTGCTGGTGCTGCTCGCCGATCAACTCAGCCGCCTGCTGCGCTGGAGGCTGGCGTGAATCGCCTGTTCAACCTGGTACTGGTCCTGTGCATTGGCGCAGCGGTCGCCGCCTCGTTCACCTATCTGGGCATCGACCTCACCGAATTGGGTGACACCGGCAATTTGAACCAGATGGGTGCCTATGCGCAGCGTTTTCTCAGCCCGGACCTGAGCACTGGTCATCTGCAAGCCATCGGCCATGGCGCCCTGGAAACCATCGCCATGTCCGCCCTTGGCACCCTGCTCGCGGCGGTGCTCGGTCTGCTATTGGCACTGCCCGCGGCCGGGCGATTCGGCTGGCCGCTGCAGAGCGCGTCGCGCCTTGTGCTCAACGCCCTGCGCGCGATTCCGGAACTGGTGTGGGCCTCGTTGATGGTCCTTGCCGCCGGGCTCGGCCCGAATGCCGGCACCCTGGCATTAGCCCTGCACACCACCGGCGTGCTCGGCCGCCTGTTCGCCGAAGCGCTGGAAAACACCCCACCAGAACCGGCCGAAGCTATCCGCCTGCAAGGCGCCAATGCCGTGTGGGCTTTCTGTTACGGCACACTGCCCAATCTATTGCCACAGCTGCTGGCCTACATCCTGTACCGCTGGGAGAACAACATCCGCATGGCCAGCGTGCTCGGCTTCGTCGGCGCAGGTGGTTTGGGGCAGATGCTCTATGTCAGCCTCAGCCTGTTCCAGGAAGCTCAAGCCAGCACTATTATTCTGACCATGCTGTTACTGGTGTTAGCCGTCGATACGCTGAGCAGTTGGAGCCGCCAACGCTGGGTCAAGGCCTGAGGATTGAACGCCAACGTCGGCGGAAAAACGTCAAAGGGAGTTTTTCGGAAAGACGCGACAACCATTCCCTGGCGCGTCTGGTGGGAATCTTGCGGGCTATGTCCACAAAGGGGGTGACGATCAGGCTATAGAGCGTCAGGTAACGGTCGTGATCCTGTTTGCCGGTGCCGAACTGAATGGGCTCGGGGGTCGAGTGTGTGACGTAGAGCGTACCGAACATCCAGTCCCAGAGTGACAGGTTGGTACCGAAGTTCTTGTTGAAGTGTCGGGGCGCGTCACTGTGGTGAATCTGGTGTTGCGCGGGGCTGTTCAGCACATGCTCGACCACGGGCCCAAATGAGAGCCAGACATGGCTGTGACGCAGGTTGGCCGCCAATGCATTGAGGATGAAGACCATATAGGTCACGCCGAACAAGGTATACCGGCTGATCTCTCCGCCACAGGCGTACCAAAAGACCCCGGCAAAGGCGCCGAGGCAGACAGTGTCTATCAGTTTTTCGACAATTTTTTCCACAAAGTGAATCCGGCTTGCCGTCGCCGGTACCAGGACGGGCGCGGAATGATGGACGTTGTGGAACGCCCACAGATACCGGGAATGAAAGGCGCGGTGGACCCAGTAATGGATAAAGTCTTGCACCAGAAACACGCCCAGCCCGTAGAGCAAGGAGAGTGAGAGGTTCTCCCCCACCTGCACGCGTGCGCCCCAAAGATGGGTGAAAAACGAGATATAGTCGCCGGAGCGCAGGACGTACGGGTCAACCAGGCCAACAATCGGCAGCACCAGCGCGACTTTCAGGATGGCCCGCACGAAGTAGTACCGGTAATCCAGCAACGCCGAGCGATGAAAATGAACCCGGCGTCCGCCGATGAACTGCCAGAAAGAACGTGCGTCGGTCAGCCCGCGAGACTGTCTGAATCGGTAAAGGCTGTAGGCGATGCTGTAGGACAAGCAGAGAAACACGACGCCGAAGCGGCCGTTCAGATCGAAAATGCCAAAAAACTGGTCCGTGACAGGCCCGATCACCCACTTGATCAGGTAGCCATATAGACGCGCGAAAACATCCATGAACGGCTGCCCTCTGTAAAAAGGGGGGATTGTAAATCAGATCGGAACCACCGCGTGTTCCGCGCCTGACGAATGTCGCAAAGTCCTACTGCGGCTGAAACGTCTGAAGGTACGCCAACAGATTTTCGATCTTTTGCGAATCGCTTAGCCCCCAGAAAATCATGCGAGTGCCGGGTACCACTGCGTTGGGATCTTCGAGGTACGCGGTCAGCGTTTCGCGGGTCCAGACGATGCCAGCTGATTTCATCGCGTCGGAATATTGGTAGTCGGTCGTGCTGCCGCAATGGCGCCCAAAAATGCCATTGAGCTCAGGACCGAAAGAACCCCGTGCCGACTCCCCGACTTGATGGCAGCCACCGCATATCCGCTTGAACAGTGTCGCACCCGCTTCAGCATCGCCGGCCGCGTGTGCTTGCGTGCTGAACAGCCCCGTACTGAGTACCAGGGCGAAGGTGAGTACGGCGGCTTTCTTCATGTAGGGTTCCAGATCAGTGGGTGTCCAGAGCAGAAGCTCGCGGAGATTTCACCATGATCGCCTATCCTGTGCACCCCGTTTCTACGCCACGAACTCACCGGAGACACACGTGCCGCCTCTGACCGCCCGCGAGGTTTACCAGCCACTGCGCGACGCCGCGATGGGCATCTGCCCTTTGCTGCGCCTCGATGAACAATCCGAGCCCGGCCAGTTACAAGTCGATATCGAGGGCTGGCGCCTGACCCTCGACTTCGATGGCATTCGTCTGCGCCACTGCCAACGTTGCCAGAGCCCGGACGGCCGTGAGGGCGTGTTCGACAGCTGGCAACGTTACGGCACCGACCCAGTCAGTTTGCTCAGCACCTGGGAGCTGGCGCAGATTGAGCGCCTGCTGACTGAACTCAAAAACGCGGTTTGAGCGCCTTCCATTGCGGCTTGTAACGCTGCATTTGTTTCACGTCATCGCGCTGACGAATGCCGCAGGTGAGCTATTGGTCATGGATTGCCCAGTTGATCCTGATCCAGCTCCAGACCCAGTGGCTGTCACGGAGCACGCGTTACCGCATCCTCACGTGCCCCAAGGCCCAAGCTGCATTCCTGCACGAACTGAGGTAACCGGCAGCGGTTGGCTCAGCCTTGCTTCAAATCGAGGCAGTAGGTGTAGTAACCCGTATCGCGCACATAGCCCAAGGATTCGTACAACCTTTGCGCGCCGACATTGTCCGTGGCCGTTTCGAGCACCATGCCTTTGGCACCGGTCAACAGCGCAAAGGCTCGCGCGGTGTTCATCAGCAACGTTCCTACCCCTTGCCCTCGGGCGGCGGGTGTTGTGAAGAGGTCGCCAAGCAGCCAGGTGCGGTGTGCGTCGATGGAGGAGAACGTCGGGAACAACTGCACGAAACCCAGCGCTTCGCCACGGGTGTCCTGGGCGTAGAAAATCGCGGATTCATCCCGGGCGATGCGCTCGGCGATAAACGCGCGAGACTGCGGCAGGTTCGACGGCTGGCCGTAGAAGCCTCGATAGGCGTCGAACAGGCTGGCGATTTTATCGATGTGGGTTGCGTCGCCGCGTAGGGCCTGGATATCCATGGTTGTCGTCTCCGTACGAAAGCTGTCGAAAGTGCCTGGGGCTGATCAGCCTGAAAGTCTAGCACCGCGTATTCAATTGTCCCGGCAACTGGACAGCGCGCGCTCACACCCGGCGAAGAGTGTGAGCGTTGTTCCGGATCTCAGGCCTTTGAGCCCTGTTCAGGCAACACAGCAAGCGCTGAGGTCCTGGCCAGCAGGTAGTAGAAGATGCCCGGCACCACCAGACCCACAATCCAGGAAATATCGACACCGCCGAGTTGCGCGACCATCGGCCCGGAGTAGAAGTGAGTATCGACGAAGGGCAACTGGATCAATACGCCGATGACATACACGCTGATCCCGCGCATGTTCCAGCGGCCATAACGACCTGCCGGGTCGGACAACGCCGGGATGTCATAACGATCCTTGTTGATGAAGTAGTAATCCACCAGATTGATCGCGCTCCACGGCGTGAAGAAGGTCAGCAAAAACAAGATGAAGTACTTGAAGGTGTTGAGAAACGAGTGCTGGCCCAGCAGCGCGAGCGTGGTGGACGCCGCGACAATCACCAACACAAACACCATGCGCTGCCTGGCGGAGATCTCGAGACGACTGCGAAAGCCACTGATGATCGTGGCCACGCACATGAAGCTGCCATAAGCGTTAAGCGTGGACACCGTGACCTTGCCGAACACCACGCTCAAGTACAGCAGGGACGCCATCACACCGGTGCTGCCCAACCCGACGATGGTCGCCACTTCGTGACCGCGGAAGTTCGCACCGGCCAACGCTGCGGCGAACACCCCCAGCACCATGGACGCCTGAGCGCCCAGCACCGTGCCAAGGCCAACGGCAGCAAACGTTTTCCAGGACGAGGTCTTGCTCGGCAAGTAACGTGAGTAGTCAGCCACATAAGGGCCAAAGGCGATCTGCCAGGACGCGGAAAGGGATACTGCCAGCAGGAAAGTGCTCCAGCCGAAGTGGCGGTTCTCCAGCAACAGGCCGATATCGTTGAGCGTCATCAACCGGGTAAACAGATACACGAAGGCAATGATGCCCAGCACGCTGGCCAACCTGCCGACCAGGTGGATGACCCGGTAACCGAAGATCGTCAGAAACGCGATGCAGGAGGCAAAAATCAGGATGCCGGCGCTGTCGCTGACATGGATCAACTGGGCAATGGCCTGCCCTGACAATACCGCGCCGGTGGCGCTGAAACCGAGGTACATCAGGCACACCAGCACAATCGGGATGGCCGCCCCATAGACCCCGAACTGCACACGACTGGAGATCATCTGCGGCAGCCCGAGCTTCGGCCCTTGCGCCGCGTGCAGGGCAACCACCGCACCGCCGAGCACTTGGCCGATCAGCAAACCAATGAGTGACCAGAACACATCACCGCCCAGCACCACGGCCAGGGCGCCAGTGACGATCGCCGTGATCTGCAGGTTGGCGCCGAGCCACAGAGTGAACTGGCTGTAGAGGCTGCCATGACGCTCGGCCTCGGGAATGTAATCGATCGAACGTGTCTCGATCAGGGGACTTCGCTGCTGACTATCGCTGACCTTGGTCATTTGCGGTGTTCTCTTCTGAGGGCGCGGAACCTGTGGGTGCGAGCTTGCTCCGGGCGGCGTTCCGACGAAAGCGGTGTGTCAGGCAACATTAGTGTCGACTGACACTCCCTCTTCGCGAGCAAGCTCGCTCCCACAGGGATAGCGTTTAACTGACGGGCATTGGGGCTGACTGTTGCTTTTATTGTTGCTCAGTCACGGCGACTTGAGCCGGCCGCTGATCAAGACCCACGAACGGCGCCTTGGCCCACACGACCTTGCCACCGACCACGGTCATCAGCACCTCGTTGCGTGCCAGCTCATCCTCGGGCACTTGCATGAAGTTCTTGTCCAGGACGATCACGTCGGCGAACTTGCCGACCTCGACCGAACCGACGACAGCGTCCAGTTTCAGCTGCTCGGCCGCGTTCATGGTGATGGTGCGCAGCACTTCAGTGCGCGACAGCGCCGGGTCGGCATTCAGCCTGCCCGCATACTTGGGACCGTAGCTGTGCGGGTTCAGTGGATCGCCTGAGCGGGTGACCCCGACCTTCAGTGCGAGGAATTCGTCGAGCGGGTCGACGGGCCAGTCGCTGCCATACGCAACGCGGCCGCCGGCACGAGCGATGCTGCCCGAGGGCTCCATGCGGGCGAAACGCGCAGGCCCGAGGTGATCGCTGGTGCCGTCGACCGTGGACGGCGCCTGCTGCGCCCACTGGAAGGACATGTTGGCGGTCACATCGAGCGCCTTGAAGCGCGCGTAGTCGGCAGGGTCCACCGACTCGTTGTGCGTAATGGCTGGGCGAAAGCCATTTTCAGGCAGTTGCTGGCGCACGAATTCGATGCCGTTCAGTGAATCACGTACCGCTCGGTCTCCGGTGGCATGAAGGTGCGGATCGAGGCCGGCCTGGACGGCCTTCAGCAGCAGCGGGTTGAGTACCTGTGGCGGGAAATACAGCTCACCGACATTCTTGCCTGACGTCCATTGGGGCGCTGCATCGGTTCCCGCATTGCGCAGGTACGGCGTCAACATTGCACCCGTGTCCGCCGGCGCGTTGATGATGCCATCCATGAATAATTTGACGTGACGCATGCTCACGCCCGGCGCGGGTTTCGCTTCGCCCTGGTCGTAAGTCGTGGCCAATGCCTTGGCTTCGGCGATGGTTTTCCCCGGGTCTGCAGCCGCGGCGGCAGGGTCCAGTTTGATCGCCAGCAAGGCCCGGGCGGTCAGCTCGCCCGACTGTTGCAACGTGGTGAAAGCTTTGCCATTTTCAGGCCCCGACAAGGCATCGAAGAAACTGGTGATGCCTTGCTGGCGCAGGGCGTCGAGCGCCGCGCGGGTCTGCTTGAGTTTCTCTGCGTCGGTGGCTGGCGGCACCACGGCGGCCATGGCATCGGCAGCGCCGTCTTCGCAGATGCCGGTCGGGTTGCCGGCGCTGTCGCGCACGTACTTGCCATCACCGGGATTGGCCGTGTGCTTGTTGATGCCAGCCACTTCCAGGCCGCGAGAGTTGGTCAGCACGGTATGGAAGTCGGTGGAACGAACCTGAATCGGTCGATGGGTCTTGAGCGCGTCCAGCGTCGATTTGTCCGGGTCGCCGTCAAGTCCGTCCATGCCTATGCGATCCCAACTGCCCACTTCCAGCCAGACATCGGGGCCTTTGCCTTTGTCGGCATCCAGGCACGCCTGAATGGTTTCCTGGAAAACCTTGCGGGTCATCGTCTGGTATTTCAGGTCGCACAGCGTCATGGCGCGGCCGCCGTCCCCCGGATGCATGTGGGCATCGATGAAGCCCGGCATCACCATGCGGCCCGCCAGATCGATCAGCTGCGTCTGCTTGCCGATGTACGAAGAAACGCCTTCATCGCTGCCGACATAAACGATCTTCCCGCCCGTGACGGCGATCGCCTGCTGCACGGAGTTCTTGCCGTCGACGGTGTAGACATAGCCGTTGCGCATCACCATGTCCGCGGGTGTCGAACCCTGCGTCTGACACCCCACCAGCGCCACGCAGGAAAATACCGTTGTCGCGGCAACGGCGATAAATAGCCTGGAAAATTTCAAATGCCTCACCTCTGTTTTTATAGTTTTAGAAGTGCCCGAACAGACTGCCGTGCAAACCCCTGATATGCAGGGCATACCCTATAGAGCACGGCGGTCGGATGGACCTCCACAAATGAGGAGGGGTAAGGCGATTATTTGGAAATATCGCGGGTTAATCGCGGCGCGCAGCCTCCACAAGCGAGGTCGGCGAACGCAGGACAAAACCCAGTTCCACCTTGCTCCTCACACCGAGCTGCAAGTAGCAGTTGCGCAGATAAGTGCGCACCGTCGCAGGACTCAAGGCAAGGATTTTGGCAATCTCTTTATAGGAATGGCCCGCAGCGAACAGCATCGCAGCCGTACGCTCGCGAGGCGCCAGCACCGCCCCGCGCGACTGTGTTTCGAGCGACAGGATGACATGCTCGGCGTTAGGGCTCAGTGTCAGTGCGCAGCGACCCAGACGCATGACGCAGGGTGCCTTTTGCAGCTGCGCGATCACATCAACGGGCAGCGTTGAACCACTCCATCCAGGCAACTCGCGCTGAATGGCGGCGCACAGCCTTGCTCCCACGTACAGCAAACTGCCGTCCATACGCGCGACGCCGAAGTCAGTGGCCCCGTTGCCCGTGTCGAAGCGGATCATGTCCTGCACCTGAAAGCGCCACAACTGCAACAGATGGTCGCAGAACGCTGAAAACAACCCGGCCTCGCTGTCAGTGAACGCCGCAGCATCAGCGCCGCGGTAGAGACAGACGAAGAACATCAAACCGCTTTCGGGCAACTCGAAGGTGATGCACATCAGGTGGTAGAGGTCGTGGCGCCGAGCGAACGCATCCACTTCTTCATCCGGGTCGGTGAACCCGCTGTCGCGCACGACCTCGCCGGGTTGGCTCAAGGTGTCATGGGAGAATTTGTCGCTGCCCGCACTCTTGTGCCATTCGGCGGCAAACGACTCCGGCAGATTGATTCGCCCGTGCATCCAGCTTTTGGGCGGAGCATCGGCGCCTGATGCGGACATCTCGCCCCACCAGGCTGACGCGAACGGCACCAGTGGGCGAAAGGCTTGCAGGCCGTCGGCGATGAATTGGGAGGCGCCGCGCTCTCGGGCAAGACGACCCAGCTGGAGCACGCACAGATTGAATGCTTTCAGCGTTGCCATCGACGTATTGGCGCCGACTTCGTCACCCTCCTCCATTGTTTTGACCCTGATTGCTACGTGGCGTATTGTTTTTTTGACCATGCCATAGGCGCGGCGATTACGTCCAGCGTGAAGACACTAGATGGCGAGCCTGAAAGGTTTACCCATACAACTCCGACCGCCGATCCCGATGCAAATCATTACGCGCACTAATCCGTTTGTTCCGCGCCTCAGCAAGGTTCAGCGTCGCCAGCAAAATCTGCTCGCCCCCTTGCTCCGCCGGCCCCGCCAGCGGGTAACCGTCGGCATCGACGATCACCGAGCCCTGCACCCAACTGACCCCACGTTCATGACCATGCCGATCACACGCGGCGATGAACATCCGGTTGACCGACGCATTGGCCTGCACCCGCACGACTTCCGCCGGACGCTCGGTTTGCGGTCGTGGCCCATCGGGCCAATTGACCGGGGCGCAGAGCAGGTCTGCGCCGGCCAGTGCCGGGAGTCGCACCCACTCGGGGAATTCCAGGTCGTAGCAAATCAGCATACCGATCCGTCCATGAACGGTTTCTACAACGGGCGGCGCGTCGTTGCCGGCGCTGAAGATTTCGTTCTCGCCATCCCAGAGGTGCGCCTTGCGGTACACGGCGCGCAGGCCATGGGCATCGAACATCGCCGCGCTATTTGCCAGTTCATCGCCAGCTAGCCGCTCGCAAAATCCACCCACCACGACGATGTTCAGTTCCCGGGCCAATGCCGTCCACAGACGCAAGGTCGGCCCTTCGGTGGTTTCCGCCAAGGACAGGGCTTCGCTGCGGTCGGCAAACACGTAGCCGCTCTGGATCAGTTCGGGCAGCACCACCACTTGAGCGCCCTGGTAGGCCGCCGAACGAATCGCGCGTTCGGTCAGCGTCCGGTTGTAAGCGAGGTCGCCTATTTTCGGCGCCAGTTGGCAGCAGGCGACCACAATGTTTTTTGCGCCGTTCAACGCCCCTCCTCCACAGATTGATGGGCCATGGCGACGATGTCGCTCTCGGTAATCGAATCGATGATCCGGCGTTCGTATTCAAGGTCTATCGAACGGCTGAGGAGGTAATACGTCAGGCCCGAGACGACCAGGCCAACCAGCCAGGCGATATCCACGCCCTCAAGCATCCGCGCCAGCGGTCCGACGAACACCTCTTTGCCGGCCGCCGCATTGAATATGTAGAAGAACGGCACCATGGCGGCGAAGCCGATCAGGTACGAGAGGATGCCGCGAAATTGCCAGGCGCCGTAAATGCCCTTCGGCGTGAAAAAATGCGGGATCGCGTAGCGGCCTTTGCGCACGAAGAAGTAGTCCACCAGATTGACCGCGGTCCAGGGCACAAGGAAGTACAGGAGCAGCACCAGGAAGGTGTTCAACAGGGCGATGCCATCGCCTTTGATCGACAGCACACAGGTCAACACAATGACGCTGATCACGGAGATCGACATCACTCGGGCACGGGGTGTTGGTGTGATTTTTTTGATCGAGTCCACACCCGTCAGCAACGTCAGCATGGCGCTGTAGGTGTTGAGCGCGATGATCGGCAGAAAGCCCGCCACCGAGACGATCACCAACACATTGCCCAGGCCTGGAATCATCGAAGAGCCGACCTGATTCAGCGCGACCAACGCATCCGCCGCTTTCAGCTGCTGCGCGAGCCAGGCACCGAGGCCGATCATCCAGCCGCCCGACAACGAGGCGCCGATGAACACCGCGGCGATCAGCTTCGGCCGGCTGGTGTTTTTCGGCAGGTAACGGGAATAGTCGGAGACATAAGGCGCATAGGAAATGTTGTAGCTCGCACCGATGGCAAACAGCGTGGCAAAGGCAATCCAGCTGAAACCCAGGTCGGTCGCCGGAGTGACGCCCTCCTGGCCTGCGCCGAACATCAACGCGATGGTGACCAGCGCATACAGCGGCAACGTTGCGAGCAACGCCCACTTGAAAGCTTTGTGCATCAGGTCATGGCCGTAAATCGACAGCAGCGCGCCGATCAACACCACGGCTACGGCGACGATGGTCGGGTCGATGCCAAACACATGCTCGAGACCGTTCATGATCAACGAGATGTTCACCACGTTGAAACCGACGAACACAAACATCGTCGCCATCAAGGCCAGAATCACCCCGCGATAACCAAACTGCGCACGCGACTGGATCATCTGCGGCAGACCCATCTCGGGCCCCTGCGAGCCATGAAACGCCATGAAAATGGTGCCGAACATAATGCCCAGCGCGCCGGCCAGCATCGTCCACAGCGCCGACAAGCCGAGGCTTGGGCCGACAAAACCGATGGAGATGGTGAAGAAGTGAAAGTTGCCTAGAAACCAGAAAGGGCCCTGGCTACTGAGCTTGGCGTGACGTTCGTTTTGCGGAATGTAATCGATCGAGTGGCCTTCGATGGCCAACCCGCCACTCGCCTCGACGGCGTGCGCAGAATGAGGAGACCCTGACATACGAATGTTCCTATGCTGGTAATTGTTGTTTTTATGGGCAAAGCGCCGGTTTCATTGCAATGTAGGGCGTTGGTCAGGGCTATAAAATATCGCAGACACACTGTTTACATAGATCCACGTCTATGTGATTGAGCATCGGGAGCACGCATGCTGGGAACTGTATCGGAGCTGGATCTGCGTTTGATCCGGGTCTTTCTGACCGTCGTTGAGGCGGGCGGGATTTCGGCTGCTCAAACGGCGCTGAACACCACGCAGCCCACCATCAGTGCGCAACTGGCTACGCTGGAAGCGCGGGTGGGATTTCGTCTCTGCGAGCGTGGGCGCGGCGGATTTTCGGTGACGCCCAAGGGCAGCCAGTTTGTCGAAGCTGCGCGCCGATTGCTGGCGGCTGCCGAAGGGTTCCGGGTTGAAGTCCAGCACATCAATCGCAAGGTGTCGGGCAACATCAACATCGGCCTGCTCGGTCAAATCGACCCGGTGGCCAACAAGAAAATCGCCTTGGCCATTGCGCGATTACGGTCCCGACATGAAGGGCTGTATTTCCATTTCACAGAGCTGTCGTCATCACTGCTGGAAGAGAAAATCATCAACGGCCATATCGATCTGGCGATCGGCTATTTCTGGCACCGCCTGCCCAACATTGACTACTTTGCGTTATTCCAGGAAACCCAGATCGCCTACTGCGCCCCCACTCATCCGCTGTTCGAGCAAGTGGGCGAGCTGACCCGGGATGACGTCAGCGATTACGACTGGGTATGGCCCAGCCATCCTTTGCCGGAAATGCCGGCGCCCACCTCGATTGAACGATTGACGGTACTCACGGACAGCATGGACGGCGCCGCCCTGCTCATTCTGTCGGGCCAGCATTTGGGGTTTCTGCCGCAACACTATGCGGCGAAGCATGAACAGCTGGGGCAGTTGCATCCGCTGAATCCGGAGCTGTTGCGCTATGAGGTCGGCTTTCATGCGGCGGTCAGGCATTCGGCGCGTCAGCGTGATGTGGTGAGCGCCTTTCTAACGGAGTTGATCGATATCTTCGGCATTTAAATGTGGACTTCGCTGGTCGGGATTACGTCGATTCGCGCCACGGGCCCCGTCAAGTGCGCCAGGTCTGTGTTGTGCTCAGCGATGATGTCCTGAGCGGCAAGGTTGCCGTTGTCGACGGTGGAATGCGCGTCGGCGGCGAGCACCACGTCATAACCAAGCTTCAGGGCCTGGCGGACGGTGGCGTTGACGCAATAGTCGGTTTGCAGGCCGCAGATGATCAGGCGGTCAGTGCCCTGTTCATGCAGCAATGATTGTAGGTGGGTCTGGTAGAACGAGTCCCGCGTGGTTTTGCGCACGCGCAGGTCTTGCGGTGAAATTTCCAGGCTCTTGGCCAGTTGCCAGCCCGCGGAGCCATGTTGCAGCAGGCCGCCCTTTTCTTCGTGCTGGATCAGGATCACCGGGATCCCTGTTGCTCTGGCTTTGACACTCAGGCTGTTGATGTTCTCGATGACGCGTGTGATATCAAAACATTCGTACTCGCCGGTGCACAGGGCGTGTTGGACGTCGATGATCAGCAATGCAGTGGCCATGGGTTCCCTCCTGATAAGTCGGTGGATTAGGAGACGGAAACTAGATCCGTCTCCTTTAAAACACAACCCTCAATAACCGAGCGACAACCCGGTATTACGACGTGGGTCGTTCGCCCCATAGAAGCGGTTTTTGCCCACCGGTTTGCCTTCCAGCGAAGGCGCGCCGACCAGAATCGCCGCCACATGGTTGGCGTCCTGCGGCCCGGCAAACTTGTGCCCCCAACTTTCGAGCATCTTCACCGTATCGGGACTGGTGGTGAAGGTCTCCAGGTTGGTCTCTTCCGGCAACCACTGCTGGTGGAAACGGGGTGCATCGACCGCTTCCTGAATGTTCATGCCGTAGTCGATCACGTTGAGGATGGTCAGCAAGGTCGCGGTGATGATGCGACTGCCGCCGGGGGTGCCGACGACCATCACGACTTTGCCGTCCTTGGTGACGATGGTCGGGCTCATGGACGACAGCGGTGCCTTGCCGGGAGCGATGACATTGGCCTCCCCTTGCACCAGGCCGTACATGTTCGGCACGCCGATTTTCGAGGTAAAGTCATCCATTTCATCGTTGAGGATGACCCCGGTTTTGCTGGCCATGACGCCGGCACCAAACCAGTCGTTCAGGGTGTAGGTCACCGAGACCGCGTTGCCCCACTTGTCGACGATGGAGTAATGGGTGGTGTTGCTGCCTTCGTGGGGCGCTACGCCGGGTTTGATCTCGCGGGACACACCGGCCTTTTGCGGGTCGATGGCGGCGCGGATTTTGGTCGCGTAGTTTTTATCCAGCAAGTGGGCGATCGGGTTTTTCACGAAGTCCGGGTCGCCCAGGTAGCTGTTGCGATCCACGTAAGCGTGGCGCATCGCTTCAATCTGGTAGTGCATGCTCTGGGCCGAGTGATAGCCCAGGTCTTTCATCGGATAGCCTTCGAGGATGTTCATGATCTCGCAGATCACCACGCCACCGGAGCTTGGCGGTGGGGCCGATACGACGTGGTAGCCGCGGTAATCGCACTCGATCGGGGCCAGTTCACGGGTCTTGTATTTGTCGAGGTCGGCCTGGGTGATGATGCCCTTGTTAGCTTGACTGGAGGTGACGATGGCGTCGGCCACCCAGCCTTTATAGAAACCGTCGGCACCCTTCTCGGAAATTTCCCTCAAGGTTTTGCCGAGGTCTTTTTGCACCAGTTTCTGGCCAACCTGCATCGGCTCGCCGTTGCTCAGGAAGATCGAGCCGGAATCGCGCATGTCCTTTTTGAAGACGTCGGTGGCGTACTCCAGCAACTCGACATCGCCCTGCTCCAGCTCAAATCCGTCTTCGGCGAGCTTGATGGCCGGGGCGATGACTTCCTTGCGGGGTTTGGTGCCGTATTTCGACAGCGCCAGTTCCATCCCGGACACGGTGCCCGGCACGCCGACCGCCAGATGGCCACGGGTGCTCAGGTCAGGGACGACGTTGCCCTCCTTGTCGAGGTACATGTCTGCGGTGGCGGCCAGCGGTGCTTTTTCGCGGAAGTCGAGGAAGGTCTTGCGCCCGTCCGCCAACTGAATGGTCATGAAACCGCCGCCGCCCAGGTTGCCCGCCGCGGGATAAACCACCGCCAGCGCGTAACCGACCGCGACTGCGGCATCGACGGCGTTGCCGCCGTTCTTGAGCACATCGACGCCCACATGACTGGCCAGATGCTGCGCGGTGACGACCATGCCGTTTTCGGCCGCGACCGGCGCCACGGAGGCCGCATATGCACTGAGGCAGCTGAGCGCCAATGAGGCCGCAATCAGCGATTTGGCAAAAGGTTCGAACTTCATGAGTCGGTCTCTTTTTGTTTTTAGGCTCTGTACAAAAACAGAGGGAAGGCTTCAAGAGCAGAGGCAAGTATGGCTGGGATTGCGTATTGCGCCTCCCCGTCGAGGCAGTATGCTTGCCCTCAGTTCAGCACTTTTGCGGAGTCCACCGGCATGAGTTACACCTTCACCACCCTCGCATCCCCGGTGGGCGAATTGAAGCTGGTCGCGAACGGCTCACGACTGGCAGCCATCCTCTGGGAAAACGACAAACCCGGTCGGGTGCGACTTGGGCCGATGAGCGAGGCGCCGGATAATCCGATCCTTATGCACACCGCTCAGCAGTTGCGGGAATACTTTGCGGGCACACGCAATCGATTCGACCTGGAGTTAGCGTTTGCCGGGACGGAATTTCAGAAGAAGGTCTGGGCGGCGCTGCTGACCATTCCATTTGGTGAGACACGCAGCTATAGCGAGATTGCCAGGCAGATCGGTAATCCCAGTGCGGTTCGGGCGGTCGGAGCCGCGAATGGCAAGAATCCGATTTCAATTGTGGCGCCGTGTCATCGGGTGATTGGCGCTTCGGGGAAGTTGACGGGGTTTGCCGGGGGGCTTGAGGCAAAGGAGCGGCTGCTGATGCTTGAAGGTTGCGAGTGGTCAGGCCTCAGCAGGACGGGGGAGTTGTTTTGATTTAACGCTCAAGCGTCGGCGAAGATATTTTTCATCGCCGCATACTGCAACAGCATGATGGTCTTCGCATCGCAGATCTCCCCGCGATAAAACGCCTCAAGCGCGTCGTCGAATTTCCACTCCAGCACTTCCAGTTCCTCGGTCTCCTCCTCCAGTCCGCCGCCATCACTGACCTTGGAAGCGGCATCGTACTCAGCGATGAAGAAGTGCAGTTTTTCGGTCACCGAGCCGGGGCTCATGTAGGCCTCAAACACCTTGTGCACATGGTGCACGCGATAACCGGTTTCTTCCTCCGCTTCTTCGCGGATGCGCTCTTCAGGCGCCGCACCTTCGAGCAGCCCCGCCGCCACTTCGATCAGCAACCCATCGTGGCCGTTGACGAACACCGGCAATCTGAATTGCCGGGTCAGCACGACGGTTTTCTTTTCACGGTTGAACAGCAGAATCGCCGCGCCATTGCCACGGTCGTAGACCTCGCGGGTCTGGCGCTGCCATTCGCCGTTATTGCGCAGGTAATCGAAGGTGATTTTCTTGAGCAGGTACCAGTCGTGGGACAACACCTGGGACTCGATGAGGTTGACCCGCTCGGCTGTGTTCGACATGACAACGCATCCCTTTTTTCGTCGGAAGGCGCACATGTTAGGCGAAAACGAAAGCCTGGCGCTAAGAAAGCTGGGCCTTGTATTCCTTCACATATTGCCCCGCCAGCGCCTCTTTCTGTTTGTCGTCGAGTAGCTTGCCGGCCATTTGGAAGAACTTCTGCTCTTCCTCTTCCAGGTGGTGATTGACCTTCTCGGCGAGCTTCTTCGCAGCCGCCAGCCAGGCTGGGCTGGACATCTCGGTCTCGTCCAGTTCCTCCATCATTTCGTCCATCTCATGATGCTCTGAAATAGCATGGCGGCTGAGGTCGACGCCGTTATCGAACTCCATCAGCGGAATGTAGAAATGGCGCTCTTCAGCGGTTTCGTGGGCCTGAAGTTCGGACTTGAGCTGCTTGTAAGCCTCGACCCGCTCGGCGGTGTCGCCGCTGGTCTGGATCAGTGCATCGGCGTAGGTGCGTTGGCGGTCGTGGCTTTCGCGCAAGGCTTCGAAAATATTCACGGAGTGTCCTCATAGGTCGCGTTCTGGAATGACGCTGTTTAGGCTAGACATCTGCGCGCGAACGACGGTTCCACTTGAGGACTGGAACATCGACCAAGGGCCGCGATAGGCTTGGAAATGTTTTCCACCCCTGCCATAAGGAAATAGCTGATGACCCTGCGAATCGAACGGTCGCAAAACCCCACGGATGAAGAGCGCCAGGCGATCCTGTTGCCGTTGCGCGCCTACAACGCCGCAAAGGCCGGCGTCTCGACGCAGGAGCCCATTGCCTTGCTGGTGCGTGACGAAAGTGGCGAGATCCTCGGTGGGCTTCACGGTCGAGTGTTTTACCAATGGATGTACATCGATCTGCTGTCGGTACCGGAGCAGGCCCGGGGACAGGGCATGGGCACGAAGCTGATGCAGATGGCTGAAGACCTGGCACGGGAAAAGGAATGCATCGGAATCTGGCTCGACACCTTCGACTTCCAGGCCCCAGAGTTCTACAAGAAACTGGGCTACAGCGAGTTCGGGCAGATCGCTGACTATCCGCCGGGTCACAAGCGCTTCTTTTTCCAGAAGCGCCTGATGAACAACACCTGACCCGGTGGGAGCAGACCCCATTTTGATGATCGATACTGAACAACTGTGGGAGCGAGCTTGCTCGCGATAGCGGCGGGTCAGTCAACATCTACGTTGAATGATAAACCGCTATCGCGAGCAAGCTCGCTCCCACAGGGGACTGTGTCAGCTCATCAGCCTGCTTACAAACAGGTTGCCAACGCCGCCAGTCGGCGCTTGGCCACAAAGTCGTCATGTTGCGCGTAATAATTCAGCACGGTTGCGGAAGCGTCAGTCGTCACGTCCACAAAGGACTCCGCCGAGCGCGTGTAAACGGTGGAACCACCCTTCTTGCCAGGCTGCAAATACGCACCCGCATCGACCCCAAATACCGCCTCGTCCTGCCAGGAAAACTGTACACACTGGGCGACGACTTTTTCCGGTTTGTCCGACGTCAGGGTTTTGTACGGGGTTCCAGTGCGGGCATCGTTCATCGCCGAGCCGGCGCATCCCGCCAGCAACGTTACGGCCAGCGCCACCATCAGAATTCGCATTGCGTTCGCTCATCAAGAAAAAGCGGACTGTATCACCGCGGCACGGCGTATCGTTCTGCTTTACTTCATTTATACCGCGACACCGAGTGACGATTCGCGCACCCTGTCGCGCCATTAACACCGCATCGCCCATTTTTCCGGGCTCATTTTTTGGAAAGGCCATGACACCCAACGCCGAATATTACAAACCGACCGCTGAATATGCCGACAAGCTGATCAGTCAGATCGGTCAGACGCCGTCCTGGATTGCCAAGCGAATTGGCGTCACCGACAAGCGGATTCGTTACATCCTCGACGGCGAAAGAACCGTCAAAGGTGAAACCACGCCGATTCAAATGACGTATCCCGAGCAGTTTGCCCTTGAGTGCCTGGCAGCAGCGGCCAAGGCCAGCAAGAAGCAATCTTCGTAACCCGGCCTCAAGGAGCGACCATGGCGGCAACCGAACAGCAACACGAGCAAGCGCTGAAGAAGTTTCTCGATGAGCGCCCTGAACTGCGCGTCGAACTCGACAACCTCAACCCTCTGTTGGCTCAGGCCAAGGGCGAGACCGCGGCGCAGTACCGCGAGGAGCGCTTGCATGAAGCGTTTGAAGCCGAGGCCGAGCGCCTGGGATTGTTTGCCTGGGAGCTGACGCTGCAACTGACCGCGGCGACGGCCGAGGACTATCAGGCACAACGCCTGGAAGTGCACAAGGAAGTGGCCGAGATGGCCGGCATGGACTGGCTGGAGTATGCAGTGGTCTAATTTCCCCAGACACCCCGATAGGTGGAAAATACATCTACCGAGGAGTTTTTCATGACCGACAAACGCAGAACATTCGACGAGAGCTTCAAGCTACAAGTCGTGAAGATGATCAAGGACCAAGGCGTGACCGTTCCGCAGGTCTGCCTGGATCTCAATCTTGGTGAGACGGCTGTGCGCCGATGGGTGCGTCAGTACGATGCGGAGATACTGGGAGAGACCGGCATCGGTAAGCCATTGACCGCCGAGCAACAACGTATTCGCCAGCTGGAGCAGGAAAACCGCCAGCTCAAGATGGACAATGACATCTTAAAAAAGGCTACAGCCTTCTTTGCCCGCGAGCTGAAGTGACTTATCGGCTGGTCAAACAGTTGCAACAGAAGGCTTACTCCGTAGCGCATGTCTGTCGTGTACTCAACGTCAGTCGATCCGGTTTCTATGAGGCTCGCAAGCGTGTTGCTGCGCCGGCATCTATTTGTCCGGTTACGGTTCAGCTCAGGGCTTCGTTTGAGGAAAGTGGAGGCTGCTTCGGCAGCCGCCCGTTACGCAATGCGTTGCGTGGCAAGGGCATGGTGGTGGGTCTTTATAAAATCCGCCGATTGATGCGTGCCAACGGTCTGCGCTCGGCCTGGAAGCGCAAGTTTGTCCATACCACCGACAGCAACCATGACCTGCCCATTGCCGAAAATGTGCTCAACCGTCAGTTTGACCCCGTGGCGCCGAACAAGGCTTGGGTGGCTGACATTACCTACATCCGGACCCGCAGCGGCTGGTTATACCTGGCGGTGGTGTTGGACTTGTACTCCCGTAAAATCGTCGGCTGGTCCATGGCCCCGAACATGCCGGCGGAGTTGGTGTGTAGCGCAATGCAGTTGGCCATCGCGCAACGTCAACCGCCACCGGGCCTGATCGCTCACTCAGACCGTGGCAGCCAATACGCCAGCGCGAGCTATCGAGCGTTGCTGGCGCGAAATGACATGCAGCAAAGCATGAGCCGCAAAGGTAACTGTTGGGATAACGCGGTAATGGAACGCTTCTTCCTCAGCTTGAAAATGGAGCGAGTGTGGCGACGTGACTACGCAAACCACGGCGAAGCAATCCGCGACATTACTGAGTACATCGTTGGGTTTTACAACAACAAACGGCTGCACTCGAAACTAGGCTATTTGCCACCAACCGTTTACGAACGGGTGATGGCATCAAAACCACCTATCGAGGTGTCCGGAATTAGTTGACCACTACAGTATTGCGAGTTATGTGGATTGAGTAAGTGACCACGACGGTCGCTGCCTGAGGACGACCTTCGCTGATGTTGCCATCCCACTCAACTGACCGCGCCAGCCCAGGCCATCTGCATACCCGCAAATGGCGCGGGCGCATCGGCATGTCGCTGGTGGCCAGCCTCTCGGTGCTCGCGGGCATGACCGACGCCATCGGCTTCATGGCCAGCGGCGATTTCGTCTCGTTCATGAGCGGCAACACCACCCGCCTCGCCGTGGCGATCAGCGATGGCGACCTGGGCCTGACCTTGCGCCTGATGATACTCGTTGGCACCTTCATCGTCGGCAACGCCTTGGGTATCGTCGTCAGCCGCCTCGGCGGCCGCCGGGCGCTGCCCTTGCTGCTGTGCATCGCCACGCTGCTGTGTGGGGCGGCGGCCTGGCCTTATGAGGAACAATTGCCGGCGTTGCTGGCGGCCATCATCGCCATGGGCATGCTCAATGCCGCCGTGGAAGAAGTGAACGGCCTGCCGGTCGGCCTGACCTACGTCACCGGCGCCCTGTCGCGCTTCGGCCGTGGACTGGGACGCTGGATGCTCGGCGAACGTCGCAACGGTTGGCGCGTGCAACTGATCCCCTGGACCGGGATGTTTGCTGGCGCGGTCATCGGCGCCGTGCTGGAACATCACCTGGGGCTCAGGGCCTTGTTTGTCAGCGGTCTGCTGGCCGGCGCCATCGGGCTGCTGTCGCTGAAAATTCCGCGGCGTTGGCAGTTGGGGTACATGCCACGCTGAGCGGCACCGGTCAGTCCGCCATCGCGAGCAAGCTCGCTCCCACAGGGATTTGTGTGATCCTGAAGATTGTAGCTTCACCGCAAAACCTGTGGGAGCGAGCTTGCTCGCGATGGGGGCGACTCGGTCTCGAGGAAAACGCCCTTCGCCGCCCCGCCGATAAAGCATTATCATGGCCGCAGTTTTGCTGATCGAGTCCGTCATGAAGTTCGCCATCGCGCTGTTTTCCGCCGCCCATGCACCCTCCTCGCGCCGCGCCTTGCTGTTCGCCCAGGCCGCGCTGGCCGGCGGGCATGAAATTGTCCGGCTGTTTTTCTATCAGGACGGCGTCTACAACGCCTCCGCAAGCGTGGTCACGCCGCAGGATGAGCTGGATTTGCCCAAGCAATGGCGCAACTTCGTCACCGAGCATCAACTGGACGGTGTCGTGTGCATCGCCGCGGCCCTGCGTCGTGGCGTGTTGAACGAAGAAGAAGCCGGACGCTATCAGCGTGAAGCCGTTGCTGTAGCCGCGCCGTGGGAATTGTCCGGCCTCGGCCAGTTGCATGATGCGGTGCAGGACGCTGACCGCCTGATCTGTTTCGGAGGCGCGTGAGATGCCTAAATCCTTGCTGATTATCAGCCGTCAGGCGCCATGGTCCGGACCGAGTGCGCGGGAAGCGCTGGACATCGTGCTGGCCGGTGGTGCGTTCGACCTGCCGATCGGCCTGCTGTTTCTCGATGACGGGGTGTTCCAGCTCGCCGCGAAACAGGACGCCAAGGCCCTCCAGCAGAAGGACCTGAGCGCCAACCTGCAAGCCTTGCCGATGTTCGGTGTCGAAGACCTTTTCGTCTGTGGCGAGAGTGCTGCAGAACGGGGTCTGGACCCGGCCGGTTTAGCGCTGGAAGAAGCCCAAGTGCTCGCCGCCCACGAAATCACCGCACTTATTGACCGTTACGACCAGGTGATCACCCTCTGATGCCGACTTTGCATGTGTTGTCTCATTCCCCGTTCGGCGACGACCGCCTGACCAGTTGCCTGCGCGTGATTGGCGCTGACGATGCGCTGCTGCTGACTGGCGACGCGGTCTATGCCTTGCAACCAGGCACCGCGCCGTTCAATGCGCTGAACACCCGCAATCTAAAACTGTTCGTACTGGCCGAAGACGCCCAGGCTCGCGCGCTGGAGATTCCTGACACGGCCAAGGCCATCGATTACCCGGCCTTCGTCGAGCTGTCGATTCACTACGACAAGGTCAACAGTTGGCTATGAACTCCCTGACGGTCGGCGCACGCGCCATCGAGTTGGACAAGGACGGTTTCCTGGTCGAACTGAGCGACTGGTCTGCCGACGTGGCCAGCGCCCTGGCCGCCGCCGAAGACATCGAGTTGAGCCCCGAACATTGGGAAATCCTCGAACTGCTGCGCAGTTTCTACGCCGAATTCCAGCTATCACCGGCCACCCGTCCGCTGATCAAGTACACCGCATTGAAGCTGGGCCCGGACAAGGGCAACAGCCTGCACCTGAACCGACTGTTCAAAGGCACCCCTGCCAAACTCGCCGCGAAACTGGCGGGCCTGCCCAAACCGACGAATTGCTTATGACCGATTACCCAGCGCTGACCCTCGAAACACCCGCCGAACACCCGTTCGCCCAGTTCGTGCGCATCCTCGGCAAAGGCAAACGCGGCGCTCGCGACTTGACCCGCGAGGAAGCCCGCGAAGCGATGGGCATGGTGCTCGACCACAAGGTCGAAGACACCCAGCTCGGCGCATTCCTGATGCTGTTGCGGCACAAGGAAGAAAGCGCCGAGGAGATGGCGGGCTTTACCGAAGCGTTGCGCGAACGTCTGAATTCTCCAGCATTGGCCGTCGATCTGGACTGGCCGACGTATGCCGGCAAGAAACGTCATCTGCCGTGGTATCTGCTGGCGGCCAAGTGCCTGGCGCAAAATGGTCTGCGCATCTTCATGCACGGCGGCGGCGCGCACACGGCGGGTCGGCTCTATAGCGAACAATTGCTGGATGAGTTGAAGATACCGTTGTGCCGCGACTGGCAGCAGGTGGGTGTGGCGCTCGATAACGGCGGTCTGGCCTTTATGCCGCTGGTGGATTGGGCGCCGCAACTTCAGCGCATGATCGACCTGCGCAACACCCTGGGCCTGCGTTCGCCGATCCACTCCCTGGCGCGGATTCTCAATCCGTTGGGTGCTCGCTGTGGCCTGCAAAGCATTTTCCACCCCGGTTACCAGGCCGTGCATCGCGATGCCAGTGGCTTGCTCGGCGACACCACGATCGTGGTGAAAGGCGACGGCGGCGAAATCGAGATTAACCCGGACGCCGACAGTCACCTGTATGGGACCACGGGGGGTGAAAGCTGGGATGAGGAATGGCCGCAACTGTCGAGCCAGCGCCACGTCAAACCGGCCGCGCTCGATCCCGGGCACCTGAAAGCCGTGTGGCGTGGTGACGTGGTCGACAGCTACCCGCAAATGGCGCTGATTTCGACCATGGCCCTGGCCTTGCGCGGCCTCGGTCAAACCCGCGAACACGCCTTCGAAACCGCCCAGCAATACTGGGATGCTCGGGACAGATCGATTTAACCGATCATAAGCGCCCAACCTTTGCGCTTTTTTATCGAACCTATGCGAATAGACTCCTCTCCAACGCTTATTGGTTGAGGAGTCTTGAACATGGGTTTGTTGGTTGAAGGTCGCTGGCATGACCAGTGGTACGAAAGCAGCAAGGACGGTGCGTTCCAGCGTGAACAGGCGCAGCGTCGCAACTGGCTGACCGCTGACGGCAAACCCGGCCCGACCGGTGTCGGTGGCTTTGCGGCCGAGGCCGGTCGTTATCACCTCTACGTGTCCCTCGCCTGTCCATGGGCTCACCGCACGCTGATCCTGCGCAAACTCAAAGGCCTCGAAAGCCTCATCGACGTCTCGGTGGTCAGTTGGTTGATGCTGGAAAACGGCTGGACCTTTGACCGGAACCTCGGATCGACCGGCGACAAACTCGATCACTTCGACTTCATGCACCAGCGCTACACCGCCGATTCTGCCGACTACACCGGCCGCGTCACGGTGCCAGTGCTCTGGGACAAACAGCAGAATCGCATCGTCAACAATGAATCGGCGGAGATCATCCGCATGTTCAATGGCGCCTTCGATGATTTGACGGGTAATGATCTGGATTTCTACCCGGCGCCGCTGCGGGGTGAGATCGACGCGCTGAACGAACGGGTTTATCCAGCGGTGAACAATGGCGTCTATCGCGCAGGGTTTGCCACGTCGCAGAAGGCGTATGGGGAGGCGTTCGATGGATTGTTTGGCGAGCTTGATCGGCTGGAACAGCTGTTGGGCGCTAATCGTTATCTGACGGGGGAGTACCTGACTGAAGCTGACATTCGACTGTTCACCACGCTGATTCGCTTTGACGCCGTGTATCACGGCCACTTCAAGTGCAACCTGCGGCGGATCGCCGATTATCCGAATCTGTCGAACTGGCTACGGGAAATGTATCAGTGGCCGGGGATTGCCGAGACGGTGGATTTCGAGCACATCAAGCATCACTACTATGGCAGCCACAAGACCATCAACCCAACGGGGGTTGTGCCGAAAGGGCCGGCGCAGGATTTCACGGCGCCGCATGATCGGGAGCGGTTGAGCGGGAAAGGGGTTTGGCGCAGGGCCTAAGGTGTGTGCAGCTTTTGAGGGTCCCTTCGCGGGCAAGCCTCGCTCCTACAGTTCTCACCGACCGTAGGAGCGAGGCTTGCCCGCGAAGGAGGCGACTCGGTCTTCAGACCTGCGCCTGAGCCCCTTCGAACCACGCCAGTTTTTCGCGCAATTGCACCACTTCCCCAACGATCACCAGCGTCGGCGCATGTACTTCATGCTCCGCCACCAGCCGTGGAAGGTCCGCCAAGGTTCCGGTAAACACCCGCTGATTGACGGTGGTGCCCTGCTGGATCAACGCCGCCGGCGTATCCGCTGCGCGACCATGCTTGATCAATTGCTCGCAGATGATCGGCAAGCCCACCAACCCCATGTAAAACACCAGGGTTTGCGCCGGCGCAACCAGGTCGGCCCACGGCAAATCGGTGGAACCGTCCTTCAGGTGCCCAGTGACAAAACGCACCGACTGCGCGTAATCGCGGTGCGTCAGCGGAATCCCGGCATACGCCGAGCAACCGCTGGCCGCCGTGATACCCGGCACCACCTGAAACGGAATGCCATGGGCCGCCAGCTCTTCGATCTCTTCACCGCCGCGACCGAAGATGAACGGATCACCGCCCTTCAATCGCACGACCCGCTTGCCTTGCTTGGCCAAATCCACCAATTGCTGGTTGATCTGATCCTGGGGCACGGCGTGATCGGCGCGACGCTTGCCGACGTAAACCCGTTCGGCATCGCGACGGCACAAATCCAGAATCGCGGGCGCCACCAAGCGGTCATACAGCACCACATCGGCTTGCTGCATCAGGCGCAAGGCACGGAAGGTCAGCAGGTCGGGATCACCCGGGCCGGCGCCCACCAAATAGACTTCGCCCGTTGCACTCGGTGCCTCTCCAGCAATTTTCGCCAGCATCAAGCGCTCGGCTTCGGCGCCCTGCCCGGCCAGTTGTCGATCGGCAATCGGGCCCTGGAACACGTCTTCCCAGAAAGCCCGACGCTGCTGCACATCCGGGAACAGGCGTTTGACCTGGCTGCGGAAACGCGCCGCCAGACCGGCCAATTGACCGTAGGTGGAAGGAATCCAGGTTTCCAGTTTGGCGCGGATCAACCGCGCCAGCACCGGCGCGTCGCCGCCACTCGATACCGCAATGATCAAAGGGGAACGGTCGACGATCGCCGGGAAGATCACGCTGCACAAGGCCGGCGCATCCACCACGTTTACCGGCACGCAACGCCGATGGGCATCGGCGGAGACTTGCGCGTTCAGCGGTTCGTCGTCGGTGGCGGCAATGATCAGCCCGCAACCGTCCAGGTCCGCTTCGACATAGCCACGCACCAGACACTCGCCACCGCTGCCGGCAACCAGCTCGCGCAGTTGCGGTTCGATTTCAGGTGCGACCACCCGCAGCAGCGCACCGGCTTCGGCCAGCAGGCGGGATTTGCGCAAGGCAATCTCCCCCCCGCCGACGACCAACACACGACTGCCGCGAAGGTTATGGAACAGCGGCAGATAGTCCATTTAGCCGATGACCTCAAGGCCACCCATGTACGGTTTCAGCACTTCAGGCACACGGATCGAACCGTCGGCCTGCTGGTAGTTTTCCAGCACCGCCACCAGCGTACGACCGACCGCCAGGCCGGAACCGTTCAGGGTGTGCACCAGTTCAGGCTTGCCGGTTTCCGGGTTGCGGAAACGCGCTTGCATACGACGGGCCTGGAAGTCGCCGCAGTTGGAGCACGACGAAATCTCGCGGTATTTGTCCTGGCTCGGGATCCACACTTCCAGGTCGTAGGTCTTGACCGCGCTGAAGCCCATGTCGCCGGTGCACAGTGCAATCGTGCGATATGGCAGTTCCAGCAGTTGCAGGACTTTCTCGGCGTTGGCGGTCAGGCCTTCCAGCGCGTCCATCGAGGTCGACGGTTCAACGATCTGGACCATCTCTACCTTGTCGAACTGGTGCTGGCGGATCATGCCGCGGGTATCGCGACCCGACGCACCGGCTTCACTGCGGAAGCACGGCGTGTGCGCAACGAACTTGATTGGCAGCAGTTTCGAATCGACGATTTCGCCCGCGACGATGTTGGTCAGCGACACTTCAGCAGTCGGGATCAGGTACAGATCGGCTTCGCCTTCGCGAGTGATCTTGAACAGGTCTTCTTCGAATTTCGGCAGCTGACCCGTGCCTTGCAGCGCCGGCGCTTGAACCAGATAAGGCGTGTAGGCCTCTTCGTAACCGTGTTCGCTGGTGTGCAGGTTGATCATGAACTGCGCCAGGGCACGATGCATACGAGCAATCGGGCCGCGCAACAGGGCGAAACGGGCGCCGGACAACTTGGCGGCGGTTTCGAAATCCAGCCAGCCGAACTTCTCGCCCAGGGCGACGTGGTCCTGAACCGGGAAATCGAACGCGGTCGGGGTGCCCCAGCGGCGCACTTCGACGTTACCGTCTTCGTCATCACCGATTGGCACGGATTCGTGTGGCAGGTTCGGGATGCCGAGCAGAATCGAGTCCAGATCAGTCTGGATCCCGTCCAGCTCGACTTTACCGTCACTCAACTCGTTCGCCATGCGCTCGACGTCAGCCATCAGCGGGGCGATGTCTTCGCCACGCTGCTTGGCCTGACCGATGGATTTGGAGCGTGCATTACGTTCAGCCTGCAGTGCTTCGGTGCGGGTCTGGACGGTCTTGCGCTGTTCTTCCAGCGCTTCGATGCGCGCAACATCCAGCGTGTAGCCACGGGATGCCAGGCGGTCCGCTACGTCCTGAAGGTTGCTACGTAACAGTTTGGAATCGAGCATGTCGGTCTCTCGTTATCAAAGTTTGGTCAAGGACAGGCCAGCCCAGGTAGCGAGCAGCCCGCCGAATACGCTGATGGCAGCATAGACAAAAGCCAGCGGCATTTGCCCGGTTTCCAGCAGACGCACCGTATCCAGTGAAAAAGATGAAAAAGTCGTCAGCCCCCCGAGGAAGCCGACCATCAACCCGGCGCGCACCTCAATCGGCACCTCCGGGCGTACTAAAAACAGACCGTATAGAACGCCGATCAGCAAACAGCCGACGATATTAACGGCCAGCGTCGCGGTATAGAAGTGCCGCGGCCAATTAGCGTTGATCCAGTTCCCCGTGGCAAAGCGTAAAAGCGTTCCGGCGATACCGCCCACAGAAACGGCAACGATCAAAGGAATCACTATTTTCTCCGCTGCCGGGGGCTGAGACGGTCAAGTTGCGCGAGGTGATTGAGCTTCTCGCCGATCTTTAGCTCCAGGCCACGCGGCACCGGCTGATAGAACGGTTGCGGCTCGAGCTCTTCCGGGAAATAGTCTTCGCCAGCGGCGTAAGCGTCCGGCTCATCGTGCGCGTAACGGTATTCGTCGCCATAACCCAGTTGCTTCATCAATTTGGTTGGCGCATTGCGCAGGTGCAGCGGCACTTCCAGCGAACCGTGTTCGGTGGCGCTGCGCATCGCGGCTTTGAAACCCATGTACACCGCATTGCTTTTCGGCGCGCAGGCCAGATAGGTGATGGCCTGGGCCACCGCCAATTCGCCTTCGGGGCTGCCAAGGCGCTCCTGCACTTCCCACGCTGCCAGGCACAGGCTCAGGGCGCGGGGGTCGGCGTTACCGATGTCTTCGCTGGCCATGCGCACCACGCGCCGGGCCAGGTACAACGGATCGCAACCGCCGTCGATCATCCGCGCAAACCAATACAGCGCGCCATCAGGGTTGGAGCCGCGCACGGATTTATGCAGCGCGGAAATCTGGTCGTAAAACGCTTCGCCGCCCTTGTCGAAACGTCGACGGGTATCACCGAGCAAGCTTTGCAGCAGATCGACGCCGATCTCGCTGTTGTCTTCAGCCAGGTCCGAAGCGTTTTCCAATAGATTGAGCAGACGCCGGCCATCGCCATCGGCAGCCGACAGCAGCATCTGGAAGCCTTCATCGCTGAGGGTCAGTTGCCGCGCTCCCAAACCACGCTCTTCGGTGAGGGCTCGATGCACCAGCTTGCGCAGGGCCGCTTCGTCGAGGCTTTTGAGCACGTAGACGCGGGCCCGTGAGAGCAACGCGTTGTTGAGTTCAAACGAGGGGTTTTCAGTGGTCGCGCCGATGAAAATCAGCGTGCCGTCTTCAACGTACGGCAGGAACGCATCCTGCTGGGACTTGTTGAAACGGTGCACTTCATCGACAAACAGGATGGTCCGCTTGCCGTACTGCCCGGCCTGCTGCTTGGCGATTTCCACCGCCTGGCGGATTTCCTTTACACCGGCCAGTACCGCCGAAACTGTTTCGAAGTGCGCGTCCGAGACTTCCGCCAACAGCCGGGCCAGGGTGGTCTTGCCCACACCCGGCGGGCCCCAGAAAATCATCGAGTGCAGGGCACCCTGCTCCAGCGCTTCGCGCAAAGGCTTGCCGCGAGCGAGCAGGTGTTCCTGACCGACGTACTCGTCCAGATTGGCTGCACGCAGGCGTGCTGCCAAGGGTTGAGCTATCGGGGCACTGCGAAACAGGTCCATCACGTGCGGTTGAAACCTCGCTTTATTACGCAGTTCTTAAGTCTGGCGAAATCCTGTGGAGAGGGAGCTTGCTCCCACAGGTTTTGCGTCTTACTCCTGGATCACGTCGGCACCCTTAGGGATGTCGAACTTGAACTTGGACGCCGGAATCGGCTCGTTGGCCTTCACACCGGTGAACAGGATGTTGGTGCGCTGACCGACGCTGTCGATCAGTTGCATGTCATTGACCAAGCCATTGCGGAACGACAGACGCAGGCTGTCGAACAGGGTGTCCTTGGTTTTCGGCTTCAGCGTGAAGTCGATCACGCCACCGGCTTCCTTGGCGCTGATGTCGAAGCTCTGGCTGATCTTGGACACGTCACCGGACAGCAGCAGCGCCGGGGTCTGAGTCAGGCGCTGGTCGAGGTTCTTGATGGTGACCTGCTCCAGGTCCGGGTCCCACAGGGAAACCTTCTTGCCATCGGAGACCATCAGTTGCTCCTGCGGTGCGTCGGTGTGCCAGTAGAACAGGCCAGGACGCTGCAGGGACATTTGACCCGCCGTTTCCTGCAACCGGGTGCCACTGCCGTCGAGGGTCAGCTGCGAGAATCTCGCGGTCAGGGTCTGGGATTTTTCCAGCAATTGGGTCAGACGCGCCACGTCCTTGTCATCGGCGTGGGCCGAAAGCGTGGTCAAAGCCAGTACCGGCAGCAACAGCATGCGGATAAGACGCATGGGAGTCCTCATAACATTCGTGGGGGGTGCGGTGGCACATCACTGCGCCGCCGCTTTTCAATTCAGGTCAGCAAATCAAATCAGTCGCGCACCGGACCTGGAGCCAGGACTTCACGCGAACCGTTGGTATTCATGGATGTCACGACCCCGGCCATTTCCATGGCTTCGATCATGCGCGCGGCGCGGTTGTAGCCGATTTTCAGCTTGCGCTGAACCGCAGAGATGGACGCACGACGGCTTTCCAGTACGAACTGCACCGCTTCGTCGTAGAGCGCATCGGATTCACTGTCGTCATCGCCGCCGCTACCGCCTTCAAAGCCGCTACCGGGTTCTTCGACACCCGCAAGGATCTCGTCGTTGTATTCCGGCGCGCCACGCAGTTTCCAGGCTTCGACCACCCGGTGAACCTCATCATCGGACACGAAGGCACCGTGGACACGGATCGGCAGACTGGTGCCCGGCGGCATGTAGAGCATGTCACCGTGGCCCAACAGTTGTTCGGCGCCGCCCTGGTCGATGATGGTTCGCGAATCAATCTTGCTCGATACCTGGAACGCCATACGGGTCGGAATGTTGGCCTTGATCAGACCGGTGATCACATCAACCGACGGACGCTGGGTCGCAAGAATCAAGTGGATACCGGCAGCACGGGCTTTCTGGGCGATACGGGCAATCAGTTCTTCAACCTTCTTGCCGACGATCATCATCATGTCGGCGAATTCGTCCACCACCACGACAATGGTCGGCAGCTTGGTCAGCAACGGCGCTTCGTCGTGAATGCTTTCGCGCTTGTACAGCGGATCGGTCAACGGCGTGCCGGCGTCCTGGCCTTCCTTGACCTTGGCATTGAAGCCCGACAGGTTACGCACGCCCATCTTCGCCATCAGTTTGTAGCGACGCTCCATCTCCGCCACGCTCCAGCGCAGGGCGTTGGCCGCGTCCTTCATGTCGGTCACGACAGGGCACAGCAGGTGCGGAATACCTTCGTAGATCGACAACTCAAGCATTTTCGGGTCGATCATGATCAGCTTGGCGTCTTCCGGGCCGGACTTGAACAGGATCGACAGGATCATCGCGTTCACACCTACCGATTTACCGGAACCCGTCGTACCGGCTACCAGCAAATGCGGCATTTTTGCCAGATCGGTGATGACTGGCTTGCCGCCGATATCGTGGCCCAGAGCCAGGGTGACCGGTGACTTGAAGTTGTCGTACTCAGGCGTCGACAGCACTTCAGAGAAACGCACGATCTGGCGGTCTTCGTTGGGAATCTCGATACCGACGGTGGTCTTGCCCGGAATCACTTCCACCACACGAACGCTGGTCACGGCCAGGGAACGTGCCAGGTCTTTCGCCAGATTGGAGATGCGACTGACCTTGACCCCTGCCGCTGGCTGGATTTCGTAACGGGTAATGACCGGGCCTGGGTGAATCGAATCCACCGAGACTTCGACGCCGAATTCCTTGAGCTTGATTTCCAGCAAGTGGCCAACCGCAGCCAGGGATTCAGGCGAATAATTGAGTTGTTTCTTTTCTGCAGGGTCGAGAATCGAGATCGGCGGCAAGGTGCCTTCGACGGCGCTGTCTACGAACAGCGGCGCCTGTTTCTCTTTTTCCACGCGATTGCTGGGAGCCGCTGGCTTGGGCGGAGCTGGCGCAATCACCGGCGGTACCTGCTTCTCGCGATCGGACATGTGCTTGCTCAGGGCTTGCTCACGCTCGATCAGGCGTTCCTTGACCTTGGCCTGCTCGCGCTTGTCGGTGACGGTCGGCGCCACCACGTCATGGACGCGGTCGTCGACTTCACGCAATTGGGCGACCAGTTGCTTGCGCTCCGTGCGGGCGGCCCACCAGCGATTGGCCGCACCCTGGAACAATTCAAACAGGTCGAGGGTGATCTTGCCGGTGAGGTCCATCACTTTGAACCACGACAGGTCGGTGAACACCGTCAGGCCAAACAGGAACAACGCGATGAGCAACAGCGTGCTGCCCTGAATATTCAGGGCGTTCCTGGCCAGATCGCCAAGACTTTCACCTAAAGCGCCGCCAGCACCGGCCGGCAGACCGGTCGCGGCGTGGAAATGGATATGGGCCAGGGCGGCGCCCGACAGCACCAGAAACACCAAGCCGATCAGGCGCCAGGAGAACAGCCAGCCGCTCCACTCCCACTGCTCGTGGCGTTGACGGAAGATCTGAAAAGCCTTGATCGCCAGCAACAGCGGGAAGATGTAGGCGAAGTAACCCAACACCATGAACAGGATATCGGCGCTGTAGGAGCCGACCGGTCCGCCGAAGTTCTGCACATCGTCGATTTTGCTGTTATGGCTCCAGCCCGGATCGTCCTTGCCATAGGTCAACAAGGCCATCATCAGGAACAGGCACAAGCCGCCAATGGCGATCAATGCACCTTCCTTGAGCCGGTAGTGCAATTGCTGGCGCCAGAGCGGAACGACTGTTTTGGGTGCTGCGGTGGATTTCTTCAAAACGCTTCTTTTCCTGCGCCCATGGCGCGTCCATCTGTTGAATGACTTAAAAAAACTGCCCAATCCAGGCAGGTAAAAAAGTTAACAGGCGCAACTGAGACTACTTTTAACACTACGCTGCGGTTTTTATAAACACGGAGCGCACCGCTTATTTTATTACAAGCACTGTAACAGGCAGGCATTGTACGGGTTTGTTCGTCCGATGCCATGCTTGAAACCCAAGGTGTAGCATAGCCAACAGCGCATTACTCGCGGTTCAATTTGAGCATGCATTCTCTTTTGTGACAAAGGCTTATGAGGTGTTTTTATGAGCGAAGCGAAGCATTCCCGCCTGATCATTCTGGGTTCCGGCCCTGCCGGTTACAGCGCAGCCGTTTATGCCGCCCGCGCCAACCTCAAACCCGTTGTCATTACCGGCATACAGGCAGGTGGCCAGCTCACCACCACCGTTGAAGTCGACAATTGGCCCGGTGATGTCGAAGGCCTCACCGGCCCGGTGCTGATGGAACGCATGCAAAAACACGCCGAGCGCTTTCATACAGAGATCGTTTACGACCACATCCACACCGCCAAGTTGCAACAGCGCCCGTTCGAACTCATCGGCGACAGCGGCACTTACACCTGTGACGCGCTGATTATCGCCACCGGCGCCTCGGCGCAATACCTGGGGCTGCCCTCGGAAGAGGCATTTGCCGGCAAAGGGGTTTCGGCCTGCGCGACGTGCGACGGCTTTTTCTACCGCAATCAGGTGGTCGCGGTCGTTGGCGGCGGCAATACGGCGGTTGAAGAAGCGCTGTACCTGTCGAACATCGCCAAGGAAGTTCACCTGATTCACCGGCGCGACAAGTTGCGCTCGGAGAAGATTCTCCAGGACAAGCTCTTTGAAAAAGCCGCCAACGGCAATATCCGCCTGCACTGGAACCAGAATCTAGATGAAGTGCTGGGCGATGCCAGCGGCGTGACCGGCGCCCGCCTGCGGGACAGCCACACCGGCGAAACCAGTGAATTGTCGCTGGCCGGTGTGTTCATTGCTATCGGCCACAAGCCCAACACCGACTTGTTCGAAGGCCAGCTGAAAATGCGTGACGGCTATCTGCTGGTCAAGGGCGGCAGCGAAGGCGATGCTACCAGCACCGAAATCAAAGGCGTGTTTGCCGCCGGTGACGTCGCCGACCACGTTTATCGCCAGGCCGTGACCTCCGCCGGGGCCGGCTGCATGGCCGCGCTGGACGCCGAGAAGTATCTCGACGACATTCCAGTCGTTTGACGGCACACTTCAGGGTGGGCCCACCCGCCCGCCACTGCCCACTCCTTCTGTAAGCCCGGATGCCATGCTGACTTGGTTACAACGCAATACTCTGACCTTCCCGCCCCTGGAAAAAGCCATGCGCGATCCCAACGGGCTGTTGGCCGCGGGCGGCGATTTGTCCGCCGATCGTCTGATTCAGGCCTACCGCCACGGCTGTTTTCCATGGTTCTCGGAAGGCCAGCCAATTCTCTGGTGGTCGCCGGATCCACGCACCGTACTGTTTCCCGACGAACTGCATGTCTCGCGCAGTCTGAACAAACTGTTGCGCCAGCAACGCTATCAAGTGACCTTTGATCAGGATTTTGCCGCGGTCATCCGCGCTTGCGCCGCGCCTCGGGATTACGCCGACGGCACCTGGATCACAGAAGCCATGCAGAACGCCTATCTCGAGCTGCACAGGCGTGGCTACGCCCATTCGGTGGAAGTCTGGGACCAGGGCGAACTAGTCGGCGGGCTCTATGGCCTGGCGATGGGTCAGCTGTTTTTCGGCGAGTCCATGTTCAGCCTCGCGGACAACGCCTCGAAATATGGCTTTGCCACACTGGTCCGACACCTGAAAGACTCTGGCTTTGTGCTGATCGACTGCCAGATGCCTACCGACCATCTGCACAGCCTCGGCGCCCGAGCGATTCCACGCGGTGAATTTGCCGACTACCTTGCGCAGCATCTGGACCAACCCAGCCGCGCAACCTGGGTTTGCTGAGCGACTTTTGCGCGCGTGGCTTACACTTAATTCAAAGCTTATTCCCGAGGGTTGATCATGACCGAGTTGGCGCGCTTGAAGTTCTATGCCACTCAGCCCCACTCTTGCAGTTATCTGCCCGAGGAGCAGGCCACGACCCTGTTTCTCGACCCTAGTCAGCCCATGGATGTGCATGTCTACGCAGACCTGTCTGAAATGGGTTTCCGTCGCAGCGGCGATCATCTCTACCGGCCCCATTGCCAGAATTGCAATGCGTGCGTACCGGCGCGCATCCCCGTGGCGCAATTTGAGCCCAACCGTCAGCAGAAACGCATCTTCAAGCGTAATGCCGACTTGCAGATACGTCCCGCCAGGCCAGGGTTCAGCGAGGAGTATTTCGACCTGTATCAGCGCTATATCGAACAGCGTCACGCCGATGGCGATATGTACCCGCCGAGTCGCGATCAGTTTGCGACGTTCCTGGTACGTGATTTGCCGTTCTCCCGGTTCTACGAATTTCGCCTCGAAGGACGACTGGTGGCAGTGGCCGTCACCGACTTACTGCCGAACGGTCTGTCGGCGGTTTATACCTTCTACGAGCCCGCTGAAGAACGCCGCAGCCTGGGGCGTTATGCGATTCTCTGGCAAATCACCGAGGCTCAGCGTCTGGGGCTGGAAGCCGTCTATCTGGGCTATTGGATCAAAAACTGCAAAAAGATGAGTTACAAGACGCAATATCGTCCTATCGAACTGCTGATTAATCAGCGCTGGGTCATCCTGAACTAGAGCAAGCCGTAAACCCCTTGGCTTAAACCCCATTTTTCGGGCACAATGCACGCCGCTTTTGCCTGGCGCAGTTGCACCGGGCCATTCATTGGACACCGAGGGCTTTACTGCATGTCGAAAGAAGACAGCTTCGAAATGGAAGGCACTGTCGTCGACACCCTGCCCAACACCATGTTTCGTGTGGAGTTGGAAAATGGGCACGTCGTAACCGCGCATATTTCCGGCAAGATGCGCAAGAACTACATCCGTATTCTTACCGGTGACAAGGTGCGCGTCGAGCTGACGCCCTATGACTTGAGCAAAGGGCGCATCACTTACCGCGCTCGCTAATCAAGTCAATACAAAACGCCCGGTTTATGCCGGGCGTTTTTGTGTGCGCGTGATTTTATGCCGCACACGGACAATGTGGGAGCGAGCTTGTTCGCGATGACGGCAGTACATTCAACATTGATGCAACCTGATCCACCGCTATCGCGAGCAAGCTCGCTCCCACAGGGATCTTGTGTTGATCCGGCGGACAGCAAAAAGGCGCCTTTCGGCGCCTTTTGCTTTACAGCAACAACCGTCAGGCCATCTCTGCCGTGGTCTCGAAGTCGAAGGTCAGCTCGCCGTCCTTGAGATCGATGTGAACCACACCACCATGGTCGGCCAGTTCGCCAAAGAGAATCTCTTCCGCCAGCGGACGCTTGATCTTGTCCTGGATCAAACGCGCCATTGGTCGAGCGCCCATTGCCGTGTCGTAGCCACCCGCTGCCAGCCAACTACGCGCAGCGTCCGTCACTTCCAACTGCACGCGCTTGTCTTCCAGTTGCGCCTGAAGCTCGGTAAGGAACTTGTCCACCACGCTTTTGATAACCTCATGACTGAGGCGACCAAACTGAATAATGGTGTCCAAACGGTTGCGGAACTCCGGCGTGAAGCTCTTCTTGATCACTTCCATCGCATCGGACGAGTGGTCCTGATGGGTGAAACCGATCGAAGCGCGAGCTGCCGTTTCGGCACCGGCGTTGGTCGTCATGATGACGATCACGTTACGGAAATCCGCCTTGCGCCCGTTGTTATCGGTGAGCGTACCGTGGTCCATGACCTGCAGCAGCAGGTTAAAGACTTCCGGATGCGCCTTCTCGATTTCATCGAGCAACAGCACGCAGTGAGGTTGCTTGGTGATGGCTTCGGTCAACAGACCGCCCTGATCAAACCCGACATAGCCTGGAGGCGCACCGATCAGACGCGATACGGTGTGGCGCTCCATGTACTCCGACATGTCGAAGCGAACCAGTTCGATGCCCAACGCCTTGGCCAGCTGACGCGCCGCTTCGGTTTTACCGACACCGGTAGGCCCTGCGAACAGGAACGAACCGACGGGCTTGTCAGGCGACTTGAGGCCGGCACGGGACAGCTTGATCGCGGTCGACAGCGAGTCGATCGCGGCATCCTGACCAAATACCGTCAGCTTCAGGTCACGTTCAAGGTTACGCAGCAGCTCTCTGTCGGAGCTGTTGACGTGCTTAGGCGGAATCCGCGCGATTTTCGCAACGATGTCCTCGACCTGAGGCACTTCGATGCGTTTCACGCGCTTCTCGATCGGCTGCAGACGCTGGTAGGCGCCCGCCTCGTCGATGACGTCGATGGCCTTGTCCGGCATGTGCCGGTCATTGATGTAGCGCGAGGCCAGCTCAGCCGCTGCACGCAGGGCTTCATCGCTGTATTCAATACCGTGGTGCGTTTCGAAACGCCCTTTCAGGCCGCGCAGGATGCTGATGGTGTCTTCCACCGACGGTTCCGACACATCGACCTTCTGGAAGCGTCGTGCCAAGGCACGGTCCTTCTCGAAGATCCCACGGAATTCCTGGAACGTGGTCGAACCGATGCAGCGGATATCACCCGACGACAACAGCGGCTTGAGCAGGTTCGAGGCATCCATGACGCCACCCGATGCGGCACCCGCACCGATAATGGTGTGGATTTCGTCGATGAACAGGATCGCCTGCGGACGTTTTTTCAGCTCATTGAGTAGCGCCTTGAAGCGTTTCTCGAAATCGCCGCGGTATTTGGTCCCGGCCAGCAAGGCACCCAGATCGAGGGAATACACCACGCTGTTGGCCAGCAAGTCCGGCACCTGGTTGTCGACAATGCGTTTGGCCAGGCCTTCGGCAATCGCGGTTTTACCCACGCCTGCCTCGCCCACCAACAGCGGATTGTTTTTGCGACGACGCGCCAGGATCTGTGCGACGCGCTCGACTTCCAGCTCACGGCCTACCAATGGATCGATACGACCCTGGCGCGCGAGTTCGTTGAGGTTGCTGGCATAAGCATCCAGAGGATTGCCTGAAGATGAAGACTCACCGCCCTCGTCGTCCTGCATATCTTGCTCACCTTCAGAGTGATCGCCATGCCCCGGCACTTTGGAAATGCCGTGTGCGATGTAGTTGACGACATCGATACGCGCAACGCTCTGCTGTTTCAGCAGGAACACTGCCTGACTCTCTTGCTCACTGAAGATCGCGACCAGTACGTTGGCGCCAGTCACTTCGCGTTTGCCCGAGCTCTGTACGTGAAAGACAGCACGTTGCAGAACACGCTGGAAGCCCAGGGTTGGCTGGGTTTCACGATCCTCGTCATGCACGGGGATCAATGGCGTGGTGGAGTCGATGAACTCCTGCAGATCGTGCTTGAGTTTGTCGAGGTTTGCGCCGCAGGCACGCAAAACGGTGGCGGCAGCCTCATTGTCCAATAGGGCCAGCAGGAGGTGTTCGACGGTCATGAATTCATGACGCTTCGATCGGGCCTCCTTGAAGGCAAGATTGAGGGTGACTTCGAGCTCGCGGTTTAACATAGCTTCACCTCATACCCAAGTGGTCGGCGATTAACCGTCCTTCTCGATTTCACAGAGTAGCGGATGCTGGCTTTCCCTGGCGTACTGGTTGACCTGCATGGCCTTAGTCTCGGCGATGTCGCGGGTAAACACTCCACATACTGCCCGTCCTTCTGTGTGGACGGCCAGCATGACCTTGGTCGCCAGCTCTCGATTCAGGTTAAAAAACACCTCGAGTACTTCGACGACGAAATCCATCGGTGTGTAGTCATCATTGAACAAAACCACCTTGTACATCGGCGGCGCCTGTAAAGCAGGCTTGGCCTCCTGAACAGCAATGCCTGCGGAATCGTCGTCGTGTTCCTCCGGATGATCTTTTTGGAGAGTCGGGCGATCCTGATTGAATGTTAGTCGAATCTGGCTGATTGCATGCATGGAAAGAAAGGTTCGTCAGTTGTGCAAATACAGTGGTGGGGGCGACCATCGCCGATTTCAACTCCGACTGCCTGGTCACCTTGACTATCGGCAAAACGGTGTTACAACCAATAGAGCCCACAGTGGGTAAAAAAGGTCCGCGGAGTCAATCTTATTTCTGAGAACTGACTGCGGATGTACTGGATGATACTCCAGTGATGGAGTCTGTTGCAGAGGGATATGGGTATGTCAGGTGTCAAGGTCAGCGGCAAGGTCAAATGGTTCAACAATGCCAAGGGTTACGGCTTCATCAATGAGGAAGGCAAGAGCGAAGACCTGTTCGCCCACTACTCGGCCATCCAGATGGACGGTTATAAAACCCTGAAGGCCGGACAGGCTGTCGTCTTTGAGATCATTCAGGGCCCCAAAGGCCTGCACGCCATCAATATCGGCGCGCCTCAGGACACTCAGAATGTGGTCGCTCCCACCGGACAACAAACCGTCACGGCTTGAATTCGCACCCACCCTCCAGTTATAAAAAAACCGCCCGACTCAATCACTTGAGTCGGGCGGTTTTTTATGACCTGTCGCTTACATATGCGAAATCAGCGCATCACCAAACGCCGAAGAGGACAGCAGCTTCGCGCCTTCCATCAAACGGTGGAAGTCATAGGTCACGGTCTTGGCGGAAATCGCGCCGTTGGTGCCTTTGATGATCAGGTCAGCCGCTTCGGTCCAGCCCATGTGACGCAGCATCATCTCGGCGGACAGGATCAGGGAGCCCGGGTTGACCTGGTCCTTGCCAGCGTACTTCGGTGCAGTACCGTGGGTCGCTTCGAACATCGCAATGGTGTCAGACAGGTTGGCACCCGGTGCGATACCGATACCGCCCACTTCTGCCGCCAGGGCGTCGGAGAGGTAGTCGCCGTTCAGGTTCAGGGTGGCGATCACATCGTATTCGGCCGGGCGCAGCAGGATCTGCTGGAGCATGGCGTCGGCGATGGCATCTTTGACGATAACGTTCTTGCCGGTTTTCGGGTTTTTGAACTGCATCCACGGACCGCCATCGAGCAGGGTCGCGCCGAACTCTTCAGCCGCCACTTCGTAGGCCCATTCCTTGAAGGCACCTTCGGTGAACTTCATGATGTTGCCTTTGTGCACGATGGTCAGCGAGTCGCGGTCGTTGTCGACCACATACTGCAACGCCTTGCGCGCCAGACGCTTGGTACCTTGCAGCGAAACCGGCTTGATGCCGATACCGCAGTTTTCGTCGAAACGGATCTTGGTGACGCCCATTTCATCTTTAAGGAACTTGATGACCTTGGTCGCTTCCGCCGAACCGGCTTTCCACTCGATACCGGCATAAATGTCTTCCGAGTTTTCGCGAAAGATCGTCATGTCGACGTCGCCTGGTTTCTTGACCGGGCTAGGCACGCCTTCGAACCAGCGCACAGGGCGCAGGCAGACATAAAGGTCGAGTTGCTGACGCAAGGCCACGTTCAGGGAGCGAATACCGCCGCCGACCGGCGTGGTCAGCGGGCCCTTGATAGAAACAACGTAATCCTTGACCGCGTCCAGGGTTTCCTGAGGTAGCCAGGTGTCCTGATCGTAAACCTGAGTCGCTTTCTCCCCGGCATAGACTTCCATCCAGGAAATTTTGCGCTCGCCGCCGTAAGCCTTCTTAACAGCAGCATCGACAACCTTGATCATGACCGGGCTGATATCAACGCCAATACCATCACCTTCGATGAAGGGGATGATCGGGTTGTTAGGAACATTGAGAGAATGGTCCGCGTTGACGGTGATTTTGTCGCCGACTGCTGGAACCTGAATCTTCTTGTATCCCATGCTGAACTCCATTGTTTGGATTGAACATCTGGCTTCGTTCGAGCGTACCCCAGTTAAATCGGCACGCAAACCCTATGTTCCATTCATCTGCCGCAAAGCTGCACAGTTCGCGGCCTACAAGCCTGAAAGCAAAGGGAAAAGCGCCAAACTCAAGCACGGTGCAAGACTCTACGCCCCGCTCGCCCCTGCGACCTTTAGACCAATGGACGATATTCGTTACCTATGAACCATCGGCAGATTGCCAGCTACCTATGTATAATGCCGCCCGCTGACCACAGAGTCACGACGGCCAAACCTCTCTACTACGAGGCTCCAGGCCCGAAAAAGCCGGACTGTTACCGCAGTCCACCCGCTTGACGCTCGACTGATGCACCCAACATCACCGCGAAGAAACCTCGACATTCGGCTCATGGATGACTTTGAACGAACGCGCTCACACGGCGCCCCTCGAGCTTTCCGCGCACGCTTAGCAAAGAAGAGAGAGTTAATCCGAATATGCCCACCCGCTCGAAGATCATCTATACCTTCACCGACGAAGCTCCCGCCCTCGCCACCTATTCACTGCTGCCTATCGTAGAGGCCTTCACCGCCTCCGCTGATATCGCCGTGGAAACCCGCGATATCTCTCTTGCAGGGCGCATCCTGGCCAGCTTCCCCGAGCAACTGGGTGACAAAGCCGTAGCCGACCACCTCGCCGAACTGGGCGACCTGGCCGTTACGCCTGAAGCCAACATCATCAAGTTGCCGAACATCAGCGCTTCGGTTCCGCAACTGCAAGCCGCGATCAAGGAACTGCAAGCCCAGGGCTTCGCACTGCCTGACTACCCGGAAACCGTGACCAGCGACGCCGACAAGCTCGCCAAGTCGCGTTACGACAAGATCAAGGGCAGCGCCGTGAACCCGGTTCTGCGCGAAGGCAACTCTGATCGTCGTGCACCGCTGTCGGTCAAGAACTACGCGCGCAAGCACCCGCACAAAATGGGCGCCTGGGCTGCGGACTCCAAGTCCCACGTAGCGCACATGAGCACCGGCGATTTCTACGGCAGCGAAAAAGCTGCCCTGATCGACGCCGCTGACGCCGTCAAAATCGAACTGATCGCTCAAGACGGCACCACCACCGTCCTGAAAGAAAAAACCACCGTGCAAGCCGGTGAGATCCTCGATTGCGCGGTCATGAGCAAAAACGCTCTGCGCAGCTTCATCGCTGCCGAGATCGAAGACGCCAAGCAAAAAGGCGTGCTGCTGTCGGTTCACCTCAAAGCCACCATGATGAAGGTCTCCGACCCGATCATGTTCGGCCAGATCGTTGCCGAGTTCTACAAAGACGCACTGGCCAAGCACGCTGACGTGCTGGCACAGATCGGCTTCAACCTGAACAACGGCATCGGTGACCTGTACGCTCGCATCAAAGCCCTGCCAGCTGAGCAGCAAGCTGCGATTGAAGCGGACATCCAGGCGGTCTACGCCGCTCGTCCGTCGTTGGCCATGGTCAACTCCGACAAAGGCATCACCAACCTGCACGTGCCGAGCGACGTTATCGTCGACGCCTCGATGCCAGCGATGATCCGTGACTCCGGCAAAATGTGGGGCACTGACGGTCAGTTGCACGACACCAAGGCTGTGATCCCGGATCGCTGCTACGCCACCATCTACCAGGCGGTGATCGAAGACTGCAAGCTGCACGGCGCCTTCGATCCAACCACCATGGGCAGCGTGCCAAACGTTGGCCTGATGGCGAAAAAAGCTGAAGAGTACGGCTCCCACGACAAGACTTTCCAGATCAAGGCAAATGGCGTAGTTCGGGTTTCCGACGGCGCTGGCCGCACCTTGCTGGAACAGTCGGTTGAAGCGGGCGACATCTTCCGCATGTGCCAGACCAAAGACGCGCCGATCCAGGACTGGGTCAAGCTGGCCGTCAACCGTGCTCGCGCAAGCGCTACTCCAGCCATTTTCTGGCTGGACCCAATGCGCGCCCACGACGGTGTAGTGATCGAGAAAGTTCAGGCGTACCTGAAGGATCACGACACCGCTGGCCTGGACATCCGCATCATGTCGCCAGTCGACGCGATGGCCTTCACCTTGGGCCGCACTCGCGAAGGCAAGGACACCATCTCGGTGACCGGCAACGTACTGCGCGACTACCTGACTGACCTGTTCCCGATCATGGAACTGGGCACCAGCGCCAAAATGCTGTCGATCGTTCCGCTGATGAATGGCGGCGGCCTGTTCGAAACCGGCGCCGGCGGTTCGGCACCGAAACACGTTCAACAACTGCTGGAAGAGAACTTCCTGCGCTGGGATTCCCTGGGTGAGTTCCTGGCCCTGGCCGCCTCCCTTGAGCACCTGGGTGTTACCTACAACAACCCTAAGGCACTGGTGCTGGCCAAGACCCTGGATCAGGCCACCGGCCAGTTCCTGGACAACAACAAGTCGCCATCGCGCAAAGTCGGCAACATCGACAACCGCGGCAGCCACTTCTACCTGGCGCTGTACTGGGCTCAAGCCCTGGCTGCCCAGACCGAAGATGCTGCATTGCAAGAGCAGTTCGGCGAACTGGCCAAGACCCTGACCGAGAACGAAGCAACCATCGTTGCCGAGCTCAACGCCGTTCAGGGCAAGCCAGTGGACATCGGCGGTTACTACCACGCCAATGCCGAGCTGATCAGCAAAGCCATGCGCCCAAGCAACACTTTCAACACCGCGATCGCTGCGCTGGTTTAAGGTTGTAAGGGAGCATCGCAAACCCCGGCCCCGTGCCGGGGTTTGTGTTTCTGGCGTTCACACATATTTATCTATCAGAACCCGGACCTGTGGGAGCGAGCTTGCTCGCGATAGCGGTTTATCATTCAACACTGATACTGACTGACCCACCGCCATCGCGAGCAAGCTCGCTCCCACAGGGACCGTATTTCAACATCAAGAATCGAGGAAGTCTCATGGATTGGCTACCCCACATCACCGTCGCCACCATCGTCGAAGACAACGGCCGCTTCCTGATGGTCGAAGAATCCAAGGGTGGACGAACGGTGCTCAACCAGCCCGCCGGCCACCTTGACCCGGACGAAACCCTGATCGACGCTGCCGTGCGTGAAACCCTCGAAGAAACCGGCTGGGACGTCGAGCCGACGGGCGTGGTGGGGATTTACCTCTATACCGCCCCGAGTAACGGCGTGACCTACCAGCGGGTCTGTTTCACCGCAAAACCGCTCAAGCATCACCCCGACTATCAACTGGACGACGGCATCGTCAGCGCCAAGTGGCTGACGCGTGACGAATTGCTGGCACAGCGCGCAAACTGGCGCAGTGAGCTGATCATCCGCTGTATTGATGATTATCTGGACGGTCAACACTTCGGTCTCGAACTGATCCGCCCTTCTCTTTAGCCTTGCGGGCTTGGGCCTGTTAGAATCGCGTCCTTTTTAAAGACACTCATTGAATCCCTATGCGTGATCCAGCCCCTTCTGACACACAAAAGAAGCGCGTCATTGTCGGCATGTCCGGCGGCGTGGACTCTTCCGTTTCCGCTCTCCTGCTGATCGAGCAGGGTTATGAGGTGGAAGGCCTGTTCATGAAGAACTGGGAAGAAGACGATGGAACGGAATACTGCACCGCCATGGATGACCTGGCGGACGCTCAGGCTGTATGCGACAAGATTGGCATCAAGCTGCACACCGCCAACTTCGCCGCCGAGTACTGGGACAACGTGTTCGAGCACTTCCTGGCCGAATACAAGGCCGGGCGCACGCCGAACCCGGACATCCTCTGCAACCGCGAAATCAAGTTCAAGGCGTTCCTCGACTACGCCATGATGCTCGGCGCCGACCTGATCGCCACTGGTCACTACGTGCGCCGCCGTGATATCGATGGTCGCACCGAGCTGCTCAAGGGCCTGGACCCGAACAAGGACCAGAGCTACTTCCTGCACGCCGTCGGCGGCGAACAGATCGCCAAAACCCTGTTCCCGGTCGGCGAACTGGAAAAGCCCGAAGTGCGCGCGATTGCCGAGAAACATGATCTGGCCACCGCGAAGAAAAAGGACTCCACCGGGATCTGCTTTATCGGCGAACGCCGCTTCAGCGACTTCCTCAAGCAATACCTGCCGGCCCAGCCCGGCGAGATCAAGACCACCGAAGGTGAAGTCATCGGCCGTCACCACGGCTTGATGTATCACACCATCGGCCAGCGCCAGGGCCTCGGCATCGGCGGCTTGAAAGACGCGGGTGACGAGCCGTGGTACGTACTGATCAAAGACCTTGAGAACAACGAACTGATCGTTGGCCAGGGCAATGATCATCCGTATCTGTTCTCCCGCGCCCTGCTTGCCTCGGACATCTATTGGGTCAACCCGATTGATCTGACTGAGCCGCGCAAGTTGACCGCCAAAGTCCGTTATCGCCAGAGCGATCAACCCTGCACGCTGGAGAAAACCGCCACCGGCTACCGCGCCACCTTCGATGACCCGCAACGCGCGGTCACCCCGGGCCAGTCCGTGGTGTTCTACGACGGTGAAATCTGCCTCGGCGGCGGCGTGATCGAAATTGCGGAACCGTGGACCAGCAAAGGCACTGCTCAAGGCAAGCAGCAATGAGCCCGACTCAGGAGCAACTGACGGCACTGGGCGGCGTGTTCCTCGCCGCCGTGCTGGTCGACAAGATCGCCAAGACCGGCCAGACCACCGAAGCCGGCCTGACCTGCATGCTCGGCAGCCTGCTGATTCGTGATCCCAAGGACACGCTGGAAGTCTACGGCGGCGACGACATCAATCTGCGTGAAGGCTATCGCGCATTGATCGGCGCCCTTGAACGCGACCCGAGCACCCTTCAGCGCGAACCGCTGCGCTACGCGCTGGCGATGCTCGGTCTGGAGCGTCAACTGGCCAAGCGCAACGATATGCTGGATGAGATCGGCAAGCGCTTGCCGCAGATTCAGTCCCAGGTCGAGCACTTCGGCCCGGCTCACGAAAACGTGATTGCGGCCTGCGGTGCGCTGTACCAGGACACCTTGAGCACCTTGCGCCAACGCATTCAGGTCCATGGCGACATGCGCAACCTGCAACAACCGAGCAACGCTTCGAAAATCCGCGCCCTGTTGCTGGCCGGTATTCGATCGGCGCGCCTGTGGCGGCAGTTGGGCGGTCATCGCTGGCAGTTGGTGATCAGCCGTCGCAAGTTGCTGAAAGAGCTTTACCCGCTGATGCGCAGCAGCTGAACCGCGCCCGCAAGACCTTTTGTAATTTGTAACGCGTAAGACGCTGGTCAGTTGGCAACGGACCGGCGGATTTTTTCATGTATGATACGCGCCCCATTTCGTTGCCCGACTGTCCGAGAACACCCCATGCAGCTTTCTTCGCTCACTGCGGTTTCCCCTGTTGACGGCCGCTACGCCGGCAAAACCCAGGCCCTGCGCCCAATTTTCAGCGAGTACGGCTTGATCCGTGCTCGCGTTCTGGTTGAAGTGCGCTGGCTCCAGCGCCTGGCCGCTCATCCTGCCATCAGCGAAGTGCCGGCGTTCTCCGCCGAAGCCAACGCAGTGCTGAATACCCTGGCGGAAAACTTCGCTCTGGAGCACGCCGAGCGTGTCAAAGAGATCGAGCGCACCACCAACCACGACGTAAAAGCCATTGAGTACCTGCTCAAAGAGCAAGCGGCGAAGCTGCCAGAACTGGCCAAGGTCAGCGAATTCATCCACTTTGCCTGCACCAGCGAGGACATCAACAACCTGTCCCACGCCCTGATGCTGCGCGAAGGCCGTGATGACGTGATGCTGCCGCTGATGCGCCAGACTGCCGAAGCCATCCGCGAACTGGCGATTCGTTTCGCTGACGTGCCGATGCTGTCGCGCACCCACGGTCAACCGGCCTCGCCGACCACCCTGGGCAAAGAGCTGGCGAACGTGGTTTACCGTCTGGAGCGTCAAATCACCCAGGTCGCTGCCGTTCCGCTGCTGGGCAAGATCAACGGCGCTGTCGGCAACTACAACGCACACCTCTCGGCTTACCCTGAGATCGACTGGGAAGAAAACGCCCGCGCCTTCATCGAAGACGAACTGGGCCTGGGTTTCAACCCGTACACCACACAGATCGAACCGCACGACTACATCGCCGAGCTGTTCGACGCGATCGCGCGCTTCAACACCATCCTGATCGACTTCGACCGCGACATCTGGGGCTACATCTCCCTGGGTTATTTCAAGCAGCGCACCATCGCTGGCGAAATCGGTTCGTCGACCATGCCGCACAAGGTCAACCCGATCGACTTCGAAAACTCCGAAGGCAACCTGGGCATCGCCAACGCACTGTTCCAGCATTTGGCGAGCAAGCTGCCGATCTCCCGCTGGCAGCGCGACCTGACCGACTCCACCGTGCTGCGCAACCTCGGTGTCGGCTTCGCCCACAGCGTGATCGCGTACGAAGCAAGCCTCAAAGGCATCAGCAAACTGGAGCTCAACGCTCAGAAAATTGCTGCCGACTTGGACGCGTGCTGGGAAGTATTGGCCGAGCCAATCCAGACCGTGATGCGTCGCTACAACATCGAAAACCCGTACGAAAAACTGAAAGAGTTGACCCGTGGCAAGGGCATCAGCCCTGAAGCGCTGCAAACTTTCATCGACGGTCTGGACATGCCAGCCGCGGCCAAGGCCGAGCTGAAACTGCTCACCCCGGCGAACTACATCGGTAACGCTGTAGAGCAAGCCAAACGCATCTGATCGACCGCTTTACCCGTTTGAGACGCCCGGCAGCGCCGGGCGTTTTTATTCCCGTCTGAAAAGTGCTTTTTTTCAATAGGTTACACATGAATCCTGACATTCCTCTTCAACTTTTGGGCGGCATCACGGCGCGCGAATTCCTGCGCGACTACTGGCAGAAAAAACCCCTGCTGATCCGCCAGGCGATTCCTGAATTCGAAAGCCCGATCGACGCCGACGAACTGGCCGGCCTGGCGCTGGAAGAAGAAGTTGAATCGCGCCTGGTAATCGAGCACGGCGAGCGCCCTTGGGAATTGCGCCGCGGCCCGTTCGCCGAAGACGAATTCAGCAAATTGCCGGAACGCGACTGGACGCTGCTGGTTCAAGCGGTCGACCAATTCGTACCGGAAGTCGCCGAACTGCTGGAAAACTTCCGCTTCCTGCCGAGCTGGCGCATCGACGATGTGATGATCAGCTTCGCCGCCCCGGGCGGTAGCGTCGGCCCTCACTTCGACAACTACGACGTATTCCTGCTGCAAGGTCACGGCAAGCGCAACTGGAAAATCGGCCAGATGTGCGATTCCGAGAGCAAGCTGCTGCAACACGCCGACCTGCGCATCCTCGCCGACTTCGAGGCCACCGACGAATGGGTCCTGGAACCGGGCGACATGCTCTACCTGCCGCCGCGCCTGGCCCACTGCGGCGTTGCCGTTGATGACTGCCTGACCTATTCGGTCGGTTTCCGCGCGCCGAGCGCCGCTGAAGTGCTGACCCACTTCACCGACTTCCTCAGCCAGTTCCTGCCAGACGAAGAGCGTTACACCGACGCCGACGCCCTGCCTGCGGCTGATCCACATCAGATCCAGCACGACGCCCTTGATCGCTTGAAAGGCCTGCTTGCCGAGCACATGAGCGACGAGCGTCTGCTGCTGACCTGGTTCGGCCAGTTCATGACCGAGCCACGCTACCCGGAACTTGTGGTGGGTCCGGAAGAGATCGAAGAAGACGACCTGCTCGCCAGCCTTGAGCAAGGCGCAGTACTGATCCGCAACCCGAGCGCGCGCATGGCCTGGTCCGAAGTCGATGACGACCTGCTGCTGTTCGCCAGCGGCCAGAGCCGTTACCTGCCGGGCAAACTGCGCGAGCTGCTGAAGTTGATTTGCGCCGCAGACGCGCTGCACACCGACAACCTCGGCGACTGGCTGAGCGACGAAGACGGTCGAGGCCTGCTGTGTGAACTGATCAAGCAAGGAAGCCTGGGGTTTGCTGATGAATAAAATTCACGTACGTGTCGCAGACTGGCAAAAGGACAACGCCGAGATCCGGCGCATTCGTGAGACGGTGTTCATCGCCGAGCAATCCGTTCCGCCCGAGCTGGAATGGGATGCTGATGACGCAACTGCGGTGCATTTTCTGGCCTTCGAAGGCGACTTTCCGATTGGCACCGCTCGCCTACTGCCCGACGGCCACGTCGGCCGGGTGTCGGTACTGAAAGACTGGCGCGGCTTGAAGGTTGGCGATGCACTGATGAAAGCGGTGATCGGTGAAGCCGAGAAACGCGGGCTGAAGCAGCAGATGCTGAGCGCACAGGTACAAGCCACGGCGTTCTATGAGCGCCTGGGCTTCAGCCTGGTCAGTGAGGAGTTCCTGGAAGCAGGCATTCCGCATGTGGACATGGTGCGGCATTCCGCTTGAGACCGAGGTGCCCCCATCGCGAGCAAGCTCGCTCCCACAGGGTTTTAGGTGTTGCCACAGATTGCAGCAACACCATTGATCCACTGTGGGAGCGAGCTTGCTCGCGATGAGGCCCGCAAGAACACCACAATACGCCCCGCCATCCCCGGATGCCGGGGCGTTTTGCTGTCTACGATTCAACTTGCCCCACGCCGGGCCGACAAACTGGCAATATCACCACTTCAAGATGTCGGAGATAACGGATATGTCCCTACGCACCCTGCTCACCACGCTGCTGATGGCCTGCAGTTTTTCGGTTATGGCCGCCACCGAGATCGTGCCCCTGAACTACCACACCAGCGCCGACATGCTGCCGATGGCCCAGGATTTCATCGGTAAGGATGGTCAGGTCAGCGCCTACGGCAACCAACTGATCGTTAATGCCGATCAGCGCAAGATCGACGAACTTAAAGCCCTGATTGCGCAACTCGACACCCAACCCAAACGCCTGCTGATCACCGTCGACACCAACGAAAACAACGAAAACAACGTTCAGGGCGAGCAGGGTTATTCGGTGAACGGTGCCAAACCGAGCCAGACCCGCATCATCAATCGCAGCACCGACAGCCGTGATGGCGGAATCCAACAGGTTCAGGCCAGCGAAGGCGCACCAGCCCTGATCCAGGTCGGCCAGAGCGTGCCGCTGACCAGCACTCAGACCGACTCTTACGGCGACCTGCGAAGCCAGACCGAATACCGTAACGTCACCCAGGGTTTCTACGTCACCGCCAGCGTCACCGGCGACATCGTTCACCTGGCGATCAGCACCAATCGTGACCGCATGAGCCAGGAACGTCCCGATGTAGTGAATGTGCAAAGTACCGACACAACTGTCACGGGCCGGCTCGGAGAGTGGATCACCCTGGCGGGCGTAAATCGCCAGACACAGGCCGACAAACAGGGCCAGACCCGCAGCTACTCGACTCAGGGACGGGACGACATGACCCTGCGGGTGAAAGTCGATACTTTGGACTAAACCACCGAAAACTGACTGACCAGTCGTATTAGACCAAAGATGTAGTGCTTAAAAAAAAGCACTACAAAACGTTTGACGATACAAAAAAGCGAAGGCATGATGGCCTCGCTCCCGCTAATCAGGGGCCCTGGCAAGGGCCTTCGAGGCGCCGTTCGCACCCACCCCGCGAGCCGCTTCGTGTCTGTACCGCCCACAAGGTGTGTTTGACGAGGTTGCCGACTGGAACGAAGTTGTCCCGAGGGACGGAAGCGTAATTAGGTAACCCGGCTCCACACTGAAGTTCGCACCAAGGCCCACGACGCCCGAATGCGCCCGCCAGTTCGCCCTTACCTGCTCACTTCCCCTCGAGCCCATCGTTCATCCCGTCGCCATCCCCGCCGAATCCGACTTGACCACCTAAGCTTCTGGTCAGCGAGCGCATGAATTTTCCACCGCAGAACAACTTTCCGTAAAAGACGCGACGAGGTTTATCTCCATGGCACTGACACGCGAACAGCAAATTGCAGCCCTCGAAAAAGATTGGGCTGAAAACCCACGCTGGAAAGGCGTGACACGCGCTTACTCCGCTGCTGACGTCGTCCGCCTGCGTGGCTCGGTTCAACCTGAGCACACCTTTGCAAAATTGGGCGCCGAGAAACTTTGGAACCTGGTGACCCAGGGCGCCAAGCCGTCCTTCCGTCCTGAGAAAGATTTCGTCAACTGCATGGGCGCCCTGACCGGCGGCCAGGCTGTTCAACAAGTTAAAGCCGGTATCCAGGCGATCTACCTGTCGGGCTGGCAAGTCGCTGCGGACAACAACTCCGCCGAATCGATGTACCCGGACCAGTCGCTGTACCCGGTGGACTCGGTTCCAACCGTGGTCAAGCGCATCAACAACTCGTTCCGTCGTGCTGATCAGATCCAGTGGAAAGCCGGCAAAGGCCCGGGCGACGAAGGTTACATCGACTACTTCGCTCCGATCGTGGCTGATGCCGAAGCCGGTTTCGGCGGCGTACTGAACGCTTACGAGCTGATGAAGAGCATGATCGAAGCAGGCGCCGCCGGCGTTCACTTCGAAGACCAACTGGCTTCCGTGAAAAAATGCGGCCACATGGGCGGCAAGGTACTGGTTCCTACCCAGGAAGCTGTACAGAAGCTGACCGCTGCTCGCCTGGCTGCTGACGTTGCCGGTACTCCGACCATCATTCTGGCCCGTACCGACGCTAACGCAGCTGACCTGCTGACTTCCGATTGCGACCCGTACGACAAAGAGTTCGTGACTGGCGAACGTACTCAAGAAGGCTTCTACAAAGTGCGCGCTGGTCTCGACCAGGCAATTTCCCGCGGCCTGGCCTACGCGCCGTACGCCGATCTGATCTGGTGCGAAACCGCCAAGCCGGATCTGGACGAGGCTCGTCGCTTCGCCGAAGCGATCAAAAAGGAATACCCGGACCAACTGCTGTCGTACAACTGCTCGCCTTCCTTCAACTGGAAGAAAAACCTGGACGACGCGACCATCGCCAAGTTCCAGCGCGAACTGTCCGCCATGGGTTACAAGCACCAGTTCATCACCCTGGCCGGCATTCACAACATGTGGCACAGCATGTTCAACCTGGCGCACGACTACGCCCGTAACGACATGACTGCCTACGTGAAGCTGCAAGAGCAGGAGTTCGCTGACGCTGCCAAGGGTTACACCTTCGTGGCTCACCAGCAGGAAGTGGGCACCGGCTACTTCGACGACATGACCACTGTGATTCAAGGTGGCTCGTCGTCGGTAACCGCACTGACTGGCTCGACTGAAGAAGAGCAGTTCCACTGATCTGATTTGCCTGAGCAAACGGCCGTTGCGGACCGGATAGAAAGCTAACCGCAACGTCGCACAACTGACGCCCCGACTGGTTCGGGGCGTTTTTTTGCTCGCGATTTCACGCGCACGCTCCCACAAAAAGCGCTGAAAATCATTGATCCAGAGCAGTTTTTCGATCAGGAAAAGAAGGTAAAACGACCCCGTGCGCTACTTGCAGTAACGCGCATATAAGACATCTTTCCGGCCACCCACCCGTTAAACAGTTTAAAAACAGCCACAAACAATATTGATTATCATTTGGCCGCAACTATGCTCGTTACATTCCCTACAAAACATATTTGATGAAATCCCGGCTAATGCCCGCAACGCATGGGCTGAGGGGCTTTGGAGGTGCGCTATGTCCTTATTCCTATAAATAATTTCGCTATAGGAATTTTACTTGCACGGTGTTGTGCCATAAAATCAGCGGGATTGATTGCTGCGACATATCGTCACTGCTTTGTTTCTTTTCAAGCTCAGAGACCTTTGCTCTCTGTTAAGGATTACCAGCATGCCCGAAGCGACAGGACTCATGGCCCACAACTGGGGCTTTGCCATTTTCCTTTTGGGCGTCGTCGGCCTTTGCGCCTTCATGCTCGGCGTCTCCAGCCTCCTCGGGTCAAAAGCCTGGGGCCGCAGCAAAAACGAACCGTTCGAGTCCGGCATGCTACCTACAGGTGGTGCCCGCTTGCGGCTCTCAGCCAAATTCTATCTGGTCGCGATGCTCTTCGTGATCTTCGATATCGAAGCCCTTTTTCTCTTTGCCTGGTCTGTGTCCGTCCGCGAAAGCGGCTGGACCGGATTCGTCGAAGCTCTCGTTTTCATAGCAATTCTGTTGGCAGGTCTTGTCTACCTGTTCCGAGTGGGCGCTCTTGACTGGGCTCCGGAAGCTCGTCGCAAGCGGCAGGCGAAGCTGAAACAATGAGGCTTTGGCAATGCAATACAATCTCACCAGGATCGACCCCGATGCTCCTAACGAGCAGTATCCGATTGGCGAACGGGAAACCGTTTCCGATCCGTTAGAAGATCAAGTTCACAAAAACATTTTCATGGGCAAGCTCGAAGACGTGCTTAACGGCACGATCAACTGGGGGCGCAAGAACTCCCTGTGGCCGTATAACTTCGGTCTTTCGTGCTGCTACGTGGAAATGACCACCGCCTTCACGGCGCCCCACGACATCGCGCGCTTTGGCGCCGAGGTTATCCGGGCATCGCCGCGTCAGGCGGATTTCATGGTTATCGCCGGTACCTGCTTCATCAAGATGGCGCCGATCATTCAGCGTCTCTACGAGCAAATGCTCGAACCTAAATGGGTTATCTCCATGGGTTCGTGCGCCAACTCCGGTGGCATGTACGACATCTACTCCGTCGTTCAAGGGGTGGACAAGTTCCTGCCCGTGGACGTCTACGTGCCTGGCTGCCCGCCCCGCCCTGAAGCTTTTCTGCAAGGCTTGATGCTCTTGCAAGAGTCGATTGGACAGGAGCGTCGTCCGCTTTCCTGGGTCGTCGGCGATCAAGGCGTGTACCGCGCCGAGATGCCTTCGCAAAAGGAACAGCGCCGCGAACAGCGAATCGCAGTCACCAACCTGCGCAGCCCCGACGAAGTCTGATCCAGATCTGCTTCTTTTATAGAACGAGAAACTGGCTTCATTCTTTACGTTGACCGAAAGCGATAAATAACCATGACTACAGGCAGTGCTCTGTACATCCCGCCTTATAAGGCAGACGACCAGGATGTGGTCGTCGAACTGAATAACCGTTTTGGCCCCGAGGCGTTCACCGCCCAGCCTACCCGCACCGGCATGCCGGTGCTTTGGGTTGCCCGTGCCAAACTCGTCGAAGTCCTGACCTTCCTGCGCAACCTGCCCAAGCCGTACGTCATGCTCTATGACCTGCACGGCGTGGACGAGCGTTTGCGCACCAAGCGTCAAGGGCTGCCAAGCGGCGCCGACTTCACTGTGTTCTATCACTTGATGTCGATCGAACGTAATAGTGACGTAATGATCAAGGTCGCCTTGTCCGAGAGCGACCTTAGCGTGCCGACCGTTACCGGTATCTGGCCGAACGCCAACTGGTACGAGCGTGAAGTGTGGGACATGTACGGCATCAACTTTGCCGGTCACCCGCACCTGACCCGCATCATGATGCCGCCGACCTGGGAAGGTCACCCGCTGCGCAAGGACTTCCCGGCCCGTGCCACCGAGTTCGACCCGTTCAGCCTGACCCTGGCCAAGCAACAGCTTGAGGAAGAAGCCGCGCGCTTCAAGCCTGAAGACTGGGGCATGAAGCGTTCCGGGGCGAACGAGGACTACATGTTCCTCAACCTCGGCCCTAACCACCCTTCCGCGCACGGTGCGTTCCGCATCATTCTGCAGCTGGACGGTGAAGAGATCGTCGATTGCGTACCGGACGTCGGTTACCACCACCGTGGTGCCGAGAAGATGGCCGAGCGTCAGTCCTGGCACAGCTTCATTCCGTACACCGACCGTATCGACTACCTCGGCGGCGTGATGAACAACCTGCCGTACGTGCTCTCGGTCGAGAAGCTGGCCGGCATCAAGGTGCCTGAGAAGGTCGACGTCATCCGCATCATGATGGCCGAGTTCTTCCGGATCACCAGCCACCTGCTGTTCCTGGGGACTTACATCCAGGACGTCGGCGCCATGACCCCGGTGTTCTTCACGTTCACTGACCGTCAGAAGGCGTACACGGTGATCGAAGCCATTACCGGCTTCCGTCTGCACCCGGCCTGGTACCGCATCGGTGGCGTCGCTCACGACCTGCCGCGCGGCTGGGAAAAACTGGTGAAAGACTTCATCGAGTGGATGCCAAAGCGTCTGGACGAATACCAGAAAGCAGCACTGGACAACAGCATCCTGCGTGGACGGACCATCGGCGTCGCCGCCTACAACACCAAAGAAGCCCTGGAATGGGGCGTCACCGGTTCCGGCCTGCGTTCGACCGGTTGCGATTTCGACCTGCGTAAAGCTCGCCCGTACTCCGGTTACGAGAACTTCGAATTCGAAGTGCCGCTGGCGGCCAATGGCGATGCCTACGACCGTTGCATCGTGCGTGTCGAAGAAATGCGCCAGAGCCTGAAGATCATCGAGCAGTGCATGCGCAACATGCCGGAAGGCCCGTACAAGGCGGATCACCCGCTGACCACGCCGCCGCCGAAAGAGCGCACCCTGCAGCACATCGAGACCCTGATCACGCACTTCCTGCAAGTTTCGTGGGGCCCGGTCATGCCGGCCAACGAATCCTTCCAGATGATCGAAGCGACCAAGGGCATCAACAGTTATTACCTGACGAGCGATGGCGGCACCATGAGCTACCGCACCCGGATTCGCACCCCAAGCTTCCCGCACCTGCAGCAGATCCCTTCGGTGATCAAAGGCAGCATGGTCGCGGACTTGATTGCGTACCTGGGTAGTATCGATTTCGTTATGGCCGACGTGGACCGCTAAGCATGAACAGCACGCTTATCCAGACAGACCGTTTCGCCCTGAGCGAAACCGAGCGCTCGGCCATCGAGCACGAGCTGCATCACTACGAAGACCCGCGCGCGGCGTCGATCGAAGCCCTGAAGATCGTCCAGAAGGAACGTGGCTGGGTGCCTGATGGCGCGCTCTACGCCATCGGCGAGATCCTCGGCATCCCGGCCAGCGACGTTGAAGGCGTGGCGACGTTCTATAGCCAGATCTTCCGTCAACCGGTTGGCCGTCACATCATTCGCGTCTGCGACAGCATGGTCTGCTACATCGGCGGCCATGAATCGGTAGTCAGCGAAATCCAGAGCAATCTGGGCATCGGCCTGGGTCAGACCACCGCCGACGGTCGTTTCACCCTGCTGCCGGTCTGCTGCCTCGGCAACTGCGACAAGGCGCCGGCGTTGATGATCGACGACGACACATTCGGTGATGTGCAGCCTGCCGGCGTTGCCAAATTGCTCGAGGGCTACGTATGACCCTGACTTCCTTCGGTCCTGCCAACCGCATCAAGCGTTCGGCCGAGACTCACCCGCTGACCTGGCGTCTGCGTGACGACGGCGAAGCCGTATGGCTCGACGAGTACCAGGCCAAGAACGGTTACGCGGCTGCGCGCAAGGCTTTCGCCGACATGGCTCAGGACGACATCGTCCAGACCGTGAAAGACTCGGGCCTTAAAGGTCGCGGCGGTGCAGGCTTCCCCACGGGTGTTAAGTGGGGCCTGATGCCCAAGGACGAATCCATCAACATCCGCTACCTGCTGTGCAACGCGGACGAGATGGAACCGAACACCTGGAAAGACCGCATGCTGATGGAGCAACTGCCCCACCTGCTGATCGAAGGCATGCTGATCAGTGCCCGCGCGCTGAAAACCTACCGTGGCTACATCTTCCTGCGTGGCGAATACACCACCGCCGCCAAGCACCTGAACCGTGCCGTGGAAGAAGCCAAGGCTGCAGGCCTCTTGGGTAAAAACATCCTGGGCAGCGGCTTCGATTTCGAGCTGTTCGTCCACACCGGCGCCGGGCGTTACATCTGCGGTGAAGAAACCGCACTGATCAACTCCCTCGAAGGTCGCCGCGCCAACCCGCGCTCCAAGCCGCCCTTCCCTGCCGCCGTTGGCGTGTGGGGCAAGCCGACCTGCGTGAACAACGTTGAAACCCTGTGCAACGTGCCGGCGATCATTGCCGACGGCGTGGACTGGTACAAATCGTTGGCCCGCGAAGGCAGTGAAGACATGGGCACCAAGCTCATGGGCTTCTCCGGCAAGGTCAAGAACCCGGGCCTGTGGGAATTGCCGTTCGGCGTTACTGGTCGCGAGTTGTTTGAAGACTACGCCGGCGGCATGCGCGACGGTTACAAGCTCAAGTGCTGGCAGCCAGGCGGCGCCGGTACCGGCTTCCTGTTGCCGGAGCACCTGGACGCACAAATGTACGCCGGCGGCATCGCCAAAGTGGGCACCCGTATGGGTACCGGCCTGGCCATGGCGGTGGACGACAGCGTCAACATGGTGTCCCTGCTGCGCAACATGGAAGAGTTCTTCTCCCGCGAATCCTGCGGCTTCTGCACCCCGTGCCGTGACGGTTTGCCGTGGAGCGTCAAGCTTCTGCGCGCCATCGAGAACGGTGAAGGGCAAGCCGGCGATATCGAGACCCTGCTGGGTCTGGTCGGTTTCCTCGGCCCGGGCAAGACCTTCTGTGCTCACGCACCGGGCGCCGTGGAGCCGTTGGGCAGCGCAATTAAATACTTCCGCCATGAGTTCGAAGCCGGCATCGCGCCTACCAGCGCCGCCGTCCCGCCTCTGGCAAGGCCGAACGTAGTCGGCGCTTAACGCTTTAAAAAAAGCGAACGGTCCGTGCCGTTCGCTTTTCGCGCGATGACGCCTTTAACGGCTGTTTTGATTCGCGCGGATAACAAGATTCCATTAGCCACGCCCGCTGACACCGGGCCAACGAAGAACTTTGAACCATGGCCACTATCCACGTAGACGGCAAAGAGCTCGAAGTCGATGGGGCAGACAACCTGTTACAGGCATGTCTGTCGCTAGGCCTCGATATCCCTTATTTCTGCTGGCACCCAGCCCTAGGCAGCGTTGGCGCTTGCCGCCAGTGCGCGGTCAAGCAGTACACCGACGAAAACGACAAGCGTGGTCGGATCGTCATGTCTTGCATGACGCCAGCTACCGACGGCAGCTGGATCTCCATCGACGACGAAGAAGCGAAAGTGTTTCGCGCCAGCGTCGTTGAATGGCTGATGACCAACCACCCTCACGACTGCCCGGTCTGTGAAGAGGGCGGCCACTGCCACCTGCAAGACATGACCGTGATGACCGGCCACAACGAGCGCCGTTATCGCTTCACCAAGCGTACTCACCAGAACCAGCAACTGGGCCCGTTCATTTCCCACGAGATGAACCGCTGCATCGCTTGCTACCGCTGCGTACGCTTCTATAAGGATTACGCCGGCGGCACCGACCTCGGTGTATTCGGCGCCCACGACAACGTGTACTTCGGTCGCGTTGAAGACGGCACCCTGGAAAGCGAGTTCTCCGGCAACCTCACCGAGGTCTGCCCGACCGGTGTGTTCACCGACAAGACTCACTCCGAACGCTACAACCGCAAGTGGGACATGCAGTTCTCGCCGAGCATCTGCCATGGCTGCTCCAGCGGTTGCAACATCTCCCCGGGCGAGCGCTACGGTGAACTGCGTCGCATCGAAAACCGTTTCAACGGTTCGGTAAACCAGTACTTCCTGTGCGACCGCGGCCGTTTCGGCTATGGCTACGTCAATAGCAAGGATCGCCCGCGTCAGGCATTGCTGGCCAACGGCGCCAAGCTGACCCTCGACGAAGCGCTGGATAAAGCCGCCGACCTGCTGCGCGGTCGCAACATCGTCGGTATTGGTTCGCCGCGTGCCAGCCTCGAAAGCAACTACGCGTTGCGCGAACTGGTCGGCGCCGAGCACTTCTACTCCGGTATCGAAGCTGCCGAGCTGGAACGCATTCGTCTGGTCATGCAGGTGCTGAAAGACAGCCCGCTGCCGATCCCGAACATGCGCGACATCGAAGACCACGATGCAATTTTCGTCCTCGGCGAAGACTTGACCCAGACTGCTGCACGTATGGCCCTGTCCCTGCGTCAATCGGTCAAAGGCAAAGCTGAAGACATGGCCGACGCGATGCGCGTTCAGCCTTGGCTCGACGCCGCCGTGAAGAACATCGGTCAGAACGCGCTGAACCCGCTGTTCATCGCCAGCCTGGCTGAAACCAAGCTCGACGACATCGCTGAAGAATGCGTTCACGCGGCACCAGACGACCTGGCCCGCATCGGTTTCGCCGTGGCTCACGCCCTTGACGCCAGCGCACCTGCCGTTGAAGGTCTGGACGCTGAAGCCCTTGAACTGGCCAAGCGCATTGCCGACGCCCTGCTCGCCGCCAAGCGTCCGCTGATCATTGCCGGTACCTCGCTGGGTTCCAAGGCGCTGATCGAAGCCGCGGCAAACATCGCCAAGGCCCTGAAGCTGCGCGAGAAGAACGGTTCAATCAGCCTGATCGTGCCAGAGGCCAACAGCCTCGGCCTGGCCATGCTCGGTGGCGACTCGGTCGATGCCGCGCTGCAAGCCGTGATCGACGGTAAAGCTGACGCCATCGTCGTGCTGGAAAACGATCTGTACACCCGTACCGACAAAGCCCGTGTCGATGCTGCCCTGAACGCCGCGAAAGTGGTGATCGTGGCGGACCATCAGAAGACCGCCACCAGCGATCGCGCGCACCTGGTTCTGCCAGCCGCCAGCTTCGCTGAAGGCGACGGTACGCTGGTCAGCCAGGAAGGCCGCGCCCAGCGCTTCTTCCAGGTCTTCGACCCGACTTACCTCGACGCAAGCATCATGGTTCACGAAGGCTGGCGCTGGCTGCATGCCCTGCGCGCCACCCTGTTGAACCAGCCGATCGACTGGACCCAACTGGACCACGTCACCGCTGCCTGTGCCGCAAGCACTCCGCAACTGGCCGGCATCGTCAGCGCTGCACCGTCCGCCGCGTTCCGCATCAAAGGCCTGAAACTGGCTCGCGAACCGCTGCGTTACTCCGGTCGTACCGCCATGCGCGCCGACATCAGCGTGCACGAACCGCGTACTTCCCAGGACAACGACACCGCGTTCTCGTTCTCCATGGAAGGTTACTCGGGCTCGGTCGAACCGCGTCAGCAAGTGCCATTCGCCTGGTCTCCGGGCTGGAACTCGCCGCAAGCCTGGAACAAGTTCCAGGACGAAGTCGGTGGTCATATCCGCGCTGGCGACCCGGGCACCCGCCTGATCGAAAGCACCGGTGACTCGCTGAACTGGTTCGCCAGTGTTCCTCGCGCGTTCAACCCGGCTCCGGGCACCTGGCAGGTTGTGCCGTTCTTCCACCTGTTTGGCAGCGAAGAGAACTCTTCCAAAGCCGCGCCGGTTCAAGAGCGCATCCCGGCCGCCTACGTGTCGCTGGCCAAATCCGAAGCCGACCGCCTGGGTGTCAATGACGGCGCCATGCTCAGCTTGAATGTGGCTGGCCAGACCCTGCGTCTGCCACTGCGCATCAACGAAGAGCTGGGTGCCGGTCTGGTCGCATTGCCGGCCGGTATCGCCGGCATTCCGCCAGCGATCTTTGGCAAATCCGTTGACGGTCTGCAGGAGGCAGCTCTATGACCTTGTTCACTCCTGAAGTGATCGACGTGATCATCGCGGTCATCCAGGCCATCGTGATTCTGCTCGCCGTGGTGGTGTGCGGTGCACTGCTGAGCTGGGTCGAGCGTCGTTTGCTCGCCCTCTGGCAGGACCGTTACGGTCCGAACCGCGTCGGTCCGTTCGGCGCGTTCCAGATCGCTGCCGACATGATCAAGATGTTCTTCAAGGAAGACTGGACCCCACCGTTCGCCGACAAAGTGATCTTCACGTTGGCGCCGGTGGTTGCCATGAGTTCCTTGTTGATTGCCTTCGCGATCATCCCGATCACCCCGACCTGGGGCGTGGCGGATATCAACATCGGCATTCTGTTCTTCTTCGCCATGGCCGGTCTGTCGGTCTATGCGGTGTTGTTCGCCGGCTGGTCGAGTAACAACAAGTTCGCCCTGTTGGGCAGCTTGCGGGCCTCGGCGCAAACCGTGTCGTACGAAGTGTTCATGGGCCTGTCGCTGATGGGCATCGTGATCCAGGTCGGCTCGTTCAACATGCGCGACATCGTTGAGTATCAAGCGCAGAACCTGTGGTTCGTCATTCCGCAGATCTTCGGTTTCCTGACGTTCTTCATTGCCGGCGTCGCCGTGACTCACCGTCACCCGTTCGACCAGCCGGAAGCGGAACAGGAACTGGCCGACGGTTACCACATTGAATACGCCGGCATGAAATGGGGCATGTTCTTCGTCGGCGAGTACATCGGCATCGTGTTGATTTCGGCGCTGCTGGTGACCTTGTTCTTCGGTGGCTGGCACGGTCCGTTCGGTATTCTGCCGCAGATCCCGTTCATCTGGTTCGCGCTGAAAACTGCGTTCTTCATCATGTTCTTCATCCTGCTGCGCGCCTCGATTCCGCGCCCACGGTATGACCAAGTGATGGATTTCAGCTGGAAGTTCTGCCTGCCGCTGACCCTCGTCAACATGCTGGTGACCGCTGCGATCGTGTTGCTCAACACGCCCGCCGTCGCGGCTCAGTGAGGATAGAGAATCATGAAGTACATTTTTGACATCGTGCATGGCTTCTTCACCCAGCTTCGCAGCCTGGTGATGATCTTCGGCCATGCCTTCCGCAAGCGCGACACGCTGCAGTACCCGGAAGAAGCCGTGTACCTGCCGCCGCGCTTTCGTGGACGTATCGTCCTGACCCGCGACCCTGATGGCGAAGAGCGTTGTGTAGCCTGCAACCTGTGCGCCGTGGCATGCCCGGTCGGTTGCATCTCGCTGCAGAAAGCTGAAACCGAAGACGGTCGCTGGTACCCGGAGTTTTTCCGTATCAACTTCTCGCGCTGCATTTTCTGCGGCCTCTGCGAGGAAGCCTGCCCGACCACCGCGATCCAGCTGACACCGGATTTCGAGATGGCCGAGTTCAAACGTCAGGACCTGGTGTACGAGAAAGAAGATCTGCTGATCTCCGGCCCCGGCAAAAACCCTGATTACAACTTCTATCGCGTTGCAGGTATGGCAATTGCCGGTAAGCCGAAAGGCGCCGCGCAGAATGAAGCCGAACCGATCAACGTGAAGAGCTTGCTGCCTTAAGGAAGAAAGATGGAATTCGCTTTCTATTTCGCATCGGGTATCGCTGTTGTGTCCACGCTTCGCGTGATCACCAACACCAACCCTGTGCACGCCCTGCTCTACCTGATCATTTCGCTGATTGCCGTGGCGATGACCTTTTTCGCCCTCGGCGCGCCGTTTGCCGGTGTGCTGGAAGTGATCGCCTACGCTGGCGCCATCATGGTGCTGTTCGTGTTCGTGGTGATGATGCTGAACCTGGGCCCGGCCTCGGTACAGCAAGAGCGCGTCTGGCTCAAACCCGGCATCTGGCTGGGCCCCGTCGCACTCGGCGCCCTGCTGCTGGTTGAACTGCTGTACGTGCTGTTCAGCGACGCCAGCGGTCAGGCCATCGGCCACACCACCGTAGACGCCAAGGCCGTGGGCATCAGCCTGTTCGGTCCTTATCTGCTGGTGGTCGAACTCGCCTCGATGCTGCTGCTTGCTGCAGCCGTCACGGCGTTCCACTTGGGCCGCAACGAAGCCAAGGAGCAATGACGATGCCTGCTATCCCTATGGAGCATGGTCTGGCGGTCGCCGGCATCCTGTTCTGCCTCGGTCTGGTCGGCCTGATGGTCCGCCGCAACATTCTCTTCGTGCTGATGAGCCTGGAGGTCATGATGAATGCCTCCGCACTGGCGTTCATCGTTGCCGGTAGCCGCTGGGGGCAGCCGGATGGACAGATCATGTTCATCCTGGTGATCAGCCTGGCAGCCGCCGAGGCCAGTATTGGCCTAGCGATTCTGTTGCAGCTGTATCGCCGCTTCCACACTCTCGATATCGACGCTGCCAGCGAGATGCGCGGATGAATCTTCTCTATCTGACTTTCGTATTCCCTCTCATAGGTTTCCTGCTGCTGTCGTTCTCACGCGGCCGCTTTTCGGAAAACCTGTCGGCGCTGATTGGCGTCGGCTCCATTGGCTTGTCTGCCATCGTCACTGCTTATGTGATCTGGCAGTTCAACGTTGCGCTACCTGAAGGCGGTCACTACACGCAAGTGTTGTGGCAGTGGATGGCGGTGGAGGGCTTTACGCCTAACTTCGCGCTGTACCTGGATGGTCTGTCCCTGACCATGCTCGGTGTGGTGGTCGGCGTCGGCTTCCTGATCCACCTCTTCGCGTCCTGGTACATGCGCGGTGAAGCCGGTTACTCGCGCTTCTTCGCCTACACCAACCTGTTTATCGCCAGCATGCTGTTCCTGGTCCTGGGCGATAACCTGTTGTTCCTGTACTTCGGCTGGGAAGGCGTGGGCCTGTGCTCGTACCTGTTGATCGGTTTCTACTACAGCAACCGTAACAACGGTAACGCGGCACTGAAAGCCTTCATCGTGACCCGTATCGGCGACGTGTTCATGGCCATCGGCCTGTTCATCCTGTTCGCGCAGCTGGGGACGCTGAACATCCAGGAACTGCTGGTGCTGGCACCGCAGAAATTCCAGGCCGGCGACTTCTGGATGGTCATGGCGACCCTGATGCTGCTGGGCGGCGCTGTCGGTAAATCCGCGCAACTGCCGCTGCAAACCTGGCTGGCGGATGCGATGGCCGGTCCTACTCCGGTTTCGGCACTGATCCACGCCGCAACCATGGTGACCGCCGGTGTCTACCTGATCGCCCGTACTCACGGTCTGTTTGCGTTGGCGCCGGACATCCTGCACCTCGTCGGCATCGTCGGTGGCGTGACCCTGGTGCTCGCAGGTTTTGCTGCACTGGTCCAGACCGACATCAAACGTATCCTCGCCTACTCGACCATGAGCCAGATCGGCTACATGTTCCTGGCGTTGGGCGTAGGTGCCTGGGATGGCGCGATCTTCCACCTGATGACCCACGCCTTCTTCAAGGCGCTGCTGTTCCTTGCGTCCGGTGCGGTGATCGTTGCCTGCCACCACGAGCAGAACATCTTCAAGATGGGCGGTCTGTGGAAGAAACTGCCACTGGCCTACACCAGTTTCATCGTCGGCGGCGCGGCGCTTGCTGCCCTGCCACTGGTGACCGCCGGCTTCTACTCAAAGGACGAAATCCTCTGGGAAGCGTTCGCCAGCGGCAACCACGGTCTGCTTTACGCAGGTCTGGTCGGCGCGTTCATGACGTCGCTGTACACTTTCCGCCTGATCTTCATCGCGTTCCACGGTGAAGTGAAGACCGAAGCGCACGCCGGTCACGGCATCGCTCACTGGCTGCCACTGTCGGTGCTGATCGTATTGTCTACCGCCATTGGCGCGATGATCGTTCCACCACTGCACGGCGTGCTGCCGGAAAGCGTCGGCCATGCCGGCGGCGAAGCCAAGCACAGTCTGGAAATCGCCTCGGGCGCCATCGCCCTGGCCGGTATCCTGCTGGCCGCCTTGCTGTTCCTCGGCAAGCGTCGTTTCGCCACTGCAATCGCCAACAGCGGCATCGGCCGTTTCCTTTCGGCCTGGTGGTTCGCTGCCTGGGGCTTCGACTGGATCTACGACAAACTGTTCGTCAAGCCCTACCTTGCGATCACCCACGGACTGCGCAGAGACCCGCTCGACCAGACTATCGGTCTGATCCCGCGTATGGCCAAAGGCGGCCACACCGCCCTGAGCCGTACCGAAACCGGTCAACTGCGTTGGTACGCGGCATCCATGGCTGCCGGCTCCGTGCTGGTCATCGGCGCCATCGTGCTGGTAGCGGTCTGATATGAACCTTGCGAACTTGCGAAAGGAATTGAGCCCGTCATGATTCTGCCTTGGCTAATCCTGATCCCCTTCATCGGCGGCCTGCTGTGCTGGATGGGTGAGCGCTTCGGCGCTACCCTCCCCCGCTGGATTGCGCTGATCACCATGTCCCTGTTGCTCTCCCTCGGCCTCTGGCTGTGGGCTAACGGTGACTATTCATTTGCCCCGGCGCCTGGCGCCGATCCGACCTGGGTGCTTGAGTTCAAGCACCTCTGGATCGAGCGCTTCGGCATCAGCGTGCACCTGGCCCTCGACGGCCTGTCGCTGTTGATGATCCTGCTGACCGGCCTGCTGGGTATCCTCTCGGTACTCTGCTCGTGGAAAGAGATCCAGCGTCACGTTGGCTTCTTCCACTTGAACCTGATGTGGATCCTGGGCGGTGTCGTCGGCGTGTTCCTCGCCCTCGACCTGTTCATGTTCTTCTTCTTCTGGGAAATGATGCTGGTGCCGATGTACTTCCTCATCGCGCTCTGGGGTCACAGTTCTTCGGACGGCAAGAAAACCCGGATCTACGCGGCGACCAAGTTCTTCATCTTCACTCAGGCTTCCGGCCTGATCATGTTGGTGGCGATCCTGGGTCTGGTACTGGTCAACTTCAACGACACCGGCGTGATTACGTTCAACTACGCCGATCTGTTGAAAACCAAGATGTCGCTGACCACCGAGTACATCCTGATGCTCGGCTTCTTCATCGCCTTCGCGGTCAAGTTGCCAGTCGTGCCGTTCCACTCCTGGTTGCCTGATGCTCACGCCCAGGCGCCAACGGCGGGTTCGGTCGACCTGGCCGGTATCTTGTTGAAAACGGCGGCTTACGGTCTGCTGCGTTTCGCCCTGCCGCTGTTCCCGAATGCCTCGGCCGAGTTTGCGCCGATCGCCATGACCCTCGGTCTGATCGGGATCTTCTACGGTGCGTTCCTGGCGTTCGCGCAAACTGACATCAAGCGTCTGGTCGCGTACTCCAGTGTTTCGCACATGGGCTTCGTGCTGATCGGCATCTACTCCGGCAGCCAACTGGCGCTGCAGGGCGCGGTGATGCAGATGCTCGCGCACGGCCTGTCGGCCGCGGCACTCTTTATCCTGTGTGGCCAGCTCTACGAGCGAACTCACACTCGCGACATGCGTGAAATGGGTGGCCTGTGGTCGAAGATCGCCTACCTGCCAGGCGTCAGTATGTTCTTCGCGGCGGCCTCCCTGGGCTTGCCGGCGACCGGTAACTTCGTCGGCGAATTCCTGATCCTGATCGGCACGTTCCCAGCCGCCCCATGGATCACTATCATCGCGACGTCCGGTCTGGTGTTCGGTTCGGTCTACTCGCTGATCATGATCCACCGTGCCTACTTCGGCCCGTCCAAATCGGACGTGGTGCTGCATGGCATGGATAGTCGCGAACTGATCATGGTGGTCGGTCTGGCAGCGTTGCTGATTTACATCGGCGTGTACCCGCAACCGTTCCTCGATACCTCTGCTGCGACGATGCATGGCGTGCAGCAATGGCTCGGCACCGCCTTCACTCAACTCGCTTCGGCCCGGTAAGAGCGCTATGGAATTCACGACTCAACACTTTATCGCGCTTGCGCCGTTGTTGATCACCAGCGTCACGATCATCGTGGTGATGCTGGCGATCGCCTGGCGCCGCAACCACTCGCAGACCTTCCTGATTTCCGTGGCGGGTCTGAACCTGGCGTTGCTGTCGATCCTGCCAGCCCTGAAAGTCGCGCCTCTGGCCGTGACTCCATTGCTGCAAATCGACACCTTCGCTTGCTTGTACATGGCGCTGATCCTGGTCGCCACCCTCGCTTGTGTGACCCTCGCCCACGCCTACCTCGGCGATGGCGGCTCGGGTTACCCGGGCAACCGTGAAGAACTTTACCTGCTGATCCTGATGGCCGCCGCCGGTGGCCTGGTGCTGGTCAGCGCGCAGCACCTGGCCGGGTTGTTCATTGGTCTGGAACTGCTCTCGGTACCGGTCTACGGTCTGGTGGCTTATGCCTTCTTCAACAAGCGTTCGCTGGAAGCCGGTATCAAGTACATGGTGCTGTCGGCCGCCGGTTCCGCGTTCCTGTTGTTCGGTATGGCCCTGCTCTACGCCGATGCCGGCACCCTGAGCTTCAACGGCATCGGTCAGGCCCTGGCGGCCACCGGCCTGCCAAGTTCTTTGGCTCAACTGGGCTTGGGCATGATGTTGATCGGCCTGGCGTTCAAGCTGTCGCTGGTACCGTTTCACCTCTGGACCCCGGACGTTTACGAAGGTGCTCCGGCACCGGTGGCGGCGTTCCTGGCCACCGCGTCGAAAGTCGCCGTGTTCGCGGTGATGGTGCGTCTGTTCCAGATCTCGCCGGCGGCAAGCAGCGGTGTACTGAGCGACGTGCTGACCATCATTGCCATTGCGTCGATCCTGTTCGGTAACCTGCTGGCACTGACCCAAAGCAACCTCAAGCGTCTGCTGGGTTACTCGTCCATCGCTCACTTCGGTTACCTGCTGATCGCCCTGGTGGCGAGCAAGGGTCTGGCCGTGGAAGCCATCGGCGTGTACCTGGTCACCTACGTGATTACCAGCCTCGGCGCGTTCGGCGTGATCACCCTGATGTCCTCGCCGTACAACGGCCGTGATGCGGATGCCCTGTACGAATACCGCGGCCTGTTCTGGCGCCGTCCGTACCTGACCGCCGTACTGACCGTGATGATGCTGTCCCTGGCCGGCATCCCGCTGACCGCAGGCTTCATCGGCAAGTTCTACATCATCGCTACCGGTGTCGAGTCACAACAATGGTGGCTGGTCGGTTCCCTGGTACTGGGCAGCGCCATCGGCGTCTTCTACTACCTGCGCGTCATGGTCACCCTGTTCCTGATCGAACCAAACCTGCGTCGCCACGATGCGCAACTGCACTGGGAACAACGTGCAGGCGGCGTGATGCTGCTGGCAATCGCTGCACTGGCGTTCTTCCTCGGGCTGTATCCGCAGCCGTTGCTGATCCTGGTTCAGCAGGCGGGGTTGGCGGGTTGATCGCTTAAGCGACACTCGGTAGAAAACAGAAACGGCACCTTCGGGTGCCGTTTTTGCATCTGTACGATTTGTTACCGCTGCACTCCCCTCCTCTCGCAATCCCCGAAAGCTCTCGCCGGACTATCCGCCGCGTCCTACAGCCAGCGTTGAGCACTTGGCTCTATCTTGAGTGACTGCTGGATAAAGCAATCGAGGCGAGAACGAATAATGAAACGTGACATTTTTTTAGAATTGGTAGAAGGCTTCGATGCTTTGGCCGCTGAGCGCCTGTTACCTGTTGGAAATCCACGCTCCCTGCGTATCGGAGCGATGAAAGGCAAGCTGGTTCTTCCTGAAGATGTTGATGCGCCACTGCCGGATGACATGCTCAGTGCTTTCGAAGGCACTTAAGGAAAAGTGCTTTTGCTCCACACCCAGTTGTTTGATCGAGCTGGAGAAGTTTTGTGGCTGGGATGGCCCCATCGCGAGCAAGCTCGCTCCCACAGTGGATCAGCTGTGAACACACTATTTGTGAACAACACCGAACTACTGTGGGAGCGAGCTTGCTCGCGAAGGCGGCGGGACAGGCACAAACAAAAACGGCACCTTGCGGTGCCGTTTGCGTTTCACAACTCAGATGTTATTTACGCGCCGCCTCCCACGATTTCAGCAGTTCGGCATAGCTCACGGTTTCACCTTTAGGCTTCTCGTTCGCCAGTTTCGGCTTCGGTGCACCCGGTTGGTCCAACCAGTACTGCGCGTCGCGCTCGGGGTTCATTTTCGGTGCGCAGGTGGCTTGCGCTTTCGAGCGTTCCAGACGGGTCATGATCGCGTCCTGATCCTTGGCCAATCCATCCAGCGCCTGTTGCGGGGTTTTCTCGCCGCTGGCGGCTTCCGCGATGTGGCTCCACCACAGTTGCGCCAGACGTGGATAGTCCGGCACGTTGGTGCCGGTCGGGGTCCATTGCACGCGGGCCGGGCTGCGGTAGAACTCCACCAGCCCACCGAGTTTCGGCGCCAGGTCGGTCATGGCTTGCGAGTTGATGTCCGACTCGCGGATCGGAGTCAGGCCGACGATGGTTTTCTTCAGCGACACGGTTTTCGAGGTCACGAACTGCGCGTACAGCCAGGCCGCCAGTTTTTGCTTCTCGGGCGTGGATTTGAGGAAGGTCCAGGAACCGGCGTCCTGATAACCGAGCTTCATACCCTCTTCCCAGTACGGGCCTTTTGGCGACGGCGCCATCCGCCATTTCGGCGTGCCGTCGGTATTCATCACCGGCAGGCCCGGTTTGGTCATGTCGGCGGTAAACGCGGTGTACCAGAAGATCTGCTGGGCGATGTTGCCCTGGGACGGCACCGGGCCAGACTCGGAGAAGGTCATGCCCGCCGCTTCCGGTGGCGCATATTTTTTCATCCAGTCAACGTATTTGGTGGTCGCATACACTGCCGCCGGGCCGTTGGTGTCGCCGCCGCGGGTCACGCTGGAACCGACCGGATGGCAGTCCTCGACGCGGATGCCCCACTCGTCCACCGGCAAGCCATTGGGTATGCCTTTGTCGCCAGCACCGGCCATGGAGAACCAGGCATCTGTGAAGCGCCAGCCTAGAGACGGGTCTTTCTTGCCGTAGTCCATGTGGCCGTAGACGCGTTTGCCGTCGATTTCCTTGACGTCTTCGCTGAAGAACTTGGCGATGTCTTCATAGGCCGACCAGTTCACCGGTACGCCCAACTCGTAGCCGTACTTTTCTTTGAATTTTGCTTTCAAATCCGCCCGCTCGAACCAGTCCGCGCGGAACCAATAGAGGTTGGCGAACTGCTGGTCGGGCAGTTGATAGATCTTACCGTCCGGCGCGGTAGTGAACGAGATGCCAATGAAGTCTTTAATGTCCAGCGTCGGCGAGGTGTAAGCCTTGCCTTCGTTGGCCATCAGATCGGTGATCGATTCGGTCTTGCCGTAACGAAAGTGCGTACCGATCAGGTCCGAGTCGTTGACCCAGCCGTCATAGATGTTTTTGTCCGATTGCATCTGGGTCTGCAGCTTTTCAACCACGTCGCCTTCCTGCAGCAAGTCGTGAGTCAGCTTGATCCCGGTGATCTCGGTAAAGGCTTTGGCCAGCACTTTGGACTCGTATTCGTGGGTGGCGATGGTTTCCGACACCACTTTGATGTTCATCCCGCGAAACGGCTCGGCCGCCTTGATGAACCACTTCAGCTCTTCCAGTTGTTGATCGGCCGTCAGCGTGGACGGCTTGAATTCGCTGCCGATCCATTTCTTCGCGGCGTCTTCATAGGCATCGGCCCAGGCCGAAGCGCTCAAACCGCTGAGTGCCAGCATGGCTGCCAATGAAACGCTATGTCGCAGCTTATTGTTTTTGTCGAACATAGAGACCTCCTTATTGAGTTTCGGAGCAACTTTGCCGAGCGATTCGACTAGCCCCAACGCATCACAGCCAACAGCCACACCAGGGACAACGCGGACGCCACCCAGATGCTCCAGTCGGTGACGCCGATTACCAGCAAATGCAGGTAGGCGCTGCCGAGAAGACCGATAAACAAGCGATCGCCACGGGTGGTGGCAATCGGCAACAAACCACGCCGAAGTATGCTCGGCGAACGCAATTCCCACGTCGTCATGCCCACCAGAATCAGGCCAATGACGATAAAGAACGCTGCTGTGGGGGTGGTCCAACTCATCCATTCCATCATCAGCTCCTCAGACCCGGCCCAGGGCAAAGCCCTTGGCCACGTGGTTGCGAACAAACCAGATCACCAGCATGCCCGGCAGGATGGTCAACACCCCCGCCGCCGCCAGCACGCCCCAGTCAATGCCGGACGCCGAGACCGTGCGCGTCATCACCGCCGCAATCGGTTTGGCATTCACCGACGTCAGCGTTCGCGCCAGCAGCAGTTCGACCCAGGAAAACATGAAGCAGAAAAATGCGGTGACACCGATCCCGGAGCCAATCAGCGGAACGAAAATCTTCACGAAGAACTTGGGAAAACTGTAGCCATCAATGTAGGCGGTTTCGTCGATCTCCTTGGGCACGCCGGACATGAAACCTTCGAGGATCCACACCGCCAACGGCACGTTAAACAAGCAATGAGCCAACGCGACGGCGATGTGGGTGTCGAACAAACCAATCGAGGAATACAGCTGGAAGAACGGCAGCAGAAACACCGCCGGTGGCGCCATGCGGTTGGTCAAGAGCCAGAAGAACAGGTGCTTGTCGCCGAGGAACCGATAGCGTGAAAACGCATAGGCTGCCGGCAGCGCCACGCTCAGGGAGATGACCGTGTTCAGACTCACGTAGTACAGCGAGTTGAGGTAACCGGTGTACCAGGCCGGATCGGTGAAGATCACCTTGTAGTTGGCGAAGGTAAAATCCTGCGGAAACAGCGTCAGCCCGCTGAGGATTTCGGTGTTGCTCTTGAAGGACATGTTTAGCAGCCAGTAGATCGGCACCAGCAGGAACAGGATGTAGATCAGCAATGGGATCAGCTTTCTTTTGCTCATGGCGGACCTCAGCGGTTGGCGTCAGAGTGAGTCATGGCGGTGTAGAACAGCCAGGACACCAACAGGATGATCAGGAAGTACACCAGCGAGAAAGCCGCCGCCGGGCCGAGGTCGAACTGCCCAATCGCCATCTGCGTCAAAGTCTGACTGAGGAAGGTCGTGGCATTACCGGGCCCGCCACCGGTCAGCACGAACGGCTCGGTGTAGATCATGAAACTGTCCATGAACCGCAGCATCACCGCGATCAGCAACACGCTCTTGAGCTTGGGCAACTGGATATGTCGGAAAACTGCCCAGGCCGACGCGCGATCAATCCGTGTCGCCTGGTAATAGACGTCCGGGATCGCCCGCAGCCCCGAGAAACACAACAGCGCCACCAACGACGTCCAGTGCCAGACGTCCATCACCAGCACCGTGACCCAAGCGTCCATGGTGTTGGACGCGTAGTTGTAGTTCAGACCCATGGCCTTGAGGCTTGCGCCGAGCAAACCAATGTCCGCCCGACCGAAGATCTGCCAAATGGTGCCGACTACGTTCCACGGAATCAGCAACGGGATCGCCAGAATGATCAGCACCACCGACGACCAGCGGCCCTTGGTCGGCATGGTCAGGGCGATGGCGATACCCAGCGGGATTTCGATCAGCAGCACACAGCCCGAGTAGATGAACTGGCGCAGCAACGAGTCATGCAGGCGCGGATCGAGCAGCACTTGCCGGTACCAGTCGGCGCCGACAAAGTAGCGGCTGGACTGGTCGAAGATGTCCTGCACCGAGTAGTTGACCACGGTCATCATCGGGATCACCGCACTGAACGCCACCAGCAAAAACACCGGCAACACCAACCACCAGGCCTTGTTGTTCTGCACCTTGTTCATGGCTGCGTCTCCAGCAGGTAATCGTCGGCATACACCATCAACCACTGGGCCGGGAAGCTGATGTAGGCGGTTCCCTCAGGCACTGGCTTGTCTTCGGCCAGGCGCACTTTCAGCGGCGCGCCGTCGAGGTTCAGGGTCATGATCTTGTAGGTCCCGAGGTCTTCGACGTGTACGACCTGTGCCTGCATCGCGTCATCAAAGGGTTCGTCCCACACATGGACGAACTCCGGACGGATACCGACCTTCAGGGTGTGCCACTCGGACTCGGCGACACGTTTCTGCTGGGCGTCCGACAGCGGCAAATGGGTCGAAGCAAAACCGACACCGCCTGGCTGCGGCTGAACCTCGATCAGGTTCATCCCCGGACTGCCGATGAAATAGCCGACAAAGGTGTGGCTCGGTCGCTCGAACAGTTCTCGCGGCGTACCGAATTGCACAATCTGCCCGCCGTACATCACCGCGATCTTGTCGGCGAAGGTCGAGGCTTCGAGCTGATCGTGAGTGACGTAGACCATGGTGATGTTGAACTGCTCGTGGATCTGCTTGAGCTTGCGCCGCAGCTTCCACTTCAGGTGTGGGTCGATCACCGTCAGCGGTTCATCGAACAGGATCGCCGAGACGTCATCGCGCACCAACCCACGGCCCATGGAGACTTTCTGCTTTTCATCCGCCGTGAGATTGCGCGCCTTCTTGCTCAGCAACGCCTGGAGGTCGAGTACTTCGGCGATTTCCTGCACCTTGCTGTGAATTTTCGCCTCGGCCATGCCCTGATTGCGCAGCGGAAAAGCCAGGTTGTCGAACACCGTCATGGTGTCGTAGACCACCGGAAACTGGAAAACCTGGGCGATGTTGCGCTTTTCCGGGGTCAGGTCATTAACCACTTTATTATCGAACAGCACCTGCCCCTGAGACGGGCTGAGCAACCCGGAGATGATGTTGAGCAAGGTCGACTTTCCGCAACCCGATGGCCCGAGCAAGGCATAGGCACCGCCCTGTTCCCAGACGTGATCCATCTCGCGAATCGCGTAATCCTCGGGGCCGCTCGGCGTGCGGGTGTAACTGTGCGCGAGGTGTTGCAAACGAATTTCGGCCATCAGGCAACCCTCGCGATACGGCGACCGGGCGCCTGGACCAGCCGTCCCTGACTATCGAACACAAACAATTTATGGGTCGGGATATAGATGCGAATCGGCGCATCGACGTCGTATTCGTGGACGCCCGGCAAGTGCAGCACCAACAAGAAATGCTCGTTGCGCACGTGCAGGAAGGTTTCCGAACCGCTGATCTCGGCCACCTCGACGGTCACCGCCAGCTCCAGATCATCGTCGTTGCTCGGCACCAGCGAAATATGGCTGGGCCGCACGCCAAAGCGGAACTCGCCCTCGCCCACCGGCCGCAGATCGACGTTCAGCGGGAAGTGCACGAAATTGGCGAAACTGACTTCGTTGCCGGCGATACGCCCCGGCATCAGGTTGATCGGCGGCTCGGAGAACAACTCCGCCGCCAGCACGGTTTGCGGCTGGTGATAAACCTCGGAAGCCTTGCCGCTTTGAATCACCCTGCCCTCGTGAAGAATGGTGGTGGTGCCGCCCAGGGCCAGGGCTTCGTTGGGTTCGGTGGTGGCGTAGATGGCGATGGTGTGGTGAGCCTTGAACAGCTCGCGCATTTCCTGACGCAGTTCTTCGCGCAGTTTGTAGTCGAGGTTCACCAGCGGCTCGTCAAACAGGATCAGCTCGGCGTCCTTGACCAGCGCCCGGGCCATCGCCGTGCGCTGTTGCTGACCACCGGAGAGTTCGAGGGGATGGCGCTGGAGGAACTTCTCAATGCGCAACATCTTCGCGGTTTCCAGCACTTTGCTCTGGATCAGCTCATTGGACACACCGCCCTGGCGCAACGGCGAGGCGATGTTCTCGAACACCGTCATGGTCGGGTAGTTGATGAACTGCTGATAGACCATCGACACGTTGCGCAAACGCACCGGGCGCTGGGTAACGTCGACACCGTTCATCAGGATTCGGCCGCTGTCGGGCTTGTCCAGACCGGCCATCAGGCGCATGAGACTGGTTTTGCCGGACAGCGTGCGCCCGAGCAAAACGTTGAAGGATCCGGCTTCGAAACTAAGGCACGCATCGTCGATCCAGGTCTGGCCCTCGACGGTGCGGCTGACGTGCTCCAGGGTTAATGACATGGCTCGGCCTTTTTATTATTGGAGTCAAGCGACCGGAGCTACAGAGCGACATTCGTGCCAGAAATTCCAAGCCTTTGATACGAATTGAAAATCCTTCTAGTGGAGGAGCAACCGCGTTCGTTGCTGAACAGAAATGAACAACCGCGGTTGAACAATTGAACAATCCGGCGGTTGACAATGAACAATAGTGAACAACACTCTACGGACTGTTCACGGTTCCTTGCCTTCCATGAAGCAAAGCAAGAATTGCAAAACCTGTGGGAGCGAACTTGCTCGCGATGACGGTGGGTCAGGCAAAATTGATGTCGACTGACCCTCCGCCATCGCGAGCAAGCTCGCTCCCACAAGGGAACACCTATAACAACAATAAAAGCGTTGTTCAGAGGCTGACTGTCATGGCCGCACCTGCCCCCGTTTTGTCCCACGACGCCATCATCCAGGATTCCTGGTCCCGTTGCCGCGCGTTCGGTCTCAATCATCAAAGCGCCCCGGCGTTCGACCAACTGCCGGCCGAGGGCATCGCGCAATTGCTGGAGAGCCAGCATTCACTGGTGCAAACCACTCATCAGGAAGTCCTGCCGTATTACGAAAACATCCTCAGCAACTCAAATTGCCTGATCATGCTCGCCGACAATCAGGGCCAAGTGCTGACCTCGTGGGGCACTCAGCGCTTCATCGAGCCTAGCCTGACCCGCGGTTTCAGCGCCGGCGCCAGCTGGATGGAACGTTGCAGCGGCACCAATGCCATCGGCACCGCGCTGGCCTGCGAGCAGGCGGTGCACATCGAGCACGATGAACATTTCCTCAAGGCCAACCGTTTCATGACCGGTTCCGCCGCACCGATTTTCGACGCCGAGCGCAAGGTCATCGCGGTGCTCGATGTGTCCAGCGACAGCTACCTGCCGCCGTCCCACACCCTCGGCATGGTCAAAATGATGAGTCAGACTGTGGAAAACCGGCTGATCCTCAACCTGTTCCATGGCCAGCATTTCCAACTGACCTTCAACACCGGACTGAACAACCTGGACAGCCAATGGGCCGGCCTGCTGATCTTCGACGAGACTGGCCAGGTGCTGTCGGCCAACCGCCGGGCCGACAATCTGCTGGGCATCAGCCTGTCGCGGGGCAGCGTCGAAAGCCTGTTCAAAGTCTCGCTGCTGGAGTTGCTGAACCAGCCGGACGACCTGCCCTTCGCCTTGCAAACCTCGGGACGCAACCGCTTTCAGTGCCTGTTGAAGCGGCCGAAACAGGCGGTGATTCAGGCGCGGGTGTTTGTCGAACCTGCCGTTTCGGCTCCGACGGTGATCAGCCTGAACACCCTGCATTTTGGCGACAGTCGCGTGGAAAAAGCCGTGCGCCAGGCTGAGCGTTTGCTGGAAAAAGACATTCCGTTGTTGATCCACGGCGAAACCGGGGTCGGCAAGGAGGTCTTCGTCAAAGCCCTGCATCAGGCCAGCTCTCGGAGCAAAAAACCTTTCATTGCCGTCAACTGTGCGGCCATCCCCGCCGAACTGGTGGAGTCCGAGCTGTTTGGCTACGAAAAAGGCGCATTCACCGGCGCCAACCTGAAAGGCAGCATCGGGCTGATCCGCAAGGCTGACAAAGGCACCCTGTTCCTTGATGAAATCGGTGACATGCCGTTGCCGACTCAGGCTCGACTGCTGCGAGTGTTGCAGGAGCGTTGCGTGCAACCGGTGGGCAGCAGCGAGTTGTTCCCGGTGGATATCCGGATTATTTCGGCAACCAACCGCTCGTTGCGCGAGCAGGTTCAGCTCGGGCGGTTTCGTGAAGATCTCTATTACCGGATTGGTGGTTTGACGCTGGAGTTACCGCCGCTAAGGGAACGCAGCGATAAACAAGCACTGTTCAATCGCTTGTGGGAGCAACACCGTGAGCCGAGCCAGTGGGCTGGATTGAGCCATGAGGTGATGGAATTGTTCAGCCGCCATCCGTGGCCGGGGAATCTGCGCCAGGTCAGCAGCGTGATGCAGGTGGCGCTGGCGATGGCCGAGGAACAACCGGTGCGGCCGGAGCATTTGCCGGATGATTTTTTTGTGGATATGGAGATGGAGCGGGTGGATTCGCCGGAGCCGCTGGCGGTGGATTTGAATGACGCTGAGGACTTGAATCGGCAGCTGCAGGCGGCCGGAGGCAATATCTCGCACTTGGCCCGCAGACTCGGGGTTAGCCGCAATACCCTTTATAAGCGGTTGCGCCAGACCGAATGACGAGCGAGCCGCACCGGCGGTGTTCGGCTTGAGGCCATCGCGAGCAAGCTCGCTCCCACAAGGGATTTGTGTGGTACACAAAACCGGATTCCACCTCCGACCAAGGTGGGAGCGAGCTTGCTCGCGATGACGTCGGTCGGGGCACCGCCGCATTTTCGCCCCTGCGCATAAACAAAAACCCGCACAAGGCGGGTTTTGTTTTGTAGTCAGCGAAGCACTCAGTCAGCCAATCGCCAGGTCGTCCCGCCCTTCCCGTCTTCCAGCACTACGCCCATGGCGGTGAGTTGGTCGCGGATGCGGTCGGATTCGGCCCAGTCCTTGTTGGCACGAGCGGTCAAACGAGCCTGGATCAGCGCATCAACCTCAGCCGCATCAACCCGCCCTTCAGCACCGGCCTGCAGGAAGTCATCAGCTTCGAGCTGCAACACACCCAAGACACTGGCCAATTCCTTCAAGCGCGCCGCCAAACCTGCCGCCGCCTCGAGATCGCTCTCACGCAGACGGTTGATTTCGCGAACCATCTCGAACAATACCGCGCACGCTTCCGGCGTGCCAAAGTCGTCGTTCATCACCTGAGTGAAACGCTCGACAAAGGCTTCGCCACCGGCCGGCGCCACGTTAGGCAGGCCTTTCAACGCATGGTAGAAACGCTCGAGCGCGCCTTTGGCGTCCTTGAGGTTGTCTTCCGAATAGTTGATCGCGCTGCGGTAGTGGCTCGACACCAGCAGATAACGCACGACTTCCGGGTGGTACTTTTCCAGCACGTCGCGAATGGTGAAGAAGTTGTTCAAGGACTTGGACATCTTCTCGCCGTTGATGCGAATCATGCCGCAATGCATCCACGCGTTGGCGTAAGTCTTGCCAGTGGCCGCTTCGCTCTGGGCGATTTCGTTTTCATGGTGCGGGAACTCGAGGTCGCTGCCGCCGCCATGAATATCGAAGGTCTCGCCGAGGCAGCAAGTCGACATCACCGAGCACTCGATGTGCCAGCCCGGACGCCCGGCGCCCCACGGCGATTCCCAGCTCGGTTCGCCCGGCTTGGCGCCCTTCCACAGCACGAAGTCCAGCGGGTCCTGCTTCGATTCGTCAACTTCGATCCGCGCGCCAATGCGCAGGTCTTCGATTTTCTTGCGCGACAGCTTGCCGTAGCCCATGAACTTGGCGACGCGGTAATACACGTCGCCATTGCCCGGTGCGTAGGCGTAACCCTTGTCGATCAAGGTCTGAATCATGCTCAGCATGCCGGGGATATGATCGGTGGCCCGCGGCTCCATGTCCGGCTTGAGGATGTTGAGGCGCGCCTCGTCCTCGTGCATCGCGGTGATCATGCGCTCGGTCAGCACGTCGAACGGCTCGCCGTTCTCTTTGGCTCGATTGATGATCTTGTCTTCGATGTCGGTAATGTTGCGCACGTAGGTCAGGTTGTAACCGCTGAACCGCAACCAGCGGGTTACCAGGTCGAACGCAACCATGCTGCGGCCGTGGCCAATGTGGCAGTAGTCGTACACGGTCATCCCGCAGACGTACATGCGCACATTGTTGCCATCCAGCGGCTTGAAAACTTCTTTGCTCTTGGTGAGCGTGTTGTAGATCGTAAGCACTTTAGTTTCCTTGAATCACTGGCCCCACGAATCACGCAAGGTCACGGTACGGTTGAACACCGGAGAACCTGGTTTCGAGTCCTTGATATCCACGCAGAAGTAACCTTCGCGCTCGAACTGGAAACGGTCTTCCGGCTGTGCATTGCCCAGCGAAGGCTCGGCACGACAACCGGTGAGGACTTGCAGCGAGTCAGGGTTGATGTTGTCCAGGAAACTGGCGCTGTCTTCAGCCTTCTCAGGGTTGGCCGAACGGAACAGGCGATCATACAGACGCACTTCGCACTCGACGCTGGCAGCGGCCGGCACCCAGTGCACGACGCCTTTGACCTTGCGGCCTTCAGGGTTCTTGCCGAGGGTTTCCGGATCGTAGGAGCAACGCAGTTCGACGATGTTGCCATCGGCGTCCTTGATCGCTTCGTCGGCGCGAATCACATAGCTGCCGCGCAGGCGCACTTCGCCATTCGGTTCCAGGCGTTTGTAGCCTTTTGGCGGCTCTTCCATGAAGTCTTCACGGTCGATGTAGATCTCACGGGCGAACGGCAGAACGCGCACGCCCATGTCTTCTTTCGGGTGGCACGCCAATTCGAGGTTCTCGACCTGGCCTTCCGGGTAGTTGGTGATCACGACTTTCAGCGGGCGCAGCACGCACATGGCACGCGGGGCGCTGTGGTCGAGGTCGTCACGGATGCTGAATTCGAGCATGCCGAAGTCCACCACGCCGTCGGAACGGTTGGTGCCGATCATGTCGCAGAAGTTGCGGATCGATTTCGGCGTGTAGCCACGGCGGCGGAAGCCGGACAGCGTGGACATGCGCGGATCATCCCAACCGAGAACGTGCTTTTCATCGACCAGTTGCTTGAGCTTGCGCTTGCTGGTGATCGTGTAGTTCAGGTTCAGACGGCTGAACTCGTACTGACGCGGTTGCGCCGGCACGGGCAGGTTCTCGAGGAACCATTCGTACAGCGGACGGTGGCTTTCGAACTCCAGGGTGCAGATCGAGTGGGTGATGCCTTCGATGGCGTCCGACTGACCGTGGGTGAAGTCGTAGTTCGGGTAGATGCACCACTTGTCACCAGTCTGGTGGTGGTGAGCGTGGCGGATGCGATACATGATCGGGTCGCGCAGGTTCATGTTCGGCGAGGCCATGTCGATCTTGGCCCGCAACACGCGTGCGCCGTCCTTGAACTCGCCGGCCTTCATACGGGCGAACCAGTCGAGGTTTTCTTCCACGGAGCGGTCGCGGAACGGGCTGTTCTTGCCCGGCTCGGTCAGGCTGCCACGGTATTCCTTGGCCTGTTCGGGGCTCAGGTCATCGACGTAGGCCTTGCCGGCCTTGATCAGTTCAACGGCCCAGTCGTGCAACTGGTCGAAATACTGCGAGGCGTAGCGCACTTCACCGGACCATTCGAAGCCCAGCCATTTGACGTCGCTTTCGATCGCGTCGATGTATTCCTGGTCTTCCTTGGCCGGGTTGGTGTCGTCGAAACGCAGGTGCGTGACGCCGCCAAATTCCTGAGCCAGGCCGAAGTTCACGCAGATCGACTTGGCGTGACCGATGTGCAGGTAGCCGTTGGGCTCAGGCGGGAAACGGGTGACGATCTGCGTGTGCTTACCCGAGTCCAGGTCCGCCTGGATGATCGGGCGCAGGAAATTGACCGGCACGGCAGGGCCGGTCTTGGAATTCGAGGTAGGGTCGACAGTGGGCTTGCTCATAGGATCCTTGAACGTACAAGTGCGCGGCCAGTTGGCCAAATCAAAGCGGCTGTTAAATCAAAGGGGCTTATCATAGCCGATGCCGTCAAGTCGCAGACAGAGCAGGCTAAAAAACGGCTGCATTTAATCGGATGCAAATGAAAAACAGCCTCGAAATTCGCGCCCGGCACGCTAAACTGCGCATCTTGGCCAAAATTGGCCGGACCGGTTGAGGGCTGCAAAGCCCCGAAACCCACGAATTCATATAAAGAGTACCGATCATGACCCAAGTCAAACTGACCACCAACCATGGCGACATCGTCCTGGAACTCAACGCTGAAAAGGCACCGCTGACCGTTGCCAACTTCATCGAGTACGTCAAAGCCGGTCACTACGAAAACACGGTTTTCCACCGCGTCATCGGTAACTTCATGATCCAGGGCGGCGGTTTCGAGCCAGGCATGAAAGAAAAGAAAGACAAGCGCGGCAGCATCCAGAACGAAGCCGACAACGGCCTGCCGAACGAGAAGTACACCGTGGCCATGGCTCGCACCATGGAACCGCATTCGGCTTCCGCCCAGTTCTTCATCAACGTCGCTGACAACAGCTTCCTGAACCACAGCGCCAAGACCACTCAGGGCTGGGGCTACGCGGTATTCGCCAAAGTCGTTGAAGGCACCGACGTAGTGGACAAGATCAAAGGTGTTTCCACCACCATGAAGTCCGGCCACCAGGACGTACCGGCAGAAGACGTGATCATCGAGAAAGCCGAGATCATTGAGTGATACTGCTGATTTCAGACTTGCATCTGGAAGAGGAGCGCCCGGACATTACCCGGGCGTTTCTGGATTTGCTCGCCAGACGCGCCCGCTCGGCGAGTGCGTTGTACATCCTGGGCGACTTTTTCGAGGCGTGGATTGGCGACGATGCCATGACGCCCTTTCAGCGTTCCATCTGCCAAGCCCTGCGCGAACTCAGCGACAGCGGCACGGCCATTTTTCTGATGCACGGCAATCGCGACTTCATGCTCGGCCAGGCCTTCTGTAAACAGGCCGGCTGTACGTTGTTGAAAGACCCGAGTGTCGTGCAGTTTTACGGTGAGCCGGTGCTATTGATGCACGGCGACAGCCTCTGCACCCGCGACGAAGCCTATATGAAGCTGCGTCGCTATCTGCGTAATCCGATCACCCTGTTCATCCTGCGGCACTTGCCATTGCGGACTCGCCATAAACTGGCGCGCAAGCTGCGCAGTGAAAGCCGCGCGCAGACGCGGATGAAGACCAATGACATTGTGGATGTCACGCCGGAAGAAGTGCCGCGGATCATGCAGGCCTTTGGGGTGAAGACCTTGATCCATGGGCATACCCATCGCCCGGCGATCCACAAGTTGCAGATTGGCGAGCAAGCGGCCAAGCGGATTGTGTTGGGGGATTGGGATCGTCAGGGGTGGGCGTTGCAGGTGGATGAGCAAGGGTTTGCGCTTGCCCCATTCGACTTCGCCCCGCCGCCACAACTGGCGGCACCCGGCATCTGAAGGCCGAGTACAAAACACTGTGGGAGCGAGCTTGCTCGCGATAGCGGTAGATCAACCAACAAAGATGTTGAATGTTAATCCGCCATCGCGAGCAAGCTCGCTCCCACAGGGGTTACTTAGTGACCGGAGGCAGCAGGCCCCGCCTTCGCCGCAAACGGCGGTTTCGCCAGCCACACCAGCACAATCAAGCCCATGAATGCCCACCCCAGCAACGTGAAGTAATCCACGGTGGAGAGCATGTACGCCTGACTGGTCAGTACATGATCCAGCTGCGCATAGGCCGGGTTGCTCGGCCCGCCCAACGCATTCAGCGCCTCGCGGGTCGCGGGTTCATAAGTGCTGATGCTTTCGCTCATATAGGCATGATGCTGATCCGCCCGGCGAATCCAGATCCAGGTCGTCAATGACGCCGCAAAACTACCGCCCAAGGTCCGCAGAAACGTCGCCAGGCCCGCGCCGTCGGCGATCTGGCTCGGCGGCAGGTCCGACATCAAAATGCTCAAGGTCGGCATGAAGAACAGCGCCACGCCAATCCCCATGAACAACTGCACCAGAGCGATATGCTGGAAGTCCACTTCATTGGTAAATCCGGCGCGCATGAAGCAACTCAGGCCGATCGCCAGAAACGCCAGACCGGCCAGCAGCCGCAGATCAAACTTGTGCGCGTACTTGCCGACAAACGGCGACATCAACACCGGCAGAATCCCGATCGGCGCTACCGCCAGCCCAGCCCAGGTCGCCGTGTAACCCATCTGGGTTTGCAGCCATTGCGGCAGGATCAGGTTAATGCCGAAGAACCCGGCGTAACCCAGCACCAACACAATGGTGCCGATACGGAAGTTGCGGTAAGCGAACAGCCGCAGATTGACCACCGGGTGTTTGTCGGTCATTTCCCAGATCACGAACACCGCCAGCGCAATCACCGAAATGGCCGCGCCAATGAGGATGAAGTTCGACTCGAACCAATCCAGGTCGTTGCCCTTGTCGAGGATCACCTGCAATGCGCCGACGCCAATGATCAGCGTGATCAAACCGACGTAATCCATCGGCTGGTAGCTGGTTTCCACCGGCCGCGCCTTGAGCTGCGAACGCACCACCATCACCGCGAAAATCCCGATCGGCACGTTGATAAAGAAGATCCACGGCCAGCTATAGCTGTCGGTAATCCAGCCACCGAGGATGGGACCGGCAATCGGCGCGACCACCGTAACCATCGCCAGCAATGCCAGGGCCATGCCGCGCCTCGCGGGCGGATAGATGGCAATCAGCAGCGTTTGAGTCATCGGGTACAGGGGACCTGCCACCAGACCTTGCAGCACGCGGAAGCCAATCAGCTCCGGCATCGAAGTCGAGATACCGCAGAGAAACGAGGCCAGCACGAACAGGACTGTCGCCCAGAGAAATAGCTTCACCTCACCAAAGCGCCGACTGAGCCAACCGGTCAATGGCAGCGCAATCGCGTTGCTGACGGCGAATGAGGTAATCACCCAGGTGCCCTGCTCAGAACTCACGCCCAGGTTGCCGGAAATCGTCGGCAGCGCCACGTTGGCGATGGTGGTGTCGAGCACCTGCATGAAGGTCGCCAGCGACAAGCCGAGGGTGCTGAGCACCAGGCTGGGCGGCGTAAAAGAGGCGTTACTGCTCATCGCAAATCCTTTGAAACTGGGCTGGCGCGGCGCCTTTTAACGGGCGCCGCTGACCCTGTGGGAGCGAGCTTGCTCGCGATGGCGGATTAACATTCAACATCTTTGTTGATTGATCCACCGCTATCGCGAGCAAGCTCGCTCCCACAGGGTCGGTGTGATGGCGAATCAGCGTTGAACGGTTTTGCTGACCGCTGCGCTGTTGTCGTGGATCAACTGGGTGATCATCGCGTCGGCCTCGGCCAACTGGCGCTCGTAAACGTTGGTGCTGAACGAGGCCTTTTGCGGCGGCTGTTGCGCCAGCACCGGACCGCTCTGGTCGCGCAGGTTCACATCAACCTGAGTCGACAGGCCCACCCGCAACGGGTGCTTGGCCAGCTCTTCGGCGTTGATGTGAATCCGCACCGGCACACGCTGGACGATCTTGATCCAGTTACCGGTGGCGTTCTGCGCTGGCAGCAAGGCAAACGCGCTGCCGGTACCGGCGCCGAGGCTGTCGATGGTGCCGCTGTATTTCACATCGCTGCCGTAGAGGTCGGCTTCGATGTCCACTGGCTGACCGATGCGCATGTCACGCAGCTGGGTTTCCTTGAAGTTGGCGTCGATCCACAGCTGATCCAGCGGAATGACGGCCATCAATGCAGTACCCGGCTGGACCCGTTGGCCCAGCTGCACCGAGCGTTTGGCCACGTAACCGGTGACCGGCGCAATCAAGGTGCTGCGAGAGTTGTTCAAGTACGCCTGACGCAATTGCGCGGCGGCAGACATCACGTCCGGATGGGACGACACCACGGTTTCATCGACCAGCGCACTGGTGGTCTTGAGTTGCTGTTTGGCGTTGGCCAGGGCATTTTGCGCCGAGGTCAGGTCATCGCGAGCGTGGGACAGTTCTTCCTGGGAAATCGCCCCGCCAGCGGCGAGGTTTTTCCGGCGATTGAAGTTGTCCTGAGCTTTTTGCACTTCGGCCTGCTGGGCGTTGACCTGGGCTTTCATGCCGTCGACGTTGCTGTACAAGCCGCGAACCTGACGCACGGTGCGGGCCAGATTGGCCTGAGCACTTTGCAGACCGACTTCGGCGTCGTTCGGGTCGAAGTTGATCAGCACCTGACCTTCATGGACCAGGTCGCCATCGTCGGCACCGATGCTGACCACGGTGCCGGTGACCAACGGAGTGATTTCCACCACGTTGCCGTTCACGTAGGCGTCGTCGGTGCTTTCGTTCCAGCGCCCGTAGAATTCGTGATAACCCCAGACGCCGACACCGGCGAGGATCACCACGATCGCCAACACCACCAGCATGACTTTGCGTTTGCGCGGGTTGCTCGTGTCTTGAGCGTTGTCAGGGGTTTGTGTTGTCGTTTCGGCAGTGGCCATGACAAGTACCTTGAATTAGTTGTGCTGCGTGGCTGGGGTTGCGTTGGCTGCGGTCAGGGTTTCGCCCTGGAAGCCACCGCCCAGCGCCTGCATCAGTTGGATCGACAGGTCGATCTGCTCGGCATTCAGGTTGGCCAGCTGACGCTGGGCCTGGAGCAATTGCTGCTCGATGCTGAGCACGTCCAGGTAATTTCCGATGCCGGAACCGTAACGCTGGACCACGGTGTTGTAAGAATCCTGGGCAATGTCGGTGGCGCGCTGCTGGGCGCCGAGCTGCCGGCCGATATCGCGCAACTGGTTGATGGTGTCGCTGACATCGCCCAGGGCTTTCACCAGGCTTTTGTTGTACTGCGCCACGGCGAGGTCGTAATCGGCGTCGCGGGAATCGAGGTCGGCGCGCAGGCGGCCGCCGTCGAAAATCGGCACCGAGATCGTTGGTGCAATGTTGAAGAAACGACTGGCCGAACCGAACATCGCATCGCCCAGCAACGACTCGGCACCCGCCGCGGCGCTCAGGTTGAGGTTGGGGTAGAACTGGGTTTTGCCGGCGTCAATGTTCTTGCTCGCCGCCTCAACCCGCCAACGGGCGGCCACCAGATCGGGACGACGACCCAGTAACTCGGCCGGCAGCACCGAGGGCAACGCGACGGCGCTGGCCTGAAGGATTTTCGGCCGGGCGATTTCATTGCCGCGATCAGGGCCTTTGCCGAGCAATACGGCCAAAGCGATTTTCGCGCTTTGCAGGCGTTTTTCGGCGTCAATCAGGCTGGCTTCGGACGTGGCTTCAAGGCTTTCGGTCTGCTGGAACTGGTATTGACTGTCGATTCCGGAACTCAGACGACGCTGGCTCAGATCGAGCATTTGCCGGGTGCGCTTGAGGTCTTCACTGGCCAGGTCATAGACGATGTGCGCCTGACCCAGGTCGCTGTAGGCGCGAGCCACGTCGGCGGACAAGGTCAGCTGAGCGGCTTGTTGATCGACTTCGGCAGCACGGACCTGGCCCAGTGCGGCTTCCCAGGCATCACGCTGACCGCCCCAGAGGTCGAAGTTGTAATTGAAACTGGCGCTGATGTTGCGCACGGTGGAATAAGTCCCACCCTGCCCGCTCGGGTCCTGATCCCGGGCCAGACGCGAACGGCTGACGCCAGCGCTGGCATCGAGGGTCGGCATCCGCGCGGCATCCGCTGCATAGGCGGCGGCACTCGCTTGGTGGGCGCGAGCATCGGCGATTTGCATGTCGGGGCTGTCGTGCAAGGCTTCGCGGATCAAGCCGTCGAGCTGTGGGTCGCCGAGGCTTTTCCACCAGTCACTTTTCGGCCAGGCCGCGGGCGAGAGGGTCACGCCGTTGAGCGATTGCCCGGCCTTGAGGTTTTTCGCATCGAGGCTGACGCCTTCGGTGGTCAGGCCGCTGTAGCTGGCGCAGCCGGCGAGGGTCATGGCCGCCAGCACCAGGCTCAGGCCGGTACGCAGGGTTTTACTGCTCATTTGCCACCTACCCGCAGCAGGGTGATCGAGTCACCGGCTGCCACCAAAATCTTCTTGAGGATCTGTTCCAGGGTTTTCAATTCTTCCGGGGTGATCGCGCCTGCCAGCTCATTCATGGCGTCGGCGCCGATCTCCGGCAGGCGGTCAGTCAACTGCTGGCCTTGCTTGGTCAGTACCAGCTGAACCTGACGGCGGTCCGCCTCGGAGCGTTGGCGGGCAAGGAAACCTTTCTGTTCCAGACGATCGAGCATGCGGGTCATCGAACCGCTGTCCAGCGACAGGTGACGGCACAGCTCGGCCGGGGTATCGACGCCGAACTGGGCCATGATGATCAGCACTTTGAACTGCGCGGCGGTGATGCCGTGGGGTTCCATGTGCGTGTCGATGATCCGGTCCTTGAGCAGCGCAGCGCGCCCGAGCAGGAGGCCGAGATGGCAATTATGGAAATCGTATGAGGTGAAATGTTTCATCTGACCACCGATTAGCTGCCTAGGCAGAGAATGTATGTCGAGATGTTACTGCCTAGGCAGCGAATGTCAACGTAATAGTTAGGTTGCTTGCTATTTAGTTGATCAATGGCGTCGGATTTTGCAGCGACCACTCCGCCGTCTTCGCGAGCAGGCTCGCTCCCACAGGATCGGTGTAATTCCTGTGGGAGCGAGCTTGCTCGCGATTGGAGCGACTCGGTTTTTCTGAAGGAACGGGGTTAGAAATCCCGCTTGTAGAAGATGTCCAGCGAACTGGCCACCCCGCCGGCGGCTTCGAGGTAAACCTTCTTGCTCAGCTTGTAACGCAAGGCAATGGTGTTGGCCGGTTCGAATACGCCAACGCCATAACGCAAGCTGAGCTTCTCGGAGATATTGCCGCTGGCCACCACGCTGGTTGCGTTGCCGCTGCCCTGGGTGTCGAGTTGGAAGTCCTGAATGCCCAGGTCCTTGGCCAACCCGCTGGTCACCCCCGAGCTGCCCATCAACCCCAACCCCAGCGCGGCTTGAGCGAGCATATTGTTGTCCTCACCGCTGGTGCTCAACGGACGCCCCAACACCAGATAGGACAACGCCTGCTCCTGGCTCATGGCCGGTTCCGAGAAGATCTGTGTTGTCGGCTGCTCGGCGCTGCCGCTCAGGCGAATGCCGGCGATCACGTCGTCGGTCTGGCGAATCGCCTCGATGTCCAGATACGGCTGGTCTATCGGGCCGGCAAACAGCAAACGCGCACGGCGCACGGTCAATCGCTGACCGTAGGCGCGATAACGCCCATCGTTGAGCCAGAGCTCGCCACGGGTGTCCATGTTGTCGCCGATGTGCACATGACCTTGCAGATTGGCGGTCAGGCCAAAACCGGCAAAGCTGAGCTTGTCCTGCCCGACCACCACATCGATGTCCATTGCCATGGCCATCGGCGGCTTGCCCTCTTCGGTCTGCTGGCCGACGATCACCGTGTCATCGGACACCTTGACCGTCGACGGCGGCAACTCGCGCACGGTGATCTCGCCTTTTGGCACCAGCACCTTGCCGGCGATCGCCAGTTTATCGTCCTTCATCGAGATCTTCAGGTCTGGCGCCATTTCCAACTTGGCATACGGCTCGACGGTGACGGGCAATTGCGTGCCTTTGAGCGCCAGATCCACCACCAGCGCCTGACCCCAGGCGATGTTGCCGCTCAAGGTGCCCTGCCCGCTCTTGCCGCTTTTCCAACCGCCGTTCAACTGCACGGTTTCACCAGCAATCACGGCTTGAAGTTGCAGCGCTTCGAGATCCATCGGCAGTTCAGCCCCGGAAATCTCGCCGTCGCTGAGCAGCAGATTGCCGTTGACCTGCGGCGCCAGCAGCGTGCCTGCAAGCGTGCCGCTGCCATTCAAACGACCGGTCAATTTCTCGACCATCGGCACGAACGGCCTCGCCACGGACAGGTCCAGACCACTCAAGCGGAACGAGCCGGTCAGTGGTTTGTTGTTCGGCAGCGGATTGATCTGCGCCTGGACCATGAGCTCACCGAGCTTGCCGCCAACGAAGTTGAGGTCAGTGTCGATGCGTTTGGGCGTAAGTTTGCTGGTGAGTGTCAGCGTCTGGTACGGGAAGTCCAGCCACTGGTCCTTTTCCTTTATACGCAACGTGCCGCCGCTGGCATCGACGCTGATCTGGCCGTTCGGGCCACTGGCCGGCAGGTCCAGTTGCAGGTCGGCGTTGAGCCGGCCCTTCCAGGCGAAATCTTTCGGCAACCATTGCGCGAGGCTGTCGATCGGGAACTGTTTGAGGTGATAACGCAGCTTCGGCTCAGGCATCAGGCGCTGATCCTCGCCGCACAGGCTGGCCGGGCCGGACGTCCAGCAATGGGCGCCGAAATTAACCTTGCCGTCCGCCAGCCGTTCAAGCTTTGCCGGACCTTGCAACTTCCAGTCTTGACCGCCGGCCTGGATATCGCCGCTGGCCAGCCGCCCACGCCAATTGCCTTTGTCCAGATTGCCATCGAAGCCGAGCGCAAGTTTCAGCTTCGGTCCTTGCAGATCAAGGGCGAGTTTCTGGTTTTTGATATCGCCCTGGCCGCTGGCAGTCAGCGTCCCCAGTGACGTCTCACCGGCCTGAATGCCACTGCCCTTGAGATCGATTTTCGCGCGCTGTGCACTGTCGAGGGTTGCCTCCAGTTTCAGGCTTTGCAGGCGATTGTCTTCGAACGCCAGTTGCGTGCCTTGCAGCCCGAGCTTACCTTGGGGCGCCTTGAGCGTCCCGGCGACATCGATGCGACCATTGAGCTGACCGCGCAGTTGCGGCCAAAGCTGGGCCAGGCGCGACAGCTTGATATCGATCTGGCCGGCGAGTTTCTGTTGCAGGCTGCCTTTGCCATTGATGCTGTTATCGCCGAGGCGAATTTGCAGCGCGTTGAGGTTCCATTGCTCGCCGCCGCCACCGGCTTTTGCTTGCAGAACAGCCGGTTGACCGCGCAGTTTGCCTTTGAGATCGAGGTCGGCGGTCAGGCTGAGTTTTTCACTCTTCATCTCGCCCTTGCTGCGCAACGGTCCGGCCAGCGTGCCCGGCAACTCCGCGACCCAGTACGCCGGGTTGATTGCCGACAGGTCCAGCGCGGTGTCCCAGGCAATGCCCTCGGCGAATTGCAGGTTCAGGTGCCCTTCGGCCTTGCCCTGCCCGGCTTCGAGTTGAATGTGTTGCAGGTAGATTTTCGTCAGGTCACCGCTGAACGGGCTGGTCAGGCTGAACGCTCCGGCCGGGCCGTCGAGTGCGGCTTTGAAGTTGCCGAGGTATTTACCGTCGGTGTAGGAAACTTCACCGTTGAAGCTGCGCAACGCCACTTCTGGCTCGTCGATCAGCGGATAGAGGCGATGCCACGGAAAATCCAGCCAGTCGATTTTTGCATCAGCGCTCAGGCCTTTGCTCCAGTCCAAAAGCCCTGTGAGTTTGAGGCTTTGCTTGTCGTTGGCCGTGAGGTCCAACCCGGCGATCTGAGCGCCATTGGCGTCGACCTTGCCTTGCAACAACAGCGCAACCGGGCCCAGTTCTGCGGGCAACGTGGCTTTGCCGAGCAACTGGTAACCGTTTTTCAGGTCGCCTTCGCCGGTGAGTTCCAGTTGATTGAGCTGCAGGGTGTCCGGCAGATCGGTGCTGGGCTTGAAGCCGTCAGCGGTGATCCGCACCTTGGCCGGCAGGTTTTCCACCAGCGGTTGCAGTTCACCGGTCAGTTGGCCGTTCAGGTAACCGCTGCTGTCGGCTTTCAGGTTCAGGGTTTTCAGCAGATCGCCGTCGACCTTCAGGGTCAGCGTCCAAGGCTCGGTGCCAGGCGCCGGCAGGGTCAGTTTGCCTTCGGCGGTCAGCGGCCAGTTGCCGCTGGGTTGCAGCAGGCCTGAAAGATTCAGGCTCAGATCATCCCTTTGCAAATGAACAGAGTCGATCTGCAAGCCTTTGGCCGTCCAGTGCGCCGCCAGTTGCAAACCCTTGAGCTCTTCGCTGCCGTTGAACAGCAGGCTGCCGACCTGGACATCGCCCAGCTCGATGGCCAAGGGCAATTTCAGATCCGGGAGACTGATCGGCCCGCTGCTTTCTTCTTCCGTACCGGGCGGGAATTGCAGGCTGACCTGATCGGCTTTCAATTGCGAGATACACAGGGTCATACGCGTCAGGCACAACGGCGACCAGGCGAAAATCGCCTTGTTCAGCTCAACCCGGCTGCTGTCCTGCTGCCACACCAAATGGTCGGCACTCCACTGTCCGCCCAGACGGCCCTGGAAATTGTCCACGGTCAACCCCGGCACAAACCCCAGCGCCCAGCGGCTGCCCGCTGCAGTTCCCAGCACCGTGGCCAGCGCCAGGATGACCAGCATCAACAGCGCCAGAATCGCCGACAGCGTTATTTTCAAACCACGATTCACAGCTCAGGCCCCATGGAAAAGTGCAGTCGAATGCCGCCGTTGTCGTCCATCGCATGGGCCAGGTCGAGGCGTATCGGCCCCACCGGCGAGACCCAGCGCACGCCGATACCGACACCGGTCTTGAGGTTCGGCAGTTCGAGGGTGTTGAAGGCGTTGCCTTGGTCGATGAAAGTCGCCACCCGCCATTTTTCGGCGACGGAGTACTGATACTCGACGCTGCCGGCGATCATGTAGCGGCCACCGATGCGGTCGCCCTCGGAGTTTTCCGGGGACAGGCTCTGGTAGTCGTAGCCGCGCACGCTCTGATCGCCACCGGCGAAGAAGCGCAACGACGGCGGCACCGATTTGTAGCCGTTGGTGGCGCTGCCGCCGACCTGCACCCGCCCGAGGAAGCGGTGTTTGTCAAAGACCGTGGTCAAGCCTTTCACCAGCGCGGTGCCGTAAAGCAGGTTGGTGTCGGAACCCAAGCCTTCCTTGGCCACTTTGGTCTCGAATTCCAGGCGATAACCATTGTGCGGGTCGATGCGGTTGTCGCTTTTCAGGTAGGAATAGCTGACGCCAGGCATCAGCAACGTGCTGAGCCCCGAGTCGTCGCCGAGCCTGTATTCCTCGCGCTGCCATTTGAGCGACACCACCCTCTGCCAACCGCTGGGCAGCTTGCTATGCCACTCGGGACCGACGGTCAGCAGTTTGCTGAGGGAGTCCTTGTCGGCGATTTCTTCATTCTGATAGCCACCGGCAAACCGCAGCTTGTCAGTCAGTGGCGGGTCCAGGGGAATGTCGTAGAACACACCGACGTTCTGTCGTGGTGCCGAGACTTCGGTTTCCCAGCCATAGCTGTGCCCCTGAGGGTTGACCCAGTGCCGGGTCCAGTTGGCCTTGACCCGTGGGCCGACGTCGGTGGAATAACCCAGCCCCAGACCCATGGTCCGTGGTTTGCGCGTTTCGAGTTTGACGTCCACCGGGATCACGTCGTTCTTGGACGCCGTCGGCGCCGCATCCACCCGCACGCTTTCGAAATAGCCGCTCGATTGCATGGCCTGACTGAGTTCGGCGATCAGTTCGGAGTCATAAGGCGCGCCGGCCTTGAACGGCACCATGCGCCGCAGCAGGTCTTCGTCGAACGGCGTGTCACCTTCGAAACTGACCTTACCCAGTGAATAGCGCGGGCCGCTGTTATAGATCAGTTCAATGTCGGCAACGCCGGCTCGCGGGTCGACCGACAATTTCTGGCTACTGAAGTGCCCGCTGAAAAAGCCATAGCGCGAGGCCTGATTCTGAATCAGGCGCTTGGCGTCTTCGTAATGGCCATGGTTGAGCACTGCGCCGGTTTTCAGCGCATTGCTTTTGGGTACACGAAAGGATTTGAAGGAGGCTGCCGGGCCGTCGATGCGAACAATGACGTTGCGCAAATGCACCGGCTCGCCGGGCTCGACGTTCAGCACCAGGCGAGGTGTCTTGCCGCCCTTCACTTCCGTGTCGATCTGCGGCTGGTAGTAACCCAAGGCCTGGGCGGCCTTGCGCGCCTGTTCTTCGGCGCCACGACTGAAGCGCAGCAAGGCTTCCTCGTCACGATCGCCGAGGCTGCCGATATAGCCCTCTATATTGGCTTTCAGTTCATCGTTGGACGGTTTGATCCGAACATCCAATTCACTTTGCGCCAGCGCCGCGCAGCTGGTAATCAGCATCAGCACGCCACTGGTAATTCTTCCTGGAAACTTCATAGGCGCGGATGCTATCACGAGCTTGGGAGCGTGATAGAGCCTGGTGTGCCGTGAAAGTTCTACCTTTATGCCGTTGCTGTTTGTAACACCTGCGGGTTGGCGTGGAAAAACACGTGTTCGCGAATCGGTCCTACGGCGACCTCACCGATTTCCTCATAACCCTGACGCTTATAGAAGTCCAGATAACGAGGATTCCCGGTATCGAGAATCACGCCCTCGGAGTGCTCATCCACCGCGCACCAGTTGTGCACCGCTTGCAGCAATTGTTCGCCGAAGTGTTTGCCCTGGAATTGCGGATGAACCCCCAGCAACGGCAGCACGTGCACCGAGTCGGACGGCACGCAAGCCATTACGGCATCGTGATACTCGAGATAGCGACGGGTGCAGCGAAACCCGGTGCTGAGCACCATGCGCAGACGCCAGGCCCAACTTTCGGTGATGCCCAGGCGACGTTGCGGCGGCGCAATCAGCGCGATGCCGATCAACCGGTCGTTGACCAGCAGGCCGATGGCCGGCAAGTCCTGAAGAAAGTGTTGTTTGACCAGTTCGCGCACGGTGGCGCGGACCCGCTGTTCATAACCGGGACGCTCCGCTTCGAACAGGTAGCCGAACGTCGGCTCATGCCGGTAAGCCTGGTACAACAGCGAACGTGCTTCGCGGGAATAGCCGCCGTCGAGCATGTGAATATCGGCGATGACGGTCGAGGTTTCGGGCATAACGGTAGTTCTCCCCGGGGCGCTGTTCAAATGACGGCGCTCTCATTGGTACGAGCCTTGCGCAGTCGCGATCGTTCCCACGCCCCCAGACATTAGCAGCGCATTCGGACTACTGCCACGCTGGCCCCATTCCTACATGTCAGCTAGCATCGCCCTTTTGCCAGGACTGCCGACCATGAAGATCGTCTCCTTCAACATCAACGGGCTGCGCGCTCGCCCCCATCAGCTGGCGGCGCTGATCGAAAAGCATCAGCCAGATGTGATCGGACTGCAGGAAACCAAGGTCCACGACGACCAATTCCCGCTGGCCGAGGTTCAGGCGCTGGGTTATCACGTGTATTTCCACGGGCAAAAGGGTCACTACGGCGTCGCCCTGCTCTCGCGTCAGGAACCTATCGCGCTGCACAAAGGTTTCGCCACCGATGAAGAAGATGCACAGCGCCGCTTCATCTGGGGCACTTTCGCCGACGCCAATGGCGTACCGGTGACCATCATGAACGGCTATTTCCCACAGGGCGAAAGCCGCGATCACCCGACCAAGTTCCCGGCCAAGGAGCGCTTTTACAGCGATCTGCAGCAACTGCTGGAAAGCCAGTTCAGCAACGATCAGCCGGTGGTGGTGATGGGTGACGTGAACATTTCCCCGCAAGACTGCGACATCGGTATCGGCCCGGACAACATGAAGCGCTGGCTGAAAACCGGCAAATGCAGCTTCCTGCCAGAAGAACGCGAGTGGATGGCCCGCTTGAAGAACTGGGGCCTGGTGGACAGCTTCCGTCACCTGAACCCGCAGGTGACCGACCGTTTCAGCTGGTTCGACTACCGTAGCCGCGGTTTTGAGGATGAGCCCAAGCGTGGGCTGCGGATTGACTTGATCATGGCGTCCCACGGGTTGTTGCCACGCGTGAAGGATGCGGGTGTGGATTACGAACTGCGCGGGATGGAAAAACCGTCGGATCACGCGCCGATCTGGCTTGAGTTGAGTTGATCCCTAAGGTTTGCGCCCATCTATTGTGGGAGCGAGCTTGCTCGCGATAGCGGATTCACATTCAACATCCAAGTTGAATGTTAAGCCGTCATCGCGAGCAAGCTCGCTCCCACATTGTTGGTAACTGTCATCTTTCAGAAATCTTACTGACTTATTCTCCCGGCACTCCCTTTGGCTTTGTAAGGTGCCGGCATGACGCTGCGCGTGTTGTTCCTGTTGATGCTGTGCGCCTGGCTGCCGCTGACGGCGTCGGCTGGCGCTTTGCCGACGCCCGAATCTGGCCAGCTGCTGCGCATCCAGGGCTCCAATACCATCGGCGCGGCATTGGGCCCGGCGCTGGTTGAGGGGTTGATGCGCGAACAAGGTCTACTCAAGGTTCACAGCGAGGCTCCGGACAAAGCCAACGAATTGCGCGTCGTCGGCGAAACCGTTCAGGGCCGCCGGGTCGTGGTGGACGTCGCGGCCCACGGCTCCAGTACTGGTTTCACCGCCCTGAAAACCGCCACTGCCGATCTTGCCGCCTCCTCGCGCCCGATCAAGGACAGCGAACGCGTGGACCTCAAACCCTTGGGCGACTTTAAAAGCCCCGGCGCCGAGCAGGTCATCGCCATCGATGGCCTGGCGATCATCCTTCATCCGCAAAATCCGTTGAGTGAACTGAACACCGAACAACTGGCGCGAATCTTCAGCGGCGAGGCAAAAACCTGGGAAGAACTCGGCGGCAGCGGTGGGACAATTCATCTCTATGCGCGGGATGACCAATCGGGCACCTACGACACGTTCAAGGAATTGGTCCTCAGCCGTCGTGGGAAAACGCTGAGTAGCGCTGCAAAACGTTTCGAATCCAGCGAGCAATTGTCCGACGCGGTCAGCCTCGACCCGCAAGGCATCGGCTTCATCGGCCTGCCTTATGTGCGTCAGGCCAAAGCCGTGGCGATTGCCGATGGCCAATCCCAAGCCATGTTGCCGCTCAATAGCCTTATTGCTACGGAAGACTATCCGTTGTCGCGTCGGCTGTTCTTTTACCTGCCGCCCAATGGGAAGAATCCCTGGGCCGATGCATTGGTGGTGTTCGCCCAAAGCAGCAAGGGTCAGGCGATTGTCGCGGCCAATGGTTTTATCGCCCAGACCGTCCAAGCCATGACTGTCACGCCGAATGCGTTGATGCCGGAGGGTTATCAGGCGCTCAGCCGACACGCCCAGCGACTGACCGTGAATTTCCGTTTCGAAGAAGGCAGTGCGACGCTGGACAACAAGGCCCGGCAGGACCTGTCGCGGGTGCTCGACTATATAAAGCAGCGTGACAAAACCAATCGGCAGGTGACGCTGGTGGGGTTTGGCGACGCCAAGAGTGATCCGGCCCGGGCCGATCTGCTGTCGAAACTGCGAGCCATGGCGGTGCGGCGGGAACTGGTGAAAAGCGGCGTGGTGTTTCGCGAGATTCGTGGTTTTGGCGCCGAAATGCCAGTGGCGGCCAATAGCGCGGATGAGGGGCGAATCAAGAATCGGCGGGTTGAGGTTTGGGTGTATTGAGTGGCGGAGTTTGTTGTACATATCCGTTTCTGCCGTAACCGCAGGAATGGATATGTACACAAAACACCGGTCGACTATCAGGCCGCCATCGCGAGCAAGCTCGCTCCCACAAGGGTTCCGGGACCATCCGCCCAATCAGCCAAGCAATTTCTCAAGCTGCGCCGTGGTGTCCACCGCGCCCATCGTCTTGGCGGCATCCAGCGCCGATACGCCATTGGCGTCCTTGGCTTTCGGGTCGGCGCCTTTGCTGATCAGGTAATCGACGATTTCGACGCGATTGAACATCGCCGCCATCATCAGCGCGGTACGGCCATCGAAGGACGAGCCTTCCACTTGCGCGCCGCCTTCGACCAGCGCCTTGACCACCGCCAGATCACCCTTGAACGCCGCGCCGGCAATCGGGCTCTGGCCGTTGTCGTTGCGGATTTCCGGGTCGGCCTTGTGTTCGAGCAGGACTTTTACCGTCTCCACATGGCCGTGGTACGCCGCCAGCATCAGCAAGGTATCGCCCTTGTGGTTGCGCAGGTTCGGCGGCAGGCCCTTGGTCAATAGCGCAGCCATCATGGCCGCATCGCCCTCGCGCGCTTTGTTGAATACCTGTTCGGCAAATTCAGCGGCTTCTTCGGGGGTCATCTGGCGGCTTTGGTCTGACATTGGGGACTCCACTTTCTGTTAATCGCAAAGCCGACAGTTTCCCGAGCCGCCCCGAGGCTGTCACTTCTTTTTTCTCATGGCCGGCCATAGCCACATTCAATAGCGCTGCATTCAATAACGAAAAGCACCGCCGTGAATATCCGCCAGCAACTGCGGAGTGACCTGCACATAAGTCAGGGTCCCCGGCAGCCAGGCATAGATTGGATCGTCGCCGGTTTTTCCGGGGTCGAAGGCTTCATCCTTGAGGCGAGTCTTCTGGTATTTGAAGGTCCCGGTGGTCTCCATTTTCACTTTCACTCGCAGAAACAAAGGCACTGCATAAGCGGGCAATTGCTCGCGGGCGAAAGCCAGCAACTCACTGAAATCCAGGGTCGCCAGGGACTCGGCCGGCGTAATCGCCGCCATCCCGGCACGCCCGTTGGTGTTCTGGATCTCCACACCGTAGGCCACGGCCTCGGAAATATTCGGGTGTTGCAGAAGGATGTTTTCGACTTCGGTGGTCGAGACGTTTTCGCCCTTCCAGCGGTAGGTGTCACCCAAACGGTCAACAAACTGAGCATGGCCAAAACCGATGTTGCGCAGCAGGTCACCGGTATTGAAATAGCGATCGCCCTTCTCGAACACGTCATGGAGCACAACTTTTTCGGTCTTCTGCGGATCGGTGTAACCGTCGAGCGGTGCCTTGTCGTCAATCTTCGCCAGCAACAGCCCTTTCTCGCCTTTGGCGACTTTGCGCATGAAGCCCTTGGCATCCCGAATCGGTGCGCCGCTGTCGTGGTCGTAGGCCGCCAACTCCCATGACATCAGGGAAAAACCGACGGTGTTATCAAAGTTCAGGATGTTGGTGAAACCGATATTGCCGTCGCTGGCGGCGTACAGCTCACAGATATGATTTACCCCGAATCGCGTCTTGAACTCGCCCCATGCGCCGGGGCGCAGGCCATTGCCAATCATCTTGGTCACGCCGTGCTTGCTGTCGTCGGCACTGGGCGGTTGATCCACGAGGTAGCGGCACAACTCGCCGACGTAACCGAGGGTGGTCGCGCGGTACTGGCGCACATCGTTCCAGAATTGACTGGCGCTGAACTTGCGGCGAATGGCAAAGCCCGAGGCGCCACTGATCGCCGAGCCCCAGCACACGCACAGCCCGGTGGCGTGATAGAGCGGCAAGGTGCAATAGACGACATCCTCCGGGCGCATATCCAAGGCGATCAGCCCGAAGCTTGCGCAGCTGCGCATCCAGCGACCGTGCTTGAACACCCCGGCCTTGGGCAAGCCGGTGGTGCCCGAGGTGTAGATATAGAAACAAGGGTCGTCGAAGAAAATCTGTTGGCTGCTGTCAGGATTGTCGCTGGCAGCGTCGGCACTGGCCGTCATCAGGTTAACGAACCCGTCGGGCGCAATGCCCGGTTGAGTGAAGGTGTCTTGATCGGCGACGAACCAGGTGAGCGCCGCCTCGATCGACACCCGTTCGCGCACCGCCGAAAACGCCGGGACCAGCTCTTCTCCGACAATGATCGCCGCGGGTGCCACCAGGTTGAGGCTGTGAGCCAGGGTATCGCGGGTTTGCGAGGTATTGAGCAAGGCGCTGATCGCGCCGACCTTGGCCACCGCCAGAATCGTCACCAACAGTTCCGGGCGATTTTCGATAAAGATCGCCACCCCATCGCCCTTGCGGATGCCTTGGGCAATCAGATGATGGGCGATGCGGTTCGCCCACTGGTTGACCTGAGCATACGTCAGCGCCCTCTCGCCCTGCAGCAATGCCGGGCCATCGGGATTGCGCAATGTCGCTTGCTCGAAGCACCAGCCCAGGCCACACGGTTGGGTCGGGTCCTTGACGTTGGCAACTTTCATGCCCTTCACCACGCGAGGAATGGCTTTGGCAATGGAAGGCAGCTTGCGGAGCATCATGCCCCAGGTAATTGTGTCGTTCGGCGTGCGGCTCATGGTTGCTCCCGGTCGATCTTTTTATTGTTCGGGCGGCGTTGATTGAGGCCGAAAATACGTCAGCGGTTCCTGAGCTGTACACGCGGTTTTTGAAATGATTTGTATCCACGTCTGCGGCATTCGAAATCGAGAGCTTGCGCCGGGCAATTGGTTCCATCGAATCGATGTCGACCACGCAAAATGCAGGATGCACGATGGCCCTTCATGCAGATTGCACGAAAGTGTAAAAATACTGAAAAACTAACTAATTGATATGTAAAGATTTTTAAAAAATCAGGTGCTGGCACAATCACTGCAACTACCTCTGCATGCTTGCCATTCAAGAGCTAACGGAGCTGATAGACATGAACCTGATCCAAGAAAAATTTTCGTCCCTGTTCTCCAACTTCGACGTGACCACCCAGCCACGTCCGGACGGCGGCATTCTGCTGACCTTGAGCAGCACCGACGGCAAAGTCTTCAAACGCTCGATTTCCTACCAGCAATTGCATGCCGGTGATCAGTTGTCTTGGGTGATCAGCGCGATTCGCCGTGACATTGCTGAACAGGCCAGCGAACTGCCGCAAATTTCCATGCTGCAAAGCCAGCAGCGGTTTGCCCTGCCGACGTATCACTCGGTATAAAACCGTATCGACGCTGTAAACGATCAGGCCGTGAAAGCTTTCGCTTCACGGCCTGAATTATTTGTGGAGTTGCGCAATCCCTGTAGGAGCAGAGCTTGCTCGCGAAAGCGGTGTGCCATTCCATATTGCTGTTGCCTGATATACCGCTTTCGCGAGCAAGCTCTGCTCCTACAGAGTATGACCGCTTGGGTAATACGCCCTTCGATGTCGGTGAGAATCGCTTTGATCGGCATGGGCTCAGTCCTCAAGACGCGGGAAGCGGCTGGCGATGTCTTCGCCGGTGAAGTTGGCCACCCAGCCTTCGGCGTTGTTGAACAGACGGATCGCGACGAAATGCGGATGCTCGCCCATGTCAAACCAGTGCGGGGTGCCGGCCGGGACCGAGATCAGGTCGTTTTTCTCGCAAAGCACCGCGTAGACGTAATCGTCGATGTGCAGGGTGAACAAGCCACGACCGGCGACGAAAAACCGTACTTCGTCTTCGCCATGTCGATGTTCGTCGAGAAACCTGGCGCGCAACTCAGCTTTTTGCGGGTGATCGCTGTTCAGGTTGATCACATCGACGGTGATGTAACCGCGTTCGGTCATCAGCGTGTCGATTTGCTCCTGATACGCGGCGATTACTTCCTCCTGGCTGGCGCCGGGCTGGATCTTCGCCGTGGCTTGCCAACGGTCGAAACGCACGCCCTGTTCGGCCAGAGTCGAGGCGATGTCTTCGAAATGCGTCAGCACCTTGTTTGGCAAGTCAGGGCTTGAGACGTGGTAAACGGACAGGCTGCTCATCAGGGCAACTCCTTAACGGTTCATGCTTCAAGGTTAAAAACCGAGCGCGCCTTCAACTCGCACGCGAAAAATTCAAAGGCTTCAATCTGCCGCAGAGCATCGCTCATGCGCGCGAGGTGTTCACGGGTGAGGCTCATGGCCTGTCCTCTTGCATACATGTGGCAATGATAACGGCAGCGGCCAGGGCCGCGAGGCTGGCAATACTAAAGGTCAATGTGGCGCCGAGTGCATTCCAGCTATAGCCGGAATACAACGCGCCCAATGCGCCACCGACGCCGGCCAGTGCGGCGTACAACGCCTGGCCCTGACCTTGCTGACGCGCGCCGAAGCTACGTTGCACGAACTGGATGGCAGCCGCGTGAAAGCTGCCAAAAGTCGCCGCATGCAGCACCTGGGCAAACAACAGCACCCAAAGAAATTCAGCGAACGAACCGAGCAACAACCAACGCAACGCCGCCAGCAGAAAACTCGCCAGCAACACCCGTCGCACGGAGAAACGCGCAAGGATCTTGCTCATGGCCAGAAACATCAAAACTTCGGCGACCACGCCGACCGCCCAGAGCATGCCGATCAGCCCACGGCTGTAACCAAGTCGCTCCAGGTGCAAGGTCAGAAAGGTGTAATAAGGACCGTGGCTCACCTGCATCAGCGCCACACAACCGTAAAACGCCAACACTCCGGGACTGCGCAACTGTTTGAGGAAACCGTCCCCCGCCGGTCGCTCACCCTGAACCGGTTGAGCGTTGGGCACCCACAGGCTGCTGACGACAATGCCGGCCATGATCAGCACCAGCGCCAGAGGATAAATATCGAGGCTGAGCCATTCGAACAGCCTGCCGAGTGCGACCACGGTGATGATGAACCCGATGGAACCCCACAGGCGGATCTGGCTGTAACGATTAGTCTGGCCCTGCAAGTGCGCCAACGTGATGACTTCGAACTGCGGCAACACCGCGTGCCAGAAGAACGCGTGCAAGGCCATGACCATCGCCAGCCAGGCGTAAGTCTTGCTGACGAAAATCAGTGAGAACGTCAGCAGCGTACAGACCGCACCGAAACGCACGATCGCCAGGCGCTGGCCGGTGTAATCGCCGAGCCAGCCCCAGATGTTCGGCGCCACACAGCGCATCAGCATCGGGATCGCCACCAGCTCGCCGATGCGTGCGCTGGAAAAGCCCAGATGATCGAAGTACAGTGCCAGAAACGGCGCAGTCGAACCCAGCAAGGCGAAATAGAACAGATAGAAACTGGAGAGCCGCCAGTACGGGAGCGCCGCCACAGTCACCAGACCGCAGCGGCTATGAGGTCAGCCATTAAAGCTGACCCAGCACCGGCGTACTCACGCGCACGTCCAGGTTCTGCCCACGGTGACGCAGCAGGTGATCCATCAGCACGAGGGCCATCATCGCTTCGGCAATCGGCGTGGCACGGATGCCGACGCACGGGTCGTGACGACCCTTGGTGACGACTTCCACCGGGTTGCCATGGATGTCGATGGAACGACCCGGCGTAGTGATGCTCGAGGTTGGCTTGAGTGCCAGGTGCGCGACGATCGGCTGACCCGACGAAATGCCGCCGAGAATCCCGCCGGCGTTGTTGCTGAGGAACCCTTGCGGGGTCATTTCATCGCGGTGCTCGGTGCCGCGCTGGGCAACGCTGGCGAAACCGGCGCCGATTTCCACGCCTTTGACCGCATTGATGCTCATCAGCGCATGGGCCAGTTCGGCGTCCAGGCGGTCGAAGATCGGCTCGCCGAGGCCCGGCATCACGCCTTCAGCGACCACGGTGATCTTCGCGCCCACCGAATCCTGGTCGCGGCGCAACTGGTCCATATAGGCTTCCAGCTCCGGGACCTTGTCCGGATCAGGACTGAAGAAGGCGTTCTCTTCCACCGAATCCCAGGTCTTGAACGGGATTTCGATCGGGCCGAGTTGGCTCATGTAGCCACGAATGACGATGCCCTGAGTGGCCAGGTATTTCTTCGCAATCGCACCGGCGGCCACGCGCATGGCCGTTTCACGCGCCGAACTGCGACCGCCGCCACGGTAATCGCGCTCGCCGTATTTGTGATGGTAGGTGTAATCGGCGTGGGCCGGGCGGAACAGGTCCTTGATCGCCGAGTAATCCTTGGACTTCTGGTCGGTGTTGCGGATCAACAGGCCGATGGAGCAACCGGTGGTGCGCCCTTCGAACACGCCGGAGAGGATTTCGACTTCGTCGGCTTCCTGGCGCTGGGTGGTGTGGCGGCTGGTACCGGGTTTGCGGCGATCCAGGTCACGCTGCAGATCCTCCAGAGAGATCTCCAGGCCCGGCGGGCAGCCGTCGACAATGGCGACCAACGCCGGACCATGGCTTTCGCCCGCGGTGGTGACAGTGAACAGCTTGCCGTAGGTATTGCCGGACATGCAGGACGCTCCGTGAAATCGAACCAAATACGTAATGCGCGCCAGTATACGCAGGCTACCCAACTAGTTCATCCTCGAACCTTATGGGTGCCTGCGAGTCCAACCGGCATCTTGTTCATGATGGCGTGATGATGCTGCGAGTTATAGCCTTGAGCCTTACCCTGTTTACCGGCTTTGTCCAGGCCACTGTCCTGCAACGCCCGATCACTTTAGACACGGGCAGCGGCGAGCTTTTCGGCTCGTTATTGCTGCCCAAGTCCGACACGCCGGTACCGGTTGTCCTGATCATTTCTGGCTCCGGCCCTACGGATCGTGACGGAAACAACCCCGACGGCGGACGCAACGACAGTCTCAAGCGTCTCGCTTGGGTACTGGCCAAACACAACATCGCCAGCGTGCGTTATGACAAACGCGGCGTGGCGGCGAGCCTTGCGGCGACCCCGGACGAACGCAATCTGTCGGTTGAAGCCTATGCGGCCGACGCTGAGGCCTGGGGCCGGAAGCTCAAAACCGATCCGCGCTTTGGCCAGCTGATCCTGCTGGGCCACAGCGAAGGTGCCTTGATCGCCAGCCTGGCGGCGCCGAGCCTTGATGCCGCCGCGGTCATCTCCATGTCCGGCAGCGCCCGGCCGATCGATCAGGTGCTGCGCCAACAATTGAGCAATCGCCTGCCGCCACCGCTGATGCTGCGCAGCAATGAATTGCTCGACAGCCTCAAGGCCGGCCACACCGACGACAACGTGCCACCGCAGTTGCAGGTGATTTTCCGCCCGAGCGTGCAGCCGTATCTGATTTCACTGTTCCGCCAGGACCCGGCAGCGGCGTTCGCCAAGTTGAAGATGCCGGCGCTGATCATTCAGGGCAGCAACGACATTCAGGTCGGCGTCGGTGACGCCAAGATGCTGAAAGCCGCCAAACCGGATGCCGAACTGGCGCTGATCGAAGGCATGAACCACGTGATGCGCATCGTGCCCAACGATGTAAAACGGCAATTGGCCTCTTACAAAGATCCGCAATTGCCACTGGCGGCCGAACTCGGCACGCGAATCCTCGGGTTTATTGACGGACTTCGCACCAGTTAAGGGCTGTTTGCCCTCCAGTCCTGAAAAAAACGGCCGATAAGCCTTTGTCGCCAGCGCTATGACTGGCGGCAAGCAGAGCTTGGACAGGATCTCGCCGTTATGACTGATACCCAGACTTCACCCGACACCACCGCTGAAAAAGACGCACCGCCAGCGGTCGAGCTGCCATGGGCGGACGTCCACGTCGAGCACCACAAGATGCTCCGTCTGGCGCCGTTGCAGACCGACCGCAACACCGGTGGACGGCCGCTGCGCTTTGTTGAGTTCGGTTACGCCGAACGCAATAACAAGGAACGCAGCCTGATGCGCATGAGCATTTCGCTGCCCGGCCAGCGCGTGCGCAAGGAACAGAATCATCTGGACGTGTGGGTCGATCACGCCACCAAGCGCGTGCATTTCGGGCCTGACAGCGGTTTGCAGATCGAACCGATGAACCGTGGCATCGGGCGTTATATGGCGGCCCAGGGCATTACCTGGGCGAAAAAGCGCTGGCCCGGTTACACCGTCGACGGCACCGACCTGAACAATAAGGATGCGCTGAACGAAGACACTCGCCTGCGCCGCGATCACTTTTTGCGCATGCACGGTTTCGATGTGATCTACGCCGATGCCCAGCATTTGAAGGGCAGCGTCAAAGAGGTACAGGTCGGTGACCTGCTGGCTGACTGGAACACGGAAAAATTGCAGGTCGTGGAAATTCTTGAGGCGGCGCAGATGCTCCAGCAAGCCGAGCAAAATCTCGCCGAGCAGGAAGTCAAACTCAAGAAGCACGAAGAAAAGGTCAGTAAGTACAAGCGCGAAGACGCCGGGCTGCGCTTTACCATTACGTGTCTGGTGGCGTTTGCGGTGTTTCAGGCCGGGTTGCTGATCTGGATTGCGACACAACGTTAACGGCTTTTTGTGGCGAGAGGATTTATCCCCTCGCCACAGAAGCCAGTTCAGTCAGACGCGGGAAGCGAACAGTGCCTGATGATCGCGGCACTGCTCTGCGGTCAGCATGAACACGCCATGCCCACCGCGCTCGAAATCGAGCCAGGCGAAGTCGACTTCCGGGTACAGTGCCTCAACGTGAACCTGGCTGTTGCCTACTTCGACAATCAGCAAGCCCTTCTCGGTCAGGTGATCCGCCGCTTCGGCGAGCATGCGACGCACCAGGTTCAAGCCATCATCACCGCAGGCCAGGCCCAGCTCCGGCTCATGCTGGTATTCGTCCGGCATGTCGGCGAAATCTTCCGCATCGACGTAAGGCGGGTTCGACACGATCAGGTCGAAACGCTGACCCGGCAAACCATCGAAACCATCGCCCTGCACCGTGTACACCCGCTCATCGACGCCATGGCGCTCGATGTTCTGGTTGGCCACTTCCAGTGCTTCGAACGACAGGTCGGCCAGCACCACTTCGGCGTTCTGGAACTCGTAGGCACAAGCGATACCGATGCAGCCGGAACCGGTGCACAGGTCGAGAATTCGCGCAGGTTCGGCGCCCAGCCACGGTTCGAAACGCTTTTCGATCAGTTCGCCAATCGGCGAACGCGGGATCAAGACGCGCTCATCGACGATGAACGACATGCCGCAGAACCACGCTTCCCCCAACAGGTACGCGGTAGGAATGCGTTCTTCGATACGGCGTTTGAGCAGGCGTTGCAGGTTGACCAGCTCGTCTTCTTCCAGATTGCAGTCGAGGTAGCTGTCGGCGATTTCCCACGGCAAGTGCACGGCACCCAACACCAGCTGACGAGCTTCGTCCCAGGCGTTGTCGGTCCCATGGCCGAAAAACAGATCCTCCCCATGGAAGCGGCTGACGGCCCAACGAATATGGTCACGCAGGGTACGAAGTCGGGAAGTGATCACGGGGGGCAAACTCCAAGAAAAACGACTGGCGATTCTAACAGCCAAAACGCGTCACGACGACGCGGGAAAACTACCGGGGCAAATGTAGGACTATTCTATTTTTTCGGCTGGTGATTGAACAAAACGCGCATATTGACAAGGCTGCGAGCCAGCAAAGACGGCGCCTGCGATGGTAGCGATTCACAGAAGCGCTCAGCCAGAGGACAATGTCGCAAAAGCCCCATCCGAAGGAGCCCCAGAATGTCCGTTACACAAACGATGTTTCAACTCAGCGGCCGCGGTTACGCAGCAGCCAAACTGAGCCATGCGACCCTTGTCATCATCGATGCCCAGAAAGAATACCTCAGCGGCCCATTGGCCTTGAGCGGCATGGATGCTGCCGTCGCGAACATCAAGCAACTGGTGACCGCTGCCCGTGCAGCCGGTCGGCCGATTGTGCATGTCAGCCATCTCGGCACCGTCGGTGGACTGTTCGACCCGCGTGGCGAGCGCGGGCAGTTCATTCCTGGGTTGGAGCCGCTGCCCGGCGAAATCAAAATTGAAAAAATACTGCCGAGTGCGTTCCATGGCACGGATTTGAAAAAACGTTTGGAAGAACTTGGCTCGGTGGATCTGGTCGTTTGCGGCTTCATGAGCCACTCCAGCGTCAGCACCACCGTGCGTGCGGCAAAAAACCTGGGCTTTCGCTGCACGCTTGTAGAAGACGCCTGCGCCACTCGCGATTTGCCCTATAAGGGCGGAGTCCTCAGTGCCGAGCATGTTCATCAGACCGAAATGGCGATCATGGCAGACAATTTCGCGGTCGTTGCCCTGACTCAAGAGTTGATCTGATCGACCTACGATGAGCGGTCCATGCCACCGCTCATCCGCAAAAGCCTATCATTTGCTGTAATTGTCTTAGCCTCAGGAACATCCCGGTCAACTCCCGGTCGAAGGGCCGATACCCATTGAGGAAGGTCGGAATGAAGTTATCCGATGGTTTTGACGCACGCCGCCTGCGGCCTAAAGGCCAACGCAACTGGCGTTTTCGAATCGGCGCGGCATTTGCTGCCTTGCTGGCGATGTGCGGCGTGTTGCTGGCGATGGCAGGCATAGCCAGCCTGCTCGGCCACGCGCCCGCCTTGGGCGAGCTGAATGCCAGCCCGGCCGGGTCGGCAGTGATTCTGGCGATTGGCCTGTTCGTGCTGTACATCGGCGTGTGGCTATGGCGTCGCTGCCGTCGTCGCTCGCGTCAGTCGCGTGAGCTGAACATCTCCCCGCACCTGATGAAAAAACACGACTGAGCCGTGCGCTTCGCGTTTTCTCGCGCCCCGATTTGTCTCGAGTTGGGTAAACTGGCCGCCCTTCGCGGAGGCTGACATGCAAGACGACGATTTTTCCCTGTTCAAAAGCGCGATCCAAGGCGTCAAGCCGATCAAACACGATCGCGCCGAAACCGGCAAACCCAAAGCTGACCGCGCACACATCGCCAAACTGCGTCAGGCCGCCACCGTGCGCACCGATGCCACCACCGTTGACGGGCTGTCTGATCAGTTCGTCATCGATGTTGGCCCCGAAGACGAGCTGATGTGGGCGCGTGACGGTGTTCAGGAAAGCCAGATGCGCAAGCTCAAGATCGGACAGATTCCGTTCGAAGGCAGCCTCGACCTCCATGGCATGAGCGTGGAAAAGGCCCGGGAAACCCTCTGGGCGTTTCTGGCCGAAGCGACCAAATTCGAAATCCGTTGCGTGCGCGTCACCCACGGCAAGGCCGTGCGTCTGGACGGCAAGCGGCCGATGATCAAAAGCCACGTCAACACCTGGCTGCGCCAGCATTCACAGGTACTCGGCTTCACCTCGTGCCAGGCCAGACACGGCGGCGCCGGAGCGGTTTATGTGATGCTCAAACGGACCATGATGGAAGGTCGCGACGAGTAAAGCCGTCGCGTCACGCTTGCAGCGTCGTGTCCGCCACCGTACCCTTGCCCTTTGCGTAAAATCCCACAGGTAGTTTCATGTCCCTGGAACAGAATTACACCGCGATTCTCGGCCAATTGGGCGAGGACGTTTCCCGCGAGGGCCTGCTCGACACGCCAAAACGTGCCGCCAAAGCCATGCAGTACCTCTGCCGCGGTTATGAACAGACGCTGGAAGAGGTCACCAACGGTGCCTTGTTCAGCTCCGATAACAGCGAAATGGTGCTGGTGAAGGACATCGAGCTCTACTCGTTGTGCGAACACCACCTGCTGCCGTTTATCGGCAAGGCCCACGTCGCTTACATTCCGAGCGGCAAAGTGTTGGGCCTGTCGAAAGTCGCGCGGATCGTCGATATGTACGCCCGTCGCCTGCAGATCCAGGAAAACCTCAGCCGCCAGATCGCCGATGCGGTCCAGCAAGTCACCGGCGCCCTGGGCGTTGCAGTGGTGATCGAGGCCAAGCACATGTGCATGATGATGCGCGGTGTGGAAAAACAGAATTCGTCGATGATCACCTCGGTGATGCTGGGTGAGTTCCGCGAAAACGCGGCCACCCGCAGCGAGTTTCTCAGCCTGATCAAGTAATTTGCAGCACGAAGAAAACCGGCATTCATCGCCGGTTTTTTTTCGACCGCGAAAATCAGGTAAGCTGCGCGCCTTCGTTTGCCCCTGTGAGGCTTATACCGTGTTCGTAAAAGCGCTTCGTGTCGGCCTTGGCCAACTGATCATCTTCATCGACTTCATCACCCGCCCCGGCAAAAAACAGCGTCCTGCCGAGGTTCAGGCTCAGGTCAACACGGCTGCCAAGGGCCTGACCCTGTATCAGTTCCACGCCTGCCCGTTCTGCGTGAAAACCCGCCGCACCCTGCGCCGCTTGAACGTGCCGGTGGCGTTGCGCGATGCAAAGAACAACGAGCAGGATCGCCAGACCTTGCTGGAACAAGGTGGCAAGATCAAGGTTCCGTGCCTGCGCATCGAAGAGAATGGCCAGACCACCTGGATGTACGAGTCCAAGGTGATCATTGATTATCTGGACAAGCGGTTTGCCGCGGCCTGATGGTTTTGTGCTGGTGCTGATGGCCTCATCGCGAGCAAGCTCGCTCCCACAGTGGTTGTGTGGGGTGATGGAGATCTGTGATCAACACTGATCCCCTGTGGGAGCGAGCTTGCTCGCGATGAGGCCGGCCCTTGCACCAAAAATCTCGGACAAAAACAAACCGCCCCCTGCGCGGTTTTTTTGTCTCTGCCCTCAGACCGCTTCCGCTGCCTGGGCCTGACGCACCACTGCTGCCAGCCGTTTCAGCCCTTCGCTGGCGATGGACATGGCGTTGGGAAAAACCCAAGTGCCAGCCGAGTCACTCTCATTCCCACGCTCCCGCGTGGGAATGCCGCCATGGACGCTGTGCGTCCGCTCCTGAAAGTGGCGCATAGCGTCACCGGATGCATTCCCACGCAGAGCGTGGGAACGATCGTCTATAGCCGATATATCCCGATCAACAAACTTTTCGTCTACAAAATCAAAAACATTATTTGCTTTATTTGTATACAAAAGCATAATCCACTTCGTGCGAGTTCTTGACCAACCGGTCAACAAATTCGCAAGTGCCTCAAAGGGCCGCTGCCGCCCTCATGGGTCCGGCCCTGGAAATAAAAACAAAACTCTTGAGGAGTACTCGCTGTGGAAAGCCGCAAATCCGAAGTCCCGTCGCTGGAACTCTCGCCGCCGTTACGTAATGGCTGGCTGGAGCGCATCTTCAAACTCAGCTTGCATGGCACCACGGTGAAGACCGAGCTGATTGCCGGTCTGACAACCTTCATCACCATGGCTTACATCATCTTCGTCAACCCCAACATCATGGCCGATGCCGGGATTGATCACGGTGCCGCGTTTGTCGCCACCTGTATCGCCGCCGCGCTGGGTTGCCTGTTGATGGGCCTTTACGCCAACTGGCCGGTCGGCCTGGCGCCAGGCATGGGTTTGAACGCCTTCTTTACCTATACCGTGGTTGGCACCATGGGCTACAACTGGGAAACCGCCCTCGGCGCGGTGTTTATCTCAGGCGTGCTGTTCATGTTCCTGACCTTCTCGCGGATTCGCGAATGGCTGCTCAACAGCATCCCGGTCAGCTTGCGCTACGCTATGGGCGCCGGTGTGGGCTTGTTCCTCGGGCTGATCGGCTTGAAAACCGCTGGCATCGTCGTCGATAGCCCGGCCACCCTGATCAAACTCGGCTCCCTGCGCGAGCCTGGCCCGCTGCTCGCCGCCATCTGCTTCCTGATGATCGCCGTGCTCAGCTACCACAAAGTGTTCGGCGCGATTCTCATCAGCATCATCACCGTCACCCTGGCCGGTTGGGGTCTGGGCCTGGTGCATTACGAAGGGATCATGTCAGCCCCGCCGAGCCTGGCTCCGACCTGGATGGCCATGGATGTCGCCGGCGTGTTCAACATCAGCATGATCAGCGTGGTGCTGGCCTTCCTCTTCGTGCATATGTTCGACACCGCCGGCACCTTGATGGGCGTTGCCCAGCGCGCCGGTCTGGTGAACGCTGATGGAAAGATCGAAAACCTTTCCCGCGCCCTCAAAGCCGACAGTGCATCCAGCGTGTTCGGTGCGGTGGTCGGCGTTCCGCCGGTCACCAGCTATGTGGAAAGTGCCGCGGGTGTAGCCGCTGGTGGTCGGACTGGTCTTACCGCCGTGACCGTAGGTGTGCTATTTATTGCCGCCATGTTTTTCGCACCGCTGGCTGGCATGATCCCCGCATATGCTACCGCCGGTGCGCTGATTTATGTGGCGATGCTGATGATGGGCGGCATGGCTCACATCGAATGGGACGAAGCGACCGACAGCATTCCGGCGATCGTCACTGCGATCATGATGCCCCTGACCTTCTCGGTCGCCGACGGCATCGCGCTGGGCTTTATCACTTACGTGGTACTTAAGGCCTGTACCGGTAAGCACAAGGAAATTTCCATCAGTCTGTGGGTGCTCTGCGCGATCTTCATCGCCAAGTTCATTTTCCTGTAAGCCGTCTACGTTTCAAAAACAGTGTTTCAAAACAGCCTCACCCCGTCGGGTGGGGCTTTTGCACAAATGGAGGAAAGTGATGAGTCTGGAAACCTGGCTGCTGTTCAGTGGCGCTGCGCTGGTGGTGATCCTGATCCCCGGGCCACTGTCTTTGCTGATGATCAGCAACAGTCTGAATTACGGTTTGCGCCGTTCATACCCGGCGTTTCTGGGAGGCGTGATTGCGTCGATCTGTTTGCTCAGTGCTTCCGCGTTGGGTTTGGGCGCCTTGCTGCTGGCGTCGGAACAGCTGTTCAGCGCGCTGAAAATCGTCGGTGCGCTGTACCTGTTCTACCTGGCCTGGCAGAGCTGGCAGCAATCGCGTCAACCCTCACACGGCGCTGAAGTACCCCAGGCTGCACCGGCTCCACGCTTTCGTGCACTGTTCGGTCGCGCGTTTGTGCTGGGCGCGAGCAACCCGAAAGACATTCTGTTCTTTGCTGCTTTCCTGCCGCAGTTCCTCAGCGCCGAGCATCCGTTCCTGCCGCAGTTGCTGGTGATGATTGTGACCTGGACCGTGCTGGATCTGTTGTGCAAATTGGCTTATGGGCTGAGTGCCCACGGGGCGGCGCGGTATTTGCGCAGTGGCAAGGGCCAGAACTGGTTTAACCGCATCAGTGCGGGGTTGTTCAGTGGTGCGGGCACGGCCTCCTTGTTGAGCCGCTGAAGAGCAAAAGCATCGCGGACAAGCCCGCTCCCACAGGTTCTGTGAACGCCACAGCTCACTGTGGAAGCGGGCTTGCCCGCGATGGCGCCTGACCAGGCACCTACTTTCTCAAGGACGAAAAAAAGCCCGCAGTGTGAGCAGGCGAAAGACCAAAGAAGCTATATGCGCAGGATTTTTGGGGGGAAAGTCCTAGCTTCCTCTGTAGGTCGAATAGCTGTACGGCGAAATCAGCAGCGGTACATGGTAGTGGTCCTGCTCGGCAGAGATGCCAAAACGCAGCACAACCACATCCAGGAACGCCGGCTCCGGAAGCTTTACGCCACGGGCGCGGTAGTAATCGCCCGCATGAAATTGAACCTGATAGACCCCGGAACGGTAGTCATCGCCTTGCAGCAGCGGTGCATCGACCCGGCCGTCGCTGTTAGTGACTGCCGTGGCCACCAGTTCCAGCTGCGAACCTTCAACGCGATACAACTCGACCTTGATCGAGCTGCCCGGACAACCATGTGCAGCGTCCAAAACGTGTGTAGTCAAACGTCCCATTGATTCTGCGCGCCTGCCTGCTTAGAGCAGTCAGACCTCGCGCCTCCCGAAGTCAGTTGAAAGGAGACCGCACCGATTCGGAGCACGAAAAGCTGCGGCGAGCGACTAATTAAGACACTTTTCAAAAAAATTGTACACAATAAAAATCACATTTTTACGGCAATGTCCGCTACTCATGGATTCGTACCGAATCTGGCGTCGAACCATAGGATCAAAGGACCTTCCATCCATTAGCTGACCAATCAGGCAGGTTTCTTGCAATAACATGTGAAGATGACAGTCAGTGAAAAATGCAAAAAATCAGGCTTACAAAGTCGATATAAAGTTGTATACAATCATCCCATCGCTGTGACGCCAGTCTGTCATCAAACTGCCAGGCCGCCACACAACCCTGACCTTGAACAAGTCGAACGAATAAGAAGGAAGACTGCAGTGAGCGCTGACTACCCACGCGACCTGATCGGTTACGGCAGTAACCCTCCTCACCCACACTGGCCGGGCAATGCCCGCATCGCCCTGTCCTTCGTGCTCAATTACGAGGAAGGTGGCGAGCGCAATATCCTGCACGGCGATAAAGAATCCGAAGCCTTCCTCTCGGAAATGGTCTCGGCGCAGCCGCTGCAAGGCGCGCGCAACATGAGCATGGAATCCCTTTACGAGTATGGCAGCCGTGCCGGCGTCTGGCGGACTCTGAAACTGTTCAAGGAGTTCGACATCCCGCTGACCATCTTCGCCGTGGCCATGGCCGCCCAGCGCCACCCGGACGTGATCCGCGCGATGGTCGATGCCGGCCACGAGATCTGCAGCCATGGCTATCGCTGGATCGACTACCAGTACATGGACGAAGCGCAGGAACGCGAGCACATGCTCGAAGCGATCCGCGTCCTCACCGAAATCACCGGTGAACGTCCGCTGGGCTGGTACACCGGCCGCACCGGTCCGAACACCCGTCGTCTGGTGATGGAAGAAGGTGGTTTCCTCTACGACTGCGACACCTATGACGACGACCTGCCCTACTGGGAACCGAACAACCCGACCGGCAAGCCGCACTTGGTGATCCCGTACACCCTGGACACCAACGATATGCGCTTCACCCAGGTCCAGGGCTTCAACAAGGGCGACGATTTCTTCGAATATCTCAAAGACGCGTTCGACGTGCTGTATGCCGAAGGCGCCGAAGCACCGAAGATGCTGTCGATCGGCCTGCACTGCCGTCTGATCGGCCGTCCGGCGCGTCTGGCCTCGCTCAAACGCTTTATCGAGTACGCTAAAAGTCATGAACAGGTGTGGTTCAGCCGTCGCGTCGACATCGCTCGCCACTGGCACGAAACCCACCCGTACCAAGGGGCCGCAAAATGAGTCACTTCCAAACCCTGAAGCCCTCGACCCTGAGCCGCGATGCCTTCGTCGCCGCCTTCGCCGACATCTACGAACATTCGCCATGGGTGGCCGAGAAGGCCTTCGACCTGGGGCAGGACGCGTCGATCGACGAGATCGAAACCCTGCACCAGCGCATGAGCGACATCCTGTTGAGCGCCGATCACGTCAACCAGCTGGCATTGATCAACGCTCACCCGGACCTGGCCGGCAAAGCCGCCGTTCAGGGCCAGCTTACCGCAGCCAGCACTCAAGAACAGTCTGGCGCGGGTATTCACCAATGCACGGCCGAAGAGTTTTCTCGCTTCACCGAGCTGAACGACGCCTACAAAGCCAAGTTCAAGTTTCCCTTCATCATGGCGGTAAAAGGCAGCGACCGGCATCAGATCCTCGCAGCGTTCGAAACGCGCATTCACAATTCGGCGGATACCGAATTCAAATGCGCGCTGGCGCAGATCAACAAGATTGCGTTGTTCCGATTACTGACCCTATAGCGACCTTGGTCCGAGCAAGTTTTCCGAACGCAGAACGAGCCCAGGGCCCTGAGAGCATCCCAAGCCAACTTATTAAAGGCAGACAAGAAGAATGAAAGCTTACGCCGTACCTTTCGAGAAGTTCGTCAACCTGGCCGACGCCCGTCTGGGCACCAAAATCATCTCGGTCACCGATGACTGGTTCGCTGATGCCAACCGCCTGTTTCAACCGACCCCGGCTGTGTGGAAGGAGGGCGTGTTCGATGACAACGGCAAGTGGATGGACGGCTGGGAGTCGCGCCGCAAGCGCTTCGAAGGCTACGACAGCGCGGTAATCCGCCTAGGCGTTCCAGGCTCGATCAAAGGCGTGGACATCGACACTTCATTCTTCACCGGCAACTTCCCGCCATCGGCCTCCCTGGAAGCGTGCTTCCTGGCCTCGGGCGAGCCGGACGAAAGCACCCAGTGGACTGAAGTGCTGTCGGCCGTCGAGCTGCAAGGCAACAGCCACCACTTCCACGAAATCAACAACGACCAGGCGTTCAGTCACCTGCGCTTCAACATCTACCCGGATGGTGGCGTGGCCCGCCTGCGTGTTTACGGTATTCCGTTCCGCGACTGGTCCGCTGTTGGCGACAACGAACAGGTTGACCTGGCTGCAGCGCTGAACGGCGGCCGCGCCCTCGCCTGCTCCGACGAACACTTCGGTCGTATGAGCAACATCCTCAACCCGGGCCGTGGCATCAACATGGGCGACGGCTGGGAAACCGCACGTCGTCGCACGCCAGGCAATGACTGGGTCATCGTCGCGCTGGGTCATGCCGGCGAGATCGAGAAAGTCATCGTCGACACCCTGCACTTCAAGGGCAACTACCCGGACACGTGCTCGATCCAGGGCGCGTTCGTGAAGGGCGGCACCGACAGCCAGATCGAAACCCAATCGCTGTTCTGGCGCGAATTGCTGCCGGCGCAGAAACTGGAAATGCACGCCGAACACACCTTCGCCGAGCAGATCAAGGCTCTGGGGCCGATCACCCACATCCGCCTCAATGTGTTCCCGGATGGTGGTGTGAGCCGCCTGCGCGTCCTGGGCAAGGTCGCTAAATAAGCGCTGAGGCCAATCGCGAGCAAGCTCGCTCCCACAGGGGTACGCGGTCAAATGTGGGAGCGAGCTTGCTCGCGATAGCAATAGAACAGACAACACAGAACTCAACGAAAAGAAGACCAGCATGCGCACATTGACGATTGAACCGCTGACCAAAGAAGCCTTCGCCCCTTTCGGTGACGTTATCGAAACCGACGGTAGCGATCACTTCATGATCAACAACGGTTCGACCATGCGCTTCCATAAACTGGCGACGGTTGAAACCGCCACGCCAGAGGATAAAGCGATCATCAGCATCTTCCGCGCCGACGCGCAGGACATGCCGCTGACCGTCAGCATGCTGGAGCGTCACCCGCTGGGCAGCCAGGCTTTCATTCCGCTGCTCGGCAACCCCTTTCTGATCGTGGTCGCGCCACTTGGCGATGAACCTGTATCAGGCTTGGTCCGCGCCTTCGTCACCAACGGCAGGCAGGGCATTAATTACCATCGCGGCGTTTGGCACCATCCGGTGCTGACGATCGAAAAGCGGGATGACTTCCTGGTGGTTGATCGCAGTGGCACAGGCAACAACTGCGATGAGCATTTTTTCAAAGAGGATGAGCGTTTGATCCTTGCCCCCCACCAATAAGAGAAGGTCTGATCACTCGACGACAGAGTGACAGGCGAGAGGTAAAGACTGTGGAAGCACATCTGTTGGAATGGCTGAACCTGAGCGTACGCTGGGTTCACATGATTACTGGCGTGGCCTGGATCGGCGCGTCGTTCTATTTCGTCTGGCTGGAAAACAACCTCAATCGGGTCAACCCGAAAAGTGGCTTGGCGGGCGATTTGTGGGCGATCCACGGCGGCGGTATCTATCACCTGGAAAAATACAAACTGGCCCCACCGACCATGCCGGACAACCTGCACTGGTTCAAATGGGAAGCCTATTTCACCTGGCTGTCGGGGATCGCGCTGCTGTGCGTGGTGTTCTACTCCAACCCGACGCTCTACCTGCTGGCACCGGGCAGCAGCCTGACCGGCCCTGAAGGTGTTGCCCTGGGCATTGCCTCGTTGTTCGTCGGCTGGTTCGTCTACTCCTTCCTTTGCGACTCGGCCCTGGGCAAACGCCCTGCCCTGCTCGGCTTCATCCTGTTCGTGCTGATCATTGGCGCCGCTTACGGCTTCAGTAAAGTGTTCAGTGGTCGGGGTGCGTACCTGCACGTCGGCGCGATCATCGGCACCATCATGGTCGGCAACGTGTTCCGCATCATCATGCCGGCCCAGCGTGCGCTGGTGGCGGCGATTGCCGAGAACCGCACGCCGGATCCGGCGCTGCCGGCCAAAGGCTTGCTGCGTTCGCGTCACAACAACTACTTCACCCTGCCGGTGCTGTTCATCATGATCAGCAACCACTTCCCGAGCACTTACGGCAGCCAATACAACTGGCTGATCCTGGCCGGGATCGCGGTATTGGCGGTGTTGGTGCGTCATTACTTCAACACCCGTCATGACAGCCACAAGTTCGCCTGGACCATGCCCGTCGCAGCAGTGGGCATGATCTGCCTGGCGTACGTGACTGGCCCGGCGCAGATGTCCAGTGCACCTGAAGTAGCCAAGGCACCTGGCACCATCGAGTACCAGCCGCTGCCGGAAACCGCCCTCGGTGGAGGTGCCAAACCTGCCGCCGCGAAGCCTGCTGAAGCGCCGGTTCAGGCTGCGAACGCCGGACCAAGTTACGACAAGGTGCACAGCGTGATTCAGGAACGTTGCTCGGTTTGCCATTCCGCCAAACCGACCAGCCCGCTGTTCAGCGCTGCACCGGGTGGCGTGATGTTCGACACTCCCGAGCAGATCCGTCAGAACGCCGCACGCATCCAGGCTCAAGCCGTCACCAGCCAGATCATGCCGCTGGGCAACATCACCCAGATGACCCAGCAGGAACGTGACCTGATTGGCGCGTGGATTGTTCACGGAGCTCCAACCAATTAAGTAGCAAAAGCATCGTCGGAACGCCGCCCGGAGCGAGCTCGCTCCCACAGGATTACGCAGGACCTGTGGGAGCGAGCTTGCTCGCGATTGGCCGCGCCGCGTTCCCCTGTCGCACAAAATCACAAGAATAAAAAAGATCCGAGGTGTTGCATGTCTGAGCTCTCCGAAGCGCGCATCCCCGACGCACCCGCCATTCAGCGTTTACCCCTTTTGCAACTGATCCTGGTCGCTACCATCGTGCAATCGTTAGGGATAGGCCCGAGGGGCATCCGCATGCCGGTGATGATGGGCGCCAGTTTCGCCGCCGGATTCTGGCTGAGTGCGCTGTCGCTGAACCTGCTGTTCAACATCCTCGGCGGCGCCGAACGCGCGGCCATCAACGACTGCCACGCCCACCCGCATTGACACACTAAAAGCCATACAACCTGTGGGAGCAGTTGCTCCCACAGTCGCCACACCTGCGCCTCAAACAATAAAAACAAGAGGGAGCAACAGATGATTCGGACACAGACAAACATGCTGTTGGGCGGTGGTCTTTTGGCTGCCAGCCAAGCCATGGCCGGCGATTTGCTGCTGTGGCAGACCAACAGCCTGAGCTATCTGTATGGCAAGGATTTCGCGGTCAACCCGTCGATCCAGCAAACGATAACCTTTGAACACGCCGACCGCTGGAAGTACGGCGACAACTTCCTGTTCGTCGACAGCACTTACTACAACGGCGAGAAAGACCGGAACAAAGGCGTTCACGCCTATTACGGCGAGTTCAGTCCGCGCCTATCTTTCGGAAAAATTCTCGACCGACGTTTCGAATTCGGCCCGATCAAGGACGTGTTGCTGGCCATGACCTACGAGAATGGCGAAGACGACACCGAGGCCTATCTGATCGGCCCCGGTTTCGACCTCGCGGTACCGGGCTTCAATTTTTTCACCTTGAACTTCTACTACCGCCAGACCGAAGGCTCACGTCCCGGCGACGATGTCTGGCAGATCACTCCGGCCTGGTCCTACACCCTGCCATTGGGCAACTCGAACCTGTTGATCGACGGCTACATCGACTGGGTCGTGGATAACGACCAGAACTCACATGGCACCTACCACGCCAACCTGCACTTGAACCCGCAGATCAAATATGACCTGGGGAAGGCCTTGGGCTGGCGGGAGAAACAGGTGTACGTCGGCGTCGAATACAGCTACTGGAAAGACAAATACGGCATCGAAAACAACGCCAACCTCGACACTAATGAGAACACCACCAGCCTGCTGGTGAAGGTGCACTTTTAAGATGGCCCGCAACCGTGCTCCAAACCTGTCGTCGGTGCGCTGTTGCGGGGCACTTGAGACCTGGCCAAGGAGTCAGTATTCTCCGCGGCCGCCCGAATCCGGACAAAAAAAAAGCCCGGATTTAATTCCTGACCAGAAAGCCAACTTATCCCGGCTCTGGACGGTACCAAGGCACTCCAAAACCTCTCTCAATCGACTGCTCTTGAGCAGCCGAACGGGCGTTTTTTGGCTTTTAGAAAGCCTTGGCGCAGCTCTTGCTAACAGCACTGAAGCTGACCGATTGGATGATTTTTACAGCGACAGAAAAAGGCGCCACACCAGAGCGCCGACCTTAAAAAAATAATGTGGAACCACCTACTTTTTGGGAGCAACCGAATGAAACGTACGTGCACTAGCCTGATGCTGGCGGGATCTTTGCTGGCCGGGGGCCAGGCAATGGCCGGCGACTTGCTGCAATGGCAGAACAACAGCCTGACCTACCTGTATGGCAAGGACTTCCAGGTCAATCCACGCATTCAGCAGACCGTCACCTTCGAGCATGCCGACGCATGGAAATATGGGGACAACTTCTTCTTCGTCGACAAGATTTTCTACAACGGCGACAAGGACTTCAACGTCGGCCCGAACACCTATTACGGTGAGTTCCAGCCGCGTATTTCTCTGGGCAAAGTCCTCGATCAGAAAATCGAATTCGGCCCGATCAAAGATGTCCTGCTGGCCATGACCTACGAGTTCGGTGAAGGCGATACCGAGTCCTACCTGATCGGCCCCGGTTTCGACCTGGCGATCCCGGGCTTCGACTACTTCCAGCTGAACTTCTACCAGCGTCACACTGAAGGCAGCCGTCCAGGTGACAACGTGTGGCAGATCACCCCGGTCTGGTCCTACACCATTCCGGTCGGTGACTCGAACATCCTGATCGATGGTTTCATGGATTGGGTGGTCGACAACGATTCCACCTCCAAAGGCGACTACCACGCCAACCTGCACTTCAACCCGCAGGTCAAATACGACCTGGGCAAAGCGCTGAATTTCGGTGAGAAGCAGTTGTATGTGGGTGTGGAATACGACTACTGGTCGGACAAGTACGGGATCAAAGACAGCCAAGTCTTCAAGACCGATCAGAGCACTACGAGCTTCCTGGTGAAGCTCCACTTCTGATGTAAAACCAAAAGATTGCAGCCTTTGCCAGCGCCTATGGACGTGCGCATCCGGGATAGGTGCTGGCGAAGGCTGCGATCTTTTGCTTTATGACAATCCCAAAAACCGGGACAACTCATCCCGCTTGGCCAACGCATCCCGCCGCCCCAAATCAATCAATTCGCTGCAATACCCCGCCTCGAACAGCAGATAACTCAGCACCCCCGCCCCGCTCGTCTTGGTCGCCCCCGGTCCGCGCAGAAACAGACGCAGCGCCGCCGGCAACTCCTGCCGATGCCGCGCCGCAATCTCATCGATTGGCTGACTCGGCGAAATCACCAGCACATCTACCGGCGCCACACCCAGCGCGCGCGTCGGCGTGCCATCGGGCAGCAGATGACCGAACTGATTGAGTCGCTGCAGCAACTCGATGTCACTTTCCAGGCTGTCAATGAACGTGCTGTTGAGCATGTGCCCGCCGATCTGCGCCAGGCTCGGCTGCTGACCGGTGTAGGCGCGCTTCAGCGGTTGTTCCGGATCGACGCCGCGGGGGTTGCCGCTGACGCCCACCACCAGCACTCGGCTGGCGCCCAGGTGCAGCGCCGGGCTGATCGGCGCCGACTGGCGTACCGCGCCGTCGCCGAAATACTCTTCACCGATTTTCACTGGCGCGAACAGCAGCGGAATCGCTGAACTGGCCAGCAAGTGATCGACGGTCAATTGCGTGGGAACGCCGATTCGCCGATGGCGCAACCAGGCATTGATGGTGCCGCCGCCCTGATAAAAGGTCACCGCCTGACCGGACTCGTAGCCGAACGCGGTCACCGCAACCGCCTGCAACTGCTTCTGTGCAATGGCCTCGGCAATCCCGCTCATCTGCAGTTTGGCGTCGAGCAATCCGCGCAGCGGCGAACTGTTGAGCAAGGCCACCGGCACCTGAGCGCCAATCCCCAGCAAACTGTGGCTGACAAAGCGACTGGCCTGATGGATCACGCCCGGCCAGTCGCTGCGCAGCACCAGATGACTGCGAAAGCCCTGCCAGAAGGCTGTCAGACGTTGAATCGCACCACGGAAGTCCATCGCCCCACTGGCGAGACTGACCGCGTTGATCGCGCCGGCCGAGGTGCCGACGATCACCGGAAACGGATTCGCCGCGCCCACCGGCAGCAGCTCGGCAATCGCCGCCAGCACGCCGACCTGATAAGCCGCCCGAGCCCCGCCGCCGGAAAGAATCAACCCTGTAACCGGTTCAGCAGGACTCATCGCAACACTCCATGGTGCTTATTGGAAGCGGTGGTTCAACCGCGTTTTGCGTACAACTTGGGTTCGCCCGGTGGGCGGCTCTTGAAGCGACGATGAGCCCAGAGGTATTGCTCTGGACATTCGCGCAACGCGCCTTCAACCCACTGATTGATGCGGATGCAATCGGCCTCTTCGGTCTCGCCGGGGAAATCCTCGAGCGGTGCATGAATCATCAGTCGATAACCGCTGCCGTCAGCCAGACGTTCCTGAGTGAACGGCACCACCAGCGCCTTGCCCAACCGCGCAAACTTGCTGGTGGCGGTGACGGTCGCGGCCTGAATCCCGAACAACGGCACGAAGATACTTTGCTTGGCGCCATAGTCCTGATCCGGTGCGTACCAGATTGCCCGGCCGGCCCGCAGCAGTTTCAGCATGCCGCGAACGTCGTCGCGCTCCACCGCCAGCGAGTCGACGTTGTGCCGCTCGCGGCCCAGGCGCTGGACGTAGTCGAACAACGGATTCTTGTGCTCGCGGTACATGCCATCGATGGTGTGTTGCTGGCCGAGCAACGCCGCGCCGATTTCCAGCGTGGTGAAATGAACGGCCATCAGGATCACGCCTTTGCCATCGCGCTGAGCCTTTTTCAAATGCTCCAACCCTTCGACATGGGCCAGTTTCGCCAGACGCTCACGCGACCACCACCAGCTCATCGCCATCTCCAAAAACGCGATGCCCGTGGAGGCGAAGTTTTCCTTGAGCAGGCGCTTGCGCTCGGCAGCGGTTTTTTCAGGGAAGCACAGTTCGAGATTGCGCTTGGCAATGCGCCGTCTGTCGCCCGCTACTCGATACATCAATGCACCCAGGGCGCGACCGATCGACAGCAACGCCGGATACGGTAACTGGACAATCAGCCACAACAGCCCCAAGCCACACCACAGCGGCCAGAAACGTGGAGAAAGAAATGCTGTTCGAAAACGCGGGCGATCCATTAAAGGTTCCGGAAAGACAATGGCCGCGCATTCTACATCGTTCGACCCGGCTTGCGGCCCGCGGGCGTTCTCGTTATAAGTCTCGGCACTTTTAGTGACAAGTCGTTGTATGCCGACCATGAGCCAAACCGAACCGCTAGACCAAGATCCCGTGTTCCAGCTGAAGGGCAGCATGCTCGCCATTACGGTGCTGGAACTGGCCCGTAACGACCTCGATAACCTTGATCGTCAACTGGCCGCCAAGGTTGCCCAGGCGCCTAACTTCTTCAGCAACGCGCCACTGGTGCTGGCCCTGGACAAACTTCCGGCCAGCGAAGGCGCAGTAGATCTGCCGGGCCTGATGCGCGTCTGCCGCCAGCATGGCCTGCGCACCCTGGCGATCCGTGCCAGCCGCATAGAAGACATCGCCGCGGCCATCGCAGTCGACCTGCCGGTGCTGCCACCGTCCGGCGCCCGGGAACGTGCGCTTGACCCGCACGAAGGCGTCGTTGCGAAAAAACCGGAAAAACCGCCGGAACCGACCATCAAACCAACGAAGATCATCACGTCGCCCGTACGCGGTGGCCAGCAGATTTATGCTCAGGGTTGCGATCTGGTCGTGATCTCGTCGGTCAGCCCGGGGGCGGAACTTCTCGCCGATGGCAACATCCATGTATACGGCCCGATGCGCGGTCGTGTGTTGGCCGGCGTCAAAGGCGACACGAAAGCCAGGATTTTCTGTCAGCAAATGAGCGCTGAACTGGTTTCCATCGCAGGCCACTACAAGGTTTCGGAGGATCTGCGTCGCGACCCTATGTGGGGCGCGGGTGTACAGATCAGCCTGTCGGGCGATGTGTTGAACATCATTCGGCTTTAACGGATACTGCCGCATTTTCCAAACATCTCTAAAACGTAGCGAAAACGGCTCAAACGAAGTAGGAAAAAGGCCATAAGCAGTGTTTACCCGAGGTAAGCACCGTTCTGGGCCGGATTCCAGCCAAGGCTGTCCGACTGCAGTAGTTTTTCTAGAGATGTTTTTCAGGGGCTAAATGTCCTTTTTCCTTAGGGGTGAAACACCTTGGCCAAGATTCTCGTGGTTACATCCGGCAAGGGTGGTGTGGGTAAGACCACCACCAGTGCTGCTATCGGTACCGGCCTCGCACTGCGCGGCCACAAAACAGTCATCGTCGACTTCGACGTCGGTCTGCGTAACCTCGACCTGATCATGGGTTGCGAGCGCCGCGTGGTGTACGACTTCGTCAACGTGGTGAACGGCGAAGCCAACCTGCAACAAGCCCTGATCAAAGACAAACGCCTGGAAAATCTCTACGTACTGGCCGCCAGTCAGACCCGCGATAAAGACGCGCTGACCGTGGAAGGCGTGGAAAAGGTGTTGATGGCGCTGAAAGAAGACTTCGAATTCGTGGTCTGCGACTCCCCGGCCGGCATCGAGAAAGGCGCCCACCTGGCCATGTACTTCGCTGATGAAGCGATCGTCGTGACCAACCCGGAAGTGTCCTCGGTACGTGACTCGGACCGCATGCTCGGCCTGCTGGCCAGCAAGTCCCGCCGCGCCGAAAAGGGCGAAGAGCCGATCAAGGAGCACTTGCTGCTGACTCGCTACAACCCGCAACGGGTCAGTGACGGCGAAATGCTCGGCGTCGAAGACGTCAAAGAGATTCTGGCCGTCACCCTGCTGGGTGTCATTCCGGAATCCCAAGCGGTACTCAAAGCTTCCAACTCGGGCGTGCCGGTGATTCTCGACGACCAGAGCGATGCCGGTCAGGCATACAGCGATGCGGTCGATCGTCTGCTGGGCAAAACCGTGGAGCATCGTTTTCTCGATGTAACGAAGAAGGGATTCTTCGAGCGCCTGTTTGGAGGTAGATAATGAATCTTTTTGACTTCTTTCGTGCCAGCAAAAAGGTCAGCACCGCGTCGGTAGCGAAAGAGCGTCTACAGATCATCGTGGCGCACGAACGCGGCCAGCGCAGTACACCGGACTACCTGCCAGCCTTGCAGAAGGAATTGGTCGAGGTGATCCGCAAGTACGTCAATATCGGGTCCGATGACGTGCACGTCGCACTGGAAAACCAGGGCAGCTGCTCGATTCTGGAACTCAATATCACCCTGCCTGACCGCTAGTCGATCAGACAGGAGTCACGGCGGCTCAGGTCCCTTCTGCAACTGGAAGGGACCTGAGCCGCCGTTGGCGTTTGTTACGAGGCTGTTTTAATGCCGCTGTCCAACATCCGCATCATCCATCAAGACGCCGCCGTACTGGTGGTGAACAAACCGACCCTGCTGCTCTCCGTCCCTGGCCGGGCCGATGACAACAAGGACTGCCTGATTACCCGCCTGCAAGAAAACGGCTACCCGGAAGCGCGAATCGTCCATCGCCTGGATTGGGAAACCTCCGGCATTATTCTGTTGGCCCGTGACCCGGACACGCATCGCGAGCTGTCTCGGCAATTTCATGACCGCGAAACCGAAAAGGCCTACACCGCCCTGTGCTGGGGCCAGCCGGAACTGGACAGTGGCAGCATCGATCTGCCCTTGCGCTACGACCCGCCGACCAAGCCACGCCATGTGGTGGACCATGAATTCGGCAAACATGCCCTGACCTTCTGGCGCGTATTGGAGCGTTGCGGCGATTGGTGTCGTGTCGAATTGACGCCGATCACCGGCCGATCCCATCAGTTGCGCGTGCACATGCTCTCCATCGGTCACCCGCTGCTGGGTGACGGGCTCTACGCCCACGAGCAAGCATTAGCAGCCTGGCCACGGCTGTGTCTGCACGCGAGCATGCTGAGCTTCACTCACCCGCAAAGCGGCGAACGCTTGCGCTTCGAGTGTCCTGCTCCTTTCTAAGCAGCGCTGAACCAAAAAAACGCCCTTCCATTGAAGGGCGTTTTTATTTCTTGTTCAAAACGACGTGAAAATGGCGTGAAAATATTGTCATAAATCTGTAATGAAACGTAAAATGCCGGCACTTTGATAGCAGGCAGGAAGCCCTCGTGCTCAGCAACAAGACCGTCCAAGACGATTATCCTTTCACCTTCTGCCTCTTCAGCACCACGCTGCACCTTAGCGAACAACCCTCAGCCGAAGCGCAGCAGGCACTTGAGCAACTTGTTCACAAACGACGTGCCCGCAAACTCACCCGTGCGAGTGCGCCGCTCACCTCCGGAGACACCCCGCTGTTTGCCAAAGTCCAGCCGCTGGATTCGTTAAAGGCAAAAGTGCGCGTAACCTTTGGCAAACCACAGCGCAATGGCCGATTCGACTGGCCGCTGGAAGAGCTGATCAACACGCTCGAAGCGCAGCGCCGTGGCGTACAAATGCCTTCGTTGCAAGGGTTCGGTTACACCAAAGACCGACTGGGGCTGACCCAGGAGTATTTCATTATCACGCGCCTGCTCGACGATCATATCGACGGTGTGCAATGGCTTAAACGCAACCCGGATAACGTCGAAACTTTCATTCTCGATGCCTTCCAATTGCTGGGTTCCCTGTCGCGCAAGAACATCACGCACATGGATTTCTGGGCCGGCAACATCATGATCCCGCAAACGCCGCAAACCCCGCTCAAAGCCATCGACTTTGAAAACTGCTTTGCCGGCCAGACAAACCATCCAAGCGAAACCCTGGGTTTTCAGCTGGGCTTCTTCTATCGCCGGGACATCTACAAGCTCATCACCGAAGCCGCCTATGACCGCCTTGTGGACGACTATGTTCGGGAGATCCCCGGTATCTCGATGGAAAAATTCAACGAGGTGTACCTCGCGAGCAAACATGAATATGTAGGCCGCAAGCAACGTCGCGAAGTATTCCTCAATGGCAATCTGATCACCGGCTGACTCATCCTACTCGCCAACCAGCAGCCGACGCACACCGAACGGCATTGCCTCTGCAATGCCGTGAGCCAATACGTTAAACTTGCGCCATTGCTGTCTGGAGCTACTTATGCGCGAAGAGTTGAACCAAGGCCTGATCGATTTTCTCAAGGCCTCCCCTACCCCATTCCATGCCACCGCCAGCCTTGTTCAGCGCCTGGAAGCGGCGGGCTATCAACGCCTCGACGAGCGCGAGCCATGGACCACCGAAGCCAACGGTCGCTACTACGTCACCCGTAACGACTCTTCGATTGTCGCGTTCAAGATGGGCCGTCATTCACCCCTGCATGGCGGCATCCGCTTGGTCGGCGCCCACACCGACAGCCCGTGCCTGCGGGTCAAACCCCAGCCGGAATTGCAACGCCAGGGTTTCTGGCAGCTGGGCGTCGAAGTCTATGGCGGCGCACTGTTGGCGCCATGGTTCGACCGCGACCTGTCATTGGCCGGCCGCGTGACCTTCCGTCGTGATGGCAAGGTCGAGAGCCAGTTGATCGACTTCAAGGCGCCGATCGCCACCATCCCGAACCTGGCCATTCACCTTAACCGTGAAGCCAACATGGGCTGGGCGATCAACGCCCAGACCGAACTGCCGCCGATCCTCGCGCAATTTGCCGGTGACGAGCGTGTGGACTTCCGTGCCGTGCTGACCGATCAACTCGCCCGCGAACACGGCTTGAACGCCGACGTGGTGCTCGACTATGAGCTGAGCTTCTACGACAGCCAAAGTGCTGCGGTCATCGGCCTGCATGGCGACTTTATCGCTGGCGCACGCCTGGACAATTTGCTGTCGTGTTATGCCGGTCTGCAAGCCTTGCTGACCACCGAAACCGACGAAACCTGTGTACTGGTCTGCAACGATCACGAAGAAGTCGGCTCCTGTTCAGCCTGCGGTGCCGACGGCCCGATGCTCGAGCAAACGCTGCGTCGTCTGTTGCCCGAAGGTGATGAGTTCGTACGGACCATTCAGAAATCCCTGCTGGTCTCGGCCGACAACGCCCACGGCGTACATCCCAACTACGCCGACAAGCACGATGCCAACCACGGCCCGAAACTCAACGCTGGCCCGGTGATCAAGGTCAACAGCAACCAGCGCTACGCCACCACCAGCGAAACCGCCGGGTTCTTCCGCCATCTGTGCATGGCCGAAGAAGTGCCGGTGCAGAGCTTCGTGGTGCGCAGCGACATGGGCTGTGGCTCGACCATCGGCCCAATCACCGCCAGCCACCTGGGCGTGCGCACCGTGGACATCGGCCTGCCGACCTTCGCCATGCACTCGATCCGTGAACTGTGCGGCAGCCATGACCTGGCGCACCTGGTCAAAGTGTTGAGCGCGTTTTACGCCTGCCGCGAGTTGCCGTAATCCGTGTAGGAGCATGGCTTGCCAGCGATGGCGATCTTAAGGACGCCATCTCTGGCAAGCCATGCTCCTAAAGGTGTTCACCACAGACCACCCAAAAGCCACCTAGACTTTAACTACCCCTTCCGACAAGGCAGTCGCTCATGATCTCGATGTCTTCGTTTCACACCATGCTGATCCCGATTCTCGCCGGGATGATCATGCTGGCAACCGGTTTCAATTTTCGCGACAAGAACGCTGGCGTGTTCGCGATGTGGATCGGCATGTTGATGATCCTCGCCACCGTGATCTTCAAGATCCTCGCCAAACTCAACGAGTAAATCCTCACCCCTGGCCATTGATGGCATCGTCCACACCTTTCCGTTCAGCGAAATCAAAAGCATCAAGAACTACTCCCGGGAATTCGGCTACGCGATCTTCCGGGTGGCAGTGGGAAGTTTCCCGAGCCTTCAACCTGTCACTCAAGCGCCACCTGGCCGAAGCCTTCGTGAAATCAGGCGCCTTCGGTCTTTAAGACAAACCGCGGCGACTTGATAGGCGACTGCTCCGTCCGAACGCGGCCCGAACCGAACGCAGCCTCGCAGGCTCGACAGCTGCTACAAAACGCAGGCAAAAAAATCCCCGAACCAGTCGGGGATTTTTTATGTTCGATCAATCAGCCCGAGAGCGGATCAATCTTCGCGATAGCGACGCAGCTTCAACTGCTTACCAGCAACGCGAGTGTCCTTCAGCTTGGTCAGCAGACGCTCCAGACCATCTTCCGGCAGCTCAACGAGGCTGAAGCTGTCACGCACCTGGATGCGACCGATTGCTTCGCGAGCCAGACCACCCTCGTTGAGGATAGCGCCCAGCAGGTTCTTGGCAGCGATACCATCACGCGCACCCAGCGCGGTACGGCAACGAGCACGACCTTCGGCCAATGGAACCGGAGCACGACGCTCGCGATCACCACGGTCCGGACGATCACCGGTACGCTCTGGACGATCGCCACGTGGTGCGTTGTTCGGCACCAGCGGACGTTCTTTTTCGATCGCAGCCAGGGTCAGCGCCTGAGCGTTGGTCGCCTTGCGCAGCAGAGCAGCGGCCAGTGCACGCGGGGTGCAACCGATGTCGGCAGTCAGGCGATCCAGCAGATCACCGTGAGTCGATTCGGCATCAGCCACCAGCGGCGACAGGCTGTTGGTCAGTTTCTTGATGCGGGCATCGAGAACGGCCTGAGCGTCCGGCAGGCGAACCTCAGCAACTTTCTGACCGGTTACACGCTCGATCACTTGCAGCATGCGGCGCTCACGCGGAGTCACCAGCAACAGCGCACGACCTTCGCGACCGGCACGGCCAGTACGGCCGATACGGTGAACGTAGGACTCTGGGTCGTACGGCATGTCAACGTTGAACACGTGAGTGATACGCGGAACGTCCAGACCACGAGCAGCAACGTCGGTCGCCACAACGATGTCCAGACGGCCATCCTTGAGGGATTCGATCACGCGCTCGCGTTGGTTCTGAGCAATGTCACCGTTCAGCGCAGCGGCTTTGTAGCCTTTGGCTTCCAGGGCACTGGCCAGGTCCAGGGTCGCTTGCTTGGTGCGCACGAACATGATCAGGGCATCGAAATCTTCAACTTCCAGCAGGCTCAATACAGCCGAGGTCTTCTGGTCAGCGTGAACCAACAGGTGAGCCTGTTCGATCGCGGTAACGGTCTGAGTCTTGGTCTGGATCTTCACGTGTTGCGGATCGCGCAGATGGCGTTCGGCAATGGCACGGATCGACTGCGGCAAGGTAGCCGAGAACAATACGGTCTGACGGGTTGGTGGCAGAGCCTTGAAGATAACTTCGAGGTCGTCCATGAAACCCAGTTTGAGCATTTCGTCCGCTTCGTCGAGAACCAGGTGGTTCACGGTCGACAGGACTTTTTCGTCACGACGCAGGTGGTCGCACAGACGGCCCGGAGTGGCGACAACGATCTGTGCGCCATTACGGATTGCTTTCAGTTGTGGACCCATAGGGGCGCCGCCGTAAACGGCCACAACGGTAACGCCCGGCATTTGCTTGGCGTAGGTTTCGAAAGCGGTTGCTACTTGCAGCGCCAACTCACGGGTTGGCGCCAGGATCAGGGCTTGCGGCTCGCGCTTAGCAGGATCGATGCGATGCAGGATCGGCAGGGCGAACGCAGCGGTTTTACCCGTACCGGTTTGCGCCTGACCAATCATGTCGTGACCGGCCATGATGATCGGGATCGATTGATGCTGAATAGCCGAAGGCTCTTCGTAGCCAGTCGCGATGACGGCTGCAAGAATATTCGGATTAAGATTAAAAGCGGCGAAGCCGCCGGTTTCCTGGGTCATGGGTCTGCCTCTAAGTGCATCCGCAAAGACCCATGCTCCAAAGCTGCGCATGCCGTGTAAGACTCAAGAGTCGCCCTGGCTGCTTTGTCGGCGGGGATTTGCGAAAACGAATGAATGAAAAAGATTCGTCAAGGGAGAGTCCGCTGTGCGGACGTGCAGCCGAAGCTGACTTCGGGAAATTGCGCTACCTAAACGCGGCTCGGTTAAAGGCCGGCGCGCACTATACCGGAATTAGCCCAAAAAGGGAGCTTTATTTGTCGGAAAACTGCCGCGTACAGCGTTCTGTCACACGCTTTGCGGATCATCGTGCAACGGTCTATTTTGCAAAGGCCCAGCCCTGCTGGCGATCGCGCTAAAACGGTTCACCCTTGTGACGCAGACCTGCGGTCTCACGTACCCCTTCCCGCCCGAGGAAATGCACCATGAATCAGCCCTGCTCCAGTCGTGTGAGCCGTGAACGGCACGGTCATGTCCTGATGATTGGCCTGGATCGGGTGGCCAAATGCAACGCCTTCGACCTCGATCTGCTCAACAAACTGAGCCTGGCCTATGGCGAGTTCGAGGCCGACAGCGAGGCGCGAGTGGCGGTGGTGTTCGGCCATGGTGAGCATTTCACCGCAGGGCTGGATCTGGTCAGTGCCAGCGCGGCCTTGGCCGAAGGCTGGCAAGCACCGCCCGGCGGCTGCGATCCGTGGGGTGTATTCGCTGGCCCCAGAGTCAGCAAACCGGTGATTGTCGCCGCGCAAGGCTACTGCCTGACCATCGGTATCGAATTGATGCTGGCCGCTGATATCAACCTGTGCGCCAGCAACACCCGCTTCGCCCAGAAAGAAGTGCAACGCGGGCTTTTCCCGTTCGGCGGTGCCACGTTGCGCCTGCATCAGGTCGCTGGCTGGGGCAACGCCATGCGCTGGCTGCTGACCGGCGATGAGTTCGATGCCCATGACGCTTTGCACCTGGGATTGGTCCAGGAAGTCATGGCCAGCGAGGATTTGCTGCCACGGGCGATTGAGTTGGCTGAGCGGATTGCCCGACAAGCGCCGCTTGCGGTTCAGGCGACGTTGATGTCTGCGAGGCAGGCACGTTATGAAGGGGAAACAGCGGCGGCGCAGGGATTGCCGGCGCTGGTGAAGAAGTTGTTGGCGAGTGAGGATGCGCAGGAAGGTGTGCGGTCGATGATCGAGAAGCGACCCGGTGTTTTCAAAGGGCTTTGAGGGATGTGTTGACTGGAAGATGGCCATCGCGAGCAAGCTCGCTCCCACATTGAAATGCATTCCCCTGTGGGAGCGAGCTTGCTCGCGATGAGGCCCTAACAAACAACACCTATGTCGCCGGGCGGATTGCCTTGATCAACGACTGCAACGAATACCCCAAACGCGGCGCCAGCCCTTCGGCCCGGGTGTTCAAGCCATCCATGTCCAGTTCCTGATCCAGCTCCGAAGGCACGATCAGAATCACATTGCCCTCCTTCACCGGCAGTTCCCAGTAATGCCGGTGATAGAGCCCGCGAAACAATGCGGCGCCCAACGGCTTGCCATCATCGGTGGCCCACTGATTGATCACCAGCCAGCCACCCGGGTTCAGGCGTTTCTGACAGTTTTCCAGGAAATTCCAGGCCAGATGCCCGACACCCGGCCCGACATCGGTATAGAGGTCGACGAAAATCAGATCCGCCGGCTCAGCGGTATCGAGCAACTCCAGCGCATCGCCCACCCGGATATACAGCCGCGGATCGTCATCCAGCCCAAGGTATTCAATGGCCAGACGCGGCACGTCGGGGCGCAGTTCGATGGCTTCGACGTCTTCCAGCGGCAGAAACTTGAGGCAGGCCTGGGTCAGGGTGCCGGCACCGAGACCGAGGAACAGCGCGCTTTCCGGCTGCTCGTGGCACAACGCGCCAATCAGCATCGCCCGGGTGTAATCGTATTCGAGCCAGCTCGGATCAGCCGTGAACACGCAGCTCTGCTCGATGGCATCACCGAACTCGAGAAAACGGTAATCAGCCACTTCCAGCACGCGAATCACGCCGAACTCATCCTGCACCTCGGCGAGCAGATGCTCGACGCGCTCCTCAGTCATTTCGTCTCCTGATCGTTACCGGGCCTGCAATGTAAGCAGCAGCGCAATAAAACCGCTGCAGACAGCGGCAAAAGCGCGATTGTCCGCGAAGCGACGGGAACAGGTCACGCACTAATTGCTGATAACATGACCGTCCGAGCGTAAAACACTAGAGACCGTGATGAGCCAACCCTGGAGCCCTGACAGCTGGCGCGCCCTGCCGATCCAGCAACAACCCCACTACCCCGACGCAGCGCATTTGCTGCACGTCGAGCAAACGCTGGCCAGTTATCCGCCGCTGGTGTTTGCCGGTGAAGCCCGGGAGTTGCGCCGTCAGTTTGCCGAAGTGACCCAGGGCCGCGCGTTTCTGCTGCAGGGCGGCGACTGCGCTGAAAGCTTCGCCGAGTTCTCCGCCGCGAAAATCCGCGACACCTTTAAAGTCCTGCTCCAAATGGCGATCGTCATGACCTTCGCCGCCGGTTGCCCGGTGGTCAAGGTCGGGCGCATGGCCGGGCAGTTCGCCAAACCGCGTTCGGCCAACGACGAAACCATCGACGGCGTAACCCTGCCGGCCTACCGTGGCGACATCGTCAACGGCATCGGTTTCGATGAAAAAAGCCGCGTGCCAGACCCGGAGCGCTTGCTCCAGTCCTACCACCAGTCCACCGCGACCCTGAACCTGCTGCGTGCCTTCGCTCAGGGCGGTTTCGCCGACCTGCATCAAGTGCACAAGTGGAACCTGGACTTCATCGCCAACTCGGCGCTGGCCGAGAAGTACAGCCACCTGGCCGATCGCATCGATGAAACCCTGGCGTTCATGCGCGCCTGCGGCATGGACAGCTCGCCGCAACTGCGCGAAACCAGTTTCTTCACCGCCCACGAAGCGCTGCTGCTGAACTACGAAGAAGCCTTCGTGCGTCGCGACAGCCTGACCAACGATTACTACGATTGCTCGGCGCACATGCTGTGGATCGGCGACCGTACCCGTCAGCTCGACGGCGCTCACGTCGAGTTCCTGCGCGGGGTGAACAACCCGATCGGGGTCAAAGTCGGCCCGAGCATGAACCCCGAAGACCTGATTCGCCTGATCGATGTACTCAACCCGGACAACGATCCGGGGCGTCTGAACCTGATTGCGCGGATGGGCGCGAACAAGGTTGGCGATCATTTGCCGGCGTTGATCCGCGCGGTGCAGCGTGAAGGCAAGCAGGTGCTCTGGAGTTCCGACCCGATGCACGGCAACACCATCAAGGCCAGCAGCGGCTACAAGACCCGCGACTTTGCGCAGATTCTTGGCGAGGTGAAGCAGTTCTTCCAGGTTCACGAAGCGGAAGGCACTTATGCCGGCGGCATCCACATCGAGATGACCGGGCAGAACGTCACCGAGTGCATTGGTGGCGCGCGGCCGATTACCGAAGACGGGTTGTCGGACCGGTATCACACCCATTGCGATCCGCGGATGAATGCTGATCAGTCGCTGGAGTTGGCGTTTCTTATTGCTGAAACCCTGAAGCAGGTTCGGCGCTGAATCGCAGCGCCCCCTTCGCGAGCAAGCTCGCTCCCACATTATTAGACCGCGTCCGTTTGGACAACTCGGTCTAATGTGGGAGCGAGCTTGCTCGCGATGGCGTCAGCTCAATCACCACTGAGCTGCGCCAATGCCACCCGCAACCGCCCTGCACTCGCCCGCGGACAATTCAACTGAACCCGCTCAAGCCCCAGCCACTCCGCCATCCGCCGCAGATTAACCGCCAACGCCAGCATCCCCTCGTCATCCAGCCCCGGCTCCTCCTCATGCACAGCGTGCACCGCCAGCCTGCCCAACGCCCGCTCGGCGCGCAGGTCTACCCGCGCGGCAATCCGTTCATTATGCAAAAACGGCAACACGTAATAGCCATAGACCCGCTTGTCCTGCGGCGTATAAATCTCCAGCCGATAACGAAAATCGAACAGGCGCTCAGTGCGGCTGCGCTCCCAGACCAGCGAATCAAACGGTGAAAGCAAGGCGCTGGCCTCAATCTTGCGCGGCACTTTCGGCTGGGGCAGGCAATAAGCCGGTTGCCGCCAGCCCTGGACTTCACAGCACAGCAATTCACCCGCCTCCACCAGTTCCGCCAAGCGCGGACGGGCATCACCGGGACTCAGGCGAAAATAATCGCGCAGGTCCTTTTCACTCGCCACACCCAAGGCATTCGCCGCATGTCGCAACAGACCACGCTGGGCCTCAGCTTCCGAGAGCAACGGTTGCTGGAGTATCGCCGAAGGAATCACCCGCTCCGGCAGATCATAAAGCCGTTCGAACCCACGCCGCCCGGCCACGGTCACTTCACCGGCGGCGAACAACCACTCCAGCGCATGCTTTTCCGCGCTCCAGTCCCACCAGGGCCCTGCCCGTTCCTGACGGGTCGACAGGCTTCCGGCACCCAGCGCGCCCAGCTCCTGAACCGAGGCCAGCACCCGACGAATCGTGTCCTGCTGCTCACGACCGAAACGTGCCAGTTGCTGGTAAATATCTTCGCCACGGGTCGCGCGCAGCATGCGCCAGCGCATCAACGGGTACATCGACAAGGGCAGCAACGAGGCTTCATGGCCCCAATACTCGAATAGCGTGCGCCGCCGGCCCGAACTCCAGGCAGCCTGGTCGAGCAAGTCGGATGAGTAATTGCCGAGGCGGGAAAACAAGGGAAGGTAGTGCGAACGCACCAACGCATTGACCGAATCGATCTGCAGAATGCCCAGCCGTTCTATCAGGCGATTGAGCTGAACCGGTTTGATCGCCGCCGGCGGTTGGCGCCCGTTGAACCCTTGGGCAGCCAGCGCCAGACGCCGAGCCTGTTTGATGGAAAAGGACAGTGTTGCGGGCATGAGCATCTCCTTGTCTGCTCGCAACCTACCTCACCGGGAGACGGTTTGTGTAGTTGTGTATGACTCATTTGTGCATCGGGTCATCCCAGAATGGGCGGATGGCTTCGTGCTCGACATCCGCACGACTGAGCCCGATGTCCTTCAACGCTTCATCACTCATGCCCGCCAACATTTCTCGTTCACGGTGCAGTTCGTACCAGCGGTTAACTTTATGCAGCAAATCGGATATCAGGTGGATGGAGTGTTTTTCTACGTCTGCATAACCTTTTTGACCTTTCATCTTGTCGCCCTCCGTTTGGGATGGCTCAAGTGTCGCGCCGGGGCTAAGATCAATCCAACGAATGTTTCTGATGTAACACATCTCGGAGATTGATGAATGTCTGCCTACCCGAGTATCGACACCGAAGTGCTGCGTACCTTTGTCGCCATCGCCGACCAAGGCGGTTTTACCCGCGCCGGTGAATTGGTCAACCGCACCCAATCCGCCGTGAGCATGCAGATGAAGCGGCTGGAAGAGGATGTGTTGCAGCGTCAGTTATTCCAGCGCGACGGGCGGCAGGTGCGGCTGACGGCTGAGGGGCAGGTGTTGCTCGGCTATGCCCGGCGCATCCTCAAGCTGCACAGTGAAGTGTTCAATACGCTGCGCGAGCCGCACATGGTTGGCATGGTGCGCATCGGCACGCCGGACGATTACGTGATGCGTTTTTTGCCGGGGATTCTGCGGCGATTTGCGCAGTCGTATCCGCTGATCCAGATCGAGGTGCACTGCGAATCATCAAAACAATTGCTGCTGCGCCAGGACCTGGACTTGACCATCGTCACTCGCGAGCCGGGCAACGAGATCGGCCAATTATTGCGCAAGGAGCATTTTGTCTGGGCCGAGGCGCAATGTTTCAGCGCCCATGAGCAAACACCGCTGCCACTGGCGATGTTCAACAGTGATTGTTTCTGTCGCTTATGGGCCTGCAATGCGCTGGACGCCATGGGGCGCGATTACCGCGTGGCGTACAACAGCGACAGCCTGTCGGCGATCATGGCGGTGGTCAGCGCCGGACTGGCCGTCACCGCGCAACTCGAAAGCCTGATCACGCCCGACATGCGCATACTCGGTGAGGCCGAGGACCTGCCGATTCTGCCAGAGGCCAGCATCATGCTGGTGCGCAACCTGCACAACCCGTCGCCGATCACTGAGTGCCTGGCCGAACACATCGTCGAAGGCTTCAAACTTTAAGGGCGAGCATCACCGCGCAGAACACCAGGAACCCACAGAACAACCCGCGCAGCAGTCGCTCCGGCAGTGCGTGGGCGATCCTCACGCCCCAGCTAATGCTCAGCAGACCACCCACTGCCAAGGGCAGGCCGATCATCCAGTCCACCTGATGATGCACCGCGTAAGTCACCAGCGTGACACCCGTGCTCGGCAACGCCAGCGCCAGCGACAAACCCTGCGCGACTACCTGACTGGTGCCGAACAGACTGGTCAGAACCGGCGTTGCCACCACCGCCCCGCCCACGCCAAATAACCCACCCATGGTGCCGGAGGCGGCGCCGAGTACGCCCAGCCATGGCCATGAATAATTCATCTGCGCAGACGCCGGCGCGTTGGCGCAGAACATTCGCACCAGGTTGTAGGCCGACAGGGCAATCAGGAACGCAACAAATCCGACGCGCATGGTTTGCGCATCTATGCCGACCGCCCAGATCGAACCGATCCAGGCGAAACAGAAACCCATCGAAGCCAATGGCAGCGCATGACGCAATTCAATGCGATTACGCTGGTGATAACGCCACAGCGCCAGCATCACGTTGGGCACCACCATTACCAGCGCCGTGCCTTGGGCAACCTGCTGATCGAGGCCGAACAACACGCCCAGCAGCGGGATCGCGATCAAACCACCGCCAATGCCGAACAACCCACCGAGGGTTCCGAGGGCGGCGCCGAATACCAGGTACATCAAAAACTCAATCACAGGCGATTTTCCCTTCACGTCAGGCTATTCATCCTACGCAGTCGGCGCTGGCGGGGAAACGCACAGCAACGCACAATGGCTGTGCCAACTTCGCACAAGCACTGACAAACCATGAACCCCAATCAATTGACCGAACAACTGGGCCTGTTTCTCGACGTGCTGGAAACCGGCAGTTTTTCCGCCGCGTCACGCCGTCATCCACTGACCCCTTCGGCAGTGGCCCGGCGCATCGACAGCCTGGAAAACGCCGTCGGCAGCCAGTTGTTCATTCGCAGCACCCACGCGGTGCGCGCAACCCCGGCAGGTCTGGCTTTTGCCGAACGCGCACGGCGTATCGTGGCTGAACTGCGGCTGGCCAGGGCTGAGGCGGTATCCTTGAGCAGTGCACCGGAAGGCTTGATTCGGATCGATGCACCGGCAGCGTTCGGGCGGCGACATCTGGCGCCGGTGATTGCAGACTTTCTGATGCTCTACCCCGGCCTCGACGTGCAGTTGCACTTGATCGACAGTTTCGTCGACATGCAGGGTTTGAATCTGGGCAAGGTCGATCTGGTGCTGCGCGCCGGGCAAATGGCCGATACCCGGCTGGTGGCCACGCCGCTGGCGAGCATGGTGCGCATTGCCTGCGCCAGCCCCGAGTATGTGCAACGGCGTGGCGTGCCGACCGATCCGGCGCAGCTGATTGAGCACGACGGCCTCGACTGGGAGGGTCTGGCCCCGCCGTTCGCCTGGCGTTTCGAGCGGGACGGGCAGATGCACTTGCACCGCCCTGCGCGCATCCGCATGAGTGCCAACAACGCCGAGGCTTTGGTCTGCGGCGCATTGGCCGGGCTGGGTATCGCGCACTTGCCAACCTGGTTGACCAGCGAATACCTGTTACGCGGTGAACTGCTTCCGCTGTTCTGCGAACACGGCCTGCCACCACCGGAAACGACCGGTATTTATGCCTTGCGCCTTGAGCAACAACCCAATCCGCGCAGTCGCTTGTTGCTGGAATACCTGAAAACCCGCTTCAGCCCGATCCCGCCGTGGGATCTGGCACTGCAAAGCACCCTCGACCGGCATTAGGCTAGAATTATCTGGTGCATTAAAGATTCGCCCGCTAGATTTATGACGATCACTGATCAAGGCTTCGAAATGACCACCGAGCGCAACACCCCGGATAACTGCGACGACCTGCTGCTGGATAATCAGGCCTGCTTCGCCCTGCACTCCACCTCGCTGCTGATGACCAAGGTGTACAAGCCGCTGTTGCAGGCACTGGGCCTGACCTATCCGCAATACCTGGCGATGATGGTGTTGTGGGAACAGGACGGTTTGACCGTAGGCGAAATCAGCACGCGCCTGCTGACCGATCCTGGCTCTCTGACGCCGTTGCTCAAACGCCTGGAAGTCGAAGGTTTACTCAGCCGCACCCGCAGCCGTGAAGACGAGCGAGTGGTGATTGTCGAACTCACTGAACAGGGTCGTGCATTGCGGGAGCGGGCGCGCGGTATTCCCCAGTGCATCCTCGGCGCCAGCGGGATGACGCTGGAGAGGCTGCAGAAACTGCAAGCGGAACTGCAAGTGCTGCGTAGCAATCTGCAAGACAGCCTGTAAAGCATCTACCGCGTTATCGTTCTTCGCGGGCAAGCCTCGCTCCTACAAGGAGCGAGGCTTGCCCGCGAAAGCTTCCTCGAAATCGCAAAAAATTTTCCTGCCTGTAAATCCCGCACAAACGCCTCTATCTCGAGCCTCACCGTCCCGATCAATTTCTGTCGCCAAAACTTTTTTCAAAATTTATCTTGCGTGCTAAATATTCGCGAGCTACATTTATTTCGCAACTACTTAGCGCGCAAACATTTAGCGCAAACACCAAAACCAGAATGAGGCTCACATCATGCAAACTCTCTACACCGCAATCGCAACCTCCACTGGTGGCCGTGACGGCCGTGCGGTTTCCAGCGACAACATCCTCGACGTCAAACTCGCCACACCCAAAGAACTGGGTGGTGCTGGCGGTGCAGCGACCAACCCTGAGCAACTGTTCGCAGCCGGTTACTCCGCCTGCTTCATCGGCGCGCTGAAATTCGTTGCCAGCCAAACCAAACGCACCATCCCGAACGACGCTTCGATCACCGCTCATGTCGGCATCGGCCAGATCCCTGGTGGCTTCGGTCTGGACATCGACCTGCACGTCAGCTTGCCGGGTCTTGAACACGCCGATGCGCAAAGCCTGGTAGACGCTGCACACCAGGTCTGCCCGTACTCCAACGCCACCCGTGGCAACGTCGATGTGCGCCTGCACGTGACCGTCTAACCGCTGATTCCCAGGCCCGAACCAGGAAACGAACATGAGTACTTTCAGTAAAGTCTTGACCGGTACCCTTCTCGCCTTGTCCATTAACAGCGCGTTCGCAGGTGAGGGTGTTGAACACAACACCCAGGCGTTCCTCGACGTTCTGAATGCCGGCACCGGCAAACCGATGGAACAACTCACCCCTGCCGATGCCCGCGCCGTGCTGGTCGGTGCGCAGGCCGGGGTGAAACTGACGCTGCCAAAAGCTGATGTCAGCGAGAAGACCATTCAAGTCGACGGCCAACCACTCAACTTGACCATCGTCCGGCCAGCCGGGGTCAAAGGCCCGCTGCCAGTGTTCATGTTCTTCCACGGCGGTGGCTGGGTGCTGGGGGATTTTCCGACCCACGAACGTCTGGTTCGAGACTTGGTAACGGGTTCGGGGGCGGCGGCGGTTTTTGTCAATTACACCCCGTCGCCGGAAGCGCATTACCCGGTAGCGATCAACCAGGCTTACGCCGCGACCCGGTGGGTGGCCGAGCACGGTAAAGAGATCAACGTCGACGGCAAACGCTTGGCCGTGGCCGGTAACAGCGTCGGTGGCAACATGGCGGCAGTGGTTGCGCTGATGGCCAAAGACAAGGGCACGCCGGCGATCAAATTCCAGGTGCTGCTGTGGCCGGTGACTGACGCCAGTTTCGAGACAGCGTCCTACAACCAGTTTGCCGAGGGGCACTTCCTTACCAAAAACATGATGAAGTGGTTCTGGGACAACTACACCACCGATACCAAACAGCGTAACGAGATCTACGCCTCGCCGCTGCGGGCGACCACCGCGCAACTCAAGGGCCTGCCACCTGCCCTGGTGCAGACCGCCGGCGCCGACGTGTTGCGCGATGAAGGCGAAGCCTACGCCCGCAAACTCGACGAGGCTGGCGTGCCGGTCACTGCAGTTCGCTACAACGGCATGATCCACGACTATGGTTTGCTTAACGTGGTGAGCCAGGTGCCAGCGGTGCGCTCGGCGATGTTGCAGGCGTCCGAAGAGCTCAAGCAACACCTCAAGTAAGCGGTAAATCGCAGACACAAAAAAGCCCGACTCAATGGTCGGGCTTTTTCATTCCTGAAGCAGTGCTTATTTAGCACGGCCTTTGTAGGAACCGCCTTCGCGGGTATCGATCTCGATCTTGTCACCGATTTCGATGAAGTCAGCAACTTGCAGCTCAGTACCGTTGCTCAGCTTGGCAGGCTTCATCACCTTGCCGGAAGTGTCGCCGCGAGCCGAACCTTCGGTGTAGTCAACTACGCGCACGATGGTGGTCGGCAGTTCTACGGAAACCAGACGCTCTTCGAAGAAGATCGCTTCGCAAACATCGGTCATGCCTTCTTCAACGAAAGGCAGAACGGCTTCGATGTCTTCAGCGTTCAGCTCGTACATGGTGTAGTCGGTGGTGTCCATGAACGTGTAGGTGTCGCCGCTGATGAAGGACAGGGTCGCTTCTTTGCGGTCGAGGATTACGTCGTCCAGTTTGTCGTCAGCGCTGTAAACGATCTCGGTCTTGTAACCGGTCAGCAGGTTTTTCAGCTTGGTCTTCATGATCGCGCTGTTACGACCAGACTTGGTGAATTCAGCTTTCTGAACCAGCCAAGGATCGTTTTCGAGACGGATCACGGTACCGGGTTTCAGTTCTTTACCAGTTTTCATTGCGAATATCCGAATTTGGATGGGATTTACAAAAATCTAGGCCGCGTATCATATCCAATTTACATAAAACTGTACCAGCGCTGCGGCAAGATCATCCTGCAAGGCCTGTTCCAGACACCACGCTTCGGCGTGTTTTTGCAGTTCTGGCCAGTGTTTGCGGGTCGCCAGCCAGTGGTCGGACATTGTCTCACCGGCATTCCACGAATGCCAAAGACCGCTGATCGCCTCGCGGGCAGGCGCCGACAGTCCTTTGCTGTACAGAGCGAGGAAGGCCTCGAGCTTGTCCAGATGGATGTCTTCGTCCTGCTGATAGATGTGCCAGAGCAGCGGCCGGCCCGCCCATTGAGCGCGGACAAAGGAATCTTCACCGCGCACGGCGTTGAAATCGCAGCACCACAGCAACTGGTCATATTGGTCCTGTCTGACGAACGGCAGCACTTGCACGGTCAAGGCATCGCGCACATGCACGGCACCGGCCACCAGACCGTCCACACCGAGCCAACGCTCGACATCCCCAAGAATCCGACCTTCGGGCACCAGCAGATGAGTGGGCGTCGAGTCGGCCGCCATTGCATCAAACCAACTGGCCAGCCCTTTATTTTCGTAGGCAAACAGCGAGACCAGCTGCGCACCTTGCGCGCGATCAATCCCTAAACCTTGAAGGAATTCTCGCTGAGCCTCGGGGTTTTGCTGAAACTGCTGACGACGCTCAAGCAATCCGCTTTCACGCAACAAGCCGCCCGTGCCCTTCTGGAATCCTGGGAAGAAAAAGATTTTTTGTACGCTTTTGTACTTCACCGACGGCAAACCGTGGCAACCGACGATCCAGTCCTCGGCACTCAGATAGTCGAGATTCATCCACAGCGGCGGTTTTTCCCTCTCGGCCATGGCGTCCATGTAAGCACCCGGCAATTGGCAGGCGAACGCGGCGATCACCACATCAGCAGCTTCAGTGGGCTGCCATTCGGCCGTCCACTGCCGCACTTCGACACCCTGCTGCCATTGCTGTGAGGCGTTGATGTCGATTTCCGGGCACAAGCGTTCGAAGGCCCGCAGATCATCGACCCACAAGCGCACCGTCACCGAATGTTCGGCCACCAGCTGTCGCGCCAGGCGCCAGGTCACGCCGATGTCGCCAAAGTTGTCGACCACCGTGCAGAAAATATCCCAGCGGGCTTTCATTTCAGGCATTCCAGGCTCCCGTTGGCAAAGGCGCCGATTGTCCTCATAAATTACCCCGTGCAGAAGAGCCGACGGCGATTAATCTTCATGCGACAATCGCCACTCGCCCGCGACCACCCGCCAGGAGGCAGCCATGCCCTACCGTCCAAACCCGCGCCGCCCGTTGCCGATCCAGCTCAGCGCCTTGAAACTGACCGGCAGCATTGCCCTGGGGGTGTGGCTGGGGTTTATCGCGATCGCGCTGACGTGCTGGCTCGCCTCTCGCCTGCTGTTCAACGAGCCATTGGCGCCCGTGGCTGCGGCGATAGAACAACTGGCCAAACCGCCGATGGTGGTGCAACCGGTGCCGGATAGTCCTCCGCAGAGCCCGCTGTTCGAACAATACGAAGAGAACCTGCGCAAAAACGAGCAGCAGCAACGGCTGGATCAAGCGCGCAGCAGCAACCGCAACCTGTCGAACCCCAAATGCCAGTTCTGGTTGCAACAGGATCAGACCGCACCGAGCGAAAAAAGCCGCGCCAACGTCCAGCAATTCTGCGATTGATCATGAAGCTGACCATGCACAAGCCTACCGTCCACCAACTGATTATCGACAAGCTGCGGATCGATCTCGACATCGCCGAGCGTGCCGCGCAAACCGCTTACGAAACCGCGACCCACGAAGAAAACATCGCCGAAAACAAATACGACACACTGGGTCTGGAGGCGTCATACCTCGCGGCCGGGCAGGCGAAGCGGGTCGAGGAGATCCGTCATTCACTGACGCTTTGCCAGAACCTGACGTTGCGCCCGTATGACGATCAGCGCGGTATCGAAGTCGGCGCCCTGCTCGGTCTCGAAGACGAAAAGGGACGTGAACAATGGCTGTTCCTGGCCCCCGACGCGGCGGGCTTGAAGGTCGATCTGGTGGGGCAATTGATCACCGTCATCACCCCTCGCTCGCCACTGGGCAAAAGCCTGCTGGGCAAGTTCGAAGGGGACGAGGTGGAGATTCTGGTGGCGGGCGCTCGGCAACAGTTTGCTGTTACGGAGGTAATTTAAAGAGATTAATGGACCGGCAGTTCGACGCCGTCGAACAGCTCTTCCAATTCCTGCTTGTTGTGGCACTGGATGGCCTTGGCCATGACTTCGCGAGTCAGGTGCGGGGCGAACTTCTCGATGAAGTCGCACATGAAGCCACGCAGGAAGGTGCCGCGACGGAAACCGATTTTAGTAATGCTGGATTCGAACAAATCGCTGGCATCAAGCATGACCAGGTCGCTATCGAGTTTGGCATCGACCGCCATTTTTGCCACGATGCCCACGCCCAGGCCCAGACGAACGTAAGTCTTGATCACGTCGGCATCGGCGGCGGTAAACACCACTTTGGGTGTCAGGCCGCGATGGCTGAACGCTTCGTCGAGTTTCGAACGGCCGGTAAAACCAAACACATAAGTTACGATCGGGTATTCGGCCAGCGCTTCGAGGGTCAACTTCGACAGCTTGGTCAGCGGGTGGCCCTGAGGCACGACCACGCAGCGGTTCCAGCGATAGCACGGCATCATCACCAGATCACCGAACAGCTCCAGCGCTTCGGTGGCAATGGCGAAATCCACGGTGCCGTCAGCGGCCATTTCGGCGATCTGCATCGGCGAACCCTGGTGCATGTGCAGGGCAACGTCCGGGTATTGCTTGATGAAATTGCTGATCACCGGTGGCAACGCATAACGCGCCTGGGTGTGAGTGGTGGCGATCGACAGGGTGCCTTTCTTCTCGTTGGAGAATTCCTGGGCGATCTGCTTGATGCTTTCAACCTTGCGCAGGATCTCGCCGGCGGTGGTGATAATTCGCTCGCCGGCCGGAGTGACGCGGGTCAGGTGCTTGCCGCTGCGAGCGAATACCTCGACCCCCAATTCGTCTTCCAGCAGACGGATCTGCTTACTGATGCCCGGTTGCGACGTGTAAAGGCTTTGGGCTGTAGCGGAAACGTTGAGGTCGTGGTGCGCCACTTCCCAGATGTAGCGCAATTGTTGAAGCTTCATATGAATCCCTCAAAGCAGGTAGACGCCACGGGCATCAGCGACGGTATATAACTATATTAATGGTTTGAAGAATAAATCTAGAACTTTTTTATCAAACTGCCACTATTCGTGTTCTGGTGTCCTGCCTCGTGAATACGCGAGGCAGGACACTAACGATCCCCTTGGCGACGACGTTCCACCAGCGGCACCAGGTAGACCGGTACCCGAGACAGTTGCAACACCCGCGCTGCAGTCCGCCCCAAAGGCGTTTCCGCGCCAGCACCATGGCTATGACTACCTACGATCAACAAATCCACGGAGAGTTTCTGCGCCTGGTCGAGAATCACCTGTGACGGGTCGCCCTGAAGCACCCGCACCGCTTGAATTCGTTTCAGGTCCTGTTCCCCTTCGTCCCCCAGTTCCTCACGAAAGCTGTCGAGTACCCGCTGCTCGATATTGGCAATCACCGTGTTCAGGCCCTGGCTGTGAAACTCGTTCAACGCCTGCTCATCGAGGTAACTCTGAAGCACCGATTCGGCGAACAATCCCATCGGTTCAACGGCGTGCACCACGTAGAGGTCGGCATTGAATGTTCGAGCCAGTGCCAAGGCATGTTGCATCACCAACGGCGCATACAGGCCAAGGTCAGTGGCATACAGCATCGACCGAATCATATGAACTCCTCGCGTCCAACATGGCGGAGATTGATTCAGCTTAGCAGTGCCTTGGCGAGTACGACGTCTCGCGTAACGCGTTGAACCGTGGGCTTAAACCTTTTGCTCGTTGCTTATGCCATGCGGCACGTGGCCGGTGGCGACCACTTCACGGGCCAACTCGCAATGACCGGCCTGATCGTCGAAAAACACGTCAGCGGCAAAGGCTTCGAGAAACGCCGACTTGGTCAGGCCGCCGAGAAACAGCGACTCGTCCAAACGAATGTCCCATTCGCGCAAGGTACGAATCACTCGTTCATGGGCCGGCGCCGATCGCGCAGTCACCAGCGCGGTGCGGATCGGACAGGCGTCATCCGGGAACTCACGCTGCAACAGATTGAGGGCTGCGAGGAAGCCCTTGAACGGCCCACCGCGCAAAGGCTCGCGGGCGGCTTCACGCTCGCTGGCCTGAAACGCTTCCAGACCACCGGACTGATAGACGCGCTCCGACTCGTCGGAAAACAGCACCGCATCACCATCGAAGGCAATGCGCAATTCATCGCTGGCCGCACGGCTGGCGCCACCCGACAGAATGGTCGCCGCGGCGAACCCGGCATCCAGTGCACTGCGCACGTCTTCGGCATGCGTCGAGAGAAACAGGTCACAGCCAAACGCCTTGAGGTACGGATAAGGACTGCGCCCGCCGACAAACGCCGCGCGGGAAATCGCCAGGCCATAGTGGTGGATCGAATTGAACACCCGCAAACCGGTGTCCGCACTGTTGCGCGACACCAGGATCACCTCGACCCGAGCGCGGCCGAGGCTGGTGTTCAAGTTGAGGAGTTTTTGCACCAACGGAAATGCATCGCCGGGCTCGAGGATTTCATCTTCGTGTTCGATCTGATATTGCCGATAGGCCTCGACACCACTCGACAGATAGACCTTGTGGCTTTCGCTCAGGTCGAACAGAGCACGCGAAGAAATCGCCAGCACCAGTTTGTCGTCGATCGTTTTTGCCATGCCCTTCTCCCCAAGGTTGATCGACTCAAATGTTACGTCGATCGATAAAACTCAAACTGCGATACAAGGCTTCGATTCGCGGCATTTCGCATCCTGCCGCTTTAGCCACCGCCAGGGGCCGGGCGTAAATCGCCTCCAGCTCCAGCGGTCGCTTGTGCAGAAAATCGTGGTACATGCTCGGCCAGTAGTCGGGCATTTTCTCGGTCATCATGAACAGATGGTCGGCATATCCGGCGGGTACGTCGTGACCGCAGGCGATTGCGCCTTGAACCACTTCAGCCATCAGAGCCTTGATCAATTCACGGCTGTCGGCATCGGCCATCAACGGCGTAGTGCTCGCCCCAAGCAGCACCGACAGACCGTTGTAAGGGATGTTCCATACCAGTTTTTGCCAGCGCGCCTGATGCAGGTTCGCCATGGCCTGAGAATCGATGCCGGCGGCGCGGAACAGCCCGGAGCCTTCCTCGACAATTGCCATGCGCGCCTGCTCGTCGGCTACGGGGCCGCTGTGATAGCCAACATTCACCGCGCCGAGCGCCTGATGGGTGATGACGCCGGGGCCGTCGCGATGAACGCAGATATAGCAGAGCCCACCGAGCACGTGCAGCGAATCGGGGAGCAACGCCCGCAAGCTGTCTTCGACTTCCAGACCGTTTTGCAACAGCAACACCTTGGCATTCGGTGCCGCCGCTTTAACGATGGCCGGCACCAGGTCCGTGTTGCTGGTAGTTTTTGCGCCGACCAGCAACCAGTCGCAGGGTGGCATGTCTTCGGCCGCAGAATAGGCCTGAACCGGATTCAACGTCAGCGCGCCGTGCACCGCACTGTCGAGCTTCAACCCGCGCTCGGCCACCGCCGAAAACTCACTGCGCAATAGAAAATGCACATCGAAACCTGCACGCGCCAGCATCAACCCGTAGAACCCGCCGATCGCACCGGTGCCGATAATACCGATTGTCGGTTTGGTGACTGCCCCCATCATGGCAACTCCTCTGCAATTCGACTCAACGCCTGACCCACGGCTTCATTGAGCTCGGTGCGGGTCAGGCGCGATTTTAGCGCCCCGAAGAATTCACCGTCGCGCACCACAAACAGCGCCGGCAAGTAAAAGACCTGATAACGCTCGACCACCCCGCCATTGTTCCCGGCATCAATCCAGCACAGCCGATCGACGTCCAGATCGAGTCGTGGCAATTGCTCACGGGCAAAACGGCAACTGGCGCAGCCGACACTGGTGAAAATAACCAGCGACACACCGCTCATCGCCAGCAGCCGTTGGTCGGCGTCGAAATCGGTTATTTCCAATTCGACCACTATACTGGGTGAAACAATGTCAGATGGCCGACACATGGAGTCCGTGCTCATGGGACGTTTTATTCCTCATCCTGACGATGTGCCCGTCGAATTAACGTTGCTCAAACCTGAGTGTATTTCTCGGCAACAGCTGCACACTATCAGCCTCGGGGGCATGGCTTGCAATTATCACCGGGCGTGGCGCCACGGTACGGCGCTGGAAGTGCGCATGCCCACCTTAAACCCCGACATGCGTTTTCTGGGTTATGTGGCCTGGTGCCTGCGGCGCAAGCGCGGCTATCTGGTAGGCATCGCTTTTGTTGACGAGCAGATGATGTTTAGTGCCCGAATGGGCGAGCAAGTGTGCCAGATCGAGCGTTACTGCCGCCTGCATGACGCGCACGACGACCTGCAGGAAACTCAAGCCCTGGCCCTCGAATGGGTCCAGGAGCACGCCGATGAGTTCTCTCACGACACGGTTCACAGGGTATTTGCACAGGCTGTGCTGGATTAAACCGGCGTCTGCCCATTGTCGAGCCACGGTGTAACGCGCTAAGGTTCTGCTCCCCGACGCGCTTAATTTGCTGTGCTCCGCCGCGCGGGTTCGCTGGCGGCCGGCACCCGTGACCTGACGAGTAAACGATGGCTGATTTACCGATCAACGACCTAAACGTCGCCTCCAACGAGACCCTGATCACTCCCGATCAGCTCAAGCGTGATATCCCACTGAGCGACGCTGCCCTGCGCACCGTCACCAAGGGACGCGAAGTCATTCGCAACATTCTTGATGGCACCGACCACCGCCTCTTTGTTGTCATCGGGCCTTGCTCGATCCACGACATCAAGGCGGCCCATGAATACGCCGAACGCCTGAAGGTGCTTGCGGCCGAAGTGTCCGATACCCTGTATCTGGTCATGCGCGTGTATTTCGAGAAGCCACGCACCACCGTCGGCTGGAAAGGTTTGATCAACGATCCGTACCTGGACGACTCCTTCAAGATTCAGGACGGTTTGCACATCGGCCGCCAGTTGCTGCTGGACCTGGCCGAAATGGGCCTGCCGACCGCAACCGAAGCCCTCGACCCGATCTCCCCGCAATACTTGCAGGACCTGATCAGCTGGTCGGCCATCGGTGCGCGCACCACCGAATCCCAGACTCACCGTGAAATGGCTTCCGGCCTGTCCTCGGCAGTCGGCTTCAAAAATGGCACCGACGGCGGCCTGACCGTAGCGATCAACGCCCTGCAATCGGTTTCCAGCCCGCATCGTTTCCTCGGTATCAACCAGGAAGGTGGCGTGTCGATCGTCACCACCAAGGGCAATGCCTACGGCCACGTGGTGCTACGGGGTGGCAACGGCAAACCGAACTACGATTCGGTCAGCGTCGCACTGTGCGAACAAGCGCTGAACAAGGCGAAGATTAAGCCGAACATCATGGTCGATTGCAGCCACGCCAACTCCAACAAGGACCCGGCCCTGCAACCGCTGGTGATGGAGAACGTCGCCAACCAGATCCTCGAAGGCAACCAGTCAATCATCGGCCTGATGGTCGAAAGTCATCTGAACTGGGGCTGCCAGTCGATCCCGAAAGACCTCACCGACCTGCAATACGGCGTGTCGATCACCGATGCCTGCATCGACTGGACCGCCACCGAAAAGTCGTTGCGCAGCATGCATGCCAAGCTCAAGGATGTGCTGCCAAAACGTGATCGCAGCTGATCACCGTTTTTTGCGCACAAAAAAACGCCGGGCTTAACCCGGCGTTTTTTTATGTGTACGGTTTACTGGCTCAGCTTGGCCGCATGCCGCTGGTGACGTTCCATGTAGCGCTCCACGTAGGAACACGATGGAATGACGGTGTAGCCCATTTCCTCAGCGTACTCCAGCGCCTTCTCGGTCAAGGCTGCCGCAATGCCGCGACCACGCAGTGCGTTGGGCACAAAGGTGCGATAGATATCCAGGGTCTGTTTCCCCAGATCCATATAGGTCAGGTAGGCACGATGACCGTCCACATTGGTCTCGAACTGATGACCAGCCTGGTCATGGTGGATGGACAACGCCTCGCTCATCACTACTCCTCGCGGGTCTGGAATTCTGACCCCTACCTTACCGATGTTTTTCCGGCGAAGGAACATCTACGCCACCCCGTGCCTGAATGGACACCGAGAAGAGCCGCACCAATCTCGCGCAACCGAGCACGTATCAAATAGTAGGCGCCATTGGCAGAAATGCTCAAGATACGCTCGTCATCACGCGGGTTGGCGGGTGCTGCTCCGGGTTACGCAGAGACGGCTCGACCGAAGATCCTGAAAGGTCGATAGCCTGAACATTGCCGGATATTGAGACTTAAGACGAGCGCCCTTTGTTAAAGTCACCTCTACATGGAGAAAGATATGAGAGGCGCCACGCAAAACCCGAACAAAAGTGTAGACGAATCCATCTAGACAGACTTTAGCCAAGACTCGGAAAAGAGCTGTGAGCGCACGGAACCTTTCTTCGGCGGCTCGCTCAACTCGGGCCTCCCAGCTGGATATTTTTTAAACAATGCAGTTAAAAGTTGCTCGAAAAAGAATCAACGCCTACAATTTTTTTTGCTTCTTGCTTTACGTCAGTTTACTTACGACAAGTAATGGGTAGTATGTACGCCGGCTATTCCCTCACTCTGAGGAGACAGCTACTTAATAGAAAGTCCTTGAAGGGGAACACGATGAACAACGTTCTGAAATTCTCTGCTCTGGCTCTGGCCGCAGTTCTGGCTACCGGTTGCAGCAGCGTATCGAAAGAAACCGAAGCACGTCTGACAGCTACTGAAGACGCAGCTGCTCGCTCCCAGGCTCGTGCAGACGAAGCTTACCGTAAAGCTGATGAAGCTCTGGCTGCTGCTCAAAAAGCACAACAGACTGCTGACGAAGCTAACGAGCGTGCTCTGCGCATGCTGGACAAAGCTAGCCGCAAGTAATAATCCTTCGGGATTGTTATCAAGCCGACCCATTTTTTGGGTCGGCTTTTTTATTGCCCGGCGTTTTGTGCAGGCCATAAAAAACCCGCCGGCGCAGTCAGCGTCGGCGGGTTCTGTTCAAGCATTACTGCAGCGGGTCGATCGGTGCACTCGTCACCATCGGCGCGGAAGCACTATTCGGCACTCCGATTTCCACCGGCAGGCCATCTTCAGCGGCAACCACGTCGCGCACTACATCCCAGTTCATGCGCAGGTTGTTGGTGATGTCCTCACGCTTGAGCATCGCATTGATCACCGCGGTGTGCTTGTCGACTACAGAGGGGTTGCCCTTGTCGTCCAGCGGTGTGTGCGCTTCCAGATACACTTTGCCGCCACTGACGCCGAATTTGTACGGATCGCTGACGATGCGTACCGACGTACCTACCGGCACCATGCCCGCCATTTCCAGCACGTTGTTGTTGAACATGCGGAAGCAACCGTGGCTGGTGCGCATGCCGATGCCGAACTTCTTGTTCGAACCGTGAATCAGGTAGCCCGGCGTGCCCAGCGTGAATTTGAACGGCCCCAACGGATTGTCCGGGCCTGCCGGCACCACGTTCGGCAGCGGATCGCCATCGGCAAGGTGCTCGGCCTTGATCGACGCTGGAGGGGTCCAGGTCGGGTTCGGCGTCTTGGCGATAATGCTGGTATGGGCAATCGGCGAGCCCCAGCCTTCACGGCCGATACCCAGCGGGAAGGTGTACACCACGTTCCGGCCTTTCGGGAAGTAATAGAGGCGGTATTCAGCCAGGTTGATGACGATGCCTTCACGCGGGCCCGGCGGCAGGATGAAGCGCGTCGGCAGCACCACTTCGGTGCCAGCGCCCGGCAACCATGGATCGACGCCAGGGTTGGCCGCGACCATTTCCGAATAGCCCAGATCGTAGGTGGTGCCAAGGTCGGCGAAGGTGTCTTCGTACTTGGCCTTGATCACCTGGACCTGGCCGATGATGTCTTCACCGGGCGGTGGCAGGGGCAGCTCCAATGCTGCTACGGGACCCGCCACACAGAGGGCGGCGAGAGACAGGTAGCGGGTGACGGCAGGAAAGCGCGGCAACATCCGGAAAATCCTTCGCATGATCGACAAGGGTGTAAAAATGGGATTGTACACCGGCGCCTGGAAAATCGGGGAGTTGACCGATAGCAAGCAATCTATCGGGTTCTAAAGCTCGAAACGCAGCTCTGGCCAGATCGGCGATGTGCCGCGTTTTTGCGATTCCAGAATGGCCCGGCACAGCGAGCACAGGCGCTGGTCCTGGAACACTCGGCGTTCGACGCTCGACCAGCGCGGTTGTGCTGGCAGCAGGCTACCGCACAAGGTCCGGTCCGCCGAGCCGCCCAGCTCCAGCTGACGGGTCACCAGATGTACCCGCACTTCCTGGCAGGCGAACAGATCCAGCTGTTCGTCAGGCTCGATCAGTTGGTAGGCAAAAAGGGACCAGGCAGGACGTGGCATCGGGGGCTCCAAATCGGGGGCGCCACCTTAGCCGAAACACCGCCGCTAGAAAAGCGTCAAAGCAGCGGTTTCAGTGTCGGCCAGACATTTTCCAGCAACTTGTCCTGAGCCCCGACAGTCGGGTGCAAGCCATCGGCCTGCATCAAGTCCGGATGACCGCCCACGCCGTCGAGAAAAAACGGCACCAGCGGGATCTTTTTTTCCTCGGCCAGGGTGCTGTAGACCTTCGCGAAGGCCTCGGTATAACGAACGCCGTAGTTGGGTGGCAACTGCATGCCGAGCAAAAGCACCTTGGCACCACTGTTCCTGGAGCTGTCGATCATCGATGCAAGGTTTTGTTGCAAATTAGCTGGGGGCATTCCGCGCAACCCGTCGTTGCCGCCCAACTCGAGGATAACCAACTCAGGCTTATGCTCTGCAAGCAGCGCGGGCAGGCGCGCCTGGCCTCCGGCGCTGGTGTCGCCGCTGATGGACGCATTGACCACCTTGTCGTCGAAACCTTCGCGCTTGAGCCGTTGCTCGAGCAGGGATACCCATCCCAACTGGGTATCCAGCCCGAAACCGGCGCTGATACTATCGCCAACGATCAGGACTGTACCCGCCGCTGCATTCTGGGCCATGCACATCAAGGCCAGGCCAGCACTCAAAAACCACACACGCATCGGATTCTCCATGGGCGCAAGCATTCTCACCGCGAAGAACCTCAGCAAAGTGGTTCCCAGCGCGGAAGGTGAACTGACTATCCTGCACGAACTCAGCCTGGAACTGAACAAGGGCGACAGCCTGGCGATTGTCGGCGCCTCCGGTTCCGGCAAATCCACCCTCCTGGGCCTGCTCGCCGGCCTCGATCTGCCAAGCAGCGGCGACGTCACCCTCGCAGGGCAAGCCCTGAGCAACCTCGACGAAGACCAGCGCGCGCGCATCCGGGCCGAGCATGTCGGTTTTGTGTTCCAGTCCTTTCATCTGCTCGACAGCCTCAACGCCCTGGAAAACGTCATGCTGCCGCTGGAACTCGACGGACGCAAAGACGCCCGTGAACGCGCCACCGAGCTGCTGCAACGGGTCGGCCTGGGCCAGCGGCTGACCCATTCGCCACGCCAACTTTCCGGTGGCGAGCAGCAACGCGTGGCGATTGCCCGTGCGTTTGCCGCCGAACCCGATGTGCTGTTTGCCGACGAACCCACCGGTAACCTCGACAGCCACACCGGCGAGCGCATCAGCGATCTGCTGTTCGAGCTCAACCAGGAACGCGGCACAACCCTGGTGCTGGTGACCCACGACGAACGCCTGGCACATCGCTGCCGGCGCCTGATCCGCCTTGAAGCCGGCCTGCTGGTCGCCCCTCTGGAGCCTTGATGGCACGCCTGCCGCTGTTGCGCCTGTTCAGTCTTGCCATCCGCCAACTGCGGCGCGACGCCCGCGCCGGCGAGTTGCGGGTATTGTTTTTCGCCTTGCTGGTCGCCGTCGCCGCGAGTACCGCCATCGGCTACTTCGGTGCCCGCCTGAACGGCGCCATGATGCTGCGCGCCACCGAATTTCTCGGCGCTGACCTGTTGTTGGAAGGCAGTTCGCCGGCACGGCCCGAACAGATCGGAAGCGGCACGGAGCTGGGCCTCGAACACGCTCAAGTGGTGGAATTCTCCAGCGTCATCGCCACTGACAACGGCATTCAGCTGTCCAGTATCAAAGCCGCCGATGAGGTCTACCCACTGCGCGGTGAACTGAAAAGTGCCCCGGCGCCCTTCGCCCCGGAAGAGCCTGGCGGCGGACCGAAACCCGGTGAAGCCTGGGTCGAAGCGCGACTGCTGACAGCGCTAAATTTGAAGATCGGCGACAGCATCGATGTCGGCATGCAAACCCTGAAGCTGGCGCGAGTGCTGACGTACGAACCGGACCGCGCCGGCAACTTCTACAGCCTCACGCCGCGAGTGCTGATCAACCTCAGCGACCTCGAGGCGACGGGTGTGGTGCAACCCGGCAGCCGGGTCAGTTACCGCGAACTCTGGCGCGGTAAAGCCGAGGCGCTGGAAACCTATCGTCAATTGATCAAACCCGGCCTCGCCGCCAACCAGCGTTTGCAGGATGCCCGCGATGGCAACCGACAGATCGGTGGTGCGCTGGGCAAGGCCGAGCGCTACTTGAACATGGCCAGTCTGGTCGCCGTTTTGCTGTCCGGTGTGGCGGTGGCGCTGTCGGCGACACGCTTCGCCACGCGCCGATTCGATGCCAGTGCATTGCTGCGTTGCCTGGGGCTGTCCCGGCGGGAAACCATGGTGCTGTTCAGTTTGCAGCTGACGGTGCTTGGACTGCTCGCCAGTATCAGCGGCGCCCTCATCGGCTGGTTCGCGCAGTTGGGTCTGTTCGCGCTGTTGCATGATTTATTGCCGACCGACGTTCCGCCGGGCGGTCTGTTTCCAGCCATCGCCGGGATCGGCACCGGATTGGTGGCGTTGGCCGGTTTTGCCTTGCCGCCACTGGCGGCACTGGGCCGGGTTCCGCCATTGCGGGTATTGCGTCGGGACATGCTGCCGATTCCGTCCAGCACCTGGATGGTTTACGGTGCGGCATTGGGCGCCCTTGGGCTGATCATGTGGCGTCTGAGCCTGGACCTGGTGTTGACCTTCGCCCTGCTCGGTGGCGGTGTGATCGCGGCGTTGGTGCTTGGCGGCTTGCTGTTGCTGCTTCTGAAGAGCCTGCGTCGAATGCTGGCGCGCGCCTCTTTGCCGTGGCGCCTCGGGCTGGGCCAATTGCTGCGTCACCCACTGGCGGCCGCGGGGCAATCCCTGGCCTTCGGATTGATTCTGCTGTCCATGGCGCTGATCGCACTGCTGCGCGGTGAGTTGCTGGACACCTGGCAAAACCAGCTACCGAAAAACGCGCCCAACTATTTCGCGCTGAACATCCTGCCGGCGGACAAACAGGCATTCATCGATCGCCTGATCAAACTGTCGGCGCAATCGGCGCCGCTATACCCGGTGGTACCTGGACGGCTGATCAGCGTCAACGGCGAGCCGGTGCAGGAAATCGTCAGCAAGGAATCGGCCGGTGATCGAGCGATCCAGCGCGACCTGAGCCTGACCTGGGCGGCGGATTTGCCGGCGGGCAACAAACTCACGGCGGGCAACTGGTGGACCGAACAGACACCGGACGAAATTCCCGGCGTATCGGTGGAAGGCAAAGTCGCCGAAAGCCTGAAGCTCAAGCTGGGCGATCACATGGTGTTTACCGTGGGCGGCGTCAATCGCGAAGCAAAAGTCACCAGCCTGCGGGAGGTCAACTGGGACAACTTCCAGCCTAACTTCTTCATGATCTTCCAGCCCGGCACGCTGAAGGATCTGCCGGCGACCTACCTGACCAGTTTTTATCTGGCGGCCGGTCATGATCAGCAAATCGTGGATCTGTCGCGAGCCTTCCCCGCGGTGACCATCTTGCAAGTCGAAGCCTTGCTCGAACAGCTGCGCAGCATCCTCGCCCAAGTCACCCTGGCGGTGGAGTACGTGCTGTTGTTCGTGTTGGCGGCGGGGATGGCGGTGTTGTTTTCAGGCTTGCAGGCGACGCTCGATGAACGCATTCGCCAAGGCGCCTTGTTGCGAGCGCTGGGGGCCGAGCGGCAATTGTTGGTCAAGGCCCGGCGAATCGAGTTCGGTTTGCTTGGGGCGGTCAGCGGATTGTTGGCAGCGCTGGGTTCGGAACTGGTGAGTATGGTGCTCTACCGCTACGCCTTCGACCTGCCGTGGCACCCGCATCCGTGGTTGTTGGTACTGCCACTGATCGGTGCGGTGCTGATCGGGGGAGCCGGTGTGTTTGGTACGCGCCGTGCGCTGAACGCCAGCCCCCTGACAGTCTTGCGCGAGGGTTGATAGACTCAAGCTCTCTCTACCAAAAGAAGTTGCCATGAGCCGTTATCGCCCTCCCCGCACCGCTGGCACCGCGCTGATCACCCCCGAAGGTGAAGCGCGGATGCGGGCCGAGTTTCATGAGCTCTGGCATGTTCGGCGGCCGCAGGTCACACAGTCGGTCAGCGAGGCCGCGGCACAGGGCGATCGCTCGGAAAACGCCGAATACACCTACGGCAAAAAGATGCTGCGCGAGATCGACAGCCGCGTGCGCTTTCTCACTAAACGGCTGGAAGCGCTCAAGGTCGTCAGTGAGAAGCCCAGCGATCCGAACAAGGTCTATTTCGGCGCCTGGGTGACGATCGAAGACGAGGACGGCAAAGAGTCGCGCTACCGCATCGTCGGGCCGGATGAACTGGATTTGAAACAGGGCCTGATCAGCATCGACTCACCGCTGGCTCGCGCCCTGATCGGCAAGGCGCTGGACGCGGAAGTTCGGGTCCAGACACCGACCGGCGAGCAGTGCGTGTATATCGTGGCGATCGACTATCTTTGAGCCGCAGCGCTCTAAGCCTCAACGGCGGGTAATCAGCCCTTGCCGGGCCACGCGAGTCAGTTGTTTGATCACTTCGGAGGCGTCCTCGAGACTGGGCGATTGAATCACCGCCAGATCGAAACTGTCGCTGGTAAATCGAGCCAGCGATTCACCGTCTTCGACAAACTGGATCAGGAAGGCCGCAGGCCCACCGGTGCGACGTGGCCAGCCATCGAGATAACGCAAGAGTGTCGGCTGATGTTTGCCGCCAAGCAGGATTTTTGGATTGCGCTGGGTGAGATGTGCCGTGATCGGCGCGGGGCGTACAACGGGGCTTAATGCATTCATCGTGTCGTGTCTCTGCCTCAAAAGTCTGCATGGCAGGTGAGAGGCAACACCGAACCAGCGCTTTAGCGGTATTTCGAAGCCTGAATCAAGCTTCTATCGGCAACTGAACGAGTCACCTGGCGCCCCGCAAGTAGCTGTTTAAATCGGCGCATGGGCAGCATCCTAGAGAAGCTGACCGGACAGTGTCAAGAATGACGCACAACAAAAAAGGCTCGCGCAATGCGAGCCTTTTTGTTGAGACAGAGCGATTAGCCGGCGATGGCGCGGTCAGCTGAGAGCTTGCCGGCGCCTTCGATCAGCACCGCGATGCTGCCGCCGAGCAGGGCCAGGGCGAATTCATAACCGTTGTTGGCCATGAACAGACCGTTGCTGATGTGCACTGTAAAAATGGCGACCAGCGAGAGGAAGGTCAGACCCAGTGCTGCCGGGCGTGCCAGCAGCCCGATGATCAGGGCCAGACCACCGAAGAACTCGGTACCGCCCGCCAGCGTCGCCATCAGGTAGCCCGGTGCCAGACCGATGCTCTCCATGTACTGCGCGGTGCCGGCCAGACCGTAACCACCGAACGCCCCGAAAAGTTTCTGCGAGCCGTGGGCAGCGAAGATGATGCCGACGAAAATCCTCAGAACGGTCAGGCCGTAGCCAGCGCGGGTAAACAGTACCTTGTTGATCAGTGAGCTCATGCTGTGTCATCCATTGTCAGTGTGTGGTGGTTGGCCGCTATATTAATCAGCAAATCTCATGTTAAAAGCGCAATAAATTCGCCATTACAATCAGTTTATTCGATCATTTACGTGAGGCAACTTTCTGCCCCTCGGGCTCCAACGACTCCCGCTCCCGATCGAACGCCAGGTAATACTTGTTCACGCTATTAACATAGCTGACAGCCCCCATTCCCACCTGCTCCATGGCGATGCGTTCGACCTGGAAGAACCACTGATTGGGATTCAAACCGCGCCGACGAGCCTCGGCGCGCATGCCCTGCACCCGCTCCGGCCCCATGTTGTAGGCCGCCAGCACGAACGCCATGCGCTCGCGCTCGTTGAGTTTGGGGCTGGCAAAGAACTTGCGACGGATCATCGCCAGGTACTTGGCACCGGCCTGCACATTGGCGTCCAGATTCTGAATGTTGTTGACCCCCACCCGCTCGGCTGCGGACGGGGTGATCTGCATCAGGCCGGTAGGGCCGCTGCCACTGCGAGCATTGGGTTGCAGGGCCGATTCCTTGAACGCCAGTGCCGCCAGGTTCAGCCAGTCCATGCCTTGGGCTTCGGCGTGCTTCTGCAGCACCGGTCGAAGTTTTTCGAGGCGCTGCCGATCAGCTTTGGCCAATGGATAGTGCACTTGATACAGGCGTCGATAAATTCGCAGGAACGCTGCGTCCTGATCCGATGGCTTTTTGTAACCAGGCAGGAAACGATCAATGCTCGCCCGCAACATTGAGGCGTCGCGGCGCACGAACCAGAACTCTTCGCCCGGCTCACTGATGAGCACCTGCCGATCGAAACGCAACTTGGGCAGGATCTTGCCCCAGCGCTCGGCAATGGGTTGTTCGACGATAGTCAGGTGAAAGATTCCGCCCTGGACCATCTCCAGCACGTCCTCGACCGCCAGACTGGGATCGACCCACTCGATTTTGACCGGTGGCAGCTTGTGCAGCGCGAGCTTTTGATTGATCTGACTGACTGCGTCCCCGGCGGCACTGCCGGTGGGCAACGCCAGGGTTTTGCCAGAGAGTTGTTCGAGACGGGTGTAACGTCGCTCGCCTTTGATCCCCACCAGGACCAACGGGATGTTGCTGGCAATCGGTTGACTGGTGCGGACCGCGTGACCCGGTTGCAGGTCGAGCAGCTCCCCCGGTGCGACCAGATCACCCTCGCCGCGCTGCAAAGCGCCAATCAGTTGATCCTTGGCTTTGGGAATGATCTTAAGGGTAATTTCCTGACCGTCACGGGCGTGACCGTTGAGGTATTGCTCGAAAGCGCGCAAACGGTGGTATTCAACACCGATGGCCTGGCCCTGAACTTCGCCGGAGCTGTTACGGCTCTGGTTGACCAACACCCGAAGCACACGACTGCTGCGGATTTCCGCCAAGTCGCGCACTTTGCTAGAAGGCACGGCTTGCAGCGGCCCGGCCAGACGCGCAACCGCCGGCATCGGCAGCAGCAACGAACAACACAGCAGTAGCAAAATCGAGGGACGTGTCATCCACTCTCCAGAAAGAATACTGGGCCGATCTCAAGAATTTTCATGAAATCGAACGACAGAAACAGAGCGCCTTGAGCGCTGGCAAAGTGCGAAAGACTGGCACAGCGATGGCACTCTAACCATCCCGACCTGTCTCGCGGCATCAAGAGACAGCTACAACTCATTGTAGTTCTTGGCTTTTCTTATAAATCTACAGCTCTGATATGCTTTCCGGCCTTTGGTCCGAGGTAGCACCATGCAACTCATCGATATCGGCGTCAACCTGACCAACCCAAGTTTTGCCGACAAACACCAGGCTGTACTCGACCGCGCCTACGCTGCCGGGATCTGCCAATTGGTGCTCACCGGCACCAGTGTCGAGGGCAGCGAGCAGGCTTTGGAGCTGTGCCAGCAACTGGACGAAACGGCTAAACGGCTGTTCGCCACCGCCGGCATTCACCCTCACTGCGCCAGCGACTGGAACGCCGACAGCGCCCAGCGTCTGCGCAGTTTGCTCAAGGAGCCGAACGTCGTGGCGGTGGGTGAATGCGGGCTGGATTTCAATCGTGATTTCTCGCCGCGCCCGCAGCAGGAAAAAGTCCTCGAAGAGCACCTGGCGATGGCGGTCGAGCTGCAATTGCCGGTGTTCCTCCACGAGCGCGACGCCAGTCACCGCTTGCTGGAAATCCTGCGTGATTACCGTGATCAGTTGCCGGCCGCCGTGGTGCATTGTTTCACCGGTGAAAAGAAGGCGCTGTTCAGCTACCTTGATCTGGATTTACACATCGGCATCACCGGCTGGATTTGCGACGAGCGCCGGGGCACGCATCTGCATCCGTTGGTGAAAGAGATCAAACGGGGACGGTTAATGCTGGAAAGCGATGCGCCGTATCTGTTGCCGCGCAGCTTGCGCCCCAAGCCGAAGAATGGTCGCAACGAACCGGCGTATCTGACCGAAGTGTTGCGTGAAGTGGCGTTGCATCGTGGGGAGAGCGAGGAAGATCTGGCCGCTCACAGCACGGCGTGTGCGCGAGCATTCTACGGGTTGCCTTCTGTTGATTGATGCAGCCTCGACGTTATCACGAGCCTGATCCAGGCCCGCGATACAAGCCGGGGTTTAGTGACTGCTGCGCATCATCTCTTTAGGCACGTACTTGCCGATCTCGAACTTGCCGATCGCCGCGCGGTGCACTTCGTCCGGGCCGTCGGCCAGGCGCAGGGTGCGTTGCATCGCGTACATATAGGCCAGCGGGAAATCGTTGGAAACCCCTGCCCCGCCATGGATCTGGATCGCCCGGTCGATAACCCGCAAGGCCACGTTCGGTGCGACAACCTTGATCTGAGCGATTTCGCTCTTCGCCACCTTGTTGCCGACGGTGTCCATCATGTACGCCGCTTTCAAGGTCAGCAGGCGCGCCATGTCGATCTCCATCCGCGAGTCGGCGATCTTGTCGATGTTGCCGCCCAGACGTGCCAAGGGTTTACCAAACGCGGTACGGCTCACGGAACGTTTGCACATCAGTTCCAGCGCACGCTCGGCCATGCCGATCGAACGCATGCAGTGGTGAATCCGGCCCGGGCCAAGGCGACCCTGAGCGATTTCGAAGCCGCGTCCTTCGCCCAACAGGACATTTTCGTACGGCACCCGGACGTTTTCGAACAGCACTTCAGCGTGGCCGTGAGGTGCATCGTCGTAACCAAACACGGGCAGCGGACGAACGATCTTCACGCCCGGTGCATCCACCGGTACCAGAATCATCGAGTGCTGGGCATGACGCGGCGCGTCAGGATCGCTCAGGCCCATGAAGATCAGAATCTTGCAGCGTGGATCGCAGGCGCCTGAGGTCCACCATTTTTTGCCGTTGATCACCCATTCGTCGCCATCACGCACGGCGCGGGCGGCCATGTTGGTGGCGTCGGACGAGGCCACGTCCGGTTCAGTCATGGCGAACGCCGAGCGGATCTCGCCGCGCAGCAGCGGTTCGAGCCAGCGTTGCTTCTGTTCTTCGTTGGCGTAGCGCACCAACACTTCCATGTTGCCCGTGTCTGGCGCGGAGCAGTTGAACGGTTCAGGGCCTAGCAGCGAGCGGCCCATGATTTCCGCCAACGGCGCGTATTCGAGGTTGGTCAGGCCGGCGCCGAGTTCGGACTCAGGGAGAAACAAATTCCACAGGCCTTCAGCCTTGGCCTTGAGTTTGAGCTCCTCCATGATTGCGGTCGGCTGCCAGCGATCGCCCTCGGCGACCTGGCGCTCGAACACCGCTTCGGCGGGATAAACGTAGGTGTCCATGAACGCGGTCACGCGCTCACGCAGTTCTTGCACCTTGGGCGAATAAGCGAAATCCATGGGCAGCTCTACCTTTTAACTGAGGGTTTTGATGAGTTGTTCAGGTCATGCAATCGATGCTAGAACAGCTACGAAAATTTACCTAGCCTATTCTCGGCGTGTATTAACATTCATCACCGATATATGATCGGCTGATCGAGAGCCCAACAATAAGAGTGCAGCGCAATGAATCTGAGCAAGGTCGACCTCAACCTTTTCATCGTCTTCGACGCGATCTACACCGAAGCCAACCTGACCCGCGCCGGGCAGATTGTCGGCATTACTCAACCGGCGGTCTCGAACGCTCTGGCCCGTCTGCGCGAGACCTTCAATGACCCGTTGTTCGTGCGTACCGCTCAGGGCATGGTACCGACGCCGATGGCCCAGAACATTATCGGGCCGGTGCGTAACGCCCTCTCCTTGCTGCGGGTGTCGGTGCAGGAAAGCCGTATTTTCAACCCGTTGCAGGCGGTCAAGACCTACCGCATCAGCATGACCGACCTCACCGAGGCGGTGATCCTGCCGCCACTGTTCCAGCGCCTGCGGCGCCTGGCGCCGACGGTGATCATCGAAAGCTTTCTGTCCAAGCGCCGCGAAACCACCAAGGAACTGGCGGCCGGGCGTCTCGATTTCGCGGTGGATGCGCCGCTGAACACTGACCCGCAAGTGCGCCACGTCAAATTGATGGAAGACCGATACGTGTGCGCCATGCGCAAAGGCCATCCGCTGGCGGGCAAAGAGAAGTTCACCCTCGATGATTATCTGTCGCTGACTCACATTCACATTTCCAGCCGCCGTAGTGGTCTGGGCCATGTCGACCTGGCCTTGGGCAAAATGGGCATTCAGCGCAAAATCGCCCTGCGTTCCCAGCACTACCTGATGGCGTCCCAAGTGCTGCAGCAAACCGACATGGTCATGACCGTGCCGGAACGCTTCGCCCGTCGCCATGACCTGTACTCGGTGAACCTGCCGGTCAAGGATGTGCCGCCGGTGGAAACCCACCTCTATTGGCACGAAAGCACTGATCAGGACCCGGCCAACCGCTGGATGCGCGAGCAGATGATCGAGTTGTGCCAGCAGGTGACGGCACATGAGAAGAAACTCGACAAAGTGTAGGACGTGCACCGCGTCGCCCCCATCGCGAGCAAGCTCGCTCCCACAGTGATCTTCAGTGAACACAAATTCTGTGTATTGCAGAAATCCCTGTGGGAGCGAGCTTGCTCGCGATGAGGCCCACAAACACACTGAAGATGCATGCTGCTTGACGTAAACGTCAACCTGCCATTAGCTTAGCGCCATGACCTTTTTCGAGCGCGTCCATGAGCAGCCAGACCTATAGCATTTCCGACCTCGCCCGCGAGCTCGACATCACCACCCGGGCCATCCGCTTTTATGAAGAGCAAGGCCTGCTCAGCCCCGAGCGACGCGGTCAGGAACGCATCTACTCGCCCCGCGACAAGGTCAGCCTGAAGCTGATCCTGCGGGGCAAGCGCATTGGTTTCTCTCTGGCCGAATGCCGCGAGCTGATCGAACTCTACGACCCCACCGGTGGCAATCAGAAACAGCTGCAAACCATGCTGACCAAAATCGCCGAACGTCGTGAACAGCTGGAGCAGCAGATGCTCGACATCGAACAGATGAAGCTGGAACTGGACACCGCGCAGGAGCGTTGCACCCAGGCGCTGGAACAGACCATCAAGAGCCAGCAAACCGTTCAGTAGCCCTTAACCCACAGGTGAATTGCTTATGTCCCTTCCCGCCCACGTACGCCTGGTCGAAGTCGGCCCACGCGACGGTCTGCAAAACGAAGCTCAACCCATCAGCGTTGCGGACAAGGTGCAACTGGTCGACGCGCTGACCGCCGCCGGTCTCGGCTACATAGAAGTCGGCAGTTTCGTCTCGCCCAAATGGGTACCGCAGATGGCCGGCTCTGCTGAGGTCTTCGCGCAAATCCAGCGCAAGCCTGGCGTGACCTATGGTGCACTTGCCCCCAACCTGCGCGGGTTTGAAGACGCCATTGCGGCCGGGGTCAAGGAAGTCGCGGTGTTCGCTGCGGCGTCGGAAGCGTTTTCCCAGCGCAACATCAATTGCTCGATCAGCGAAAGTCTGGAGCGCTTCGTGCCGATCATGGACGCCGCCAGGCAAGAGGGTGTCAGCGTGCGCGGTTACGTGTCCTGTGTGCTGGGCTGCCCCTACGAAGGTAACGTCGCGCCTGCGCAAGTCGCGTGGGTCGCCCGCGAGCTCTACGCGATGGGCTGCTATGAAGTTTCCCTGGGCGACACCATCGGCACCGGCACCGCTGGCGCAACCCGAAAGATGTTCGAGGTGGTGTCGGCCGACGTACCCCGTGAAAAATTGGCCGGGCACTTCCACGACACTTATGGCCAGGCCATGGCCAACATTTACGCCAGTCTGCTGGAAGGCATCTCGGTATTCGACAGCTCCATCGCCGGCCTCGGCGGCTGCCCATACGCCAAGGGCGCCAGCGGTAACGTTGCCACCGAAGACGTGGTTTACCTGCTTAACGGCCTGGGTATCGAGACCGGTATCGACCTGGACGCCTTGATTCTGGCCGGCCAGCAGATTTGCACGGTGCTGGGGCGTCCGACCGGTTCGCGCGTGGCCAAGGCTCGCAGCGCACAGTGAGGCCTCAGGGTGTTACCGCCGCCTCTGGAACGTGGGCGAAAGCGAGTAACACGGAAACAAATTGTCGTGCTTTGACTGAATGAAAAATCCTACATAATTTCAAGCCGTTGATTTTAAAGACTTTTTAAAAGTTGGCACGGCTTCTGCTATCTCTATTGCATAACAAGAACAAAAAAAGCGGCAAACCTAATAAAAATAAGACGTAACGACTCTGACATAACAAAAACAACACGGCAGAGACGCAGCTAACAGATTTTTTTGGAGAGGATGTGCTTTTCAGGGTGCTTTTCGGAGTAACCCGCAACCGGGCAGAGAACAATAAAACTACCTTCAGGTAGCTCCCGAACTGGTTGGATCGCTTAGCGAAAAAGTAGATCAGCGCTCAAAAAAATACGTTTGCTCTTGATCCCGGATGGGGATCGACAAAAACAGCGGTAAGGGTCACGGTTTCTAAAAACAACAACAGACCGCCCCTCAATAATAAAAAAAGAGCACGCGCAACGACAAAATTAAAGGGGAGCTTCGGCTCCCTTTTGTGCTTTTTGGCGTTTGTAATTTCCAGCGCCATCCCCTGTGGGAGCGAGCTCGCTTCTCACAGGGGATTATCGTCAGATGGTATTGGTTTTCAGCTCCTCGATACTGATCTCGCGCATTCGAAACTTCTGAACTTTCCCCGTCACCGTCATCGGAAACTCTTCCACGAACTTAAAGTAACGCGGTGTCTTGAAGTGCGCGATGCGTTCCTTGCACCAGGCTTGCAGCTCCTGCTCGGTGGCGCTGTGGCCCGGATGGAATTTGATCCAGGCGACAATCTCTTCGCCATAACGCGAGCACGGAATCCCGATCACCTGCACATCGGCTACCGCCGGATGGGTAAAGAAGAATTCTTCCAGTTCCCGTGGGTAAATGTTCTCACCGCCGCGGATGATCATGTCCTTGTTACGTCCGGCAATGCACACGTAGCCTTCGTCGTTCATGCTCGCCAGATCACCGGTGTGCATCCAGCCGGCCTGGTCGATCGCTTCCGCGGTGCCTTGCGGATTGTTCCAGTAACCGAGCATCACGCTGTAACCGCGCGTGCACAGTTCACCGATAGTGCCCCGCGACACCAGGTTGCCCGCCTCGTCGATGATCTTGCTTTCCAGTTGTGGCTGGGTGCGGCCGACGGTGGTGACGCGCAACTCCAATTCGTCTGACGGACCGGTCTGCAACGACACCGGACTTGTTTCCGTCATGCCGTAGGCAATCTGCACTTCGCTCATGTGCATGTCACTGATGACCCGGCGCATCACCTCGATCGGACAAGTTGCCCCGGCCATGATCCCGGTGCGCAGGCTCGACAGATCGAATTCGGCACGTTGGGGCTGATCGAGCATGGCGATAAACATGGTCGGCACACCGTAGAGTGCAGTGGCCTTTTCTTCGGCGACAGTGGTCAGGGTCAGCAGTGGATCGAAGGCATCGTTGGGGTAAATCATGGTGCTGCCGTGGGTCATGCAACCGAGGTTCCCCATGACCATGCCAAAGCAGTGATACAACGGCACCGGGATGACCAGACGGTCACTCGCGGTCAACCCGAGGCTTTCGCCGACCATGTAACCGTTGTTGAGAATGTTGTAGTGACTGAGGGTCGCGCCCTTGGGAAAACCGGTGGTACCGGAGGTGTACTGGATGTTTACCGCTTGGTCGAAATGCAGGCTGTCCTGCCGTTCGCTCAACTGCTCGGCCGACACGCTGCCCGCCAGATCGATCAATTGTGACCAAGGCAGGAAACCCGATGGCGGCTGGGCATCGAGGCTGATCACCCCGCGCAGATCCGGCAGGCGTTCGCATTGCAATTTCCCGATGGATTGCTCCGCCAACTCAGGCACCAAACCCTGCAGCATCCCGTGATAGTCGGAGGTCTTGAAGGCGCCGGCGCAGGCCAGCCATTGGCAACCGGATTGCTTCAACACGTATTCAAGTTCGGAGCTGCGATAAGCCGGGTTGATGTTGACCAGAATCACGCCAATTTTCGCGCTGGCGAACTGGCTGATACACCACTGGGCGCAGTTCGGTGCCCAGATACCCAGACGATCACCGGTCTGCAAACCCAGCGCCAACAGCGCTTTGGCATGCAGATCCACGGCGTCGGCCAGTTGCTGCCAGGTGTAGCGCAGCTGTTGATGGCGCACGACCAGCGCCTCCCCGGTCGGGTACTGCGCGACGGTGTTATCGAACGCCTGGCCGATGGTCATCGCCAGCAAGGCTTTGTCCTGGGAACCACGGGTATAACTGCGCTGCGAGCTTGCACTGGGTTGATCCATGACGACCCCTATTGTCTTTATTGTAGGAGCGAGGCTTGCCCGCGATGGGAGCACTGCGGTGTAACTATACGACCGCGTTATCGTTCTTCGCGAGCAAGCTTTGCTCCTACAGAGTCGCTCAAGTTGACGTTAACGTAAAGGGTGATTGACAGCCATTCGTCACAGGCTTACGTTAACGTAAAGGTGAGAACCAAATCACGGCCCTCCCTACCCTACAAAAAAGCCAAAAGGTGACCCATGAGCTACCCATCCCTGAACTTTGCCCTCGGTGAAACCATCGACATGCTGCGCGATCAGGTTCAGTCCTTCGTCGCCAAAGAGATCGCACCACGCGCCGCTCAGATCGACATCGACAACCTGTTCCCCGCCGACCTGTGGCGTAAATTCGGCGACATGGGCCTGCTGGGCGTGACCGTCCCGGAAGAGTACGGCGGCGCTGGCCTGGGTTACCTGGCGCACGTGGTTATCATGGAAGAAATCAGCCGCGGTTCGGCCTCGGTCGCCCTGTCCTACGGCGCGCACTCCAACCTTTGCGTCAACCAGATCAACCGCAACGGCAATCACGAACAGAAAACCAAGTACCTGCCGAAACTGATCAGCGGCGAGCACATCGGCGCCCTGGCCATGAGCGAACCGAATGCCGGTTCTGACGTGGTGTCGATGAAACTGCGCGCCGACAAACGCGGCGATCACTACGTCCTCAACGGCAGCAAGACCTGGATCACCAACGGCCCGGACGCCAATACCTACGTGATCTACGCCAAGACTGACCTGGAAAAAGGCCCCCACGGCATCACTGCGTTCATCGTAGAACGTGATTCCAAAGGCTTCAGCCGCAGTAACAAGTTCGACAAACTCGGCATGCGCGGTTCAAACACCTGCGAGCTGTTCTTCGATGACGTCGAAGTGCCGGAAGAAAACATCCTCGGCGTGCTCAATGGCGGCGTGAAGGTGCTGATGAGCGGCCTCGATTACGAACGCGTTGTTCTGTCCGGCGGCCCGACCGGGATTATGCAGGCCTGCATGGACCTCATCGTTCCGTACATCCACGACCGCAAGCAGTTCGGCCAAAGCATCGGCGAATTCCAGCTGATCCAGGGCAAGGTCGCCGACATGTACACCCAACTCAACGCCAGCCGCGCCTACCTGTATGCGGTGGCCCAGGCGTGCGAACGCGGCGAAACCACCCGCAAGGATGCCGCCGGTGTGATCCTTTACAGCGCCGAACGCGCCACACAAATGGCCCTCGACGCGATTCAGATTCTCGGTGGCAACGGCTACATCAACGAATTTCCGGCCGGTCGTCTGCTGCGTGACGCCAAGCTGTACGAAATCGGCGCCGGTACCAGTGAGATCCGTCGCATGCTGATCGGTCGCGAACTGTTCAACGAAACCCGCTAAACGGAGCTGTCCATGGCTATTCTGCATACCCAGCTCAACCCCCGTTCGGCGGAGTTCGCGGCCAACAGCGCGGCAATGCTCAAACAGGTCGACGCCCTGCACACCCTGCTCGCGCAAGTGCAGCAAGGTGGCGGCCCGAAGGCTCAAGAACGCCACACCTCGCGGGGCAAACTGCTGCCCCGTGAGCGGATCAATCGCTTGCTCGATCCGGGTTCGCCGTTTCTTGAGATCAGTCAATTGGCGGCCTACGAGGTGTATGGCGAAGACGTGCCGGCCGCTGGCGTGATTGCCGGGATCGGCCGTGTGGAAGGCGTCGAATGCATGATCGTCGCCAACGATGCCACCGTGAAAGGCGGTTCGTATTACCCGCTGACCGTGAAAAAACACCTGCGCGCGCAGACCATCGCTCAGCAGAACCGTTTGCCGTGCATCTACCTGGTGGACTCCGGCGGCGCCAACCTGCCGCGTCAGGATGAAGTATTCCCGGACCGCGAGCACTTCGGAAGAATCTTCTTCAATCAGGCGAACATGAGCGCCATGGGCATTCCGCAAATCGCGGTGGTCATGGGTTCCTGCACCGCTGGTGGCGCGTACGTGCCGGCCATGGCCGACGAAGCGATCATGGTCCGCGAACAGGCAACCATTTTCCTCGCCGGCCCACCGCTGGTGAAAGCCGCGACCGGTGAAGTGGTCAGCGCCGAAGACCTCGGCGGGGCCGATGTGCACTGCAAGATTTCCGGGGTGGCCGACCATTACGCCGAGAGCGACGAACACGCCTTGGCCATTGCACGGCGCAGCATCGCCAACCTCAACTGGCGCAAACTCGGCGAAGTGCAACAGCGCACGCCAATCGCTCCGCTCTACAACAGCGACGAGTTGTACGGCGTGGTGTCGGCAGACGCCAAGCAGCCGTTCGACGTGCGCGAAGTGATCGCGCGGTTGGTGGACGGTTCGGTGTTCGACGAGTTCAAGGCGCTGTTCGGGACGACGCTGGTGTGCGGTTTTGCCTACTTGCACGGTTACCCGGTCGCGATCCTCGCCAACAACGGCATTCTGTTCGCCGAAGCCGCGCAGAAAGGCGCGCACTTCATCGAGCTGGCCTGCCAGCGCGGCATTCCACTGCTGTTCCTGCAAAACATCACCGGTTTCATGGTCGGCCAGAAGTACGAGGCCGGCGGCATCGCCAAGCACGGCGCGAAACTGGTGACCGCCGTGGCATGCGCCAAGGTGCCGAAATTCACCGTGATCATTGGCGGTAGCTTCGGTGCCGGTAACTACGGCATGTGCGGCCGGGCTTACGATCCACGTTTCCTGTGGATGTGGCCGAACGCACGCATCGGCGTGATGGGCGCCGAGCAAGCCGCAGGTGTTTTGGTGCAGGTTAAGCGCGAGCAGGCCGAACGCAGTGGCCACAGTTTCAGTGCCGAGCAGGAAGCCGAAATCAAGCAACCGATCCTCGATCAGTACGAAGAACAGGGGCATCCCTATTATTCCAGCGCTCGACTGTGGGACGACGGTGTCATCGACCCGGCGCAAACCCGCGATGTATTGGCCCTGGCCTTGTCGGCGTCGCTGAATGCGCCTGTCGAACAGAGCCGCTTCGGCGTGTTCAGGATGTGATCGGGAGAAAATCATGAGCGACTTCAACACCCTCGAACTGCTGACCGACCCGCGTGGTTTTGCCACCCTGTGGCTCAGCCGTGAAGAAAAGAACAACGCCTTCAACGCCGAAATGATCCGCGAACTGATTCTCGCGCTGGACAAAGTGTCGAGCGATGCCAGTCTGCGTTTCCTGTTAGTGCGCGGACGCGGCAAGCATTTCAGCGCCGGCGCAGACTTGGCCTGGATGCAGCAATCGGCCGAACTCGATTACCACACCAACCTCGACGACGCCCGGGAACTGGCGGAGTTGATGTACAACCTCTCCAAGCTCAAAGTCCCAACGCTGGCGGTGGTGCAAGGCGCGGCATTCGGCGGTGCGTTGGGCCTGATCAGTTGCTGCGACATGGCGATTGGCGCCGATGACGCGCTGTTCTGCCTGTCGGAAGTGCGCATCGGCCTGGCCCCGGCGGTGATCAGTCCGTTCGTGGTGCAAGCCATCGGCGAACGCGCGGCACGTCGCTACGCGCTGACCGCCGAGCGTTTCGGTGGACAACGAGCGCGGGAAATCGGCTTGTTGTCGGAGAGTTATCCGATCGCAGAACTGGAACAGAAAGTCGAACAGTGGATCGACAACCTGTTGCTCAACAGCCCGGCCGCCATGCGCTCCAGCAAGGAATTGCTGCGCGAAGTCGGCCACGGCGCACTGACCCCGGCACTGCGCCGTTACACCGAAAACGCCATCGCCCGCATCCGCGTCAGCCCCGAAGGTCAGGAAGGCCTGCGGGCCTTTCTGCAAAAACGTCCGCCGAGCTGGCAAGCCGAAACCACCACCAAGGAGCCGCGTTGATGAGCGCACCTGTTCTCACCACCCTGCTGGTGGCCAACCGCGGCGAAATCGCTTGTCGGGTGATGCGCACCGCCAAAGCCCTGGGCCTAACCACCGTAGCCGTGCACAGCGCCACTGACCGTGAAGCCCGACACAGCCGCGAAGCGGATATCCGCGTCGACCTCGGTGGCAGCAAAGCCGCTGACAGTTACCTGCAAATCGACAAACTGATCGCCGCGGCCAAGGCCAGTGGCGCTCAGGCGATTCATCCGGGTTATGGCTTTCTTTCCGAGAACGCCGGGTTCGCCCGCGCCATCGAAGAAGCGGGCCTGATCTTCCTCGGCCCGCCCGCCTCGGCCATCGACGCGATGGGCAGCAAATCCGCCGCCAAAGCCTTGATGGAAACCGCCGGTGTGCCGCTGGTGCCCGGTTATCACGGCGAGGCGCAGGACCTCGACACCTTCCGCGACGCTTGCGAACACATCGGTTATCCGGTGCTGCTCAAGGCGACTGCCGGTGGCGGCGGAAAAGGCATGAAAGTGGTCGAGGACGTCAGTCAATTGGCCGAAGCCCTGGCCTCGGCCCAGCGTGAAGCGCAATCGTCGTTCGGCGATTCGCGGATGCTGGTGGAGAAGTACCTGCTCAAACCGCGTCACGTGGAAATCCAGGTCTTCGCCGACCAGCATGGAAACTGCCTGTACCTCAACGAACGTGACTGCTCAATTCAGCGTCGGCACCAAAAAGTCGTTGAAGAAGCACCCGCTCCAGGTTTGAGCCCGGAACTGCGTCGCGCCATGGGCGAAGCGGCCGTGCGTTCGGCACAAGCCATCGGCTATGTCGGCGCTGGCACCGTGGAGTTTTTGCTGGATGCGCGCGGTGAGTTCTTCTTTATGGAAATGAACACGCGCCTGCAGGTCGAACACCCGGTCACCGAAGCCATCACCGGCCTCGATCTGGTGGCCTGGCAGATTCGTGTGGCCCGCGGCGAAGCGCTGCCGATGACTCAAGCCGAGGTTCCGCTGATCGGTCATGCCATCGAAGTGCGCTTGTATGCCGAAGACCCGGGCAATGACTTCTTGCCGGCTACCGGCCGACTGGAGCTGTATCGCGAATCCGCGCAAGGTCCGGGACGGCGGGTGGACAGTGGTGTCGAAGAAGGCGACGAAATCTCGCCGTTCTACGACCCGATGCTCGGCAAACTGATTGCCTGGGGCGAGGATCGTGAACAGGCGCGACTGCGGCTGCTGAGCATGCTCGATGAGTTTGCCATTGGCGGGCTCAAGACCAACATCAACTTCCTGCGCCGGATCGTCGGCCATCCAGCGTTTGCTGCGGCCGAACTGGATACCGGGTTCATTCCGCGTTATCAGGAAGAACTGCTGCCAGCGGCCTCGGACCTCAGTGACGAGTTCTGGCAAGCCGCCGCCCAGGCGTTTGCCCAAAGCCAGCCGAGTTCTCCACGAGCCGATGACCCGGTTTCGCCTTGGGCCAACAGCAATGGTTTCCGTGCCGGGCTTCCGACAGAAATCACCCTGCACTTGAGTTGTGAAGGCCAGGATCGCGCGCTGACGTTGGGCGACGCTGATGCCCACACCGCTCAACTCAAGGGCGAGCAACTGTTGACCGAGCACAACGGCCTGCGCCGCCAGCATCGGGCAATCCGCCGTGGCGATGTCCTGTATCTGCAATGGGAAAGTGAACTGCGCCGCATCGAGTCCTACGACCCGATCAGTGCCGTCGAGGCCAGTCACAGCCATCAGGGCGGGCTGATCGCGCCCATGAATGGCAGCATCGTGCGGGTACTGGTGGAAGCCGGACAAACGGTCGAAGCCGGGGCACAACTGGTGGTGCTGGAAGCGATGAAGATGGAGCACAGCATTCGTGCGCCACACGCCGGGATGATCAAGGCGCTGTATTGCCAGGAAGGCGAGATGGTCAGTGAAGGCAGTGCGCTGGTCGAGTTGGAAGAAGCGTGAAATGAAGATCGGTCCTACGTTTTGCGAGGACCGATCTGATTAGAATTTGGCGGTTGCCTGAACCACTACGCCGATAATTCGGCACTCGTCGGTGAAGATAGCCTTCGGATAGGTCGGATTGAGCGGGACCAGGTAACGCTGCCCGCCCTCTTCGATCAGCTTGCGAAAGGTCGCCTCGGCGCTGTCCGGCCACTGGGCGATCACCAGTTTTCCGGGTTCCGGCACGATGGCCGGGTCCACCAGGATCATCATGCCCTCGGCAATGCTGATACCCGTGGGCGCGGTCATCGCATCGCCCACCACACTCAGCCAGAAGGCCGGGCCCTGGGCGTGGTAGTCGGTCAGCTCGAAGCGTTCCTCCTTGCGATACACCGTCAGCTCACCATCGCGCAGCTGCGCCGGCTCCTTCCAGTCACTGACCGGGTAGCGGAAGTACGGGTTGTACTTCAGCGCCAGAGGCATCTCCTCCTCTTCCAGGATGAGTGGTTCGCGGATCACCAGCGCCACTTCGAGAAAGTCCATGCCCAGCGCCTTCAACACACGGTTCATGTTGACGACGCCAGGGTCGCGGCGTTTGTTCAGCCAGTGGCCAACGCCGCCCTGGGACATCCCGAGGCGATCTGCGAGTTCTTCTTGAGTGACTTTGAGTTCACTCATCTTGGCCTTGACCAATTCAATCCATTTATCCATGTGCGGCACGATACGTGGGGGACTCCGACCATCAAAACACAAATTGTAGTATTTAAACTCTCGTCATAAATACAGTTCGTACTAGGATTGGTTCACGGATCTGAATCTATCACGGAGCTCGCCATCGCCATGTCCATCCCCTGCAACGACTTGCCAGACATGCAAATCGATACCAGCCTCACCTCGCCCAAAGGCTCTGCCGCCGCGCAACGCGCGTTGGACTATTACTTGAAACCAACTGTTTCAGAGGAAGTGATCGAAGAACGTTTCTTTGACGTGAACCGCAACATCAGCTGCGAAGAGGCGCTGGTCCATGCTTCGGATCTGTTGCGTTGTGCCGCCGCCACCGCGTACGAATCAGCCAACAATCTGCACGGCGCAAACCGCGACCTGGCGTTTTCGACGGTACACATGATCGACATGGCCAAGGCAATGGTGGATCGATCCCTGGAGGGCGATCAGAACGAGTGAGACGAGGGTACTGTCGAGGAGGACGGGAAAGAATTTTCCAATCGCGCAGATAAAAACATTTGACTTGCAAACGAGAATGATTATTATTGCATGCAGCTGGTCGCGAGATCAGTCGATTGTCCATGTGACCTTAGGTCGGTCTCCTGGACTCTCTCCTCATCAGGCTAATCACGGTTTTTGACCCGGCTTTTTGCCGGGTCTTTTTTTTTCCAGCTATTCTGGCTTTACCTTCAGGCTAATGAAGTCTTTAGGTGCTACAAATTCGATGGCGCGGATGATATCAAAAGAATATCCGTTAATAAGAGAAGCCCGGCATCATTGGCCCAAACTAATTAAAAAATAGCGCTTGAGAATCAATCGCGCAGTCTCTAAGCTTCGTCGGCGTCAAGGAGGACGCCCCCCGCTTCACCTCAGAATTTCCCCCGGTTTTTCCCTTCCCAGCGTGTAAAGTAGCAGCCATGAAAATCATATTCAGGAATTGACTATGGCCGTGGCTAAATCCTCTTTCGACATCAGTGCCAACTTCGACAGTGGCAACATTGAAGTGCTGGATATCAGCAATCCGTTGCAAGCCCTGCTGGCCATCAAGCCAGACACCCGTAGCCAGCACTTTCAGTGGTTCCACTTCAAGGCCAGCGGTCTGCACGTCGGTCAGGAGCACTGGTTTCGTCTGAACAATGCCAGCAAGTCCTCGTACAACAAAGCCTGGGACGGTTATCAGGCGGTGGCGTCCTACGACCACGTCAACTGGTTCCGGGTGCCGACCATATTCGAAGGTGACTGCCTGCGCTTCAGCCTTGAAGCCACCGCCACCCACGCCTGGTTTGCTTACTTCGAACCCTACAGCCGCGGTCGCCATGACTGGTTGATCGAGCAGGCGCTGGCCAAGGCCGGCACCGAACTGCTGGCCACCGGCAAGAGCGTCGAAGGTCGGGACATCCAGCTGCTGCGTAAAGGCACGGGTGCCGAAGGTCAACGCAAGGTCTGGATCATCGCCCAGCAACACCCCGGCGAGCACATGGCCGAGTGGTTCATGGAAGGCGTGATTGAACGTCTGGAAAAGCACGACGATCCTGTACTGAGCAAATTGCTGGCCAGCGCCGACCTGTACCTGGTGCCGAACATGAACCCGGACGGCGCTTTCCACGGTCATCTGCGCACCAACGCCATGGGCCAGGACCTGAACCGCGCCTGGCAGAGCGCCAGCCAGGAAGTCAGCCCGGAAGTGCTGTTCGTTCAACAGCAAATGGAAAAGTACGGTGTGGACCTGTTCCTCGACATCCACGGCGATGAAGAAATCCCCTACGTGTTCACCGCCGGTTGCGAAGGCAACCCGGGCTACACGCCGCGGATCGAAAAACTCGAAGAGCATTTCCGCAGCCATCTGAAGCACCTGACCAAGGACTTCCAGACCAAGCACGGCTACACCCGCGACGAGCCGGGCAAAGCCAACATGACCCTGGCGTGCAATAGCGTCGGCGAGAAATTCGACTGCCTGTCGCTGACCCTGGAAATGCCGTTCAAAGACCACGACGACCATCCGAACACTGAAACCGGCTGGTCCGGCAAGCGCTCGAAGCAGTTGGGCAAGGATGTGCTGACCACCGTCGCGGACATGGTCAATACCCTGCGCTGATCACGCGTAATGGCTGTATGCCCGGCATGCAGCCTTGCCTCACTCGGCAGCGATCCGCACGCAATCCTCAGGTCCAAGCAAGCGCCCATCTTCGGCACGTAACTCCAGCGTCTGCACCGGTCGGCCGTTCTCTCGGTCAACGACCCGCGAGTGTGCCTCCCCTGCCTCATAGAAAAACGCCTCGCCCCATTGGCGCAATCCGATGATCAACGGGAACAAGCCTTTGCCCTTTTCGGTCAGCACATATTCCTGATACGCACTGCCGTCCGACGCCGGCACCAGGTCGAAAATGCCGTGGGTCACCAGGGTACGCAGCCGCGCAGACAAAATATTCTTGGCCATGCCCAAACTGCGCTGAAACTCCCCGAACCGGCGAATGCCGTCAAATGCATCACGCACGATCAGCAACGACCACCAATCGCCAATAGCATCCAATGAACGGGCAACCGGGCATTCGGCGTTTTCCATGCTTGTACGTTTAGCCATGAGCGCACTCACCTCCATCAAATGTAGTTGCAATATAAAACCAGTTTCCTTACCGTACAACTGGTTTCAATTTGAAACCGAACAAGGAAGCCTGTCATGAAATCTGATCATCCATTGAGCGGCGCCGTGGTGCTGCTGTTTGCCATCGCCTGCGGCTTGGCCGTCGGCAATGTTTACTACGCACAACCGCTGCTCGATGCCATGGCCGAGGCCTTCGCCATGGACCCCGCCACCATCGGCATCGTCGTCACGCTGACTCAAGTCGGTTACGGTGCAGGCTTGGTGTTGCTGGTGCCGCTGGGTGATTTGCTCAATCGTCGGCACCTGATCGTTACGCAAACGGTGCTGTCGGCGCTGGCCTTGCTCACGATCGCTCTGGCGCCTAACAACATCTGGCTGCTGATCGGCATGACATTGACCGGGTTATTGGCTGTCGTGACCCAAGTATTGGTGGCCTACGCCGCGACATTGGCCATCCCAGAGCAGCGAGGGCGTGTGGTCGGTGTGGTCACCAGCGGCATCGTCGTCGGCATTCTACTCGCTCGGACAGTGGCCGGCGGCATGGCTGACCTCGCCGGTTGGCGTTCGATTTATCTGTTGTCAGCAGGTTTGACGCTGGTGATGGCGCTGCTGCTGTTTCGTGTGTTGCCCAAACATGAGGATGCGCAACCCGCCCGTTCCTACGGCGCCTTACTGGGCTCGGTATTCACGCTGTTCAAGGAAGAACCAGTGCTACGCCAGCGGGCGGTGCTCGCGCTACTGACCTTCGCCAGCGCCATGGTGTTGTGGACGCCCATGGTGCTGCCGCTGAGCGCCCCGCCGCTGTCGTTGTCCCACACACAAATCGGATTATTCGGACTGGCAGGTGCCGCCGGGGCACTGGCCGCCGCTCGCGCCGGGCATCTGGCTGATCGTGGCTTGGGGCAATGGACCAGCGGGTTGTCACTCTTGTTGATGCTGGTTTCCTGGCTGCCGATCGTCTTCACCCAGTCCTCATTGTGGGCATTGCTGCTTGGCGTGATTACCTTGGATCTGGGTTTGCAGGCCGTGCATGTCACCAGCCAGAGCATGATCTACAGCGTGCGTCCCGAAGCCCAAAGCCGACTCACCGCCGGCTACATGCTGTTCTATTCGGTTGGCAGCGCCTTGGGGTCGATCGGTTCGACGGCGATGTACGCATGGGCCGGGTGGCTCGGCGTATGCCTGCTGGGCGCAGGCATCAATGCTGTGGCGTTGATCTATTGGTGGCGAACGCTGTCCATAAAAGCCCCCTCGCCACAGTGCCTCGCCAGCCTTTAGGTCATCCGCGATCCTTCCCCCGCAACATGCTGTCCAGCACCTCATCGCGACGCACCCAGCCGTGAAACAACGCCGCCGCCAAATGCAGCAGCACCGTCAAGAACAGCAGATACGCCAGATACCCGTGAGCCTTGCGCAGGAACGCAAACACCTGTGCATTCGCGGGCAGGATCGATGGCAACTGCAACGAGCTGCTGAGCATGACCGGATCCCCCGCCGCCGAAATCATCGCCCAGCCCAGCAGCGGCAGGACCAGCATCAAGACGTACAACAAAACATGTGAAGCCTTGGCCGCCAGCACTTGCCAACCCGACAGATCCGCCGGCAGCGGTGGCTGCTGAGTGGAAAAACGCACGCCCAGACGCACGATCACCAGCAGCAGAATCGCAACGCCCAAGGGTTTGTGCAGATGAATCAGCCACTCATGACGCTCGGACACCGAAGCGGCCATGCCCGCGCCGATAAACAGCATCGCAATGATCATCAGCGCCATCAGCCAGTGCAGCAATCGCGCTAAAGGCGCGAAGTGGTTCGGTTGAGCGCTCATTGACGAGTCTCCTGTTTATTGGCAGAGGGCAACTGGCTGACTTCGCTGGTGCGGCGCAAGTAGGAACTGGCGTAACCGGCGGAACGAGCGGCGAGCAACGGGTCGTCGGAACCTTCGATACCGGCGGGCAGCACCAGCGGGTCGTAGTTGATGTCACGGCATTCGCCATTGAGTTGCGGCTGAGTGCTTTCGAGCACCAAGGTGCCGGCGTTCAACACTTTGCGACCGTCGGGCCAGGCCTTGCTCGCGTCGTTGACCGGATCACCGGGGTCGGCCAGCGTGATGTTCAACTGCCAACGCAGCGGCCCTGCGGAAATACGCTGAACCAGGTCTTTTTCCAGGAAATCACCACCCTCAGGCGCCGTAGCACCCGCTGCATCCTGAGCGACTGACACCATGCTCCAGCGCACCGCCTGCCGCTGTCCCGCAGCGTTCACCAGGTAAAACGCATTGACGCTGTTGTAGGTCTCCGTCACGTAACTGGCCGACGGCTTGGCGGTTTTGATCCAGGCCAGGAACGGTCCAGCTTCCGGATGCGAACCGAAGAACGCTGGCACGGCAGCCGGGTTCGGCTTGCCGGTGGCCGGGTCCGGCGACTGGGCTTGTTGCAACTGGTAGAACGCCTCGGGCGTGCCCACCGGAAATACCGGCATGCTGTTCATCCCGGTGCGCCATTGTTGGCCGTTGGCCTGGGTGAAACGCAGCGCCAGGCTACGGATCGGAACGCTGTTGTCCGGCGCATAGGGATTGCCGGCCGGTAATGCGAAACGCCCGACCACCGGGGTCCGCGCTTCGTTGAACACCTGAGCACTGGAATAGCTTCGCGCCTCGCCGCTGCTCTCGAAATGCCCGATGACGCACACGCCTTTGGAATGATTACGCCGGAAACCCGGGTGCACGCCGTTGTTGGTCTCCAGCACATTGATCAGCTTTTTCGGGGTCAGACGCTGTGGGTCAAAGGTGCCGTTGACGTAGGCAAATGCCGCGGCCACTGCAGCGACCACCACGGCAATGCCAGCCAGACGGAATATCAGGCTCGCGGCACTCAAGGGTGGCTGGGTTGGCGGTGATGAGCGATCTACCATGAAAGACTCCAGGGCCATCGGCCACATATGAGAAGGATCAAGCAGACGAACCCCACGGCGGTTTATTCCATCGCGCGGTGTTTATTTTTTCAGGCGTGGAATAACCTCGACTGCCGGGCGTCTTCCTAGACACTCAAGCGTAGTGACTAGTCAGAACTTCATGAACGATATCGACGAACAACTGAGAGAAATCATTCCCAGATTGCGCCGGTTTGCCGTTTCGTTGACGCGCAACCCCAACAGCGCCGACGACCTGGTGCAGTCTTGCCTTGAACGCGCGCTGTCGAGTTGGGGCGACAAACGCCCCGAGGGCGACTTGCGCGCCTGGTTGTTTTCGATTCTGTATCGCCAGTTTCTCGATGCTCACCGGCGCTCCCGGCGTTATGCGCGAATGCTCGAATTCTTTACCGGGCGTGACGATTCACAGCCGTCGGTGGAACGCACCGTGATCGCCCAATCGACGCTGCAAGCGTTCGACCAGCTCACCACCGAACAACGCGCCCTGCTGCTCTGGGTCTCGGTCGAAGGCTTGAGTTACAAAGAGGTCGCCGAGATTCTCGACGTCCCCACCGGCACCGTGATGTCCCGCCTGTCCCGTGCCCGCCAAGCCTTGCGCCAGTTGAGCGACGGCGAAATCACCCGCCCTTCTCTGCGGAGACTCAAATGATCAGCCTGCCCCCAAGCGAGCGTGACCTGCACGCCTACGTCGACCAGCAACTCAGCGATGCCGACCGACGTCTGGTGGAGGCTTTTCTGGCCAGCAACGCGGAAGTGGCTGCCCAAGTGCGTGCCTGGCAGCAGGACGCCCAGCAACTGCGCGCGGCATTGAGCGGTGCCCTGCAGCAACCGGCCAACCCGGACCTCGACCCGGCGCTGATTCGCCAACGCCTCAAACGACAATCGCGCCGTCATCTGGCCAGCGCCGCCGTGTTGCTGATCGCGGTCAGCGTCGGCGGGGTCAGCGGTTGGCAGGCGCGAGAGATGACGCTCGTCAGTGCCCCACTGCCAATGACCGATGCCCTGCAGGCCTATCGTTTGATTGCCCAGCAAGGCATCCTGCCGGCCGACTACACAGTCAGCGAGGACGGTGACATGCAGGGTTGGCTCGACCGCTATTTCACTCAGGCCAATCGCTTGCCTGACCTCTCGGATGCAGGTTTCAAACCGGTCAGTGGGCGCTTGCTCAGTACCGAGCAAGGGCCGGCGGCGATGGTGGTCTATGAAGATCAAAGCGGCCATAAAGTCAGCTTCTACGTCCGCCCACCGGGACCGAAAAACTACCTGTTACCGAGGGGCAGTCGCAGCGATGGCGAATTGCAGGCCGAGTACTGGTCGGGGGGTGGGTACAACTATGCGATGGTCAGCCCAAGCGATACGCCGGCGGCGCAGTTGCTCAAACAAACCGTCCAGTTCTGACTCCCGATACTGATCGTTCCCCCACTCTGCGTGGGAACGATCAACTGGGGGAATCAGCCCTGTCCGAACACTTGCGAAGGCCGACGCAGCAACGGGTCGAACGGATTGATCCGCGGCCCGATCAGCGCCGCTTCGCGCTTGAGCATTTCGACCACCGTCGGCAAGCGATCCGGCCCCAGCCGATCACTCACGGTGGCCACACTCAACGCCGCGACCGCCCGACCTTCACGATCCAGAATCGGCACCGCCACCCCGGCCATGCCCTGCAACACGCCGGTGTTGCGCCCGGCATAACCGAGCTTGCGCACGTTCTCGACCTCCGAGCGCAGGAACACCTCGTCGTACAGGTGGAAATCCTTGAGCCTCGGCAAGTTGTAGTGAATCACCGTGTCGCGCTCTTCTTCCGGCAGGAACGCCAGAATCGCCAGGCTGCCCTGTCCCACACCCAGCGCCACCCGCCCGCCAATATCACCGGTAAACGTACGGATCGGAAACGGCCCTTCACTGCGATCCAGGCAGATCGCATCAAAACCACTGCGCGCCAGCAAGAACAACGAATCCCCCAAGGACGCCGACAGCCGCAGCAACGCCGGACGCACCAGTTCGCGCAGGTTTCCGGTGTTCCCGGCGCGGGCCGCCAGCGCAAAGAACTCCAGACTCAAGCGATAGCGTTTGCTGCGCGCATCCTGCTCGACCATGCCCTCATCCATCAGGCTGCGCAGCAATCGGTGCGTGGTCGGTTGCGACAGGCCAATGCGCTGGGCCAGTTGCGTCACGCGTTCTCCGCCCTCGACGGTGTCACCCAGACTGCGCAGCACGGCAAACAGTCTGGAGACCGCGCCAACACCGACATCACTTTTGCTTTCATTCCGCTCAATGGAATCTGTCATGGGTTTTCTCGAGTATTAATTTACTCACCGAATGAAACTGAAAATAGTCATCGCTTCAGTGAAATAGGCCATTGAGCCCATCCTATTCTTCGTCCTACTCTGCGTCCAGACAGGGGCGATTCGAACAACAGCGGCAGCCGACTGAAGTCGAGCGCCAACGCACCCAGCAAGACCTTTTCGTATCTGCCCATACAAAAAAAGCGCGCCTTCGGGCGACGCATAACAATCTCAGGTGGAGCGCAGTTATGGCTTTTGTGCAACTTGAAGGACTCGGCAAACGTTACGGTGAGATCGACGCCGTCGTTGCTACCAACCTCTCGGTCGAGAAAGGCGAGTTCGTCTCGCTGCTCGGCCCCTCCGGATGCGGCAAAACCACCACCCTGCAAATGATCGCCGGCTTCGTTGAAGTCAGTAGCGGACGCATTCTGCTGGACGGTCGCGACATCACCCACGCCAAACCCGCCAGCCGTGGCCTGGGCGTGGTGTTCCAGAGTTACGCGCTGTTCCCGCACATGACCGTGAAAGACAACGTCGCCTTCGGCCTGCGGATGCGCAAAGTGCCCGGTGCCGAGTTGCAGCAGCGGGTGGACCGGGTGTTGAAACTGGTGCGCCTCAACCAGCACGCCGAGCGTTATCCCAGGGAGCTCTCCGGCGGCCAGCGTCAACGTGTTGCATTGGCTCGGGCCCTGGTGATCGAACCACCAGTGCTGCTGCTTGATGAGCCGCTGTCCAACCTCGACGCCAACCTGCGCGAAGAGATGCAGTTCGAAATCCGCCGCATCCAGCGCGAAGTCGGGATCACCACGCTGATGGTCACCCATGACCAGTCCGAAGCGCTGTCTATCAGCGACCGGGTGGTGGTGATGCAGGCTGGGCGTATCACCCAGATCGACGCGCCCTACACCCTCTACGAACACCCGCGCACCGAATTCATTTCCGGTTTCGTCGGCAAGGCCAATCTGCTGCCCGGCGAGCGGGACAGCGCCGGTGGCGTTCAGGTGTGCAGTCGCGGCGACGGCGAACTGACCCTGAGTCTGCGCCCGGAAAAAATCGATTTGCGCGACGCAGGCCATGGCCGGCTGCAAGGCAATATCGTCAGTCGCTTCTTTCTCGGCAGCCAATGGCTGTACGGCGTATCGACGACCCTGGGCGAACTCAGCGTGGTGCGCCGCAACGACGGTTCGGCACCGCTGACCGAAGGCACGGCGGTCGGACTCGATTGGGACGCGACGTTGTTGCGGGTGCTGAGTGTCGACGAGGTGCCGGCATGAGTACGCTTGCCGCCATTCGCCAAGGACGCCAAGGTTATTGGCTGTCGACTCCGGCCCTGACCTTGTACTTTGGGTTGCTGGTTATCCCGCTGCTGCTGACTTTGGTGTTGTCATTCAACGTTTTCGACTACAGCTCGGGGATCAACGGCGACGCCTACACCCTCGACCACTACAGCAGCCTGCTGGGCGACCCGTACTTCTACGAAGTCTTTCTGCGCACGATGTGGATCAGCGCCCTGACCACCCTGCTCTGCGTGGTGATCGGCGTACCCGAGGCCTACATCCTCAGCCGCATGGGCGCACCGTGGCGCTCGATTTTCCTGATTCTGATCCTCACCCCGTTGCTGATTTCGGTGGTGGTGCGCGCTTTCGGCTGGAGCCTGTTGCTGGGTGCCGACGGCCTGGTCAACCAGACCCTGCAGGCCTTCGGTGGCTCGCCGATGAAATTGCTCTACACACCGTTTGCGGTGGTGATCGCGCTGGTCCACGTGATGCTGCCGTTCATGATTATTCCGGTCTGGACCTCGTTGCAAAAACTCGACCCGGCCGCCGAGCAGGCCGCGATGTCCCTCGGCGCCAGCCACTTCACCGTGATGCGCCAAGTGGTGTTGCCCCAGATCATGCCCGGCGTGCTGTCGGGCACGTTGATCGTGTTCGGTCTCGCCGCCAGTTCGTTTGCCATCCCCGGCCTGCTCGGCGGACGCCGACTGAAAATGGTCGCCACGCTGATCTACGACCAATACCTGTCAGAGCTCAACTGGCCGATGGGCGCGGCCATCGCCGTGGCCCTGCTGTTGCTCAACCTGCTGATCATGCTGTCGTGGAACCGGATGATCGAAGGCCGCTACAAGAAGTCATTGGGATAACTCGTCATGTCCAAGAACGGTCCTTTCGCCCTGCTGTTCCATACCCTGGTGGTGCTGTTTATGTTGGCGCCGCTGGTGGTGGTCTGCCTCGTGGCCTTCACCCCGGAAAACACCCTGAGCCTGCCAACCACGGAGTTTTCCCTGCGCTGGTTTCGCGCGGTGTTCGAGCGTGCAGACTTTGTCGATGCGTTCTACAACAGTCTGATCCTGGCGTTCTGCGCCGCCAGTCTGGCGACGCTGATTGCGGTGCCGGCGGCGCTGGCGATAACGCGTTTCGAGTTCCCCGGCCGGGACTTTTTCAACGGTCTGTTCCTGTCGCCGATCATCATTCCGCACCTGGTGCTCGGCGTGGCACTGCTGCGGTTGTTTGCGCTGATGGGCGTCAACGGCAGCTTTGCCTGGCTGATCTTCGCCCACGTGCTGGTGATTACACCGTACGTGTTGCGACTGGTGCTGGCGTCGGCCATCGGCCTGGATCGCAGCGCCGAACACGCCGCGCAATCGCTCGGTGCCGGGCGCTTCACGCTGTTCAGGGAAATCACCTTGCCGATGATTCTGCCAGGAGTGGCCGGTGGCTGGCTGCTGGCATTCATCAACAGTTTTGACGAGGTCACGCTGTCGATTTTCGTCACCTCGCCGGCCACGCAAACCTTGCCGGTGCGCATGTACGTGTACGCCACCGAATCCATCGATCCGATGATGGCGGCGGTGTCGGCACTGGTGATTGGGCTGACCGCGCTGACGATGATTTTGCTCGACCGGGTCTACGGCCTCGATCGGGTTCTGGTGGGCAAACAATGAGGGCGCCATGGCTCTGCTGAAACGACTGGCCGAAGGCGACCGCCCGGCCCTGGACTTTACCCTCGACGGCCAACCGGCCACCGGCCTGCTCGGCGACACCTTGCTGACGGCGGTGCTGACCTGCAGCGACCACTTGCGCGGCAGCGACTTCAGCGCCGAACCCCGCGCCGGGTTTTGCATGATGGGTGCCTGTCAGGACTGCTGGGTTCGACTGGGCGATGGCCGGCGGGTGCGCGCCTGCTCGACGTTGCTCGAAGCCGGCCAGCAGATCAGCCGCGAACCGGGGCGGTCCCTATGAACACCTTTTCTACCCGCAGAAACCGTATCCCCTGTGGGAGCGAGCTTGCTCGCGATAGCGGTCTGTCTGCCAACACATCTGTTGAATGTTCCGCCGTCATCGCGAGCAAGCTCACTCCCACAGGGGTTCAGCGGCGGTCACGAAACCCGGGCGCAACCCCCATCAACGGTGGGAGCGAGCTTGCTCGCGATAGCGATCTGTCTGCCAACACATCTGTTGAATGTTCCGCCGTCATCGCGAGCAAGCTCGCTCCCACAGGGGTTCAGCGGCGGTCACGAAACCCGGGCGCAACCTCCATCAACGGTGGGAGCGAGCTTGCTCGCGATAGCGGTCTGTCTGCCAACACATCTGCTGACTGTTCCGCCGTCATCGCGAGCAAGCTCGCTCCCACAGGGGTTCAGCGGCGTTCACGAAACCCGGGCGCAACCCCCATCAACTGTGGGAGCGAGCTTGCTCGCGATAGCGGTCTGTCGGCCAACACATCTGTTGACTGTTCCGCCGTCATCGCGAGCAAGCTCGCTCCTACAGGGGTTCGGCGGCGGTCACGAAACCCGGGCGCAACCCCCATCAACTGTGGGAGCGAGCTTGCTCGCGATAGCGGTCTGTCGGCCGCTACATCTGTTGACTGTGCCACCGTCATCGCGAGCAAGCTCACTCCCACAAGGGTTCAGCGGCGTTCACACATGAGGTGGGTATGAATTCCGTGCTCATCATCGGTGCCGGTCCGGCCGGTATTCGTGCAGCGCAGACACTGGTTGCCCATGGCATTCGACCTGTCCTACTGGACGAAGCAGCACGCGGTGGCGGGCAGATTTATCGACGCCAACCGGCAAACTTCAAGCGCTCACCGGTCAAGCTGTATGGCTTCGAAACCGGCAAGGCCCACGCGCTGCATCAGACAATTGATGAGCTGCGCGAGCAACTCGATTACCGTCCTGAAACCCTGGTATGGAACGCCGAGGACGGCGCGCTCGACACTTTGCATGAGGGTCGCGCCGCACGGCTGGCGTTCTCCCGAGTGATCGTCGCCACGGGCGCAACCGACCGGATTTTGCCGGTACCGGGCTGGACCCTTCCGGGGGTTTACAGCCTCGGCGCGGCGCAGATCGCCCTCAAGTTTCAAGGCTGCGCCATCGGTGAACGCGTGGTGTTCGCCGGCAGTGGACCGCTGCTGTACCTGGTGGCGTATCAATACGCCAAGGCCGGCGCCAAGGTGGTCGCGGTGCTCGACAGCTCGCCATTCAGCGCCCAGGCCCGCGCCCTGCCCGGCCTGCTCTCGCAACCGTCCACGCTGGCAAAAGGCATCTATTACCGCAGTTGGTTGACTGCTCATGACATCCCGGTGCATCAGGGTGCCAGCCTCACAGGCATCAACGGCGAACAGCGTGTGCAATCGCTGACCTGGCGCAACGCCAAGGGCAATCAGCGTCTGGAGTGCGACGCCGTCGCCTTCGCCCACGGCCTGCGCAGTGAAACCCAACTCGCCGATTTGCTCGGCTGTGAATTCACCTGGAACCCGATCAACCGCGCCTGGCTGCCGCAACGTGACAGCGCCGGTCGCAGCAGTGTCGCCGAGGTTTACCTGGCCGGTGACGGCGCCGGCATCATGGGCGCCGATGCTGCGGAAATGGCCGGCGAACGCGCGGCTCTGGCGTTGCTCGAAGACACCGGTTGCCTGATCCCGCCGCAGCGTGGTGCGCAATTGGAGCAGGCGCTGGGACGGATCGATACCTTCCGCCAAGGCCTGGAACGGGCCTTCATCTTTCCCGAGCACTGGGCCGCCGATGCCCCGAATGATTTGATGATCTGCCGCTGCGAAGAAGTGCGGGCCGGTGACATCCGCCAAGTCGTGCGCGAGGGCCATTGGGAGATCAACCGGGTCAAGGCCCATTGCCGGGTCGGCATGGGCCGCTGTCAGGGCCGGATGTGTGGCGCCGCCACCGCGGAAATCATTGCCTGCGAAAGCCAGCGATCCGTGTCCGAAATCGGTCGACTACGGGCTCAGGCCCCCATCAAACCCCTGCCGTTTGGCCTGGAGGTCGAATCATGATCGAGGTTGATGCCGTCATCATTGGCGGCGGTATTGTCGGTGCCTCCGCCGCGCTTTTTCTGAGCAAGGTCGGGCGTCGCGTGGCGCTGCTGGAGCGGGACTTCTGTGGCTCGCATTCCAGCGGAGTGAACTACGGCGGCGTACGGCGTCAGGGGCGACCGTTGTCGCAACTGCCGCTTTCGCAGCGGGCCCACGACATCTGGGGGCAACTGCCGCAGCTGATTGGCATTGACGGTGAGTATCAGCGCAGCGGTCATCTGAAACTGGCCCGCAGCCTCAACGACCTGCACGCCTTGCAAGACTATGCCGCCAGCAGTCGGGGCTTTGGCCTCGACTTGCAGGTACTCGAGCGCAGTGAATTGCGTGCCCGTTTTCCGTGGGTCGGCGAAGTGGCGGTCGGTGCCTCGTTTTGTCCCGATGACGGTCATGCCAACCCGCGACTGGTCTCCCCGGCGTTTGCCCGGGCGGCGCGGCGACATGGCGCGCAGATCCATGAACAATGCCCGGTGACGGCGGTGGAACACGACGGGCAACGCTTTCGCGTCAGCACGCAAACCGGTCTGGAGTTACAGGCGCCCTGGCTGCTGAATTGCGCCGGTGCGTGGGCTGGCAGCCTGGCAGCACAATTCGGCGAACCGGTGCCGATGCACGCCGGACACCCGGCGATGCTGGTCACCGAGCCGTTGCCGTTGGTAATGAATGCCAGCACCGGGGTCGAGGGCGGCGGTATCTATGCCCGTCAGGTCGCGCGCGGTAATTGCGTGTTGGGCGGTGGCCAGGGTTTTGCCCTCGACGACGCCCGCGCCCGGCCCGGTCAGCACGCGGTGATCGAGATCCTGCGTCAGGCTGTCGAACTCTACCCGTTTCTCGAAGGCGCCCAGGCGATTCGCACTTGGAGCGGCACCGAAGGTTATCTGCCCGATCGCCAACCGGTGATCGGCCACAGTGGTACTCGGCCCGGTCTGTTGCACGCATTCGGCTTTGCCGGTGCGGGCTTTCAGATCGGGCCTGCGGTGGGCCAGGCGCTCACCGACATCATCTGCAGCGGCGCCGCAAAAACGTCGCTGGATGCGTTTTCCATCACCCGGTTTCACTCCATCTCCGTAGCTTGATAGAGGAAGGTCGCGCCAATGAATAACGTCAAACGCAGTGCACTGCTCGGTATCTCCTGCATGAGCGCCCTGCTCACGGTCACCCAGGCCCAGGCCGAACCGACGCTTTACCTGGGCATGAACGGCGGGACCATGGAGCGGCTCTACGCCGACAAGGTGCTGCCGGTTTTCGAGAAGGCCAACAACGTCAAAGTGGTGATTGTGCCCGGCACTTCTGCCGATATTCTGGCCAAGGTCCAGGCCAGCAAAGGCAACCCGCAGATGCACGTGATGTTCCTGGACGACGGCATCATGTACCGCGCCATCGCCATGGGGCTGTGCGACAAACTCGAAGACAGCGCACCGCTGGCGCAGATTCCGGCCAAGGGCCGCATCAAGGATCAAGCGGTGGCGGTCAGCCTCGGCGTGACCGGGCTGGCGTACAACACACGGTTGTTCAAGGAGAAAGGCTGGACCGCGCCGACCTCGTGGATGGACATGGCCGACCCGCGCTTCAAGGACAAACTGGTGTTCCAGTCGATGGCCTCCTCGACCTTCGGCCTGCACGGTTTCCTGATGTTCAACCGGATTCAGGGCGGCAGCGAAACCGACGTTGAGCCGGGGTTCAAAGCCTGGCCGAATACTGTCGGGCGTAACGTGCTGGAGTACATCCCGAGCTCGGCGAAGATTTCCGAAATGCTTCAGACCGACGAAGCGGCGCTGTTCCCGCTCACGCCGACCCAGGTCACCGCTCTGAAACTCAAGGGCATGCCGGTGGAGTATGCGCAGCCGAAGGAAGGCGCCGTGGTGCTCAACGTGGCCGAATGTGCCATCGCCAACAACACTCAGCCGGAACTGGCGCAGAAACTCGCCGCCTTCTTGCTGACACCGCAAGCGCAGGCCGCCGCGCTTGAAGACGGCGACCAGATCCCGTCCAACCCCACTACCCCGACCACCGACAAGACGCGCGGTCAGGTCGAGGCGATGAAGCAGTACCTGACCACGGCCATTGCGATCGATTGGGATCAAGTCAACGAACAGCGCCCGGCGTGGAATGCACGGTGGAATCGTAGTATCGAACGGTAACTGACAAACGCCCCATAATTTTCAGCAGGAACGCAATCGATGTAGCTGCCGAGCCTGCGAGGTTGCGTTCGGCTGCACAGCAGTCGCCAATCCATTCCCTGCGGTTTACCTGAATGAGCGCGGTGTTTGGTTTTACGACTGCTTCGTCCGAACGCGGCCCGAACCGAACGCAGCCTCGCTGGCTCGGCAGCTGCTTGTATCTCGACTATCGCTCCGTCAGGAGCGATAGTTCTCGACTGATCATCGAGGGAGGACCTGGAAGCCGCGCAGCCGGTTGGGGCAGTTGGTGGAAGTCAGGGATCCGGCCTGACACACCCCCTGCCTTTGCCGTTATCATGTCGCCCTTTCTATGGCCCCCGCGCCTCCTCTCGATCAATAGTGAATCTGTTCATGGATACCCTTGCCCAACTGCGCGCCGGCCAACTGTCGGGCATCACACGCCTGGACCTCACCGGCGGCCTGACGGAGTTTCCGCGAGAAATCTTCGACCTGGCGGACTCGCTGGAAGTCCTCGACCTCAGTGGCAATGCCTTGAGCAGCCTGCCGGACGACTTGCACCGCCTGACCCGTTTGCGCGTGCTGTTTTGCTCGGACAATCTGTTTACCGAACTGCCCGACTGCCTGGGCCAATGCGCCGCACTGACGATGATCGGCTTCAAGGCCAACCGCATCGAACGCGTGTCAGGCGCAGCCCTGCCACCGTTACTGCGCTGGTTGATCCTCACCGATAACTGCATCACTGAGTTGCCCGCCGAGCTGGGTGAACGCCCGCACCTGCAAAAACTCATGCTTGCTGGCAACCGCTTGCAACGTTTGCCGGAGAACTTGCGTCATTGCCATCGACTCGAACTGATCCGCATCGCCGCCAATCGGTTGACCGAGTTGCCCGAGTGGCTGCTGTCCCTGCCGAGCCTGACCTGGCTGGCGTACGCCGGTAACCCGCTGGAGACCGAAGCCGATGCGGCCGCCCTCGAAGCCACGCCCCACATTCCCTGGCCTGAACTGCGTCTGGGGCAGCAACTGGGCGAAGGCGCGTCGGGGGTGATTCATCGGGCAATGTGGGATCGACCGGGCCAACTGGCCACACAGGTCGCGGTCAAACTCTACAAAGGCGAAATGACCAGCGATGGCTCGCCGTTGCACGAAATGAACGCCTGCATCACCGCCGGTAGTCACCCCCACCTGATCCGGGTTGAAGGGCGCGTCGTCGGGCATCCAGAAGCCCAGGCCGGGCTGGTGATGCAACTGATCGATCCGAGCTATCGCAATCTGTCCGGGCTGCCGAGCCTGGCGTCATGCACCCGCGACGTTTACGCCAACGACACCCGGTTCAGCGTCGGCGTGGCATTGCGCATCGCCTCTGGCATCGCCTCGGCGGCCGAACATTTGCACCAACATGGCATCACCCACGGCGACCTCTACGGCCACAATATTTTGTGGAACGAGCACGGTGATTGCCTGCTGGGGGATTTTGGCGCGGCGTCTTTCCATGCCACCTCGGACAGCCTTGAAAGCCGTGCGCTGCAACGGATCGAGGTGCGAGCGTTTGGCGTTTTGCTGGGGGAATTGTTGGAGCGGATCGACTCGGGGTTGAGCGATGAAGGTCGTGTGCAGCTGGAGCAATTGCAGCAGCGCTGCTGTCAGCCGCAGGTGGTGGCGCGACCTGGGTTCAGCGAGATTGTGCGATTACTTGATTCCAGTGACCGCTTCGCGGTCAATCGTCGGATCGCCGCCCGGAGCAAGCTCGCTCCCACAGGGGGTCTGTGTTAGCAACACATCACGTGTACGACACAAAACCAATGTGGGAGCGAGCTTGCTCGCGATGACGGTGTCACTGGCGAAAAATATTAACCCGCCAACCCGACAAACATGTCCTGCACGTCATCGTGGTTATCGAGGCCTTCGAGGAAGGCTTCGACTTCAGCCATCTGCTCATCGCTCAGACCGCTGACCGGGTTTTTCGGCTGGTAACCCAACTTGGCCGACAGCACGGTGAAACCTTGCTCGGGCAGGGCTTTCTGTACCGAGTCCAGGTCCGCTGGCTCGGTCAGGAACAGGGTCGTGCCCTCTTCTTCGCCCGGCTCGAAATCCTGGGCGCCGGCTTCGATGGCGGCCATTTCCGGATCGGCATCAGGGCTGTCCGGCGAGGCCTCGATCATGCCGACATGGTTGAAGTCCCACGCCACCGAACCGGAAGCGCCCAACTGGCCCTTGCGGAACGCAACGCGGATTTCAGCAACGGTGCGGTTGATGTTGTCGGTCACGCATTCGACGATCAGCGGCACCTGATGCGGTGCGAAGCCTTCATAGGTCACGCGATGGTATTGCACGGTTTCGCCCAACAGGCCCGCGCCTTTTTTGATGGCGCGATCCAGGGTTTCCTTGGGCATCGAGGCTTTCTTGGCCTGCTCGACCACCAGACGCAGGTGCGCGTTGGTAGCGACATCGGCACCGTTACGGGCAGCAATGGTGATTTCCTTCACCAGTTTGCCGAAGATCTTGCCCTTGGCGTTAGATGCCGCTTCTTTGTGTTTAACCTTCCACTGTGCGCCCATTACTCACTCTCTTGATCTGTGGCGCCGAGACATCTATTGGCCGACGCATGGCGCAAGTTTATACGCCCTAAAGTTGGCAATCGACCAAAAAATCCACCCTGTTCACCCGCATGACCAATCGACATCTTCACCGACAGTTGTAGGGCGATTCTGAAACTTCGATTTGCGGTGACCATAAAGGGCTGTGGTTTCGTACCCTCTGCGCCCTTATCCCATGGCAGAAGCGCGTTCGATGCAAAACGACAAGGAAAGTCCCTTCACCCTGACACTCCTCGACGGCGATTTGAGTTTGCAGGTGTTGCAGTTCAGTGGCCGAGAAGCCCTCAACCAGCCCTATCGATTCGACATCGAAGTGATCGGCCTGGCACCGGCCATGAACCTCGACCGATTGCTGCAACAACCGGTTTTCCTCAGCCTGAAGGATGGTCAGGGTATTCACGGCGTCCTTCACAGTGCCAGTCGCGAGCATCGGGGACCACACCGGATCGGCTACAAACTGGTGCTGGTGCCCTACCTTCAGAGGCTCGATCGACAGCGTTCACGGCGCGTCTTTCATCGCCTCAGCGTACCGATGATCCTGCGCCAACTGCTGGAGGAACATGCTGTGCCCGAGGGGAGCTATCGCTTCGAATTATCCAACGGACACTATCCCGTCCGGCCTTTTTGCATTCAGTACGAAGAGAGCGATCTGGCATTGTTGCAACGGCTGTGCGAAGAAGAAGGCATTCACTATCACTTCGAACATCAGCGCGACGGGCATGTGCTGGTCCTCGCCGATGACAGCCTGAGTTTCCCCCAGGAACCGGTCCTTACGCCTTTCCAGGGCAACGCGCCCGACGAAAGTGACTTACCGGTGATCAGTGAGTTGTTCCAGCGCCATGACTCGCCGCCCTCGCCCTCGCGACTGGAGGCCAGAAACCGTGGCTCGCAGATCGCCGACGAGGGAGCGGCCAACCACGCTTTCACCAGATCCTTGCCGGTGATGGCCCTTCCCGCTCCCGAGCACCGCCATCGCGATCATCTGAGCCGACGACAACTGGAGCGTCTGCGTTGCCAGCACGTGCAAATCCACGGCCAAAGCAACCACAGCGCGTTGCGCAGCGCACGGATTGTCCAAGTGTCAGCGCATCCACTGGCGAGTTTCAACGATCAATGGCTGCTCACCGAAACCCGACATCAGGGGCAACAGCCTTCGATTCTCGCCGCCGACAAACCCGTGACTGTCCGCCATTACCGCAATCAGTTCATCGCCATTCCCTGGTCAACGGTCTTCAGGCCGGCACTCAAACAGACGAGGCCGAGCATCCCGGGTTATCAGCCCGCCCGTGTGCTTGGTCCTGCCGGACAGCCAGCTGCGCTGGATGAGCGAGGGCGAGTGCAGATCAGGCTGTGGCCAACAACGGAACCGGATCCGGATGAATCCGCCGGTATCTGGCTACCCGTGGCCCTCGCAGCGCCGGACGGTCGGATTGACCCGTCCAGACTGCCAAGGGCCGGCAGTGATGTACTCATCAGTTTTCTCGACAGCGACCCGGACCGGCCGGTGCTGTGCGTCGGTATGGGCCATCACCCGCGCACTCGGCCTGCCCCCGAGCCACGCGGCGATAGCCACTTGCTGCTCGATTGGCTGGTCAATCGCTCGGACCTCGCCCCCTGACACTCAACCCTTGTCGGCCTTGCCTGCCGCCGCCGCGAACTTCGCCAGACGCACATCCAGGTGCCGTGGCCGGTGCCCGTGATCCTCGGCACGCTCCTTGCGGCGGATGGCGTTGCGCACCATCAGGGAGCCGAGATAACGAATCGGTTCCGGCGGAAACAAGCCCAACGGGCCGTTGACCAGAGGCGAACGGGTCCAGGCGCTGTCCAGCCCCTGGACCATCGAGGCGAGAATCTGCCCGCCCATATGACACGGGCCAACCCCGCTGCCGGAGTATCCGAAACCATAAAACACGTTGCCACTGGCGCTCATCTGACCGAAGAACGGCAAACCGGTGACGGAGCGATCAGACGGACCGTTCCAGGTCGCCTCGACCTTGACCTGGGCAAACGCCGGAAAGAACTCGCTCAGGCTGTGCTGCAGCAAACCGGCATAGGGCGATGGCTGATCGAACACCGGCAACATTCGCCCGCCGTAAGCAAAGGTGTTGCCGCCCTTGCCGAGCATGATTCGGCCGTCCGGGGTGTTGTGGTAGTAGTGCACGAAAATCCGCGAATCGAGCACGGTGACGCCGCTGGTCAAACCGATTTCGTTGAGCAGATCGGGTCGCGGTTCGGTGATCAGCATGTCGCTGGAAACAATCGCCACACTGCGCTCGAACTGTGGAAACGCCCGGGCCATCCAGGCGTTCATCGCCAGTACCACGCGATCCGCGCGGACGGTGCCATTGGGGGTTTGAATCCCCGCAGGCTTGCCCTCCTGCAACCCGGTCATGGCGGTGTGCTCGTGAATCCTCACGCCGAGTTGCAAGGCAACCCGGCGCAAGCCGCGCACCAGTTTGCCCGGCTGCACACTGGCCGCCGCCGGGGAAAACCAGCCTTCCAGATGCTTGCTGGAACCGGCCATGCGTTGCACATCCGCTACCGGTCGCTGGGTGAAGGAGTTGATGCCATTGCGCTCCAGCGCCGCGATCACGGCGTCGGTCGAGCCGCATTGGGCGCGGTTGGTGGCGGTGTAGAGCGTGCCGTCGAGGCGGTAATCGGCGTCCACCGCGTACTGCTCGCAAAAGGCGCCGATGGCATGGATGCTGCGCTCCGATTCCTTGACCAGTCGCACCGCTTCTTCGACGCCGAACAGCCGTTCAAGGGTGAAGTACTTGGCCGACCACGACAGTGCACAACCACCGTTGCGGCCACTGGCACCGGCGCCGCAGATATCGGCCTCGATCAGCAGCACATCCAGTTCGGGGTTCTGCTCCTTGAGCATGATCGCGGTCCACAGCCCGGTGTAACCACCACCGACAATGCAGACGTCGGCGCGGGTGTCGCCCGCCAGGGGTTCGCACGGCGCGCAGGACTCGGCCGCCAGCGCCTGTTCCAGCCAGAAAGGTCTCATCGGTATTTCCTCAGGTACGCAGGGGTTTGACGCTCATCGGCCGGTTAGGCACGAATGCACTTTCTGCACGCAGGCCCGCCGGGCGACTGTTCCAATAGGGGATCAGCACCAGCGCTGAAAACAAGGCGCAGCCGGCGAAGATAATGAACACCGTGACCGAGTCGAAGTAGCCCGGCAGCAACCCGCCGAGAATCGCCCCGACCGAGCCGCAGCCGTTGACGAAGCCGGCCGAGGTTGCGCCGGCCTTGGCGGTGCCGAAATCGATGGCTGCCGCGCCGCTGATCATCGAGTCCGGTCCGTACAGGGTCAGGCCCATGACGAACAGCAGCGCCACCACCAGCATCACGCTGCCGGTATGCAGGGCGCCCATGAACAATGCCAGGGTCACGGTCAGCGCCAACAGGCTGAGCACACACGCCGGCATGCGTCGGGCGCCGAACAGTTTGTCCGAGGCCAGACCCAGCAGAATCGGCCCGAGCAACCCGGCCAGTTCAAACGCGGTCGGAATGATTGCCGCGCCGACCTTGCCCACCGAGGGCATCTGCTCGAAGACGATCACCGGCCCCCAGAGCAGAATCGCGTAGCGCGCCGGTTTCAGCAGAAAGTACGCGAGGCCCAGAACCAGCACGGTCCGGTTGCGCAGAATTTCTTTCAATGGTTCCAACACGCTGATCTTGCTTTGCGCCTCGGCCTCTTCCGCCGTCAGTTGCGGCTCTGGTTCCACCGCCGGCAAGCCAACGTCTTCGGGTTTGTTGCGCTGAAAAATAAAAAACAGCACGGCGACCAGCCCAACCACCGCCGCACTGGAAATGAACGCCGCATGCCAAGTGCCTATCAGCGTGTACGCCCACCAGCCAGCAAACGGTGATGCCACCAGACCACCAAAGGCGTAGCAGGAACTCCACAAGCCCAGCACCCGCCCGCGCTGCTCGGCGGGAAAGAAACTGCCGAGGTTCTTGCACAGCCCGGACCAGCCGGTGGACTGCGCGAACCCTTGAATCAGCATGCAGGTGGCGAAGATTGGCAACGTCGCGAAACTGCCCATCACCAAGGCTGCCGCCGCTGAAATCAGCAACCCGCCAAACACCACGACCCTCGGGCCAAAGCGGTCGGCAAGGATGCCCCAAGTGAATTGCCCGATGGCGTAAGCGGTCAGGTAGATGGCATCGAGGTTGGCCATGGCCATTTTGTCGAGCATGAAGGTGGGGTCTTCGGCGATCCCCAGTTTTGCCACGGAAAAAGCTTTGCGGGTGAAATAGAACGCAGCGTAAGCGAGCCAGGTGATGGCGAAGATCTGCACGCGCCAACGTTTGATGGTGCCGATGTGCTTGTTCATTGTGGTTCTGACCTCAGGGTGTGAGTGTGCCGGCAGAAATTGAGAAATAACGCCTGTTTTTTTATTGTTGAGCACTTCGATATCGCTGCTTCCCTGAGGCGATATCGGTCAGATGAGTCCTGCTGTTGCACGCACAGGCTCATGGCCGCCGACGCTGTTTGACTAACCAGTCACCGTTGGCTCGGGTCGATAAAAACAATTACTGATTAATAAGTGAAATCGATTTATCGTATTTCAAATATAAGCTCAGCTTGTTAATGGAGGTTTCGATGTCGGTTTCCCACGCCCAGCTCAAAGCCTTCCACGCCGTGGCCGTCCACGGAAGCTTTACCAAAGCCGCCGAGCGGCTATTTCTCACCCAACCGGCGATTTCCGACCAAGTGCGCAAACTCGAAGAGCGTTTCGGTGTTCTGCTGTTTCACCGCAACAAGCGCTCGGTGCGCCTGACGGATCTGGGCGAGCGTTTGCTGAGCATTACCCAGCGATTGTTCGTTATCGAGGCCGAGGCGCAGGAACTCTTGCATGACTCCAGGGCCTTGCAGACCGGCAGCCTGATTCTCGCGGTGGATGCGCCAGTGCATGTGTTGCCGCAGATTGCTCGCTTTTGTGAGCGCTACCCCGGCATCAGCGTAAAAATCGAAACCGGTAACACCGATGAATCGCTGTTTCGGTTGTTCAATTACCAGGCCGACCTGGCGTTGCTGGGCCGGGAGGTGAGTGACGAACGTCTGATCTCGTTGCCGCTGCGCAATGACCCGATGGTGGCGTTCGTTTCCCGCCATCATCCGTGGGCCGACCGTGAATCGATTTGCCTCGCGGACCTGGACGACACGCCTTTGGTGCTGCGGGAAATCGGCTCGGTGACGCGCCAGACGCTGGAAGAAGAAATGGCCCGGGCCGGGTTTCGTATCCGCCCGGCGATTCAGGTTGAAGGTCGGGAAGCAGCGCGTGAAGCGGTGGTCGTGGGGATTGGTGTCGGCGTGGTATCGGCTGCCGAGTTCGGTGCGGATTCGAGGGTTTGCGCGTTGCCGATTACCGATTGCAAACGACGGCTGACCGAGACACTGGTGTGCTTGCGCGAGCAGAGTTCGCGGCGGGTGGTGGCGACGTTTCTGGAGATGGTTCGCGAGAGCTTGGCATAGGCAGTCCCGGCCCCATCGTCGGAACGCCGCCCGGACCAAGCTCACTCCCATAGGGATTTTGTGACCGCTGGAGATCCAATAATGTGGGAGCGAGCTTGCTCGCGATGGGCGCACCTCGGTTACAAGGCGGGCGCCAACTCGAAAAACGCCTGTATCAAGCGCAAATCCCGGCGCCGTTCCATGCAGCCAATCATGTGCCGATTGACCAACCCTTCGCCAATAATCGGCACCGCCACCACCCTCGGGTCGTGGCTGACTTCCACCGACGACACCACGCCAACCCCCAATTCTGCGGCGACGGCTTCGGTCACCGCCTCGCGACTGTCCAGCTCCAGCAACACCCGTGGATTGACCAACGCCATCGCGCAGGCTTCGTCGAAAGTGCGCCGGGTGATCGAACTCGGCTCGCGCAACACCATGATCACTTGATCCAGCGCCTTGAGCGGCACGCCCTTCGACATCTGCGCCCACGGATGCCCCTCAGGCACCAACGCACACATTCGTGACTCGCTTAAGCCTTGCAGATGCAAACCCTTGCGCGGTTCGACCTCGGTCAGCACCGCCACGTCGGCATGCTCCGACAGCAACGCCGCCAGGGTTTCCTGAGCATTGCCCAGCCGCAAGTTCACGGTAATGCCGGGATACCGCGCCCGCAAACTGGCGAGCATCGGCATGACCATGTGCGGCCCGTCCGCCGCCACCTCCAAACGCCCGGTCAGCAACTGCCGGTTCGCTTCCAGCATCGCCTGCGCTTCTTCGGCCAGACCGAACATCGCCCGGGTGATCGCGGCCAGTTTGGTGCCCTCCTCCGTCAATTCCACTCGTCGTGCCGTGCGCCGCAACAAGGTGATCTGGTAGTGCTCCTCCAGCGCCTTGATGTGGCCGGTGACCGCCGGTTGGCTGATGAACAATCGCGCAGCGGCCCGGGTGAAGCTGCCCTCACGGGCCACGGCGTCGAATGCGCGGAGCTGGAACAGATTCATGAATAACTCTCACTGATGGCTGGCATAACAACAAACAATTTGATTGATAGCACGGCAAATTGCAATTTAAGCCCCGTAGCTTCATCCCATCGATTTCGAGGACACGAGAATGAGTACTGCCGAACCCATCCTGCTCACCCCCGGCCCATTGACCACATCGTCCCGCACCCGTCAGGCGATGATGGTCGACTGGGGTTCATGGGATGACCGCTTCAATCAATTGACCGCTAGCCTCTGCGAGCAACTGCTGGCGATCATCAATGGCGGCGACAGCCACCACTGCGTGCCCCTGCAAGGCAGCGGCACGTTCGCGGTCGAAGCGGCGATCGGCACGCTGGTGCCACGCGATGGCAACGTCCTGGTGCTGATCAACGGCGCCTACGGCAAACGCCTGGCGAAAATCTGCGAAGTGCTCGGCCGCTCCTTCAGCACCTTTGAAACTGCCGAAGACGAACCGACTACCGCCGCCGACGTCGACCGCCTGCTGCGCGCCGATGCCAGCATCACCCACGTCGCACTGATTCACTGCGAAACCAGCACCGGCATCCTCAACCCACTGCCGGACATCGCCCACGTCATCGCGCAACACGGCAAACGCCTGATCATCGACGCCATGAGCTCCTTTGGTGCCCTGCCGATCGACGCGCAACAGGTGCCGTTCGACGCGCTGGTCGCCGCCTCGGGCAAATGCCTGGAAGGCGTGCCGGGAATGGGTTTCGTCTTCGCTCGCAAAGAAGCGCTGGCGAATGCCGCCGGCAACTCGCATTCGCTAGCAATGGACCTTTTTGACCAGCACACCTACATGGCAAAGACCGGTCAATGGCGCTTCACCCCGCCGACCCATGTGGTCGCCGCGCTGCACGAAGCCCTGCTGCAATACAACGAAGAAGGTGGTTTACCCGCCCGGCATCAACGCTACGCCAACAACTGCCAGGTGCTGCTTGATGACATGGCCAAGCTCGGACTGCGCAGCTTCCTGCCCGCCGCCATTCAGGCGCCGATCATCGTCACCTTCCACGCGCCGAAAGATCCGCGCTACCAGTTCAAGGAATTCTACGAACGCGTCAAAGCCAAGGGCTTCGTCCTCTACCCCGGCAAATTGACCCAGGTCGAAACCTTCCGCGTCGGCTGCATCGGCCACGTCAACCAAGCCGAGATGCACGCGGCCGTGGAGGCGATCGCCGAAGTGCTGCGCGAGATGGAAGTGCTGGAAATCTGATTGCCTGACGACACCGTCCCTGTAGGAGCGAGGCTTGCCCGCGAACACAGGCGACGCGGTCTGTCAGGTAAACCTCGTCATCGTTCGTTCGCGGGCAAGTCGGATCGCCGCATCGCTCGCTCCTACAGGATCAAACACATGAACTACGCAAACCCAACCAAGCTGCAAGCTGCCATTCTCGACTGGGCCGGCACCGTGGTCGACTTCGGCTCCTTCGCACCGACACAGATTTTTGTCGAAGCCTTCGCCGAGTTCGACGTCCAGGTGTCCATCGAAGAAGCCCGCGGCCCGATGGGCATGGGCAAGTGGGACCACATCCGCACCCTGTGCGATCAGCCGCAAGTGGCCGAACGTTATCGCGCCGTGTTCGGCCGCACGCCGACCGACGATGACGTCACGGCCATCTACAAACGCTTCATGCCACTGCAAATCGATAAAATCGCCGAGCACTCGGCGCTGATTCCCGGCGCGCTGGACACCATCGCCAATCTGCGCCAGCAAGGGATCAAGATCGGTTCCTGCTCCGGCTACCCGAAACAGGTCATGGACAAGGTGGTCGAACTGGCCGCCACCAACGGTTACGTTGCCGACCACGTGGTCGCCACCGACGAAGTGCCTAACGGCCGTCCATGGCCGGCCCAGGCGCTGGCCAACGTGATCGCCCTCGGCATCGATGATGTCGCGGCCTGCGTGAAGATCGACGACACCGTGCCGGGCATTCTTGAAGGTCGCCGTGCCGGCATGTGGACCGTGGCGCTGATCTGTTCGGGCAACGCGCTGGGCCTGGACTACGAAGGTTACCGCGCCCTCGGCAGCGACCAACTGGCCAGCGAACGCAAGCGCATCCACGGGATGTTCGAAGGCTCGCGGCCGCACTACATGATCGACACCATCACCGATTTGCCGGAAGTGATCGCCGATATCAATAAGCGCCTGGCCAATGGTGAAATGCCACAAAGCTTCTAGAACATAAGATGCCGCGATGTCCCTGGACATCGCGGCATGATTGGTAGTATGGGAAGCACCGAACTTCTTTCAGGCGTTCAATGACAACCCCATTCATTCAGCCAACACAACAACACTTAGTTAGTTTGATTACCGTCGGCATCAATAATCACGCCGTCGGGATATCGGGTACTGCCATCCGCAAATCGTTCAGTGCCATCTGCCCAGACAATACGTCCATCCAGGTATTCAACAGTACCGTCCGGCCATTCAATACTTCCATCCGGGTGACCCACCCTGCCGTCAGCATATTGCACAACGCCGTCAGGGCGTTTGACCGACTGCTCATCCGCACTCACCAGACTGCCGTCCGGCAGCAGGCTGGAGCCGTCCGCGTTCTGGATTCGACCGGGCGTAGCCAGCAAGTTGTACCAACCTAACGGATCGACGGTGACATTAAATGTCGGCCAAGGCATTGGCGGCCGCGGGTTCGGCTTGGGCGTAGGTTTCGGGGTGGGCCTCGGAGCCGGTTTCGGCGCCTCGGGTTTTGGCACCGGCTTCGGTGCAGGTTTGGGTGTCGGTTTAGGGGTCGGCTTAGGGGTCGGCTTAGGTTTCGGGGCAGGAGGTTTAACGGCCATCATTTTTTTGGCGAGGCCACGCTGTTGCGACTTGGCAATATTGAATCCTTTCATAACTTTCTCCAGTAAGATCTTTTCAATAATAACTTCAAATTAAATCCGCCCTTGTTCAACTTAAACAACGAAAGGACGTAACAGCAGAATATAGAGAGCAACGAAAATTGCAAAACAACAACCAATGCAAGACATGATCACGCCCCTCTACATCCAAACCAACTAATCGTTTATCAACTACTGAAGAAACCAGACTTTCAAAAAAAACACGATCACCCCGAAATAAACGGAACGGCCTCAGGCGGACTCGGCAAAACAGGATTACAGTTAGAACATGACGTCGCACAAGAACGACAGCTCAAGCCTGAATGATGAGGAACACCGCATGCCCTGGAAGAATTCCGACTCACGCTACAGCACCGTATCGATCGCGTTGCATTGGTTGATGCTGGTCCTGCTGGCGCTGGTTTACGCCTGTATCGAATTTCGCGGGATCTTTCCAAAAGGCAGTGGCGGCCGGACGCTGATCACCGAATCGCACTTTATGCTGGGCTTGACGGTGTTTGTATTGGTCTGGCTGCGGCTGTTTGCTCGCAGCTTGGGCCCCGCACCGCAAATCTTCCCGGCCTCGCCTCACTGGCAGACCGTGTTGGCCAAATTGATGCACTGGGCGCTGTACATTTTCATGATCGCCATGCCGATTCTGGGCTGGCTGGTCACCAGCGCCAAAGGCCATCAAGTGATGTTCTACGGCTTCGACCTGCCGCTGCTGGTCGCGGAGGACAAGGCGTTGGCCAAGCAGATTGAGGGTTGGCACGAACTCGGTGGCACTATCGGCTATTGGCTGATCGGCCTGCATGCCTTGGCGGGGATTTATCACCACTATGTGGTGCGCGATAACACCTTGCTGCGGATGATGCCCAAGCGCGGCTAAATTCGGCCGCTCACTGGAAACCCCGGCGGCCCTGCAAACCGCCGGTGTGGATGAAGATCAGGCGTGTCCCACGAGCAAGCTTTCCCGCTTCGACGTGCTGCTTGAGCGCCAACAGGGCTTTGCCGGTGTACAGCGGTTCGAGGGGAATGCCGCTGGTCTGTTCGGTCTGATCGATGAATTCGAGCAACAGCGGATCGACTTTGGCGAAGCCACCGCGGCTGGCGTCGAACAATTCATAAGCGCGATTGTGTAAACCCGCCTCTTGCACAATTGATTCGACTTGCTGCGCCACCCCATGATCGTCGGGCACCGCCAGCGCGCCATACACCGAGTGTTCACCTGCTTCGGCCAGCACCAGACCGGCCAGGGTGGTGCCCGTTCCGCAGGCCAGCCACCAGCCGTAGTAGTCGTTCCAGCCAAGACCGTTCAGTTGCTCGCTGACCATTGTCCTCAACTGCAGGCATCCCTTTGCTCCCTGCAAACCGCCGCCACCTTCCGGCACCGGATGCAGATCGGGATACTGCGCGTGCCATGGCAACCAGAAACCCGGCTCGTGCCGCGCTCGATAACCGCCATAACCCAGCCAATGCAACTGCATGCCGAACGCCTGCAAGTCTTTTACCGTTGGCGTTTCTTGCGGATGACCACGCAGCAGGCCAACGGTGCGAAAACTGAATCGTTTGCCCGCCGCGGCCAGTGCATGCAGATGATTGGAGTGGGCACCGCCGAGACTGATGATGCCTTTGGCACCGTTCTGGTCAGCGGTTTTCAGGTGCTCGATGAGTTTGAACCACTTGTTGCCGCTGATCAGTGGGTCGATCTGGTCGAGGCGCAGGATCGCGACTTCGATGCTTGATCGGCTGAGCCAATCAAGATGAAGGGGTTCGAGGGGGGCCTTGGGTAGCCAATCGTTGGGAGGGAGAAGCATTGATGCCGGCTCTGGGTGAAGAGCCGGCATCTTAACAGCCACAGTGATCGTTCCCACGCTCTGCGTGGGAATGCAGCCCGGGACGCTCCGCGTCCCTAAAGCGGACGCGGAGCGTCCGTTGAGGCATTCCCACGCAGAGTGGGAACGATCTACGTTAGAGTTCAGCCGCCAGACGCGAACCCTGGTTGATCGCCCGCTTGGCATCCAACTCTGCCGCCACATCCGCGCCGCCAATCAAATGCACGTTCTGCCCGGCCGCCACCAGACCCTCGTGCAATTCACGCAGCGGATCCTGCCCGGCGCAGATCACGATGTTGTCCACCGGCAGCACTTGCGGCTCGCCGGTTTCGCCGATGCGGATGTGCAAACCTTCGTCGTCAATCTTCAGGTACTCGACGCTGTTGAGCATCTGCACCTGCTTGTTCTTCAGACCGGTGCGGTGAATCCAGCCGGTGGTTTTACCCAGACCATCGCCGACCTTGGATTTCTTGCGTTGCAGCAGGAACACTTCACGAGCAGGTGCGTGAGGTTCAGCCTTGATGCCGGCGACACCGCCGCGCGCTTGCAGATGCGTATCGATGCCCCACTCCTTCCAGAACGCCTCGCGATCCTGGCTGGTGGCCACGCCCTGGTGAACCAGGAACTCCGACACATCAAATCCGATACCACCGGCGCCGATCACCGCGACGCGCTTGCCCACCGGTTTGCGCTCAAGGATCACGTCCAGGTAGCTCAGCACCTTGGCGTTCTCGACGCCCGGAATCGCTGGGGTTCTTGGAGCAATGCCGGTGGCGAGAATGATCTCGTCGTAACCGCCCTCAACCAGTTTCGCCACGTCGACGCGGGTGTTCAGGCACACCTCAACGTGTGTGGTCTGCAGTTTGCGGCTGAAGTAGCGCAGGGTTTCAAAGAACTCTTCCTTGCCCGGCACCCGCTTGGCGATGTTGAACTGGCCGCCGATTTCGCTGGCCGAATCAAACAGCGTCACCTGATGCCCGCGCTCGGCGGCCACGGTAGCCGCGGACAGCCCCGCAGGACCGGCACCGACCACAGCGATTTTTTTGATCTGCTGCACCGGCAGGTAATTGAGTTCGGTTTCGTGACAGGCGCGTGGGTTCACCAGACAACTGGTCAACTTGCCGCCGAAGGTGTGATCCAGGCACGCCTGGTTGCAACCGATGCAGGTGTTGATTTCATCGCCACGGCCGGCCGCTGCCTTGTTGACGAAGTCCGGGTCGGCGAGGAACGGCCGCGCCATGGAGACCATGTCGGCATCGCCTTCGGCCAGAATCTGCTCGGCGACTTCCGGGGTGTTGATGCGGTTGGTGGTGATCAGCGGAATGCTCACCGAGCCACGCAGCTTGGCCGTGACTTTGCTGAACGCGCCGCGCGGCACTTTGGTGGCGATGGTCGGGATCCGTGCTTCGTGCCAGCCGATGCCGGTATTGATGATCGTTGCACCGGCCTGTTCGACGGCCTTGGCCAACTGGACGATTTCTTCCCAACTGCTGCCGCCTTCTACCAAATCGAGCATCGACAGGCGGAAGATAATAATGAAGTTCGGGCCTACCGCTTCACGCACCCGACGGACGATTTCCACCGGCAGGCGCATACGGTTTTCATAGCTTCCGCCCCAGCGGTCAGTACGGTGGTTGGTGTGGGCGGCGAGGAACTGGTTAATGAAATAACCTTCGGAGCCCATGATCTCGACGCCGTCGTACTCGGCCTGTTGCGCCAGGGTCGAACAGGTGACGAAATCGCTGATCTGTTTCTCGATGCCTTCTTCGTCCAACTCTTTTGGCTTGAACGGGTTGATCGGCGCCTGAATGGCGCTCGGCGCGACTTGTTTCGGGCTATAGGCATAACGACCGGCGTGAAGAATCTGCATGCAGATCTTGCCGCCCGCCTCGTGCACCGCGCGGGTGACGATCTGGTGCTTGAGCGCTTCCGCCTCAGTGGTCAGTTTGGCCGCGCCGGAATACACCCCGCCCTCATCGTTCGGGCCAATACCACCGGTGACCATCAGGCCAACGCCGCCACGGGCACGTTCGGCGAAGTACGCCGCCATGCGCTCGAAACCGCCGGGCTTTTCCTCAAGACCGGTGTGCATCGAACCCATCAAGGTACGGTTGCGCAGCGTGGTAAAACCCAGGTCCAGCGGGGCCAACAGGTGCGGGTAATGAGCGGCGGCCATCGGTAACTCCACATCGAGCGATCACGGAAAAAGTGCAGGAGCTCTACGGCCCCCGTCAGTCATGTTGGACAGACTAAGAGTCGCAGCACTGTCGCTCAATGACCCAAACTGACAACTTATTGATCCAAATGTGCAGCGCCCCTTGGCAAGTGCCGGCATGCGCCCTACCCTAGTCGCGAACCCTGCACACGGCCGTTGACTGTTTCCCCATGCGCAAACTTCTGTACCTGACCTTTTCCATGGCATTCATTGCCGCCCTTACGACCTACGCCATGTGGGCCGCGGACCGTCCGGTGGGTCATTACCTGTCGGATCTGCGGATCAATCTTGCGGTCGACCAAGGCACACCTGCTGATCGCGGCAACTTGCTGGGCATCCAGCCCGAGCTGTTTCCCACCGACTACCAAAGCCCCGAGCGCTTGCACCGCAAGCTGGCGGCCTATTTGCAGAAGGCCCAGGACCAGGGCCTGCTGAATGAAAAAACCATCGTTGTACTGCCCGAACATGTCGGCACCTGGTTGATGGTCAGCGGCGAGAAAGATGAGCTGTACCAAGCCACCACGCTCAAGGAAGCCATGAACTGGCTGGCGGTGAGCAATCCCTTGAAGTTCCTCCGCGCGCTAATCAGCGCCAAGGGCGACAGCCGTCTGGACGACGCACACCTGCGCATGAAGGCCAAAGGCATGGCCAAGGACTACCAGGCGCTATTTGGCGGTCTGGCGAAAGAATTCCACGTGACCCTGGTGGCGGGCTCCATCGTGCTGCCCGAGCCAAGCGTCATCGACGGCACCCTGAAAATCGGCCGCGGCGCGCTGTACAACAGTACCGTGGTGTTCGGCGCCGATGGCCGGCCGATCGGCCAGCCCCAGCGTCAGATGCATCCGATTTTCGATGAGCATGAAGTCATCGCGGCCAATGGCGAGCATACGCTCAACGTCGTCGACACGCCGGCCGGACGCTTGGGCGTTCTGATCGGCAGCGACAGCTGGTACCCGGACAATTACCGCAAGCTCGACAGCCAGGGTGCGCAGTTCGTCGCGGTCCCGGCGTTTGTGATCGGGCGCGGCACCTGGGACAAACCGTGGCGTGGCTACAAGGGGCTGTTGACGCCTGGCTCCGTCAGTCTCAAGGCCGGGGAGCTCAGCGAAGGCCAGGCGTGGCATCGTCTGACACTCACCACTCAACCACCCAGCAGCCAGGCAATCGCCGGCATGAGCGTGTTCCTGCGCGGTCAATTCTGGGATCAGGGCAGCGCCGGTCAAAGTTTTCTCAGCAGCAACGGGCAGCAGTTCGCCGACGGCAATGCCCGTGGCGCGCGTTTGCTGAACCTCTGGTTGTAACCAATGAAACCGTTGCCGATGCGGCTCGGCGATCTGTCGGTGGGCTTTGTTCATAGCCTGGCCGACGCCGTGCGCAGCCACGGTGTAGACCCTCAGACGCTGCTCGAACAATACGGCCTCGACGCGGCTCGCCTGAGCGAAGCAGGCGCCCGGCTCTCGATTCCGCGCTACATGCGCCTGGGCCACAGCGCCATTCAACTGACCGACAACCCGGCACTGGGTTTGCGCATGGGCCAGCTCAGTCGCCTGAGCCAAGCCGGCCTGGCCGGGGTCACCGCCGCTCAGGCGCCAACAGTGCGAGAAGCCGCGCGCTGCCTGATTCGCTTCGAAGCCTTATATGGCTCCAACTATCGCGGTCAATCGAGCTTTCACGAAGACGCCCAAGGCGCCTGGCTGCGGTTCTATTCCATCAGCCCTTACAACGCCTACAACCGCTTCGTGGTGGATTCGATCCTCGCTGGCTGGTTGCAGCAATTGTCCAGCATAAGCCCTGCACCGTTGCGCGCCGAACGCATCGAAATCGAGTTTGATGAACCGCATTACCGCACGGCTTATGAGGTGCTGGGTGACTGCCCGATCCAGTTTGGCGGCGAGCACAATCAACTGCGCTTGAGCCTTGCCAGCCTCGCACAGCGTAACCCGGAACATTGCCCAAGCACTTGGCGACACCTGCTGCAACTGTGTGAACGGGAACTGGAGCAACTGACACGCACCCGCAGCCTGCGTGAACGTATCACTCAGTTGCTGGGGCCGTTACTCAATGGTGGCCGGGAACCCGACCTGGAAGAAGTGGCGGCACGCCTGAAGCTGCCAACCTGGACCTTGCGCCGCAAACTTGCCGAGGAAGGCACGCAATTTCGCGCGATTCTCAACGACACACGTCGCGACCTGGCCATGACCTACATCCGCGATACCGAACTGGCGTTCGGAGAAATCGCCTACCTGCTGGGCTTTGCCTCAGCCGAAGCGTTTCAACGGGCCTTCAAACGCTGGAGCGGCCAGACACCCGGCGAGTTTCGCCGCAGTCATCGCCAATCCGCTTGACGCTTACAGCTCGGTAGCGTCTTCGGCCGGTTCCAGCGGATCCAGTTCAAACGCCTGATACTCGAGCAGTTCTTCTTGATAATCGTCCATTTTTAATCCCCCAAAACAACTCGTTGAAAAAAACGCCTGAATAAATGACCAGCGCCCCCGAGCATAAAGTGCCCACGTGAAAGAAAAATGACGCAGGCACGCCGCTCAGCAGCTACTTGATGAAACGTAGCAGGCCGTCAGGAATTTATCACAGGATTTTTCGATACAGACCGTAGGACAACGGCCTGGGTTGACGCGGATCAATTTAAAAGCCGCTGCGGGATCGGTGTCGACGGACTCGATCCCGCAGCTTCAGAGCACGATTACTGGCCAGATACAGGAATGGCCGAAATAGGCTCGGTGGGTGGAGGCAGGCTTGATTGGGGCGGCGGAGTGACTGTTTCGGTGGCCGGTGCCGGTTCGGAGTTCTCGGCCGGAGCGATCGGAGCGGTTTCGGGCGGCGGTGCAACCGGCTCAGAGGCTGCTGGAGCAGCTTCGGCAGGTGCCGGCGCAGATTCTGCCGCAGGCGGCGCCAATGGAGCCGGTGCGGCCTTGGCTTCAGGCACGCCGAGATCAGGTTTCGGCTTCTCCTTGATGTGCGCGGCCTTTTTCGCTTCCGGCGGCAGGAACAACTCGACCAGGGTGAAGAAACGCTCGTAGAACTTGGGCGACGATACGGTTTCGCTGGCAACCTTGACCATCGAGTCGTCAGACGAGCCAATCGGCATCGACACTGAACCCAGCACGCCCACACCCACGCTGGCGGAGTTGTTGGTCTTCTTCAGTGCATAACGGTCCTGCAGGGCGTTGGCGAACATGGTCGCGTGAAGCCCCTCACTGCCATCATCGGCACAGACCACACTGAAGCTGATCTCCATGTGGGTCTCGCCGGTCTGCTGGAAGCTTTTGTGTCCGCTGACCAGTTTCGGGTCGGCGCTGGTGATGATGTAGCCCTGACTGAGCAACGCCCGACGGGCGGCTTCACACGTCTGCGCATCAGTCACCGGGTAGCTGCGCGAAAACGTTCCGGAGTCATCGAAGTTCTCATGCTCATAGATAGGGGCTTTCTTCGACGAGCAGCCGGCAGCAACGGCCAGCAACAACGCCAGCCCGGCAACACGCATGGGAAATGATTTAAACATTGAACATCCTGAGGAAAACGGTCCGGGGCGTATTGTGCAACAGATCGATGCTTAGCGGAGTATCGATTAGTGTCTTGAAACAGTTACAGAGTTACTGACCATCGTTTGCAGGAAAAAGTCGCGCGAATAAATGATCGATGAACACCCGCAGCTTGGCGGCTGCGTGCCGACTGGAGGGCCAAAGGATCCAGAATGTGCCGGCGTGCTCCAGGTGATCGTCGAGCACCCGCTGCAATCTGCCCTGTCTCACGTGCTCATGGACCATGAAGTCCGGCAGACAGGCGATGCCCAGCCCTTGAAGGGCCACAAAACTCACGGCTTCGATCGAGGTGCTGACCATCCGCGTCGGCAGCAACGGCTCTGGATCGCCATTTTCGCGACGCAGAGGCCATGGTTCCAGCTTGCCGGTGGCATGGAAGGTATGTCGCAGGCAGGCGTGATGCGCAAGGTCGGACGGGGTTTGCGGTACACCCTGCGCATTGAAATACGCGGGTGTGCCGACCAGCACCATTCGAAATCCGCCGAGCGGCCGGGCCATCAACCGGGAATCCTTGGGTTTGCCGGTTCGCACCACCGCGTCGAAGCCTTCCTCGACCACGTCAACCATTCGGTCGGACAGATCAATGTCCAACTCGATCTGCGGATACAGCGTCATAAACTCCGTGAGCACCGGCATCACCAACCCGCAGACTTGGGGCAGGCTGATCCGCAGTTTGCCGTGGGGCGCGGAGGCCGCGTTGCACATTTCGAATTCGGCGGCCTCGACCTCGGCCAGGATCTTGCGACAGCGCTCCAGGAACAGCGCACCTTCCGATGTCAGGGTAATGCTGCGGGTGCTGCGATGAAACAGGCGCACGCCCAACCGCGTCTCGGTGCGAGCGATACTCTTGCCGATCGCCGATGACGACACGCCCAGCAAACGCGCGGCTTGCGTGAAGCTGCGCACCTCCGCAACCTGCACAAACACCGAAATACTGCCCAGACTGTCCAATCCGTTACCCTCGCAATTGACGACATCCATGTCCGATATGTTCGGAACCTTAACCTGTTTTTCCGGGACGCGCAGCGCCCTACTCTCTGTCCGTGATTCCTCACCAGACATGGACCTGAACGCATGAACGACCCCGAATTGACCGTGCAATCACTGCGCACCGAGGCAGAAACCGGCGAACGTCTACCCCTCAGTGGCTTGCTCGCCCTGGCCACCGCCGGTTTCATAACCGTGCTGACGGAAGCCATGCCCGCGGGCCTGTTGCCACAGATGAGCGCCGACTTGAATGTGTCGCAAGCCCTGGTCGGGCAATTGGTGACGCTGTATGCCATCGGCTCCCTGCTGGCGGCGATCCCGCTGACCATCGCCACTCGCGGATGGCGCCGTCGGCCATTGTTGCTGACGGCGATTGGCGGCTTTGCCATCGTCAACAGCATCACTGCCCTTTCCACTGACTATGCGCTGACTCTCGTCGCCAGATTGTTCGCCGGCATCTTCGCGGGCCTGCTCTGGGCGTTGGTGGCCGGTTATGCCAGCCGCATGGTCGCACCGCACCTGCAAGGGCGGGCCATTGCCGTGGCGATGCTCGGTGCGCCGTTAGCCCTGTCTCTCGGCGTGCCGGCCGGCACATTGCTCGGTACGGTCGTGGGCTGGCGCCTGAGTTTTGCGATCATGACGGCGCTGACCCTTTTGCTGATCGTCTGGGTGCACTGGCAGCTTCCGGACTTTCCCGGACAACGTGCCGAACAACGCCTGCCGCTGCGCAAAGTGTTCGCCCTGCCGGGACTGCGTTCGGTTCTGTTCGTGACCGTTTCCTATGTACTTGCGCACAACATTCTCTACACCTACATCGCGCCTTTCCTGCAACCGTCCGGGCTTGCCGCAGAAATCGATCGCGTGCTGCTGGTGTTTGGACTTGCGGCAGTGCTGAGCATCTGGATCGTCGGCAGCCTGATCGACCGCTGGTTGCGCGAGTTGGTGTTGATCAGCAGTGCGCTGTTCATAGTGTCCGCACTGACGCTGGGCTTTTGGGGCGAGTCCGCGCTGATGGTGTATGGCGCGGTGGCTATCTGGGGCCTTGCGTTTGGCGCGATGCCTTCGCTGTTGCAGACCGCTTCGGCGAAGACGGCCGGAGATGCGGCGGACACGGCTCAGTCGATGCTGGTGACGATGTGGAACATCGGGATTGCCGGCGGTGGTTTGGCGGGGGGATTGTTGCTCGATAGCCTGGGAGTAATGTCGTTCCCGTGGGTGGTCGGCGGCTTGTTGGTACTGACGTTGCTGGCGACCACGAATGCCCGGGACGCAGGCTTCCCTTCCGCGCGCTGAAACAAAAGACCCCAGCCTTTCGGCTGGGGTCTTTGTGTCGCGACAAGCTCAGTCAGGCATCAGAAGCGCTTGATCTCAGCCTCGCTTTCAAGCAGTTTGCGGTAAGCAGCAAAATCTTGCTGGCCGATACGCGAGGCGAGGAAGCGACGGTATTGAGCCTTCTCTTCTTCGGTCGGTGCAGCGGCTTCGTTGACGCCGTTCAGACGCACGATCACCAGGCTACCATCGGCCAGGGTCACGCTACTGAAGGTCGGCTTGTCCTTGGCTGCCGGCTTAGGCATGCGGAACAGCGCTTGCAACACGGTTGGGTCAACCCCTTCCTGGCCACGAGTGGCTGCCTGGATTGCTTTCCAGTTCTGGCCGTCGATCGCCTTGTCCAGCGGTGTCTTGCCATCGCGCAGGCTGACAATCAGCTCTTCAGCCTTGGTCTTGGCGGCAGCACTGGCGTGCTCCTTGGCCAATTGCACGCGAATGCCGGCAGCAACGCTTTCGAGCGGCAGTTGCGCAGGTTTCAGGTGCTCCTTGGCGCGTAGCACGATCACGGTTTCCGGATCGAGCTCGATGGCGGTGCTGTTGGCACCCTCATCCAGCACTTCAGGGCTAAACGCAGCAGTGACCACGGCACGGTTGGCCGCAACACCTTCGCCACCTTCACGGCCGAACGGCTTGGACGTGTGAACGGTCAGCTTCAGGTCCTGCGCCGGCTGAGCCAGATCGGAGGCTTCAAACGACGAGTCTTCCAGTTGCTTGGTCGCCTCGACGAAACGCTGCTCGACCTGCTGGGCTTTCAGCTCACGGGTCAGCTTGTCTTTCAAACTGGCTAACGTCGGCACTTCAGGTGCTTCCACGCCCAACAGCTTGATCAGGTGAAAGCCGAAGTCGGTGCGAACCGGCGCCGAAACCTGATCCTTGGCCAACGCATACAGCGCTGCTTCGAAGGCTGGATCGTAGACACCAGGACCTGCATAGCCGAGGTCACCACCGATGTTTGCCGAACCAGGATCCTGCGAGAACTCCTTGGCCAAAGCCTCGAACTTCTCGCCTTTTGCCAGACGTGCCTGGATCTCGTCGATCTTGGCCTTGGCTTGCGCTTCGGTCACCTTGTCGTTCACTTCGATCAGAATGTGCGCGGCCCGGCGTTGTTCGGACAGGTTCGCGGTTTCTTTCTGATACGCCGCTTGCAGGTCTTCGTCCTTGACGCTGACCTGATCAAAGAAGGAAGCCTTCTTCAACTCGAGGTAATCGATGACCACCTGATCCGGCGTCATGAATTCCTTGGCGTGTTCGTCGTAGTAGGCTTTGACTTCATCGTCGGTCAGCTTCACAGCCGCCGGGTCAACCTTGACGTTCAAGGAAGCGAAATCGCGGGTCTGTTTTTCCAGACGGGCGAATGCCAGAACCTGTGCATCGGTGACGAAACCGCTACCCGCCAGACCCGCGCGCAGCTGACCGATCAGCATTTCCTGAGCCAGCATCTGGCGGAATTGCATGCGGCTGTAGCCGAGTTGACGAATCACCTGGTCGAAACGCTCGGCGCTGAACTTGCCATCGACCTGGAATTCAGGCGTTTGCAGGATCACTTGGTCCAAAGCAGCTTCGGAAAAGGCGAATTTCGAATCTTCTGCACCTTGCAGCAGCAGCTTGCGATCGATCAAGCCTTTGAGGGCGGATTCGCGCAGCATTTTTTCGTCGAGCAAGGAAGCATCGAAATCCTTGCCCAGCTGTTGCATGAGCTGACGGCGTTGCATATCGACCGCCTGGCTCAGCTCGTTCTGGCTGATTTCTTCACCATTGACCTTGGCCGCGTCCTGGCTGTTGGTCGTCGCCTGGAAAATGGCCTCGATACCGGTGAACGCCATCAATACAACGATGATCCCGATAATGGTCTTGGCAATCCAGCCTTGTGAATTGTCCCTGATATTCTGCAGCATGCGTCCCCCAGAAACGGTTGAACTTCAAAATTAGGCAACCGTGGAGCGTGGGTAGAATCCGGATAGAAGAAAGGCGCATCCGAGGATGCGCCTTCTCGTAACTGGCGGAGCGGACCGATGACTCGAACTTGCGAGCCTCGGCGTCTCGGATCGGCGACTCGCCGACCGGACTACCGCTCCGCTGCCAGGTCAGGCATGACCCCGACCCGGATAGGCAAAAACCTGAATCGAACTTAGTTAACAGCTTCTTTCAGTGCTTTACCGGCTTTGAAACCTGGTTTTTTAGCGGCTGCGATTTCCAGCGTCTTACCGGTCTGTGGGTTACGACCAATGCGAGCTGGACGATCGGTGACGGAGAAAGTACCGAAACCAACCAGAACAACAGAGTCGCCAGCCTTGAGAGCGCCAGTGACGGATTCGATTACAGCGTCCAGCGCACGGCCAGCAGCAGCTTTCGGGATATCAGCGGATGCAGCGATAGCATCAATCAGTTCCGACTTGTTCACTCTAAGTCCCCTTATATCTATTTGAGTATGATTCTAAGTTTTTTGGTGAAAGCAAAAACGAGTGCTGAATGGCCTACAGACACTTAAGAGCCGCTTTATAACAAGGGCTCTAAAAAGCTGTCAAGGAAGCCCCCCAGGCAAATGCGTACTAATGCGTGCTAATTCTTTCCTTAGAGTCAGACTCGCGTTTCTCATCCTTTGCAACTATCTCTGGAACCACATCGGGCAGCGGCTCCGGCGCGTATTGCAGCGCAATTTGCAGGACCTCGTCAATCCATTTAACCGGTTTAATCTGTAGATCTTGCTTGATATTGTCAGGAATTTCCTTCAGATCGCGTACATTCTCTTCAGGAATGATCACGGTCTTGATTCCGCCACGGTGAGCAGCGAGCAGTTTTTCTTTCAGACCACCAATCGCCAGTACCTGACCACGTAGCGTAATTTCGCCAGTCATGGCGACGTCCGCGCGTACAGGAATCCCGGTCAAAGCCGACACCAGAGCCGTGCACATGCCTACACCGGCGCTAGGGCCGTCCTTCGGGGTCGCCCCTTCCGGCATATGGATATGCGTGTCGCGCTTCTCGTGGAAGTCCAGGGGAATCCCCAGGCTCTTCGCGCGACTGCGGACAACGGTCAGGGCCGCAGTGATCGATTCGACCATCACGTCACCCAAAGAACCGGTTTTGATCAACTGGCCTTTACCCGGCACGACGGCAGCTTCGATGGTCAGCAACTCACCACCCACCTGAGTCCACGCCAGCCCGGTGACCTGACCGATCTGATCCTGCGATTCGGCCAGACCGTAGCGGAATTTGCGCACGCCCAGGAAGTGTTCCAGCATCTCGGCAGTGACCTTCACCGAGAAGCGTTTTTCCATTGCATGCTCTTTGACCGTCTTGCGGCAAACCTTGGCAATCTGGCGCTCCAGCCCCCGTACCCCGGCTTCACGGGTGTAGTAGCGGATGATGTCGCGGATCGCTTCGGCGTCGAATTCCAGCTCACCTTTTTTCAAGCCGTTAGCCGTAATCTGCTTTGGCGAAAGGTATTTGACAGCAATGTTGATCTTCTCGTCTTCGGTGTAACCCGGCAGACGAATCACTTCCATCCGGTCCAGCAAGGCTGGTGGAATGTTCATGGAGTTCGAGGTGCAAAGGAACATCACATCGGACAGGTCGTAGTCGACTTCCAGATAGTGATCGTTGAAGTTGTGGTTCTGCTCAGGGTCGAGCACTTCCAGCAACGCCGACGCCGGATCGCCACGCATGTCACTGCCCATTTTGTCGATTTCATCGAGCAGGAACAGCGGGTTGCGGACGCCCACTTTTGTCATCTTTTGAATCAATCTTCCTGGCATCGAACCGATATAAGTACGGCGATGACCCCGAATTTCCGCTTCATCGCGTACGCCGCCGAGGGCCATACGCACGAATTTTCGGTTGGTGGCGTGAGCGATCGACTCCGCCAGCGAAGTTTTACCCACACCCGGAGGACCGACCAGGCACAACACTGGGCCACGAATTTTCTTCACGCGTTTTTGCACGGCGAGGTATTCGAGAATCCGTTCTTTGACTTCTTCCAGACCATAGTGGTCTGCATCGAGAATGTCTTCTGCGCGCGCGAGATCCAGGCGCACTTTGCTCTGCGCTTTCCACGGCACCTGAACCAGCCAGTCAATATACGAGCGGACCACGGTCGCTTCCGCAGACATTGGCGACATTTGTTTTAATTTGTTCAGTTCACCCTGGGCTTTGGCCAAGGCATCTTTCGGCAGTCCGGCGGCATCGATGCGCTTTTTCAGCTCTTCGATTTCGTTATGGCCTTCGTCGCTGTCGCCGAGCTCTTTCTGAATGGCCTTCATCTGCTCATTCAGGTAGTACTCGCGCTGACTGCGCTCCATTTGTTTCTTAACGCGACCGCGAATGCGTTTTTCGACTTGCAGCAGGTCGATCTCAGCATCCAGCAACGCCAGAACGTGCTCGACCCGGGCCGACAAATCGATAATTTCGAGGATTTCCTGCTTCTGCTCGATCTTCAGGGCCATGTGCGCGGCCATGGTGTCGACCAGGCGACCTGGTTCGTCGATGCTGTTGAGCGACGACAGGACTTCAGCCGGGACTTTCTTGCCCAGCTGCACATATTGTTCGAACTGAGCCAGCAGGCTGCGGACGAACACTTCCGACTCGCGCTCCGGCGCGTCGACTTCGTCGATCAATGAGACTTCGGCACGGCAGTGGCCGTCCACTTCGCTGAAACGCTCAACGGCGCCTCGCTGCTCGCCTTCAACCAAAACCTTGACCGTGCCGTCAGGCAGCTTGAGCAGCTGCAGAACGGTAGCAATGGTACCTACGCGATAAAGTGCGTCTTCACCGGGATCGTCGTCAGCAGGGTTTCTCTGAGCCAGCAGAAGGATCTGCTTGTCGCCCGTCATCGCTGCCTCTAGGGCTTCGATGGATTTCTCGCGCCCCACGAACAGCGGGATAACCATGTGCGGATAAACCACGACATCACGCAATGGCAGGAGAGGCAATTCGATGGTTGTCTTCATGATTTCGCCTCTACGGCGGCCATAAGGCCGTAAACAGATGGAAGTAAGCTTGAAACCAAGATGGGGGCTGCTTTGAAAAAAAACAAGCGCAAAGAGGGTGTTAAAAACGCTTTAAAAGAAAAGGGGCCCGAAGGCCCCTTCTTTGTTCCAGCTGCCTGACGCTTAAGCGTCTGGCGCTGCCTTGGCAGCAGGCTCACTGTTTTCGTAGATATACAGTGGCTTGGACTTGCCTTCTATAACGCTTTCGTCGATCACTACTTTACTCACCTCGGACTGCGAGGGGATTTCATACATAGTGTCGAGCAATACACCTTCGAGAATCGAACGCAGTCCACGAGCACCGGTTTTGCGTTCCAGAGCACGTTTGGCGACCGATTTCAAAGCGTCGGCCCGGAATTCCAGGTCCACACCTTCCATCTCGAACAGCTTGGCATACTGTTTGGTCAGAGCATTTTTCGGCTCGGTGAGAATCTGCATCAACGCAGCCTCATCAAGCTCGTCCAGCGTGGCAAGTACCGGCAGACGACCGACGAACTCCGGGATCAGACCGAACTTGACCAGATCGTCAGGCTCGACTTCACGCAGGGACTCACCCACCTTCTTGCCTTCTTCCTTGCTGCGTACTTCCGCGTTGAAACCGATGCCGCCCTTGGTGGAACGGTTTTGAATAACCTTTTCCAGACCGGAGAATGCGCCGCCGCAGATGAACAGGATGTTACGGGTGTCAACCTGAAGGAATTCCTGCTGCGGATGCTTGCGACCACCTTGAGGCGGAACGGAAGCGACCGTGCCTTCGATCAACTTGAGCAAGGCCTGCTGCACGCCTTCACCGGAAACGTCCCGAGTGATCGACGGGTTGTCAGACTTGCGCGAGATCTTGTCGATCTCATCGATGTAGACAATGCCCATCTGGGCTTTTTCTACGTCGTAATCGCACTTCTGCAGCAGCTTCTGAATGATGTTCTCGACATCTTCACCCACGTAACCCGCCTCGGTGAGGGTGGTTGCGTCGGCGATGGTGAACGGAACGTTCAGCAAGCGGGCCAGTGTTTCGGCAAGCAGGGTTTTACCCGAGCCTGTCGGGCCGATCAGCAGGATGTTGCTCTTGCCGAGTTCGACGTCGTCACTTTTCTTGTCGCGCTGGTTCAGACGCTTGTAGTGGTTGTATACCGCTACGGCCAGAACCTTTTTCGCACGCTCCTGACCAATCACATACTGATCAAGGATGCCGCTGATTTCTTTAGGCGAAGGCAATTTATGCGCGCTGCTTTCGGCCTGGGCTTCCTGCACCTCCTCACGGATGATGTCATTGCACAGGTCGACGCACTCGTCGCAAATAAAGACCGAGGGGCCGGCAATCAACTTACGCACTTCATGCTGGCTTTTGCCACAGAAGGAGCAATAGAGCAGCTTGCCGTTGTCCTCGCCGTTGCGGGTGTCAGTCATTCGTTCGATCCAAATCCGATAGGCTTGCAACACAAGATGAAGGCTATTGCGGGCTTTTTCAAGCCCGCTGGTGATCGGAGCAGCCGACCACCCCTATTTTGAGCTGCTTATTTTAAGCGGGGCGCTGGGTGATCACTTCATCGATCAACCCGTACTCGCGTGCGGCTTCTGCACTCATGAAGTTATCGCGGTTGGTATCACGCTCGATCTCTTCAAGAGTGTGCCCACTATGCTTGGCCATCAGCGTGTTGAGACGCTCACGAATGAAGAGGATTTCCTTGGCATGGATTTCGATATCCGAAGCCTGGCCCTGGAAACCGCCCAGTGGCTGGTGAATCATCACGCGTGAGTTCGGCAAGCAGAAACGCTTGCCAGGAGCACCGGCTGTCAGTAGAAAAGCGCCCATGCTGCACGCCTGACCGATACAGGTGGTCGACACGTTGGGTTTGATGAACTGCATGGTGTCGTAGATCGACATGCCCGCTGTCACCGAACCGCCCGGGGAGTTGATATAGAGATGGATGTCCTTGTCCGGGTTTTCCGCTTCAAGGAACAGCAGCTGCGCACAGATCAGGTTGGCCATGTAGTCCTCTACCGGACCAACCAGAAAGATCACTCGCTCCTTGAGAAGGCGCGAGTAAATGTCGTAGGCGCGCTCGCCACGAGCGGACTGCTCGACAACCATCGGGACCAGGCCGCCTGCGGCCTGGATATCAGAGTTCTGCTGAATATACGAATTACGGAACATGCTCTGCAGTCACTCCCAAATAGTTATGTCTTGAATACGCATAAGCCAGCACGAAGGCTGGCTTATGGTGTGTACTTCTTACCGCAAAAACGATCAGTCGGCTTGTGGAGCTTCTACCGGCTTGACCGCTTCTTCGTAAGAGACCGATTTGTCGGTCACGCTAGCTTTCTGCAGAACAGTATCCACAACTTGCTCTTCCAGCACAACCGAACGAACTTCGTTCAGTTGCTGGTCGTTCTTGTAGTACCAAGACACAACCTGCTCAGGCTCTTGGTAAGCCGAAGCCATTTCCTGAATCATTTCACGAACGCGGGCTTCGTCAGGCTTGAGGTCGAATTGCTTGACCACTTCAGCCACGATCAGACCCAGGACAACGCGGCGCTTGGCTTGTTCTTCGAACAGCTCGGCCGGCAGCTGGTCAGGCTTGATGTTGCCGCCAAACTGCTGAACAGCCTGCACGCGCAGACGGTCAACTTCGTTCGACAGCAGAGCCTTAGGCACTTCGATCGGGTTGGTGGCCAGCAGACCGTCCATTACCTGATTCTTTACCTTGGATTTGATCGCCTGACGCAGTTCACGCTCCATGTTCTTGCGAACTTCGGTGCGGAAGCCTTCCAGACCCGTTTCCTTGATACCGAATTGAGCGAAGAATTCTTCGGTCAGCTCTGGCAGTTTTGGCTCGGAAACAGTGTTCACGGTAACGGTGAACTCAGCGGTTTTGCCGGCCAGGTCGAGGTTCTGATAGTCCTCTGGGAAGGTCAGGTTCAGAACGCGCTCTTCACCGGCTTTAGCGCCAACCAGACCATCTTCAAAACCAGGGATCATGCGGCCGGAACCCAGAACCAACTGAGTACCTTTGGCGGAACCGCCAGCGAACACTTCGCCGTCAACCTTGCCAACGAAATCGATGTTCAGTTGGTCTTCGTTTTGAGCAGCGCGATCGGCGGCTTCGAAACGGGTGTTCTGCTTGCGCAGGACTTCCAGCATTTTGTCCAGATCGGCATCAGCCACGTCAGCGCTCAGGCGCTCGACAGTGATACCTTCGAAACCGGCAACGGTGAACTCAGGGAACACTTCGAAGGTTGCAACGTATTCCAGATCTTTGCCGGCTTCCATCGACTTAGGTTCGATCGAAGGAGCACCAGCCGGGTTCAGCTTTTGTTCAACAACAGCTTCGTAGAAAGAAGACTGGATCACGTCGCCAACCGCTTCCTGACGTGCATCAGCACCAAAACGGCGCTTGATTTCACTCATTGGCACTTTGCCTGGACGGAAGCCAGCAATCTTGGCCTTTTGGGCAGTCTGCTGCAGACGCTTGTTGACCTGAGTCTCGATGCGCTCAGCCGGCACGGTGATGCTCATGCGGCGCTCAAGAGCAGAAGTATTTTCAACAGAAACTTGCATGGATATTCCTCGTTGCACAGACGTTAGCCGGCCGTTTCCGACCCCAGAATCAAGGGCATGCATTCTAGTGGGTCAAACTCAAGAAGTCACCCTACTGAAAACGGGTAAAAAAGCAGCAGGCAATTTATAGGCGGGGACAAACGGTTGTGCCTCGCCCTGTTAGCAAATACAACCAATCATGCCAGGGCCCTGCACCAATCCTTCTTAATATAGAAGACACCGGCAATCCATCCCTGACAGTCGACCCCCGAGGGGACCAACGGACGAATCAGCATCATCGAGAAACAAATCCGACGACCCGACCTGCCCTCTCAACCCAGAACCTGCGGTCGTTTTGAAAATTCAGATTTCTAAAACAAAAACGGCGCAGCCCTTTTCAGGTGCTGCGCCGTTTTCTGCTATTAAATAGCTACTTGTAATGGTGCGGACGGAGAGACTCGAACTCTCACACCTTGCGGCGCTGGAACCTAAATCCAGTGTGTCTACCAATTCCACCACATCCGCATCAAGCTTTTAAAGCAAAGGCGCCAGACTGTTAATCTGGCGCCTTTCTAAATATGGGGTGGACGAAGGGGATCGAACCCTCGACAACGGGAGTCACAATCCCGTGCTCTACCAACTGAGCTACGCCCACCATATTGCCATGTTGCGTTACTTGTGCCAAAGCTGCCTAATGGCGCACCCGGCAGGACTCGAACCTGCGACCATCCGCTTAGAAGGCGGATGCTCTATCCAGCTGAGCTACGGGCGCCTTGTTAATCTGTATTCTTGGACGATTACAAACTAAGTGCTTTCAGTCTCACCGAATTAAACATCAACCCTGCTCGACCTTCTTAACCAGTGCTAGGCTGTGCCCGACAAGTGCGACGAATGTTATAGGTGACCCTGAAGGTCGTCAACACTTTTTTAAAAAAAATTCATTTAATTAAAGGGGTTAGGGGAATTTGCAGACCAAGCGCCTTTGCCCTCACCTCATGACATGCGAGAATGCGTTCTCTTTTTTTCCCCTCTCGATGGTTAATCACGCGCAATGACTGCACAACTAATCGACGGCAAATCGATCGCCGCCAGCCTGCGCCAGCAGATCGCCAAACGCGTCAACGAGCGTCGCCAGCAAGGTCTGCGCACGCCCGGCCTCGCGGTGATCCTGGTCGGCAGCGATCCCGCCTCTCAGGTTTATGTCTCGCACAAGCGTAAAGACTGTGAAGAGGTCGGCTTCATTTCCCAAGCCTACGACCTGCCTTCCGAAACCACTCAAGAAGCGCTGACCGATCTGATCGATCGCCTGAACGATGACCCGGCGATTGATGGCGTTCTGCTTCAGCTTCCTTTACCTGAACACCTGGACGCCTCCAAATTGCTGGAGCGCATTCGTCCAGACAAAGACGTCGACGGTTTCCACCCTTATAACGTCGGCCGCCTGGCCCAGCGTATTCCGCTGCTGCGTCCGTGCACCCCTAAAGGCATCATGACGTTGCTGGAAAGCACCGGTGTCGATCTTTACGGGATGAACGCCGTGGTTGTCGGGGCCTCCAACATTGTTGGCCGCCCGATGGCGATGGAATTGCTGCTGGCCGGCTGCACCGTGACTGTCACCCACCGTTTCACCAAGGATCTGGCGGGCCATGTCGGCCGTGCCGACCTGGTGGTGGTCGCCGCCGGCAAGCCGGGGCTGGTCAAGGGGGAATGGATCAAGGAAGGCGCGATCGTGATCGACGTCGGCATCAACCGCCAGGAAGACGGCAAACTGGTCGGTGACGTGATCTACGAAACCGCCCTGCCCCGCGCCGGCTGGATCACTCCAGTCCCGGGTGGCGTTGGTCCGATGACTCGTGCCTGCCTGCTTGAAAATACGCTGTATGCAGCCGAAACCCTGCACAGCTGATTCACTGTTTTTACAGCCGCGGCAAACAAAAGAACCTCGCCAATGGCGGGGTTCTTTTTGCCTGACCAAAAACCGCTACCACTCGCCGGAAATTCCCCGTTTAGCGCAGGTTTTCAAGGCCTTTCACCTGATCTTCGAACAACCATCGACAGTTCTTCAGCCATACTCCTAAAATGCGTCGGTTTGAAGAAACAACCCGTTACAGAACGGCTAATCCACACCTAATGAGTCTGCCAGCGTGAAAATCCGTCTTTCCATCCTGAGCCTATTTTTTGCATTTACAGGGACGTTCATCACGCCAATAGCCAACGCCGCCGAAACCACCTCGGCGCCCCGCGACACCTCACAACTCAAGATCGCTTCCGGCAGCGCGTTGCTGATGGATATGCAGACCAACAAAGTCATCTATGCCAGCAACCCTGACGTGGTTGTGCCGATCGCTTCCGTCAGCAAACTGATGGCTGGCCTGATCGTGGTCGAAGCCAATCAGAACATGGACGAATACCTGTCCATCAACATCAGCGACACGCCGGAAATGAAAGGCGTGTTTTCCCGAGTCAAACTCAAAAGCGAACTACCGCGCCGGGAAATGCTGCTGATTGCCCTGATGTCCTCGGAAAACCGCGCTGCCGCGAGCCTTGCCCATCACTACCGTGGCGGCTATGTTGCGTTCATTGCAGCGATGAATGCCAAAGCCAAGGCACTGGGCATGACCAGCACCCACTTCGTCGAGCCAACCGGGCTCTCCCCTCGCAACGTGTCCACCGCCCGCGACCTGAGCAAACTGTTGATCGCCGCGCACAAGTATCCACTTTTGACTGAGCTGAGCACGACCAAGGAAAAAACCGTCTCGTTCCGCAAACCCAACTACAGCCTGGGTTTCCGTAATACCGACCACCTGGTCAGAAAGCCAAACTGGGACATCAAACTGACGAAAACCGGATTCACCAATGAGGCCGGTCACTGCCTGGTGCTGGTCACCAGCATGGGTAATCGCCAGGTTGCGCTGGTGATTCTTGATGCTTTTGGCAAGTACACACACTTTGCCGATGCCAGCCGCATTCGCAACTGGGTGGAAACCGGCAAGGGCACGAACGTGCCGTCTGTAGCCTTGCAGTACAAATCCGACAAGAACCTCAAGCATCGTCAGAGCGGCGTAGTTGAAGCCTCGAAGTAAATAAGCGACAGAAAAAGAAAGCCCCGATCATTCGGGGCTTTTTTTCGTCTTGCGTTAATCATTGGGCAGCGGCATCTGATCGTCGCCCGGAATGCCGTCCCCGGCACTCGGGTCTTTCCAGCCCTGTGGATGCTCCGTCGGCACTACCACAGGTCTGGCCAGAGGATCCCTTAACGGACTGTCCGGATCCAACACGGGATCGATGTCGTTTTCAGGGGTGGTTGGAACGCTGTCCGGACGTTTGTCGTTGAAACTCGAATCGGTAGACATACGCACCTCACTAAGGCTCAGGGTTTCAGATCGGCGAGTGGATCGTAAGGCTTCGCAGGCGCCTTGGGATTGTCGCCCGGCTTCACATCCCTGGGGGCCTTGGCGGGTCCGATGGGGTCGACCTGAGGATCGGCGAGGTCCGGTGAATCGGGGTCGAACCCCAACTCATCGCCCGACGAATGCTCGGACGAGTGCGGGCCTACGGGGGTATTGGAATGTGCCATGGGCGCCTCCTGGTCACAGCCCGTAGAAATCCGGGCCCTATACCTTAGAAGTCGGCAACGTGCAGGGGTGCCCGACAGATGACGAACGGACTTATTGCGCGTTCAGCGCTTTCTTCGCCCTGGCTGCCGCTTGCTCCTGACCTGCCTGGGCAAGCTCGCTCGCAGCCTTGAGCCATCGCTGCTGATCGACATTAGCCGGCAGCTGATTCGGCTTCTGAATCAGCACGGCCCAGCCACCGGCATCCTTGAGCGCCGATTCAAACGAACCGAAGCCCATCGACTCCCGTCGATTCATGCCCGAGCGCAGTAGCACAGTGCGCTTTTGGCGGTTGTACCCGGCAAGAATGGCGTAACGGGGTTCAGCCCAGAACGCCGAGCCTTCAGTAAAGCGCACCATCACCGGATATCCAGCCGCGACCTGGGTCAACAACGCTGGCAGATTGCTGTCGAGGGGATAGACGACCATGCCGTACTCGCGGGCAAGGTTCTGCATGTTCTGCTGCAACTGGGCTTCGGCCCCCGGCAAATGCAAAGGCTTTTCGAGCAAACCTGGGGTAATCACAATGCCTTGCTGGGACAACAGGCTGGCCAGCACTTGCGGCCCGCTTTGATTCGCCACGCCACGGTAGAACGTGCCACTGAGCTCCACACGCTCCGGCAGGCGCTTGACTTCAGGCGCCACACTCCCCGCGCAGCCGGCCAGACCTGCAACGCAGCCAACGACCAGCACCAAAGATCGAATTCGAGAAAATACCCGCACCATCATCACTCTCTTGATTTGGACGCCAGGCATTCGCGCTCCCGGCTTGGCCATCGATCATAGGACGCCGAGCGGCGGCGGTATAGCCTTAACCGGCAGATGATTGGATTCGATAGAGCGAACTGATTGGTGACAGCCGACCTTTGGTCAATAGCCTGAAACACAGCAGCGACTAGACTGTCATTTGCAAAGAGTGTGTGCCCGCAGCAGGGCGAAGAGGAGGCACTGATGAGCCTGGCAATGACCATTGTGATGTTGATTTCTGGCTGGCTGGCCGTTGCCGCCGCCATGTTATGGGGAGTCCTGCGAATTACCCGTCGGCACCATCACCACCCTGCTCAATCGACGCCGGCGGTGAAAACGGATGAAACCACTGCACACCACGCCAGCGCGCACTGACTGGCACTTTTTTAACAGCAAAAAAAACGGCCGCCTGCCCTCTTTCGAGCGCAGGCGGCCGTTTCGTTTATCGCCCGTTAAGCTTCAGTAGCTACACGCTTTTGCTTTGACCGCCGCGACATCATGTTCAAACCCTCGATCGTCGCCGAGAACGCCATGGCCGCGTAGACGTAGCCTTTCGGTACGTGGGCGCCGAAGCCTTCGGCAATCAGCGTCATGCCGATCATGATCAGGAAGCCCAGCGCCAGCATGACCACCGTCGGGTTGTCGTTGATGAACTTGGCCAAAGGATCAGCCGCCAGCAACATCACCAGCACAGACACCACCACTGCGATGATCATGATCGGTAGATGCTCGGTCATGCCGACAGCGGTAATGATGCTGTCGATGGAGAACACCATGTCCAGCATCAGGATCTGACCGATGGCGGCAGCGAAGCCAAGCGTCACGGCCGAAGTAGCCGACTTCGGATCATCCGGTGCCGGGTCCATGCTGTGATGGATCTCGGTGGTCGCCTTCCACAACAGGAACAGGCCACCGGCGATCAGGATCATGTCTTTCCAGGAGAACGCATGGCCGAGAATGTCGATCACAGGCTCAGTCAACTGGACGATGAACGCGATGGTGCTCAACAGCGCCAGTCGCAGAATCAGCGCCATGCCGATGCCGATGCGCCGCGCCTTCTGCCGATGCTGCTCGGGCAGCTTGTTGGTCAGGATCGAAATGAAGATCAGGTTATCGATGCCGAGCACGATTTCCATGACGATCAACGTGGCCAGGGCGACCCAGGCGGTGGGGCTTGCAGCAAGTTCTAAAAGGTATTCCATGGGTCAGTCCTGACTCTTTTAAGACGGTTTAGATTTCCTGGGACGACGATTCGGTTTTCGTTTTCTCTTCGCCCGGTTGTTCTTTCTTGCTGATCAGCCCGCCAGTGGCGTCACTGATTGCCTGCTCTGCGGCTTTGTGGGTGTCATCGATCGCCTGCTTGGCGGTTTCGGCAGCCTTGCCCATCAATTGCTGAGCGCTTTTCTCGGCCTGGTCACAACCGGCCAATACCAGTAAAGACGTAATCAGCAGTGCCGTGGTTTTAAGCTTCATGATGCTTTCCTCGATAGAACAGACAGGGCGAAAAGGCCACCCGTCGATAGCGGAGCATTCTAAGGAGGCAAACACTTCAGGAAAATTCGTATTTTTAGCGGTTATACTTCGGTTTTAACGAACTGTAGGTCGCCATGCTCAACTATCGACAGCTGCATTACTTTTGGGTGGTGGCCAAGACCGGCAGCATAGTGCGCGCCTGCGAACAGCTGAACCTGACGCCGCAGACCATCAGCGGGCAGATTTCCCTGCTCGAACAAACCTATGGCATCGAGCTGTTTCGCCGGGTTGGCCGGCAGCTGGAGCTCACCGAAGCCGGGCGTCAGACCCTGCCCTACGCCGAGCAAATGTTTCAGTTGGGCGGCGAACTGGAGCTGATGCTGCGAGCTCAGCCCAACGAACAACAGATTCTGTTTCGGGTAGGTGTAGCCGATGTGGTGCCCAAATCCATCGTCTATCGACTGATTGCGCCGACCATGGAATTGAGTGAGCCGCTACGCATCACCTGTCGCGAAGACAAACTCGAACGCCTGCTCGCCGACCTGGCGATCCAGCGCCTGGACCTGGTCATCTCCGACAGCCCGATGCCATCGCACCTGGACATCAAGGGCTACAGCCAGAAACTCGGGGAATGCGGGATCAGCTTCTTTGCCACCGCTGAATTGGCGGCGCGCTACGGTCAGGACTTCCCCCGCAGCCTGCACGGCGCACCACTATTGATTCCCGGCCCAGAGACCGTGGTGCGCAGTCGCTTGCAGCGCTGGTTTGCCGAGCAGCAGATCCAGCCGCGCATCGTCGGCGAGTTCGATGACAGCGCCTTGATGCAGGCTTTTGGTCAATCCGGCAGCGGGATTTTCATCGGCCCAAGCGTGATTGCCGATGAAGTGATGCGCCAATACGGCGTGGAGTTGATTGGCCAGACCGACGCGGTCACCGAATCGTTCTACGCCATTTCGGTGGAACGCAAGGTCAAGCACCCCGGCATTGTGGCCATTACCGAAGGTGCCCGACGCGAACTGTTCACCGAGCTTTGAAGCGTCAGGCGCAGACTTCGCGGGGCTTGAAGGTCATCAGCGCCATCGCCACAAGGATCGAGACCAGGATAAAACCGGCGGCCGCGAAACCTAGGCCACCCAGGCCAACGCTGTCGATCACTCGCCCGCCCACCATCGCGCCCAAGCCGATCCCGAGGTTAGCGCCCGCAATATTCAGCGATGCGGCAAAGGCTGGCGCCTCAGGCGCAACCTTCATCAGGCGCACGTGGCTGACCAGGAACAACGCCGCCTGAGTCACGCCCCAAATCCCCATCGCCGCTGCCAAGCCCAGCGGCGAATGAATGTTTGGCACCAATGCCACCATGCCGGCGATCATGAACGCGCAGAACATCATCGAGGCGATCAACGGATGACGATCCACCGCGCGGCCGCCCAGTGAGTTGCCGATCAACCCGACCGCGCCGAAGCCCATGAGGCACCAGCCGACCACCGTGCCGTTAAAACCGGCCAGTCGCTCAAGAATGTCCGCCAGATAGGTGTAAGCGGTGAACATGCCGCTGAACACCAGGATCGACAGCAGCACATGCCCCACCATCAGCGGGCTGCGCAAGATCTTTAACTGCGAGCGGAAACTCACTTGATGCTGATGCAGATTGGTTTTCGGCAGGTAGATAAACAGCAGCAACGCCTTGGCAAACGCGATCACCGCCAGAATGCCAAAGGCACTGCGCCAACCGAATGCATCGGAGATCAGTGTGCCCACCGGGATGCCGAACACCGTGGCGCAGACAATGCCGAAGCCGATCTTGGCGATGGCGCGGCCGGCATAGTCCGGGCCGACAATGCCCACCGCCGTCTCACTGGCCAGCGCCCAGAACACCGGCAAGCCCAGCGCCGGAATCAACCGGGCAATGGCCATTACCCAAATGTTCGGCGCAAACGCCGCGAGAGTGTTGGCCAGGCCGAACATGATCAGCACCGAGATGAACAACTTGCGGCGCTCGAACCGGGCGAAATACGCGGTCAGGAACGGCCCGAATGCGGCGACCGTGAAGGCGAACAAGGTCACCAGCAAACCCGCTTGGGGGACGCTGACGTCAAGGTCTCGAGCGATGGCCGGCAACAGGCCGACGATGATGAATTCCGTGGTCAGCACCGTGAAACCGGCAGCAGACAACAGAAGGATGGGCAACAACATGCAGAACTCCAGAAAACGACGACACCAGCGATAACCCGAAGGCCCACTGGCATGACTTGAAAATGAGGATGGCGAATCTTAACAGAGTGTTTCCAATCAGGGTTGCACGAAGCTGCCGATCTCGTTGACCCCTCGGGCGGCAGATCGTCACAGGTTTGAAGGATAAAGGCCACGCTGTGATAAAGTCCGCGCCCTGCGATATGTACACCCTATTCATCGGCCATTGATTGGCATTGATGTCGCGATACCCCCGCACCTAAAAAAATCAGAGATGCCGTTTTATGACCGCTTCATCCCCTTCGCTATGGTTACGCCTGAAACGCACCCGCCTGGTCACCCAAATCATCATCGGCCTGATCGCCGGGATTGCCCTGGCGTTGTTCGCGCCGGAGGTGGCGAAGTCCACTGCGTTCATCGGCAAAGTCTTCGTATCGGCACTGAAAGCAGTCGCGCCGATTCTGGTGTTCGTGCTGGTCATGGCCTCGATCGCCAACCATAAGCACGGCCAGGAAACCCACATCCGGCCGATTCTGTTTCTGTATCTGCTGGGGACTTTTGCGGCGGCGGTGGTGGCCGTTGTCGCCAGTACGTTGTTCCCCTCGAGCCTGGTATTGGCGACTCACGACGTTGCAGTCACCGCGCCGGGTGGTATCAGTGAAGTGTTGCAAAGCCTGTTGCTGAGCGTGGTCGACAACCCGGTCAGCGCGCTGATGAATGCCAACTTCATCGGCATTCTGGCGTGGGCGATTGGCATGGGCGTTGCCATTCGTCATGCGGGTGACACGACGCGCGAAGTGCTGGGCGACCTGTCCAATGGCGTGACCTTGATCGTGCGTTTGGTGATTTGTTTCGCGCCGCTGGGGATCTTTGGCCTCGTCGCTTCGACCCTCGCCACATCCGGTTTCGGCGCCTTGATCGGCTACGTGCATCTGCTGGCGGTGCTGCTGGGCTGCATGCTCTTTGTGGCGCTGGTGATGAACCCGGTGATCGTGTTCTGGAAACTGCGTCGCAACCCTTATCCGCTGGTGCTGATGTGCCTGCGGGAAAGTGGCATCACCGCGTTTTTCACCCGCAGTTCGGCGGCGAACATTCCGGTCAATCTGGAATTGAGCAAGCGCCTGGGCCTGCACGAAGACACTTATTCGGTGTCGATCCCATTGGGCGCGACCATCAACATGGCCGGCGCGGCGATCACCATTACTGTGCTGACCCTGGCGGCCGTACATACTTTGGGCATCGCCGTGGACATTCCGACGGCCATTCTGCTCAGCATCGTCGCAGCGATTTGTGCCTGTGGTGCTTCGGGTGTCGCTGGCGGCTCGTTACTGCTGATTCCACTGGCGTGCAGCCTGTTTGGCATTCCCAGTGAAATCGCCATGCAAGTGGTGGCGGTCGGTTTCATCATCGGTGTGTTGCAGGACTCGGCGGAAACCGCGCTGAACTCCTCCACCGACGTATTGTTCACGGCGGCGGCGTGCCTGGGTGAAGACGAGAAAGCCCAGCGATTGGCGTAAAACTCGCGCACTAAAAAGCCCGCCAAGGTTCACACCTTGGCGGGCTTTTTTGTACCTGGGCGGTTTAGAACGCGCCCATGTAATCGCGCTTGCCCACTTCCACACCGTTGTGACGCAGCAGTGCGTAGGTGGTGGTGACGTGGAAGAAGAATTGCGGCAGGCCGTAGCTCAGCAGGTAAGCCTGGCCGGTGAAGCGCTTCTCTTTCGGAGTGCCCTGACGGGTGATGATCTCGATGCCTTCCTTGCCGTCGATCTGTTCTGGTTTGATCTCGCCGATGAAGGCCAGCACCTTGGCGATCAACGCTTGCAGCTCGGCGAAGGTGGTTTCGGTGTCGTCGTATTTCGGCAGTTCTACTTCGGCCAGACGCGCCGAAACGCCCTTGGCGAAATCAACGGCGATCTGCACCTGACGTACCAGCGGGAACATGTCCGGGTACAGACGGGCCTGCAAGAAAGCGTTTGGGTCGATGTTCTTGGCGGTGGCGTGGGCTTCGGCCTTGTTCAAAACATCGCTCAGGGCGTTGAGCATTTGTTTGAAAACCGGAACGGAAGCGGCGTACAGAGAAATAGTCATGGCAGTCTCGTGTTGTGACAGGAGGGAAACGTGAGGCGATTATAGCCATCCCCGCCCCTCCTGCGGCTTGTCTTTTATCCTGCAAGGATTAGGCTAGGCGGCTTCGACTGCATGCTTCGACTGCATAGGGAAAAGCGCGATGAGCACTGAGCAAGAAACGACCTTCAACGAGCCGCGACTCAACAGCACGGAAATCCGCATTCTGGGTTCGTTGATCGAAAAACAGGCCACCAGCCCGGAAACTTATCCACTGACCCTCAATGCGCTGGTGATTGCCTGCAACCAGAAAACCAGCCGCGAGCCGGTGATGAACCTTACCCAGGGTCAGGTCGGCCAGAGTCTGCGCGCCCTCGAAGGACGCGGTTTTACCAAACTGGTGATGGGCAGTCGTGCCGATCGCTGGGAACATAAGGTCGACAAGGCGCTGGAACTGGTGCCGGCGCAGGTCATTCTTGCTGGGCTGCTGTTCCTGCGCGGTCCGCAAACGGTCAATGAACTGCTGACCCGCAGCGGCCGAATGCATGACTTCGAAGACGCCGAACAGGTCGTGCACCAGCTGGAACGCTTGATTGCTCGAGGTCTGGCGCTGTTGATTGCGCGCCAGGCCGGTCAGCGGGAAGACCGCTACATGCACGCCTTGGGTGACCCGGCGGACATCGAAGTGATTCTGGCGGCACGGCAGAACCCGGTCGAACGTGGCACGGGCGGCGTATCGGTTGAGCGGGTCGAAGAACTTGAGGCGCGGATTGCGGCGCTGGAAGAGCGCCTGGCCCGCCTCGAATAACCCTGCGCTACTCGCCGTCCCAATAATCCACACCGTCAGCCGGCCTGGCGACGGCGACGAAGCCCGAGGCATTGCCTTCGGCGTCGACCTTGAAGTCGTCCATCACCACGTACTTGCCGGAATCCGGGTACTCGCAAATCTCGGGTGATTGCTGGGTGCTGACCGCCAGGTAGCGCAGCTCACCGTTGCTGGTGTTGATGATCTGGTGTGCGGTTTCAGGGCCGCCCGGCGGGCAGGCAATGACATCCCCGGCGCGAACGGGAAAGCGTTCTGTGCCCAAGCGAATCTCCCCTTCCCCGGCCACGATGTAAAACATCTCCTCGTTGACCCTATGACTGTGAAACGGGCTGCCACGCATCCCCGGTTCCAGCGCGTACAGGCGATAACCCAATTTCTGCGCGCCGAGTTGCTGGCCGATGCGCGCCTGCCGCTGCTGATAGCGGTCGGCGGTGTTTCCCGTAGGGGCAAACGCTTCGGGCAGCGCCTCAAGTTCGGCTTGATCCAGATTAAGAATGGCAGGATGCATGAATAACCTCGGTCACGGTTTCGCTTGTTGGGCAGCAGGATAGCCAAGGCTACTGCGGGCAAATTCCACGGCGTTGTGAAACTGCTCATCGGTCGGCCGCACGCCGGTGTACAGCACGAACTGCTCCAGCGCCTGGATCGCGATCACTTCCAGCCCGGTGATCACTCGCTTGCCTTCAGCACGACTGCGCACAATCAACGGCGTTTCCGAGGGGACTGCCACTACATCGAAGACAGTCTCGGCAGCAGCAATGGTTTCAGCATCGAACGCCAGCTGATCGACCTCGGGGCCGCCGGACATGCCAATCGGTGTGACGTTGATCAGCATCTGCGTGCGCTTCGAGCCCAGCTCCGCTTGCCATTGATAGCCCAGCGATTCGGCCAGCGCACGTCCGGCACGCTCGTTACGGGCAACGATCAGGCCATTTTTGTAGCCACCATCGCGCAAGGCACTGGCCACAGCCTTGGCCATGCCGCCGCTGCCGCGCAGGGCAAAGGTCGATTCCTTCGGCACCTGGTGGGTGTCAAGCAACTGGGCGATCGCGATGTAGTCGGTGTTGTAAGCCTTGAGATGGCCGTCAGTGTTGACGATGGTGTTGATCGATTGAATCGCCGCAGCGGAGGGGTCCAGTTCATCGACCAGCGCAATGCACGCCTCCTTGAACGGCATCGACACGCCGCAACCACGAATCCCCAAGGCGCGAATGCCGCCAACGGCGCCTGGCAGATCCTGGCTGCTGAAGGCCTTGTAGTAAAAATTCAAGTCCAGTTGCTCATACAGATGATTGTGAAACCGCAGGCCAAAATTGCCGGGGCGCCCGGAAAGCGACATGCACAGCTGGGTGTCTCTGTTGGGGTTCATCTGCATGAAAAATCTCCTTGAATAGCACTTTCAGATGGACGGGATTAGCCATCCATCGGGTCTGATCGATCATAACGGCGTGTCTGCACGCGGCATCACTGGACCGTAAAGATGCTAGTACAGACCTTACACAAAATTTACCCAACGGCTGTGCTGATTTTAAAAAAAACGCTGTCTTAGAAGTATCCCCGCGACAATCCTTGGGTCTATTGCAGACGCAAGCGCCGGGTCGAAGAACCGAGGAATTATCATGATCCGTAAAATCCCCACAGTGGCCTTGCTGATCGGTGCTTTTGCTATCGCAGGGCAGGCAGAAGCTGGCGGCGGTCACGGTTGGCAAGGTCCGGCGGTGTTTGGTGCGATCGTCGGCTCGGCCATCGTCGGTTCGGCCATCATCAACAGCAACCGCCCGGTCTATGTGCAGCAACCGGTTTACGCTCAGCCTCAGCCGGTTTACGTACAACAACCTCCACCGGTTTATTACCAGCCGGCCCCGGTCTACGTGCAACAACCGGTCTATTACGGCCCGCCACCGGTTTACTATGGTCCGCCACGTGGTTACTACGGGCCACCACGTGGTTACTACGGTCCACCGCGTGGTTACTACGGCCACCCCCACGGTTATGACCGCTGGTAACAGAATCATAGGCCCCGCCTCATCAGCGGGGCCTTTTTGTGACCGTCTGTCGGTAGAGGTCTGGATAAATCTCGCCAAGGTCGCTGTCGGGACAGTCTTTGCGGTTCAAGTTGGCAAGATTGAGTCGCCAGCCTTCCCCCGCTTTGGGGAAAACGGTCATATTTATGTCATGTCAGGTCCGCACTCTTGGATCTGTCCGCTAACAACAGGTTGATAAAAACAAGGACGACCTCATGCCCACGCAAAATCCGCACCGCATTGTCGGCTTGTGCACTTCCAGCAAGGTGTACAACACACTGACCGAACTCAAGCACCTGGAAGGCCATCGCAGCGCCAAGTTTCTTTCGCTGCTGGCAGAAAACCTGGTGCGAAAAGGCCTGCTCAACGAGCAGGAAGTGGTTCATATGCTGGATCTGGTGGTCGACTGAACCGATAACTCATTGGCGTCAATGAAGACTATCGAAAGCGTTGATTGTCCGTTCAAGTGTCCGGTCCGTAAGGTAGCTCCATAGATTGATGGAGGTACTTATGTCCCAGGTTCAGATCATGTCCGTTATCGGCAGCGCCGTTCCCGCACCGCTCAGAGAGCTGGGATTGCTCGCCTGTTGGTATCTGGTGCAGGACGGCGAACCGATCAGCGGCCCGCTCACCTCGCTGCCAGCCGCCCAGGCATTGTCGCAACGTATCGGCCAAGGCCAACTCAGCGTTTAAGGCAGCTGCACCCGCGGCTTGGTTTCAATGAAGATTGACCAGCTCGACATAAACAGCGCGGCGATCAGCGGCCCGATCACAAAACCATTGAGGCCGAAGACCGCCAGACCGCCAAGGGTCGAGATAAGGATCAGATAGTCCGGCATCTTTGTATCCTTGCCCACCAGGATCGGTCGCAGCACGTTATCCACCAGGCCGATCACAAATACCCCGAACAGCCCCAGCACCACGCCCTGCCAGATCGCCCCGGAGAACAGGAAAATCGCCGCCACCGGTGCCCAGACGATCCCCGCCCCCACCGCTGGCAACAGGGATAGAAACGCCATCAATACCGCCCAGAGCAACGCGCTCGGGACGTCCAGAAACCAGAAAATCAAACCGCCCAACGCGCCTTGCGTGATTGCCACCAGGAGGTTGCCCTTCACTGTCGCCCGCACCACGCGATTGAACTTGAGTTGCAAGCGACGTTTCTGGTGCTCCTGCAGCGGCACAGCGGCGCGAACTTTTCGCGCCAGTTCGGCGCCGTCCCGCAGAAAGAAGAACAGCAGGTAGAGCATGATGAAAAAACCCACCACGAATTCGAACGTACCCTGACCAAAACTGAAGGCTTTGTTGGCGATGAACTCATTGCCTGTCACTGCACTCTTGATGATTTTCTCCCGCAACCCGTCCAGCTCACCAACCCCGGCCCGATCGAGCACATGCTGAAAGTACGGCGGCAGGCTGTGTTTGAAATGCGTCACATACCCGGCGATGTCCAGTTCACCGCTTTCGATGCTCTTGTACAGCGCGGCCCCTTCTTGAACCAGCAAGATACTGAGGATGATCACCGGCAGGATCGCGCTCACCAGGCAGATGCTCAGGGTGAGCAGCGCCGTCAAGTTGCGCTCCCAGCCGAACTTCAGTTGCAGTCGACGTTGCAGGGGCGCGAAGAGGATGCCGAGGATGACCGCCCAGAACACCGCACCGTAAAACGGCAGCAAAATCCAGATGAAAGCGGCGGTGACCAGTCCCAGTAAAATCGCCAGTGATTTGTTTTGCAGTGTCTTTTCGTTCATGTCCGATCCGTGTCAGTCCGCGGGGCGCAGGCTCTTGTACTGAAGAGCCGTCCTGATGCTTAGTCCGCCACGGTTCGCGCGAGTGCCATCCGTTTGTTCATCAAGCATAGATCCAGATCAATGAATCTTTGGGGCAAGCCGCTTATTCTCGGCGGCTTTTGTGACCGACACTGCCATGACCCTGCTCCCCCCGGAACTGCTCGCCCCCGCGGGCACCCTGAAAAACATGCGTTATGCCTTCGCCTATGGCGCCGATGCGGTGTACGCCGGCCAGCCGCGTTACAGCCTGCGGGTGCGCAATAACGAATTCGATCACGCCAATCTCGCCCTCGGCATTCACGAGGCCCAGGCTCAGGGCAAGCGCTTTTATGTGGTAGTGAACATCGCCCCGCACAACGCCAAACTGAAAACCTTCCTCAAAGACCTGGCGCCGGTGATTGCCATGGCGCCGGACGCGCTGATCATGTCCGACCCGGGTCTGATCATGCTGGTCCGTCGGCATTTCCCGCAGATGCCGATCCACTTGTCGGTGCAGGCCAACACGGTGAACTGGGCCAGTGTCGAGTTCTGGCAGCAACAAGGCTTGAGCCGGATCATCCTGTCGCGGGAACTGTCCCTGGAAGAAATCGCCGAGATCCGCGAGCAGGTCCCGGCGATGGAGCTGGAGGTGTTTGTCCACGGCGCCTTGTGCATGGCCTATTCCGGTCGCTGCCTGTTGTCGGGCTATATGAACAAGCGCGACGCCAATCAGGGCAGCTGCACCAATGCCTGTCGCTGGAAATATTCGGCGCAGCCGGCCACGGAAAATCAGCTGGGCGAGATCGTGCAGACCTTCCAGCCTGAACCGACCCTGGGCATCGGCGCCCCGACCGATCAGGTCTTCCTGCTGCAGGAAGCCAACCGGCCCGACCAACTGATGCCGGCCTTTGAAGATGAACACGGCACCTACATCATGAATGCCAAGGATCTGCGTGCGGTGCAGCACGTCAAGCGCCTGACACAGATGGGTGTGCACTCGTTGAAAATCGAGGGCCGGACCAAATCCCACTTTTATTGCGCGCGGACCACTCAGGTTTATCGCCGGGCGATCGACGACGCGGTGGCCGGTCGCGAGTTCGACCGCAGCCTGATGACGGATCTGGAATCCCTCGCCCAGCGCGGCTACACCGAAGGTTTTCTGCGTCGGCATGTGCATGACGAATACCAGAACTACCAGCACGGCAGTTCGGTGTCGGAACGGCAGCAGTTTGTTGGCGAGCTGACCGGTGAGCGACGTGACCGGATGGCGGAAGTCAAGGTGAAGAATCGATTTGGCTTGGGCGATCACATGGAACTGATGACGCCCAAGGGCAACTTCCAATTCGACTTGCAGCAGCTGCAAAACGTTAAAGGCGAGCCGATCGAGGTGGCGCCTGGGGATGGGCACACGGTGTATCTGCCGATTCCGGATGCGGTGGATTTGAGGTTTGGGTTGTTGATGCGGGATGTGGGTGTCGCTTAAATCCCCCCCTCACCCTAACCCTCTCCCAGAGGTAGAGGGGTGTAGTGGTCAACTAATTCCGGACACCTCGATAGGTGGTTTTGATGCCATCACCCGTTCGTAAACGGTTGGTGGCAAATAGCCTAGTTTCGAGTGCAGCCGTTTGTTGTTGTAAAACCCAACGATGTACTCAGTAATGTCGCGGATTGCTTCGCCGTGGTTTGCGTAGTCACGTCGCCACACTCGCTCCATTTTCAAGCTGAGGAAGAAGCGTTCCATTACCGCGTTATCCCAACAGTTACCTTTGCGGCTCATGCTTTGCTGCATGTCATTTCGCGCCAGCAACGCTCGATAGCTCGCGCTGGCGTATTGGCTGCCACGGTCTGAGTGAGCGATCAGGCCCGGTGGCGGTTGACGTTGCGCGATGGCCAACTGCATTGCGCTACACACCAACTCCGCCGGCATGTTCGGGGCCATGGACCAGCCGACGATTTTACGGGAGTACAAGTCCAACACCACCGCCAGGTATAACCAGCCGCTGCGGGTCCGGATGTAGGTAATGTCAGCCACCCAAGCCTTGTTCGGCGCCACGGGGTCAAACTGACGGTTGAGCACATTTTCGGCAATGGGCAGGTCATGGTTGCTGTCGGTGGTATGGACAAACTTGCGCTTCCAGGCCGAGCGCAGACCGTTGGCACGCATCAATCGGCGGATTTTATAAAGACCCACCACCATGCCCTTGCCACGCAACGCATTGCGTAACGGGCGGCTGCCGAAGCAGCCTCCACTTTCCTCAAACGAAGCCCTGAGCTGAACCGTAACCGGACAAATAGATGCCGGCGCAGCAACACGCTTGCGAGCCTCATAGAAACCGGATCGACTGACGTTGAGTACACGACAGACATGCGCTACGGAGTAAGCCTTCTGTTGCAACTGTTTGACCAGCCGATAAGTCACTTCAGCTCGCGGGCAAAGAAGGCTGTAGCCTTTTTTAAGATGTCATTGTCCATCTTGAGCTGGCGGTTTTCCTGCTCCAGCTGGCGAATACGTTGTTGCTCGGCGGTCAATGGCTTACCGATGCCGGTCTCTCCCAGTATCTCCGCATCGTACTGACGCACCCATCGGCGCACAGCCGTCTCACCAAGATTGAGATCCAGGCAGACCTGCGGAACGGTCACGCCTTGGTCCTTGATCATCTTCACGACTTGTAGCTTGAAGCTCTCGTCGAATGTTCTGCGTTTGTCGGTCATGAAAAACTCCTCGGTAGATGTATTTTCCACCTATCGGGGTGTCTGGGGAAATTAGACCACTGCAGGGACTGACCGATGTGTTCTTTCAAGCTACATCGACCTGAAAAACCGAGTCGAACTCAGGCTCTGACATCAACAGAGATCGGCCCCCTTTCCCCCTCTCCCCCGTGGGGAGAGGGATGGGCGGGCCGCGTTCCGATGAGGGGTGGCTTTCAGACCCGACGCCTATTACGCCGCAAACTCCTCCCGCAACATCCCCACAAACGCCTCCCGCGCCGGGTGAACCCCGGCGTTTTCATGCCAGTAAAAAAGGTTGTCGATTGCCGTCAGCTCGGGGAACACAAATCCTGCGCAACCCGCCCCTTTGGCGTACTGATCAAACACGCCTTTTGGCACCAGCGCGACACCAGCCCCAGCACTGACGCAGCCGACAATCGCCCCGTAACTGGCAAGGCTGACGATCGGCAACGCCTGCCCCTGCCGCAGCAACCATTGCTCCAGCGCCGCCCGGTAGGGACAGCCCTGAGGCCACATAAACACGGTCTTGTCCTGCAAATCCGCGATGTCACGTACCGGCCCCATAGACGTCGAGGCAATCAGCAGCAGCTCCTCGCGGTACATCGGCGTGCGCTTGAGGTGTGAGCGCTCGACATCCACCGCGACGATCGCGCCGTCGAGTCGGTGATTGAGTGTGTCGTCGAGCAATTGGCTCCAGCTGCCGGTGGTCAGTTCCAGCGCAACCGCTGGGTAATGCTTGTGGAATTTGGCCAGCAGCCGCGGCAAACGACCGGTCGCCGACGACTCGATGGCGCCAATGCGCAACGGTCCGGACGGCTCGGCCGCAGGGTCCACCGCGCGCTTGGCTTCAACCGTCAGGGCGAGAATTTTCGAGGCATAAGCCAGGAAGGTTTGCCCCGCCGGGCTGATTCGCAGCCCTCGGCCCTCGCGTAGAAACAGCGCGACACCCAGCTCCGCTTCCAGGGACTTGATCCGTGCCGTGATGTTCGACGGTACGCAATGCAATAGTTCAGCCGCCCGGACGATGCTGCCGACTTCGGCGACGGTCTTGAACATGCGAATCTGTGCCAGCTCCATACATCACCCAAAGTGAATAGTTAACGCAGTATAAGTCAGTTGTGGAGAGCGGTCAGGCTTCTGATACTCGGTGTATCCGCTCACAGGTGCCCGACCATGAAGCCACTCACGCCCTCCCCCGACTCTCCCATCAAAATCATCCTGGCCATGGCATTTGTTGTCGGCTGCTGGGGTTACTCACCGACCGGCATTCACATCGGCCTGCAAACCTACGACCCCGGACATCTGGCGCTGCTGCGGTTTCTGGTGGCATCGGCATTCATGGCGGTGGTCGCAGTGTTCCGAGGCATCAGCCTGCCGAACCTTCGCGACCTGCCGCTGCTGTTGGCTCTCGGTTTCTTTGCGGTGAGCCTGCATCACGTGGCGATCAATTTCGGCCAACAAGGTGTCAGCGCCGGAGCGTCCAGTGTATTGGCACAATCGACGCCGTTGTTCAGCACACTGCTGGCGCGCTTTGTGTTCAAGGACCGGGTGAGCGTGTGGCGTTGGGGCTGTGTTTTGCTGGGATTGATCGGCGTGGTGATTGTGGTGGCCGGCGATCACGGACTGGGCAGCATCGGCGCCCACGGCTTGTTGATTCTGCTGGCGGCAGTGTCCTGGAGTATTTATTTCGCGTTGCACAAGCATCACGCCGGGCGTTACGACGGGCTGACGCTGGTGTGTTACACCGTCTGGGCCGGGACGGCGCTGCTGTTGATTTATCTACCCGGCCTTGCGCATCAGGTGGTCAGTGCACCGGCTCATGTGCAACTGGCGGTGGTTGCGTTGGGCGTGTTCCCCAGCGCCCTCGCGTATCTCGCCTGGGCGTATGTGTTGGCCCACGTAGATCTGAGCCGGGCAACGATGACGCTGTATGTGATTCCACCGACAGCCATGGCGATTGCGTCTTTTGCGCTGGGCGAACGGCCGACGTTGATGATCATTGTTGGCGCGCTGGTGGTGCTGGTCAGCGTGTTGGCGTTGAATCTGGAGCGGCGGGTGGTGGCTCAGGTGGCTAGCATCTGATCGTTGATCTGCGTTGAGGCGTCTGGCGCTATCGCGAGCAAGCTCGCTCCCACAGGGATCTCGGCGGTGGTCAGCGCTCTGTCGAAAACCGGTCGCGGCTGTTGGTCAGGTGCAGCCACATCGCCGCCCGCGCCGCATCTGGATCCTGACGTTTGATCGCATTGAGAATGGCCTCGTGCTCAAGGTTGGCCAGTTGCCCGAGTTTGCTCAAGTCCACTGCACCGCGCTCGGCGAAATTGACGCGGGTGCGCGGGATCATGGCGCTGCCCAGGTGCTGCATGATTTCGGTGAAGCACACGTTGCCGGTGGCTTCGGCGATCAGCAAGTGGAAGCGCTTGTCGGCTTCGACGCAGCTGTCGTTGTTGGCCAGCAGGCTTTGATAGTCGTCCAGCGCTTCGCGCATCTGCGCCAATTGATGATCCGTGCGACGGCTTGCAGCCAGTGCGGCGGCCTGGGTTTCCAGGCCCATGCGCAACTCCAGAATGCTGCGCACCCCCAGCGCGGTATCGACGTTCAACCGCAGTCCCTGCTCCGGTGCTCGTTGAATAACAAAGGTGCCAATACCGTGCCGGGTCTCCACCAACCCGGACGCCTGCAACTTCGAGATCGCCTCGCGCACCACCGTGCGACTGACCCCATGCTCCTGAACAATCGTGTTCTCGGACGGCAGCTTGTCCCCGGGCAGCATTTGGCCGAGCAGGATGCTCTGGGTCAGTTTGGCGACCAGGTCATGGGCCAGATTGTGGGTGCGCTTGCGGGCAGGCGCGTCAAGGTCTTCTTGCATGGCGATCATCCGGAAGCAGGGCTACCGGAATCGTAGCACTGCGCTCGATGGGAATCTCAAGTAAACACCCACCAACTTGTATGACAACACTCAACAAACAGGGTATTCGAGACCATAGGAAAGGCCGCTCATTACCGCAGAAGAATAATAAATGCTCTGTAAATCGCCGTTTTGTTGGGCTACAACTCTTGCGGGATGAAAAAACGTAGTTGTATGATGTCTATCAACATCGCAACACCCAGCCACACCCCGCATAAAAATAATCAGTGGGAGATAACGCAGTGAATACATCCATATCCGGGATGAACGATGGCGCCGATTCGGTCCTGAAGTCCGCCATCTCGAAAGTGAAACGCCATGTTCTGCCGCTGTTCGTGATCATGTTCATCGTCAACTACATCGACCGCGTGAACATTGGCTTCGTCCGCGCCCACATGGAACATGACCTGGGCATCGGCGCTGCCGCCTACGGCCTTGGCGCCGGTCTGTTCTTCATCGGTTACGCGCTGTTTGAAGTTCCCTCCAACATCCTCCTGCAAAAAGTCGGTGCGCGAATCTGGCTGACCCGCATCATGTTGACCTGGGGCCTGGTCGCCGCTTGCATGGCGTTCATCCAGAACGAAACCCACTTCTACATTCTGCGATTCTTGCTGGGTGTGGCCGAAGCCGGTTTCTTCCCCGGAGTGATTTACTACTTCACCCGCTGGTTGCCCGGCGTGGAGCGCGGCAAGGCGATTGCCATCTTCCTCAGCGGCTCGGCCATTGCGTCGCTGATCTCGGGTCCGCTGTCCGGGCTGCTGCTTCAAATCAGCGGATTCGGCATGCACGGCTGGCAATGGATGTACTTCATCGAAGGGATGTTCTCTGTCGGGCTGTGCGTGTTCGTCTGGTTCTGGCTGGACTCCAAACCCCACGACGCGAAATGGCTGAGCCGTGAAGAACAGGACGCTCTGGTCAAAGCCATCGACGACGAACAACTGGCCCGCGAAGCCGCGACGCCGATCAAACCTTCCTTAAGCACACTGCTCAAGGATCGCCAGATCATCCTGTTCTGCCTGATCTATTTCTTCATCCAATTGACCATCTATGCCGCGACCTTCTGGCTGCCGAGCATCATCAAAAAGATGGGCGACCTCAGCGACATTCAGGTCGGGTTGTTCAACTCGATTCCATGGTTGCTGTCGATCGTCGGCATGTACGCCTTCGCTTCGCTGTCGGCCAAATGGAAGTATCAACAAGCCTGGGTCGCCACCGCCCTGCTGATCGCGGCAGCCGGAATGTTCATGTCCACCACCGGCGGGCCGATCTTCGCTTTCGTTGCGATCTGCTTTGCTGCGCTGGGTTTCAAATCGGCGTCGTCGCTGTTCTGGCCGATTCCCCAGGCCTATCTGGATGCACGGATCGCTGCAGGTGTGATCGCGCTGATCAACTCGGTGGGCAACCTCGGCGGCTTCGTCGCACCGACCACGTTCGGTCTGCTCGAAGAACGCACCGGCTCGATTCAGGGCGGGCTGTACGGCCTGGCCGCGACCTCGATCATTGCCGCGATCATCGTCTTCGCCGCACGCAATAAACCGAAACCCGCACCTGCTGCACTGGCCAAACCAGCGCCCAATCACGCCTGAACACTCATGTAAGAGCACTGTTTTGAAGGACATAACAATGAACACACAAGAAACCGCCAAAGCCCCGATCATCACCAGCCTGCAGGTTGTTCCGGTGGCCGGCCACGACGGCATGTTGCTCAATCTGAGCGGCGCTCACGGGCCGTTTTTCACCCGCAATATCGTGATCCTAAAGGACAACGCCGGCCACACCGGCGTCGGTGAAGTACCGGGCGGCGAGCGCATTCGCCAGACCCTCGAAGATGCGCGCAGCCTGGTGGTCGGCAACCCGATTGGCACCTACCAGAAGATCCTCAATCAAGTGCGCCAGACTTTCGCCGATCGCGATGCCGGCGGTCGCGGGTTACAGACATTCGATTTGCGCATCACCATCCACGCCGTCACCGGCCTTGAAGCTGCGCTGCTTGATCTCCTGGGTCAGCACCTGGACGTGCCGGTGGCCGCCCTGCTCGGTGAAGGTCAGCAGCGCGATGAAGTGAAGATGCTGGGTTATCTGTTTTATGTCGGTGATCGCAACGAAACCGATCTTGCCTACCGCAGCGAACCGGACGCCGACAACGATTGGTTCCGCGTGCGTCACGAAAAGGCCATGACCGCCGACGCCGTGGTGCGCCTGGCCGAAGCCGCCCACGCCCGCTACGGTTTCAAGGACTTCAAACTCAAGGGTGGCGTGCTCAGTGGCGATGAAGAAATCGAAGCCGTCACCGCCCTGGCCGAACGCTTCCCCGATGCGCGCATCACCCTTGATCCGAATGGCGCGTGGTCACTCAAGGAAGCCATTCGACTGTGTCGGGATCAGCATCACGTCCTGGCTTACGCCGAAGACCCGTGCGGCGCGGAAAACGGTTATTCGGGCCGTGAAGTCATGGCTGAATTCCGTCGCGCCACGGGTTTGAAAACCGCCACCAACATGATCGCTACCGACTGGCGGGAAATGGGCCACGCGATCCAGTTGCAATCAGTGGACATTCCGCTGGCCGACCCGCATTTCTGGACGATGCAGGGTTCGGTCCGCGTGGCGCAGATGTGCCATGAGTGGGGCCTGACCTGGGGCTCGCATTCCAACAACCACTTCGATATTTCCCTGGCCATGTTCACCCACGTCGCGGCCGCCGCACCGGGTGAAATCACCGCCATCGACACGCATTGGATCTGGCAGGACGGTCAGCGCCTGACCAAAGCGCCGCTGCAAATCGTTGGCGGCTGCGTGCAGGTGCCGAAGAAGGCCGGGTTGGGCGTCGAACTGGACATGGATCAGTTGGCCAAGGCCCATGAGCTGTACGAAGGCATGGGATTGGGCGCGCGGGATGACAGCGTGGCGATGCAGTTTCTGATTCCGGGATGGAAATTCGATAACAAGCGGCCGTGCCTGGTGCGCTAATTCAGCGGTCGCGCCTGGCCTATTAACAATCAGCCCGGCTCGTCTATGGGCGGCTGGGTTTGAAAACCGCTCGGAGCGTAGCGTTTAACACCCTAAAATGGCGCTCAATCGAATCAATGACGGACAAAACAACATGGATAGGCTGAAGACTCTCGCCGTTTGCGTGGCGGTACTCGCCACCGGCCAATGTGTCGCACAGGATCAAATCGAGACGGTTGTGAATGCCGCCATACGACCGGTCATGCAAGCCCAGGCCGTTCCCGGAATAGCCGTGGCCATCACCGTCAACGGCCAATCGCATTACTTTAACTACGGCGTGGCCTCGAAGGAAAACGGCAAAGCCGTCACCAAAGACACCCTGTTCGAGATCGGTTCGGTGAGCAAAACCTTCACCGCTACCCTCGCCGCCTACGCTCAGGCCACCGGCAAACTGTCCCTGTCCGACAAGGCCAGCAGCGTTCTGCCGGAACTGCATGGTAGCGCGTTCGATAACATCAGCGTGCTGCAACTGGGCACCTACAGTGCTGGCGGCCTGCCGCTGCAATTCCCCGGAGATGCCGATGCACCGGACAAGATGCTCGGCTATTTCAAACAGTGGAAACCGACCTATGCCGCCGGCACCCATCGGCAGTATTCGAACCCGAGCCTGGGGTTGTTCGGTTATCTGGCGGCCAAAAGCATGGGCCAGCCGTTTGATGAGCTGATGGAGAAGTCTCTGCTGCCGAAACTCGGGCTAAAGCACACCTATCTCAAGGTGCCGCAGACTCAAATGGGGCTTTACGCTCAGGGTTACAACAAGGATGACAAGCCTGTGCGGGTTGGGCCGGGGGCACTGGATTCCGAGGCTTATGGCGTGAAAACCAGCGCCGCGGACCTGATTCGTTATGTTGAAGCGAACATGAAACCGACCAGCCTTGAAGATCCGCTGCAGCGGGCAGTCGCCACGACGCATTCCGGTTACTACAAAGTGGGCGAGATGACTCAGGGGTTGGGTTGGGAGTTCTACAACTACCCGGTCACCCTCGATACATTGCTGGCTGGCAACTCGACGCAGATGGCGATGGAGGCGCACGAAGTCCAGTGGCTGAACCCGCCGCAACCTCAACCGAAAAACGTACTGATCAACAAAACCGGTTCAACGAGCGGCTTCGGGACTTACGTGGCGTACATTCCGTCGAAAGACATCGGCATCGTAATCCTGGCCAACAAAAACTACCCGAACCCTGAGCGGATCAAGATCGCTCACAAAATATTGAGCGCACTACTCAAATAGATCGTTCTCTGGAGACAATCACTTGCCTGTCGCGCGGGTGTCAATGTCAGTAATAAAAATGGGCGCCCCCTTGAGGTCGCCCATTGCCGTTACTGCGTCAGCTCAATGCCGAGTCGGCGGCTGAGCGTCAGGCGCATCGCTTCTCGGATCAAGATTTTCCCGTGCCTGATTCACCAACAACTCGGCGACCGACGCCAATTGCTGAATCGACAGCAGCACATTGCGGTTCGAGCCTTCCAGTTTGCCGGTAAAATTCGCAATCAGGACATTCAGGGAGGCAAGGGTTTCACAGGCCTGATTTAGCAGGGCTAGTGTGTCGACACCGGGGGCAACAGTGAAGATCTGCTTGGTCGTGGCGGTACGCCTGGGATTTCGAATGACTGCGTCTTTTGAGGTTTCACACAGCTTCGCGGGACCGAGATGATCGGCGTCGGTTAGGGTTTGCGGTTGATTCTTGCTGAATTTTTTCACAGACGAGGCTCCTTATTGTGCCAGTGGTGTTTTTCGTCCCTGGATCCCTCAGTGTCGCGGACTCCCACGTCCGACCGCGATTTTGCGGTGGCTGACGAAGGCTAGCGGTGCGCTCTGACAGAAACCAGTTCATGAAGTCCGACAGGACTTGCAGGAAATTTCCGAGACCAATAGAAGCCAATACATCTCACCCTGGAACACCCGGTTTTTTAGCAACAGCCGAGCAAAAAAATGGGCGACCTCCAGAGGTCGCCCATTTTTCATTGTTGTAGCAGCTGGCGCAGGCTGCGCCAGCGGCTACAAAAGTCTGCGTTTAATCATCCGGCATTTCAGGGGGCTTGGCGGGTTTGGCCGGTTTTGCGCTTTTGGAACCCTTGGCGGCCGGTTCGGCTACAACGGGCGTCGCGACCGTCGGCGCTGCAGCTTCTTTCTCGGTCACTGGCAACGCGTCGATGGTCTCGAAAATTTTCTTCAAATCGACCGATTTTGATTCATCCCCCGAACTCTCGAATTTCTTTTCGCCGTCCTTGCCCACCAGGATAACCTTGGGCAACGCCCCCGCACCGAGTTTAAGCGAGCGGATCAGTGCCATGGTGTCCTGTTGGCCGAGATCCTTGCCGTCGAGCTGACCGAACATGTTCAGCACGGTGTACACCCTGATATTGCGTTGGGCGACACCCTCCTTGTAGGCCGGATCGGCCAGCGACTTTTTCAGGCCAACCCACACCGGATCAACCGTGCTGGAAGCAATAACAATCAGTGGCCGCGCCCTGCCCTTGTCCATATCCAGAGGTGAGTCGCCATTGGCGGCGAACAAGGGGCCGGTGAAAGCCAGCAGGGTAGTCAGGGTCAATGACCTGATGAGCATGCGCATCTCCTTTTGATATCCACGCTCTAATGATTGCGCATCGCGGCGTTCGTTCCGGGTGACGCACCGCAATTGTGTCTAGCCTTGCCCAAAGCTTAGGTCAGGGCGGTCATTGCGCAACAGGCTGAGCTAATCTCATAGCTCAACAACAAAGCCCTGATCCGCCGTGAGGATCTCTGTATGAGCGCTCAGCTGAACCACACCATTGTCTGGTGCCGCGACAAGCAGATATCCGCAAACTACCTGGCAGAAATCCTCGGCCTGCCCAGCCCAGAACCCTTCGGCCCGATGCTGATCGTCACGTTCGACAACGGTGTGTCGCTGGACTTCTACGACAATGACCCGCCGATTGCCTCCCAGCACTACGCGTTTTTGATCGGTGACGACGATTTCGATGCCGCCTTCGCCCGCCTGCAAGCACGAAAGCAACCCTGGTGGGCCGACCCTGGCAAGCAGCGACCGAACCAGATCAACGATTACGGCGGTGGCCGGCGGGTTTATTTCGATGACCCGGACGGGCATCTGCTGGAGATCATGACCCGGCCTTAGGCCGCGTCAGCCGCCAACGCCGGAATGGAAAAGGTAAACACGCTGCCAATCCCTGGTTCGCTCTCGGCCCAAAGCTCTCCGCCATGCGCCTGCACGATGCTGCGGCAGATGTACAAACCCAGGCCACTGCCGTTGGGATTACCGTCACGAACCGACCAGTAGCGCTCGAAGATGTGCGGCAAATGCACGGCGTGGATACCGCCGCCGTTGTCGCGCACCGAGATCAGCACCTTGCCGTCTACCTGGCGGGCGCTGAGGTCAATACGTCCGCCCGAGGGGGTGAATTTAATCGCGTTGCCCAACAGGTTCGACAGCACCTGGAACAACCGCTGGGGATCGGCGTCGATGCTCAATCCTTCAGAACTGCTGCAGTTGAGTTCGATGTTTTTGTGAGACGTGAGGGTCACCAGCAACCCACAGGCCTCTTCAAGCAGGTTGACCACATCCAGCGGTTTGCACTCGAGTGGGTACTTGCCTGCATCGAGTTTCGACTTGTCCAGCAAATCGGCAATCAGGGTGTTCATCCTTGCGGTGGCTTCCTCCATGGTGCCCAGGGCCGCGCTCAGGCGCACGGTATGCTTGCCTTCGTCCTTGGCGACCAGGCGCTGCATCATTCCGCATTGCATGATGATAATGGTCATCGGATTGCGCAGGTCATGGGACACCACCGCCACCAACTCATCACGCTTGCGGACTGCTTCATGCTCGCGGAGCACCTGACGGGCGAGGTCGTTTTCGATGGCATTGCGGCGTAGCTCACTGACCGCATAAGCATCCGCCGCGCTCCATTCGCGCGCCCTGCCCTCCACTTGCTGTTCCCACAGCGCAAAGGATGTACGCGGTTGCAGACGGTTGTCGCCTGCGGCACTGAAATGCTCATCAGGATTACCGCTCCACTTCATGCTGGAGCGCAGCTGCGGGCGGAACCACAGGACGCCGTTGTCCACCGGTTTGGGCAGCACGAACGCCAACAGACCGCTGGCCACGTCACTGTAGAGGGCGCTGGCACCGTGCAGGCCTTGCAGGTGGTCGGTCAACAGCGGCTCGCCGCTTGCCAGGCATTGCTCGCGCACCCACAGGTAAAGCGCACGTACCTGCTCAACCGTCGGGCACTCACCGAACAGCTGCAAGCGGTCTTCGATCAATACGGCGACGCCACTGGCCCCGGTCAGGGCTTGCAATGGCTTCGGGTGGTTGAGCAGCCCCTCCAGCACATCGCTGTCAGCCAGGCGCATCGCTGCGGTCAGTTCATTGATCAGCCGGGATTTCTGTTCACGCTGGCGCTGTTCGTCCCGGGCGTGCAGTGCCGTGATCTGCACGCTGAGCAACTGGGCGATCGCGGCGCACATCGTGCGCACCGAATGGCTCACCAGCAGCGGTTCAGGATGGGCGCACGTGATCAGTCCCCAAAGCTGATCGCTCGCAAGCAGCGACAGGCTCATGGAGGCCCGCACGCCCATGTTTTCCAGGTATTGGCAGTGCACCGGCGACACGCTGCGCAGGACCGAAAACCCCAGGTCCAGCGGCTGTCCGGTGTCAGGGCGCAACACCGGAAGAATCGGCACCGGCACATAGCGCGCATCCGGGATCACCCGGATCCAGTTCAGGCGATACAACTCACGCGCCTGCAGGGGAATGTCCGAGGCGGGGAAACATTGCCCCAGGTAACCGGGCAGAACCCCGCCCAGCGCCTCGCTGATGACTTGCCCATGCCCCGCCGGTTGGAAGCGATAAATCATCACCCGGTCGAAGCCGGTCAGGCGGCGGATCTCATCGACACTGACGGTGTACAAGTCGTCCAGCGTGCTGGCTGCCTGCATCCGCCGCAAGGCCCGAAGCAGTATGCCGGTGTTGTCCGGTGCAGCGTCGTGCAACGGCTCCAGTTCAAGAATAATCACGCCGTCATGTCGGTTGAGCGATCCGTTGAACCGCTGCGCCCCCATCTCCAGCACCAACGGATTGGCATCCTCCAGATCATTCAACAACAGCGCCTGACGAACCTGCTCTGCCGCCGCGGCACCCAACAGCATCGTCAAAGGGTGCTGCAATAAAGCCGCCGCCGTCTGACCGAGCAACGACGCACAATTGCGGCTGATCTGCTGGATGATCAACTCAGGCTCACTCAGGGCCAGCAGAACGCCATGGGGCTGGATCGACCCCGGAATCCGGATCGCTTCGCGGGCGCACTCGGCGAGCGCGGCGTCAAGTTGCTCATCAGTGAGGCGATTCATACCAATACCTCGCAGCGCTCAAGCCAACCTTCGAAGGCCTCGAACGTCGCCTGGGCCGCGGTCACCGACGCCGCCCGTTCAGCGGGACCACACACCTCATACAGGCACGCCAGGAAACCGCGCCACATCAGCAAAGTCGACGTGCCGTACACCGCAAAAAAGCGGCCGCCCGTGTGTTCGTCGACACCGAGGCGCGAGTACAGGCCGTTGCGCAGCGATTGACCGCCCAGCGTCGCGCCTTCAAGGACGTACAGCACGCCCAGCACATCGGCAACGGAGCGGGGCTGAAGGGAAAACTGGCAGAGGGGGATGGCATCAATGGCGCCAGCGTCCAGACCCAAGGCATACAGATCGGCTTCAAGCGACGGGGTTTTGCTACGGATCAGCCAGTCCAGATCGGGAATGGTCATCGCCATCTGGCACAGCAGGTTTTCCAGCGGCCGATAAAAACCGTAGTAAGCCTTGATCAGGCGGGTGTAGAGCAATAAATCGGTGGTGAAAAACGGAATGCGTTTTTCCAGCACTTGATGCTGCCGGGTCGTCGCGGTGCGCAGCTCACTGAGAATCAGCGGCAGGCTTTTGGGCAGGGCGGTCACGACAGCCTGTCGAGGCTATACCCGGCTTCGTGGCTTTGATATTCAGCGATTAGCGTGTACACGTGCCACCTCTTGTCGATCACGGGGAAATGCCGACAGGTCATTCACGGGTAAATGAAGGCGGGCTTTTCACCGTAGCACCTATACGGCGCAGGAGGTGGTTTGTTTCTGGAACCTGTGCGGCCTAAAAGGCCAGTTTGTAACCGATCAGCACCAGCATCGTGGCCAGGCAAGGACGCAACACTTCATCGGAGATGCGGCCCGTCAGGTGGCTGCCCAGGTAAATCCCCGGCAGCGAACCGACCAGCAAGTAACCCAGCACATGCCAATCCATGTTGCCCATGCTCGCATGGCCAAGGCCTGCAACCAGGGTCAGCGGTACGGCGTGCGCGATTTCCGTGCCCACCAGACGGCGGGTCGGCAGCAGCGGATAAAGAATGAACAACGCGACAGTGCCCAGGGCGCCAGCGCCGATGGAGGTCAGGGCAACCATGGTGCCGAGGACCAGGCCGGTGATCACGGTCAGTGCATTCAAGCGGTTGCCGCTGGGGTTGTAATTGCCTCCCGCACGCTTATGGGCGAAATCGAGCAGGCGTTTTTTGAAGAAAATCGCCAGCGCCGTGGCAAACAATACAAAGCCCAACGCCTGTTTGATAACAGCGTTCATCGCCTCGGGTGATGTCTGCAAGGTGCTCAGGAACCACAGCGTCAGTGCCACCGCCGGCACACTGCCGAGGGTCAACCAACCGGTAATTGCCCAGTCGATGTTCTTGTTCTTTCTATGAACCAGCACGCCACTGGACTTGGTAATCGCCGCGTACAGCAAATCCGTCCCCACCGCGGTGGCCGGATTGACACCGAACCACAACAGAATGGGGGTCATCAACGAACCACCACCCACCCCAGTCATCCCGACAATAAAGCCAACTACCAGACCTGCAACGACTAAACCGAAATTACCGAATTCCATTAACACGCCCACAAAACGCATGAAAAATCTGGCCCGCAGCATAGCGATTTTTCTTATAACCACTTATATCGATGCGATCTATCTTTATGCACTTCCTTGCTACTGCACCGGCAAGAAATTCAAAAACAACAAACTCTGCGCGTAATTCAAACCGATCCGGCGGTAGCGTTCGTCGAGCAACTGCGTGAGCAGGTCCATTCGCGCGACGATCTTGCCGAACTCCACGGCAAAACTCAGGTTGCTGCCCTCCTCTGAAATTTCGTTGGAGAACAGCAACGGCTCGCCGTGCTTGTTTTGCCGCTGGCTGAGTATCCAGGTGGCTTTCTCGATGTTGCGGGCAGCGTTGCTGACGAACGTCGGGTTAATCGCATCCGTCATGTAGAACTCGAGCCGATTACCGTGGGCGGTGACGAGCATGCTGCCGATGGCATAGATGAAAGCACCGACCCGGTCGCCGAGAAATTCCGGGCTCATGGCATAACTCAGCGCTGCCAGGTCTTTTTTGCCGCCCAGGGTAGGCAGCGGCTGTTGCTGTTCGATGGCCATGCGCACTTGCTTGCCAGCGGTGCGGGCATCGAGGAAACCGGATTTTTTCAGCTCGTCCGGGTTGCGCAGGTAGAGCTTGCTCATCAGCAGATAGAGGCTGTCGAGGTTGTCACGCATCGCCAGGGTCGCCATGCGGTCGACGCTGGTCTGGAGGAATTCCTGGGGTTTGCCTTCGCGGAACTGGCTGACGATGTCGCTGCCCTGCTGCTGACTGCACCCGGTGGCTGCGAGCATCGACAAGCAGGCAAACAGCAGGCAATGGCGGCGGATTGGCGTGGTGGTGAGGGGTAAAACTCGAGCCATGGGTTCTTGAACTTGGGCATGGGCCGGCGGTGGGGATCGCCGCAGGCTGGCCAAGGATAGAGCCGTGAATTCTGAAAAAGTGCAGTGCCGACGGTCCGTAAGCGTTGGCCGTCGTTAAGAGGATCATCACATTAGTCATAACCATGCTTCAATCCCGACACTCACTCTGCGCCCTCGGACTGTCCCTGATGATCGCCACCCTCTCCGCCCAGGCTGCGGGCCTGTCCAGCGAACACAAGGCCTTCGGCAAAACCAATGACGGCACACCCGTCGAGCAATACATCTTGCGCAACAGCCATGGCCTGACTGCCACGGTCATTACCTACGGCGGCATCCTGCAGTCGCTGAAAGTGCCGGACAGAAACGGCAAGTTCGAGGATGTGGTGCTCGGTTTTGATGACGTACAGGGTTATCAGAGCGGCACCGCGTATTTCGGTGCGACCATCGGGCGCTTCGGCAATCGTCTGGCCAACGGTGCTTTCGAATTGGACGGCAAGCGCTATCAGGTGCCGCTTAACGAGGGTTCCAATTCGCTGCACGGCGGCCCTCAGGGTTTTGACAAACACGTCTGGAAAGCTCAACCGAGCACAGGCAAGGATTCGGTGGGCGTGACCCTGACGTATCTGTCGGTAGACGGTGAAATGGGCTTCCCCGGCAACCTGAAAACCGAGGTCACCTACAGCCTCAACGAGGACAACGAACTTCGCATCGAGTACAAGGCTTCCACCGACAAACCCACGGTCCTGAATCTGACCAATCACAGCTATTTCAATCTGGCCGGCGCGGGCAACGGTGATGTGCTGAAACAGATGGTGACCTTGCACGCCACTCACTACACACCGGTCAACGGCAAGCTGATCCCGACGGGTGAATTGGCCCCGGTGGCCGGCACGCCGATGGACTTCACTCAACCGACTGCTATCGGGAAAAACATAAAGGCTGATCATCCGCAATTGAAGTTCGCCGAGCCGAAACAGGGCGGCTTCGATTTTAACTGGGCACTGGACGCCAACGGCGATGTGAGCAAACTCGCCGCCGAAGTCAGCGATCCACAATCCGGCCGCCGATTGCAGCTCTACACCACCGAACCCGGCGTGCAGTTCTACACCAGCAACTTCCTCGATGGCTCGGTCAAGGGCAAGGCTGGCAAGGTCTATCCGCACTGGGGGGCGTTCACGCTGGAGACCCAGCATTATCCGGACTCACCGAATCAGCCGACCTTCCCGTCCACGCGGCTGGACCCCGGCAAGACCTACACCCAGAGCACTGTCCTGAAGTTTTCTGCCCAGTAAACCTGCGACGCCGACGCATTTGCTGTTACCGCCTTTCTGGTGCTCGACGGAACCACCGGGCTATTCTGCTGCCCACTAAAGTATCGATCGAAATTCAGAAAGGAGGTTTTGATGCGGACCCTAGAGTTGGCTGGCGTCTATGTACCGGTCATCGGCCAAGGCACTTGGCGCATGGGCGAAGACCGCTCCCGACACACTCAAGAAGTCGCGGCGCTGCGCCAGGGAATCGAACTGGGCATGACCCTGATCGACACCGCGGAAATGTACGCCGAAGGCGGTGCTGAGGAAGTGGTGAGTGAAGCCATTGCAGGTCTGCGCGATACCGTCTTTCTCCTCAGCAAGGTCTACCCGCACAACGCCAGCCGCAAAGGCATCCCCCAAGCGTGCGAGCGCAGTCTGCGGCGACTGGATACCGATTACATCGATCTCTACCTGCTGCACTGGCGCGGCCAGTATCCCCTCGAAGAAACGGTCGAGGCCTTCGAACGCTTGCGCGAAGAAGGCAAGATTGGTCGCTGGGGCGTCTCCAATTTCGACGTCGACGACCTGGAAGAACTGGCCTCCCCGGCCTGTGCCACCAATCAGGTGCTCTACAACCTGGAGGAACGCGGCATCGATTTCGACTTGCTGCCCTGGTGCCAGAAGCAAAACCTGCCAGTCATGGCCTACTGTCCGATTGGCCAGGGTGGGCATATGCTGGTCAATTCAACCCTTAAGCAGGTTGCCGCCCGTCACGGGGTGACGCCTGCCCAGGTATCGCTGGCATGGATTCTGCGACAGGAAGGTGTGATCGCCATCCCCAAAGCGGTCAAACCTGAACATGTGCAACTGAATGCGCAAGCGGCGCAATTACGGCTCGAAGCTGGGGATCTGGAGGCGCTGGACCACGCGTTTCGCGCGCCACAACACAAACAGCGGTTGGCCATGGTCTGAGCCATCGCGGTTTTGTCAGAGGGCTTCTGCATGAGAAGCACCGATCAGCTCGATTCCTTTAAGCTACAACGCTTTATCCTGGCCCAGGACCCGGTGTTTAAACGGGTCCAGACCGAGCTGAAGGAGGGTCACAAGCGCAGCCACTGGATGTGGTTCATCTTTCCGCAATTCGCAGGGTTAGGCGGCAGCGAGATGTCCCGCCACTTTGCCATTCGTTCCAAAGAGGAAGCGGCGGCGTACCTGAATCATCCGCTGCTGGGTTCACGATTGCGCACCTGCACTCAGTTGGTGCTGAACATCGAAAAGAGCTCAATTGCCGCCATCTTCGGCCACCCCGACGATCTCAAGTTTCACTCTTCCATGACGCTGTTTGCCCAGGTTGCCGGCGCTAACAGCGACTTTCATCAAGCACTGGACCGGTATTTCCACGGCATCCTGGATGACTGGACGTTGTTGCTGCTGGATTCAAAACAGGCCCAACTGCCCACCAATCAAGGTTGAAAAGTCGTCGTCCACGAACGGCAGAATCGCGTCCGCTACCGGTTGCAGTTGCCGGGTGACGTAGTGGTCGTAGTCGATGGGCGCGCTGCGAATTTCCAGCGGTTCGGGCCCGGCGATGGTGATCACGTAGCTGATCCAGCCACCGTTCTGATATTGCCGCGGGCGACCCTGCTGATCGTTGTAATCATCGGCAATTCGCGCGGCCCGCACGTGGGGCGGCACGTTGCGCTGATAGTCGTCGAGGGTGCGGCGCAGGCGCTTGCGGTAGATCAGGCGGTCGTCGAATTCTCCCGCCAACGTCTTGCGCACGTAGTCGCGGACATAATCCTGATAGGGCTTGCGATTGAAGATGCGCAGGTACAACTCCTGCTGAAATTGCCGGGCCAGCGGCGACCAGTCGGTGCGCACGGTTTCCAGGCCTTTGTAGATCATTTCATCGGTGCCATCGGCGCGGGTCACAAGCCCCGCATAGCGCTTCTTGCTGCCCTCCTCGGCACCGCGAATGGTTGGCATCAGAAAGCGCTTGTAGTGGGTTTCGAACTGCAACTCCAACGCACTTTCCAGACCGTATTCCTGCTGCACATGCTCGCGCCACCACTGGTTGACGTGATCCACCAGCGCGCGGCCAATCTGTGCGGCTTCCTGCTGACCGTGCGCGCGGCGCAGCCAGACGAAGGTCGAGTCAGTGTCGCCGTAAATCACCGTGTGGCCCTGGGCTTCGATCAGCTGTCGAGTACGCAGCATGATCTCGTGGCCGCGCAAGGTAATGGACGACGCCAGGCGTGTATCGAAGAAGCGGCAACCGCTGGAACCGAGCACGCCGTAGAACGCGTTCATGATGATCTTCAAGGCCTGGGACAGCGGCGCATTGTGTTCACGCTTGGCGGTTTCACGGCCTTCGGCAACCCGGGCAACGATAGCGGGCAGGCAGTGTCGGGTTCTTGAAAAGCGTGCGCCACGAAAGCCCGGCACCGACTCGCTGTCATCGGGATGTTTAAGCCCCTCGATTAAGCCCACCGGGTCGATGAGGAAGGTACGGATGATCGAGGGATAGAGGCTTTTGTAGTCGAGCACCAGCACTGACTCGTACAGGCCCGGTTGCGAGTCCATGACAAAACCGCCGGGGCTGGCCTGCGCAGGCTTGTTCCCAAGGTTCGGCGCAACGAAACCCTGGCGGTGCATCAGCGGCATGTAAAGGTGCGTAAACGCCGCCACCGAGCCGCCGCTGCGGTCTGCCGGCAATCCGGTGACGCTAGCCCGTTCCAGCAAGAAGATCAGCAACTCGGTCTTGGCGAAAATCCGCGTCACCAGCTCGCAGTCCTTGAGGTTGTACTTGGCGAGGGCCGGTTTGTCCTCGGCGAACATGCGGTTGATTTCGTCCATGCGCTGGTACGGCGTGCTGATCGACTTACCCTCGCCAAGCAGGGTTTGCGCGACGTTTTCCAGGCTGAACGAGGGGAAACTCCAGGTCGCCGAGCGCAGGGACTCGATGCCGTCGATGATCAGCCGGCCGGCGGCCGAGGCGAAGTAATGGTTGCGGCTACCGTGTTCGCGCCACTGCATTTCTTCGCCGCCACGCCCCAGTTTCAGCGGCACCGCCAGGCGCCGGGCGTGTTCATGGAGTACGCGCAGGTCGAACTGCACGACGTTCCAGCCGATGATCGCGTCGGGGTCATGGTGGGCGAACCACTCGTTGAGTTTTTTCAGCAACAGCGTTCGGGAGTCGCAGTACTCGAGCTGAAAATCCACCTCGCTGTCATCACCGTTGGGCGGGCCGAGCATGTAGACCTGGCGCTCGCCGCAGCCTTCCAGGGCGATGGAGTACAACTCGCCGTGAGCGGTGGTTTCGATGTCCAATGAGACCAGCCTGAGGCTCGGGCGATAGTCGGGGTCGGGTTTCATCTGCGCATCGAGCAGCAGGCCCTCGGTATTCGGAGTGCCACTGAATTGGACTGGCGCGGTGATAAAGCGCTCCATCATGTAGCGTTCCGGCGGGCGCACATCAGCTTCGAACATGTCGACGCCGGCCTTGCGCAGCGCGGTTTCCAGGCGTATCAACTGACCGTGCTGCTGGCAATACAGACCGAGTACCGGGCGGTGCTCGAAATCCAGCAACGCCAACGGCCGCAGCTCGACGTTCTTTTCGCCGCGCAGTAGCACTTCGGCCTGCTCTCGTTGCACTGCGGGGATGAACGCCACCGACGGTTGATGAGGCAGGCGGATCCGCTGGGGACCGGTATCGGTCGCCAGCCAGAACTCGACTTCCGTACCGGCCGGGGTATCGCGCCAATGCCGGGTCAGGACGAAGCCCTGCTGTAAATCCACCGCTGCAACCTCGCATCTGATTCAGAGGGGGATTCTACGCGGGATCGGGATGGATAGCGTGGGGGCTTAAGGATTTGGCAGCCTGTGGCTCTTGAAGTCGCTGCCGAATTGCAGGCGTTTATCGACCGGGTACGTGAGGTTTTCGCAAGAAAAACCACTGAATGGCGTTTTTTGCGTGTTATCTGCCGCTTTCTCCCTTGCCCTCAGCGCCTGGGTCTACGATTCTTCAGGGACAACGACAACACCTGAGAAACCGCCATGAAAACCGTCGCCCAACTGCTGAAGTTAAAGGCTGAACAGAATCATGAAGTCCACATCATTGCGCCGCATCAAATGGTGCTGGAAGCGCTGATGGTCATGGCCGCGAAAAACGTCGGCGCATTGCCGGTCGTGAAGAATGGCGAGGTCGTCGGCATCATCAGCGAGCGCGACTATGCGCGCAAACTTGTGCTCAAGGGCCGCTCCTCTGTCGGTACGCCGGTCGAAGACATCATGGTCTCGCCGGTCATCACCGTGGACACCCATCAAACCGTCGAAACCTGCATGGGCATCATGTCCGACAAACGCCTGCGCCACTTGCCAGTGGTGGAAAACGGCACATTGATCGGCTTGCTTTCGATCGGCGACCTGGTCAAGGAGGCCATCGCCGAACAGGCTGAACTGATTCGCCAGTTGGAACAGTACATCCGCGGCGAATAAGAGCAGCTCTTTTCAGGCCGGCCAATGCCGCGCGAAGACCGGTGCCAGTGTCGGGTGCCGGTCGATGCGTTCCAGCCAGGCGAAAAACCCGGGGCGGGCACTGCGTAAATGCTCCCGACTGCCCGCCCATCTGGAAACCACCGCCGCCAGAACATCCAGCGCCCCCGGCGTTTCATCGCCCAGGTACAAATCGCCCGAAAACTGATCGGCAAACACCTCCCAACTCCAATGCAGTCGCGCGCGGGTGCCGGCCATGAGATTTTGTCTGGACGGTCCATCCGCCTCGGCCAACCAGCGCTCCGGATAATCGATGATGCCAATCGCCGAATAGCAATTACTGACGATGTACACCAGGCCGCGAATCGCCTGATCCCGCGCGGCGGCGTTTTTTGGCAGCAGGTTCGACTCGGTAAACGTGAGCCCCAGATGAATCAGAATCGCCGCGCTCTCGGTGAGAACGCTGCCGTCGGGCAGTTGCAGTGTCGGAATCTGCTTGAGCGGATTGAGTTTCTCCAGCGCGTGGGTCGCTTCAGGAGAAGATTCAACGTCGATGAAACGGTAAGCAATCTCGCAGAGCTCAAGGGCCGCTTCTATCGCCGCAGCTCCAGAGTTCTTGTGTCCGTAGAGCTGATACATAAACACCTCCTTGCGATTGTCTCTTTGTAGCAGCTGACTCTGGCAATGTTAGAAAATTTCTTTTACCCACTGCATCCAAATCGCTTTCCGATGGGTAGTACCTGTAGCAGCCCTGATGCTGCCGAGCGGGTTACTCATTTTCGGAGAGAAATTCATGAACGCCAAACACCTGATTTGCCTTGCCGGTTTACTCGCTGCCATACCTGCAGCCTATGCCCAGACGGGTCTGCCCGACAACATCAAGGTGCCGGAGGGGCACAAGGTCGCCATGGAAACCACCGGGGTCGGCGAGATCACTTACGAATGCCGTGACAAGCCCAATGCAGCCGGCCAGACCGAATGGTTTTTTGTCGGGCCCAAAGCGGTGCTCAATGATCGCAATGGCAAACAGGTCGGCACCTACTTCGGCCCCCCCGCTACCTGGCAGGCGAAAGATGGCTCGAAAGTCACCGGCACCCAACTGGCCGTCGCACCGTCGAGCCCGGGCAATCTCCCCTACCAATTGGTCAAGGCCAACCCGGCCGAGGGCAAAGGCGCGATGAGCGACGTGAGTTACATCCAGCGCGTAGCCCTCAAGGGTGGCGTGGCCCCAAGCGCCGAGTGCACGGCCGCCAACAAGGGCAAGCAGGAAGCGGTGAAGTATCAGGCGGACTATATTTTCTGGGCGGCCAACTGAAACCAGTCCTGCGGGAAATTGGTCTACGCTGCTCTGCACATGCCCCGGTCCTCTGGTCCGGGGCTATTGCCCACTTTGACGGCTGAGCACTGTGTCCTTGCCCCAACCGCTTTTCGATTACGAAGCCCATCTGGCTGCCTGCGCTCGCGGCGAGCGTCAGGCCCTGCGGGATTTGTATGTGCAGGAGAGTCCGCGCCTGCTGGGGGTTGCCAAACGCCTGGTGCGCGACACTGCGCTGGCCGAGGATATTGTCCACGATGCGTTCCTCAAGATCTGGGTCGGCGCCGCGCGGTTCGACCCGGCGCGGGGTTCGGCGCGAGGCTGGATGTTTAGCGTGACCCGGCATCTGGCGCTCAATTTCATCCGTGACAACAGCCGCGAGGTTCAGGGTGAGATCGACATGCAGGATAACGCTGAAACCTTCGATGCTCAGGTCCACTCGTCACGCATTCATCTGTGTCTGGAACTCCTGGAACCTGCGCGGCGCAGCTGCATTCTGCACGCCTACGTCGACGGTTATTCCCACGCTGAAATATCACACAAACTCGGCACCCCGCTGGGCACCGTCAAAGCCTGGATCAAACGGAGCCTGACGGCATTGCGGGAGTGCATGGGATGATCACCAGACCTGCGAATGAAACCCCGGAAGAGCTCAACGAGCTGGCCAGCGAATATGTGCTGGGCACGCTCCCGGCACAGCGACGTACCGAGGTGCAACAGCGCCTGCGCGACGATGTCGAACTGCGCACGGCGGTCGACACCTGGGAACGCCGCTTGCTCGACCTGACTGACTTCGCCGAACCCCTGGCACCCTCGCCACACCTGTGGCAGCGCATCGAGCGCAGTGTGCATGCCTTGAACCGGCAACCAGCAGGGACGGCGGTTGCGTCGTCATCCTGGTGGAACCTGCTGCCGCTGTGGCGCGGGCTCGCGGGGGCGGGGCTGGCGGCGACCTTGCTGCTCGGCGCCTTGATGTTGACGCAAACCACGGTCAAACCGACCTATCTGGTGGTACTGGTCGCCCCTCAGGACAAAGCGCCGGGTTGGGTGATTCAGGCCAACAATCCAAGGGAAATCCAGTTGATTCCGCTGGGCGTGGCGGAAGTTCCGGCCGACAAGGCACTGGAGTTCTGGACCAAGGCTGAAGGCTGGCAAGGTCCGGTATCCCTGGGCTTGGTCAAACCGGGGCAGATGCTCTCGGTGCCGCTGGACAAGTTGCCGCCACTGCAACCCGACCAGCTGTTCGAGCTGACCCTGGAAAACCCCAATGGCTCGCCGACCGGCAAACCTACGGGGCCGATTCAGTTCATCGGCCGAGCGGTGAAAGTGATCTGACGGCGATCACCCAAGTGCCGCGATCCCCCCGCCCCAGGTTCCGGCGGCAAACACCTGAGCACGACTGGCGCCTTGTTGATAGGCGCTGCATAAATGAATGGTTTCACCGCGGTACTCAATGAAAAACCCGGCCTCATCAGCCGGGTCTTTTTACGCTTGCTTGTTGCGGTCGGTCACTTGCCCGCACGCGCCATGCAGCGCTGATAGCGTTCATCGACCCGTTTGGCGAACCACGCCGTGGTGAGTTTGCGGGTGATTTTCGGGCTTTGCAGCACGATCCCTGGCAACACCGCACGCGGTAATGGCCGACCTTCTGCCTGCTCGGCCAGGGCGAAAACCCGCGCATAGAGCTGGGTGTCCTCGAACTCGACGTTTTTGCCCTCCTCCAATTGGTCCCGAATGGTCGGATTGCGCATGCCCAGTTGCTTGCTGAGGGTGCGCACCGCCAATTCCGTGGCGCCAGGCATGATCGAATCGTAGCGGACCAGGTCTCCATCCAGCGCCAGTGGTATGCCCGACGCGCGACTCACCGCGTTCTGAAAACCGGCATTGCGACTGGCGTACCAACCGGCATTGAAATCGGCGAAGCGATACAACGGTTGTTTGTAGGTCACCGGATAACCGAGCAAGTGGGCGATACCGAAGTACATGCCACCGCGACGACTGAACACTTCATGCCGGATCGAACCGTTCACCGGGTACGGATATTCCTTTGCCTGTTGCTCGGCAAAATCGATGCTGACCTGCATCGGCCCACCGGTGTGCACCGGGTTGAAGCCACCGAACAGCGTTCGGCCCATCGGCACCATGCCGATGAAATCATCGAAGATCGCGCTGAGCTCTTTTTCGCTGCGCGCCGCATTGAGGCGGTCGCTGTAACTTTTGCCGTTGGATGAACTCACCTGCAGCGCACCGCTCACCAGCAGGCCGGGAATGTGGACTTTGTCGGCACGGCGGTCGATCTCCTCGCGGGCGATTTTGCCCAGGCCCGGTACCGGTGGGTCAACCTGAAAGGTCGACTCCTGCTCGGTGACCGCCAGTACCGAGCACAGGTTTTGGGTGGATGGATAAATGTTCTGAGCAGCAAATGCTGCGTAAATATCGGTGGCCCAGCCTTGGCGATCAGTGGCTTTGGCCGGCAGCAGGCGCACGATCTCGGCCTTGACCTCCGCGGGCTTGCGCGCCGGTAGTTCCTGCGTTCGCTGAGAGCCGCAACCGGCCAGAACCAGCAGCGCGGCGACACTCATCATCAATCGATTGGCTTGCATGTTGCTCCATCAAATCCGTTGAGCCGGGTTAACCATACGACCAATGGCATGGCGCAGGCTATGACTGTGGCTGCCGCCCCCTGTTCCGTTGGGCAGCCTGCCTGACCTCACGCCAGGGCTGAACCATACTTGAGCCACAACCCGAGGAGGACAGGCTTATGAACCGAAGCGACGTACTGATCATCGGCGCCGGCCCGACCGGGTTGGTGCTGGCGTTGTGGCTGAGCAAGCTTGGCGTGCAAGTGCGGATCCTCGACAAGACGTCTGCACCCGGCACCACTTCGCGGGCGCTGGCCGTCCAGGCGCGGACGCTGGAGCTGTATCGCCAGCTCGACCTCAGCACTGCCATTGTGCAGAACGGTCATCGCGTGAGTGCGGCGAACTTCTGGGTCAAGGGCGAACCCGTGGCGCGCTTGCCGCTGAGCCGCATCGGCGAAGGCCTGACGCCCTATGCGTTCCTCGAAATCTTTCCTCAGGATGAGCACGAACGGCTGCTGATAGACCGCCTCGAAGCCTTTGGCATCAAGGTGGAGCGCAACACCGAACTGGAAAGTTTCGAGGAAACCGGCGACGGCATCACCGCCCATCTGCGCCTGCCCGATGGTCAGCAGGAAACCTGCCAGGCCTGCTATCTGGCTGGTTGCGACGGTGCCCGATCGATTGTGCGCAAGACCCTGGACACCGGTTTCCCGGGTGGCACCTACCAGCAGATTTTCTACGTCGCCGACGTGCAGGCCAGCGGGCCGACGTTCAACGGCGAACTGCACGTGGATCTCGATGAAGCGGATTTTCTCGCGGTGTTTCCCTTCGCCGATACAGGCCGCGCCCGCCTGATCGGCACCGTACGCGGCGAGCGCGCCGATCATGCCGAAACCCTCCGGTTTGAAGACGTCAGCAGCCGGGCCATCGAACATTTGAAGGTGCAGATTGAACAGGTGAACTGGTTCTCGACGTACCGCGTGCATCATCGGGTGGCGGACCACTTTCGCACCGGGCGCGCGTTTTTATTGGGTGACGCCGCCCACGTCCACAGCCCCGCCGGTGGCCAGGGCATGAACACCGGAATTGGCGATGCCATCAACCTCGCTTGGAAACTCGCGGCGGTGTTGAACGGCGGTGCTGAGGTAAAACTGCTCGACAGCTATGAAACCGAGCGCATCGCGTTTGCCCGCAAACTGGTCGCCACCACCGATCGGGTGTTCAATTTCGTCACGGCCGTAGGGCGCATGGCCGATTTGCTGCGCACGCGCCTGGCGCCGTTCGTGATTCCGAAAATGGCATCGTTTGAGGCATCCCGCGAGTTCCTGTTTCGCACGGTGTCGCAGATCACCCTGAACTATCGCGGGATGCCTTTGAGCACGGGCGCTGCCGGTCATGTTCACGGTGGCGACCGCCTGCCCTGGGCTCACGACGGTGAGGGGGACAATTTCGAATCACTGAAGTGTCCAACCTGGCAGGTGCACGTGTATGGCGACACCAGCGACGAAATGATCGCCTGGTGCCACGAACATCATTTACCGTTGCATGTGTTTGACTGGCGGCCGGCGTTTGAAGCGGCGGGCCTGGGGCGTAACGGGTTTTATCTGTTGCGGCCGGATACGTACGTGGCGATTGCCGACAACTCTGCCGATCCCAAGGTGATCGAGCGCTACTTTCGGGATCACGGGATTCGGCCGTTTTTCGGCGCCCGCGGATGATGTCCAGGTACGCGCCGGCCGGTTTGACCATCAGCGCGTCGGCGCCTTCCTGCTCATCCATCAGTGATTCGCGCACGGCTTCTCGGCGGCTCAGCCGAGCCCGCGAGGCAGCTGCTTGCCTCCTACAGCGTCAAGGTTCCGCTGATGCAGGTCACCACCGCGCCGCCGATCCAGATCTCGTCGCCCACTTGCTCGACCTGAATGCGTCCGGCGCGGCCCATGGTCAGGCCCTGGCTGACCACATAGGAAGACGGCGCCAGTCCTTCGCTGAGCAACCACTGGGCAATCCCGGCGTTCAGGCTTCCGGTGGCGGGGTCTTCCGGCATACCGTCGCCGGAGATGAACGCCCGCACTTCGAACTGTGCGTCATCGCCATCGCGCTCGGGATGCCATGGCGCGATGACACCGACGGCCAGGCCGAGCATTTGCGAATGATCCGGTTGCAGGCCCAGCACCTGCTGGCGATCCTCGACCATCACGGCCAGCCATCCGGCACCGTTGTCGACCCACTGAGTGCGCACAATCGCCCCCGATTCCAGCCCGAGCCCCCGCCGTACCCGTTCCACCACATCCGCCTCCACCGGCCCGGCTTTGAGCAATGGAGGTGCGAGAAAGGCCAGCTCTGTCCCTTGTCGACGAACCCGCACCAGCCCCACACCGCACTCCTGAATGATCTCTTCGCCCTTGGGCACGCCACCGGCCTCCAGCCACGCATGGCAGGTGCCCAGTGTCGGATGACCGGCGAACGGCAATTCGTTCAGGGTGGTGAAGATCCGCACGCGATAATCGGCGCGAGGATCGCGCGGTTCGAGTATGAATGTGGTTTCGCTGAGGTTGGTCCAGCTGGCGAACGCCGCCATGCGCTCATCGCTGAGCTCATCGGCGCCGAACACCACCGCCAACGGATTGCCCTTGAGCGCAACACGGCTGAAGACATCTACTTGCTTGAAATCGAATGAGTGCATGGCCTGCCTTGGTCTTGATCAAATCGAAGTGTTTTGCTTGGGAATTTCCAGCCCGCGCATCACCGCCGGCCGCGCCAGAAAGCGCTCCAGCACCCGCGTAACGTTCGTGAAGTCCTTTATGCCCACCAGCTCACCAGCCTCATAGAAGCCGATCAGGTTGCGCACCCAGGGGAAGGTCGCGATGTCCGCGATGGTGTAGCGCTCGCCCATGATCCAGTCGCGCCCTTCCAGGCGGTTATTGAGCACATTCAGCAGGCGTTTGCTTTCATCGACGTAGCGGTCGCGGGGACGTTTGTCCTCGTAGTCCTTGCCGGCAAATCTGTTGAAAAAACCGACCTGGCCGAACATCGGCCCGATGCCGCCCACCTGAAACATCAGCCACTGGATAGTCTCGTATCGCGCCGCCGATTCCTGGGCCAGCAGTTGCCCGCTCTTGTCGGCCAGGTAAATCAGAATCGCCCCGGACTCGAACAGCGCCAGGGGTTGATCCCCCGGACCATGGGGGTCGAGGATCGCCGGGATCTTGTTGTTGGGGTTCAGCGAAAGAAATTCGGGGGACATCTGATCATGGGTGTCGAAGCCCACCCGATGCGGCTCGTAGGGCAGTCCGATCTCTTCGAGCATGATCGAAACCTTGACGCCGTTGGGTGTGGGCAAGGAGTAAAGCTGGATCCACTCGGGGTATTGAGCCGGCCATTTTTGGGTAATCGGGAACGCGGACAGATCGGTCATGGGAAGCATCCACACGGAAAAAGTAGACGCTGATCATAATGTAGGGGCTGGCAAAGGCTGCGATTTTTTGGCGTATCAATGTTGCTGATGAGCAAGATCAAAAGATCGCAGCCTGTCAGTGGCGCCGACACGTGTACTGTGTCCATAAATCCGCAACATCCTGTCGATAACCTCTGCTCTAACCCATCTCAGGTTGCCGCTACAGTGCTGCGCACTCGCTCGGATCGAACCAAATGGGCTTCAGAGGACTCTGAGCATTGCCCTTTCGGAAACGGACCGGCCCAACGACATGGAAAACACCCGATGCAGGGAGCTCGCGGTGTAAAGGTTTGTCAGCCTTAACCGAATGCGCTGAAGATCACCTATTCAAATGATGAACCTATTTAAATTCGCCAAACGCTTCAAACATCGCGCGTATGTCGTCCTGCCCTCCCTGTTGGCGGTCAGCGCGCTGTTCCTGTCCCTTGAGTCCAGCGAAAGCCGCGCCCAACCGGCGGACGGCACCCAGACGCTGGTATTCCTGCGCCACGCGGAAAAACCCGAAGGCGGCCTCGGCCAGCTCAACTGCCAAGGCCTGAACCGTGCCATCGACCTGGCCACCTTGCTGCCGGAAAAATTCGGCAAGGCCAACTACGTGTTTGCCGCCAACCCGACGCGCAATGTCGAGGAAGGCGAACTGGACAATTCCTACAGTTACATCCGTCCCCTGATGACCATCAGCCCCAGCGCGATCAAGCTTGGTTTGCCGGTGAACATCAACTTCTCGGCCAACGACACCAGCGACCTGGCCGATGAATTGCTCCACGACAAGTATCACAACTCGGTCATCTACACCGCCTGGTCCTCCGGCTACCTGCCCGAGCTGATCAACAAGGTCGCTGGAGAAGCCGTTGGCAAGAAGCAGAACATCACCGATGACTGGGCATCCAGCGACTACGACTCGCTGTACGTGCTCACCCTGACCTGGCACAACGGCAAGGCCAGCGTGCAGAGCCACGCCTACAAGCAAGGCCTGGATAACGGGCGCGAGACATGTCCGACGTAAGCTTTAAGAGGTTTGGCGCCTGTCAGGCCCCCATCGCGAGCAAGCTCGCTCCCACATTAGATTTTCAGTAAACACAGAATTTGTGTATCACCGAGATCCAATGTGGGAGCGAGCTTGCTCGCGATGAGGCCGGCAAAAGCAACATTATCCTCGCTGGGAAACGCGCTCTCGCAGATACTCAAGGACGGCTGTCCGCTCCCCCGCAAACTCAATCCGCCCCCCCTTCTTCTCCCGCTGAAACGCATACATCGGGTCGTAATACTCGCGAAGCAACCCTTCGATCCAATCCCGATGCAGGTCCACTGCCCCACTGCTCGCCTGCGCCGCCAGCGCGTCTTCCATCAAAATCAACATCCGCCGATGGCGCTCACCGCCCAGACGTTTCTGCACATTGTTCAGGCTCTCCAGCAGGCGCTCGGAAAACAATGCAAATCCTTCATCGCCATGCACGCCGATGAACTCGGCACACAAGTCCACCACGTAATCGCGCAGGATCCGTTCGACCCGCCCTTCCAGGCTGTCTTCAAGCCAGACCATCGGAAACTGTTGCATGCCCTGAAAGAGCGGCAGCGGCAAGGCGCAACTGCCGACCATGCGGCTCTCGTCTTCCAGCACAAACTGCTCGATACCGTGGGCGCGCTTTTTCAGCACGTCCACTGCCAAGCGGTTTTCAAAATCGATGTTGGAGGGTTGGCCGGTGGCGCGCTTACCGAAACTCGAGCCGCGATGATTGGCGTGACCTTCAAGGTCCAGCCCGTTGCTCAACTGCGTGAGCACTTCGGTTTTGCCAGTGCCGGTCATGCCGCCCAGCAAGACAAAATCACACTGGGCAAGCGCCTGATCGACCGTGTCGAGCAAGAAGGTGCGCATAGCCTTGTAACCGCCAGCGACTCGCGGATAGTCGATGCCCGCCTCGTCCTTGAGCCATTGCTGAACGATCTGCGAACGCAAACCACCGCGAAAACAATACAAATATCCATCAGGATGCGCCCGGGCAAAATCGGCCCAGGCCTGGATGCGAGCGGTTTTTATCTCGCCGGACACCAACTGGTGCCCCAGCGTGATGGCGGCTTGCTGACCGTGCTGCTTGTAGCAAGTGCCGACCCGTTGCCGCTCGAGGTCATTCATCAGCGGCAGGTTGACCACACCTGGGAACGAACCTTTGAGAAATTCGACCGGCGCGCGGGCGTCCATCATCGGCCGGTCGTTGAGGAAGATGTCGCGGTAATCGGTGGAGTCCATAGACATTAAAACACCTCAACCGCGTTGGTCTGTCGCTCGATCAGCTCACCGATCGGCTCAAGAGTCAGGCCCAGTTCGGCAGCCACGTTGAGGAAGTGTTCGTTGCCTTCGGGGGTGACCGCAACCAGCAGGCCACCGCTGGTCTGCGGATCGCAGAGCACGCGTTTGTGCATTTCCTGAAGACGCCCCAGCTTGCTGGCGTAGCTGTCGAAATTACGCAGCGTCCCGCCCGGCACGCAGCCTTGGTCGAGGTAGTACTCGACACCCGGTAGACGCGGCACACGGTCGTACTCGATGCGAGCGGTCACGTTGCTGCCGTCGGCCATTTCCACCAAATGCCCCAGCAGACCAAAACCGGTGATGTCGGTCATCGCGGTGACGCACTCGAGTTTGCCAAAGCGGCTGCCGGGTTTGTTCAGGGTGCACATCCAGTCGCGGGCCAGGCCGATGTCGGCATGGCGCAACTTGCCCTTCTTTTCGGCGGTGGTGAGGATGCCGATGCCCAGCGGTTTGGTGAGGTAGAGCAGGCTACCGGCGGTGGCGGTGTCGTTGCGCTTCATGTGGCGCTTTTCCACCAAACCGGTCACGGCGAGGCCGAATATCGGTTCCGGCGCGTCGATGGAGTGCCCACCGGCCAATGGTATCCCCGCTTCATCGCAGACCGAACGCCCGCCGCGAATCACTTCCCGGGCAATTTCCGGGGCCAGTACGTTGACCGGCCAACCAAGGATCGCAATCGCCATCAACGGATCGCCGCCCATGGCGTAGATGTCGCTGATGGCATTGGTGGCGGCGATGCGGCCGAAATCGAACGGGTCGTCGACGATCGGCATGAAAAAATCGGTGGTCGACACCACGCCGCGCTCTTCATCGATGGCGTACACCGCCGCATCATCGCGCGAGGCGTTGCCGACCCAGAGTTTCGGGTCAAGGTTCTGCGCCCCGCTGCCGGCCAGAATCACCTCCAGCACCTGGGGAGAAATCTTGCAGCCGCAACCTGCGCCGTGGCTGTATTGGGTCAGTCGAATCGGTTCGCTCATGGGGGGCACATCTCGTGAAGTCATTGCCGAGGAGTCTACATCAACCCCCATTTCGTAGGAGCTGCCGCAGGCTGCGATCTTTTGATGTGCAAAAAAACCGCCCTTTCGGGAGGCTGGAGCACTGCGATCATGATCAGAATCCGAGCGTGAAGCTGATCTTCATCGCGTGGTCTTCATTTTCGTGGGATAGCTGCATGGGCAGCAATCATTGGGGATTTCAGCGATTGCATGGTAGCGAGCCACCGGCCTTGTCGCTACTGGCGGCATCCATCTGACAATCCGAGTGAATTTTCCGTAACCCAAACGATCCTTGTATTACCACAGGGAGAAATACGGGTTCTATGAACAACGCAAAACTTTTCGTCATTGAATACACCCTTCATGGCGCGCCCAAGTCTTTCATCATCCGCCTGGACAAGATGGATAACGCGGAGGCTTGGCATTGGGCGAGTTGCGACGCGGGGGTCGGAAGAATCCCTCGCTTCGGTCGAGAGAAGGTGCAAAAAACCAGCAAGCCGATGGCTGAGAAGTTCGGCGTGGAAAACGTCAAGTGGCGGCCGGCGAATTAACAGATGGCGCGGCTTTGGACATTTGGAGGGATCGGCGCATGAAATCAACGCAAATCACCAGCACGGCACGGACGGACGACGACGACTCAATGGCATCATCCGCCATACCGAACAGCTGGAGGATCAAAGCCTGAAACTGGAAGTGGAGCCCGAATAGGCCCCACATTCTGTGCGTGGCTGATGTCAGCCTTTGGCGCACTTACAGCCCTTGCTTGCACATACTTCGCCATGTTCGTGGTGCTTGGCACACGCCTCACAGCAATAGTGCTTGCCGTGGCGCGCGATCGGATGTTCGCCCAGTTTGCAGGAACATTTGGGGCAGTCGCATTTACTGTCACTGCTGATCATGAGTCTGACTCCATGGTTGTGGTCGTCCGGTTGCCGCGAACGCGGCCCGTATAACCAGTGTAGGAGCTTGCGTCAGCCCTGCCGCGTACTGCTGCGATACATGAACACCAACGCCAACGCGAGACACACCATCGCCAGCATCCGGCTACTCGACAACTCGATCGCCGGGTTCCCCAGCCAACCAAAGTTATCGATCAACATCCCCATCCCCAGTTGCCCGACGATCACCGCCACCGTCGCCACCGCCGTGCCGACCCGTGGCACCGCGCCGACCATCACCATCATGTACACCACCCCGAATAGCGCACCGCTGAGCTGCCATTTCGGCACGTCCAGCAAACTCACGGCATGGGCCGGTTCGAAAAACAGGATCAGCAGCCCGGTGGTCACGGCACCGACCACGAAGGTCAACAAACTGCTGCGCAACACGCCGACCGTTTCGCCCAGCCGCCCATTGATAGCCGCCTGGACACTCAACACCGCACCGGCGGCCACGACCACCGCCAACAAAATAATCAGGTTCATCATCAACCCCGAGCGATCAAAACAAGTGCCGCGACAATCAGCAGCAAGGCCAGCCAACGTTCACCGTTGACCCTTTTGCGGGTGGCGCCGAACCAGCCGAAGTGGTCGATCAACACACTTTTGCCGACCTGCCCGGAAAGGATTGCGATCATCGTCATGGCAATGCCGATGTGCGGCGTGGCCAAGGTCAGCACGATCACGTACATCGGCCCCAGTAAACCGCCGATCAATTGCCAGCGCGGCAGCTCATTCAAGACGGGCCCCTGTTGCGGACCGCTGAACAGCAACAGCAAAAACAGAATCGCCGAGCCCACACCGAAGATGCTCAAGGTCGCCCACAAGTGCCCAACCTGAACCCCGAGCGGCCCGAGCAAACCGGCTTCCACGGAAAGGCCCATGCCGGCCAGAATCACCAGCGGCAGCAGCAACAGTCGTAGCCCAGGTTTAGTGGTCGGCGCGGCGACAACGCCAACGTCGTCGATTGAAGAAGTGTGCATGAGGGGACACCTACCAGTTATCAGATAGAACACAACCCCTTGTGGGAGCGAGCTTGCTCCCACAGGGTTTTGTGTTCTCAGTGGAATAGGTGGGCATTATCGGCTGGCGGTCCTTTGCGATAAATGGGAGCATCCAAACAACACTTTTGCGAAATTCGCACAGCAGGACTCGCCATGCACGGCCTCAACGAACTGGGATTCAAGGCACTTCGACTGTTTGTCGCCGTGCTCGACCACGGCAGTTTTTCCGAAGTCGCCCGCCGTGAGGGCCTGGCACCGTCTTCGATTTCGCGGCAGATCCAATTGATGGAACACGCCCTTAACCAGCAATTGCTGTATCGCCACACCCGCGCCGTTTCGCCCACCGAAGCCGGGCGAATGCTCGGTCATCATGCGCGGCTGGTGCTGGTGCAACTCGAAGAGGCCGAACAGGCCCTGCAGGAACAGCAAAGCGAACCGAGCGGACTGGTGCGGATCAATGCGCCAGTGGTGTTTGGCCAACGGCACCTGACGCCCTGGCTGGGGCAGCTCTGCGAGCGTTACCCGAAACTGCAACTGGATATCCAGCAGACCGACAGCTACGTCGACCCGCTGCAGGAAGGCGCCGACCTGCTATTTCGCATCGGGCCGCTGCACGATTCGAGCATGCAGGCGCGCATTTTGGCGCCCCATCGCTTTCAAGTCGCCGCGAGCCCGGCCTATTTAGAACGTCACGGCACACCGCAACATCCCGAAGAACTGGCCGCGCATCAATGCCTGGCCTACAAAGGCGTGGCCGGCCAGCAACGCTGGTTTTTCCGCAAGGATCAGCAGGACTGGACGCCCTACCCGGTGAAGGGGCCGATCACCGGCAACCACGCCGACACCTTGACTCAAGCCGCCGAACAAGGCTTGGGGTTGGTGATGTTTCCGTCGTGGCTGATTGGTGAAGCGGTGCGCAACGGCACGCTGGTGCCGGTGCTCGGGGCGTATCAGGTGTCCAACAGCCTTGAGCCGCAGCAGATTGCCGTGCTCTGGCCTGGGAGCCGGCGGTTGTCGGTGAAGGTGCGGACGGTGATCGATTTCTTTGTCGAGTGTTTTGGAGCGGTGCCGTACTGGGACAGACCGTAGCGGCCTACCTGAGGGACGATGCGAATTGCTTTCTGTAGGAGCCAGGCTTGCCGGCGAAGGCGTCTTCAAGTACGCCTTCGCCGGCAAGCCTGGCTCCTACAGGGATTGGGGGCGTGTCAGATGCGGAACTGCCCGACCAGTTTGCCCAGGCGCTGACCGAGGTCAGCAAGGCTGCGGGAAGTCTGGGCGCCGAGTTGGGTTTCATCGGCGACGCTGTCCACGGCCACAGCGATCTGATGCACGCTGCGGTTGATCTCTTCGGCCACGGCGGTCTGCTCTTCGGCAGCGCTGGCGATCTGCGCGTTCATCGAATTGATGGTGCCGATCAGCTGGGCCATGGTATCCAACGACGCACCCGCTTCGTTGGCCTGAGCCGACGTGCCGTCGCCAGCCTCACTGGAGCGGCGCATCGCTTCCACGGCCGATTGGGTACCCGCCTGCAGGCGATCGATCATGCCCTGGATTTCCTGAGTGCTGATTTGCGTGCGACTGGCCAGCGCTCGGACCTCGTCAGCCACCACGGCAAAACCACGACCGGCCTCACCGGCGCGGGCGGCTTCAATGGCGGCGTTGAGTGCCAGCAGGTTGGTCTGTTCGGCAATCGAACCGATCACGCCGAGCACGCTGACAATCGACGACACGTCTTTTTGCAGGCTGTCGAGGGACACGCCGCTGCTGCGAATGTCGTCCACCAACGCATGAATCTTCACGATGCTGCCGGCTACCACGCGCTTGGCCGCCTGGCCTTCTTCGTCGGTCTGCTGGGCAGCCACCGCCGCGTTTTGCGCACTCTTCGCCACTTCCTGGGCCGCCGCCGACATTTGGTTGATCGCCGTGGCGACCTGATCGGTCTCGTGACGCTGACGTTCCATCGCCTGATCCGAACGCTGGGCCTGGTCGGAGACCTGATTCACCAGCCCGGTCAGTTGCGAGGTCATTTCGGTGATCTGGCGCACCAGGCCGTGGATCTTGTCGACGAAGCGGTTGAACGAGCCGGCCAGTTCGCCGAGTTCATCCTGGCTGGTGATGGTCAGGCGACGCGTCAGGTCGCCCTCGCCCGCCGCGATGTCATCAAGGTTGGCTTTCATCAGGTTCAGCGGACGCAGGATGGTGTTGGCCAGCAGCATCCCGGCGGCGGCGATCACCAACAGCACCACCACAGCAATCCCGACGATGCTCAGCACCACGCCTTGCATGCGCTCCTGAACCTTGGCCTCAACCAGCGCGACTTGCGCTTCGATACCGTCAAGGTTCACCGAAGTACCGACCGCCATGTCCCACTTCGGCAGGTATTCGGTGTAGCCGAGTTTGGGCACCAGCACTTGGGTGTTGCCGGGCAGCGTCGAGCTGTATTGCAGATAGTGGGTGCCGTCCTTGGCAACTTTCACCAGGTCGCGGTTGACGTAGACGCCGTTCGGATCGCGGTTGTCCTTGAAGCTCTGGCCCACGCCTTCCGGGCTGTTGGCCTTGAACAGGCGCACGGTGTTGGAGTCGTAGCCGAAGAAGTAGCCGTCCTTGCCGTAGGTGATGCTCGACAGCAGCTTGACCACCTGGGCCCGCGCTGCGTCATCACCGGGGGCGGCCGCATCGTAGAGCGGTTTGATCGTGGTCATGGCCACGGCGACGTAGCTTTGCAGCGTCGCCTTGGCATCACTGAGCAGACGTTGGCGTGTTTCCTCGACTTCCTTGCGAGCCTGCTCCTGCAGAATGAACAGCGTGGTCAGGCTGATGACCAGCGCAAAGAGCAACACCGGGAGGACGGCAAGGGACAGGACTTTAGCCTTCAGGCTCATGCGCATGACGGTTCACTCTTTTGATTTTATTGGCGTGGTTAAAGGCTTTAACGGCACGCCAGGTCAAAAGTTGAATGCGGTTACAGGACCATCGCAGCCACCCAGCCGAACGCGAGCAGCGGCAGGTTGTAATGCAGGAAGGTCGGGACCACAGTGTCCCAGATGTGGTGATGCTGGCCGTCGATGTTCAGGCCGGAGGTCGGGCCGAGGGTCGAGTCCGAGGCTGGCGAACCGGCGTCACCCAAGGCGCCGGCAGTGCCGACGATGCAAACGATCGCCAATGGGCTGAAGCCCAGTTGCACGCACAACGGCACGAAAATCACCGCCAGAATCGGTACGGTGGAAAACGACGAGCCGATGCCCATGGTCACTAACAGGCCCACCAACAACATCAGCAACGCGCCAATGGCTTTGCTGTGGCCGATCCATGAAGCCGAGGTTTCGACCAGCGTTTGCACTTGCCCGGTGGCTTTAATCACTTCGCCAAACCCGGACGCGGCGATCATGATGAAGCCGATCATCGCCATCATTTTCATGCCTTCGGTGAACAGGTCATCGGTGTCGCGCCACTTCACAATGCCCGAGACCGAGAAGATCAGGAAACCCGTCAGCGCGCCGATGATCATCGAGTCCAGCAGCAGTTGAATGATGAACGCTGCTGCGATAGCCAGACCGGCCACCATCAGGCTCAGCGGGTTGTACTGCACCGCGACCTGTTCGACTTGCTCGATCTTTTCCAGATCGTAGACGCGCTTCTTGCGATAGCTGACAAACGCTGCCGCGAGCCCGACGACCATGCCCAATGCCGGAATACCCATGGCATGGGTGACGTTGATGCCGCTGATGTCCACGCCGCTACGGGCGACGTTGGCCAGCAGGATTTCATTAAGGAAGATGTTGCCGAAGCCCACGGGCAGGAACATGTACGGCGTAATCAACCCGAACGTAATGACGCAGGCAATCAGTCGGCGATCCAGTTGCAGCTTGGTCAGGACATACAACAGTGGCGGTACCAGCAACGGAATAAAGGCGATATGTATCGGCAAGATATTCTGGGACGCGATGGCCACCACCCACAGCAAACCGATCAACAGCCATTTGACCTGGCGTCCACCGCTGGCGTGCTGGCGGTCGACCATCAGCAAGGCTTTGTCTGCCAGGGCATGGGCCAGGCCGGACTTGGCAATGGCCACGGCGAAAGCGCCAAGCAATGCATAGGACAACGCGACCGTCGCACCGCCACCAAGGCCGCTGTTAAAGGCTTTGAGTGTCGCATTGATGCCCAGGCCACCGGTCAAACCACCCACCAGCGCGCCTACGATCAGCGCGATTACTACGTGCACGCGGGACAGGCTGAGGATCAGCATGACGCCAACCGCGGCAATTACTGCATTAATCATCGTTACCTCAAGGCAAACGGAATGAGCCCGGCCGGCAGTCTGCAAAGAGCCGCCAGCGGATTAAAGAGAGGGTTTTATTAGAGGGCGCGCACTTTGAAGGAAGCAGCCGCAAGCTGCAAGCCTCAAGAAAGCAGATTTGCCGCCGCTACAGTGCAAAGTCTCAGATATTTATCGAATAAAGGACGTCTCCATGTCGCTCAGACAACTTTCCATTCAATGGAAAATCACCCTGCTGGCCGGGCTTTGCCTGGCGGGTATCGTGACCCTGCTGGTGGGTCTTTCGCTGTATCGCATGGAGAGCAGCTCCGCGCTGGTGAAAGCCTCGAGCATGGCGATGCTCACCGAAGCCGCCCAGGCCCGGATCGAGTCCCAGGGTGAAAACCAGGCGCTGGGGATTCGCCAGCAGTTCATGGATGCCTATCAATATGGCCACGGCTTTTCGCGTCAGGTGCTGTTCCTGCGCGACCAGGCCGAGAAGCGCTTCCTCGATGCCTTTGACCTGCGTGAAGACCTGACTCGCCAAGTCAAATCGGCCCTGCAAGCCAACCCGGAACTGCTCGGTCTGTCGCTGGTGTTCGAAGCCAATGCGCTGGATGGCAAGGACGATCTGTTCGCCGGTCAAGCGGAGCTGGGCAGCAACGACCAGGGCCGCTTCGCCCTTTATTGGTCGCAACCGACACCGGGCAAGGTGACGTCCATGGCGCTGCCCGAAAGCGACATGGCCGACACCCGCACTGGCCCCAGCGGCGAGCCGGCCAACGCTTGGTTTACCTGCCCGCGCACGACCCTCAAGCCCTGCGTGATCGAACCCTACTTCTATGTGATCGATGGCCAGAATGTGCTGATGACCAGCATCGTTTTCCCGCTGATGGTCAACGGCAAAGTCATCGCTTCGCTGTCGGTGGACATCAACCTCAACAGCCTGCAAGCCATCAGCCAGGGCGCGAGCAAGAAACTCTATGACGGCCAGACCAACGTCAGCATAATCAGCCCGGTCGGTTTGCTGGCCGGCTACAGCCCGGACGCCAGCAAGCTCAGCCAGCGCCTGGATACCGTGGACAAAACCAACGGTGCCGAGCTGGTCCGCCTGCTCGCCGTCAGCAGCAAGACCGAAAGCCTGCACAATAATCAACAGCTCAAAGTGCTGTCGCCGTTCCAGCCAATTCCCGGTGGCAAGTCCTGGGGCGTGTTGCTCGACGTGCCGGAGAAAGTCCTGGTCGGCCCGGCCGAAGCGCTGAAAAAACAACTCGATGACAGCAACACCGCCGGCACCCTGATCGAACTCGGCCTGGGTGTGCTGGCCGCGTTGATAGGCCTGTTGCTGGTGTGGCTGATGGCCCGCAGCGTGACAAAACCGATCCTCGGTGTGGCACACATGCTCGAAGACATTGCCAGCGGCGAAGGCGATCTGACCCGCCGTCTGGCCTACGACAAGCAGGACGAACTCGGTCAATTGGCCGGCTGGTTCAACCGCTTCCTCGACAAGCTGCAACCGATCATCGCCGAGGTCAAACGCTCGGTGCAGGACGCCCGCAGCACGGCGGATCAGTCGTCTGCCATCGCCACGCAGACCAGCGCCGGCATGGAGCAGCAATACCGTCAGGTGGATCAGGTCGCTACCGCGTCCCACGAAATGAGCGCCACCGCTCAAGACGTTGCTCGCAGTGCAGCGCAAGCGGCACAGGCGGCGCGGGATGCGGATCAGGCCACCCGTCGCGGTTTGACCGTGATCGACCGCACCACCACCAGCATCGACAACCTCGCGGCCGACATGAGCGCGGCAATGGTTCAAGTCGAAGGGCTGGCGGCCAACAGCGAGAAGATCGGTTCGGTGCTGGAAGTGATTCGGGCCATCGCCGAACAGACCAACCTGCTGGCGCTCAACGCCGCCATCGAGGCCGCTCGTGCCGGTGAAGCCGGACGCGGTTTTGCCGTAGTGGCCGATGAAGTGCGCAACCTGGCACGCCGGACCCAGGAGTCTGTCGAAGAAACCCGTCTGGTGATCGAGCAGTTGCAGAGTGGCACTCAGGACGTGGTTGGTTCGATGAACAACAGCCATCGTCAGGCTCAGGGCAGTGTCGAACAGGTCGGTCAGGCGGTGACGGCGCTGCGGCAGATTGGTGAGGCGGTGACGGTGATCAGCGACATGAACTTGCAGATTGCTTCTGCTGCGGAAGAGCAAAGCGCCGTGGCTGAGGAGATCAACAACAACGTGGCAACCATTCGGGATGTGACGGAGTCGCTGTCGGGGCAGGCCAATGAGTCGGCGCGGGTGAGTCAGTCGCTCAATAGCCTGGCGAATCAGCAGCAGAGTTTGATGGATCAATTCAGGGTCTGAGAAGCCCTCACCCTAACCCTCTCCCAAAGGTAGAGGGGACTGATCGAGTTGTTCTTGGAGCTACATCGACCTGAAATATCGAGTCGAACTCAGGATCTGAAAGCGCTGGAGATGCTCCCTTTCCCCCTCTCCCCGTTGGGGAGAGGGCTGGGGTGAGGGGTGGTTTTCGGCCTCAACGCCGAGGTAGCTCAACAACCACCTTCAACCCGCCCCACTCACTCTCCTCCAGCCGCAACACCCCGCCCCACGTATCAACGATATCCCGCACAATCCCCAACCCCAACCCATGCCCATCCGTCTGTTCATCAAGCCGAGTCCCCCGGCTGAACACCTGATCGCGCTGGTGTTCGGGAATCCCCGGCCCATCATCTTCCACGCTTAACTCAAACCCTTCGGCCTTCTCGACCACGCTCAACCGAACCTCGGCGTCCGCCCACTTGCAGGCGTTGTCCAGCAGGTTACCGAGCAGTTCGAGCAAATCCTCACGGTCCCACGGCAGTTGCAAACCGGCCGGTGCACGGTAGCTGAGCTCAAGATGTTCACCATGGATCATGTTCAACGTCGCCAATAACCCCGGCAACTCCGCATCGCAATCAAACAACGCCCCCGGCAGCGCATCGCCGGATAATCGTGCGCGGTTGAGTTCACGATTGAGTCGATTCTGGACCTGTTCCAGTTGCGCCTTAATGACCTTGCGCAGTTCCGGCTGCGCATCGAGCTTCTCGCTTGAGGCCAGGCTCAACAACACCGCCAGCGGGGTTTTCAAGGCGTGGCCGAGGTTGCCCAGCGCATTGCGCGAGCGCTTGAGGCTGTCTTCGGTGTGAGCGAGCAAATGGTTGATCTGCGCCACCAGCGGTTCAAGCTCTACCGGCACCTGATCATCGAGTTGCGAGCGCTGGCCCTGCTGCAACTGGGAGATCTGCTCACGAGCCTTTTCCAGCGGGCGCAAGGCGCGGCGCACGGTGATCCGTTGCAACAGCAGAATCAGCAGCAACCCCGCCAATCCCAGGCCGAGACCAACCTGTTGCATACGCAGGAAGCTCTCGCGTACCGGCGTGTAATCCTGGGCCACGCTGATCGAAATTGATTGGCCGAGCCGTCGATAGTCCGAACGCAGCACCAGCAATTGCTGCCCTTCTGGCCCCAATTGCAGGTTGCTGTGCAGACCGGCATGGTCGAGGCGCGGCATGTCCTGATCCCATAGCGAACGGGAGCGCCAATGGCTGTCGGCAAAGTCGATGCGGAAGTAATGCCCGGAAAACGGTCGCTGATAGGCCGGTGACAGGTGCCGCTCGTCCAGCTGCAACCCCTGCGGCCCACGCACCAGCGCCACCAGCAGGTTTTCGCTGTCGTTGCGCAGCCCGGCTTCGAGGTAGCGCTGCAAACCCATTTCAAACAGCCACAGGCTGGTCTGCGCCAGCACCAGGCCGACGATCACCATCACGCTGATCAGCCCCAGACTCAAGCGGCGCTGGATCGATCTCACTGGGCTTGCCCGCCGAACAGGTAACCCTGGCCACGACGGGTTTCGATAACGCTGCGCCCGAGTTTGCGCCGCAGGTGGTTGACGTGGACTTCGAGTACGTTGGAGTCACGCTCGGTTTCACCGTCGTAGAGGTGTTCGGCGAGGTGGCTTTTGGAAAGTATCTGCTCGGGGTGCAGCATGAAATAACGCAGCAGACGGAATTCAGCAGCGGTGAGCTGAATGTCGGCGCCGTCGCGAGTCACGCATTGACGGCCTTCGTCCAGATGCAGTCCGGCAGCCTTGAGTGTCGGCTGGTTGGCATGGCCATGGGAGCGGCGCAACAGCGCCTGGACCCGCAAATGCAGCTCTTCGGGGTGGAAGGGTTTGGTCAGATAGTCGTCAGCGCCAGCCTTGAGGCCTTCGATCCGTTCGGCCCAGGAATCACGGGCGGTGAGGATCAGCACGGGGGTGGCCAAGCCACTGGCCCGCCATTGGCTCAGCACGTCGAGCCCTGGCAAACCCGGCAGGCCGAGGTCGAGGATGATCAGGTCATAAGGCTCGCTGCTGCCCTGATACACCGCATCGCGACCGTCGGCCAGCCAGTCCACGGCGTACCCCTGCCGATTGAGGCCGGCCATCAATTCGTCGGCCAGCGGCACATGGTCTTCCACCAGAAGCAAACGCATCGATCAATCTTCCTTGTCTTTCAATAACTGGCCAGTGATGGCGTCGAGGTCCAGTTCGCGGACCACCCCTTCGGTGGTCAGCAGCTCGACTTCATAAACGTAGACGTCGTATTTCTCTTCAAGCTCGGCTTCCAGCAATTTGGCCCCGGGATAGCGGTCCAGCGCTTGCTGCAACAGCTGCTCCAGCGGCAGGATCACGCCCTGTTGACGCAGGCGCAGGGCCTCGTCCTGATCCAGGTCGCGGGCCATGACCACCGAGCAAAAAGCCAGAAGTGCCAGAGCCATTCGACCGCTCGCGCACCGATGTGAAAAAGAAGACACCTTCATTACGTATCCTGATGATCCTTGAGAACCTGCCCGCTGACAGCGTCCAATTCCAGGTCCCACTCAAGGCCCTGCGGGTCGCGCAATTCCACCTGATAGATGTACTTGCCGTACTCTTCTTCCAGCTCGGTTGCGGTGACCTTGGCGCCGGGATGTTTGGCCAGAGCGGTGGCGTTGAGCTTCTCGAAAGACACAATGGTACCAGCGTCACGCAGTCTCAGGGCTTCGTCGGGGCCGAGGTCGCGAGCGTGGGCGATGCTGGCGGTCATGCCGATGATCGACGCGGTGAACAGGGCAGTCAGGGTTTTCATGGGGTGTCTCCATATTTTTTTGTGTGTTGCAGACGCAAGCCACCTTAGCGATCTGAACTTAACTGAAACTGAATTGCCATCATTGGTCATGACAACCTGACATCAATATCAGGCAGCTACATTGATCGGGTGCGACGCGTTTATAATCCGCACGTTCGCCAACTATTGAGACCGGCATGACCGCCATCCATATCAAGTTCCCCTCCCTGACCCTCAAGGCCGGCCCTCGCGCCTTCGCGCGCATCCGTGAAAACGGTTTGAGCGCCGCCGATGTCGGCACACTGCCAGGTGCCGCCGGTGGTCCCAAGGCGTTGGGGATTCAAGGTCTGGACCTGGCGTTGTTCGGTGAATGGCTGCCGGCGGCACCCCGGGAACGTTCGCTGATCGGTGCGTCGGTGGGTTCCTGGCGCTTCGCCAGCGCTTGTCTGCCAGATGCCGCCGAAGGCATCCGCCGCCTCGGTCACCTCTACACCGAGCAAAACTTCGCCAAGGGCGTGACCATGGCGCAGATCAGCCAGAGCTCCCGGCGCATGCTCCATGACCTGCTCGACGGCCGCGACGCCTCGATTCTGGACAACGCTCATTACCGACTGAACATCATGGTGGTCAAAAGCCACGGCCTGTTGGCGGACGATCATCGCGGCCGACTGGGGCTGGGCCTGTCATCGGTAATCGCCGACAACCTGCGGGGGCGCGCGCGGTTGTCGCGGCATTTCGAACGGCTGATCATCCACGATCCGCGCCGGGCACCGCCAGTCAATGCACTGAACGACTTTCCCTCGCGCTTCGTTGCGCTGAATGCCGGCAACCTGCGCCAGGCCTTGCTCGCCTCGGGCTCGATCCCGATGGTGATGGAGGGCGTACGTGATCTGCCGGGCGCCGGTACTGGCACCTTTCGCGATGGCGGTCTGCTGGACTATCACCTCGACCTGCCCTACAGCGGCAACGACATCGTGCTCTATCCGCATTTCACCGACCGGGTGATTCCCGGCTGGTTCGACAAGACCCTGCCGTGGCGCCGCGCTTGCCCTGCGCGCTTGCAGGATGTCCTGTTGCTGGCGCCGTCGAAGGATTACCTGGCGCGCCTGCCCTACGGCAAACTCCCGGACCGTAACGACTTCAAACGCTTCATGGGCGATGCTCCGAGCCGGCAGAAATACTGGCGTGCAACGATGGATGAAAGCCACAGGCTCGGTGACGAATTCCTCGAATTGGCCGCCAGCGGTCGCCTCGGGGAGCGCTTGCTGACCCTTTAGTCAGTGTTTTCCCGCAATGCCAAACGCAAACTGTTAAACTCGCCGCCTGCCCAAATCGCTGCGGCGATCGCCACCTGACAGAGCTCAAACCACTGTGGAAATCTTCAAAGAATTTACCTTCGAATCCGCCCACCGCCTGCCCCACGTGCCGGAAGGCCACAAGTGCGGCCGCCTGCACGGTCACTCGTTCAAAGTGGCGATCCACCTCAGCGGCGACCTCGATCCGCACACGGGCTGGATCCGCGACTTCTCGGAAATCAAGGCGATCTTCAAGCCGCTCTATGAGCGCCTGGACCATAACTACCTGAACGACATTCCCGGCCTGGAAAACCCGACCAGTGAAGTCCTGGCCAAATTCATCTGGAAAGAATTGAAGCCTCTGCTGCCGGAACTCAGCGCGATCCGCATCCACGAGACGTGCACCAGCGGTTGCATCTATCACGGTGAGTAAGCTAATAGATCAAAAAAACCACCGAGACCGGTGGTTTTTTTATGCTTATGCTTTTTGGCTCGAACACGCCAAGAGGACACGCGCATGGCTGACTGGCCGCTGGCTCAGACCTATCGCTTCAACGGGCACTCCGTTCGCTACGCCGTACGGGGTGACGGCCCGCCGTTGGTGTTCGTGCATGGCACGCCTTTCTCTTCTTACGTGTGGCACCGGATTGCACCACACTTCATCACCACGCACCGAGTGCATTACTTCGACCTGCTGGGCTATGGGCAATCGGAGAAAATCGAAGGCGATGTGTCGCTGGGTGTGCAGAACGACCTGTTGGCTCACTTGCTGGATCACTGGGGGCTCGGGCGACCAGACGTCGTCGCTCACGACTTCGGCGGCGCCACTGCCCTGCGTGCTCACCTGCTGAACGGCAAGGACTACCGCAGCCTGACGCTGATTGATCCTGTGGCCCTGACGCCCTGGGGTTCGCCGTTTGTGCAGCATGTGCGTCAGCATGAGGCGGCGTTCAGTGGCCTGCCTGATTACATTCAGCAGGCAATCGTACCAACCTATATTCGCGGGGCGATCAAGCGCGAAATCCCGGACGACGAACTCGCGCCTTACGTGCGGCCGTGGCTGGGTGATCCGGGGCAAGCGGCGTTCTATCGGCAGATCGCGCAGATGGATGAGCGCTATACCCGTGAGGCCGAAGGGCTGTACCCGACGATTCGCTGCCCGGTGCAGATTCTTTGGGGGGAAGACGATCAGTGGATCCCCATCGAACGTGGGCGGGCGTTGCATCAGATGATTCCGGGGTCGCAATTTCACCTCATTCCCAATGCCGGGCATTTGGTTCAGGAAGATGCACCGGAAGCGATCGTCGCGGCACTCCTGCGATTTCTACCGCAACACGAATCCTCCTGAAGAAACACCATCCCCTGCTCGCGAAAGCGCCGGGTCAGTCGACCTCAATGTTGAATGTTCAACCGCTTTCGTCGGAACGCCGCCCGGAGCAGGCTCGCTCCCACATGGGTTCTGTGTTCCTTCAGGTGCACCGCTTTCGAGCCCTCCCCGGGCCAAGTCTTCCTGCTCGACTAAAATAACTCTCCATGGGTCGCGCCGCTGGTAGGGATTGCCGCTGCCGCGCTAACGTATGTGCTATTGACCGGCGTGCTGGGTGCCCGTACTGCCAACGCTCCATTATCAGATCTATAAAAGGATTCGCCTGATGCACATCATCAACGCCCGCCTGCGCAACCAAGATGGCCTGCATGAGCTGCACCTGGAAAACGGTCTGATCAGCAGCATCGCCCGACAGACCGAAGCACCGACCCTGGGCCCCGATGATCTGGACGCCGGCGGCAACCTGGTGGTGCCGCCCTTCGTCGAGCCGCACATCCATCTCGACGCTACGCTCACTGCCGGCGAGCCGCGCTGGAACATGAGCGGCACACTGTTCGAAGGCATCGAGTGCTGGGGCGAGCGCAAGGTGACCATCACCGAGGAGGACACCAAATCCCGTGCCAAGAAAACCATCCAGACCCTCGCCGCCCATGGTATCCAGCACGTACGCACCCACGTCGACGTCACCGACCCGCAGCTCACTGCGCTGAAGGCGATGCTCGAAGTGCGCGAGGAAAGCCGTCACCTGATCGACATGCAGATCGTTGCGTTCCCGCAGGAAGGCATCGAGTCGTACCGCAACGGTCGGGCGTTAATGGAAGAAGCGATCCGCATGGGCGCCGATGTGGTCGGCGGCATTCCGCATTTCGAGTACACCCGCGATCAAGGCGTGAGCTCCGTGAAGTTCCTGATGGACCTGGCCGAGCGCACCGGTTGCCTGGTGGACGTGCATTGCGATGAAACCGACGATCCGCACTCACGCTTTCTGGAGGTGCTGGCCGAAGAAGCCCGCAGCCGCGACATGGGCTCGCGGGTCACCGCCAGCCACACCACGGCCATGGGTTCTTACGACAACGCTTACTGCGCCAAACTGTTTCGCCTGCTCGGGCATTCGGGGATCAGTTTTGTCTCCTGCCCCACCGAAAGCATTCATCTGCAAGGGCGCTTCGACAACTTCCCGAAACGCCGTGGCGTGACCCGAGTGAATGAGTTGCTGGAAGCGGGGATGAACGTGTGTTTCGGCCAGGATTCGATCGTCGACCCGTGGTATCCGCTGGGCAACGGCAACATCTTGCGAGTGCTCGAAGCTGGCCTGCACATCTGCCACATGCTCGGTTACCGCAACTTGCAAAGCGCGCTGGACCTGGTCACCGACAACAGCGCCAAGGCCATGAACCTCGGTGATCGGTATGGTCTGGAACGCGGGCGGCCGGCGAATTTGCTGATTCTGTCGGCGGACAGCGATTACGAGGTGATCCGCAGCCAGGGCCTGCCGCTGTATTCGGTGCGTGATGGCAAGGTGTTGATGAAGCGGCAGATGCCGGTGGTGGAGTTCTTCGGCGATCAGAGCTGAGATTTTGCGTTGATTGGGCTTGCCTCATCGCGAGCAAGCTCGCTCCCACATTTGATCTGTGTCGTCCACAGATCTCCTGTGGGAGCGAGCTTGCTCGCGATGGCGATCTAACAATCAGCTCATCAACCGCGCCGTACCGAATAGCCTGACCTGACTCAATTCCCCCTCTAATTCCTCCAACAAAATTGGTGCAGTACCGCCAGGCATAACCACTTCCACCTCCCCGGCACTCACCCAACCCACCCGCCAAGCCGCGCAAGCCACCGCACTGGCGCTGGTGCCCGACGACGCCGTCGGCCCCTCTCCGCGCTCGAATACCCGCGCGACGACTCGCCCTTTTGACTCAAGCATCGCCCATTGCAGATTCACGCCAGCAGCACACGGCTCCCCTGCCCCGGTCGGGATGGCGTAAGCGATACGCGTCAGCCCTTCGGACATCCCCGGTTCGCGCATCTGCTCATTGCCCGGCAATGCATCGGCGCTCTCTAAAAGCGTCACACAATGTGGATTGCCGATGCGCACGAACTGGCTTCGAGACCAGACGTGATCGAGCGCCGACAACGGCTGTACATGACTGACATCGCGACCGTTCAACAGCACGCTTTCAACCCCTTTTGCCCCCACCGCGTCCGGCCCAAACGAGGGTTTGCCCAAATCCAGCCAGAAGCCTTTCACACCCTCGATCTCGGCCGGTTTCACCGAAGTGTCCACCGGCGAAACCGCATCAGCCTTGTCGTGATGAACCCGGAGCAAACAAACCTCGTCCCTTGGCAGCAGCCCTTGCTCAATCAGGGCCTGAGAGAAAATCGTCAGCCCGTTGCCACTGCGCTCGGCCAGGGTGCCGTCGGTGTTGACGATCAACAGGTCAAACGGTGGCGAGTCTTGAAACGGCCCGATCAGCAAGCCATCGCAGCGATGCGACTTGGCATTGGCGGGACGCGAATGCGACGGCCATTCGCAGAATGCATCCACCGCTTGCCGACTCCAGGCCGCCCGGGATGACGCTGCGTACCCGGCCGTTGTCGGCAAGTCGACACCGGCGCGACGCACCGCTGCGGGAGACACCACGCCATAAATATTGCCGCGAGCATCGTAGAACTGCGCCATGTACCGGTCCTTTTTTATCTGTTGGGTGCGGTGCCCAGAAGGCCATGGGGACCAGACGCCTTGACCGGTTGAACCCGCCGTCCCATTTTCTACAAAATACCGCCCCGGCGTCACCCCGAACGTTCGTCGACATCGCAATAAACGCGCTGGCATTTTCATACCCAATTACAGCGCAATGGACGTTATCGAATGACCTGGATGACGCAGTTTAGCCATGAATCAATGCGCGCAAGCTTGCCGATCCGGGTGCCAGCGAAGAACAGCGGCGGCTGATCGAGCACGACATCGTCGAGGCTTTGCCGGCGTTACGGGCATTGGGTTTGTTCGAGATTCTGCAAGTGCGTGACGAACGCCTGCGCGGATTGTGCGAACGGCACTGACACCCACGCTCGCGATGGAGGGTCAGGCTGTGCAAGGATGACACCCTGCCTCACCGCAAACCTGGGCGGACGCTGATCGAACCCTCACCGGTAAGTCACTGTCCCTTGGGTACGCGACGTTTTTTGCCAAGGATTGATATGACCAACCTCAACACTCAAACCGCATTTGTTCCTGGACGCCTGGAACAAATGTCCACGCGCATCGCCTTTTTCATTGCCGGTTTCGGCATCGCTGCGTGGGCGCCGCTGGTGCCCTACGCCAAGGCGCGGGCCGGGCTGGATGAAGGGACGCTTGGTTTGCTGCTGTTGTGCCTGGGGGTGGGGTCGATTCTGGCGATGCCGATGGCGGGGCTTCTGGCCACGCGTTTCGGCTGTCGCCGGGTGGTGAGCGCCGGGGTGTTGCTGATCTGTGCGGCCCTGCCGCTGCTGGCGACGGTGTCGACGATTCCGGCGTTGATTGTCGCGTTGTTCATGTTCGGCGCGGGCCTTGGCACCGTGGATTCGACGGTGAACCTGCAAGCGGTGATCGTCGAACGGGCCAGCGGCAAGACCATGATGTCGGGTTTCCATGGGCTGTTCAGCCTCGGCGGTATTGTCGGTGCGGCGGGTGTCAGCGCCCTGCTCGGCTTCGGGGTTTCACCGCTGGGGGCGACGCTGGTGGTGATCGTGATGCTGCTGATCGCCCTGTTCAAGGCCGCGCCACACCTATTGCCTTACGGCAGCGAAAGTTCGGGGCCGGCGTTTGCCGTTCCCCATGGCATCGTGCTGTTCATCGGCGGGATGTGTTTCATCGTGTTCCTCGCCGAAGGCGCGGCGCTCGACTGGAGCGCGGTGTTTCTGGCGCAGGAACGGGGAATCGACACAGCGTATGCGGGGCTGGGTTATGCAGCGTTTGCGTTGACCATGACCGTCGGACGCTTGACCGGTGATGTGGTCGTGCGTCGCCTCGGCGCTACGCGGGTGATTGTGTTCGGTGGGTTGACGGCCGCGACGGGCCTGTTTGTGGCGACCTTCGCACCGAGTTGGGAAGCGGCGCTGGTGGGTTATGCATTGTTGGGGGTTGGCTGCTCGAACATTGTGCCGGTGCTGTACACCGCGGTGGGCAAACAGACGGTGATGCCCGAAAGCGTCGCTGTGCCGGCCATTACCACGCTGGGTTATGCCGGGATTCTTGCGGGGCCTGCGTTGATCGGGTTTATCGCCCATGGCAGCAGTTTGAGTTTTGCCTTCGGGTTGATGGCGGTGTTGCTGGTGGCGGTGGCCATTGGCGGGAAGGTGTTGAAAGTCTAAAAGCTTCGCGGGCAAGCCTCGCTCCTACGGATATGACGGTCTTGTAGGAGCGAGGCTTGCCCGCGAATGAAGTCACCTCGGTCTATCAGAACCCGACGCTGGCCTGCACAAAGAACGTGCGCGGCGCACCCACGTACATCCCCGAGTTGTTGTCGCTGGAGCGGGTGAAGTACTGCTTGTCGAAAATGTTCTTCACCCCGGCGCCGACTTTCAGGTTCGAAAGCGTCGCGCCGAAGTCATAACCGCCGCGCACATTCCAGGTGACGTAGCCCGGGATGTCTCCGTATTGGCCGTCCGCGGAGCCTTCGGTGATGTAGTTGCCGCTGAAACTGCCATCAGCGTTCACAGCCACACCCGGCGAACGCTGCTTGGACTGGGCAAAGGCATCGAGGTTGTAGGTCCAGCGGTTGATGTCGTAACGCAAACCGGCAGTCGCCACCTGACGCGAATAGAACGGCAGGTCACGGCCCTTGAAGCCCGGGATCTCGCCTTCATAAACGGCGCGGGTGTAGGTGAAGCCGGCGTTGGCGGTCAGGCCGTCGAGCCGTGGATCCAGTACCGCCATGTCGTAGTGCACCGAGACTTCAAGGCCCTGGTGCGTGGTCGCGCCGAGGTTGGTCCAGCCCGCATCGTTGCTGATGTACTGCAATTCTTTATCGAAGTCGATGTAGAACAGCGTCACTTCCCCGCCCCACACATCATTGTTGTAGCGCGTGCCGACCTCGTAGGTCTTGGCCTTTTCCGGTTCCAGGCCATTGGCGGGTTCGTCACCCGCGCCCCCCTGGCCGAGCTGGAAATACTGCAGGCTGCCGAACGAGGTTTCGTAGTTGGCGAACAGCTTCCACTCTTCCGACACGTGATACATCACGCTAAGGGCCGGCAGCGGCTCGTTGCTTTCGATGCTGCGGTTCTTTTCCAGCACCGGTTTGCCGGCGGTGTCGAGCACCGGGCGGTCGTGCCAGTCGGTGCTGATGTGTTCAAAGCGGATGCCGGGGGTGATGGTCCAGTTGCCGACGTCGATTTTGTTATCGACGTACACCGAGTTGGCTTCAGTGCCACCGGTGCGGTCCTGATAGACATGGCCGTCCGAGCTTTTGGTCACGACCGGCTCGTTGTTGACCAGCGCCAGGCGGCTCGCCTCTTCGTGCATGCCTTCCTTGAGGTAGCGATAACCGACACTGACTTCCTGGGTGGTCGGGCCGACGTCGAACACACGGGACACCCGCGGTTCAATCCCGAAGGTGTAGTAAGTACGCGGGAACGAGCCGAGGGTTTTCTGATCGCGAGCGGCGATGTTGCTGCCACGGAAGCTGTCGGAATAGTAGGTCAGCACTTCGGCCTGGGTGCGGTCGTCGATCTGCCGTGCCCACTTGAACGAGACGTCCTTGCGGCGTCCGCTGAAGTTGTCGTTGTTGCGGTCGGACTGGAACGGATCGGCGTCGTACTGCGCCTGGGTCAGGCCGCCGGGCATGTCGGCGCTGGCGTCGTAGTAGTGAAAGTTGAGGCTGAAATCGTCCACATCGGTGGGTGCCCAGTGAGTCTTGAGGATCACGTCGTCGATGTCGTTGCCGTTGTTGCGCTCACGGTAACCGTTGCCGTTCACGCCCGAGTACAACAGCGCCATGCCGATGCCGTTGTCTGCGGTGCCGCCGAGAAACGCCGTATCGATGTGCTTCCAGCCACCGTGCTGAGAGGTTTCCAGGGTGCTGCCGATTTCACCGGTGGCTTTTTCCGGAATCGCGCGAGTGACGAAGTTGATCACGCCACCGACGTTCTGCGGCCCGTAACGCACGGAGCCGGCGCCGCGAACCACGTCGATGCTGTCGAGGTTGCCGGAGGAAATCGGTGCCATGGACAACTGCGGCTGGCCGTACGGGGCGAACGCTGCCGGTACGCCGTCAATCAACACAGTGGAGCGTGGCGACAGGCGTGAAGTCAGGCCACGCACGCCGACGTTCAGGGAAATGTCGCTGCCGCCGGTGCCGTTGGCCTCTTGCACTTGCACACCGGGCACGCGCTTCAACACGTCGCCGACGTTCATCGCGCCCTGCTCGACCATCGCCTCGCGGCGAATCACCGTACGCGCGCCGGGGTGGTTCTGCACCACGGCGGCATCGGCGTCACCCAGCCAGTCGCCGACCACTTTGATGTCGGTCACGCCCAGCTCCAGCGGGCCGTTCGCAGCAGAAGTCGGTGCTGGCATCAACGTGACCGAACCTTCGTCAATCTGGTATTGCAGACCGCTGCCTTGCAGCAGCTGGCGCAGCGCGTCTTCTGGCGAGAGGTTACCGTCCACCGCCGGGGCCTGTTTGCCGGCGACCAGCTCAGGGCTGAAGAACACCTGCAGCGAGGTTTGCTGGCCCAGTTGACTCAGGGCCTGACCCAGGGGTTGCGCCGGGATGTGAATCGCGTCGGCGGCAAAGGCCTGGGGCAGCGCCGTGCAGACGGCCAGGGCGAGGGCGAGGCGCAACCAAGGGGATTTGTTGTTTTTAGCGGTGGATTTTTTCACGTCGAACGGAGTCCTGTGGATCGCAAGAGTGTGCGCTTGTTAATGCAAACCAGTTGCAGTTGGACAGGAAGACGATCAATTCGAAAAAAACCTGAATTTATTTTGAAATTATTTCCTGACTGCCGTCATCGAGGGTGCGCACGGCCACCGGCAGAATGGTCGGCAAGGCCTTGAGCAAGGCGTCGGTGTTGTCGGAATTGAACACGCTGGTCAGGCGCAGATTGCCCACGTTGTCGTTGCCGACGGTGAGCGTTTTCTCCCGATAGCGCGAGACTTCCTCGGCGACGTCGCTAAGTCGGGCGTTGTTGAACACCAGTTTGCCGCTGCGCCAGGCGGTCAGCTCGGCAGGATTGACCGCGTAGGCGGCAGCGACTTTGCCTTGTGCATCAATGTGCGTGCCGAGGCCGACAGTCAGGCTGATGAAATCGCTGTCCAGCGCTGTGCGGCCCTGAACCTTGACGGTGCCCTGCTCCACCGCGACCCGGGTTTGGGCGGTGTCGCGGCGTACATCAAAACGGGTTCCGGTGACCGTGACCTTGCCGCTGCCCGCCTCGACCACGAAGGGTCGACGGCTGTCATGCTCGACGCTGAACATCGCTTCGCCCTGCGTCAGCTCGATGCTGCGACGGTCGTTTTCATAGCGCACCTGAACGCGGCTGCGGCTGTTCAGGTCGATTACCGAACCGTCCGGCAACGCCACATGACGTCGCTCGCCCAGGGCAGTAGAAAATTCGGCGGTGTAGATTGCCGGGTGATTCAAACCGCTGAACAACCCCAACCCGAGTGCGACGGCCAACACACTGGCAGCCACCGCATAACGCACCAGCGGGCGACGTTTGCTGCGCGCTGCCGGGGTTTCACACAAGGCTTGCAGACGCGCCGCCGGCAGCAAATCAGCCGCCGTCCACAAACCCTGGAGCAACTGGAATTCGTCGCGATGCTGAGGGTGTTCATCCAGCCAGGCTTCGAAATGCCGATACTCTTCGACATTCATCGCAGGCTCCTGCAAACGCACAAACCACCGCGCCGCCTCGTCGCGAACCGTTGTTTGCCCGCACGCACAATCACGAGTATCCATCATGGAAGTTCCTGTTTGGCTGGGGATGAGAAGGCACCGCCGATCATGGCTGCAATCCGTCAAGGCGGTCGCGCAGATGCCGCAGCGTGCGGATCATATACTTTTCCACCATGTTCTTGGACAGTCCCAGGCGTTCGGCGATTTCGGCCTGGGTCAGGCCTTCGATCTTCTGCCAGACAAACACTTTGCGGCAATTGATCGGCAGCTCCGTGAGCGCCCGTTCGATGGAGTCCGCCAACTGGATCGCATGCATGAAATGCTCCGGGTCGCCGGACGACGACACACTGTGATCGATCGCCTCCGACTCCATGGCGCCCCGCCGATCCTCACGCCGATAACCATCCACCGCGATGTTGCGCGCGGTCTGGTGCAAATACGCCCGAGGCTGTTGCACCGTCGCCGAATCGGACTCAAGCACCCTCACGAAGGTGTCGTGGGCCAGGTCCTCGGCCTGCTGACGATTTCTCAGGCGACGGGTCCAGGTCCCGACCAACTCTTCGTAGTGCTCGAAAAAGCCGTGTCTGCGGGGCAGCTTGGGAGTCATTGCGGTGTGCTGTGAAGACGGGTCGTGAATAGTAATGCTTCCTATTAACTGGAAGCAATGGGATTAACGACCCGTAGTAGCCGGCCGTCGGTGCCGATCACAGATCGTGTTACGGCTTAACTGATCGGCAATACGCCAAACGACGCCCTTTTTCTACGTTGAAACGTGCACCTGCAATCGTCGTCCGACGACATCCATCAAATCACAGCCATCGCACAGTGAAGTCACCAACACCCGCGCCAGCTCACTGTGGACACCCTCGCCAAACGCAATGCTCTCCAGCAGTTGCGTTGCGGTACGAATGCGGTAGGCCGCGGTTTCATGCAACACGTCCAGTGGTGCTTCAGTGTCGATCAGCAATGATGGGACGTTGCAGTCGATGCCAGTGATAGGCATGTATCGATCCATGATGAAAAACCTCCATTGGGTAAAGGCACACGATTATTCAGCGTTGGCAGTTGGACGACCTTCAGACAATCCTCGGGGCGGTTCCAGGTTGTCCAGTGCTCGATTGACCAGCAATTCGCCCAGAGCGGACAGTTGCTGAATACCCACAATGACATGGCGACGAGGGCCTTCCAGTTCACGGGCGAGATCGGTGGCCATGACACTGAGGGAGGCGAGGGTTTCAGAGGCGTGACAGAGCAGGGATTCCATGTCGACATCCGGAACGACGGCGAAGAAATACTTGGCAGATTCGGGACGTGTGTGATTGCGCAGGGGCACGCTGACGAGTTGTTCGGTGACTTTGGCGGGACTGGATGAATCGACGGTGTCGTTGGGGGAATCGTTTGGTGATTCCGCGGATTGGATGGTGGTTTTTTTCATAACAGAGCTCCTTGCAAGGGTAGAAAGCGCCCGTCTCTTGCCTTCAACCAGGATTGGGTGACGGCTATGCAGGGCGGACCGGTATATTTATTACCAGAAAATTCTATTTAATTAATCAAATAAATGAACATCTGTGTAATTAAATGATTCTCACCTGATTAATGTTTTTCGGATCCTCCTAGTTACTGTAAGAAACTTCTATTGATCGAGTAGGCAGCGTCTTACATACACTGTCAGAGCCCAATCGCAGCAATAGAAAATATTCCACGATTGTTTAATCCGCGTGGAAAATTATCTTTTTTGTCCAAGGGCCAGGCGTGTAGGATGCTGCACTCAAAGCAAATCACCTCCATACGTGCGATCTATTGCAACGACAAGCAAATGGTAAATATTTAATGCACAAGAAAGACAGAACGGAAAAATTAAAAAACAACATCAAGTACCTGATAAAGAGCCGTGGGGAGACTCGGCTTTCCCTGTGCAATGCCAGCGGATTGACCAGAACGACAATCTATAACATTTTGGAAGGACGGGTTGTCCATGTACAACAATCTACCATTCGAAAAATATCGGATTTTTTTGGCGTGTCTTATAAGGAGATAGAGACAGTAGATTTTGAAGAGAAAGAAATAATAGAGAGCAGTGTCTCACCACAAGGAAATATGAATCCCGCAGCAGTCCCGGTTATTAAAGAGAGTTTGCTTATTGAAAGTCTGGACAAAAGAATTGGCGAATTAGCCATCACGTATCCGCTGACATATTACTTCGGCACTGCCTGCAATTTAATAGGCGTGCTTCTGGAGAATGAAATTAGTGGAATGAACGAACCAGGAGATATTTTGATAGTTAAGAAGGGTTTTTTGAGTGGCGACGGAGACAAATTGGCATACGACAAAACAACAAAAAAATTACGTATTACCACTGAGGGCTTTGACACTGACACTAGCTACATTATTGGAGCAGTGATCGAGGAAAGATTTAATGGCAATTAACAACGAAGCCGAAAACAGCAAATACAAATTACTGGGGTTTGAAAAAAATAAAAACCTCGTCGTTATCATGGTGATCTCCACAGGCAAAATTATAAAAGTTAAGCTAGGCGAGATATTAAAAAGTGACATAATAGACGACCTAAGCAAACCGGAAATCAAGGACATATACCGGAAATATTATTCTGGCGGCACTGCGTTAACCGCATACGAAATGAATGATCGCAATGAAAGGTCGTGGATGACTTACGTCGCCCTCAATCTGCTTCTTTTCGCACTGTACATATTCACAAATGTTGCCGCGACGAAACTGGTATATATAGCCCTTTTTGACATCGTTGTTACGCCGGGTGTTTTTCTATACCCACTAACCTTTTTAGTAGTTGACATATTGAATGAATCTTACGGACTTAGACTCGCGAGGCGAGCCATACTGTTCGCCTTTGCAAGTAATGCATTTATTATCATTTTACTGAGTACCACCAGCTACCTTCCAGGCTTAACTGGTTGGAAGCTCGACGGACCTTACAGTGAGGTAATTACACATGTGTCATCTGCGTTAGTAGCATCCTGCATTTCTTTCCTTTTTTCTGAATACGTCAACTCTTATCTTCTGTGCAGAATAAAAAAACTTACGAACTCAAGGTTTCTATTTTTGAGGGTTTTCTTCAGCACCTTTTTTGCGGTAATAATAGACAGTTTCATTTTTTGCTTTATTGCATTTTATGGAACCATGCAAAACAGCGATATCCTTAAGATAATTTATGTACAGATAGCTATAAAAATGTGCTTCTCCGTTTTCAATATCCTACCTGCCTATGGGGCAAGATCACTATTTAAAAGGTACATAGCTGTAGATCCCGTATAAAGCCTGGGGAGTCAGCACCAACAAGCCAACGCCCCCAGCAGCAAATTAACTTTTATAGTGCTAGTTTAATTTTTAGACTGTTCCAGACTTCCGTTCTGTTTCCCAGAAATTCACTCAATCCTTTTGCACGAAGACTACAAGCATCACAGTCGCCGCATCCACTCCCCATTATCCCGTTGTAGCAAGTCAATGTATGGTAACGAATCAAATCCAGCTGGTTATGGTAATCGGCCAAGGCCCAAGTCTCTGCTTTATTCAGCCACATAAGCGGCGTCTCAATTTGTATCTTATAGTCCATGCCCAAGTGAATGGCGCTGTTCAACGCCTTAACAAACTCATCGCCACAATCAGGGTAGCCAGAGCTCTCAGTTTCACAAACACCTGTGATGACAGCTTCAGCACCCACTTGATAGGCATAAATAGAAGCCAACGTTAAAAACAGAATATTCCTGCCAGGCACGAACGTATCAGGCACGCCGCTCCCCGTACTCCTTGCAATTGGAATGTGGTCGCGCGTCAAACTGCTAATGGCCAGTTCGCTTAACAATGAAGTGTCCAATACTTTGTGCACCTTCACGCCAAGCTGTTTTGATAACTGTTGCGCCACTTCGATTTCCGCACGATGGCGCTGGCCATAATCAAAGGTAATGCAGTGAATTTCATCGTACATCGGCAATGCATGGATCAAGCAGGTGGTTGAGTCTTGTCCGCCGCTGAAAACGATAACGGCCTTTCTGGTCATGGTTCGTTCTTCCTTGGGGTGTCCCGACAGGGTGCCGGGGCCGTTGACCCTACCGGGAAGCTCAAACTCTGGGTGTGGGAGGTTTCCGAAATGACCGTCTCCGATTTCCGTTTGTGTCAGTTCTATGCTGGATTCCCGAGGGGTTTTCCAAACAGTCATCACTGATGACCCACTTCAAACGGCAGTTACGCGGTCCCTGTGGGAGCGAGCTTGCTCGCGATGAACGATTACACGGTGTCTCAGTGATTACTTGGGCAATTCGACAATGGCGCTTTCAAGCCGTTGGAAGATCCATTCTGTAACCCGCCCCCGGCGCACCTTCATGCAACGCCGACTGAATGTTCGCATACAAGGCGTTCGCCTCGTGGGTAGTGATTGATCGCGAACAATCACGCAGTACAACGCGCAGAAGCACATTTTCCTGGCCCGGCAGCAGTCCGAGGCGTTCAATTGCCTGCACAGGTAAATCCAAGAATCCCCAACGTCCCTTGACCTGCATCTCCTCGATCCAGTCAGAGTTGTCGCCAGCAGCTTGTAACATCCTCTCGGTCAACACTTCCTCGCTTAACCCTGGCGTTACCGCCAACGAAATATCACGAGCAATCGAAGGCAAACGTGATACAGCGCTCCAGGGATTCAAATCATGCATCTGCGCCTGTACTCGTACGTTCTGATCACGCAGCAAGCGAATATCCGGAATCCCCTTGCGCAGCATGGTCAGTCGATCCAACCCCATCCCGAGCGCCAGCCCTCCATGACACTGCGGATCAATCTTCAAGCGCTCTAACAAAGACGTAGCAATACGACCGCACTCCAGCACCTCGACCGCAGCGCCGTCATTCAACACATTCACTTCTATTCCGCCCTCCGTGTAGTGATGCGGGCTATCACTGTAGACCCAACGCTTTTCAGGAACGGCTGTTTTGAGGATATCGCTGACCAGACGCAACAAGTGGTCATGCGTCGACAGTTCCGGGTCACCCAGCACCCAGATATCCATTTGATGTGGTTCTGCACAATGCCAACGGTCCCGACTATCTCGACGAAAAGTGATACCTGGCGCGGCCAGCAATATCGTCTCCCCCGGTTGCCGCACATGAGCCGCACGCTGAAGTGCCGCCGGAATTTGACTGGTGGTTTGTGTACGCAAAAGGGAACACTCATCGACCCAACGGGTGTGTTCACTCCCAAGAGTGACTTCTGCTGGGTCATAACCCAGCAAACCGTAATTTTCTTCAGCGGACACAATTCGTGGTCCGGTCTGAAGTTGCGCTTGGGGCCAGCCTTTTTCAGCAAGCTCCTGAAGAACTTCATTTAGCAATAGTCGGACGGCGTGATCGGGTGCGCTTGCCTCGGTAAGATCAACCAGTAGTAGGGCTTGATGGACAGACGTATCTGTCAGGTATTTCTTTGATGCATGCACTATATAACCCTCTATTAACAGTTGAACATTTGCTTTCAAAAAACAAAACCCATAAATAAACCTAACGACATCAGGTCATCAGCCACAACCAAAAAAAAATGAAAATAATAAATTTTCAGAACAAGATTACAGATACGCCCTACACAAATAACCTATAGAACTTTACGACGACTAAAACAGTCAAATTAATTCTAAAAAAACCCTAACAAATCATTTAACACATCAAAAATCCTGTATTAATTAATCCACTCCCAAGCATTTCAGGGAGTACAAACCAACAAAATGAAAAAGGAAGATCAGATGAAAAAGAAAAATATCGTCAAAGAAAAACTCAACCGAATCACTTCTGGCCCGGATAATTTTGGTTGGGCACCTCTGGCTTGGGCTCACACTGGAGAGTAAATAATACCAATGAGCGACAAGAACTCTCTTGCCGCTCATTGGAAAGAAGAGGAGGATTTTATGCCAACATCAAAAATGATATCGACGCTCATTGGTCAGGGGGAGTTATCAATAATTTCGGATTCAGAAGACTTCCTCAGAGAATGTGCGCACCTAGGTTTCAATACGGCAAATATTTCCGAGATTGAGAAACTACCAAAGAATAGTATTATTTTTTCCTTTAGCAATGATGCTGCAAAATTGACGTTTGATATCACAAAAAACACAAAAAATAAAAAAAGCGTTTTTTGCGCAACGCAAGTGTTCAAGCCTTCCTTAGTTAGTGCACTCTACAGCCTGGAGCTCTTGCTGAGCAGCAATTTTGAACATGCCTTATGCACACAGCGATCCGTGTTGAACATGCTCAATTCAAATGAATCCTTTTTCCTGTCTGGTAACGACGCTGATGCGCGGGTCACTATTTTCCCTCACGCACAGCCATACGCACTACTTGCCGAAGACATAGAACACACTTTGTTCAGTCCGTGGCAGAATTTTTTGAAGTTCATTATGCACATATGAACCCACAAGAACCTTGCCCGTTTTCTTTTAGCGGAACTTTGAAAATCGCAGGAATACTGACAGTACTGAGAAAACCTAACCCGATTGCCAGAAGGATTGAAAACCTCACTAAAATGGCTGAGTGATCGCATATCGGAAGAAGGCGCATTCTTATCAGTTGAAGACAACATCATCACCTCACTGAAAGTAAAAAACGAGGAACATATAAAACTTCTGGATCTTGCGGCTAGTTCTCGCGGACTTAAGCTGACCGAGTTCGCTATCGGGGTAAACGAGGCTATCGCGCCAAGTATTGATTACAAAATCAACTCACAGATGAATGAAGGTATCTGTGGGGTTCATTTAGCTATTGGTGATGGATCTTCCGGCTATCACATCGACTTCCTTAGCCCAGCCGTGAGCGCAAGCCCAATACACTAGCAGTTCCATTGGTAACTACTTACTGATAGCACAGAGCAATCGGACCGCGGTTGGTTAATACACCTGTTCCACAGCACCTGTCGCAGGCTGCGATCTTTTGATGCCAGTGCTAGCGCAACCACTCGATAAACAGGGCAAACAACTCCGACTGTGAACCGACATTCAGCTTCAAATAGAGATTCTTGCGGTGCATGCGTACCGTCTCAGGCGAAATGCTCATCTGGCTGGCCGTTGACGTCACGGACGCCGACACTAGCGGGCGTTGCGCCCCTCTATCGTCAAGGGCACCAGCAACTCCTCAGCTGTATCCACTACTTTTCCGAAGTACAGCCCGAAGTTCAACATCGCCGCATCGTGCATGGCTTCGTCACAATCTGCGCAGGCGTCAGAGACCAGGACACAACCGTAGCCGCGGTCGGCGGCGTCGCGGGCGGTGGTTTCGACACAGCAGCTGGTGACCACACCGGAGAACACCAGGTTTTTGATGCCCATGCGTTGCAGGGTGGTGTCAATTTCGCTGCCGTTGAAAGCACCTTGGGTGGTCTTGCGAATGATCGTCTCCTGCGCCAGCGGCGCCACCTCTTCCAGGAAGGCGAAGTCTGGATTGCCGACCCACCACATGTCCTTGACACCCCCGGCAATCTCCAGCTCCCGCGTCCAGTCCCTGAAACGCGCCGGACAATCGCGCATGTCCTGATACAACGAACCGGTACACAGATGAATGACCGGACGACCGGAGTCACGAAACGCCTTCAGCAAGCGGCGGATAGCTGGAATCGTCGTCTGCTCCAGACGATCCAGGTAATAACGCATGGAGCCGGGGTCCACCGCCTCACAGGCTTTTACCCAGCCCCGCCCCTCCGTTGCATCGCTGTGCTGCACATCGACCACGACCAGCGCCGTGGCGGAACGATCAGAAAAATCGACACCGGGAATGGTTGCGGACAAGGCTTCAAAATCATTTTGCGGTTGCTTCATGACGATCTCCGTTTCTGCGTTGAAGTGCGTTGATGATCCAATGCTTTTCCGCCCCGTGCTTGATGTATTCCCCCACCAACTGGTCGCAATCGATCATTCCCACCCCTTCCCCGCGCCCTAGATTAACTCCCAGAACAAGCAGCCGTGCCGTGCGGCCAGTCACTGTGGAGATCACCCCATGCAAAGTTTCCAAACCCGTAAACAGCAAAGCCCCGTCGACGGTTGGGACCAGCAGGACCCGGAAGAAGCCTTCACCCTGCCCTCGCGTTACTTCTTCGACGAGACCCTGTTCAAGGTCGAACGCGATAACATTTTCATGCACGCCTGGCACGTGGCCGGGCACGTCAGCGAGTTCGCCGAGCCGGGTCAGTACGTGGTGACGGATCTGTTCGACCAGAGCGTGGTGGTGGCGAAGAATCGTCAGGGCCAGATCCATGCGTTCCACAACGTTTGCCAGCATCGTGGCAACCGCTTGCTTGAAGCGCGTCGCGGCACCACCGGCGGCGTGGTCCGTTGCGCCTATCACTCGTGGTGCTACGAGATGGACGGCAGCCTGCGCAGCGCGCCGCGTTGCGAGAAGATGAAGAACTTCGAGCTGCAGCAGTTCAACATTCCGCAGATCCGCACCGAAGAACTGGGCGGGTTCATTTACTTCAACCTCGACCCGGCGGCGCCGTCGTTGCGGGACCTGTTCCCCGGCGCCGATGAGGAAATGCGCCGAGTGTTTCCGGACCTTGCGAACATGCGCCTGATCGAGGAACAGGACGTGATCGTGCCGGCCAACTGGAAGGTGATCATGGACAACTCCATCGAGGGCTATCACTTCAAGTTGTCCGGGCCGTGCCATATCGACCTCGCCAAGCTGATCGACTTCAAGGGCTATCAGTTGACCAAACGCGACAACTGGTGGACCTACGTCGCCCCGGCCAATCTCTCGGTGACCGAAGCCTACGGCGTCCCCCTGAAAAGCCAGGTGAACCCCAACGAATGCTTTTTCAACATCGGCCTGTGGCCGAACAACACTTTCTATACCTTCCCGTTCTCGGAGTTTCTCGGCTCGTTCATCATGATTCCGCTGGATGCCGAACGCTCTCTGCTGCGCTTTGGTTACTACTCCACCCACACCGAGACCGCTGCGGTGACCGAGTCCTGCATGAAGTGGATGAATGAGGATTTGGGACCGGAAGACATCGCGTTGAACATCTCGGTGCAGAAAGGCCTGCATTCTCTGGGCTACGACCAGGGCCGCTACATGATCGACGCCCAGCGCAGCAATGAAAGCGAGCACCTGGTGCATCACTTTCACCGCCTGGTGTTCAACGGTGTTCACGGGCCGTCTTCAGTCAGACCGTAGTGCCCGGCAGTTACGCGGTCCCTGTGGGAGCGAGCTTGCTCCGGGCGGCGATCCGACGAAAGCAATTGATCACTCAACATTGATGCTGACTGACCTGCCGCTATCGCGAGCAAGCTCGCTCCCACAGGTTACGTGTCGTAACTGACTGATCCGCTTTTTCATTGATGGAGCACAACGAACCATGGCCGATCATGCGTTTGATTACCTGATTGTGGGCGCCGGGTCTGCGGGCTGCGTGTTGGCCAACCGTTTGGGTGAAGACCCGTCGGTGCAGATTTTAGTGCTGGAAGCCGGCCCGGCGGACAAGAGCTGGACTATCGACATGCCGTCCGCCGTAGGGATCGTGGTCGGCGGTACGCGCTTCAACTGGAGCTACAGCTCCGAGCCGGAACCGTATCTGCATGGACGCCGGATCGGCACGCCGCGAGGTCGGACGCTGGGCGGTTCGTCGTCGATCAACGGCATGGTCTACATCCGTGGCCATGCCCGGGATTACGACGGTTGGGCCGAGCAAGGCTGCGAGGGCTGGCGTTATCAGCAAGTGCTGCCGTACTTCAAGCGAGCGCAAACCCACGCCGACGGCGCGGATGATTACCGAGGGGCGACGGGACATTTGCACGTCACACCGGGCGATACAGCGACCCCTTTGTGCGCAGCATTTTTGGCTGCTGGCGCCGAGGCAGGGTATGGCTTGAGCAGCGACTTGAACGGCTATCGTCAGGAAGCTTTCGGGCCAGTGGATCGCACCACTCGCGCCGGGCGGCGCTGGAGCACTTCGCGGGGTTATCTGAGCGAGGCGCTGGCTCGGGGCAATGTTCGGGTGGCCACCGACGCGTTGGCGTTGCGCATCCTGTTCGACGGCAATCGCGCTGTCGGAATCGAATACGAGCAGAACGGTGAGACTCATAACGCTCACGCCCGATGCGAAGTATTACTGACCGCCGGAGCGATCAATTCGCCGCAGTTGTTGTTGCTGTCGGGCGTCGGTCCGGCGGCCGAATTGCGGGATTTGGGGATCACGGTGAAACATGACCTGCCCGGTGTTGGCCGGCGGCTAAACGACCATCCAGACACCGTCGTGCAGTACCTGTGCAAAAAACCGGTGTCGCTGTATCCGTGGACCACCGCGCCGGGCAAGTGGTGGATCGGCGCACGCTGGTTCGCCACCCACGACGGATTGGCGGCGAGTAATCATTTCGAGGCCGGCGCGTTCATCCGTTCCCGTGCCGGCGTAGAACACCCGGATTTGCAACTGACCTTCATGCCGCTGGCCGTACAACCGGGCACCGTCGATCTGGTGCCCGGCCACGCCTTCCAGATCCATATCGACCTGATGCGCCCCACCAGCCTGGGCGGCGTCACGCTGAACAGCGCCGACCCTCGACAGCCGCCGCGCATCCTGTTCAATTACCTGAAAACCGAGCAGGATCGAGCTGACATGCGCGCCGGTGCGCGGCTGGTGCGCGAGATTATCGAGCAACCGGCCATGGCCGCATTCAAAGGTGAAGAGTTGGTCCCAGGTCCCGGCGCACAGAGCGATGAAGCGCTGGATGCCTGGGCCAGACAGGTCACGGAAACCGGCTACCATGCCAGCGGCACCTGCAAGATGGGACCGGCCGTTGATCCGCAAGCGGTGGTCGATCCGCAGCTGCGAGTGCATGGCCTCGACGGCTTGCGGGTGGTGGACGCCTCGATCATGCCAGTGATCGTCAGCGGCAACACCAATGCGCCGACGGTGATGATCGCGGAAAAGGCCAGCGACATGATTCGCGGATTGATGCCCCTGCCGCCCTCTGATGCGCCGGTGTGGATACATCCGCAGTGGCAGACGCGGCAACGATGATGTTTGAACGCAGAGATGACTCATGAGCAATCAACCGTGCGACAGCGCAGTGCCCCCCGATACCCGCTTCACCTGGCGGCGCGGCGAAGTCACGCCGTTGCGGGTGGCGGTGCTGCTGTTGCCGTCGTTTTCCAACTTCGGGTTAGCCGCGGTGCTGGAGCCGCTGGCCATCGCCAACTGGCTGACCCAGCGCCAACTGTTTGAGTGGACGTTGTTATCGCTGGACGGTGAACCGGTGCAGGCCAGCAATGGCCTGACGACCGTGGCCAACGAGGGTCTGCGCGCCGATCAGGGTTTCGATGTGTGCCTGGTGATCGCCAGTTTCGACGTGCACAAACACAGCCGCAACCTGGCGCTCAAAAGCTGGCTGCGCAAACAGGCGTTGTTCGGCGCGGTGCTGATGGGCGTGGAAACCGGCACTGAATTACTCGCGGCCGCCGGCGTGCTCGACGGCTATGAAGCCGCGGTGCACTGGGACAATCTTCAAGGCTTTCAGGAGAGCTATCCCCGCGTTCACGCCACGCCGCAGCTCTATACGCTTGAGCGTCAGCGCATGACCTGCGCCGGCGCAACGACAACACTGGACATGCTGCTCGGCTGGATCGGCCAAAGCATCGACAGCGATCTGGCGCGGGAGATCGGCATGCACCTGCTGATGGGCCATGTGCGTGCGCCAGCGGACAATCAACTCGATGGCGGCCTGACCAACACCGGCCTGTACGGCAGCAAGATTCGCCGTGCGGTGCAGTTGATGGAAAAGGCGCTGGAAGAACCGCTCGATTGCGAGGCGATTGCCAGCCAGGTCGGCCTCTCGCGGCGGCAACTGGAGCGGCAGTTCAAGTATCAGACCGGCCTGTTGCCGCTCAAGTACTACATCACTTTGCGGCTGGCCAAGGCCCACAGCCTGCTGCAGCAAACTCGCTTGAGCGTGGCGCAAGTGGCGGCGTGTTCAGGGTTTGGTTCGCTGGAACACTTTTCCCGCACCTACCGCGCCCGCTTCGGTTGCCCGCCCAGCGAGGACCGCAGCCAGGTCTGGACCGCCCCGGTGATGCGTCAGCCGCTGCGCAAGGAGCACCGGCCGGCCGAGGCGGATTGAATTCATAGCCTATAACCTGCTTCTTCCTCGTCCAGGATGCCCATCAGCGCGTTGAAATGTTTGTCGGCGAAGCCTGGGTAATCGAGCCATTGTCGACAGGTCTTGCGGGCGATTTCATCACTGGCGATGCGCAACTCGCTGCCGGTTGAAAGCGCGGTGATGTAGGTCTCGCAGGCCCGTTCGAAGTAGTACAGATCATCGAACGCCTGGGCGATGGTCGGCGCCGCGACCAGCAGGCCATGGTTGCCCATCAACAGAATGGGTTTGTCTCCCAGCACATGGCTGACGCGCTCGGCTTCGTCTCCCAAGCCCATGCCATCGAATCCGTCGTCGATGGCCACCCGCTCAAAAAACCGCATGGCGTTCTGCTCGATCGGCGGCAGCCGCGAATCCGTCAGGCAGGCCAGCGCCGTCGCATATCCGGAATGCGTGTGGAGGATGCAACGGGCATGCGGCTGGTTGCGATGCAAGGCGCTGTGCAAGGCCCATGCGGTGATGTCCGGCGCGTCCGGGCGATCCAGGCTCGCGGGGTCATCGGCATTCACCAGCAGCAGGTCGCTGGCCTTGATCCGAGAGAAATGCTTGCCGTACGGATTGATCAAAAATTCCCGACCGTCACCCGACACCGCCACGCTGAAGTGATTGGCGATGGACTCATGCAGGTTCAGCCGCGCCGCCCAGCGAAAGGCGCAGGCCAGGCGGATTCTCAGTTGCTCGACAGGTTGATTCATCGCGTCCTCCACAGTTCGTTTGACCGGATGCTTGGCAGTGTAGAGAGACGCCTTGCGCGCACTTGACGGGAAACGACATTGACTGCCGTTATCTCGCGGCGTGGCCACCGTGGAAAAACGGCGTGGTTATGCCGCGTTTGATCAATCGCAGCGTTGCCGACGCCGCCATAGTGAGCACCACGACCCACTTGGCTGGAGACGCAAATGCCGCAGATTCCCTTGTTTATCGCAGGTAGTGGGCAGGCGCCACAGGCGGCGCGCTACCGCGACGTCATCAACCCCGCAACCGAAGAAGTGCTGACGCAAGTGGCCGTGGCCGGGGCTGTCGATGCGCAGTTGGCGATCAGTGCCGCACGCCAGGCATTCGATGAGGGGCCATGGCCAACGATGCCGGTGACCGAGCGTGCGCAGCTCATGCAACGGATCGCCGATTTAATCGAAGGGGACGCTGAACACCTCGCCCGCCTGGAAACCCTCAACGCCGGCAAAACCCTGGGTGAAAGCCTCGGCGACGTTGGCAATGTGGTCGCTACGTTCCGCTATTACGCGGCGCTGCTGGAAACCGAAAGCGCCAGCGTCAACAGTCACGCTCCGGCCCATGTCATCAGCTTCAACCAGCGCGAACCGGTGGGCGTGTGTGCCTTGATCGCGCCGTGGAATTACCCGCTGCTGCAAGCGGTATGGAAGATCGCCCCGGCCCTGGCCGCTGGCAACACCGTCGTGTTCAAACCCAGCAGCCTGACGCCGATGACGGCCCATCGCTTGACCGAATTACTCGGCGAAGCAGACCTTCCGGCCGGCGTGTTCAACCTGCTCTGCGGTCCGGGTGACGTCGGTGAATTGCTCGCAGCCAGCGATGAAGTGGACCTGGTGTCGCTGACCGGTGGCGCGGGTGCCGGCGGCAAGGTGATGCGTGCGGCCACCGGCAATTTCAAACGCGTGGCGCTGGAACTGGGCGGCAAGAACCCGAACATCGTGTTCGCCGATGCCGACTTTGAAGTGGCGCTGGACCAGGCGCTGAACGCGGTGTTTTTCAATGCCGGGCAAATCTGTTCCGCCGGTTCCCGGTTGCTGGTGGAGGACGGGATTCACGATCGATTTGTCGAAGCCTTGCAGCAACGGATTCTGAACATCCGTCTGGGCGATGGCCTCGACCCGCTCACACAAATGGGTCCGCTGATTTCTGCAGGCCAGCGCGATCAGATCCTCACGATGATTGCCGGTGCCGTCGAACAAGGCGCGACCTTGCTAGCCGGCGGGACGATTCCCGAGCAGTTTGAACGCGGCTTCTGGCTGCGGCCAACCTTGTTGGGCAATGTCACGGCCGAGATGCGAATCGCCCAGGAAGAAATTTTCGGTCCGGTGATCACCGTTGAGCGTTTCAGCGGCGAAGCCCAGGCGCTACGACTGGCCAATGACACACCTTATGGTCTGGCCGCCGGGGTCTGGACCCAAGACATCGGCAAGGCTTACCGCATGGCTAAACGCCTGCGGGTCGGCACCGTGTGGATCAATGACTACAACGCGGCGTTTCCACAAGCGCCGTGGGGTGGCTACAAGTCCAGCGGCATCGGCCGCGAACTGTCGCGGGCCGGGCTGGATGAGTTCACCGAACTCAAGCACATCTACTTCAACACCGAACCGGCGCCGCTGAACTGGGTTGGTGTTGATGCTTAACGTTGAGGAGTTGATCCCATGAAAGCCCTTTTGTTGCTTGCGTCCCTCAGCCTGCCGTTGCTGGCTCAGGCAGCGGAACTGGAATCCTGCGCAAGACACAAGCGGGCCTGCTCGCGATAGCGGTGTGTCAGGCGACATTTCTCTTAGCTGGACGGCGGCCAACGTTTGCTGCCTGAACCCGCCAACAGCAACGTCAATGCGCCGCACAGCACCAACGTCTCACCCAATGCCTGCCCCCACGCTGCCAGCATCAGCCCACCGCCAGTTGACAAGTAGTAGAACAATCCAAACAACGCGCCAGCCGTGCCCAGTCGATCACCATAGTTCGCCAATGCCGAACCGAGGATATTCGGGATCGCCATGCCAAACGCCAGCACCACCAGCAGCATCGGCATTACAAACAGACCGCTGCCCTGCATCAGCCAAACGCCGCCACCGCCCGCCAATGCCAACACCGCCGCCAGCCGGATCAGCTGCAAACCATTGAGCCCTCGATGCAACAGGCGTTTGTTGAGACAGGCGCCGAGGCCGGAGCCCAAGGCCAGGATTATCCCGCTGTAACCGAACAACTGCGCACTCAAATCCAATCGCTGAAACATGAAGGGACCGAGGCTGTAATAGCTGAACAGGGCAATATTGAATAACGCCACCAAGAGCGTGGAACGCCAGATATCGCGGTCGTGCAGCATTCTCCACAGCGTCTCGAACAGAGCGGGTGTCGTTACTTTCTGCGGTCGGGTTTCCGGTAAGGTCCGCAGGCACCACAGCCATAACGCCGAGGACACCAGCAACAGGCATCCCAACACGCCTCGATAGCCGAAGCCTTGCACCAGGCTGGCCCCGGCGAACAGGCCAATCGCCGGGCTGGCAGCCAGCGCGATGCCCATCACCGAAAACACCTGCGCCAGTTCCGCACCCTTGAAACGGTCGCGCAGCACGGTTTGCGTCACGACCGAACCCACCGCAGCGCCAAAAGCTGCCAGCGCTTGGGCCATCAAAAGCGCATTGAAAGAGCTGGCACTCATCGCCAGCACCGAGGCACCGGCATATAACGCCAGCCCGGCGAGCATCGACGGCCGACGTCCGATCCGGTCGCACAGCCGGCCCCACACCACTACGCCGAATGCGAAAGCCAGAAAAAACACCGACAGGGTTTGCGCCGCCTCTTGCGGCCCGACGGCAAAGGCCTGGCCAATGTCTGCCAGCGCCGGGCTATAAAGGGTTTGGGCGATCTGCGGAAACATCAGCAAGGCAATCGCCAATACCAACAGGCTTTTGGAATTCATCTCAACTTCACTCGTCCGGAAATACTGGCCAGCAGCTTAAGAAACCGTGACTGGCGTATTATCCAAACCTTGCCAATTAATCGTTGAAATCGGACAATCCATGGCCTGGCTCAATGCCCACGCGCAATTCGATCCCGATAGCTACCCCGCGTCGGTCATCGGCATCGCCGCAATCTTGGGCGATCACGATTCCGGACTGCATCAGCATGAACGCGGACAGTTGCTGTTCACCCGTCAGGGCTGCACGCGCATTACCCTTGCGCAGCAGTTGTGCCTGCTGCCCCCCTCTCGCGCCGCGTGGATTCCACCTGGGGTTGCCCACCGCGCGGTGATGCAGCAGAGCGTCGACTATCGCTCGATTTACCTGACACCGGCGTTGTGCGCCGACCTGCCGCAACAGGTCTGTGTGATTGAAGTCAGCCCGTTGCTGCGGGCGGTGTTGGAACCGATAGCCGTCGCTGACTTCGACACCGATTGGCATCAGGGCAAATTCATTCATCTGTTGGGTCTGTGCCTGAGCGAAATCCGCGACGCCGTGCAGCAACCGATGCTACTGCCATTGCCCTGGGACAAACGCCTGGCGCCGCTGCTCGCCACGCTCGAGCAGCTGCCGCCGGAACTTCACGCCCTGGAACAACAGATCGGAGCCAGTGGCCGAACCATCGGGCGAATCTTCCAGCGTGAAACCGGCATGGGCTATCAGCAATGGCGCCAGCAATGGCGGCTGATGCGCGCCATCGAACTGCTCGCTACCGGGCGGAACATTGGCTACAGCGCCTTCGACCTGGGGTTTGCCAGTGACAGCGCGTTCATCGCCTTCTTCAAGGACATGACCGGCATTACCCCTGGCCATTGGCTCAAGTAAGCACCTGACGACCGGCAGCAGAAATCATTTGCCACTATTTCTCCATGGCCAGCATGCCCAGCCTTGAAACCGACCTTGCTGTCCCGGTGAGCACATCTAAGCCTCCTCTGCTCAAACGGTTGATCTTGCTCGCTACGGTCATCGCTGCCCTGGGTTTCGCCGGGCTGACCCGTTAGTGTTACTCCTGAGGCATTTTGCGGAAGCCAACCGCCAGGCGGTTCCAGGCGTTGATGGTCGTAATGGCCACGGTCAAATCGACCATTTCCTTGGGACTGAACTCGGAAGTAGCCAGTTCGTAATCTTCGTCCGGAGCATGGGTCTGGCTCAGCAGCGTCAAGGATTCGGTCCAGGCCAGCGCCGCACGTTCACGCGGGGTGAAGAACGGCGTTTCACGCCAGACCGACACCGCGTACAGCCGACGTTCGGTTTCACCACCCTTGCGGGTATCGGCGGTGTGCATATCGATGCAGAAGGCGCAGCCGTTGATCTGGGAAGCGCGCAGCTTTACCAGCTCAATCAACGACTTTTCCAGCGGCAGCTTCGACACAGCAGTTTCCAACGCGATCATGGCTTTGAGTGCGTCAGGGGAAGCAGTGTAGAAATCGATACGCTGTTGCATGGTGGGCTCCAGTCACAAGGGGTGTGGGCTACGTTAATCGCGCACTGACCTGCAGCAAATAGCCAATTATTGGGAAGTTGAGGATGCCAATGGGTGGGCTTGAAAATAATCCATATGGGTAATTGCCATCACGCCACCGACACCACTAGAATGCGACTCATTCTTGATAGCGCGGCCAGGATGCCGGAAACGAGTAACTCCTGCCCATGTCGTCCTCATCCGAAATGCCTTTGCCACCGGCCACTTCACCGAATTCCGAAGCGCGTTGGCACCTGGAGTCCTTGTTGTGGGAAATGCCGGAACAGGCGCGCGAAGCCTTTCTGCTGTCCCAGATTCAGGGACATGGCCGCGCCCGATTCGCAGCGCAACAGTCGGCGCACAAAAAACCGCTGAGTCGCCGACAAACCCTGGCTTACCTAGCCTTGCTGTTGATAGCTGGCCCCGTTGGCATGGTTTGGCAACATGCGCCGTTCGACTACTGACGGCTCACTCGATTGCACCCGCGCCCATGACCTTCGAGCCCCTACGCTCGATTGCGCAACCACTGCAAAAATCCCTTCTTCTGCACAACCTTAGGCACTTCTTGAGTCAACCTCTGGGCCTTGTTCAAGCATGCCTTCAGAACAATGCAAAACAATGTGGGAGCGAGCTTGGTCCGGGCGGCGTTCCGACGATGAGGCCATGCCAGTCACCATTGATGGTGGCTGGCATACCGCTATCGTCGGAACGCCGCCCGGACCAAGCTCGCTCCCACAGGGGAACTATGTTGTCAGAGGTTACTTGCTGTTGGTCAGCGTGTTGTAGCTGGTCATCAGGTTGCGGTAGTCCGGGATGTGGTTGGAGAACAAAGTACCCAAGCCTTCCACATCATTGCGCCAGTCGCGATGCAGCTCACAGGCCAGGCCAAACCAGGTCATCAACTGAGCGCCGGAAGAGGACATGCGGTCCCAGGCCGATTGACGGGTCAGCTCGTTGAAGGTGCCGGAAGCGTCAGTCACCACAAACACCTCGAAGCCTTCAGCCAGTGCCGACAGCGCCGGGAACGCCACGCACACTTCGGTTACCACGCCAGCGATGATCAGTTGTTTCTTGCCGGTGGCCTTGATCGCCTTGACGAAGTCTTCGTTGTCCCAGGCATTAATCTGGCCAGGGCGGGCGATGTACGGCGCGTCCGGGAACAGCGCCTTGAGCTCAGGGACCAGCGGACCGTTGGGGCCGGTTTCGAAACTGGTGGTGAGGATGGTCGGCAGCTTGAAGTACTTGGCCAGGTCAGCCAGGGCCAGCACGTTGTTCTTGAACCGGTCCGGCTCGATGTCGCGCACCAAAGAAAGCAAACCCGCCTGGTGATCGACCAACAGAACGGCGGCGTTATCCTTATCGAGACGTTTGTAAGAGGTAGTCATGGGAGTAATCCTCGCTTTTTATCGATGCCGAATGGGCCGGCGTGAGAGAAACCTGATAGTTCGTTAAGCCGCGGCCAAGCACGCGTAGTCACACAAGCCCGAAGCGCCACAGCGTTACAACAATGAGTTCAACTGCTCATCCGACCGAATCGGCCTGACTGGAAGTCAGCAAAGGCCTGGTGGATTTCCTGCTCGGTGTTCATCACGAACGGACCGTGACCGACGATCGGCTCGTCGATCGGTTCGCCGCTGAGCAGCAATACGACGGCATCGTTATCGGCTTCCAGGCTGAGCTGATTGCCAATGCGTTCGAACAACGCCAACTGCCCTTCGCGCACCAGTTCCACACCGTTGACCTGAACCGTGCCACGCAACACTACAAGTGCCGTGTTACGACCTTCGTGCAGGTCCAGGGTCAGCAACTTGCCGCCGTTGAGGCGCAGGTCCCAGACGTCAATCGGGGTAAACGTGCGCGCCGGGCCGGTGTAGCCGTCGAACTCACCGGCGATCAAGCGCAGGCTGCCGGCCTGGTCCTTGAGCGCGATACTCGGGATGTCGCCATCGAGAATCGTCTGGTAACCGGCGTCGGCCATTTTGTCCTTGGCCGGCAGGTTGACCCACAACTGAACCATTTCCAGGGTGCCGCCGGTTTTGGCGAAACCTTCTGAGTGGAACTCTTCGTGGAGAATCCCGGAAGCTGCGGTCATCCATTGCACGTCGCCTGGGCCGATCTTGCCGCCGCTGCCGGTGGAGTCGCGGTGTTCCAGTTCGCCCTTATAAACGATAGTCACGGTTTCGAAACCGCGGTGTGGATGCTGACCAACGCCACGACGCTCGGTGGTCGGGGTGAATTCAGCGGGACCGGCGTGATCGAGCAGCAAAAACGGGCTGATGTGCTTGCCCAGGTTGTCGTAGGAAAACAGCGTGCGAACCGGAAAACCGTCGCCGACCCAATGGGCCCGTGGGCTGGTGTAGATACCGATGATGTTTTTCATTCCGCCTCCGAATCTGGTGAGTGACGCGATGGACAAAGCTTAAAACTGAACCCTTTGATGCACTAGACTGCAAAAATCAGCCTTAGCGTTCTACAGGGAGAACGATGGTGGAAGACCTCAACACCCTCTACTACTTCACCCAAGTGGTGGAACACCACGGTTTCGCCCCGGCAGGCCGGGCGCTGGACATGCCAAAATCGAAGCTCAGCCGACGCATTGCCGAACTAGAAGAGCGCCTCGGTGTACGCCTGCTGCACCGCACCAGCCGGCATTGCTCACTGACAGAAATCGGCCAGGCCTATTACCAGCGTTGCCTGGCGATGCGCGTGGAAGCGCAAAGCGCCGCCGAACTGATCGAGCGCAATCGCTCCGAACCCCAAGGGCTGGTGCGTATCAGTTGCCCCACGGCCCTGCTCAACTCCTGGGTCGGGCCGATGCTGACCCGCTACATGCTCAGGTACCCATTGGTAGAGTTGTTCATCGAGAGCACCAACCGGCGGGTCGACCTGATCCATGAGGGTTTCGACATTGCGTTGCGGGTACGTTTTCCGCCGCTGGAAAACACCGACATGGTGATGAAGGTACTGGGCAACAGCACACAGTGCCTGGTGGGCGCTCCGACCTTTCGCGAAGACCTTTCGTCACCCGCTTCCCCGGCCGACCTCAGCGGCCTGCCGAGTCTGCACTGGGGCGCGGCGCAGCGTGAATATCAGTGGGAATTGTTCGGTGCGCAGGGCGCTAGCGCATTGATTCGACACACACCGCGAATGGTCACCGATGACCTGCTGGCGTTGCGTCACGCGGTGCTCGCGGGGATCGGCATCGCCCACCTGCCCAGCGTGGTGGTGCGCGATGACATCGCCGCCGGACGTCTGGTGGAACTGGTGCCGGGCTGGGCACCCAAATGCGGGATCGTGCATGCCATCTTCCCTTCACGCCGTGGGCTGCTGCCGTCGGTGCGCGCATTGATCGACTTTCTGGACGAGGAGTTCAGCCACAGCGATATCGCCTAGCAACAGGTCGCGTTATGACATGAGGGGTAGCGGAGTTTTTATTTCGGACATAATATCGATCAGGATTACAACCATAATATCCATTCCCGTCCGAGGACATGCCCATGCAAAGCCCGAACCGCGAAGCCACGCTCGCCCAATGGATCGCCCAGGAACAGGCCATACGCGCCCGCCTCGCCGGCCCGGGCAGTCTGTCCATGGCCGAGGTCAGCGCCCTGTCACCCGCCGAGTTTTTCCAAGGCATCAGTAACGGTGAACTGCCCTCGCCACCGATCAGCACGCTGATGGACTTCATCCCGATCGAATGGTCCGCCGGAATCTTCATCTTTCAGGGCACGTTACGCAGTGATTCCATCGTCGACCAAACGCGCCAACCTTGAAAGCAACCTGCAGGCTCGCACTCTGACGTTGAGCAACGCCGACATGGCGCTGATCGCGGGTCTTGATCGCGGCCATCGACTGACCAGCCCCAAAGGCATCGCGCCGCACTGGGATTAAGCGTCAGTCTCGCTTGAGGCTCTGATCCAGGCGCGCCATGGCGTGCTGCAATTGATCGACGGCCTCGTCGATCAACGTCGCGCGCCCCTCGGCGCAGGCACGCTCAAGATGTTCGCAGCATTCGATCAAACGTTTTGCACGGACCATGCGCGCACCACCTTTGATACGGTGCGCCAGGTCCTGCAGCCGGTGGCAATTGCCACTGACGTGCGCTGCAAGCAAATCATCGCGATCGTAGAGGTTGGTCACGGCCAGTTCGCGCAACAATTGATTGATCAGCGTCCGGTCGTCACCGACGTATAGCTCCAGGCCGCTCAAGTCGATCTCGGACGTTAATTGTTCTTCAACCGGCGCTGGCGGCTCACTCACAAATCGAGACGCCAACCAGGCACGCAAATCCTCCAGCCGGATCGGTTTGAACAGGCAGTCGTCCATGCCCGCCTCCAGGCAGCGGACCTTCTCCTCAGGTTGTGCATTGGCGGTAAACCCCAGAATCAGCGTCGGCGGTAATCCATGGGCACGCTCTTCATCGCGTATCGCACCTGCCAGCTCATAACCGCTGACCACTGGCATATTGCAGTCGGTGATGACCAAATCGAGCTCATGTTCGCGCCACTGCGCAAGACCGCGCTCGCCGTTCTCCACCTCCAGCACACGATGCCCCAGATAGCTCAGCTGGCGTGAGAGCAACAATCGATTGGCCGGGTAATCGTCGACCACCAGAATCGTCAGCGGCCGGGTCAGCACCTGCAAACCGCTATCCACCCACTCGCGGGTCAACAACGGTTGCAACGCGATCAGATCAAGGCTGACTTCAATCTGGGTCCCCAGTCCGAGGACGCTGACGAGCTGCAATCGGCCGCCCATCATTTCGCACAGAGAACGGCTGATGACCAGCCCCAGGCCGGACCCGTTACGGCCGGACTGCTGGCTGTTACCGGCCTGCACGAACGGGCTGAACAATCGCTGTTGATCGACCAGACTGATACCGATGCCGCTGTCCTCAATGCGCACACTGACTGCCAGATGCCCCGGCAACCCCGGGTCCACTTGCAGCGTCAGGCTCACCTCACCTTCACGAGTGAACTTGATCGCATTGCTCAGCAGATTGGACAGCACCTGCTTGAGGCGTGTGGGGTCGACCAACACGTCACGGTCGCTGTGCTCATCCAGTTCCACCCGCCACTGCACATTCTTCTGCCGTGCCAGCCCCTCAAAAACCCGACACACCGACTCCACCAGTGTCCGTAGATTGGTCCGCTCAGGGGTCAGCGACAAATGCCCGGATTCAATGCGGGCGATGTCCAGGATGTCGCCGATCAATGCCAGCAATTGCTGCGCGGCTTCGGACGCCACCTCAATGGCAGAACGGTCAGTGACGCCCTCCTCCGCTCGCTTCAGCGCCAATTCGAGCATGCCGATCAGGGCATTCATCGGCGTGCGGATTTCATGGCTCATGGTCGCCAAAAACGTGGTTTTCGCGCGGTTGGCATCGTCGGCAGCGTTCTTGGCGTCCTGCAATTGCCCGAGCAGTTGTTGGCGCTGACGGATCTGCCGACGCTGCCAGGCAATCCACACCAGTGCGAGCAACAACAAGGCGCCGGCCGCAGCAAATGCCTGGAAAATCCCTTCGCGATGGCGCAGCCAATAGCTGTCATCCACCACCACATCATTGCTCCAGCGGGCCACCAGTTCGTCCATCTCCTGGGGCGGAATGCTCAGCAACGCCTTGTTTAGAATCGACTGCAACTGCGGCGCATCACGGCCGATGGCCAGGGCGATGCGCGCCGGTTCATCGCCCACCGTACTGCTGATGCGCAGATGCTCGCGGTAGTACCGGGCAATCAGGTAACGGGTCATGAACAACGAACTGAGCGCGGCATCGGCTTGCCCCTTCATGACCAACTCCAGACCTTGGGCCGGGTTTTCGACATCCACCATCCGCACACCCGGCGCCTTTGCCTGAATGAACGAGCGCATCGGATGGCTGTGGTAAATCGCCAGGCGTTTGCCGGCCAGATCGTCCAGCGTCCTTGGGCTACCGGGGCTGATTGCACTGACCAACGTGTACGGATTCGTCACGTAAGGGCTGGTAAATCGCAGCTCGGCGACGCCTTCGGTTGTGGGGATGATGGCGGGCAACACGTCGATCTCGCCAGCCTTGAGTCGCTGGATCTGCTGGTCCAGGGAATGCCCCCGCAGCACGTTGAAGTTCAAGCCGCTGCGCTGGCTGATCAGCGTCAGCAATTGCGCCGTCAACCCGCTGAATCGCCCCTGGGCGTCGTAAAACGTCAACGGCGCAAAATTCTCGACCACGCCGACATTCACCGTCGGGTGCTGATCCAGCCAGCGCTTTTCACTCGCGCTCAGACTCACGCGCTGCTGACCCATCATTTTGGCCTTGCCTGCGCTCCAGCGATGCTCGATAGCCGAGCGTTGATCCATGGGGATCGCCGCCAGGGCCTTGTCGACAATGCTTTTCAAACGCACCTTGCCGCCAGCCAATGCGAAACCGAAGGGGTTAGCGTCGAGGCCGGACGGCCCCACCAAGTGAACGTTATTGAGATTGTTGTAGTTGACCAGGTAATTGGCGCTGATGAGGTCACCGAGGTAGACGTCATCCTGCCCGTACGCCACCGCCCCAAGCGCATCGACCACCGAGGCATAACGTTGCAGGCTGGCCTCGGGATAGAAGGCTTCGACGGTTTGCGACGGGAGATAGTCATCGACCATGGCGATACGTTTACCCGCCAGATCGACGGGCATTTGCTCGTCCACTCGGCTCACCAGAATGGGCTGATCTTCAGCATAAGCAGCGGATCGGGTCAGCTCGGGATCGGCCGCCTCGAAGTTGTTGGACGTGCCGAGCAGGTCCAGATCATCGTGTTTGAGCGCATTCATGGCCGCTTCGCGTGTGCGGTAACGAAGCACCTCGATCTTGACGTGCAGCAGTTGCGCCACCAGCGCGGCATAGTCTGCGGTGATGCCTTCCAGCTCATCAACGTTGCGCGTGATCTCGAACGGCGGATAGTCCGGCCCCGACACCCCGAGGCGCAAGACTCGCTTGTCGCGCAGCCACTGCCAGTCCTTTTCATTCAGTTGGACCTGATAGCCCTCCACCGACGAACGCCCCAGCAAATGCAAAAGCTGTGGCTCGTCAGCTTCCACAACCGGTGCTCCCAGTACACAGAACAACAACAGAGCCCACAAACAATTGCGCATGATCAGGCTCACTCAGATCAGATGATTACGCTTGGCAAAATCCCTCAGGTGCACCGACGCTTTCACTTTGAGTTTTTCAATCAAACGGGTCTTGTAGGTACTGACGGTCTTGTGGCTCAGGTGCATGATGGCGGCGATCTCCTTGTTGCTCGTGCCTCGGGCCAGATGCTGAAAGATGGCCAGTTCGCGGTCGGAGAGTTTATCGATCATCTGTTTTTCGCTGAGTTGCAACGTGTTCAGCGACGCCGACGCGCAGGGTAGCTGGGCAAAATAGGTATAACCGGCCATCACGGCATGAACCGCTTTGTGCAAATGCTGCAAAGTATTGGTCTTGGCGACATAGGCCGCGGCACCGGCGCGCATGCACCGATCCTGATAAAACATCGGTTCCTGCGACGTGAAGACCAGTACTCGGCACGGCACCTTGCTGGCCTGGATCCGCGCCAGCACATCCAGCCCGTCGCCACCGGGCATCACCAGATCCAGCACCACCAGATCGGGTGAATGCTCCCGGACAATCGATAAAACCTCGTTACCGCTGGACGCTTCGTATATTTGGTTGAAGCCTTCTTCTTTCAATACCATTTTGACCGCGGCACGGACCACCGGATGATCGTCTCCAACCAGTACTGACGGCACTGACTTCATGGCAACTTCCTGTGCAAAAAAACACGACGATTGAGAGATCAATGCCCATGAGCCCGGCCCGGTTAAATGCACCGGCTGCGCAAAGACTTTTGCATGGAAATCCGGATGCAACTACCTGACAGAAATGACAGTGACGACGAACGGTAGATCAGGATCGATGACCGCCATCAGCCGCTGGATGGACGCCAGATCAGGCAACGTTGCATGGCTCACCTGAACGGGCTGTTGAACGCAAGCAGGAATGGGCGGCAACTGCGCCTGCTGGCCGTCGTAGATCAAGGCGTGATGAACCTGTGGGTTATCGAGAAAAAAATCAAACAGGTTCAACGCTCCACCCGCCAGCGATGCATTGATGACCACCAGATCAAATGGCTCGCAACCGTATTCGACCAGGGTCAATAGCTCTTCCAGGCTGTGCACCGGTGCTATCCGGTGGTAATCGAGTTGATTGAACAGTCGCTCAACCTTCATGCGGTGAAAATGCAGTTCGTCGGCGATCAGGATACGTAAGGCTTTGTTCGACAACAGGGGCCCCCAGGAGGGTGTCGGATTCGTGAGGGCGCAAGGCTACGGAAGACCTGTCGCGTTTTCTGTAGGACCTTTCCTAAATGTGCACGCTTTACTGCCAGCCAAACCGGCGAATGTAGAAGCCTTTCACTGCCTGGGTCAGTGCCATGTACGCCAGCAAAATCACCGGCAGGAACACAAAGTACAGCGACGGCAACGCCTGCAATTTGAAGTAGTGCGCCAGCGGTCCCATCGGCAGGAAGACACCCACGGCCATGATGACTCCGGTCATCACCATCAGAGGCATTGCCGCGCGGCTTTGCAGGAACGGAATTCTTGGCGTGCGGATCATGTGCACGATCAGGGTCTGGGTCAGCAGCCCGACCACGAACCAGCCGGACTGGAACAGGGTTTGATGGTCCGGGGTATTGGCGTCGAACACGTACCACATCAAGGCAAACGTGGTGATGTCGAAGATCGAGCTGATCGGTCCGAAAAACAGCATGAAGCGACCGACGTCCGCCGGCTGCCACCGCTGTGGTTTTTTCAGCATGTCCTCGTCGACGTTATCGAACGGGATGGCGATCTGCGAAATGTCATAGAGCAGGTTCTGCACCAGCAGGTGCATTGGCAGCATCGGCAGGAACGGAATGAACGCGCTGGCCACCAGCACCGAAAACACGTTGCCGAAGTTCGAACTGGCGGTCATTTTGATGTACTTGAGCATGTTGGCGAAGGTCCGACGCCCTTCCAGCACGCCCTCCTCCAGCACCATCAGGCTTTTCTCCAGCAGGATGATGTCCGCCGCTTCCTTGGCGATGTCCACGGCGCTGTCCACCGAAATACCGATATCGGCGGTGCGCAGCGCTGGCGCGTCGTTGATGCCGTCGCCCATGAAGCCGACGACATGACCGTTGCCCTTGAGCAGACGCACGATGCGTTCCTTGTGCGACGGCGTCAGTTTGGCGAAGACATTGGTGGTCTCCACCGCCACCGCCAGTTCGGCGTCGCTCATGCGCTCGATGTCGTTGCCCATCAGCAGGCCTTGCTGCTCCAGGTCGACTTCGCGGCAAATCTTCGCGGTCACCAGTTCGTTATCGCCGGTCAGCACTTTCACCGCGACGCCGTGGGCGGCCAGCGCTTTGAGGGCCGGCGCGGTGCTTTCTTTGGGTGGATCGAGGAAGGCCACGTAGCCGATCAGCGTCAGCGCCTGTTCATCGGCCAGGCTGTACGTCTCGCGCCCTTCAAGCATCGGCCGCGCGGCAACCGCCACCACGCGCAAGCCCTCGGCATTGAACGTGGCAGTGACCTGACGAATCCGCGTCAACAGTTCATCACTCAGTACTTCATCGACCTCGCCGTGACGCACCCGCGTGCAGACCGCCAGCACTTCTTCCACCGCACCCTTGCAGATCAGCAGGTGCGAATGATCGCGCTCGGCGACCACCACCGACATCCGCCGGCGAGTGAAGTCGAACGGGATCTCGTCGACCTTGCGAAACGCTGTGCCGACCTTCAGTTCACGGTGGATTTCCACGTGTTCCAGCACCGCCACGTCCAGCAGGTTTTTCAGGCCGGTCTGGTAGTAGCTGTTGAGGTAGGCCATTTCCAGCACATCATCGGAGTCGTTGCCCCAGACATCGACATTGCGCGCCAGGAAGATCTTGTTCTGGGTCAGCGTGCCGGTCTTGTCGGTGCAGAGCACGTCCATGGCGCCGAAGTTCTGGATCGCGTCGAGGCGTTTGACGATGACTTTTTTGCGCGACAGGAACACCGCGCCTTTGGCCAGGGTCGAGGTGACGATCATCGGCAGCATTTCCGGGGTCAGGCCCACGGCAATCGACAGCGCGAACAGCAGCGCTTCGGTCCAGTCGCCCTTGGTGAAGCCATTGATGAACAACACCAGCGGCGCCATCACGAACATAAAGCGGATCAACAGCCAGCTGACTTTGTTGACGCCGGTCTGGAATGAGGTGGGTGCGCGATCCGTAGCACCCACCCGCTGCGCCAGTGCACCGAAATAGGTGTTGTTGCCGGTGGTGAGAATCACCGCCATGGCCGTGCCGGACACCACGTTGGTGCCCATGAACAGAATGTTATCGAGGTCCAGCGGGTTGCGGGTGTCGCTGTCCTGTTGACGGGGAAATTTTTCCACCGGCATCGATTCGCCGGTCATCGCGGCCTGGCTGACAAACAAGTCCTTGGCGCCGAGCACCCGGCAATCGGCGGGGATCATATCGCCGGCCGAGAGCACGATCAGGTCGCCTGGCACCAGTTGCTTGATCGGCAGCTCGGTACGTTGCGCATCCCGACGCAACACCGTAGCGGTGTTGCTGACCATCGCCTTGAGGGCGTCGGCGGCCTGGTTGGATTTGGTTTCCTGCCAGAAGCGCAGCAAGGTCGAGAGCACCACCATGGAGAAAATCACGATGGCGGCTTTCATGTCTTCGGTCAGCCAGGAGATCACCGCGAGCAAGGTCAGCAGCAGGTTGAACGGGTTTTTGTAACAGTGCCACACGTGTGTCCACCACGGCAGAGGCTGTTCGTGCTCGACTTCGTTGAGGCCGTATTGCACGCGCAGTGCATCGGCTTCGAGTTCGCTCAGGCCATCGGTGTGGCTGCCGAGGTTGTTCAGCAGTTGGCCGGTGTCGCTGTTGGCAGCCCTCACCAGGGTTTGCGCCAGGGTGGGCGGCACCTCGCGGCTGACCGTGGTGTCGGTGAAGTTTTCCAGCAGCGCCAGACGACGGAAGTGTCGGGCGATGTGGCGGGTGTGCAGGAATCCGGCGAAGAATTCTTTAAGCAGGGTCAGGTTCATGGCAGTTCCCCCAGGGTCAGCCGGGAAACCGTCGAGCAGGCGTGTCGATACGCCGCGATGACGACACAAAGTCGAACATCACGCACGGTTCAGCGTCGATGAGAGGACGTCGGGAATCGGGCCAGGACTGGCCGCGATCGGGATGCCGCTGCTCGCTTTTCGGCGAGACAACGGCACAAAAAAGTGGCGCGTTATCTTGCCGGGAAGGTGCCGGTTATCGAAACCGGCCGACTACTGTCACTCGAACAAGTACCCACTGTGGGTCTCCGCTATTGATTGAAAACGCACGAAGCTTACGCCCCGATTTCTGGAGAGTAAACGATGCTTGGGCTTGTGCAGGGAGAATCGGAGGATTCTTCAGGAAGGGTTCAGGATTGAGCATTTTTGGTGCTCTTGAGGGCCCTATCGCGAGCAAGCTCGCTCCCACATTTGTCCTATAAACACAGGTTCATTGTGGGAGCGAGCTTGCTCGCGATGACGGCCTTACAGCCGCTAAAAATCTCAGCTGGCAGTCGCCAACAGCAGGTCCATCACCGACCGACCCTGCCCACGTGCCTTGCCATGGTCATACAACGAACCGGCAATCTCATCGGCGCGGATCGGCAGGATCGACAGCAAGGTGTCGCTCAAACCGTGGCTGGCCTGGCAGAAGCCCTGCATATAAATGCCGGCCTTGCAGCGCTCGTCAGTGATCAGTTTGTAATTACGGTCTACCTCGAAATCGCCCAGATACTGCTCCAGCGGCGCCAGCAGTTTGCGGTGCATCTGACGCTCGTAACCGGTGGCCAGCACCACGGCATCGTAATGACGAACCGAAACTTCGCCCGTGGCGTTGTTGCGTACGGCCAACTCGATACCGCGCTCGGTGGCGGTGGCTTTTTCGATGGTGGTCAGTGTGCGGAACACATGACGCGCGATGCCCGAGACTTTCTGACGATAGAAGATGCCGTAGATGCGTTCGATCAGGTCGATGTCCACCACCGAATAGTTGGTGTTGTGGTACTCGTTGACCAGACGCTCGCGCTCGCTGCTCGCCTGCTGGAACACCAGGTCAGTGAACTCCGGCGAGAACACTTCGTTGACGAACGGGCTGTCGTCCGCCGGCTTCAGGGCCGAGCCACGCAGGATCATGTCCACCTGCACCGACGGGAAGCTGTCGTTCAAATCGATGAACGCTTCCGCCGCGCTCTGCCCGCCACCGATGATCGCGATACTCATCGGCTGGTTGTTCACGCACGCCTGCTTGGCCATCTGCGCCAGGTACTGGGAGTGGTGGAACACGCGGCTGTCACCCTTGAACGCCTTGAACGCTTCGGGAATGCGCGGTGTGCCGCCAGCGCTGACCACCACCGAACGGGTGGTGCGAACGTGCTGATGACCTTGGGAATCGTGCGAGATCACCCGCAGTGCTTCGACCTGCTGGTTGTGCAGCACCGGCTCGATGGTCAGCACTTCTTCGCCGTAACGGCTTTGCTCGGTGAATTGCCCGGCGACCCAACGCAGGTAATCGTTGTACTCCATGCGGCATGGATAGAAGGTGCCCAGGTTGATGAAGTCCACCAGACGACCGTGGTGCTTGAGGTAATTGACGAAGGAGTACGGGCTGGTCGGATTGCGCAGGGTCACCAGGTCCTTGAGGAAGGAAATCTGCAACTCGCTCTGGGTCACCAGGGTGTTGCCGTGCCAGCGGTAGTCGGCCTGCTTGTCGAGAAACAGAACATCCACCTCGCCCTGACTCGGCCCGCGCTCTTGCAGAGCGATGGCCAGCGCCAGGTTCGAAGGGCCGAAACCGACGCCGATCAGGTCGTGAACGATGGGCGATGCAATTGCCTGTGTCATTTCCAGTGTCCTCTGGATGAACCCCCGAGAAACGGGGAGTAAGCCTAAGTGACCTGGCCGGCCTTGAGCAGGACAGCAGATCGTCTGTTGGTATGGAACGAGGACAATGAAAATAAATTTAAGACTGTTTTTTGATGGGGCAGATGGATCAATGGGCGTCCCATTGCAGCATCCGCACCCGGCAATGCTTCATCGCATTGACGATGTGTTTCTCCACCAGGGCCCGGGAGATGCCCAGGTGTTCGGCGATCTCCGGGTGCGACAGACCTTCGATCTTGCGCAGCAGGAAACTCTCGCGGCACAGCCGTGGCAATTCCGCCAATGCACGCTGGAGCATCTCCAGCCGTTGGCCGTGATCGAGGCTGTGATGGGGAGATGGGGTGAAGTAGCGTTCTTCGTTGTCGAGCACTTCCAGGGATTCGACCTGACGCAGGGCATTGCGCCGATGGTCGTCGATCACCAGATTGAGCGCGGTGCGATACAGGAACGCCCGAGGCTGCTCGATCGGCGTGTCGCTGGACCGCTCCAATACCCGCAGATAAGCGTCATGCACCACATCTTCGGCCACCTGACGGTTGCCCAGCTTGGCGTTCAAAAAACACACCAGCTCGCGATAGTAGTTTTCCAACATGACTCCCGGCCGCAGGGGTGCGGTTTCTGTCCTTGAGCCAGACCGGCGACCGCCGAAATAGGCAGTGGCACGATAGTGGCAGTACGAGGTGCGTAATTTATAGTAATTCTCATATAGATTTAAAGTATTGCTTCGCCTTGCCTGACAAATAGTCTTGCTCGAGCACCTGCACACCCCTTCACCTGTTACGCCATATGTCTGCGGCTAAATTCCACGCTGCCTTCATCGTTTACAGGACAGCTCCCCGTCCCTTTGAACGACGGGCCGACACCTATTGGCCGGAACCCTGCATGAAACGTCCCCGACAGACCCGACGCGCCCTGCTTGTAGCACTTTGTCTGATCCCCGTTATCGCCGTGGCCGCCTGGCAGATCATCCCGCCCGGTCGAGACCAGTTCGCCACCGTTAAGGTCACCCGTGCCGACATCGAAAGCAGCGTCACGGCCCTGGGTACCCTGCAACCTCGACGCTATGTCGACGTCGGTGCCCAGGCGTCCGGGCAGATCCACAAGATCCACGTGGAAGTCGGCGATGTGGTCAAGGAAGGCCAATTGCTGGTGGAGATCGATCCGTCCACGCAACAGGCCAAACTCGACGCCGGGCGTTTCTCCATCGAAAACCTCAAAGCACAGCTGCAGGAGCAACGGGCGCAGCACGACCTCGCCCGGCAGAAATTCCAGCGCCAGCAGAACCTCAAGGCCGGTGGCGCCACCCGTGAAGAAGACGTGCAGACCGCCGAGGCCGAATTGCGCGCCACCCAGGCCCGTATCGACATGTTCCAGGCGCAGATCCGCCAGGCCCAGGCCAGCCTGCGCAGTGATCAGGCGGAATTCGGCTACACGCGAATCTATGCGCCGATGAGCGGAACCGTCGTTGCACTCGACGCCCGTGAAGGCCAGACGCTCAACGCCCAGCAACAAACGCCACTGATTCTGCGCATCGCCAATTTGTCGCCGATGACCGTCTGGGCCGAGGTGTCGGAAGCCGATATCGGTCACGTCAAACCCGGCATGACGGCCTGGTTCACCACCCTCAGCGGCGGTAACCGTCGCTGGAACAGCACCGTGCGGCAGATTCTGCCGGTGCCGCCCAAGCCGTTGGACCAGACCAGCGAGGGCGGCGGCAACCCGGCCAGCTCGAGCAAAAGTGGCAGCGCTCGCGTGGTGCTGTACACCGTGTTGCTCGACGTCGATAACGCCGACAACGCGCTGATGGCGGAAATGACCACGCAAGTATTCTTCGTCGCCGAGCAGGCGAAAAACGTCCTCACTGCACCTATCGCAGCCCTGCAAGCCGGCACTGGAACGGACAATCAGACCGCCCAAGTCGTCGCCAAAAACGGCCGAATCGAGCAGCGTGACGTGCGCACCGGGATCAGCGATCGCCTGCGGGTACAGATCCTAGACGGCTTGCAGGAAGGCGATCACCTGTTGATCGGCCCAGCCGACGGGAGTGGCGGCTGAATGCTGACGCCCCTGATCGACCTGCAGGACATCCGCAAAGCCTACGGCGGCGGCGATTCACCGGAAGTTCACGTACTGCGCGGCATCGACCTGTCGATCCATGCCGGGGAATTCGTGGCGATCGTCGGTGCCTCCGGCTCCGGCAAGTCGACGCTGATGAACATCCTCGGCTGCCTCGACCGTCCGACCTCGGGCGAATACCGCTTCGCCGGGGAAGACGTCGCCGCACTCGACAGCGACGAACTGGCCTGGCTACGCCGCGAAGCATTCGGTTTTGTGTTCCAGGGTTATCACCTGATCCCGTCCGGCTCGGCCCAGGAAAACGTCGAGATGCCGGCCATCTATGCCGGCACTCCGGCAGCCGAACGCCACGCCCGCGCCGCCGCCCTGCTCGACCGCCTCGGCCTGGCCTCGCGCACCGGCAACCGTCCGCACCAGCTCTCCGGCGGCCAGCAACAACGGGTATCCATCGCCCGAGCCTTGATGAACGGCGGCCACATCATCCTCGCCGACGAACCCACCGGCGCCCTCGACAGCCACAGCGGCGCCGAGGTCATGGCCCTGCTCGACGAACTGGCGAGCCAGGGCCACGTGGTGATCCTCATCACCCACGACCGCGAAGTGGCGGCCCGGGCCAAACGCATCATCGAAATTCGCGACGGGTTGATCATCAGCGACAGCGCCAGGGACAATCCCGAAGCGCAGACCTCGGCCAATCCTGGCGCACTGCAAGCGGTGGACTTGCGCAAGCGTCTCACCGAAGGCGCCGAAGCCACCGGGGCCTGGAAAGGTGAAGTGGTTGATGCGGTGCAAGCCGCGTGGCGGGTGATGTGGATCAACCGCTTTCGCACCGCACTGACCTTGCTCGGGATCATCATCGGCGTGGCGTCGGTGGTGGTCATGCTGGCCGTCGGTGAAGGCAGCAAGCGTCAGGTGATGGCGCAAATGGGCGCGTTCGGCTCCAACATCATTTATCTCAGCGGCTCGTCACCGAACCCGCGAACGCCGCTGGGCATCGTCACCCTGGATGACGTTGCGGCGGTGGGAAGCCTGCCGCAAGTGACACGGATCATGCCGGTCAACGGCCAGGAGGCCGGAGTGCGTTTCGGCAACCTCGACCACTTAAGTTACGTCGGCGGCAACGACACCCATTTCCCGGCGATTTTCAACTGGCCGGTGGTCGAAGGCAGCTATTTCACCCAGGAAGATGAACGCAACGCGGCGGCGGTCGCGGTGATTGGCCACAAGGTGCGCACCAAGTTGCTCAAGGACGTCGCCAACCCGATCGGCCAGTACATCCTGATCGAGAACGTACCGTTCCAGGTGGTCGGCGTGCTTGCCGAAAAAGGCGCCAGCTCCGGCGACTCCGACAGCGACGACCGCATCGCCATCCCCTACTCCGCTGCGAGTGTGCGGTTGTTCGGCACCCACAACCCCGAATACGTGGCCATCGCCGCCGCCGATGCGCGCAAGGTCAAAGAGACGGAAAAAGCCATCGAGCAATTGATGCTGCGACTGCACAACGGCAAGAAGGATTTCGAACTGACCAACAACGCGGCGATGATTCAGGCCGAGGCACGCACGCAAAATACGCTGTCGCTGATGCTCGGCTCGATTGCCGCGATCTCTCTGCTGGTGGGCGGCATCGGCGTGATGAACATCATGCTCATGACCGTGCGCGAACGCACCCGCGAGATCGGCATTCGCATGGCCACTGGCGCTCGTCAACGGGACATCCTGCGCCAGTTCCTCACCGAAGCGGTGATGCTTTCGGTGGTCGGCGGGCTTGCCGGGATCGCCTTGGCGCTGATCGTCGGCGGCGTACTGATCCTCAGCGAAGTCGCCGTCGCGTTCTCCTTGATAGCGGTGCTCGGTGCCTTCGGCTGCGCCCTGGTCACCGGTGTTGTCTTCGGCTTCATGCCGGCCCGCAAAGCTGCCCGACTCGACCCGGTCACGGCCCTTACTAGTGAATGATCTCTCCATGAAGCCGCAACTGAGTTTGCTGACCCTCTGCCTGTTGCTCGGCGCCTGTGGCAGTCCCGCCCAGCGCCCGGACAGGGGCCTCCAGCCGCCCGCCTCCTGGCAATCGCCGCACACGCAAAGCGCCACGCGCAGCAATCTGCAATGGTGGACGCAGTTCGGCAGCCCGCAGCTGGATCAACTGATCGAACAGGCAAGGGTCGGCAGTTACGACCTGGCTGCTGCGATCGCTCGGGTGCGCCAGGCACAGGCCGAAACGGTCGTTGCCGGAGGTTCGCAGCTACCCGAAGTCAAGGGTGCCCTGAACGCCAATCGGCAAAAACTATTGCGCGGCAACGGCTACAGCCAGCTCGATGCCGACGGCGATAACAAGGCCGTCGATTACTTCAACGCCAGCCTCAGCGCCACTTACGAAGTCGACTTCTGGGGCGGTCAACGAGCCTCCCGCGACAGTGCGCAATTCGGCTTGCAGGCCAGCGAATTCGATCAGGCGACAGTGGAGTTGACGCTGCTCAGCGGCGTCGCCAACAGTTACGCGCAAAGCTTGTCGTTGCGTGAGCAAAGTCGCATTGCCGAGCTGAATCTGGCGAACGCGCAGAATGTTATGAAACTGGTGCAGACGCGTTTTGACTCAGGCTCGGCGACGGCTTTGGAACTGGCGCAGCAGAAGAGTCTGGTCGCCGCGCAACAACGACAATTGCCGTTGGTGCAGCAACAGGCTCAGGACGCACAGATCAGCCTTGCCGCCCTGCTCGGCCGACCGGTGCAGGAGTTGTCTTTGGGTCAGGAACGCTTTGATCAACTGTCATGGCCGACCATTGGCGCTGGCCTGCCCAGCGAACTGCTCAGCCGTCGCCCGGACATCGCCCGCGCCGAAGCGCAATTGGCCGCCGCACAAGCCAACGTCACCGTCGCCCGCGCGGCGATGCTACCGAAGGTCACGTTGAGCGCGGAACTCGGATCGGGCGCGGATCGTGCGGCGGACATGCTGCGCAATCCTTTCTACAACCTCACCGCCGGATTGCTTGCGCCGGTCTTCAACAATGGTCGCCTGAGCGCCGAGCGCGACAAGGCCACGGCCCGTCAGGAAGAACTGCTGGAGACGTACCGCGGGGCGATCATCAATGGCTTCGCCGATGTGGAAAAAGCCCTCAACAGCATTCGCGGACTGGACGAACAGCGGCAGTGGCAAGGTGAAGAATTGAACCAGGCGCAGACGGCATTCAACATTGCGCAAAGCCGCTATCAGGCCGGTGCCGAGGATTTGCTGACGGTGCTGGAGACACAGCGCACGCTGTATGCGGCGCAGGATTTGAATGTGCAACTGCGGTTGTCGCGGTTGCAGGCGAGTATTGCGTTGTACAAAGCTATCGGCGGAGGGTGGCAGGTTCTGTGATTTGAGTCGCCAGTAAGTCCGCTATCGCGAGCAAGCTCGCTCCCACATTTGATCAGCGCCGAATACAGATTCTGTGTCCGCCGAAGATCAGTGTGGGAGCGAGCTTGCTCGCGATTGAACGATTACTCGGTAATCAAACCGGACTTTGTTTAGCCTTCAAATGCCGCGCATACCAAGGCCGTTGCGGAACCTTGCGGAACAAATCCGCGAGCTTCTTCTCGTCATCCCCAAAGGTAATCCGCAACGCCAGCTTCATGGTTTCCGGGTCCATCTCAACCGACTTGCCGGTCTGCAACCCCGGCGTGGTACGGCAACCATGAGTGCTCGGGCCGAGCCACGGGTCGTCGATCTCGACCCAACGTCCCGGCGCAAACCAAGGCACACCCTTCACCTCAAGCCGACTGACCTCCCCCGGATGAAAGCGCTCGTGCGCACGGAACCAGTCTTCCAGTCGATCATCGATCCAGCCATGAAAATGCCAGAACACCGGATTCACGTGGGACGAAAACGGATCGCCGAGGAAGTCGTTTTCCGGTGCATACCAGCGCGCGGAAAAGTCCGCCGGATCCCGGGCAAACGGCACCGGTTGACCGTTGGATGGATCACGCGGCACCGAGGCCCAACGCATGTGCAGCCAGTCGTGCAACCCCAGTTCCACCTCTGAACCGAACTGACCCAGGGTCAATTTCGACAGATAACGCGGATCGCGGTACTGCGATTCCCAGACCTGGAAATTGCTGTGGTAGGTCTCGGCGGTCTTGATGTCGCTGACCCATTGCGAGTACTCAGCATCGTCGTCGGCCAGCCAGGTCGGCGGCAGCGCGGTGCCGTCGTGGTTGTCGAAATAACGGGCGAACCCAACGCGATCACGCGCCAGTTCCGGCTGGGGCAAGGGGAAGTGCGACCAGGACGGCAAGTCCTGCAGGGAGCGCGCCGTGCCGAGCATGTGCCGGTGCATGAAGAAAAAATCCACGCCCGAGCCGTTACGATCCTTGCGCGCGCCACGCGCATCACGCTCCTTTTCTCGCGGACCAGGCTGCCAGCCAATGCCGCGCAGGGCACCGCGCTTGTCTTCGGACAGGGTGTGCCATTTGTCCCGGGAGGCATGCCAGAGCTGGTGAAACAGTCGATGCTCGGGCGAAATCAGCCAGGCCAGCAGCGTCGGATTGAGACCGCTGCGCTCGCGGGCTTCGGGGAACACGCGCTTGATGGCAATGAAGCGATTGTCCTGGGCCGTCAACATCAACGGACGATCCAGATTCAACACGCGACCACTGAGGGTGCCGCTGCCAGCGTTGCCGAAACCGGCCCAGACTTCGTCCAGCGCCATGCTGAATTCATAATCCGCTGCGCCGCTGGCGCTGAGCAGTCGCCAGCTCAATTGCGCCGATTTGGCGCCGGCCAGGTCGCCGAGCACCCGGTAACGCGGCACCTCGCTCGAACGCAAACGCTCGGCGGTGTCGAGGAACCCGTTCAAGCCGCGACCTTTGTGGCCGATGTCGAGGAACACCTCCAGCCCGTCCCGAGGCAGGCCTTCGATGCCGGCGTCATGACCTTCGAAACGAATCTGCCAGACACCGCGCAAGGTGTTCGCCAAATGCTGGCCAGCGACATCCGCGACATCGAATGACGCTTCGCCGGGGGTGATCGTCGGGTCCGGTTTCGTCCATTCACGATGCCCATAAAAAGCCGCAGGCACGGCGGCGCCGGTCAGCGCCAGGCCTGCCATGAACCATCGTCGAGAAATCGTCATTGCCCTACCTGTGTCAGCCATGAAGCAGGCTTTATCCAAGCTAGAACGTTTGCTCTCTCCGGAAATTTAAGAGCTTCGCGGGCAAGCCTCGCTCCTACGGGGTAGCGCAAAACCTGTAGGAACGAGGCTTGCCCGCGAAGAGGCCATCAGCCCCACTAAATTTTCTGGCCAGCCACTCGTTCTTCCCAGATAGCAAAGGCCCCTGCGCCAGCCCCCCAACGGCGAACCTGACTGAGACGGCAATGACAAAACCACGTTCGAAAAAGGCTCTTTACATCGGCCTGCCGCTGGCCCTGGCAATCAGCGCCGGTGCAGGCTTTGCGGCCTGGGATTACGGGTTCAAGGACAATCCCGGTTACCCGGTCAAGGTGATGAAACAAGCCGATGAGCTGCACGAGCGAATCCTCTCCTTCGACAGTCACGTCACCGTCCCGCTGGACTTCGGCACCGCCGGCAATGAAGCGGACAAGGACGGCACCGGGCAATTCGACCTGGTCAAGACCGGGCGCGGACGCTTGTCTGGCGCAGCCCTGACGATCTTTGGCTGGCCGGAAATCTGGAACGGCAAAAACGCCCCGCACCGCCCAACCGCCGGCTTCGTCGACGAAGCACGGTTCGAGCAGGAAACCCGCTACAAAATCATCAGCACCCTGGTTCGCGACTTCCCCAATCAGGTCGCCATCGCCTACACCCCCGACGATTTCCGCCGCCTGCACGGCGAAGGCAAGTTCGCGATCTTCATGAGCATGCTCAACGCCTATCCGCTGGGCAACGACCTGAACGCCCTGGACAAGTGGGCGGCACGCGGCATGCGCATGTTCGGCTTCAGTTACGTGGGCAACAACGCCTGGGCTGACTCGTCCCGGCCGTTGCCGTTTTTCAACGATTCCCGCGACGCCCTCGGCGGCCTCTCGGAGATTGGCAAGCAGGCCGTGCACCGCCTCAACGACCTCGGCGTGATCATCGACGTTTCGCAGATGTCGACCAAGGCGCTAGAGCAAGTTGCCCAGTTGAGCCGTGCACCGATGGTCGCTTCCCACTCCGCGCCACGCGGGCTGGTGGACATCCCGCGCAACCTCAGCGACCAGGAAATGCAACTGATCAAGAACAGTGGCGGCGTGGTGCAGATTGTCGGTTTCCCGACCTACATCCGCCCGCTCAGCCAGGCCACCCAGGACAAACTCAACGCCCTGCGCGCACGCTTCGACCTGCAACCGCTGCAAGGCCTGGAGATGGCGCTGATGCCGGGTGATCCGGTGATCACCGTCTGGTCCGAACAACGTTTCGGCGAGTACGCCAGTCAGCTCTATGCCATCGTCGACGAGGAGCCCAAGGCAAACCTCAAGGACTACGGCGACGCGATCGACTATGCGGTGAAGAAAATCGGCATCGACCACGTCGGCATCAGTTCCGACTTCAACGATGGCGGCGGTCTGGACGGCTGGAAAGACGTCAGCGAGGGCCGCAACGTATCGGCCGAGCTGATCAGTCGCGGCTACGGCGAAGCCGATATCGCCAAGCTCTGGGGCGGCAATTTCCTGCGGGTCTGGGACCAGGTGCAAAAATCGTCCAAGCCTGTCGCCAAGAACTGATCCCATCTTTTGCAAAAGCGAACCGAGCTCATGACCAACCGTCGTTCATTCCTCAAGCTGGCCGGTATTCTCGCGGCCGGCCTGCCCCTGGGCGCTGCCGTGAACCTGCCAACGCTGGCCGCCAATCCGGCGCCGCTGCCGAAGGATAAGTGGGCGCAACTACGCCAGATGTTCAATCAGGACCCGGATTACCTGCACTTCGCCAACTTTCTGGTGACCTCACACCCAAGACCGGTGCGTGAAGCGATAGACATGCACCGCGCCAACCTCGACCGCAATCCTGGCCTGGTCATGGACTGGGACCTTGGGGAAACCGAAAAACGCGAGCAGGAAGTACGCGTCTGGGCCGGCCGTTACCTCAAGGCCAAGCCCGAGCAGATCGCCCTCACCGGCAGCACCACCGAAGGCCTTTCACTGATCTACGGCGGCATTCACGTGCGCCCCGACCAGGAAATCCTCACCAGCGAACACGAACACTACGCCACGAACTACGCGCTGGGGTATCGCCAGCAAAAGGACGGGGTCAAGGTTCGCAAGCTCAAGCTGTTCGAGAACAGTCACGACGTTTCAGTGGATGAAGTGCTCGGTTCGATCGCCAAAGGCATTCGCCCCGAAACTCGAGTGCTCGGCATGACGTGGGTGCAATCGGGTAGCGGCGTGAAACTGCCGATCGGCGAGATCGGCAAACTGGTGGACGAACAGAACCGCAACCGCGAAGACAAGGACCGCATCCTGTATGTGGTCGACGGCGTCCATGGCTTCGGCGTCGAGAACCTCGACTTCCCCGACATGCACTGCGATTTCTTCATTGCCGGCACCCACAAATGGATGTTCGGCCCGCGCGGTACCGGGATCATCTGCGCCCGTTCGGCCGAGCTCAAGGACGTGACGCCGACCATCCCGACGTTCTCCGAAGCCACCACCTTCTCGACCATCATGACCCCCGGCGGCTATCACAGCTTTGAGCATCGCTGGGCCCTGAACGAAGCCTTCAAGCTGCACTTGGACCTGGGCAAGGCCGAGGTCCAGGCGCGCATCCACGCGCTCAATACCTACGCAAAAAACCGTCTGCTGGAGCACCCGCAGATCGAACGGGTGACGCCAAAGAGCCCGGACCTGTCGGCCGGTTTTACCTTCTTCCGGATCAAGGATCGGGACTGCGAAAAAGTCGCCGTCCAACTGATGGAAAACCGCGTGGTCTGCGACTCGGTGGACCGCGATGTTGGCCCAGTGATCCGCATCGCCCCCGGCCTGCTCAACACCGAAAACGATATCGACCGCTTCATGGCCGTGTTGAGCAAGAGCCTGTGATTTCCTTTAATCGAGATGACTCATGAACCGTGATCTGCTGACTCTGACGCTGACTGCCCTCCTCACAGGACTGCTGCCGACTGCCGCCCAAGCCGCCGCACCGGCGCAACCAGGCAAAGTGTTCAAGGACTGCCGGGACTGCCCGGAAATGGTCGTGCTGCCAGCCGGCACCTTCACCATGGGCACACCGGACGATGAAGTCGGTCGCGAGCCTGATGAAGGTCCGATGCATGACGTGACCTTCACCAAACCGTTCGCCATGAGCCGCTTTCAGGTCACCGCTGGTGAATGGGACAGCTACGTGCGCGAGAGTGGCGTGACCATCGCCAATGGCGATACCCGGCCGGGTCGCGAGTGCGTCGCCAGCAAGCCGCGTTATCCGCAGAGCCCGCGTCAGCCCGCGGTGTGCATGAACTTCGACGACGTCAAAAACTACGTCGCCTGGCTGTCGAAAAAAACCGGGCAGACGTACCGCATGGTCAGCGAGGCCCAACGCGAATATGCCGCGCGTGGTGGCAGCAAAGGGCCGTTCCCCTTCCCGTTCGATGAGGGCAAGGAATACAGCATCAGCAAACACGCCAACACCTATGGCCCGGCGGACGGTTACAGCTTCAGCTCGCCAGTGGGCAGCTACCCGCCGAACGCCTTCGGCCTGTACGACATGCACGGCAATGTCTACGAATGGGTCGAAGACTGCGAACACCCTGATTACGTCGCAGCCCCCACCGATGGCAGCGCCTGGGTTGAGCCCAAGTGCGAAGCCGTGCGGATTCGCGGCAACGACTGGGGTGAAGCGCCGGTGTTCTCGCGCTCCGGCAACCGCAACAGCCAGTACCCGCAAGAACGTGGCGACTGGATGGGTTTCCGTATCGTGCGCGATCTCTAAGCCGTAAGCCCACCCCCTGTGGGAGCGAGCTTGCTCCGGGCGGCGTTCCGACGATGGCTATCTTTCAGTTAATGGAAATATCGGCTGATAGTCCGCTATCGCGAGCAAGCTCGCTCCCACAGGGTTATGTGTGGTGTCAGTCGGCGACCTTGTAAATTAAGCCTTCCACCAGACGTTCTACTGGGTATCTGCCTTTACGACCCAAGGAACTGTCTTCCATGACCCAGCCTACCCGTGGCGCCATCGGTGAATTATTCGCCCTGTTGAAACCCTTTCGGCTCATCGTCGCCGCGTCCATTTTCCTGGGCATGGTCGGCGGCCTGAGCGTCACGGTATTGCTGACGACGATCAACAACGCCCTGCATTCGGACACCGGCCTGACCCAGGGCGTCGTCGCCCTGTTCGCCGGCCTGTGCCTGCTGGCATTGGCCAGTTCGATCTGTTCGGACATCGGCACCAACTATGTGGGCCAGCACATCATCGCCAAACTGCGCAAACAGCTCGGTGAAAAAGTCCTGTCGGCACCGATCGAACAGATCGAGCGCTATCGCAGCCACCGTTTGATCCCGGTGCTGACCCACGACGTCGACACCATCAGCGACTTCGCTTTCGCCTTCGCGCCGCTGGCCATTTCCGCCACCGTGACCCTGGGCTGCATGGGCTACCTGGCCATTCTGTCGTGGCCGATGTTCCTGATCATGGTCGCCGCCATCCTGATCGGCACGGCGATTCAGGCCTACGCCCAGAGCAAAGGGGTGCAGGGTTTCATGGCCGCCCGTGAGGCCGAAGATGAACTGCAAAAGCACTACAACGCAATTGCCGAGGGTGCCAAGGAACTGCGCATTCATCGTCCACGCCGCCAGCGCATGTTCGTCTCGGGCATCAAGGCAACGGCCGAGTTCATCTGCAACACACAAGTGCGTTCGATCAACACCTTCGTCATCGCCAAGACCTTCGGCTCGATGCTGTTCTTCGTGGTGATCGGCCTGGCCCTCGCCCTGCAATCCTATTGGCCGAGTGCCGATAAAACCGTGATGAGCGGCTTTGTGCTGGTGCTGCTTTATATGAAAGGCCCGCTGGAGCATTTGATCAGCACCCTGCCGATCGTCAGCCGCGCGCAGATTGCTTTTCGCCGCATCGCCGAACTGTCGGAGCAGTTTTCCGCCCCGGAACCGCATCTGCTGCTCAGCGATAAAGGCAACGTCAAGCAAGCGGTACACGAACTGAAACTGGCCGATGTGCGTTTCAGCTTCCCGGCGGCCGAAGGTGCTGCCCCTTTCCAGCTCGGGCCGTTGAACCTGACGATCAAGCAAGGCGACATCACCTTTATTGTCGGCGAGAACGGTTGCGGCAAGACCACGCTGATCAAGCTGCTGCTGGGCCTGTACACACCGCAACAGGGCGAAATCCGCGTCAACGGCGAGGCGATCGACGCGCAGAACCGCGATGACTATCGCCAGTTATTCACAACGATTTTTGCCGACTATTACCTGTTCGATGATGTGGTCCAGGGCGATACGCACATCCCCGAAGACGCCAACAACTACCTGCAACGGCTGGAGATCGCGCACAAGGTCAGCGTCAAGGACGGCAACTTCACCACCACTGACCTCTCCACCGGCCAACGCAAACGCCTGGCATTGGTCAATGCCTGGCTGGAAGAACGTCCGGTACTGGTGTTCGATGAATGGGCGGCCGACCAGGACCCGACCTTCCGCCGGATTTTCTATACCGAGCTGCTGCCGGACCTTAAACGCCTGGGCAAGACCATCATCGTCATCTCCCACGATGACCGTTACTTCGACGTAGCGGACCAACTGGTGCGCATGGAAAGCGGACGGGTCGTCACCGACCTTTCCCCCGCCTGACAACCCGGCCCCCGTAGGAGCCAGCGGTGCGGCAAGCCTGGCTCCTACGACCCACCTTTCGACATTTATTTTTCCGGTTTCTTTCCGGTTTCACGTTCGTGCTGCGTCTAATAATCATTCCTATTAACAAAAACTCTGCACAACACTTTTTCAGGAGCTCAGGTAAGTAATGCGACCTCAACCACGCCGCACACCTTTCGCGCTGGCCGTACAGCGCCCGACTTTGCATCGCACCCTGTTCACTAGCGTACTGCTCACCGCCACCTTGCTGGGGAGCTCGATGGCCAATGCTGCACCTGTGAAATTGAACATTGCAGGTCAATCGCTTTCCAACGCGCTGACCGAGCTGGGCATGCAGACCAATCTGCAGATCCTCTACAGCCCGGACCAGGTTGCAGGCATCAAGTCCCGCGCGGTGTCCGGTTCGCTGGAACCGTCCGACGCCCTGAAGGCTATGCTGCAAGGCACCGGCATCTCGTTCCAGATCAACGGCAACAGCGTCACCCTGGTGTCCGGCGGTTCCTCGAGCCTGCAACTGGGCGCGACCACCATTTCCGGCCAGGCCCTGGGCCTGACCACCGAAGACACCGGTTCCTACACCACCGGCGCGACCACCACCGCGACCAAGCTGCCGCTGACCCTGCGTGAAACACCGCAATCGGTAACCGTGGTGACGCGTCAGCAAATGGACGATCGCGGCGCAACGAGCGTCGGTGACGTATTGCGCAACACCCCCGGCGTTACGACACAGAAGTACGACAGTGACCGAACCGAGTTTTCCGCCCGTGGCTTTGCCATCACCAACTTTCAGTACGATGGCGTCAACCAGCCTTACGACGGAGTGTACGGTGAAAACCCGAACAACAGCGACGACGCGGCCAGCCTCGATCGCGTCGAAGTCATCAAAGGTGCTACCGGCCTGATGACTGGCTCGGGCGACCCGTCCGCCACCGTCAACCTGGTGCGCAAGAAGCCGACCAAGGAATTCAAGGCGTCGGTCAGTGCCACCGCCGGTTCCTGGGACAACTACCGCACCGAAGGCGATATCTCCGGTTCGCTGAACGATTCCGGCAGCGTGCGTGGCCGCTTTGTGGGCGCCTACCAGGACAAAGATTCGTACATCGACCACTACAGCCAGAAGAAAGACCTGTTCTACGGCATCCTCGAAGCCGACCTGACCGATGACACACTGCTGACCCTGGGCGTCGACAAGTCCAGTGCTACCCCGCGCGGCAGCTCCTGGACCGGTAACGCGCCGTACTTCACCGACGGTGGCCGCACCGACTTCTCTCGCAGCTTCAACCCCGGTGCCGACTGGAGCCGTCGTGATTTCGACAGCGTCACTTATTTCTCGTCGCTGGAACAAGCACTGGCCAATGACTGGAAATTCAAGGCCAGTTTCGACCAGAAAACCACCGATCACGATACCCAACTGGCCTCGGCCAGCGGTGGTTCCGCGGACCGCGCCACTGGCGAAGGCAATTTCCTTTACTGGGGTCGCTGGGAAGGTCATCGCGTGCAGAACACGGCAGACGTAAACGTCACCGGTCCGTTCTCCCTGGGCGGTCGCGAGCATGAACTGGTGGCCGGCGTCATGGCGTCCCACTCGCGCCAGACCGGTGCAACCTACGACACCAGCGCCTTTGAACTGGTGCCGGGCAGCATCTATGACTGGGAAGGCAATCTGCCGAAACAGGAGTTCCCGAAAAACGGCAAATACGAACGCACCCAGAGCCAGAACGGTGTTTACCTGGCCACGCGCTTGCGTCCGACCGACGACCTGTCGTTCATCCTCGGCAGCCGTCTGAGTACCTTCAAGTACAACGAGGATTACTCCTACTATCCGGGCGGCACCCTGAGCGACACTCACGCCAGCTATAAGGAACATGGCGTCGTCACGCCTTACGCCGGTGTGGTCTATGACCTGAACGATACCTACTCGGTCTACGGCAGCTACACCAAGATTTACCAGCCTCAGATCAACAAGGACATCAACGGTGCGACCCTGGCACCGGTCGAAGGTGACAGCTACGAAACCGGCCTGAAAGCGGCCTACTTCGAAGGAAAGCTGAACGCCAGTCTGGCCTTCTTCCGCATTGAGCAGGACAACGTCGCTCAATCGGTCGGCACCAATGAGGTCACCGGCGATGGAATTTTCAAAGCCACCGACGGCGCCACCACCAATGGTGTGGAACTGGAACTGGCCGGCGAACTGGCTCAGGATTGGAACGTGTCTGCCGGCTACACCTACGCCCGCACCCGTGATAAGGACGAACAACGCATCTTTGGTTTCCCGCTGGCCACCAGCAAACCGGAACACGTGATTCGTACGTTCACCACCTACCGTCTGCCCGGCGCGCTGAACCAGTTCACCGTCGGTGGCGGTGTCAGCTGGCAGAGCGCCTTTTACGGCCAGAGCTACAGCCCCAACGTGGGCGGTGGCGAGGGCGGCAGCACCATGCTCAAGCAAGGTGGCTACACCCTCGTGGACCTGATGACCCGTTATCAGTACGACGAACACCTGAGCTTCACCGCCAATGCCAACAACGTCTTCGACAAGAAGTACCTGACGGGCCTGGGCAACTTCGGCACCACGTTCTACGGCGAGCCACGCAACCTGCAGCTCACCGCGAAGTATGATTTCTGAGTGGCTCAACTGAAATGAAAAATGCCCATATCGCGAGATACGGGCATTTTTTATGGCTACGCAATGATCGTTCCCACGCTCTGGACTGACCCCAAAAGTTGGACACTACTGATGGGGTGCAGACCACTCCGCTTGGGAACGATCAGTTAGCCCGGTTAAGCCGGTGGATCGAGTCTATCCAGCGCCCGGTTCACCGCCAGCTCCCCCAGCATGATGACTTGCGCAATGCCCAGCAGAGAGTTGCGACTCGGTCCGTCCATATGATCCGCCAGATCCATGGTCATGACATTGGCCGAGGCCAGCGATTCGCACGCATGGGCCAGCAGGGTTTCGGTATCGAGTTCCGGATTGACGATGAACATCGTGCTGGGTGTGCGCGGGGTGGCCTTGATGTGGGCGGCCTCGTGGAGTTTTTTTGAGTCGAGGCTTTCGTACGGGGATGCCGGATCGGTGTCCGGCGGATTCGGTGTGACCTTGAACATGTCTTGGCTCTCTCTGGAGTGAGGCTGCGACCAGTTCGCTACTAATACGAAAGGGAGGCAGCTGTACGCAGGTTAGTAGACCGACGAGCTAAGAAATCGGCGCGCCCAAAGGCGCCCTACGCACAGCTACCATCAAGTGCAGGATTGGAACCCTGACTGAAAAGCACTTGTACGACTTAACTGCGACGGGCTACTAAACCCGATCACTGATAGGCAGTGACGGGAACCAAGTTACCGAGGGCGTCCAAAGCGCACAAGCCGGCGGATTCTGGCGTAACTGTAGGCAACGACGCAAGGCGCTGTAGCTTTCATGAAGTAACCTTGAGTGCTTTTAAACAAGCGCGATCAAAGGCCCCCTCACCCCAGCCCTCTCCCCTGAGGGGAGAGGGGGAAAGGGAGCAGATCTTCATGCTTTTCAAAACTTGAGGTCGACTCAATGTCTCAGGTCGCAGAATTTCGAACAGTCACCTCGGTCAGTCCCCTCGCCCCTTTGGGGAGAGGGTTAGGGTGAGGGGGTGGATTTCAGCATGAACCACCATTTCTCAAACAACAAAAAACCCGCCATCCCCTTCAACAGAGATGGCAGGTTTCCTCATTTCACCTCAAACCCGCAATCGCACCCACCCCGCCACTTCCGCATGAATCCCCTCAACCTCCCCCAACAACCCCGCCATGCGCAAAAAGTCATGGGTCATCCCAGGCTGTTCCAGCAACGTCACCTCATTCCCCGCCGCTCGCAGCCGATCCGCATACGCCAACCCTTCGTCATGCAACGGATCATGCCCGGCCAAATACACCAACGCCGGCGCCACGCCCGACAGATCCTCCGCCAGCAACGGCGAGCACCGCCAATCAGCCAGATCCTGCGGCGTGCGCCCGTAATGCGCATAGAACCAATCCAGCGTCGGCGTCTCCAGCAAGTACCCTTCTGCAAAGTCCCGATGCGAGGCCCGTTTAGTCGTGGCATCCGTCACCGGGTACACCAACAATTGCGCCTTGGGTTTCAACGCCAGTTCCTGAGGTTCACGCACCGCCATGATCGACAACACCGTGGCCAGCGTCGCGCCGACGCTGTCACCGGCCACGGCCACTCGCGTTGCGTCCAGGCCATGTGCTGCGCCCTCGCGAACCAGCCAGTTCCCCGCATCGCAAGCATCCTGCACCGGCGTCGGGAACCGCCATTCCGGCGCCAGACGATAATCCACCGTCAACAAGGCAAAACCGCCTTGGGAGGCCAGCCGCCGGCACAGCGCATCATGGGAATCGAGACTACCGACCACATACCCGCCGCCATGGAAATACAATACCACCGGCTGCAACCCGTCGACCGATTGCCCGTCGCGATACACCCTTGCCGACAGACTGTGGCCATCTCGCGCGGCGATGGTGAAGTCCTCGCAGGCAACGCTGTCCAGCGGCACATCGAGAAACCCCGACGACGCTTCGAAATCGATCCGCGCCTGTTGTGGCGACTGTTCATGCATCGCGCGACTTTTGCCGGTCATCCGGCCGAACTCGGCGAGTTCTAAAAATGCTTCAAGTTCTGGCAAAACAGCCATGGGACGAATCCTTTAAACAAAGTAATCAATAATCCAGCAAGGTTTTTCACACAATCCTGAAACGATCCGCGAACCCTGTGGGAGCGAGCTTGCTCGCGAAGAGGGAGTGTCAGTCGACATTGATGTTGCTGACACACCGCATTCGCGAGCAAGCTCGCTCCCACAGGAGTTACGCAATGGCTGGATGGCGTTCCAACAGGTCTTCAAGCGCGTCGAGCAACTCATCACCGCGCAGCAACTCGTAGTGCCCGCCCACCAACAAACGATCAATGCCGTGGCTACCAACCTGAGCCTCGAACACTCGACGTTCGTCGTCGCGCTCGGCCACCCACCAGCGATGTGCCGTGACCTGAATCGCCGGCAGTTGCCGTTGAGCCAGGGCCAGTTGCTTGAGCCGTGAACCGGTGGCGAAGATCTGCGTGAGTTCCCCCGCGCCCAACGCGGCTTGCTCATTGGAGCCGTGCATGGCCGCCTCGATCACCACCGTGGAACCCTCGCGCTCATTTAAGTCAGCGGCTTTCAGCGCAATCAGCGCCTGAGCCTCATCGCCCGGCAGACCCAGCACAAACATCAGGAAGTCCCCCAAATCCTCGCGCCAGTGCCCCGCTTCTGCAGTGCCCGCCACGTAACTGTCGACCAGCCCGGCAAACGCCACCGTCTCACCCTGGGTTTCCAGTTCGTGAGCGACCAGTTGCGTCAACGCGCCGCCCAAGGACCAACCCAGCAGGTAATACGGCCCCTTGGCCTGCTGACTGCGCATCCGTTGCGCATAGGCTTGAGCCATGGCCAGCAGTGACTCGTCCTGCCATTGCGGGTCAAGCAGCATGCGGCATTGCACGCCGTACACCGTGCGCCGCCCCTCCAGTCGGCGAGCCAGCGGTTCGTAGTCGAACACCGTGCCGAAACCGGCGTGCAGGCAGAACAGCGCCGGCACGTTGGGGATTCGCGCATTCAGCGCCAGCAACGGGTCCGGCGCCTTGGCCGCCTCGGCAGCCTGATAGCCACTGAGTTCGGCGATGCAGGGTTTCTGCATCAAATCCCGCAGCTTCAATTCGAAGCCCAGTTGCGGCTGACTGCGTACCCGCGAAATGACTTTGAGCACCTGCAACGAGTCGCCGCCGAGTTCGAAGAAGTTGTCGTCGATGCCCACTTGCGGCACGCCGAGCACCTCTTGCCAGATCGCGGTCAGCGCCGTTTCCAGTGCGTTGCGCGGCGCGCGATAACCGCCGAGCGCCCATTCAGGCGTAGGCAGTGCGCGACGATCAAGCTTGCCGTTGGCCGACAGCGGGAAACGCTCCAGCACCATGATTCGCGCCGGCACCATGTAGTCCGGCAGTTGCGCTTGCAGTTCAGACTTCAAGCGACGATCCAGCCCGACAGCACCGGCCGCCACCACATAACCGACCAATTGCTTGCCGGTCGGCGTGTCGTGCACCACCACGGCGGCATCCTGCACCCCGGCGCAGTCGCGCAGGCGGGCTTCGATTTCGCCGAGTTCGATGCGGAAACCACGGATCTTCACTTGCTGATCAAGACGCCCCAAATAGTCGATCAACCCGCACTCGCGCTGGCGCACCAGGTCGCCGGTGCGGTACATGCGGCCACCGGCCTCGAACGGATCGGGGATGAAACGCTCGGCGCTCATGCCGGGACGCTGGTGATAACCGCGCGCCAGGCATTCGCCGCCCAAGTACAACTCGCCGCTGACACCGACCGGCAACGGATTGAGGTCGGCGTCGAGCACGTACAAACCACGCCCGGCCACACCACGACCAATCGGCGCATACGCCGCGTCGCAGGTTTCGCTGACTTCGGCACGCCACAACAAAGGCGTGACCACGGTTTCGGTCGGGCCGTAACCGTTGACCAGACGCTGCGGACGCAGAGCCCGTTTGACCTGCTCGAAACTGGCCTCCGGCACCGCATCACCACCAAAGCAATACACCTCGACCGCCGGCGGATTGCCCAAACGTTCAGCCACTTCGGCCATCTGTTGCAGGTACGCCGGCGGGAAGCAGGCCACGGTGACGCCATGACAATGCAACACTTCCAGGGTTTGTTCCGGGGTCCACAAATTGTCATCGCGGATCACCAGACTGCCGCCGGCCAACAGCACACTCAACCAGCGCTCCTGAGCACCGTCGAAAGCGAACGACATGAAGTGCAACTCGCGGCTGCGCGGTGCCAGTTCGTAGAGTTCAATGATGCCGCGGCAATGCCGGGCAATCGGCCCCCGCGCCACAGCCACGCCTTTCGGTTGGCCGGTGGAACCGGAGGTGTAAATCAGGTACGCCAAGTGCCCCGGCAGCGGTTGGGAAACCGGGCACTCGGTGCTACCAGCAATGGACAGTTGATCGAGTAACAAGCACGGCGGGCTATCCGCCAGCGTCAACCGTTCACCCAGATCGCTGTCGCAAAGCAACAGGCTGGCCGCCGAATCGCTCAACATATAAACCAGCCGCTCGGCCGGGTACGCGAGATCCAAAGGCAGATACGCCGCCCCTGCTTTAAGCACCGCGAGGAACGCAACGATGGTGCGCTCGGAACGCGGCAGCGCCACCGCCACCAGACTTTCCGGGCCAATACCACGACCGATCAGTTGCTGCGCCAACCCATTGGCCTGCGCCTCAAGCTGTGCATAACTGACTTCCCGATCCTCGCAGATCAAGGCGATTTTCTGCGGCTGAATGCGCACATGCAGATTGAAGGCGTGCAGCAAATCGGCGTTGTCGTCGGACACCTGCGGCAAACTCAAACGCGCTTCAGGCAAGCCAATGTTGCCGAGCAGACAAGCAGCATCCTCAGGCAACGCACGCAGCAATCCCTCGAGCTGCGCACGAATCCGCTGCACTTCCACTTCACTAAAGCGATCACGCAGGAACAGGTATTCGACCTCCAGGCCTTCCTCGTTGGCACTGACCATCAAGTCCATCGGGAAGTTGGTCACCCCGCCGCTGCCGACTTCGGCAAAGCGCAGCTCACCTTCTTCGCCCCCTTTCAAGGCGCGGTCCACCGGATGGTTTTCGAACACGATGATGCTGTCGAACAGACCTTGGCCACCCTGCCCGGCCCAGCGCTGAATATCGGACAACGGCGTGTGCTCGTAGTCGCGGACCATCAGGTTGTAATCCTGCAACGCTCGCAACCACACGCCCAACGGCTGTTGCGGATCAAGCGTCTGAATGACCGGCAAGGTGTTGATGAACAGGCCGAGCATGTCTTGCGCGCCGGCCAGCCCGGTCGGACGCCCCGCCACCGTGGCGCCGAACGCGACAGTGCGTTGGCCGCTATGACGTTGCAACAGCAATAACCACGCGCCTTGCACCAGCGTGTTGAGGGTCACGCGTTGACGCTTGGTGAACGTGTGCAGTTTGCGCGTCGCCTCGGCGTCGAGGTTGCTGTACATCACGCCGTGGCCGGAGCCTGTCGCACCGGAAGCCGTGGCCAGAATGGTCGGTTCTTCGAGTAACGCCAGACGCTCGCGCCAAAAGCCTTCCGCCTGCGCACCGTCCTGGCGTTGCAGCCAGGCAATGTAGTCAGCGTATCGACCAGTCAGGGTCGGCAGGCTGTCGTTGTGGTACAGGCGCAACATGTCGCCCAACAGGCGCGAAGCACTCCAGCCATCCAGCAACAGGTGATGGTAGATCCAGATCATCTGGTAACGGTCATCACCCAGGCGAACCAGAGTGAAGCGCATCAACGGCGGGCAGCTCAGGTCGAAGCCCTTGGCCTGCTCTGCCGCCGCCAGTTCGCTCAACGCTTGCTCGGTGTCGGTGCGGTCGCGCCAGTCGAGTTCTTCGATCGGCAACGTGACGTCGGCAAACACCGCTTGCAGCGGATCGGCCAGACCATCGCGCCAGCGGAACGCCGCGCGCAGCACTTCATGACGTTCGACCAGCGTCTGCCAGGCCGCGCGGAAACGCGGCACCTGCAGGCCGTCCACCGCCACGCTCAACTGGTTGACGTAGGGGTTCAGCTCCGGTGAATCGAGGCAATGGAAGAGCATGCCTTGCTGCATCGGCGACAGCGGATACAGATCTTGCAGACCCTCGCGGCCAGCGATGTCGATGTGCGGCACCAGCGCGAACGCCGGGACTTTCGGCGCTTCGATCAACGCCGCTTCACGGCTGCTGGCGACTGCGGCCAGAGCACGAATGGTCTGCTGCTCGAACAGTTGCTTCGGACTGAACACCAGCCCGCGCTGCCCGGATCGACTCACCGCTTGCAGCGAGATGATCGAGTCACCACCGAGCTCGAAGAAATTCTCGGTGACACCCACCGAGTCCAGCCCCAACAGCGCTTGCCAGATCTCCACCAGCAATGCTTCGGCCGGCGACGCGGCGGCCACTTGATCGTGGTTCTGACGCGACGCTTCGGGCGCCGGCAAGCCCTGACGGTCGAGCTTGCCGTTCGGCGTCAGCGGCAACGCGGCCAGGCACATCAAATGCGCCGGCAGCATGTGCGCCGGCAGACGGCTGCGCAGGTGCAACGTCAGCGTTTCACGCAGGTCCTGCTCATCAGCGAGCGGATCGCGCGGCACCACATAACCAACCAACTGGCGGCTCACCGGGCCTTCGCGATCGATCACGAACGCTTCACGCACGCCTTCGTGTTCAAGCAGGCAGGCTTCGATTTCGCCGAGTTCGATACGGAACCCGCGAATTTTCACTTGCTGGTCAATGCGGCCGAGGTACTCGACGACACCGTCAGCGCGGAACCGCGCGAGGTCACCACTGCGATACAAACGTGCGCCCGGCACAAACGGATCCGGCACGAAACGTTCAGCGGTCAGGTCCGGACGTTGATGGTAACCACGCGCGACGCCCTCGCCGCCCAGGTACAACTCGCCCGCCACGCCAACCGGCAACGGCTGCAAGCCGCCGTCCAGAATATAGGCGCTGCGGTTGCCGACCGGCCGGCCAATCGGCATGAACGCCGAGTCGAATTCAGTCTCCGGATACGCCAGCCAGATCAGCGGCGTGATCACCGTCTCGGTCGGGCCGTAGCCGTTGATCAGGCGCTTCGGTTGCAGCACCTGCTGGACTTCATCGAACGCGTGCTTCGCCATGCCTTCACCGCACGGGGTGTAGGAACGGATCGGCAGATCACGCCCCGCTTCGCCCATGAAATCGGCGATCTGCGACAGATAGGTCGGGGTGAAGCAGGCGATGGTGATGCCGTGTTTTTCAATCTCGGCGCAGGTGCGCTCCACGCTCCACAACTCGTCGTCGCGGGGCATCACCGCCGAACCGAACACCAGCGGCGTCAGCCAGCGCTCGTGGGCGCCGTCGAAGCTGATCGAAGCAAATTGCAGCTCGCGGTCATCTGGGGTCATGCCGTACAACTCGCCGATCGACAGGCAATGCATGGCCAACGGACCATGAGCCACGCTGACGCCTTTCGGGCGGCCGGTTGAGCCCGAGGTGTAAATCAGGTAGGCGAGGTTTTCGCCGCAGGTCAGGTTGACCGGGTTGGTGTCAGCCATGGACGCCAGGGATTCGCGGTCGATTTCCAGCACCGACAGGCCTTGCGGCAAGGGCAGTTTTTCTCGCAGCCACGATTGGCTGATCAGCAGCGAAATGCCGCTGTCTTCCATCAGATACCGCAGGCGTTCGGCCGGGTACGCCGGGTCCAGCGGCACGTAAGCACCGCCAGCCTTGAGGATCGCCAGCAGGCCGACGATCATTTCCGGCGAGCGTTGCATGGCCAGGCCAACCCGCACTTCCGGGCCGATGCCCAGTGCGCGAAGACGATGGGCCAATTGGTTGGCGCGACGGTTGAGTTGATCGAAGCTCAATTCCAGATCGTTGAAGATCAGCGCGGTAGCGTCCGGGCGGATGTCCGCTTGGGCCTCGATCAACTGATGCACGCAGAGCGGGTTTTGCGCCGCGGTAAACGCCGGGTTCCACTCGACCAACTGTTGTGCGCGTTCCGGTGCGGTCAGCAGGTCCAGTTCACTCAATGCAGCCTGTGGCGCAGCAACCATCGCCGCCAGCAGCGCGGCCAGATGCTCGCTCATGCGAACAATCGCCTCGCTGCTGAAATGCGCGCACTGGTAGCTCCAGTTCAGGCTCAACTGACTCTCGGCGGTGGCTGCCAGGGTCAGCGGGAAGTTGGTGCGTTCGTGGTTCTGCGCAATCGAGAAGCTCAATCCGGCCGGCGCGCCCTGTTGCAGCGCTTCGGCTACCGGGAAGTTTTCGAACACCAGCAGGCTGTCGAACAGCGGTTCACCGGCACGCCCGGCCCAACGCTGAATATCACCGAGTGCGGTGAATTCATGCTCACGCAGTTCCAGGTTATGCGCCTGCAAGCGGGTTAGCCATTGACCGACGCTTTCGACCGCGTCCGGCGTGCTGATCACCGGCAAGGTATTGATGAACAGCCCGAGCTGGCTTTCGGCACCCGGCAAGTCCACCGGACGTCCCGCCACCGTGGCGCCGAACGCGACACTGCGTTGACCGCTGTAGCGTTGCAGCAGCACTGCCCAGGCACCTTGGACCAAGGTGTTGAGGGTGACTTTCTGCTGACGGGCAAACTCGCTGAAACGTTTGCTCGTGGCGACATCGAAGGTCTGGCGATGATCGGCGAACGCCGCCGTCGCCTGCTGTTTGAAATCGACATACGCCAGGCTCTGCGCCAGCAGGGTCGGGTTGTCGAGGGTCGCCAGTTGCTCGCGCCAGAAGATCTCGTCGGCGTGCGCATCCTGACGTTGCAGCCAGCCGATGTAATCGGCGAAACGCCCGGTCGGTGCCTGCACTTCCTGCCCGGCATAGCGCTGCAAAACTTCGCTCAACAGCAGCGAATTACTCCAGCCATCGAGCAACAGGTGATGGTGGGTGTAGATCAGTTGCTGACGCTCATTGTCCAGACGCACCAGGGTCAAACGCATCAACGGCGCCTGGGTCGAATCGAGTTGCAGGCGTTCACTATCGATCAGTTGTGCCAGCGCGTCGGCCTGATCGATGCGGGCGCGCCAGTCGAGGCAGGTCAGCGGCAATTGCAGATGACGATGCACCAGTTGCACAGGCGCTTCGAAGCCGTCGGGGAAGTGGAAGCTGCTGCGCAGGATTGGATGGGTGTCGAGCACCGCTTGCCAAGCGCGACCCAGCCGTTCGGCATCAAGCCCGCAGGCTTCGACGCTGAGCTGGTTCACGTACGCGCCGGACTCCGATTCGTACAAGCTGTGGAACAACAGCCCCGCCTGCATCGGCGACAACGGATACACATCTTCGATCTGCGCCGGCGGCACCGGCAGACCGTCGAGCTGCGCCTGGGTCAGGCGCGCCAACGGGAAGTCCGCCGGGGTCACGCCGCCCGCGCCATCGCTCAGGCAATGGGCAATCAGCGCCAGCAATTCACCGCGAAAATCCGCCGCCAGCGTTTCGATCTCGCGCAAGTCAAAGCATTCGCGGCTGAAGGTCCAGTCGAGTTTCAGTTCACCGCCATACACCTGGCCATCCACCGACAGCCAGTTCGGCAACGGCGCGTCAGCCGATTGCGCGGCACCGCTGGATTCCTTGGCCGGTGTGAACAATGCGTCCTCGGCGAAGCTCTGGTCGAACTGCCCAAGGTAGTTGAACGTCACGCGCGCTTGAGGCAACTCGGCCAGCGCCGCTTGGGTCGCGGCATCGCCCATGTAACGCAACAGGCCGTAGCCCAAGCCTTTCCCGGGGATTTCGCGCAGTTGCTGCTTGATCGCCTTGATCGAACCCGAGAGGTCGGAGGTGGGCGTCAGGCGCACCGGGAACAGGCTGGAGAACCACCCGACGGTGCGGGTCAGATCGATGTCGTCGAACAGCTCTTCGCGGCCATGGCCTTCGAGCTGAACCAGCGCCGAAGCGTCGCCGGTCCAGCGGCTGAGGGTGCGGGCCAGTGCGGTCAGCAGCAGGTCGTTGACTTGCGTGCGGTAGATCGCCGGCGCCTGTTGCAGCAACTGGCGAGTCTGCTCGCGGTCCAGACCGATGCTGACGCCCTGGCGCAAATGCCCGGCCTGACTGGCCTGGGCGTTGGCGGCTGGCAACGAATCATTGGCGACGCTCAGTTGCGCCTGCCACCAGTTCAGTTCACCGGCAGCGGTTTCGGAACGGGCATAGGCGTCGAGTTTGTCGGCCCAGGCCTGGAAGGCGCTGGTCTTCGGGGGCAGATCCTGCCCTTGATAGGCCGCCTGCAAATCTTCCAGCAACACCCGCCAGGACACACCGTCCACCGCCAAGTGGTGGATCACCAACAGCAACCGCTGCGAGCCATCAGCCTGCGCGATCAACGCCACGCGCAGCAGCGGACCGTCTTGCAGGCTAAGGCTGCGCTGCGCTTCGTCGCACACCGATTCCAGCGAGGCATCGCTGGCCACGCGGGCGGTCCAGAGCATGTCGATCACGTCGGCGCTGTCGGCCCCGACATAGCGCGCCGACCATTGGCCGTCGACCTGACTGAAGCGCAAACGCAGGGCATCGTGCTGCTTGAGCAAGCGTTGCAACGCCGCTTGCAGGCGTGGCAATTCGAGGGTTTCACGCGGCACCAGCAGCACCGCCTGGTTCCAGTGCGCGCGTTGCGGAATCGGTTCGTCGAAGAACCAGCGCTGGATCGGCGTGAGTTTTTGCACACCGTCCACCGGCCCTTGTTGCGCCTTCGGTGCCGCTTGTTCTTTGACCACAGCGGCCAGCGCTTGCAAGGTTTGCTGCTGGAACAGATCGCGCGGTTGCAGGCTCAGGCCGGCTCGACGCGCACGGCTGACCACCTGAATCGAAATGATCGAGTCGCCGCCCAGTTCGAAGAAGTTGTCCTGACGCCCAACCTGCTCCACACCCAACACGTCCTGCCAGATCTGCGCCAGCACCTGCTCGTGTTCGCTGCGTGGCGCTTCGAACGCGCGCTGGCTGACTTGCGCAGTCGGCGCCGGCAGGCGTTTGCGGTCGAGTTTGCCGTTCGGACTCAGCGGCATTTGTTTGATCAGCACCGTCTGCGCCGGCACCATGTAATCCGGCAGGCTCGCCAGCAAATGGCTTTTCAGGGTTTCACGCCATGCGCCTTGCTGTTCGGCATCGGCGCTGACCAAGGCGCGATCCTGCGGCACGATGTAAGCGACCAATTGCTTGCCGCTCGGGCCGTCGAGGGCCAGCACCACGGCTTCCTGCACGTCCGCATTTTCTTGCAGACGCGCTTCGATTTCGCCCAGTTCGATGCGCAAACCACGAATCTTCACTTGATGGTCGATGCGCCCGCAGTAGTCGATGGCGCCGTCAGCGCGATAACGCGCCAGGTCACCGGTGCGGTACAGGCGCTCACCACTGCCGAAAGGATCGACCACAAAACGTTCCGCAGTCAGCGCGCCACGACGGTGATAACCGCGAGCCAGACCCACGCCACCCAGGTACAACTCGCCCACCGCGCCCAGTGGCAACGGCTGCAGTTCGCTGTCGAGGATGCAGGTGCGCAAGTTGGCGATGGGGCGGCCGATCGGCACGCTGTCGCGCCCCTCTTCCACGCAGGTCCAGTGCGTCACGTCGATGGCTGCTTCGGTCGGGCCATAGAGGTTGTAGAGATTGGCTCGCGGCAGGCTGCGCAGGGTCTGGCGTTGCAGCTCCATCGGCAGCGCTTCGCCGCTGCAAATGATCCGTTGCAGCGAGGTGCAGGCCAACGCCTCGTCGGCACCGATGAATGCGGAGAGCATCGACGGCACAAAGTGCAGCGTGGTGATCGCCTGCTCGACGATCAACGCGGCCAGACGTTGTGGATCGCGATGCTCGCCCGGCGCAGCGATGACCAGGGTGGCGCCCTTCATCAGCGGCCAGAAAAACTCCCACACCGACACGTCGAAACTGAACGGCGTTTTTTGCAGGACGCGGTCGGTCGGCAGCAGGTTGTAGGCTTCCTGCATCCACTCCAGACGGTTATGCAACGCCACATGGCGGTTGCCCGCGCCCTTGGGTTTGCCGGTGGAACCGGAGGTGTAAATCACATAGGCGAGGTTTTCAGCGATTGCCAGGTTGGGTAAATCAGTACCCGGCCAATCGCTCAGCCAATCGCCTTCGGCGTGCAGGCACAAGGTGCGCACGTTGTCCGGGGTCGGCAATTGCGCCAGCAGATGTTCCTGAGTCAGCAACAGCGAAATTCCGCTTTCTTCGATCATGTAGCTCAAGCGATCAATCGGGTATTCCGGGTCCAGCGGCACATAAGCGCCGCCGGCCTTGAGAATGGCCAACAGGCCGACGACCATTTCAAACGAGCGGTCGCAGGCAATTCCCACCAGCACTTCCGGGCCGACACCTTGGGTGCGCAAGTGATGGGCCAAGCGGTTGGCGCGCCGGTTCAGCTCGGCGTAACTCAGGCGCTGGCCCTGGAACACCAGCGCCGTCGCTTCACCGTCTTCAGCCACGCGCGCTTCGAAATGCCGCTGCACGCAGACTTCACCGGGATAGTCCTGAGCGGTGTCGTTGAGGTCATCAAGAATGCGCAGACGCTCGTCGGCGTCCAACAATGGCAACTCGGCGAGCGGGCATTGCGGATTCGCCAGCACGCCGGCCAACAGATTGCGCCAGTGACGAGCCAGGTGCTCGATGCGCTCGGCGTCGAACAGATCGGTGGCATACGTCAGGCTGGCGAACAGCTTGTCGCCCTCCTCCTGCGTGTCCAGTTGCAGGTCGAACTGCGTGGTGTGCGCCGTGGCGTTCAGTGCTTCGACTCGCAGGCCGGCGAGCAAGCCGCTGACCGCTGCCGGTTTGGCTTGCTGGTGGTTGAACATCACCTGGAACAACGGGCTGTGGCTCAGGCTGCGTTCACCTTGCAGCGCCTGCACCAGACGTTCGAACGGCAAGTCTTGATAGGACTGCGCATCCAGCGACGCGGCACGGGTCTGGTCGAGCAACTGGCTGAACGGCAGACGCCCATCGAGCTCGGCGCGCATCACTTGAGTGTTGACGAAGAAACCGATCAGACCCCGGGTTTCCGCGCGATTGCGGTTGGCGATCGGTACGCCAACGCGCAGGTCGGACTGACCGCTGTAGCGATAGAGCAAGGCCTGGAAGCTCGCAAGCAACAGCATGAACGGTGTGACGCCGCGCTGTTTGGCCAGGCTCATCAAGCCTTTGGCCAAGGTCGCATCAAGGGCAAAATCCAGACGCGCCCCGCGCTGGCTCGGCTGCGCCGGGCGTGGGCGGTCAGTCGGCAATTCAAGCAGCGGTTGTTCGCTGCCCAGGGTTTCGCGCCACCAGTTGAGTTGGCGCTCCAGCTCCCCCGCTTCCATCCAGCGGCGCTGCCACAGGGCGTAATCGGAATACTGAATCGGCAGCGCTTCCAGCGCCGCGCTTTGCCCTTGGCAATGCGCGGCGTAGAGCCGGGAAAACTCCTCAACCAACACACCCATCGACCCGCCATCGGTGACGATGTGGTGCAGCGTCAGCAACAGCACATGGTCGTCGCGTTCCAGTTGCAACAGGCTGACCCGCAACAGCGGACCGTGCTGAAGATCGAACGGCCGGGCGATCTCCTGCTCGACCGTTTTCATCGCCAGATCGAGACGTTGATCCTGAGGTTCGGCACGCAGGTCGATCTGTTCGATCGGCAGCGAGGTGAACCGGGCCAGTGTCTGCACCACCTGACCGTCGTCCTCGACGAATCGGCTACGCAGGCTCTGATGACGTTCCAAAAGCACGTCGAAACTTTGCTGCAACGCCGCGACATTCAGCGGCCCGTGCAAACGCAGCGCGGCCGGAATGTTGTACGCCGAGCTCTGCGGATCGAGTTGCCAGAGAAACCATTGGCGCTGCTGCGCGTACGACAGTTCAAAGGTCGTTTGCAGCTCGGCAGCCGGCGGAATCGGCAATTGCCCGAAGCTCACGCCCTGCTCTTGCATGCGTTGCAGAAACTCGCGGCGCTTGGCAGCCGGCAGGCCGGCGAAGCGGGTGGCGATACGCTGGGCAGTGGTGTGTTCCATCAGTTGATCTCCATCTCGTCGAGAAGCGACTCAAGCGCATCAAGACGTGCATCGTTGTCAGCCGGGGCATGTTGCCCGGCCATGGCGGCATAAGCCTGCAGGTCGGTGGATTCGAACAGCGCGCGCAGCGGCAGCTCGATGCCCAGCTCCAGTTCCACACGGGCACTGGCCTGGGCGGCGAGCAACGAATGCCCGCCCAATTCAAAGAAGTTGTCGCGCCGACCGATCTGCGCCACGCCCAGCACGTTGGCCCAGATGTCTGCCAGTTGCCGTTCGAGGTCGCCCTCGGGGGCTTCGAACGGTCGTTGCCATTCCTGAGCTTCGGGCACCGGCAGCGCCTTGCGGTCGAGCTTGCCGTTACCGGTCAGCGGCAAGGCATCGAGCAGCAACCAGTGGCTCGGCACCATGTAATCCGGCAGATCCACCTTGAGCGCGGCGCGCAGGTTGTCGCGCCAGGCAATCGGGTCATGCGGGGTTTGCTCGGCCACCACGTAGGCGCACAGCTGCGGCCCGCTTTCGCCTGCATGCACGCTCAACACCGCTTGGCGCACGCCCGGCTGCGCCAGCAACGCGGCTTCGATTTCGCCCAGCTCGATGCGGAAACCGCGAATCTTCACTTGCTGGTCAATCCGCCCGAGGTAATCGATGCTGCCGTCGGCACGCTGACGCGCCAGGTCGCCGCTGCGATAGAGGCGTTGCGCGGTATCGAACGGGCTTGGCACAAAGCGCTCGGCGGTGAGGCCGAAACGTCCGTGATAACCGCGCGCCAGACCGGCGCCGGCGATGTACAACTCACCCGCCACACCCACCGGCACCGGTTGCAACTGGCTGTCGAGCAGGTACCAGCGCAGGTCGCGGATCGGCAGGCCAATCGGGCTCTGCGCCTTGCCATCAAGGTCGGCGAGGCGGATGGCGCGGTAGGTCACGTGCACCGTGGTTTCGGTGATGCCGTACATGTTCACCAGGGTTGGTTGCTGGTCGCCGAAGCGTTCGAACCATCGACGCAGGCTCGCGACTTCGAGGGCTTCGCCGCCGAAAATCACCTGACGCAGCGCCAGGTTTCGTTCGCTGGCGCAGGCAATCGGCAACAACTGACGGAACGCGGTCGGGGTCTGGTTCAACACCGTCACGCCCTCATCACAGAGCAAGCGGTGGAACGCTTGCGGCTCGCGGCTGATGTCATACGGCACGATCACCAGACGCCCGCCAGTGCACAGCGAACCGAACAGCTCCCACACCGAGAAGTCGAAGGCGTAGGAATGGAACAGCGTCCAGACATCGTCCGGGCCGAAGTTGAACTCGGCAGCGGTGGCCGTGAGCAGGCGCCCGACGTTGCCGTGGCTGAGCAATGCGCCTTTCGGGCGGCCGGTGGAACCGGAGGTGTAGATCACGTAGGCGAGGTTGTCCGGAGTCGCCAGCGCCGGCAGGTTGTCGTCGCTGAACCCATCCAGTTGCAACGATTCCAGGCTCAGAACCTGCACGCCGTCGCGAGCCGGCAAGCCATCGATCAGGTGTTGTTGGGTCAGCAGCAACGTGATGCCGCTGTCTTCGATCATGTAGCTCAGGCGCTCGGCCGGGTAATGCGGGTCCAGCGGCACGTAGGCACCGCCCGCCTTGAGAATCGCCAGCAAGCCAACCACCAGCGGCATCGCCCGCTCGGTGGCGATGCCGACCCGCACCTCTGGCCCGACGCCCTGTTCACGCAGTTTGCGCGCCAGTCGATTGGCCTGGGCGTTGAGCGCGGCGTAGGTCAGTTGCTCGCCTTCGTAGACCAGTGCGATTGCGTTCGGCCGTTGTGCGGCTTGAACTTCGAACAACTGATGCAAGGTTGGTGACGTCGCTTGTGCCTCGAATGCGGGATTCCAGTGCTGCACCAAAGCATCCCGTTGCGACCTGTCAATGAGTGGCAGTTCGGCGACGCGCTGCTGCGGATCGGCGACCACCGCTCGCAGCAGGTTCAGCCACTGTTCGGCGAGACGCTTCATCGACGCCTCGTCGTACAAATCCGTGGCGTAGGTCAGGCTGGCGTCCAGCGCTTCGCCCTGCTCCTGAGTATCGAGTACCAAATCAAACTGGGTGGTGCGTTGCTGCCAGTGCAGACGCTCGACCTGCAAGTCGGCAACGCTGCGCTCGACGCTCGCGCCCAACTGTTGCTGGTGGTTGTAGAGCACTTGGAACAATGGGCTGTGATTGAGGCTGCGATCGGGCTGCAAGGCGTCGACCAACTGCTCGAACGGCAAGTCCTGATTCGCCTGAGCGCCCAATGCGACCTGTTTGACCTGTTGCAGCAAAGTGCTGAACGTCTGCTGCCCGTCGATCTCGGCACGCAGTACTTGGGTGTTGATGAAGAAACCGATCAGGCCTTCGGTTTCGAGGCGCGAACGACCGGCGCTCGGCACGCCGACACTGATGCTCGACTGCCCGCTCTGGCGATGCAGCAAGGTCTGGAAACTCGCCAGCAACAGCATGAACAGCGTCACTTGTTGTTCTTGGGCGCGCTGACGCAGACCCGCCAGCAACTCACGATCAACGTTCAATACCAGACTGGCGCCGCGCTCGGTGCGACGGGCCGGACGGGTCAGTTCGCTCGGCAATTCAAGCGGTGCCTGGCTGCCATCCAGTTGCTCGCGCCACCACGCCAGTTGGCGTGCGCCCTCACCGGCCTCCAGCCAGTCACGCTGCCAGCGGGCGTAGTCGCTGTAGTTCACTGGCAGGCTCGACAGGTTTGCAGCCTTGCCTTCGACGGCTGCCTGATACAGCGCACTGAACTCATCGACCATGACCTGCATCGACCAGCCATCGGCGGCGATGTGGTGCACGGTGAGCACCAACACGTGTTCGTCAGTGTTCACTTGCAGCAGCAACACGCGCCACAGCAGACCGTTGCGCAGGTCAAACGGACGGGCGATTTCTTCGGCTACGGCATTGTCGATCGAGGACTGGTCGAGCGTGCTTTCTTCCAGTTGCAGCGCCAGATTGTTGTGCAGCACCGGACGCGCCTGTTGACCATCCTGTTCGAAGGTTGTGCGCAGGGTTTGATGACGGGCCTGCAACTGGGCGAAGGCTTCGCGCAGGGCTGCGCGGTTCAGCGATCCCTTGAGGCGTAGCGCGGCGGGAATGTTGTAGGCCGAGCTCTGTGGGTCCAGCTGCCAGAGAATCCATTGGCGCTGTTGGGCGTAAGACAGGATCTGCGGCTGATCGACCGTTGCACGTTGCAGGGACGGTTGGCCGCTGACGTTCGCCAGTGCTGAACGCTCGGCAAATTCCGCCAGATTCGTCGCGGAGAACAGGCTGCTTACAGACAGTTCGAGCTGCAGTTGCTGGCGCGCGCGGGAGATCACCTGAAGCACCAGCAACGAGTGCCCGCCCAGCTCGAAGAAGTTGTCGTCGCGGCCCACACGCTCGACCTCCAACACTGCTTGCCAGATCAGCGCCAGTTGCGTTTCAAGCCCTTCGGTCGGAGCCACGAACGCCCGTTGTGCATCGGCGGCTTGCGCACGAGGCAAGGCTTTGCGGTCGAGCTTGCCGTTGTTGTTAAGCGGCAATTGGGCCAGCAGGATCAGCTGGTTTGGCACCATGTATTCCGGCAACGACTGGCGCAAAACGGCCTTGAGCGTTTCCAGATAGTCAGCCTGAGTCACCGCAGCGCTGTGGATAAGTGTGTCGTCGCTGGCCACGATGTACGCCACCAGTTGCGTGCCGTCCTGAGCGATCACGGCCGCTTCGCGCACCTGATCCCGCGCTTGCAGGCACGCTTCGATTTCGCCCATTTCAATGCGGAAACCGCGAATCTTCACTTGATGGTCAATGCGGCCGACGTATTCCAGATTCCCTTCAGCGTTGTAGCGCGCCAGATCGCCGCTGCGGTACAGCCTCGCGCCCGGCTCACGGGCGAAAGGGTCTGGGAGGAAACGTTCAGCGGTCAGCGCCGGGCGATCAAAGTAGCTTTGCGCCAGGCTGGCCGGAGCACCGATGCACAATTCGCCGACGCCACCGTTTGGCAACAATTGACCGGCCGCGTCCAGCACGTACAGCGCCCGACCTGCGATGGCTCGACCAATCGGGATGCCAAACGCGTCGCGGGCATCTTCGAGATGGCATTCATGAACACTGGACACCACGGTCGCCTCAGTCGGGCCGTAAGTGTTGAGCAAACGCACGTGGCTCAAATCGGCCTGGTGCCACAAGCGCAGACCTTCGACCGACATGGCTTCGCCGCCAACGTGAACCTGGCGCAAATCACCCAGGTTACTCACCGCGCCGCTCGCGCATTCGCGGGCCAGCAAATACCAATAGGCAGCCGGCAAGTCCGCCACGGTCACACCCTGCTGGACGATTTCGGCGGCGAGTCGGCCGGCATCCCACACGTCATCGCCACGCATGATCAACGCCGCGCCGACGCACAGCGCCGGGAAGCACTGCTCGACGAAGCCATCGAAACTGAAGGTCGCGAACTGCAACACGCGGTCGGACGCCGACAGCACCGAATAGTCGGCGGCGGTCTGGCAGAACTCGCGCAGCGCGGCATGGGCGATGGCTACGCCCTTGGGTTGGCCGGTGGAACCGGAGGTGTAGATGATGTAGGCCAGATCGTCGGCGACTGCATGGTTTTGCGGATTGCTGTCGGGGTAGTCGGTGCTGTCTTCAAGGCTGAGACGTCGCACGCCGGGCACATTTTCCAGCAGACCTGACTCGCACAGCAGCACGTCGAGACGGCTGTCATCGTTCATGTACGCCAGGCGTTCGGCCGGGTATTTCGGGTCCAAAGGCACGTAAGCTGCGCCACTTTTAAGCACCGCCAGCAGACTGACAATCAGCTGAGGGCCACGGTGCAGCGCCAGACCGACTCGCTTGTCCGGACCGGCACCGTTGGCAATCAGACGATGAGCAAGGCGGTTGGCCTGGGTGTTCAACTGCGCGTAGCTCAGGGACTGGCCGTCAACCTGCAACGCCAACGCGTCTGGGGTGGTGGCGGCCTGAGCGGCGATTTGTTCGTGGACCAAAAGCGTTGTGGATAACTCAACCGTCACCGGCTGACTGATCGCGAGCATCGCGTTTTTGCCATCGACATCGAGCAGCTCCAGCGCGCCGAGTACCGCGTCCGGCTGCGCCACCAGTTGCGTCAGCAAGTGCTGCAGATTAGCCGACAACTCAGCGACCTGCGCCGCACTGAACCGCGCCGCGTCGTAGCTGAAGTCCAGGCTCAGGCCTTCGCCCAGTTCGATGCCCAGCGTCAGCGGATAGTGCGTGCGCTCGTGGTTGTGCAGGTTGCCGAACGACAGCCCGGCCGGCGCGCCCTGTTTCAGCGCTTCGGCCACCGGGAAGTTTTCGAACACCAGCAGGCTGTCGAACAGCGCCGAACCCTGCTGCCCCGCCCAGCCCTGAATGTCGTAAAGCGGCACATGCTCGAACTCGCGCATGGCCAGGTTCAGCCCTTGCAACTCGCCCAGCCATTGGCTGACGGTTTGATTCGGTTTCATCGCGCACACCAGCGGCAGCGTGTTGATGAACAAGCCGAGCTGCTCTTCGATCCCCGGCAGCGGCGCGGATCGACCGGCAACGGTAGCGCCGAAGACCACGCAATCCTGGCCGGTGTAGCGTTGCAGCAACAGGCTCCAGGCCGCTTGCAGCAAGGTGTTGAGGGTGACTTTCTGCTGACGGGCGAACTCGGCCAGACGCTGGGTCGCGCGACTGTCGAGGGCGACGCGGTACTCCTCGCTACCTTCGGCGCCCACCGGCGGCCGCAAGGCTTCGGCCAGCAACGTCGGCGCTTCCAGCGGTGCCAATGCCGCTTTCCAGAACTGCTCGCCCGCGGCGGTCGATTGCTGCTGTAGCCAGCCCAGATAGTCGCGGTATTGCCCGGTCGGTGCCGGCAGCGATTGCCCGGCGGCGTAGTGCTGGATCACTTCGGCGAGCAACTGCGCGTTGCTCCAGCCGTCCATCAAAATGTGATGGCTGGTGTAGATCAGGTGCCAGTCAGTGGCGCCCGTGCGGACCAGTTTCAAACGGAACAGCGGCGCGCTGCCCAGTTCGAAACCCTGGGCGCGTTCGGCGTCGGCCAGCGCATCGGAGTCGGTCGCTTCAAGCACTTCAAGCGGCAGCGCCACTTGGCGGACAATCGCTTGATGCGCGGTGTCGAGACCTTGCCAGTGGAAACTGCTACGGAGGATGTCGTGTCGCTCCAGCGCGGTTTGCCAGGCCTGAGCGAATCGCTGCGGATCGAGGCCCTGGATGTCCAGGCGCAGCTGACTGATGTAGACGCCGACTGCCGGTTCGTACAACGTGTGGAACAGCATGCCCTGCTGCATCGGCGACAGCGGATAAAGGTCTTCGAGGGTCGAGAGGGCGACCGGTAATGCGTCGAGTTGCGCCTGCCTGATGCGCGCCAGCGGGAAGTCCGACGGTGTGGCCTGGTTTGCCTCAAGCGCGCAGCAATGCTCGATCAGCGCGTTGAGTTCCTGTGCGTAATCGTCCGCCAGACGCTGAATAGTCGCGGTGTCGAACATCTCACGGCTAAAGCCCCAGCTCAGCGACAACTCGCCGCCGTAGACCTGGCCTTCGACCGTCAGCCAGTTGCCCAACGGTGCCGAGGGGTCTTGCGCCACGCCGTTACCTTCAGTGGACGGCACAAACATCGCGGCATCGTCGAACTGACGGTCGAACTGCCCCAGATAGTTGAAGGTGATGCGCGGTTGCGGCAACGCCGCCAGTTCGGCGCGAATTGCCGGGGTGCCGAGATAACGAAGTGCGCCGTAGCCGAGGCCTTTGTCCGGCACGGCACGCAGTTGTTCTTTGATGGATTTGATCGACGCGCCGAGATCGCTGGACGGCATCAGATTGACCGGAAAAAGGCTGGTGAACCAACCGACGGTGCGGGTCAGGTCGATGTCATCGAACAGGTCTTCACGGCCATGGCCTTCAAGCTGGATCAGCGTGCTGCCCTGCCCGCTCCAGCGGCACACCGCTCGCGCCAGGGCGGTCAGCAGCAGGTCGTTGACTTGCGTGCGATACGCGGCCGGGGCCTGTTGCAGCAGTTTGCGGGTTTGCTCGGCGTCGAGTTTGAGTTCGAGTTTTTGTTCGAAGCGGTTTTCCAGTGCGCCGGTTGGGCGATCGCACGGCAGATCGCTCGGCGCGTTTTTCAGTTGGGTCTGCCAGTGTTCGAGGCTGTTTTCAAAGACTGGCAGATGACCCTGCAAGCGAGCGACCCAGTGTTGATAGCTGCTGGTTTTCGCCAGCGACACATTACCGCCGCTATAGAACTGCTGAAGGTCTTCGAGCAACACGCGCCAGGAAACACCGTCCACCGCCAGGTGATGAATGACCAGCAGCAGGCGTTGAGTGCCGTCGCTCATTGCCACCAGCAGCGCACGCATCAGCGGACCATTTTGCAAATCGAGACTGCGATGGGCTTCGTCGCACAGAGCGTTGAGTTCTTCTAGCGATTGCGCCTGACGTTGCCACAACACCGACTCCGTGGTCGGCGCGGTGTAGGTTTGTTGCCAACCTTCGGCGGTCTGTTCGTAGCGCAGGCGCAAGCTGTCGTGATGGGTCAGCAATTGCTCAAACGCGCGATCCAGCGTCTCGACGTTCAACGCCTCGCGCGGCACCAGCAGCAGCGACTGGTTCCAGTGCTGACGCTCGGGAATGGTTTGTTCGAAGAACCACTGTTGCACCGGCGCCAACGCCACTGCGCCAATGGCCGGACCTTGTTCGATCAACGGCTGCTCGCCGCTGCGAGCGGCCTGGGCCAGGCTGCGGAGGGTCTGGTGCTGGAACAGATCTTTCGGGCTCAACACGATCCCGGCCTGACGCGCGCGGCTGACCACTTGCATGGAAACGATGGAGTCGCCGCCCAGTTCGAAGAAGTTGTCTTCAAGACCGACGTTGTCGATAGCCAGAACGTCCTGCCAAATCGCCGCGAGGGATTTTTCCATCGCAGTGCGCGGCGCGACGTGTTCGCGTTGTTGCTCAGAGCCGTCAATCGCCGGCAAGGCCTTGCGGTCGAGTTTGCCGTTGGGAGTCAGCGGCAGCTGTTCGAGGAACAGCAGAAACGCCGGGACCATGTAGTCCGGCAAATGTTGGCGCAGTGCAGCTTTCAGGGTTTCACGCAGGGTTGCCTGAGCGTCGATATCGCCCAGCAACGCCAGATCGGTCGGCACGATGTAGGCGACCAGTTGTTGACCGTTGACGCCGTCCTGCGCCAACACCGCCAGCTCACGCACGGCGTCCTGCTGCAACAGCCGCGCTTCGATTTCACCGAGTTCGATACGGAAGCCACGGACCTTGACCTGATGGTCGATGCGACCGACGTATTGCAGCGTGCCGTCGGACCGATAACGGGTCAGGTCGCCGGTGCGGTACAGGCGCTCGCCATTACTGGAAAACGGGTTTGGCACATACTTTTCGGCGGTCATGCCCGGTCGCGCCAGGTAACCGCGGGTGATGCCGGCACCGGTCAGGTACAGCTCGGCGGACACACCTTGCGGCACCGGTTGCAAGTCAGCATCGAGCAAATAGCTGGCGGTGTGTTTCAGCGGCCGGCCGATGTTCGCGCGGCCACCGGCTTCGCGGCGGGTCCAGGTGGAATAGGTGGTGTCTTCGGACGGACCGTACAAATCGTAGACATGCTCGACGGTCGGCTGCTGATACAGCGTGTCCACGAGGCTCTGTTTCAGCGGCTCGCCGGCGAGGTTGATGATGCGCACGCTCGGCGGGATCTGCCCGTCGCGCTGCAGCGCATTGATCGCCGACGGCACGGTGTTGATCAGACGCACCTGATCCCGGGCCGGCAGTTGCGGCAATTCCAGGGCATTGCGGGCGATGATCACCGAGCCGCCGTTGGCCAACGTGACGAACAGCTCCCACACCGACAGGTCGAAACACACCGACGTCGAGGCCAGCACGCCTTGAATGTCCTCGCGGCTGTAGACCGATGTCGACCAGTCGATCAGCGCCAGCACGTTGCGATGGGCGATGGCCACGCCTTTGGGTTTGCCGGTGGAGCCGGAGGTGTAAATGACGTAGGCGAGGTTATCCGGCGTGACGCGGGTCACCGGCGCGTTGCTTGCGTAATCAGCCCACTCCATACCTTCCATCAGTAGGACTTGGGTGTCGGCGGCGACGGTCAATGTCGCGGCGACAGCCTGTTCCGTCAGCAGCACCAGGGCGCGGCTGTCTTCAAGCATGTAGGCAACGCGTTCGGCGGGGTAATCCGGGTCCAGCGGCACGTAGGCGCCACCGGCCTTGAGCACGGCCAGCAACGCTACCAGCAAGTTTTCGGAGCGCTGCATCGCCACGCCGACCCGGACTTCCGGGCCTACGCCCAGTTCGATCAACTTGTGGGCCATACGATTGGCCCGAGTGTCGAGCTCGGCGTAAGTCAGCTGCTTCGTGCCGAAGGTCACCGCCAATGCATCCGGGCGCGCGGCGGCTTGCCGGGCGATCAACTCATGAATGCACAGGTCCTGGGCGAAACCTTCGTCAGGGCGATTCCAGTCATGCACGATGCGCTGATATTCCGCCCACTCAAGCAGCGGCAAATCACTGATGCGTTGTTGCGAATCACTGACCATGCCTTGCAGCAAATGCGTCCAGTGCTGCGCCATACGCGCGATGGTCGCGGCGTCGAACAGGTCGTTGGCGTAGGTCAGCGCGGCGTGCAGCTTGCCGCGCTTCTCGTAAGTATCCAGCGTCAGATCGAACTGAGTTGTGCGCCCTTCCCACTCGATCACGCCCAGCGCCAGACCGGACGCGGTGCTGACCGTAGAAATGTCCGCAACCTGCGGCTGATGGTTGTACATCACCTGAAACAGCGGCGTGTGGCTGAGGCTGCGTTCCAGCTTCAGCGCTTCGACCAGGCGCTCGAACGGCAAGTCCTGATGGGCCTGGGCGCCGAGGGCGGTTTCCTTGATGGCGCGCAGCAAATCGTCGACCCGGGTTTGGCCGTCGAGCTTCGTGCGCAGCACCTGGGTGTTGACGAAGAAGCCCATCAGCCCTTCGATTTCGGCGCGGTTGCGGTTGGCAATCGGCACGCCGACGCGGATGTCGATCTGCCCGGTGTAGCGATGCAGCAGCGCGTTGAACGCGCCGAGCAACAGCATGAACAGGGTGATGTTGTGTTTCTGCGCCGTGGCCCGCAGTTGCTCGGCCAGTTGACCGTCGACCGCGAATTCGTAACGGGTGCCGCGATAGCTCGGCATCGCCGGACGCGGATGATCGGTGGGCAGCTCCAACACCGGATGCTCAGCGCCCAGTTGCGCCTGCCAATAGTCGAGTTGGCGCGCCTGTTCGCCAGCCTCCAGCCAGCGGCGTTGCCACAGGGCATAGTCGCTGTACTGGATCGGCAATGGAGCGAGTTGTGGTTGCGCGCCCGCCTCGAAGGCGTCGTAGCAGCGGATGAATTCGTCGATCAGCACGTTCATCGACCAGCCGTCGGAAACGATGTGGTGCAGGGTCAGAAGCAGGACGTGTTCCTGCTCGGCGAGTTTGAGCAAGGTGACGCGCAGCAGCGGGCCGGCCGATAGATCGAAGGGCAGCACGGATTGCTGCTCGGCCGCGCGGGCGACTGCTTGCTCACGTTCATTAGCCGGCAATGCGCTGAAATCCACCTGATCGATCACCAGCGGCGCGCTGGCCGGCACTTGCAGCAGGTTGCCGTCGGCCTGACGCTGGAACACCGTGCGCAGGGTTTCGTGGCGTTCAACGAGGCTGGCGAAGGCTTGCTCCAGCGCGAGCAGGTTCAACTGCCCGGTCAGACGCACCGCGCCGGGCAGGTTGTAGGCGCCGCTTTGCGGGTCCAGCTGCCAAAGAAACCACATACGCTGCTGGGCGTACGACAACGCCTGGCGATCGTCGGCTTCAACGCCGGCAGGAATCGGAAAACGGGCGAAATCAACGCCCTCCTTGTGCAAGGCCGCAAGGAACATCTGGCGCTTTTCCAGGGGCAACCCGATAAACCGGCAAGCAAGTTTCAAGGAGTCTTCAGCATTCATTTCTTAGCATCCGGATCAGTGGCGGGAAGCACAAAGGCACGTCGTCCCTATAAAACGAATGCAGACCGGAAAAATTAGCGAATGAGAACAAGTATCAGAAAGGAAGGTTCTAGCGAGGAAAGTCAGGTTGTAGCAATTCAAAATGTGGGAGCGAGCTTGCTCGCGATGGCGGCGGCACATTCAACATGGATGTGACTGACAGACCGCTATCGCGAGCAAGCTCGCTCCCACAGGTATTGGGTCAGGCGCTGGCCGCCATGGCATGCCGCCGATGATGAACTTCCAGCTGATCCTTGATCACCCGCAACACCTTGGCTTCATGCTCGTGGATAAAGAAGTGTCCGCCAGGGAGCATGTCCACCGAAAAGCTACCGTGGGTTTCCTTGCTCCAGCCGATCAACTGTTCGGTGGTGGCGCGATCAGCCTTGCCGCCGAGCACATGGATCGGGCACTTGAGCAACGGACGCTGTTGCGGCTCGAAACGTCCGCACAATAGAAAATCCGCGCGCAGCACCGGCAGCGTCAGACGCATCAGCTCTTCATTGGCCAGCACTTCTTCGCTGGTACCGTTGAGGGTGCGCAATTGATCGATCAATTGCGCATCGGTTTTGGGCTCGGCGAAACCCCGGTCGTAGTCGGCACGCAGGGTCGGTGCGGCGGTGCCCGAAGCGAAGAGTGCCACCGGTTCCGGGCAGCCCAGCGAGCGAAACGCGTGGGCCATCTCACAGGCCAGCAGCGCGCCAAGGCTATGACCAAACAGCGCGTATGGCGTCTTGAGCGAGGCTTTTTGTTCTTGCGCCAGTTGCAGCGCCAAGCGTCGCATGTCCGTGTGCAACGGCTCGCCGAACCGCGCGCCTCGGCCCGGCAACTCCACCGGCTGCAGCTTGAGCCACTCCGGCAGTTTGCGCCTCCAGCGGCTGTAGACCATGGCACTCGCGCCCGAATAGGGCAGGCAGAGCAATGTCAGCTGGGTCACCGGGTTTACCTCGAAAAGTTGTCTGTTAAGAGAACGGATGAGGCGCGGCGGGAATTAGTCTCACTTAAGGTGGCGAAAGCTCTGCACCGCCGAGCCCAGCACCACAGCACCGGCCGCAATCGCCACCCAGAACCCGCTACGCGCCCCGAACGCATCCACCAGCCACCCGGAACTGGCCGCACCAATCGCCACGCCAATGCTCAACCCGGTCACCAGCCAGGTCAGGCCTTCGGTGAGTTTGGCCGGCGGCACAATCCGCTCCACCAACGCCATCGCAACAATCAGCGTCGGCGCAAAGAACAACCCGGCGACAAACACCGCCAGCGACAGCCCGAGAATGTTCGTCGCCAGCAGTAACGGCAACGTGGTCAACGCTGTCGCCACTCCACCGTAAAGAAACAGTCGCGGCAGTGGCAGTTTCGAGCGCAACGCCCCGAACGCCAACCCCGCCAGGCACGAGCCGATGGCATACACCGACAACACAATGCTCGCCGCCGCCGGCTGGCCCTGCTGCTGGGCGAACGCCACGCTGACCACATCCACCACACCGACGATGGTGCCCATCGCGACCATCAACAGCATCAGCAACTGAATCTCGCCAGAACGAATGATCGAACCCTGATGATGTTCTTCATGAGGATGAATCGCCGGCTCGGTGTCACGTTGCAGCACAAACGCCGTGACCCCGATCGCCAGCATCAGCAACGCCGCCAACGGCCCGGCTTCGGGAAACGCAACCACGCACAACCCTACCGACAAGGGCGGCCCGACAATAAAGCAGACTTCGTCCAGCACCGACTCCAGGGCATAGGCGGTTTGCAGTTCAGGCTTGCCGCGATACACCTCGGTCCAGCGTGCCCGCACCATCGCCGACATGCTCGGCATGCAACCGGCCAGCGCTGCGAACAAAAACAACGTCCACTGCGGCGCCTGCAAGCGAGTGCAAAGCAACACCAGCAACAACGCCCCGCCACCGATCAGCGCCGATACCGGCAAGATCCGGCTCTGCCCGAAACGGTCCACCAGCCGCGAAACCATTGGTGCACAAAATGCCGTGGCCAAGGCAAACGTCGCCGCCACCGCACCGGCCAATCCGTAGCCACCCTGCAATTGAGAGAGCATGGTGATCAAGCCGATGCCGGTCATGGAAATCGGCATGCGCGCGATCATCCCGGCCATCACAAAAGCGCTACTTCCTGGGGCTTTGAACAGCTCGCGGTAGGGGTTTGCCATAGGTGCTGGTCTCTACAAGGGCCTGCAAGTTGCCACAATGGCTGATCAAGGGGAAAGCAGCTAATTGTTGGTTGAATGTGAAGCCCTCATCGCGAGCAAGCTCGCTCCCACAATAGATTTTCGCTGAACACAAATTTTGTGTATTACCGAGAATCAATGTGGGAGCGAGCTTGCTCGCGATAAGGCCGGCACAGTCACCTTGCTGTGCCGGGTAACTGAACTCTCTACCGCTCAAACCAGTCAGCTAGTTAAGCCCTTTACTCGAGGCCTTAACCCTCATGCAGATTTCCCTCGACCAACAAGTCGCCCTGAGCCTTTATCCGGAGTTTCGCGGCAATGGCTGATCATCATCCCGAACGACAAAGCGCTATCGATGCCCATGGCATCATCGGCGACATGCGCAGCGCGGCACTGGTCAACGACAAGGGCAGCGTGGATTTTTTCTGCTGGCCCGAATTCGATAGCCCGTCGATCTTCTGTTCGCTGCTGGACACGCCTGAGGCCGGGATTTTCCAACTGTCCCCGGATTTACCCGGCGCTCGCCGCGAACAGATTTACCTGCCCGACACCAATGTGCTGCAAACCCGATGGCTCAGCGACCGCGCAGTCGTCGAAGTCACCGACCTGCTGCCCATTGGCGACAGCGAAGATGACACGTCGGTGCTGATGCGCCGGGTTCGAGTGGTCAGTGGCCAGGCAACGTTTCACATGCGCTGCGCCGTGCGTCATGACTACGCTCGCGCCAAGACCCGCGCGCGCATGGATGAAGGGGACGTGACCTTCGAGGCCGCCGGTCAGCCGTCCCTGCGCCTGTCTTCGGACCAGGTTTTACGTATCGACGGCCATGCGGCGGTCGCAGAGTTCACCCTTGAACAGGACCAGAGCGCCGAATTCATGCTGGGCGGTATCGACGACCCGCGGTTCAAGAAAGGTGCCGCCGCGATATGCCTGGAACGTACCCTGAAGTTCTGGCGCGACTGGATCGGCCAGTCCAACTACCGCGGTCGCTGGCGGGAAATGGTCAATCGTTCGGCCCTGGCGCTGAAGCTGCTGACCTCGCGCAGACATGGCGCAATCCTCGCCGCCGCGACCTTCGGCCTGCCGGAAACGCCTGGCGGCGAGCGCAACTGGGACTACCGCTACACGTGGATCCGCGACGCATCGTTCACGGTTTACGCGTTCATGCGCCTGGGTTTCGTTCACGAAGCCAACGATTACATGCGCTGGCTACGTGGCAGAGTCAGTGATTGCCACGGCAAATCGATGAAACTCAACATTCTCTACGCCATCGATGGCCGTCAGGAACTGCCAGAATCCGAACTCTCGCACCTGTCCGGCCATGGCGGTGCAACACCGGTGCGCATCGGCAATCAGGCTTACGAACAGGTCCAGCTCGATATCTTCGGCGAGCTGATGGACGCGGTGTACCTGGTCAACAAGTACGGCGACGCCATTTCCCATGAAGGCTGGAAACACGCTGTGGAAGTGGTCGATCAAGTCTGCGAAACCTGGGAGCAAAAGGACGTCGGCATCTGGGAAATGCGCGGCGAACAGCATCACTTCCTGCACTCGCGGCTGATGTGCTGGGTGGCACTGGATAGAGCCATTCGCCTCGCCTCAAAACGCTCACTGCCCGCCCCTTTCGCCCGCTGGGACCAGACCCGACAGGCGATCTACGCTGACATCTGGGGAAACTTCTGGAACGAAGAACGCGGGCACTTCGTCCAGCACATCGGCGGCACCGCCCTCGACGGCTCAATGCTGCTGATGCCACTGGTGCGCTTCGTCAGCGCCAAAGACCCGCGCTGGCTCGCGACCCTCGACGCCATCGAAAAGAATCTGGTGCGCGACGGCATGGTTTACCGCTATCGCAATGACGACACCCGAATCGACGGCCTCGACGGCACCGAAGGTGCCTTCGCCGCGTGCTCATTCTGGTACGTCGAATGCTTGGCCCGCGCCGGGAGGGTGGAAAAAGCGCATCTGGAATTTGAACAGTTGCTGAGGTACGCCAACCCACTGGGGTTGTACGCCGAAGAGTTCGACAGCCATGCGCGGCATTTGGGGAATACGCCGCAAGCGCTGACGCATTTGGCACTGATCAGTGCGGCGTGTTTTCTGGATCGGAAATTGAGTGGCGAGAAGAGTTTCTGGCAGCCTTGAGACCGAGTTGCCCCTTTCGCGAGCAAGCTCGCTCCCACATTGGATCTTTAGTGGCCACGAAATTTGTGTTCGACCGAGATTAAATGTGGGAGCGAGCTTGCTCGCGATGGGGCCATCAGCCACAACACAAGGCCGACTGAATACCGGCGAAAGAAACGGTGGCCGGTATAGGCCAAGCTCCTACAACCGCTAAACGGACCTGTTTAATCGTACAAAGCACCTCATTTCTATAGCCTGAAAACGTTTGTTGCCAGCCGTTACATCCCCCCCTACCATCGACCGTCAACGGGTACAGCGGAGCTGTCCAACAAAACCCGAATTCAAGGAACCAGAATGACCCAGCGCATCCACCGCAGCATTGACACCTCACTCAGGTCCGGCCTGAACCGCGACGAATTGTGGGAAGCCCACGACAAAGGCCTGATCAAATGCTGGGAGATCGGCCGCCAACGCGCCGCCCGCTTCCCCGAACTCGCCCAACGATGCCTTGCCGGCGAACTGCCGGTGCTCGGCTGGAAAGGTGGCGTCAGCCGTAGCCTGAAGAAACTCGAAAAATACGGATCCCTCAAATACCTCGCCCAATGGCAGGGGTTGCGCGGGAAAGATCTGGATATCGACCTGAGTGAAGAGCGGGCGTTGACCTGTTCGCGGACCAAAATGGTGGTGACTTTTACGCCGGATCGGTCGAAGTACTTTAATCAGGTGGCGGAAACCGAAGTCTAGGAAATCGGCAAGAACCATCAGAAGCGCCCGAGGCGACGCTCAGAGCGTTACTGGATCTGCTGGAGGGCTGACGCTGAAACGCTCGCGATAGGCCTGCGGGGTCACGCCCATGGCCCGCAGAAAACTGCGCCGAAGCGTCTCTTCGCTACCGAATCCACATTGCACCGCCACCCGTTTGATCGGCACACCGGTGTCGCTGAGCAAGCGTCGGGCGGTCTCGACCCGAATCAGTTCGATGGCCCGGGCTGGCGTCTGGCCGGTGTCGGCGCGGTAGTGGCGCACGAAGCTGCGTTCGCTCATGCCCGCCTGCAAGGCCAGGGTCGGGATGCCCAAATCCTTGGTGAGGTTTTCACTGATCCAGGCGTGAAGTTCGTCGAAACGGTTGCCCTCCTTTTGCAAAGAGAGGGTCACGCTGAACTGTGACTGGCCGCCGGGCCGTTTCAGGAACACCACCAGTTGCCGGGCGACTTCCAGGGCCATCGTGCGGCCAAGATCTTCTTCAACCATCGCCAGCGCAAGGTCGATGCCGGCGGTGACCCCGGCCGAGGTCCAGACCGGGCCGTCATTGATGAAAATCGGATTGGGTTCGACCCGCAATAGCGGATGTTTCTGCGCCAACTGCTCGCAACGGGTCCAGTGAGTGACCACCCGCCGGCCATCGAGCCAGCCGCTGGCCGCCAGCAAAAATGCCCCGGTGCACACCGACGAAACCCGCCGACACCCGGTCGCATGTTCACGTACCCACGCCACCAGCGGTTGGTCTTGCGCCGCGTCGTAAACACCCCAGCCACCGGCAATGATCAACGTGTCACTGCCCTCCTCGGGCAACGGTTCGGAGACCAGCGCCAACCCCGCCGACGACATGACCGCCCCGCCGCCGCTGGCAATCACCGTCGGCGCGTAAGGCGGCGGCAAGCCTTTCTGGTGAGCAATGTCATTAGCCGAGGCAAACACCTGCAACGGCCCGGTGACGTCGAGCAATTGCACATTGGCAAAGACGAGCACGTGAATGGTTTTGGGCATGATTGGCGTAATTCGTGGGGTTATTGGCGTATACGCCAAATCCTACGAGCCTACAGTGAAGGCGTCTACCCCCACTTCATGAGAAAAATGCCATGACGTTGCAGATCGGTTTTCTGTTGTTTCCACAGGTTCAGCAACTGGACCTCACCGGCCCTTACGACGTACTGGCCTCGCTGCCGGACGTGAAGGTGCATTTGATCTGGAAGGACCTGGTGCCGGTCACCGCGAGCACGGGACTGGTGCTGAAACCGACCACCACGTTCGACGATTGCCCGAAGCTGGATGTGATCTGCATCCCCGGCGGCAGCGGCGTCGGGCCGTTGATGGAGGATGAACAGACACTGGCCTTCATCAAGGCTCAGGCCGCCAGCGCGCGTTACATCACGTCGGTCTGCACCGGCGCGCTGGTGCTCGGCGCGGCGGGTCTGTTGAAAGGCAAGCGCGCCACCACTCACTGGGCCTATCACCAATTGCTGGCGCCTTTGGGTGCGATCCCGGTGAAGGATCGAGTGGTGCGCGACGGCAATCTGCTGACCGGTGGCGGGATCACGGCGGGCATCGATTTTGCCCTGGCGCTGGCTGCGGAATTGTTCGATAAGGACACGGCAGAGCTGGTGCAGTTGCAGCTCGAATACGCCCCGGCGCCGCCGTTTACTTCGGGCAGCCCTGAGACGGCTCCAGTCAGCGTGCTGGAGGAAGCACGGAAACGTGCTGCCGGATCGTTGAAACTGCGCTGGGAAATTACCGAGCGTGTTGCGGCAAAACTTGATCGGGCGTCAGTACGTTGATCCGTTCCTCGGTGCTGCCAGCGCCCGGCTGCACCGAGGACTTTCCATCGCCCACAAAAAACCCGCCTAAGCGGGTTTCTCAAGACCATTGCGACATCCTGTCACCAGCCATCCGGGCCTATGGTCGATCATCCGTGATCCTGAGTGCATCCTGCGACTCAGTTGATGGACCCAGATTAAACACATCGGTGACGCATCAAAAGACGACATACCCGTCAGCGGATGTAAGCCTTTGACCACTCGGGTCTAGGAGCAGGTTTCAACAGACGAAAAAAAACCCGCCGAAGCGGGTTTTCCCCAAGACCATGTCGACTCCCTGTCGATAGCGTTCCTTGCTGATGGCCGATCATCCGTGATCCCGAGCACTTCCTGTGCTTCGGTTGATGAAGCTAGATTACGCTTCGGATCCAATGTGCAATAGACGTCATAGCTACCATCGCGCGTAAGACATTCGCTATACCCAGCCTTCCGAAAACCCTTAGACAGGTCAGGGATCAAGCATAGAAGCCACGAGTTTAGCGGCCTGCAGTTGACCTTCGGCAGCACCAGCGCCCAGCGTTTCAGCCAAGGCTTGAACATGCAGCATCACTCTTCCTGGCGCTCGCGGTCCTTGGACCTGACTTTGAGAAACTCTTCGATGTTGTTCATCTGTTCATCCCAACCGCGGCTGTCCATGCGGAACGCCTTGAGCCGGCGCGTCTGAGGAATGTGATCGAAACCGGACTCGGTGACCTTGAGCAACGTGCCTTCATCCATGTCTTCGAGCTCGAACTTCACCAGCGTGGTGGGCTCCTGGGAGTAATCGATTTCGGGCTCAATCGCATACGGGTGCCAGCGAAACGAAAATACCCGTTCCGGTTCGACCCGCTCCACCAGCACATTCCACAGCAAGTGCTCATAACCCTTATACGTAATCTGCCCCTGGGTCCATTCACCGGCGACAAAACGCTTGCCTTCCAGCGCCACGCCAAACCACTGCCCGAAGGCTTCGGCATTGGCCAGCACGCGCCAGACCTGCGAACGCGGCGTTTTAAGCAGGATCTTCCTTTCGATGCGATCTGATGCTGGATTCATAAGTCACCTCCTGTACTGAACAGTAGGCCTGTAAGACCACAAGACCAACCCTAAAGTTGTATCAATCGGGTATCGCAATCAACCCTGTACGAAATATTCGGCTGCATTTCTGCCCCCAGAGCACCGCTTTGAAGACAAGAGTCAGCGGACTGAAGCTGCTAACGTTTGCAAACCAGACAAAAAGATAAGCCCCACACTCATGCTCTCGGGGAAACATCATGAATAGCCTTCACGGCAGCTGCTTGTGTAAAGCCATCGAATACGAACTCGATTGTCTCGACATGCCCATCAGTCATTGTCACTGTCAAACCTGCCGAAAGGCACACGCTGCGGCATTCGCCTCGACAGCCGGGGTCATGCGCGAACATTTTCGCTGGACCAAAGGTCAGGACCATCTGAGCCGCTATGAATCGTCGCCGGGCAAGCTTCGGCATTTCTGTTCGGTCTGCGGTTCACATTTGATGGCTGAGCGCTTGGCCCAACCCCACGTCATTGTTCGTGTGGCGACACTGGATGATGACCCGAAAATGACGCCGCAGGCCCATATCTGGACGTCACATGAAGTACCGTGGCTCAACTACGAATCGATCGGAAATCACCTTGAATGGCAGGCATAGCCAGGCCGATACGTAGCGCTACACTGCACCTCAACTTTCCACATCACAGCGAGAATCCCCATGCCCCGACGCTTTCTTCTGGCGCTGACGCCTTTGCTGTTCACCACCGCTGCTTATGCTGTGGACTGCGACAACGCTGCCGATCAGGCCACGATGAATCAGTGCGCGGCGCAGCAGCACAAGGCTGCGGATAAGGAGTTGAATACGCTTTACCAGCAGATCAACGCGCGTTTGAAGAGCAACCCCGAAAGCCAAAAGCTGCTGATCAAGGCGCAGCGTTCGTGGATTGCGTTTCGCGATGCCGAGTGCAAGTTCTCGAGCGCCGGGGTGGAAGGCGGGAGTGTGTATCCGGCGATCTACAGCAACTGTGTCACTGAATTGACCAAGGCGCGGGTGGAGACTTTCAAGAATTATCTGAAGTGTCAGGAGGGGGATATGAGTTGTCCGGTGCCTGGGGCTTGATGATTGTGTGATCTTGAGGGCCTCATCGCGAGCAAGCTCGCTCCCACATTGGATTTTCAGTGAACACCTATTTTGTGTACGACCGAAAACCACTGTGGGAGCGAGCTTGCTCGCGATGGCGTCAGTTCAGACGCCGCAAATTACCGAACAAATATCTGCGCGGTCGTAATCGCCATATCCCCACCCGGCAACTTGATGCTGCCAATCTGCTTCATGCTCTCGGGATCAAAAATCGCCACATCGTTAAACGTCCCCGCCAGGTAGATCTTGTTGCCGTCCTTGTTGAACGAAATGCAGTAGTAGGAATGATCCAGCGTCGCCGCCTTGAGCATTTTCTTCTCTTTGATGTCGTACTTCGCCAGACGATTGAGCACACCGAACATCAGGTTCGGATCCTTCGGCGAGCGCATACCGCTGAAGTAGATTTCCGTCAGAGGACCGAAGTCGGTGGTTTCAGTCTTTCCGGTTTTCAGATCGATGCTGAACAGCCCGTAGAGGTATTCGGCGGTCGCTGGATCCTGCTTCTTGTCCTTGAATTTCGCCGCGGTGTAGAGCAGCGAAAAGTCATGACGGTAGGTCTGCTGGTTCCACACGTAGAGCACGTCCGGCGCGCTGTAGTTCGCCCGTTTCCAGTGACGACTGGGGATCAGCACATCGAACTTGCCGGTTTTCACATCGACCTTGTAGACGTCCGCCCCTGCCACATACAGCGTGCCGTCGTCACCGCTCTGCATGATCGTCAATTGCCTTGGTGCCGGAAAACTGCGCACGGGCTTGGCGTCCAGGCCGGCGTCGGTGGCGTACACATCGAGCCGAGGTTGCTGCACTTCGTAGCGGTCGCTCTGCATCAACGTCGGGTTGGCGATGGCGAACAGCTCCTTGCCGTCGTGGCTGAGGGTGAAGGCGAACATGGACTTCGCTTTCTCCCCCGGTTTCTGGGTGATGCTGGCGTGGAACACTTGCTTGCAGCTGTCCAGTTCGACGCCATAGACATCGGCGTAGTGGTTGTTCAGCACATAAGCAGTCTTGCGATCCGGCGACAGCTGGACGCTGCCGGGACCGAAGGCGTCCGGCATTTTGCAGGTCTTGAGCACGGTGTCCGTGGCCAGGTCGATGACATGCAGGTTGTTCGGGTAATTGGTGGTCACCATGTACTCGTGACCGTCTTGGAGGGCAGTATTTTCATCGGCCTGAACAGTGAGCGAACAAACGCTCAGGACGGCAAACGCGGCCAGGCCGCAGGCTTTGACAGTCAGCATGCTGAAATCCTTCTGAGGTCCGGTCACTTGTCTTTTGGAAAGACAGTCCCGAGGTTGCGCCAGTTTTCGTTGGACGCCTGGGCATCCTTGTTCCAGTCCGGGTAGGTGCTCATCATGTCGGGCACCTGGGCCGGCCACCAGCAAGGGTCGGAACAACCGTAAAGGTCGGCTTCCATCGGCTGGCACAGCGACGACACACCGCCAAACGCATCGATTTCCCAGCCGGGGTCGGTGGTCGAGGCGCAGCCGGCGACGGAACTCATCGCCACCACTTCTTCAATGCGGTTTTGCGCCGCGGCCTCATCGAGTTTCAGCGCTTTGTTATTGATTGCCTTGAGATGTTTCATATCAGTGAGCCTTGCGCGGAGTGATGTAGCTGCTGATAAACGCAGGGTTGTGGGCCATGATCCGGGTGTAGACCTCGATGCCGAAGTCGACCCAGTCACGCATCAGTTCGCAGTAGTGATAGGTCGGGTGGGTCGGGTCGCCGTAACGGGCGTAGCTCTCGTGGTAGCAACCGCCGGAGCAGAGATTGCGGATCTGGCAGTCCTCGCAGCCGGTGTTGGTACGGTCCAGGCGCTGGGACAGAAAGTCGTTCAACTCGACCTGCTTTACACCGCTGTGGACGTTGCCGAACGTCGGCAGACTCGAACCGGTAAAGCGGTGGCACAAGTTCAGTTCACCCTTGTGATCCACCGCCAGCATCTTCAGGCCCGCGCCGCATGGCAGGGCTTTTTTGTGGCCTTCGTGAATGTCGGTGATCAACTGGTGCAGGTTGGAGAAACCGATATTGCGGTGCTCCAGCGCTGCTTCCAGATAACGTCGGCCGAGCTTCTTCATGTTGGCGAAGACCTCGATCAACTCGTCGCTGGACAGGTTGAAGGTGCTGATGTCGCCGGAGGTCACCGGGGCAAAACCGACTTCTGCAAAACCCAGTTCGTTGAACAGGTGATCCCAGATGGTTTCGACGTCGGTGACGCCGGTGGTCAGGGTCACGCGAGCACCGACCGGACGGCTGTTGTAGCGCGACAGCAGCATCTCGGCCTTGCGCCGCACCACGTCGTAAGTGCCCTGCCCGCCCACGGTGATGCGATTGCGGTCATGCACGGTTTTCGGCCCGTCGATACTCACCGAGAGCCCGAAACGGTGGGCATTCAGATAATCCACGGTCTCTTCGGTGAGCAACGTCGCATTGGTGGTCATGACGAATTCGACGAACTTGCCCGCCTCACGGAAACGCTTCTCGCAATAGTCGACCATGTACTCGATGAGCTTGCGATTGCTCAACGGCTCACCGCCAAAAAACACGACAGTAAAACGCTCCTCATCCGGCGATTCGCGCAGCAGCATTTCCACTGAGGCGACCGCTGTTTCGACGTCCATTTTCTTGCCGGCCGACGGCTTGTCCAGGTCTTCCTTGTAGCAGTAGGTGCAGCTCAAATTGCAGCCGGTGTTGACGTTCAGCACCACGGTATTGATCGCTGTGCGATCGACTCGTTTGGTGCCGATGTCGGGGGTCAGCGGCGAGCCGTCGCTGACCAACTCCAGGGACATCAACTCACGTAAGGTCTCGGTGATTTCTTCGCCGTTGAAGCGAGCGGCCAGGCGCTGGATCAGGTCGTCCGACGAACAGCCGGGACCGCGCAAGGTATCGATGATGGTGCCCGTCAGTTCATCGCTGGCGAACAGCGAACTGCTGGGAATGTGAAACAGCATGCGGTCTGCATCGACGTGCACTTCGTGCAGGTTCCGCTCGACCAGATTCAAAATAGCGCCCATTGCAACCTCCTGTGCAAACCCCGGTTTCGAGGCTTGCGGTCATTCCAGAAAATGTCCGAAAACGTGTGCGTTCAGTCAACTCATGGAATGGGTGGATTGTTCCAGCGTTGCACGGTGACGATCATGTGGCCTTCGCCGGTCAGGGATTTCCCTGCGTCGTCGACGGCGGCGATCACCTTGAGGTTGCCGGCATTGTTGGTGGACATTTTGCGCTGCGGGTTCGGCCCGGCATCGCCCGGTGTAAACACGCCACTGTCAGCCTGCATGGTGCCGGCAAACTTGACGTCTTCGTCTTCCTTGGCGCGGTCGTCGAAGGCTTCGACCGACCACTGCGCCGGGAACACGCCGATGCGATACGGCTTGCCGCCAGCGCCCTTGCCCCAGGCTTCGGCGTCGAACCGGCCCTGGACTTTCGGCGTCGAACCACCGCCATCACCGATCCGCGCCACCGAAAATCCGGGCACGACTTTGACTTCAGCGATTTTGCTGTAGACCGACAGGGTTGGGCCTTTCAGCGTGCCGACGGTGACGTTGCGCAGACCCGGTTGTGCGTTGGCAGAAGCCTTGAGTTTGACCCGCATGCGATCAGGGGTTTGCTCCAGTACTTCGACCACTTCCACGCCTTTGCCGAAGTTCGGTTTGCCGGTGAGTCCGCTGCCGATCAAGGTGGCTTCAGTCTCGGAGCCAGCCTTCAGATAACCCGGCTGCACCGCCAGCAATCGACTACTGCCCTGCTTGGTGGCGACGAAGTCCAGACCACGCTCATCGTGCTCCGCCTCGAACATCCGGCCCTGCATGGCATTGCCTTGTGCGGCGAACACCTGGCGCATGGTCACACCGTCGATGGTCACGTTGCCGCGCCATTCGTAGCCAGTGTAGAGAATCGCGTTGCCGTCACCGTTGAACGGGCTAGCGTCGGCGTATTGGCCTTTGACGCTGACCTTGAACGTGTCGCTGCCATCGGCCGTGACGCTCATCACGCCGGCCAACTCGCCCTTACCGGGCAAGTGGCCACTGAAGCTCCAGTCACCGACCAGCGCGTCGGCTTTCGGCGCGGTACTCAGCCATTTTTTCCAGGCCGGGTTGTCCAGTGGATAACGCTTGGCCAACAACGGCACCATTTCTTTTCGAGCAAGGTCGAACCAGTCGCGGTCACGAGACAGCGCCTGGTATTCCAGGGACGGCCATTGGCCGAGGTGGAAGTTCACCAGACGTTCCCATTCCTGGGCCGGGCGCCGTTGCAGCGCGACCCGTGCACCGGAGTGACAGCGACCGCACATCTGGCTGGTCTGGTCGTCGAACTTCTCGACGGTATTGAGTCGACGCTCCAGCGCGTAACGCACGCCTTCAGTTTCGCTCGGTGCCAGGCCCTGCGTATCGGCCAGGTATTTGACCAAGGTCCGGCGGTCGTCATCGCTGATCTGCAAACCGTGCATGGTTTGCATGCGGGCGATGCTCATCAGCCAGCCTTCCGGGGTTTTGCGCTGGTGACTGATTCGACTCAAGGCGTTATCGGCTTCAGGGGTATGGCAGCCCTGACAGGTTTCCTTGAGGATGGTCTGGGCATCGCGAGCTGCCAGGCTGTAAGGCGAATGCAGCGCCACACAGGCCGCCACGGCCAGCAGACTGACACTCAGGCCTGATCGGAGTTTTCTCTTCATCAACGTCGAACCTCGCACGGTGCTTTCTTATTTTTGTGGCTTATCGTTTTTATGGTTTCTGCCGTCGGCGGCGCACCGCTGACGGAGGCAAGAGAAACGTCTGCGATGAGCAATACACGGAGCGTGCCAGCTTATTAATAGTGTTATAGATCAATGAGTTGATTGAATAGAACAGCATTTCAAGCACAGCTCGCGTCGAACCTGACGTCCAAAATCGCGACAGTTGTTTCACTCTGAGACAAGCATAGGCAACCAAGATCAAAAGATCGTCCGAAAGCGGCCCGAGCCTTCGGACGATCTTTTGATTTCCCCCTGCATCACCACCGTCTCACTGCGTCGCAAATTGCGACGTTCGGCCTTCGCAAGGTTGCTGGTAAAACACCTGAGAACCCCGTCACATCGGCCTTTCATCGCAAAAAATGTAACTGGCACAACCATTGCCAAAGACCTCTTCACACGAACAACAAGAGGTTTTCACATGTCCCTCCCTTATCTGCTTCCCGCCACCTCGGCCTTCATCCACCGCGCCCCGCGCATGCTGATCGGTGGCGACTGGGTCGAGGCCGCCGACGGCCAGACCATGCCCCTGCACAACCCGGCCACCGGCGAAGTGCTGTGCGTGGTGCCACGGGCCACGCCCGAAGATGTCGACCGCGCCGTGCTCGCCGCCCGCCAGGCCTTCGATGATTCGTCCTGGACCCGCACCCGACCTCGGGAGCGGCAGAACCTGCTGTGGAAACTCGCCGATCTGATGGAACGCGACGCCGAACTGCTGGCGCAACTGGAATGCCTGAACAACGGCAAAAGCGCGGCGGTGGCCCAGGTGATGGACGTGCAACTGTCGATCGATTTCCTGCGCTACATGGCCGGTTGGGCGACCAAAATCGAAGGCTCCAGCGTTGAAGTGTCGTTGCCGTTAATGCCCAACGATCAATTCCACAGTTTCATCCGCCGCGAAGCGGTGGGCGTGGTCGGCGCCATCGTCGCCTGGAACTTCCCGCTGTTGCTGGCTTGCTGGAAACTCGGCCCGGCCCTGGCCACCGGTTGCACCGTGGTACTCAAACCTGCCGACGAAACCCCGCTGACCGCGTTGAAACTCGCCGAGCTGGTGCTCGAAGCCGGTTATCCCGAAGGTGTATTCAACGTGGTCACAGGCACCGGCATCACCGCAGGTTCCGCCCTGACCCACAATCCGCTGGTCGACAAGCTGACCTTCACCGGCTCTACCGCCGTGGGCAAGCAGATCGGCAAGATCGCCATGGACTCCATGACCCGAGTGACCCTGGAACTGGGCGGCAAATCACCAACCATCGTCATGGCCGACGCCGACCTGAAGACCGCCGCAGCCGGTGCCGCCAGCGCGATTTTCTTCAATCAGGGGCAGGTGTGCTGCGCAGGCTCCAGGCTGTACGTGCAGCGCAAGCATTTCGACAATGTGGTGGCGGACATCGCTGACATCGCCAATGCCATGAAACTGGGCAATGGCCTGGACCCAACGGTGGACATGGGGCCGCTGATCTCGGCGCGCCAGCAGGAACGGGTTTACGGTTATATCGAAAAAGGACGTGAAAGTGGTGCGACGATCGTCTGTGGTGGTGAGCAGTTCGGGCCGGGGTTCTTCGTTAAGCCGACGGTGATTGTGGATGTCGATCAGAAGCACTCGCTGGTGCAGGAGGAGATCTTCGGGCCTGTGCTGGTGGCGATTCCGTTTGATCATGAGACCGATGCGTTGCGCATGGCCAACGACAGTCCCTATGGGCTGGGGGCGAGTATCTGGTCGAACGATCTGGCGGCGGTGCACCGGATGATTCCGCGGATCAAGTCGGGTTCGGTGTGGGTCAATTGCCACAGTGCGCTGGACCCGGCGTTGCCGTTTGGTGGGTACAAGATGTCCGGGGTTGGACGGGAGATGGGGTATGCGGCGATTGAGCATTACACCGAGTTGAAGTCGGTGTTGATCAAGCTGTGAATCAGCTTTTGTAGGAGCTGGCGAAGCCTGCGATCTTTTGATTTTGGGGTGGGTTCAAGATCCACCCTGCAGTGGTCTAATTTCCCCAGACACCCCGATAGGTGGAAAATACATCTACCGAGGAGTTTTTCATGACCGACAAACGCAGAACATTCGACGAGAGCTTCAAGCTACAAGTCGTGAAGATGATCAAGGACCAAGGCGTGACCGTTCCGCAGGTCTGCCTGGATCTCAATCTTGGTGAGACGGCTGTGCGCCGATGGGTGCGTCAGTACGATGCGGAGATACTGGGAGAGACCGGCATCGGTAAGCCATTGACCGCCGAGCAACAACGTATTCGCCAGCTGGAGCAGGAAAACCGCCAGCTCAAGATGGACAATGACATCTTAAAAAAGGCTACAGCCTTCTTTGCCCGCGAGCTGAAGTGACTTATCGGCTGGTCAAACAGTTGCAACAGAAGGCTTACTCCGTAGCGCATGTCTGTCGTGTACTCAACGTCAGTCGATCCGGTTTCTATGAGGCTCGCAAGCGTGTTGCTGCGCCGGCATCTATTTGTCCGGTTACGGTTCAGCTCAGGGCTTCGTTTGAGGAAAGTGGAGGCTGCTTCGGCAGCCGCCCGTTACGCAATGCGTTGCGTGGCAAGGGCATGGTGGTGGGTCTTTATAAAATCCGCCGATTGATGCGTGCCAACGGTCTGCGCTCGGCCTGGAAGCGCAAGTTTGTCCATACCACCGACAGCAACCATGACCTGCCCATTGCCGAAAATGTGCTCAACCGTCAGTTTGACCCCGTGGCGCCGAACAAGGCTTGGGTGGCTGACATTACCTACATCCGGACCCGCAGCGGCTGGTTATACCTGGCGGTGGTGTTGGACTTGTACTCCCGTAAAATCGTCGGCTGGTCCATGGCCCCGAACATGCCGGCGGAGTTGGTGTGTAGCGCAATGCAGTTGGCCATCGCGCAACGTCAACCGCCACCGGGCCTGATCGCTCACTCAGACCGTGGCAGCCAATACGCCAGCGCGAGCTATCGAGCGTTGCTGGCGCGAAATGACATGCAGCAAAGCATGAGCCGCAAAGGTAACTGTTGGGATAACGCGGTAATGGAACGCTTCTTCCTCAGCTTGAAAATGGAGCGAGTGTGGCGACGTGACTACGCAAACCACGGCGAAGCAATCCGCGACATTACTGAGTACATCGTTGGGTTTTACAACAACAAACGGCTGCACTCGAAACTAGGCTATTTGCCACCAACCGTTTACGAACGGGTGATGGCATCAAAACCACCTATCGAGGTGTCCGGAATTAGTTGACCACTACACCCCTCACCCCAGCCCTCTCCCCAATGGGGAGAGGGGGAAAGGGGGAAAGGGGCCGATCTTCATGGTTTTCGAACCTGAGTACGACTCAATTTCCTCGGTCGCAATATCTCCTGAGTACACCTCGGTCAGTCCCCTCTACCCTCTGGGGAGAGGGTTAGGGTGAGGGGTCGATATCCCTGACTCAACAACCAACTCCTGACCACCCTTCCCTGCTCCACCGTCAACCCCGCCAGAACCTGATCCGCAGGCTCGCAGCCCAACCGCCGCACCAACGGCGCCAACTCAACCCCTTGCACATGCCAGATCCCCAGCGGCTGATCCGCCGTAATCACCACCTCAGCCTCATCCACAAAACCCTCTTTCAACACCGGCGCGCGCTCAATCCTCAACGAGGAAAAATCCGCCTCGGCATGCGCCAATTCAGCATCCGGCCACTGCCGCCGCGCCTGCCAGAATGGCTGCTGCAACCAACGCTGCTCATCAGCATAAAAATCCCGCCCGATCCGCGCAAAACGCAAAAACAACTGCTCCACCCGTTGCTGATGAAAACGCTGAGCCAGCGCCGCTCGCTCGGGTTTACGCAACAACGTGTTAATCACCGTCGGTGCCTGTAACGCCGAGGACAAGGACTGAAAGATGCCATTACCCGACAGCGGATCCACCGCCATCGCCGCATCCCCTACCCGAATCCAGCTATCGCCACACACCTGCGGGCACAGAATCGCCGTGCTGCTGCGCGCATGCAGTTGTAGATCGGTCTCAGGTTCGGTACCGAAAAACGCCCGTGCCAACACCGAGCCTTGGCGCCGCTGACGACAGTAGTCGAGCAACTGCGCCTTGCCCGGCAATTCGGCACTGGCCACGTCCACCGTCCATTGCCAGTAACACTGTCCGTCGGCTCGCCGGGCGAGCCAGGCCCAGCCGCCCTCAAGGCTTTCCACCGCGCTGGCAGTGCTGCCAGGCGCGCCTTGCCAGCCATTGAGCAGGCTGACCGTCTCTGGCCCGCGCAGGCCCTTGCCGAGCGCAGGTGCCTGACGTCCACGCGCCTCGACCAGAAAATCCGCCAGCAGCGCCTCGCGCCCTTCGACCTCGATCCGATGCCCCGAATTCGATGACTGCACCGTCAGCACACGGCCTTCGATCAACTCAACGCCAGCTAGGCGCAGATCCTCGCGCAGGCCTCGATCAAAGCTCGGGCGATCCAGTAGAAATTCGATGTTCTGCGCGTGCTGCTGGCCGTTCCATGACACCTGTCTTTGGGACGGCAGCGCAGCATCCGCCAGCGCGTGATGTAAGCCAGCGCCGCGCAACGCATCCAGCACCCGCAGCGACACGCCTTCCAGCGCCGCAAACCGGCGCCACTCGCTGACCAGCGTCACCGGATAACCGAGTCGCCGCAAACCCAAGGCAACCGCAGCCCCCGCTGGCCCTGCGCCAAGAATGAAAATCATGGCCCGAAGCGCCGTTCAGGGCCGCGATAGCGGGCATTCTCGCGCAGCCACTCGACGACGTGTTCGTTGCTCGCCTCGGGATGTGCAACCAGGAAACCCGCAATGTGCCCGCTCAACGCCGCACAGCCGAGACTGGCGCCTGATTGCCCCGGATAGGTGCCATGCACACACGCGGCGAAATCTGCCTGAGCACTGTTGAGCCACGACCATTCCTGTTCGGCACAACGCGCATCGCCGGTGACTCGCAGCACCTGTGGATAATTCGCTGGAAACACGCCCTCGCCCTGAGCCGGACTGGACGCACAGAGCAAAACACCTCGAGCTACCGCCACCGCACAGGCTTCACGCAACAGGCTGCGATCCTGACGCAGACCGAGGCTCAAATTGATCAGCCGAACGTCCTGCGCCACCAACCAATCCATCGCCGTGGCGATCTGCAAGGCGCTGGTGACCCCACGCTGGTCGAACACCTGAGCCACGCAAAATACCGCCGAAGGCGCCCGCCGACCGATGGCCTCGACCACCGCGCTGCCGTGGCCCAGCGGATCATCGCGCAAGTCGCTTTCGGCCAAGCCATCTTCCAGCAAGGAGAAGCGCCGTCCGGCAACCACTTGCACCCGCTGGGCCGCCGAGTGACCGCTGTCCACCACGCCAATCCGCAGCTCAGACTTCATGCAGCACCGTTTTTGAAGTGAGAACGCCGTCGAGCAATTCAAAGCGCAAATCGGCATCGGCCAGCGTCGAAGGACGATGGCTGATCAGGATCCGCGTACGCCCGGCAAACAGTCGATCAATGGCCTCAATGACGTCACGTTCGGTGGCTTCATCCACCGCCGAGGTCGCTTCGTCCAGCACCAGAATCAGCGGATCCTGCAACAGCGCCCGGGCGATGGCGATGCGCTGTTTCTGCCCGCCGGACAACTGCTGACCGCGCTCGCCCAACGGGCTGTCGAGGCCTTCGGGCAAGGATTCGATCAAGCTGTCGAGTTGCGCCAGCCGCGCCACTTCGGTAATCGCTTCACGGCTGGCGTCCGGCACTGCGTAGGCGAGGTTGTCGGCGAGACTGCCGCGAAACAACACGATGTCCTGACTGACCACGGCTATCCGCCGGCGCAGCTGGAACAGGTCAAGTTCACGCAGATCGACCTCTCCCAGCAGCACCCGACCGGACTGCGGGTCGTGGTGCCGTTGTAGCAGGTCGATCAGGGTCGATTTACCGACACCGGAGCCGCCGCTCAGGGCGACTTTCAAACCGTAGGGAATTCGCGCTTCGATGCCCCGCAGGGTTGTCGGGCGACCGGGATGGCTGAAGTGCACGTTGTCGAAACGCAGCTCACCGGAAGTCGGCATCGGCTGCGGCGTAACTGGCGTGAAAACGGTCGGTTCTTCGCCGCGCAATTCCATCACGCGCCCGAGACTGACGGTCATCCGCTGAATCGCGACATAGAGGCCAAGCAGACTCTGTACCGGTCCGACGGCCATGCCCAGATAGGTGGAAAACGCGATCAGCGCGCCCAGTTGCCAAGTCCCCTGCACGACCCAATATCCGCCGATCAGGAACGCGCAGGCCCGGGACAGAGACGTCAGTGTGCCCGGTACAGCCTGGGTGAAAAATTCGGTGACTTGCAGGCGCAGCAACTGGCTCATGTAGCCTTGGCCCAGCGTCTCCAGACGCCGCGATTCACGCTGTTGCTGGCCGGCAGACTGGATGAATTTCATCACCGGCAAGGTCTCGACCATGAACGAGGACATGTCCGCCGAACGCTCGCGTAACTGCCTCACATCCCGTTCGACCTTGCGTCGCATCCAGCGCAGCCAGAGCACGTCGAGGGGAATCAGCACCAGCGCCAGCAACGAGAGTTTCCAAGATAGGGTCAGCAGCATCGCCACGGCGCAGACCAGACCGATCACGCTCGATACTGCCGAGAACAAGGAGTCCACGGCAAAGCGCTGGATCTCCGCGACATCGCCATCGAGGCGCGACATCAGGTCACCGATGCGCCGCTGCCCATAGAAACTCGGCGATAACGTCTGCAAATGCCGGTAGAGGTCATCGCGCAAGCTAAACAGAATCCGCCCGGACAACCGCGTATGCAGATAACGATTGATCCCCGACAGCCCCGTTCCGAGCAGCCCGGCCACGATCATCAACCCGGCAATCAGCACCAGCATGGAAAAATTGCGGGCGAGCAAACCATCGTCGATCAGCAGCTTGGTCAGCCAGGGCTGGACCAACACCAGCAACGAGGCGCAGACCGATAACCCGAGCAGCCCGGCAATCGCCAGACGATGCGGACGCACGAAGCTGTAGAGCCAGCGCAATGCTGCTTGCAGGGCTTCGGGGTTCTGGCTGTCGATCAGCCGAACGATCAAGCGCTGCATCACGAGCGCAACTGTTTGAGCTTGCGATACAAGGTCGCGCGGCTGATGCCCAAGGCGTCGGCCGCGGCTGAGACATTACCCTGATGGTTATCCAGGGATTGGCGAATCAGCTCCAGTTCATTTTCGCGAATACTGCCGGCCTGAGGGCGTTCGGTGGCGGTCAGCTCGTCGAGCATGCTGTCGGGCAAGTGGTCGAGCGTGAGTACGGTGTCGCCCGGCTCGCGCATGGCCAGCGCGGTGCGCAGGACCATTTCCAGTTGGCGGATGTTGCCCGGCCAGTGATAGCCGCCGAGCAAGCGGTTCAAATCGTCATGCAGGACCATCGCCGGAGCATCCAGCTTGGCCAGCAGACGAGCGACCAAATCGCTGAAATCCTCACGCTCGCGCAGCGCCGGGAGCATCACGCTGATGCCATTGACCCGGTAGAACAGGTCCTCACGGAAGTGTTTTTCTTCCACCAGGCGCTTGAGGTCGCGGTGGGTGGCGCAGATCAGTGCGACGTCGATGTCTTGTTCTTCGCCAGCCCCCAGGGGTGCGACTTTACGGTCCTGCAACACTCGCAGCAGACGAGCCTGCAAGGCCAGCGGCATGTCGCCGATTTCATCGAGAAACAAGGTGCCGCCATGGGCCTGTTGCAGGCGACCGATCATGCCGCCGCGACGGGAGCCGGTGAACGCGCCTTCGCGGTAGCCGAACAGTTCCGACTCGATCAGGCCTTCGGGGATCGCCGCGCAGTTCACCGCGACGAAGGGTTTGTCGCAGCGGGTTCCGGCCATGTGCAGGGCGCGGGCGATGACTTCCTTACCGGTACCGGTTTCACCCAGCAGCAACACCGGCAGCTCATTGGCCAGGCCTTGACGGGCCATGCGCAAGGCTCGGGCATAACGGACGTTGCTGCCGGCCAGGGACTCCAGATCCGGTTGTGGCTTGGTAGTTTTGGCAACGCTGCGTGGTGGCGTGCTGACGTTGATCGAGCGCTGCGGCGCACGCAGGGTTTTGTAGAAGAACTCGCCTTTGGCCGTTTGCAGACTGCCAACACCGCCCTGATGCAGACGCGACAGAAGCTGCAGGCCATCGACGCCCAGAAACTCTTCGCAACGTCGCCCGACCAAGGCCGAACGCTCGGCGTGGAGCAACTGACAGGCCTGGGCGCTGACCGCGAGAATCTGCCCGCCAAGGCTCACCGCCAACAGGCCCTGCCAAGGGGATTCGAGGTATTGCCGACGGCTATGGAAGGCCAGGACGATCTCGTCCGGATAGCTTGAGTTAAAGACGCGGCTTTCGATCTGGCTGACCGCCATGGCCAGCAATGCGGTGCTGTCGTGAACACGACCGAGCGGGCCTTCGCGCGTCAGATCGAGTACGCCAAGGATGTCGCCTTGTGGGCAATAAATTGGTACCGAGGTGCAGGAGAAATCGCTCAGGCGATCGAGGTAATGTTCGCCGCAATCGATCATCGTTGGCCGGGCTTCCACCAGTGCGGTGCCCAGTGCATTGGTGCCGCGAGCGGCTTCGCTCCAGCAGGCACCGAGAGTGATGTCTTGCAGGCCGCTGCCCTTGAGGCGATCGGCGCGGCCTTCGACGGCGAGGATGGTGGCGTCGGAATTGGCGAGGATGATCAGCCCTTCCTTGCCCTGACGCTCGGCCAGGTAATCGATGGCCGGCAATGCCGCGTCGATTAGCAGCCGATTGCTCGCCAACAGCACGTCGAGGCTCGCGCTCGATTCCAGCGCCAGCTCGTGCTTGGCGTTGAAATGCACGCCATGGCTGAGGCTGCGCCGCCACGACGCATCGATTTCCGCCCGCAACACGCCATCGGGGACTTCGCCCTCGAGGTGAAGTTTTTCCCGGGCCAGCCGGGCTTCGCGGTGCAGTTTGGGAGGAGTTGTTTTTATTAGCGTCATCAAGCGCTCCGGATCGGTCCGCCCTGCGCTTATTGAAGTTCAGCGCCCTGCCGCAATCTTTACGTTAACGTCAGGGCGATGGCAAGTCCTGTGGCAAGGGGGCTTGCCCCCATTCGGCTGCGCAGCAGTCGTAAAACGACGAACGTAGTGCTTCTTAAAACATGCGGTCGCTGATTTCAGGGCGCTTCGCCCGAGCGCGGACCGAACGAACGGGAGCAAGTCCCCTCGCCACGGTCAGATGCTCCACACCTCAGCGCGCAGGGTGAGAGGTCTTGATTGAGGAAACTCTGCATGCCGGCGAGAGGCCAGATGGCGGAAAAATGCGATCGGCCGGTCTCACAGCCGATTTCACGTAGAGCATCGAGGTCGGCTTTAGTAGCTCACGAATGTTAATCATATTCCTCCCCCGGCTTATTCGGATGACGATGAACGCAGTGCTGCATTTAGCACGAGATTATGGACGGCAGCTCTGTCGCTCGATCGGCACCTCTTAAACACCGCCATATTGATACACCGTCGCACTCCAATACTGGCTGCCATTACGTTTTTGGCGAATCCATCCATCTGCTACCAGTTGTTTGGCGATCATTCGATTCATAAAACCATGACCAAGCAGCAGAACCGGTCCTTCGCTGGCAAGGGACTGAAGTCGTCGAGCTGCCGTGCTGGCGCGCATCCTCGCAGTGCCGGCGGATTCGACGCTGCGTGAGTAACCGCACAACCATAAGACTCGAAGGATAAATGCCCAGGTAAACGGCGATAGCCGTGGCAGTTTCCAGTGGCCATAAGGCAATTGCGCTTCACAGAAAAGCGCGTCGACGAGGGCGGGCTTCAGGCCAAGAGCCTGGACGGAGGTGAGCGCACGAGGCGCGCTGCTTGAGACGATCACCGTGGCGGTTGCGGCAAGCTGCATGCTGGCATCCGGGACGGGTTGGTTGGTTGGTTGGTTGGTTGGTTGGTTGGTTGGTTGGTTATTTCGGACCGGTTGTAGTGCTCGATCCAGTCTTTCATTTCGAGCGCTGACATTTTGTCGGTTGTGACCAGCTTTGGCTGGCCGTGACGCATCAGGATTATTTCCCTACTCACAGTATGTTTACGTCCTTGTTCAGGTGTGCGGTCAATGTGGAAGGAATGCGGCTCCGGGAACTTAAGGTTTGACTCTCAAACCAATCATGATCGCGGTACCACGCCACCGTGTCGGTGATTGTCAGCTCTAGCGCCCGGAAACTCAGGCCAAGCTCTTGTTCACTCTTGCTGTGGTTGAAACAGGTGCGGTCCTTCTCTCGTACCAGCAGGCGCAACGTGGCCATGCTCAGCAGAATGGGCTTGCCGGAAATACGCGCATAGATCTCCTGCACAGCCGCCAAGGTGTATAGAAAGGGGAGCGGTAGTTGTCGAACGGGTGTCTTGACGCCCGCTATGCGTCCGAGAATAGGCACTAGCTCACGCATTGTCATGTGCCGGCCCGCCGCGAGATAGCGCTCACCTCGTCGCCCATGTTTGGCTGCGGCAATCTGCGCCAATGCCACATCGCGGGCATCGACAACGGAGAAGCTACCGGGGATCAGTCCGGGCAATTTGCCGTGCACGACATCGTTAACCAACTGTCCCGAGGAGGTCGGGCCAATGTCGGCAGGGCCCCACATCCAGCCAGGCAGGACCATGCAGGCATGCATCTCGGGATGGAGTTCCAGGAACGACAAGACGACACGGTCAGCGAGGATCTTGCTACGGTAGTAGTCATCCGCGTCGGCGTCGGCCCGCAGACATGTCTCATCGATGGACGTGCCTGGTGCGCCGTCGAGCACGGCAATGGAAGACGTATGGATGAACCGTCGTATACCGGCGCGGTAGGCCTGGTTAAGCAGGCGCCGCGTACCTGACACATTAATCTTTTCGAGTTCCTTCCAGTGGCTGCCGCCCTTGTAGTTGTCGCGAAAGAATGCGGCGGTGTGAAACACCGTATCGCAGCCTTGCAGCGACGCTGCGAATGCGTCGACATCGGCCATGTCCCCAACGACCAGTTCCACACCCGGCAAATTGTTGAACTGCTGTTCACCTTTGGCTCTTGAACGGACCAGGGCTTTGACCACGCAGCCACGAGCGACCAGTTCACGCACCAGATTGTTGCCCAACAAACCGGTCGCGCCAGTAACGAATACACTGTGCATGGCTCAACCCTCAGCCGGATAGGCTAACGGCATCAGCACCGCACTGTCGAAGAAGGCCTCTTCACGGATGGCCAGCCCGTCTCTGAAGGTGAAGTGTGCGGCGCAGTGCGCCGCAAGCATCGCCTCCACATCACGGCGATTGAAGGCGCTGGCAGCGCGTTCCGCATAGTCTTTGGGGCCAGTAGTCATACAGTCCATTCCATTCGTTTCGAGGGGCTGTAGATATACCTTTGAGGCCTCTCCCGAAAAACAGCGACTACTGCATAATGGATTTGCACATATGCAGATCAGGGAGGATATGAAGCATGGCGTTGCAAGCAAATTGGGATGATCTTCGTCTGCTGTTGGCAGTTTCGTGGCGTGGCAGCTTTCTTCAAGCTGGACAGTTGCTGGGTATCGCGGCGTCTACCGTGTCCCGCCGGTTGACCCAACTTGAGGGCGCCCTGGGCGAGCCTCTTGTCGAGCGGGGGGTTGAAGGATGCTGGTTGACCTCGCGGGGCCAATCCCTCGTGGAAGTCGCCCTGGCTGCGGAAGCGGGCTTGAGGCGTCAAACCGTTGCTGGCATGTCCGGGCTACACACAGAGCTATTGGGCAGTGTCCTGGTCAGCGCAGGAGAGGGATTCTCGTCTTGCGTGCTGGAGGCCGTGAGTCGCTTCACCTCTCTTCACCCGCGTTGCTCGGTGGAGTTGCTGGTAACAGCCGACTTTCACAAGATCGTCCGCGGCGTGGCAGACATTGCGGTACGCACAGCTCATCTGGGCGAGCCGTCGCTGATTTATCGACCAATAGGCAGGCTCGCTTACGGTGTCTTCGCTGATGCAGGTTATCTGAAGCGGTATCCAGGGGTGACTCCGGCCACTGCGGTCAATATTGCCTTGCTTCCTCCGCTGGACATGTTGCCGCAAATGCGTGCGGCAAGGGCCGCGGGTCTGGAACGCGCGCAGATCAGCGTGAACTCGTTCGCGGTTCAGCTCGAATCGGTGAGGCGAGGAATGGGTGTGGCCGTACTGCCCCGTATTCTGGCGAAGGACCTGATCGAGGTGTTCCCGGATCTCCAACTTCCAGATATGGAGGTCTATCTGGTGACTCGTCCTCAGGCATTGAAACAGGCTCACATCAAATGTTTTTTTGCCCTCCTGGAGCAGGTGCTGCTGGAATCCCTTTCCATAGAAAATGTCGAAGGTTACCTCTTGGGGCCTTCTCTCCGCAGCTGAGCCCGTGGGCCCATGCACCCGCCGATCAGAACAACGCTTCATCGACGAGTTTCGAAGAGATGTATCGATTGATCTGCGCAGGTTTCGGCATTGGCTGTCTGCCAACGCACTGGGTTCGCAGGGATGTCGAGCAAGGTTTGCTCTGGCGTTTGCCACCGGAAGATGGGGTGGTGGATTTCGATATCCAGCTGTAATGGAGTCGTGAGCAGAAAATGAGTCAGGCAAAAGCCGTGTTCCTCGAAAGCTTCCAGCACATGCTCAGCATCCGTGAGCCTGTGCTGTGAAGCCTTGATCGCTTAGACGTGAGGGTCGCCCGGCACTTTGCTCGGTGTAGCGTATTGCGGCTTCAAGTGACCGTCCTGATCGAGTAACCAGGCGTCCATGATCTGCCGCACCACAGGACCGGCGACTCGACCGCCGGCCTCGCCGTTTTCGATCATCACCGAGATGACAATCTTCGGATGTTCGGCCGGGGCGAAACCGACGAACAAGGCGTTGTCGCGGTTACGCTCCAGGGTTTTCGCTCGGTTGTAGCGCTCGCCCTGCCTGATCGCCACCACTTGCGCGGTACCACTCTTGCCGGCGATGCGGTATTGAGCCCCCGCCGCTGCCGCCCGGGCAATCCCGCGCGCGTGTACGATGTTTTTACCGGGGATCGGATCGGTGTGCTTAAGCACTCGCAGGACCCGGCCCTGAGCGTTGGTTTCGACTTCTTCGTAACCCACTTGGCCGTGCAACTGCGACTCGTAGAATTTTTCGATGCCAGTCTTGCCGATGGATTGAGTGCCACGGTACTCCACCGTGTCCAGGGCTTTGGATTCTTTCTCGTTGATGCGGCCGACGTAGCCAATCGAATGCGCAAAGTGCGCGCCCATCGGGTAGTGGCGAACGAATTGTGGCTCTACGTCGATCCCCGGCAGACGGAACTCGTTGACCGCCAACACGGCGATTTGTTCTTCGCTGAGTTCGTAGAACAAGGTGACCGGCACGAATGGATGCCGGGCCTGCTTCATTGCCTTGTCGAACAGCGTTCGATCTTCTGTCGGCAAGTGCAGGAGGTTGACCACCTCATCCAGTTCTTCTTTGACATCGGAGGCGCGTTCGCGGGTGATGGTCAGGTTGAAGCTGGGCCGGTTATCCGCCAGAACCACGCCGTGCGGTCGTAGATCAGCCCGCGGGTTGGGGTGATCGGCAGGACATGGACGCGGTTGTTTTCTGAGATCGTCGAGTGATAGTCGAATTCGACCACCTGCAGGACATACATGCGCACTACCAGCGCGCAGGTAATGGCGACAACGAAAAGGGCGCAAGCCATCAGTCTTTTGTTGACCAGGCGCGTCTCTTTTTCGTGGTCCTTGATCGGTATCGGTTGGGGCATTTCTGCAGCAGCTCTTTGACTGTAAAGGGGGTGCCGATCCGTAGGTTTGAAATCAGTCCGTTAAAAAACGAGCTGCAACATACCAAAAACTGTGCGGTCACTTTAGTGCGATTTCCTCTAACGGTTGTCCTTGAAAGCCAAATCCAGATGAAAAACATCTTCGTCGAGTGGGGTTGTGGCGGGAGGTCGGTGGCGAAGAACCCTACATTAGCTTTGTGCACCTGGATGTGGTGGCCAATGCTCACCCACCGATGCGCCGTGTGCGTTTCGGTGGCAGCTGCGGGAGGTTGGCATTGATCGATGAGCTTCAGGCGTTGCCAGTTGAACCTATTCTAGTGTCATGGGGCGAAAATAACTGTGCAAATTTGTGCTGTAGCCCGATCGTGCTTTTCTTGCAGACAAAACAAAACCCCTACCTGCATACGCAGATAGGGGTTTCGGAATTTAATCTTGACGATGACCTACTCTCACATGGGGAAACCCCACACTACCATCGGCGATGCATCGTTTCACTGCTGAGTTCGGGATGGGATCAGGTGGTTCCAATGCTCTATGGTCGTCAAGAAATTCGGGAGCCAGGTCGTGGGCCTTTGCAGGTTCACGCTCCAGCGAATGGGTATGCGATAGTTTGGTGTTTTGTGAGTATCTCGAACTTTCGGTTCGGTTCGTCTTCACACACCGCAATCTGGTGCTCTTTCGCTTTTCAGCTCGAAGCCTGCAAATTGCTTGGGTGTTATATGGTCAAGCCTCACGGGCAATTAGTATTGGTTAGCTCAACGCCTCACAGCGCTTACACACCCAACCTATCAACGTCGTAGTCTTCGACGGCCCTTCAGGGGACTCAAGGTCCCAGTGAGATCTCATCTTGAGGCTAGTTTCCCGCTTAGATGCTTTCAGCGGTTATCTATTCCGAACATAGCTACCCGGCAATGCCACTGGCGTGACAACCGGAACACCAGAGGTTCGTCCACTCCGGTCCTCTCGTACTAGGAGCAGCCCCTCTCAAATCTCAAACGTCCACGGCAGATAGGGACCGAACTGTCTCACGACGTTCTAAACCCAGCTCGCGTACCACTTTAAATGGCGAACAGCCATACCCTTGGGACCGGCTTCAGCCCCAGGATGTGATGAGCCGACATCGAGGTGCCAAACACCGCCGTCGATATGAACTCTTGGGCGGTATCAGCCTGTTATCCCCGGAGTACCTTTTATCCGTTGAGCGATGGCCCTTCCATACAGAACCACCGGATCACTAAGACCTACTTTCGTACCTGCTCGACGTGTCTGTCTCGCAGTCAAGCGCGCTTTTGCCTTTATACTCTACGACCGATTTCCGACCGGTCTGAGCGCACCTTCGTACTCCTCCGTTACTCTTTAGGAGGAGACCGCCCCAGTCAAACTACCCACCATACACTGTCCTCGATCCGGATAACGGACCTGAGTTAGAACCTCAAAGTTGCCAGGGTGGTATTTCAAGGTTGGCTCCACGCGAACTGGCGTCCACGCTTCAAAGCCTCCCACCTATCCTACACAAGCAAATTCAAAGTCCAGTGCAAAGCTATAGTAAAGGTTCACGGGGTCTTTCCGTCTAGCCGCGGATACACTGCATCTTCACAGCGATTTCAATTTCACTGAGTCTCGGGTGGAGACAGCGCCGCCATCGTTACGCCATTCGTGCAGGTCGGAACTTACCCGACAAGGAATTTCGCTACCTTAGGACCGTTATAGTTACGGCCGCCGTTTACCGGGGCTTCGATCAAGAGCTTCGCGTTAGCTAACCCCATCAATTAACCTTCCGGCACCGGGCAGGCGTCACACCCTATACGTCCACTTTCGTGTTTGCAGAGTGCTGTGTTTTTAATAAACAGTCGCAGCGGCCTGGTATCTTCGACCGGCATGGGCTTACGCAGTAAATGCTTCACCCTCACCGGCGCACCTTCTCCCGAAGTTACGGTGCCATTTTGCCTAGTTCCTTCACCCGAGTTCTCTCAAGCGCCTTGGTATTCTCTACCCAACCACCTGTGTCGGTTTGGGGTACGGTTCCTGGTTACCTGAAGCTTAGAAGCTTTTCTTGGAAGCATGGCATCAACCACTTCGTCACCCAAAGGGTAACTCGTCATCAGCTCTCGGCCTTAAGATCCCGGATTTACCTAAGATCTCAGCCTACCACCTTAAACTTGGACAACCAACGCCAAGCTGGCCTAGCCTTCTCCGTCCCTCCATCGCAATAACCAGAAGTACAGGAATATTAACCTGTTTTCCATCGACTACGCTTTTCAGCCTCGCCTTAGGGACCGACTAACCCTGCGTCGATTAACGTTGCGCAGGAAACCTTGGTCTTTCGGCGTGGGTGTTTTTCACACCCATTGTCGTTACTCATGTCAGCATTCGCACTTCTGATACCTCCAGCAAGCTTCTCAACTCACCTTCACAGGCTTACAGAACGCTCCTCTACCGCATCACCTAAGTGATACCCGTAGCTTCGGTGTATGGTTTGAGCCCCGTTACATCTTCCGCGCAGGCCGACTCGACTAGTGAGCTATTACGCTTTCTTTAAAGGGTGGCTGCTTCTAAGCCAACCTCCTAGCTGTCTAAGCCTTCCCACATCGTTTCCCACTTAACCATAACTTTGGGACCTTAGCTGACGGTCTGGGTTGTTTCCCTTTTCACGACGGACGTTAGCACCCGCCGTGTGTCTCCCATGCTCGGCACTTGTAGGTATTCGGAGTTTGCATCGGTTTGGTAAGTCGGGATGACCCCCTAGCCGAAACAGTGCTCTACCCCCTACAGTGATACATGAGGCGCTACCTAAATAGCTTTCGAGGAGAACCAGCTATCTCCGAGCTTGATTAGCCTTTCACTCCGATCCACAGGTCATCCGCTAACTTTTCAACGGTAGTCGGTTCGGTCCTCCAGTTAGTGTTACCCAACCTTCAACCTGCCCATGGATAGATCGCCCGGTTTCGGGTCTATTCCCAGCGACTAGACGCCCTATTAAGACTCGCTTTCGCTACGCCTCCCCTATTCGGTTAAGCTCGCCACTGAAAATAAGTCGCTGACCCATTATACAAAAGGTACGCAGTCACCCAACAAAGTGGGCTCCCACTGCTTGTACGCATACGGTTTCAGGATCTATTTCACTCCCCTCTCCGGGGTTCTTTTCGCCTTTCCCTCACGGTACTAGTTCACTATCGGTCAGTCAGTAGTATTTAGCCTTGGAGGATGGTCCCCCCATATTCAGACAAAGTTTCTCGTGCTCCGTCCTACTCGATTTCATGACCAAGAGATTTTCGCGTACAGGGCTATCACCCACTATGGCCGCACTTTCCAGAGCGTTCCGCTAATCTCAAAGCCACTTAAGGGCTAGTCCCCGTTCGCTCGCCACTACTAAGGGAATCTCGGTTGATTTCTTTTCCTCAGGGTACTTAGATGTTTCAGTTCCCCTGGTTCGCCTCTTAAGCCTATGTATTCAGCTTAAGATAACCATCTTATGATGGCTGGGTTCCCCCATTCAGACATCTCCGGATCAAAGTCTGTTTGCCGACTCCCCGAAGCTTTTCGCAGGCTACCACGTCTTTCATCGCCTCTGACTGCCAAGGCATCCACCGTATGCGCTTCTTCACTTGACCATATAACCCCAAGCAATCTGGTTATACTGTGAAGACGACATTCGCCGAAAATTCGATTCTTGCTCATAAAGAGCAACTCACAAATTTTACCTTAGCCTGATCCGTTACCAGTGAAAGTAACGTCCAGTCTATCTTTCTATCACATACCCAAATTTTTAAAGAACGATCTAGCCAAAGACTAGAAATCAACATTCACCATCGTCACGATGGAATGCTCATTTCTAAGCTTTCAACAACAGAAGCAGTTAGTGGTGGAGCCAAACGGGATCGAACCGTTGACCTCCTGCGTGCAAGGCAGGCGCTCTCCCAGCTGAGCTATGGCCCCGTATTTCTACAGGCGTTTCCCACACAAAATTGGTGGGTCTGGGCAGATTCGAACTGCCGACCTCACCCTTATCAGGGGTGCGCTCTAACCAACTGAGCTACAGACCCAATTTCGAGCTACAAGGCCGACCTCACCCTGCTCTCTACCACAGAGCATGGGGTGCGCTCTAACCAACCAAGCTACAACCCCTTAGGGCTGCTTCTTATCGTCTTCTTCAATGAATCAAGCAATTCGTGTGGGAGCTTATGGAGCAGCTGATGTCGTCGATTAAGGAGGTGATCCAGCCGCAGGTTCCCCTACGGCTACCTTGTTACGACTTCACCCCAGTCATGAATCACACCGTGGTAACCGTCCTCCCGAAGGTTAGACTAGCTACTTCTGGTGCAACCCACTCCCATGGTGTGACGGGCGGTGTGTACAAGGCCCGGGAACGTATTCACCGCGACATTCTGATTCGCGATTACTAGCGATTCCGACTTCACGCAGTCGAGTTGCAGACTGCGATCCGGACTACGATCGGTTTTCTGGGATTAGCTCCACCTCGCGGCTTGGCAACCCTCTGTACCGACCATTGTAGCACGTGTGTAGCCCAGGCCGTAAGGGCCATGATGACTTGACGTCATCCCCACCTTCCTCCGGTTTGTCACCGGCAGTCTCCTTAGAGTGCCCACCATTACGTGCTGGTAACTAAGGACAAGGGTTGCGCTCGTTACGGGACTTAACCCAACATCTCACGACACGAGCTGACGACAGCCATGCAGCACCTGTCTCAATGCTCCCGAAGGCACTCCGCTATCTCTAGCAGATTCATTGGATGTCAAGGCCTGGTAAGGTTCTTCGCGTTGCTTCGAATTAAACCACATGCTCCACCGCTTGTGCGGGCCCCCGTCAATTCATTTGAGTTTTAACCTTGCGGCCGTACTCCCCAGGCGGTCAACTTAATGCGTTAGCTGCGCCACTAAGAGCTCAAGGCTCCCAACGGCTAGTTGACATCGTTTACGGCGTGGACTACCAGGGTATCTAATCCTGTTTGCTCCCCACGCTTTCGCACCTCAGTGTCAGTATCAGTCCAGGTGGTCGCCTTCGCCACTGGTGTTCCTTCCTATATCTACGCATTTCACCGCTACACAGGAAATTCCACCACCCTCTACCATACTCTAGCTCGACAGTTTTGAATGCAGTTCCCAGGTTGAGCCCGGGGATTTCACATCCAACTTAACGAACCACCTACGCGCGCTTTACGCCCAGTAATTCCGATTAACGCTTGCACCCTCTGTATTACCGCGGCTGCTGGCACAGAGTTAGCCGGTGCTTATTCTGTCGGTAACGTCAAAACACTTACGTATTAGGTAAATGCCCTTCCTCCCAACTTAAAGTGCTTTACAATCCGAAGACCTTCTTCACACACGCGGCATGGCTGGATCAGGCTTTCGCCCATTGTCCAATATTCCCCACTGCTGCCTCCCGTAGGAGTCTGGACCGTGTCTCAGTTCCAGTGTGACTGATCATCCTCTCAGACCAGTTACGGATCGTCGCCTTGGTGAGCCATTACCTCACCAACTAGCTAATCCGACCTAGGCTCATCTGATAGCGCAAGGCCCGAAGGTCCCCTGCTTTCTCCCGTAGGACGTATGCGGTATTAGCGTCCGTTTCCGAGCGTTATCCCCCACTACCAGGCAGATTCCTAGGCATTACTCACCCGTCCGCCGCTCGCCACCAGGTACAAGTACCCGTGCTGCCGCTCGACTTGCATGTGTTAGGCCTGCCGCCAGCGTTCAATCTGAGCCATGATCAAACTCTTCAGTTCAAACATCTTTGGGTTTTTAAGAAACCCTAAACTTGGCTCAGCAATCGTTGGTTACATCTTTGATTTCTCGCGGAGTAACTTGTGATGCTGATAATCTTGTTGACTATCAGTCTGACTCCACAAGCACCCACACGAATTGCTTGATTCAGTTGTTAAAGAGCGGTTGGTTAAGATCTTTCGTCTCAACCGAGGCGCGCATTCTACAGCAGCCTCTGTTGCTGTCAAGCGGTTATTTTCAGAAGTTTTCAAAGTTTCCTTTGTAACTTCAACCACTTGCGCTTTCGATCTCTCGTTAGCGGGAGGCGAATTCTACAGCGTTACTCGCTGCTGTCAACACCTCTTTTACACCGCTTTCGACCGAGAAGATCGAACCGTTAAAAGAGCCAAACAACCCCGCTCTTTCAACTCCTTCTGGGCTTCGATGACCTGAAGCAACTCGCTGTCGAAAACTGCGCAACTCATTGTTTACCAAGGAGTTTTCCGTTTCGACTGCGCCGGAAGTGGGGCGAATTATAGACGTCCAGAATCTGCCGTCAACACCTAATTACGCTTTTCTATAAGGATGTTCAAAATCGCTGCTATATATAGACGCGCCTGCAACGAATGCGCAGTATATTGCCCAACAACACTCTCGCTTTCTACTTCGGACGATGCCACGCAATGAAAGACCAGCCCCGCAGCTTTGCCTCGACTCTGTTTTCGGTTGGCCTGCTATTGATAGCCATGGCGTCGATCCAGTCGGGAGCCTCCCTTGCTAAAAGTATGTTCCCCATTATCGGCGCGCAAGGGACCACCACCCTGCGACTGATCTTCGCCAGCGTGATCATGATGCTGATACTGCGCCCCTGGCGAGCGAAGCTCACCGCAAAATCCCTGCGCACCGTCATCGTCTACGGGATGGCGTTAGGCGGCATGAACTTCCTCTTCTATATGTCGTTGCAAACCGTCCCCCTGGGGATCGCGGTTGCACTGGAATTCACCGGCCCACTGGCGGTAGCCATCTTTGCGTCACGTCGCGCGATCGACTTTTTGTGGATTGCCCTGGCCGCCATCGGTTTGCTGCTGTTAATACCTACGGGAGAAACGACGACGGGAATCGATCTGGTAGGTGCCGGTTATGCATTGGGCGCAGGTGTCTGCTGGGCGCTGTACATTCTGTTCGGCCAAAAGGCCGGCGCCGACAATGGCGTGCAGACCGCGGCACTGGGGGTGATGATTGCAGCACTTTTTGTAGCCCCTATTGGCATCGTCCATGCTGGCGCCGCGCTGCTCACTCCGTCACTGATCCCCGTTGCCATCGGTGTCGCCATTCTGTCCACCGCCCTCCCCTATACGCTGGAGATGGTCGCCCTCACCCGAATCCCGACCCGGACCTTCGGCACGTTGATGAGCATTGAACCTGCGTTCGGCGCACTGTCAGGCCTGTTGTTTCTCCATGAGTACCTCTCACTGTCACAATGGATGGCCATCATGTGCATCATTCTGGCTTCCATAGGCGCAACCATGACGATGGGGAGTGCGGCAAAGCCTGCGGTCGTTGCAGATTGAGACAGGATTTGACGAGGGTCTGGTATTTGCATCGCAATTAGGCCATGTTTAGGCCCGTAACCCAGTGTCAAACATGGATTTTTCAGATAGGGATATCAGAACGCTTCAAGCGAAAGCGAATGCAGCCAGACCCGGGCGCAAAGATCCGGGACGCTATAAGGACACCAATGAAACGAATTTTGATACTGATCGCCGTACTTGCGGTTGCGGGCTGCGCGGCGACATCGAAAACCCAGGTAAAACACGGCAAGAAAGGGCTGCATATCAACTGTTCCGGACTCTCGTCATCCTGGGACAAGTGCTACACCAGCGCTGCCAACTCGTGCGCACCCAAAGGTTACAAGGTCATCGCCAAGTCAGGGGACGCCGTGGAAGAACCAGGCGACTACCCGTTCGGCCTCAACCCTGCCGGCTATACCAGCCGCAGCATGATTGTCATCTGCAAATAGGTTGATACCGCCTTGTCAGGTTCGTGGAACCGCAATCTGGCGGCCAATCTCATCGTAACTGGACTTCAGCACCGCGCGCTGAATGTCTGGCGTGGCCAGCATCCGTGCCACGACCAACGCACCAATACATTGCGACAGAATCGCCCAGGCCAGGCTGTCGCTTTCCAGAACTCGCGCCCAACTCTCCTGAAGCCGACAAATCCAGTTCTCCGCCTGCTGACGAATCATCACGTCTGAGCGGGCAATCTCAGCCCCCAATGCCGGCAAAGCACAACCGGATTCCGGGTGCTCGACATGGGCCATGCTCAGGTAGTGTTTCAGGCAGCGCTCGAGCTTGTCACGATTCTGGTCCGCCCCTAAACGCTCCAGGCTTTGGCACAGCTCACGCTCGACGATTGAGGCGAACAGTTCATCCTTTGAAGAAAAGTGACTGTAGAAAGCTCCGCCACTCAAGCCGATCGCCTTCATCAAACCGTCGACACCTACCGTTGAAAAACCTGACTTCTTGGCCGACACCGCACTGCTTTCAAGTAGTTTCTCTTTGGTTTCAAGTTTGTGATTGGCCGAGTAACGCATTGCCTTGCCCTCAGGATTGATCGCCTTGACGCTTGCCGAATCGTAGCATAACGTACGTTTAGTTAACGATCGTTTAGCAAAGGGATCTACCCATGAATAACAAGAAGGTCGTACTGGTTGTAGGCGCAGGGGATGCCACAGGCGGCGCCATTGCAAAACGCTTTGCGCAGGAAGGATTTGTGGCTTGTGTCACCCGCCGCAGCGCGGACAAACTCCAACCGCTGGTGGATGCCATCAACGCCGATGGCGGTGAAGCCCACGGGTTTGCCTGCGATGCGCGCAAGGAAGAGGACGTGATTGCGTTGGTTGAGCAGATCGAAAGCCAGATTGGCCCAATCGAAGCGTTCGTTTTCAACATTGGCGCCAATGTGCCTTGCAGCATTCTCGAAGAAACCGCGCGCAAATATTTCAAGATCTGGGAAATGGCCTGCTTCTCAGGTTTTCTCAACGCTCGTGAAGTGGCCAAGCGCATGGCCAAGCGTCGACGGGGCACTATCTTGTTCACCGGTGCCACCGCAGGCATGCGTGGTGCAGCAGGGTTTGCGGCTTTTGCCGGCGCCAAGCACGGGATTCGCTCCCTGGCGCAAAGCATGGCTCGAGAACTGGGGCCAATGAACATTCACGTCGCCCACGTCGTAGTCGACGGTGCCATCGATACCGATTTTATCCGCGAGAGTTTCCCCGAGAAGTACGCGACCAAGGACCAGGACGGCATTCTCAATCCTGAGCACATCGCCGAGAACTATTGGTACCTGCACAGCCAGCCCCGTGACGCATGGACCTTCGAGCTGGACCTGCGCCCCTGGAGCGAACGCTGGTAAACCCACCCCTAAAATAATAAGCAGAGCGCATCGACCATGAGCAAAACCGTGGAGTTCTATTTTGACCTCGGCAGCCCAGCCACCTACCTGGCTTATACCCAACTGCCGAAGATTTGCGAGCAGACCGACAGCCAGCTGATCTACAAGCCGATGTTGCTGGGTGGGGTCTTCAAAGCCACCGGCAACGCGTCTCCGGCAACCATCCCGACCAAGGGCAGGTACATGTTTCAGGACCTGGATCGCTATGCCAAGCGCTACGGCGTGCCGCTGAAGTTCAATCCGCACTTCCCTATCAACACCCTGATGTTGATGCGCGCCATCACCGGCATGCAGTTGCGCCATCCCGAACGCTTTCAGGCGTTCATCGATTGCCTGTTTCACGCGCTTTGGGTTGAAGGCCGCGACCTTGTTGATCCGGCGACTGTCGCGACAGTTCTGACACAGAACGGTTTCGATCCAAATGAGGTGCTGGCCCTGACTGCCGATGAGGAAGTCAAAGCCACTCTCAAGGACAACACAGAGACAGCCGTGCAACGAGGCGTATTTGGTGCCCCGAGCATGTTTGTCGATAATCAGCTGTTCTTCGGTCAGGATCGCCTGGACTTCGTCCTTGAAGCCCTGAGTTAAAATTCGACGACCACATGAGCCAGGCGCCCTATGAAGCGCCTGCACTCCAACCGATCAAATAGCCGCAGTGCGGGTGATCAACCACTCAAGGGCTGCACCGTCGAGCAACGGGCTCAAGCGCTCGCGCACCTCGGCGTGGTAGGCGTTGAACCACTGTTTTTCGTCATCCGTCAGCAGCGACGGCTCCAGGCAACGAGTGTCGATCGGGCACAACGTCAGGGTCTCAAACTTCAGAAACTCACCGAATTCACTTGTGCCCGCCTCGCGGTTCAACACCAGGTTCTCGATCCGCACACCCCAGCGTCCCGGACGGTAAGTGCCCGGCTCGATGGAGGTGATCATGCCCGGCTGCATTGCAGTTTGTGGCGCGGCGGCGGCTTGGTAGGCGATGACCTGCGGGCCCTCGTGCACGTTGAGGAAGTAGCCGACGCCATGACCGGTGCCGTGACCGTAATCAACGCTTTCAGCCCAGATCGGCGCGCGGGCAATGGAGTCCAGCAAGGGCGACAGAATGCCTTTCGGGAATTGCGCACGGGACAGCGCAATCACGCCTTTGAGCACCCGCGTGCAATCGCGCTTCTGCTCATCGGTCGGCGTACCGACCGGCACCATCCGAGTGATATCGGTGGTGCCGCCCAGGTACTGGCCGCCGGAGTCGATCAACAACAGACCATCGCCTTCGATCACCGCGTGTTCTTCTTCGGTGGCGTGGTAGTGCGGCATCGCGCCATTGGCGTTGAATGCGGCAATGGTGTTGAAGCTCAGCGATACATATCCCGGACGTCGGGTACGCGCCGCCGTCAGGTGTTCGTCGATGGTCAATTCGGTGATGCGCTCACGACCCAGTGCAGTGTCCAGCCAGGTGAAGAACTCGCATAGCGCCGCGCCGTCCTGCTCCATGGCCTGACGAATGTGCTCGGCATCGGCCAGGCTTTTTTGCGATTTGGCCAACGTCGTCGGGTTCAGGCCTTCGACCAACTTCACGCCGCTATCCAGGTTATCCAGCAAGCCTGCCGTGACGCGCGCCGGATCGACTTGCAGACTCGCCCCGCTCGGTACGGCGCGCAAGGCGGCAGCCACTTCGCTGTAGTCGCGCAGGGTCACGCCGTCCTGTTCGAGGACTGCACGCAGTTCGGCATCGACCTTGCTCAGGGCAACGAACAGGGTTGCCTGCTGCTGGCTGATCAAAGCAAAGGAAACAAACACCGGATTGAACGACACGTCGCCGCCGCGCAAGTTGAACAGCCAGGCGATGTCATCGAGGGTGGCGATAAAGTGCCAGTCGGCACCGCGATCTTTCAAAACCTCACGCAGCTTGGCCAGTTTCTCGCCGCGGCTGACAGTCGCCTGAGGTGGCAGGTGTTGATAGATCGGTTCATTCGGCAGCGTCGGACGGTCGCTCCAGACTCCGCTCAACAAGTCGATGTCGGTGCGCAGGCGTGCGCCGCGTTCTTCGAGCTTGCCGCCCAAAGTACGCGCCGAAGCCACGGCCATCACTGCACCATCTACCGCGACGACGCCGCCTTCAGGGGTTTGCTCGGCCAGCCAGTCCAGCGGGCCGGGTTGACCCGGTTGCAGCTTGACCAGTTCGATACCGCTGCCCTTGAGTTCCTTGGTCGCTTGTTCCCAATAACGGCTGTCGGCCCAGACACCGGCAAAGTCCGGCGTAACAATCAGCGTGCCGACCGACCCATGGAAGCCCGACAACCATTGCCGCCCTTGCCAGTAACCCGGCAGGTATTCCGAAAGATGCGGGTCGGCCGACGGCACCAGCAGAGCGTGAATGCCCTCCCGGCTCATCAGTTCGCGGGTTTGCGCCAGGCGTTGGGGCACCGATCCATTGATTGAAGGCTGCGTACTCATCGTGTCTCCTGCTAATCACTTCATCATTATTGTTGAGTGCCGATCAACGCCGGCACTTTCAGACCTTATTGCCAGAATGCCGGAGCACTGGCGCAGGCCGCTTGAATCAGGTGTACCGCTTGGTCGATGTCCTGCTCGGTAGTGAACCGGCCGAGACTCAAGCGAATGGTGCGACTCGCCGAGCGGGCGTCATGCCCCAGGGCCAGCAGCACATGGGAGGGAGCATTGCTGGCGGAGTTGCAGGCCGAGGTCGCGGAAAACGCAATCGAATGGCTCAGCACCGCAGAGTTGAACTCGCCTTCGTTGAAGGTCAGGCTCAGGGTATGGGGAATGCGTTGGGTCGGGCTGCCGTTGAGCCGAACCCCGGGAATGCTCAGCAGGTGCTCAAGCAAGCGTTCACGCAGATGCACGATCGTGGCCTTCTCTTCATCGAACGAGGCCGCCGCCAACGCGAACGCCACACCCATGGCGGCGATCTGGTGAGTCGCCAGGGTGCCGGAACGCAAACCACCCTCGTGACCACCGCCATGGATCTGCGCTTGCAAGCGCTGTTGCGCGCGAGGCCCGACATACAACGCGCCGATGCCTTTGGGGCCATAGAGTTTGTGGGCGGAAAACGACATCAGATCCACCGGCCACTTGGCCAGATCGATCGCCACTTTGCCCGCGCCCTGAGCGGCGTCGACATGGAATAACGCATCGCGATCACGCACTACCTGACCAATGGCCGGGATGTCGTTGAGGGTGCCAAGCTCATTGTTGACCAGCATCAGCGAGACCAGAAAGGTGTCTTCGCGCATCGCTTCGCTGACCGCTTGCGGGGTAATCAAACCCTCGGCGTCAGGCACCAGATAAGTCACCGCAACACCGGCGTCCTGCAACTGCTTTGCCGTGTCGAGAATCGCTTTGTGTTCGATCTGGCTGGTGATGATGTGGCCGCCAGAAACGCCGCGGGCCTGGGCCACGCCCTTAAGGGCAAGGTTGTTCGATTCGGTGGCGCCGGAGGTCCAGACGATCTGTTGCGCCTGAGCGCCGACCAGTTCGGCGACCTGTCGCCGCGCCTGCTCGACCGATTGCCGGGCCTGTTGCCCGAACGCATGGGAGCTGGACGCCGGATTGCCGAAATTGCCGGTAAAACCTAGACACTCGACCATCACCTTGATGACTCGCTCATCCACCGGCGTGGTGGCGGCGTAGTCGAAATACAACGGACGTTTATTCATGAAAGACTCGCAGAGCGTGTTCCGGGATCAGGAAGCTCGTCACTGAAACGTCAAACGCAGCCTCGTGAGCTGCGCCGATCGTTCAGAGCGTTAGAAATACCTGATCGGAGGCCGTTAAAGAAGAACAACTTCATTTAAAAGTGCGTAGGAACGCTCCTGAAGTCGAGCTTAACAGGCATCGGGCAACCGGTTGAAGCAATGCGTCAGTCAAAGCTTTCGAGCAACAACGGATACAGCGAAGCCACCAGCAGCAAGGCCATGCCCCAGTTGAACAGCCGCAACCAGCGGCGATCCTTCAGCACGTTGCGCAACAACGTGCCGCAACCTGCCCAGACACCGACGCTCGGCAGGTTGATCAAGGCGAACACTGCCGCAATCACGATCACGTTGGTGAAGTAGCCCTGCATCGGCGTGTAAGTGCTGATGGCACCGATGGCCATGATCCAGGCCTTGGGATTGACCCACTGAAACGCCGCCGCGCCCAAGTAACTGATCGGCTTGCTCTCGCCCTTTTCGCTCTCGGAGACCGGCCCTGAATGGGCGATTTTCCACGCCAAGTACAGCAAATACGTCGCACCGACGTAACGCAACACGGTGTAGAGCAACGGATAGGTTTGAAACACTGCGCCCAACCCGAAACCTACCGCCACCACGAGCACGAAGAACCCGCAGGTGACGCCAAGCATGTGGGGAATGGTGCGGTTAAAGCCGAAGTTCACACCCGATGCCAGCAACATAGTGTTGTTGGGGCCGGGAGTAATCGAGGTAACAAGCGCAAACAGGGCGAAGCCCAGCAGCAAATCGAGCGAGAGCGTCATGGCAGCGGTCCATCAGGTCAGTCAGGTGTTGACCCTATCGCACGCCTTGAGGGAAACCCATGGACAGTTACGTAAAACTTCGAGCCGTACAGTTTCAGCTAGGACGTCCGTGAAGCTGTACAGCACGTTCAGCGTTCATTTCCCCTTGCTTGTCAAAATTGAACGATTTCTGCGGTTGGCCGAGCAATTCGGCTTTCTTCGCGTGGTACTCCTCGAAAGACAGACCGCGACGATTCAAGTCCTCAAGTGCCAGTTCCCTGGTTTCTTCCGCTGTGTAGGGCCGTAGTTCCGGGGAAACATGGCTGGCACATCCGGCGAGAACGGAGACTGCAAGCAGCAAGAAAGTGGCAATTAGAGGTTTCATGGTTGACGTCCTGGCAACTGGGTTGGGGGCAATGAACACAGGCTACGCCGGGTATCCGAACAGCAGAAATCAACGCTCTCGATAGTGGCTATCGACTTTGGTTCACTCCGCTCAGGCAGACCATTTTATAGCTCAAAATGATCTATAAATATTAATTTTTAGTCTTTTACGGAATAACACAGAGCCTTTATAACAACGCCAGCGCTTCACGCACAACTGTTCGCCAGGCAACAGTCATTCAACAAACAGTTCTGCTAATCGAACAGCGTCTACCGGCCAACGCGCTGAAAGCCGGTAAATCTGGGCTCCGAGGGATTGGTACAGAAGCCGAGCTGCAAGCGATCGAGAACGCCGACCTGCTGATCGTCGCCGCGCCGATTTATCGCGACTCCTACCCTGGACTGCTCAAGCATCTGAACGTCTTGCTGCACAACGCGCCGCACCGTTGTTCGGCGTGCACCCCAAAAATCTGCTGAGAATCGCAAAAGGATTTCTTCATGGATGTTTTCTGGTTTCTGCCGACTCACGGCGACGGCCATTACCTGGGCACCACTCAGGGCACACGCCCGCATGGAGCCTGCCCATGCAACTGCTGACCTCACCGCCCTCACCCGCCCTGGCCACCTCGATCCGCGCCACGGCGCAGGTGTTCGAAGACCCTAAATCCCAAGCCTTGCTCGCACACATTCGACAAGTAGCACCGAGTGAAGCCAGCGTGCTGATCATCGGTGAAACCGGCACCGGCAAGGAGCTGGTGGCGCGGCATATCCACAACCTCAGCGCCCGGCGCAACCGGCCATTTGTGGCGGTGAACTGCGGCGCGTTCTCTGAATCCCTGGTGGAGGCCGAGTTGTTCGGCCATGAAAAGGGCGCCTTTACCGGTGCGCTGAGCGCCAAGGCCGGCTGGTTCGAAGAGGCCGACGGCGGCACGTTGTTCCTCGATGAGATCGGCGATTTGCCGATGGCGATTCAGGTCAAGTTGTTGCGGGTGTTGCAGGAGCGCGAAGTGGTGCGACTGGGTTCGCGCAAGAGCATTCCTATCAATGTGCGCGTGCTGGCAGCGACCAACGTGCAATTGGAGAAAGCCATCAACGCCGGGCATTTCCGTGAGGACTTGTACTATCGCCTCGACGTGGTCAGCCTGGAATTGAGCCCTTTGCGCGACCGCCCCGGCGACATCCTGCCGCTGACCCGACACTTCGTCGACGCCTACAGCCAGCGCCTCGGTTACGGCACCATCACCCTCAGCAAAGAAGCCGAACTGAAACTGCGCAGCTACAGCTGGCCGGGCAACATCCGCGAACTGGAAAACGTCATTCACCACACCCTGCTGATCTGCCGAAACGGTGCAATCGAACGCGACGACTTGCGCCTGTCGAACATACGCATCGAGCGTCAGGACGATTACCACAGCAACGTCGATGACTCACCGGAAGCCCTGCTTGATCGAGCCTTTCAAAAGCTCTTCGAAGAACAGGCCGGGGCGCTGCACGAAAAAGTCGAAGACGCTTTGCTGCGAGCGGCCTATCGTTTCAGCCATTACAACCAGGTGCACACCGCTACGTTGCTGGGATTGAGCCGCAACGTAACGCGCACGCGACTTATCAAGATCGGCGAGCTGACGGTGAACAAGCGCCGCCCCACGGAAAACCGCCAGGGCGAGCGTGTCATGCAGTTGTCGATCTAACCCACCAGATTGCAGTGCAGTGCATTGTCGTGGCTGCGTTCCAGGCTGTGCAGCACCTGGAACGAGCCGAAGGTCACGGTTTTCGCCTGATGGGCGCGGATCAGCTGCCAAAAATCATGCTCGCCGCTTTCAAAGCTTTGAAACGCGGCTTCTCCCGCCTCGCGTGTTTGCCATTGCAGGTAGTTGAGCACTCGCCGGCCATCGTCGCTGGCCTGGATGCTGGCGCTCAGAAACCCTATGAAGTCCTGAGCCAGACGCTCGGTCTGCTTCGACAGCGCCGACACCAGCGCGGGCTGTTGATGGGGTTCGATCTCGAATTCGATCAGTTGGGTGAAACTGCGATTTTTCTCTAGCGGTTGCATGAATAGTCCCCACTTACGTGTAAGCCGGATCTTGCGATCCGAAGGCCTGCAGGGTAAAACCTTGAGTTAACTAGAGGTCAAGAGGCATTTTTTAAATGATCACCTCGGAAAATCTGCATAAGGAACTCACCGTCGGCCAATTGGCTGCGCGCAGCGGCGTCGCGGTCACGGCGCTGCACTTTTACGAGTCCAAGGGCTTGATCAAAAGCAATCGCAACCAAGGCAACCAGCGGCGTTATCCACGGGAAGTGTTGCGGCGGGTGGCGTTGATCAAAGTGGCTCAGCGATTGGGTATTCCGTTGGCGGAGATTGGCGAGGCATTGAAATCGCTGCCAGACAATCGGGCGCCGACGGCAGCGGACTGGAAAGTGTTGTCGGCGCAATGGAGTCGGGATCTGGATGAGCGGATCAATCAGCTGACCTTGCTGCGGGACAAGCTCAATGGCTGCATTGGCTGTGGGTGTCTGTCGATGGAAGCATGCCCGTTGCGCAATTTTGGCGATGTGTTGGGGGAGCGTGGGCCCGGGGCGCAGCTCCTTTAATGATAACTGGACAGTGGCTGCTGCTCGTCGGGGATTCGGTCGACCGAAAAGTGCTGACCTATAGTTACTCGACCGGAAATCGGCGAAGGAACACCTTTCACTCACGACATGAGAACAGGGAGAACCATCATGAGCGTCAAACCCATACCAGAGGGTTATCACAGCATCACCCCGTATCTGGGCATTCAAAAAGCGGCCGAAGCCATCGAGTTCTACAAGAAAGCCTTTGGTGCCACCGAAGTCATGCGCCTGTCCATGCCCGATGGCGGCATCGGGCATGCCGAACTGCGCATCGGCGATTGCCCGATCATGCTCGGCACGCCTTGCGACCAGGGCCCGTTGAGCAATCCGGACACGTCGCCGTCCGTGGGGCTGCATCTGTATGTGAACGATGTGGACACGTCTTATAAACAGGCGATTGCCGCCGGCGGTACGGTGGTTTCCGAGGTCAAGGATCAGTTTTATGGCGACCGCTCGGGGACTTTGAAGGATCCCTATGGGCATCTGTGGTTTCTGGCCACGCGCAAGGAAGATCTGACTCAGGAGCAGATTGAGCAGCGGGCGAAGGAGATGTTCAGCCAAGGTTAACCACCACATTTGTGGCGTGTTGGATCGACACAACACCGCGACCTCTAGTGAATAAAAAACCTGTGGGAGCGGGCTTGCTCGCGAAGGCTTAGGCACATCCAGCAGTGATGTGACTGACAGACCGCTTTCGCGAGCAAGCCCGCTCCCACAGGGTTATGTGCACAAAGGAACACGAAACATTTTCTTTCACATCCCCGTTCGGGATTTCCAATGCTCATCCGTCTTATTTAGATGCAGTCGGCCCGCGTAGGCAAAAGCCACGGCCTGGCCTTTCATGGACCTCATCGCTGGGAAGCCCTTAGCGGCGGCCCACTCATCGAAACAAGACCTTTACTCATGTCGAAGAAATCCCGTTCAAAACTCTGGTTTCTGGTCCATAGCTGGCTGGCGCTGCCAATCTGGTTTTTCGTGCTGATCGTCTGCGTGACCGGCACGCTGGCGGTGGTCAGTCAGGAAGTCGTCTGGCTGGCCAACCCGCAAATGCGCGCCAGCCAACCCTCGGACGATGCGCCGCTGCTCAGCTATGACCAGATCATCGCCGCCATCAAGAAGGCTGAGCCCAACACCCTGGTCGAGGCCATCAGTCGGCCCGATGAATCGCACTTCGCCCTCGACGTAGACGTCAGCTATCCCGATGGTCGCTCCGTGACGGTTTACGTCAATCCCTACAGCGGCGTCATTCAGGGCACTGCCCCGCAGTTCAATTTCAAGGCGTTTACCCGCGCGCTGCATGGCTGGTGGCTGGTGCCGTTTACCAATGGCTACAGCTGGGGCTGGTACCTGGTGTCGTTTCTCAGCCTGCCATTGCTGGCGTCGTTGGTCACCGGGCTGGTGGTCTACAAGCGCTTCTGGAAAGGTTTCTTCCGACCGACTTTGCGCATTCGTCACGGCGCGCGGATTTTCTGGGGCGACTTTCATCGCCTCAGCGGCATCTGGTCGATCTGGTTCATCGCGGTAATTTCCGTCACCAGCACCTGGTTCCTGATTCAGGCGTTCATGTTCGATAACCAGATTTCCATCAGCACCGCACCGGTGGCTGCCGTGGTTCCGCGTGAAAGTGTCCCGCTGACTGCCGACGGTTCGCCCGCGCCGATGATCAGTCTGGAGACGGCCATTCGCCAAGCCAAGGAACGTATTTCCGGCCTGGACGACAGTTTCGTCAGTCTGCCCGCCAACGCCTACAGCTACCTTTCGGTCGGCGGACGCAGTTGGTATCCGCTGATGTTCCAGACGGCCGACATCAACCCGTATACCGGCGACATCGCCGCCACTCGCCTGTTGTCGGACCGTTCCGGCCTGGAGCTGGTGACCGAATCCATGCGTCCGCTGCACACCGGCGATTTCGGCGGCATCTGGATCAAGCTGATCTGGTTCTTCTTCGGCCTGATCCTCAGCATGATGGTCCTCAGCGGCCTGTTGATCTGGACCAAACGCACCGCCCTGGCCACGGCCAACGCCCTCAAGCGCAGCCATAAACGCCCGCGCAGTCAGGCCGCTCCGGTCAACAGCCGTGAAACCACGGAGGTCAGCCAATGAGTCTGTTCGCCGCTGATAAACCGGGCTCGAAACTGAGCCGTTTCTGGCACAAATGGCGCTTCCACATCAACGTTCTGCTGTTGCTGGTGCCGCTGGGTTTCATGCCCAAGTACTTCGCCGACGCGGCGCTGTTTCGCGGTGACACCGGCCTGGGCGAGCGGGAGATCGGAGAGGTTCGGGTGGGTCCCTGGAGCCTGCGTCTGGCCGAGCTGCGAAACGAAGCACCGACCCTCGATGGTCCGGCCGGCTACATGAAGAGCTTCAACGCGGCGCTGTGCGACAGCTGCCGCGATCAGGTCAAGGCGACTTACCTGCGCATTGGCAAACCGCGCAGCCTGCGCGCTGCCGGGGTGATTTTCTTCGGCACGCCATACCGTATGGGCGCGATGCTGCCAATCCCCGAGAAGACCAAAGCCGACGCCGAGTTGTGGATCACCATGGAAGGCTGGGATGGCGCGATGCATCAAGCGTCGATCCCCCTGAGCCAGGCATCCCCGGCCACCCTCGCCTGGCTGAACCAACAAGGAGGCAAACCATGATCAACGTTATACGTCCTCTAGGCGCCGCACTGCTGGTGCTCTGCAACGGTTTCAGCGCCAGCGCCCTGGCCCACAACCCGATGTGCGAATGCAAAGCCATCGATGCCGAGCAGATCAAATGCACCGGCGGTTTCTCCGACGGCAGCGGCGCGCCGGGGGTGACCCTGGATGTGATCGGCTACGACGAAACCATCCTGGTGCCCGGCAAGCTCGGTGCCGATTCCACCCTGACTTTCAAGAAGCCCGGCGCCGAGTTCTACGTGCTGTTCGATGCCGGCCCCGGCCACGTTGTCGAGATCGACCAAGCGGACATCGAAGCCCCATGAGTACGCCAACCACACAAGTCGTTCGCCCGGCCGGTGCCGGCCATGAAACTCTCTATGTGTTGCTGTTCTGCCTGATGATCCTCGTGGTTGCCGGCTCGGTGGTCGCCTGGCGCGGTGAGTCTCAGGAAGTCAGCAGCGTTGGCAGCCACCAACTGGATGCCCGCCGTGACTTGAGCGCGTCCGAGCAAGGCATCTACGCCGACCTGCGGGTGACGCTCGACGAAATTCACCTGCTGCGTCAGGAGCAACAGGCGCTCCCCGCCCCCGCAGCCCTTGCCGATGAAGGTTTTGCGCCGTTCGCCCAGGACGCCAGTTCCGTCAGCCGCGGCGCTCATGCCTGGCAATTGCTCGACGCCAAGGCTTACTTCGGCCAGAGCCAGACGCCCACCGTGGCCGGTTCGTTTCTGATGCGACTGACCGCTGACGACGATGCGCCGGACGTCTGGCTCAACCGCGGCAACGCCCTCGCGGCCCCAACCGACCTGTCTGACGCCACGCTTGAAAGCGCCGGCTGGCAGCAGATCGTCGCGCAATTCGATGCCGGCGTGACCCGCCAGCACCGGCACTGACCCATCGCCTTCACCCGAGAGAAGACCGCTTTCCCATGCCTAGCTCATCTCAACGCCGTCCATTCTTGCGCCTGCTGCTGATTGGCCTGTGCGCCTGTCTTCTGACACCCATGGCCCATGCTGACGAGGCCAAGCGCCTGCGCATCGGCATCACCCTGCACCCTTATTACAGCTACGTGGCCAACATCGTCGGTGACAAGGCCGAGGTGGTGCCGCTGATTCCGGCCGGTTTCAACCCGCACGCCTACGAGCCCCGCGCCGAGGACATCAAGCGCATCAGCGGGCTGGACGTGATCGTGCTCAACGGCGTTGGCCATGACGACTTCGCCGACCGCATGATCGCCGCCAGTGAAACCCCGAACATTCCCGTGATCGAAGCCAACGAAAACGTACCGTTGCTGGCCGCCACCGGCGTCGCCGCTCGTGGCGCCGGCAAGGTCGTAAACCCGCACACGTTCCTGTCGATCAGCGCCTCGATTGCCCAGGTCAACAACATTGCCCGGGAACTGGGCAAGCTCGACCCGGCCAACGCCAAGACCTACACCCAGAACGCCCGCGCCTATGGCAAACGCCTGCGGCAGATGCGCGCCGATGCCCTGGCGAAACTGACCCAGGCGCCGAACGCGGAACTGCGAGTGGCCACTGTCCACGCGGCGTACGACTATCTGCTGCGCGAGTTCGGCCTGGAAGTGACTGCTGTGGTCGAACCGGCCCACGGCATCGAACCGAGCCCGAGCCAGCTGAAAAAAACCATCGATCAATTGCGGGAACTGGACGTGAAGGTAATCTTCTCCGAGATGGATTTCCCGTCCACCTACGTCGACACCATCCAGCGTGAATCCGGGGTGAAGCTGTACCCGCTGTCGCACATTTCCTATGGCGAATACACCGCCGACAAATACGAAAAGGAAATGACCGGCAACCTCAACACCGTGGTCCGGGCGATTCAGGAGTCCGGCCAATGACCGCGAAAGAAACCATCAGTTCGACCAACCCCGAATCCCCTGTGGGAGCGAGCTTGCTCGCGAAAGCGTCCGGCCAGTCAACATCGTCGCAAAATGACACACCGCAATCGCGAGCAAGCTCGCTCCCACAGGTTACGGGGCCGACGCTGGATTTTGCGGAGGTCAGTTTGACCCTCGGGCGAACGACGATCCTCGACAACGTCACTTTTCAGGTCCAGCCCGGCAGCGTGCATGCGCTGGTCGGCCCCAACGGTGGCGGCAAAAGTTCACTGATCAAGACTCTGCTCGGGCAGATGCCCCATCAGGGCAGTCTGAGTCTGCAATGGCCCGGCACACCGGGAACCATCGGCTACGTGCCTCAAGCCTTGGAATTCGATCGGGGTTTGCCGATGACCGTCGATGATTTCATGGCGGCCATGTGTCAGCGCCGTCCGGCGTTCCTCGGCTTGAGCAAACACTACGCAGCCGCTATTGGCGAAGCCCTGGAACGGGTCGGCATGCAGGACAAACGCAAGCGGCGCATGGGTGCGTTGTCCGGCGGTGAACGGCAACGAGTATTGCTGGCTCAGGGTCTGATTCCGGCGCCGCAGTTGCTGGTGCTCGATGAACCAATGTCGGCGCTCGATGAGGCCGGTATTCAGGTGTTCGAACGGCTGCTCGGCGACTGGCGCCAGAGTGGGATCACCGTGCTGTGGATCGAGCATGATCTGGAAGCCGTAGGACGTCTGGCGGATCGCGTCACCGGGCTTAATCGCCGGGTGCTGTTCGATGCCACGCCGAAACAGGCGCTGACCCCGGAACGCCTGCTGACCCTGTTCTCGACCCATCCACGGAGCGCTGCCTGATGAGTTACGAAGCCTTTCGTTTGATGGTTCAGGGCTGGGCCTCGTCCGGTTACCTGCCCGAGGCGCTGGCCTACGGATTTGTGGTCAACGCGTTGCTCGCCGGCTTACTGATCGGCCCGGTGCTGGGCGGTTTGGGCACGTTGGTGGTGGTCAAGCGTTTCGCATTTTTCTCTGAAGCGGTGGGCCACGCGGCGCTGACCGGCGTGGCCATCGGCATTCTGCTGGGCGAACCGTACACCGGGCCTTATGGCAGCTTGTTCGGCTACTGCTTGTTGTTCGGCATCTTGCTGAACTACCTGCGCAACCGCACGGGTCTGGCGCCGGATACCTTGATCGGCGTGTTCCTTTCCGTGTCGTTGGCGCTGGGTGCCAGTCTGCTGCTGATTCTGGCGGGCAAGATCAACGTGCACATCCTCGAAAACGTGTTGTTCGGTTCGGTGCTGACCGTCAACGGCAATGACCTGCTGGTGTTGGCCATCGTCGGTTCGCTGGTCATGGCGCTGGCCTTGCCGCTGTACAACCGCATCATGCTGGCCAGTTTCAACCCGCAACTGGCGGCGGTCCGTGGTGTGGCGGTGAAGACCCTGGATTACCTGTTCGTGATTCTGGTGACGTTGATCACCGTGGCGGCGGTGAAAGTCATCGGCGCGATTCTGGTCGGCGCCCTGTTGGTGATTCCAGCGGCAGCGGCGCGTTTGCTCAGCCAGTCGCTCAAGGGTTTCTTCTGGTGCTCGGTGCTGATCGCCACGGTCAGCACGCTGTGCGGGATCCTCGCGCCGATTGTGTTCGACCTGCCTATCCCGTCCGGCGCCGCGATTATTCTGGTGGCCGGTATCGCTTTTGCTCTGGCCGCGATTGCTCGTGGCGTTGTCCCAAGTCTGAAAGGGAATCTCGGATAAATGTCTTTTTCTCTGCGTCAACTGACCCTGGCCGTCGCCCTGTGTGGGCTGGTCAATACCCCACTGTTCGCGGCCGACAGCGCCAAACCGCTGCGTGTATTGGCATCCTTACCGATCACTTACGGTCTGGGCGAAGTCTTGCTCAAAGGCACCGACGTCAACCTTGAACGTGCCGCGCCGGCCAACCTGCCCGGCAGCCGTCAGACCGCGTACTTCACAGGTCGTGGCGCTCCGGCGCTGGCCAAACTGGCGGCCGATGCCGATGCGGTGATCGGCCTGCGCTCGCTGTGGGCGGATGACCCGCTGTACCCGATCTCGCGGCGTAGCAACATCCGTATCGTTGAGGTCGATGCCGCGCGCCCGGTGGATGGCGCCCTGCCCGGCATCGCCGTGCAACCTGGCAACAAGGTCGATGGGTTGAACAGTCAGCCGTGGTTTTCCAGTAACAACATGGGGCGGATGGCGGACGTGATGGCGGTGGACCTGGTGCGTCTGGCGCCCGAGGCCAAGCCGACAATCGAGGCCAACCTGGCGGCGCTGAAACAGCGCTTGCTCAAGTTCAGCGCCGACAGCGAAGCGCGGCTTGCCAGTGCCGACAACCTCAGCGTGATGAGCCTGAGTGACCACTTTGGCTATCTGATTGGCGGACTCAACCTGGAGCTGATCGGCCTCGATGCACGGCCGGATGCCGAGTGGACACCTGAAGCGCTCAAGCAATTGGGCGCGACGCTCAAGGACAATGACGTGGCGGTGGTGTTGCATCATCGACAGCCGTCGGATGCGTTGAAAGCGGTGATTGCCGAGGCGGGTAGTCGGTTGGTGATGTTGAGTGTGGATGCGGCGGATCCGGTGGCCGAGCTGGAAGGGAATGTGGATTTGCTGATCAAGGGATTGAGTGGGGCGTAAAGTCAGCTGGACCGCATCATCGTTCATCGCGAGCAAGCTCGCTCCCACAGGTTTTGCATTGTTCACAAGGGCACCATGAACCTGTGGGAGCGGGCTTGCCCGCGAAGACGGCCTGACAGACAACACAAACTCCAGATCAAAAAAAGCCCGCTGACCTTACCGGTTCAGCGGGCTTCTTTTTGCGCGGTGACTTAGTGAGCCACGGCCGCCTGTTCTTCCATTTTCTGACGCAGGCTCAGAGGACGCATGTCAGTCCAGGTCTCTTCGATGTAGGCCAGGCAGTCCTTTTTCAGGCCGCTCTTGCCCACGGTGCGCCAGCCTGCAGGCACGGCTTTGTAGTCGGGCCAGATCGAGTATTGCTCTTCGTGGTTGACCACGACCTGAAAGAGGATGTCCTCGCGGTCGAATACTGAAGTCATGGTGTTTCTCCATCGCTGTAGGGTGGGCTGCACTGCGTGCGCAGCCGTTATGTAGAAGGAACGTGCCAGAGGCTGAAAAATTTAGAGGCTGGCGGTGGCAGCAGCCATGGCCCTGCCGAAAATCTCGGCCACCCGATCGATTTCCGCGGCAGTGATCACCAGCGGCGGCAGGAACCGCACCACGCCGCCATGACGGCCACCCAATTCAAGGATCAAACCGCGCTTGAGGCATTCACGCTGCACCAGTGGCGCCAGACGACCGAAAATCGGCGGATGACCCAACGCATCCGGCGCACCCGTCGGATCGACCAGTTCAACGCCAAGCATCAAGCCGCGCCCCCGAATGTCACCCAGTTGCGGGAAGTCCCGTTGCAGGATGCGCAGGTGTTCGCTCAAGCGTTCGCCCATGGCAGCGGCGTGCTCGCAGACCTTGTGTTCGGTCAGGTAACGCATCACCGCAGAGCCTGCGGCCATGGCCATCTGATTGCCGCGGAAGGTCCCGGCATGGGCGCCCGGCAGCCAGGTGTCGAGCCAGTCACGATAGACCACCACGGCTAGCGGCAAACTGCCACCGATGGCTTTGGACATGACCACCACGTCGGGAATGATCCCAGCGTGTTCGAAGGCGAACATCTTGCCGGTGCGGGCAAATCCGCTCTGGATTTCATCGACGATCAGGGCCACGCCGGCCTTTTCGGTAATCCGCCGCAGGCCGCGCAACCAGTCGAGATCGGCCGGGATCACCCCGCCCTCGCCCTGCACCGCTTCAACGATCACTGCCGCCGGCAATTGCACACCCGCCTCGGGATCGTTCAGCAGGTTTTCCAGGTAATTCAGATTGACCTGCACACCTTGCGCGCCGCCGAGCCCGAACGGGCAGCGGTAATCGTAGGGATACGGCATGAACTGCACGCCACTGCTGAGCAAGGCGCCCAAGGGCTTTTTCGGTCCCAGACTGCCCATCAGGCTCAGCGCGCCCTGGCTCATGCCGTGATAACCGCCCTGGAACGACAGCACGGTGCTGCGTCCGGTGGCGGTGCGCACCAGTTTCAGCGCGGCTTCCACCGCGTCGGTGCCGGTCGGGCCGCAGAACTGGATCTTGGCTTCAGCGGCCAATGTCGGCGGCAGCAAACCGAACAGGTCCTGAACGAACTGATCCTTGACCGGGGTGGTCAGGTCGAGGGTGTGCAGGGGCAGTTCATCGGTCAACACTTGCTGGATCGCTTCGATCACCACCGAATGGTTGTGCCCCAGCGCGAGCGTGCCGGCACCGGCCAGGCAATCGATAAAGCTGCGGCCTTCGACGTCTTCAACATAAATGCCTTTGGCACGTTTAAGAGCCAGGGGAATACGTCGCGGATAGCTGCGGGCATTCGATTCCTGCTGGTTCTGACGGGCCAGCAACGGCGATTCGTTGAACTGATAAAGCGTCTCGGCCGGCGCCGGAGTGATCCGGGCCGACTGATCTTCCATAAGGCTGGTAGCGACTGACATCTCTCGACCCCTCAATAAGGTTTTCCTGTTCTGGAAACGCATCAGGGCGCCGAGGATTTAGACCCTCGATCAGCTTTCTATGAAGGTGGTGTCAGCGCTTTGTGCATGGGAATGGCGTGGAGCCCGGCTACGGCGAAGGTTTCAGCGCAAGGCTGGTAACCCAGATGACGGTAAAACGCTTCACTGGTGCGGGTGCTATTGAGTCGTGCCTGGCGCAACCCCTGATCGGTCAACCAGCCTTCAAGGTCGTGCACCAGCGCTTGCCCGGCGCCGCGACGAAACCATTCCGGTTGCACGTAACAAAACGCGACCTTGCCGCTGATCGCAGCCATCGCGACGCCGACCGGTTTGTCCTGCAACAGGGCGATGTTCAGGTACAACCGCTCGTCGGTCAGCCAGGGCTGAACGTGTTCGATGGTTTTGTTGTGGGTCCAGGTGGCGACGGTTAGCGGATCGTTGCGATGGTCGAGCGCGCAACCCACGCGAATGGAGCGCTCGACGATCCGGCTGATGATGCCGGCGTCGGCGGGGGTTGCCTTGCAAATGTGTAGGGGTGCATCCATGGCGCTGTTACCTCAATCCATTGAGTCAAAGCTGCCGGGGACGATAGCGCTGTGGGGAGTCGGTGACTAATGGAGAGAAGTTACATTTGATGTGCGACATAGACCCCCTGTGGGAGCGAGTTTGCTCGCGATGGCGGTCTGTCAGTCACATCAATACTGAATGTGCCGCCGCTATCGCGAGCAAGCTCGCTCCCACAGGGGAGTTGTGGTGGTTGTTAGATGGGTTGCAACGGCATCGTCAACTCAACCCGCAGCCCATCCGGCCGGCTGTCGAAATGCAGGGTGCAGCCGCAGCGCTGGACAATCGCCTGGACAATCGCCAGACCGAGACCGCAGCCGGTGCTCTGGCCGTGGCGCCAGAAGCGTTGGGTCAGGTGTTGCAGATCGTCTTCGGCAATGCCGGGCCCATGGTCGCGAACCACAAACTGCACGCGGTTGCCGGTGGTGACCAGACTCAGCTCCACCGCGCCGTCGCCCGGGGTATGACGCAGCGCGTTGTCCAGCAGGTTGCGCAGTGCGGCAATCGACAGCACGGCGGGCATTTGCACCGGGGCGTGAGAGATCTTCGGCGGCACCTGAAACTTGATCCGCTGACGATCACCGCTGGCGGCGTCCTGAATCGCCAGTTTCGCCACCTGCTCGGCGCTGCATTGCACACCATCATCGAACGACAGACTGCCCTCGACCCGCGCCAGTAGCAGCAATTGCTCAAGGGTGCGGTGCAAGCGATCGGCACCCTCTTCGGCCCGGGCCAGGGATTGATCCCGGGCCGCGCCGTCGGTCATGCGCGCCACTTGCAGGTGGGTCTTGATCGCCGTCAGCGGGCTGCGCAACTCGTGGGCGGCGTCACCGGTCAGACGGCGTTCCCGTTCGATGGTCTTGCCGATCCGTTGGAACAGCTGATTCTGGGTGTCCAGCAACGGTTGCAGTTCGCTGGGCAGCGGCTGGATCTGCAGCGGTTCCAGGGAATCGGCGCTGCGGCGCATCAAAGCATCGCGCATGCGGTTGAGTGGCGCCAGCCCCTGGCCAATCCCCAGCCACAACAGGCACAGGCAACCGAGCAAGGCCACGCCCACCGGCACCGAGGCCGCCAGCAGGATCGACAGGTTCAGAGCCTCACGCTCGATCTGCCGATCGGCGGTGGTGATGCGCAGATCGCCGCGGGCCAGAGTAAAACTGCGCCACGGTGCACCATCGATCATCTGGTCGTGAAAGCCCATTTTCTCGGCTTCCAGGGTTTGTTGCGGATCGGTATGACTGCGGGCGAGGATTTCGCCACGCAACGAACTGACCTGACAGGCCATGCCACCGGGGATGTTCAGTTGTTCAGCGCTGAAATGAGTGCCCTCCCCCTTGCTCGGCAACGCCGGCATTTGCTCCATCAAGCCGGCGACCATGCGTGCCGACGCCACCAGCCGCTGGTCGAGGGAAAACATCATTTGGTTGCGCAGGTCGCTGAGCATCCAGGCCGCAGCCAGGGCCCAGATCAGCGCAAAAGCGGCGCCGAGTGTCAGGCTCAGGCGTAAACGCAGGCTCATCACTTTTTCAATTCCTCGCCGCCATCGGCCGGCCCCAGGCGATAGCCCAGGCCGCGCACCGTCTCGACAATGCCATTGCCGAGTTTGCGCCGCAGGTGATGGATATGCACGTTGAGGGCGTTGCTTTCCAGTTCATCGTTGAAACCGTAGACGCTGTCTTTGAGTTGCTCGGTGGACAGCACCCGACCCCGGTTATGCAGCAAAGCCTGCAGCAGCGACTGCTCGCGACGGGAAAGGTCCACCGGCTGGCCGCCCAGCATGGTTTCGCGGCTGCTCGGGTCGTAAGTCAAACGGCCGTGCTCGATCAGGTTGACGCTGCGCCCCGCCACCCGCCGCAACAGGGTGTGCAGGCGCGCCGCCAGTTCGCGCAGGTCGAAAGGTTTGAGCAAGTAATCGTCTGCGCCGGCTTGCAAGCCATCGACGCGGTCGGTGACCGAGTCCCGGGCCGTCAGAATCAGCACTGGAATCTCCAGACCATGATGGCGCAACTGCTGTAACAGCTTCAGGCCGTCTTCATCGGGAAGGCCAAGATCGAGCACCATCACGTCGAATTCCGCCACTTTGAGCATCGCCCGGGCAGACGACGCGGTAGCGACGTGCTCTACCGTCAGGCCCTGAGCGGTGAGGCCAGCGACAATTCCGCTGGCAATCAGCTCATCGTCTTCGCAAACCAGTACGTGCATGGGGAGCCCCGTAGAAAAAAGCTGATTAGGCCGGTGGCCGATTAAGCGGACATTATGCCGCAAGCGCCAATGCCACAAGGCCACCGCGGTTAATCATCGGTTAATCGACGACGCCCATTGTGCACCTCACTTGCACAGGGACAAGGCTTACCCATGCGTCGACTGTTTCTATTCTTTGTTCTCCTGATCTCGGGTCTGGCCCAGGCAGGGACTGATCCGTTCGCGACCAAACCCGACTTTCTACCCGTCGGCAAGGCGTTCATCTTCACCTCCGAACGCCTTGATTCCGGTGAAACCCAGCTCTATTGGCAGATCGCCGACGGTTATTACCTCTACCAGCAACGCCTGAAATTCGATGGCTTGCCCGCGGAAGACAAGCCTGTATTGCCTGACGGTGAAGCGCACAGCGATGAGTTCTTCGGCGAACAGCAGGTCTATCGCCAAGGCCTGGAACTGAAGATCCCGGCTGGTGCCACGGGTCAAATCAAAGTGGGCTTCCAGGGCTGCGCCGACGCCGGTTTGTGTTATCCACCACAAACTCAGGTGGTGGATCTGGGCGGCAAATCCGCTATCGCTGCGACAAACGAAGCGCCGGATGAAGCCCTGGCCAGCGACCTGCAACAGCGGGCGCTGGGCTGGAGCTTGTTGGTGTTCTTTGGTCTGGGGCTGTTGCTGGCCTTCACACCTTGCTCGCTGCCGATGCTGCCGATTCTGGCCGGTTTGATCGTCGGCAGTGGCGCCTCGCCCAAGCGCGGTTTCGCCTTGGCGACCAGCTACGTCGTGAGCATGGCGCTGGTGTATGCGGCGATGGGCGTGCTGGCCGCGCTGCTCGGGGCAAATCTGCAGGCGTTGTTGCAAAACCCTTGGTTACTAGGCAGTTTCGCAGCGGTGTTTGTGTTGCTGGCGTTGCCGATGTTCGGCTTCTTCGAGTTGCAACTGCCGGTGGCTGTGCGTGATCGCCTGGAACATGTCTCGCGCAATCAGCACGGCGGCAGCCTGTTCGGCGCCGGTGTGTTGGGTGCCTTGTCCGGTTTGCTGGTGGGCCCGTGCATGACCGCCCCACTGGCGGGCGCCTTGCTCTACATCGCGCAAAGCGGCAATGCGCTGCATGGCGGTTTGATTCTGTTCGCCATGGGCATCGGCATCGGTGTGCCGCTGCTGTTGTTGGTTACCGTCGGCAATCGCTTCCTGCCCAAACCCGGCGCCTGGATGAACCTGCTCAAAGGTGTGTTCGGCTTCCTGTTCCTCGCCACTGCCCTGCTGATGCTGCGCCCGGTGCTGGATGAATCCCTGTGGGTCGGCTTGTGCGGCGCCTTGCTGGTGATCGCGGCCTACAGTGCCTGGCGCCAATCCGACGGTTTCGGACGGACTGCTCATGTGTTCGGGGCCAGCGCATTGTTACTGGGGTTGTGGGGCAGCCTGCTGCTGGTGGGTGCCGCCGGAGGCAGTGACGATCTGTTCAAGCCGTTGCAGGTCTACAGCACTTCAAACTCGAGCCGTGCGGCAAACCCTGTCGGCCACGACGCTTTCACCACCCTCAAGGACCCCGCCGAACTGCAACGAGAACTCGACGCGGCACGGGCTCAAGGCCAGTGGGTGCTGCTGGACTACTATGCCGACTGGTGCGTGTCGTGCAAGGTCATGGAAAAACAGGTATTCGGCAAACCCCACGTACTGGAAGCCTTGAAAGATGTGCGCTTGCTACGCCTGGACGTCACCGCTGACAATGCCGCCAGCCGCGAACTGCTCGGCCGTTATAAGGTGCCGGGGCCACCGAGCTTGCTGTGGATCGGTGCCGACGGCATCGAGCGTCGCAGCCAGCGCATCACCGGTGAGGTCGATGCCGACACATTCCTGCAACGCTGGTCCACCACCCGAGACGCCCGTTAATGCTGACCTTTACCCTCGGCACTTTTGCCATCGCGCTTAATCACCTGCTGCTGATCAGTGCCCTGGCGCTGGCGACCTTCGTCGGCTGGCGAGTGGCCAAGCGCGGCGGCGAGAACCCGGAGTCGGTGCTGTTCAGCCTGTTCCTGCTGGGCATGCTGGCCGCCCGGATCAGCTTCGTGATCGCCTACTGGGCGCAGTACCGCAACGATCCGTGGCAGATCATCGACCTGCGCGACGGCGGCTTTCTCGCCTGGCCCGGTGTGATCGTGCTGCTGCTCGCCGCGTTGTATCGAGGCTGGCGTCGCCCGGGCTTGCGCCGCCCCTTGGGCTTTGGCGTGGCCAGTGGCCTGGCGTTCTGGCTGCTGGCGACTTTCTCCCTGACGATTTACGAACAAGGCACGCGCCTGCCGGAAATTGCCCTGCGCAATGCCGCCGGTGAAACCGTGCAATTGGCCGACTACAAGGGCGGTCCGTTGGTGATCAATCTCTGGGCCACCTGGTGTCCGCCGTGTCGGCGGGAAATGCCGGTGCTGGAAAACGCCCAGCAACACCGCCCGGACCTGACCTTCCTGTTCGTCAACCAGGCTGAAAGCATGCAAAGCGTCAGTACTTACCTGGAAACCCAGGGCCTGAGCCTGTCCAACGTGCTGTTCGACGGCAGTGGCCGATTGGGCCAGGCCGTCGGCTCCATGGCGTTGCCGACTACGCTGTTCTATAGCCCCGACGGTCGCCTGCTGGGCAGCCATCTGGGTGAGCTGTCGGACGCCAGCCTGGCCCGCGCCCTGGAAAACTTCGACACCCCGAATCCTGCCGTACCGGCCACCTCTTCAAGGAAACTGCCATGCCCCGCCTCCGCCACCTGCTGACGTTGACCCTGGGCGCTGCCCTGCTGCATCTACCGTCGGTGCAGGCCGCCGAAGAATTGCCCGAAGCGATCAAAAAAATCGAAGCCAAGGGCGCAAAAATCGTCGGCCAGTTCGACGCACCCGACGGCTTGCGCGGTTATGCGGCGCAGTACCAGAACCGTGGCATAGCGCTGTACCTGACCCCGGATGGCAAGCACGTGCTGCTCGGCAATCTGTACGACGCCGACGGCAACGACCTGAGCAGCGCGCCGTTGCAGAAGCTGGTTTACGCACCGATGGCCAAGGAAGTCTGGGGCAAAATGGAGGCCAGCAACTGGATCGGCGACGGGAAGAAAGATGCACCGCGGGTCGTGTACCTGTTCAGCGATCCGAACTGCCCTTATTGCAACGTGTTCTGGGAACAGGCGCGGCCATGGGTCAAGGCGGGCAAGGTGCAGTTGCGGCACATCATGGTCGGCATCATCCGCGAAGACAGCCCGGGCAAATCGGCTGCACTGCTGGCCGCCAAGGATCCGCAGAAAGCGCTGGAAGACCATGAGAAGTCAGGCAAGAACAGCTCGCTAAAAGCCCTGAAAAACGTGCCCCCGGCGATTCAGGCGAAGCTGGCGGCCAACATGCAGTTGATGGAAGACCTGGAGCTGCAGGCCACCCCGGCGATTTTCTACATGGACGACAAGGGCGAGCTGCAACAACAGCAAGGCGCGCCTTCGCCGGACAAGTTGGTGCAAATTCTCGGGCCGAAGTGACCTTATCGGCCTCTTCGCGGGCAAGCCTCGCTCCTACGGATTTATGTCGATCACAATGGTTGTGACCGACTCAAATCCGTAGGAGCGAGGCTTGCCCGCGAAGGCGTCGGTAAATCGACTAATTTCTCTGTGCCAGAAACTTCAGCAGCACCTCAGTGACGAATGCCGGATTCTCCAGATTGGAGATATGCCCCGCCTCTGGCACCAATACATACGGGCAGCCGATCAACTCGGCCATCTCCCTTGTCTCCGACGGCGGCCTCGGTTTGTCCTGATCGCCACACAGCACCAGCGTGGTTTCAGGATTCAACTCGCCCAGGCGCGTCAACAGATCATCCCGCCCAAACGTAATCCGCCCCATCGGCACGATGCTCTCGCGCAGCCGTTCAGGCGGCAATGCAGCCAGTTTGGCGCGAAAATCCTGATACAGCGCCGACTGTGGATCGATGCCCGGGCGGAAGAAGATCGGCACAACGATATCGAGCAACTGCGGCGCAATCACGCCGGTGTCTTCGATCTGTTTGAACAGCGAGAAATAGTATTGGCGAGTCGGTTCGGGTTCGACACCGACGTAGGTGTCCATCAACACCAGACCGTTGATCCGCTGCGGCGCCGACAGCGCCAAACGCACACCCCACATGCCACCGACCGAGAGACCGACCAGCGTGACACGGTCGATGTCCAGATGATCGAGCACCGCCAGTGCCTGACGTGCGATGTCATCCAGCGATTTCGTGCCTTGGGGTAGCGGCCCGGATTCACCGTGGCCCCATAAATCCAGAGCAATTACCCGGTAGTGTTGCGCCAACGCGGCAATCTGCGGCGCCCACATGGTCTGGTCCCACAGATAACTGCCGGCCAGCAGAACGGCAGGGCCAGTGCCTTGATCAATGTAGTGAAGGGGTTGTCCATCAACCGTAACGAAGGGCATTGACTGTCTCCTCTCGCAAAAAATGGAGCAGGCAGACTGTGCCGGAGTCGTTCCACAGTCAACCTTGTAGTTGTCTGCACTGGCCTCATCGCGAGCAAGCTCGCTCCCACATTTGTCCTGCGTACACAGGTTCATTGTGGGAGCGAGCTTGCTCGCGATGAGGCCTTTAGCGACGCTAAAGAATCAAAGGCCCTCCAACTCTGCCATCAGATCATTCAGACGATCCACCTTCTCCTCGGTGATGTCGCTCGCCGCCAGCCCTTCGATGTACTCGGCCAGTTCTTCCACCGTGCTGCATTCGAACATCGCTCGCAGCGGCACATCACGTTGCAGGGCTTTCTGCACCCGCGAAGCGATCTGCGTCGCCAGCAATGAATGCCCGCCCAGCTCGAAGAAATTGTCGCGAATACCGACCTTCTCGACCTTCAGCACCTGCGCCCAGATATCAGCCAGCGTCTGCTCCAGATCATTGCGCGGTGCTTGATAGTACTGACTCTGCAACTGGCCGATTTCCAGCGCCGGCAGGGCCTTGCGATCCAGTTTGCCGTTGGCATTCAGCGGCATCCGCTCCAGCCACAACCAATGCAGCGGCACCATGTATTCCGGTAGTTCGGCGCGCAGGCGTTGCTTGATGCGTTCCAGTCGCTCGGTTGGCTTGATCAAAGCATCAGCCGCTACCAAATAGCCGACCAGGTGCTTGCCGTTGACGCCGTCCTGTACACCGACCGCCGCTTCACGCACTTCCGGTTGCTCATGCAGACGCGCTTCGATTTCACCCAGCTCGATGCGGTAACCGCGAATCTTCACTTGATGGTCGATACGCCCGACGTATTCCAGCACGCCGTCACTGCGCCGACGGGCCAGGTCGCCGGTGCGATACAGACGATCACCGGGCGCGCCAAACGGGTTCGGCACAAACACTTGAGCGGTGCGCAGCGGATCGCTCACATAACCACGCCCTACCCCGGTGCCAGCGACGCACAACTCGCCCACCGCACCCAGCGGCACCAGTTCCAGCGCGCCATCAAGCAGGTACAAGCGGTTGTTGTCGGTCGGCGTGCCGATCGGCAGATAACTGCCACGGGTCGACGCCATGTCGACGCGGAAGAACGCCACGTCATCCGAGCATTCCGCCGGCCCATAAGCATTCACCAACCCGATCTCCGGGTAGCGCAGCAGCCACTGGTGCGCCAGTTCCGGCGGCATTGCCTCACCGGTTGGCAGCATCCAGCGCAGACCGTCGAGGCTCATGCGTTCCTGAGCGAGCATGCCCTGAATCAGCGACGGCACGCTCTCCAGCACGGTAATGCCCTGGGTCGACACATGCGCCAGCAACCCTTGTGGATCATGGGCGATGGTGTTCGGCACGATGTCCACCCGAGCGCCGAATAGCGGTGCGGCGAGGAACTGCCAGACCGAAATGTCGAAACTTTGCGAGGCGGTCTGGGCGATCACATCAGCATCGCTCAAGCTCAGGTAAGGCACCTTGCTCAACTGGTTATTGAGCATGCCGCGCTGCTCGACCATCACGCCTTTCGGCAGGCCGGTCGAGCCCGAGGTATAGATCACGTAGGCGAGGTTGTCCGGGCCGCTGTAGATGCCCGGGTTGGCAACCGAAACATCGCTCGCCTGCACCTCTTCCCAGACCAACAACTTCGGCCGGTTGGCGCAACCGAACTCATCCAGCAGCGTCAGCGCTTGCTCGCGGCAGGCCTGGGAACAAACCAGCAACGGCGTGCGGCTCAGGTCGATGATCCGGCTCAGACGCTGGCTCGGCAGCCCCGGGTCCAGCGGCAAATAACCCGCGCCAGCCTTGAAGCTGCCGATGATCATGCCCAGCAGATCGAGGTTACGTTCAGCCAGCAACGCCACCGGTTGATCCAGCCTTACGCCAGCGGCGATCAAGGCATGGCCGAGACGGTTACTGCGCTCATTCAGCTCAAGGTAGCTGTGCTGCTGATCCAGGCAACTGGCGGCAATGCGCTGTGGATGCTCTGCAACCCTCGCTTCAAACAATGAGACATAACTCTGCTCCAGCGGGTAATCGTGCTCGCTCTGATTGCAGCCGTGGATCAGGAAGTCTTGCTCATCAAAGCCCAGCAGCGGCAGATCGGCCATGTCGCCGTGGAAACCTTCAACCAGCGCCAGCAGCAAACGCTTGAACTCACCAAGCATGCGCTCGACGGTCGATTCATCGAAATAACGCTGGTCGTAAGACAGGTGCAAGCCCAGGTCATCGCCCGGATAGCAGACCGCCGTCAGCGGGAAGTTGGTGTGGGTGCGGCCCGAATCCGAGGTCGCGTTGAGGCTCTGCGCACGGTCCAGCACCGAGACTTCCACCGGGGCGTTTTCGAACACGAACAGGCTGTCGAACAACGGCTGGCCCTTGGGCAGTTCGCTGTTTTCCTGAATGCTCACCAGCGGCAGGTATTCGTACTCACGCAGTTGCATGTTGCTGTCGAGCAAACCGCTCAGCCATTGACGAACGCTGCAACGCTGATCGTCTTCCGGCATTTTCACCCGCAACGCGATGCTGTTGATGAATAGCCCTACCGTGCGCTGCATCTCTGGCATGTCCACCGGACGCCCGGCCACTGTGACGCCGAACAGCACGTCGCGATCACCGCTCAAACGGCGCAGCACCAACGCCCACGCCGCTTGGGCAAAGGTGTTGATGGTCAGTTGATGGGCCTGAGCCAGTTCGCGCAGTTGCGCACCATCACGGGCATCGAGCCTTGTGTAGCGGTCGCCAACGATCATCCCGCCGCTTTCGCCGGCATGTTCACGCAAGAACGGCCGGTCGCTCGGAATCGGCGTGGTCCGCTCGAAGCCTTGCAGGTTGGCTTTCCACCACTGCCGCGCCTCGGCCAGGCTCTGGCGTTGCAGCCAGCCAATGTAGTCGCGATAACGCGGTGGCACGGCCAGTTGCGCGTCCCGGCCTTCGCCGAGGGCGGTGTAGATTTCGAAGAAATCGTTCATCAGCAGCGAACGGCACCAGGCATCGATGAGGATGTGGTGGTTGCTCATCATGAACCAGTAACGCGCCGCGCCGACCTTGATCAGACGCAGGTGGAACGGTGCCTGGTTGAGCAGATCGAACCCGGCCTCGCGCTCGCTTTTCAGCAATGCCTGCAATTTCGGCTCTTGCTCGGCTTCGGCGATTGCGCTCCAGTCCAGATACTCGATCGGCGTGCTGCCCGGCTTGTGGATAACTTGCAGCATGTCTTCGCCGACGTTCCAGCAGAACGACGCGCGCAGGGCTTCGTGACGGGCGATCACCGCTTGCCAGGCCTGGGCGAAGCGCTGCGGGTCGAGCTCGCTGTTGATGCGGTAACGATCCTGCATGTAGTAGAGGCCGGTGCCCGGTTCCAGCAAGGTGTGCAGCAGCATGCCTTCCTGCATCGGCGTCAGCGGGTAGACGTCTTCGATGGCGGCGGCCGGGATGGGCAGCGCGTCGAGTTGTGGCCGGGTCAGTTTCGCCAACGGGAAGTCCGACGGCGTCAGGCCTCCCGCATCGTCGCGCAGGCAATGCTCGATCAGGCTCTGCAATTCGCCGAGGTAAGCGTTTGCCAGTTTAGTGATGGTCTGCAGATCGTGGCGTTCGGCGCTGAAGGTCCAACGCAGCACCAGTTCACCGCCATAGACCTGACTGTCGACACTCAGCTCATTGGGCAGCGGCGCGCGAGGATCATGGGCCGCACCGACCGCTTCATCGAGCGGACGGAACAAGGCATCCGCGCCGAAGCTCTGGTCGAACTGACCGAGGTAGTTGAAGGTGATCGGCGCCACCGGCAAGGCCGCCATGCTCTGACGGCACAGATCATCGGCCAGATAACGCAGCACGCCATAACCCAAACCTTTGTGCGGCACCGCACGCAGTTGTTCCTTGATCGCCTTGATCGAGGCGCCCTGCCCATCCGCTGGCATCAGCCGCAGCGGATAAGCGCTGGTGAACCAGCCGACAGTGCGAGTCAGGTCGATTTCGTCGAACAGGGTTTCGCGGCCGTGGCCTTCCAGTTGAATCAGTGCCGATTCGTGACCGCTCCAGCGGCACAGCACGCGGGCCAATGCGGTCAGCAGCAAGTCGTTGACCTGGGTGCGATAGGCGCTCGGCGCCTGTTGCAGCAGTTGGCGAGTGCGCTCGACATCGAGGCGCACGCTGACAGTTTGCGCATGACGATTCTGTCGGCCACCCTCGGGACGATCACACGGCAATTCGGCGCTTTCACCGGCCAGTTGCGAATGCCACCAACTCAATTCCTCACGCAAGGACTCGCTACCGGCATACGCCTGCAAGCGTGCGGCCCAGTCCTTGAAAGCACTGGTTTTCGCCGGCAGTTTTGCCGACTGCCCCGCGTCCAGTTGGCGATACACCGTTTGCAAATCGTCCAGCAATACCCGCCACGAAACCCCATCCACGACCAAGTGGTGAATGGCGATGAACAGCCGCTGTTGCCCCTCGGGACCATCGACCAGCAGCGCGCGCATCAGCGGCCCCTCCTCAAGGTCGAGGCTGCGCTGGGCATCGGCGAACAGTGCCGCGCATTTGTCCATGGACGAAACGCGCACTTGCCACAACACCGGCGCATCGGAAATCGCCTGATGCTCGGCCTGCCATTGACCTGCGACTTCGGTGAAGCGCAAACGCAAGGCGTCGTGCTGTTCGATCACAGCCAGCAGCGCTTGCTCCAGACGATGGGGCTCCAGCACCACGGTGGGTTCCAGCAGCAATGCCTGGTTCCAGTGTTGGCGCTGAGGGATATCGGTGTCGAAGAACCAGTGCTGGATCGGCGTCAACCGTGATTCTCCGATCAGCAAACCTTGCTCGGCCGTGACCTTCTCAGTGCGGGTCGCCACGGCGGCCAGGGTCTGTACAGTCTGGTGCTGGAACAGGTCACGCGGGCTGCAGTGAATGCCCTGCTGCCGTGCACGGCTGACCACCTGAATCGACAGAATCGAGTCGCCGCCCAGTTCGAAGAAATTGTCGTTGAGGCCGACCTGTAGAACGTTCAGCACTTCGCACCAGATGGCGGCCAGCGTCAGTTCAAGCTCGTTGCTCGGCGCCACGTACTGCTGACGGTTCAGCTCCGGATCCGGCGCCGGCAGTGCGCGGCGGTCGAGTTTGCCGTTGGCGGTCAGCGGCATGCTTGCGAGCAGGATCAAATGCGTTGGCACCATGTAATCCGGCAACTGGGATTTGAGGTGCGCCTTCAACGCCTCACGCAGTGTGTGTTGTTGCGCTTCGTCCTGCTCAGCGACCTCAGTCACCAGATAGCCGACCAGTTGTTTGCCGCTCGGGGCATCCAGCGCCAGCACCACGGCTTCACGCACGGAGTCGTGTTCCAGCAGACGGGTTTCGATCTCGCCCAGTTCAATGCGGAAACCACGAATCTTCACTTGATGGTCAATACGCCCAAGGTACTCCACCAGACCATCGGCGCGCTGATGCACCAGATCGCCGGTGCGGTACAGACGCCCGCCATTGGCGGCGAACGGATCAGCCACAAACCGTTCGGCCGTCATACCCGGACGCTGGTGATAACCCTGCGCCAGACCGGCGCCGCCGACGTACAACTCGCCGGTCGCGCCTTGCGGCACCAACGCCAGATCGGCATCAAGGATGTACGCCACGCGCGCGCCAATCACACTGCCGATCGGCACGCTGCCGAGGCCTTCTTCCAATTGCTCGGGCGCCAGACTGGCCAGGGGCATGACCACGGTTTCGGTCGGGCCGTAGGCGTTGAAAAACAGGCTCGGCTTGAACGCCGCACGAATCCGCGCCAGATGCTCGCCGGTCAGCGCTTCACCGCCGGTGATGCACATGCGCACCGGCAGGATTTCGCCCTGAGTCGCCAGCCACTGCGCCAATTGGCTGCCGTAGCTCGGGGTGAAGCCGAGAATGTTGATGTTGTGACGGCGAATCAGCCCGCAGATTTCTTCCGCGTTCCACTGGCCCTGTGCTCGCAACACAACCTGAGCACCACTCAACAACGGCACCAGCAAACGCTCGGTCGCGGCGTCGAAGTTGATGGAATAGAAGTGCAGCTCGCAGTCGTCCGGACGCATGCCGAAACGCTTGATCACAGCGCGGCAATGCATGGCGATTTCACCGTGGGACACCACCACGCCTTTCGATTTACCGGTAGAGCCCGAGGTGTAAACCAGGTACGCCTGATGCTGCGGCAGGCTGATAAACGGCAGCTCCGTGGCCGGGTAATAGGCCAGTGTGGCGGCGTCTTCTTCCAGACACCAACGCGCAACGGTCGATGGCAATTCACCGAGCGCCTTGAACATCGCCGCATCGCTGAGCAGCAAACCGATGCCGCTGTCTTCGATCATGTAGTGCAAACGATCCAGCGGGTATTCCGGGTCCAGCGGCACATAGGCGCCGCCAGCCTTGAGGATCGCCAGCAGGCCGACGACCATCTCCAGCGAACGCTCAAGCGCCAACCCCACCCGAACCTGTGGCCCAACGCCCCGCTCACGAAGCATCCAGGCCAGGCGATTGGCGCGGCTGTCGAGCTCGGCGTAGCTCAGGGTTTGCCCGGCGAAGGTCAATGCCGGTGCATCTTTGCGCGCCAGGGCCTGCTCGCTGAACAGGAGATGAATGCACTGATCGAGTCGATGTTCGCCCGGCTCGACGCCGAGGCTGTCGAGCAGGTTTTGCTGTTCGGCAGCTTCCAGCAACGGCAGATCACTGAGGCGCTGTTGCGGATCGGCCAGCAGCGCTTCCAACAGGTTGCGCCAATGCCCGGCCATCCGCGCAATGCGTGGTTCATCGAACAAATCAGTGCTGTAGGTCAGGCAGCAACCCAGGCGATGGTCGAGGTCGGTGACTTCCAGGTTGAGGTCGAACTTGGTCGCCCGCGCATCGTTGGCCAGGTATTCGACGGTCATACCGGCGAGTGTGCGGCTTTGTTGGAATTCCCAGCGCTGCACGTTACACATCACCTGGAACAACGGGTTGTAAGCGGCGCTGCGCGGTGGCTGCAAGACTTCAACCAAGTGATCGAACGGCAAGTCTTGGTGGGACTGACCTTCAATCACGGTGTGGCGAACCTGCTCGAACAACTCACCCACGGACATTTGCCCGTCGAGTTGGCAACGCAGCACCTGGGTGTTGAGGAATGCACCAATCAACCCTTCACTTTCCGGACGAATCCGGTTGGCCACCGGCGCGCCGATGCGCAGGTCGGTCTGGCCGCTGTAGCGGTAAAGCAGCACCGCCAGCGCGGCGGTCATGGTCATGAACAGGGTAAGACCGTTTTGCGCGTTGAAGGCGCGGACCCGGGCGGCAAGGTCATCGGTCAGGTCGAAACGGAACAGTTCACCCCGATGACTTTGCACGGGCGGACGCGGACGGTCGCCCGGCAATTCCAGCAATGGATGTTCGCGGCCCAGTTGCGCGGTCCAGTAGTCGAGTTGGCGCTGACGTTCGCCGGACTCCAGCCACTGGCGCTGCCAGACGCTGTAATCCAGGTAGTGCACCGGCAGCGGCTCCAGCGGCGATTCGCGGTCATCGACGAAGGCCTCGTAGAGCGCGCTCAGTTCCCGGGCGAAGATGTCCATCGCCCAGCCTTCGGTGACGATGTGGTGCAGGGTCAGCACCAGGTAGTGCTCCTGCTCGGCGGTCTTGACCATGCAGGCGCGCAGCAGGGGTCCGGTTTCCAGATCGAAGGGTTTATGCGCCTCGTCGTCGGCCAGTTGCTGGACGCGTTGTTCGCGGCGATCAACGTCGAGCGCGGAGAGGTCCTTCCAGTCCATGCGCATCCCGGTGTCCGGGTGAACCTGTTGCCGGGCCACGCCATCGATGCTCGGGAACGTGGTGCGCAGGGTTTCATGACGCATGATCAGTGCTTGGAGCGCGGCTTCGAAGCGCCCGACATCGAGCACCCCGCGCAGTCGTGCCATGCCGCCAACGTTGTAGGCCGGGCTGTCCGGTTCCATCTGCCAGAGGAACCACATGCGCTGCTGGGAATAGGACAACGGCACCGGTTGGCTGCGATCGACCTTCTCGATGGGCGGTTGCTGGTTGGTTTTGCCGCTGGCCTGGATCAGTTGAACCTGTTCGGCAAACGCACCCAGCTCACTGTTTTCGAACAGCGCGCGCAGCGGCAATTCGACGTCGCAGGCCTGACGGGTGCGGGAGATGATTTGCGTGGCCAGCAGCGAGTGGCCGCCGAGGGCGAAGAAATCGTCGCGCAGGCCGATTTGCGCCAGGCCTAATACTTCACGCCAGATACCGGCGATTTGCTGCTCGAGTGCGGTGACCGGTTCGACGTGCTCACGGACTTGCCATTGCGGTTCCGGCAAGGCACGACGATCGAGTTTGCCGCTTGGGCTCAGGGGCATTTCGTCCAGGCGCATCAGCTGCGCCGGGACCATGTATTCCGGCAATTCGGCGGCCAGCGCAGCTTTCAGGCGTGCGGTTTGAACATCAACATATTCAATGGAATCGGTTGCGGTGTAGTAACCGATCAACTGTCCGCCGGCTGCCGTTTCGCGCACCAGCACCACGGCTTGAGCGACGCCGTCCTGAGCCAGCAGACGCGCTTCGATTTCTTCCGGTTCAACGCGGAAGCCACGCAGTTTGACCTGCTGATCGAGTCGGCCGAGGTATTCAATCACGCCATCAGCGGTCCAGCGTGCGCGGTCGCCGGTACGGTATAAACGCTCGCCCTGCTCACCCAATGGATCAACGACAAAACGTTCTGCAGTCAGGTCCGGCCGACCCAAATAGCCACGGGCCAGGCCGATGCCACTGATGCACAGTTCGCCCGGTACGCCGACCGGAACTGGATTGAGAGCGCCGTCGAGTACACGGCACACCACATTACCCAACGGACGACCAATCGGCGAGCGTTCGCCATCGGCCGTTGTGCAGTGCCAATGGGTGACGTTGATCGCGGTTTCGGTCGGGCCGTAGCGGTTGTGCAATTGCACGGCCGGCAGGTGTTCCAGCACGCGGTTGCGCAGTTCGGCGGGCAAGGCTTCGCCGCCCGAGAAAACGCGGCGCAGGCTGGTGCACTCGGCCGTCAGCGGTTCGTCGATGAACAACGAAAGCAGCGGCGGCACAAAGTGCAGCGTGGTCACGCCGAATTGCTGAACCAGTTGCGCGATGCGATGCGGATCACGGTGTTCGCCCGGCCCGGCGAGCAGCAGACGGCAACCGGTAATCAGCGGCCAGAAGCACTCCCACACCGACACGTCAAAACTGATCGACGCCTTCTGCATCAACACGTCAGTTTCGTTCAGGCGATAGGTGTTCTGCATCCATTGCAGGCGTTCGGCGAGGGCGGCGTGGGTGTTGCCGACACCCTTCGGCTGGCCGCTGGAACCGGAGGTGTAAATCACGTACGCCAGGTTGTCGCCGTGCAAGTGCAGGCCCGGTGCGTGGCTCGGCCAGCTCTCCAGATGCAAGGCGTCCATGGCGATCACGCTGACGCCATTGGTGGCCGGCAAGCGGTCGAGCAATTGGGTCTGGGTCAGCAGCAATTCGACGCCGCTGTCGCTGAGCATGTAGGCCAGGCGTTCGGCCGGGTAGTCCGGGTCCAATGGCACGTAGGCGCCGCCGGCCTTGATGATCGCCAACAGACCGATCAGCAACTGTGGCGAACGCTCGGCGGCGATGGCCACGCAGACATCCGGGCCGACGCCTTTGTCGCGCAGGTAATGGGCCAGGCGGTTGGCCTGGGTGTGCAGTTCGGCGAAGTCCATGGCGCCACCGTCCCACATCAGCGCGGTGCGCTCAGGGGTCAGGCGTGCCTGTTCGTTGAGCAGTTCCGGCAGCCAAACACTGGCCGGCGTACACGGTGCGGCGCTCCACAAAGTTTGCTGATCGAGCTCGGACGGGTTCAGCATTTGCAGGTCGCCGATGGCGGTTTTCGGTTGCTCGCAGATCGCTCGCAGCAGGTTGCTGAAATGCTCGGCCAGACGCTCGATAGTCGCCACGTCGAACAGTTCGCTGGCGTAGTCGAAGGACAGACTGAGGCGACCATTACGGTCTTCCTCGCTGTGCAACTGCAGGTCGAACTTGGCTTCGCGGCTGTGCCACGGCAGCTCTTCGGCCAGCAACCCAGGCAGGCGACGCAGTGCGCCCAAATCCCGCTGCTGGTGGTTGAACATGACCTGGAACAAACCTTGTTCGCGGGCTTGCGGGAAGGCTTCGAGCAATTGTTCGAACGGCAGGTCCTGATGCGCTTGTGCGCCCAACGCGGCCTGACGGGTGCGCGCCAGCAGCTCCACAAATGGCAGCTGCGAGTCCAACTCGGCGCGCAGCACCTGGGTGTTGATGAAGAAGCCGATCAGCCCTTGGGTTTCCAGGCGCGGACGGTTGGCGTTTGGCACGCCGATGCGGATGTCGCGCTGGCCGCTGTAGCGGTGCAGCAGGCTCTGGAACGCGGCGAGCAACAGCATGAACGAAGTGGATTCATGGGCCTGGGCGGTCTGGCGAACGGCATCGCTCAGGGTCGCGCCCAACCGTATGGTGTGGCGCGCGGCGCTGTGAAGGTGTTGTGCCGAGCGTGGATGATCAGTGGCCAGGCTCAGGGTCGGATGATCAACGCCCAATTGCGCTTTCCAGTAAGCCAGCTGACGCTCGCCCTCCCCTTGCGCCAGCCATCGGCGCTGCCAGCTGCTGTAGTCGGCGTATTGCGTGGGCAATGCCGCGAGCGTCGCTGTTTGTCCTTGGGACGCTGCGGCGTACAGGCGCGAGAACTCGTCGATCAGCACGTTCAGCGACCAACCGTCGGCGATGATGTGGTGCATCGTCACCAACAGTTGATGGTCCTCTTCATCGAGGCGTAACAGGGTCACCCACAGCAGCGGGCCTTTCTCCAGATCGAATTGAGTACGGGCTTCGTTCTCACGGATTTGCTGCGCACGGGCTTCACGCTCGACAACCGGCAGGTCGCTGATATCGATCAGTTGCAGGTTGAATTCGCTCGCTGCATCGACCTGTTGCAGCGCCACACCATCACGTTCGAAGAACCGCGTACGCAGGGATTCGTGACGCTCGATCAGCTGCTGGAAACTGGCGCGCAAGGCGTCTTCATCCAGTTCGCCGCGCAGGCGCAAGGCGCCGGGAATGTTGTAGGCGCTGCTCTGCGGGTCGAGTTGCCAGGTAATCCACAGACGGTTTTGCGCAAGCGATTGCGGCATGGCTTCGGTGCGCGACAGCGGGGTGATCGCGCCTTGGGCGAGTCCGCCGTCCTGCTGTTGCTGAGCGACTGCGGCGGCAAACGCGCCGAGGGTCGGCGCTTCGAACAGCAGACGCAGGTTCAGCTCCAGACCGAGTGCTTCGCGCAGACGTGCGACCACCTGAGTGGCGGCAATGGAGTTGCCGCCCAGCAGGAAGAAGTGATCGTCGGCGCCGATCTGTTTGACGCTCAGCTGTTCGCACCAGATCTGGCCGATCAGGGTTTGCAGTTCGGAACCTGATTCAGTCGCGGATTTACTTTCGATGTCTGCCGACGAGTACAGCGCGTAGCTGTCGAGGCTGCCGTCCGCCAGACGATTGCGGCATGCCGAGCGTTGCAGTTTGCCGCTGGAGGTCTTGGGCAACGCGCCCGGATTGAGCAGCACCACCACGCTTGGCGCTTCCTGATACGCCTCGGCCACGGCTTGGCGGATGGCTTTGATCAACGCGTCGGGCGCGAGGATTTTTTGTACGCTGCGGCTGATTTCCGCCGCAATGCCGATGCGTTCCTGACCCTCGATGTGGACAGCAAAAGCGGCGACCCGACCTTTGCGCACCACCTCCACTTCGCGCTCGATGGTTTGCTCGATGTCCTGTGGATAAAGGTTGTGACCACGCACGATCAACATGTCTTTCAGGCGCCCTGTGATAAACAGTTCACCGCCGCGCATAAAGCCCAGGTCGCCGGTGCGCAGCCAGGTACGGCCAGCGTGCTGAACGAAGGTCTTGGCGCTAGCCTCCGGATTGCGCCAGTAGCCGTGGGCGATGCTTGGCCCGGCGACCCAGACTTCGCCGACCGTGTTGTCAGTCAACTCGTTGAGGGCTGTCGGATCGACAATCAACATCGCGTGATCCGGCTGACTGATGCCGCAACTCATGATCGGGCTGCCATCGCCCGGCTGCGCACGGTTTTGTGCCAGGGCTTTATCGTCCACGCGCAGGTTGCCAATGCCCTGACCGCGAGGGCTGCCGGCCACGAATAGCGTCGCTTCGGCCAACCCGTAGGACGCCATGAAACTGTCTTGGGTGAAACCGCAGGCCGCGAACTTCTCGGCGAAGCGTTCCAGCGTATCGAGACGAATCTGTTCGGATCCGGAGTACGCCACGCGCCAGCCGCTCAGGTCGAGACGTTCCAAGGCCGATTCGCTGACCCGCTCGCTGCACAATCGATAGGCAAAATCCGGCCCGCCGCTGATGGTGCCGCCGTACTCGCTGATCGCTTCCAGCCAACGCAACGGCCGGCCGAGGAAATACGCCGGCGACATCAACACGCACGGCACGCCGCTGAAAATCGGCTGCAACAGACCGCCGATCAGGCCCATGTCGTGGTACAGCGGCAACCAGCTGACGATCACGTCGTCAGGATTCAGATCAATGCCGAAGCCGTGGCGAATCAGCAGTTCATTGGCCACCAGATTGCCGTGGCTGACTTGCACCCCTTTGGGCAATGCGGTGGAGCCGGAGGTGTATTGCAGGAACGCGATATGGTCGCCTGCAAGGTTCGGCGCCACCCAACGTTCGGCCAATGCACTGTCGAGCGTATCGACACACAGCAATGGCGGCGCGCCCTCAATTTGCTGCAACGCATCGCGCAGGCTGGCGCTGGTCAGCAGTAGACGCGGTTCGGCATCGCTGATGATCGACAGCAGACGCTCCTGATGATGACGACGAGCCGACTCTGGTGGATAAGCCGGCACCGCGATCACTCCGGCGTACAGGCAGCCGAAGAACGCTGCGACGTAATCCGGGCCGCTGGGAAACAGCAACACCGCGCGATCGCCAAACGCAGCCTCGGCCTGCAACGCGCCAGCAATGGTCCGCGCCCGCTGATCCAGCTCGCGATAACTGAGCACCACAGCCTGATCCTGGGTTTCGGCGAGAAAACGCAAGGCCACCCGGTCCGGCGTCAGGGCCGCTCGGCGCTGAAGGGCTTGGACCAGTGTGCTGGGGAGTTCGAACGCGTCGGTCATGAGGTTTCCTGCCTGAATTCGGCTTGCAAGTGAAATCGGTTTTCTGACGTCACGCCCCTTCGAGGGCGTGCAGGACGCGGTCTTCGCCGACCGCGCGAGGCTTGGGAATGCTGTTTTGGCCACAGCGGCTACCCGAAACCTTCACCAATGAGAACGGTTGACGTTTTGAAATAATTAGTCGGAAGGCCAGATCGCCAATGGGGCTGCGGTGCCGCAAGCGGGCGCCGCAAGCGGGCGCGTCAGCGTGTCGCAGTTCTCACTCTGCACCTTTGCGGAGCATTAGTTCTCTTTCTCATTTGACAATCATTATCATTAAGAATAATTTGTCGCTCGATGTGTTGGACAGCTCAGCCCCCGCGGGCCGTCCCACGAACCTATTGGCAGCAAGGTGATTTCCATGACGGAACAAGTGTCCACAGGCAGGTGCGATTCACCGCTACTTCAGGCATTCGTCGACAATCGACTGATTCTGGTCAAGATTGCAGCCCGCATTACCGGTTGCCGGTCGCGTGCTGAAGACGTGGTGCAGGATGCGTTCTTCCGGCTGCAATCAGCGCCGCAGATCACGTCTTCGTTCAAGGCTCAGCTCAGTTACCTGTTCCAGATCGTGCGCAACCTGGCGATCGATCACTACCGCAAACAGGCACTGGAGCAGAAGTATTCGGGCCCTGAAGAGGAAGGCCTGAACGTGGTGATTCAAGGCGCTTCGCCGGAAACCTCGCACATCAACTTCTCGACCCTGGAAAACATCGCCGATGCGCTGACCGAACTGCCCAGCCGCACCCGCTACGCCTTCGAGATGTATCGGCTGCACGGCGTGCCACAAAAGGACATCGCCAAGGAGCTTGGCGTCTCGCCGACCCTGGTGAACTTCATGATTCGCGATGCGCTGGTGCATTGCCGCAAGGTGTCGGGCAGTCGTGTGGATACCTTTGCTCGTCGCTAAAAGCTTCGCGGGCAAGCCTCGCTCCTACAGAATTTGCGGTTGGATCATTAATTGTGATTCCACGAAAACCCTGTAGGAGCGAGGCTTGCCCGCGAAGACTGACTCAAGACCGCAACGGATCTTGAGCCTTACATCTCACGCCAACGCGCACCGATCAAAAAACCGCTCACGCCCCAGCACCATCAACGCCGCGCGCTTGTGCGGGAAGTCGAACGCTTTTTCGCAGTGGAAACCCTGGTTCTGCATATGCCCGATCATCTTCGCGTTATCGGCGCGAGGCTCGGCGACCACCCGCTGAGTGCGTGGATCGTCGAGAAACAGGTAATGCGTCAACGCCGACAACCAGCTCGCCACCTTGTGCGGGCCACGGTGATTTTCTTCACCCACCAGCATGTGAATACCACGGTCGTAATCGCCGGTGTCATAGAACGGCGCGATGCGATCTTCCTTGGCCCAATAGGCTTCAAAGTAGGCGAACGGCTGATCATCGAAACAACCGATAAGCGTCAGGGTGTGGGGATCGGCTTCAAGTTTGTTCAGGTACTCGCGATGCTGGTCGAGACTGCCCTCCTCCTGCCAGAAACTCGCCACTCGCGAACTGTTCTGCCAACGATTGAAACGCGCCAGGTCCAGGTCGATGTCCACTGTGCGCAGGGAAATCCAGGCACCGAGGCGCGCATCAAAACGCCGATAGACTTCACCACGCGGTTTAACCGGGCGCAGCGGATGACGCTTGCCGTCACTGATGACCATTTGCTGCGGATAGCTCGATGTCTGTGACACGCCCAGCCAAGGCTGAGGCAACTGCCAGAACAGTGTTCGCTTACAGCGATACTGGCCGACGATGTCGGTAGGGATCAGCAACCCGCTGAGCAATGCTTCGGTGGGAGCTTCTTCTAGATGCCAGGTCTGGCGCTGGCAGGCCGGGTCACGGGCAAACAGCCAATAACAGGCCGCCCAGACGGCCCGATTGTCGGCGTGGTCGAATTGCTCTTCTACTTGCACTTGCAGCGCGGGCTCGCGAGTCAGGCGCAACTGAATCAGCGGCTGCCCTTCAAGGCTGAGACACAGGCGGCTTTCGGTTTCATCGGCTACAAGACGGCTTCCTGTCGGCAAGGCCAGGGCCGTCAGGTCATTCAGATTGGACATGGGTGGGGCTCACGTAAATCGTCGACAGTTCAACGATGTGACGTGAGCCAGTGCGGGAAATTTAAGAGAAGTCGGCAAATACGCGACCTGTGGCGCGATTTCAGTTACCCGGGACCGGCACCACGGCGATCTTGTAGGGATCGAAAATCTTCAGCAACTGGCCATTGTCCCGCAACCCTTGCAACAACTTGCCGAACGCCTGGCCGCTGATGGGTGCGGCCGGACGGAGGATGGCGTAGTGGTGATAAACCTGATCGATACGCTGGGACACCAGCAATTGATCAGCGACTTCCTTGTTGCGCAGCAGGTAATCGCTCAGGTACGAGCGTGTCACCAAGGCAAGGTCGGCACGCCCGCGCAGCACCATCAGCAGGTTACTGTCATGGGAATACGTCAGCGTGGCGTTGTAGTTCTGCGCGAGGAATTTTGGATTGGCATTGAAGTTGGCGAATTCGTAGTGATAGCCGCTGAACAGCGCCAGACGCTTGCCGGTGAGATCGGCAAAGTAACTCTCCCGACGATCAGGTTCGCGCTGCGCGACAAAAATCTCGGCGTCTTCCAGACCCATGTCGACGGTGGTGTGAGGAATGTCATTCCAGCCCCAATCCGGGTTCTCGAAAATCGCCATGTCCACCCGACCTTGTTTGAAATCACCGAAACGCCGGGGAATGGAAGTGGGCACCAGCACGAACTGGTAATCGGTTTGCAAGGCATTGAGCGCCTCGACCAGCTGCGGCAGCAAACCGGTGTCAGCACCCGATTCCGGGCGCACGGTATAGGGGGGGAAATGTGCGGCACCGACCCGCACCAGCTGTGCGGCCTGGGACGGAACCATGCATAACGCCGCAAGCGTCGCCAGCAAAAGCCGCGAAGCCGTCCGAATTGGCGAAGACATCAAAACAACCTACTCCCCGAGAAAATACGCATCAATCCATTCAAGCTAGGCGGTTTCGGCCACTTAGCCAGTTTCCTTCTGACTTGGAAAGCTATTGTTTCTCTTCCAGCACCAGAATCAACGCCTCGTCGGCCAATTGATCGAGGCTCATGCTGCCGCCGGCGCGAAACCAGGTGGTGGTCCAGGACAACGCACCCGTCAGAAAGCGGCGGGTGATGAACACGTCCCCGCGAATAAAACCGGCGTCCTTGGCCTCGCCCAGCACCTGTAGCCAGAGGTCTTCATAAATGTCACGCAGCGCCAGCACTTGCGCCTGCCCGTCTTCGGACAGCGAACGCCATTCATAGACCAACACCGCCATGGCCTCGCCGCTGCCACCCATGATCGACTGCAATTCACAACGAATCAGCGCCAGCACTCGCTCGCGCACACTGCCGGCTTCTGCCAGGGCTGCACGCATTAACGCGGTGTTGTAGCGAATGGTTTCCTCCATCACCGCCCGCAGGATCTCGTCCTTGCTTTTGAAGTGATGAAAAATACTGCCCGACTGAATGCCCACGGCGCCGGCCAGATCGCGCACGGTGGTGCGTTCAAAACCTTTGTTGCGGAACAGGTGAGCCGCCACTTGCAGCAATTTGCCGCGGGCGCTGTCCGGGTCGGTCAATTGGCCGTTGTCGACCAATTCGCGCATCACCCTCAGGGCTTTTTGCTCGTCCACCCGTTCTCTCCTACAGTCGATCAATCAAATACGCTAATCACCGCTAAAACAGCGGGGTTGCGCGGGCAATTTAAGCTGGCCGGGGCGCCCAAGCAAGCGCTCGGGAAGAAGATATTTAAGGCGTTTACAAACCAAGCGCTTGCTTGGTAGTCTCGATGCACTTCTGTCGGAGGTGGCTATGGAGTTGACTGGGCCTAAAACAATTCGCATCGGGTGCGCCAGCGCCTTCTGGGGCGATACCTCGACCGCCGCCGCGCAATTGGTGGAAGGTGGGCGCCTGGACTATCTGGTCTTCGATTATCTGGCCGAGATTACGATGTCGATCATGGCCGGTGCGCGGATGAAAGATCCTCAGGCTGGTTACGCCAGCGACTTCATCGAAGTCCTCAGCCCGCTGCTGGGTCAACTCGCCGAACAGAAAATCCGCGTCATCAGTAACGCCGGCGGAGTCAATCCACAGGCCTGCGCCGCCGCCCTGACCGCTGCGTGCGACAAGGCCGGGGTGGCGTTGAAAATCGCCGTGCTGCTGGGCGATGACCTGCAGCCGCAGTTCAAACAGCTGAGCAGCAGCGGTATCCATGAAATGTTCAGCGGCGCGCCCTTGCCGCCGATGTGTGTCTCGACCAACACCTACCTCGGCGCACCGGGCATCGTCGAAGCCCTGCGTCTGGGCGCCGACATCGTCATCACCGGCCGCGTGGTCGACAGCGCCGTGGTCAGCGCCGCGCTGGTGCATGAGTTCGGCTGGTCCTGGCACGACTACGACAAACTCGCCCAGGCTGCATTGGCCGGCCACATCATCGAATGTGGCGCCCAGTGCACCGGCGGCAACTTCACCGATTGGCGCGAGGTGCCCGACTACGAACACATCGGCTTCCCCATCGTCGAAGTCAGCGCCGACAGCCAGTTCATCGTCAGCAAACCCGAAGGCTCCGGCGGACTGGTTACACCGCTGACGGTCGGCGAGCAGATGCTGTATGAAATCGGCGACCCGCAGGCGTATCTGCTGCCGGACGTGGTCTGCGATTTCACTGAAGTCAAACTCGTGCAACAAGGCAAGAATGCGGTCCAGGTGCACGGCGCAAAAGGCTTGCCGCCGACCGATCAGTACAAGGTCAGCGCGACTTACCCGGACGGTTTTCGCTGCACCGCCAGCTGCCTGATCGCGGGGATCGATGCAGTCGACAAGGCGCGTCGAGTCAGCGAAGCCATCATCAACAAGACGTCGGAAATCTTCAGCCAGCGTGGCTGGCCACCCTACAGCGAAGTGAACATCGAACTGCTCGGCAGCGAAGCCACTTACGGCCCCCACGGTCAGCGCCATGACAGCCGCGAAGTGGTGATCAAACTTGCGGTGCGCCATCCGGGTAAACAGGCGTTGATTGTGTTCTCCCGGGAAATCGCCCAGGCCGCCACCGGCATGGCGCCGGGACTGACCGGGATTGTCGGTGGACGGCCGACGGTGTATCCGCTGATCCGGCTGTTCTCGTTCCTTATCGACAAAACCGCCTGCACGCTGGAAATTGATCTCAAGGGCCAGCGCCACCCCTGCGCCCTGCCCGCCGTTGATGTGCTCGACACCGCCGACTTGCCCGTGGCGTGCGCTCCACCGAAACCCTCAGACCGGGCCGATGCCAGCGTGGCCCTGGTCAAACTCGCGGTGGCGCGCTCCGGTGACAAGGGCAATCACAGCAACATCGGCGTCATGGCCCGCAAGCCGGAATACCTGCCGTGGATTGCCGAGGCCTTGACGCCAGAAGTGATCGTCGACTGGATGAGTCATGTCCTCGACCCGATCCACGGACGTGTCGAACGCTGGTACCTGCCGGGCACCCACAGCCTTAATTTTCTGCTGGAGAACGCCCTTGGAGGTGGTGGTGTGGCCAGCCTGCGGATCGATCCGCAAGGCAAAGCCTTCGCCCAGCAACTGCTGGAAATCCAGATACCGGTGCCTCAGCGCATCGCCGACCAAGTCAACTAGAGGACTGTCGCCATGGCTTACGATTCGATTTTCAAAGCCGATTTGTTTGCAGGCCAAAACATCATCGTCACCGGTGGCGGCAGCGGTATCGGCCGTTGTACCGCTCACGAACTGGCGGCCCTCGGCGCCCATGTGCTGCTGCTCGGGCGCACGGCAGACAAGCTGAAAAACGTCGCCGCCGAGATTGCCGAGGATGGCGGCAAGGCTGATTGGATGGTCTGCGATATTCGTGAAGAAGAAGCGGTCAAGCATGTGGTCAGCGAGTTGATCCGCAAGCACGGACCGATTCACGGTCTGGTCAACAATGCCGGCGGGCAGTACCCGTCGCCGCTGGCGTCGATCAATCAAAAAGGCTTCGATACGGTGTTGCGCACCAACCTGATGGGCGGCTTCCTGATGGCCCGGGAAGTGTTCAACCAGTCCATGAGCACGCACGGCGGCGCCATCGTCAACATGCTCGCCGACATGTGGGGCGGCATGCCCGGCATGGGCCACTCGGGCGCGGCGCGTTCAGGCATGGACAACCTCACCAAGACCGCCGCGTTCGAATGGGGTTATGCCGGGGTGCGGGTCAACGCCGTGGCGCCGGGCTGGATCGCGTCCAGTGGCATGGACACCTACGAAGGCGCGTTCAAAGCGGTGATCCCGACCTTGCGCGAGCACGTTCCACTGAAACGCATCGGTACCGAATCGGAAGTCAGCGCGGCGATCGTTTTCCTGCTCAGCCCGGCCGCGGCGTTTGTCAGTGGCAGCACCTTGCGCATCGACGGTGCCGCCAGCCTGGGTGGACGCGCCTGGCCGATACACAAGGCGCAGATCAGCGAGTCGTATAACGGTTTCCACCGCGCCTACTTACCAGACGTGCTCAAGGACAAGGAATAAGTCATGCCGGTGATTCAGTCGCAAGTGGACCCGTTCAGCGAACAGTTCGCCCGCAATCGCGCGGCGATGCTGGTAGGCATCGAGCACGTTCGCCAGCTCGAACAGAACCTGCTGAACAAGGCGGCCGAAGCCAAACCCCGGTTCGACAAGCGCGGCCAATTGTTGCCCCGTGAACGCCTCAATCTGCTGCTGGACCCCGGCGCCCCGTTCCTCGAACTGGCCAGCCTCGCCGGATACAAACTGCATGACGACAAGGATGGCAGCTCGGCAGGCGGTGGATTGATCGCCGGGATCGGTTACGTGTCCGGCGTGCGGCTGGTGGTGGTGGCAAACAACAGTGCGATCAAGGGCGGGACCATTTCCCCCAGCGGTTTGAAAAAATCCCTGCGCCTGCAACAGATCGCCATGGAGAACAAACTGCCGGTCATTACCCTGGCCGAAAGCGGTGGCGCCAACCTCAATTACGCGGCGGAGATTTTCGTCGAAGGCGCCCGCAGCTTTGCCAATCAGGCGCGGATGTCGGCCATGGGCCTGCCGCAAATCACGGTGGTCCACGGCTCGGCCACGGCGGGCGGCGCCTATCAGCCAGGGTTGTCAGATTACGTGGTGGTGGTGCGTGGCAAGGCCAAGCTGTTTCTGGCCGGCCCGCCGCTGCTCAAGGCGGCCACCGGCGAAGTCGCCACCGATGAAGCACTGGGCGGCGCCGAGATGCATGCGCAAATCGCCGGCACCGCTGAATACCTGGCCGAAAACGATGCCGATGGCGTGCGCCAGGTGCGCGAGATTGTCAGCCTGTTGCCGTGGAATGCCCGGCTCCCTTTAGCGCCTGCGCGGCACTGGGAAGAACCGCTCTACCCCATCGAAGAAGTGCTCGGACTGATTCCTGACGACACGAAAAAACCTTACGACGTGCGCGAGATCATCGCGCGGATTGCCGACGGCTCGAACTTTCTCGAATTCAAGGGCGAGTTCGATCAGCAAACTGTCTGCGGCCATTTGCAGATTCAAGGCCGCGCCTGCGGGTTCATCGGTAACAACGGGCCGATCACCCCCAAGGGTGCGAGCAAGGCGGCGCAGTTCATTCAGCTCTGTGACCAGAGCCAGACGCCGCTGCTGTTTTTCCACAACACCACCGGGTTCATGGTTGGCACCGAGTCGGAGCAGCAAGGCGTGATCAAACACGGCGCGAAGATGATTCAAGCGGTGGCCAACGCCCGTGTGCCTAAACTGACCATCGTCGTCGGCGGTTCCTACGGCGCCGGCAACTATGCGATGTGTGGCCGCGGCCTCGACCCGCGCTTCATCTTCGCCTGGCCCAACAGCCGCACGGCGGTGATGGGCGGCGCCCAGGCCGGTAAAGTGCTGCGGATCGTCACCGAGGCCAAACAGGCCAAGGACGGCCTGGTGCCCGACCCGAAAATGCTCGACATGCTGGAACACGTCACCGCGCAGAAGCTCGACAGCCAGTCCACCGCGCTCTATGGCAGCGCCAGTTTGTGGGACGACGGGTTGATTGATCCTCGGGATACCCGGACCTTGCTCGGGTACTTGCTGGACATCTGTCATGAGGCTGAAGTGCGGCCGCTGCAATCCAACAGTTTTGGTGTAGCCCGCCTCTAAGGACGATAAGGAGAACAATAAAAATGATCTTCACCCAGGAACACGACGCACTGCGCCGCACCGTCCGCCAATTCGTCGATCACGAGATCAATCCTCACGTCGAGGAATGGGAAAAGGCCGGGCGCTTTCCAATCCACGAGATCTTCCGCAAGGCCGGCGACCTCGGCCTGCTGGGGATATCCAAGCCGGAAAAGTTTGGCGGCATGGGGCTGGACTACAGCTATTCGATCGTCGCGGCTGAAGAGTTCGGCACCATCCACTGCGGCGGCATTCCGATGTCCATCGGCGTGCAGACCGACATGTGCACCCCGGCGTTGGCGCGTTTCGGCTCCGATGAATTGCGGGAAGAATTCCTGCGACCGGCGATCACTGGCGAGCAGGTCGGCTGCATCGGTGTTTCCGAAGTCGGCGCCGGTTCCGACGTGGCCGGTTTGAAAACCACCGCCCGCAAGGACGGCGACGACTATGTAATCAACGGCAGCAAGATGTGGATCACCAACTCACCGAGCGCCGATTTCATTTGTCTGCTGGCCAACACCTCGGACGACAAACCGCACATCAACAAGTCGCTGATCATGGTGGCGATGAACACGCCGGGCATCAGCCTCAGCTCGCACCTGGACAAGCTCGGCATGCGCAGCTCGGAAACCGCCCAGGTGTTTTTCGACAACGTGCGCGTGCCGCAACGCAACCGCATCGGCCATGAAGGCGCGGGGTTCATGATGCAGATGCTGCAGTTCCAGGAGGAACGTCTGTTCGGCGCGGCGAACATGATCAAGGGCCTGGAGTACTGCGTCGACAGCACCATCGAGTACTGCAAGGAGCGAAAAACCTTTGGCAATGCGCTGATCGACAATCAGGTCATCCACTTCCGCCTGGCCGAACTGCAAACCGAAATCGAATGCCTGCGGGCGTTGGTTTATCAGGCCACCGAGCAGTACATCAAAGGCCAGGACGTCACCCGTCTGGCGTCGATGGCCAAACTCAAGGCCGGGCGTCTGGGCCGGGAAGTCAGCGACAGCTGCCTGCAATACTGGGGCGGCATGGGCTTCATGTGGGATAACCCGGTGGCCCGCGCTTACCGTGACGTGCGGCTGGTGTCGATCGGCGGCGGTGCCGACGAAATCATGCTGGGGATCATCTGCAAACTCATGGGCATCCTGCCGGGGAAAAAGAAATGAGCACCTTGCCCGTTTGCCAGACCTTGCTGCTCGAATCGCATAACGGTGTCCTGCACATCACCCTCAACCGCCCCGAAAGCCGCAACGCCATGAGCTTGCAGATGGTCGCCGAACTGCGTGCGGTACTGGCGGCGGTGCGTGACGACCGAGCCATTCGCGCGCTGGTGATCGGTGGTGCGGGCGGGCATTTTTGCGCTGGTGGCGACATCAAGGACATGGCCAACGCACGCGCTCAAGGCCCGAGCGCCTATCGCGACTTGAATCGCGCATTCGGTGCACTGCTGCAGGAGGTGCAACATGCACCACAAGTGGTGATCACGGTGCTGCAAGGCGCGGTGCTCGGCGGTGGTTTTGGTCTGGCTTGCGTCAGCGACGTCGCCTTGGCCGATCACCTGGCGCAATTCGGTCTGCCGGAAACCAGCCTCGGCCTGCTGCCAGCGCAAATCGCGCCGTTCGTGGTGCAGCGCATAGGCCTGACTCAGACTCGCCGACTGGCGCTGACCGCGGCACGTTTCGATGGCACACACGCACGGCGCATGGGATTGGTGCATTTTGTCGAGCATGACGCGCAAGCGTTGGCCGAGCGTCTCGATGAAATTCTGGCCCATGTGTTGTGCTGCGCGCCGGAGGCCAATGCGACGACCAAAAAGCTGTTGCTCGCGAGTGCCGGACAGCCATCGAATGCGTTGCTGGATGAAGCGGCCGAGTGGTTCAGCGAAGCGGTGACCGGGGCTGAAGGTATTGAGGGGACCATGGCCTTCGTGCAGAAACGCAAACCGGGGTGGGCCTCTTAAAAGCATCGTCGGAACGCCGCCCGGAGCAAGCTCGCTCCCACATTTTAAATGCATTCCCCTGTGGGAGCGAGCTTGCTCGCGATGAGGCCTTCACTGTCACCGCACACTTTGAGAGAAGACCCAATGCCCGGACTCAGAAAAATCCTGATCGCCAACCGTGGTGAAATCGCCTGCCGCCTCCAGCGCACCGCCCAGGCCCTGGGCTATCGCACGGTCGCGGTGTTCAGCGACGCCGATGCCGATGCCCTGCATGTGCAGATGGCCGACGAAGCTGTGAACATCGGCCCGGCCCCGGCACAGCAGTCCTATCTGAGCATTCCGGCAATGCTCGACGCTGCCCGGCGCACCGGTGCCGACGCGATCCATCCCGGCTACGGTTTCCTCTCGGAAAACGCCAAGTTCGCCCTCGCCTGCCGGGATGCCGGCATCACTTTCATCGGCCCCAGCCCCGAGGCCATCGAACTGATGGGCAGCAAGCGACTGTCGAAACTCGCCATGCTCGACGCCGGTGTGCCGTGCATCAAAGGCTATCAGGGCGCCGAACAGGACGACGCCACCCTGAGCCGCGAAGCCGAAATGATTGGCTATCCGCTGATGATCAAGGCCAGTGCCGGCGGTGGCGGGCGCGGCATGCGCCTGGTGCACGAGGCCAATGACTTGCTGGAACAGCTGCGCACCGCCCGCTCCGAAGCGCTGCACGGGTTTGGCAGTGACGAGCTGATTCTTGAGCAGGCGTTGGTTGATCCGCGCCACGTCGAGGTTCAACTGTTCGGCGACCAGCACGGCAACCTGATCTACCTCGGCGAGCGCGATTGTTCGATCCAGCGCCGCCACCAGAAAGTCATCGAGGAAGCGCCCTGCCCGGTGATGACCGCCCACTTGCGTCAGGCCATGGGTGAAGCGGCGCTCAAGGCCGGTCGCGCGGTGAATTACGTCGGCGCTGGCACCGTCGAGTTTCTGCTGGATGCGCGCGGGGAGTTTTACTTTCTGGAGATGAACACCCGACTTCAGGTGGAACACCCGGTGACTGAATTAGTCACCGGCCTCGATCTGGTGGCCTGGCAGCTACGCATCGCCGAAGGCCTGCCGCTGCCGCTGCGTCAGGAACACGTACAACTCAACGGGCATGCCATGGAAGTCCGTTTGTACGCCGAAGATCCGGCGCACGATTTTCTGCCACAAACCGGTCGCATTGCCGCGTGGGAGCCAGCGTTGCAGGGCGATATACGAATCGACCATGGTCTGATCGAAGGCCAGAACGTCAGCCCGTTCTATGACCCGATGCTGGGCAAGATCATTGCCCACGGCGCTACCCGCGAAGAAGCCCGGCGCAAGTTGCTGCGGGCGGTGCAAGACAGCGTGCTGCTCGGCGTGCAAAGCAATCAGCGCTTGCTCGCCAGTCTGCTGGAACATCCGCAGTTCATCAGTGGCGAGTTCAGCACCGGGTTCATCCCGACGTATTTTTCCGACCATGCCTGCCTGCATACCCAAGTACCCGACGCCGAACAACTGGCAATCGCCGCAACGTTGTTCTATCAGGCCTCGGCGCAGGTTCATCCCGCACCACTGGCCGGTTGGCGCAACAACGCCAGCGTGCCGTTGCACTATCGAATCGGCCTTGATGATCAGGATTGGTCAGTGGAATTGAACGCTGTGCCGGGGGAACCGTATCGGATTCAAGTCGCTGAGCAAAACGTTGAATTAACGATCATCCAGTGCGACGGACGCTGGGCCAGCCTGGAAATCAACGGTATCCGGCGGCGCCATGCCTACCGTCTTGAGGCCGGACAACTCTGGCTGTTCACCCTGCCTGGCAGTTTACGGCTGGTGGATCGGACCCAGGCCTTGGTCAGCAGCCAGGTCAGCGTCAGCACCGGCACCCTCAAGGCTCCGATGGACGGGGCGATCGTCGACGTGCTGGTCACTGAGGGCAGTCCGGTCAGCAAAGGCCAGTTGTTGGTCGTGCTGGAGGCCATGAAAATGGAACATCCGCTCAAGTCGGGCATCGACGGCGTGCTCAAACGCTTACAGGTCAGGGTCGGTGATCAGGTGAAAAATCGTCAGATTTTGTTGGAGGTCGAATAAGCCGCTAGGCGGATCCGCTGGCTTTGGCTACGCTCAAGCCCTATCAGGACGCGGATACCAGGAACCCTGCGATGCCTCACTGGCTGGTCATTGATCTCGAAGCCACCACCGATGAAGGTGGTTGGCCAGTAACTGAAATGGAAATTATCGAAATCGGCGCCACCCTGGTGGACCGGAAAGGCCGAGAACTGAATAGCTTTCAGCGCTTCGTGCGCCCGACGCGTCGGCCTCTGCTGACGCCGTTTTGCCGGGAACTGACCCACATCACCCAAGCCAACATCGATGACGCCGAGCCGCTGAGCGAGGTCTGGGCGTCGTTCGAACGCTGGCTCGGCCAGCATCACTCGCGCCTCGAAGGCTGGGCCAGTTGGGGCGATTACGATCGCAAACAGCTGCTTCAGGAATGGCAGAAACTGCAACTCGACAGCGCCCTGAGCCGAGTGCCGCACATGAACCTCAAGCAGCGCTTTGCCAAGGCTCGTCGGCTGGAACGCCCGCTGGGGCTCAATGGCGCTCTGCAACTTGCGGGCATGCAGTTTACCGGGCAGCAACACCGGGCGCTGGAAGACGCGCGCAATACAGCGCGTCTGTTACCACTGGTTCTCCCCGTCTAGAGAGGTGACGGCGCCAAGGGCCTTGTGCATACTGGCCAGCCCTTTTTAGCCCTTTTCGAGGAATCGCCCATGTTTAAAGTCAACGAGTACTTCGACGGCACCGTCAAGTCGATCGCCTTTGGCACCGCTGAAGGTCCTGCGACCATCGGTGTCATGGCACCGGGCGAATACGAATTCGGCACCAGCCAGCGTGAAATCATGCACGTGGTGACCGGCGCCCTGACCGTCAAACTGCCGGACAGCAGCGACTGGGAAACCTTCGCCGCCGGCAGCCAGTTCAACGTGCCCGCCAACAGCAAGTTCCAGCTGAAAGTGGCCGTCGACACCGCTTACCTGTGTGAATACCGCGGCTAAACCCTTGGGTTTTCACAGCGGCAAAAAAATGCTCGCGTCCTTGGACACGGGCATTTTTTGTTAAAGGGCAGTCATTCAGATTGTCTTATTCCAGGACCGTCACCGGCATACCGACTTCAAGTTGGCCATTGCTGTCGTTGACCAGGTTCTGTCCGAACATCGCACCATCGGCCTCGGTACGGTATTTCTGCAACGTGGCCAGCGGTTCGCGATCTTCGCTGCGCTCGCCGGTTTGCGGGTCGATGGTGGTCAAAATGCAGCGTGAGCACGACTTGACCACGCGGAACTCGACATCGCCGATGCGGATGCGCTTCCAGCCATCTTCGGCATACGCCTCGCTACCTTCAATGACCAGATTGGGTCGAAAGCGCAGCATTTCCAGCGCACGCCCGACCTTTTGCGACAAGTCCTCCAGGGATGCCTGTCCGATCAGCAACAGCGGAAAGCCATCGGCGAAGGCCACCTGATCGTCATCCTTGCCGTAGCCGGCCTGGGTGGTCCGCGCGCGATCCAGCGGCACTTGCACCAGACGCGTCGGCTTGCCAATGAACTCACTGACCCACGCACCCGCCTCATCACCGGCATCAGGGACTCGCAAACTGTCTCGAAAGATGGTCACGCCGCGCAGTTCAGCGTCGCTGGCCGGCAAGGCAATATCGATCGCTGAGCGTCCCGGAGCACTGAGGGTCAAGCCACCTTCAGCATTCCACAGCGCCGACAACTGACTCATCTGCCCCACTACGCGCTGGGTCAGGAAACGGCCGCTGGCCTCGTCCACCAGCATCCAGCGTCGATCACCGTCCAGGCCCAGCTTGTCGAGGCTGACCTGCTGCAGGATCTCGCCCTTGCCGGATTTCAACGGATAACGATAAAGCGCGCTCAGACGCAGCATGGCCAGCTCCCTGGTGGGCAAAAAACGCCACCCTATACGAGCTTGATCGCCGAATCAAAGGCTGACTTCAGGCCAGCCTCTGCGTGGGGTGTCAGGCAGGCACTTCATCGAGCATCAGACGCTCGCGCACCACATCGACGAGTTTGTCCGGCTGGAATTTGGAGAGGAAGTTGTCGCAGCCGACTTTCTTGACCATCGAGTCGTTGAAGCTACCGGACAACGAGGTATGCAGCACCACGTAAAGGCCACGCAGACGCGGGTCGTTGCGGATTTCCGTCGTCAGGCGATAGCCGTCCATTTCCGGCATTTCCGCGTCGGTGAAGATCATCAGCAGTTTGTCGGTCATGTTCACACCGGTATCGGCCCAGGCCTTGAGCATGTTCAGTGCCTTCAAGCCATCGCTGGCAATGTGCATCTTCACGCCCAACTGACCCAGGGTGTCACGCAGTTGCGAGAGTGCCACGTTAGAGTCGTCCACCAGCAGCACTTCACGGCCACGGGCACGTTCCAGAACCGGATCGTCGAGTTTGTCGCGCGATACCTTCGCGTTGTACGGGACAATTTCCGCCAGGACTTTTTCGACGTCGATGATTTCCACCAACTGGTCGTCGACCTTGCTGATAGCGGTCAAGTAATGTTGACGACCGGCGCTGGCCGGCGGCGGCAAAATGGCTTCCCAGTTCATGTTGACGATGCGGTCCACGCCGCCGACCAGGAACGCCTGCACCGAACGGTTGTACTCGGTGACGATGATCGTGCTGGTAGGGCTTGGCACCAGCGGACGCATGCCGATCGCCTGGGACAGGTCGATCACCGGCAAGGTCTGGCCGCGCAGGTTGACCACGCCGCAGACAAACGGATGACGCTGGGGCATCAGGGTCAGCTTCGGCAGTTGCAGCACTTCCTGCACTTTGAAAACGTTGATTGCGAACAATTGCCGTCCGGCCAGCCGGAACATGAGAATTTCCAGGCGATTCTCACCCACCAGTTGCGTGCGTTGGTCTACCGTGTCGAGAATGCCGGCCATCAATGACTCCTGGGCTTGTTCTGATGAATTCACTAAAGGGGGTTATCGGCTGTTTTTGCCGGACCTTGACCCCCCTGTAAAATGCCACGATCGAACATTGATGTCACATTAACATCATGCTTTACTGGCCAAGTGACTTCATCTGCTTCATTCCCTCCCGCGAGACCTCGTTTCGTTCGGTTGGTTCCTCTGTGTAAGGGATTCCCCTAGTAGCAATCAGGCCCAACCTGATATTCGCAATATCCAATAGCCATTAATGTGACGCCATTCTCATTGCATGAACGGAGTCAGGCTTTTGTGTGCGATCGCAGGTCAGTGGCCATCCCCCCTATCGAGTTCCCCAGCCTGCAGCCAGACAGGCCGGAGCGCGATATCACGATGGCACGGCAATGCCGCTACTCCGACCGTCCTCGTCGACACACACGACATTCCCTCATTTGACATGACGTTGTGGAGATAAACATGCCGAACGATCGTAAAGAATGGGCTCAGCAGCACGCGGAGTTTCTCGTCGAAGCTGAGACGCTCCTGGACAAAACCGAGGAATGCCTGAGTCATTTGCAACTGATCAGCAATGACATGGACGCCATCGACTGCATGCTTAGCACCCTGCTCAAACTGGCCAAAAAGGCTGATGCGCTCGCTCTGGCAGCGGTTTCTGAGTTTTCGTTGCACATTCATGGCTTGCTGAGCCACGCCCAGAATCATGTGGACTTGCACGAGCAGGCCTTGGGTGCGCTGAAAGACTGCCTGACGTTGATCGCCTGGCAACTCGAGCTTATCGATCAGAACACCGGCCAACTCAGCCTCGATGACAGTGAACAGACCTCTCTGATCGAAGCCTTCGCCTGCCAGGTCGGACACAGTCAGTTTCATCCACCTGCTAATTCCAAACCGTTCGCACTCGTCTCCTTTTCAGGACGGCAAGCCTGAATTTATCGGAGCACTATGCCGCGCTCCGATTTTTATTGCCGTGACTGCCTCTCTAACTTTAGCGACGTTATGGTCGCAATTGAATATTCCATACCTGTTAACGACAACTCGAAACAAATTAAACATTCCTGCCACCCAACTTTTTCCATTATGGAACTACCGTCCATAACCTCTTATTTCCTGCCCCTGCAGATATATATACCAAACGCGACCAACGGTATCTTAAGTGGTATTATGCCGCCCATTAGTTGACGTCAATTAATGGCAGAGTGACTCCAGACAGAGACCGTCATCCGTTATGACCAGTCTTCCCGCAGCGAACATCCATTGGCTCCATCCGCTATGTACGCCAGCCTCAAGTCAATCACCCTATGGCCACCCTCCCGAAAAAACGCGCGCCTGGTCACGCTTATGTTGTGTACCTGCTCGGCGATTGGCAGCCTGCTGATTTACAGTCTGTCCACTCGCCTGCCGCTGAGCCTGCTGGTGCTCAATGTTGCGGCGCTGACCTGCGTCTGGGTGGAGCATTGCCTCTCGCGCAAATCGATAAAGTTTCAACCTCAAGAGTTGGCCGACCGGCTGTTGGAGGTTCAAGAAAACGAACGTCACCGGCTCAGTCGAGAACTGCATGACGACATCGGCCAGTTGCTGACCGCGGCAAAACTTCAAAGTGACTGGCTCAAACGCCGCATGCCCGAAGAACTTAAGGGTCAATGTTCGGTGCTCTGCGACACGCTGGAAGAAACCCTGACCAAAGTTCGGGATGTATCGGCCATTCTCAATCCCAGGCAGCTGACCAGTCTCGGGCTGGAAGCCAGCCTGCGTGCGCATTTACTCAAGACACTGGCCAACACGTCGGTGCACTGGAGCCTGGAATGCCATCAGCGCTTAACCGGTATACCGGAAGAAATGGCGCTGGCCGCCTTTCGAATAACCCAGGAAGCGGTCACCAATATACTGCGCCATGCCGACGCGAAAAATCTGCTGGTCCGCCTGCAACGTCTGCCTCAGGGATTGGCGCTGTCGATCAGCGACGATGGTCTGGGTTTCGCGCCATCGATGGATCCAGGTCGTGAAGGGCAACGCGGAATGGCGGGGATGTCGGAACGGATCGATCAGCTCGGCGGCACACTGAGCGTTACCAGCGAGCCGGGCAAAGGCACTCAAATCGAAGCTCTCTTTCCATGGGCGCCTCGTGCGCTCGAACGGGCCAGTTCGAATAAGGTTATGCATTGACTTGTAACTTACTTTTGGTGGATGACCACTCGCTTATCAGGGCAGGCGTGCGCGCTCTGGTGCTGGATATTCCAGGCTACGCGGTAATCGGTGAGGCCAATGATGGCTCGCAGTTGCTCGAGATGGTCGAGCAACTGTCCCCGGACATCGTCCTGCTGGATATTTCCATGAAGGAAACCAGTGGCCTTGAAGCCTTGCAGCGACTCAAGCGAGTACGCCCGCAGAGCAAGGTGCTGATCCTGTCGATGCACACCGATCCTGCACTCATCATGCAGGCACTGGAATCCGGCGCACATGGCTACTTGCTCAAGGACACCACGGCCACCGAACTCGAACATGCCCTGGAAGCCTTGCGTAACAACGAACGCTACCTGAGCCCGGCCATCGCTCACACCGTAATCAATCAGGCGCTGACCCGATCTCAGAAACACCAGCCGGAACCTGCCGACTCGCACAACCTGACAGCGCGTCAGCTGGAAATCCTTCGGCTGATCGTTCGCGGAAAATCCACCCGGGAGATCGCCAACGGCCTGGGTCTCAGTATCAAGACGGTCGAAACTCATCGCTCACAGATCATGAAGCGCTTGCAGATCTACGATGTGGCGGGCCTGGTGCTGTTCGCCGTTCGCGAGCAGATCATCAGCCTGGATGATTGATCAATTGCGATGACCCCAGCAGCGGCGAGTTTTCAGGCAAATGTACTCGCAGTGCCGCCGGACGTGCCGAGAAACGCAAGTTGTCGCCTTCCAGAGGCTCGCCATCGAGGTTGATGTAGAGGCCTTCCGCAACCTTGATTTCGACCCAGGGCAATCGGACTCGCACAAACATGTTGTCGATGCCGAAGCCATCGGTCAGCAGGTTTTTCAAGGTCCCGACCACTTCCTGCGGAGCAGGCAGAATACTGATGTCCAGCAGGCCATCGTCCGCCAGCGCTTCCGGGCACAACACGTGTCCGCCGCCGGCCTGTCGGCCATTGCCGATGCCCAATGCCAACAGCTCGCCACTCCACTGAAAATCAGGACCCTGCAACTCGCCATAGGCCGCGTGCAATTCACTGAAGCGCGATAAACCGGTGAACAGGTAGGCCGCGCCCCCGAGAACTTTTTTCAAGTCCTCCGAGGTGTTTGCAGTGACCTGACTGCCAAAACCGCCCGTGGCCATATTCAGGAACACCTGCCCGCCGACCTCCCCCAGATCAATGGCGCTCGGCGCAGTGTCAAGAAGATCCAGCGCCTGATCGGGCTCCAGAGGCACGCCAGCGGCACGAGCAAAATCATTGGCGGTCCCCAAGGGCATCAGTGCCAGGCTGGCCTGCGTCGTATGCGCCGCCATGGCCTCGGCAATATCACGCAAGGTGCCATCACCGCCGCCGGCGATGATCTGCATGTAGCCTGCCGCCAGCGCTTCATTCACCAGCCGCTGTGCGTCTCCGGCCTCCCAGGTCACTCGAACGGCTAGCTCCCAACCCTGCTGGCGCTTGCCCTCCACGGCAGAACGAACCGCCTCGTTGAGCGCTTGCTTGCCATGCAGAATCAACAGTGCCTTGCGTTCGCTCATTGTTGTCACTCCCAAGATTGAATTCCGTATGGGAGATGTTGACCTCGTCGCGCCACATAAAAGTCGAAAAAATTTGAATTATTTGACGGCGAGCAGCATGGCGTCCTACAAGGCGGGACTTTTTCTTACAAAACCTGAGGAATCGGCTCAATTGACCGGCAAGTGCGATTGGTACACCTTGGCGTCTGCGGTTATCAAACATCAGCAGGAAACACACAGGGACGTGCCATGCATAACCATGAGATCAGGTCACCGGTCATTCCGGTCGTACCGTTCGCAGAAAAACGCGCCAATCATCAAGCTGAATTCAAAAACAGCGCAAAACCCACTGGAGAAGTTGATATGGAACCTCGCGTCGTTGAATTGGAGACTCACCTCAAATACATCCGACGAGACATGGATGAAGTCCGCAGTGACGTCAAATCCATCAAACACAGGCTTGCCTATTCGGCTGGCGGAACAGCTGTGGTGATCGGGCTGCTGGCCTGGATCGCCAATAGCCGTTTTGACCAGGTCGTGACACTCCTGGCTCATTAAGGGTTAGCCATGAACGCAAAACCCGGTTCGATCAACCGGGTTTGCGGCCAGCCTACGGCAGGAATCAGCTCAGGACTTCGCTCAGCGGGATAAAGCTAACGCAGTCACCTTCGATCAGCGTGCGATCCTCCAGCACCTCAACCAGGCCATCGGCCCAGGCGGCGCTACGCAATACACCAGAACTCTGATTCTGGTAGATGATTGCCCGGCCATTCTCCAGACGTCCACGCAAGTACTCGCGCCGATTGCCTGCTTTGGGCCAGGTAAACCCTGCCGGCACCTGGAACTTCAGGGGCTCAACCTCTTTTACGCCCTGTCGACGCAAGAGATAGGGCCTTGCCAACAAAGCAAAGGTCACCAGGGTCGACGCCGGATTGCCGGGCAAACCAATCACAGGTACGCCGCGAAAATGCCCGAATGTCAGCGGTTTGCCTGGTTTGATGGCGAGTTTCCACAACGTCAACTCGCCCTCTTCACGCAAGGCAATGCCCAGAAAGTCAGCCTCTCCCACCGATACACCACCGGTCGAAAGAATCAAATCGACGTCCTTCAGTTCACCAAGGCGAGCGCAAGTGGTTGCTAAATCATCCGGAAGAATACCGGCATCGATCACCTCACAGCCCAAGCGCTGCAACCAACTGCAAAGCAACACACGATTGCTGTTGTAGATCTGTCCCGGCCCCAGAGGCTGACCCGGTTCAATCAGTTCATCCCCGGTGGACAGAACAGCAACACGAACCTTGCGAATCACGTCCAGCTCTGCACATCCCAGCGATGCGGCCAGCCCCTGTTCGATCGGTCCGAGGCGCGTGCCGGCTGGCAGAATCAATTCACCTACAGTGGATTCCTGGCCTTGAGGGCGGATGTTTTGTCCTGAGGCCATGGTTTCGGTGAAACGGACTCGCTCATCCGCCTGAACCTCGGTGTTCTCCTGCATCTCGACGCAATCAGCACCTGCGGGAACTGGCGCACCGGTGAAGATTCGTGCGCAGGTACCAGGCGTCAAGGGCTCCGGAGCCTGACCGGCAAAAATCTTCTGGCTGACCACCAGTGGCTCTCCAGTCCAGTCGGCCACGCGCAAGGCATAGCCGTCCATGGCACTGTTGGGCCACGGTGGCAGATCAAGCGTCGAGACCAGATCATCGGCCAGCACCCGGCCCTGAACCTGCGCCAATGGCAAGCGTTCACGCTCACGAATCGGTGAGGCTTCGGCCATTGCCAGCAAGCGTGCCAGTGCCACTTCGACAGCCATCAGACTGCCAGTCTTGCCTGGCTTACCCGCGGGATTCACAGGGTGCCGCCTGTTTGAGATGAGCCACGAAATTGCACGGGCGGTGCCGCGAATCGAGCTGCTCGGCAAGAATGCCATCCCAACCGGTACGCACGGCATTGGTCGAACCCGGCAAACAGCAGACTAGCGTGCCATTGGCCAAGCCGGCCAGGGCACGGGACTGAACAGTAGAGGTACCGATATCCGCCACCGATATCTGCCTGAACAGCTCACCAAAACCGTCGACCTGTTTGTCCAGCAGGCAACTCACCGCTTCCGGAGTGCTGTCGCGTCCAGTGAAACCAGTCCCGCCAGTGATCAGCACCACCTGCACGACATCGTCGGCAATCCAGTTGGCGACTTGCGCGCGAATTTTGTAGAGATCATCTTTGAGCAGAACCCGGGCCGCCAAGTTATGGCCGGCAGCGCTCAAACCGTCGACGAAGACCTGGCCAGAGGTATCGGTTTCCAGGGTACGGGTATCGCTGACCGTCAGCACCGCGATGTTGAGCGGTGCGAAAGGTACATCAGCCTTGGCTGTCATAGGCTCATCCAGTTGTAGGAGAAACAGCCCGGTGTTATATCACAGCGCCTCATTTTTTCGCCGCCCCCATGGAGACCTGCCATGACCTCGAATACACATTTGCCGCCCTGTTCCATTCTGCTCCTGGCAGGTGGTCGCGGCCAACGCATGGGCGGTCAGGACAAAGGGCTGCTGGAATGGCACGGCGAGCCATTGATTGCCCACTTGCACCGCAAGACCCGTTCACTGAGCGATGACCTGATCATCTCCTGCAACAGAAACCTGGAAAAGTACGCGCCCTACGCCGACCAGTTGGTTCATGACGATGAAGGCGACTTTCCTGGCCCCCTGGCCGGTATTCGCGCAGGCCTGAAGGCCGCCCGCCATACGCATTTGCTGGTGCTGCCGTGTGACGTACCGCGCATCGACGCCGCACTGCTCAACAGCATGCGCGACTCCGCCAACCAGCACCCGGAGCAACCGCTGATGCTGCGCCATGGCGAACATTGGGAACCTCTGCTGTGCATTATCCCCGTGGCACTCTCGGCCGATTTCGACAGTGCCTGGAACGACGGCGAACGCAGCCCGGGTCGCCTCATGCGCAAACTGGGCGCTACCGCCCTGCAATGCCCCGACAATGATCCACGCCTGGCCAACCTCAACACACCAGAACTGTTAAGTGCCCACAACTCTGTGTCAGACTGACAGGAGAAGGAACTTGCGCGCGCTATACACGTCTCAAGCTCAGTAACCAAAAGAATTCATATTCGGAGACACACTCATGACTCAACGGACCCTCGCCACTTTCATGCTCGCACTGGGCCTCGCTACCCTCGCCGGTTGCGCATCGCCTACAGTGATTACCTTGAATGACGGTCGAGAAATCCAGGCTGTCGACGCGCCACAGTTTGATAAGGATTCGGGTTTCTACGAATTCGAACAACTGGATGGCAAGCAGACCCGCATCAACAAGGATCAGGTTCGTACCGTCAAAGAGCTGTAATTTTTGCGGTGACAACCGGATATGGAAAAGCCCGCTTTATGCGGGCTTTTTCGTGGCTGAAGATCAGCAGATTCGCCGAACCTCGTGATCACCACTGCAGGGTGATGGTGCTTTCGAATGCTCTTTCCTGGCCGGTGACCGGGTCCACAAACCGTAGCCCCTGAGCGAGCAGTTTCAAAGGATTGGCATAGTCATCCTCAACATCCTTGAGTACCTGCGGATAAAACGGGTCGTTGCAGATGCTGGCGCCCAAGGCTGTCATGTGCACCCGCAATTGATGCTTCTTGCCCGTCACCGGGTAAAGCGCATAACGCCAGAGATCACCGTTCTTCTCCCTGACTTCGACAGCCGTTTCGGTATTGCTGACGCCCGGACCTTCCTGCATGCGGAAGAAAGGCTCTCCATCGATGAGCCGGCTCTTATGGACCAATGGAAAAGAGAGTTCAGGCAACGCTCGGGCAATTGCCTCGTAGCGCTTTTCGATCTGCCGCGTAGGAAACAACGACTGATACGCCGAACGGCTCTGAGGGTTGGCGGAAAACAGCACCAGCCCCGCCGTGTGCCGGTCAATGCGATGCAAAGGCACCAGATGCGGGTTATCGAGTCGGCGGATCAACCGTCGCAACAGGGTCTGCTCCACGTATTCACCCGCCGGAGTCACTGGCAGAAAATGCGGCTTGTCCGCCACGACCAGATGCTCATCCGCGTACAGAATCGACTCAACCACCGGGATCGGCTTTTCGTCCGGCACTTCGCGAAAATAGTGAATCCGCAGGCCTTCCTTGTAAGGCAAGTCCAACGCGATTGGCATGCCATGCCCATCAAGCACACGACCGCGGGCGATTCTGTCCAGCCATTGATCACGGCCAATGGCACTGAAATGTTCGCACAGACAATCGAGTACGGTCTGCCACGGGCCAGGCGGCAAGTAGAGCGTGCTGGCCTGGTTGTGTGCAGCAGAAAAAGATGAAGTGGACATACGAAAGCTCTAACCCTCAATACAGGGCGGCATTATCCAACAGCGGCCGGAACGAACCTAGAAGAGAATCCTCAAGCCGTTATCTGCGTGCGCGCTGCCGCTTCGGTGAATTCCTTGAGCCAGCGCAACACATCGACCGCTTCCCAGCGACCGGGATCATAAAGCGCGTACAACAACCCCTGATAACCCACGACATCCAGCTGCCGGTGATAGCCCGCGCGCTGGAACAAGGCTTCGATTTCGGCGAAACAGGTATTGAAATGCAGTTTATTGAAGGGAGTTTTTCCTTCTGTCACCAGGCCATCCAGACGCAATTCGAGGACAGCCTCGCGCACCACGTCCGCCGACATACGGTTCACGCTGTTCTTCAATTGTTCGACATTGACCACGATTCATCCCTCTCACGCCCGGATTGCCTACGCAAGGCAGGCATTACGAATAACTGTATGTGCATACAGTATCCGAACAGCACCGGTAAAGCCAAGGGGATCAATCGCAAAGTTCGACAGGCGGGAACACCGTCACCGCAAAAACCGCTTAACTCAGGAACGCCACAACCTGATCGGCACTAAACGGCCAGTCCAGCTCAGCACCAGTATCGACCCGCCGTAATACCGGAATACGCAGACTGTAGGCTTCATACCATGTTTCATCGTCAGCAATGTCCACCAGTTCCACCAGCAGACCGCGCTCGACAAATTCCATCAGCATGGCTTCTGCCACTTCACAGAGATGACACCCAAGGGTGCCGAACAGCTGACATTCAGGAAGCATGAGCGCTCAACCGAAAAAATTAAGTCATCATTCTAGGCCTGCCCCGAAAAGCCGTCGAGCCATTGAATGCTCTACCCTTGGGCCATAACGGCAACGGATCGCGGCAATACGCTGACGCACATCAGTCGTCTTCAATACCCATTGCGCGATGCTCACGGATTATTTGCCTCTACGCTTGAATTGCCAGCGTCCATCACCGGAGTTTTTGTGTTTGCCAATCTGTTGATCATCTTCGCCTCCTCCCTGGTGGTGATTGCGCTGTTCCAGCGCCTGCGATTGCCTCCGGTGCTGGGCTACTTGTGCGTGGGGCTGATCGTCGGGCCAACTGCATTCAACTGGGTGAATGAAAGCGAAGAACTGCCGGACCTCGCCGAGTTGGGCGTGGTGTTCCTGCTGTTCTCCCTCGGGCTGGAATTTTCCCTGTCGAAAATGCTCGCATTGCGCCGAGTGGTGTTCGGGCTTGGCAGTCTGCAGGTGTTGTGCTCGGGGGTGCTGTTGGGCGGTTTGCTGATATTGCTCGGCATGCCAATCACACCTGCGCTGTTACTCGGCGCCGGCCTGTCGCTGTCATCCACTGCCATTGTCAGTAAAGAGCTGGGCAGTCTTGGCGAGATTTTCAGCAGCCACGGCCAGAATGCCATCGCCGTGTTGCTGTTCCAGGACATCGTGGCTGTATTGCTGCTGACCCTGGTGCCAGTGTTCGCTGGCAGCAGCGATCAAGCCTGGTATTGGGCGCTGCCAGTGACACTGGGGAAAACCGTCGTGTTGTTCGTCGGCCTGCTGCTGGCCAGTCGCTGGGTACTGCCACGGCTGTTCCAAGAAGTGGCGGCGGCCCGTTCCGCGGAACTGTTCGTACTTCTGGCGCTGGTCATTGTTCTGCTGACGGCGTGGCTGACGCACCTGCTCGGCCTCTCCCCTGCCCTGGGTGCGTTTCTCGCCGGGATGCTGCTGGGGGAAAGCCACTACCGGCATCAGATCGAGGCCGACATCCGCCCGTTCCGCGACATCCTGCTCGGGTTGTTCTTCGTCAGTATCGGCATGCTGATCGACTTGCAGTTGTTCGCCAGCCACGGCCTGCTGATTCTCGGCCTGACCCTGGGGTTGTTGCTGCTCAAGGGCAGCGTCGTTGCGCTGCTGGTCAAATGGCGTGGCAGCGATGGCGAAACCGCCTGGCGCAGCGGCCTGGCATTGGCCCAGGGCGGCGAGTTCTGCTTTGCGCTGATGGCACAGATGCAGCAGAACAAATTGATGCCCGCGGCTTTTGGCGGCCTGCTGCTAGCGGCGACCTTTTGTTCAATGCTCGTCACGCCGTTGTTGCTGCGCGCCGCACCCCGCATCGCCACACGCCTGCATCGCAAGCCCAACGAAGAAGCAAAACTTGAAGAAATCAGCGCGCTCAATGCCGGGTTACACAACCATGTCGTTATATGTGGCTATGGTCGTGTAGGTCAGTCTATCGGACGCGCGCTACGCAACGCGCAGCAACCCTATATCGCACTGGATAATGATCCGGTGCGTGTCCACGAAGCCGCCGTGGGTGAAACCTGTGTGCATTATGGCGACTCACGCCGCGGTGAACTGCTAGTCGCGATAGGGCTGGAGCGCGCCAGGCTACTGGTGATCGCCGTGGATCAGACCGACATCGCGTTGCTGATCCTCAAGGAAGCGCGGCGACTCAACGCGACCGTGCCGATTCTGGTGCGCACGCGCGACGACAGCCAACTGGCCGAGTTGAAGGCAGCCGGCGCCAGCGAAGTCGTGCCCGAACTGCTGGAGTCGAGCCTGATGCTCGCCTCCCACGCGCTGATCATGCTGGGATTACCCGCGTATCAGGTACAGGAGCGGGCCGACCAGATTCGGCACGACCGCTATCGTCTGCTGCACGGTTTCTATCCAGGCGCTGACGACGAAGAGACCTAGTCCTGACTGACCGAGCCGATCTTGTGCACCGACAAGTCCGCGCCGTAATACTCTTCTTCCTGACTCAGGCGCAAACCATGGAACGCCTTGATCGCCCCATACACGGCAAAGCCACCGGCCAGCGCCACGACCACCCCCAGCGCGGTGCCGATCAACTGGCTGATCAGACTCACGCCGCCCAGCCCACCCAACGCGCTCTGGCCGAAAATGCCGCAAGCGATCCCGCCCCAGACGCCACACAAACCATGCAACGGCCAAACCCCCAGCACATCGTCGATGCGCCATTTGACTTGAGCCGCAGTGAAGCACCAGACAAACAATGTGCCGGCGATGGCGCCAGTCACCAGCGCACCCACCGGGTGCATCAGATCGGAACCGGCACAGATCGCCACCAGTCCGGCCAACGGGCCGTTATGCAGAAAGCCCGGGTCATTGCGCCCGACGATCAGCGCCGCCACGGTGCCGCCGACCATGGCCATCAGCGAGTTCACCGCCACCAGTCCGCTGACACCTTGCAGGGTTTGCGCGCTCATCACGTTGAAACCGAACCAGCCAACGATCAGGATCCACGACCCCAGCGCCAAAAAGGGAATGCTCGAGGGCGCGAACGCCACCAGTCGCCCTTCGCGATAACGACCATTGCGCGGCCCGAGCAACAACACCGCCGCCAGGGCCAGCCAACCGCCCATGGCGTGGACCACCACCGAGCCGGCGAAATCATGGAAGCTGGCGCCAAAGCGCTCCAGCAACCAGGCTTGCAGGCCAAAGTTGCCGTTCCAGATCATGCCCTCGAAGAACGGATAGATGAACGCCACGATCAGTGCCGTCGCGCACAACTGCGGGACAAACCGGGCACGCTCGGCGATGCCGCCGGAAATGATCGCGGGTATCGCCGCAGCAAACGTCAGCAGGAAGAAAAACTTCACCAGCCCATAGCCATGATCAGCATTGATCACCGCCGCTGGTTGCATGAAGTTCACCCCATAGGAAATCCAATAGCCTATAAAGAAGTAGGCCAGGGTCGAAATGGCGAAGTCGCTGAGAATCTTCGACAAGGCATTGACCTGGTTCTTTTGTCGAACCGTGCCGACTTCAAGAAAGGCGAAACCGGCGTGCATCGCCAGCACCATGACCGCGCCGATCAGAATGAACAACGTATTGGAGCTATGGACCAGACTGTCCACAGCGCTTTGCAGATTTTCCATGGGGTTGGCAGACCTGAAGGCTAAAAAAGCACCAAAGCAGTTCGCGCAGACAATTCATGCACCAAGTTGCGACTTGCCGGGATCAGCAGATCGATCCCGATGAGCCACTTTGGCGCACAAGGTTGGAACCTTTGCGCGAGTTTTCATTATTTGAGATAACGTTTTGCCCGAATCCTGCCCATCAACAGCGCAACGGCGCAGGCAGACGCACCACGACGTAGCAAAAGTTGTACCAGTCATTTGTACTGAACCTTCGCGCAAGGCTCATACTCGAACGCTTCAGAAGCCACTTACGGAGATCCACCAATGGCCAGCATCAAGGCAAAGACTGCTCAAGAAATCCTGATGAACGATTTTCAGACTCTGGTCAGCGACACCGAACGGTTGCTGGAACACACCGCATCCCTGGCCGGCGATCAGGCCGATGAGTTGCGCGAGCAGATCCACGACAGTCTGTTGCGTGCCCGCGAAACCTTGAAATTGACCGAAGATTCCCTGCGCGAACGCGGCCAGGCAGCCGTCACCGCCACCGAAGATTACGTTCAGGCAAACCCATGGCAATCGGTCGGCATCGCAGCTGGCGTAGGTTTTCTGATTGGTTTGCTGGCAACGCGGCGCTGATATGGCGATCGGCGAATCCGGCTCGTCCGCGACGGGCACAAGCTCCTCACCGCGGCGCCTGGGTGCCGCTTTTCTTGGATTGCTGCACAGCCATGTCGAACTGTTCGGCATCGAATTGCAGGAACAAAAAGCGCGCACTGTAAGCCTGTTGCTGTTTGCAGGCTTGGCGCTGGTCTTTGCCTTGCTGTTACTGGTGGGGTTGTCGACGCTGGTGATGATCCTGTTTTGGGACACCTATCGCCTGCCCGCTATCATCGCACTTTGCGTGTTCTACACCCTTGCATGCGTCTTCTGCGGGATGCGCTTGAGAGCGGCGATTTTCGATGAGTCCTCACCCTTCCACGGCACTCTGGAAGAATTGGCCAACGATCGGGAGCGCCTGCTGCCATGAACCTGCCTGAACTGCCTCACAACAGCTCGCGCACAGAAATGCGCAAGGCGCTGATCCGCCTGCGCATGGAAATGCATCGTCAGGAAATCCGCCACGAATCCCGGGAATTGCTGCAACCCTTGCAGCGCGTGCGCGGAATGACGCAAAACCTGCAGGATGGTTTCGGCATCAAGCACGCCCCACTCTGGGGCATGGCAGCCGTCACCTTGCTGGGCTTCTTGACTGGCAAGGGCGCCAAGAGCGGCGGCGTCAGCAGCCTGACTCGACTGGTTCGCCTGGGCACCACGCTGGGGCCATTGATCAAGTTGGTCATGCAAGGCTCTTCGCGCAAACATTGATCAGCCGCTATCTGGCTGCATTCTTGCGATCACCGGGATGAACCTCTCTATCGAGGGGTTCAATCCTGCATGTCTACCCGGTAATCCCTATTTCTATCACCTGCAGGCAGAGGGTTGGGATGAGCGCAGGCTGACGCTTTCCAACACTTACCGCGATGCCACCAGTAACCAGTACTGCCTCACCGCCGGGCAATTTTTCGACAACGGCGAGCGGCTGCTGCTCATCGATATTGATGCCGTCGGGCTGTAGTTCCACTTGCAGGCCCGGACGCGAACCCGGAAGCTTAAGCAATCAAACACCTGACGGAGAGAACCCGCCTTGGATTGGCAAACCCTGCTTACCCGCGAACGCCTCGGAAAGCCTCTGCACAGCCCGGAAGAACTCGGCCGCAGCCCTTTCCACAAAGACCACGACCGCATCATTTTCTCGGGAGCGTTCCGCCGTCTCGGGCGTAAGACCCAGGTCCATCCGGTCACCAGCAACGATCATATCCACACGCGCCTGACCCACTCGCTGGAAGTCAGCTGCGTCGGCCGCTCGCTGGGCATGCGCGTTGGCGAAACCATCCGCAGCGCCCTGCCCGACTGGTGCGAGCCCAGCGACCTGGGGATGGTGGTGCAATCGGCTTGCCTGGCCCACGACATCGGCAATCCGCCCTTCGGTCACTCCGGCGAAGACGCGATTCGCCACTGGTTCCAGCAAGCCGCCGGCCGTGGCTGGCTGGATGCAATGAGCGAAGTCGAACGCAATGACTTCCTCAACTTCGAAGGCAATGCCCAAGGCTTTCGGGTACTCACCCAGCTGGAATATCACCAGTTCGACGGCGGCACCCGACTGACCTACGCGACTTTGGGTACTTATCTGAAGTATCCATGGACTGCAAAACACGCGGATTCACTGGGCTACAAGAAACACAAGTTCGGCTGCTATCAGAGCGAATTGCCGCTACTGGAACAGATCGCCCATAAACTCGGTCTGCCGCAACTCGAGGAACAGCGCTGGGCGCGCCATCCGCTCGTGTATCTGATGGAGGCTGCCGATGACATCTGCTACGCGCTGATCGACCTGGAAGATGGTCTGGAGATGGAGCTGCTGGAATACGCCGAAGTCGAGGCCCTGTTGCTGGACCTCGTGGGTGACGATTTGCCGGAAACTTACCGCCAGCTCGGTCCACAGGATTCACGTCGGCGCAAACTGGCGATCCTGCGAGGCAAAGCCATTGAACACCTGACCAACGCCGCAGCCCGCGCCTTTGTCGAGCAACAGGACGCGTTACTGGCCGGCACGCTGCCCGGTGATCTGGTGGAGCACATGCACGGTCCCGCCAAGCGTTGCGTATTGAATGCCAAGGACATGGCGCGCAAAAAAATCTTTCAGGACAAGCGCAAGACCCTGCATGAAATTGGCGCATACACCACGCTGGAAATCCTGCTCAACGCCTTCTGCGGCGCGGCACTGGAACAGCATAACGGTCGAACGCCGTCCTTCAAGAGTCGCCGCATCCTCGACCTGTTGGGCAACAATGCACCCGATCCTCACGGCCCATTGCACACCTCGTTTCTACGGATGATTGACTTCATCGCCGGTATGACCGACAGCTATGCGAGCGAAATGGCGCTGGAGATGACTGGTCGTTCGAGCCACTGATGAGACCGGTGGATCAGCCATTACGCCGCCTGCAATGGTTGATTTACCTCTCAAAAACCCAAGTGCACTCAACGTTCGTCGAATCCCCCTACAACATGTGCTGAGCTAACTGATCGATTATTCAGTAACCTCGCGAAATAATCCCGCTTCCCTCGGTTCGACAGAAGAAGCGTGAATAATCCAATGTTCAAAGACGATCTGCGCATCTTGCTGGTGGAAGATCACCCCTTTCAACTCAAGGCGACTCAATACCTGCTTGAGAGTTATGGTTTCACCCAACTGACCACCACCGACAGTGCCGATGGCGCGCTGCAACAAATGCTAAAGGCTGTGCAACCGTTTGATATTCTTTTATGCGATCAATGTCTGCCCGACCTCTCCGGGCTCGATCTGGTCAAAATTGCCAGCCACCAAGGGATGATCAGACAGGCAATACTGTTAAGTAGCCTGACATCCGCTGAACTGGACGAACTGGAAAAAAAGGCCAACGAACACGGGCTGCCATTGTTGGGTTACTTGATCAAACCGCTGAAACAAGCAGAATTTAGAAGATTATTGACCTTGGCCTCACTGTAAAAAGCGCACTCCAAAGGCACTAAACCCCAGCACAAACACAATTCAAAACTTACAAATCAATACTTCCACCACCTCGACTAATTCTCAACAAACTTCGCCCTTCTTCAAAAAAATCCAGTTGATACGTAGTCCTATTCTTCTTCATCTGTAGGAATCATCCTATATTGCCGCTACAGGTCCGTCAGTTCATGCGTCACCTCAACCATCTGAGCTAATGTGCGCGCTTTATTTGAGCTCGTATGGGATCTGATTATGAACTCCGTTTTTATTGTCGACGATCACCCGGTCATCCGCCTTGCCGTCAGAATGTTGCTTGAACATGAAGGTTACAAAGTCGTCGGCGAAACTGATAATGGCGTCGACGCCATGCAGATGGTTCGCGAATGCACGCCCGACCTGGTCATTCTCGACATCAGCATTCCCAAACTGGATGGGCTGGAAGTTCTCGCCCGATTCAACGCAATGAGTACCCGCCTCAAAACATTGGTATTAACAGCACAGTGCCCGACACTTTTTGGTATTCGTTGCATGCAATCCGGCGCATCAGGCTATGTGTGCAAACAGGAAGATTTGAGTGAACTGGTCAGTGCTATAAAAGCCGTATTGTCAGGTTACAACTATTTTCCAAGTCAGGCCTTGAATCCTGTTCGCAGTGATGACGCGCGCTTTGCCGATCTGGAACTGTTCAAGTCAGTCAATGACCGAGAACTGATGGTATTGCAACTCTTTGCCCAAGGCCGCACCAACAAGGAAATTGCCAAAGGTATGTTTCTGAGCAACAAGACTGTCAGCACTTATAAAAAGCGCCTCATGCAAAAACTCAAGGCCAAATCCTTGGTTGAACTCATCGATATGGCAAAACGTAACGCGCTAGTGTGAGAGACAGGATGCCCAGTCGTATAAAGGATTATCTGACACTGATGGCCGCAGGTTTATGCCTGAGCACTTCAGTGCTCGCTGCGCAGACCGTCAGCGAGAACTACACCCTGCTCAGTCGCTCAATGACCGGACACCAGGAAGTCCAACTGGATAAATCACAACAACAATGGATCAAGAATAAACGGGAACTGATCCTTGGCACGTCAGCCCCGGACTACCCCCCTTTCGACCTGACCACCAGTGGTCACGACTACGAAGGTTATACCGCCGATTACGCGGGCATCCTGGGTACATCAACCGGTTTGCCAATCAAGGTTCTGCGCTTTGCGTCCCGGGAGGCCGCAATCGAAGCACTCGAAAACGGCGAGGTCGACTTGCTGGGTAGCGCCAATGGATTCGAAGCACATAACGCCGACATTGTACTTTCCACACCCTACGCCGTGGACCAGCCGGTTCTGGTGACACGCGAAGGAGAAACCAGATCCTTGACCGATGGCCTGGCCGGTCTACGGCTGAGCATGGTGTATCACTATTTGCCGCTGGAAGAGGTCAAGGCAATGTATCCGAGGGCGATCATCACGTCCTTTCCGTCCTACCAGAATGCGATCAATGCAGTTGCCTTCGACCAGGCTGATGTTTTTCTGGGAGACACAATTTCCACCCATTACATGATCAACAAGGGCTATCTGAACAACATCCGCATGGCCAACTTCGGCAAACACGAAGCCCACGGTTTCAGCTTTGCCGTGCGCAAGGACAACCCGCAACTGCTCGGGATCATCAACGCAATGCTCTGGGCGATCCCCACCAGCGAACGCGATAACATCGCCAAACGCTGGAGTGCCGGCAGTGACATTCTTCTCACCGATCAAAAACTGCAGCTCACCCACAACGAAGAACGCTGGCTGGCACAACATCCGGTAGTCCGTGTGGTGGTCAATGAGGCCTTTGCGCCGCTGACGTTTTTCGACAGTAATAACAACTTTCGCGGGGTTACCGCAGATTTGCTCGAGCTGATCAGATTGCGCACCGGGTTGCGTTTCGACGTTCATCGCAGCCGCAGCGATGACGAGATGATCGAGCAGATCAGGGACAACAAAGCCGACTTGATCGCCGCCCTGCTCCCCAGCGCCCAACGTGAAACGACGTTGAACTTCACCCGCCCCTATCTGCAAAACTCTTTTGTCCTGTTGACTCGCAAAGCCGCCGACAGCCCGACAAGCCTTGCGCAGTTGCAGGACCAACGCCTGGCTATCGCCCAAGGCAATCCCTTGGTGGATTACCTGCGCAGCGAGTTTCCGCGGATCAGGCTGATTGAAACACCGGACGCATTCAGCGCCGTGGAGTGGCTGGCCGAGGGCAAGGCAGACGGCGCGGTGAACTCACTGGTGATTGCCAACTACTTCATCTCATCGCGGCTCTTCGAGCACACACTTCAAATCAGTACCACCATCGGTACCCGCCAGGCCGCGTTCTCCCTGGCCACAGGCCGAGATGCCAAAGAACTGAATTCCATCCTCAACAAGGCGCTACTGAGCATTGCGCCGCAAGAGCTGGGCATCATCAACAGCCGCTGGCGTGGCTATTCGGCGTCCTCGCAAAGTACCTGGCGCCTCTATCACCGACTGTTCTACCAAATCATTATCGGTTCCGGGGTGCTGCTGCTGATTTCCTTTGCCTGGAACGCTTACATGCGTCGCCAGATAAAGCAGCGTCAGGCGGCCGAGCGCGCATTGAACGATCAACTCGAATTCATGCGATCGCTGGTCAACGGTACGCCTCATCCCATCTACGTACGCGATCGCCAGGGACTGCTGCAAAGCTGCAACGACAGTTACCTGGAAGTCTTCTGTGCGAAACGTGAAGACGTCATCGGCAAAAGCGTCATGCAGGGCAACATGAGCAATGCGTTCGAAGCCCGGGAATATCAGGCCGATTACCAGCGTGTCGTGGCCGAGGGCATACCGCTGATTCTCGACCGCGCGTTGCACATCGGCGGCCGCAGGTTGACGATTTACCACTGGATTCTTCCCTACCGTGATTCAAGCGGTGAAGTGCAAGGCATCATCGGCGGCTGGATCGACATCAGTGAACGGCGGCAACTGTTCGATGAGCTGCGCTGCGCGAAAGAGCGCGCCGATGAAGCCAACCGGGCCAAAAGCACGTTTCTGGCGACCATGAGCCATGAGATCCGCACCCCGATGAATGCGGTCATCGGCATGCTCGAACTGACGCTCAAGCGTATCGATCATGAGCACCCGGATCGCCCAGCCATCGATGTGGCGTACAACTCGGCGAAGGATCTGCTGGAATTGATCGGGGACATTCTCGACATTGCACGGATCGAATCCGGGCGTCTTAGCCTGAGCCCTGAACGCGTCAATCCAAGTGAAATCGTGGCCTCGGTCGTGCGGGTCTTCGATGGACTGGCGCGCCAGAAAAATCTCCACCTGCTGCTGGAATTCCGCCCTGCCAATTCGGAGTTTGATGTCCTGCTGGACCCCATGCGCTTCAAGCAGGTGCTGTCCAACCTGGTCAGCAACGCCATCAAGTTTACGGAGCAGGGCCAGGTCAGGGTCATCGTCGACCTGCAGCCCACCGCCGAACCCGAGCGGGTTCAGATGCTGTTGCACGTTCAAGACAGTGGCATAGGCATCAGCGAACAGGATCAGCAGCGGTTATTCGAACCCTTCGCTCAAGCCGATAACTGCGCACAAACAGGCAGAGGTGGCGCAGGACTGGGTCTGGTGATCAGCCGCAGCCTGTGCGAGATGATGGGTGGCAACCTGCGATTGAGCAGCCAGCCAGGTCTGGGCACTCAAGTCGAGGTTTCGTTGCACCTGGCCACTCTGCCACTCGAGCAGGTGCCAGTGACTGTTGAAGAGCACATACACACCACGGCGACCCCCTTGAACGTTCTGGTGGTCGACGATCACCCGGCCAATCGCTTGCTCATGTGCCAGCAACTGGAGTTTCTGGGGCATCGATTCAGCGTCCAGGCGGATGGCGAAGCCGGATACGAGGCGTGGAAAGCAGAGCCGTTCGACCTGGTGATTGTCGATTGCAACATGCCGATCATGAACGGATATGAACTGGCCCGCGCCATTCGCCGACAGGAACAACAAACGCAACGTCCGCCCTGTACCGTTCTGGGTTTTACCGCCAACGCGCAACCGGAAGAAATACAACGCTGCAAACAAGCCGGGATGGACGACTGCCTGTTCAAGCCCCTCACCCTGACAGCCTTGAGTCAGTGGGTTGAAGGCATCAGGCCGACCGTCCGCGATCCGGCGTTCAGCCTGCAAGGACTGCGTCTTTTGACGGGTGGAAATCCGCTATTGGACCAGCGATTGTTGGCCGAACTGTTGAATAGCAACCGTCTGGACCGACAAGAATTGCTGGCCCTGTCCCGATCCAAAGACCCTCAGTCATTTCTCGATGTCGCCCACAAAATCAAGGGCGCCGCCCGAATCGTCCAGGCCTCCCGAGTGATCGACAGCTGCGAGGCGTTGGAAAAGGCCTGCCATGAAGTGTTCCATCACGACGAGGTGGCCGATTGCAGCAAGGCTATAGAGCGCGCCATGCTCGAACTGGAGCAAGCCTTGCAGCAACAGATTGGCCAAAACGACAACAGCAGAATGACAGAGCCTTAACTATGCTAGGACGCTGAGCAGTGTGTTAACCATCATGGAGAGACCTGCAATGCCCAGCCCACTGCGCCCGGATCAACGACGGTTTCCCCTGCACGTCCATATCAGCGTGATGTTCACTCTCCTGTTGATGCTGACGGGAGTGGTGCTGGGCATTTTCAACTACCGGCAAACCACGCAGATCATTCTTTCCAGTAGTGAAAAGCTCTTCAACCGCATCGAGCAGGACGTCCGCCTTGACCTGCACACCACCTATGAGCCGATTCGTCATCTGCTGAGCCTGTTGGCGGATTACCCGGCGACGCAGGCACCTGACCTGGAGCAACGCCTGGCGTTGTTCAAACCCTTCAGCCAGTCACTCAAGGACAACCCCGACCTGGCCTCGCTGTATCTGGGCTACGGCAATGGTGATTTCTTCATGGTTCGGCCCTTGCGAACCTCCGGTCTGAAAACGCTCCTGAATGCCCCGGACACTGCGGCTTATCAGGTGTGGAGCATTGAGCGAACCGGCAATAGCGGAAAGGTCCGCTCCCAATCACTGTTTTTCGATCAAGATCTGGCCTTCATCAGCCGCCAGGACAATCCCGACGAAACCTACGATCCGCGAACCCGCGCCTGGTATGCCAACGCCCGCAGCGACAGGGATCAGATCACCACCGAACCCTACATTTTTTTCTCCACCCACGATGTCGGCACCACCCTGGCCCGGCGCAGCGGCGAACAAGCCGTCATGGGAGCCGATCTGACCCTGGCGGAACTCTCCGCGACCCTTGCCAATCATGTGGTGACCCCCAGCACCGAAATCGTGCTGTTCGATGCCGAGGGCAATGCCATTGCTTATCCCGACAGCCGCAAACTGATCATCGACGATCAGACTGCCCGCCTGATCAAAGCCGCCGACCTGAGCCCCAGCCTCGGCGCGCTGCTCAACAATCCCCCCGAAGGTAACCGCCTGGATGTCGCCGGTCGTCAATGGATCGTTGCCCGCAGCAGCATGCAGGAGGGTGGCCCCCAGGGACTGCAACTGGCGCTGCTGGTACCGGAAGATGAATTACTCGTCGATGCCTACCGCATGCGCTGGCAAGGCGCGCTGATTACCTTGGCCACGCTGTTGCTATGCCTGCCGCTGGGTTGGCTGACCTCTCGGATTCTGGTTAAACCCCTGCGCGCGCTGGTGCGGGAGGCCGATGCGGTTCGCAGTTTCGACTTCAACTTTCCGCCCTCACGTCGCTCTCCGGTGCTCGAAGTCGACCAACTGAGCGTATCGATGGCGCGCATGAAAGATACCTTGGCGAGTTTTTTCCAGATCACCGAAAGCCTGAGCGCCGAGGTCCGTTTTGCCCCCTTGCTGGAACGCGTGTTGTTTGAAACTGTGAAAATCGGCCAGGCCCAGGCCGGTCTGATCTACCTGCGCGAAAGTGATGGCGATCGCATGGAGCCACAGGGTCTGGTCATCAACGGCATCTCACAGGCATTGCCGGCATTTGATCTTCGAGGGCACGAACTCCAGGCTCCGCAAAGCCCTGCATGGCTACGGCAGTTGTCGAATGCCGACAACGTCGTCACCACGCTTGGTTTCGAACAGGCCGGGGATTTGCAGAAGGTGTTGCTTGCGCTGGAGTGCCCACGCGTTCATCTGATCGGTATTCGGCTGCACAATCGTCATAACGAAACCGTGGGCCTGCTGGTCCTGCTGTTGGCCGATACCGGCAACCAGAGCGATCTGGAAAAACTTCGTCCGGACCGCATCGCGTTCCTCCAGGCCGTATCCGGTGCGGCCGCCGTGAGTATAGAAAGTCAGCGTCTGCAAGCCAGACAAAAACAACTGCTGGATTCCTTCATCCAACTGCTGGCCGGTGCGATTGACGCCAAAAGCCCCTACACCGGCGGTCACTGCCAGCGAGTGCCGGCGCTGACCCTGATGCTCGCCCAAGCCGCTGCGGCCAGCCAGCACCCGGCCTTCAGTGGCTATCATCCCACCGACGATGAATGGGAAGCGCTGCACATCGCGGCCTGGCTACACGATTGCGGCAAGGTCACCACTCCGGAATACGTGGTCGATAAAGCCACGAAGCTGGAAACGCTTAACGACCGCATCCACGAAATCCGTACCCGTTTCGAAGTGCTCAAGCGCGATGTCTGGATCAACTATTGGCAAGCCATGGCCCTGGGCGGTGACGAGCAATACCTGGCCGAACTGCGCAACGCCGCTCTGGCGGGGTTGGACGATGACTTCGCGTTCATTGCCCGCTGCAACCTGGGTGGCGAGGCGATTGCCGAGTCCGACCTGCAACGCCTGCACAGCATGGCCCAGCGCACCTGGACCCGAACACTGGATGACCGGCTGGGCGTTTCCTGGGAAGAGAACCGGCGCCAGGCGCGAACCCCGGCACCGGCACTGCCGGTCAGCGAACCATTGCTGGCGGACAAACCCGAGCACCTGTTCGAACGACCCGAAGCCGAACTGATTCCGGAAGATAATCCCTGGGGGTTCAAACTCGATGTGCCGCGCTACAAGTACAACCGGGGCGAGCTCTACAACCTGAGCATTGCCCGAGGCACCCTGACCCGCGAGGAGCGTTACATCATCAATCACCACATGGTGCAGACGATTCTGATGCTCAGCCACCTGCCCTTCCCAGGCCACCTCAACAACGTCGCGGAGATTGCCGGCGGCCACCATGAAAAAATGGACGGCACCGGCTATCCCAAACAGTTGAAGCGTGAAGAAATGAGCCTGCCGGCGCGGATGATGGCGATTGCCGACATTTTCGAAGCACTGACCGCCGCCGATCGCCCCTACAAGAAAGCCAAGTCGTTGAGCGAAGCGCTGAGCATCATGGCTACCATGTGCCGGGACGCCCACATCGATCCTGAGTTGTTCGGGCTGTTCATCAACGCACAAATCTATTTGCAGTACGCCGATCGATTCCTCGACCCCCAACAAATCGATGCGGTGGACCCGTCGAGCCTGCTGGTCAAGGCAGGCTTGAGGGCATGATCAGCAGTCGGTCAGGCGCAGGAAAATCGCCGCCAGTTGCTCGATACCGGCCTGATCTTCAGCGGTAAAACGCGCCAGTTTCGGGCTATCGAGGTCCAGCACGCCGATCAGGCGACCGTCCTTGACCAGCGGCACCACCAGTTCGCTGTTCGACGCGCTGTCGCAAGCGATGTGTCCGGGGAACGCGTGCACGTCCTCGACCAACTGGGTCTGCAAGGTCGCCGCCGCAGCCCCGCACACGCCCCGACCGAATGGAATCCGCACGCAGGCGATCTGCCCTTGAAAAGGGCCGAGTACCAGTTCTTCGTTGCGATTGAGGTAGAACCCGGCCCAGTTCAGGTCATCGAGCTGGTTGTACAGGAACGCCGAGAACTGCGCGGCGTTAGCGATGAAATCCCGCTCGTCCGCCAGCAATGACTCCAATTGCGCCCACAGCATGCCGTAGCCTTCGAGGTCCTGTCCGCTCTTCTGTAGATCGATCATGCCTTGTGCTCCAACAGCTTCAGCCCGACCCAATAGCGGGCAAATTGATACGCGCAACGTCCGTTGCGATTACCCCGGCCCGTGGCCCAGCGCACCGCGAGGATGTCCAGTTCCTCGTCTCGTTGCCACTTGAGGCCCGCCTTGTCGGCCAGTTGACCGATCCAGTGTTCGACGACGCTGAGGAAGTGTTCCTGGGTAAACGGGTAGAACGACAGCCATAATCCGAAACGGTCCGACAGCGCAATCTTGTCTTCCACCGCCTCGCTGGGATGGAGTTCGCCGTCGACCCTTTTCCAGTTTTCGTTATCGCTTTCCTTTTCCGGCACCAGATGGCGACGGTTGGAAGTGGCGTACAGCAAAACGTTATCCGGCGCCTGTTCGAGAGAACCGTCGAGCACGCTCTTGAGCACCCGATAGTCACCCTCGCCCGACTCGAACGACAGGTCATCGCAGAACAGCACGAAACGCTGGGGCAGTTTGGCGATTTGTTCGACCACTCGCGGCAAGTCTGCCAGGTGATCGCGTTCGATCTCGATCAGTCGCAAACCCGCCTTGGCGTGTTCGGCCAGCAAGGCGCGAACCAGCGACGATTTACCGGTGCCGCGCGAGCCCCAGAGCAACGCGTGGTTGGCCGGCATGCCGTCGAGGAACTGTTGGGTATTTCGCCCCAGTTGCTCCAGTTGCCGGTCGACGCCGATCAGGTCGGACAAACGCATGTCAAGGCTGACTTGCAGCGGCAGCATAAAACCGCTGCGCCCCTCGCGCTGCCAGCGTGCAGCCAGGCAGTGGTTCCAGTCGATGACTTGCCGAGGTGCGGGCAGCAGCGGTTCGATACGGGCCAAAACGGCATCGGCGCGTTCAAGAAAAGCATTTAATCGGGAATCCACGTCTTCTCCTCGGGCACGTTCACAGTAATGATGGCGATACAGCGACGAAACACAGCGCTCGGTGTCCGGTTCATCCCTTTGCACAAGGGCTCGCGAGAACATCGGTATCCATGCATGATCGACTATGCTTGAGCAGCGAAGGGAAACGGAAGTGGTTCAACACCCCATGGATATCAAGTTCACCAACCGGCTGTCCTACAAGCAAGCCAGGCTTACTGTGCTGGTCGGTTTCATTCTGGGCACGCTGCTCAGTCTGCTGCAAATAGGCATCGATTATGCCAGTGAAGACGCCTCCATCAACCGCGAAATCCTGTCTTTACTGGAAATCAGCCATAACCCCGCGTCCCGCATTGCCTACAACATCGACGCCGAACTCGCTCAGGAACTGACCCTGGGCCTGTTGCGCTCGCCGGCGATCATCGGTGCGCAATTGACCGACAACAACAATACCGTGCTGGCCAGCGTCAAACGCCCGGGCGTGCAAAGCAGTTATCGATTGATCAGCGACTTCCTGTTCGGCGCCAACCGGCAGTTCGAAGACCGTCTTTACCTGGATCACTTGCCGACCGAATCCCTCGGCACCCTGCGTCTGGACGTCGACACCTATTCATTCGGTAACCGGTTCCTGCGCCGGGCCGAGGTGACCCTGCTCAATGGCTTCGCTCGCAGCCTGCTGCTGACCGGCATCCTGCTGGCGCTGTTCTATGTGATGCTGACCAAGCCGTTGGTGCGGGTCATCCGTGAACTCAGCAGTCGCGACCCGCGCAGCACGGAGTCGACGTCGCTGGAGTGTCCGACGGACCATGAAAACGATGAAATCGGTGTACTGGTCAAAGTTGCCAATCAACAATTCGAAAACATCGCCACCGAAATCCAGCAGCGACGCAACGCCGAAAACCGCCTGACCGACTACCTTGGGCAACTGGAGAACATCGTCTCGGCCCGCACGGCGGAACTCAAGGCGATCAACTCGCGGCTCAGCCAATCCAATCAGGAACTGGAAGTCGCCCGCAGCACCGCCCTGGACATGGCCGAAGCGCGCTCGGTGTTCCTGGCCAACATGAGCCACGAGATCCGCACGCCGCTCAACGGCCTGCTGGGGATGATCGCGCTTTCCCTGGACGGCCCGCTCAATGCCGAGCAACAGCAACAGCTGTCCATCGCCCATGACTCGGGCAAAGTACTGGTGGAACTGCTCAACGATATTCTCGATTTGTCGAAGTTCGATGCCGGCCAACTTGAGCTCGAACATATTCCTTTCGACCTTGGCTCGCTGATCGAGGACACCGCCAACCTGCTATCGCAAAACGCCGCGCCGAGTGTCGAGCTGAGCTGCCTGATCGATCCGCATTTTCCGGCACTGGTGCTCGGGGATCCGACCCGGGTCCGACAGATCGTCAGCAACCTGTTGTCCAACGCCCTCAAGTTCACCCGTTTCGGTCGGGTCGATGTGCGCCTCTCGACATTCGAGGACGGCGTCAGAATCGAAGTCTGCGACACCGGCATCGGTATCGCCCAGGACGCCCAGGTCAAGATCTTCCAGCCCTTCACCCAGGCGGGTGCCGGCATTACCCGGCAATTCGGCGGGACCGGGTTGGGCCTGGCGCTGACCTACAACCTTTGCGAAGTCATGCAAGGGCGCCTCACCATCAGCTCGGAAGCAGGCTTTGGCAGCCAGTTCTGCGCGGATCTGCCGCTGCCCAGCCACACCCGCGCGCTGCCTCCGGCCTCTTTACAGGGCAAGGTCATCGCAATCACCGCCGCGAGCAGCGGTCTGGCAGAACTGTTGAACAGTGTGTTGCCCGACTGGGGACTCGACTATCAGCAGCGTTCCACCGATGACTCGTTGCTGGGTCTGAACCCTGATGTACTGATTACCGATTGCCCCGAATGCCTGTTTGGTCTGCGTCCCTCGTGTACCGCCCCCATTCTGCTGGTCACCGCTTACGGCAGTTTCATGCCCAGCGAAGAAGCCGTCGCCCTCGCCCCCTTGCAGCAACAGGCGCGACCTCTGGCGCGCAACGCGCTGTACCAGACGCTGCGACGAGTCCTGCAGCCGGAACTCAACACGATCAACGATGCCCGGCTCGACACGCTTTCCTCACAACGACGCGGACGTGTGCTGCTGGTGGAGGACAATCCGGTCAACCAATTAGTGGCCAAGGGGATGCTCGGGAAACTTGGTTGCGAAGTGATCGTCGCCGGTCACGGTGGCGAGGCCCTGGATCAACTTGAGCAGAGCGAATTCGATCTGGTGCTGATGGACTGCAACATGCCGGTGATGGACGGCTACGAGGCCAGTCGGCAAATCCGTCGCAGCGGTCGCTGGCCACAGCTGCCCATCGTCGCCCTGACCGCCAACGCCATGTCCGAAGAACGCGAACGCTGTCGTGCGGCGGGCATGAGCGATTACCTGGCAAAACCCTTCCGCCGGGAAGAGTTGGCTGCCCTGCTGGAGTTGTGGATCCCTACAACGACAGTGCTTTGATTTGCCCCAACAGGTGATCAAGGCCATCGCGCAGATCATTCAGGCGATCCAGATCCACACCGCTGTCGCACAGCAGACGGGCCTTGAGCGGCCCGACCTGATCGCGCAAGGCCTTGCCGGTGGGCGACAGGCTCAAGTGCACTTCACGCTCATCCCGCGCCGAGCGTTGACGCTGAACCAGCTGCAGTTGCTCAAGACGCTTGAGCAACGGCGTCAGGGTGCCGGAATCCAGCGCCAGGCGTTCGCCCAACGCCTTGACCGTCGGCTGCTCAGGGGCTGCCTCCTGCCATTCCCACAACACCAGCATCGCCAGGTACTGCGGGTAGGTCAGGCCGAGCTGATCGAGCATCGGCTTGTAGGCGCGGATCACCGCCCGGGAAGCGGCGTACAGTTTGAAGCACAGTTGGCTGTCGAGCTTCAGGGAATCGACTGACAAGGTGTTCATTTGAGCAGGGCTTCGATCTCGCGGCTCAGGTCCTGCGGTTTGGTCGCGGGGGCGAAGCGCTTGACCATCTGGCCATCCTTGCCGATCAGAAACTTGGTGAAGTTCCACTTGATGCCCTGGGAACCCAGTACACCCGGCGCGCGCTTTTTCAGTTGAACGAACAGCGGATGGGCACCGGCGCCATTGACTTCAATCTTTTTGAACAGCGGAAAACTGACGCCGAAGTTCAACTCGCAGAACTCGGAAATCGCCCCTTCGTTGCCCGGCTCCTGCTTGCCGAACTGATTGCATGGAAAGCCCAGCACCACCAGACCTTGATCCTTGTAGGTCTGCCACAACTCTTCAAGGCCTTTGTACTGCGGGGTGAAGCCGCATTTGCTCGCCGTGTTGACCACCAGCACGGCTTTGCCGGCGAAATCCGCCAGGGTCTTTTGCTCACCCTTGATGGTGGTGCAAGGGATGCTCAGCAGATTGTCGCTCATGATTCGACTCTAAATGAGGGAAGATGAGACAAACATAGCGAGCAATTGAATTGTGCGCAATTTAAATATCCGAAGGGCGATCATCGGATCGCCCTCTGGCTTATTACCCGCGGGGTATCAGGTCCAGGCACACCGAGTTGATGCAGTAACGCAGGCCAGTCGGCGGCGGACCGTCGGGGAACACGTGCCCCAGGTGCGCATCGCATTTGCCGCAGACCACTTCGGTGCGGATCATGCCGTGGCTGACGTCACGGATCTCGACCATGGCGCTGTCGCCGATCGGCGCGTAGAAGCTCGGCCAGCCGCAGCCGGAGTCGAATTTGGTCTTGGAGTCGAACAGTGGCTCGTTGCAGCAGATGCAGTGGTAAACACCGTCAGTTTTGATGTCGTTAAATTTGCCGGAGAACGGTCGCTCGGTGCCCTTGAGGCGGCAAACGTTGTACTGCTCCGGGTCGAGCATTGCTTTCCATTCTTCCAGGGTTTTTTCCAACTTTTCCATCATCACACCTCAGCAGCTGAAAAAGCCCGATCTGTACCTTTTCCACGGATCGGGCGGCACGTATGATTGCGCCTCGTCAAACGCCAGTCTGGCAGCCAGACCACGCGCATTCAAACGGATTTATGGGTGCTGCCTCTCAAGGCGTCAGGCCTGTGTGAATACGCAGGATTCCCAGCACGGCCGTTCATACGCCGCCTGGATCGTTCATTTTCGGGAACACATCGCCATGCAGGTCAGCAAATCGAACAAGCTCGCCAACGTCTGCTACGACATTCGCGGCCCAGTGCTCAAGCACGCCAAACGCCTGGAAGAGGAAGGCCATCGCATCCTCAAGCTGAACATCGGCAACCCGGCGCCTTTTGGTTTCGAAGCGCCGGATGAAATCCTCCAGGACGTGATCCGCAACCTGCCGACCGCTCAGGGCTACAGCGACTCCAAGGGCCTGTTCAGCGCCCGCAAGGCCGTCATGCAGTACTACCAGCAAAAGCAGGTGGAAGGCGTCGGCATTGAAGACATCTATTTGGGCAACGGCGTTTCCGAGCTGATCGTGATGTCGATGCAGGCCCTGCTCAACAACGGCGACGAAGTGCTGGTGCCGGCCCCGGATTACCCGCTGTGGACCGCCGCGGTGAGCCTGTCGGGCGGCAACCCGGTGCATTACCTGTGCGACGAGCAGGCCAACTGGTGGCCGGATCTGGCCGACATCAAGGCCAAGATCACCCCGAACACCAAAGCACTGGTGATCATCAACCCGAACAACCCGACCGGCGCGGTGTATTCGAAAGAAGTCCTGCTGGGCATGCTGGAACTGGCCCGTCAGCACAACCTCGTGGTTTTTTCCGACGAAATCTACGACAAGATTCTGTACGACGATGCCGTGCACATCTGCACGGCCTCCCTGGCGCCAGATCTGCTGTGCCTGACGTTCAACGGTCTGTCCAAGTCTTATCGCGTGGCTGGTTTCCGTTCCGGCTGGATCGCCATTTCCGGCCCGAAACATCACGCCCAGAGCTACATTGAAGGCATCGACATGCTGGCGAACATGCGCCTGTGTGCCAACGTGCCGAGCCAGCACGCTATCCAGACAGCCCTCGGCGGTTATCAGAGCATCAATGATCTGGTATTACCCCAAGGTCGGCTGCTGGAACAGCGCAACCGTACCTGGGAACTGCTCAACGACATTCCCGGCGTAAGCTGCGTCAAGCCAATGGGCGCGCTCTATGCGTTCCCACGGATCGACCCGAAAGTCTGCCCGATCCATAACGACGAGAAGTTCGTGCTCGACCTGCTGCTGTCGGAGAAGCTGCTGGTGGTTCAAGGCACCGCCTTCAACTGGCCATGGCCGGACCACTTCCGTGTGGTGACCCTGCCGCGCGTGGACGACCTGGACATGGCCATCGGACGGATTGGCAACTTCCTCAAGTCCTATCGCCAGTAAGCGGCCTGTCACCGTGCGACGCTTGCGCAAGTCGCACGGTGATTGATTTAGCAACATATCTTTGCGCCCTGCCGAACATCGCTTCTTCAATTGCTGACTGATGACTCGTTGCGCGCTCACGCCTAACAACGACGGGGCCTGCGACGTGAAATGACTGACAAACACTTCCCCTATCGACGTCGGAAATGCCCTTCAAGTAGCTAGGCTGTTGCCGTAGGACACAGTTTGAAATAGTCACCCGGTTGAATAGCCCGGGTCAGCACCTTATATACCCCGCAGTACGCTACATCTTTAGCATGAGGAGATTTCTACAACCATGATGCGCATCCTGCTGTTTTTGGCCACTAACCTGGCGGTCGTGCTGATTGCCAGCATCACCCTGAGCCTTTTCGGCTTCAACGGGTTCATGGCGGCCAATGGGGTTGATCTCAACCTCAATCAGCTGCTGATTTTCTGTGCGGTCTTTGGTTTCGCCGGTTCGCTGTTCTCGCTGTTCATCTCCAAGTGGATGGCGAAGATGAGCACCAGCACCCAAATCATCAGCCAGCCGCGCACACGTCACGAGCAATGGCTGCTGCAAACCGTCGAGCAATTGTCCCGGGAAGCCGGGATCAAGATGCCCGAAGTCGGTATTTTCCCGGCCTACGAGGCGAACGCCTTTGCCACCGGCTGGAACAAGAACGACGCATTGGTCGCGGTCAGCCAGGGCTTGCTCGAGCGTTTCTCGCCGGATGAAGTGAAAGCTGTTCTGGCCCACGAAATCGGCCACGTGGCCAATGGCGACATGGTCACCCTGGCCCTGATCCAGGGCGTGGTGAACACCTTCGTGATGTTCTTTGCGCGGATCATCGGCAACTTTGTCGACAAGGTGATCTTCAAGAACGAAGAAGGCCAGGGCATTGCCTACTACGTGGCGACCATCTTCGCCGAACTGGTCCTGGGCATTCTGGCCAGCTCCATCGTCATGTGGTTCTCGCGCAAACGTGAGTTCCGTGCCGACGAAGCCGGTGCACGCCTGGCGGGCACCAACGCGATGATTGGCGCCCTGCAGCGCCTGCGTGCGGAGCAAGGGCTGCCAGTGCACATGCCGGACACCTTGAATGCTTTCGGTATTAACGGTGGCATCAAACAAGGGTTCGCCCGCATGTTCATGAGCCACCCGCCGCTGGAAGAACGCATCGACGCATTGCGTCGTCGGGGCTGACAGTCCTGCGGTGACAAAAAAGGGGCGATCTGATGATCGCCCCTTTTTTGTGCCTTGCTGTTCCATCAACTCATCAGGCGATACACCCGCTCTTCAAGCCGCGTCACACCGCTTTCCAGGAACTTCCAGCTCTCGCCCAGAACGTCCTGGTCCTCCAGAATCTTCAACTCCCACGAAGCCCCGAACAACCGTTTCACTTCGTCATCCAGCACGGCAAAGGGCGGTCCGTCCATTTGCGGCTGGTCGTAGTCCAGGGTAATCAGCAGTCCCAAAGAATCCTTTGGAAGAATCCGCTTCAGATGTTCGGCGTACTGCTCACGCATTGTCGGCGGCAAGGCGATCAACGCAGCGCGGTCGTACAGCGCACTGCAATCGGCGACATCGCCGGCAGTCAACGCGAAGAAATCACCACACCAGATCTCGATCGAGCCCGCACGATAGACAGTGAAGGGGCCTTGGTCGCTGACGTCCGGATCAAATTGATGCTCGTGGAAAAAGTCTTCCACCGCTTTTTCCGACAACTCGATGCCCAACACCTCGTGACCGCATTTCCCCAGCCACAGCAGATCCAGGCTTTTCCCACATAGCGGCACCAGTACGCGCGAGCCCTCTTCCAGGCCCAGCTGCGGCCAGTACCGTTGCAGATATGGATTTACTTCCGGCAGGTGAAAGCCGATCTGATTCGACGTCCACCGCTTGTGCCAAAACTCCGGCTGCATAATTAATCCCGAAAATTCGATCAAAAGGCTCTAAAACTTATATTAGATTTAGATCAATGATCTGACTGAAGATGATGCCATCTTACCCCTCAGGAGCTCATTCATGTTCCCCAGCCTGTACATATCCCATGGCTCGCCCATGTTGGCACTGGAACCGGGCGCCAGCGGGCCCGCCCTCGCTCGCCTGGCCGCAGAATTACCGAAACCCAAGGCCATCATCATTGTTTCCGCGCATTGGGAAAGCAATGAATTGCTCGTCAGCGGCAATCCCCAGCCTGAAACCTGGCATGACTTCGGTGGCTTTCCACAGGCGTTGTTTGACGTGCAATACCCGGCGCCCGGCGATCCACAATTGGCCGCAGAGGTTGTCGAACTGCTGAAGAGCAATGGCCTGCCCGCACGCATCGACGCCGAACGGCCGTTCGACCATGGAGTCTGGGTGCCCTTGTCGTTGATGTATCCACACGCCGATATCCCCGTCGTGCAAGTCTCGCTGCCCACCCGTGGTGGCCCGTCCCTGCAAACCCGCGTCGGCCATGCGCTGGCCAGTCTGCGAGAACACGGCGTGCTGTTGATCGGTTCCGGCAGCATCACCCACAACCTGCGCGAACTGGACTGGCACGCAGGCCCGGAAAGCGTCGAACCCTGGGCCCAAGCATTTCGAGACTGGATGATCGAAAAACTCGCTGCCAACGACGAAACCGCGTTGCACGACTACCGCCAGCAAGCACCTAATGCCGTGCGCAACCATCCCAGTGATGAACATTTGCTGCCGTTGTACTTCGCGCGCAGTGCGGGAGGGACCTTCAGCGTGAGCCACAAGGGATTCACCATGGGCGCCCTGGGCATGGACATTTACCGGTTCGGGTAATGATAGAACCGAGACCTGCGGCGGCCAGGTTCAGACCACATCAACCCCGACATGAATTGCATCATGCCGCCAAAACTCCAGATCACAATCGATCAACCGCTCATGCTGATCGTAATTGACCCGAGCGATGCGCAACCCCGGACTCCCCACCGACACCCGTAAAGCTGCCGCCGCATCCACCGACAACGCCGTCGGCACAATCTCGAAACGCACCCGCCCATAGTGCAAATCGTAATGCCGCGCATACAACTCGGTAATCGACTGATTCAAATCGAAATCCAGAATCCCCGGAAAAAACTGCGGATTCAAATAGTGCTCCACGTACAACACCAGCCGTTCATCAATCCGCCGCGCCCGGCAAATCTGAATCACACTCGACAACGCCGGCAACTGCAACCAGGCACAGACCGCCGCCGACGCCGGTTGCAACCGCGCTGAAATTACCTCGGTGGACGGCACACGCCCCTGTGCACTGACCATCGCGTGAAAGTGACTGCGCTGCATCAGGTTATACGCCAGGCGCGGTGGCGACACGAACCAGCCACGGCGCTCCTCCCGATAAATCTGCCCCTGGGCTTCCAGCTGCAACAACGCTTCACGCACGGTGATCCGCGTGGTACCGAACAACTCACTGAGCTTGCGCTCGGCCGGCAGTTTGCTACCGGGCGCCAACAGGCCATGGTCAAGCTGTTCCTGCAGAACCTGCCCGATCGCTGTCACCGCTTTGGTTGTCTCGATGCGCATCAACGTTACCTATCTGGACTAGACCAGCACTGTTTCGGGGCGGAACCGCGACTCATCGGCTCCCTACAACTCCCGGCAAGCCTAGGCACTGCTTATGACTGACAGATGACAAAGCCGCCGAACGGTTGATCCAGACACCTGCAATTTCATGGCCAAGTCCTTTCATATCAGCTCTTTAGCCATGGTCTACGCTTACCCCGGAGCCTGAGCATTCCAGCGCTGAACATAGAGCTAGACCGGTCGTCGACATCAAAATGTCATCCAACCGGCCTAAATTGGCTCAGGTATTGCTGACCTAGACCAACACAACCGCAATCGCAGCGTTGAAAACGCCCAAAGGAGCTTCGGATGAAAAAGCTTTTCCTGGCATCATTGTTAGGCTCGACCATTGCCATGTGCACCGCCGCCATGGCCGCTGACACCGACTTGAAAACTCTGGAAGCCGCTGCGAAAGCGGAAGGTGAGGTCAACAGTGTCGGCATGCCCGATAACTGGGCCAACTGGAAAGGCACCTGGGATGACCTGGCCAAGAACTACGGCTTGAAGCACATCGACACCGACATGAGCTCGGCCCAGGAAATCGCCAAGTTCAAAGCTGAAAAAGACAACGCCACGGCTGACATCGGTGACGTCGGTGCAGCCTTCGGCCCGATCGCGGTCAAGCAAGATGTGGTGCAACCTTACAAACCCTCTACCTGGGATCAGATTCCAGATTGGGCCAAGGACAAGGACGGCAACTGGGCGCTGGCCTATACCGGCACCATCGCGTTTATCGTCAACAAGAAGCTGCTGCACGGTTCCGAAGCTCCGACCAAGTGGGCTGATCTGAAAACCGGTAAATACAAGGTTTCCATCGGTGACGTGAGCACCGCCGCCCAGGCCGCCAACGGTGTACTGGCCGCAGCACTGGCCAACGGTGGCGACGAAAAGAACCTGCAACCAGCGCTGTTGCTGTTCGCAGATATCGCCAAACAAGGACGCCTGTCCATGGCCAACCCGACCATCGCCACGATGGAAAAGGGTGAAATCGAAGTCGGCGTGGTCTGGGACTTCAACGGCCTGAGCTACAAGGCCAAGATGGCGAATCCGGATGATTACGTGGTGCTGATTCCATCCGATGGCTCGGTGATTTCCGGTTACACCACCATCATCAACAAATACGCGAAAAACCCGAACGCCGCCAAGCTGACCCGCGAATACATCTTCAGCGATGCCGGTCAGATCAACCTGGCGCGCGGCAACGCCCGTCCGATCCGCGCCGAGCACGTCAAATTGCCGGATGACGTCAAGGCCCAACTGCTACCTAACGAGCAGTACAAAAAGGTCACGCCGATCAAAGACGCGGATGCGTGGGAAAAGACCTCCAAGGCGCTGCCTCAGAAGTGGCAGGAAGAAGTCATCATCAACATGCAGTAATGCTGTAGATCCCACATTGGACACCTAATGGAGATCCAATGTGGGAGCGAGCCTGCTCGCGAATGCGGCTGAACATTCGACGAAGATGTTGAATGTCATACCGCTTTCGCGAGCAGGCTCGCTCCCACAGGGGGATTGGTTGCGTACTTGAATTATCTGTTTCGCGGAGTTCCGCCCCTATGAAGCACAACGTCATCCTTGTCGTGCTCGACGGCCTCAATTACGAAGTCGCGCGCCACGCCATGGGGCACCTGCAGGCTTATGTTGGCGCAGGACGCGCGTCGCTCTACAAACTGGAGTGCGAACTGCCGGCCCTGTCCCGACCGCTTTACGAATGCATCCTCACCGGCGTCCCGCCCATCGAGAGCGGCATCGTCCACAACAACGTCTCGCGCCTGTCCAACCAGCGCAGCATCTATCACTACGTCCGTGATGCCGGCCTCACAACCGCCGCCGCGGCCTATCACTGGGTCAGTGAGCTGTATAACAATTCGCCCTTCGTTGCCGCACGGGATCGTCACACCGACAACCCCGACCTGCCGATCCAGCACGGTCATTTCTACTGGAACGATCACTACCCGGACTCGCACCTGTTCGCCGACGCCGAAAATCTGCGCCTGCGTCATGCGCCGAATTTTTTACTGGTCCACCCCATGAACATCGACGACGCCGGGCACAAGCACGGTCTCGACACCCCGCAATACCGCAACAGCGCCCGCTCGGCGGACATTATTCTGGCCGACTACCTGCAAACCTGGCTCGACGCCGGTTATCAGGTGCTGGTGACGGCCGACCACGGGATGAACAACGACCGTTCCCACAATGGCCTGCTGGCCGAAGAGCGCGAAGTACCGCTGTTCGTTCTGGGAGAGGCCTTCAGTTTCAACGCCGATGCCGCACCGAAACAGACTGAAATATGCGGCACCGTCTGCGAATTGCTGGGTGTGACCCACGACAAACCTGTATGCCGGGAATTGCTCAAGTGAACGCCATGACGCGCGGAAAATGGCTGGCAGCCTTGTGCCTGGTGCCTTTCGCACTGTTCTTTATCGTGTTCGAGATCGCCCCCCTCGTCTGGGTGATGATCAACAGCCTGCAATCGGAAGAGTTCGGATGGGGCCTGGCGAACTTCACCAAGATCTTCAATTCGAAGTTCTATTTGCAAGCGATCCAGTACAGCCTCGAGATCAGTTTCTGGTCCAGCGTGTTCGGCATCATCATCGCCGTACTCGGCGCCTACTCCTTGCGCCGGGTCGACTCGAAACTGCGCAACTTCGTCAACGCCTTCGCCAACATGACCAGCAACTTCGCCGGCGTGCCCCTGGCTTTCGCGTTCATCATCCTGCTGGGCTTCAACGGCAGCTTCACCATCATGCTCAAGCAGGCAGGGATCATTCAGGACTTCAACCTGTACTCGAAAACCGGGCTGATCATTCTCTACACCTACTTCCAGATTCCATTGGGCGTGCTGCTGCTCTACCCGGCCTTCGATGCCTTGCGCGAAGACTGGCGTGAGTCCGCCCAATTGCTCGGCGCCAACGGCTGGCAGTTCTGGCGCCACATCGGTTTGCCGGTGCTGACGCCTGCGCTGCTCGGTACCTTCGTGATCTTGCTGGCCAACGCCCTCGGCGCCTACGCTACGGTGTACGCGTTGACCACCGGCAACTTCAACGTGCTGCCGATCCGCATCGCGGCGATGGTGTCCGGCGATATTTCCCTGGACCCGAACCTCGCCAGTGCGTTGGCCGTGGTGCTGGTGGCGTTGATGACCCTGGTGACCATCGTGCATCAGCTGCTGCTGAAGAGGAGCTACCATGTCTCGCGCTGAACTGGGCCCCATCGGTGTCTATCACCGGGTAGTGGTGTACTTGCTGTTTGCCATTCTGTTGTTGCCGCTGCTTGGGACGCTGATCTACTCAATCGCCAGCAGTTGGTCGGCGACCATTCTACCCAGCGGCTTTACCTTCAAGTGGTACGTCCAGCTGTGGAGCGATCCGCGCTTTCTGCATGCCTTCGGGCAGTCGCTGCTGGTTTGCGTCGGCGCGTTGATTCTGTCGGTGGTGCTGATTCTGCCGTTGCTGTTCGTGGTGCATTACCACTTCCCCAAACTCGATGCGCTGATGAACATCCTGATCCTGCTGCCCTTCGCGGTGCCGCCGGTGGTGTCGTCGGTGGGGCTGTTGCAGCTCTATGGTTCCGGGCCGTTTGCGATGGTCGGTACGCCGTGGATTCTGATTGGCTGCTACTTCACCATCGCGCTGCCGTTCATGTACCGGGCGATCACCAACAACCTGCAAGCGATCAACCTGCGCGACCTGATGGACTCCGCTCAGTTGCTTGGGGCCAGCACCTGGCAAGCCGCGTTCCTGGTGGTGTTGCCGAACCTGCGCAAGGGCCTGATGGTGGCGTTGTTGCTGTCGTTTTCGTTTCTGTTTGGTGAGTTCGTGTTCGCCAACATCCTCGTCGGCACCCGCTACGAAACCCTGCAGGTCTACCTCAACAACATGCGCAACAGCAGCGGCCACTTCACCAGTGCGCTGGTGATTTCCTACTTCTTCTTTGTGCTGGTTCTGACCTGGGCGGCCAATATTTTGAACAAGGACAAAAGCGAATGAGCTATGTCAGCGTCCAACACCTGCAAAAAAACTATTCGGGCACCACCGTATTCAGCGACATCAACTGCGAAATCCAGAAGGGTGAGTTCGTCACCCTCCTCGGCCCGTCCGGTTGCGGCAAGTCGACGCTACTGCGTTGCATCGCCGGGCTGACCTCGGTGGATGGGGGCAAGATCCTGCTTGATGGCGCCGACCTCGTGCCGTTGAGCCCGCAGAAACGCGGGATCGGCATGGTGTTTCAGAGCTACGCGCTGTTCCCCAACATGACCGTGGAGCAGAACGTCGCTTTTGGTTTACGCATGCAGAAGGTCAACGCCGACGACAGCCATAAGCGTGTTACCGAAGTGCTGAAACTGGTGGAACTCAACGATTTCGCCGCGCGCTATCCACATCAACTGTCCGGCGGCCAATGCCAGCGAGTCGCCCTCGCCCGATCGTTGGTGACCCGACCACGTCTGTTGTTACTGGATGAACCGCTGTCGGCCCTCGATGCGCGGATTCGCAAGCACTTGCGCGAACAGATCCGTCAGATCCAGCGTGAACTCGGCTTGACCACGATCTTCGTCACTCACGATCAGGAAGAAGCCCTGACGATGTCCGACCGGATTTTCTTGATGAATCAGGGAAAAATCGTACAGAGCGGCGACGCCCAGACCCTTTACACCGCACCCATCGATTTCTTTGCCGCAGGTTTCATCGGCAACTACAACCTGCTGGACGCCGACAGCGCCACAAAACTGCTGCAGCGACCGATTACCCACCGCATCGCGATTCGCCCGGAAGCCATCGAGCTGAGCCTGAACGGCGAACTCGACGCGCAAGTCCGCAGCCACAGCCTGTTGGGCAACGTGATTCGCTATCGGGTTGAAGCCCGGGGCGTGGAATTGGTGGTGGATGTGCTGAACCGCTCGGCGGCCGATTTGCATCCCGATGGTCAGCGTCTGGCGCTTTCCATCGATCCGACGGCCCTCTGTGAGGTAGCCTGATGCCTTTGCTGATGTTGAAGAGAGAACCGCACTGATGGCCCTGGCAATTTTTGATTTGGATGAAACCCTGATCCACGGTGACTGCGCCACCCTTTGGAGCGAGCAAATGGGCCGCTTGGGTTGGGTCGATCCCGAGTCGTTCATGCGTCAGAACAACGAGCTGATGGACGCCTACAGCCACGGCAAGCTGCGGATGGAGGACTACATGACCTTCAGCCTGGAACCGATGATCGGGCGTACGCCGGAAGAGGTCGACCATTTGGTCGGCCCTTGGGTGGAAGACTTCATCGAGCCGATCATTTTCAGTGGCGCCACCAAAGCCATTGCGGCCCATCGTAAGGCCGGCGACCGGATCCTGGTGATTTCGGCGTCGGGCACGCACTTGGTGAGGCCGATTGCCGATCGCTTGGGCATTGACGAGATTCTCGGCATCGAGCTGGAAGTCGCGCACGGCGTTTATAGCGGCCACACCGTCGGCACGCTGACCTACCGCGAAGGAAAGATTACGCGCTTGCTGGAATGGCTGGATGCTGAAGAGGAAAACCTTGAGGGCGCGAGTTTCTATTCGGATTCACGCAACGATTTGCCGCTGCTGCTGAAAGTGGATTTCCCACACGTAGTCAACCCGGATCCAGTGTTGCTGGAGCACGCCGAAAAAGCAGGCTGGCCGATCCATCTCTGGAAATGATGGAGAACCTGTGGGAGCGTGGCTTGCGAATCGCGGGCAAGCCACGCTCCCACAAGGTTCAGATCAGGCTTGGGTCGATCACCAAGACTAACTTCCCCGCCACCTTGTTAGTCGCCAACTCAGCAAATGCCGCTTCAGCATCCTTGATCGGGAAAGTCTTGGCCAGTTGCGGACTCAATCGCCCTTCGGCAATCAGCGGCCAGACATGCTGGCTCAGATCACTGAACAAATCCGCCTTGAACTGATCGTCGCGACTGCGCAAGGTCGAACCCAGCAATTGCACGCGTTTGGCGAGCACCTGCGCCAGATCCAGCTTCGCCTCACGTCCGCCCATCAGGCCGATCAACACCCAACGGCCGTCGCGGGCCAGCAGTTTCAGATTCAACGTCGCGTAGTTACCGCCGACCGGATCAAGGATCACATCGAACGGCCCCAGATCGCCCAAGCTGTCCAGATCCCCGGTGCGCACTACCCCGCCTTGTGCGCCCAGCGCTTCGCAGTAAGCCAAACGCTCGGCGGAACCGACGCTGACCCAGCACGGGTTACCAAACGCCTTGCACAGCTGAATGGCAGCTGAACCGATTCCACTTGCTCCGGCGTGCAGGAGAACTTTCTCACCCGGCTTGAGCGCAGCCAATTGAAACAAATTCAGCCAAACGGTCGCATACACTTCCGGCAACGCTGCTGCCTCAGCCAGAGACAAACCTTCGGGAACCGGCAACGCATGCCGTCCGTCGACAACTACCTCCTCGGCCATCCCGCCCCCGGCCAGCAAGGCGCAGACTCGGTCCCCGACCTGCCAGGACGAGCCCGGCCCCACCTCGCTGATCACCCCCGAACACTCAAGACCCAGTACCTGACTGGCTCCCGGCGGTGGCGGATAAAGACCCGCCTTCTGTAACAAATCGGCGCGATTGAGACCCGCAGCCGCCACTCGAATCCGAACTTGTCCTACATCGCAAGTAGGACTGGGTTCTTCCACCCACTCCACTTGACCTTCAACGCCTTGCAATGCTTTCACAGTGCCTCCATAGTGAGTCTGGACTGAGCCCGTAGCTGTAGCGCCGGGCTTTCTTGCATTTTTTGACCGGCCCTTTGTGGAACCGGCGACTTCAAAGACGGCCTAATATGCGTGATCAATTGTCCCCGCGTCGAATCAGCATGAAGCATTTTTTCCCCAGCACCGCCCTAGCTCTATTCATTGGTATCGGCCTGTTGCCGATGTCGACCAATTCGTTTGCAGCCAATAGCTGGGACAAGCTTCAGCCTGATCGTGACGAAGTGATCGCCAGCCTGAATGTCGTCGAGTTGCTAAAGCGCCATCACTACAGCAAACCGCCGCTCGATGACGCGCGCTCGGTGATCATCTATGACAGCTACCTCAAGCTGCTGGATCCGTCGCGCAGCTACTTCATGGCCAGCGACATTGCCGAATTCGACAAATGGAAAACCCAGTTTGACGACTTCCTCAAAAGCGGCGACCTGAACGCCGGGTTCACCATCTACAAGCGCTACCTGGACCGCGTCAAAGCGCGTCTGGACTTCGCCCTTGCCGAGCTGAACAAAGGCGTCGACAAGATCGACTTCACGACCAAGGAAACCTTGCTGATCGATCGCAAGGACGCCCCTTGGCTCAAGTCCACAGCAGAACTCGACGACCTGTGGCGCAAACGCGTCAAGGACGAAGTGCTGCGGATGAGGATTGCTGGCAAAGAGCCCAAGCAGATTCAGGAAACCCTGACCAAGCGTTACAAGAATCAATTGTCGCGCCTGGACCAGACCCGTCCGGAAGACATCTTCCAGGCGTACATCAATACCTTCGCCATGTCCTACGACCCGCACACCAACTATCTGTCGCCGGATAACGCGGAGAACTTCGACATCAACATGAGCCTGTCCCTCGAGGGCATCGGCGCCGTATTGCAGAGCGACAACGACCAGGTGAAAGTCGTGCGTCTGGTGCCGGCAGGCCCGGCCGACAAGACCAAGCAAGTCGCACCGGCTGACAAGATCATCGGCGTTGCCCAAGGCAACAAAGAAATGGTCGATGTGGTCGGCTGGCGTCTGGACGAAGTGGTCAAGCTGATCCGTGGGCCGAAAGGCACCGTGGTGCGCCTGGAAGTGATCCCGGCCAGCAACGCGCCGAACGACCAGACCACCAAGATCGTCCCGATCACCCGCGAAGCAGTGAAGCTTGAAGACCAGGCTGTGAAGAAGTCGGTCCTCAACCTGAAACAAGACGGCAAGGACTACAAGCTCGGCGTCATCGAGATCCCGGCCTTCTACCTGGATTTCAAGGCCTTCCGTGCTGGCGATCCGGACTACAAGAGCACCACTCGCGACGTCAAGAAACTGCTGACCGAGTTGCAAAAAGACAAAGTTGACGGCGTAGTCATCGACCTGCGCAACAACGGCGGTGGTTCCCTGCAGGAAGCCACCGAGCTGACCAGTCTGTTCATCGACAAAGGTCCGACCGTTCTCGTGCGTAATGCCGATGGTCGGGTCGATGTGCTGGAAGATGAAAACCCGGGTGCGTTCTACAAAGGCCCGATGGCGTTGCTGGTCAACCGCTTGTCCGCCTCGGCTTCGGAGATTTTTGCCGGCGCCATGCAGGACTACCACCGTGCATTGATCATTGGCGGCCAGACCTTCGGTAAAGGCACCGTGCAGACCATTCAGCCGCTGAACCATGGCGAACTGAAACTGACCCTGGCCAAGTTCTACCGGGTTTCCGGCCAGAGCACCCAGCATCAGGGCGTACTGCCGGACATCAATTACCCATCGATCATCGACACCAAGGAAATCGGCGAAAGCGCACTGCCTGAAGCCATGCCGTGGGACACCATCCGTGCGGCCATCAAGCCTGCGGTCGACCCGTTCAAGCCGTACATCTCGCAGCTTAAATCCGAGCACGAGGTACGCTCGGCCAAAGACGCGGAGTTCGTGTTCATTCGCGACAAGCTGGCCTTGGCGCAGAAACTGATGGGAGAAAAAACCGTCAGCCTCAATGAAGCTGATCGTCGTGCACAACACGCCGATATCGAAGCCAAGCAACTTGGCATGGAAAATATCCGTCGCAAGGCCAAGGGTGAAGAACCGCTCAAAGAGCTGAAGAAAGAAGACGAAGACGCGATCGCGGCCGAGCCAGACAAGACAAAACCAGAAGACGATGCTTATCTGAGCGAGACCGGGCGGATTCTGTTGGACTACCTGAAACTCAACACCGCGGTAGCCAAGCACTAAGTTGTTACTAGCAAGATGATGGCAATTTAATGCTGGCGCTCCCCGGAGCGTCATCAAACAGTCATCATTCTGTCGTGAAATACAGAACTGGGAGCCCTCTTTAACCAAGAGTGTGCTCCCAGTCCTTTTTTTATCGCCAGAGATCGCCATGACCACTACCGAACAGCTGAGTGCCTTGAGTTCCATACTGGCTCAAAGCGGTTTGCACAGCCTGTTCCAGCCGATCATTTGCCTCTCTGAGCGACGCATTCTCGGTTACGAAGCACTCAGTCGCGGCCCCTCCAACAGCCCGTTGCACTCCCCCATCGCACTGTTTGCCGTCGCCCGGCAGGCTGGCCGCCTGAGCGAACTGGAGATCGCTTGCCGTCAAAGCGCTTGCCGCCGCTTCAACGAACAACAACTTCCCGGCAAACTTTTCCTCAACGTTTCCCCGGAATCCTTGCTCGAAGCCGCTCACCAACCCGGTCGCACCCTGCAACTGCTGCAGGATTTCGGCATACCGCCGAGTCAGGTGGTGATCGAACTGACTGAACAGACCCCGACCGACGATTTCGAGCTGCTGCAAACCGCGCTGCATCACTATCGAGCGATGGGGTTTTCCATTGCTCTGGATGATCTGGGTGCAGGCTATTCGAGCTTGCGGCTCTGGTCCGAATTGCGTCCGGACTACGTGAAGATTGATCGACACTTCATCGATGGCATTCACCAGGACGCCCTCAAGCGCGAATTCGTTGGCTCTATCCTGCAAATCGCCAAGGCGTCGCGGGCGCAAGTGATCGCCGAAGGCATCGAGCTGTCGGAAGAACTCGCGGTGTTGACCGAGATGGGCGTCGACCTGGTTCAGGGTTATTTGCTCTGTCGGCCTCAAGAGCAACCGCCTCGGGATGCCCGAGCGATGATGCCAAAACATGACAGCTCCGCCGTGGCGCTGAATGACGAAGGCAGCGACCTCAGCGCACTGCTCAACGATCAACCGGCCGTGGCCCGCGACACCCCGACCGCCACGGTGCTGGAAGCCTTCCGCCGCCAAGCCAACCTGAACTCACTGGCGGTGCTCGACGAGCAAGGCCAGCCCTGCGGCATCGTCCATCGGCATTCGCTCTCCGACGCACTGCTCAAACCCTTTGCCACCGACCTGTTCGCCCGCAAACCGATCAGCCGCTTAATGAGCGACGACTTTCTCGCCGTTGAGATGAGCCAGTCGTTGCAACAAGTGAGTCGCCTGATCACCAGCCGCGCGCGGCAGCGCATCGAAGAAGACTTCATCATCACCCTCAATGGCGGTTATCTGGGGTTGGGCCGGGTTATCGATGTGCTCAAACTGATTACCGAACTGAAAATCCAGCAAGCCCGCTACGCCAACCCGCTGACCCTGCTGCCGGGAAACGTGCCGATCCAGCAATGCCTGACACGGCTGCTGCAACAGCAACGGGAATCGGTGATCTGCTACGTGGACATCGACAGTTTCAAACCCTTCAACGACTTCTACGGCTACGGCCGTGGGGACGAAGTCCTACTGTGCCTGGCGCAATGCCTGAATGATCGCGTCGACCCTTCCCGCGACTTCGTCGGGCATATCGGCGGCGATGACTTCCTGCTGGTACTCGGCCCGGAAGACTGGCGCAAACGTTTGAACCAGTTGCTGGACGACTTCCAGAGCCAGTGCCGACGTTTTTATCGCAGCGAACACCTGGAAGCTGGCTGCTTCATCGCCCCAAACCGTCAGGGTGTACGTCAGGAGTTTGCGTTGTTGTCACTGTCAATCGGCGTGGTGCATTTACATCCACAGGCCTGTGGACAACTCGATGCAAGTCAATTGGCGGAGATGGCCTCGCAAGCCAAGCACCACGCGAAAAATGTGCCGGGGTATAGCGTGCATGTGATTGATAGTCTGGCGATGCCAGAAGCTGAGGAAGCGTTGGTTGCCGGGCATCGGTGATCTGATCGTTCCCACGCTCTGGGAATGCCTCCAGGGACGCTCCGCGTTCCAGCCCCACCGCTGGTGTCCAGCCTGACACTGATGTGACGCAGAGCGTCACGGGCTGCATTCCCACGCAGAGCGTGGGAACGATCATCAAGCGCGGATTCGGTAGCTGGCCGCGTCGGCCAAGACATCGAGCGGTGCGCGGGTATCAACGAACAGGGTGGGCATGTCGTTGCAGTTACTGGTCAACGCCATGAAACGGTTTTCGGGGTGGGGGATTGGTTTTTCGTAGGGTGGATCGGGGTGAAGTGTTGGCATTTGAAACCTTCCGATGAAAATAGGAGCTGCCAAAAGCCTTCCTACAGGCTTGAGTGGCAGCTATACGCGGGGTAGGAATACCGAGCATCGGAAACTCGACCACGCCGAAGCGTGCCCGCGCACAGCCGCCGCAACAGATCTTACGGACGCACATTGACGGCCGCAAATCAGGTTTCGAACGCTAATGCGTTACCGATGCTAATACCGGGTTCCTACACCCCATCACTGAATTTCAATGACCAGCAAAGGCTATCGATTGAACGCATACCGCGCCAGTTCATGGAAACCACTACAACTTGAAGGAAACTTCCGACGACCTTGCCCGGAAATTTCGCACCTCAATTAGAACACCACATCAATTCGCTCCACCTTGAGTTTTACGAATTTTTCATTGAGTTCTGGAAAGTCGTAGTGGATTTCCTGATCCGTAAAGTCAACGAAGGATCGGAAAATACTTCCATCCAGATACCCGTACAGGGTGCATGAGAACCCGTCGCCCGTCATTTCAATCGGCGTGCCAGTTGTTTTTTCTATAGCGACAATAAAATCGTCATCAGGAAGGACGATTTCGAATTCCACTTCGTAGGATTCTCCCACTTCGATTTTTTCAGGACAGTGGCTCGCAAAGCATTTAACTTTTACACCGTTAACGAGCAATAAAATCTCTTCTTCGACGATTTGATCTACTGCCAGTAAAACCGCAGCATACTTATTAGTCATTCGTGGGCCTCAATACTTTGTCGTGAGAATCACCATTTATAGTTCTCCAAAATTCCTTTCCACTCTTCGTATGCAAAGTCGTTATTTCCTGCTTATTGTTTGTGCCCACAAACGCGAATTTAGTCTCCCCTCTTCGATTATTTCCCATTAACTGCAAATATCCCGCGCGAATCTCGCCTTTATATTGGTACTCCACACGAGTACCTTTATTCATAACATCACGAGCTATTAGCAAATACTCCTCCCTGCTCATAGCCTTAAATTCTGCGCCATGTTTTTCATAATGCCCAACAAGCTTTTCTTCGCTACCAAAATCCTGAGGGCGTGATTTCGGCTGTGGGACCTTTGGCTCACCTTGTGCGACCGTGGCGCTGGCAACTTCATCCGGCGCCTGACACCCTGGCTTATTCGGCGGCGGACAACTCCCGCTCAACCCCAACGGATCAACCCACCCCGTCGGATTCGGCGTGTACTGATACTGGTTCAGCCCACCCGTTAACTTGATCGGATCCGGCGTCAGGTACCGACCCACCTGCGGATCATAGTACCGATGCCGGTTGTAGTGCAGACCGCTTTCGGCATCAAAGTACTGACCCTGAAACCGTAACGGCTGCTCGAGCTGCTCGCCCCCACCCAACGCCAGGCGCGTGACCTTGCCGTAGGCGTTGTACTTCGCCGACCAGACAATCTCGCCACCAAAATCGGTCAGTTCCTGCGGCGTGCCGAGGTGATCGAGTTGGTAGTAGAACGGACAGGCCTTGCGTGGGCCTTTGCCGTCGAGCATGGCCAGTGGGAGGAAGCTGCCCGGTTCGTAGAGGTAGCTGCGATAGTGCTCGCGGCTGCTTTCGGCGACGAGGTGGTCGCCTTGCCAGAAGAACTCGGTGGTGTTGCCGTCGACGGTTTTGCTGATGCGACGGCCGAAGGCGTCGTAGCGGTAGCTGGCGCTGCGGCCATCCGGAGTGGTGACGCCGACCAAGCGGTGTTGGCCGTCGTAACGGTATTCGGTGACGAGTTTTTGCGCGGTGCCACGGCGTTCGCGGATCAGGTTGCCGAAGGCGTCGTAGTCGTAGTGGCGGTCACCTTGCATCAGCAGGCGGTTGCCTTTGACGGTCGCGGCACCGGGGCGGTCCTGCATCAGCAGGTTGCCGGCCGGGTCGTGGGCGAAGGTTTCCGCTGGGTCGTCGCGGGTGTGGCGAACGCGGGTCAGGCGGTTGAGTGGATCGTACTGATAGCTGCGCTGGCCGTGGCGGGTGTCGGCGATGCTGTCGAGACTTCCGTTGGCGCCGTAGGCATAGTCGCGGCGATACAGCGCTTGGTGCTGTTGACTGACAGCGTGGGCCTTCAATCGGCCCTGATCGTCGTAGGCATATTCGCTGAGCAGTTGCCCCTGCTGGCGTTGCTGTTCGCGGCCGAAGGCGAATTGGTGGGTCGTGAGGCGCGCGCCGTTGAGGTCGATGGCCGTCAGCGCGCCACCCTTGGCGTGGTGGTAATCGAGTTTGCTGCCGTCCGGCAGGCGCAGGCGATTGAGCTGACCGCAGGCGTCGTAGCCATAGCGCAGGGTGCCCCAGCCCTGATGTTCGGTGATCAGGCGGTCCTGCTGGTCGTACTCGAATTCCAGCGGATGATCGTGGCCGTCGTCGACGCTGATCAGGCGACCGAGGCTGTCGTAGCGGTATTCAACCTTGATGCCGTCGGGCAGGGTTTTAAGCAGTAGGCGCCCGGCCGAATCCCGCTGATAAGCAGTCACCAGCTGCGAGTCGTCATCACCGAACTCGGTTTTCTCCAGCAGATGGCCGTTGAGGTCGTAGGCATACGCCGTGCGCTGGCCGTCGAAGCCGGTTTCCTGTCGGATCAGGCCGTTGGCCGTGTAGTCCAGCTGATATTTTTCGCCGGATTCGTTTTCGATTTCCGTGAGCAACAGCTGGGCGTTGTCGTAGCGATAACGCAGTTGCGTTCCGTCAGGGTTGATCCGGCGGCTGACCAGGTGCAGGTCATCGACGTATTCGTAACGCGTGACGCGGCCCAGTTCATCGCGTTCGGCGGTGATTCCGCCGTAGGCGTTGTAGCTGAAGGCGCGGCTGGCGCCTGTGGGCAGCGTCGTCTGGATCAGTCGGCCAACGGCATCCCATTGGTACTGGGTGACGGCGCCGTGTTCGTCCTGACGGGTAATCTGCCGCCCCATCGCATCGTAGGAAAACCGCCGCTGGCCACCGTCCGGCAAGGTTTCTTCGAGCAGTTGCCCTAAGGCGCTCCAGACGAACAGATGCCGGCTGTTGTCCGGGTAACGGATCGACAGCAGCTGGCCTTTGTCGTCGTAGTGATAGTGGCTGACATGCCCGTCGGGATCGGTCGCTTCGGTGATAGCGCCCTGAGCATTGCGCTGATAGGTCCATACCGCTTTGCCGCGATACCGTGCGTGCAGGAAACCGTTGCGGTACTCGTAGGCCGTCGGTTCGTCTTCCGGCGGAATCAGCGCGACCAGCCATCCGAATTCGTCGTAATGGTATTCAGTGACGGCACCCAGCGGATCCTGCTCGGCAATCAACCGCCCTTGGTCGTCGTAGGCCTTGAGGTGTTCGCCGCCATCCAGTTCGACCTTGCGCACCAGCCGCGCGCGGTCGTCGTGGACGTAAACCTCTTCGCTGCCGTCGACGTTCTGAACGGTGACACTGCCCTGGTCATCCCAGACATACCGCGCGTCCATCTGCGAAAACGACGCCCAGTGGTGGATGCATCGGGCCGCCTTGCCGGACCTTTCCCACGCCCAGAAGAAACTTGCCCCACCGGCCAGTTGTCGCTGCAGGATGACGTGCTGATCGTCGTAGTCGTAACGCTCGCTTTCACCGGCGGCGTTGGTCGCTTCGATGAGTTGTGAGCGTTCGTCGTAGCGATAACTGACCAGCGTTAGCTCAGTTTTCCAGGCCTCATCGAGAGTCTGCGCCGGGATAAAAACCTGATAGTCGACGGCGGCTAGATGGCTGCGGTCATAGCGCAACAGCAAGGCGCGGCCGGCGCCGTTGTCGAGGCGTTTGATCCGGTCCTGACGGTCGCGGGTGATGCGCAGGCGGTTGTCGTAAGCGTCGCTGATGGTTGTCAGTCGGCCGTTTTGAAAGTGATAGAACCGCGTGTCGTCACCCGCTTGGGCGAGGATCAGTTCTTCGGGTTGATCGCCGAGATAAATCGCCGCGCGCGACAGGCTGTTGTGGATCGCCGGGCGTTCGCGGTTGGGTAGCGGGAAAGTGGTGCGACGGCTTTCGTGGTCGATCCAGATGACGTGGTCGCCGTCGATTTCCAGTCGATGGGCAAGGCTGTGACTCCAGCCGAAACCGAGGCCGATATCGATCTCGGCCGCACTGGTGCGATAGAGCCGGGTGAAATCGAACGGCAGGATGCCATCCAGCGCACCGTCGATGAGGGTCAGCAGTTCTTCGCCGGTGACCATCGACACCGGGCATTTGTTGGTGGCGGTTTTATCCGCGGAATCGGCACTGTCGCCGTTGGGGTTTGTTGCCTGCTTTGGAGAGTCGTCGTGGTGTTCGTCTTTTTTCAGCGTGGTGTTCTTGCGGCCATTCCAGCGTAGTTGTATGCGACCTTGTTTCAGCCCCGCAGCCACACCGCGCGCGGCGACCGTTTTGTAGCGGTCGACGTAGGCCATGAAGCTGTTGATGATCGTGAAGATCGCTTTGACGAGGCCCAGTACGGCGTTGACGATCCGGTTGCCATAATTGGCAAGACGCATACCCAGATAGGCAATGCCCGCACCTGCACCGGCGAAAGTCAGGACAACCCCGATCAGAATGTCGATGAGCAACTGCACTACTACCGTCGACACAGCCTCGGCGGTTTTGCCGGCGATCTCGCCGGGCGGCAGCATGTCCAACCAGAGGCTGGCGGTGCGTAACAGCAAACACAGCGCCGCTTCATTGCTAGCCAGCAGCTGGATTTTTTGCCATCGTTGCCGGAAATTCTTCTGCCAACTCGGCCAGTTGGTCGGCACCACTCCCCAAACGCTCAACGAACTTGCGCGGATTCTGAAGAATGTCCGAGAGCAGGCTGAAGCTGTCCCACACGCCCACGATCGCCGCCCAGCTCCCTGCGAGCATTCCGTTACCCGTCGCAGCAAAAGTCGACTGGGACCACTGCGGTTTAAACCCTTCCCACTCTTTGCGCAGCCAGCCGTCCAGCTCTTTGGTCAGGCCGTCGTAAGAGGAGAAAAGATCATCGATTTGAGTCGGGGTTACTTCATTCTGGACATGAACGCGATAGAACTTGCCGGGAGTGCCTTCGAACTGCCCCTTACCGTTTTCATCGAGCGTGACAGACGTACTCTCGCCACCCTCAACAGCAATCACATCGACCTGAATATTCCCCAACGGAATGTCATAGACCGATTCAAACTTGCTCTCGATCTGCAGAATCCGATTGGCAGGGCACTGCGCAACGCTCGAGAAAAAGTCCTCATCGCCACTGCTCACCGCAGTGGTGGTATTACCAAGCTTTATGAGCCGTTCCATGCCCATCAGCGACGGCAAATCAGCGACACGGCTGGCCTTATCCGCCGCTTGGTTAAACCAACGCTTGAGTTGTTCGCGGTAGAGGGACAGGGTGTCCGCAAAACCGTCGAGCTCCTGCTCGATGCGGGCGATGTGCTCCATCAGCGCACCGAACGGCATGAAGTGGAGTGAAAAACCGGGTCAAACATGAGCAATCCCTCGCGCAGAAAATGGAGCGCGCGAGACTTTGCGGGGGATCAATCAAGAATGAAGTCAGGGAAGTAGGATATGGATGTAGGGCAAATCCCTAATTGACGATCACCGAATGACAAGCAGGCAGAAACGCAAACGTGGCGGGAGGTCTCCCTCACGCCACGTTTGTTTAGCAGACAACGATGAGGGTTATTGCGAAGATCCGCGAGACGCCAACTCTTTAAGCTTGATCTCCGCCAACGGATGCCCGGCCTTCGCCGCCATGCCCCACCAGCGAGCCGCGTCAATCGGATCCGGTGCCTTGCTCGGCGTCCCCGCCAAACTGATCACGCCCACCTGATACGCCGCTTTGCCATCCCCCGCCAACGCCGCCAGGCGCAGCAATCGAACGCCTTCCTCACGAGCCCCAATGCCAACGCCGCGAAAGGTCAGGATGTGGCCATAGAAGCTTTGCGCGCCAACGTCACCCAGATTGGCCATACGGGCGAACTGGCCTTCGAGCCAACTCCAGCCGCGCGGCTGTCGCACGAACCACGACCAGTGAAACAATCGGCGGGCCAGCCAGTAACCGGCCCGCGCCTTGAGCTTTAAAAACACTCAGGCCTCCGCCGATTCCGGGTACTCGTATTCGAACACGCGCACCACTTCCGAGGCGTGCCACGAGGCGGCAGCGACGCCGTCGGACGGCCCGGAGAAACGCCCCAGACGTTCGACACATTCAAAGAAACCGGTGCGCGGCAAGCGGCTGGCACCCTGGCTGATCACCAGCGAGCTGCGCAAAGGCTGCTCGGCCTTGGCGTCCAGCGCGGCCAGATGCTCAAGGGCGGCGGTCAGGGTTTGCATGGCCGGCGTGGGCAGTTGCAAACGTTCGAGCAACGCCCGGTATGTCAGCAGATGGCGCTGACGGCGCGCCTGATCCAGTTCACCCAGCAACCCGTCCCAATGTTGACGACTGATGCGTACGCTCACGATTCATCCCTCCATCCTGGCACCGTCAATTCCCAGGCCAGGCTGCGGCGAATCGCAGCGTCGGGTTGACGCTCGCCACTTTCGATCAAGGCCAGATAAGACGGGCTGATGCCTACCGTGCGGGCCAGCGCCTCGATGGCGATGCCCTTCCCTTCGCGCAAACTGCGTAGTTGATCCAGACCCGGAAGAATCTGGTCTGGTGTTGCCGCGTGACGCTCTGGGGCGACCTGCGGCGGTTGTTCGTTGATGCCTGCTGCTTTCAGTAGAGCCTGATACTGAGCCCACGGCAGAACCGCATATTCGGGCTCGCCTTCGCGTGTAATTATCTGAATATCCATGACTACCCCGTAGGACAACAACACTTAGCGAGTCGGCACTTTTCCCTAGAAGTGTAATCCTAACAGCGGCCAAGGTCGCGGGGGGCATCAATCTGTGGATGAGACTGAATCAACTCAGTTTTTTTTCGGCGCTTGAAGCTGCAGTTGTTCCGGGGTATCGGGCAGGCGCTCAACCACTGCGAGCTTCTCCGGCAGCTGACGATTGCGCCAGGCGCGGAAGGCGTTGAGTTCATCGTCGAGGACTTTCATCAACCAGGCCAGCACCGCGATGTCATCGAGCATGCCGAACACTGGAATGAAGTCCGGAATGGCATCCAGCGGGCTGAGGAAGTACATCAGGCCTGCCACGACCGAGATCAACGCCTTCGGGCTAATGGCCCGGTACTCGCCGCGCCAGTAAGCCAGGCAGAGTGCCTGCAACAAGCGCAGATCGTCTTTCAGTTTGCCCAGCCGGTTGCCTTGGCTGGCACCCTTGCTGGCCACCGCGAACAGGAGCGTCGGCAAACGTCCACGCGCGAGCAGCCGACCGGCCAGAGGCAGGAAACGAGCGAAATTCCAAGGCGTTTTCATCATTCCTCCCACTGAAATGTTATCCACACAAATTGTGGATAACCTTGTGAACAGAGCTGCTTTTCACGGCTGAAAGCCCCGTTTCATAAGGGCTTAACTCAGATCGGGCGTTTTTTACTCACATAAAAAAACCCAAGATTTCATTGACTTGGCGCTCTGGCGCGGATAGCACAAGCGTCCTCAATGGCTATGACTCCAGCCTACAGCATCCGTTCGCTTTGTTTACCTTCGCTGAACGCCAGATGCAACAACGCCCCGCATAAGCGAGGCGTTGTTTTTTGAGCAGACGCCGGTTACTTGGCAGTAGCGTCTTGTTTTGCTGGATCCTTGATCGCCAGCAATTCCAGGTCGAATACCAGCACCGAGTTGGCTGGAATCGCCGGGCTTGGGCTTTGGGCGCCGTAAGCCAGTTCGCTAGGGATGTACAGTTTGTACTTCTCGCCAACGTGCATCAGTTGCAGGCCTTCGACCCAACCCGGAATCACACCGCTGACCGGCAGGTCGATCGGGCTACCACGCTCGACGGAGCTGTCAAACACGGTGCCGTTGGTCAGGGTGCCGGAGTAGTGAACAGTCACTACGTCGGTCGGCTTAGGCTGTGCGCCCTCAGCTTTCTTCACCACTTCATACTGCAAGCCCGAAGCGGTGGTGGTTACACCGGCTTTCTTGGCGTTGTCTTCGAGGAATTTCTTGCCGGCGGCTGCCGACTCTTCGCTCATTTTGGCCATACGCTCTTCAGCACGCTTTTGCAGTGCTGCGAAGGCTTCGACCAGTTCGTCATCCTTCAGCTTCTGTTCTTTCTTGCCGACGGCATCTTCGATGCCTTGTGCTACGGCCTTGGAGTCCAGGTCATCCATGCCTTCCTGAGCCAGGCTCTTGCCCATGTTCAGGCCAATCCCGTAGGAAGCTTTTTGCGCCGGGGTTTTCAGCTCTACGCTGGTCTGCGAATCACAACCCGCAAGTACCAGGCTAACCAGGGCCACCGCCGCCGCCAACCGATGCTGTTTCATGCTATTTCCTTGTTCATGCGCCTAAAGGGCAATCGAATAAAGCCGCGAGCTTATCAGGCGGCCACGACCAATGGCTACCGGCATGAGAGCAGGATACTTCTGATAAGTTCAGGTGTATTAACGCATTTCGGGAATGGGATGATGAAGCCTCTGTCATCTTGCGCTCATAGAAACAGGAATCGGATACCACAGCATCTGGCGTAATGGCCACTTGCCGCACCTCTGGTGTTGAGGCATAAGGGAGTTATAAACCGACAAGGATGTTTAACTTGCGCCTCTTCTTCCGTTTGCTGGTTGTGCTCGCAGTGCTGCTCGGGCTGGGCCTCGCCGTGGTGCTGTACTACGTTGCCAACCCGAAACTGCCGACCTGGTCACCCGCGCAACAACTGCATTACCTGGAGCAATGGAGCGCCGCGGACCGCCAGACCTACTATTTCACTCCGCAGGGCACCCAGGTCAAAGGCTTGCGCTATGACTGGTTCAAAGCGCTCGAACTGCCGTTTTCACAACAGAGATTCGCCGCTCCCGAATACCTCGCCCGCTTCGGTTTCCTGATCGATCCCGGCCAGAAGCCCACGCCGAACAACCCCGGCAATCTGCCCGTGGGTTTTGCCCGTCATCAGAACCCTGGAAGCCAGGACGAGTTTCTGGACATCACCTGCGCTGCCTGCCACACCGGCGAACTGCGTTTTAACGACCAGGCCGTGCGTATCGATGGCGGTTCGGCGCAGCACGTTCTGCCATCCAGCGTTCCTACGTTGCGCGGCGGCAGTTTCGGGCAAGCGCTGGTGGCCAGCCTGACGTCGACTTACTACAACCCGTGGAAATTCGAACGTTTCGCACGCAACGTGCTGGACCAGGACTACGATGCCCAGCATCAACAGCTGCGCAAAGACTTCAAAATATCTCTCGACACCTTCTTGAAGGTGGCCTGGAACGACACCCATCGCGGGCTCTACCCGACCGCAGAAGGCCCCGGCCGCACCGACGCTTTCGGGCGCATTGCCAACGCCAGTTTCGGCGATGCAATCTCCCCCGCCAACTATCGGGTGGCCAACGCTCCGGTCGACTATCCGCAGTTATGGGACATGTGGACCTTCGACTGGGTGCAGTGGAACGGTTCGGCGCAGCAGCCGATGGCCCGCAACATCGGCGAGGCGTTGGGCGTTGGCGCCACGCTGAACTTCTTCGACAGCAATGGGCAGCCACTCAAGGGCGACAACCGTTATCCATCCAGCGTCCGGGTGCGCGATTTACACCTGATCGAAGAAACCCTGCAGCGACTCAAGCCGCCAGCCTGGCCGGAAGAATTGCTGGGCGCGGTCGACAAACCCTTGGCCGCCAAAGGGCGCGCGTTGTTTACAGAAAACTGCGCAGGCTGCCATGTACCGCGCGTGACGCAAAGCGACGGGCGATCCGTGCAGCACCTGAAAATGCTCCCGGTCGAGGTCATTGGCACAGACCCGGGGGCCGCCAACAATATTGCCGACCACCGTTTCGATCTGACCGCCTTGCAGTGGGACCCGGCAGAGCTGGCGCAACTGGACGTCCAACCAAAGCCCACCGAACCACTGGACCTGAGCAAGCTTTCAGTGGCCAAAGGTCTGGCCTACGTCACCGCATTTGTCGAAAATCGCGCGTATCGCGAGGCCAACATTACCCCAGCCGAGCGACCGGAGATGGATGGCTTCGGCCTGCCGATTGGCGTGCGCGAGTTACGTGCCTACAAGGCCCGGCCGCTGGCGGGTGTGTGGGCGACCCCGCCGTTTCTGCACAACGGTTCGGTGCCAAGCATCTATCAACTGCTCTCGCCCCAGGATGAACGCGCAACCACCTTCTACAAAGGCACTTTCGAGTACGACCCGAGGCATTTGGGTTATCGCACCGAAGCCTTTACCAACGGCTTCGTGTTCGACACCCGCATCACCGGCAATCACAACAGCGGTCACGAGTTCCGCGCAGGCAAGCGGGGCAACGGCGTTATCGGCCGCTTGCTGCAACCCCAGGAGCGCTGGGCGTTGCTGGAATATCTGAAAGTGTTGGGCGGACCATTGGAGTCACAATTGCCATGAGCATTCTCTGGTTGCGCCTTGGCGCCTTTCTCGGCAAGACCCTGCTTTGGTTGCTGGGTCTTGGATTGTTTGGCTGGGCGCTGTCCACGGCGTGGTTCGCCTGGCAGCACAGCGGCCCGGTGTCGGCTGAAGAGCTGATCCCGGCCGGCGAAGCGGCAATGACCCAGGACATCATCCAGACGGCCGTGCGCATCGTCGACCAGCACCGTGAAAGCACTCGCTACCTGCGCGATGCTCATGCCAAGGCTCATGGCTGCGTGAAGGCCGAGGTTCAGGTGCTGCCGGAGTTGGCGGGTGACTTGCGTCAGGGTGTGTTCAGCGAACCCGGCAAAACCTGGCAGGCGACGATGCGCTTATCCAACGGTAATGCTTACCCGCAGTTCGACAGCATCCGCGATGCTCGGGGCATGGCGATCAAGTTGCTCGATGTGCCGGGCAAGCAACTGCTGGACGACCAACAGCGTCGCGGTGAACAGGACTTTGTGATGTTCAGTCATCCGAACTTCTTCGTCAGCGATGTCGCCGAGTACCGTCAGAATGTAGCCGCACAGGCTGACGGCAAGAAGCTGATGGCGTTCTTCCCGGGTTGGGACCCGCGGACCTGGCAGGTTCGCCACCTGTTTATCGCGCTGGCGACACTGTCACCCGCCCCGGAAAGTCCGACCCAGACGACTTACTTTTCAGTTTCGCCCTACAAATTCGGCGAATCCAATGCCAAGTTCCGCGTCATGCCCGATCCGGCAAGCTGCCCGACCTACACCCTACCCGCGCAAAACCAGAAGTTACCGAACTTCCTGCGCAATGCGCTGAACCAGCAACTGTCGGCCGACCGGATGCCGGCCTGTTTCGTCCTGCAGATACAACGCCAGGACCCGGCCAAGTACATGCCGATCGAAGACACGAGCATAGAGTGGCAAGAAAGTGATGCTCTGTTCGAGACCGTGGCGCGGATCAAAGTACCCGCCCAGGACTTCGATACACCTGCGCTGAACGTGCAATGCGACAACCAGTCGTTCAACCCTTGGTTTAGCCTTGAGGCTCATCGCCCCATTGGCGGCATCAACCGATTGCGCAAAGCCGTGTATGAAGCCGTTAGCGATTACCGCCACAGTCGCAACGCCGAACAATAAGAAGGCAGAACGAGAAAAGCGACCCGAAGGTCGCTTTCTCAGTGGAGCCCCGGAAGAAGCCAAACCCCAGACAGCAAAAAGCCCGCATTAAGCGGGCTTTTTGTAGTGACCTGGCGTTCAGCGTTCCAGGTTACCGAATATGGCGCAGCGGACGGGACTCGAACCCGCGACCCCCGGCGTGACAGGCCGGTATTCTAACCGACTGAACTACCGCTGCGCGTAACATTGAAAGTAGTGGTGGGTGATGACGGGATCGAACCGCCGACATTCTGCTTGTAAGGCAGACGCTCTCCCAGCTGAGCTAATCACCCTTTACCTTCGTTGCGAGGCGCATTGTGTCACAGTTTTTCATAACATGTTGATTTAATTGATAAATTTATCAAAAAATTCTGAAAACCCGTAAACGATGCACCCTGCAGGAACTACGGACAGAAAAAAACCCGCGTTAGCGGGCTTTTCCGTGGTGACCTGGCGTTCAGCGTTCCAGGTTACCGAATATGGCGCAGCGGACGGGACTCGAACCCGCGACCCCCGGCGTGACAGGCCGGTATTCTAACCGACTGAACTACCGCTGCGCGTAACACTAAAAGCGAATGGTGGGTGATGACGGGATCGAACCGCCGACATTCTGCTTGTAAGGCAGACGCTCTCCCAGCTGAGCTAATCACCCTTCACTTTCGGTGTGGCGCGCATTCTACGGAGCGACTTCACCTCTGGCAAGCACTTTTTAAAATAATTTTTCAGGCCTTCCAAAGGCTTAGAGAAGGGTTGGCCTATGGCGCCGCGAAGAGAATAATGCCCCCCTTTGTATAAAGGAGAGACTCGCCCCATGTGGTTCAAAAACCTGCTTATCTATCGCCTGACCCAAGATCTGCCTTTTGATGCCGAGGCGTTGGAAACTGCACTGGCCACCAAACTGGCGCGTCCCTGTGCAAGCCAGGAGTTGACCACCTACGGTTTCGTCGCGCCATTTGGCAAGGGCGAAGATGCTCCGCTGGTGCACATCAGCGGCGACTTCCTGCTGATCGCCGCGCGTAAAGAAGAGCGCATTCTGCCGGGCAGCGTCGTGCGTGACGCGGTGAAGGAAAAGGTCGAAGAGATCGAAGCCGAACAAATGCGCAAGGTCTACAAAAAGGAACGCGATCAGATCAAGGATGAAATCATCCAGGCCTTCCTGCCGCGCGCCTTTATTCGTCGTTCGTCAACTTTCGCTGCCATCGCGCCGAAACAGGGCCTGATCCTGGTCAACTCGGCCAGCCCGAAACGTGCCGAAGACCTGCTGTCCACCCTGCGTGAAGTGATCGGCTCGCTGCCGGTACGTCCGCTAACCGTGAAGATGTCCCCTACCGCGACCATGACTGAATGGGTCACCACCCAGAAAGCCGCGGACGATTTCTTCGTGCTGGACGAGTGCGAGCTGCGTGATACCCACGAAGACGGCGGCATCGTGCGTTGCAAGCGTCAGGACCTGACCAGCGAAGAAATCCAGTTGCACCTGAGCACCGGCAAAGTCGTCACTCAGCTGTCGCTGGCCTGGCAAGACAAGCTGTCTTTCGTTCTTGACGACAAGATGGTGGTCAAGCGCCTGAAGTTTGAAGACCTGCTGCAAGACCAGGCGGAACAGGACGGTGGCGAAGAAGCCCTCGGCCAACTGGACGCCAGCTTCACCCTGATGATGCTGACCTTCGGCGACTATCTGCCGGCGCTGGTTGAAGCGCTGGGCGGCGAAGAGACTCCGCAAGGGATCTAAAGCCTTGTGATCTCTACGGTGGGAGAGAGCTTGCTCGCGATAGCGGACTTACTGGGTACTGATTTTCGCCGTCGTGGATCGGGAAACATGCCCAGCAGGCTGTCGACTGATCCGAAAACTTGATCCCTGGGTTAATGATGGGCACTCTATTGCGCAACGCGAGGACGACCTCGCGGCTCGATCGAGTCATTAATCTGGGGACGACCCCGTCAATCGATGGAGGTCTCTCATGTCCTGGATCATTCTTTTTTTCGCCGGCCTGTTCGAAGTTGGCTGGGCCGTCGGCCTGAAATACACCGATGGCTTCAGCCGCCCTCTCCCCACCGCATTGACCGTGGCCGCCATGGCCATCAGCCTTGGCTTGCTGGGTCTTGCCATGAAGGAATTGCCGCTGGGCACGGCCTATGCGATCTGGACGGGTGTGGGTGCAGTCGGGACAGTGATCGCCGGAATCATTCTGTTTGGCGAATCCATGGCGCTGTTCCGGCTGGCCAGTGTGGCGCTGATAATAGCCGGGCTGGTTGGCCTGAAGGTCAGCGCCTAGTCATTTGCAGGTGCCACTAAAAAGCCCCCCCCTGTCGATACGGACAGGGGGCGCGGCTTTTTCAATACAGTGATAACGGATCAGCTTTCGGCCAGCGCCCTACGCTCACGCGCGACCGGGACCTTTTGCGCATGCTCAAGCTGCATGCAACGCTCCAGGAACAGGAACATGTAGTCGTAGCTTTTGCAAACTGCCTGACGCAATTCCACTTGCAGGGATTTGCTTGGGTTCATGCCCGCCAGCGTGCAGATGATTTCCAGTGCTTCCCACGGATGGGCATCGTCGTACTGGGCATGCATCTTCAACCACTTCATGGCCCGCTTGCGATCTTCCTCCGGGAACGATGCCGCGTAGACGCCATTGGAACAGACCAGCGCCGACCACTCCCCGGTCGCACCTTCAATGGCGTAGTTGGTGGCGGCAATGGCAACGATCAGCGAATCCGAAGAACTGGTGTGCCAACACCAATGGCTCAAAGCATGAAGTTCAGGGGCAACCTGTTGCGCTTGCAGATCTTCCAGGCTGACACCGTGAGCACGGCTCCAGTGCACCCAGTAATCGGCATGGTTCAATTCGACGCGAATGTTGCGCATCAGCCAGCGACGCGCCATGTCTTCGCCCGGGTGGCGGGCAAAGCGGGTCTTGGTCAGGTTCTGTGCCATATATAACGCGAACTGTTCGACTACCGGCCAGCCACCAATCAGGTACTGGCGCATGGTCTTTGCGCTGAGTTTGTTGTCACGCAGACGCTGATACAGTTCGTGTTCGACAACCCGGCGTTTGCTCTCGCTGCAATCCTGGATCAGGCGCTGAGCCCAGGCGGGGTAACTTGCGGCTTCCATGAGGGGTCCGGTTCGGTTGAATGTGTCGATCACTGTCGAGCTCCTTTTGATTGTGATTATAAGGATCACCAAGAGATTTCAACGGAACGTGCCAGGCGTCTTGAATAACAAAGGCTGAGGCCTGGCAGGACGACTTTGTAAACTGTCGCAGGTAAACGGATGCGGGCGTTCAATAACATACCCTTGAGCGTAATCCACCCCGATCTCCAGCAATGCCTGCTCGATCTGGGGTGTTTCAACAAACTCGGCAATTGTACGTTTACCCATAACATGACCGATGTGATTGATCACTTCGACCATGGCGCGGTTAATCGGGTCGTCCAGCATATCCTTTACGAAACTCCCGTCGATCTTCAGGAAGTCTACAGGTAAATGTTTCAAGTAGGCGAATGAGGACATTCCGGCGCAGAAGTCATCCAACGAGAAGTGACAACCTAAACCTTTGAGTTCATTAATAAATCTAACTGCACTTCCAAGATTGGAAATTGCACTGGTTTCAGTGATTTCAAAACAAATCATTTCAGGCGGTATGGAGTAAGTAACAAACTGTTCACGCAGGAAGTCCAGAAATGCGTCATCTCCGATAGTTGTGCCTGACAGATTAATCGCACACATGGCTAACGGCCCTTTGTGCTTTTCGGCAATGCATTGGGCAATGATCTTGAATACGTTCTGCACAACCCAGCGGTCAAGGGACGTCATCAGTCCATAACGTTCGGCAGCCGGAATAAAACTATCGGGCAGAATCATGCGCCCGGCTTCGTCATGCAGGCGCAACAGAATTTCGATATGTCCGCCGCCCTTTTCGATATGGCCCAGCGGTGCAATTTCCTGGGCGTACAGACAGAAGCGGTTGTCTTCCAGCGCCATGTGCAAGCGCTGCACCCAAGCCATCTCGCCGAAGCGCAGGGACAGTTCCGAATCGTCAGCGTGATAGACCTGAACCCGATTGCGACCCTTTTCCTTGGCCATGTAGCAGGCCATGTCGGCAGCGCGCAGCGAGACTTCAAGGGTGGTCGGGTTCTGAGCGACGTGAACCAACCCGATGCTCACCGTGGTCACGAACGGTCGGCCTTTCCAGACGAAGTGCAGGTTTTGCACGGTCTGACGCAAGCCCTCGGCGATTTTCTCAGCGGCTTCCGGGGCGCAGTTCTGCAGCAGGATGCCAAACTCGTCGCCACCCAGCCGAGCCAGGGTATCGCCTTCGCGCAAACCGGATTGCAACAGGGCGCAGATATGGCGCAGTAACTCGTCACCCGCGGCATGGCCGCAGGTATCGTTAACCAGTTTGAACTGATCCAGATCGAGGAACATCAGCGCATGGCGCCCCGACTGCCGCGCCAGGTTGTGCAGCGCCTGTTCCAGGCGATATTCGAATTCGCGGCGATTGGCGAGCCCGGTCAAGGCGTCATGGGTCGCCTGCCAGGACAAATTCGCAATGTACTGCCGCTCCTGGGTCATGTCGTGCATTACCAGCACTGTGCCGCTGACCTTGCCAGCGTTGCGGATCGGCGCACCGACCAGGGTAACCGATACCGTGCTGCCATCCAGACGCTGGATCAATTTGGAGTGTTCGCTGCCACCGCTGAGCTGTCCGCTCAAAATGTGCTCGATCAGCGTAAAGCCATCGGCCTGAGCGCTCTCGTCCAGCAAATTGAACAGTGCCGCCAGCGGCAACCCCGTCGCCTGTTCCGCCTTCCAGTGCGTCAACGCCTCGGCGGCCGGGTTCATGTAGGAAATTGCGCCTTCGACATCCGTGGTGATCACGCCATCGCCAATCGATTGCAGGGTGATTTGCGCCCGGTCTTTCTCCAACTGCAGCGCGTCGGCGAAGGCATGGCGCTGCTTGAGCAGTTTGTGCGTGCGCATCAGGGCCAGGACAATCAAGCCCAGGGCGGTGGCGAGGTTCGTCACCAGCAGCAAACGCAAAATCACCCGCGAGCCTTCGCCCAAGGCATCGCTGAAGGCCTTCGCCGCCGGCGTCACTTCATCGTTGATGGCGAAAATCTGATCCTTCCAGCGCTTGATATCGCTCTCGGAGGCCTGACTGACAGTGATGAGCTGGTGCATTTCCCGTGCAACATCATCAAGACGCACCAGGTACGCGTCGCCCACTGTCCAGAGGTCGATGGCTTTCTCGAGGTAAGTGAAGTGCCGGAAATTGAGGTACAGCCAGATCACGCTGGAGACGTCGTCCGGGTGATTGCCACCCTTGAGGATCGCCCTTCGTGCCGCCTCGATATTCGGCGGCTGATGGTCCAGCGCCACGCGCAACTCGTGACCCCCTTGGGGCACGGCAATGGCGTTCTGGTATTTAAGAAAAATGCTCTCGTCGCGACTGTCGGCGTAGAGATTGAGGTAATAGATGGCATCTTTCTGGCCCTTGGACCACAGGCTTTCACCCGCCACGTAGCCGCGCACCGCCGACAGAACGTACAGGCTGACACCGCCCAGCAGGGCCTGAAACAGCACGACGGCGATGAATGGCCAGACGATGCCCAACAACCGTGGCGTTCCGAGAGTCCGCGTTTGATTCATGAGGTCCCTTGCATTAGCACTGCTAGATCGTCTTCCGGACGAAATCGCTATAGCTAGACTAGGGGGCGTTTTCGCTCCCGGCAAGCGGACAGATCGCGTCCGGCAATTTCAATTGGCAGCGGCGCAGACAACGCGCACTGGGGGACAGCTCGACGCTTGGAGTGCAAAAACCGCGACCCGTAATAACTATGTACCGCCACAAGCAGCTTCAGGTGCTCAAGACTGGCGCCTTTCCTACCTGAAGATGCCAATTGATATGACTTCCATTCCCCCTGAAGTAACCGCATCACAACAACCTCAAGGTCAAATGGCGCAACACGACGCCTTGCCGGCCGAACGTCGACATAGCAACCCTTTGGGTTTATCGGTAAACGAGCTGGAAGAATGGCGGGCGGCGGCCGCTTTAAAGCTCGAGAGTGGCAATGACCTTTTACAGTTGAGGCGAGGCCCGCCCCCACAAGACCTGGCGCTGTTCGAAAGTGTCAAACGAGTGTCCGCCAATCCCGACCGCGTGGATGTGCATGCACTGCACGACCGGATCATCCGGGAAGAAGTGATCCTTGCCGTTCAGGATTTTTTACCGGAAAAAACCTCCTCACCCTTTAGTTATCTCGCCGGACATGTTCTTTCGTCGCGGACTATCGAGCAGATCAAGGCAACACCCACTGTTTTTTTACAGAGGATTCTACAAACCGCCGAAGCCGAAACGCTGGGCCGTTCACTTTTAAAGGCCATTGATTGGTACGGAGGCAATCAGGGTGAGGAAACATCACCCACCATCCGCACCCAATTGACCGCCCGGGCCTTACAGCTTTGGCTGAACCGGCCCGACAGTGAATCCCCCGTCTGCGTAGCCGGTTACGACTTGCGGACCGCCTCGATCCAGGGAAAAAGCTATCAGACCATCGAGTCCGAATTTGTAGTCCATCTGATCAAGTCCGGACGGGCAGCCTCGGAAAAAGAAGCCGTCATCATTTCGCGGTTGTTTCTGCCCCGATTTCCGAGCGAATTTCGCGTCAGAGACATTCCGCCCACGCTTCGATACTGCGGTTCTGTCGTTTGGGTGAATTTTGTCAACGGCGTGAACCTTATTCAGGCGACAGATGCGCAAGCGTTGGACCAGATGACATTCCAGCAGTTGGTCAATCTGCCGATCGAGACCTCGAGGGAGGCGTCGCCCGAACAACTGGAACTCCTTACCCTGACAAGGATTGATCCGGCCCTTGCCTGGGCGATAACCCAGGGTGAAGTAGCTCATCGCGACGATGGGAATTATTCGGATGATGAGATTGAACACGCGCTGTGCTGCCTCGACCGGCACACGGACGAACTGACGAAAGCCGTCCTGCAACTTGATCAGCACCCCCCAAGCCGGCTCGATATGGCGAAAGCGCAGGTGGAACGCATCTTTGGCAAAGGCAGCTTCAGTTCCGACGGGAAAAAACTTGCCTGGAAAATCTTTCTCGACCCGAATGGTTTTCGCGACACTCCCGTGCTCAGAGGCAAAGAGTACGACTATTACAGCTTCGTTGATATTTACGCCTCGGGCCAATTCGACAATAAGAAAACCTGGACCATTACCGAGAATGACGGCCGCACCGTTACTCCCCAGAAAATGCTGCTGGAGGACAGAAAAATAAGAGTCTCGCCCCCCTGGAAATTGCCCAATTCCATTTTATTCCTGTCTCCCCACTTCGCCATAAAGACCTGCCATTCGACTGGGACGCTCACTCATCGGGGACCGTCCCGAAGAGCAATGCGTCTTGCCAGGCCATCATCGAAAAGCTGGGGGACACGCTACCGGCCACAGCCTCCGGGTCTTCAAGCGCACAGAACGCTCCCACTACATTGTCGTCGGAGCGAACGAAAGCCATCAGCCACCTGATCGCGACTGAGCTTCTATATGTCGACCCCAAGGCGCTGAGAAAGGCCGCTAACGGGCAAACCGTATTCGAACGCAAAGAAGCGCAAGATAAAAAAATCCTCGACCTTGTGAAAATTTTCGTTCCGTTCTGGAACAGCATCGAAGACCTGGCCTCCGGGGATCGCCGCCGAGTCATCAACGGTGTGTTCGGCGTGTTTGCTGACCTGGTCGCGTTCTTGCTGCCCCTCGGCAAGTTTGCTTCCGGCTCCGTGGCGTTACTGAGAGCGGGAGGCCAGTTTACGGTTTTCGCTCGTCTGAACACGTTTGGAACGCTGACAAAGCGTTTGCTGACATCCAGCCTACGAGCACTTTTGCCCCTTGATGGGCTTCCGCAACTGTTGCATCCACTGGGTAAAGCCATCGTCAAATTAGGCAGGTCCGGCATCTTCAGGTCCAAGATGCTGATCGGCAAAGCCGCCCGGTATGACGTGCTGCGCAGCCTGCCGGATACCCAGGACGCTGGACGATGGAGGCCGCTGGCAGCCACGGATGAGTTGGTCACGTTCAAAGGGGTCGATGATGTGCCCGTGCGTCAGATTCGCACGGGTGCTGAACCCCACTACCGTCTGCTGGACCCGAAGACGTCCAGACCTTACGGGCCGGCATTGAAAAACGATGAACTGATACGAGGTCGATCTCATTACCGGAGCCTGGAAACCAGCGGCGATCACGTGCTCGTCGAACTGCCGGAAAACGTCCGGGCGCGAGAACTGCTCGAAGTTGATGGCAGGACAACGCTGCTGCTTGATGACGTGCCCTATAGACTGCACGAAAACACGTTACGCCGCGCTGACCTTGTGGAGGTCGGATACACGGCGCTGCCATGCCGAGTGCGTCGCGCCCCTGGAGCGGTATGCACCACGAGTTTCGTCACGAGGCCGCCGGCGGCCCCTCCGCTTCCCGCCGAGCGATTCGACGACACCAAAGGCTGGGCGCTCTGGTTCGGTGACACGATTTACACCCCGGCCGGCGGCCGCGCCCCGATGAAAGCGGCCTCCTTTGCCAAACGCGATCACCTCACCTCGACCATCGAATTTCGCAAGGGCATTTATGCACGCGTCAAAGTCAACGTGCCGGAGCAGGGTCTTGACGATACTTTTCAGGTGGGCGCGATTATCTGCCCGTCCAGGGACGGCTCGAAACACTATGTGTTTACACGCCTCAACGCGGGAGACTTTTACGTGGCCGAACGCGGCGCGGGCCAGAGTCTGTAAGACGGCCTGCTGTCCCTCAAGAAAGCAGATACCCTTGCCGACGAACTGAAAAACGAACTGATAGTGGTGTACACCGGCTCGCTGAATGCCAACAACGTCGCGCGCATTCACGGGGTCGAGGCCGTTGAACGCGCCATGAAAACCATGGATGACATCGCCATCCCCCTCGGCGTCACGACGACGCCGCCCGACAACATGAACTGGCTGAGAGTGGACACCAGCCCGGGTGAGGCGTTGATGTTCGACAACTCGACACGAATGATCGTCACCCGATTACCGGAAGGAGCGAGTTCCTGGACACGCAGCACCGGAGCGCCGCAAGCCTTCCGGGAAAGAACAGCCACTGTCTTCGATACGCTGTTCCAGTCGCCGACCAGCAATCCCGCCAATGCCGCCGCGTTGCGGATCGACAGAGCGATGCAGAAACTGCAACGGCTGTTGCCCCTGCGCGAACGTGCGCTCAATGCCAGAAACATCGCCTTCGCCGACGTGACGACCGTTTCGGGGAGTCGGGAGGTCTACGTCAGTGTTTCCGGAGCCCAGCGCACCACCACCCGTTTGCCGTTGTTCCAGCATCTGGGCGGCAATCAGGTCCGTATGGGTGATACGACGTACTTCAACATTGATTTTGATCAGGCTTACCCCAGAACGTCCCTTGAGGTCACTTCCGAGGGCAAGATAGTGGCCGGTCCCCTGACGATCAAGGACATCAACACCTATAAACCGGCACAGACGATCAGACCGACTTCGCTGGACAGCGAAAGCAAGCTGATCGCTGCGATTCGTAAGAAATATCCCGACTTGTCGCAGATCCGCCCCGTCGACGTAGCGACGACGATGCGCCCTTGTGAGTCGTGTTCAGTGGTGCTGAAAGAGTTCGGTCACGATGGAGCAGCCAACGCACTCAAGGTGCTTTGGGGTTGACCTGCAATTGTTGCAAATGCCCATAAAGCTTGGCGTACAACCCACCATCGGCAATCAGTTGCTGATGGTCGCCATCCTCGGCGATCTGCCCTCCATCGAACACCAGCACCCGGTCGGCCTGCTTCACGGCTGACAATCGGTGCGCAATGATCAATGTGGTGCGGTTGCTCAAGAACCGCGCCAGCGCCTGGTGCAGGTTGTATTCGGTGGCGGCATCCAGCGCTGAGGTGGCCTCGTCGAGGATCACCACTTTAGGGTCGGCCAGCACCATCCGCGCAATCGCCAGGCGTTGACGCTGGCCGCCGGACAAGCGCACACCGGAACGGCCGACGATACTGTCCAGGCCGTTGGGCAGCTCTCGAACAGTCTGGTGCAGTTGCGCGATTTCCAGCGCTTGCCAGCAGGCCTCGTCGCTGCGCTCACGCCCCATGGTCAGGTTGGCGCGGACGGTATCGTTGAACAGTGCCGGGTGTTGCAGGACCACGGCGACATTTTCCCGAACGGTTTCCAGACCGATTTCCTGCTGGGTCGAGCCGCCGAAACGGATCGTCCCGGCGAGCGGCGTGTACAAGCCCAGCAGCAACTGCACCAGGGTACTTTTGCCACCGCCGCTGGCACCGACGATCGCGACTTTTTCACCGGGGGCGATCGACAGGTCCATCTGATTCAACACCAGTTCGTCGCCGTAGCCGAAACTCAATCCCTGGACTTCGATGCCAACGGTTTTGCGACCGTTGAACGGGTCCACTCCGCCCGGATACTCAGGCTCATCGGCCCGGGCCAGTAACTCGTTGATCCGCGACAGCGCACCGCCAGCGGCGTAGTAGGCGTATTGCAGATTCAGCAGTTGTTCCACCGGTCCGATCATGAACCACAGGTAGCTGAACACCGCGAGCATCTGGCCGATGGACAGGTCGGAAAACAATACCGTGAGCATCGCCACCGCACGAAAAATGTCGATACCGAACTGGAACAGCAAGCCGCTGGCACGGTTCGAGGCATCGGTTTTCCACTGCGAGATCACCGCGTAATCGCGTACTTCGCGGGCGCGCTGACCCAGGCGCCCGAGGAAAAAGCCCTGACGGTTTCCGGCGCGCACTTCCTGAATGGAATCGAGGGTTTCGGTGAGTGCCTGGGTGAAGCGCGAGGTGCTGTCGTTCTCGAGTTTCTTCAGGTGTTTGACCCGCTTGCCCAACTGCACCGTGGCGTAGATCACCAACGGGTTGAACAACAGAATCAGCAACGCCAGCTTCCAGTGCATCCACATCAGGATGGAGGCGGTGCCGACCAGGGTCAGCATGGCCACGAGGAAACGACTGAGGGTTTCGCCAACGAATTTGTCCAGTGTGTCCAGGTCGGTCACTAGGTGGGTAGTGACCGTGCCGCTGCCCAGGCTTTCATATTCACTCAGCGAAATACGCTTGAGCCGGTCGATCAGCCGCAGGCGAATGCGGTACACGATGTCCTTGGCCAGCGCCGCGAACAACCGCGCCTGTACGACGTTGAACAGCAAAGCGGCGCAACGCAGACCCAGCGTCACCAGCAACATAAGGCCGATGTAACCCGCGGCTTTCTGCCAGTTTTCGGGCAACGTGTGGTTCATGATCTTCAGCGCGGTGTCGCCGTGGCCCAGCAGCACTTCGTCGACCAGCAACGGCAAGAGCAAGGGGATCGGCACGCTGCACAGGGTTGCCAGCACCGCCACGCCGTTGGCAATCCACAGGGATTTCTTGTGATGCAGCGCCAGGCGGCGGATTTCCACCCAGCTCAGACGGTCGACACGTGTAGCGGTTGGGGCGTCGTCGGGCAGATCATGCACAGGCGGCGCGCTCCAGCCAGCGGCCGAGCAACGGAGACAATACGCTGAGCGGCTGATAGCCATTGGTCAACAGTGCCAATTGACCATCACGCTCAGCCAGCAATGTAGGGAAACCGGCAATGCCCAGGTCCTGGACCCAGGTGAAATCGGCAGCCGTCGCGGCGTGCTGATCGGCACGGTCGAACGCAGCGGCGAACTCGATGCGCGGTAGACCGGCCTGCTCCGCCAGCTCCACCAGAACACTGGCGTGGGTGACATCGCGACCTTCGGCGTAAAACGCGTGCTGGATCAGCCCAAGCAGTTTCCACGCGCAATCCGGCGCCAGGCTGCGCGCAGTCACCAGTGCCCGACAGGCAGGTTCGGTGTCGTAGACAAACCCGTCGGGCAATGCGCCTTCCAGCTTGAATGGTTGGCCCGTAGCCTCAGTGACCGCCTGCCAATGCTCAAGGATATAGCGTCGGGTGGTCGGCTCCAGCGCCGAACCACTGCCGGTGCGCAAACCACCCACCACCAAGTGCACGTCCACACCCGCCGCCTGCGCCTGCTCGACCAGCGCGTTGGCCACCGGTGCAAAGCCCCAGCACCAGGAACACATCGGGTCCATCACATAGAGCAGGCGTTGTGCAGACATGATTCAAGCCTCGGAAGGGGTTTGCTTGTAGTTGTAGCCGATCGGATGAGGCAGGTTGCGAGCCTTGGCCAGTTCAATCTGCTTTTGCCGATCAGTGGCACTGCGACGGGTTTTCTCGCTCAGCGTATCCCAGCAATGCGGGCAACTGATGCCGGCCACATAGTGCTCGGACGCGCGGTCTTCGACGCTGATCGGTGTACGACAGGCATGACATTGATCGTAGTCGCCTTCGCTGAGGTCGTGGCGAACGGTCACGCGGTTATCGAACACGAAGCAGTCGCCCTGCCATTTGGTTTCTTCCTGCGGCACCTCTTCGAGGTACTTCAGAATGCCGCCCTTGAGGTGATAAACCTCGTCGAAGCCCTGGCTGAGCATGTAGCTCGAGGCCTTTTCACAACGAATGCCGCCGGTGCAGAACATCGCGACTTTCTTGTGCACGGCCGGGTCGAAGTGGGCTTTGATGTAGTCGGGGAACTCGCGAAAGCTGGTGGTCTTCGGGTCGATGGCACCTTCAAAGGTGCCGATCGAGACTTCGTAGTCGTTGCGGGTGTCGATCAACAGCACTTCAGGATCGCTGATCAGGGCGTTCCAGTTCTCTGGATCGACGTAGGTGCCGACCTTTTTGTTCGGGTCCACGCCTTCAACGCCGAGGGTGACGATTTCTTTCTTGAGTTTGACTTTGGTGCGATAGAACGGCTGGTCGTCGCAGTACGACTCTTTGTGGTCGATGTCGTCCATGCGTGGGTCGTTCTTGAGCCAGGCCATCAGCCCGTCGATGCCTTCGCGGCTGCCGGACACGGTGCCGTTGATGCCTTCTTCGGCGATCAGCAGCGTGCCTTTGATGCCGTTGTCGACCATTGCTTGCAGCAGCGGCTCGCGCAGGGCGACGTAATCTTCCAGAGTGACGAACTTATACAGTGCCGCCACGACAATCTGTTGTGTCATGGGTGATTCTCCAGGTGGCTACCCTCGTAAGGGGTGAACCGGATGCGAAAAAAAACGCGCCGGGTGAGCGGCGCGTTGCGGATTCTAGCAAAAATAAATGTTTCTCTGTAGGAGCACGGCTTGCCGGCGAAGGCGATCTTGAATACGCCTTCGCGGGCAAGCCTCGCTCCTACCTGCCGCCAGCACAGGTCGGCGAGGCCGGAGCCGCGTCGATCTGTGCCCATTCCTCTGGTGTGTAGGTATGCAGCGCCAACGCATGGAATTCGCCCATCAGCTCGCCGAGCGTGCCGTAGACTTTTTGGTGACGCTTGACCCGGTTGAGCCCTTCGAACTGCTGGCTGACCACCACGGCCTTGAAGTGGGTCTGCAACCCACGGCTGTGCAGGTGGCTTTCATCCAGCACTTGCAGATGCTGCGGCTGCAACAGGCCCAGCGTCGATTCGATGCGTTGTTGCATGGTCATACCGAACTCCGCTTAAGGCTTTTTCTTGGCTGGAGCGGCGGCGCCTTTAGGCTCCAGCTCGGCCGTCATGTCAGCCAGCAGTTTGTTGACTACAGGCACTGCGCTTTCCAGCTTGGCTTGAGTCATCTGGGCCGATTGCTGAGTCAGCTGCGGCATTTTTTCCAGGACTTTCTTGCCCAGTGGCGATTTGTAGAACGCGACCAGGTCTTTCAGCTCGGATTCGCTGAAGTTGGTGGTGTAGAGCTTGACCATGTCCGGCTTCAGCTTGTTCCAGCCAATGGCTTGGTCCAGCGCGGCGTTGGCTTTGGCCTGGTAAGTTTCCAGCAGGGCTTTTTTTGACTCGGGGGCTTTGGTCTGTTCAAAGCGCTGAGCGAACATTTGCTGCACTTGCATGTACACCGGGGTGCCCAATTTGTCAGCGTGCGCCAGGGTCAGGAAAGCCTCGGCACTGGCGTTGTGGCTGGCGGTATCGGCAAAAACAGGGCCGCTGGCGCAAACCAGTGCAACCGCGGTACAGATGGCACGAAGACGAGTCATCGAGTTTCCTTTTCTAGCAGGCGAGGTAAAACCCCAAGGGCGACCATTCTGCGCCTAAAAAAGTGTGTCGCTCAACCCCAAGCCTTGTCGGGCCTGATTTAGAGGGGTTGAACGGTCAAATTCCAGACTGATGGAACCACGGCCGGCGATGACGGCCTAAACTGCGATCAGACCTACAGGAGTGCGCACGATGAGCCGTATCGAAACCGACAGCCTTGGCCAGGTTGAAGTCCCGGATGAAGCCTACTGGGGCGCTCAGACGCAACGCTCGCTGATTAACTTCGCCATCGGCAACGAACGCATGCCGCTGGCGGTGCTGCATGCCCTGGCACTGATCAAGAAAGCCGCGGCGCGGGTCAATGACCGCAACGGTGACCTGCCCGCCGACATCGCCCGGCTGATTGAACAGGCCGCCGACGAAGTGCTCGACGGCAGCCACGACGACCAGTTCCCGCTGGTGGTCTGGCAGACCGGCAGCGGCACTCAGAGCAATATGAACGTCAACGAAGTGATCGCCGGACGCGCCAATGAACTGGCCGGTAACCCTCGCGGCGGCAAGTCACCGGTTCACCCTAACGATCACGTCAATCGCTCTCAAAGCTCCAACGACTGCTTCCCGACTGCCATGCACATCGCCACGGTTCAGGCGGTGCAGCAACAATTGCTGCCAGCGATCGGAGAACTGTCGGGCGGGTTGGCGGAGTTGTCTGCGCGGCACATGAAACTGGTCAAGACCGGTCGGACCCACATGATGGACGCAACGCCGATGACCTTCGGTCAGGAACTCTCCGCGTTCATCGCGCAACTGGATTACGCCGAGCGGGCGATCCGCAGCGCACTGCCGCCCGTGTGTGAACTGGCCCAGGGTGGCACCGCGGTCGGCACTGGGCTGAATTCGCCCCATGGTTTCGGCGAAGCTATCGCGGCCGAGTTGGCCGCCCTCTCCGGCCTGCCGTTCGTCACCGCACCAAATAAGTTTGCCGCCCTGGCTGGCCATGAACCGCTGACGACACTGTCCGGCGCGTTGAAAACCCTTGCCGTGACCCTGATGAAAATCGCCAACGACCTGCGCCTGCTGGGCTCCGGACCGCGAGCAGGCTTTGCCGAAGTGAAACTGCCAGCCAACGAACCGGGCAGTTCGATCATGCCGGGCAAGGTCAATCCGACTCAGTGCGAAGCGCTATCGATGCTGGCTTGTCAGGTCTTGGGCAACGACGTGGCCATTGGTTTTGCAGCGAGTCAGGGCCATTTGCAATTGAACGTGTTCAAACCGGTGATCATCCACAACCTGCTGCAATCGATCCGTCTGTTGGGCGATGGCTGCAGCAACTTCCAACAGCATTGCATTGCTGGCCTGGAACCGGATGCAGAGAAAATGGCTGAACACCTGGAGCGTGGGTTGATGCTGGTGACGGCGCTGAATCCGCACATTGGTTATGACAAATCGGCGGAGATCGCCAAAAAGGCTTACGCCGAAGGGCTGACCTTGCGTGAGGCGGCGTTGCAACTTGGGTACCTGACAGATGAAGAGTTTGATGCCTGGGTAAGGCCGGAGAATATGCTGGAGGCTGGCGCCAAGGGCTGAGTTTTGTAGCGCCTGACAGTCAGTCTTCGCGGGCAAGCCTCGCTCCTTGTATGTTGACCCTGACTCCAGCGAGAGAGGTTACGCTCAAGGATTCATTCAACAGCAAGTGCGTTTCTGGGGGAGGCCGATCGCTCCTGAAGGCAGGATTTGCTCCTGACCTTGTCTGTAGAGAGGCCCCCCCGCCTCATTGCCCACCACGAAGAGTATCGAGAAGCCGACAAGTCGGACTTCGCATTACAAGGTTGCAGTGGCATGAAGTTCGAGGTCGGGGGAACCGGAAGCAATCTTACCTAAAGTCAGGGAAGTGAAAAGCATGAATACTCATGTCGGCATAGACATTGGTGCCAAAACGTCTGCCATGGGATGGCGGCAGAACGGCAAAACAGTCGGCCAGTGGGACATTCAGCACACGCCCAAGGGTCGTAAGGCCGCGGTGAATAAGATGATGGGCCTCAAACCGCTGAGCGTGGTCATGGAGGCCACCGGTATTTACTACCTGGATCTTGCGTTGGAGTTGCATGCCGCCGGCTTACCGGTCTCGGTGATCAACCCAAAAAGCTTCCACAACTTTGCCAAGTTGATGTTGCAAAACAGCAAGACTGACCAGATCGATGCGCAGTTGCTGGCTGAATATGGCGAGCGCATGGCACCCAGGCTTTGGGTCCCGCCTACGGCGGATCAAATGATGCTGCGTGCGATTGGCCGTCATATCAATCGACTGATTGGCCATCGGACCAGAGCCAAGAATGAGCTGCATGCGCTACAAGCGACAGATACGAGTATTGAGTTGCTAATCGCAGATGAGAAAGACGCGATTGCTGCATTGGATATACGCGTTGACCGTTTGAAAAAGGCTGCGCGCGACGCCATCGCCAAGTGCCCGAACCTGACCTTGCAGTTTCGCTGCATGATGGCGGCACCCGGCGTGGGAGAGGCTTCAGCGATTGCTGCACTGGCTGAGTTGACGACGCTACCTGTAACGCTCAAATCGGCACAGGTGAGCCGTTATGCGGGGCTGGACGTGAGATTGACCCAGTCAGGAACAAGTGTGAACCGCCCTGGCCGAATGTCGAAATGTGGCAACGCCTACTTACGCGCAGCGATGTTCATGCCGGCAATGACGGCAATCCGTTGCGATGAGAACGTGAAAGCCTTCTACGAAGCTCTGGTGGCTCGGGGCAAGAAGAAAATGCAAGCCATCGGAGCAGTGATGCGCAAGTACCTGACGGGTTTATGGGCTTGCATGCGCTCCGGCGAAGAATTTGATACGGCCAAGCTTTTTAGCGAAAAACATCTCGCGAAAGCTTGACCGTGAACAGAGTATCTACAGGTTTTGTGTCGATCACAATATCCGGTATCGACACAAAACCCGTAGGAGCGTGGCTTGCCCGCGAAGAACGATGACGCGGTTTAACCTGCGGCCATCCGAACCCGCCGTGCCTTGAGACCGGCGATGAGCGACGGCCCTAACGCCACCAACGCCGACCCAAGCACCACCAGCACCGCCCCGCCATAACCCAGACCATTGATTGTCTCGGCATGCACATACTCCGGCCACAACCACGCCGCCACGGCCACCGCAGCGAACGTCACCAACGGCGTAATCGCCAGCGTCGCACTGACCCGCGACGCCTCCCAATGGGCCAGTGCCTCGGCAAACGCGCCATAGGCGATCAAAGTATTCATGCAGCACGCCAGCAGTAGCCAGCCTTGCAGCGGACTCAGTTGCAGCGCTTCCAGCGGATGCACCCACGGCGTCAGCAACAACGCGCAGAACAGGTAGATCACCATCATTACCTGGAGCGAATTCCACACCGTGAGCAATTGCTTCTGTCCCAAGGCGTAGAAGGTCCAGACCGTGGACGCCAACAGCACCAGCAGCACACCGGCGGTGTAATCGGTCAGCGAGGTGAGCAACTCGGCCAAGCGCTGATTGAAAAACAGCGCGAAGCCGATCAGCAGCACCAGCAGGCCAATCCCCTGCCCCACGCTGAATCGTTCCTTGAACACAAACAGACTGGCGATCAGCAACATGATCGGCCCCATCTGCACCACCAGTTGCGCGGTGCCGGGGCTGAGCAGGTTCAGGCCCATCAGGTACAGCACGTAGTTGCCCACCAGGCCGAGCACCGCCATCAACACCAACCAGCCTCCGCGCGGGCCGAGCACTTTGCGACTCGGCAGGCGCCTGGTCGCCGCCAAGTAAATGAACAGGCACCCGCCGGACACGATCAAGCGAAACCAGGTCACCGTCACCGGGTCCATCACCAGCAGTACTTGCTTGAGTTTGATCGGCAGGATTCCCCACAGTAACGCGGTCACCAAGGCCAGGAACAGACCGTAAACCCAGCGACCCGATGAAATGTGCATGGCGAACCCCGAAGCCAAGTGGCGAGAAAGGTCATTCTAGGCTTAGCGTTGTTCGGCACACAGGGACAGTTCGCCGCTGGCCGCGAATGAAACTGTGCGGGTCGCACCATTAAATTGGCGCTATGCCGTCGATCGGCTGGCCAGGCGTTGCAAATGGTTCATGCATAAGCTCATTGAATTCGCTCGCAGGAACATCACTCAGGAGATCGCCATGTACGGCATGCGCGCCCAGGACAATGCCCCCGCCACGCACTTTCGCTGTGACCGGGTGTGTCGTGTGAATGGGGAGTTATATTTCAGCACCCGGGAAAACACCCTGGAGGGGCCGTTTGAAAACCCGGAGAAATTGGCGCGTGAGGTACAAGCTTACATCGAGCGGATGCTGCTTTTGCGTATGAGCCTATAGGCCGCGGAGCCTCCATTCGCGAGCAGGCTCGCTCCCACACTCGATCTCTGTCACACACAAGATCCCTGTGGGTGCGAGCTTGCTCGCGATAGCGGCTAATCAGACAACAAAAAACTGGGGGATTTAACGCACCGCCTCAAACAACCCGGTCGCCCCCATCCCGCCACCCACGCACATGGTGACGATGCCGTAACGCAGATTACGCCGCTGCAATTCACGCACAAGGTGCCCGACCTGACGCGAACCGGTCATGCCGAACGGATGACCGATGGAAATCGAACCGCCGTTGACGTTGTACTTGTCGTTATCGATCTCCAGCCGATTGCGGCTGTACAGGCACTGGGACGCGAAGGCTTCGTTGAGTTCCCACAGATCAATGTCGGCAATCTGCAAACCCTTGGCCTTGAGCAACTTCGGAACCGAGAACACCGGGCCGATGCCCATTTCATCCGGCTCGCACCCGGCCACGGTGAAACCACGGAAAAATGCCTTCGGCTTCAACCCCAATTCCAAGGCTTTTTCCAGGCTCATGACCAGCGTCATCGACGCGCCATCGGACAGCTGAGAAGAATTACCCGCCGTCACCGAACCGTCTTCGGCAAACACCGGCTTCAATCCCGCCAAGCTTTCCAGGGTGGTGCCTGGGCGATTGCAGTCGTCGCGATCGACGATGCCGTCAAGGATCTGCACCTGACCGGTGGCCTTGTCTTCAACGCGATACTTCACCGCCATCGGCACGATCTCATCGTCAAACAATCCAGCGGCCTGAGCCTGAGCAGTACGTTGCTGACTTTGCAGGGCGTACAGGTCCTGTTCTTCGCGGCTGACGTTATAACGACGTGCAACGATTTCGGCCGTCTGCCCCATCGGGAAATAAATGCCTGGCACCTGCTCTTTAAGCAGCGGATTGATCAGGTTGTCAGTGTTGATACTTTTCATGGTCAGGCTGATGGACTCGACGCCACCGGCGACGATGATGTCGCTGCAACCCGAAGCGATCTGGTTGGCGGCGATGGCAATCGCCTGCAAGCCCGACGAGCAAAAACGGTTGAGTGTCATGCCGGCAGTGCCAGTCCCCAGGCGCGACAGCACCGCAACGTTGCGACCGATGTTGAAGCCCTGGCCGCCTTCGTTGGAGCCGGCGCCGACGATGCAATCCTCGACGCTGGCCGGGTCAATGCCAGTGCGCTCGAGCAGCGCATTGATGCAGTGAGCCGCCATGTCGTCCGGACGGGTCTGGTTGAACTTGCCGCGAAAGGATTTGGCCAGGCCGGTCCGCACGCTGTCGACGATCACCACTTCACGCATGGCATACCTCATTGTTGTTGTCAGTTGAGAGTGGATTGAGCATAAGCCCACCCAATTACCGACTGCGACAATCATTCACCCCGCGTATGCGTAACCATCGGCTCGCTACTTGTTCTTTTTGGCTTTCCTGGCGTGTTTGTCGGACTTTTCGAACGCTTCTTCCAGCGCATGGTTGATGGTGCGCAGGACTTTGACCCGCGCCCAGCGCTTGTCATTGGCTTCCACCAGGGTCCAGGGCGAGATCTCGGTGCTGGTACGGTCGACCATGTCACCGACTGCAGCCCTGTAGGCCTCCCACTTATCGCGGTTGCGCCAGTCGTCTTCGGTGATTTTGAAGCGTTTGAAGGGGATCTGTTCGCGCTCTTCAAATCGTTCCAGTTGCGTCTGTTTGTCGATAGCCAGCCAGAACTTGACCACGATTACCCCGGCATCGGCGATCTGCTCTTCGAAATCGTTGATTTCGCTGTAGGCGCGCAACCAGTCGGCCGAGCTGCAAAAGCCTTCGATGCGCTCTACCAGCACCCGGCCATACCAGGAGCGGTCGAACACAGTGAATTTGCCGCGCGCCGGTAAATGTCGCCAGAAGCGCCAGAGATACGGGTGCGCCCGTTCCTCTTCGGTGGGCGCGGCGATCGGCACGATGCTGTACTGACGCGGGTCCAGCGCAGCGGCAACCCGGCGAATCGCCCCGCCTTTGCCCGCCGCATCGTTGCCTTCAAACACCGCGATCAAGGCGTGCCGACGCATGCGTTTGTCGCGCATCAGCCCGGAAAACCGCGCCTGCTCGGTGATCAACTGTTCTTCGTAATCGTCCTTGTCCAGGCGCAGGGTCAAGTCGAGGCTGTCGAGCAGGTTTACCTGATCGACGCTGGGGGACACTGGCGCGGCGCTGACTTTTTCCGGGTGAATTTTCGGCCGTTTCAGAGCGCTTTGCAGACCCTCGAGCAAAATTTTGCCCACGACCAGACTCCGATAACGCGGGTCCATCCCGGCGATGACATGCCACGGCGCATAGTCACGGCTGGTGCGGCGCAGTATGCGTTCGCCATATTTCACGAATGTGTCGTACGTTTCGGATTGTTGCCAGTCCAGCGGACTGATGCGCCAGCTGTGCAGCGGGTCATCGGCCAGCGCCTTGAGGCGTGCCTTCATTTGTTTCTTGGAAAGATGGAACCAGAACTTGAAGATCAGCGCGCCTTCGTCGCACAGCATCTTCTCCAGCCGCTCGGCTGCGTTGATGCTTTGATCGAGTCTGGGATCGTTGAACAAGCCATGAACCCGGCCTTGCAGCATCTGGCTGTACCAATTACCGAAGAAAATCCCCATGCGACCCGTGGCCGGGAGCATCCGCCAGTAGCGCCATGCCGGTGGTCGCGCCAGCTCTTCGTCGGTCTGTTGATCGAAGGTGCGGACCTCGATCAGGCGTGGGTCCATCCATTCGTTAAGCAACTTGACCGTCTCGCCCTTGCCGGCGCCTTCGATGCCATTAATCAAAACGATCACCGGAAAGCGGCGTTGCTGGTGAAGTTCGAACTGCGCTTCGAGCAAGGCTTCACGCAGGGCCGGTTCTTCGGCGTCGTAGGTTTCTTTGTCGATGGCGTGACCGATTTCGGCAGATTCGAACATGGGACGGCTCCTTCCAGGATTGAGCAAGACTAGCGGATTGGGCCGATAGTCAGCAGAGAAAATTCCCTGTGGTTTAGGCTTTTGTGGGGATTGTCCCTGACACACCCAGCCTGGCACTTGCCATGGATCAAGCACCGCCCCGGCGATCGGCTAGAATGGCCGCCTTGCCGTTGCCGAGCCTGCCATGAAATCTGTATTGCCCCACGCCCAGCTCGACTGGGACGACCAAGGGCTCCCGCGCTCGCGGGTGTTCAACGATGTGTATTTTTCCGATCTGTCGGGGCTGGACGAAACCCGCTACGTATTCCTCGAACAGAACGCTTTGCGTGAACGCTTCGCCGCATTACCGGCCGGCGGTCGACTGGTGATTGGCGAGACCGGTTTCGGCACCGGGCTGAACTTCCTTTGCGCCTGGCAGCTGTTCGAACAGCACGCGGTGGCCGGTGCGCGGCTGCATTTTGTCAGTGTAGAAAAGTACCCGCTGAGTGCACCGGACCTGCAACGGGCGCTTGCGCTATGGCCGGAGCTCAAGCCGTTTGCCGATCAGTTACTTGCGCAGTACGTGGCGATCCATCAAGGCTTCCAGCGCCTGGTGCTGGATAACGGTCGCGTGACGTTGACCCTTTTGATCGGTGATGCATTGGAACAATTGCCGCAACTGGACGCGCAGATCGATGCCTGGTTTCTCGACGGCTTCGCCCCGGCGAAAAACCCCGACATGTGGACCGCCGAACTGTTTGCCGAACTCGCCCGGCTGGCGGCGCCCGGTTCGACCATCAGTACGTTTACCAGCACCGGCTGGGTGCGCCGTCTGCTGAACGCGGCGGGTTTCAAGATGAAGCGCACGCCTGGCATCGGCCACAAGTGGGAGATCCTGCGGGGCGTGTTCCTCGGCTGGCCGCAAGAGGCCGCGCCGCCAACCGTGGCAAAACCGTGGTTTGCGCGGCCGACGCCGCTGACTGGCGAACGTCGAGCCTTGGTGATCGGTGCTGGCCTGGCCGGTTGCGCCAGCGCCGCCAGCCTGGCTGCGCGGGGCTGGCAAGTGAGTCTGCTGGAGCGTCACGATGCGCTGGCGCAGGAAGCCTCGGGTAATCCTCAGGGCGTGCTGTACCTCAAGCTTTCGGCCCACGGCACGGCGTTGTCGCAATTGATTGTCAGTGGTTTCGGTCACACCCGGCGCGTGCTTGAACATTTGCAACGGGGCGTCGACTGGGACGATTGCGGGGTCTTGCAACTGGCCTTCAACGCCAAGGAAGCCGAGCGTCAGGCGCAATTGGCCGCCGCCTTTTCGCCAGACCTGGTGCACTTGCTCGATCAACCGCAAGCCCAGACTCGGGCCGGCATCGCCCTTGACCACGGCGGATTATTTTTCCCGGAAGGCGGCTGGGTTCATCCGCCAGCGTTGTGCCACTGGCAGGCGTCCTCAGCGAACATCCAGTGGCTGCCCCATCGCGACGTACTGGAACTGCGCAAGGTTGATGATCAGTGGCAGGCCTGGGACGGTGATGATTTGCTGGCCAGTGCCCCCGTGGTGATCCTCGCCGGCGCCGCCGAGATCAAGCGTTTTCCACACAGCGCCGAGCTGCCCCTCAAACGCATTCGTGGCCAGATCACCCGACTGGCGCAAACCCCTGAAAGCCAGAGCCTGGCCACCGTCGTCTGCGCCGAAGGCTACGTGGCGCCGGCGCGACTGGGCGAACACACCCTCGGCGCCAGCTTCGACTTCAAGAGCGATGACCTGACCCCAACCCTCGCCGAACACCTCGGCAACCTGGCCTTGCTCGAGGAAATCTCCCCTGACCTGGCCACGCGACTGCATGCTCAGGCACTGGACCCGCAGCAGCTTGAAGGACGCGCCGCGTTCCGCTGCACCAGCCCGGACTACCTGCCGATCGTTGGCCCGTTGGCCGAACCAGCAGCCTTCGTCGACGCCTACGCCGTACTGAGCAAGGACGCCCGGCAAGTACCGGACATTCCCTGCCCCTGGCTTGAGGGTTTTTACGTCAACAGCGGCCACGGTTCTCGCGGCTTGATCACCGCGCCACTGTCGGGTGAATTGCTCGCGGCATGGATCGAAAACGAACCGCTGCCCCTGCCCAGAACGGTTGCCGAGGCCTGCCATCCCAACCGTTTCGCCGTGCGCCAGTTGATCCGCGGAAAAGTCTGACGGCGCGCCTTATAACTTATCGGTCTAAAACTCCGGGGATTCAGCCGGGTCAGTTTCTGAGTACCCGCCGTTTTTGGCGCGGTATCGATTGACCCTCCCCAACGGAAAAACCGGTAAGGAATTTATGTGCGGATTAGCTGGCGAGTTACGTTTTGATCATCAACCTGCAGACCTTGCAGCCATTGAACGAATCACCCATCACCTGGCCCCGCGTGGCCCTGACGCATGGGGCTTTCATGCCCAAGGGCCGATTGCCCTGGGCCATCGTCGCCTGAAAATCATGGACCTGTCGGACGGCTCGGCGCAGCCGATGGTCGACAACCAACTGGGCTTGTCCCTGGCCTTCAACGGCGCGATCTACAACTTCCCGGAACTGCGCACCGAGCTTGAAAGCCTTGGTTACGCGTTCTATTCCGGTGGGGACACCGAAGTGCTGCTCAAGGGTTATCACGCCTGGGGCGAAGCATTGCTGCCCAAGCTCAACGGCATGTTCGCCTTCGCCATTTGGGAGCGTGACGCCCAACGCCTGTTCATCGCCCGCGACCGTCTCGGCGTGAAGCCGCTGTACCTGTCGCGCACCGGTCAACGCCTGCGCTTTGCCTCGGCACTGCCGGCGTTGCTCAAGGGCGGCGACATCAACCCGATCCTCGATCCGGTGGCGCTGAATCATTATCTGAATTTCCACGCAGTGGTCCCGGCCCCGCGCACCTTGCTGGCCGGCATCGAAAAACTGCCGCCAGCCACCTGGATGCGCATCGAAGCGGACGGCACCACCGAGCAGAAAACCTGGTGGACCCTGCCCTACGGCCCACACGCCGACGAGATGAATCTGACACTCGAAGACTGGCGCGACCGTGTGCTCGACAGCACCCGTGACGCGGTGGCGATCCGTCAACGTGCGGCGGTCGACGTCGGTGTTCTGCTTTCGGGCGGTGTCGATTCGAGCCTGCTGGTCGGCCTGTTGCGTGAAGTCGGTGTTGAAAACCTCTCGACTTTCTCCATCGGCTTCCAGGATGCCGGCGGCGAACGCGGCGACGAGTTCCAGTATTCGGACCTGATCGCCAAGCACTACGGCACCCAGCATCACCAATTACGCATCGACGAAAAAGAGATCATCGAGCAACTGCCCGCAGCGTTCCGCGCCATGAGCGAGCCGATGGTCAGCCATGACTGCATCGCCTTCTATCTGTTGTCCCGCGAAGTGGCCAAGCATTGCAAAGTGGTGCAAAGCGGCCAGGGTGCAGACGAACTGTTCGCCGGTTATCACTGGTACCCACAAGTCGACGGTGCCGAAGATCCGTACGCCGCCTATCGCGATGCGTTTTTCGACCGCAGCTACGACGACTACGCCGCCACCGTGCAACCGAAATGGCTGACGGCTAATGACGCCGCCGGTGACTTCGTCAAAGAACATTTCGCACAGCCCGGCGCCGATGCGGCGGTGGACAAAGCCCTGCGTCTGGACAGCACGATCATGCTGGTCGACGACCCGGTCAAACGCGTCGACAACATGACCATGGCCTGGGGCCTGGAAGCGCGTACACCGTTTCTCGACTATCGCCTGGTGGAATTGTCGGCTCGCGTGCCGGGCAAATTCAAACTGCCGGACGGTGGCAAGCAAGTCTTGAAAGAAGCGGCGCGGCTGGTGATCCCGAGTGAAGTGATCGATCGCAAGAAAGGTTACTTCCCGGTCCCTGGCCTGAAGCATTTGCAGGGCGATACGCTGAACTGGGTGCGCGAACTGCTGCTTGATCCGAGCCAGGATCGCGGCCTGTTCCAGCCAGAGATGCTCGACCGCCTGCTGACCGATCCGCAAGGCCAGTTGACCCCATTGCGCGGCTCCAAGCTGTGGCAATTGGCGGCGCTGAATCTGTGGCTCAGTGAACAAGGAATCTGATCGATGAAACCCCACGCCACGGCCTACAGCCAACGCTTGTTGCGCGGTCAGGCGCCCTCGTACGAACGCTTGCAGGCGCGTCTGGCCGAAGACGGCAGCGAACTGGGCGCCGCACCGATAGCCGTGCATTGCGGCTGGGGCCGGTTGCTGATCGGCCACACCTTCCCCGATGCGGCGAGCCTGGCCCAAGAGCTGCTCAACGAGCAGGCCGGCGAACGCGACATCGCCTTGTACGTGGCTGCGCCCCAGCAAGTGCTGGGGCTGGAGCCGGCCCAGTTGTTTCTCGACCCGTCCGACACCTTGCGTCTGTGGTTCAGCGATTACCGGCAGTCCACTCGGGTGTTTCGCGGCTTTCGCATCCGCAGGGCCCAGGGCGACGCAGACTGGCAGGCGATTAATCAGCTGTATCAGTTGCGCGGCATGCTGCCAGTTGACGCGAGTTTGCTGACCCCGCGCCATCAGGGTGGGCCCGTCTATTGGCTGGCCGAAGACGAAGACAGCGGCGCGATCATCGGCAGTGTCATGGGCCTCAATCATCACAAGGCGTTCAACGATCCAGAGAACGGCAGTAGCTTGTGGTGCCTGGCGGTCGATCCGCACTGTTCGCGACCGGGTGTCGGCGAAGTACTGGTGCGGCATTTGATCGAGCACTTCATGAGCCGTGGGCTGAGTTACCTGGACTTGTCAGTGCTGCATGACAACCGCCAGGCGAAAAGTCTTTACGCCAAGTTGGGGTTTCGCAACCTGTCGACCTTCGCCATCAAGCGCAAGAACGGGATCAATCAGTCGCTGTTTCTGGGCCCCGGTCCCGAAGCCGAATTCAACCCGTATGCGCGGATCATCGTAGATGAAGCCCATCGGCGCGGCATCGAAGTACAGGTCGATGACGCCGAAGCCGGTCTGTTCACCTTGGTGCATGGCAGTCGGCGTGTTCGTTGCCGTGAGTCACTAAGCGATCTGACCAGTGCCATCAGCATGACGTTGTGTCAGGACAAGAGCCTGACCCACAAGGTCTTGAAAAATGCCGGGCTGAACCTGCCGGCGCAGCAACTGGCCGGCAACGCCGATGACAATCTGGCCTTTCTCGACGAGCACGAACGCGTGGTGGTCAAACCGCTGGATGGCGAACAAGGCCAGGGCGTCGCGGTGGATCTACGGACCATCGAAGAGGTCCAGCAAGCCATTGAATCCGCCCGTCAGTTCGACAGTCGCGTGCTGCTGGAGAGTTTCCACGAAGGTCTCGATTTGCGAATTGTGGTGATCGGTTTTGAGGTGGTCGCCGCGGCCATTCGCCGACCGGCTGAAGTGGTCGGTGATGGTCAGCATTCCATCGGTGCGCTGATCGAAGCCCAGAGCCGGCGTCGTCAGGCGGCGACCAGCGGTGAAAGCAAAATCCCGCTGGACCATGAGACCGAGCGCACCTTGCACGCGGCGGGTTATGACTACAGCAGCATTCTGCCGGCCGGTGAGCATCTGTTCGTACGCAAGACGGCGAATCTTCATACCGGCGGGATTCTTGAGGATGTGACGGCGATCCTGCATCCGACCTTGGTGGATGCGGCGGTGCGAGCGGCGCGGGCGCTGGACATTCCGATGGTCGGGCTCGACCTGATGGTGCCCGCTGCCGATCAACCGGAACATGTGTTTATCGAAGCCAATGAGCGCGCCGGCCTGGCCAACCATGAACCGCAGCCGACGGCCGAGCGGTTTGTGGATTTGTTGTTTCCGCACAGTCAGCCGGCGGCCTCGTAGATTTGTGTCGTTTGAACTGACGCCATCGCGAGCAAGCTCGCTCCCACAGGGGAATGCGGTCAAATGTGGGAGCGAGCTTGCTCGCGATGGGGCCCTGACAGACAACAACGATTATGTTCCTTCATCGAAACCATCGATGGCCTCAACTCATCAGGAGTTTCCATGATCAGCAAAATTCCCGAACCGGATTTGAACTACCTGCAAAAAGTCCTGCTGGAAATGCTCGCCATTCCCAGCCCGACCGGGTTCACCGACACCATCGTGCGTTACGTCGCCGAACGGCTTGAAGAGCTGGGCATTCCCTTTGAGATGACCCGCCGCGGCACCATCCGCGCCACCCTCAAGGGCAAGAAAAACAGCCCCGACCGTGCGGTCTCCGCTCACCTCGACACCATCGGCGCGGCGGTTCGCGCGATCAAGGACAACGGCCGTCTGACCCTGGCGCCTGTCGGTTGCTGGTCCAGCCGTTTTGCCGAGGGCAGCCGGGTCAGCCTGTTTACCGACAATGGCGTGATCCGTGGCAGCGTGCTGCCGCTGATGGCTTCCGGGCATGCGTTCAATACCGCGGTGGATGAAATGCCGATCAGTTGGGATCACATCGAACTGCGCCTGGATGCTTATTGCGCCACCCGTGCCGATTGCGACTCTCTGGGGATCAGCGTCGGTGATTTTGTCGCCTTCGACCCTTTGCCGGAGTTCACCGAAAGCGGCCACATCAGCGCCCGTCATCTCGACGACAAGGCCGGTGTGGCGGCATTGCTGGCGGCGCTGAAAGCGATCGTCGACAGCGGCGAACAGCTGATGATTGACTGTCATCCGCTGTTCACCATCACCGAGGAAACCGGCAGTGGCGCGGCGGCGGCGTTACCGTGGGACGTCAGCGAATTCGTCGGCATCGACATTGCCCCGGTCGCGCCGGGTCAGCATTCCAGCGAACACGCGGTGAGCGTGGCAATGCAGGATTCCGGCGGACCTTATGACTATCACCTGTCACGGCATCTGCTGCGCCTGGCCAGTGACAACGAGTTGCCGGTGCGCCGCGACCTGTTCCGCTACTACTTCAGCGATGCCCATTCGGCGGTCACTGCCGGGCACGACATTCGCACCGCCCTGCTCGCCTTCGGCTGCGACGCCACTCACGGCTACGAACGCACCCACATCGACAGCCTTGCTGCGCTCAGTCGATTGCTCGGCGCCTACATCCTCAGCCCGCCAGTATTCGCCAGCGATGCTCAGCCTGCGAAAGGGTCGCTGGACCGGTTCAGCCATCAGATCGAACATGACACGCAGATGGAGAGCGATACGCGGGTGCCGTCGGTGGATAGTCTGGTGGGGCAGCGCAACGATAACTAAGCGAACGCTGGTCCTGTACGTTCAACCGCCGTAGCATCGCGCCATTGTTTAGCCGAGGTGCCCATGCTGATTCCCCACGACCAACTTGAAGTCGACACCCTCACCCGCCTGATCGAGGATTTTGTAACCCGTGACGGTACGGACAACGGTGATGACACACCGCTGGAAACCCGAGTTCTGCGGGTTCGCCAGGCATTGACCAAGGGCCAGGCGCTGATTGTCTTCGATCCGGACAGCGAGCAATGCCAGTTGATGCTCAAGCATGATGTGCCCAAGCACCTGTTCGACTGAGGCCTTCAGCGCCCTTTGTTTTTTGCCCGTTTGGCCTGGATGCGGTCGTAGACCTCCGCCCGGTGCACACTGACGTTTTGCGGCGCTTCGACACCGAAGCGCACAGTGTTTCCGTTGACCGCGACAATGCGCACGGAAATGTCGTCACCGATGGAAATCAATTCGCCCACAACGCGACTGAGTACAAGCATGACATTCATCCTTCAGGGTTATCGGACCCTGAAGATGCCTCGCGTGCAGCAGCTCTTCAATGCGCTGACAGACAATCAGTCCCGCCCTACAGCGCAGGACGAACGCGTCCTAAGGAAACGTCTGACAAATCGATTGATTGAAGGACCGATCCTTCAGGAGGCGGAGAAACGCGGCCCGAAAAGGATGACGCTCGCCCCGATCACACACAACGCCACGCCGATCCAGTCCGAGCCCAGCGGACGAATCCGCTCGACCACCGCCAGCCAGCCGATCGACGCGATGATGTAGATGCCACCGTAAGCGGCATAGGCGCGACCGGCGTAGGTCGCTTCGATGCGGGTCAGCAGCAGCGCGAACAAGGTCAGGCTGAGCAGAGCCGGCACGACCCACCAGGCGCTTTTGCCCTGGCGCAGCCACATCCAGAAGGCAAAGCATCCGGCGATTTCAAACAGCGCGGCAAGGAAAAACCACAGGTAATTGAGCATGCAAACGTCTCGCAAGGATGACCGATTGCGGCCACCCTAACGGCGGTGTTGTGCACGGGCAAGCTCAGCCTGCGGTTTGTTTGGCCTTGGCGCGCATTTTGTCGGCCATGACGGTCATTTCGTCGTAGAGCAATTGCGGGTTCTTTTGCTTGAGTGCCCAGGCCATACGGCCCTGTTCGTGCGGCAGAATCATGAACTCGCCAGCGGCAACGTGCTGATAGATGTAGTCGGCAATGTCGGCAGCGGTGATCGGCGAGCTTTCCAGCAACTTGCCGACCTGGGCTTTCATCGCCGGCGTCGGGCCACGGAAGGAGTCCAGCAGGTTGGTCTGGAAGAACGACGGGCACACCACATGCACGCCGACTTCCTGCTGCGCCAATTCGATCAGCAGGCTTTCGGACAACGCCACCACGCCAGCCTTGGCCACGTTGTAGTTGCTCATGGCCGGGCCTTGCATCAGGGCTGCCATCGACGCGATGTTGATGATCTTGCCTTTGCTTTTTTCCAGCAGCGGCAGGAAGGCCTTGCAACCCTTGACCACGCCCATCAGGTTGATCGCGATTTGCCAGTCCCAGTCCTCCAGGGACAGCTCACTGAAGAACCCGCCCGAGGCAACGCCGGCGTTGTTGACGATGACATCGATGCCACCGAGTTTCTCTTCGCAAGCCTGAGCGAAGGCGGTCAGCTGGCTGTAATCGCGCACGTCGCAACGCTGGATAAAACCATCGCCTCCGGCTTCGCGAACAAGCTTCAGGGTTTCCTGCAGACCGGGTTCGCTGACATCCGACAAGGCCAGCTGCCAGCCTTCACGCGCCCATCGCAGCGCGATTTCGCGACCTAAGCCCGAGCCCGCGCCAGTGATCATCATGCGATTTTGCATAGCAAACAGCCTTGTAGTTCCGGGGAAGATGCATCGAGTGTAGCGAAGGACAATGCCCGACCCACGCTCCATCAGATTGCTGAATGGCCCGAGCAAACCGCGGAAGCGTCTGAACCAACTAGAGTAATAAAAAACGAAATAAGCCTTTCTTCGAAAAACATTAAAAAAACTTGGAATTTTCTTTCATGAGCGACAGTCGGATTTTGTAAGCAGCCTGGTTTTATAGCATCCCGGCTGACACTTAAACGCCAGGTAATTCCAGAACACTTCCAACAAGGAAATAGACATGGGCACAATTCTTATCGTAATTCTGATCCTGTTGCTGGTCGGTGGTTTGCCAGTGTTCCCGCACTCCAGAAGTTGGGGTTATGGCCCGTCGGGGATCATCGGCGTCGTGTTGGTGGTGCTGTTGATCCTGCTGTTGCTCGGCAAGATATAAAGGTTTAACCGGCAAAAAAAGAGGCCCTTTTCAAGGGCCTCTTTTTTATTGCGTCAAGACTTAGTCCGGCTTGCCGTCAACCACACCGGCGGTGTTGTCGATCAGGCTCTTGGTCGCCGTTTGCAGGAACGCTTCGAGCTTGAGCTTCAGCTCAGCGGTACGCGGCGCATCCGCAACGATCTCGGCGTGAGGTGTCGCGCCCAGTTCGTACTGGTACAACTTCGGCGCCATTTCCTTTTCTTTCGGCAGCACCAGGATCTGATCGGCCGTGATGATGGCGGTGGTCTGCTCGCTACCCGACGGCTTGATCACGCCAAAACCGGGGTCACCTTCAGGCAGGTTAAGCAGGTCACGCCCCCAGCACTGATGACGCACTTCACCACCAATACGACCCATGATGGTCGGCACGATGTCGATCTGAGTGCCCACAGTATGGTCACGCTGGCCGAACTTCTCCTGGATGCCCGGTGCGATCATCAGCATCGGCACGTTGAAGCGGCCCAGGTCCATTTCGGTGATCTGACGCTCGTTGCCAAAACCGTGGTCTCCGACGATCACAAACAGGGTTTCCTTGAAATACGGCTCCTTGCGGGCCTTTTCAAAGAACTGACCCAGCGCCCAGTCCGCGTAACGCATGGCGGTCAAATGCTCGTTCAGGCTACCGCGATCGGTGACAGGCTCGACCGGCAGTGGCGTCGGCAAGGCGTATGGCGTGTGGTTGGACAGGGTTTGCAGCAACGCATAGAACGGCTTGCCGTTTTCCCGCGCCTTGAGCTCGACCAGACCGCGGTCGAACATGTCCTGGTCGGACACGCCCCAGGTCGGATCGGAGAACACCGGGTTAACAAAGTCGTTACGACCAATGAAGTTGGTCATGCCCTGACTGCTGAAGAAACCCGACTGGTTATCCCAGGCGAAGTCGCCGTTATAAACATACACGTCGTCATAGTCACGGGCACTGAGCAATTGCGGCAGGCCGGACAACTTGTGGCTGCCTTCCGGCGTCTGCATCAGGTATTCGAAACCCGGCAGATTCGGGAAGCACGCCATGGTGGCGAACATACCCTGGTGGGTATGGGTCCCGTTGGAGAAGAAGCGGTCGAACATCAGGCCTTCCTTCGACAGTTTGTCGAGGTACGGTGTGATGTTGCCCGGTGCGCCCAAGGCACCCACCGAGTGACCGGCCATGCTTTCCATCAGGATCACGACAACGTTCTTGATCGGCAGGGTCTTGTCGGCCGGCGGCGTGTAATCGCGACGCACTGCTGCGGTTTCGGTATCGACCAGCTTGTCGTCCGCCATCACCAGCATGTCACGCACCACTTTCTGCGCTTCAGGCTGTGGCAGGGTGGCCTTCCAGATGTTGTCGCGATTTTCGGACATCCGGCTCTTGGCCGCGGCGACCAAAGACAATGTGCCGTTGAGGCCCAACTGGTTGGCGAAGTTCGAGTCGGTGGTGTAAACGTCTCCCCAACGCATTGGTGGGCCTTGACGCAACGTGCCACGAGCGGCCACCACGCAGACCAGCAGGCAGACGACGAACACCGCGATGCGCGCATACCACGGGGCGATCTGGCGCGTGCCGATGCTGCCGCCGCTGAATGGACCACGAGGACGGGTGGCGCGGTCGGCGCCCTTGAATGCCAGGGTCAGGATCAACGTGCCCACGGCCCAGGCCAGCAGGTAGCGAACCACCGGGAAACCGTACCAGAGCATGCTCATCACGGTTTTCGGGTCTTCCTTTACATATTGGAAGACCAGGCCGTTGAGGCGCTGGTGGAACTCGCGGTAGAAGTCCATCTCCATCAGGCCGAGGAACAGCGCGATGCTCGAGGCAATGGTCAGCCAGAAACGGAAGAATCCGCGTGCGGCCATCGCCCGGGCGCTGAACAGCGCCAGCAGCAATGGAATGCTGAGGTAGACCACCAGGCGCAGGTCGAAACGCAGACCGTTGGCGAACGCTTCGAAAAAGGTCAAGGCCGGGGTGTCGAGGATCATCTCGCTGTTGTAAACCAGCAGCGCAACGCGCAGCAGGCTGAACATGACCATCATGACCAGGGCACACAGCAGCGTGTAGGCCAGATGCGATTTGACGGTCGGTTGCAGCAGGCGACTAGAAGCTCGCTGCTGACTCAGGGCGTCCGGGTTTGCCATGTCGTTTTAGGACCCATTGGAAGTGGAAGTTTCAAAAATACAGCTGCGCCCTGCCCTCTGTTGGCCAGTACTCGGCCCCGGGGCTTGCGCGGTGCGCAAATGTTGCACGATCATCCGCGGCATTGCCATTGATTACTGCCCGGCATGTTTGGCGCGGGCGAATTGTCTTGGAGACTTTGTGAAAATTTCGTGCAACGCATGTCCGGAAACAAAATAAAGCCCCTAGCTCCTGATGCCCGTTAGTTTGGGGGCATATCCGTTTCTTCGGTAACGGCGACTGGTAGTTTCGCTCTTACAGCGAGTCACTTGGAAATACGGAATGCCGCCCAACCCCAAGTAACCAAGGGCTCCTGCCCCGCCATTCGGTGCCTCGCCTTGGCTCGGCATGCCCTCACTCCGGTCCTGCTCCGGGGGCCCGCCGCCATCGGCCATCCATGGCCGGGGGCGGCTACCGCGGCATCCTTGCCGCAGTGCCCCCTGCGCAATACCTGCGTTCGGCCTCTGGGAAAGGGGCAGTAGATCAAAATCAAAAGCCACAGCCACAGCAAGATCAAAAGATCGCAGCCTCGTTTCACTCGACGGCTCCTACCGGGGGGAGGGGGTGTACGCACGCTCCTCACCACTCAACAGGTCGAGCGTTAGCTCGCCTGCAGCTTTTGATCTTGATGCACCGCCCCCTCGAGAGGCCGAGTGGAGGTTCTACGCAGTGGGCCCACGGAGCAGGACCGGAGCGAGGGCATGCCGAGCCTGGGCGAGGCACCGAACGAAAGGGGCAAGAGCCGGGCAAGAGCCCTTGGTTACTTGGGGTTGGGCGGCATTCCGTATTTCCAAGTGACTCGCTGTAAAAGCCATCCCTTTCAAGGTCTTTGATAAAATCCTCAAAACTCCAGTCAGGACGGCGAGACGATGTGGGCAGAAGTTTTAGCGCGGTTCGAGAAAAAAGCGCCGGCCAGTGTCATGGCCAAATTGGTTTTGGAGCAGGCTGTTACAGCTGAGTGGGTCGATCAGGTGTTCGAAGAGCATCGTCAACGACAGTACCCGCGTGAGCTTTTATTTTCGACCATCGTTGAGCTTATGTCCCTTGTTTCACTGGGTTTGCGGCCGTCGCTACATGCCGCCGCACGGCAGATGGATCTTCCTGTCAGCTTGGCGGCGCTCTATGACAAGGTCAGCCGCACAGAGCCTGCGCTGCTGCGCGCCTTGGTAGCCGGCAGTGCACAACGTTTGGCACCGACGATTGAAGAATTGGGCTGCTCGGCCATTTTGCCTGGCTGGCAACTGCGGGTGGTTGACGGCAACCACCTGCCTTCCAGCGAAAAACGTCTGGGCGCGTTGCGCCGTGAACGAGGCGCCGCCCGGCCTGGTTTTTCGGTCGTGGTTTACGACCCTGATCTGGACCAGGTCGTCGATCTTCAGCCCTGTGAAGATGCTTATGCCAGTGAGCGCGTCGGCGTGCTGCCGTTGCTGGAAAACGCCAGTAGGGGCCAGTTGTGGATGGCTGATCGGCTCTATTGCACGCTCCCGGTCATGGAGGCCTGCGAAGACGCTGGCGCTTCTTTCATTATTCGTGAGCCGAGTAAGCATCCGCGCCTGCTTCAGGAAAGCGACTGGCAAGAACCTGTCGCGGTCGAGGCGGGAAGCGTGCGCGAGCAAACCATCGAAGTGAAAGGCGGACGTCAGTGGCGGCGTGTTGAACTGAACCTGCAAAAAGCTACCGAATCAGGCGACACCATGCTGTTGTTCTGGAGCAACTTGCCCGACACCATCACCGCTGAGCAAATCGCCGATTTGTATCGTCGTCGCTGGAGTATCGAAGGGATGTTCCAGCGCCTGGAATCGGTGCTGGACAGTGAAATCGAAAGCCTGGGCAACCCCAAGGCGGCTCTGCTGGGATTTGCCGCGGCCGTGTTGGCTTACAACGTTTTGTCAGTGCTTAAGCGCAGCGTTGAACAGGCTCATCGCCAGACGCAACCAGAGGGATGGGAGGCATCGATTTTCCATTTGGCAGTGCAAGTGCGCAGCGGTTACGAGGGCCTGCAGATCGCCTTGCCGCCAGAGCACTTAGCCATCCCGATCCGCTCAGGAGGGCTGGCTCAGCACTTGCTGGCGCTGGCTAAAAACATCCCGCCCAAATCCGTCGCCAAAAGCAAACGAGGTCCGAAGGTGCCTAAACCCAAGGAATGGCTGGAAGGCAAGGCAGTGAATGCTCACGTGTCGACAGATAGGGTGCTCAAGGCCGCCAAGGTCAAAAGACCTTGAAAGGGATGGCTGTAAAAGCGAAACCGCTAGTCGCCATGACCGAAGAAACGGATATGCCCCCGATCAAATAACCCGCCATACCCAATAGAAAACGCCCCGAACCAGTCAGGGCGCTTTATCAAAAGAGCGAATCGATTACTTCTCGGCGCGTTCTTTCAGGGCTTTCAAGGTATTGAACGGCGCATCAACCACAAACTTGTTGGCAACCATCGACGGTATGCTACCGCCCGGCTCGGTGTGCACCTGATAGGTCACTTCGATCTGGTCACCCTTGGGCACGAACTTCCAGAAACCGTCGACCTTGGTCACCCGCACAAAGCCTTTTTCCTCAGGAATGTACTTCGGCACACCTTCGAGCTTACGGGTCAGACTGCCATCGGCACCCTCGACGGTGGTGACATGCAGCACCGAATCACGCTCGGTAACCGGCCAAGGAGTATTGAACTGAGTGTAGGTCCAGCTCTGATCACCTTCGTGTTTGAGCAATTTCTGGGTTTTGCATTCGTGAATCCAGACGCAGGCGCCTGGCACGTCTTCCTGCAATGCACGCAGTTTGGCCAGGGTGGTCTTCATCAGTGTGACGCCACGGTAGGCCTTGTAATCGGAGCCGGCCACCTCGCTCAAGGAGATCTTGATGCCGTCCTGTTCCTTGGCGACTTTCCAGTCTTCGGCCTGAGCAGCCGTGGTGGCGAGCATTACCGTCAAACCACACAGCACAGCCATACGATGCAGCGAACCCATAATCTCATTCCTTATTGTTGAAGTTCCGTTCGTTGTACACATCACGCAGCCGTCATTTGCTCCCACCATCCCAGCAATTTGATCGCTTCGTCACTGCTGCTTCCGCAGACTTCGATGTCGGCTTCGAACGCCGAACACACTGCAGGACGTTCCGGTTTGCCGAAAACACCGCAGAGGTTTTCGGTAGAGAGTTGTACGCAACGTTCTCCGGTGGCTTTGCCCTTGGGCATGCCGGGGATCGGTGAACTGATGGAAGGGGCAATGCAACAGGCGCCACAGCCTTCACGGCATTTCATGACGACGAGCTCCTCGCGACGGGCGATGTGTTAAAGGACGTGGCACAGAGTAACCGCTAAAACGCTTGTTTAAAATTGCCTGGGCCCGGGTTTTTTCGCTTAAACGAGCGTGACTGACCAGTCTCCGACAAAGCGCCTGGCCAGCGGGTCACCGATGGGAAGAAATTATCGTTTGAACTCGAATTCCAGGGCTGCGCCTTCGACTTCATGGCGCTCTTCGTTGCGCAGTTGCAACTGCATTTCGTTGCTGATCAGCCTTCCATTGAGCTGAAACGGAGTGCTGCCGGACTTGTCACCGAACATTTGTGGCAATACTGCATCGTGCCGTGGCAACGCTACCGTACCGATCGGTTTCAGCTCCTCGGCCATGTCCTCGGGCAGGCTCAAATCCAGATCAGCCGAAGGAAGCTTGGTTTTCACGACCTCACTGGCGGGTTTGGACTTGGAGGCAATCGGCGGTCGTTTTTTCACCGGGGCCGCTTTCTTTTTGGCCGGCGCGGCTTTTTTGCCGGGAGCCGGTTTTTTCGATGTGGCGCTGGCTGCCGGCTTTTCCTGAACGGAGGCCGCCATGACGCCTTCGGCCTGGAAGGTCATCAGCAGGCAGATCGAAAGCCAGACGGCGGGGAAAATCGATTTCATAGACCCAACGGCGCAACGGCAGGAGGCCATATGCTCGCCTGTTGCAGGCAACATGACAAGCACGGACAGGAATAACCTGCCAGCCCCGTCACAGGCCGCCGGTCATCTCCTGGCAGAGCTGGGTGGCCAGCATGCCCAGGGTCATCAATGCACGCTCGGCTTCACGGTTCCAGGGTGTGCCGCAGTTCAGCCGAATGCAGTGATTGAACTGCTCGGTGTTACTGAAAATCAGCCCCGGCGCGATACTGATGCCCTGCTGCAACGCACGAACGTGCAGCTCCTGAGTGTTGACCCGCCCCGGCAGACTGACCCAAAGAATGAAGCCGCCGGTAGGCCGGGTCATCTGCGTGCCTTCCGGGAAGTATTGCTGCACGGCCAGCTGGAAAGCGCTGAGGTTCTTGCGGTACTCCTGACGGATGTAGCGCAAATGCCGGTCGTAACCACCATTCTCCAGATAGGCCGCAATGCCCATTTGTGTGACGCTGCAAGCCGAATGAGTACTGAACGTCTGCAAACGCTGGATTTCCTGCTGGTACTTGCCGGCAATCATCCAGCCGATCCGCACGCCCGGGGACAGGGTTTTGGAGAAACTTGAGCAGTAGATCACCCGGTCCAGCCGATCGTAGGCTTTAAGCGACTTGGTGCGCCCCTGCTCGAACATCAACTCGCCGTAGATATCGTCCTCGACGATCTGGATGTCGAAATCCGAGGCCAGGCGCAGCAGCTGTTTCTGTCGCTCTTCGGGCATGGTGCCGCCCAGCGGATTGCTCAAACGAGTGGTGAGCACAAGCGCCTTGATCGACCACTGGTTGGCTGCCAATTGCAGGGCTTCGAGGCTCATACCGGTCGCCGGGTCGCTCGGGATCTCGATGACTTTGAGGCCCAGCAGGTCGGCCAGTTGCAGCAAACCGTAATAAGTCGGTGACTCGGCGGCGATCAGGTCGCCCGGCCGGGTCAGCACCCGCAGGGACATCTGCAAGGCATCAACGCAGCCGTGGGTAATCACCACTTCCGACGGATCGACCACCACGCCGGCATCGCGCATGCGAATCGCAACCTGACGGCGCAATGGCTCGAAGCCGGGGCTGAACATGTAGCTGAAGGCACGCGGGCTATGGAAACGGGTGACCTTGGCCAATTGCTGATGCAAGGCGCGGACCGGCAGGTAATCGACGCTCGGCACGGCTGCACCCAAGGGAAACACACCCTCGCGGCGGGATTCGACCAGTACTTGTTGGATGATGCTGCTGCGAGTGACCAGACCTGGGCGCTCGACCCGGGCGATGTCCGGTGTCGGCGCGGTCAGGGCCGGGGTCTGGTGCACGTAGTAACCCGACTGCGGCCGGGCGCGGATCAGCCCCTGATCCTCGAGGTTGGCGTAAGCCTGCAACACCGTCGCATGGCTGACGTTGAGCTGCGAGCTCATCTTGCGCACCGAAGGCACGCGCTCCCCCGGTTGATAGACGCCACGGCGGATGTCTTCGGCCAGTTGCTGAGCAATACGTTGGTAGAGCAAAAGATTGGTCATGACGCAGCACTCGATTTCACGGGCATTTTATTCTTGTGTGAAACAATACCGGAACAGTTTAGAAGTGTACTGGGACAGTTGCCACAATAGTCGACCGTACAGTGCATTGTCAGCAAAAACTGTACTGCTTTGCGAACCAATTGGCAGGCATAAAAAAACCCGGCGCTGACTGGCAGGCCGGGTTTTCCAGTGACGCAGCCCTTAGCGGGCGGCGCCGAGCTGGCCTTTTTCGTCGGAGAACACAATTTCTACCCGACGGTTCTGTGCCCGGCCCCGTTCGGAGGCGTTCACGTCCACCGGGTATTCATCGCCATACCCTTCGACCTGGATGCGTTTGTCGTCGATGCCCAGATCCATCAGCACGTTCGCTACCGATTGCGCACGGTTGCGAGACAGCTTGAGGTTTTCCTGCTTGCCGCCGGTACTGTCGGCGTAGCCTTCGATGCGCACCACACGCTTGGGGTTGAGCTGCAGGAACTGCACGATCTTCAACACCACGCGGTTCGCCGAGTTTTTCAACTCCGCTTCGCCCGTGTCGAACAGCACATCGCCCAAGGTCATCACCAGGCCGCGGTCGGTCTGGGTGGTCGCCAGCGCGACGATCTGTTCTTCGAGCCATTTGCCCTGGTGCTGCACGCTGAGCAATTTGGATTCGCGCAGGGCCAGTTGCAGGCGCTGACGCTCCAGTTCGAGCTTCGCTGCACGTTCTTCGTTGAGCACCTGATTGGTGTGTTCACGCGCGATTTCGCTGTAGCGCTCACTCAGGTAAGCGTAATGCCGGACGTCCGATCCACTGCCCCAGTAGCTGGTCAGACGATCGGCGCGGGCCAGCGACTCCCCCGCGCGAATCACGTCCTTGGGTGCAATACGCAGCACGTTAGAGTCTTCCTTGACCTTCTGGAAGTCAGTACTGGCTTGCTGCAACACGGCCTCGCTGTGCTGGCCGGCACATCCATAGAGACTTACGCAGCCTGCCAGGATCAGACCGCCGAGCGCTTTGGTCTTGAGGCTCATTGGGCATCTCCCAGTTGCTTGCGCAGGCGAGTGATGCGGGTATTGAGCACGTTCAACTGCTCCTCGCTCTTGAGGGTCAGAACCCGGGCTTCGGCCAGACGCGCGTCCAGCTCGGCCTGCTCTGCCCGCATGCGCGCATGTTTGTAGGACTGATCGATCATGTCGCCTTGGGCACGGGCGAACTTGTCTTCGGCCAGCTTCAGTTCCGGCACATCGGTGGCGGTGGCGCCCACGGCTTTGGCTTGTACGAGTGCCTGTTCGGTCAGGCGAATTTGTTCATTCGGCGCCGGATCGGCTGCACAACCCGCCAGAGCCAGAACGGCCAGGGCAGCGAAAAGAGGTCGAATACTCACTAAAAATCCCTACTGTTTTGGGGTACTGACGGGTTGTTGCGGCGATTGCTGCTGTTGCGCCTTCCAGCGCTCGATATTGCGTTGCAGCACGGCTTCCGTCAGTCCGGAGGCGGGCAATTCTGTCATCTTTTTGGCCAGCTGTCCGCGCAACCACGGATCGTTGCAGGCTGAGTTGTGGGAAACCGCAAGGAACAGGCCGGGTTTGTCGATCGGTTGTGGTCGGGCGATCAGGTCGTTGGCCAGGTTAAGTGTCTGCGCAGCCGCCATGCCCGAGTAGCGTCCGGCAAGGACAAATTCCACCTCGCCCAGCAGCAATTTCTGAAAGGCCTGGGTCAGGTTAGGCGTACGTGCGAGGGTCAATTGCTGCTCGGCGAACACGCCAAATGCCGGGGTCATACGAGACTTTTCCGACAACGCACCGGGATGACCGTGAAGGTCCTGCGCTTCGTTGTAGACCAGCGTCGAGTCTTTGCGGGTCCAGACCAGGTAATCGTTTTCCAGTAACGGAGGATGAATGTAATCCAGGGATTGCAGTTCACTGACCGTCAATGACGCATCCGCCAACATGTCCATTCGCCCACTGCGCACTTCGTCCAGAGCCTGAGAGCGTTTGCCGGCGTAAAGCAGTTCGACCTTGATCCCCAGCTCCCCCGCCACTTGCTGCAACAGGTCAGCACTGGCGCCGATCAGGTGCTTGGGGTTTTGCGGGTCTTGCCACAGGTACGGTGGCGCATCCGGGCTGCCGGTCACCACCAGGTGTTCGCACTTGCCGGCAGCATTGGACAACATCGGCAACATTGTCAGACCCAGCAGTAATGACCAGCCACCCACGCGGCGCAGATCCATGGCGACACTCTCCCACTCAAATCCGGAACAAAAAAAAAGCCCGACCAAAAGGTCGGGCTCTTTATAAGTCAGGCCGCTGGATTAGACCAGCTTCTCAAACTCAGGGATGGCTTCGAAAAGGTCCGCCACCAGGCCGTAATCGGCCACCTGGAAGATCGGCGCTTCTTCGTCCTTGTTGATCGCAACGATCACTTTGGAGTCTTTCATGCCGGCCAGGTGCTGGATCGCGCCGGAGATACCGACGGCGATGTACAGCTGTGGAGCAACGATCTTGCCGGTCTGACCGACCTGCATGTCGTTGGGTACAAAACCTGCGTCGACCGCGGCGCGGGAAGCACCGACAGCAGCGCCCAGCTTGTCGGCCAGGGCGTACAGGTGTTTGAAGTTGTCGCCGTTCTGCATGCCGCGACCGCCGGAAACGACGATCTTGGCAGCGGTCAGTTCCGGACGATCGGACTTGGCCAATTCTTCGCCGACGAAGCTCGAAGTGCCCGCGTCGTGAGCAGCCGCAACGGCTTCAACAGCCGCCGAACCACCTTCAGCAGAAACCGGGTCGAAACCGGTAGCACGTACGGTGATCACTTTGACCGCAGCGTTCGACTGAACGGTGGCGATGGCGTTACCGGCGTAGATCGGGCGCTTGAAAGTGTCAGCGCTTTCGACCGTGATGATCTCGGATATCTGGTCAACGTCCAGCTGAGCGGCAACGCGCGGCAGGATGTTTTTGCCGTTGGAAGTCGCGGCAGCCAGGATGTGGCTGTAGCCCTTGCCCAACTCTGCTACCAGCGGCGCAACGTTTTCCGGCAGTTGGTGAGCATAGGCGGCGTTGTCGGCCACCAGCACTTTCGCCACGCCAGCGATTTTCGCAGCGGCTTCAGCCACGGCGCCAACGTTCTGGCCTGCAACCAGAACGTGGATATCACCACCGATTTTGGCGGCGGCCGCCACGGTGTTCAGCGTGGCCGGGGCCACGACCTTGTTGTCGTGTTCAGCGATTACCAAGATAGTCATGATTAGATTACCTTCGCTTCGTTTTTCAGTTTCTCGACCAGTTCAGCCACCGACTTGACCTTGATACCTGCGCTGCGTGCAGCTGGCGCTTCGACTTTCACGGTCTTGTTGGTGGAGGCGGTGGAAACGCCCAAAGCGTCCGGAGTCAGCACTTCGAGAGGCTTCTTCTTGGCTTTCATGATGTTTGGCAGGGACGCATAGCGCGGCTCGTTCAAACGCAGGTCGGTGGTGACGATGGCCGGCAGTTTCAGGGAAACCGTCTGCGCGCCGCCGTCGACTTCGCGAGTCACGGCAACGGTGTCGCCGCTGATTTCGACTTTGGACGCGAACGTGCCCTGACCGTAGCCGCTCAATGCTGCGAGCATCTGGCCAGTCTGGTTGTTGTCGCTGTCGATGGCTTGTTTGCCAAGGATCACCAGCTGAGGCTGTTCCTTGTCGACAACCGCTTTCAACAGTTTGGCAACGGCCAGGGAGGTCAGATCTTCGGCGGATTCGACGAGGATGGCGCGGTCGGCACCCAGAGCCAGCGCGGTGCGCAGTTGCTCTTGAGCGGTAGACGGGCCGATGGAGACGACGACGATTTCAGTCGCAACACCTTTCTCTTTCAGGCGTACGGCTTCTTCCACTGCGATTTCGCAGAACGGGTTCATCGACATCTTGACGTTGGCGAGGTCGACGCCGGAATTGTCCGCCTTGACGCGAACCTTGACGTTGTAATCCACAACGCGTTTGACAGCTACAAGAACCTTCATGGATTCCTCGTTACTCTCCGGTGAAAAGAAAGTCGCCTAGGCGAACCTGGCGGTTTGATGCTCATCGGCGCAAGGGCACCTCTAAAAACGCTGGCAAAGGTGTCAAGTGACAAGCGCTCACGATGCAGATGACCGTTCGTCAGTGATGACCGACAAGTCATTCAATATCGCGGCGTGTAAACTGCGCAGCAAACTTGCACGGCGCATCACCCTGTACTGCCATCGCCCTGTCTTTAGAGGTGCTCTTGAAACCAACAGTCAGCCTACGGCGAGCGCAAAACCGACCGTATATTGACCGGAACGCCTATTCCGGTCAATACGGCAAAATGGCCAGTCATAAGCCGCGTGACTTTGATTTCTCTGGCTTTGAGCCGATTCAAACAAACGTTTGTATTGGACGCTAGGAGTGGTGTAGATATAATGCGCCACCTTAGAGAGAAAGGTGGCTCATCGATTGTCCTCTTCCTGCATTGAGCAAGAATTCATGGATGCGACACCAAACCTCCAATTAGAAAAAAACTGTTGAGCCTTGAGTAGGAGATAACCTGTGGAACGCGAATACATGGAATTCGACGTGGTCATCGTCGGTGCCGGCCCCGCTGGTCTTTCCGCCGCCTGCCGATTGAAGCAGAAGGCCGCCGAAGCCGGTAAGGAAATCAGCGTCTGCGTGGTCGAAAAAGGCTCCGAAGTGGGTGCTCACATCCTGTCCGGTGCCGTGTTCGAACCACGCGCCCTGAACGAATTGTTCCCGGACTGGAAAGAACTCGGCGCCCCGCTGAATACGCCAGTCACCCGCGATGACATCTTCGTTCTCAAGAACGCCGACAGCGCGCAAAAGATTCCCGACCTCTTTGTGCCCAAGACCATGCACAACGAAGGCAACTACATCATCTCCCTGGGCAACCTGTGCCGCTGGCTGGCCCAGCAGGCCGAGAACCTGGGCGTGGAAATCTACCCAGGCTTCGCCGCTCAGGAAGCGCTGTTCGACGAGAACGGCGTGGTTCGCGGGATCATCACTGGCGATCTGGGCGTTGACCGCGAAGGCCATCCGAAAGAAGGCCTGTACACCCCAGGCATGGAGCTGCGAGGCAAGTACACGCTGTTCGCCGAAGGTTGCCGCGGCCATATCGGCAAGCAGCTGATCAAGCGCTTCAACCTCGACAGCGATGCCGACGCCCAGCACTACGGCATCGGCCTGAAAGAAATCTGGGAAATCGACCCAGCCAAGCACCAGCCAGGCTTGGTCGTCCACACCGCCGGCTGGCCGCTGGACATCATGGGCACCGAGAACACCGGCGGCTCGTTCCTCTATCACTTGGAAAACAACCAGGTGGTCGTCGGTCTGATCGTCGACTTGTCCTACAGCAACACTTACCTGTCGCCATTCGACGAGTTCCAGCGCCTCAAGCATCACCCGGTACTCAAGCAGTACCTGGAAGGCGGCAAGCGCATCAGCTACGGCGCTCGCGCTATCTCCAAAGGCGGCCTGAACTCGCTGCCGAAAATGGTCTTCAAGGGCGGCGCGCTGATCGGTTGCGATCTCGGCACCCTGAACTTCGCCAAGATCAAAGGCAGCCACACCGCGATGAAGTCCGGCATGCTCGCCGCTGAATCCGTGGCCGAAGCGCTGTTCGCTGAAAAGGACGGCACCGAAGAGCTGACCACTTACGTCGACGCGTTCAAGAAGAGCTGGCTCTACGACGAACTGTTCGCCAGCCGCAACTTCGGCCCGGCGATCCACAAGTTCGGCGCCATCGTCGGCGGCGGTTTCAACTGGCTCGACCAGAACATCTTCGGCGGCAAACTGCCGTTCACCTTGCACGACACCAAGCCGGATTACGCTTGCCTCAAGCTTGCGGCAGACTGCAAGAAGATCGACTACCCGAAACCCGACGGCAAGATCAGCTTCGACAAACTCAGCTCGGTGTTCATCTCGGGTACCAACCACGAAGAAGAACAGCCTTGCCACTTGAAGCTGACCGATCCGAGCATTCCGATCGCCAAGAACCTGCCGATGTACGATGAACCTGCCCAGCGTTACTGCCCGGCCGGCGTGTACGAAGTGGTGACCAAGGAAGACGGCGAGAAGCGCTTCCAGATCAACGCCCAGAACTGCGTTCACTGCAAGACCTGCGACATCAAGGACCCTGCACAGAACATCACCTGGGTGGCGCCGGAAGGCTCTGGCGGCCCGACTTATCCGAACATGTAAGTCGAACGGCTGAACATTAAGGCTCCCGAACGGGGGCCTTTTTGTTGCCGGCGATTCCTGTCAAGCAGCGCGTTCGTCACCGGGATTACGCTCGAAGTAGCGCTTGTACTCGCGACTGAACTGCGACGTACTTTGATACCCCACCCGATGCGCCACCTGCGCCACGCCCAATCCCTCGCCCAGCAATAACTGCTGGGCCCTGAGCAAACGCAAACGCTTCAAATACTGCACCGGCGACAACAAGGTGCTGCGTTTGAAATGCTCGTGAAACGTCGACGCACTCATGTTCGCGCAACTGGCCAAGGTCTCGACGTTCAAGGGTTCGGTGTAATGCGCATGCAGATGGCTGAGCGACGCCGCGATCCGGGCGAACTGCCCCTGCTGTTCCACCAACGCACGCAACACATCAGCTTGCGGACCACGCAAAGCAACGAACAACAATTCCCTCAACCGCGCCGGCCCCATGATCTGGCATTCCAGCGGATCGTGCAGGCAACGCAACAGCCGCTCCACGCAACCACGCATCCCATCGTCGAGCACTGCCGAGGTCATCGACTCGGGTGTCTGCGCAGGAATATTGCGCCCCGGCGCCAGCCCCATGGCCAAGACCAATTCACCGAGCAACACCCGGTCAATCGCGATGGAAACGCCCAGCATCGGGCCATCGGGTGCTGAAAACGTCTCGCATTCGAACGGCACCGGCAATGCCTGAATCAAATAATGCCCGGCGCCGTATTCCAGCGTACGCGGCCCCAGATACGCCAGTTTGCTGCCCTGGGCGATGATGACCAGACTCGGCTCGTAAATCTGCGGGCCGCGAGCCACATCACAACTGGCCCGCAAAACCTGCACACCCGGCAACGCCGTGGGCGCGAAACCGTCGCGATTAGTCAAAGGCTGAATCAGCGAAACCAGGGTGGCATTGGCATCGAGATGACGGGTCAACAACATGGGGAGCTCTTCACAGAAAAAGTCACGGAAAAAGGGATGAAAGCATCATCGCAGGTCTGATCGCCCATTTGACCAATCGAAGAAACAAGCCGGAGGATTAGGCATGACACCCGGAGGAATCGCCATGGCCGGTGGCCGGTGCGGCGCCCAGAATGCGTCAGCTCACCCGTCACAGCTTTTGCGAGGTTCATCATGTACACCGCCATCGGATATGCCGCCCAGTCGGCCACCACTCCCCTCGCCCCCGTGAAATTCGAGCGCCGCAGCCCTCGGGCCGACGACGTTGCGATCGATATTCTCTACTGCGGCGTCTGCCATTCCGACATCCATCAGGCACGCAACGAGTGGGGCATTGCCGTTTACCCACTGATGCCCGGCCACGAGATCGTAGGCAAAGTTACCGCCGTCGGTGCGAACGTCACCAAGCACAAAGTCGGCGATCTGGTTGGCGTCGGGTGCATGGTTGATTCCTGCCGCAGCTGCGAAGCCTGCCAGTCGAACCTCGAGCAATACTGCCTCGAAGGTCCGACCATGACCTACGCCACCCCGGACCGCGTCGATGGCAGCAACACCATGGGCGGCTATTCCGACAGCATCGTGGTCAGCGAGCACTTTGTCGTGCGCATCCCGGAAAAACTCGACCCGGCCAGCGCCGCGCCGATCCTGTGTGCCGGCATCACCACCTATTCGCCGCTCAAGCACTACGGCGTTAAAGCGGGCGATAAGGTCGGAATTCTCGGCATGGGCGGCCTGGGTCACATGGGCATCAAATTTGCCAAGGCGATGGGTGCTGAAGTGACGTTGTTCACCCGCTCTGCAAGCAAGGCTGAAGAAGGTCGTCGTCAAGGTGCTGACCACGTGATCGTGTCCACCGATGCCGATCAGATGAAGGCTGCGGCCGGCCATTTCGACTTCCTGCTGGACACCATTCCGGTGCAGCACGACCTCAATCCCTACCTCGATACGCTGCGTTTCGACGGCGTGCACATTCTGGTCGGGCTGATCGAGCCGGTAGATCCACCGATCCACGCTGGCAAACTGGTGATGAGCCGTCGCGTATTGGCCGGCTCGCTGATCGGTGGCATCGCCGAAACCCAGGAGGTGCTGGATTTCTGCGCCGAGCACAACATCACCTGCGACATTGAAATGCTCGACATCCGCCGGATCAACGAGGCTTACGCCCGCATGATTGCAGGTGATGTGAAGTACCGTTTCGTGATCGATATGGCGACACTGAAGGTCTGATCAGACCTTAGCGCCAAGCTCCGCCGACAGCCGGGCTGTGACTCCTTTGATCAGGGGAATCAGCTCGGCCATTTTCTCCAGCGGCATATACGGCACGGTGCTGGCGATGCTGATGCCGGCAACGATACGTTTGCTGGCATCGCGGATCGGCGCCGCTACACAGCGGATCGACGGTTCGTTGTCTTCCAGGTCGAAGGCATAACCGCCTGCCACATACTCGACCATGCGCTGCTGAAATTGCTCCCAGGACTGCTCCGGGTGCTGCGGCCAGAATTGATTTTTCCCACCCGCCGGCAAGCTGACTTCGTACAGCCGCTGCCATTCTTCCTGCGTGTCATCGAGCATCAGCGCCTTGCCGATCCCGGTCCGCGCCAACGGCATGCGATGGCCGACCCGCGAACGCATTTCCGGGCCATTGCGCCCCGGATTCTTGTGCAGGTACAGCACCTCGTCGCCTTCACGAATCGCCAAATGAATGGTGTCGCCGGTCAACGCCGACAACTCATCCAGATACGGCCCGGCCAGGGTCACCAGCGGCAGCTCTTCGCGCGCCTGGAAACCCAGTTCGATCAGCTTCGGCCCCAACAGATAACCGACTTGCGGCACCACGCGCAGGTAACGCTCGTCCACCAGGCAACTGGCCAGACGATGGGTGGTGCTGCGTGTCGTGCCGATCAGTCGGGCGATTTCCTTCAGATCGCGGGCACCACTGGCCACGGCCTGAACCACACCCAAACCACGAAGCAGTGTCTGGGTGCCGGTCGGTGCGGCGTCCTTGGCGATTTTTGGGGCGTCTTCCTGCATATCCAGCCTTTACCGTTGAGCGAGTGAACGGGCGGCATTATGGTCGCCCGCATGCCGCAACTACAACTTGATACGCTCGACTTTGCCGACCAGCAAGATGTAGGAAAGCGCGCCGATCAACGCCAGAACCGAGATGTAGGTGATCGCCGGGGCAAACGAATCACCGGTGGCGAGGAAACCGATGACGATCGGCGTGGTAATCGCCGACAGGTTGCCGATGAAGTTGAACACCCCGCCGGTCAACCCGAGCAATCGCGCCGGGGCCAACGTTGAAACCAGCGACCAGGTGATCGAGGCCAGCCCGTTACCGAAGAACGCCAACGCGAGGAAGGCAATCACCAGCGGTGTCGACTCGACGAAGTTGGCGCCGATGATCGAGGTGGAAATCAGCAGGCCGCCAATGATCGGCAACTTGCGGGCGAAACCCACGGTGTAGCCGCGGCGGATCAGCCAGTCAGAGAAGAACCCCGAACACAGCACACCGACGAAGGCGGCGAGAAACGGCAGCGACGCCAACAGGCCGGACTTGATGAAGTCCATGCCGCGATATTTCACCAGGTAGGTCGGGAACCACGTCAGAAAAAACCACAACGTCGAGTTGAGGCAGAACTGGCCGAGGTAGATGCCCCACAACTTGCGTTTGGTCAGAACGATGCCGAGATCGGTCCAGCTGAACTTGGCTTTGACCTTGGCTTGTTCAGCCTGGATATCCACCAGCCCGCCACCTTCGCGAATCAGCTCGATTTCGGCGTCATTGGCGCCTTTGAAATCCCGTGGCTCGCGATACACCGCGTACCAGATCACAGCCCAGAGAATGCCCACCGCACCGGTGCTGACAAACACCATGTGCCAACCATAGTGATGCTGCAGCCAGGCCAATACCGGCGTCAGGAACGCCAGACCGACGAATTGCCCGGACGTGTAGAAACCAATCGCCGTAGCGCGCTCGCGCTCGGGAAACCAAGTGGTGACCACACGGCTGTTGATCGGGTACGCCGGTGCTTCCAGTGCGCCGACCGCCATACGCAACACGAACAGTGCGATGAAGCTGGCCGCGAAGCCGAGCATGACGGTGGCGATCGACCATAACAGCAGCGCGACGCTATAGAGAATCCGCGGCGGGACGCGATCCACCAGCCAGCCGCCGGGGATTTGCATGGCGGCGTAGGTCCAGCCGAATGCCGAGAAAATTAGCCCGACGTGGATCGGGTCGATGCCCAGTTCGCTGGTCAGTGCCGGGGCGGCGATGGACAGGTTGCTGCGGTCCAGGTAGTTGATCACTACGGTGATGAACAGCAGGACCATGATGAAAAAACGCTTGCGACTGGGCGTCACCAACGACGCCTGCCCGGTAAGGGTTTGCGGTTGCATGGGGAATGCCTCTTCTTATGTTTATTGAGGTCGTGATCGTTCCCACGCTCCGCGTGGGAATGCAGCCAGGGAGAACTCACCACTCGGCAAAACTGCCATCGGCATGGCGCCAGATCGGGTTGCGCCAGCGGTGGCCGACGGCGGCGCGTTCGATCACGTATTCCTCATTGATCTCGATGCCCAGACCCGGGCCGTTCGGGATTTTCACGAAGCCTTTGTCGTAGTCGAACACCCGCGGATCTTTCACGTAATCCAGCAGGTCGTTGCTCTCGTTGTAATGGATGCCCAGGCTCTGCTCCTGGATGAACGCGTTGTAGCAAACCGCGTCCAGTTGCAGGCACGCCGCCAGGGCAATCGGGCCCAACGGGCAATGCAGCGCCAGCGCCACGTCATAGGCTTCGGCCATGTTGGCGATCTTGCGGGTTTCAGTGATGCCGCCAGCGTGGGACGCGTCCGGCTGGATGATGTCGACGTAACCTTCGCTGAGCACGCGCTTGAAATCCCAGCGCGAGAACAAGCGCTCTCCGAGGGCAATCGGGGTGCTGGTCAGCGGCGCCAGTTCCTTCAATGCTTCGTAGTTTTCGCTAAGCACCGGCTCTTCGATGAACATCAGTTTGTACGGGTCGAGTTCCTTCATCAGCACCTTGGCCATCGGCTTGTGCACCCGGCCATGGAAGTCGACGCCGATGCCGACGTTCGGGCCTACCGCATCACGCACGGCGGCAACGTTGGCCAGGGCCAGGTCGACTTTCTCGAAGGAATCGAGGAATTGCAGCTCTTCGGTGCCGTTCATTTTCACCGCAGTGAAACCACGCTCGACCGCTTCTTTCGCCGCACGAGCGGTGTCCGCCGGGCGGTCGCCGCCAATCCACGAATACACGCGAATCTTGTCGCGCACTTGGCCACCGAGCAGGTCGCTGACCGAAACGCCCAGGGCCTTGCCCTTGATGTCCCACAACGCCTGGTCGATACCGGCCAGCGCGCTCATGTGGATCGCGCCACCCCGGTAGAAGCCGCCGCGGTAGAGCACGGTCCAGATGTCTTCGATGTTGCGTGGGTCTTTGCCGATCAGGTAGTCGGACAATTCTTCAACGGCGGCGGCAACCGTGTGCGCGCGGCCTTCGACCACGGGTTCGCCCCAGCCGGTCACGCCCTCGTCGGTTTCGACTTTGAGGAAGCACCAGCGCGGCGGAACGATGAAGGTGGTCAGTTTGGTGATTTTCATCTTTTGCTCTCTTTTTATAAGTGCAGCTCTTATAGATGTAGCGCTCGCAGCGCCAAAAAAGTCTTAGCGAAGGGCTTTCCAGGCAGCGACATAGGCCTTGGCGTTTACCGCCACGTCCTCAGGCGTCATGCCCGGTTTGAACAACCCGGAACCCAGTCCGAATCCCTTGACGCCGGCGTCGATAAACACCTGCATGTTGTCCGGCGTAATCCCGCCGACCGGCGCCAGAATCGTCCCTGCTGGCAACACCGCGAGCCAGGCTTTGACGACTGCCGGCCCCATCTGCTCGGCTGGGAATATCTTCAGCACGTCCGCCCCTTCGGCCAGCGCCGCAAAGGCCTCGGTCGGAGTGGCAACGCCCGGCGACAGGAACAGCCCCGCCGCCTTCGCCGCGCGCAACACTTTGGGATCGCTGTGCGGCATGACGATCACTTGACCGCCCGCCGCCTTCACTTGCTCGACCTGCTCCGGCGTCAACACCGTGCCTGCGCCGATCAGGCAGTCGGCGGGCAAGGTACTGCGCAGGATGCGGATACTTTCGTACGGTTCAGGGGAATTGAGCGGCACTTCGATGACGCGAAAACCGGCGGCGTAAAGGACTTCGCCGATGGCGGCCGCTTCTTGCGGGCGCAGGCCACGCAGGATCGCGATCAGACCGTTTTGCGCCAGTGCTTGCTTGAGCATGTCAGACCTCCAGTCAGGTTTAACGAGGTGGGTGTGCGACGATCAGTCCGGCGGCAACCGCCAACTGCCACAAGCCGCGTTCGGTGGCCTGTTCGGCCAGGGTCACCCGGGCAAAACCACAGGCGTCGAGCGCCCGGCTGTAGCGGGCACAGAGTTGGGAATTACCGATGAGGATGATCGAAGGCAGATGAACGCTGTTGCGTCGGCGTCGCTGAACACTCGCCAACGCTGACAGTTCATGGCCGATCAACAAGCCGGACAAGTAATCCGGTTGGGCGGTGGCGCTGAGTTCGCCGGTCAACCCGAGGCTGCGGGCACTGAACAATGTCGACAACGGCCCGATCTCGCCATCCGCCGACAGGGCCACCTGCACACCACGATCAAAGGCTTGGCCATCGAAGGACGCGCCCTTTTGCTGGGTGCGCCCCAGAATGCTGTGTTCGCTGAGCACGGCGAAGACTTCGCCGGTCATGAAGGTATCGAAATGCACGATGCAGCCGTCGGCCACTTCCACCCACTTCGAATGACTGCCCGGCAGGCCGATCAACAGTTCACCGCCCGCCTCGACCGGTAAATTCTGCAGCACGCCGAGCACTTGGGTTTCTTCGCCACGCATCACGTTCGGCAGGCGCGAACGCTGAATCACGCCCGGCACGATGTGCACATCGACACCACGAAGACTGCGAACCGTTTGTAGGGAAGTTCCGAGATTGGCAACGTTCGCCGGCGTATCGCGGTAAGCCGCTTCACACCAGCCTTGTGCGCTGCCGACCATGCCGCAAGCAATCACCGGCAAGTCGGGCTGCGCGTCGAGCCAGTCACCGCAGGCCTCATCGAAGGCCAGTTCAAAACCGTCGGTACATGCCTGACCCGCAATCATTCGCGGCGTCCTGGGCAGCTGCATGATGCCCGACGACAGCGAACGCTGTTCGAGCACCTGGCCACCTGCGGCGAGTTTGTAAGCACGTAATGAGGTTGTCCCCCAATCGAGCGCGATCAATTGCGCCAGCATCGCTTCACCTGTTTTGTTTATTGGCAGTGAGTGAGCTGGACTATAAACCCTGACGCATAAAAATCTCAATATATAAATAACTGTCCCATATATTGAGATTATGACAAAAAAGATCGCAGCTTTCGGCGGCTTCTACACGTCGAGGTGGAAGCTGCCAAAGGCTGCGATCTTTAAAGGATGTCGCGTGCGATCAATTGCCCTCGGCAAACTCCCTCAACACCGCCCCATCCATCCGATACCGAACCCACTCTTCCTGCGGCTGAGCCCCCAGGGATTTGTAGAACTCGATCGCCGGTTTGTTCCAGTCCAGCACGCTCCACTCAAATCGGCCGCAATCATTGGCGCAGGCGACTTTTGCCAAATGGCGCAACAAGGTTTTGCCGGCACCGCCGCCGCGTTGTTCGGGGGTGATGTAGAGGTCTTCGAGGTACAGGCAGTTGCTGCCCAGCCACGTGGAATAGCTGAAGAAGAACACCGCGAAGCCGATCGGCGAGCCGTCGCGCAGGCAGATCAGGCCGTGGGCGGTGGCGCCTTCACTGAACAGGCTGCGCTCGATGTCGGCGACGCTGGCGATGACTTCGTGGCGGGCACGTTCGTAGTCGGCCAGTTCGGTGATGAACCCGAGGATTTGCGGTGCATCGCTCGGGGTCGCCGGGCGGATCTCGATCGTCATGGACGTGCCTTCGTCAAAAGTGGAAAACGCCATACTAAGTCGGCGAGCAGCGCTCGTCACATATGAAATCAAAACGTCATCCGTGGGGCCTGGTGAAGGCTTTACTCCGGCTAGCGCTAACCCTGAAATCGATAACCTCAGACCTAACATCAGCGCCTTGCATGATAGATAGATGAAGCTCTCTTCTATCGGGTCAAGGAACCGCGTCATGCCTAGTGCAACACCCCAAGTCTCCAGCAGATTGTTCGGCCTGTTTTGCCTGGCCAGCTATTTGCTGTCGCTGTCCTATGGCTCGACCTTTTTGCTGTCGTTGTTGATCGGTTCCCGCGGCGGCAACGAGCACGATGCCGGCAGTGTGATTTCGGCGGCGATGCTCAGTACGTTTGCAGCGGTGATCGTCTCCGGGCACTTGTCCGATTTGCTCGGCGCGGCGCGCTCGATTGCGCTGTTTGGCATTCTGCTGGTGGCCGCCAGCCTGGGCTTCGCCCTGACACCAGGTTTCGGCAATCTGCTGTTGTTTTTCGGACTCTTGCTGGGGCTGGGTTGGGGCGTGTTCTACACCTTGGGGCCGATCATCGTGGCGAGTCTGGTAACGCCCGCCCAACGTGCGAAATACTTTGCGCTGCTGTCGGGCAGCATGATGACCGGGATCGGCAGCGATCCCTTGTTAGGGCGCGCTGCCAGTGCCCTCGGCTATCCGATCACCGCGGCGTTTTACCTCGCGGCGCTGGCCAGCCTGATCGGCGTGTTGCTGTTCTGGCGGTTGGATTCGCAGCTGAAAAAAGCGCCGGCCCACTCGGCAGCGGTGTCACGAATTTCCTGGCGGGCAGCGGCGCAAGTGCTGTCGTCCAGAGCGGCGTTCCCGATCATCATGGTTGGCCTCGGTGGTTGCGTATTCGGCGGTCTGTCGAGTTTTCAAACCAGCTACGCGGCGGCGCGTTCACTCGACTATTCACTGTTCTTCCTCGGCTTCATGAGCGCAGCGATCAGCAGCCGAATGCTGATCGCCGGCTTCGTGGTCAAGCGCGACCCACTCTGGGCGTCTTGCCTGCTGTCGGGCTTGATGATGGGCTCGATCCTGATGTTCGGTTTCGTCGTCGACGACAGGTTCAGCTACGTGCTGGCGGCAGTGATGCTTGGGGTCGGTTACGGGTTGACCTATTCGGTGATCAACGGCCTGGCGGCCAACGAGGCGCCAAACGGCACCACCGCGCAATCCTTGCTGCTGTTCAGCCTGTCCTACTTCATCGGCGTGTTCGGCTTTCCGCTGCTGGCCGGGAAAATCATCGTCGAACAAGGGATGTCGACGCTGCTGTTCACGGTGCTGGCAGTGGCCCTGCTGAACTGGCTGATCAGCGTCGGCCGGCTGGTCTGGCGTCGGGCCGTTACCGTCAGAGCCTTGCAGCGGGCCTAGACCGTTCGTCGCTCATCAGGCACCAATCCAAATCGGAGGCGGACCAACCTCTAGTAAAGGACTCTAATTAAATGGACCTATCCACATCCATGAAGAGGTAACCATGAACGTCGATAAAAACCTTGAGAAAGAAGTCCTGACCCGACTGCTGCATGCCCATCCAAGTGGTTTGGGCAAAGAGGTCCTGGACAATTACCGGGGGGAGAAAGTCGTGGCCAGCACCCTCGCCACGCTGCAGGATCGTGGATTGATCCAGCATGGTCATGTGATCTGCAACGAGGCCGGTGAGCACTCGTTGAACCTGCCGATCAAACTCAGTGCCGCAGGGGTTGAGGCGGCGCGCAAGCTGGACGTTTAACAAGACGAATCAGGTCGCAGCCGTGCGCGGCTGCGACCGGGTAAGGTCAGGATTGAGCGTGAATTTTATGGCCCCATCGCGAGCAAGCTCGCTCCCACAGGGGATTTGTGTCGTTCACAGATTCAGTGTGGGAGCGAGCTTGCTCCGGGCGGCGTTCCGACGATGGAGGTAGATCAGGCGCCGGAGGTCTTGCTGATTAACGCATCCACCTCAGCCGTCCCAGGCGAAGTCGCCGGCCCCCATCGAGTGACCGCCAACGCAGCCGCCGCATTAGCCCGCCGCGCCGCTTCAACCGCCGACAATCCTTGCGCCAACCCGGCCAAAAATACCCCGGCATGCGCATCCCCCGCACCGTTGCTATCTACCGCCTCAACCTTGAAACCCGGCACATGCTGGCGATCTCCACGCTGGCTGATCCAGCACCCTTGAGGGCCGTCACGAACCACCATCAAGACGTCGGCTGGCAGATGATCGGCCAACCGGCTCAAGGCCTCGGCAATGTCCGACGTACCGGTAAACTTCAACGCCTCGGCACTGTTGCTGGTCCACAGATCGATGCGTGCCAGCAAGACTTGCATCAACGGCTCATCCGGCGAATCCACCAGCGGACCCGGATCGAAAACCACGTTGATTCCTCGCGGCAAATCCAGTACCCAATCCACCAGCGCCTGGGCTTTGCCGCCATGCAGCAGGCTGTAGCCGCTGACGTAGACATAGTCACCCGCCTCGGCCCGCACGCTGGCCAGATCCTCGGCAGTCAGCTCACCTTCGGCACCGATATAGGAAATGAAACTGCGCTCGGCCGAGGCTTCGGTTAACGCGACGCACAATCCCGTATCTCGTTCGGCGCGGTGAGTGATGCCGATCCGAATGCCTTCAGCCTTCATCGCCTCGCGGGCCAGGTCGCCGAAACGTCCGGTGCCATGACGGCCGAGGTAAACCACCGGCAAGCCATTGCGCTGGGCGGCAGCCATCACATTGAAGCCGCCGCCAGCCTCGAAACTGGCGGACTGCGCCAGTACATCGCCGCCCGAATGCGGCAGTTTATCCACGGCCATGACCAGGTCGATCATGACCTGGCCGGTGTGCAGCAATCTAGGCATGAGCGTTCTCGGTTATCGCGGCACGACGATCCTTGGCCCCGCCGAGTACACCATAAATCCCGCCGGCCACCAGGAACGTCACGATCCAGCCGAGGCCGTTATGGCCCAGCCAGGAGTCGGACAGGAAGCCGCGGAACCAGAGGGTTTGTTCGGTCGTGCCGATGGTGGTGAAGCTGAAGCCCAATACGATCGCCACCGCCCACGCACCGAAGGCGCGCCACTCAATACCGCCGTTGTACCAGTAAGCGCTGCTCGGGCTGACGTCCAGCAGGTCTTGGGGGCTGTAGTAATGACGGTGAATCAGGTCGACGACGAAGATCCCGACCCACGCCGTGATCGGCACCGCCAGCAGCGAAATGAAGGTAATGAACGGACCGTAGAAGCTGTCGGCGATCAGCATGAAATAGATCGAACCGGCGAAGATCGCGACGATATCCACCACCACCGCGTAGACGCGTTTGACCTTCAGACCGAGGGTCAACGTGGTCAAACCGGCGGAGTACACCGAGAGGTTGTTCGACAGCAGCAATCCACCGAACGCAGTGATCAGGTACGGCACGGCCATCCAGGTCGGCAGCATGTCGCGGATTGCAATGATCGGGTCAGTGGCCGAGGCCAAGTCATTGTTACCCACCGACAGCAGGCCGCCGAGGGTGATCAGCAGCACCAGCGGAATCCCCGCACCGAACGCTGCCGAAGCCACCAGGCGCGCGGCTTTGACGCTGCGATGCTGATAGCGCGACATGTCGGCACCCGCGTTGGCCCAACCGATTCCGGTGCCAGCGGCCATGGTGCCAACGCCGATGATCATCGCGCTCAACGGCGCGGGCGTTGCGTTGAACACCGCACTCCAGTCGATGGTCGCGCAGAGGAAGCCGCCCACCAGCAGGTTCAGCGCTCCGAACACGTAAGTTGCCCACTTCTGAATCACCAGCAACGTGGCGTGACCGAGGCCAGAGACCGACAACGTCAGCAACACGAAAATCGCGATGAACACCAGGGTCAGCAGCGGCGCGCTTTTGGCTTCTACCGGCGAGCCGAACAGAATCGAGCACAGCGACAGCAACACGAAGGCTGCGGTTGTGGTGTTGACGGTTTCCCAGCCCAGACGCGACATCAACGAAACCAGGGTCGGCCCGATGTTGCCGCGTACACCGAAGATCGCTCGCGACAACGTCAGGCTCGGTGCGCGACCACGGCGACCGGCAATGGAGATGATCCCGACCACCGCGAAGGAACCGGCGGCACCAAGGATCGCGACAATGATCGCCTGCCAGATCGCCAAGCCGCGAAAGGCTACAAGGGTCGCGCCCAGCGGCAGGCCGAGGATGGAGATGTTGGCGGCAAACCAGACCCAGAACAGTTGCAGCGGATGACCGTTGCACTCCGCTTCCGGCACGGGCTCGATGCCACGGGTTTCCAGTTGCCCGGCGCTTTGCCCGGCGTTTGATGAACTCATGTGAAAATGCTCCTGTTGCCTTTGTTGTGGTTGTGGGCAATGACGGAAGACAAAACGACATCCTGGCTGTCCTGGCCAGGTCAGTGCGATCCATTGCGGGGTTATCAAATGAAATAGGCGGCGCGCCCATCGCGAGTAAGCTCGCTCCCACAGGAATTGTGCAAACCTTAAGGTACACGCCGTACCTGTGGGAGCGAGCTTGCTCGCGATGGCGCCAGTCCAGTCAACGCAAAGCTAAAAGCCCTTTTACCAAAGGCTCCAGCTCCAGATCGTTAACGGCTTTGATTTTTTCGATCATGTCCACCGGCCAACTCTCAAGGCCCAGGCAGGCCCCGAGCATGGCGCCGAGAATCGCCGCGATGGTGTCAGTGTCGCCGCCAAGGCTTGCGGCCATGCACAGCGCTTCGAAAGCGTTCATTTCGCCAATGGCCACTTGCTGGGCCAGGGCAAACGAGACCACCACCGATTCCTGCGAAGCCACCGAAGTGCCGATCACGTCGTACATCAAATCCGCCAGCAATGCCTTGTCGCTGTCGACACTGATGGTCCGCGCCCAGCTGATGCGCGAGGCGATGCGTCCGCCAGCCACCCAGTAACCGTGGCTTTCAGCTTGCTGAGCGATTTGCTGGCCGAGGTTCAAAGCCTCGCCCAGGTCCATGCCGTTGATACCGGCTGAGACCACCGCCGCCACCGCTGCCGCGCTGGAAATGCCCAACGTGGTGTTGTGGGTGACCTGGCAAGCCTGCACGACGGCGTTGATGAAACGCTCAGGGTTGGCAACGTCCGCCGCGAGCCCCACCGGCGTGATGCGCATGGCCGCGCCGTTGGTAGTGCCGTAGCGCCCCGCCTCTTCCGGCGAATGGCCGGCGAGAATCATTTCGATCGCGCGTTTGGTCGAAGGGCCGAGCAAATCCTGGGAGCCCTTGGCCTGCATCGCGGCTTCCCATTCGATCAGACGTTGGGCGAGCATCGCCGGTTCGATCCGGCCCTCGCCTTCAACCAACAATTGTCCGACCAGAATCGCCTGTTCGGTGTCATCGGTGATCGAGCCTTTGGGCATGTTCGCGGCGATCGGTTGATCCGGGCCGGCGTCCTCCAGATCAGTAATCTCGCCGAAGCGCACCTTGATCTCGGCACGGCTCAAGGATTGGGTCGGCATGCCCAGCGCATCGCCCAGGGCCAGGCCGTAGAAAGCGCCCAAGGCACGGTTGAGCGCGGTCATTGCGAGGTTCCAAATTGCAGGTGCAGGCGAAAGTGCACCGGGTCGAGCAAACTTTCGACCTGCTCCATGAAGCGGTGTTTCCGGTCGTAGGTGGTGCGCAAAGCTTTGAGGAAAACCGTGCCGACCGGACGACCGAGCAGTTCGGCGTCTTCGGCGTTCAAGGGTTCGGCGCCGATCCATTGATCGCCGCGTTCGCCGATGTAGCCGTAGGCGGCCAGGGTGATGGTCAGGGAATCATCGATCAAGCCGACCCGCGGCAGGCTTTCCAGGCCTCCGGTGGCGGGCATCAATGAGCGTTCGAGGGAGACCAGCTTGCCTTCGTTGGAACGGCGGCGCCGGTCGAGGGTGATGAACTGGTCGGTGCCAAAACGCGGCAACAGGTCAGGACGGGTGACCGCCTCCAGTCGCAGTACTTCGGTATTGATCAGCGCCCCGCTGTCGGCCAGGGCCTGGGCCCAGCCGCTACGCTGATCAAGCACCACACCGTCGAAGGTGACGATGGAGCCCACCCCGCTTTGGGTTGCGATGTAGTTGCGCCGTTTCAATTCAGCCAGGGCCTCGCGCAGCGTGCCGCGGCTGACTTTGAATTCTTGAGCCAATTGATGCTCACCCGGCAACAGAAGGCCGTCCTCCATGAGGCCGCTTTCGATGCGCCGGATGAGTTCGTCGACCACCCGTTGTTTTTTGTCAAATCGTACCTGTCTAATCATGTACAACGTGATAACCGAAACGGACTGGGACGAGCAAGGAATATATATGGCTGATGACGGAAGGGCCGGATCAAAAGATCCCCTGTGGGAGCGAGCTTGCTCGCGATGAGGCCGCCTCATCCAACATCAATGTCGGCTGACACTCCGCCATCGCGAGCAAGCTCGCTCCCACAGGTAATGGGTGTCAGCGTTGTTTGAGGCGGTCAATTACAACAGCCAACAGCAAGATCGAACCGCGAATCACATACTGGTAAAACGTATCGATGTTCTTCAGGTTCATCGCGTTCTCAATGATCGCCAGAATCAGCACCCCGGCAATCACATGCCGAATCATGCCGATCCCGCCACTCAACGACACCCCGCCCAACACGCAGGCAGAAATCACCGTCAGCTCAAAACCCTGGCCAATCATCGGCTGACCGGAGGTCATGCGCGACGCCAGAATCACCCCGGCCAACGCCCCAATCACTCCGTGCACGGCGAAGATGATGATCTTGGTCCGGTCAACGTTCACCCCGGCCAACAGCGCCGCTTCCTGGTTACCGCCAATGGCCATGGTGTTGCGCCCGTAGGTGGTGTAGTTCAGCAACCAGCCGAAAAACAGGAAGCAAACAATGGTGATCAGAATCGGCACCGGCACACCCAATAACTGGCCGTTACCGAAGACGAAAAACTGCTCTTGCGACACGCCTACCGCTTTGCCGTTGGCGAAGATGTATGCCAGGCCGCGAACGATCTGCATGGTCGCCAGCGTGGTAATCAACGCATTGACCCGCAGCTTGGCGATCACGATCCCGTTGATCAACCCGACAATCAGCCCCATGAACAGCGCCGCAACCACACCGAGAAACACGCTGTCGGTGTCGCGCATCACCACCGCGGCGACCACGCCGGCGCAAGCAATCACCGAACCTACCGACAAGTCGAAGTGCCCGGACGCCAGGCAATACAACATGGTGCAAGCGGCAATCCCCGTCGTGGAGATCGCCAGGCCCAGACCGCGCATGTTCAGCGGCGAAAGGAAGTTGTCGATCAGCAAGGTGCAGAGCACGAAGATCCCGACGGCCGCCAACAGCATCACCCAGTCATCGAGAAAGCGCCGCAGGTCCAGAGGTTTGCGCTGGGTGGGCAAAGCGTTGTTTTGAATGGTCATAGTCACCTCTCAGTTCGCCACGCCGTCAGCGCGTTGGCGCGGCAAAGCCAGTTGCAGCAGGTTGGATTCATTGGCCTGTTCGCGGGACAGTTCGCCGCGCATTGCGCCTTCGCAGAGCACCAGGATGCGGTCGGAAATACCCATCACTTCCATCAGGTCGCTGGACACCACAATCACCGCGATGCCGCTGGAAGCCAGGTTGTGGATGATCTGGTAAATCTCGGCTTTGGCGCCGATGTCGATGCCGCGCGTCGGTTCGTCGAGCAACAGGACTTTCATCGGCATCGACAGCCACCGGCCGAGAATGGCCTTCTGCTGATTGCCGCCGGACAAGTACATGATTTTCTGCGCCGCGTTGGGCGTCTTCACTTTCAGTGCTTTGATCTGCTTGTCGGCGTTGTCCTTCTCCCACAGGCCACGCAACAGGCAGCCGAAGGTGGAGTGGGCGCCGCGGGCGCTGATGTTGATGTTCTCGGCGACGCTGGCGAGCGGCAGGATGCCCTCTTTCTTACGGTCCTCGGGGCACAGCAGAATCCCGGCGGCAATCGCATCGCGGGGTGAACGCAACTTCAGTTCATGGCCGCGCAATTCCAGGCGCCCGGCGGTGTTGCGCTCAAGGCCACTGAGCATGCGGAACAGCTCGGTGCGACCGGCGCCGACCAAACCGAACAACCCGAGAATCTCGCCTTTGTGCACCTCGAAACTCACCGGTTCACGCAAACCCGGCCCCAGCAGGCCGTCGACCTTGAGCGCCACCGCGCCACGTTGACGGTGGCGGTAATCGTAGATGTCCTGGATGTCGCGACCGACCATGCAAGTCACCAGCTGGTCGTGAGTCAGTTCGCTCATGTCCTCGAAAGTGCGCACGTAGCGACCGTCCTTGAACACCGTCACCGCGTTGCAGATGCGGAACACTTCTTCCATGCGATGGGAGACGTAAAGCACCACTTTGCCTTCGTCCCGCAGGCGACCGATGATCGCCATCAAACGATCGATTTCCCGTGCCGACAGGCTACTGGTCGGTTCGTCAAACGCGATCACATGCGCCCCACGGGACAAGGCCTTGGCGATTTCCACCAGTTGCCGCTGACCGAGGGACAGGCGCCCTACTTTCTCTTGCGGATCGATTTCATCGGCCAGGCCTTTGAGGCAGGTCAATGCCTGTTGCCGCAACGCGCCGCGATTGATCAGGCCGAAACTGGCCGGCAGATGACCGAGGAACAGGTTCTCTGCCACGGTCATTTCCGGGACCAGGTGCAACTCTTGATGGATCACTGCGACGCCACTGCCGATGCTGTCGGCGGTGGATTTGAAGGCCCTCGTCTGCTCGCCGATCTGCAGGTCGCCGCTGCTCGGGGTGTAAGCACCGCCGAGGATTTTCAGCAGCGTGGATTTGCCGGCGCCGTTCTCGCCCATCAAGGCGTGAACCTGCCCCGGGTGGGCGACGAAGCTGATGCCATCCAGCGCCTTCACCCCGGGAAAGGTCTTGCCGATCCCGTTGAAGCGCAAGCTGCCGCCAGCATTGTGTTGTTGTGTTTTTGATTGCGCGTGCATAACCCACCTCTTCACACAGATCAGGAAGCCCCGTCACCAGGGCCGCCGATGAAATCAACCGATCCTCAGTTCCAGAGGCCGATTTTTTCCAGTTCCTGCTTGAAGTTCTCGCGCGTGATCAGCGTCACGTCGTCCATCGCGGTGTACTTCGGTGGTTCTTTGCCGGTGGTGACCCACTCGAACATCATGCTCGCGGTGTTGTAGCCCTCGATGTGCGGGCTCGGCAGCATCGAGCCGAAGAAGCCGCTGTTGGCCTTCTTCAATTCGCCGATGGCGTCGGTGCCGTTGATGCCGATGCCGATCACATTGGCCGCGGCAAAACCGGCGCTTTCGGTGGCGCGCACGCCGCCCAGTACGGTGTTGTCGTTCATGCCGCCGATGATCAGGTTTTTCGCGCCGCTTGGCAGTTTCACCAGCGCCGAGTTGGTGGCGTCCATGCTGCCCGGTACGTCGAGGGTTTTCAGCGCCGAGAACAGAATGTGGTCTTTTGGCAGTCCGGCTTCTTCCAGTGCTTGGACCGAACCGTCGGTGCGCTTCTTGCCGGTGTCGAGTTCGTTGTAGGTGTTGATCACCGCGTAAGTGTCTTTCCAGTCCCAGCCGCGTTTCTTCGCTTCGGTGGCCATGGCGTTGCCCTGCTTCTGGCCGACTTCGTACGCTGCCATGCCGAGGTACGGAACGTCTTCCATGAACTTGCCGCTGGCATCGACGAAGCGGTCATCGACGGCGATGACTTTCAAACCGTTGAGCTTGGCCTTGGCCATGATCGCAGGTCCCAGAGATACGTCTGGCGGGCAGATCACAAAGCCCTTGGCACCATTGGCGGCGAGGCTGTCGATGGCCGAGAGGGTTTTTTCACCGTCCGGCACGGCGATCTTGATGACGGTGAAGCCCTTCTCTTTCCCGGCCTTTTCAGCGAATGCCCATTCGGTCTGGAACCAAGGCTCTTCCGCCTGCTTGACCAGAAAACCGATCTTCACTTCCTCGGCCGCCAGCAACGAACTGCTCAGGCTGACCGCGGTGACCGCCAAAGCGGCACAGCACAGGGAACGGATCCCACGACGACGATTCATAAGCTGACTCCTTGTTATTTTTTTTGAGCGTTATTTGAAAGCCGGTGCAGAAAATAGTCATATCGTATGATGATTGGATTTCAGGCGTAGTTCCGCGCCTCAAACCCGGGTTTTTCAGTCGTGATACATGACCGAGCGACCACCATCGATGGTGATGCACGAGGCATTGATGAACGGCGCTTCATCGCTGGCCAGGAAAACGGCCGTCATGGCCACTTCGACCGGCTGCCCGATGCGCCGTGGCGGATGCAGATCGAAGGCGCGCTGACGTTCGGCATGCGGGTCGGCAAAACCGTTCCAGTAATCAACGTTCAGTTGGGTCTCGATGTAGCCCGGCGCGATGGCGTTGACGCGAATGCCCTTCGGCGCATATTCGATGCCCAGGGCTCGGGTCAGGCCGAGCAAGCCATGTTTGGCCACCGGGTACGGGAAGCAGCCGGGAATGATGTGAGTGGAATGGGTCGAGGCGATGTTGATGATGCTGCCCATGCCCTGTTCGATCATCTGCGGCAATACAGCCTTGCAGCCGTACCACGCGCCGTCCAGGTCGATGGCGAAGCAGCGATGCCAGTCTTCTTCGGTCATTTCCAGCGGATCGCGGAACACATTGACCCCGGCGCAATTGACCAGCACGTCGATCCGGCCGTGAAGCTCGATCGCCAATTTAGCCATGGCGTGCAGGTCCTGCTGACGCGATACGTCGGCCTTGATCGCCTGAATATCAAAACCTTTGTCCCACCAGTGGGCCGCGACCTTTTCGACTTTCTCACCCTGGATATCGCTGATGATCAGCTTGGCCTGCTGAGACGCGAACGTCGCAACAATCGCTTCGCCGATACCCTGAGCGGCACCGGTCAGCAGGACGACCTTGTTTTTCAGTCGCTCACCCTTCGGCGGCTCGGGCACCGGTGGCAAAGAAAGAGGTTCAGCCATGGATCAAGACTCCTTTTCGAAGGCACGACAAAAACCGGGCATCTGTCGATGTCCGGTCAAAAGGCTTTCTAGAAAATCGCTGCATCACTTCACCTATTTTGTTTTTTTAAGTGTGAGTGCGTGTCACTGATGGGGCCGACTATAAACCCGACCGCGAGATAATCTCAATATATAATTTTACATCCCGTATGTTGGGATTCACCCAGCAAAACGAGTACAGGTTTTTCCGGGCACATCGACTCGAATCGACAGCAACGCGCCGTCCAACGGATGGTTGAGCGGGCTCGCGGCACTGGTGATGTAGAGGGTTTTCAGGTCTTCGCCACCGAACACGCAGCTGGTGGGGCGGCTGACCGGCAGTTCGACCACGCGATCAACCTGCCCGTCTGGGGTCAGTCTGAGCAGGCAACTGCCGTTCCAACGCGCGTTCCAGATATAACCCTCGGCATCCATCGCCGAGCCATCAGGGCCGCCGCGTTCATGGGGCCCGAACCAGACCTGGGCCGGGTCGAGGTTGCCGTCGGTGCGGATGAAGTGCTGGTAGAGCGTGCTGTCGAGGCTGTCGGCAAAATACACGGTGGTTGCGTCTTCGCTCCACAGCAACGTGTTAGGGATGCCCAGCCCTCTAAGCAACGGCGTGACCCGAGCATCGCGATCGATGCGAAACAGGCCACCGGAACGCCGCACGATGGGCAAGTCTTCGCCCTGCTCGCCGATGTTGTTCTGCATGGTGCCGAGCCAGAGCCGGCCCTGAGCATCGCAGCGGGCTTCATTGGCGCGATTACCGGGTTGCGGATCGGCGACGCAAAGCAAGGTCAGTCGTGGCTCCAGGCCGGGGGAATTCAGAGCGAGTCGATACACGCCGCTGTTCAACGTCACCAGCGCATCGCCGCTTTCGCAGGGAATGAAGGCAGACACGTGCTCGGGCATCTGCCAGATCTGCACGTTGGCGCCAATCAGCCGCAGCGCCTGCTGACCGGCGATATCAACCCAGTACAGCGCCTGGGTCGGCGCGTCCCAGAACGGGCCTTCGCCGAGCTGCGCGCGATGTTCGGTAACGGCAGTCCACGTCATGAAACCTCCTGCTTTCTTATTGTTGTCAGCTAGCCTTCTTGTCGGCCATGACTTGCGGGTAGAAGCGCTTGATGGCCAGGTCGGCGTTATCGATCAGGGTCATGCAGGCCCAGACGCCCCGCGCGGCGTCCCGGGCGGCGATGGCCTCGGCCATGTCTTTGTGAATCGGCAGCGTGCGGCGCAGTTCGTCCGGGTCGGCGGCGGACACCTCGAAAGACACCGCCAGCAGCGCGCCGAGGGCCGGGACCATTTGTTCGATGAATTGATTGTGGCTGGCGGCGAGGATGCACTCGTGGAAGAACTGGTCGGCACGGTTGTAATCGACGCCGCTGTCCACGGCCCTCTCCAGTGCGTTATACGCCTGGAGGATGGCTTGAACCTGTTCGACGGTAGCGCGCTCGCAAGCCCACCGCACGGCCATTGGTTCGATGGTTCGGCGCAAGTCGAGCAAGTCGTCGACGAAGTTTTCCGGCAAGCCGCTGCGCGACAGCCAGCCTACGACTTGCGGATCGAAGAGGTTCCAGCGCCGCACCGGCAACACCCGCGTGCCGACCTTTGGCCCGACTTCGAGCATGCCTTTGGCGACCAGGGTTTTTATGGCTTCGCGGATAACGGTGCGACTGACACCGAGCTGCTCGCCCAAGTCGGCTTCAACCTTGAGCGTCTCACCCGGTTTGACCTGCCCCGCGGCGATCCAGCAACCCAGCCAATCGACCGTCGACGCATGAAAACTGCTGGACATGGATACCTCGAGGCAAGGACGGCACAAAGCCGGTCGCGATGGGTGCCCACGCTAATCATCATACGATTGGGTGTCAATTTTATTTTCAGAATAATGCAGAGATCCAATGTGGGAGCGGGCTTGCTCGCGAAGACGGCAGAACAGTCAGCATAGATGTTGAATGTTATGACCCCTTCGCGAGCAAGCCCGCCCCACATTTTGATCCGGTTACGGCTCAAGCCCGATGGGGAAGAACTCGCCACCGCTCCACACGCCTAGCCAGCGTTGCCCGTCGATCTCGCGGGTGACGGCCAGCTCCACCAGTTGGTAGAACACGTTGCGGTGGATCAGGGCTTCGAGGTTGGTGCGCACATGCACGTAGGGCGCAGGCTCCTGCGTTACCGGGTCGATAACTACGCGCATGGGGTGTTCGGTGCCGGCCTCGGCGGTCTCATCAACATTGGTGGTGAAGCGCAAGACTTGGGCTTCGCCCTCGCCCTCCACGTCCACGGCAATCGCCACGAAGGGCGCATCGTCGACCTTGATGCCGACTTTCTCGACCGGGGTAATGAGGAAGTAATCGTCACCATCGCGGCGAATGATGGTGGAGAACAGCTTGACCATCGGCTTGCGCCCGATCGGCGTGCCCAGGTAATACCAGGTGCCGTCACGGGCGATACGCATGTCGATGTCGCCGCAAAAGTCGGGGTTCCACAGGTGGACTGGCGGCAAGCCTTTTGTTTTGGGGATTTGCCCCAACAGATCGTTGGCTTTTTGCGGGCCACTCATGGCGTTCTCCTTTTGAATTACTGGTCGCTGAGCCCCAGCAGGCTGCGCGCGTATTGTTCCAGCGGCGGGCCCATCAGGTCTTCTGGCTTTTTGTCGTGGAACGTCAGTAAACCGCCACGACTCTTGATGCGTGCAGTATCAATCAAATACTGGGTACTGGTCTCGATCAACATGATCTGAATCACGCCGCTGTCGATACCGAGGCGATCCAGGGCTTCCTGATCCAGCCACTCGTCCGAGTTGCCGATACGATCGTCGGACCTGGCGAACCGGGTATAGAGCAGGTAATGGGCACCGGCGGCACGGGCCTCGCCCATGGCTTGATCAAGGCCTTCCGGGGCACGGGCGCGGCGAACCATAGGGAAGTATTCGACAAAGCCATCGAAGGCGACTTCGGCTATCACGTTGGGTCGTGGGTAGACAGCACTGCCTGGCGGCACAAAGGCGCCTTGGGCGATATAGACGAAAGAGTCCGGTTGAATGCGCAGGTTATTCACACGACGGCTGTCGCTATGGTCGAGCAGCCCCGCATCGCTCATGTGGTAGCGAGTCCCTTCAGCCAGATCGCTGACATTCATGCAGCCACCAAGCGCCAAAACGGCCAGCAGCAAAACCAGGCTACGCATCCTACCCTCCAGAGGCCGGTGACGGAAAACCGGCGAATGGCCATGGGATGCAGCTTCCGCGCCAGCTCGGGAACATCAGCGCCTCGCGATGGGGGAGGATCAACCGCCGATGATTTTCATCACGGTCGCGCCACCAGAAAATGCCACTTCCTGTTTATCACCCAAGGCTTTCACCAAGAGTCGTTGCAAGGCGGGCAACGCTTGATGACGGGGTTTGTCCAGCAGATCGCCGACATAGTGGCGGTTGCTCGACGACAGGCAGCCATGCAGCCAGCCCGTGGACGACAGACGCAGCCGCGAGCAAGTGCGGCAGAACGGCACGCTTTCGTTGGCGATCACACCGAAGTGGCCTTGCCCCGGGATCTCGTAGCGCACGGCTGTGGCGTCGACTGGCGCATCGGCCTGAAGATACTCGTGGCGCTCACCGATTAGGCTCAGCAACTGCTGAAGGCTCACGAACTGCTGCAGGAAAGCATTGGAGTCGCTGGCCAGGTGACCCATGCGCATCAGCTCGATGAAGCGAAGCTCATAGCCGCGCTCCAGACAATAATCGAGTAGCGGCATCACTTGATCGAGGTTCTGCCCACGCAGTGGCACCATATTGACCTTGATCTTCAGGCCGGCTGCACTGGCCTGGTCCATACCGTCGAGCACAGTCGCCAGATCGCCGCCACGGGCAATGCTGCGAAAAGCGCTGGCATCCAGGGTATCGAGCGAAACGTTAATGCGACGAATGCCGGCGTCCACCAGCAGTGGCAGTTTTTTCGCCAGCAGCTGACCGTTGGTAGTCAGGCTGATGTCCGCCAGGCCCATCTGCCCGACGGCGGTCATGAAGGTTTCGAGTTTGGGGCTGACCAGCGGTTCGCCACCGGTGATGCGCAAACGCTCGATGCCTGCGGCCTCGATCAGATACGCCACACCACGTGCCATGGCCTCGGCCGACAATTCATCCTGCGCAGCCACCAAACGCTTGCCGTTGGGCACGCAGTAGGTACAAGCGTAATTACAGGCTGAAGTCAGACTGATTCGCAAATTGCGAAAACGCCTGCCTTGACGGTCAACGATCATGGATCACTCCGGCGGAAGAATATTCGGACCGCTAAAACTTGACTCACAAATCAAGTTTTGGCAATACCTAAGCCTGAGTATATTCCTGCGGTACTGCGCCATGGTGTGAATATCATGGCGCGATAAGGCGAACTGTATGGACTCAGCTGCTCGGGGTGTCGGTATCGCGCTTGCGCTTGTTGCCCATGCGCACGCCGATATCCATCAGGAACTGGAAGAAGCCTTCCTGATCTTCCAGCACATTGCTCCAGAACGGCGAGTGATACAGCGCCACAGCGCCGTGCACCAGCGCCCAGGACGCGCAGTAATGGAAGTATGGCGGCACGTCTTCGAGCTTGCCTTCGCTGATCCGACCCTTGATCAGCAGAGTCAGGCGTTCGAAGTTCGAGGCGCGGATCTTGTGCAGCTCCTCGACCATCTCCGGAACCTGATTGCCCTTGACCACCTTTTCTTCCAGGCGATCGAACAACCGATAGCGTTGCGGGTCGCGCATGCGGAATTCGAAGTAGGCACGGGACAGGGCTTCCTTGTCCTTGTCGACATCGGCCGAATGCAACAGCTCGTTCAAATCGCGCTCGTAATCGAGCATCAGGCGCAGATAGATTTCAGCCTTGGATTTGAAGTGCTTGTAGATCGTGCCTTTGCCGATACCGACGGCATCAGCAATCATCTCGACGGTGACACTGTCTTCACCTTGATCGAGGAACAGCTTGAGCGCGGTATCGAGAATTTCTTGCTCGCGGCGACGAAACTCACGGACCTTACGAGGTTCTTTATGCATAAGAAAAGGTCTGTAGGGGTCAAAATTCGAAGCCGCGTATTATGCCTAACTTGCGCAAAAATGCACGGATCATCCGACCATATATGTGTTTCTTGATGAATTCCGGCAGCTTTGCAGAGTGATGAGAACTCAACCGAAGCGCCCGTATTCCAAATTTGTTTAAAAACCGTGGCCGGTAAACTGGACTCGGCGCAATACTGATCAATACTTCAAATGTCGGCGGGGCATCTCCCCCAAGTGTCGCGCCGATATAGGTACCAACGGACCGCGTGCCTTTGTTTTACTCCTAATGGTCTTAACCCGGATTCCCCCCCCAGAACCCGGGTTTTTTTTGCCTGCGATTTAACCTTTCACATGCGCCAGCGGAAAAAGCCGCTTGAAGTTTTCGGTGGTTTGCTCGGCAAAACGCTCGTAGGGCTCACCACGCAACATTGCCAGAAATTCCGCTACGTCGCGCACGTACTGTGGCAGGTTCGGTTTGCCGCGATGAGGAATCGGCGCGAGGTAGGGCGAGTCGGTTTCCACCAGCAGTCGGTCAGCCGGCACTTTACTGGCCACGTCACGCAGAGCGTCGGCATTGCGGAAAGTGACAATCCCGGACAAGGAAATGTAATAGCCCATGTCGAGCGCAGCTTTGGCCATCTCCCAGTCTTCGGTGAAGCAATGCAGAACGCCCGCTTGGGGCAGCGCGGCTTCGCGCAGCAGATTCAACGTATCGGCGCGGGCGCCACGGGTGTGGATGATCACCGGCTTGCCGGTCTGCTGCGCCGCTTGCAGGTGCAGTCGAAATGACGCCTGCTGCAACTCTGCCGCTTCTGGCTCGTAGTGATAATCCAGACCGGTTTCACCAATCGCCACCACACGCGGGTGGTTGAGTTCGTGCAACAGCCAATCCAGCGCCGGCGCGGCATTCGGCTGCACATCCAGCGGATGCACGCCGACCGAACAGTCGACGTCGTCATAACGCTCAGCCAGGGCTTTGACGTCCGCGGCGTTCTCGACGCTGACGCCGATACACAGAAAATGCCCTACCCCGCGCTGACGGGCCGCATCCAGTGCAGCATCCAGCGAGCCGTCGTGGGCGGTGAGGTCGAGTCGATCAAGGTGGCAATGGGAATCTACGAGCATAAAAGGGCTGCAACTTACATCGTATGAGTGGGACGGTCGGACTTCAGGGCTCCGGCCAGATGGGTTTCGATTCGACTGCGCGCAGTGTTGTCGCCGTCGTTGAATTGCACGCCGACTCCTGCGGCCCGGTTGCCCTGCGCACCTTTGGGAGTGATCCAGGTGACCTTGCCGGCGACCGGAATCTTCTCCGGCTCGTCCATCAGGTTCAGCAGCATGAATACCTCATCGCCCAACTTGTAGCTCTTGTTGGTCGGGATAAACAGGCCACCGTTCTTGATGAACGGCATGTAGGCCGCGTAAAGCACGGACTTGTCCTTGATCGTCAGGGACAAAATGCCGTTGCGCGGCCCCGGATTAACGAGTTCATTCATGCTGACCTCCACTGCTGATGCTCAGAGTCTAGGCTCAGACGATCACTTCTGGGTAGGCAAACCCACCCATTGCACCAACAGCGCCTCCAGCAACAACACCCGATTGAGGTTGGCTTTGCTCATCACTTTCTGGCGCTGGGCGAGGATCCAGTCCTGAATATTCAGGACTTTGTCCTGGCCGGCTTTTTGCGCCAGGTACTGAATCACCTTGCGCATGTCCGCCAGTCCCAACCCTTCTTCGTCCTGAGTCAGCTGATAGCGCAGGATCAGGCTCGACCAGTCACAGAACCAGTCGAACAACAGCAACAGCGGAATCGCATTCCAGCCTTCGGCCAGTTGCGTCGGTGACTGTTGCTGCTTGAGCAACTTCTTCACCCCGTCGACCACCAGCGCCCGCTGCTCGCGCACGCCCTGGGCCTGCAAGTTGACGGCGGCCAGTGGCGAACCGGCAGCCAGGGTCAGCAACTCGATGCGCTCTTCTTCCGAGCAGTCCGGCAAAGCCTTCGCCAGCCACGCAAGACTCATGGCTTCGCTCGGCAGCGGACAGGCCTGCTGCACGCAGCGGCTCTTAATCGTGGGCAACAGACGACTGGTCTGGTGGCTGACCAACAGCAAAACAGTATCGCCGGAAGGTTCTTCAAGGCTTTTGAGCAAGGCGTTGGCGGCGTTGATGTTCATCGCCTCGGCCGGCTCGATCAGCACCACTTTGCGGCCGCCCATCTGCGCGGTCTGGACCACGAAGCTGACCAGATCACGAACCTGATCGACCTTGATCGCCTTATCGGCTTCTTCAGGTTCCAGAATGTAGTTGTCGGGGTGACTACCGGCCTTCAGCAACAAACAGGGTTTGCATTCGCCGCAAGCATCCTGGGCGGATGGACGCTGGCACAGCAAACTGGCCATCAAGCGCTCGGCCAGCGCACGCTTGCCGATCCCGGCCGGGCCATGCAGCAGATAGGCGTGAGCATGTTGCTTGCGACCGGCCAGCTGCTGCCAGAGACTGTCCTGCCACGGATAGGCTTCAGCCACGAGTCAACTCCAGCAGACGCGGCAGCAAGGCATCCAGTGACTGCTGAACCTGCGCCAGCGGCTGGGCGGCATCGACCAGGACATAACGTGCAGGATCCGCTTCAGCACGCTTTAAGAAAGCACTGCGCACCGCATCAAAAAAGGTTCGGCCTTCGAGTTCGAAACGATCCAGACGACCGCGAGCGCTGGCGCGGGCCAGGCCCACTTCCACCGGCAGATCGAAAATCAACGTCAGGTCCGGGCGCAGATCGCCCTGGACGAAGGTTTCCAGGGTCGCGATGCGCTCCAGCGACAGGCCGCGACCGCCGCCCTGATAGGCGTAGGTCGAATCGGTGAAGCGATCACACAAGACGACTGCGCCACGGGTCAACGCCGGGCGAATCACTTCGGCCAGATGCTGGGCTCGCGCGGCGAACACCAACAGCAACTCAGTGTCCGGGTTCATGACTTCGTCAACCGGCGCCAGCAGCACTTCGCGGATCCGCTCGGCCAACGGCGTGCCGCCGGGTTCGCGGGTCAACACGACCTCAATCCCAGCGGCGCGCAGGCGCTCGGCCAGGTATTCGCGATTGGTGCTCTTGCCGGCACCTTCCGGGCCTTCCAGTGTAATAAACAAGCCAGTCACAGGCAGTCCTTAGTCAGAGTCATTGCGGGCTTTGCGGCGCGGTTGCATCCGGTTCGGGCACAGGTGCAGCAGCGGGTTCTTGAACGGGTTCTTGCGCCGGCTCCTGTGACGACTCCTGAGCAGGCGCTTGCGGCGGCACTTGCGGCAAAGCCTCGGGGGCTGTGTCGGGCGAAGCAGCCGGAGTCGGTGCCTGCTCATCCGTCGCCTCTGGCGCCGTGGTCGGCGCGGGGCTGGAGCGGTAGTCGGCACGGCGCTTGAGCTGGAACTCACGCACAGCGTTATTGTGCGCGTCCAGATCATCGGAGAACACGTGGCTGCCATCACCACGGGCCACGAAATAGAGGCTATTGCCAGCCACCGGATTCAGCGCTGCATGAATCGCTTCGCGGCCGACCATGGCGATCGGAGTCGGCGGCAGGCCCGAAATCATGTAGGTGTTGTACGGGCTCGCTTCCTTGAGATGGGCGCGAGTCAATTTGCCGTTGTAACGATCACCGAGGCCGTAGATCACGGTCGGATCGGTCTGCAACAACATGCCCATTTCCATGCGCCGCACAAACACGCCAGCGATTTGCCCGCGCTCCTGCGGCACACCGGTTTCCTTTTCCACCAGCGAGGCCATGATCAGCGCCTGATAGGGTTCGGTGTACGGCACGTCAGCCGAGCGCTGCCCCCACTCCTTGGCGAGGACTTCGTCGAGGCGGTCGTAGGCTTTCTTCAGCAGCTCGACGTCAGTCATTCCACGCACGAAGCGGTAGGTGTCGGGGAAGAATCGTCCTTCGGGAAAGATCCCGGTGTGTCCGAGCTTGTCCATCACCTCGCTATCGCTCAAACCGTTCAAGGTCTGCTCGAGTTTTTCATCCTTGGCCAGCGCCGCACGGACCTGATGGAAATTCCAGCCTTCGACCAGGGTCAGGCTGTACTGAACCATTTCCCCGCGTTTCCACAGGTCGATCAAGCCCTCGACAGTCATGCCGGGCTGCATGCGGTACTCGCCCTTGTGCAACGGTTGTTTGGCGAGATTGAAGCGCCAATACACGCGAAGCCAAAACGCATCCTTGATGACGCCATCGGCTTCGAGTCGATAGAAGGTACGGGTGGGTGTCGTGCCTTTTGGCACTTCCAGCAGTTCTTCCTGGGTGATGATCAGCGGTTGTTCCAGCGCCGAATGGATTTTCCAGGCCGAAGCGCCCAGACACAGCCCCGCCAGAACCAATCCGGTTTCCAGCAGCAGCAAGAATTTACGTCTCACGTATCAAGCATCCAGTAGCGCGCGGGCAATGGTTTGGAGTTTACGGGTGAGCGGACCAACCGGCCAGCTCAGTGCTGCATAGGCGCACACAGGCCAAACGCCATACACGCTGTTGCAGACAAAGACTTCATCAGCCCATTGCAGCTGATCGAGGGTGATGTCGGTGATTTGGGTGGGGATCCCCAATGACTCGGCTTGAAACAATAATTCGGCACGCATCACGCCGGCCACGCCACAGCGTTTGAGATCGGCCGTGATCAGTACACCGTTGCGCACCAGGAACAGATTGCTGAACACGCCTTCAATGACGCGCCCGGCCTGGTCGAGCATCAAGCCTTCGGCATGATCGGTATCTTGCCATTCGGAACGGGCGATGACCTGCTCAAGACGGTTCAGGTGTTTGAGTCCGGCGAGCAGAGGCTGTTTGGAAAGCCGCGTCGCACAGGGGAACAGGCGAACGCCCTGCTCCGCATTGGCAGCAGGATAAACCGCATGAGGGTTGCCCAGCATGATGCGGCGCGCCTGAGCCGAAGGATCGGGCGCATAACCGCGCGCGCTTTCGCCACGGGTGACAATGAGTTTGAGCACACCTTCGCCCAACGCTTGGGCATAGGCCAGTAACTCAGTGCACACAGCCGCATGATCGAGATTAATTGCCAACCGCTGGCAACCCTTGACCAAACGCACCAGATGCCGATCCAGCAACACCGGAGCGCCGTTGCGCACGGCAATGGTCTCGAACAGACCATCACCGTAAGCCAGGCCGCGATCTTTCAGCGACAAAGCGTCAGCCGGCTGACCGTCGACCCAGCTGTCCATCAGTCAGCGAACCGGCGGAACACCAGCGAGCCGTTGGTACCGCCAAACCCGAAGGAGTTGGACAACACCACATCGATATCCATATTGCGCGCGGTATGCGGTACGAAATCGAGGTCGCAACCTTCGTCCGGCTCATCAAGGTTGATGGTCGGCGGCGCCACCTGACTATTGATCGCCAGCACACTGAAGATCGCCTCGACCGCGCCCGCCGCGCCCAACAGGTGCCCGGTCATGGACTTGGTCGAACTGACCGCCAGCTTGTAAGCGTGATCGCCGAACACCGACTTGATCGCACAGGCTTCGGCAAGGTCGCCCGCGGAAGTCGAGGTGCCGTGAGCGTTTACGTACTGAACCTGATCGCCATTGATCTTGGCATCGCGCAAGGCATTGGTGATGCAACGCGCAGCACCCGCGCCATCGGCCGGAGGCGAAGTCATGTGGTAGGCATCGCCACTGGTGCCAAAGCCGATCAGCTCGGCGTAGATCGTCGCGCCGCGGGCCTTGGCGTGTTCCAGTTCTTCCAGAACCAGAGCGCCGGCGCCGTCGGACAGCACGAAGCCATCACGGCCCTTGTCCCATGGTCGGCTGGCGCGGGTCGGCTCGTCGTTGCGGGTCGACAGTGCGCGGGAAGCTCCGAAGCCGCCCATACCCAGACCGCAAGCCGCCATCTCGGCGCCGCCGGCAATCATCACGTCGGCTTCGTCGTACATGATGTTGCGAGCCGCCATGCCAATGCAGTGCGTACCGGTGGTACACGCAGTGGCGATGGCGTAGTTAGGTCCCTGTGCACCCAGGTGGATGGACAGGAAACCGGAAATCATATTGATGATCGAGCCAGGCACGAAAAACGGAGAAATCCGTCGTGGGCCGGAATCATGCAGCGTGCGGCTGGTTTCTTCGATATTGGTCAGTCCGCCAATACCCGAGCCCATGGCCACGCCGATGCGCTCACGGTTAGCGTCGGTGACTTCCAGACCGGCGTTACGAACTGCCTGAAAACCTGCGGCCAGACCATATTGAATGAACAAGTCGAGCTTGCGAGCTTCCTTGACCGACAGGTATTCCTCGACATTGAAGCCCTTTACCGAGCCGCCAAAACGGGTGGAATAGGCAGAAAGGTCGGTGTGTTCGATCAGACCAATGCCACTGCGGCCAGCCAGAATGCCCTGCCAACTGCTCGGCACATCCGTGCCCAGTGGCGACAACATACCCATACCGGTGACTACGACGCGTCTACGCGACACAGCACTCTCCTTTTTCAAATGACGACTTTGCATCAGGCCTAAAGAAAAAACCGCACGCCGTGATGGCAGTGCGGTTTTTCCATGACAGCAAGCAACGATTACAAGCTATTAAGCCTGGTGGTTAGTAACGTAATCGATTGCGGCTTGTACAGTAGTGATCTTCTCAGCTTCTTCGTCAGGGATTTCGGTCTCGAATTCCTCTTCCAGAGCCATCACCAGCTCAACGGTGTCAAGGGAGTCGGCACCCAGGTCTTCAACGAAGGAGGCAGTGTTGACCACTTCTTCTTCTTTAACGCCCAGTTGCTCAGCAACGATTTTCTTGACGCGCTCTTCGATGGTGCTCATACCTTGTTTTCACTCCTAATGGACAAATTCAGGCAGCTGGCCAGTGGGTAAGTGTATAGAAAGACTTTTCAGTTTTTCAACTGAAAGCTTCACTCCTCAAACCCGGTGGCCCTCTGCCTATAAATAGATTGCAGCTTTATAACGGATTTTAGACAGCTCGTATGACATTTTTTTGAAGCAACCCGTCACATTTAACTCATGTACATCCCGCCGTTCACCGGGATTGTAGCCCCAGTAACGTAAGCCGCACCGTCGGATGCAAGAAAAGCGACCACAGACGCGATCTCTTGAGCTTGTCCCAGACGGCCCAGCGGAATCTGCGTCTGCAAGGCTTCACGCTGTGCCTCGGGCAGTTCGCGGGTCATATCGGTGTCGATGAACCCAGGAGCCACCGAGTTTACCGTAATCGAACGCGATCCGACTTCACGCGCCAGTGCACGGCTGAAACCTTCCAGACCGGCCTTGGCGGCTGCGTAGTTTACTTGGCCTGCGTTGCCCATGGCACCCACAACCGAGCCAATACTGATAATTCGTCCCCAACGGGCTTTGGTCATGCCGCGCAAAACACCTTTGGACAGGCGGAACAGACTGTTCAGGTTGGTATCGACGACATCATGCCATTCGTCATCTTTCATGCGCATCATCAGATTATCGCGGGTGATACCGGCATTATTGACCAGGATCGCCGGCGCACCGAACTGCTGCTGGATGCTCGCCAGCACCGCCGCGACAGATTCGTCGCTGGTGACATTGAGTTCCAGGCCAGTGCCTTGAACACCGTTTTCCTTCAGGGTAGCGGCAATGCGCTCGGCACCCGAGGCAGACGTCGCGGTGCCGATAACGATGGCGCCCTGACGACCCAATTCCAGGGCGATAGCCTGGCCGATACCGCGGCTCGCGCCGGTGACCAATGCAACTTTACCTTGCAGACTCATGCAGGCTTCTCCTGATTCAGGCCAGTGCTGCGCGGGCGGCAGCGAAGGCGTCGGGGGTATTGAGGTTGGATGTCGACACGCCTTCGGCGCAACGCTTGTTCAGACCCGCCAGCACTTTGCCAGGGCCGCATTCGACCAACTGGGTAGCACCCTTGGCGGCGAGTGCCTGAACCGATTCGACCCAGCGTACAGGCTTGTAAAGCTGCTCAAGCAGATCGCGCTTGAGGGTTTCCAGATCGGCCGGCACATTGGCGCTGACGTTCTGAACCACCGGGATCTGCGGCACCTGCCAGTCGATCGCTGCGATCGACTCGGCGAAACGCTCGGCCGCTGGACGCATCAGCTCGCAATGGGACGGCACGCTGACCGGCAATGGCATGGCGCGCTTGGCACCACGGGCCTTGCAGCCTTCGATGGCGCGCTCGACCGCTGCCTTGGCACCGGCGATGACCACCTGGCCAGGGGAGTTGAAGTTGACCGCACTGACCACTTCGCCTTGCGCCGCTTCGGCACAGGCTGCCAGCACATCAGCATCGTCCAGGCCGAGAATGGCGGCCATGCCACCTTGCCCGGCCGGAACGGCTTCCTGCATCAACAGACCACGGCGTTCAACCAGCTTCACCGCGTCGCCCAGGCTCAGACTGCCTGCGGCGACCAAAGCGCTGTATTCGCCCAGGCTGTGACCGGCAACATAAGCCGGACGCGCGCCGCCTTCAGCCAGCCATAGACGCCACAAGGCAATCGAGGCGGTCAGAATGGCCGGTTGGGTTTTATCGGTTTGATTGAGTTGCTCTTCCGGCCCTTGCTGGGTCAGTGCCCACAGGTCGTAACCCAGAGCATCGGAAGCTTCTTTGAAAGTGTCGAGGACAACCGGATGTTGCGCGCCCAACTCGGCCAGCATGCCGAGGGACTGCGAACCCTGTCCCGGAAAGACGAATGCGAGGGAAGCAGACATGTAACAAGCCCCTAATGATCTTGTCGTCGGAGAATTGACGTCCCGCTTGGAGGAACGCAAGAAACTGACAGTTGGATGGCAAATTGAACTGAGCGGTCACATTTAAGCATTGTCCGACGAAAACGCCTAAAGCAACAAATCCTCCAGACGACCATGAATGCGTTCCGGCAGGTTTTCCTGGATCTCGATCAAGGCGCACTGAATCGCACTCTGGAAGCCCTGAACCCCCGCTGAACCATGGCTTTTGACCACAATCCCCTGCAAACCAAGGAAACTCGCGCCGTTATGTCGCGCAGGCGCCAGATCGGCTTGCAAACGCTTCATCAGCGGCAATGCCAGAGCACCGACCACTCTCGACGCGAGATTTCTCTTGAACAAGGCTTCGATGCGCCCGGCAATCATAGTCGCCAGGCCTTCGCTGGACTTGAGCAGGATATTGCCGACAAAACCGTCACACACCACCACATCCGCCTCGCCACGGTACACACCGTCACCTTCGACAAAACCGATGTAGTTGATGCCGCGAGCGCGCTGCAACAACGTGGCCGCCAGCTTGACCTGCTGATTGCCCTTGATGTCTTCAGTACCGATGTTCAGCAGCGCCACGCGCGGACGAACGATGCCCAGGGTTTCCGCCGCCACCGACCCCATCACGGCGAACTGCAACAGATGCTCGGCGCTGCAATCGACATTGGCGCCCAGGTCGAGCAACTGACAGTAGCCCTTCTGCGTCGGAATCGCCGCAACCATTGCCGGCCGATCAATGCCCGGCAAGGTCTTGAGCACAAACCGCGACAACGCCATCAGCGCGCCGGTATTGCCAGCACTGACACAGGCCTGGACCTTGCCGTCTCGCAGCAACTCCAGCGCCACACGCATCGACGAATCGGGCTTGCCCCGCAAGGCCTGGGCAGGCTTTTCGTCCATGGCGATGACTTCAGACGCCGCTACAATCGACAGGCGCGAGCGGTCCACAGCCGATTGGCCAGAGAGTAATTCTTCAAGAAGAGAGGGTTGACCGACGAGGGTCAGGTGCAGCGAGGGCGTAGCAGACAGACAAGCAAGGCTGGCCTGAACAATGCTGCGGGGACCGAAGTCCCCGCCCATTGCGTCAATCGCGATGACTTGAGCAGACAAGTGATTACTCGTCAGCGCCCTTGTCGATCACTTTACGGCCACGGTATACGCCTTCTGGCGATACGTGGTGACGCAGGTGAATTTCACCGGTGGTTTTTTCTACAGACAGAGTGCTTGCCGTCAGGGCGTCGTGCGAACGACGCATGTCACGGGCAGAGCGGGATTTTTTGTTCTGCTGAACAGCCATAATTGATTAACTCCTAAACGTTTGGGTCACGCTTTAACTGCGCCAATACACTGAACGGGTTGGACCGCGTTACCTCGTCCTCGCTCGGTTCGGGCTCATCGAGACCCGCCGGCTGCTGGCATTCTTCCGGATGATGAGCAGGCACAATGGGCAAGGCGAGCAGAAGCTCCTCCTCGATCAGTGACTGCAGATCCAATGGATCTTCGCCCAGTTCCAGCACGTCATAACCTTTCGGCAACGACTGGGTATTCGCACCCTCCTTCACCACAGCATAACTGCATTCGCTATGGATCGGCAGGGTGACCAGCTCAAGACAACGCTGGCAAACCATTTTGACTTCGGTGTCGATAAAGCTGTGAATTACCACAGACTTACGTTCATCTCGTTCAAAAACGAATTTAGCCTGCACCGTACCGACAGTGTCGGAAAGCGGGTCGCAGAGTCTCTCCAAATCGGCCAGCAGCAGTTCACCTTGAAGGGTGGTGCCACGATCAGCCAATTTGCGCGGGTCAACGTGAGGTGGAATCGGGTCATTCAACATAGGCGCAGCATTATAGGGATGCACCCAGCCATGTCAAAGGAAATTCAGCCCTGTCCGTCACTTGCAAGCCTCCGCTAGAATTCGCGCCTGTCTTCTGGAGATGCGCATGCTGCCTTTATTACTCGCTTCAAGCTCGGTTTATCGCCGGGAATTGCTGGCCCGCTTGCAGCTGCCGTTTACCTGCAGCTCGCCGGATATCGACGAAAGCCATCGCCCGGACGAGTCCGCCATTGAGCTGGTCATGCGCCTCGCCGAGGAAAAAGCGCGCGCACTGGCCGGCAGCCACCCCGCTCATCTGATCATCGGCTCCGATCAGGTCGCGGTACTCGGTGATCGGATTATCGGCAAATCGCACACCTTCGAAAAGGCCCGCGAGCAGCTGCTGGCTGCAAGTGGCACCCGCGTGACCTTCCTCACCGGCCTCGCACTGTTTAACAGCCAGACCGGCGTCTGCCAGGTCGACTGCGTGCCCTTCACCGTACAGATGCGCACACTCGACCCCTCGCGCATCGAACGCTACCTGCACGCCGAACAGCCCTACGACTGCGCTGGCAGCTTCAAAGCCGAAGGTTTAGGGGTGAGCCTGTTTCAAAGCACCGAAGGCCCTGACACCACCAGTCTGATAGGCCTGCCATTGATTCGCTTGGTCGACATGCTGCTGGCCGAAGGCGTGCAAATCCCCTGAATGTAAAAAACCGACCACGAAGGTCGGTTTTTCATGCTGCCGGAAGAATCAGCGCAACGAAGGCCCCTGGAAGCCCATCCACATCGCCAGATGCTCAGCCACGCTGGCACCGAGCTTTTTCGAGAAGCGATCGAACGGCGATTCCTGAACGGTGAAGTCCACCAGCTCTTTCTCGCCGATCACATCACGCGCCACCGAACTGGCACTCCCCAGACCATCGATCAGGCCCAGCGGCAACGCCTGCTCCCCGTTCCAGACCAACCCGGAGAACAGCTCCGGATGCTCTTTGTCCTTGAGACGGTCGCCACGGCCCTTTTTCACGCTATTGATGAACTGCTGGTGTGTCGTATCCAGCACGCCCTGCCAGAACCGAGTCTCCTCAGGTTTTTGCGGCTGGAACGGATCGAGGAACGATTTGTGTTCGCCCGACGTGTAAGTCCGACGCTCGACACCGAGCTTCTCCATGGTGCCGACAAAGCCGTAACCAGCCGCTGTCACACCAATGGAACCGACCAGGCTCGCCTTGTCGGCGTAGATCTGATCGGCCGCGCTGGCGATGTAGTAAGCACCGGAAGCGCCAAGGTCCGAGATCACCGCGTACACCTTGGTATCCGGGTGCAAGCCGCGCAGACGGACAATTTCGTCATACACATAACCCGACTGCACCGGACTGCCGCCCGGGCTGTTGATCCGCAGGATCACACCCTTGACCTTCTCATCCTCGAAGGCTGCACGCAGACTGCCGACGATGTTGTCAGCGCTCGCAGGCTCCTTGTCGGCGATCACGCCGGTCACGTTGATCAGCGCGGTGTAATGGGCACTGCGAGTGGCGGCTTTCTCCATGTCCATCAGCGGCGTGAACAGGACCAGCGCACCCAACAGGTACACAAAGGTCAGCAACTTGAAGAAAATCCCCCAGCGACGGGACCGGCGCTGCTCCTGCACGCCGGCCAGCAGGGTCTTTTCCAGCAGCTTCCAGCTTTTCTCGTCACCGCTCTCTGCGCTCGCCTTGGCGGGCGCCTTCCATTCGTCGGTCATGACTTCTACCCCAGCAAAAACGTATTAAGCCCGCCGATTCAGCCAGGCATGCAATTCTGAAAAACGATCAATGGCCAGCCGCGGCTCGAACAGCTTCAACGCCTCGATCGATTGAGCGCCATAGCTGACTGCCACGGAGTCCATGCCGGCGTTGCGTGCCATCTGCAAGTCAAAGGACGAATCGCCGACCATTAGCGCTTGCTCCGGGCGAACCTCGCAATGGGCGAGGATCTGCTCAAGCATCAGCGGGTGGGGTTTGCTGGCGGTTTCGTCGGCCGCGCGGGTGATATCGAAATAATCTTCCCAGCCGTGAGACTTCAGCACCCGATCCAGCCCGCGACGAGCCTTGCCGGTTGCGACCGCCAAGTGATAACCCTCGGCACGAAACGCCTCCATCGACTCGACAACGCCTTCGAACAACGGCGAAGGCACGGCTTCTGATGCAATGTAGTGATCGGCGTAGTGCTCGCGAAAAGCGATCAGCTCGGCATCGCCAATGTCCGGATACAAGGTACGAATCGCTTCCGGCAAGCCCAGGCCGATGATGCCCTTGACGGCAAAATCATCACACAACTGAAATCCTGAGCGCTCGGACGCGACATGCATCGCCTCGACTATCCGACCAATGGAATCAGCCAATGTGCCGTCCCAGTCGAAAATCAGCAGTTTGTAATCAGAGGGGTGCACTCAGGCGCTCCACGGTTTTGGCCCACATCTCGTCGACCGGCGCCTGCAACTTCAACTCACCACCATCAGGCAGTGGCACAGTCAGCATATAGGCGTGGAGAAACAGGCGCTTACCGCCCAGGTCGCGAATTTCTTTACTGAAACCTTCATCACCGTACTTGGTATCGCCAGCGATGCAATGCCCGGCGTGCAAGGTGTGGACGCGGATCTGGTGAGTCCGGCCGGTGATCGGTTTGGCTTCGATCAGGGTGGCAAAGTCGCCAAAACGACGCAGGACCTTGAACACGGTCACCGACTCCTTGCCCTCCTCCTCATCGACCTCGACCATGCGCTCGCCGGAGCGCAGATTGCTCTTGCCGAGCGACGCACGAACTTGCTTGATCGAGGCAGCCCAGTTACCGCGAACCAACGCCATATAGCGCTTATCAACGCCATCACCGCGCAATGCCGTGTGCAAGTGACGCAGCATGCTGCGCTTCTTGGCGATCATCAGCAGGCCGGAGGTGTCCCGGTCGAGACGGTGAACCAGTTCCAGTTCCTTGCAATCGGGACGCAACTGACGAAAGGCTTCGATCACCCCGTAAGTCAAGCCGCTGCCACCGTGAACCGCGATGCCGCAAGGCTTGTTGATCACGATCAACGCCTTGTCCTCGAAGACAATCGAGGCTTCGAGGCGCTGCAGCAGGCCTTGTGCCAGCGGTACCGGTTCGTCTCGCTCAGGCACGCGTACCGGCGGCACGCGCACGATATCGCCCGCCTGCAGCTTGTATTCGGGCTTGATCCGACCTTTGTTCACCCGCACTTCGCCCTTGCGCAAAATGCGGTAAATCAAGGTCTTGGGCACGCCTTTGAGCCGAGCGAGAAGGAAGTTATCAATACGTTGGCCGGCATATTCCGGCGAGACCTCCAGCAGTTGTACGGCTGGGGTCGAAGGGGCAGTAGTCGTCATGGCGCAGATGATAACAATTTTTTATGGAATTGAAGCACTTAATCATTGCTGCTATAGTCGCGAACGCCGCCAAAAGTGGCCTGGACAGTGGAGTAACGGTCAAAAACCGGCCCTGACCAACGCAATTCACGAGGACGAGAGGCCGTCCTACGGGGCTTTCGCTACGAAACGGTAGAGTTTGCAGTTGTAACGAGCGCAGGTGACATGAGGCCTGAAGCATGCCGCAAAGCAGAGTTTTCACTCGCCTTGCGAGCAAATATTCACGGCCAGTTCACAAAGTGCAGTCAGCTACGAACAACCCCGAGCGAACGCTTCGGAAACAACGCCTAAATTAGCCATGATGCGTGACCTCCCCTTTCGGAGCTCACGGTAAATGCCAACCCGCTGCGGATTCTGCGCGCGGCAGCACCCGAATTATCAGGGATACGTGTAGGGTGGAGATGCACAACCGCTGGACTGTGTAGCAATAGGCTTTATCAAGACGCTTCATCTCGTCCACAGCCGCTGGTTGATTCCTCCTCCTGACTGAGTGCTTAAGTAGCCACAGCAAGCAGGACGCGTACGTCGCGACGCTGGCCCAATTGGCCGGGTTCGCTAGACACTGGAGTGTCCAACCACTCCTGACGCACCTGACACCGACCATGAGAAGTCGTGTGTGCCGAACGCCGTTTCCGGCAGCCCGGAAACCGACGGTACTACATGAAAAGAATGCTGATTAACGCAACCCAACCCGAAGAGTTGCGTGTTGCACTGGTAGATGGCCAGCGCCTCTACGACCTGGACATCGAATCCGGTGCACGCGAGCAGAAAAAGGCCAACATCTATAAAGGCCGGATTACTCGCATCGAACCAAGCCTTGAGGCTGCCTTTGTCGATTTCGGCTCTGAGCGCCACGGCTTCCTGCCCCTCAAAGAAATCTCCCGCGAATACTTCAAGAAAGCCCCCGAAGGCCGCGTCAACATCAAGGACGTCCTGAGCGAAGGCCAGGAAGTCATCGTTCAGGTCGAAAAAGAAGAACGTGGCAACAAGGGCGCCGCCCTAACCACCTTCATCAGCCTGGCCGGTCGTTACCTGGTACTGATGCCGAACAACCCGCGTGCCGGCGGTATCTCCCGTCGCATCGAAGGTGAAGAGCGCAACGAACTGCGTGAAGCCCTGAACGGTCTGGTTGCGCCAGCCGACATGGGTCTGATCGTTCGCACTGCCGGCCTGGGCCGCAGCAGCGAAGAAATGCAGTGGGACCTCGATTACCTGCTGCAACTCTGGACCGCCATCAAAGAAGCTTCGCTGGATCGTTCCGCGCCGTTCCTGATCTACCAGGAAAGCAACGTGATCATCCGCGCCATCCGCGATTACCTGCGCCAGGACATCGGCGAAGTGCTGATCGACAGCGTTGAAGCCCAGGACGAAGCCCTGACCTTCATCCGCCAGGTGATGCCGCAGTACGCCAGCAAGATCAAGCTGTACGAAGACAGCGTTCCGCTGTTCAACCGTTTCCAGATCGAAAGCCAGATCGAGACCGCTTTCCAGCGCGTCGTTGAACTGCCTTCCGGCGGCTCCATCGTTATCGATCCGACCGAAGCCCTGGTGTCCATCGACATCAACTCGGCGCGCGCCACCAAAGGCAGCGACATCGAAGAAACCGCCCTGCAGACCAACCTTGAAGCCGCCGAAGAAATCGCCCGTCAGTTGCGCTTGCGCGACATCGGCGGCCTGATCGTCATCGACTTCATCGACATGACCCCTGCCAAGAACCAGCGCGCCGTGGAAGAGAAAGTCCGCGAATGCCTGGAAGCCGACCGCGCTCGCGTGCAAGTCGGTCGCATCTCGCGCTTCGGCCTGCTGGAAATGTCCCGTCAGCGCCTGCGTCCATCGCTGGGTGAAAGCAGCGGCATCGTGTGCCCGCGTTGCAACGGCACCGGCATCATCCGTGACGTTGAATCGCTGTCGCTGGCGATCCTGCGCCTGATCGAAGAAGAAGCCCTGAAAGACCGCACCGCCGAAGTTCGCGCCCAAGTGCCGATCCCGGTGGCTGCGTTCCTGCTCAACGAAAAACGCAACTCGATCACCAAGATCGAACTGCGCACCCGTGCCCGCATCGTCATTCTGCCGAACGATCACCTCGAAACGCCGCACTTCGAAGTTCAGCGTTTGCGCGATGACAGCCCGGAAGCCAGCATCAATCAGTCCAGCTACGAAATCGCTGCTGCCGCTGCCGAAGTCGAAGAAGTCCAGCCAGCCGCTGCGACCCGCACCCTGGTTCGCCAGGAAGCCGCGGTCAAGACTGCACCGGCCCGCGCCAACGCTCCGGTTCCAGCCGAAGTTGTCGCTGCCGCACCTGTTGCAGCACCGGTCGCCGTGCCAGAGCCAAGCCTGTTCAAAGGCCTGGTGAAGTCGCTGGTCAGCCTGTTCGCTACCAAGGAAGAGCCAGCCGCTCCGGTTGTGGTTGAAAAACCGGCCGCCGAGCGTCCGGCCCGCAACGAAGAGCGTCGCAACGGTCGTCAGCAGAGCCGCAACCGTAACGGTCGCCGCGATGAAGAACGCAAGCCTCGTGAGGAACGTGCACCGCGTGAAGAACGCGCACCACGTGAACCACGCGAAGAAACTCCAGCTGTTGTAGCTCGCGAAGAACGCGCTCCACGCGCGCCTCGTGAAGAACGTGCACCGCGCGCTCCTCGCGAAGATCGCAAGCCACGTGGCGATCGTGAAGAGCGTCCGGTTCGTGAACTTCGTGAGCCTCTGGATGGCGCTCCGGTCGCCGCTGCTACCGCTGAAGAGCGTCCAGCTCGCCAGCCACGTGAAGAACGTGCTCCACGCCCACCGCGTGAAGAACGTCAGCCGCGTGCCGAACAAGCCGCTGCCGCAGTCGCTGAAGAAGAGCTGATCACCAACGAAGAGCAACTGCAGGAAGACGGTCAGGAAGGCGCCGAAGGCGATCGTCCACGCCGCCGTTCCCGTGGCCAGCGTCGTCGCAGCAACCGTCGTGAGCGTCAGCGTGATGCCAACGGTAATGTGATCGAAGGTTCGGAAGAATCCGAGTCCGCCGAAGGCAACGAAGCTGCCGACACCGACGAAGCGCCAAGCGCTGCCGATCTGGCCGCCGGCCTGGCTGTTACCGCAGCCGTTGCCAGCACCGTGATCAGCGCTCCAGCCGAAGCACAGGCTAACGAGCAAGCCGAACGCGCTACTGCTGCCACCCAGGAAACTGCTCCAGTGGAAGCGCCAGTGGTTGAAGCAACGACTCCGGTCGAAGCCACCGCCGCTCCGGAAATCGAAGTGGCCCCGGTTCGTGAAGCACAGCCTGTATTTGAAACTGCCGCTGAGCCAGTAGCTGCCGCAGAACCGGTTGTTGAAACATCAACCGAAACAGTGACCGAAGCTGTCCGTGAAGTACGCGAAGAACAAACCGCGTTCAACTGGGTGGCCGAGCCAGCCGCCGCCGAAGCGCCAGAAGCGCCAGAAGCGCCAGAAGCTGAGGCCATGGTCTCCGAGCCAGTGGTTGCTGCTGCCGAGCCTGCCCCGGTAGTTGAAGCGCCGGTTGTTGCCGAAGTGGCTGCACCGGAAGTCGAAGCCGCCCCTGTCAGCGCGCTGACGCCAAGTGGCCGTGCGCCGAATGACCCGCGTGAAGTACGTCGTCGCCAGCGTGAAGCCGAGCGTCTGCAGAAGGAAGCCGAACTGACTGCCGCTGCTGCACCCGTTGAAGCGGTTGTAGCTGCTGAGCCTGCACCGGTTGTTGCTGAAGTGGTCGAAGCTGCTCCTGCTGCTGAGTCGGTCATCGAAGAAGCGCCGCGCTCCGTACAGGACGCGGTCGAGCAACACGAACAAGCCCTGGAAAAAGAACACGAGCCTAAACCCCTCGTCTGATTCCATCGGCCACTAAAAAGCCCCGCCTGGTGATCCAGGCGGGGCTTTTTTTGTCTGATCGTTCCCACGCGCGTGGGAACAATCATTACCGGTAGATCAACGCCGCCGGCACATCCACATCCCACAACACCCCGGGATCGTCCACCGCCGAATCGACCACACTAGCCTGCGCAAACAACGGCTTGGCACCATGATCACCCGATAACGCCATCAACCCCGGCCCGAACGTGCGTCCGAACCCCACCGGATGCCCATACTTGCCTTGATGCACCGGCACACTGACGGCGTCATCAGCAATCCCCGCCACCACACGCTCAATACTCGACGCAAGGATGAACGGCATATCCCCCAGCACAATCAGCCAGCCACTGAGCTGTGGACACGCAGCCACCCCGGCCGCGATGCTGTCACCCATCCCCGTCGATTCGATCAGCACAATCTCGCAACCATAAGCCTTGGCCATGCGGATCACTTGCGGGCGATCCTCAGTGGTGACCAGGACGCGCGTCTCAAGGGAGGCCGGCAGATTCACCAGCACTTGCTCGATCACCGAACGAACAGTCCCATCGCGCCCCGTACAATCCGCCAGCAGCTTGTCCTTCTCGGCACCGGCCTCCTGTCGAAACCGACTGCCCTGCCCCGCCGCCAACACGATGACGCCGATGGGTTCACTCATACAACCTCCTGCAACAGCTTCTTCTGCTTGAGCTCGACGCCGTTCTTGATCGCCACGATTTCGGCCAGCAGCGACAAGGCGATTTCCGCCGGTGTGTGGCTGCCAATGTGCAAACCGATCGGGCCATGCAGCCGCTCGATGGCCTGCTGTGACAAGCCTAGCTGAGCCAGGTTCTCCCGGCGCTTCAAGCTGTTGACCCGCGAGCCCAGCGCACCGACATAAAACGCCTTGGAGTCCAGGGCCGTGAGCAACGCCATGTCATCCAGTCGAGGATCGTGGGTCAGTGCAACGATGGCCGTACGCTCGTCGGTTTGAATGGTGAGCACCGCTTCATCGGGCATGCCCGAGACAAATCGCCCGTGTTGCTCTTCCCAGCCGTAAACGAACTCGGTGCGTGGGTCGCAGATCAGCACTTCAAAATCCAGCAGCCGCGCCATCTCGGCGACATAACGGGACAGTTGCCCGGCGCCGATCAGCAACAAGCGCCAACGCGGGCCGTAGATGGCGCGCAAGGTCTGCCCGTCAAACGTCAGCACATCAGTCTTGTTGGCCGGTTGCAAAACCACTTCACCGGTCTCGATATTCAACGCTCGCGCAACGATTTCATGCGCCTCGCATCGCGCCAGCAACTCGGCAACCCAAGCCGGGTCGCCGACTCGCTCCTCGGTCAAGCGCAAGGTGCCACCGCACGGCAAACCAAATCGCGCCGCTTCCTCACGGGTGACGCCATAGGTGATCAACTGCACCGGCGGTCCATCCGCAGGAATCCGACCGTCGTGCAACCGGGCGATCAGATCGTCCTCGACACAGCCGCCGGACACCGAGCCAATCACCACGCCGTCTTCACGCAAGGCCAGCATCGCGCCAGGCGCCCGAGGCGCGGTGCCCCAGGTCTGGACCACGCTGTACAACACCACCCGCTGACCGGCGCAGCGCCATTGCAGCACGCTGCGCAGGACATTCAGATCAACGCTGTCCATCAGGCTTGCGCCTTCTGCCAACCTTGCAGCTGATAGCGAACCGGCAAGTTGCGGATGCGCTTGCCGGTAGCGGCAAAGATTGCGTTGCACAGCGCAGGCGCAATCGGAGGCACGCCCGGTTCACCGACGCCGCCTAATGGCACTACGCCCGGTGGTGTGACCAGATGAACCGCAACTTCCTTGGGTGCCAGGGACATGCGTGCCACTTCGTACATGTGGAAGTTGTCCTGCTGAACCTTGCCGTCCTTGAAACTGATTTCCCCCAGCACTGCATTGCCCAGGCCCATGACGCAGGCGCCTTCGAACTGCGCTCGAATCCGCTCTGGGTTGATCTGCGGACCGCAATCCACGGCGATATCGGCCTTGTGCACGATCAGCGTGCCGTCGTCTTTGACTTCAACCTCGAGCACCGCCGCCACATAGGTGACGAAGCTGTAATGCACCGCCAGACCCAAGCCTCGGCCCTTGGGCATTTCACGCCCCCAACCTGCGGCTTTGGCAGCAGTTTCCAGCACCGTGCGCAGCCGCGCGGTGTCGATCGGATAACGCTCGGGCGATTCGCCGTAGTTCCACTCTTCACTCAAGGTGCGCGGATCGATCTGCCGGTCCGGGCCGAGCAATTTGATCTGGTACTTGAGCGGGTCCTGGCCGGCCTTGTGCGCCAACTCATCGACAAAGCTCTGAATCGCAAAACCGTGAGGAATGTTCGACACCGAGCGATACCAGCCGACGCGGGTATGGACCGTCGCTTCCGGGTTTTCCAGGCGCACGTTAGGAATCGCGTAAGCCATGTTGGTAAAACCCATACCCAGCTCGAAAGCCGCCTCATGGTTCATGCCCGGCGCAAACAACGCGGTGATGCTTGGCGCCACGGTGCGGTGCAACCAGCCGGACGGCAGGCCATCCTTGTTCAGGCTGGCTTTCAGGTACTCGGCCGACACCGTGTGGAAATAGGAACAGTGAATGTCGTCTTCACGGGTCCATTGCACCCGCACTGCCTTGCCAGGGAATTCCTTGGCAAGGATCGCGGCTTCAATGATGAAGTCCGGTTTGGATTTACGCCCGAAACCGCCGCCCAGCAAGGTGACATTAAAGCTGACGTTATCGAACGGAATGCCGAGGCGTTCGCCAATCCGTTCGCGGGTGACTTGGGGTGCCTGGCTGGGGGCCCAGGCTTCGCACACACCGTCCTTGAAGCGGGCGACGGCAACCATCGGTTCCATGGGCGCCTGCGTGAGGTGCGGCAGGTAATAGGACGCTTCCAGAGTGCTGTCGGTGCTGCCCATGGCTTCATCGATGTTGCCGGTATTGCGCACCACTTTGCCGGGTTTGAGGGATGCAGCCTCAATTTCCTTGCGGTAGGCGATCGAGTCGTAACTGGCGTTGGGGCCATCGTCCCACTCGATTTTCAGCGCTTCGCGGCCCTTGATCGCCGCCCAGGTATTGCTGGCAACCACGGCCACGCCGCCCAACGGTTGAAACTCCAGCGGCAGTGGACGATCTTCGATCTGAATGACCTTGATCACGCCCGGGACTTTCATCGCGGCGCTGGAGTCGACGGATTTAACCTTGCCGCCGTACACCGCAGGGCGCGCAATGGTGGCGTAGAGCATGCCGTCGAAATGCACGTCTGCACCGTAAATGGCGCGGCCATTGACGATGTCGGCACCGTCGATGGCCTTGGTGCCTTCCTTGCCGATGTAGCGAAATTCCGACGGCTGTTTGAGCCGCAGGCTGTCACGCGCCGGCACTGCCAACGCACCGGCCGCGGCGGCCAAGGCGCCGTAACCCAGTTCACGACCGGACGGCTTATGGATGACTTTATGCAGTTGCGCATGGCATTCGCTGACCGGTACTTTCCACTGTTCGGCAGCGGCTTGTTCAAGCATGGTCCGCGCGGCAGCACCGCAACGACGCATCGGCTCGTACCAGTGGCGCATGCTGCGCGAGCCATCGGTGTCCTGGTTGCCGAAGCGCACTTCGTCGCCCGGCGCCTGTTGCACCTTCATCATCGCCCAGTCGGCTTCCAGTTCATCGGCCACTACCATCGTCAGGCTGGTGCGTACACCCTGGCCCATTTCCGAACGGTTGCAGACAACGGTCACCGTGCCGTCAGCGGCGATGCTGACGTATACCTTGGGATCGTCGATCCAGCCGTTGGGCATGCCATCGGCGCCGAATTTCTTGTCTTTCTCGGCAGCGAAAGCATCTTGCCAGCCCCAACTCGCCACCAGTACCAGCGCACTGGTGGCGCCAACGCCTTTGAGGAAACCACGACGACTGAGGTTGCTCAGCGCGAAATCATTCGGTAACTGGCTCATGCCTTGGCCTCCTTCAGGTGAGTGGATGCCTGGCGGATGGCGGTCTTGATACGGTTGTAAGTGCCGCAGCGGCAAATATTGCCGACCATCGCCTCTTCGATCTGTTCGTCGCTGGGGTTCGGGTTGGTTTTGAGCAGCGCCGTCGCGGACATGATCTGCCCGCCCTGACAGAAACCGCACTGGGCCACGGCGGTGTCGAGCCAGGCTTGCTGGACGACTTGCCCGACCGGGTCGGCGTGCAGGTTATCGATGGTGGTGACGTTCTGGCCGACCACCGAGCCGATAGGCGTGATGCAACTGCGCGCCGGAGCGCCTTCGATATGAATGGTGCAGGCGCCGCACAGGCCCATGCCGCAACCAAATTTGGTGCCGTTGTAACCGGCCACGTCGCGGATCGCCCAGAGCAGCGGCATGTCCTCGGTGACATCGAGTTGATGGTCTTGACCATTTAGCTTCAGGGTGATCATGGGCACGCCCGCCATATTTTTTCTATTAAGAGATTGAGTTATGGGGTCGAGCAATCTGCCGCCAGGGGTTGGCGGTTGGCATCACGCAGATTGGCTCAGGCTAATGAGGCTCTCTTATGCGGACGGTAGCGTCTGCATCGGGCCTTTGGTGGAGCAAACGTTTGCATCGTTAGGTGGCTAAGTTAACCCAGCATTAACAAAAAAGCCCTGCACCGTTAAACGTGTGCAGGGCTTTGAAATCAGTCTTGAAAGCGTAGCCTCAATACCGATTGGGCTCCATTTCAAGGTCGACATGGAAACGTTCTGAAATGTCTTTCTGGATGCGTTGCGCCAGGCTCAGCAATTGCAGACCTGTCGCGTTGCCATAGTTGACCAGCACCAACGCCTGCAATTTATGCACGCCGGCGTCGGCATCACGGAAACCTTTCCAGCCGGCCCGCTCGATCAGCCACCCCGCCGCCAGTTTCATCTGTCCGTCAGGTTGCGCGTAGGCCACCAGATCCGGGTATTCACCTTTGAGTTGCGCGACAAGCGCCGCTGGCACCAATGGATTCTTGAAGAAGCTGCCGGCATTGCCGAGCACTGCCGGGTCCGGAAGCTTTTCGTTGCGGATGCTGCAAATCGCCTGGCTGACGTCGGTGGCGGTCGGGTGATCGATGCCTTGCTCGGTCAGGCGCTGACGAACCGGGCCGTACTCCAGGTGCAGGCGCGCGGCGCGGTCCAGGATGAATCGTACCCGCAGGATCAACCAGCGCCCCGGTTCTTGTTTGAACAGGCTGTCGCGGTAGGCGAAGTTGCATTCTTCCAGGGTGAAGTCCCGCAGTTCGCCGCTCTTGCGATCCAAAGCCGTAAGGCCGGCGAAAACATCTTTGATCTCCACGCCATAGGCGCCGATGTTCTGCATCGGTGCCGCGCCGACGGTGCCAGGGATCAGGCTGAGGTTTTCCAGACCGGACAAACCCTGCGCCAGGGTGTGCTGCACGAACGGATGCCAAGGCTCGCCCGCCTCGGCTTCTATAACGACCTTGCTGCCGTCATCACTCAGGATGCGAATCCCTCGCGTGGCCATGCGCAGCACCAACGACTGGATATCGGCCGTCAGCAGCAAATTGCTGCCACCGCCAATCACCAGCAGCGGCACGTCATGTTCCACCGCATAGGCCAGGGCTTCACGCACGTCGGCATCGTTATGGGCCTCGGCAAACAGCCGGGCTTGAACATCGACGCCAAAGGTGTTGAACGGTTTGAGCGAAACCTGGGCGCGCACCTGCAAACTCATAACCGTCCCTTCAATTCGATCACCAGCAAATCACTGGCGCGCTCGATCAGGTCCAGCACCTGCTCAAAGCCTTGGTCGCCGTCGTAATACGGATCCGGCACTTCATCGATTTCCGACTGATAGCGACGCAGGAACAGATCCAGCTCGGCCTTGCCCTTGGCCGGTTGCAGGGCCTTGAGGTTGCGCAGGTTGCTGTTGTCCATCGCCAGAATCAGGTCGTAGGTGGCGAAATCCGCACGGGTCACTTGCTGGGCGCGCTGAACGGACAGGTCATACCCGCGCAGTTTCGCCGCTGCCTGGCTGCGCTTGTCCGGGGCCTTGCCGACATGCCAGTCACCGGTGCCGGCGGAGGCGACTTCGATTTGATTGGCCAGCCCCGCTTCGCGCAGTTTGTGTCGCAGCACACCTTCGGCCGTGGGTGAACGGCAGATGTTGCCCAGGCAGACGAACAAAACCCGCATCAGGCCTCCAGCAGGCGACGAACGCGCTCGAGGTCTTCAACGGTGTCGACGCCCGTGGGCGGTGCGATCAGCGCGTCGGCGACGTGAATCCGCACGCCGTGCCACAGGGCACGCAGCTGTTCCAGGGATTCGGTGTTTTCCAGCCAGCATGGACCCCAGCTGACGAAATCATGCAGGAAACCGGCGCGGTAGGCATAAATGCCGATGTGGCGACGGTACGGTACGCCTTCCGGCAATTGCTCGCGGTTTTTGGCAAACGCGTCCCGGGCCCACGGCAACGTGGCACGACTGAAGGTCAGCGCCAGGCCATTGAGGTCGCTGACAACCTTGACCACGTTGGGATTGAACAGGGTTTCCACGTCTTCGATCGGCTCGGCCAGCGTGGCCATGCGCGCTTCGGTGTGGGCGGCCAGGTTGGCGGCAACCTGATCGATCACGCTTGGCGGGATCAGCGGTTCGTCACCCTGGACGTTGACCACAATGGCGTCGGGCGCCAGGCCCAGTTTCGCGGCGACTTCGGCCAAGCGATCAGTGCCGGAATTGTGATCTTCGCGGGTCAGCACCACTTCGGCGCCAAACCCGTTGCAGGCCTCAACGATGCGCGCGTCGTCAGTGGCGACCACAACACGCTCGGCACTGCTTTTGCTCGCCTGCTCCCAGACGTGCTGGATCATCGGCTTGCCGGCGATCAGCAGCAGCGGCTTGCCCGGCAAGCGGGTGGAGGCGTAACGCGATGGAATGACAACGGTAAAGGCTGTGGTCATTTATCCAGACGCTCGTCGGTGGTCAGGGTGCGGGCTTCGGTTTCGAGCATCACCGGGATGCCGTCGCGAATCGGGTAAGCAAGACCTGCGCCCTTGCTGATCAGCTCGGTTTTGTCGGCACTGAGCTTGAGCGGGCCTTTGCAGACCGGGCAAGCGAGGATATCGAGCAATTTAGTGTCCATGAGCATTCCCTGGATAAAAACGGATTTAAGGCAAAAGACGAGCCGGCAACAGGCGCATCAGCTGCGTATCGAACCAGGCCACGAAGGCCGGCGATGGCGCAGCATCGACCGCCAGGTACCACCAATCGGCGGCGGCGAAGGCACGGCACTTCACCGCGTCCTTTTCGGTCATCACCAACGGCAATGACGGTGTGAAATTCAAGGCCTGCACGCTGTAGTCGGCGTGGTCGGCAAACGCATGCGGCACTGGCTGCCAGTGTAGCGTTTCGAGGGTTGTGAAGAAACGCTGCGGATTGCCAATCCCGGCCACGGCGTGCAGCGCTTGGCCAGCGGGGAAGTGGTCGAGGGGACGACGTTCACCGCTGTGCAGATTGACCAGTTCGGTGGGTTGAAGCTGGAAGGCAAAACCGTCTTCGCGATCCTCGGCGGCGCCGTTGAACAACACGGCGTCGACGCTTTGCAGGCGTTCGACCGGTTCACGCAAGGGGCCGGCCGGCAGGCAACGTTTGTTGCCCAAGCCTCGGGCGGCGTCGATCAGCACCAGTTCCAGGTCTCGCGCCAACCGGTAATGCTGCATGCCGTCATCGGAGAGGATCAGGTCCAGCGGCTCACTCGCCAGCAACGCTTTGACGGCACTGCTGCGATCCGGGTCGATCATCAACGGAACGCCGGTGCGCTGGACGATCAACAGCGGTTCGTCACCTGCGATATCGGCGCTTTGATCGGCCTCGACGCGCCACGGCAGTTGCGGCGGCTTGGCACCGTAACCCCGGCTGACCACGCCGACCCGCAAGCCGCTGCGCTGGCAGTGCTGGATCATCCAGAGAATCAGCGGCGTCTTGCCGGTGCCGCCGACGGTGATGTTACCGACTACGATCAGCGGCACCGGTGGCTGATAGATCTCCCCTTCACCCGCCAGGAAGCGCTTGCGCTTGCTCATGACCACGCGCCGATAAAGCCACTCCAGCGGCTGTAACAACTTCAGGGCCGGATGACCTTGGTACCACGCGTTGAGCAAGCGATCGGACATGGCCATCAGGGCGCGGGCGGCGCCGCCTCGACAGTGGTCATGCGCAAGTGGCTGAAACCAAGCTTGCCAGCGGCGTCCATGGCGGTGATGACGGACTGATGCTGAGTCTTGCCATCAGCGCTGATGGACAGCGGCAGGTTGGTGTCGCCATTGGATTCTTTCTGCAGCGCGTCCATCAGGGTCGCCAGGTCGTTCTTGGGCAACACCTGATTATTCACCGAGAACGCGCCTTCGGCACTGATGGCAACGTCCAGGTGTTTGACCTGCTGGTCTTCGGCAGGCGAACCGCTGACCGCTTCCGGCAGATCAACGCGCAACTGGGTTTCACGGGTAAACGTGGTGGTGACAACGAAAAACAGCAGCAGGATAAACACCACGTCAATCAGCGACGCTAGGTTGATGTCTACATTCTCCCGTTGCTTGCGGCGAAATCTCACGCTTTGCCCCCATTCAAGTCAACATCACGGTCACCCTGTACCACCTCAACCAGTTTGATCGCTTCCTGCTCCATCCCCACCACCAGTTCATCGATCCGGCGTTGCAGGAAACGGTGGAAGAATACCGCCGGGATACCGACCATCAGGCCTGCTGCCGTGGTTATCAGCGCCTTGGAGATACCACCGGCCAATACGGCGGCGTTGGTGGTCATGCCCGAGCCCATGAACGCGCTGAAGATATCGATCATGCCCAATACCGTCCCCAACAGCCCCAGCAACGGGGCCATGGCGGCGATGGTGCCCAACGCGTTGATGTAGCGTTCGAGCTCGTGAATCACTCGCGCGGCAGCTTCTTCAATGCACTCTTTCATGATCTCGCGACCATGCTTTGAGTTGGCAAGGCCAGCCGCCAGGATCTCGCCCAACGGTGAGTTGGCGCGCAGTTCCTTGAGTTTGTCTTTATTGAGTTGTTTGTCCTTGATCCAGACCCAGACCTGCCCGAGCAAATGCTCCGGGGTCACACGGCTGGCTCGCAGGGTCCAGAGGCGTTCGGCGACGATCGCCATTGCCGCGATGGAACTCAGAATGATCGGTATCATCATCCATCCGCCGGATATGACCAATTCCCACACAGTGACAGTCCCCTCGAAAAAGTGCGCCACTCTAACATAGGGGGTGAGCGCACCGAAGACCGTGATGTCGCATCCGGTCGGGCTTTAATCACTCCGGATTACTGCGCAGTGCGCCAGAAACGCCGTTCTTGACGCATCGTCCATGGCGGCTTGAAGCGTCCCAGTTGCAGACGGATGGCGCCCTGTTCGGCGCTGTCATAGATCAACATGCCGCGCTTTTGATAGCGCGCCATGACCGTGGGATGGGGATGACCGAATGAATTGCCCTGTCCGCGGGAGATCAACACCGCTTTGGGTTGCAGCCCGTTGAGCAGCGTCATTGAAGATGAACTGCGACTGCCGTGATGCGGCGCCTGCAGCCAGTCCGTAGGTACCGCCAGTGGACTGTCGAGCAGGGCTCGCTCGGCTGCGGCGTCTATATCACCGGTCAATAACAGACGCTCACCGTTGGCTTCTATCTGCAAGACGCAGGATTTTTGATTGCTGTCGCTGGCTGAAGACCATTGCCAGAGCTGGAACCTCACATCGTCCCAGACCCATTGCTTGCCGCTCTCGCAACCGTCTGCCTGCAACTCGGCAGGCAGCGCCAGGGGATCGCCACTGACGACTCGCTTCACCGGCAAGCCATTGGCAACGGCCCGGGCGCCGCCAGCATGATCGGCGTCGGCATGGCTGATCAGCATCAAATCGAGCCCCTCCACGCCCAGTTTGCGTAATGTCGGCAGCACCACCCGCTCGCCCAGGTCGAAATCGCCGAAACGTGGCCCGGTGTCATACAACAGTACGTGATGACGGGTGCGCACCAGGATCGCCAACCCCTGACCGACATCCAGCTGCCAGACTTCTGCAATGCCTTCAGGCAAGATTTGCCGGGGCGGAAAAACCAGTAACAGCAGCATCGGCCAGCCCAACGCGCGAAACGGCACACCTCGAGGCATTAATAATAGAAAGGCACCCAATGTGCCGAGTGCCCATATCCACAACGGGATCGCCACCGGCACCCACGCGGGCAAGTACCCGGCGATCAGCGCCAGGCCCTTGAACAAAAGGTCAATCAAACCGCCTGCCAACCACAGCAGCCCTTCGCCCACATAAGGAAGGGGTAAAAACAACGTACCCAACAACGCCGGAGGCAGCACGACCAGACTGATCCACGGCACCGCCAGCAAATTGGTCACTGGCCCGCTGAGACTGATCGGCAACCCGAGCACCAGCAGCAACGGGCACAGACCAATCGCGATCAGCCATTGGGCGCGGGTCCACGTTTGCCACCAGCGCCATGGACCCAGCCGACCACCGAAGGTGAAGATCAACACCGCCACCGCCGCGAACGACAGCCAGAAACCCGGTTGCAGACTCGCCAGCGGATCCAGCAGCAAAACACCGTCGAGCGCCAGCAACAACGGCCACCAGGCACCGAGGTGACGAAATCGCAGGCGCCACAACAGCACCAGACCGATCATCACGCAGGCCCGTCGCACCGGCACCTCGAAACCGGCCAGCAGCCCGTAACCAAGCGCCGCGGCGAACGCCAGTCCACAGGCCCACGGCAGCCAAGGCAAGCGTTTCGGCCACAGGCCATAACGGGCCAGCCCTGCGATCAACAGATACACCAGCCCTGCCAACAACCCGATGTGTTGTCCGGAAATCACCAACAGATGGACGGTGCCGGTGTCTTGCAGCACCTGCCAGTCTTCGCGACTCAGTCCGGCGCCGTCCCCCAGCACCAACGCCGTCAGCGCACCCGTTCGCCCCTGGGCATCCACGGCGTGCAAGCGCTGGCGGATGCCGTCGCGCCAGGCCCATTGGGCTTCCTTGAGTCGCTGGCCATCCTTGACCGTCCCGGTAGCGCCGATGCGTTGCGCCAACAGCCAGGCGTCGTAATCGAAGGCATGGGGATTGAGCAGCCCCGCAGGACGCTTCAACTTGACCGCCAGTCGCCAATGTTCGCCACTGTTGACCGGCGGCCCGTCATACCAGGCCAGGCGTATCCGTTGCGGCACCTTGCCATGTCGCGACCGGGCGTCCGCCACCTCGAAACGCACGACGGCCTCATTGTTCTGGGGCAATCCCGTCACCCGACCTTCGACCCAACGGGTTTCGCCATCGAGGCTCATCGGCAGCCGATCATCCAGTGCCCACTGCGCCTGCGCGCACGCCCAACTGAAGCCGAACAGAAAAAATGCCAGTGGATAGCTGCGAAACGGCAGCACCATCAAACCTATGACCGGCAGCAACATCCAAAACCAGACCGGCGGTAATACCGGTAAAAAACGCAGGATCAACAGACCCAACGCCAGCGCCATCATCCCTGTGCGCATACGCCCGTCCTTGAGAGTTCCCTCCTAGGCATAGACGGCTAACCGCAGGGGCATCGTTATTAATTGTCACAAAGTCTGAATGGGCGGTTCATAGAATCCAGACATACTTGCCGCCTTAACCGACCGAGAAGCCTTATGCCCCGGCGCTTGTTCAAACGTTACATGCCAGACCCGACCAGCATCAGGGAACACAAATCCTTACGCTTTCTCGGCACGCTGCTGCATGACCCGAACCTCTGGCACCTCAACCGCCATTCCGTCGCACGGGCCATGGCTGTTGGTCTGTTCGCGGCATTCCTGCCGATTCCGTTGCAGATGCTGGTCGCCGCCATCCTCGCCATCGTGGTGCGCGGCAACATGCCGATTGCCGTCAGCCTGGTCTGGCTGACTAACCCGATTACCATGCCAGCTGTGTTCTTTTGCACCTACCAAACCGGCGCCTGGCTGATGAACGTACCCGCCCGCAGCCTGCCGGACGAATTGACCTGGGAATGGATCTGCGGCGAACTCTCTACTCTGTGGCAGCCGTTTTTGCTCGGTTCAGTGGTGATGGGGCTGGTACTGGGTGCCCTCGCCTATTGCCTGACCATGATGTACTGGCGTTGGTGGGTTGGGCGGCAGTGGCGGCGGCGCAAGAAAAGCCGGATGCAGTAAACGCAAAACGGCCTCCACATGGGAGGCCGTTCTTTTTGCAGTGTCTGGACTGACGCCATCGCGAGCAAGCTCGCTCCCACAGGGATTCTGCTGCGTGGCACAAATCGCATAGACACCAGAGACCCTGTGGGAGCGAGCTTGATCGCGATGCAGGCGACTCGGTATCCCTTATGTACGCATCCCGCGACCGCTGACCAACAGCCGTGCGCAACCGATATACAACACAACGGTGGCCACCAGCATGAAGGTGATCGCCACGCTGATCCTGATGTCCGAAACGCCAAGAATGCCGTAACGGAACGCGTTGACCATGTGCAGCACCGGGTTGGCCAGGGACACGGTCTGCCAGAACGGGGGCAGCAAGGAAATCGAGTAGAACACCCCGCCCAGGTACGTCAGTGGTGTCAGCACAAACGTCGGGATGATCGAGATGTCATCGAAGTTGCGTGCAAACACAGCGTTGATGAAGCCCAGCAGCGAGAAAATCGTCGCCGTCAGCACCACCACCAGAATGGTCACGCCCAGGTGATGCACCTGCAAATGGGTGAAAAACAGTGACAGCAGGGTCACGATGACCCCGACCATCAAGCCGCGCAGCACGCCACCCAGGGTGTAGCCGATCAGAATTGTATGCGGCGACACCGGCGACACCATCAATTCTTCGATGGAGCGCTGGAACTTGCTGCCGAAAAAGCTCGAGACCACGTTGCCGTAAGAGTTGGTGATCACCGACATCATGATCAGCCCCGGCACGATGTACTCCATGTAGGTGAACCCCCCCATGTCACCGATCTGCCGACCAATCAGATTGCCGAAGATCACGAAGTACAGAACCATGGTGATGGCCGGCGGCAGCAGCGTCTGCGGCCAGATCCGGGTAAAGCGTTTGACCTCTCGGTAAACGATGGTATTGAGGGCAACGAGGTTGGGTTGCAGCTCGGAACTCATACCGCCACCTTCGACAGATTTTTCTCCACCAGGGACACGAACAACTCCTCGAGGCGATTGGTTTTGTTACGCAGGCTCAGCACTTCGATGTTCTGTTGCGCCAATTGGGTGAACAGCGCGGTGATGCCCATGGCCTTGTCGACCTGAACTTCAAGGGTGTGGCTGTCGAGCAGCTTGGTCGGATAACCGAGCAACTGCGGCGCGGTTTGCAGCGTGTTTTTGATGTCGAGCAGGAACGTTTCCACATGCAGTTGGCCGAGCAACTGTTTCATGCTGGTGTTCTCGACGATGGTGCCGTGGTCGATGATGCCGATGTTGCGGCACAACTGCTCAGCCTCTTCCAGGTAGTGGGTGGTGAGGATGATGGTGATGCCTTTCTTGTTCAGCTCGGTGAGGAAGGTCCACATCGAACGTCGCAGTTCGATGTCCACACCCGCCGTCGGTTCGTCGAGGATCAGCAGGCGCGGCTCATGAACCAGCGCACGGGCGATCATCAGGCGACGCTTCATGCCGCCGGACAGTGAACGCGACGGCGTATCGCGCTTGTCCCACAGGCCCAGTTGGGTCAGGTATTGCTCGGCGCGTTCCTTGGCGATTTTCGGCGGGATGCCGTAGTAACCGGCCTGGGTCACGACGATATCGAAGGTCTTTTCGAACTGGTTGAAGTTGAATTCCTGGGGCACCACGCCGATGGAGCGCTTGAGTTGCGCGGGATTCTTGTCCAGGTCGTGACCGAAGATATTCACCGTCCCGCTGGTCTTGTTCACCAGGGTCGAGAGAATGCCGATGGTTGTGGATTTGCCAGCGCCGTTCGGGCCGAGCAAGGCGAAAAAGTCACCTTCGGCGACGTCCAGATCGATACCACTCAAGGCCTGGAAACCGTTGCCGTAGGTTTTGGTTAGCTGCCGGATGGACAGAGCGGAACTCATATCGGATTTACGCACCAAGAAGGGAAGAAAGGGACAAATAAGGGCGGGCGGCGACTAATACAACCGCGGCGCACGAGCGCAATGGTGCTTGTCGCCGCCACACAAGTACAGTCAAGTGTGTCGATAGTGAGTATTAAGTCAACGCGGTCATAACCGCTTTCTGATACGCCGGACGCTGTTTCAGGCGCGCGTACCAGGCTTCAAGATGAGGCTGCGGTACGCGCTCGATAGGCATCTCGAACCAGGCATAAATGAAACTGCCCAAAGGAATGTCGCCCATGCCTATCTCATCGCCGGACAGATAAGGCTGGGCTGCCAATGCCTGATCGGCCATTGACAGCAGACCGTCGCATTCCTTGATCGCGGCGTTGATGGCTGGCCAATCCTGCTGTTCTTTCGGCGTGCGCAATAGACCCCAAAACACAGTGCGGAACGGCCCGGCAAAGCTTGAAGTGGTCCAGTCCATCCACTTGTCGGCAGAGGCCCTGGCCTGCAGATCCTCTGGATACCAGGCTGTGCCGTTGGCGTGACGCGCCATCAGGTAACGCACGATGGCGTTCGATTCCCACAACACAAAACCGTCGTCCTGAATCACCGGCACGCGGCCATTGGGGTTCATCGCGCGGTACTCCGGCGTATCGACTACACCAAAGGCGCCGCCCGCATCGATGGCTTCATAAGCCAGGCCCAGCTCCTCGGCGGCCCACAAAGGTTTTCTGACATTCGATGAGTTTTTCCGACCCCAGATCTTCAGCATGACCGCCTCTTTATGGATGAACGCGCAGGCAGCATACGCCGGATCAGGCGCGACTCAAATCGCTCTGCATGTCACCCAGCAACGCTGGCAGTGTGTCGCCGAACAGATGCGGATAACACTTCTCCAGGTGCTCGAAAAAGAACGCTTCTGGCACGTCGGTGAACTGGCCGTGGTCGACCAGATACTCCATCAACTGCTCGCCGTCGCGATTGAAAGGATGGAATACGCTGTCGTTGATTCCGTCGAATTCCAGTGGTGCGATGTTGAACAGTTCGCAGAGTTTTTGGTTGAACGCCGGCGTGGCTTTGACCCAGCGGCCGTTCAGATGTAGCTCCGTATAGCCGTGCATGGCGAACACGTCGCTCTTGAGCAGCTCGAGCAACCGCGGCGTCGACAAATGATTGCGCACATCCGCCAGACCAATCCGCGCGGGAATCCCGCAATGCCGGGCTGCGCCTGCCAGCAGTGTGGCTTTGGGCACGCAATAACTCTCCCCCGCTCCCAACGCATAACTGCCGCGCAAGGTGTCTGGGTCGCGACTGAAGGTGTAAGGGTTGTAACGCACGGCTTCGCGCACGGCGTAATAGAGATTGATCGCCTGCTCGAGCGGGTCACGACGGCTGCCGCGATGTTTTTCGGCGAACTCCACCACTGACGGGTGGTCACTATCGATGAAGCGGCCGGAACTCAGATACTCGTGCATGAGAACAATCTCCTGGGGAAGCCACGAGTCTAGCGACAGGTTCAGCACAGAGATAACGACGTTTCGGCCAAACATGGACGCTTTGCCGCCCGCCCAACGAACGATTTGCACGGCCCGGTGCCAACCGGTCCTACAAAACTCATCGAAGGTTTCCCACGCATTCAATCACATCGCTCTGACCACCCTGTTTTGCGGATGCCGTCTAAGCTCTGAAGGTTGGTTTTGCCCTGGTTTCACGGAGGATTAAATATGCTGCTGTTGTGGATACTGGTTCTGGTTGTCGGGATTGCGTATTTAGCCCACCGTCGTATCGCCCCACTGCCCGCCCTGTGCGTCGTTGCCGTTTACGTGGTGGCGATGGGCGCTTTCAGCCGCGCACCAGGCTGGTTGCTGCTGGTTCTCTGGGTGTTGATCGCGGCTATCGCAGCGCCCTTGTTGCTCCCCGACCTGCGCCGTAAATATTTCAGTGCGCCGCTGTTCAGCTGGTTCCAGAAAACCCTGCCGCCGATGTCGGAAACCGAACGCGATGCGATCGATGCCGGCACAGTGTGGTGGGACGGCGAACTGTTCAGCGGTCGCCCGAACTGGAACACACTGCTGTCCTATCCAAAAGCGCAGATGAGCGAAGAGGAACAGGCCTTTATCGACGGCCCGACCGAAGAACTCTGCGCCATGGTCAGTGACTGGCAGATCGGTCAAACCATGGACCTGCCTCCCGAGGCTTGGACCTTCATCAAGGAAAACGGCTTCTTCGCCCTGATCATTCCCAAGGAGTTCGGCGGCAAGGGTTTCTCCGCCTATGCGCACTCCCAGGTGGCGATGAAACTGGCGACCCGCAGCGGCGACCTCGCGTCCACCGTGATGGTCCCCAACTCCCTCGGCCCCGCGGAATTGCTACTGCATTACGGCACCGACGAACAACGCAACCATTACCTGCCACGACTGGCGCGCGGCGATGACATCCCGTGCTTCGCACTGACGGGTCCACTGGCCGGCTCTGATGCCGGCTCCATGCCCGACACCGGGGTGATCTGCAAAGGTGAATGGGAAGGCAAGGAAACCTTGGGCCTGCGCCTGAACTGGGAAAAGCGTTACATCACGCTGGGCCCGGTCGCCACCCTCCTCGGCCTGGCCTTCAAGGCCTACGACCCGGATCACCTGCTGAGCGAGGAGGAAGACCTGGGCATCAGTCTGGCGTTGATCCCGACCGATACCGCCGGTGTTGAAATCGGCCGCCGTCACTTGCCGTTGGGCGCCTCATTCATGAACGGCCCGAACTCCGGCAAAGATGTATTCGTACCGTTGGAGTTCCTCATCGGCGGCCAGGAAATGCTCGGCAAAGGCTGGATGATGCTGATGAACTGCCTGTCGGTGGGGCGTTCGATTTCGTTGCCAGCGGTCGGCACCGGTGCCGCCAAGTTCACCAGTCTGGTGACCGGCCAGTACGCTCAGGTCCGTGAGCAATTCAATGTTCCTCTGTCGGCATTTGAAGGGATTCAGGAAGCGATGGCGCGCATCGGCGGCAACGCCTGGATGATGGACGCCGCGCGGATGCTGACCGCCAACGCGGTGGACCTCGGCGAGAAACCGTCGGTGCTGTCGGCGATTCTCAAGTACCACCTCACTGAACGCGGCCGCGAGTGCATCAGTCACGCCATGGATATTCATGGTGGCAAGGCAATCATCATGGGGCCGAACAACTACCTCGGTCGCAGCTGGAATGGCGCACCGATTTTCATCACCGTGGAAGGCGCGAACATCCTCTCGCGTAACTTGATGATTTTCGGTCAGGGTGCGATTCGCTGCCATCCCTTCGTGCTCAAGGAAATGGCCCTCGCCGGCCGTGAAGACAAGGATCAGGCACTCATCGAATTCGACGGCTTGCTACTCAAGCACATCGGTTTTGCCGTGAGCAATGCTGCCAGCACGCTGGTGCTGAACCTTGGTTTCGGTCACTTCGAACACGCTCCGGGAGACAAGCTCAGCCAGGGTTACTTCCGTGCGCTCAACCGTCAGGCTGCCGCGTTCGCCATGCTCGCCGACCTGAGCATGATGCTGCTGGGCGGTGAACTGAAACGACGCGAACGTCTATCGGCTCGCTTGGGGGATGTACTCAGCAACATGTACCTCGCCTCCGCCGCGCTCAAGCGTTACCACGACCTCGATTCACCGGAACACATGGCGCCGCTGTTTACCTGGGCCATGGAAGAAAGCCTGGGTCAGTCGGAACGCGCACTGGATGAACTGCTGAGCAACTTCCCGAACAAGGTGCTGGGTTGCCTGCTGCGGGTCATCGTGTTCCCGTTTGGGCGTCGTCACAAAGGGCCGTCGGATAAACTCGGTGCCGAAGTGGCAGCGGTGATCGGCCGGGCCAAGGGCGATCCGACCCTCGAAGAGTTGCTGGGCGGTTGCTACCGTCCGCAATCCACGGATGACCCGGTCGGTGCCCTGCAACATGCATGTAACCTGCTGAGTGCCGCGCAACCGCTGCGCAAAAAGCTTCATGTCGCGCTCAAAAGCGGCCAGGTCAAACCGGTCGCCGGGGAGCACGTCATCGATGCAGCGCTTGAGGCTGGTGTGTTGCAGCCCGTGGAAGCGCAGACCCTGCGTAACGCCGAAGCGGCTCGGCGCAAGGTGATTGATGTCGATGATTTCGACAAAGAGGAACTGGCGCTGGCGCAAGGAAAGGTCCGCTGATCCAGCAAGTCATGTAAAAAGGGGCGCGGGCGCTTTATACTCCCGCGCCCGTTTTGCTCTTGAGGACTTATCTCGTGTCCAATGTCGTTGCCGATCATCTTGTCTTGCTCGACCACCTGCGCAGCATCCTGGTCGCCGTAGGTGAGGCCGAGCAGGTTCCCGAAGAAAGCCATGCCTTGTTCCTGGAGCGCTTCGACGAACTGCGTGCGTTGCTGCCGGTCGACCCGATCGAAAGCCAATACCTGGGCCAGGACATTCTGTGCCAGGTGATCACCCGCTATCCGCAAATTGCCCACCTGGTCCCTCGCGACCTGTTGTGGTACTTCGCCGGTGACTGCCTGCATTACATGCCCGACGATGAAATCGACTTGTACCAGGCGCTGGAAGAACGTCGTTTCGAAGCCGAACAAAACGACGAACCGTTTGACTGGAACCAGGAAAAACAGCTGCTGGCGATGTCGAACCAGGACAGCAAGCACTGATCCACGGTCAGAAATGCAAAAGGCCCGCATGGTTGAACATGCGGGCCTTTTTTTGATCTTCGCTTCAGAGCAACCCATCACTCTCCGGCAACTCATACTCCGCCGCGACCTTTCCCGAATCACTCAACTTGCCCGGCTTGCTCAGGGTCGGCTCCTTTTCCAGGCACTCCACCAGATAGTCGATCAGCACCCGTAACTTCGGTGGCAGATAGCGGGTTGGCGAATGCAGCAGCCAGGCACCGCCATGGTAGGAGGCCAGAAAAGTCCAGTCCGGCAGCACCTGCACGATCAACCCCTGCTCCAGCGCATAACGCGCGGTGAAATACGGCAGGCTGCCAATCCCGATGTGCTGCAATACCGCGCCCAACCGTACGCCGGTGTGATTGGCCGCATAACGTCCACGTACACCAACGGTTACCGCCTTGGTGCCTTTCTTGAATTTCCAGCGCGCATCGCTCGGGGTTTCGCCCAGGTAGATGCAGCTGTGGTTGAGCAAGTCGTGAGGATGAGTTGGTGTGCCGTGTTCGGCCAGGTATTGCGGCGTTGCACAGAGCAAATGATCGATGGTCAGCAATTGCCGCCCTACCAGCCCAGCGGGGGGGCGATCAGTAATACGAATCGCCAGATCAACATTGTCGTCGATCAAATCCACCTGGCGGTCTTCAAGCAACAACTCCACATCCACTTTGGGATAACGGCGCAGAAATTCCGGCATATGCGGGTGAATCACGAATCGCCCCACGGCTTTGGGAACGCTGACCCGCACCAGCCCTTCAGCCTCTTGGGTGAACTGACCGCTGATTTCCATCACCGACTTGGCCGCGCTGACCATCTCCTGGCAACGCTTGAACACCTCTTCACCACCGTCGCTCAAGCGCAACTTGCGCGTAGTTCGTTGCAGCAAACGAGTGGCGAGCGCCTTCTCCAGACGCGAAATGCTGCGACTGACCGCCGAGGGTGAAGCACCCAACTGGCGAGCTGCCTCGGAGAAGCTGCCTGTTTCGACAACCTTGACGAAGATCGCCATTTCACCGAGCAGCGGCAGTGGAAGATTTATGCTCACAACGCAACAGTCCTTTGATGTTTGAACGGATTATCACGCAATTCCACGCTTCATATAATAAAAATAGAATTGTTAATAAGGGCATGGGATATGACGCTTCGCCTCTTTTTCCATAGTGATGACCTCAAGGCCAATGTGGAAGTCCTGGATTGCACGCCCCACGAGAACGAATTTGCCGTGGTGCTGCGCGCCACGTTGTTTCACCCCCAAGGCGGCGGACAGCCCTTTGACACCGGCTGGATCGGCGAAAGCCGGGTGCTGCGCGTGGTTCAGGATCCGGACCGGATCATCCATTTCGTCGACCACCCGATAAAACTCGGCATGACTCAGATTCGGGTCGACGAACAACGCCGCCAGTTAAATACCCGCATGCATTCTGCCGGCCATCTGATCGGCCACTTCGTCCAGGCCATGGGCTGGATGCCGATCAAGGCTCATCACTGGCCGGGCGAAGGACGTGTGCAGTTCAAACCGGCGGATTCAGCACAGGACGTTGATGCCCAGACCATTCAGTACGGCATTGAGCAATGGATCGCCCATGCCCTGCCGCGTCTGACGTCACTTCGCGATGGCGCCCGGGAAATCGGTTTCGGTGAACTGCCCGCCTACGGTTGCGGCGGCACCCATGTCCGTAGTCTGAAGGATTTGGGCACGGTCACGATCGTGTCCCTTTCGCAGAAAAAAGGAACGCTGTCAGTCCACTACAGCGTGGATTGAGCATTTGGGCGATGCCGTTCTCGTCATCGCCTGACGCCGGGGGAACCTGCGGTCGCGGGTTCTGTTGACTATCTGATAGATGGACCTAAGACATGATGCTTGACGTCGAGCGCCTCGATGAGACGTGCATAAAAAAACTGGCCAACGAAGAAGTCCTCGCCATCCGCGTCAAAGGCTTGTTGCCCAAGCCGCTGGCGATTCAGATTGGCGACAAGATCCTCGCCCCTGGTTTCGAAGGCTATATCAATGCGCCGAGCATCGGCCGTATCGGCATGGCGTTTTATGAAGCGGAAAACCAGCCGTTGCTGATCGAAGATTATTTCGAACGCGCCACCCGCAACATTGCGGAATTGCGCAACCGTTGCGCGCCCTATTCGTCCCCCGTCGACACCCTGCGCTGCATGCTCGATGAGTCCTGGCCGGCGGGGGCGCACCTGGAAAATCTCTACGGTCGCAAGATGTACGTCGGGCTGTCCCGGGTGGTGAAACCCGGAATCTGCTTTCTGGCCCACCACGATATTTTCGCCAAGGACGCTCCGGACAGTTACCAGGCCAGAAGCCTGGAAGCGCAGTTCGCCTGCAATGTTTACCTGAACATGCCCACCGAGGGGGGTGCACTGCAGATGTGGGACCACGACATTTCTCCGGATCAGTTCGACGAAATGCGTGGCGACAGTTATGGCATCGATCCGGCTTTGCTCGGCACTCCGGCACTGGAGATTCGTCCCGAACCCGGTGATTTCATCATGTTCAATTCGCGCTGCATGCACTCGGTGACACCGGGCGTGGCCGATCCGCGCTTGAGCCTTTCGTTCTTTGTCGGCTATCGCGGCAATGCTTCACCCCTTACTTTCTGGAGTTGAGATGCTTTCGAATTACCTGGGCGAGTTTCTAGCGCTGGCAACTATCCACTTTCTGGCCGTGGTCGCACCCGGACCGGACTTCGCAGTGACCATCCGTCAGAGCGTGCGCTTCGGTCGATTGGTCGGGATTTGCACGGCGTTGGGCATCGGCACGGGCATTTCGGTGCATGTGCTTTACACCCTGCTCGGCGTCGGTGCGCTGATGCACACCACACCCTGGTTGCTGACGGTGGCCAAGGTTGTGGGCGGTGCTTACATTTTGTACTTGGGTGTCAGTCTGCTGCGCAGTAAACCCAAGTCCGCGCTTGAGGGCGACAAAGTCGCCGATGACCCGGTCGTCGAGCAAACGCTGCTGAAGGCGTTCACCACGGGGTTTCTCACCAACGCAACCAACCCCAAGGCGACGCTGTTTTTCCTGGCGATTTTCACCACGATAATCAGCGCCAGTACACCGCTGGAAATTCAGGCCCTGTACGGGTTGTGGATGTGCGGCGTGAATGCGTTGTGGTTTGTGGTCGTCGCGCTGTTTTTCTCGAGCAGCAAGGTCCGCCTGCTGTTCATGCGCATGGGGCACTGGTTTGAGCGCAGCATGGGCGTGATTCTGATCCTGTTTGCCGGACGCTTGGTACTGTCGATGTAAAAAACACGCCCAGACAAAAGGCCGGATCAGTCGACGACTCATCCGGTCTTTTGCGTTGGTGCGCCGCTTTTGCATTTCTGCGCGACGCATCCCACGTCAGGGACACACCTTTCGTTCGCTCGTGGTGTTAGCTTGCGAAGCTGTCTGACTTATCGATCAGACATTTCCTACTCACTGCCTGCAAAGGAATGCCCCTCGCAATGGATTTTTCACTCAAGCACCTGGCCGCGTCGACCCTGATTCTGGCCAGCCTTTCGTCTGTCACCCTGTCAGCGCAAGCCAACATCTCACCGCAGCAGAGTGCGATCATCCTCAAAACCTTCAGTGATGCATCCGTCACCGATTTCAAACAGTTCCTGGGAAGCCTGGCCAAGAGCGAGATCGCCAAAACCGACAACCTTGGGCCCGCCGTCAGCGCCTTCCTCGACAACAAGCCGCTTTCCGCTGAACAGCAGAACGAAATCCATCGTCTGCTGGGCCTCTACACGCGCGTGAAGTACGGCAAACAGGCCCTCGAAACGCTGCGCGAACTGGTGGAAATCCCGACCTTGCGCAAGGAAGGTGTCGCTCAGCACGACAATCCGGAATTCCTGAAGATCGCCGACAAGATCAAAGACCTGGCGAAATCGTTCAACCTGAACTTCCGCAACATCGACAACCGCGTCTATGAAATATCCCTCGAAGGCAGCGGCGATGAAGTGGTGGGCATCCATGCTCACGCTGATGTGGTGCCGGTGACGCCGGAGAACTGGGTCCTGAAAGACGGCACCCGACTCGATCCGTTCAAGGTCACCCTGATCGGCGACCGCATGTATGGCCGGGGCACCGAAGATGACAAAAACGGCATCGTGGTGGCGCTGTACGCGATGAAGGTGATCAAGGAAGAGAAGCTGCCGCTGGCGCGCAATTTCAAGCTGCTGGTGGATACCACCGAAGAAACCACTGGCGACGCCATTCCTTATTACTTCGAACAAAACCCGACCCCCAACTACAACATGGCCCTGGATGGCGGCTACCCGGTGGTGATTGCCGAGAAAGGCTACGGCACGGTGATGGCGAACTTCCCCAAACGCAAAGCCGAGGGCAAGGGCGCGGAAATCATTTCGATGACCGGCGGCCTGGCCACCAACCAGATTCCGTCAGCCTCGGTCGTCATATTGTTGACCGACAAGCCCGCCGAACTGGCCGCCAGCCTGCAAAAAGCCGGTACTGACTATGCCAAGCGCAATGGCGGCGACTTCGAAGTGAGCGCCAAAGTCGACGGCAAAGACGTCAAGCTGACCGTCACCGGCGTCTCTGCCCACTCCTCCGAGCCAGAATCCGGCGTCAACCCGGTGGCGAGGATGCTGGACTTCATCCACAGTCTGGACGGCAAGGTCGCGCTCAAGCACAACCACATCACGGACGCGGCCCGCTACGCCACCGACAACTGGGGCCTGGACTACAAGGGTGGCAAGCTGGCCGTCGGTTTTTCCGATGCGTTCATGGGCCCGCTGACCACGTCCCTGACCTACGTCGGGATGGATGAAAAAGCCTTCAAACTCGCGGTCAACCTGCGGATGCCGAAAGGCAAATCGCCGGAAGCGCTCAAGGCGGAAATAGCCGAGAAGATTGCTGCCTGGAGCAAGAAAACCCATGTTGCCGCGACCTTTGACTACTCGATCGCCGAGCCGATGTACCGCAACCCTGAGGGTGAATGGGTCAAGGCGCTGCTGGCTGTGGCCAGCGAAAACCTCGGTATGAAACAAGAGTTCGGCACCTCCGCCGGCGCTACCTCGGTGCATGAACTGCCCAATGGCGTGCAATTCGGCTTGGCGCGTCCCGAGGTCAAGTACACCGGCCACACCGACAGCGAGTTCAAGACCGTCGACCAGTTCCTGCTGGACCTGCAGATCGTGACCGAGATGATGGGGCGCATCGGGCAGTTGCCGAAACTCTGATGCTCTTTCGGACCCGCTGTTCAGGCGGGTCCGACGCTTTGATCGTCTTGATTTCAGTAAAAACAAAAAAAGGACCTTAAGGTCCTTTTTTATGGGTGACGCACAAACAAAAACGCCGCTCATTGCTGAGCGGCGTTTTCGTTAAATATGGAGCGGGAAACGAGACTCGAACTCGCGACCCCGACCTTGGCAAGGTCGTGCTCTACCAACTGAGCTATTCCCGCAAATGGCGTCCCCTAGGGGACTCGAACCCCTGTTACCGCCGTGAAAGGGCGGTGTCCTAGGCCACTAGACGAAGGGGACACGCTAACTGAAACACATGGTGTGTATTTCAGTGCCCAAATCCGCATCCGAAGATATCGGTTCTGGTTTCACTCAGCCCTGCCCGAAAGCAACGCTGTTTAAAATTGGAGCGGGAAACGAGACTCGAACTCGCGACCCCGACCTTGGCAAGGTCGTGCTCTACCAACTGAGCTATTCCCGCATTGGCGTCCCCTAGGGGACTCGAACCCCTGTTACCGCCGTGAAAGGGCGGTGTCCTAGGCCACTAGACGAAGGGGACACACGTACAACATTCACTTCCTACCGCGTTTCGCTGTGTGCTTTACGCTGTAAGTGGCGCGCATTCTATGGATGGATTGAGGGGTCGTCAACCCCCAGATATAAATTTATTTAAATCAATGACTTCGCCCTGCTTTGCGACACTAATCCGGCTTTTCCGTCGCCCGGCGATTGACGCCTATATTCTGACATCCGCCAAGACGTTATAGTCCACCCGCGCCAAAGATGATGGCAATGTGCACCTCGCACGCTATTACTTATATAAGCAGGAACGCGGCCGATACAGGCAGTGCAGTAGCCGATTCAACTCGCCAAGCGGCGCTATGCGTGCCAATGCCAAGCCACTACACTCGCACGCGAACCCCATAAAGAGGTCTTACCGGTGACACCACTCATGATCACCCTGCTAGTCGTAGCCGGGATCGCACTATTGATCGCCATTGGCTACATGAACCATGTGGTGGAAAACAATAAGCTGGAAAAGGCCCGCACCAAGGTTGAGCTCAACGATCGTCTGCGTCGTTGCGGCGAAATCACCGAGACCTTTCCCGGCCAGTTGATGACACCGGCACTCAAGCTGCTGTTGACCCGTCTGGAACTGAACGTCTGCCAACGCCTGCTCCATCTGGAAAAAACCAGCTCCAACCTCAAGGCTCGCATTGGCGAATTGAGCGCCTTGGTTGGCCAGGGCGAATCGATCCCGGTCAACAACCCGCCGGCACCGATCCAGACCGAAGCCAAAGCCAAGGACGTACGCTTCCTGCTCGAAGCCCTGCACGGCCAAATCACCCGTGCTGCACAGGACGGCTTCCTGCCCACCAACGAAGCCAAACGCTGGATCCGCGAAGTTCGCCACATCCTCGTCCTGCTGCACATCGAATTCTTCAACAACCTCGGCCAGCACGCCCTGCAACAGAACCAGCCCGGCCAGGCCCGTCTGGCGTTCGAACGCGGCGTGCAATACCTGCGCAAACAACAGGAACCCCAGGTCTACGCCGAACAGCTGGAATACCTGGAAAAACTGCTGGCTCGCGCCAACGCCCAAGTCATGGACAACATCGCCCCGGTAGAAGGCGAAGTGAACCAGCTGACCGAAGGCCTCAAAGACGTCGAGGCCGATGCGGACTGGAAGAAAAAAGCAATCTACGACTGATCAGAGAAAGCAGAAAACAAAGCCACCGGAACAGGTGGCTTTTTTTTGCGTTGAGTTTGATGGGCGGGTACAGCCAGGACAGAAAGGTTGACTATCAGGCCGCCATCGCGAGCAAGCTCGCTCCCACAATGAAGCGGCGTACACCCACCGCCCTCCACCACTCAACAGGCCGAGCGTTAGCTCGCCTGCAGCTCTTGATCTTGATCCACCCGCCCCTTCGGGAGGCTGAGTGGAGGTGTTCATCTGGGGGGCAGGCGCGTAGCGCCGTTCGACGCCGTCGAACACATCGAGAGGAGGTTGAAGCGAAGCCAACCGGAGGCGATGCCCCCTGATGAATGCCGGAACGAAGGAACGCCGAGCCTAAGCGAGGGGCCGGACGCTCGGGGCGAGCCTTTTTTTGCTTACTTTTTTTTGGCGTTTCCGGTTTGAAAAAAAGTGAGTTGCCGTAAGGGCGAAACCGCCAGCGGCCGTTACCGCAGCAACGGATATGTACTCATCAAAAATCAGAGCCGAAAGTGCCCCACCATCCCCTTCAACTCAACCCCCAACTGCGCCAACTCAATACTGGAAGCCGCATTCCCCTGCATCGCCAACGAAGACTGATCCGCGCTGGCGCGAATACTCGTGACACTGCGATTAATCTCCTCAGCCACTGAACTCTGCTCCTCGGCAGCCGCTGCAATCTGCTGGTTCATCTGCTGAATCAAAGACACTGCCGCCGCAATACTCCCCAGCGCACTCTCAGTCTGCAACGCATCACTCACCGCCAGCTTCACCAGCTCGCCACTGTTCTGAATCTGCTGAACAGAAGACTGAGCCGCCGAGCGCAAGGCACTCACCAATCGTTCGATCTCCTCGGTCGATTGCTGAGTACGCTTGGCCAGGGCCCGCACTTCATCGGCCACCACCGCAAAGCCCCTGCCCTGCTCGCCAGCTCGAGCCGCTTCGATCGCGGCGTTGAGAGCCAACAGATTAGTCTGCTCGGCCACACTCTTGATGACGCTCAGCACCGTACCGATGTTCTGAATTTCGGCACTCAAACTTTCGATGCTCGAACTGGCCGAGGTGGCTGAATCCGCCAACTGCTCGATCCGCGCCATGCTTTGGCGCACCACCTGCTGGCCACTTTCAACTTTGCCATCCGCCGTCTGAGCCGCCTGGGCAGCCTCCTCCGCATTCCGCGCAACGTCATGCACGGTGGCGGTCATTTGATTCATCGCGGTAGCGACCTGTTCGGTTTCTTCCTTCTGGCTGCTGACTTCAAGATTGGTCTGCTCGGTCACCGCCGACAGTGACTGCGCTGAACTGGCCAACTGTTCGATGCCCGCCTGCAAACCGCTGACAATACTGCTCAGCCCGGCACCCATCTGTTGCATGGCCTGCATCAACTGCCCGATCTCGTCACGACGGGTCACCTCAACCGTCGCACTCAAATCGCCCGAGGCAATCTGTTGAGCGACACGGATCACACTGCGCAACGGTGCCACGATCAACCGGGTAATCACCCAGGCCGCAATCAGCCCGACCAGCAGTGCCAGCGCCGAGGAACCGATGATCAGCAGCGAGTTCTTTTTCAGCTCTGCCTGCATCGACTGGTCTTCGGCGACATAGGCCTGATCCACCCGCTCCACCACCTGAGCGGCACGCTGATGCAGCTGTTGATAAACGGTTTTTTCCTGCGCCAGCAGGCCGGTGTACTCAGCGAGTTTTTCGCTGAATCCGCCAATGTGCCCGACCACTTCATTGAGGACAGTTTGGTAACCTTCATCCTTGACCGTGGTTTTCAGTTGCTCGGCCTGGGTCAGTGCCTGGTCAGCCTGTTCAATCTTGCCCTGCCCTGCGCTGTCGTCGCCCTTGCGGCTCAGGTCCAGGCGCACACGCGCTTCGTTCATGGCTTGCAACATCAACCGCGACACCTGGCTGACCTGATTGGCCTGCTCGATGAACTGCCCACCGTCCTTGCCTTCGGATTCCTTCAAGGTATAAGCGCCGTCATCCGCCAGCCCGGCCTGCAGCACGTCGAGGTTATTGGCCACGCTGGACACTGACCAACTGGCCATCTCCAGCGCCAGGTCCTTGGCCTGGCTGAGCGAGACGAACTCGTCAAAGGCCTTGCGATAAGCCCCCAGGGACTGCTCGACGTCATTCATCACCGGCACGTTGGCCGCAGACGCCGCTTTCAGTTGGGTTGCCAGGGCGATCAGGCCGTCAACGCCCTCGCGCAAGGCATCGGCGGTTTTGGGGTTACCGTGCAAGGCGTATTCCTGCTCGAGCAGTCTCACCTTGAGCAAATCGCTGTTGAGCGATGACATCTGCTTGAGCCCGTCGAAGCGCTGGCTGATGGTTTGCAGGGACCATACGCCGATGGCCGCCACCAAGGCTGTCAACAGCAGCACCAGTACAAACCCGACACCCAGTTTTTTCGCCATACCGAGGTTGGCAAAACGTCCTTGCACGGCCGAAATCATTGCACTTAGTCCCCTGACATAGTCTGTTGATGCAGATTCGCAACGGGCCTGTGTCAACACAAGTCTCTGGCGTCGGAATAATGGCAAAAAGCTACGCCCACGTCGTTTTCAGAACGCTTGAGGTCGATCCCGAGCGGTGGCCTGAAAAAACGCCCGGGCTCGCGGATCACAGGCATAGGCCACATTGATACGCTGCCAGTCACTGGCCTCTGCGGTGGGACTGAATGCCGTCGCAGAAGACAACAGGACACCGAAGCGCTGGGCTTGTTTGCGCACCTGAGCGTAGTCGGACATCCGCGATCGCGCCCAGATGAACAGACCTCCAACCGGCTTGCCGAAAACCTCCCATTCGGCGTCTTCAAGCACTTGCAACGCAGCCTCCCTGTCATTGCTCAAACGCTGGCGCTGGCGCTGTACCAGTTTGCGGTAGGCACCGCTGGCTAAAAGGCTTGCCAGCACCGACTCGCAAAACCGTGAAGCGCCCATGCTGCTGATCATCTTGACTTCGGCCAGCCGCGAAATAACCCCGGCGCCGGCCACTACAAAACCGACCCGCAAGGAACTGCTGAGGGTTTTGGAGTAGCTGCCGACGTAGATCACGTTGTCATCGATACCCAACGCAGCGAGGCGCGTGCCGGGGCCGCTGTGCAAATCCGCATAGACGTCATCCTCGATTACCAGAAGGCCATAGGTTTTGGCCAATTGCACAACACGCTGCGCCACCACCGGCGCCAGGCTGCTGCCAGTGGGATTGTGATAGAAGCTATTGATAAAGAGCCCGCAGGGCCTGTACTTAACCAGCAGTGCCTCAAGCGCTTCAATGTCCGGTCCGTGCGGGGTTCGCGGCACCTCGATCATGCTGACACCGTGCAGCCTGAGCAAATCGAACAGCAAGGAATAACCGGGATTCTCCACCACCACGCAATCACCCGGTTTGAACAAGGTCCGCACGATCAGGTCCAGCCCCTGACTGGCACCCGCCGTTGTCAGGATCCGGCTTTCCTCCACCACGATATCCAGATGTTTCAGGCGTTTGTGGATCTGCTGGCGCAAGGCTGGCAGGCCCAGCGGCGTGCTGTAGTTGAACAGGCCGGTCATGTCGGTGCGACTGACCTGACGAATCGCGTAGCTCAGGTCGTCAGTTTCGCGCCAGCTCTCGGGCAGTCCGCCACACCCCAGTTTGAGTTCGCCCGAGGTGCCGCCCTGCTTCACTTCTGCCCCCTCGAACCAGGGACAATCCTGTTGCCCCTGAGCGGCCAGCGCTGGCACAGCGACAATGAAACCGGCGCCATGACGCGACGCCAGCACCCCTTGAGCCACCAGACGCTCACAGGCCTCAACGACGCTGGACTGACTGAGCAAATTGATCCGGGCGATTTGCCGTACGGAAGGCAAACGCGTCCCCGGCGGCACCTCGCCACGGCAAAGCCAGCAGGCTAGCGCGTCGACGATTTGCTGTACGACCGGCACCAATGCCTGTCGATCGATTCTCAACTCCATGAGCAAGCAAACTCCTGTCCGTTTTGCGGGAAACAGTTAATCACAGGAGTGGTCAATCAGCTGTGCGACAACGCCGCTAAAACCCTCGGTTCTAACCATTTGAAACACATTGTCCGGCTCCTTTAAGGAACCGAAAAAAAACCCGCACAAATGCGGGTTTTATCCTACGTCGCAGTGCCTGGCTTCAGAACGCCGTGACACCACCGTCCACTGCCAGTGAATGCCCCGTGGTGAACGCTGCGCCGTCGCTGCACAGGTACAGCACCGCACTGGCAATTTCCTCGACCTTGCCGATGCGTCCGACGGGGTGCATGGCATTGGCGAACTCGCCTTTCTTTGGGTCGGTTTCATAGGCGCGGCGGAACATGTCGGTGTCGATCACTGCCGGACACACCGCGTTCACCCGAATTTTTTTCTTGGCGTATTCGATGGCCGCCGATTTGGTCAGGCCGATCACCGCATGTTTCGACGCCGCGTAAATACTCATCTTCGGCGCAGCCCCGAGGCCGGCTACCGATGCGGTGTTGACGATTGCACCGCCGCCCTGGGCCAGCAGTAATGGCAACTGGTATTTCATGCACAACCAGACGCCTTTGACGTTGACGCCCATGATCGCGTCGAACTCGTCGACCGTACCTTCGGCCAATTTGCCTTTCTCGATCTCGATGCCGGCATTGTTGAAGGCATAGTCGAGACGGCCGTAGGTATTGACCACTTCGTCCATCAGATTTTTTACATCGCTTTCCAGCGTGACGTTGCAGCGCACGAAGGTCGCTTCGCCGCCCGCCGTACGAATCAGCGCCACAGTGCCTTCGCCCCCGGCCGTGTCCATGTCGGCCACTACCACTTTCAAGCCTTCAGCGGCGAACGCCTGGGCGGTCGCGCGGCCAATACCATTCGCGGCGCCCGTCACAACGGCGACCTGCCCAGAAAACGTCATGCTCATTGTTATGTCCTCGAAGAGAAGATGCGGGGGATCGCGTGTTCTCAATCTAGCCACAAGGGCCTGCGGCGCGGCAGCACTATCAGAAGGCCGGTTGGGTGCCCATGAGTGACAGTGATAAAACCGCCCGCCCGACTATCACTGCACTGGATCGATGTGCATTCGCCGCATCAGCCAAACTTGCGGCATCGATCTTGAAGGTCTATCAACAAGTCTTCATTCATCTTGAGTGCCTGTCATGACTACCCAGACCAATCGCCAGTTCCTGCTTGCCAAACGTCCGGTGGGCGCGGCGACCCGTGAGACCTTCACCTATCAAGAAGTAGCGGTCGGCGAACCGGCTGCGGGTCAAATTCTGGTCAAAAACGAATACCTGTCCCTGGACCCGGCCATGCGTGGCTGGATGAACGAGGGCAAGTCCTACATCCCGCCGGTCGGTATCGGCGAAGTGATGCGCGCATTGGGTGTAGGCAAAGTCGTTGCCTCGAATAATCCAGGCTTTGCGGCCGGGGACTACGTCAACGGTGCCCTGGGTGTGCAGGATTACTTCCTCGGCGAGCCACGAGGTTTCTACAAGGTCGATCCGAAACTGGCGCCTCTGCCGCGTTATCTGTCGGCCCTGGGCATGACCGGGATGACCGCTTATTTCGCCCTGCTCGATGTCGGTGCTCCAAAGGCTGGCGACACCGTGGTGCTGTCGGGCGCGGCCGGTGCGGTGGGCAGCATTGCCGGGCAGATCGCCAAGATCAAAGGTTGCCGGGTAGTCGGCATTGCCGGGGGCGCGGACAAGTGCAAATTCCTGATCGACGAACTGGGTTTTGACGGTGCCATCGATTACAAAAACGAAGACGTCCACGCCGGCCTCAAGCGCGAATGCCCGAAAGGCGTGGACGTGTATTTCGATAACGTCGGCGGCGACATCCTCGACGCGGTGTTGAGTCGCCTGGCCATGAAGGCGCGGGTGGTGATTTGCGGCGCCATCAGCCAGTACAACAACAAGGAAGCGGTCAAAGGCCCGGCCAACTACCTGTCGCTGCTGGTCAACCGCGCGCGGATGGAAGGTTTTGTGGTGATGGACTACGCCGCGCAGTTCGCCGCCGCCGGGCAAGAAATGGCCAGCTGGATGGCCAAGGGGCAGCTCAAGAGCAAGGAAGATATTGTTGAAGGACTGGAGACGTTCCCGGAGACGCTGATGAAGTTGTTCAGCGGCGAGAATTTCGGGAAGTTGGTGTTGAAGGTTTAAAACATAACCTGACGCAAACAAAACCCTGTGGGAGCGAGCTTGCTCGCGATAGCGGTGTATCAGACAACATTGATGTCGACTGACACGCCCTCATCGCGAGCAAGCTCGCTCCCACAGGTTTAGCGGCGTTTAGGCGAGTTCGGCGACTACGGCCGCCAATGCCTTGGCCGGATCCGCTGCCTGGCTGATCGGACGGCCAATCACCAGATAATCGGAACCGGCATCCAGCGCCTGACGCGGCGTCAGAATGCGGCGCTGATCGTCCTGGGCGCTGCCCGCCGGACGAATCCCCGGGGTCACCAGTTGCAGCGACGGGTGTGCCAATTTCAGGGCCTGGGCTTCCAGAGCCGAGCAAACCAGACCATCCATCCCGGCTTTTTCCGCCAACGCTGCCAGACGCAACACTTGCTCCTGCGGCTCGATATCCAGACCGATACCCGCCAGGTCTTCACGCTCCATGCTGGTCAGCACGGTCACGCCGATCAGCAATGGTTTCGGACCGGCGCGCTGGTCGAGCACTTCGCGGCACGCGGCCATCATGCGCAAACCACCGGAGCAGTGCACATTGACCATCCACACGCCCATTTCCGCAGCCGCCTTGACGGCCATGGCGGTGGTATTCGGGATGTCATGGAACTTGAGGTCCAGGAATACTTCGAAACCCTTGTCACGCAGGGTGCCAACGATTTCCGAAGCGCAACTGGTGAAGAGTTCTTTACCGACTTTGACCCGGCACAGTTTCGGGTCCAACTGATCGGCCAGCTTCAGTGCGGCGTCACGGGTGGGGAAATCCAGGGCGACGATGATAGGAGTCTGGCAGGCGGACATGAGTGGGCTCTCAGGCAGGTCGAAATCGGCGCGCATTGTAGCGGAACCAGCGCCTCTGCGGGACCCGATGATCGGTAATTCGTCGAGGCGGCTCAAGCAAGACTAGCTCTTGCACCCATTGTGTCGAGTCAGATACACACATGACATGTCTGCAACACCCTTCAACGTTACCTTCGGCAGCCGCAACACGTCCTTACAGCACTTCCCGCCTCCGGGCCGGACGCCTATGCTGAAACCACAACCTCGCAGCCTATCTTTGTGGTTGGCAGCCTACCTGGCAGATGAACGCACGCATGCACAACACCCACGCCCCTGTGAACGACGATCAAAAAGCGCCCGGCGACGACAAACGCTGGAGCATTCGCGCCCTGATCGTCGACGATGACGTCCCGATCCGCGAACTGATGATCGACTATCTGGCCCGGTTCAACATTCACGCCAGCGGCGTCACCGACGGCGCCGCGATGCGCCTGGCGCTGCAAGCGGAACATTTCGACGTGGTGGTGCTCGACCTGATGCTGCCCGGCGAAGACGGTTTGTCGCTGTGCCGTTGGCTACGCGCCGAATCGGACATCCCGATTCTGATGCTCACTGCCCGCTGCGAACCGACCGACCGGATCATCGGCCTGGAACTGGGCGCCGACGATTACATGGCCAAGCCGTTCGAACCGCGAGAATTGGTGGCGCGCATCCAGACTATCCTGCGCCGGGTGCGCGATGATCGCACTGAACAGCGCGCCAACATCCGTTTCGACAACTGGCGCCTGAACAGCGTGCTGCGTCAGTTGATCGCCGCTGATGGCCTGGTGGTGCCGCTGTCCAACGCCGAGTTCCGTTTGCTCTGGGTGTTCATCGAACGTCCGCGCCGGGTACTCAGCCGCGAACAACTGCTGGACGCCGCTCGCGGTCGCTCGATCGAAGCCTTTGATCGCAGCATCGATCTGCTGGTCTCGCGCCTGCGCCAGAAACTCGGTGATGACCCGAAAGCGCCGCAGCTGATCAAAACCGTTCGCGGTGAGGGTTATCTATTCGACGCCAGAGATATCGGCTGATGCGTGCACGCTTCGATACGCTGTTCGGCCGCCTGTTTGGTGTGTTGCTGATCGCGATTATCCTGGCGCACCTGCTGGCATTTTTCTGGTTTCGCCATTACGGCCCGCCGCCGCCCCCATCGCCGCCGGGGTTTTCCGAAAACGTCGACGGACAGCGCCCGCCGATGGACCCGCGCTTCGAAAATCGGCCACCTCGACCGTGGTTCGGCGGCCCTTTGGTGCCGCTGACCTTTCAACTGGTCTCGCTGATCATCGCTGCCTGGTACGGTGCCAAACTGCTGAGCCGGCCGATCCAGCGCCTGAGCGATGCTGCCGAGCGACTGAGCGAAAACCTCGACAGTCCACCTCTGGATGAATCCGGCCCACGGGAAGCACGGCAAGCGGCGCACACTTTCAACAAGATGCAGCAACGCATTCGTGAACAAGTGCAGCAACGCTCGCGGATGCTTGGCGCCGTCTCCCACGACCTGCGCACGCCGCTGTCGCGGCTCAAGCTGCGACTGGAGCAGATCGACGACCACAAACTACAAGGCCAGATGCGTCAGGATCTGGACGACATGATCAGCATGCTCGACGCCACCCTCACTTACCTGCACGAACAGCGCACCAGCGAATCGGCGCAATGGATGGATGTGCAGGCGCTGGTCGAATCCCTGAGTGAAAACGCCCAGGACCAGGGCGCCGATGTTCTCACCAGCGGCCACTGCGCACCGTTGCAAGTGCAGCCGATGGCCTTGCGCTCGTGCATCAACAACTTGCTGGACAATGCCCTGCGTTATGCCGGGCAGGCAGTGATTACGCTCCAAGACACTCGCGAAACCCTGGTGATCCGGGTCATCGACCATGGGTCGGGTATCGCGGCGGATAAACGTGAAGCGGTGTTTGAGCCGTTCTTTCGTCTGGAAGGTTCGCGCAACCGCAACTTCGGTGGCGTCGGGCTGGGCATGACGATTGCCCGCGAGGCGGCTGAACGGCTGGGCGGTCAGTTGAGCCTGGAAGAAACCCCCGGTGGTGGTTTGACCGCCGTTATCCGGTTGCCCCGCCTCTAAGCCCCACATAAATCCGATGTGGGAGCGAGCTTGCTCCCACAGGATCCGGGTTGCGTGTACCGTTCGGTACAAACCCCATATACCCACGACAACTTGCCCCTTGAGGCTGCATAAGCCGGTGCATCCACCGGCTACCCATTCCAAGGAGTGAGCCCAATGATCGGCAGCGTCAGCAGTTACACGAGCTATACCAGCACCAACAGCACCTCAACCAGCACCGCCCGCAGTCAGCAATTTCAGAAAGATCTGCTCGCCAAACTCGACAGCAACAGTGATGGCGCGGTGGATCAGGATGAACTCAAGAGCGCCCTGCCGCAGAAAACCGACGACGGTCTGCTGGTCAGTCTGAGCAAGAATTTCGCCGATTTGGACAGCGACGACAGCGGCAGCATGAGCGGTGAAGAGATGGCCACGATGGCCCCTCCGCCGCCGCCACGGGACCAGGCACCGAACACCGAACTGGCTGACGCGCTGATCAGCGCCCTGGACGCCGACGGTGACGGCGCCATCAGCAGCGATGAGTTGAAAGTGGCGTTGCAAGCCGGCCGCGCGAGAAACACGGACAGCTCCACCGATCAGTCGAACGTGACCGAAGCCCTGAACAAAATGATCGCCAACCTGAGCAAGCAGTACTCGCTCGACAACGTGGCGACCGTGGGCAAATACCTGAACGAGGCCACTTAAATCAAAAGCTTCGCGGGCAAGCCTCGCTCCTACGGTCATGCACTAAACCTGTAGGAGCAAGGCTTGCCCGCGAAGAGGCCCTAAGCCCCAACAAAAATCTCAGGGCCGGCGATCCTCAACCCGAGACTGGCTCTTGCTCCAGTCGGTCAGCAAGCTGTAGGCCACCGCCAACAATGTCGGGCCGATGAACAAGCCAATAAACCCAAAGGCAATCAACCCGCCAAACACCCCAAGCAGGACAATCACCAACGGCAAATTTCCGCCCCGGCTGATCAGATACGGTTTGAGCACGTTGTCGACGCCACTGATGATGAACGTCCCCCAACTTGCGAGAAACACCGCCATCCCGTACTCACCCTTCCACGCCAACCACGCCGTGGCCGGAATCCACACCAGTGGCGGTCCCATCGGAATCAGGCTCAGCAAAAATGTAACAATCCCCAACACCAGCGCCCCGGGAACCCCAGCAATCAAGAACCCGATCAGCGCCAGAACCGCCTGGGCCGCTGCCGTCCCGATCACACCGTTCACCACCCGCTGCACCGTGCCCGCCACCAATTCAATGTAATACCCGGCACGGTCACCAATCAGCCGTTCCAGCAACCCATGAATAAACGCTGCCAGACGCGGCCCGTCACGGTAGAAAAAGAACACAAAGACGATACTCAACGTCAGCTCGAGAATCCCGCCGCCAATCTGCGCACTGCGCGCCAGCAACCAATTGCCGACCTGGCCCAGATAAGGTTTGACCGCCAGCATCATCGCTGCGCCCTGCTGATCGATGCTGTTCCAGATCCCCACCAGCCGCTCACCCACCAAGGGCACACTGCCCAGCCAGGTCGGCGCTTCCGGCAGCCCATCGACTTGCACATCCTTGATGAACGCCGTGGCATCGCGCACATGGTCCGCGAGGTTGAACCCCAGCCAAACTAACGGCACCGCAACCACCAACATCCAGCCCAGCGTCAGCAATGCCGCCGCCAGAGACTCGCGGCCATTAAGCCAATGGGTCAGCAGACGCATCAGCGGCCAACTGGCAAACGCCAACACCGCGCCCCAGAACAGCGCCGACCAGAATGGCGCCATCACCCAGAAGCTCGCGCCAAACAGCACCAGGAGCAGGATCTGCACCAACAGCCGATCGTTATTGATCATCTAAATCTCGAAAAAAGTCAGTCAGCAAAAGAGTAAGCGAACGCGGCTTGCACGTTCGCCCGATAAAGCTTATCGCAACAGTTGGATGTGCAAGCCAGCGCCGTCGATGCTGCCGGCTTCCATCCTGGCGGTACGCACACCCTGTCCGATCAGTGCCTGACGCCAGGCTTCGGCCTTCGGCCCGGAAACACTGACCCGCAACGTGGTGTCCAGATTCAGCCCACGAGAGATCAGGCGCAGCCAGGCATCGTCAGGATCGCCGGTCAATTTGGGAAAATCGAGCTCACCGGTGCTTTTGAGTTCTCGAAGCAAGGTTGCAGACGTCGGCAGCAAATCACCCAGCGGCGCGGCGGCGTCAAACTGTTCGACGTGCAGATAGGCTTTGCGATTGCCGCGCGTGATGCTGTAAAGCGCCACCAGCGTGTTGTCTTGTGGCGCCGCCAGACGCAACAGCAGATACGCCTGCTGATCATCAGCGCCATAGAGCTTGGCGTTGCTGAAGACTTCATTGGCCCACAGGCTGCTTTCGCCGCAATCACGCGCCTGGCACCAGAACAGCAGCTCGGCGCCCTGTTTCTGCAAGGCTTCACGAGCGGCGGTGAAGGCGTCGGTAGAGGAGTGCTCCGGTGGCAACTCGTAGGTCACCGAAGTGGTTTGCCCCCGGGCGCTGACCTGACCGTCGAAACGCAACTGACCGCTGATCTTGCGGATAGAACCCAGTGGATAGATCCGCTCAAGTTCGGCGACCGGACGATAGTCGACGATCTGCGCATCGGCCATACGCGGCACGACCGGCAGGTCCTGGCTGCCCGGGACATCGGCGGCAAACAACAGGGGACTGAAACAACACAGCGCCAGCAGACTGAGTGAACGCATGGATAGACTCATCGGATCAGCATGGCCTGGGCGCCCTTGATGATACTGGCGTCATCGATGCGCTCGGGAACCAGCAAACCACGCTGCACCGCCGGACGCGCCTCCATGGTCGCCATCCAGCGTTGCAAGGCTGGCAAACCGTCGACCTCGACACCGGACCACTCATGGCCACGGACCCACGGATAAGTGGCGATGTCGGCAATGCTGTATTCATCGGCCAGAAACTCCACGGTTTGCAGACGCGTGTCGAGCACTTCATAGAGGCGACGGGTTTCATGTTGATAGCGGTCGATGGCGCCTTGGAGTTTCTCCGGGAAATAACGGAAAAACACGTTGGCCTGGCCTTGCATCGGGCCGATTCCACCCATCTGGAACATCAGCCATTGCAGGACCACTGAACGTCCCTTGGGGTCTTTTGGCAGTAGCTTGCCGCTCAGTTCAGCCAGGTAAATCAGGATCGCGCCGGATTCAAACACGGCGAAATCGCCATTGGCGCGGTCGACAATCGCCGGAATCCGGCCATTGGGATTGATCTTGAGGAAGCCCTCGGACTTCTGTTCCTTTTTGTCGAAACTCAAGGCGTGCACCGTGTAGGGCAGGCCGAGTTCCTCGAGCACGATAGAGACCTTGTGGCCATTCGGGGTCGCAGCGGTGTAGAGATCTATCATGGTTGTCTCCCATTTCAACCCGCCCAGCCTCGACAGTTGCCCGGCGCAAGTCAAGGAACGGCGAAGAACCGATTGAAACAGTCTGCGACAAGGTCGGCGCCGGGTTCGTCATTCAGGTGCAAATGATGACCGCCAGGCAGCTGTTCACGGCTAAAGGGTAGACGCTCCAGCAACTCGGGATGTTTGGCGAGCATGCCGTCGGCAGCCACCACCAGTTTTGCAGGACAACTGACCCGCTGGACGAAGGCCATCGCCTGTTCGGTGGTCAGACGCAGCGGCGACGGTAACGTTAGGCGGTTATCGGTGCGCCAGGTATAACCACCCGGCACTGGCATCAATCCACGCTGGGCCAGTAGTTCCGCGGCTTCGCGACTGACCGCAACCAAGCCTTTCATGCGCGCCTCGATGGCCCGGTCGAGCGTGTTGTAGACCGGTTTGCGCTTCTCCCGCAAATTCAGCTGCGCTTGCAGGGCCATGCCCATCCGCTCGGCAGCGTTTTCGCCTTTGTCTGTAGGAGGAATGATGCCGTCGATCAACGCCAGATGGGTCACTCGCTCCGGCAACGAACCGGCCAGCACTAGCGAAACAATCGCGCCCATGGAATGCCCCAGCAGCGCGAAGCGTTTCCAGCCCAGTTGTTCGGCGACTTGCAGCACGTCATGGGCATAGTCCCACAGCGCGTAACCGGCACCGGTCGGACGATGCCCGGAATGACCGTGACCGGCCATGTCCAGCGCAATGATGCGCAAGCCTTTGAGCTTCGGCGCCAGTCGGGCAAAGCTGTTGGCGTTGTCCAGCCAGCCATGCAAAGCGATCACCGGCATGCCGTCTTCGGGACCGAACAGGTGCGCTGCCAGCTCTATGTGCGGCAGGCTAAGGCGGACTTCTTCAACGACGTTGCTCATGCGCAATCCTGTTGGCGGCGACCTTCCCAGCGGCTGAACAGATTTTTCAGCAGCATGGCCGTGTCCTGGGGACGCTCAAGGGGAAACATGTGACCGCCGGGCATGGTCAAGGATTCGCCCAACGGCATGCGTCCGACGGAACTGGCGTGATGACGCATCACCACGCGGCTCTTGTGCCCTCGAACGACGGCCAGCGGCACTTTCAGCTGACGTGCGCGGCCGGGGCTGGTGTGCGGCACGCCGCGGTAGATGCTGATTTCCGTGGCCGGGTCGAAGCGCAAACGCAGCGTGTCGCCCACTTTGTGCAAACCGTGTTGCAGGTAGGCGTCGAAGCATTCCGGATCGAAGCCACGGAACAGGGTTTTGCCAGCGAAATACAGCCGAGCCGCTTCCAGATCGGCGAACTCCTCCCGCCGTCCCAACGTACGGCCGGCCGGAGTCAGGCGGTCGATGAAACCAAAGCGTTTGGCCGCACGGATCACCCATTGATCGGCACGGGTCAGCACCGGCGAATCGAGCATCACCACGCCGCGATAGAGCTCGGGGCAGCGCAACGCCGCGTGCAGATGCAGCACGCCACCGAAGGAATGGCCAACGCCCCATACCGGTTCCCGTTGCTGCTTGAGGTGATGAATCAGCTCGTCCACCAGGTTGTACCAGTTGTCGTCCGCCGGAAAACGCGGGTCGTGGGCGTGCTGCTCCAGATGCGTCACCTGATACTCGGGCGCCAGCGCCGCGAACAACTTGCCGTAGGTGCCCGAGGGGAAACCGTTGGCGTGGGCGAAAAATATCTGCTGCGACATACCGGTGATCCATCAACGAAAACAAGGGTTGATTGTCCGTAAGACGACGTCCTACAGCAATGACCGTAAGTGCCAGGAATGATGACAGTCCGGTCAAGGGAATGGCGTGTCAGATGAATCCACCCCTCACCCCAGCCCTCCCGAAACGTCGGACCGCCCCACAGGGGAGAGGGGGAAAGGGAGCAGACCGGGTTTTTTTCAAGACCGGAGTTCGACTCGGACTTTCAGGTCAATGTAACTCGAAAGAACACCTCGGTCAGTCCCCTCGCCCCCGTGGGGAGAGGGTTAGGGTGAGGGGTGGATCTAACTGAAGAAACACACTCTCAACGGGCGGGTGGATTCTCACCCAACGGCACCACCGCCATGGTCAACCGCGATACACAACTCGCCTTCCCCTCATCGCTGGTCAACCGGATATCCCAGACATGCGTCGTGCGGCCAATGTGGATCGGCTTGGCCACCGCCGTGACCCGCCCGCTGCGCAAGCCGCGCAAATGGTTGGCGTTGATTTCCAGGCCCACGCAGTAGAACTTGCTGGCGTCGATGCACAGGTAACTGGCCATCGAGCCCACGGTTTCGGCCAGCACCACCGAGGCGCCGCCGTGCAGCAAGCCGTAAGGCTGGTGAGTGCGATGGTCGATGACCATGCTCGCGGTCAGGGACTCGTCGTCGAAGGCTTCGAAGCGAATATCCAACACTTCGCCGATGGTGTTTTTCTGGATTGCGTTCAACTGTTCAATGTTGGGATCGGTACGCCACAAGCTCATTGCTGACATCCTTTGTTAGTTTTATTCGTCACTCAATCCTGCCACAGCACCGCTTCACTGCGCTCGCTCCATTCTTCGAAACGGGCACCGTACGCGGCTTCGATCACGTTGCGCTTAATCTTCAGGGTCGGCGTCAGGAAGCCGTTTTCCACCGCCCAACTGTCCTTGACCACCACCAATCGACGCAAGCGTTCGTGTTTATCGAGGACGCCGTTCACCTCCTCCAGGAGTTTTTCCAGGCTAGAATGCAGGCCCGCCCTCGCCGTTCCGCTGGCGTCCTGCTGACCGACCGCCGAGAGCACGCACAATCCCAGCGGCGCACTCAAGCCATCGCCGACCACGCACACCTGCTCGATGCGCGAATGCACCGCCAGCCGATTTTCGATCGGCGCCGGGGCGACGTATTTGCCTTTGCTGGTCTTGAAAATCTCTTTCAGGCGCCCGGTGAGGCGCAGGTTGCCTTCGGCGTCCTCCTCACCCTTGTCACCGGTGCGCAGGAAGCCGTCCTCGGTGATGGTTTCGGCGGTTTTCTCAGGTTCCTTGAAATACCCGAGCATGGTTGCGCCGCTGCGCACCATGACCTCCCCCGACTCGGCGATCCGCACCTCGACCTCCGGGCATGGCATGCCGATCCAGCCGGGTTTGTTCTGGCCCGGCAGGCAAACGTGCGAATAGCCGCAGCTTTCGGTCATGCCGTAGACCTCCAGTACATCCAGCCCCAGTTTGCGGTACCACAGCAGCAAGGTCTGCGGCACTGGCGCGGCGCCGGACAAGGCGATGCGCAAGGCATCCAGCCCGAGCCCGACGAGGACTTTGTGCCCGACCCGCTTGCCGATGATCGGCAGACCGAGCAGGAAGTCGAGGCGTTTTGCCGGGATCTTGCTGTACACGCCCATCTGGAATTTGGTCCAGATCCTCGGCACACCGAACAGCGCGGTCGGACGTGCACGGCGCAAATCGGCCAGGAAGGTGTCGAGGCTCTCGGCAAAAAACACCGTTTGCCCGGTGTAGATCGACGCCAGCTCGACGAACATCCGCTCAGCGACATGGCACAGCGGCAGGTAGGACAGCAGCCGATCCGACTCATTCAGACCGAACAACTGCGTGCCGCGAGTGGTGGCAAACCCCAGATTGGCGAAGCTGTGCATCACGCCTTTGGGCATGCCGGTGGTGCCGGAGGTGTAAATGATGGTCGCCAACTGGTCGGCGGACGGCGTGGGATCGTCCTGGATCGGTGAGCTCTTTTGCAGGTCGGCCCAGCTGAAATCGAACGTGCCGGGCGGATGCAACGGCAGGCTGATCGTCGGCAGATCGGGGCTGACCCCGCGAGACATACCGGGCCAGTCGTCGAGTTTGCCGATGAACACCAGCGCCGCTTCGGAGTGTTCAAGTACCTGGGCCACGGTCTCGGCGGTGAGGTTCGGGTAGAGCGGCACCGACACGTGACCCGCCATCCAGATCGCCAGGTCGGCGATGATCCAGTGCGCGCAGTTTTTCGAGATCAGGGCGATGTGACTGCCTTGGGGCAGTTCGCGTGCGCGCAACCAATGCGCGGCGCAACGCGCCTGATGACCGACGTCTTCCCAGGTCAGCGTTTCGACCTGGCCGCCGCCCGTGGGCTGGACCAAAAAGCGCTGCCGGGGATGGCGCGCTTCACGCTCGTAGAAAACGTCCAGCGGCAAACGAAAAGCAGCAGGCATGCGACTCGCTCCTTTATTTTTGGTCTGGAGCAAGCGTAGTCAACCAAGCAGATGCTCGGTTGACTATTTTACGGGTGCTTGATGCCTTTGAGCTTCATCGCGCCGGCCAGCGGCAAATCACCTTCAAGTTCTGCAAGGCCGGCGGTGCGGACCGCTTCCGGGTCCTGCACATGTCCATGCTGAAGGTAACCCAGCAAGTTGCCCACCAGCGGGTTATGACTGATCAGTAGCGCGTGATCCACAGACACCAACTGCTCCGCCACCGCTTGCGGGCGGTTGTCGGGTGTCAGCCAGTCGACGGTGCGAATCTCCGGCGCGAAATTCAGCGCCGTACGCACAATTTCTGCCGTCTCCTGCGCTCGCAGGAAAGGACTGGCATAGATCGCGGTAATTGGCTTACCGATCAACTCTGCCGCGCTGCGCAACACCTCTTCACGACCCTTGACGGTCAGAGCCCGCTCGGAGTCCGGGCGAGTACCGTGTGGCTCGGCTTCACCATGACGCAATACCCAGAGTTTCATAGTTTCGGTTCCTCATCTCGTGCCGGATGCGGGGCTGGCGCCACAGCGTGCGGCGCTTCACCTTCCGGTGTACGCGGCGTCGGCCAGTCGGCGAACGGCCAGGGTTTCTGGTCGCTGTGGAAACTGCCGAAACGACCGATCTGCGCCAGAAACTGGCTCAGGCTGTCGCCGAAATTCATCAGGCTGGCGCTTGGGGCGCCATAGATCAAACGATAGATCAACTGCACAAGCACCACGGCGCCAAGGATGAATTGCGCCACTTGCCAGACCAGCACGTAGACAATCATCCACAACACACGCAGCAGGATGGATTCGTACTTGGCTTCTTCTTTCGGATCGTTCATGTCTCGCTCCCTGCCCCTGTCAATTGAGTGCTCAGTTAAAACCACTGGTGGAAATGAAATCGACGTCGGTTTTCGGCTCGGCACGCATCAATAGACCGATTACCTGCTCCAGCGTGCGCCCTTCGAACAGAATGGCATGCAGCCCGGCGACCAGCGGCATGTACACGCCCACCTCCTGGGCCTTGGTCTTGAGCACCTTGAGGGTGTTCACCCCTTCGGCGACTTCGCCCAGGCGCGTCACTGCATCTTCCAGGCTCAAGCCCTGGCCGAGGGCGAACCCGACCTGGTAGTTACGGCTTTTCGGCGACGAGCAGGTGACGATCAGATCGCCGACGCCCGCCAAACCGAGGAAGGTCATCGGGTTGGCGCCCTGATTCACCGCAAAGCGGGTCATTTCCGCCAACGCCCGGGTGATCAGCATGCTCTTGGTGTTTTCGCCCATGCCCAGCGCCACTGCCATGCCGGCAATGATCGCGTAGACGTTTTTCAACGCGCCGCCCAACTCCACGCCGAAGCGGTCGGCGCTGGCGTACACACGAAAGGTCCGGCCATGCAGCGCTTCCTGAACTCGCTGGCAAAGCTCGTCGTCTTCGCTGGCGACCACCGTGGCGGTCAGCGCGTGTTCGGCGATTTCACGCGCCAGGTTCGGCCCGGACAGCACGCCGATGCGCGCTTGCGGGGCGATCTCTTCGAGGATTTCGCTCATCAGTTTGAAAGTGTGGGCTTCGATGCCTTTGGTCAGGCTCACCAGCAGCTTGCCGCTCAAACGTGCGGCGTGAGGAGCCAGCACCGAGCGCAGCGCGCTGGACGGCAGTGCGACGAAGCACAGGTCGCAGGCTTGTAGAGTGGCCAGCAGGTCGGTGACCGCTTCCACGGCCGGCAGAATCTTGATGCCTTTGAGGTAACGCGGGTTCTCGCGATTGACCCGAATGGCCTCGGCCTGCTCGGGGTCACGCATCCACAGCCGGACCTGATGCCCGTTCTCGGCCAGCAGGTTAGCCACGGCGGTACCAAAACTTCCGCCTCCCAGGACCGCAATTGGGCGCTGTTCAGTCATATGCAATCCGTTAATCCATACCAGTGGCGATGACGGCATTATACGGAGCGGCCCAGTGGCGGCCAGCCCCCGCATCAATTACCGACACTTGTAGGAAGAAGACCAAGAAAACCGAGGAAAATGCCCACAACGTGACTGGAAAAGTCATTGCGCTCGGTTAACATGCGCGCCAATTGTTCGCTATCAAGGATGTGTTGTGTCGTTTGGTTCCCCATCACCTCGCTCGCCGCTGGTACTGGCGCTGATGTTCAGCTCGCCATTGCTCGCCGACGACTTGTTTCTGGACAGCGAGCCACTGCCGCAAGTGCTGACCGCTACGCGGCTCAAGCAGTCGCCGGCCGCAGTGCCGGGAAGCATGACGGTGATCGACAGCGAACTGATCAACGCCAGTGGCGCCCGGGACATCAGCGAGTTGCTGCGACTGGTGCCAGGAATGATGGTCGGCAACATCAACGGCAACCAGGCGGCGGTGAACTATCACGGCACCAACGCGACCGAAGCGCGACGCTTGCAAGTGTTGATCGATGGCCGCTCGGTGTACCGCGCAGGCCTGGCCACGGTGGACTGGAGTGACATTCCGGTGGCCATGGAAGACATCGAACGCATCGAAGTTTTCCGCGGCCCGAACACTGTCAGCTATGGCGCCAATGCGCTGATGGCGGTGGTCAACATCATCACGCGCAACCCGGCCGACAGCCACGGCACGCGAATGAAAGTCACCCGTGGGCAGCGCGGCATCGACGACTTTTACACCAGTCAGGGTGTGGGCTGGGACGGCGGCGACCTGCGCCTGTCACTGTCCGGCCAACAAGACGACGGCTTCGACTCGGACCGTAACGGCGCCGATTACCGCGACAGCCGCCGCTTGAATCGCTTCAACCTCGCGGTCAGCCAGACGCTCAATGAAAACCAGAGCATCGACTGGCAATTGAATGCCAAGGACGGGACCAACCAGCGTCCGTATACCTACCGCCCGGTCTTCTCGGGGATTACCGCTGCCGGGAACAATTCCGACGTCATCGCCAAGGACTACGCCGGTTCGCTGCGCTGGAACCTCGACATCAATCCAGATCACAGCCTTTACATTCAGGGCTCGGCGCAGCACTGGGATCGTCAGCAGACCTGGCGTGCCTGCGATGCCGAGGTTTCGTTCAGCCCGCAGTTGACTGAGCTCTGGCAACTCAACCCGAATTACACCGAACGCCTGGCGCGCAACATGGAGCGCTACACCGGCCCCGGCGCGCCCGCAGGTGACCCGGCCCAGCGCGCACTGGCCAATCAAGTGCTGGACCAATGGCGAAACGGCGCACGACAAACCCTCTGTGGCGATATTGACCAGAGCACCCGGGAATCGCGCTACGACCTTGAATTGCAAGACACGCTCAGCCTGTCCGACAGTCTGCGGCTGGTCAGCGGCATGAACTATCGTTACGACCGGGCAGATTCCGAGACCTACTTCAATGGCACCCTCGACGACACCACCTGGCGGGCGTTCGGCCAACTCGAGTGGCGCGCCACCGAGCATTGGTTGCTGCAGGGTGGTGCGATGTTCGAAGACACGCAATTGATCGGCAGTTCGCTCACCCCGCGGGTGGCGGTCAACTACCTGATCAACCCGCGCCATGGCCTGCGGGCGGTGTACTCGGAAGCCATCCGCTCGCCGGACATGTTCGAGAACAACGTCAACTGGAGTTATCAGGTAAAGAACCTGCGACCCAGCGCCTATGGCCAGTCCAGTGCCCGGTATTTCGTCAAGACCCGTGGCCCCGGCGACCTCGAACAGGAACACATGCGCTCCCGGGAGCTGGGCTACAACGGCTACTTTGCCGAGTGGGGACTGGCAGTCGATGTGAAGCTGTTCTACGACGAAATCACCGGGATGATCAGCGAACCGCTGCGCAACAATCAGTACATCGCCAGCAACTCGAACAGCTCACGCTTCTCCGGGGTAGAAACCCAGCTCGACTGGAGAATCAGCAGCGCCGATCGCCTGCGTCTGACATATGCCTATGTCGATGCCGAGGCGAGCAACCCGCTGGATGCGCAACAGGCTGCCCGAAACAGCGGTTCCGCCGGTTGGCTGCGCAACTGGGGCCATGGCTGGAACAGCGCACTCTTCTATTATGGTGACGATGCCCTGAACGGCTACCGCTTCGAACGGGTCGACACGCGCATCGCCAAACGCATCGGCCTGGGCAAGGCCAGCCTGGAACTGGCCGGTGTGCTCCAGCAACGCCTCGACAGCCAGCCCACGACCTTCGTCGACAACAACTACGACGAGCGCCGGGTGCTTTACTTCAGCGCAGAGCTGGCGTTCTAAGATGCTATTTAGCCCGTCACGCAAGACGCCAATCCTTGGCCGCCTGCTGGCCGGGTTGTGCCTGGTGTTTGCCGGCCTGCTGAGCCCATTGGAGGCCACCGCCGCGGACATTTTGCTGACCGGCGCCGAGGACAGCCCGGGCATGCAATCCTTCACTCAGGCCCTGAGCGCTTTGCGGCCTGCCGATAACGTGCACTTCCAGCCGCTGGCCAGTCTGCCGGCGCCAGGCAAACTGCCCGCCGGCACCCGTTTGATTCTGCTCGACCTGCCGAGCCTCGACTGGCGCCTGCAAGACACCCAGGGCCCGGCGACGCTAGTGCTGCGCATCAGCCGCCTGCAAGCCCGTCAGCATCTGGGGGCCTCCCTGCCCCCGCGCCTCAGCCTGCTCTGGAGCGACCCACCCCTGGAACGACAATTGCGCCTGACCCGGTTGCTGCTGCCTCAGGCCAAACGGGTCGGCGTGCTCTTCGACAGCCACAGCGAATTTCTCTTGAAAGAACTGCATCAGGCCGCCCACGCCCTGGGTCTTGAAGTAGTCACCGAGCGCTGGGATAACACTAACGACAGCCGGCCGCTGCAGACCTTGCTGAAAAACAGCGACGTGTTGCTGGGCCTTGATGATCCCGATTTGTACAACCCGAAAACCGCGAAGAACCTGTTGCTTAGCAGCTATGCACGGCAACTGGCGCTGATCGGCCCCAACGCCGGGTTTGTCAGGGCGGGAAGCCTGGCCAGCACCTACAGCGATCAGAGCGATTGGCTGGCGATACTCGACGAACTGCTCGACCGGTCACCCGCCACGTGGCCACGAACTTACTACCCGCAACACTTCAAAGTCTTAAGCAACCCACAAGTGGCTCGTTCATTAGGTATTGAACAGATGAATGAAGCCTCTGTCGCAACACAGTTGGCCGAAGGAGAAAAACGCCCATGACCTTCCGTCGCCGTTGGGACATCAACACCCGCACACAAATCATCAGCCTCGGCCCTGCCCTGTTGCTGACGTTGCTGTTGATCAGCTTCTTTACGTTCGTGCGGATCCAGGACCTGCGTCAGGAGCTCAACCACACCGGGCAGTTGATCGCCAACCAACTGGCGCCGGCCACCGAATACGGGGTGATCTCGGGCAACAACGAGGTGCTCGACAGTTTGCTCAAGGCCACCCTGGCCACGCCCAATGTGCGTTTTCTGGAAGTCCAGGACAGCGCCAACCGGATTCTGGTGTACGTCGAGCAACCATCGGAAACCCACAACCGCTCGCGCCAGGTTGAAGTGTTCCAGGCGCCGGTGCGGCTGCAACGTATCCCGCTGCACAATGATTTCCTCCAGGGCAGCAAAGTCGCCAACACGGCCCCCGCCGAGGATTATCTGGGTCGGGTGATCGTCGGGCTGTCCAATGACGCCTTCAGCCAGCGTCAACAGGAAATCCTGTTCAAGGCCGGGATCCTGGCGCTGTTCGCCCTGCTGTTTACTTTTCTAGTCGCCCGTCGACTGGCCGGCAGCCTGTCGCAACCGATCCGCGACATCGGCAACGCGGTCAAGGCAATTCAGGACGGCGATTACAAAACGCCGCTGCCGATCGTCGACGACACTGAACTGGGCGCGCTGTCGCAACACATCAACAACCTCGCCAGCGGTCTCGAACAGGCCAGCCGTGACCAGCATCAGGCTATGGCGCAGTTGATCCAGACGCGCGAAGAAGCGGAAAAGGCCAACAACGCCAAATCCGATTTCCTCGCGATGATGAGCCACGAACTGCGCACGCCGATGAATGGCGTGCTGGGCATGCTGCAACTGCTGGAAACCACCGAGATGACCGAGGAGCAGGTCGAATACGCGGCGCTCGCCTCGGAGTCCACCGAACACCTGCTCAAAGTCATCAACGACATTCTCGATTTCTCGCGCATCGAGCGTTCGGAACTGGAGCTGGAGCACATTGCGTTCAACCTCGCGGACCTGATCAGCAGTTGCGCCCAGTCGTTCACGCACAGCGCCGTGCAACGCGGGTTGGACTTAACGCTGTTGATTGCGGACGATATGCGCGCGTTGCAGGTTCAGGGCGATCCGACGCGCATCCGGCAGATCCTGGTCAACCTGATCGGCAATGCGCTGAAATTCACCGAACGGGGGCGTGTCAGCATCGAACCGCAATGGCAGTCGCTGGATCACGAACTGTTGTGGTTCACCTGCACCGTGCGCGACAGCGGGATTGGTATCTCGGCCGAGAGCCTGGAATTGATGTTCAACGCCTTCCAGCAGGCCGACAGTTCTATCTCGAGGCGTTATGGTGGCACCGGGCTGGGCCTGCCGATTGCTCGCACGCTGGCGGAACGCATGGGCGGCACGTTACGCGCCCAGAGCGAGGAAGGTCGCGGCTCGGTGTTCACCCTGGAAATCCCGCTGGCACTCTATAAACAGACGCTGCCGGTATTGGCGCCGCGTACTCAGACCGGCACCGGTGATGGCGACGGGCGTAACGTGTTGCTGGTGGAAGACAATCCGGTCAACCAGACGGTCATCGAAGCAATGTTGCGCAGTCTGGGCTTTACTGTCAGCGTCGCCACCGATGGCGCGCAGGCGGTGCGCAGTGCCGAGAGTCTGATTTTCGAAGCCATTCTGATGGACTGCCGACTCCCCATCATTGATGGCTATGAAGCCACCCGACAGATTCGCCAGTTGCCCGGCTGCGCTGACGTGCCGATCATTGCCCTGACCGCCAACGCCTTGCAGGGCGACCGTGAAGCCTGTTTATCGGCGGGAATGAACGATTACCTGGCCAAGCCCTTCAAACGCACTGATCTGCAGCAAATTCTGCAGCGCTGGGTGCAGTAGTGCAGGCCTTTCGGCTATCTGCGACTGGCGTGAAAGGCGAAAGTGCGGCAGTCTTAGGCACCCGAACAGGCCCGAAAAGGGGCTTGAATAAAAATTTCAGTGCACAAGTGTACATTCATGTCCTTGGTGCTGTGACTTTCACCACAACGCAATAGTCTATGAGTAGGCTGCTGACTCGAGGCATGAACGCTTCGATCGGCCGGGAAGATTTGCCCCACCTGCCGCATGGGATTATTGAGGAGCTCGCATGACCAAACAAAACGCCTTTACTCGGGAAGACCTGCTGCGCTGCAGTCGCGGTGAGCTGTTCGGCCCAGGTAACGCGCAACTGCCCGCCCCAAACATGCTGATGGTGGATCGCATCACCCATATCAGCGAAGAGGGTGGCAAGTACGGCAAAGGTGAATTGGTCGCCGAGCTGGATATCACTCCGGACCTGTGGTTCTTCGCCTGCCACTTCGAAGGTGATCCGGTGATGCCAGGCTGCCTGGGCCTCGACGCCATGTGGCAACTGGTCGGTTTCTTCCTCGGCTGGCAAGGTTTGCCGGGCCGTGGCCGTGCGCTGGGTTCGGGTGAAGTAAAATTCTTCGGCCAAGTCCTGCCGACCGCCAAGAAAGTGACCTATAACATTCAGATCAAGCGCGTACTGAAGGGCAAGCTGAACCTGGCCATCGCCGATGGTTCGGTCAGCGTCGACGGCCGCGAGATCTACACCGCCGAAGGCCTTCGGGTCGGCGTTTTCACCTCCACTGAAAACTTCTAAGGGTTATCCGCATGCGCCGCGTCGTTATCACTGGTCTGGGCATCGTTTCGTGCCTGGGCAATGACAAAGAGACCGTCTCCGCTAACCTGCGTGCAAGCCGCCCTGGCATCCGGTTCAACCCGGAATACAAGGAAATGGGACTGCGCAGCCAGGTTTCCGGCTCCATTGACCTTCCCCTCGAAGAGCTGATCGATCGCAAGATCTTTCGCTTCGTCGGCCACGCGGCGGCTTACGCCTACCTGGCCATGAAAGACGCCATCGCCGACTCCGGTCTGACCGATGAGCAAGTTTCCAACCCGCGTACCGGCCTGATCGCCGGTTCCGGTGGCGCCTCCACGCTGAACCAGATGGAAGCGCTGGACATCCTGCGCGAGAAAGGCGTCAAGCGCGTCGGCCCGTACCGCGTGACGCGGACCATGAGCAGCACCGTTTCCGCTTGCCTGGCCACGCCTTTCAAGATCAAGGGCCTGAACTACTCCATCGCTTCTGCCTGCGCCACCAGTGCTCACTGCATCGGTACCGCCATGGAACAGATCCAGATGGGCAAGCAGGACATCGTGTTTGCCGGCGGCGGTGAAGAAGAACATTGGAGCCAATCGTTCCTGTTCGACGCCATGGGCGCACTGTCCAGCCAGTACAACGAAACCCCGGAAAAAGCTTCCCGTGCCTACGACGCCAAGCGTGACGGTTTCGTCATCGCCGGCGGTGGCGGCATGGTCGTGGTCGAAGAGCTGGAACACGCTCTGGCCCGCGGCGCGAAGATCTACGCGGAAATCGTTGGCTACGGCGCGACCTCCGACGGCTACGACATGGTCGCCCCAAGCGGCGAAGGCGCCATCCGCTGCATGCAGATGGCCATGTCCACCGTTGATGCTCCGATCGACTACCTGAACACCCACGGCACTTCGACTCCGGTCGGCGACGTCGCGGAGATGAAAGGTGTGCGTGAAGTGTTCGGCGACAAGGCTCCGGCCATCAGCTCCACCAAGAGCTTGTCGGGTCACTCCCTGGGCGCCGCCGGCGTTCACGAAGCGATCTACTGCATGCTGATGATGGAAGGCAACTTCATGGCGGGTTCCGCCAACATCGACGAACTGGACCCGGAAGTGGCTGACATGCCGATCCTGACCAAGACTCGCGAAGACGCCACCATCAACACCGTGATGAGCAACAGCTTCGGCTTCGGCGGCACCAACGCCACGCTGGTACTGAAGCGCTGGCAGGGTAAGTAATACCCCGCCGCTTCACTGCACATAAAAACGCCCCGACTGGTTCGGGGCGTTTTTTTTCGCCTGGAAAACGCAAAAACCTGTGGGAGCGAGCTTGCTCGCGATTGCGGTGTATCAGACAACAATGATGTCGACTGACACTCCCTCATCGCGAGCAAGCTCGCTCCCACAGGGGATTTTGGTCACCTTCAAACCGGATTTTGTTCTTCGCGAACATGAAGCTTTTGTCATGAAACTCAGACGCCTGCGACCGAATGTCGCGCATTTGGCGGGCTGCAGGACTTTCTCCATTTCTGCAAAAATCCGTTACCAAACTCAGTGGTTTACTTAGCCAGCTAACCAAACATATAACAGAGGCCTGCACACGCCTTGCTGCAGATAACAGAGATTGGAGCTAGCAGATGACTGTAAAAGTAACTGAACGCGACGATTCACATAAGTCCCACGAAGGCGTAGCCGCCGGTATTCGGATCTGGGACGTGCACCAACAAGACATGCTGGTGGGGATGTTTCATTCCGAGACCGACGCCCACAGCTACAAGGCCGAACTGGAAAAACTGGAGCAGCAACGAGAGCTCCAATCCGCATAAGCAATGACAGCATTGAAAACGACAAACCCCGCCATGAGCGGGGTTTGTCATAGTTGCAGCCTTTAACGGCTTACCACATCAGATCGTCCGGGATCTGATAGGCCGCGTACGGATCGTCTTCGGCAATGACTTCTTCGGTCTGCACATTCAGCTGCACGATGCGCTGTGGATCGCGCTCCTGGATCTTCAGGGCCGCCTCACGCGGGATCACTTCGTAGCCGCCGGCATGGTGCACGATGGCCAGCGAACCGCTGCTGAGCTTGTTGCGCATCAAGGTGTTGACGCAGATGCGCTTGACCTTCTTGTCGTCGACGAAGTTGTAGTAATCCTCGGTCGTCAGCTTCGGTAGACGCGAGACTTCGATCAATTGCTTGACCTGGGCGGCGCGGGCCTTGGCTTCTGCCTTCTCCTGCTGCTGACGGTTCAGCTCCTGGTCGCGCTTGACCTTCTCGGCCATGGCTTCCTGGGCGGCACGCTGCTGGGAGTCATCGAGTTCGATCTGACCTTTATGGGCCAGACGCTGCTGTTTCTGCTTCTCTTTGCCGACCTGTTTGGCCTGCTTCTGGTTGACCAGCCCTGCTTTGAGCAACTGGTCGCGAAGGGAAATGCTCATGGTGCTTATTACTCACTTAGGCAACTGCTCAACCGCAGCTGGGCAAATTCTTTTCCTGACGTTTGGCTTCGCCCCACAAGGCGTCCAACTCTTCGAGGGTGCAATCTTCTATGGGACGGTGGGTATCGCGCAATGCCTGTTCGATAAAACGGAAGCGTCTTTCGAACTTGCTGTTGGCGCCACGCAGTGCAGTTTCCGGATCGACCTTGAGATGACGCGCCAGATTGACCACGGAAAACAACAGATCACCGACTTCATCGGCAATCGCTGCCGAGTCATTGTCGGCCATGGCTTCGAGTACTTCATCAAGCTCTTCGCGGACTTTATCCAGCACCGGCAAGGCGTCCGGCCAGTCGAAACCGACCTGCCCTGCACGCTTCTGTAACTTGGCCGAACGAGACAACGCCGGCAGCGCCGCAGGCACGTCGTCGAGCAAGGACAGTTGTTCGGGCGCGGATGATTTCTCGGCGCGTTCTTCAGCCTTGATCTCTTCCCAGCGTTGCTTGACCTGCTCTTCACTCAACCGCGGGACATCCAGCGGCGCGTACAAATCACCGGTGGGGAAGACGTGAGGATGACGACGGATCAACTTGCGGGTGATGCAGTCGATGACGCCGGCGAATTCGAAGCGCCCTTCTTCCCGGGCCAACTGGCTGTAATAAACCACCTGGAACAGCAAATCGCCCAACTCACCCTGCAAATGATCAAAGTCACCGCGCTCGATGGCGTCGGCGACTTCGTAAGCTTCTTCGAGGGTGTGCGGGACGATGGTTTCGTAGGTTTGCTTGATGTCCCACGGGCAGCCGAACTGCGGGTCGCGCAGACGGCTCATCAGGTGCAGTAAATCTTCAAGGCTGTACATCGGTTTCATGGAGTCCGGTTACGGCGGGTTTCGATGATGTTTGGCAACTGGGAAATCCGCCCCAGCAACCGCCCCAGTGCATCCAGGCCCGGAATCTCGATGGTCAGGGACATCAACGCGGTGTTGTCCTCTTTGTTCGAGCGGGTGTTAACGGCCAGCACGTTGATCCGCTCGTTGAGCAGCACTTGTGAGACGTCACGCAGCAAACCGGACCGGTCGTAGGCACGGATGATGATGTCCACCGGATAGGTGAGCACCGGCACCGGGCCCCAGCTGACCTGAATGATCCGCTCAGGCTCGCGCCCGCCCAGTTGCAGCACCGAGGCGCAGTCCTGACGGTGAATGCTCACGCCACGGCCCTGGGTGATGTAACCGACGATCGCATCCCCCGGCAGCGGCTGGCAGCAGCCGGCCATCTGGGTCATCAGGTTGCCGACGCCCTGGATCTGGATATCGCCGCGCTTGCCCGGTTTGTAGCCGGTGGCCTTGCGCGGGATCAGTTCCAGTTGCTCGTTGCCGCGCTCCGGCTCGACCAGTTGCTGCGCCAGATTGACCAGTTGCGCCAGGCGCAAATCGCCGGCACCGAGGGCAGCGAACATGTCCTCGGCGGTTTTCATGTTGGCCTTTTCGGCCAGCTTGTCGAAATCCACCGCTGGCAGACCGAGGCGATTGAGTTCGCGCTCGAGCAAGGTTTTACCGGCCGCGACGTTCTGATCGCGCGCCTGCAATTTGAACCAGTGAACGATCTTCGCCCGTGCCCGCGAGGTGGTGATGTAACCCAGGTTCGAGTTCAGCCAGTCGCGGCTCGGGGTGCCGTGCTTGCTGGTGATGATCTCGACCTGCTCACCCGTTTGCAGGCTGTAGTTGAGCGGCACGATGCGCCCGTTGATCTTGGCGCCACGGCAGTTGTGACCGATTTCGGTGTGCACGCGGTAGGCGAAGTCCAGCGGCGTCGAGCCCTTCGGCAAGTCGATGGCGTGACCGTCCGGCGTAAAGATGTAGACCCGGTCCGGCTCGATATCGACCCGCAGCTGTTCTGCCAGGCCGCCGATGTCACCCAGCTCTTCATGCCACTCGAGGACCTGACGCAGCCAGGAGATTTTCTCTTCGTAGTGGTTGGAACCGGATTTGACGTCAGTGCCTTTGTAGCGCCAGTGCGCGCAAACGCCCAGCTCGGCTTCTTCGTGCATGGCGTGGGTGCGGATTTGCACTTCCAGCACCTTGCCCTCGGGGCCGATCACCGCGGTGTGCAGCGAGCGGTAGCCGTTCTCTTTCGGGTTGGCGATGTAGTCGTCGAATTCTTTCGGGATGTGCCGCCACAGGGTGTGGACGATACCGAGCGCGGTGTAGCAGTCGCGCATTTCCGGCACCAGCACGCGAACGGCACGCACGTCGTAGATCTGGCTGAATTCCAGCCCCTTGCGCTGCATTTTTCGCCAGATCGAATAGATGTGTTTGGCGCGGCCGCTGATGTCGGCATCGACGCCGGTGGCGGTCAGCTCATTCTTCAACTGGCTCATCACGTCGGCGATGAAGCGCTCACGATCCAGACGCCGCTCGTGGAGCAACTTGGCGATCTGTTTGTACTGGTCAGGCTCAAGGTAACGGAAGGACAAATCCTCCAGTTCCCACTTGATATGACCGATACCGAGACGGTGAGCCAAAGGCGCGTAGATATCGAAGACTTCGCGGGCGACGCGGTTACGTTTCTCGTCATCGGCGGTTTTCACCGCACGGATCGCGCAGGTGCGTTCGGCCAGTTTGATCAGCGCAACACGAACGTCGTCGACCATGGCGACCAGCATTTTGCGCAGGTTTTCGACCTGGCCTTGAGTGCCCAGCACCAGGGATTGACGGGGGCTGAGGCTGGCGCTGATCGCCGCCATGCGCAATACGCCGTCGATGAGTTTGGCGACCACCGGACCGAAGCGCTGGCTGATCGCCGGCAATTCAATCTGGCCTTCGCGCACGCCGCGATACAGGATCGCGGCAACCAACGAATCCTGATCGAGTTTGAGGTCGGCGAGAATCTCGGCGATCTCAAGGCCCGTGCGGAAACTCGAGGTCCCTTCGGACCATAGATTTTTCGCCGCATTGGCCTGTTGTTCAGACGCACGAGCGAACTCGCACGCTTCCTTCAAGGCTTCGCGATCCAGTGCCGGATCGACATTGACCGCGTGATCGAGCCAAGCCTCGAGATTGATACTGCCGTCGGTGTTGATCGGCTGGTGTGCTCTCACCTGTACCATCTTGCTTACCTTCCCTACGACGCAGATTCAATGCGTCAAATCGCTGACCTTTTGTTACCCGTGAACGCTCGCGGGGCAAATGCGAGCGCTGCACGGGCGGGCCAGTCGGACCAGACGAGCCGTCCTAGCTCGCTTCAAATAACGCCATGGCCTCGACATGTGCCGTCTGAGGAAACATATCGAGAATCCCGGCACGTTTTAACCGGTAGCCCTGCTTGATCAATTCGACCGTATCGCGCGCCAGCGTTGCCGGGTTGCACGACACGTACACCAACCGTTTGGCGCCCAAGGAGGACAGCTTGCGCACAACCTCGAAAGCACCGTCACGTGGTGGGTCCAAGAGTACCGCACAAAAGCCTTCGCGCGCCCATTCGGCATCGGTCAAAGGCTGGGATAAATCGGCCTGAAAAAACTTTACGTTATTCAGATTATTGCTAGCGGCGTTTGCGGCTGCTCGCTCGACCATCGCCTGCACACCTTCCACCGCCACCACTTCACGAACGGCCTTGGCCAGCGGCAGTGCAAAGTTACCCAAACCACAAAACAGATCCAGAACCCGCTCATCCGACACAGGCTTGAGCCAGTCAAGCGCCTGGGCGACCATCGCTTCGTTGACCCCGGCGTTGACCTGAATGAAATCCCCCGGCCGCCAGGCCAGGTTCAAGTCCCACTGTTCAAGTCGATAACCCAACGCCTGGTCAGCCACGACCGGTTGCGGTTCGCCATCGCCATGCAGCCACAGTTGAGCTTCATGGAACGCGCAGAAATCCTTGAGGATCGTCATGTCGGCGTCGGACAGCGGCGCCATGTGCCGCAGCAACACCGCCAACGACGAACCGCTGAACAACTCCACATGCCCCAGCGCCTGAGGTTTGCTCAAGCGCCGCAACATTTCCGGCAAGCGGGTCATGATCGGCTGCAAGGGCTGTACCAGCACCGTGCATTCGTTGATCGCAACGATGTCCTGACTGCCAGCCGCGCGGAAACCGACTTCGAGTTTTTTCGCTTTCATGTCCCAGCGCACCGCCACTCGGGCGCGACGACGGTAACCGAATTCCGGACCGCTCAAAGGCGCTGCCCACTCTTGAGGTTCGACACCGGCGACCTTCGACAATTGCTCGGCGAGCATGCGCTGTTTCAGGGCGAGTTGTTCGTTGTGTGGCAGATGCTGCACGCTGCAGCCACCACAGCGACCGGCATGCGGACACGGCGCCGGGCGGCGCAGTTCGCTGGCCTGGATGACGCGCTCGGTACGCGCCTCGACCACTTTGCCGTGGGCGCCCAATACGCGCGCCTCCACTTCTTCACCGGCCAGAGCGCCGATGACGAACCAGGTGCGACCTTCAAAAAAAGCGATACCGCGACCGTCATTGGCCAGACGCTCGATGCTCAAACGCTGCTTTTTACCCGTCGGGATTTGCGGGGCCTTGCTACCGCCAGTGGGCTGGAAGCGCAGGCCTCTCTCTTGCTTGGCCATCAGTTGGGCGCGTCGAAAATGCCGGTCGACAAGTAACGGTCGCCACGGTCGCAGATGATCGCGACGATCACCGCGTTTTCAACTTCTTCGGACAGGCGCAGCATGGCTGCCACGGCACCGCCCGAGGACACGCCGCAGAAGATGCCTTCTTCGCGGGCCAGGCGACGGGTCACGTCTTCGGCTTCGCTTTGCGCCATGTCGACGATCCGGTCCACGCGCTCGGCCTGGTAGATCTTCGGCAGGTATTCCTGCGGCCAGCGACGGATGCCCGGAATCGCCGAGCCTTCCATCGGTTGCAGACCGATGATCTGCACGCTTTCGTTCTGCTCTTTCAAGTAGCGCGAGACGCCCATGATGGTGCCGGTAGTGCCCATCGAACTGACGAAATGGGTGATAGTACCTTCGGTCTGACGCCAGATTTCCGGGCCGGTGGTGGTGTAGTGCGCTTCGGGGTTGTCGCCGTTGGCGAACTGATCCAGCACCTTGCCGCGGCCTTCCGCTTCCATTCGCTGGGCGAGGTCGCGGGCGCCTTCCATGCCCTCTTCCTGAGTGACCAGAATCAGCTCGGCGCCATAAGCCGTCATGGCGGCTTTACGTTCGGCGCTGGAGTTGTCCGGCATGATCAGGATCATCTTGTAACCCTTGATCGCGGCGGCCATCGCCAGGGCGATCCCGGTGTTACCCGAGGTCGCTTCGATCAGCGTATCGCCGACGTGGATCTGCCCGCGCAACTCGGCGCGGGTGATCATCGACAACGCCGGTCGGTCCTTGACCGAACCCGCCGGGTTATTCCCTTCGAGCTTGAGCAAAAGGGTATTGCTGGTGGCGCCAGGCAGGCGCTGCAAACGGACCAGCGGGGTGTTGCCGACGCAATCGGCGATGGTTGGGTACTGCAAGGTCATGGCGTATTCGCAATCCAGACTGCGGGGGCGCCTATCATACCGGCAAACGTCGACAGGCCATATCACGCAAAGTGCGGTGCTTATGGTTTATGGGAATAAGGGGCTGGATCAGTACTCTTCGCCTTGCACGACATTCAATGCATAAAACTCATGCAACTTGGCCTGCAACAACTGTTTGTCCGGTAGTTGGACCTGGTATTCAGCGATCAGCGCTGGCGACAGGCTGCGGTTAAGGGCGTACTCGACCACCTCGTCATCGTTGCTGGCGCAGAGCAACACACCAATGGCAGGGTTTTCGTGGGGTTTGCGCTCCTTGCGATCCAACGCTTCCAAATAGAAGTTCAGTTTGCCCAGATACTCTGGCTCAAAACGGCCGACCTTAAGCTCAATGGCTACAAGACAATTAAGGCCACGGTGGAAGAACAGCAGATCCAGGGCAAAATCACACCCACCCACTTGAAGCGGATACTCGGAACCGACAAAGCAGAAATCTGCGGAATATTTCAAGCGCTGCCGGGTGGGCTTGTCTCAGCATTGCTGAGATTTTTGCTGGTTGGGTCACGCTTCGTTCGAACAGTCCGGTTTTGAACTGACGCTCTAGTTCGCGCTTCGACCATTTTTCCTGAACTGCCGAACGCACGTAGAACTCCCGCTCTTCCGGCCGTTTACTCTGGCTGAAAATGATCAGGTTGTGCGACCAGGACAATTGTCGCACCAGTGGTGCGACTTTCTCTTCAGCGTGATAAGTCTCATAGAACTGGCGCATGCGAAACAAGTTCGACCGGGTAAACCCGAGTGGATAGGGTAGGCAGCCTAAACAGACTGCGTGCTCATTTTAGAAGACCACATGGTCTGAGACTGTGGGAATTCGGCTGTCCTCTGGTCAATCTTCAAAAAAAAAGACATCAAGACAGTTGCTCCCACATGGGGATCGGGGTGATCACACCATTTGTGGCCGACACACCTCCACTGTGGGAGCGAGCTTGCTCGCGATAGCGTCATCACTCACACCATCAATATCAGCCACCAACCGCATATTCAGCCGCAACCCGGTCTCAGTGTTCTCAGCCCACAAACTCCCGCCCTGCCGCTGCACCGCATTCCTCGCAATGCTCAACCCCAAGCCAAATCCACCATCCCCCGGCCGCGAACCGTCGAGCCGAATGAACGGACAGAAGATCCGCTCAAGATCCGCCTCAGCCACTCCACCGCCCTCATCCTCCAGCCACAAATGCCAGAAATCGCCATCGCGCTGCCCACCAAGACGCACAACGCCGCCCGGTGGTGAATGACGAATGGCATTGCGCAAAATGTTTTCCAGCGCCTGAGCCAATGTATTGAGATTTCCGCGCCCCCAGCAGGACGAATCCACCGCACACTGCAACTGGCTCGCCGGCCAGCCACTTTCATAGCAGGCATTTTCCGTGAGCATCTCCCACAACGCCTGGATCTGGATTGCTTCGTCGGGCAATGGGGCGCGCTCGGTGTCGAGCCAGGCCAGTTGCAGGGTGTCTTCCACCAGACGCTGCATGCCATCGACTTCTCGGCCAACGCGTTCACGCAATTGCGCCAGCCCCTGCTCGCTTTCGCTGGCCACCCGCAGACGGCTCAAGGGCGTGCGTAATTCGTGGGACAGGTCGCGCAGCAGTTGTTGTTGCAGGGCCACCGTGCTTTGCAGGCGCTCGGACATGTGATCGAAGGCCCGCCCCAGTTCACCCAACTCATCTGAACGGTTGGTGGTTTGGCTCGACAGGCGCACGCTCAGCTGGTCGGCACGCCAGGCATTGGCCTGTTCGCGCAGACTGTTCAACGGTACGACCAGCAACCGATACAGACCGACGCACACCAGTAAGGTGAACAGTCCGGGAATCACGCCGTTGGTGATCACCCGCCAGAACACCCGGTAGCGACCGGGCATGAAACGCTGGGGCAGTTCGATCACCAGACTGCCGGCGGACGGATCGTTGGGAAAAGACACGCGCAGCCACGGCAGGCCTTTGGTATGGCGACTCATCGGCCAATCCAGACCGCGTAAAAAAGTCAGGCGCTGGATTTCTTTTTCCGTCAGCGGGTAACTGCTCAATGACTGCAAATCGCCGCCAATCACACCGACCCACGTCGACTCGCGATGGCCGATACTCTGCAACCAGGCATCGACGTCTGCACTCTGGTGCCTACTCCACGCCTGCTCGGCCTCGGCGGCGTAGCGGGTCAGCGTGCCCCGGGCCTCGTCGGACAGGAACAGGTTTTTCTGTTCCATGTAGCGGCCCCAGGACCAACTGAGCCAGATCATCAGCAGACAGAACGCCACCAACAAACAGGCCAGTTTCCAGAACAGCGAATGCCTGCCCGGCAGGTCAGTCCACTTCATCGACAGCACTCAATACGTAACCCTTGCCCCAGACCGTGCGCACTTCACGCTCGGTGTAACCGATAGCCTTGAGCTTGCGACGGATCTGGCTGATGTGCATGTCGAGGCTTCGGTCATGGGGCGCATAACCTCGCTGCAAGACATGCTGATAAAGGAAGGCTTTGCTCAGGACTTCATCGCCGCTGCGGTTCAGCGTTTCCAGCAACCGGTACTCGCTGCGGGTCAGGCCGGCAACGTAGTCACCATAAAAGACATCACAGCGTTCATCGTCGAAACGCAGGCTGCCCGCCGAAGCGGCAATCGGTTCCGGCGCTGGCCGGCGGTCGAGCGCGACCCGCCGCAGGATCGCTTCAATGCGCACCCGCAACTCGACCATGCTGAAAGGTTTGGGCAGGTAATCATCGGCGCCCAGCCGAAAACCACTGATGCGATCCGCCTCGGCACCGAGCGCCGACATCAGCACCACCGGGGTGGAATGGCTCTGGCGCAACTGCGTCAGTACATTCAGCCCGTCCAGGCCCGGCAGCAGAATATCCATCAACACCAGATCGAAGGCTTGCTGGCGGGCGATGGTCAGACCTTCCTGACCGTTCTGGCACCAGGTGACCTGAAAACCGCAACGTCCCAGGTGTTCATGAACATAAGCACCGAGCACGAGGTCGTCTTCGATGGAAAGAATTCGGGGGTGGGCAACAGAGATGGGAGTCATGACTATCTGCAAATAATTCTCAGTTGGCGATTATTCAAGATTGCCTCGCTGCGGGCAACCCAAGCTTTGCCCATGACGTAAAAGTGGCGATCGAGCCGACGAATGCCGACATCAATTTTACGAGGATTGCCCGCCTGCAAATCGCTACACTGCGCAAGTGGCGCGTGCCGGACGTGCGTGCAGGTCATTAAATAGCTGGATGCAGGAGAGATGCGTGCTCAAGAAACTGGGAATTAAAGGCCGCGTGCTATTGCTGACCCTGTTGCCGACCAGCCTGATGGCGTTGGTTCTGGGCGGCTATTTCACCTGGATGCAGCAATCCGACCTGCAAACCCAACTCATGCAGCGTGGCGAGATGATCGCCGAACAACTGGCGCCCCTGGTGGCCCCGGCCATGGGCGACAAGAACACCGACCTGCTGGAACGCATTGCCGCCCAATCCCTCGAACAAACGGATGTGCGCGCCGTTTCGTTCCTCGCGCCCGACCGCTCCCTGTCGGCCCATGCCGGCCCGACCATGCTCAATCAGGCGCCGGTCGGCAACAGTTCGCAGATGCTGCGCCGCAGCGGTAATGACGCGACGCGTTACTTGCTGCCGGTGTTTGGCAAGCACCGCAATCTGGCCGGTGACGTGATTCCCGATGAAGCCGACCGCCTGCTGGGCTGGGTCGAACTCGAACTGTCCCACACCGGCATGCTGCTGCGCGGTTACCGCAGCCTGTTCGCCAGCCTGCTGTTGATCGGCGCGGGCCTGGCCGGTACGGCACTGCTGGCGTTGCGTATGGGCCGGACCATCAATCGGCCGCTGAGCCAGATCAAACAAGCGGTGGCGCAACTCAAGGACGGTCATCTGGAAACCCGTCTGCCGCCCCTCGGCAGCCAGGAGCTGGATGAACTGGCGTCCGGCATCAACCGCATGGCCGGCACCCTGCAGAATGCGCAGGAAGAATTGCAGCACAGCATCGACCAGGCCACCGAAGACGTGCGCCAGAACCTGGAAACCATCGAGATCCAGAACATCGAACTGGACCTGGCGCGCAAGGAAGCCCTTGAAGCGAGCCGGATCAAATCCGAGTTCCTGGCCAACATGAGCCATGAAATCCGTACGCCGCTCAACGGCATTCTCGGCTTCACGCACCTGCTGCAAAAAAGCGAGCTGACCCCGCGCCAGCTCGACTATCTGGGCACCATCGAAAAATCCGCCGACAGCCTGTTGGGGATCATCAACGAGATTCTCGACTTCTCGAAAATCGAGGCCGGCAAACTGGTGCTCGACCATATTCCGTTCAACTTGCGCGACCTGCTTCAGGACACGCTGACCATCCTCGCCCCGGCCGCGCACGCCAAGCAGCTGGAGCTGGTGAGCCTGGTTTATCGCGATACGCCGCTGTCGCTGGTGGGTGATCCGCTGCGGCTCAAGCAAATCCTCACCAACCTGGTCAGCAATGCGATCAAGTTCACCCGTGAAGGCACCATCGTCGCCCGGGCCATGCTCGAGGAAGAGCACGAAGACAGCGTGCAACTGCGCATCAGCATTCAGGACACCGGCATCGGGCTGTCGAACCAGGACGTGCGCGCCTTGTTCCAGGCTTTCAGCCAGGCTGACAATTCGCTGTCCCGGCAACCGGGCGGCACGGGGCTGGGGTTGGTAATTTCCAAACGTCTGATCGAACAGATGGGTGGCGAGATCGGTGTCGACAGTACGCCCGGCGAAGGCTCGGAGTTCTGGATCAGCCTGAGCCTGCCCAAAACCCGCGACGATGCCGAAGACCTACCCGGTCCGCCGTTGCTCGGGCGTCGGGTGGCAGTGCTGGAAAACCACGAACTGGCCCGCCAGGCATTGCAGCATCAACTGGAAGACTGCGGGCTCGAAGTCACCCCGTTCAATACGTTGGAAAACCTGACTAATGGCGTGACCGGCGCGCATCAGACCGATCAGGCGATCGACCTGGCGGTGCTCGGCATCACCAGCAACGACATGCCGCCAGAGCGCCTCAATCAGCACATCTGGGACCTCGAACACCTGGGCTGCAAGGTGCTGGTGTTGTGCCCGACCACCGAACAGACGCTGTTCCACCTCTCGGTGCCCAACCCGCACAGCCAGCTCCAGGCCAAACCGGCTTGCACGCGCAAGCTGCGGCGGGCCTTGTCCGACCTGGTCAACCCGCGTCAGCAGCGCAGCGAACCCGGCGAGCCATTGTCCAGCCGTGCGCCGAAGGTGCTTTGCGTCGACGACAACCCGGCCAACCTGTTGCTGGTGCAAACCCTGCTCGAAGACATGGGCGCCAAAGTACTCGCGGTGGAAAGCGGCTACGCGGCGGTCAAGGCCGTGCAGACCGAAACCTTCGACCTGGTGCTGATGGACGTTCAGATGCCCGGCATGGACGGGCGGCAAAGCACCGAAGCGATTCGCCAGTGGGAAAGTGAACGGCATTGCACGCCGCTGCCGATCGTTGCCCTCACCGCTCACGCCATGGCCAACGAAAAGCGTGCGCTGCTGCAAAGCGGCATGGACGATTACCTGACCAAACCGATCAGCGAACGGCAACTGGCCCAAGTGGTGCTGAAGTGGACCGGCCTGGCGCTGCGCAATCATGGGCCGGAGCGCGCCAGCGACAGCCACGGTGGTGGTCATGAATTGCAGGTGCTCGATCACGAAGAAGGTTTGCGCCTGGCTGCCGGCAAGGCTGATCTGGCGGCGGACATGCTGGCAATGCTGCTGGCGTCGCTGGAAGCCGACCGCGAGGCGATTCGCTTCGCCCGGGAAAACAACGACCAGAACGCCCTGATCGAGCGAGTCCATCGCCTGCACGGCGCGACGCGTTATTGCGGCGTCCCGCAACTGCGCGCCGCCTGCCAGCGCAGCGAAACCCTGCTCAAGCAACAGGACCCGAAAGCCCCCAGCGCGCTGGAAGACCTCGACCGGGCCATCAATCGCCTGGCCGCCCATGCCCGTATAAATGCCTGATGCACATTCCAGGAGGACCGCATGCGCACGATTCTTTTCAGCAGCCAGACCTACGACCGCGACAGTTTTCTCAGTGCCGAGTTACCGGCCAGCATTGAACTGCACTTTCAATCAGCGCGACTGAGCCTTGATACGGTGGCGCTGGCCGAGCATCACGAGGTGGTCTGTGCCTTCATTAATGATGACCTCAGCGCGCCGGTGCTCGAACGCCTGGCCGCGGGCGGCACACGCCTGATCGCGCTGCGCTCGGCCGGTTACAACCATGTCGACCTGGCGGTGGCGAAGCTTCTGGGATTGTCGATTGCGCGCGTCCCGGCCTACTCGCCCCACGCGGTGGCGGAACATGCAGTGGCGCTGATCCTGGCGCTCAACCGACACCTGCACCGCGCCTACAACCGCACGCGCGAAGGGGATTTCAGCCTGCACGGGTTGACCGGCTTCGACCTCGTGGGCAAGACCGTCGGCGTGGTCGGCACCGGACAAATCGGCGCGACCTTCGCGAAGATCATGAACGGCTTTGGCTGCCAATTGCTGGCCTACGACCCCTTCCCCAACCCGCAAGTCGAAGCCCTTGGCGCCCGTTACCTGAGCCTGCCGGAACTGCTGGCAGAGTCGCAGATCATCAGCCTGCACTGCCCGCTCAACGAGCAGAGCAAACACTTGATCAATCGCGAGTCACTGGCGCACATGCAGCCCGGTGCGATGCTGATCAACACCGGACGCGGTGGTCTGGTGGACACGCCGGCGCTGATCGACGCGTTGAAGGACGGTCAACTGGGTTATCTGGGGCTGGATGTGTATGAAGAGGAGGCGCAGCTGTTCTTCGAGGACCGTTCCGACCTGCCGCTGCAGGATGATGTGCTGGCGCGGCTGCTGACCTTTCCGAACGTGATCGTCACCGCTCACCAGGCCTTCCTGACCCGCGAAGCGCTGGGCGCTATTGCTGCGACCACCCTGCAGAACATCGCCGCCTGGGCGGCGGGCACGCCAGCGAATCTGGTGAAGGGTGACTGAACCAGATCGAAGGTCACATGCCCGCGCCATGCTGCGCTGATGTCCGTGCTAGCATGCCGCGCATATTTGGAGGACCCATGGTCGAACACGATTTCCGCTATAGCCTGATGAACCCGCAACACACCCTCACCGAATGCCGCGCCCTTGTGCCGGGGCGTTATCAAGTCACCGGCAACGGCGGCTCGATTCGTAACAACGACGTGTTGGTAGTGACTCTCAAGGGTGCCAAGGACTTGTCCATGCGCCTGACCGTCGAAACGGTTCGCCACCTGATCAACCCGCCCGGCCAATGGGTCGCGGTGGCCAGTGGTCCGGTGTTCGGAGAACTGGCGATTCACACCTGGAAAGTCAACTGCGACAGCTGTGCCAAAGAGCTGAGCTTCGAGTTCGCAGTCGACGCCAAGCTGGGCAACAAGGCTGAAAAGCCTGCTGCCACTGCACGGATCGCCGAGTTGGGCTGGACCACCGCCGCCGAGAAGCACCTGTGCCCGAAATGCCAGGAGCCCGCGTGATGAAACGCCTTGCTCTGACCGCGATGGTTGGCGCCAGCCTGCTGGGCTGCGCCGCCGAGCCGGTTCAATTGCAACAGAACCGCAGCTACATTCTGGAATGGATCGGCGAACGTCCGTTGATGGACTACAGCCACCTGACTGTCACCCTCGATGAAGACGGTCGCGCCTATGGTAACGGCGGCTGCAACCACTGGTTTGCGCCGTACACTCTGGAAGGCGACAAGCTGAGCTTCGGTAAAGTCGGCAGCACCCGCAAACTGTGTGCACCGGCGTTGATGGAGCAGGAAAAGCGTTTCCTCCAGGCGTTGGAAAACGTTCAGCGTTGGGACGTCTCGCCGATTGCGCAGATGCGTTTCTGGCCGGCCGAAGGCAAGCCGCTGCGTTGGTGGCTTGAAGAGGGTTGATCCCTCCTCACTGCAGACAAGCGTATCTGTGGCGAGGGGATTTATCCCCGTTGGACTGCGCAGCAGTCCCTTATTTGGGGTCGCTGCGCAACCCAACGGGGATAAATCCCCTCGCCACAAAAGCCCACTGCGTAATCAGTTAGTAGCCTGCAATGCCTCCAGCTTAGCCATCACCCCCGCCGCCGTCTGCTCGCCCATCAGTTGCTCCCGCACCTTGCCCTTGTTATCGATGATGTAAGTCACCGGCAACGCCTCGCTGCGCGGCAACTCAAAAAGATCGGCCGGATCCGCAGCCAGCACGGTGAACTTGATCCCCAGCTTCTCGCTGGCGCTTTTCAGCTCTTCGCCCTGCACGTTGTCGAAGTTGACCCCGAACACCCCAATCTTCTTCTCCTTGAGTTGATCGGCCAAGGTGTTCAATTCGGGGATCTCGGTTCGGCACGGCCCGCACCATTCAGCCCAGTAATTGAGCACCAGCCATTGTTTGTCCAAACGTTCGGCGGCGACTTTCTGGCCGTTCTGGTCGATGCCATAGTCGTTACCGCAGCCCCCCAGCATCAACGTGCCGATGATCGCCAATGCCGCTGCCAGTCGCCTAGTCATGTCGTGATCCTTGTTCAAAATTGAATGCGCCTGCGACCCATCGCCTCCCAAGGTTCTGGATTACGCGCTGCACAGTTAGAATAGCCGTCACCTTACGCAAGATGCGAACCGCACATGACCGATCTGACGCTTTATCACAACCCGCGCTGCTCGAAATCCCGCGGTGCGCTCGAACTGCTCGAAGCCCGCGGCCTGACCCCGACGGTGGTCCGCTACCTGGACACCCCGCTGGACGCCACGCAAATCCAGAGCCTGCTGACCAAGCTGGGCATCAGCGCCCGGCAACTGCTGCGTACCGGTGAGGACGAATACAAAACCCTCAACCTGGCCGACAGCAGCCTCAGCGAGGCGCAATTGATTGCCGCCATCGCCGCCAACCCGAAACTCATGGAGCGCCCGATTCTCGAAGTCGGCGACAAAGCCATCATCGGCCGGCCGCCGGAGAATGTGCTGGAGTTGCTGCCGTGAGTGCGCCGTACATTCTGGTTCTGTATTACAGCCGCAGCGGCTCGACCAATGAAATGGCCCGGCAGATTGCCCGGGGCGTCGAGCAATCCGGGATGGAAGCGCGCCTGCGCACGGTGCCGCCGATTTCCACCGAGTGCGAAGCGGTGTCGCCGGACATTCCGGACGAAGGCGCGCTGTACGCCAGCCTCGACGACCTGAAGAACTGCGCAGGCCTGGCCATGGGCAGCCCGACCCGGTTCGGCAACATGGCCGCGCCGCTCAAGTACTTCCTCGACGGCTCCAGCAACCTGTGGCTGACCGGCGCTCTGGTGGGCAAACCGGCCGGGGTCTTTACCTCCACCGCGAGCCTGCACGGTGGCCAGGAAACCACGCTACTGTCGATGATGCTGCCATTGCTGCACCACGGCATGCTGATCACCGGCCTGCCGTACAGCGAATCGGCCTTGCTGGAAACCCGTGGCGGCGGCACGCCTTACGGCGCCAGCCATCACGCCGGGGCCGATGGCAAACTCGGTTTGAATGAGCATGAAGTCGCGCTATGCCGGGCCCTGGGCCTGCGCTTGGCCAAGACCGCACAGAAACTGGAGAGCTAACGTGGCCAAGAAGCCGAAGATTTTGCCCTCCATCGAATGGCTCGAACCCAGGGTTCGAGCGATGCGCGTCATCAGCCTGCTGTGCTTTTTCGGTCTGGTGGGGCTGCTCTGCGCCTACTACCTGGTGGTCGCCGACCTGCACGGCGCAAGGCCGTGGGTGATTCTGCTGATCGAACTGGTGCCGCTGCTGTTGCTGGCGCCGGGGATGATTGTCGGCAGCGCGCGCGGGCATTCATGGATGTGTTTTGTGGTGAACCTGTATTTCATCAAGGGCGCGCTGGCGGCGTATGACCCGAACCGGCAGTTGTTTGGTTTGCTGGAAATGGGTGCGAGCCTGGCGGTGTTCTGCTCGGCGCTACTGTATGTGCGGTGGCGGTTTCAGTTGAACCGCAAGTTGGCGGGGGAAGGCGAGACCTCCGCAGCCTGACACACCGCCATCGCGAGCAAGCTCGCTCCCACATTGGATCTGCGTCGTTCACAAATCCCCTGTGGGAGCGAGCTTGGTCCGGGCGGCGTTCCGACGATGGGCGCGACTCGGTTTTAATGATTGACGGTGTAGGCGAGCATCATCGATATCTGGCTCATCGGCCGCCCAACGCTCTCTTCATGCCACTGGTTGAACACGCCCTGCACCGTGGCCAGATCCCGCAGACTGGTCGGCACCTTGTCGACGATCTTCTGCGCATTCAACGCCGCGACCACGTCGTAGCTCGGCACAAACGTATCCTTACCGACCATCCGCAAGAATCGCGGTGCCGACAACCCGCCCAATTGATGACCGCGCTTTTTCAGGTAGGTCCACAACCCAACGATATCCGTGACCGGCCAATCGGCGATCAACGCGCCGAAGCTGCCCTTCTCATGCGCCACATCCAGAATGAACTGCGCATTGCGCGGCACGCTCTTGAGCTTGCCCAGATGGCGAATGATCCGCGCGTCCTGCATCAGTCGCTCCAGGTGTTCGGCGCTCATCAGCACAACTTTTTCCGGGTCGAACTTGAAGAACACTTCTTCGAACGCCGGCCATTTGGCGTCCACCAAACTGTGCTTGAGTCCGGCGCGGAATACGCGCAGCGCCATGGTCGAGAGGTAGCGGTCGTCGCTGATCTTGCGCAATTGCGCCGGGGTTTTCGGAACGGGCAGATGGGCTTCCAGTTCAGCCGCTGAACCGAAGCGGTTCAGACAGTATTCGTGCAGCCACTTGTAATCGCGCATGCCCTCTCCTGCGGAATGAAAGGAAAACGGCGCCCGCGAGCGCCGTAGGTCTGAACGGTAGAAAGCGTCAGAGGTTCACTACGTTAACGAACCGCGACATGGCGGTTTCATCGATACGCAGGCTGGTAAAGTCGAACAGATTGCGGTCCGCCAGCTGCGACGGGATCACGTTCTGCAAGCTGCGAAAAATGCTTTCGGTCCGGCCCGGGGTTTTGCGCTCCCACTCCTGAAGCATGTCCTTGACCACCTGCCGTTGCAGGTTTTCCTGAGAACCACAGAGGTTGCACGGGATGATCGGGAATTGCTTGAAGTCCGAGTAGGCCTGGATGTCTTTTTCGTTGCAGTAGGCCAGCGGGCGGATCACCACGTTGCGGCCATCGTCGGCGCGCAGCTTCGGCGGCATGGCTTTGAGCGAACCGTTGAAGAACATGTTCAGGAAAAAAGTCTCGACGATGTCGTCGCGGTGATGACCGAGGGCCATTTTGGTTGCGCCGATTTCGTCGGCAAAGGTGTAGAGCGTGCCGCGACGCAGGCGCGAGCACAGCGAACAAGTGGTCTTGCCTTCCGGGATCAGCTCCTTGACCACCGAATAGGTGTCTTTCTCGACGATGTGGTACTCGATGCCCAGCGCTTTGAGGTAGGCCGGCAGCACGTGCTCAGGGAAACCCGGCTGCTTCTGGTCCATGTTCACGGCCACGATCTCGAACTTGATCGGAGCGACCTTCTGAAAGTGCATCAGCACGTCGAGCAGGGTGTAGCTGTCCTTGCCACCGGACAGGCAGACCATGACCTTGTCGCCGTCTTCAATCATGTTGAAATCGGCAACAGCCTCACCGGCCTGGCGGCGAAGGCGCTTTTGCAGTTTGTTCTGGTTGACCGTAAGAGTGCCCATGACGCGAAATCCGTGAGGTGTGACGAAAGGTCGGCATTTTACGCAAAAACGCTTCGGGGGCGAAGAGCCTCCAAGCGACAGACCCTGCGGCGATTAACAGGCGTGTTTACAGCGCAATTTGCTCTAACACCCTCGCACATGCACCGGTAAGACCTTTCTATACTGCGACATAAGGTCACACACATATCCAGACCTTTCCTTACTCGGCCACTTTGGCCCGTAGGCGCTCCACTGGGGGGCGACGGTAAAACAAGAGGAGTGACTGGCATGATCCATCACGTAGTGGGGCTCTTCACCCACCCTGACCAAGAATGGAAAGAGATCCGTGGCGACCAGGAGGAAAGCATCAGCCACATGTATCTCACCCACACCCTGATACTGGCGGCGATCCCCGCAGTGTCGGCGTTTATCGGCACCACTCAGGTCGGCTGGGTCATTGGCAGTCGAGCGCCGGTGATGCTGACGGTGGAGAGTGCGCTATGGATGACGGTCATGTCATACCTGGCGATGCTCGGCGGTGTTGCGGTAATGGGCGCGTTCATCCACTGGATGGCTCGTACCTATGACGCCAACCCGAGTCTGGCACGCTGCGTTGCATTTGCGACCTACACCGCGACACCGCTGTTTATCGGCGGTCTGGCGGCGCTGTACCCACACATGTGGCTTGGGATGATCGTCGGCACCGCGGCCATCTGCTACACGGTGTACCTGCTGTATGTGGGGCTACCCACTTTCATGAACATTCCATCAGACGAGGGATTTCTGTTTTCGAGTTCGGTGCTTGCGGTAGGCCTGGTGGTGCTGGTGGCCATCATGGCGTTCACTGTAATTGTCTGGGGACTCGGCGTGGGGCCGGTCTACACCAATTAGCAACACATCACCCAAAAACAAGATCTGCCAACACAGGCCGCCGCAAGGCGGCCTTCTAATGTGAACGCCGACCATTCGGCGCCTGAGCGATTCGCAAGTCCCTAGGGTTGCGGCATACTCGACGTCTCTGGAGATCCATCAAGCATGCCCGAGCAACTCAGTACCCGCATCGAAGACTGTTACCAACTCGCTGAATCCTTTTTCAAACGACCTTTCAAACGCCCCGTGGTGAGCCTCAAGCTGCGCGGTCAAAAAGCCGGTGTCGCGCATTTGCACGAGAACCTGCTGCGCTTCAATCCGCAGCTGTACCGGGAAAACACCGAGGACTTCCTCAAGCAAACCGTGGCCCACGAGGTCGCGCACCTGATCGCCCATCAACTGTTCGGCGACCGCATTGCGCCCCACGGTGAAGAATGGCAACTGATCATGCGCGGCGTGTACGAACTGCCGCCCAATCGCTGCCACACCTACGACGTCAAACGTCGCAGGGTGACCCGCTACATCTACAAATGCCCGTGTGCGGACAGCGATTTCCCGTTTTCGGCCCAGCGTCATGGTTTGGTGCGCCAGGGGCGGCGGTATTTGTGTCGGCGCTGTCGGAGTACGTTGGTGTTCAGCGGGGAGATGCGGGTCGAGTAGTTAGATTTTCACTGTTTTTGAGGACGCCTTCGCGGGCAAGCCTCGCTCCTACGGTCTTGCATTGCCCCGTAGGAGCGAGGCTTGCCCGCGAAGAGGCCAGTACAGCCGCTAGAGAATCACCTTGGTGCGGCGCAACGCTTCGATCCGCTCAGCGCTAAACCCCAACTCCCCCAACACCTGATCCGTATGCTGTCCCAGCGCCGCGCCGATGTGCCGCGGCTCAGGCAACCCGTCTGAAAACTTCAACGGACACGCCATCTGCGCCTGCGTAGAACCATCCGCCCGCGGCACTTCAGTCACCAGCTCCCGCGCCTTCAGCTGCGGATGCCGCACCGCCTCGCCCAGGCTCAACACCGGCTCCACACACGCATCGACCCCGGCAAACAGCTCGCACAACTCGGCAAAGTCATGTTTCTCGAATTCAACCTTCAACGCATTCTTCAGCGCCTGTTGCTCGGCGGGTTTGGGTGACAGGCCCTGGGCTGCCAGCTCCGGCCGACCCAACGCCGTGCAGAGTTGCTGCATGAACGCCGGCTCCAGACTACCCACCGACAACCAACGCCCATCGCGCGAACGGTAATAGTCGTAGAAACTGCCGCCATTGAGCATCTGATCCTCCCTCCCCGGCTCCTCACCACAGGCCAGATACCCGGCGCCGGCCATGGCGTTCAAGCTGAACGCGCAGTCGGTCATGCTCACATCCAGATGTTGCCCCAACCCGGTTTGCTGCCGGGCGATGACCGCCGCCAGCAGCCCGATCACCCCGTGCAACGAGCCACCGGCGATATCCGCCACTTGCATACCCAACGGCAGCGGTCCGCTGTCGGCGCGGCCGGTGTAGCTCGCCAGCCCCGCCAGCGCCAGGTAGTTGATGTCGTGGCCGGCGCGATCCTTGTAGGGGCCCGTCTGGCCGTAACCGGTGATCGACACGTAGATCAGTTTCGGATTGATCGCTTTCAAGGCGTCGTAACCCAGGCCCAAACGCTCCATCACACCAGGGCGAAACTGCTCCAGCAGGATGTCGTAGTTTTGCAGCAACTGCTTGATCACCTCCAGCGCCTTAGGTTGCTTGAGGTCCAGCGCCAGGCTGCGCTTGTTGCGATTGAGGTAGGCGTGACTGGCGGAAACACCCTTGTCATGGGGCGGCAGTACCCGTAGCAGGTCCATGCGAGTCGGTGATTCGATGCGCAGCACCTCGGCGCCCATGTCCGCCAGCAACAGTGAGGCGAACGGCCCCGGCAGCAGTGTCGAGAAATCCAGAACCTTGAGTGATGCCAGTGGACCGAGCATGGGTGATCTCCGTAAACGATGCCCTCAGACTAGGCAGCCATTGGCATTGCAGCAATCACCTTATGCGTCAGGCGCAGTGACCGTTGTGCTCAATTCACAGCCATGAAAAAACCCGCCGAAGCGGGTTTTTTCATAACAGCGAGTCTTACTTGACGCTGCTCGGGGTTGGCCCTTCAGCCACACCCAGGTCGTCTTCTTCACGCTCGTCGGAGATACCGCGACCGCCGGAAGCCAGCTCGACTTGCAGCTTGTCTTCGTCCAGCTCTTTCACCCACTTGGCGACCACGAGGGTGGCCACAGCGTTACCAACAAGGTTGGTCAGCGCACGGGCTTCGGACATGAAGCGGTCGATACCGAGGATCAGCGCCAGGCCGGCCACCGGCAGAGTACCCACGGCCGACAGAGTGGCTGCCAGCACGATGAAACCACTACCGGTCACACCTGCCGCACCTTTGGAGGACAACAGCAGCACCAGCAGCAAGGTGATCTGGTGAGTGAGGTCCATCGGCGTATCAGTCGCCTGAGCGATAAACACAGCCGCCATGGTCAGGTAGATCGAAGTACCGTCGAGGTTGAACGAGTAGCCAGTCGGGATCACCAGACCCACTACCGATTTATCCGCACCCAGGCGTTCCATCTTGATCAGCATGCGTGGCAGAGCCGATTCCGAAGAGGAAGTGCCCAGCACGATCAGCAGTTCTTCACGGATGTAGCGAATCAGTTTGATGACGCTGAAACCGTGCGCGCGGCAGATGGCGCCCAGTACCAGGACCACAAACAGGATGCAGGTGATGTAGAAGCAGATCATCAACTGACCCAGCTGCACCAGCGAGCCGACACCGTAGGCACCGATGGTGAAGGCCATCGCACCGAACGCGCCGACTGGAGCGAGCTTCATGATCATGTTGATGATGTTGAACATCACGTGAGCAAAGCGATCGATGAAATCCAGCACCGGCTTGCCGTACGCACCCAGGCGATGCAGGGCGAAACCGAAGATCACCGAGAACATCAACACTTGCAGGATGTCGCCGTTGGCGAAAGCGCCGACGATGGTGTTCGGGATCACGTTGAGGACAAAGGCGATGATGCTCTGGTCTTTACCGGCCGAGATGAAGCCCGCGATTTTGCTGGTGTCCAGGGTCGTCACGTCGATGTGCATGCCGGCGCCCGGTTGCACGACGTTGACCACGACCAGACCGATCAGCAAGGCAAGGGTGGAAACAATTTCGAAGTACAGCAGCGCATAGCCGCCGGTTTTGCCGACCGATTTCATGTTCTGCATGCCGGCGATACCGCTGACGACCGTACAGAAGATGATTGGCGCGATGACCATTTTAATCAGTTTGATGAACCCGTCACCCAGCGGCTTGAGGGCCACACCGGTCTGCGGGTAGAAGTGACCGAGCAGAATGCCGATAACGATGGCAACGATTACCTGGAAATACAGGGATTTGTATATTGGCTGACGAGTCGTCATTGCAAAGTTCCTCAAGAGCGTCCCGCGACAACATCCACCTGTTGTCAACGACACCTCATTTGCGAACCCTCCTGCACTGGAGGGATTTGTTTTGTCGAGCTGCGCGACGGCAGACCTCTGCGGCTTGTATCGCAAGCCCCGTGCCACCTTCGAAAAAAAGCCGGCAAGCCTTTTGACATCAAGGGTTACAGGTTTTTTGGGTCACTAACCCGCTACAACGATGTGGCGGATTTCCGCCCACCTGCCAAACCTCGTCCTGCAATTTGGCGGATATCCGCCTTGTTCATCATCAGGCACCACAGCTACCATCCGTCGTTCAATGGACGGACTTGCCCTCTATGCGCGAACGCACCATCGCCAGCCATTTCGCCCGCGCCGCCCTCGGTGGCGCGCGTCGGCGTGGCTACGACTATTCAAGTCTGTTGCAACAACTGGGCATCAGCCCCGAGTTGCTTGACGAACCGCGTGCGCGAATAGCACCTGAGCAGTTCACCCGGTTGATCCAGGGTTTGTGGCTGGCGCTGGACGACGAATACCTGGGCTTCGGACAGGCGCCGAGCAAACCCGGCAGCTTCGCGATGATGTGCCATGCGGTGATCCATTGCCGCACTCTGGAAAAAGCGCTAAATCGCGGCTTGTTGTTTTACAGTCTGTTCCCCGAGGCCCCTCGTCTGACGCTGAGCCGCGAAGGCGACATGATCCGCCTGAGCCTCGACGATTCGAAATTCCGTGACCCGGACCATTTCCTCACCGAGAGCCAACTGATGGTTTGGCATCGGCTCGGCAGCTGGCTGATCGGCCAGCGCATTCGCCTGGAACAGGCGACGTTCAGTTACCCAAGGCCTGAACATGGCGCCGAATACGATTTGCTGTTCTCCTGCCCGCTTGAATTCTCGACGGTACAGAGCAGCCTGCTGTTCCACAGTCGCTACTTGAGCATGCCGTTGTTGCAGGACGAACGAACCCTCAAGCACTTCCTCGAACACTCCCCCGCCGACCTGTTGTCGCGCCCCGACGAAGGCGACAGCCTGAGCAGCCAGCTGCGTCGTTTGCTCAGCCGCGACAGTGCGCGCTGGCCAGACCTGGAAGCGGTGGCCGCGCACCTGCACATCAGCCCGCAGACCTTGCGTCGGCATTTGCGGGAAGAAGGGTCGAGTTTTCAGGAATTGAAAGATCAGCTACGCAGGGACATTGCGATTTATCACCTGGGGCGGGCAGACCTGTCGTTGCAACAGATTGCCGAGCAGCTGGGGTTTTCCGAGCCGTCGGCGTTTCATCGGGCGTTCAAGAAGTGGACCGGGTTGACGCCGGGCGCTTACCGCGCCCAGGAAAATTAAGTTTCGCCACGATCGTTCCCACGCTCTGCGTGGGAATGCCTCAAGGGACGCTCCGCGTTCCAGCTCTCGAAAGGGACGCGGAGCGTCCCGGGCTGCATTCCCACGCAGAGCGTGGGAACGATCATCCGCGCTAGTCTTGCGGATCGATGTTATCCAACGCCCGATTTACCGCCAGCTCCCCCAGCATGATGATTTGCGCAATACCCAACAGCGAATTGCGACTCGGCCCCTCCATATGATCCGCCAGATCCATGGTCATGACATTGGCCGAGGCCAGCGACTCGCAAGCGTGGGCCAGCAGGGTCTCGGTATCGAGCTCCGGGTTAACGATGAACATGGTGCCGGGTGTGCGCGGGGTGGCTTTGATGTGGGCAGCCGGGTTGAGGTAGTAATCGAGGGCGCGGTCGGCGGCTTCGTTGAGTATTTTGGAATCGGGGGTTTCGTAGGGGGAAACGTCGTCGGTGTTCGGAGGATTGGGCGTGGCCTTGAACATGGTGATGCTCCTTGATTAGCGGAGCTGCCACCGTTCGCGGTCAAACGAGAAGGTGGCAGCTGTACGCGGGTTGACCGACCGGAAATCAAGGTATCCGGCACACCCGAAGGTGTCCCGCGCACAGCCACCGCAAAAAAGCCTGAAGCTTTTCTTGGACACTGGTACGCCTTGATCGAATCGGACGGTCAAATCCGGACGCTGAATTGGCAGCGACCCGCAAACGATAGAGCCCAGACCCAAGGCGCACAAGCCGGCGGATTCTGGCGTAGTCGTAGGCAGCGGCGCAAGGATGTGTAGCCTAAGTGAGTGTCTGGAGATGTGTTTTAAACATCACTGTTTATTACTGAGTTTCTGTGGGATTTGCGTTGTATGGATGGGCCTCATCGCGAGCAAGCTCGCTCCCACAGGGATCTTCAGTGAACACATAATTGTGTGAACTCAGGAGATCAAATGTGGGAGCGAGCTTGCTCGCGAAAGTGTCCGAAAGAACACCATCAACCCTGCGGTCAAACCACCGGAAAATGAATCCGAAACGCCGCCCCGCCCATCGGCGAATCCCCCAGCGTCAGCTTCGCGCTGTAGCTCTCTATGATGTCCTTGACCACCGCCAACCCAATCCCCTGCCCCGGATGCTGCCGATCCAGCCGCTCTCCCCTTTGCAGAATCCGCGCCCGCTGATCCGGCGGCACGCCCGGCCCATCATCCTCAACACACAACTCAACCCCGCCAAGGCTTTCACGCACACTGATGCGCACTTCGCCCAGGCACAGCCGATACGCGTTTTCCAGCAGGTTGCCCATCATTTCCAGCAAGGCGCCCTGCTCGATCGGCACATAACATTGCTCCGGCAGGTCGAAAGCGACCCGCACGCGCTTGTCGCGGTAGACCTTGTCGAGGGTGTCGCAGAGGCTTTGCAGCACCGGGCGCAGGCGGACCTGATGGCGCACCAGACCGCTTTTGCGCAGGCTGGCGCGTTGCAACTGATAGCTGATCTGCTGGCTCATGCGTTCGATCTGGGTTTGCAGCACCCAGGCTTGATCGCGATTTGCCGGGCGCTGGGCCATGTCTTCGCTGACGCCTTGCAACACGGCCAGCGGGGTTTTCAAGCTGTGGGCCAGGTCGTCGAGGGAATCGCGATATCGGCTGCGTTGTTCGCGCTCGCTGTGCAGCAAGCGGTTGAGGGAGCCGGTCAGGCGCAGCAGTTCGCGCGGGTGTTGTTCGCTGAGACTTTCGCGGGTGCCGCTTTCGATCTCGTCCAGTTCCTGACTGAGCCGGCGCAATGCCTGCAAGCCCCAGGTCAGACCAATCCACAGCAACGCGAGCAACACCAGCAAGGCCGCGCCGAAGCCCAGATACAGGTTTTCCCGCAGGCCTTCGAGGGTGTCTTCGTATTCGCGCACCGGTTGCAGCGCGACGATGCTGAACGCCGCGCTCTTGCCGCCCAGCAGTTTGACCTCGACGTCATAGACGAAGAACTCCTGGCCGTTGGCTTCGCTGATCCTCGCAAACTCGTTACCGCGTCCGTCGTAACGCGGTTTGTAATTGATGTTTTCTTGCTGGGTGCCCTTCGAACGCCAGACCTGGTGCCCTTCACGGTCATAAATGTAGCCGAGCAAACGGCTGTCAGTGAGGTTGAAACGCTCATCGGGCAACTGCGCCGGCATCTGCAAGCGGTTGTTTTCCACCCGGGCGGCGGAGATCAGCGTGGTGACGTCCGACGCCAGGCGCTGCTCGATCGAATCCTGCAACGCCAAGCTGAACGCGCCCTGCATCGCCGGCAGCAATGCCAGCATGAACAACACCGCCAGGATCGTGGCGGCGAGCATCAAACGGACGCGAAGGGAACGAATCAAGTGCAGCGCTCATTGAACAGGTAGCCGAGGCCACGCACGGTATCGATCGGTTTGAAGCCGGCCGGGCCTTCAAGTTTGCGGCGCAGACGGCCGACCAGCACTTCGATCACGTTCGGATCGCGCTCGTCATCGTCCGGGTAAAGCTGTTCCATCAAGCGGTCCTTGGCCACCACTTGCTGGTGATGACGCATCAGGTACTCGAGGATTCGGTACTCATACGCGGTCAGCGCCAGCGGTTGTTCATCGAGGGACGCCTGTTTGCGATTGAGGTCCAACAGCAATGGCCCGGCGACGATGGTCGATTGGGTGAAACCGCTGGAGCGGCGCAGCAAGGCATTCAGGCGTGCGTCGAGTTCTTCGAACTGGAACGGCTTGACCACGTAATCGTCGGCGCCGGCGGCAAGGCCTTCGACCTTGTCCTGCCAATTGCCGCGCGCGGTGAGGATCAGGATCGGGAAGGTCTTGCCGCGCGAACGCAGTTGACGGATCAGGTCGAGCCCGCCCATGCCCGGCAAGCCGAGGTCGATCACCGCCAGGTCATGGTTGAACTGCTCGGTCTGGTACAGCGCCTCCTCGGCATTGGCCACGGACTCGACCACGTGGCCGCTATCCGTCAGGCGGGTTTGCAGGTGATGGCGCAACAGCGCTTCATCTTCGACGACCAGCAGTTTCATAACGCTCTCCCGGGCAAACAAACATCTCCAGTGGCACAACTTACTCAAAGGCATCACCCAAAGGCACGCGCTTCACGATAGCTAACATGGCGACTGGCTGTGGCAGGACAGATCGTAGCGGCCCATGAGGTCTTCCTGACGGAGTTTAATGCCATTGTGCGAGACCGACACGTTGTCGTAATCATGCGCTACGTGCATTTTGAGTACGGGCAAGGTTACTCAACCGGCCCTGAACTCACCCTGAACGCACTCTGAACCTGAGCTGAATCAAATCGACCAGGCTGTTGTGATCACTTTCTTGCAGCGTTCAAGGCTGAAATGGACAAGGCCGGGGCGGACATGCAGGCGTTTTTCAAGAAGATTTTTGGTTGATCCGGTAGACCGCGCCGCCGATCTGAACCTTTGCACTACCCAGCCTCAAGGCAACCCGGCAAAATGCCCCACATGAATCGCGCCCCCGCCCTACCCGTCTGCTGCACTCCACTCGATGCCCATTGGCCGCTGCCGTTTACGCTGGCCGATACGGTGCTGTTGAGTACTCACTTCGATACCTCGCAACTGGCCAGCGATGATTTCCAGCGCAGCGCCATCGAGCCGCCGGCCACCATCCAGCGTTCGGTTGCCAAGCGTCAGGCTGAGTTCCTCGCCGGGCGGGTGTGCGCTCGGGCTGCGTTGCAACAATTGGAAGGGTTAAGTTTTGTCCCGGCCATTGGTGAAGACCGAGCGCCGGTGTGGCCGATGCACATCACGGGCTCGATCACCCACAGCACCGGCCGGGCCGCGGCGATTGTCGCGAAGAAAGCCCATTGGCGCGGCTTGGGGATGGACCTGGAAAACCTGCTCAACCCTGAACGGGCCGAACGCCTGTCCGGGGAAATCCTCACCGCGTCTGAGTTGCAACGCATGACCGCCGGCCGTCGCGATCAGCTGGCGATGCTGGTGACCCTGACGTTTTCGGTGAAGGAAAGCCTGTTCAAGGCGCTGTATCCGATCGTTCAGCAGCGCTTTTACTTCGAGCACGCCGAAGTGCTGGAGTGGACCGAGAGCGGTGAAGTGCGACTGCGGTTGCTGACGGATCTGTCCAGCGAGTGGCGTAATGGCACTGAACTGGATGCGCAGTTCGGGGTCATGGATGGACAGTTGTTGAGTTTGGTCAGCATCAAGGCCTGAAGGCTTTTAGCGACTGTGAGGGCCCTATCGTCGGATCGCCGCCCGGAGCAAGCTCGCTCCCACAGGGACTTGTGGTGTTGCATAGATCCAATGTGCGAGCGAGCTTGCTCGCGATGGCGGCAGATCATTCAAGACAGATCTCAACGCTTCTCCTGATTCCTCGGCCAGCTCAGGCTGAAACACGCCCCGCCCAAACTCTTGCTCTTGCTGATCAACGCCCGGCCATCATGCCAATGGATGATTCGCCGCACGATGGACAATCCCAGCCCATGCCCGCCCGAGGCGCGGGTGCGACTGTCATCGAGGCGCAGGAACGGCGTGAAGATCTTCTCCCAGGCCATTTCCGGCACGCCCGGCCCGTCATCCTCGACATCGACCCGACAGCGCTGCTGCCCCACCTGATAGCTGACGGTCACCCGTGATTGAGCGTGGCGCATGGCATTGCTCACCAGGTTCTGCAACGCCCGGTGCAGGTAACGCGGCTCGGCCTCGACCCACGCGTCGTCGTTGTCAGCGGCGGACAGGCACAAGCCGCGCTGCACCGTGACCTCGGCGCGTAACGGCGCCAGTTCTTCGATCACCTGATTGACCAATGCATCCAGATCGATCCGCTGAAAGTTCAGCGCCGGTGAGCCCTGCTCCAGCCGCGCGTAAGTGAGCATCTCGTCCACCAGCTTATCGAGGTCCTCGATGTCGTGGTCCATGCCTTCACAGTATTTTTCCAACGCCTGCGGCGTGGTGGCCGTGCCGATCATTTCCAGACCAAAACGCAGTCGCGCCACGGGTGTGCGCAGCTCGTGAGACACGGCGCGCACCAACTCACGCTGGATCGCCAGCAACTGCTGCAAGTGCTCGGCCATCCCGTTGAACGCCGAGGCCAGCCGTCCCACCGAGTCCGCGCCGCGTGCCGGCACGCGGGTTTCCAGGCTGCCCTTGGCGATGCGCGTGGCGGCCGCTTCCAGGCCACGCAAACGGCGCTCAAGTTGCCGCACCAGCAGATAGACAATCAAACCGATCAGGCTCAACCCAAGGGCGGCGATTAACACCAGCCACTCCGGCGGATACGGATTCATCTGATACAACGGACCGATTTCCAGCACCCACGGTGTACCGACCATGCCGGCAAACACCCGGATCGAGTCGCCGCCCTTGCCCAGCGCCATCACCGTGTCGCCTTCGGACACCCGGCGACGCTGGTCCTCGTCCATGTCCGCCTGCTCGACCTTCACCAGCCGCAAGTCGAAACCAAACCCTTTGTCACGCTTCAACTGCGCCAGGCGCTCGGGTTGCTCGGCCACCGGGTAACGCACCAGTTCATCGGCCAGCAGGTAAATAGTCGCCCGGGCCAGTTGCTCGCTGATCTGCTGGACCTCCCCCGTCAGCACCAGCTGTTGCTTGTCACTGACCAACCGGTAAACCTTCGCCGCATGCGGGCCGGTCTGTTCCACCAGCGCCTGACCGCGCAGCACGCGGGTGCGCTGGGTGAGGTCGAGGTCGGTCTGGGCAAAGGTCTTCAGTGCCAACGGAATCCCGAGCAAACGCTCCCACACCAGCAAGGCACGGTGGCGCTCGGTCTCGTTCATCGGGTTCAGGTTGTCGGCCATCAACGAGAACGTGCCGTGGGCCAGGCGTTCGCGGTATTGCTCGCCGCGCACCTGGTTGAGCAGGTGCAAAGCCAGCACGCCAAGTACGGCGACCAGAATCAGCGCCGCGCACATGCCACCGTAAATACGCAGGAAGATCGAGTTCACAGCGTGCAGGCTTCCGGAACGAACAGATAACCTTTGCTGCGGATGGTCTTGATCAGCCGCGGATGCTCCGGGTCATCGCCGATCTTGGGGCGGATGCGCGAGATGCGCACGTCGATGGAACGGTCCTGGCCGTCATAGCCAATGCCGCGCAGCGCGGTGAAAATCTCTTCCCGCGACAGGATGCGCCCGGCGTTGGCCACCAGCAGCCAGAGCAGATCGAACTCGGCGCTGGTCAGTTCGATGCCGTTGTCATTCAGCCAGGCCTCGCGCAGTGCGTTGTCCACCACCAACGGACCAAATTGCAGACGCCGTTGTTTTTCCGGCGCCACTTCAGGGGCTTCACTGCGTCGCAACAGGGCCTGGATGCGCGCCAGCAGCAGACGTGGGCGAACCGGTTTGCACACGTAGTCGTCGGCGCCCAAGTCGAGGCCAAGGATCTGGTCGGTGTCGTCGGTGCGGGCGGTGAGCATCAGGATCGGACCGTCATACTTGTCGCGGACCTTGCGGCAGATGCTCAGGCCATCCTCGCCCGGCAACATCAGGTCGAGGATCACCAGGTCCGGTTTTTCCTTGATGATCCGTGCCGCGGCCAAGGCGCCATTGCCCTCGATCGACACGCGCAGGCCATTGGCTTCCAGGTAATCGCGGGTCAGTTCAGCCAGACGCTGGTCGTCCTCGACAATCAATACCTGCCAGGCTTCTTGTTCCACGGTGACCTCTGCTTGCCAACAACACTAATAAGGAAGGATCCGCCCGTCTTTTTGTAATGATTGGGGAGGATAAGAATGCATTTGCATTGGCCGATTGTATAAACGTCGCTCGCCGAGAACACAAGCCGGTAAATGCGTTCGGACAACACGTTTTTTTGTGATAGGGTTCGCGCCCTTAAAAATCCGAATGACTGTTTTCAATCGCTGAAAATCAGTGAAAAACGGTCCGCTCCCGCTAGGTCGCGGCCTACACGCCTGTTCCCTCTTTCACACACAATTTACGCACAGGTTTATCCACAGGCAGTACGTTGCAACACCCTCCAAAACGCATTATCTTGTAGCCCGGCGCGAAAAAAACCCTACATGTAGGGTTTTGCGTAGAAAACCAAACACAAACCAGACACCAATTTCAAGCGCTTTTATTGCCTCTGTCCGGTTGAATCAAACGAATTTTTGAAAGACCAAACCGCGCGTGCGGATGGCTGCTGTTTTTCAGCCCCAAGGGGAGAAACGGTACGGGTGTTGCAGTCCCCAACTGTCACCCAGAAAGGAACTCGGTCTCAGGCACATGGCTTGATACCAAAGACTTCGGCATGGAAGCGGCGCCCAATAGCCCCCCTTCCTGACTGTCCCGAAGTTGGTATGCCCGGCACTCGCCGGTTGTAGTGCTTCAGGACGGAACGGTGGGCACCGTGATGGTGCCCAAACAAACATAGAGAATGTGGAGACAACCCCCCATGCAAACCGACACAACTCGCGAGAACCCGCAGGGCACCTTGCCGCAGGCCGCTGATTCGACTTCGGATCTGTCCGCCACCGCGCCTGGCCAGCTGCGCGTGATCAAGCGTAACGGCACTGTCGTTCCTTACACCGATGACAAGATTACCGTCGCCATCACCAAAGCGTTTCTTGCAGTTGAGGGCGGCACCGCTGCCGCTTCGTCGCGAATCCACGACACCGTTGCCCGTCTGACCGAACAAGTCACCGCGACCTTCAAGCGTCGCATGCCATCGGGCGGCACGATCCACATTGAAGAAATCCAGGACCAGGTCGAACTGGCCCTGATGCGTGCCGGCGAGCAAAAAGTGGCGCGCGACTACGTGATCTACCGCGACGGTCGTTCGAAAGAGCGCGCCGCCCACGCGCCGGCCGAGGAAGCGGTCAACGCTCACCCGTCGATCCGCATCACCCGCGCCGACGGCACCTTTGCTCCTCTGGACATGGGCCGCCTGAACACCATCGTCACCGAAGCGTGCGAAGGTCTTGCAGAAGTCGACGGCGACCTGATCCAGCGCGAAACCCTGAAAAACCTGTACGACGGCGTGGCCCTGACCGACGTCAACACCGCTTTGGTGATGACCGCCCGCACCCTGGTTGAGCGTGAGCCGAACTACTCGTTCGTGACCGCTCGCCTGCTGATGGACACCCTGCGTGCCGAAGGCCTGAGCTTCCTGGAAGTCGCCGAAAGCGCGACCCACCACGAAATGGTCGACCTGTACGCCAAGGCCCTGCCTTCGTACATCGCCAAGGGTATCCAATTCGAATTGCTGAACCCGGTCCTCGCTACCTTCGACCTGGAAAAACTCGGCAAGGCGATCAACCACGAGCGCGATCAGCAGTTCACGTACCTGGGCCTGCAAACCCTGTACGACCGTTACTTCATCCACAAGGACGGTATCCGCTTCGAACTGCCGCAAATCTTCTTCATGCGCGTGGCCATGGGCCTGGCGATCGAAGAGAAGAACAAAGAAGACCGCGCCATCGAGTTCTACAACCTGTTGTCGTCCTTTGACTACATGTCGTCGACCCCAACCCTGTTCAACGCCGGCACCCTGCGTCCACAGCTGTCGAGCTGCTACCTGACCACCGTGCCGGATGACCTGTCGGGCATCTACCACGCGATCCACGACAACGCCATGTTGTCGAAGTTTGCGGGCGGCCTGGGTAACGACTGGACGCCGGTTCGTGCGCTCGGTTCGTACATCAAGGGCACCAACGGCAAATCCCAGGGCGTTGTTCCGTTCCTGAAAGTGGTGAACGACACCGCGGTAGCCGTTAACCAGGGTGGCAAGCGCAAAGGCGCTGTCTGTGCCTACCTGGAAACCTGGCACATGGACATTGAAGAGTTCATCGAGCTGCGCAAGAACACCGGTGATGATCGTCGTCGTACCCACGACATGAACACCGCCAACTGGATCCCTGACCTGTTCATGAAGCGCGTCTTCGATGACGGCAAGTGGACCCTGTTCTCGCCATCCGAAGTGCCGGACCTGCACGACCTGACCGGCAAGGCCTTCGAAGAGCGTTACGAGTACTACGAAGCCCTGTCCGAGTACCCGGGCAAGATCAAGCTGTTCAAGACCATCCAGGCCAAAGACCTGTGGCGCAAAATGCTGTCCATGCTGTTTGAAACCGGCCACCCATGGCTGACCTTCAAAGACCCGTGCAACCTGCGCAGCCCGCAGCAGCACGTTGGCGTGGTTCACAGCTCGAACCTGTGCACCGAGATCACCTTGAACACCAACAAGGACGAGATCGCCGTTTGCAACCTGGGCTCGATCAACCTGCCGAACCACATCACCAACGGCAAGCTCGACACCGCCAAGCTGGAACGCACCGTGAACACCGCCGTTCGCATGCTCGATAACGTGATCGACATCAACTACTACTCGGTGCCACAAGCGAAGAACTCCAACTTCAAGCACCGTCCGGTCGGTCTGGGCATCATGGGCTTCCAGGACGCGCTGTACCTGCAGCACATTCCTTACGGTTCCGATGCTGCCGTCGAGTTCGCCGACAAGTCGATGGAAGCGGTCAGCTACTACGCGATCCAGGCCTCCTGCGACTTGGCCGACGAGCGCGGCGCCTACGAGACGTTCCAGGGTTCGCTGTGGTCCAAAGGCATCCTGCCGCTGGATTCGCAACAGATCCTGATCGAGCAACGTGGCCAGAAGTACATCGACGTTGACCTGAACGAATCCCTGGACTGGGCACCGGTTCGTGCCCGCGTTCAGAAAGGCATTCGTAACTCCAACATCATGGCCATCGCACCGACCGCGACCATCGCCAACATCACTGGCGTCTCGCAGTCGATCGAACCGACCTACCAGAACCTCTACGTGAAATCGAACCTGTCGGGCGAATTCACCGTGATCAACCCGTACCTGGTTCGCGACCTGAAGGCTCGCGGCCTGTGGGACTCGGTCATGATCAACGACCTGAAGTACTACGACGGTTCGGTGCAACAGATCGAGCGCATCCCGCAAGAACTCAAAGAGCTCTACGCGACCGCGTTTGAAGTGGACACCAAGTGGATCGTTGACGCGGCCAGTCGTCGTCAGAAGTGGATCGACCAGGCTCAGTCGCTGAACCTGTACATCGCCGGCGCTTCGGGCAAGAAGCTGGACGTGACCTACCGCATGGCCTGGTACCGTGGTCTGAAAACCACTTACTACCTCCGTGCCCTGGCCGCGACCAGCACCGAGAAGTCGACCATCAACACCGGTAAGCTGAACGCTGTTTCCAGCGGTGGCAACCACGGTGAAGATTCGGTCCTGGCGGCTCCTGCCGGTCCTGCTCCAGTGCCGAAGGCTTGCGCCATCGACGAGCCGGATTGCGAAGCTTGCCAATAAGCTGAGCCGGTAGGCGCCGCGAGGCGCTGACTCGAAACCCCCGACAGGCCTCTGGTTTGTCGGGGGTTTTCTTTTACCTCAAGGAAAGTGGCGCCCCGACTGACCCCATCGCGAGCAAGCTCGCTCCCACAGGTTTTGCGTCGTGCCGGTTGCAGGTGATCGACACAAATCTGCCTCCTGACAAAAATTCCGGCCAAAAAAAACCCCTCGATCGAGGGGCTCTTTGTGCAGCGCTTTCAGCCAACCCGCATCAAGTCATCTGAATGATGGTTTGCATGATGGTGCTCTGGGTGGAGATGGTCTTGGCGTTCGCCTGGTAGTTGCTCTGCGCCTTGATCAGGTCGACCAGTTCATTGGTCAGGTTGACGTTGGACTCTTCCAGAGAGTTGGAATTGATCTCGCCCAAGGTACCGGTGTTCGGCGCATCGTAGCCCGGGATACCCGACGCGTAGGTTTCTTTCCAGCCGGTGCCGCCAATTGGCTGCAGACCTTGCTCGTTGGTGAAACTGGCGAGCGAGATCTGGCCGATGGCCTTGGTCTGGCTGTTGCTGAAGTTGGCCAGCATGATACCGCTGGTGTCGATGGTCAAGTTGGTGATCTGGCCGGTGGCGTAGCCGTTCTGCGAAGGAATCGAACGCGCGGTGTCAGCGTTGTACTGCGTGGTTTTGTCCATGGAGACCGTAACGACGCCAGAGGCAGCGCCGTTGGCTGTCCACGTGCCATTGGTCACGGTACCCGGAATCCAGCCGGTGACCGTCAGATCAGGGCTGGTTATCACGGATGGCGGAACGGTCGCTGGAACAACCGGTGTGGTGACCGAAGTCAGCTTGCCGGAGCTGTCGAAGTTCATGGTCGAAGCGACTGGAAGGGAAGCGGCAAGAGTAGGATCGCTGCCATTCGGGTTGCGACCCTCGATCAGGGTGTAGGTCTTCCAGGTGTTGTCACCCGTCTTGACCATGTATTGGTCCATGACGTGCTTGTTACCCTGGGTATCGTAAATGGGCGTACTGAACTGCTTGGTGAAGGACGCTTCCTTGGACGGGTCAAACGGATTGGTAGTCTGGTTGATGATGGGAGCTGTGGAGTTCAGGTTGATCGTCGACGAAACCGTGGAGGTGTTTTTTGGCGCCAGGTTCGACGTATCGATGCGCAGGTCAGTCAAAACGCCATTGAGGATCTTGCCATTGGCATCCACGCCATAACCCTGCAGACGCGCAGAGCCGTCGCTATTGGTGACGTAACCGTCCTTGTCGACCTTGAACGTACCGGCACGGGTGTAGGACATCGAACCGTTCTCGCTCAGCACGAAGAAGCCGGAACCGTTGATACCCATGTCCAGCACGTTGCCGGTGTTGTTGACGTCGCCCTGGGTGAACTGCTGGGAAACGTTGGCCAAGCGCACGCCGTTACCGATGGTTTTGCTGCCGGAACCCAGCTTGGTGGCCGAGTAAACGTCTTCGAATTCCGCACGGGACGATTTGAAACCGGTGGTCGCGACGTTGGCGATGTTGTTGCCGGTCACGTCCAGTTGTTTGTTGGCTGCATAGAGACCGCTAAGGCCGATATTGAAAGACATATTCCACTCCTTTGTGCCGTGTTAGTCGGCTCTACATACCAATGGTTTGTACTTTGGACAGGGCGATGCTGCCCAGCCCGGCCAGGTTCAACATCAACTCACCGCCGGTCTGGCTGATGGTCACGCTGTTGACGGTGGCCGGCAGGTACGTCACCAGCGAGGTCGCCTTGCCGTCGTAGGTCGCCGTAGCTCCGAAGGTATAGGTACCCGTCTTGGCCACTTCGCCTGCGTCGTTTTTGCCGTCCCAGATGAAAGTGGAAGTACCGGCTTTCTGGCTGCCCAGATCGATGGTGCGGACAACCTTGCCATCGGCATCGGTGATCTTGACCTTGACCGGGTCCACCGACGCCGGTACGGCGATGGTGCCGGTGAAACTCTTGGAGGTATCGACCACCGTCTTGTCGGCCGGTGCAATAACCGAACGCCCGACCAGCGACGACGCCTGCAACGCCTGGGACGAGTTGTAATTGCTCGCGAGGCCGCTCACGGTGGTATTGAGTGTGGTAATACCTTCCAGGCTGCTGAACTGCGCCAACTGGGCGACAAACTCGCCGTTATCCTGTGGTTCCAGCGGGTTCTGGTTTTTCAGTTGCGTCACCAGCAACTGCAGGAACGCGTCCTTGCCCAGGGACTGTTTGCCGGTGGCGCTGTTCGTCGCGGACGCCAGGCCATCGGCGCTGGTGTTGGTCTTGACCGAGGAGTTGGCCAGGATGTCTTTGAGGCTAAGGCCACTGGTGGTATCGGTAACACTCATCTGAGTCGCCCCTTATCACTGACCGAGGGTCAGAACCTTCTGCATCATGGTTTTGGCGGTGTTCATCATTTCGGCGTTGGTCTGGAACGAGCGGCTCGCGGAAATCATGTCGGCCATTTCTTCCACCACGTTGACATTTGGGTAGTAGACGTAGCCCTTGCCGTCGGCCGCCGGATGGTTCGGCTCGTAGCGCGCCTCAAGGTTGCTCTGGTCTTCGACCACGCCCAGCACTTGCACACCTTGACCGGCCGCGTCCTGGCTCTGGAACAGCGAATCGCTGCCGCCGCTCTGGCCGCCCTGGAACATGGTGGCAAATACCGGGTGCCGTGCACGGTAGGTCTGGTCGATACTCGAGGAGACGGTCTCGGCGTTGGCGATGTTACTGGCGACGGTGTTCAAGCGAGTGGTCTGGGCACTCATGCCGCTACCGGCAATGTTGAAAACACTGGATAGAGACATGGCTTACTCTCCGCGCAGGGCTGATACCAGCCCTTTGAATTTGCTGTTGAGCAGGGTGAAGCTGGCCTGGAAGCCGACGGCGTTTTCCGCGTAGTTCGACTGCTCAAGCTGGGCGTCCACGGTGTTCTGGTCGATCGACGGTTGCATCGGCGTGCGATACAGCAGCGACTCGTCGCCATTGCCCAGGCCTTCGGCTTCGATATGACGGTTGTTGGTCATGTTCAAGGCAAAAGTGCCGCTCTTGGTCTTCTCGTTCTGCTCGGCGAGCACTTTCGAGAAGTCCAGATCCCGAGCCTTGTAGTTCGGGGTGTCGGCGTTGGCGATGTTGTTGGCCAGGACTTCGGCACGCTGAGCGCGGTAGCCCAGGGCTTGTTCGTGAATACCGAGCGCTTTATCGAAGCTGATGCTCATGTCGGGAAACCTTCGGGTGACCTGATTTTTCGTAACAGAGACATAGCAAGCGGCGTGCCAATTCAAAAAAGGCCGTAATCCGGGGCTTTGCGGGCAGTGGCAACGTGGCAATGCCAGAAAAGCGGCAACCGATTTCCGCCGCCTGCCGCTTTTCTGCCGCTTCTTACGGTCAGGAGAACAACCCCGACCCTGTGGGAGCGAGCTTGCTCGCGATGGCGTCGGGACAGTCGACAGCTGTATAGCCTGACCCACCGCAATCGCGAGCAAGCTCGCTCCCACAGGGTCTAGTGGTGTTTCAGAAATAACGGCAGGCAAAAAAAACGGGAGCCCCTGAGGACTCCCGTTTTTTTATACCGCCAACGAATCACTTCGCCTGGTAAATGATCCCCGGGCTGCATTGGACCATCTGGTAATGGTCCGGCAAACCGTTCAGCGCCTCGGAAGCACCGAGGAACAGATAACCGCCTGGCTTCAACGTGCTGTGAATGCGCAACAGGATGTCCTTCTTCACCTCGGCGGAGAAGTAGATCAGCACGTTGCGGCAGAACACGATGTCGAACTTGCCGAGGCTCGCGTAGCTGTCCAGCAGGTTGAACGAGCGAAACTCCACCCGGCTCTTGATCGGCGCCTTGATGGCCCAGCGCCCCGGCCCTTTCGGGTCGAAGTAACGCTGAAGGCGCTCGGGCGACAGACCACGGCCGATGGCCAGGCTGTCGTATTCGCCGGTCTTGCAGTTGGTCAGCATGGTGCCGGACAGGTCGGTGGCAACGATTTGCACGCCCATCTTCAACTGGCCCATGTTCACGCGCTCGAACTCATCGATCGACATCGACAGCGAATACGGTTCCTGACCCGACGAACACGCCGCCGACCAGATCCGCAGACGCTGGCCAGGGGCGGCCTTGATCGCGGCGGGCAGCACCTTGTTCTTCAAGACTTCAAACGGATAGGTGTCACGAAACCACAGGGTTTCGTTGGTAGTCATGGCATCCACCACCATCTCGCGCAAACCGCTGCGCGGCTGGGTCTGGATGCGCTGGACCAGCTCACCCAAGGACTTGATGCCCTGCTGTTCCATCAGTTTGTTGAGACGGCTCGAGACCAGGTATTGCTTGTTTTCACCGAGCAAAATGCCACAGGCTTTTTCCAGGAAGACCCGGAACTGTTCGAAATCCAAATTACCCGTAGACAAAGATGCCGCCTCTTAAATCGTATTAACCGTTAGGGGCAGAAGGCCCCTAGCTGATGTCTGCTGCTTTGATCCGGTTGACTACCCGGGATGCCAGGTCATCAGGACGGAATTTGGCAAGGAAGTCATCGGCACCGACCTTCTTGACCATCGCCTGATTGAATACACCCGACAACGAAGTATGCAGGATGATGTGAAGCTTTTGCATGCGAGGGTCGTTGCGGATCTCGGCCGTGAGGGTGTACCCGTCCATCTCCGGCATCTCGATGTCGGAAATCATCATCAGGAACTCTTCTTCCGGCTTCTTGCCCTCGTCGACCAGCTTGCGCAGGTAATCCAGCGCTTGCCGACCGTCGTTCAACGCCACCACTTCGACACCGACCGTCTGCAGGCAACGGGTCACCTGCTTGCGCGCCACCGACGAGTCATCGACCGTCAATACTCGCAAAGAGAGCGCTTTGTGCTGGGTTTCGACATCCACCACGCCGACGGAAATCGCTTCAGGTGTCGGCGCCACTTCTGCCAGCACTTTCTCGACGTCGATGATTTCGACTAACTGATTGTCGACCCTAGTCACAGCCGTCAGGTAATGGTCGCGTCCCGTGCCCTTGGGTGGCGGATGAATCTCCTCCCAATTCATATTGACGATGCGTTCCACCGATCGCACCAGGAAACCCTGGGTCTTGGTGTTGTACTCCGTGATGATCACGAAGGGATTGCTTTGATCTTTCAGCGCACCGGAACCGGTCGCCATCGCCAGATCAAGAATCGGAATGGTCGCCCCCCGAATACTTGCCACACCGCACACGACAGGACTGGATTTTGGCATCAGCGTCAGTTTGGGGCATTGCAGCACCTCCCGAACCTTGAACACGTTGATCCCATACAGCTGCTGACCGTCAAGACGGAACAACAACAGCTCAAGGCGATTCTGCCCTACCAGTTGCGTGCGCTGGTTTACCGCATCCATTACACCAGCCATGCACAGACTCCTACACCAACACTTAAGTGTGTTGCGACGCGCATTCATCACTAAACGGCACGGCGCTTGCTTTTTAACGCTTATGAACACAGAACCGACATTTTTCCGACGCCTGACATCAAACGCCCGCACATTAATGTGCGCGATGTCAGCCGTTTGCCTGTTCAACGCTGGCAGCCCTGCCCTTGCTGACGCGGTTACCTTGCCTGACATGCTTATCGGCGTCACCCAGGGCTTTCTTGAATTCACCGTAGAAGACTATCTGGCGACCAGTCAAACGCAAGGCCGGTACGAAATCCAGGTCAACCAGCTCGATCCACGCCTGCGCATGCCTATGTGCGACAAGGAATTGACAGCCACTCTGGAGAGTCCGGCCAAGCCGCTGGGCCGCGTTACCGTCAAGGTTCGCTGCGAGGGCGCGTCGCCCTGGACGGTGTTCGTACCCGCTCAGGTGCGCCTTTTTCGCGACATTGTGACCACCACCCGCCCGCTGCGACGCGCCGGAATCGTCGAGCCCGACGATGTGACCTTGCGCGAGCGCGACATCAGCCTGATCAACCAGGGTTACCTGACTTCTGTCGACCAGGCGATCGGGCAGAAACTTACCCGACCAATGGTCGCCGACCAGGTCATGACCCTGGTGCACATGGAACAGGCAGAAGTCATCAGCAAGGGCGACCAGGTGGTGATTACCGCCCGCAGCGGTACGCTCAGCGTGCGCATGCCGGGTGAAGCGCTGTCCAACGGCGGCTTGCGCGAACAGATTCGGGTGAAAAACCTCAACTCCCAGCGGGTCATCAAGGCGCAAGTCACCGCGCCCGGCCAAGTGGAAGTGGCCATGTAGAACACTGGCGCGCCGCTCGACTGTTCCCTAGACTGTGCCCTATGCAGGGCAAGCGCTGACGCGCGCAAGCTCATTGATAACTGGGCCTAAAGTTTTTCCGGGTATGGCCGAAAACATGGCAAGCGTCCAAATACCCAGAGGTTTTTTTATCATGGTCATCGATTTCAGCCGTTTGAACAGTTCCTCGTCACTTACCGGCAGTACACGTACCAGCACCGCGAAGGAAACCGCCGAAGCCGGCAAATCCGCGCCGCTGAATACCCCGGCCGAACAGGCCAGTACCGTCAAAAGCGGGGAATCGGTACATCTCAGCAATGAGGCTCAACAGTTGCAGAAGGTCACTGACAAGCTGCGCGATCAGCCTGCCGTCAACAACGCCCGCGTGGCCGAGTTGAAAGCAGCGATTGCCGATGGCAGCTACAAAGTCGACAGCAACCGTGTAGCCAACAAACTGCTCAACTTCGAAGCCCAGCGCTAGGCCAAGGCCCGCGCCAGGCTTTTGGACGCTTAAAACCCAAGGCCCGCCATGCACGACTCTAATTTACTGCAACTGATCACTGACGATTTTGCTCCAGCACAGCATTTGCTGGAGTTACTGCAAACCGAGTCCCTCGCCTTGCACGGTCGTGACATGCCACTGCTCGAAGAGATTCTGGCGCAGAAACAGGCATTGATCATTTTGCTCGATCAGCATGGCCGCAAGCGCAGTGAAATCCTCGCTAGCCTCAACCTGCCGACCAACCGCAACGGCCTGGAGCAACTCGCCAGCCATTCGAGCATTGGCGATCAGTTACTGGAGCAGAGCGATGTGCTGACCGATCTTCTGGCGCAGTGCCAGGCGGCCAACATCAAAAATGGCCAGTCGATTCTGGTGCAACAGGCCGCGACGTCCAATCAGCTGAAAATCCTCAACGGCGGCGAGCCGCCAGCGCTCTATGATGCACGCGGATCAACCTCCATGCTTGCGAAGCCACGCCCGCTCAGTCAGGCTTGAGCCTGCTGAAACGCGCGCACTATCAAGACGCGTAATATGCTGGCAATATGATGGCCAGCCGTAGTCATATTTTGTCTGGAGATTGATGAACCGTGTTCAATGCCTTAAGCGCGGAAGATGCTCCGCAGCCACCCAAGGTGCTCACCACGCCGTTGGAGATCTCCGGTAACCTGCGCCAGCTGCAAGACAGCCATGATCCGCTGATCATCACGTTCCATGAGCGCAGCCAGCGCTTCCAGAGTTATCTGGTGGACATTGACCGTGACAGCAACATGATGGCCCTGGACGAAATGATTCCCCGCGACGGTGAACGTTTCCTGCTGGCCGGCGAACCGTTCAAGGTCGAAGGCTTTCACGACGGCGTGCGTATTGCCTGGGAAAGCAACGGCCCGTTGACCATCGACGAATCCGGTGGCGGTCGCTGCTACCGTGGCGCCCTGCCCGCCGAGGTGGTTTACCACCAGCGTCGTAATGCATTCCGTGCTGCATTGAAGCTGGCACAACTGGTCAACGTCGATCTGGGTGGTGAAAAACTCAAGTCGCCGATCAGTGGCAAGCTCCTGGACATCTCGGCCACCGGCTGCAAGTTGCGCTTCGAAGGCGACATCACGGGCAGCCTGCAACTGGGTCAGGTCTACGACCGCTTCATCGCCGCCCTGCCCTTTGGCAACATGACGGCTCCGGTCGAATTGCGTTACCTGCACTTCGAAGAAAGGATCTCCATCACCTTCGCCGGCGTACGCTTTCACAACATGAGCGGGCTGGTGCAGCGGCAAGTCGAGCGGTTCGTCTATCAGCTTCAGCGCGAAGCGCGGCGCTTCGACAAAGACGATATGTAAGACGATGCATCAATAGAAAACGGGCAGTCGCTTGCGGTGACTGCCCGTTTTTTTATGCATTTTAAGGCCTGGCCTCGGTGAAACTTTGCTCGCGCCCTGCGTCAGGGTCTTCTGGAGGTGGTTCCGTTTCGGGTTCCGGCTCCGGGTTGATCGGGTTGTGCATCTGCTCCTGCACCACCTGCTCATCGACACGCGGGTCAAGGCAAGCCACCAACGGCGAACTCGACATACTGTCCGGCATGGCGACATGATGCAGCGGTGCATCGTCCACCTGATGCAGGTTGGTTACCGCTTTCGGGCGAATCCGCCACACCAGCACCAACGCGAAGAAGCTGAAAAAGGCATAGAGCATGTGGCTGCCGAACATTTTCATCAGTACCCCGGCCACCAACGGCCCGATGCTCGCGCCCACACCGTAGGTCACCAGCAACATCGCCGTCAGGGACACCCGACGATCACCCTCGACGTGGTCGTTGGAAAACGCCACTGCCAGTGGATACAGGCAGAACTGCACCAACGAACAGAAAAACCCGGCTATAAACAGCACCTCCAGCGGCACTTGCTTGATGATCGCCAGTGGCAATGCAGCCAGCGCCAGGCTAAATGCAAAACAGCGGATCAACAGTGCCCGGTCATAACGATCGGACAGCCAACCCAGCGGCCACTGCACCACCAGACCGGCGAAAATGCAGCTACCCATGAACAGACCGACCTGCTCCGTGGACAAGCCTTGCTGCGAAGCGTACAGCGGCGCCAGGCCATAGAACGAACCGACGATCAGCCCTGCCCCAAGCACCGTGCTCAACGATTGCGGCACGCGCTTGATAAAAAACCGCGGCTCCATCGGCGCAGGGTGCAACGCCGCCGGGTGAATCCGCTGGGTCAGGGCCACCGGCACCAGACACAGGGCAAAGCAAAGAGCGACCAACATCAACAGTTCCAAGCCCAGCGCCGGGTGCATGACCAGGATCAGTTGACCCAACACCAGCCCCAGGTACGAGGCGATCATGTAGCCGCTGAAAACGATGCCACGTTGCTTGGCTTCGGCCTGCTCATTGAGCCAGCTTTCGATGACCATGTACTGGCACATCATCCCGAGGCCGACAATTACCCGCAGGAAGATCCAGGCAGGCAACCAGTCCACCAGGCCATGGCCCAGCACGGCCGCGCCGACAATCCCGGCGCAGGCTGAATAGGCTCGAATATGCCCGACCCGGGCAATCAGCCGATGGCCGATCTTACCACCCAGCACCAGGCCGAAATAGTTGGCCGCCATCAACGCACCGACCCACAGGCTGTCGACGCGGTCGGCGGCCAGGCGCAAGGCCAGGTAAGTACTCAACAGGCCAGAGCCGATCAACATCATCAGCGAGGCAAAATAAAGCGCTCGAAAGGGTTTCCAGATTTGGCGCATCGGCGTTCCGAGCGGCTCCTTGCAGTGAGAATCGGGCTACCCGAAAAGATAGCCCGAAGACGATGGAACGTCAGGCCTGAGCGGCCAGGATACGGCGCTCCCAGGGAGTAATTTCATCAAAGAAGCTGGTCAACTCCATGGTCTTCGAAGCGACGTAGCCTTCGATGAACTCCTTGCCAAACAGTTCCTTCGCCAATTGACTACGTTTCAGACGTTCAATAGCGGCATGCAAGGTACACGGCAACGAAAGATTATCCGGCACTTCAAATTCGCCTTGGATCGCCTCGCTTGGCTCCAGTTTGTGTTCAATGCCATACAACCCTGCGGCAAGACTGGCGGCGATCGCCAGATACGGATTTGCATCGGCCCCCGGCAAGCGGTTCTCGACCCGACGAGCGGCGGGTGAACTGGCCGGAATACGCAATCCGGCCGCACGGTTGTCGTGGGACCAGCAGGCATTATTCGGCGATGCGAAGGGATGGCACAAGCGCTGATAAGAGTTCACGTTCGGCGCGAACAACGCCGTGAAATCCGCCATGCCGGCCTGCTGACCCGCGATGAAATGACGGAAGGTCGCGGTCGGCTCACCGGCCTTGTCACTGAACACGTTACGCCCGCTGCCGATCTCGACGATGCTCTGGTGAATATGCATCGAACTGCCCGGCGTGTGCGCCAGCGGCTTGGCCATGCAGACCACGGTCAGGCCATGCTTGAGCGCGACTTCTTTAAGCAGGTGTTTGAACAGGAGTGTCTGGTCGGCCAGCAGCAGTGGGTCGCCGTGCAGCAGGTTGATCTCGAACTGGCTGACACCCATCTCGTGCATGAAGGTATCGCGCGGCAAGCCCAGGGCCGCCATGCATGCGTAGACTTCACTGAAGAACGGCCGCAAACCATTGTTGGAACTGACACTGAACGCCGAATGACCGTCCTCGCGACGACCGTCCAGGCCCAGCGGCGGCTGGAACGGTTGAGTCGGGTCGGTATTGGGTGCGAAGACAAAAAACTCCAGCTCGGTCGCCACCACCGGCGCCAAGCCGAGGGCCGCGTAACGCGCGATCACGGCTTTGAGTTGGCCGCGGGTCGACAGAGACGAGCTTTCGCCGGTCAGCTCATCCGCATCGCAAATGGCCAAGGCTCGCGGCTGTGTGCTCCAGGGCAAGCGATGGATTTGTGCAGGATCGGGCACCAGCGCCAGGTCGCCATCATCGCTGCCGTAAAAGCGCGCTGGCGGATATCCGCCCATGATGCATTGCAGTAGCACCCCCCGCGCCATCTGCAAACGCCGCCCTTCAAGAAAGCCTTCGGCGGTCATTACCTTGCCACGGGGTATGCCATTCAAGTCCGGCGTGACACATTCAATCTCATCAATGCCCGTCAATCGCTCCGCGAGTGAACAATGGCCATCGGTTGTCATGACGCAATCCTTTTTGTTATGCAAGCCGCGAACGGCGACCCGTACAAAATAGGCTCCGCCTGTTCGGAATATCAAGCAGCGGCCAACAAAAAGAACCGGTCAAGGCAGATAGAGGTTGAACACTCCACCACCCAGCGGGCCGCCATTGCTGATCTCGGTGCGTCCGCCCACACCATTTCGCTGATGAAGTGCGGCAATCCGCCCTGCAAAGTACAGGCCCAGACCAGTGCTTCCGCTGCTGTGGTTGATGCCCTGCACGTAATCGGCCTGACGCTCGATCATCTCGAGTGGATAACCCTCGCCATCGTCGTTGACGGTCAGCACCAATTGCCCGGCTTCATCGCTGACGCTGATAAACACCGCGTGGCGGGCGTAACGAATGGCGTTGTTGATGCTATTGGCCAGCACCGACGCAATCAGCTCCCGGTCGAAGAAGCCCAGCGGGCTCAACGGGTCCACTTCATAGGTCGCCATAATGCCGCGACTGGCGAACACGTCTTGATGCGCCGCCAGTTGCGCTTCGATGAAATCATCCAGCTCATGGTAGGCCGGTTGCAACGGCATCTGGTTGACGCCGAGTTTATACAGCCCCAGCAACTGCACCAGCATGCCATTGAGATGCGCGAACTCGAATTCGATCACGCCCTGCTCCGGGGTGTGCTGCTGCGGATCCGGCAAGCGCGCCAACCATTGGCTGTGGGCCTGCATCAGCATGGCCAGGGAGTTCTTCATGTCGTGCACGGTGGAAGCAATCACCGTGGAAAAATCGAGTGCCTGTTCGCTGTCGTTCATTCGCCAAACGCCTTGCTTCGCAGCTTCTGATAACGGGAGTAACGCGCATCGGTGTCAGGCATCAGGCCGACCATTTTCAGGCAGGCCCGACATTCCTCCAGCTCCGCCGAAGGCACACTGGTGTCGGTGCCGTGCAGCAGCGACTGCGCCATGTTCAGCGCGATACTGATGTTCTTCGGCTGCATCGCCAGGGCTTTGCGGAACACCTGCCGCGCTTCCACCAGGTTGCCGGTCTTGTAGACCCGTACGCCCTGACGGTTGAGGTCGGCAGCGACGTTGCCGGAATTGAGAATGCTCGGATCGTCGGTCAGCTTGGCGATGCCCTTCATCACCGCCGGGTCGTCGCCGTAGATTTCCGCGCAGTTTTTCAGCATCGAGGCACCGGCGCTGGCCTGCCCGAGCATCTGCAGTTGCTTGGCCACCAGCAGCGCCGCTTCGGCACTCATGAACTGCTCCATGCCATCAAGGCGCATCATTGCCTGCTCGGTGAGCTTCTCGGCGGTTTCGGCATCGTTAAGCAGCATGCTGGTGGCTTTCATCAGCCGCGCACGAATCTGCAGACCTGGATCGGTAGGGTTTTCCTTGGCCACCGCACTCAGCGTCGTGTTGATTTCCAGCCGGGTCCGGTTATCCAGGCCTTTTTCGCTACCTTTGCTGATCAAGGCGTGGGCCAGGCCAAGGTTGCTCTCCGCATCCTTGAAACGCGACTGCGCGCCCTGCGCCACCGCCTGGCGATAGGCTTTGGAGGCGGTGTCAAAATCTTCGTTGGCCATTGCCAACTTTCCCAGCAGCGCTTGCCGGCGCACCGCCAGCGGCGACAAGCGGATCGCCTCCTCCAATACGTTCTGGGCAGCCTTGGTGTCGCCTTCAGCGACCAGCACATCGGCCATGCCGTCGTAAAGCGTCGGCATCATCGGGAACACTTTCAGGGCTTTTTCGTAGACGCCCTTGGCCTGAACGACCTGGCCGCGCTTGAACAGCAATTTGCCCAGACCGGCAAACGCCCAAGGCAGAGGCCGATCAGCAATGATGCTGTCGTAGAGACGCTCCAGCGCTTCGTTCTGATTCAGGTCGCGCAGGGCATCGGCGCGATAGCGCAGGCACAACGGCGAGTAGCGGATGTCTTGCTTGCACAAGGCAATGCAAGCATTGAGCACTTCAACCGGCTTGCCCCGGTCAAGGGCTTGCAGGATCGGCTTGAGCAACGTCTTGCGTTGCTCCAGCCGCTCCAGACGTTGAGCCAGGCCGGAACGGTTGAACGGTTTGGTCAGGTACGCATCGGGTTCGTGTTCCAACGCACTGAGCACCATTGCCTGACTGGTCTCGGCGGTGACCATGACGAACACCGCTTCATGACTGATCAGCTTCTCGATCATCAGGTCTTCAAGCACCTGCTGACCGTTCTTCTTGCCATCGCCCAGATGAAAGTCCTGCAGGATGAAATCGTAGGCCTTCTGCGAACACATACGCAGCGCCTGTTCACCGGTGTCGGCGGTGTCGACATCCTTGACACCCAGCTCGCGCAGCATGGACCTGACGGAACTGCGGAAATCCGAGAAATCATCGACGATCAAAAAACGCTTTTGGTGATACGACAGCATCGAAGACTTCCAGGCAATTGAAGAGGATGAACCACGGGCATTTTCAGGCGCGCAGATGATAGCTGGAGGCCAACGCTATCAAACGATTTTGTGCGAGTCTGAAGTTACCTTTTGGGTTATCGGCCGGGTCAACGGTTCTCTTGAAGAAAGGGCGCTGCATTTATTTGTGCTCAAAACCATTTGCGACACCTATGCCTACGCCATCCTTTCCAAATGCTAAGGTCAGCACCTCGATTGGCAAAGCTGAGGTGGGGGTGACAGCTTTTAGCCCCTTTACCAGCGCAGCAGCCACAAAAAAGCCCCACCAGATCACTCTGAGTGGGGCTTTCAAATATATGGTGTCCCAGGGCAGGTTCGAACTGCCAACCTTCCCCTTAGGAGGGGGATGCTCTATCCAATTGAGCTACTGAGACACTGGGTCGACCACGAAAAAAACGCGGTGCGATGGACGGCGTGCATGTTAACGGGCAGGCCTGCGTTTGTCATGTCGTCCTTGGGCTTTTTAAGTGTAGGCACACGCCTTGCCGAGGCGTAGCTTTGTTTACCGTGCAAATTGCATCACCGCAAAAAGTGATCATTGCAAAATGCAATGCAAGCACCTCGCACAAATAACTTAATTCATTGTTTTTAAAGAGTTTAATTGCCGTTAGACTCTTGGCATGCGGGCTGCTTGAGCTGTTCTCACAGAACAACGGAGGCCAGCCTCATGAACAGCGCCCTTTTACTCTCGAACGCGATCGCCCTGGTGATTCTGTTGGGCTTTCCATTTCTCCCCGAGAGCGGTGCTGAGCCAGTTGCCCAACTGCCTCATTACCTTCAACTGCAAAAGACGCCTCAATTGGCGGTTATGAGCGATGAGCGCAGCTTTGTCAGCCAAGAGGTGAGCCAGGAAGGCATCCTGCTGCCAGCTCAGTCTTTCGAACGTTTGGTGTTTTGAATCACCCCATCAGGAGCACCGCATGTCCAAATCAGCCGCTGGATTTTTCATCCTCGCCTTACTGAGCGGCATTCTTCATCTATCAGTGGTCCAGGACACGGTCGTTACCTTGCCCCTGATCGCCTGTGGCGTATTCGGTGCGCTATTTGTGCTGGCGCTGATTGCCGGGCGCAAGATCAAGTTCGATCCGGTACTGCGTTAACCCTCAACAGGTTCAGCAGATTGACGACAGTGATGGAGAGTTCGCCTGAATTGTCGAGTCGATGGATCTGAGTGCCACCGATTGAACCCTCTGCCGTGAATAACCCATTGCGGTGCAGCCTTGCCTCAATCTCCTCAAGACTCTCGCGACCACGGCGCAACAGTCGTTCTCGCAGGACTTGATCCTTGACCGTCAACAGAACCGGCAACAGCGTTGGATATCGGTGCAGCGCCTCAGCCAGATGGGCGCGGGAGCCATTGACGAGAACATGTCGACCGTCATTGAGCCATTGATCTATTTCGATCGGGATACCGTAATCCAGGCCATTGGCGTTCCAGTACAGTGCGAAATCGCCCTCGACTTTGTGTCGCTCGAACGCTTCCCGGGAAACTCCAATCGCATCCTCACCCACTGATTCGGCTGACCGCGTGATGAACCGACGCACCACTTCACAATTGAGCGTCTGCAAAGGCTCTCGAGCGGCTTCGATGAGGCTGTCCTTGCCGGCCCCAGAAGGCCCCATCAAGTAAATCAGCCTGCCATCCATCCTGAAATAGCCTCCCACTGCATGTCTGCCCCTAGTAAATCGGCCATATGCCACTATCCTGTACAAAGTAAGGAACACTGATCGAATCTACACAGCATGCACCTTCAGGCGTCTTCGGACATCACCTGTCGACCAGGAGGATGCGGTCAGTCAAACGGACTAGAGCAAACTTTTCAAACCAGTCCGCATTTCTGATAATTGGTGCTGGCATAACGCCTTTATCCAGTTCAATATTTGTCACAGAATTGACGCCAATGAACTGGCTGCTTTGAGGCATGATGCGAGCCTCTATCAATTCAGGTTGAACATTTGGCCAGACCGCTTGTCCTAACAGACATCCTGCGGCCAATCCCGAGAACCGCTCCCCTGAACTAACCGGTTAAATATATGCGCCCATTGAAACAGGCAATTTATTCCAGCCGTACGGCTGACAAGTTCGTCGTACGTCTGCCAGACGGAATGCGTGAACGCATTGCCGAGGTGGCTCGCAATCATCATCGCAGCATGAACTCCGAAATCATCGCGCGCCTTGAGCAGAGCCTTATTCAGGAAGGCGCGCTGGGCGAAGAATTGAGCATGCGCCTGGACAGCCCGGAGCTGTCATTGCACGAACGTGAACTGCTGCAACGCTTCCGCCAACTTTCCCACCGTCAGCAGAACGCTCTTGTCTCGCTGATTGCGCATGATGCCGAAATGGCCGCAGACGCTTCCTGATTCATTCCGAACGCCCAAGCCAGCTTAATCGCTGGCTTTTTTTTGCCTGAAATTCGGGCATAAAAAACCCGCCGATTGGCGGGTTTTTAACGTCTGCAAGTCAGAGCAGGAAGATTGTCGCCAGCCCGAGAAAGATGAAGAATCCGCCACTGTCCGTCATGGCGGTGATCATCACACTGGCGCCCATCGCAGGATCGCGCCCCAGCCGCGCCAGGGTCATGGGAATCAACACTCCCGCCAATGCCGCCAGCAACAGGTTAAGCGTCATGGCGGCCGTCATCACCACACCCAGAGACCAACTGCCATACAGCAGGTAGGCAACCACGCCGATCACACCGCCCCAGACCAGACCATTGATCAGACCGACCGCCAATTCCTTGCGCATCAGGCGCGAAGTATTGCCGGTGCTGACCTGATCCAGCGCCATGGCCCGAACAATCATGGTGATCGTCTGGTTACCCGAGTTGCCACCGATACCGGCCACGATCGGCATCAATGCCGCCAGCGCCACCAGTTTCTCGATGGAGCCTTCGAAAAGACCGATCACCCGGGATGCGATAAACGCGGTGATCAGGTTCACGGCCAACCAGGCCCAACGGTTACGCAGGGATTTCCAGACTGATGCAAAAATATCTTCTTCTTCGCGCAGACCCGCCATGTTGAGAACTTCGTTTTCGCTCTCTTCACGAATCAGGTCGACCATTTCATCGATGGTCAGACGGCCGATCAACTTGCCGTTCTTGTCGACCACAGGCGCCGAGACCAAGTCGTAACGTTCGAACGCCTGAGCCGCGTCATAGGCATCTTCGTCCGGGTGAAAACTCACCGGGTCGCTGGCCATGACTTCAGAAACCTGTTTTTCCGGGTCGTTTACCAGCAAACGCTTGATTGGCAACACGCCCTTGAGGACACCGTCGTAATCGACCACGAACAATTTGTCCGTGTGGCTCGGCAGCTCCTTGAGACGGCGCAGGTAACGCAAAACCACTTCGAGACTGACGTCCTCACGGATCGTCACCATCTCGAAGTCCATCAGCGCACCGACCTGTTCCTCATCGTAGGACAACGCAGAGCGTACGCGCTCACGCTGTTGACCATCGAGGGTTTCCATCAGCTCGTGGACGACGTCTCGCGGCAGCTCGGAGGCCAGGTCAGCGAGTTCATCGGCGTCCATGTCCTTGGCCGCAGCCAGGAGCTCGTGATCGTCCATGTCGGCGATCAGCGTTTCACGAACCGAATCGGATACTTCGAGCAGGATGTCGCCGTCGCGATCGGCCTTGACCAATTGCCAAAGCGTCAGACGATCGTCCAGCGGCAAGGCTTCAAGGATGTAGGCGACGTCGGCGGAGTGCAAATCATCGAGCTTGCGTTGCAACTCGACGAGGTTTTGCCGGTGAACCAGGTTCTCGACCCGGTCGTGATGCGGACCTTCCTGGCGATGAGTCAGATCTTCGACCACTCGCTGACGCTGCAGCAGCTCAACAACTTGAGCGAGGCGGTCCTGCAAGCTTTCCTGCGTTTTCTTTACTTCAACTTCAGACATAGGCGAACTCCACTCCCAGCAGCGGGGCACGCCGGAAGGATCAATCAGTCAATTCATGATTGGAAAAAAGGGATACTGAGTAACTACTGGGTAAGTCCATGGAGGTATTCCACAAGCCCCGGCGGGGCTGACGGGCGCAATGATACACCGCCCGACGGTTTTAATCGTTAAAAAATCGTGGCTGAAACAAGCGCTTGCAAGACAAACTTGAGCGCTGTCCTGATCCGTCAAATTGCGACGACTCATCCTGAAAAGAAAACACACCACAGCCGAAATATGTAGCGACTACCCTTGAGATGGACCGTCATGGAGGACGTTTAATGCCATCGAATGCACATTATTTTTTATTGATCGCCCTGCTCTGCCCGTCGCCCTGGGCGCTGGCCACGACCGTTCACCGCTGCGAAGCGGCCAACGGGCGCACTACCTTCACTACGTTGAGCTGTGCGGCCGGAGACAGCCTTTCGCTTCAGGATGTGCACACCTTCACGCCAGGCAGCACGACCGCTCTCATGCCGGAAGCCGAGATTCGTGAAACATCAGGCATGAAAATCAAAAGGAGAGATCCGACTGTCGTCGGCCGGACCGAGGACAAATGTGGAAACCTGATCAGCGCCAGGGAACGCCGCGAAGCCATCATCAATCAGCGGGTTGTCGCTGGCATGAGTCAGCAGGACGTCGAGAGCGCCCTTGGCAAGCCAGACAAGATCAGTATTCGCAATTCAGCGACGAGCTACCGTTACGACACCAAGCGAGGTCGTAGCGCACATGTCGAGTTCGATGAGAAAGGATGCACCAAAGGAAAAGCCAAATCCCAGACGGCAAAAAGCCCGCGTTAAACGCGGGCTTTTTGGTGTTTGGTGCACTCGACAGGATTCGAACCTGTGACCGCTCGGTTCGTAGCCGAGTACTCTATCCAGCTGAGCTACGAGTGCATTTGTATTTTTATACCAGATCACAACTGGTTGAAGCCAAGTCATTCACATTACTGCAAACAACTCTTAAATGGTGCACTCGACAGGATTCGAACCTGTGACCGCTCGGTTCGTAGCCGAGTACTCTATCCAGCTGAGCTACGAGTGCATTTGTTGCCGCGCATTATAGGCCGTTGAATCTTTTTGTAAAGCGCTTTTTTCTAGTAATTTCAACAACTTACCGAAGAAGCCAGATTACAACGTACTACGCAAATAATGGCGGAGAACGGGGGATTCGAACCCCCGACACCCTTTTGAGGTGTACTCCCTTAGCAGGGGAGCGCCTTCGGCCACTCGGCCAGCTCTCCGCAACACGGGGCGTATATTAACCAGCTTCTTCCCCGTTTGCAAACATAAAAAACGATAAAAATTAATGGCTTGGTTCTTCGTCCTTCTCTTTCTTTATACGCAGGTAAATTTCTTCACGGTGGACAGCAACCTCTTTCGGGGCGTTGACACCGATACGCACTTGATTTCCTTTGACGCCGAGCACGGTCACAGTGATTTCGCCATCACCAATAATCAGGCTTTCTGCGCACCGACGAGTCAGAATCAGCATACCTTTCTCCTCACGCATTTCATTTCAGGGACAACAGTCTGCAAAAAAAAGGCACTCGACCTACAACCGGAGCGATCGCAGCCCTACATGCCTGAGTATTGACTAGCGCGAGCAAAAGAACAGCTTCGGGTCGCACCATTCAAAAAAACAAAGGGCGCGGTCAGACCGCGCCCTTCGGCAAACGCATCACTCGCCCTGACGGGCCGGCGCGTCCAGTTCGAAAGCCGTGTGCAGAGCGCGCACAGCCAGTTCCAGGTACTTCTCTTCGATCACTACGGAGACTTTGATCTCCGAGGTCGAGATCATCTGGATGTTGATGCTTTCCTTGGCCAGGGATTCGAACATGCGGCTGGCTACGCCCGCGTGGGAGCGCATGCCGACACCGACGATCGACACCTTGGCTATCTTGATATCGCCAACGACTTCACGGGCACCGATCTCGCGAGCGGTGTTCTCCAGCACGGTTTGCGCTGCCTGGAAGTCATTGCGGTGCACGGTGAAGGTGAAGTCGGTGGTGTTATCGTGCGCAACGTTCTGCACGATCATGTCGACTTCGATGTTCGCGCCGCTGATCGGGCCGAGAATCTTGAATGCAACGCCCGGGGTGTCTGGCACGCCACGGATGGTCAGCTTGGCTTCATCGCGGTTGAAAGCGATGCCGGAAATGATCGGCTGTTCCATGGTTTCCTCTTCATCAATAGTAATGAGGGTGCCCGGACCCTCCTTGAAGCTGTGCAGTACGCGCAGCGGAACGTTGTACTTACCGGCGAATTCCACCGCACGGATCTGCAACACCTTGGAACCGAGGCTGGCCATTTCCAGCATCTCTTCGAAGGTAATCTTGTCCAGGCGCTGAGCCACGGACACCACACGCGGGTCGGTGGTGTAGACGCCGTCGACATCGGTGTAGATCTGGCATTCGTCAGCCTTCAAGGCTGCCGCCAGTGCCACACCGGTGGTGTCGGAACCGCCACGACCGAGGGTGGTGATGTTGCCGTGTTCGTCAACGCCCTGGAAACCGGCGACGACGACCACACGACCGGCCTTCAGGTCACCACGAATCTTCTGTTCATCAATCTGCAAGATACGCGCTTTGTTGTGAGCGCTGTCCGTCAGAATCCGCACCTGACTGCCTGTGTAAGACACCGCAGGCACGCCGCGCTTGATCAGCGCCATGGCCAACAGCGCAATCGTCACCTGCTCACCAGTGGAGACGATCACATCCAGCTCACGAGGAACCGGTTGGCCGTCGCCACTGATTTGCTTGGCCAGATCGATCAGACGGTTGGTTTCGCCGCTCATTGCAGACAGCACAACCACCAGGTCATCGCCGGCCTCGCGGAATTTCTTAACCTTGTCGGCGACTTGCTCGATTCTCTCGACAGTGCCGACGGAGGTGCCTCCAAATTTCTGTACGATCAAAGCCATTTCAAAGCCGCCTCTGCCCATGAAGGGCGCCCAAATAATCACTCAAACAGAGATAAGGCCCGCCACTAGACTGCGGGCCGGACACACTGCCTTATAAACCCTGCTCTACAAATGGAACAGTCAGGGCCAATGCCGCATCCAGTGCGCCAGCGTCTACACCACCGCCCTGCGCCATGTCTGGACGACCACCGCCCTTCCCGCCCACTGCCGCAGCGGCTTGCTTCATCAAATCACCGGCTTTGAGTTGGCCAGTCAGGTCTTTGGTTACGCCTGCAACCAGAACGACCTTTTCCTCATGGACACTGCCGAGCAGGATCACTGCGCGGCCGAGTTTGTTTTTCAGTTGATCGACCAGCGCCAGCAGCGCCTTGCCGTCCTGACCGTCCAGACGCACGGCCAGCACTTTCACGCCTTTGACGTCCAGGGCGCAAGCCGACAGATCGTCGCCCGCCGCGCTGGCTGCCTTGGCCTGCAACTGCTCTAGTTGCTTTTCCAGCAGACGGTTGCGCTCCAGCACAGCCGACAGCTTGTCGATCAGGTTGTCGCGGCTACCCTTGACCAGGTTGGCCGCTTCCTTGAGTTGTTCTTCAGCAGCGTTCAAGTATGCCAGCGCCGCGGCGCCGGTGACCGCTTCGATACGACGCACGCCGGAAGCCACACCGCCTTCGCTGATGATTTTCAGCAGACCGATGTCGCCGGTACGGCTGGCGTGGATACCACCGCACAGCTCGACGGAGAAATCGGCGCCCATGCTCAGCACGCGCACGTTGTCGCCGTACTTCTCGCCGAACAGCGCCATGGCGCCCTTCTGCTTGGCGGTTTCGATATCGGTTTCTTCGGTTTCAACTTCGGAGTTCCTGCGAATCTCGGCGTTGACGATGTCTTCCAGCGCCTTCAACTGCTCAGGCTTGATGGCTTCGAAGTGGCTGAAGTCAAAGCGCAGGCGCTGACTGTCGACCAACGAGCCTTTCTGCTGAACGTGCTCGCCCAGCACCTGACGCAACGCCGCATGCAGCAAGTGAGTCGCCGAGTGGTTCAACGAAGTCGCGTGACGCACTTCAGCATCAACATGAGTTTCTACCGGCGCGCCGATGGTCAGGCTGCCCGACGCCAGCACGCCGTGATGCAAGAAGGCGCCACCCGTTTTGGTGGTATCGCGCACGTCGAAACGGCTGCTGCCGACTTGCAGATAGCCGCAATCGCCGATCTGGCCGCCAGACTCAGCATAGAAAGGCGTCTGATTGAGAACAATCACGCCCTCTTCGCCTTCACTTAATACGTCAACCGACCGGCCTTCTTTATAGATAGCGACAATTTTGGCCGAACCGCTGGTGGCCTTGTAGCCGGTGAACTCGGTCGCCACGTCAACCTTGACCAGCGTGTTGTAGTCAAGGCCGAACGAGCTGGCCGAACGCGCCCGCACACGCTGGGCTTCCATTTCGCGCTCGAAGCCGGCTTCGTCGACCGTCAGGTTGCGTTCGCGAGCGATGTCAGCGGTCAAGTCCATCGGGAAACCGTAGGTGTCATACAGCTTGAACACCACGTCGCCCGGCACCACGGTGCCTTTAAGTTCCAGCAGATCCTGCTCGAGAATCTTCAGGCCGTGCTCCAGGGTCTTGGAGAACTGCTCTTCTTCGGCCTTGAGCACGCGCTCGATATTGGCCTGTTGTTGCTTGAGTTCCGGGAAGGCTTCGCCCATCTCGGCAACCAGCGCCGCGACGATCTTGTAGAAGAAGCTACCGGTCGCGCCCAGCTTGTTACCGTGACGGCACGCACGACGAATGATCCGGCGCAGTACATATCCGCGGCCTTCGTTGGACGGCAATACGCCGTCGGCAATCAGGAAACCGCACGAACGGATGTGGTCGGAGACAACCTTGAGCGAAGACTGGTCGTCGTTGCTGCAGCCAATCGCAGTGGCCGATGCGCTCAGCAGGTTCTTGAACAGGTCGATTTCATAGTTGGAGTGAACGTGCTGCATCACCGCACTGATCCGCTCCAGGCCCATGCCGGTGTCTACCGACGGCGCTGGCAGCGGATGCAACACGCCGTCGGCGGTACGGTTGAACTGCATGAACACGTTGTTCCAGATCTCGATGTAACGGTCGCCATCTTCTTCCGGCGAACCCGGTGGGCCGCCCCAGATGTGGTCGCCGTGATCGTAGAAAATCTCGGTGCAAGGGCCGCACGGGCCGGTATCGCCCATGGTCCAGAAGTTGTCGGACGCGTACGGCGCGCCCTTGTTGTCGCCGATGCGAATCATGCGCTCGACTGGCACACCGATTTCTTTGGTCCAGATGTCATAGGCCTCGTCATCCGAGGCATAGACCGTTACCCAGAGTTTTTCCTTGGGCAGTTTCAGGACACCGGTCAGGAAGGTCCAGGCGTAGGTGATCGCGTCGTGCTTGAAATAATCGCCGAAGCTGAAGTTACCCAGCATTTCGAAAAACGTGTGGTGACGAGCGGTATAACCGACGTTTTCCAAGTCACTGTTCTTGCCACCGGCGCGCACGCATTTCTGGCTGCTTGTCGCACGGGTGTACGCGCGCTTTTCCTGGCCCAGGAAGCAGTCCTTGAACTGGTTCATCCCCGCGTTAGTGAACAGCAGGGTTGGGTCGTTGCCCGGAATCAAAGAGCTGGAGGCTACACGGGTGTGGCCTTGCTCTTCGAAGAAGCGAAGGAAGGCTTCACGGATTTCTGCGCTTTTCATTAGGTTCTTCCACGGAGGCTGCGGCCAAAGGCCTGTGCGAAACGTCAACAGACGAAGCGACGGCAAAGGGCCGCATTATATCGGCCCTGCGCGCGGGGTACAGCGTGTTTATACGATAGAAACGGTCAATTGGACCGCTAACGCTATCAGTTGCGCGAAAACTCGACGAATGTCGCGACGACCTGCTCGACTTGAGCGCGGCTGACGTCCATGTGCGTAACCAGGCGCAGGCGCCCGGCAGCGCTGAGCTTGATCCCGCGATCCGCGGCAAATGCCTTGATGGCCTCGGCCTTGTCGCCCATCTGCACGTAAACCATGTTGGTCTGCACCGGCTCGACCTCGTAACCCGCGGCTCGCAGGCCTTCGGCCATCAATTGGGCATTGGCGTGGTCGTCGGCCAGACGCCGAACGTTGTTTTCCAAAGCATACAAGCCGGCTGCCGCCAGAATTCCGGCCTGGCGCATACCGCCGCCGACCATCTTGCGCAGACGCCGTGCCTTGCCGATCAACTCGGCCGAACCGCACAGCACCGAACCGATCGGCGCGCCCAGGCCCTTGGACAGACAGACCGAGACGGAATCGAAATACTGAGTGATCTCTCGAGCATCGACACCCAGCTTGACCGCCGCGTTGTACAGCCGCGCGCCGTCAAGGTGCAGCGCCAGCCCGTGCTCACGGGTGAAACTGCGGGCCCGGGCCAGATACTCCAGCGGCAGGACTTTGCCCTGCATGGTGTTTTCCAGCGCCAGCAAACGGGTGCGGGCGAAGTGGAAGTCATCCGGTTTGATCGCGGCCGCGACTTGGGCCAGGTCCAGCGAACCATCCGCCTGCACTTCCAGTGGCTGTGGCTGGATCGAACCCAGCACCGCTGCACCACCGCCTTCGTACTTATACGTGTGTGCCTGCTGGCCGACGATGTACTCGTCACCGCGTTCGCAGTGGGCCATCAAGCCCAGCAGATTGCTCATGGTGCCCGTCGGGACAAACAGCGCCGCCGCAAACCCCAACTGATTTGCAAGCTCGGCTTCGAGACGATTGACCGTCGGATCTTCACCATAAACGTCATCACCGGTGGCTGCTGCGGCCATCGCGTCGAGCATCCCTGCGGTCGGTTGGGTGACGGTGTCGCTGCGAAGATCGATAACGCTCATGAATCTGGCCTCGGTAAGCAGGGGAAATCCCTTTCAGTAGGGAATTACTGCGGTCACGCCGACGAATAATCAACCCTTGAGTAGGAAATGGCTTGTTGATCCGACGAAAAAGTCGATAGCAATCATCAGATAGCAGCGATGCACAGGTGAGAAATATGTGTTAAAAACGCTTCGCTGCCAAACAATCTGGTGGCAAAACGTTCTCAGGGCGGGGTGCAACTCCCCACCGGCGGTAATTGCGCGCAATGCGCATAGCCCGCGAGCGCTTGGCGACAGGCACGGCAATGGCTGTGATGGCGGCAAGGTCAGCAGACCCGGTGTGATCCCGGGGCCGACGGTCATAGTCCGGATGAAGAGAGAACGGGATTGGCGCCAAAGGGCCGTCCGCAGGCATTCGTGCGAGCGTGCGTACCCTTAAATCCCATTCGATTCATATGCCCTGTTTTTTACATAAACAGGAGTCAGAACATGCAACCCACCGCAATCGATAGCAAAAGCAAAAACCATCAGGGCGAGCGCGTTGCGTTCATCCAGGCCTGCTGGCACAAAGAAATCGTCGATCAGAGCCGTAAAGGCTTTGTGGCCGAAATGATTGCTCAGGGTTATCAGGAGTCGGAGATCGACTTCTTCGAAGTCGGCGGCGCCTTTGAAATTCCGCTGCACGCCAAGCTGCTGGCCAAGTCCGGTCGTTATGCCGGCATCGTCGCGGCGGGTCTGGTGGTCGACGGCGGGATCTACCGCCACGAATTCGTCGCCCAGTCGGTGATCAGCGGCCTGATGCAGGTCCAGCTGGAAACCGAAGTGCCGGTGTTCTCGGTAGTCCTGACCCCGCACCACTTCCATGCGGGTGAAGAACATCAGAAGTTCTTCTTCGAGCATTTCGTGCATAAAGGCCAGGAAGCGGCGAAGACGTGCGCGGATACGCTGCACAAGATGCGTGCGTTGCGTCGTAATGAGCCTCGTGCGGTAGCCGTTTAAAAGCAAAACGCCGCCCACCTGTTGGAGCGAGGCTTGCCCGCGAAGACGATTTAAAGAACAACAGTGATGTTGAATGTTAAATCGCTTTCGCGCGCAAGCCTCGCTTCTACAGGTGGGCGGCGTCAGTTAGGCGAGGTTTTCGTCGGTGGTCGGCACAATCAGGATGCCGGCGCGCAGGCCGTTTTTGACCTTGGGGTTCGGGAAGATGATCCGGGCCCCCTCCTCCTCTATGATCCACCGGGTTTGGGCGATGTCTTCGGCCAGCAAATAGCCCACTTCCAACTCCGAAAAGTTCTCGATGTCCACTGGCAGGTTCAGACGGAAGCTATCGCTGTGCTTGATGATTTCTCGCGCCACGCTAAACAGCTGCAAACCGTCCAGCGCCTCTTCGGTCGGGGTCGGCTCGCTGCCTTCGATAATCTGTTTGAGGCGGGTTTCCAGCAGATCGACGTTGACCCCGTCGTTCTGCCCGAAGGGCCGCGCCTTACCCAGCTCGAGGGTGAAAGACTCCGCACCGAGCTTGTCGTAGGTGTAGGAGCTGAAAACAATGGACGGCTTGTTCTGCAGCAGCACCGCTTCCATGCCGGCAGCGCGCAGCCGCGCCAGTTCCAGGCGTGAATGCTGACGGCCTTCTTTCCAGGGATACAGTGCGAACTGCTCGATTTTCGAACCGCGAATTGCCGTGTGCAGGTCGTAGTGCAGACGATTACGGTCCGGCAAGCTGAAGAAGCTCGCCGCCAGCCGTTCCAGTTCACAAGCGCGCAGGGCTTCGGAGCCGCTGCTTTGTTCGTGACGGCCGTTGAACAGCCGGTTGACGTCCTGCTCGATGAAACGCTCGCCTTTGCGAATCGCTTCCGGGTTGCCGAACAGGAACAGAATACGTGTGCGCGGTTTCAAGTCGCCGCGGGCGATGTCATGCAACAGGCGATCGAGCAATTCGATCGGCGCTGTTTCGTTGCCGTGGATGCCGGCCGATAGCAGCAGGTCCAAGCCTTGGTCGCTCGCTTGCGGTGGCCGGACTTCCAGCGCACCTTCGCTCAACCAGCGCATGCGCACGCCTTCGACAGTCAGTTGAGTCTTCTCCGCTGGTTCACGGCCGGCGAGGGTCAGTTCAAGCAGTTTGCCGAGGGCGAGCATAGAGCGGTTTCCTTAGTGGTCGTGCGCGCAATCCGGGCCATGCACGTGGTCTTCGTCACCGACTTCAGCCGGTTCCATTTCCAGTTGCAGGCTTACCAGATTAGTCGCCAATGGGCGCAGCAGCAGGTTTGCGTATTCAGCGTCACCTTCTTCGACGTCCACGCCGATCAGCAGTTGGCCGCGGCCATCCTGCTGAATCCACAGCTCTTTGCCTTGCCACATGACCGCGACGCGGGTGCAGGAGGTTTCCAGTTGCGTGCCGTCGGTGTCTTCAAGGATCAGCTGCAGGGTATCGCTCATGTTTTACGCTCTCGACTTTCAATTGATCTGGAATGGATAAACCGCACCCAGTTTAAGGATTTGCGTCAGTTCATCCAGTGCCGTCCGGCACTCAAGCAGCAATTGCGGGTCCGCGAGATCGTTTTCGGTCATGCGGTCGCGGTAGTGCTTGTCGACCCATTCGGTCAGCGTGCCGTACAACGGTGCCGTCATGATAACCCCTGGGTTGACGGCCGCCAGTTCGGTTTCGTTGAGCGCGACGCGCAGTCGCAGGCAAGCCGGGCCACCACCGTTCTGCATGCTCTGCTTCAAATCGAACACTTTCACTTCGCGAATCAGCCCGCCGGAGCTGGTCAAACCTTGCAGGTACTGCCAGACACGCGCGTTGCCACGGCATTCTTCCGGCACGATCAACAGCATCGAGCCGTCAGGACGCGACAGCAGTTGGCTATTGAACAGGTAGGAACGAACGGCATCTTCCACGTTTACCGCGGAACGAGGTACGCAGATCGACTGAAATTTCCCACCGACTTTGGCGAGTTTGCTTTGCAATTCAGCGAGCATCTGCTCGGTGTCGAGGAACGCATCCTCGTGATAGAACAGCACCTCGCCATTACCCACCGCGATCACGTCGTTGTGGAACACGCCCTGATCGATCACCGAAGGGTTCTGCTGGGCGTAGACCACGCCGTCATCGCTCAAGCCGTGCAGGCGGGCAACCGCCTGGGAGGCTTCGAGGGTCTGGCGGGCCGGGTATTTCTGCGGTGCCGGGTAACGGGTGTCGAACGCGCTGCGACCGAACACGAAGAACTCGACGCCAGCTTCGCCGTACTCACGGCAGAAACGGGTGTGGTTGGCTGCACCTTCGTCCCCGAACTGCGCCACGGCTGGCAATGCGGCGTGGTGTGCGAAGTGCTTCTGGTCAGCGAACATAGCCCCCAGCACGCGACTGGTGGTCGGGTGTTCGATGCTGCGGTGATATTTGCAGTTCAGGTTTGCCGCAGTGAAATGCACACGGCCATCCGCGGTGTCGGCGCTCGGGCTGACGGTGGCGGCGTTGGCCACCCACATGCTCGATGCCGAGCAACTGGCAACCAGCAGCGGCATGGCTTCTTTGGCAGCTTGCTCGATCACCTGAGCGTCGGTGCCGCTGAAACCCAAGCGACGCAGGGCTGCCACGTCCGGGCGCTCCTGTGGTGCCAGCACGCCCTGCTGAAAGCCCATTTCCATCAGCGATTTCATTTTCGCCAGGCCTTGCAGCGCAGCTTCCTTCGGGTTCGAAGACTGCTGGCTGTTGCTCTGGGACGCGACATTACCGTAGGACAGGCCGCCGTAGTTATGGGTCGGCCCCACTAGACCGTCAAAATTGACTTCATAGGATTTCATCAGCGAGGCTCCACGAGAATCTGTTGTTATAGGCATCTGGTAACTGTTCTTTGAGACCGAGTCGCGGCTATCGCGAGCAAGCTCGCTCCCACAGGTTTTGCGCAATCTTTGTGGGAGCGGGCTTGTCCGCGATTGGGCCTTACGACATGCGCACGCCCGGGGTTAGCGCGGTAGGCAAGGTCAGGCTCGGCGTTTCCAGCGAAGCAACCGGGTACGCGCAGTAATCGGCTGCGTAGTAGGCGCTGGCGCGGTGGTTGCCCGAGGCGCCGACACCGCCGAATGGCGCGCTGCTCGCCGCACCGGTCAGCTGCTTGTTCCAGTTGACGATGCCAGCACGGCTTTCCAGCCAGAACTGCTGATAACGTGCTTCGGAATCCGACAGCAGACCGGCCGCCAAGCCATAGTCGGTGTCGTTGGCTTCAGCGATCGCCGCTTCAAAATCAGCGTAGCGGATCACTTGCAGCAGCGGGCCGAACAGCTCTTCATCAGGACGATCAGCCACGGCCGTCACGTCCAGAATGCCTGGGGTCAGCAAGGCGGCTTGAGCGTGTGGTTGAGTCATTTCCAGCAGCGCCACGGCGCCGTTGCCCAGCAGATGCTCTTGCGCATCCATCAGGGTTTTCGCAGCACCAAGGGAAATCACCGAGCCCATGAACGGTGCCGGTTGCTGATCAAACGCGCCGACTTCAATCGTCGAACTGACCGCCACCAGACGCGCCAGCAGTGTGTCGCCCCAGGCGCCCTGCGGCACCAGCAAGCGGCGGGCACACGTGCAACGCTGACCGGCAGAAATGAACGCCGACTGGATGATGGTGTAAACGGCAGCATCGAGGTCTGCGACCTGATCAACGACCAGCGGGTTGTTACCGCCCATTTCCAGCGCGAGGATCTTGTCCGGACGACCAGCAAACTGTTGATGCAGGTGATTGCCGGTGCGGCTGGAACCGGTGAAGAACAAACCGTCGATACCCGGGTTCGCCGCCAGGGCGATACCGGTCTCGCGAGCGCCTTGCAGCAGGTTCAACACGCCTGCCGGCAGACCGGCTTCGATCCAGCACTTGACCGTCAGCTCAGCGACTTTCGGCGTCAGTTCGCTTGGTTTGAACAGCACACTGTTACCGGCCAGCAGCGCCGGCACGATATGACCGTTCGGCAAGTGACCAGGGAAGTTGTAAGGCCCGAACACCGCAACCACACCGTGTGGTTTGTGGCGCAACACGGCGGTGGCGTCGCCCAATGGGCCGCTCTTCTCGCCGGTACGTTCGCGGTAGCTCTGCACCGAGATCGCTATCTTGTTGACCATGCTGGTGACTTCGGTCGCCGCTTCCCACAGGGGTTTGCCGGTTTCCTCACCAATAGTGCGGGCCAGTTCATCAGCGTGATTTTTCAACGCGGCGGCAAACGCCTCCAGCACTGTAATGCGTTCTTCCAGGGTACGACGAGCCCAGCCCGGGAACGCCTGGCGCGCGGCTTGCACGGCCGATTCAACCTGAGCGGCAGTAGCGCCCTCGCCAGCCCACAGTACTTGCTGACTCACCGGATTCAGCGACTGGAAGGCTTCACCCTGGCCGGCCAGCCATTCACCTGCGATGTATAGCGAATTCATTATTTCGACTCCCTGGCAGCAGACAACGGAACGGCGCGCACTTGATCGCCGGCGTTGAGTTGAAGACGTTTGGCAGTCAGCGGATCGACCACCAGCGTGCCGGCGGCGAAGCGTGCAGGAGCAGCAGTGATCCGGCAGTCATCGCGCTTGCGGTTATGAATGAGGAACGGTGTGGCGTCGTCACCCGGCGTGCCGATGGCCAGCACCAGCGCCTGGCTGTCGCGAATTGCGCGGATCTTGCCGGTTTCGCACTCCACCGCAGGACCGGCGTCGAAGATGTCGACGTAGCCCTGATAGCTGAAGCCTTCGCTCTTGAGCATGGCCAGGGCCGGCTCGGTGTCCGGATGAACCTGGCCGATCACGTTGCGCGCCTCCGGCGACAGGAAGCAGGTGTACAACGGAAATTTCGGCATCAATTCGGCGATGAACGCCTTGTTGCCCACACCGGTCAGGTAATCGGCCTGGCTGAATTCCATCTTGAAGAAGTGACGCCCCAGGCTTTCCCAGAACGGCGAACGCCCCGCTTCGTCGGACATGCCGCGCATCTCGGCGATGATCTTGTTGCCAAACAGCTGCGGGAACTCGGCGATGAACAGCATCCGCGCCTTGGCCAGCATGCGACCGTTGAGGCCAGTGCGGTAGTCGGCGTGCAGGAACAGTGAGCACAGCTCGGAGTTACCGGTCAGGTCGTTGGCCAGGAACAGCGTCGGGATTTCGCGGTAGATGTTCAGTTCCTGGGAAGCGCTGACGGTCAGGCCAACCCGGAAGTTGTACCAAGGCTCACGCAGGCCAACGGCGCCGGCGATGGCGGAAATGCCCACCACGCGACCGTCATCGTCTTCGAGTACGAACAGGTAGTCCGCATCGCCCCGCCCGGCTTCGCCGCGGAAGGTCTTCTCGGCCCAGCCGACCCGATGGGCCAGACGTTCTTCATTGGCCGGCAACGTGGTCAGGCCGGTGCCGGTGCTGCGGGCCAGGTCGATCAGAGCGGGTAAATCGCTGCTGCGTACGGGACGAACGATCATGCTATCTCCTCAAACGGGCCGCTTGCGCCACCCGTGAAACTCGCTGTAAGGCGTTAAACCGCCACCAGGCGCACGCTGGCACCTTCACCGACGCCCAGGGCTTCGGCCGCTTCAAGATCCAGGGTCACGGGTTTGCCCGGCGCGTAATCGAGCTCGAGCAATACCGCGCGGTAATCCTGCAACTGCGCGTTGGCCACCAGGTACTGACGACCGGCGCCTTTGACCGGCTCGCCGATTTTCACCGGGACTACTCGGCTCTGGGCGATCGAACGGATCCCCGAGACACGGGCGTGCAGGGTCGGGCCACCGTCGAAAATGTCGATGTAGTGATCGGTCTCGAAGCCTTCGCGCATCAGGATGTCGAAGGTGATCTGCGCCCGTGGGTGCACCTGGCCCATCGCTTCTTGAGCGGTATCCGGCAGCAGCGGCACATAGATCGGGTAATGCGGCATCAATTCCGCCAGGAACGTACGGCTCTTCAGACCGCACAGACGCTCGGCAGCGGCGTAGTTGAGGTCGAAGAAGTTGCGGCCGATGGCATCCCAAAACGGCGAATCGCCATTTTCGTCGCTGTAGCCGACGATCTCGGTCACCACGGAATCGGCAAAGCGCTCCGGATGGCTGGCCACGAACAGCAAGCGACCGCGGGAATTGAGCTCCGACCAGGCCGAACCCACCAGTTCCGGCAGCACGTAAAAACTGGTCAGCAAGCTGTTGCCGGTCAGGTCGTGGCACTGGGAGAGCACGTGAATCTTGTTATGAATCTTCAGCTCGCGGGAGGCGTGCACAAAGGTTTCATTACGGAAACTGTAGAACGGCTCGGAATAACCGGCCGACGCAACGATGGCCGAACAGCCCACCAGTTTTCCGGTGGCGGTGTCTTCGAGGACGAAGAAATAGCTCTCTTCACCGTTGAAGCTGACTTCGGCGGCGAACGAGGCTTCGCTTGCTGCGATCTTGTCGCTCAGGCGTTCAACGTCATCCGGCAAGGAAGTGACACCAATCGGGCTGTCCGCAGCCAGACGCTGTACCTCGCCCAGATCAGCCATTTGCGCGGGGCGCATCACCAGCATGGTGTCACTCCTTTCTCGTAACTCTTTTGAGGGAAATAAACCGAACCCTTGTAGGAGCGAGGCTTGCCCGCGAAGGCGGCGTGTCAGCCGATGATGATGGTGGCTGACACTCCGCCTTCGCGGGCAAGCCTCGCTCCTACAGAAGAGCGGGCCCGGCATAAAAATTTGTTCGACGCCTGAAATGTCAGGCGTCGAAGGGTCTATCAGGCTTGAGTCAGTTTGGCCGCAGCGCGTTCAAAACGGTCCAGACCGGCATCGATATCAGCGTCTTCAACCACCAGGCTTGGCGCGAAACGAACCACGTCGGGGCCGGCTTGCAGAATCATCAGGCCTTCTTTTTCAGCGGCGTTGAAGATGTCCTTGGCCTTGCCTTTCCAGGCATCGTTCAGCACGCAACCAATCAACAGGCCCATGCCACGGACCTGGGTGAACAGGCCGTACTTCTCACCGATCTGTTCCAGGCGAGCCTTGAACTTGTCGTGCTTGGCGTTGACACCGGCCAGCACTTCAGGGGTATTAACCACGTCGATCACGGCTTCAGCGACAGCGCACGCCAGCGGGTTGCCGCCATACGTGGTGCCGTGGGTGCCGACGACCAGGTGTTTGGCCAGGTCTTCGGTGGTCAGCATCGCAGCGATCGGGAAACCACCGCCCAGGCTCTTGGCGCTGGTCAGGATGTCCGGCGTCACGCCGTACTGCTGGTAGGCGAACAGCTTGCCGCTGCGGCCCATGCCGGTTTGAACTTCGTCGAAGATCAGCAGCGCGTTGTGCGCGGTGCAGAGTTCGCGGGCACCTTGCAGGTACTCGAGCTCAGCCGGGATGACGCCGCTCTCGCCCTGAATTGGTTCCAGGACCACAGCGCAAGTCTTGTCGGAGATGGCGGCTTTCAGCGCGGCCAGATCGTTGTACGGCACGTGGGTGATACCGGTGATCTTCGGACCGAAGCCATCGGAATACTTCGACTGACCACCGACGTTCACGGTGAACAGCGTACGGCCGTGGAAGCTGTTGAGCGCGGCGATGATTTCGTACTTCTCGCTGCCGAAACGATCGAAGCCGACGCGACGGGCCAGCTTGAAGGCGGCCTCGTTGGCTTCGGCGCCGGAGTTGCAGAAGAACACGCGCTCGGCAAATGTAGCGTCGATCAGCTTATGCGCCAGGCGCAAGGCCGGCTCATTGGTGAAGACGTTGGAGACGTGCCACAGCTTGTTCGCCTGCTCGGTCAAGGCACTGACCAGCGCCGGGTGCGCATGGCCCAATACGTTAACGGCAATCCCGCCGGCGAAGTCGATCAGCTCGCGGCCAGACTGGTCCCAGACGCGGGAACCGGCACCACGCACAGGGATGAAAGCGGCAGGCGCGTAGTTGGGAACCATTACCTGGTCGAAATCGGCGCGTTGTACCGCAGCGTGCTCAACGGACATCGGAGTCTCCTGATGAGGAACACTCGCCTGAAACTGGCGAGCTTGGTGAGGATTGTAAGGACAGTTTTCAGCCCGGCCTTGCCGCCAAGCGACAACTTCTTATAGCGCAAACCCCGGTTTCAGCCGGGTTTACGGCAATGCGACATATAGCGTCGCAAAGGCGCAGTTTAAACCGGCGGAACAGGTTATAGGCAGGCTTGTAAACCGGTGCGGTAAATATGTACCGCACGCAGCCCTTCTTCGTCTGTTTTCCTTGGGTTTCATCCAAACGCTAAAGGACTAGCGATGAATCACCACGAATTTGAGCTTGCCGCTCATCCGGACGCGCACTACCACCACGCGTTCAAAAATCTGCCCGACTGGGTATTGAAAGCATCGCCTGTGACGCTCAGCGCGCTCAAGAACGCCTCTCTGGAATTTCCTGACTGGCATGCCACTGCAACCCATCAGCAACATCAATCGCTGAAATTGGCCAGCAGGGAACACTTGACCCTGCGCAATCGCCTTGAGGCGATGCTGAATAAACTGAAAAACGCCCGGGACTTCGCCGAACCGCTTCTGAGCGACGCATTGAGAATCCGCTTCGGCCTGGACCTGGACGTCAAGACCACTTTCCTGCGCCTGTACGTTCCGCAGAACATCCCGTGGTTCCCGATCAAATCCGGCACCGCGCGCACCTGGACGGTATCGCTGCTCGATGCAGCCCTGCACAATTTTCAGCCTTCAGAAACCGAGCCGGACGCTTACGAGTCCGCTTCGACGTTTATCACCGAGCCCTCGCCCACCGGTCACTTCAAAACGTTGCCGGCGATTAAACGCCAACTTTCTATACAGAGCTTTACCCGGTTATGCCGGGAACTGGATATCGGTGGTCAGTACGAGGCGTACCTCAACGATAATCTGGGGGTGACCAATCCCGTGGCCGGCGCGATGGTGAAATCGAAGGTCATCAAGACGCACAAAGCTGCCCTGCAAACAGCCTTGCAACTGGCACACATTCGAGAAGACCTGCCGATCGACGCTTACCGTTCGATTCTCGGCATCGCACAAGGCCGCGCGGGTATGCGGCTGGATGGCCAGCCAATGGAGTGTCATTACCTGACGATGATGTCTTCATTGTTGACTGGCATCGTCATTTTTGCGCCCAAACTTGAGCGCTCACGGCAGGTAAGGCGGATCATTGTCTATATCCCCGACGACCCGCAGCATCCGCTCAAACAGTACCCTGACGCACAGGCATTCTTGACAGAGTTGACCCGCAAGCTGCGCTCCCCCGCTTACCAGGCGTTCTTCAGCCGATTCGTCGATCATCAAGAAAGAGCTTTCTTTTTCGCCGATCTCAACCGGCGTCTCAGCACCGTTACCTGGCATGAGCGCAAGCACGGCGATCCCCTGCCCAGTTGGCGAGACACACCAGTCAACGAGCCCAAATTGCAGTTTTCGGTGAGCCCGATCAAAGCCGGCCTGTGGACTCACCTGTATCAACAGCAAATGAACAAGGTCCTCAATGATGCGCGAATCCTTGCCGTCTCCACCGCCAGCGCTGATCGAAACGCGCGATGGGCGTTATGGGACGCCTTCAGCAAAATCGCCACCGCGATTCTTGAAGTGGCATCGTTCATTGCCCTGCCATTTGTTCCTTTGATGGGTGAGTTGATGCTGGCCTACATGGCCTACCAGGTACTGGACGACACTTTCGAAGGCATTGTCGACTGGGCAGAGCGTCTGAAAACCGAAGCTTTCGAGCAGTTGATGAGCATCGTTGAGACGGTGACTCAGCTTGGAACATTTGCGGTGGGCGGCGCCATGGCTGCCGGTGCGTTCAACCGCCTGTTGTCTCGCGAAGCAGTAGCGCTGATTTCGCCGCTCCAAACCGTCAAAACTGCCGGGGGCCGAACCCGGTACTGGAAGCCGGATCTCGCGCCTTACGAGCAATCAGTCACGTTGCCAACCGAAGCCAAACCCAATCAGCTAGGCCTGTATCAGCATGAGGGCAAAGCGCTGCTGCGCCTCGAAGACAAGCTCTATGGCGTACAACCGGATAGCGAGACTGGCCGGTTTCAAATCCAGCATCCGCACCGGACCGATGCGTATCAGCCACCCTTGCGTCACAACGATCATGGCGCCTGGCAGACCGCGCTGGACCAACCCTTGACGTGGGACCGGGAAACCGTGATGCGCCGCCTCGGCCACAGCGTCGAGTCGTTCAGCACTGCCGAGCGCGAACAAGTCCTGCGCATCAGTGGCTTCCACGACAATGTAGTGCGCGAGATTCACGTCGAGAACCATCGCCCGCCTTCACTGCTGACCGACACGATCAAGCGCTTCAAAATCGATCGTGATATTCAGGCATTGATCGATCATGCCGATAGTGACCATCCCGAACGCTATCAGGCACTGAACCATCGCCTGTCGCTGTTCGAATCTCGCTACCGTGAACTTGAAAAAACCGATGACCGTCAGGTCCAGCTACTGCTTGGCGAAACTCAGGGACTACCGACAGATATTGCACAAGAACTGGTGAGCAACGCATCCGGCACCGAGCTGATGCAGCTGCACAACGGTCGAATCCCTCAACGCCTCAAGGATGTGGCAGTCAAAGCCATGGAGGCGGTGCGTGTGGCCAGAGCCTATGAAGGGTTTTATCTGAACGACATGGACACGACGGACACTCATCGACTGGCGTTGCATAGCCTTGAATCGTTGCCTGGCTGGCCCGCTGGTCTGCGCATCGAAGTCAGGGATTTTTCTTATGACGGCTCACTGCGCGACAGCATTGGCCAGCCCGATGCGCCGATCGTCAGAACATTGGTTCGGGCAGACGACGGCACTTATCAGGTCCATGAAAACAATGAGCAACCCGGCGATTTTTATCACGCCCTCCTGCAGGCGTTGCCGGAGGCGGAGCGCACTGCGCTGGGTCTTGGCGCCGAAGACAGCCAAGTGCTCAAGCAACGCATTGCCGAACACGCGGTGAATAGACCGCAGTTGCGCACGCTGTTCGCAAAAAACCCGCGTCGAAAACCCTTCTATGACCCGACGACCATGCGCCTGCCCGGTGGCACGCAGGGTTACGGTCGCAGCCACCGATCTACACCAACGCTCGATGACAGGGTTCGCGAAGTTTATCCCAGCCTGACTCAGGAACAGCTGCGCTCCGTCGTCTCCCAGCTACAACGTCACCCCGACGGCCCTCGCATGGAGCTTTCACGCCTGGCCAGTGAACTCCACGTACTGCATGGGGATCTTCAGCGCTGGACAAGTGACGCCCCCACCGTCCACCGTGAAACCGGGCTCCCGCTGAGCGATCTGGAGCAACAGGCTGTGCGACACAATCGGCGGTTGCTGGCCCAGGATATCCAGCGCAGCTGGCGACGGCAGTCCGAACGCGACCTCGATGCGCCGGATGGCGCCGAGCGGTATGCGCTGCGATTCGCTGAAGCGATCCCGGGCGATCTGCCGAACCTGACGGCCGAGTTCAGCCACGTGTCGTCGCTCGCCCTCGACGGCAGTCATGCCGCGCACGGGGTGCCCGGCTTTTTGCAGCACTTCACCGATCTTCGCCGACTGGAGTTACGCCGTTTCACCCTGGGTACGCTTCCCGATGCCATCGGGCAAATGGTGAATCTGGAAACATTGATACTCAGCGATTGCGGAATCAATTTCGATGCCGTCGCCTGGTCAAAACTGTCCTCAATGAAAAAAATGGTCATGCTGGATCTCTACCGGAATCCGGTGGAAGGCGTACCCAGTATCGAAACAATGCCCGACCTCGTTCATCTGGATCTGAGCGATACCGGCCTGACGGAAATACCCGCCAGCACCTTGCAACATGCCAGGCTCAACACCCTCATGTTGATGAACAACAACATCAGCGAATTGCCTTCCGGATTGTTCGACAGCCCGGTGTATGAGCAACGCGGCGTGCACCTTTCGCAGAATCCGCTCAGCGACCAGGCAAGGGAACTGATCAAGCAGCAATACTTCGAGACCTCCTACGATCTGGGCGTTTGCGCACCCGATGCAGATATAGCGCGAGCCAGGGCGCTTTTTCCAAGCCTGGAAGTCGAAGAGGCGAGCGACTATGTGTACGAGCTGCCGGGCACATTGGCAGACGGCCGAATAGAGCTGACAAGGCTGGAAGCGGAGCTCGCCCAACTGAGCATCGATCTGGCTGCCTGGACAGCCGACTTACCGCCTCTGCACCCACAGACCGGTGAACCGTTCAGTGAACAGCAACGGCTTATCGAGTACGCCAACCGTGACGAATTCAAACAGTTATTGGAGCGATGCTGGCGTATTGAGACGGACCAGGATGATTTCAACGACGCACTTGAGCCAACCTTCGAACTGATCATCAGCCCGCGGATCAACGGGGAGCTTCCCACCCTCAATGCTGACTTCAAGCATGTGTCGGCGCTGGAACTGGAAAGTTCCGATGGCGTGACGCGCATTGGACAATTCCTGAAATCGTTCCCCAATCTGAAAAGTCTGCGGCTGCGCGAGTGTGACCTGGGCGGCATTCCTGATGCCGTGTTCACGATGGGCCGCTTGCGTTCGCTGACGCTGCACGATTGCCGCATCAGCTTGTCTGCGGAGTCGGCAAACGCGTTGGCAGGAATGGAGCACCTCGACCACCTCGACTTGAGCTCCAACCCGCTGGGGCAGACACCTGATCTGAGCCAGATGCCGGACCTCGCGACCGTCCTGTTGCATGACACCGGAATCAGCGACATGCCCAACGGCCTACTGAAGTTGACCGAGCTGGATTTGGCAGACCTGAGCGGCAACGCAATCACCGACGTCCCGAGCGACATCATGGAATTGCCGGTGGACGTGGCGGAGAACATTAGCCTTCGAGGCAATCCGTTTACCGAGCAAGCCCTGCTACGACTGATCGACTACTACCAGAATACGGGGGTGGATTTCGGCGTGGAAGACGTGATCAATCGCGGCGAAATGCAGGTATCGTCTTCGCAGGGGTCCGAAGTCGACGAGTAAGGCGCGCTTGTGAGGAATCACCCGCGCTCGGACGGCACCGACGACAATTCGAACGGGCTGCTGCTGCGCCGCTGGTTGCGATCTTCCCGCGGCGTGGCGCCGAAGAAGTTGCGGTAGGCGCTGGAGAAGTGCGGCCCCGAGGAGAAGCCACACGACAGGCCGATCTGAATGATCGACTTGCTGGTTTGCATCAACATCTGCCGGGCCTTGTTCAGGCGCAATTCCAGGTAATACTGGCTCGGCACGCGGTTGAGGTATTGCTTGAAAATCCGCTCCAGCTGCCGACGGGACACGCACACATGTTGGGCGATTTCGTCAGTGGTCAGCGGCTCTTCGATGTTGGCTTCCATGAGCAACACCGCTTGGGTGAGCTTCGGATGACTGGAGCCGAGGCGATTCTGCAGCGGAATGCGTTGGCGTTCGCCGCCTTCACGGATGCGCTCGACCACCAGCTCCTCGGACACCGCACCCGCCAGTTCGGCGCCGTGGTCACGGGCCAGTACCGCCAACAACAGATCCAGAACCGACAGGCCGCCGCACGCGGTCAGGCGATCGCGATCCCAGTCGAACAGATGACTGGTGGCGATGACTTTCGGGAAACGTTCGGTGAAATCGTCCTGCCAACGCCAATGCACGGCAGCGCGATAACCGTCGAGCAAACCCAATTGAGCCAACGGGTAAACACCGGCAGACAAACCACCGATCACACAGCCAGCACGCACCAGTTGTTTCAGCGAACTGCTGAGCGCCGGCGCGAGTGAGGTCGGTGGCTCGTCGGCGAGCAGGAACAGTTTCTGGAAGTTTTCGAGCTTGCCGGCCCACGGCTCACCCGGCAATCGCCAGGCACCTTCGGTCGGCGGTTCGGCCTGCAAAAACGACAGTTCGTAGACAACGTCCGGATGCACACGCTGGGCAACACGCAAGGCCTCCTCAGCCAGCGCAAGCGTCAGTGCTTTAGTGCTGGGCCAAATCAGGAAACCAATTCGATGGGCAGTCATGGCGGGCAATCCGAAACGAAAACACTGTTAGAAGCCGAAAGCGGCTGCAACCAAATTAGACCATCTGGCGCGCGGTGCGCAGCATGACCTAATTTGGTGCGTAACGGGAGCGATTACTTGAGGCTACCCGAGAGGAATTGTTGCAAGCGTTCGGACTGTGGATTGACCAACACTTCACGCGGGTTGCCGCTTTCTTCGACGACACCTTTGTGCAGGAACACCAGCTGGTTCGACACTTCACGGGCAAAGCCCATTTCGTGCGTGACCACCACCATGGTCCGGCCTTCCAGCGCCAGGGCCTGCATGACTTTCAGCACGTCGCCAACCAGTTCCGGGTCGAGCGCCGACGTCGGTTCGTCGAACAGCATCACCTCAGGCTCCATCGCCAGTGCACGGGCAATTGCGACACGCTGTTGTTCACCGCCAGACATGTGGCCCGGGTAAGCATCTTTACGATGCGCCACGCCGACCTTGTTCAGGTAGTGTTCGGCCTTCTCGCGGGCTTCGGCCTTGGACATGCCGAGTACGTGGACCGGCGCTTCCATGATGTTTTCCAGCGCGGTCATGTGCGACCACAGGTTGAAATGCTGGAACACCATCGACAGGCGCGAACGCATGCGTTGCAGCTGTTTCGGGTCGGCCGCCTTCAGCGCGCCGTCCTTGTTGGCGACCAGCTTCAACTCTTCGTTGTTGAGCAGAATCTTGCCCGCGTGGGGCTGCTCCAGCAGGTTGATGCAGCGCAGGAAAGTACTTTTGCCGGAGCCACTAGAGCCGATGATGCTGATCACATCGCCAGCCGCCGCTTTCAGGGACACGCCCTTGAGCACTTCGTGACTGCCATAGCGTTTATGCAGGTCTTGGACTTCAAGTTTGTACATGCGGTCGGTTCTCACAAAAACAGTCAGTCAGTCGTTGAGCAAGCGCCCGTGACGCAGCGCTTCGCGCCCCGCCACCTTGGCCAGCCAGAAACCGGGTTGGGCATAACGCAGCCGTTCAATGGCAAACAGCACCCCGGACGTACCAGCACACACCGTGCTGACCCGATCCGATAACGGATCGATCACTTCGAAAATCTCGTCGCCGGCTTCGATCCATTCACCGGGTTTACGCAAATAACTGATCACGCCAGGGTGCGGCGCGAACAGCAATTCGGTGCCTTCGAATGGCAGGCCTTCGCACGCGTCCTGCGCAGGTTTTGGCCATTCGCCGCTGATCAAGCCTTGTTCGGCGAGGAACGCCAGAATGCCTTCGGCGTAAGCCACCGCCTCTGATCGACCGGTATCGGCCTGACCACCTAATTCAATAGTAGTCGCCAGGCAGGCCAGGGGAATCTGCGCGTCCGGGAACAGTCGCGACAGGCGCAGCCACGGCAGCGAGCAGGCTTCGTCGAACGAACTGCCGCCGGAATCTTCCGCCAGCAGACCGACCTTCACATTCAGGTGCGCGGCGAGCGAACGCCACTGCGGCCAATGTTGCGGCAAGGCGTACATGTGCAGCGCCGCTTCGCAATCGCAGTGCAGATCCAGCACGACATCGGCGGTGCAGGCATGGCTGAGCAAAATGCGCTGCATGCCTTGCAACTGACTCGCAGCCGGCGGCAATGCCGCCAATGCGTCGCTCATAGCCTGACGGATCAAGCGAATGTTGGCGTGCGGATCATCGCCCAGATGCCCTTCCAGCGCAGCGGCCACTGGCTCGCTCAGCTCGACGAAATCCCGGTTGAAGTTCTTGCCGCTGCCCGCCTCAAAACGCCCTTGATGATTACCCTGAAGCAGTTGACCGAGGCCCAGTGGATTGGCCACCGGCACCAGTTCGATCACACCGTTGAGCAAGCCTTGAGCTTCGAGTTCGGTCAGGCGCTTTTTCAGCTCCCAGGCCGTGCGCATGCCCGGCAATTCATCGGCGTGCAGGCTGGCCTGGATATAGGCCTTGCGCCCGCCACTGCGCTCCCTATTACCGAAACAGAACACCGAAATCTGGCGTTCGCTGCCCAGGTGGCTCCACGGCAATGAATGATCGATGCGTTCCATATCAGTGCTTCCGCGGGGCCAGATAGCCCAGCCAGCGGCGCTCGGCCAGTTTGAACAGCTTCACCAGAATGAAGGTCAGGCACAGGTAGAACACACCCGCCGTGATGTACGCCTCGAACGGCAAGTAGAACTGAGCGTTGACGGTGCGCGCGGCACCGGTGATGTCGATCAGGGTCACGATCGAGGCCAGACTGGTGGTCTGCAGCATCATGATCACCTCGTTGCTGTACTGCGGCAGCGCCCGGCGCAGGGCCGACGGCAGCAGGATGCGCTGGTACATTTTGTAGCGCGACATGCCCATCGCCTTGGCGGCTTCGATCTCGCCGTTCGGTGTAGCGCGCAAGCTGCCGGCGATGATTTCCGCGGTGTAGGCACTGGTGTTGATGGCGAACGCCAGGCACGCACAGAACGTCGCGCTGGACAGCCACGGCCAAAAGACGCTTTCACGCACCGCTTCGAACTGCGCCAGACCGTAGTAGATCAAAAACAGCTGCACCAGCATCGGCGTGCCGCGGATCACGTAGGTGAAGAGCCAAGCCGTCATATTGACGACTGCATTCTTGGAGACGCGCATCAAACCCAGCGGCAAAGCGCACAGCAGGCCGAAAAACAGCGACAGCGCGAGCAATTTGAGGGTGGTCAGCAAACCGCCGAAGTACAGCGGCAAGGCCTCCCAAATGACGTTGTAGTCGAAGATCATAGATCAGCCGCCCTTACGCCTACCGAGTAGCGCTTCTCAAGGTGACGCAATGCCAGCAACGAGACACTGGTGATCACCAGGTACATCGCCGCCACTGCGAGGAAGAAGGTGAAAGGCTCGCGGGTAGCATCTGCCGCCTGCTTGGCCTTGAACATCATGTCTTGCAGACCCACCACCGAAATCAGCGCGGTGGCCTTGGTCAGTACCAGCCAGTTGTTGGTAAAGCCCGGAATCGCCAGGCGAATCATCTGCGGCACCAACACCCGGAAGAACACCTGAAAACTGCTCATGCCGTACGCCATGCCGGCTTCTGCCTGACCTTTCGGGATTGCCATGAAGGCGCCACGGAAGGTTTCCGACAGGTACGCACCGAAGATGAAGCCCAAAGTGCCGATACCGGCGGCCAACGGGTTCAGGTCGATGTAGTCGTCAAAACCGAGCAGCGGCGCGACACGGTTGAGCAGGTCCTGACCGCCGTAGAAAATCAGCAGGATCAACACCAGATCGGGAATACCGCGGATCACCGTGGAATACAGGTCGCCCAGCCAGGCCAGCCAGCGAATCGGGGACAGACGCAGCGCGACGCCGATCAGGCCCAGAAAAATGGCCAAGACCATGGACGACAAGGCGAGCTGAAGCGTCAGCCATGCGCCATCGAGGATGACAGCCCCGTAGCCTTTCAACATGATTCAGGTCCTCGAAAGTTGGGATGAAAAAATGGCGCAAACCTCAGAGATCCTGTTGCTTGCGCCATTTCGGACTTGTCGCCGGGACTGTTACTTGCCGTAGATATCGAAGGCGAAGTACTTGTCCTGGATTTGCTTGTACTTGCCGTTCTCGCGAATGGCAGTGATCGCGGTGTTGATCTTGTCTTTCAGCGCGTCACCCTTGCGAACCGCGATACCCACGCCGTCGCCGAAGTATTTGACGTCGGTGAAGGCCGGGCCGACGAAGGCGAAACCTTTGCCGGCGTCGGTTTTCAGGAAACCGTCATCCAGCAGCGTAGCGTCTGCCACGGTGCCGTCGAGGCGGCCGGCAGCGACGTCGAGATAAATTTCGTTCTGCGAACCGTAAGGCTTGATCTCGGCACCCAGCGGGGCCAGGACTTCACGGGCGAAACGCTCGTGGATCGAACCACGTTGCACGCCGATGTTTTTGCCCTTGAGCTCAGCCAGGCTGTCGCTGACTGGAGTGCCGGCCTTCATGACCAGGCGAGCCGGGGTGTTGTAGTACTTGTTGGTGAAGTCCACGGACTTCTTACGGTCTTCAGTGATCGACATGGACGACAGGATCGCGTCGATCTTGCGCACCTTGAGTGCCGGGATCAGACCGTCGAACTCTTGCTCGACCCAAACGCACTTGACCTTCATCTCTTCGCACAGAGCATTGCCGATGTCGTAGTCGAAACCAACGATGCTGCCGTCCGGCGCTTTGGAAGCGAACGGAGGGTAAGCCGCTTCGATACCAATTTTCAGAGGCTTTTCATCGGCGAAGGTTGGCAGGGACAGCACGGACAGTGCCAGGGCGCCAAGCAGCACGAGTTTCTTCATCTTGGGACTCCATCGGTAAAGGGCTAAAACGGCAGAGTGAGCGACAGCCCAATATGCGAGTGAGTAAAACCGCAAAGCGATGCTGCGTCGTAGGAATCGCGTGTTTTTTTCAACGCGAGCAACAACGAGCGAGTGATCGGCATTCTAACGACAGGCCCGAAGCCGATATTTCTTCAATGCGACAACTAATTACAGAAGCACCGAGAAAGTCGTTTGCGCGCGTTGACAGCCTTGCAATTTCATGCAAGAGCAAAAGACAGTGAACCGATCTATACTGCAAATTGCGGGCCTATTATTGGCAAACCCTTCTAATCCGGCAAGCGTAGCGTTGGGTCTTCTTTTAATGGGGGGCTGGATAGGCCCGATGACGGGGCTTCGCGTTTCCCAATGCCCCGTATGGGAGCGAACGGTTACACATTCAGTTACTTGAAAGGTGATGGGTAACAGTGGGAATAGGCCTACAGATGAAGCCGATAATTATTGGCTCACTGTTGATCGTTCCCACGCTCCGCGTGGGAATGCATCCCGTGACGCTCTGCGTCACAGCGTTCACGGCGGACGCGGAGCGTCCATGGCGGCATTCCCACGCAGAGCATGGGAACGATCAGAACGAAAAAAACCCCGCCGGGCGTAAAGCCGGGCGGGGCTTCGATGACTCAGGAACGGCGGGTTAAGCGACGTTCATGATCTTGTGTTCATCAATCAAATGCTGCACCACGCCCGGATCCGCCAAGGTGGAGATATCCCCCAACCCATCGTATTCAGCCGTAGCAATCTTGCGCAGAATCCGGCGCATGATTTTGCCCGAACGGGTTTTCGGCAAGCCCGGTGCCCACTGGATGACATCCGGCGAGGCAATCGGACCGATCTCTTTACGGACCCAGTTTTTCAGTTCCAGGCGCAGTTGCTCGCTCGGTTCTTCGCCGCCGATCAACGTGACATAGACATAGATGCCCTGCCCTTTGATGTCGTGCGGCACACCGACCACGGCCGCCTCAGCGACTTTCGGGTGCGCAACCATCGCGCTTTCGATTTCGGCGGTGCCCATGCGGTGACCGGACACGTTGAGCACGTCATCCACGCGACCGGTAATCCAGTAATAACCGTCTTCGTCACGACGCGCACCGTCACCGGTGAAGTACATACCGCGGAACGTCTTGAAGTAGGTATCGACGAAGCGGTCATGGTCGCCATACAGCGTGCGCGCCTGGCCTGGCCAAGAATCGAGAATCACCAGGTTGCCCTCGGCAACGCCTTCGATGATGTTGCCCAGGTTATCCACCAATGCCGGCACCACGCCGAAGAACGGACGTGCAGCAGAACCCGGCTTGAGCGCGTGCGCACCCGGCAGCGGGCTCATCAGGGTCGCGCCGGTTTCGGTCTGCCACCACGTGTCGACGATCGGGCAACGGGACTGACCGACGTTCTTGTAGTACCAGTCCCACGCTTCCGGGTTGATCGGCTCACCGACCGAACCCAACAGACGCAGGCTGCTGCCATCGGCGCCTTCAACGGCTGCTTTGCCCGACGCCATCATCGCGCGGATGGCGGTCGGCGCGGTGTAGAGGATGTTGACCTTATGCTTGTCGACGATTTTCGCCACCCGGGTGATGTCCGGGTAGTTCGGCACGCCTTCGAACAGCAAGGTGGTCGCGCCATTGGCCAAGGGGCCATAGACGATATAGGTGTGGCCAGTGACCCAACCGACGTCGGCGGTGCACCAGTAGACTTCGCCCGGACGGTAGTCGAACACGCGCTCGTGGGTCATCGCCGCGTACAACAGATAGCCGGCGGTGGTGTGCTGCACGCCCTTCGGCTTACCGGTCGAACCGGAGGTATAAAGGATGAACAGCGCTTCTTCGGCGCCCATCTCTTTCGGCGCACAAACGGTGCCCGCCACTTTCATCAGGTCTTCGTACCAGATGTCGCGATGCTGGTTCCACTTGATGTCGCCACCGGTGCGCTTGCACACGATGACCTTCTGAATGCTGCTGGTTTCCGGGTTGGTCAGCGCGTCGTCGACGTTGGTCTTGAGCGGGATCTTCTTGCCGGCACGAATACCTTCGTCGGCAGTGATCACTACCTTGGATTTGCAGTCGATAATCCGGCCGGCCAGGGCTTCCGGCGAGAAACCACCGAACACTACCGAGTGAATCGCGCCGATCCGGGTACACGCCAGCATGGCGACCACGGCTTCGGGGATCATCGGCATATAGATAGTCACCACGTCGCCGCGATGCACATCCTGGCCGCGCAGGGCGTTGGCGAACTTGCAGACTTCTTCATGCAGCTCGCGGTAGGTGATGTTGCGGCTTTCGGCAGGGTCATCCCCTTCCCAAATAATCGCGATTTGGTCGCCGCGCTCTGCCAGATGGCGGTCCAGGCAGTTGTAGGAAACGTTCAGGGTGCCATCGGCGAACCATTTGATGTCGACATGGTGATCGTCGAAGGAAGTCTGTTTCACCGTGGTGAAAGGCTTGATCCAGTCGAGGCGCTTGGCTTGCTCGCGCCAGAAGCCGTCCGGGTTGACGACGGACTGCTGGTACATGGCCTTGTAGGTCGCCTCATCAGTCAACGTGTTGGCCGCAACCTCGGGACGAACGGGATACAGAGAAGCCGCACTCATCTTTCTTACCTCGGTGGAATAGTTGTTTTTGTATGACCCAGTTGTAGCCGGGCTGGGCCTATAGAACCATTCGACGATGGTAGTAACAAGCCCCTACAAAATGTGGCTATACCTCGTCGAGGCGCTCAAGGGCGGTGATTTCAGGGGCTTTTGATCGTTCCCACGCTCTGCGTGGGAATGCAGCCCGTGACGCTCCGCGTCACTGGACGCGGAGCGTCCCTTGAGGCATTCCCACGCTGGAGCGTGGGAACGATCAATCAAACAGGCACATATAGGTGAGTATCCGGGGATTGTTACGAAATCTGTCAAAGGTGTTTATCAAAAGCCCTCCTATATGAATGCAGCCCCCCCGCCTAAAATCAGCCTCGCCAACAAGGCAACGTGATTAACCCAGTTGCAGCCCCCACGAAGGCAGTTAATCCAAAACCAGTACTTAAGTTCCACACGCAACCCCAAAAAGGTTGCGTGACCTCACTCGACCTCTAAAAGGTAAATTTGAAATGAAAGCTTTATTAGTTCTGGCCCTCAGCAGCCTGTGCGCAACCGCCATGGCAGACGAGGTCCCGACTGATGTCGCGCAGCAGCAACCCGCCATTGAGGAATACACTTACTCCACTCACCTGGACATCGTCAAAGTTATCTCCATGAGCGAAATCCCGAACGTCTGCGAAGTTGTTCCGGCGAAAATGGAATACGACGATTCCAAAGGCCAACGCCACATTCTGCGCTACAGCGTTATGGGTAACGGCTGCTCTAAAGGCTGATCTCTCGCTCCGACATCCCCAAGGTTCGACCACCCGACGCTGTTTAAGGCCCGATTTCGCTCGGGCCTAGTTGTGTCTGGGAGCGTCGAAAACTCACTCAAAACACAACATGTAGTGAAAAACGTGGTTTTTTGGCTGTTTTTTGAACAAAAAAATGGTTAGCCAAAATTTATAAAAAAAAATCTGCACCCGCGATCTCCAGTCAAAGCCCTGTAAACCCTCGCTCCGACCGAAAAACCCTCCTTCTCGACCGCTCCATGCGCGGATTCGCCCCACCACGGCCGCAAAAATTTCCCTATAATGCCGCCTTAAACGGGCCTGCAATATTCCCTTACAGGGATAACAGCCAGTCTGAAGCCCACGCCGAAGTCTTCACCGATTTCTGCGCCCGTCAGAGGCTCTCGGAACCCCGTACAAAATTATGTTTATTTGCCTGCGTGTACCGCTGCAAAAAACGCTATCCAACGCGGCCAGTACGGTCGTGTGAAAAACCAACCTATCAGTTTTCACACGGGCATCTGGCCCTCACGCAGGAGACGACACGTCATGCTGAGCTGGGACGAATTCGACAAAGAAGACAGCGGCGAAACCGTGGTTAAAGGCGCCAACGCCGGCCACGCCACTGAAGCCAACATGGACCGCCTCGACACCGCTGGTGGTGTTGCTGCTCAAGAAGCTCGCGCTGTAACCGCGTCCGACTCCGCCGCCATCGCCCGTGCCAAAGCTGCCCTGGACAACCTCGACATCGCCGAAGGCCTCGCCGAACTCGAAGGCGCCTCCGCCCGTGTGGCCGTCGACGAAAAGCGCATGATCAACTGCCGCGCCGACCTCAACCAGCTCGTCCCGTTCAAGTACGACTGGGCTTGGCAGAAGTACCTGGACGGCTGCGCAAACCACTGGATGCCGCAAGAAGTCAACATGACCGCCGACATCGCCCTCTGGAAAGACCCGGAAGGCCTGACCGACGACGAGCGCCGCATCGTCATGCGCAACCTCGGCTTCTTCTCCACCGCCGACTCCCTGGTTGCCAATAACCTGGTGCTGGCCGTGTACCGCCTGATCACCAACCCGGAATGCCGCCAGTACATCCTGCGCCAGGCGTTCGAAGAGGCGATCCACACCCACGCCTACCAGTACTGCATCGAATCGTTGGCCATGGATGAAGGCGAGATCTTCAACATGTACCACGAGATCCCATCGGTCGCGAAAAAAGCCACCTGGGGCCTCAAATACACCCGTTCGATCTCCGATCCGAAGTTCGAAACCGGCACCGTCGACACCGACAAAGAATTGCTGCGCAACCTGATCGCCTACTACTGCGTTCTGGAAGGCATCTTCTTCTACTGCGGCTTCACCCAAATCCTCTCCATGGGCCGCCGCAACAAAATGACCGGCGTCGCCGAGCAGTTCCAATACATCCTGCGCGACGAATCCATGCACCTGAACTTCGGCATCGACGTGATCAACCAGATCAAAATCGAAAACCCACACCTGTGGGATGCTGAAATGAAGGAAGAAGCTTCGCAGATGATTCTGCAGGGCACTCAGCTGGAGATCGAATACGCTCGCGACACCATGCCACGCGGCGTGTTGGGCATGAACGCGGCGATGATGGAGGACTACCTCAAGTTCATCGCTAACCGTCGTCTGTCGCAGATCGGTTTGAAGGAAGAGTATCCTGGGACGACTAACCCGTTCCCTTGGATGAGCGAGATTATGGACTTGAAGAAAGAGAAGAACTTCTTTGAGACGCGGGTTATTGAGTACCAAACGGGCGGCGCACTTAGCTGGGATTGATTCCCGAGCTAACGCTCAAAACCACTAAACCGTGAAACCTTTTCACTAAACGTGAAACGGGGGCACCCGTGGAGTCGCTTGGCGTCGCATTAAAACCTGAACATGTCTCATCAAAAATGAAACGGTTTCTGCGAAAAGGGTTGCCAACTGGCAGCCCTTTTTTGTTTTTGCTTCGGAGGAAACTTGAGCCTTCACGCTGTTCTTTCGTGAACCATCGTGGCGTCTGTACCTCGCATGATGGACGAGGCGGTGAGGCCTTCCGGTGATTTTATCGAGCAAAACGCAGACCCAAGAGAATTCGAGGAACCTGCCGGGGGTACCGGTGGCTAAGCCTTGGTGGCGGAAGTTGGTGGAGGTGTTTCAGTCGTCGAAGCATTCGGTGGGTTAGAGCGCCGATGTGTTTGTAGGATCGCTTGAGCGATGCGTCGGTCTTTTCTGTAGGAATTTTCGTAGACAGGTGTAATGGCCACTCAGTATCGTCCGAGGGTTTTCAACCTCGGCGACTGTATGAGCGTAAAGAAGAAAGACAGCGACTGGAGCATTTCTGAGATTAAAGCGGCGGTGGATGCCTATCTGAAGATGCTCGCCCTAGAGCTAAGTGGCCAGAAATTCGTTAAGACTGAGGAAAATCTTGCTCTGCGCGAAAACGCCTTACCAACCCGCACCAAGGGATCTGTCGAATTCCGGATGCAGAACATCTCCACTGTTCTGATGAAGATGGATCGGCAATTCATCAAGGGATACAAGCCTGCCAAAAACGTTGGTTCGAATGTTGAGCAATCAATTCGAGCAGCGCTTACTGAAAGAGGCGTTCAGCTTGGCGACCTAACCGCTCCGACAGCCGATGAAGAAACGCTAGAACGCCGCGCGGCTGCGCTTCAGAAGCAAAAGATAAAGGAACCGCCAAAGGGCATTCTGAAACCGAAGCGAGCACCAAGCTCAAGCACGGTATATGTTCGTGACCCAGAAGTGAGAGCCTGGGTTCGAAATGACGCCGAAGGCCATTGCGAAGGTTGTGGCGAGCCCGCTCCGTTTCAAAAACTTGGTTTGCCTTTTCTTGAGGTTCACCACGTAAAGCCACTCGCCGAAAAAGGTTCGGATCGCATCTCCAATGCTGTGGCGCTATGCCCAAACTGTCATCGTAGCTGCCACCACTCCGACGAAAAAACCGAGTTCACAGCGCTACTTTATAAGCGAGTCACGCGGCTAGTTCCCGAGTAACCAGACTGAAGGCTGTGCGTGCGAGGGAGCTGCTCCCGTTCGGCTGCTGAGCAGTCGCTAAGCGAATACCAATCGAAAGTCAGTTGAGGACTTCCCCTCAACCATAGAATCTCCCACAGGTTTGATGCGTTGCCGCAGATTTTGCGGTGTATTGAAAACAGTCAGTGCAACCCGCCCCGACTCCCGCTATTAATACTCTTGCCCATTCAAGAACCCGATTGTGCTCCTTCAAAAATTCGCGGTTTAAGGTCCATGCTTGCGCTCAAGGCTGTGACCAAACCCGCGAATCACCTCCAGCAATGCCTTCACCCGCAGCGGCAAGTTCCCGGCCGGGTACACCGCGTGCATCTGCGGGCTGTCACCGTTGCTGGAGGTGAGCCGGTACTCGGGGCAGACCCGGCGCAGGCGCCCCGCTTGCACTTCGGGCTCTGCCAGCCAGTCCGCCAGGCGGGCGATGCCGATGCCCGCCAGGGCTGCCTGGAACACCGCCACGCCCGAGCTGAAACGAAACCCTGGATGGACCCGAACGCTGATGGCCTGCTGCTCACTGCGGAAATTCCATTCCTTGAGGATGCGCGGCGCCGTGTGCAGGATCAGCGAGTGGGCCTCCAGCGCTTCAATGGCCTCAGGCGTCCCGCGCCGCTGCAGGTAGCCGGGGCTGGCGTACAGATGACGCGAGTAACTCCAGAGTGGATAGCCGATCAGGTCACTGGATTGCGCAAACGCGCCGCGAATCGAGAAGTCCAGCTTGCTCTTGACCGGGTCTAGGATCTCATCGGTGAAGATCACGTCGACGTTCACGTCTGGATAACCCTCGGCGTACTGCGCGATCAATTGCGGCAAAACGCCGTGACCGAGGGACTCGGGGGCGGAAAAACGCACCCAGCCGCTCGCCATGCCGCTGAGACCAGCCAGGTCTTCATCCGCCTCACGTTGCAATTCCAGCATTTTGCAGGCGTGGGGCAGCAAGCGTTCACCCGCCTCCGTCAAGCTTACGGCGCTGGAGGAGCGATTAAACAACTTGACCCCGGCACTTTCCTCCAGGCCCTGAACGGCGCGGGTCAACGCACTGGGGGAGCGTCCCAGCGTGCGTGCCGCTGCGACGAAGCTACGCTTGCGCGCTACGGTCGCGAAGGCTTCAAGCGCCCATAACTTATCCAGAGCCATTGATCACCTTATTGCATTTATCGCAACGTGGCATTGCAACACAAAAGAGGCCCTTCCGTTAACCTTCGCGCTCAATTTACAGGGATGTAGGCAAACCGGAGTAAATGGACGTGGCAAAGCTGGAAGAAATAATCGGGACATCAACGCCCACCGAGGGTGAACATATTCGTGACTGGCAGCGCAGTCACTCAGCGAGTTCACCCCGACAGGCGATACCGCAGATTCATGTCTCGTTCGAAGAGCAGCACGCGCTTCACGCCGGCCTGGCCTCCCTGGCCGTGACCGACAGCACCTCGGGTATCCGTCGCATGCCGGCCTTGGGGCAACTGCTTGAGAGCATCCTGTGCGGTGAAAAAATCGATCGCTTGCGCAACTTCCCCAAGGCCCCCGAGAAGGCAATGATCGTCAGGGGGTTGCCCCTGGACTCGCACCTGCCCGCCACCCCCTACGACATGGCGCCGGGTATCGAGCAACTGCCGGTAGTGGCCGGCGGCATCCTGGCGGTGCTGCAGACCCTGCAAACCCATCCGGTGGCCTACGAGGGTGAAAACGACGACACGGTGTTCCGCCATGTGTCGCCCAAGCACCAGCGTGAAGCCGAAAAAAGCTCTTATGGGTCGCGCATGGACCTGTGCATGCACGTCGACAACCCGCACCTGCCCTTGACCTGCGAACCTGTCTCAGCGTTGTCGGCCTGTCCGGAGTACCTGTGCCTGACCGGTCTGCGCTGCGAGCCGGATGTGCCGACCCGCATCGTTGCCATTAGCGAGGTGCTGGCCATGTTGCCCGCCTGGGTTGAAACAGCCTTGTCACAACCGCAGTTCGCCATTCACCGACCGGCGTCCTTCGGCAAGCCAGGCAATGTGCTGGAACACGCGCCCCTGCTGTACAAAAGCGCAACCGGCGAGCTGTTTTGCCGTTACAACAAGGCCAGTGTGAAAGCCACCAGCTCCATTGCGAAGTTGGCCCTGCAGCTGTTTGAAGCCGCCGCCAATCACCCCGATGTCGCACGCCCCATCCTGCTGCAACCGGGGGACATGCTGATCTTCAAGAACCAGCAAACCCTGCATGCCAGGGAAGGTTTTACCCCGCGCTACGACGGGCGCGACCGCTGGCTGCTGCGCGTTTTCGGGGTCAACGACCCGGCCCGCGTGCTGGCGCTGAACCCCCAACAACCCTTCATCGCAAGAGCCTGATGTTCATGGTCGATATTGTCATTCTTTGTGTGTTCGCCTTCGCCGCCGGCCTGATCGATGCGGCGGTGGGCGGCGGCGGCCTGATCCAGATACCCGCGTTGTTCAACGTGCTACCCGCCGCACCACCGGCAGCGCTGCTGGGGACCAACAAGGTCGCGGCCGCGTTCGGCACCGCTTTCGCGGCCCGGTCCTTCGTGCGCAAGGTGGTGATCGACTGGGGCCTGGTGATTCCAGCCGCCTGCGCCGCCTTTGTCATGGCCTTCTTCGGCGCGGCCACGGTATCGTTCGTGCCCCAGTCAGTCATGCGTCCGGCGGTGCTGGTATTGATCGTGCTGATGGCGATGTACACCTTCTGGAAAAAGGACTTCGGCGCCCTGCACGCCCCCACGTACATCGGTATCCGGCAGAAGTGGCTGGCGGTCGTCATCGGCGGCGCCATCGGTTTCTACGACGGGCTGTTCGGCCCAGGCACCGGTTCCTTCCTGATCTTCCTGTTTATCCGCTGCTTCGCCTTCGACTTCCTGCACGCCTCGGCGTCGGCCAAGCTGGTGAACATCGCGACCAACGTGGCGGCGCTGATATTCTTCATCCCGACAGGTAACGTGCTGTACCTGATCGCCCTCCCCATGGCGGCCTTCAACATCTTGGGCGCGTTGACCGGCACCTGGCTGGCGGTGCGTAAAGGCGTGCCCTTCGTCCGGGCGCTGTTTCTGGTGTTGCTGGTGATCCTGATCAGCAAACTGTCCTACGACCTGTTGCTGAAAACCTGAGGAAAGCCCATGCAGCCCATGTTTGATCGCCTGGTGGCGCTACTCGATGCCCACGCCGCCTCCTATCGGGTGTTGATGCACGATGCCGAGGGCCAGTCGGCGCGGGTCGCCGAACTCCGTGGCACCGAACCCGGCCAAGGCGCGAAAGCCATGCTTTGCGCGCTAAAGGGTCAGGCCGAACCCTATGCCCTGGTGATACTGCCAGGGGACCAGAGGCTCGACATGAAGAAAGTCGGAGCGGCCTTGGGAGGAAAAAAAGCCGAGCTGGTGAACGCGCAAACTGCCATGCAACTGACCGGGTGCAGGATCGGCGCCATCCCTCCGTTTACCTTCGATGAGCGGATTCAATTGATCGTCGACCCGTCCCTGACCACGGGCTACGGCGAAATCGCCTTCAACGCTGGTCGGCTGGATGCATCAATGGTGCTCGATACGCAGGATTATCTGTCGATTGCCAAGCCCCGGTTGGTGGATATCCGCCAGGGTTGAGCACCGGTGGGCAGGATTGGATTGCGCTGATGGGTGCAGGTGCGAGCTTGCTCCAGACGGCGTTGCGACGAAAGCCTGAGAACGCCGCGAGGTGTCAGGTTTTATGCGTTATCGTTAGCAACCATCGCGAGCAAGCTCGCGCCTGCAAGGACCCGAGCCCGCCATGAAATTCGACCTCGCCTACTGCCTCAGCCTCGACGACAAGCTGTCGATCTATGACGTGCGCGATTTGAATTTCGACGAGACCATGGATTTCGATTCCGCCAAGGAGCACTTCCAGTGCCCCAACGATGCCTGCCGTTTGGCCTTCGATGCGGCGAATGTGTTGACGACGTTCAACGCCAAAAACGTGAATTACGTTCGCACGCCGCACTTCAAGAACACGCCCAGTACCCGGCATGTTGCGGATTGTCCTTATGTCAGTCTCAAGACGCCGGCGTCAGGTGTGGACGCCGACGACGCGGAAACGGATGACAGTCGCGAGGAACATTTCCCGTCGGAGTTGTTGCTGACTCGGCGCGAGTATGTGCGTAAGCCGTCGAACCCGGCGGTAGCGGCGGATGTGATGCGGGACGATCCGAAACCCTCTTCAGCGGTCAGTGATGTCGAGCACCCGAGTCGCGAATCGGCGCCTGACAAGACCAGTGTCTTCGCCCACCCGGTGGAGTGTTTTGTGTCGAACTTCGAGGACAAGGAGTTGCTCAAGCGCATGCCGCTGAAGATTGGCGAGTACACGGCGCCTTATGGGTCGTTCTTCAAGAAGATCGAGTATCTGCAGGACAACAAAGGGCTGATTTACTGGGGCAAGATCAAGGAGATCAAGGACTACACGCAGAGCTTTCGCATCGACTTCGAACAAAAGGTCTGGTTCAAGCAACCGGACGAGGCGAAGAAGAAGCCTTACTCGGTCAACGTTTACCTGAGCAAAAAACTGATCGACAACTACCGCAAACGCAAAGCGTTTCTGGAAGAGATCAAGCATGCTATCGAGAGCGAAAAAGAGTTGTTTTGCTTTTTCTATGGCGTGACGCCGGAGTTGAAGCAGGTACCGAGCAAGAAAAACCCCGAGCAGACGTTCGGGGTGTTCAGTGCGAATATCGAGAACCTGGATCACTTTATTGTTCGGGATGCACCAGGCGCCTGACCGGTTTTTTTATTCGCTTACAACCAACCAAATCCTTTTCCCATCATGGCCGCCAAACTCAGCGCGGCAGTGATCAATGCGCTGAACAGCAGCCGAAAGTCTGTTCTGGTTTCTTTGCGGTGCTCTCGAAAATCCACACGAAGCTCACCAAGGTCACGTCGGACGTATTCGATATGCGTCTCAAGTTTGGATACTCGCGGTTCCAATGGGTTATCTCCTGGGGGACCTGGTGGTCTTCGATCATTATCGTCACCACCACTCCTTTTGTTGCTCGGGAAGCGGTCGGGGTAATGCTCATCAAGGTTTACCAGCACAAAAGGCTCACTCATCGCTGCCCTCCGGGCAACCGGCTTTGCTTCCCTGTTCGACGATTATATCTGCCAGTACATTGAGAGAATGCAGGCGTACAAATCCGCAATATTTGCAGTTAAGCATCACCGCCGGCGTGCCGGATCGTAAATACTCTTTGCCACGTGCCCAAGGCAACGCTACACCTGCTGCACCAGTTTGGAGTGGCAATTCCCACTCATCATGCTCACAGAATGGGCATTCGGTATTCTTTATTCGCTCTTTGAAAATTTTGGCTAACCGCCCTGTATCCAGATGAAAATCCCTAAGCATTGGCTAGCCTCGTGACATTCCCGATCTGAAAACAACTCTGAAAACCTTCTTTACCGTCGTAGTACATGGCTACCTCTTCCTTGAGGGATAAATCATCGACTAAGCGAAAAACCATAGGATGGTGTGTCACGTTCAGTTACTTGCGCGGCCGAGAAGACATTACTTAGGTCACCGCTGCAAATCGAATATACCCCCGATCAATCCCGGACGTATCTGTGTACGAAGTAAGAAGATTCGTTTCTTTGTGTCAGCTCAGAATTCTCTCCGTGAGATCCATCCAAGCAGTTCTTTTCGAAAGCTGACACACGTCAGCTCACAGATTTTTCTGCTGGGTTGGGTCGTCAGGTGGCAGGGTTAGCGGCTGTTCAACTGCTAGCCCCACATTACTTTCAAGTTCTGCTTGAGGCTGGAGGACTACCGGATCAGGAGAAGCAAAGAAACCCCGGACAATCCTTTCACTCAGTGAAAGGAGCCCAAAGGTGATGAAGCCAAAAATCAGCCCGACAACCACAATGCTCAACGGGTGAATTCGCACTGCATCGGGGCTTTCCAACATGTATTGAAAAGCCTGAACTGCAACCGCCAGGCAGGCCGCAACGGCTGCTATCAGCTTCACAGACAACCAAAGCCGTCGCCATCTGTTCATGCTATTCCCCGTCATCCGGTTATTTGCTCTGTATGCATGATAGCTAATGACGTGGATGCGCTTTGTTTCCTGAATTCCGGAGTGGAGCCTCTCCGCCGCCCTCACCACTCGTCGCGGAATCAAAGTTCAACGAGACACCAGAAACAAAAAAGCCCCGTAGCTTACTCAGCTATGGGGCTTTTTCTATGTAATGGCGGAGAGATAGGGATTCGAACCCTAGGTACCGGTGAAGGTACAACGGATTTCGAATCCGTCCCATTCGGCCACTCTGGCATCTCTCCAACGGCGCGCATCATAACAACACTTTTGCCGGAAGCGAACCCCCTAAGCAAAATTTTTCCGTGCTATCAGATGCTTGCGTCGATTAAAGCGGTACGCCCAAACGATTGGCGACTTCTTCGTAGGCTTCGATGACGTCACCGAGGCCCTGACGGAAGCGGTCTTTGTCCATTTTCTTGCCGGTGGCCTTGTCCCACAGACGGCAACCGTCCGGGCTGAACTCGTCGCCCAGAACGATGGAGCCGTCGGAGAACACGCCGAATTCGAGTTTGAAGTCGACCAGCAGCAGGCCAGCGTCGTCGAACAGTTTGCTCAGGACTTCGTTGACCTTGAGCGACAGTTCTTTCATGCGAACCAGTTGCTCGGCGGTGCCCCAACCGAATGCCACGACGTGGGATTCGTTGATGAACGGGTCGCCCTTGGCGTCGTCCTTCAGGAACAGTTCGAAGGTGTAAGGGTTGAGCTTCATGCCTTCTTCGACGCCCAGGCGCTTGACCAGGCTGCCGGCGGCGTAGTTACGCACGACGCACTCGACCGGGATCATGTCGAGTTTTTTCACCAGGCATTCGTTGTCGCCCAGCAGTTTGTCGAATTGGGTCGGCACGCCGGCTGCTTCGAGTTTCTGCATGATGAAGGCGTTGAACTTGTTGTTCACCATGCCTTTGCGGTCGAGCTGCTCGATGCGCTTGCCGTCGAACGCCGAAGTGTCGTTGCGAAACAGCAGGATCAAGCGGTCAGCGTCGTCGGTCTTGAAAACCGATTTGGCTTTGCCGCGGTAGAGTTCTTCACGTTTTTCCATGATGGGCTCCGCTTGCTAAGTAGGTGGGCTAGGCGATATGCCGCCAGTCGAGCCCTGAATCTTGATCGGCCAGTTGCAGCCAGTCCGGGTCGCACCCGAGGGTGTCGACAAAACATTGCCGGGCCAGCTGCGGCAGGTTGTTCTTGCTGCTCAAATGGGCCAGGACCAGGTGTTGCAGGCCTTGCCAGCCCAACTCAGACACCAGGAATGCCGCCTGATGGTTGTTCAAATGTCCCAATTCACCGCCCACCCGCTGCTTGAGAAAGTACGGGTAGTGACCGCGAGCCAGCATGTCACGGCAATGATTGGACTCGATCATCAACGCATCGAGGTCCCGATAGCCGTCCAGCACCTTGTTGCAATACGAGCCCAGGTCAGTCAACAGGCCGAAACGCCGCTCACCGTCACTGAATACGTATTGCGTCGGCTCCTGTGCATCGTGTGCCACGGCAATAACGCCGATGCTCAGTGCGCCGATCTGCAGTTGCTCACCGCCAGCCAGAAGGCCAGCCGGCTCAATGGGTTTGCGCATCCCGCGCAGGGTACCGCGACTGAGGTAGACAGGCAGATTGTAGCGCCGAGACAGCAAACCCACGCCATGCACGTGGTCGGCATGTTCGTGGGTCACGAGTATCGCGCTCAGCTGCGCAGGGTTCACACCCAGGCGTAGCAGGCGTTTTTCGGTTTCCCGCAGGGAGAAACCACAATCCACCAGCACATACGTGTCAGCGCTGGCTATCAGCGTGCCGTTCCCTTGGCTACCGCTGCCGAGAACGGCAAAACGCATGTGATCAGCCCAGGTTGTCCTGAATCACGCTCAACACTTTGCGCGCCACGTCTGCTGGCGCCACGGTATTGATGTTTTTCTCGACGGTGACCTGGACGTTGTCGCCAACCTTGCTCAGGCGAACCTGATAACGCTCGGCACGGGATTCAACTTCTTCCTTGCTCGGCGCGCTGCCAAACAGGCCGCTGAAGAAACCAGGCTTCTCGTCTTTCTTCTCGGCTTTTTCAGCCAGGTTGATGTAGTACAGGCCCAGGCTGCGGTTGATGTCTTCAACGCGCCATTCGCCCTGTTCCAGCGCACGACCGACGCTCGACCAGGCACGATCCAGGTCAGTACCGACGTTCAGAACCGGGTTGCCGCTGCCGTCTTCGCTCAGGCTGACACGGCTTGGCGTATCGGAATCACGTGAAGCCAGCATGGAGACCGAACCGCCCTTCTCCGAGGTGCGGCTCATGCTCGCGAGCATGTCGTCGACCAGTGCCGCGTCCAGGCCCGTGTTGACCGAACGGTTGGTAAAGGCCACGTCGGAGGTGCTACCCGCAGGACGCTCGGCGCTGACCACGTAGACTTCACTGGTGTTGCGCTGCACGCCAGGCTCGATGCGGACCCGCACGCGGGTTTCGCTGTCAGCGCCGACACCGGCCGCGCTCAGGCGCTTGGCCATGGCGGCGGACAGTTCATCGGAATGCTGCCAGGTGGTGGTGAATTCGCCGGTTTGCGGGCGCTGTTCGTCCAGACGGAAACCGTTATCCTGGAAGAACTGCACAGCCACTGGCCAGACTTCGGCCGGCGGGTTCTGGGCGACGATCCAACGTGAATCACCGGTCTTTTGCAGGGAGTAGGCGCTGGCGTCAGCCCCTGCCGACAACGGTTGCGGACGAGGAACGATGTACTCGCCCTTAGCGGTGTCATCGGCCACGTTGCGCGGGATCGGCAACAGCGGATCCAGACGTTTGGCAGTGCTGACATCCGCCGGCAATTGCATGGGTGCAGTTTGTTGCGCTTCCAGGTAATCGCTACCACGGTCACGGAAGTAACCTTCCGGGCCCCAAACCCATCCGCAGCCACTGGTGCTGGAGATGATCAAGGCAAGTGCGGAAAGTCCGGCCATTCGCTTCATGCGTAGTACTTCCTCAATTAAACCAGGACGCCGGACTGGCGCATGGCCTGCCGCAGCGGTTCGTGACAGGCAGCGCTAAGCCAGGTGAGCGGCAGACGGATACCGTCCGGCATCAAGCCCATTTCATGCAGTGCCCATTTCACGGGGATAGGGTTGGATTCGATAAACAGGGTTTTATTGAGCGGCATCAGTTTTTCGTGGATCGCCCGGGCTTTGACGGCATCGCCGGCCATGGCCGCGGCACACAACTCGCTCATGGCGCGTGGTGCGACGTTGGCGGTCACCGAAATATTGCCCTTGCCGCCGAGCAGCATCAGCTCGACCGCGGTCGCGTCGTCACCGGAATAAACCAGGAAGTCGCTGCTCACGCCGGCCAGGATGTCCTTGGCGCGCTGCAGGTCGCCCGTGGCTTCCTTGATGCCGATGATGTTCTTCACGGTCGACAGGCGAATCACCGTCTCGGCCTGCATGTCGCAAGCGGTACGGCCCGGCACGTTGTAGAGAATCTGCGGGATGTCGACGGCTTCGGCGATTGCCTTGAAGTGCTGGTACAGGCCTTCTTGCGTCGGCTTGTTGTAATAAGGGGTTACCAGCAGGCACGCGTCGGCGCCGGCGTTCTTCGCGTTGGTCGTCAGTTCGATCGCTTCGCGCGTCGAATTGGCGCCCGTACCGGCGATCACCGGAATACGCCCTGCAACCTGGGCAACCACGCGACGAATCACTTCAATGTGCTCGTTCACGTCAAGCGTGGCCGACTCACCTGTAGTGCCGACCGCCACGATGGCGTTGGTGCCCTCTTGCAGGTGGAAGTCCACCAGTTTGCTCAGGCTGTCCCAGTCGAGACGACCTTGTGCATCCATGGGTGTGACCAGTGCCACCATACTGCCCGCAATCATGCAACCGCTCCTGCCGGAAAAAGAGAGCGGTAATGGTACTGGCGCCAAGATGCTTGTACAAGCGAAGTACTGCGCTGCTGCCATTCCCCTTGGCGCTGCTTTTCGCTACCCTTCAGACTTTGATCGGTACTGATAAGCTCGTACGCCGGGTTCCAGCCTCTATTTTCGGCATCACAAGCCCCGATCCAGCGTTGCCACCCTTCGCTCTTGCCACTCTGGAGCACGTTGCAACCTTGCGGCTCGGGTTTTTTGAATTCGCATCCGCAGGCTCGCTCCCGGTAAAAAAAGCCCGTAGAAGTATCGACCGCTCATCGCTTTAGGAATGCTGCATGTCCACCCCCACAGTTCGCGAACAATTCCTTGTCATCAGTGCCCTCGGCGCCAACCCCATGGAGCTGACTAACGTCCTGTGCCGCGCCAGCCATGAAAACCGCTGCGCCGTGGTCACCTCTCGCCTGACGCGTCATGGCGAGTGCAGTGCGTTGATCCTCGAGATCTCCGGCAGCTGGGACGCCCTGGCGCGCCTCGAAGGCAGCCTGCCGAGCCTCGCCAAGAAGCACGCCTTTACGGTCAATGTGGTGCGCAGCGCAGCGCTGGAGAATCGTCCTCAAGCCCTGCCATACGTCGCTTATGTCAGCTCGGCTTACCGCTCGGACATCATTAACGAGCTGTGCCAGTTCTTCATGGACCACAACGTCGAGCTCGAGAACCTGACCTGCGACACCTATCAGGCTCCGCAAACCGGCGGCACCATGCTCAATGCCACGTTTACCGTGACCTTGCCGGCCGGTGTGCAAATCAGCTGGCTGCGCGATCAGTTCCTGGATTTCGCCGACGCGCTGAACCTGGATGCCCTGATCGAACCGTGGCGCCCACAAAACCCAATGTAAGGAAGCTTTCATGGCCGTTGCCATCGACCAACCGGTTGCCGACTTCGAAGCACCCGCCACCAGCGGGCAGACCGTCAACCTCGCGAGCCTCAAAGGCAAACAGGTGGTGATTTACTTCTATCCGAAGGACAGCACGCCAGGCTGCACCACCCAGGGTCAGGGCTTTCGTGATCAGCTTGATGCTTTTAAAGCCGCCAACACTGAAGTCTTCGGCGTGTCCCGCGACAGCCTTAAATCACACGAAAACTTCAAGGCCAAGCAGGCGTTCACCTTCGAGCTGATCAGCGACAAGGAAGAAGCGCTCTGCCAGCAGTTCGACGTGATCAAGCTGAAAAAGCTCTATGGCAAGGAATATATGGGCGTTGATCGCAGCACGTTCCTGATCGACAAGGACGGTGTGCTGCGTCAGGAATGGCGCGGTGTGAAGGTGCCGGGGCATGTGGATGCGGTATTGGCTGCAGCTCAGGCGCTGAACAAGGCCTGATCGTTGAATGCTGTGGGAGCCCGCTCCCGCAGACCGCTTACAACAGCGGCGCCACCACCGGTTCCTTGCGCGGCCACGCGTCCAGCACAGCCTTGAATAGCGTCGCCAGGGGAATCGCAAAGAACACGCCCCAAAAACCCCACAGTCCGCCAAACAACAACACCGCGCAGATGATCGCCACCGGATGCAGGTTGACCGCTTCCGAGAACAACAGCGGCACCAACACGTTACCGTCCAGTGTCTGGATGATCCCGTAGACCGCCATCAAATAGATGAACTGATCGCTCCAGCCCCACTGGAACAGTGCAATCAGCATGACCGGAACGGTCACCACCACTGCGCCGACATAAGGCACCACCACCGACACCCCCACCAGTAATGCCAGCAGCGCTGCGTAGTTGAGCCCCAGAACCACAAAACCGATGTAGGTCACGCCACCGCAAATGAAAATCTCGATGACCTTGCCGCGAATGTAGTTGGCGATCTGACGGTTCATCTCATGAGCGACGCGGGTGATCAGTGCCCGCTCACGGGGCAAGTAATCACGCACCCACTGACCGATCATTTCCCGGTCCTTGAGAAAGAAAAAAACCAGGATCGGCACTAGCACCAGGTAGATCATGATGTTCACCAGCAGCGGCAGACTCGACAGCGAGAACGTCAGCGCCCACTGACCGAACTTGCCGATCTCGCCCCGCGCCACTTCGATGGCCTGCAGCACCTGCTCGTCAGATACCAGATGCGGATAGCGCTCAGGCAGCAGTAATAACAGCGATTGCCACTTGGCGAGCATGCCGGGTAACTCGTTGAACAAGGTGATCATCTGATGCCAGAGCAATGGCACCACGACAATAATGAATACCAGCAAAACCCCCATGAACAAGGCGAAGACCAGCCCCACCGCTACCCCGCCGGGCATGCGCAGGCGTTCGAGAGTCACTACCAACCCTTGCATCAGATACGCCAGCACCATCCCGGCCAGCACTGGCGCGAGCATGCCGCCCAGCGTAAGCACGGCGGTAAACGCCAGAAACAGCAGGACCGCCAGCACCACGGCTTCTTCATCGGAGAAATAACGCTGAATCCAGTCGCGTAACACCTTGAACATCAATAATCCCTTAGAAACGAACGCAGCAGAATTCAGGCTTTTTTCAACCAGTAGCGGTAAACACCCGCTTCATCTTCTTCACGAAGCAGCGTATGACCTGCCAATCGGGCAAAAGTGCGGAAGTCACGCTGTGAGCCCGCATCGGTGGCGATCACCTTGAGCACTGCGCCGCTGGCCAGTCGATTGAGTTCCAGCTTGGCCTTCAGTAAAGGCAACGGGCAATTCAGGCCGCTGGCGTCGAGTTCGGCGTCATGGGCTACAGCGTCGGTCATTGCATCACTCCGGGATCAGTTGGTTGAGCGGCTAGAATATCTGGTCCGAAGCGTAGTGTCCGGCTACAGTAAGGTCTTTGTCGACTAAGGCTTTGTGCATGACTTTTTTGCGCCCTACCCTGCTGACGCTCGCTTGCCTGCTCGCCTCACCGGGCTTCGCCGACGACCTGCCGTCACTCGGCGACGCCAGTTCTGCCATCGTCTCGCCGCAACAGGAACACCAGTTGGGCCGTGCCTGGCTGGCGCTGTTGCGCAGCCAGGTTTCGCAGCTCAACGACCCACAGCTCAAGGACTACGTCGAATCCAGCGTCTACCGACTGGTTGAAACCAGCCAGGTCAATGACCGGCGACTGGAGTTCATCCTGATCAATAGCCCGCAACTCAACGCCTTCGCGGCACCAGGCGGAATTGTCGGGGTCAATGGCGGTTTGTTTCTCAATGCACAGACCGAGGGCGAATACGCCTCGGTACTCGCTCACGAATTGGCTCACTTGTCGCAACGCCACTTCGCCCGCGGCGTCGAAGCCCAACAACGCATGCAGGTGCCGATGATGGCCGCGCTGCTGGCCGGGATCGTGATTGCCGCAGCCGGTGCCGGCGATGCCGGGATCGCGGCCATTGCGGGCACGCAGGCGGCGGCCATTCAGGAACAGCGGCGCTTCTCTCGCCAGAACGAACAGGAAGCCGACCGCATCGGCATCCTCAATCTGGAAAAGGCCGGTTACGAGCCGCGCTCAATGCCGACCATGTTCGAGCGATTGGCGCGCCAATACCGCTTTGACGCCAAGCCACCAGAGTTTCTGCTGACTCACCCGGTGACCGAGTCGCGGATCGCTGACACGCGCAACCGCGCCGAACAGGCAAAACCCGGCGGCATCGAAGACACTATGCGTTATCAGCTGATTCGAGCACGGGTCCAGTTGATCTATGAAGAAACCCCAGGCCTGGGCGCCAAACGCTTCCGCGCCCAGCTTGATGAAAACCCGAAAAACGATGTCGCGCGCTACGGCCTGGCCATCGCCCAGATCAAGGGCGGCCAGCTGAATGAAGCACGGGAAAACCTCAAGATGCTGCTGGCCAAGTCGCCGAACGAAATTATCTATAACCTGGCTCAGGTCGACCTGGACATCACCAACAATCGTCTGCCTGATGCCCAGTCCCGGGTTGACCGGATGCTTACTCAGTATCCCGGCAACTATCCGCTGAATTCGGTGCGTGTTGATCTGCTGCTCAAGCAGAACCGCGCGCCCGAAGCGGAAAAAGCGCTGGAAAGTTTACTCAAGAGTCGCCCCGACGATCCGGACGTCTGGTACATGGTGGCCGAGACTCGAGGTCTGTCAGGCAACATCATCGGCCTGCATCAGGCCCGCGCCGAGTATTTCGCCCTGGTCGGGGATTACCGTCAGGCCATTCAGCAACTGGACTTCGCCAAGCGCAAGGCCGGCACCAACTTCCCGCTGTCGTCGCGGATCGACGCACGGCAACGAGAGCTGATGGAGCAAGAGCGCATGATCAAGGACATGATGGGCTGACTCTTTTCGGCAGACACAAAAAAACCGCCTCTTTCGAGGCGGTTTTTTATTCAACTAACAACCCGGATTATTCAGCCAGTTTGAAGGTGATGAAGCTGGCGCGATTTTGACGCAGAACCCGCATCGACACCGAACGGTTCTTCGGCAGTGCCTTGGCGATATCCGTGAACTCCTTGGTGGAACCAATCGCCTGATTATTCAGGTGAGTGATTACATCGCCTGGCTGCAGGCCAATCAGAGAAGCAGGACCGTCCTGGACTTCCTTGATGACGACGCCGCCTTTGAGGTCGTAGGTTTTCTTCTGTTCATCAGTCAACTCGGCCACGGAAACACCCAGGCGATTGCTGCTGCGCTCAGTGCTGGATTTCGGCAATGCGTCCAGCTCTTTGCCTTCTTCCGGGATAGCGCCAACAGTCAACTCGACATTCTTGCGCTTGCCTTCACGTATCACTTCCAGATCAGCTTTGGAGCCGGCCTTCAGCGCGCCCACCAAGTGCGGAAGATCGGCGGACATGACGATGGGTTGGCCATTCATGCTCAGAATCACGTCGCCCACTTGCAGGCCACCCTTGGCAGCCGGGCCGTCATCCTGGATCTGAGCCACCAGCGCACCGGCCGGCTTCTCCAGACCGAACGACTCGGCCAGGTCCTTGTTCACTTCCTGAATCACCACACCCAACCAGCCACGGCTGACTTTGCCGCCACTTTTGAGCTGATTGGAAACGTCCATGGCTACGTCGATAGGGATCGCGAACGATACGCCCATGAAGCCGCCGGAACGGGTGTAGATTTGCGAGTTGATGCCAACCACTTCACCGGCCAGGTTGAACAGCGGACCACCAGAGTTACCTGGATTGATCGGCACATCGGTCTGGATGAACGGCACATAGTTTTCGTTCGGCAGGCTGCGACCAATGGCGCTGACGATACCTTGGGTCACGGTATGGTCGAAACCGAATGGCGAGCCAATAGCCACGACCCATTGGCCGGCTTTCAGGTCTTGGGATTTGCCAAGTTTCAGGACCGGCAGATCCTTGCCTTCGATTTTCAACAGAGCCACGTCGGAACGTGGATCGGTGCCGACCAGCTTCGCCTTCAATTCGCTGCGGTCAGCGAGTCGAACGAGGATTTCGTCGGCATCGGCGATTACATGGTTGTTCGTCAGGATGTAGCCATCAGGCGAGATGATGAAGCCCGAACCCAAGGATTGGGCTTCACGCTGACGATCACCGCGAGGCGTACGCGGCTGTGGCATGCCACGTTCGAAGAACTCGCGCAGCATCGGCGGTAAGCCTTCAAGGTCAGGCATCTGCTCGCTCGACACTTTGCGGTCCGGCAGTTTCTGCGTGGTACTGATGTTCACCACCGCGGGCGAGGCCTGCTCGACCAACTGTGTGAAGTCAGGCAACTCGGCCGCTTGAACAGCGACCGCCTGACCAAGCACCAGCACGGTGGCAAAAATAGAGAGATAAGACTTCAAGCGTGGTATCGACATACGGCTCCCGTTACGACGAGCATGGTTAAGCGATATGGAGCAAGGAACACCGGGAACGATACGCCGGTATTTTTGTTCCGGGAACAACAAACAAGGCCAGAGCCGAGGGGCTCTGACCTATAGAAAAATTCGAAGATATTTGCAAGTTGAAATGCTCACCAAACATTTCGATACAGCTCACTACTTGGTTGCAGTGGCGTCGGAGCGCATGGATAGCGCAATCCGCTCAGCGGTGCCAATCGGAATCTCACCGACCACGGTCACCATCATTTCACCTTGCGGGGTAGTCAAGCGTCGGGAGACTGCAGCGGTTGGTCCCAACTGGGTGCGAGTGTCAGTGACTGTTGCGCCATTCAACGGTTCCAGAAAAACCGAGAAACGGGCCAGACCATCGTCATACATCAGGCTGTTAACCTGAGTTTTGGTCTCTGGATCGTTGCGCGAGGTGCTGCTTGTCAGCTCAAAACCTGCAGGCAACCAGTCCGAATGCCAGACCTGAGCGGCCTTGGCCACCGAAGCCTTATCGCTATCGAGGGTGACGGCTTTGCAATCCGGACCCGGCTGCAAGTCGCTCTCGGCTGGAACATCGGCGGTATTCAGTTGGGTGAACTGGAATCGCTCCAGCAATTGCCCTTTTTCATTCATAAGCAATGATTTGAGAGGCAAGCCGGTTTCTTTATCCAGATGCAATTCAAAACCGTATCGGTGTTGATCGCGAGGTCTCAGTGAAACGATCACTGCCGCACGCCCGGCCACACGCGACTTGCCAATCACGGCAAGATCGTACCAATTCTTTAACTTTTGTGGATCGAGTGCACGAGCAGCGGAGTTGGGGGAACCCCCAAGCCCTGCTATCAGGGTGCCGCTGACGCATTGAGTATGCCCATCAATGCGCACCACTTCCTGTGCCGAGCCGTCGAGCTGGAGTAAACGCTCGCGGACCTTGCCATCCTGGACACGGTGCCAGATGTTGTGGGTAGAAAAACTACCGTTACGCTCGTAGACGAATGTACCGTGAAAGCTTTGCTGTTGCTCGGCTTGGCCCAGTCGGGTCAACCAGTTCTGGGCTTCATCAGCATTGGCTGGAACAACAAACCAGCCACCAAGCAGAAGCGTAAGTAGAGGTATGGCGCGCATGATCCTCCTTAACGGTTTTCCAGACTTGCTGCACGAGCGTAAGGCAGAGCGCTCTCAGTACCTTTCAATGCAGCCTGTTGAGCATGTTGGCGCAAGTAGCCTGGCAGACGCTGATCGTGCCAGCCTGGCTGACCTTGCAATACGCCGTTGGCCATAGGACCAGCGGCTTCCGAACTCTCATTATAGCCTGCCAAAACAGCTGGACCCTTGGCCTGAGGAACGGCCAGACTTGGTTGGCTGGATTGCTGAGCCAATTCGACACCAGCGATCTCGTCCTGGTTATACAGACGAACACCCGCCAGTACCGCGACGGTTACCGATGCAGCGACCGCCAGACGACCCAGGCTGCGCCATGGACCACGGGAGGCTTTTGCCGGTACGGCTTCGTCAGCCAGCGCAGCAGAGACTGCCGCAGCGATATCCAGACGCGGAAGCAGCAAATCCTTGTGCATAACTGCCCGAGCGATCTGATAACGAGCCCAGGTTTCACGGGTTTCAACATCGTCAAAGGCATTCAATACCCGACGCAATTCCAATTCGTCCGCTTCGTTATCCATCACTGCGGACAGCGATTCCTGCAGGGCTTCACGACTCATGGCGGGTTCCTCTCTTGGCTGTCGCCGCTGTCTCGGTTAATCCTGCAACAACGGCTGCAGGGCTTTATCGATGGCTTCCCGAGCGCGGAAAATCCGGGAGCGCACGGTACCCACCGGACATTGCATGACGGCCGCAATGTCCTCGTAACTCAGACCATCGAATTCACGTAAAGTTAACGCCGTACGCAAATCTTCTGGCAGTTGCTGAATGGTTCGATGGACGGTGCCTTCGATCTCATCCCGCAGCAATGCGCGCTCTGGCGACTCGAGATCCTTGAGGCCATGATCGCCATCGTAGAACTCTGCATCCTCGGAACTGACATCGCTATCCGGCGGCCGACGGCCGCGTGAAACCAAATAGTTTTTCGCCGTGTTGATGGCTATGCGGTAAAGCCACGTATAAAACGCGCTGTCTCCGCGAAAATTACCAAGTGCACGGTACGCCTTGATAAAGGCTTCCTGCGCCACATCCTGGGCTTCATGGGTGTCGTGCACAAAACGCACGATCAACCCGAGAATTTTGTGCTGGTATTTCAGCACTAGCAGATCGAAAGCTCGCTTGTCGCCGCGCTGAACGCGTTCGACCAGCTGCTGATCCTCTTCCTGGGTTAGCATGAACACTCCTCGATAAGCTCGGAGGAGGCTTGCATACCTAAACGACCAGACTTGCAAACATAGACTCGGGCTTTTCGCAAAAGTTCTCCCCCTCCAAGCAAGTTTCCTGCGGGCTCTGATTTGGCACGCACGAAAAGCGCAGCTCGGGTTGACCCGGCTGCGCGAATAATCTTGTCATCGGATTCGCCGGCAAGGATCAAACCACAGATCCCGCGTTGAAGCCGACACTGTCCCTTAAATCAGGCAACGGGCTATTGATCTTGGGCCTTTGGCAAAAGTTCCAAATATTTATAGCTGCGCAAGACCGACATTGTGCAACCGTGAAGAGAAAAAGACTGTTAAATCCACGATACAGTCTTCTAGTCGCCGAACCGGTCAAAAAAACATCCGACGAAGCGTCCAGTCTTTTCCGTCACAGTAGTTTCACAATGCCATGTGGGCTCGGCTATTGTGCCGCTCCCCCCCTCTATATACTAGTGGGCTGTGTGGCTGTCTTGACTCGCCGATCCAGGTGTCTTGCGCCAACCCCGACCCGGGTCGCTTTGAGCGGAATCCTGAAATGAGCCAACAGTTTCAACACGATGTACTGGTCATTGGCAGCGGTGCTGCCGGCTTGAGCCTTGCGCTGACCTTACCCGGTCATTTGCGCATCGCCGTACTGAGCAAGGGCGACCTCGCCAATGGCTCTACTTTCTGGGCCCAAGGTGGCGTCGCCGCCGTCCTGGATGACACCGACACCGTTGAGTCACATGTCGATGACACCCTCAATGCCGGCGGCGGCCTGTGCCACGAAGACGCCGTGCGCTTTACCGTCGAGCACAGTAAAGAGGCAATTCAATGGTTGATCGATCAAGGTGTGCCCTTCACCCGCGATGAACAGTCCGGTACCGAAGATGGTGGATTCGAGTTTCACCTGACCCGCGAAGGCGGTCACAGTCATCGGCGCATCATCCATGCCGCCGATGCCACGGGTGCAGCGATTTTCAGAACCTTGCTCGACAAGGCCAGGCAACGACCGAACATTGAACTGCTGGAGCAACGAGTCGCGATCGATCTGATCACCGAAAAGCGCCTTGGCCTTGAAGGTAATCGCTGCCTCGGCGCCTACGTCCTCAATCGAGGGACAGGTGAAGTCGACACCTACGGTGCTCGCTTTGTGATCCTCGCGTCGGGTGGCGCAGCAAAGGTCTACCTCTATACCAGCAACCCCGACGGCGCCTGCGGTGATGGCATCGCCATGGCCTGGCGTTCGGGCTGCCGGGTGGCGAATCTGGAGTTTAATCAGTTCCACCCCACTTGCCTGTATCACCCGCAAGCCAAAAGCTTCTTGGTCACCGAAGCCCTGCGCGGCGAAGGCGCACACCTGAAGCTGCCCAACGGCGAACGCTTCATGCAGCGCTTCGACCCACGCGCCGAGCTGGCCCCACGCGACATCGTCGCCCGGGCCATCGACCATGAAATGAAGCGCCTGGGCGTCGATTGTGTCTATCTGGACATCAGCCACAAGCCGGAAGCGTTCATCAAGACTCACTTCCCGACGGTGTACGAACGCTGCCTCGAATTTTCCATCGACATCACCAAGCAACCGATTCCGGTGGTTCCGGCGGCGCACTACACGTGCGGCGGCGTGATGGTCGATCAGCAGGGTCGCACCGATGTGCCGGGGCTATATGCCATTGGCGAAACCAGCTTCACCGGCCTGCACGGCGCCAACCGCATGGCCAGCAACTCGTTGCTGGAGTGTTTCGTTTACGCGCGCTCGGCGGCGGCGGACATTCTTGAGCAGCTGCCACAGGTTTCGATTCCGATTGCCCTGCCCGTCTGGGATGCGAGCCAGGTCACCGACTCCGATGAGGACGTGATCATTGCGCACAACTGGGACGAACTACGGCGATTCATGTGGGACTATGTCGGCATCGTGCGCACCAACAAGCGCTTGCAACGTGCGCAACACCGCGTGCGGCTGTTGCTGGATGAAATCGACGAGTTCTACAGCAACTACAAGGTCAGTCGGGACTTGATCGAACTGCGTAACCTGGCCCAAGTGGCCGAGCTGATGATCCAGTCAGCCATGGAGCGCAAGGAAAGTCGCGGCCTGCATTACACCCTCGACTACCCGAACATGTTGCCGGTCGCCCTGGACACTATTCTGGTGCCGCCCACCTACGCCGACTGAACGTGAGCCGAACCCGCAGGCGTCGGTGCAGATCCGCCGCCTGCGAGTCTCGGGGAACGCAGATCGATCTGACCCGCCGCTCGTCTCGCAGTCGAAAACGCAGCACCACAATCAATGGCAATGCCAAGCTGTCCGGTCGCAACTGCACTGGTTGCCAACCTGCAGCCTGATTCCACAACTGCCAGCCATCGGCATCGCGACGCAAGCCGCGAAATGCCTGAGGGTGCGTCAGCAGAATCTGCCTCGGCAATGCCCACCAGCCATGAACCACGCACAGAACAACGCACAGAACAACGCCGAGCAGACTGGCCCAGACTGGAATCGAGAGAAGAAACAGCGAACCCAGCGCGAACAGCTGGGCCAGGAGATACGCCGCCAGCAACTGCCGAGAGGCATGCCAGCGGCATTCGAACGCATTACTTGGGCTGGACACGATCCAGGATCATGCGAACCATGCGTTGAAGCTCCGGATCTTCCGATTCGGCGCGTTCCATGAACCAGCCGAACATGTCCTGATCTTCGCACTCGAGCAGCTTGCGGTAGCAATCGCGGTCGACATCATTGAGGTGCGGATAGACCTCTTTCACGAACGGCACCAGCAACACGTCAAGCTCAAGCATGCCGCGGCGGCTGTGCCAGTAGAGGCGATTCAGTTCAACATCTTCGACCATGGAGCGCTCCTCAAATAGGCGGCAAGTATACAGTCCCAGGCAGAGTCGGGCACTTGGCTTTGGTCGGGCACCAACGATCTTTTGTGAACTACCCATTTCAAGAGCGCCCCCTTATGATGTCCCCCAGACTCTTTACCCTGCGATGACCCATGGCCGATTCTGCTTTTTTCTGCACCCTGTCTCATGAAGGCGTTCTCGCAGTACGCGGCGCGGATGCCAGCAAATTCCTGCAAGGCCAATTGACCTGCAACCTCGATTACCTGAGCGAAACCCAGGCCAGCCTGGGCGCTCGCTGCACGCAGAAAGGCCGGATGCAGTCGAGCTTCCGCATCCTGCTGGAAGGTGACGGCGTTCTGATGGCCATGGCCACCGAGTTGCTGGAGCCGCAACTGGCGGACCTGAAAAAGTACGCGGTGTTCTCCAAATCCAAACTGGCCGACGAAAGTGCTGCCTGGGTCCGCCTCGGCGTCGATCATGGGGATGCTGCGCTGATCAGCCTGGGACTTGAGCTGCCGGTAGAAACCGACAGTGTCGTGCGCAATGAAGGTCTGATTGCCATTCGCGTCTCGCCGAATCGTGCCGAACTCTGGGTCGCCGCCGATCGTGCCGACCTCTTCAAGGGCACGCTGTCCGCCGTGTTGGCTGAAGGCGACCTGAATCAATGGCTGCTGGGCCAGATCCGCGCAGGGATCGGTCAGGTCATGCCGAGCACTCGCGAGTTGTTCATCCCGCAGATGCTCAATCTGCAAGCCGTTGGTGGCGTGAGTTTCAAAAAGGGTTGCTACACCGGCCAGGAAATAGTCGCGCGCATGCAGTACCTGGGCAAGCTCAAGCGCCGCTTGTATCGCCTGAAACTGGATGCCATCGAGTTACCTGAACCGGGCACACCACTGTTCTCCCCCACCCACGGCAGTTCTATTGGTGAAGTGGTGCTGGCCGCCCGCACCGAGAAAAACATTGAACTCCTGGCCGTGCTGCAAGCCGAAGCAGCAGAAGGTGGCGATATCCATCTGGGCGCGCTCGATGGCCCAGCCCTGCACCTGCTCGACCTGCCGTACCCACTGGATCGCGATCGCGAAATCCAGCGTTAACAGCAGCACTTGTCGCAACACCTAGAGAAACGAAATGAGCGAGCTGGCGGAAAAGGTCCAACAGGATTTGGTTGAGGCCATCGATAACGATGACCTGGTTCTGCCAACGTTACCGGAAGTGGCCCTGCAGATTCGCAAGGCCGCAGAAGACCCGGAAATCAGTGTCAGCACTTTGAGCAAAGTGATCGGCCGCGACACCGCACTGTCGGCGCGCCTGATCAAAGTGGTCAATAGCCCGTTATTGCGCGCGACTCAGGAAGTCACTGATCTGCACACGGCGATCACTCGACTGGGTGTCAATTACAGCAGCAACCTGGCCATCGGTCTGGTCATGGAGCAGATTTTCAATGCCCGCTCCGAGGTGGTGGAACAGAAAATGCGCGAAGTCTGGCGCAAAAGCCTGGAAATCGCCGGAGTCAGCTACGCCCTGTGCCGCCGCTACACCCAACTAAAACCCGATCAGGCAGCCCTTGGCGGACTGGTGCATCAAATCGGTGTGCTGCCGATCCTGACCTACGCCGAAGATCACTATGAACTGCTGTCTGACGCGGTCAGCCTCAACCATGTGATCGACCAGATTCATCCGTGGATCGGCGACAAACTGCTCAGGGTCTGGGAGTTTCCGGAAATGCTGGTGCAGGTGCCGGGGCTTTATCTGGACTTCAAGCGACAGTCCGAGCGGGTCGATTATGTCGATCTGGTGCAAGTGGCCAGCCTGTATTGCCACAAGGACACCGACCATCCCCTCGCCCGTATCGACGCATTCAGCGTGCCGGCGTTCAAGAAGCTGGGGATTGATCCGGAAAACGAGGCGATGTGCCGCGATCTGGAAGAGTCGCGGTCGATGTTTTACTGATCGTTGTGGCGAGGGGGCTTGCCCCCTCGCCACAGGTTTTTTGTTCATTCTCCAGCAATAAAACTCACCCGCACCTTCAGCCCCGCCTGCTCGCCATCGTGCAGGCTGATCTGCGCCAGGTGTGCGCGGCAGATCTCGCCGACAATCGCCAGCCCCAAACCCGAACCCGCCACCTGCTGGTTGCGCCGGTAAAAGCGCTCGAACACCCGATCGCGCTCTTCAAGAGGAATGCCGGGGCCGTCGTCCTCGACCTCCAACACAGCCGGTGCCGTGACCCGAAGAATCACGTTGCCACCCGACGGTGTATGGGCCAGCGCGTTATCCACCAGATTGCTCAACAGTTCGTTCAACAGCGTTGGCTCACCCCGTAACCACACCGGTTCGTCCGCTTCCAGCGCCAGCGCCACACCGCGAGCGTGGGCGAGCGGTGCCATGGCCATGCCGAGTTCGCGAGCCAGCTGACTGAGGTCAAGCAACTGCGCGCCGCCCTCGGCGATGGCCCGGGCACCATTTTCGACCCGTGCCAGCGAGAGCAATTGATTGGCAAGGTGGGTCAAGCGATCCGTGCCTTGGGCGGCGGTTTCCAATGTACTGCGCCAGGTTTCAGGTTCGGTCGAGCGCAAACCCAGTTCCAGTCGTGCCTTGAGCGCCGCCAGGGGCGTGCGCAATTCATGAGCGGCATCGGCGATGAACTGCGCCTGACGCTCGAACTGCTCACGCAGGCGCTCGGTAAAGTGATTGAGCGCGCGCACCAGCGGCCACAATTCGTGCTGCACTTCCACCAGCGGTAATGGCCGCAAATCGTCCGACTGGCGTTCTTCTACCGCCGTGCGCAAGCGTTCCAGCGGGCGCAGCGCCGCGCTAACCGCAAACCACACCATTAACAGCGCGCCGATCGCCAGCATGCCCAGACGCAGCAACGTGTCCGCCGCCAGACTGCGAGCCATGCTGACCCGCGCTTCATCAGTCTCGGCTACACGGATTTCCGCCATGCCGTTCATGTTCGGCTCGCTCACAGGTTTAAGCAGGCTCACTACGCGTACGTTCTGTCCCTGATACTGGGCGTTATAGAAGCGCGCCAGTGCCGGATAGTCATCGGTGCGCGGTGTCCCTGGTGGTGGCGGCGGAAGGTTTTCGTAACCGGAGATCAGTTTCTGATTGATGTCGTTGACCAGGTAAAAAATTCGCCCCGCGCTGTCGTACGCGAAGGTATCGAGGGCCACATACGGCACGTCAGCGCTCAGCGTGCCGTCGCGCTGGGAGACACCCGCGGCGATAGTCCGCGCCGACGCCAGCAAGGTCCGGTCATAGGCGGTGTCGGCGGCTTCGCGACCGTTCCAGTACGCGCTCAAACCACTGGCCAGCATCAACACCACCAGCAACAGCGCCAGATTCCACAGCAACCGCCAGCGCAGGCTGCTGGGCTTATGCATCACGGCTTTCCAGCAAGTAACCGAGACCGCGGAAGGTCACGATGACAACCGGTTGACCGTCCAGCTTTTTGCGCAGGCGATGGACATAGATCTCGATGGCGTCGGGGCTGGCCTCTTCGTCCAGTCCGAATACTTGCGAGGCCAGTTGTTCCTTGCTCATCACCCGACCGGGACGGGCGATCAGGGCTTCGAGCACTGCCTGCTCGCGGGAGGTCAGGGTCAGCAATTCTTCGCCGAGGGTGAAACGCCGAGTGTCCAGGTCATAGGCCAGTACGCCGCAGCGCTGCTGGCGTTCACCGCCGAGCACACTGCGGCGCAGCAAGGCTTTGACCCGGGCTTCGAGTTCGGTCAGTTCGAAAGGTTTGGCCAGGTAATCGTCAGCGCCGAGGTTCAGGCCGTGGACCCGGTCCTTGACGTCGCTGCGGGCGGTCAACATCAACACCGGCAGGTTCTTGCCCCGCGCCCGCAGGCGCGCCAGCACTTCGAAACCATCCATGCGCGGCAGGCCGACGTCGAGGATCGCCATGGCGTATTCCTCGCTGCTCAAGGCCAGGTCGGCCGCCACACCGTCGTGCAGCACATCCACGGTCAGCCCGGTGCTCTTGAGCGCCTGGGCGACACTTTCGGCGAGCTGCAGATGGTCTTCGACGAGCAGAACACGCATGGATCTTTACCTCATTCAGGGATGGTCGACGCCATTCTTTGGCGCGGAGTTTACAGCCGCATCTGCCGCTGTGAAGCGCAAAAACGCTGAATGTCAGCTGAAAGGTTAGCGAAAGGTTAGCCCGTTAGAGTCAGGCCACGGACAGTTTCGACTGCCGTCGCGATACGAAAAACGCCACGAAGCGTTTTCGCCAATAAGAACAATAAACGGAGTACTACACGATGCTGTCCATGCAGCTTCAGGCTCGCCCGCCTGCTCGTTTCCCCCGCCTCAGCCACACCGCCCTTGCCAGTGCCGCCGCCCTCGCCGGCTTTTCGCCGTTGAGCCAGGCTGCCTTCTTCGAGGACAGTACGGCAACCCTCGAAACCCGCAACATGTATTTCAACCGAGATTTTCGCGACGGCACCAGCGCCCAACAATCCAAGCGTGACGAATGGGCCCAGGGCTTCATGCTCAATCTGCAATCGGGTTACACCGACGGCACCGTGGGGTTCGGTGTCGATGCGCTGGGTATGCTGGGGGTCAAACTCGATTCGAGTCCGGACCGCACTGGTACCGGTTTGCTGCCGACCCACGACGACGGCCGCGCGGCTGATGAGTACTCCAAACTGGGCCTGACCGGCAAAGTGAAAATCTCGGCGACGGAACTTAAAATCGGCAGCCTGATTCCGGAGTTGCCAATCCTCAAGCCCAACGACGGACGCATCCTGCCGCAGACCTTTGAAGGCGGCCTGCTGACCTCCAAAGAAATCAAGAACCTGACCTTCACCGGCGGCCGTCTGGAGAAAGCCAAGGATCGCGACAGCACCGACTTCGAGGACATTGCCCTCAACAACAAGAACAGCCGTTTTGCCGGCACCGCCGCTGGCAAGCACTTCGATTTTGGCGGCGTGGACTACAAGTTCACCGACAAAATCACCGGCAGCTACCACTTCGCGCAACTCGATGAAGTCTATAACCAACACTTCCTCGGCGTCGTCGCCTGGCAGCCGTTCGGCCCTGGCACTTTCGGCACCGACCTGCGACTGGCCATCAGTGATGACCAAGGCGCGGCCCGTGGCGGCAAGATCGACAACAAATCCCTGAACGGTCTGGTGAGCTACGCCTTGAGCGGGCATAAGTTCAGCGCCGGTTATCAGCACATGTCCGGTGACAGCGCGTTCCCCTATGTTGATGGCGCCGACCCGTACCTGGTCAACTTCGTACAGATCAACGACTTTGCCGCTGCCGAAGAACGTTCCTGGCAAGCGCGCTACGACTATGACTTCGCCAAACTCGGCCTCCCCGGCCTGAGTTTCATGAGCCGTTACCTGAGCGGCGACAACATCAAGCTCAAGAACGGTGACGAAGGCAAAGAGTGGGAACGCAACACCGAGATCAAATATGTCGTACAAAGCGGCGCGCTCAAGGACGTCGCCGTGCGCCTGCGCAATGCCACTTACCGTTCCAATTACTCCGCCCGCGACGCCGATGAAGTGCGGTTGCTGGTGAGCTATAGCGTTGCCCTTTGGTAAACATCACGTCCAATAACAATAATTCTCGTGGAGACTCAAATGAACTTATCACTGCGTAAAGTTGCTCTAGCCGCCAGCTGCTTGCTGTTTGCCGGCCAACTGATGGCCGAGCCAAAACGCCCGGAATGCATTGCCCCGGCCTCGCCAGGTGGCGGTTTCGACCTGACCTGCAAACTGGCGCAAAGCGCGTTGGTCAACGAAAAGCTGCTGACCAAACCGATGCGCGTGACCTACATGCCCGGCGGTGTAGGCGCGGTGGCGTACAACGCGGTAGTCGCTCAGCGCCCTGGCGATGCCGGTACGCTGGTGGCGTGGTCCAGCGGTTCGCTGCTGAACCTGGCCCAAGGCAAGTTCGGTCGTTTCGATGAAAACGCCGTGCGCTGGCTGGCGGCGGTTGGAACCAGCTATGGCGCCATCGCGGTGAAAAGCGATTCGCCTTACAAGACGCTGGACGATCTGGTTCAGGCGTTGAAGAAAGATCCGAGCAAAGTGGTGATCGGCTCCGGCGGCACCGTCGGCAGCCAGGACTGGATGCAAACCGCCCTGATCGCCAAGGCTGCCGGGATCAACCCGCGCGACCTGCGTTACGTCGCCCTCGAAGGCGGCGGTGAAATAGCCACCGCCCTGCTCGGCGGCCACATCCAGGTGGGCAGTACCGACATCTCCGACTCCATGCCGCACATCCAGAGCGGCGACATGCGCCTACTCGCAGTGTTCTCCGAGAAGCGTCTGGACGAGCCGGAAATGAAAGACATTCCGACCGCCAAAGAGCAAGGCTACGACATCGTCTGGCCAGTGGTTCGCGGCTTCTACCTCGGGCCAAAAGTCAGCGACGAAGACTACGCCTGGTGGAAAGACGCCTTCGACAAACTGTTGGCGTCCGACGATTTCGCCAAGCTGCGCGATCAACGTGAGCTCTTCCCGTTCGCCATGACCGGCCCGGAGCTGGACACCTACGTGAAGAAGCAGGTCGCGGACTACAAAGTGCTGGCCAAAGAGTTCGGCCTGATTCAGTGATCGCCTCTGTCTAGCGGCTGTGGCCCCCGTTCTGCGGGGCCGCGGCACAGGAGTTTCCCATGCTCTTACAACGCATTTTTGCTTCGGTGCTATTGGTGGCCTGTCTCAGCCTGGTGCTGATGGCCTGGCCCTATCAGGCGCCTTTTTCCTACGAGCCGATCGGCCCACGGGCCTTCCCCCTGTTGATGCTGGGGCTAATGGGGCTGGGGTTGGTTTATATGGTGTATCGCCCTTCGCCGATCAAACACTCCGATGAAGATCCACCCATGGATCGCGAAACCCTGAACAAGATTGGCCTTTGCGTGCTGTTGTTGCTGATCTTTGCCGGGCTGTTCGAACCACTGGGCTTCATCCTCAGCAGCATGCTGATTGGCATTCCGATGGCGCGCCTCTACGGCGGACGCTGGTTGCCAAGCGCAGTGATCATCAGCCTGATGAGTATCGGTCTGTACCTGCTGTTCGACAAAGTCATGGACGTGCCACTGCCTCTGGGCCTGCTCGACGTTCTGGAGAACTGATATGGATACGCTTGGTTATTTGAGTCACGGCTTCGGCGTCGCATTGACCCCTTACAACCTGGTGACCGCACTCAGCGGCACGCTGATCGGCACCGTCGTCGGCCTGCTCCCCGGCCTGGGCCCGATTAACGGTGTGGCGTTGCTAATCCCGATCGCTTTCGCCCTCGGCCTGCCACCGGAATCGGCGTTGATCCTGCTGGCCGCGGTTTATCTGGGTTGCGAGTACGGCGGCCGGATCAGTTCAATTCTGCTGAACATTCCGGGCGAAGCCTCCACCGTGATGACCACCCTTGACGGCTACCCGATGGCCCGTCAAGGGATGGCGGGCGTTGCGCTGTCGCTATCGGCGTGGAGTTCGTTCATCGGTGCCTTCATTGCGACCTGCGGGATGGTGGTGTTCGCACCGATTCTGGCGAAATGGGCGATTGCCTTCGGTCCGGCGGAATACTTTGTGCTGATGGTGTTCGCGATTGTCTGCCTCGGCGGCATGGCTGGCGATCGACCGCTCAAGACGTTTATTGCGGCGCTGATCGGCCTGTTCCTGTCGACGGTCGGCATTGATGCCAACAGCGGTGTCTACCGCTTCACCGGCGACAACATCCACCTCACGGACGGCATTCAGTTCGTAGTGCTGGTGCTGGGACTGTTCTCGATCAGTGAAATCCTCTTGCTGCTGGAAAAAACCCACCGTGGCCAGGAAGCGTTCAAGGCAACCGGTCGCATGATGTTCAACTTCAAGGAGGCCGCTTCGGTGTTCTGGGTGAACATGCGTTGCGGTGTGCTCGGGTTCATCATGGGCGTGTTGCCCGGTGCCGGTGCGACACTGGCCAGCGCCGTGGCTTACATGACCGAGAAACGTATCGCGGGTCCAAGCGGAAAATTCGGACAAGGCGACAAGCGTGGTCTCGCCGCTCCGGAAACCGCCATCGGCGCTGAAGCCTGCGGCGCTCTGGTGCCGATGCTGACGCTGGGTGTTCCCGGTTCGGGAACGACGGCGGTGATGATCGGCGCCCTGTCGCTGTACAACATCACCCCTGGCCCACTGCTGTTTCAACAGCAACCGGACATCGTCTGGGGCCTGATCGCTTCGTTGTTTGTCGCCAACATCATGCTGGTGATCCTCAACATTCCAATGATCCGCATCTTCACCCGCATCCTCGCCGTGCCGAACTGGGCGCTGGTGCCGATGATCGCGATCATTACCGCCATCGGCGTTTTCGCGGTGCATGCCACCACCTTCGACCTGTTCCTGATGATTGGTATCGGCATCTTCGGCTACATTCTGCGCAAGTTGGACTTCCCGTTATCGCCCGTTCTGCTGGGCTTCATCCTCGGAGGTTTGATGGAACAGAACCTGCGCCGAGCCTTGTCGATCTCCAACGGTTCACTGGAGATTCTCTGGTCGAGCGGGATCACCATGGGTGTCTGGGCGTTGATCGCAGTGATGCTGCTGGTGCCGATCCTGCGAATCTGGCGCAAACGTTCGGTAGCCCGGCGCGCTATCGCCGATGTCTGATCGAACACCCTTCAAAGCCTGGTGGGGAACCCCGCTGGTCGGTCTGTTGGGCGGTTACCTGGCCAGCCAGATTGGCTGGCCACTGCCGTGGATGGTCGGCTCGTTGCTGGCGATCATCCTGGTACGCTGCCTGACACCCTGGCAATTGGCGGAAATCCCTGGCGGCCGCAAGTGCGGCCAGTGGATTGTCGGTATCGGCATCGGCCTGCACTTCACCCCGGGGGTGATGGAGCAGGTCCTGAGCCACTTCGGTTTGATCTTCTTCGGTGCGTTGGTCACCAGCCTGTCGGCCGTGGTCGGGGTCTGGTTGATGCGGCGTACCGGTGAAGATCGCGCCACGGCGTTCTTTTCCAGCATGCCGGGCGGTTCCGGGGAGATGGTCAACCTCGGCGCGCGTAACGGCGCGGTGCTCAGTCGTGTGGCGGCGGGGCAAAGTCTGCGGGTGTTGGTGGTGGTGCTGTGTGTGCCGGCGTCGTTCAAGTATTTGTTGGGTGACGGTGCGCCGTTGTCCCATGCCACTTCCGTTGACTGGCGCTGGCTGGCGCTTCTGTTTCCGGCGGGCGCCCTGCTCGCCTGGGGCTGGCAGCGGTTGCGTCAACCCAATCCGTGGCTGTTCGGGCCGTTACTGGTCAGTGCAGCGGTGAGTATTGGCTGGGACCTGCACATCGGTTTGCCCAACGGCGGCAGCCAAATCGGCCAATGGCTGATTGGCAGCGGGTTGGGGTGTCACTTCAATCGGCAGTTTTTCCGTCGCGCCCCATCGTTCATGGGGCGGACCTTGATCGGCACGGTGTTGACCATGTTGATCGCTACGTTGGCGGCACTGGGGTTGAGTGCGCTCACGCATCTGGATTTGCGCTCGCTGACGCTAGGCATGATGCCCGGCGGGATTGCGGAGATGAGCCTGACCGCAGAGACGTTGCAGTTATCGGTGCCGCTGGTGACGGCGATGCAGGTGATGCGGCTGTTGTTTGTGTTGTTTTTGGCGGAGCCGTTGTTCAAGTATTGGAATCGGGTTCCGGAGCAGTCCCCACCATGATCGTTCCCACGCTCCGCGTGGGAATGCAGCCCGGGACGCTCTGCGTCCCATCTAAAGCCGAACGCGGAGCGTCCGTTGAGGCATTCCCACGCGGAGCGTGGGAACGATCATTACGCCACTGGCGGCAACCGCCATTCGATCGGCGTCTCGCCATTCTGCTCAAGATACTTATTGGTTCGACTGAAGTGCCCACAGCCGAGGAAGCCGCGATAAGCGGACAACGGTGATGGATGCACTGAGGTCAGCACCAGATGCTTGGTGGCGTCGATCAGTTTCTGCTTGCTCTGGGCATGCGCGCCCCACAGCATGAACACCAGATGCGGTTGCTGTTGGCTGACCACTTCAATGATCCGATCCGTGAAAAACTGCCAGCCCTTGTCCTTGTGTGCATTGGCGTTGGCGCGTTCCACGGTCATGGTGGTGTTGATCATCAGCACGCCCTGGTCGGCCCAGCTTTGCAGGCAGCCGTGACTCGGGATATCGATGTTCAGGTCGCGTTTCAACTCTTTATAGATGTTCACCAATGACGGCGGCGCCGGTACGCCCGGTTGCACCGAGAAGCACAAGCCGTGGGCCTGTCCCGGACCGTGGTACGGGTCCTGGCCGAGGATGACGACTTTGACCTTATCCAGCGGCGTCGAATTGAGCGCATTGAAAATCATCGGTCCTGGCGGGTAGATTTCCTTGCCTGCCGCGCGCTCTTCTTGCAGGAAGTTGCGCAACTCTGCCATGTAGGGCTGGTCGAATTCGGCACGCAGTGCCTCCTTCCAGCTCGGTTCGAGTTTGATACGGTCGTCAGCAGTCATGGTTACATCCGGCAAAAACAATGGAGCGAACCCTAGGAAAGCCCATCACGCTTGTCAATTGATCTGACGCAGATCCGGCACTTTCCTGCATAGCGATCATACTGAACGCTCAAATTCCCGATCGAGGTCACGATGAATCTGCACTTCGAAGAACTCACCGGCACCGACGGCGCACGCATCGGCATCGCCAGCCTGAATGCCGAAAAATCCCTCAATGCCCTGTCTTTGCCGATGATCAACGCCTTGCGCGATCAACTGGAGGCTTGGGCCAAAGAGCCGCAAATTGTCTGCGTAGTATTGCGCGGCAAGGGCGCCAAGGCCTTTTGCGCCGGCGGTGAAGTCCGCAGCCTGGTGGAAGCCTGTCGCACCCATCCAGGCGAAGTGCCGCCGTTGGCCGCGCACTTCTTTGCGGCGGAATATCGCCTGGACTTCAATCTGCACACGTACCCTAAACCGCTGATCTGCTGGGGGCATGGTTATGTGCTCGGCGGCGGCATGGGGCTGCTGCAAGGGGCGAGCATTCGCATTGTCACGCCGAGCAGCCGCCTGGCAATGCCGGAAATCAGTATCGGTCTGTACCCGGACGTCGGGGCCAGTTGGTTTCTGTCGCGCCTGCCCGGCAAGCTCGGATTATTCCTCGGTCTGACCGGCGCCCATATGAACGGTCGCGATGCGATCGATTTGGACCTTGCCGATCGTTTCCTGCTCGATGAACAGCAAGAAAAGCTGATCGAAGGCCTGCTGCAATTGAACTGGCAGGAACAGACGCCAATGCAGCTGAACAGCCTGCTCAAGGCGTTGCAGCAGGAAGCGCTCGCGCAAATGCCCGAAGCCCAGTGGCTGCCACGACGTCAGCAGATCGATGAGCTGCTGGATGTCAGTGACGTGCGCTGCGCCTGGAAGGCGATCAGCCAGCTGCGCGACAACACGGATCTGCTCCTCAGCCGTGCCGCGAAAACCATGAGCGAAGGCTCGCCCCTGACCGCTCATCTGGTGTGGGAACAGATCGCCCGCGCCCGGCACATGTCGTTGGCTCAAGTCTTTCAGATGGAATACACCATGAGCCTCAACTGCTGCCGTCATCCTGAGTTCAGCGAAGGCGTGCGCGCTCGGTTGATCGACAAGGATCAAAAACCGCATTGGCACTGGCCAGACATCAATAATCTGCCAGATGCAGTGGTAGACGCGCATTTCCACAAGGCCTGGGAAGGCCGGCATCCTCTGGCCGATCTGTAGGAATATTGAAATCCTGGCATTGCCCGCGATGGCCATCTCAAGGGCTTATCGCGGGCAAGCCATGCTCGTACACGTTGTTAACTGTATTTCGTTCCTACCCTATTCCCGGAACGAGCCTCTTACCGCAAGCGGAGGAATTGTTGGCAGTCATCACCTGTTTGGCATCGAAATAATAATTAACCTTTAAGTTCATACAATTGCATTATTTCCTTCACTGCCTGCAACGCTTCATCGTCATTACGCAACAAGATATCTTCCACATCCCTTAGCGGGGGCAAAGCGTGTAGAAGTTCAACAACTTGCTCCGCAGTGTAGTCTTGAGGAATTTTGTCCACTCCTTGTACCCTTATAAAACCTATCGCAGCATCACCTCCTGAAAAATGATTAACCACTCGTATCTTCGGAGACGCGCCATAATTCACCACTACTACGAGATCATCATTATCGCGGTGAAATTTCAGCTGTTGGATGGATGCATCGAAACCCGTAAAATCAATTCCATCAATGCCGCCAAATGCATTAACAATCAAATCTCTTCCCAGCCCGTCATATTTGTAAACGTCATTGCCCGCGCCACCTGCTAGAGTGTCGTCACCCGGTCCTCCCCAAAGAACATCGTCTTCTGGACCGCCCGAGATCGAGTCATCTCCCTGCATGCCTCTAATCTCACCTGTCCCACTCAAAGTGTCATCACCTCGACCACCAACGAGAGGAAGCGCTTTATTATCACGAGAAGATCTGACCAAAGGAGCACCGGCTACCAAAACGCCACTGTGGTAAATATCAGGAGCAGGACCTAATTTGCTGTTAGCGATAAGCTGTTCCAAGCGAATGGTCGCACCATCTGCAAATTTTATAATTTCAATACCAGAACCACCCAGATCACTTGCATTCGGCAATGTGATATGAACTTGTTGTTCCTTACCCCAGGAAATATCAAGCGTTGAGTACAGCATCAGCCCTCGGGGCGGACTGCGAAAGGTGCCGCGCTTTGGATTTGGTGATAACTCTATATTGACCGCTTCGACCAATACAGCCCCCCAACTTAATTGCAACTGATCAAGCGTTATCCCATCCGGAAGTCTAACGGTATCAGTATCGTCTAGTCCGGACTCAGATTCCCACCCAGCAACCCCAACTTCAGGACGGAGAAAAACAGGGCTTAATATATCCGCAATAAGGGTAGTCGCTCCAGCATGCGCGCCTATTATATAAGTGTCAGGACCGTTCTCACCGTAAAGCCAATCATGCCCTGAACCACTGATTAAATAATCCGCACCGTCTGATCCAAGCAGCGTATCGTTTCCTGCCCCGCCTGAAAGAAACGCACCGGGTGTCTTACCTTCATGTTCACCATAATAAACGCCGGGATCTTTAACGGTGACGACTAAATCGTCGCCCGCCCCTCCATGAAAAATATTGCCACCTTCGAGATTTACTCTACCGCCGGCATCATCGCCCTGAACAACTTGGTGCCTAATGGTTTCAGTCGTGACATCCCAACTGAACTGTTTATAACTAACCGCACCACTTTCAAAACTTCCAGCAGGATAAACATACCAACCTTGAACGACACCTGTGACGCTTTTATTTTCGATGACAACTTCACCAGCACTTAAAGCAAATCCACTATAGCTTGAGCCAGACGGATAGTATTGCGGCTCTTGTTTTGGCATATATTTCAGACCATCTACCGCTGAAGGTCTTGACTCAGCGCGGGATGTTGTATCTGAGGATCTCTCACTGAGTACTGCTCTACCAGAAACAAGACTCATTCGATCCGGGGTTTCCGAAAATGATCCTGCCTGGAAGCTTTCAACAATTAAATTAGTTTGTTCGTGGTAGCTGTGCTCACTATCAATAATATGGCTTTTGCTCCAGGCGCCCTGAGCATTTAGCACGAACCCCGATGCCAATATAAATGCCGAGCGGCGTTTTTTCATGTTCACCAGAAACTCTTCGCCCCACAGTTTGTCCTTATCACCTTCAAGGCGAGGAGTATCGGCCGCAGCATTATTGGTGCCCGCAACCTCATTAGAATTGTCACTACCTCCGGACTGCTCCGTAACATTAGGGCTATCTGTAGCCCCGACGCTGCTTCCGTCTGTGCCACCTACCAGAGATGTTTCTGCCAAAGACAAAACATCTACCGGCCCTTGGACTATTTTCATAACATCCTGAAAACTTAAAACAACCCCGTTACTGAAACCAAATGATGAACTTTGCCATTTTTCAAAATCACGGATCAGAATGGCGTCACCCGAACCATTCGAAAGTCGTAATACCGGCCCAACATCAACAACAATGATGTCAACCTTTAAAGTATCCGCAGTAAATCCAGACCCAAATTTTATGAAGTTATTTCCACCTGTATCTGCGATAACGTCGAGACCATCACCAGCGCCGAAATGATAAGTATCATCGCCGTCTTGCCCATCCAGATAGTCGTTGCCGCCGCCTCCTCCAATAACGTTATTGCCGGAGCCACCGCGAAGATAGTCCACACCTGCACCACCATATAACGTGTCATTTCCACCACCACCTAACAGAGTGTCGTTACCTGGACCACCATCAAGATAATCTGCACCATGTTCCGTTTCGGGTCTTAGCTCGTAGTCACCCAGCAAGAAGTCGTCATCAGCACCTCCATAAAGTGTATCGGCGCCCAAGCCTCCCCAGAGCGTGTCGTTTCCGGCATTTCCTTGAATGCAGTCATCATTAGTTCCCCCCTCCTCCAAGTTGTGCTCATCTCCATCCAGGGCGTCATTCCCTTGTCCCCCTATCAGCGTATCGGATCCACCCATGCCGAAAAGCGTGTCATCACCAACCCCGCCATCAAGAAAATCATCACCGTGGTAACGAACTGGGTGATCGGTGTAATCGCCAGATAAATTATCGTTACCTGCACCACCATAAAGTGAATCATCAGCACCGCCACCTTGAAGGGTGTCGTCACCCGCACCACCATCCAGAAAGTCACTGCCGAAATAATCGGCGGCATTACCCTCAATACCCTGCAGGACGGGATCATCACCCTTTAAATAGTCGTTACCGAGACCGCCGTACAACACATCGCTACCACCGTTACCAGCAAGTTCATCATTGCCATCCCCCCCAACCAACAAATCATTGCCGTGGTGTCTGCCTTGGAGACCACCAGCCCAATCAAGGTTGTCTCCCGCCAATGTGTCGTTGCCGTCCCTGCCACTAAGCGTGTCATTTCCCCCATCGCCGCTCAGGACATCGTTTTCAGTTCCGCCATCGAGCAAATCGTCCCCCCAGCCTCCAGAGATAAAGTCGCGACCACCTTGACCGTAAAGAATGTCATTACCACCCTCCAAAGGGTTGCTGAGCGACGCTTTGGCATACACGTTACGCATGCTGACGACACCGTCGCCAAGAGGAACGTCAATCCTTTTAAAATTCCAGTTTTTCTCCAACACACCGGTCACATCATCACCGGATAAATTGTCGTCGCCGGCTCCCCCAATGAGCGTATCTCGACCGTTGCCTCCGAGTAGCACGTCTCGGGACCCGGTGCCCACAAGTAGATCATCGCCCTGCCCCCCATCAAGCCAATCACCACGACTTGCATTCCCGCGAAGGGCTCCATCAGCCAACGCTTGTTCGATTGTTGATTGCTTATCTCCAAACAACCGGTCATTTCCAGCTTTACCGAATAACCGATCAGAACCACCAAGCCCAATAATTACGTCGTCGTTCGGCGATCCGTAAAGTGAGTCGGCCTTATTTCTCTGCTTAACCTCTCGCACCAAAACGTTTCCCAATTCATCGTAAGAGAACTGATCACCGGGAACATTCGGGTCGGTATCTTTTGCTTTCCAATCGCCCACGACGATTAGATCGGGGTCTGACAAGGGTTGACCTTTGTATTCAGGGAGCTGAATACCCAACATTCCTGGCGTGTAGTGTTTAATAAGAACCAGGTCATTCTGACCGTATTTGATAGTAAGTGTTTTTTCAGCGAGTTCTTCGAAGAGGGTTAAAGTAATAGCGCCATCTTCAGCAATCCAGGTATTACTCAGAGGACTACTACGTTTTGGGAGAGGTATCGGAAGGCCATTTATAAGTATCTGACCATCGGCGTTCAAATCGAAAATCTGATCAACTCCATCACCACTCGAGAATTCATATCGATCGTTGCCTGCGCCGCCAAACAGAATATCGCTACCTTTACCACCCACTAATACATCATCACCTGACAACCCGTGCAGCGCATCATTCCCATCCCCGCCCGTTAACGAGTCGTTACCATGACCACCTTCAATATGATCATTTCCGTCCAGGCCGTTGATCGTGTCATTGCCCGCACCACCATAGAGATGGTCGATATTTGTTCCACCGCTAAACGAGCGGCCTCCAGCATCACCAAACATGACCAGCGGATTTGAAACCCCAGTAGTCATTGACGCTTGCTTGCCTGATGCAAGATCTGAGTAGGAAAACTTCTGAGCGGTGTTTTCTCCGAATGATCCGTGGGACCTGGCTATCAGGCGGCCTAACATATCCGCGCGATCAACAAGCCATTGCTCAGTGATGACACCTTCGCCGGTTTTCGAGTCATAGAGTTCCAGTCCGCGCCCTGAAAAACCGTCATCTCTTTCTATAACTATTTCGCTCAGGTGTTTTAGAGAGTTACGTAACGCCAGCCCAATGGGAGTTTCCTGGGCGGCCAGTACGCCCCACTCAGAAGCGCTGCCGTATTCCCCAATTGTCTTCGCAACAATGCTTTGGGATTGACTCGGTGAGAGTGATGAGAAAAATGTATAGGCGTTAGCAGCAAACGTTTCATCCGTGGTCGCCGTAAAAGTAGCGTCACCTTCGTAGGTTCGTCTAAACATGTTGAAGAAGGCATTCACGCCGTATCTTAATATCAGATCAACCACTGGCGAAATAGGCGTACCTTTAACCACATACTGGATTAACGGATTAACACTTCCACTACTAAGCGCCACATTTATCTGCTCTGGCACAACTGAAAACAAGCTCTCAAAAATATTCCTGCCAAAATTTTTGATCACCGCTTCAAGCGCCACACTGTATGAGTCTATGGCAAACAGGATGTTCTTAAAATCATCGACGCTATTAACCTTTGCTTGTTCATGACTGCCTTTTATTTCCGACCCGGGATCTCCAGCCGACATCAATCTCCACGTTTCATAGGGGAACTCCCCACCCAACAGGCTAAAGGCGATTGTGCCCGACCATCCTGAATTACGACTTGAGGCAGTGTCTGCTGCACCACTCTTGTCTTCGAACAATATTTCACCGACGGCTCTTGCATCGATGGAAGCGATTTGGCTAATTAAAGGTACGGTCCACGGTGCCAAATTATCTTTAACCGACCCGTGAATCAAAGCATTTACAAAATTGACTGCCACCCCATTAGACGCTTGTTGCATCAAATCAGCGCTAAATGCTTCATTCAGCCTCAGTTGTCCTTGCCGTAACGTATAGGCACGAATTAAAGCAGAGTAAGCACCGTTTCCTCCATTGGCATCAATCGCCACATCAAGCCAGAGCTTGGCACTTTTTAAAGTCCGCTTAATGGTTTCATCAAAAACAACTCGACCGGAAAGCTTATCACCAATAATATCTGATAACGCCTGATAAAAAGGTGCGCAATTCTTACCTTCCATCGCTACTGCTTTGTACCGTTCTTTTTCCGAATCGAACTCCATCCCATTGCATATACTGACAGCATCGAAAATTATTTTTTGCTCTGAGACACTAAAAACATAGCTCATAGTTACTTCCCTGTAATTATGGAACGCGAAAGATATTCACTAAGCAATCGAAGCGCTATGGGAGCCCCACGTAACGAACCAGTACCGGTTCCTATACGAGCATCCCCACCTGCAAAATCGAAATCATGCAATCCGACCGTACAATAGGCATTCAAATCACCAAAATCTAGATTTTGCAGTTGCGATTTATTAAACCTCAATAGATCCGCCTTACTTACCCCACTTTCTAAAGTTTTCTTCCTCGGGGAGCCCAAACCGTCACACGATATTGTGCGCGGTGTTCCGTCACGTCGGCGCCAGTCACGTATTACAAAGTCTGTAACTGAGAACTCATTCTTAATACTAGGAGGTCGTTCATTAAGCCAAAGCTCCAAGCCTGGATAATTTTTGAGTTTCACAATCAACTCTTCAGGCCAATCAACAACCTTAAACCCCATATTGTATGGTTCGGTGGATGGCTTTCTGGTGTATAGCCTAGCCGCCACATTGAAATGCCCCCAACTGGATCGTGGCTCTTTCCCGCTCTCCTGATACTCTGTGCGCAGTTCAGTGCCCGTCCACCAAAAAGAACCCTCAAGAACATCTGCAATACACAGCCCGTCCCTCGTTGAAGAACCAAAATGGAACCCTGGTATCCGAGTTCTATCAAGAAAACTACCGCCCAAGATGGGAACCTGTTCCATTCCAGCAAGTTTTTGACTACATTTTTTTGATACCTCACGCTGAAGTTCTCTTGCTTCTGCCATGCGCTCCCATTCAATATAAAAATCCACAACCCAATAACACAGAGCCAAAACCAAACCGTACTTCAGCATCGACTTACACCACCGACTTACGCCCTTGCGAAACAATTTATGCATTTCAAACTCCATTTTAAAATGATCAAACAGCTTATCTAAAACAACAACCAGACATCACGCGATCAAAAATCTCAAAATAGCCTTTTACACCATGCTTTACATCGAACCTGCTTGCTGTCGATATCGCTGATTCTTTAATCAAACCAAAATCACCAGAAGATTTTAGAACATTACAAATTTTTTCAGCCATCGCTTCGCTATCAAAAAAATCCACCAACAATCCATTTACGCCGTCAACAATCACCTCTTTGACTGGAGCGGTATCGGAACCTATAACGACACATCCAGACGCCATAGCCTCTAGCAACGACCAAGACAGAACGAAGGGATACGTTAAATAAACATGAACTTCTGAAATCTGCAAAATAGCTCTATAAGTTGCATAAGGCAGTTTGCCGGCAAAATGCACTCTGGAAAGATCAATTTCTAATTCAGCCACCATTTTGCCTCGCCAGTTCTCATACCCTTTAGGCATACACCCATAACTTACGCCATCTCCTCCTACTATTACGATTTGGGCGTCTGGACAGTGAGTTTGAATGTATGGAATAGACCTCATGAAACTATGAAACCCACGATAAGGTTCGAGGTTCCTGGCAACGTACGTCACAATTGATTGGCCGGCTTTTATCACGTGCCCACTGGGTAACTTTACAGAGGCAACCGGTACAGGCGCGGGAGATTGCAAAGGGACACCTTCATGAATCACATAAATTTTAGAGTGATAAATGGGTGGAAACAGACTGCGCTGCCAATGTGTTGGTGAAATTCCAACATCACATTGCTCAAGGTTCAAAAGATGCATGGAATTCAGGAGACGAAGCCTTGATGATGCATCTACGGCACACGGGAATTCCGGATCGAACCCCATATCAGCACCCTTTGAATGATAATAATATTCACAGAAATGAATGAGCGGAGTGTCAGGATATACATCCTGTACGAACAGTGTTTCACCCCATCCGGGATGAGCGAGTATCACATCAGGGCAATAACCTTCTTGCTTGAGCTTCGTCAACACTCTAAGGACTTGTTGACCATCCAATATCGCCTCTTCATATTTATGCAAATACGGATGAACATCATCTGATTTTTTTCTTATAGGCCGATATCGAAAGAGCTTTATTCCAGGAACACCTGGAGCAGTCTCTCGCCCTATCGCAGTCACTGCGATGCCTGGTCGACTCAGCGCCGCCAATGCAACATGCCGAAATTGACCGGGGAAATTTTGATGAATAATGAGTAAGTTCATGATTTGACCGACTTTCTTCCTTGGATACCCCCGTTAAATTGAAGTTTTTCCAACATCAATGTGAATGCACAAACGCTAACAAATGCGCAGAAATAAAACTGTAGGAGGGTTCCGAGAACACCGAGGAGATGGGTAAGACGAGTGATTTTTCGAACCGAGTAGCGGCGCGTCCCTCTGTCTTTCCCGCCACCGGCCGTACGGTTCCGTTGAGGGCTTCACCTCCAACACCAGTCACGACCCAAGTAGCCATGCCTGACGCAGCCAAAAAAAAAGCGGCGCTTTATGCGCCGCTTTTTTATAGAGGTTTTTGTGAGGGCTACCGGTGGCCGCCTCGGCCATCGTGATCGCCGCGACCGTTGTGGTCGCCCCTTCCGCTACGGTTGTCGCGTCCGCCATGGCCGCCGCGATAGTCGTTGTTTCCACCGCGGTTACGGCCGTCCCAATTGCCACGGTTATGGCCATCCCAGCCGCGATTCTGATGAGCCCGGTAATCGGCTCGTGGCGACGACTGGTAATAACGTGGTGCCGATTGATAAACCCGCGGCTGATGGTAATACCGCGGCGTTGGCTGGTAATACCGCGCTGGCGGGGCGTAGTACCGGCGTGGTTGCGTGTAATAACCGCCGCCACCTGAATAGTAAGGCCCACCGTCATAATAGGCTGGCGAGGTATAGACCTCGGAACGGTAATAGCTGGCTCCTCCATCGGAATAAGGCACACATGCACCAAGAGACAATCCCAATACAGCAATCAGAAGAATTCGCAGATACATGGCGGCCTCCTGGACCGCGAGTGAGCCACACCAGCGACGCTGGCAGGCGACAGTCAATTATTCGCTGACTGTCGAAAGATCAGACATCGTTTTCCAAATCTGGTGCGTTCCCGAAACAGATTGAAACAAGTCGCCGATGAAAGGTTTTTCATCCATTCACCCGCTGATTAATGGTGGCCACCGCGATATCCACCACCGTAATGACGTGGCCCGTGCCCGCCCCAATAGTAGTAGCGATAGCCACCATAAAAGCGTGGGCCGTAGTAATAGCGCGGTCCGTAATAGTAGGAATAGGGTGAATAGCCGGGGTAGTAATAAGGCGCGGAGTACACATCGTAGCCACCGGCATAGTAGTAGCAGCCGGACAATCCCAGACCGAGAACAACACCAAGCAACAGTCGACGAAACATGGCGGCCTCCTGCAAGACCCACAACCGGAACAGGCCGGCTGACACCTGTTTTGACTGGCAATGCTGCGCCGAGTGCCGAGCCGCCTTGACCTTCAGATCAGCGGCCGGCCCGATCCATTGCGGTGCACCCACGCACCATCACAAGGCAACGCCGCCACCTCTTTCCAACGCGCAAACTTCGTAATCGCCCACGCTAGAGCGCTCAAGCCGACTTGGCACGGCTCTCGCTTTAGCAAAGACGTGCAGGAGTCATCACAGGTTCGCGGCACCACAATTTGCAATGGCTGACTAGGGTTCCGGCTCGCTAAGGCGAGTGGCTGGTCCGAGAGTTGGCGACCTCCAGTTGAGGTTACACGGCGGGATAAAAGCCCGGGAGACAAGCCACCGTTCACGGTGCCGCGTTGACTCCTGCCCGCCCTTGATCAACTGGAGAACCACCATGTCCCGACTTCGTTTACCCGCCCTGCTCGCCGCTGCTTTCGCAGCCTTCGTGAGCGTCTCGTCCCAGGCCGCCCAGAAAGACCACTTCAGCGTCTGCTGGACCATCTACGCCGGTTGGATGCCCTGGGAATATGCGGGCAGCCAAGGCATCGTCGATAAATGGGCGAAGAAGTACGGCATCAAGATCGATGTGGTGCAGCTCAATGACTACGTCGAATCCATCAATCAATACACCGCCGGCCAGTTCGATGGCTGCACCATGACCAACATGGACGCGCTGACCATTCCGGCGGCCGGTGGCGTCGACAGCACTGCGCTGATCGTCAGCGACTTCTCCAATGGCAACGACGGCATCGTGCTCAAGGGCGACGGCAAGAAAGTCACCGACCTCAAAGGCATGGACGTCAATCTGGTGGAGCTCTCTGTTTCCCATTACCTGCTGGCCCGGGCGCTGGATTCAGTCGATCTCACCGAGAAAGACCTGAAAGTGGTCAACACCTCCGATGCCGATATCTCGGCCGCCTTCAACACCGATCAGGTCAACGCCGTCACCACCTGGAACCCGATGCTTTCGGACATCAAGGCCAAGCCTGCGGTGACCGAAGTCTTCAACTCCAGCCAGATCCCCGGCGAAATCATGGACATGATGGTGGTCAACTCATCGACCCTCAAAGATAACCCGGCGCTGGGCAAAGCGTTGACCGGTGCCTGGTTTGAAGTGGTTGAGTTGATGAACGCGAAAAATGCCGCCAGCAAAGCCGCGCTCGAACACATGGCCAAAGCTTCCGGCACCGATCTGGCCGGTTTCCAGTCGCAACTCGACACCACCAAATTGTTCGCCACCCCTCAAGAAGCCCTGGCGTTCTCCACCAGCAAGCAACTGCCGGAAACCATGCGCAAAGTCGCCGAGTTCTCGTTCCAGCACGGCTTGCTCGGTGAAGGCGCCAAGGACACCAGCGCGGTCGGCATGGCGTTCGCCAATGGCGTGACCAGCGGCGACAAGACCAACCTCAAGCTGCGCTTCGACCCGACCTATGTGCAGATGGCCGCCGACGCGAAGCTGTAATCAGGAGGACCTGGCCATGCGCCTGATTAATCGCCACCCGGATCGCCCGAGTCGCCTGCTGTTGGTGATCCTGCCGTTCGCCCTGGTGCTGTTCGCCTACTTCATGGGCTCGGCCGAGCGGCTGACGGACAACCCCAACGACAAGCTGTTGCCGAGCGCCGTGCAGATGACCGACGCGGTCAAACGCCTGGCCTTCACCGCCGACACCCGCACCGGTGACTATTTACTTTGGCAAGACACCGCGTCCAGCCTGCGACGCCTGGCCATCGGCCTCGGCATCAGCGCGCTGGCCGGGCTGTGCCTGGGCATCGCCGCCGGGACTTTGCCGCTGTTTGGCGCGCCGTTGTCGCCGTTGCTGACGGTGCTGTCGATGGTGCCGCCGCTGGCGATTCTGCCGATTCTGTTCATTGTGTTCGGCTTGGGGGAGTTGTCGAAAGTGATGCTGATCGTGATCGGCATCACCCCGTGCCTGGCCCGTGATCTGGAGCAACGTGCACGTGAGATACCGGTCGAGTTGCTGATCAAGGCCCAGACCCTCGGTGCTTCGACCTGGACGCTGATATTGCGAGTGGTGCTGCCGCAACTGTTGCCACGCTTGTTGATCTCGCTGCGGCTGATGCTGGGCTCGGCGTGGTTGTTCCTGATCGCTGCCGAAGCCATCGCCTCCACCGACGGCCTCGGTTACCGGATTTTCCTGGTGCGCCGCTATCTGGCGATGGACGTGATCCTGCCTTACGTGGTCTGGATCACCCTCCTCGCGTGGCTGATGGACTGGGGCCTGAAGCGCCTGACCCAACGGGCGTTCCCTTGGTATGAGGGGGCCCGCGCATGAGCTTCATCACAGTGAAAAACGTCTGGCAGCAATACGCCGATCAGGTGGTGCTCGAAGGGCTGAACCTGACCGTCAACGAGGGAGAATTCTGCACGCTCGTAGGCGCCTCGGGTTGCGGCAAGTCGACCTTCCTGCGGCTATTGCTGGGCCAGGAACGTGCCAGTCGCGGCGAGATTTTACTGGATGGCCAAGGCCTGGCCGGCGAACCGGATTCGAGCCGTGGCGTGGTGTTCCAGCGCTATTCGGTGTTCCCGCATCTGACGGTGCTGGACAACGTCGCCCTGGGCCTCGAACTGCCACGTTCGCCGTTGCTCGGACGCTTGTTCGGCAGCGCTAAAAAAGACGCCCGCGACCAAGCCTCGACACTGCTGCACAAAGTCGGTCTCGGTCACTCGCTGGACAAGTACCCGACGCAGCTGTCCGGCGGCATGCAACAACGGCTGGCCATCGCCCAGGCGCTGATCATGAAACCGCGCGTGTTGCTACTCGACGAACCGTTCGGCGCCCTCGACCCAGGCATCCGCAAAGACATGCACAGCCTGCTGCTGGAACTGTGGCGCGAGACGCAACTGACGGTGTTCATGGTCACTCACGACCTGTCCGAAGGTTTCAGCCTCGGCACTCGCCTGCTGGTGTTCGACAAGGTCCGTCTCGACCCGCACGCCCCTGGCGCCTATGGCGCGCGCATCACTTACGACATCCCTTTGAACAGCGACCGCCGCGCCCATCGCACCGCCGTCGACGCCTTGCCGGCTGAGCTGGCAGGCACGCTTCGCACCGCTTAAGAGGACTTTGCACATGACTGATTCGATCCAACTGTTCCCGCCCTTCGCCGAAGAAATGCTCCCCGGCGGCGGCCATCGTTCCTTCGTCCTGAAACGCGGCCAACTGCTGCGCCTGACCGACCTGCGCGGTGGTGCCAACGTCAGCCTTACGTTGCTCAACGCCAACGAAAAAACCGAACGCCTGAACCTGCCTGACAGCCTCAAATGCCAACACACGGCCAAGCTCACTACCGGCCATTGCCTGTATTCGGACATGGGCCGCGTGCTGGCAGCCATCACTGCCGACACCTGTGGCTGGAGCGACAGCCTCGGCGGTGTGCTCTGTGCTGAAGAAGTCGCGGAAAAATACGGCGCGGGGCGCTACCAGGAACTACGCAACGGTTTCTTCCGCAACGGCACCGACAACCTGTTGGTGGAACTGGGCAAGTGGGGGCTGGGCCTGTCCGACCTGCTGATGACGCTCAACCTGTTCAGCCGCGTAAACGTCGATGAGGCCGGGCGTTTCCACTTCGTCGAAGGCAATTCCAGGGCCAGCGACTACATCGAGTTGTATGCGCCGATGGACACGTTGGTGGTGCTCACCGCGCTGCAACATCCGATGGACCCTTCGCCTGAATACGCGCCAAAACCGCTGAAGCTCAGCTGGATGAATGCTGACGCCAGCGTCGCCGAACACTGCCGCACCTCGCGCCCGGAAAACGAGCGCGGCTTCATCAACACCGACCGTCTGTTCGCCTGAGGATCGCTGCCATGTCACTCGCAATCGCTACCGCTGCCGCTTCTAATGGCAATGCCGCAAACAGACAGCCAGAAACCGCGATCTACCGCGCCACCATCCCGGCCGGCGAACCGTGGCTGATGGAGGTCAAGGCTGGCCAAAATTTGCGCATCCTCGACCTGGAAGGCAATCAGGCCGTCGACACTTTGTTCTACAGCGTTGCTAATCCAAAGGAACGCTATGACGTGCAACGCACGTTGCGCCGGCAGAACAGCGTCTACCTGAGCACCGGTAGCGTGCTCTATTCCAACCTCGGCAAACCGATGCTGACCATCGTTGCCGACACTTGTGGCCGTCACGACACCCTCGGCGGCGCCTGCGCGCAAGAGAGCAACACCGTGCGTTACGCGTTGGAGAAACGCTACATGCACAGCTGCCGCGACAACTACCTGCGCGCCTGCGTCCACGACGGGCGACTGGGCAAGGGCGACATAGGGCCGAACATCAACTTCTTCATGAACGTGCCGGTCACGGCGGATGGCGGGCTGACGTTTGAGGATGGGATTTCGGCGCCGGGCAAATACGTCGACCTGCGGGCCGAGATGGACGTGATCGTGCTGATCTCCAACTGCCCGCAACTGAACAACCCGTGCAACGCCTACATCCCCACTCCTGCGGAGCTGCTGGTATGGAACTGAAATTTTCGCGGTTGCGTCGATGGTTGTTTGTGTTGTGCCAGGCCCGTTCCGGGCAATGCCTCAAACAGCCCAAACACCACTGAAACCTGTGGGAGCGAGCTTGCTCGCGATAGCGGTTCAACATTCAACACATGTGTTGCCTGACACACCGCCATCGCGAGCAAGCTCGCTCCCACAGGGGTCCGGTGGTGTCTTGGAGTGAACTGATTCTGCCGTCGGGGACGACCTCGGCGCTTATCGAAAAACTGCGGGACGGCCCGCATCCCAGGTCGAGGCTGATGCGCTATCGCCTCCAGGGGTTATGCCATGTTCGAAAAAGTCCTGATTGCCAACCGTGGCGCCATTGCCTGCCGCATCCTGCGTACCTTGCGTGAAGTGCAGGTCCAGGGCGTCGCCGTTTACTCTGAAGCGGATGCCGCGAGCCTGCACATTCTGCAAGCCGACGAAGCCCACAGCCTCGGTGAAGGCGCAGCCGCCGGCACCTATTTGGAGGTCGACAAGATTCTCGCCATCGCCAAATCCACCGGCGCCACGGCGATCCATCCCGGCTACGGTTTTCTCTCGGAAAACGCCGCGTTTGCCGAAGCCTGTGAAGCCGTCGACATTGCCTTCATCGGCCCGACGCCAGAGCAGCTGCGAGTGTTCGGCCTCAAGCACACCGCCCGCGCATTGGCCAAGCAACACGGCGTACCGATGCTCGAAGGCACCGAGTTGCTCGACAGCCTCGACGCAGCGCTGATTGCCGGCGAACAAGTCGGCTACCCGGTGATGCTCAAAAGCACTGCCGGCGGTGGCGGCATCGGCATGCGGGTATGCCGCAGCGCGGCCGAGTTGAGCGAATCCTTTGAGGCCGTCAAGCGCCTCGGCCAGAACAACTTCAGCGACGCAGGGGTGTTCATCGAGAAGTACATCCAGCGCGCCCGACATCTGGAAGTCCAGGTGTTCGGCGACGGCCGGGGCGAAGTGATTGCCCTCGGCGTGCGCGACTGCTCGGTGCAACGGCGCAACCAGAAAGTCCTCGAAGAAACCCCGGCGCCGAACTTGCCAGAGGGCATGGCTGAGGAGCTGTGTGCGGCGGCGATCAAACTGGCGAAAGCGGTGAATTACCGCAGCGCCGGCACCGTTGAGTTCGTCTTCGACAGCGAGGCTCAGCGTTTTTACTTTCTTGAAGTGAACACCCGCTTGCAGGTGGAGCACGGCGTCACCGAGCAAGTCTGGGGCGTGGATCTGGTGCGTTGGATGGTGGAACTGGCAGCGGGTGATTTGCCATCGTTGAGCAAGTTGAGCCAAGGCCTGAAAGCCTGCGGCCATGCGATTCAGGCACGGCTTTACGCGGAAGATCCGGGTCGGGATTTTCAGCCGAGCCCGGGGTTGCTGACCGCCGTGAACTTCCCTGCCGCCGATGGCAAACACTTGCGCATCGACACGTGGGTCGAGGCCGGTTGCGAGATTCCACCGTATTTCGATCCGATGATCGCCAAAGTCATCAGTTGGGCGCCGACCCGTGAAGAAGCCGCTGCCGATCTGCATCAAGCGCTGGGCGACAGCCTGCTCTACGGGGTGGAAACCAACCGCGATTATTTGCGGCAGATTCTGCTCGATGTGCCCTTCGCCAGCGGTCAGCCGTGGACCCGTTGCCTGGAAGGTTTGGTGTATCAGGCCAACACGTTTGAAGTGCTCAGCGCCGGGACTCAAACCAGCGTTCAGGACTATCCGGGTCGTCTTGGGTATTGGGCTGTGGGCGTGCCGCCGTCAGGGCCGATGGACAGTCGCGCGTTGCGTTTGGGCAATCGTCTGCTGGGAAACGATGAAGGTGCCGCGGCGCTGGAAATCACCATGAGCGGGCCGCTGCTGCGCTTCAATTGCGACGCGGTGGTGGCGGTGACCGGGGCAGTGATTCCACTGACCCTTAATGGTGAAGTGGTGCCGATGAACACGGCTTTGCTGGTAACGGCGGGCGCTACTTTGATCCTTGGTACGATTGCCGGAGCAGGCGCTCGCAGTTACTTGTGCCTGCGTGGTGGCCTGCAAGTGCCGGATTATCTGGACAGCAAAAGCACCTTCACCCTCGGCCAGTTTGGTGGGCATGGTGGTCGCGCATTGCGAGCCGGCGACGTGTTGCATCTCCCTGCTTTGAACGACCGCAGTGCCGGTCAACAACTGGCTGAAGAACAGGTCACCGAGTTGGCTGATCTGCGGCAGATCCGCGTGATCTACGGCCCTCATGGCGCACCGGAATACTTCACCGAAAACTACATCGGCACCTTCTTCGCCACCCAGTGGGAAGTGCATTTCAACTCCAGCCGAACCGGTGTGCGGTTGATCGGACCGAAGCCTGAATGGGTGCGTGCCGATGGTGGTGAGGCGGGTCTGCATCCGTCGAATATTCATGACAACCCGTACGCCATTGGTGCAGTGGATTTCACCGGTGACATGCCGGTAATCCTCGGTCCCGACGGCCCGAGCCTCGGCGGGTTTGTCTGCCCGGTGACGGTGATCGAAGCTGACCTCTGGCAGCTTGGGCAACTCAAGGCTGGGGATAAAGTGCAGTTCCTCCCCGTCGATCTCAAGACCGCCCGCAACCTCGCCTTGAAATGGAATCACTGTGGGAGCGAGCTTGCTCGCGATGGGGCCGGATCAGACACAGCATCAACTTCATCGCGAGCAAGTCGAATCGTCGCACCGCCGCTCCCACAGGGGATTGAGTCGTCGGTGGTGTTGGATATTGGTCAGGACGATACGCGGCTGGTGGCGAGATTGTCTGGGGACACTCACCTGCTGCTCGAAATCGGCGCCCCCGAACTGGATCTGGTTCTGCGCTTTCGCGCCCACGCATTGATGCAAGCACTGGAAAGCCAAAACCTGCACGGCGTCATCGACCTGACACCCGGCATCCGCTCGCTGCAAGTGCACTACCAACCCGAACAACTGCCGCTGGCCGATCTGCTCGGCATCGTCGCCGGCAAATGGGACGCTGTGTGCGCCGCCAAGGACCTGCAAGTGCCCTCGCGGATCGTCCATCTGCCGCTGTCCTGGGACGACCCGGCCTGCCAGTTGGCGATCGAAAAATACATGACCACCGTGCGTAAGGACGCCCCGTGGTGCCCGAGTAATCTGGAGTTCATCCGCCGCATCAATGACCTGCCAAACCTCGACGAAGTGCAGCGCACGGTGTTCGACGCCAGCTACCTGGTGATGGGCCTCGGCGACGTCTACCTCGGTGCGCCAGTGGCCACGCCACTCGATCCACGGCATCGCTTGGTGACCACCAAATACAACCCGGCCCGCACCTGGACCGCCGAAAACTCGGTGGGCATCGGTGGCGCTTACATGTGCGTCTACGGCATGGAAGGCCCAGGCGGTTATCAGTTCGTCGGCCGCACATTACAGATGTGGAATCGCTACCGTGAGGTCGCCGCATTCGATGGCAAACCGTGGTTACTGCGCTTCTTTGACCAGATCCGTTTCTACCCGGTCAGTGCCAATGAACTGCTGCGCATTCGACGGGATTTCCCACTCGGGCGCTTCGATCTGAACATCGAGCACAGTCAGCTGAATCTGGCGGATTACCAAGCCTTCCTGACGAAGGAAGCCGAGAGCATTGCCGCGTTTCGCGATCAGCAAAAAGGCGCGTTCAACGCCGAACGCGAGCGCTGGATCGCCAGTGGCCAGGCACATTTCGACAGCGAAGAACTGGCCCCGCAAGTGACCGAAGACGCACCGCTGGCCAGCGGTCAACAGAGTGTCGACAGCCACATCGCCGGCAACCTTTGGCAGGTTCAGGTTGAAACCGGCAGCCGGGTTGCCGCGGGTGATGTGCTGGTGATTCTGGAGTCGATGAAGATGGAAATCCCGCTGCTCGCACCTATGGCCGGGGTGGTGCGCGAGATTCGCGTGCAACCGGGTTCGGCGGTGCGCGCCGGACAGCGCGTCGTGGTGCTGGAACTTGAGTGAACCCATTTCAAAAAAGGATTAACGCCATGATGATCAATCTGCAACTTGACGCCCTGCGCAGCACTTACCTCGACGCCAACATCACACCTCGGCAACTGCTGCTGAGCCTGCGCGACAAAGCCGCGGCGCTGAACCCGGATTATCACCTGTTCATCCACTTGCTCAGTGTTGAAGAGCTGGAACCGTACCTTGCCGCACTCGACGGTCGCGATATCGACAGCTTGCCGTTGTTCGGCGTGCCGTTCGCGATCAAGGACAACATCGACCTGGCGGGCATTCCAACCACCGCAGCGTGCCCGGCGTTTGCCTACGTGCCGGAACGTTCGGCGACCATCGTCGAGCAATTGTTGGCGCTGGGGGCGATTCCGTTGGGCAAGACCAACCTCGACCAGTTCGCCACGGGACTTAATGGCAGTCGCTCACCGTATGGCGCGTGCCCCAACAGCGTGTTGCCGGAGTATCCATCGGGCGGCTCCAGCGCCGGCTCTTCGCTGGCGGTGGCGCTCGGCGTCGCGAGTTTTTCCTTGGGCACGGACACGGCGGGTTCCGGGCGTGTGCCGGCGGCGCAGAACAATCTGGTCGGGCTGAAAGCTACCAAAGGGTTGATTTCTACAGCGGGTGTGGTGCCGGCGTGTCGCACGCTCGATTGCGTGACGACCTTCACAGCAACTGCTCGGGAGGCCAGTCAGTTGCTGAAGTTAACCGCACACCTCGATCCCCGCGATGAATACAGCCGCAACAATCCGCTGTGGAATGACGGCTCGGCGTTTGGCACTCCGCGTCCTTTTCGTTTCGGCGTACCTCGTGCGCAGGATCTGGAGTTCTTCGACTGCCCTGAAGGCCCGTTGTTGTTCGGTGACGCCATCGATCAGCTCAAAGCCTTGGGCGGTGAAGCCGTGGAACTGGATTTGTCGCCGTTCCTTGAAGCGGCGCGGTTGCTCTATGAAGGGCCGTGGGTGGCCGAGCGCTACAGCGTGGCCGGTGAGTTGATGGAGCAAAATCCAGAAGCGGTGCTGCCGGTGATTCGCGCGGTGCTGGCCAAGGCGCCAGCGGTGAGTGGCGTGCAAACGTTCCGCGCCCAGTACCGGCTGCAAGCCCTGAAAGTCCTCTGCGACAAAGCGCTGGAGGACCTCGATTGCGTGCTCACACCCACCCTCGGCCGCCCCGTCACGCTGGCGGAACTGGACGCCGAACCGGTGCTGCGCAATTCGGAACTGGGCTACTACACCAATTTCATGAACCTGCTCGATTACGCCGCCGTCGCCGTGCCCAGCGGTTTCATGGGTAATGGTTTGCCTTGGGGCGTAACGCTGTTTGGCCGGGCATTTACCGATCAATATTTGTTGAGCGTGGCGGATGCCTTACAACGCCAGCAAGGTTTGGTCGCGCCTGCGCCGACAGCTGCCGCACGCAATGACCGGGCGCGATTGGTGGTGTGTGGCGCGCATCTGGACGGTCTGGCGCTGAACTGGCAGTTGAAGCGGCGCGGGGCTCGGTTGGTCGAGACGACGTTCAGCTCACCGAACTATCAACTGTATGCCTTGGCCGGTGGCCCACCGCTTCGCCCCGGGATGGTTCGGGTGAAGGACGCAGGTGTGGCGATTGCGGTGGAGGTTTGGGAATTGCCGAGCAGTGAGTTGGGTTCGTTTTTGACCGGGATTCCGGCGCCGTTGGGGTTGGGCAAAGTGCAATTGGCAGATGGGCGTTGGGAGAGCGGGTTTATTTGTGAGGCGTATGGGTTGGAGGGGGCGGTGGATATTAGTCATCTCGGCGGATGGCGTGCGTATCTACGATCCCTGACTTAAGAGCGAGAGAACGACCAGACCTTGTGGGAGCGAGCTTGCTCCCACAAGGTCCTGGCACAATCTCGGTGGGGCGTGTGTACGATCATTCGCCTTGCACATAGAGCAGTTATTTCCCCGCAGTGCCATTAGAATGCCTGCCATCGGGTCACTGCCAACGGAATCGTCATGCCGCTTCGCTCGCCGCTGTATTCGCAACGTTCGTTGGTCCTCACGCTGATCGCGCTGCTGGGCGCAGGTTTTCTCGCCACGTCCTTCCTCAGTTACTACGCCTCGCGAGCGTCGATCCGCGACAACATCATCAACACCGAACTGCCGCTGACGTCGGACACGGTCTACTCGGAAATCCAGAAAGACCTCGTCAGACCGATCCTGATTTCCTCGATGATGTCCCGCGACACCTTCATGCGCGACTGGGTGGTAAACGGCGAAAACGACCCCGAGAAAATGACCCGTTACCTCAACGAGGTCATGACCCACTACGGCGCCTACACCGCATTTTTCGTTTCCAACAGCAGCCTGACCTACTACCACGCCAAAGGCGTACTCAAGCAGATCAAAGCCACGGAGCCCCGCGATGCGTGGTATTTCCGCGTACGTGACATGGCCGATCCGTACGAGATCAACGTCGATCCTGACATGGCCAACAAGGACAACCTGACCTTCTTCATCAACTACAAGGTTTACGACTACAACAACCGTTTCATCGGTGCTGCGGGTGTCGGTCTGACGGTCGATGCGGTGATCAAGCTGATCGACAAGTACCAGCAGCGCTACCAGCGCAGCGTGTATTTCGTCGACACCTTTGGGCGCCTGGTGCTTACGGGCGCCGAGGGTGGCCCAGAAGGCGCGCGGATAGGGCGGACCCTCGGCGAGCTCGACAGCATGAAGGGCCTGGTCAGCCAACTGCCCAAACCTCACAGCGGCACCTACGAATATTCCGTCCGGGGCCAGGGACATTTCCTCAATGTGCGTTTCATTCCAGAGTTGAACTGGTACCTGTTCGTCGAAAAACGCGAAGACGGCGCCCTCAGTGAAATCCGCCAGTCGCTGTACCTCAACCTGTTGATCTGCCTGATCGTCACACTGATTGTGCTGATCCTGCTCAACCGGGAGATCAAGCGCTATCAGGGCAAGATCCAGGCCCAGGCGATCCTCGACAGCCTGACCGAGTTGCCGAACCGTCGCGGCTTCGACCTGCTGGCGGCGCAAGCCATGCACGAAGCCCAGCGCGAGCCCAAACCACTGACTGCTTTGCTGCTGGATCTGGACCACTTCAAGGCCTTGAACGACACCTACGGCCACCTTGCCGGCGATCAGGTGCTGATTGGTTTCGCTCGGGATCTGGAGAGCTGTCTGCGGCATTCCGACATTGTCTGCCGCTGGGGCGGTGAGGAATTCATCGTGCTACTCAAAGACACTGACGGTGAGACCGGTCTGATGATCGCCGAGAAAATTCGTCAGCATGTCGAGCAACAGCGTTATGCCTACAACGATAAGGCCTTGCAGCTGACCGTGAGCATCGGCGTTACCACCCTGCAGACCGATGACACCTTGCACACGCTGCTCTCGAGGGCTGATCATGCGATGTACCGGGCCAAGCAAGCCGGCCGTAACCGCACCTGCGTGGAAATGCCTCACTCCAGTTATGCATAACCCTAAATGAGCAAGCCTGACCTCTGCCCGGCGTGCGGCGCCTCCAACGACTGTACGCTGGCCGACCCGCGAACCGCCGATCGGGCCTGCTGGTGCTACGGCGTCAGCATCGACCCGGCAGTGCTCGAAGCGCTGCCGGCCGGCCTGCGCGGCACATCCTGTTTGTGCCCCGGCTGCGCTCGGGTCGAGGCGCAGTTGCAAGCATCCGCCCGCCCGATCACGTAAGATGCGCGGCCCTTTTCCCACCGACCTCTAGCCATGCGTGTTGACCGTTTCCTCAGCAACCTTCCTCGCTTCAACCGTAAGCAGGTGCGTCTGTTGCTGGTGGAAAAGCGCGTCAGGGTTGACGGAAAAATCGTCAGTGACCCTCACACCGAAGTACGCGAGTTCAGCCGTGTCGAGGTCGATGACGAGGTGCTGCAAGTCGGCAAACCGGTGCGTCACTTCATGCTGCACAAGCCAGCCGGCTGCGTCAGCGCCACCCGTGATCCGGAGCACCCGACCGTACTCGACCTGATCCATGAGCCGGACAAGGATGAGCTGCACATCGCCGGTCGGCTGGATTTCAACACCACCGGGCTGATGCTGATCACCAACGACGGCAGCTGGTCGCGACGCCTGACCCAACCACAGACCAAACTGCCCAAGGTTTATTACGTCGAGACCGAGCAGGACATCGGCCCGGAATATGCAGTCGCGTTCGCCGAGGGGCTGTACTTCGCCTTTGAGGATCTCACCACCCAACCCGCCGAGTTGGTGCTGCTCGGGGCAAAATCGGCGCGGCTGAGCATTGTCGAAGGTCGGTATCACCAGGTGAAGCGAATGTTCGGCCATTTCGACAACAAGGTGCTGCGCCTGCACCGCGAAAGCATGGGCCCGTTGGTGCTCGACAGTGCGCTGAAACCGGGCGAGTACCGCGCATTACGCACCGAAGAGATTCAATTGATCTAAGCAGGCGACCGCTCAGCAGAAGTTGTCGAACAATTTGCCAAAGATACTTGCGCGATGACGTGACCCCTGCTTGAATCAGGACGTCGGCCGAAATGTGACCGACGAGTCACAACATACTTCTAAGAAACTTTTTGCCGGTAGAGAACCCTCAGGTTCCGCCTTTCCCCCGGCAGACTGCCCGCCAATAACAATACCCGTCGACCGGACTGCAATGGATCGACATGGGCCTCTCGAATTCCAGGCGTATGCCTACCTGTCACAAAGCTCGTGCAATCTGATTTGCACGCATACCCGCTTGCCAGGAGTCTTATGACATGAGGCCAGAAATCGCTGTGCTGGATATACAGGGTCAGTATCGGGTTTACACGGAGTTCTATCGCGCAGACGCCGCAGAGAAGACCATTATTTTGGTCAACGGCTCGATGGCCACGACTGCGTCGTTTGCACAAACCGTGAAAAATCTTCATCCGCAGTTCAATGTGGTTTGCTACGACCAGCCCTACGCGGGCAAGTCCAAAGCCCACAACCTGCATGAGAAAATGCTGTCCAAGGAAGTCGAAGGGCAGATCCTCCTGGAACTGATCGACCACTTTGGCGCCGAACACGTGCTGTCGTTTTCCTGGGGTGGCGCCGCAACCCTGGTCGCCCTGGCCCACCAGCCACGGCGAATCGAAAAAGCCGTGATCAGCTCGTTCTCCCCGGAGATCAACGCGCACATGCTCGATTACCTCGAGCGCGGTGTCGATTACCTCGGCAGCCGGGACGGGGACCGGGTTGGCAACCTGGTGAACAGCACCATCGGCAAACACCTGCCGACACTGTTCAAGCGCTTCAATTATCGGCACGTCAGTTCCCTGGCCGAGCATGAATACGGGCAGATGCACTACCACATCAGCGACCTGCTCAACAGCGATCGCCAGTGCTTTCTGAAAGCCGCGGAGAAAATCAAGGTGCCCGTGCTGTTCATGAACGGCGAATGGGACGAGTACACCGCTGCCGACGGCGCTCAGTTGTTCGCCAACCATGTGCAACACGCCACCTTCACCACCCTTGAGGCCACCGGGCACTTTCTCGACATGGAGCACAAAGCTGCTTGCCGAGACAGCCGCAACGCATTGCTGGGCTTTCTGAAACCTTCGCAACACGAAAGCCGACCGCGTTACCACTACGTGCAGGACCAACATGCATTGGCCATTTGAAACAGCGTCATCGCGAGCAAGCCCCGCCCGGTAGGAGCAAGGCTTGCCCGCGAATGACCGTCACGCGATCACTGCATGTGTTTCACCCGCCGATAAAGCCATCGCGTACAAAGAAAAACTTCATTTCCACGCGTACATCTGGTACAAAGTCAGCCGCTCTGAGCGGGTGTCGTATAATGGCATTACTCCAGCTTCCCAAGCTGATAACGAGGGTTCGATTCCCTTCACCCGCTCCAATCGAATTTTGGTCTCACGTCAGGATGGTTTTGACGGGGGATGTAGAGACAGAAAAAAACCGGTCCGATATGGCCGGTTTTTTTATGCCTGAGAATTGAGCTACGTGAGCGCTTGGAGGGTGGCAAAACCCTGCAATACAGAAAACACCTCATTTGAGGCCATCCCCCGAACCATCTCCTCCCGTCCTCCTAGACTCGTTTCCTGCCACCTAACCATCGGTGCCCGAGAAGGCTCAGTGGTTATAGTGTTGATCGTAAAAATTCAGTAGGTATAGTAACCACCTAAGCACACCACAGGGAGGTGATGTGAATAGCCGATTTTTGATAGGCCAAATCGTTGCAGATGGCTGGTACCTGGTACGAATCAGGGGCAGCCATCATCACTTTAAGCATCCGACCAAACCGGGGCTGGTGACAGTTCCTCATCCGAAAAAGGATCTGCTCAAAAAAACAGCCATGAGTATTTTGCAAAAGGCGCTGCTCTGACGATCTCAATGCGCGGCGCCCCAGGAGGACAATGAACATGCTTTACCCAATTGCAATTTCAATGGGCGATAACGAACACGCTTGGGGAGTGGAAGTACCGGATATTCCGGGGTGCTACTCTGCCGGTGACGATCTGGATGATGCGATGGCCATGGCTCGCGAAGCCATTGAGGGTCATTTCGAAATTCTGGCCGAAGACGGTTCGCCGATTCCACCCGCGAACAAAGTCACTCTGCATGCGGCCAATTCGCAGTACGCAGGTTGTACATGGGCAGTGGTGGACATCGATATTACCAAGTACCTGGGCAAAGCCCAGAAGCTGAACATCACACTGCCGGGCTACCTGCTCAACCGCATCGACGAATACGTACTGCACCATCCGGAAGAGAAAAGCCGGTCGGGTTTTCTGGCCTCGGCAGCACTTAAGGTGTTGCAGCAGAGCTGATGACCTTGTTTCAGAGATGTATCTGCCGACCTCGAGTGGCCGGTTTTTTTTGTGGGCGGGATTTGGTGAAATGTTGATTCTTCCTCTGTGACCAGCCATTCACCGCGACTCGATGACAACGACCCAGAAGCCTCGGAGTTTTTTCGGAGCTTTTCTGACTGCACTTTGCTGCGCTTTTTTTGGTGGCTGTGCGTGGGAGACCTTCGGGTCTGCCGGTTTTACCGTTGTCCGGTTCGCCAACCCGCGTACAGCTACCACCCTTTTGTTTGGCGACGATTGAGTGGTAGGTCTTTCACCTACTAACGGTAATCACTCATGAACGAATATATGGCTTTAACCAGCAACGCCGACGACCTTCCCTCGCTGTATGTAAATACCACCCAACCGCTTCATTCACTGCTCAGCACCGCACGCTACCGAATTGGTGCGGTAACGCAGGTCTTGGAAAACCTCGCAATGCGCGGCGATATCACCACGGATTCGGTGATTCTCAGCGACTTCGCAATGCTCTGCTGCATCCCCTTGCGCGATGGCTACGATGTGCTGGACGTCATTGCCCGACGTATGGATGCGCAATAGTTCTGACGTGATACGGGGGTGCCCCTTTCGGGGCGCCCTCAATTTGTAGCAGCTGGCGAAGCCTGCGTTCGGCTGCGCACTTCGCCAGCTGCTACAAAAAGTGTGTGTTGCCTGCAGTTTTTTACTGATCGGCAATACCCCTGAATGGCCGGCTCTCTTTGATATGAGCACTGCTTATAAACCCCCAACGCTCAACCCCGTTCCCCTTCCCCGCTCAACCCGCTAGCATCTCCCCTATCTTCAACCGCCCTCTCCCCTGCGCGACCATCAGCGAACACGCGCCATAAACTCTCCGAGGGAACCCAATCGGCCGCACATCAGGTGCTGCCCGTGAACGATCTCAACAGAGCCCCCAAAACATGACTCAAAACATCTACGACGACCCAGAATTTTTCCAGGGCTACAGCCAGATGGCCCGCTCCATCGGCGGCCTCGACGCAGCGCCCGAATGGCCTGCGCTCAAGGCAATGCTGCCACCCATGAAAGGCCTGAAGGTGGTCGACCTCGGCTGCGGTTACGGCTGGTTCTGCCGCTGGGCCAGTGATCAAGGTGCCGACAGCGTGCTCGGCCTGGACGTCTCGGAAAAAATGCTGGAGCAGGCACGCAACACTACGTCGGCGACGAATATCCAATACGCCCGTGCCGATCTGGAACAACTCGCCATACCCGCAGCCAGTTTCGACCTCGCCTATAGCTCTCTGGCGCTGCACTACATCAAGGATCTCCCAGGACTGTTCGCCAAAATCCACGCGGCCCTTAAACCCGGTTCACGCTTCGTATTTTCAATTGAACACCCGATCTTCATGGCCCCGCGCAATCCGGGCTGGCTGATTGATAGCGAAGGTAACAAGCGCTGGCCGGTGGACAGTTATCAACTGGAAGGAGAGCGTGTGACCAACTGGTTGGCCGAAGGCGTGATCAAGCAGCACCGAACCATCGGCACCTTGCTCAATACGCTGATTGGCGCAGGTTTCAGGATCCAGCATGTCAACGAATGGGGGCCGACCAATGCTGAAATGGTGGCGGCGCAACCGGCCTTGGCCGAAGAGCGGGAGCGACCGATGATGATGCTGGTCAGCGTTCAGCGCTGAGTGCCACTCTTGGTACTCGTATATTTTGCGTATAGATCCCAGCAATCCGGTAAAGAAGCAGTAGCGCTGCGTTGGGCCTGACCACAGATACTTTATTCTGCCGGCTCACCTTTCACCTAGAGATCAACATGGACAATTCAGAGTTGGGGATCATGATCATTTCGATGATTGGGTTGTTCGGCTTTGCTTCTTTTATTTTTGAATACTTGAGTGCCAAGCAAAGGGACAGATAACGTTCAGCGTGATCCGTCCCTTTTTGCACTAACGGGTCGCGACGATAAACAACCGCGGGAATGGCAACAGCACCGAACCATCGCTTAGGGCGGGATACGCCTGCTCGATTGCGGCTTGATACTGCTTGAGGTATTGCGCTTTTTCCGCCTCATCCAGCGGTTCGAGAAACGGCCGCAATCCGCTGCCTTTGAACCACTCGACCACACCCGACGCGCCGCCCGCCCCCGGTGTCAGGATAGTTGTCGCCTCTCCGAATTTTCCTGAAAAAGCATATCGGGGGCGGAAAGAGACTGGTCGTGCCGTACTATTCACCTGAACGCAAAGCCGCATTACTCAAGATGCTGCTTCCCCCGCTGAACCTGACGATGGCCGAGGTTTCCCGGCGTGAAGGGGTTAGCGAAATGTCTTTGTCCAACTGGCGCAAGAAGGTCAGTTCTGAAGGAAGCGCAGTGCCTGAAGACAAGCCACTCCCCGAGAACTGGTCTGCTGAAGCCCGGTTCGCTGTCGTCCTTGAAACCGCCGGTCTGTCGCAGCTCGAACTGGGTGAGTACTGCCGACGAAAAGGTCTGTACCCCGAACACGTCAGCGCCTGGCGCCAAGCCTGTATCACGGGGCAGCAGAGTGTTCAGAACCAACAAAAGGTCGACCGCGAACAATCTCGCAAGGACAAGAAACGTATTCAGCAACTTGAGCGCGAACTGCTGCGTAAAGACAAGGCGCTGGCCGAAACCGCCGCGTTGTTGGTGCTGCGAAAAAAGCTCAACGATTACTGGGGGATCGACAACGAGGACACCTGACCTCTTTGCCGGAACGGCAGTTGTTGGTGGCTTGGTTGATCGAAGCCATCGAGGCCGGTGCTCGAAAAATCAGAGCGTGCCAAGAGGTGGGGCTGTCGCTCAGAACCTTGCAGCGATGGACGCAGAGTGAGGATCTTCAAGCCGATGCCCGCACAACCACCGTGCGGCCCACGCCGCGTAATGCGTTGAGCGAGCTCGAACGACAAGCGATCGTGACGCTGTGTAACAGCCCTGCGTATGCCCATTTGCCGCCGAGTCAGATCGTACCGAGGCTGGCTGACGAGGGGCGTTATCTGGCGTCGGAAGCGACGTTTTATCGCATCCTGCGTGCAGCCGGTCAGCAACATCATCGGGGCCGTAGCCAGCGACCCAGACGGCATGCGGCACCGACGACGCATGTCGCCAAAGCGCCCAATCAGGTGTGGTCGTGGGACATCACGTATTTGCCGTCGCCGATACGCGGCAAGTACTACTACCTGTATTTGATCGAAGATATTTACAGCCGCAAGGCCGTAGGCTGGGAAGTTTACGAAGAAGAAAGCGGCGAAAAAGCCGCTGCGCTGCTGCAACGCAGCGTGATCGGCGAGCAGTGTTTACACGAGCCGCTGGTGCTGCACTCGGACAATGGTGCGCCGATGAAATCGCTGACGCTGTTGAGCAAGATGTACGACCTGGGTATCACGCCGTCCCGTGGCCGACCGCGAGTGAGCAACGACAATCCGTACTCGGAGTCGCTGTTTAGAACGCTGAAATATTGCCCGCAATGGCCGCAGGAGGGTTTTGCCAGCTTGGACGCCGCACGCGCGTGGGTGAGAGATTTTATGCGTTGGTACAACAACGAGCACCGGCATAGCCGGATCCGCTTCGTGACACCGACGGAGCGGCATCGAGGGCTGGACCAGCAGATCCTGGCGCGGCGGCATGAACTGTACCAGCGAGCGCGCAAGAAAAGCCCGGAACGTTGGTCAGGCCAGACGCGGAACTGGGAGCCGATAGGAGCGGTGATGCTGAATCCGGATCGGGAGCAGCAGGACGAGAAAAGAGCGGCATAGTTGAACGGTTGACGCGACAACTACCTTGAAAAACGCCGCCCGCGAGCGGGTGATGGTAGGTGGTGCGCCAGATATCGACCCGGGCGCAGCGGGAGCGCAGCATCGAGTAATAGTCGCTGGCGCTCGCCATTTCCGTGCGCTGGCCAGCGGCACCGGCCAGTTTTTCGGCCCATGGACCATCGGCTGCAACTTCGCGCATCAAGCGATGCGAAGGTTCGTTGAGATTGTCCGGCATCTGAATCGCCAGGCTTCCACCGGGAGCGAGCCGGCTCACCAGTGACGGCAGCAACCGCGCGTGATCGGGCACCCACTGCAGCACCGCGTTGGCGAAAATCACATCGAACGGACCCGGTTCGCTCCAGGTATCAATGTCAGCCGTATCGAATTGCACCTGCGGCAAGCGCTTGCGGGCGGCGTCGATCATATCGGTTGAACTGTCCAAGCCACGCACCGTGGCATTGGCGAAACGCTCAACAAGCAACTCGGTCGAATTGCCGGGGCCGCAACCGATGTCGATTGCCGAGCGCGCTTCCACAGCGGGGATTGCGGCCAGCAGGTCACGCGCGGGGCGTGTGCGTTCATCTTCAAAAGCGACGTATTGTTTGGCGGACCAACTCATTGCGTTCTCCTGTCGGTGCGTTGTCATGGGCAGGGCAGATAACCGTTCGCTACGATACGCCGACCGATGTGCTCTGCCCTATCCGACCTACGGCGAACGATGTCAGTTGACCCAACCCCCTCGCTGCCAGTAACAGCCATTACTACGTGGCTCCCAGTGCGGATGTACAACTGGCGCCGACATAACAATGAGAACTTGAATGAGCGATTTTAATCGCCAAATCGTGTGAATTTATAATTAAACCGACCGTTCGTCGAACCAGCAGGCAAGCAATTTTGACAGCATGAAAATGGCATCTATAGTCCTATCGCGGCCAGTCGGATGGAACCCAACCCGTTAATTTGCACGCTAGGAGCAAGGCCAGCTCATACCCGTGACAGGTGGGTTCCGCCCGTAGTGTTTTCGCAACGGCCGCAAGGCAAGCAAGCGTTGTTGTGCCTGGAAAGATGCCAGGCATTCACTATGAAAATGGAGCGTTACTATGTCTCGAGTCACGGATGTACTTGTTTCCATCGACACTGAAACCATTCTGAAAAACTACCCGAACATCAGCAAGAATCCTGCGTCGCCAACGCTGATCGACGTCAATCATGTGTACATGGTGACCAATCAGAACAACGTAGTCAGCGGCCAGGCCGGTGGCGAACTTAACTTGAGAGCCCAGGTCGGCGACTTGATTCGCTGGCGTGAAACCAGTCTTTCGCAGAGCTTCGAGACGGCAGTGATTTTCTACAAGTTCGTTGGCAACGTCGGCAACGAATTGATCTCCACCCCCACGCCGCGCAAGGCTACCGCCTGTGTCGCCGTCCCCAACACCAGCAATCCATCGGTGCCGAGCTGCCAGAAAGTCGATAACCATTACTGGTCTTCGGAAACCCTTTCGTGCGGTAGCGTGACTTACCACTTCCATTTCCTGATCGTTGATCGCGACTGCAAGATTGTCGGCTGCTGCTCGTGGGATCCGTTCATTACCATCCGTAATTGACGATGACCAGGCCCCTTGGCAAACGAGGGGCCTACCGAGTTCGTTGCCGCCTCGACAGGAACAGGATGTCTTGCATGAATCGAAGCGGCTGCCGTCTTGCATCAACATCATGAAAGGAATCCATGATGACTTCCGAACCGATTGCCTCCCCCTCGGCGAGTATCGCGCCAGCCAACAATGTGCTGCTGATCGTCGATGCTGAATCGCTGCTTTTACGTTATCCGCAGCCCAGTCTTGAGCCGCAAAAACCGACCGAGATTGAGGAAGGTTTCATCTTCGCCATCAGAGGCACAAACACAACGAAAAGTACAATAAATGACAGCTTAATGACGCTTCTCGCCAGTAACGGAAAGGACTTCCATATCCGAGGCAGGACCGTCAGCCTGCTCGCCGAACACAGCGTGGTGTTCTACGAGATGTCTGTAGGTGATACCGGAGTACTTTCACCGCCAGAACTGGTGGTTCACGCAAACCTGACTGTCCCCGCCCCCGACCCCGAAAACCCGACCCAACCGGGTAGCCACACGGCCGATGATCATTATTGGCACTGCACGCAATTGGCGGCTGGGGTTGAGGCGTGCGAACTGAAGTTCATGCTGATCAATAAAAGCTGCGAGGCATTGGGGTACTTCAGTTGGGCAGTGGAAGTGAAGTTGGCGGAGTGACCAGAAATCAAAAAAAACCGGCATCAAGGGCTAATGCCAGTCAGTGCGAGACGTATAAAAAATCCGATGCCAGTACAGGCATCGGATTTTGATTTCTTATGGCCAAAGGTCAAGCTGGCGCAAATGACTCAGTTACGTTGATTCTGTTTAAAAGGTGAATTTTCAGCACCGCACTACCCCCACAGGGAAAAACCGATGCCGAGCATCCCGTCGTAGCTAATCAATCAACTGATCAATCAACACCGCGTTGCTATAGATCAAGCTTCCATCACTCGCGCGATGCCCGACCAGATGGAACTGACCTCGCTCGTTATGTATATAGACGCGCATTTGGCAGTCGGACAAAGGGCCGTATCCCTCTGGCAATTTCAACTCCAGTGTGTCCATGTCGACATCGACCATGGCTTCACGCTCATGGGTCTTCTGCAGGCGTTCTTCAGCTTGCTCCAGACCCAGATGGAGGGGGCCATCGACGTAAAAATGGATTTCTCCCACCGGGGTCGACTTTTGTTGTCCGTTGACTTTGCACCAGCCTTCGATCGTCAAGGCACTCATGACGAAATCTCCGTTGTGGACGGCTGGACTCTATAGCTCTTGGCCGTCACTTGTCTGACCGCTATGCATAGGCGAGGATCTTTGCGGGCGCTTTTATCCGATCTTTGCCTTCCGTAATCAGACCTAATTATAGCTGGCAACCGGGCCTCGCTTACTCGACGTGTCGTCCAGGCCCCGAAGGGCGGACTGCGTGCTGAGGTTGGAATATCCAGGCAACAAGGCTTTTCAGGAAAAGCGCTTGTTCCGGCCATGAACTATACTTCCTGCGGACTTTGCCACGAAGATAGCGGGTATTTGTCTAGCCTGTTTTGGCGTCAGATTAGTATTGATTTGACGATGTTGTTCTGTGGCGATGCTTATGCATACCGATGAGTAACAGGAATAGGATGAAAGCAAAATGGCAATGGCAATTATTCTTGTACTAATCGTTATTGCATCAGTGCTGTTCCATCTATTAGCGCCCTGGCAGGCGACACCACCCGCCTCCAACTGGGGTTCAATAGACACCACCCTGTTCATCACCCTGATTATCAGCGGAGTATTTTTTATCGCCATCACCGTATTCATGGCGGTGGCCGTGATGCGTTTCCGTCACAAGGAAGGTGCCAGGGCGGCCTACCAGCCAGAAAATAAAAAGTTGGAAACATGGTTAATTATCGTGACCTCGGTAGGTATTGCCGCGATGTTGGCGCCAGGCCTGGTTGTTTACAGTGACTTCATCCGGGTGCCGAAAAATGCTTATGAACTTGAAGTGGTCGCGCAGCAGTGGCAATGGGCCTTTCGTTTTCCCGGCCAGGACGGGAAGCTGGGCAAATCGGATATTAAGTTTGTTGATTCCGCCAATCCCTTCGGCCTTGACCCCAAGGACCCTGTTGGGCAAGACGATGTGCTTATAAGAAACAATGAAGTTCGCCTTCCGCTCGATCAGCCGGTAAAAGTTTTACTGCGTTCTAAAGATGTGCTGCACAATTTCTATGTACCGCAAATTCGCAGCAAGATGGACATGGTGCCAGGAATGGTGTCGCATTTTTGGTTTACGCCAACCAAGACCGGGAAATATGAAGTCCTTTGCGCTGAATATTGTGGCGTAGGCCATTACAACATGCGCGGCCATATGATCGTGGAAGAACAGGACGCCTTCGATCAATGGCTGAACAGCCAACCGACTTTTGCGCAGACATTAACGACCGCTGCCAAGCCCAGTCGGGACAGCGTTCTGGAAAAAGGCCGCCTGTTGGTCGAAAACCACGGCTGCAGTGCCTGCCATAGCCAGGATGGCAGTGCCAGTCTCGGCCCGGGATGGAAGGGGCTGTACGGCCGCACTGAACAGCTTGCCGATGGCACCAGTGTGCTGGTCGATGACGCCTACCTGAAAGAGTCGATCCTCGATCCGAAGGCCCGACTGGTACAGGGCTACCCGCCGGTCATGGTGGCCTATACTCTCAATGACGATGAACTGGGTGCTCTCGTCGCGCTGATCAAATCGCTCGGTGCCGGGCAGCAAGACGATGAACCTCCTGCCAGCGAAGCGTCGCGCCCAGGTGACGACTTGGCGGTACAGGGACAACGGCTGGCCGAGTCGCTCGGCTGTCTGGCCTGCCACAGTGTCGATGGCAGCAAGGGTGTCGGCCCCAGCTGGCAGGGCCTGTATGGCAAAACAGTAACCCTTGCCGACGGTGCGATGATAAAAGCCGATGAGGGTTATATAAAGGATTCGGTTCTTAATCCCAGTGCCAAAATCGTCAAGGGCTATGCAGCCGTCATGCCGGCCTTTGCTCTGGGCGATAAGGAGTTGAATGCACTGATCGCTTTTATCAGATCCAAAGCGAATGCCGACGCTGATGCGAGCAAGGCGGAGCCAGGAAAGGCGCCGTAAAGCAGCCAGAAATGCACTGAAACTTCGGCAGGAGGATGACGTGATGGCCTATGCGGAGCAAGCCGAAACAGAAGCACTGCACGAACCAAAAAGTTTCCTGACCAAATATGTCTGGAGTCAGGACCACAAGGTCATAGCCGTTCAATATTCCCTGACGGCTATATTTGTGGGTGTTATAGCCGTGGTGCTGTCCGGCTTGATGCGCATGCAGATTGGCTTCCCCGGTAGTTTGGAGTTCATGGACGCCAGTACTTACTATCAGGCGATGACCATGCACGGCATGATCATGGTCATTTATTTGCTGACGGCCTTGTTCCTGGGTGGCTTCGGCAACTATCTGATCCCACTGATGGTGGGCGCTCGCGACATGGTCTTCCCCTATGTCAACATGCTGAGTTACTGGTTCTACCTGCTGGCGGTACTGGTGTTGCTCTCCAGTTTCTTTGTCCCGGGCGGCCCCACCGGTGGGGGCTGGACGCTCTATCCGCCACAGGTCATTACTCAGGGGACACCGGGGACCGAGTGGGGCATCGTACTGATGCTCGTCTCACTGGCGATTTTTATTGTCGCAACCACCATGGGCGGGTTGAACTACGTCACCACGGTGTTGCAGGCGCGCACGCACGGCATGACATTGTTTCGCATGCCGCTCTCCGTATGGGGAATTTTCATGGCCTCGATCATGGCCTTGCTGGCCTTCCCGGCGTTGTTCGTCAGTGCGGTCATGATGCTGTTTGACAAGCTGTTGGGCACCAGCTTCTTTATGCCGGCGATGATCTCGCTGGGGCAGCAGCTCGATCACCAGGGTGGCAGCCCAATATTATTCCAGCACCTGTTCTGGTTCTTCGGCCACCCGGAGGTCTACATTGTTGCTCTCCCTGCGTTTGGTTTGGTCTCCGACTTGATCAGCACGCATGCGCGTAAAAATATCTTCGGCTACCGAATGATGGTGTGGGCCATTATTGCGATTGGCGTACTCAGCTTTGTGGTCTGGGCGCACCATATGTATGTCAGCGGAATGAACCCGTACTTTGGCTTTTTCTTCGCCGTCACCACCTTGATCATCGCGGTGCCGACCGCACTGAAAGTCTACAACTGGGTGCTGACCCTGTGGCGCGGTGACATTCATCTGACCGTACCGATGCTGTTTGCCCTGGCCTTTATCGTCACTTTCCTGGTCGGCGGTCTGACCGGCTTGTTTCTGGGCAATGTGATCGTGGATATTCCGCTCTCGGACACCTATTTCGTCGTAGCCCATTTTCATATGGTGATGGGTGTCGCACCGGTACTGGTGGTATTCGGCGGCATTTATCATTGGTTCCCGAAAGTCACCGGGCGCATGTTGAATGACACCCTGGGCAAGCTGCATTTCTGGATTACCTTCCTGGGCACCTACGCCATCTTCTTCCCCATGCACTACCTGGGTTTCCAGGGCATGCCACGCCGTTACTACGCCTATGAAAACTACGCGTTCATCCCGCAGTCGGCGCAAGATTTGAATGCCTTCATTACGGTGGTCGCATTGGCCGTCGGCGTTTCCCAGTTGCTGTTCCTGTTTAACCTGGCCTGGAGTGTGTTTAAAGGCAGGCCCGCAGGCAGCAATCCCTGGGGCGCGGCCAGTCTGGAATGGCAAACGCCGAACACCCCGCCGATACACGGTAACTGGGGAGCGAAGCTGCCGGTCGTGCATCGCTGGGCCTATGACTACAGTGTGCCGGGGATAGAACAGGATTTCGTTCCACAAACAGTCTCCGCCGAGGCGCTGGAGCACATGCGGCAACTGAGTGCCGGAACCAAGATAGCGGACGTTAAAACATGAGCAGGTTGCTATTGAGAAACGCCGACGGCGCTGACCCCGGCGGCAGCTGGAATCGCGATCCGGAGGGTATTCAGGCCGGCGAGGGTGCCGATCGAAACCAAACCGCAAGAATAGGCCTGCGCTTATTTCTGGTCGTGGTGAGTTCGTTGTTCTTTCTCTTCTTGCTCGCCTTTATCGCCCGTTCACAAATGACCGACTGGCTACCTCTGACAGAGCCCTTGGCGCCGTTAGCCAATCTCTGGCAGTTATGGCTGAATTCGGCTTTTCTGGTATTCAGTTGCGTCGCACTGCAGTGTTCGCGTATGGCCGCCCGACAGGCGCGACTGGGTGCAACTGTGATTGGTTTTGCATTGGGGGGCGTATTCACCATTGCTTTTCTGGCGGGACAGCTCTGGGTCTGGCAGCAGTTTGTCGCCTGGGGTTACTTTCTCGCCAGCAATCCGGCCAACAGCTTCTTCTACCTGTTGACCGGCCTGCATGCGCTCCACCTGCTGGGCGGGCTCATAGCCTGGGGCATAATCGTTGCTAAATTCCTGCATCGCGTACCGTTGCCGCAACTCAGCACCAGCGTAGAGCTGTGTGCCATCTATTGGCATTACTTACTGGGTCTTTGGTTCGTGCTATTCGCTCTGCTGACCAGCACGCCGCAAACCTATGAAGCTATCGCGAGATTCTGCGGCCTGAGGTGAAAAGCCATGGCATCGCATTCACCCGCCCCAGGCGAGTCCAGTTCATCCAATCCACCCAGCTTGCCGCCTGCAGCAGGATGGCAGGGCATCGCCAGCGACTGGTCCTCGGATAAGGAGGCTTTCAAGCAGGTCTCTTGGGGCAAGGCGATGATGTGGATATTCCTGCTCAGCGATACTTTTGTATTTACCTGCTTTTTGACCGGCTACATGTCGGTACGCATGACGATCACCACCCCTTGGCCGAACCCCAGTGAAGTGTTCGCATTGACGATCGGCGGTCAGGCGATCCCACTTATTTTGATCGCCATCATGACCTTTGTGCTGATCAGTAGCAGCGGCACCATGGCCATGGCAGTCAATTTCGCCTATCGCCGTGATCGTGCGAAAACCACTGCCCTGATGCTGGCGACCGCTGCCTTGGGTGTGGCCTTCGTCGGCATGCAGGCATTCGAATGGAGCAAGCTAATCGCAGAAGGGGTGCGTCCTTGGGGGAACCCTATGGGGGCGGCGCAGTTTGGTGCCAGCTTTTTCATGATTACCGGTTTCCACGGACTGCATGTGTCAATCGGCGTCATCTACCTCAGCATTGTTGCGCTGAAAGTATTGCGGGGAGATTATGAGCGCTCCGCAAACTACCAGGTTGTCGAGATAGCCGGGCTGTACTGGCACTTCGTGGATTTGGTGTGGGTGTTTATTTTTGCTTTCTTCTATTTATGGTAGAGGAGCACTGGTGATGGCACATGCTCAAGGTCAGCAACATCCAATCAGCTTGTACCTTAAAATTTGGGGGCTGTTATTCGTCCTCAGCACGCTGTCGTACCTTGTCGACTATTTCCACTTCCATGGTTACCTTCGCTGGTCCCTGATTATCACTTTCATGTTGTTGAAGGCAGGTTTAATTGTCTCCATCTTCATGCATATGGCCTGGGAACGGTTGGCCATGGTCTACGCCATACTCCTGCCACCGTTGTGTTTGCTGGTACTTGTCGGGCTGATGGCCACCGAGGCGGACTATGTTTTCCTCAGTCGGGTCATTTCCTTCGGCCAATAAGCAGCTTCCGGATGGCCTTGAGTCTTCAGGGGCTAACCCGATATCACTCGCTTGAACTGATGCCATTTGTGCTGCCAGGCTACTGTCCAGTGGGGGGCGGCCGTTCCCGTGCCGGCAATCTCCAGCGTTGGGTGATGTTCGATAACCCCGTCCAATATCGACTCCTGATCCGGCTCGACATCTACGAAGAAAATATGTTTTCCCTCTGCTACCACCTGTTTAAAACTGCGGAAGTGAGTGTTTGGCACCTGGATACCAAAAAAACCGCCTTCCCAGATGCAGAAGCCAAATACAACAATGGCAAGAAAGATAAAAGGCATCCAGCCTGCGGCGGATTCGGTCCAGCCCAGCCAATAGGCGCAGCCAAGAACCAGCGCCGCGAGTGGCACACCGATCACTGCACCAATTTCGCCAGAGTGGACAACATCCTGTTCCATTAACGAGTTAACTTCGTGAAGGTGATGTTGTTCAACATCGGCAACGTGTTGACTGAGCACATGAATTTGTTCGGAATTGATGCCGCTGGCTTCCAGTTCATTTTCAACGACTTCAAGATCGTCGAGATTGTTGCTGATGTAATAGTGTCGATTCATGCCACACCTCCCATCTTGCGTTTGCTGTAGACCTCCTCTGTCCTGCAGCCGTTAACTGAGATTTGCAGTCGGTTCTGTACCCGTGGGGAACGTTGCACACTTCATGCAACCAGAAATGAAGTATAGCACCCGCTAGCATGCCGAGAAGGAAGCGTCAAGATCTAAAGGCAGCATCAGGGCCTGGGGCGCTCCGACGAATTCTGTGTCGAAGTGCCATCAGCCAATTCGCCCAACGAGGGCGGAAACAGGAGTCAGATATTCAAGATAAATGGCATGAAGCGCTGAGAAAGCAGTATCGGCAACTTGGCGAGGGCGAAACGATTTCCCTGGACGGCACCGTCGTCCAGGAAAAAGGTAAGCAGGATTTGAATGAATGCTGATCGGGAAAACGCGGGTGGTCCGAGATCACCCGCGTACTTCGAGGGTTAGCGACTGGCTTGCAACGCCCTGGCCATTTGCAGGTGGTTCTGCAGTTTGGGCAGGGTTTCCTCGGCAAAGGCTTTGATTTCAGGCACGTCGGTGGTCTGCGCTTGCTGTTGAAGCTGTTCGATGGCTTCCTGGGTGGTTTTCACCTGACTGGCCGCGTAGGCCTGGTCGAAGCTCGCGCCGTCCTTCACTTGCGGCATCAAGGCTTTGGCTTTATCGACGACCTCTTCGCGCGGGGCCACCGGCAAATCGAGTTGCTTGGCGATTTTCGCCAGATGCTGGTTGGCGGTGGTGCGGTCATTGATGACGACGATGGTGTAGTCCTTGACCTCTTTGGATTCGGTTTTCAGGTGCGCCAGGCGGCTGGCTTCGATATCGGCCATGCCTTTGGCCGATGCATCGTGGATGAATTCGGCGGGGGACTGGGCAAAGGCACTGCTGGCACACAGGCCCAGTAACGTGGCAAAACTGGCATTGCGTAATCGGGTGGCCATCCGGCTCATGGTCGCGCCCTCCTCGTAAAAAATTCAAACGGGAGCTTACGCTCCCGCCTCTCAATCAAAACTACCGACACCACTACTTCGACTTCTGACCACCTTTGCGGCCCATATCTGGTTTCGCAGGCTCTTTATCGACAGTCGTGGTGGTAGTTTTCCCACCTTTGCGACCGGCTTCAGACGCCTTCGTTCGATCGCTGGGGGGGTTTCCCGAGTTCGAGTTTCTTGAATTAGGCATGATTCTCTACCTCTTGGTGATGATCGCGGCGAGCAGGAGCCCGCATAAGATCAGAATTTCAATGTCCAAAAAGGTTTAGAAAACCTGGCACCGCCGCGACGAACGGTGACGAAACTCAGACGTCGGTGCGCAGGTGATGCTGGCGTTTGGCGGTGTACATCGCCTCGTCGGCGTGTCGGAACAACTGCGTTTCTTCGGTGCCGTGGTCGGGGTATCGCGCAACGCCGATGCTCGTCTGGATGATCAGGCTGTGGCCATCCAGGCGCAGGGGTTGAGCCAGGACCTGACGGATTTTTCCCGCCACGCTGTCGGCGTCTTCCGAGGCGTGGATGCTGTGCAACACCACCACAAACTCATCACCGCCGATGCGCGCCACGGTGTCGGTTTCGCGCACGCAGCCTTTGAGCCGATTGGCGACCGCTTGCAGCAGCATGTCGCCCACCGCATGGCCGTGGGTGTCGTTGACTTCTTTGAAGCGGTCGAGGTCGACGTACAGCAACGCCATTCGGCCGCTGTCCGCCCGGGCCAGGGTCAGCGAAGCTTTGAGCCGGTCACGGAGCAATTCTCGATTGGGCAGTTGGGTCAGTTGATCGTATTGCGCCATGCGCTGCAGTCGGGCATGCAATTGCTTGCGTTCGATGGCGGTCGTGACTTGGGCGCACACGTATTGCAGCAACTCCTTGTCCTGTTCGGTGTAGCGCTCGCCACCGGGCACGCTTTTAACGATCAGCGCACCGATGGTGCCGTTTTGTGAACTCAACGGCACGCCCAGCCAGCAGGGCGAATGCGGGCTCGCGACCAGCGCCTCAAACCCTTCTGGCAAGTTGTTCTGATCCGGGGTCAGCAGAATCGGCTGGCCGCTGCGAATCACCTCGGCACAGAGACGTCCAGTGATAGTCCCAGGCTGCTCGGGCTGCAGCTCATAGTCGTCGACGTGATAGGGGAAATTCAGCTGCGCACAGTGTTCGTCATACAGCGCCACGGAGAAATTCAGTGCCGGCAGCCATTCACCGATGATCAAATGGACGCGTTTGAACAGCGCCAGCAAATCTTCCGCCGCGTGGGCGGCTTCGGAGATCGCATACAGCGCCGCTTGCCGGGACTCGGCCTGCTTGCGCTCGGTGATGTCGCGCGCCACGGCGATGCGCAATTGGTCGACCTCCGACCAGCGTGCCGACCAGAGGATGTGCACCACTCGGCCATCCTTGCGCAGGTAGCGGTTTTCGAAATTGAGCTTGGGTTCGCCGCCCATGATCTCCCGCGCGGCGTCGAGGGTGCGCTGACGATCGGCGGGATGCACCAGGTCGATCATCGGCTGGCCGATCAGCTCTTCGGGGGTATAACCGAAAATACGCTCGCAGGCCGCGCTGACAAATACGAAGCGACCTTGTGTGTCGACCGCACAGACGGCGTCCAGCAAGAGATCGATGTAACTCGCCGACGGCGCGGAATTTCTGGTTGCCATGGTGCAGGGCGCATGTCCGAACAATGCAGCATTAAAACCCCTCCCTGACCGGTCATACGCCCGTGCGATGACGTTGCAACTGACGCTTCCCTGCGATCAGTTTCAAGCCTTGTTCGTCACCAGCCCCGGCAATGCATGCGCCAGGGCGTTGATGGCGAAACCGATAAACATCACCCCACACAGCCGGGTGATCAACAGCTCATGGCGCTGGTACACGTTGCGCACCTGTCGCGCACCGACAATAGCAATGAGGATAGCGTAGGCCATGAGGCCACCGACGAAGCTCAGGACAATCAACCACGGCAGCATCGACCAATGCAGCAATTCGGCACGGCTGGACAGCAGCGCGGTAAACGTCGCCACCGCCACCGGGTAAGCCTTCGGATTGGTCAGGCCAAACAGAATGCCGTGCCAGAACGGCTGCCGCGCCGGCCCCTGTGGCGCCTCGACACTGCTGCGACGAGCGCGAACCGCGCGCAGGCCGAGCCAGAACAGATACAGTCCGCTGAGCACGCCCAGCACATCGAACGCGGTACTGCCGATTTCCCGCGCACCGACAATCGCGATCAGCGCAGTGCTGCACCAGACCACATCCCCCAGCAAATGCCCGCAGAGAAACCCCGCCCCTGCCCTCCGACCACGCGCCGCACCGATGCCGAACACCGCCAACACACCCGGCCCCGGCGTGATGCCGTAGATAAAGCCCGAGGCGAGAACGGCCATTAGCAGCGATGGGGTCATGGGGAGTCCTGTTGAGCTGGGGTGAATGCACGCAAGTCTATCTCAGGTCTCCGGGACCCGACTTACTGATCGTCGAAGAACCTCATTCCCGCATAGGGCCGCTGCCGACAGGCTGCCAGCCTCGATGCCAAGTCACCGACATGGGCTTCGAGCTTGTGCCCGTCCGGGTCGAGGAAACAGAAGGATGCGCCTTCGCTCCGGTTACCACGCCATTCCTGGACGTCGGCGGATCGCAGGCGTTCGACGAAGAGCGGGAAGTCTGTTGCGCTGATGTTGAAGGCGAAATGGGTGTAATCGGCGACGGGTTCGCAGTTGCGCAGTGGATCGAGGGAAAGGCAAAGCCAGAGGCCCGGCAGTGAGAGGTAGGCGCCGGCGTCCCAGGTGGACTCAAGCTGAAGTTGCAGCAGATCGTGATAGAACTCCACGCTGCGGTTCAAATCGGTAACGGCGAGGGTCAGGTGGTTGAGGCCTGTCGGCTGTTAGCAATTTTATTTCCTCACGGGTATGTTCTGAACCAACGATCTGGAGCGCAAAACAAGTGGAAAAGCCAAAAACCAAAAGACACAGCGATTCGCTTCATACAATAGGCATATCGCGCGGGCACTCAGCACATCAGGCCTCGATAATCGACGAAATCCAGCAAGCGCTGAGAGAAGCGAATAGCCGTGATTTCGCGAGCCCAAAAGAAATAAAAGCGGTTGTAAGCAAGTGGGTGACAAACATCAGCTGATACGCCGCTTTCAAACCAAAATACTCGTCATCAACCACAATGCTGTTCGCTTAAGAAAATCTTGAGGCGAGCGAGAAATCTGTGGCATTCCCATAAGCCCCCTTGCCACAAATGCAGGCATACCTGAAATACCACGTTTAAGTGAACAACATTGCGTCATCAGCCGCGCACTATCCCCTCCTCAATCCGCCCATTCAACCAGTTCAACGCCTGATCCCCGCCCCGTCGCTTGTGCCAAACCAACACAAACGTAAACAACGGAATATGAAACGGCGGCGGGACGACGATCAACGATTGCTCATCAATGTTGAGCAACCCTCGGGAAGCGACGGTGAGGATCAGGTCCGTGCCGCTGATGAATTCCGGGGCAACGCTCCAGTGCGGCAGGCTGATCGCCACGCGACGGCATTCACGCAGGGCTGTCAGGGCCCGTTCGATTTCCGGGGTGCCACTGCCGCGCATTTCCAGCAGGACGTGGGGTCGGGCGAGGTAAGTTGGCAGGTCGAGTACGCCATCGGCGGGCAGGCTTTTGCGGTCTACCAGACAGGCATAGTGCTCTTCGAACAGCGGGGTGCTGCGCAATTCGTTCGGCAGCTCTGGAAAGACGCCTGCCGCCATGTCGATGTCGCCGTTGAGCACAGCATCGAGCATGCCTTCGCGGCTGGCGTGGCTGACTTGGAGGTCGATGCCCGGTGCTTCCCGGCGCAAGGTCCGTATCAAACTCGGCAGGACGATGGCAGCGCCATAGTCGGACATCGCCAGGCGAAAGGTGCGCTTGGCGGTGGCCGGATCGAAAGCATTCGGTGCCAGCAGCGATTGCACCTGAGCCAGGGCTTCGGCCAAAGGCGCCATCAACTCCAGGGCTCGCGGTGTTGGCACAAGAGTGGCGCCCGCCCGCACCAGTAAAGGATCGCCGAGCAGATCACGTAGTCGCGCCAAGGCATGACTGACGGCCGGCTGACTCAGGTGCAGGCGCTCGGCGGCACGGGTCACGTGTTGTTCGCTGAGCAAGGCGTCGAGGATCACCAGCAAGTTGAGGTCGATGCGCCGAAGATCATTCATCTGATGCATGTTCTGGATAGCAATTTGGAATTTAAATCTGCGTGACGAATACTCTAGAGTCCAGCAAAACCTGTTGGAGAATTATCATGAGTACATTGCATTGGGCCGGGCTGTTGCTGCTGGCCGTGATTGCCGGCGCGGTGGTGCCTTTTCAGAGTGCGATCAACGCCAACCTCACGCGTGGGTTGGGTCATCCGTTATGGGCGACGCTCGCGTCGTTATTGGTGAGCATCGTGGTGGTGTTGCCGATTATGTTGGCGATGCGATTGCCGCTGCCATCACTCGCGTTCATCACCCGGGCGCCGCTGTGGATGTGGGCTGGTGGTGCGTTCGGGGTGTGTTTTATCTCGTTGGCGCTGATGCTGCTGCCCAAGCTTGGGGCGTCAGGGTTTATTGCTTTGGCGCTGGCGGGACAGGTGGTGGCTTCGCTGGTGCTGGATCACTTTGGATTGTTTGGCTTGATGGAACGGCAAGTGACGTTGCCGCGGGTGTTTGGGGCGGTGTTGTTGATTGCCGGTGTGGTGTTGATTCAGTTCGGTGATATGCCGGCCAAAGCGGTGATTGCGACATCCTGATCGTTCCCATGCTCTGCGTGAAAACGATCACCAGCCTGCGATCTTTTAAAACTTGTCGAGCGTGCGCAGCTTCTGCGGCAACCCCCACATCAGCAGCGCAACCGCGATCAGCGCAGCGACGCCGATGACATACAGCGCCGGCGTGGTGCTGCCCGTCAGGTCCTTGATTCGCCCGACCATGACCGGGCTGACAATACCGCCGAACTGGCCGAGGGTATTGATCACCGCGATCCCGCCAGCAGCCCCTGCACCGGCACCGGCCAGCAGTTTTGGCGGCAGGGTCCAGAAGCTCGGGATGGACGCGATGATCCCGGCACCGAGCAAGCCCAGCGCGACAATCAGGAAGGTCGTGTGGTTAGCGAAGATCCCTGCACAGAAGAACCCTACCGCGCCCACCGCGACTAAACCTGCGACAAACTTGCGTCGTTCACCGGTCGAGTCGGACAACCGCCCGATCACCACCATGCTGATGGCGCCGCAGATGTAAGGGATGGCGGTCAGCAAACCAATCATCACCGGGCTCTCGGTGCCAGCGCTACGAATCAGTTGCGGGGCCCAGAAATTCAAGCCGTAGGACGCCACTTGAATCAGGAAGTAGATCAGCCCGAGGGTCATAAAACCCGGGATCCGCAGCGCGGCGAGCAACGAGCCGCCGCTCTTGTGCGGTTCATGGTGCGCGATACGGCTGGCCAGCAGCGTTTTCTCTGACGGCGTCAGCCAATGGGCGTCTTCGATGCGGTCCTTGAGCAACGTCAGTACCAGCAAGCCAAGGCCGATGCAAGGTACGCCGCCCAGCAGAAACAGCCAGTGCCAGCCGCGCATATCCATAAAGCCGTCGAGGTGTTGCAACACCAGCCCGGAAAACGGAGCGCCCACCAGACCGGCAAACGCCGAGGCCAGAAACAGCATCGAGGTGATGCGTCCGCGATAGTGCTGCGGGAACCACAGCGTCAGGTAATACAGCACGCCTGGGGCGAACCCGGCTTCCATCGCGCCAATCACGAAGCGAAGCGCGTAGAACTGCCATTCGCTGTTGACGAAGACCATGAGGGCGGTGGCGACTCCCCAGGACATCATGATCCGGGCGATCCAGCGCCGGGCGCCGACCTTGTAGAGCATCATGTTGCTCGGCACTTCGAAGATCACATAACCAACCACAAACAGCCCGGCGCCGAGGCCGTATGCGGTGTCGCTCAGGCTCAGGTCGGTCTGCAACTGGAATTTGGCAAAGCTGATGTTGATGCGGTCGAAAAACGCGAACAGGTAGCAGACCATGATCAGCGGCATCAGACGCCAGGCGACTTTGCTGACCAGGGCTTTTTCTTCGTCGTGGCTAACGGACGGGCTCGCGCCCGCCTCCAGTACATTAAGGCTCATGATGTTTCTCCAGGCGGACTTCCTGTGGGCGTCCGATTGTTTTTGTTGTCTGGTTGAGAGTGGCTGCTTGTGAGCTTTTCTGTGGGAGCGAGCTTGCTCGCGATAGCGCTGTATCAGTCAACATTGATGTTGGATGTGACTCAGTCATCGTCGGATCGCCGCCCGGACCAAGCCCGCTCCCACAGGGGATTCGGTGTAGTCAGGAAGGACTTGGATGCAAATCGCAATTGCGTCCGGACTTGGCTAATTGACCGGGCACTTCGTGGCCCAGCAGCGCGGGTAAGCCTCGCGACAATTGCAGCAACAGCGGCAGATCGATGCCGGTGTGAATGCCTACTTCATCGCACAGGTTGACCAAGTCTTCGGTGCAAATATTGCCCGAGGCGCCCGGCGCGAACGGGCAACCGCCGAGCCCACCCAGTGCCGCGTCGAAACGACGGGCACCGGCCTCGTAGGCGGCCAGCACGTTGCACAGACCGAGGCCGCGAGTGTTGTGGAAATGCAGGGTCAGATCAGCGGGCGAAACTCGCTGCAAGACCCGCCGCACCAGACGATCAACCTGCCGCGGATTGGCCATACCGGTGGTGTCGGCCAGGGTAATGCCCTGGATCCCGAGTTCCTGATAAGCCTCGACGATTTGCAGCACGCGATCCTCATCGATCTTGCCTTCAAACGGGCAGCCAAAGGTCGTGGCGATGCTGCCGTTGAGGCGCACCTTCGTCCCGCAAACGTATTGCACGATCTCGCCGAATGCGGCCAGAGAAGCTTCGCAACGCATGCGCATATTCGCCAGGTTGTGGGTCTGGCTGGCGGACATCACCAGATTCAGCTCGTCGGCCCTGGTCGCCAGTGCCCGTTGCGCGCCTTTCAGGTTGGGGATCAACGCGACATAGATCACCCCCGGTTGCCGGGCGATGCCCTTGAACACAAGCTCACCATCGCGCAGCGCCGGTATCGCCTTGGGGGAAACAAACGAGCCTGCTTCGATGCGACTGAAACCCGCCAGCGACAGCTGATCGATCAAGGCAATCTTGTCGACGGTTTCAACCCAGGTCGGCTCGATCTGCAAGCCGTCGCGGGGGGAGACTTCCTGAACAAACAGGGTCTCGGAAAAGTCAGTGATCATTGCACCACCCCTTCAGCTTTTAGCCGTTCGATGTCCAATCCCGAAAGGCCAAGCCCCGCGAGAATGCCGTCAGTGTGCTGACCCAGGGTAGGTCCGGACCAGTTCACGCCACCGGGGGTTTCGGAGAGTTTCGGCACGATGCCCGGCATCTTCACCGTGGCACCGCCGGGCAGGTCGGCGTTGAGCAGCATGTCCCGCGCCTGATAGTGCGGATCGGCGACGATGTCGGCCACCGAATAGATGCGCCCGGCCGGTACTTCGGCAGCTTCCAGCGCCGACAACACCTCGTCGATCGGCAGGCTGCTGGTCCAGTGAGTAATCGCCGCATCGAGCACGTTGCTCTTGGCGGCACGACCGTCGTTGTGGGCAAACTCCGGCGCATCGCCCAGATCACGGCGACCGATGACGTCCATCAGACGCTTGTAGATCGGGTCGCTGTTGCCGGCGATCACCACGTAGGCGCCATCGGCCGTCAGGTACGTATTGGACGGCGCGATGCCCGGTAAGGCCCCGCCGCTGCGTTCACGAACATGACCGAGCATGTCGTATTCCGGCACCAGGCTTTCCATGACGTTGAACACGCTTTCAGCCAAGGACACATCGACGACTTGCCCACCGCCCTGCCCGGTCTTGACCCGCAGCAGTGACATCAAGGCACCGATCACCGCGTGCAACGAAGCCAGGGAATCGCCGAGGCTGACGCCAACCCGAGCTGGCGGCGAACCGGGGGTGCCGGTGGTGTAGCGGATCCCGCCCATGGCCTCGCCGATGGCGCCGAAGCCCGGGCGATCGCGGTACGGGCCGGTCTGGCCATAACCGGAAATACGCACCAGCGTCAGGTTAGGGTTGAGGGCGTGCAACACGTCCCAGCCCAGACCGAGTTTCTCCAGGGCGCCGGGACGCAGATTTTCGATCAGCACGTCGGCGCTGGTCGCCAGTTGCTTGACCAGTTCAATGCCTTCCGGGGATTTCAGATTCAGTGCCAGGGATTTCTTGTTTCGCGATTGCAGGTACCACCACAGCGACGTGCCTTCGTGCAGCTTGCGCCATTTGCGCAGCGGGTCGCCCTGACCCATGGCTTCGATCTTGATCACTTCGGCGCCGAACTCGGCGAGCATGCGCGCGGCGAACGGCGCAGCGATCAGCGTGCCGATCTCGATCACTTTGATTGCACTCAAGGGAGCAGTCATCGCGGGGTACCTCATGTTGTTCTTGGAATATGAGCCAAGGCTAGAGGACCACGGGGCCAGGAATCCAACCTTCAGTTGGCAACGAACGTTCGCGAAACGCGAACGCTCAATCCGCTCCGCGCAACTGCTTAAACAACATTCGACTCACCGGCGACAGCGCCGCTTCATCGCGCACCACCAGAACCAACGCACGATCCGACCAGTCATCCGTCAACGGCACCGCACGCAAACCCAACGCCCGGCCAAATAATTCATAGGCCTTTTGCGGCAGGATGCCGATGCCCATGTTGGCCTGGACCATCCGGCACATCGCATCAAAACCCGGGACATGAATCCGTAGCCGCAGCACCTTGTCGGCCTGGCGCGCAGCTGCGTGGGTACGCATGTTGATCGAACTGGCGGAATGCAGACCGACGTAGTCGCTGCCCAGCGTATCGGCGAAGGCCAGACTGGAACGACTCGCCAACGGATGATCGGGCAGCATCAACACCACCAGTTTGTCCTGTCGATAAAGCACGCTGTGCAGACCTTTGACGTCGCTGTCACTGGAGCAGATTCCCAGGTCGGCCACGCCATCCAGCACCCCCTGAATCACCCCGCTGCTGGGGCGCTCTTCGAGGTCGGTCTTGACCTGAGGATGACGCTCGGAAAAGTCTCGCAGATCCTCAGGCAGAAACTGAATGATCGCCGACAGGTTGGCGAGCATCCGCACATAGCCGCGCACACCGTGGCTGTGTTCGCCCAGTTCGAGCCCCATTTTCTCGACGTTAAATAGCATCTGCCGAGCATGGTGCAACAAGGTTTCACCGGCCGGCGTCAGGGTCATGCCTTTCGCCTGGCGCACGAACAGGCTGATGCCCAGCGCTTCCTCCAACTCCGTCAGCCGCTTGCTGGCCGCCGACACGGCGATGGCTTCACGCGCGGCGGCACGGGTCAATGTGCCCTCTTCATGAACGGCGACAAACAGTTGGAGAGTGATCAGGTCGAGGCGGCGGATCAGGCTTTTCTGCAGCATGGGAGGGCTCGATGCTTGGGTTCGGCTGAGTCGGCAGGATAGCCCTGTTTCCAAGCAATTAGCCCACAACATCACGAGGCATCGCCCTACACATAAATCTCTTGTAACACTCAGCCTTACCGGAAACAGCCGATTCAAAGCCCCCGCCGCGTTCTGTAAAGTCTGGAAACACACACGGACTGCAACACACCCATGGATCGTTTCACTCAAGGAAAGTCATCTTCACATGGACCAGACAACACACGCGGCAAACCTCTACACCAACTACCGCAAAGTCATCGCGTTGGCCGATCACGATTGGGAAAGCGCTGAAGCCGGGAAAATTTCGGGGCTTAACGTCGAAATCAAAAGTGCCAACCGAATGCTCGATCAGTACGGCCGCGCTTTTCATCATTTCTGTACGACGTCTTACCTGGGCCTGGATCACCATCCCGATATTCTCGACGGCGCCATGAACACACTGTGGGAAACCGGCACCCTTCGCGTCGCCAATTCAAAGAACCGCTGCAAGCTGGCGATTCTGGAACAGTACGAAACCGAACTTTCCGAGCTGTTCGGCGCCAGTTGCCTGAGCACCCTGTCGTGCAGTGCGGCAAGTGCCGCCATTCTGCCGCTGCTGGCCAGCGGCGTGTTCACGCAAAACCGCCCTCCATTGATGGTCTTTGACCGGTTGGCGCACTACTCGATGAACCACCTGAAAGCCGCCTGCGCGGATGAAACCACGGTCGTGACCTGTCCTCACAACGACATGGATTTTCTTGAGACGCAGTGTCAGCAACACCGCACAGTTGCGTATGTTGCCGACGGTGCGTACAGCATGGGTGGGGGCGCGGACATGGACAGTCTTCTGTATCTGAAGGACCGCTATGGGTTGTTTCTCTATCTGGACGATTCCCACGCGCTGTCCGCCGTCGGAACCTTTGGTGCAGGCCTAGTGCGCCCCAGGTTGCAGGCACTGGAGGATGACTGCCTGATCGTCGCCTCGCTGGCCAAGTCGTTTGGCGCCAGCGGCGGTCTGGTGATGCTGGGCAATGAACGGCAGAAGAGGCTCATTGCGCGTTACGGCGGCCCCAGCAATTGGTCGCAAAGTCTGAACAGTGCAGCCATTGGCGCGGGCAGAGCGTCCATCCAGCTTCATCGCACACCGGAATTTGCCGCGTTGCAGGAAAAACTTCAGGCTAATATCCAGCTGTTCGACAGCCTCATACGAACCGATCAACACAACAGCAACATGGCCATTCGGCTGGTCAACTGCGGCGAAGCAGCACTGGCAAACAGCATTGCCATGGAACTGGCCAATCACGGCTTCTTCACCTCGGCAGTCTTTTTCCCAGTGGTCGCACAAGGCAAGGCAGCCATTCGAATCACCCTGCGCGCCGACATGGAGCCGACGCTGATCCGACACTTTTGTGAACTCATCACCGAGCTTTTTCGCACGCGTGGCCGGGAAATCGGCTGTTGAACTGAAACCAGGGAAGATTCAATGAAGAGCAGCACCACCCTCCTCGTCACCTGCAGCACGGTTTTTCTCGCTCAATTAGGCATGAGCATTTACCTGCCGGCGCTGCCGGAAATGGCCGGGGATTTGTCTTCCGACGCCTCGCAGGTTTCCTGGGGGCTGGCGGTGTATCTGATCGGCATGGCGCTGCCGATGTTGTTCTGGGGCAGCCTGGGTCAGCGCATCGGCCGCAAACCGGTGCTGCTCGCCGCACTCGGCATCTACGGCTTGGGAAATCTGGCGCTGCCCCTGAGCCAGACGCTTGAATCGTTCCTGACGTTTCGACTGGTTCAGGGCATTGGCGCCAGCGGCATTTCGGTCATGGCGCGGGTGCTGATCCGCGACAGTTTCCGCGGCGACCTACTGGCCAAGGCGTTGTCCTGGATTTCGATTTCCTTCGTGGTGGCGCTGGGTATCGGCCAATACTTGGGGTCGATCATCCAGGTGGCGCTGGGCTGGCCAGCGATTTTCTGCCTGTTGGGTGGTGTGAGTCTGATGATGGCGCTAATCGTGGCCCGGGTTAGGTTCCCGGTGCTGGCCGAGGAGAATGCCCCGTCATCCGCCTGGCCGAGCTACTGGCGCATCTTGCGTCATCGAGCCTTTCTGTTGCCGGCCCTCACCGGCGGCCTCGGGTACGGAGTGATTGTCGCGTTCAACACCGCAGCGCCGCTGATTCTGCAAGGACCGTTCAACTGGTCGGCCGTGGAATACGGGTTGTTAGGCTGGCCGATCAGCGCGGCGTATTTTCTGGGGGCTTTGGGGGTCAATGGCTTTGTACTTCGCACCGGTCAACGCGGGTTGATGACGGCGGGTGTGGGGCTGGTGCTGGCCGGCAGCGCGGTGATGTTGCTGGGGAGTGTGGCGGGCACTTCAGTGGCACTGCTGTTCTGGTTGCCCTATTGCTTTGCGGTGTTCGGCCAGTCGTTGACTTACCCGATCAGCCTGTCCCTGGCCAATGACGGTTCGCCGGTCGGTGGTGCGTATGCGATGGCGTTGAGCGGTTTCATTCATCAATTGATGGCCGCCGTTATCGGCGGGATCGCCAGTTTGATCGCAAGCCCGCAGGCCTGGCCGTTGTCGCTGTTGTGTACCTTGCTGGCGTTGGGCGCGATGCTCTGCGTGATGCTCGCGCCCGGTCGCAAAACTTCTTAAAAGGCGTTGCGGAAAATCTCCTCGATCTGACGCTGATCCGCCGCTCGAGGATTGGTCACGCCACACGCATCTTTCAAGGCATTGGTGGCGAGGATCGGGATGTCGTTGAGCTTGGTACCGAGCTCACGCAAACCGGCGGGAATTTCCACGTCTCTGGACAGGCTGCGGATCGCCACGATGGCCGCCTGGGCGCCCGCTTCCGGGGTGAAGCCGTGAACATCGACGCCCATTGCAAGGGCGACATCAGTGAGGCGATCGGCACAAACCAGTGCGTTAAAGCTTTGTACGTGGGGCAGCAGTACCGCGTTGCACACACCATGAGGCAAGTCGTAGAACCCGCCCAACTGGTGAGCCATGGCGTGGACATAACCCAGGGATGCGTTATTGAACGCCATGCCGGCGAGAAACTGCGCGTAAGCCATGTTTTCCCGCGCGGCCATGTCACTACCGTCACGGACGGCCAGGCGCAGGTTGTTGCTGATCAACGTGATCGCTTTCAGCGCGCAGGCATCGGTGATCGGATTGGCCGCCGTGGAAACGTAAGCCTCGATAGCGTGAGTCAACGCGTCCATGCCGGTGGCAGCCGTCAGGCCCTTGGGCATGGCGACCATCAGCGCCGGGTCGTTGACCGACAGCAGTGGCGTGACGTTGCGATCGACAATGGCCATTTTTACGTGACGGGATTCGTCGGTGATGATGCAGAAACGGGTCATCTCGCTGGCGGTGCCGGCGGTGGTGTTGATCGCGATCAGCGGCAGTTGTGGCTGGGTGGATTGATCGACGCCTTCGTAATCGCGAATCTGCCCGCCGTTGGTCGCGCATAACGCGATGCCTTTGGCGCAGTCATGGGGCGAACCGCCGCCCAGCGACACCACGAAATCACAGCGGGTTTCCTTGAGCAGACCCAGACCGCTTTCGACGTTGGCGATGCTCGGGTTAGGTTTGGCGCCGTCGAAAATCACCGAATCGATGTCCTTCAACGCCAGTTTATCGGCAATCATTTTCGCGACACCCGCCTTGGCCAGCCCGGCGTCGGTGACGATCAGCGCCTTGCGAAAACCGTACTTGCGAATGGCGTCCATGGCTTCGTCCAGGCAACCAATGCCCATGATGTTCACGGCGGGGATGAAAAACGTGCTGCTCATGAGCGAGTCTCCTGGCTGAGGCCGAATCGGCAGCGCCGATCCAGCGGGTACCCACAAGGATCGACCTATCGGCCGCGCAGTAACTTGATCTGGCTCAAGTCTTGGTCGTGATAAAGTCGCCGCCCATCAGACCCTTTGCTTTGAGACTTTGACCGCAATGACCGATTTCCAGGATGTTGATGCCCAACTTGAAGACTGGAACGCCTTGCGCACCACCGCCTCGTTCGGCGGCCTGCTGGTGGGCAACGGCGCCAGCCGCGCCGTGTGGGACGACTTCGGCTACGACTCGCTGTTTGAAAACGCCCGCACCGTCGAAGAAAAGCCCCTGAGCCAGTCCGAGCTGAGCGTGTTCGACGCCCTGCAGACGCGCAGCTTCGAGCAGGTGCTCAGCGCGCTGAAAACCACCAGCCGGGTCAACAAGGCCTTGGCCGTAAGTTCCGCCGCACCGCGCAATCGTTACTACGCGATCAAGGAAGCGTTGATCAACAGCGTGCACGCGGTGCACATCCCGTGGCGGCTGGTGGTGCCCTCGACGCTGGCGGCGATCAATCAGGAACTGGGCCGTTACCGGACCGTGTTCACCACCAACTACGATCTGCTCAACTACTGGGCGACTCAGCACCAGCCTGATGCGATCAGCGACCTGTTTCAGGGTGCAGAATCAAGCTTTGATCTAAGCGCCACGGCGACCGATAAAACCCGCCTGCTGTACCTGCACGGCGGCCTGCATCTGGTGCGCAATCAGGACGGCACGGCGCGCAAACTGATGTCGACCGAGGGCACGTTGCTCGGCACCTTCGCGATCAACAACACGATCAAGACCCTCGACGACGTGCCGCTGTTCGTCAATGAAGGTCCGGCGCAGGACAAGCTCAAAACCATTCGCAGCTCGGACTATCTGTCGTTCTGCTACGACCAGCTACTCGGTCATGGTGACGGGTTGTGCCTGTTTGGCCATGCCCTGGGTGAGCAGGACAGCCACATCATCCACGCCTTGCGCCAGGCGAAACCGCAGGGGGTGGCGATCTCGATTTATCCGCGCAGCAAGGCGTTCATTCAGCACCAGAAGCGGCATTACGCGAAGGTGTTTGAGGGTACTGGTGTGGAACTGCGGTTTTTTGATTCGAAGACCCATGCGCTGGGTAGCCCCAAGCTCACAGTTCCAGTCGAAGCCTGAAAATCAATCCCACGCGAAGCGTGGGAACGATCTCGGACAGTCAGAGCACCGGCAAGGTTTTGTCCTTGATCACCGTGGTCGGCCCGTTAGCCTTTACGCTGGCGATGCCTTTCTCCAGCGCGGCAGCGGAGGCATAAGCCTCGCTGCTGCCGATGATCTCGTGGTTACCAGCCTTGAGGTTGAAGTAAGGATGGCCATCCTTGGTGGTTTTCTTCTCGTAGCGTTCATCCTTCGGGCTGTTGCTCTGAACCGATACGATGCCTTTGTCAGCGGCAGCGCGGGTGATGTACAGCTCGCTGGTCAGAATGGTTTCCGCGTTGGCGGCCTTCAGTACAAATTTGAACTGACCATTGCTGCTTTTGCTCACTTCATACCATCCAGACATGCTCTTTCTCCTTGGCAATTGAGAGGTTTCGCGCTTCAGAGTAAAGACCAACCTGCCCTACTTCACCACCGAGCGCACCACCGATAACTCCGGCGCCTGCACCCGTCGCTGACTCAGATACCGCGTACAACTGACCCGCAAAAACGAGGCAAAATTCACCACTTCGCCGCGGTAGTCCATCACCTCTTCATACAGCTTGGCGATCAACTGATTGGTGGTCATGCCGTCGACCTCGGCAATTTCACTGAGGATGTCCCAGAACTGATTCTCCAGCCGCAGGGTGGTGACCACCCCGCAGATGCGCAGCGAGCGGGAGCGCGATTCGTAGAGAATCGGATCGGCTTTGACGTAGAGCTCGCACATGGACAGGTCCCTCGTTACAGCGTGATTTTGGTGCCCAGCAACCCGAGGAAACCGGCGAGCCAGCTCGGGTGCGCCGGCCAGGCCGGAGCAGTGGCCAGATTGCCTTGAACGTGACCTTCCGTCACCGGGATATCGATGAACGTACCACCGGCCAGGCGCACTTCCGGAGCACAGGCCGGGTAAGCGCTGCACTCGCGACCTTCGAGAATCCCCGCTGCCGCCAGCAATTGTGCACCGTGACACACAGCGGCAATCGGTTTGCCGGCCTTATCGAACGCTCGCACCAGTTCCAGGACTTTTTCGTTCAGGCGCAGGTACTCAGGCGCACGACCTCCCGGTACCAGCAGCGCGTCGTAGTCCGCGGCATCGACCTTGGCAAAATCGAAGTTCAGGGCAAACAGGTGGCCGGGCTTTTCGCTGTAGGTCTGGTCGCCTTCAAAGTCGTGGATTGCCGTGCGTACCGTCTGACCGGCGGTTTTGTCCGGGCAAACGGCATGCACCGTGTGGCCGACCATCAGCAGCGCCTGAAACGGCACCATCACTTCGTAGTCTTCGACGTAATCGCCGACCAGCATCAGAATTTTTTTAGCCGCCATGGGGAGGACTCCTCTGGGAAATACGTAGGAGTATTCAAGGTAGTCCTTATCCGCAGGGTCGGGTAATAACCAGCTACTACCTGACGACCGAGTTATCGTTCTTCGCGAGCAGGCTCGCTCCCACAGGGAAACGCATTTCAATGTGGGAGCGAGCTTGCTCGCGATGGCGTCCTCAAACTGTACGGATAACTCTGCACCTAGCTGTAACAGCGCGAACCCTGCGGTTTATGGCTAGATGAAGACTCTCTCCGTCGCCCTCGATTCTGGTTGCCATCATGTCCTCGCGCGAAAACACCGGCATGGCCCTCGGCCTGCTCGGCGTTGTGATTTTCAGTCTCACCCTGCCCTTCACACGGATCGTCGTGCAGGAACTCCATCCGCTGCTCAACGGCCTGGGCCGTGCGCTGTTCGCGGCGGTTCCGGCAGCGTTGTTGTTGCTGTGGCGTCGGGAAAAATGGCCGACCTGGAAACAGGTCAAAGGTCTGACCCTGGTGATTGCCGGGGTGATCCTCGGCTTCCCGGTGCTTTCGGCCTGGGCCATGCAAACCTTGCCGGCGTCTCACGGCGCACTGGTCAACGGCCTGCAACCGCTGTGCGTTGCGCTGTATGCCGCGTGGTTGTCCCATGAACGACCGTCGAAAGCGTTCTGGGCCTGCGCCGCACTGGGCAGTGCGCTGGTGCTCGGTTATGCGCTGATCAGCGGTGCCGGCAGCATTCAGGTCGGTGATTTGCTGATGCTCGGGGCGATTGCCGTGGGTGGCCTGGGTTATGCCGAGGGCGGCCGATTGGCCAAGGAGATGGGCGGCTGGCAGGTGATCTGCTGGGCGTTAGTGTTATCGACGCCGTTGCTGATCGGGCCGGTGGTGTACCTGGCATTGCAACATCAAGGCGAGATTTCGGCCAAGACCTGGTGGGCGTTTGGTTACGTCTCGCTGTTTTCGCAATTCATCGGCTTTTTTGCCTGGTACGCCGGGTTGGCGATGGGCGGCATTGCGCGGGTCAGTCAGATCCAACTGTTGCAGATTTTCTTCACCATCGCCTTTTCGGCGATGTTCTTCGGTGAACACATCGAGCCGATCACCTGGCTGTTTGCCGCCGGGGTGATCGTGACCGTGATGTTGGGACGCAAGACGGCCGTGCGCCCGGCGCAACCGGGCACGTTACCGGCAGGCATTCAGGTCAAGCCTTAGCCACAAGCAGCCCATCCGCCTGCAGCAGGGTTTCGAGGCAATGTTCGCTGATGTGGTAGAAATCCTTCAGTTCCTGAATCTTCACCAACAGCTGAGCTGGGTCCACCGGCTCGGCACGTTTGACCGCCAGGATCATCTTGTTCTTGTTGGTGTGGTCCAGTGAAATGAACTCGAATACCTTGGTCTCGTAACCACAGGCCTCAAGGAACAACGCGCGCAAACTGTCGGTGACCATTTCCGCCTGCTGCCCCAAATGCAGACCGTATTGCAGCATCGGTTTGAGCAGCGCCGGGCTCTGGATTTGCAGGCGGATCTGCTTGTGGCAGCACGGCGAGCACATGATGATCGAGGCGCCGGAACGGATACCGGTGTGAATCGCATAGTCGGTGGCGATGTCGCACGCATGCAGCGCGATCATCACGTCCAGCTCGCTCGGCGCCACGCTGCGCACATCACCGCACTTGAACACCAGCCCCGGATGCTCGAGTTTTGCGGCTGCGGCGTTACACAGGTTGACCATTTCTTCGCGCAGCTCGACACCCGTCACCACGCCTTCGGCCTTCAACGTGTTGCGCAGATAGTCGTGAATCGCGAACGTCAGGTAACCCTTGCCCGAACCGAAGTCCGCCACCTGAACCGGCTTGTCCAGCGCCAGCGGTGACGTGGTCAGTGCGTGGCTGAAGACTTCGATGAATTTGTTGATCTGCTTCCACTTGCGCGACATCGCCGGGATCAGTTCATGCTGCTTGTTGGTCACGCCGAGGTCGGCAAGGAACGGCCGGCTCAGGTCAAGGAAGCGGTTTTTCTCGCGGTTGTGCTCGGCGGACGGCACCTCCCGCAATTGCTGAGGTTTGCTCCTGAACAGCGAAGACTTGCCCTTTTTGCTGTATTCGAGCTGGGCTTCGTCCGTCAGCGACAGTAAATGCGCATTTTTGAACGACGCCGGCAGCAGCGCAGCGATGGTCGCTACGCCCTCGGCAATCGGCAGATTCTTGGTGATGTCGCGGGTCTTGTAACGGTAGACGAAGGACAGGCAGGGCTGATCCTTGACCGTCAGCTGTTTGATGATCAGCCGCTGCAGCTCCGCCTCAGTGCCGACGTACTTGGCCAGCACCAGTTTGATGAAGGCGTTGTCGTCGAGGCTGGATTGCAGCAGGTCGATAAACTGGGCGTGGTGATCCGGCGCGAGGCTGGTGGGAATGGCGGTGACAGACATGGGAAAAACGGCCTCGGGCGGTGCGGATCGGGGAATGGCGGGTATTTTAGGGGGGATGGGGGTTTGGGACACGCGGTTATTTACCGAACGGTTTGAAAACCACCCCTCACCCCAGCCCTCTCCCCAATGGGGAGAGGGGGAAAGGGAGCCGATCTTCAAGCTTATTAAACCTGAGTTCGACTCGATTTCCCCGGTCGAAAAATATCTAGAGAACACATCGGTCAGTCCCCTCGCCCCTCGGGGAGAGGGTTAGGGTGAGGGGGGCTTTTAGCCCAACACCACCAACCGATTCGGCAACTCATTCCTCACATGCGTCACCGGCACATGCACCTTAAGCAACTCGCCGCACGCCTCTACGCAGGACACAAATCCCTGCAACGTCTGCCCCTGCTTCACCTGCTGCGTAAACGCCGCCACAATCGCGTCCCAGTTTTTGTTGTCCAGGCGCTTCGAAATCCCTTCATCGACCAAAATCTCCACATAGCGCTCAGCCTCGGAGACGAAAATCAGCATGCCAGTGCTGCCCACTGTGTGGTGCAGGTTTTGCTCCAGAAACTGCCGGCGCGCCAGGTTCGAGGCGCGCCAGTGGCGCACCGAGCGCGGGATCAGGTGCGTGGTGATTTTCGGAATCCGGAACACCAGGCACAGCACGATGAACGTGATCCATTGCACCAGCAGCAAGCTGTGCATGGTCAGCCAGCCGGTCAGGTAATGCACGACACCCGGCACGACCAGCGCCAGCAGGCTGGCCCAGAGCAGCGGGATGTACGCGTAGTCGTCGGCGCGGGCCGCGAGCACGGTCACCAGCTCGGCGTCGGTGTCGCGCTCGACCCGGGCAATTGCCTCGGCGACTTTGCGTTGTTCGTGTTCAGTCAGTAATGCCATGTTTAAGAATGCCCACTCGCTATTGTTGTTACCTGCAGTGTGATCACCAGCCGCCTGACGAACCGCCGCCCCCGAAACTGCCCCCGCCGCCGCTGAAGCCCCCGCCTCCTCCACCGCCACCAAAACCACCGCCACCGAACCCGCCGCTGGAACCGCCTCGGCCGCCACCACCGCTGGGCAGGATCCCGAGCATCTGGCAGACAAAAAACGTCAGGATGAACAGCATCACCAGAAACACGAATACCCCCGGATACCGCGACACGAAGTCGCTTTCCTGATTGCCTCCGGAGTCATACACCGTGGACGGCTCATCCAGCGGATTGCCGCCCAGCACCACGAGCATCGCCGCAACCCCGTCGCTGATGCCCTTGCTGAAGTTGCCGGTTTTGAACGCCGGGGTGATCACCTGATTGATGATCACAGAACTCTGCGCATCGGTCAGACGATCTTCCAGGCCATAACCGACTTCAATCCGCAGCTTGCGATCGTCACGCGCAACGATCAGCAGCGCGCCGGTGTTTTTGTCCTTTTGGCCGATGCCCCAATAACGCCCCAACTGATAGCCGAAGTCCGCAATGTCGGTGCCCTGCAAATCCGACAACGTGACCACCACCAGTTGCTCGCCGGTGGCTTTTTCATGGGCCTGGAGCTGTTGCGTCAGCTGCTCGCGCACCGACGGCTCGATCATCTGGGCGTTATCGACCACCCGTCCGGTCAGTTCCGGAAACTTCAACTCGGCCTGGGCCGTCAGGGCAAACACCCACAGCAACAGCACCAGGCCAACTTTCAACACGCGCATTGGCAACCTCATCCGTGGTGACGCTTCAAACCCATCCCGGTACTTACTTGAATTTCACTTCTGGCACTTTTTGCGCATCGGGGCTGGTGGCCTCGAAGGTTTCGCGGATCGGCAATTCGCTGTACATCACTGTGTGCCACAGGCGACCGGGGAAGGTACGGAGTTCCGTGTTGTACTTCTGCACCGCGAGGATGAAGTCGCGACGCGCCACGGCGATGCGGTTCTCGGTGCCTTCAAGTTGCGATTGCAGGGCCAGGAAATTCTGGTTGGCCTTGAGGTCCGGGTAACGCTCGGACACCACCATCAAACGGCTCAAGGCACCGGTCAGTTGATCCTGGGCCTGCTGGAATTGCTTGAGCTTTTCTGGATTGTCGAGCGTGCTGGCGTCCACCTGAATCGAAGTGGCCTTGGCCCGGGCTTCGATCACCGCGGTCAGGGTTTCCTGCTCATGCTGCGCGTAGCCCTTGACGGTTTCCACCAGATTGGGGATCAGGTCGGCGCGGCGCTGGTACTGGTTCTGCACCTGGCCCCACGCGGCCTTGGCCTGTTCGTCGAGGGTCGGGATCGTGTTGATGCCGCAGCCGACCAACAGTGTGGTCAGCAACATCAAGGCTGCAACCTGCAGGCTCGACCGAGTGTGGTGTCGTACATTCATCTGGTTGACGCTCCCTTGCACATTCCGTTGAAAAACGACCTTCGAACTTTGAACCCGGCTCTTCGGGCATAATCTGCCGCCGCCACTGGATTGCATCGCGCCAATGGGCTAAAAGATGCCCCAGCGCTAAAACACTGCGCAAGTGTGCCTGCATTTACCTGAACAACAATAGTCGCTCCCTAAATTTTGGCTGACCGGCGCGTATTCACTGCCGTTTAGGCTTTAGAGAAAACCATTCATGAATAAGCTGTGTTTGCTGGGCCTGCTCGTCAGCCTGGCCAGTCATACCGTATTGGCCGCCACGACGCCCGCACCTCTGGAAAACAAGGACGCGTTCATCAGCAACCTGATGAAGCAAATGACCCTCGATGAAAAGATCGGCCAGTTGCGCCTGATCAGTATCGGCCCGGAAATGCCTCGGGAGATGATCCGCAAGGAAATCGCTGCCGGCAACATCGGTGGCACGTTCAACTCGATCACCCGCCCGGAAAACCGTCCGATGCAGGACGCGGCCATGCGCAGCCGGTTGAAGATCCCGATGTTCTTCGCCTATGACGTGATCCACGGTCATAGGACCATTTTCCCGATCCCGATAGCCCTGGCCTCGAGCTGGGACATGAATGCCATCGGCCTGTCCGGGCGCATCGCCGCCAAGGAAGCCGCGTCGGACGGCCTCGACATCACCTTCGCGCCGATGGTCGACATCTCCCGCGACCCACGTTGGGGCCGCACCTCCGAAGGCTTCGGCGAAGACACTTATCTCGTGTCGCGTATCGCCGGCGTGATGGTCAAGGCGTTCCAGGGCACCGGCGCGAACGCGGCTGACAGCATCATGGCCAGCGTCAAGCACTTTGCCTTGTACGGCGCGGTCGAGGGCGGTCGCGACTACAACGTCGTCGACATGAGCCCGGTCAAGATGTTCCAGGACTACCTGCCACCGTACCGTGCGGCTATCGACGCCGGTGCTGGCGGGGTGATGGTCGCGCTGAACTCGATCAACGGCGTGCCGGCCACCGCCAACACCTGGCTGATGAACGACCTGTTGCGCAAGCAATGGGGCTTCAAAGGCCTGGCCGTCAGCGACCACGGGGCGATTTTCGAGCTGATCAAACACGGTGTTGCTCGCGATGGCCGCGAAGCCGCGAAGCTGGCGATCAAGGCCGGCATCCACATGAGCATGAACGACACGCTCTACGGCAAGGAACTGCCAGGGCTGCTGAAGGCCGGTGAGATCCAGCAGAGCGACATCGACAACGCCGTGCGTGCGGTGCTCGACGCCAAGTACGACATGGGCCTGTTCAAGGACCCGTACCTGCGCATCGGCAAGGCTGAAGATGATCCGGTCGACACTAACGCCGACAGCCGCCTGCACCGTGCCGAGGCTCGCGACGTTGCGCGCCGCAGCATGGTGTTGCTGAAGAATCAGGGCGAAACCTTGCCGCTGAAGAAAACTGCGAAAATCGTCCTGGTCGGTCCATTGGCCAAGGCACCGATCGACATGATGGGCAGTTGGGCCGCCAACGGTCGCCCTGCGCAATCGGTGACGCTGTTCGACGGCATGACCAACGCACTGGGCGCGCAATCGACGCTGATCTACGCCCGTGGCGCCAACATCACCAGTGACAAGAAAGCCCTCGATTACCTGAACTTCCTCAACTTCGATGCGCCGGAAGTGGTGGACGATCCGCGTCCGGCCCAAGTGCTGATCGACGAAGCCGTGAAAGCCGCCAAGGATGCCGATGTGGTGGTCGCAGCGGTGGGCGAATCCCGTGGCATGTCCCACGAGTCGTCGAGCCGCACCGACCTGAACATCCCGGCCAACCAGCGCGATTTGATCAAGGCCCTGAAGGCCACCGGCAAACCGTTGGTGCTGGTGTTGATGAACGGCCGTCCGCTGTCGATTCTCGAAGAGAAAGAACAGGCTGACGCGATTCTGGAAACCTGGTTCAGCGGTACCGAAGGCGGTAACGCCATCGCCGACGTGCTGTTTGGCGACTACAACCCGTCGGGCAAACTGCCGATCACCTTCCCGCGCTCGGTGGGTCAGATTCCGACCTACTACAACCACCTGAGCATTGGCCGGCCGTTCACCCCAGGCAAACCGGGCAATTACACCTCGCAGTATTTCGATGACACAACCGGGCCGCTGTTCCCGTTCGGTTTCGGTCTGAGCTACACCGACTTCAGCCTGAACGACATGGCCCTGTCATCGACCACGCTGAACAAGACCGGCAAGCTCGACGCCAGCGTCATGCTGAAAAACACCGGCAAGCGTGACGGCGAAACCGTGGTGCAGCTGTACATCCAGGACGTGACCGGTTCGATGATCCGGCCGATAAAGGAGCTGAAGAACTTCCAGAAAATCATGCTCAAGGCCGGCGAACAGAAAGTCGTGCACTTCACCATTACTGAGGACGACCTGAAGTTCTTCAATGCCCAGCTCAAATACGCGGCAGAACCGGGCAAGTTCAACGTGGAGATCGGCCTGGATTCCCAGGACGTAACGCAGCAGAGCTTTGAACTGCTGTAACTCTGCACGCAATGATCGTTCCCACGCTCTGCGTGGGAATGCAGCCCGTGACGCTCCGCGTCACTGGACGCGGAGCGTCCCTTGAGGCATTCCCACGCAGAGCGTGGGAACGATCTGGCGTCACTAGCCCCGTCGATCCAGCAGATTCACCACCAGCCGATCCACCCATCCCCACACCCGTTGCTTCACCCGCCGCCATAGCGGCCGGCGTTGCCATACCTCCAGGCTGACTTCCTGGCTCTGCGCAAAGTCTTTCTCAAAACTCGCCGCCACCGCCCGCGTCAGCCCAGGGTCCAGCGCCTCAAGGTTGGCTTCCAGGTTGAAACGCAAATTCCAGTGATCGAAATTGCACGAGCCGATGCTTACCCAGTCGTCGATCAGGACCATTTTCAAATGCAGGAAACACGGTTGGTATTCAAAGATCTTCACCCCGGCCCTGAGCAATCGCGGGTAGTAGCGATGCCCGGCATAACGCACCGACGGGTGATCGGTGCGCGGCCCGGTCAGCAGCAGACGCACGTCGATACCGCGCGCAGCTGCCCGGCGCAATGAACGACGGACTTTCCAGGTCGGCAGGAAGTACGGCGTCGCCAGCCAGATCCGCCGCTGGCCGCTGTTCAGCGCGCGAGTCAGCGATTGCAGGATGTCCCGGTGCTGGCGGGCGTCGGCATAGGCGACCCGGCCCATGCCCTCGCCCATGGACGGCACGCGCGGCAGACGCGGCAAGCCAAAATGCGCAGCGGGTTTCCAGGCACGCCGATGCCGGTTAGCGATCCATTGGCGGTCGAACAGCAACTGCCAGTCGATGACCAATGGGCCGGTGATTTCCACCATCACTTCGTGCCATTCGCTGGTGTCTTCGCCCGGCGTCCAGAACTCATCAGTCACCCCGGTGCCGCCCACCACGGCCATGCTCTGATCGACCAGCAACAGCTTGCGGTGATCGCGGTAGAAGTTGCCGACCCAGCGCCGCCAGCTCAGGCGATTGTAGAAACGCAGCTCCACACCCGCCGCCATCAAACGTCGACGCAAGGTCAGGGTGAACGCGAGGCTGCCGTAATCATCGAACAGGCAGCGCACGCGCACGCCACGTTCGGCAGCCTGGACCAACGCCTGAACCATCGCCTCGGCACAGGTACCCGCCTCCACCAGATACAGCTCCAGCTCGACCTGTTCTTCGGCACGGGCAATCGCGACCAACATCCGCGGGAAAAACTGCGGACCGTCGATCAGCAGTTCAAAACTGTTGCCTTCACGCCAGGGGAATATTGCACCGGCCATGTCAGCGCGCCGTGAAAATCAGTACCGCGCTCACCGGCACCGACAAACTGATGGCCGACAAACCGGCAACGTTGCGCAAGTTTTCCAGGCCGGGTGCCAGGTCGAAATCCGCGGCATTGATGATCAGCGGTTCGAGGGTCACCACCTGGAAGCGTCGGTCATCGAGACGGGTTGCCAACAGTTCGGCGGTGTATTCGTGTTGTTTGCCATGGAGATTGACGGTCAGCGGCAGGCGCAATTCAAGTTGCGCACCGGGCGCCAGATCGTTGATCGGCCGCAGATCAATTTGCGCGGTGATCAGTGTTTCAGGGAAGGTCTGGATTTCAAACAGGTCCCTGCGCATGCGTTCATCGCGCAGCGGGATGCCGCTGTTGACCGAGTCCAGCTCAACTTCGACCTCGGCCAGGCCCTTGGGGTTGACCTTGCCGTGCAGCACCAGAAAGCGCTGCACTTCGGAGATGTTGGTGTTTTGGGTGCTGATGAACGACAGCCGCGAGGACTCGCCGTCCAGATACCAATCGGCATGGGCCGACAGGGCGGCACCGGCCAGCAGCAGGAAGGCGAGGGTTTTGCAGAGGAAGCGGTTGAACATAGAGACTCGTGGGGCAGATAAACCTGCACGAACCTTAACCGCCCGTGAGCCAATTGCAAACTTGTAGCAGCATTCAGGGATTCAGGCGGCAGCCTTGGCGCTCGCCGACCCACTCGGCGCTGTTGCTGCGACCCAAGCCGCTGACTGTCACGCGCCTACTGGCGGCGTCATCGGTAAAGCCGCTGGTCGGCAACCACTGTTTCACATAGCTGTGGCAGTACTCGGCCGGGTTGTTCATCACGTAACGGCACGAACAATATTCCTTGGCGGTGTAGGCGCTGATGATGTCCGGGAACGCCCACAGCGCGACGCGTTCTTGCCAGACCCAGCCGAGCAAGGCGATCAGCAGGATCAACATCAGCGTGCTGAACGGTCGGCGACGAACAAAGCTGCGGCGGTTCATGGCTGCACCTTCGCGGCAAATGCCTTGAGCGCGAGTTTGAGAAAATCGTTGTGCCGGTAGCTGCCGTCGCGGTCGTCGCCGTAGCGCACGATCACCAGGTTTTCGCTGGGAATCACGTACATCGCCTGGCCCCAATGGCCCATCGCGGCGAAGGTGTCGTCGGGGGCATCGGGCCAGGGCTTTACCGCGCCATCCACCGCGCGGTTAAGCCACCAATGGCCACCGGGCACGGCGTCGTCCTGATTGGCTTGATAATGGGCGAACGGTTCGCGGTTGAAAGTGATCCAGTCCTTGGGCAGCAATTGGCGCTCGCCCCAACGGCCGTCGCGCGCCATCAGCAGACCGACTCGGGCCAGATCCCTGGCGGTGAGATAGGCATAGGATGAGGCGACGAACGTCCCCGTGGCATCGGTTTCCCAGACGGCGTGACGAATCCCCAAGGGTTCGAACAGAACGGTCCATGGATAGTCCGGATAGCGGTTCGGGCCGACGATGTTTTTCAGCGCGGCGGACAACAGATTGCTGTCGCCGCTGGAGTAACGGAATGCCTGACCGGGTTTGGCGTATTCAGTGTGATCAGCGGTGAACGCGGCCATGTCCTGGTGGCCACGGGTGTAGAGCATCGCGACCACCGAGGATTTCAGCGGCGCGTATTCATAGTCTTCCTGCCAGTCCAGGCCCGAGGCCCATTGCAGCAGATCGGCCATGGTCATCGCCGGGTGCTTTTCCAGCGGTGGATAAAACTTCAGCACCGGATCCGTAAGCTTGAACAGGCCCTCGCCATAAGCCACGCCGAGGACCGTGGCCATCAGGCTTTTGCTGATGGACCAGGTCAGGTGCGGGGTGTCGGCAGTGGTAGGGCCGGCGTAGCGTTCGTAGATCAACTGGCCGTCGCGGATTACCAGCAAGGCGTCGGTGCGGATGCCTTTTCGGGTGGCCTCATCACGGGGTGGGAAGGCGTAAGTCTCCAGGGCTTGAAGCGCCGGCCCGGTGACTGTCGGGGCGGTCGACCATTGCTCGGCAGGCCAGTTTTCGGCGTGGGCCGTGAGGCTGAACAACAGCCCGAAAATCAGGGACAAGCCTTTGAACATGGTGGGCGCTCGGAGGGATGGACCTGCTGAGCCTAGTCGAGATAAATGACAGTTCGGAAACTACGTCGTCATTGAGGCCGCCATCGCGAGCAAGCTCGCTCCCACATTGGATCTGCGTTGTACACACCCTGTGGGAGCGGGCTTGCTCGCGAAGGGGCCGGTCAATCCAGCGAAGATCCCGCGAGTGCCTTGGCCAATCGCTTGCCCCGCGCACCCGCCGCCAGATCCATCACCCCCTGATCGCGCTGCCACATCGCGGCCCAATGCTGCGGGCCATCGGCCAGTGCCTGAGTCACATCAGCCCTGAGCCCATCGAACTGCGCAAACAAGCCACCGAGCAACACATGCCCGGTCGGATTATTCGGCGCCTGCCGGCTGACTTCCGCACACCCGGCCAGCAGCGCCAGCAAACGCAGTTGCAAGGCTTGCGGCCAGTCGCAGTCCTGACCGATGCCGTACAGCCAGGCGGTCATGGCGCTCAGCACATAGATGTCTTCAAGGGTACGGAACGGTTTGATGTATGCATCCCAGCCATCCCCCGCCAACAGTTCGCACTGAGCGTTATCGAGAAACAGCCGACCGTGACTGATGTCCGGCATCAATGGGATCGCCGGGAGTTTTTCCAGGCGCACGCCCGGTTCATCGGGATAGACCACCGCCAGGCTCAGGCGCGGTTCTTCACCGGGTGCTTCACTGCGGGCAGCGATCAGCAGCCAATCGGCGGCATCGCCTGCGGTGACAAAATCCTTGCGCCCGCTCAGACGCAAATCGCTGAGACGGGTCTGCATGTCCGCCACCCTCAGGCTGCGCTGTTCGGTCGCGCATAACGCGCCGAGGCTCAGCGGCGCGCTCGGCCAGAGCATGCGCAACGCCGCCTGATACCCCACCAGAAACGCCAGCCCCGGCGTCGACATCAAACGCCCGCCAGCCACCGCCAACTCGAACGGTGTGACGTTGCCCAACTGGTGCAACAAGGTTGCGAACCCCTCGCCCAGGTCCGGGTTGGCGGGCAGACGATCGCGGCGGCGCAGCAGGTTTTGCCAGGGCATAAGAGGCTCCTCAAAGGCTGTCATATAAGCATCACCAAAGCTTCATGGCGATGACACCGGGGCTACATAGCCTGACTTTGCACAACACGGCTGCATAAAGAAAGTCGATCGGCTGCAACCCAAGACGGGTGACCGGCCCGTATGGAGATTCGCAATGACTCAGATCGCCCGCATCAGCGACACCGGCAATGAACGCCGCCTGCAAGCCGAACGCCTGGTGGGCGCCGAGGCCTTGCAGGAAGCCCAGGCCCTGCGCTTCAACGTGTTCAGCGGCGAATTCAACGCCAAGCTGAAAGGCGCGGAGCTGGGTCTGGACATGGATGACTATGATGTTCACTGCGCCCACATCGGCGTGCGTGACTTGAACACCGGGCGACTGGTGGCGACCACCCGTTTGCTCGACCACACGGCCGCCAGCAGCCTGGGCAAGTTCTACAGCGAAGAAGAATTCAGCCTGCATGGCCTGGTCCATCTCAAAGGCCCGATTCTGGAAATCGGCCGCACCTGCGTCGACCCGGCGTACCGCAACGGCGGTACCATCGCCGTACTCTGGGGCGAACTGGCCGAAGTGCTGAACCAGGGCGGCTACAGCTATTTGATGGGTTGCGCGAGCATTCCAATGCAGGACGGCGGCATTCAAGCCCACGCGATCATGCAGCGCCTGCGTGAGCGCTACCTGTGCACTGAACACCTGCGGGCCGAACCGAAAAAACCACTGCCGAGCCTCGACATCCCGTCCAACGTCATCGCCGAAATGCCACCGCTGCTGAAGGCCTACATGCGCCTTGGCGCGAAGATCTGCGGCGAGCCGTGCTGGGACGAAGATTTCCAGGTCGCCGACGTGTTCATCCTGCTCAAGCGCGACGAACTCTGCCCGCGTTATGCCAAGCACTTCAAGGCGGCCGTATGATGCGTCGGTTACGGGTGTACGCGCGGATTGCGCGAGTGTTGGTGGTGGTGGCGCTGGGTTTGAGCATGGCTGGAGTGTTTGGGCTATTCGAGCGTTTGGGGATTGCTCATTCGATGGTCCGTCGCCAACGCTGGTCGCGGTTCTTCATGGCGCGCCTGAGCAATGCTCTGCCCTTTCGCGTGACCATGCACGGTGAATTACCGAAGGCGCCGATGCTCTGGGTGAGCAACCACGTGTCCTGGACCGACATTCCACTGCTGGGCATGCTCACGCCGCTGTCGTTCCTGTCCAAGGCCGAAGTGCGCACCTGGCCGGTGGCGGGCTGGTTGGCGGCCAAGGCCGGCAGCCTGTTTATCCGTCGCGGTTCAGGTGACAGTCAGTTGATCCGCAAACAGATGACCCGTCATCTGGAGCAGGATCATCCGCTGCTGATGTTCCCGGAAGGCACCACCACCGATGGCCGCACATTGCGTACTTTTCATGGCCGCTTGCTGTCTGCTGCGATCGATTCCGAAGTGAAGTTGCAGCCAGTGGCGATTCGTTACCTGCGCGGCGGTGAGCTCGATTCGCTGGCGCCGTTCATTGGCGATGATGACTTGCTCTCGCACCTGATGCGCTTGTTTGCCAATGATCGGGGTGAGGTGGAGATTCATCTGCTCAAGCCGATCGCTTGCGAAGGTCGCGAGCGTGCGGCGTTGGCGTTCGAGGCACAGCAGGCGGTACAGAAGGCGTTGTTTGGGGTGATTCCGCAGGCGCAACCGGAACCGCTGCGCCCCGCGATCGCGGCCTGATACAAATCCCCTGTGGGAGCGAGCTTGCTCGCGATAGCTATCTACCACTCACCATCAATGGTGACAGTTATGGCCTCATCGCGAGCAAGCTCGCTCCCACATTGTTTTGGGCAAAGTCCTGAAGCTGCGGATAGAACAACCGAAAGTCATCACTCAACGGCTCATACAACACCCGCAATTCCTGCATCGCTGCGGCCAGTTCCTCCGGTCGCGTCAACCGCCGCGAAATCCCCCGCAGCACCTGCTCCAGCACCGCGAACTCCCGGTAAGAACCCAACCAGTCATTCGCCACCATGTGCGGCGCGATCCTCGCCAACCGTTCCGGCAATTGCGGCTCTGCGGACAAAACCCGGTACACGTCCGACGTAAATTGCTCCAGCGGCCGGTCGGCGTACAGCGTCCAGTCACGCGCCAGGCAATGGTCGAAAAAAACATCGAGCACGATCCCGGCGTAGCGCCTGCGGGTCAGGGAAAACCGCGACAACGAAACGTCCACCAACGGATGGCGGTCAGTAAAGACATCGATGCTTCGATGCAGCTGGATGGCCGCTTCGATCTCGGGATCGAACTGCCCTTGCAGCCGCCCTTTGACGAAATCGCCATACAGACTGCCGAGCAATTGACCGGGGCGCTGGCCACCGAGGTGCAGATGTGCGAGATAGTTCATGCCGCGCAGCTTAGCACTGCGCATCAAATATCGTTATAACCCGATACACCGATTTAGGCGGTCGTCAGACCAAAATCATATTGGTATATCGCGAAGTACCGATTTAAAGTTCGCCTCATCGCGATATAGCGTTTTACTCATCACGAGCCCAAACCATGACCATCGACCTCGACGAAATAATAAAAGCCCTGGCACACCCAGTACGCCGAGACATCCTCACCTGGCTGAAAGACCCCAAAGCCCAGTTCCCGGAACAGATCCACAACCACGAGTACGGCATTTGCGCTGGACAGATCGATCAACGCTGCGGCCTGTCGCAGTCGACCGTGTCCGCCCATTTGGCGAACTTGCAACGGGCGGGGTTGATCAGCAGCCAGAAAGCCGGTCAATGGCACTTCTTCAAACGCAACGAGGACGTGATTCAGGCGTTCCTCGACGCCATCGTCAAGGAGCTCAGCGCTCCGACCAGGAATTAAACAATGCCCCTCTCGCTACTCATTCTGGCCTTGAGCGCCTTCGCCATCGGCACCACCGAGTTCGTCATCATGGGCTTGCTGCCTGATGTGGCGGCCGACCTCGGTGTGTCGATCCCCGGCGCCGGCTGGCTGGTGACCGGTTACGCTCTGGGCGTGGCCATCGGCGCGCCGTTCATGGCACTGGCCACCTCTCGATTGCCGCGCAAGGCCGCGCTGGTAGCGTTGATGGGGATTTTCATCGTCGGCAACCTGCTCTGCGCAATGGCGACCGACTACAACGTGCTGATGTTTGCCCGTGTGGTCACCGCCCTCTGCCACGGTGCGTTCTTCGGTACTGGTTCGGTGGTCGCGGCAGGTCTCGTTCCGGCGAATAAACGCGCTTCGGCCGTGGCTTTGATGTTCACCGGCCTGACCCTGGCCAACGTGCTCGGCGTTCCGCTGGGCACCGCGCTCGGTCAGCAAGCCGGCTGGCGTTCGACCTTCTGGGCGGTGACCGTGATGGGTGTGATCGCATTGATCGGGCTGATCCGCTTCCTGCCGGCCAAGCGCGATGAAGAGAAACTCGACATGCGCGCCGAGCTGCGCGCCCTCAAAGGCGCCGGGATTTGGCTGTCGCTGAGCATGACTGCGTTGTTCGCGGCTTCCGTATTCACCCTGTTCACCTATGTCGCCCCGCTGCTCGGCGATGTCACCGGTGTCTCGCCAAAAGGCGTGACCTGGACCCTGATGCTCATCGGCCTGGGCCTGACCGTCGGCAACATCATCGGCGGCAAGCTTGCTGACAAAGGCATGGCCGCGACGCTGACCGGCGTCTTCATCTCGATGGCCGTGATCTCTACCGTGCTGACCTGGACCAGCGTCGCGCTGATTCCGACCGAAATCACCCTGTTCCTCTGGGCCACCGCGTGCTTTGCCGCCGTGCCCGCCCTGCAAGTGAACGTCGTGACCTACGGCAAAGCCGCACCGAACCTGGTGTCGACCCTGAACATCGGCGCTTTCAATATCGGCAACGCACTGGGTGCCTGGGTCGGTGGCAGCGTCATCGCCCACGGTTTCGGCTTGACCAGCGTTCCTCTCGCGGCAGCCGCACTGGCGGTACTCGCCCTGCTGGTGACCCTGATTACCTTCCGTCAGAGCGGCAATCCCGAACTGGCCCCTGCTACCCACTGATCTCTACAAGAGAGCTATTTCATGACGACTATTTTCGATCCGATCAAACTGGGCGACCTCGAGTTGGCCAACCGCATCATCATGGCGCCGCTGACCCGCTGCCGCGCCGACGAAGGCCGCGTGCCAAACGCGCTGATGGCCGAGTACTACGTACAACGCGCCTCGGCCGGCCTGATCCTCAGCGAGGCCACTTCGGTCACGCCGATGGGTGTCGGCTACCCGGACACCCCGGGTATCTGGTCCAACGATCAAGTGCGTGGCTGGGCCAACGTGACCAAGGCTATTCACGGCGCGGGCGGCAAGATTTTCCTGCAACTGTGGCACGTCGGCCGTATTTCCCACGGGTCGTACCTGGACGGTGAAGCGCCGGTCGCACCAAGCGCCATTCAGCCAAAAGGCCATGTCAGCCTGGTTCGCCCGCTGGCCGACTTCCCAACCCCACGCGCCCTGGAAATCGCTGAAATCGCCGACGTCGTCGACGCCTACCGCGTCGGTGCCGAGAACGCCAAGGCGGCCGGTTTCGACGGCGTGGAAATTCACGGCGCCAACGGTTACCTGCTCGACCAGTTCCTGCAAACCAGCACCAACCAGCGCACCGACAACTACGGCGGTTCCGTGGAAAATCGCGCACGCCTGTTGCTGGAAGTGACCGATGCCGCGATCGAAGTCTGGGGCGCAGGCCGCGTGGGTGTGCACCTGTCACCCCGTGCCGATCTCCATGACATGGGCGACGACAACCTGTCCGAGACCTTCACTTACGTCGCTCGCGAACTGGGCAAACGTGGCATCGCCTTCATCTGCTCCCGCGAGAAAGAAGATGGCGACAGCCTGGGTCCACAATTGAAAGAAGCGTTCGGCGGCCCGTACATCGTCAACGAACGCTTCACCAAGGACAGCGCCAACGCCTGGCTGGCCAGCGGCAAGGCTGATGCGGTCGCCTTCGGTGTGCCGTTCATTGCCAACCCGGACCTGCCGGCACGTTTGAAGGCCGATGCGCCATTGAATGAGCCGCGTCCGGAATTGTTCTACGCCAAAGGCCCGGTAGGATACATTGATTATCCCGCGCTCTAACTATCAACCGAAATAACAAAGCCCTGACTCGAAAGAGCCAGGGCTTTTTTTATCCAAGTTAAATATTCAGTAGAATATTCAAACTGTCAAAAAACCGTCTAACGATTCATATTATCCCCACGACAGGACTGAACGTATCGATTAATAAACATCCACAAACACTATTGAAAAGGAATTCAAGATGAATGATAACGCCCTCGAAAATTCAACCCAGGACAACAAGAACACTTACGAAGAATTACTCTCCCTGACCGGCTATGCACCTTGGGCTTCTATTTATAACTATATCCAATCGCTTAACACAGAAGAAAACCTCGAGCTGCTCAAGGCCACGGCAGCACATGCAAAACTGGAAGAAAAGGTCAACAAGGAGGTTCAAGCCTGGGAGCAAGAGAGACCTCACTCAAAGCGGACGCGTCTCGTTGTAAAGTTGATCAATAACACCGCCCATGCCCTTGCCGTTGGCGAAAACAATCTTAACTTGAGCGCAGACGAGCGAGACAGTATAAAAATACTTCCTTGGGACATCCAGGCATTCAACTGCGGCTTTACTTACTCCAGGCAACTGGGAACACCCAGCAAGGACTTGATCAAGCATTTTATTGTGTTCGACGACAAGGACCTCGGATTTCGTTTTGACTTCGGCTTGAGCGTCAAGAGCTCTTTCGGTGTTTTCACGCCGACGCTGACGCCTGTTCGAACAAACAAAGTTATCTCTATCGGCGCCACCCCGATCAAATGCACGACCCGAATCACTTACGCGGAGGATGAAGGTCCATACAGTTTTACCGTGAAAATCACGCTGGGCTGAAAATGCGGCCCCGTCAGAGTTGTCTGGCGGAGCATCTGCCTGCCCACTCGGCGGCTTGTCGGCCGACTGTTCACACACTTTCACAAGCGCGAAACAAATTCCCTACAAAATTCGCCATTGATTGCCTATCAACCTAGGCAGCGTCAGTTTATAAAAGCACTCTGCCGCAAAGCATGAGCGGTGGCTCCTCTAAACCTCACCTAATGACACACACCGATGCGATTACGCATTTTGTTTCATTTGCGCAGGCTGGGGCTCAAGCGCAGCATGTCCAACCCTGTATCGACCCAGCGCTCGGCATCTATGTGCAGTTCAAAGCTGTCGGGCGCCAACAGCCACTGATACAGGATGCCGTCGATGTACGCATGCAGACTGATGGCCGCGCGGGCCGTATCGAGGCTTTCCGGTAACTGTCCCCGATTGACCGCATTACTCAGGGCCAGAGCGATTCGCACATTGCAATCAAGACTGACCGCTCGACGCTGCTGGCGCAGGTCGCACATTTCATCGGTGAATTCGCACTTATGAAACAGAATCTCATTGATGCGTCGGGTTTTCGGGTCCAGGGCAACTTGATGAAACAAATGAATCAGCAGCTTGCGCATGCAGCCCAAGGGGTCGAGTTCATCTTCGCTTTCACTGGCCTTGGCCATTTCTTCCAGCGGCTCATGCAAGGTATCCAGCATGGCCTGCACCAGATCCGCTTTGTTGCTGAAATGCCAGTAGATGGCGCCGCGAGTGACCCCGGCCAGGGTAGCGATATCCGCCAGTGTCGTGCGCGCTACGCCCCGCTCAAAAAAGGCTTTTTCTGCCGCTTCGAGTATCTGGCTACGGGTTTCTTGAGCTTCCTCTTTGGTACGACGAACCATGGCAGTACAACCTCAATCAGGATGCTTCAGCGATTTCTGACTATTCGCTGAACAAAAGTGGGGCAAGCGCTCTTAGGCGTCGTCCCCGGCCTACAATTCGGATCTTTGAACAGCTTTGGTAACGGTGTGGATACACAGTCAAGGTGTTTACAAACAACCATGAACGTAAGTATATTGCTTAGCAAGCTACTTATCCACTCAGCGCACATTTTTTACCTTTCCACATTTCTAGTGCGCAATTTGCGCGCCTGACCCGAGGATTTTCATGCAATTCAAACCAGCTGTTACCGCTCTGGTCACTGCCCTCGCCTTGGCATCGCTGCTCAGCGGATGCAAAAAGGAAGAGACAGCACCTGCCGCACCACCCCCTCAGGTCGGCGTCGTTACTCTGCAACCTCAAGCCTTCACCCTGACCTCCGAGCTTCCGGGCCGTACCAGCGCGTACCGCATCGCCGAAGTTCGCCCTCAGGTGAACGGCATCATTCTCAAGCGCCTGTTCAAGGAAGGCGGCGACGTCAAGGCCGGCCAACAGCTGTATCAGATTGATCCGGCGGTTTATGAAGCCACCCTGAAAAGCGCCCAAGCCAACTTGCAGCAGACCAAATCGATTTCGGATCGCTACAAGCAACTGGTCAGCGAACAGGCTGTGAGCCGTCAGGAATACGACACGGCCCTGGCCAACCGGTTGCAATCGGAAGCTACCCTGCAAACCGCGCAGATCAATGTGCGTTACACCAAGGTCTACGCACCGATCTCCGGTCGCATCGGCCGCTCGAACGTGACCGAGGGCGCGCTGGTCAGCAACGGCCAGGCCGATGCCATGGCGGTGATCCAGCAACTGGACCCGATCTACGTCGACGTGACCCAGTCTTCCGTGGAGCTGCTTGAATTGCGCCGCGAACTGGAAAGCGGTCGCCTGCAAAAGGCCGGCGCCACGGCGGCAGCGGTCAAACTGACCCTCGAAGACGGCAGCCAGTACAAACAGGAAGGCAAACTCGAGTTCTCCGAAGTCTCGGTGGACCAGACCACCGGTTCCGTGACCTTGCGTGCGGTATTCCCGAACCCTGATCACACCCTGCTGCCAGGCATGTTTGTACACGCCCAATTGCAGGCCGGTGTAAACAGCGCGGCGATCCTCGCGCCGCAACAAGGCGTGACCCGCGACCTCAAAGGCACCCCGACCGCGCTGGTCGTCGGTGCGGACAACAAGGTCGAACTGCGTCAGCTCAAGGCCAGCCGTACTGTCGGCAGCCAATGGCTGATTGAAGACGGTCTGAAGGCCGGCGATCGCCTGATCACCGAAGGGCTGCAATACGTCAAACCTGGCATTGAAGTAAAAGCCAGTGAAGCGACCAACGTTAGCGCAAAGAACCCGGCCCCCGCACAGGCAGCTAGCAAGGCTTCCAGCGGCAAAGGGGAGTAGACCATGTCCAGATTTTTTATCGACCGTCCGATTTTCGCCTGGGTAATTGCCCTGGTGATCATGCTGGTCGGGGCACTATCGATCCTCAAACTCCCGATCAACCAATACCCGAGCATTGCGCCTCCGGCCATTGCCATCTCGGTGACCTACCCAGGCGCGTCTGCACAAACCGTGCAGGACACCGTGGTGCAGGTGATCGAGCAACAGCTCAACGGTATCGACAACCTGCGTTATGTCTCCTCGGAAAGTAACTCCGACGGCAGCATGACCATTACCGCGACCTTCGAGCAGGGCACCAACTCCGATACCGCGCAGGTTCAGGTCCAGAACAAACTGAACCTGGCCACCCCGCTGCTGCCGCAAGAAGTGCAGCAACAGGGGATCCGCGTCACCAAGGCAGTGAAGAACTTCCTGATGGTGATCGGCGTGGTCTCGCGCGACGGCAGCATGACCAAGGACGACTTGGCCAACTACATCGTGTCGAACATGCAGGACCCGGTCTCGCGGACCGCCGGTGTCGGTGACTTCCAGGTCTTCGGTGCCCAGTACGCGATGCGGATCTGGCTCGACCCGGCCAAGCTGAACAACTACAACCTGACCCCGGTGGACGTGAAAACCGCCATCGCCGCTCAGAACGTTCAGGTGTCGTCCGGTCAACTCGGCGGTTTGCCTGCCGTGGCAGGCCAACAGCTGAACGCGACGATCATCGGCAAGACCCGCCTGCAGACTGCCGAGCAGTTCAAGGCGATCCTGCTCAAGGTCAACAAGGACGGTTCGCAAGTGCGTGTCGGCGACGTTGCGGATGTCGGTCTGGGCGGTGAAAACTACTCGGTCAGTGCCCAGTTCAACGGCAGTCCGGCCTCCGGTCTGGCGGTGAAACTGGCCAACGGTGCCAACGCCCTCGACACTGCAAAAGCCCTGCGCAAGACCATCGAAACCCTCAAGCCGTTCTTCCCGCAAGGGATGGAAGTGGTGTTCCCATACGACACGACTCCGGTGGTGACCGAATCGATCAAGGGTGTGGTTGAAACCCTGGTCGAAGCGATCGTGCTGGTGTTCCTGGTGATGTTCCTGTTCCTGCAAAACTTCCGCGCCACCGTCATCACCACGATGACCGTGCCAGTGGTATTGCTGGGTACCTTCGGGATCCTCTCGGCGTTCGGTTTCAGCATCAACACCCTGACCATGTTCGGTATGGTGCTGGCCATCGGCTTGCTGGTGGATGACGCCATCGTCGTGGTGGAAAACGTCGAACGGGTCATGAGTGAAGAAGGCTTGTCACCCAAGGAAGCCACCAAGAAATCCATGGGGCAGATCCAGGGTGCGCTGGTCGGTATTGCGCTCGTACTGTCGGCGGTACTGCTGCCGATGGCATTCTTCGGCGGTTCTACCGGTGTGATCTATAAGCAATTCTCGATCACCATCGTCTCGGCCATGGCCCTGTCGGTACTGGTCGCGCTGATCTTCACCCCGGCACTCTGCGCCACTATGCTCAAGCCGATTCCGAAAGGCGAGCACGGCGTTCCGAAACGCGGATTCTTCGGCTGGTTCAACCGCAACTTCGACCGTAGCGTGAAAAGCTACGAACGTGGCGTTGGCAATATTCTGCGCAACAAGGTGCCGTACCTGCTGGTCTACGTGATCATCGTCGTCGGCATGATCTGGCTGTTCATGCGCATCCCGTCCTCGTTCCTCCCGGAAGAAGACCAGGGCGTACTGTTCGCCCAGGTGCAAACCCCGGCCGGCTCCAGTGCCGAACGCACGCAAGTGGTCGTGGACGAAATGCGTGAGTTCCTGCTGCGTCCGAGCAAGGATGGCGGTGAAGGCGACGCGGTGGCCTCGGTGTTTACCGTGACCGGCTTCAACTTCGCCGGCCGTGGCCAGAGCTCGGGTATGGCGTTCATCATGCTCAAACCGTGGGGCGAACGTAACGCCGACAACAGCGTGTTCAAACTTGCGGCCCGTGCTCAGCAGCACTTCTTCACCTTCCGGGACGCCATGGTGTTTGCCTTCGCCCCACCGGCGGTACTGGAGCTGGGTAACGCCACCGGTTTCGACGTGTTCCTGCAGGACCGCGCCGGTATCGGTCACGACAAGCTGATGGAAGCGCGCAACCAGTTCCTCGGCATGGCAGCGCAGAGCAAGGTGCTGTCGCAAGTCCGTCCGAACGGTCTGAACGACGAACCGCAATACCAACTGGAAATCGACGACGAGAAGGCCAGCGCCCTCGGCGTGACGCTCACCGACATCAACAACACCCTGTCGATTGCGCTGGGCAGTAGCTACGTCAACGACTTCATCGACCGCGGTCGGGTGAAAAAGGTGTACGTGCAAGGCCAGCCGGGTTCGCGCATGAGTCCTGAAGACGTCAAGAAATGGTACGTGCGCAACAGCGCCGGCACCATGGTCCCGTTCTCGGCGTTCGCCAAGGGTGAGTGGATTTACGGTGCGCCGAAACTGTCGCGTTACAACGGCGTAGAAGCGATGGAAATCCTTGGCACCCCGGCACCGGGTTATTCCAGCGGTGAAGCCATGGCCGAAGTCGAAGCCCTGGCGAAGAAACTGCCGGCCGGTGTCGGTATTTCCTGGACCGGTCTGTCGTATGAAGAACGACTGGCAGGCTCTCAGGCGCCGGCGCTGTTCGCGCTCTCGATCCTGATGGTGTTCCTGTGTCTGGCGGCGTTGTATGAAAGCTGGTCGATTCCGATTGCGGTGGTGCTCGTGGTACCGCTGGGGATTATCGGTGCGCTGATGGCGACCAGCCTGCGCGGTCTGTCCAACGACGTGTACTTCCTGGTGGGTCTGTTGACCACCATCGGTCTGGCGGCGAAAAACGCCATTCTGATCGTCGAGTTCGCCAAAGACCTGCACGAACAGGGCAAGAGCTTGCAGGAGGCAGCCATCGAGGCTTGCCGCATGCGGTTGCGCCCGATCATCATGACGTCCCTGGCGTTCGTCCTCGGCGTGGTGCCCCTGGCCATTTCCAGCGGTGCTGGCTCGGGCAGCCAACACGCCATCGGTACCGTGGTCATTGGCGGTATGATCACCGCCACGATCCTGGCGATCTTCTGGGTCCCGCTGTTTTTCGTCACCGTGTCGGCCATGGGGCAGCGCAAAACCGCTGACCAGGACGACGCTATTGAACCTTCTAAAGAGGCTGGCTAATGAGCAAGTCGCTACTCTCCCTGGCTGTTGCCGCCTTCGTGCTCAGCGGCTGCTCGCTGATACCCGATTATCAGCAGCCTGAAGCACCGGTGGCGGGCCAGTACCCGCAAGGTCCGGCGTATTCGTCGGCCCAGGCGCCTGCCCAAGCTGCCGCCGAACAGGGCTGGAAGCAGTTTTTCCACGACCCGGCGCTGCAACAGCTGATCCAGGTCGCCCTGGAAAACAACCGTGATCTGCGTGTCGCGGCGCTGAATATCGACGCCTTCGCGGCTCAATACCGCATCCAGCGTGCCGATTTGTTCCCGGCGGTGTCGGCCAACGGCACCGGTAGCCGTCAGCGCGTCCCGGCACGCGCCTCGCAGACCGGCGAAGCGGGTATCACCAGTTCCTACTCGGCCACGGTCGGCATCAGCGCCTATGAACTCGACCTGTTCGGTCGGGTTCGCAGCCTGAGCGAAGAAGCGCTGCAGAAATACTTCGCCACTGAAGAAGCACGCCGCAGCACTCAGATCAGCCTGGTGGCCAGCGTGGCCAATGCCTACCTGACCTGGCAAGCCGACAAGGAGCTGCTGAAACTGACCCAGGACACCCTGGGTGCATTCGACGAGAGCTACAAGCTCACCGCCCGCAGCAACGAAGTGGGTGTAGCCTCGGCCCTGGACCTGGCACAGTCGCGTACCTCGGTGGAAAACGCCCGCGCGCAACAGGCCAAATACACACGTCAAGTCGCCCAGGATGAAAACAGCCTGGTGCTGCTGCTCGGCTCGGGAATCCCGGCCAATCTGCAAGCGCCCAAGCCGTTGGCTGACGACCTGCTGAGCGACGTGCCGCCTGGCCTGCCGTCGGACTTGCTGCAACGTCGTCCGGACATCCTCCAGGCCGAATACAACCTGAAAGCCGCCAACGCCAACATCGGCGCGGCACGTGCTGCCTTCTTCCCGAGCATCAGCCTGACCGCCAATGCCGGGAGCCTGAGCCCAGACCTGTCCGGTCTGTTCAAGGGCGGTTCGGGCACCTGGCTGTTTCAGCCGCAGATCAACCTGCCGATCTTCAATGCCGGCAGCCTGCGCGCCAGCCTGGATTATTCAAAAATCCAGAAAGACATCGGCGTGGCGAACTACGAGAAGTCCATTCAAACGGCCTTCCAGGAAGTCGCCGACGGCCTGGCCGCCCGCCAGACCTACACCGATCAGTTGCAGGCCCAGCGTGATTTCGTCACCGCCAACCAGGACTACTACCGTCTGGCCGAGCGTCGTTACCGCATTGGTGTCGACAGCAACCTGACTTTCCTCGATGCCCAGCGCCAACTGTTCAGTGCCCAACAAGTACTGATCACCGACCGTCTGGCCCAACTGGTCAGTGCCGTCAATCTGTACAAGGCACTGGGCGGTGGCTGGAACGAGCAGACCGCGAAGAACGAGCCGTTGAAAGAAGAAGCGCCGAAGCTGAAGTTGTTCTGATAGCGCTGTAAAACAAGAAGCCCACCGATTGGTGGGCTTTTTGTTGTCTGCGGAAAATTGTGGCGCCAGGACTGGCCTCATCGCGAGCAAGCTCGCTCCCACAGGGGTCTTAGGCGAACACATAATTTGCGTTCAAACCGGATCACTGTGGGAGCGAGCTTGCTCGCGATGAGGCCGGAACAGACAACACAAATCCCCAGCCAATCTTACGTTCGATAATCGCCCAAAACCCGCTTTCGCCGATTGAATCGCCCCGCCCATCCCCCGCACCATTCGTGGCACAAGACCAATAACAACAGGTTCGACACCATGCCACCGCGCCTTGCCCTGTCCGGCTGATCCCGTTCGTTTTTATCCTGATTTCAAATTTTTTGGACTGCAACCCCAGGTTGCGGCAGCGCCCCGTTTCACGCCTAACAATTAGAGAGACCCGAGCACATGACACCTTCCAGCACGCACTACGTGTTCCCCAGCCTCATCGCCGTTGCACTGGCCAGTACGGCGCTGCCCGCCATGGCCGAGGAGTCAGGCTTTGTCGAAGGTGCCAAGGTCAACCTGAACCTGCGCAACTTCTACATCAACCGCAACTTCACCCACCCGACCAAAGCTCAGGGCAAGGCAGAAGAGTGGACACAAAGCTTCATCCTCGACGCCAAGTCCGGGTTTACTCAGGGCACCTTTGGGTTCGGCATGGATGTGCTGGGGCTGTACTCGGTGAAACTCGATGGCGGTAAAGGCACAGGCGGAACGCAGTTGCTGCCGCTGGATCACGACGGTCGCCCGGCGGACAACTTCGGTCGCACCAACGTAGCGTTCAAGGCCAAGCTGTCGCAGACCGAAGTGAAGGTTGGCGAATGGATGCCGGTGCTGCCGATCCTGCGTTCGGACGACGGTCGCTCCCTGCCGCAAACGTTCCGTGGTGGCCAGATCACCTCGAAGGAAATCGACGGCCTGACGCTCTACGGCGGCCAGCTCCGCGCCAACAGCCCGCGGGACGACAGCAGCATGAGCGACATGTCGATGGTCGGCAAAACGGCGTTCACCTCTGACCGCTTCAACTTCCAGGGCGGCGAATACGCCTTCAACGAAAAGCGCACCCAAATTGGTTTGTGGAACGCCGAACTCAAAGACATTTACAGCCAGCAATACATCAACCTGATCCACAGCCAGCCCATCGGCGACTGGACCCTGGGCGCCAACCTCGGTTTCTTCTACGGCAAGGATGACGGCAGCGCCCGGGCCGGCGAGCTGGACAACAAGACCTGGTCAGGCATGTTCTCGGCCAAATACGGCGGCAACACCTTCTATGTCGGCCTGCAAAAACTCACCGGCGACAGCGCCTGGATGCGGGTCAACGGCACCAGCGGCGGCACCCTGGCCAACGACAGCTATAACTCAAGCTATGACAATGCCAAAGAAAAATCCTGGCAAGTGCGCCACGACTACAACTTCGTTGCCGTGGGCGTACCGGGCCTGACCCTGATGAACCGCTACATCAGCGGCGACAACGTCCACACCGGTACCCTCACCGACGGCAAGGAATGGGGCCGCGAAAGCGAACTGGGCTACACCGTGCAGAGTGGCGCGCTCAAAGACCTGAACCTCAAATGGCGCAACTCGACCATTCGCCGCGACTTCAGCAACAACGAGTTCGATGAGAACCGGTTGATCGTCAGCTATCCGATCAGCTTGTTGTAAACATCTGCATTGATCGTTCCCACGCTGTGGGAACGATCAATCTCCCCGCAATCACTCCCGCGATTCAACCCCCAACTCATCCCACACCGACTCCGCCAGGTGGAACGTCGCGTTCGCTGCCGGAATGCCGCAATAGATCGCGCTCTGCATGATCACTTCCTTGATCTCGCCGCGGGTCACGCCGTTGTTGGCGGCGGCGCGCAGATGCAGTTTGAGTTCCTCATTGCGGTTCATGCCGATCAGCATAGCGATCGTGATCAGGCTGCGGGTGTGACGCGGCAGCCCCGGACGGGTCCAGATGTCGCCCCAGGCGTGACGGGTGATCATCTCCTGAAACTCCGAGTTGAACTCGGTCATCGCGTTCAGGCTGCGGTCGACATGGGCGTCGCCGAGTACTGCACGTCGGACTTTCAGGCCTTCGTCGTAACGTTGTTTCTCGTCCACAAAAAAACCCTCAATGGCCTGACAAAAATGCCAGAACCCGTTCGCTGAACGCAGCACCGGCCTGGACGTTGGACAGGTGCGCCGCATAGAACTCGGCGTATTCGGCGCCCTGCACGTGGTCCTGAATGAAGTGCCCGCCGGACGGCGGCGTCACCGCGTCTTCGGTGCCGGCGATGACCAGCAGCGGCACCTTGATCGAGGACAGTTGATCGCGGAAGTCTGCATCGCGCACGGCAGCACAGTTCGCGACATAACCTTCAGGCGAGGTGGCGGCGAGCATGTCAGTAATCTTTTTCGCGGCAGCAGGATTGGCTTCAGCAAAATCCGCAGTGAACCAGCGCGCAATCGACGCATCACGCAGTGCGACCATGGCGGCCGGACCGTCACGCAGCACGGTTTCAATCCGCGGGTTCCATACCGACGGATCACCGATTTTCGCTGCGGTGTTGCACACCACCAATTTGTGCAGACGCTGGCCGGCGTTGATCCCCAGCCACTGACCAATCAAACCGCCCATCGACAGACCGCAGAAATGCGCACGCTCGATGTGCAACGCATCCAGCAGCGCCAACACGTCATGGCCCAGTTGTTCGATGCTGTACGGCCCCGGCGTGACCAGCGATTTGCCATGACCACGGGTGTCGAAACGCAGCACGCGAAAATGCTCGGTTAACGCCGCAATCTGCGCGTCCCACATGTGCAGGTCGGTCCCCAGCGAGTTGGCCAGCACCAGCACCGGCGCATCGTCCGGGCCATCGAGTTGCGGCCCTTGAATTTGGTAGTGCAGTTCGCCCTCGGCGAGTTGTACGAAAGCCACAGCAATCTCCTTCAGGCAGTCAACGCGGAATGTTCAGCCACCGCTCGCTCGACCCAGGTATGGGCCTGACCGAGGTAATGGGCGGGGTCCAGCAGACGATCGAGTTCAGCATCCGACAGTTCGGCGGTCACTTGCGGCTCGTCGCCGAGCACCGCTCGCAGATGACGTTGTTCGGCCACCGCGCGCTTGCAACATTGCTCCAGCAAATGGTGCGCCGTGTCGCGCCCCACTCGTTGCGCGAGGACGATACTCACCGCTTCGGCGAGCACCAGGCCCTGGGTCAGATCGAGGTTGCGGGTCATGCGCTCCGCGTCCACTTCCAGTCCCTCTGCCACCAGTAACGCTTGTTTCAGGCTGCCGGACACCAGGCAGCAAATCTCCGGCAGGGTTTCCCACTCGGCATGCCACAGGCCCAGGCTGCGCTCGTGTTCTTGAGGCATGGCGCTGAACAGGGTCGAGAGCAAACCCGGAACCCGCGTTGCAGCGCCGATCAGCACCGCCGCGCCTACCGGGTTGCGTTTGTGCGGCATGGTCGACGAACCGCCCTTGCCCGGCGCCGAGGGTTCGAACACTTCAGCCGCTTCGGTCTGCATCAACAGGCTGATGTCGCGACCCAGTTTGCCAAGGCTGCCGGCGATCAATCCCAATACCGAGCCGAACTCCACCAAGCGATCTCGCTGGGTGTGCCAAGGCTGTTCCGGCAGTACCAATTTCAATTCTTCAGCCAGCGCTTCGGCAATCGGCATCGCCTGCTCGCCAAGGGCCGCGAGGGTTCCGGAGGCGCCGCCGAATTGCAGCACCAGCAGTCGCGGTTTGAGTTCCAGCAGACGTTGACGGCTGCGAGTGACAGCACCCAGCCAACCGGCGATTTTCATGCCGAGGGTGACCGGCGTCGCGTGCTGCAACCAGGTGCGCCCGGCCAGCGGTGTGGCGACGTAACGCAAGGCTTGAGTCGCGAGAGTTTCGCCCAGTTGCGCCAGATCGCTTTCGATCAGCGCTAGCGCCCGGCGCAGTTGCAGCACCAAACCTGAGTCCATCACGTCCTGGCTGGTCGCGCCCAGATGCACATAGCGCTCGGCTTCGGCATTGTTGGCCGCGATCTGTTTACCCAGCGCCTTGACCAACGGAATAGCCGAATTGCCGGCCGCGGCAATCGCCTCGCCGAGAGCGGCGAAGTCGTAATGCCCGGCCTGACAGGCCGCTTCAATGGGCGCGACAGCTGCTTGCGGGATCAACCCGACCCGCGCCTCGGCCCGGGCCAGTGCCGCTTCGAAATCAAGCATCGCTTGAACCCGACCCTGATCGCAGAACACCTCACGCATACCGCGTGCAGTGAAATAGGCATCGAACAATTGATTGCCCGGTCGCTCTTTCATAAACAGTCCCTGCAGGCGTGGGCCAGCCAGGCCTACGCGTAGAAATCAAAGGTCGTTGTGCAATACTTCGCCTGGCAATGCAATCTCTGTAGCGAGGGGGCAAGCCCCCTCGCTACAAAATCTCCCTGACCAGCAGAGCCTTCATCACTCAATAATCGAAGAACACCGTCTCGGCATCCGTCCCTTGCAGGATCACATTCCACTGATACACACCCGAAGTATCCTGCTTCGCCAGCAAGGTATTGCGGCGTTCAGCCGGCACGCACTCAAGAAGCGGATCCGCCACGTTGGCCGGTTCGCCATCAAAGTAAATCCGCGTCAGCAAGTGCTTCACCAACCCGCGAGCAAACACCAGCACCACCAGATGTGGCGCCTGGGTCGTGCCTTTCAAGCCTTCCACCGTGCCCGGTTTGATCGTGGTGAAGCGGAAGCGCCCTTCTGCATCCACCGGCACCCGGCCAAACCCTTCGAAGTTTGGGTCCAGGGGTTTGTCCTGATCGTCTTCGGGGTGGTCGTACTTGCCGGCGGCGTTGGCTTGCCAGACTTCCAGCATCGCGTCGTTGACGACGTCGCCGTTGCCATCGATGACTTGCCCGGTAATCGCCACGCGCTCGCCCAGGGTTTGTTCGACGGTCAGGTCTTCGCGGTTCAGCCAGGTCAGGCCGATGTGGTAATACGGCCCGACGGTGTGGGATGTGGTCGCATTCAGCGTCATCTTATTTCTCCATCGGCGTGGCTTCGCGGCCGCGCAAGACGATGTCCCAGCGATAACCGAGGGCATAGGAAGGGATGGTTTTTTCCAGGTCGAAACTGGCGATCAAGCGCTCTTTGGCGCTGGTGTCCGGTACGCAGTTGTAGATCGGGTCATAGGCCAGCAAAGGATCGCCCGGGAAATACATCTGCGTGACCAGGCGCGTCAGAATGCTCGGCCCGAACAGTGAGAAATGGATGTGCGCCGGGCGCCACGCGTTGTGGTGGTTGCCCCACGGATAGGCGCCGGGCTTGATGGTCTGGAACTGGTACCCGCCATCGGCGTCGGTCACGGTGCGGCCGGTGCCGGTAAAGTTCGGGTCCAGCGGCGCATCGTGCAGGTCGCGATCATGGTTGTAGCGACCGGCAGCGTTGGCTTGCCAGATCTCCACCAGAATCCCCGGCACCGGCAAACCATCTTCATCCAGCACGCGGCCGTGAATGATGATGCGCTCACCCAGTGGCTCACCCTTATGCTGGGCGGTCAGGTCGTTGTCCTGCGCTTGAATGCGCTCGGCGCCGATGGTCGGACCGGTAATTTCCGACAGCGAATGGGGCAAAAACACCAACGGCTTGGACGGCGAGCGAAGGTTGGTGGATTGATAGGCCGGGTGCAGGTATTCCGGCTGGGTGCCCTCTTGCGGGCGGCGGTAACCAGGCTTGTCAGTCATGAAGCATTCCTCAGTTCTTATTCATCAACGCTGCGCGTCAGACCCGTTCGATCGCCAAGGCCAGACCCTGGCCCACGCCGACGCACATGGTCGCCAGACCTTTCTTGCCACCGGTCTTTTCCAGCTGATGCAGCGCGGTCAGTACCAGACGCGCACCGCTCATGCCCAACGGGTGGCCCAAGGCAATGGCGCCACCGTTCGGGTTGACTTGGGCTGCGTCGTCCGCCAGTCCCAGTTCACGCAGCACCGCCAAACCCTGGCTGGCGAACGCTTCGTTGAGTTCGATCACGTCGAAATCGCTGACGGCCAGACCGAGGCGCTCGATCAATTTTCGCACTGCAGGCACCGGACCGATGCCCATGACCCGTGGTGCAACACCGGCGCTGGACATGCCCAGCACTTTGGCGCGGGCGGTCAGACCGTGTTTCTTCACCGCATCGCCAGAGGCCAGAATCAATGCCGCCGCACCGTCGTTCACCCCGGAAGCATTGCCGGCGGTGACGGTTTTGTCGGGACCGTTGACCGGTTTGAGTTTGGCCAGGGTTTCCAGCGTGGTGTCGGCGCGAGGATGCTCATCCTGGCTGACGACACTTTCACCCTTCTTGTGGGCAATGCGCACTTCAACGATTTCTTCCGCGAAAAATCCTGCGGCCTGCGCGGCGGCTGTCCGCTGCTGACTGCGCAGTGCGAAAGCGTCCTGATCGGCGCGGGAAACTTCGTAATCGTCAGCCACGTTGTCGGCGGTCTGCGGCATCGCATCCACGCCGTATTGGGCTTTCATCAACGGGTTGATAAAACGCCAGCCGATGGTGGTGTCTTCCAGCTTCATGTTGCGCGAGAACGCCGCATCCGCCTTGCCCATCACGAACGGTGCGCGGGACATCGACTCGACGCCGCCAGCAATCGCCAGCTCCATCTCGCCACTGGCGATGGCCCGGAAAGCGGTGCCGATGGCATCCATACCCGAGGCGCAGAGGCGATTGAGGGTCACGCCCGGAATGGTGTCCGGCAGGCCCGCCAGCAACAACGCCATGCGCGCTACGTTGCGGTTGTCTTCGCCGGCCTGGTTGGCGCAACCGAGGAACACCTCGTCCACCGCGCTCCAGTCGACCGACGGGTTGCGCTCCATCAGCGCCTTGATCGGCACGGCGGCCAGGTCGTCGGCGCGAACCGCCGACAGGCCACCGCCGAAACGGCCGATGGGGGTGCGAATCGCGTCGCAGATATAAACGTCGCGCATCAGGCTTCTCCGGGTGCTTGGCCGTGGGCCGCGGCAGTGCGGGCTTCCAGATCCCTGAGCGCCGTCAGTTCGACGACCGTCGGCTCTGCGGTGTTTTCAACCGTCTCGGCAAAACGAATCGCCCAACCGGTGGCAGCGACCACTTGCTCACAGGTCACGCCAGGGTGCAGCGCGGTGACCACGAATTCATGGGTGCCGGCTTCCGGTTCCATGATGCACAGGTCAGTGATGATGCCGACCGGTCCGGCGCCCGGCAGTCCGAGACGCTTGCGAGAATCGCCGCCCTCGCCATGGCCAACCGAGGTAATGAAGTCGAGTTTGTCGACAAAGGAACGCGCCGACTGCTTGAGGATGATCAGCACACTTTTGGCCGAGCCCGCGATCTCCGGCGCACCACCGGCACCCGGCAGGCGGACTTTCGGCTGATGGTAGTCGCCCACCACTGTGGTGTTGATATTGCCAAAGCGGTCGACTTGCGCGGCGCCAAGGAAACCGACGTCGATGCGCCCGCCCTGCAACCAGTAGCGAAAAATCTCACCGGTCGGGACGACGGTATCGGCGGTTTCCGCCAGCTCGCCGTCACCGATAGACAGCGGCAGTACGCTCGGCTTGGCACCGATCGGACCCGATTCGTAGATCAGGACGACGTCCGGCGAGGACGTCAGACGCGCCAGGTTGGCGGCTTTCGACGGCAGGCCGATACCAACGAAGCACACCGAACCGTTTTTCAGGCGGCGGGCAGCGGCGACGGTCATCATTTCATTGGTGGTGTAAGTCATTACTTCGCCTCCGAAGCAGCGGCCAGTTTGGCCTGGAACTCGCTGAAGTCAGCGCAGCCGTGGATGTACTCGTTGATCCACGCGGTGAAGGTTTCACGGTCGCGGGCAATCGGGTCCCAGGCCTGGTAGAAACGGTTATCACGCTCGTTGTAGCCGTGAGCGTAGGACGGGTGCGCACCGCCAGGAACGTGGCAGACCGCGCTCAACGCCCACGTCGGCAGAACACACGAGTTCATCGGTGCATTGAGGTCGTCGACGATTTCCTCGACGGTAACGATGCAGCGCTTGGCAGCCAACGCCGCTTCTTTCTGTACGCCGAGAATGCCCCAGAGCAGCACGTTGCCTTTGCGGTCGGCTTTCTGTGCGTGAATCACGGTGATGTCCGGGCGCACCGAAGGCACGGCCGCCAATACTTCGCCAGTGAATGGGCAGGTGACGGTTTTGATCAGCGGGTTGACCTTCGGCAGGTCGGAGCCGGCGTAGGCACGCAGCACCGCGAACGGTAGGCCGGATGCGCCAGCGACGTAGGCATTGGCCAGGTCGGCGTGGCTGTGTTCTTCGATTTCCAGCGCGTGTGGCCACTGCTTCTCGACGGCGTCACGCAGGCGGTGCAGCGAACCGACGCCCGGGTTGCCGCCCCAGGAGAAAATCAGCTTGCGAGCACAACCGGCGCCGATCAACTGGTCGTAGACCAGGTCAGGCGTCATCCGCACCAGGGTCAGGTCTTTCTTGCCCTGGCGAATGATTTCGTGACCCGCCGCCGTAGGGATCAGGTGAGTGAAGCCTTCGAGCGCGACCGTATCGCCGTCGTTAACGAATTGCTTCACCGCGTCGTGCAGCGAAAGGATTTCAGCCATGGGGCAGGCTCCTGTTTTGTTATGAACCGACAGTCGAAGAAAAAGGCGCGATGCGCAGCGCCGGAATGACTGAAGAGTAAGCCCCTAAAAAACGCCAAACAATCCGATAATCGACTAAGTGTTCGTTTATCGAACAGATTGTTGTCTGGCTACCGATCTTCTGCCCCTTGGACTCAGGTCGCATCCGCATGACTGACCATGCCCTTGATCACCACCGCCGTGGTCGCCAATGCCGCTGGAATCACCAGCGCTGTCAGCACCTGCTCAAAGTTCCAGCCAAGGCCCAGTAGTGTTGCGCCCATCCAGGCACCGAGAATTGCACCGAAGCGGCCAATCCCGAGCATCCACGACACCCCGGTCGCCCGCCCCTGGGTCGGATAAAACCGCGCCGCCAGTGAAGGCATCGCCGATTGCGCGCCGTTGACACACATCCCGGCCACCAGCACCAACGTCGCCAGCAGCGTGATGTTGCCCAGGCTTTGCCCTACCGCGTAGGCAAACACCCCGGCGAGTAGATAGAAAATGCCGATAACCTTGTGCGGATTGAACCGATCCATCGCCCAGCCCACACCCACCGCGCTCAATACCCCACCAAACTGGAACAACGCGCCAATAAACGCCGCGTTCTCCATACTCGCGCCACTGTCACGCATCAGCGTCGGCAGCCAACTGGTCAGCAAATAAACGATCACCAGCCCCATGAAGTAAGTCAGCCACAGCAACAAGGTGCCGGTGCTGTAGGTGCCGGAGAAGATCACTGCGAAAACGTTGCGGGCCTTCACGGTTTTCTGTTCTGGCACGCTGAAGCTGGAAGCCTGGGCAACGACCGTCGGGTCGATGGGCGCCAAAGTCTTGCGCACCTTGTCGGTGCCGCGATTGCGGACTACGAGGTAGCGCGCCGATTCCGGCAGCCAGAAGAACAGAACGACTGCGAGGATCAACGGCAGGATCCCGCCGATCAGCAGCAGGCTGTGCCAGCCAAAGGCCGGGATCAGCTTGGCGGAAATGAAACCGCCGCCCGCCATGCCGAGATTGAAGCCGCAGAACATGCTGGTCACCAACAGGGATTTCTTTCGCTCAGGGGTGTATTCGGACAGGAGCGTCGTGGCGTTCGGCATGCCGGCGCCAAGGCCCAGGCCGGTGAGGAAACGCAGCACCAGCAGCTGATCGACGTTGGTGCTGTAAGCCGAGGCCAAACTGAAAGCGCCGAACAACAATACCGCGCCCACCAGTACGACTTTTCGCCCGAAGCGGTCAGCCAACGGGCCAGAACCCAGTGCGCCGAAGACCATGCCGATCAGCGCAGCGCTCATCACCGGCCCAAGGCTGGCGCGGTCGATGCCCCAATCCTGTGTGAGGGCGGGCGCGATGAAGCCCATGGCCGCGGTGTCGAGGCCATCGAGGAAAACAATCAGAAAACACAGGATGAGCACTCGCCACTGGTAGCGCGAAATGGGTTGAGCATTGATGAAAGACTGCACGTCGAGGCAGTTTCCTACAGCAGACTGAGGCTGGTTCATTATTTTTATTCCACGCAAAGAACGCAGTTGGACAGGTGCCAGTCAAGGCTGACGCTGCCGCGACATTAGTGATCTTGGGGAAAGAGCGTCAATTCGATAAACGCGAGTCTGTGCGTTTATCGAACAACTTAGTGGACGGTTCAGGCGAAGAGTTGTGCGCTAAGGTCGCGGCTGGCGCTCAGAAGGCCCGGAAGAAAGCGCTGCTCCAGCTCGTTGCGGCTGACCCGGCCAGCGTGGGTACTGACGTTCAGCGCTGCGACCACTTGCCCGGAAGCGTCGTACACGGGAACGGCAATCGAGCGCAGGCCCTGTTCCAGTTCCTGATCGACGATGCACCAACCTTGCCGTCGCACCTCTTGCAGGCATTCGAGCAACGCCTCGGGGGTGTGCAGGGTACGGCTGGTCTTGGCTTGCAGCTCTGCATGATCGAGGTACTCGCGCAGTGACGAATCGTCCAGCGCCGCGAGAAGAATCCGACCCATCGAAGTGCAATAGGCGGGCAGACGTCCACCCACCGACAGGTCGACGGAAATCAATCGCTGAGTGGTGGCCGAACGAGCGATGTACAAGATGTCATCGCCCTCCAGAGTAGCCATGTTGCAAGCTTCATGGAGTTGCTCGCTCATGCGGTCCAGGTAGGGCTGGGCAGAAACCGCCAGCGGAGTCGAGGACACATAGGCATGGCCGAGCGTCAGCACTTTGGGTAGCAGCGAATACGTGCGGCCGTCGGTGGTGGCGTAGCCGAGTTTGATCAGCGTGTGCAGGCAACGTCGCACAGCGGCGCGGGGAATTTCGGTACGGTGGCTGATCTGGGCAATGGTGAGGTGCCGTTTGCGTTCCTGGAACGCTTGCACCACAGCCAGGCCTCGGGCGAGGGACGTCATGAAATCGGGGTCGCCGGTCAGTGCCTGGATCCGCTTGGCGGGCGAGGCAACGATCGGCGGCGCCACTGAAGCGAAGGAATTGCGCATTTGATCGTTCATATAAGGTCCTTTTCCCGCACGGATCAGCGGCTATTACAAGCGGCATCCGGCCTCTCACACAAGCCCTGGCAACCAAGACTGTTCGATTATCGAACCATCGACCGATAATCGCAATCGACTATCATCTGGGCCAACCGACTATTGAACGGGTTTGCACCCCCTATTACCTATCTTTACACTGGCTCGGACGCAGACTAAAAGGGTCCATGTAATTACCGTAACTTATTCGACTTAATGGCGTCAGAAAGACATCACTGTAAAGTCGGCGACGCGGAACGACCTAGTTAGCCGTAAAAGTTGCGAGTACCCAAACAATCACACATCAAGACCCACTTTTAACTCTTTGGCGATAGTGTTCTTCGAATCGACCGCTATAATGCAAATCAGTGGCGACCGGTTTTTAATTGCCGATTCGCCACCTGGTAGCGCGATGTTCCATTGCCGCTGCCCGCAGCAAGCGCCTGACGCTCATTCATATGCTTCGCCAAAGCGTTCGCTGAAACAGGAAACTGATGCTACGTCAGCTGTTTATCTCTGGTGCCGTGGCCGCCTGCAACATGGAAGTATTGATCACAATGCCGTAAAAACGATGCCTTCACCGGCCTTGTCCTTTCGGCGAGCGTGGTCAATACGTTTGATGTAGCGCGTTTCACCAGAATTAATCTCAACTCAATCAGGTAGCACTGTGACGAAAGACGAACTGCGCGCGGAACTTGAGCGCCAGGAACAACGTTACAAGGAAGTTTACGGCGGGGAAGTCACCACCTACGCCGCTCAGCCCGAACCAGAGCGCAAACCCTGGCGTAAACGCGCCACCGTTCAGGATCAGGCTTTCACTCAGGAATTGCAGAAAATGGAAAAGGAACTCAAAGCCGAAGAGCCATAACGGCCTTGGCCTGAATTCTTTCAAGGGTCTGCGTCTGCACCCGCTAAAAGCGGGATGTATTGATGATGCCTATCGCGCCCGCTATGAGCGGGCAGCGGCCACCTCACCTGTCGGATGAGGCAAGTGGCTCGTGTCTGGCCCTCTTTTCAGATGTTTCGCACAAGCGTTCAAGCCTCTCCTCCCTACGAGAGGAACCCTTGTGGCTGCGGCCTTTTCAAAGAATTCAATGACTTGCAAAACCCCGTAAAAACCTGGGGCTTAGGCTGTCGTCACAAACTAATTCATTGAAGAATGTTACCGATGAGCACCTAGTGCATCGATTAGCAGTCTTTTCTGGCATAATCGCGCCCCCTTACGACCGGGTCAGAAAACCTTCATGATCGATTTATTCAGCGGACTGGATGCTTGGGTGCTTGTGAGCCTCTTGCTCGCCCTGGCCTTTGTCCTTGCCTTCGAGTTCATCAACGGCTTTCATGACACCGCTAACGCGGTGGCCACTGTTATCTACACCAAAGCCATGCCGCCTCATCTGGCAGTGTTCTTTTCCGGTGTGTTCAACTTTCTTGGCGTGCTGCTGGGCGGTGTCGGCGTGGCGTATGCCATCGTCCACCTGCTGCCGGTAGAGTTGCTGATCAATGTGAACACCGGTCACGGGCTGGCCATGGTGTTCTCGCTGCTCGCCGCCGCCATCACCTGGAACCTGGGCACCTGGTACTTCGGTATCCCGGCTTCCAGCTCCCATACGCTGATCGGGTCGATCCTCGGTGTTGGCCTGGCCAACGCGTTGATCAACGATATTCCGTTGGCCGATGGTGTGAACTGGCAGAAAGCGATCGATATCGGTGCCTCCCTGGTGTTCTCGCCGATGGCCGGCTTCCTGGTCGCAGCCCTGATATTGATCAGCCTTAAATGGTGGCGTCCGCTGTCGAAGATGCACAAGACGCCGGAACAGCGCCGCAAGATCGATGACAAGAAACACCCGCCGTTCTGGAACCGCCTGGTGCTGGTGATTTCGGCGATGGCCGTGAGCTTTGTGCACGGCTCCAACGATGGCCAGAAAGGTATCGGCTTGATCATGCTGGTGCTGATCGGTATTGTCCCGGCGCAGTTCGTACTCGACCTGGGCAGCACCACCTATCAGATCGAGCGGACACGCGATGCGACCTTGCACCTGAGCCAGTTCTATAAGCGCAACGCCGCAACACTGGGTGAATACCTGGCCCTGGGCAAAAGCGTGGAAGGCGATCTGCCGGAGAAATTCCGTTGCAACCCGCAACAGACCGAACCGACCATCACCGCCCTGCTCGGCACCCTTAAAGGTGTAGCAGACTACCACTCGCTACCGGCGGAAAGCCGCATCGAAGTGCGTCGTTATCTGCTCTGCCTGGACGACACGGCGAAGAAAGTCGGCAAGCTGCCAGGCCTCGACGCCCGTGAAAAAGCTGACCTGAACAAGCTGCGCAAAGACCTGACCACCACCACCGAATACGCCCCATTCTGGGTGATCCTGGCGGTCGCCCTGGCCCTCGGCCTGGGTACCATGGTCGGCTGGAAACGCGTGGTACTGACCATCGGCGAGAAGATCGGCAAGCAGGGCATGACTTACTCCCAAGGCATGTCGGCACAGATCACTACCGCGACCCTGATCGGCATGGCCAACATCTTCAGCCTGCCGGTGTCCACCACCCACGTTCTGTCATCAGGCGTGGCTGGCACCATGGTTGCCAACAAAAGCGGCCTGCAGGGCGGCACCGTCAGAACCATCCTGCTGGCCTGGGTCCTTACCTTGCCAGCGACCGTGGCCTTGTCGGCCGGCCTGTTCTGGCTGGCATCGAAGGCACTGGGCAGCTGATACATAGCCGCACAAAAAAGGCGCGTTCCGTGAGGTTCGCGCCTTTTTATTGCCCGCATTTCGGTATAGATCGTTCCCTCGCTCTGCGTGGAAATGCAGCCCGGGACGCTCCGCGTCCCTTTCGAGAGCTGGAACGCGGAGCGTCCCTTGAGGCATTCCCACGCAGAGCGTGGGAACGATCAGGTGCGTATTCCGATAGATTTTCAGACACAAAAAAAAGGGCAACCGAAGTTGCCCAAAATGCCTTGCGTGCTCATTGCTTCCAGAAAGACCTACGGCTTGCGCTTATGCGAATCCTTCCAGATAAAAAATCCAAACCCTGCAAAAAACATAACCATGAGGCCGACAGTCAGCACTCCGGCGATCACCACGTTGTCGAAAAACATGACTGGCCTCCTGCGGTTGCCTTGTTGCGATAGGGCTAAGTTAACCAATCAGGCAGGAGAAAAAATTGACCGGGATCAATGTCGCCCGAGACTGGGCGTAAAGGAGGGGGAATAACTGACCTGCATCAACCAATGCAGGGTGTTTCAACGCTTTTTCGGTTTGTTCTTCGGCTTCTTCTTCGCTTTACCCAACGGCAGGGCTTGCTCGAACGCCTGGCGTACTTCGTTCAGACGCTTTTCATTAAGGTCATGAACCCGCTTGGCGCGTTCGGAGTTGAGGTCGATCAGCTTGTCGTCTTGGCTCATGGTGCTCAGTGCATCGCTTGTGGTGAAATTCAGCTGCCGTATCGGCAGGCAAGGATGTGCCAATAATGCGGTCTGATCGCATCGCTGACCAGCCGCCACCTCAAATCTGAATATCGACCCACAACCCTTGCCGAGGCTGATCGTCCATCAATGGCGCCACCGGCACGGTATTGTCGGCGTTGAGCTCGTCCCCGGGAATCGCCAGGTGCTCTTCGGGATCTTCATCAGCTTCACGGCGACGTCGGTCACGCTCCTGCTGCCGGCGCTGCTCCTCGCGTAGCTGCAAGGCGGCTTCTTCGGGATCGCGTTTTTGCAGGTCGATAGTGCTTTCGCTGGAGCTTTCCTGCACCGGCACCACGGGTGGAATATCCGGCCGCTGGCGAATCGGATCCTGCTGTGAGGTGATCGGCACGGCACTCAAGGGGAGCATCGGTGGCAGCATAATTATTAGTCTCCTGTCAGCAAGCTGTCGGCTGCGGGGATGGTGACTTGAGCCATCGGTCGCAAATTGTGACCCGGTTGGCACTGTAGGTGCTGCCGCCCGCTGCGATCTTTCATCGGACAACGCAGAACTCAAGTGTTCCCGAAGATCAAAAGATCGTCCGACGTCGGCAGCGCCTATGCATGTAAACCTTTGGTCTGCAGGCCCGATTCCGTTAAGATAGCCCGCTTTTTCAAGGTGGGAGTCAGGCAGCATGGCGCAGCAGTATCAACCGGGGCAACGCTGGATCAGTGACAGCGAAGCCGAGCTGGGTTTAGGCACCGTTCTGGCACAGGACGGCCGCTTGTTGACCGTGCTCTACCCGGCCACTGGCGACACTCGCCAGTACGCGCTACGGAATGCGCCCCTCACCCGCGTGCGGTTTTCGCCGGGTGACTCGATCACTCACTTCGAAGGCTGGAAACTGACCGTACAAGAAGTCGACGACGTCGACGGCCTGCTGGTCTACCACGGCCTTAACGGGCAGAACGAAGTGGTCACCCTGCCGGAAACCCAACTGTCGAACTTCATTCAGTTCCGTCTGGCCAGCGACCGTTTGTTCGCCGGTCAAATTGACCCGCTGGCCTGGTTCTCCCTGCGTTACCACACCCTGGAACACACCAGCCGCCAATTGCAGTCCTCCCTTTGGGGCCTGGGTGGCGTGCGTGCGCAACCGATCGCGCACCAGTTGCACATCGCCCGTGAGGTCGCCGACCGCATCGCGCCACGGGTTCTGCTGGCGGACGAAGTGGGCCTGGGGAAAACCATCGAAGCCGGCCTGATCATCCATCGCCAACTGCTCTCGGGCCGCGCCAACCGTGTGCTGATCCTGGTTCCGGAGAACCTTCAGCACCAGTGGCTGGTCGAGATGCGCCGCCGCTTCAACCTGCAAGTCGCGCTGTTCGACGAAGAACGCTTCATCGAAAGCGATGCTGCCAACCCGTTTGAAGACACCCAGCTCGCGCTGGTTGCACTCGAGTGGCTGGTGGACGACGAGAAGGCCCAGGACGCGCTGTTCGCCGCGGGTTGGGACATGATGGTCGTCGACGAAGCTCACCACTTGGTCTGGCACGAAGAAAAGGCCAGCCCCGAATACACCCTCGTCGAGCAGCTTGCTGAAACGATCCCGGGCGTCCTGCTGCTGACCGCGACCCCGGAACAACTGGGCCAGGACAGCCACTTCGCGCGGCTGCGCCTGCTCGACCCGAACCGTTTCCATGACCTGCACGCCTTCCGTGCCGAGAGTGAAAACTATCGCCCGGTGGCCGAAGCCGTCCAGGAGCTGCTGGACAAGGGGCGACTGTCGCCTGAAGCGCACAAAACCATTCACGGTTTCCTCGGCAACGAAGGCGAAGCCCTGCTGGCCGCCGTCAACGATGGCGACATCGAAGCCAGCGCCCGTCTGGTCCGCGAACTGCTCGACCGCCACGGCACCGGCCGCGTGCTGTTCCGCAACACCCGCGCCGCCGTGCAGGGTTTTCCGGAGCGCAAACTGCACCCGTACCCGCTGCCGTGCCCCGACGAATACCTCGAACTGCCATTGGGCGATCACGCCGAGCTGTACCCGGAAGTCAGCTTCCAGGCCCAGCCGGACGCCAATGAAGAAGAGCGCTGGTGGAAATTCGACCCCCGCGTCGAGTGGCTGATCGACACCCTGAAGATGCTCAAGCGCACCAAAGTGCTGGTGATCTGTGCCCACGCCGAAACCGCCATGGACCTGGAAGACGCCCTGCGCGTGCGTTCCGGCATCCCGGCCACGGTGTTCCACGAAGGCATGAACATCCTCGAGCGTGACCGCGCCGCCGCCTACTTCGCCGACGAAGAATTTGGCGCACAAGTGCTGATCTGCTCGGAAATCGGCAGTGAAGGTCGCAACTTCCAGTTCTCGCACCACCTGGTGCTGTTCGATCTGCCGTCGCACCCAGACCTGCTGGAGCAGCGTATCGGTCGTCTGGACCGGATCGGCCAGAAGCACATCATCGAAGTGCACGTGCCGTACCTGGAAACCAGCCCGCAAGAGCGGCTGTTTCAGTGGTACCACGAAGCATTGAACGCATTCCTCAACACCTGCCCGACCGGCAATGCCTTGCAGCACCAGTTCGGCCCGCGCCTGCTGCCGTTGCTGGAAAACGCCGACGACGGCGAGTGGCAAGCGCTGATCGACGAAGCCCGCGCCGAGCGCGAGCGTCTGGAAGGCGAGTTGCACAGCGGCCGTGACCGCTTGCTGGAACTCAACTCCGGCGGCGCTGGCGAAGGTGATGCGCTGGTCGAGGACATCCTCGAGCAAGACGACCAGTTCGCCCTGCCGATCTACATGGAAACCCTGTTCGACGCGTTCGGCATCGACAGCGAAGATCACTCGGAAAACGCACTGATCCTCAAGCCGAGCGAAAAAATGCTCGATGCCAGCTTCCCGCTGGGCGACGACGAAGGCGTGACCATCACTTACGACCGCAACCAGGCGCTGTCTCGCGAAGACATGCAGTTCATTACCTGGGAACACCCGATGGTTCAGGGCGGCATGGACCTGGTCTTGTCCGGTTCCATGGGCAACACCGCCGTGGCGCTGATCAAGAACAAGGCACTGAAACCTGGCACCGTGTTGCTGGAACTGCTTTACGTCAGCGAAGTGGTTGCCCCGCGCTCGCTGCAACTGGGCCGTTACCTGCCGCCGGCCGCCCTGCGCTGCCTGCTCGATGCCAATGGCAACGACCTGTCGACCCGGGTCTCGTTCGAAACCCTTAACGATCAGCTGGAAAGCGTACCGCGCGCCAGCGCCAACAAGTTCATCCAGGCTCAGCGCGATCAGCTGACGCCACGGATCAACGCTGGCGAAGAGAAGATATTCCCGCGTCACGCCGAGCGCGTGGCTGAGGCGCAACGTCGTCTGGCCGCCGACACCGACGAAGAACTGGCGCGCCTGACCGCCTTGCAAGCGGTCAACCCGACGGTGCGCGACAGCGAACTGGTTGCCCTGCGCAAACAGCGCGAGCAAGGCCTGGCCATGCTCGATAAGGCTGCGTTGCGACTGGAAGCGATTCGGGTGCTGGTGGCGGGTTAAGTCCCTGCTCTGCCCCGCTAAAACAAAGAAGGCCCGCAGCGATGCGGGCCTTTTTTTGTCTGCTGATCGTTCCTACGCTCCGCGTGGGAACGATCATTTACGCAGTGACCGCCGGAATTTGCGGCTCAACCATCGCCACCAACCCTTCCTTCATCCGCTTGGCATCGCGCACAAAACACCGCGAAGCCAGGAATAGAAATACCATGGTGAAAAACAGCGCCACCGGGATCAGGTACATCGCGTCATGCAAGCCGACAGCCTTGAACGCCTCAGTCATCTGTTCAGCACCCGCCGAGAGCATCGCCGTATGCGCAAAGTGGTCGGACAAGGCGCCGACCACCACCGGCCCCAACCCACCGCCCAGCAAGTACAGCCCGGCAAAGAACAACGCCATGGCCGTGGCCCGCAAGCGCGGCTCGACTACGTCCTGAATGGCGGTGTAAACGCAGGTGTAGAAGTTGTAGGCAAACAACCAGCCCACACTGAACACCGCCACAAATACCCCGATCTCGATCCGCCCGGAATGCAGTGCCCAAGCCGTACACACCGTCGAGATGATCAAGCTGAACGCGGCAAACAACAGTCGCCCATTGGCCACCCGCTGGTGAATCTTGTCAGCCACCCAACCGCCCAGTGTCAGGCCGAACAACCCGGTCACGCCGACAATCACCCCTGTCGCCACCGCCGCTTCCTGCAACGGCATCAGGAAATAGCGCTGCAGCATCGGCACCAGAAACGAGTTGCAGGCATACGTGGCGAAGTTGAAGCACAGCCCCGCCATTACCAGCCACAGGAAAGTCGGCACTGCCAGCACCCGACGGATCGGCCGGTCTACGCGTTCCTGAGAAACCTGCACACTCTCTGCGGCGCCGCGTTTCGGTTCTTTGATGTAGAACATGAAGATCGCCAGAATCAACCCCGGCACTGCCGCGATAAAGAACGGCGCGCGCCAGCTGTCGAACACCTTGACCATCCAGCCAATGGTGAAGAATGCCAGCAGCAGCCCCAAGGGCAGCCCGAGCATGAAAATGCCCATCGCCCGCGCCCGGCGGTGGGCCGGGAACAGGTCGCCGATCAGCGAGTTGGCGGCCGGTGCGTAACTGGCTTCACCGATGCCGATGCCCATGCGCACGATCAGGAAAGCCCAGAAACTCCCCACCAGTCCGTTGACCGCCGTTAGCCCGCTCCAGGCCGCCAGGCCCCAGCCCATCAATTTGCTGCGCGAACCGGTATCGGCCATCCGTCCCAGAGGCAGGCCGGCAATGGCATAAACGAGGGTGAATGCGGTACCGATGATCCCCAGTTGAAAGTCGCTGAGGTGCCATTCCATGCGGATCGGCTCGATGATGATGGCGGGGATCGTGCGGTCGAAGAAGTTGAACAGGTTGGCGAGGAACAGCAGGAACAGAATGCGCCAGGCATTCGCCGCTTGGGTCGAGTTCTGCATGGGTCCGTCTCTTTTATTGTTATTGGGGCTTCACTGCCAGCGCATCCGAGCCCGGAACCTGCAATTTAGTCAGGCCCGCCAGAGCTGTCTGTCATTATTTGTAAAGCTGATATCCGCCCATGGAAGATGTCGCAGCCTGTGCAACAGTTTATTTCCAAACACTCTAACGCTCATTCCAAAATGGTTGCGGCCAATGTGCCACTATCGCTTGCACTCTTTACACGCCCTCTATACTCCAAAGCATTCGCCAGCGTTCATGGCGCAGCCAGGATGACAAGATGGGGCATGCTATGGAGTGGCTTGGTTTGCTTTTCATTACCGAGCTTCCGAAAAGCGGGCAGGTAATACTCAATTGCGCACATGACCCTTTTCTGGTGTTACTGGCTTATATGGTCGCCTGTGTCGGCAGCTTTGCCACACTGGACATGGCCGAACGGGTGGGTCACGCCGAAAAAATCGCTTCGAAACGGCTCTGGCGCTGGGTCGGCGCCGGTTGCCTGGCGGGCGGGATCTGGGCCATGCATTTCATCAGCATGCTGGCATTCCAGGCGCCGGTCGAAATTCATTACCAACTGCCCATCACTCTGCTCTCGCTGTTGTTCGCCCTGACCGCTTCGTGGCTGGCGATGCACACGCTCAGTCATCCTGACCTCAATTTCTGGCAGTACCTGCGGGCCGCGGTCTGGATCGGTCTGGGCATCGCGACCATGCACTATGTGGGCATGGCTGCCATGCGTTCGGTTGCAACGGCCTATTACAACCCCGCCCTGTTCGTCCTCTCCATCGTGATCGCGATTGGCGCCAGCCTCGCCGCCCTGTTGATTTCCAGTCACCTGCGCGATGGCACCGGTTTGCATCACCCACTGGTAAAATTCACCGCCAGCCTGGTGCTCGGGGCCGGTATCGTCAGCATGCATTTCACTGGCATGGCCGCGCTGACTCTGGTGCTGCCCACCGGCAGCCTGCCGATGCTACCCGCTGAAAACAACCACCTGCAACTGGGGCTAACGGTGGCGATCATGGCCCTGTTGATCATCGGTAGCTGCATCAGCGCGGCACTGGCCGACAAGAAACTACAAAACAAGGAGCACGACCTGCGACGGGTCAATGCTCTGCTTAGTCAACTGGATCAGGCGCGCATGTCGCTGCAACAGGTGGCGCACTATGACGCCCTTACCAACCTGATCAACCGCCGCGGCTTCAATCAGATCTTTGCCGAGAAACTGATCGAGAAAACCAACGAGGGAGGCATGCTGGCGGTGCTGTTCCTCGACATCGACCATTTCAAGCGCATCAACGATAGCCTCGGCCACGACGCCGGCGACGAATTGCTCAAGGTCCTGGCCAGCCATATCAAAAGCTCGGTACGCAGCCACGACGACGTGGTGGCGCGCTTTGGTGGCGACGAGTTCTGCATTCTCATCGGCCTGCACGACCGTGAAGAAGCCCGGCACATGGCCCAGCGCATCATGCTGAAAATGAAGGAACCCATCGAGCTGTCCGGCCGGCGCATGGTCATGACCACCAGCATCGGCATCAGCCTGTTCCCCGAAGACGGCAAGACGTGCGAAGAACTGCTGAAAAACGCCGACCTGGCGCTGTATCAGTCCAAAGGCAGCGGCCGCAACAGCCTGCATTTCTTCAGTTCGAGCCTCAGGACCCGGGCTACGATGGAACTGCAACTGGAAGAAGAACTGCGCCATGCCCTGCGCGAAGACACGGGGCTGATGATCCATTACCAACCGATCTACGACCTGAAAAGCGGCCAGGTCACCAAACTGGAAGCGCTGATTCGCTGGCAACACCCGATTCACGGCTTACTCACGCCGGAGCGCTTTATCGGCATCGCTGAGGCCAACGGGTTGATCGCCGAACTGGACAACTGGGTACTGCGCAAGGCCTGTGAAGACCTGGGCGAGTTGTCCCGCCACGGCTGTGAAGAACTGAAGATTGCGGTGAACTGCTCGCCGCTGAACCTGGCGCGCGAGGAATTGGCCGACGAAATCGAATACGCCCTGCGCGTGGCCGGGGTTGCGCCCGAGCGCCTGGAGCTGGAGGTCACGGAGAACGCGCTGATGGGCAACATCGCCAACACCCTGATGCTGCTGCGGCAGATCCGCGCCCTCGGGGTTTCATTGTCGATCGACGATTTTGGCACCGGCTACTCATCCTTGGCCTACCTCAAGCGCCTGCCGCTGAACACACTGAAGATCGATCGCTCTTTCATTCAGGACATTCCCAAGGCAACGCAGGACATGGAGATCGTCCAGGCGATCATCGTCATGGCGCACACCCTGCATTTGCAGGTGGTCACCGAGGGCGTCGAGACCTTCGAGCAATATGACTTTCTCGAACGCCAGGGCAGCGATTTCGTCCAGGGTTACCTGCTCAGCCGCCCGGTACCGCTGGAAGAATTACGCCCGGTACTGAACGAAATCAACCAGCGCAAGCACCCGCACACGGTCAGTTCCTTGAGCCTGGCTCGCGGTATAACTGCACTAACGTTGACGGATCTTTCTCCAAAAAACCCTGGGCCCCATGCAGTCGCATCAGTTGTGCGGCCAATCCACTGATCGGTGTGGCCGAACCCTGTTCGCGGGAAAATTTCACCGCAGCATCCAGATCCTTGAGCAGCGTGCGTACGTGCCACTTCACGGGCTCGAAACGGCTGTCGGCCATTTGCGGGGCGAGAATCTGCAAGGGTTTTGAATCGGCGAAACCGCCGGCCAGTGCCTCGGCAATCATGCCGGCATTGACCTGGGAGCGTTCAGCCAAAGCCATCACTTCGGCGATCACCAGCGCATTGCAGGCGACAATCATCTGATTGCAAACCTTGGTCACCTGCCCTGCTCCGACAGCCCCCATGTGCGTCACGCGCTGGCCAAGGGTCAACAACACCGAGCGCACACGCTCAAGATCTGCCGTTGTGCCACCCACCATGATCGCCAGGCTGCCAGCCTCGGCACCGGACACACCGCCAGACACAGGCGTATCCATCCAACTCATGCCGGTGGTGTTGATCAGCGCCTCGGCCATTTCCCGGGTCGCCGTGGGTTCCAGACTGGAAAAGTCCACCAGCACTTGCCCCCTTTTCGCCCCCTCGGCAATGCCAGCCGAGCCAAAAATCACCTCTCGAACCACCGAAGTATCCGCCAGGCACAACATCACCACGTCGGCGTGCTGACACAGTTGCGCAGGCGTGGCGACTTGCCGGGCGCCGGCTTCGACCAGCGGCGCGCACTTGGCCGGATTGCGGTTCCACACGGTCAGCGGATAACCCGCCGCCAGCAGGCGCCGGCACATCGGCAAACCCATCAGGCCGATTCCGGCAAACCCAAGTGAAGGTAACGCTGCCATCATTTAGCCTCCTTTTGATTAAAGATCACCGAATATTGGCCGATTCATCATGACTAAGGAAAGGATTCCCCCGAGTGATGGCCAGGCCAACACCCTGACGCTTGGGCCAAATACGCGCTGAAAAAAGACGCGAGTTCCCATTCCGTGATGGTTTGACGACAGCCTGTCGCCCAACCAACCAGTCCAGGTACATGGCGCACAATGACTTCTAAAAACAATCCGGCTGCTGCAATATCCGATCTGACCCTGAGCCCTGCGGCGAACAGCCCCGCCCCCTCGAAGCCATTGACCCCATCGCGCCCGCTGGCAACTCAGCAATACCTGTACTTCACCGAAACCAACACCGACCGTATCCTCGACAACCTCGACGGCCTGCGCGACATGGTGTTCCCGCGCCCACCGCATCTGGAAGGCGACAGTGAACATCACAGCGATCAGGAATTCCCGTCGGTGTGCCTGATCGGCCTGGGCCGCTGCGGTTCGAACATCGCGCTGGACGTCGCGGAGCTGGTGTACAACGCCCGCAAGTTCTACCTCAACGAGTTCAATAACGAAGACCGTCTTTCGCCGGACAAACGCTACGCCGAAAAGGGCTACAGCCCGGCACAGTGGATTCGCAACAACCTCCGTCTGGGGCCGAACAAAGCCACCAAACCAGTGTTCCTGGTAGAACCGCTGGTGATGCTCGGCGACCTGGACAAGGACATCGCCGGTCGTATCCGTTTCTCGCGCAAGGGTGAAAAAAGCGGCTTTTTGCGTGACTACAGCAAAATGAAAATCATGGACTTGTCGGAAGTCCACGCCGGTGGCGCCGGTAACGCGCCGATCCTCGGTCAGTACCTGGCCAAGATCATCCTGAACAAGGACACCCAGCGTTTCTCCAGCCCTGACTGGAAGATGATTCACTCGTACCTGATCGACAGCTGCGGGATCAAGGCCAACCAGTCGCGCCTGTATTTCTCGATCTTCAGTGCCGGCGGCGGTACCGGTTCGGGCATGGCCTCGGAATTCGGCCTGGCGCAGCAGCACTCGTACATGAACAAGACGTTCGATACCAAACCGATGGACGAGCACGACGGCAAAAGCGGCCACTCGTTCGTTTTCGAGCCGATTTTCACCAGCGGCATCTGCGTGCTGCCGAACATTTCCGATCACCGCAGCGAAATGTCCGAGGCGCTGCACATCAACGCCGGTCGCCTGCTGTGCAAGTACCTGTCGGAAGAGTGGGACTTCTCCTACAACTTCGCCAATGAAGACAGCAGCGAAGCCAGTGTCATGGGCCGGATCCGTCCATGGAACGCGATGATGCTGATCTCCAACGACATCATGCGTTACGCCGAAGAAAGCGATGACGGCAACATTCAGAACATCGACGTCAACGCGATGGAAAAGCACGCCAACCAATACATCTCACAGCAGATCTTCAACATTCTGACGGCGCAGGCAGTCACCACCGACTACGACCAGAACTATTTCCGTCGGGCCGGCATCGACATTGGCGAAACCATTCGCCTCGACGCCAACGACCTGTTCATGAGTCTGGCCGGTCCAGTGGCGATTGCCTACGCCGAGTCCGTGGTGCCGGAAACCCCGCCGCCGAGCAGCGACAAGTTCAAGGTGTTCGAGAAAGAACCGCAGCGCCTGAACATCGACGACCTGTTCTTCCGCTCCATCGACTTGCCGCACTTCAACAAAGTGACCCAGGCGATCGAAGGCATCAGCCTGTTGCCGATCGAATCCAAACGCTATCGCGCGTCGCTGGAGCAGTACAAGAATTCGGGCTATGACGCAGCCGCATTGCACGACCTGCACTTCTTCAAGAATTGCTCGTCGGTGGTCTCGATTGTATCGCTGCCGAAGGACTACAAGCTGTCCTACATGGACCTGAACCGGTTGAAGACCCACCTCAACAGCCTGTTTCCGAACACCACGCTCAAGCGATATGCGCTGGTAATCGGCGCCTCGGCCAACCTGTCGCTGACCACCCTGATCGCCAAGAGCCCGTGCCTGTCGGACGACTTCCTGACGCTGATCGTGGCCTTCATCAAGCGTTGCTTTGCGAAAAACCCGTATCGCTTTGACGAGACCCTGGATAACTCGATCCTGGACTTCATCATTAATGAAGATTTCGACGAGGACCGGATCGACGAACTGCTTAATGAATTCGAGAACCCGGCGAAGATCCTCGACACCAACTGGTACGCGATCAAGCCGATGTACGAGAAGAAGTACCGTGAGCTGATCAATGACAAGGATAAGTTCGTCTCGATCAACGACATTCGTTTGTCCCGGGATTGCGTGAAGAAGGCGATCAAGTATCTGCGCGAGATCTACCGCCACCGGATTGGCAAGACCAAGGTTATTTCGCTGAATAACCATACCGGTAAAACCGCTTAATCAGCGGCGCTCCAATCGCGAGCAAGCTCGCTCCCACAGGGGGGCCGCGTTCTTTCAGAAGAATGCGATCAAATGTGGGAGCGAGCTTGCTCCGGGCGGCGTTCCGACGATGGCGGCCTCACATTCACTACAAATCCAACATTCAGAAACAATTAAGCAGCCATCAGGCTGCTAACAAAACTGTTCCCGTTCCGTTTACGTCACCCTCGCCAAGACCCTTCTGTGGCCTTTCTCTACGGCAACATGCCATCACGCTACTCACCTACACACTTTTAGCCGCCGAAACGACGCACCAATAATGTGCAAGCCTTCACTTCGTCGCCCTTTCCTGGATCAGGATCCATGGAGAAACAACCACTGCCCAGAGCGCCGGATCGCGCTCAAACAGATCCAGCGCCCGCGTTTCAGACAGCTTGGCGACTTTGTCGGCGGCCAGCCAGGCAGCGACTTTCTCGCCTTCATCCGTTGCCACCGCCTCCGCTGCGGCAATCAAATCCAGACCGGGGTCGACCCACAATAGGGCACCCTTGGCAAAGAACGGCTCCAACTCCTTCCAGGTAATAGATGCGGTTTCACCAAGCAGCTTGGCATAGAGGGTGCTAGGTTCTTGAGTCATGGGTCCTGTCCGGAAAATAAATTGACGTAATCATAACGTCGGTGGTCTGGCAGAAAAACCCGGATGCAATTGAGTTACCGATTGAAAAGTGCAGGAAAGCCAAGGATTGCTGTTCATTCAGCCTGAACCCCCGCCGCGATTCTGTCTTTTTCTTTCAATAAAGCGACACCCTCTGGTATTGCCCCCTGGCGCCAGCTTCCCAGGCTAACAATTGGCGCTCTACACTGTACCGGTACAGTTGCCGGGGGCATTTTCCGGAGGATATCGAAGATATCTGACCCGGTTCTGCTGCTACGGCGCCAGGACTATAAAAACTACAACAGTAAGAGTGGAGCACTATGACTAAGGCTACTAAGCAGATTTCAAAACTGTTTGCCGCTATGGTTCTGGCCGGGGTTGCCAGCCATTCGTTCGCAGCTGACACCATCAAGATCGGCATCGCCGGCCCTAAAACCGGTCCTGTAGCCCAATACGGCGACATGCAGTTCAGTGGCGCCAAAATGGCCATCGAACAGATCAACGCCAAAGGCGGCGTAGACGGCAAGAAACTCGAAGCCGTTGAATACGATGACGCCTGTGATCCAAAACAAGCGGTAGCGGTCGCGAACAAAGTCGTCAACGACGGCGTCAAGTTCGTGGTCGGTCACCTGTGCTCCAGCTCCACTCAACCGGCTTCGGACATCTACGAAGACGAAGGCGTGATCATGATCACCCCGGCTGCCACCAGCCCGGACATCACAGCTCGTGGTTACAAAATGGTGTTCCGCACCATCGGTCTCGACAGCGCCCAGGGCCCTGCCGCTGGCAACTACATCGCCGATCACGTAAAACCGAAAATCGTTGCTGTTCTGCACGACAAACAGCAATACGGTGAAGGCATCGCCACCGCCGTTAAAACCACACTGGAAGGCAAAGGCGTCAAGGTTGCCGTGTTCGAAGGCATCAACGCCGGCGACAAAGACTTCTCTTCGATGATCGCCAAGCTCAAGCAAGCCAACGTTGACTTCGTCTACTACGGCGGCTACCACCCGGAGCTGGGTCTGATCCTGCGTCAAGCCCAGGAAAAAGGCCTGAAAGCCAAGTTCATGGGTCCGGAAGGCGTGGGTAACGACTCGATTTCGCAGATCGCCAAAGAGGCTTCCGAAGGTCTGCTGGTGACCCTGCCGAAATCCTTCGACCAGGATCCGGCGAACATCGCCCTGGCTGATGCGTTCAAAGCCAAGAAAGAAGACCCGAGCGGTCCGTTCGTGTTCCCGGCCTACTCGGCTGTGACCGTGATTGCCGACGGCATCAAGGCTGCCAAGTCCGAAGACACTGCCAAAGTGGCTGCTGCCATCCACGCAGGCACCTTCAAGACGCCTACCGGCGACCTGAGCTTCGATGACAAGGGCGACCTGAAAGACTTCAAATTTGTGGTTTACGAGTGGCACTTCGGCAAACCTAAAACTGAAGCAAAACCTCAGTAAGGCGTTGCCTGACTGACTGCCAATAAAGCCCACGGCGTGCCGTGGGCTTTGTTTTACGAACGTATAGGGCCGCGCTGGCGTGATCCGCCAGTCTCCCCACCTGAAAATCTCAAAACCGTCATCAGCGGTTCGCTGGCAAACCTCGCGTTCGAAGTGGATGCAGATCCACGGGGCTCGAGCGGGAAAATGACTCCACCAGTGAAATGCGTATCAGGTTTTTAGGAGCGCTGTAATGCCTGACATCTATCACTTCTTCCAACAGCTGGTTAATGGTCTGACCATTGGCAGCACATATGCCCTGATCGCCATCGGCTATACGATGGTTTACGGCATCATTGGAATGATCAACTTCGCCCACGGCGAGGTGTACATGATTGGCTCTTACGTGGCGTTCATCGCCATCGCCGGGCTGACCATGATGGGACTCGACAGTGTTCCACTGTTGATGACCGCCGCTTTTCTCGCGACCATTGTCGTGACCAGTGCCTACGGTTACAGCATCGAACGGATCGCCTACCGCCCCTTGCGCGGCAGCAACCGTCTGATCCCGCTGATTTCCGCCATCGGCATGTCGATCTTCCTTCAGAACACGGTTCTGCTGGCGCAAGACTCCAAGGATAAATCCATCCCCAACCTGATTCCGGGCAACTTTGCCTTCGGGCCAGGTGGCGCACATGAAGTGTTGATTTCCTACATGCAAATCGTGGTGTTCGTGGTGACCCTGGTCGCCATGCTCGGCCTGACGCTGTTCATCTCCCGCTCTCGTCTGGGTCGCGCCTGCCGTGCCTGTGCCGAAGACATCAAGATGGCCAACCTCTTGGGTATCAACACCAACAACATCATCGCCCTGACCTTCGTCATCGGTGCCGCACTGGCGGCCATCGCGGCCGTGCTGCTGAGCATGCAATACGGCGTGATCAACCCGAACGCCGGTTTCCTCGTCGGCCTCAAGGCCTTCACCGCAGCGGTACTGGGCGGCATCGGCAGCATCCCTGGAGCCATGCTCGGCGGGATCGTGCTTGGGGTGGCGGAAGCCTTTGGTGCCGATATCTTCGGTGACCAGTACAAGGACGTTGTGGCGTTCGGTCTATTGGTTCTGGTGTTGTTGTTCCGGCCAACCGGCCTGTTGGGCCGTCCGGAGGTTGAGAAAGTATGACTAGGAATCTTAAACAGGCGTTGTTCAGCGCCTTGCTGGTGTGGGCCGTAGCCTACCCGGTACTCGGTCTGAAATTGACCATCGTCGGCATCAACCTCGAAGTCCATGGCACCAGCGACGCCACCCTGATAACCATCGCCGTGTGCTCGGTATTGATGTTCCTGCGGGTGCTCTTCGACCAGCAGATCAGCTCGGCCTGGCGCTCCTCGCCAAACATGCCGCTGATTCCGTCCAAGGCCAGTAACTTCCTGACCCTGCCGACCACCCAGCGCTGGATCATCATTGCGTTGATCGCCGGCGCGCTGGTCTGGCCGTTCTTCGGCTCTCGCGGGGCGGTGGATATCGCCACACTGGTGTTGATCTACGTGATGCTCGGCCTCGGCCTGAACATCGTGGTCGGCCTGGCTGGCCTACTCGACCTCGGTTACGTCGGCTTCTATGCCGTCGGCGCCTACAGCTACGCGCTGCTGTCGCATTACTACGGTCTGAGCTTCTGGATCTGCCTGCCGATCGCCGGTCTGATGGCGGCCACCTTCGGCTTCCTGCTCGGTTTCCCGGTACTGCGTCTACGCGGTGACTACCTGGCGATCGTGACCCTGGGTTTCGGTGAAATCATCCGTCTGTTCCTGCGTAACCTGACTGGCCTCACCGGTGGCCCGAACGGTATCAGCAACATCGAGAAACCAACGTTCTTCGGCCTGACCTTCGAACGTAAAGCCGCCGAAGGCATGCAGACCTTCCACGAGTACTTCGGCCTGGCATACAACTCGATCAACAAGGTGATTTTCCTTTACCTGGTGGCGTTGTTCCTGGCACTGGCTGCGCTGTTCGTCATCAACCGCCTGCTGCGCATGCCTCTGGGCCGCGCGTGGGAAGCGCTGCGTGAAGACGAAATCGCCTGCCGTGCACTGGGTCTCAATCCTACGGTCATCAAGCTTTCGGCCTTCACCCTGGGCGCCAGCTTCGCCGGTTTTGCCGGCAGCTTCTTCGCTGCGCGTCAGGGCCTGGTGACGCCGGAGTCCTTCACCTTCATCGAGTCGGCGATCATTCTCGCCATCGTGGTGTTGGGTGGCATGGGCTCGCAACTGGGCGTGATCCTGGCCGCCGTGGTGATGATCCTGTTGCCGGAAATGATGCGTGAGTTCAGTGAATACCGCATGTTGATGTTCGGCGCCTTGATGGTGCTGATGATGATCTGGCGTCCTCAAGGTCTGCTGCCCATGCAACGCCCTCACATGGAGCTGCGCAAATGAGCCGCGAGATCCTTAAAGTCGAAAATCTGAGCATGCGCTTCGGCGGCTTGCTGGCGGTCAACGGCGTGGCCCTGACCGTGCACGAAAAACAGGTCGTGGCGCTGATCGGCCCCAACGGTGCCGGCAAGACCACGGTGTTCAACTGCCTGACCGGTTTCTACAAGCCGAGTGGCGGCAGCATCCTGCTGGACGGCGAGCCGATCGAAGGCCTGCCGGGCCACAAGATCGCCCTCAAAGGCGTGGTGCGCACCTTCCAGAACGTGAGGTTGTTCAAGGACATGACCGCGGTCGAGAACCTCTTGATCGCCCAGCACCGTCACCTGAACACCAATTTCCTGGCGGGCCTGTTCAAGACCCCGGGGTTCCGCAAGAGCGAGCGCGAGGCGATGGAATTCGCCGAGTTCTGGCTGGACAAGGTCAACCTCACAGCGTTTGCCAACCGTCCGGCCGGCACCCTGGCCTACGGTCAGCAACGTCGTCTGGAAATCGCCCGTTGCATGATGACCCGACCGCGGATCCTCATGCTCGACGAACCGGCCGCCGGTCTGAACCCCAAGGAAACCGAAGACCTCAAGGCACTGATCAGCATGTTGCGTGAAGAGCACAACGTCACCGTGCTGCTGATCGAACACGACATGAAACTGGTCATGAGCATTTCCGACCACATCGTCGTGATCAACCAGGGCACGCCCCTGGCCAACGGCACACCGGAACAGATCCGCGACAATCCCGAAGTGATCAAAGCCTACCTGGGGGAAGCGTAAATGCTGCAATTCGAAAACGTTTCCACCTTCTACGGCAAGATCCAGGCCCTGCACAGCGTCAACGTCGAAGTCCGTCAGGGCGAAATCGTGACCCTGATCGGCGCCAACGGTGCTGGCAAGTCGACCCTGCTGATGACCCTCTGCGGTTCGCCGCAGGCCCACAGCGGCAGCATCCGCTACATGGGTGAGGAACTGGTCGGTCAGAGCTCATCGCAGATCATGCGCAAGAGCATCGCCGTGGTCCCGGAAGGTCGTCGGGTGTTTGCCCGCCTGACCGTGGAAGAAAACCTCTCCATGGGTGGTTTTTTCACCAGTAAGGGCGATTATCAAGAACAGATGGACAAGGTATTGGGACTTTTCCCACGCCTGAAAGAACGCTTCGCCCAGCGCGGCGGCACCATGTCCGGTGGCGAACAGCAAATGCTCGCCATCGGTCGTGCACTGATGAGCAAACCCAAGCTGCTGTTGCTCGACGAACCTTCGTTGGGCCTGGCACCGATCATCATCCAGCAGATCTTCGACATCATCGAACAGCTGCGCAAGGATGGCGTGACGGTGTTTTTGGTTGAGCAAAACGCCAACCAGGCGCTGAAAATTGCTGACCGCGCGTACGTTCTGGAGAACGGCCGGGTGGTGATGCAAGGTACTGGTGAAGCGCTGCTGACTGATCCGAAAGTGCGTGAAGCGTACCTGGGTGGTTGAGTCTTTGCGGTAAACATAAAACGGCCTTCGGGCCGTTTTTTTGTGTCTCACACAAACTCAGCAACGATGAAAATCCCCTGTGGGAGCGAGCAAGCTCGCTCCCACAGGGGATATTGGATGTTTTGCAGAGCGTGTTTAATTAGCGTCAGTGTTACTTCCTGCAAGCTACATCGCCTTGCGTCGTTGCCTACAGCTAAGCCAGAATCCGCCGGCTTGTGCGCCTCGGGCCTGGCCTCTATCGTTTCCCCCGCCACTGCCCATCAGTGGTCGGGTTTAGTCGCTCGGTTGTTTTGCCCTAGAAACGCATAGGTGCCATAGAGTCAGGTATCCCTTCCCTGCACTTGACGGCGGCTGTGTGCAGGGCGCCCTCGGGCGCGCCGAGTTTCTGGGGCTCATCGGTCGACTAACCTGCACACAGCTGCCACCCTAATTTCAGTTAGTCGCGAACAGGGTTGCAACCTCAATTAGTGAGCTCCCGTTATGTTCAAGAACACCCCCAATCCCCCGCACAATCCCAGCCCTATGTTTGTCGTCGCGCCCGGTATCGATGTGCAAACCCTGCTGGGCCATGCCTGCGAATCACTAGCGTCGGCGAGTGTGATGTCCAGCAATTTCGCCGCTTTCCTGGAAGGTTCGCACCGCAACATGCTGCTCGGTATCCAGCAAAGCATCATGCTGGGCGAGCTGGCGGTGAATCGGGCGCTGGATCAAATCGACCCACAAGAATCCTGACCCCGAAGATCACCCTGTGGGAGCGAGCCTGCTCGCGAATGCAATTTCACATTCAACAGAAATGTTGTCTGCCCTACCGCTTTCGCGAGCAGGCTCGCTCCTTGGGATCTATGTGGTGTGCTGGAGCCGATCCAGCGCTTCGCCACTGCGCTTGAACCAGCCAATCAAGTAATCCGCCAACACCTGCGTGCGCTTCGGCAATCCACCCTGATACGGGTGCACCAGGTACATCGGCATTCTGCGCGTCTGATAGTCACGCAAGAGCCAGCGCAAACGTCCATCAGCCAATTCCGCTTGCAGCAGGTAGGACGGCAACCGCGCAATGCCGGCGCCAGCCAGCGCCGCTTTCTTCAGCAGGCTGTAGTGGTTGCTGGCGAACGGTCCCGACACGCGTACCCGCAACAACTCGTGTTGCTGGTGATAGAGCCACTCTTCGCGGCCGCTGTAGTGACTGTTGAGCAGACAGCGATGTTCAGCGAGGGCCTGCGGTGTCAGCGGTTCGCCGTATTGTTCAAGGTAAGCCGGGCTGGCGCAGGTCATCTCGTGCCAGGCTAATAGCGGCCGGGCCACCAGGCGCTCGTCATTGCCCACCTCGGAGCGAACCGCGAGATCAAACCCGTCGCGGGACAAATCACGGTAGTTGTTACTCAGATCCAGCTCGATCTGCACCTCGGGGTACTTGCCGGAAAACTCCAGCAACAAGCCATCGAAGAAGGTTTCCCCCAGCGAAACAGGAACCGTCATACGCACCGGCCCAGCCATATCATCCTTCAACCGCGCCAATGCCTGGCGCGCCCTCTCGACCTGGACTACAAGCGCCTGGGCTTGCGGCAACAGCGCCGCGCCCGCTGCCGTCAAACTCAAGCGGCGGGTTGTGCGTTGCAGCAAGACCACGGAAAAGCGCGTCTCCAGCAAGCTGATACGCTTGGAGAGCTGGCCCTTGCTGCAACCCAATTGCTGGGCCGCCAAGGTAAAACTCCCGGCTTCGATCAACACGGCGAACGCTGCCAGATCATCCATTTCGCTCATGGATTGTTTCCATTTGAAAACCAAAGGTTGCCTATTAGCGCGCTTATCAATGGAAAAAACCACTCTAGACTGAGACCTCATTCAAACCACTCAAGGATCAGCATGATGAAAATTCTTTTGATAGGGGCAGGCGGCACCATCGGTTCGGCGGTCGACAAGGCGTTGTCCGAGCGTCACGAGATCATCCGCATCGGCCGCAACAGCGGTGATTTCCATGTTGACATCAGCGACAGCGCCTCGATTCGCAAGCTGTTCGAACAGACCGGCAAGTTCGATGCGCTGGTCTGCGCCGCCGGCAACGTGACCTTCGCACCCTTGGGCGAAATGACCGAAGAAAGCTTCGCGCTGGGCCTGAAAGACAAGCTGATGGGCCAGGTCAATTTGCTGCTGATCGGCCGCGAGTACGCCAACGACGACGCCTCGTTCACCTTCACCACTGGCGTCCTCAGCCACGACCCGATTCGCAGCGGCGTCTCGGCAGCGCTGGTCAATGGCGCCCTGGACAGCTTCGTCCGCGCTGCCGCCATTGAACTGCCTCGTGGTCTGCGCATCAATTCGGTGAGCCCGAACGTTCTGGTCGAAGCCATGGGCAAATACGCGCCGTACTTTCGCGGCTATAAACCGGTTCCGGCAGCCGATGTGGCATTGGCCTACGCCAAAAGCGTAGAAGGCTTGCAAACAGGTCAGACCTTTCACGTGGGCTAAGCCCTTGTGATGAACGGTCAGGCTGCGTAACGTGGCGGCACTTGTCAGGAGACTCAAAGATGCGTGTTGCCCGTTACTTAGTCCTCGTTGCCCTGCTTCCGCTGTTCACTGCTTGCCAGTTGCTCGATGGCCCGCGTGAAAGTGCGTCCCACGTGGGCCAGACCCGCATGCAGGGCCAGTTGACGGCGGCCGATGGCAAGCTGTTGTTCCAGCCGTGTAATGAGCAACGTAGTTACGTGGTCATCGACACCGGCGGCACCAGTGTCCTGCAAGAGGCCGCGACCCTGGCCGATGCCCAAGGTAAGTTGTTTGCCGACGTACGCGGCCAGATCGTTGCAAGCGGCGCCGATAGCCGCCTCGATCTGGAGCAGTTGTACCGCGTCGAGCGCTCGGGCACCGTGTGCAACGATCCGAATTTCAAACTGCTGATTCTGCGCGCCGCCGGCCATGGACCGGAATGGAACGTGAAAGTCAGCGGCAAAGGCATGGTCATCGACCGCGCCGGTCAGCCGCCATTGGCCGTACCTTACGTTGAAGAGCAACTGGGCGATGGCCGCTTCAATCTCAGCACTGAAGCCAATAACCAGCACATCGAATTGTGGGTTGCGCCACAACGTTGCGTCGACAGCACCACCGGCAGCGTCCAGCACATGAGCGCCGAACTGCGCGTCGACGGCCAGGTTCAGCGCGGCTGCGGGTATTTCGGCGGATCGCGTAACGACTGATCGTTTTAGCCTCACGGGAATCATTCTTTGAGGCTTATAATCGCGGGCTTCAAACGCCTTGGCGCAGTTGTGCGCCCCGCGAACCGGATCCTGTCATGTTACGAATCACCGAACTCAAGCTGCCGATCGACCATCCCGATGAAGACCTGCGCCCTGCCATCGTGCAGCGCCTGGGCATCACCAGTGATGACCTGCTCGATTTCACCTTGTTCAAGCGCAGCTACGATGCGCGCAAAAAGTCCTCCGAACTGTGTTTCATCTACACCATCGACCTTAACGTTCGCGATGAGGCGGCGGTGCTGCACACGTTCGCCGATGACCGTAACGTCAACGTGGCGCCGGATGTCAGCTACAAAGTGGTCGGCCAGGCGCCCGCTGATCTAGAGCAACGTCCTGTCGTCGTGGGTTTTGGTCCGTGCGGGATTTTCGCCGGGTTGCTGCTGGCGCAAATGGGCTTCAAGCCAATCATCCTCGAGCGCGGCACCGAAGTGCGTCAGCGCACCAAGGACACCTGGGGCCTGTGGCGTAAAAGCGTGCTTAACCCGGAATCCAACGTGCAATTTGGCGAGGGCGGCGCGGGGACATTCTCCGACGGCAAGCTGTACAGCCAGATCAAGGATCCGAAGTTCATCGGACGCAAAGTCCTGCATGAGTTCGTCAAGGCCGGTGCGCCGGAAGAAATTCTCTACGTCAGCAAACCGCACATCGGGACGTTCCGTCTGACCGGCGTTGTGGAGAACATGCGTGAGCAGATTCGCGCGTTGGGTGGCGAAGTGCGCTTCCAGCAGCGGGTCACCGACGTGTTGATCGAGGACGGCCAAATAGTCGGCGTAGAACTCAATGGCGGCGAGCAGATTCATTCGAAACACGTGATTCTGGCCCTCGGTCACAGCGCCCGGGACACCTTCCGCATGCTGCATGGCCGTGGCGTTTTCATGGAAGCCAAGCCGTTTTCGGTGGGTTTCCGCATCGAACACCCGCAGTCGCTGATCGACCGCGCGCGTCTGGGCAAGTACGCCGGCCACCCGAAACTCGGGGCTGCCGACTACAAACTGGTGCACCACGCCAGCAACGGACGTTCGGTCTACAGCTTCTGCATGTGCCCGGGCGGCACTGTAGTGGCGGCGACGTCCGAGCCGGGCCGTGTGGTCACCAACGGCATGAGCCAGTACTCGCGTAACGAGCGCAACGCCAACTCTGGGATCGTCGTCGGGATTACCCCGGAAGTCGATTATCCGGGCGGCCCGCTGGCGGGTATCGAGTTGCAGGAACGCCTGGAATCCCACGCCTTTGTGCTGGGCGGCAGCAACTACGAAGCGCCGGCGCAACTGGTCGGCGATTTCATTGCCGGCAAGCCGTCGACCGCGTTGGGCAGCGTAGAACCGTCCTACAAACCGGGCGTTGCCTTGGGTGATTTGGCGTTGGCCTTGCCGCCATTCGCCATCGAAGCCATTCGTGAAGCGTTGTCCGCGTTTGAGAAGCAGATTCGTGGATACTCGTTGCACGACGCCGTGTTGACCGGGATCGAGACGCGTACATCGTCACCGCTGCGGATTACCCGTAACGAGTCGATGCAAAGTTTGAACGTGAAGGGCCTGTTCCCGGCGGGTGAAGGCGCGGGTTATGCGGGCGGGATTCTGTCGGCGGGTGTCGATGGGATTCGGATTGCCGAAGCCGTGGCCCGCGATATCCTTGGCCTGAAAGACTGATCGACAATTCCTGAGATAATGCAAAACCCTGTGGGAGCGAGCTTGCTCGCGATAGCGGTAGACCAATCAACATCTCTGTTGAATGTTCAGACTTCATCGCGAGCAAGCTCGCTCCCACATTTGTTTTGGGGGGTGTGCTTGCAATCCATGTCAGCACGCAAATCCCCTGTGGTGTGTCAGATATTGGCGCGCAGCACGGTGGCCGGCAGCGGCTCGCCACGTTCGACACTCGCCGCCACGGCATCCATCAAACCACTCAACTCATACCCCTGAGCCTTGAGCCAATCCTGATCGTAATAGGTGGTGGCATAGCGTTCGCCGCCATCACACAGAATCGCCACGATCGACCCCGACTCTCCCGCCGCCGCCATCTGCTGGGCCGCCATCAAGGCGCCGATCAGGTTGGTCCCGCTCGACCCGCCAACATGACGACCCAAACGCTGCGCCAGGTAATGCATGGCCGCCAGTGACAGGGCGTCTGGCACTTTGATCATCGCATCGATCACCTTGGGCAGGAACGACGCTTCCACCCTCGGCCGGCCAATGCCTTCAATCCGCGACCCATGGTCCAGGCACAGGCTAGCGTCGCCAGTCTGGTAGTAATCGAAGAACACCGAACGCTCGGCGTCGGCGCACAGCACGCGGGTGCAATGCTGGCGATAACGCACGTATCGGCCCAGCGTCGCGGTGGTGCCGCCGGTGCCGGGGCTGGAAATCAGCCAGCTCGGCTCGGGGTGCAGCTCGAAGCGCATTTGCTGGAAGATCGACTCGGCGATGTTGTTGTTCGCCCGCCAGTCGGTAGCGCGTTCGGCGTAGGTGAACTGGTCGATGAAATGCCCATCGTGTTCGCGAGCCAGACGTTCGGATTCAGCGTAAATCTGTGTCGGATCGTCGACCAGATGGCTTTTGCCGCCGTAGAAGGCGATCTGCGCGATCTTCTCCTTGGAGGTACTCGCCGGCATCACCGCTATGAACGGCAAACCCAGCATACGGGCGAAATACGCTTCGGAAATGGCCGTCGAACCACTGGACGCTTCAATCACCGGCGCACCGGGTTTGAGCCAGCCGTTACACAGCGCATACAAAAACAGCGAGCGCGCCAACCGATGCTTCAGGCTGCCGGTGGGATGGCTGGACTCATCCTTGAAATACAACTCGATGCCCGGAAAACCCGGCAGTGGCAAGGGGATCAGGTGGGTGTCGGCGCTGCGCTGGAAATCGGCTTCGATGATCCGGATGGCTTCGCGGGCCCACTGTCGGTTGTCGCTCATGGTGGTTTTCTCGTCGAATCGGGCAAGAGTCGGCCTTTTCGCAAGGCTCAGTCTTCAAGCTTAGGAAAAAACCTACATCACGCACAGGTACAGCTGAGGTCCAATACGTTCGGCAACTGCTAGGCTCAGGTCCTTCCCGCTGTTCCCGCTGTTCCCGCTGTTCCCGCTGTCACGGCTTATAACAAAAAAGAATATAACTTTTGTTTTAACAACTAACGGTACGGGTTAGGGTGTGCCACCTTTTGAATTCATCGATGGAGAGCGACCTTGCCTCTGCGTAGCACGTTCACGCGTTTCTTCCAGTTGGAAGCTGCCAGCGGTCTGTTATTGATCGCTGCCGCAGCGCTGGCGTTGATCATCAACAACTCCCCGCTGTCGTGGCTTTATAACGGCCTGCTGGACACCCCCGTGGTCGCTCAGATCGGCGCGCTGAAGATTGCCAAGCCTTTGTTGCTGTGGATCAACGACGGTCTGATGGCCATGTTCTTCCTGCTGATCGGCCTGGAAGTGAAGCGTGAAGTCCTTGACGGTCAACTGTCGAAACCGTCGCAAATCGTCCTGCCCGGCGCGGCGGCGATTGGCGGCATGGTGGTACCGGCGCTGTTCTACTGGCTTTTGAACCGCGACAACCCGGCAGCCATGGGTGGCTGGGCCATCCCGATGGCCACCGACATAGCCTTCGCCCTTGGCGTACTCGCCTTGCTCGGTAAACGCGTGCCGGTTTCGCTGAAGCTGTTCCTGATGACCCTGGCGATCATCGATGACCTCGGCGCAATCATTGTCATCGCGATCTTCTATTCGGGCACGTTGTCGACACTCTCACTGGCGCTTGCCGGGGCGTGCATTGTGGCGCTAATCGCGATGAACCGGCTCGGCGTGGTCAAGCTCGGACCGTACATGATCATCGGTTTGATCCTCTGGGTTTGCGTGCTCAAGAGTGGTGTCCACGCGACACTGGCCGGTGTGACCCTCGCGTTCTGCATTCCGTTGCGCACGAAAAACGCCGAACCTTCGCCACTGCTGACCCTCGAACACGCCCTGCACCCATGGGTGGCCTACGGCATCCTGCCACTGTTCGCCTTCGCCAACGCCGGCCTGTCCCTGAGTGGCGTGACGATGGAAAGCTTCACCCACCACGTGCCCATGGGCATCGCGGTTGGCCTGCTGCTGGGCAAAACCCTCGGCGTCTTCGGCCTGACCTGGCTGGCGGTGAAAATCGGCATCGCCGCCCTGCCCCAAGGCGCCAATTGGGGCCAGGTATTGGGCGTTGCGATCCTCTGTGGCATTGGTTTCACCATGAGCCTGTTTGTCGGATCCCTGGCCTTCGTGCCCGGCGCCAGTGAATACGCCGGGATGGATCGGATGGGGATTTTGACCGGCTCGATTCTGGCGGCATTGATTGGTTATGCGGTGACGGCGGCAGCGAGTCGCAAGCGCACTGCGCTGCAATCCTGAGCGATAGAGAACACTCTTAGCGACATTCAGGATTCGTCCTACAGCCACGATTAGCCACGTTCGTTAACGTCGCGCAGTCCCTTTTTTGAGGGCTGTCGACGTACGAACGCAAGGAAGATCAGTGGCTGGCAATAAGGACATTCCCCGGGTTCAGAATCCACCGTCAGGCGACGGGCATCACGTCACTCACCGCTTCATGACGGCCACCGAACTGGCCGAGCGCGAGGCCCGACAAAACGCTTACGACGCCATGCTCGCGAGGCAAGACGCCTTCGAACGGAGTCGTGAGGTCGTGGCCAAAAAGCACCAAGCCGTTCGCGCCGGATGCGTCTTTGCCAAGTCCTGCAAGCTTCCCGACGCCATCATCGATTACTCGAATCCTTCGGGAATGGTGCCCACCGACAGCCTTAAGGACTACGGAGAAGTCGCCTGGCTCGGCGCTCGCGAGGTAGACGATGCAGGTCTGCTGAACCTGGAAACGATCAGCGGCAGCACCCTCTCGCTCGGCATTGGCCGCCTTGCACTCAGCGCGCCGGCTCTCGCCGTTCCGGCCGCAGCAGTCGGTGCTGCTGGAGCCACCGTATTGGCCGCGGTGGTTGCAGCGTTCTGGACGCCCAGCTTGGGCGACAGCGCCCTCTACACCGAAGATCAATTGCGCACCCTGAAACAGGCCAGAACCCGCGTTCGTCTACAGGTAGAGCAACAGGCTGACGGCAGTCTCAAAGGCTATGGGTTTTACACCGGCAAGAACCGCGATTGGGAAATGGTCGATGTCGTGCAGTTCAGTGTGCGCGGCAGCCAGCAGGTGGCGGATCTCGGGGATGGCGTTGAGTTGATCTGGACGCCGGCTGTGGATGGATCCGACATCCTTGGGATTCCAGCACTGGAGGCTGCGCCGCAAGCGCCGCATATTTGGGTTTATCCGCCGACGGAAGCAGCTGACAGCATTATCGTGAACCCGGTTTATCCGCCTGAGTACAAGGATTTCATTCTGGTATTCCCTGCGGGTTCGGGGGTGTCGCCGGTTTATATTGTGGTCGGTGTTTCTAACCACAAATATTATCCAGCGCCAAATGGACTGACCGCTTTTCCCGATGCTACGAGAGCAACTCGTAAGACCCCGGTTAAAGGTGGCGGCGGCCTTAGAAAACGCTGGAAAACTCCAAACGGGAAAATATTTGAATGGGACTCACAGCATGGGGCTGTCGAGATGTACGACAAACGTGGCCGTCATCTCGGTGAATATGATCCGACTACTGGCGAGCAGACCAAACCAGCGGATAACACTAGGAAAGTAGAACCATGATTTACGTCATAGAGGCATTTGATAAAAAAACGGAACTCCTCGCATTCGAAGAAGAGCTGCCGAACGGCCATGATAAAGAACTGAAAGCAATTATGGGATGGACAGCAGATCAACAAGGCTGGGAGGGATACAACCTCACGACCGAGCAGCTTGATGCCTTGGAAGAAATACTCGGAAAGAAAATTTATAATCCAGCATTTCTTTTTCAACTCACCTGCAACGTCTAGAAATAGCGCCGTATAACTCTCACTTCAAACAAAAAACCCCGACCAGTCACCTGATCGGGGTTTTCTTTTACCCGTTCCCGCTTAATGCGAAACGCGGCTAGTCCCATCAACAGTGGCAATCCGCACCCGCTCACCCACACGGAACACTTCATTCTCCTGAACCTGTTGCACGTAGGCGCGCATGCTGCCGTCGTCTTCGCGAACAGTGATTTCCACACCTTGGGCGCGGGTCAGGCCTTCTTCGGTGGCCGAGCCGATCAGGCCGCCAGCAACGGCGCCGATAACAGCAGCAACGATGCTGCCGCGACCGCCACCGATAGCGCTGCCGCCAACACCGCCAACCGCCGCACCGGCAAGGCCGCCGATCGGGGTTTTGGTGCCTTCGATTTTCACCGGACGCAGGGATTCGATGGTACCCATGCGAACCGTCTGCACGCGACGCGCTTCGTCACGGGAGTAGGAGTCACCGGTCAGGCTCGATTGGCAGCCAGTGAGCAACATCGCCATCGTGGAAAAGGAAGCAACCAGCAGAACAGACTTACGCATAGCATCAACTCCAAAGGACAGGTATTCATTAAACTCCGCAGCTTGACGCCTGTCACTGCCCCGCCCGGATAAAATTGGTTTGATTCAGGCCCGGTACAGGGCGCTACCACGAACTTGACACACAGTAGCGGCAAATTCCGCAATCTGAGCCACTGAACCAAGGATTTTCATGGATTACTTCATCATTGTCGTCACCACCGTCGCCGGTCTGTACTTCCACTGGTGGTTGTACGTGCGGATCAAACGCTGGATGGACCGCGATCTGGCGTTGGCGCTGGCGGGTAAAGACGAGCATAAAAAGGCTTTCATGCTCCAGCAACTGGCGAACGCTCAAGCGCAGAAGATCAAGCGCCGAGACCTGCCACAGTGGCTGGAAGCCGCTGCGGCAAGCTATCTTGATCGGTAGACTGTTTAGGGTGCCAGACGTTCAAGAATCCAGTTAGCGCCCTGCAAACGGTAGTTGAGGCGATCGTGCAGGCGGCTCGGACGACCCTGCCAGAACTCGATGCGCTCCGGTAACAAACGGTAACCACCCCAGTGCTCAGGGCAATGAGGTTGCGTGTCGCTGAAACGTTGCTCGGTGTTCTTGAGCAGCGCTTCCAGCTCGCCACGGTCAGCGATCACGCGGCTTTGCGGCGAAGCCCAGGCACCGAGGCGGCTGCCCAGTGGACGGACCTGAAAATAGGCGTCGGACTCTTCAGGCGTGACTTTCACCACTCGTCCTTCGATGCGCACCTGGCGCTCAAGGACCGGCCAGAAAAAGGTCATGGCCGCGAACGGGTTCGCGGCCAGATGCTCGCCCTTGGCGCTGTCGTAGTTGGTGAAGAACGTGAAGCCCTGCTCGTCCAGCCCCTTGAGCAGCAGAATGCGGCAATGCGGCCGACCGTCCTGATCGACGGTGGCCAAGGTCATGGCGTTGGCCTCCACCGGCGGTTGCTCGGTTTTCACCGCATCGGCGAACCACTGATGGAACAGCCCGAATGGCTCGGCCGGGGCTTGTGCCTCGGTCAGGCCATCTCGGGTGTAGTCGCGACGCATATCAGCCAGGCCCTGGGTCATGGCGTATTCCTTTTGGTTAACGAATCACTTCTTTGTGGCGTCGCCGTCCGCAGCAGCGGCGGTGGCTTTTTTCGAGTCGGCAGCGGCTTTGGCCGGAGCGGTCTTTTTCGCCGGAGTCGCGGTTTTAGCAGGCGTCTTCTTGGCGGCGGCTTTCTTGGCCGGGGCCTTTTTCGCGGCAGGCACAGCCGCTTTCTTGGCGGCCGGTGCAGGAGTAACAGGCTTGACCACTGGCTTGATGTCCTGGTCAGCAACCATCTTCACTGGCGCCGGGGCCGGCATGTTGTACTTGCTCAGCAACGCAACCATGGTGTTTTGCGGGGTCACCAGCAGTTCCACTCGACGGTTCAAGGCACGGCCTTCATTGCTGTCGTTGGCAGCACGCGGGGCTTCACCACCCATACCGCGCAGCATCAGGCGATCACGCTGCAGACCGCTGAGGCGGAAAATCGCCGCCACGGCCTGGGCACGCTCCTGGCTCAGTTTCACGTTGGCCGGTGCAGCGCCCGACGTATCACTGTGACCGAGCACCAGCACGGCAGTCTTTGGGTCGACTTCAAGGATTTTCGCGATGCGAGTGAATGGACCGAGGGTCACCGGCAGCAGCATGGCCGGACGATCAGGGTTGAACGACCCTTCTACCGGCGCGGTCACCACCAAGACGTTTTCACGGCGCTCGAGTTGCAGATTGCTGCCCTTGATCGCTTCGCGCAGGCGCGGTTCGTAGTCATCGAGCCAGGCCTGGGTGACTTTCGGATCAGGCATCGGCACGACTTTGGCAGTGCTTTGCTCTTTACCGCCGAACGGCCACCACCATTTGCCACCTGCATCGGCCTCAGCCTTGGTCACAGCGGCAGGTTTAGCTTCAGGTTTTACTTCTGGCTTGGCCGGGGTCTTGTCGGCGGCATCATCGGAGCCGAACGGCCAGTACCAATGGCTGGAGCTTTCAGTCTTGGCTACCGGAGCAGTCGCGGCAGGCTTCAGGGGTGCCGGAGCCTTAGTCGGAGCCGGGTCTTTAGCGGCGACTTTGTCGGAGGAACCGAACGGCCACCAACTGCTGCCATCCGAGTCATTTTGTGGAGTTTGTGCGCAACCGGTAATAGCGAAGCACAGGGCCAAAGCGAGAGTTTTATTGGAAGACATTGGATATCCACAAAATGAAGTAATGAAGTATCAGGCCGGATTGACCCGGAAAAACAGACGCTTGGAAACCATAAAGGCCTTGGGGTTCCGGCCCTGGAACCCCTGAGCGCGATTTACAGACAAGTGGCCAGTGCCCGCACAAGCTTTTGCGCGCGCGGATCCATCAAGACGTACGGCCCTAAGGTATTTGTCACAAAGCCAAAGGCTACATCGTGTTCCGGGTCAGCAAAACCGATGGAACCGCCGGCACCCGGATGGCCGAACGCACGAGGGCCGAGGCCGTAGGTAGCGTTGGGGACGTCCGGTTGATCGAGCATGCAACCCAGGCCGAAACGGGTCCGGGTCAGTAAAGTCTTGTCCTCGCCGAGGCTGTGTTCGCGCGTCAGTTCGTCGAGCAGTTCGCTTTCCAGCAAGCTGCCATCGAGCAGACCGGCATAGAACCCGGCCAGGCTGCGGGCATTGCCGTGGCCATTGGCGGCCGGCTGCTGCATGCGTCGCCACTCGGGTTTGTTGGTGCTGGTCATAATCGACGGCGGATTAGTGAACGCCCTCGTGGTCATGGCGGTCGGTTCGCGCATGGTCACTTGCAGCAAGCGCTGGGCCGCGGCATCGCCGACATTGCCCTTGCCACGAGCGATGTGCGCCACGCGATGGAACTCCTGGTCCGCCAGGCCGACGTGGAAATCCAGCCCCAAAGGCTTCGCGACCCGCGCCACGATGGACTCACCCGGACCACGACCGTCGGCACGACGCAACAACTCACCGACCAGCCAGCCGTAGGTGATCGCGGCGTAACCGTGACCGACCCCGGGCGTCCACCACGGTTCTTCGGCGGCCAAGGCGTCAACCATGGTTTGCCAGTCGTAAAGGGCTTCCGGGGCCAGCAACTCACGCACCGCCGGAAGACCTGCCTGATGGCAGAGCAATTGACGCAAGGTGACCGACTCTTTGCCAGCGGCGGCGAACTCCGGCCAATAGCGAGCAACCGGGGCATCCAATTGCAGTTTGCCTTCGGCCACCAGTTGCAGGGCGGTCACAGCGGTAAAGGTCTTGGTGCAGGAAAACAGGTTGGCGATGGTGTCGCTGTGCCAGGCTTCAGCGCCATCCTTATCGGCACTACCGGCCCAAAGATCGACGACGGTTTCACCGCCGATCTGGATGCACAGCGCCGCGCCACGTTCCTGAGGATCGTCGAACAGCGCCGCGAAAGCTTCACGCACCGCTTCGAACTTCAGCTCGTAAAAACCCTGAATCTGCACCCGCAACTCCTCTGGATAAACGCTCTACAAAGTGGCCGCATTGTTCCAGCCATTGAAGGTTTTGGGAACAGGGCCGGGCCGGGCGGTCGCCATCCCGCCCGGGTGAAACACTCAGAAAATCTTACGTACCTGTCAGCACTCAGTGGCCATTGCCGGAATGCCCACCCGCATGGCCAGCGCCCTGCCCTGCGCCTTTGCCAGCATCGCCTTTTCTGCCGCCCTCAGCTTCGTGACCGGTTTTGTCCGCCTCAGCCTTGGCCTTCTCGGCGTCTTTACCAAGCTGATCGACGGTCTGCAAATTGCTCTTGCGTACGCTGTCGACGAACCCCTGGAACGGCAGATCGGTGATGCCCACCAGACCAAAGTGACCGTTCTCGCCATCCAGCAGGCGACCGGTCACCGGTTGATCAAGGTATTGGAACCAGTGCACGCCGACGATCGACGGTTCGCTCATCGCCTGTTTGAGGAAATTGGCGTAAGCCGGCCCACGGTCCTCTTCCTTCGCCAATTGCGTCACCCCGCCCCAGAACGGACCACGATCGACCGAGCCGAAGTTGAACTCGGTGATCAGCACCGGTTTGTCCAGGCTGCGCAGCTTGGCGAAGTCGTAACCGTCCTGCGGTTGCAGGGTGTACATGTTGAAGCTCAACACGTCGCAATACTGGGCGCAGGACTCAACCGCTTCCGGGGTGCTGATGGCAAATCGGCCACCCAGCAACAGCTGATTCGGCGCGTGCCACTTGAGCGAATCGGAGAGGGTCTTGAAGTACGTGTCGGCGAAGACCTTCTGGAAGTATTTGAAGTCGGCTTCGATTTCCGGGTATTCGGCGCTTGGCAGCGGCGGCACGAAGCCCGGATCTTCCATCAATTCCCAGGCCGGCAAATCAATGCCCCAGGCTTTGGAAAGGCCCGCCTGATTGCGGTATTTATCCCGCAATTGCTTGAGGAACGCGCGTTTGGCCGGCACGTCGGTGGTCATTTTCAAGGTGCCGTAGGCCAAGGCGTAACGGGCTTTCGGGTCGTCGCCGGGACCGGCCCAGGCCAGTTCGTTGTCGGCAAAGTAGCCGATCAGCCATGGATCGTCGCGATGGTCGCGCGCGGCGATGGCCACGGCACGTTCGGTGGCCATGGCGAATCGTGGGTCGAACGGATCGGGCATGCCGCCCCACCAGTCGGTGCCGGTGCTGATGCTGGCGTAATCGCCGACGATCGACAGCGGTAAGGTGTACGGCATGCGGTCAGCGTTGGCCAGCGCCAGGTCGCTCCAGTTGCCGAGGGTGTTGAAGCCCCAGGCTCGCAGGCGATCAAGGGTGTGGCTGGCCCAGCGTTGTTCATCAACAACCGCTTTGCAGGGTTCGGCAGGTGTTTGCTCAGCCGTTTTTGCGGCTGTCGCGTCGACTGCGCCGGTCTTGGCTGCTTCGGCGACACCGGATTCGGTAGTCGAAGGAACGACAGGTTGCTCAGCGGCCTTATCGGCCGTTGCCTCAACGGCGTCAGCCTTGGCGGCTTCGGCGACACCGGCCTTGGTGTCGCTGCCCAATGCGCAAGGTTCACCATACAAGCGCTGCAGGTTGGCCCCATAGAAGTCATACCAGCGACCGGCGTTAAATCCACGCCCCTGATCGACACCGTTGCCACCGCGGTTGTCGCCTTCGCCATAGTGGCTGGCCAGCGGCTCGTCGGGTTTTGGCAGGGATTCGAACATCCATTCGCGACCGGCGATGTAAGTCTGGTTGACGTCCGGGGTGACGGTGTTGACCCCAAGCGAATAAAACGGATGCCCTTCAGGGGTCACCAGGTACCAGCGACCGTCGCGCTTCTCAGTGCGGAAAAACCCGCTAGCCTTGAATGCCGGGCCTTTGTTCCATCCACCGAACTTGTCCAGGGACGACTTCTCGCGCTCGGCCAGCCAGGTTTTCAGTTGCTGCTGTTCTTTGGCGGCGGCGGTTTTCAGTTGCTCGTCGCTGCCGACTTTCTCCGGCCATTTGGCCCGGGTTGACTGGCCGTAAGCGTCTACAAGGCCGCCAAAAGCCGCTTGGGTGACCGCATCGCCATCCTGCACGCCAAAGCGCTCAAGCAGAATACTTTGTGCGACTTTCGGCTGATCCATCGACAAGGTCACCGATACTACTTGGCTGCGCTCCAGTTCACCGACGCTGCTGGCCAGCAATACGCGTTGGCCATCAAACGTCATCGGCATCGGCGGACCGGCTTTCAGGCCAAGGCTCAATGGCGTAAAGGGCTGCAGCGGCACTAATAAAGTTTGCGCAGGGCCGGCCGGCAAGTCGACGCGGCTAACCAGCGTCTTGCCATCGTTGCTCTGGATTTTCACGTACAGGGTCACAGCCCAGTTCATTGCGCTCTGAATCCGCAAGCTCATGAAGCCCGACTGCGACCAGTCCCAGGCGCCCGTCTGCGGGGTCAGGCGCAAGGTCGGTTGTGCCACCGGGTTGAACGTCACCCGACGCAGCACTTCGCCTTCGGCCGTTTGCTCGGCGTTGGATTGCGGCAGGCTGGCGTCCTGAGTCGCCACCTGGACCACATCGGCGGGGCGCACAAAGTTGAACAGCGTCTGTTGGCCGGCAGGGGCCGCCAGCAAAGGGGCTGCGAACATCAGAGCGAAAACGGCAGGTAACGAACGGCGCAGCGAACGGCGAATCATGAGAACGAAATTCTCCCTAACGACCCAGATGGGCCAGTGGAAAAGCGATGGCAGAGAGATAGACAACGCGGTGGGCAAATTTGCCCACCGGTGTATCAGGAAATTTCTCGACGGAAGGGTGGCAACGCATTGAGGATTGCCTTGCCGTAACGCTGGGTGACCAGGCGTCGATCGAGCAAGGTGATGGTGCCGCGGTCTTCTTCCGTACGCAGCAAGCGACCGCAGGCCTGGACCAGCTTCAGCGAAGCGTCCGGCACGGATATTTCCATGAACGGATTGCCACCCCGAGCCTCGATCCACTCGGCCAGGGCCGCTTCGACCGGATCATCGGGCACCGAGAATGGAATCTTCGCGATCACCACGTGCTCGCAATAGGCACCGGGCAAGTCGACCCCTTCGGCGAAACTCGCCAGGCCGAACAACACACTGGAATCACCGCCATCGACCCGCGCCTTGTGCTTGTTCAGGGTTTCCTGTTTCGACAGGTTGCCTTGAATGAACACTTGCTTGCGCCAGTCGCGATCGAGCCCGTCGAACACGTCCTGCATCTGTTTGCGCGAAGAGAACAGCACCAGGGTGCCACGCGAACCTTCCACCAAGGCGGGCAAGTCGCGGATGATCGCCGCGGTGTGGGCCGGCGCATCACGCGGATCGGCCTTCAGGTCCGGCACTCGCAGCACGCCAGCGTCGGCATGATGGAACGGGCTCGGGACTACCGCGGTTACGGCTTTTTTCGGCAGACCGGCACGCATGCGGAACCGGTCGAAGGTGCCGAGCGCCGTCAGGGTCGCCGAGGTCACCAGAGCGCCGTAGGCCACGTTCCACAAATTGCGACGGAGCATTTCCGCCGCGAGAATCGGGCTGGCATTGACCTCGATGTCGAACAGCGAACCGCTTTCGGCCAGGGTCAGCCAGCGAGCCATGGGTGGGTTGTCTTCCGGGTCTTCAGCGGTGAACGCGCCCCACAATTCCCAGTTGCCCGAAGAGCGGGACAACAGGCTGCCAAACAGCGGATACCACTCTTCGGCCTGGTTGCTGGCAATGCCGATGTTGACTTCGCCGTCCATGCCTTCCTTGAGCAGTTCGGTGAGGCGGGTGAACAAATCGGTCAGGCGGGCGAAGGCTTTTTTCAGCTCGACACCCATCTCGCGCATGTGCTCGGGGATGACCCCGGCAACGAAGCGGTGACGCGGCCGTTCACGGCCTTCGACGTCTTCGCCGGGTTTGAAATCGGCGACCTGCTCGCACGCGGTGAACATGAACTGCTGCTGGGTCTTGATCTCCCGCGCCAGCTCCGGCACCTGTTCGATCAACTTGCCCAAGTCGCCCGGCAACGGATGTTGGGCCAGTAATTTGGTGAGGTTCTTGGCGGTGGTTTCGAGCCAGTCGGCGGTGGAACGCAGACGTGTGTAATGGGCGAAATGGCCGATGGCTTTATCCGGCAGGTGGTGGCCTTCGTCGAACACGTAGATCGTGTCGCGCGGGTCCGGCAGCACGGCGCCGCCGCCCAGGGCCAGGTCGGCCAGGACCATGTCGTGGTTGGTGACGATCACGTCGACCTTACCCATGCCTTCGCGGGCCTTGTAGAAGGCGCACTGGCCGAAGTTCGGGCAATGACGGTTGGTGCACTGGCTGTGATCGGTGGTCAGACGCGCCCAATCGGCATCTTCCAGTGCGGTCGACCAACTGTCGCGGTCGCCGTCCCACTTATTGCCGGCAAGTTTCTCGATCATGCTGGTGAACAGCTTCTGACTGGCCTCATCGACCTCGATCTTGAAGCCTTCTTCTTCGAACAGCTGAGCCGTGGCGGTTTGCGCGTGACCTTCCTGAAGCAACATGTCGAGCTTGGACAGGCACATGTAGCGCCCGCGCCCCTTGGCCAGGGCAAAGCTGAAATTCAGCCCGCTGTTGCGCATCAGGTCAGGCAAATCCTTGTAGACGATCTGCTCTTGCAGGGCCACGGTGGCCGTGGCAATCACCAGGCGCTTGCCGGCGGCCTTCGCAGTGGGGATTGCGGCCAGGCTGTAGGCCACGGTTTTACCGGTACCGGTGCCGGCTTCCACCGCGACAATCGCGGGGTCGCCACTGCGCCGGCCTTCGTCGTCGGTGTCGATGTCACCGAGGACCTTGGCAATTTCGGCGATCATCAGGCGTTGGCCGTAGCGCGGCTTGAGGCTCTTGGCTTCGAGAAAACGCGAGTAGGCGCCCTGGATCGTGGTTTTGAGTTCGGTGCTGATCATGGATTGTCGGGCGCAAAAAACGCTGGATAAATTTTCAGTGGTTCGGATCGGCCGCTATCATACCCCGCTAATTAATCCCGCGCAGAACGGAGTACCTCAATGACACCTTTTGGCCTTGTTTATACCCTGCATGTACTGTCAGCCCTGGTGTGGGTTGGCGGCATGTTTTTCGCGTGGATGGTCTTGCGCCCCGCGGCGATGAAGGCCCTGGAAGGCCCTGCCCGTTTGAAGCTGTGGGTAGAAGTGTTTCAAGGTTTTTTCCGCTGGGTCTGGGTCGCGGTGGTGCTTTTGCCAATTAGCGGTGTGGGCATGATTCATCTGCAGTACACCGGTTTTGAAACGGCACCGCGTTATGTGCAGGTCATGATGGGGTTGTACGTGGTGATGACTGCGCTGTTTATCCGGATTCAGGCGTTGTTGTTGCCGGAGTTGCGCACGGCGGTGGCGGCACAGGATTGGCCGACGGGTGCTGCGGTGCTTGGGAAGATTCGTAAGTTGGTGGGGATTAATTTGATAGTCGGGTTGGGGCTGGTGGCGATTGCTGCGGCGCGGCCGATGTTTTGAGAAAAGATCAACATCCCCCTAACCCTCTCCCCAAAGGGGCGAGGGGACTGACCGAGGTGTACTTTTGAGCTACATCGACCTGAAAGATCGAGTCGAACTCAGGTTTGAAAACAATGAAGATCGGCTCCCTTTTCCCTCTCTATGGGGAGAGGGGTGGGGTGAGGGGTGGATCTTATAAACGCTGCAATGTCACAGCACCCGCCGCACCCGCAGGCCCCGGCTGGCCATCAACCCCAGGACGACCACTTTTTCCGCCATCGGCCTTGTAGACGAAGCAGCCCTTGGCCTTGCCACCCGCTCCCGGCTTGCCGCCAGGCCCGGCCACACCACCGGCACCACCGGCCACCTGAACCTTGATCTGTTCCGCCGGGTAATCGCGCGGCATTTCCAGCCTTACCAGCGCACCCGGTGCTCCCGGCTGACCGTCGCTGCCATTACTGCCATCAGCACCGCGACCGGCCTGACCCCAGGTACAACCCGGCGCCTGACCGTTGGCCCCATCGAGACCGACGAAACCCGGTGCGCCCGCGCCGCCGCGAGCGTCCACCCACAATAGCGGCGCGCTCAGCGCCTTGATCTGCACATTCAGGTTACGCCCGGAGCGGGCCGCCTTGAGGTAAGTCCCCGGCGCGCCGCGAGCAGTGATCTGGCTGCCTTCGGACAACTGCGCACGACTGACCTTCAGCTCAAGCGGCTGTTCGCTGGGTACGATGGCGATCCGCGCTTCACGACCCAGACGCAATTCACCGACGGTGACCTCGGTCACATTCGAGGGAATCAACAACGTGCCGTAATCGGCCACTTCCAGGCGTTCCAGCTGCAAGGTGCTGGCGGTGTTGGGCAAGCGCATCAAGGTGTTGCTTTCGACGCTCACCACCTGAGCGCAAGCCAATGGGCTGATGAGTGCGGCGAGCAGACAGAGTTTACGCATGGGAAGCCTTCGGTACGGTGGGAGCCGGGATGGTTTGCAGGTGGAAAACGCCGAAAAAGAGGATCTTCAGGCGATCACGCCAAGGGTGAGCGCGACCTCTGAGACTGCGGTAGCAGAACACCGCGGCCAGAAAATGGAGCAGCGCCAACAGGCTGCCAACCAGATCGACCAATAGATGCAGAGGATTGATAAACGGCGTGAACTGATTGACCAGCACCACCAGCCAGAACAGCAGGGTCAATAACTTCCCCAGCCCCCAAAACACGTTCATACGCTCCCCCGTTGAGAATTATTCTTTGCGCGCACAGTACCGGCTTCCACGCGGGATAAGCCAGAGGCCAACGGAAAATTCTTGTTCCGAGAGTGCCTGATTATAGGCGTCCGAGCCTTGGCTGTCGGTATGGGCAGATTGGCCAGGTTCGTTAATTGAGGGGGGCGGTGCCATCGCTGTGAGTAGCGCAACCGGTCAACAGGCTGCCAAGCAGCACAACCGGCAAGACGGTCCGTGTGAGAACACTCATGGTGAAAGCTCCTGTGTTACCGGCCAATGCCGGTTACACAGGAGTAAAGACCCGCATCCGCGACTGCACAAGCCACGGAGTACGAGGGGTTTAGCGGTTGATTTTGATTTCCGTGCGACGGTTCGACGAGCGGCCGTCAGCGGTTTTGTTATCGGCGACCGGTTGGCTTTCACCGGCACCGGTGACAGATACAAAGCTGCTGCGTGGTACACCTTGGGAAATCAGGTATTCGACCACCGAGTGCGCACGACGGTCCGACAGTTTCTGGTTGTAGGCGTCACTGCCCACGCTGTCGGTGTGACCGGTTACGGTCAACTGCGCGGTGCTCGATTCCTGTTTCAGACGCGTGGCGATTGTGTTGAGTACATCTTTATCGGATGGGGTAAGTGTGGCTTTGTCGAACTGGAAGTGAACATCGCGAATGACGATGACTTCTTCTTTAACCACGGCCGCTTCTTCGACCACTGGCGCAGGCACCGGCGGAGGGCAGCCGTCGGCATCGACGCGTACGCCTCTAGGTGTTCCCGGGCACTTGTCGCGGCTATCCGGCACGCCATCGCCGTCTTCGTCGCCATCACCGTGAACCCAGCAATAGGCCGCAGCCGTGCCGCCGATGAGCAGCGCGCCATACCCCGCCCATGCCGAGCTCTCGGTCGCGCCGAGACCTGCACCCACGACACCACCGACCGCCGCACAGGTCGGCCAGTCGGTTTTCTGCAAACCTGCGCAACCAGTCAACACACTGGTTAGCAGAACCAAGGGTAATGCTGTGCGAACTATGCTCATCTAGTTTTCTCCTGAGGGGATCGGCTTAGGACCGATTCAGGTAGTAAAGACCCGAGTTTTAATCTCCGCCAGCAATAGGCCATTGCAGTTTCGTCCCGTGTTCACGGTAGATCGACGCTTTTGGGAGAAACCACCTCTAGGCCCGGTCCCTTGAGCAGGCTAGTCTTGGCAGCTCTGATTGAGGAACTTCGATGATTGCAAGTATTTCTTCGCGCACGCCCCAGCAGGCGTTGGCCGCTTTGCTTGATCGTTACGCCCCCGCGCGCCTGTTGCTGATTGGCGCCAGCGAATTCCCCGCGCTTGAGGCCTTCAAGCTGGCGCACCCGGACACCTGTGTTGCACACGCGGCACCCGGGGCGTTGCCTGACGAATTGGCCGCGCGCCGGTTTGACCTGGCGCTGGTGGTCGATTGCCTCGAGCATCTGCCCAAACGCGATGGCCTGAACCTCCTTGGCGGGATCCGTAACCTCAACGCCAGTCGCATCGCGGTGCTGGCGGATTTGCCGGCAAGCGGCTGGCAGGAGACCGATTTTTTCTCCCTGGCCCTGCAAGCGAGCGAACGTTTCCAGCGCGACGATCAAGTGCTGACCCTGTTCACCTATGATCTGCTTGACTACAAACAAGTACCTGACTGGCTCAACTCACGCTTTTGGGCCAATCCGGAAAACTTCGGGAAATATTGGTGGTAACGCAATGAGTACATCCATTTGCCCCTGCGGCAGCGGCACCCTGCTGGATGCCTGTTGCGGTCATTACCATGCCGGCCATCCGGCGCCTTGTGCCGAAGCCTTGATGCGTTCGCGCTACAGCGCCTATGTATTGGGTCTGATCGATTACCTGGTGACAACCACCCTGCCCGCGCAACAGGCCGGCCTCGATCGACAGTCCATCAGCGACTGGAGCGCCCAAAGCACCTGGCTGGGCCTTGAAGTGGAAAGCTCGGAGGTCTTCGGCGGTCAGCCGGAACACGCCTTCGTGACCTTCACCGCGCGCTGGCACGACGGCAGCGGTGAACACAGCCACCGCGAGCGCTCGTCGTTCGTGCAGAACGCCGGCCACTGGTACTTCATCGACCCCACCGTACAACTCAAGGCCGGACGCAATGATGCGTGCCCTTGCGCCAGCGGACAGAAATTCAAGAAGTGTTGTGCGGGTTTTTTCAGCAGTTGAAGTGACGTCAAAAGATCGTCCGATCCTTTAGGGCTAGACTGGTGCTCAAGGGAGAAACCCGACCATGATCACCCGGCGACTCGCACTTTATCTGTTCGCTCTGCTCCTGTTTCTGGGGCTCGGCGGCTGCGCGTCCTGGTTCGGCGACGATTTGCCGGAGCCGCAGGTGCATCTGGTCAAGGTCGAAGTGGTCCAGGCCAAACTGATGCAGCAACGATTCCTCCTGCACTTTCGCGTCGACAACCCCAACGACAGTGACCTGACGGTGCGGGGCATCGAGTACCGCATTCACTTGGGCGACATGCTGCTGACCGAAGGCGAGCACGAGCATTGGTTCACGGTCGGTCCCAAGCGCAGTGCCTACTTTAAAGTACCGATCCGCACCAATCTGTGGCCCAAGGTCCGGGATCTGGTGAAAATGCTGAAAAAACCCGACCAGCCCATCCCCTATCGCCTGGAAGGTGAATTGGAAACCGGTTTATTCATCGCCCACTACGTGCACCTGGCGCGTAATGGCGTGATAATCCCCGCCGATTTAATTCCGGAGCAAAACCGATGACCCAGCAACCCCATGTCCATGGCCCTGACTGCAACCACGATCATGACCATCACGACCATCACGACCACCATGATCACGACCACGGCCATGTTCACGGTCCGAACTGCGGCCACGCCCACCAGGAACCGGTGCGCAACGCCCTGAAAGACGTCGGTCGCAACGACCCTTGCCCCTGCGGCAACGGCAAGAAATTCAAGAAGTGCCACGGCGCGTAACGCGTTGAAGCATTGCTCTGCGTAGGAGCGAGCGGTGCGGCGATCCGACTTGCCCGCGAAGAACGATGACGCGGTATGCCTGAATGATCGAGGCGTCCTTTTCGCGGGCAAGCCTCGCTCCTACAAAATCTGCACGGTGCTCACGACCGTCGCATATTCGCCCTGCAAATTACCCAGCGACATCGCATGCACGTCCTCGGCTGTATGGGCGTTGCCAAAGTAATCAGCCTTGTCGAAGGTAAAACACGCATCCTCCGCCACCCACGCCTCAAACCCCAGATTCCCGGCCGTTCGCGCCGTGGACTCCACCGAGTTGTGGGTCGCCACGCCGACAATGATCAACTGATTGATCCCCGCTTCTCGCAAACGCTGCTCCAACCCCGTCGAACAAAACGCATCCGGCACCTGTTTCTGAATCAGCTGCTCACCGGTTCGTGGCTGGAACCGCACCTGAAACTCCACCCCGGACTGCTCCGGCCAGAACACCGATTCAGGCGACCGGGACAGGTGTTGCACGTGAATCACCGGTCGCCCGGTTCGCCGCCAATGCGTTAGCAAATCGAGGATTCGCTCCTCGGCCTGAGGGTTATTTCGGCGACCCAGTTTGGGATGCAGGATGCCTTTTTGTTGATCAATGATGATCAGCGCCGCGTTCGTTTTGAGCTCCATGCCGGTTGTTCTCATGCTGGGTCATTGAATTTCACGCACTTCAGCATCACCTCCTTTTACAGGCAAGCTATCGAACGCAAACAGGACGAATCCTGAAAAACGACGCAACCCCCTGTGGCGAGGGGGCTTGCCCCCGTTGGACCGCGTAGCGGTCCGAAACCACCACCGGTGAAGAAATAACCCCGCTGCCGCTTGCGCGGCCACCACCTGCTCACTAACGTAGCGCCTTTAATGACGCTACCCCCCCCGCAGGAGCTTTGCCATGGCCTCGCCAGCCCTTACACATTTCCTTCCCCGGTTCGGCGTTGCCGCAGCAGTGGCCAGTGTTTTAAGCCTGACCGGTTGTCAGACCTGGAACACCCAGGACACCCTCCCGTCGACCACCGGTGTGCAGCCGCTCAAGGGCCTGGCGCAGAACGTTTCGGTACGCCGCAATGCCATGGGCATGCCGTTGATCGAAAGCAACACCTTCCACGACGCGCTGTTCGCCCTTGGTTACGTCCACGCCAGCGACCGCATCACGCAAATGGTCACCCTGCGCCTATTGGCTCAGGGCCGTTTGTCGGAGATGTCCGGTTCGGACCTGCTGGACGCTGACCGCTACATGCGCGCCGTCAACCTGAAGACAAGCGCCGGCGAGCTGTACAAGGCATCATCGCCGCGCCTCAAACGCTTCTTCGAAGTCTATGCGCGCGGGGTCAACGCCTACCTGTTCCGCTACCGCGACAAGTTGCCAGCAGACCTCGCGGCCACTGGTTACAAGCCTGAATACTGGAAGCCGGAAGATTCAGCGCTGATTTTCTGCCTGTTGAACTTCAGCCAATCAGCCAACCTGCCCGAGGAAATTTCCTCATTGATGCTGGCTCAGACCGTCAGCACCGACAAACTCGCGTGGCTGACGCCGTCTGCCCCCGATGAAAAACTGCCGCTGGCCGAAGCTGAAAAACTTCAGGGCATCAAGCTCAACGGGCAAATCCCGGGCCTGGCCGACATCAGCAAAGCCACGAGCCAACTGTCCGATCTGAATCTGCTGGGCGCCACCTCGTCGAACAACTGGGCGATCGGCCCGCAACGCAGCCGCAGCGGCAAAAGCTTGCTGGCCAGCGACAGCCATGGACCACTGGGCGTGCCTTCGTTGTTCAGTTACGTACAGATTCGCGCGCCGAAGTACCAGGCGTCTGGTGTGACGATTGCCGGCTTGCCAATGGTGCTCGGCGGTTTCAACGGCAAAGTGGCGTGGAGCATGACCACCGTCATGGGCGACAACCAGGACCTGTTCCTGGAAAAAATCAAACGCCAGGGCAACGGACTTTCCTACGAGGTGGGCGGCAAATGGCAGCCGGCGATCGTGCGTAACGAAACCTACTTCGTCAAAGGCCAGCGGCCGATTCGCGAAGTGGTGTACGAAACCCGTCACGGCCCGCTGCTCAACAGTGCTCAAGGTACGACGCTGGCCAATGGGTTCGGCCTGGCCTTGCAGACGCCAAACTTCACCGACGACAAGACACTGGACGCGTTTTTCGACCTGTCCCGGGCGCAGACCGTCGAGAAAGCCTCGGACGCCAGCCGTGAAATCCGCGCCATTGCGCTGAACCTGGTATTTGCCGACGCCAGCAACATCGGCTGGCAAGTCACCGGTCGCTACCCGAACCGTCGCGAAGGTGAAGGCCTGCTGCCGTCGCCGGGCTGGGAAGGTCGTTACGATTGGGACGGTTACGCCGACCCGATGCTCCATCCCTATGACCAGGATCCGGCCCAAGGCTGGCTCGGCACCGCCAACCAGCGAGTCATTCCCCATGGCTACGGAATGCAACTGTCCAACTCCTGGTCAGCGCCGGAACGTGGCGAACGCCTGGCCGAACTGGCGGGTGTGGGCAAACACGACACGCGCAGCATGATCGCCATGCAATACGATCAGACCACCACCTTCGCCGCCAAACTGAAGAAAATGTTTGCAGCACCGGGCATGTCCCAGCCGCTCAAGCAGGCCATCGAAGCGTTGCCTGAGGCGGATCGCGGCAAGGCTCGCGAGGCGTATACCCGCCTGATGGCCTTCGACGGCAAACTCAGCCCAACCTCCGCCGATGCGGCGATTTATGAGCTGTTCCTGCAGCAAAGTACCCAACAGATTTTCCTCGATGAACTGGGTCCGGAAAGCAGCCCGGCGTGGAAAGCCTTTATCGCCAACGGTAAGTTGTCCTACACGGCGCAGGCCGACCACCTGCTGGGGCGTGAGGACAGTCCGTTCTGGGATGACGCTCGCACACCGCACAAAGAAGACAAACCGGTGATCCTCGCCCGCAGTCTGGCGGCGGCGATCAGCGCTGGCGACAGTCAGTTGGGCGGCGATCACAAAGCCTGGCAGTGGGGCAAACTGCACCGTTATGAATGGAAGAATGCCAGTGGCCAGACCGTGCGCGGTCCATTCGCGGGGGGTGGCGATCACACCACGCTCAATACCGCGGCGTTCACCTGGGGTCAGGACTTCAACACCACCTTGGCGCCGGCCATGCGCTTTATCGTCGACTTCGGCCAGGCCGAACCGCTGATGGGCCAGAACGGCACCGGCCAGTCCGGTAACCCGGCCAGCCCGAACTACCTCAACAGCATTGATCCTTGGCTCAAGGGGCAATACATGAGCTTGCCGATGCAGCCGCAGAACTTTGACAAGGTGTATGGGAAGACGCGGTTGACGCTGACACCTGGCAAGTAATGTGTTTGCTATGAGAGCCACCCTAACCCTCTCCCCAAGGGGTAGAGGGGACTGACCGAGTTGTTCTAAGAGCTACATCGACCTGAAAAATCGAGTCGAACTCAGGATTTGAAAACGATATAAATCGGCCCCCTTTCCGCCTCTCCCCTCTGGGGCGGTCCGACGTTTCGGGAGGGCTGGGGTGAGGGGTGGATTTTCAACTCGCCGCAAATCTTCCACCCTCGCGAAAAAATCAATAGAGCTTCCAGCCTCGCGCAAACCTCATAGCGTGATCGACGGTGAAATCGTTGCTTGGAAAGCCGCACAACCCACCACCGAGGACGCTTTCGACCCTCCTTCCTCAGCCTCCCCCGCGGTAAAACCATTCGCTCTGCTGCCACAGCGGATCGGCCGTAAAACCCTGGACAAAAAAATTCTCGAAACTGTGCCGGTGGTAGTCCTCGCCTACGACCTGCTGGAATGGCAGGGCGAAGACCGTTGACGCGGTGCTGATCTACGCGCAACGCGGCCATGGTCGCCGGGCCAGTCTATACAGCGATTACACCTTCGCGGTGTGGGACGGGCCGCCTGAGGCGAGCGAACGCACACTGGTGCCGTTCGCCAAGGCCTATTCAGGGCTGACCGACGAAGAAATGCGTCAGGTCGACAGCATCGTGCGCAAGACCACCGTAGAGAAATTCGGGCCGGTGAGCAGTGTGACGCCGAGTCTGGTGTTTAAACTGGGATTTGAGGGCATCGCCCTGTCCAAACGAAAGCGGGATTGCGGTGCGGTTTCCGAGGATGTTGCGCTGGCGGCGGGATAAGTCGGTTGAGGAAGCTGACAATCTGGCGACACTGCAGGACTTGTTGAGCTAAACCGAATTCCACAGTTTTTTGTGTCGACCCAACCTATATTGGTGCATCAATTTTTCAATGCCCGTTTTCGTGCAAAAATCCCTCCTTGCCATTTCTTGAATCACCTTTTAAAACACTTGTTCGGGACTCTGGTTCGGAAATTGCTACTTTCAGTAGGTCTTACGCTTTCCAGTAACAATAATTCTGCGCCATAAGCGCTCTATTGGTTTTTAGGGATTGAATAATGAAAAAAGCATTGCTGACCCTTTCTGCACTGGCGTTGTGCATGGCTGCCGGCTCCGTGCTGGCCAAGGAATACAAAGAACTGCGTTTTGGCGTTGACCCTTCTTACGCTCCGTTCGAGTCCAAAGCGGCTGACGGTAGCCTGGTGGGCTTCGACATCGATCTGGGTAACGCGATCTGCGCCGAGCTGAAGGTCAAGTGCAAATGGGTCGAAAGCGATTTCGACGGCATGATTCCGGGCCTGAAGGCCAACAAATTCGACGGTGTGATCTCTTCGATGACCGTCACCCCGGCCCGCGAAAAAGTCATCGACTTCTCCAGCGAGCTGTTCTCCGGCCCAACCGCTTACGTGTTCAAGAAAGGCTCCGGCCTGACCGAAGACGTCGCTTCGCTGAAGGGCAAAACCGTCGGCTACGAGCAAGGCACCATCCAGGAAGCGTACGCCAAAGCTGTTCTGGACAAGGCGGGCGTGAAAACCCAGGCCTATCAGAACCAGGATCAGGTGTATTCCGACCTGATGTCCGGCCGTCTCGACGCGGCGATCCAGGACATGCTGCAAGCCGAACTGGGGTTTTTGAAGTCGCCAAAGGGCGAGGGCTACGAAGTCAGCAAGCCGGTTGACAGCGAATTGCTGCCAGCCAAAACGGCTGTCGGTATCTCTAAAAGTAACAAAGACCTCAAGGCACTTTTGGATAAAGGTATCAAAGCGTTACACGACGATGGCACCTACGCCACCATTCAAAAGAAACACTTTGGCGATCTGAATCTGTACAGCGGCAAATAATGCGCGGCGCCCATCTCACGATGGGCGCTTTTTTTATCCGATCAGGTTGCTGATTTATGTTCGAAAACCTCTTACAAAATCTGGGGCTCTCAGCCTTCAGCCTCAAGGGCTTCGGTCCGTTGCTGATGGAAGGCACCTGGATGACCATCAAATTATCGGCTTTGTCGCTGCTGGTGGCCGTGTTGCTCGGCCTGCTTGGCGCCACAGCCAAACTGTCAAAAGTCAAACTGGTGCGGGTTCCGGCCCAGCTCTACACCACACTGATTCGCGGTGTACCTGACCTGGTGCTGATGCTGTTGATCTTCTATAGCCTGCAAACCTGGTTGACGACCTTTACCGATTTCATGGAATGGGAATACATCGAGATCAACCCGTTCAGCGCCGGGGTCATCACCCTGGGCTTCATTTATGGCGCGTACTTCACTGAAACCTTCCGCGGGGCGATCCTCGCTGTGCCTCGGGGTCAGGTCGAAGCCGCCACCGCTTATGGCCTCAAACGCGGCCAGCGTTTTCGTATCGTGGTGTTCCCGCAGATGATGCGTTTCGCCCTGCCGGGCATCGGTAACAACTGGATGGTGATGCTCAAGGCCACCGCACTGGTCTCGATCATCGGCCTTGCCGACTTGGTCAAGGCTGCGCAGGACGCCGGAAAAAGCACCTATCAACTGTTTTACTTCCTGGTGCTTGCCGCGCTGATTTACCTGCTGATCACCAGCGCGTCCAACGTTGTCCTGCGCTGGCTCGAACGCCGCTATGCCGCCGGTTCCCGGGAGGCCGTACGATGATCGAACTCTTGCAGGAATACTGGAAACCCTTCCTCTATACCGACGGCTATAACATCACCGGCCTGGCCATGACCCTGTGGCTGCTCAGTGCGTCGATCTTCATCGGTTTTCTGGTGTCGATTCCGCTCTCCATCGCCCGGGTTTCGCCGCACTTCTACATCCGCGGGCCAGTACAGTTCTACACCTACCTGTTCCGCGGTACGCCGCTGTATATCCAGCTGCTGATTTGCTACACCGGTATTTACAGCCTGGCCGCCGTGCGCGCTCAACCGCTGCTCGATAGCTTCTTTCGCGATGCGATGAATTGCACCATCCTGGCCTTCGCCCTGAACACCTGCGCCTACACCACGGAGATTTTCGCCGGGGCAATTCGCAGCATGGCTCATGGTGAAGTCGAAGCGGCCAAGGCTTACGGTCTGACAGGCTGGAAGCTTTATGCCTACGTGATCATGCCTTCGGCCCTGCGTCGTTCGTTGCCTTATTACAGCAACGAAGTGATTCTGATGCTGCACTCGACCACCGTGGCGTTTACCGCGACCATCCCGGACATATTGAAAGTCGCGCGGGATGCCAACTCGGCGACCTTCCTGACCTTCCAGTCGTTCGGCACCGCCGCGCTGATCTACCTGACCGTTACCTTTGCGCTGGTCGGCCTGTTCCGCCTCGCCGAACGCCGATGGCTGGCCTTCCTCGGGCCGACCCACTAGGACCCGCTTTCAGGATTAAAGAGACGAACATGCGCCACCAGATTCATGACCTGCTGGCCCCACTGCCGGGGACCGCACGACAGATTCACAGTTTCCACTTCGGCCCTGAGTCGGGCAAAGGCAAGATCTACATCCAGTCGTCCCTGCATGCCGACGAAATGCCCGGCATGCTGGTGGCCTGGCACCTCAAGCAACGCCTGGCGGAAATTGAAGCAGCCGGCCGCCTGCGCAGCGAAATCGTGCTGGTGCCGATAGCCAACCCGGTCGGCCTCGAACAAGTGCTGATGGATGTGCCGCTGGGCCGTTACGAACTCGAAAGCGGGCAGAACTTCAATCGCTGGTTCGTCGATTTGAGCGAAGCCGTCGGCAACGAGATCGAAGGCCAACTCGGCGACGATCCGCAGCTCAACCTCGAACTGATTCGCAGCTGCCTGCGCAATGCCCTCGCTCGGCAGACTGCCAGCACGCAACTGCAATCTCAGCGCCTGGCCCTGCAACGGCTGGCCTGCGATGCCGATATGGTGCTGGACCTGCATTGCGATTTCGAAGCGGTCGCCCACCTTTACACCACGCCCGAGGCCTGGCCGCAGGTCGAGCCGCTGGCGCGGTACATCGGGGCTGAAGCCAGTCTGCTGGCCACCGATTCCGGCGGTCAGTCGTTCGATGAATGCTTCACCCTGCTCTGGTGGCAGTTGAAGGAGCGCTTCGGCGAACACTTCGACATTCCGTTGGGCAGTTTTTCGGTCACCGTTGAATTGCGCGGTCAGGGCGACGTCAATCACCCGTTGGCCAGCCTCGATTGCCAGGCGCTGATCGATTACCTGATGCACTTCGGCGCCATTGCTGGCGAACCCGCGTCGCTGCCTGAGCTGCCCTACCCGGCGACACCGCTGGCCGGCGTTGAACCGGTGGCAACACCGGTCGGCGGGTTGCTGGTGTTCACCGCGCTGCCAGGGGAATACCTCGAAGCCGGGCAACTGATCGCCGAAATCATCGACCCGATCACTGATCGCGTCACCCCCGTTCATTGCACCGCCGCCGGCCTGATGTACGCCCGCTCGCTACGGCGCATGGCCACTGCCGGCATGGTGATCGCGCACGTCGCGGGCACCGAGGCCTATCGCAGCGGCTACCTACTTTCGCCTTGAGGATGCATGCCCCATGTACAAACTGACCATCGACGGCCTGCATAAAAGCTATGGCGATCATCATGTGCTCAAAGGCGTTTCACTCAAGGCCAACACCGGCGACGTCATCAGCCTGATCGGCGCCAGCGGCTCGGGCAAAAGTACCTTCCTGCGTTGCATCAACTTTCTCGAACAGCCCAACGATGGCGCCATGAGCCTGGACGGCCAGAACATCCGCATGATCAAGGATCGCCACGGCATGCACGTGGCTGACGCCGATGAACTGCAACGGATCCGCACCCGCCTGGCCATGGTGTTCCAGCACTTCAACTTGTGGAGCCACATGACGGTGCTGGAAAACATCACTATGGCCCCGCGAAGGGTGCTGGGTTGCAGTAAGAAAGAGGCCGAAGACCGTGCCCGACGTTACCTCGACAAGGTCGGGCTGGCAGCGCGGGTGGCCGATCAGTATCCGGCGTTCCTCTCCGGCGGTCAGCAGCAACGGGTCGCCATTGCCCGCGCATTGGCCATGGAACCGGAAGTCATGCTGTTCGACGAACCGACCTCGGCGCTCGACCCGGAACTGGTGGGCGAAGTGCTCAAAGTGATCCAGGGCCTGGCCGAAGAAGGCCGGACCATGATCATGGTGACCCACGAAATGAGCTTCGCCCGCAAAGTATCAAGTCAGGTGTTGTTCCTGCACCAAGGGTTGGTGGAGGAAGAAGGCGCACCGGAAGACGTGTTGGGCAGTCCGAAAAGTGAGCGGCTAAAGCAGTTCCTGAGCGGTAATCTCAAGTAAAACTAAAACCCTGTAGATACTCTGTTCACGGTCAAGCTTTCGCGAGATGTTTTTCGCTAAAAAGCTTGGCCGTATCAAATTCTTCGCCGGAGCGCATGCAAGCCCATAAACCCGTCAGGTACTTGCGCATCACTGCTCCGATGGCTTGCATTTTCTTCTTGCCCCGAGCCACCAGAGCTTCGTAGAAGGCTTTCACGTTCTCATCGCAACGGATTGCCGTCATTGCCGGCATGAACATCGCTGCGCGTAAGTAGGCGTTGCCACATTTCGACATTCGGCCAGGGCGGTTCACACTTGTTCCTGACTGGGTCAATCTCACGTCCAGCCCCGCATAACGGCTCACCTGTGCCGATTTGAGCGTTACAGGTAGCGTCGTCAACTCAGCCAGTGCAGCAATCGCTGAAGCCTCTCCCACGCCGGGTGCCGCCATCATGCAGCGAAACTGCAAGGTCAGGTTCGGGCACTTGGCGATGGCGTCGCGCGCAGCCTTTTTCAAACGGTCAACGCGTATATCCAATGCAGCAATCGCGTCTTTCTCATCTGCGATTAGCAACTCAATACTCGTATCTGTCGCTTGTAGCGCATGCAGCTCATTCTTGGCTCTGGTCCGATGGCCAATCAGTCGATTGATATGACGGCCAATCGCACGCAGCATCATTTGATCCGCCGTAGGCGGGACCCAAAGCCTGGGTGCCATGCGCTCGCCATATTCAGCCAGCAACTGCGCATCGATCTGGTCAGTCTTGCTGTTTTGCAACATCAACTTGGCAAAGTTGTGGAAGCTTTTTGGGTTGATCACCGAGACCGGTAAGCCGGCGGCATGCAACTCCAACGCAAGATCCAGGTAGTAAATACCGGTGGCCTCCATGACCACGCTCAGCGGTTTGAGGCCCATCATCTTATTCACCGCGGCCTTACGACCCTTGGGCGTGTGCTGAATGTCCCACTGGCCGACTGTTTTGCCGTTCTGCCGCCATCCCATGGCAGACGTTTTGGCACCAATGTCTATGCCGACATGAGTATTCATGCTTTTCACTTCCCTGACTTTAGGTAAGATTGCTTCCGGTTCCCCCGACCTCGAACTTCATGCCACTGCAACCTTGTAATGCGAAGTCCGACTTGTCGGCTTCTCGATACTCTTCGTGGTGGGCAATGAGGCGGGGGGGCCTCTCTACAGACAAGGTCAGGAGCAAATCCTGCCTTCAGGAGCGATCGGCCTCCCCCAGAAACGCACTTGCTGTTGAATGAATCCTTGAGCGTAACCTCTCTCGCTGGAGTCAGGGTCAACATACAAGGAGCGAAGCTTGCTCGCGAAGGCGGTGTGTCAGCCGACATTATCCTTGCCTGACACATCGCCTTCGCGAGCAAGCTTCGCTCCTACACGCCATTCGTTTTTCGGCAGGCGGCCATCAGACTACAGGCGCGGGAGGCGGCTCATCCGGCAGGGTGGGCTCACCGGGCTCGGTAGGTTGTTCGTTGGGCGTATCGGGATCAGGCTGACCGGGGATGCCCCCTGCCATGCTGATGGGTGGATGTGCCAACAAGGACCAGGCCAAAACGCCAACCTGATTGGGCTCAAGCCTTGCCAGTTCGGCACTTATTTGCGGATCGATCTTCATACAGCACTCCTGAGCGATGGCCCCGTCCGCATTGCGAGAACCGGGCAGTACACCCAATAGAGTGCCTACCCGCTCAAGAATTCCCACGACTTGCCAGACAAACCGATCAGGTGCGTGGCAGGGTGACGCCGCGCTGGCCCTGATACTTGCCGCCACGGTCCTTGTAGGACACTTCGCACTCTTCGTCGGATTCGAAGAACAGCATCTGGGCCACGCCTTCGTTGGCGTAGATTTTTGCCGGCAACGTGGTGGTGTTGGAGAACTCCAGGGTCACATGGCCTTCCCACTCGGGCTCGAGCGGCGTCACGTTGACGATAATGCCGCAACGAGCGTAGGTACTTTTACCCAGGCAGATAGTCAGCACATTGCGCGGAATACGGAAGAATTCCACGGTGCGCGCCAAGGCAAAGGAGTTCGGCGGGATGATGCAGACATCGCTCTTGACGTCGACAAAGCTCTTCTCGTCGAAGTTCTTCGGATCAACGGTCGCCGAATTGATGTTGGTGAACACTTTGAATTCATCGGCGCAACGTACGTCGTAGCCATAGCTCGACACACCGTAGGAAATCACTCGGTCGGCGCCTTCGCCACGCACCTGGCGCTCTACGAAGGGCTCGATCATGCCGTGCTCTTGCGCCATGCGGCGAATCCACTTGTCCGATTTGATGCTCATGGCGGGTGTCCTGAATAGCGAGGTGGAAAAATCTGTCCGGCATCTTACCGGGCGCGCGCTTCGGGTTCAAAGTCCGAGGCACACAATTCTCGCCGATCCCCCGTGAAATCTAGCCCTTCGCCGCATTCGGGTGCACCGTCAGTCATGAAAACAGAGAAACCTTCGCAGGAAGCATTGGCACGTTCCGGAAAAAGGGTTAAGGTGGCGCCACTGTGCTGCTTGTGTCACTGAGAATCTCTACACGATATGTTGAATTTCGATCCAACCATCTACAAGAATTTTTCCTGCTCTTTGCACTCAGTCTCGGCCAGGGTTCTTCCTGCGTCGCAGTTATCTTTGTTCAAGGAGTTACACCATGTCTAATCGCCAAACTGGTACCGTTAAGTGGTTCAACGATGAAAAAGGCTTCGGCTTCATCACTCCACAATCCGGTGACGACCTGTTCGTTCACTTCAAAGCTATCCAATCCGACGGCTTCAAAAGCCTGAAAGAAGGCCAACAGGTTTCTTTCATCGCTACCCGCGGTCAGAAAGGCATGCAAGCTGAAGAAGTTCAAGTTATCTAACTTGTACTTGCTTTAGTAAAAAGCCCCGCCCTCAAAAGCGGGGCTTTTTTGTGCCTGTCTGTTTTGCAGGCAAAAAAAATCGCAGCCCATGGCCGCGATTTTTTTGCGTCTTACCAGGCCACGCCAAACCCTGCGGTGTAGCGGGTCTTGTCCAGATCGGCATCGTCGGTACCGCTGATAATGTCCCGCTCGGCCTTTAGGTTAAGCGACGCCCAATCGGTCACCTTGTAGCGCAAGCCCATTTCGGCATCGAGCGCGTAATCCGCCACGCCCGACAACGGCTTACCCACTTCGCCATTCGTGAAGAACTCCACCTTCTTGCCGATCAGGTAGCGGTTGTAATCCCATTTCATCGCCAGGGAATAGAAGTTTTCTTTGCCGCCGTCGGCGAATTCATAGTCCGTGCGGTTGACCAGGGAGCCCAGGGAGAATGCGCCCAACTCGTCGTCCCAGAACTGGTAACCAGGGCCTGTACCGACCGTGCGCTGGCGGGAAAGGTCTTCAACCTTGTCGCGTTTATAGACCGCACGACCTTGCCAGAACCATTTCTCGGTCAAGAAGCGGTCGAGGGAGTACTCGCCCCGCCAGTTGTCCGTGGTGACCACGTCATCCTGGAACTCGCGGTTGTACTCGCCTTCCGCCGTGTGCCGCCACCGGCCATGGCGCGCAGTGGTTTTGAAGTCGATGTCGTAGTCATCGGTGTCTTTTTCCGCCCGCTGATAATCAAGCGCCGCGTCGACATTCCCCTTCCACACCAAATCCTCAACCACCGGTTTGGGCTTGAGGATCTGCTGGATACTGGCCAGCTCGACGGTCTTGGGAGCATCGCCATTGGCCAAGGTGACCTTGCCGTCACCTGCCGCATGCAGCGCCTTGGCCTTTTCGCCCGTGTAGGCATCCTGCTTGACCAGCAACTGCTGATCACTTTCCAGGGTTTTAACCTGCTTCCAGTCGATAGGGACGGCACCGGCGTATTCGGTCTGGATCAACAGCTTGCCGCCATCGAAAACGGTGATCTTGCCGCTCAGCTTGTCACCGTTCTTCAACCAGACGGTATCGGCGAGCAAGGGCGTGGAAGCACTGGCGACAGCGAGGCACAGCAGAGTTCTGGACAACATAAGCAATACAGGCTCAAGTTAGCGAAAAAAGTCGGCATTATCCGTACGAATAAAACCCTAGCAAGGACTGACCCGACTATTTCTATTGAGTTCATTTCTCAATGGGTGATCCAGGATTTACTCTACAGACGGTAAGGCAAACTTTTTTCAGGAACTGCGGACGTGACCGACTCAACCACTGAAACCGATAGTCAGGCGCAAATCCGACGCACGGCGCTCTACCTGACACTGGCCCAAGTCCCCGAGGGCAAAGTCGTGAGTTACGGCCAACTTGCCGAGCTGGCGGGATTGGGTCGCGCCGCCCGCTTCGTCGGGCGCACACTGAGCCAACTGCCGGGTGACAGCAAATTACCCTGGCACCGCGTACTCGGTGCCGGCGGGCGTATCAGCCTGCCTGCGGGCAGTCCTTCGGGGGATGAACAACGCGCGCGTTTGCGCATGGAGGGCATCAGTATCCTGAACAATCGTGTTGATATTCAGCGCCATGGCTGGCGCCCGGTAGAGCACAGCGGTTAGAGTGCGCGCTTTGTTTCCGTATTTCTTGAGGCAGACTTCAGCCCATGCCCCGTAAAACCTGGCGCGCCGCGCTCGCCGCCTATGCCAGCCCCTCGACGCTCGTACTGTTGCTGCTTGGTTTCGCCGCCGGCCTGCCCTACATGCTGGTGTTTTCGACACTTTCGGTCTGGCTGCGCGAAGCCGGCGTGGCTCGCGAAACCATCGGCTATGCAAGCCTGATCGGCCTGGCCTATGCCTTTAAGTGGGTCTGGTCACCGCTGCTCGACCAATGGCGCCTGCCATTCCTCGGCAAGCTCGGTCGACGACGTTCCTGGCTGGTGCTTTCCCAGGCACTGGTCATCCTCGGCCTGATCGGGATGGGTTTCTGCGACCCGCAAAAGCATTTGTCCTGGCTGATCGCCATTGCCGTGGTTGTCGCCTTCGCTTCGGCGACGCAAGACATCGCGGTCGACGCCTATCGCCTGGAAATCGCCGACGACACTCGCCAGGCCGCGCTTGCCGCCAGTTATATGTCCGGGTATCGGATTGCAGCGTTGCTGGCCACCGCCGGCGCCCTGTTCTTCGCGGAAGGCTTCGGCTCCACCGGTTTCAACTATAAACATTCGGCATGGGCCGGCACCTACATCCTGTTCGGCGCCCTGATGGTTCCGGCATTGCTGACCTCCCTCTTCATGCGCGAACCGCCGGTGCCCCTGCGCACGCAACTGCAGGCCGGGCGCTACAGCTTTGTACATCAACTGGCTTCGGTGTTTGTGCTAATCGTGCTGCTGGTGTCCGTACCGGCCATGTTCACTCAGCTCTATAACACGGACTTTGCCAGCGTGCTGTTCGAAAGCACGAGCGTGCTTGACCTGCTGCTCGACGACCGCGCGTTCCTGCGGGCGATCCTCTACACCACGCTTACTGCCCTGTGCCTGTCGGCCATGGGCCGCCGCGGCCTGGCGCCGGTGCTGACGCCGATCAACGACTTTATTCTGCGGTACCGCTGGCAGGCGTTTTTGCTGCTCGGGCTGATCGCCACCTATCGGATGTCCGATACGGTCATGGGGGTGATGGCCAACGTGTTCTACATCGATCAGGGCTTCACCAAGGATCAGATTGCCAGCGTCAGCAAGATCTTTGGCCTGATCATGACTTTGGTTGGCGCCGGCATGGGCGGCCTGCTGATCGTGCGCTTTGGCATCCTTCCGATTCTATTCATCGGCGGCATCACGTCGGCCGGCACCAACCTGCTGTTCCTGATGCTCGCCGACATGGGCGCCAACCTGAACATGCTGATTGGCACCATTTCCCTGGACAACTTCAGCTCGGGCCTGGCGACCTCGGCGTTCGTCGCCTACCTGTCGAGCCTGACCAACCTCAAATTCTCGGCCACCCAGTACGCCCTGCTCAGCTCGATCATGCTTCTGCTGCCACGCCTGATCGGCGGTTACTCAGGTGTCATGGTGGAGAAGTTCGGCTATCAAAACTTCTTCCTGATCACCGCCCTGTTAGGCGTGCCGACCTTGCTGTTGATCGCCTTGCACTGGTTTCAGGAGAGCCGTCGTGCAGGTCCGACACCAACGCCAGAACCGGTTCCGACCCAGGTCGCGGAAGAATCGTAGGCTCGTAACAAAGGAAGCATCGCAGAGGGTGCGGCGATTCCCGCCCTCCTGCCACACCGCCGACCGCACGCCTGTACGCCAGCAGATCTCGCCCGTACAATGTTCCGTCATTTCTCGTCATCAGCAACCGACAACGGCCAACCATGCGCACCAGTCAATTTTTGCTCGCCACACAGAAAGAAACGCCTTCCGACGCGGTCGTGATCAGCCATCAGCTGATGCTGCGCGCCGGCATGATCCGCAAACTTGCCTCGGGCCTGTATACCTGGCTGCCGATGGGCTTGCGAGTGATGCGCAAGGTCGAAGCCGTCGTTCGTGAAGAAATGAACGCCGCTGGCTCTCTCGAAGTGTTGATGCCGAGCACCCAACCGGCTGAGCTGTGGCAGGAATCCGGTCGCTGGGAAGAGTACGGCCCTGAATTGTTGCGCTTCAAGGATCGCCACGGTCGCGATTTCTGCGCCGGCCCGACTCACGAAGAAGTGATCACCGACCTGATGCGCAACGAGTTGAGCAGCTACAAACAGCTGCCGATCAACCTGTACCAGATCCAGACCAAATTCCGTGACGAAATCCGTCCACGCTTCGGTTTGATGCGCGGTCGCGAGTTCATCATGAAGGACGCTTACTCCTTCCACGCTGACCAGCCATCGCTGCAGCTCACCTACGACCGCATGCACCAGGCGTATTGCAACGTGTTCACCCGTCTGGGCCTGAAGTTCCGCCCGGTTGAAGCCGACAACGGCTCCATCGGCGGTGCCGGCTCCCACGAGTTCCACGTGCTGGCCGAGTCCGGCGAAGACGATATCGCCTTCAGCAACGGCTCCGACTACGCCGCCAACATCGAAAAAGCCGAAGCCGTGCCGCGCGAAACTTCCCGCGCCGCACCGAGCGAAGAGCTGCGCCTGGTCGATACCCCGAACGCCAAGACCATTGCGCAACTGGTCGAAGGCTTCAATCTGCCGATCGAAAAGACCATCAAGACCCTGGTGGTTCACGCTGAAGAGCAAGGCAAGCTGATTGCCCTGATCATCCGTGGTGACCACGAGCTGAACGAAATCAAGGCCGGCAACCAGCCGGGCGTTGCCAGCCCTCTGGTCATGGCATCCGAAGCCGAACTGCGCGACGCCATTGGCGCCGGTGCCGGCTCCCTCGGCCCGTTGAACCTGCCACTGCCAATCATCATCGACCGTTCCGTCGAGCTGATGAGCGACTTCGGTATCGGCGCGAACATCGACGACAAGCACTACTTCGGCGTGAACTGGGAGCGCGATCTGCCGGTTCCGACCGTTGCTGACCTGCGCAACGTCGTCGCCGGCGACCCGAGCCCAGATGGCAAGGGCACCCTGGAAATCAAGCGCGGCATCGAAGTCGGGCATATCTTCCAGCTGGGCAACAAGTACAGCAAAGCGATGAAGTGCGAAGTGCTGGGCGAGAATGGCAAGCCGGTCACTCTGGAAATGGGTTGCTACGGCATCGGCGTTTCCCGCGTGGTGGCTGCGGCGATCGAGCAGAATAACGACGCCAACGGGATCATCTGGAGCGACACGCTGGCCCCGTTCCAGATCGCTCTGGTGCCGCTGCGCTACGAAACCGAACAGGTTCGCGAAGCCACCGACAAGCTGTATGCAGAACTGACTGCAGCCGGCTTCGAAGTATTGCTGGACGACCGCGACAAGAAAACCAGCCCGGGCATCAAGTTCGCGGACATGGAGCTGATCGGCATTCCTCACCGGATCGTGGTCAGTGACCGCGGCCTCGCCGAAGGCAATCTGGAATACAAGAGCCGTACCGAACCCGAAGCGCAAGCGCTGCCGGTCGCTGACGTGCTGTCCTTCCTCCAGGCCCGTATCCGCCGCTGAAACCAGATAGAGAAGTCATGTTCAAGCGAAACACCTTAGGCCTCGGTGGTGCCGCCCTGTGCGGCACCCTGCTGGTCAGCGGCTGTGCCAATCACATGTCGCAACGCAGCGAGCACGAGGAACGTGTCGAGCGCAAATTGCTCGATCACAGCCTGCAGATCGATGTCGGCGAGCCAAAGGTGCTTGAGCTGCCGCAACGTCGGGTGAAGATCCACGAGCAGAAGACTTTCGAAGTCACCGAATTCGAAGTCACCCGCCACTACGACCGCTACACGCCTTACCAACCCTGGCGGGAGGCTTACGAAATCCCGCTGGGTGCGGTGGCCGTGGTGGCCGGGGTCGGTGCGAACGTGGTCAACGTGTTCGCCCTCGGCAACTTGCCGGACAGCGTGACGAAAGATTGGTTGAGCTACGGTTTCGCCGGGCTCAACCCGTTCATGAACGCGCAGTCTCATGGTCGCGCGCAACAGAACCTGGCGGGAATCGACGAGGTCCAGCTCGACAAGCGCACTGAATACTCGAGCCTGCCATGGAGCGAGCGTCCGGTTGAGGTCAAGGCTGGCAAAGAAACGTTCCAGCTGAGTACCGACAAAAACGGCGTTTTGCGCGTGAACCTGCTGGACAGCCCATTCGCTGAACATGACATCAATCATCTGAGCCGACTGCTGATCAGTGTCGAAGATGCCCAGGACGATGTGCACACCGATTCTTCCCTGGCGGTCAGCAGTTCCTTGCGCGGCAAGCTGCTCGAAGCTCACGGGCTGATTTACGACGACCTCGAAGACGACGAAGTGAGCCAGTGGGTACACCGGGTCAAACGCCTGTCGGAACTGGGTCTGGAAGAAGAAGCCACCGAGCTGGAACAGAGCCTGATCGAACTGACGCGCAACGATCCTGAGTTGCAGACCGAATTCCTCAAGTCGTTGACCAAGGATGCCGGGCGACTGGTAGCGGATCCGGGACCGAATTAAAGCCTAAAAGCATCGCGAGCAAGCTCGCTCCCACAGGTATTGCATGTTTCCTGCGGGAGCGAGCTTGCTCGCGATGAGGCCCTTAAATTCACCACTGAACTACCGCTCAAACAACTCCATCTGCTCAAACCCGCCCCGCAAATCCTCCAGCCGCACACCAATCCCCAACAACCGCACCGGTTTGCCGCCGCGATTGAACGCCTGGGTCAGCAACAACTGATAGCTCCCCAAATCCCGCCCTGCCCCGGCCTGCTCCAGAGTGGTCTGGGTGAAGTCATGGAATTTCACTTTGACGAACGGCTTGCCCGGCCGATAGCTGCTGTCGATTCGCGCCATGCGGCCGGCCAGGGTTTCCAGTAACTCGGGTAACTTATCGAGGCAGCTCACCAGATCCGGCAGGTCGACGTCGTAAGTGTTTTCGACACTGATCGACTGTCGACGACTGTCGTTGTGCACCAATCGGTCATCGATCCCACGGGCCAGGCTCCAGAGTCGCTCGCCGAAGCTGCCGAATTCGCGCACAAGCGCCAATTTGTCCCATTCGCGCAGATGCGAGCAATCAACGATGCCCAGCTTGCCCAGTTTGTCTGCGGTCACCTTGCCAACGCCGTGCAGCTTGCTCACCGGCAAGCCACTGACAAAATCCTCGACCTGATCCGGCGTAATGACGAACAAGCCGTTGGGCTTCTTCCAGTCGCTGGCAATCTTGGCCAGAAACTTGTTCGGCGCAACGCCAGCCGAAACAGTGATGTGCAGCTGATTAGAGACGCGACGGCGAATGTCTTGGGCGATCCGCGTGGCGCTGCCGCCGAAATGCGCGCACTCCGACACGTCGAGGTAGGCCTCATCCAGCGAAAGCGGCTCGATCAAGTCGGTGTAATCGCGAAATATCGTGTGAATTTCCTTTGAGGCCTCTCTATAGGCCTCCATGCGCGGCTTGACGATGGTCAGGTCCGGGCACAGCTTCAATGCATGTCCGGAAGACATGGCCGAGCGCACCCCATACGCCCGCGCTTCATAATTGCAGGTGGCGATCACGCCACGTCGATCCGCCGAACCGCCCACCGCCAGAGGTTTACCGGCCAGGCGCGGGTCATCACGCATCTCGATGGCGGCGTAGAAGCAGTCACAATCGACGTGGATGATTTTTCGCTGCGTCATATAAAAGCAGTGTTCATGGTGAAGAAATGGAGTCTTGGCGAGTCAGATCGGCAGTATCTCACTGACACCTGTATATAGCACCAGTACTCAGAATGTTCTTTTCCACTCGTAGGAAAAGTGCCGGATGAATTTATTTTTTCAATCGAGAAGCACCACCCGATAGAGCTGAAAGCCTTGCCATACCAGCCTTACAGCCAATCACCCACTCCTCTTTTCAACCTAAGCGATTGAACAGGAAGAGGTTTTCTCTTAATTGAAGGTTGACAGCCCGCCGATCCGCTGTAGAATGCCGACACACAGACGCGGGATGGAGCAGTCTGGTAGCTCGTCGGGCTCATAACCCGAAGGTCGTCGGTTCAAATCCGGCTCCCGCAACCAAACATCAAAAAAGGCTACTCGAAAGAGTGGCCTTTTTTGTGCGTGCTTGTTTTGTAAAGATGAAGTGCTACGCCTACAGGCGCAGAAGTGAGAAATTGTTCTGATTCCGAAACTTAAGTCTCCCCCACGACCGTTCGCCGCTCATTTACGCTTATTTGACCCTATTCAGGATTAACGGTTGACACCCAGGCGTATCTCTATAGAATGCCGCCACACAGACGCGGGATGGAGCAGTCTGGTAGCTCGTCGGGCTCATAACCCGAAGGTCGTCGGTTCAAATCCGGCTCCCGCAACCAAACATCAAAAAAGGCTACTCGAAAGAGTGGCCTTTTTTGTATCTGTTGAAAAAGTCCTTTCGCAACAATGACCTGCCACTGTGCAGTAAGCCGTTCGGGATCACCCATACTTCGAGCCCAGACTTAGCTGACCCGCAGACAAAACCCTCTATTGCCTGATGACGTACCATCACCGATACCCGGTGAGAGGCGTTAATATTTGTGATTATTTTTTTCTACAGGGATTGGTAACTTGGCTGGATACCCCCATCCTGTCGCGCACAATCCAAGAGGTGATTGATGCGCGCCAACTCGTCTGATTCACAAGACACCGTCACAGCGACACAACCGATCAAGACCGAGCGTCTGCGCTTGCTTGATCGAATCAGCAAATACCGCCAGCCCATCGGCCTGGCAGTTACTTTGCTGTTGTTCGCTATCGCGCTGATTGCCTGTCGCCACCTGCTGAGCGAACTCGACCTGTACGCTCTGCACGACTCGATTCTCGACGTTCCGAAACCGGCATTGCTGGGCGCGCTGGGCGCGACCGTGGTCGGGTTCATTATCCTGCTGGGCTACGAATGGTCGGCCAGCCGCTACGCAGGCGTGACACTGGCGCCGCGAATCCTGGCTCTGGGCGGGTTCACCGCATTCGCTATCGGCAATGCCATCGGCCTTTCGATGCTCTCGGGGGGGTCGGTTCGTTACCGTTTATATGCACGTCATGGCCTGGGCGCTTCTGAAGTCGCCCACATGACCCTGTTCGCCAGCCTCTCGCTCGGCTGCGCCCTGCCCCCACTGGCCGCCCTCGCCACCCTCAGCAACCTGCCTGGCGCCTCTGCCGCCCTGGGTTTGTCCGAGACCTTGCTGGGCGCCATCGCCGCGGCCGTTTTGCTGTTGTTCACGGTACTGGCCATCGGCATCTACCGCCGTCGCCTGCCAGATCAGCCTTACCCGGATAACTTACTGGTCAAGGTCGGACGCCGCACTTTGCGCCTGCCGGGCCGTCGCCTGACGTTCCTGCAACTGATCATCACTGCCCTGGACGTAGCCGCCGCGGCGACCGTGCTCTATTTGTTGCTGCCTGAAGCACCGCCCTTCGGCGCGTTCCTGCTGGTGTACCTGTTGGCCCTGGCCGCCGGTGTGCTCAGCCATGTTCCCGGCGGGGTCGGGGTGTTCGAAGCGATTCTGCTGGCGGCCTTCTCCGACACACTCGGCGCCGCGCCACTCGCTGCCGCGCTGCTGCTCTATCGCCTGATCTATGTGGTGCTTCCGTTGCTGGTGGCCTGCTTATTCCTGCTGATCAACGAAGGTCAGCGCCTGTTTCAATCGCGTCAGTCTTTAAGGGTTGCGTCCGGCCTGGCCGCGCCGATTCTGGCGGTGCTGGTATTTCTGTCGGGCGTGGTGCTGTTGTTCTCCGGTGCCACCCCGGAAATCGACACACGCCTGGAACACATAGGCTTTCTGATCCCGCATCGACTGGTCGACGCCTCGCACTTCGGTGCCAGCCTGGTTGGCGTACTGTGCTTGCTGCTGGCTCAAGGGCTGCGCCGCCGACTGTCGGCCGCCTGGATGCTGACCACCATATTGTTGCTGGTCGGCGCCCTGCTCTCGCTGCTCAAGGGCTTCGATTGGGAAGAAGCCTGCTTGCTGACCCTGACTGCGAGCCTGCTGGGGGTTTTCCGCAGCTCGTTCTATCGCCCCAGCCGTCTGACCGAACTTCCGTTCTCGCCGCTGTATCTGGTGGCCAGCCTGTGCGTACTCGGTGCGTCGATCTGGCTGTTGCTGTTCGCCTATCAGGACGTCCCGTACAGCCACCAACTCTGGTGGCAGTTCACCCTCGACGCTGACGCGCCACGGGGCTTGCGCTCGCTGCTCGGCGCCGCGGTCCTGCTGGTGGTGGTGTCCCTGACCTGGCTGTTGCGCACCGCGCGCCCGGTGATCCATCTGCCAACGCCGGATGAACTGGATCGCGCGGTAAAGATCCTCATGGCCTCCGCACAACCGGATGGCGGCCTGGCCCTGACCGGTGACAAGGCGCTGCTGTTTCACCCCAACGACGAGGCGTTCCTGATGTACGCCCGCCGTGGTCGCAGCCTGGTGGCCCTGTATGACCCGATCGGCCCGACCCGGCAACGGGCGGAAATGATCTGGCAGTTCCGCGACCTCTGCGATATCCACCACGCCCGCCCGGTGTTCTATCAAGTGCGCGCCGAGAACCTGCCGTACTACATGGACATCGGCCTGACCGCGATCAAGCTCGGCGAAGAAGCCCGGGTCGACCTGCTTCGCTTTGATCTCGAAGCCAAAGGCAAAGAGATGAAAGACCTGCGCTACACCTGGAACCGTGGCACTCGCGATGGCCTTTCGCTGGAGATCTTTGATCCGGGGCAAGCGCCGATGGATGAGCTCAAGGTGATTTCCGATGCCTGGCTGACCGGCAAAAACGTGCGTGAGAAAGGCTTCTCGCTCGGCCGCTTCAGCGATGACTACCTCAAGCATTTCCGCGTCGCGGTGATTCGTTTCGAAGGGCGCCCGGTGGCGTTCGCCAACCTGCTCGAGACCTACGGCCATGACCTGGCCAGCCTCGACCTGATGCGCGCACACCCGGACGCCCCCAAGCTGACCATGGAGTTCATGATGGTCGGCCTGATTCAACATTATAAAAATCATGGATACGGGCGCTTCAGCCTGGGCATGGTGCCGTTGTCGGGGTTACAACCCCGACGTGGTGCACCACTGACCCAGCGTCTGGGCTCGATGGTGTTCCGCCGTGGTGAGCAGCTCTACAACTTCCAAGGTTTGCGCCGCTTCAAAGACAAATTCCAGCCTGACTGGGAACCCCGTTATATGGCCGTACCCGCCGGACTCGATCCGCTGGTTGCTCTGGCCGACACTGCCGCCCTGATTGCAGGCGGCTTGACTGGATTGGTGAAACGCTGATGATTCAACGCTCCTTGCGGTACGTATTGGCCACACTGGTAGTGCTGGCCCTGATTCTCGGTGGCGGTTACTGGTACCTGAAACGCCCGGCACCGGAACCGACCCTCGAACGGCTGACGCCGGCCGATAGGGCCGTGATGACCCGTGTCATTCCGGGTAACACGCCACGCGCCCAGGTGCTGGTGGCAGTCAATGAAGACCAGAAGCTCAGCGACAAAATACTGATGACCCTGAGCCGCACCGGCTCGGCACAGATCGTTCAGGTGATTCTGCCCAAAGACTGCCTGCTGCAAAGTCGCGCCCTGCAATCGGCCCTGAGAGAACTCAAAGGCCCGGCGACCCTGGTCAGCGGCATCGGCCCTGGCGCCGTGCTGGCGTGGCGCTGGTTGTCCGAGCAGAAGAACGACAAGGCTCAAGCCGTCTCGGTGGATTTGGCCCTGGAAAAACCCGGTTGCACGCACCTGCTACCGAAAAGCGCCACTCACGGTCACTGGCTGGTAGCGTGGAACGACAACCCTGACGACACCAGCGCCGGCTTCGTGCGCGACCAACCCAACGCCGAAACCAGCATCAGCGACTACGACATCAACTTGCCGCAAGTGCTGAACAACGAACTGCGCAAAATCCTCGTCGGTGGCGATAAAGCCGCCGGCGGCCTGCAGATCCCGGTGGTCGAAGTGCCGGCCGGCCAAGCCAAGGACACCGTGACCCTGTTCCTGTCCGGTGACGGCGGCTGGCGCGACCTGGACCGTGACGTCGCGGGCGAGATGGCGAAGATCGGCTATCCGGTGGTCGGCATCGACACCTTGCGTTACTACTGGCAGCACAAGAGCCCTGAGCAAAGCGCCCTGGACCTGGCCGAACTGATGCAACACTACCGGCAGAAGTGGGGCACCAAGCGCTTCATCCTGACCGGCTATTCGTTCGGCGCCGACGTCCTGCCGGCGATCTACAACCGCTTGGAGCCATCGGAACAGCAACGGGTCGACGCGATCATCCTGCTGGCCTTCGCCCGCACCGGCAGCTTCGAAATCGAAGTCGAAGGCTGGCTCGGCAACGCCGGCAAAGAAGCCGCCACCGGCCCGGAAATGGCCAAGCTGCCGCCGGAGAAAGTGGTCTGCATCTACGGTGAAGAGGAAGTCGACGAAAGCGGCTGCACCGACAAGACTGCGGTGGGCGAAGCGATGAAACTGCCTGGTGGTCATCACTTCGACGAGAATTACCCGGCCCTGGCCCAGCGTTTGGTGGATGTGATCGAGAAGCGTCAAGCGAAGGAGACGGCGGCTCAGGAGTGATATGAGTTCCGCCCACAGAAAAGCCCCCGCTGCCGCAAGGCAACGGGGGGCTTTGTTGTTAGAGGCGACGTTCTGCGGCGTCGTATACTTCTTCGTCACGTCGGGCACCGACGGCGACTATCAACACCTGGATTGCCTTTCCATCAACTCGATAAACAATCCGCTTGTCGCCTGCTCGAATCCGCCTACAACCTGCCAGGCTGGCTCTTAGAGGTTTTCCGCTCTTGTCCGGCTCACCGTTGATAATCCGCTCTTCAATGACATCAAGAATACGGTTTGCCGCCGCAGCTCCTAGTAGATCCAGATCCTTCTGAACCTCCGGATGATAGATCACGCCCCAAACCATCCACAGCTCCTTTAGTCTTTCCTAGCGTACCGTGCCCGCATATCGTCATGACTGATTGCCTTGGCCTGATCGAAACCGATCAGTCGCTCCCGGGCCACTGCTTCAACCCTGAGATTCTCAAGCTCGTCGAGCATTTCCTGATACGCATCAACATTGATAATGACCGCTGCCGGTTGATTGTCTTTGAAAATGACCAGGCGCTCAGTGGCTCGACTGGAGATCTCCTTGAGCCTCGCACTGAAGCCCCTGACCATTGCAGTAACCGATATCGCTTGGTCAGCACGCTCTAGTAATGCCGTCATACTCACCTCTCTTCACAATCATGTGCATATTCACACACAGTTATACGCAGAGTATCGCGTCGAATTAAACGCATCGCAACCCGAAAAAAAATTAGCCGACCAAGCGCTCGGAGAACAAACAAAAAATCCCAGGCAAAAAGAAGCCCCCGCTGCCTTAATGGCAACGGGGGCTTTTTGATCCGGCTTACATCTCTACCTGAGTACCCAACTCAATCACCCGGTTCAGCGGCAGATTGAAGAAGCGCAGGTTGCCGTTGGCGTTCTGCAACATGAAGGCGAACAGCGTCTCACGCCAGCGCGCCATGCCTTCGAGCTTGGAGGCGATGACCGTCTCGCGGCTGAGGAAGTAGGTGGTGCGCATCGGGCTGAAGTCCAGATCATCGAGATGACACAGCTTCAGCGCTTGCGGCACGTCCGGTTCGTCGACGAAGCCAAAGTGCAGGATCACCCGGAAGAACCCTTCGCCGTGAGATTCAACCTCGAAACGCCGTTGCGCAGGCACCCGCGGGATGTCTTCGTACACCACCGTCAGCAACACCACTTGCTCGTGCAGCACCTGGTTATGCAGCAGGTTGTGCAACAGCGCATGAGGCACGGCATCCGGCCGCGCGGTCAGGAATACGGCAGTGCCCTGAACGCGATGCGGCGGTTGCACGCGAATACTGCCAATGAAGATCGGCAGCGGCAATCCACCTTCGTCCAGACGATCAACCAGCAATTGCTTGCCGCGTTTCCAGGTGGTCATCAGCACAAACAGCACGATACCGGCGATCACCGGGAACGCCCCGCCCTGAATGATTTTCGGCACGTTGGCCGCAAAGTACAGACCGTCCACCACCAGAAAACCAAGCAACAGCGGAACCGCGAGGACCGGAGGCCATTTCCACAGCAGCAATATCACCGCCGACACCAGAATGGTGGTCATCAGCATCGTGCCCGTCACGGCCACGCCGTAAGCCGCAGCCAGCGCGCCGGAGGACTCGAAGCCCAGCACCAACAGGATGACGCCGACCATCAGCGCCCAGTTCACCGCGCCGATGTAGATCTGGCCTTGTTCGGCACTGGAGGTGTGCTGAATGTGCATGCGCGGTATGTAACCGAGCTGAATCGCCTGACGAGTCAGGGAGAACGCACCGGAAATCACTGCCTGGGAGGCAATGACCGTGGCCAGGGTCGACAACCCCACCAACGGAATCAGCGCCCAGCTCGGAGCCAATAAGTAGAACGGGTTACGCGCCGCTTCCGGGTCACCGAGCAGCAACGCGCCTTGGCCGAAGTAGTTCAGCACCAGCGCCGGCAGCACGAGGATGAACCACGCACGGGCAATCGGCTTGCGACCGAAGTGGCCCATGTCGGCGTACAGCGCTTCGGCACCGGTCAGTGCCAGCACCACCGCGCCGAGGATCGCCACCCCCATGCCCGGGTGCACGATGAAGAAGCGCACGCCCCAGACCGGGTTCATCGCTTGCAACACTTCCGGGTGCTGCAGGATGCCGTAGACACCCAGCGCCCCCAGCACCACAAACCAGGTGACCATGATCGGGCCGAACAGAATGCCGATCCGCGCAGTGCCGTGGCGCTGAATCAGGAACAGCGCCACCAGCACAACCAACGACAGCGGCACCACCCAATGGTCGATACCCTCGAAAGCCAGTCCCAGGCCTTCAATCGCCGAGAGCACTGAGATCGCCGGAGTGATCATGCTGTCGCCATAGAACAGCGCCGCGCCGATCAGCCCGCAGACCACCAGCAACGTGCGTAACTTCGGATGCCCGGCCGCAGCCCGCCGAGCGAGGGCGGTCAAGGCCATGATCCCGCCTTCGCCCTGGTTGTCGGCACGCAGCACGAACAGCACGTATTTGATTGAAACGACCCAGATCAGCGACCAGAAAATCAGCGCCAGAATCCCGAACACGCCGTCATGGTCGACCGGTACACCATAGTGACCGGAAAACACTTCTTTGAGGGTGTACAGCGGGCTTGTGCCGATATCGCCATAAACCACCCCGACCGCCGCGACCAGCATGCCGATCGGCTTTGCCGCAGAATGCTCGGCACCCGCCGCCTGACTACTTGCCTGACCCATCCACCACTCCTACTACCCAGACCGGACTTCTATGGAAGAAGCACTATGCTTTGCCGTGCAGCATGCGCTGTTTTACGTACTGTTACAGACGTTTTGTTGACTGTAAAAAATCGGTAAAGCGTAACGGCGCGAAGCATAGCGCAGCACTCGTCGTATTTCCCTGCATAAAGCTGGTCAAGTGCGCCTCTCATCGCTAGAATTGCGCACTTTTTGATCAGAGGCACACCAAGTGCCCGTCTGTCGCCTTGCCGTTCATGGCTGGAGGCGTCACAAAACACCGAGGTTAGACATGTCCACCACTCCTGCGCCGGCCAATCCAAAGGTTGGCTTCGTATCCCTGGGTTGCCCCAAAGCACTGGTCGACTCCGAGCGCATCCTTACCCAGCTGCGTATGGAAGGCTATGACGTTGTCTCCACTTATCAGGACGCTGACGTCGTGGTGGTCAACACCTGCGGTTTCATTGACTCGGCCAAGGCTGAATCCCTGGAAGTGATTGGCGAAGCCATCAAGGAAAACGGCAAGGTCATCGTGACCGGCTGCATGGGCGTCGAAGAAGGCAACATTCGCAAGGTGCACCCGAGCGTGCTGGCCGTGACCGGTCCGCAGCAGTACGAGCAAGTGGTCAACGCCGTGCACGACGCCGTGCCGCCGCGTCAGGATCACAACCCGCTGATCGACCTGGTGCCGCCACAAGGGATCAAACTGACCCCGCGCCACTACGCCTACCTGAAGATTTCCGAAGGCTGCAACCACAGCTGCAGCTTCTGCATCATCCCGTCGATGCGCGGCAAACTGGTCAGCCGCCCGGTCGGTGACGTGCTCGACGAAGCTCAGCGCCTGGTCAAGGCCGGCGTCAAAGAGCTGTTGGTGATCTCCCAGGACACCAGCGCCTACGGCGTCGATGTGAAATACCGCACCGGTTTCTGGAACGGCGCGCCGGTGAAAACCCGCATGACCGAACTCTGCGAAGCCCTGAGCACCCTCGGCGTCTGGGTTCGTCTGCACTATGTTTATCCGTACCCGCACGTCGATGAGCTGATTCCGCTGATGGCCGCCGGAAAAATCCTGCCGTACCTGGACATACCGTTCCAGCACGCCAGCCCGAAGGTCCTGAAAGCCATGAAACGCCCGGCCTTCGAAGACAAGACCCTGGCGCGCATCAAGAACTGGCGCGAAATCTGCCCGGACCTGATCATCCGTTCGACCTTCATCGTCGGTTTCCCCGGCGAAACCGAAGAAGACTTCCAGTACCTGCTGAACTGGCTGACCGAAGCGCAGCTCGACCGCGTCGGTTGCTTCCAGTACTCGCCGGTTGATGGTGCACCCGCCAATGACCTGGACCTGGAGATCGTTCCGGACGACGTCAAGCAAGACCGCTGGGATCGCTTCATGGCGCACCAGCAAGCCATCAGTTCGGCTCGCCTGCAAATGCGCGTTGGCCGTGAAATCGAAGTGCTGGTGGACGAAGTCGACGAGCAAGGCGCCGTCGGCCGCTGCTTCTTCGATGCCCCGGAAATCGACGGCAACGTGTTCATCGACAACGGCAGCAACCTGAAACCAGGCGATAAAGTCTGGTGCAAAGTGACTGACGCCGACGAATACGACCTGTGGGCTGAACAGATCTAAACGCAAAAAATACGAAAAGCCCCGCTCTCTTGACGAGATGCGGGGCTTTTTTACGTCTATCGTTTTGTGAGGAAAGGATTCTCAACATTCACAGAAACAGCGAGTAAAAAGAAGGAGCAGCCGGCCATGCGCCAACATTCGGTAATCCACACGCCGAAACACAGCGACTACGTAGAACTCACTCAGGTATGGGAAGCCTCGGTACGCGCCACCCACGACTTTCTGCCGGACAGCTACATTGAACTGCTGAAGAACCTGGTGCTGACCCGCTACCTCGACGCGGTGATGCTGATCTGCACCAAAGACTCGCGCCAGCGCATCACCGGGTTTGCCGGGGTGGCTGCGGGGAAGATCGAAATGCTCTTCATCGACCCGGCTCACCGTGGCCAGGGCCTGGGCAAGCAGTTGCTGCGCTATGCCATGGAACACCTGAATGCCGATGAACTGGACGTCAACGAACAGAACCCGCAAGCCTTGGGTTTCTACTTCAAACAGGGCTTCGAAGTGATCGGTCGCTCCGAGCATGACGGCATGGGCCAGCCTTATCCGCTGCTGCACATGCGCATGAAACAGGCGAATCAGCGCGCTCAACGCGGCTAAAAGCCTTACTGCGCAAATGGACCCGCGATTAACCGGCGCCAGGCAGGTACAATGCCCACCCCTTTTTTGTTACGGCCCTGTCATGACTGACCCGATTCGTCTCTCCAAACGCCTCATCGAACTCGTCGGCTGTTCCCGTCGGGAGGCTGAGCTGTTCATCGAGGGCGGCTGGGTCACCGTGGACGGTGAAGTCATCGACGAGCCGCAGTTCAAGGTCGACACGCAAAAAGTCGAGCTTGATCCAGAAGCCAAGGCCACTGCGCCGGAGCCGGTGACCATCCTGCTGAACGTGCCCGTGGGCATGGATGCGGAAACGGCCATGGCGACGATCAGCGCCGAGACCTTGAGCGAAGAACATCGCTTCAGCAAACGTCCGCTCAAGGGCCACTTCCTGCGCCTGACCGCCAGCACCGACTTGCAGGCCAATGCCAGCGGTCTGCTGGTGTTCACCCAGGACTGGAAGATCCTGCGCAAACTCACCGCCGATTCCGCCAAAATTGAGCAAGAGTACGTGGTCGAGGTTGAAGGCGACATGGTGGCTCACGGCCTCAACCGCCTGAACCACGGCCTGACTTACAAGGGCAAGGAACTGCCGCCGGTCAAGGCCAGCTGGCAGAACGAAAACCGTCTGCGCTTTGCGATGAAGAACCCGCAACCGGGTGTGATCGCCCTGTTCTGCCAGGCCGTAGGCCTGAAGGTGGTCGCCATCCGCCGTATCCGTATTGGCGGCGTGTCCATCGGCAAAGTGCCGTTGGGCCAATGGCGTTACCTGTCCGGCAAAGAGAAGTTCTAAGACTTTTCACGCCGCCACACTTTTCGGCGCCGCTGTGTATGCGGCGCCCACTGCTGAATATCAGGATTGCACACCATGATTCATAACGACGTACTGCGCAGCGTGCGCTACATGCTCGACATCAGCGACAAGAAAGTCATCGAGATCATCAAGCTCGGCGGCATGGACGTGACCCTGGAAGACCTGGTGACGTACCTCGACAAGAAAGAGGAAGACGAGGAAGGCTTCGTACGCTGCCCGGACGAAGTCATGGCGCATTTCCTCGACGGCCTGGTGACCTTCAAGCGCGGCAAGGACGAAAGCCGTCCGCCACAGCCGATCGAAGTGCCGGTGACCAACAACATCATCCTGAAAAAGCTGCGTGTGGCCTTCGAACTGAAAGAAGACGACATGCACGCGATTCTCAAGGCGTCCGAGTTCCCGGTGTCCAAGCCTGAGCTGAGCGCGCTGTTCCGCAAATTCGGCCACACCAACTACCGTCCGTGCGGCGATCAGTTGCTGCGCAACTTCCTCAAGGGCCTGACCCTGCGCGTGCGCCCGCAGTAAGCGTCCGCCAACCTTGAGCTGCAAACCTGTAGCTCAAGGCCAGGCTGTATAGACCCTCATTCCTCGCAAAAATAGTGGCTCCGCTTCTGGCGGCTGACGACTAGGGTGTACTGACCCTCAGCTCTCAGGATTCGCCATGCACCCGTACTTTTCGCTGCAAGGCCGCACCGCTCTGGTGACCGGCGGCACCCGTGGTATCGGCAAAATGATCGCCAAGGCTTATGTCGAGGCTGGCGCCACTGTGTACGTCTGCGCCCGAGATGCCGAAGCCTGTCAACAAACGGCTGATGAGCTGGGTGCGCTCGGTCGCTGCCATGCCGTGGTGGCCAATCTCGCCACTGAAGAAGGCGTGCTTCAGTTGGCCACCCAATTGGGAGAACAGATCGCCCAGCTGGATATTCTGGTGAACAACGCTGGCACCACGTGGGGAGCACCGTTGGAGAGCTACCCGCTCAAAGGCTGGGAAAAGGTCATGCAGCTCAACGTGACCTCGGTGTTCAACTGCATTCAACAGTTTTTGCCGCTGCTGCGTAAGGCCGGTTCGCCAGCGAATCCGGCGCGGATCATCAACATCGGCTCAGTGGCCGGTATTTCGTCCTTCGGCGAACAGGCTTATGCCTACGGGCCGAGTAAAGCGGCCCTGCATCAACTCTCAAGGATTCTCGCGCGGGAGCTGGTGAGCCAGCACATCAACGTCAACGTCATCGCGCCGGGGCGTTTTCCGAGCAAGATGACTCAGCACATCGGCAATGATGAGCAGGCGTTGGCCGACGATACGGCGTTGATTCCAATGAAACGCTGGGGCCGGGAGGAAGAGATGGCGGCGCTGGCGATCAGTCTTGCGAGTACGGCCGGCGCTTACATGACCGGGAATATCATTCCGCTGGATGGCGGATTCAGCCTCTAGATCGGCGGCGCGACCATCGCGGGCAAGCCACGCTCCCACAGGATTTGTGGTGGACACAATTTTGTGTTCGCTCGAGAACCCTGTGGGAGTGAGCTTGCTCGCGATGACGGATAGACAGGCACCACCGGTCCGACGGTCGCTCGGGTTATCATGCCCGCCCTCATCCCGCCTCGACCCCAGACCATGACCTACAGCGTTTCCCCCATCGGCTTCGTGCGCTCCTGCTTCAAGGAGAAGTTCGCCATCCCGCGCCAGCCTCAACTGGCCCCGGCCGCTCGCGGCGTGCTGGAACTGGTGGCGCCGTTCGATCAGGGCGACGCAGTGCAAGGTCTGGAGCAGGTCAGCCATGTCTGGCTGCTGTTCCTGTTTCACCAGGCCCTGGAAGAAAAGCCACGACTGAAAGTCCGCCCTCCTCGCCTCGGCGGTAACAAATCCATGGGCGTGTTCGCCACCCGGGCGACGCATCGACCCAATGGCATCGGCCAGTCAGTGGTCAAACTGGACAAGGTTGAAGCCAATCGGTTGTGGATATCCGGAATCGACCTGCTGGACGGCACGCCGATTCTCGACATCAAACCCTACGTGCCTTACGCCGACATCATCGATACGGCCTCCAACAGCATCGCCAGCGCTGCGCCGCAGCTGATTCCCGTGCAGTGGACAGATTCAGCGCTGCAACAGGCTCACGGCCATGCTCAGCGCCTTGAAGAACCGCTGGTGGCGTTGATCGAGCAATGCCTGGCACAAGACCCACGTCCGGCGTACCAGATTCCTACGCCCGAACGGGAATACGGCGCACAGTTCTGGGATCTGGATGTGCGTTGGCATTACCCCGAGGCGGGTGTGATCCGCGTTCTTGAAGTCATCCCCGCTTCCAACCTGTAGCTGCCGCAGGCTCCTACAGAGATTGTATCCGGCATAAAAAACCCCCATTGCCTGCTAAGGCAATGGGGGTTTTTAAGTGATACGGTTTGCTTACTTCTCGACGAACGCACGCTCGATCAGGTAATCACCCGGCTCGCGCATCCGCGGCGAAACTTTCAGGCCGAAGCTGTTCAACACTTCGCTGGTCTCGTCGAGCATGCTCGGGCTGCCGCACAGCATGGCGCGGTCGTCCTGCGGGTTGATCGGTGGCAGGCCGATGTCGCTGAACAGCTTGCCGCTGCGCATCAGGTCGGTCAGGCGACCTTCGTTCTCGAACGGCTCGCGGGTCACGGTCGGGTAGTAGATCAACTTGTCACTCAGGGCCTCGCCGAAGAACTCATTCTGCGGCAAGTGCTCGGTGATGAATTCGCGGTAAGCGACTTCGTTGACGTAACGCACGCCGTGGCACAGGATCACTTTTTCGAAACGCTCGTAGGTTTCCGGGTCCTGGATGACGCTCATGAATGGCGCCAGACCGGTACCGGTGCTGAGCAGGTACAAATGTTTGCCAGGCTTCAAGTCATCCAGCACCAACGTGCCGGTAGGCTTTTTGCTGATGATGATCTCGTCGCCTTCCTTCAGATGCTGCAGCTGGGAAGTCAACGGACCATCAGGCACCTTGATACTGAAGAACTCGAGATGCTCTTCCCAGTTCGGGCTGGCAATCGAGTAAGCGCGCATGAGCGGCCGGCCGCTGGGCTGTTGCAGGCCGATCATCACGAACTGACCGTTCTCGAAGCGCAGGCCCGGATCGCGGGTGCACTTGAAGCTGAACAGAGTGTCGTTCCAGTGATGAACACTGAGGACACGCTCGTGGTTCATGTTGCTCATGTACGTGGGACTCCTGAGATTTTGTCTGCGCATGCTCTGCGCCTGCTCAGCGAAAAATGAGCTGATGCGCACAATTGCATCGCATTCTAATGGCAGCCACAATATCTGTTAACTGGATTATTAAGATAAGGGTTATCGGTTATATAGATATGCGATTTACTCTCCGTCAACTTCAAGTATTCGTCGCCGTCGCCCAGCAGGAAAGCGTGTCCCGTGCCGCGGGTCTGCTCAACCTCTCGCAGTCGGCGGCGAGCACCTCAATCACCGAACTGGAGCGTCAGTCCAGCTGTCAGCTGTTCGACCGCGCCGGCAAACGGCTGAGCCTCAACGCCCTCGGCAAACAGCTGCTGCCGCAAGCGGTGGCGTTGCTTGATCAGTCCAAAGAAATTGAAGACTTGCTCAATGGCAAGTCGGGATTCGGCTCTCTGGCGGTCGGCGCCACCCTGACCATCGGCAATTACCTGGCCACCTTGCTGATCGGCAGCTTCATGCAGCGCCATCCGGAAAGCCAGGTGAAGCTGCACGTGCAGAACACTGCCAACATTGTGCAGCAGGTTGCCCACTATGAAATTGATCTGGGTCTAATCGAAGGCGACTGCAGCCATCCGGACATCGAAGTGCAGAGCTGGGTCGAGGATGAGCTGGTGGTGTTCTGCGCGCCCCAGCATCCACTGGCCAAACGCGGCGCGGCGACTATGGAAGAGCTGACCCACGAAGCCTGGATTCTGCGTGAACAGGGTTCTGGCACGCGACTGACCTTTGACCAGGCCATGCGTCACCATCGCAGCTCGCTGAATATCCGACTGGAACTGGAACACACCGAAGCGATCAAGCGTGCTGTGGAGTCCGGGTTGGGGATTGGTTGCATTTCTCGCCTGGCACTGCGCGATGCATTTCGCCGTGGCAGCCTGGTGCCCGTGGAGACGCCGGATCTGGATCTGGCGCGGCAATTCTATTTCATCTGGCACAAACAGAAATATCAGACATCAGCAATGCGTGAATTTCTCGACCTGTGCCGCGCCTTCACCGCCGGGGTTCAGCGCAGCGACGAGATTGTGCTGCCCACCATCGCTTAAAGCAGAATCACCGCCCACACCAGCGCAATCATGCTCAACGCCACGAATTGAGCGGCGCTGCCCATGTCTTTCGCATTCTTGGACAGAGGATGCAATTCAAGGGAAATGCGGTCGATGGCCGCTTCCACTGCCGAATTGAGCAATTCGACGATCAACGCCAACAGGCAGACTGCAATCAGCAACGCCTGTTCGACGCGGCTGACATTCAGGAAGAACGACAGCGGGACCAATATGACGTTGAGCAACACCAGTTGCCGAAAGGCCGCTTCGCCGGTGAAGGCTGCGCGCAGGCCATCCAGGGAATAACCGGAGGCGTTAAGGATGCGTTTTAGGCCGGTTTGGCCTTTGAAAGGTGACATAAAGTAGGCAACTGACCAAGAAGGAAGTGGGAAAGCTAGATTAAGCAAAGTCAAAAAAGCGTGAACATGCAGCGCCTTAGTGGTTCGAAATTGACTCAAGTTGTTGCAGGAGCAACGCCGCCTGAGTCCGGGTCCGCACATTCAGCTTGCGAAAAATCGCTGTCACGTGGGCTTTGATCGTCGCTTCGGAAACGCTCAGTTCGTAGGCTATCTGCTTATTCAGCAAACCTTCACAGACCATGGTCAGGACACGAAACTGCTGGGGCGTGAGGCTCGCAAGGCCTTCGCTGGCGGCCTTGGCTTCGGCGGAAACGCTGACCGCCTCGAACGCCTGGGGCGGCCAGAACACATCACCATCGAGCACCGCGCGTACGGCTTTCTGGATGACGCTCAGATCACTGGACTTGGGGATGAAGCCGCTGGCGCCGAACTCACGGGACTTCACCATAATCGAAGCCTCTTCCTGGGCCGATACCATGACCACCGGAATCTGCGGATACTGACCGCGCAGCAGCACCAACCCAGAAAAACCGTAGGCCCCCGGCATGTTCAGGTCCAGCAGCACTAAATCCCAGTCGGACTTCTCGTCCAGACGGGTTTCCAACTCGGCAATGCTCGCTACTTCCACCAGACGGACTTCGGGGCCCAGTCCCAGAGTCAACGCTTGATGCAGGGCGCTACGAAAAAGAGGGTGGTCATCGGCAATCAGGATTTCGTATGTGGCCATTTTTCAAATGATCCTGTTTTTCAAACAACTCGAGGTGCAGCCACGGAGCTGCACCAACAGGGCACGTTCAACGCCAATAACGTGGCTATTCACGCAAAGAATACGGCGTATCAAACTTCGGCCGCGCCCTAATCGGCGCCAAGCATGCCCAGCGAAGCCGGGGTGGTCAAGGTGCATGGCCTGTCCCGTTCCTTGCAGTATGGGCGACTCTCAGCTCGGGGCAGGCGCTGCGTTCTCAACGAAGGGCATCAGCTCAGCATGTGCCGGCGTTGAAACGTTCATTTCAAGCTGATGTTTGGCGTCGAGGTAATGTTGGCTGAACACGTCGAAATAAGCGTCCAGCGCCGACGCCGCCTCGGTATCGCCCGCAAGATCGAGACACAGCGCCGCCACCTCGGCCGTGCACAAATGCTCGCTGCGGGTCGACCTGCGCAACCGGTACCGCGACAGCTTCTCGGGCAACAGGCTCAGGATCGGCAACGCATCAAAATACGGGCTCTTGCGGAAAATCTTCCGGGCTTCGGTCCAGGTCGCGTCGAGCAGAATGAACAGTGGTCGCTTGGTGCTATCGGCTTCGACGGTGTTCGTCACTCGCTCAGGCTCGACGTATTCACCTGGAAAGACCAGATACGGTTGCCATTGCGGGTCGGCCAGCAACGCCAGCAACTGCGGATCAGTTTCCGTGCGTGACCAGATAAATGCATGGTTGTCGCGCACCACGTCGGCGATCAGCCAACCGGTGTTGCTCGGCTTGAACACTTCCTTGTTGGTCATGATCAGGCACACGCCAGAGCGGGCCTCGACCTGCGGGCGCCAGGCGCACAGACAGTGGCTCTCGATCACGCGGCAGGCTCGGCAACGCGGCGCCCTCCAGCCTCGGGCCTGAATCGGCTTGATACCCTCTTCCTCTCGCTCATCGCGCAAGCGGGCTACTGCGTTTGCAGCAAAGCGTGGGGTTGCAGGGCTCATCGCAGGCAACGCCGGCTGGGGAAGAAAATCGACACGAAAAACACTCGGCAAGACAGAAAGTGGCGGCAGTTTATCAGAGCAGCCGGCGCAAGCCTGTACCGTCCAGGCCTCGTCCCCTATAATTCGCCGCCACTGAACGCACAGTCATGTGACGGGTCGAACCACCAGTCACTGAACCAGGAGAGTTTCATGCTGCGCCTTATCGTCCCCACCGCTGCCATTTTGCTGGCGTCGTCCTTCAGCGCTCAAGCTGCTTCCTTGAGTGAGCAGAATCTCAACAGAGAGCTGCGAAACGTCGCCACACAAAGCAGTGCTGGCACTCCACGGGCGATCAACGAAGACATTCTTGATCAGGGATACACCGTCGAAGGCAACACGCTGATCAATCATCTGAGCGTACAAAGCAGCCACGCCAACAAGATGCGTGCCGACCCGAAAGCCGTGTATTTCCAGCTGGGCGCTTCTGTGTGCAACAACCCATCGTTCCGCAAGCTGATGGCCAAGGGCGCGGTCATGCGTTACGACTTCACTGAGGTGAAGACCAACCGCTCAGTCGGCTCCGCCAGCTATCAGGAATCGGATTGCCCAAAAGCGGCTCCGGCCAAGAAGAAGTAATCAATGGGAATTGGCGCGCCGCTGTTCATCCTCGGCGCGCAGTTCTGCCACCAGCGCCTGCAAGTAACGTGAACGCCGGTCGGCCCCCTCCAGACGCCGGCAGCACTCCTCTTCGAGACTCACATGATTGGTCTCGGCCGATGACTTCAGTAATCGATACAGTTGCGTATCGATCTCCAGAATGACTCTGGCCATCGCTTCCCGCCTCCTTGCACCTCGCCCATGCTTGAGCGATAAAATCCTTGAACCGCTTGTACCGTGCGCCCTGCCTTTGACGCAAAGTTGTCGTGTCATACCTGTCATTTAGTAAATCAGACTATCGCACACGCGGACTGCGGTCAGACGAGCGGTGAAAGCACCTTGCAAATCGCCAATAAGCGGTTGCCAGGAAAGGTTTTACGGCGCAATGATCAAGTCAGCGAAAATCTCTGCGAGGGTCTAGATTCATAGTGTTCACGTTCACTTTTCAGGGCAGGAAGGGGGCCGCCCATTACACGTCTTGTTGTGCGAATGTTTCCTTCATCCAAGGGAAAAACAGAGCCTGTACGGAAGGAGAAGTTGATGCCTTACCAACCGAATGACCTCCTGAGCCGTCATTTTGAAGAAAGCGGCCACGACCTCATCAGCAAGGTCGAAGAGCAACTCAACCTGGTTTCACCCAACAGCCCGAACATCCCGATCTACCGCGACATGATCCTGACCGTGCTACGCATGGCCCAGGAAGATCACAACCGCTGGAATGCCAAGATCACCTTGCAAGCCCTACGCGAACTGGAACATGCCTTCCGTGCGCTGGAACAGTTCAGGGGGCGCCGCAAGGTCACCGTTTTTGGCTCGGCCCGAACACCGATAGAACATCCTTTATACGGTCTGGCCCGGGAGCTTGGCGCCGCACTGGCGCGCTCAGACCTGATGGTTATCACCGGTGCCGGTGGCGGCATCATGGCGGCGGCTCACGAAGGTGCCGGCCTGGCACACAGCCTGGGATTCAATATCACCCTGCCCTTCGAGCAGCATGCCAATCCCACCGTGAATGGCACCACCAACCTGCTACCTTTTCACTTCTTCTTTACCCGCAAGCTGTTCTTCGTCAAGGAAGCCGATGCGCTCGTCCTGTGCCCTGGCGGTTTCGGTACCCTGGATGAAGCCCTGGAAGTGCTGACTCTGATCCAGACCGGTAAAAGCCCGCTAGTGCCCGTGATACTGCTGGACGCTCCCGGCGGCAAGTTCTGGCAAGGTGCGTTGGACTTCATTCACCATCAACTGGAGGAAAATCGCTACATCCTGCCGACCGATATGAAGCTCGTGAGCCTGGTCTATAGCGCGGAAGAGGCTGTGGAGCAGATCAACCAGTTCTACGGCAACTTCCACTCCAGCCGCTGGCTCAAGCATCAGTTCGTGATTCGCATGAATCACAAACTAAGCGACCAGGCGCTCGAACACATGCAGGAGGCATTTGCCGACCTGTGTCTGAGCGATCATTTCCATCAACATGCCTACAGCGGTGAGGAACACGACGAACCGCAGTTCAGCCACCTGGCGCGACTAGCCTTCACCTTCAATGCGCGTGATCATGGTCGTCTGCGGGAACTGGTGGATTACATCAACCTGTCGGAAAACTGGGCGCAGTCCAAACCCCAGGAGCAACAGCGCACGCGGGAACCGTCCAAGGTTACGTAGGCAAAAAAAACGGCCCGCTATCGAAATAGCGAGCCGTTTCAGTCAATCGTCCATCCCTCGGCCGCTGAACAAGCGGCTGATCATTTCCATGGAATATCCCCGATAACTCAGGAACCTGCCCTGTTTGGCACGCTCCCGGACGTCTATCGGTAAATGCCCGGAAAACTTTCGCCGCCAGGTGTCCTCCAGTTGTTCCTGCCAGTTGATACCGCTCTCGCGCAAAGCGAGCTCGATGTCGGTACGTTGCAGGCCGCGCTGGCTCAACTCTTCACGAATTCGCAAAGGGCCATAACCGGAGCGGGCACGGTAAGACACAAAGCTTTCAAGATAACGGGACTCGGACAGCAGACCTTCTTCCGTCAAACGGTCGAGTGCCGTGTCGATCATTTCAGGGAGGGCGCCGCGTTGACGCAGTTTACGCGTCAACTCGACTCGACCGTGCTCGCGTCTCGCGAGCAGGTCCATTGCGGTTCGCCGCACCGCGACGAGTGTATCGAGTACGGCGGTCATCGGATCAATCAGATATCAGCGTCAGCCAGGTCATCAGCAGTCTCTTTGACTGGCGATGCTTTGACGTCCGGTGCTGGAGTCAGCAACTTGTCGCGCAGCTGCTTCTCAAGTTTCTTGGCGATTTCCGGGTTGTCTGCCAGGAACTTGGCCGAGTTGGCCTTGCCCTGACCGATCTTGGTGCCTTCGTAGGCATACCAGGCACCGGACTTCTCAACGAAACCGTGCAGCACGCCGAGGTCGATCATCTCGCCATTGAGGTAGATACCCTTGCCGTAAAGAATCTGGAACTCGGCCTGACGGAACGGCGAAGCGACCTTGTTCTTCACAACCTTGACGCGGGTTTCGCTACCAACAACTTCATCACCTTCTTTCACCGCGCCGGTACGACGGATGTCCAGACGAACCGAAGCGTAGAACTTCAGCGCGTTACCACCGGTGGTGGTTTCCGGACTGCCGAACATCACGCCGATTTTCATACGGATCTGGTTGATGAAGATAACCAGGCAGTTGGCGTTCTTGATGTTACCGGTGATTTTACGCAGCGCCTGGGACATCAGACGGGCTTGCAGGCCCACGTGCATGTCACCCATTTCGCCTTCGATTTCAGCTTTTGGAACCAGAGCGGCCACGGAGTCGACAATGATCACGTCAACCGCGTTGGAACGCACCAGCATGTCGGTGATTTCCAGGGCTTGCTCGCCGGTGTCCGGCTGCGAAACCAGCAGGTCGTCGACATTGACGCCCAGTTTGCCGGCATATTCAGGGTCGAGGGCGTGTTCGGCGTCGACGAATGCGCAGGTCGCGCCAGCTTTTTGAGCCTGGGCGATCACCGACAGTGTCAGCGTGGTTTTACCGGAGGATTCGGGACCGTAGATTTCAACGATACGGCCTTTTGGCAGACCGCCAATGCCGAGCGCGATGTCCAGACCCAGAGAGCCAGTGGAGATAGCCGGGATCGCCTGACGGTCCTGATCGCCCATACGCATTACGGCACCCTTGCCGAATTGACGTTCGATCTGACCCAGGGCCGCAGCCAAGGCTTTCTTCTTGTTGTCGTCCATTAAAGTCCTCACGTAATCAATAAGGCCTGACGGCCAACACCTGTATAAGTAGCCAGTATTATTCCACAGCGTTTCAGGATCGCCTACCCCTGATTTGAGATTTCTCCAGCGGCATGGCGCAGCAGGCCCTCTAGCGCGGCCTTCACCGTTTGTCGGCGGACCTCGTCACGACTACCGGGAAAGTGCTGCACCTCGCTGAACAGTTGCTCGCCAACGCCCCAGGCCAGCCACACGGTGCCCACCGGCTTGCTCGGCGAACCGCCATCCGGCCCCGCCACACCGCTGACCGCCACGGCAAAACGCGCCTGGCATTTTTCCTGCGCGCCTCGGACCATGGCCTCGACCACCTCGCGACTGACCGCCCCCACGGTAGAAAACAAATCGACCGGGACATTCAATTGCTGGGTTTTCTGGCGGTTGGAGTAGGTGACATAACCGGCCTCGAACCACGCTGAGCTGCCCGGAATCCGGGTGATCGCCTCGCTGATCCCGCCGCCGGTACAGGACTCGGCGGCAGTGACGTGGGCATTGAGAACCTGCAAACGCCTGCCAAGTTCAGCGGCCAGTTGGGTGATTTCTTTCACGGTCATCTCCTGAGCAAGCGGAATGAGAACTACCGTACACGAGCGGATAACGCTTGCAAGGCGCAGGATCGATCAAAATGTTAGCGAAGCGCCAAGACAGCAACACCGGGCCACCAACCAACACAACCAGCAATACAACAACACCTTTCGCTCGGTAAGACGCTGGAGTCAAACCAAAGGCTGGCATAACTCCGCCCTCGCCCGTGCCCAGAGCTGCAGACGGTCTTGCAGCCCGTTCAGACCGCCATTGATCCGACGGGTGATGCGGTTGAACTGGTCACGGTCGGCCAGTTCGTTGAGGCCGTTTTGCTTCCAGAACCAGGCAGCTGATTCGGCTGCCCACTGCGGCTTTTCGAGTAACTCGGGTTGATTCAGAAGTCGCTCATCGCCAAATAGCGCCAAGCTGCACTGTCGGTAGTTGTTGCGACCAGTGACCTGGATAAGGCCACGGCCGCGAAATTGTTGACCGTCACCGTCGGGCTCTGACGTATTACCCAAACGAGCGGCCAGCGCTCCGGTATCGTATTTGCTCACATACTGCTCGCTGCCCAGTTCGCGCGAATACTGCAATTGCCCGGACTCATGACCGACTTGTGCCAGGAAGGCGGCGATGCGTTTGGGCGTATTGATGCTGTAGTCCGCCATGGCGGTGTTGAGAGCGGAAATGAAAACGCCCACTTGGGTGCGGGCATTCGGCATAACGTTCTGTAGCTGTTGTCGTGTAATGGTCATGATGCCCCCTGAAACCGACGAGAGTCCTGAAAGTTACTACCCATGAAAAACCCGCATCCTTGCAGGTCGGATGCCGGTCGGCACCGCTGTTCGCCAATCCATTGGACTTTGTGTTCAGTGATCCTGGCCGGTATCTCGCGACGGCACTTCGCAAACGCCAATCCGCTTGGCTGCCCAGCGCTCATAAAGACCAATGGCAACGTCCGCCCCTGCCATCGCCGTGAGGCAACCGAACGCGCAAGCCGTCCAGATCGACACGCCGGCGGCATACAGCAGCATGATGACCGAGCCCCCGCAGACCACGCAGGCCCCGGATCGCAAGGCCAGACGTCGCAGCAATGACCAGCCGCGAGCGCCTTCCTTGTCGGCGCGCCACATTTCGCCAGACACCCCACCCACCAGGGCGAGAACCATGACCAGCCAGATCGGCATGTCCAGCAACGCCTGTTGCTCGATTGTCATGTCACACCTCCTGGGGGTGATTGATGAATGATGCGTATGCATCTTTCAAACGGTGTCTCTTGCCTTTTTTTGTGGAACTAAAGAGCTTCGTTTCGGGCTGCTTTGTTGAGCGGCTTGAGACAAAGAATATGCATGGATGCATATACAGTCAATGCATATCTGCATTTATTTAGACGAAACTAATGCGTTAATGCATTGAAACCCGTAAGCAATGGCCGTTGGTAGCTTTCGTCAGGCGAAAAAAAAACCGCTCGGTGGCGGGTTTTATCTGACAGCGTTGAGGTTAACGGGCGTACATGCCCCACCAGAAGACGTGACCGAGGATGACAATCTGCTCTTCCTGGATTTCCTGAAAGGTGTAGTCCTCGTCCGGGTGTTCATCGCGATTGAAGCTGCGCAGGCGTATCCCGGTAGGCAGGCGATAAAGCTGTTTCACCCGCAGCTGCCCGTTGTGGTTAATGGCGTAAAGGTCGCCATCCACGATATCGCCGATCCCGCACTTGCCGGCATTCACGCCGACCGTGGCGCCGTCGCGCAGTACCGGCAACATACTGTTGCCGCGCACTGTCACGCATTTGGCCTGATCGAACTGAACGCCGTTGTGGCGCAGACTCCGCTTGCCAAAGCGCAGGCTAGAGCGCTCGCTCTCTTCGATGACGAATCTTCCTGATCCTGCAGCCAATTCAACCTCGCGAAGAAAGGGGACGGATACCTCGTCATCATCGACGGGCGTATCGTCGTCCCACAGACTTATGTCCTTGAGTTCCGAATGCAATTGATCGCGCCCGGTGTTGGCTGCCGGCGCGACATCCGCACGGCCCCGCAACTGGTCGGTGCTCACGGCGAAGTACTCGGCGATCTTCGAGATGTGTTTATCCGAGGGATCGACGATCTTCCCGCTGAGGATCCGGGAGAGAGTGGATTGAGGCACGCCGGTGCGCCGGTGAAGCTCCGTGGGGGAGATCCCGTGCTGATCGAGCAGTGCTCTTAAGACGGTAGAAACATTGCGTTTTTGCATAACGCGCATAGTGCTTGATCTTTTTGCGCAAAACAATTGCCAAACTGCATAGATAGCGCATGAGTGGTGCATAGACAGAAGAAATGCATGGCGGGGCTTTCATGCCTGCGTCGGGTGGACCGCCCATGTTAACCTTGCGCCCATCGCGGAAAAGCCGGGCCGATGCCCCTCCTTTGCCCTACACCTTTCAACGAATTTGCCTGATTATCCGATGAATAAAGCACTCTCCGATCTGTCCTCGCACACGCCAATGATGCAACAGTACTGGCGCCTGAAGAACCAGCACCCTGATCAGCTGATGTTCTACCGAATGGGCGATTTCTACGAGATCTTCTATGAAGACGCGAAGAAAGCCGCCAAGTTGCTGGACATCACCCTGACCGCCCGTGGACAGTCGGCTGGACAGGCGATTCCGATGTGTGGGATTCCTTACCACGCCGCGGAAGGCTACCTGGCGAAACTGGTCAAGCTCGGCGAGTCGGTGGTGATCTGTGAGCAGGTCGGTGACCCGGCCACGAGCAAAGGGCCGGTGGATCGTCAGGTGGTGCGAATCATCACGCCCGGTACGGTCAGTGATGAAGCGCTGCTGGATGAGCGTCGGGATAACCTGATCGCGGCGGTGCTGGGTGACGAGCGCCTGTTCGGTCTCGCCGTGCTGGACATCACCAGCGGCAACTTTACCGTGCTGGAAATCAAGGGCTGGGAGAATCTGCTGGCAGAACTGGAGCGGGTCAATCCAGTGGAACTGATGATCCCGGATGACTGGCCGAAGGATTTACCGGCGGAGAAACGTCGTGGGGTTCGTCGCCGTGCGCCGTGGGATTTCGAACGTGATTCGGCGCTGAAAAGTCTTTGCCAGCAGTTTTCCACCCAGGACCTAAAAGGTTTCGGCTGCGAGAACCTGACCCTGGCCATCGGCGCCGCGGGCTGCCTGCTCAGCTACGCCAAAGAAACCCAGCGCACTGCCCTGCCACATTTGCGCAGCCTGCGGCATGAACGTCTGGACGACACAGTTGTGCTGGACGGCGCGAGCCGTCGCAACCTGGAACTGGACACTAACCTGGCTGGCGGTCGCGACAACACGTTGCAATCGGTGGTCGACCGCTGCCAGACCGCCATGGGCAGCCGCCTGCTGACCCGCTGGCTGAACCGTCCGCTGCGGGATCTGACCGTATTGCTGGCGCGCCAGACCTCGATCACCTGCCTGCTCGACGGTTACCGCTTCGAAAAACTGCAACCGCAGCTCAAGGAAATCGGCGACATCGAGCGGATCCTCGCGCGGATCGGCCTGCGCAATGCCCGCCCTCGTGACCTGGCTCGCCTGCGCGATGCGCTCGGTGCATTGCCTGAGTTACAAGTGGCGATGACCGAGCTGGAAGCTCCGCACATCATTCAACTGGCGAAGACCACCAGCACCTACCCGGAACTGGCGGCCCTGTTGGAAAAAGCCATCATCGACAACCCTCCGGCCGTCATCCGTGACGGTGGTGTATTGAAAACCGGTTACGACGCCGAACTGGACGATTTGCAATCGCTCAGCGAAAACGCCGGGCAGTTTTTGATCGACCTCGAAGCCCGTGAGAAGGCCCGCACCGGCCTGTCTCACCTGAAAGTCGGTTACAACCGCATTCATGGCTACTTCATCGAGTTGCCGAGCAAGCAGGCCGAATCGGCACCGGCAGACTATATCCGTCGCCAGACGTTGAAAGGTGCCGAGCGCTTCATTACGCCGGAACTGAAGGCGTTCGAAGACAAGGCGCTGTCGGCGAAGAGCCGCGCCCTGGCGCGCGAGAAGATGCTCTACGAAGCACTGCTCGAAGATTTGATCGCCCAGTTGCCACCGCTGCAGGACACCGCCGCGGCACTGGCCGAGTTGGACGTGCTGAGCAACCTTGCCGAACGTGCGCTGAACCTCGATTTGAACTGCCCGCGCTTCGTCAGTGAGCCGTGCATGCGCATCAGCCAGGGTCGTCACCCGGTGGTCGAGCAAGTGCTGACCACGCCGTTCGTGGCCAACGACCTGAGCCTCGACGACAACACCCGCATGCTGGTGATCACCGGTCCGAACATGGGCGGTAAATCCACCTACATGCGCCAGACTGCTCTGATCGTGTTGCTGGCCCACATCGGCAGCTTCGTACCGGCAGCCAGTTGCGAGTTGTCTCTGGTAGACCGGATCTTTACCCGGATCGGTTCCAGCGATGACCTGGCCGGCGGGCGCTCGACCTTCATGGTCGAAATGAGCGAAACCGCGAATATTTTGCACAACGCCACCGAGCGCAGCCTGGTGCTGATGGACGAAGTCGGTCGTGGCACCAGCACCTTTGACGGACTGTCCCTGGCGTGGGCCGCGGCCGAACGCCTTGCGCATCTGCGGGCTTATACGCTGTTCGCTACCCACTACTTCGAGTTGACCGTGTTGCCGGAAGCCCAACCGCTGGTGGCGAACGTGCACCTCAATGCCACTGAGCACAACGAACGCATCGTGTTCCTGCACCACGTGCTGCCAGGGCCTGCCAGCCAGAGCTACGGCCTTGCGGTTGCGCAGTTGGCCGGTGTGCCGAGCGAAGTGATCGTGCGCGCTCGCGAACACCTGGGCCGGCTGGAAGCGACCGCCCTGCCTCATGAAGCTCCCAAGACTGCCAAAGGCAAACCGGACGCGCCGCAGCAGAGCGACATGTTCGCCAGCCTGCCGCATCCGGTGCTGGATGATCTGGCCAAACTTGATCTGGACGACATGACACCGCGTCGCGCGCTCGAAATGCTCTATACACTAAAGACACGGATCTAACGCACTTGCCTGCAAGCTGTTAGAATCTCGCGCGGTTTGGGATGCTGCTGGCTTATAGCCTGACCAGCAGACTATCGCTCCCAAACCTGGCGACCCCAACGTGAAGGGGCTCCGCTGCCGCCGCCTGAGGAGAAAATTAGAAATGACCTTCGTCGTCACCGACAACTGCATCAAGTGCAAGTACACCGACTGCGTAGAAGTGTGTCCGGTGGACTGCTTTTACGAAGGCCCGAACTTCCTGGTGATTCACCCGGATGAGTGCATCGACTGCGCACTGTGCGAACCAGAATGCCCAGCCGTGGCCATCTTCTCCGAAGATGAAGTCCCGGAAGACATGCAACAATTTATTCAGCTGAACGTTGAGCTGGCGGAAATCTGGCCCAACATCACCGAGAAGAAAGAATCGTTGCCCGATGCCGAAGAGTGGGATGGCGTCAAAGGCAAGATCAAAGACCTCGAACGCTGATTACCCCCGCGTTCTCGAAAAGGCCCCTTGTGGGCCTTTTTGCTTTTCTGCAGGCAAAAAAAGGGGCGGTATGACCCGCCCACATTTTTTCCCTATTCCCTGTGTTCCTTTTCATCGTCCTGATGAATCGCTTCCTGCGATATCCTTTCCCCTCATCCTTGAAGGGCGTGTCTGTCCGTCGACACAGTTCAGATACTAGAGAGTTCCCTACCAAGAGCAATTGCCCCGGATAGTTAAAACTGCCTGTCATACGTTGTTCATCTAAAAATATAATCATATAAATCAACAAGTTAATCTTTTCTCACGTAAGAATATATACGACTGCTACTCATGGAGTTAGCGAACACTTACGAAAGAGTAAGCAAACACTTACAGCGAGAGACTACAAAACAGAGGCGATTAGAGAGGGAACTCACAACCTTTCTCTCAGGATCGGCATAGGGGACGGTCTTCATAGACCGTACCCCTGCCACACCACCCGGCATGCGGGTCCGCACCGGGAGGTTCGAGAGATTGAGGTCAGGAGAGGCGTGGTAGTCCCAGGCTGTCGAACCACGCAATATCAAGCACGCGGTTCATTTCCATACGACTGTTACGCCACCAGCTGCGCGAGTTTCCCGCAACTCTGCGTGCGCTTTCTTCGCGTGCACCCAGTGCTCGTAACTCTCTGTAGATCGTCGTTCCACGCTTCCAGTGTTTGAGTTGGATGGCTCGCAGTCGATGTCGTATCCATTCATCCAGCTCTCGCCAGATTCTCGGGACTTGCGACAACCCAAAGTAAGCTTTCCAACCCAACAGGTAAGGCCGCAAGCCGTTTACGACTTGCTGCATGCTACGACCGCCTGAGCGTCGGGTGCATTCGCGTATCCGCTGCTTGAACCGCTTCTGCGCTTTAAATGAGACGGCTCGTTTGGTTTCGCCTTGGCAGGACCAAAAGGCATACCCCAGAAACTTACGGCCAAACGCACTCGCCACCGCACTCTTGCTCTCGTTGACGCTCAACCGCTGCCCTGCCTTGCGACTGCGAACATACACATTCGCGTCATCGGCATAGCGCACAAAGCAATGACCTCGATGCTCAAGCTCCCGATCCACTTCATCCAGCAGCACGTTCGCCAGTAACGGCGACAGCGGGCCGCCTTGCGGCGCCCCGCACAAGGTGGGACTTTCACCCACAAGATTGCGCCCATGCTGGGCGCACCAATAAAAAACCCCGAACCAGTCGGGGCTTCCTAATGCCAGCCAGCAAAATTACTTATTGAAACAGCGACTCGCTCGACAGGCCATTCTTCTCGAGAATCTCCCGAAGACGCTTCAGGCCTTCAACCTGAATCTGTCTGACCCGCTCCCGGGTCAGGCCAATCTCCAGGCCTACATCTTCAAGCGTGCTGCTCTCGTGACCGCGCAGGCCGAAGCGGCGTATCACCACTTCACGTTGCTTGTCGGTCAGCTCCGAGAGCCATTGATCGATGCTCTGGGACAGGTCGTCATCCTGCAACAGTTCACATGGATCGGTTGGACGGTCATCGGTAAGGGTGTCCAGCAGGGTTTTATCCGAATCCGGACCCAGCGAGACGTCGACCGAAGAAACCCGCTCGTTCAGGCCGAGCATGCGCTTGACCTCTCCCACTGGTTTTTCCAACAGGTTGGCGATTTCTTCGGGTGAGGGTTCGTGATCGAGTTTTTGAGTCAGCTCCCGTGCAGCCCGCAGGTACACGTTGAGCTCTTTGACCACATGAATCGGCAACCGGATGGTCCGGGTCTGATTCATGATCGCGCGCTCGATGGTCTGACGAATCCACCAGGTCGCGTAGGTCGAAAAGCGGAAGCCACGTTCGGGGTCGAACTTCTCTACTGCCCGGATAAGACCGAGGTTGCCCTCTTCGATCAGGTCCAGCAGCGACAGACCACGATTGACGTAACGCCGGGCGATTTTCACCACCAGCCGCAGGTTGCTTTCAATCATGCGTTTGCGCCCAGCCGGATCTCCACTTTGCGACAAGCGCGCAAAATGAACTTCTTCTTCGGGGGACAGCAGAGGGGAAAAGCCAATCTCATTGAGGTACAGCTGCGTGGCATCGAGTGCACGCGTGTAGTCAATGTACTTGTGTTGCTTTAACGAGGCGGAGTTTTTGGATTTGGCACGAACGGAAGGTGGAGCAGCCCCTTCATCATTCGACATCGAATCCGTACCGATGCCGGTCTCCATCAGGAGAACCTCATCGTCGATGTCAAACTCCGGCACTTCTTTACTGAGAGCCATTGTTATAGTCCTTTGGTGAGTTCGACCTCAGGCTCAAGCGGCGCCTTTATCCTTGGCAACGCTGGAGCCTGTTCCCTCTACGTGAAGAAACAGGCTGGAAAGCGATCAACGACGTGGCAGGAACTGCAGCGGATCTACGGGTTTACCTTGCCGGCGAATCTCAAAATGCAGCTTCACCCGGTCTGTTCCCGTTGACCCCATTTCGGCAATTGTCTGTCCGACCTTGACCTGCTGCCCCTCCCGAACCAACAGCCTGCGGTTATGTCCGTAGGCACTGACGTAGGTATCGCTGTGTTTGATGATGACTAATTCGCCGTAGCCCCTTAAGCCACTCCCGGCGTATACCACCGTCCCATCAGACGCAGCTAAAACAGGCTGTCCCAAATCCCCGGCGATATCAATTCCTTTATTCAAACTCCCGTTTGAAGAGAATTTACCAATGAGAATGCCATTAGATGGCCATCCCCAGCCGGTCGGGGCCGGACCGGCAGGAGGCATCGGAGCAGGGGTCGGCTTGCTGGCGACGGACGGTGCAACCACTGCTGTGCTGGTGGTTGCGCCATTCGTCTGGCGCCGGATAACCGTGGTTTTCAGCGACGAAGAAGGCGTTGAATCGGTGGAGCTGGCCACCGGCGTCGGCGTTGAACCGGTTCGACCGTCAAAGCGAATCGTCTGACCCGGATGGATCGTGTAAGGCGTAGGAATGTTGTTGCGTGCCGCGAGGGCTTTGTAGTCCCAGCCGTAGCGAAAAGCAATGGAGAACAAGGTGTCTTTAGGTCGGACGACGTATTGACCCGTGGTCACTGCCGGACGCTGGGCGACGGTATTGTTGCGATCGACGACGCGCACATCACTCGACTTGTTGCTGGAGCAACCTACCAGCAAGGTGCTCAAAACAAAGCCAGTCACCAGGCGCTGAAAGCTCGTTTTACCCATTCGCTGCGCAATGACTGTGAGACTCACCCGCCGCTCCCTTTGTGGTGGCTGAAAATGTGGATTGCCGTGTTCCGGCATGAAATGTCGCAAGTATAACGGGCCGTGCAGGCTTTACCTTTAATGAAGCGAAAGGGCTTCGCGCACACGTTTGCTGCCTGACGATGAATCCCGTTTAACTGATCGGTGCCGCTGTAAGACAGGAGCAATCGAAGAGAATTCAGCGCGCTGAAACAAATGCTCAGGCGAGCGGCCCATTGAGTAACGGAACGAAGCGAACAGCCCCCAGAACACGCCTGGAAAAGCCCTGCTCTTCCCGGATGATCAGCATCAATTGTTGAACCTCCCCCGATCCGACCGGGATCACCAGCCGCCCTCCCGGCGCCAATTGATCAAGCAGCGCCTGAGGTACATCGGTCGCCACTGCGGTCACGATAATGCCGTTGTACGGCGCCAGTGCCGGCCAGCCTTCCCAACCATCGCCCCAGCGGAACACCACGTTGCGCAGGTTCAGTTCCACCAGGCGCTCCTTGGCCCGATCCTGCAAAACCTTGATGCGTTCGACCGAAAATACCCGTTCGACCAGTTGCGACAGCACCGCCGTCTGGTAGCCCGAACCGGTGCCGATTTCCATCACCTTGTCGAGAGGACCTGCCTCCAGCAGCAGCTCGCTCATGCGAGCCACCATATAAGGCTGGGAGATGGTCTGGTTATGCCCAATCGGCAGCGCAGTATCTTCGTAAGCGCGATGGGCCAGCGCCTCGTCGACGAACAGGTGACGCGGCGTACGGCGGATGACTTCCAGCACCTTGGCGTTGGAAATCCCCTCCTCATAAAGCCGCTGAATAAGGCGCTCGCGAGTCCGCTGAGAGGTCATGCCGATGCCGCGACGCAGCATATCGTCTTGTTCACGACCCATTAGTGCAGCCCCTCCAGCCAGCCATCGAGACTTCTGAAGGCATCATTGAAGGTGCGATCCAGTTGTAGTGGAGTGATTGAAACATAGCCCTGCATCACCGCATGGAAATCGGTGCCCGGGCCGCCGTCTTCAGCATCGCCCGCCGCCGCAATCCAGTAACCGGATTTACCGCGCGGATCGACCACTTTCATCGGCGCTGCAGCACGTGCGCGATGCCCGAGGCGGGTCAGCTGAATACCGCGGATGTGGTCCAGCGGCAAATTGGGAATGTTCACGTTCAGTACCGTACGCGGTGGCAGTTCAAGGTCCGCGTGAGCCTCTACCAGTTTGCGCGCAAAGTACGCGGCTGTGGGAAGGTTCTCCACTTGCCGTGAGGCCAACGAAAAGGCAAACGAAGGAAGCGCCAGGAAACGTCCCTCAAGGGCCGCCGCCACGGTGCCGGAATACAACACGTCATCACCCAGGTTGGCGCCCAGGTTGATGCCCGAAACCACCATGTCCGGCTCGCGTTCCAGCAAGCCATTGAGGCCCAGGTGCACACAATCGGTCGGTGTGCCATTGAGGCTGATAAAGCCGTTGGCCAGGGTTTGCGGGTGTAACGGACGGTCGAGCGTCAGCGAGCTGCTGGCGCCGCTTTTGTCTTGGTCCGGGGCGATAACCACGCATTCGGTGTAATCCGCCAGCGCAGCATAAAGCGCGGCGAGACCGGGTGCGGTTACCCCATCGTCGTTAGAAATCAGAATACGCATGAGCTGTCCGTCTGCCCCACCGGCACCAGATCAACGAGCTCGCGCACCAATACAGTGGCGAAGCATCCGGCCGGGAGGACGAATTCCAGTTGCAGAATGTCAGGCTCGGGATAATGCCACGTCAACCCACCAATGGGCAGCCGCAGGATGCGACGTTCGTGGCTCATTCCGGCGTTAATCAACCAATCACGCAAGTCCGCTTCGCGAGTGGCGATTGCCTGCTCCAGTTCATGGACAGCGCCAGTCGCCGGCGAGTCACCTTCGCCCCACTGCGGACCGGTCGGGTGCAGATCGAGAATCGCCAGACGCGGGTCGCTGCATTCCGCTTCACCGGCTGGAAAAAAGCTGCGGCTATCGGTGAAGGCCAGAAGATCGCCGACCTGAGCACGCTGCCAGCTGCCATCGGCGACACGCGCCGCCAACACCTGATTAAACAGAAAACTGCGCGCCGTAGAGAGCAGACGCGAACGCACGTTGCGCTGCTCCGGCAAGGCTTTACGCGCCGCCCATGCGCGGGCATCGACCACGTTGCCGCCGTCAAACCCAAAACGCTGGGCACCGAAATAATTGGGAATACCTTGCTTGGCGATCAGTTGCAGACGCTCCTCGATCGCCGCTTTGTCGCCCGCGAATTGCGTCAGTCGCAACGTGAAGCCATTGGCCGAGTGGGCACCGCGTTGCAGCTTGCGCTTGTGCCGACCGGTCTTGAGGATTTTCAGCGTATCGTTTTGCGCCGCCGACAGATCAGGATCAGCCTTGCCCGGCAGCTGCACGCTGAACCACTGGCGAGTCAGCGCCTGACGATCCTTGAGGCCCGCGTAACTGACGGTGCGCAATGGCACGCCCGCGGCCTTGGCGATCCGCCGTGCCGCTTCTTCGGTATTCAGACCGCGCTTTTCCACCCAGATCCACAAGTGTTCGCCGTCGCCACTGAGGGGGATATTGAGCACTTCGTCGACCTGAAAATCTTCCGCCGTGGCTTTCAGTACCGCGGTGCCGAGAGCGTCACCATAGGCCCGCGGGCCGAGCAATTGCGCCTCGTTCATGCGCGCAGCAACAAGGCAACGGAATGCACGGCAATGCCTTCTTCGCGACCGACAAAGCCGAGCTTTTCGGTGGTGGTAGCTTTCACGTTCACTTGATCCAACTCAACTTGAAGATCCGCGGCAATCAGCGCGCGCATCGATTCGATATGCGGGGCCATTTTCGGGGCTTGGGCGACGATGGTGTTATCGACGTTGCCGACTTTCCAGCCCTTGGCGTGGATCAGTGCGACGACATGACGCAACAGCACACGGCTGTCGGCGCCCTTGAATGTCGGGTCGGTGTCCGGGAAATGCTTGCCGATATCACCCAGCGCAGCGGCGCCGAGCAAGGCATCGCTCAAGGCGTGCAGCAGGACGTCACCGTCGGAGTGAGCGAGCAGCCCGAAGCCGTGTGCAATGCGCACGCCGCCCAGAGTAATGAAATCGCCTTCAGCGAAACGGTGCACATCATAGCCGTGGCCAATACGCATAAAAAAACGCCCCGATTTTTGTCAGGGCGTGATTCTACCTGCATTAGACGCCTAGGGCGCGTCCATGATGTTGCAAGTGGTCGTCGATGAAACTGGCGATGAAGAAATAGCTGTGGTCGTAGCCAGGTTGCAAGCGCAACGTCAGCGGATGACCGGCCAATTTGGCAGCCTGTTGCAACGCTTCAGGCTTGAGCTGGGTGGCGAGGAAATCGTCGCGATCACCTTGGTCGACCAGCAGCGGCAGCTTCTCGTGTGCCTCGGCGATCAACGCGCAGGCATCCCATTCGCGCCACTTCGATCGGTCTTCGCCCAGGTAACGGGAAAAGGCTTTCTGGCCCCACGGGCAATCCATCGGATTGTTGATTGGCGAGAACGCCGACACCGACTGATAACGCCCCGGATTACGCAACGCGCAGACCAGCGCACCGTGGCCTCCCATGGAGTGACCGCTGATACCGCGCTTGTCCGATGCCGGGAAATGAGCCTCAACCAATGTCGGTAATTCCTGCACGACATAGTCATGCATCCGATAGTGGCGGGACCAGGGTTCCTGCGTGGCATTCAGATAAAACCCGGCACCGAGACCGAAGTCCCAGGCGCCATCCGGATCACCCGGCACATCGGGGCCGCGAGGGCTGGTGTCCGGAGCAACGATGATCAGCCCCAGCTCGGCGGCCATGCGCATGGCACCGGCCTTTTGCATGAAGTTTTCGTCGGTGCAGGTCAGGCCGGACAACCAGTACAGCACCGGCAACTTGCCGCCCTGCTCCGCTTGCGGCGGCAGGTACACGGCGAACACCATGTCGCAGCCGAGCACATCGGAGCGGTGCCGATAGCGTTTGTGCCAGCCACCGAAGCTTTTCTGGCAGGAGATATTTTCCAGGCTCATGACCGACCTCAGAAATGGATGACGGAACGGATGCTCTTGCCTTCATGCATCAGGTCGAACGCCTTGTTGATATCTTCCAGGCCCATCGTGTGGGTGATGAAAGTATCCAGCGGGATTTCGCCGGTTTCAGCCATCTCGACATAGCTCGGCAGCTCGGTGCGACCACGCACACCGCCAAATGCCGAACCGCGCCAGACGCGACCGGTCACCAGCTGGAATGGACGGGTGGCGATTTCCTGGCCGGCACCGGCAACACCGATGATCACCGACTCGCCCCAACCCTTGTGGCAGCACTCAAGTGCGGCACGCATCAATTGCACATTGCCGATGCACTCGAAGGAAAAGTCGACGCCGCCGTCGGTCATATCGACGATGATTTCCTGGATCGGACGATCGAAATCTTTCGGGTTCACACAATCGGTTGCACCCAACTGCTTGGCGATCTCGAATTTGGCCGGGTTGATGTCGATGGCGATGATCCGCGCAGCCTTGGCTTTGACGGCGCCGATCACCGCCGACAGACCGATGCCGCCGAGGCCGAAAATGGCGACGGTATCACCTGGTTTTACCTTGGCGGTATTGAGGACTGCACCGATGCCGGTGGTGACACCGCAGCCCAGCAGGCAGACTTTTTCCAGTGGCGCTTCTTTTGGAATTTTGGCGACGGAGATTTCCGGCAGCACGGTGTACTCGGAGAACGTCGACGTCCCCATGTAGTGGAAAATTGGTTGGCCTTTGTAGGAAAAGCGCGAAGTGCCATCCGGCATCAGGCCTTTACCCTGAGTCGCGCGAATCGCCTGACACAGGTTGGTTTTGCCCGACAGACAGAATTTGCACTGGCGGCATTCCGGGGTGTACAGCGGGATCACATGATCGCCGACTGCGACGGAGGTCACGCCCTCACCAATCGCCTCAACCACCGCGCCACCTTCGTGACCGAGGATCGACGGGAAGATACCTTCCGGGTCCGCGCCCGACAGCGTGTAGGCGTCGGTATGGCAGACTCCGGAGGCAACCACGCGCAGCAAAACTTCACCGGCCTTGGGCATGGCGACATCGACTTCAACGATCTCGAGGGGTTTCTTGGCCTCGAAGGCAACGGCAGCGCGCGACTTGATCATGTGGATTCTCCGGTTAATAAAAACGAGACAGGGAGTGTAATACACCGCCTGACGGTGAATAATCCGGACAAAAGCAAAACATTATTGCCATACAGGGATAATCCTTGATGTCCGAAAACCGCTGGGAAGGTATCGACGAGTTCGTCGCCGTGGCCGAGTGCCTCCAGTTCACGGCTGCCGCGGAACGCCTTGGGGTTTCGTCCTCCCACATCAGTCGACAAATAGTACGCCTTGAAGAGCGGCTGCAAACGCGCCTGCTTTACCGCAGCACCCGCCGGGTCACTTTGACCGAGGCCGGGCAAACCTTTCTGCAACATTGCCAGCGTTTACAGGATGGTCGAGAAGAAGCACTGCGAGCGGTGGGTGACCTGACCAGCGAACCCAAAGGCATGCTGCGCATGACCTGCGCTGTGGCGTACGGCGAACGATTCATCGTGCCGCTGGTGACGCGATTCATGGGGTTGTATCCGCAACTGCGCATCGACATTGAATTGAGCAATCGCCAACTCGACCTCGTGCATGAAGGCCTGGACCTGGCAATCCGCCTCGGTCGCCTGCAGGACTCGCGGCTGGTGGCGGCGCGTCTGGCGCCACGGCGGATGTACCTGTGCGCATCGCCGTCCTACCTGGAACGGTATGGTCGCCCGCATAGCTTGTCGGAACTAAGCCGCCACAACTGCCTCATCGGCAGCTCGGACATGTGGCAACTGGAACAGAACGGGCGGGAATTTTCCCAGCGAGTGCAGGGAAACTGGCGCTGCAACAGTGGGCAAGCGGTGCTGGATGCCGTGTTGCAGGGCGTGGGTTTGTGTCAGCTGCCGGACTATTACGTCCTGGAGCATCTGAAAAACGGCGAACTGATTTCACTGTTGGACGCGCATCAACCACCGAACACCGCCGTGTGGGCGCTTTATCCGCAGCAACGGCATCTGTCGCCCAAGGTGCGCAAGTTAGTGGACTACTTGAAGGAAGGGCTGGCCGAACGGCCGGAGTATCGAAGCTAGGAAGGTGCCGGCGTGCCAGTAAGATGTCGGTTGTCAGTACTACCGCTATCGCGAGCAAGCTCGCTCCCACAGTGACCGGGGTCGAACACAAATCTTGTAAACGCCATAGAGCCCTGTGGGAGCGAGCTTGCTCGCGATCGGGGCACCACAGATCCAAAGGTGGATCAGCGGCGGTTGGCCCACCGCTGTCTCAGCCATTCCAGGTCCTCAGGGCGCGTGACCTTGAGGTTGTCGGACCGACCTTCGATCAGGCGCGGCGCCAGGCCTGCCCACTCCATGGCCGAGGCTTCGTCGGTGATGACGGCGTCGGCCACCAGACTGTCGGCTAACGCCCGATGCAACGCACCCAAGCGAAACATCTGCGGCGTATAGGCTTGCCAGATCACACTGCGATCCACGGTTTCGACCACACGACCGTGTTTGTCGACCCGTTTGAGGGTATCGCGTGCCGGAACCGCCAGCAGTCCACCTACCAGATCATCTGCGAGTTCACCCAGCAACTTGTCCAGATCATCACGACTCAGATTCGGCCGCGCGGCATCGTGAACCAACACCCAATCCTCATCGTCAGCGCCTTGCGCGTGCAAATGCAACAACGCATTGAGTACCGACCCGGAGCGCTCGGAGCCGCCTTCAACCCGCTGAATACGCGGATCGCAAGCACACGCCAGGTTCGGCCAATAAGGATCATCAACAGCAAGACTGACCACCAACCCCTTCAGGGAAGGATGATCAAGGAAACAGCCGAGGCTGTGTTCGAGAATAGTGCGCCCGCCCAGTTGCAAGTATTGCTTGGGACGGTCCGCGGCCATACGGGCACCGACGCCCGCGGCAGGAATCACGGCCCAGAAGGCCGGTAACGACTGAATCATTGGGCCAACTGGTAAAGGGTTTCACCGTCCTTGACCATGCCCAGCTCATGGCGGGCCCGTTCTTCAACGGTCTCCATGCCCTTTTTCAACTCACTGACTTCAGCGTCCATCACCCGATTGCGCTCGAGCAGCCCCTCGTTCTCAGCGTGTTGATCTGCGATCTGCTGAGTCAGTTCGGCCACTTGCGCCAGACTGCCATTACCCACCCACAGGCGGTATTGCAGGCCAGCCAGCAGCAGGAGCAAGACGAGGAACAACCAATTGGGACTGCGCATCGAATATCAGGTATCCAGTGAAAAAAGACAGCCATGCCAAAACTTTGAAGCGTCTGATAGCACGAAGCCTGGAAAAACCAGGCTTGTGCTAATAAGGCATCAGATTAGTGGCAAATCCATCGCTGCAGCGATTTTTTCCGACACAATCCGGTGTCTTTTTATCATCTAGCGATCAGCCGCGGAATTCGCTGCGGCCGTTGTATTTGGCTTTGCCATTCAACTGCTCTTCGATACGCAGCAGTTGGTTGTACTTGGAAACGCGGTCGGAACGGCACAGGGAACCGGTTTTGATCTGGCCAGCCGCAGTGCCCACAGCCAGGTCGGCAATGGTCGAATCTTCGGTTTCGCCGGAGCGGTGCGAGATTACGGCAGTGTAACCAGCGGCCTTGGCCATCTGGATGGCTTCCAGGGTTTCGGTCAGGGTACCGATCTGGTTGAACTTGATCAGGATCGAGTTGGCGATCTTTTTATCGATGCCTTCTTTCAGGATCTTGGTGTTGGTTACGAACAGGTCGTCGCCTACCAGCTGAACCTTCTCGCCGATTTTGTCGGTGAGGATTTTCCAGCCAGCCCAGTCGGATTCGTCCAGGCCATCTTCGATGGAGATGATCGGATAACGCTCGGTCAGACCTTTCAGGTAGTCGGCGAAACCTTCAGCGGTGAATACCTGGCCTTCGCCGGACAGGTTGTATTTACCGTCTTCGTAAAACTCGCTGGCCGCGCAGTCCAGTGCCAGGGTCACGTCGGTGCCCAGCTTGTAACCGGCGTTGGCCACGGCTTCGGAGATCACTTTCAAAGCGTCTTCGTTGGAGGCCAGGTTCGGCGCGAAACCACCTTCGTCACCGACAGCAGTGCTTAAGCCACGGGCTTTCAGAACGGCTTTGAGGTGATGGAAAATCTCGGTGCCCATGCGCAGGCCTTCCGAGAAAGACTTGGCGCCAACCGGCTGAACCATGAATTCCTGGATGTCGACGTTGTTATCGGCGTGCTCGCCACCGTTGATGATGTTCATCATCGGAACCGGCATCGAGTAAACACCCGGGGTGCCGTTCAGGTTGGCGATGTGAGCGTACAGCGGCAGGTCCTGGTCCTGTGCTGCTGCCTTGGCTGCTGCCAGGGAAACGGCGAGGATCGCGTTGGCGCCCAGGGAACCTTTGTTTTCAGTACCGTCGAGCTTGATCATCGCGTGATCCAGGGCTTTCTGGTCGCTTGGGTCTTTACCCAACAACAGGTCGCGAATCGGACCGTTGATGTTCGCGACGGCTTTGAGTACGCCCTTGCCCAGGTAACGGCTCTTGTCGCCATCACGCAGCTCGAGCGCTTCACGCGAGCCAGTGGAAGCACCGGACGGCGCGCAAGCGCTACCGATGATGCCGTTATCGAGAAGCACGTCCGCTTCCACGGTGGGGTTGCCACGGGAGTCGAGAACTTCACGACCTTTGATGTCGACGATTTTTGCCATTGTTGTAAACACTCCAAAGTTGACGAAAACGACGCAGCTGAAGGAAATCTTGTATCGCCGGCAAGTGATGTGCAGCGGGCAGACTTGCTGACGATAAGGCCCAGGCCCGAGGGCCTGAGCATTAATTCGTGCGGTACTTTACCGGAGAAACGAGGATTACGCGGTTTCTACCGTCGGAAAACTCTTCACCAGTTCGTCCAAAGCTTTGAGCTGGGCCAGGAATGGCTCCAGTTTGTCCAGACGCAAGGCGCAAGGGCCGTCGCATTTGGCGTTGTCCGGGTCAGGGTGAGCTTCGAGGAACAGACCGGCCAACGACTGGCTCATACCGGCTTTTGCCAGATCGGTGACCTGGCCCCGGCGACCGCCGGCGGAGTCGGAGCGACCGCCAGGCATTTGCAGCGCGTGGGTCACGTCGAAGAACACCGGGTATTCGAACTGCTTCATGATGCCGAAGCCGAGCATGTCGACGACCAGGTTGTTGTAGCCGAAGCTCGAACCGCGCTCGCAGAGGATCAACTGATCGTTACCCGCTTCCACGCACTTGCTCAGGATGTGTTTCATTTCCTGAGGTGCGAGGAACTGGGCTTTCTTGATGTTGATCACCGCGCCGGTCTTGGCCATCGCGACCACCAGGTCGGTCTGGCGCGACAAGAAGGCCGGCAGCTGGATGATATCGCAGACTTCAGCGACGACCGCGGCCTGATCAGGCTCGTGGACGTCGGTGATGATCGGCACGCCGAACGCTTGCTTGATGTCCTGGAAAATCCGCATGCCCTCTTCCAGGCCGGGGCCACGGTAAGAGGTCACGGAGGAACGGTTGGCCTTGTCGAAGCTGGCCTTGAACACGTAAGGGATACCGAGTTTCTCGGTGACCTTTACGTATTCTTCGCAGACCTGCATCGCCATGTCGCGGCTTTCCAGCACGTTCATACCACCGAAAAGCACCATTGGCTTGTCGTTGGCAATCTCGATATCGCCTACGCGGATGATCTTCTGGGCCATCGGATTTACGCCTTCTTCTGGTGTTGAACCAAAGCTGCTTTAACGAAACCGCTGAACAACGGGTGACCGTCGCGTGGTGTCGAGGTGAACTCAGGGTGGAACTGGCAAGCGACGAACCATGGATGATCCGGGGCTTCAACCACTTCTACCAAGGCGCCATCACCGGAACGACCGGTGATTTTCAGACCGGCTTCCATGATTTGCGGCAGCAGGTTGTTGTTCACTTCGTAGCGGTGACGGTGACGCTCGACGATCACGTCCTTGGCGTAGCAATCGTGCACCAGGGAACCTGGCTCCAGCAGGCAATCCTGAGCGCCAAGGCGCATGGTGCCGCCCAGATCGGACGTTTCGGTACGGGTTTCAACGGCGCCGGTGGCATCTTCCCACTCGGTGATCAGACCCACGACCGGATGACCGCTGGCACGATCGAACTCGGTGGAGTTTGCGTCTTTCCAGCCCAGCACGTTACGAGCGAACTCGATCACGGCCACTTGCATGCCCAGGCAGATGCCCAGGTACGGAACCTTGTTTTCGCGAGCGTATTGAACGGCAGTGATCTTGCCTTCCACGCCACGCAGACCGAAGCCGCCGGGTACCAGAATCGCGTCGACACCTTCCAGCAGCGCAGTGCCCTGGTTTTCGATGTCTTCGGAGTCGATGTAGCGCAGGTTGACCTTGGTGCGGTTGCTGATGCCTGCGTGACTCATCGCTTCGATCAGCGACTTGTAGGCGTCCAGCAGTTCCATGTACTTGCCGACCATGGCGATGGTGACTTCATGCTCAGGGTTGAGCTTGGCGTCGACCACGGCTTCCCACTCGGACAGATCGGCACCGCCACATTGCAGGCCGAAACGCTCGACAACGAAATCATCCAGGCCCTGGGAGTGCAGAATGCCCGGGATCTTGTAGATGGTGTCGGCGTCTTCCAGCGCAATCACCGCACGTTCTTCAACGTTGGTGAACTGCGCGATCTTGCGACGCGAGGAGATGTCGATCGGGTGATCGGAACGGCAGACCAGCACGTCAGGCTGCAGGCCGATGGAACGCAGTTCCTTGACCGAGTGCTGGGTTGGCTTGGTTTTGGTTTCGCCGGCAGTGGCGATGTACGGCACCAGCGTCAGGTGCATCAGCATCGCGCGCTTGGCGCCGACTTCGAAACGCAATTGACGGATCGCTTCGAGGAACGGCTGGGACTCGATGTCACCCACGGTGCCACCGATCTCGACCATGGCCACGTCAGCATCGCCGGCGCCCTTGATGATCCGGCGCTTGATTTCGTCGGTGATGTGCGGGATCACCTGAATGGTGGCGCCCAGGTAATCACCACGGCGCTCTTTGCGCAGGACGTGTTCGTAGACACGGCCAGTGGTGAAGTTGTTGTTCTGGGTCATGGTCGTGCGGATGAACCGCTCGTAGTGGCCCAGGTCCAGGTCGGTCTCGGCGCCGTCATGGGTGACGAACACTTCACCGTGCTGGAACGGGCTCATGGTGCCCGGGTCAACGTTGATGTACGGGTCCAGCTTCAGCATGGTGACCTTAAGTCCCCGCGCCTCCAGGATGGCCGCCAATGAAGCCGATGCGATGCCTTTCCCCAATGAAGAAACAACACCGCCCGTGACGAATATGTAGCGCGTCATGAAAAACCCTAGAAGTCTGCGTTAAAGCGGTCCGAGCCGCCGGGGAAAGCGAAGGAAGGCCGAAGCCCCCGATCACCTGCATTAATCACAGTGCACCTTTCAAAAAAACCGCCGCGTTGGGACAGACCGGAAGATGAAACACCGGTACGTTGCTCGCTACACATTTTTTGGAATCGCCCAGCAAAGACTGCTTGGTAATCGGCAACTCCTGCAATTCAGGCGAATCCACAGAAGTTGTATCAAGAAGGGAGCGTAGTCTACCGGAAAGCCCCTTTCAGCTCAAACCTTGATCTTCGTTCGGTGGCTGCCAATGCAAATTCCAATGCTCCTTTGCACTGCCGTCCAAGCCCCGCAGGTTGGCCACCGCCAGCAATTGCTCGCCTCGATAGAGCAGCGGCAATCTGCCACGGGCGAAACCCGGCACGCCGCTTTCGTTGAGCAATCGCTTCAGATCGCGGTGGCCGCGACCGGGCAGACTCATGACCTCACCACCCTCACGATAGCGGATATGCAGCGGACCATCGGGGATTTGGCCGGTGAGTGTGATCACACCGTTGTCCGGCAACACCAGCGATAGCGAGGGATCAGGCCAATTTCCGACGGCGGGCGGCGTGCGCAACCAGCTACCGGACAACCACCAGATACGTCCGCCCGCCCGATGCAGTTCGCCATCCGCCAGCCGCCAGATCGGGCGGGCATCGCCGGTGGCATCGCGTAAATCCTCCCAACCCGACCAATGGTCACTGTCCGGCAGTCGCGTCAGCGGTTCGAGCCAATGACTCAACGCATTACGCTGACGAGCAGCGGACAGCGTTTCCAATGCCCCCAGTTCCAGGGACGGCAATCCCAGCCAATCAAAGTCGTTGGCAGTGCTGGCGCCAGCCAGGTCGATTTGCGCAAGCTCATCGAGCAATCCCTGCGCTTCACTCAGATGTGCAACGCTGCGGGCCATGGTCGCCAGCGCTTGCGGCCAGCGCTCAGTCAATACAGGGAAAACCTGATGCCGCAGGTAATTACGCGAGAACTGTCGATCCTGGTTCGAAGGGTCTTCGATCCAGTTCAGCCGATGCTCGGCCGCATAGGCTTCAAGTTCAGCCCGCGTGACATCGAGCAATGGCCGAAGCAGCTGCCCTTTACCGAGCGGGCGATGGCGTGGCATCCCCGACAATCCCCTCACCCCCGCCCCACGCAACATCCGAAACAACAGGGTTTCTGCCTGATCGTCACGGTGCTGGGCGGTCATCAACACTTCATTGGCCTGAGTCGCCTCGATGAACGCGGCATATCGCGCATCCCGGGCTGCACGCTCAAGGCTGGCGCCGGGCTGGACCTGCACGCGAACAACTTTCAGCGGCACATCCAGAGCATCGCAGACCGACTGACAATGATCCGGCCACGCATCAGCCGCAGCCTGAAGGCCGTGATGGACGTGGATGGCGTTTAGCGCCGGCAAGGATTCGGTTTTTGCGAGGTGTACGAGAAGGTGCAGCAGAACGGTGGAGTCGAGGCCACCGGAGAAGGCGATGCACCAGGTTGAAGCATTGCGCCAGGGTGCAAGTTGCTTGAGAAGCGTTGAGTAAAGAGTCATGAACGCACCATAACCTGTAGGAGCCGAGCTTGCTCGCGATGAACGATAACGCGGTCGGTCTGTTAAACCGAGGCGTCCCAATCGCGGGCAAGCCTTGCTCCTACAGGGTGATGCAGGAGCGATCGATCAGAGGCCGTAGCTCATCAGACGCTCGTAACGGCGAGCCAACAGCGCTTCGTTATCGAACTTCTTCAACATCGCCAACTGCGAGCTCAGCTCGGCACGGATCGATGCAGCTGCAGCGGCCGGATTACGGTGCGCACCGCCCAAAGGCTCGCTGATCACCTTATCCACAATACCCAGGCCTTTCAGGCGCTCGGCAGTGATGCCCATGGCTTCGGCAGCGTCCGGCGCTTTCTCGGCGGTCTTCCACAGAATCGAAGCGCAACCTTCCGGCGAAATCACCGCGTAAGTCGAGTACTGCAGCATGTTCAGTTGATCGCAAACGCCAATCGCCAGAGCACCACCGGAACCACCTTCACCGATCACGGTGGCGATGATTGGGGTTTTCAGGCGCGCCATGACGCGCAGGTTCCAGGCAATCGCTTCGCTCTGGTTGCGCTCTTCAGCGTCGATACCCGGGTAGGCGCCCGGGGTGTCGATGAAGGTCAGGATCGGCATTTTGAAACGTTCTGCCATTTCCATCAGGCGGCACGCCTTGCGGTAGCCTTCCGGACGCGGCATGCCGAAGTTGCGGCGAACCTTCTCGCGCACTTCACGGCCTTTCTGATGACCGATGATCATCACCGGCTGATCGTCCAGACGGGCAATGCCACCGACGATCGCAGCGTCGTCGGAGAAGTGACGGTCGCCGTGCAGTTCGTCGAACTCGGTGAAGATGTGTTCGATGTAGTCCAGGGTATACGGACGTTTCGGGTGACGCGCCAGACGCGCGATCTGCCAGCTGGTCAGCTTGCCGAAGATGTCTTCGGTCAGCGTGCTGCTTTTGTCCTGCAGGCGGGAGATCTCATCGCCGATATTCAGCGAATTGTCATTACCGACCAAGCGCAACTCTTCGATCTTGGCTTGCAGGTCGGCGATCGGCTGTTCGAAATCTAGAAAATTCGGGTTCATAGGCGTCCGTCTTGGGTCGACATCCAAGAGAGCTTGGGCCGGCCGGTTGTCTATTCGCGCCCTACCTTAAGGGAGAGGCGCGTTCAGGTCGAGATTAAAGATTCAGGTCGAGATCAGGCCCCTTCAATAGGACCTGACCGTCAACGGTATTGGAGGAAGACGTTGTCTCGCCCGAACTGGTCACGCAGGGCTTGAATCAAAGCATCCGCCGGGTCGATTCGCCAGGTCTCGCCGAACTGCAGCAAGGCTTTCGCATCGAGACTCGTGTATTCCATGGTGATCGGGCATGCACCGCGGTGACGCTTGAACAACTCACCCAGCCAGCGTAGCTGATCGCCCTTGAGGTCCTTGGTCTGCAGCTTCAAGCGCAGGCTTTCGGCCAGATTGGTGCGCGCATCTTCCATGCTCATCACCCGCTTGACCCGCAGCCGCAGCCCACCGGAGAAATCGTCGTTACTGACTTCGCCTTCGACCACCACCATCGCGTCGGTCTGCAACAGCGATTGCGCCGAATGGAACGCCTCGGCAAACAGCGAAGCTTCGATTCGTCCCGAGCGGTCATCGAGGGTGATGAAACCCATCTTGTCGCCCTTTTTGTTCTTCATCACCCGCAGGGCGATGATCATGCCCGCGACGGTTTGCGTATCGCGAGCCGGCTTCAGGTCGATGATGCGCTGACGGGCAAAACGGCGGATCTCGCCTTCGTATTCGTCAATCGGGTGACCGGTCAGGTACAGGCCCAGGGTGTCTTTCTCGCCTTTCAGGCGCTCCTTGAGGGTCAGCTCCTTGGCCTTGCGGTGATTGGCGTAGACATCGGCGTCTTCCTCGACGAACAGCCCGCCAAACAAGTCGGCGTGACCGCTGTCGTGGGTGCGTGCGGTTTGTTCGGCGGCCTTGATCGCCCCTTCCATCGCATTCAGTAGTACGGCGCGGTTCTGGTCGATGCTCGCTTGGTAGGCTTTCGGTTCGTCATGGAAATAAGGCCCCAGACGATCCAGTGCGCCGCTGCGGATCAAACCGTCCAGCGTGCGCTTATTGATTCGCTTGAGGTCGACCCGGGCGCAGAAGTCGAACAAATCCTTGAACGGCCCGTCCCGACGCGCCTCGGTGATCGCTTCCACCGGACCTTCGCCCACACCCTTGATCGCGCCGAGGCCGTAAATAATGCGGCCTTCGTCATTTACCGTGAACTTGAATTCCGACGTATTCACATCCGGCGCGTCGAGACGCAGCTTCATGGTGCGAATTTCTTCGATCAAGGTCACGACCTTGTCGGTGTTGTGCATATCCGCCGACAGCACCGCCGCCATGAACGGCGCCGGGTAATGCGTTTTCAGCCACGCGGTCTGGTAAGACACCAGGCCGTAAGCGGCGGAGTGAGACTTGTTGAAGCCGTAACCGGCGAATTTTTCCACCAGATCGAAAATGTTACCGGCCAGGTCCGCGTCGATATTGTTAGCGGTGCAACCTTCAATGAAACCGCCGCGCTGCTTGGCCATTTCTTCGGGCTTTTTCTTACCCATGGCCCGACGCAGCATGTCCGCACCACCCAGGGTGTAGCCGGCCATGACCTGGGCAATCTGCATCACCTGTTCCTGATACAAGATGATGCCGTAAGTCGGTGCCAATACGGGTTTAAGGCCTTCGTACTGGTAGTCCGAGTGCGGGTACGCCAGTTCGGCGCGACCGTGCTTACGGTTGATAAAGTCATCCACCATGCCCGATTGCAGAGGGCCCGGACGGAACAGGGCCACCAGTGCAATCAAGTCTTCCAGGCAGTCGGGCTTGAGCTTTTTGATCAGCTCCTTCATGCCCCGGGACTCGAGCTGGAACACCGCCGTGGTTTCGGCTTTTTGCAGCAACTGGTAGGTCGGCTTGTCATCCAGCGGGATGAAAGCGATGTCCAGCGGCGGCTCATCAACCTTGGCGCGGTCGCGGTTAATCGTTTTCAGCGCCCAGTCGATGACCGTCAGCGTCCGAAGTCCCAGGAAGTCGAACTTCACCAGACCGGCAGCCTCAACGTCGTCCTTGTCGAACTGGGTTACCAGACCATCACCGGCCTCGTCGCAATAGATCGGCGAAAAGTCCGTCAGCTTGGTCGGGGCGATTACTACACCACCGGCGTGCTTGCCGACGTTACGCACAACGCCTTCCAGCTTGCGGGCCATTTCCCAGATTTCCGCGGCTTCTTCATCGACCTTGATGAAGTCACGGAGGATTTCTTCCTGCTCGTAAGCTTTTTCCAGGGTCATGCCGACTTCGAACGGAATCATCTTCGACAGACGATCCGCCAGACCGTAGGACTTGCCCTGCACCCGCGCCACGTCACGGACCACAGCCTTGGCGGCCATGGAACCGAAGGTGATGATCTGGCTCACCGCATTGCGGCCGTATTTCTCGGCCACGTAGTCGATCACGCGGTCACGACCGTCCATGCAGAAGTCGACGTCGAAGTCGGGCATGGAGACCCGTTCCGGGTTAAGGAAACGTTCGAACAGCAGGTCGTATTCCAGCGGATCGAGGTCAGTGATCTTCTGCACATAGGCCACCAGCGACCCGGCACCCGACCCCCGGCCAGGGCCGACCGGCACGCCGTTGCTCTTGGCCCACTGGATAAAGTCCATAACGATCAGGAAGTAACCCGGGAACCCCATCTGGATGATGATATCCAGCTCGAAATTCAACCGGTCGACATAGACCTGGCGCTTGGTTTCGTAGTCTTCGGTGGTGTCCCTGGGCAGTAGCACGCTGAGGCGATCTTCCAGACCGTCGAACGAGACCTTGCGGAAATACTCGTCGATGGTCATGCCATCAGGAATCGGGAAGTTGGGCAGGAAGTGAGTGCCCAGCTTCACTTCGATGTTGCAGCGCTTGGCGATCTCGACGGTGTTGGCCAGCGCCTCGGGAATGTCGCTGAACAGCTCGGCCATTTCCTCAGCGCTTTTGAGGTATTGCTGATCGCTGTAATTCTTCGAACGCCGCGGATCGTCAAGGGCGCGGCCCTCACCGATGCAGACGCGGGTTTCGTGAGCGGCGAAGTCTTCCTGCTTGATGAAGCGCACGTCGTTGGTGGCGACCAGCGGCGCACCGATTTTCTCGGCCAGGGCCACGGCGCCGTGCAATTGTTCCTCATCGTAGGGGCGGTTGGTGCGCTGGATCTCCAGATAGAAACGGTCCGGGAACACCGCCATCCATTCGCGGGCCAGGGTCTCGGCTTCGGCCGGGTTGCCGCCGAGCATAGCCAGGCCGATCTCGCCTTCTTTCGCCGCCGACAGCATGATCAAGCCTTCGCTGGCTTCGGCCACCCACTCACGCTCGATGATGACCGAGCCATTGCGCTGGCCGTCGATGAAGCCGCGGGAGATCAGTTCGGTGAGGTTGCGATAACCCACGGCGTTCATCGCCAGCAGGCTGATCCGGCTCAGAGCGTTATCCGGATCCTTGTTCGACAGCCACAGGTCGGCGCCACAGATCGGCTTGATCCCGGCGCCCATGGCGGCTTTATAGAATTTGACCAGGGAACACATATTGTTCTGGTCAGTGACCGCTACGGCAGGCATGTTCATACCGACCAGGGTCTTGACCAGCGGTTTGATCCGCACCAGACCGTCGACCAGGGAATACTCAGTGTGCAGGCGTAGATGAACGAATGAAGCCGGCATAGTGATCCTGTCTAGAAACGTGAAGACAACAAGGCCCGGATTGTACCGGGCCTTGGCAAAAACATCAGCCTTGCGACTAACTCTCGATCAGGTTTTCCCGAGCCTCGTACGCCAGACGTACGGGGGCGAAGGAGCGGCGGTGAATCGGCGTTGGCCCCAAGCGGGCCAGCGCCTCCAGATGAACGGGCGTCGGGTAGCCTTTATGGCCGCCGATGCCGTAACCCGGGTAAATCAGCTCGAACGCTGCCATCTCGCGGTCGCGGCTGACCTTGGCCAGAATCGACGCGGCTGCGATGGCCGGTACCTTACCGTCGCCCTGCACCACCGCTTCGGCGCGCATGGACAGTTTCGGGCAACGGTTGCCGTCGATCATCGCAAGTTTCGGTGTGATGTGCAGGCCTTCGACTGCGCGCTGCATGGCCAGCATGGTGGCGTGAAGGATGTTCAGCTCGTCGATTTCTTCGACTTCGGCCCGGGCGATGCACCAGCTCAGGGCTTTTTCGCAGATCTCGTCGTAGAGCTTTTCGCGGCGGGCTTCGGTGAGCTTCTTCGAATCGTTCAGGCCCAGGATCGGACGGTTCGGATCGAGGATCACCGCGGCTGTCACCACCGCACCGCAGAGCGGGCCGCGACCGACTTCGTCGACGCCTGCGACCAGATCTTCAACTTCGGCGACCAGGGTGAAGTCCAGGCCCATCTGAGTGCTTGCTTTGCTCATTGTGTTTTGCCGATCAGGTTCAGTACCGCGTCCGCCGCCTGATTGGAGGCGTCCAGACGTAAGGTACGGTGAATTTCATCGAAGCCGCGGGTCTGTTCTTCACCGCCTTCGATCAGTGGCGACAGCGTCTGGGCCAAGGCTTCAACTGTCGCGTCGTCCTGCAGCAACTCGGGCACCAACAGGCGCTGTGCCAGCAGGTTCGGCAAGGAGATATACGGGCTTTTCACCATGCGCTTGAGAATCCAGAACGTCAGCGGTGCCAAGCGGTAAGCGACCACCATCGGCCGCTTGTACAACAACGCTTCAAGCGTAGCGGTGCCGGAGGCGATCAGCACAGCGTCACAGGCTGCCAGGGCCAGATGGGAGTTGCCATTGAGCAAGGTCAATGGCAAATCGCGACCTGCCAACAATTCTTCCAGCTGCACTCGGCGCTCAGGGCTGGCGCACGGCATGACGAAACGTACGCCGGGGCGCAAGGCCCGCAGGCGCTGGGCGGTATCGAGAAACAGCGCACCGAGACGGCCGACTTCGCCACCGCGACTGCCCGGCATCAGCGCAACCAACGGCCCGTCTGGCAAGCCGAGTTCAGCCCGCGCTGCAGCGCGATCCGCTTCAAGCGGGATAGCATCAGCCAGGGAGTGCCCGACAAACCGCACCGGCACGCCCTTCTCTTCATAAAATTTCGCTTCGAACGGGAACAACGTCAGCATCAGGTCGCAGCCTTCGCGAATCTTCAGCACCCGCTTCTGCCGCCACGCCCAAACCGACGGGCTGACGTAATGCACGGTCTTGATCCCGGCCTGACGCAGCTTCAGTTCGATATTGAGGTTGAAGTCCGGGGCATCGATGCCGATGAACACATCCGGCTTCTGGGCGATCAGGTCCGCAATCAACTTCTTGCGTCGAGCCATCAGCTCGCGCAATCGGCCCAGCACTTCCACCAGGCCCATGACAGAGAGGCGCTCCATCGGGAAATACGAGGTCAGGCCTTCAGCCTGCATCAGCGGACCGCCGACACCGATGAACTCGACAGCCGGATGCTGAGCCTTGAGTGCGCGCATGAGACCAGCGCCCAGAATGTCACCGGAAGCCTCACCCGCCACCAGCGCAATACGCAGATTAGCCATGATTAACGAGTGATGCCACGGGTCGAAGACTGGATGGAATCACGGAATACCGCGACTTCCGGGAACTGGGCCGACGGTTCGGCCAGTTCGGCGAGCGCCTGTTCGACCGTCAGCCCCTGGCGGTAAACCACTTTGTAGGCACGACGCAGCGCGTGGATCGCATCTTCGCTGAAGCCGCGACGACGCATGCCTTCGAAGTTCATGCTGCGGGCTTCGGCCGGGTTGCCGAACACAGTGACGTACGCCGGGACATCCTTGCCGATGGCGGTGCCCATACCGGAAAAGCTGTGGGCGCCGATATGGCAATACTGATGAACCAGGGTAAAACCGGACAGAATCGCCCAGTCTTCAACGTGCACATGGCCCGCCAACGCGGTGTTGTTGACCAGGATGCAGTGGTTGCCGATGACACTGTCGTGGCCGATGTGGGCATAGGCCATGATCAGATTGTGATCGCCCAGGGTCGTTTCAGAACGGTCCTGAATGGTCCCACGGTGAATCGTCACGCCTTCACGGATGACGTTGTGGTCACCGATGACCAGACGGGTTTCTTCACCCTTGTATTTCAGATCGGGCGTGTCCTCGCCTACCGAAGAAAACTGGTAGATGCGGTTGTGCTTACCGATTCGGGTCGGGCCTTTGAGAATCACATGCGGCCCGATCACTGTCCCCTCGCCGATTTCCACACCTGCGCCGATGATCGACCAGGGGCCGACCTCGACGCCGTCAGCCAGGATGGCCGTCGGATCGATGATTGCGCGAGGGTCAATCAAACTCATAGTTTGCGTTCCGCGCAGATAATTTCAGCGGAGCAGACTGGCTTGCCATCGACCGAAGCCTGACACTCGAACTTCCAGATCTGGCGCTTGCAGCTGATGAAGCGGGCTTCGAGGATCAACTGATCGCCAGGGGTGACGGGCTGGCGAAAACGCAGCTTGTCGGAACCGACGAAGTAGTAAAGCGTGCCGTCGGCGGGCTTCACGTCGAGCATTTTGAAGCCAAGGATACCGGCAGCCTGAGCCATCGCTTCGATGATCAACACGCCCGGCATGATTGGATGCGCAGGGAAGTGACCATTGAAGAACGGTTCGTTGATGCTGACATTCTTGTAGGCGCGAATGCGCTTGCCTTCCACATCCAGTTCCACGACTCGGTCCACCAGCAGGAACGGGTAACGGTGAGGCAGGTATTCGCGAATCTCGTTGATGTCCATCATTTCGGGGGGGAAGCCTATGTAAAGATTGGGAGCGCGCGACTGACGCGCACCCCTCTAGCAAATCAAGGAGGCAGTCTAGCGGCTGTGCACACTTGATATGGAAATGGTATCAGCCATCTGATGAAGCATTACCGTCAGGGGTCACTTCCCCTACTCGCTTTTCCAGCTGTCGCAGACGCCGCGCGATGTCATCGAGCTGACGGATACGGGCCGCGCTTTTGCGCCATTCGGCTGCTGGTTGCATCGCCGTACCGGAAGAATAGGAACCCTTTTCCGTAATCGAGTGGGTCACCATGGTCATCCCGGTGATAAATACGTTGTCGCAAATTTCGATATGCCCCACCAGCCCTACGCCACCGGCGAGCATGCAATGCTTGCCGATTTTGGTGCTGCCGGAGATCCCCACGCACGCGGCCATGGCGGTGTGATCACCAACCTGGACGTTGTGGGCGATCTGAATCTGATTGTCGAGTTTCACACCGTTACCCAGAACGGTATCGGCCAGTGCACCGCGATCGATAGCGGTATTTACGCCAATTTCCACATCGTCACCGACCAGGACACCACCGATCTGGGCGATCTTCTGCCAGACACCTTTCTCGTTGGCAAAACCGAAACCTTCGCCACCGAGTACGGCACCCGACTGAATCACTACCCGCTTGCCGATACGCACGTCGTGGTACAACGTAACCCGCGGGGCCAGCCAGCCGCCCTCGCCAATCTCGCAGCGGGCACCGATGAAGCAGTGCGCGCCAACGGTCACCCCCGCAGCAATACGCGCACAGCTTTCGATCACCGCAAAGGCACCGATGCTCGCCGCAGGGTCGACCACTGCATCCGCTGCCACAACGGCTGTCGGGTGAATACCGGCAGACGCCTTGGGCTTGGGATCAAACAGATGGGAAACCCGCGCGTAGGCCAGATACGGATCAGGCACCACCAGCGCATTACCTGCAAAACCTTCAGCATCAGCGGCCTTCAGCAACAAGGCTGCAGCCCGGCTGTCAGCCAGGTACTTACGGTATTGGGGGTTTGCGAGAAAGCTCAACTGAGCTGGGCCAGCCTCTTGCAAAGTGGCTAGCCCAGTAATTTCTTTCTCCGGGTCGCCACGCAGTGTGGCGCCGAGGAACTCGGCCAATTGGCCGAGCTTTATAGTCGCTGTCATGGTTACTTCAGCTGATTCATGCGCTCGATAACCTGGCGAGTGATGTCGTACTGAGGTTTGACATCAATCACTGCGCCACGCTCGAAGACCAGGTCAAAAGCACCTTTCTTGATGACTTCTTCCACAGCGCTGTCCAGTTTCGGCTTGAGCTGCTTCAGCATTTCACGGTCGGCAACGGCTTTGGCTTCGTTCAGTTCCTTGGACTGGAACTGGAAGTCACGGGCCTTTTGCTTGAACTCGAGTTCCAGGCGTTCACGCTCGCCTTGCTGCATCTTGTCGCCGCCGGCCATCAGACGGTCCTGGATGCCTTTGGCACTGCTTTCCAGAGTCTTGAGTTTGGTCAGCTGAGGGCCGAACTTCTTCTCGGCATCCACAGCGTATTTCTTGGCCGCGTCGGACTCCAGCAGAGCCATCTGATAGTTCAGAACGGCGATTTTCATGTCGGCAAAAGCCGGACCTGCTACCAGTACGGTCGCCAGGAGAACCAATTGAGTCAACTTACGCACGATGCACTCCTACAAAATCCATTGTCGTTATCTTGGGTCAGACGCTTAGAACGTCTGGCCGAGGGAGAATTGGAACACTTGAGTTTCAGCGTCATCCGGTTCCTTGATCGGCATGGCCAACGCGAAACTCAGAGGACCCAGTGCGGTAACCCAGGTCACGCCTACACCGACGGAGCTGGCCACGTTGCTCAGGCTGATGTCGTTGCACGCTGTTTGAGCGGTTGAACCGACATTCGCGTTCGTGGTTTTTTCGCACTTGGAATCGAATACGTTACCCACATCCCAGAATACCGAAGTACGCAGCGAACGCTGATCCTTGACGAATGGCAGCGGGAACAACACTTCGACACCACCCTGGATCAGAACGTTACCACCAAACGGCAGCGGGTCCTGGTCCGGGTCAGCGAGCGTACCGGTGTTACCCGTCACAGCTGCACCGCGACTTGGGGTACTGCGAGGACCGAGGGTGCTGTCCTTGAAGCCACGAACCGAGTTGAAACCACCAGCATAGTAGTTTTCATAGAACGGCAAGCCATCGGTAGAACCATAACCATCGCCGTAGCCCAGCTCGGTGTGCAGGCGCATGGTGTAGTTTTCAGACAATGGCTGGAACAACTGGCCACGGTAATCAAGTTTGAAGAACGACAGGTCACTGCCTGGCGTGGTGGTTTCCAGAGTCAGGCTCTGGGAATGACCACGGGTCGCCAATACGCCTTTGTTCAGTGTTGACTCGGACCAGCCGGCCGAAGCCTTGAAGTTCAGGTATTTGTCGCCTTCCTTGTTAACGAAGTCGAAAATCTCGTCAACGGTGTACTGACCGGTCTTGATCTCGTCCTGTTGTGCATTCAGGCCAAAGGTCAGACGCGAAGTCTCGCTGATCGGGTAGCCAACACTCACACCCGCACCCAGGCTGTCTACGGCATAGCTGGTGAGGTCGGCATCGAGTTCGTCGTAGTCGGTGGTGCGGTAGAAGGCGTTGTAACCCAGGCTCACACCGTCAGCAGTCCAGTAGGGGTCGACATAACCGAAGTTATAGCGGCTCTGGTATTCACTGCGGGTCAAGCCGATGCTGACCTTGTTACCCGTACCCAGGAAGTTGTTCTGAGTGATCGAACCACCGAGGATCAGACCGGCGCTCTGGGCAAAACCGACGCTGGCGGTAATCGAGCCGGAGGCCTGTTCTTCAACGCTGTAGTTCACATCAACCTGGTCATCAACACCCGGTACAGCTGGGGTTTCGACGTTGACTTCCTTGAAGAAGCCCAGACGCTCGAGACGAGTTTTGGATTGGTCGATCAGGTAAGTCGAAGCCCAGCCGCCCTCCATCTGACGCATTTCACGGCGCAGCACTTCGTCTTCGGACTTGGTGTTGCCACGGAAGTTGATGCGGTTCACGTAAGCACGCTTGCCTGGGTCAACGGCGAAAGTGATATCGACCGTGTGGTCTTCATCGTGAGGCTGAGGCACGCCATTGACGTTGGCGAAGGTGTAACCCTCGTTACCCAGACGGCGAGTGATCAGCTCGGAAGTGGTGGTCATCAGCTTGCGCGAGAACACCTGGCCTTTCTGAACCAGCAGCAGAGACTTGACCTGGTCTTCAGGGACTTTCAGGTCGCCGCTCAGCTTGACGTCACGGACGGTGTACTTCTCGCCTTCATTGACGTTGACCGTGATGTATACGTGCTTCTTGTCCGGGGTGATGGACACCTGGGTCGAAGCGATATCCATGTTGATATAGCCACGGTCCAGGTAATAGGAGCGCAGACGCTCCAGGTCACCGGAAAGTTTTTCACGAGCGTACTTGTCATCGTTCTTGAAGAACGACAGCCAGTTGGTGGTCTTGAGTTCGAACAGGTCGATCAGGTCTTCATCAGGGAAGACGGTGTTACCCACCACGTTGATGTGCTGGATGGCAGCAACCGTGCCTTCGTTGATATTGACCTTCAGCGCAACGCGGTTACGCGGCTGCGGCACCACTTCGGTGTCGACGGTGGCCGAGTAGCGACCCTGAGCGACGTACTGGCGCTGCAGTTCGTTACGCACACCTTCGAGGGTGGCGCGCTGGAAGATCTCGCCTTCGGCCAGACCGGATTGTTTGAGGCCTTTCATCAGGTCTTCAGTGGAGATCGCCTTGTTACCCTCGATCTCGATACTGGCGACCGACGGGCGCTCGACTACCGTGATGACCAGGACGTTGCCATCTCGGCCCAGCTGGATATCTTGAAAGAAACCGGTTTTGAACAACGCACGAGTGGATTCCACCAGGCGACGATCATCCGCCTGTTCACCGACGTTCAACGGCAAAGCACCAAAGACGCTACCCGCGGAGACCCGCTGGAGGCCATTGACGCGAATATCAGAGATAGTGAAGGACTCGGCGTGAACTTCGGCGATCATCAATACGGTGAGAACCGCAGTTAGCAGCAGACGTTTCATGAAGTCCTTTCTTATTCCAACTGGCAATAAACAAACTGCCGCAAAATGCGGCAGATTCGCAATTCAGCGAAGCGTTACAGTCGACCCAGATCATTGACCAGAGCAAGCAACATCACCCCGACCACCAAACTGATACCGATCTGTATCCCCCAACCCTGCACCCGATCCGACAAGGGGCGACCACGCGCCCACTCGATCAGATAAAACAACAAATGTCCCCCATCCAATACAGGAATGGGCAACAAATTCAGAACCCCCAAGCTAATACTCAGATAAGCAAGGAAATTCAGGAAATCAGCGACACCCGACTGGGCAGAAGCGCCCGCCACTTTAGCAATGGTTATCGGTCCACTCAAGTTTTTTACCGAGAGCTCACCGAACAACATTTTCTTGAGCGAATCGAGGGTCAGTACGCTCATGGTCCAGGTGCGTCGAGCACCCTCCCCGATCGCGGCCACAGGACCGTAACTGACTTCGCGAATCATCTCTGGCGGCCAATCGACTGCTTTCACCCCAGCACCCAGATAACCACTGGGTGCTTTCTTCTCGCCGCGAGCGGCCAGCGTCACAGGGACGTCAATTTGAGCACCATCACGCTCGACGCGCAGCATGATTTTGGTATCAGGGCGCATACGGACCGTGTCCACCACCTGCTGCCAGTCATCGAGCGCCTTGCCATCCAGAGCCAACAGTCGGTCACCGGTCTTCAGGCCTGCAGCCTGTGCCGGGCCTTTCGGGTCAAGTTCGGCGAGGACCGGTGGCAGCGCCGGACGCCAAGGGCGTATACCCAGCGAGCGAATCGGGTCCGGCTCATCGGCACCCTTGAGCCATTTATCCAACGCCAGCTCATGGGGCGAATCCGCCGAGGAACCCTGATCACGGACCAGCAACTGCAGGGAACCGCTCTCCCCGAGACGACGGACCAGTTGCAGGTTCACCGCAGCCCAGCCGGACGTTGGCTCGCCATCGATGGCGATGATTTCCTGGCCCGGGTTTAAACCCGCCTTGGCGGCGATACTGCCGGATTCGACTGCACCGATGATCGGGCGCACTTGCTCGCTGCCGAGCATTGCGAGCACCCAGAAAAAAATCATCGCCAATAAAAAGTTGGCAATCGGGCCAGCAGCAACGATAGCGATGCGTTGACGGACGGTTTTTCGATTAAAGGATTGATCAAGCTGATCGGCAGGCACGTCGCCTTCGCGCTCATCGAGCATTTTTACGTAACCGCCCAACGGGATCGCGGCGACGACGAACTCAGTGCCTTTCTTGTCGTGCCAGCGCAGCAACGGCATACCGAAGCCCACGGAGAAACGCAGCACTTTGACCCCACAGCGACGCGCGACCCAAAAATGGCCGAATTCGTGGAAGGTGACCAGCACACCCAAAGCCACCAGGGTGCCGACAATCATATAGAGCGCGCTCATCTACTTTCTCCGCAATCCTGTCCAGTGCCGCATGGGTCAACGTATTGCAGCACTTACCGCCCGTGACGGCTCAACCATTGTTCGGCCAGAACTCGCGCTTTCGCGTCGGCCGTGAACACTGCCTCGAGATCATCAACCGTAACGACAGGCTCAAGATTCAAGACTTCTTCGATGATACTCGCGATTTCCGGGTAGCGAACCCGCCCGTCGAGAAAGGCCGCGACAGCCACTTCATTCGCCGCATTAAGCATGGCCGGCGCACTATTGCCGGATTCGGCTGCCTGACGCGCAAGGCGCAGACACGGGAATCGCTCTTCATCAGGCGCCTGGAAGTCCAGCCGCGCAATTGCAAACAGGTCCAGCGGCGCAACACCCGAGTCGATTCGCTCCGGCCAGGCCAGCGCGTTGGCGATCGGCGTGCGCATGTCAGGGTTACCTAACTGGGCCAATACCGAACCGTCGATGTAATCGACCAGCGAATGAATCACGCTTTGAGGGTGAATGACCACTTCGACCTGGGACGGCTTGGCATCAAACAGCCAGCAAGCTTCGATTAACTCAAGCCCCTTGTTCATCATGCTGGCCGAATCCACCGAAATCTTGCGCCCCATGGACCAATTCGGATGGGCACACGCTTGCTCAGGGGAAACATGCACCAGTTCAGCCATAGGTGTCTGTCGGAACGGACCGCCAGAGGCTGTGAGTAAAATCCGACGGACCCCGACTGCACCCAGCCCACGAGCGAAATCCTGTGGCATGCACTGGAAAATTGCGTTGTGCTCGCTGTCAATCGGCAGCAACACCGAACCACTCTTGCGCACCGCCTGCATGAACAGCGCACCGGACATCACCAGTGCTTCTTTGTTGGCCAGGAGGATTTTCTTGCCGGCCTCGACCGCCGCCAGAGTCGGTCGCAAGCCCGCTGCGCCAACGATGGCGGCCATGACCGCATCGACCTCAGGATCGGAGGCAACCTGACACAACCCCTCCTCACCCACCAGCACGCGAGTCGGCAGACCTGCGGCGCGAAGGTCATCCTGCAAGCCTCGGGCAGCACCCGCCTCAGGCACCACGGCAAATCGCGGCGTATGGCGAACGCACAGCGCCAGCAGCTCGCTCAGACGAGTGAAACCGCTCAAGGCGAAAACCTGATAACGCTCGGGATGACGAGCGATGACATCGAGAGTGCTCAGACCAATCGAGCCGGTCGCCCCCAGAACAGTAATCTGCTGTGGGCGGCTCACGGTGCCGCCATCCACAGCAGCACGGCAAACACCGGAATTGCTGCCGTCAGACTGTCGATACGGTCCAGCACGCCGCCGTGACCCGGCAGCAGATTGCTGCTGTCCTTGATCCCGGACTGACGCTTGAACATGCTTTCAGTGAGATCACCTACCACCGAGATGAACACAATGATGGCAGCCCCTATCAGACCTTTAAACAACTGAGCCACCGTCCAGTCGCGGACCAGACCGACAACGACAGTGATAACCAGACTCAGCGCCAGGCCGCCGTAGACGCCCTCCCAGCTTTTGCCGGGACTGACCTGCGGCGCCAACTTGCGTTTACCAAAGGCCCGACCGGAAAAGTAGGCACCGATATCAGCGCCCCAGACCAACACCATCACCGCCATGATCAGCCAGTTACCCAACGGTTCCTGTTTGATCTGAATCAGACCTTGCCAGGCCGGCAACAGGATCAGCAGACCGATCACCAGCTTGCAGGCAGCGCTGGCCCAATGTTCGCTGGTGCGCGGATAAGTCAGCACCAGGTAGGTTGCAACGCCCCACCAAAGCACTGAAGCGCCCAACACCCAAGGCGCGAGCCCTGGCAGGATATGCATGAAAAACAGCATCAACGCGACCACTGCCGCATAGGCAACGCGGAGCGGCTGCTCAGTGAAACCCGCCAGGCGAGCCCACTCCCATGCACCGAGGGTCACGATCAGTCCGATGAACAGCGCAAAACCGGTGCCCTCGAGCAGGAAAAACCCGCACAGGGCAATCGGTAACAGGATCAGCGCGGTGATGATTCGTTGTTTAAGCATTAAACCCGGGCCCCAGCCTCGACCTGCTCACTCGTTTTACCGAAGCGGCGCTGGCGAGAAGCAAAATCGGCCAACGCATTACGCATGGCATCGTGTTTGAAGTCCGGCCAGAACAGGTCGGAGAAGTACAACTCGGCGTAAGCCAGTTGCCACAGCAGGAAGTTGCTGATGCGGTGCTCGCCGCCGGTACGGATGCACAAGTCCGGCAACGGCAGATCGCCGGTCGACAGACAGGTTTGCAACAGTTCCGGGGTGATGTCTTCCGGACGCAGGTGCCCGGCCTGAACCTCCCGCGCCAGACGCTGTGCGGCCTGCGCGATGTCCCACTGACCGCCGTAGTTGGCGGCGATCTGCAGAACGAAGCGATTGGCGCCCGCCGTCATTGCTTCAGCTTCACGCATGGCAGCTTGAAGCTCTGGATGAAAGCGCGAACGGTCGCCAATGATGCGCAAACTGATGTTGTTTTCGTTCAGGCGCTTGGCTTCGCGGCGCAATGCCTTGAAGAACAGATCCATCAAGGCACTGACCTCGTCGGCCGGGCGCTGCCAGTTCTCGCTGGAGAAGGCGAACAGGGTCAATACTTCGACCTTGGCCTCGAAACACACCTCGATCACCGCACGAACTGCATCCACACCCGCTTTATGACCGGCGACACCCGGCATAAAGCGCTTTTTCGCCCAGCGATTATTACCATCCATGATGATCGCGACATGGCGCGGCACCGCGAACGGCGCAGTCTGCTTGGTCTTATCCATTAAAACGCGACCCTTATACGGCCATCAGGTCTTTTTCTTTCTGCGCCAAATTCGCGTCGATTTCAGCCACGAATTTTTTGGTCAAATCATCGATTTCGCCAGTGGCGCGGCGCTCTTCGTCTTCGCTGATTTCTTTTTCCTTGACCAGGTCCTTGAGCTGGCTATTCGCATCACGACGGATGTTGCGCACCGCAACACGGGCATCTTCAGCGACATCGCGAGCCTGCTTGGTGAAGCCCTTGCGGGTTTCTTCGGTCAGGGCCGGCATGGAGATCAGCAACAATTCACCCAGGTTGGTCGGGTTGAGGTTCAGACCCGCGCTACCGATAGCTTTGTCGACGGCACCCAGCATGTTGCGCTCAAAGGCAACGACTTGCAGGGTACGAGCATCTTTGACGGTGATGTTCGCGACCTGCTTGATCGGAGTGTCGGAACCGTAATACGGCACCATCACGCCTTCAAGAATGCTTGGGTGCGCCTGGCCGGTACGAATACGGCCGAAGTTGTGCGCCAGCGACTCCACGGATTTTTTCATACGCTCTTGAGCGTCTTTCTTGATTTCGTTGATCATTGTTGGCCTTCCTCGATCAGGGTCCCTTCAGCGCCGCCATGTACGATGTTCAGCAGGGCGCCGGGCTTGTTCATGTTAAATACGCGCAACGGCATCTTGTGGTCGCGGCACAGGCAAATGGCGGTCAGATCCATCACGCCCAGCTTGCGATCCAGCACTTCATCGTAAGTCAGATGATCAAACTTCTCGGCATGCGGGTCTTTGAATGGGTCAGCGGTGTAGACGCCATCGACCTTGGTCGCCTTGAGCACGACATCGGCATCGATTTCGATTGCACGCAGACACGCTGCCGAATCCGTGGTGAAGAACGGATTGCCAGTACCGGCCGCGAAAATCACGACTTCCTTGGCGTTCAAGTGGCGCATGGCTTTGCGGCGATCATAGTGATCGGTCACACCAACCATGGAAATGGCCGACATCACGATGGCCGAGATATTGGCACGTTCCAGCGCATCGCGCATGGCCAGGGCGTTCATCACAGTGGCCAGCATGCCCATGTGGTCGCCAGTGACCCGATCCATGCCGGCCGCACTCAGTGCAGCACCGCGGAACAAGTTACCGCCACCGATCACCAGACCGACCTGAACACCGATGCCGACCAATTGACCGACTTCCAGCGCCATGCGATCCAGAACTTTCGGATCGATCCCGAACTCTTCCGAGCCCATCAGGGCCTCGCCGCTAAGCTTGAGTAGAATGCGTTTATAGCGAGCCTGATAACCACTGCCCTGCTGAGCCATTGCGAATCTCTCCTGCGGCGTATTTTAAAAATTCTTTGCGAGCTGTTTACAGCTGGCGCTCACTCTAGCCTGGCACTGCTTCAGCGCCATCGGAACATGGCTTTGTAAGCCAGTTCCAAAAGGAAACCAATTAAAAATTGGTGCCCCATCTGAAAAGAGGCTGCGCGCGTGAGCGGGCAGCCTCTTCAGGGCGACAGTTAAAAAAACCGTCTTATTGCTTGGCGGCAGCCAGCTGGGCAGCAACTTCTTCAGCGAAGTTGTCGACCGGCTTCTCGATGCCATCGCCTACTTTGAAGTAGGTGAAGGAAACGATTTCAGCACCGGCTTTCTTGGCCAGTTCGCCGACCTTGATTTCAGGGTTCTTGACGAACGCCTGCTCAACCAGGCTCGCTTCAGCCAGGAACTTGCTGATACGGCCTTTGACCATGTTTTCAACGATGTTTTCCGGCTTGCCGGCGATCTTGTCAGCGTTGAGGGTCAGGAACACGCCCTTCTCACGCTCGACCGCTTCAGCGGAAACTTCCGATGGCAGCAAGAATTCAGGGTTGGTCGCCGCTACGTGCATGGCGATGTCTTTGGCCAGCTCAACGCTGCCGCCTTTAAGGGCAACCACAACACCGATCTTGTTGCCGTGCAGGTAACCGCCAACAACATCACCTTCAACGCGAGCCAGGCGACGGATATTGACGTTTTCGCCAACCTTGCCGACCAGAACCAGGCGATCAGCTTCTTGAGCGGCGATCAGCGGAGCAACGTCAGTCAGTTTGTCAGCGAACGCTTTTTCAACGCTGGAAGCGACAAATGCCTTGAAGTCATCCTGCAAAGCCAGGAAGTCGGTCTGCGAGTTCACTTCCAGCAGAACGGCGGATTTACCGTCTTCCTTCAGAGCGATAGCGCCTTCAGCGGCAACGTTGCCAGCTTTCTTGGCAGCCTTGATGGCGCCCGAAGCACGCATGTCATCAATGGCTTTTTCGATGTCGCCGTCAGCCTTGGTCAAGGCTTTCTTGCAGTCCATCATGCCTTCGCCGGTACGCTCGCGCAGTTCTTTGACCAACGCTGCAGTAATCTCTGCCATTTCAAAAATCCTCTTGGATAGGTTTTCAACCATTCCACCCGATCGAACGGGCGATCAATTCTTCCCGAACCACCCTTGCTGGCTGCTGCAGGTTACAAAGCTGTAACTGCGCCGCCGACAAACGGTTTTCGAGGTGGCAAAAAGGGGGCCAAGCCCCCTTTTTGCTTACTGAGTTAACGCCAAGGCGTCAATTACTCAGCGGCTGCTACCGGAGCTTCTTCTACGAACTGCTCGGTGCCGCCAGCAACGTGGTTGCGACCGCGGATTACAGCGTCAGCCATCGAACCCATGTACAACTGGATAGCGCGGATTGCGTCATCGTTGCCTGGGATGATGTAGTCAACGCCTTCCGGGCTGCTGTTGGTATCGACTACGCCGATAACCGGGATGCCCAGCTTGTTGGCTTCGGTGATCGCGATGCGCTCGTGATCAACGTCGATAACGAACAGTGCGTCTGGCAGACCGCCCATGTCCTTGATACCACCCAGGGAACGATCGAGCTTTTCAAGATCGCGAGTGCGCATCAGCGCTTCTTTCTTGGTCAGCTTGGCGAAAGTACCGTCTTCGGCTTGCACTTCAAGGTCACGCAGACGCTTGATGGAAGCACGGATGGTTTTGAAGTTGGTCAGCATGCCGCCCAACCAGCGGTGATCGACGTACGGCGAACCGCAACGTGCTGCTTCTTCAGCAACGATCTTGCCAGCGGAACGCTTGGTGCCGACGAACAGAATCTTGTTTTTGCCCTGGGCCAGACGCTCTACGAAAGTCAGAGCTTCGTTGAACATTGGCAGGGTTTTTTCAAGGTTGATGATGTGGATCTTGTTACGCGCGCCGAAAATGTATTTACCCATTTTCGGGTTCCAGTAACGGGTCTGGTGACCGAAGTGCACACCGGCCTTCAGCATATCGCGCATGTTGACTTGGGACATGATAGTTCCTTAATAAGTCGGGTTTGGCCTCCACGTATCCCAATGACCAACCAGCAGCATCAGCTGAAGGCACCCAGGTCATCGTGTCGACACGTGTGTGGATTTAGGCTTTTCAGGGGATCCCCGGAAAGCGGCGCATTTTATATCACAAGGCTGGAAAAAACGGAACCCGGATTGTTAAATCCTGGCGCGCGCCTTGGTTCCGTCCCTTGGAATCCTCCAAGAATGCGCCATTCTATAAGGAGAAGCGATGCACAGAGGCTCAGATTTGCGCTGCTCGTCTGTTAGAATCGCGTTTTTCAGGGCCGTGAAGATCGATCGCGAAACGCCCATTTCGTTTTAGAAAGCGCCATCGAGCGCAGAGAGAGCCTGTATGACCGTCACCCTCAAAACCCCCGAGGACATCGCAAAAATGCGTATCGCCGGCAAACTGGCCGCCGATGTGCTGGAAATGATTGCCGAACATGTCAAGCCGGGCATCACCACTGAAGAACTGGACCGCCTCTGCCACGACTACATCGTCAACGAGCAGAAAGCCATCCCTGCCCCGCTCAACTACAAGGGCTTCCCGAAGTCGATCTGCACCTCGATCAATCACGTGGTCTGCCACGGTATTCCGAACGAGAAGCCATTGAAGGATGGCGATACGCTGAACATCGACGTCACCGTCATCAAGGACGGCTACCACGGCGACACCAGCCGCATGTTCCACGTCGGCACCGTGCCGGTCTGGGCCGAGCGCCTGTCGCAGATCACCCAGGAATGCATGTACAAGGCCATCGAAATCGTCAAACCCGGCTGCCGCTTGGGCGACATCGGTGAAGTCATTCAGAAGCACGCTGAAAAGAACGGTTTTTCCGTGGTTCGCGAATTCTGCGGTCACGGCATCGGCAAGGTGTTCCATGAAGAGCCGCAGATCCTGCACTACGGCCGCGCCGGCACCGGCATGGAACTGAAAGCCGGCATGACGTTCACCATCGAGCCGATGATCAACCAGGGCAAGGCCGACACCAAGGTATTGGGCGACGGCTGGACCGCGATCACCAAGGACCGCAAGCTGTCGGCACAGTGGGAACATACCCTGCTGGTGACCGAAACCGGTTACGAGATCTTCACCCTGCGCGCCGACGACACCATCCCGCGCGTTTCGGCCTGATCCGGGCGCGCAGCTCCTTAGCCTTACAGACAGGAAAGCCAATCGATGCCGCAGGTGGATCCCGAACTCTTCGACCGTGGCCAGTTCCAGGCTGAACTGGCCCTGAAGGCAAGCCCGATCGCGGCCTTCAAGAAGGCGATTCGCCAGGCCCGCGAGGTGCTCGACGAGCGCTTTCGCAGCGGCCGCGACATTCGCCGGTTGATCGAGGATCGCGCCTGGTTCGTCGATAACATCCTGCAAAAGGCCTGGGAGCAGTTCAGCTTGAGTTCCGAAGCCGACATCGCGCTGGTCGCGGTCGGCGGCTACGGTCGCGGTGAGCTGCACCCTTATTCCGATATCGATTTGCTGATCCTGCTGGACAGCGCCGATCACGAAGTTTTCCGTGATTCCATCGAGCGTTTTCTGACGCTGTTGTGGGACATCGGCCTTGAAGTAGGTCAGAGCGTTCGCTCGGTGGACGAATGCGTCCAGGAGGCCCGCGCCGACCTGACGGTAGTCACTAACCTGATGGAAAGCCGCACCATCTGCGGCCCCGAGCGCCTGCGCCAACGTATGCTCGACGTCACCAGCACCGCGCACATGTGGCCGAGCAAGGACTTCTTCCTGGCCAAACGCGCCGAGCAGAAGGCTCGTCACCATAAGTACAACGACACCGAATACAACCTGGAACCCAACGTCAAAGGCTCGCCTGGCGGCCTACGGGATATTCAGACGATTCTGTGGGTGGCCCGTCGTGAGTACGGCACCCTGAACCTGCGGGCCCTGGCCGGCGAAGGTTTCCTGGTCGAGAGCGAAAACGCCCTGCTGGCCTCCTCCCAGGAATTCCTGTGGAAGGTTCGTTACGCCCTGCACATGCTCGCCGGCCGTTCCGAAGACCGCTTGCTGTTTGATCACCAGCGCACCATTGCCGGGCTGCTGGGTTTCAAAGGCGATGACGCCAAGCAAGCCATCGAAAACTTCATGCAGCAGTATTACCGGGTGGTCATGAGCATTGCCCAGCTCAGCGACCTGATCATCCAGCATTTCGAGGAAGTCATCCTCGCGCCGGAGGACGAAGCGCCGCCGCAGCCGATCAACTCGCGATTCCAGCTGCACGACGGTTACATCGAGGCACGGAACGACAATGTGTTCCGCCGCACACCGTTCGCCATGCTGGAAATCTTCGTACTGATGGCTCAGCAGCCGGAAATCAAAGGTGTGCGCGCCGATACCATTCGCCTGCTGCGAGAAAATCGCCACCTGATCGATGACGATTTCCGCAACGACATCCGCAATACCAGCCTGTTTATCGAGCTATTCAAGTGCAAGATCGGTATCCACCGCAACCTGCGACGGATGAATCGTTACGGCATCCTCGGGCGCTACTTGCCGGAGTTCGGCTTTATTGTCGGGCAGATGCAGCACGATCTGTTTCACATCTATACGGTCGACGCTCACACCCTGAACCTGATCAAACATCTGCGTAAATTACAGTACACCCAAGTGTCGGAAAAATTCCCGCTGGCCAGCAAGCTCATGGGCAAACTGCCCAAACCCGAGCTGATCTACCTGGCCGGCCTGTACCACGACATCGGCAAGGGCCGGCATGGCGATCACTCGGAAATCGGTGCAGTGGATGCCGAAGCCTTTTGCCAGCGCCATCAGTTGCCGGTGTGGGACAGCCGCCTGATCGTCTGGCTGGTGCAGAACCATTTGGTGATGTCGACCACTGCCCAGCGCAAGGACTTGTCCGACCCGCAGGTCATCCACGATTTCGCGCAGATCGTCGGCGACGAAACCCACCTCGATTATCTGTACGTGCTGACCGTCGCCGACATCAACGCCACCAACCCGACGCTGTGGAACTCCTGGCGCGCCAGCCTATTGCGCCAGCTCTACACCGAGACCAAGCGTGCCTTGCGCCGTGGCCTGGAAAACCCGGTGGACCGCGAAGAGCAGATTCGCCAGACCCAGAGCGCCGCACTGGACATTCTGGTGCGCGGCGGTACCGACCCGGACGACGTCGAGCAGCTGTGGGCGCAATTGGGCGATGACTACTTCCTGCGCCACACCGCCGGCGACGTGGCCTGGCACAGTGACGCGATCCTCCAGCAGCCGGCCGACGGCGGGCCACTGGTGCTGATCAAGGAAACCACCCAGCGCGAATTCGAAGGCGGCACACAGATCTTCATCTATGCACCGGACCAGCACGACTTCTTCGCCGTGACCGTGGCCGCGATGGACCAGCTCAACCTGAACATTCACGACGCCCGGGTCATTACCTCCAGCAGCCAGTTCACCCTCGACACCTACATCGTGCTCGACACCGACGGCGACTCGATTGGCGACAACCCGGCACGGGTCAAGCAAATCCGCGAAGGCCTGACCGAAGCCCTGCGAAACCCGGACGATTACCCGACGATCATCCAGCGTCGGGTGCCGCGTCAGCTCAAGCATTTCGCGTTTGCGCCACAGGTGACGATCCACAACGACGCCCAGCGCCAGGTGACGGTGCTGGAGCTCAGCGCCCCGGATCGCCCCGGCCTGTTGGCGCGCATCGGCACGATCTTCCTGGAGTTCGACTTGTCGCTGCAAAACGCCAAGATCGCGACCCTCGGCGAACGCGTGGAAGACGTGTTCTTTATTACCGACGCGAACAATCAGCCGCTGTCCGACCCGCTGCTGTGCAGCCGCTTGCAGGATGCGATCGTCAAACAGCTCAGCGTCAGCCACGAACCCGATATCAAACTGTCGCACATCAGCATCTAGCCGCGCGCCAGGATTCAGCCGCTTTGAACGAGACCCCGTACCGATGAACAACGCTCTGACCCAATTGCAGCCCTACCCGTTCGAGAAACTCCGCGCCTTGCTCGGCAGCGTCACGCCAAACCCGGACAAACGTGCCATCGCACTGTCCATCGGCGAGCCGAAACACCGTTCGCCAAGCTTTGTCGCCGAAGCCCTGGCCAGCAATCTGGATCAGATGGCCGTGTACCCGACCACCCTCGGCATCCCGGTCCTGCGTGAAGCCATCGCTGCGTGGTGCGAACGTCGTTTCAGCGTTCCGAAGGGCTGGCTCGACCCGGCGCGCAATGTGCTGCCGGTCAACGGTACCCGTGAAGCGCTGTTCGCCTTCACCCAGACCGTGGTCAACCGTGGCGACGACGCCCTGGTGGTCAGCCCGAACCCGTTCTATCAGATCTACGAAGGCGCGGCATTCCTTGCCGGGGCCAAGCCGCATTACCTGCCGTGCCTGGACGAAAACGGCTTCAACCCGGATTTCGATGCGGTTTCGCCAGACATCTGGAAACGCTGCCAGATCCTGTTCCTGTGCTCGCCGGGCAATCCGACCGGCGCCTTGATCCCGATTGAAACCCTGAAGAAGCTGATCGCCCTGGCCGACGAATACGACTTCGTGATCGCCGCCGACGAGTGCTACAGCGAACTGTACTTCGACGAACAAACCCCGCCGGCCGGCTTGCTCAGCGCCTGCGTGGAACTGGGCCGCAAAGACTTCAAGCGTTGCGTGGTGTTCCACAGCCTGTCCAAGCGCTCCAACCTGCCGGGCCTGCGTTCGGGCTTTGTGGCCGGTGATGCGGACATTCTCAAAGGCTTCCTGCTGTATCGCACCTACCACGGCTGCGCGATGCCGGTTCAGACCCAACTGGCCAGTGTTGCCGCGTGGAATGACGAAGTGCACGTGCGCGCCAACCGTGCGCTGTATCGCGAGAAATACGATGCGGTGCTGGAAATCCTTGGCCCAGTGATGGACGTACAACGTCCGGACGGCGGTTTCTACCTGTGGCCAAACGTTGACGACGACGATGAGGCGTTCTGCCGTGATCTGTTTGTGGAAGAACACGTGACCGTGGTGCCGGGTTCTTATCTGTCTCGTGAAGTTGATGGCTTCAATCCGGGCGCCGGACGCGTGCGCATGGCACTGGTCGCGCCGCTGGCCGAATGTGTGGAAGCCGCCGAGCGAATTCGCAACTTCGTACAACGCCGCAAGTAACAGCCTCGCGCCTATATAAACTCCAGGCGCTGCGCCCGCAGCGCCTTCAAACGCAAACGCCGCTCCAGCAAATCCATCGAAACGCCAACGCTCGTGTTTGGGTCGAATCGTTGCCCCCATTGAAGTGCCATATTCGCCGCTTAGACTGAAGGCTGACTGCTGCCCCGATGTCGCATGGAACAGCGGATGGCTAAGTCAAAAAGACAAACCCGACCACGACCGACGCGAAACCGTCCGGTCATGGCATAATCCGTCACCTTTAATTTCCAGCACCTGCAAAGGGGGCAATTCCTTGACCGTTTCAAGCAAAACGTTGCACCTTTTCGGCATCAAAGCCTGCGACACCATGAAAAAGGCGCGCACCTGGCTCGATGAGCACGCTGTCAGCTATGACTTTCATGATTACAAAACGGTCGGAATCGACCGTGAACACCTGACCCAATGGTGCGACGAGCACAGCTGGCAAGTGGTGTTGAACCGTGCAGGCACGACCTTTCGCAAGCTCGACGACGAACGCAAAGCCGATCTCGACCAGCCGAAAGCCATCGAACTGATGCTCGCACAACCCTCGATGATCAAGCGCCCGGTGCTTGATCTCGGTGACCGAACCCTGATTGGCTTCAAGCCAGATATCTACGCGGCAGCGCTCAAGTAAGGCAGCCCGTTCCATTTTGTTAGAGGTATCAACATGTCTACTACCCTGTTCAGCCTGGCCTTTGGTGTCGGCACTCAAAACCGTCAAGGTGCATGGCTGGAAGTGTTTTACGCGCAGCCACTGCTCAACCCGTCGGCCGAACTGGTCGCTGCCATCGCGCCTGTTCTGGGCTACACCGAAGGCAATCAGGCCATCGCGTTCACTACCGCTCAGGCCTCGCAACTGGCTGAGGCCCTGAAAAGCGTCGACGCTGCCCAGGCTGCCTTGCTGACCCGTCTGGCCGAGAGCCACAAGCCGCTGGTCGCGACCCTTCTGGCCGAAGACGCTCAGTTGACCTCTACCCCAGAGGCTTACCTGAAGCTGCACCTGCTGTCGCATCGCCTGGTCAAGCCGCATGGCCTGAACCTGGCCGGCGTGTTCCCTCTGCTGCCGAACGTGGCGTGGACCAGCCAGGGCGCGATCGACCTGGCCGAACTGGCCGAACATCAACTGGAAGCCCGTCTGCGTGGCGAGTTGCTGGAAGTGTTCTCGGTGGACAAGTTCCCGAAAATGACCGACTACGTGGTTCCGGCCGGCGTGCGTATCGCTGACGCGGCACGTATTCGTCTGGGCGCTTACGTCGGCGAAGGCACCACCGTGATGCACGAAGGTTTCGTCAACTTCAACGCCGGTACCGAAGGCCCGGGCATGATCGAAGGCCGCGTTTCCGCTGGCGTATTCGTCGGCAAGGGTTCGGACCTGGGCGGCGGTTGCTCAACCATGGGCACCCTGTCGGGCGGCGGCAACATCGTGATCAAGGTCGGCGAAGGCTGCCTGATCGGTGCCAACGCCGGTATCGGTATTCCGTTGGGCGATCGCAACACCGTTGAATCGGGCCTGTACGTGACCGCTGGTACCAAAGTGGCGCTGCTGGACGAGCACAACAAACTGGTCAAAGTCGTGAAGGCCCGTGAACTGGCCGGTCAACCTGACCTGTTGTTCCGCCGCAATTCGGAGACCGGTGCCGTGGAATGCAAAACCCACAAGTCGGCCATCGAACTGAACGAAGCGCTGCACGCTCACAACTAAGCAGAGCGTCAAACAATCACCTGACCTGTAGGAGCGAAGCTTGCTCGCGAAGGCGTCATCACTAGCGCCAAAAGCTTCGCGAGCAAGCTTCGCTCCTACACAGGTCTGGCGTAGATCCGCCCATGTTTACCAGGGCCGAACAACATGATGATTCCCTCCCCCTGGCGCGCCGATTTTCCGGCCATCGCCGCATTGCAACGGCAAGACCAGACGTATCTGGACAACGCCGCCACTACGCAAAAACCTCAAGCCCTGCTGGATGCCCTGGCGCATTACTACGCCAACGGCGCGGCCAACGTGCATCGGGCGCAACATTTGCCCGGCGCCCACGCCACCCAGGCGTTCGAGGCCAGCCGCAGCAAAGTCGCCCATTGGCTCAATGCCGGCGATTGCGGGCAGATCATCTTTACCCATGGCACAACGTCTGCGCTGAACCTCCTGGCTTATGGCCTGGAACATCTTTTCAATCCGGGCGATGAAATTGTCATCAGCGCCCTGGAGCATCACGCCAATCTGTTGCCGTGGCAGCAGCTTGCCCTCCGTTGCGAGCTGAAACTGGTGATCCTGCCGCTGGATGCCGACGGTTTGATCGACCTTGATGCCGCGGCGCAGTTGATTGGTTCGCAAACCCGTTTGCTGGCTGTCAGCCAGCTGTCCAACGTCCTCGGTGCCTGGCAGCCGTTGCCCGCGCTGTTGGCGATGGCCCAAGTGCACAACGCGCTGACCGTGGTCGATGGCGCTCAAGGCGTGGTCCATGGTCGGCATGACGTGCAGGCGCTGGGCTGCGACTTCTATGTGTTTTCCAGCCACAAGCTCTACGGCCCCGAGGGTCTTGGCGTATTGTTCGGTCGCAACGAAGCGCTTAAGCAACTGCGTCATTGGCAACTCGGCGGTGAAATGGTGCTGGACGCGGATTACCACAGCGCTCGCTTTCGCCCAGCGCCACTGGGGTTCGAGGCGGGAACGCCGCCGATCGCCAGTGTGATCGGTCTGGGCGCGACCCTGGATTATCTGGCAGGGCTCAATCAGGACGCCGTGACTGCCCATGAAGCAGCGCTGCATGACTATTTGCTCAAAGGCCTTGAAGCGCGCAACGGCATTCGCTTGCTGGGCAAGCCGCAGCTGGCGCTGGCCAGTTTTGTCGTCGAGGATGTGCATAACTCTGATTTGGCGCACCTGCTGACGGAACAGGGGATCGCGGTGCGCGCCGGTCATCATTGCGCCATGCCGTTGCTCAAGCGTTTTGAGCTGGCCGGGGCGATTCGGGTGTCGTTGGCGCTGTACAACGACTCCGAAGACCTTGAGCGATTCTTTGAAGCGCTGGATCAGGCGTTGGAGTTGCTGCGATGAGCTTGCCCGCCGATGCCGCTACGGCACTGGACACTTTTCAGAATGCCGCTGGCTGGGAACAGCGGGCGCGTCTGCTGATGCAATGGGGCGATCGCCTGCCGGTGTTGAGCGATGTGGATAAGGTCGACGCCAACCGTGTACATGGCTGTGAAAGCCAAGTGTGGCTGGTGGGCGAGTTACAGGATGGCCACTGGCTGTTTGCCGCGAGCAGTGATGCGCGGTTGATTCGCGGGTTGGTGGCGTTGTTGCTGGCGCGGGTTAACGGGTTGTCGGCTGTCGAATTGCAGCAGGTGGATTTGCCGGAGTGGTTTAATCAGCTGGGCTTGTCGCGGCAGCTGTCGCCGTCGCGCAGTAACGGCCTCAATGCCGTGCTGCAGCGGATGCGAGAGCTGGCGCACTGATCGTTCCCAAGCTCCGCGTGGGAACGATCAGGTCAGGCAGGTTTAATGCGATCCGCCGGCCGCCGCACTCCAGCAACTATCTTATCCACAGCCTTGGTCGCCGCGACCATGCCAAACGTCGCCGTCACCATCATCACCGCACCAAACCCTCCCGCGCAGTCAAGCTTCACACCGTCACCGACAAAACTCTTCTGCAAGCAAATGCTGCCATCCGGTTTCGGGTAACGCAGTTGTTCGGTCGAAAACACGCACGGCACACTATAATGGCGAGTAACGGTACGGGAGAAGTTGTAGTCGCGGCGCAATGTGGAGCGCACTTTCGAGGCCAATGGATCATTGAATGTCCGGTTCAAGTCGCAGACCTGAATCAGTGTCGGATCAATCTGCCCGCCCGCGCCGCCGGTGGTGATGATCTGGATCTTGCGGCGCTTGCACCAGGCGATCAGCGCAGCCTTGGCATTCACGCTGTCGATGCAGTCGATCACGCAGTCGATGTTCGACGTGATGTATTCGGCCATGGTCTCGCGGGTGACGAAATCCGCCACGGCGTGCACCGTGCAGTCCGGGTTGATCCCGCGCAGGCGCTCGGCCATCACTTCGACCTTGGGTTTGCCGACGGTGCTGTCCAGCGCATGCAGTTGACGGTTGGCGTTGCTGACACAGACGTCGTCCAGGTCAAACAGCGAAATCTCGCCCACGCCACAACGGGCAACAGCTTCCGCCGCCCAGGAACCGACGCCACCAACGCCGACGATCGCCACGTGGGCCGCGCGCAGGCGCTCCAGGCCGTCGATGCCATACAAACGGGCGATGCCTGCAAACCGCGGATCTTCTGTACTCATGACCATTACCCCAAAAACCGGCGCGCATTATAAGGGCTACACAGCGACAAGTTCTAAGTTACACGCGACAAAGTGAAAGAACTTTAATGAAACCGGATTGCCCAACGTCAAGCTTTTCCCTGCCTGCTGTACGGTAAGTGAAAGCACGGTGTAGGATGCGCGCCCCCGGCCTCTTGGCAACCAGCCGCCGACCGTTCCTTCGTTCTGCAGCCCCTGGAACCTGAAATAGCTATGTCATCGCGTAAATTTGGACTCAACCTGGTCGTGGTGCTCGCCATCGCTGCCTTGTTTACCGGCTTCTGGGCGCTGATCAATCGCCCGGTCACCGCCCCGAACTGGCCTGAACAGATCTCCGGCTTTTCGTACTCGCCGTTCCAGCAAGGCCAGTACCCACAAAAAGAACAGTATCCGACCGACGATGAAATGCGTCGCGATCTGGAGATCATGAGCAAGCTGACGGACAACATCCGTACTTACTCGGTCGACGGCACGCTGGGCGATATTCCCAAGCTTGCCGAAGAGTTCGGTTTGCGCGTGACGCTGGGTATCTGGATCAGCCCGGATCTTGCGCGCAACGAGCGTGAAATCCTGCGCGCCATCGACCTGGCCAATACCTCCCGCAGCGTGGTTCGCGTGGTGGTGGGCAACGAGGCGATCTTTCGCAAGGAAATCAACGCCGAACAATTGAGCGTGATCCTTGATCGCGTCCGCGCGGCCGTCAAAGTGCCGGTGACGACCTCCGAGCAATGGCACGTATGGGAAGAAAACCCGAGCCTGGCCAAGCACGTCGACCTGATCGCTGCCCACGTCCTGCCGTACTGGGAACATGTTCCGATGGAGCAGTCCGGCCAGTTCGTACTCGACCGCGCCCGCGACCTGAAAAAGATGTTCCCGAAAAAGCCGCTGCTGCTGTCGGAAGTCGGCTGGCCAAGCAACGGTCGCATGCGCGGCGGTGCCGATGCGTCGCCGGCAGACCAGGCGATTTACCTGCGCACACTGGTCAACAAGCTCAACCGCCAGGGTTTCAACTACTTCGTGATCGAAGCGTTTGACCAACCCTGGAAAGCCAGCGACGAAGGCTCGGTAGGCGCCTATTGGGGCGTGTTCAACGCCGCTCGTCAGCAGAAATTCAACTTCGACGGCCCGGTCGTCGCTATTCCGCAATGGCGCGTGCTCGCTGTCGGTTCGGTGGTGTTGGCCCTGCTCTCCCTGACCTTGCTGATGATCGACGGTTCGGCCCTGCGTCAACGCGGCCGTACCTTCCTGACCTTCATCGCGTTCCTTTGCGGTTCGGTGCTGGTGTGGATCGGTTACGACTACAGCCTGCAATACAGCACCTGGTTCAGCCTGACGGTGGGATTCCTCCTTGCCCTCGGTGCACTCGGTGTGTTTATCGTGCTGCTGACCGAGGCCCACGAACTGGCCGAAGCGGTCTGGACCCACAAGCGCCGGCGTGAATTCCTGCCGGTGGTGGGCGATTCGGACTACCGACCGAAAGTCTCGATTCACGTCCCTTGCTACAACGAGCCGCCGGAGATGGTCAAACAGACCCTCAATGCGCTGGCCAACCTCGATTATCCGGACTTTGAAGTCTTGATCATCGACAACAACACCAAGGACCCGGCGGTCTGGGAACCGGTGCAGGCCTACTGCGAAACCCTCGGCCCGCGCTTCAAGTTCTTCCACGTCGCACCGTTGGCCGGTTTCAAGGGTGGCGCGCTGAATTACCTGATTCCGCATACTGCCAAGGATGCCGAAGTGATTGCGGTGATCGACTCGGACTACTGCGTCGACCCGAACTGGCTCAAGCACATGGTGCCGCACTTCGCCGATCCGAAAATCGCCGTGGTGCAGTCGCCACAGGATTACCGCGACCAGAACGAAAGCACTTTCAAGAAGCTCTGCTACGCCGAATACAAAGGCTTCTTCCACATCGGCATGGTTACCCGTAACGACCGTGACGCAATCATCCAGCACGGCACCATGACCATGACCCGGCGCTCGGTGCTCGAGGAGCTCGGCTGGGCTGACTGGTGCATCTGTGAAGACGCCGAGTTGGGTCTGCGCGTGTTCGAAAAGGGTCTGTCGGCGGCGTATTACCACACCAGCTACGGCAAAGGCCTGATGCCCGATACCTTTATCGACTTCAAGAAACAGCGCTTCCGCTGGGCCTATGGCGCGATTCAGATCATCAAGCGTCACACCACCAGCCTGTTGCGCGGCAAGGGTACCGAGCTGACCCGTGGCCAGCGTTACCACTTCCTCGCGGGCTGGTTGCCGTGGGTGGCGGACGGCATGAACATCTTCTTCACCGTGGGCGCCTTGTTGTGGTCGGCGGCGATGATCATCGTGCCGCAGCGGGTCGATCCGCCGTTGTTGATTTTCGCGATCCCGCCGCTGGCGCTGTTCGTGTTCAAGGTTGGCAAGATCATCTTCCTCTACCGTCGTGCGGTCGGGGTCAACCTCAAGGACGCATTCTGCGCGGCACTGGCAGGGTTGGCGTTGTCGCACACCATCGCCAAAGCGGTGTTGTACGGCTTCTTCACCAGCAGCATTCCGTTTTTCCGTACACCGAAGAACGCCGATAATCACGGCTTCTGGGTGGCGATTTCGGAAGCTCGCGAAGAAGTGTTCATCATGCTGCTGTTGTGGGGCGCGGCGCTGGGGATATACCTGGTGAACGGCATGCCGAGCAACGACATGCGTTTCTGGGTGACCATGTTGCTGGTGCAATCGTTGCCATACCTGGCGGCGCTGATCATGGCGTTCTTGTCCTCTCTGCCAAAACCGGCAGCCGAGGCCGAGACTCTACCAGCGGTCTAAATCGCGACAGATGCACTAAACGGCGGCCAATGGCCGCCGTTTTGCTTTAAGATAACCGCCATTTTGCGCGCCTTGCCCCCAGCTTTCGGAGTTCCCCATGACGGCCCACGCCGACCTTTCGCCGACCCTTCAACTCGCCATCGACCTGATCCGCCGTCCGTCCGTGACGCCGGTCGACGCCGATTGCCAGAAGCAGATGATGCAGCGCCTGGGCGATGCCGGTTTTGCGCTTGAACCCATGCGTATCGAAGATGTGGATAACTTTTGGGCGATCCACGGCAAACACGACGGTCCGGTGCTGTGCTTCGCCGGCCACACCGACGTAGTGCCGACCGGCCCGGTGACCGCCTGGCAGATCGACCCGTTCAATGCGGTGATCGACGAACACGGCATGCTCTGCGGCCGTGGTGCGGCGGACATGAAAGGCAGCCTCGCGTCCATGACCGTGGCGGCCGAGCGTTTCGTCACCGACTACCCGGACCACAAGGGCAAGGTTGCTTTCCTGATCACCAGCGACGAAGAAGGCCCGGCGCACCACGGCACCAAAGCTGTGATCGAACGCCTTGCCGCCCGTAAGGAGCGTCTGGACTGGTGCATCGTCGGCGAACCATCGAGCACCACCCTGGTGGGCGACGTGGTCAAGAACGGCCGTCGCGGCTCCCTCGGTGCCAAGCTGACCGTGCGCGGCGTGCAAGGCCACGTGGCGTATCCGCACCTGGCGAAGAACCCGATCCACCTTGCTGCCCCGGCGCTGGCCGAACTGGCCGCCGAGCATTGGGACCACGGCAACGACTTCTTCCCGCCGACCAGCTTCCAGATTTCCAACGTGAACTCCGGCACCGGCGCGACCAATGTGATCCCGGGTGATTTGGTGGCGGTATTCAACTTCCGCTTCTCCACTGAATCCACCGTCGAAGGCCTGCAAAAACGCGTCGCCGACATCCTCGACAAACATGGCCTGGACTGGCACATCGACTGGGCGCTGTCCGGTCTGCCGTTCCTCACCGAGCCAGGTGCGTTGCTGGATGCCGTCGCGTCGAGCATCAAGGACATCACCGGCCGCGAAACCCGCGCCTCCACCAGTGGTGGCACCTCCGACGGGCGCTTCATCGCGACCATGGGCACTCAGGTGGTTGAACTGGGCCCGGTCAACGCGACGATCCACCAGGTCAACGAGCGTGTGCTGGCCGCCGACCTCGATGTGCTGACCGAAATCTACTACCAGACCCTGATCAAGTTGCTCGCCTGATGCTCGCCTGCCCGATCTGCAGCGAACCGCTGAACGCGGTGGACAACGGCGTGGCCTGCCCCGCCGGGCATCGTTTCGACCGCGCTCGTCAGGGTTACCTGAACCTGCTGCCGGTGCAGCACAAAAACAGCCGCGACCCTGGGGATAACCTGGCGATGGTCGAAGCCCGGCGAGATTTTTTGAACGCCGGTCATTACGCACCGGTGGCCAAGCGTCTGGCCGAACTGGCTGCGCAATACGCACCCCAGCGCTGGCTGGACATCGGTTGTGGCGAGGGTTACTACACCGCGCAAATCGCCGAGGCCGTGCCGAACGCCGACGGTTACGCGCTGGATATTTCCCGAGAAGCCGTCAAACGCGCCTGCAAACGCAACCCGCAACTGACCTGGTTGATCGCCAGCATGGCGCGGGTGCCGTTGGCCTCGGGCAGCTGCCAGTTTCTCGCCAGCGTCTTCAGCCCGCTGGACTGGGAGGAAGCCAAACGCCTGCTCAGCCCCGGCGGCGGTTTGATGAAAGTCGGGCCGACCAGCGGCCATCTGATGGAGTTGCGCGAGCGGCTGTACGACGAAGTGCGTGAATACACCGACGACAAGCATCTGGCCCTGGTGCCGGAAGGCATGACGCTGCAACACAGTGAAACCCTGGAATTCAAACTGACGCTGGAAAAGGGTCAGGATCGCGCCAACCTGCTGGCCATGACGCCACACGGCTGGCGCGCCAGTGCTGAACGCCGGGCGGCGGTCATCGAACAGGTCGAGCCGTTCGAGGTCACTGTTTCAATGCGCTACGATTACTTCGTACTTCAATAATTTTTGGCTTTGAGCAATAGCTTGAGGCCGGCTAAATCCGCGAATGGATTTTTCAGACCCGCAGTGAGGACATCCATGCGCCAACCCGATATCGAGATTTACCTGAAAGACGCCGACGTCGACTACAAGGCCGTCGCGGCCTGGCTCGGCGCGGCTTTGGGCCCATGTACCGACTGGGTCCAGAAAGGCCAGACCTACAAGTGCAAGGCCGGCAACGTGTCGGTCACCTGGCTGCCGAAAGCCGTGGGCAAATGGAACAGCCTGTACCTGGACAGCGACCAGACGCCATGGGAAGACGACATCGCCTGCGCCCGCGCTGCGTTTGCCGCGCTGAACGTCGAAGTGCGTTGTGCACCGGGTAGCTGGGTCGAGGAAGAAGGTGAAGAGACAGCGGATCGCTGGATGCGCATCAGCGCTGATGGTGAAGAAGAGATCACCTGGAAAACTGTTTAAAACCTGTGGGAGCGAGCTTGCTCGCGATGAGGTCCTTTCATACAACATCAATATTGAATGTCAGTCCGCTATCGCGAGCAAGCTCGCTCCCACAGTGGTTGTGGGTGATCTGGAGAGTGGGTTTAGAGGCCTACAACATCCTCAGCTTGCAAGCCTTTCTCGCCAGTCACCACGCCGTATTCCACCTGCTGACCTTCAGCCAGGGAGCGATGCCCCTCGCCGCGAATCGCGCGGTAGTGCACGAACACGTCCACCCCGTCGTCGCGCTGAATGAAGCCATAACCCTTGGCGTCGTTGAACCACTTCACGTTGCCGGTTTCGCGCGTAGCCATGTATCAGTCCCTCTTCTTTTTATTTTGAACGGCCGAGTATATGACAGCCGCCAAAACTCTCAACTCAACTTTACTTAACCGCTTTTTTGCCGATTTTCGGCGAATACGGCACACTATCGGCCGCCCGAGCAAACGCTCGGTTTTATTCACTCATGCAGATGCCGTATGACCCGTTCCCCGCTCCGCCGTCTTGTGTTTGGCACTCTGCGCCGACTGTTGTATCTCTGGGTTCGCTCGGAGACGATCAATCAGTCTTCGTTCACCCTCAACCTCGACCGCAGTCGTCCGGTGTTCTACGTCCTGCAAAACCCTTCGCTGACCGATCTCGCCGTGGTCGATACCGAGTGCAGCAAGGCCGGCCTGCCGCGCCCGGTGTTGCCGGTATCGGTAGGTACGTTGGTGGAACCCGCCGCGTTCTTTTACCTGACGCCGGAGCCCGACTGGCTCGGCCGCCAGGACAAACGTGGCGCGCCGCCGACCCTGAATCGCCTGGTCAGCGCCCTGAGCCAGAACGCCGCTGAAGATGCGCAGATCATTCCGGTCAGCGTGTTCTGGGGTCAGTCGCCGGACAGCGAATCGAGCCCGTGGAAACTGCTCTTCGCCGACAGCTGGGCGGTCACCGGGCGTCTGCGCCGGTTGCTGAGCATCATCGTGCTGGGGCGCAAGACCCGGGTGCAGTTCTCGGCGCCGATTCACCTGCGTGAGCTGATCGACCACAACAAAGGCCACGAGCGCACCGTGCGCATGGCCCAGCGAATTCTGCGGGTGCATTTCCGTAATCTGAAAGCCGCGGTGATCGGTCCGGACATTTCCCACCGTCGCAATCTGGTCAAAGGCCTGCTCAACCAGCCCTTGGTCAAGCAAGCGATCCTCGATGAAGCCGAGCGCGAGAACATCTCCCCGGAGAAAGCCAAGGCCCAGGCCCTGCGCTACGGCAACGAGATCGCCTCCGACTACACCTACACCGCGATCCGCTTCATGGAAGTGGTGCTGAGCTGGTTCTGGAACAAAATCTACGACGGCATCAAGGTCAATAACATCGAAGGCGTGCAAAAGGTCGCCCCGGGTTACGAAGTGATCTACGTACCCTGCCACCGCAGCCACATCGACTACCTGCTGCTGTCCTATTTGCTGTTCCGCAACGGCCTGACCCCGCCGCACATTGCCGCCGGGATCAACCTCAACATGCCGGTGATCGGCAGCCTGCTGCGGCGCGGCGGTGCGTTCTTCATGCGCCGCACCTTCAAAGGCAACCCGCTCTACACCTCGGTGTTCAACGAATACCTGCACACCTTGTTCACCAAAGGCTTCCCGGTGGAGTACTTCGTCGAGGGTGGCCGTTCGCGCACCGGGCGCATGCTACAACCGAAAACCGGGATGCTCGCGATCACCTTGCGCAGCTTCTTGCGTTCGTCGCGGATGCCGATTGTCTTCATCCCTGTCTACATCGGCTACGAGCACGTATTGGAAGGCCGGACCTACCTCGGCGAACTGCGTGGCGCGAGCAAGAAGAAAGAATCGATCTTCGACATCTTCAAAGTCATCGGGGCCCTCAAGCAGCGCTTCGGCCAAGTGGCGGTGAACTTTGGCGAACCGATCAAACTGGCGGAATTCCTCGACAGCGAACAGCCGGACTGGCGTAAACAGGAACTCGGCCCGCAGTTCAAACCGGTCTGGCTCAACGAAACCACCAACCGCCTCGGCGAGAAAGTCGCACAGCATCTCAACGAAGCCGCGGCGATCAACCCGGTCAACCTCGTGGCCCTGGCGCTGCTGTCCACCAGCCGTCTGGCTCTGGATGATCGCGCCATGGCGCGCGTACTTGATCTGTATTTGGCGCTGTTGCGCAAGGTGCCGTATTCGCCGCACACCACACTGCCGGAAGGTGACGGCCGAGCGTTGATAGAGCATGTGAAAGACATGGATTTGTTGTCCGAGCAGAGCGATGCCCTGGGCAAGATTCTGTATCTGGACGAGCAAAACGCCGTCCTGATGACCTACTACCGCAACAATGTGCTGCACATCTTCGCCCTGCCCGCGCTGCTGGCGAGTTTCTTCCAGAGCGCCTCGCGCATGAGCCGCGAACAGATCCTGCGCTACACCCGCGCGCTGTACCCGTACCTGCAATCGGAGCTGTTCATTCGCTGGTCGCTGGACGAGCTGGATGCGGTGATCGATCAATGGCTCGAAGCGTTCGTCGAGCAAGGTCTGCTGCGTTTTGAGAATGACGTCTACCTGCGTCCGGCGCCGAGTTCGCGGCATTTCGTGTTGCTGACGCTGCTGTCGAAAAGCATCGCCCAGACCCTGCAACGCTTCTATATGACGGTCTCGCTGCTGCTCAACAGTGGCCAAAACAGCATCAGCGCCGAAGAACTGGAAGACCTGTGCACGGTCATGGCACAACGTCTGTCGATCCTGCATGGCCTGAACGCTCCGGAGTTCTTCGACAAGAGCCTGTTCCGCCACTTCATCCAGACCATGCTCGACCTCGACGTGCTCAAGCGCGATGAGGCCGGCAAGCTGAGTTATCACGACCTGCTGGGAGAACTGGCGGAAGGTGCGGCCAAACGGGTGTTGTCGGCAGAGATTCGCTTGTCGATCCGTCAGGTGGCGTTGCATCGCAGTGAAGATGCGGCGGAGCTGGTAAAGCCTCTCTGATCCATCGAGGGAACTACGCGGCACCGTTATTCAGAAGCAAGGATGCTTCTGATCTATCCCGCTATAAATTCGCCCCCAAACGCAGGAATACTCCTACACACGGTTCGGTGCCCCCGGCGATATGCTGACGGCTCGTCATTTCCGACGATTAATTTGATAAGGAGATCAAATGAGCAACGAACATGTAATGAGCATCAGCGGTACCGTGCACTATCTGATAAAGATTCTGCTGTCGCCGAACTCGACACTTCACGTCAGCCTGCAAGATGTCACTCCGGCTGCGCCTGTCAAAGAACTCGCCCAGCAAGTTATCCCTCATGCAGAAACCGCAGGCCTGGACTTTAATCTGACTTACGCGGCCGCTGATGTGCTGCCCGGCCACAGCTATGGAATCACCGCACGCATCGAAACCAACGACGAGGTGATCTTTGCAACAACCAAACCTCACCGGGTGGAATTGGGTGTCAACCATCTGCGCCCTGAGGACGTCGTGGTCCGCAACGTCCGTAAAAATCCGGACAGCAACGCCTAAGCCCAACTGCCCGACATCACATGGGGCGAAATCACCTTAAAAATCCGTTAAATTGTCGTTGGCGCTGTTTTTCTCCGGGCGCCAAGGACTTAACTCATGAAAAAACTCTCGCTACTGGGGCTTACTGCTTTGCTCGGAGCCTGCCATACCTTACAACCGGCCGCTAAAACCAGCCTTGATGGCGAAGTATTTTACCTCCAACGCATTGCCCTCCCGCCAAGCGTCACCTTGAGCGGCTTGCAGGACGTGTCTCTTGCCGACGCACCCGCCGTGATCCTCGACGAACAGAAAGGCTCGATCAAAGGCCAGGTGCCGCTGCCGTTTCATCTGAGTTACGATCCGGCGCAGGTCAAGCCGGGTCATCGCTATTCAGTCAGCGCACGCATCGAAGTTGACGGCAAACTGATGTTCATCACCACCGAACATCACGCCGTACAGCTTGATGGCAGCGACCCGCAGCCACTGAAAATCCGCGTCGACGCCGTCCGCTAATCCTCTTTTCTGAACAAGGAAGCAGCCATGCTCCGCCCTACCCTTCGCTTCGCCAGCCTGTGCGCAGGCTTGATGATCTCCGCGAGTGCCCTAGCGCTGTCGCTCAACGACCTGTCGCAACAAGACGCCACCGGCGGCCTCAAGGATGCCCTGACCCAAGGCGCGCAACTGGCCGTGAAACAACTCGGCACGCCGGGCGGCTTCAGTAACAACCCGGACGTGAAGATCGAATTGCCGGGCAAGCTCGGCAAGGTCGCCAGCAAGATGAAAGCCTTCGGCATGGGTGATCAGGTCGATCAGCTGGAAACCAGCATGAACAAAGCGGCGGAAACCGCCGTGACCCAGGCCCAGCCGATCCTGGTGGAGGCTGTGAAAAAAATGAGCGTGGAGGATGCCAAGGGCATTCTCAGCGGCGGTAAGGACTCAGCCACTCAGTACCTGAGCAAAACCAGCCGCGAACAGATCCGCGTGAAATTCCTGCCGATCGTCAAGCAAGCCACCGATCAGGTGGGCCTGGCCAAACAATACAACTCGTTCGCAGGGCAAGCCGCGACGTTGGGTGTCGTGGATGCGAAGAACGCCAACATCGAAAGCTACGTGACCGAGCAGGCGTTGAACGGTTTGTTCGAGATGATTGGTAAACAGGAAGAAACCATCCGCCAGAATCCTGCGGCGGCAGCGACCAGTCTGGCGAAGAAGGTGTTTGGTACGTTGTAATTATTGAGTGACTGAAACTCACAAAAAGCCCGCTGACCTTTATAGGTTCAGCGGGCTTTTTCGTTTGTGATATTGCTGCGGATCGAGGTGATCCAGGACGCGATATACCAACAACGCTAACAACGAAATCATCTGTTGAATCGTCCCAAACCACTCAACAGGCCGAGCGTTAGCTCGCCTGCAGCTCTTGACCTTGACCCTCCCGCCCCTTCGGGAGGCTGAGTGGAGGTGTTCATCTGGGGGGAGGCGCGCAGCGCCGTTCGACGCAGTCGAACACATCGAGAGGAGGTCGAAGCGAAGCCGACCGGAGGCGATGCCCCCAGATGGACACCGGAGCGAAGGAACGCCGAGCCTAAGCGAGGGGCCGGACGCTTGGGGCGAGACCTTTGCTTCCTTTGGGGCGTTTGCCAAAGGGAGTCGCCGTAAGGGCGAAACCATTAGTGGCCATTACCGCAGCAACGGATATGTACTCAATCAACAAGCGCATGGTCGGCCCGAAGGCCGCCAAGATCAAAAGATCAAACGGCCTCTTTCTTGACCCTGAACCAAGCCGCATACAGCGCCGGCAAAAACAGCAACGTCAACGCCGTCGCCACAATCAACCCACCCATGATCGCCACCGCCATCGGCCCGAAGAACACGCTGCGCGACAGCGGAATCATCGCCAGCACCGCCGCGAGCGCAGTCAACACAATCGGCCGGAAACGCCGCACCGTAGCTTCGATAATCGCTTGCCACGGCTTGAGCCCGGCGGCGATGTCCTGCTCGATCTGGTCCACCAGAATCACCGAGTTACGCATGATCATCCCGGACAGCGCGATGGTCCCGAGCATGGCGACGAAACCAAAAGGCTGACGAAACACCATCAGGAACAAGGTCACGCCGATCAAACCCAAAGGTGCCGTCAGAAACACCATCACGGTGCGTGAGAAACTGCGCAGTTGCAGCATCAGTAACGTCAGCACCACCACGATGAAAAGCGGCACACCGGCCTTCACCGAGTTTTGCCCACGGGCCGAGTCTTCTACCGTGCCGCCGACTTCCAGCAAGTAGCCATCCGGCAATTCTGCGCGAACCGGATCGAGAGTCGGCATGATCTGCTGCACCAGCGTCGCCGGTTGTTCCTTGCCGTAAATGTCGGCGCGCACCGTCACGTTAGGCAAGCGGTTGCGGTGCCAGATGATGCCTTCTTCGAAACCGTATTCCAGCGTCGCGATCTGCGACAGCGCTACGCTGCGACCGTTGTCAGTCGGTACGGCCAGACTCGGCAGCAACGACAGCTCAGTGCGCTCATGCAACGTGCCGCGCAACAGAATCTCGATCAATTCGTTGTCTTCACGGTACTGGCTGACGCTCGAACCGGTCAGTGAGCTTTGCAGGAACTTCGACAGGTTCGCAGTGCTCACGCCAAGCGCCCGGGCACGGTCCTGATCAACGTTCAGATAAACAACTTTGCTCGGTTCCTCCCAGTCCAGATGGACGTTGGCCACGTGCGGGTTCTCGCGAACCTTGGCCGCGACTTTACGAGCCAGCGCGCGGACTTCCTCGATGTGCTCACCGGTGACCCGGAACTGCACCGGATAGCCAACCGGTGGCCCGTTCTCCAGACGCGTAACCCGCGAACGCAGGGCCGGGAATTGTTCGTTGAGGGTTTCGATCAGCCAGGTGCGCAGGGTTTCGCGCTCCTCGATGGTCTTGGCCAGGACGACAAACTGCGCGAAGCTCGCCGCAGGAAGTTGTTGATCCAGCGGTAGGTAGAAGCGCGGCGATCCCGTGCCGACGTAAGCCACGTAATTGTCGATGCCGGCGTGATCCTTGAGCAGTGCTTCGAGGCGCTTCACCTCGTCGGCCGTGTTGCTCAGGGACGCACCTTCAGCCAGCTTCAGGTCGACCATCAACTCCAGACGACCGGAAGCCGGGAAGAACTGCTGTGGGACAAATCGGAACAGCGCGACAGACCCGACGAACAACACAACCGTCAGGACAATGACCGTCTTGCGCCGCTGCACGCACCACTCCACCAGGCGTCTGACGCGCTGATAGAACGGCGTGTCATAAGGGTCGGGCTGGCCATTGCCAGTGCCGTGTTTGGCTGCATGAATCTTCGCAAGATCCGGCAGGAGTTTTTCCCCCAGATACGGCACAAACACCACGGCGGCCACCCACGAGGCCAGCAGCGCGATGGTCACCACCTGGAAGATCGAACGGGTGTATTCGCCGGTACCCGATTGCGCAGTGGCAATCGGCAGGAAGCCGGCAGCGGTGATCAGCGTACCGGTGAGCATCGGGAATGCGGTGCTGGTCCAGGCGTAACTGGCCGCCTTGATCCGGTCGAAGCCCTGCTCCATTTTGATCGCCATCATTTCCACGGCGATGATCGCGTCGTCCACCAACAGACCCAGCGCCAGCACCAACGCCCCGAGGGAAATCTTGTGCAAGCCGATTCCCAGGTAATACATGCAGGCGAATGTCATCGCCAATACCAAAGGAATCGCCAGCGCGACCACCATGCCGGTGCGCACACCGAGGGAGAAGAAGCTCACCAGCAGGACGATTGCCAGCGCTTCCACCAGCACCTGAACAAACTCACCGACACTGCTTTTCACGGCGGCGGGCTGGTCGGAGACCTTGCGCAGCTGCATACCGGCAGGGAGATTTTTCTGGATCCGGTCGAACTCGATTTCCAGCGCCTTGCCCAGCACCAGAATGTCACCACCGTCCTTCATCGCCACGGCCAGACCGATGGCGTCTTCGGCCATGAAGCGCATACGCGGCGCCGGCGGATCATTAAAACCGCGACGCACATCCGCCACATCGGAGATGCGGAAGGTGCGATCTCCTACGCGAATCGGGAAGCTCTTGATCTCTTCGACTGTCTGAAAATTCCCCGAGACTCGTAGCTGCAAGCGCTCGCTGGTGGTCTCGAAAAACCCGGCGGTGGACATCGCATTCTGCTCTTCAAGGGCCTGCTGCACCGCTGACAAAGGTAGGCCGAGGGTGGCGAGTTTGACGTTGGAGAGTTCGATCCAGATCTTCTCGTCCTGTAACCCGAGCAGATCGACCTTGCCCACATCCTTGACCCGTTGCAGCTGAATCTGCACGCGGTCGGCGTAGTCCTTGAGCACCGCGTAATCAAAACCTTCGCCCGTCAGCGCGTAGATGTTGCCAAACGTTGTGCCGAACTCATCATTGAAGAATGGCCCCTGGATGCCCGGTGGCAGGGTCTGACGAATGTCGCCGATCTTCTTGCGAACCTGATACCAGAGGTCCGGGATTTCCACCGAGTGCATGGAATCACGGGCAACGAACGTCACTTGGGATTCGCCCGGACGGGAGAACGAAACGATGCGTTCGTACTCGCCGGTTTCCATCAGTTTCTTTTCAATACGCTCGGTGACCTGGCGCGACACTTCCTGCGCCGTGGCACCCGGCCAGTTGGTGCGAATCACCATGGCCTTGAAGGTGAACGGAGGGTCTTCACTTTGGCCAAGTTTGGTGTAGGACAGTGCGCCGACAACTGCCAGCAAGAGCATCAGGAACAGTACGATCTGACGATTACGCAGTGCCCATTCGGAAAGATTGAAACCCATCGGGGATTACTCCTTGTCCGCCAGATTGACCACGCGGTTGGAGCGATCCACCGGGCGCACTTGCTGCCCGTCATGAAGCACATGAACACCAGCCGCCACCACCCAATCGCTGGCGTTCAGGCCTTCGAGCACCGGCACGGTTTTCTCGCCAAAGGCACCGACCCGGACCGGGGCTTTTTTCAAGGTATTGTTGGCGCCAAGCACCCAAACGTAGGTGGCACCGTTTTCCGCGGTGACGGCCGACAGTGGTACCGACAGCGACACCACGTCGGCGGTCTGGATAAACACTCGGGCGCTCTGACCAAGCTCTGCGGGGACCTTGCCGGTGGTGAAAGCGATGCGGGCGGCAAAGGTGCGCGATTTTGGATCGGCAGCAGGCGACAGTTCACGGATGCGCCCGGCGAAACGTTGGTCGGGTTGAGTCCAGAGTTCTACCGACACCGGCTGACCCACCTTGAAACGGCCGAAACTTTGTTCCGGCAGGCTGATCGACACTTCGCGCTCGCCATCGGTGGCGAGGGTAAACACCGTTTGCCCGGCCGCCACGACTTGCCCGACTTCGACCGCACGTTTGGCCACCACGCCATCCTGAGGCGCTCGCAGTACGGCGTAACTGGCCTGATTGGTCGAGACGTTGAATTCAGCTTTGATTTGCTTGAGGCGTGCTTCACCGGATCGGTAAAGGTTTTCGGAATTGTCGTACTGCGAACGGCTGACCATCTGACGGTCCATCAAGGTCTTGTAGCGATCACGCTCGGCGCGCACCAGGCTCAGATTGGCCTCGGCAGCGGCGACCTGGGCACGGGTGGCTTCCAGTTGCAGGCGTACGTCCTGAGGATCGAGCTCCGCCAAAGGCTGGTCGGCCTTGACCCGCTGCCCCTCTTCGACCAGTCGTCGACTGACTTTACCGCCGATGCGAAACGCCAGGTCCGGCTCAAAGCGAGCGCGGACTTCACCGGGAAAACTTTCCATCGCCTGGGCCGAAGGCTCTGGCTGCACGACCATGGCCGGGCGAACGGTGACTTGGGGCGCCTCTTCGTGACCACACGCAGATAATAAAAACGCCAGACTGACTGGCAACGCGAGGGGCAAGGCATAGCGGAACATGGTGAAGGACCTTTCGCTAATGGTGCTTGGAATAATTATACTGAGCAGTATGTTATTAATAGCAAACTCACCAGTCCAGTAATAAAAGCGCATATGCCTAACAATCTTTCAGCACCCAACGGCCCAGGCCGTCCCAAGGATTTGGCCAAGCGCCGAGCGATCCTCGATGCGGCGAAAATTCTGTTTCTGAGCAAGGGTTATGCGAATACCAGCATGGACGCCGTGGCGGCCGAGGCCGGTGTCTCGAAACTTACGGTCTACAGCCATTTCGACGACAAGGAGACACTGTTCTCCGCCGCCGTGATGGCCAAGTGCGAAGAGCAGTTGCCGACGCTGTTTTTCGAGTTGCCCGACGGCATTGCCGTAGAAACGGTGCTGTTGAACATCGCCCGCGGTTTTCATCAGCTGATCAACAGCGACGAATCGGTCAACTTGCATCGGCTGATGATGACGCTGGGCAGCCAGGACCCGAAACTTTCGCTGATCTTCTTCGAAGCCGGCCCCCAGCGCATGTTGCATGGCATGGAGCGGTTGCTGATCAAGGTTGATCAGAGCGGTGCCTTGAGCATCGACAAACCGCACAATGCGGCCGAGCATTTCTTCTGCTTGCTCAAGGGTGCGGGGAATTTCAGGCTGCTTTACGGGTGTGGCGAGCCGTTGACCGGGGAGGCGGCCGAGAGCCATGTGCGGGAAGTGGTGGGGTTGTTTATGCGGGCTTATCGACCAGAGACAGCCTGACAGATTGTGGGTGCCGGGACTGACGCTATCGCGGGCAAGCCCGCTCCCACAGGTTCTGAGGTGTTCTCAGATGTTGTGCTCAACACAAAACCTGTGGGAGCGAGCTTGCTCGCGATGGGGGCGACGCGGTCTTAAGGCTTCAGCGCCTTCTTCGGATAAATGTCATACCGACTGGATTTACCATCCAGCGCATGGCTCGGCTTCGGCCCTTCAATACACGGCGCCTTGCGCGGCCGCTTGACCACCACCCGGTGGCTGGCCAACGCCAACGCAGCTTCAAGCAACGCCGGCGCATCCGGATCATCGCCGACCAGCGGCCGGAACAGGCGCATTTCCTTCTTCACCAAGGCAGTTTTCTCACGATGGGGAAACATCGGGTCGAGGTAGATCACCTGCGGCGGCTCGCCTTCCCAATTGCGCATCACCTCGATCGAATTGCCCTTGAGCAAGCGCATCCGCGCCACGATCGGCGCCACATCAAAGTCTTCCGCGCCGCGTGCCAGGCCATCTTCAAGCAAAGCGCCAATCAGCGGCTGACGCTCGATCAGGCTCATCTCGCAGCCCAGGCTCGCCAGCACGAACGCATCTTTGCCTAGCCCCGCCGTGGCATCCAGCACCCGCGGACGCACGCCTTGGGCAACCCCGACAGCCTTGGCGATCATCTGACCGCTACCGCCGCCGTACAAACGGCGATGGGCCGCACCGCCCTCGACGAAGTCCACCCGCACCGGCCCCGGCGCGTCCGGGCCCAGTTGCTGCAGCTGTAAACCCTGTTCGCCCACCTGCAACGCAAACTCGCCGTCATCCACCTGCATGGGCAAGCCCAGGCGCTCGGCCCATTGTTCGGCCTGTGGCTGATAAGTCGCGGCCAGGGCCTCGACATGGATGCGGCAGGCCGCAGGTTGCTCAATCATGGGAAAACACGCTCAAAAAATTAATGATCGGCAAAAACGGCCGATAACAAAACTATCGAGCATTTTGCCAGACCTGAGCGTCGACCGAGAGAAATGTCAGACATTCAACGCACATCGATAGGCTACATCTCGCCCCACGGCGATTTTGGCCTACGAAACTCCCAAGCACTGAGCGGCGTCAGTCACCTGTGGCAGGATTTCTTTGCCCAGGCCCTGGCCGATCAGTCGGGCGATGTCGTACCGGCTTCTCTCAACTTTCCACCGGTCGATCTCGACAGCCCGGTCGAACCCACCGTTGGCAGCGAACTGCTGGCTCACATCATTTCCCAGCGAGAATGCGATGTGAAAGAAACCGAGGTCCGCCCTCCCGAGCCACTGTTCCTGCCGATTGCCGAGTTCGAAATGGACCTGGCCGACAAACCTTTCCCTCCGTTCCCGGCACAAGAAATCGTCGCTCAACAGAAGCAACAGGACTTCGAAAGCAGCTGGGTCCGCCCGATCGTGCTCACTGCCGGTCAACCGCTGCCAGCGCCTGGCACCGCACCGCAACCGCGTCCGCTGCACCTGCCGATCGCCGAATTCGAACTCGATCTGCTGGACAAGCCATTCCCGCCGTTCTCGGCCGAAGCGCTGGTGGAACAACAGAAACAACTCGATTTCGATAACGGCTGGGCTCGCCCGATCGTCCTGCAAAACCTGCGCATCGCCGCCTGACCTTCAATAACAGGCCCTCAGCGACACACCCACCACGGCCCGACATCCACATGAAAGTGATTGCGATGGGCGGCGTTGTAATCCGGACTCAAGACCACACTGAACATGTCGCAGGCGCCATCGCGGACCTGACGTAAAAACCGTGCGTCCTGATTATCCTTCGGCCAATCCTTGAGCACGTTGATGGATCGGCCATCGGCCAGCCGAAACCCGGCGATATCCAGCGCGTTGGCGCTGGCATGCTGGCTGCGTCTGCCATTTTCACGGCTGTAGACGTTGCGACAGGCAAAGCTGCCGAGATGGTCAACACGCGTTACCGCTTGGCCGTAGACCGCCTGTGCGGCGGGTTGCAGGGCGTGGTGTTCGAACAGGGCAAACGACACCGCCAGGCGGCAACTGGCGAGGAAACTGCTGCTCAGCGCCACCTCGCCGCCTTGCACACGCAAGGTGTTGATCAACGGACACGTCGCATCGGGGCTGTCGGCCTGATGGGTTACGCGCAATCCAGAGCTGCTCAGGGCTTGATCGCACAACTGCGGATCATCGCGTAGGCGCATCAGTTTGTAGCGGGTCAGAAAATTGGGCGCGGCCTTCACGTCCAGCGGTGCCCAGGGGTTCCACCGCGGCGGCAGAGAGATCCAGCCGCGCCAGACGCTCACGGCCGCCGCGCCCATGATCAATAGCATCAACAGCAGCCACCACCGAAACCGCATCGTCAGCCTTTGAACAATTGATTGGCCTGGGCGTACGGCATGGATCGCGATGTGAATCCAAACGTGCCCGACGTCTTGATCTCTTCGGCAGCGCGGAAAAACTCGCCATAGGCTGCCAGGGCCAGCGCCGAACCGACGCTGATGCGTTTGACGCCCATTTCGCTCAACTGCTCAACCGTCAATTTCAATCCGCCAGACATCAACACATTGACCGGTTTCGGCGCCACGGCACGGACCACCGCCAACACATCCTCAGCGCTGCGCAGACCCGGCGCATAAAGTACGTCGGCACCCGCCTCGGCAAACGCCTGCAAGCGGCGAATGGTATCGGCGAGATCAGGGTTGCCGTGCAGAAAGTTCTCAGCTCGGGCCGTCAGCATGAAAGGGAAAGGCAAGCTGCGAGCCGCTGCGACCGCCGCTTCAATGCGCGCGACGGCATGCTCGAAGCAGTAAATAGGGGCTTCTTCACGGCCCGTGGCATCTTCGATCGAGCCGCCGACCGCACCGGCCTCTGCCGCACGCAAAATACTCTGTGCGCATTCGGCTGGATCGTCAGCGAAGCCGTTTTCCAGATCGACGGCGACGGGCAGATTAGTTGCCGCGACAATCGCCCGAACGTTTGCCAGGGTGTCGTCCAGCGTCAGCGCGCCATCGGGGCGGGCGTTGGAAAAGGCGTATCCGGCACTGGTGGTCGCCAGCGCTTCGAAGCCAAGGCTGGCGAGCATTTTCGCCGAGCCGGCATCCCACGGGTTGGGAATGACAAAAGCCCCCGCGCGTTCGTGCAGTGCTTTGAACGCTTGGGCTCGAAGGGTTTGCGCATCCATTGGCAGGCTCCAGAAAAAGACAAGGAATCCGCTTCAGAGCAGGCCAAGTTGCTCGGCAGCGGGCTCTCTGTATAGCTCAGGCAGCGGCGGCAGGCCAGGCAAACGCAGCATCAGTTTTGCGTGAAAACGTTGCGCCAGTTTGGCGGCCAGCAAATTGTCGCCGGTGTGCAGGAAGATATAAGGCGTACGGCCCTCTTCGATCCACACGGCGATTTTCTCGACCCACGGCAGCAGGAACGGGTCGTTGGCCTCAAGCTGCGGATGGCCGATGAAGCGTACCTGCGGACATTGAGTAAAGGCTGCCGGACGGGTCGGCACCCTGGGCTTTTTCGATTGGGCGTGAAGTACCGAGGGATCGGTCGATGTGCAGCTGAACAGCGCTCGGGGATCGAGGCAGATACGCTCGACCCCTCGATCCAGCAGCAGACGATTGAGCCTTCTCTCGGCATCGCCCTTGGCGAAGAATTCGTCATGCCGTACTTCAACTGCCAGAGGCCGCTCAAGCGCATCGATGAATCCGGCCAGTTCGGGCAATCGTTGCGGCGTGAAGCTTTTGGACAGTTGCAGCCACAGCGGTGAAACCCGTTCACCGAGGGGGCTGAGTAATTGCAGGAAGGTGTCGGCAGCGGTCAATTGTTCGCGCAGGTCACCGCTGTGGCTGATGTCACCTGGGAACTTGGCAGTGAAGCGAAAGTGTTCCGGCATGGTCTCGGCCCAACGCTGCACGGTGGTCGCAGGCGGACTCGCGTAGAAGGTCGTATTGCCTTCCACGGCGTTGAACACTTGGGAATAGAGATTCAGAAATTCGGCGGGTTTGGCATCTGCCGGATAAAGATAGTCGCGCCAGGCGTTTTCACTCCAGGACGGACAGCCGAGGTAGTAAGGCAGCAACATCAGATGTACAGGTCGAGGCCCAGCACGTCCGTATCCCAATCGACGAAACCGGCGGTGCTCAAGTAGCTGGCGAGTGCCGTGGCGACGCTTTTGCTCATGGCGCGGTGGTAGATCATGTCTTGCTGACGGGCCGGGAGATTGCTCAGGCGTTGCGCGGAAGCTTTGGCGGCACGGGCGGCCAATTGCTCTTCGGAAGGAATTTCCAGCTCGCCGTCGATATCGACGTAGTCATCATCCGCCACCGGGCCTTTGCGAGGCTTGCGCTTGATGGGGTAGGACTGGGAGGAAACGCCGTCTATACGCATGAGTACATGTCCGGTATCAGTAATGGCAGTTTAGTGGCACATAACCCACTTCGCAAACCGCCGAGTGATAACTAGAACACAGAAAATGGAAAAGGTTTAAAAGCGGGAGTGTAAATCGACGATTGGTTACATCCTTTAGATCGCCTTCGCGGGCAAGCCTCGCTCAGGGTTTGTGTCGTTCACACATTTTTGCGGCCGACCCAAAACCTGTGGGAGCGAGCTTGCTCGCGATGAAGCCAACTCGCTCTCGGAAATTAACGTGCTTTCGGTGTCGCCACTTTATCGCGCAAGTACACCGGTTGAGCCTCATCAGCCACGATCGCCTCACCGCGAGCCCAGGCAAAACGTGCCAGGGTCAGCAGGTCTTCAGCGTGAGGCAGCATGCCCGCATCCTGCCCGGTCAGGCTCACGGCGATACGCTCGGCATAACCCCAACCAGTGCCGGCGCCAAACCACTCACCACTGGCATCAACCGGCAACGCTGCCACTTCCGGCGGCAACACCGCTTCATTGCCAACCAGCCGCATCTCCCCCGCCGTTTCGCGGTAGCAACCCCAATACACTTCATCCATCCGCGCATCGATGGCGGCTGCGACCTGGCTCACGCCGTGTTCGCGATACGCCCGCTGCGCCAACACGGCCAGGTTCGATACTGGCAACACCGGACGATCCAGCGCAAACGCCAGCCCCTGCACCACGCCGATGGCGATCCGCACGCCGGTGAACGCACCCGGACCACGTCCGAAAGCGATGGCATCGACCGCTTGCAGGGTGGTCCCGGCATCCGCCAGCAACTGCTGAATCATCGGCAGCAACTTCTGCGCATGCAGGCGCGGGATCACCTCGTAATGGCTCGTGACTTTGCCGTCATGCAGCAAGGCAACGGAGCAAGCTTCAGTCGCGGTGTCCAGGGCCAGCAAGGTGCTCATCGATGTTTCCGTAAGAGAGTTCAGAAAAAGTGCGCCAGTATAAACAACTACGGCCCGCAAGCGGGCCGTAGAAGATGAAGCGATTCAGACTTTTCAGCTCAGTGCTTCAAGCACCTTACCGGTGATCACTTCAACCGAGCCGACGCCCGCAATGTGGCTGTACTTCGGCTTGCCATCAGTAGCAGCAGACAGCGTCTGGTAGAACTCGACCAGAGGCTTGGTCTGGGAATGGTAGACCGACAGGCGATGACGCACGGTTTCTTCGGTGTCGTCCTTGCGCTGCACCAGTGCTTCACCGGTGATGTCGTCTTTACCGGCGATTTTCGGCGGGTTGTAGACGGTGTGGTACACGCGGCCGCTGGCTTCGTGAACACGACGACCGGCGATACGTTGAACGATCTCTTCGTCGTCGACGGCGATTTCGACCACGTGATCCAGCTCCACGCCGGCTTTCACCAGGGCTTCAGCCTGAGGAATGGTGCGCGGGAAACCGTCGAACAGAAAACCGTTCTCGCAATCAGCCTGGCTGATGCGTTCCTTGACCAGGTTGATGATCAGGTCATCGGAAACCAGACCACCGCTGTCCATGACGCTCTTGGCGATCAGGCCCAGTTCGGTGCCGGCCTTGACCGCGGCACGCAGCATGTCGCCGGTGGAAATTTGCGGGATACCGAATTTTTCGGTGATGAACTTAGCCTGAGTACCTTTACCGGCCCCGGGAGCTCCCAGCAGAATGACGCGCATCGATGTGCTCCTCAATTTTTTATATAAATAACGTCAGATTCGCCTCGTGGGGCCAATCTCAAAATAAGGGTCGTGACCGCCCAAACGGTCAAAGGCTGATCAAGATACACAGCAGGCCCGGAGCACACAAGCCGCCGAAAGTCGGAGAAACCCGCGCCTGACGTGACCTTTCGTCGGGGTAACCCTAGTCGCAACCTCATCACTAACTGTCGCCTGGCAGCACTTTTCAACCCCTCGCCCACAGGCAACTCGACGCTCGCGCCGAGTGCCTTGCCCCACGACGAAAACCTTAGCCGGTATTACGCAAACCGGCGGCAATCCCCGCCACAGACACCAGCAGCGCCTGTTCTACCGGGCTGCCCTGTGCCACTTCCTGTTGTCGCGAACGCGCCAACAACTCGGCCTGCAATAGATGAAGAGGGTCGAGGTAAGTGTTGCGCAAGCGGATGAATTCAAGCGTGGCTGGGCTATGTGCCAGTAGCTGCGACTGACCGGTCAGCCCCAGGACCACCGAGCAGGCCTGCGACAATAGGTCGCGTAAATGCGCACCCAAAGGGAGCAGATCCGGCTCGACCAAGCGCTCATCGTAGGATCGGGCGATATCGGTATCTGCCTTGGCCAGCACCATTTCCAGCATATCGATGCGCGTGCGGAAGAACGGCCACTGCTCGCGCATCTGCCCCAGCAGCTCGCCTTCGCCACGCTCCAGCGCTTTGCTCAACGCAGCTTCCCAGCCGAGCCAGGCCGGTAGCATCAGACGCGTCTGGGTCCAGCCGAAGATCCACGGGATCGCCCGCAGGCTTTCAATCCCGCCAGCGCGGCGCTTGGCAGGGCGACTGCCGAGCGGCAAGCGTCCCAGTTCCTGCTCCGGAGTGGACTGGCGGAAATACTCAACGAACTGCGGGTTTTCCCGCACCACGGCGCGATAAGCGCTGACACCGTCAGCGGCCAATTCGTCCATCAAATGGCGCCAGGCAGGCTCCGGTGGCGGCGGCGGCAGCAAGGTCGCCTCCAATACCGCTGCCAGGTACAGATTGAGATTTTGCTCGGCGATGTCCGGCAGACCGAATTTGAAACGAATCATTTCCCCCTGCTCGGTGGTACGGAAACGCCCCGCCACCGAACCCGGCGGCTGCGACAGAATCGCTGCGTGCGCCGGACCGCCGCCGCGCCCCACGGTGCCACCGCGACCGTGGAACAACAACAGCTCTACTTGCTGCTCGCGGCAAATATCGACCAAGCGCTCCTGCGCCCGATACTGCGCCCAGGCCGCCGCCGTCGTGCCGGCGTCCTTGGCCGAGTCGGAGTAGCCGATCATCACTTCCTGCGGTCCTTGCAGGCGCGCGCGATAACCCGGTAACAGCAACAGCTTTTCGATCACCGGGCCGGCGTTGTCAAGGTCGGCAAGGGTTTCGAACAGCGGCACCACGCGCATCGGCCGCAACACGCCAGACTCTTTGAGCAGCAGTTGCACAGCCAGCACGTCGGAAGCGGCGCCGGCCATGGAGATCACATACGAACCGAGGGATGCGCCCGGCGCGGCAGCGATTTCCCGGCAGGTCGCCAGCACTTCGGCGGTGTCGGCCGATGGCTTGAAGTACGCCGGCAGCAACGGCCGACGGTTGTTCAGTTCGCGCATCAGGAAGGTGATGCGCTCTTCCTCGTTCCAGTCTTCGTATCGCCCCAGGCCCAGGTAATCGGTGATCTCCGTCATGGCCGCGGTATGCCGCGACGAGTCCTGTCGCACATCGAGCCGCACCAGGAATAGCCCGAACGTCACCGCCCGGCGCAGGCAATCGAGCAGCGGTCCATCAGCGATCACGCCCATGCCGCACTCATGCAGCGAGTGGAAGCACAGCTCCAGCGGATCAAGCAGCTCGCGGTTGTTTTGCAACACATCGGCGGGTGCCGGCGTGGTCTTCGTCAAGGCGGCGTGAGCCCAGTTACGCGTCGCGCGCAGGCGTTCACGCAGCTGTTTAAGCACCGCGCGGTAAGGTTCGGCGCTGTCGCCAGCCTTGGCCTTCAAGTCGTCGCTGGCCTGCTGCATCGACAACTCGGCCGCCAGGTGATCGACATCGCGCAGGTACAAGTCCGCGGCCATCCACCGCGCCAGCAGCAAGACTTCACGGGTTACAGCAGCGGTCACGTTGGGGTTGCCATCCCGGTCACCGCCCATCCACGAGGCAAAGCGAATCGGCGCTGCCTCCAGTGGCAAGTGCAGGCCAGTAGCGTCATGCAGGGCCTTATCGGCCTTGCGCAAATAGTTGGGGATCGCCTGCCACAGCGAATGCTCGATCACCGCGAAGCCCCATTTGGCTTCATCGACGGGCGTCGGGCGGGTGCGGCGGATTTCTTCTGTGTGCCAGGCTTCGGCGATCAGGCGCTGCAACTTCGCGTGGATCTGCTCGCGCTCGGCAGTGGTCAGGTCGCGATGGTCCTGGGCGGCCAGCTGCGCGGCAATGGCGTCGTACTTCTGGATCAGCGTGCGGCGCGCCACTTCGGTTGGATGAGCGGTGAGGACCAGTTCAATCTCCAGCCGCCCCAGTTGCCTGGCCAGGGATTCGGCACCATGGCCTTCGGCAAGCAGGCGAGCCAGCAATTCCGGCAGTACTCGCGCTTCGAACGGCGCCGGTTGCGACTCTTCGCGACGGTGAATCAGCTGATATTGCTCGGCGATATTGGCCAGGTTGAGAAACTGGTTGAACGCCCGCGCCACCGGCAGCAACTCTTCTTCGCTCAATTGGTTGAGGCTGGCGCTCAGCTCAGCGTCCATCGAACCACGACGGTCGGCCTTGGCGCCCTTGCGGATCTGCTCGATCTTGTCGAGAAAACCGTCCCCGTACTGTTCACGAATGGTGTTGCCCAGCAGCTCACCCAACAGGTGAACGTCCTCGCGCAAGCGTGCATCAATATCGGTCATCAGCAGTTCTCCAGCGAAAATCCGGGTGACTTGTGTCCATGCTCTTGAGTTAGAGAGTGCCGCTGTAAAGCGGTTCTTACAAGCGGACGACTACGGGAATGCTGTTCGACCGAGAAAGTTTTGGGATTGGGGATTGGTGGGGTACATATCCGTTTCTGCGGTAGCGGCTGCTGGCGGTTTCGCTTTTACAGCGAGTCACTTGGAAAAGCCCCAAGTAACCAAGGGCTCTTGCCCCGCCATTCGGTACCTCGCTTAGGCTCGGCATGCCCTCACTCCGGCATTGCTCCGGGGGCCCGCCGCCATCGGCCATCCATGGCCGGGGGCGGCTACCGCGGCATCCTTGCCGCGGTGCCCCCTGCGCAACGCCTGCGTTCGGCCTCTGGGAAAGGGGCGGCAGATCTGAAGCCAAAGCAAAGCAACAGCAAGATCAACAGCTTCGCGAGCAAGCCCGCACACACAAAGCAGATCGGCGTACGGCTTTCGCTCTTCACCACTCAACTGGCCGAGCGTTAGCTCGCCTGCAGCTTTTGATGTTGATGCACCGCCCCCTCGAGAGGCCGAGTGGAGGTTCTGCGCAGTGGGCAACCCGGCATGGATGCCGGGTTAGCCGCCCCCGGCCATGGATGGCCGATGGCGGCGGGCCCACGGAGCAGGACCGGAGCGAGGGCATGCCGAGCCTTAGCGAGGCACCGAACGTCAGGGGCAAGAGCCCTTGGTTACTTGGGGCTTTTCCAAGTGACTCGCTGTAAAAGCCATCCCTTTCAAGGTGTTTTCCCTTTATGGGCTTTGAGCACTCGATCGGTCGACACATGAGCATTCGCAGCCTTTCCCTCCAGCCACTCCTTGGGCTTGGCGATTTTGGGGCCGCGTATGCTTTTGGCAACCTGTTTGGGCTTGATATTCCTTGCCAGCGCCAACAAGCGCTGTGCCAGCGTTTCTGAGGTCGATTGAAGTGACAGATAATCCGACGGTAACGCGATCTGCATGCCCTCATAACCACTGCGCACTTGCACTGCCAAATGGAAAATCGATGCCTCCCATCCCTCTGGTTGCGTCTGGCGATGAGCCTGTTCAACGCTGCGCTTAAGCACTGACAAAACGTTGTAAGCCAACACGGCCGCGGCAAATCCCAGCAGAGCCGCCTTGGGGTTGCCCAGGCTTTCGATTTCACTGTCCAGCACCGATTCCAGGCGCTGGAACATCCCTTCGATACTCCAGCGACGACGATACAAATCGGCGATTTGCTCAGCGGTGATGGTGTCGGGCAAGTTGCTCCAGAACAACAGCATGGTGTCGCCTGATTCGGTAGCTTTTTGCAGGTTCAGTTCAACACGCCGCCACTGACGTCCGCCTTTCACTTCGATGGTTTGCTCGCGCACGCTTCCCGCCTCGACCGCGACAGGTTCTTGCCAGTCGCTTTCCTGAAGCAGGCGCGGATGCTTACTCGGCTCACGAATAATGAAAGAAGCGCCAGCGTCTTCGCAGGCCTCCATGACCGGGAGCGTGCAATAGAGCCGATCAGCCATCCACAACTGGCCCCTACTGGCGTTTTCCAGCAACGGCAGCACGCCGACGCGCTCACTGGCATAAGCATCTTCACAGGGCTGAAGATCGACGACCTGGTCCAGATCAGGGTCGTAAACCACGACCGAAAAACCAGGCCGGGCGGCGCCTCGTTCACGGCGCAACGCGCCCAGACGTTTTTCGCTGGAAGGCAGGTGGTTGCCGTCAACCACCCGCAGTTGCCAGCCAGGCAAAATGGCCGAGCAGCCCAATTCTTCAATCGTCGGAGCCAGGCGTTGCGCACTGCCGACTACCAACGCACGCAGCAGCGCGGGCTCCGTGCGGCTGACCTTGTCATAAAGCGCCGCCAAGCTGACGGGAAGATCTTCCATCTGCCGCGCCGCGGCATGTAGCGAGGGTCGCAAACCCAGTGAAACGAGGGACATCAGCTCAATAATGGTCGAAAACAAAAGCTCGCGCGGGTACTGGCGCTGACGATGTTCTTCGAACACCTGATCAACCCACTCTGCCGCAACGGCCTGCTCCAAAACCAATTTGGCCATGACACTGGCCGGCGCTTTTTTCTCGAACCGCGCTAAAACTTCTGCCCACATCGTCTCGCCGTCCTGACTGGAGTTTTGAGGATTTTATCAAAGACCTTGAAAGGGATGGCTGTAAAAGCGAAACCGATAGCAGCCGCTACCGCAGAAACGGATATACACCCAATCCCCCCCATGAACCCCCGCCACAAATGAGTGCGAACGCCTGAAGCACCGAGGCAACGTTCACCATTAGACGACGAAGGGACTTTAAACCTTGGGCGTTAAAGCTAGTCTGAAGAGTAAGCCAACGGCTGCCGCCGGCCATTGCCGGACACTGACACTGCCTGCCACGAGCAGGTGCGCAATGAGGTCACTATGAAAATCCGCGAGCTCGCCCATCACTGGGAAGAAAACGCCAAGGGTCGCCTGACCGATACCGGATACTCGATTCATCTGGATGTGGAAGCCGCCGCACGGCTGGCGGCAATTATCGAGATGTACCCCAAACGACACCCCGAAGAACTGCTCGGCGAGCTGATCGGCGCCGCGCTTGAAGAGCTCGAAAAGAGCTTCCCGTATGTGAAGGGCTCAACGGTTGTGGCCACCGACGAAGAAGGTGATCCGCTGTACGAAGACGTCGGTCCAACTCCGCGCTTCCTCGCGTTGTCCCGTCGTCATTTGCACGATTTGTCGGCCGTTGACGACAAACAGAAACACTGATTACCGCGCTTCTTTTCCCCTCCAAAAATGCATATTCCCGGGCTCGTTCAGGGCCGGGAGTACTGCTGCATATGATGGTAATTCCCGATTTAGAGCCTTGTCCGTTCGGTCAACGTTTTTTCAGGCAATGGGCCATATTCTCTGAACTTTTGAAAAACGCCTCGGGTCACACCCATTAACCACGCCTGGGACGGCCGTTTCATAACACCCCCGGAAATTGAAGGTTGCGGCTCCTTGCCCAGGATGGATTTTTAAGTTTTTCAGGAGTTATTCCAATGGAGTTGAAGACCATGAAAACCCGAACTGCCAAATCCTCGTTCCCACCTCTGCGTAGCTTGAAACTGGCTGCACTGGCCATCGGCAGCAGCCTCGTTCTGGCCGGTTGTGCCGGCAACCCGCCAAGCGAGCAATTCGCCGTGACGGAATCGGCGGTCAACAGCGCCGTCAGTGCCGGCGGTACCGAATTCGCGGCAGTGGAAATGAAGTCCGCTCAGGACAAGCTCAAACAAGCCGAAATCGCCCTGCACGACAAGAAGTATGACGAAGCCAAGATTCTGGCCGAACAGGCCGAGTGGGACGCTCGAGTGGCTGAACGCAAAGCCCAGGCGATGAAAGCCGAACAGGCTGTGAAGGACTCTCAGAAAGGGGTTCAGGAACTGCGTCAGGAAAGCCAGCGCACCGTGCAATAAGCGGCGCGGCACGACGCACTTCTTACTCGACTAAAAGGACGAAACCATGATGCGCAAACAACTGATGATCCCTGCCCTGCTGGCCGCAAGCGTTGCACTGGCCGCCTGCTCCACCCCGCCTAACGCGAACCTGGAACAGGCCCGTACCAACTACACCGGCCTGCAAACCAACCCGCAAGCCAGCAAAGTCGCGGCGCTGGAAACCAAAGAAGCCAGCGATTACCTGGACAAGGCCGACAAGGCTTACATGGACAGAGAGGACCAGGCCAAGGTCGACCAACTGGCATACCTGACCAATCAACGTGTTGAAGTGGCGAAGCAGACCATCGCGCTGCGCACCGCCGAAGCCAATCTGAAAAATGCCTCTGCGCAACGTGCCCAGGCCCGTCTGGACGCGCGCGACTCGCAGATCAAGCAATTGCAAGACAGCCTGAACGCCAAGCAGACCGATCGCGGCACGCTGGTGACGTTCGGTGACGTGCTGTTCGCCACCAACAAGGCCGAGCTGAAGTCCAGCGGTCTGGTGAATATCAACAAACTGGCCCAGTTCCTTCAGGAAAACCCGGACCGTAAAGTGATTATCGAAGGCTACACCGACAGCACGGGTGCGCCGAACTACAACCAGTCGCTGTCCGAACGCCGTGCGACTTCCGTGCAAGTGGCCTTGATCAAGATGGGTGTAGATCCAGCGCGCATCGTGGCCCAGGGTTATGGCAAGGAATACCCGGTGGCCGAGAACACCAGCGTTTCGGGTCGTGCAATGAACCGTCGGGTGGAAGTGACCATTTCCAATGACAACCAGCCGGTGATCCCGCGTTCGGCTATTAGCTCGAACTAAGCTTCGTCTACTGAAACACAAAAGCCCCGCCTGATCTGATCAGGCGGGGCTTTTGTTTTCAAGATCAAAAGGCGCGTTACGGTTGCAGTTTTTGCGGGGTTTCCTGACCTATGCAGCGCACGGCTTTTTTCTTGTTGTTGACCAACACACCACTCAGGCCTTTCTGTTCGGTGTCGAACATCACCAGCACGCCATCGATGCACTGGGCTACTTGCGCGGCCGGCTCCAGGGAGACTTTGTAGTCTTCGCCCGGCACAGTCTTGAGCAGGGTGAAGTCGCTGAGCAACAGCGCATCTTCGGGTTTGGCGAAGTGCAGGTAGCCGTAGAACCACAGGGCCCCGACAGTGCCGAGGATGCTGCAGATACCGGTGATGATCAGCGGGATGGCGTTACGTTCTTCACTCATTGCGGACTCTCTGGTGGTTCATCTTCAGAATTTTTCGGCGCCGGGTAATTCGGGACTTCACCCAGTCGGCGCAAACCGTTGAAATGTTGCGGGTCATCGAGATAACGCAGCATGACTTTGCGCCAGACCGGGTCGGCGAACGTCTGCACATGACCTCCACGGGTCAGTTGCAGCACTCGCGGCGGCGGCGCAGCTTGATACAGACGGATGCCGTTGGAAAGGGGCACGATCGGATCGTCGATGCTGTGGTAGATCAGTTTCGGTACGCCATTGAGCTGCGCCATGGAGTTGATCGCGCTGTCGCCATCCGGCACCAGCCAAGACAGCGGCACTTGAAACGCCCAGAACAGCCACGAAGTGCTCAGGGCAAACCGGCCGATACTGCGATAACTGGCAGGCACGCCGTCGAGCACGAAGGCCTTGAGTTGTTTCTGGCGTTCAGGGTGCTGAACCAGGTAATGCACGGCCATCGATCCGCCGAGGCTTTGCCCCAGGAGGATCAATGGCTTGCCTTTGACCTCCGGCGCCTGATCGAGCCATTTGAACGCGGCGTCGATGTCCTGATAGATCGCCGGCAGGCTCGGCTCCCCTTCGGACAAACCATAACCGCGATAGTCCACCAGCAGCACTTGATAACCCTGTGCCGGCAACCACCAACTCCCACCCAGATGCATGGGCAGATTGCCGCCGTTGCCATGCAGATGCAGCACGGTGCCTTTGACCTCGACACCTTTTTTCGCCGGCAACCACCAGCCGTGCAGCTTGAGTCCGTCGGCGGTGGTGAGGGTAACGTCGCGGAATTCGAGTTTGGCTTTTTCCGGGGTAAACAGCTGGCCGGGCTCGGGGTAGAACAGCAGCGAGCTGCAACCGCTCAAGGTCAGGAGAAGGCAGAAAAAGCCGAGGATTCTCATCCGTTGAAACCTCGCAAGAAATGGAGTTGGAACACAATCCTGTGGGAAATGAATTACCTGTGGGAGCGAGCTTGCTCGCGATAGCGGTGGATCAGCCAACATCTACGTTGAATGTTAAGCCGCCATCGCGAGCAAGCTCGCTCCCACAGGGATATCGCCGTTCTTAGAGGATGTTGGAGTAATCCGCTTCGATCCGGTCCAGGCTCAGGTGATTGAGGAAGTTGGAGAAGCACATCCACGCCGACAGCGCGTTCAAGTCACGGAACTGATCCGGAAGATACTTCGGTGCCACCACCAGCCCTTCATCCACCAACTGGCGCAAGGTCCGCATGTCTTCGAGCGTGGTCTTGCCACAAAACAGCAGCGGGATCTGCTCGAGTTTGCCTTTACGCACGGCCAACTGAATGTAGTTGTAAACCATGATAAAGCCCTTGAGGTAGGACAAGTCTTTGGTAAATGGCAGTCCATTGGGCACCGAGCCGCGGAAAACCCGGCTGGCATTGCCGTAGCTTTCAGCCATTTCGAAACCCTGCTCGCGGAAGAACTCGAAGATCTGCATAAAGTCCGCGCCCTCTTCCACCATGTGGATGGCGCGGGTGCGGTTGGTCAGTTTACGCAGACGACTCGGGTAGGAGGCGAAGGTGATGATTTCCATCAGGATCGCCAGGCCTTCCTGAGTCACCGTCGACGACGGCGGACCTTTGGAGAGGAAGGTGCAGATCGGCTGGTTCAGACCATTGAGCGTGGTGCCCACATGCACCAGCCCTTCGTGGACTTCCAGAGCGCGCACGTCACGCTCGTTGAACATCGCGTCGGCGCGAATCTTGATGTAGTCGGCGCCGGCCGCCGCATCGGCGACGATCCCGTCGGACTCGAACACCCGAATGGTTTCTTCGGCCTCGCCAAACACCTTGTTCAATCGATGTTGCAGCTGGCTGACGGCTTCCTTGGCGGTGAGGGTTTTCGGTTCGTCCTTCAGATCGCCACGGCCGTCGATGTTGTTCAGGTAATCGGAGAGCATCAGCCCCAAGTCGGCCAGGGTCGGGTCGCCGGCGTGGAACGCGTCGGACGCGGCACCGTACAACTCTTGGGAAATCAGCCCGAAATCCTCGGTGCCGCGCGCTTCGAGCATGCGCACCACCATCCGGTATTCCTTGCACATGCGGCGCATGATCTGGCCGACCGGGTTGAACTGACCCAACTGACGGGTGATGTCGCGCTCGATGTTCTGGAATTCCAGTTTCACTTTGCTGGAGTCAAAAGACAGCGGCCGACTGAGGTAATAGTCACGGTCCACGGCCGGCATTTCCTTGCCCTTGCCCTTGAGGAAACCCTTGCGGATGCCGTCGTCCCACTTGACCGCATCGAGGACGCGAATCGGCGTCTGCGCCAGCACAATGCGATCGGACAAAATGCGTATCGTCTGCTGGTAATCGTCCACCCGAAACTCCTGTAGAAAAACCGTTAGGTGCTGGCTTTATTTAACTTTAGCTTTGGCTTTGGCCAGGCGCTGATAGCGCACCGCCTCAACGAAGACATCGGAATTGGCCGGGTCGTCGAGGTAGGCAAACACCTGGTCCAGGTTGTTGTTGATCAACACGCCGTCGCCCTCGTCGGTCTGGAAGCCTTTGCCACTCAGGACTTTCTGCCCCAGGGCCTGGTTGATCTGCTCGAGGTCGAGGTTGTAGACCACCAGTTCGTGCTTATCGGTGAGTTCGAAACCAGCGATGGTGTAATGCCCACCGAACTGCGCTGGCACCTTCGCCGACAAGTACCAGCGACTGCCATGGCGGGTCACCGTGAAGGGGTAGGCTTCGCGTTCCTTGGGTTTAGCCTTGAAGTAGCTGACCGCCTGATAGCGATTATCGCCCAGGCGCGTCAGCTCCAGATTCAGCGGCTCGCCCCAGGCATTGGTGCTGGTCCATTTGCCGAGCAACCCTTTGGGCGCGGGTTCACTCGAGAGCAGCGGCTCCTTGAAGGTCACCAGACAGCCACTGAGCAGCAGGATCGACAAGGCGATCACAACGACACGCCAGGCTTTCATTCAACACTCCCTATCGATACACCGCGATCTCAAACCGACCCCGGACCCTGTGGGAGCGAGCTTGCTCGCGATAGCGGAGTGTCAGGCGACATCTATGTCGAATGTTAAACCGTCATCGCGAGCAAGCTCGCTCCCACAGGGGTGTGGGTTCCTTCAGGATTACACCGACGCCAATACCAAATGCATGTAGCGGGTCAGGATGCCGAGCATTTCTGCTTCGGCCCCAGGCTCGGCTTCGTTGAGCAGGCCCTGATATTCCATCCGTCCGATAATCGCCGTCAACACTTTGGCATCCTGTTGGGGTTCACGGGAACCCAATACCTCGAAAAGCTGGCAGGTGCCCTGGAGCAAAATCTGCTGATGTGAACGCACCAACAACGCCAGGCGCGGATTGAGCAACGCCTCCTGGCGGAAGGCTTGCTCGGCCATCAAGTGCTCGCGGCGATTGATCAATTGCCGATGAACATAGTCCGCCATCAGCCGCGCAATATCGTCCGCCAGCTGTGAACGGGACTCGGGAGTGCCATCGCCGCTGACAACCATCTCGCGCAACAGGCCTTCATTGCTGGCCCACAGCTTGCCCATGAACGCCGCGCTGCGTTCCACGTATTGGGCAAAGGTATCGGTGAGCAGGTCATCGATATCCTTGAAATAGTAAGTGGTGGCCGACAGCGGCACACCGGCCTCGGCAGCCACCGCGCGATGACGCACGGCCCGCACGCCATCGCGCACGACAATGCGCATCGCCGCATCGAGAATGTCCTGTCGACGCTGCTCGCTGCCCTGTCGGCTGGCCTTGCGGCCCTGGTACTGAACACTTTCAGCGACCGCAGTGGCGACGTCCGCTGCACCCTCTTGAGCAATTGCACGGTTCACGACAGGTATTCCTCTCTTACTTCAAAAGTAACCAATTGATACGTTTGTACCAGACAGGCAATAAAAAGCCGCCTGTTTTAGGCGGCTTTTTAGTTGAAACACTTACGCTTGCGGCCGCATGTGCGGGAACAGGATCACGTCGCGGATCGACGGGGAGTTGGTCAGCAGCATCACCAGACGGTCGATGCCGATACCTTCACCGGCGGTTGGCGGCATGCCGTACTCCAGCGCGCGAACGAAGTCGGCGTCGTAGTGCATGGCTTCGTCATCGCCAGCATCCTTGTCGGCCACCTGCGCCATGAAGCGCTCGGCCTGGTCTTCCGCGTCGTTCAACTCGGAGTAGGCGTTGGCGATTTCGCGGCCACCGATGAACAGTTCGAAACGGTCGGTGACGTTCGGGTTCTCGTCGTTACGACGGGCCAGTGGCGACACTTCGAACGGGTACTGAGTGATGAAGTGCGGCTGCTCCAGCTTGTGCTCGACCAGCTCTTCGAAAATCATCACCTGCAGTTTGCCCAGACCTTCGAAGCCCAGCACCTTGGCGCCGGCCTTCTTGGCGATGGCGCGGGCCTTGTCGATGTCGGTCAGGTCGTCAGCGGTCAGCTCAGGGTTGTACTTGAGGATCGAGTCGAACACCGACAGACGCACGAACGGTTCGCCGAAGTGGAACACTTTGTCGCCGTAAGGCACGTCGGTAGTCCCGAGAACAAGCTGAGCCAGCTCGCGGAACAGTTCTTCGGTCAGGTCCATGTTGTCTTCGTAGTCGGCGTAAGCCTGGTAGAACTCCAACATGGTGAATTCAGGGTTGTGACGAGTCGAAACGCCTTCGTTACGGAAGTTGCGGTTGATCTCGAACACTTTCTCGAAGCCGCCAACAACGAGGCGCTTGAGGTACAGCTCCGGCGCGATACGCAGGAACATTCCCATGTCCAGCGCGTTGTGGTGAGTCTCGAACGGCTTGGCTGCAGCACCGCCGGGGATGGTTTGCAGCATCGGCGTTTCGACTTCAAGGAAGTCACGCTGCATCAGGAAGCTGCGGATGTGCGCAATCACTTGCGAACGAACGCGGAAGGTCTGGCGCACGTCATCGTTGACGATCAGGTCAACGTAACGCTGGCGATAGCGCTGTTCGGTGTCGGACAGGCCGTGGTGCTTGTCCGGCAGTGGGCGCAGGGACTTGGTCAGCAGGCGCACGCGGGTCATTTCGACGTACAGGTCGCCCTTGCCGGAACGCGCCAGGGTGCCTTCAGCGGCAATGATGTCGCCCAGGTCCCAGGTTTTCACCGCAGCCAGGGTTTCCTCGGACAGGGTTTTACGGTTGACGTAAACCTGAATCCGCCCGGACATGTCCTGGATCACCATGAACGAACCACGGTTGAGCATGAGACGACCGGCAACCTTGACCGGGATTGCAGCCTCTGCGAGCTCTTCCTTGGTCTTGTCCGCGTACTGTTTCTGCAAGTCTTCGCAGTAGTTGTCGCGGCGGAAGTCGTTCGGGAAGGCATTGCCCTTGGCGCGCTCGGCAGCCAGCTTTTCCTTGCGCAGGGCGATCAGGGAGTTTTCTTCCTGTTGCAGGGCTTGCGGATCGAGTTCTAGGTCGCTCATGTCTTTAAAAATTCCATCACAGGTTCGTTGCCCCTGCCTGACCGGCAGGGTTCGCGGGCAAGCCTCGCTCCTACAGGGGCATGACACCCCTGTAGCGCGTGCCTTAGAGCCCTTGTTTCAGGCTGGCCACCAGGTATTCGTCAATGTCGCCGTCGAGCACCTTGTCGCAGTCACTGCGTTCGACGTTAGTGCGCAGATCCTTGATCCGCGACTGGTCGAGCACGTAAGAGCGAATCTGGTGACCCCAGCCGATGTCCGACTTGGTGTCTTCCAGGGCTTGCGAGGCGGCGTTGCGTTTCTGCACTTCCTGCTCGTACAAGCGCGCCCGCAACATTTTCATCGCGGTGTCTTTGTTGGCGTGCTGGGAGCGTTCGTTCTGGCAGCTGACCACGGTGTTGGTCGGTACGTGCGTAATACGTACGGCCGAGTCGGTGGTGTTTACGTGCTGACCACCGGCACCGGAGGAGCGGTAGGTGTCGATGCGCAGGTCCGACGGGTTGATGTCGATTTCGATGTTGTCATCGATTTCCGGCGACACGAACACGGCCGAGAACGAGGTGTGACGACGGTTACCGGAGTCGTACGGGCTCTTGCGCACCAGACGGTGCACGCCGATTTCGGTACGCAACCAGCCAAAAGCGTATTCGCCCTTGATGTGGATCGTGGCGCCCTTGATCCCGGCGACTTCACCGGCCGACAGCTCCATGATGGTCGCGTCGAAACCGCGTTTATCGGCCCAGCGCAGGTACATGCGCAGCAGGATGTTGGCCCAGTCCTGAGCCTCGGTACCGCCGGAGCCGGCCTGGATGTCCAGGTAGGCGTTGTTGGCGTCCATCTCACCGCTGAACATGCGACGGAATTCGAGTTTTTCCAGGGACTCGCGCAGACGCTCGACTTCGGCAGCGACGTCATCGACGGCAGCCTGGTCTTCTTCTTCGGCGGACATCAGCAGCAGGTCCTTGGCGTCGGCCAGGCCGGTGTGCATTTCGTCGAGGGTTTCGACGATCTGAGCCAGCAGGGACCGCTCGCGGCCCAGCTCCTGAGCGTACGTCGGGTTGTTCCAGACATTCGGATCTTCAAGCTCGCGATTGACTTCAGTCAGACGCTCATGCTTTTGATCGTAGTCAAAGATACCCCCGAATAGTTTCGGAGCGCTCGGACAGGTCCTTGATACTGTTAAGGATCGGGTTGATTTCCATGGCGGGCAGCACTCGTTGGCGAACTTTTGAAAGCCGGCGAGTATAACGTAATCAGGCTGTCACGGCAGCCCGCCTGGCGGACTGAATGCCGTCCAATTCCGTTTTGACAGCCTCAAATGAAGGAAACCTTCGCTAAGAAAAATCCCAACCAGCAAAAGTACTCTTCCTACAACAGAAACAGACTTGCCCTGCATCAAACCTGCATTCACTCATTCACAGTCCCGCCCTTCTAAATCAGCACAAGGGATGTGTGATGTTCCGCCCTGCCAACCAAGCCGCTTTCCTCCTGGACATCGAGGATTTTACCGACGACCTGCAAGTCCTTGAGTTCACCGGCAAGGAAGCCATCAGTCAACCCTTCCGCTTCGATCTGAAACTGGTCAGCGAACGTCCCGACCTGGATCTGAAAAGCCTTCTGCATCGCCCGGCATTCCTCGGCTTTGATCGCCACGGCGCCGGAGTTCACGGTCAGGTTTATAGCGTCGGCCAGGGCGATTCAGGCAAGCGCCAGACCCACTATCAGCTCAGTCTGATGCCGCGCCTCGCCTATCTGGGTCACCGTTTCGACCACAAAATATTCCAGAAACTGAGCGTGCCGAAGATCATCGCCGAGGTACTGGAAGCCCAAGGAATCCTCGGCGATTCCTACCGCTTTGCCCTCGGCACGGATTACCGCCCACGGGACTATTGCGTCCAGTACGGCGAGAGTTGTCTCCATTTCCTGCAGCGACTTTGCGAAGAAGAAGGCCTGCATTACCACTTTGAGCACAGCCGCGAGAGGCATGTGCTGGTGTTCGGCGATGATCAAACGGCATTCCCCAGACTCCACCGCCCCACCGCTTACCTGCAAGACAGCGGACTGGTCCCCGATGAGCCGGCAATCAATGCCTTCACCCTAGCGCTGGAAACCCGCCCCACTGGCGTGACCCGCCGCGACTACGACTTCGAGAAGCCTTTGCTGCAATTGGAGAGTGCCGCGAAAGATCCTTCGCCGCTGCGACTCGAAGACTACGGATTTCCCGGTCATTTCACCGACCGCGAACACGGAAAACACCGCGCTCGACGAGCACTTGAACGGCACCGCAGCGATTATCGACAAGCCACTGGACGCAGTGATCAGCCGATGCTGCTCAGTGGTCATTTCCTGCCCCTGACCGGTCACCCGCGCCAGGAATGGAATGACTTATGGCTGCTGACCGAAGTCATCCATGCCGGCAAACAACCGCAAGTGCTGCAAGAGCCGATCACCCTTGCCACAAGCGGCGAGTTTTCTCACGGCTACCGCAACTTTTTTCTCGCCACACCGTGGGGCGTGCCCTTCAGACCCGCGCTCGATCACCCCAAAGCCACGATCAATGGGTATCAGCATGCAGTGGTCTGCGGCCCGTCCGGCGAAGAAATCCATTGCGACGAATACGGTCGTGTACGTATTCAGTTTCCCTGGGACCGCGACGGCGACCACAATGATCACTCCAGTTGCTGGGTACGAGTCGCCAGCAGCTGGGCTCACGACCGTTACGGCAGCGTGCTGCTACCCCGCGTCGGCATGGAAGTGATCGTCGGCTTCTATCAAGGCGACCCGGACAAACCGTTAATCGTCGCCTGCCTGCCCAATGGTGCCAATCGCCCTCCGCTCGATCTCCCCGCCGAGAAAACCCGCAGCACCTTCAAGACCCAAAGCAGCCCCGGCGGCGGAGGCTTCAACGAACTGCGCATCGAAGATCGCACGGGAGCCGAAGAAATATCCATCCGCGCCCAGCGCGATTACGTACAACACGTGCTGAACGACGAGCGGGTGCAAGTCGACAACCAGCGCAGCATCGTGGTTGGCGGTAACGCCAGTCATGAACTGCGCGCCGAAGAACAGCACATCACCCACGGCAACCGACTGACGGAAATCAGGCAAGACGACCACCTGACGGTGCATGGCGACCGCCATGTTCGCGCCACCAACCATCGGTTGAGCGCTCAACAGCAAGTGCACATGGGTGCTGGCCAGAACGTCGTCATCGACGGCGGCGCCAGCGTCACCCTTCAGGTCAATGGCGCCTGGATCACGATCAATTCGACAGGGGTTTTCAGTAGCGTACCGATTCAGGTCGGTGGCGCACCGATGCCCCTGATGGCCGCCGCTCCGATCAGTCTCGACACGACCGAACCACCGCTACCCGAAACGGTTTCAACCGCGCTACTCAAACAACTACTTGGCGACGAAGCATTGATTGAACTCTGCCAGATGCCCAGGGGTGGTACGCCCATGGACTGCCCGCTGAGCGACTGCCAGTGCCGTAAAGCCTTGGGCTATGGAGATCGCTCATGAACACCTGGATTCTGTTGGAGCGACCCGCCGCGCAGCTCAAAACGCTGTACAGCCTCGCGCCCCATCCCGACACCCAAATGCTGTTCGCCGACACTCAATTAAGCAGCTTCGCCGAGCAAAGCCCCCTGTTGGTTAGACTAAACAACCAGCCAACGCTCAATCAGGCGATCGAGCAAAACCCGGCTCAATGGCCAGGGCTGCTGATCGAAAGTACCTGTGACGCACCCTCTGTACTCGCTCATTTGCGACAGATGCTGATCGTCAAATTCGACCAACAACGCAAAGGCGTCCTGCGCTACAGTAACCCGACCGTCGCCAGCTATTTTTTTGGCGCTTGTACGGCGCAAGACCTCGGCCTGTGGCTGGGCCCGATCAATCGTCTGCGCTGGTTCGGTGCGACGTGGGTCGTCAAGGCGGCAGGCGAGGCCAGCTGGAACCAGCTAGACAACCTCCATGCGACGGACTGGAGCATTGAACGCACACACGGGGTTTTGTCCCTGAGTGCCGCACAGGAAGACGCCCTGACTCGCCAGCGCAACGAACAGTTTCTCTATGACTGGTGGCAGCAACATCCACAGCACTCGTTTGTCCACGCCACTGAATTGATGGAACAAGCGCTGACCCAAGGCATCGACCGCTCTGACGCCATCAGCGACTTCCTGAGCGTCCACTGCACGAAGGTTCAGTCATGAAGCGCCTCGGGCGACTGACCGACGGCCCCTGCTGCGAGCCCGACAAGCTGATTGTTCAAGTCATTGGCACTGCCCATTCGAAAAACCAGCGACTGGTGATTTTCGATCAGTCGGGCCTCGAACAACTCCAGGCCCTGACCGATGAGGTGGTGTGCGAAACAGAGCGTTCCACCAGCGTCCATAGCGAGCTGTTTGTGTGGGATTGGTCCGCACAGCTCAAGCACCAGTTGTGGCTTGAAATTGCCACCACCCAAGGGCCGCCCATTCGCCTGCCGTTGCTGGATGACGTACGTGTAACCCCGCGTCAGCTGGAAGCCCAGTGGAATCAGATCGTACCGATCCTGCCTTTCGTCGCGCTGCCCGGGACTCGCAGCCGCTACGACCTCGGCACGCCGCTACTGTGCCGCAGCGGCTATGTCTATGTGTTTTACCGCGATCGTCTCTGGCGTGAACTGGAAGTGCAGCAGGACGACGAACTCACGACTTACCGCGACATCGACCTGCAGGCGTATCGCCAGAGTGACGGATTCAGCGGCGATTACCGACAGGCGAGCGGCGTTGACCTAAACGAAATCTGGCTCCCCGCCACCTGGAATAATCAAGCTGCCGAAGCCGTGCAACTGTGTTTCAGCGACATCCAGCTCAGCGCTGCACGCCTCAAACGCCTAGAGGAAGACCCGGCGTTGCGCGCCCAGCGCTGTCAGAGCCCCGCGTTGCAATGCGACAGCCACACCTTCGAACGACTTTTCGACCAGCAGCCCGATGGACAGGCAATGCTGGAGGCCTTCAGTCACTTCAATGCGTGGGATGCACAAGCGTCTGATAGCGCAACGAAAGCCAGTGTCACCTGGCGAAACCTCTCCGAACGGGCCTTCCCAGTCAGCCTGGTCGCCGCGCAACGGGCACGCCAAAGCGGTTTCGAATATGTGCTGGAGCATCCGGGGCGTTACGTGTGCGACCTTTCGGGACAATTCGCTGCGCAGCGCAAAACCGAAGCCAAGGCCTGCCTTGATCAGTGGGAGCAAGGCGCCACACCCTCGCTTCCTGAAACATTCGAAAGCAGCGCCTGGGCCGATTGCCTCGCCACACTGTTGGACCACTTGCATGGAAAAACGCCACCCGCCGATGAAGCGGATCTCTGGCAACCCCAGCCCACCGTCGTCGATGTGCTGGAAGCGGCTCGGCAACGGCGCTTGTGCGGCGTGTTGCTGGAGGACCCTCGCTACCGCTTGCGGCACCTGGTTTCACAGATCCAGCAGCAACAGCAACTGCTGACGCTGTATGCCGAACGCGCCAGTTTTCACCCCCACCACGCCAGCGCTGTAATGGTCCAGCAACTGATCGTGCCGGCCGCCCTCGGCGGCCAGAAAAACCCGCTGCATGCCTGTTTCGACAAAGTGAAGGAGGCCGGCCGCCGTGACATCAACCGCTTCACCGCCACCGCAGAACGTGCCCTGCTCTGGCAACAACTGAACATGGCGCAGACGCTGCTTGCCGAGTGCCTGCAACAACCGGTCACGCAGCAGACCCTGGCCGATCATTTGAGTCTGGATAGTTTTGACTACCTCGCCGCGCTGTTTGCCGTCAGCCAGATTTTCGCGAGCCTCGCTACCGTGCCCGCGCAACTCGATCCGCTGGCGAGCAATGGTGATGTCACCAACGCGGTGACCGGGTTGAGTCTCTTCAGACCGCAGGCCAGCGTCGGCCAGACATTGCTCAACGACATCGCCGACGACCTGGCGCATCCGCTGCACGGGATGCTCTGGCTCGCCGTTGATGAAGCCGCGTTGGCTGCGCCTTATCTGCCGTCCACCGAGAAAACCAGCAACGACGGCGATGGTCGTTTGCGCGCCGAACACCTTGCCGTATTCGAAAGCGATCCGGGGCCTTATTACCCGCAGGTCGAACACCTCGACGGGCACTTGCTTGAAGGGTTACTGGCCAGCGGCAGCCTGAGCAGCACGCTCACCGGCCAATCAAAAGCGGCGGTCGGGACGTTGGTCAGCATTTATGAAAACCTTGCGGGCGCCGTTGAAACGGCCAGCAGTGCGGTGAACAAATCGTCCGGGGCACAAGCCACCCATGCCCCCACGAGCGCCTATCTGCATGGCCTTGGCGTGGGGCTGTTGCGCAGCCTGATGCCCAAGACTTTTGGTGAAATGCACTTTATCAATCGCCGTGATGCTGATCCGCAGCGTTATTACCTCTTTGGTTTGTCCGATGTGCCGGCTGGGGATCAGCGGCCACGGCGGGTGATGGGGGAGTATCTGGATGCTCAGGGACGGGTGTTGAAGGTCGGGAATGCTGCTGATGTTTTCGAGGCCCCGAGCGTTCCTCGCGGCGGTAACTACAAACTGCTGGTGATGCCGGTGGATCATCCGACAGCGCGCAATCTTAGTGCGCTGAATCGGCGGATTAATGCGGTGCATAAAGAGGATGTGGAGGCTCGGGGGGCTGACAGCGCGAAAGTGAAAGGTGCGTTGCAGCGGGGCGTGGATGAGCATGCGGGGTTGGCTAACAGTAGGGTTTATCGGGTGCTGGGCTCGTTGCCGTTTGCGGCTGGGGTTTTGATGTTGGAGATTTGGAATGTAAGGATGGAGTGGCAGGGGCGGGAGCAAGTAACGAGGGAGAAGGGTTCATTTCGTGTAAGTGCTGGCTTTGCTGGTGCAGTTTTGGACTTGGCCATTGCGGTGGAAATGCTTACGTTGAAACTCGCCGGCACCCAATCCATTTTAGCGGCGGGTCGTAAAGTTCTTTTTACTATTTCAGATGAGGTCGCGAAAAAAATCTTCGGTTCTTATGCCAAGCGTTTAGTCAGAAAATTTACCGGGCGACTTATTGCGCAAATAGCCTCAGGGTCTGTCTTTACCTTCATTAGTTTGTACGACGTTTGGTACGCCCAAAGATGGGGCGATGATGCCATGTGGGGGTATCTGATGATGGCCGTGGGTGGTTCCATCAGTGCTCTCAGCAATCTGGTCATTAGTACCGTCACCTTTCTTGAACTGGGTCCGGGCGGTTGGGTAGCGCTAATATTGATCGTGATCGGTGCCGGACTGGTGGCTGACCGACAAACCCATCGAAGAATGGCTGGTCAATGGCCCGTTCGGCACTCAAGTTCATCCAGACAATACGCACCTGCTAGATCCGCAACGCGGTTTCTACTACCTGATCAGTTTGTTTGCCGACATTCGCATCAATATAGGCAGCAACCCAGAGTTCGTACCCAATGCCAAACATGACGTTCACGCCAAGACGCCTTATCAAGTGATTTCGTCCAACACTTTCATTCGCATCGAAAGCAACTTGCCGGGGTTGGTTACCCACATGGGCGCGATCAATATCAATGCTCACTTCCGACTCAATACGTTCGAACTCAGAGGTGGGCGCCTCAAAAGTGAAACCGTGCCGTTCAAAAAACTGATTAACAGCCAAGTTGTATCGCCCAAAGCACAACGGCTGCTACCACAGGGCCTGGAACTGTTTTTCGAAACCCCACCGAACTACGCCTTCGATTTGGTCGCAGGATCATCAGGTATCTCACAACAATGGCAAATTAGAGCGCAGTGTGTGCTGGAGCAACAAAATCAACGTTGGCACTTTCCTGCGCCACCGCCCAAGGATGGTACGTCCTTTGAGGCAACCCATAACAAACCCAACTTCGGTAGCGAGGGTGAGCTTTACTGGGCAGACGAAGTGACAAATAAATCGCGGAACAGCAACTAATGACTGATAAATCGTGGTACGCCCAGACTGCCTACGGGGCTAACGAGGTGCCTCAGCAAGAGCGTTCATCTGAACGGTCATGGATCATGCGTTTCGCCAAGGCCAGATTGCCGTGGGGTAACGCAGATGATGTATGCCCGGTAAGTTTTGTAGAGGATTACTCGCCAAACGACCTTCGATATCAAGAAAAAACCAAGAGAGAACGCGATGAGCAGATCGCCAAAGAGACCTATTCTCCGAGCCCATACGAACTTATTGATTTTCACATAAGGGATGACCACGAGCGTTTCAGGTATGCATTTCTTCCAGCAAGCTCCCACTTCTGGCTATATATGAGGCTATTTGGAAAATGCTTCTTTTACATATTTTTTATAATTAGCATCCCAAGTCACTTCGTGATGACGTCAGCAACAACAGAACCATTCTGGGAGCTAACAAAACGTTCAATATTCGAGTACTACTCTTGGGTTCTCGGCTTACCGCTCCTATCATGGGCAATCGGTTCATTAGTCATCAAACACTTCCCCAGCCTCTGGATAAAATCTTCCCGCGGCCCCATCTGGGAACTCAACCGCCGCACCGGCCTGGTCACTGTCTTCGACTACAAAAACAACGGCGAATACAAAAAGAACGGCACCATCGGCGAACTCACCGCGCCGTTCTATGAGTTTGACGCCTACATCGCCACGTCCCCGGACAGTCAGGGCATGCCGATAAACGTGCTCTACCTCGCCCACCGCTACCGCAACATCATGATCAACTTCGGCGCGCTGCTCTGCCCCGGCCCCGACACGCAACAGGCCTGTGCCCTGTGGGATTTCATCCAGAACTACATGGACGTCAGCCGCCCGTTGCCGGACTTGCCGCAATACGAGGAATACCGCCACCTCGACCCCACCACCGCCGAACACGACCGCCTCACTGGTCGCAACCCGCGTTTCTGGATCGACATGGACGATGCAACGTTCAAGCAAGTCATCACTGAGATGCATCAGCGTGTCGACGCCATCGACACGTTTGAGCGGCCGAACCTGATGGCCAGATATGTGACGTATGTCGACTGAGCGAGAAAAAATGCGTGGCGTGCTTTCGGCAGCGAAAGTCCACTTTACTGGGCAGACGAAGTGTCAAATAAATCACGGAACAGTAATTCATGACCAATGAATCGTGGTACGCCGAAACTGCCTATGGGGCGAGGGAGGTACCTCAGCAAGAACGCTCAACTAAACGTCCGTGGATCATGCGTTTTGCCAAGGCCAGACTGCCTTGGGGCAATGCGGATGACATAACGGCTGTAAGCATACTCGAAAAATTCTCACCAAAAAAACTCCGTCTCCATCAAGGGTTCAAGAAAGAACGTGAAGAACAAATAGCCACAAACACCTATACTCCGAGTTCGTTCGAACACATTGATTTTCACATCAGGGATGACCACGAACGCTTTCGGTATGCCCTTCTTCCCGCAAGCTCCCACTTCTGGATTTATATGCTAGGAGTAGGACGCACTTTGTTTCTAATTTTTCTGACTCTCTCATTTTTCATATTAACCGCCGAGCTTATAGATACAAAAAAACCATTGATCAATATCATAGACGACTACAGCGAAACTCTTTTTGTTTTGCTGGGACTTCCCTTAGTGTGCAGGGGGACTGGTACAGTAGTAATTAAGTTCTTCCCAAGTCTCTGGATAAAACCCTCCCGAGGCCCCATCTGGGAACTCAACCGTCGCACCGGCCTGGTTACTGTCTTCGACTACAAAAACAACGGTGAATATAAAAAGAACGGCACCATCGGCGAACTCACCGCGCCGTTCTACGAGTTCGACGCCTATATCGCCACGTCCCCGGACAGTCAGGGCATGCCGATAAACGTGCTCTACCTCGCCCATCGCTACCGCAACATCATGATCAACTTCGGCGCGCTGCTCTGCCCCGGCCCCGACACGCAACAGGCCTGCGCCCTGTGGGATTTCATCCAGAACTACATGGACGTCAGCCGCCCGTTGCCGGACTTGCCCCAATACGAGGAATACCGCCACCTCGACCCGACCACCGCCGAACACGACCGCCTCACCGGCCGCCACCCGCGTTACTGGATCGACATGGACGATGCGACGTTCAAGCACGCCATCACTGAAATGCATCAACGGGTCGACACCATCGACACGTTTGAGCGACCGAACTTGATGGCTAGACATGTGACGTATGTCGATTGAGCTAAGAAAACTCATTGGGCCGGCGAAATGACAAATAAATCACGAGACAGTAACAAATGACCAATGAACCGCATTACACCGAGACTGCCTATGGGGCGAGCGAGGTACCTCAGCAAGAACGTTCAACCGAACGCCCGTGGATCATGCGTTTTGCCAAGGCCAGACTGCCTTGGGGCAATGCAGATGATGTATGCCCGGTGGGCTTTGTGGAGGATTACTCGCCAAAAGACATTCGATATCAAGAAAAAGCTAAAAGACAACGCGACGAACAAATAGCCACTGATAACTATTCCCCGAGCCCATACGAACTTATTGATTTTCACATAATGGATGACCACGAACGCTTTAGGTATGCACTTCTCCCCGCAAGCTCCCACTTCTGGCTATATATGAAGTTTTTTGGTAAGTGGTTCTTTTACATACTTTTCATATTTAGCATTCCAAGTCACTTCGTGATGACTTCAGCAACAACAGAGCCATTCTGGGAACTAACAAAACGCTCAGCAATCGAGTATTACTCTTGGCTTCTCGGCCTACCACTTTTATGCTGGGCAATCGGTTCATTAGTCATCAAACACTTCCCCAGCCTCTGGATAAAACCTTCCCGCGGCCCCATCTGGGAACTCAACCGCCGTACCGGCCTGGTCACGGTCTTCGACTACAAAAACAACGGCGAATACAAAAAGAACGGCACCATCGGCGAACTCACCGCGCAGTTCTATGAGTTCGACGCCTACATTGCCACCTCCCCGGACAGTCAGGGCATGCCGATAAACGTGCTCTACCTCGCCCATCGCTATCGCAACATCATGATCAACTTCGGCGCGCTGCTCTGCCCCGGCCCCGGCACGCAAGAGGCGTGTGCCCTGTGGGATTTCATCCAGAACTACATGGACGTCAGCCGCCCCTTACCGGACCTGCCCCAGTACGAGGAATACCGCCACCTCGACCCGACAACCGCCGAACACGACCGCCTCACCGGTCGCAACCCGCGGTACTGGATCGACATGGACGATGCGACGTTCAAGCAGGTCATAAATGAAATGCATCAACGCGTCGACAGCATCGACACGTTTGAACGGCCGAACTTGATGGCCAGATATGTGACGTATGTCGATTAATCAGTCACCACCCGAGAACGGGGCACAGATGTTCACTGATAACCCGGATGCGCCAGCAAGCGCTAACGACTACGCAATCATCCGAGTTCGTCACAAAAAGTCGGGAGCAATGGCTTGGCGGGTATCGTTGTACCGGGAAGGCGTCATCAAGGTACACAAAGAATTTACGTTCATTAGCCATGGAGGTGAGCATCCAGCGCGTGCCGCTGCCGAGCAGTTTCGCAATGAACAGATGCTCCGTTTCCCACCACCACTGAGCTGCATTATCCGTAAAAAGCTGCGCGCCAATAACACCAGTGGCCTGGCGGGAATTTCACGCCAGACAAACGGCAAGAATACCTACTGGATCGCGCAAACGACGACCCGTGATGGCAAAAAACTTGCCCGGTCCTTCAACGTGGAAAAGTTCGGTGAGGAACAGGCGAAACACAAGGCTATCGAGGCGCGAAAGGAGCAGCTAGCGACCATCGAACATCGGACATTTCGTCATCAGGCCGGCGAAAACTCTACGGTGAATTACTACAGGCGAGCACTACAGCATTGAAAGAATGAAAGACCCACGGTTGCCGCCCTCAATGTTTAAGGAAGCACGATTTCCAACGTGAATGCTGTGCGTGGCAAAACCGCGAATTACGGCGTTTCGGAATTGACGGTTGGAAGAGACGGCTATCAATCAAGCGGAACACTTGTTGCAGCTGCCAAGCCCGCGAGGCTGCGTTCGAGCCGGGGTCGCGCTCGACCGAAGTTCTCGCCAGTCCTGCGCACGCGGTTTGTCTGGAAGACCGCGCTGTATGGTTTTACGACGGCTTCGTCCGAACGCGGCCCGCACCGAACGCTGCCTCGCGGGGCTCGACAGCTGCTACGGAGCGAGGTGGGTTTGTGGGTTATTCGATCCCCACCTGATTACGCCCATTGTTCTTCGCCAGATACAGCCCCTTGTCCGCCGCCGAGATCAATTGACGACAATCGCCGCCCGGTTGCGGGGTCATGGTCGACAGGCCGATGCTGATGGTCAAACTCGAACCTTCGGCCGGGAAAATGTGCGGAATCTTCAGCGCCGCAACGGTCTGGCGGAGCTTTTCCGCGACCAGTCGCGCGCCGCCCGGCGAAGTATTGGGCAGCACCAGAACAAACTCTTCGCCGCCGTAACGGGCCGGCAGGTCAGAAGGCCGCGCACCGGCATCACGAATCGCCGTGGCCACTTTGCGCAAGGCTTCATCGCCTTCAAGGTGGCCGAAGCTGTCGTTGAAGGACTTGAAGTAGTCGACATCGATCATCAGCAGCGACAGTTGGGTCTGGTCACGCAGCGAGCGGCGCCACTCCAGCTCCAGGTATTCGTCGAAATGCCGGCGGTTCGACAGCCCGGTCAGGCCGTCGGAGTTCATCAAGCGTTGCAGCACCAGATTGGTGTCGAGCAACTGCTGCTGGCTGACCCGCAACGCGCGGTACGCCGCGTCACGCTGCAGCAAGGTCATGTAGGAGCGCGAGTGGTAGCGAATGCGCGCCACCAGTTCGATGTTGTCCGGCAGTTTGACCAGATAATCATTAGCCCCGGCCGCAAACGCCGCGCTCTTGATCAGCGGGTCTTCCTTGGTCGACAGGACAATGATCGGGATGTCCTTGGTCGCCGGATGGTTGCGGTACTCGCGCACCAGGCTCAAGCCGTCAAGACCCGGCATTACCAGATCCTGAAGGATCACCGTCGGCTTGATGCGGATCGCCTGGGCGATGGCCTGGTGCGGGTCGGCGCAGAAGTGGAAGTCGATATTTTGTTCGTTCGACAACCCGCGGCGCACCGCCTCGCCGATCATCGCCTGATCGTCCACCAACAACACCATGGCGGCGTTTTCATCGGTTTTGAAGTCGTCGAGCTGTAAATCATTCATGGGCAGTCACCTAAGTACTACTTGGGCCAGATTGCTGTGAAAAACCTTCATTTTGGGAAAATCTCCAGCAATCGTGGCGCTATCTTTTCCAGTGGGCGAATTTCCATCGCGGCATCGATGGCCGCTGCCGCCTTCGGCATTCCGTACACCGCACTGCTGTTTTGATCCTGAGCGATGGTCAGGTAGCCCTGTTGGCGCATGAGTTTAAGCCCCTGCGCGCCATCGCGTCCCATGCCGGTGAGCAAAACACCCACGGCATCGCCGTTCCAGTAATTGGCCACGCTCTCGAAAAACACATCGATCGAGGGCCGGTAGATCTCGTTGACCGGTTCGGCGGTGTAGGCCAGCGAACCGTTTTTCAACAAGCGAATATGGTGGTTGGTACCCGCCAGCAGCACCGTGCCGCTTTGCGGCGGCTCGCCTTCCTGGGCCAGGCGCACGTTCAGGCCGCTGGCGCTGCCGAGCCATTCGGCCATGCCGGCGGCGAACACCTGGTCAACATGCTGGACCAGCACGATGGCCGCCGAAAAATCTCGCGGCAGCCCCTTGAGCAATATTTCCAGCGCGGCCGGGCCACCTGCCGATGAGCCGATCGCTACCAGACGCTGGCGCGAGGCCGAACTGCGCAGCGGGCTCGGAGCCGATCGCTCCCGATTGCCCTTGCCACCAATCAACCAGCCAATGTTCAGGATCTTTCGCAGCAGGGGCGCCGCTGCCTCTTGGGCATTGCCGGCGCCGAGAGCCGGCGTATCCACCACATCCAGCGCGCCGTGGCCCATGGCCTCGAACACCCGATGCACGTTCTGCTGACGGTCAACCGTGACGATGACGATCGCGCACGGCGTCTCGGCCATGATCCGCCGGGTCGCCTCCACGCCATCCATCACCGGCATGATCAGGTCCATCAGGATCAGGTCTGGCGTGTTGTCGGCACAACGTTGCACCGCCTCAGCCCCATTGCTGGCGACCCAAACCACCTCGTGCGCCGGCTCGAATGTCAGGGCGCGGCGCAGGGCCTCCACCGCCATGGGCATGTCGTTGACGATTGCGATTTTCATGCCCGCGCTCCTCCAATGAGCTCAACCACCGCGTCAAGCAGGGCGTCGTCATGAAAACTGGCTTTGGCTAGATAATAATCGGCTCCAGCGTCCAGTCCACGACGACGGTCCTCTTCACGATCCTTATAAGACACCACCATAACCGGAAGGGATTGCAGGCGATTGTCCCGGCGCAATAAAGACACCAGTTCGATGCCATCCATGCGAGGCATATCAATGTCGGTGATCAGCAGATCGAAATCCTCGGAACGCAAGGCGTTCCAGCCATCCATACCGTCCACCGCCACCGCCACGTCGTAGCCGCGATTGAGTAACAACTTGCGTTGCAGCTCGCGCACGGTCAGCGAATCGTCGACCACCAAAATCCGCTTGCGAGCGGCTTCAACCGCCTGGCTACCCTGACGGGCAATGCGCTCAAGACGCCCGGTATTGAGCAGTTTGTCCACCGAACGCAGCATGTCTTCGACGTCGACGATCAACACCACCGAACCGTCGTCGAGCAAGGCCCCGGCGGAAATGTCCTGCACCTTACCCAGACGCTCGTCCAGCGGTAATACGACCAACGTCCGCTCGCCGATAAAACGCTCGACCGCCACGCCGTAAATCGCTTCGCGCTCGCGAATCACTACCACTTTGAGGGTTTGCTGACTGTTCTGGCTCGCCGGACGCTGCAACAGCTGACTGGCCGCGACCAGCCCGACATGCCGGCCTTCGTGCCAGAAATGCTGACGGCCTTCGACCTGGACGATGTCCGCCGGCTGCAGATCGCACATCCGTTCGATGTGGGCCAGCGGGAAGGCATACGCCTCGTCACCGACTTCCACCACCAGACTGCGCACCACCGACAGGGTCAGCGGCACTTCGAGATGGAAACGACTGCCCTCGCCCGCCGCCTGCTCCAGCACGACCGCGCCGTGCAACTGGCGGACCATGTGCTGAACCGCATCCAGACCGACGCCGCGCCCGGAGACCTCGGTGACCGTGTCACGCAAGCTGAAGCCCGGTAGAAAGAGGAAGGTCAGCAGCTCTTCTTCACTCAACTGCGCGGCGGTTTCGGCCGGGGACAATTGGCGTTCGATGATGCTGCGGCGGACCTTTTCCAAATCGACGCCATTGCCGTCATCGCTCAACTCCAGCACCAACAGACCGGCCTGATGGGATGCGCGTAAACGGATCAGGCCTTCAGCGGGTTTGCCCGCCAATAGCCGTAGCTCCGGCGATTCAATGCCGTGATCCACGGCATTGCGCAGCAGGTGGGTCAGCGGCGCTTCAAGCTTCTCCAGCACGTCGCGATCGACCTGGGTTTTCTCGCCCTCGATCTCCAGTCTCACCTGTTTGCCGAGGCTGCGACCGAGGTCGCGGACCATGCGCTCTTGCCCGGTCAACACATCGGCAAACGGCCGCATGCGGCAGGCCAGCGCGGTGTCGTACAACACTTGCGCCCGTTGGCTGGCCTGCCAGGCGAACTCATCCAGCTCGGCGTTTTTCTCTACCAACAATTGCTGGGATTCAGCCAGCAATCGGCGGGCATCGTCGAGGGCTTCCCGGGCCTCCAGGCTCAAGGCATGTTCCTTGAGGTGGACATTGAGGTTTTCCAGCGCCCGCAGGCCGTTGTTCTGCATGCGCTTGAGGCGCTGCATGGTGGCCAGGTGCGGTTTGAGCCGCAGGGTTTCCACCAGGGATTTGCTCGACAGATCGAGCAGGCTGTTCAGGCGTTCGGCCGTGACTCGCAGCACCCGCTCGCCGTTTTCGGTGGTGCGTTTGGCCTTGCGCGGCGGCGCTGCGGATTGCAGTTCGGCGACCGGGATGGGCGTCTCGACCTTGAGCGTCGGTGGTTCGAGCTGAAGTTCCGCCATCACTGGGGCGACAGGTGCAGGCGCCGCCATTGGATCAAGCAACAGCGCCATCAAGGCCACATAGGCCTCGATTTCCGCCAGTTCAGGGTTGTTGTCCGGCGTCGCAATGCGCATCAACAAATCGGTGCCTTGCAACAAGGCATCGATGTGCTCGGGTCGCAGGTACAGGCGCCCCTCCTGGGCACTGACCAGGCAATCTTCCATCACATGCGCAACGCTGACCCCGGCATCGACGCCGACGATGCGCGCCGCGCCCTTGAGCGAATGCGCCGCGCGCATGCACGATTCGAGGTGATCGGCCTGGGTCGGGTCGCGCTCCAGCGCTAGAAGACCTGCGCTCAGCACCAGCGTCTGGGCCTCGGCTTCCAGACTGAACAGTTCCAGCAAAGAGGCGTCGCGCATTTGCTCGGGGGTCATGTAAGGCTCCGGGTCACGGCGGACAGCAGCTGTTCTTCATCCAGCCAACGCAGGCTGCGACCTTTGAATTGCAACACGCCACGGGTGTATTTGGCGCTGGCCTGAGTGCCGGAGCGGGACGCCGCCTCGAGGAGGTGTTCGTCGATGGCGTGAATCCCGTCCACTTCATCCACCGGCACCACCACCGGCCCGCCGTGGGCGGCGATGATCAGCATCCGCGGCATGACCCGCGCGCCAGACGCCACGCTGCTGGCGCCGTCGAGCCCCAGCAGCTCCACCAGCGACAGGCACGCCACCAGAGCGCCGCGCACATTCGCCACGCCGAGCAAGGCCCGGGAGCGCTGGTGCGGCAAGGAGTGAATCGCTTGCAGCGGCGCCACTTCCACCAGGCTGCGGGTGGCCAGGCCCAGCCATTCTTCGCCGAGACGGAACATCAACAACGAACGGGTTTTCACCTCGCTCTTGACCGCGCTGGAGACTTGCCCGCGGTCTTCCTGCTGCAACGCGTAGCGGTCGAGCAAGCGCGTCGCGGCGGCTGAATACACCGAGCAATTGCGGCAGTGAATGTGATCGCTCAGCAGTGGGCAGGACTTGTCGCCATGGATACCGATGCGGTTCCAGCAGTCGTCGATGGCCTGGGCATCTACATGGGTGAGGCTAAAGGTGTCGGCGACGTTCATCGTTTACGCTCACTGTCAGCGGCGCGTTCACTGCGGGCGGCGCGGTCCTGCAATCGTCTGGCACCCGTCGTGTCGCCCAACGATTGCAGCAACGCCGCCAGGTGCATCAACGCGTCGGGATGTTGCGGTTCGAGGTACAACGCCTTGCGATAAAAACCCTGGGCCTCCAGCACTCTGCCGGCGACATCGCTGAGCAAGCCCAGCCAGTAAAAGACCTGGGCTACTGGCTCGTGACTGCGCAAATAGCTCTCGCACGCGACGCGGGCTTCGGCGCTTTTGCCTTCGTTGGCCAGCGCGGCAATGTTCGCCAGCAGCGCGGCGGCGTCCGGGTTGGCGGTTTTCGTCGCGGCAGGTAACGGTGTCACCGTTGCGAAGGGCCGACTGCGAACGGGCGGCGGCGTCACGCTGCGCACCGGTTGGCGCACGGGCAGAGGCGTCGGAACGAAAGTCGGAAGGGGCGCAGGCTCAGGTGCGCTCTGACGACTGAACGCAAAGGACTGCGGGATGCCGATCGAACGCATGCCGAAACGGCCGAGCAAACTGCCCTCGGCCGGGCCGATAAACAGCACGCCGTCGACATGGGTCAGACGCTTGAGCACTTCGAACACTTGCTGCTGGGTCGGTTGATCGAAATAGATCAGCAGGTTGCGGCAAAACACAAAGTCATAAGGCGGCTCGTTGGCCAGCAACGTCGGATCCAGCAGATTGCCGACCTGCAAACGCACTTGTTCAAGCACTCGCCCGCAGAGGCGATAGCCCTCGTCTTCGGCGGTGAAATGCCGCTCGCGAAACGCGATGTCCTGACCACGGAACGAATTCTTGCCGTACAGTGCGCACCGGGCTTTTTCCACCGACAACGGGCTGACGTCCATGCCTTCGACCTTGAACTGGTGCGGCTGCAACCCGGCATCAAGCAACGCCATGGCGATGGAATACGGTTCTTCACCCGTGGAACAGGGCAGGCTGAGAATCCGCAGCGCGCGCATGTTGTTGATGTCGCTCAGACGCCTGGCAGCCAGTTTCGCCAAGGTGGCGAAAGATTCCGGGTAACGGAAAAACCAAGTCTCGGGAACGATCACCGCTTCGATCAGCGCCTGCTGCTCGTCCCACGAACCCTGCAAGGTGTGCCAATACTCATCGGCCGTCAGCGCGTTGGACGCCGTGCTGCGCTGACGCACCGCACGCTCGATGATCGCCGGTCCCACCGAGGTCACGTCGAGACCGATGCGCTCTTTGAGGAAATCGAAAAACCGCTGATCGCTGCTCATGGCCGCTCCTCAAACAGCGCCACGTCCAGTGGCGTCGACGGAAACAGCAGCGCGCGAACCTGCTCATCGAGCAAGTCGGCGACCCGCACCCATTGCAGCAAACCCTGAGCATCTTCGCGCACCGGCCCGAGGTACGGCGCCTGGCGATTGTCCAGGCCATAAGGCTGAAAATCCGCCGGGTTGCAACGCAAGGTATCGGTGGCCTGTTCCAGAATCAGCCCAAGCAATTGCGCCTCAGCGGTTTCATCCGGGCGGTAATTGACCAGCACCAAGCGTGTGCTGGTGCGGGCCTGGGCCGGTTGGCCGAAGGTCAGCGCACTGAGGTCGATCACCGGCACCACCGCGCCGCGATAGGCGAACACCCCGACGACCCAGTCCGGCGCGCGGGGAATCGGCTTCAACGGCAGGCGCGGCAGCACTTCCGCCACCTCGATGGCCTGCAAGGCATAGCGCTCGTTGCCGATGCGGAACACCAGAAACAATGATTGCAGCGCCGGCTTCACGGCGATGCGTTTGGCCGTGAGTTCGCTCATCAGACTTTGAATCGCGAAACGCCGCTGCGCAGCCCTACGGCCACCTGGCTCAGCTCGTCGATGGCGAAACTGGCCTGGCGCAGAGACTCGACGGTCTGGCTGCTGGCATCGCCCAACTGCACCAACGCATGGTTGATCTGTTCGGCGCCCGTGGCCTGGGCCTGCATGCCTTCGTTGACCATCAACACCCGTGGCGCCAGCGCCTGAACCTGATGAATGATCTGCGACAACTGCTCGCCGACCTGCTGCACCTCGGACATGCCGCGGCGCACCTCTTCGGAGAACTTGTCCATGCCCATGACCCCGGCCGATACCGCCGACTGGATCTCGCGCACCATCTGCTCGATGTCGTAAGTGGCGACGGCGGTCTGGTCTGCCAGACGCCGCACTTCGGTGGCGACCACGGCAAACCCGCGGCCGTATTCACCGGCTTTTTCGGCCTCGATGGCAGCATTGAGGGACAGGAGATTGGTCTGGTCGGCGACCTTGACGATGGTCACCACCACCTGGTTGATGTTGCCGGCCTTCTCATTGAGGATCGCCAGTTTGGCGTTGACCAGATCGGCCGCGCCCATCACCGAATGCATGGTCTCTTCCATACGCGCCAAGCCTTGCTGCCCGGAGCCGGCGAGCACCGAGGCCTGATCGGCAGCGGTGGACACTTCAGTCATCGTGCGCACGAGGTCTCGCGAAGTGGCGGCAATCTCACGGGACGTCGCGCCGATTTCGGTGGTGGTGGCGGCGGTTTCGGTGGCGGTCGCCTGCTGTTGCTTGGAAGTGGCAGCGATCTCGGTTACCGAGGTGGTGACCTGCACCGAGGAGCGTTGGGCCTGGGACACCAGCGAGGTGAGCTCGGCCATCATGTCGTTGAAGCCGGTTTCCACGGCGCCAAATTCGTCCTTGCGCGCAAGGTTCAAGCGGCCGCTCAAATCACCCGTGCGCATGATTTCGAGGATCTGCACGATACGGTTCATGGGCGCCATGATCGCGCGCATCAGCAACAGGCCGCAGAGGCCAGCGGCCAAAACCGCCACCAGCAGGGAAATGCCCATGATGACTTGAGCGGTGAGCACGGCGTCATGGATGTCCGCCATGGCCTGATCTGCCCTGGCTTTGTTGTACGCAAGAATGTCATTTAGTTTCAGACGCCCCGCGGTCCACGTCGGGGTCAGCTGTTCGTTGAACAACTTGATGGCGTCGGCTCGCTGGTTGCGCTGATGCAAGTCGAACACCGCGGCCAGCATCTTGCCGTAATCCTGATGGATTTTTTGGAAAACCGCGAACTCAACTCTGTCTTCTTCGGTAGTCACAGTGCCGCGATAGTTGTTGATCGCTTCCTGCACTTGCGCCTCATAGTTCTTGAGGTCGGCGACATCTTCGGTACTGATACCCTGCCCTTCCTTCAGACCCAGCATCTCCTCGATGTGGAGGAAGCTGTCGACCCAAGCGCCACGAATCATCGAACTGTAATAGACCCCGGGAAGCGCGTCTTCACGTACGCTGTCTTCGCTGACCTCGATCTTCAACAGCCGCGAATACGAGACGACGACCATTAGCAACATGATGGCGATAATCACCGCAAAGCTCGCCAAAATGCGTTGGCGCAACGTCCAGTTCTTCACAGTCAGTCCTCGGGGTGCAGTTGAAATGTTGCGGAGTATAGCTGAGGGCGGTGTTTCATTTGTAAGACGGGTGCGCACCACGTCTCATCTCGGTGCAAATCGCTGAAATACCTGCGCGGCGATGGGCTTGTGTCGTTTCGGAGCGCGCTGTTGTGATGCAATAAAAATCGCAGGCTCCGCCAGTGCCTACGGTCAATGTAGGCATTGGCGAAACCTGCGATTTTTTTAGGACAACGCTTAAATAGAAGCCTGACGCACCTGCTTCTCCAACTCAGCCTTCAACCCCGGCTCAAGCTTCAGTTGCCGCGCCAGTTCATCGAGGTAGGACTTCTCCATGAAGCTCTCCTCATCCACCAGCATCACACTGGCGATGTACATCTCAGCGGCCATTTCCGGCGTACTGGCAGCACGGGCAACGTCGGCCGGGTCCAGCGGTTTGTTGAGTTCGGCGTGCAGCCAGTGCTGCAATTCCTGATCGTTATCGAGCTTGGTGAATTCACCTTCAATCAGCGCACGCTCGCGATCGTCGACATGACCATCAGCTTTAGCCGCAGCCACTAACGCTTGGAGAATCGCCTGGCTATGCTGTTCAACTTGCGCCGCCGGTAAGCGGTCGATGGTTTGCGGTTCAGTCTTCGGCGCAGTGCCCTGCTGGGCCTGCCAGTTGCCATACGCCTTGTAGGCAATCACGCCCAATGCGGCGAGGCCACCGTAAGTCAGGACCTTACCGCCGACATTGCGCCCTTTCTTGCTGCCCAGCAGCAAACCCATGGCACCCGCCGCCAACGCTCCGCCGCCCGCGCCTGAGAGCAAACTGCCGAGGCCGCCCGAACCACCGCTGCCGCCGAGCAATCCGCCCAGGCCACCGCCAGCGGTCTTGTTTTGTGAGCCACCGGCCTTGTTCTGCAACATGTCCTGACCGGACTTGAGTAGCTGATCGAGCAATCCACGGGTGTTCATTTGCTGCCTCCACGAATTCGGGTTAACCGGATCTTTAAGGCCATCAGCCTAGATCGAAAGTGCCCAGTGTCCGGGAGCGAGAGTGCTTCGAGATGTTGCGCAGCGTTCTTCAGCTGACAGCAGCCATTCAGAAAAAAAGATATACACTCAGAAAAATCTATAAAAACCGCCCACTGGGTACTTCCCCATGATGACCTTGCGTCAAATCCGTCATTTCATCGCCGTGGCCGAGACCGGCTCAATCTCCGCCGCCGCGCAAACCGCGTTCATTTCCCAGTCCACCCTGACCCTGGCGATCCAGCAACTGGAGCAGGAAATCGGCGTTGGACTGTTCAATCGTCACGCCAAGGGCATGACGCTGACCCACCAGGGCCACCAATTCCTGCGCCAGGCGCACCTGATTCTGGCGACGGTGGACAACGCCAAACGCAGCTTGCAACAGAGCACCGATCAGGTTGCCGGGCAGTTGATCATTGGCGTGACCAGCCTGGTGGCCGGTTACTACCTGGCAGATTTGCTCACCCGTTTCCAGCGCGCTTACCCCAACGTCGAGATCCGCGTGATGGAGGACGAGCGCCCTTATATCGAGCATTTGCTGGTCAGCGGTGAAATCGATGTTGGCGTGCTGATCCTCTCCAACCTCGAAGACCGCCACGCCTTGCAGACGGAAGTGTTGACCCACTCACCCCATCGGTTATGGCTGCCGGCCCAGCATCCGCTGCTGGAACACGACAGCATCAACCTCGCCGATGTGGCCCGCGAACCGTTGATTCAGCTGAACGTCGATGAAATGGATCACAATGCGCAACGCATGTGGTCGGCGGCCTCGCTGCAACCGCGCATCACATTAAGAACCGCCTCAACGGAAGCCGTGCGAAGCCTGGTCGCCGCAGGATTAGGCGTATCGATCCAGCCTGACATGACTTACCGCCCGTGGTCACTGGAGGGCGACATCATCGAAGCGCGACCGATTGCCGACTTGAGCCAAACCCTCGACGTCGGCCTGGCCTGGCGTCGCGGCACCGCGCGCCCGGCGCTGGTAGACCCGTTCCTGACCGTCGCCCGCGAGCAACCCCACGGCGGGCGCAAGCCATCTATTTAATCGAATGCCACCTTCAGTATTTAGAATTTGTCGACCTCGGGCCTGCGCACTAGTCTTGCTACATCTATAAGACGGCCGGGCCCCAGTCACAGGGAGCACCATGGCCACACAAGAAAAGAGAACCCGAAAAATGGCTGGCGCGCAGACCCCGTTGTTGACCGCGTTGTTGATCGATGGCGAATTGGTCGCGGGCCAGGGGTTTGTCGAACCGATTCTCAACCCGGCCACCGGTGAAGTGCTGACGCACATTGCCGAAGCCAGCACCGAGCAGGTCGAAGCCGCGATCCTCGCCGCTCACCGGGCCTTCGCCGGTTGGTCGAGGACCACCCCGCAACAACGTTCGAACCTGCTGCTGGAAATCGCCAACGCCATCGAAAAACAGGCCGACCTGCTCGCCCGCCTCGAATCCCTGAACTGTGGCAAGCCATTGCACCTGGCCCGTCAGGACGATTTGAGCGCCACAGTCGATGTGTTCCGCTTCTTCGCCGGCGCCGTGCGCTGCCAGACCGGTCAGCTCAGCGGCGAATACCTGCCGGGCTACACCAGCATGGTCCGTCGCGATCCGATTGGTGTGGTCGCGTCGATTGCGCCGTGGAACTACCCGATCATGATGGCCGCGTGGAAAATCGCTCCGGCCCTGGCCGCTGGCAACACGCTGGTGTTCAAGCCTTCGGAACACACGCCGCTGTCAATTCTGGCACTGGCACCAGCGCTGGCCGAGATCCTGCCGCGCGGCGTGATCAACATCGTTTGCGGCGGTGGTGAAGGCGTTGGCAGCCATTTGGTCAGCCATCCTAAAGTGCGCATGGTCTCGCTGACCGGCGATATCGTCACCGGGCAAAAAATCCTGCAAGCCGCCGCGAAAACCCTGAAGCGCACCCATCTTGAGCTCGGCGGCAAAGCGCCGGTGATCGTTTGTAACGATGCGGACATTCAAGCCGTGGTCGAAGGCGTGCGCACTTACGGCTATTACAACGCCGGTCAGGATTGCACCGCAGCGTGTCGAATTTATGCACAGGCCGGGATTCATGACCGCTTGGTGGCCGAACTTGGCGCGGCGGTCAGCAGCCTGCGTTTCGCCGGCAAACGTGACGCCGACAACGAGATCGGCCCGCTGATCAGCACCCGCCAGCGCGACCGCGTGGCCAGTTTCGTCGAGCGTGCCCTCGGCCAGCCGCACATAGAGCGAGTGACCGGCGCGGCGGTGCATTCCGGTGCCGGCTTCTATTACCAGCCGACGCTACTGGCCGGTTGCAAGCAGACCGATGAGATCGTCCAGCGCGAAGTGTTCGGGCCGGTGGTCACCGTGACCCGTTTCGATCAGCTCGAACAAGCCGTGGACTGGGCCAACGACTCGGAATACGGCCTCGCCTCCTCGGTCTGGACCCAGAACCTGGACAAGGCGATGCAGGTCGCGGCGCGGTTGCAGTACGGCTGCACCTGGATCAATAGCCATTTCATGCTGGTCAGCGAAATGCCCCACGGCGGCCTGAAGCGTTCGGGCTACGGCAAAGACTTATCCAGCGATTCGCTCCAGGACTACAGCGTGGTGCGGCACATCATGGCGCGCCACGGACAGCATCTCTGACTACGCTAATAACAAGCCGCTAACGGCATGCTTCACCACGTTCACAACTGCCCCGACCATAATTAAATAAGAGGGAATTCCCATGTTCGTGCACAAGACCGCATTGCTCAGTGCCATCACCCCTTTACTGTTGGCCAGCGGCTTCATTGTCCAGGCCGCCGACCCGCTGAAAGCCGTCGGTGCCGGCGAAGGTCAGCTGGATATCGTGGCCTGGCCCGGCTACATCGAACGTGGCGAAAGCGACAAGGCCTACGACTGGGTGACCGGATTCGAGAAGGAAACCGGCTGCAAGATCAATGTGAAAACCGCCGCCACTTCCGATGAAATGGTCAGCCTGATGACCAAGGGTGGTTACGACCTGGTGACCGCGTCTGGCGATGCGTCCCTGCGACTGATCGCCGGCAAGCGTGTGCAGCCGATCAACACGGCGTTGATCCCGAACTGGAAGACCATTGACCCTCGTCTCAAGGACGGGCCTTGGTACGTCGTCAATCAGCAAACCTACGGCACCCCATACCAATGGGGCCCGAACGTGTTGATGTACAACACCAATATCTTCAAAACAGCGCCGGACAGCTGGAGTGTGGTGTTCGAAGAACAGACCCTGCCGGACGGCAAGTCCAACAAGGGTCGGGTCCAGGCCTACGACGGCCCGATCTATATCGCCGATGCGGCGCTTTATCTCAAATCGAAACAGCCGGAACTGGGCATCAAGGACCCGTACCAGCTCAACGAAGCGCAATACAAAGCGGCGCTCGACCTGCTTCGCAAGCAACAGCCCTTGATCCACCGCTATTGGCATGACGCAACGGTCCAGATGAGTGACGTCAAAAACGAAGGCGTGGCGGCGTCCAGCACCTGGGGCTACATGGTCAACGGCCTGGTAGCGGACAAGCAGCCGGTTGCCTCGGTCATTCCAAAAGAAGGTGCAACGGGTTGGGCCGACACCACCATGCTCCACGCCGAAGCCAAGCACCCCAACTGTGCCTACAAGTGGATGGACTGGTCGCTGCAGCCGAAAGTCCAGGGTGACCTGGCGGCATGGTTCGGTTCGCTGCCGGCGGTTCCGGCGGGGTGCAAGGAGAGCGAATTGCTGGGTGCCGAAGGCTGCAAGACCAATGGTTTCGACCAGTTCGAGAAAATCGCCTTCTGGAAAACCCCGCAGGCTGAAGGTGGCAAGTTCGTGCCGTACAGCCGCTGGACCCAGGATTACATCGCGATCATGGGCGGCCGTTAAGCCCTCTTCGCGAGCAAGTCGGATCGCCGCACCGTCGCTCCCACATTTGATCGCATTCCAATGTGGGAGCGAGCTTGCTCCGGGCGGCGATCCGACGATGCTTTTAAAGATTCAGATTTTTGGAGTTGCGCACCATGACGCTTGCAGTCCAGTTCACCAACGTTTCCCGTCAGTTCGGCGAAGTGAAGGCCGTTGACCGGGTTTCCATCGATATCCAGGACGGCGAGTTCTTTTCCATGCTGGGCCCTTCCGGTTCGGGCAAAACTACCTGTCTGCGCCTGATCGCCGGTTTCGAACAACCGAGTGCAGGCTCTATCCGTATTCATGGCGCGGAAGCCGCCGGGCTGCCGCCGTATCAGCGTGACGTGAACACCGTGTTCCAGGATTACGCGCTGTTCCCGCACATGAACGTACTCGACAACGTCGCCTACGGTTTGAAGGTCAAAGGCGTCGGCAAATCCGAACGCCAGAAACGCGCCGAAGAAGCCCTCGACATGGTAGCCCTCGGCGGTTACGGCGCGCGCAAACCGGTGCAACTGTCCGGCGGTCAGCGTCAGCGTGTGGCCCTGGCCCGCGCCTTGGTCAATCGTCCGCGAGTGCTGCTGCTCGATGAGCCGTTGGGCGCTCTCGACTTAAAGCTGCGCGAGCAAATGCAGGGTGAACTGAAGAAGCTGCAACGCCAGCTCGGCATCACCTTCATCTTCGTCACCCACGACCAGACCGAAGCGCTGTCGATGTCAGATCGCGTGGCGGTGTTCAACAAGGGGCGCATCGAGCAGGTCGACACACCGCGCAACCTGTACATGAAACCGGCGACAACCTTCGTCGCCGAATTTGTCGGCACCTCCAACGTGATTCGCGGCGATCTGGCGAAGCAGTTAAGCGGCAATCCACAGCCGTTTTCGATTCGCCCGGAACACGTGCGTTTCGCCGAAGGGCCACTGGCCAGCCATGAAATAGAAGTCAGCGGCTTGCTCCATGACATCCAGTACCAAGGCAGCGCCACCCGCTATGAAGTGAAACTGGAAAACGGCCAGACCTTGAACATCAGCCAGGCCAACGTCCAGTGGCTGGACGTCAGCACCCAGCACCAGACCGGGCAACGCATCAGCGCGCGCTGGGCACGGGAAGCGATGATCCCGCTGCACGACACCGTTGTCGGCGGGGTGTGAGATGAACAGCGTGGCGATGACTCAAACCCCGGCCGGCGGCTCGCCGTTGCGCAGGTTTTCCAACCTGCTGTATCGCCGACCGAACCTGTACCTGTCGATGCTGCTGATACCGCCGCTGCTCTGGTTCGGCGCAATCTACCTCGGCTCACTGCTGGTGCTGCTGTGGCAAGGCTTCTACACCTTCGATGACTTCACCATGGCGGTCACACCCGACCTGACCCTGGCGAACTTCGCTGCCCTGTTCCAGCCCTCGAACTTCGACATCATCCTGCGCACCTTGAGCATGGCCGTCGTCGTGTCGATCGCCAGTGCCGTGGTCGCGTTCCCGATTGCCTACTACATGGCGCGCTACACCACCGGCAAGACCAAGGCGTTTTTCTATATCGCGGTGATGATGCCGATGTGGGCCAGTTACATCGTCAAGGCGTATGCCTGGACACTGCTGCTGGCCAAGGGCGGTGTGGCGCAATGGTTCGTTCAACACCTGGGTCTGGAGCCTGTGTTGCAGTTCGTGCTGGGTATTCCGGGGGTGGGCGGCAGCACGTTGTCGACCTCGCACCTGGGCCGTTTCATGGTGTTCGTCTACATCTGGCTGCCGTTCATGATCCTGCCGATCCAGGCCTCGCTGGAACGTCTGCCGCCGTCCTTGCTGCAAGCGTCTGCCGACCTTGGCGCCAACCCGCGCCAGACCTTCATGCAAGTGACGTTGCCGCTGTCGATTCCGGGCATCGCGGCCGGTTCGATCTTCACCTTTTCGCTGACCCTGGGCGACTTCATCGTGCCGCAACTGGTGGGTCCGCCGGGCTACTTCGTCGGCAGCATGGTGTACGCCCAGCAAGGCGCGATCGGCAACATGCCGATGGCCGCGGCTTTCACGCTGGTGCCGATCGTGCTGATCGCCATTTACCTGTCCATCGTCAAACGACTGGGGGCCTTCGATGCGCTCTGACGCTTCATCTCAAGAGCAGGCTTCTTTGGGCCTGCGCATCGCAGCCTGGGGCGGGTTGGTGTTTCTGCACTTCCCGATCCTGATCATCTTCCTGTACGCCTTCAACACTGAAGACGCAGCGTTCAGCTTCCCGCCCAGGGGCTTCACCCTGAAGTGGATCGGCGTGGCGTTCTCGCGTCCTGACGTACTGGAAGCGATCAAGATGTCGCTGCAGATTGCGTCCGTCGCAACGTTGATTGCATTAGTCCTCGGCACCCTCGCGTCGGCGGCGTTGTACCGCCGGGATTTCTTCGGCAAGCAAGGCATCTCGCTGATGCTGATCCTGCCGATTGCCTTGCCGGGGATCATCACCGGTATCGCGTTGCTGGCGACCTTCAAGACGCTGGGGATCGAGCCTGGGATGTTCACCATCATCGTCGGTCACGCGACTTTCTGTGTGGTGATTGTCTACAACAACGTCATCGCCCGCTTGCGTCGCACTTCTCACAGTTTGATCGAAGCGTCGATGGACCTTGGCGCCGATGGCTGGCAGACCTTCCGCTACATCGTCCTGCCGAACCTCGGCTCGGCGTTGCTGGCCGGCGGCATGTTGGCGTTTGCCCTGTCGTTCGACGAAATCATCGTCACCACCTTCACCGCCGGCCATGAACGCACCCTGCCGCTGTGGCTGCTCAACCAGCTCAGCCGCCCACGGGACGTGCCGGTGACCAACGTCGTCGCGATGCTGGTGATGATGGTGACCATGCTGCCGATCCTCGGCGCCTATTACCTGACCCGGGGCGGTGAAAGCGTTGCGGGCAGTGGCGGCAAGTGAATTTCCTGACCATTCCAATAATGAATTTGCGGTAGAAAGAGGACAACGCCATGCAAACCAAACTCTTGATCAATGGCCAACTGATCGACGGCGAAGGCCCCGCCCAACCCGTGTTCAACCCTGCACTGGGCAGTGTATTGGTGGAGATCAATGAAGCCAGCGAAGCTCAGGTCGATACCGCCGTGCGGGCCGCCGACAGCGCCTTCGACAGCTGGTCGCAAACCACCCCGAAAGAACGCTCGCTGCTGCTGCTTAAACTCGCCGACGCCATCGAAGCCCACGGCGAAGAGCTGGCCAAACTGGAATCGGACAACTGCGGCAAGCCTTACAGCGCTGCGCTGAACGACGAGATCCCGGCCATTGCCGACGTGTTCCGTTTCTTCGCCGGCGCCAGCCGTTGCATGAGCGGTTCGGCGGGCGGTGAATACCTGCACGGCCACACCTCGATGATCCGTCGCGACCCGGTCGGCGTGATCGCCTCCATCGCGCCGTGGAACTACCCACTGATGATGGTCGCCTGGAAAATCGCTCCAGCCCTCGCGGCGGGTAATACCGTGGTGCTCAAGCCGTCGGAGCAAACCCCGCTGACCGCGCTGCGTCTGGCGGAACTGGCGTCGGATATTTTCCCGGCCGGTGTGCTTAACCTGGTGTTCGGTCGTGGTCCTACGGTCGGCAGCCCACTGGTCACACACCCGAAAGTGCGCATGGTCTCGTTGACCGGTTCGATCGCCACCGGCTCGAACATCATTTCCAGCACCGCCGACAGCGTCAAACGCATGCACATGGAACTGGGCGGCAAAGCCCCGGTGATCATCTTCGACGACGCCGACATCGACGCCGCCGTGGAAGGCATTCGCACCTTCGGCTTCTACAACGCAGGCCAGGACTGCACCGCCGCCTGCCGCATCTACGCGCAGGAAGGTATCTACGACACGTTCGTCGAGAAGCTCGGCGAAGCGGTCAGCAGCATCAAGTACGGCGTGCAGGATGATCCGTCGACCGAGCTGGGCCCGTTGATTACCGCGCAACATCGCGACCGCGTGGCCGGGTTTGTCGAGCGTGCCGTGGCGCAGCCGCATATCCGATTGATCACCGGTGGCAAAGCTGTGGAAGGCAATGGCTTCTTCTTCGAACCAACGGTGTTGGCCGACGCGCAACAGGACGACGAAATCGTCCGTCGTGAAGTGTTCGGGCCGGTGGTGTCGGTGACCAAGTTCACCGATGAAGCACAGGTGCTGGGCTGGGCTAACGATTCGAACTACGGCCTGGCGTCGTCGGTCTGGACCTCGGACGTCGGTCGTGCGCATCGCTTGTCCGCACGCTTGCAGTACGGCTGCACTTGGGTAAATACGCACTTCATGCTGGTCAGCGAAATGCCTCACGGCGGTCAGAAACTGTCCGGTTATGGCAAGGACATGTCCCTGTACGGTCTGGAGGACTACACCGTTGTTCGGCACGTGATGTTCAAGCACTAAAAGCATCGTCGGATCGCCGCACCGCAACACAAAACAATAACCACCGATCCGGGCAGCGCCGTCATGACCCGGTCGGTTCAAAGTGGTGATGGGCGTGGTAATGATTTCCTTCATCTCCTGCGTCATCAGCCTGCAAGCTGCGGCGAGTCGTCTGCTCTATTCCTACGCTCGAGATGAAAGGCTGGAAACCGAGCGGCAAATTCACCCTCGGCGCCTGGGGCTGGGCCGTGAACATCGGTGCGCTGGTCTATGGTGTTGGCGCGATCATCAACATGGCCTGGCCGCGCACTCCGGATGCGGCGTGGTACATCAACTACGCGATGGTGTTGAGTACTGCGATCGTGATTGGGTTGGGGCTGGTTTATATGTGGCTTGCCAAGCCGTATGACCATGGGACTGCGCCTGCAGGGGATGCTTGGAAGGTTAGTCGATAACGGTACTTGCCCTGCCCTGCCCGCAGCGATGCGGGCTGGGTTCGTGGTCATGTTCTCTCCTACAGACGAGCCCTTCCCGAAAAGACACCGATTCCTACAGCATGCGGCGCCAAGGTAGACTTGGCGCCGCGAGCGCCTGAACGATAGGCTTTACCTCGTCGCTGCCAAATCAGCGACCCGGGGTCGAAGCCGGAACATTATCAACATGGCGCATCCGCGCTCCTCTGAGTGGCGGCTCCCTTTTCAACTTGGAGTCGAAAAATGCTTACGCACACACCAAATCCGTCTGAAATCCATCCTCATTTCACCCCTACCATCTTCACCCGCCACAACCGCTTCCTCCACGCCTTCATGCAGGACAACCAAGCCTGGTTCTGCGTCCAGGATCTCGGTCGCTTGATGGGCCGCCCGATGGACCAACGCCTCACCCTAAAACTCGATCCGGACCAGCGTCGATACGTCTGGTTGCTCAAAAATGGGAAAACAGTCGAGTCACTGATGGTCAGCGAATCAGGGATGTACGCCCTTCTGGTGCACCACTTCGTCCCTGAAAACCGAAACCTGCGCCAGTGGTTGAGCAACGTGGTCATCCCAATGCTGCGTGATGCAGACGCGACACCTGTGGATAACATTCCAAGTCTGAGTTCGTTACAGTGGGCCGGGATTTCGGTGCCGCTGCTGCATTGGCAGCATCAGGCCTGGATCAAGTGGCGGGACATGCCTGATCTGATGCAGGCACAGCGGCCGTTCACGATCGTGGGCACTTGCAGTTGAAGGTAGAGTGAAAAAATGAAAAAGGGGCAGACTTCACAGTCCGCCCCCTTTGGCTTGAATACACCTGTTCAATCTCCCGCAAGAGCAATCCGCAGCCATGAGCAAACCGCGCATCACCAGCCAAAGCGTCACTGAAGTGATTTCAAGTGATAGCGCCTTTTCAGAAAAGTATCTGCAACAAACCATCGAGCTAAAAAATATCGCGGCTCGTCGCCAAGCAATCCACGAAGGCATCATCGACGCCGATGCTGGCAAGCTGACCTGCGTGGCCACCGTAAAAGCCAAATGGCCTTCACGGTAACCATCCTCGGTCAAAACCGCGAAACACTCCTCATCGCATCCACCAGATACCGCATCGCAATCTGGTCGCTTTCCGACAGTTCCCGATAGCGCTCCAACAACTTCATCTCGTCCGAACTGACCCGACGCCTTCGGCGCACAGTGGTCAGGCAAGGAAGGATTCCCAGCAACTGGGTGATGCCTTGTACTTTCGTCATGGACGATGTCCTTCTATAAGCCCGAGAAAACTTCAAAAACCGCATCGCCCTCTCCTTTTTGTAGTCGCCGGCCTGAAGGGCAGAGGTCGGTCATGAACACAGAATAGGAACTATCGCGGCGGTGAAAAGCGATTTTTAGAGTAATTAGTCAAAAAAAGCAGAAATGCCCTATAAATCAGAAAGTACTGTCAGAAAACTTAACCGACATTTCTTGTTTCATTGCCACGAAGCCAAAGTGCTACCAATCATTTTTTCTCCGCAACCGAACGGTTTAAGCTATTTGTTATCTGTTAAATGTCCGTTGCGTTTGGCCGAAGGCATGTCCGAACCTTTATTTTTGATCCAGCACGTGCCAGGAACGGCGCGGGATTGTTCACGACAGGTTGAACTTATGCACCGCAGGAATTTGCTCAAAGCATCCATGGCCATCGCTGCCTACACCGGATTATCAGCCACCGGCCTGCTGGCTGCCCGGGCCTGGGCAGGAAACAGCACGGCGGATGGCGAAGCTCAGGCGTTCGACTTCGAAGCGCTGAAGATCCAGGCCAAGCAGCTCGCCGGCAATCGCTATCAGGACACCAAGCAGGTGCTGCCGCCGACCCTGGCGACCATGACGCCGCAAAATTTCAACGCGATCCGCTACGACGGCAACCACTCGCTGTGGAATGACCTCAACGGTCAGCTGGATGTGCAGTTCTTCCACGTTGGCATGGGTTTCAAGCAACCGGTGCGCATGTACAGCGTCGATCCCAAGACTCGTCAGGCGCGGGAAGTGCATTTCCGTCCGTCCCTGTTCAACTATGAAAAAACCACGGTCGACACCAAACAGCTCACGGGCGATCTGGGGTTTTCCGGGTTCAAGTTGTTCAAGGCCCCGGAGCTGGACCAGCACGACGTGTTGTCCTTCCTCGGCGCCAGCTATTTCCGCGCGGTAGACGCTTCGGGCCAGTACGGTCTGTCGGCTCGCGGTCTGGCGATTGATACTTATGCCAAGAAACGTGAAGAGTTCCCGGACTTCACCAAGTTCTGGTTCGAGACCCCGGACAAAGACAGCACTCGCTTCGTGGTCTACGCCCTGCTGGATTCACCGAGCGCCACTGGCGCTTACCGTTTCGACATCGACTGTCAGGCCAGCCAGGTCGTCATGGGCATCGATGCCCACATCAACGCGCGCACCGCCATCGAACAACTGGGCATCGCGCCGATGACCAGCATGTTCAGCTGCGGCACCCATGAACGACGCATGTGCGACACGATTCACCCGCAAATCCACGACTCTGATCGCCTGGCCATGTGGCGTGGCAACGGCGAGTGGATCTGCCGCCCGCTGAACAACCCGGCCACCCTGCAATTCAATGCCTTCGCCGACACCGACCCGAAAGGTTTCGGCCTTGTGCAGACCGATCACGAGTTCGACAGCTATCAAGACACCGTCGATTGGTACAGCAAGCGTCCGAGCCTGTGGGTAGAACCTACGACCGCGTGGGGCGAAGGCTCTATTGATCTGATGGAAATTCCTACGACCGGCGAAACCCTGGATAACATCGTCGCGTTCTGGACCCCGAAGAAACCGGTCGCGGCTGGCGACTCCCTGAACTACGGCTACAAGCTGTACTGGAGCGCACTGCCACCGGTCGGCACGCCGTTGGCGCGGGTCAATGCCACTCGTTCGGGCATGGGCGGCTTCATCGAAGGCTGGGCGCCTGGCGAGCATTACCCGGAAGTCTGGGCTCGACGGTTTGCCGTGGACTTCACGGGCGGCGGCCTGGATCGCTTGCCTGAAGGCGCGGGAATCGAGCCGGTGGTCACTTGCTCGAATGGGCAGGTCAAGGACTTCAATGTGCTGGTACTGGATGACATCAAGGGTTACCGAATTACCTTTGACTGGTACCCGACCAATGACAGCGTGGCGCCGGTGGAGCTGAGGCTGTTCATTCGCACCCATGACCGCACGTTGAGTGAAACCTGGTTGTACCAGTACTTCCCGCCTGCACCTGAGAAGCGCAAGTACACCTGAGGGTAATTGGGTGTCTTGGCTGGCCCCATCGCGAGCAAGCTCGCTCCCACAGGTGATCTGAGGTGTACACAAAACCTGTGTCTCATGGAGATCCAATGTGGGAGCGAGCTTGCTCGCGATGAGGGCCTGACCGACAACAAACCTCAGTGCACAGAAACACAAAAGCCCCGATCACGATGGTCGGGGCTTTTTGGTTTTACAGCGTCAATCAGTCGCGCAAATCCGACTCGTGAATCGGCTGTTCGCGATGGGTTGCCCGCTGGTACTGCGCCGGCCAGATGGCCTTGCGCCCTCCCAAGTCATCATCGGCATGCAGTGGCCAGTACGGATCACGCAGCAGCTCACGGGCCAGGAAGATGATGTCAGCCTGGCAGGTTCGCAGAATGTGCTCGGCCTGCGCCGGTTCGGTAATCATCCCTACAGTGCCTGTAGCAATGCCTGATTCCTTGCGTACACGTTCAGCGAAGCGGGTCTGATACCCGGGACCTGTAGGAATTTCGGCGTTGGCTGCAGTACCGCCCGACGAGACGTCAATCAGGTCTACGCCCAACGCGTGGAGGCGTCGCGCCAGCTCCACGGTTTCATCCGGGTTCCAGCCGTCTTCCACCCAATCGGTGGCCGATACCCGCACGAACAGCGGTAGCTCTTCAGGCCACACCGCACGCACCGCTTCGGTGACTTGCAGCACCAGCCGGATGCGATTCTCGAACGAACCACCATATTGATCGCGCCGCTGATTGCTCAGGGGCGAAAGAAACTGATGCAACAGGTAACCGTGGGCGGCGTGTATTTCGACCACTTTGAAACCGGCGGTCAGTGCTCGCTTGGCCGAAGCGACAAAGGCCTGAATGACCTCAGCGATCTCACCTTCATCGAGCTGCGTGGGGTGTGTGTGCTGCGGGTCGAAGGCGATCGGCGAAGGGCCCACCGGAACCCAGCCACCGTCTTCGGGTTTGACGCTGCCATGTTTGCCGATCCACGGCCGATGGGTGCTGGCCTTGCGCCCGGCGTGGGCCAACTGAATGCCGGCCACTGCGCCTTGAGCCGCAATGAAGCGCGTGATGCGTTGCAAAGGTTCGATCTGTTCATCGCTCCACAGGCCGAGGTCCTCGGCGGTGATGCGTCCGTCGGCGGTCACCGCCGTGGCTTCGGTAAACACCAGACCGGCCCCGCCGACAGCGCGGCTGCCGAGGTGGACCAGGTGCCAGTCATTGGCCAGTCCATCAACGCTGGAGTACTGGCACATCGGCGAAACCGCAATGCGGTTGAGCAGGGTCAATTGGCGAAGGGTATAGGGTTCAAGCAGCAGACTCATGGGGCACCTCTCGAATCAGTGGGCAGGCTCCAGGGTTCTGTTTGAAAAGTCGACGAGTGACAGGAAAAAGGTGCAGCACCCGCCCCCGCGGGCAAAAATTCGACAAGACGTCACAAGGATAATCAAGCAGTGCTTAGAGCCTAGTCGACATCGGGGGAGGAAGGAGGGTTCCGGGGATATTTGGCGTCAGGGAGATCGCTATCGTCGGAACGCCGCCCGGAGCAAGCTCGCTCCCACAGTGGATCTGCGTTGTTCACAAAACCAATGTGGGAGCGAGGCTTGTCCGCGAAGGGTTCAACGCGGTTCGATGTGGGCAATCATCAACTGCACCGTCTCGTTACCACGGAACTCGTTGAGGTCGAGTTTGTAGGCCAATTCCACCCACTTGATGGTCGGATTCGGCCAGATGTCGCGGTCGATTCCGAAGGCAATGCCATCCAGTTTCACCGAACCACATTCACTCTTCAGCACCACTTTGAGGTGCCGTTCGCCGACCACCCGCTGCTCGACCAACTGGAACACGCCGTGGAACAGCGGCTCCGGGAAGTGCTGCCCCCACGGACCGGCATGGCGCAGGGCGCGGGCCAGTTCCAGGTGAAACTCCTCGACCGCCAGGGTGCCGTCCGTCAGCAGGCGCCCGGTCAGGTCTTCTTCACGCAATTGCCTACGCACTTCAGCGTCAAAGGCTTCGGCGAACAACGGAAAATTCGCTTCCGGCAACGTCAGGCCGGCTGCCATCGCATGGCCGCCGTATTTGCTGATCAGATTCGGATGCTGCGCCGCCACCACGCTCAACGCGTCACGAATATGAAACCCCTGAACCGAACGCCCCGAGCCCTTGAGCAAGCCATCGCCTGCATCGGCAAAGGCGATAGTCGGACGGAAATAGCGATCTTTCATACGTGATGCGAGGATTCCGATGACACCCTGGTGCCACTCGGGATCGAACAGGCACAAGCCGAACGGCATCGACTCGACCGGCAAATCTTTCAGTTGAGCCAGCGCTTCACGCTGCATGCCCTGCTCGATGGATTTGCGGTCCTGGTTCATGCCGTCGAGCTGAACCGCCATTTCACGCGCCAGACCGGCGTCTTCAGTGAGCAGGCATTCGATGCCCAGACTCATGTCATCCAGCCTTCCTGCCGCATTCAGGCGTGGGCCGACAATGAAACCCAGATCAGTGGAGGTGATGCGCGCTGGGTCCCGCTTGGCCACCTCAAGGATTGCCTTGATGCCTGGCCGAGCACGCCCGGCGCGAATCCGTTCCAGGCCTTGGTGCACCAGAATCCGGTTGTTGGCATCCAGCGGCACCACGTCGGCGACGCTGCCCAGCGCCACCAGGTCCAGCAACTCGCCGATGTTTGGCTGCGGCTTGCTCTCGTACCAGCCGAGGCTGCGCAAGCGCGCGCGCAGGGCCATCAACACGTAGAAAATCACTCCGACGCCGGCCAGCGCCTTGCTTGGAAACTCGCAACCTGGTTGGTTGGGGTTAACGATGGCATCGGCCAGCGGCAATTCGTCACCGGGCAAGTGGTGGTCGGTGACCAGCACCTGGAGCCCGGCTTTTTTCGCCGCCGCCACGCCTTCAACGCTGGAGATACCGTTGTCCACAGTGATCAGCAACTGTGGTGTACGGGTCAGCGCCACTTCAACGATTTCCGGCGTCAGGCCATAGCCGTACTCAAAACGGTTCGGCACCAGATAGTCGACGTGAGCCGCACCCAGCAGACGCAAGCCCAGCATGCCCACTGTACTGGCCGTCGCGCCATCGGCGTCGAAGTCGCCAACGATCAGAATTCGCTGACGCTGCTCCAGCGCCGTCACCAGCAAATCCACCGCCGCATCGATACCTTTGAGCCGCTGGAACGGGATCAGTCGCGCCAGGCTCTTGTCCAGTTCAGCCTCGGACAGTACGCCTCGCGCCGCGTACAGACGGGTCAGCAGCGGCGGCAGATCACCGAGGAATGGCAGAGTGTCGGGCAACAGGCGAGGTTCGATGCGCATGGGGTGACAGGTGCTTCTCTTGAATACGTAGGATAAAACCGGATGACGCAAGTTAACGGCGAATAATCAGCCGCGCTCGCCGCTCAGCCACTGCAACTGGACTTCATGCTGACCACGGTCGTCGGTGACGAAAATCGTCCCTTCGCTGATCATCACATCCCACTTGATAACGCGGGGCATGTCCTTGGCCAGGGTTTCCAGCACTTCCTGCGGAACAGCAGCGATGTGCACGTTTTTCAGGTTTTTGATCGCCGGGATCACTTTGGTTTCCCAGACGCGCAGGCTGCCGTAGGCCAGCAGGCTGGTGCGTTCGGTGCGACGCGAGCACCACGTCAGGCGATCGGCGTCTGGCTGGCCGACTTCGATCCAGTGCAGAACTCGATCGTCCAGGCTCTTTTCCCACAGGGCAGGTTCGTCCACGTCTGACAGACCGCGGCCGAACGACAGCTGCTCGTTGTACCAGAAGGCGTAGGCCAGCAGCCGCACGGTCATGCGCTCTTCGGTTTCCGAAGGGTGACGAGCGATGGTCTGCTTCACGCTCTCGTACACGCTGCGGTCGAGGTCGGTAAGGTTCAGTTCAAACTTGTAGGTCGTGGACGGCTGGGCCATGAACGGGCTTCTTGATACGGGGAAAGGCGGCAAGTCTACCCGATGCGGTAGGCAATCCACGAATTGAAGGCGATCAACCTTGGTCGTCTGACGTTCGGCTATGTTAAAACGCTGTATTCGCTCAGCCTCTGTCCTACAGGATTCAGTATGCCGCTCACCGGAAAACCGCTCTCAGGTCTGAAAGTCATTGAATTGGGCACGCTGATCGCCGGGCCGTTTGCCTCGCGCATTTGCGGAGAGTTCGGTGCCGAGGTGATCAAAATCGAGTCCCCCGATGGCGGCGATCCGTTGCGCAAATGGCGAAAACTGTATGAAGGCACCTCGCTATGGTGGTTCGTCCAGGCGCGCAACAAAAAATCCCTGACCCTGAACCTCAAACACCCCGACGGCCTGGCAATTCTGAAAAAACTGCTCAGCGAAGCGGACATCCTGATAGAGAATTTTCGCCCGGGCGTGTTGGAAAAACTCGGTCTGGGCTGGGAAGTCTTGCACGCACTGAACCCGAAACTGGTGATGGTGCGTCTCTCGGGCTTCGGTCAGACCGGGCCGATGAAGGATCAGCCAGGTTTTGGCGCCGTCGGTGAATCCATGGGTGGCCTGCGCTACATCACCGGCTTCGAAGACCGACCACCGGTGCGCACCGGAATCTCCATCGGCGACTCCATTGCCGCACTTTGGGGCGTGATTGGCGCACTGATGGCCCTGCGTCATCGCGAAGTCAACGGCGGCCTCGGCCAAGTGGTGGATGTGGCGCTGTATGAAGCGATCTTCGCCATGATGGAAAGCATGGTCCCCGAGTTCGACGTGTTCGGTTTCATCCGCGAGCGCAGCGGCAACATCATGCCGGGCATTACGCCCTCCTCGATCCACACCAGTGCCGACGGCAAGCATGTGCAGATCGGCGCCAATGGTGACGCGATCTTCAAACGCTTCATGCTGATCATCGGTCGCGATGACCTGGCCAACGACCCTGCGTTGGCGAGCAACGACGGACGTGATAGCCGTCGCGACGAGATTTATGGGGTGATTGATCGCTGGGCCAACTCACTGCCGCTGGACGCCATCATCGAGCAGTTGAATCAGGCCGACGTACCGGTCAGTCGGATCTTCAGCGCTGAAGACATGTTCAGTGATCCACAGTACCTGGCCCGGGAAATGTTCCTGAAAGCCAAGTTGCCGGACGGTAAAGATTTCAAGATGCCGGGAATAGTGCCGAAACTCTCTGAGACACCCGGCACTTCAGAATGGGTCGGGCCGCAGTTGGGTGAGCATAATGCGCAGGTACTCAACGATCTTGGTTACGACAAGGAACAGATCGCAAAGCTGCGTGAAGCCGGGGCGATATAAGCTGAAACGCCTGCTCTCATCAGCACTCGATTACGCCCGCGGCGGGTGGGCGTTGGCGATGTTCGTATTTCTGTCGGGTCTGAGCTCATCCGTTTCAGCGTACCCCAAAGAGACGCTGATCTGGTTACTGCGTGATTTGCCGCCAACGATGATTCTCGAAGGCCCGAAAAAAGGTCAGGGAATCATCGATCAAATGCTGCCGCTGTTGATCGCCGGCATGCCGCAATACGAACACACCCTGATGCGGGTCAACCGCGCCCGTGGCATGCAAATGCTTCACGAAGAGTCGTTTACGTGCGATCCCTCGCTGGTCTGGACCGAGGAGCGAGAACAATGGATTACGTTCTCGATTCCAGCCTTCCGTGCCGTGAGCAATGGCCTTGTCGTTCGCAAGGAAGATCGACGGGTGCTGGAACCCTTTCTTGTCGACGGTGAAGTCGATCTGGCGGCGATGCTGGCCAGTGGTCGAAAGAAAGTCGGTGTGGTGGCCGAACGCAGTTATGGCCAGTTCCTCGACACGCTGCTGAAACAGGCACCGCCCAAGGCGCTGACACCCCATTACGGCAACGACGCGCTTGGCAGTCTGTTACAGATGCAGCGCCTGGGCCGTTTGCAGGTTGTATTGGGTTACTGGCCGGAAATCCGCTATCAGGCCAATCAGGAGCATATTGCCGACGACCAACTGGAGTTCTATCCGGCCAGGGGCACGGGCAAATACCTGTCCGGGCACATCGGCTGCTCCCATTCGCCCCAGGGCCGACAGGCGATCACCGAGATCAACCAGCTCTTGCGCACATTTCCGCGCCAGCGACTGGATCAGTTATACGCCGACTGGCTGGATCCGGAACGCCGCAGCGACTACTTGAAAGAAACCAAGGCGTTTTTCGAGCATCAGGCGCAGCAATGACAAATCGCAGACAAAAAGAAACCCCGAGAAGTGGGGAGACGACTCGGGGTTAAACGTGGCCTACATAAAGACCAGTAACAGCAAGCTACAAGCACCGGAGCACAATGCTTGATCCTGCTGTTACATGGTCTGACTGACATTGGCGCAGGAAGGTTCCCACAAAAAACAATTCAATTTCGGTTGGCCAGGATCTTGTCCTGAGCCGCATTGCGCAACGCCGCTATGACGCAGGGCTCCAGGCGACCTTCAGCGATCAGCACGTCACGATGCAACCCGTCGACCACATCCGTCAGCAGGCGTTTGCTGGTCAACTGGGCCTGATTGAACGCGCGTTCGACCACGATAGCGCCGGTCGCACTCTTCAGAGTCACCAGGCATTCGCCATGGGTCCCCGACGGAGTCAACGTCACCTGATACGGGCTCAGAGCCTCACCGAGCAATAGACTGATACTTTCCATCTCGATCACCACTCAATAGTCCGAAAACAAAGTGCCTGGGGCGTGCGTACAGTAAATGACCTCTGGCCCGAGAAGAAAGTTCTGGATACCGACTGCAGGAAAACCGGCGCCTCTGGTCGATAGAGCATGCACGGCCAAGATGACAGAGAAAAAACAACCGCGTCACGCCTGCTTCTTGCGCTTGCCAATATCGGTCCATCCCCCCAGCAGGCCCCGCAATTGTCCATCGGCACTGAAAAAAGGCACTGTCCACTGATAAATATGCCTGACGCCATTGTTGAACATCAATTGACGCTCACTGAAGCGGGTCTTGCGCGTACCGAGCTGGGCCATGAACTCTGCATGCAGCAGTTCGGCAGTTTCTTTGGGCAAGACGTCCAGTTCAATCAACTGTCGTCCCTGGATCTGGTCGAAACGGGTCGACAAGTCCTCTTCATAACTTTTGTTGCACATGATCAAACGCCCTTCCAGGTCACGAACAAACATCGGATCGGGCATGGCGTCCATCAACGCATGCTGGAAGGCGAGCTGATCACTCAGATTTTTCTCGGCATCCAGGCGCTGCTGGATCAATACCGTGAGCCTGCGGTTCCAGAGCAGCGACAGCAGGCCGAATAGACTGACGACAAACACTCCCCAGCAGCCCCACTCGGCGAGTCGGTGCCAGACGCCGGGCACCTTAACTGGCGCAATCCCATTGAGCCATTTCAGGCGAATGGCGCGCAATTCGGCAGGATCAAGCGCTTCAAGCGCCTTGTTGAGAATGCTCGACAATTGCGGCTGACCTTTGCGTACGGCCAGGTGGTCCGCCTCCCATTTGCCCTCGACCGTATACCCCACCTTGAGCTGACCGGACGGATAGAGTTGTGCTCCGATTTCGTTTTCGATGGTGGCATAGGCCTCACCGCTTTCGACCAACGCCCGGGCCTCCGTATAGGTTTTAACCGAGCGCAGATCGATGTCCGGATTGTCGCGGCGAATCGTAGCCTCCAGCGCATGCCGCGTCGGCAACACCAGAACCCTTCCCGACAGCTGCTCCAAAGATTGCACCACTGGCGCCCCGGCCCGCCCGACGAACACCCAGCCAGCGCCACCGAACGCATGACTGAAATCCAGAAACGTCTTGCGTTCGTCATTCATCGCCAACGTCGTGCTCATGTCCGCGGCGCCGCTTTCCAGCCGTCCAAGCAGCTGATCGGTAGAAAACGACTCTTCATGAACAAACTGCAATCGCGTCATCGCGCTGATGCGGTTGAGCAGATCATTGTTCAAACCGCTCCAGTGGCCGTGCTCATCCTTGAACAGGTACAGCGGATATTGCACCGAGGCGACAATGACTTGCGAATGCTCGGCAATCCATTTCAACTCCTGAGCGTCCAGCTCTATCGTTGGGCCGGCGACCGATCCTTTGGACTGGGAGGCCGCCAATTGCGACGCGCTCCCCCATTGAGCAAAGCCCAGGGTGCCGACCAAAAAAAACATCCAGCACGCGACTGGCTTCAATTTACTGAAAAACAGCATTGTCACTTCCTTGGTGATCAACTCGCCCGTCCTTCGTGGGGCGAGCCTTCATGTACGAATCACGACAAGTGTGGCATGCAGAAATGAGAAAGCCCGTCAGGAGACGGGCTTCAAAATGTGACAGTTTTAATTGGTTACAGAGGCTTGCCGCGGTTGCCATGCAGACTGACAAAGGCCTGGACGGCTTTCAGGTCATTTGGCAGCACGGTGCAGCGCTCATCTCGCTCAAACAAATCAGAAAGATGTGCAGGTAGTTCGAGCGCTTTTCCTACGCCGGCTTTCTCCACTGCATCCGGGAATTTGACCGGATGCGCTGTGCCCAGGATCACCATTGGGATATCCAGGCTGCGACGGCACTCACGTGCAGCTTTCACACCGATGGCCGTGTGCGGATCCAGCAGTTCGCCGGTTTGCTCGAAGACTTCGGCGATGGTTTCGCAGGTTTGAGCGTCATCCACGGCCAGCGAATCGAACAGTTTGCGAGCTTCGGTCCAGCGTTCCTCTTCGACGCTGAAACCGCCACCCTGCTTGAAGGTGTCCATCAAACCGGCAATTGCGGCGCCGTTGCGACCGTGCAGATCGAACAGCAGGCGTTCGAAGTTCGACGACACCATGATGTCCATCGACGGCGACAGCGTGGCGTGCAGCGTTTCCTTGACGTACTGATTGCCGCTCATGAAGCGGTGCAGGATGTCGTTGCGGTTGGTGGCGACGATCAATTGGTTGATCGGCAAGCCCATGTTGCGTGCCAGGTAACCGGCGAAGATGTCACCGAAGTTGCCGGTGGGCACCGAGAACGATACCGAACGTGCCGGACCGCCCAGCTGCAGGGCAGCGTGGAAGTAGTAAACGATCTGGGCCATGATTCGCGCCCAGTTGATCGAGTTCACCGCCACCAGACGCGTGCCTTTGAGGAAACTCTGGTCGGCGAAGCTGGCCTTGACCATTTCCTGGCAGTCATCGAAGTTGCCTTCGATGGCGATGTTATGAATGTTCTCGCCGAAAATCGTGGTCATCTGGCGACGCTGCACTTCAGACACGCGGTTGTGCGGGTGCAGGATGAAGATGTCGACGTTTTCGCAGTGCTTGCAGCCTTCGATGGCGGCCGAACCGGTGTCGCCGGAGGTGGCGCCGACAATCACTACGCGCTCACCACGTTTTTCCAGCACGTAGTCGAGCAAACGACCGAGCAGTTGCAGGGCGAAGTCCTTGAACGCCAGGGTCGGGCCGTGGAACAGCTCCAATACCCATTCGTTGCCGTTCAGTTGACGCAGCGGTGCGACGGCGTTGTGCGAGAACACAGCGTAGGTTTCTTCGAGGATTTTTTTGAAATCGGCATCGGGGATGCTGCCGGCCACGAATGGGCGCATGACCCGAAAGGCCAGCTCGTGATACGGCAGGCCGGCCCAGGAAGCGATTTCTTCCTGGGTGAAACGTGGCAGGTTTTCTGGCACGTACAGGCCGCCATCAGTGGCCAGACCGGCCAGCAGAACGTCTTCGAAATTCAGGGCCGGTGCCTGGCCGCGGGTACTGATATAACGCATGACTGGCTCCAATAGACAGTGTTCGCAAACCCGGGCCCGCGCGCGGACCCGGTGAACGATAACGGCTTAGTTCAGGTGCTCGACGCGGATCCGTACGACCGGACCGACCACGCCCGCCAGGGCTTCCAGGGCGGCGATTGCGTCGTTCATGTGCTGTTCCAGCACGCGATGAGTCAGAAGAATCATCGGCACCAGGCCGTCGTGTTCTTCGACTTCCTTCTGCATGATCGATTCGATGTTGATGCCGCGCTCCGACAGGATGCTCGCGACCTGGGCCAACACACCCGGATGGTCCTTGGCCTGGATGCGCAGGTAGTAGGCGCTTTCGCAGGCTTCGATCGGCAGGATCGGGTGGGCCGACAGCGAATCCGGCTGGAAGGCCAGGTGCGGCACGCGGTTTTCCGGGTCGGACGTCATGGCGCGAACCACGTCCACCAGGTCGGCGATCACCGACGAAGCGGTTGGCTCCATGCCAGCGCCAGCGCCGTAGAACAGAGTCGAACCGGCGGCATCACCGTTGACCATCACCGCGTTCATCACGCCGTTGACGTTGGCGAGCAGGCGATCGGCAGGGATCAGCGTAGGATGCACACGCAACTCGATACCGGCAGGCGTGCTGCGAGCCACACCGAGGTGCTTGATGCGATAGCCCAGCGCTTCGGCGTAGTTCACGTCAGCGGTGGTCAGCTTGGTGATGCCTTCGGTGTAGGCCTTGTCGAATTGCAGCGGGATACCGAATGCGATGGACGCCAGGATCGTCAACTTGTGAGCCGCGTCGATGCCTTCAACGTCGAAGGTCGGATCGGCTTCGGCGTAACCCAGGGCTTGCGCCTCGGCGAGTACGTCTTCGAAGGTCCGGCCCTTTTCGCGCATTTCGGTGAGGATGAAGTTGCCGGTGCCGTTGATGATCCCGGCGACCCAGTTGATACGGTTGGCGGACAGGCCTTCACGGATCGCCTTGATCACCGGAATACCACCGGCCACGGCGGCTTCGAACGCAACGATCACGCCCTTCTCGCGGGCCTTGGCGAAAATTTCGTTACCGTGAACGGCGATCAACGCCTTGTTCGCGGTTACCACATGTTTTCCGTTCTCGATCGCTTTGAGTACCAGCTCACGGGCAACGGTGTAGCCGCCCACCAGCTCTATGACGATGTCGATCTCAGGGTTCGTGGCCACTTCGAAGACATCGTTGGTAATCGCAATACCGGTCGTCTGGAACTGAGGCTTTGGCGTGCGCATGGCAATTTGTGCCACTTCGATTCCACGCCCGGCACGACGAGCAATTTCCTCGGCGTTGCGCTGAAGTACGTTGAAGGTACCGCCACCGACGGTCCCTAACCCACAGATGCCTACTTTGACCGGTTTCACTGTGAACTCCCCATAAAACGGCCGACTCAAGGCCGGCCGTGAAAACAACCGCATGCTCGCGGTTCTCTATTGATGGCCCGGTGAATTTTACCGCCGGACCATGATCGTCAATGGCTGACCGTGACGATGCAAATTTATTTCGCGTCCAGCGCCAGTTTGGCGACTTGTGGCGCAGGCTGGTAGCCCGGAATGACTTGGCCATCAGCCAAAACGATGGCCGGTGTGCCGTTCACGCCGATCGACTGACCGAGGGCGAACTGTTTGGAAACCGGGTTATCGCACTTGGCGGCCTTGATTTCCTTGCCGTCGACCATCTTGTCCATGGCGGCTTTTTTGTCTTTCGAGCACCAGACCGCTTGCAGCTGTTCATCACCCGGCGAGCCCAGGCCCTGGCGCGGGAACGCGACGTAACGCACTTCGATGCCGCGCTTGTTCAGCTCAGGCACTTCGGCGTGCAGTTTGTGGCAGTACGGGCAGGTGGTGTCGGTGAACACGGTGATGTGCGATTTGGTTTCGCCGATCGCCGGGTAAACCACGGTTTCCGCGACCGGGATTGCGTTGACCAGTTTGGAAACGCCCAGGCGTTCGGTCTTCTCGGTCAGGTTGACCGGTTTGCCGTCCTTGAGCTGAAACAGGTAGCCCTGAACCACGTACTGGCCATCGGCGCTGGCGTAGAGCACGCGACTGCCTTGAAGCTTGACTTCGTACAGACCTGGCAGAGGACTGGCGGAGATGCTTTCTACCGGAACTTCGAGCTGAAGGTTTTCCAGGCTTTTACGAATGGCTTTGTCGGCCGCGTCATCGGCGACGGCAAAGGTGCTGACCAACGCAATGGCTGCGGCGGCGAAAATCTGGGTCAGACGCATGAGAACTCCTGAAGGCGGACAAATGGGACGATCAGAACGCCCGTGCCGAAACACCGGGTCATAACCGCCCATCCTGCAAACCGGCAAAGCCTACCACATAAGGCCCCTGTGGCCGAATGCGGGTGACGCAGGACATCGCGGATGCCGTCAGCTTTCTGTGGGAGCGAGCTTGCTCGCGATGAGGCCCGTACATCCAATATTAATGTTGCCTGACACACCGCTATCGCGAGCAAGCTCGCTCCCACAGAAAAGCAGATCACAAATCGGTCATCCGCGGGGGTGATGTTTGGCGTGCAGGTCCTGCAAGCGTGCGCGGGCGACGTGGGTGTAGATCTGCGTGGTCGACAGATCGCTGTGGCCGAGTAGCATTTGCACCACCCGCAGGTCCGCGCCATGGTTGAGCAAGTGCGTGGCGAAGGCATGACGCAGGGTATGCGGCGATAGCGACTTGCCGATCCCGGCGACCTTGGCCTGGTGCTTGATGCGATGCCAGAAGGTCTGCCGAGTCATCTGCTCGCCGCGCTGGCTGGGGAACATGACATCGCTGGGACGCCCGCCGAGCAATTCCTGGCGGCCATCGCGCAGGTAACGCTCGACCCAGACAATCGCCTCCTCGCCCATCGGCACCAGCCGTTCCTTGCTGCCCTTGCCCATCACTCGCAGCACGCCCTGACGCAGGTTGACCTGCTCCAGCGTCAGGCTGATCAACTCCGTCACCCGCAAGCCGCAGGCGTAAAGCACTTCGAGCATGGCGCGATCTCGCTGACCGATGGCTTCGCTCAGGTCCGGGGCGCTTAACAAAGCCTCGACATCCGCTTCCGACAGGGATTTGGGCAACGGCCTACCGAGCTGCGGCATATCGACCCGCAACGTCGGATCGACGGCGATCAGCTTTTCCCGCAGTAAATAGCGATAGAAGCCACGCACACCGGAGAGAAATCGCGCCGTCGAGCGGGGCTTGTAGTTTTGCTCCAGACGCCAGGCCAAGTGATCGAGGATCAACTCGCGGCCGGCGTTGATCAACTCCAACCCTTTTTCCTGCAGCCAGCCGTGGAACAGGGCCAGGTCGCTGCGATAGGCATCACGGGTGTTATCGGAAAGACCTTTCTCCAACCAAAGAGCATCGAGGAATTGGTCTATCAGTGGATGATCAATGGCGGGCATAAAGGCTCAGGCAAGACCGGCAATACGGCCAAGGAAGATAAATCGCGGGCAACAAAAAAGCAGCCCGCAGGCTGCTTTTTTCTGCATCGGAAGCTGGACTTAAGCCAGTTTTTCCTTGATGCGAGCTGCTTTACCGGACAGGTCGCGCAGGTAGTACAGCTTGGCTTTACGTACGTCACCGCGACGTTTAACGGCCATGCTGTCGATTTGCGGGCTGTAGGTCTGGAAAGTACGCTCTACGCCAACACCGTTGGAGATTTTACGAACGGTGAATGCACTGTTTACGCCGCGGTTACGCTTGGCGATAACAACACCTTCGAACGCCTGCAGACGCGAACGGTCGCCTTCCTTCACTTTCACCTGAACGACAACAGTGTCGCCCGGGGCAAAGGTAGGGATCTCTTTGGTCATCTGCTCTGCTTCGAGTGCAAGGATGATTTTGTTAGTCATGCTGTGCTCCTAAGGTAGATCGTCGGATCTACCATCGATACGTTGTTAACTATCGTCCCGCTCGCGGATGTATTCCTCGAGCAGCTTCTTCTCTTCTCCAGAAAGCGAGCGGCTTTCCAGAAGATCGGCGCGTCGTTCAAAGGTCCTACCAAGGGACTGCTGTAAACGCCAACGCCGGATGTGCGCGTGATTGCCACTTAGCAATACGTCGGGAACACGCTGATCCGCATACACCTCCGGTCGGGTGTAGTGCGGGCAATCCAGCAAACCATCCGTAAAGGAATCTTCCTCGGCGGAGTCCGCATGCCCTAAAGCTCCAGGCAGCAGTCGTGTAACCGCATCGATCAGGACCATCGCCGGCAGCTCGCCGCCAGACAGTACATAGTCGCCAATCGACCACTCTTCATCGACATGAGCTTCAATAAAACGCTCGTCAATGCCTTCATAGCGGCCGGCAATCAGGATCAATGCATCCGAATTCGCCAACTCGCGTACCGCCGACTGAGTCAGTTGACGGCCTTGGGGGGACAGGTAAATTACCTTCGCCGCCTCCCCGGCTGCTGCCTTGGCCTGAACCAACGCATCTTCCAGGGGCTTGATCTTCATCACCATGCCCGGACCACCGCCAAATGGGCGATCATCCACAGTGTGATGTCGATCCGTCGTGTAGTCTCGCGGATTCCAACAGGTGAGTTGCAAGAGCCCCTGCTTCACCGCACGACTGGTGATGCCGTACTCGCTGATGGCGGAGAACATCTCGGGAAACAAACTGATCACTTCTACGCGCAAATTAGCCACGCTTAGAAGTCCGCATCCCATTCCACCTTCATCTCGCCCGCGGCGAGGTCGACTACCAACACGCATTGCTCCGTATAGGGCAACAGGCGTTCGCGATCGTCCAGGCTGCCAGCGCAAGGCTTGACCACCATGACATCGTTCGAGCCAGTCTCTAGCAGGTGATCGATTTTCCCGAGCAGCTGCCCGAGTTGGTCGATGACCTTGAGACCTTCCAGCTGGTACCAGTAGTACTCGCCGTCGGTCAGATCTGGAAACAGGTTACGCGGCACGCAGATCTCATAACCGGCCAGAAGACGAGCTTCTTCACGATCATCGAGACCCTTGAGCTTTGTGACCAGAAACTTGCCGTTATGTACACGGCCGCTGACCAGCTCTACCTGCCGTACAACGCCTTCGCGCTTGAGCGTCCAGGTTTTGTAGTCCAACAGGTTTCCAATTGGATCAGTAAAGGAAAAGACCTTCACTTCGCCGCGAACACCGTGAATCGAATAGATTTTGCCGATAACGATCAAATCATCAGCAATGGCTGGCGTCGCGTTCATATTGCTCAGGCCGCAGCCTTAGCAGCGTCCTTCAACAACTGAGCAACGCGCTCAGAAGGTTGTGCACCAACGCTCAGCCAGTAGGCTACGCGCTCTTGGTTCACGGACAGACGAACTTCTTGACCACGAGCAACAGGGTTGAAGAAACCAACCTGTTCCTTGTGCGAACCGTCGCGCGGGTTGCGGCTGTCGGTTACGGTCAAGTGGTAAAACGGGCGCTTTTTGGAGCCGCCAAGGGCAAGACGGATTGTTAGCATGTGAACATCGTTCCTGTAGTCGGTGCTGCAAATCTAAAGGCACAGCGGGCATAGGTGCCCGAAAGGCCGCATATTCTAAGGAATATCCGGACTTTTGCAAATGTCTTTTTCCGGCGGCCTATCGGTCGCCATCAAGATTTGCTATAGAGCCGTCGTTGAAAACGGCCAGTCAGCTCCCGCCAAGTGCGGGTTTGCTGGAGTTCCCACATTTCTGTGGTACTGCGCCGACATGACTGCCGGCGCGGATTCTTTACATCTTGGGCATGCCGCCGCCGGGCAACATACCGCCCACGCCGCGCATCATTTTGGCCATTCCGCCTTTCGCGGAGAATTTCTTCATCATCTTCTGCATCTGCTTGTGCTGCTTGATCAAGCGACCGATGTCCTGCACCTGGGTGCCGGAACCCATGGCGATCCGGCGTTTGCGCGAACCGCTGATCAGCTCAGGGTCGCGGCGCTCGGCCGGGGTCATGGAATTGATGATGGCTTCCATCTGCTTGAATTGTTTCTCTGCCGCGCCCTGGGCGTTGCCCATCTGCGCCAGGTTCATACCACCGATGTTCGGCAGTTTGTCCATGAGTCCGCCGAGGCCGCCCATGTTCTTCATCTGTTGCAGCTGATCGCGGAAGTCCTCGAGGTCGAAGCCCTTGCCCTTCTTCAGCTTCTTGGCCAGTTTGTCGGCCTTGTCCTTGTCGAGGGTCTGTTCGGCCTGCTCGATCAGGCTGAGCACGTCGCCCATGCCGAGGATGCGCGAAGCAATACGCTCTGGATGGAACGGTTCGAGCGCTTCGCTCTTCTCGCCCATACCGATGAACTTGATCGGCTTGCCGGTGATGGCGCGGACCGACAGCGCAGCACCGCCACGGGCGTCGCCGTCGACCTTGGTCAGGATCACACCGGTCAGCGGCAGCGCATCGCCGAAGGCCTTGGCCGTATTGGCGGCGTCCTGACCGGTCATGGCGTCGACCACGAACAGTGTTTCGACCGGGTTGATCGCAGCGTGCAGCGCCTTGATCTCGCCCATCATCTCTTCATCGATGTGCAGGCGACCGGCGGTATCGACGATGACCACGTCGATGAATTTCAGTTTTGCTTCTTTAATAGCCGCTTGCGCGATGTCGACCGGCTTCTGGCTCAGGTCGGACGGGAAGAAGGTAACGCCGACTTCACCCGCGAGCATTTCCAGCTGTTTGATCGCTGCCGGACGGTAAACGTCCGCAGACACAACCATGACCGACTTCTTCTTGCGCTCTTTGAGGAAGCGCGCGAGTTTGCCGGCGGTGGTGGTTTTACCCGCACCCTGCAAACCGGCCATCAGCACGACGGCAGGAGGAACGGCGCTCAGGTTCAGGTCTTCGTTGGCCGCGCCCATCAGGCTTTCGAGTTCGGCCTGGACGATTTTCACGAAGGCCTGGCCCGGCGTCAGGCTGCGCGACACCTCGGTGCCGACGGCGCGTTCCTTGACCGAATTGACGAAGTCTTTCACCACCGGCAAGGCGACGTCAGCTTCGAGCAACGCCATGCGCACTTCACGCAGGGTGTCTTTGATGTTGTCCTCGGTCAGCTTGGCCTTGCCGGTGACATGGCGCAGCGTCTGCGAGAGACGGTCGGTTAAGTTTTCAAACATTGCGCGATCCTTTCAGGCCCTGTGTAGACCGGGATAATGGCGGCCCAGACCGGAATAAATATGTGCTCGGCGAGCCTGCGGCGTGGGCAGGTCGCGGATTATAGCGAAGACTGCGTCTGGCGGACACCTCGTCGTCAGGTTGCATGGTCTTTCGTGCTGCGGGGGTTCTATGCCAAACTCAGCGCCTTTCGGGCTTGCCTAACAGGATTTATGCTCCCCTTGTCACCCAGTTTGCTAACTACCCTCGCCGCCGCCTGCTTATACGCCGCTGCGACCCTCTATCAGGGCACTCGTCTGGCCACCGGCGCCAAGGCGAACAAGCGCCTGCTGGTCACGCTCGGCGTGCTTGCCGTGCTGGCTCACAGCGCCAGCCTGTTCACCCACCTGCTGACACCGATCGGCCTGGGCCTGGATTTTTTCAGCGCCGCCAGCCTGATTGCCGCCGCTGTCATCGCCCTGACGCTGCTGGCCTGCTCGCGGATCCCGGTGGAAAACCTGCTTGTATTGCTGTTCCCGCTCGGTGCCGCCACCGTGCTGCTCGCACAACTCGCCCCCGCCGGCACGGTGCAGATAATCGACGAAGAACCGGGCATCCTCGCCCACATCCTGCTGTCGATCCTCGCCTACGGCATGTTCACCATCGCGGTGTTCCAGGCGTTACTGCTGCTGGTTCAAGACCATCAGCTCAAGCACAAGCATCCGTCCGGCCTGATCAAGAATTTCCCGCCGCTGCAAACCATGGAAAGCCTGCTGTTCGGCTTCCTCTGGGCCGGCTGGACCCTGCTCTCGCTATCGCTGATCTCCGGCTGGCTGTTCGTCGACAATTTGTTCGCCCAGCACCTGGTGCACAAAACCTTGTTGGCGTGCCTAGCATGGATCGTTTTCAGCGTGCTGCTCTGGGGCCGTAATCGCCTTGGCTGGCGCGGACACAAGGCCATTCGCTGGACCCTCGCTGGTTTCTGCCTGCTGATGCTGGCGTATTTCGGCAGTAAGCTGGTTCGTGAATACATCCTGCACATCTGACGGGCGGCATTAATGGACGACTTGCCCATAGGGCCGATGCTCGCGGTAGTGGCCCTGCTGATTTTATGGTCGGGGCTGTTTACCGCCATCGAAGTTGCACAACAGCACTTGCTCGCCCAGCGGACCGCTTCGCGTTCGAGCGACAAGCCGGTGGCAAAGCTGAGTTTTGCGCTCAATAGCCTGATCCTCTGCAACACCCTGTGCCGCGCACTGGTCGTGGTCATCAGCACATTGCTGGCGATTTTCACCTGGGCGGAAAACGGTCCATGGGTGGCCTGCCTTGGGGCTGGCGCCGTGCTTCTGGTGTTCGCCGACTACCTGCCGCGCACCCTCGCCGTTCGCTATCCGGACGCCGTTCTGGCCTTGGGCAACACCTTGCTTGGCGCGCCACTGAAAATCGTCTATCCCGCCGCCTGGTTGCTCAATGGCATAAGCCAGTTGCTGATGCGACCGTTCGCCCGCAAAGTCAACGTGGTGCAGCAGAGCGAAGACGAGGCACCGAACGATCGGCACAACGATCACGATCACGCCGTCTGCCGCCCGCACCCACTGTCAGGCATCCATGCGCTGGACAACATCACGGTCAACGACATTCTGGTGCCACGCAGTGACGTCGACGGGATCAACCTGGACGACTCCCTCTCAGACATCATCGAGCAGCTTCGCGCCAATAAACGCACGCGCTTGCCGGTGTTCCACAGCGACATCAATCAGGTCGAGGCGGTGCTCAATACCCGGCAGATCCGTCACTTGTTGCACGATTCCAGCCTGACCCTGGAGGCGCTCCTGGCGGCCAGCCACGACCCTTATTTCGTGCCGGAAAGCACCCCATTGCAGCTGCAACTGTTGAATTTCCACAAACAACAGCGACGCCTCGGCATGGTGGTCGACGAATACGGAGAAGTGCTCGGCATCGTGACATTGGAAGACATTCTCGAAGAAATCGTCGGCGAATTCGAAAGCCAGCACAGCCTGGATAACCCGCACATCCATCCGCAAGTCGACGGGCGATTGGTGATTGATGGTGCCGCATCAATACGCGACCTGAACAAAAGCCTTGGCTGGCATCTGCCCAGCGATGGTCCGAAAACCCTCAACGGTTTGGTGACCGAAGCGCTGGAAACGATTCCGGAAAGTGCGGTATGCCTGAAGATCGGCCGTTATCGCCTGGAGATTCTGGAGACGGAAGACAACCGCGTCAGCCGGGTTTTGATCTGGCATACCAGTTCGATTCCCGCCGCTATCTAAAGCGCGACACGTGCCCTGTGGCGAGCCGCTTACCCAAGCCCCGCCATACCCAAGTGCTACCCGCACTCTGCGTTAAACCCACATCCCTGGGTGTTCGACCATAATAATTCGCTCCACTGGGGCACATGACTGTCAGGGATTACCGCATGACGACCAGCACGACTTATAACGACACCGCACCTGCGCAACCGACGAACTCCGCCACCCGCGTGGCAACCGCGAGCTTCATCGGCACCGCCATCGAGTTCTACGACTTCTACGTCTATGCCACTGCCGCTGCGCTGGTGATCGGTCCGGTATTCTTTCCGCAGACCTCTGGCACGGCCCAAATGCTGTCGGCGTTCCTCACCTTCGGCATCGCCTTCCTTGCTCGACCGCTGGGCTCGGCGCTGTTCGGCCATTTCGGTGACCGCATCGGGCGAAAATCGACACTGGTTGCCTCGCTGCTGCTGATGGGCGTGTGCACCACGCTGATCGGCGTGCTGCCGGGTTACGACAGCATCGGGGCCTGGGCGCCGATTTTGCTCTGCGTACTGCGCTTCGGCCAAGGCCTGGGACTGGGCGGTGAATGGGGTGGCGCGGCGTTGCTGGCGACGGAGAATGCGCCGAAGGGCAAACGCGCCTGGTTCGGCATGTTCCCGCAGCTCGGCCCTTCTATTGGCTTTCTCGCGGCCAACGGCCTGTTTCTGACGCTGGCAATGACCCTGAACGACGAGCAGTTCCGCTCGTGGGGCTGGCGGATTCCGTTCCTGCTCAGTGCCGCGCTGGTGATGGTGGGTCTGTACGTGCGCCTCAAGCTTCACGAAACGCCGGTGTTTGCCAACGCAATGGCTCGCCAGGAGCGGGTGAAGATCCCGCTGGTCGAGCTGCTGAGTCAATACTGGGCGCCGATGCTGCTGGGGGCCGGGGCGATGGTGGTGTGCTATGCACTGTTCTATATCTCGACGGTGTTTTCGCTGAGCTATGGCGTGTCGACGCTCGGCTACACCCGCGAAACCTTCCTCGCGCTGCTGTGCTTCGCCGTGCTGTTCATGGCCGCCGCTACGCCGCTGTCGGCCTGGGCCAGTGATCGTTACGGGCGCAAACCGGTGCTGATCATCGGTGGCGTGCTGGCGATTCTGTCCGGCTTCCTGATGGAGCCGCTGCTGACCCAAGGTTCAACCTGGGGAGTGGCACTGTTCCTGTGCATCGAGCTGTTTCTGATGGGCGTGACGTTTGCGCCGATGGGCGCGCTGCTGCCGGAGCTGTTTCCAACCCACGTGCGTTATACCGGTGCGTCGGCGGCCTACAATCTGGGCGGCATTGTCGGGGCCTCGGCGGCGCCGTTCTTCGCACAGAAGCTGGTGGCGATGGGCGGTTTGAGCTATGTCGGCGGGTATGTGTCGGGGGCGGCGGTGCTGAGTTTGATTGCTGTGCTGTGCCTGAAGGAAACGCGTAATAACGATCTGAATCGGGTTGCCTGATAGAAAAAGCTTCGCGGGCAAGCCTCGCTCCTACGGTCCCAGGTCGAATACATGCTTATGGATTGACCTAATCCTGTAGGAGCGAGGCTTGCCCGCGAAGGGCGCGACTCGGTTTACAGCTCTACAACAACAGCCTGAGAGGCGCGGGTCGCTTTAGCACGAGCAGCGTCGATCGACTCATCCCGCGCCAACGCCACGCCCATCCGACGCTGACCATTCACCTCAGGCTTGCCGAACAGACGCAACGCCGTGTCCGGCTCGCTCAACGCAGCCCCCAGATTGGCGAACGCTGTCTGAGTCGACTGCCCTTCCACCAGAATGACCGCCGACGCCGAAGGCCCGAACTGACGGATCAACGGAATCGGCAAGCCCAGAATCGCCCGCGCGTGCAGCGCGAACTGCGACAAGTCCTGGGAAATCAACGTCACCAAACCCGTGTCGTGTGGACGCGGCGAGACTTCGCTGAACCAGACTTGATCACCTTTGATGAACAGCTCAACACCAAACAGACCACGGCCACCCAGGGCTTCAGTGACGGCTTTGGCAACGCGCTCGGATTCAGCCAGGGCAATCGGGCTCATGGCTTGTGGCTGCCAGGATTCCTGATAGTCGCCCTTCTCCTGACGGTGACCGACTGGCGCGCAGAACGTAGTGCCGCCGACGTGACGCACGGTCAACAGGGTGATTTCGTAGTCGAAATCGATAAAGCCTTCGACGATCACGCGGCCTTTACCGGCGCGGCCACCTTCTTGCGCGTAATCCCAAGCGGTTTTCACGTCATCGGCACTGCGCAGCAGGCTCTGGCCTTTGCCCGACGAGCTCATGACTGGCTTGACCACGCAAGGGAAGCCCAGGTCCTGGACGGCCTTGCTGTAATCCTCGAAGGTGTCGGCGAAGTGGTACGGCGAGGTCGGCAGGTCCAGTTCTTCAGCGGCCAGGCGACGGATGCCTTCGCGGTTCATGGTCAGCTGCGCGGCGCGAGCTGTCGGGATCACGGTGAAGCCTTCGGCTTCCAGCTCCACGAGGGTCGCGGTGGCAATGGCTTCGATTTCCGGCACGATGAAGTGCGGCTTTTCGGCCTCGATCACGGCACGCAGGGCGGCGCCGTCGAGCATGTTGATCACATGGCTGCGATGGGCGACCTGCATGGCCGGCGCATTGGCGTAGCGATCCACGGCAATCACTTCAACGCCCAGGCGTTGCAGCTCGATCACCACTTCCTTGCCCAACTCGCCACAGCCACACAGCAATACGCGGGTCGCGGTTGGCGACAATGGAGTTCCGATACGGGTCATCTCAGGTCCTCAGAAGCGGATCATCGAGGGTCGCGCCTGGCGCGCTTCCCATGGGGAGAAAGCGCGGCATTTTACATGAACCGAGGGGTTTGGCTTCAGCTGGCGACGGCCTGTTTGCGCAAGCGCCAGGCCATGATCAGCCACACGGCCGTCACGCCAGCAAACTTGGAGCCCATGGCGGTGAGGATCACGCCCGGGGTAAACGCATCGATCATGCCGAAAAAGATGAACGTATCGAGGGGAATACTCAGCGCTGAACTTATCCACAGCCGATCGTGCAAGGGACGCTTGGTAATGCTGAACACCAGCCAGTCGATGCACTCGGACACCGCGAAGGCCGTGGCGCTGGCCAGCGCGATGGAGGGATCGGACGTAACGTAGGACAACACCAACGCTGCCAGCATCGCCGCAATCGCGCCATGGCCGAAACGGGTTTGCACCATGTCGCGCAAAACGAACACCAAACCACCCCAGGCCGACCAGATGATGTCCAGGTGCGGAGCGGTGGAAAAGGCGTAGTTGATCAGCACGACGCTGCTGATGTAAGCGATCAGGAAGAGCATGAGGCGGCGGGATACCTGTCAATTTTGCGCACAGGGTACGTTAGAGCTATGCCAGGACCAAGAGAAGTGGCGGGCGCGATGGCCTCTTCGCGAGCAAGCTCGCTCCCACATTGGTTCCGTGTCGATCACAACTAGTGTGGGCAACATCAATCATATGTGGGAGCGAGCTTGCTCGCGATAAAGTGCGCAGCACTTTCAAGGCACAACTCAAATGCCTGGCTTCTGCTCGATCATCCAGAGAAGACCACTGGATTTAGCCCGCTCATGACACAACCCCAACACCTTGCGCCGCTCCTCGTTATCCATCCGGCTCCATCGAGTAATCTCTTCCACCGTGCGCTGACACCCGGTGCAAACATCATCCTCGTCCAGCGCGCAAATATTCACGCAGGGCGATCGAACCGGGCGTTCGGGTGTGTTCATTCTTCCTGCTCAACCAGATCGCGGGCATAACGTTGCGAGTTATACACATAGTGAGCAGCGCTGGCCTCCAGCATTTTTTTCTGCGGCTCGGTCAGCTCGCGCACCACTTTGCCCGGCGAGCCCATGACCAGCGATCCGTCTGGAATCTCCTTGCCCTCACCGATCAGCGAGTTGGCGCCAATGATGCAGTTCTTGCCGATTTTCGCGCCGTTGAGGATCACCGCGTTAATGCCGATCAAGCTGTAATCGCCCACCGTACAACCATGAAGCATGGCGTTATGGCCGATGGTCACGCCGGTGCCGATGGTCAGCGGGTAACCCATGTCGGTGTGCATCACCGTGCCGTCCTGGACGTTGCTGTTCCTGCCGATCAGGATCAACTCGTTGTCGCCCCGCAGCACAGCGTTGAACCAGACGTTGGCACCCTCTTCCAGTTTGACCTTGCCCACCAGCACGGCGTTGGGTGCGACCCAGCTCTGCGGATGGGTTTCGACGCGGGCGTCGCCCAGGCGATATTTCATCTTATTGTCCTCAAGGCCAGGCAGGCTCACTTGGAAAAAGCAGGGTTCAAGCCATACGAGCGATGGCATCAGGTATTGATATAAGTCTTGGGCGGGTGATGCAGGCTGATTTGGGCGTCATAGAGCAGGTTGATCAACTCGACGATCATAATCGCCGTGAGGCCCCAGATTTTGTACTCGCCATAGCGATAGCTCGGCACGTACCAACTGCGGCCCTGGTAATCGATGCGATGAGTATGTTCGCGCGGATCCTTGCGGAAGAACTCCAGCGGTACGCTGAAGACTGCGGCAATCTCGGCGTCGTTGGCCTGGTACTCAACAAAGTCCGGAATCACACCGACATAGGGTGTGACCTTGATGCCATGCAGGGAGATCAACGGGCTCAGCGGGCCGATCACTTCGACCAGCCCCGGTGGCAGGCCAATTTCTTCCTGGGCCTCACGTAGCGCAGTGAAAATAAGGTCAGGGTCTTCGGGGTCACGTCGACCACCGGGAAAGGCCACTTCACCACCATGGGTCGAGAGCCCGCTGGCGCGCAAGGTCAGAACCAGTTCAGGTTCGTCACTGCGGGTGATGGGCACCAATACCGCGGCTTCGGGGAAACGTCGGTCGGTTTCCAGGGTTAGCGGCGTGTGGTTGCTTACCCGGTGAAGTAGCTCGTCCAGCATGAGTCTTCTCGATTTGTTCTCTACTTTGCATCATGCACCAATCGAACCGAGCGCCCAACCCCATAACCGCTGCATGTCGCTAAACGACAACTTGCCGACAGACACCGCCGCACGCCAAGATAGGCGCAGCATTCAGGAACCCAAGCATGAAATTTTGCAGTCAGTGCGGCAACCCGGTGACCCAGCGCATCCCAGAAGGCGATTCGCGCCTGCGTTTTGTCTGTGACAGCTGTCAGGCGATTCACTACCAGAACCCCAATATCGTCGCCGGTTGCGTGGCGACCTGGGGCTCCAAGGTCTTGCTGTGCCGACGCGCCATCGAGCCTCGGCTCGGTTATTGGACCCTGCCCGCCGGTTTCATGGAGAACGGTGAAACCATCGAGCAGGCGGCCATTCGCGAGACAGCCGAAGAAGCCTGTGCGCGGGTGCGCAACCTGAGCATCTATACGTTGATCGACGTGCCGCACATCAGCCAGGTGCATGTGTTCTTCCGCGCCGAACTGGCGGACCTGGACTTTTGCGCCGGTCCCGAGAGCCTGGAAGTGCAGCTTTTCGAAGAAGCCGACATCCCTTGGTCCGAGCTGGCTTTCCGCACAGTGGGCCGTACCTTAGAATGCTTCTTCGCTGACCGGCGGACCGAGGTCTACCCCGTGCGGTCCGAGTCGATCCCGCCGCTTGCTCAGCCTGCCATCACATAACGCTCCTGGGTCTAAAATCACCTATAACTTAATAGTCGCGACACCTCTAAGGGATATCGTTTCAATGCGCTGGCTGCTTGCCCTGTTTTGCTTGTCATTTGTCGCTGTCTCCCAGGCTTCCGTTGCGGAAACCCTGGACGGCAAAGTCATCGAAAAAATCCTGGTTCTCAAATCCGCCCACCAATTGCAATTGATCAATGACGGCAAGCCGCTCAAGACCTATCGCATCTCATTGGGAAAAAAACCCGTCGGCCCGAAACTTATGGAAGGCGACAAACGCACGCCTGAAGGTTTTTATTGGCTGGACTGGCGCAAGACCAGTGACCGTTTCAACCTGTCGATGCACATCTCCTACCCGAACATCAGTGACTCCGTCCGAGCGCGGCGCGAAGGCGTCGAGCCCGGTGGCATGATCATGATCCACGGCACCCCGGACACCGAAGAGAACCCCGAAGACCTGTTCCACACGCTGGACTGGACCGACGGCTGCATCGCCATGCGCAACATGGACATGCGCGAAGTCTGGAATCTGGTGCCGGACGGCACGATGATCGAAATCCGTCCGTAACGGCTACCTTCGGTCGCTCATCGAAAAATAAATCAAAAGATCGCAGCCTGCGACAGCGCCTACCGGGTAGATACCAATTTCACCCGTAGGCGCTGCCGAAGGCTGCGATCTTTGCTTTCGAAATCCCCACCTCTAATACCACTTCAAGCCAACAACCCTTCAGCCTATCCAACTGGGCAGGCTTTCCCGCGACCAAAGCAAAGTGGTGGCATTGACATGGTATTTAAGTGGTATTAGTTTCTTCTCACCACCGAGCGACAACAAACCTACATCCGCATCGGACCAAACCTACATGAATGACCTCCAGGCCCTACGCCCTGACGACACCCAGCCCACGCCGTTGTACCTGCAACTGGCACGCAACCTGGAAGCGGCGATCCATGCCGGCCAGTGGAAAGCCGAACAGGCCATGCCGTCGGAGCGCAGCCTCAGCGAAATGCTGGGTATCTCCCGCGTCACCGCGCGCAAGGCGTTGGAAGTGCTGTTCGAACAAGGTCTGATCCGGCGCAACCAAGGTTCCGGCACGTTTATCACCCCACGCCTGGAACAACCGCTGTCGCGCCTGTCGGGTTTCAGCGAAATGCTGCGGCTGAAGGGCTTCGTCCCCGGCTCCCAATGGCTGGAACGGGAAATCACGCCGCCGACCCACGAAGAACTGATCCGCCTTGGCCTCTCGCCGAACGACAAGGTCGCGCGCCTCAAGCGTCTGCGTAAGGCCGACGACACGGTGATGGCGATCGAGATGAGCACCCTGCCCGCCTCGATCATTCCCAAACCACAAGCGGTGGGCGACTCCCTCTACGAATACCTCGACAGCATTGGCAAGCCGATTGTCCGCGCCCTGCAGCACATTCAGGCGATCAACGCCTCGGACGAATTCGCCGCCCTGGTGGGCATCGCCCCCGGCACCGCCATGCTGCTGATGACCCGTGTCGGCTACCTCGAAGACAACACGCCGATCGAAGTCACCGACACCTATTGCCGCAACGACTACTACGACTTTGTTGCAGAGCTGCGCCGCTGATCAGCCACGCCGCTAAACGAGAGAACCGATCATGTCCGAAGACAACATCCTCACCGCCCACGGCTGGGTTCGCGGCCGGCTGATTCATGAACACGGCAAGGTCGTGTCGATCGAAGGCCAACCGTGCGATCCGGCCGACAACGATTTGCCTTACCTGCTGCCGGGTTTTATCGACCTGCACGTTCACGGCGGTGGCGGCAAAGACATCATGGAAGGCGCAACCGCCTTCGAGACCATCACCAAAACCCACGTGCGTTTCGGCACGACGTCGATGCTGGCCACCACCATGACCGCACCGCCAGCAGAAATTTCAAGCGTGCTCAAAGCCGTCGGCGAGTATTGCGAGCAGCGCCCAAAAGGCAGCGCCCGGGTGTTGGGCGTGCACCTCGAAGGCCCGTACATCAACCCCGGAAAACTCGGCGCCCAACCGAACTTCACCCACACCGCGTTGATGGCCGAAGTCGAAGAATACCTGGCGTTGGCGCCGATCCGGGTGATCACCATCGCCCCGGAAATCGCCGGCCACGATGCGTTGATCCGCGCCCTCAGCGCTCGCGGCGTGCGCATGCAAATCGGCCACACGCTCGGCAGTTACGAGGAAGGCGTGGCTGCGCTTGCGGCCGGCGCCAGCAGTTTCACCCACCTCTACAACGCCATGAGCCCGCTGCATCACCGCGAGCCAGGCATCGTCGGCGCGGCACTGGCTCACGCCACATACGCCGAATTGATTCCGGACTTACTGCACGTACACCCCGGCGCCATCCGTGTGGCCTTGCGCTCGATCCCATGCCTGTATTGCGTCACCGATTCCACCGCCGCCGCCGGCATGCCCGACGGCGAATACAAGCTTGGCAGCCACACCGTGACCAAATGCCTGGGTGGCGTGCGCTTGCCCGACGGCACTCTGGCCGGCAGCACGCTGACCATGGATCAGGCCCTGCGCAATCTGGTGAAGATCGGCTTGCCGATCGCCGAGGCCTCGCAACGTCTTTCGCAATTCCCCGCCGACTACCTCGGCATCACCGAACGCGGGCGCCTGCAACCCGGCGCCTGGGCCGACTGCGTGCGGCTGGATCGCTCACTGAAACTGACCGCCGTCATGGTCGAAGGAGAAGACATTGACTTCAAAAATGCTTGAAGAGGCGCTGTCCTCGAGCGAGGCCGTGCAAGCCCAATTGCAACAACTCGACCCACAAATGATCGAGATCGCCGGGCGCCTGCGCCGTCAGCCACCGCAAGTGGCGATGACCGTCGCTCGCGGCAGCTCCGACCATGCTGCCAGTTACTTCGCCTACCTGACCATGCAGCAACTGGGCATTCCGGTGGCGTCATTGCCGATGTCGGTGGTGACGATGCAGCAAGCGCCGTTGAAGGTCAGCGGCCAAGTGGCGTTCGCCTTCTCGCAGTCCGGGCAAAGTCCCGATCTGGTGAACAGCATGCGCCTGCTGCGCAAGCGTGGCGCCCTGAGCATTTCGATGGTCAACGCCGAGAGTTCGCCGCTGGAGGCCGCGTGTGAGTTCAGCCTGCCGCTGTGTGCCGGCACCGAAAACAGCATCGCGGCGACCAAGAGTTTTATCGCAACCCTCAGCGCCAGCGCCCGTCTGATCGCACATTGGAAAGAGGATGTGGAGTTACTGGAAGCCGGCCTCGCGCTGCCGGAAGGTTTGCGCGACGCGGCGAAACAGGACTGGAGCGTGGCCATCGACGCCCTGCGTGATTGCCAGCACCTGATGGTGATTGGCCGTGGCGCCGGTTTCGCCATCGCCCAGGAAGCCGCACTGAAATTCAAGGAAACCTCGGCGATCCAGGCTGAAGCCTTCAGCAGCGCCGAGGTCCGTCACGGCCCGATGGCATTGATCGACGAAAATTATCCACTGCTGATCTTCGCCCCACGCGGTGCCGAGCAGGCCGGTTTGCTGAGCCTCGCCGCCGACATGCGCCAGCGTGGTGCTCGCGTCCTGCTGGCCGCGCCGGATGACGTCGTCGAACGCGACCTCACCCTGAGCCGCGCCGAACACCCGATGTTTGATCCGATCCTGGCGATCCAGAGTTTCTACGTCATGGCCGCAGGCCTGGCTGTCGCCCGTGGCATGGACCCGGACCAGCCGCGGCATTTGAGCAAAGTCACGCGCACGCACTGAGTCTGACCCGTACATTTTTTCCTGATGAGACCGAGCCCATGCACAACAATAATAAAGAGCTGACCCTCAGCGCCCCGCTCAGCGGCCCGGTGCTCACGCTCGCCAAAGTCCCGGATCCGGTGTTCGCCAGCGGCGCCATGGGCGACGGGATCGCCATCGATCCGCTGAACGACACCCTCCACGCCCCGTGCGCTGGCATCGTGGTGCACGTCGCGCGCACCAGCCACGCTATCACCTTGCGTGCCGACAACGGTGCCGAATTGCTGCTGCACCTGGGCCTCGACACGGTCGAGTTGCAGGGCGAAGGCTTCTCGATGCTGGTCAAGGAAGGTGCGCGGGTCAGCAACGGCCAACCGCTGTTGCGCTATGACCTGGACAAGGTCGCGCAGCAGTGCAAAAGCCTCGTCAGCTTGATGATCCTGACCAACAGCCAGGACTTTCAGGCGCGGCCGATCACGCTGAAGTCGGTGAAAGTTGGCGAGCCCTTGCTGCACATCATTCGTCGGCACGCGCCTGGCGCGCAGGCTGAAGCGGAGATTTCGGGGGAAGAAATTGTCGGCCACATTCGCATCGCCCATCGTGGCGGTCTGCATGCCCGGCCGGCGGCGCTGATTCGTCAGACAGCGCAAGGGTTCAAGAGCAAATCGCAACTGCATTTTGCCGGCAAATCGGCGACCTGTGACAGCTTGATCGGGCTGATGAGTTTGGCCGTCGGCGAGCAGGACGAGGTGCAAGTCAGCTGCCAGGGCCCGGATGCTGAAGCGGCACTGCAAGCGTTGCTGATCGCCTTGTCCACAGCGCTGGCCGAAGACAGCCACGCCGCGGCACCGACACCCATTTCCCAGCGTAAACGGGCAGCCGAAGCAGGCGTGCTGCACGGCGTCTGCGCCGCTCCCGGCTTGGTTGCCGGGCCGTTATTTCGCTTGAACGCCATCAGCCTGCCGGTGGACGCCGGCCACCATGATCCCGAGCAACAACTGCAAACCCTCGATACCGCACTGGCCGCCGTGCGCAGCGAAATCGACCACACGCTGGTTCAAGCCAGGAAACATAAAAACACCGACGAAGAGGCGATCTTCGCCGCGCACCTCGCCTTGCTCCAAGACCCGGCGCTGCTGGACGCTGCGAACACCTCCATCGATCAAGGCATGGCCGCGACCCACGCCTGGAGTCAATCGATCGACGTGCAGTGCGAGGTTCTCCAGCAGCTCGGCAGCCCGTTGTTGGCCGAACGTGCCAACGATTTGCGCGACCTCAAACAACGCGTGCTGCGCGCCTTGCTCGGCGGAACCTGGCACTACGACGTACCGGCCGGCGCGATCGTCGCCGCGCATGAACTGACGCCGTCCGACTTGCTGCAATTGAGCCAGCAAGGTGTCGCCGGGTTGTGCATGGCCGAGGGCGGCGCAACGTCTCATGTCGCCATTCTCGCGCGAGGCAAAGGCTTGCCGTGCATGGTTGCACTGGGTTCGACGCTGCTGGATCAGCCGCAAGGCCAAGCGGTTGTGCTGGATGCTGATGGCGGTCGTCTCGAACTGATGCCAAGTGCCGAACGGTTGGCCGAAGTGCATCAGGCGCGACTCGATCATCAACAGCGCCGCGCCGCGCAACAGACTCAGGCTCACACGCCGGCGCTGACGCTCGACGGTTTGCAGATTGAAGTTGCCGCCAACGTGGCCTCCAGCGCTGAAGCGGCAGATGCCCTGGCCAATGGCGCCGACGGCGTCGGCCTGCTGCGCACCGAGTTTCTATTCGTCGACCGCAACACCGCGCCGGACGAACAGGAACAGCGCGTCGCCTATCAAGCCGTGCTCGACGCCATGGGCGACAAGTCGGTGATAATCCGCACCATCGACGTCGGCGGCGACAAGCAACTCGACTACCTGCCGCTGCCGGTTGAGGCTAATCCGGTGCTGGGCTTGCGTGGCATTCGTCTGGCTCAGGTGCGTCCGGAATTGCTCGATCAGCAACTGCGCGCGCTGCTGCACGTCAGCCCGCTCTCCCGGTGTCGGATCCTGTTGCCGATGGTCACCGAAGTCGATGAGCTGCTGCACATCCGCCAGCGTCTCGACGCGTTGTGCACTGAACTCGGTGTGAATGAGCGCCCGGAGCTGGGCGTGATGATCGAAGTTCCGGCCGCCGCGCTGCTGGCCGAGCAACTGGCCGAACACGCGGACTTCCTGTCCATCGGCACCAACGATTTGTCCCAATACACCCTGGCCATGGACCGCGACCACGCCGGCCTCGCCTCGCGGGTCGACGCCCTGCACCCGGCATTGCTGCGATTGATCGCCCAGACCTGCGCCGGTGCTGCGGTGCATAACCGCTGGGTCGGCGTCTGCGGCGCACTCGCCTCTGATCCGCTGGCCACGGCGGTCCTGATTGGCTTGGGCGTCAGCGAGTTGTCGGTCAGCCCGGTGCAGATCGGTGAAATCAAGGACCGCGTGCGCCACCTCGACGCCACCGAATGCCGCCGCATCAGCCAGGACCTGCTCAAACTGAGCAGCGCCAGCGCGGTGCGTCACGCCTGTCACCAGCAATGGCCTCTGAGCTGAACAACTACAACAGCTCTAAAACAAAAAGAACACAGGGAGAACCGCCATGTACCAATACTTCATCGAAGGCCTGCAGCGCCTCGGCCGCGCGCTGATGCTGCCGATCGCGATCCTGCCGATTGCCGGTCTGTTGCTGCGTTTGGGTGACGCCGACCTGCTGAACATCGCGATCATCCACGACGCCGGCCAGGTGATCTTCGCCAACCTGGCGATGATCTTCGCCATCGGCATCGCGGTCGGTTTCGCCAAGGACAACAACGGCACGGCAGGCCTCGCCGGAGTGATTGGCTACCTGGTGATGATCTCCACCCTCAAGGTGCTCGACGCGAGCATCAACATGGGCATGCTTGCCGGCATTGTCACCGGCCTGATGGCCGGCGCGCTGTACAACCGCTTCAAGGACATCAAGCTGCCGGAGTACCTGGCATTCTTTGGTGGCCGGCGCTTCGTGCCGATTGTCACCGGGTTCGCCGCCGTCGGCCTCGGCGTAATCTTCGGCCTGATCTGGCCACCGATCCAGCACGGGATCAACAGCTTCGGCGCATTGATGATGGAGAGCGGCAGCTTCGGCGCGTTCGTCTTCGGCGTGTTCAACCGCCTGCTGATCGTCACCGGGCTGCATCACATCCTCAACAACATGGCGTGGTTCGTTTTCGGCAACTTCACCGACCCGACCACGGGCGCCATCGTCACCGGCGACCTGTCGCGTTACTTCGCCGGTGACCCGAAGGGCGGCCAGTTCATGACCGGCATGTTCCCGATGATGATCTTCGGCCTGCCCGCCGCGTGCCTGGCGATGTACCGCAACGCCCTGCCGGAACGCCGCAAGGTCATGGGCGGGATCTTCCTGTCGATGGCGCTGACTTCATTTTTGACCGGTGTGACTGAGCCGATCGAATTCGCCTTCATGTTCCTCGCGCCGCTGCTTTATCTAGTGCATGCGTTGCTGACTGGCCTGTCGATGGCGATCACCAACCTGTTAAATATCCATCTCGGGTTTACGTTTTCCGGTGGTTTGATCGACATGATTCTCGGCTGGGGAAAATCCACCAACGGCTGGTTGATGGTACCGGTCGGCCTGGCGTATGCGGTGATCTACTACGTGGTGTTTGATTTCTGTATCCGCCGGTTCAATCTAAAGACGCCGGGGCGCGAAGAGGTGTCGACGGGCGACAAGGTTGTGGTCGCCGAGAATGAGCGGGCCGGGGCTTACATCAAGGCGCTGGGTGGTGCGCAGAATTTGATCACCGTGGGCGCCTGCACTACTCGGCTGCGGTTGGACATGGTGGATCGCAACAAGGCAAACGATGCGGCGTTGAAAGCGCTGGGCGCGATGGCGGTTGTGCGGCCGGGCAAGGGAGGGAGTTTGCAGGTAGTGGTCGGGCCGATGGCGGACAGCATTGCTGATGAGATTCGGTTGGCGATGCCGGCTTTGGGCCGCGCAGTCGTGTCCTCCCCCGCTGCTGCTGTTGATGCGCCGCAACCTGCTGCGGTGACAACGCCGCAAGCGCAGCAATGGCTGAATGCGTTGGGCGGTGGCGAGAACGTGCTGCAGATGGATTGCATCGCCATGACCCGGATCCGGCTGCAACTGGCGGATGGCAAGGCGTTGTCGGAGTGTGATTTGAAGACGCTGGGTTGCCAGGGTGTCAGCCAGTTGGACGGTGGGGTTTGGCATTTGTTGATTGGCGAGAAGGCGCCGAGTTTAAGTGGGGCGCTGGAGGCTTTGGTTAATCGTAGTGAGGTGAGTGCCAAGGTTTAGATCTTGGCGCCCTGACAATCAGTCATCGCGAGCAAGCTCGCTCCCACAATGGTTCGGCGTAGTACCCCATAAACTCAAGCAGACGTGGCGTGCTGCTCAGCTTCGTAATGTCGAGTCTGGAAAGGCATGAGAGTCTGAGCCTTAAGACCAAGCCCCTCACTCAGCCCCCAAGAAGCCGCGAGCTCATCGCGGCGCTTGCGAAGCGGAACAGTCGCTACCTGCGACCTCACTTCCAGTCTGGACGTCGAGCGTAAAAAAGCTTAAGAGCGCCGAAGGCTTCCAAGACACGGCTATCAGAAACACATGCAAAGCGCGTGAACCGCTCGAGCAAATAAGCTGCGCGGCGAACTTCGAGCTCGTCAGCGTGAAGACTCAGGAAGGCTTCGACTTCACTCACAAGGTCATCCTTCGAATACCAGACAACTTTAGCTGCGCGCACCAGCGCAGCGTCATCTGCTTGATTCAAAGGTTTTTTGACCAAGGTGTCCAAGGCGGATGAGAGGACGTGGCCGCTATGGGGCGTCGCCATCTGTAGTCTCCAGGTAATCTTGCAAGATATTGGTGAGAACGGAGGTCGGTGGCTCTTTGTTGCCCGATAACCTTGACCGCCCCTGGCTCTGCCCGCTCACCGACTAGTTCCAACTCGACGGATTTGAACATCGAAATTAGCGCCTGCCCAAGCGCCGTGTTCGAGTTAACCCTGGGAGTAATTGCGTCCGGCAATTCCATCTTTGAACCTCAAGTGGATTGAAGTGTTTGTGATGGACAAAGGCTGGACTTGGCACTTCCGACGGAGAACCTGAAAAGGTTGTCGGATATTTCCTCGAGCGATGTAGCCGTTATTAAGTCCCGAACAACAAAAAACCCGCTGAACGCTCATTCAGCGGGTTTCTCATTTCAGCAGCCCGGCAGATCAAAAATCCTCCAGCCGCCACACCTCATAAGCCGGCGTCTCATAGGGATGGCTCTGCTTCAAAGCCACCACCACAGAACGAATCAACTCATCACGGACCACAAGCTCAACCTTCCATTCCTCAACCTGCTCGACCTGCCCCGCCTCACCAACAAACGGCTGACTGCCATCCAAAGGCCGAAACTGACCCAGACCCAACACCTGCCACGCGCAGTGATCATAAGCCCCGATCCGCCCACCACCCGCGGCGAACACAGCGCTTTTGACCACCTCGACATGACTGGCCGGAACAAAAAAACTGAGCTTATACATCGCGCTTAGTTAACCCGCTTTTAGTTTACCCAGACCCGAGCATTACGGAACATACGCATCCAAGGTGCGTCTTCGTTCCAGTCTTCCGAACGCCACGAGTTCTGCACCGCGCGGAACACACGCTCCGGGTGCGGCATCATGATCGTCACGCGGCCGTCGCGGCTGGTCAAACCGGTGATCCCGCGCGGCGAGCCGTTCGGGTTGGCCGGGTAGTTCTCGGTGACCTTGCCATGGTTGTCGACGAAACGCATCGCCACGCAACCCGACAGATCGGCTTCCAGCAACGCTTCTTCGCTGGCGAACTCGGCATGACCTTCACCGTGAGCGATGGCGATCGGCATGCGCGAACCGGCCATGCCCTGCAGGAAGATCGAGTTAGACTCCTGAACCTGAACCATCGCCACACGCGCTTCGAACTGCTCGGAACGGTTACGCACAAAGTGCGGCCAGAACTCGCTGCCCGGAATCAGTTCGTGCAGGTTGGACATCATCTGGCAACCGTTGCACACGCCGAGGGTGAAGCTGTCGTTACGTTCGAAGAAGCCCTGGAATGCATCGCGAGCGCGGCTGTTGAACAGCGCGGACTTGGCCCAGCCTTCGCCGGCGCCCAGTACATCGCCGTAGGAGAAACCGCCGCAGGCCACCAGACCTTTGAACTCGTTCAGGTCGACACGGCCGGCCAGAATGTCGCTCATGTGCACGTCGATCGCGTTGAAACCCGCGCGGTCGAACGCGGCCGCCATTTCCACCTGACCGTTGACGCCCTGCTCACGCAGCACGGCAACTTGTGGGCGGATGCCTTTCTTGATGTAAGGCGCGGCGACGTCCTGATTGACGTCGTAGCTCAGCTTGACGCTCAGGCCCGGGTTGTCTTCTTCCAGCAGCACGTCGAATTCTTGTTCGGCGCAATCGGCGTTATCACGCAGACGCTGGATCTGGTAGCTGGTTTCAGCCCACTGACGTTGCAGCAGACGACGCTGACCTTCGAACACGGTTTCGCCGTTGAAGGTGATGTTGATCTGGCCGTTGTTCATTGGCTGACCGACCACCGACACGCAGTCACCCAAACCGGCTGCGCTGAACTGCGCGAGGATGTCTGGGGTGGCATCCTGGCGAACCTGAATCACAGCGCCCAGTTCTTCGTTGAACAGGATCGCGGCGATGTCGGCGGAGGTTTCTGCCAGACCGTCGAGGTTCAGGCTCAGGCCGCAGTGACCGGCGAAGGCCATTTCCACCACGCTGGTCAGCAGACCACCGTCGGAACGGTCATGGTAGGCCAACAGGTGACCGTCGGCGTTGAGGCCCTGGATCACGGCGAAGAAGGCTTTGAGATCTTCGGAGTCATCGACGTCCGGCGCTTGCGAGCCGAGCTTGCCGTGAACCTGAGCCAGGATCGAGGCGCCCATGCGGTTCTGGCCACGGCCCAGATCGATCAGGATCAGGTCGGTGGTGCCCTTGTCCATGCGCAGTTCCGGCGTCAGGGTCTGACGGATGTCAGCCACAGGCGCGAAACCGGTCACGATCAGCGACATCGGCGAGGTCACGGTCTTGTCGACGCCTTCGTCGTTCCAGCGGGTGGCCATGGACATGGAGTCCTTGCCCACCGGAATGGTAATGCCCAGCTCAGGGCACAGTTCCATGCCGACCGCTTTCACGGTGTCGTACAGACGCGCGTCTTCACCTGGGTGACCGGCCGCGGACATCCAGTTGGCCGACAGTTTGATGTCGGAGATCTTGTTGATGCGCGAAGCCGCGATGTTGGTCAGGGTTTCGCCGATGGCCATGCGACCCGACGCCGGAGCGTCCAGCAGTGCCAGCGGAGTGCGCTCGCCCATGGCCATGGCTTCACCGGTGTAAACGTCGAAGCTGGTCGCGGTGACGGCAACGTCGGCCACCGGAACCTGCCACGGGCCGACCATCTGATCACGGGCCACGAGGCCGGTGATGGTGCGGTCGCCGATGGTGATCAGGAAGCTTTTGCTCGCCACGGCCGGGTGATGCAGGACGCGTTCAACGCAGTCTGCGATCTCCAGGGTCGATGGATCGAAATCGTCGCCCATTTCGTTTTCACGAACGGCCGAACGGTGCATGCGCGGGGCTTTGCCCAGCAGCACTTCGAGTGGCATGTCCACCGGGCTGTTGCCGAAGTGACTGTCGGTGACCGTCAGTTGCGGCTCGGCAGTGGCTTCGCCGACCACGGCAAACGGGCAACGCTCGCGTTCGCAGATCGCCTGGAAGCGTTCGAAGTCAGCCGGGCCGACCGCCAGAACGTAGCGTTCCTGGGATTCGTTACTCCAGATTTCGTGCGGGGCCATGCCCGGCTCGTCGTTTGGAATGTTGCGCAGTTCGAAGCGACCGCCACGGTTGCCATCGTTGACCAGTTCCGGGAAGGCGTTGGACAGACCGCCCGCGCCGACGTCGTGGATGAAGCTGATCGGGTTGTGTTCACCCAACTGCCAGCAACGGTCGATGACTTCCTGGCAGCGACGTTCCATCTCAGGGTTTTCGCGTTGTACGGAAGCGAAGTCCAGGTCTGCCGAGCTGGTGCCCGTGGCCATGGAGGAAGCCGCACCGCCGCCCAGACCGATCAACATCGCCGGTCCACCGAGCACGATCAGCTTGGAGCCAACAGTGATCTCGCCTTTCTGCACGTGTTCGGCACGGATGTTACCCATACCGCCGGCCAGCATGATCGGCTTGTGGTAACCGCGAACTTCGTCGCCACGCGGGGTGGTGATCGACTGTTCGAAGGTACGGAAATAACCAGTCAGGGCCGGACGACCGAATTCGTTGTTGAACGCGGCGCCACCCAGTGGGCCTTCGATCATGATGTCCAGCGCAGTGACGATGCGCTCAGGTTTGCCGTACGGCACTTCCCACGGCTGTTCAAAGCCCGGGATTTGCAGGTTGGACACGGTAAAACCGGTCAGGCCAGCCTTTGGTTTGGCGCCACGACCGGTAGCGCCTTCGTCGCGAATCTCGCCGCCGGAGCCGGTGGACGCGCCCGGAAACGGGGCAATCGCAGTCGGGTGGTTGTGAGTTTCGACTTTCATCAGGATGTGCACCGGTTCCTGTACCGCGCCGTACTGGCGGGTTTCAGGGTCCGGGAAGAAACGGCCGGCGACGTTACCGACAATCACCGAAGCGTTGTCCTTGTAAGCCGACAGCACGCCTTCGCTGTGCATCACGTAGGTGTTCTTGATCATGCCGAACAGGCTTTTTTCCTGGCTCTGACCGTCGATGTCCCAACTGGCGTTGAAGATCTTGTGGCGGCAGTGCTCGGAGTTCGCCTGGGCGAACATCATCAATTCGATGTCGTGCGGGTTGCGCTTCAGGCCGACGAAGGCGTTGACCAGGTAGTCGATTTCGTCTTCGGCCAGGGCCAGGCCCAGCTCGGTGTTGGCCTTTTCCAGCGCGGCGCGGCCGCCACCCAAGATGTCGATCGCGGTCAGCGGCTTCGGCTCGGCGTGGCTGAACAGGCCGGCGGCTTGTTCGAGGTTGCCCAATACGATCTGGGTCATGCGGTCATGCAGCGCATCGGAGATTAGCTGCGCTTGGGCATCGCTGAACTGGCCGGCGACGTAGAACGCAATGCCGCGTTCCAGGCGCTGGATTTTCGTCAGGCCGCAGTTGCGAGCGATGTCGCTGGCTTTACTGGACCACGGCGAGATGGTGCCGAAACGCGGCAACACCAGGAACAGACGACCGGTCGGCTCTTGTACCGGAACACTTGGGCCGTACTTCAGAAGGCGCGCGAGCACCTGCTGTTCGTCGCCGGTCAGGACGCCGGTGACTTCAGCGAAGTGAGCGAATTCAGCATACAAGCCACTGACAGCCGGGACCTTCTGGCTCAGTTGCTCAAGGAGTTTGCTGTGGCGAAAGGCAGAAAGGGCAGGAGCGCCGCGCAGGATCAACATCTTCGGGACAGCCTCGGGAAGGGGTGTGCTTTGAGGCCGTGCATTCTAGCCTAAACAGCCCGCGACATCACCCGAAACGGTACGGGCGGCTACACCCGGGCGTCGGGCCGGGTGTTTGGGCCTGAAACAAGGGGGTGCCAGGGGTTATTTTTGCTGTCACACATTAGCGTCCGAGCCCATTCCTGCGGGCTTCACGCGGGTTTATCGCTCTCTAGCAGACAAGCCCTTCGCTGTCGAGATATGGCGCTCGTGGTCCTTTGCGTATACTGCGCAAATGTTTTCCCCAACGGCTTTGCGTCCGCGGTACGCCAAATGGCTGATCGCAACCGGACTCTTCCTGATGCTCAGTGGCTGTGTTGATAAACCCAACACGCTGGAGCGCGTAAAGGAGGATGGCGTGCTGCGGGTGGTTACCCGTAACAGCCCCGCCACCTACTTTCAGGATCGCAACGGTGAAACCGGCTTCGAATTCGAGCTGGTGAAGCGCTTCGCCGACGATCTGGGGGTGGAACTCAAAATCGAAACCGCCGACAACCTCGACGACCTGTTCAATCAGGTGGGCAAACCCAACGGCCCAGTGATCGCTGCTGCCGGCCTGGTCAGCAGCGAAGTACGCAAAAAGCAGGTTCGGTTTTCCCACTCCTATCTCGAAGTCACCCCGCAGATTATCTATCGCAACGGCCAATCGCGGCCCACCGATGCGAAGGATCTGGTGGGCAAGAAGATCATGGTGCTCAAGGGCAGCACCCACGCCGAGCAGTTGGCGGAGCTGAAAAAGAAATACCCCGGCATTGATTACGAAGAGTCCGACGCCGTTGAAGTCGTCGACCTGCTGCGGATGGTCGATGAAGGTCAGATTGATCTGACCCTGGTCGACTCAAACGAAGTGGCGATGAACCAGGTCTACTTCCCCAAGGTGCGGGTAGCCTTCGACCTCGGTGACGCCAGCAACCAGAGCTGGGCCGTGGCCTCTGGCGACGACAACAGCTTGCTCAACGAGATCAACGCCTACCTCGACAAGGTGAAGAAGAACGGCACCCTGCAACGTCTGAAAGACCGCTATTACGGGCACGTCGATGTTCTCGGCTACGTGGGCGCCTATACCTTCGCCCAGCACTTGCAGCAACGGCTGCCCAAATACGAACAGCACTTCAAGGCGTACGCCAAGAAAGAGAAAGTCGATTGGCGCCTGCTGGCCGCGGTCGGCTATCAGGAATCGTTATGGCAAGCGGCCGTCACCTCGAAGACCGGCGTGCGCGGCCTGATGATGCTAACCCAGAACACCGCGCAGGCCATGGGCGTTTCCAATCGACTGGACCCCAAACAAAGCATCATGGGCGGCGCCAAGTACCTGGCCTACGTGAAGGATCAGTTGGATGAGTCGATCCAGGAGCCGGATCGCACATGGTTTGCACTGGCGGCCTACAACGTTGGCAGCGGTCACCTGGATGACGCACGTAAACTGGCGGCCAAGGAAGGATTGAACCCGGACAAGTGGCTGGACGTGAAGAAGATCCTGCCGCGCTTGTCAGAGAAGAAGTGGTACAGCAAAACCCGTTACGGCTACGCCCGTGGCGGCGAACCCGTTCACTTCGTGGCGAACATCCGCCGCTACTACGACATCCTGACGTGGGTGACGCAGCCGCAACTTGAAGGCAATCAGGTCGCCGAGGGCAACCTGCATGTGCCAGGCGTCGACAAGACCAAGCCGAATCAGGAAACCCCGCAGCTCTAAATCTTCGCTGCCTTCAAAGACGTCGCCGATTTAGCCTTTCAAAGCCGCAGCCAGGATCAATGCCTTCATCTCCGACACCGCCGACTTGAACCCAACGAACAACGCATGCGCCACCAGCGCATGGCCGATGTTCAGTTCGTTGATGCCTTTGATCGCGGCCACTGCTTCAACGTTGTGGTAATGCAGACCGTGACCCGCATTGACGATCAGGCCTTGAGCCAGACCAAACGCCACGCCATCCGCCACACGCTTGAGCTCTTCAGCCACTTCGGTCGGCGTCTCGGCATCGGCGTAACGACCGGTATGCAGCTCGATGGCGGGCGCGCCGACACGACGGGACGCTTCGATCTGCCGCTCGTCAGCATCAATGAACAGCGACACTTCACAGCCGATCTTTGACAGGCGATCCACCGCTGCTTTAATCCGTACTTCCTGCCCCGCCACGTCCAGGCCGCCTTCGGTCGTCAGCTCCTGACGGGTTTCCGGCACCAGGCAAATATGCGCCGGACGAATCCGCTCGGCGAACACCATCATCTCTTCGGTAACGCCCATTTCGAAGTTCATGCGGGTTTGCAGTACATCCTTGAGCAGCAGCACGTCGCGCTCTTGAATGTGCCGACGGTCTTCGCGCAGGTGCACGGTGATGCCGTCAGCGCCCGCCTCTTCCGCGTCCAGTGCTGCCTTGACCGGATCCGGATAGCGCGTGCCCCGGGCCTGACGCAGGGTGGCAACGTGGTCGATGTTCACGCCAAGAAGAATGCGATTGCTGGTGGTCACGGAAGCGCTCCTGAAAATGGAAAAGTTCGGCGCACAGCATACGGGGTGATCAGGGCTTGCGAAACAACTCGCGACTGACCAAGGGACGGCCGCCCAGATGAACGGCCAATGCCTGACGCATCAATCGCTTGGCTGCGGATAGCGCGCCTGGGGCTGACCAATCTGCATCGGCCATGGCCAACAGCTCGGTGCCATTGAACAGACCGGGTTGCAGCAGGTAGACCCGTTCGAGCCCCGCATCCACTTGCAAACGATAGAGACCGTCCGGCGCGATAGGATCGCCATGGATGTCGGTGGTCAAAGCGAAGCCGTAACCGAGATCATCGAGCAGCCGCCACTCGAAGGAACGCAACAACGGTTCCAGCGGACGACCTTCGGCAAGCGCGAGCAGGGTCGCGGCATAGTGGTCAAACACAGCGGGATGCGGGTCTTCGGACGGCAACAGCCGAATCAACAGCTCATTGAGGTAGAGACCGCTGAACAGCGCCTCACCATTGAGCCAGGTGGAGACACCAGCGCTTTCCATGCGACCGACGTTCTTCAACTCACCACGCCCACGGAACTCGACTTCCAGCGGCACGAATGGCCGTGCCAACGTCCCGGCCTTACCCCGGGCACTGCGCAACACCGCCCGCAGCCGACCTTGCGGCGTGAGGAAATCCACCAGCGCGCTGTTTTCGCGGTAGGCGCGACTGTGGAGCACGAAGGCGGGTTGGCTGGGGGGTGGAGTTTGGGACATGGGCGTCAAAGTTCTCAATGAACGAGCACAGCTTTATAAACTACCCAAAACCAATGTGGGAGCGAGCTTGCTCGCGATTGCGGTCTGTCAGTCAACATGGATGTTGAATTTCAGGCCCTCATCGCGAGCAAGCTCGCTCCCACAGGTTTCTCTGGTGTATCTGGAACCGGGTGTTACAGGTCGCCGTAACCCAGCGAACGCAAGGCGCGCTCATCGTCGGACCAGCCGCCTTTCACTTTCACCCAAAGGTTGAGCATGATCTTGGAGTCGAACAGCAGTTCCATGTCCTTGCGCGCCTCGGTGCCGATGCGTTTGATCCGCTCGCCCTTGTCGCCAATGATGATTTTCTTCTGGCCGTCGCGCTCAACGAGGATCAAGGCATGGATGTGCAGGGTTTTGCCCTGCTGCTTGAACTCTTCGATTTCGACGGTGATCTGGTACGGCAGTTCGGCGCCCATCTGGCGCATGATTTTCTCGCGTACCAGTTCAGCGGCGAGGAAGCGGCTGCTGCGGTCGGTGATCTGGTCTTCCGGGAAGAAGTGATCGTTTTCCGGCAGGTAACCGGCAATCACACGCTCCAGCGCTTCGAGGTTATGCCCGTGCTGGGCCGAGATCGGCATGATCTGCGCGTTCGGCAACTGTTCCTGCAACCAGGTCAGGTGCGGCATCAGCTCGGATTTGTCTTCGATGCGGTCAGTCTTGTTCAGCGCCACGATCAGCGGGCCGGTCACGTATTGAACGCGTTCGAGGACCATCTGGTCTTCGTCGGTCCACTTGGTGCGGTCAACCACGAAGATCACCACGTCAACGTCTTTCAACGCCGCCGAAGCGGTCTTGTTCATGTAGCGGTTCAGGGCTTTCTCGCCACCTTTGTGCATGCCGGGGGTGTCGACGTAGATCGCCTGCACGCTGCCTTCGGTCTTGATACCGAGCATGTTGTGGCGAGTGGTCTGAGGCTTGCGCGAGGTGATCGCCAGCTTCTGACCGAGGATGTGGTTCAGCAGCGTGGACTTGCCCACGTTGGGACGGCCGACGATGGCGACATAGCCACAGCGAGTTGCAGTTGAATCAGTCATGGCCATTCTCCACGCCCAGGGCAATCAGTGCTGCGGCGGCCGCTACCTGTTCGGCAATACGACGACTCACACCCTGACCTCGGCTTTTTTCATTCAGTAAGGTGATTTCACATTCGACGAAGAACGTCCGGCAATGCGGCTCACCCTGGATATCCACCACTTCGTAACGTGGCAGTTCACAACCACGCGACTGCAGGAACTCTTGCAGGCGGGTTTTTGGATCTTTGTTGGTGTCGACCAGTGTCAAACCTTCGAACTCCCCGGCCAGCCAGGCCAGCACGCGTTCGCGTGCCATGTCCATGCCGGCGTCCAGGTAGATCGCACCGATCAGCGCTTCAAGGGCATCGGCCAGAATCGATTCGCGACGGAAACCGCCGCTTTTCAATTCACCGGAACCCAGGCGCAGGTATTCGCCCAGATCGAAACCGCGGGCCAGTACGGCCAGGGTCTCGCCTTTCACCAGGCGTGCGCGCAAACGCGACAACTGGCCTTCGCGGGCCAACGGGAAGCGATCGAACAGCGCCTCGCCAGCGACGAAGTTAAGGATGGCATCACCGAGGAATTCCAGGCGTTCGTTGTTACGCCCGGCAAAGCTGCGGTGAGTCAGGGCCAGGACCATCAGTTCCTGATCCTTGAAGGTGTAGCCGAGCTGACGCTCGAGACGGCTTAAGGAGACGCTCACGGTTTACCCACGCTGAGTTCGTGGTTGGATTCCACCGCCATCGCCGTAATGCGGCGCAGGCTTGGGACAATTAACGCTGTGTTCAAAAATTACGTCCTGAATATCATTGTTTTCATGCTTCTGGCGCCGATTGTGCCGGTTCCAGAAATGCATTCGGCGCTGTGTTCAACAGCGCCGTGTGTGATTACTTGATCAGGCCAACCCGCGAGAAATTCGGCAGGTGACTGAGTTTAGGTTCCGGCCAGCTCATCCAGACTGCGAAGGCCTTGCCGACGATATTCTTGTCGGGAACCATGCCCAGCAGATCCTTGGGAATACTCGGATCATCCCAGTAGCGACTGTCGTTCGAGTTGTCGCGGTTGTCGCCCATCATGAAGTAGTGCCCGGCCGGCACGGTCCACGAATGGTCCGGCGTTGCGCGGTAACGGCTCATTTCCTTGCGGATCAGGTGCTCGGCGACGCCAAGTTTTTCCTTGTAGAGCTCAGCGCTGCCCAACGTGCCCGGCTCGGAGCCGACCAGTTGTTCGGCAATCGACTGACCGTTGACGAACAGACGCTTGTCGGCGGTGTAACGAATCTGGTCACCCGGCAGGCCCACCACACGCTTAATGTAGTTGACGTTCGGATCGCTCGGGTAGCGGAACACCATCACATCGCCGCGCTGTGGATCACCCACTTCGATGACTTTCTTGTCGATCACCGGCAAGCGGATCCCGTAAGAAAACTTGTTCACCAGAATGAAGTCGCCAACGTCCAGGGTCGGTTTCATCGAGCCGGAAGGAATCTGGAACGGTTCCACCAGGAACGAACGCAGTACCAGCACGATGAACAACACCGGGAAGAACGACTTGCCGTATTCGACCAGCAGCGGCTCTTTGTTCAGTTTCTCGACGACCACCATGTCAGCCTGGCTGACACTCACCTGATAGGAGTTGATGGCAGCCCGGCGCCGTGGCGCCAGGAACAGCAGATCGAGCAACGCCAACAGGCCGCAGACGAACACGGCGATGACCAGCAACAGCGGGAAATTTAGTGACATAGGACCTAACTATCCAACCTGAGCACTGCAAGGAAGGCTTCCTGTGGAATTTCCACGTTACCCACTTGCTTCATGCGTTTTTTACCGGCCTTTTGCTTTTCCAACAGCTTGCGCTTACGGCTAACGTCACCACCGTAGCATTTGGCCAATACGTTCTTTCTGAGCGCCTTGACAGAGGTTCGCGCAATAATCTGCCCGCCAATGGCGGCCTGGATTGCGACGTCGAACATCTGACGTGGAATCAGTTCTTTCATCTTCTCGGTCAACTGGCGACCTTTGTAGTGCGCGTTATCCTTGTGCACGATCAACGCCAGGGCGTCGACTTTGTCACCGTTGATCAGCACATCCAGTTTCACCAGATTAGCCGATTGATAACGATCGAAATGGTAATCCAGCGAAGCATAGCCACGGCTGGTGGATTTCAGACGGTCGAAGAAGTCCAAAACCACTTCGTTCATCGGCAAATCGTAGGTCACTTGAACCTGAGTACCGAGGAACAGCATGTCGTGCTGTACGCCACGCTTCTCGATGCACAGGGTAATGACGTTACCCAGGTGCTCTTGCGGCACAAGAATATTGGCCCGCACGATTGGTTCACGCATGTCCTCGATCGAGGACAGGTCTGGAAGCTTCGACGGGTTGTCGACGTAAATCGTTTCACCGGTTTTCAGCAACAGCTCGAAAATTACCGTCGGCGCCGTGGTGATCAGGTCCAGGTCGTACTCACGCTCCAGGCGCTCCTGGATGATTTCCATGTGCAGCATGCCGAGGAACCCGCAACGGAAACCGAAGCCCAGGGCGTCGGAGCTTTCCGGGGTGTATTGCAGGGACGAGTCGTTGAGCGTGAGCTTTTGCAGGGCTTCACGGAAATCTTCGAAGTCATCGGAGCTGACCGGGAACAGGCCGGCGTACACCTGCGGCTGAATGCGTTTGAAACCGGGCAACACGTCGACGTCTGGCGTGGTGTTCAAGGTCAGGGTGTCACCCACCGGTGCACCGTGGATGTCCTTGATGCCGGCGATGATGAAGCCCACTTCGCCGGCCTTCAGGTCGACGGTGGCGGTGTGTTTCGGGTTGAACACACCGACGCTGTCCACCAGGTGGATCTTGCCGGTGGATTTAACCAGGATCTTGTCGCCCTTCTTCACACGACCGTGGCGCACGCGCACCAGGGAAACAACGCCCAGGTAGTTGTCGAACCAGGAATCGATGATCAACGCTTGCAGCGGATCTTCATAGTTGCCGGTTGGCGCAGGAATGGTCTTGACCAGACGCTCGAGCACTTCGTCGACGCCCAGACCGGTCTTGGCACTGCACTCGACCGCATCGGTGGCATCGATACCGATGATTTTTTCGATTTCTTCTTTGACGCGGTCCGGATCGGCCTGAGGCAGGTCGATCTTGTTCAGGACCGGCATGACTTCCAGGCCCTGCTCAATCGCGGTGTAGCAGTTGGCAACCGACTGCGCTTCAACGCCCTGACCGGCATCGACCACCAGCAACGCACCTTCACAGGCCGCCAGCGACCGGCTGACTTCGTAGGTGAAGTCAACGTGGCCCGGGGTGTCAATGAAGTTCAGCTGGTACTTGATGCCATCGCGAGCAGTGTAATACAGGGTGACGCTGTGGGCCTTGATGGTGATCCCGCGTTCACGTTCCAGGTCCATGGAGTCCAGAACCTGGGCTTCCATTTCGCGCTCGGCAAGGCCGCCACACATCTGGATGAAGCGATCGGCCAGCGTCGACTTGCCATGGTCAATGTGGGCGATGATGGAGAAATTGCGGATATGACTCAAATCACTCACGGATCAACACTCAAAAAGGCTGCAGGCATAGCCCGCCGAAAAATAGCCGGGAATTGTACCTGATCCACGGCGCAAGCGTCACGTTCGCAGGTCAGACGGCGGTTACAAAAACGCCCCGGTCTTGCGACAGGGGCGTTTTGAGTGGCCAGCAAGGTCAGTAGAAACCCCTGATCAACCGGCCCTGCGCAATAACCAGACCCCGGCCAAGGCACAAACACCCGCCGGAACAAGTACCGCAAACAGTGGCGAGAAACCGAAGACCAGGCTCGAAGGACCGAGCAGATCCTGAACGATGCGGAAGGTGAAGCCCACCAGCACGCCAGTGAACACCCGCTGCCCGAGGGTCACCGAACGCAACGGACCGAAGATGAAGGAAATCGCCATCAGCACCAGCGCGGCGGTGACCAGCGGCTGCAACACCTTGACCCAAAATGCCAGCCAGTAACGACCATTGTTCAGGCCCTGGTCAGCCAGGTAGTGGATGTAACCCCACAGACCGCTGATCGACAGCGTGTCAGGCGACATGACCACGGTACTCAACAGCTGCGGGCTCAAGGCGACATTCCAGCGCTCGACCGGGGCGGTGACCACTTCAGTGCTCTTTTCATGGAACAACGTGGTGGTGACGTCGCTCAACTGCCAGTGATCCTGATCGAACTTCGCTCGCTTGGCGAAGCTGGAAGACAGCATATGACGCTCTTTGTCGAAACGATAACGGGTGACGCCGTACAGCAGACCGTTGGGTTGCACAGAGTTGACGTGAATAAACTCATCACCCTGGCGATGCCACAAACCATGCTTGGCGCTTTGCGCATCGCCGCCACCCTGAGCCAGGGAGCGATTGGCCTGAGCGGTGACTTCGGTGGCCGGCGCAACGTATTCGCCGATCAGCACACCCACCACCATCAGAATCAGCATCGGCTTCATGACCGCCCAGACGATTCGCCCGATCGACACGCCTGCAGCGCGCATGATGGTCAGCTCGCTATGACTGGCCAGACTGCCGAGGCCGATCAGGCAACCGATCAACGCCGCCATCGGCAACATGTCGTAAAGACGACGCGGCGCGGTCAACAGGACATAACTCAACACGTCGACCAAGGTGTAGGTGTCGCTGACGTCACTCATTTCATCGATGAAAGCGAACAGTGTTGCCAGACCGAGAATGATCCCCAGTACCGCCAGAATCGCCACGAACACGCTGCTACCAATGTAGCGATCGAGCTTATCCACGAGCCACCTCCTGCGCGCTGCGGCGACTCGCCAGCTTCAACTGCAAGGGTTCCCAATAGAGCAAGCCCAGGCCGATGGCCAGGAAGATTGCATGCACCCACCACAACCCCAGAGCCGGCGGGATCTTGCCCTTTTCAAGGGCGCCGCGAGCGGCAATCAGGATGGACAGGTAAGCCATATAAAGAAGAATCGCCGGCAGCAGCTTGAGGAAACGGCCCTGACGCGGGTTGACCCGCGATAACGGCACCGCCATCAAGGTCACGATGAAGACCAGCAACGGCAAGGACAGACGCCATTGCAATTCGGTACGCGAACGGATGTCGTCACTGCCCAGCAACGAGGCGGTGGTCATTGCGTCACGGTCGGTCACTTCGTCACTGACGTCCGGCTTGGGCAGCAATACGCCGTACTCGTCGTATTTGATCGCCCGATAGTCGGCCTGGCCTGGATTGCCGTCATAGCGATAGCCGTTGTCGAGAATCAGGTAACGGTTACCGTCCGGGCGAATTTCCTGACGGCCCCTCTCGGCCACCAGCACGGAAATTCCACGGTCCTTCTTATCGGACGAGACGTTCTTTTGCGAAATGAAGACGCCGCCGAGGTTGACGCGGTCATCCGACAGCGTTTCGGTGTAGGTCACCCGCGTGCCGTCACGCAAAGCCTGGAAGCGGCCCGGCTCCAGGGTGTCGAACTCGGTCAGGGCATCCTGCTTGTTCAACAGCAACTGGAATTGATTGGCGCCTTGTGGCGCCAGGCTCAGGCTCAGCCATGCCACCACCAGTGCAACCAGGGTGGCTGGAAAAAGGGTCATGGTAAACAGACGCTGCTGGCTCATGCCAGTGGCAGACAGCACCGTCATTTCACTTTCAAGGTACAGGCGACCGTAGGCCAGCAAGATTCCGAGAAACAGGCCCAGAGGCAAAATCAGCTGCAGGAAACCCGGCAGACGGAAGCCCATGATCAGGAATAGCGAGCCCGGATCCAGGAGGCCAGAGGCCGCCTGGGCGAGGTACTTGATGAAGCGCCCGCTCATGATGATGACCAGCAGCACAGCGCTGACGGCGCTCAAGGTCAACAGGACTTCGCGGGATAGATAACGGAAGACGATCAAACCAGACACTCCAGGGTTGTCAGGCTAAGGCGGCCAAACAAGCAAACGCATCAGCCGGCTCGAAGGGCAGAGCCGCCGAAAAAGATGCGCATTATCCTGTGATTGAGCGCGCCTGTCACTGCGCACGCTCAAGCGGGCGGCTAAAGCGTTGAAGATCGTACAACCGAGGGTTGTCAGGCTCGGGGCACGAGGTTCAAACTGCGGCCTTTGTCGCAGGCCGTGACCTGCGTCTTTCTATTTATAAGCAAGCTCGAACGCGTGCCGTCGAACACTTGCGTGTTGACCATTAATTCAGGGACCCGGACATGGAACTGGTTGTAAAAAGCGTTAGCCCAGAAACGTTGAAAACCGCCACTCTGGTAGTCGCCGTCGGCGAAGGCCGCAAGCTCGGCGCCGTCGCCAAACAACTCGACGAACTGAGCGGTGGCGCCATCAGCGCTGTGCTCAAGCGTGGCGACCTGGCGGGTAAAGTCGGTCAGAGTCTGTTGCTGCACAGCCTGCCGAACCTGAAGGCCGAACGCGTGCTGCTGGTGGGCGTGGGCAAGGACGAAGAGCTGGGCGACCGCCCGTTCCGTAAAATCATCGCCGGCATCCTCAACACCCTTAAAGGCCTGGGCGGCAGCGATGCGGTGCTGGCGCTGGACGAAGTTGTGGTCAAAGGCCGCGACAGCTACGGCAAAACCCGCCTGCTGGCGGAAACCCTGGTCGACGGCGAATACACCTTCGACCAGTTCAAGAGCCAGAAAGCCGAACTGCGCGCCCTGAAGAAAGTCACCCTGGTGACCATCAAGGCTGCACAGGCTGAAGTCGAGCGCGCCGTGGCCCACGCCACCGCCATCGCCAACGGCATGGCGTTCACCCGCAACCTGGGCAACCTGCCGCCGAACATCTGCCACCCGACGTTCCTGGGTGAGCAGGCCAAAGACCTGGGCAAAGAATTCAAGAGCCTGAAAGTCGAAGTCCTCGATGAGAAGAAGATCAAGGACCTGGGCATGGGCTCGTTCTACGCCGTCGGCCAGGGCAGCGCCCAGCCACCGCGCCTGATCGTCATGCAATACAACGGCGGCAAGAAATCCGAGAAGCCGTACGCACTGGTCGGCAAAGGCATCACCTTTGACACTGGGGGCATCAGCCTGAAGCCAGGCGCCGGCATGGATGAAATGAAGTACGACATGGGCGGCGCTGCCAGCGTATTCGGCACCCTGCGTGCCGTGCTCGAGCTGAAACTGCCGATCAACCTGGTGTGCATCCTCGCGTGCGCCGAGAACATGCCAAGCGGCAATGCTTCGCGTCCTGGCGACATCGTCACCACGATGAGCGGCCAGACCGTGGAAATCCTCAACACCGACGCCGAAGGCCGTCTGGTGCTGTGCGACGCCCTGACCTACTCCGAGCGCTTCAAGCCGCAAGCAGTGATCGACATCGCGACCCTGACCGGCGCTTGCGTCGTCGCGCTGGGTTCCCACACGTCCGGCCTGCTGGGTAACAACGACGAGCTGATCGGCCAGCTGCTGAGCGCCGGCCAATCGGCCGATGACCGTGCCTGGCAACTGCCGTTGTTCGACGAGTACCAGGAACAGCTGGACAGCCCGTTCGCCGACATCGCCAACATTGGTGGTCCGAAAGCCGGCACCATCACCGCGGCCTGCTTCCTGTCGCGCTTCACCAAGAACCTCAACTGGGCGCACCTGGACATCGCCGGCACGGCCTGGACCAGCGGCGGCAAGGACAAAGGCGCCACTGGCCGTCCGGTGCCCCTGCTGACCCAATACCTGCTGGATCGCGCCAAAGCCTGAAACCGATGACCCAGGGCTGCGTCACTTCCGGGTGACGCCGCTCTTGGCTCAGGAACCGCAATGACCAAAGTCGACTTCTATATCCTGCCCAGCGCCGATCCTTCGGCACGGCTGGATTTCGCCTGCAAGCTCACCGAAAAAGCCTGGCGCATGGGCCACCGCATCTACCTGCATTGCAGCGATGCCGCCCAGCGCTACGATCTCGATGCGCGTCTGTGGGCCTTCAAGGGCGAAAGCTTCGTGCCCCACGGCCCCGCGAAAAATGAGCCGGACGGTTTGATTGTGCTGGGTCTTGGCGATGACTGCGGTCCGCATCAGGACCTGTTGGTCAATCTCGCCCTGAAAGTCCCGGCATTCGCCAACAAGTTCGCCCGCGTGGCGGAAGTGGTGGTGGAAGATCCGACCATTCGTACGGCTGCGCGGGAGAGTTTCCGCTTCTACCGCGAACAGGGCTATCCTCTGCAAGATCACCGTTTACAGCGACTCTGAGCATTCCGATGGACACTCCAAAACCGCAACAAAAGTCCGCGCACCTGCTGGACGACCTCGAGTCGATCCGCCAACTGCTCGGCGATGACAACCTGCAACCACCCTTGCTCACCGATACGGTCGAGGAAGGTGATCAGGAACAGATTCCGATGCTGTTCGACACGGTCGGCGTCAACCCGCCAACCCTCGCACCGGCGGTGCCCGCCCCTGCCGCCCAACCGGCACCCGCCGCCAGCAGGGGCCCCGACGACCTGCTGCACCTGGACAACGAACTGCGCGCCGCCGCGCAATTGATCATGCAAGACGTGATCGACGACTTCGCGCCGCACATCGAAACCGAAATCAAACGCCGCCTCAGCGCGCGGATGGAACGCCTCCTTAACCAATACGAATAACCCTAGCCCTTTGTGGGAGCGAGCTTGCTCGCGATAGCATCACCTCGGTTTCCTGATAAACCGCGGTGCCTGCATCGCGAGCAAGCTCGCTCCCACATTGGTTCTCTGCTGTTGCTGATGGTCAGGTTCCTCCCGCGTTCATCTCGCCCTACGCCCCATGCCCCGCTATACTTGCCGGCTTTTCCTGAATAAATGCCAATAGGGTCCCGCCGCGCATGGATAAGACCTACCAGCCGCACGCCATTGAAACTTCCTGGTACAACACCTGGGAGTCAGAGAATTACTTCGCCCCGCAAGGCGCGGGCGAGTCCTACACCATCATGATCCCGCCGCCGAACGTCACCGGCAGCCTGCACATGGGTCACGGCTTCAATAACGCGATCATGGACGCCCTGATCCGTTTCCGTCGCATGCAGGGTCGCAACACCCTGTGGCAACCGGGTACCGACCACGCCGGTATCGCCACGCAAATGCTGGTGGAGCGTCAACTCGAAGCCCAGGGCCAGAATCGTCACGATCTGGGCCGTGAGAAATTCCTCGAGAAAGTCTGGGAATGGAAGGATCAGTCTGGCGGCAACATCAGCCGTCAGATCCGCCGCCTCGGCTCGTCCGTGGACTGGAGCCGCGAGCGCTTCACCATGGACGACGGCCTCTCGGAATCGGTGAAAGAAGCCTTTGTGCGTCTGCACGAAGACGGCCTGATCTACCGCGGCAAGCGCCTGGTCAACTGGGACACCAAGCTGCACACGGCGATTTCCGACCTCGAAGTGGAAAACCACGACGAGAAAGGTTTCCTGTGGAACCTGAAATACCCGCTGGCCGACGGTGCCAAGACCGCTGAAGGCAACGATTACCTGATCGTCGCGACCACTCGCCCGGAAACCATGCTCGGCGACGCCGCCGTAGCGGTTAACCCGAACGATGAACGCTACCAGGCCCTGATCGGAAAATTCGTCGAGCTGCCGCTGGTCGGCCGCCGCATCCCGATCATCGCCGACGATTACTGCGACCCTGAATTCGGCACCGGCTGCGTGAAAATCACCCCGGCCCATGATTTCAACGACTACGAAGTCGGCAAGCGTCACAACCTGCCGCTGCTCAACATCTTCGACAAGAACGCCGCCGTATTGCCGGCCTGCCAGGTGTTCAACCTGGATGGCACGCTCAATGAAAGCATCGACGGCAAGATCCCGGCCGAATACGCCGGACTCGACCGCTTTGAAGCGCGCAAGCAGATCGTTGCTGCGTTCGATGCTGCCGACCTCTTGGTCAGCGTCAACGATCACGCCCTGAAAGTACCGAAAGGCGACCGTTCCGGAACCATCATCGAGCCGTGGCTGACCGACCAGTGGTACGTGTCGACCAAGCCATTGGCCGAGCCTGCGATTGCCGCCGTTGAAGATGGCCGCATTCAGTTCGTGCCCAAGCAATACGAAAACATGTACTTCTCATGGATGCGCGACATCCAGGACTGGTGCATCAGCCGTCAGCTGTGGTGGGGCCACCGGATTCCGGCCTGGTACGACGAGTCGGGCAAGGTCTATGTCGGTCGCGATGAAGCCGAAGTCCGTGCCAAGCACAACCTCGGTCCCGACGTTGCCCTGCAACAGGACAACGACGTTCTCGACACCTGGTTCAGTTCCGGCCTGTGGACGTTCTCCACGCTTGGCTGGCCTGAGCAGACCGAATTTCTGAAGAAATTCCACTCCACCGATGTGCTGGTCACCGGTTTCGACATCATTTTCTTCTGGGTTGCCCGGATGATCATGCTCACCATGCACTTGGTGAAGAACGAAGACGGCACGCCGCAGGTTCCGTTCAAGACCGTTTATGTTCACGGTCTGGTGCGCGATGGCCAGGGCCAGAAGATGTCCAAGTCCAAGGGCAACGTCCTGGACCCGCTGGACATCATCGACGGTATCGAGCTGGAAGAGCTGGTGCAGAAACGCACCTCCGGCATGATGCAGCCGAAACTGGCGAAGAAGATCGAGAAGCAGACCCGCGACGAATTCGCCGACGGCATCGCCAGCTATGGCACTGACGCCCTGCGTTTCACCTTCTGCTCGCTGGCCTCCACCGGTCGCGACATCAAGTTCGACATGGGCCGCGTTGAAGGCTATCGCAACTTCTGTAACAAGATCTGGAACGCCGCACGCTACGTGCTGGACAAGGGCGAAGACTGCGGCCAGAACGGCGAGGCTTACGAGCTGTCGCTGGCGGATCGCTGGATCATTTCGCAGCTGCAACGCACCGAAGCCGAAGTGACCCGTCAACTCGATCAGTTCCGTTTCGACCTGGCCGCACAAGCCTTGTACGAGTTCATCTGGAACCAGTATTGCGACTGGTACCTGGAACTGTCCAAGCCTGTGCTGTGGGACGAAAACGCGCCGGTCGAACGTCAGCGCGGCACCCGCCGCACCTTGGTTCGGGTGCTGGAAGTTGCCCTGCGTCTGGCGCACCCGTTCATGCCGTTCATCACCGAAGAAATCTGGCAGCGCATCGCGCCGCTGGCCGGTATCGAAGGCAAGACGATCATGCTGCAGCCTTGGCCCGTGGCCAATGACGAGCGCATCGACCCGGCCGCCGAGAACGACATCGAATGGCTCAAGGAGTTGATGCTCGGCACGCGCAACATCCGTGGCGAAATGAACATCGGTCCAGGCAAGCCGCTGAACCTGTTCCTGAAAAACGTCAGCGCCGAAGATCAGCGTCGTCTCACCGAGAACGAAGCCCTGCTGAAGAAGCTGGCTCGCCTCGAATCGATCACCGTGTTGGCTGCTGGCGAAGAAGCACCGCTGTCCGCCACCGCACTGGTTGGCGAGATGGAAGTGCTGGTGCCGATGGCCGGCCTGATCGACAAAGATGCTGAGCTGGCGCGTCTGGACAAGGAAATCCTGCGTCTGCAGGGTGAAGTTCAGCGGGTTGGCGGCAAGCTGTCCAACGCCGGCTTCGTCGACAAGGCTCCAGCCGAAGTCATCAACAAGGAACGCGCCAAACTGGCCGAGGCTGAACAGGCTTTGGGCAAGTTGGCCGAGCAGCATGCGCGGATTGCCAGCCTGTAACGGCAAATCGCAATGAAGAGGGAGGCCCGCAACGGCCTCCCTTTTTTATGCCCGACCTTTTCGCTTTCTGTAGGAGCGAGGCTTGCCCGCGAAGAACGATAACGCGGTATGTCGGTTTGACCGCGTCGCGGCTTTCGCGGGCAAGCCTCGCTCCTACGGGATCCCCCGCGCGGCCATTGTCTGTGGGACAATACCCGCCACTTTTAGCCATACCCGAATCGACCACGCCCATGAACGCCCCCCGCACACCAAGACCTGCGCGCAAAAAGCCTGATTCCGCGACCCCGGCCAAAGCCGTGGAGCCTCGTGAGAAGGCCAGCCTGCATCCGCGCAACCGCCATCAGGGTCGTTACGACTTCCCGGCGCTGATCAAAACCACGCCGGAACTGGCGAAGTTCGTGATCATCAACCCGTATGGCAAGGAAAGTATCGACTTCGCCAGCCCGGACGCGGTCCGTGTGTTCAACCGGGCGTTGCTCAAGTCGTTTTATGGCGTCGCCCACTGGGACATCCCGGCCGATTACCTCTGCCCCCCGGTTCCGGGTCGTGCCGATTATGTGCACTTCCTGGCCGACCTGCTGGCCAGCGTCAACGACGGCGAGATCCCGCGCGGCGCGCCGGTCAAGGTGCTCGATATCGGCATGGGCGCCAACTGCGTCTATCCGTTGATCGGCTACAGCGACTACCGCTGGCACTTCCTCGGCTCGGAAATCGACCCGACGGCCGTGGCCGCTGCCAAAGCCATCGTGCAGTCCAACGGGCTGAACAAAGCCATCCAGTTGCGTCTGCAAAGCAATCCCAAGCACATACTGCTGGGCTTGCTGGAACCCGGCGAACGCTTTGACCTGACCATGTGCAACCCGCCGTTCCACGCCTCAATGGACGAGGCCACCAAGGGCAGCGAGCGTAAATGGCGCGCGCTGGGCCGCGCCGACCCGAAACGCAAGCTGCCAGTGCTGAACTTTGGCGGTCAATCGGCTGAACTGTGGTGTGAAGGTGGCGAAGCACGGTTTGTGACGCAACTGATCGCCGAGAGCGCGCACTTTCAACACAAAGTGCTTTGGTTCAGCACCCTGGTCTCGAAAGCCTCCAACCTGCCGGCGATCCAGACGGCGCTGAAAAAGGCTGGCGTACTGGAAAGCCAGGTCGTGGAAATGTCTCAGGGGCAGAAGCAAAGCCGCTTCGTCGCCTGGACCTTCCAGACCAAATCCGAACAGCAGGTCTGGCGCGAACGCTGGGCTCGCAAGAGCTGAGTAGCGACTGAAACAGCGATTGGCCCCTGGTCAGTCGCTGAATCGCAGACACAAAAAAACCGTGCCCGGATTGCTCCGGAGCACGGTTTTTTTTACTGCGTCTTACTTGTTAACAGCGTCGGTCAGGCCTTTGGCCACAACCAACTTGATAACTTTCTTGGCAGCGATTTCGATGGCAGCGCCAGTCGAAGGGTTGCGGCCGGTACGGGCAGGACGCTCAGTCACTTTCAGTTTGCCGATACCTGGCAGAGTGATTTCGCCGCCGTTTTCCAGCTGATCGGCAACGATTTGGCCCAGTTGGTCCAGAGCGTTACGCGCGGTGGTTTTTGGCGCGTCGATAGCTTCAGCGATGTCGGCGATCAGTTGGTCTTTAGTAAGAGCCATGTAGTGTTCCTTCCCTATCAAATTCATATGGATTGCAGAGTGCAGTGTCAGCCATCGAGCCCGATCTTCTGGATCTGGCACCCTCGGCCAATAACCACGGGATCGGGGTTATAGATACCGAAATCAGGGTTTGGTTCGACCTGACAAATGCTGAATGCACGCTTAACGCAGTGACTTCGCGTAAGACCGGGCAAAACTAGCACAGAGACGGGGAAATATCCGCCTCTAGCTACCCATTTGGTCAGCTTTATTGCTCTAAAACTGTAAAAAACAGCATAAGCGCCATCGGACACCCGCCAATCGCCCTTCGTGCCGCGCCAAAACCAGTGGTTGCGGTACACTGAGCGCTTTTTCGGGGAGCACGCCCTCCTCTCTTCAATCAGCCGAGAAGCCCATGCCGATCCGTCATTGCATCGTCCACCTGATCGACAAAAAACCCGACGGCACGCCCGCAGTTCTCCATGCTCGCGACGAAGAACTGCCTGAGTCGAGCGCCATCGAGTACATGCTTGCCGACCTCAATGAGAGCTACAACGCCAAACAAGGCAAGGCCTGGGGTTTCTTCCATGCCGAGTCCGGGGCGCATCCGTTCAGCGGCTGGCTGAAGGAATACCTCGATGGCGGCAAGGATTTCACCGCGTTCAGCCGTGTGGCGGTAGAACATCTGCAAAAGCTGATGGAAGAGTCGAACCTCTCTGTGGGCGGTCACGTGCTGTTTGCGCATTATCAGCAAGGCATGACCGACTACCTGGCGATCGCCCTGCTGCACCACAGTGAAGGCGTTGCAGTGACCGATCAGCTGGACGTGACCCCGTCCCGGCATCTGGATTTGGGCCAACTGCATCTGGCGGCGCGGATCAACGTCTCCGAATGGCAGAACAACAAGCAGTCCAAGCAGTACATTTCGTTCATCAAAGGCAAGAACGGCAAAAAGGTTTCGGAGTATTTCCGCGACTTCATCGGCTGCCAGGAAGGCGTCGACGGCCCAGGCGAAACCCGCACCCTGCTCAAGGCTTTCAGCGACTTCGTCGAAAGCGAAGACCTGCCGGAAGAATCCGCCCGCGAGAAAACCAAGACCCTGGTGGATTACGCCAGTAGCCAGGCAAAAATGGGCGAACCCATGGGCCTGGAAGAACTCTCGGAGCTGATCGACGAAGAGCGCCCGAAAGCCTTCTACGACCACATTCGCAACAAAGACTATGGCCTGTCGCCGGAGATCCCGGCAGATAAGCGCACCCTCAACCAGTTCCGCCGCTTCACCGGTCGCGCCGAAGGCCTGTCGATCAGCTTCGAAGCGCACCTGTTGGGCTCGAAGATCGAATACGACGAAGAAGCCGGCACGCTGATCATCAAAGGCCTGCCGACCCAACTCACTGACCAGCTCAAGCGACGTAACTGATGCTCGGTGGCGTGCTGAAGAAATTCCTGCTGATCCTGCTGGTGGTTGTGGTCTATCAGAACTGGGGCAAGATCGAGCGGGTGTTCCACCCGGCGCAGGTGGTGTCCGAGCAGACTCAGGCCAAGGCCAACGTCGTGCTCTACGCCACCGAATGGTGCGGGTACTGCAAATTGACCCGGCGCTTTCTCGACCAGAAAGGCATTCCGTACAAGGAATTCGATATCGAGAAAGATGCCGAGGCGCGCAAGGCCTATGAGGCGCTGGGTGGCGGCGGGATTCCGATCATCGATGTGAACGGGACGTTGATTCGCGGGTATGACCCGGACAGCATTCTCGCCGCACTGAAATAACCTATTTTTGCTCACTCAATACCTGTGGCGAGGGGATTTATCCCCTCGCCACAGGTGGTTGTGTCAGTGTTTTTCGATGCGAAACCCGAATCGCGGAAAATGCACATGCACCAACCCGCCACGCTTGTCTTCACGACGCAGAATCAATTCTTCTCGCCCTGCAAACAACAACTCTCCAGCCACTGGATCAACACCGTAGTCGGTCGCTGCGATCACCACCTGCTGGCCCACCTCTAACCCGTTCGGTTCGTCGAATTGCTCATCCGGCAACGCGGCCGGCGTGGCATTGCGCGCAACCTCCAGCGCCTCCTCGGAGGTCATCTCGCTGAACGCACCATGACCGAAGCCCATCACGCGCCCGAACCATGCGCTGACCGCGGGATAGGCATCGACCAATGGTGAAGTCACCGGTGTGGCTTTGAGGAACCACAGGCAATGGGCCAGGGCAAAGTCGGCAATCGATGGCTCTCCGAACAGGAAGTCGCCCGACTCGCGCTGAAGCTGCTGCTCCAGACGTCCCATTATCGTCGGCCATTGATGCTTGGCCTGCTCTGCGGACAAACGTGTAGCGCTGCCTCCACTGAACAGCCCGGCGCGATCGGCCATGAATGCCTTGATCGCTTCTGGCGGTAATGCGCCAAAGCGCACGGCCACCGATTCCGGTTGAAACACCAGGCTCACCGCATGCTGAAACACCACCGAATCCGCCCACGCGGCGAAGGTCGCGGCGATCATTTCCTGACCTTCCGGGAAGAACGCCGGCAAGGCTTTTTCCTGTTCCAGACGGCGGGCGATCAGCGACGTGTCGCAATAGATATCTGCGCCAATCTGCAACACCGGTGTCTTGCGGTAGCCGCCGGTCAACGCCGTCAGATCAGGTTTTGGCATCACGGGCGAAATCTTCACCGAGCGCCAGGACAACCCCTTGAAACCCAGCAACAGGCGGGCCTTTTCGGCGAAAGGGGACGTCGGGTAGTGATGAAGAATCAACTCGGACATGCTCGGCTCCGCCGCTGGGAAAGGAATCCGCAGCTTAGCGCGCAATCCGCTAGCAGCCTACAGATCTGCCTGATGGGTACTGATCATTCAGATTGATAAGCCCGCAGAAAAGGTCGTCACCAGACATTCCTTGGCGCTTTTCTTGAGTTTTTTGATCGGCAAGCCCATGGTGGCTGAAAATTTGAAGATAGGACTCTGGATGATTCCATGCATGCCAACTATCGGTTAACTACTGTACATATAGACACATGGGTTTATATCCGGCACATTTCGCCTCCGTTGTTATAATTTGAGTCTACAAACCCAAGGAGATTGAAAAATGTCTGCTCAACACATCCCGGTTCGGGCTGTCGATGTAGCAGCCGCCATCCAGGAAAGGATGGGGGAAATGACAGCTATGAAACTTCAAAAACTTGTTTACTACAGTCAGGCTTGGTCACTTGTATGGGACGAGGCACCTCTGATATCGGAACAGGTGCAGGCTTGGGCAAATGGACCTGTAATTCCTGAGCTCTACGCCGCTCATCGGGGCCTTTACACTGTCGCGCCGGGCCAGATCGAAGGCAATCCACGCAAACTCGACAAGGACCAGCTTGAAACTGTTGAAGCTGTTTTACAGCATTACGGCGACAAGCACTCTCAATGGCTAAGTGACCTCACGCACGCAGAAGACCCGTGGAAAAATGCACGCCAGCAAGCAGGTTTGACTGACGGAGCACGCGGTAACGTGGAAATTAGCCAAGCAGCTATGGCCGAGTACTACAGCTCTCTGTGAGGTTACATGGCGAAGGGATCGCAAAAGAAAGTAGCTAAAACTCGCGTAGCCCCAACTTTCGACAAGCCCGCAAAGCACCCGCATTCACGAGAGATGCCAGTGGCCGGCATTTCATGGCGCTTTAGTCGTATTGATAAAGGTGGGCCGTTCTCGTGGTCCGATCTCGCAGAACCCGCCGACTACAAAGCAGTAATGGAGCGCTTGCACTGCTTTGAAACCATGTGTGCACGGGAGATACGCGAAAGCGGGTCCCATGACATTGAGATAGCTGACCTATCGAAAGAGGCGCGACAACGTCTCCAGGAAATCCAACAAGACGACATTGACTCCCTAATGTCGTTTCGCATTACTGGGCCCAAACGAGTTTTCTGTATTCGAGAACGTGAGGTTATGCGAGTACTTTGGTACGATCCCGATCACCGAGTCTGCCCCTCCATTAAGAAGCACACTTGAGCGAGGCTTGCGCGACTGCAGGCTTAGTACATAGCTTCAGAACTCACGTTCTTGATCAAACAATCAGATTGACAAGTCTGCGGCAGCACTCGCCACCAAGCATTCCTTGGCGCTTTTCTTGAGTTTTTTGATCAAGCGTTCCTGGCGCAGCGCTTCGCTTTTGTCGCGGCAGGCTTCGGTGTAAACCAAGGCCACGGCCGGACTGGAGAGGAAGAATCGCGCACCCTTGCCGCTCTGGTGAGTAGCGAAGCGGCGCACAGGATCATCGCTGATCCCGCAGTAGAGCGAACCATTGGCCGCGCGAACGAGGTAGACGAACCAGGGTTTACTCACCGGCGAGTCGGCATCGACGGAGATTTCGCTGAGGGTGTTCACGTGACGATCAAGGCTTGTAGGAAACAAGCCGCGATCTTATCAGCGACTGGCCTGGAATGCCTTCAGCCCCTTCAAGGCTTGAGCTCGAACGGCGTTTCTCACCGCTGGCGTCCAGCCCAATAGCAGCCCTTTGAACCCCAGCGCCTGCCGGGACCAAGTCCACATGTGGAAGCTGTCGTGATGCTCGCAGATCTTGCCGTCGCGAAAAACGAAGCGCGCCTGAATATCGTTGACCACCGTGTTGCCGGTCTGGCTGAACAGGTACGTTGCCACCCAATGGGCACCACCGGTGCGCTCATCGCTGCGCACGTTATCGAACGTCAGGGAAAAGTCCTTGGCCCGGGTGGTGAGCATGCGCCACATGTCGCCGGCATCGCGGCCGCGCAGTTCGCCGAATGCTGGATCACTGAATACCACGTCGTCGGTGTAGCAGGCGCTCATGGCCTCGGCATCCAGCCGCTGGAAGGCTTGGTAGAACTGGGTGATCAATGCGCTGTGGGCATCACTCATGGGCAGGCTCCCCGATGTGCAAATAGATGTGCAAAGTGACTTCAAAAGATTGCCTGCACGATAGTCAACAAACGCGCGGAACACTATCGGCATTCGTGAGCCGAATACCGACAGTGCGCGGGTGTCAGACCTTTTCGCTTTCGACCTGGACGTACAGCGAACGTCCGGCGCCGAGACCGGCAATGATCGCCCCGAGGCCAATGATGGCGAAGATCCAGCCCAGGGCGTTCCAGCCGCCGGTCCAGTCATGCACGATACCGACCGCGAACGGCCCCATGGACGCCAGGGTGTAACCGAAGCCCTGGGCCATGCTCGACAGGTTCGCCGCGACATGCGAGTCCCGCGAGCGCAGCACAATCAGCGTCAGCGCCAGACTGAACGTACCGCCCTGCCCCAGACCGAGCAGGATCGCCCAACCCCACAAGCCTTCGATCGGTGCGTAGAGGCAACCGAACAAACCGCCAAGGGTCAGCAGCATGACGATGACGATCGCCAGACGCTGATCCTTGCCGCGGGTCGCCAGCCACGGCGCGGCCAGTGAACTGGCCAACTGGATAAGGACAGAACCCGAGAGCACCAGGCCGGCCTGAGTCGGGGTCAGGCCGCGGCCAATCAGGATCGATGGCAACCAGCCGAACACGATGTAGGCCAGGGACGATTGCAGGCCCATGTAGAGCGTCACTTGCCAGGCCAGCGGATCACGCAACAGACCGCGAACCCGATAGGCGACGTTGTGCGCGCCGTGTTTCTGACCGACTTGGGGCAACCAGAAAATCGCCGCGACCAATGCCGGCACCACCCAGAAGCCGAGGCCCAGCGCCCAGCTCTTGTCGAAATGCTCGCTAAACGGCACGGTCGCGCCCGCCGCCATCGCCGCGCCCAGACACAGCGCCATGGTGTAGACGCCGGTCATGGTCCCGGCGTGTTTAGCGAAGTCGCGCTTGACGATGCCCGGCAACAAAACGCCGATCACGCCGATGCTCGCACCGGCCAGCACGCTGCCGGCAAACAGGCCGATTGTGCCGAACGAACTGCGCAGGATGATCCCGCCGGCCAACATCAAAAGAATTCCCAATACCACCCGTTCGGCGCCGAAACGTCGTGCCAGCACGGGCGCCAGCGGTGCAAACAAGCCGAGGCACAGCACCGGCAACGTCGTCAGCAAACCGGCCTGAGCTGCCGACAAACCGAGGGTCTTCGAGATCTCGCTGAGCATCGGCGCCATGCTCGACAGCGCCGGGCGCAGGTTCAGCGCCACCAGAATCAGGCCCAGCAGCAACAGCCACGGACGACGCAGGATCGGGTGGCTTTGCTGGACCTGTTCGTCATTGGCCTCGGCATCGATCAGCAGTTCTTCGAGTTCCGCCGTGCGCTTGGGTTGCGTGATGTTGCTGTTATTGGCAGACATGGAATTCTCGGTTTCAAGGTTCATTGATCAACTGCCTCGAAAGGGCTTTGGCCCGCTCCGGGTCGCGTTGCTCGACGGCATCAAGCAGTGCGATATGAAGGTCGAACACCTCCTGGCGTCGGGGGCTGATGTTCAGGGTCTCGCGCAGATGCGCACCGACGATGCTGGAGAAATAGCGATACAGCTCGCTGAGCGTCGGGTTGTGCGCGGCGTCCACCAGACGGCGGTGGAACACCAGATCGCAGGCGATATAAGTGTCGAGATCGCCGTGGTAGTGACTGCCACTGACGCCTAACGCCTCGCGCAATGCCACCAGGTCTTCGTCGGTACGACGCAACGCGGCCAGGCCGATGGCCTCGACTTCCAGAATGTGCCGTGTTTCCCGGGCTTGCTCGTGGGAGCAGCGGGACAACGCCTTCAGGGTGTCGAGCGGATCAACCACCGCCCGCAAAAAGCTGCCGTCGCCCTGACGGATTTCGATCAACCCGGAAAACGCCAATACGCGCATGGCTTCACGCACGGTGTTGCGGCTGATGCCCAGCTCGGCGGACAGCTCAGGTTCGGTGGGTAAACGCTGGCCGACCGTCCAGACGCCTTCGGTGATGCGCAGGCGTAACTGGTCCAGTGCCTGATCGACCAGGGACCGTTTAACTAGCGGAGAAATGTCTGACATAGGATTCGCCCTTTCATCCAATCATAGGATGAATTTTCTGACATGTTAGTCAGCTTCGTCCGAGAGGACAACCGCCTAGGGTTAAGAGGCTGGAAAAGGAGCGGGATTTTCGATTGTTAAAATTACCCTTTAAGGGTAATTTTTATCTCAGAGTTGAAGTGTCTTATGGAAAAGAACACACCTCATTACGACTTGGCAGTGGTCAAGGCGGAGGTTGTCCGATAAGGGAAAAAAGCATTCACCAAGCGAGCGCTGGAAACAGCTAAGGATATGGGATTGACGCATTGGGGAATGGCGAAAGTAGTCTGCGCACTCGAGCGCAGGATGCTCTACAAATCCATGACCTCTTATGTGGACCACCGAATCTGGCAGGACGTGTACCACACAACATTCAGTGATCTGGAGATTTACATCAAAGTGACCTACTGCCCCGGCGGCGGCGCTCCGGTGGTCTCCTTCAAGGAGAAAAATTCATGAAAGTACGGCAATGCATGAGCTGCGGCACTCAAGACGGAATGCAACACTTCGAGGGACGCAGCCTTAGTGTGAACTACAAGCAAATGTCACGGATGGTGCACGATCTCGCCGGTTGGGAGTGCACATTCTGTGGTGAAATCATTTTCGACGATGACACCGATAGCGCCGAACGATACGTCGATGCAGGCGATCAACTGCTGGAAAACTGCTTTCAAGTCATGGGATCCGAGATAAAACGCATCCGCCGCAAATTGCACCTCACGCAGAAAGACGCGGTGAAGCTACTCTCCGGCGGCGGGCACAATGCGTTTTCCCGCTACGAGCGCGGTGAACTCGCCCCTCCTCAGCCGCTGTTTACGCTGATGCGTTTGCTGGATCGTCACCCGCATCTGATGGCCGAGGTGCACGCGCTCCGCGAGGGCGCCGATTTAAAGCAGCTGTTGGCGACACGTCATCCGGAACAGGAAACCGTTCTGACGCAATAACCCCAGACAAAAAATAAACCCGGAACATTGTCCGGGTTTATTTCACTGCCAAGTGCCGATCAATGCAGAATCTGGCTCAGGAACAGCTTCGTACGCTCATTCTGCGGGTTATCGAAGAAGTCGTTCGGCGCGGCCTGTTCGACGATTTCGCCCTTGTCCATGAAGATCACGCGATTGGCCACGGTGCGGGCGAAGCCCATTTCGTGGGTCACGCAGAGCATGGTCATGCCGTCTTCGGCCAGGCCGATCATGGTGTCCAGAACCTCTTTCACCATTTCCGGGTCGAGCGCCGAGGTCGGTTCATCGAACAGCATGATTTTCGGTTTCATGCACAAGGCACGGGCAATCGCCACGCGCTGTTGCTGACCGCCGGACAGTTGCCCCGGGAATTTATGCGCCTGCTCCGGAATGCGGACGCGTTCCAGGTAATGCATGGCGATTTCTTCGGCCTTGCGCTTGGGCATCTTGCGCACCCACATCGGCGCCAGCGTGCAGTTCTGCAGGATGGTCAGGTGCGGGAACAGGTTGAAGTGCTGGAACACCATGCCCACTTCACGGCGGACCGATTCGATCTGCTTGAGGTCGTTGGTCAGCTCCACGCCATCGACCACGATGCGGCCCTGCTGGTGTTCTTCCAGACGGTTGAGGCAACGAATGGTGGTGGACTTGCCGGAACCCGACGGGCCGCACAGGACGATACGCTCGCCCTGTTTAACGTTCAGGTTGATGTCTTTCAACACGTGGAACTGGCCGTACCACTTGTTCACGCCCTGCATCTGAATAATGCCTTCAGGGCTCACAGGCTGTTTGATCGCTTCACTCATAAACTACGCTCCTAACGCTTGTGGCCAGTGTCCAGCTTACGTTCCAAATGCATGGAATAGCGGGACATACCAAAACAGAAAATCCAGAACACCAGGGCCGCGAACACATAGCCTTCGGTGGCCATGCCCAACCATTTCGGGTCGGCGGCGGCTTGTTTGACGCTGTTGAGCAAGTCGAACAGGCCGATGATGATCACCAGGCTCGTGTCCTTGAACAGCGCAATGAAGGTGTTGACGATGCCAGGGATCACCATCTTCAGGGCTTGCGGCAGAATCACCAGGCCCATGCTGCGCCAGTAACCGAGGCCCATCGCGGCAGCCGCTTCGTACTGACCTTTGGGAATCGCTTGCAGACCACCGCGCACCACTTCGGCCACGTAAGCCGACTGGAACAGGATCACGCCGATCAGCGCCCGCAGCAGTTTGTCGAAGTTCATGCCTTCAGGCAGGAACAACGGCAGCATCACCGAGGACATGAACAGCACCGTGATCAACGGCACGCCGCGCCAGAATTCGATGAAGGTCACGCAGACCACCCGAATCGCCGGCATGTTCGAACGACGGCCCAGCGCCAGGACAATCCCCAGCGGCAGCGCGCCGGCAATACCGACGGTGGCGATCACCAGGGTCAGCATCAGGCCGCCCCATTGGCTGGTCGCCACGGCGCTCAGGCCGAACACGCCGCCGTGCAGCAGGCACCAGGCAATGATCGGGTACAGCACCAGGAAGCTCAGGCCATACACCGCTTTATGGTGAAAACGCGAGATGAACAACGGTGCCACGCCGATGACCGCCAGCCACACGGTCAGGTCCACGCGCCAGCGCAGGTCCACCGGGTAGTAGCCGTACATGAACTGACCGAAGCGCTGCTGGATGAACACCCAGCAGGCGCCCTCCTTGGTGCAGTCAGCCTGGGTGGTGCCGACCCAGTTGGCATCGAGGATCGCCCAGCTCAGGATCGGCGGCACCACCAGGTAGATCAGGTAGAACGCGAACAGGGTCAGCAGGGTGTTGAGCCAGCTGGAGAACATGTTGGCGCGCATCCACGCCACGACACCGATGCTGCGGCTCGGGGGTGGCATGTCAGGTTTGAAAGTATGAGTACTCATGCGCTTTTCCTTACCGCTCGATCAGCGCAATGCGCTTGTTGTACCAGTTCATCAGCAGGGAAATGCTGATACTGATCGCCAGGTACACGCTCATGGTGATGGCAATCACCTCGATCGCCTGCCCGGTCTGGTTCAGCACCGTACCGGCAAACAACGAGACCATTTCCGGATAACCGATACCGGCCGCCAACGAGGAGTTCTTCGCCAGGTTCAGGTATTGGCTGGTCAGCGGTGGAATGATCACGCGCAGGGCTTGCGGGATGATCACCTTGCGCAGCGTCGGACCGTTGCGCAAACCCAACGAGTGCGCCGCTTCGGTCTGGCCGTGGCTGACCGACTTGATGCCCGAACGCACGATCTCGGCGATGAACGCCGCGGTGTACACCGTCAGGGCCAGGGTCAGCGCCAGCAGTTCCGGGATCAGCACCCAGCCACCGACGAAGTTGAAGCCCTTGAGCTCCGGCATTTCCCAGTGCAGCGGCGCGCCGAAGATCAGCGCACACAGCGCCGGGATCACCAGCAACAGCGCCAGGCCGGTCCAGAACTTGCGAAACGGAACGCCGGTGGCTTCGAAGCGTTTGTTGGCCCAGCGGCACATCAGCACGATGGCGACGATGGCCACGACGACGCTGACCACAAACGGCCAGAAACCGTCCGCCGCCAACGCTGCGGGCATATTCAGGCCGCGACTGCTGACGAAGAAGGTGTCGCCGAAGTTATGGCTGTTGCGTGGCCCTGGCATGGTCAGGAACACCGCGAAGTACCAGAACAGGATTTGCAGCAGCGGCGGAATGTTGCGGAAGACTTCCACATAAACAGTCGCCAGTTTGGCAATGATCCAGTTCTTCGACAGCCGTGACACACCGACGATGAACCCGAGGATCGTCGCCAGGATCACGCCGATGAAAGTCACCAGTAGCGTGTTGAGCAAGCCGATGACAAACACCCGGGCATAACTGTCCGATTCGGTGTAGTCGATCAGGTGTTGAGCGATGCCGAAACCGGCACTGCGCTCCAGAAAGCTGAAGCCGGAGGTAATGCCCCGGTGCTGAAGGTTGGTCTGTGTGTTATCGAACAGATACCAGCCCATCGAGACCACCGCCACAATGGTGATGATCTGAAATAGCCACGCACGCACTTTCGGATCGCTGAGGCTGAGCCTCTGCTTTGGTGCGCCGATTGAATTTTGCATGAAGTGCCCCGCAAATAATGGAACAGAACATCACCCGGCGGTTGGCCCACCGGGTGATAGAACCATCAGCGCACTGGTGGTGCGTATTGAATGCCGCCGTTGTTCCACAGAGCGTTCAGCCCGCGGTCAATGGCCAGTGGAGTGCCCTTGCCGAGGTTTTTCTCGAACACTTCACCGTAGTTACCCACTTGCTTGACGATCTGAACGACCCAGTCTTTCTTCACTTTCAGGTCTTTGCCGTATTCACCGTCAGCGCCCAGCAGACGAGCAACGTCCGGGTTCTTGGTGGCTTTGGCTTCAGCTTCAACGTTCTTCTGGGTGATGCCCATTTCTTCAGCGTTGACCATGGCGAACAAGGTCCACTTCACAATGCTGAACCACTCTTCGTCGCCTTTACGCACGACCGGGCCCAGAGGCTCCTTGGAGATGGTTTCCGGCAGAACGACGTAGTCGGTCGGGGTCGCCAGCTTGCTGCGTTGTGCGTAGAGCTGGGATTTGTCGGAGGTCAGCACGTCGCAACGACCGGATTCCAGCGACTTGGCGCTTTCATCGGAGGTGTCGAAGGTGATCGGGGTGTATTTCAGACCGTTGCCGCGGAAGTAGTCGGAAACGTTCAGCTCGGTCGTGGTACCGGCTTGAATGCAGATGGTGGCGCCGTCGAGCTCTTTAGCGCTCTTCACACCCAGTTTGTTGTTCACCAGGAAGCCGATGCCGTCGTAGTACGTCACGCCGGCAAACACCAGACCCATGCCCGAATCGCGCGAGCTGGTCCAGGTGGTGTTACGCGACAGCACGTCGATTTCGCCGGACTGCAGCGCGGTGAAGCGCTCTTTTGCGTTCAACTGGCTGAATTTGACTTTGGTCGCGTCGCCGAAAACGGCAGCGGCCACAGCGCGGCAGACGTCAGCGTCGATGCCGATGATCTTGCCAGTGGAGTCCGGAACCGAGAAGCCCGGCAGACCGTCACTTACACCGCACTGTACGAAACCTTTTTTCTGCACTGCATCCAGGGTTGCACCCGCCTGAGCGAACCCACTGACACCGAGTACTGCGGCTGCAGTTACGATAGCCAGGGTGGATTTCAACATCTTCATTCAAACCTCCAGTTTTGCTCTTGTTGTGTCGGAGCTTGAGTCCAGTCGCACCCTTATGAGGCGTTGTTGACCCGTGTTGGCTTTTTTTGGGGTCAACCGACGTAAGACCTGCGCTATGAGTCTAGTAGGAGAAAATCCACATCATGGACAACTCACTTCTCACCAATCGGCCGAACGGGCTGTAGCCCTTTCACGTTCGCGAAGCCCGTAGCGGCCACTGGCGAACATCCATCACCGGATTCTTTGCTATCCCACCACGAACAATGGCCTGATAGTGTTACCGACAGGCGTGGGATTTTTCGTACAGGCTTTCCCATAGCAAAGCCCGTACCAGACCGCTCGCCGAACCCGTTCAGCGACAGGTCAATAGCAAAACTTGTAGCCTTGCGACATCTTCTTAACGGATCAACCTGACGCGCACTCAGACGTCGCACTTACTGAGAGCGCCTGCACAAAATTGGAGCAGCCATGACCGAGCCCTTGATTCTTCAACCCGTCAAGCCCGCAGATGCCTGCGTTATATGGCTGCACGGCCTGGGCGCTGACCGCTACGACTTCCTGCCGGTGGCCGAAGCGCTTCAGGAAAGCCTGCTGACAACTCGCTTCGTTCTCCCTCAGGCACCGACCTGCGCCGTGACCATCAATGGTGGTTACGAGATGCCAAGCTGGTACGACATATTGGCCATGAGCCCCGCGCGCGCGATCAACCGCGAGCAGCTGGAAGCGTCGGCGCAAAGGGTCTTTGATTTGATAGAAGAGCAGCGCGCCAGCGGAATAGACGCCTCGCGAGTTTTTCTGGCAGGTTTTTCCCAAGGTGGCGCGGTGGTGTTACACACCGCGTTTCTGAAATGGCAGGGGCCGTTGGGTGGCGTACTTGCCCTCTCGACTTATGCACCGACCTTCAGCGAGGACCTGGAGCTTTGCGCCAGCCAGCAGCGCATTCCTGTGCTGTCTTTGCACGGCCAGTACGATGACGTCGTTCAAAACGCCATGGGCCGGACCGCCTACGAGTATTTAAAGCAGCATGGTGTCACCGCGACATGGCAGGAATACCCAATGGGTCACGAAGTGTTACCCGAGGAGATTCGCGACATCGGTGTCTGGCTCGCGGAGCGTTTGCGCTAACGGCTGAGTGAAAAACAGCCCATTGATCCCTCCCACTACGCCGCGCCCGGTTCTTGCATTACACTGGCCGGCACTTAACCAATTGATGAGATGACCGTGCTCAAAGCACTCAAGAAAATGTTCGGTAAAAGCGAGACTGAGCAGCTCGCGCCAGTCTCCAGCGCTCCGTCTCACCATCCCAGCCACCGCTCCGACGGTAATCAGTCTGGCCGGACCGCAACCGTAGCGGTACCGAAGCACGAACCGATGGCCACACCGGCCGTCCAACCCGTTGAGGCTCAAGCCTCTGAAGAACCGAGCAGCGAAGCTGCGAAACCTGCCAAACCGCGTCGCGAACCGAAGCCAAAAGCGCCGGTTATCCCCTGGAAACTAGAAGACTTCGCCGTCGAACCCCAAGAAGGCAAAACCCGTTTCCACGATTTCAAACTCGCCCCTGAACTGATGCACGCCATCCAGGACCTGGGCTTCCCGTATTGCACGCCGATTCAGGCACAGGTGCTTGGCTTCACCCTGGCGGGCAAAGACGCCATCGGTCGCGCCCAGACCGGCACCGGCAAAACCGCCGCGTTCCTGATTTCGATCATCACCCAACTGCTGCAAACCCCACCGCCGAAAGAGCGTTACATGGGTGAGCCGCGGGCACTGATCATTGCGCCGACCCGTGAACTGGTGGTGCAGATCGCCAAGGACGCGGCCGACCTGACCAAGTACACCGGCCTCAACGTCATGACGTTTGTCGGCGGCATGGACTTCGACAAGCAGCTCAAGCACCTCGAAGCCCGTCATTGCGACATCCTCGTGGCCACTCCGGGCCGTCTGCTGGACTTCAACCAGCGCGGCGACGTGCACCTGGACATGGTCGAAGTCATGGTCCTGGACGAAGCCGACCGGATGCTCGACATGGGTTTCATCCCACAAGTGCGTCAGATCATTCGCCAGACTCCGCCGAAGGACGAGCGTCAGACGCTGCTGTTCTCCGCGACCTTCACCGAAGACGTGATGAACCTGGCCAAGCAATGGACCACCGACCCGTCGATCGTCGAGATCGAGTCGCAGAACGTGGCCAGCGAAAACGTCGAGCAACACATTTACGCCGTCGCCGGTGCCGACAAATACAAACTGCTCTACAACCTGGTCAACGACAACGGCTGGGAGCGGGTGATGGTGTTCGCCAACCGCAAGGATGAAGTGCGGCGCATCGAAGAACGCCTGGTGCGTGATGGCGTCAACGCCGCGCAACTGTCCGGCGACGTGCCGCAGCACAAGCGCATCAAGACCCTCGAAGGTTTCCGCGAAGGCAAGATCCGCGTACTGGTCGCCACCGATGTGGCCGGCCGCGGCATTCACATCGACGGCATCAGCCATGTGATCAACTTCACCCTGCCGGAAGTCCCGGACGACTACGTTCACCGTATCGGTCGCACCGGTCGTGCTGGCGCCGATGGCGTGTCCATCAGTTTTGCCGGTGAAGACGACTCCTACCAGCTACCGTCCATCGAGGCGCTGCTGGGTCGCAAGATCAGCTGTGAAACACCACCGACGCATCTACTGCGGGCGGTTGAGCGTAAGCGCCCGTAACGCGGGTCGCATTAAAAAAGGCGCAGCCGGAAACGGACTGCGCTTTTTTTTCGTCCGGATTTTTTTTCAACAGGAGCTTGCTCGCGATAACTAAAAGTCCATAATGGACAAATTAGTTTACTTCCAGCTCCCGGAGCCGACCATGTCCAGTACGCCTTACGTGATCACCCAAGCTCAGGCCAGCGAGTTGCTGGCGCAGGTCGACGTGCCGCAGATCCTGCGCAAACTGTTCCGCGACCTGGCCGCCGGGCAAGCTGTGCAACCGGCGCAGCAACTGGTGGAGTTTCCACAGGGCGCTGGCGACTTCATCAACTACCTGGGCGTGCTGGCCGAAGACGGCGTTTACGGGGTCAAGACCTCGCCGTACATCGTGCGAGAACAAGGCCCACTGGTGACCGCCTGGACGCTGCTGATGTCGATGCAGACCGGCCAGCCGTTGCTGCTCTGCGATGCCGGTGAACTGACCACGGCACGCACCGCAGCAACAACCGCCGTGGCGGTCGACGCCCTCGCCCCGCTGAAAGCCCGACGCCTGGCGATCATCGGCAGCGGCAAGGTCGCCCAGGCGCACTTGCACTACGTCAAAGGCCTGCGCGACTGGCAAAGCATCAGCCTCTACTCGCCGAGCCTGAGCGACAAGAATCCCGAAGTATTGGCACAGCTCCAAAGTCTCGATCCACGCCTGACCATCGTCGACAGTCGTGAAGCGGCCGTTCAAGACGCCGATGTGATCATGCTCTGCACCTCGTCCGCAGGCCCGGTGATCGACCCGTCAAGCTTGAGCAAACCGGCACTGATCACCTCCATCAGCACCAACGCGCCGCGTGCCCATGAAGTGCCGCCGCAGAGCCTCAACGACATGCAAGTGTTCTGCGACTATCGTCTGACCACCCCGGGCTCGGCCGGCGAGATGCTGATTGCCGGTGAACAACATGGCTGGGACAAAAACGCGATCATCGGCGACCTGCCCGATCTGCTCAGCGAAAAAGTCCAGCGCCCTGGCTATGACCGTCATGTGTTCTTCCGCTCCATTGGCCTGGGCCTGGAAGACATTGCACTGGCCAATGCCCTTTACCGCTTGCAGCGCTAACACCACGAACCCTTGTAGGAGCGAGGCTTGCCCGCGAAGGCGGTGTGTCAGTAAACATAAATTTAGACTGATGCACCGCCTTCGCGGGCAAGCCTCGCTCCTACAGGGGTCATCCACACATTCGGTCTTTGCGCCCATCAGGAGACGTTCATGAGCCAGGCAGACTTCATCATCATCGGCGGCGGGATTGCCGGCGCTTCCACCGGTTTCTGGTTGTCGCAGCACGCCCGAGTGATCGTGCTCGAACGCGAGTCCCATCCGGCTTACCACTCCACCGGACGTTCGGCCGCGCTGTTTACCGCCGCCTACGGTACGCCTCAAGTTCGAGCGCTGACCCTGGCCAGTCGCGACTTCTTCGACGCGCCGCCGGCCGGTTTCTGCGAACACCCGCTGCTGACCCCGCGCGGCGAGATGACCGTGGATTTCACCGGTGACCCGGCCGAACTGAACAATCAATACTTGAGCGCCAAAGCCACGGTGCCGGAGATGCAGCTGCTCAGCGCCGACGAGGCCTGCGTGCGCCTGCCGATTCTGCGCCGGGAAAAAGTCCATGGCGCGATTTACGACCCGACCGCCAGCGACATCGACACCGATGCCCTGCACCAGGGTTACCTGCGCGGTATCCGACGCAACAAGGGCGAAGTTCATACCGACAGTGAAGTCCTGAGCCTGACCCGTGATGCCGAGGGTGTATGGCAAGTACAAACCAACGGACAGACCTTCAGCGCCCCGATCATCATCAACGCGGCAGGCGCCTGGGCCGACAAAATCGGTGAGCTGGCCGGTGCCAAACCACTGGGTCTGCAACCCAAGCGGCGCGCAGCGTTCATCTTCGCCGGCCCCGAGGGCGTGGACATCCACCATTGGCCAATGTTGGTCAGCCTCGACGAATCCTTCTACATGAAGCCCGACGCGGGGATGTTTCTCGGCTCGCCAGCCAACGCCGACCCGGTAGAACCGCACGACGTGCAGCCCGAAGAGCTGGACATCGCGATGGGCATCTACCAGATCGAAGAAGCCACCACCCTGACCATCCGCCGTCCGACCCGCACCTGGGCCGGCTTGCGCAGTTTCGTGAGCGACGGTGATTTGCTGTCCGGTTTCGATCCGCAGGTACCGGGGCTATTCTGGGTAGCGGCACAAGGCGGTTATGGCATCCAGACCTCGCCGGCCATGGGCCAGGCCAGCGCTGCACTGGTGCGCAGTGAAGCCTTGCCCGAGCAACTGACTCGCTTCGGTCTGAACACCGAGATGCTCTCCCCCACTCGGCTGGGCTGACGTTCAGACTCAGGTGACGTGTCGACACGATTGCGGCAAACTTCCAGCGCCCTTTTTTGACAGGGCGCTGATGTTGCCTGGAGCTCCACTTTATGAACGCCCAAGAACAAGAACCGGCCGGTGATGACTCTGCATTGAAGAGCTCGCCGCTGGACAACTTCCGCGCGATCGCCGATGCCATCGCCACATTGTTCTTTCCTCACGCCGAGGTGGTGCTGCACGATCTGCGCACGCAGAAGGTCGACTACATCGCCAACAACCTGTCCAAGCGCGAAGTCGGTGACGACTCGGCGCTGGAGGACATGCTCAGCGAAGAGATCAGCGAACGAAACATCGGGCCGTACGAAAAGCTCAATTGGGATGGTCAGAAGATTCGCAGCCTGAGCAGCGTGCTGCGCGACAGTGAAGGCCATCCGCTGGCGGTGCTGTGCATCAATCTGAATATTTCGTTGTTCGAAAATGCCAAGGCCGCTTTGGATCTGTTCCTGTCACCGAGCAAGTTGATTCCGCAACCCGATTCGCTGTTTCGCGATGACTGGCAGGAGCGGATCAACACCTTCCTCCACGCCTGGCTGCGCGAACGTCAGCTGAGCCTGAACCTGCTGACCCGCGACCATAAACGCGAACTGGTGCTGGCACTGCACGCCGAAGGCGCCTTCAAAGGTAAAAGCGCCTCCAACTATGTGGCGAACGTGCTGAACATGGGCCGGGCGACGGTGTACAAACATTTGAAGGAAGTGAAGGGCTGAGCTCCCTCGCCACAGACTACCCGGCGTTAGCGTTACTCCAACGACGAAGCCGGTCCGAAGAATTCGTAACGGCTTTGTTTCTCCGGCACACCCAAGGCTTTGAGGTGACGTTTGATCGCCGCCATGAAGCCTTTAGGCCCGAGGAAGTACGCGTCCAGATCGCGCTGTTGCGGCAACCACTCGCCCAGTTGCTCCTGGCTCAACAGGCCAACCTTGTGCGCCGCCGGACTCACGCCATCATCTTCGTCATAGCAATAGAAGCGTTTGAGTTGCGGGTGACGCTCGGCCAAACCATCGATCCAGTCGCGGAAGGCGTGAACGCTACCGTTGCGTGCGCAGTGAATAAAGTGCACCGGCCGCTCGGTCGCCAGCGCCGCTTCGAGCATCGCCAAAGTCGGAGTGATGCCGACGCCGCCGCTGATCAGCACCAACGGTTTGTCGCTTTCGGTCAGGGTGAATTCGCCCGATGGCGGGAACAGCTGGATGCTGGAGCCTACATGCAGCTGATCGTGCAAATGGTTGGAGGCGCGGCCACCGGTTTCACGTTTGACACTGATGCGGTACTGGCCCTTGTTGGCCAAGGCCGACAGTGAATAGTTACGACGAATCTCTTCGCCCTCGAGGATCAGTTGCATGCCGATGTACTGGCCTGGCTCTGCCGCCAGAATCGGGCCTTTGTCGGCCGGTTCGAAGTAGAACGAGGTGATTTCCGCGCTTTCGTCGACCTTGGCCACCACGATGAATTCCCGCGCCCCGCGCCAGCCGCCCGGAGCCTGTTCCTTCTGGTCATAGATGCTGGTTTCGGCGCCGATCAGGATGTCGGCCAATTGACCGTAAGCAGCCCCCCAGGCGGCCATCACTTCAGGTGTGGCGATCTCGTCGCCCAGCACTTCGGAGATAGCTCGCAGCAGGCAGGCGCCGACAATCGGGTAATGTTCCGGGAGAATTTGCAGGGCCACGTGCTTGTTGATGATCTTGGCCACCAGGTCACCCAACTGGTCGAGTTGGTCGATGTGCCGCGCATACATCAAGACACCGTTTGCCAGGGCACGCGGCTGATCACCGCTGGCCTGGTGAGCCTGGTTGAACAGCGGGCGAACTTCCGGGTACTCGGAGAGCATCATGCGGTAGAAATGAGTGATCAACGCTTCGCCACCGCTTTCCAGCAAGGGCACGGTGGATTTGACGATTGCACGGTCTTGAACGCTAAGCATAAGGCGACTCCTGATCTACTTGGATTACTAACTGATTGCCTAATGCTTATCAGTTTCCGTGCCATAAATTAAAACGTTATAAATCAATCACTTGAGTTCTTAGTAGTCATATCGACACAGACTGTTTTATAGTCATACCGACTACACGGAGTCACTATGACTGCAAAATCTCTACTCACCGCCCTGCTGCCACTGGTCTCCGACCTGTCCCGTGAACTCCCCGAAGGCGAGCGTTATCGGCGCTTGCTCGAAGCCATGCGCGCCTTGCTCCCGTGCGATGCTGCTGCCCTGCTGCGCCTTGATGGCGAATGGCTGGTGCCGCTGGCCGTCGACGGGCTGAGCACCGACACCCTCGGCCGGCGCTTCAAAGTCAGCGAACACCCGCGTTTCGAAGCGCTGCTCAGCAGTCACGGGCCGACCCGTTTCGCCGCTGACAGCGACTTGCCCGACCCTTACGACGGCCTGGTCGATGGCCTCGACGATCATCTGGAAGTCCATGACTGCATGGGTTGCCCGCTGTTTATCGACGAGCGTCCGTGGGGTTTGCTGACCCTTGACGCACTCGATCCGGAGCGCTTCGAACCGATCGAACTGGACGCCCTGGAAGCCTTCGCCAGCCTCGCCGCCGCCACCGTCAACGCCGCCGAGCGCATCGAACGCTTGGCTAATCGTGTCGAAGACGAACATCAGCGTGCCGAGGTTTACCGACAAGCCAGCGGCCAGCAGCACCGCGAGATGATTGGCCAGAGCAAGGCCCACAAACGGTTGGTGGAAGAAATCAATCTGGTGGGCGGCAGCGATCTTACCGTGCTGATCACCGGCGAAACCGGGGTCGGCAAGGAACTGGTCGCCCAAGCCATCCACGCCGCATCGCCCCGGGCCGACAAGCCGATCATCAGCCTCAACTGCGCCGCGTTGCCGGACACGCTGGTGGAGAGCGAGTTGTTCGGCCATGTCCGCGGTGCCTTCACCGGCGCAATGAACGATCGACGCGGCAAGTTTGAACTGGCCAATGGCGGCACGCTGTTTCTCGATGAAGTCGGTGAGCTGTCCCTGACCGTCCAGGCCAAATTGCTGCGAGTCCTGCAAAGCGGTCAATTGCAGCGGTTGGGTTCGGATAAAGAACATCAGGTGGACGTACGTCTGATCGCCGCGACCAACCGCGATCTGGCCGAGGAAGTGCGCAGCGGCCGCTACCGTGCCGACTTTTATCACCGCCTGAGCGTTTATCCGTTGCTGGTGCCAGCACTGCGTGATCGTGGGCGGGATGTGCTGCTGCTCAGCGGCTATTTCCTCGAGCAAAACCGCTCTCGCATGGGCCTCAACAGCCTGCGCCTGAACAGCGATGCACAGGCTGCATTGCTGGCGTATGCATGGCCGGGCAATGTGCGGGAGCTGGAGCACTTGATTGGCCGCAGCGCCTTGAAGGCGCTCGGTAACTGCAAGGAGCGACCGAAGATTCTCAGTTTGAGTGCGGCGGATCTGGATTTGCCCACTGGCAGTATCGAGCTTGCAGCCGAGCCAGCCCCTGTCAGCCCTGCTGCGTTGGTCTCGGGAGATTTGCGGGCGGCGACCGAGGATTATCAACGTCAACTGATCAACGCCTGTCTGGAACGGCACCATAACAATTGGGCGAGTGCGGCGCGTGAGCTAGGCTTGGATCGGGCGAATCTTGGGCGGATGGCCAAGAGATTGGGGATGAAGTGACGGAGCCATCGCGAGCAAGCTCGCTCCCACAGGGGGAATGCATTCTAATGTGGGAGCGAGCTTGCTCGCGATGGCGTCATACCGTTCACCTGAATTGTTAAAGCCTGCCCGCAACAAGTCGATAACCCGGCATCGATAGCTGTTGGCGATCTTCGCGATCACCCATCACCTTTTTCCACAGAAGGTTTTTATGTCTTCAAACAAAGCCCGCGCAGACTCACTTTCGCTTCTGCTGTTTACCTTGCGCAGCGGCAAGCTGATGGCGATCAACCTGCTGAAAGTCAGTGAAATCATTCCCTGCCCGCCGCTGACCAGGCTGCCGGAGTCGCATCCCCACGTCAAAGGCATCGCCACCCTGCGCGGTGCGTCGTTGTCGGTGATCGACCTCAGCCGTGCCATCGGTGAACGGCCGCTGGAAGACCCGAACGGTGGCTGCCTGATCGTCACCGATGTCAGTCGCTCAAAGCAGGGTTTGCACGTTCAAGCGGTGAGCAAGATCGTCCACTGCCTGACCACCGACATCCGTCCGCCGCCCTTTGGCTCTGGCGGCGTGCGTTCGTACATCACGGGCGTGACCTCGGTCGACGGCACGTTGGTGCAGGTGCTGGACATCGAAAAAGTGATCCATGGCATCGCCCCGGCGCAGATCGAAACGGCCCCGACCGAACTGAGCATGGAAGACGCCGAAGTACTCGGCAACGCGCGGATTCTGGTGGTCGATGACAGCCAGGTTGCGCTGCAGCAATCGGTTCACACCCTGCGCAACCTCGGCCTGCAATGCCACACCGCTCGCAGTGCCAAGGAAGCCATCGACTGCCTGCTGGACCTGCAAGGTACGGCCCAGCAGATCAACCTGATCGTTTCGGACATCGAAATGTCGGAAATGGACGGCTACGCCTTCACCCGCACCTTGCGTGAAACCCCGGATTTCTCGCACCTTTATGTGCTGCTGCACACCTCTTTGGACAGCGCGATGAACAGCGAAAAGGCCCGTCTTGCCGGCGCGAACGCGGTGCTGACCAAGTTCTCCTCTCCGGAATTGACCAAGTGCCTGATCGAAGCGGCCAAGGCTGTCGCTGAACAAGGTCATTGAGTCTTGGCCAAGGACTTCTGCTTTCTGATGCGGCGCAACCTCGCTGAAGTTGTGCCTGCGATCGCTTGGCCTCAAGGAATCGTCCTCAGCGAATACCGTCCCGATCTGGCAGAAGCCGTTCATCGTTTGATGGAACTGGGCTATCAGGAAGGTGGCGGTCGCGTGCCGGCACTGGACATCTGGCAACAGCGTTTTGAAACCGATCCGGAATACGACCCGACCCTGTGCTTCATCGCTCTGGATGCCGAAGGTATTGTGGGTGTTTGCCAGTGCTGGACCAGTGCCTACATCAAAAACCTGGTGGTGCATCCTCGAGCTCAGGGCCTCGGGCTAGGCCGCGCATTGCTGGCACAAGCTTTCAAAGTGTTTCAGGAGCGTTGCGAAGGTTTTGTAGATTTGAAGGTGCTTGAGGACAACCTTCGGGCGCAGCGTTTGTATGAAAGCGCCGGGATGCGTGTGATCCGCCGGGAACCGGTTCCGGCCGGGCATACTCAGACCTAGGTCAATACCCGCCCACGGATGCCAGAATATGAAAGCCTCAACCCTGACCTTCCTCTGCCTCAGCGCCCTGACCACTCAGGCCTACGCCTCCAGCCCCGACGCCTGGGCCGCCTACGACAAAGCCGTGCTCGCCAGCTGCACCAAGGCCAGCGGCCTGAAGAATGCCAAACCAGTTGGCAACGCCGCACAGTTTGATGACCGGGTTGGCTACACCGCACTTCTGTTGCAAGGCCAATACCCGCAAAAACACATGAAAGGCCAGCAAGGCACCGAGCTGTGCCTTTACAACAAGAAAAGCAAAACCACTTATGTCACCGAATGGGACTCCATCCGCCCAACCGCCAAGGCGCAATGACTGGCGCATAACTTGCTTCGACAGTGGCCTTTGCGGCGGCATTCTGTCGCCGTTTCATGCCCTCATAGGCGACTGGCCGCTCAATGAATACGACGTTTTCCTGCGTAGGTTGTGGCAAATGCTGCAACGACCACCACGTGCCCCTGACCCTGAGCGAAGCCCGGATGTGGGCGGCCGATGGCGGTCAGGTGATCGTCCTGGTGGAAGGTTTCCTGGGCAATGGCCTGGGCCTGCCAATGCAGCAACGCGAACATGCCGAACGCCGTTCGGTGAGGGTTCGAAGCGGTGCAACCGTGGCGTACCTAGCCATCACTTTTGCCGCCTACAACATCGGTCCTTGCCGGAATCTTGACGAAGACAACCTCTGCCGCATCTACGAACGCCGGCCGCTGGTGTGCCGCATCTACCCGATGGAAATCAATCCGCACATTCCCCTGAACACGTCCGTGAAGGAATGTCCGCCCGAGTCGTGGGAAAAGGGACCGGATTTGATTGTGGGGGGTGAATTGGTGGATCAGGAACTGGTCGGATTAATCCAGCGCTCCCGCCAGGCGGATCGCGATGACATTCGGACCAAGGATGCGATTTGCGCGTTGTTGGGGATTCGGACTACAGCGCTGAAGGGCGATGGCTTTACCGCTTATCTGCCGGATATGACCACCTTTGCGAGGGTCATCGATCAGGTTGCGGCACAGCCGCTGGCGGAGTCACACGCTGATTGGTTGTTTCATGTGTCGGGTGAGGACATTGCCGGACACGTGCAGGCGGCTGGTGCGCAAGTGGCGACAGATACACCCGTGAACTATGCGTTTATTTCGTTGCGCGCGGCTTAATGCGTTGCAGGTGATGGCCCCATCGCGAGCACGCTCGCGATGACACTGTCCGGCCATAAAAACTTTAAAACTCAGCGCTTACCCATCGAACGACGTGTGCCAGGAGGTGCTGCGCCGGGGGTCTTGGTATGGCCGTTCTTGGCGCCATTCTTGTACCAGGGCTGACTGGCGTTCTTCGCTGCGGCCAGGTCGCCCGGCTTGAACGGGAACTTGAACGCCGGGACGGCGGCTTTGGTTTCGCTGTCTGCGCTGGAGTCGACGCTGTCTGGCAGGTCTGCCTGGTCGTCGCTCAAAGCGTCGGCAACCGGCGGTTGTGTCGGGGAAGTCATGAAAGCTCCGGGTGATGCAATAGAGTCGGGCCCGGTCAGCGAGCCGCGAAAGGCGGCAGTATACCTGTCTCGGGAGTCGCAAGCTTCAAGCAGCAAGCGAGCCCGTCGGGTTTTGTGTTCACGGAACTGACGCTATCGTCGGAACGCAGCCCGGAGCAAGCTCGCTTGTATGTCCCAAACTGACAGCGCCGTCAGTTACCCGTCACCTTCCTGACCGGTGAACAGGTTTATAAAGGAAGGTATCAACCAGATAAAACTCCGACCCCCAGCCCCGGCGCCCCACTCGCATGCGAATTCAGAAAAAACCCGCCCTGCTCGCAGCCCTTCTGATCGTTCTGGCAGCGCTGGGCCTGTGGTACGCCACCAAACCCGTCACGACAAAACTCGCCGCCCCTACCGCCATCCCCGTGCGGGTCGTCAGCGTCACCGAAAAGGACGTCCCCCGCTACGCCAGCGGCATCGGCTCGGTGCTGTCCTTGCACAGCGTTGTGGTGCGTCCGCAGATCGACGGAATCCTCACCCAATTGCTGGTCAAGGAAGGCCAACGGGTGAATAAAGGCGACCTGCTGGCCACCATCGACGACCGCTCGATCCGCGCCAGCCTCGACCAGGCCCGCGCGCAACTCGGGGAAAGCCAGGCGCAACTGCAAGTCGCGCTGGTCAACCTCAAACGCTACAAACTGCTGAGCGTCGATGACGGCGTTTCCAAGCAGACCTACGACCAGCAACAAGCCTTGGTCAATCAACTTAAAGCCACCGCCCAAGGCAACCAAGCGTCGATCGACGCCGCTCAGGTGCAGCTTTCCTACACTCAGATTCGTTCTCCGGTCACCGGTCGTGTCGGTATTCGCACGGTGGATGAAGGCAACTTCCTGCGCATGACCGACGCCCAAGGGCTGTTCACGGTGACCCAGATCGACCCGATCGCCGTGGAGTTCTCCCTGCCACAACAAATGCTGCCGACCCTCCAGGGTCTGATCGGCGACCCACAACGCGCACAAGTGAAAGCCTACATCGGCGCCGACACTGACGGCGAAACCGGCAATCTGCTCGGCGAAGGTCATTTGACCCTGATCGACAACCAGATCAACGCCAACACCGGGACCATCCGCGCCAAGGCTGAATTCGACAACCCCGGGCAGAAACTCTGGCCGGGCCTGCTGGTGACGGTAAAGATTCAGACAGCCCTGGATAGAAATGCGCTGGTGGTGCCGCCCACGGTCGTACAACGCGGGCTCGATCAACATTTCGTCTACCGGGTCAACGGCAACAAGGTCGAGACCGTACAAGTGCAAATGGTCTATCAAGGCAGCGGCCAGAACATCATCAAAGGCGTGAAGCCTGGCGACATAGTGGTCAGCGACGGCCAGTCGCGGCTCAAACCGGGCTCGACCGTCCAGGTACTGACTGACCCGGCGCAAGTGGTCCAATCGGAGCCGAAACCATGAAGGGTCATGGCTCGATCTCTGCCTGGTGCATCGACCATCCGGTTGCGACGATTCTGCTGACCTTTGCGCTGGTGCTGCTCGGTGTCATCGCTTTCCCGCGCCTGCCCATCGCACCGTTGCCGGAAGCCGAGTTCCCCACCATCCAGGTCGCCGCGCAATTGCCCGGTGCCAGTCCGGAAACCATGGCGTCGTCGGTGGCCACGCCGCTAGAAGTGCAATTCAGCGCCATCCCGGGCGTGACCCAAATGACCTCGAGCAGCGCCCTCGGCTCGACCAACCTGACCCTGCAATTCACCCTCGATAAAAGCATCGACACCGCCGCTCAGGAAGTGCAGGCAGCCATCAACACCGCCGCCGGCAAACTGCCCAAGGACATGCCGACCCTGCCGACCTGGAGGAAGGTCAACCCGGCCGACAGCCCGGTGCTGATCCTCAGCGTCAACTCGACCCAGATGCCCGGCACCGAACTCAGCGACTTGGTGGAAACCCTGCTCGCCCGACAGATCAGTCAGATCGACGGCGTAGGACAAATCAACATCACCGGTCAGCAACGTCCGGCGATCCGCGTACAGGCCTCGGCCGACAAACTCGCGGCCATCGGCCTGACGCTGTCGGACATTCGTCTGGCGATCCAGCAAACCAGCCTCAACCTGGCCAAAGGCGCGTTATACGGCGACTCGAGCATCTCGACCCTGTCGACCAACGACCAGTTGTTCCACCCTGAGGAATACAGCCAACTCATCGTTTCCTACAAGGACGGCGCCCCGGTTCACCTCAAGGACGTGGCGAAAGTCGTCAACGGTTCGGAAGATGCCTACGTGCAAGCCTGGGTTGGTGATAAGCCCGGGGTGAACCTGGTGATTTCCCGGCAACCGGGCGCCAACATCGTCGAAACCGTGGACCGCATTCAGGAGGCGCTGCCAAGCCTGGAAGCCATGCTGCCGGCGTCGGTGGAGGTCAAGGTGCTGGTCGACCGCACCCAGACCATCCGCGCTTCGCTGCATGAAGTCGAAATCACCTTGCTGATCGCGATCATGCTGGTGGTGGCGGTGATGGCGCTGTTCCTGCGCCAATGGTCGGCGACGCTGATCGTGTCCGCGGTGCTGGGCGTTTCGCTGGTCGCCAGTTTCGCCCTGATGTACATCATGGGCTTCAGTCTGAACAACCTGACGCTGGTGGCCATCGTGGTAGCCGTGGGGTTTGTGGTCGACGATGCGATCGTGGTGGTGGAAAACATTCACCGCCACCTGGAAGCCGGCGACGGCATGCGCGAGGCGGCGATCAAAGGCGCCGGCGAGATTGGTTTCACCGTGGTCTCCATCAGCTTCTCGTTGGTGGCGGCGTTTATTCCACTGCTGTTTATGGGCGGTGTCGTCGGGCGGTTGTTCAAGGAATTCGCGTTGACTGCTACCTCGACCATCATGATTTCGGTGGTGGTGTCCCTGACCCTGGCGCCGACGCTCGCCGCGCTGTTCATGCGCGCACCGGTGCATAACCCCCACGACAAACCGGGTTTCGGCGAGCGCTTGCTGACGTGGTACGAGAAAGGCCTGCGTCGCGCCCTCGCCCATCAGAAGTTTATGATTGGTGTGTTCGGTCTATCGCTCGTTCTGGCCATCGCCGGTTACATCTTTATTCCGAAGGGTTTCTTCCCGGTGCAGGACACCGGTTTCGTCCTTGGCACCACCGAAGCAGCCGCCGATATTTCCTACGGCGACATGGTGAAAAAACACTTGGCGATGGCCGAAATCGTCGCGGCGGATCCGGCGGTTGAGGCGTTTTCCCACTCCGTCGGCGTCTCGGGCAGCAACCAGACCATCGCCAATGGTCGCTTCTGGATCTCCCTTAAAAAACGTGGCGACCGCGACGTGTCAGCCAGCCAGTTCATCGACCGGATTCGTCCGCAACTGATGAAGGTCCCCGGTATCGTGCTGTACCTGCGCGCCGGGCAAGACATCAACCTCAGCTCCGGCCCAAGCCGCGCCCAGTATCAATATGTCCTCAAGAGCAACGACGGCGCGACTCTGAACACCTGGACCCAGCGCCTCACGGAAAAACTGCGCAGTAACCCGGCGTTCCGTGACATTTCCAACGACCTGCAATTGGGCGGCAGCATCACCCACATCAGCATCGACCGCAGCGCTGCCGCGCGTTTCGGCCTCACCGCCAGCGATGTCGACGAAGCGCTGTACGACGCCTTCGGTCAGCGCCAGATCAACGAGTTCCAGACTCAGGTCAACCAGTACAACGTGATTCTGGAACTGGACACCAAGCAGCGCGGCAAGGCCGAAAGCCTCAACTATTTCTACCTGCGCTCGCCCCTGAGCGGAGAAATGGTGCCGCTGTCGGCGCTGGCGAAATTCGATGCGCCGACCGTGGGTCCGTTGTCCATCGCCCATGACGGCATGTTCCCGGCCGCCAACCTTTCGTTCAACCTGGCGCCCGGTGTGGCGCTGGGCGATGCGGTGATCATGCTCAACCAGGCCAAGGCCGAAATCGGCATGCCGGCCGCCATGAGCGGCAACTTCCAGGGTGCGGCCCAGGCGTTCCAGAGTTCGCTGGCCAGTCAGCCATGGCTGATCCTGGCGGCGCTGGTGGCGGTGTACATCATTCTCGGCGTGCTTTACGAGAGCTTCGTCCATCCGCTGACCATCATCTCGACGCTGCCGTCGGCGGGGCTCGGCGCGGTGATCATGTTGTGGATTTGCGGGCATGACTTTTCGATCATGGCGCTGATCGGGCTGGTGTTGCTGATCGGGATCGTGAAGAAGAACGGCATCCTGATGATCGACTTCGCGCTCGAAGCCCAACGCAAAGGTGGCTTGTCACCGGAAGAGGCGATCTACCAGGCCTGTATCACGCGATTCCGGCCGATCATCATGACCACCCTCGCCGCCCTGCTCGGCGCGCTGCCTTTGATGCTCGGCTACGGCACCGGCGCCGAACTGCGCCAACCTTTGGGGATCGCGGTCGTCGGCGGCTTGCTGGTGAGCCAGGCGCTGACCCTGTTCACCACTCCGGTCATATACTTGTGGCTGGAGCGGCTATTCCATCGGCCCAAAAAACCAGCGCCCGTATTGGCGCTGACGACCACAGACTGAGGCGGGGTCATGCGCGTTCTGATTATCGAAGACGAGGAAAAAACCGCGGATTATCTGCACCGCGGTCTGACGGAACAGGGTTACACCGTGGACCTGGCGCGCGATGGCGTCGAAGGCCTGCACCTGGCCCTGGAAAGCGACTACGCGGTGATCGTCCTCGACGTCATGCTGCCGGGCCTCGACGGCTTCGGTGTTTTGCGCGCCTTGCGTGCGCGCAAGCAAACCCCGGTGATCATGCTCACCGCCCGCGAGCGTGTGGAAGACCGCATCAAAGGCCTGCGCGACGGTGCCGACGATTACCTCGGCAAACCGTTTTCCTTCCTCGAACTGGTGGCGCGCCTGCAAGCGCTGACCCGCCGTAGCGGCGGTCACGAACCGGTGCAAGTGAGCATCGCCGACCTGTGGATAGATTTGATCAGCCGCAAAGCGACCCGCGCCGGCACCCGCCTGGACCTGACCGCCAAGGAGTTCTCGCTGCTGAGCGTATTGGCCCGCCGTCAGGGTGAAATTCTTTCGAAAACCGCCATCGCCGAAATGGTCTGGGACATCAATTTCGACAGCGACGCGAACGTCGTCGAAGTCGCGATCAAACGCTTGCGCGCCAAGCTCGACGGGCCGTTCGACGAGAAACTGCTGCACACAATTCGTGGCATGGGTTATGTGCTGGAGAGCCGCGGTGTCCAGTAACTCGATTGCGCTGCGCTTGAGCGGAATGTTCACGCTGGTGGCGCTTTTGGTGTTTCTGTTGATTGGTTGGGCGCTGTATCAACAGGTCGATAAAGGTCTGGGTTTGCTGCCCGAGGCTGAACTGGACGCACGTTACAGCGTGCTCGAATCAACGGTCGGCCGTTACGGCACGCCCGAGCATTGGGTGAAGATCAACAACAAGCTCAAGCTGCTCGGTGAAGAAGACAAACGCATCAGCTTCTGGATTATCAGCGGCGATCCGCATTACGAATACGGCAACCTGACGCCGCAGATCCGCGCCTTCGCCGAAGGGCCGCTGGGCATGCGCGACTTGCAACTGCCGGATCAACCTTATCCACTCAAAGTGCTGGTCAGTCAGTTCCCCGCCAAGGATCAACGCCCGCCGTTGCGCTTCATGATCGGCATCGACACCGAGACGTTTTTGCAGACTCAGCACCATTTGCTGATTGCCCTGATCAGCCTGGCGATCATCGGCGTGTTGCTGGCGTCGGCCCTCGGTTACTGGGTGGCGCAGATCGGCCTCAAGCCGCTGATCAAGTTGTCCCAGGAAGCCCAGCGGCTAGCCCCGCCGCTGTTGTCCGGTCGCCTGCAATTGTCACGGCTGCCGCCGGAATTGAATCAGTTCGTCAATTCGTTTAACTCGACACTGGAGCGGGTTGAACAGGCTTACTCACGCCTTGAGTCGTTCAACGCGGACGTGGCCCATGAACTACGCTCGCCGCTGACCAACCTGATCGGCCAGACCCAGGTGGCACTGACTCGCGGGCGATCCGCCGAACACTATTTTGAGGTGCTGCAATCGAACCTTGAAGAGCTAGAGCGACTGCGCTCGATCATTAATGACATGCTGTTTCTTGCCAGCGCGGATCAGGGCAGCAAGGCCACCAAACTGACCTCCACCTCGCTGGCGGATGAAGTGGCCACGACCCTGGAATATCTGGATTTCATTCTGGAAGACGCACAGGTTCAGGTGCAGGTCAGTGGTGACGCGCAGGTGCGAATCGAGATCGCGCATTTGCGCCGGGCGTTGATCAATTTGCTCAGTAACGCGGTGCAACACACCGAGCCTGGGCAAGTGATTCAGGTACGGATCGAGGTTGAGGAGCATCAGGTCAGCATCGGGGTTGCGAACCCTGGGTCGCCGATTGCCAGCGAGCATTTGTCGCGATTGTTTGAGCGTTTTTATCGGGTCGATGCATCGCGCAGCAACAGTGGGAACAACCATGGGCTGGGGCTGGCGATCGTCAAGGCGATTGCGTTGATGCATGGGGGGGATGTGTTTGTGCGCAGTGATCACGGGATGAATACGTTTGGGATTCATCTTCCCGTCTGACAGAGTTCGACTCGAGATCCCCCTCACCCTAACCCTCTCCCAGAGGTAGAGGGGACTGACCGAGTTGTTCTTGGAGCTACATCGACCTGAACGCCCGAGCCGAACTCAGGCTCGAAAACTACGAAGATCGGCTCCCTTTCCCCCTCTCCCCTCTGGGGAGAGGGTTGGGGTGAGGGGTGGCCCTTTCGCAACAACGCAAAGCTCGACTCTTTCCTATCACGCAACAGTCCTTTCATGAATCCGCTCTTTTTCCCTTCTCCAAACCCCCTTATCGTTGCCGCACCAAACAGCACTTGCCAAGCAAGAAGGTTTTAAAGATGTCCAACACTATGGGTATTGCCAGCGCGTTCGTTTTGTCCTCTTTGTTTCTGTCTCCGTTCGCCATCGCTGAAGAGTCGCAGACGTTCGTCGCGCAAAATTCCGCACGCGCTGCTGCATTCAAACAGAATCAGAGCGAAATGACGGCCAAGGCTCAGGAAGCTGCGCAAACCCCTCAAGCGTCGACTGCTCAAGCCCAGCCACGGGTTGAGAAAGACAGCTGATTGTTAAGTATCGCTCTGTTTCCCTCGACACTTTTCATCGGTTCTTCCCTTTGAAAAGTTGTTCAAAGCCGCTGCTTTCAGCGGCTTTTTTTCGTTGTGGTTTTAAACAGCTTTAGTTCGTCTCCCCTAACAAGAAGCATTTTTAGTCTCAATACAATGAGGCTCTTAGTTGACCCAAGGAGCTTTACCGCTAGTGCGTTTCTCTCTTAGATTCAGCCCGTTGTTCATTGCAATTGCTGCAACGGTGACGCCTGCTGCTCACGCCGCAGACGACTCAAACGCCGAAGGTTTTGTCGAAGGCTCGAGCCTCAACCTCAACGCCCGTAACTACTACATGAACCGCAATCGCCTGCAGCAGGCGGACGACAACATTGAATGGGGCCAGGGTTTCCTCGGCATTTTCGAATCAGGTTACACCCAGGGCACCGTCGGTTTCGGCGTTGATGCCCACGCCATGCTCGGGCTAAAGCTCGACGGCGGTGGCGGTACCGACGGGTCGAGCATCCTGCCGATCAGCGATGGCAACGGCAAAGCGCCGGGCTCGTTCTCGACGGCGGGTGGCACCCTGAAAATGCGTTCTTTCGATACCGAACTGAAGGCCGGTGACTTGTTCCTCGCCAACCCGGTGATCGCCGGCGGCGAAACCCACATGCTGCCCCAGACCTTTCGCGGCGTCAGCCTGACTAACCACAGTTTTGACGGCTGGATGATTGAAGGGGGCCAGGCGAGTTTTACCAAGCCTTACAACCAGAGCGGACACACCCGAATAGGCACGTCCTATGGCAGTCTGTCCGAAGGTGACGAAAGCCGGCACCTGAACTGGGCCGGCGTCGCCTGGAGCGGTCTGCCGGGGCTGACCAGCAGCCTCTATGCTTCCGAACTCAAGGACATCTGGAACCAGTACTACTACGACCTGGATTACACCTACGCGCTGAACGACCTGGTCAGCCTCAACCCGGGCCTGCACTTCTATCACACGCAAGACACCGGCGATGCGCTGCTGGGCAACATCGACAACAACACCTACAGCCTGCATTTCACCGTCGGCGTGGGCAATCACAGCGTCACCGCCGCGTATCAGCGGGTCAACGGCAACACGCCGTTCGACTACATCAGCCAGGGCGACAGCGTCTTCCTCGACAATTCCCAGCAGTATTCGGACTTCAACGGCCCCAACGAACGCTCATGGAAACTCAAGTACGCGTATGACTTTGTCGGGCTCGGCCTACCCGGCCTGACCTCGGCGGTCTCCTACTCCCGTGGTGAACTGGACCTGACCAAGGTCGATCCGGACAGCCGCGGTTATGCCTCGTGGTACAGCGCTGACGGCAAAAACGCCAAGCATTGGGAGCGCGACATCGATCTCAAGTACGTGGTTCAGGGCGGCAAGGCCAAAAACCTGGCGCTGCGCCTGCAATGGGCGACCAACCGTGGAGGCAACGGCTACGGCGTGCTGGATCAGGACACCGATGAATACCGGGTGATCGTCGACTACCCGTTCAATGTCTTCTAAGCTTCAATAAGCAAAAGGCCAGCACGTTTTGCTGGCCTTTTTTTTGTCCGGGATTTATACAGGCGCTCTGAACGAAAACGGTTTCTGGGATTCTGCCCGATTCTTGCGAAAAACTTTCATAACGCCTCATTAGCAGAAGTCAGAACCATGAGTGTGAGCAGTGCAACATCTCACCAACCGATCCGGTCGACGCGGTCGGAGCGGCTTCTGGTTCTCAGCAGTTTGCTGTTGGTGATTGCGATATTGAGCATCGTGGCGTTCCTGCTCATTCGCGAACGTGCCAATGCTGAACAGTCTGCCACTCGCGCAGCAACCAATATCGTGCAACTGATCGATGCAGACGTGCTACGCAACGTCGAACTCTATGACCTGTCCTTGCAAGGCTTGATCTCCGCCTCTCGCCGCGATGACCTCAAGACCGTTTCTCCCGTCATTCGCCATTTGGCCTTGTTCGACCGCGCCACCGCCGCGCCGTACAAGGGCGACATTTTGTTGCTCGATGCGCGTGGAGAGGTGGTCGCCGACTCGGCGTCGGTGGAGCCACGGCAGGGTAATTTCGCGGACCGTGAATACTTCCAGTCCCACGTCAACAACCCGGACCCAGGCATGTTCATCAGTCGGCCCTTCCGGTCGAGGCAAGCCGAGCATGAATGGCGTATCAGTTTCAGTCGCCGGATCAGCGGTACCCACGGCGAGTTTCTCGGTGTAGCCGAGGCGGCCATGCGCTTGAGCTACTTCGACCAGTTGTTCAACAGCTTGAGCATTGGGCGTGACAGCTCGGTCAATCTGATCAGCAAGGACGGTATTCTTCTGGCCCAGCAGCCCCGCCTTGCGGAAGAGCTGATTGGCAAAGACTTCAGCAACCGTCCGAACTTCCAGCGCATTGTCAAAGAAGGCAACGGCAGCTTCACCGGTATTTCAAGCCGCCACAAGGATAAACGCCTGTACACGTTCTCCAAGGTGGGCAACTTGCCGTTGATCGTCATCGTCGCGTTGTCCAGTGATGAAGTGTTGTCGTCGTGGAAGCGCACGGCGGTGGTGGTCAGCGTTGCGACTATTGCGCTGTGCGTCAGCTTGCTCTGGCTGACTTGGCTGCTCAGCCGGGAACTGCGCCTGCGCCACAACGCCGAACAGGAACTGGCGCAACTGGCGGCCACCGATGCCTTGACCGGCCTGGCCAACCGCCGAACGCTGGACCAGGCCCTGCGCCATGAGTGGTTCCGCGCCCAACGCTCCGGCCTGCCGTTGTCAATGTTGATGATCGATGCCGATCACTTCAAGGCGTTCAACGATCGTCATGGGCATCAGGGTGGCGACGATGCCTTGCGCTCGGTGGCCAAGGTGATCTCCGCCAATGTGAGGCGACCAACGGATTTGGTCGCCCGTTACGGCGGCGAGGAGTTTTCGGTAATTCTCGCGGAAACCGACAGCCAGGGTGCGCAACAGATTGCCGAACACATCCGTGCGACAGTGGAGCAATTACCGCTGGTGGCAGGTGCCGAGTCGCCGATTACTGTCAGTATCGGTATCAGTACCTGGACCACAGCTGCCGAGATCAGCTTGGAACAACTGCTGTTCGCAGCGGACAAGGCGTTGTATCAGGCCAAGGAACGTGGGCGTAACCGGGTGGTTGCTGCTGACTGAGGACTTGATCGTTTCCACGCTCTGCGTGGGAACGATCAGGTATAAAAAAAGGCCACCCGAAGGCAGCCTTTAAAAAACTAGAGAGGTTTTTTACTTACACGGCCGCAACAGGGCGCATGTAAGAGATCGGTGCTGTGCTGGCGTCATCGAAAGTCACGACTTCCCAAGCATCTGTCTGCTCAATCAACTTGCGCAGCAGCTGGTTGTTCAATGCATGTCCGGACTTGAAGCCCCTGAACTCACCAATCAGGCTATTGCCCAACAGGTAGAGGTCACCAATTGCATCGAGGATCTTGTGCTTCACGAATTCGTCTTCATAGCGAAGGCCGTCTTCGTTCAGTACACCATCAGCGTCGACCACAATAGCGTTTTCAACGCTGCCGCCGAGTGCGAGGTTGTGCTTGCGCAGGTACTCGATGTCACTCATGAAACCAAAGGTACGGGCGCGGCTGACTTCTTTTACGAACGAAGTGCTGGAAAAATCCACGCTGGCACTTTGTGTGCGGTCACGGAAAACCGGGTGATCGAAATCGATCTCGAAACTCACTTTGAAGCCTTCGAAAGGGACGAAAGTGGCGCGCTTGTCGCCGTCTTCCACTGTCACTTCCCGCAGGATCCGGATGAACTTCTTGGCGGCGTTCTGTTCTTCCAGGCCAGCCGACTGAATCAGAAATACGAAGGGTCCAGCGCTACCATCCATGATCGGAACTTCGGACGCGGAGAGCTCGACGTAGGCGTTATCGATGCCCAGGCCAGCCATGGCCGAGAGCAAGTGCTCCACCGTATCCACTTTGGTGTCACCACTGACCAACGTGGTCGACATGGTGGTTTCACCAACGTTTTCCGCGCGGGCAGGAATCTGCACCACAGGGTCGAGGTCGGCACGAACAAACACAATGCCGGTGTCGATAGGTGCGGGCTTGAGGGTCAGGTATACCTTCTCCCCGGAGTGCAGGCCTACACCTGTAGCACGGATAATATTTTTCAGTGTGCGTTGTTTAATCATGGCTTGGGCCGCTTCAGCGCAAATTGCGAACTGGTATCAACAAAGGCTGGCGATAATAGCAGACCAGGCCTTTGCTGAACACCAATCACCTTCATAGCCCTGATACATTCCATCAATCAGCCTGACGACGCAGGAAAGCCGGGATGTCCAGGTAGTCCAGATCATCTTGCGGATTCATCTTCGCGGCAGTCGCAGCACCGGCCTGAGCCTGGTTGCGCATGACGGTCGGACGGTCCAGGTCACGGTAGTTTACCGCTGGCTGTTCCTGACGTGCAGGGGCTTGTTGTTGTGGTTGGGAAGCCATGGAGGTATGAACGGTATTGTCGATGACCTTCACAGGTTTCTCGATTTTCGCGCCCAGACCGGTGGCAACCACGGTCACGTGCAGCTCGTCGCGCATGTCCGGATCGATAACGGTACCGACCTTGACCATCGCGTGTTCGGAAGCAAAGGCTTCGATGATGCTACCCACGTCGGAGTACTCACCCAGGGACAGGTCAGGACCGGCGGTGATATTCACCAGGATGCCGCGTGCACCTTGCAGGTTCACGTCTTCCAGCAGTGGGTTGCGAATGGCCGCTTCGGTGGCCTCACGTGCACGGTTCGGACCGCTGGCGCAGCCAGTGCCCATCATCGCCATGCCCATTTCGCTCATCACGGTCCGTACGTCGGCAAAGTCGACGTTGATCATGCCCGGACGCTTGATGATGTCGGAGATACCGCGAACGGCACCGGCCAATACATCGTCGGCCTTGGCGAATGCGGACAGCAGGCTTGCGTCCTTGCCAAGGATGGTCAGCAGCTTCTCGTTGGGAATGGTGATCAACGAGTCGACGCTTTCAGACAGCAGACGGATACCCTCGTCGGCGATCTGCATGCGCTTGCGGCCTTCGAACGGGAACGGACGGGTCACCACCGCAACGGTGAGAATCCCCATTTCCTTGGCCACTTCAGCAATGATCGGCGCAGCACCGGTACCGGTACCACCGCCCATGCCAGTGGTGATGAACACCATATTGGTGCCCTGCAGGACTTCGGCAATGCGCTCACGATCTTCGAGAGCGGCCTGACGACCTACTTCAGGGTTGGCGCCAGCGCCGAGACCTTTGGTCACGCCGGTGCCCAGTTGCAGGATGGTCCGCGCGCCGATACTTTTCAGCGCCTGGGCATCAGTGTTGGCGCAGATGAATTCAACGCCTTCAATGTTGCTCTTGACCATGTGGTTGACGGCGTTGCCGCCACCTCCGCCAACACCGATAACTTTAATTACCGGACTTGCGGGGACGTTGTCTACGAGTTCGAACATTTTCCCTCTCCTTTCATTTCTCTAGTTTTTTCGCCTACTGCCTGTATCTACAACGGTGCTGCGGTAAATCTTTAGAAGTTGCCTTGTACCCAGCTCTTGAAGCGATCGAGCAAGGCGACTTTCGGTTCTTCATTGCTGTAACTGTCGCGGCTGCTGATGCCCGAGAACGAAATCCCGTCGGACTGCTTCTGCAGGCCGTACATCAACAGGCCAACGCCGGTGGAATAAATCGGGTTGCGAACCACATCGTCCAGGCCCTTGACGCCATGCGGCACGCCCAGGCGGACCGGCATGTGGAAGATCTCTTCGGCCAGCTCGACCGCGCCTTCCATCTTCGACGTACCGCCGGTCAGCACGATGCCGGCCGGGATCAGGTCTTCGTAGCCGCTGCGGCGCAGTTCGGCCTGGATCAGCGTGAACAGCTCGTCGTAACGTGGCTCGACCACTTCGGCCAGGGCCTGACGGGACAGCTCGCGCGGTGGACGGTCGCCGACGCTTGGAACCTTGATGGTTTCACCGGCACCGGCCAGTTTGGCCAGCGCGCAGGCGTAGCGAATCTTGATTTCTTCGGCGTACTGGGTCGGGGTGCGCAACGCCATGGCGATGTCGTTGGTCACCTGATCGCCCGCAATCGGGATCACCGCGGTGTGACGGATCGCGCCTTCGGTGAAGATCGCGATGTCGGTGGTGCCGCCGCCGATGTCCACCAGACACACGCCCAGCTCTTTCTCGTCGTCGGTCAGGACCGAATACGCGGAAGCCAGCTGCTCCAGAATGATGTCGTCGATTTCCAGGCCGCAGCGACGCACGCATTTTTCAATGTTCTGTGCGGCGTTGACGGCGCAGGTGACCACGTGAACCTTGGCTTCCAGTCGTACGCCGGACATGCCTAGCGGCTCACGAACGCCTTCCTGGTTATCGATCACGTAATCCTGCGGCAAGGTGTGCAGCACGCGCTGGTCAGCCGGAATCGCTACGGCCTGGGCGGCGTCGAGAACGCGCTCGAGGTCGGCGGAGCTGACTTCGCGATCACGAATCGCCACGATGCCGTGGGAGTTAAGGCTGCGGATGTGATTGCCGGCCACGCCGACGAACGCCGAGTGAATGCGGCAACCGGCCATCAGCTGCGCCTCTTCGATCGCGCGCTGGATCGATTGCACGGTGGACTCAATGTTCACCACCACGCCTTTCTTCAGGCCACGGGACGGATGGGTACCGATCCCGACGATTTCCAGCGTGCCGTCGTCCGAGACCTCGCCGACCAGCGCCACCACCTTGGAGGTGCCGATATCGAGACCGACGATCATTTTGCCGCTTTGCACGTTTGCCATGGGTCCTGCCTCTTCTTAATTCTTCGCGACAGCGGGTTGGGCTGCCGTGGGCGCTACAGGTTCCCGCCAGCCAACAGCGAGGCCGTTGGCGTAGCGCAGATCGATGCGCGCAATGTTCGTAATCTGTTCTTTAAGCGTCTTGTCGTAGATGGCAATGAAGCGGCGCATCCTTTCCACCAGCTTGCCGCGGCCCAGCAGCAGTTCGATCCCCGGGCCCGCGCTGCCAGCACCGGTGGTCAGGAACCAGCTGCCTCGTTCACGCAACTCCAGGCGTGCAATCGAGAAGCCCATCGGCCTGAGCATCTGGCTCAGCACCTGGTATTGCTGCATTACCTGCTGCTGAGCCCGTTGTGGGCCGAACAGCTGTGGCAAGTGTTCGTAGTTCGCCAGCTCACGCGGGGTAAACGCCTGGCCCTGGTTGTTCAACAGCGCTTCATCGCCCCAACGGGCCACCGGCAATTGTTCTTCCAGGCGGATCACCACTTGATCCGGCCACACCCGACGCACTTCGGCGTGGGCAATCCATGGCATCGTTTCAAGCTCGGTACGCATGCTCGCAAGATCGATGGTGAAGAAGCTCGACGCCACGTACGGGGCGATCCGCTGCTGCACCGCTTGCTGGCTGATGTAGCTCAAATCGCCCTGCACGTTGATCTTGGTGATCGGCCGGTCGGCGTACGGCAACAAACGCTGCGCGCCCTCGTAAGTACCGAACCCCAGCGCAACCAACAGCACCGGCCAGAACAAGGCTTTCAGAAAACCAAAATTGGCTTTCGGCAGGCGCGCAGACATCGGCTCTTTGGCCACCATTCGGCTGGCACCCCGCGGCACCGGCTTGCGGCCGGGTGGTGCGGAGGGCTGATGTCTCAGCTGAGCGCCTTGCATGGTCTTAACCTCGCGGCTCGTTATTGCTGCTAATGCTGGCGGCCAGAATCGCCAGAACCAGTTGCTGGAAATCCAGGCCGGCGGCACGAGCCGCCATCGGCACCAGACTGTGATCGGTCATGCCCGGTGCGGTATTGACTTCCAGGAACCAGAACTGCCCGTCGGCGTCCTGCATCACGTCTGCCCTGCCCCAACCGGCGATACCCAGCGCCTCACAGGCTTTCGCCGTGAGGTCCATGAGTTCTTTTTCTTTGCTGCTGTCGAGGCCACACGGGATCCGGTACTGGGTATCGCAAGCCACGTACTTGGCGTCGTAGTCGTAGAAACTGTGCGTCGTGCCCAGGGCAATCGGTGGCAACACCTGGTCACGCAGGGTGGCGATGGTGAACTCCGGACCTTGAATCCATTGCTCTACCAACACTTGCGAATCGTAGGTACTGGCCGCTTTCCACGCGTCGATCAACTCAAGAGCTGAAGACACTTTGGCCATCCCGATACTTGAACCTTCATGGGCCGGTTTGACGATCAAAGGGAAGCCCAGTTCCGTCGCTGCCGAAATACAATCGGCCTCAGAGCTCAGTACTGCATGGCGTGGCGTCGGAATACCAAGGCTGTGCCAGACCTGTTTAGTGCGCAGTTTGTCCATGGCCAGTGCCGAAGCCAGAATGCCGCTGCCGGTGTACGGAATACCCAGGCATTCGAGCAGGCCCTGCATGCTGCCGTCTTCACCGCCACGACCGTGGAGAATGATGAAGGCGCGGTCGATTTTTTCGTTCAGCAGACGCTGCAAAAGGTCATCGCCCACGTCGAGACCAAACGCGTCCACACCGGCGCTTAGCAGCGCGTCGAGAACCGCGTTACCCGATTTCAGGGACACCTCACGCTCGGCACTCTTGCCGCCGAACAGCACGGCGACGCGGCCGAAGTCTTTCGGCGCGAGGGTGGAGACGAGGTTGGCGTAAGCAGCAGTCATTTCAACTTCCCCACGCTTGGCGCGGCAACGGCGCCTGCGAACAACGGACTTTTCAACAGTTTCGGGGCGAGACCGCCAATATCACCGGCGCCCTGGCACAGCAGGATGTCGCCGGCACGCAGCAGCGGTTTGACGATTGGCGCGAGGTCGACACCGCGCTCAATGTAGATCGGGTCGAGCTGACCGCGCTGACGGATGCTGTTGCACAACTTGCGGCTATCAGCGCCCGGGATCGGTTCTTCACCGGCCGGGTAGACTTCCATCAGCAGCAGAACGTTGGCGTCGGCCAATACATTGACAAAATCGTCGTACAAGTCGCGGGTCCGGCTGTAACGGTGCGGCTGGTAGACCATCACCAGACGACGCTCCGGCCAGCCACCACGTACGGCTTTGATCACGGCGGCGACTTCGGTCGGGTGGTGACCGTAGTCGTCGACCAGCATCACGTTGCCGCCCTCTACCGGCAGTTCGCCGTAGACCTGGAAGCGTCGGCCGACACCCTGGAACCCGGAAAGGCCCTGGACAATGGCTTCATCGCTGACGCCCTCGTCAGTGGCGATGCAGATGGTTGCCAGTGCGTTCAATACGTTGTGGTTGCCCGGCATGTTCACCGAGACATCCAGCGGATCACGATCAGGGCGCAGCACGGTGAAGAAGGTCTGCATGCCCTGCTGACGCACATTGATCGCGCGCACATCGCAGTCGTCGCCGAAGCCGTAAGTGACTGTAGGACGTTTCACCAGCGGCAGGATTTCACGCACCACCGGATCGTCCAGGCACACCACCGCCAGACCGTAGAACGGCAGGTTGTGGAGGAATTCGACGAAGGTTTTCTTCAGTTTGTTGAAGTCACCGTCGTAGGTCGCCATGTGATCGGCGTCGATGTTGGTGACCACGGCCACCAGCGGTTGCAAATGCAGGAAGCTGGCGTCGCTTTCGTCGGCTTCGGCGATCAGGTAACGGCTGGTACCGAGCTGGGCATTGGTGCCCGCGGCATTCAGACGGCCACCGATGACGAAGGTAGGGTCCAGACCACCGGCGGCAAACACCGAAGCGATCAGGCTGGTGGTGGTGGTTTTGCCGTGGGTACCGGCGACGGCGATGCCGTGGCGGTAACGCATCAGCTCAGCCAGCATCTCAGCACGCGGCACCACCGGAATGCGGCGGTCCAGGGCGGTGGCGACTTCAGGGTTGGACGTGTTCACGGCACTGGAGGTGACCAGCACATCGGCGGTCGCGGCGTTCTCGGCGCGGTGGCCGATAAAGATCTGGGCACCGAAGGACTCGAGACGCTCGGTCACCGGCGAAGCTTTCAGGTCGGAACCGGACACTTCATAGCCCAGGTTCAACAACACTTCGGCGATGCCACACATGCCCACGCCGCCGATCCCGACGAAGTGGATTTTACGGATGCGGCGCATTTCCGGGTGCGGCATGGCTTTCTGATTCTCAACCATGGGCCACCTCCAGGCAGGTATCGACCACGTTACGGGTTGCATCGGGTTTGGCCAGGCGGCGTGCCGCGGCGGCCATGTCGGTCAGTCGTTGTGGTTGCATCAGGACCTCTGTCAGGCGTGCGGCAAGATCCGCTGCGCCAGTCGTTCTTTGCGGCATCAGGAAGGCAGCGCCTTCACGGGCCAAATAATCGGCGTTGCGGGTCTGGTGATCGTCGATCGCGTGGGGCAAAGGCACCAGCATCGAGGGCAGACCGGCGGCGGCCAGTTCACTGATGGTCAGCGCGCCTGCGCGGCACACCACCAGGTCGGCCCAGCCATAGGCTTGGGCCATGTCTTTGATGAAAGGCTGCACTTGCGCCTCGACGCCAGCCGCGCGATAGCGCTCTGCAGTCACTTCATCGTGGTTTTTGCCGGCCTGATGAAACACTTCCGGGCGCAGGTCGGGGGCGACTTGCGACAGGGCTTCAGGCAGCAACTTGTTCAACGGCTCTGCGCCCAGGCTTCCGCCCAGGATCAGCAAACGCGCCTTGCGACCGGCCAGAGCCTGTCGCGGTGTTTCGAGGAACAGCTCGGTGCGCACCGGGTTACCGGTGGTCCGACGGCTGTCCGACAGGGTAAAGGTGTCGGGGAACGCTTCACAGACTCGGGCGGCCAACGGCACCAGCAACCGATTGGCGGTACCGGCCACGGCGTTCTGCTCATGAACGATCACCGGCACGCCGGCCAGTTTGGCTGCAACGCCGCCAGGACCGGTCACATAACCACCAAAGCCGACCACACAGACTGGCCGCAGCTGACGAATGATCGCCCGCGCCTGCCAGATCGACTTGAGCAACATGAACGGTGCCTTGAGCAAGGACAGCTTGCCCTTGCCGCGCAAACCGCTGGCATTGATCCGGTGCAGCTCGATTCCGGCCATCGGCACCAGTTCGTTCTCGATGCCACGCGGTGTCCCGAGCCAATGCACGGTGTAACCACGGGCCTGGAATTCGCGGGCACACGCCAGCGCCGGGAACACGTGGCCACCGGTGCCGCCCGCCATGATCAATACGTTAGCGCCCATGGGTCGGCTCCTCGGCGAAGTCGCTCTCATGGAACTCCATCTCTTCACTGCCCAGGTGGGTTCGACTTTCCCACTCGATGCGCAGCAACAAGCCGAGACAGGCACAGCAGATCACCAACGAACTACCGCCATAACTGAGGAACGGCAGGGTCAGCCCTTTGGTCGGCAGCAGGCCGACGTTCACCCCGATGTTGATCAGGAACTGACCAATCCACAGGAACGACAGGCCGTACGCGATGTAGGCGGCGAAGAATTGCTTGGCCTTTTCGGCCCAATAGCCGATGTACATGCCACGCACACAAACAAACGCGAACAGCGCTACCGTGCACAAGGAACCCACGGCACCCAGCTCCTCGGCCAGGACCGAGAACACGAAGTCGGTGTGGGCTTCCGGCAGGTAGAACTGTTTCTGCACGCTGTTGCCCAGGCCTACGCCCAGCCATTCCCCGCGACCAAAAGCAATCAATGCTTGAGACAACTGGTAGCCAGCACCGAACTGGTCGGCCCACGGATCCGCAAAGTTGGTCAAGCGCGCCATTCGATACGGCTGCACTTGAATCAGCAACACCACCGCCCCGACCGCGAGGATAACCATCAGGGAAAAACGGAACAGCCCGACCCCGCCGAGGAACAGCATCGCCGCCGCAGCCCCCATCATCACGACGGTGGCACCAAAATCCGGTTCCATCAGCAACAGACCCGCCATCGGCAGCAAAACAATGAACGGCTTGAAGAAGCCCATCCAGCTTTCACGCACTTCTTTCTGGCGACGCACCAGATAACCGGCGAGGTAGATCACCACGAACACCTTGGCGATCTCGGAAGGCTGGACGTTGAAGAAGCTGAAGCCGATCCAGCGCATCGAACCGTTCACTTCACGGCCGATCCCCGGGATGATTACCATCACCAGCAAACCGAACGCACCAATCAGCATCAGCCAGCCCAGGCGTTGCCAGGTGGCGATCGGAATCATCATGGTGACAATGCAGGCACCAAGTCCCAACACCACGTAGATAAGGTGGCGAATCATGTAATACAGGGCACTGCCCGACTGCACCGCTGCTACTTCGGTCGATGCCGATGCAATCATGACCAGCCCGAGGCCGATCAATGCCAGGCAGCCGGCGAGCATCGGGAAGTCGAGGTCGATACCGCGCCCGGTGATGATCGGCGACGGATACGGCTTGATGATGTTCATCAGGCTCATGCCAGATCCTCCACAGCGCGGACGAACTGGTGACCACGGTCTTCGTAATTCTTGAACATGTCGAAACTGGCGCAGGCTGGCGACAGCAGCACCGCGTCGCCCGGTTCGGCGATGGCGCGGCATTGCGCGACGGCTTCGTCCAGCGAGTTGACGCGAATCAGTGGCACGGCATCGCTGATGGCCTGAGCGATCAGCTCGGAGTCGCGACCCATCAGCACCACGGCGCGGCAGTTAACCGCGACCGGATCGCGCAGGTCCTTGAACTCGGCACCCTTGCCATCGCCACCGGCGATCAGCACGAGCTTGCCGTCGATGTCCGCGCCCAGGCCTTCGATGGCAGCCAGTGCGGCGCCGACGTTGGTGGCTTTGGAATCGTTGTAATAGCCCACGCCATTCAGGTCGCGGACCCATTGGCAGCGATGCTCAAGCCCGGCGAAAGTACGCAGGCTCGACAGCATGGCGTCGAACGGCAAGCCAACAGCATGACCCAGGGCCAATGCCGCCAGGGCGTTGGACTGGTTATGGGCGCCGCGAATTCTCAATTCGCGCACCGGCATCAGGTTCTGGAACTCGAAGGCCAGGTACTTCTCGCCGTCTTCTTCACGAATACCGAATGCCTTGAAATCAGGTTTGCTCAAACCGAAAGTCCAGCATGGCTGACCTTCGCCCATCAGCGGACGGCTCAGGGCATCCTGACGGTTGACCACAAACTGCTTAGCACCTCGGAAGATCCGGTGCTTGGCCAGGTGATAGGCCGGCAGACCGCTGTAGCGGTCCATGTGGTCTTCGCTGACGTTGAGCACGGTCGCCACTTCGGCGTTCAGTTGAGCGGTGGTTTCGAGCTGGAAGCTCGACAACTCCATCACGTACAGCTCGACGTCGTCACTGAGCAGATCCAGCGCCGGCGTACCGAGGTTGCCGCCGACGGCGACACGCTTGCCGGCCGCTGCAGCCATCTCGCCCACCAACGTGGTGACAGTGCTTTTCGCGTTGGAACCGCTGATGGCGACAATCGGCGCTTTCGCGTAACGCGCGAACAGCTCGATGTCCCCGGACAATTTCACGCCACGGAGGGCGGCGGCCTGCAGGGCCGGGGTCGCCAGCGCCAGCCCGGGGCTCACGTAGAGCTCGTCGGCGCGGCACAGGAACTCGACGTCCAGCTCGCCACAACGCACTTCCACGTGCGGATAGTCACGCTTGAGCGTGGCCAGTTCCGGTGGATTTTCCCGCGTATCGGCGACAGCAAACGACGTGCCCCGGTTCGCCAGGAAGCGAACCAGGGACATGCCGCTCTTGCCGAGGCCGACAACGATGCGGAAGTGGTCAGAAGCGATCAGAGACACTCGTTCTACCTCAGCTTCAGGGTGGCAAGGCCAACCAACACGAGAATCACGGTGATGATCCAGAAACGGACGATCACACGTGGCTCGGGCCAGCCCTTGAGTTCAAAGTGGTGGTGAATCGGCGCCATGCGGAACACACGGCGACCGGTGAGCTTAAAGGAAGCAACTTGAATGACGACTGACAGGGTCTCCATCACGAACACGCCGCCCATGATGAACAGGACGATTTCCTGACGGACGATCACCGCGATGGTGCCCAGGGCCGCGCCTAGCGCCAGTGCGCCGACGTCGCCCATGAACACCTGAGCCGGATACGTGTTGAACCAGAGAAACCCGAGGCCCGCGCCGATCAAGGCGCCGCAGAACACGATCAACTCGCCTGCGCCCGGTACATACGGGATCAGCAGGTATTCAGCGAATTTCACGTTACCCGACAGGTAGCAGAAGATCCCTAACCCGCCGCCGACCATTACGGTGGGCATAATCGCCAGACCGTCGAGGCCGTCGGTCAGGTTGACCGCGTTGCTCGAGCCGACGATCACGAAGTACGTCAGGACGATGAAACCTGCGCCCAGCGCAATGCTGTGGTCCTTGAGCATCGGCAGGATCAGGGTGGTTTCCACCGGTGTCGCTGCGGTCATATAAAGGAAGATCGCCGCGCCCAGGCCGAACACCGATTGCCAGAAATATTTCCAGCGGCTCGGCAAGCCACGGGAGTTCTTCTCGATCACTTTGCGGTAATCGTCGACCCAGCCGATGGCGCCGAACAACAAGGTCACCAGCAGCACGGTCCACACGTAACGGTTGGACAGATCAGCCCAAAGCAACGTGCTGACGCCGATGGACGAAAGAATCAGCGCGCCGCCCATGGTCGGGGTGCCCGACTTGGACAAGTGCGATTGTGGACCGTCGTTGCGAACGGATTGACCGATCTGACGGTTCTGCAAAGTGCGGATCATCCACGGGCCAAAGCACAGCGACAAAACCAACGCGGTCAGCACACCGAGAATCCCGCGCAGGGTCAGGTACTGAAAGACCGCGAAGCCTTTGTAGAACTGTTGCAGATACTCCGCTAGCAGCAGCAGCATTAATGTTTCTCCAGGCTGGTCCCGCACAAAGCGGCGACGATGTTTTCCATCGCAGCGCTGCGCGAGCCCTTGATCAAAATGGTGGTGTTTGTGTCTTGCTCGGTGCCCAGAGCCTTGATCAGCTCAGCCTGAGTGGCGAAGTGAAAAGCCTGTGGACCGAAAGCGTTCACGGCGTGAGCCATCATTGGCCCGACGGCGTAAAGCGCGCAAACCTTGCCGCGGGCGTACTCGCCCACGTCACGATGCCCCTGCTCCGCCCAATCGCCCAACTCGCCGATATCCCCGAGCACCAGAACGGTGCGGCCGGAAAAGCCGGCGAGTATATCAACGGCGGCGCACATCGAGGTGGGGTTCGCGTTGTACGTGTCATCGATCACGCGCATGCCATTGGTGGCCAGTTGCGCGACGGTGCGTCCCTTGACCGGTTGCACCGCGCCCAGGCCAGTGGCGATGCCGAACAGCGATACGCCCAAGGCATGAGCGGCAGCGGCGGCGGCCATCGCATTGGCAACGTTATGGGTGCCGAGCAGGTTCAGTTGGACGCGTTCCATACCTTCAGGACTGTGCAGATTGAACGCCGGGCAACCGCGAGCGTCACGGTCCAGATCGCTGGCGTAGAAATCGGCGCTGACATTGCTCAGGGCGAAAGTCAGGACTTTGCGACCGGCAGCGCGGGTCTTCCAGATGCCGAACGCCTTGTCGTCCAGATTGAGAACAGCGACGCCATCGGCATCCAGCCCTTCAACAATCTCGCCCTTGGCTTCAACGATTTTTTCCGGCCCGCCGAACTCACCGACGTGGGCGGTGCCGGCGTTGTTGAGCACGGCCACATGAGGTTTGGTCATGCCGACGGTGTAGGCAATTTCGCCGAGCCGCGAAGCACCGAGTTCGATGACTGCGGCGGTGTGTTCCGGCGCGAGTTCGAGCAGGGTCAGCGGAACACCGAGGTCGTTGTTCAGGTTGCCACGGGTCGCCAGCACCGGACCGCGGGTGCGCAGGATGCTCGCGAGCATTTCCTTGACCGTGGTTTTGCCGCTGGAGCCCGTGATGGCCGCGACCGGGCTGGTACAAGCAGCACGGTTCATCGCGCCCAGTTGGCCGAGGGCCTGGCGGGTATCTTTGACCAGCAATTGCGGCAGTGCGCTGTCGGCGACTTCACGCTCGACCAGCGCCGCTACGGCGCCTTTTGCGGCAACGTCATTGAGATAGTCATGACCATCGAAACGCGGACCGGTCAGGGCAATAAAGAGTTGGCCGGGTTTGATCGCGCGGCTGTCGATGCTGACACCGTCGAAGCTGGCATCGGCAGTGATCAAGCGGGCATTCAGCGCGCCGGTCAGTTCGCTCAGTTTCAAGGCTTTAAGCATGAGCCACCTCCCACGCGGTAAGGGCGTGATCAGCTTCGACCAAATCGGAGAAATCGTGACGCTGGCCGTTAATTTCCTGATAGTCCTCGTGACCTTTACCGGCCAGGACGATCACGTCATCCGCCGAAGCACTGGCGATCAATTGGGCAATCGCCTGTCCACGCCCAGCAACGAAGGTCACTTTATCCACAGCCTTAAAACCGGCGCGGATGTCGTCGAAGATCACTGCCGGGTCTTCGGTACGCGGGTTGTCATCGGTCACCAGCACGCCGTCAGCCAGACGCTCGACCACTTCGGCCATCAGCGGACGCTTGCCGCGATCGCGATCACCGCCACAACCGAACAGGCACAGCAAACGGCCTTTGGCGTGAGGACGCAGGGCCATCAAGACTTTTTCCAGCGCATCCGGGGTGTGGGCGTAATCGACCACGACCAGCGGCTGTGTGCCACCGCCGAGGCGCTGCATGCGTCCGGCCGGGCCTTCAAGTTTTGGCAGTACTTTAAGGATTTCGTCCAGTGCGTAGTCCAGGCCAAGCAAGGCGCCGACCGCGGCCAGCACGTTGCTCAGGTTGAAGCGACCGAGCAAGGTGCTGCGCAGATGATGCTCGCCCTGAGGGGTGACCAACGTGGCGCGCACGCCTTCGTCATTGAACTGCGCTTCACGGCAATAAAGGTAAGCGCTGGCGTCTTCCAGACTGTAGGTGATCAAGCGCGATTCGCGTTTATCCGCAGCCAGTTGGCGGCCGAAATTGTCGTCGAGGTTGACCACCCGGCACTTCAAATCATTCCAGGCAAACAGCTTGGCCTTGGCTTCACCGTAAGCTTGCATGGTGCCGTGGTAATCCAGGTGATCGCGGGACAGGTTGGTCATCACTGCCACATCAAACGCCAGTGCGGTCACGCGGCCCTGGTCCAGGCCGTGAGACGAGACTTCCATCGCGACCGCTTTAGCGCCGGCCTTTTTCAGGTCAGCAAGGGTCGCTTGCACGGCGATCGGGTTCGGCGTGGTGTGCAGGCCGCTTTCCAGCGCGCCGTAGAAACCTGTGCCCAAGGTGCCGACAATGCCGCAATGCTGGCCGAGCAAATCCAAGGCTTGCGCGACCAATTGGGTCACGCTGGTTTTACCATTGGTGCCGGTCACGCCGACCAGATTCAGGTGCCGGCTCGGGTCGCCGTAAAAGCGCCCGGCGATGTCCGACAGCTGCGCCGCCAGACCTTTGACCGGGATTAACGGGACGTCGGTAATCGGCAACACCGTGGCGCCTTCGACTTCATAGGCGACAGCGGCAGCACCGCGCTGCAAGGCGTCGGCAATGTGCGAACGACCGTCGAATTTGCCGCCAGGGACGGCAAGAAACAGATCGCCAGCCCGCACGTTGCGGCTGTCCAGGGTCAGTTCGCGGATCAACAGATCGCGGCCGGCGTGGGCAAAAATCTTGTTCAGGCTTAGAGACATTAGCCGCGCCCTCCATTGGCTTTCAGCGGAACGATCGGTGTTGCGTTGGCCTGTTGCACCGGTGGCAGGTTGTCCGGCGTGACGTTCATCAGGCGCAAGGTCCCGGACATCACTTTGCTGAACACCGGCGCCGAGACCAGACCACCGTAGTAACCGGCCTTGGTCGGTTCATCGATGACTACAACGATTGCGTAGCGCGGATCGCTCATCGGGCCGAAGCCGGCGAACAGTGAGCGGTAAGAATTCTCGGCGTAGCCTTTGGTACCGACCGAGGTTTTACGCGCCGTACCGGATTTGCCGCCGACGTGATACGCCGGCACTTGCGCACGGAACACGCCGCGCGGCGCTTCGATCACTTGTTGCAGCATGGTTTGCATGGTTTTCGCGACAGCTTCCGGCAATACCTGTGTGGTTTGCGGCGCCTTGTCGGTTTTGATCAGGGTCAGCGGCGCGAGGCGACCATTGTTGGCCAGGGCCGAGAAGGCGTGGACCAACTGGATCGCGGTCACGGAAATACCGTAGCCGTAAGACAGCGTGGCGGTTTCAGCCTTGCGCCATTCGCGGTAGTTCGGCAGGTTGCCGACGCGCTCGCCCGGAAAGCCCAGACCCGTGTCCTGGCCGAGGCCGACTTTTTGCGCGAGACGGAAAATCGTTTCGCCGCCGATATCGAAGGCGACTTTACTCATGCCGACGTTACTGGAGTTGATCAGGATGCCGGTCAGGTCGAGCACCGGACCTTCGCTCTTGGATACGTCCTTGATGGTGTATTTACCAATCTGCAAGGTGCCCGGGTACACCTCGACGGTATCGGTCGGTTTCCATCGCCCGGTTTCAATCGCGGCGCTCATGGAAATCGCTTTCATGGTCGAACCCGGTTCGAACACGTCGATCATCGCGCGGTTACGCATCATCGCCGGTTGCAGGTTGCGACGGTTGTTCGGGTTGTAGGTCGGCTGGTTGACCATGGCGAGGATCTCGCCGGTCTTCACGTCCATGATCACCAGGCTGCCGGCCTTGGCGCCGTTCTCGATGATCGCGTTACGCAGTTCGCGGTTGGCCAAATATTGCAGACGCAGGTCAATGGACAACGCCAAGGGCTTACCGGCCTTGGCGTTTTTGGTCACCTGAACATCTTTGATAAGTCGACCGCGCCGGTCCTTGATGACCTGCCGCTTGCCGGGGACACCGGCCAGCCATTCGTCATAAGCCAGCTCGACACCTTCTCGACCATGGTCATCGATGTCGGTGAAGCCGACCATATGGGCGGTGACTTCACCGGCCGGGTAGAAACGGCGGAATTCTTCGATGCCGTAAACGCCCGGCACTTTCAGGTCGAGCACGGACTGGCCTTGCTCAGGCGTCAGCCCGCGCACCAGGTAAATGAATTCTTTATTGGCTTGGGCTTCGAGACGTTCGGCCAGGGCTTTCGGATCCTGACCCAACGCCGCCGCCAGTGCTGGCCATTTCTCTTTGGCCAGTTGCATTTCCTTGGCGTTGGCCCACAGCGTGGTGACCGGCGTACTGACGGCCAAAGGCTCGCCGTTACGGTCAGTGATCAGCCCACGGTGAGCCGGAATCGGAATATGACGAACGCTGCGCGCATCGCCCTGACCTTTAAGGAAGGCACGGTCGACTACTTGCAGGTCGATAATGCGCCAGGCAATCGCCGCGACCATAACGCCGAGCAAACCCAGCACCAGGCGGAATCGCCACGGAAAGAGTGCGCCCTCGAGTTTCATCATGGCGCCACCATCTGCACTTCAGCTGCGCCAGGAATACGCATCTTCAGTTGCTCGGTCGCCAGGACTTCGATACGGCTGTGGGCGGTCCAGGTGCTCTGTTCGAGAATCAAACGGCCCCACTCCGCTTGCGCCTTGTCACGCACACTCAATTCGTTGTACAGCGAATTCAACAGCTGACGGTTCCAGTGGGCGCTGTAGGAAACGCCGATGGCCGACACGAGCACGCCAATAAACAGCAGCAGCATGAAAAAGCTTCCGCCGGGAAGTGGCTTGGCGAAAAGCTTGCTCACCGCAGCTTCTCCGCGACGCGCATGACGGCGCTACGGGAACGTGGGTTGGCTTTTAGTTCGGCCTCGGAGGCGGACTGTGCTTTGCCATGGATTTTGATTATTGGTTCGAAGGTGACGTGACGTACCGGCAGGTTGCGCGGCAAGTTGTCGGCTTCGCCTTTCACCAGTTTGCGCATGAACAGTTTGACGATGCGGTCTTCCAGCGAGTGGAAGCTGATGACGACCAGACGGCCGCCGACTTCCAGGCATTCCAGCGCGGCTTCGAGGCCGGCTTCCAGATCACCCAGTTCGTTGTTGACGTGAATGCGCAAGCCCTGGAACGCACGGGTCGCCGGGTTCTTGCCCTTTTCCCACGCCGGGTTGGCCACTTTCAGGACTTCAGCCAGATCGGCAGTGCGCTCGAACGGTTTGATGTCGCGACGCTCGGCCACGGCACGGGCCATGCGGCCGGAGAAACGTTCTTCGCCGTACTGCTTGAACACCCGAGCGATTTCTTCCACCGGGGCGGTGTTGACGAATTCGGCAGCGCTGATCCCGCGGGACGGATCCATGCGCATGTCGAGCGGGCCATCATTGAGGAAACTGAAGCCGCGCTCAGGGTCGTCGAGCTGCGGCGAAGACACGCCGAGGTCAAGCAAAACGCCGCTGACCTTGCCGTCCAGACCCCGTTCGGCAACTTCCGAACCGAGCTCGGCAAAGCTGCGCTGTACAACGACAAAGCGGCCGTCTTCGGCCGCTAGCGTTTGCCCGGTGGCAATCGCTTGAGGATCTTTGTCGAATCCGAGGACCCGACCATCGGGACCGAGCTGGCTGAGGATCAACCGGCTGTGTCCGCCGCGCCCGAACGTACCGTCCAGATAGCAGCCATCAGGACGTACGGCGAGAGCCTCCACGGCTTCGTCAAGCAGTACGGTGATGTGGTTAAAGCCGCTATCAATAGTCACAGGATCAAATCACGCAGTTCATCAGGCATGGCGCCCGGTTGTTGAATGGCAGCCAGGTCAGCGGCAGAAACCGCATCCCAGGCATCCTCGTCCCACAATTGGAACTTGTTCAGTTGGCCTACCAACATCGCGCGCTTATCCAACTTGGCATATTCACGAAGACGCGGCGGAACCAGAAAACGACCACTGCCATCGAGCTCGAGGTCGACGGCATTACCAATCAGTAAACGTTGCAGGCGGCGGCTCTCTTCGCTAAACGAAGGGAGTGTGCGCAGTTTGGTTTCAATAATTTCCCACTCATCGAGGGGGTAAACACACAAACACGGATCAACGGCATCAATTGTGACGATTAACTGACCGGAACTACGCGAAACGAGCTCGTCACGGTACCGGCTCGGCATAGCGAGACGGCCCTTTGCGTCGAGACTGATAGCGTTAGCTCCGCGAAACACGACAGCGCTTCTCCAAATATTAGCGTTTTGAGCTCAAAAAACCCACTTCATGCCACTTTCCGCCACTTGTGCACACTATAGGAATGCGGCCACCGCACCGTCAAGGCGCGGATTAAAGGAAAAGCCTTACAGAACTGAGATTTAGGAGCGTATTAGGAGGGGTAAGGAGAATCAGACGTGTAATCCCGCTCAATAACTTGAACCAGCACTGATGGCTGCACTCGGAAGTTAAAGTAATTTATTAAGAGTAAGATTTTTTCGGTATTACGAAAGTGCTTCTGCCGACGATTGTGTAAGGAGGGAAATTGCCATCACCAGCGCCCTGCTCAATGATTTAAGCAGAGGAGAGAAAAAAGGTGGAGAGTCGATCTGTAAGCCGGGTTCTGTCTTGAACAGTCATTCGTCTACGATGGCCATCACTGGACATCTTTAGCAACCTACCCGGTCCCAGCGCGGGCCACGCCTTGGGACCCTATTTGGTCTTGCTCCAAGTGGGGTTTACCTAGCCACGAACTGTTGCCAGACGTGCGGTGCGCTCTTACCGCACCTTTTCACCCTTACCGGCGCCGAAGCGCTTAGGCGGTTATTTTCTGTGGCACTTTCCGTAGGCTCACGCCTCCCAGGCATTACCTGGCACTTCGCCCTATGGAGCCCGGACTTTCCTCCCCCCCCTAATTTTCATAGAGGGCAGCGACTGTCCGATCGACTCTCCGCCGCGAAGATTAACGGCAGAGTGGCCGAAGGACAAGCTCTAAACGCCTTGAACCCCTTCTACACGTCGGGTTTTACTCGCCCTTCTGTTTGTCCAGCGCAACCTGGTAGAGAACATTTTTGCGCTCCCCGGTAATTTGCGCCGCCAATGCTGCGGCACGCTTGAGCGGCATTTCTTCAAGCAACAGATTAAGAATGCGCATCGCCTCACTGCTGACGGCGTCCTCGGTCTCGGGAGCAGACCAACCCGCCACCAACACCACGCACTCGCCGCGCTGCTGATTGCTGTCTGACTCGACGAACTCGCGCAACTCGGCCAGCGGCAAACCCTTAAGGGTTTCAAAGGTTTTTGTGATTTCACGGGCCAGCAAAGCCGGGCGCTCCCCACCGAACACCAGTTCCATGTCTTGCAGACATTCAAGGATGCGGTGTGGCGCCTCATAAAAAATCAGCGTGCGCGGTTCTTCCTTTACCAACTCCAGACGAGCGCGCCGACCGACAGCCTTGGCCGGCAGGAAGCCTTCGAAGATGAAACGGTCCGACGGCAGCCCCGCCGCCGACAACGCCGCGATCAGAGCGCAGGCGCCCGGGACCGGCACAACATTAATTCCCGCAGCACGGGCCTGACGCACGAGGTGATAACCCGGATCGGAAATCAACGGCGTGCCGGCATCGGAAATCAGCGCCACATCGTCGCCGGCGAGCAAGCGGGTGATAAAGCGGCTACCTTCATCCCGTTCATTGTGTTCATGGCAGGCCGCCAGCGGTGTAGGAATGCCGAAATGCTGCATCAATCGCTGGGAATGGCGGGTATCTTCGGCGGCGATCAGGGTGACCTCGCGCAGGATCTTCAGCGCACGCGCACTGATATCGTCCAGGTTGCCGATGGGCGTCGCCACCACATAAAGCGAGCCAGCAGCGGAATTCAAAGCACCTGGAGCAGTCAAAGCGCACACCTCATGATCGGTAAAAGCCGCCATTGTAGCGCGTCGTGACGCTCGCGATACGCGCAAGCAGTCCTCGGTTTTGCGGCCTTTTGTGCAGCGCCGCAACATTTGCACGAGCTAAATTGATCGATTCACGCCAGTAACATCGCGCCCCGGCCAGTGCTTGGGTACAATTCCACGCTAATTTGATCGAGTATCAGGAACACTACATGATCGCTTGCCTGCGGCTGTTCACTGCCCTCTGCCTCGCTGCGTTGTTGGCGGCTTGCGCCAGCTCGCCCTCCTCCAGCCTTGGCGAACTTCCACGGACCCCGGATGCCAGTATCGAGCAATTGCTCGCACAGGCCGCCCAAAGCAAAGACCCGGAAAAAGCCGCCTTGTTGCGCCTGAGCGCGGCTGACCTGGCCTATCGTCAGGGGAATGCCGGCCAGTCCGCGCAAATCCTGCAACAAGTCCCCGTCGAACAACTCAAGCCTGGCCAACAGGTTTTCGCCAGTACCCTGGCGGCGGAACTGGCTATGACTCGCAATCAGCCCAAAGCGGCGCTGACGGCCTTGAGTCATCCGAGCCTGCAACGCCTGAGCGAACTGCCGGTCGAGCAACAGGTTCGCACCGGCACCGTTCATGCCCGCGCCCTTGAAGCCGACGGCCAGACCCTGGCTGCCGCACGCGAGCGCATCTTTATTGCGCCAATGCTCGAAGGTGAAGCGACCAGCAAAAACCACGAAGCGATCTGGACCCTGATCGCTTCGTTGCCAACCGATCAATTGCAGCCAACATCCACCGGCGACCTCGGTGGCTGGATGGGCCTGGCGCTGGCGGTGAAAACCGCCGGTACCCTGGAACAGCAGCAAGCCGCGATCGACAACTGGCGCGCGCAGAATCCAAAGCATCCGGCCGCCATTCAACTGCCGTTGCCACTGACCAAACTCAAGGAACTGGCCAGCCAGCCCCTGGGGAAAATCGCCCTGCTGCTGCCGCAAGACGGCCCTCTGGCGTCGGTCGGCAAAGCACTGCGCGAAGGCTTCATGGCCGCGCACTACCAGGCGCAACAAGCCGGGCAGAAGCCGCCAGCCATCGAGTTCTATGACAGCTCGCGCCTGACGTCCCTGGATGAGTTCTATCGCAAGGCGCAGGCCGATGGCGTGCAACTGGTCGTCGGCCCGCTGGAGAAGCCGCTGGTCAAACAGCTCAGCGCTCGCCCGCAACTGCCGATTACCACCCTGGCGCTTAATTACAGCGAAGGCGAACAAGGTCCGGCCCAGATGTTCCAGTTTGGCCTTGCTGCTGAAGACGAAGCTCGCGAAGTGTCGCGTCGTGCTCGCGCCGATGGCCTGCATCGCGCCGCCATCATGGTGCCGAAAGGCGAGTGGGGCGATCGCGTACTCAGGGCGTTCAGCCAGGATTGGCAAGCCAACGGTGGTAGCATCCTAGCCACCGAACGCGTCGACCAACCGGTTCAACTGGCCCAGCAGATTGCTGACATGTTCCAACTGCGTCAAAGCGAAGGTCGCGCAAAGAGCCTGCAAAGCACTGTCGGCTCGCAAGTGGCCGCCCAGCCTTCGCGTCGCCAGGACATCGAGTTCATCTTCCTGGCTGCAACGCCTCAGCAAGCCCAGCAGATCAAACCGACCCTGAACTTCCAGTACGCCGGTGACGTGCCAGTTTACGCCACGTCCCACGTATTCAGCGCCAGCGGCGACGTGAATCAGTACAACGACATGAACGGTATTCGCTTCTGCGAAACACCATGGTTGCTGGACGCCAACGATCCACTGCGCAAACAGGTCACGGCTCAATGGCCACAAGCCGGCGGCAGCCTGGGTCGTTTGTACGCAATGGGTGTCGATGCCTATCGCCTGGCACCACGCCTGGGGCAACTCAAGGCTTTGCCGGACAGCCGCATTGAAGGTCAATCGGGCAGCCTGGGCATGACTCAAAACCAACGTGTCGTGCGTCAGTTGCCGTGGGCGCAGTTCGCTAACGGTCAGGTTCAACGCCTGCCGGACACCGCGCGCTGATGCCCGACAGGTCACGCCAGCAAAGCGGTAAAGATGCCGAGCGCCATGCGCTCGAGCACCTTCAACAACAGGGTTTGCGCCTGCTGGCGCAGAACTGGTTGTGTAAGCGCGGCGAGCTTGATCTGGTCATGCTTGATGGCGATACAGTAGTATTCGTCGAAGTCCGCTACAGAAAAAACACTCAATGGGGTGGCGCGCTCGATAGCATCGATGAGCGCAAACGGCAGAAACTGATTTTTGCCGCGCAGTATTTTCTTCAGCGCGAGTCGCGCTGGGCCAATTCCCCTTGCCGTTTCGACGTGGTTGCCATCGACAGCAAGCTCGATCAGTTGAACTGGTTGCAGAATGCCTTCGACAGCTGATCGCGGGCATCCCTAACCGGACACTTTCACCCAACACTTTTGCTCTTTGCTTTGCGGGCTGCACATTCATGTGCCGAGTAGCCGCGCTAATTAAGGTCACACAGATGGACATGCAATCCCGAATTCGCCAGCTTTTTCAGGCCAGTATCGACACCAAGCAAATGGCGATGGACGTACTTGCACCGCACATCGAGCAAGCCAGCCAAGTGATGGTCAACGCCCTGCTCAACGAAGGCAAAATGCTGTCCTGCGGCAACGGCGGTTCTGCCGGTGACGCCCAGCACTTCTCGTCCGAGTTGCTCAATCGCTTCGAGCGCGAACGTCCGAGCCTGCCAGCCATCGCGCTGACCACCGACAGCTCGACGATCACCTCGATTGCCAACGACTACAGCTACAACGAAATTTTCTCCAAACAGATCCGCGCCCTCGGCCAGCCAGGTGACGTATTGCTGGCGATTTCCACCAGCGGCAACTCGGCGAACATTATTCAAGCGATCCAGGCCGCACATGATCGCGAAATGATTGTCGTAGCATTGACCGGTCGCGATGGCGGCGGCATGGCGTCGCTGCTATTGCCCGAGGACGTCGAGATTCGCGTACCGGCCAACGTCACTGCACGTATTCAGGAAGTCCACCTGCTGGCGATCCATTGCCTTTGCGATTTGATCGACAGCCAACTGTTCGGGAGTGAAGAATGACCCCTAATCGCCTAGGCCTTCTGGCCTTGACCCTGTGCCTCGGTATCAGCGGCTGCACCTCGGTGGTTAACGCCAGCCGTGAAGCGCCGATTGAAGATGACCGCGGCACCCGCACCTTCGGCAGCAAGATCGACGACTCTTTGATCGACACCAAGGTCGGCGTGAACATCGCCAAGGCCGATCCAGCCCTGGACAACGACTCGCACATCGTCGTCACCAGTTTCAACGGTGTCGTGCTGCTCGCCGGGCAAACCCCGCGCGCAGACCTCAAGGCCAAGGCTGAACAAGCCGCTGCGGCTGTTCAGCGCGTGAAGACGGTCCACAACGAACTGCAGGTTCTGCCACCCTCCGGCTTCCTTGCCCGCCAGAACGACACCTGGCTGACTTCCAAGATCAAGACCCAGATGCTCACTGACCCGAACATCCCGGGTTCGCGCATCAAGGTTGTTACCGAGAACGGCATCGTCTACCTGCTGGGCCTGCTGACCAAGCAGGAAGCCGCTCAAGCCACCAACCTGGTGCAAGGCGTTTCCGGCGTGCAGAAAATCGTGAAGCTGTTTGAATACATCGATTGATACTGCCGATCGGTAATGGCGACCCTTGAGATCGCCGCACCGCTGGCTCCTACAAGTAATAAAAAAGGCGATCCGGAAGGATCGCCTTTTTTATTACTTCACCACTTTCAAACTGGGTCGACCGCTGGGACGCGGTGGCTCGCTGTCGGGTGGCGGAGTATCGTCATCCGGCTCGATCTCTTCCTCGTCTTCCATAGGCGATTCCAGATCGAACACCATGCCCTGACCGTTCTCCCGAGCGTAAATGCCCAGGATCGATGCGATAGGCACGTACAGGGTGTGCGGCACGCCACCGAAACGCCCCTCGAAGCTGACCGCTTCGTTGTCCATGTGCAGGTGACGCACGGCTGCCGGCGATACGTTCAAGACAATCTGTCCATCACTGGCAAAACCCTGAGGCACCTGCACCGACGGATACTCGGAATTGACCAGCATGTGCGGGGTGCAATCGTTGTCCACAATCCACTCGTAGAGCGCGCGGACCAGATAAGGTCGACTGGAGTTCATAGCGGCTCCTTAAGCCTTAGCGCATATCGCGTTCGACACCAGACAGACTCGTCTGGAAAGCCTCACGCGCAAACGAGCGCTCCATGTAATCAAGCAGCGGCTTGGCAGGCCGCGGCAGTTCTATACCCAAAATCGGCAATCGCCAGAGTATTGGTAATAGGCAGCAATCCACCAGACTTTGTTCCTCGCTGAGGAAAAACGGCTTGTCGGCAAACAACGGCGACACGCCGGTCAGGCTTTCGCGCAGCTCTTTACGAGCCACGACACGGGCTGCTTCCTTGGTCCGCGAATCCAGGATCAGATCCACCAGACCACACCAGTCACGCTGAATACGATGAATCAGCAGACGGCTGTTGGCACGCGCCACAGGATAAACCGGCAGTAACGGCGGGTGCGGGTAACGCTCATCCAGATACTCCATCACCACGGTCGACTCCCACAGCGCCAGGTCACGATCGACCAGGGTGGGCAGGCTTCCGTAAGGGTTCACTTCAATCAGTTTAGGCGGCTGACGGCCAGCTTCCACGTAAATGATCTCGGCGCTGACACCCTTCTCTGCAAGTACGATGCGCACTCGGTGGGAATAGTGGTCGGCGGGGTCGGAGTAACAGGCCAACCGATTGGTCACGCCCATGGCGGTCCTCCTCGCTTGTTGAAATTATCGGAAGCGGAAAAACGCGCGCGCCCAGAGGGCGCCTCCCGTAACGCCTGGTTCACCAGGCTCGTTACACCTTCAGAGACGCCCTTGGGCGCGCGCGATTAACAGCAATTGCTTACAGCTTTATCAATGGACGTCTTTCCAGTATTCACGCTTGAGCAAGTAAGCGAATACGAAGAAGAACGCCAGGTACAGCAACACATAGGTACCGATGCGCTGATGCTGCAGCTTCACCGGGTTGGCCGAGTAGGCCAGGAAAGTCACCAGATTCTTGACCTTCTCGTCGAACTGCTCTTCGTTCAGCGTGCCGGTTTTCGGCAGTATGGTCAGCTGGTCGCAGGCTTCATGAGTCAAAGCCGTACCGGTCAGCGGATCGTATTGCTTCTTGCCGTCTTCGACGATTTGAACTTGTTTACAGCCTACCACCTGACGCCCCTGCAGGCCGACCAGAACGTTGGGCATCCCGACGTTCGGGAACACCTTGTTGTTCACGCCCCAAGGACGCGACGGGTCTTCATAGAAGGACTTCAGGTAACCGTAGAGCCAGTCAGTGCCGCGAACGCGGGCGACCAGGGTGAGGTCGGGCGGCGCCGCACCGAACCAGGTCTTGGCGTCAGCCGGTTGCATGCCGATGCTCATGTGGTCGCCGATCTTGGCGCCGGTGAACACCAGCTTCGAGAGCATCAGGTCGTGCGGAATGCCCAGGTCATCGGCTACACGCTCGTAGCGCTGGAACTTCGCGCTGTGACAGCCCATGCAGTAGTTGGCAAAAGTACGTGCGCCATCCTGCATTGCAGCCTTGTCGGAAACGTCGATGTCGACCTTTTCCAGCTCAGGAGCACCCGCTGTCGACGCGAACGAGAACACAGGCATAGCAGCAAGAATCAGTACAGCAAATAGCTTTTTCATCAGCCAGTCACCCTTTCCGGAACCGGTTTGGTCTTCTCGAGCCTGGTGTAGAAAGGCATCAGAATGAAGTAGGCGAAGTACAGGAAGGTACACACCTGCGACAGCAACGTACGGCCTGGCGTCGGGGCCAGAACACCCAGAATGCCGAGGATCACGAACGATACGCAGAACACCACCAGCCAGATTTTGCTCAGCCAGCCTTTGTAGCGCATCGACTTGACCGGGCTGCGGTCCAGCCATGGCAGGACGAACAGCACCGCGATGGCCGCCCCCATGGCGATAACGCCCAGAAGCTTGTCCGGAACCGCCCGCAAAATCGCGTAGAACGGCGTGAAGTACCAGACCGGAGCGATGTGCTCTGGCGTCTTGAAGGCGTTCGCCACTTCAAAGTTCGGTTTCTCGAGGAAGTAGCCGCCCATTTCCGGGAAGAAGAACACGATCGAGCAGAAGATGAACAGGAACACCACCACGCCGACGATATCTTTCACGGTGTAGTACGGGTGGAAGGCAATGCCGTCCAGCGGTACGCCGTTTTCGTCTTTGTGTTTCTTGATGTCCACGCCATCCGGGTTGTTCGAGCCGACTTCGTGCAGCGCCAGAACGTGCAGCACCACCAGACCGAGGATCACGATCGGCAAGGCGACTACGTGCAGGGCGAAGAAGCGGTTCAGGGTAATACCCGAAATCAGGTAGTCACCTCGAATCCATTGAGTCAGGTCGTCGCCGATAAGCGGGATTGCCCCAAACAGCGAGATGATCACCTGGGCACCCCAGTAGGACATCTGGCCCCACGGCAGCAAGTAACCCATGAAGGCTTCAGCCATCAGCGCCAGATAGATCAGCATGCCGAAGACCCACACCAGCTCACGTGGCTTCTGGTACGAACCGTAGAGCAAGCCACGGAACATGTGCAGATAAACCACGATGAAGAACATCGAAGCGCCGACCGCGTGCAACATACGCAGGATCGAGCCGTACTCGACGTCGCGCATGATGTATTCGACGGAAGCAAACGCTTCTTCCGCCGACGGGGTGTAGCTCATGGTCAGCCAGACACCGGTAACGATCTGGTTGACCAGAACGAGCAGTGCAAGGGAGCCAAAGAAATAGAAGAAGTTGAAGTTCTTCGGGGCGTAGTACTTGCTGAGATGGTCTTCCCACATTTTGGTCGCGGGAAAGCGCGCATCAACCCAATCCATGAACTTGCTCATCACGCTTTCTCCGTATCGACGCCAATGACAATGATGTCATCGGTCTCATAGGAATGCGGGGGAACTGGCAGGTTCAAAGGCGCAGGTTGCGACTTGTAGACGCGACCAGCCAGATCGTAGTGGGAACCGTGGCAAGGGCAGAAATAACCACCTACCCAGTCCTTGCCCAGATCCGCAGGTGCCACTTCTGGACGGAAGGTCGGCGAGCAACCCAGGTGCGTGCAGATACCGATCAGCAGCAGAACCTCTGGCTTGATCGAACGCGTTTCCGGATCGACATACGTCGGTTGTGTCGAGTTCTTGGAGGTCGGGTCAGATAGCTGGCCCTCGATCTTTTTCAGATTCCCCAGGATTTCCTCGGTACGGCGGACAATGAACACCGGCTGACCGCGCCACTCAGCAATCATCTGCTGGCCTGGCTCGATTTTGCTGACATTCACCTTCACCGGTGCACCTGCGGCTTTCGCCTTGGCACTGGGAAACCATGACCCCACGAACGGGACCGCAGCCCCCACCGCTCCTGCAGCACCCACCACGGATGTGGCTGCTACCAAGAAGCGACGCCGGCCTGCATTCACGCCGTCATTGCTCATTCAGTCCTCTCCCATCAGCTTTGTGGCCTGTTAAATCAGGCATCTACTAAGTAAAAATCTGAACTTATAAAAATTTTGCCGAATGGTAATGAAAAGCCCCAATTCTGACAAGGTAATTACCGAGGGGCTCCACTGCCAAGCCTTGCAGTATAGGGCTTCTACGGCTGTGGCAAGTTGTCACAGAGCAATTCTCTGGTAAATCGCGCCCATAAAAAAACGCCCAGCTTCGCGAGGAAACTGGGCGTTCTTTTTGAACGCGAAAGCGAATTAGCGCTTCGAGTACTGCGGACGCTTACGCGCTTTACGCAGACCAACTTTCTTACGTTCAACTTCACGAGCATCGCGAGTAACGAAGCCAGCTTTGCGCAGAGCGCCACGCAGGGTTTCGTCGTACTGCATCAGTGCGCGAGTGATACCGTGGCGGATTGCGCCAGCTTGACCACTTACACCACCACCGATCACGGTGACGTAGATGTCGAATTTCTCGACAGTCTCAGTCAGCTCCAGCGGCTGACGAACTACCATGCGGGCAGTTTCGCGGCCGAAGAAATTTTCCAGGGTGCGGTTGTTGATGGAGATGTTACCAGTACCCGGACGCAGGAAAACGCGTGCGGTTGCGGTCTTGCGACGGCCAGTGCCGTAATTTTGAGTCGCCGACATAATGAACTATTCCGTTAAAACTTCAGTTCTTGGGGCTGCTGAGCAGTATGAGGGTGTACAGCGCCCGCATAGACTTTCAGCTTACGATACATGTCGCGACCCAGCGGGTTCTTGGGCAGCATGCCTTTGACCGCAGTCTCGATCACGCGCTCAGGGGCTTTAGCGATCAGCTTTTCGAAGTTGATCGACTTGATGCCGCCCGGGAAACCGGAGTGGGAGTAGTAGATTTTGTCGGTGGTTTTAGCACCGGTTACACGAATCTGCTCGGCATTGATAACGACGATGTAATCGCCGGTGTCAACGTGAGGAGTGTACTCAGCTTTATGCTTGCCACGCAGACGGCTCGCGATTTCGGTGGCCAGACGACCCAGGGTCTGACCTGCAGCGTCGACGACAAACCAGTCGCGCTGTACTGTTTCCGGTTTAGCAGTAAAAGTTTTCATTCTTTATAGCCTCAGGGGCCGCCCTGTAAATTAGACGGCGGATCTTACTGAATAGTGCGTACTTTGACAAGTCAAAGGCAGCCGGATACAGACGCTTTCGGGGGCTCGGGTCGGCGCGTCCGTTCAACGGCAAGATTCTTCGGCGGCGGCGCATCACTTCCACTGCAGAAAGAGGTGCGCAATTATGCAGATTGCGAAAAAAAATTCAACCTGCTTTTATGATTGTTTTGCCAAAGGAGCACCCGATGGACTATCGCCAGCTAGGCCGAACCAATCTGAACGTGAGTGCAATCTGCCTCGGCACCATGACCTGGGGCGAGCAAAACAGCGAGGCTGAAGCCTTCGCCCAGATCGAACGGGCCAAGAGCGCCGGGATCAATTTCATCGATACCGCCGAGATGTACCCGGTGCCACCCAAGGCCGAAACCTACGCCACCACCGAGCGCTACATCGGCAATTACTTCAAAAGCCGCGGCGATCGGGCCGACTGGATCCTCGCGAGCAAGATCGCCGGCCCCGGCAACACCATCGACTACATTCGCGACAAAAACCTGCGGCACAACCGCCAGCACATCACCGAAGCCGTGGACGCCAGCCTCAAGCGCTTGCAGACCGACTACATCGACCTCTACCAGCTGCACTGGCCGGAGCGCAGCACCAATTTCTTCGGTCAGCTCGGTTACAAACACCAGACCGAAGCCAACCTGACGCCACTGGAGGACACCCTCGAAGCGCTGGACGAACAGGTCAAGGCCGGCAAGATCCGCCACATCGGCCTGTCCAACGAAACGCCGTGGGGGACCATGCGCTTCCTCGCCCTGGCGGAAGCCCGTGGCTGGCCGCGCGCGGTGTCGATCCAGAATCCGTACAACCTGCTCAATCGCAGCTTCGAAGTCGGTCTGGCGGAAATCGCCATCCGCGAACAGTGCGGCCTGCTCGCCTATTCGCCGCTGGCGTTCGGTTTCCTGTCAGGCAAGTACGAAGGTGGCGCGCGTCCGCCTAAAGGCCGCCTGAGCCTCTACAGCCGCTTCAGCCGCTATTTCAACCCGCAGTCGGAAGCAGCGTGCAGCCGTTATGTCGCACTGGCGCGTGAACACGGCCTGGACCCGGCGCAAATGGCGTTGGCGTTTGTCACTCAGCAGCCGTTTGTGAGCAGCAACATCATTGGCGCGACGACGATGGAGCAGCTTGAAAGCAATTTAGCGAGCTTCGAGCTGAAACTATCCGATGAAGTGTTGGAGGGAATCGAGGCGATCCACAAGGATCACCCGAACCCGGCACCTTGATTGATTCGTAGCCCCTATCGCGAGCAAGCTCGCTCCCACAGGTTTTGCGCAATCCCTGTGGGAGCGAGCTTGCTCGCGATGGCGGTCTAACAGTCGCTGCAAGGTCAAAGCGACCTGGCAATAATCTCCTTCATGATTTCGTTGGTGCCGGCATAGATCCGCTGCACCCGCGCATCCGCCCACGCTCGCGCGATCGGGTACTCCCACATGAACCCGTAACCGCCATGCAACTGCACGCACTCGTCGAGCACCTTGCATTGCAAGTCCGTGCCCCAATACTTGGCCATCGCCGCTGTCGGCACGTCGAGCTTGCCTTGCAGGTGCAGTTCCAGACAACGATCGACAAAGACCCGACCGATCTGAATCTCGGTCGCCATCTCGGCCAGTTTGAAGCGGGTGTTCTGGAAGTCAGCGATCGCCTTGCCGAATGCCTTGCGTTCACGGGTGTAGTCAAGCGTCCATTGCAGCGCAGCTTCAGCCGAAGCAAGCCCGCCAATGGCAACGGTGAGACGCTCCTGCGGCAACTCCTGCATCAGGTAGGCAAAACCCATCCCGGCCTGCCCCAACAGGTTTTCCTTCGGCACCCGAACGTCCTGGAAAAACAGTTCCGAGGTGTCCTGAGCCTTCATGCCGACTTTTTCCAGGCGCTTGCCCTTGGCGAAGCCTGGTGTGTTGGCCTCCACCAGAAACAGGCTGGTACCTTTCGCGCCGGCCTTGGGATCGGTCTTGGCCACGACAATCACCAGGTCAGCCAGAAAGCCGTTGGTTATAAAGGTCTTAGAACCATTGATCACGTACTCATCGCCATCGAGCACGGCGGTAGTTTTCACTCCTTGCAGGTCGGAACCGGCACCGGGTTCGGTCATGGCAATGGCGGTGACCATCTCTCCGGACACCAGCTTCGGCAGGTATTTGTGTTTCAGCGCTTCACTGCCGTAATGCAGGATGTAAGGCGCGACGATGTCCGAATGCAGGGAAAAACCGATACCGGTCAGACCGAGACGACCGACCTCTTCGATGACCACCGCGCTGTAGAGAAAGTCAGCACCCAGCCCACCGTATTCTTCCGGCAGATGCGAGCACAACATTCCCGCCTCCCCTGCCTTGTTCCAGAGTTTGCGGTCGATATAGCCTTGTTTTTCCCATTGCCCATGGAACGGCACGGCCTCTTTTTCGAGGAACGTTCGCACGCTGTCGCGAAAAAGTTCGTGCTCGGAACTGAACAATGTTCTGGGGATCATGCGACACCTGTCGTTGTTGTTAGCCGGAATTGACCCTCAGAGACTAAGCCTCGTATCCGATACAGGACACTGGACACATCCGACAAAAAATAAGACGATCCAGCCGTCTGGTGACCACTTTCCCCTATAAGAATAAAGTTGAATTATGTCTAACCAAGTCTCCACGCCTTTGCGGCGCGTCAGCATCCTGGCTATCGACCGGGTTTTCGCCTCCACCCTCATGCAAGCCAAGGACTTCTTCCACCTGGCCAGCCTGCGTTACGGCAAACAACTGGGCCACGGCCTGACTCCGGCGTTCGAAACCCGCCTGGTCAGCCCCGACGGCAAACCGGTGAACAGCTTCAGTGACGTGATCATGCCGGTGGACGGCGGCCTGGAAAACGCCGACATCATTGTCCTTCCTGCCTTCTGGGACGATTTCGACACCCTTTGCCAACGTTATCCACAGGTCCTGCCTTGGTTGCGCCAGCAACATGCTCGCGGCGCCGTGCTCTGCGGCGAAGCCACCGGGGTGTTCTGGCTGGCCGAGGCCGGGCTGCTCGACGGCAAGGAAGCGACCACTTACTGGCGCTTCTTCAATGCGTTTGCCGAACGCTTCCCACGGGTTCAGCTCAATCAGGACAAGCACCTGACCGACGCCGACAATCTGTATTGCGCTGGCGGCACCACCTCGGCCTGCGACCTTTACATCTACCTGATCGAGCGCTTTTGCGGCGCCAACGTGTCCCAGGCCGTGGCGCGGGACATTCTCTATGAAGTGCAGCGCAACTACTCGCCGGGACGTATCGGTTTCGGCGGTCAGAAGCTGCACCAGGACGTGATCATCCTGCAGATCCAGCACTGGCTCGAAGAACACTTCGCCGACAAATTCCGCTTCGAAGACGTGGCTCGCGAACACGGCATGAGCATCCGCAATTTCATGCGGCGCTTCCAGACCGCCACCGGCGACAAGCCGCTGCATTACCTGCAACGACTGCGCATCGAAACCGCCAAAGGCTTGCTGTCCGCCAGCCGCAAGAGCATCAAGACCATCAGCTATGAAGTCGGTTACGACGATGCGAGCTTCTTCGCGCGGTTGTTTCGCCAGCACACGGAATTGTCGCCGAACCAGTATCGGCAGCAGTTTCAGCAAGCGGCGTAGACCCAATACCGCAGGGATCCTTAGCCGGAGCCCTGCAGGTCTTTTCCCACGATAAAAAACGAATAAAGAGTATCTGAGAGCCTTACTTGTCGCCTATACGCTGCGCGTTCAGAACCTCAACATCGTCCCTGAAAACACCATCAGGGAAGATCAACAGTGACTATCGGATCAAGCTACAACTACCCCTCCTATGCCGCGAAGGATGCCGCTCGCCCAAAACGCTCGGCGGAAAACAAGTGGAAGGCCCGTTTCCCCAACCCGCCCGACTTGTGCTTCGACTATCGAGCATTGGTTGAACTGGACAACGGCATCGCCAAGGCAACTGACCCACAACATAAAATTTGCATTATTGGCGCCGGCGTCACCGGACTGACTGCCGCCAGAGAACTTTATCGTTGCGGGTTCACCCATATCACCCTCATAGAACAATCCAGACGCATAGGCGGCAGACACCTGACCGTTTCTGGAAGCCCGAACTCGGCGATGAGTCATACACCGTTTGAAATGGGGGCCATGCGCATGCCCTTCTTCAACCGGGCGGACGAGTCACCGACAGAGGGCCAGTCGCTGATGGCTTACTACGCCAAGGCGTTCGACCTGGTGTTTTCAGATTTTGCCAATCCCGGAAGCCAATGGGTCACTTCGACCGGGATCTATCTGCGAGAGGGCAGCATGGGCGGCGGACCGACTCCGCAGATGTTGATCTGGAAAAATGAAGATGGCCAGACACCACCTCCCGGTGAAGAATTGCAAAAGATTTATGCAAAGTGGAAGGCCTTTGCCGATCGCATGACCCGGCACGTCGCAGAGGTTTACACCAGTCAGGAATGGGAAGCCATGTGGGCCGCTATCGTCGAAAAATACGAGAGCGTTTCGTTTCGCGACCTGGTCAGCATGCCCGCCCTGCAAGCTTGGGATGAACGCTCACCGGGGGACTTTGGCGGAATGGGAATGTCCGCGCAGGAGTCCGCGATCTTCTATGCCATTGGCATCGGCGACGGTAGCTGGGGTGCCTTTTACGATGTCTGCTCCCTTTATCCCCTGCGCACTGCCATTTTTGGATTCAGCAGCCAGCTGCAATTGATCCATGGTCGGGTCGACTCAACTGGCGATCCGCTGGATTCACCCTGCCTGCAGAACGAAGCCGTTTTAGACTCAAGGGGGCTGAGTTTCGACAGGCCACGCTACATCGGACTCGCAGCGCTGGACGAATGCCTGCTGTTCATGAAAACCGACGAAACCGGAAGGTCCTTCTACGAACACTGCCGGGAAAGAAACAACGGTTTGCTCATGGACTCATCCGTTACAAAACTTAAAAAACTGACGAACCAGAAAACACGCGTCTACTACAACTCGAAACACGGCCAACCCGAGCAAATCCAGGAACACTTCGATGACTTTGATTCGGTCATCATGACCCTTCCCTCGTGGCTGATCGAAACTCGCATCACGCTTGAAAACTTCACGCCACAGATGCTGCCGTTCGAGACAATCAATGCCTACAAAACCGCGCACTGGGAAACCAGTTGCAAAGTCTTCGCACCGTTAAAAAAATCCTTCCTTTCGAAAAACAGCAAAATCCCGCAAGCCATCGTCACTGACAGCTTCATCCACGACATCTACACCTACCGCTACAACGATAACTACAGTTATGACCGCATCCTTTTAAGTTACACATGGGAGGATGACGCCACCAAACTGGCCTCATTCACCGACAAGGAACTGGTGAACAAATGTGCCAAAGAGCTGGACCGGATCCTTATGCATTCCGCCAATATCCAGGAGAAAATCACTCCCTACATTGGCTTGGATCAAGCCGTGGTCCAACGTTGGATCACCGATAAAAATGCGCTGGGTTGTGCGAAGTTATACCGACCCGGCACCTACTACGACGCCGTCAGCCTGATGAAGTACAACCGGGACTTCGCGCATGTTTCAGGTCTGCATTTTTCCGGGGAGTCGTTTTCAGTCGATGCTGGCTGGACCGAGCCGTGCTTTCGGGGCGCCGTCGATGCGGTCATTCATATCTGCAACAAAACCGGCGCGGCCTTCCATGGCGGTTTTTCCATGAGCGACTATCCGCACTATAACGTCAGAACCTGATCAACTTCCTTGCCCTGGAGCCATGCACGATGTGCATTGGCTCTACTTTGGCGACCCTCCTGTCAAGCGCCTCGCGCAGTCATCTTGGGATACGGACTACACCCTAAACGGAAATAGCTGACTTACACGCTCTCGCCGATTCGACTCTCATAAGCACGCAATTAAACAGCGTGAATAACAATAAAAAGAGGTCATCGGGAATGAGCGAGCCAACAAGCCCTGTTCGTGTAGCAGTCGTGCAATTCGATCCACAAGTCGGCATGCAAAATCGCGAAGCAAATCTGCGTAACAGCCTGAAATTAGCGTTGGAAGCGGCAAATGACGGTGCGAATCTCATCGTCCTGCCCGAGCTTTCAAGTACAGGTTACTTCTTCGAAACCCGGCAGGATGCGTTCGAGCATTCGGAGGCCGTTCCCAGCGGGCCGAGCGTGCAGAGCTGGATGGACTTTGCCCGCCAACACAAGGTTTATCTGGTCGCCGGTTTGACGGAGCGCGACGGCATGCAGCTGTTCAACACCGGCGTTCTTGTCGGGCCTGACGGCTTCATCGGCAAGTACCGAAAGGCACATTTATGGAATCTGGAAAAATTGTGGTTCACGCCGGGCGATCTGGGCTTCCCGGTTTTCGACACCCCCATCGGTCGCATCGGGTTGTTGATCTGCTGGGATATCTGGTTCCCGGAAGTCCCGCGCATTTTGAGCCAGCAAGGCGCCGACATTATTTGCAGCCTGAACAACTGGGTCTGGACCCCGCCGCCCCTGTTCGATGACGCCGGCAAGTGCATGGCGTCGTACCTGACGATGACGGCGGCTCACGTCAACAATGTGTTTATTGCGGCGGCGAGCCGGATCGGCGAAGAGCGAGGTGCACGTTACCTGGGTTGTTCGCTGATCGCGGGCACCAACGGCTGGCCGATTGGCCAGGTGGCTTCAGCGGACAAGCAGGAGATCCTGTTTGCCGACATCGACCTGACCAGCTCGCGCAGCGCGCCGATCTGGAACAACTTGAACGATTTGCATCGCGATCGTCGAGCCGATCTCTACGATCAAATGCTCGGTTACACCCAGCACCCTTGTCTGCCGCGCTGATTAAGGGAGGATGAGTGATGGAAACTGCAAACGAAAAACCGCAAAACCGGCTTGCCGCCAGGTCGCCGCTGGATACGGCGATCATCTGGCTGATGCTCGGCACGGCACTGTTGATCATCTGGCTTTCATTCACCTACCGGACATCCTGGTCAGCCCATTGGCCAGACTACAGTCACATGGTATCTAGCCTCCCGGAGCCGAGTGCCTGGTTGCGCTGGGTCCTGGGAGACATCAGCGAGGTTGCGTTCTACAAACACGAGTTCGCTTCGATCGGACTGCTTGCAGGCGCCTATCTGGCCTACTGGGCGAATCGAACGGGAAAAGCCTGGCAAGGTTTTACCATTTGCTACGGCAGCGGATTATGGCCGTGGCTCGTCACCAGCTCGTTGCTTGGCCTGTTGCTGAGCAACCTTCTGTGGGGCTGGACGGTGACGGCCACCCGTTGGCAACCCACGTTTGCCGCCTTTGTTTCATTGCCGGCGGCGATGGTGCTGATGTTTGGCGGCGGCTGGAAGGTCACGATCAATGGCGCAATCATGGGCGCCGTGTTCGTCACTCCGATGTGCTTGTTGATCGTCAATTACGTCTGCAATCCCCTCGGATTGCCAGCTGTGATCGGCAACGTCACGGGCATGGCGGTCGCCAGCGTCGGCGCTTTTCTGCTCTGCCGTTACCTGCCGAGCCTGGTGAAGCCCGACCCACTCAAGAAGCCGTGCCCCCCTGTGCCCGCACCCGTCATCACCAAAACGCCGGACTATGGCGTCGTATGGAGTCTACGCCGGGTGTTGGCCGACTTTTCGGAAGCGCCGTTCTTCGGCAATGAATGGGCCAGTCTCGGCTTGATCGCGGGCGCCCTGCTGGCTTACACCTTGAACCCGACGAGCCCGGTGTATGGCACGGGCTTGCTGCCCCAACTAATCGCCGCGCAAGCGTTGACCTCGGCATTAGGAGTAGTGATCTGGCGTCGGCAATGGATACTGCGCGGCTGGTATCCCACCTATGTTCCATTGGTGTCAGTCGTGCCGGCGGCCGTTCTGACGTACGGTGGCAGCTGGCAGGTCATCGCCTCAAGCGCACTGCTGGGGACACTGATTGCGCCACCGCTGGCGTGCGCGATTGCCAAGCGTTTGCCGGCCGACATGCACGGTTTCATCGGCAATGTACTGGCCATGGCCATCAGTACGTTGCTGATCATTCCGTTTGTCGGACTGCTGGTAGCCAGCTGACGAACGTCGCGATTGGGCTGTATCTCGGACTCAAATCCGGATACAGCCACTTCTCATCACAAGCAAATGAGGTATCACATGGATCTGCCCAAACTGGCCATTGCGGCGCTCGGCGGCACCGTGAGCATGCAAGCCAGCAACGCTGGTGAAGGGGTGATCCCGACCGTCAGCGGCGAAACCCTGCTGGCCTCGGTGCCAGAGTTGGCGACCTTGGCACGGGTCACCGTAGAAACGCTCGGACTGTTGCCGAGTGCCTCACTGGATTTCGACTTTTTGCTAAGCGTCCTTTCATGGGCGAATGTTCAAATCGGCCAAGGTGCGGTGGGTGTTGTCATCACTCAAGGCACGGACACCCTAGAGGAAACCGCCACATTTTTTGACTATTTGTGGGACCACGACGAGCCGTTGGTCCTGACCGGCGCCATGCGTTCGGCAGCCCAGGCAGGGGCCGATGGTCCGGCGAATCTGCTGGATGCTTGCCGGGTTGCACTGGCTGAAAGCAGCCGTCGACGAGGCGTTCACGTGGTGATGAACGGACAGATTCATTCAGCGAACGCCGTCCGCAAAACCGATTCATTGGCATTGCAGGCGTTTTCCTCCCCTATCGTTGGTCCTGCCGGCATGCTGATGGAAAACACCGTCAACTATCTGCGCCTGCCAGGCCGGCGCAGGATCCTGCCGTTGCCACAGCTGACCACACAGAAGATTGCTCTGCTGGAAGCGCCGCTTTGCGCCGATACCCTGTTAATCGAGAACATCCTCGAACTGGGTTACGACGGGTTGGTGATTGCGGGTTTCGGTGCAGGACACGTTGGCGCGAGCTGGATGGATGTCATTGAAACCATCGCCAGAAAAATCCCTGTCATCGTTGCCACCCGGACAGGTTCCGGCTCCACGGCTGTATCGACCTACGGATTTATTGGCAGCGAGATGGACCTGATCAGTAAAGGTGCATTGATGGCTGGATTTCTCTGTCCACGCAAAGCCCGAATCCTGCTGTGGCTGCTCGTCGGCTGCCAGCGACAAGATGAACTGGCACGCTTTCTCGTTCAAAACTGAAACACAGCGCACAAAAAAGGGCCTGCAATGCAGGCCCTTTTTCATTTTTCAAAATGTCCTACGGCTTATGCGCCCGGGACAGGAACTCGTGGGACTGCATTTCCAACAAACGGCTGAGGGTGCGCTGGAACTCGAAGTTCAGGCGCCCGCCGGTGTAGAGGTCTTTGAGCTCGACTTCAGCGGAAATGATCAGCTTCACGTTGCGGTCGTAGAACTCGTCGACCATGTTGATAAAGCGCCGGGCGATGTCGTCGGTGGTGACGCTCATCTGCTCGACACCGCTGAGCAACACGGCGTGGAAGATCTTGCCCAGCTCGATGTAATCGTTCTGGCTGCGCGGGCCGTCGCAGAGTTCGCGGAAGTCGAACCAGGCCACATCATCGCAGGTGCGCAACGCACGGATTTCGCGGTTTTCGATCATCAGCACGTCGTTTTCGATGGCTGCCGTGCATTCCGGCGTCAGGGCGCGGAAGCTCTTGCGCAAGCTTTCGTGGGATTCATCGTCGAGCGGAAAGTGAAACAGCTCCGCTTGTTCAAGGTGGCGCAGACGATAATCGACGCCGCTGTCGACATTGACGATGTCGGTGTTCTGCTTGATCAGCGCAATGGCCGGCAGGAAGCGCGCACGTTGCAGGCCGTCCTTGTACAGACCGTCCGGCACGATGTTCGAGGTCGCGACCAGGGTCACGCCGTTCTTGAACAGCTCTTCCATCAACGTGCCGAGGATCATCGCGTCGGTGATGTCGGACACGAAGAACTCATCGAAACAAATCACCCGGGCTTCGTCGGAGAAGCGCTTGGCGATGATGGTCAGCGGGTTCTTCTCACCGCCGAGGGTCTTCATCTCTTCGTGCACGCGCTTCATGAAGCGGTGGAAGTGAGTGCGGACCTTTTCCTTGAACGGCAGCGCTTCGAAGAAGGTGTCGACCAAATAGGTCTTGCCGCGACCGACGCCACCCCAGAAGTACAGACCCTTGACCGGCGCCGCGTCTTTCTTGCCAAACAGTTTGCCGAACAGACCCGGTTTGCTGTGCGAGGCCGCGACCAGATCGTCGTACAGGCGCTGCAAATGGCGCACCGCAGTTTCCTGCGAAGCGTCATGGAAGAATTCCGGGCGTTTCAGATCAGCTTGATATCGTTCTAGGGGCGTCATAATTCGTTAGCAAGGCAACAAAAACGGGCCGTCACTGTAGCGACGGCCCGTGGGAATGGCAATCGGCCCTTGGTCGGGCCGAGCCGTTGATTTATTCCTGAACCGGCGTCAGAGCAACCCGCAGCGTCTCGATGGCAGCATCGCAACCGGCGATGTCTGCAAAGGCCGGGCTGTCGGCAACGCACTCGCCTTCCAGCCAGACGCTGAAGCTCAGGTCTTCGTTGCGCACGTCCAATGGCTGACCCGATTGCAGTTGCTTGGTCACCTGGCCTGCGGTTTTACCGTCGGCGAAGTTGCGCGACAACAGCAGTTGTTCGCCATCGGCCGCCAGCAGACGGAAGCGGAAACTGCCGTCGTCTTCACGGAAGCTGACGAAACGCGCGGCTTTCGCGGCTTTTTTCTTGGTGGTGGCAGCGACTTGAGTCTGAGCGACAAAAGAGCGCAGGCCCACCGCTTCACGCAGTTCGTGGAGGAACGGTGTCGCCACCGAACGAGCCTTTTTGGCGCCGATCTGCAGCATGTCTTCCAGGTCTGCCGGACGTTCGATCAGCTGGTGATAACGCTCGCGGGACTCGCCCAGCTCGCTGTCGAGCAGCTGGAACAGACGATTCTTCGCCTCGCCCCAACCCAGGCCCTGCAACAATTCGCTGCGGAATTCGTCGGACTGCGCCGGGGTGGCGAAGGCCTGAAACAAGGTGAACAGGTGCGAATTGTCTGGATCTTTCGCCTCGCCCGGCGCACGGGAGTCGGTAACGATCCGCGAAATCGCGTCCTTCATTTCCTTGGCGCTGCTGAACAACGGAATGGTGTTGTCGTAGCTCTTCGACATTTTGCGACCGTCGAGGCCTGGCAGCGTGGCGACGCTTTCTTCGATCAGCGCCTCGGGCATGGTGAAGAATTCTTTGCCCTGACCGAACAGGTGGTTGAAGCGCTGGCCGATGTCACGGGCCATTTCCACGTGCTGGATCTGGTCACGACCGACCGGCACCTTATGAGCGTTGAACATCAGAATGTCCGCCGCCATCAGCACCGGGTAGCTGTACAAGCCCATGGTGATGCCGGCGTCCGGGTCTTCGCCGGTTTCAACGTTCTTGTCCACCGACGCCTTGTAGGCGTGGGCACGGTTGAGCAGGCCCTTGGCGGCGACGCAGGTCAGCAACCAGGTCAGCTCGGGAATTTCCGGGATGTCGGACTGGCGATAGAAGGTTACGCGGTCCACGTCCAGGCCACCGGCCAACCAGGTCGCGGCGATTTCCAGACGCGAGCGCTGGATGCGCAGCGGGTCATCGCATTTGATCAGGGCGTGGTAGTCGGCCAGGAAGTAGAACGAATCGGCATTGCTGTCACGGCTGGCGATGATCGCCGGGCGGATGGCGCCGGCGTAGTTGCCCAGGTGCGGCGTGCCGGTGGTGGTGATGCCGGTGAGGATGCGTGTACGAGTCGTCATGGGTAATCGCTTGTCAGACTGCAATCAATTCGAAAGACGCGGCAGGATCAGATCCTTGAGATCGGTCAGCTTGCCATGAAAAAAGTGTCCGCATTCTGCCACTTTCAGCAGCTCATGGGGGCGCTCGAGTTTCGAGGACCAGTCGTAGACGGCTTGCGGATCGATGACTTCGTCGGTTTCCGGCTGGATCAAGGTCAACGGGCAGTTGACCGGCAACAGGTCATAACCGTTGAGACGAGTGACAGCAGCCGCGACCATGAACAAATGTTTCAGCTGTTCGCCCTTCGCTTCCAGGCGTCCGCCGAGACTTGCTGCAACAAAACCGCCGAAGGAGAATCCGAACAGCGTCAGCGGCAACTCGGGGTGTTTGGCTCGAAGCCATTCGGCAACGGCTTGGGCGTCGTCGACTTCGCCGGTGCCCATATCGTGGGTGCCTTCACTGGCACCAACGCCACGGTAGTTGAAGCGCACAGTAATCAAACCGGCATCGCGCGCGGTGCGCTGCAAGGTCGAGACGACTTTGTTGAGCATGGTGCCGCCCTGCACCGGGTTAGGATGGCAGATCAGCGCCAGGCCGCGGGGCTGCTCGTTATCAAGATAAAGAGCTTCCAGTTGGCCGACCGGGCCATCAATCACTACAGGGGTTTCGCGCATAAGCAAGGAAGGAACTCCGTGACCTCGAATCGGGTCGACTCGTCTAGCAAATTGTCTGTGCCAATCTATTGCGAGTGAATCGCGGTATACAGCGCAGGTTCGAGCCGTTAACGTAAAGCAAAGCCGTTTATAGAGGAAGGACTCGTGGAACACTCGCTCTTAGTTTGGTTGTTGCCGACTCTTGCCCTGGTTGTGGGTGTCGCCATTGGATTCCTGATCGCTCGCCTGGTGCCGAATGCCGCTCCTAGCAGCACACAACGTCAGCTGGATGACGTTCAGGAACGTTTCGACAGTTATCAGAACGAGGTGGTCACCCACTTCAACAGCACTGCAACCCTGGTCAAGAAACTGACTCAGAGCTATCAGGAAGTGCAGGATCATCTCGCCGAGGGTGCCAACCGCCTGGCCCTGGACGAGCAGACCCGTCAACGCTTGCTGGCCTCCCTGCACGCCGATGCGTCAGTGGCCCCACGGGAACGCCTGACGCCACCGCGCAATCAGGAACCGCCTCGCGATTACGCCCCCAAAGCTCCGAATGCGCCGGGCATGCTCGATGAGCATTACGGCCTGAAGAAGTAATCAGGTTTCGCGCGACATGAAAAAGCCCCCGGATGAGTGATTTGTCCGGGGGCTTTTTTGTTGCTGATCCAATATCTCTAGCGCCCATTCGGGCCCCATCGCGAGCAAGCTCGCTCCCACAGGGGAACGCATTCCAAATGTGGGAGCGAGCTTGCTCGCGTTGGGGCCTGAGCTGTCGATACTAAAAGCCCGCCCGATCTGTTGAGGATCGGGCGGGCTTTTTTACGCCTGGGGTTCAGTCAGGCTGTTACTGGTACTGCTGAGTCGGTTGCTGATATTGCTGGCCCGGAATCGCCTTCAGGTTGACCTCGACCCGACGGTTCTGCGCCCGGCCATTGACGTCGCCGTTGCTGGCAATCGGGTTATCCGGCCCGGCACCGCGAGCCGACAGGTTGGCACCGCTCACGCCTTGCGACGTCAGGTAGGTCGCCACGCTCTGGGCACGACGCTGGGACAGGTCCATGTTGTGCTGGCGGCTGCCGGTGCTGTCGGTGAAACCGACGATCTCGATCTGGTTCTGGCTGAACTCCTTGAGCGAGCCTGCCAGATTGTTCAGCGGCTGGTAGAAACTCGACGCGATGTTCGCCGAATCGGTAGCGAAGGTGATGTTGCCCGGCATGATCAGTTTGATCTGATCGCCCTGGCGCTGCACCTCTACCCCGGTGTTGGCCATGCTGGCGCGCAATTTCTTTTCTTGCTGGTCGGCGTAATAACCGTAACCGGCCGCAGAAGCGCCGACCACGGCAGCGCCAATCAGCGCGCCCTTGCCACGGTTGTCGTGACCGATGGCGGCACCGGCCAACGCACCGGCCAGAGCGCCGAGGCCCCCGTACTTGGCGGTTTTACTCATGCCCGTGGAGCCACCGTCGGCCTGACCCTGATTGTCGTAAGGGTTAGGCGAGGCGCAGCCAGACAACAAGGCCACGGCAGTAGCGACAATAATCAAACGACGCTTGGTGAACATGAAGAGCTCCTGATTTTTGCATTCTGTGGTGCAACGGACCAAGGCATTAAACCTTTGCGGGCGTTGGATCATTGCGGATGAAAAAAATTCCGCGGCGCCCCTTACAACTGCAGAAATCAGGCCCGCACAAAAGGGTTCTCGCGCATTTCGTCGCCCAGACGCGTGTCCGGACCATGCCCGGTCACTACCGTCGCCTCTTCATCGAGGGTGTACAGCCGCTGCTTGATCGACCGCACGATGGTCGCCTGATCGCCACCCCACAAATCCGTGCGCCCTACCCCGCGACGAAACAACGTGTCACCGGCAATCAGCAGCTTAGCCTCTGAAAACCAAAAGCTCATGGAGCCCGGCGTATGACCCGGCGTGTGCAACGCCACGCCGCAACCGCACGCCAGTTCTTCATCATCGGCCAACCAGCGATCCGGCGACGGCACCGGCGTGTAAGGCACACCGAACATCTGGCACTGCATCTCCAGGTTGTCCCAGAGAAATTGATCTTCTTTATGCAAATGCAGGGTTGCGCCGGTTTTCTCCTTCAACTGACCGGAAGCCAGGAAGTGATCGAGGTGCGCGTGGGTGTGAATGATGCTGACCACCTTCAGACCCAGAGCGTCAAGCCGCGCGAGGATCAGTTCGTGATTGCCACCAGGATCGACCACGATCGCCTTTTTGGTGATCGGATCGCCGATGATCGTGCAGTTGCACTGGAGAGGGCCGACGGGGAAGGTTTCGCGGATGAGAGTGGGCTGCAGGGACATCGGGGCATGCTCGATAAACGGGGATGGGCAATTTTCGCACACATTTGCATCGAGTCATTTGCGGTCATGCACTTCAAAAAAATGCGCTACCCCAACACCCCCAGCTCCTTCGCCCGCGCCACCGCCTGCGTACGCCGCTCCACTCCAAGCTTGCTGTTGATATGGCTGGCATGGGTTTTCACCGTGTGCAGCGAAATAAACAGTTGATCGCTGATTTCCTGATTCGAACAGCCTTGGGCGATCAGTCGCAGGACGGCCATTTCCCGCGCACTGAGTTGTTCCGCCGCGGCGGATGACTCCGCTGCGGGACGGGCTGTCACTGCCGGAAGTTTTTCTGAAAGGCTCAATGAAACGGGAGTCGGCACACCGAGTTGAAGTTGGTTACGCAGCCAGTCCGGATGTTCAGCCAACAACCCGTCAAACGGTTGCAGCACCCCACCGGCCGCCGCATCCAGGGCTTGAGCCAGCGCTTTGCGGGCCTCGGGTTCGCGCCCGCCCCCCAGCAACAACGTCACTTTCTGAGTCAACGCCATCACGCAGAGCATCTGCCTGCCGGTTTGCTGCCCATGCTCAAGCAACGCATTCAATCGCCCTTCGGCCAGCATCGGCTGCCCTTGAATGACCTCCAGCAAGGCCTGCTGCAACTCGATATGCAGCGGCAGTTGCGGATGGAACTCCGGAGGCGCTGCAGCGTGCTCGCCGTTATAGGTCTGGCCCAAGCGAGCGAGCCAGGCTTCGGCCAGATCGGTGCGACCCTGGGCTAGCCAGAGCTCGCATTTGACCAGCGTAATCATCGCCAGGTAGTAAATCGGCGGTACGTCCCAGATGTGCATCAAGCGCTCGGCTTCGGCGAGTTCGGCAAAGGCTTTGGCGAATTCGCCACTGCTGCCCTCAAGCCTGGCGATCACGCAGTGACCGATCAATACGCTGATGTCGCGACAGGCTCGTGCTTCACTCAAACCGGCTTGCAAACGTGCCCGTGCGGCTTGCGGTTGCAAGCGCAGGGCCAGTAAAAAGCCCTCGTACAAGGTCAGTCGGGCGCGGACCGCATAGAGCCGTTGCGGGGATAGCTGTTGCAGGCGTTGCAGGCCCTGACGCACTTCATCCAGCGAACGAAGGATTTCCCCTCGCGCTTGCAGCACGCGAGCGCGGTCGTAATGGGCCAGTGCTTCGAACAGCGGGTTGCCAACCCGTTGCGCCAACTCCAGAGACTCACGGTTCAACCCGCGTGCGCGCCACAAGTCGCCGTCGGCAATGGCCAGGTTGGACAGGGTCGAGAGACACATCAGGCGTTGCCCGTAGCGTTTGGCCGGCAGGCTCTCCTGCGCTTCGGTGCAATAGAGCAACGTCAGTTCGCGATTGCCGCGCCCGCGAGCGATGATTCCGCTCAGGGCCAGCCATTGCGCCAGCATTGATTTCTGCGCAGTGGCTGACGGGGCCGGCAGGAAGCGGCTCAAATGACTGGCCAGTTCCTCGGCGGCGTCCAGCTGACAAGCCAGCCCCAATGCCCAGCTGTACAGCACGATCAGCCGTGGCGTGCTGATCAGCAGGCTGTCGGGCAAGTCCATTTTCCAGCGCAGCAACATGCCAACGTTCTGTTCGGCCAGCAGTTGTTCTTCGGAGAGGTTCTGGACCAGGTTCGCCGCGACATCCAGGTGCCCGGCACGCAACGCCTGCTCGACCGCCTCATCGAGCAGCCCCTGGGCATTGAACCATCGACAGGCGCGCAGGTGCAGGGTGGCCGCCGGCACGATCGCCTGCGCGGTAGGCCGGGTGCGCAGCAGGTCGGAAAACAAATGGTGGTAGCGATACCAGTGACCCTGTTCGTCCAGGGGCACCAGGAACACCTGATGGGCCAGCAGAAAACGCAGGATCTCGGCACTGTCATGGGCTTCGCGAACGGCGTCGCACAGTTCGCTGCAAAAGCGTTCCTGGGGTGCGGTGTCGTAAAGGAATGACTGCACTTCGGCGGGCAGACAATCGATGACTTCTTCGAGCAGGTAATCGCGGATCAGCCCTTCCCCGCCATGCAGCGTCTGCGGCAAAGCACCCTGGGTGCCCGCTTCGGACGCCGCCAGTAGCCAGAAACGCAGTCCGGCAACCCAACCTTCGCTGCGCTGGATGAGGCTCTCCAGCGCTTCGCCGCGCAAGGAACTGCTATGACGATCAAGCAGGGTCAAGGCTTCCTCGTGAGTCAGGCGCAAGTCCTGTTCATTCAACTCGAGCAGTTGCCGTGACAGCCGCAGGCGTGCCAGATGCCAGTCCGGCCGCTGCCGACTGGTGACCATGACCAGCAAGCCGTCAGGCAGGTGATTGAGGAAAAATTGCAGGCAGCGATCGAGCACCGGGCCCTGCGCCAGATGGTAGTCATCAAGCACCAACAGCAAAGGCGTACTCGATGCCAGGTGCACAGCCAACTCATCGAGCAAACCGTCCAGCCATTCTTCAAAGGCAAACGGCTGATGCCGCTGCCGCATTTTCAGCAGGCCCAGGGACTGGCTGCCGAGTTGCGGATAATAGTCCTGGAGGCCTTCGAGCAACCGCTCAAGAAAACGCCCTGGATCGCTGTCTCGCGGACTCAACCCCAGCCACAGACTTTGCCAGTGAGCCGGCAAGCCCTGACAGAACTCCACGGCCAACGAACTTTTGCCAAACCCCGCCGGTGCGCTGACCAGCAACAGCCTGCCACCAAGCCCCGCACTCAGGCGCTCGCACAGACGAGGCCGCAGCACATGGCCGTCGGGCAACGGAGGCCGAAAAAAGCGCCCATCCAGTGCCGCGACGGCAACGCTTGCAGGGCCCGGGTATGGGGACAGATCAGTCATGGCCGGCTCTTGTTTGAATGGCGGTTGGCGGCGTTGCAGATGTCCGCAGACTAGCGGTAAACGAAGAGGGAATGAAGGTTATTGCTACAAATGGCTACAAAAAGAATACAAGCAAAGGTATCGGTAAAACCCGACAGCCACGCCAGGCCTGAATGCGACCGCTACAACGATCGTTATGAAATTCAAAAAAAACGCCCCGAACCAGTCGGGGCGTTTTTAGAGGATGCGGCCTCTGTTCAGTACCGCTTAGCGAACACCCTCTTGGCGCAGCGCAGCCGGAGTGAAGTCGCTGGTGGTGGCGGTGAAGCCGAAGTCATACGCTGATTTCTCTTCGTTCTTCATGCCCAGTGCCAGGTAGCGGCCCGATTGCAGGTCGTACAAAGTTTCCAGGGTGTACCACGGCACCTGAACGTTGTAGTAGTTCTGGGAGTGAGCTTCCGCCACACGCCACAGTTGATTACGACCGTCGTAGTGGTCGATCACGGCCGCTTGCCAGGTGTCTTCGTCGATGTAGAAGTCACGCTTGGCGTAGATGTGACGCTGACCTTCCTTCAGGGTCGCCACCACATGCCAGACCCGGCGCAGCTCGTAACGAGCCAGGTCCTGGTTGATGTGACCGGCCTTGATGATTTCGTCGTACTTGAGTTGAGGTGAGTCGAGCTTGTAGCTGTCGGAGGCGATGTACATCTCTTTCTTGCCTTCGAGCTTCCAGTCGTAACGATCCGGCGCGCCGTTGTACATGTCCAGGTTGTCGGAGGTACGCAGGCCATCCGCCGCAGTACCCGGCCCGTCATAGGACACTTGCGGTGCGCGGCGTACGCGACGTTGACCGGCGTTGTAGACCCATGCCGAACGCGGCTCCTTCACCTGGTCGAGGGTTTCGTGTACCAGCAGCACACCACCGGCCAGACGTGCCGGCGCGGTCACTTTCTGCTTGAAGTAGAACAGGATGTTGCCCGGGTTCGCCGGATCGTAATCCTTCATCTTGTCGCGGAACACGAACTGGTCCTGGAAGTACACCAGGCTGTACGAGCCATTCGGTTGTGGCGTGGCCTGGGTTACCAGGCGGGTCACGCTGCCACCGCGATAGCGGGTGATGTGGTTCCAGATGACTTCAACGCCGGTCTTCGGGATCGGGAACGGAACTGCGGTTTCGAAGTTTTCCAGGCCGTTGCCGCCAGACACCAGGTTGGTGCTGGTGGCGTTTTTCTTGATGGAGGCAAACACGGCATCCGGCACGGTGGCGCCGCGATGGGACGGGTAGACCGGGATCTTGAAGGTTTCCGGGTAGCGCTTGAACATCGCGTACTGGCCCGGTGCGAGCTTGTCCTTGTACTGGTCGACGTTCTGCGCAGTGATGGTGAACAGCGGCTTTTCACTGGCGAACGGGTCGGACAGGAAGCCTTTGCCGTCGACGTTGCCAGCGTTTTTCGCCATCGGTTTCCAGGCCGGAATAGACCCGTCAGCGTTGCCCGCCATCTCGGCGCCCATCGGGGTCAGGCTCTTGCCCAGTTTGTCCGCTTCGGCCGCCGGGACCGCCGCCATGACACCGGTCGCCAGCAGCGAAAGCCCCAGAACACCGACTTGGAACAGACTCTTGGTTATTTTCATAGGTGTGTTCGTCCTGATAATCAGTGCTTAGAAGTTCACGCCGAAGCTGAGCGCAACGAAGTCGCGGTCATCCACGGTGGTGTACTTGCCGTCGAAGAAGTTGGTGTACGCCAGGCTCGCGGTGTAGGTGTTCTGATACTCGGCATCGACACCCAGGCTCACTGCTTTGCGACCTTCCTCGAAGTTGCCGCCAGGGCCAGGCGAGTAACCGCTCACGTCATGGGACCAGGCCACGTTCGGCTTGAGGTTCACGCCGGCGAATACGCTGTTGTATTCCCAGATGGCACGACCGCGGTAACCCCAGGAGTTTGCGGTGGTGAATCCGTCGTTTTCACAATAGCGGCTCACGTTGTTTTGTGGTCCACCGGCCAGGGTGCCGCTGTTCAATGTCTGGCACTGACCACCTGGCAACGGGCCCGGGCCGTAGCTCGGGTCACGACCGTAACGCGCTTTGGAAGTGCTTTCCAGACCGCCAACGTGAGTAAAGCCGACCTCGCCAACCAGGGTCAGTCGCTCGGCGCCCATCACCTGGTCGAAGAAGTGAGTAAGGGTCGTCTGGAGCTGGGTCACTTCCTTGCGGCGATAGCCCTGTTGATCCTGCCCTGGCGTACCCTGGAGCACGGAAACGTTAGGGTTCAGAGGCGTCAGGCCGGAAAAGAGAATGTCGGTGGTGTTGAGCTGAACCGGCGCGTTCGGCCGATAGCTGACCTCACCACTCCACGCCGTACCTGTCGGTAACGTGGTGGAGAAGCTCAAGCCATACAGGCGAATATCTTCAGGGTACTCGACGTAGTAGCTGGAGTTACCGGCCACTGCCAATGGCAACAAAGTCGGTGCCAGGTTACGCGCGACAGCAAGAGGAACACCTCTGCCCACCAGCGAGCCCACCAGGCCCGCCGCGCTATAAGCGCTCGCCGGAGCACCTTGGCCGCTGAAAATCGGCGCACGGCTGTGGTAGTTCATGAAGTAAGCGCCGAACTCGGTGTCCAGCGGATCGAACATGTATTTGAAGGAGACGCCGAATTGACCGCTGTCACGGGCATCGCGATCCGGGCCGCGACGAACGATTACGCCTTCATCCGGATCACCCCAGTTCACGCCCCTGGCAGCCAGGGTGTTGATGCTGGCGTTACGCAACGAAGCCGGCAGCCCCGCCGTCGTCAGTGCGCTGTTGAGTCCGTTACGAGTGCGCAGCACGGCGAGGTTTTGGTCGCAACCATCCGAAATCACGTCCGGTTGCGAGAAGAAGGTACCGCAGTTGTCGGTAACGGTCTGGTCCCATTCAAGCTGGTAGAAGGCTTCGGTCGAGAGGTTCTCGGTGAGGCTCTGGGACACATAGAACATGTTGACCGGGATCAGACCTTCCTTGATCTCGGCACCTGGACGACGGAACGCGGACACGTCGATCGGGTTGATCGAGTTGATACCGCCGCCGATGAAGGTACTTTCACCCCAACTCACTACTTGCTTGCCCAGACGCACGGAGCCCGGCTGATCGGCAACGGAGTAGTTGTGGTAGACGAAAGCGTCGAGAATCTGGCCGCCGGAGGACTTGGCGCCTTCCTTGCGGTTGCTGTCGCTGATGTCCTTGAAAGGACGGCTTTCGTCCTTGAGTTCGAAGTCGTACCAGTATTTGCCACGGACGAAAACGCCAGTGTCGCCGTATTTCAATTCAAGGTCATGGATGCCCTTGAAGATCTTCGAGAAGGTTTTCCCGCTCTCGAAGTTCAAGTGACCGTCATCGGAAGTCTGGGAGAGGCCGCGACCACCGTTGTTGACGCCGATGAGGTTCTTGTTGGCACTCTCGGTAGACCAACTGGCACCGATCGACAGGGATGAATCGAACTGACCTTCGATTTCACCAACGTTGAAACTGACGCCGAATGCTGGCCCGGCGAGCGTAGAGGCAAGACTGACCGCCAGGGGCAGTTTCGCCCGGCGCCAGAACTGGTTTACTGATGTCATCGACGCTACTCCATGTGCATTATTGTTATGGCAGTGAGTACTTCTAAAAACGCTGTGGATGACTGGAAGCCAAAGGGTCCCTAAGTCATTCCAAAGATGCATCGCCCCGTTTTGTGCGTTTGCTCCGTTCTTAAAAATCCTTGAGCGGACTATAGCCAGCAGGTAGTACTGCTTGATCCCTCTAAAGTGTGATTTGCAGCTGCCAGCCACTCTGGAACAGTCCTTTGCCAAGCCGACGCCCGTCGGCCCGGCAAGGATGGCTGAAAATTCAGATTTAACAAGCCAAGCGCTTGCTTGGTGGGGCTGGCGTGCCTTTCGGGCACGCCAAATGACACTTAAAGCGTCGAGAGGAACGTGCTGTTGTTGGCTTGCCATTCGGTGATGTCGACGCGAATACGCTTCTTGTCGAGCTTGCCGACACTGGTCTTGGGAATTTCAGTAACAAGAGCGATCTGGCTCGGGATGGCCCACTTGCTCAGGTGCCCCAATTCCACGAATGGCTTGAGGTGCTCCTTCAGCTCCTTCGCCCCGATCACATGGCCTTCGCGGACCACCAGCAGTGCAAACGGACGCTCGCCCCACTGCGGATCGGCAATCCCCACCACTGCTACTTCGCGTACCGCAGGGTGGCGACTGATCAGGTCTTCCAGGTCCAGTGAGGAGATCCACTCGCCGCCGGTCTTGATCACGTCTTTGATCCGGTCGCGAATATCGATCACTCCCATACTGTCCAGGGTCGCTACGTCACCGGTGTGCAGCCAGCCCCCGGCCCAGAGCTCGGCGCCCTTTTGCGGTTCGTTGAAATAACCCTCGGTGAGCCACGGCGCACGCAGCACCAGTTCGCCTTGGGTCTCGCCATCGGCGGGCAGGAAGTTGCCGTCGGTGTCGACAATCGCCGCTTCCACCAATGGCCCCGGCACACCGGCCTTGATCCGGTACGTGGTGCGTTCGTCTTCGGTGCCGGCCATCAGCTCGTCGTTGAGGTGCGCGCACGAGATCAGCGGTCCGGTTTCCGACATGCCGTAAGCGGCGGTCAGCTGAATACCATTGGCCTTGGCGGCTTCGTACAACGTGCGGTTCAACGCACTGCCGCCGATCACAATTTTCCAGCCACCAAAGTCGGTACCTTGCGCGGCCTTGGAATTAAGGAGCATTTGCAGAATGGTTGGCACGCAATGGGAAAAAGTGACCTTCTCCTTGCGCCACAGCTCCACCAGATATTCCGGGTCGTAACGGCCGGGATAGACCTGCTTGAGCCCGAGCATGGTCGCCACATACGGCAGGCCCCAGGCGTGCACGTGGAACATCGGGGTGATCGGCATGTAGACGTCGTTGGTGCCCAGCAAACGCACGCTGTCGATGGCACCCATGATGGTCGACACGCCCATGGTGTGCAGCACCAGTTGCCGATGGGTGAAGTACACGCCTTTGGGATTACCGGTGGTGCCGGTGGTGTAGAACGTGGTCGCGACCGAGTTTTCGTCGAAGTCCTGGAAGTCATACTGAGTGCTGGCAGCCGCCAGCAACTGTTCGTACTCGCCGATCAGGTTCGGCAAGTCGGCAGTTTTTTCCGGCAGGTCAGTCAGTAGCAGGGTTTTTTCCACCGTGGTCAGGTGCCCGGCAATGGCCTGGTACAACCCGACGAACTCGCTGTTGACCAGCACAAAGCGGTCCTCGGCGTGGTTCATGGTGTAGAGGATCTGTTCCGGCGACAGACGCACGTTGATGGTGTGGATCACCGCGCCGATCATCGGGATGGCGAACATGCATTCCAGATAACGATGGCTGTCCCAGTCCATCACCGCCACGGTATCGCCAGCCTTGACGCCGGCGGCCGTCAGCACGTTGGCCAGCCTTGCAACCCGTTCAATCAGGGTCGGATAGCTGTAGCGCAACTGGTCGCGGTAAATGATCTCGCGGGTTTTCTCATAGCGAGCGCCGGACATCAGCAGCCGTTTAATCAGCAGCGGATACTGGTAAGCGCCTTCGGCTGGGGGGATAACGCGAGTCTGCAACATAAGTGTCCCTTTTCTGACTGCACGGTCGTGGCTGAAAGTAAGCACTCTAGTGCCCTTGGACGCCCGCCAAATCAGCCAAAGGAATGATTTGCAGATCCGGGTAAAATGCTAGCTTTGCGCCACTACTTGGCGTGTTTCGTCGGGAATTCGGAATCTGCGCTGTAAAACGTTGCAACGCATGCACGTAACACTTGTCTGTGAGCCTTACCATACGGACACGATGAGCCGATGGGTTGACAGCCGACCAGTTGCCCCAAGTCGCCTGACCTCCACCTCATCTTCAAGAGAAGGATCTTGTTCACTAGACCTGTCTGGTCACACGCCATCGGTATTGCCTACAACAATGAGTATTGAACTGACCACCCCCGAGAACGGCCCCTCCACACAAGCGCCTCTGGTGTCCATCGTGGCGCCCTGTTTTAACGCGCGAAAGTACCTGGAAGACGCCATCAAGAGCATCTTCGCCCAAGACTATCCGAACTTCGAAGTCATCATCGTGGACGATGGGTCCAGCGACGACAGCCTCGCACTACTCAAGCGATTACAACAAACCTATGACTTCCAGCTGTACTCGCAACCGAACCAGGGTGTGAGCGCGGCGCTCAACCACGGCTTGCGATACGCCAAAGGTGTCTATGTGTCGACACCTGACCTGGATGACATCATGCTGCCAGAGTCGGTGCGCATTCGCGCCGAATATCTGGACCAGCACCCGAATGTCGGCTGCGTGGGTGCGCTGATCAGCTACATGGACAGCGATGGCAACACCACCAAGCAGCAGCAACGCGACCAGATCCACACCTACAACTTCGATCAGGTCCTCAGAGGTGCCGTCGTGATCGGCGCCCCTGTTGCGCTCTATCGCATGAAAGCAATGCGAAGTGCCGATTTCTACTCGCCGAAGCTGCGGGTTCAGGACTTCCAGATGACGTTGCGGATTGCCCGGCTGGGCTATGAGATCCATGAACTCCCGATCTGCATGACCCGCTATCGCCGCCATGCCAACAACCTGTCGAGAAAATACCGGATATTGCTCCAGGCGGACCTTGAGGCCATCGAACCGTACGTGAACCATCCCGGCTACCAGAGCGCCCGCACCAAACTGGTGAACAAGGCCCTCAAATACGCCGTCGTCGAAGACAAGAAAGAAGCCTGGCAGCTGTTGCGCTCGATTCCCTGGCGACACCTCAACAGAACCAGCTTCAAACGCTTCAAGCGGCTGGTATTACATCGCTAGCCGCATCACAGGGCCTCAGTGCATCTCGGTAAACGCGAGTTTCACACCGATGGCGATCAGTACCGCGCCCATGGTCCGGTCGAACCAGTGGCCCATCCGGGCGAAACCGGCGCGTACGCGTTGCTGGCTGAACAGCATCGCCACCAGGCAGAACCAGAAAGCCGTGGCCGCCGCGAGGTAAACCCCGTAACCCGCCTGCACCGCCAACGGCGTATGCGGATTGATCACCACGGTGAACAACGACAGGAAGAACAGCGTGGCTTTCGGGTTCAGACCGTTGGTCACGAAACCCGACGTGAAGGCGCCGCGAGCCGTGCGCTCGCCCGCTTCTTTATGCAGATCGTCAGCCACCGGTTTGGCCGGTTGCGCGCGCAGGGCCTTGAAGCCGATGTACAGCAGATAAGCGGCAGCCGCCCATTTCAAGGCGTTGAACAGCACGATCGACTGGGACACGATCAGGCCGATGCCGAGCAGCGAATAGCCAACGTGCAGGAAAATCGCCGTGCCGACACCCAGCGCCGTCCAGGTACCCGCTTGACGACCATGGGTCACGCTTTCACGCACCACCACCGCAAAATCCGGGCCGGGGCTGGCCACGGCCAGCAAGTGAATCAGGGCAACGGTCAAAAACTCTGTCCAGTACATGGGGGGATCCTTTTGGCCAAGCGTAACAGTTTGTTTCATCTGGTAGGCTCGGCAGATTACGCCTTCAGTTCACTGCACAAAAGGTACAGTTGATGACGAACACTCACCGCGCCGTTTTCCTCGACCACCCGTCCCTGGACCTGGGCGACCTCGACCTCAGCCCGCTGCAAGAGTGTTTCAGCGACTTACAGCTTTTCGCCCAGACCACGCCGGACCAGGTGATCGAACGCCTCAAGGGCGCCACCGTCGCCATCAGCAACAAGATTCTGATCGACGCCGCCGCCATCGCTGCCAGCCCCGAGCTGAAGCTGATCCTGATCGCCGCCACCGGCACCAACAACGTTGACCTCGCGGCTGCCCGCGCCCACGGGATTACCGTCTGCAACTGCCAGGGTTACGGCACGCCGTCGGTGGCGCAGCACACGATCATGTTGCTGCTCAATCTGGCAACGCGCCTGGCCGATTATCAAAAGGCTGTCGGCGAAGGTCGCTGGCAGCAGGCGAAACAGTTCTGCCTGCTGGATTACCCGATTGTCGAACTGGAAGGCAAAACCCTCGGTCTGCTCGGTCATGGCGAACTGGGCGGCGCGGTCGCACGACTGGCCGAAGCCTTTGGTATGCGCGTACTGCTCGGACAGATTCCCGGGCGCCCTGCCCGGCCGGATCGCTTGCCACTGAATGAGCTGTTGCCGCAGATCGACGCGCTGACCCTGCACTGTCCGCTCAACGAACACACCCGCCACTTCATCGGAGCCCGTGAGCTGGCTTCGATGAAACCCGGTGCGTTCGTGGTCAACACCGCGCGCGGTGGTTTGATCGACGAACAGGCACTGGCGGATGCCTTGCGCAACGGCCACCTGGGAGGTGCGGCCACCGATGTGTTGAGTGTCGAGCCGCCGACCGCCGGCAATCCGCTGCTGGCCCCTGACATTCCACGGCTGATTGTCACCCCGCACAACGCCTGGGGCAGCCGCGAGGCTCGGCAGCGAATCGTGGGCCAGTTGACCGAAAACGCTCAGGGATACTTCAGCGGTAAAGCGCTGCGGGTCGTCAGTTGATAAACTGCGGCACTTTTTTCACAGGAGCAGATTATGGATCCGCGCAGTGAAGTACTGCTTCGTCAGGCCGAGTTATTTCAGGGTTCGGTGCTGCTGGCCGGTTTGCCCGCCGATGACCTGCTGGGCCGTCTGCCCGACGCTCATGGTTGGTGCTGGCATGCCGGCGATCAAGCAGCGCTGGACGCCCGCTTCCCCGAGCGCAGCCATTTCGGTGTGACTGTACCTGAGCGCGCGTTCGACACCGCCGTGGTATTTCTGCCCAAGTCCAAGGACCTGACCGACTACATCCTCAATGCCCTCGCCTCAAAACTGGCCGGTCGTGAACTGTATCTGGTGGGTGAAAAACGCAGCGGCATCGAAGGCGCGGCCAAGCAACTGAACCCCTTCGGCAAACCGCGCAAGCTCGACAGCGCGCGGCATTGCCAGCTCTGGCTGGTCACCGTGGCCACCGCGCCAGAAGCCAAATCGCTGGAAAGCCTGGCCGAGACGTATGAGTTGCTGCTGGCCGAAGGTCCGCTGAAAGTCATCAGCCTGCCGGGCGTGTTCAGCCACGGGCGGCTGGATCGCGGCAGCGCGTTGCTGCTGGAACATCTCGATAAGTTGCCGAGTGGCCATTTGCTCGACTTCGGTTGCGGCGCGGGCGTTTTGGGTGCGGCGGTCAAGCGACGTTATCCACACAACCAGGTCACCTTGCTTGATGTGGATGCATTTGCCGCTGCCAGCAGTCGTCTGACCCTGGCGGCTAACGGCCTCGAAGCTGACGTTATTACCGGTGATGGCATCGACGCTGCACCGATGGGCTTGAGTGCAATTCTGAGCAATCCACCGTTCCATGTCGGCGTTCACACCGACTACTTCGCTACCGAGAACTTGCTGCGAAAAGCAGCCAAACATCTGAAAAACGGTGGCGAACTGCGCTTAGTGGCGAACAGCTTCCTGAAGTACCAGCCGCTGATCGAAGAGCACCTCGGGGTGTGCGCAATCAAGGCTGAAGGACAGGGTTTCAGAATCTATCGGGCCAAACGCGGCTAGGCCTTCTTTTTAGAAAAGAGGCTTGCCCAATCGGATTTGTCTAGGCAGAATCCGCTCCGTCCTAGGGGAGTAGTCTCCCACGAGCGCCATGCTCGTCCGGCATACGTCAACATACTTGGTCAACAGACCATGGCGTATGCGACCCAAGCGTCCGCATCAGACGGATCGCAGGGTTTGACAAGACCTATGACACGAACACCTTACCCGGGGCGGGAAGGCTGTACGTGTCATAGCCGTGTCGACCCGCCCCTTAGGAAAACCCTGATGCTGGATTCACTTCTCGTTCCCACCGCAATCGTTGCCTTGGCCGAAATCGGCGACAAGACGCAACTGCTCGCGCTCATTCTCGCCGCTCGCTTTCGCAAACCTTGGCCGATCATCGCCGGTATCGTCGCTGCGACCCTGGCCAACCATGCGGCAGCCGGTGCGGTAGGCGCCTGGGTCGGTGGCTTCTTCTCGAATGCGATGCTGCACTGGATCCTCGCCGCGAGTTTCACCGCGACGGCGTTGTGGACCCTGGTGCCGGACAAGATGGACGACGACGAAGCCAGCACCGCCCGCAAGTTCGGACCGTTCCTGACCACGTTGATCGCGTTTTTCCTTGCGGAGATGGGCGACAAGACGCAGGTCGCCACCGTGATGCTCGCTGCGCAATACCCGGAACTGTGGCTGGTGATTATCGGCACCACCGTCGGGATGTTGATTGCCAACGTACCGGTGGTTTTGGCGGGTAACTTTGCCGCGGATAAATTGCCGCTCACCCTGATCCGTCGCCTGGCGGCGTCGGCGTTCTTCATCCTCGCCATTGTCGCGGTGTACAAGGCGATGCAGAGCAGCGGGTGGATTTGACGCGGTAGGTCGGTAGACCGCGTTATCGTTCTTCGCGGGCAAGCCTCGCTCCTACAGATCAGCGTAATCCTGTAGGAGCGAGGCTTGCCCGCGAAGGCGTCAGCAGCCGCGCTGCATGAACATCAGGACTTTTTGGCTTTCTCGTACAGCGGCATGACTTTCGGGATCGCCGCCTGCAACGAAGCAATACGACTCGACGACGCCGGGTGAGTACTCATGAACTCCGGCGGCGAACCTTCCGAAGCCTTGCTCATCTTGTTCCACAAGGTGATCGCCGCGTTCGGGTTGTAACCGGCGCGAGCGGCCAGTTCCAGACCGATGAGGTCCGCCTCGTTTTCATTGGAGCGACTGTTGGGCAAGGTCATGCCGTAGTTGGCCACGGTGTCCGCCAGCGCCAGGCTGTCCTGACCCAGGCCGAACAAGGCACCGGCGCCCTGCTTGGCCATTTCGATGCCGTAAGCTTTGGACATCGCTTCACGACCGTGCTCGCGCAGGGCGTGGGCGATTTCGTGGCCCATGATCGCGGCGATTTCATCGTCGGTCAGTTGCAGGCTGTCGATCAGACCGGTGTAGAAAATGATCTTGCCGCCAGGCCCGCAGTTGGCGTTGAGCTCGTCGCTCTTGATCAGGTTGACCTCCCACTTCCACTGGGCCGAATCCGGTCGGAAAATCGGCGCCTGGGCAATCAGCCGGTCGGCAATGGCCTGGACACGTTTGGCCTCGCTACTGGTCTTGTCCAGCACGCCTTTACTGCTCGCCTCGCCGACGGTCTTTTGATAAGACTGGGCGTACATCTGATTGACCTGATCGGTCGACAGCATGCTGAACATGTACTGTTTGCGCTCAACGCCCACCGCGCCACCGCTGGTGGTGTTGACCGACTGACAACCGGCGAGCAGCAGACCTGCGCTCAGCGCACACAAAACCAATGTCTTATTCATCAAAAATTTCCCTGAAAACATGCCGGGTATCCTAGGCGGTGAATTGTATCGGCGCCAGATACAACAGAGGTGTAGACGCACATTTCAGACAAAGCTCTCATGACCGTAGGAAAAAACTCACCTAATCAGCGCCCACCGCGGTCGATAACGGCCCCCAATGATTCATTTGCGACATCAACGCCTACAAAACAGCCAATTCGCCAAACCCCGCTCATGGCCATCGACACCCCTGCCGATACAGCACCGCAGACGTCCTCTTGCGTGCGGAGCACCCATGAAATTCAAGTCGATCCAGTTTTCCGTGGCAGCCCTCGCCGGCGCCATCGTTCTTAGTGTCGTAGCAGCCTTGGTGCTGTACGCGCTGTTTTCCGGCGCACGGACACAAGACATGGTCCAGGAACGAACCCAGGCACAATTCGAACAAGTCATCGAACAGCGCCTGACGTCACTGGCGCAAACCCAGGTCAGCCAGATCCAGCGCGAGCTCGAAGCGCCACTGCTGATTGCCGGCGGACTGGTGCGAGTCAACGCATTGATCGGCACACCGGGCGCCGATGGTCAGCCACAGTTGAGCCTGAGCCGTGAGCAGTTGATCAGCCTGGTCAAGGAAAACGTCACCAAGAACCCGAAAATTCTCGGCACCTACATCGGTTGGGAAAAAAACGCCCTCGATCACAACGATGCGGCCTACGTCGACACCAAGGTGGTCGGCATCGACGCCAGCAACGGCCGCTTCCTGCCGTGGTGGTTCCGCAACGAAGACGGCAGCCTGGGACTGGATAAACTGGTAGACGTCGACGACCAGAAAACCCTGTCCACCGGCGTGCGCGCCAGCGAGTACTACCTGTGCTCGAAAGAAACCAAAAAATCCTGCGTGATCGATCCGGCGCCCTACAAGGTCGGCGACAAGATCGTCATGCTCGCCTCCTTTATTGAACCGATCATGCTCAACGGGGCCTTTCAAGGCATCGTCGGTGCCGACTTGTCGGTGAACTTCATTCAGGAAATGCTCCTCGGCGCGAATCAGAAGTTGTACAGCGGCTCAGGTGTTATGGCCTTGATCGGCGGAAACGGTCGGATCGTTGCCTACACCAAGGACCCGAGCAAATTCGGCGAGAAAGTCAGCGACATCCTCGACAGCCAGCAGATCGCCAACATGGCCAATCTCAAGCGCGGTGAAGTCACCTACACCGTCGACAAGGCCCAGGGCCGGATCGAGTTGTACCTGCCGTTTGGCATCGGCCAGACCGACGCTCGCTGGACCCTCATGCTGCAACTGCCGTTGAACGCAGTGATGGCCGACCTGCAAAAACTTCAGGGCGATCTGGACACCCAGCGCAAGTCCGACACCTTCGGCATGGCCATGGTCGGCTTGTTGATTGCCGGTATCGGCTTGCTGGTGATCTGGCTGGTGGGCCACGGCATTGCCCGGCCGCTGAAGCAGATGGTTGCCATGCTTGACGACATCGCTCAGGGCGAAGGTGACCTGACTCGCCGCCTGACCAGCGATCGCGCCGACGAATTGGGCTCGATCGCCAAAGGCTTCAACACATTCCTGGCCAAGTTGCAGGTGATGATTACCCAGGTGGTGACTTCGGTGCAGAGCGTCAGTGATTCGTCGGAACACACCGCCGACATCGCCATCCGCACCAACATCGGCGTGCACAAGCAAATGGCCGAGATTGATCAAGTCGCCACTGCGGTGCATGAAATGACAGCGACCGCTCAAGACGTGGCGCGCAACGCGACCCAGGCGGCACAAGCCGCCAGCCATGCCGATCAAGCAGCGGCGCAGGGCATGCAGATCGTGCGCGATACGTCGAACTCGATCGGCGTACTGGCGGTGGAAATCGGCAAGGCCGTCAGCGTGGTACAGACCCTGGCCAAGGACAGCGAGAACATCAACGCAATCCTCACCGCCATTCGCGGAATCGCAGAACAAACCAATTTGCTGGCCTTGAACGCGGCCATTGAAGCGGCCCGTGCCGGTGAGCAGGGACGTGGTTTTGCGGTGGTGGCCGATGAAGTGCGCAATCTGGCGCAGAAAACTCAGAAAGCCACTGAAGAAATTCAGACCATGATCCAGCAGCTGCAACAAGGCACGCGCGATGTGGTGCGGGTGATGGAAGACAGCCAGAACCGCACCGACGAAAGCGTGCAGCATGCGGCGAAAGCGGCCGAGGCGTTGGAGACGATTACTCAGGCGGTGTCGGTGATCAACGACATGAACACGCAGATTGCCAGCGCGGCCGAGGAACAGAGCGCGGTGGCTGACGACATTAATCGTAATGTGATCAACATTGGGCAAGTGGCCAATGAAGTGGCTGGCGGAGCGGATGAATCGAGTGCGGCGAGTGCGGATTTGACCAAGCTGGCTGAGCAGCAGCGGCGGCTGATCAATCAGTTCAAGGTTTAAAAATAGCTGGAAGGTCCTGCGGACCTTATCGCGAGCAAGCTGCTCCCACAGGGATTTGTGGCGTTCACAAAACCTGTGGGAGCGAGCTTGCTCGCGATGGCGGCGGTACAAGCGCCCAATCAGCCGGGGGTAAGACACTCCGGCCCATTCAACTTCGGATCGTTCACCAAATTCGCCAACACCCGCTCGCGCAATGCAGCAGGTTCACTGGCGAGCAACGCCTGCAACGCATGCAACGGTGTTTCAGGATTCAGCCACGCCTCCTGCCCCTCTGCATCGAGAATCAACGGCCGGCGCTGACTCGCCGCCGGCTGCGTGATCACCGCCGTGCTCAGCCACACCTGCTCCTGCACCGGATACGCTTCCCAGATCGCTGCAAAGAACAGCGTCGAACCCTCCCCCGGCGTCAACCAATACGGTCGCTTGCGGGTCGTGCCGCGCCATTCGAAAAAACCATTGGCCGGCAGTAAACAGCGGCGTTCGCGCAGGGCCTGGCGAAACATCGGTTGTTCAGCGACGGTTTCGGCACGGGCATGGGCCGGGGTACGGGAAAGATCGGTCAGCCATGGCGGCGTCAAACCCCAACGCGCCCGAGCCAACTCGCGCTGACCGTCACCGCCTGCACGCAACATCAGCACCGAATCGTTGGGAGAAATATTCCACAGGGCCTGCTGATCGGCGGGGAAGCCAGGCAGGGCCGCGAAGGCGGGGTTCCAGCGAAACAGGGCATAACGTCCACACATGGGGCAACACGACTCTAAATAAAACGAACGTCAGCCTAACAGACCAGCGTGCCGGGAAAACTTTCCGGTTCGTCGCCGGGCAGTGGCAGCGCGGCATTGTACGCGGTGATCAGCTCCCGGGCGTATTCGGCCTGTTCGTTATCGACCGATAAACCCAGCAAGCCGTAAATCGGCAGTTCGCCGCTTCCACCGAGCAAATCACGCCCCACCAGATGCGCTTCGATGCCCTCGCTGGCCAACATGCTTTGCAGCAACTCGCCTTCCATGAGGTTTTCCGGCTCGTAGATTCGCTGCATAGACGCCCCTCACTCGTTTTCGCTGAACACTTCGAGATGCCATTCCTCTCCGTCAACCTGCAACACAAACGTTATCGGCCGACAGCACACCTGACAGTCCTCGATATAGGTCTGATCGCCCCCGGACAGATCCACCGTCGTCTCAACCTCTTCACCACAATACGGACATTCATACTGCGCAGTTTCCAGCATCGCGGTCTCCCAGGTGACTTGTGCGTATAATCGCCGGTCTATTTGCAGGGCTATTTTTGTCTGGCTACCGTTTCAGACCGTGCCCCGTTGGTTTTCGATCAAAACCTTTACTTACCCTAGCCGTTTCTAACAAGAGAGCATGATGGGCGAATTCGATGCCATCCGACCGTACGACGATAGCGAAGTCCCAGCGGTGCTGGACCGGCTGCTCGGCGACAAGGCGTTTTTAGATATCCTCATCCACTTCCGTTTCCCGCGTTTTGCCGGTGCTTTCGGCTGGGCGCTCAAACCTCTTATAGCTCATCGGCTGCGCCGTGAGTTCGCTGGCGTCACATCAGTCGCGACGCTGCAGGACAAAGTCGAGATGTACGTCGACCACACCATCGAGCGCGCCACGGACGGTGTGACGTACACCGGCGTCGAGCAGTTCAAGTCCGGCAGCGCCTACCTGTTCATCGCCAACCACCGCGACATCGTGATGGACCCAGCCTTCGTCAACTACGCCGTATACCACGCCGGCCTGCCGACACCGCGCATCGCGATCGGCGACAACCTGCTGCAAAAACCCTTCGTCAGCGATCTGATGCGCCTGAACAAGAGTTTCATCGTGCACCGTTCGATCACCGGTCGCCGCGAGAAGATGGCGGCGTATCAACTGCTGTCGGCCTACATCAACCACTCGATCCGCAACGATTGCGCCTCGATCTGGATCGCCCAGGCCGAAGGCCGGGCCAAGGACGGCGACGATCGCACCGAGTCGGCCATCCTCAAGATGTTCCACATGAGCCGCAAGGACGAGCCGTTCGGCGAGGTCATCCGTTCGCTGAACGTCACCCCGGTGTCGATCAGCTACGAATATGACCCGTGCGATCAAGCCAAGGCTCGCGAGCTATTCATCCGCGCCAGCACCGGCAGCTACTGCAAAGTGCCGGGCGAGGACGATGTGAGCATCGCCAAGGGCATCACCGGCTACAAGGGCCGGGTCCACGTAAACTTCGCCTCGCCGATCACCGAGCTGTTCGACGACACCAAGCAATTGGCGATCGAAATGGACCGGCAGATCCTCGGCGGCTACCGCCTGTTCCCGGTGCACTACCTGGCCTATGCCCAATGGAAAGACGCCGACCCGCAATTGCAGGTCCCGAAAGCTGCCGAGGTGTTTGCGGCCGATGAACTGGCCAAGGCTCAGGAGCAATGGCAACAGCGTCTTGACGCTTGCCCTGAGGAACATCGTCCGTTCCTGGTGCTGCAATACGCGACGCCGGTGCGCAATCAGTACCGTGTGAAAGCAGGTTTGCCGCTGTAAGGTTTTTGGCTGGATACGACAACGGCGCCTTTGGGCGCCGTTTTCATTGCTGCGATTCTTGCGGTCAGACTCGCGTGCTGATCCACGACACCAGCAGCGCCAACCCCAGCTGCCCTGCCTTTGCGACAAATAACGAACATCTGGCCAAATGCTGCCCTGTGTCACGGCTCCGTCATCTGGATACGCCAGTCTGGCGCCCTCGAAACCGACACGGATACCGTCATGCTGCACGCCGAAAACCAGGATCGCCTCTACCTCATCGCCCAGAGCGACGAACAACAAAACCTCGTTGGCAGCCTCGCCTTTAACGTTCAGGACCGCCACTGGCTGGTGTATTGCGCGTTGAGTGGGCATCAACATGCGGATTTGCCGGAGACGGATTTGTTGACTGGGGTGAGCGTGCTGGATTTCTATTCGGAAGCAGCCTGACCACCGCCCCCCCTTGTAGGAGCGAGGCTTGCCCGCGAAGACGGCCTCACATTCAACATTGATGTTGGCTAACCCACCGCTTTCGCGGGCAAGCCTCGCTCCTACAAGGGATCGGCGGTGCAGACGTGAAAAAGCCCGGAACCATCACTGGCACCGGGCTTTTTGAATCTCGCGAAAGTTATTCGCCGAGAATCTGACCAATCGTCGGGTCCTTGAACAGACGCGTCAACGCATCGCTCAACACATCGCTGACCAGCTTGGTATTGGTCTCCTGATTCGGCGCCATACCAAAACGCTGATCCAGGGACGCACCGTACCGACCGCTGTAACGACGGTTGGCATTCTGCACATCGGAGCGGAAGGTCGCGCCGATGGTCGCTTCCGTCACGTACATGCCTTCTTTAGGCGACTGATACTTCAGCTCGGCCAGGGTCACGGTCAACTGCGGTGCATTCATACCGTTGGACACCGGGGTGAAACCCAGCAAACGCACGGCTGCCTCAGCCTGAGCCTGCAACTTCGGCAGGATCTGCGCGCCCTGCACGGTGATCGCGCTGGTCTCAGGGTACAGACCGCCACGGGTGCCCAACGTCGGCGACGGACGACCGTCCACCACACGCACCACCACCGGTTGACCATGACCGACCGGTGCCAGCTGAGTCGTCAGCTTGGGTTCCGGATTCAGTTGTTGCGGGCTGTGGGCGCAGCCTACCAGCGTCAAACTGGTCACAGTGATCAAACCGAACAACAGGCGTTGCAACATGCTCTTCTCTCCAGAATCAGGCACAAACAGGCCGGCAGTATAGCGGTGGGCCACTGCGGGTAACTAGCACCTCACAGTGAATACTGAAATCTCTGACAAACCCTTCAGACCGCGGTTCCTGTCACACATCTGTCACCGCCCATACACTTTCACGTCACGGTCCACTGGCAACCTTCACAGCAGTCACCCCACAAGGTACTTCGCCATGCGCTATCTCACCTCGCTGTTCACGCCACGCCCTCTGCATCGCTGCTTCGCCCTGCTCGACCGCAACGGTCACTGCCAGGCGTTCAAACAGTGCAGCCTCCAGCCCATGGGCGATAGCTGGGTCGAAATCGAAGAAATCCGTCTCAACTGGTTGCACCATCCCCTGCCCCCTAGCGCCCGTGTCAGCCAGCGCCAGCCACGTGCGCGGGCTCAGCAACTGTTGACCACCTGACCGAACACCTAATAAAAGTCATTAAACACGACCATTTCCCTGCGTTTCTTCGCTACAATCTCCCCCCGATTATAAGGACGTCTCCTGATCGGGCCTCGCAGCATCGTCAATGCGCTTGTATTGACACCCCGCACCGCCCACAGAGAGCCGCCCACACAGATCGAGTGAAGCTGGCGCGCTTGCTGTTCCTTGAGCAAACCCCCCACTTTTCGCGAATCTGCAGAGCTGTCATTACGCTCGGTTACTGAGCTGTTTGCCCGTTTTGCCTGTCATGTATCCCATGGCGGCAATCCAACCGGGCACGGTGCCAGGCTGGGGCAGCCCTTTTTTGAGGTTCACGTCTTCAAAAGAGCGTGAAAAAAACGGGTTTTCACAACTTCACAAGAGTGTGGCGAGCAAATGAATAGTTTTGCGTCTGAATATGCACCATTAGCGTCTGAAACAGCCCAACGACACAGGACCGAGTACGCCTCGAATACCGGAGCCTGAAGCCTGTCCTCTACGGATTTGGTTGCACAAACGGATGTATCGACCATAAGTCGAATTGCCAGCCGCGCGTTGAAGTGAGTTCATGTAACTCTTTTAGACCCGGCCGGTAGCGTCCGTCGAAGTTGCGAAAAATTGCGAAGATTCGGACATGGCGATACTGCCATGGGTACCTGGGGCATCACTGACACGCCCCTGAACGCCTGGCAGCCATGCCGACAATTTGGTGCTGCAGATTTTGGAGACGCGTTAAATGGCGCATAACGAAGCAGTCGACGTAGTACTGGTTGGGGCCGGCATCATGAGTGCCACCCTCGCTGTACTGCTCAAAGAGCTCGACCCCGCGATCAAGCTGGAAGTCGTCGAGCTGATGGATTCCGGTGCCGCGGAGAGTTCGAACCCGTGGAACAACGCCGGTACCGGTCACGCCGGGCTGTGTGAGCTCAACTACACGCCGCAGGCCGCCGACGGCACCGTCGACATCAAGAAAGCCGTGCACATCAACACCCAGTTCGAGGTGTCGAAGCAGTTCTGGTCCTACCTGACCAAGAAAAGCACCTTCGGCTCGTGCAAGACGTTCATCAGCCCGGTGCCGCACCTGAGCTTCGTCCAGAACGACGATGGCGTTTCCTTCCTCAAGGAACGCTTCAAGACGCTGAGCAAGCACCACGCCTTCTCGGACATGGAATACACCGAAGACAAGGCCACCATGGCCGAGTGGATGCCCCTGATGATGCCTGGCCGGCCGGCCGACGAAGTCGTCGCCGCCACCCGCGTCATGAACGGCACCGACGTCAACTTCGGTGCCCTGACCAATCAACTGCTCAAGCACCTGACCAGCGCACCCGATGCCCAGGTCAAGTACTGCAAGCGCGTGACCGGCCTCAAGCGTAACGGCAACGGCTGGACCGTCAGCATCAAGGACGTCAACAGCGGCAATTCCCGTGACGTCGACGCGAAATTCGTGTTCCTCGGCGCTGGCGGCGCAGCACTGCCGCTGCTGCAAGCTTCGGGCATCGAAGAAAGCAAAGGCTTCGGCGGCTTCCCGATCAGTGGCCAGTGGCTGCGTTGCGACAACCCGGAAGTGGTCAAGCACCACCAGGCCAAGGTTTACAGCCAGGCTGCGGTGGGTTCGCCACCGATGTCCGTGCCGCACCTGGACACCCGCGTGGTCGACGGCAATAAGTCCCTGTTGTTCGGGCCTTATGCCGGCTTCACCACCAAGTTCCTCAAGCACGGTTCCTTCATGGACCTGCCAATGTCGGTTCGCGCCGGCAACATCGGCCCGATGCTGGCCGTGGCCAAAAACAACATGGACCTGACCAAGTACCTGGTCAGCGAAGTGATGCAGTCGATGGAACAGCGTCTGGACTCGCTACGTCGCTTCTACCCTGAAGCGAAAGCCGAAGACTGGCGCCTGGAAGTGGCCGGCCAACGGGTGCAGATCATCAAGAAAGACCCGAAAAAGGGCGGCGTTCTGCAGTTCGGTACCGAACTGGTCGCGGCCAAGGACGGTACGCTTGCTGCCCTGCTCGGCGCTTCGCCAGGCGCGTCGGTGACCGTTTCGATCATGCTGGAACTGATCGAAAAGTGCTTCCCGAACAAAGCGTCTGGTGAGTGGGCTGCCAAGCTCGCGGAAATCTTCCCGGCTCGCGAAAAAGTTCTGGAAACCGATGCTGCGCTGTATCGCAAGCTCAATGTGCAGAACAACGTCGCGCTGGAACTGGTTGAAGTCAGCAACGAGACCGAAAGCTACGCTTGATTCGGCCGCATAAAAAACGCCCCGTTCTCATTGAGAGCGGGGCGTTTTTTTGTGCCTTTAAATATTAACCGCGAGCCTTGTTGATCAGCTCGATGTACTCGGCGGCGTTGCGCTGATCCTTGATCAAGGCAACGAAGTCATTACCGTGCTCATCCTTGCCGTCCAGATCCAGACCGGCTTCGCCAAAAAACGTCAGAAAACGCTCGAAGTCATCGATGCGCAGGCCGCGGTAGGCCTTGATCAGTTTGTGCAGCGACGGCGACGTGGCGTCGACCGGTTCGAAATCGAGGAACAGCTTGATCTGCTCATCGCCGATCTCGTCACCAATCACTTGCTTCTTATCTTTACGCATTGCCGACTCCAGCTCGCAGACATTTCACGGGACGGGCAGTTTACCCCTCCCCGGGCACAGGGCTCAACGCGGACGAACGCTGCCTGTGTGCAGATCGGCCCAGATATGGCCGTTGGCGTAGCTGAGGAACTGGCAATACACCGTGTCATTGCGCAACAAGTCGATCACCACCCGGTACTGCGCCATCGGGTAAAAGAGCGTCAGGGTTTTGCTCTTCTCGTCGTAAATCGGCTTTTTCAGGCTTTTGCTTTCGCCATCGAAGTTCACCAGCACCTGGATGATGGTCGCGCCCTTGTTCAAGGGTTTGCCCTTGAGACGGATCAGCAACGGTGAGGTAACCGGAATCGGCTGCTGGTTGGACTGGCGTTGACTGCCGACCACCACCGAGTACTCGGTGACCTGCAACAGCTGTTGCTGCTCGGGTTCCGCGTCACGCAGGGTCAGGTCATCCGGGGGCAGGAACTGCGCGTGCATCGGCGCCGGCGCGGCAGCCAGAGGCAGGCTGAGAGTCAGCAACAGGGCGGCGCAGCTGCGGATCAAAAGACTCATGACAGGCTCCCAAGGCGAAGCCGAGCACTCTAGCATGAGCGTACGAAAATGAATTTGTGAAGGCGACCCACTGTGGGAGCGAGCTCGCTCCCACAGGGAATTTGCTTGGTTTTTTACATGCCTTTAACAGCAAAAATCCCGTTGGCGTTACGCCAGTAGCCTTTGTAGTCCATGCCGTAACCGAAGATGTAACGGTCGATGCATGGCAGGCCGACGAAATCGGCTTTCAGGTCCGGGCGAGCCTTGCGGTCGTGGTCCTTGTCGATCAGCACGGCTGTGTGCACGGCGCGGGCACCCGCGTGTTTGCAGTAGTCGATGATCGCGCCCAGGGTGTGACCTTCATCGAGGATGTCGTCGATGATCAGCACATCACGGTCGAGGAACGAGACTTCCGGCTTGGCTTTCCAGAACAGGTCGCCGCCGCTGGTTTCGTTGCGATAACGGGTGGCGTGCAGGTAGGACGCTTCCAGCGGGAAGTTCAGATGGGTCAGTAGCTTGCCGGAGAAAATCAGCCCGCCGTTCATCACACAGAACACCACCGGATTGCTTTCCGCCATCTGATCGTTGATTTGTGCACCGACACGGGCGATGGCCGCCTCGACTTCAGCTTCGGTGTACAGGCAGTCAGCCTCTCGCATGATTTGACGGATATGCTCGAGATCAGCAGACATGGCGCTCTCCAGGGGTGACGGATTCGGGAAAAGCGGGCAAAGGTACGCATCCCTCACGGCCAGATCAAGCGTTTGTGGACTAACGTACTCTATGTCTATAGGACAACACCCTCGGATAGATTAATCTAGGCCGGTTTTTTTGCCCGCCGCCGGAGCCTTCCCCATGCCCATCCTCGAGATCCGCCATCCGCTGATCCGTCATAAACTTGGCCTCATGCGCCGCGCCGACATCAGCACAAAGAATTTCCGTGAGCTCGCTCAGGAAGTCGGCGCCCTGCTGACTTATGAAGCCACTAAAGACCTGCCGCTGGAATCCTACGATATCGAAGGCTGGTGCGGCACTGTGTCGGTCGAGAAAATCGCTGGCAAGAAAATTACTGTAGTACCGATCCTGCGCGCCGGCATCGGCATGCTCGAAGGCGTGCTGAGCCTGATCCCGGGCGCCAAAGTCAGCGCCGTCGGCGTGGCCCGCAACGAGCAAACCTTGCAGGCCCACACCTACCTGGAAAAACTGGTTCCGGAAATCAACGAACGCCTGGCAATGATCATCGACCCGATGCTCGCCACCGGCAGCTCCATGGTCGCAACCATCGACCTGCTGAAAAAGGCCGGTTGCCGGGACATCCGCGCCATGGTGCTGGTTGCCGCGCCTGAAGGCATCGCTGCTGTAGGGAAAGCTCACCCGGACGTGATGATCTACACCGCCTCCATTGACGAGAAACTCAACGAACACGGTTACATCATCCCAGGCCTGGGCGATGCCGGTGACAAGATCTTCGGCACCAAGCAGAAGGACGCTTGAGCATGCAGGATGAGTTCAACGATCCGCTCTGGCGCACGGTGCTGTCGGGCGCGCAGATGCTGTTCGTGGCCTTCGGCGCCCTGGTGTTGATGCCGCTGATTACCGGTCTCGACCCGAACGTGGCGCTGTTCACCGCCGGCCTGGGGACGATTCTGTTCCAGATCGTCACCGGGCGTCAGGTGCCGGTATTCCTGGCATCGAGTTTTGCCTTCATCACCCCGATCATCCTCGCCAAGGGTCAGTTCGGCCTCGCGGCGACCATGGGCGGCGTGATGGCGGCGGGTTTCGTCTACACCTTCCTCGGCCTTGCGGTGAAGATCAAAGGCACCGGATTCATCGACCGTCTGCTGCCACCGGTGGTGATTGGCCCGGTGATCATCTCCATCGGCCTGGCCATGGCGCCGATCGCCGCCAACATGGCGATGGGCAAGGCGGGCGACGGCACTGAGCTGATTCACTACCAAACGGCAATGTTGATCTCTATGCCAGCGCTGCTGACCACCCTGATCGTCGCGGTGTTCGGTAAAGGCATTTTCCGCCTGGTGCCGATCATCTCGGGCGTGCTGGTGGGTTTTGCGATGGCGTTCTATTTTGGCGTCGTCGACACCGCAAAGATTGCCGCCGCTCCGTGGTTTGCCATCCCGCACTTCACCGCGCCGGAATTCAACTGGCAGGCGATTCTGTTCATCGTTCCGGTCGCCCTGGCGCCGGCTATCGAGCACATCGGCGGTGTGATTGCAGTCGGTAGCGTGACCGGTCGCGATTACCTGAAGAAACCCGGCCTGCATCGCACCCTGCTCGGCGATGGCATTGCCACCACCGCGGCGGGACTGTTTGGCGGCCCGCCCAACACCACCTATGCCGAAGTGACGGGCGCGGTGATGCTGACCAAGAACTACAACCCGAAGATCATGACCTGGGCGGCGATTTTCGCCATCAGCCTGGCGTTCGTCGGCAAGTTCGGCGCGTTGCTGCAAAGCATTCCGGTGCCGGTGATGGGCGGGATTCTGTGCCTGTTGTTCGGCTCGATTGCGGCGGTGGGCATGAACACGCTGATACGCCACAAGATCGACCTGGGCGAAGCGCGCAATCTGGTGATTGTGTCGGTGACCCTGGTGTTCGGGATTGGCGGTGTGCTGGTCGGCACCGGCACAGGGCCTGACGACTTTGGCCTCAAAGGCATCGCGCTGTGCGCGGTGACGGCGATTGCGCTGAACCTGTTGCTGCCGGGTAATGACAGCTGGAAGCACAAGAAGGCGAATGAGTCGCTGCTGTAACCCCACCTGATCGTTCCCACGCGCGTGGGAACGATCATCTACAACGCCAACGGGGCCCTTTCGCACAAGGTGTTCAACGCCTTCGCCCACTGCGGGTCATCGTTGAGACACGGCACCAGCACCAACTCCTCCCCTCCTGCCTCGCGGAACTGCTCTTTGCCGCGATCACCGATCTCTTCCAGCGTCTCAATGCAATCGGCGACGAATGCCGGGCACATCACCAGCACTTTCTTCACGCCCATTCCAGCCAACTCATCGAGGCGTGCTTCGGTGTAGGGTTCGATCCATTTGGCTCGACCCAGTCGCGACTGGAACGACACCGACCACTTGCCGTCCGGCAGGCCCAGACGTTTGGCAAACTCGGACGCCGTGCGCAGGCATTGGGCGCGGTAGCAGGTCGCCAATACTTCTGGCGAAGCGTTCAGACAGCAATTATCGCTTTTAAAGCAATGGTGCCCGGTAGGGTCGATCTTGGTCAGGTGCCGCTCCGGCAAGCCGTGAAAGCTTAGCAACAGATGATCGTGATCCTGCTGCAGATACGGCTTGGCGCTGGCCACCAACGCATCAAGGTATTCCGGCTGATCGTAGAACGGCTGGAGAATCGAGAACTGTACGTCGAGCTTCTTCTCGCGCACCACTCGTTTGGCTTCTTCGATCACCGTAGTCACGGTGCTGTCAGCGAACTGTGGATAAAGCGGCGCGAGAGTGATTTTTTTGTGGCCCTGGGCGGCCAGCTGCACCAATTTCGATTCAATCGACGGTTCACCGTAACGCATCGCCAACTCCACCGGACCGTGGGTCCACTGGGCAGTCATGGCCTGTTGCAGGCGACGGCTGAGCACCACCAACGGCGAGCCCTCCTCCCACCAGATCGAGGCGTAGGCGTGGGCTGACTGCTCCGGGCGCTTGAACAGGATCAGCGACACCAGCAAACGTCGCACCGGCCATGGCAGGTCGATCACATACGGGTCCATCAGAAATTGATTGAGGTAACTGCGCACATCCGCCACCGAGGTGGAGGCCGGTGAGCCCAGATTGACCAGAAGCAATGCGTGATCGGTCATGCAACGTCCTATTTCAAAGGCGGCTGGAAACGTCGTCCAGAGCCGCGCGCAATTCAGTGAACTGGAAAGTGAAACCCGCTTCCAGCAAGCGAGCCGGTACGGCCTTCTGACCGCCCAGCAACAGCAATGACAATTCGCCCAGGCACACCTTTAAAGCCAGGGCCGGCATGGGCATGAACGTCGGGCGGTTCAGCACGCTACCCAACGTCTTGGCGAACTCGCGATTGCGCACCGGCTTGGGCGCGCAGGCATTATAAGGACCGCTGGCGTCTTTCTGATGCAGAAGAAAATCAATCAGGGCGATTTGATCGTTGATATGGATCCACGGCATCCACTGCCGGCCATTGCCGATAGGCCCACCCAGCCCCAGTTTGAACGGCAGCAACAGCCGCGACAAAAAGCCGCCCTCGGCCGACAACACCAGCCCGGTACGAATAAGGATCACGCGGATGCCCAAGGCTTCGGCACGCTGGGCGGTTTCTTCCCAGGCGATGCACAACTGGCTGGCGAAATCATCGATGACCGGTGGAGACTTCTCGGTCAATTCCCGCTCACCCCCATCACCGTACCAACCGATCGCAGACCCCGAAATCAACACCTGCGGTTTTTGTTCTCGGGTTTCGAGCCAGGCCAGCAGGGTTTCGGTCAGGGTGATGCGGCTGCTCCACAACAGCGCTTTGCGTCTGGTTGTCCAGGGGCGATCGGCAATCGGTGCACCTGCGAGGTTGATAATCGCATCCACCGGCTCCTGGCCGATGTCCTCGAGGCGGGCCACTCCGCGCACCTGGGTACCGCATATTTTCGCGACTTTTTCAGGACTTCGACTCCAGACCGTCAGACGATGACCCTGACTCAACCAGTGTCGGCAGAGCTGACGTCCTATCAAACCAGTACCGCCGGTCAGCAATATGTGCATGACTACTTCCTCGCGTAGCGTTTTACCCTGATCCCTAGTCTATTTTTATAAGCAGGGATCTTTGGTATCGGGCAGGCTCTGTGATTAACAATAGGCCAAGCTGTCAGAACGAGAACGCTAAAAGTTATACCAAAAAACAATATTGTACAGGTTTAAACCACGGCGTAGTCTGTACAGAAAGGTAAACGAGGCCCCTATGACTGTACCTATCGCAATCATCGGCACCGGCATCGCCGGGCTCTCCGCCGCCCAGGCCCTGACAGAGGTCGGGCATGTCGTTCAACTTTTCGATAAAAGCCGCGGCAGTGGCGGACGCATGTCGAGCAAGCGCAGCGATGCGGGTGCTCTGGACATGGGCGCGCAATATTTCACCGCCCGCGATCGCCGCTTCGTCACTGAAGTCCAGCGCTGGCAAGGCAACGGCTGGGTCGCTGAATGGATGCCACAGCTCTACACCTACCACGGCGGCCAGCTCAACCTGTCGCCGGACGAACAGACGCGCTGGGTCGGAACGCCGCGCATGAGCGCCATCACCCGTGGCCTGCTCGGCGATCTGGAAGTGCATTTCGCCTGCCGCATCACCGAGGTCTATCGCGGCGAAGAGCACTGGCACCTGCAGGACGCCGAAGGCTTCACCCACGGCCCGTTCAGTCATGTGATTATCGCCACGCCAGCGCCTCAGGCGACTGCACTGCTGGCCTCCGCGCCGAAACTCGCCGGTGCCGCCGCCGGGGTGAAAATGGACCCTACCTGGGCTGTCGCGCTGGCGTTCGAGACACCGCTGGATACGCCCATGGAAGGCTGCTTCGTACAGGACAGCCCACTCGACTGGCTGGCTCGCAACCGCAGCAAACCCGGGCGCGATAACACCCTCGATACGTGGGTGCTGCATGCGACCAGTGCCTGGAGCCGGCAACATATCGACCTGTCCAAGGAAGCGGTGATCGAGCAATTGCACGGCGCATTTGCCGAACTGCTGCACGATGCCATGCCCGCCCCGACCTTCAGCCTCGCCCACCGCTGGCTCTATGCCCGCCCGGCCAACAGCCATGAATGGGGCGCCCTGGCCGATGCCGATCTAGGCTTGTATGTGTGTGGCGACTGGTGCTTGTCCGGTCGTGTCGAAGGCGCCTGGCTCAGCGGCCAGGAAGCCGCCCGCCGCTTGCATGCGCATCTGCAGTGAATCGCATCGATCTGGTAGGGGGGCGACGCTAAAACCTATACAAACAATTTGACTTGTACACCTTTGAATCTATGATGAAGTTATGTTGTACAGACCGATCAGCCTGTACAGGTTTAGATTCGAGGTGCTCCGATGCCCGACGTCACCGTGAAACCGAAAATTGCCATCAGCGCCTGCCTGTTGGGCGCAGAAGTGCGTTACAACGGCGGGCACAAAGCGTCGCAGCTGTGCAGTCGCACCCTCACTGACTATTTCGATTTCGTCCCGGTTTGCCCCGAAGTCGCCATTGGCCTCGGTATTCCTCGGGAGCCGATCAGGCTGGTTGGCGATCCCGAACATCCCGAGGCTGTCGGCACCGTCAACCCTGAGCTCAATGTCACCCGGCCGCTGGCCGAGTACGGACAGAAAATGGCTGCGGAACTGGGCGACCTATGCGGCTACATCTTCATGCAGAAATCCCCGTCATGCGGCCTGGATCGGGTCAAGGTCTACCACACCAACGGTGCGCCGGTGGACGGTGGTGGCCGTGGCATCTACGCCCAGGCGTTCTGCGCGCGGCATCCGGAATTACCGGTGGAAGAAGACGGCCGACTCAACGACCCGGTGCTGCGAGAAAACTTCCTCACCCGCGTGTTCGCCTACAGTGCCTGGCAGCAGTTGCTGCGCGAAGGCCTGACTCGCCGTGGCCTCACGGACTTTCACTCGCGCTACAAATACCTGCTGATGGCCCACAACCCGGTGCAATACAAAACCCTGGGCAACCTGCTGGGCAACATGGGCCAGACCGACCCGAACGAACTCGGTCCACGCTATTTCGGCGAGCTGATGGCGGCCTTGAAAAAATGCGCCACACGCCACACCCACACCAATGTCCTGCAACACATCAGTGGCTATCTCAAACAGGCCATCAGCCCTGAAGACAAACAGGAAGTGCAACACGTCATCGGCCAGTACCGCCTCGGTATCGTGCCGCTGGTGGTGCCGTTGACGCTGCTCAAACACTACTTCCGTCAACACCCGGATCCATACATTGCGCAACAGGTTTACCTGCAACCGCATCCGGAAAATCTCAGTCTGCGAAACGCGATCTAATGACAATCTAATGAAAAGCCCACTCGACACCAGCGCCAGCGAAGACCTCGGCGCCGACTTCAAGAAAGCCCTCGACGAAGGCTGGCTGCCGATCCGTGAGGTCGCGCGGCAGACCGGCGTCAACGCCGTCACCCTGCGAGCCTGGGAACGGCGTTATGGATTGATCGTGCCGCAACGCACGCCCAAGGGTCATCGGCTGTTCTCTGCCGAACACGTTCAACGCATCCTGACGATCCTCACCTGGCTAAACCGCGGCGTGGCCGTCAGCCAGGTCAAGCCACTGCTCGACACCCCGCAGGCCTTTACCGAATCCGTCGAAAACGATTGGCACGTGATGCGCCATACGCTGCTGCAAGCGGTCACTCAACTGAACGAACGCACCGTCGATGACACTGTCAATCAGGCCATGGCGCTGTATCCACCGCGTACCTTGTGCGCACAACTGCTGATGCCGTTGCTGGCTGAACTGGAGCAACGCTGGCAAGGACAGTTCGGCGCGCAGATGGAGCGGGTGTTTTTTTACTCCTGGTTACGCAGCAAATTTGGCGCACGCATCTACCATAACAACCGTCAGTTACGGACCGCGCCACTGTTGTTGATCAATCAATCGGACCTGCCACTGGAACCTCACCTGTGGCTGACCGCCTGGCTGATCAGCAGCGCCGATTGCCCGGTGGAGGTGTTCGACTGGCCACTTCCCGCCGGCGAACTCGCGCTGGCGGTCGATCATCTGCAAGCCCGCGGCGTACTGCTGTACTCCAGCAAAGCCATGATCCTTTCACAGCTGCCGAAACTTTTGAATGGTGTCAGTTGCCCAAAAATGATTGCCGGACCAACGGTATGCATCCACCACGCCGAGTTGTCCGTAAAAACTAATGAGATCGCTGATTTGTTCTTGGCCGAAGACCCGTTAACGGCCCATCAGGACCTGGTTCAGCGTGGACTAATTTAATGAAACGTACGGACACCACCATGCAATTGATCTGGTTGCGCAGCGACTTGCGTCTACATGACAACACCGCCCTTTCGGCCGCCGCTGCTCGCGGCCCGACTGTGGCGGTGTACCTGCTCAGTCCGGAGCAATGGCTGGAGCACGATGACGCGCCGTGCAAAGTGGATTTCTGGTTGCGCAATCTTGGCGAGTTGAGCCGTACGCTGGGCGAACTGAATATTCCTTTGCTGATCCGCACGGCATCACGCTGGGATGAAGCGCCGAAGGTGCTGCTCGAACTGTGTCAGCTATTGAAGATTGACGCGGTGCACCTCAACGAAGAGTACGGCGTTCATGAAAGCCGTCGTGATGACGCCGTGGCCGAGTCGCTCAAGGCCCATGGCATCGACTTCTATAGCTACCTCGATCAACTGCTGTTCAAACCGGGCAGCGTGCTGACCAAGACCGGCACTTACTTTCAAGTCTTCAGCCAGTTCCGCAAAGTCTGCTACGACCGTCTGCGTGCGTCGTTACCAGGGCTGGTCGTCGCACCCGCGGTTCAGGTGCCACTTGCTATGCGCAGCGACAAAATCCCATCAAGCGTTGAAGGTTTCAAAACGCCGTTCGACAGTTTGCGCACACTCTGGCCGGCCGGTGAAGCCGAAGCCCGGCGCCGTCTCGACACCTTCGCCGACGCCCAGATCGACTATTACAAAAACGAGCGAGACTTCCCGGCCAAACCGGGCACCAGTCAGCTCTCGGCTTATCTCGCCGCCGGGGTGATTTCCCCTCGCCAATGCCTGCACGCCGCCCTGCAAAGCAATCAAGGGGAATTCGAAAGCGGTAAGGTCGGCGCGGTGACCTGGATTAACGAACTGCTGTGGCGCGAGTTTTACAAACACATTCTGGTGGGCTACCCACGGGTCTCGCGTCACCGTGCTTTCCGCCCGGAAACCGAAGCCCTGGCCTGGCGCGACGCCCCGGAAGAACTGCTGGCGTGGCAAGAAGCCCGCACCGGCCTGCCGATCATCGACGCGGCCATGCGCCAATTGCTCGAAACCGGTTGGATGCACAACCGACTGCGCATGGTCGTGGCGATGTTCCTGACCAAAAACCTGCTGATTGACTGGCGTGAAGGCGAGCGCTTTTTCATGCGGCACCTGATCGACGGCGACCTCGCGGCGAACAACGGTGGCTGGCAGTGGAGCTCGTCCACCGGCACCGACTCGGCGCCCTACTTCCGGATTTTCAATCCGTTGAGCCAGTCTGAAAAATTCGACAGCGAAGGCGTATTCATCAAGCACTGGCTGCCGGAACTGGCCGGGCTAAACACAAAGGAAGTACACAACCCGGCCAACCTTGGTGGGTTGTTCGGCGTGGCAGATTATCCGTCGCCAATCGTCAACCTAAGCACCTCGCGCCAACGGGCACTGGCCGCGTTCAAGAACCTGCCATCAAGACAACAGGCCGGAGGACACGATGAGTGATTTCCTGCGCCGTTTTGCCCAACAGTTTGCAGCCTTGGACAAGGACTGCCTGCAACACCTCAATCAGCTCTACACCCACGACGTGCACTTCACCGATCCTCTGCACGAAGTTCAGGGCCTGGTGAAAATGCGCAGCTACTTCACCGAGCTCTACGCCAACGTCAGCGATCTGCACTTCGACTTTCATGGCTTCGACCAGATCAGTGAAGGCGAGGGCTATTTGCGCTGGGTCATGAGTTATCGCCATCCGCGCCTGGCCGGCGGTCAGTTGATTCGGGTCGATGGCTGCTCGCACCTGCTCTGGCGCGATAAGGTTTATCGCCACCGAGATTACTTCGATGCCGGGGCGCTGCTTTACGAACATGTACCCGTATTGGGTCGGGCGATTGCCTGGCTGAAAAGGAGAATGGGATGAGTTTTACACCTCCACGGCGTTACTGGTTAACCGGCGCCAGCAGCGGCATTGGCGCCTCGCTGGCCGAAGAAATACTGAAAACCGGCGCCCACGTCGCCGTCAGTTCACGCTCGGCGGCGGTGCTGAAAGTCTTGTCCCTGCGTTATCCGGGGCAAGTGCTCGTGGTGCCCGGTGACTTGACCAACAGCCAGACAGTCCGCGAAATCGGCGCGAAAATTGCCGAAGACTGGGGGTCCCTGGACACGGTGATTCTCAATGCAGGCACCTGCGAATACGTCGACGTTCAGCAATTCGATTCGTCGATTGTCGAGCATGTGGTGCGCACCAATTTGCTCGCCAGCGCGTACTGCATCGAGGCGGCCTTACCGCTGCTGCGCAAGGGTACCGAGCCGCACTTGGTGGGCGTCGCCAGTTCGGTGACGTACTTGCCGCTACCCCGCGCCGAAGCCTATGGCGCGTCAAAGGCCGGGCTGCGCTACTTGTTCGAATCGTTGCGCATTGATCTGGCGCCGGAAGGCATTGAAGTCACCGTGGTCAGCCCGGGGTTTGTCGAGACACCGTTGACGGCGAAGAACGATTTCCCGATGCCGCTCAGCTGGCCTGTGGATAAAGCTGCGCAGCACATCTTCGCCAAACTCAAAAACCGCCCACTGGAGATCGCGTTTCCCGGACTGTTCATGGCTGCGCTCTGGCCGCTGTCAAAAATGCCCAACGGCGTGAAACTGGCCATCGGCAAGCGCATGGTGCGCAGCAGTCCACCGATCAAGGACGTCCCTTGAACATCGCCATCATCGGCAGCGGGATCTCGGGGCTGACCAGCGCCTACCTGCTCAATCGCAGGCACGAGATCACTCTGTTCGAGGCCAGCGACTGGGTCGGCGGTCACACCCACACGGTGGACGTGACTGTCGATGGCCAGCGCTATGCAGTGGACACCGGTTTTATTGTGTTCAACGACTGGACCTACCCGAATTTCATTCGCCTACTGGGCCGGCTCGGCGTGGGCTTCAAACCCACCGAGATGAGTTTCTCGGTCACCGCCCCGGACTCGGGCCTTGAGTACAACGGCAACAACCTCAACAGCCTGTTCGCCCAACGTCGCAACCTGATGTCGCCAGGGTTCTGGGGCATGTTGCGCGACATCCTGCGGTTCAACAAAGAAGCCCAGCGCGACCTCGAAGAACAACGGATCGCCGCCGACACCACCCTCGATCAATACCTGAAGGCCGGCGGCTACGGCGAGCGCTTTATCCTGCATTACATCGTGCCGATGGGCGCGGCGATCTGGTCGATGTCCATGGCCGACATGCTCGGTTTCCCGTTGCAGTTCTTCATCCGGTTTTTCAAGAATCACGGCTTGCTGTCCGTCAGCAATCGTCCGCAATGGAGTGTGATCGAGGGTGGTTCAAGCGCTTATGTCGCACCTCTGACCGCGTCTTTTAAAGACAAGATCCGCCTCAATTGCCCGGTGACCCGCGTTGAACGCGATGAAGACGGCGTCGTTATCCACAGCGCCGTCGGCAGCGAGCGTTTCGACAAAGTGGTGTTCGCCTGCCACAGCGATCAGGCCCTCAAACTGCTGGCCAAACCGAGCAGCGCCGAACAGTCGATCCTTGGCGCCCTGCCCTACGCCGACAACGAAGTGGTGTTGCACACCGACACGCGCTTGCTGCCGGTGCGAAAGCTTGCCTGGGCCAGTTGGAATTATCGCCTCGGTGGTCCCGGTCACACGCTGGCCGCCGTCACTTACGACATGAACATTCTGCAAGGCATCCAGAGCGACACCACGTTTTGCGTCAGCCTCAATCAGAGTGCAGGCATCAGCCCGAACAAAGTGCTCGCCAAATTCATCTACGCCCATCCGCAATACAGCTTGGCTGCCGTCGCCGCGCAGGCACGCTGGGATGAGTTGGACGGCGCGCAGCACACTTGGTTTTGCGGCGCTTATTGGGCCAGTGGTTTCCATGAAGACGGTGTGGTCAGTGCGCTGCGGGTTGCTCGCTCGCTGGGAGAAGTGTTGTGAACAGCGCCCTTTACAGCGGCTGGATCGCCCATCGGCGGTTTGCCCCGCGGCGCCATGAATTCCGTTACCGGATCGGTCTGCTGTACCTGGACCTCGACGAACAGGACGCGGTGCTTGGCTTGTCGCCGCTGTCGGGCACCAGCCGTTTCGCGCCGTTCTCGTTTCGCGAAACCGATTACTTGAAAGCATTCACTGGCAGTGGCATGCGCTTGATCGACGCGGTACGCCAGCAAGTCGCCGAGGTAATCGGCCATGTGCCAAACGGCTCGACCTGCCTCCTGACCCAAGCCCGCAGTTGGGGCCTGTCGTTCAACCCGGTGAGTTTTTTCTACTGCCATGAGGCCGACGGCCAACTGGCGGCGATTCTCTGCGAAGTCACCAATACGCCGTGGCGCGAGCGTTACCACTACGTGTTACCGGCCAAGGCACCGACGAACGTGCAGGACTTCCACCAGCATTTCGCCGTGGCAAAGGCGTTTCATGTGTCGCCGTTTCTGCCGCGCGATATTGAATACCGCATGAGCTTCAGCCCCGCCGCGCAAAAACTCGGCGTGCACATGGCGGATTGGCAAGGCGAACTGAAACTGTTCGACGCCACACTCAACCTGCACCGCGAAGCCCTCACCCGGGGCAGCCTGCACCGTTACTTGCGGCGCTTTCCGTGGATGACCGCGAAAACCTGTCTGGCGATTTATTGGCAGGCCGTGCGCTTGCTACTGAAACGCGCACCGATATTTGCTCATCCGGCTGCCGATGGCAGATTTCAGACCACCACTGTTCCCCCCAAGGATCGCCGCCATGAAATCCTCTAGTGTCTCGGCCAAAACCAACCTGTTAAGTACCAACGGCCTGACCGGATCGTTGCTGCGCCGTGGTGTGTTGCGGCAGATGGCGCAGCTCAAACACGGGCAACTGGTGGTCTTCGAAGACGGCGAACGGCACGTCTTCGGTACCGCCGGCAGCCATCCCGTGGGCGAAATCCATATCCTCGACGCCGCGGCCTGGGGACTGGTGGCGAGTAGCGGCTCGATTGGCGCGGGCGAAGCGTTTATCCACGGCTACTGGAGTTCGCCGGATTTGACGGCAGTGGTGCGTGTCTTCGTCAGCAACCTTGACGTGTTGGATGCGCTGGAAGGTGGACTGGCAAAACTGAGCCGCCCGTTCGTGCAGAGCCTGCACTGGCTCAATCGCAACACACGCAAGGGCTCGCAGAAAAACATCGCGGCACATTACGACCTCGGCAATGACTTGTTCGAGCAGTTTCTCGACCCGACCATGATGTATTCCGCCGCGCAGTTCCTCACCCCTGAAGACACCCTGGAACAGGCGCAACTGAACAAGCTCGAACGTATCTGCCAGAAACTCGCGCTGCAACCCAGCGATCACCTGCTGGAAATCGGCACCGGCTGGGGCAGCATGGCGCTTTACGCCGCCCAGAAATACGGCTGCAAAGTCACCACCACCACGCTGTCGAAAGAGCAGTACGCCTTTACCGCGCAACGGATCGAAGCCCTGGGTTTGCAAGACCAGGTCACACTGCTGCTGTCCGATTATCGCGACCTGACCGGGCAGTACGACAAACTGGTGTCGATCGAGATGATCGAAGCGGTTGGTCATCGCTTCCTGCCGACCTACTTCAAGCAATGCGCGCAGCTGCTCAAGAGCAACGGCTTGATGCTGTTGCAAGCGATCACCATCCGTGAGCAGCGCTACGAACAAGCCAAGAGCAATGTCGATTTCATTCAGCGTTACATCTTCCCCGGCGGCGCCCTGCCCTGCGTGCAGAAAATGCTGGAGATTGTCAGCCGTGACACCGACATGAACCTACTGCACATGGAGGATTTCGGCCTGCACTACGCCCGAACCTTGCGCCTGTGGCATGAGAATTTTCGCCGCGCCCACGGTCGCTTGAGCGAAATGGGCTACGACGACTATTTCCTGCGGCTGTGGGAGTTTTATCTGTGCTACTGCGAAGGTGGTTTCCTGGAACGCACCATCGGCACGGCGCAATTGCTGCTGGCCAAACCCGCCGCGATGCCGGCGCCGCTGCTCGGCCGATTCGATGCTTGAACGATGGGCAAATGCCGCGCTGTTTCAGGTCGGCTGGTTTGCCTGCGTGATCGGAGGCAGTGGTCTGTGGTTGCTGGTGGCGTTGGCGGTGCTGGTGATTCATCTGTTGTGGATAAGTCGCTGGGCTGATGAAGGCCGACTGATCCTCAGCGTGGTGCTGCTGGGAACGACGGTCGACAGTTCGTTGCGCTGGCTGGGGGTGTTCGACTTCAACGATGTCGCGCCGCTGATTCCGATGTGGCTGATGCTGTTGTGGGCGCTGCTGGCAACCACTTTGCGACATTGCCTGCAATGGACCGCCAATCCCTGGTGGCTCGGCAGCCTACTAGGCGCCGTCGGTGGGCCGTTGTCGTATTACGCGGGAGGACAATTGGCCGGGGTGCAATTTCCCTATGGACAATCGCCGACACTGATTGGCATCGGATTACTGTGGGCGCTGCTGTTTCCCACGCTGCATTTCATGGCTCAGCGGCTGGCGTCCGATACTCACAGCTGAGCGTCCGTCAGGCCTTTCACACAGCCCCGGCCCACTGCCTTACACTGCGAGCCATGAAAACCATTCCCCACACGCAAATCGCCGAACCGGTGGTCACTTGCTCGACCTGCGCAGCTTGCTGCTGTCAGCTCGAAGTCATGCTGATCACCGACACAGGCGTGCCCGAACGTTTTATCGATACCGATGACTGGGGTGGGGAAGTCATGTTGCGTCTGGATGACGGTTGGTGTGCTGCGCTGGATCGCAACACCATGATGTGCACCATCTACGAGAAACGCCCGCTGATCTGCAGGGAGTTCGAGATGGGCGCACCGGAATGCATCGACGAACGCCAGGGGATTACTACGGCGTATCGCTGAAGTCGACGTTATCGGAGTACAAATAATGTGGGAGCGAGCTCGCACCCACATTGATTGTGCAGTGTGCTTAGAGCGGCATCGTGTAATGCAGCGCGTAGCTTTCTACACCATTGTTCGGGCTGCTGAGCCCGGCATTGGAATAGTGCGTCGCACGAATCCCGACTTCATGTCCGCCCGCAAAGCGCAGCCCAAAGCCGAACCGGTCTTCAAACTGAAAGGCATTGCCGAGATTGTTGTTTTCGACTTCGGTATTGGCGAACACTGCCACGCCAACCCCCAACTCCACATAGGGTTTGACGGCCTGCCCGGCAAACTCGTAAACCAGCACCGGCGAGAACGACAGGCTGTGGTTGCTGGAGGTCTTGCTGCCTTCCCAATAGGTGTAGGCACCGCTCCAGTAACCGGTCAAACGACCGACATCACTCTGCAACCAGCTCTTGTCCCAATCGAATTGCATGCCCAGTCGGTAGGTCATGGTCGACTCGCTGGTCTGGCCAACCGCGAACTCAACGCCTGCCGCCTGTGCGGTAAAACTGTGCCCCATCAGTGCGGCCGCAATCGCAGCCAAGCAGAATAGTCGCTTCATTAGAAACATCCTTTTCCGAACGATTTCGTATGGTTTTTTTGTTGCTTAACGCTATAGAAGTCGACGTTTAATCAGAAGTTCACCCCAATTACTCGTTTGCCCCAGGCTTTAACTTACCCTTTAAAGCTTTGCACATCGCCAGCGGTATTCCACAGTATCGGCAAGATATTTCTGAAATGCTCCGGATCGGAACTCGTCCAGAACTGCGCAGCACGTGCAGGCCCCTCGGCGAGCAATTCTCGCTCGGCCAACAGACGCTGAAGTTGCCGCGCTACAGCGGCGCCAGTGTCGATCAGGCTGATGTCTTCAGGGATCATCTGCTTAAGCAATGGCTTTAGGAAGGGGTAATGCGTGCAGCCGAGAATTATTGTGTCGCACCCGGCGCCGAGCAGCGGCTCGACATACCTGGCAAGCAACTGGAGCAGTGCAGGACTGTGCAGATCGCCGTTTTCAATCAGCTCCACCAGGCCGGGGCACGGCTGAGTGAGGACGCGCACATCGGTGGCGAAACGGTCGAGCAACGCGGCGAACTTGGCACTTTGCAAAGTGCCGGTGGTGGCGAGGACGCCGACCACGCCGCTGCGGGTGGCTGCAGCGGCCGGTTTGACCGCCGGTTCCATGCCGACGATGGGCCACTCGGGATAATCGCGCCGCAAGTCTGCAACGCCAGCGACAGTCGCCGTGTTACAGGCCAGCACCAAAGCCTTGGCGCCTTGCTGCTGAAAAAAACCGGCCATCACACTGCAACGATGACGAATGAATTCCGGGGTTTTCTCGCCATAGGGAACATTCCCGCAATCGGCGATGTACAACAGTGACTCGTTGGGCAGCAACCGCTGGATCTCGGCCAGCACCGAAAGCCCACCGACGCCGGAGTCGAACACGCCAATCGGCGCTTCACGCATGCGTCGAACCACAGACGCTGCAGCCTGGATCACGCTTGACCCGTAATTCGCGAAAGCGCGAGCCCAAGGCATCGATCAACAACAAGCGCCCCACCAGCGGCTCGCCGAAACCCACCAACAATTTCATGGCTTCCAGCGCCTGGAGGCTGCCGACCAACCCCACCAAAGGCCCCACGACGCCGGCTTCGCTGCACGTCAGTTCGGCTTCGCTGCCGTGACCATACAAACAGTGGTAGCACGGACTCTCCGGACGGCGCGGGTCGAACACCGACAGCTGCCCTTCCAGCCGAATTGCCGCGCCACTGACCAGAGGTTTGCCGCCGGCGACACACGCAGCGTTGACCGCTTCGCGGGTGGAGAAATTGTCGGAACAGTCCAGCACCAGATCCACCGCGGCCACGGCGGCGGCCAGGGAATCTTCGTCCAGCGCGGAGCGATGGGCGATCAACTGAATCTCGGGATTGATCGCGCTCAGTCGGCGAATGGCCGAATCGACCTTGCTCAGGCCGACGCTGTCGGTGTCGTGAACAATCTGGCGTTGCAGATTGGTCAGGTCGACGGTGTCGAAGTCTGCCAAATGCAGCTCACCGACGCCGGCCGCTGCCAGATACAGCGCAACAGGGGAGCCGAGACCGCCGAGACCGACGATCAACACGCGGCTTTCTTTCAGTCGCAACTGGCCGTCGATGTCGACGTGCTGCAATAGAATTTGCCGACTGTAGCGCAACAATTCCTGATCATTCAGCACGGCAGGCGCCCCAGGCTGATACGTTCGTGACCGCCCAGATCGGTGCGGCTGTGGACTTCTTCAAAGCCGCGGGTCAGTAGCAAATCGCGTACTGCATGGGCTTGATCGTAACCGTGTTCGAGCATCAACCAACCGCCCGTTTCAAGGTAATCCGGCGCCTGGGCGACGATCAGACGCAGATCGTCGAGCCCGTCGACGCCGGCCACCAAGGCACTGGCCGGTTCGAAGCGCACATCACCTTCCACCAGATGCGGGTCGGCGGAGGCGATGTAAGGCGGGTTGCTGATGATCAGTCTAAAACGCTGACCTTCCAGGGCACTGAACCAATGACTGCTCAGCACGGTGGCGTTGTTCAGGTGCAAGCGCTGGCGATTGCGCTCGGCCAGGGCCACGGCTTCGAGCACGCGATCCACGGCGGTCACCTTCCAGGCCGGACGCTCGCTGGCCAGGGCCAGGGCAATGGCGCCGCTGCCGGTGCCGAGGTCGAGGACCTTGGCAGGTGTGGCTGGCAAGAGTTCAAGCCCCGCTTCCACCAACAGCTCGGTGTCCGGGCGCGGGATTAGCGTGTGTGGCGCAACTTCCAGATCAAGCTTCCAGAAACCTTGCTGGCCGAGGATGTAGGCCACCGGCTCACCGCCACGACGGCGTTGCAGGTATTCGGCAAACTTCAGCGCCGCTTCGCTCGGAACGATGCGCTCGGGCCAGGTGTGCAGAAAACTGCGGGACTTGCCCAACGCAGCGGCCAGCAACAATTCGGCATCCAGGCGCGCGGAGGGCGAATCCGGCAGGTCGGCGGCGCGCAACAAACTGGCAATGATCGTCATTTACTCACCTATCGCTGCCAATTGGTCAGCCTGGTATTCGGCCAGCAACGGCTCGATCACCGCGTCGACACCTCCCGCGAGGATTTCGTCGAGGGAATACAGCGTCAGGTTGACCCGGTGGTCGGTGACCCGCCCCTGGGCAAAGTTATACGTGCGGATCCGCTCCGAGCGATCGCCCGAACCGACCAGCAATTTACGCTCGCTAGCGATAGCGTTCGCGGCGGCGCTGGTCTGCTGGTCGTTGAGCTTGGCCGACAGCCAGGACATCGCCCGGGCGCGGTTCTTGTGCTGGGAACGCTCTTCCTGGCACTCAACGACAATACCGGACGGCAAGTGCGTGATGCGGATCGCCGAGTCCGTCTTGTTGACGTGCTGACCACCGGCACCGGAGGATTTGTAGGTATCGATGCGCAAATCCGAGGGATTGATCTCGATCGCTTCCTGCTCGTCCGGCTCGGGCAATACGGCTACGGTGCAGGCCGAGGTGTGGATGCGGCCCTGGGATTCAGTGGCCGGAACCCGTTGTACGCGGTGCGCACCGGATTCGAATTTCAACTTGCCGTAGACACTGTCGCCTTCGACTCGAGCGATGACTTCTTTATAACCGCCGTGCTCGCCGATGTTCTCCGAAAGGATCTCCACCCGCCAGCCACGCCGCTCGGCGTACCGCGAATACATGCGGAACAGGTCGCCGGAGAAAATCGCCGCCTCATCACCGCCGGTGCCGGCGCGGATTTCGAGGAACACGTTACGCCCGTCATTCGGATCCTTGGGCAGCAGCATGCGTTGCAGGCTGGCTTCGATTTCGATCAGCTGCTCTTTGGCTTCGCGGACTTCTTCCACGGCCATTTCGCGCATGTCCGGGTCGCTGTCCTTGAGCAGCGCCTGGGCGCCTTCAAGGTCGCTTTGCACTTTGAGCAACTGTTTATAGGCATCGACAATCGGCTCGACTTCCGCGTATTCCTTGGAGTAGGTGCGGAATTTGTTCTGATCGGAAATGACTTCGCCGTCGCCAAGCAAGGCAGTCAATTCCTCGAAACGGTCCTGGAGGATGTCCAGCTTATTGAGCAGTGACGCTTTCATTGCGGTTTCTTATCCGAAAAGCTATCCGATGAGCCCTCATTCAGGGCAAAGAGTTCCTGGGCCATGGCCAGCGCATCGAGGCGACCTTCGGCAGAAAGCTTTTTCAACTGCACGCTCGGTGCGTGCAAGAGTTTATTAGTCAGGCCCCGCGCCAGTTGCACCAGCACGTCTTCGGCGCTGCTGCCGTTGGCCAGCATGCGCTGGGCCTTCTGCAGTTCTTCGTCGCGCATGCGCTCGCTTTGTTGGCGATAGGCCTTGAGCACATCCACCGCAGCCAGTTCACGCAGGCGGACCATGAAATCTTCGGCACCGACCGAGACCATCTCTTCTGCCGCTTGGGCTGCGCCCTGGCGGCTCTTGAGGTTCTCGGCGACCACTTCGTGGAGATCGTCGACGCTATACAGGTAAACGTCGTCCAGTTCGCCGACTTCCGGTTCGATATCCCGGGGGACGGCGATGTCTACCATGAAGATCGGCTTGTGCTTGCGCAGTTTCAAGGCGCTTTCCACCGCGCCCTTGCCAAGGATCGGCAACTGGCTGGCGGTGGAGCTGATAACGATGTCGCTGCGCACCAGTTCGGCCGGGATCTCCGAGAGCAACACCGCATGAGCGCCGAACTGCTCCGCCAGAATGCTCGCGCGCTCCAGGGTGCGGTTGGCGACCACGATGCGCTTCACACCCAATTCGTGCAGATGGCGGGCGACCAGGGTGATGGTCTCACCGGCGCCGATCAGCAAGGCCTGACTGCGTTGCAGATCACTGAAAATCTGTTTCGCCAGGCTGACCGCGGCAAACGCCACGGAGACCGGGTTCTCGCCGATGGCGGTGTCGGTGCGCACCTGTTTGGCCGCGTTGAACGTCGCCTGGAACAGACGCCCGAGCAACGGACCGATGGTGCCGGCTTCGCGGGCCACGGCGTAAGCCGATTTCATCTGACCGAGAATCTGCGGTTCGCCCAACACCAGCGAATCGAGCCCGGAGGCCACCCGCATCATGTGACGAACTGCCGCATCATCTTCGTGCACATAAGCGCTCGCGCGCAGCTCTTCGAGGCTCAAATGGTGATAATCGGCCAGCCAGCGCAACACGACGTCAGCCGAAAGGTGATCCTGTTCTATATACAGTTCACTGCGATTGCAGGTGGAGAGGATCGCAGCTTCGCGGCTGTCGGTGAGTCGGCAGAGTTGCTGCAAAGCCTCCACCAGCTGCTCAGGGGTAAAGGCCACGCGCTCGCGGACGTCTACTGAAGCAGTCTTGTGGTTAATACCGAGTGCAAGGAAGGCCATTCAAGGTCGCTGATGGTGACGTGAAGCCGGCAATTGTCCTACTTCGACAGAGCCAGAACAACTACCGCTGACTATTGTCCCCATGACCTGCCCCTATAAAGGCATCACTGAGACTCGGTTATGTTTGGCCGAAGGCTTGTGTCATGATGATCCGACCGCAGGTTAGTCGTCCTCTTCCTATATGAATAGATCTTCCGCGTTGCTCCTCGCTTTTGTCTTCCTCAGCGGCTGCCAGGCCTTGGCACCCGTTTCGTCGGACGGTACGCCGCCGGTCGAAGACAACACCCCTGCCCCTGAAAAGCCCAAGGTTTACAGCTCATTCAGTGAAGAAACTGTCTTCAGCCTGCTGAGCGCCGAACTGGCTGGCCAGCGCAATCGTTTCGACATTGCCCTGGACAACTACGTCACCCAGGCTATTAACACCCAGGATCCGGGCATCTCCGAACGGGCATTTCGCATCGCCGAATACCTGGGCGCAGATCAGGCGGCCCTGGATACCGCGCTGATCTGGGCGAAAAACGCCCCGGACGACCTCGAAGCGCAACGAGCTGCTGCCGTGCAACTGGCTCGCGCCGGGCGCTATGACGACTCCATGGTCTATATGGAGAAAGTTCTGCAAGGCAAGGGCGACACGCATTTCGACTTCCTCGCTTTGTCTGCGGCCGATACCGACCAGGACACGCGCAACGGCCTGATGAAAAGTTTTGACCGCTTATTGCAGCGCCATCCGAACAACAGCCAGCTGATTTTCGGCAAAGCCTTGCTGCTGCAACAGGACGGCGACTCCAAAGGCGCGCTGGGCCTGCTGGAAGGCAATCCGCCGGACGACGGCGAAATAGCACCGATCCTGCTGCGTGCACGCCTGCTGCAAACGCTCGATCGTGGCGATGAAGCCTTGCCGCTGCTGCAAAAAAGCATCAAGAAGTACCCGGACGACAAACGCCTGCGCCTGACTTACGCGCGCATGCTGGTTGAGCAGGACCGCATGGACGATGCCAAAGTCGAGTTCTCAAGCCTGGTTCAGCAATACCCGGAAGACGACGAACTGCGTTACTCCCTGGCGCTGGTCTGCCTGGAAGCCAAGGCCTGGGACGAGGCCAAGGGCTATCTGGAAGACCTGATCGCCCGTGAAAGCCACGTCGATTCGGCGCACCTGAACCTCGGTCGTATCGCTGAAGAACGTAACGACCCCCAAGGCGCACTGATCGAGTACGCCCAAGTCGGCGCGGGCAACGATTACCTGCCGGCGCAATTGCGTCAGGCCGATATCCTGATGAACAACGGCAAGACCGCCGAGGCCCAAAACCGTCTGGCGGCAGAGCGCGACGAGCAGCCCGATTACGCGATTCAGTTGTACCTGATCGAAGCCGAAACCTTGTCCGCCAATAGACAGCCCGACAAGGCCTGGAATGTACTGCAACAAGCCTTGCAGAAGTACCCGGACGATCTGAATCTGCTGTACACCCGCGCCATGCAAGCGGAAAAACGCAATGACCTGGCGCAGATGGAAAGAGACCTGCGGCTGATCATCAAACGCGATCCGGACAACGCGATGGCCTTGAACGCCCTCGGTTACACCTTGTCCGACCGTACAACGCGTTACGTCGAAGCCAAGGCCTTGATCGAACAGGCACACCAGATCAATCCGGAAGACCCGGCGGTACTCGACAGCCTCGGCTGGGTGAATTTCCGCCTGGGCAATCTCGATGAGGCCGAACGTTACTTGCGCCAGGCCCTGGAGCGCTTTCCCGACCAGGAAGTCGCCGCTCATCTGGGTGAGGTCCTGTGGGCCAACGGCAAGCAACGCGAAGCCAAGCAAATCTGGAGCAAGTTCCTCAAGGAACAGCCCGACAGCCCTATCCTGCGCAGCACCATCAAGCGCCTGACCGGATCAGAGACTCTTTAAGATTATGTTTTTGCGCCACATCATCGTTTTCAGTTTCATCGCCCTGCTTACCGGTTGCGCCGGCTTCGGCGCCCGCGAATCGGTCCAGGGTCAAGGCAACCCGGCCCAATGGCGCCAGTACAAACAGCAATTGACCAGCCTCGACGGCTGGCAGATCAACGGCAAAATCGGCATTCGTGCCCCGAAAGACTCGGGCAGCGGCACGTTGTTCTGGCTGCAACGACAGGATTACTACGACATTCGCCTCTCCGGCCCCCTGGGTCGCGGTGCAGCACGCTTGACCGGTCGCCCCGGCAAAGTCTCGCTGGAAGTCGCCAACCAGGGCCGCTATGAAGCGCCGACGCCTGAAGTGCTGGTCGAAGAACAATTGGGCTGGAAGTTGCCGGTGTCTAATCTGGCCTGGTGGGTTCGCGGGCTCCCGGCTCCGGACAGCAAAAGCCGTCTGACGCTCGATGCCGACAGCCGTCTGGCCAATCTGGAGCAGGATGGTTGGCAAGTCGAATACCTCAGCTATGCCGAGCAAAACGGCTTTTGGCTGCCTGAGCGGATCAAACTGCACGGCACCGACCTTGACGTCACGCTGGTGATCAAGGAATGGCAACCTCGCAAACTGGGGCAGTGAACATGACGGCTCCTCGCTTGACGCTGCCCTCCCCGGCCAAACTCAATCTGATGCTGCACATCCTCGGTCGCCGCGAAGACGGTTACCACGAGCTGCAGACTATTTTTCAGTTTCTCGATTACGGCGATGAAATAACCTTCGCCGTTCGTGATGACGGTGTGATTCGGTTGCACACTGAATTCGATGGCGTTCCTCACGACAGTAATTTAATCGTCAAGGCCGCAAAAAAACTTCAGGAGCAATCCGGTTGTTCGCTCGGGATTGATATCTGGATCGAAAAAATTCTGCCCATGGGCGGTGGCATCGGTGGTGGCAGCTCAAATGCCGCGACCACTTTGCTCGGCCTCAATCATCTCTGGCAATTGGGTTGGGATGAGGATCGGCTGGCCGTGCTGGGCCTGACACTTGGCGCCGACGTCCCGGTTTTCGTGCGTGGCCACGCGGCTTTTGCCGAAGGCGTGGGGGAGAAACTGACCCCTGTTTACCCCATCGAGCCGTGGTATCTCGTGCTTGTGCCGCAAGTCTCTGTAAGTACAGCAGAAATTTTTTCAGATCCGTTGTTGACACGTAACTCTTCTCCCATTAAAGTGCGCCCCGTTCCCAAGGGAAACAGTCGAAATGACTGCTTACCGGTGGTAGCAAGGCGTTATCCAGAGGTACGTAACGCATTGAATTTGTTAGGTAAATTTACCGAAGCAAAACTCACCGGAACTGGAAGTTGTGTGTTTGGGGGCTTCCCAAACAAAGCTGAAGCTGATAAAGTCTCGGCCCTTCTTACAGAGACCCTTACAGGGTTTGTAGCAAAGGGAAGCAACGTTTCGATGTTGCATCGCAAGCTGCAAAGTCTGCTCTAAAGGAACCGATTACTGGGTAATCGTTGCAACAGATACAGGGGCGTCGCCAAGCGGTAAGGCAGCAGGTTTTGATCCTGCCATGCGTTGGTTCGAATCCAGCCGCCCCTGCCATTTTCCAATACTCATCCAGGTTACCCTCAGCCTTCAGGTACTGCGCGTGTCCAAGATGATGGTCTTTACGGGGAACGCTAACCCCGATCTGGCTCGGCGTGTTGTACGTCAGCTGCATATCCCTCTCGGTGACATCTCTGTCGGTAAGTTCTCCGACGGCGAAATTACTGCCGAGATCAATGAAAACGTCCGCGGTAAAGATGTCTTCATTATTCAGCCGACTTGCGCTCCGACCAACGACAACCTGATGGAACTGGTAGTGATGGCTGATGCCTTCCGCCGCTCCTCGGCTACTCGTATCACTGCTGTAATTCCTTACTTTGGTTATGCCCGTCAGGATCGCCGTCCGCGTTCCGCACGTGTGGCTATCAGCGCGAAAGTCGTGGCTGACATGCTTACCGTAGTCGGCATCGACCGTGTTCTCACGGTTGATCTGCATGCTGACCAAATCCAGGGTTTCTTCGATATTCCGGTAGATAACATCTACGGCTCCCCGGTATTGGTGGATGACATTGAAGATCAGCGCTTCGAAAACCTGATGATCGTGTCCCCGGACATTGGTGGCGTCGTGCGTGCACGTGCTGTTGCCAAATCCCTGGGCGTGGATCTCGGGATCATTGACAAACGCCGTGAGAAAGCCAATCACTCTGAAGTGATGCATATCATCGGTGATGTCGAAGGGCGTACCTGTATTCTGGTCGATGACATGGTCGATACCGCCGGCACTCTGTGCCACGCGGCCAAGGCCCTGAAAGAGCATGGCGCTGCCAAGGTTTTCGCCTACTGCACACACCCTGTGCTGTCCGGTCGGGCGATCGAAAACATCGAAAATTCCATGCTGGACGAACTGGTGGTGACTAACACCATCCCGTTGTCCGCTGCTGCTCAAGCCTGCTCGCGTATCCGTCAACTGGATATCGCGCCGGTAGTTGCCGAAGCGGTCCGCCGCATCAGCAACGAAGAATCGATCAGCGCGATGTTCCGTTAAGGGCCCTGCCCTTCTCGAACATTTCGTTGACGAAAAGCGCCCCGCCCCGGCATTCCTGTCGGGGCGGGGCTTTTTTGCCCATATCGCCTTTAGCGCTGGTCGCAAACGCTGGGGCGAATGTGGTTATTTTGGAGATACAACATGAACGATTTTACTCTGAATGCTGAAGTGCGTTCCGACCTGGGGAAAGGTGCGAGCCGCCGCCTGCGTCGTCTCGCAAGCCTGGTACCTGCTGTAGTTTACGGTGGCGAAAAAGCCCCTGAATCCATCAGCATGCTGGCTAAAGAAGTTGCCAAACTGCTCGAAAACGAAGCGGCTTACAGCCACATCATCGAGCTGAACGTTGGCGGCACCAAGCAAAATGTAATCATTAAAGCTCTGCAGCGTCACCCGGCCAAAGGCCACGTGATGCACGCTGACTTCGTACGCGTTGTAGCTGGCCAGAAACTGACCGCTACCGTGCCTGTACACTTTGTTGGTGAAGAAGCTCCGATCAAGAAAGGCGGCGAAATTTCGCACGTTGTTGCTGAAATCGAAGTGACCTGCCTGCCAAAAGACCTGCCTGAATTCATCGAAGTCGACCTGGCTAACGCCGAAATCGGCTCGATCATTCACCTGTCCGACCTCAAAGCCCCTAAAGGCGTTGAGTTTGTTGCTCTGGCACACGGTGATGACAAGGCTGTTGCCAACGTTCACGCTCCACGTGTTGCTCCAGAAGCTACTGAAGAAGGCGCAGCAGAGTAATTTCACTCTGTTCGCCGGAGTGAGCGGAAACATCGCGGACTAGAGCGTAGCGAGAAAGCGGGCGAGAACGCGGAGTTTACATAATGGTAAATGAGCACTTGTCGTCCACTTTCGCCGCACTCCCTGAAGGCGGCGATGTTATCCACCACTCCAAGGAAGGGCCCCTATCGTGACTGCCATCAAACTGATCGTTGGCCTGGGAAATCCAGGCGCTGAATACGAACAGACCCGGCATAACGCAGGGGCCCTTTTTGTTGAGCGCATCGCGAACGCGCAAGGCGTAAATCTTGTGGCGGATCGCAAATATTTCGGCCTGACCGGGCGCTATTCGCATCAGGGTCAGGATGTTCGTTTATTGATTCCCACCACGTACATGAACCGCAGCGGCCAGGCCGTAGCGGCACTCGCTGGTTTCTTCCGCATCACGCCTGAAGAAATCCTCGTGGCGCACGACGAACTCGACCTGCCACCCGGCGTTGCCAAGCTCAAACAGGGCGGCGGCCATGGCGGTCACAACGGGTTGCGCGACATTATTGCGCAACTGGGCAATCAGAATACCTTTCACCGCTTGCGGCTTGGCATTGGCCACCCGGGCGTTGCCAGTATGGTTTCAAATTTCGTCCTGGGTCGTGCGCCACGCGCCGAACAGGAAAAACTCGATGCCAGCATCGACTTTGCCCTCGGCGTGCTGCCGGATATCCTCGCCGGCGAATGGAACCGCGCGATGAAAAACCTGCACAGCCAGAAGGCCTGACTCTTATCCAAGGGGAAACACCATGGGATTCAATTGCGGCATCGTCGGCCTGCCTAACGTCGGCAAGTCCACCCTGTTCAACGCCCTGACCAAATCCGGGATCGCGGCCGAGAACTTCCCCTTCTGCACCATCGAACCGAATACCGGTATCGTGCCGATGCCGGACAGCCGTCTGGAAGCCCTGGCGGCCATCGTCAATCCAAAGCGCATCCTGCCGACCACCATGGAATTCGTCGACATCGCAGGCTTGGTGGCTGGCGCCTCGAAAGGTGAAGGCCTGGGCAACAAGTTCCTCGCCAACATCCGTGAAACCGATGCCATCGCGCACGTGGTCCGCTGCTTCGAAGACGAGAACGTGATTCACGTTTCCAACAGCGTCGACCCGAAACGCGACATCGAAATCATCGACCTGGAACTGATCTTCGCCGACCTCGACAGCTGCGAGAAGCAACTGCAGAAAGTCGCTCGCAACGCCAAGGGCGGTGACAAGGACGCAGTAGTCCAGAAAGGCCTGCTGGAGCAATTGATCGCTCACTTCACCCTCGGCAAGCCTGCGCGCACCCTGATGAAAACCATGAATGCCGACGAGAAAGCGGTGATTCGTGGCTTCCACCTGTTGACCACCAAGCCGGTCATGTACATCGCCAACGTCGCTGAAGACGGTTTCGAGAACAACCCGCTGCTGGATATCGTCAAGGCCATTGCCGAAGAAGAAGGCGCTATGGTGGTTCCGGTCTGCAACAAGATCGAAGCCGAAATCGCCGAACTGGATGACGGCGAAGAGAAAGACATGTTCCTCGAAGCCTTAGGACTAGAAGAACCTGGCCTGAACCGCGTGATCCGCGCTGGTTACGAGATGCTGCACCTGCAGACCTACTTCACCGCCGGTGTCGAAGAAGTCCGCGCCTGGACCGTCCGCGTCGGTGCCACCGCACCACAAGCCGCGGGTGTGATCCACACCGACTTCGAAAAAGGCTTCATCCGCGCCGAAGTCATCGCCTACGACGACTTCATCCAGTACAAGGGCGAGGCCGGCACCAAAGAAGCCGGTAAATGGCGTCTGGAAGGCAAGGACTACATCGTTAAAGATGGCGATGTGATGCACTTCCGTTTCAACGTGTAACAGGAACCGTGGATTCACACGGATCTTGACAGGACACAAAATCCCCGTAATCACTCGCTGATACGGGGATTTTTGCGTCTTATGATCACCCTCCTCCTCCATTTTTGATCCGGGTTGTTTCACTCAACACCCGAAAGACCCGAAAGACCCGAAAGACCCGAAAGACGCTACCCGGTATCACTATCGACTCACGGCCCTATTGGTCTGGAAACGATAAGGGAACGGTCGAGAGTTACTGATCTGTCGCTCGAATAGCCGTAGGTAGGTAGCCAGTGGTTAGAGAGTACCGATGCGGGTGAGCGCTACTTTGAGGTCATCCACGCTCATTTGCCTTACAGGCAGAGCTATGAATGCGCGGACCCGTTCTTCGATCTTGGCTAGCGTCGCTTGGAACGCGGCTTCGATCTCCGCTTCGCTACCGGTCGCAACGGATGGATCAGCCAAGCCCCAATGGGCTTTGAGAGAAGGGCCTAAGAAAATCGGGCAAGCCTCGCCTGCAGCACGATCGCAAACTGTAATGACGATGTCCGGTGGCGAACGTTCAAATGCATCCGAAGCCTTGCTTGATAGGCCTTTGGTAGAAATGCCGGCGGCTTCCAGAGTCTTCAACGCCTGAGCATTGACCTTGCCACTTGGAAAACTTCCCGAGCTCACAGCGTCCATTACCTCGGGCGCCAAGTGATTGAACAATGCTTCAGACAATATGCTGCGGCAGCTGTTGTGGGTGCACATAAACAAGACTTTCATGAAGTATCTCCGGTTCAGAAGCTCAGGCGGATTGCCAAAGCGGCCAGGGTGGCAAGCAGAATGGGCAGTGTCAGGACGACACCAGTGGCCCCTTGGGTTGCCAGATAACGAGAACTATCGTCACAAGAAAAATCAAAAACGCGGTCAACATGAGCACAACTCAATCAGCACGGCGGAGTTCACAGCGCTGTGCCCTGCTTCAGCGGTCTACAGGGTGAAAAAACCAGACTCGACTGACGTTGCTGCCTCTGCATCACCACATGTAACTCGCCTCAACGAACGTCAATGAGTTCGTTCTCAAATGGCCAAGGAAGGAATCTTGGGGCCCCCTGAAGATGTCGAACCCTGTGCTCACCCGCCACGAATCCGTAAATGCGTACTTGAGCCTTCCTCGCAGCATCCAGTCGTTACGAGGCTCAGTCCAAACGGCGAAGAGATCAAGATCGGCTTTTGAGTCGAACAGCGGCCTGGCATACCTGAGCGTAACCCCATACTGATCACGGTCGAGCTCATTGCTGATCAGCGCCTGTGCCGCTTGTATCTGGGCAAGCAAGGGGTCGTTCGACAGACTCGAAACTGACCTCAAGTGCCGCCAGAAGCCTTGCAATGAAACAGTCTCGCGATCGCCGATATACCACTCAGCACCACCAATTGCTGAGGTATAGGGCTGTCGACGGGCAACAGCAGGATCCGATGACTGCTCGAAATCCACCCACGCAATTTCCCCCCTATAGGCCATTTCCCCTCGGACTATTGTGAAGTCGCTACCGATCATACGCATGCGAGTAGCGTGCTGACCGAGCGTGATACCGTCAGGCGTGGCGCTTCGTACTGCGAAGGTCGGAAACAGATCATGGCCGTCGATAACACTCACCGACCAATCGGCATCAGAGCCCAGCACGTCATACTTCACAGCAACGGTAGGGCGCACATCCGGATCTTGCTCCCTGAAGACAACACCAGGTGTCTTCTCCAGCGGCACATCATTAAATTGGAACCGATCCAATACATGCATCTGCAGCTTTCCCGCGCCCACCTCACAGTCCAGATGCAGTCCCCAGTTTCCCGTGCGCTGATCAGTAGTTTCAGGAGTCAACCTGCGGTAGTTGCTCGGTGAAATCTGATCGGTTGGATTGATCCCATCAGCACGCCCCCACATGACCAGCTTTTTACCCAGAGCAGGCGCACACACCGTCTCGCTGCTTTTCACATACAGCTCATTGACTCCTGCGTCTTCACGCTTCTCATCCAGACGCTCCGGCGACGATAGCGCCCAGACCTCACTGTTCAACTGCAGGCTTTCGGACACCTGCCAATCCAGTTTGAGCTTGGCACGATTGGAGGACACCGCGTGTTGGTCATCCAACATCCGGTTGGATGACCACACGCCTGAAGCGACCTCTCCTGTCACTTCCGGAGCGCTGGCATAAGCACTCGCGGAGAGAATCAGGGGCGCGACAACACCGGCCCGCCACCAGGGCAAAAAGGACCCGCTCATCTCCTCTCCTTATTTGGAAGCTATGTTGTTCGCGGAGAAGAGGCTGTCGCTCAGCGATTCGCCGACCTTGAAGTTGGAGAAAGTAATCGTAGTGGTATGCCCACTCTGTAGGTTCTTGCCCTCGGTTTTCATTGGCTGCCACTTTCCATTCGCTGAATCAACCAACTGGATGTCCGCGAAGGAGAACTGTTTGTAAGGCTGTCCACTGGCATCCGAGGCTTCCACGTAAGTCGTGGCGAAATTGTCCTTGCGTACCCAAGTCACGCGCTTGGCATATCCCGAGTTAGTGCGAACGCTATCCTCAGCGGGTACCGACTCAATAACGTAATGCTCAACACCGTCACGTGCCTGCTGGCTGAGCAAGGTGTGCTTCCAGTCGCCGACCTTGTGCCCCATAACATCGCCATAGCTAAAGTCAGTACCGATGAAGCTGTCTTTTTTGTTCGAGGCCACTAGGCGACGCACACGTTTCATTGCCGGCAGGTATACCCACATATCGTCATCCTGGGCTGAGCGTTCAACGAGCAAAGTCGTGGTCCCGCGAATGTCTGCCGGCGCTTCGAAGCGAACCAGACGCATGGTGTCTTGCCCATTTTCCTGACGTTTCGACGCCATGTTCGACTTGCGAACGCGCTTACCACCCTCTTTGGTCTGCAGCACAAACTCTGCATCCGCCGTGGAGGTGCTGAACCGAGTTACAGCAGCATTGCGCTCCATGATTTGCTTCGCCTCCAACTCTGCAGACCAACCTACTTGTGAGTAAGTCAAGAAGCCGATAGCAGCCAGGATGATCAACAGCACTGCACCACGATCACCCGAGCGACGCTGGAAAATGAATGCTGGTTTGAAGGTCAGAATGGCGCTCGGAATGAGGGTCAGAGTTGCCAACACGCTTGCCAGCATAGCCAGCACGATGAAAGTAGAAAGCCACATATGAACCTTATAGTCGTAGGAGAACATGAGGACGGCATAGCCACCCGCCACAGCAGTGGCAACGAACAGACAGGCTTTACCAGCGGTTTTCATTGCCATTTCGACGGCCTGAGGCAAGGCCTTGCCCTGGGCTGTGTACTCACCAATGCGGTAGATGAGATAGATCGCGTAGTCAGCGCCAATCCCCACCGCCATGGCGGATATCAACGAGTTGGGAATGTTCAGAGGGACACCGAAGTAGCCCATTACGCCGAAGACCAGCGAAAGGACCACAAGTAGCGGCGACAGCACCAGTAGGCCTGCGGTGAACGAACGGAATGCAATAACTGATACCGCAAGAATCACACCGAGAATTTGCGCGATGTTCAGCAGTTTGCTGTGCACCATCACATCGGTTACTGCCAGTGTCTGCGCCACCTCCCCGCCGAACGAAACCGTTACATTTTTGGGGAAGCGCTGGTTCGCAATCTCACGCAGCTCGATGACCAGGCGATCAATTTCAGCGTTGCTGTTGGTCCGCAACATGATCGAGATCTTCGCTCGCTGGTAGTCATAATCGACATGCGCCGAGAAGTCTTCCGGGTCGCCAGACATCGAGTAAAGGAACAGGTACTGGGCGATCAGATTTCGATCATCAGGTAGTGGATTAATAGCACCAGTGTCCCCAGATGCAGCGCCGTGCATGCGCTGGAGAAAGTCATCGATGGACAAGGTCTTACCCACGATCGAGCGCTTCGCGGCATCAGCCTGGAGCTCCCGAATAGCATTCAGGATCTGTGGATCTTTCACTCCATCGGCCTGCCCTGTGTCGACCATTACATACAGAACGTTGGTGCCGCCAGTCTGTGCGTTCAGCAGGTTATCGTCCCGCTGTAGTGGCAGTGAGTCAGAGAAGAAACTCTTGCTCGAGTTATCGACATGCACCTTGGGCCAGCCAGCAATCGCAACACCTATCAGTACGAGGAAAGCCACCAGGATCCACCGACGACTACGCGGCGTGATCACCAAATGAGCAATGCGAGCACTCAGGCGATCCCAGATTCGCGGTTTGGTCTCGGTATCAATCTGTGCCGCCGAAGGTGGTTTCAGACTGGCACGAACTGCCGGAGTGAAAGTGAACTCCAGTAGCACTGCGGCGAGGATGCCGATGCCAGTGAAAATGCCGAAGGCCCGGACGGTTTCAAGCTCGAACACTACCAACGAGAAGAAACCCAAAGCTGCGACACCACCGGCAATTACCAAAACGGGCCCCACTGCCGCGAGCGATTGAATCGTCGCCAGCCGGTTAGCCACTTCTGGGTCCATGTGCTGCCCGTTGACCAATTCGATGAAGTGTTCGTAGTAGCGCTTGAGTAATTGAACGGCATGCCCGGCCGCTACGGCAAGAATCAGGATTGGCGTAGGCGAGTTAAAGATATCCATCGGCACCTTCATCAATCCCATGATACCGACGCCCCAAACCACCGAGAGCAACGCCGTCACCAAGGGAAGAATCAGTCCCTGACGCGTACGGAAGGCCTCGTAGTGCAGCAAGCCAATCACCAGCACCGCGATGGGGAACAACCAGTTGATCCGATCTGCAAAAACTTCAGCCTGCTGCAGGAACACCGGGTTTCCACTCAAAGAAATCTCGACGCCCGGCGTGTTCTCCTGGCTCAGGATCCGGTGAACATCCGAGAGCATCGCCCCGAAACCGTTAGGGTTCTCCTTCAACTCCAGCATGATCGTAGCGGTTCGCCAGTCGCTGGAAATAACCGTGTCTCGATAAACCGGGTTGGCTTCAATGGCCGACCTTAACGCACTAATTTGATCGGTTGTCGTGGGGATCTGGTCATCGAGCAGAGGCTTTGCCTCAAACCCTTCGGCGTTACCACGGATACTCTTGGCTTGCCGCGATGAGAGGCTAAGTAGAGTCTGCTTGGTAACCGATGGCGCGGCATATAGCTTGTCCGTAATGCGCTTTACGGCTTCGAGCACTTGCGGCTGCAGTGCATCGCCTTGGGTTGGTGTCAGTCCTATTACCACGAGGTACTTCGATCCGAAGATTCTCTCGATGGTGTTGGTTGCCTTAATGTATGGATGGCTCTGCGGGACAACCGCGGCAGGATTGATGATGACTTGTTGTTTGGCTGCAAAAAAGCCGAAGAACGCTGATAGAGCCAGCACAAGGGCGATAACCCAGCGCCGATGATCGACCACCCAAGTCACATACTGCTCCAAGGGCAATGAGCTCTTGCTGGCGTTTTCGTGAACAGAATCTACCGCTGCGGTTTTCGTTATTTGCGTCATAAGTCAGGCATCAGCAGGAGGAGTTAGGAGTTAAAGCCACGTCGTCTTCGTGAAGCCGAGCGATGTGATCTTTGAGAAGGTGTTTCTGGACCTTTGCAGACGCTGTATACGGAAACGCATCCACCACGATGCATTGCGTCGGACGCCACCCGTTGAAGGTCTTGGAAAGGATTTGTTCGAGCTCGACAGTTACTGAAGCGGTATCGACCTCAAGCATGGCCACCCAGGCAAGCACGCTCCGGCCGCTGGCAACATCGGTCACCAGCAATGCTGCATCTGCGACACCTTGAACCAATCGAGCCTGATGCTCCACAAGGGCTGAACTGAGAGGGATGCCATCAGCGATCAACGAATCTTCCATGCGATCGATGACCTCTAATTCTGAGTTTTCGTGCAGCGTCGCGAAGTCCCCGGTTGCCAACCAGTTACTGTTATTTGCTGTGCTGTGGGCAACCCAATGCCCACGGGCCATCAGCTCACCGGTGCCCTGGGCCGAGCAAGCACCGCCTTTGCATTGCACGGCCAACTCGATTCCAAATACAGGCTTGCCGTGACGCAGAGATGCCCTGCTGCTATCGAAGCGCTCGATGGTGGCCAATGGTGATGTCTCAGTCATTCCCCAGGCATGACATACCTCGACGCCAAGCTCTTCCTGGATGAACTGAGCAACATCAAACGGTAGTCGAGTACCACCGACAACCGTGCGGCGCAGTGTACTGAAGCTCAATCCGCTGGTTCGCATGTACCGAACAAGCGCTAACCAATGTGCAGAGACTGCCCCCAAGACCGTGATGCGGTGTTCCTCGATCCATTGGAACCACTGCGCAGGATCGCGATGCGGTGGTACGAGCACCAACGACGCACCGACCAGCGGGCAAACAAAAGGAGCGCCCCATGCACTAGCGTGGAAATTCTGCATGAGAGGCATAACCCGATCGGCACTGTTCAACCCCATCGCGTCGGGCAAGGCACAGGCCCAGGCATGCAACACTGTTGAACGGTGCGTGTACTCAACGATCTTCGGAACCCCTGTGGTCCCGGATGAGTAGCAGACATGGGATAAGGTATCTTCCGCAAACTCAGTAGTGGTGTATTCCCTACCACTTCCAGTGCCAAGCTGGGCCATAGCGCGCAGCGGAGTACCAGGAATCAATGCTGCGAATGCCTTGGCAGCACTTGCTGTAGCCGCATCATGCAGCAACATGCCGGGTCGCACCTGCTGAAGAAAACGACCTAGATCTTCCGCACGATGCTGAGGGTTCAGAAAATGAGTTACCACGCCTTGGCTTAGCGCTGCGTATAGCCAAGCCATTTGATCGAGTGAACTAAAGCCAAAACTGACAACTGTATCTCTGGGCCGAAGCCCCATGGCGTGAAGCTCTGTGGCGCAGTTATTCGCAGCTTTTGCCAACTGAGCATAGGTTTGAGTTTCAACCGCGCCTTCTAGCGATACAGAAGTTACCGTTGCCGCTGCATGCACCTGTGCGGCATGTTTGAGCAGGTCATGGACATGAAGCGAGAGCATTTGCACTCTCGCAGTAGGGTACTGCACGGTATTAGAAGAGTATTTGTTCATGCGGCCATAGTAGAAATCGCCGCACTCACCCCACAATGGAACCGATGTACCATGGCGCTACAACGTGCCTGTTGCTCAATTCATGCAAACTGCAAATAGGTCTGAGTCAACTCATGGCGCGGCCGATCAAACACATCCCTTGCTTTGCCACATTCAATCAGCTTGCCCACCCCCTCCAGCTTCCAAAAAACTGCTACCTGGTCTGCTACACGTCGTGCCTGACTTAGGCTATGGGTCACAAGAATGATCGTTCGCCGCTGAGCCAGGCTCAGAATCAACGTCTCAATTTTTTGAGTCGAGATCGGATCCAGAGCGCTACAGGGTTCGTCCATCAGCAAAACACCTGGATCCAGAACCAGCGCCCGAGCAAGACACAGTCGTTGTTGCTGCCCACCGGACAACGCGATGGCCGAACTGTCGAGACGATCATGAACCTCATCCCACAACCCCACTTCCCGTAATGACAATTCAATACGGCTGTTGATATCGGCCTGCCCTTTAATGCCGTGCTGCCTGAGCGCGAACTCAAGGTTCTTGCGAATCGAAAATGGGAATGGATTGGGACGTTGAAACAGCATTCCAACCTGACGCCGCAACTGGGTCGGGTTTTTTGCCAGATGCTTATTGTCCATCCAGCTGAAGTTGATCGAGCCTTCTACCGAGCAGCCTGGCACGAGATCGTTCAGGCGGTTGATGCAATACAACAAACTCGACTTCCCACACCCTGATGGGCCGATCAGTGCGGTGACTGAATTGCGCGGAACGCGCAACGTCACTCCCTCAACGACTGTGCGCTTGCCATAACTCACGGAGAGGTCTTGGATATCGATGTGCCCTTGCGCAGCAGTACTCAAGTGAGTAACCGTCCCGTGCACGCTTGATGCCGCTCGTACAAACGGTTCAAGCGATATTGCTCTATTGTCGTTGATCATCATTCAGAGACTCCGTGTCGTGTTGCCAGTCATGCGTCGCTGCATCCAACGAGTTAAGGCATGCACAGTGAAGCTGAGCAAGGCCAAAAGCAGCAGCAGCGCCAGGGCCGAGCCATAAGCGTTAGGGGTACCGCCCGGCACATGGGTCGATAGGTCATAAATATGAACAGAGACGCTGCGCCCGGAATCGAGAACCGATTCGGGCATCCGGTCGGAATAGCCGCTGGTGAAGAGCAGTACAGCAGTTTCCGCCAAGGCTCTGGTCAACGCGAGCACAACACCTGCGCATATGCCAGGCAGTGCTACCGGTACCATCACATGCCATAAAACTGACTGTTTCGAGAGGCCAAGTGCTGCTCCCCCAGCGCGATGGGCAATACCGGCGGACTCCAAGGAAAATGCCAGTGAACGCGCCAAAGTGGGCAGGATCATGCAGGCCAAGGTCAGTCCGCCGGCGAGAATTGAGTATCCCAATTCCAATTGCCGACAGAACAGGCTGAGTCCAAATAATCCAAACACAACCGAAGGAATGCCCGCCAGTATGTCAAGGCTGCATCGCAGTACCGTAGCCGGCCAACCTGCGGGATTGAAACCTTCAGTCAACATTACCGCGACGCCAAACGCTAAGGGCAAGGCGGCCGTCAAGCTGACCAACACAATTCCCAAGGTGGACACGAGAATTGGTGCGATCCCCCCGCTGCGGCCTGCATCTTCCGGGCTCGCCAACAGAAAGTCCCAGCTCAGCACCTGAAGTCCGTTACCGAACACCGTTAGCAGCGGCCACAGGAGCATTGCAACTGCAGTCAACGTCAGACCATACATCACGAAAGTCCAGACGAAATCCCGGAAGTCGAAACCGAACACATGGAAGCGCCTCATGAGGTCATCTTCCTCTGACGCATACCGACCCACTCGCCCACAGCAACCAACGCGCTGACCAACAGCAACATCAGCAGCCCGGCTACGAACAGGGAGGCGCGGTGATCCCCCATCGCGTAGGGCATTTCCAAGGCAATGTTCGCAGTCAACGCTCGTACTGGATCAAACAGCGAAGTCGGTACCTGCACAATGTTGCCACAGACCATCAACACCACCATTGTCTCGCCGATTGCTCGGGCAGCACCGAGTACCATTGCGGAAAAAATGCCCTGCCTGGCAGCAGGGATAACAACACGAAGCAATGTCTGGCTGGTTGAAACACCCAGCGCTGTGGCTCCCTGGACATAAGCTGTCGGCACCGTCTGAAGTGCCGACTGGGTCAACACCGTGATCGTTGGGATGATCATCAGTGCAACAATGAGGACACCGGCCAATAAACTCGCACCTGGCGGGCTCCAGATGTTCACTATCGGAACGATCGAACTGACGCCCCAAAGTCCGTAGACCACGGTAGGCACTGCAGCACTGAGCTCCACAAGATTGCGCAGCACGCGAGCAAGCCTTGCGGGCGCTTTGAATGTCGTGACTAGCGAAATGGCCAGGCTCAGGGGTGTTGCAACGACAAGCGCACCAATGGTCAGGTAAAGGCTCGCCAATACCATTGGGGTCATGTTGAAGCTAGCGTCCCGCGGCCACCAACCCTCGTCCGTAAAAAATCTTATAGGCCCTCCCTGCGCGATCAGTGGGAAACCTTCACTCCACAAGAAAGCGACGATCAAAAACACGATTGCCGCGCCGAGCAGAGCGAGCATGGACATGGCCGACCAAAACGCCCATCCACGCAGCTTCGTGGGATGGGCCTTCGCGACCACCTCTTCTGTCAATAAAGTCATGGAGAGAGCCTGATCAGCAGCGCCTGGCCGTCATTTCGTCACCGGAATGAAGTACATGCGAGTAACAAAGGCTGCTGCTTCATTGGAGCGGGCAAACTCCAGGAAGTCCTGAACCGGCTCTGTGAGAGGCGCTTTGTAAACCAAATTCAGGTCCCGGCTGATCGCGTACTCGCCCGACGCAACCGCTGCTGTCGATGGAATCTGATCTCCTAAAGGGATTAGCCGAATTGCGGCACCCTGATCGGCTTCATACTCAGCCGAACCAATGGACACGTAGCCGACTGCAGCGGGAGAGCCAGCAACAGTCTGAATACCCTGTTGGTTGTCTCCAATAATCACGTGGGCGCGGATATCTTTGTAGGGAATACCAAAGAACCCACTGAAAATTTCCAGGGTAGATCGCCCCTCTGCCTTGCTCACGACGGTGATAGGCGAATCGTCTCCCCCCACGTCTTTCCAATTGGTGATCCGGCCTGTGTAGATTCCGACAACCTGCTCTTTTGTCAGACCAGTGATCGGGTTGCTTTTATTGACGATCATGCCGATGCCATCTTTGGCAATCAGCGCATGCTGCAGATCCCGCTCTTCAGGCTTGAGCTCACGGGAGACCATGCCAAGCACAGCCGTGCCGCTGCGCACATCCATAATCCCCCGAGCACTACCGCCTGCCTGGACCTCGATTCTAATGCCCGGATGTTCTCGCTCGTAAGCTTTGGCCAGTTCACTTATCAGCGGTGCGATAGTACTAGCCCCCACCACGCTGACACGCACGGCTTTGGCTTCAGTCTTTTGATCCGTCTCACGATTGCAGCCTGACAGGCAGAGCAACGCACCCAGCATCCACAGCGCAGGCAAGCCAACGTGCCGGGCCGTCCAGGTTCTTGTATTCATTTCTTCCCCGATTTCCATGGGACACATCGAGTGACCGATGCGTCAATATCTGACTAATCGTAAGGCGCAACGGACCGAACTTTGAATAGAAGCTATGTACTATGGCAGTACGCCAGCAGCCTCCCGACAATTGCCGCGGCAAGGGAATGTCCTTGAGCCTAATGGGAGGATATAAAAATGAACGAAGTTTCTGCCAGCACACAGCCAAATCAACGCGTACCAGTCGACTTACGTGCTGTAAACCGCCGAGAAGAACTGGGCACTGAGCACAACAAAAGCGACGGTTATTTCAACCTGCTCGCGTACATCGCTTCCAACGCAATCGCTGGAGAGGTGATGGCGGTAGAGAACTATTCGGAAATGGTGCCGTTGATGCCAGATACCGAAAGTAAGATCGAAACCGTCAAACAAGCCTACGAAGAATCAAAACATATTCTGATGCTGGCCAGCTTGGGCAAACGCCACGACTACAACGTGATGCGTGAGATCGTCGAGCCGCAGTGGTTCAATATCCGCCGCCACTTCAGCACTGCTGTTCAAAACAAGGACCTGGCTGCGTGCCTGATCATTCAGGACCTGATGACCGAAACCATGGCCATCGTGTTGTACCGCACCCTGCAGCGCCAGGGCGATCCGGACACTTCAGCGCTGGCTGGAAAGATCCTGGAAGACGAATTGGAACATCTGGAAATCGGCCTGGCGCGTATTCGTAGCCTGATCGCCAAAGACCCGGAAGGTGTTCATGAGAGCCTTAAATGGGCCCACCACCGTGTAATGCCAGAGCTGTTCAGCATGGTGAGCACCAGTTGCCACTTCCTCTGCGACCGACTGAACATTGACTGCGGTGCTCTTTCACTGGGTGAACTGAAGACCGACATCGACGAAATTCGCATCGAAGCTTTGGACACCTACGTAGAAACCCTCGATAAGGCGGACTTCGATCCGGTTGTCACAGCGGCACTGATCGAGTCGATGCAAACCTATGGCGGCACCCCGTCAATGAACGCTGGGCTGGCCAACGCCTGACGCGTTGCATCAGCCCGCTCTCATCAGTACCGGCGGAGCTCATATGTCCGATAACACGACCTTAACGCAGGGTATTCAAGCCTTCTTCGAGTTTCTGCTCATGGACGGTGCCCTGCTCATTGGGCTTTTCCTGCTGGTCACCTGGTTTGTGGTAATGCTGCAACAACGTATGCCCTTTCAAGCGACACAAGGCTCGCTGCTTGGATCCTCGGGCTGGCGGTCGGCATTTGCCGCCAGTGTTGGGGGCGTCATTACGCCCTTTTGCTCCTGCTCCACGATTCCCGTGCTGAGCGGCATGCTCAGGGCAGGCGTTGGCTTCGTGCCCAGTTTCGCTTTTCTGGTGGCCTCGCCAGTAGTGAACGAGGGTGTGTTTATTCTGCTGTTCCTCACTGTGGGTTTTGTCCCTGGCGCTGTTTTCATCATCGGCGGCCTGGCCCTGACTTCCGCTGCTGGTGTGGTAGCAGGAAGGCTCGGACTGGCAAGACACGTGACGATGGCACCTGCCCCCAAGAGCAGTGCCGCCTTCCTGGGCCAGGGGATTCGAACTTGGCCCGGTTGGCAACCTGCGAGTCGATTCGCTTGGCTTGCAGCGAAGCTGGAGTTACGGACGGTCGCGCCGTACCTGCTAATCGGTTTGTTCATCGGAGGTTTGATCTACGGTGCCGTACCGAAAGACACACTGATGAGCCTCGTCGATCGGCTACCGGCCGGCTGGCTGTATCTGGCATGCGCCTTAGTTGGCGTACCGCTGTACATCTCGCCCATAGCCGCACTGCCAATCGGATTTGCCCTAATCGAGAAAGGGTTTCCAGTCGGACCGCTTGTGACCTTTCTGGTGGCGGCAATCGGCACAAGCCCTCCCGAGATCATGCTGCTGTTCAGGCTTTTCAAACTCCCACTGGTGATAGCCCACACGCTAACAGTCATTGTTTGCGCTCTGGTCCTTGGCCTGGCTGTCGCACTCGTGCTGTAACCATCTAAATAAAGAGGGCAAGACATGCTCAATTTTTTCAAAAAGACTTCGGACGCAGATATCACCCAAGTCAAACGCGCATTGGGGCCCGAAGCTATCGTGGTGCTCTCTGCAAGTTGCTGTATGCCAGGCACTACGCAGGTTGACGAACAGATCGAAGCGGCAGCACGTAACGCATTGACGCAGGCCAAGCTGGACTGGCCAGTACTCACGATTACCGTGACTACTGCGCAATCGATCCTTCCGAAGCTATCCGCAGAGCTGAACGCAAAAGAAGGCGCGGTAGCCCAGCAAGTCACGGAGCTGTTCATGGCTCATGGTCTGAGTGCATTCCCGATCGTCATTGTTGACCAGACTCTGGTCTCCTACGGTGGAGTGCCAGACCAAGCGATGATTCATAACGCACTGGCTGCAGCTTCTGAAACTGACCTTGGTTTCACGAGTGGAGAGGTCCGATGAAAACGCCTCTCCAGACCCCACGCCACGGAAAACGCGTCTTCCTAACAGGAGGTACGGGATTCCTCGGGGCACTCATGGCCGCTCAAGTGCTTAGCGATGGCTGGGCAGATCACTTGGTCATCCCGACCAGGCGAGGTGACCATAAGATTGGTATTCCAGAAGAAGTGCAGCGTGAGCTTCTGGCATTGGGAAGAAGTGCTGACGAATTCGATAAAAAGGTGACCACTGTTCACTGGCAGGGTGCTGAAACGGCATCGGTAGAGCTGCTGGAGAGTATGCTTCGCTCAGGAAAAGTGGACACGGTAGTTCACTGCGCAGGTTGCCTCGACTACTTCGATAATGAGGCGCTGCAAGCTCTGAACGTCGATTTCACTGCAAGGCTTACTATCGCTGCCAAACAAGCAGGAGTGAGCTTCTTTATCTTCGTTTCCACGGCCTACTCCGCTGGTTACTCTGGAGGTGTAGTGCCGGAAACGGCGCTGAATGAGCCGCCGAGCGATCCTACCAACTACACGCTGACCAAGCGGGCAGCTGAGCGGGTAGTTGCTGAATGTGGCATTCCATTCCTTGTTGTCAGACCATCAATCGTGATTGGTAGCTCTGCTGATGGTCGCTACAGCGGTAAGCGCTATGGCCTCTATCAACAATGGATGGGTATCGAGAGGCTGCTCTCTGATCGCCATCATGCCGAACTGCATACGGTCGCTACAGACCAAGCGCTCAATCTCCTGCACCAGGACGTTTTCCAAGCCAGCATCGCCAGCGTATTTCGGTGGGTACCCAAAGGTGAATACGTCAACCTGGTCGTTGACGATCAGACCAGTCCGTCGATGAAAGACCTATGGCGGCTGTTCTGCGAAGTCACGCGCCCCAAGACCGTAATTTTCTACGACAGCCTCCAAGCGGTTGATCTAAAGGCCATCAACATTCGCCAGCGAGGCTACCTGACGTTCGCTCAGACCAACCTCGAAATCGGTGCCTACCCTTGGCAGTTCGACCGTCAGTGGCTTAAGGCTTTGAGCCAGCGCGGCCTGAACTTCACTGAAACTACATTGAGCACACTGCAGATCTGCCAAGACCGATTTATACGTTCCTCTCAGCCCATACAACGGTACCTTGAGCGCTTCGGCGCGGACCTGCCTGCTCGCACTGAGTACCGTGACCACCTCGATGCCTGGGACGTTTCCGCCAATGAACATGCTTGATACCGCGGCCTTTCGACTGGAGCCTTGGCAACGTGAATTGATCCACACAGCAGCTATAGTGAATGGCGGTCTCGAGACAGATGAGCACTCTGACTCCACTCCTCATATCCTTTGGTGGGGAGGTGCGTATTCTGAATTGCTGTCTATGTGTGTAGATAAGATGCGCGGCGAACTGATCATCGCTGATAGCGATCCACGACGACTACGCAAAAGCGCCGCGATGATGGACAACGCTCGCAGCGTGCGCCTGATGGCGCTTTCCGATTTGTCACGTGATGCCAACGTTATTGAGCCACTACTCCAGGGCGCATTACTTCGTGACATCGATGGTTACATCGCATTGGAGGAGAAACTGCGATTTGGTGTTGAGCGTTCGCCCGCTGTTTCTGATGGCTGGGCCAGTCGAATCCTGATGGACTTCACCCTCAATCGTGTGGATGCCGAGGATGAAAAACAGGTATTGGGGGAAGCATTCCGCGCTCTGAACGTAACCGGTTGCGTAGTCTGCGCAGTACTTGTAAGCGATGAACCTTTAACCTCTCACCACACCGTCAGGTCCGCACCTGCCGGAGCGCCACTTCGGTTACCTTCAGAAACTGCTGTGATAGCTGCGTTCGAACAAGCCGGCTTCCATGGCATCACCTTCCATTGGTCGCCAACAGCAGCAAGCGCTATCGACAGAATTGGCGATGCTGAAGTACGCATGTGCACCGTCAAGGCATACAAAGGTAAACAGGGCCCATGCTGGGAGTTAGGACAGGCCGTTATCTATCGCGGTCCTTGGCTTGAGGTGCATGATGATGATGGACATGCGTATCGCCGTGGTGAGCGGGTCGCTGTATGTGCAAAAACGTATGACCTGATGATGCGTGCTCCTTACCAAGGAGCCTTCCTCGGACTTCGCAGCATGAACGAACCACCGCTGGGTCAGGCCGCGCCTTTCGATTGCAACACTCCTGCTCTTCGAGATCCGAAGGTGACCAAAGGGCTGGCTCCTTTTCAAGGGGCTCAGGCAGCAGCTTGCTGCTCCACAGAAAGCGGATGTTGCTAGACAAGTACCAATCGGTCGACACCTGTCGCGAGGGATACCATTTGGCCATATAATCCAAATCCAAAGTGCATCAGGTGTCTGAAACCGGGCATCTGATGTGCTTACATCGGGCAGGGAGAGCGAATATGGAAAGCGTCAAGAACAGCTGGCAAGTGCTTCAAACAAGCATCGGAACGCCATCCTTTCTAGACCTGGACGTGGACTGCACTGCCATTGGCATCGCCTCTGTGAATGGCCCCGCCGTTCACTTCAAGAAAATCCTCTTTCTCGAAGGCGAAATTCACGAAGAGCCCGAAACTCTGCAGAGCCACTGTGCTTCGCTGCTCGCTCTATGGGCTGCAGTGAGAGCCCCTTCCTTGATAGACCTTGGCAAATGCACTTGCATAGGACGTCGCTTGCTCCTACAGGAGCCGACCCTTGGTAGAAGGTTTGCCGTCCACGCCACCCAACTCGACGAGAACAACCTTCTCTTTGCTGTCATTAGTTCGACTAAGCGCTGGAACAACGTTGAAACTGCCAAAAGCCTGGTCACAGTACTCGTTCAACATGCTGCTCAAATTCACGCAGCTGACGATTTCCAACCTTGTGTACCACTCGAGCAAATAGGCGCAGGGCTGGATTGGTATCAGTTTACGACCAGGGAGGTTGAAATTCTGAAGCTAGTAGCCAGCGGAATCAGCAACAAGCAGATCGCCCGGGAACTAGGCTCAAGCCCAAATACGGTCCGAAATCAGATCCATACGTTGTTCCGCAAGGCAGAAGTGACAAACCGAACAGAGTTGGCACTTAGAGTTGCCGCAACGATTTGATGCAGGTGTTTACGATTTGAGCGCATTTCAGGTTCGCTGATTGAGCAAGGATTGGCAGCCCTTACGCACAGCGCAGACTTCAAAATGGCGCCTGCGTTTTTACACAACCAGGGTCGATTCCGGCCGGTCGCGATCTATAACCAGGAACGGCCGCACCTGGCTTTGAAATACAAAACGCCCGATGCGGTGCATCGGGCGTTGGGGTGAAGCAGGTGTAAACCTGTTTCAGGACTAGACAGGTGATGTTTATACTTTTTTGGTTCTTGGCAGGAAGATCGCCAGCACACCAAACAACGGCAAAAAGGAACACAGGAAATACACGTATTCGATGCCGTGTATGTCCGCCAAATACCCAAGCAACGCCGCACCAATCCCGCCAAAGCCGAACATCAATCCGAAGAACACCCCGGCAATCATTCCGACATTGCCCGGCACCAGTTCCTGCGCATACACCACGATGGCTGAAAAGGCCGAAGCCAGGATGAAGCCGATCACGACGCTCAGAATGCTGGTCCAGAACAGGTCAACATGAGGCAGGATCAGGGTGAACGGCGCAACGCCGAGGATCGAGAACCAGATCACCGCCTTACGCCCGATCTTGTCGCCAATCGGCCCACCGAAGAACGTCCCCGCCGCTACCGCTCCGAGAAACAGGAACAGGTGCAGCTGCGAACTGGCCACCGACAGGTCGAATTTCTCGATCAGGTAGAAAGTGAAGTAACTGGTAAAACTGGCCATGTAGAAATACTTGGAGAACACCAGCAGCCCGAGGACCACCAGTGCACTGATCACACGGTTCTTCGACAAACCATGCGTCGCCGCCTGGCCTTGCTTGAGTTTGAACAGGCTCAAATGGTTGGCGTACCAGCGGCTAATCCGATAGAGCACGAACAGCGCAAACACCGCGAACAATCCGAACCAGGCCACCTTGCCCTGACCGTAAGGAATAATGATCGCTGCAGCGAGCAACGGCCCAAAGGCCGAGCCCGCATTACCACCCACCTGAAAGGTCGATTGTGCCAAACCGAATCGCCCACCCGAGGCCAGCCTCGCCACGCGAGAAGCTTCCGGGTGAAAGGTCGAGGAGCCGATACCGATCAACCCGGCCGCCAGCAGAATCATCGGAAAGCTGCCCACCACTGACATCATCAGAATGCCGATCAACGTGCAGACCGTCCCGGCCGGTAGCAGCCAGGGCTTGGGATGCCGATCAGTGTAGTAACCGACCCACGGCTGCAACAGCGAAGCCGTCAGCTGGAACGTCAAAGTGATCAAGCCAACCTGAGTGAAGGTCAGGCCGTAGTTGGCCTTGAGCATCGGATAGATCGACGGCAGCACCGACTGGATCAAGTCGTTGATCAAATGCGCCAGCGCCACGGCGCCGATGATGCGCATGACCAAAGGGCTGCTTTGTGAAGTCGCGGATGCCGGCTGCGCGCCGGTCTGGACATTGCTGATAGCCATAAGAGTTTCCGTACAACAGATGGGTGCACACGGGCAGGTGCATCAATGTGCCATTTTTCGGTGCAGCAGCGCCATCCCCTTAGCCTGCTAACGACCTCGATTTTCATCGCTGAAAAGGTGATAGCGCAACGCCATGGTCTGAATCTTGCCTTGGTAATCCGCTTCAACGCGGCCCCTTACAAAGGGGACCGAGAATGGGAAGTTTCGCTACAGAGCCGGCCTACAGAGCTGGCGAGGGTGAACTTTCGAGGCCTTTTAAAAGGGCACAGGTCGCGACCGCAACGGTTGCGACGCACGCCAATGGCGCGTGGTGTCCAAAGGAGTTTTGGGGCATGCAGGCTTTTTTATCACCGGGGATCGGGCTGCTGGGGCGTTTTGGCTTCGCACGCAAATTTCAGCTGTTGTTTCTGCTGTTTATCCTGCCGCTGACGGGCAGTCTGTGGATGATCGGTCAGGACTATCGCGACAAACTGAACCTGATCTCCGGCGAACGTGCCGGGGTTCGGCAACTGCTTGCTCTGGATACACTCGATAACCTGCTCGCCGCCCAGCGTGACCGCGCGGCTCGCTGGCGCGCCACGGAAACCAATCGCCAGCCGACGCCAGCGACGATCGCGGCGATGGCCGCGTTCGATGCGGTTCAGCCAGCCCTCGCCCAAGCCACCTCGGACCTCGGCAACGCGCTGCAAACCGAAGGCGCCGAGGGCGAAACCCTGGCCCGTTATCAAACCCTGCAAACCGCCCTCAACGGCCTGGACTCGAAAAGCTTGAGCAGCGTCGGTTGGTGGCCGGACGGTTACGATCGGTTCACCAATGCCTTGAGTGCCCTGCAAGCCTTGCGCGAGCAGATCGCCATGGACAATCGCCTGACGCTGGCGCCGTGGCTGGAAACTTATCTGCTGACCCAGATCTCCACGCAGCACGCACCAGACCTGATTGAACGAGTGGGCCGCCTCGCCAGCGTCGGCCAGGCATCAGTGGTGTCTGGACAGTTCACCCTGCAAAGCCGTCTGCAATTGCGCGACTTGCGCAGCCGCATCGGCGATGCCCGGGAGCAGCTGGTCAAAACCGCGAGCCTGCTGGAGGCGCGGCTGCCCAGCGCGTTGCAAGCCTGGTCCGGGCAATACCATGACAGCCTCAAGCACCTGGACGCCGAGTTGAAAGTCCTCGATGACGGCGTGTTCGGCGGTAGCATCAAGCTCAAGCCGGAAGAGTTCGAACGCAATCTCGACGCCCTGCTCTCCGATTTCGCTTCGTTGCGTCAGCAATCGTTGGTGTCGCTGGATCAGCGTCTGGATTACTACCACGGTTCGGCAATTCGCCAGTTCATCCTCGTAGCGACAATTTTTGGCTGTCTGCTCTTGGCCGCGCTGTACCTGTTCATCTGCTTGCAAGCCTCGATCCGTCGCAGCGCCAGCGGCATCACCCTGCTGGCCGAAGCCTTGCGTGACGGCAATCTGAGCCTTCAAGTACCGGTGCAGGGCCGCGACGAACTGGCCGCCATCAGCACCGCCCTCAATGTTGCGGTAGTGCAGCTGCGCAACAGCCTGCTGGGGGTCGATCATGAAACCTTGCAGCTGAGCAACGCGGTGCGCACCCTCAACCATCACTCCAGCGGTGCCTTGGGGGAAGTCGAAGCTCAGCAGCTGCAGATCAGCCAGATCGCCGCGGCCGCCACACAATTGGCCGCCACCTCGCAAGGGGTTGCCCAGAGTTGCGAACAGGCCTCCGGCAGCGCTCAGCACACCCAGCGCATTGCCGCCGACAGCAGCCGTGACAGCCAGCGCACGACGGCGAGCATTCAGCAACTCAATCAGCGCTTGAACGACACCGCTGCAGCACTGGGCCGGGTCAGTGAACAAGGGCAGCAGATTCAGTTGGTGGTGGATACCATTCGCGGGGTTGCCGAGCAGACGAATCTGTTGGCACTGAATGCCGCCATCGAGGCCGCTCGCGCGGGTGAGCAAGGTCGCGGCTTTGCAGTGGTGGCCGATGAAGTGCGCAGCCTGTCGCAACGCACCCAGTCCTCCACCGCGCAGATTGCCGGCACAGTCGACAGCCTGCGCAGCACGGTGAACGAAGCGGTGAGCCTGATGGAAGCCGCCTGCGGTCAGGCTCAGTCTGACGCCCAAGCCGTCACTGGCCTGGGCGAACGGTTGGGGGAAATTGCCGATGCCGTGCAAAGCGTTACCGACACCCTGGCGCAGATCGCCACAGCGGTCGACGAGCAAGCGACCACCGCCGACGAGGTCAGCGGCAACATCCAGCAAGTTGATCAGGCGGCGGTACGCTTGCTCGAAGGTGCGCGGGCGGTGAACCTGGCAGCGGACACCTTGAGCCAAGGCAGCAAGGCCTTGAGCGCCAATACCGGGAGATTTCAGCTCAGTTGACACCCTCCCCTGGCGCGTTTTTTCGGGTCAGGCGGATAAGCGGTTGAAAGCGTAGAGAAATATTTTAGATTTACGCTTGACACATCTCTGTTACGAGCCAATAATGCGCGCCACTTGGCTACATAGCTCAGTTGGTTAGAGCATAGCATTCATAATGCTGGGGTCCGGGGTTCAAGTCCCTGTGTAGCCACCAAGTACTAAAAACGGCTTACCGAAAGGTAGGCCGTTTTTTTATGCCTCGAGAAAAGTGCGCCGAATAAACAGCGCCGAGCCACCCAAGAAGCCGCGTCAGGAACGAATCGCCGGCAACGCCGACAACGCCCGCTCCCATATTTGCCAGGTGCGCAGCCAGACCATCGCCTGCCAGTCGCTGTCAGCGGGATAGAACTGCTCAAGCAGATTCAGTTTTATCGCGCGCCCCACGCCATCACTTGGATTGCCGTGCAGGTGCAGCCAGTGATCGTCGCGCAGATGACGATGAACCTCGGCGCCGGGATACGTCCCGCACTCAATCACAAACGGCATCAATCGCACGTGCGGTAGCGCATTGATCAACGCCTGCGAGGTGTAACCGGTGGCGGTGGCCGCAACGCCGGTTTCGCTCAGCGTGTCGGCGCCGGTCAGCAGCGTGTAGAGCCACGGGCCGTAAATGGCCTGCGCATCCGCAAGCGCTGGATAGGCTGCCTCGGTAATAGTCAGCAACATCGGATGACCATACTCCCCGGCGCCGGTGTGCAAGTCGAAACACATGGCCACTTCGGCATGGGAGACATGCGTTTGAATGATCTGATGCAACGTACGGTTCGACCAGCTCGGTGCCCGTCCGCCGTAAAACAAACCATCGGGATGACGGTGCTGACCGCCCTCGACAATCGACATCACCGCTGGCCAGCCGTGTTCGCCGATCTGCGCATTGAGCAAGGTATCGGCGCGATCACGCTCAGGGCCTCGCAACTCCGTGCAGGCGTAGATTTCATGCAGCGCTGCATAGGCCTGATTATCCGGCATTGCGTGGTCGAAGTTCAGGTGATTGCGGTTCAGATCGATGTTGTCTTCGTTGACCCGACGCAGCCACGCAGTGCCCCAGGGATTGATCAAGTGGATCATCACCACCGCAACATCGGCCGGCAGCGAACGCTTGCCCAACTCTTGCATCCACTTGATCTGACATCCCGAACCATAGAAGCCTTCAACGCCGTGAGTGCCGCTCAGCGCAATCAGCAAACGCTTAGCGCCCGGATCGCCGAGCACCGCCACATCGGTGCTCAGTGACTCACCAAATGGCCCGTTGAGTGGATGCGGGTATTTGGTCAGCGTCGCACCGGCCGCGGTCGCAGCGGCCAGGAATTGATCACGCTGAGTGCGGTAACTCGGCTGGGTGGGGAACTCGGTCTGCATGCCTGCCTCTTGTTGATCTTCTGGTCAGTCTGTTGCCTCGACCCTACAGAGAATCCACTACTTCATGAAGGACAAAAGTGTCTTTGCTGTAGGCCTTGGTTTGCGTCACTCCCTGTCGGCCGATAAAGTCCCCTGATCTTTCCCACGGACGGAGTGCCCCCACGTGTTCTCAGCCTTCCACTTGAGCCTCTATCGCCTGTCAGGCTTTTCGCTGATTGCCACGGCTTTAACCCTCGCAGCCTGTAGTGCCCCGACCTCTTCGACGTTGCCTATTGCGCCGGAAATCGCTTCGGGTTATCGCGCCGATCTGCAGACCCAACACGCCGCAAAACACATGGCGGCCGCGGCCAATCCGCTGGCCGCCGAGGCCGGACGGGAGATGTTGCGTCAGGGCGGTTCGGCAATTGATGCCGCGATTGCGATGCAGGCCGTGCTGACGCTGGTCGAGCCGCAATCCTCGGGCATTGGCGGTGGCGCGTTGATCGTGCTGTGGGATGGCAAGGCCGTGCGCACTTTTGACGGTCGCGAAACCGCCCCGGCCGGCGCCACCGAGAAACTTTTCCTGCAAGCCGATGGCAAACCGATGCCATTCACCCAGGCGCAGATTGGTGGTCGTTCGGTGGGGACACCGGGCGTGTTGCGGGCACTTGAGTTGGCCCATCAGAAACACGGTCGCCTGCCGTGGGCGCAGCTGTTCGAACCGGCTATCAAACTCGCGGAGCAAGGCTTCGCCATCTCGCCACGCCTTCACCAGTTGATCGCCTCGGACTCGTCCGTGCGAAGCTCACCGGACATGGCGGCCTACTTCCTGAATGTAGATGGCAGCCCGAAAGCCGTTGGCACGGCGCTGAAAAACCCGGCACTGGCCGCTGTGTTCAAACGCATCGCCAAAGAAGGACCGGATGCGTTGTACAAAGGCCCCATCGCACAAGAGATCGTCGCCAAGGTTCAGGGCCACGCCAACCCCGGCAGCCTGTCGCTGAACGACCTCAACGGCTACAGCGCCAAGGAGCGCGCGCCGCTGTGCACCGACTACAAACGCTGGCAGGTCTGCGGCATGCCGCCACCGTCTTCGGGCGGGATCGCCGTGGCGCAGATCCTCGGCACCTTGCAGGCCCTGGAAGCTCGTGACCCGCGTTTTGCCCTGGCATCGCTCAAGCCGGTCAAGACAAACAAAACTGCGGGCATTGAACCGACGCCTGAAGCCGTGCACCTGATCTCCGAGGCCGAGCGCCTGGCCTACGCCGACCGCGCGCTGTACGTGGCCGACGCAGACTTCGTGCCCGTCCCCGTCAAAGGTCTGGTGGACCCGACTTACCTGGCCAGCCGCGCCGCGCTGATCGGGGATCGCAGCATGGGCACAGCCAAACCCGGCACCCCGCAGGGCATTCAGGTCGCCTATGCGCCGGACCGCTCACCGCTGCGCATCTCCACCTCGCAAGTGGTGGCGGTCGATGACGAAGGCGGCGCCGTGTCCATGACCACCACCGTGGAATCCGCGTTCGGCTCGCACCTGATGGTTCAGGGTTTCCTGCTGAACAACCAGATGACCGACTTCTCGTTCATCCCCGAAGAGAATGGCCAGAAGGTTGCCAACCGCGTCGAACCCGGCAAACGCCCACGCTCGTCCATGGCACCGACCCTGATTTTCGACCGCCAGAGCGGCGAATTCCTCGCCACCATCGGCTCCCCCGGCGGCTCGCAGATCATCGAATACGTCGCCAAATCCACCATCGGCCTGCTCGACTGGAACCTTGATCCGCAAACCGCCATCAGCCTGCCCAACTTCGGCAGCCGCAACGGTCCGACAGAACTGGAACAAGGGCAGTTCAGCCCGACACTGATTCAGGCGCTGAAAGATAAAGGGCACAGCGTGAACGAGATCGACATGACCAGCGGGACCCAGGCGATTGTTCGGGTCAAGGATGCACAGGGGAAAACGTCGCTGGCGGGAGGGGCGGATCCGCGGCGTGAGGGGGCAGCGTTGGGGGATTGAGTCCTACGTGGGAAAGAGCAAGGGCTTACCGGGAGGTAGGCCCTTTGTAAGCGTCCGAGCTACACCGTCTTGCAACTCAAATCTTAATCCGTTTAAACCACTGGTTCACGCGCTCGCACTCAAATGCCGCTGGATCAAAAACATCTCCATACCATTCAACCATCGCGTCATGCTCTGGATGATCGGGGTTGGCCATCGCTTCTAGAAACTCCTCATAGCCAGGCCCGCCTCCTACGTCTTCCGGTGGGCAAGCATTGGCGCCGTCGATGCAATACGGAACCTGAGGACAGGCAATAGCAGGTAGCATTTTTTCGACCTTGATACGGTGATGCCAACTGTCACCAAAGTCGTAAAGATAATTAAATGTCCGCTTTCCGTTCAGCGCCTTGATCAGCGTTTTACGGGCTTCCGGGTTCACCGTCGGCCCCCAGCCATCAGGATCGGGAATACCGTAATTCTCACCGGCAATTTCAAACTCATGCAGATGGCTATCACTCCAGCCCATCACGACCTGGATGACATGGTGCAGTTTGCCCAAGGTAATATTTTCAGGCACCGCGAACCGACGCCAGATCGTCGGAGTGATCCACTTCAGCTCAATGTGCAGCAGCAACAAGTCGGAGGCGGGTTTGGGTAAACGGACAGTTTTAACCATGGATCAGGCGGCCTCGCAGTGTTCAGTGTGGTTCAAAGAAATGTTCCAGGGCAGCAACTCGCTCACCCGATTGATCGAGTGTTCGGCAATGCGCTCAAGCACGTAGGTCAGATAGGCCTGTGGATTTAACCCGTTTAACTTGGCAGTGCCCACCAGGCTGTAAATCGCATCCGCTCGTTCTCCGCCTGCATCGGAACCGGCAAACAGGTAATTTTTTCGACCCAATGCGACGGCGCGTAACGCGCGTTCGGCGGCATTGTTGTCGATTTCGATTCGGCCGTCATTGCAGTAACGCGTCAGCGCCTGCCACCGGTTGAGGGCATAGAGGATCGCACCGCCCAATGCCGATTTTTTCGACAGTTGAGTCAGCGTCTGGTTAAGCCATGCGTGTAGTTGTTCCAGCAGCGGACTGGCCCGGCTTTGTCGAACCGCTTTTCTCTGATCTGGCGGCTGTCCTCGGATCTCGCTCTCGATGGCATACAGGGCCGCAATCCGTTGCAGCGCCTCGCTGGCAAGTGGTGAAGCCTGATCTTTGTAGACATCGTAAAACTTGCGGCGGGCGTGAGCCCAGCAGGCGGCTTCCTGAATGGTGCCTTTAGCATAAAGCTGAGCAAAACCGGCGTAGCCGTCAGCCTGCAAGATCCCGCTGAAACTCTTGAGATGAGCGCGGGGATGTTGCCCCTTGCGATCCGGCGAGTAGGCAAACCATACCGCTGCCGGTGTTGAGTCGCCCGCAGGTCGGTCGTCCCGCACGTACGTCCACAGGCGAGCCGTTTTGGTTTTGCCGTTGCCCGGCGCAAGTACACCAATCGGCGTGTCGTCGGCATGGACTTTATGGCCGCTCAGGACATGGCGTTCAAGGGCGCTGATCAGCGGCCTGAGTAATTGACTGCTCTGGCCGACCCAGTCGGCCAGGGTTGAGCGCTCCAGCTCCACGCCCTCACGGGCGTAAATCTCGGATTGCCGATACAGCGGCAAATGGTCAACAAACTTGGAGACCAGCACGTGGGCCAGTAGCCCAGGGCCTGCAAGGCCTCGGGCTATCGGGCGACTCGGTGCCGGCACCTGAGCGATGTGCTCGCAGCAGCGGCAAACCAGCTTCGGGCGAACATGGCGGATCACTTTGAAACGCGCCGGGACGTACTCCAGCACCTCCGACACATCCTCGCCCAAATGGCGAAGTTTCCCACCGCAGCCAGAACATTTTGATTCAGGCTGATGGACGTGAATTTCGCGAGGCAAGTGTTAAGGTAATGGCTTGCGCCGAGAGACAGGGCGAGATGGCGGTTCGGTTGGCGGTGTCAGTTCAGTCTGGCTGACTTGCAACTCTTCAAGACTCAGTTGGAGCTGATCGATCATCGCGTCCAGTTGCTCGGAGCTGCGACCGAACTGCATACGACGCAGCTTGGCGATCATCATTTTCAAACGCTCAATCTCTGCCCGCTGGGCAGAGACCAGAGCCTTCAAGGCTTGAAGATCGTTAGGCAGGGAGTCGGTCGCGAGAGTCATGACCGAATGTTACTTGGGATTTTTTCAGCGTGGCAAGTCAGACCGCGAGGACGGGCGCTGTACGAATTGGCCTGCGCCAATCAATGCCTTCCAACAGCATCGACAACTGCGCAGCCGTCAGCGACACGCTGCCGCTGGTTGCTTGCGGCCAGACGAAGCGCCCTTGTTCCAGCCGTTTGCAAAACAGGCACAACCCGTCGCCGTCCCACCATAGCAGTTTGATCCGGTCACCGCGCCGTCCGCGAAAAGCAAAGATCTGACCCGAGAAAGGATCGGCTTCAAGCTGAGTCTGCACCAGCGCGGCTAAACCGTCGAAGCCACGGCGCATGTCCGTGACGCCGGCGGCGATCCAGATGCGGGTTCCAGCAGGAGGAGCAATCATCGCAGTAACTGCTGCAAGATGAGTTGCAAGGTCTGCGGTTCTGGCGTGCCAGTGATGCGTAGCGTGGCTTTACCCACTTCAACAACCAGCTCGGAATGAAACTCGAATTGAGGCCGGGCGGCTTGCGAGACATCCGGCGACGCCTCGATCACCTGGACAGGCAAAAATGTTGCACTCTGGTTAACCGGGCCGAAGGCTCCTTCCTGATACTGGTGCCGCCAGCGAAACACCAGGTTGGCATTGACGTCATGCTCACGAGCGATCAACGACACGGAGGCGCCAGGCTGAAACGTGGCCTCAACGACCTGGCGTTTGAAGTCCAACGGGAAGTTGGGGCGGCGGCCGGTTCGACGAGCGGGGGCAACTGTATCCAAGATAGTGTCCACTAAAAAATGGTGTCCACTATCTTGGCCAATTTGGAGGGCTGTCAGGAGAGGGTGCTGGCCGGACGGTTACGGCCCTTTTTTATGTGTGTTTACTATTGATTGAGCAAAGAACGTGAGGCCACCAACCGCTTTTCCAAGCACGCCCTTTTCACTTATCTCGTTACAGCTTTCGACTTCACATAGAGAGCGATTAGAGATAATTTTTACACCCGAATCAAAAATGGTCCTATAAGTAGGGCCTGTTGAGGGCCTCATTAGAGATAACTCCCCTCAACGCCAGAGATAAATTCCATATGCCCGAATTTGCCCATCATGAACTTCAGCTCCTGAATCCAACTTTCGACTCCCCGTTGGTGGACGTGTTGAGTGAGCTGGAACACCTACGACGGCTCCGATTTGAAGGCGATACGCCAGCCCCGGTATTTTTTCAGCTCAAGGCAATTTTCCACACATTGGAAAGCCTGGGGTCAGCACGGATTGAGGGTAACCACACAACCTTGGCCGACTACCTGGACAACAAAATCGAGGGTAAGGCAACGGATAGCGACCAACTGCGTGAAGTTGCCAACATCGAAAAGGCCATGAGCTATATCGAAGAAATCATGCAGCCAGGTGAACCTTTGACCGAACGGACCATTCGCGAAATACATGCGATGACCGTCCAGCAACTTGAGCGTGAAGGCGACCGAACTCCGGGCGCCTATCGTCAAACGCCAGTACGTATCGCACAGTCGGAGCATCTTCCGCCAGAAGCAGTTCAGATACCGGGGTACATGCAAGAGCTGGTTGCCTTCGTGAACCATGATGACCTGCCAAAATACGACCTGATGAAAGTCGCCTTGGCGCACCATCGATTCGGATGGATTCATCCTTTTGGAAACGGTAACGGCCGCGTAGTGAGACTACTCACTTACGCACTCTTGATGAAATATGGGTTCAACGTAAACACAGGCGGGAGAGTGCTGAATCCCACAGCCGTTTTCTGTAACGATCGCGAGCGCTATTACGCAATGCTAGGTGTGGCTGACACCGGCACGAAAGCAAGTCTCGAAGCGTGGTGTATCTATGTGCTGGAAGGTGTGAAGGATGAGATTGCCAAGGTTGATCGACTTACCGACTACGCCTACCTCAAACACTCAATTCTCATGCCTGCCGTTACATTCGCTCGTCAGCGCGAGTGGATTACCAAAACAGAAGAAGCTGTGCTGGATATAGCGATCAATGAAGGCGTTGTTAAGTCTGCAGATCTCGCCCATGCACTACCAGACCTATCAGCTAGCCAACGCACCTACTTGATCAAAAAACTGGTGAGCCAAGGAATGCTCCTTCCAATCAACGAAGGAGCAAGGCAGTACACCATTGGATTTTCTAATAACTACCTGATCCGAGGTGTCATCAAGGGGCTTAGAGAGCAAGGTTTTATCCCCGAGCCGCTGGAAAATCCTTGAAGGCGTATCAGGCCGGCACACCCAAAATGATATGCGACGCCTTGATCACCGCCGTCGCACTCACACCCGGTGCCAGGCCCAGTTCTGCCACAGCCTGGCGTGTCACGATCGAATAGACTTCGGTGCCGCCGTCGAGCTGGATGACGACTTCGGAGTTCACGGCGCCATCGATGACGCTGGTGACCTTGCCTTCCAGGCAGTTGCGCGCCGACAGGCGAATGTCGCTGGATTCGGTCATCAACATGACCCACGGTGCCTTCACCAGCGCGATCGCTTCCTTGCCGACCGCCAGACCGAGGTTCTTCACGCTCTCCATAGTCACCACGGCCACCAGTTCATTGCCGCCCGACAGTTTCAGTGAGACTTCGGCGTTCACCGCACCGTAACCGATCCACGAACTACACCTACCTCAAGATGAGGCAGTCGTTTACCGTGGCATCTCTGGCGAGCAGTTCCACGGCAACAGCGCTTCATAGTCTTCCAACGACTGCGCTTGCGGCAGCCGCTCCAGTACGTGGCGCAGCCACGTATAGGGTTCCTGGCCGTTGACCTTGGCGGTCTCGACCAAGCTGTAGATCTGTGCACTGGCCGCCGCGCCTTTGGGCGTGTCACTAAACAGCCATGCCTTGCGCCCGATAACAAAAGGCTTTATCGCTCTTTCGGCGGCGTTGTTGTCGATTGGTAAAAACCCAGCCTCCACGTAGCGCTCCAGCCGACTCCAGTTGTTCGCCAGATAATTCACGGCCTTACCCAACACACTTTGTGGCGTCACCTGTGACTGTGTTTTATCCAGCCAGCTTTTCAGCTGGGCCAAGATCGGCAGGCTCATTTCTTGTCTACCGATAAATCGCTGTTCATCGCTGACGTCCTTGAGTTCACGCTCGATGCCATACAGCTTGTTGATCATCGTCAGCGCGATATCGGCACGTCCGCTCTTGCCCTTGGGCTGCACTTTCTGCGCGTCGACAAACTTACGTCGTGCATGCGCCATGCACGCCAACCGCTCAACACCTGGCTGCAACGCCAACGCGTTGTAACCCGCGTAGTCGTCGGTCATCACGTAGCCGCGATAACTTTCCAGCAGGCGTAGAGGCACTTCCTGCGCACGGCTGGAGGTGTAGTCAAACAGCACAACTTTTCGATCCGGCGGCCCGCTGGCCTGCACCCACATCCACGATTGGCTGGTTGGGTCTCGATCCGGCTCTTTCAATACTTGGACTCTTGTTTCATCGCAGTGGATGACCGGACTTTCCAGTAATCGGTCGCGCATTAAATTCAGCAAGGGCTGGAAGTGTTCGCTGCACTGGATGACCCAGCGCGCCAGTGTTTGCCTTGGAATAACCACACCGTGGCGACTCAGCACGGTTTCGAAACGATGCAACGGCAGGCCATCGACGTACTTGGTGGTTAAGAGCATGGCCAATACGCTGGGGCTGGCCATGCTCTTTTCGATCATCTGAGCGGGTTTGTCTGCGGTGACCGGCGCGGTTTCACAACCGCGGCAACCGTAAACTTTGCGTATGTGTTTGAGTACGCGAATCTGCATCGGCACGATCTCCAGCTGTTCGCTGGTTTCTTCACCGATGACGTGTTTGCGGCAGCCGCAAGCGCAGGTCAGTTCGTGCTCGGGCAGTTCGTGGGTCACTTCGAAGCGTGGTAGATCAGCCGACAGTGGCTTGCGTTTGCCGCGACGTGGCGTCGAAGCAACAACTTCTTCGTCAGCGTCGCCGACTGGAAGCATCGGCTCGCTTTCGGGCTCATTGAACAACGCCAGTTGCGGCGTGTTGGGCTCGATCGTCTGCTCGGATTTTCGACCGAACAAACGGTCGCGCAGCAGCTTGATCTGTTCTTTCAAATCGACGATATGAGTCTGGTATGCCTCAGCCGTTACTTGCTGACGACTGAGTGCCTCAAGCAACATTTGCTTGAGCAAAACAGGATCATCGGGAAGGTCTTCGGGTATCAAATTCATGCCGGGGATTATACCCGTCAGGCGACGAATCTTGGCGTTAAAACCTTATGAGGACGATTGCGCCAGAGATCAAAGCCATCCAGTAACCAGTTCAATTCCTGGACAGTCAGCACGATCGCCTCGTCGACCTCATCAGGGGAAAGTTTGAAACGTTCAGACTCCAGGTGCTTGAGCCAAAGGCAGAAGCCGTTGCGCTCCCAGTACAACACTTTGACGCGGTTGCGGTGGCGATTAGAAAGACGAAAAGCACGGGGTCGAACACCGCAACTTTGATGTCCAGTTCGACCAATGCAGCCAGGCCGTCGATGGACTTTCGAAAATCTACAGGCTTCGGGTAGAGGTACACTTTTTCAACGTTGGCATTGGGACGCATCATGGTGATGGGCTCCTGATGGAAATCGGGAGCACAGCATCAGCCGTCAGCTATCCGCTTGGAATGTGGAGTTCATGGAGCGGATACACCGCACCGGCCTGCAATTGACTGATGGTGCCTTTGAAGACGTTACGTGCGCTGACTTTCATGACGTGTCGCCTCGAATAATTATTGTTGTATTCAGCCTAGCGAGAGATCTTCAGCGCCTGCCGCGCCTGATGCTTCTCCAGCGCCAGTTCGATCAAACGGCTGACCAGCTCGCTGTAAGTCATACCGGTGGCCTGCCATAGCTTGGGGTACATGCTGATGCGGGTGAAGCCGGGCAACGAGTTGATCTCATTGATCAGCACTTCGCCGCTGTTGGTCAGGAACACGTCGACCCGAGCCAACCCCGAACAGCCCAACACCTGGAACGCCTCGACGGCCAGGGCACGAATGCGTTCGCTGGACTCGATGCTGATGTCAGCCGGCACCACAACTTTCGCCGCTTGAGCGTCGATGTATTTGCTGTCGTAGGAATAGAACCCGCTGCGCACCACAATCTCGCCACAACCGCTGGCGATGGCGTCTTCGTTGCCGAGCACCGCGCATTCAATCTCGCGGCCGCTGACGGCGGACTCGATCAAGACTTTCTCATCGAAATTCAGCGCCAGTTCTACCGCTGCCGCGTACTCGGCTTCGTCATTCACCTTGCTCACGCCCACGGAAGAGCCCTGGTTCGCCGGTTTGACGAACAGCGGCAGACCGAGTTTGCCTTGCACCTCGGCGAACCCTGTGCGCGCCGCAGTGGCGCGGGTCAGGGTAATGAACGGCGTGACCGCCAACCCGGCGTCACGCAACAGGCGTTTGCTGATGTCCTTGTCCATGCAGACGGCCGAACCGAGCACGTCGGAGCCGACAAACGGCAGATCGGCCATACGCAGCAGCCCTTGCAGGCAACCGTCTTCGCCCAGGGTGCCGTGGACGATCGGGAAGATCACATCGACGTGACCCAGCAGTTCCTGACCGGAGGTTTCCACCAATTGCTGACTGACCTTGCCCGGTACAACGGCCAGTTCGCGGTTGGACTGGTTAAGGGCAATCAGCGCCGGGTTTTCCTGATTGAGCAGGAAGTTAGAAGGGTCGTTCAGATGCCAGTGGCCTTGTTTATCGATGCCGATCAGTACCGGCTCAAAGCGCGAACGATCCAGCGCATCGACGATGTTTTTCGCCGATTGCAACGACACTTCATGTTCAGCCGAACGGCCACCAAAAATAATGCCTACCCGCAGTTTGCTCATTCAGAACTCCTCAACGATTGGCCACCAGATGCGCGCCGAACAGCAGATAGCAACTGCCGGCGAAGCGATCCAGCCATTTACGCGAACGATCATAAGCACCCGCGACCCGACGGCTGGCGAACAGCAGAGCCACGCTGCAATACCAACTGAATGACAAGGTCGCCATGGTCAGCACGGCCAGCGCCAGCAACATCGGTGGCGGTGAAGCCGGCATGGCAGTGGCGAAAATCGTTGCGACAAATAGCGCGGCCTTGGGATTGGTCATGTTGCCCACAAAGCCTCGGCCATAAGCCGATAGCAGCGTGCGGCCTGCGCCATTCAGCGAGCCGCTATCGCCCGGCACACTCGGTGGTTTGCGCTTGAACTGCTTCAATCCCAGATAGATCAGGTAACAACCGCCGGCAATCTTGAAACTCAGATAAAGCGCCGGCGCAGCGCTGAACAGCGACTTGATGCCCAGACCACCCGCCAACCCCCAAAGCACCGTGCCCGTGGCCACGCCAAGTGCGGCGACGACCCCGTGGCGCCGGGAGCAACTGGCAGCCAGTTGTGCAGTGTTGAAGAAGTTCGGCCCCGGCGTCACCACCGCAACCGTCCATAACAGCGCCAACGACAACAACGGAGCGGCGTAGCTCAGGTGGGATAATTCCATGATGTGGGGCGCCTTCGTGGCTTAAGAAATATGCAACACCTTGCAACATTAGTCCGGGATTTTCTACCCGCCGGGAGATTCGATCGGCAGCAGACAGTCGGCTGGTCAGTGGGGTAACGTATTGCGCATCGAGCTCAAGGCACCAACACCATGGCCAAGCACACGCCTACCATCGACTGGTTCCACCTCGCGCCCGACGTCGGCGGGCTTCAGCGTTTCGAGGCGTTTTTTGCAGGCCACGGCTACGACCTTCACCGCCACGACACCTATGCCATCGGCCACACACTGGCCGGTGTGCAGAGTTTTCAGTACCGCGGTGGCTGGCGCCACAGTCTGCCGGGCGGGACCATGGTGCTGCACCCGGACGAAGTTCACGATGGCGAAGCCGGCACCGAGACCGGGTTCCAGTACCGAATGATGTACATCGAGCCGGCGCTGATCCAGCAGATGCTCGGCGGCCAGCCGTTGCCATTTATCAAGACTGGCCTGTCGACCGATCCATGTTTGTTCGCCGCCACCGCCGTGCTGCTGCGAAGCCTCGATTGTCCCCTCGAGCCTCTGGAAGAGCAGGATGCGCTGTTCGATCTGGCCCAAGCCTTGAACAGCGTTTCCGGCGTGCCTGCCACCCGCCAGAGCTTCGACTACGTGGCAGCCGAACGCGCGCGGGAATTCATCCACAGCGCGCTGGATCGCACCGTGACGCTGGAAGAACTGGCGCAACACAGCGGCCGCGATCGCTGGAGCCTGTCACGGGATTTTCGCCTGTTGTTCGGCACCAGCCCTTATCGATACCTGACCATGCGCCGCCTCGACCTGGTCCGCTCGCTGCTGATCCAGGGCCAGCCACTGGTCAGCGCCGCGCTGATCGCCGGCTTCACCGATCAGAGCCACATGACCCGGCAGTTCAGCAAAACCTACGGCCTGTCACCGGCCCGCTGGATGAAAATGCACCGCCGCTGAGCCACGCACAATCGTTCAAGAAGCATGCTCGAAGCGCGGGCTATCGTGGCTTTACGATCAACCACGAGAGCTGCTTCATGAAAGCTTACGAAAGCCTGAACTTCGCTGAAAAAATCGCCAGGATCGGTCCGTACTGGACGCCTCGGGTCATCGCCGAAATGAACGACTACCAGTTCAAGGTGGTGAAACTGCTGGGAGATTTCATCTGGCACGATCACCCTGATACCGACGAAACCTTCATCGTGCTCGAAGGGCAACTGCGCATCGACTTTCGCGATGGCCACGTGCTGGTGAACACCGGTGAAATGTATGTGGTGTCAAAAGGTGTCGAGCACAAACCGTTCGCCGGGCAGGAGGTAAAACTCCTGCTGATCGAACCCAAGGGTGTGCTGAACACGGGTAACGAAGGTGGCGAGCGCACTGCGCAGAATGACGTTTGGGTGTGAAAGGCTGGCTGCTTACGGCTGCAGAGCCTTGGCCAAGGGAACCGGACGGCGGTGAGAAACGCTCATGATGGCTGCTCCTGGGGAAAACGCCGATCGTAGCGATTTCCACCGGGATGGCAGGTATCAAGTCGCCAGCTGATTGGCAAACTGCCCGACCGCGTTCACCACTTTCTGTGCACCGTCCTGAATCTCGACAATCACCGTGCCCGCCTCTGCCGCCAGCGCAAGCCCCTGCTCCGCCTGGAGTTTGCCTTCGGTCATCAGCGCCACGGCGTTGCGCGCCATGTCCTGGTTCTGACGCACCACGCTGACGATTTCATCGGTTGCCTGGCTGGTGCGCGAAGCCAATTGCCGGACTTCATCCGCCACCACCGCGAAACCACGACCCTGCTCGCCGGCCCGAGCGGCTTCGATGGCCGCGTTGAGCGCCAGCAGGTTGGTCTGTTCGGCAATCCCGCTGATGGTTTTGACAATGGTGCCAATCACCAGCGATTGCTCGTTCAGCGCTTCGATGCCTTCGCCGGCGGTCTGCATGTGCCTGGCAAGGTCACGCATCACGTTCACCGCCTGAGTCACCACGGCGTTACCCCTCTGCGCGCTGCTGTCGGTTTGCTGCGAGGTGCTGTAGGCAATGTTCGCCGCTTCGGCGACGGCTTGCTCCTGATTGACTTGATCGGTAATCACCATGGCGAACTTCACCACTTTGTAGAGCTTATTGTTGGCATCGACCACCGGGTTGTAGGAAGCCTCCAGCCAGACCACGCGGCCGTGGCTGTCGATGCGTTTGAAACGGTCGGCGACGAACTCGCCTGCATTCAGACGGCGCCAGAAGTCCTGGTACGCGGCGCTGTTGTAATCCTCCGGTTGGCAGAAGGTACGGTGATGTTTGCCCTTGATCTGCGCCAGGCTGTAGCCCATGCCGCTGAGAAACCGGTCGTTGGCTGCCAGCACGTTGCCATTCAGGTCGAACTCGATCACCGCCGTGGAGCGCACGAGCGCGCCGATCAGGTTCTCATGCTCACGGGACGCCTCGATGGTGCGGGTCAGGTCACTGGAGTAAATCGAGAAGAGCTTGATCCGGCCGTCCGCGGACCGGACCGGCTGCACGATCGAGCGCAGCCAGGCTTCCTGACCATTGCCGCGCAACAAACGCACCGTGCCGGCAAAGTGCTCGCCACGGGTCAGCGCGGCGTTGAAGCGGTGGTGGAATTCGTCCGACTTCACATGGGCCGGGACGATGTCTTCGATGTGTCGACCCATCAAGTCGTTGCTGTTGTAGAGCATCTCGCCGATGAAGTTCTGGTTGACCGATTGAATCCGCCCGTCGGTATCGAGGGTCAGGACCAGCATCTCGCTTTCCAGACTTTCCTTCACTTGCTGGAGGCTGGAGAGTTCTTCGCGAAGAGCCGACAGCTCCTGCTTCAAGCGTTTGTTGAACATGGGGATACACCGATGGACAGGGATAGAAAGCGGTATGCAGCCTAACCATCGGCCTTGGGGATACTTTCTGAAGAGTATTTCAGGGTTGTTCTACAAAAATAGTTAGGCATCTTGATGCGCGTCGTGTCGCCAGCCCAGTCCTGAACACGCTCGGAAATCGGGATAGCCTTGATTTGCGTCCTGAGCTCATGGGGGAAATGCTCATGCGCGACGTTTGTCGGTCGGATTCAAGCGCTGCACTTCAGCAAAGATCTCGGTAATCGGTCGGCGAGGTTGGCGTTTATGCAGCTGTCGGACCTGATCGCTCAGGCGCAGCAGTTCTTCGCTCGGCTTCGCCCATTGTTCCTTCGGCAGCGGTTCCGACCATTGGCGCATGACCTCGGGCAAGGCGTGCGGGGCCATTTTCTGAAGTCGGCGGACTTCCCATTCGGTCAGGTGGTTGGGAATCGTCCACAGCGTCATCACGTGGTACAGGTACCAGAAAAAGCCGGACACCCGACCGCGCTGACCATCGCGGATTTGTTGGTGCATGCGCGCACGGGCGTTGCGGAAGGTGTGCAGGCCTTCGTGGGGTGGATCGTCGGGGCCTTGCAGGTCTTGCGGGTCCTGGATGGATTTGAGGTCGTGGATTTCGTATTCCATGTAGCCGCGGATGGCTTCCCAGTGGCTGATGGCAATGGGCAGGCCGGCGCAGGGGAATTCGACGCTGGTCAGGATCTCGCCGTGCTGGAAACCGATGCCCATGCCGTATTGGCGGTGGATGCCGTATTGGGTGGCGCCTTGGGCTTCGATGACCCAGGCGGAGAGGGATTCCCAGGGAACGAAGACGGGGTCGGTGGCGTCTTCGGGCATGAAGCAGACTTCGCGGCGTTGGCGGTTGAAGCGGGTGGGGATGATTTGGAGACGTTTTTTATGGTTGTGGTGCCAGACGCCGAGGCCGATGAGCAGGGTCCAAAAGCCAGTTTGCATGGCTAGCGGGTAGGACGCATGGAAGATCCCTTGTATGGAGTCCGAAATATCTTCCCAACCATATCCAAGTACTAGTCCAAGGAAGCCGCCAACTAGTGGGAACAGAAATGCAATCATGAACGCGCCGCTGAATGGCCCGCCCAGTGTTATCTGCCACATAAACACTTGAGGCGATCCCAACCCAAAGTCCATGTACACCTCATTTAGTTCCCCGATATGCGGGCCATGCGGCGGCAGCGCTGTCGGCAATGGCAACGGCGCGAGATAGGTGATTCTCCCACTGGGAAACGGCTCGACATCGCCGGCTTTGCGGGATTGCTCAAGGTGCGGGGAAGGCAGAGGCATATCAATCTTGGTGGGCATGGTCGGCCAGCTCCAGCAGATGGGTTTCAACCAGCAACAACGGTGGATGCTCGGTAACGGATTGACGGGGCAACGCAGGGAAATGGCCCTTACCGCGCGGGTTGAGGTGAATAACGTCAGTCAACGATTCCCACACCCCCTTGGCGTTCAAGGTCTGTATGCAGACGGCCAGTTCCAGCGTTTCGGATGCTGGGGTAAATTCGGCGTCAGGGTCCAGCGGGTACTGCAGACACAGCACCAACCGATCTGCTCCTGTTTGTACGATGCGCAGGCTGTTCGCCACTTCCTCACTGATGATGTCCTTGCGTTCTCGGGGTGCGCCACGACTGTGGAGAGGAACGGCAATGCGGTGGGCGCCGATCCCAAGGCGATGAGCCGGTTGACCGCTCAACGGTGGCTGGAAATCGCTGAGCTTGAGCCTTGGCAACACCAAGTGAATGTCGCTGGGCTTGGCTTTTAGCAGCAAGTTTTTCAGCCACGAGTCATGCTCATTCGGGCCAAGTTGCGCGTACGGGGCGTTCAGCAAATAGCCCAGATAGCGCTGATACTCATCCAGGGTATGGTTTCCGCGATGATCTGTGTCCAAGCTCCAGGGTGTGGTTTTCAGCCATTTATCATGGGCACTGATGTTGTAGCGGTTGTAAAGCCAGGTGCCGCCCAACTCCAAAATGGTGAACAGGGCACCGGCCAGATTGAACCGGAAAAATACGGTGGATAGCCTTGTCCCCGCAGCGGCCCAAGCAGCCGTTCTTGCTGCAGCGTTTCTAGCAATCGCTACGGTATAGCCCGCGTGTAAGGTACGACCTAAGCCATTTGCATTGACGGTCGTCATGCCGGCCCCCCCCGCTGTCGCGAGCGCTGCACTATTCTGCGCAGCAGCATTCCCACTACGTGTCGCCTGCTGCCAGTTCTGGTGGTGGTTGACGAGGCTGACCATTGAAGATGCAAAACCAAAAAGGAAGGTAAAGAAACCCAGTCCAACATGCAGCTTGCCCATTTGCACATGTACATTCAGCAACGCATGGTGTTGAAGCCCCGCGACGAGTGCAGCGCTGCGAGCTTTCAGCGCTGTATCGGCGAGACTTTGCGCCGCAGTAAACCCGGCGGCACCAGTAGCCGCCAATGCATTGGCCAAGGGAGCCCATGTTCGCTTGTTACCGGATTGGCTCTGCATCTCTCGATACACCGAAACCAAATTCACCCCCTGCACCAAAAACACCAACAACCCCATCCCCTCGCTCCGAATCAACTTCGCATTCGGCACACTCTGAACCCCCAGCCGAATATCCTTCAACAAACTCCGCACCTCCAACTGCTGCGCCGGCGGAAACACCACCGTCACCCCCGCCCGAGCCGGCGTCGCGCCGTACAGGCGCGCCGACTGATCCGGCAGCTCCGCAATCGGGCTCAGCGCCCCAGCCAACCGGCCTTCAAGTTGCGTCAACTGCCCGCGTACTCGCACGATCTCGCCCTGCAACTCCACCGCCCGTGGCGTCTTGTGCCCCTGGCGGTTTTTGTTGTGGGTGAGCTGGTTGCGTTCGCGGGTCAGGGTTTTCAGGTAGTCGCGCTCCCTGAGCAGTTCCTTGAGGTTGGTTTGCAGCGCCGCATGTTCCGCCGGGCTGGCGACAGTAAAGGTCACGCCGGTGGTTTTTGCCGCATCGAGTATCCGCCCCGACAAGGCTTTGGGCAGACGACTGAACAGCTCGTCTAGGTCGGGGATTTTCTCTGCCGACAGGTCGAACCCTTCCAGCGCCCGGCTCAGGCCCAGGTTCAGCGCCGGGCTGAGGCTGTGCTGGGCCGCGTCCGCGACAGCGCGGGTATGCTCGGGCAGGTCGTCGAGGGCTGGCAGGTGCGCTTGTTCGATTTTCTGCAGCTCGCCCAACCAGTGCGGCAGGTTGTTGAACACCCCCATGCCGGCGTTGAACAACGTGGCGTATTGCGCGGCCCGTTCTGGCTGAAGACGCAGGGGCAAGGTGTAGAACAGTGGCCGGGTCAGTTCGGGGTGTTTCTCCAGATAACCGAGGAGGGTTTCGCTGGCGTGGTCACTGCGGCAGATGTCCTTGAGGCAGGCGTATTCGGCGGTGAAGGCCTGGTGGAGTTGCTGTTGATCCTGCGCGTCGTAGTACCAGGCCGAACGATGGTAGCGACCGGCACATACCATCATCGTACGGTCAGCGGTGATGCGTTCGAGCAAGCGGTTCCAGCGGCCAAGGTCGTCGCGATGCTGAAACAGCGCCGCGTCCATGGCGGGGCGGTCGATGAAATCGTTGACCCCGCGTTTGCCACTGAAGCTGGAACCTTCGAGCACATCGATGATGCGTTTGTTTTGCTCTTGGCCGAGTTTTATCAAGGTATCGAGGTGACGTTCGACGAAATCGTCGGGGGCAACCTTGAAATGTTGGCGAGCGTAGTAACGGCGGTCTGCCTCGTCACTGGCGCGGCTGTGGGCGGTGAAGTCGGGTGCGGCGCCCTGGTACTTGGCGAATTTGAACGCTTCGGCATGGGCTTCTTTGCGCAACTGCTCCAGTTCCGGTGGCACCGGTACGCCCGTAGGCTCGACCTTGCCGCCCTTGTTCAGGTAGTCGAGCAAGGCTTTGCGGGTGTGTTCCCGATCCGGTTCGGGCAACTGTTCCAGATCGCCAAAAAGCACCTGGACCGACGGATCGTTGCTGGCCTCGGCCAGGTTGCCGATATCCGCAGGACTGAGCTGGCTCAGGGACTCGATAAAACAGGCCAACAGGTAATCGCGTTCGTTATGGTCGGCATTGCTCCAGTCGTCGACCCAGCCGACCACGGTGTCCTGATATTCGGCCAGATCACGCAATACGCCGAGGTCGTCGTGGACCACGAGAAACAGGGTGTCGTCCTGATAAGCCGGGCGCACCCGCCCGAGAAACTCGCCAATGTGCGCCTCGCGAAAGCGCCGAGGCTGTTCCCACAGATACGGTTCACGTTCGTGCGCGGGGGCATCGCTGACGTGCACCGGCGGCAATAGAACGGCGTCCGGTGGCGACTCGGTTTCCTGTTCAGCGCGGTCTTGCGCGGCGTGGGCCTGCTGGACCGGTACCGTAGCGATCTCCGCCAGCCACTGCTTGCCTTGCGCGACCGTCAGCAAGTTCGCGCCACCGGTTTGGCAATGCACCGGGCCGAGGTCGACGGCCTGCATGAAGTGTTCGCGTTCGTTGGAGCTGTCGAGCACTTGCGTGCATTTGACCGCCGTCCACTGCACTTCGGCGAAGCTCACATGCAGGGTGCTGCGTCTTGAAAACACCAGTGCAGGACGCTCTTCGATGGGCGTGCGCTGATCGTCGGCAACCTTGGCGCCCTTGTGCAGCAAGGCGCTGACCAGTCCGTTAAGTACTTGATACTCGTGCAGATGGCCGGTCACGCTGTCGATGACGTACAACCAGCCATCGCGCAGCATGCGAATGCCCAGCGGGCGGGTCGTCAGGGTATACGGCAGCTTCAGTTCGGCACTCGGGTCGAGGGGCTTTTCCACCAGCCCATAACACAAGGGCAACAACTGCACGTGGGTTTGGCGCAAGGGGCAGGCACCCAGAGAGCCGATGGGAGATTTGGACGCGGCGGCCGCCGCGAGGTCGGCAGGGTGTGGCTTGTTCATGGACGACCTCGTTCATTTGCCCATTGGCGGGCCAGGTCAGCGGCCAGTACGATGCGCTCGCCGATGGGTTGCAGGGAGGGGTTATGCAGCAATCGATTGATTTCGGGATGCTGGCCTAGGGGAGATCCGTCCAGCCGGGCCATGACATTGGCGTAATAGAGCAGCCCGGACGGGGCATCCAGGCCCAGGGCGCTGGCTTCGGCCTCCAGTTGTTCGAGCATTGGCCAACGTTCAGACACGCTTTCGCCGCGAAGGAGTTCGGGGAAGTGCCTGAGCAGATGAGCGTCGAGTTCGAGCAATACGCGACGCCGATCAGCATGGTCCAGCGCCGAATTCTGTTCTGCGCTCAGGCGATAGGGCGTTAGCAATTCAGGGCACTCGGCCAGCCGGGGTTGGTGCTGTTGCCAATTAACCTCGACACCGTCGGCGGTTACCACACAGGACAGAGGCCCAAACAATCGCTGATCGCCGCTGCCAAACAGTGCCTGCGCCACTGCCGCATCGGCCAGGCGCAGGACCACCGGCAGACCTTCGGGCAATTCAACGGTCAGCAGTTTGCGTAAGTGTTGGGCGACGTCATGCGCAGGAGCGGTGCTGAACAGCATCACGCCCCACTCTTCGTGCGCCTGTTGCAGATAGAACTGAAAAATCGGTTCGTCAGGTTGTTCGATCGCCACCAGCAGCGGTGAGATATCCCGCAGCGCAGTGAACGGCGCACAGTCATACAGCGCAACGGAGCTCGCACCGGGGTCCAGTTGTTTCAAGCGCTCCGGCAAATTGCTCAAGGTCGCGCCGTCCAGCAACAGGAAAGCCTGTTGCTCGCTCCAGGGCAGGTTTTCAGGCAGAGAGGTCGAGAGGTTCATGCTTGGGCGGCCTCACAAATCAGGCAGCGCGAGGCGCGGGTTGAAATCAACGCATGGCGTTGCTGGACCGCATCGAACGTCACTTTCAGCAGGGGCAAGGCTCCCGGCATCAGAGGCTCGGCTGGTAGACCCACGGTCGGGGCGCCGCCCACTAGAATCGGTACGCTGCTGAAAATGCCTTCCGGCCCCAGCGTCAGCCAGTGACCGCCAGCCTGGACTGACAGGCGCGCTCCGCCATCGATGACGACTTGCTGCCCGGCGCCCAGGTGAATTTGGTGGGTGGCATTGAGCAGGTGATTGGTGGTTCGGACGTGGCGGTCGCCGTGAACCAACAGATGATCGTCCTGTTTGAGTTCCGTCAGGCGGTTGCCGTGGGTCAGGTGCTGTTCTTCGCCACGCAGGTCATGGCTGGCGATACCGCCGACCACCACGGTGCGTTGGTTATCGACTTGAATGCGTTCATCATTGAGCACGAGTTGGACGAAATCGCGCTGGGCACGCAGGGCAATTTCCTCGGTGCCTTGTCTGTCCTCGATGCGCAACTCGTTGTAGCCGCCACCACCGGGGCTGCTCTGGCTACGGAAAATGCTGCGGGTGTGCTCAGCCGGCAGATCCAGTGGCACGGGGGTTGAGGCGTTGGGCATACAGCCAAGGACGAAGGGTTTGTCGGGGTCGCCGTCGGTGAATCCCACCAGCACTTCCATGCCGACCCGCGGGATCAGCACGCCGCCATAGCGGTCATGGGCCCAACCGGTAGCGACCCGAAGCCAGCAGCTCGATTGTTCGTTGTGCTGACCCTCTCGGTCCCACGGCAGTTGAACCTTGACCCGACCGTATTCGTCGCAGTAGATCTCTTCGCCGTGCGGGCCTGTGACGATGGCATGCTGGTTGCCCGTTATTCGCGGCTTGGCGTGTTCAAGAGCCGGCCTGAATAGGACGTCCCAAGGTGTCGCGATGAAGTGGTTACGGTAGCCCTGACTGAAACCGTCCTGCGGACTGGCATCGGTGATCGACTCCTCAAGCACTTGGGGTTGCAGGCCAACATGTTCGACTTCAGTCAGAAGCCACAGGCCATTCCAGTCAGCGCGGGGGTGTTTGGACATGTCGACGAAATGGCCGCAGCGCATGGCGCACTGATCGCTGCGCCCTTCGGCTTGCTGGTAATCGGCACGGTGGCGTTCGAGTGCCCGATTGGCCAGATGTTTACCGCGTTCACGATGGGTGAACTGCCCTGGGAAGGCATAGTCCTCAAGGTGGGGCAGCAGCGGACTTTTAGTCTCGCTGTCGAGCTGCAGGCGCGGTTTCTCGAAGTCGTAATCACGACGGCTGACGTGGGTCGGGCGGGTTTCCAGTCGCAGCTTGAAACGGTCAATCACCGGCGCTTCGGCGACCATGCCACTGCCTGGCCTGTACGCGGTTGACCGGGAGGGTTGCGAGAAACTGGTTTGATCGTCGCCGAACACCAGCACATGCCCATCAGCGCTGTGCTCAAAATGAAAGTGCAGACCTTCTTCCTCGCACAACCTTTGCAGGAAATGCAGATCAGCCTCGTACTGCACGCAATAGAGCCGTGGCCGGTACTCGGCGCTCAGTTGGAAGCGCCAGGCATCGGACTGCATGCCTTGGTCTTTCAGTACTTTTGCAATGATTTGCGGCACGCTCAGGTGTTGAAAAATACGCTGGTTATGGCAGTGGGTGAGGTAGGCGAGTTGGGGCACCAGGGTCATCTGATATCGGGTCAGGCGTTTGCCTGAATCGCCTTTGGGCGACGCCATAGATCTGCCCGTGAAGGCCGGAGTTGTCAGGACCGAAGCGCAGAAAAGCCGGGCGATGCAGCAGAGACTCGAGGTCCAGGTTGGGGCGTTCGCTGACCAGTTCGAGTTTGACTTCGTAAGGTTGGTTGAGCCTTTCCTTGGCGCGAAATTCGAGGACCTGAAGGTCGTGGGGAAAACCTTCAATGTCGAGTTTGAAATCGACCTGCTTGGCATCGCTGAGCATCCACATGTCCCTGTGTCTATTTGTAGGCACGGGACTTTGCGTGGATCTACCAATTCGCGCAGTCAGACGAATCGATATTTAGCGTAGGACGCTTCCGTTAAGCCGAATGGTTGTCGAATATCGTTACTTGCCAACATTTCCGATAGTTAAACACCGCTCGACAGCGCTTGTTTAAAACGCCCCAAGGTTACTTCCTGCAAGCTACAACACCTTGCGCCGTTGCCTACGGCTACGCCAGAATCCGCCGGCTTGTGCGCCTTGGGGGCGGTCGGTAACTTGGTTCCTGTCACTGCCCATCAGTGATCGGGTTTAGCAGCCCGTCTTGACGAAGCGCATCTGCATCCAGACAGTCAGGTCATTTCATGCCTGCACTTTATGGTAGCTGTGCGCAGGGCGCCCTCGGGCGCGCCGGATTCGTCTCCACCGGTCTGCTAACCTGCGCACAGCTGCCACCCTGCGTTTAGCAGCGATTCGGTGACGACTCCACGTTGTTGGAGAATTGAATATGTTCAAGGTCACACCAAACCCACCGGATACCGATCCGGTCTCCCCATACGAACCTGATTCAAACAAACTCAACGAAGCCGCCGAGCGCGCCCTCGACCATCACTTCCCGCCAGCCGACCCCAAACCACCAAAACGCAACGGCCAGCTCTTCAGCGTCTGCTCGGGCATCCACCCTGAAACCCTTCTCGCCAATGCCTCGGAAGATTTGCTGTCCATCAGCGCCATTGCCGCGAGACTCGCCGACGATGCGGACGGCTCACGCCGCTCCGTAGCCCTGGCGCTCAGCCGCATGGCCGACGGGGTGCATTTGTTAGTGGAGCGAGCATTGGATCATCTGGATGAACCCGAGATGGCGGCGATTTTCGCCAAGCAACAAAATCGAGTCAGCTGATTCGTCAGGCATGAAAAAATGGGCACCCAACCTCGTTGGCGTGCCCATTTTTTTACCCGCTGTTCGCGTTCCTCGCGGCTGTCGAGCACTTGCACGCATTTGGCCGCTGTCCATTGCACTTCGGCGAAGGTCACGTGCAGGGTGCTGCGCCTTGAAAACACCAGTGCCGGACGCTCTTCGATGGGCGTGCGCCGATCACTGTCGACCTTGGCCCCCTTGTGCAGCAAGGCGCTTACCAGTCCGTTGAGTACCTGATATTCGTGCAGGTGACCGGTCACGCTGTCGATGACGTACAACCAGCCATCGCGCAGCATGCGACCGATTGCCCCTGACCAATCAGATCTGGTGCCTGGTTAACGACCCGGCCGACAGGCATGAAAATTCAACCAGTGGCGCTTGTTGTACTCAGCGAAACTTGGGGGCGTACTTATCCGAACGGCGCGTTTTTTTTTGAAAAAGTGACCGAAACACGCTGACTGTCACTGAGCGCAGGGAGCCACGCGGCGGCTACCGACATTGGGCATGCGCGCGCCGAAATACGCTGCGCTGCAGATCCCCACAGCCCCCATCACCGCGCAAAAGATCACGCAGATCCATGGGCTCCACGGCATCAGACCGATCAGCAACAACGGTGTGATACTCGCCCAGGCGGCGTAAGCGATGTTGTAAGTGAAGGAAATTCCCGAGACACGAATCCGCGCCGGGAACAGGCTGACCATCACCGACGGCACCGCGCCGACCACCCCACAACTGAGACCGGCCACCGCGTACGCCAGGCCGATCCAGTTGCCACCGATGATCAGGCAGGTATAGAGCACGCCGATGCCCAGTGGCAGCAGCAGGCTATAGAGCATCACCGTGCGCCAGGCGCCAATGCGGTCGACCAGCAGCCCGGCGAGTACGCAGCCAATGTTCAGAAAAACAATGCCCAAGGCACTCAAGGCGAAGGTGTGGCTGGCGGTCATGCCGAAGGTTTTCTGCATCATGGTCGGGGTGATCACCACGAACACCACCACCGCCGAGGTCAGTACGCAGGTGAGGATCATCGCCGGCAACATGGCCAGACGATGCTCACGCAAGACCGTGCGCAGCGGCAGCTCGACGGCTGCATCGCGTTGGGCCTGCATGGCCATAAACACCGGGGTTTCGCTGAGCCAGCGGCGCAGCCAGACGCCGATTACGCCGAACACGCCGCCCAGCAGGAACGGGTAACGCCAAGCGGAATCAAGGATTTCTGCCGGGGTGAAGGCCTGAGCCAGAAACGTCGCCGTCAGGGCGCCGATCAGGTAACCAAAGGTCAACCCGGCCTGCAGGAAACCGAGGGCATAACCGCGATGCCCGGCCGGTGCATGCTCGGCGACAAACACCCAGGCGCTCGGTACTTCACCACCCACCGCCGCGCCCTGGAGGATTCGCAGGGCCAACAGCAGCAGCGGTGCGAAATAGCCGATCTGGGCGTAGGTCGGCATGATGCCGATCAACAGGCACGGCAGCGCCATCATCAGGATGCTCAGGCTGAAGACCTTCTTGCGGCCCAATCGGTCGGCGAAATGCGCCATGAGAATGCCGCCCAACGGCCGCGCCAGATAACCGGTGGCGAAGATCCCGAAGCTTTGCAGCAGGCGCAGCCATTCCGGCATTTCCGGCGGGAAGAACAGCTGGCTGAGGGTCAGCGCGAAAAATACGAAAATGATGAAATCGTAGATTTCCAGCGCGCCACCTAACGCCGCAAGGCCCAGGGTCTTGTAGTCCGAACGGTTGAACGGCGCCGGGCGCGAATCGGTATTGGCAGTCATGAAAAGAACTCTGGCATAGGCAAAAAACCAAGGCGCCCATGGTCTACGCAAACGCGCCAACGGACAACCCGTTAGACCAACGTCTCAGCCTCGCAAAACCTGGTCACAAAAAAGGACCGATTTCCGGGCTGGACACCAACAACTTCCTGTTCATCATGCTCGGCGCCCTGCTGCACTGGCGCCCGCGCAGCTTCCTTGACGCGGTGTCCCGCGCGGTACCGACCACCACTGGCGTACTGATTCAGTTCCCGTTGTACGGCTCAATCGCCGCGCTGATGACCACCGTCAAAGGCACTGACGCTCAGACGCTGGCTCACCACATCTCGACGTTTTTCGTACAAATCGCGTCCCACGACACCTACGCGCTGCTGATGGGCGTGTACTCAGCGATCCTCGGTTTCTTCATCCCGTCCGGCGGGGGCAAGTGGATCATCGAAGCGCCGTACGTCATGCAAGTGGCCACCGACCTGAACTACCACCTGGGCTGGGCCGTGCAGATCTACAACGCTGCCGAAGCCCTGCCGAACCTGATCAACCCGTTCTACATGCTGCCGTTGCTGGGAGTGCTCGGGTTGAAGGCGCGGGACTTGATCGGGTTTTCGTTCGTGCAACTGCTGGTGCACACACCGCTGGTGCTGTTTCTGCTGTGGGCGCTGTGGGCGCTGTGGGCGCTGTGGGCGCTGGGGACGACGCTGACGTATACGGCGCCGGTGATGTCGTAACGCGTTAAGAAACCCGCAAAAATGCGGGTTTTTTTATGGCTGAAAATTGGCTACTGATTTTCGGGCGTTTCAAATCCGCGCTGCTCAATCACCCGAAATACATCGCTTATATCCTGGACCATGATCCGGGCAATGTTTGTGACGGTGTTGATATCGTTCTCGGCGTAGTCCGGCAGGCTGGTGCAGGCCATCAGATGCAAGTATTTGAGGACGGCATTGAGGCGTTCGCTGACGCAGTTGTGGAGTTCGCGTAGCGGGGCGTCGCTGTCGATGAGCAGGACGGGGTAGTCGGTGGCGAATTGGACATGGGGGTGAAGCGGCGTGGCGGGTTGTTCATTGTCATAAGTAAATCGTCCTCGTATCTAAAAGGAGAGCTACTTGTGCCGTAGGGCTGCGAAACCCTGTCGCCGACTGATGTCAGCGACGGAGCGAACTATAAGCGGCGGTTTTAGCGACTGCAACCGAGGTGTAGGACCGAGCACGTCACTGTGGCGAGGGAGCTTGCTCCCGTTCGGCGGCGCAGCCGTCGTAAGTCGGACGGTACGGTGTGTTTGTGGGAATGGGGCGTCAGGATTGGTGGGGCTTCGAATTCCCGCGGGAGCGCCCCCTCGCCACAAGGGGAGCAGTCCTACACGTATTGCGGACATGCAAAAAATCAAAAGATCTCAGCCTTCGCAGCGCCTACTTTTTGGAAACAAACCTGCCCTTACGCGTCCCTTGCGGATAGACAGAGCGCGTTGCCTTGTCCAGGTGACCACCCTGACGCACAAAACTGACCGCTTCATTGTTACGACGACTGCGCATCCAGGTGATCCATTGCAACAGTTCAGGGTGCCCCAGTTGATCGATAAGCAGTAAAAACTGTTCACGCCAGCGCGTACTGCCGCCCATGCCCAACCCTGAGCGCCGTTTAAGGTCCGGGATACTTTGGCCATCCATCACCCCTTTCACGAAATCGATCCAGAGTTCAGGTCGAATCATCCCGACCAGCGGCGTCCCGGACAGAATGGAAAAGCAGGTCACGCAGGGATCGCACTTGAACTTCGGGCGAATGCCTTTAATTCGATAGGTCCGCGTTCCCCCACACCTTGGGCACGTCGCGTGCTGTGCGTTCAGCATCGTTTCAATCCAAGTGATGACCGCTTGCTGTTGCGCTGCAATGTGTTCGGGCGGTTGCAGGTTTTCCCGGTAATGGCGTGTCGTCCACCACTGGTGCAACTCAGGACACTCCTCCGCCATCACCTCCCGAACCGCCTGCCCCCAGCTGAAGTAGACCTTGTGGTTCACCCCCAAACGCGGCGCGATCTGGACGCTGGACCAACCGGCCAGCAGGTACACGGCAAACGTTGACCACAGGTCCATCCGGCGCATGTGTGCAAAGGGCGAATCGCTCAAACTGTTGCAGCTCTTGCGACAGGAACCGCAGTAGTAACGTGGGAGCCGTTGTAGGGCCAAATGATTTTGCAGGTTCAAGTTGGTGTGGCCACACCAGGGGCAGTACTTCACTCGCCGATGTGGCAATTCGTGCAGATAGCGAATCAAACGATCGGCGTCGGGGCGCAGGTTCGCCGGGAGGCATACGTCGTAGTCCGGTAGATCACCGTGTCCGGGGGTTGGTAGTAAGGGAAGTTGGGGCATCTCAAAGTGAATCAATGCAACCCCGCCGCTTTGCAGGCATCGACAAAGTTCGCGCCTTTTTTGTCCATGGTGGTTTTGACCCGTGCGGTGGCTTTTTGCAGCGCGGGGCTGGGTTTGGCCCAGTGTTCGGGGGGCAGCGGTTGGGACCAGGCCTGCACGCGTTCGGGCAGGGTCGGGCGACCCTTGCGGTGGGCCCATTCGGCGATCAGGTAGGGCATTTTCCAGAAAACTATCACTCGTCTGATGTACCAAAACCGCAATGGCCATCGAGATCGCTTGGAGTATCCCCAGCGCTGTCGCTGTTCGGGTGTCAAATGGCCTCCGCCATCGTCCAAACGCCCGAGAGCTCTAGCGTCAAGCCGTTCAATCTCAAACGTATGCAGTCCTTCATAGGGCTTAAGTTCGTCTTCGCTCAGGGTGATGCCTAACGCGGCGAGCATGGGGTTGGGCGCATCCACCAACTCCCCCTCTTCCATGTAGTTGCGGATGGAAGTCCACATGCCCAGCGCATGGGTATCGCTGGGTTGGGACGACAACACAAACTGCACCGTGTCGTGCTCTTCGTCTTCCAGCCCCATGCCAAAGGTGTAATCGCGCATGGCGCCGTAGCTGGTGATGCCCTGACTGCTCGCGACCCAGGCCACCACACTTTCCCACGGGACAATCAAGACGCGGTGGGTGGTGTCGTCGATGTAGCAGACTTCGCGGCGTTGGCGATTGAAGCGGACCGGGTAGCTTTTGGCCAAGGTTCGAACGTTGGATAGCATGCCGTAAACAAAGCCTCCAACTGGAAAAACAAACCCAACAGAGAGGACCGCAGACGCCTGCAAAGCATTCCCAATAAGGTCAAAAAATTTCCGATCGAACTCACTAAAAACCACAAGCCAAGTACAAATTAGAACTGGTACAACAAAAACGGTGCCAAAAACCATCCAAATCACAGCCGCCAATCTCTTTCCCAGCTCAACCATCCCGTAGTTATTACCCCCCAGCTCCAGATAGGTTTCATTCATTTCCGAGAAGTTACGGCGAGACGCTTGCGCCTGCCCGGTGTACACCGGCAAGGGGGCAAGGAACAAAGTTTCATTCAAGCCCTTGACCCGTAGTTGCCCGGCACTGGGTCGCTGGCTGCGAATATCCAGTGCGGGTTCAGCGGTGACCTTGTTTTTGCGTTTGAACAGACTTTTAAACATCGACCGTCGCCATTTCTTCTCGGGTGAACAACCAGAAAGGGGCCTTGCCTGTGCCGCTCGGCAAGGTCTCCACCGGATCGAGTTTGAACGTACTTATCTCAGTGCAACCCTGCCGCTTTGCAGGCATCGACAAAGTTCGCGCCTTTTTTGTCCATGGCGGTTTTGACCCGTGCGGTGGCTTTTTGCAGCGCGGGGCTGGGTTTGGCCCATTGTTCGGGGGGCAGGGGCTGGGACCAGGCCTTCACGTGTTCGGGCAGGGTCGGGCGACCCTTGCGGTGGGCCCATTCGGCGATCAGGTAGGGCATTTTCCAGAAAACTATCACTCGTCTGATGTACCAAAACCGCAAGGGCCATCGAGATCGCTTGGAGTCCCCCGGTGTCAGGATAGTTGTCGCCTCTCCGAATTTTCCTGAAAAAGCATATCGGGGGCGGAAAGAGACTGGTCGTGCCGTACTATTCACCTGAACGCAAAGCCGCATTACTCAAGATGCTGCTTCCCCCGCTGAACCTGACGATGGCCGAGGTTTCCCGGCGTGAAGGGGTTAGCGAAATGTCTTTGTCCAACTGGCGCAAGAAGGTCAGTTCTGAAGGAAGCGCAGTGCCTGAAGACAAGCCACTCCCCGAGAACTGGTCTGCTGAAGCCCGGTTCGCTGTCGTCCTTGAAACCGCCGGTCTGTCGCAGCTCGAACTGGGTGAGTACTGCCGACGAAAAGGTCTGTACCCCGAACACGTCAGCGCCTGGCGCCAAGCCTGTATCACGGGGCAGCAGAGTGTTCAGAACCAACAAAAGGTCGACCGCGAACAATCTCGCAAGGACAAGAAACGTATTCAGCAACTTGAGCGCGAACTGCTGCGTAAAGACAAGGCGCTGGCCGAAACCGCCGCGTTGTTGGTGCTGCGAAAAAAGCTCAACGATTACTGGGGGATCGACAACGAGGACACCTGACCTCTTTGCCGGAACGGCAGTTGTTGGTGGCTTGGTTGATCGAAGCCATCGAGGCCGGTGCTCGAAAAATCAGAGCGTGCCAAGAGGTGGGGCTGTCGCTCAGAACCTTGCAGCGATGGACGCAGAGTGAGGATCTTCAAGCCGATGCCCGCACAACCACCGTGCGGCCCACGCCGCGTAATGCGTTGAGCGAGCTCGAACGACAAGCGATCGTGACGCTGTGTAACAGCCCTGCGTATGCCCATTTGCCGCCGAGTCAGATCGTACCGAGGCTGGCTGACGAGGGGCGTTATCTGGCGTCGGAAGCGACGTTTTATCGCATCCTGCGTGCAGCCGGTCAGCAACATCATCGGGGCCGTAGCCAGCGACCCAGACGGCATGCGGCACCGACGACGCATGTCGCCAAAGCGCCCAATCAGGTGTGGTCGTGGGACATCACGTATTTGCCGTCGCCGATACGCGGCAAGTACTACTACCTGTATTTGATCGAAGATATTTACAGCCGCAAGGCCGTGGGCTGGGAAGTTTACGAAGAGGAAAGCGGCGAAAAAGCCGCTGCGCTGCTGCAACGCAGCGTGATCGGCGAGCAGTGTTTACACGAGCCGCTGGTGCTGCACTCGGACAATGGTGCGCCGATGAAATCGCTGACGCTGTTGAGCAAGATGTACGACCTGGGTATCACGCCGTCCCGTGGCCGACCGCGAGTGAGCAACGACAATCCGTACTCGGAGTCGCTGTTTAGAACGCTGAAATATTGCCCGCAATGGCCGCAGGAGGGTTTTGCCAGCTTGGACGCCGCACGCGCGTGGGTGAGAGATTTTATGCGTTGGTACAACAACGAGCACCGGCATAGCCGGATCCGCTTCGTGACACCGACGGAGCGGCATCGAGGGCTGGACCAGCAGATCCTGGCGCGGCGGCATGAACTGTACCAGCGAGCGCGCAAGAAAAGCCCGGAACGTTGGTCAGGCCAGACGCGGAACTGGGAGCCGATAGGAGCGGTGATGCTGAATCCGGATCGGGAGCAGCAGTACGAGAAAAGAGCGGCATAGTTGAACGGTTGACGCGACAACTACCTTGAAAAACGCCGGAGTATCCCCAGCGCTGTCGCTGTTCGGGTGTCAAATGGCCTCCGCCATCGTCCAAACGCCCGAGAGCTCTAGCGTCAAGCCGTTCAATCTCAAACGTATGCAGTCCTTCATAGGGCTTGAGTTCGTCTTCGCTCAGGGTGATGCCTAACGCGGCGAGCATGGGGTTGGGCGCATCCACCAACTCCCCCTCTTCCATGTAGTTGCGGATGGAAGTCCACATGCCCAGCGCATGGGTATCGCTGGGTTGGGACGACAACACAAACTGCACCGTGTCGTGCTCTTCGTCTTCCAGCCCCATGCCAAAGGTGTAATCGCGCATGGCGCCGTAGCTGGTGACGCCCTGACTGCTCGCGACCCAGGCCACTACACTTTCCCATGGGACAATCAAGACGCGGTGGGTGGTGTCGTCGATGTAGCAGACTTCGCGGCGTTGGCGGTTGAAACGTACGGGGTAGCTTTTGGCCGAGGCGAAGACGCCGGAGAGCATGCCGTAAACCATGGCTCCAATCGGGATAATGGATAAAAGTGCATAACTGGAAAACACCTTGATAGCGTTGATAAGCTCGTTAAGTGGCTCACGAATGTTTTCTGGATAAAAAAGCACCCAATACAGCACTGCAAAACCGGGAGCTAAAAAAGCCATAAACAAGATCATCCAAATAAACGCTGCCAGTCTCTTTCCCTGTTCAACCATCCCGAAGTTGTTACCCCCCAGCTCCAGATAAACCTCGTTCATCTGAGAAAAACTACGGCGAGAGACTTGCGCTTGGCCGGTGTAGACAGGCAAGGGGGCAAGGAACAAAGTTTCATTCAAGCCCTTAACGCGCAGTTGCCCGGCACTGGGTCGCTGGCTGCGAATATCCAGTGCGGGTTCAGCGGTGACCTTGTTTTTGCGTTTGAACAGACTTTTAAACATCGACCGTCGCCATTTCTTCTCGGGTGAACAACCAGAAAGGGGCCTTGCCGGTGCCGCTCGGCAAGGTCTCCACCGGATCGAGTTTGAACGTACTTATCTCAGTGCAACCCCGCCGCTTTGCAGGCATCGACAAAGTTCGCGCCTTTTTTGTCCATGGCGGTTTTGACCCGTGCGGTGGCTTTTTGCAGCGCGGGGCTGGGTTTGGCCCATTGTTCGGGGGGCAGGGGCTGGGACCAGGCCTTCACGTGTTCGGGCAGGGTCGGGCGACCCTTGCGGTGGGCCCATTCGGCGATCAGGTAGGGCATTTTCCAGAAAACTATCACTCGTCTGATGTACCAAAAACGCAAGGGCCACGGAGTTCGCTTGCCGTAACCGTAACGGTGTCGCTGTTCGGCGGTTAGATGCGCGCCGTCATCGTCTAAAGACCCCATGAAGCGTGCGCCCTTGCGTTCGATCTCAAAGGTATGCAGGCCTTCATAGGGTTTGAGTTCGTCTTCGGTGGGTGTAAGTCCCAAAATGACGAGCATGGGGTTGGGCGCATCCACCAACTCCCCCTCTTCCATGTAGTTGCGGATGGAGGTCCACATGCCCAGCGCATGGGTATCGCTGGGTTGGGACGACAACACAAACTGCACCGTGTCGTGCTCTTCGTCTTCCAGCCCCATGCCAAAGGTGTAATCGCGCATGGCGCCGTAGCTGGTGACGCCCTGACTGCTCGCGACCCAGGCCACCACACTTTCCCATGGGACAATCAAGACGCGGTGGGTGGTGTCGTCGATGTAGCAGACTTCGCGGCGTTGGCGATTGAAGCGTATGGGGTAGCTTTTTGCCGAGGCAAAGACGCCGGAGAGCATTCCGTAAACCATGGCTCCAATCGGGATAATGGATAAAAGTGCATAACTGGAAAACACCTTGATAGCGTTGATAAGCTCGTTAAGTGGCTCACGAATGTTTTCTGGATAAAAAAGCACCCAATACAGCACTGCAAAACTGGGAGCTAAAAAAGCCATAAACAAGATCATCCAAATAAACGCTGCCAGTCTCTTTCCCTGTTCAACCATCCCGAAGTTGTTACCCCCCAGCTCCAGATAAACCTCGTTCATCTGAGAAAAACTACGGCGAGAGACTTGCGCTTGGCCGGTGTAGACAGGTAAGGGGGCGAGAAACAAAGTTTCATTCAAGCCCTTGACCCGCAGTTGCCCGGCACTGGGTCGCTGGCTGCGAATATCCAGTGCGGGCTCGGTGGTTTCAGCTTTGGTTTTGCGTTTGAACAGTTTCCTAAACATCGACCGTCGCCATTTCTTCTCGAGTGAACAACCAGAAGGGAGCCTTGCCTGTGCCGCTCGGCAAGCTCTCCACCGGGTCGAGTTTGAACCTGCCCTTGGCCGGCAGGCGTACTCCCCGCTCCGTCGCGATGCGCAGGTCACGCAGCACAAAACAGGTGCGGTGAATCAAATCACGCTCGGCTTCCAATTGGTAACCGATGTTGAGGGCCAAGGCAAAATCTGAAGTTTGCAGGGCATCGCCGATCGGCAGATGAAGGGTCAGCGCCTCCTCTTCCTGGCTGGCGACAACAGAAACAGCGGCCCACGCCGCGCTGCATTCCTGCCAGCGCGCGGGCGGTAAATGGGGGCTATAGGGACGGGGTATATTCAAATCACGGGTTTGCTGATACGCCAGTAGTTGCAATTGGCGGCTGTCCATTTCCCGTGTACGGACACCGGGCAGCACCAGTTTCAGGTAGGTGCGCTTATCGTCGCGGATCAATTCGCAGGTCGGTTGTTGCACCACCCTTGCCAGCGCGCTCCAGTCATCCGGCAGGCTGCGTTGCAGGTTTTGCGTCCCCCACGCGCTGGTTTGCAGCCATTTTTGCAGTGCGTCCAGATTGAAGTAGTTATAAAAACCTTCGCCTGTCAGTTGCAGGGCTGTGCCGATCAACCCCACCAAGTTGGCTTTGACGCCGATGCTCAGCAGCTTGGGACTAGCCTCGGCCCAAGCCAGCGCACGCAGTTCGGTGGGGTTTTTCAGGATGCCGCTAATGATCGAAGTCGTGTGTTTGGCGCCCCAGGTGTTGGTGCCCACCAGGATGCCGTCACCGGCGATTTGCAGGGTTGTGGCTGCCAATCCCTTGTGATTGCCTTCGGCCAGCGCTCTACCCCATTGCTGGGAATGTTTACCTGAATCGATTGCGGCGGCCAGAGCACCAAATCCAAAAGCGCCAGCCCCTGCAATACCGGCCCAACGTCCCAATCGACTCATGGTATTGAGCTTGCCAGCAGCACTGTCCAATTGTTCGATATGCGCTTGCAAGATCGTCACCGACAGGCCTTGTACTGCTGCAAAGCCGGCAGCTGACATCCCAGTGAATGTCTCAACGAGAGTTCCTAAGTCTGATAAAGAGCGATCAGTCTTTTTACCAAGTGCACTCAACGCCTCAACAAACTTCTGCCCCTGAAACACAAACAACAACAGCGCAATCCCATCCCCCCCGGACTTCATCGCGCTACTGAGTGGTTTGCCAAAGGTCCCTGTCGCCCGAAAGTCACGCACGGTACGGTGCATTTCGTCACGCAGTGGCGGGGCCATACCATCGACCACCGTGCCGATTTGCCCCGGGCTGCCACTTCCGACGGTCAAGGCACGGCTGAGGCCGTCTTCCAACGGCGCCAGCCTGGCCTTGAGTTGATTGATGCGCTGGTTGTAAATCTGCTCGCCGCCCGGCGCCACAAGACCGCTGGTGAGCCGTGACAACTCGCGCTGGCGCAATTTGTAGGTTTCCTTGAGCTGGCCACGCAGGTCGAGGGCCGCATCGCGGGTCTGGTTGAACGCCTGGATTTCAGAAGCCGACGCCGCTCGCAGCGTCAAACCACTGCGGGAGAACTCGCGCAGCAATTGCAGGCGGGCAGGCGCTCCGATGTCACGTATGAAGTTGTTGGGATCGATGGGTTGTTGTCGTTTAAATTCGTTGTGTGCTCGGTCTAACTGGTCCGCAGCGATTAACTGATGCGCTGGAATGTAAGCGCTCTCGAGCAAACTTTGCAGCCCCCTGAACCGCGTATTCAAATCCGTAAAGTTGGGCAGCCGTTCGGTCATCAGGCTGTTGAACTGGTTGGCGAGCAGATTGACGCTGGCCAGGCTGTCCTGGGCCGTGGCGGCCTTGATCGAAAAACTACTCAAGTCAGCCAATTTCTTGCCCACATCGAGCTGGTCAGCCAGGGTCAAGGTTTCCAGCCCCGGAACGACAGTGAGCAGATTTTTTTCCAGGTAAGCGGCCAGTTTTTCCGTCGAGGCGCGATTCCAGCACAAGGCGGCCACGCAGACGAATTCGGCTTCCAGGCGATGCTTGATTAGCCCATCGCGCTGGAAGTCGTAATACCCGGCGGCACGGTGAAAATAGCCACCCGTAATCATGTTCAAACGATCTTCGCGAACGGTTTGAAGGCGCTTGTGCCAATGACTCAGCAGGTGTTGCTGCTGGCTGACAAAGGCCTCCATGTCGGCCCGGTTGATCAGGTCATCGATGCCGCGCTGGCCGATTCTTTCGCCATACAGAGCGTCCTTCGATTGTCGCTCAAGTTGGCCGATGGCTTTAAAGTGTTTTTGCCATTTGGCTTGACCCAGGGCGTCGTACATCCTGAACCAGGCCTGGACACCCGGATTAGGGGAGTTGCGCCAAAACGCAATATCGTCGTATTGGCTCGGCCCTCCCGACTCACGTCTTTTTTGCAGGTGCTCATAAATCGCGGCCTGCTGCTCGGGCGTGGTGTCCTCCTTCAGGGCTTCAATCTCAGGATCCGTTGCGCTCAAAGCCTGCAGACGCGTCGAATTCACATCGTACAAGGACTGGATGTAAGCGCCCGTGAGGTACTGCCGCTGACCCGCATCGTCGGCACTCCATTGTTCAATCCAGTCAGCCACTTTCAGTTGGGCGCTGGCCAAATCGCGCATGACACCAATGTCATCGCGCAACAGCAAGAACAAATAGTCGTCCTGGTAAGGACCGAGCACCTGGCTGGTCAACGCTTCAATCGCGGTCTCTTGAAACAGCGGCGTATCTTCCCAGCCGTAGGGCTGACGCTCCTGCGGGTTGGCGCCTTCGGGCAATGCCTTGACCGGGGCTTGGAGCGTCACGCCCTTCGCATCGGTTTTCGGGGTGTTCTCTGCCACTTCCGCGAGCCACTTTTCAGCCTGCTGCTTGCTCAGCAAGTCAGTGCCCCCCTTGACCGGGCAAGCACTGACCAGCTCGATGCGTTGCATCAAGCGTTCACGCTCGGCGCTGTTCTTCAGCACTTGCGAACACTTGTAAGCCGTCCACTGAATTTCCGAATAGCTGGCGTACAACATGTGTTGCCGGACAAAGACCAAATGCGGGTCACCGACCGAAGCGGTGCGTGTGTCGCCAGTGACCTCCTCGCTGCTCCATAGCAGTTTGGTGATCTGGCCTTTTTCAATGGTGTATTCGTGCAGCAGGCCCGTGCCGGTGTCGATGAGGTACAGGTAGCCGTCGCGCAACAACCGGATGCCGAGGGGTTGACTGTCCAGTGTGAACGGCATGGACACTTCGGACGATGGGTCAAGGTGTTCAACCAGCCCGTAACGCAGCGGCAGCAGCTGCACTTTTTTGTTCATCAACGGGCATTGCCCCACTGGGGAGCGGACGTCCTTGGCACTCTTGGTCATCGCGGCAGTATTGGCACTGACTTTTGGCAGTTGTTGGGCGGTCACAGTCGGCTTCCTTGTGGGTCTGCGGCACGGCTTTGAGCCAGTTCGGCAGCGCGTTGCAAACGCTTCAAAGGGGATTGCGCGGTTGATACCGTCAGCAGCTCGACAATGTCCGCGTGATCGGCCAACGGCTGCCCGGCCAAATAACCGAGAACATTGGCGTAGAGGGTGATTTCCTGCTCCGACGTGAAGCCCTGCTGGTAAGCCTCTTGAGCCACTTGTTGGGCATAACGCAGGCGTTCTTGCGCCGGATATGACGCCATAAACGCGGGGAAATACGTGTGCAAGTGATCACTCAAGCCAAACACCGAACGACGAAACTCAACGTCCCCCAGCGCCGTGAGTTCCTGGTCTGTCAGCCGATAGGTGTCGGGGGTATCTGGCGCCGCGTGATCGGGACGTCCGTGTTGGTGCCAGATCGCTTGAAGGCCATCGGGCAAACACACGTGTTCGATGGGGCCAAACCAGCGTGCGGTCTGTGCTTGCTGTGCAAGACCGAGCAATTGATGAATGACCGCTGGGTCGGCTATACGCGGCATGACCTCAATACCACTTGGGTGTTCGACGGTCAGCAGACGACGCCAATGCTGACAGAGCATTAGCGCGTCAACCTCACTGAACAGCAGATAGCCCCATTCAAGGGCTGCGTTTTCCTGGTAGTACGCCAGCAGTGGATCGTGCGCGCTTTTGAGCGGGATCAAATAGGGTGAAATATCCGACAATGCCTGCCAGCGCGAGCCTTGGTACAGGCAATACGCCGGGTTATCCCAGCGGAGCAGACGCTGCGCCAGGTTTGACGCGCTGACACCATCAAGGAGCAAGTAGGCAGGCATCGCCCAAGGCAAATCGTCCGGCAGTGACGGCATCTCAAACATTGGCTTGACCACGCTGTTGTTGAGCGGCTTCGCAGACCGCACAGATCGGCTTTTTGGCCATCAAGGCCAAACGCTGCGCCTCAGGTAACAAGGGCACTTGAAGAGCGACTGGCGCGGCCTGTTCAGCCGACAACGCCAGGAGTGGCGGGAGACCCGCCATGGGCGCGCCACCCTCGACAATGGCCAAGCTGCTGAAAACCCCGCCCGAGTTGATCACGATGTGGTGCCCGCCAGCCTTAAGCGTCAGGCTCATCCCCGCATCGATCACCACGTTGGCCGCGGTGACGTGGGCCTGTGAACCGGCCTGAATCACCAGCGTGCCGCCTGCCGTCGTGCTGCTGTTGCCGGTGATCGAGACCAACTCGTTGCCGCCGATCACGGTGTTGCGCACGCCTTGGGTGGTGTGCAACTCGTCGCCCTTGATCAGGCTGGTGCTGTTGCGGTCCACCTGCTCGAAACGGTCGTTGCTGATCAGGCTGTGGCTGTCGCGGGTGATCTGTTCGCGGCGGTCGTTGCCAATCTTGGTGTCGCTGTCGTTGAGGATCAGTTGCTCGATATCGCGCTGCGCGCGCAGGTAGATTTGCTCTTGCCCGGCGCGGTCTTCAAGCGACAGTTCGTTGTAACCACCGGTGTGCGGGGAGCTGTGGCTGCGCAATACGGTTTTGGTTTTGTTCGCAGGTAAGGCGTACGGCACGGACGTGACCTTGTTGGCCACACACCCGGTGATCAACGGTTGGTCGGGGTCGCCTTCCAGGTAAGTCACCACTACTTCCATGCCGATGCGCGGGATGGTCACCGAACCGAATTTTTCTCCAGCCCAATTGGATGAAACCCGCAGCCAGCAACTGCTTTTTTCGCTGTTGAGTTCGGCCCGATCCCAGGGCAGCTCGACACGGACACGGCCATATTCATCGCAATAAATCTCTTCGCCGACCGGCCCGGTGACGCGGGCGGTCTGGCTGACCAGTACGGTTTTGCGTGGACGCAAAGGTGGACGGTAGAACACATCCCAGGGAATGGCGCTGAAGCGGTTGCGATAGCCTTGGGTAAAGCCGTCTTCGGGTTTGACGTCGCTGGTAATGGCCTCTTCCAGTGACTGAGGTTGCTTTCCAGCGTGCGTCACGCTGAGCAACAGCCACAAATCGTTGCAGGTTTTGCGCGGGTGCTCGGTCAGGTCGAAGAAGTGACCGCAGCGCAGCGTCGGCTGATCGCTGTTGCCCTCGGCTAACTGGTAATCGGTGCGGTGCCGCTCCAAAGCCTGACGAGCGAGTTGTTTACCGCGTTTTTCGTTCTCGATTAATGCGGGGTAACGATAGTCTTCGAGCTCAGGGCTGAACTCGGCAGTAAAGCGACTTTCCAGCAGCAGACTCGGTCGTTTCAGGTCATAGTCCCGGCGCGTGACCGTGCTGGTACGGGTGCGGAAACGCATGGAAAACTGGCTGACCACCGGGTGCTCTGCCACCATGCCGGAGTCTTGCTGATAAGGCGTTTCGCCCAGTTTGGGGAAGTAGGTCTGGTCATCGGTGAACACCAGCAAATGACCGTCTGGCGAATGCTGGTGATGCCAGGCGATGCCGTCCTCGGCGCATAAACGTTGGACGAACTCGAAGTCATTTTCCCCATATTGGGTGCAGTATTCGCGCTCGGGGCTGGTGCTGACATGGAAGGTAAACGCATCGGCCTGAATGCCGTGACCTTTGAGCACCTGAGCAATAATTTGCGGCACCGTCAGGTTCTGGAAAATCCGCTGATTGTGGCTGAGCTGCAAATAATGCAGCGTCGGTACGAGGGTCAGGTGATAACGAGTCAGGCGCTTGCCGGCCTCACCCACGAACACGTCTTCGATACGGCCATGAAGGCCTTCGCCGTTCAGGCCAAATTGAAGAAACGAGGGTTGGCTGAGCAGACTCTCCAGCTCGAAATCAGGGTGCTCGCTGACCAGTTCAATCTGGATCGCATACAAGGCGCTGATGGCCTCAACACCGTCAAAGACGAGGACTTTGAAATCGTTACGAACAGCGGGGATGTGCAGCGCAAAATGCGCCGTATTGGTCGACCCGAACATACGCTTATCCTTAAGCAGATAGGATGTAAAAGCGCGACGTCCAAACCGTCCATGGCCTGTGCACGCGAAACTGGCGGGCACGTTAACAACGGGGAAAAGGGATTTATGTAGGAAGGGTCTTCGAATACAGCCAGACGTTTCTGCTTTGCAAACTCTTACGTCAATGAATGAGAGGGGCGGTAAAAATGATCTGGAGCAAGTAGGCACGCGAAACATCGTCGACGTGCTGGATGCGCAGCGTCAGCTCTACACCTCGGTGCGCGACTACAACAACACTCGTTACATCCTCGACAACCTGCGCTTGAAGCAGGCCGCCGGCACCTTGAACGCAGGGATTTGCAGGACCTGGCGAAGGCTGCGGCGGATCAGCTCAAAGCCCGGCCCGTTCAATAAAAGCAAAAGATCGCAGCGCTGCAACAGCAAAAAAGGGCCGATATATCTATCGGCCCCTACTTCTTGTTCGGTCTAGTCTGTTTCAGTATGTATGCACCCCGAAGCTAAGCGCCCACACGCTGAAAAGGATCTGAGCATGTTCAAATTCGCAGGACTCACCTTCGCGGCCCTCACCCTGAGTGCCGCCGCCCATGCCGATGTCGACTTGAAGCTGGGCAACACCGAACGCGTCACCCGCCTGTTCGCCTACCCCAACAATTGCAATGTGATCTGCTTTCGCAACTGGACGCTGGAGCAGACCGTCGAGCATTACCTGACCCAAAGCGTGCAGCGCGATGGTTACAGCGCGGCGAAAGTGCTGGTCAAAACCGATAACGATCAGCTCTACGCCGAAATCATCGGCGTACCCAAGGGCTATGAAAAACCGTTGGCGGCGTTGCTCGATGCCGGCGATCTGGCCTACACCGGCGCCAGCAAGTTGAATGCCGACGGCAAGTGGGCTTATAGCTGGTATCTGTTCCTGCCACTGGGTATGGCCCTGGAAAACCGCAAAAGCGTCGAGTTGCTGCACTTCCCACCGGATTACTCGTTGACCCAGGCTCAGGATTACCTGAAATCGGCCACCACCGATCGCTGGGCCACACTGCTGACTGACAACGGAATCCCTGCCGACCAGACTCCGGGCTACCAGACCATCATCGACATCGCGCCGATTGCCGCCCCCTCCAGCGCCGGCAAAGATCTGGAAGGTGTTTACGACTACTTCAAGGACTACCAGACCACGATGGTCAAGCAACTCAGCCAGAACGCCAGCGGTGCGGCATTGCCGATGGTCGCCTTCGGCGCGCCAGTGCGTAACTGGATCAAGCAGCAATACGGGCCGACCGTGAACGTACTGGGCCTGGTCAGCATCAGTCCGAGCGACGGGGTGAAAGTGCCAGTGCTGGGTTCCAACCACCCGAGTTACATCTGGTACGCCGCCAACCCGGACAGCTACACCGGTAAAGATGCCCAGGCCCAGGCCGACGCGGCGGGCCTGAAAGTCATGGGCCAGGACTTGAGTGCCGCGTGCTGGCAGGCCGCCATGGGCCGCGACCTCGACAGCAATCCAGACATTGAACTGAGAAGTTGCACCCAGACCTGGCAAGTGGCCCAGTCAGAAAAAACCTGCGAGCTGTTCTATACCTCGATCCGCGACCTGACGCCCGAAAAAGCCGTGGCCAAGTGCGCGACGGCACCGATCAAATCTCAGCTCAAACAGCTGAAAACCCCGGCGCCTGCGACTGCGAGCCCTGCCCCGCATCTGTAAAACGATGAACGGCCGGTCTACTGTCAGTTATGACAGTAGACCGGCTGTTTCATTTGCGAGAGGCTTGAGACGCACCCAAGTGTTGCAGAGCTGACAGGATCGCCAGCTGATAGAGGTCGCAGCACCCAGCCGGACAAGGATCGTTATGAAAACCCACGCCCTGCACGGGACACTTGCGCAACCACCCGATGGGATTTATCCATTTGCAGAGTTACCCGTTCGCCTTGGATTTCCCTCCAGGGCCGACTTCGAGATTATCGACAACGCCAACGGATCGGCGGCAGCCGTCGCAGCACTTCGAGACTTTCCACGCATCAGCCGAATTTGTCGGGCTTCGGGGCACCTGCTGCCTTATCGATGCCGGCATACCCGGCAACTGGCCCGTGGCATCCATGTCTACGATCCGCGCTTCTGCGGGCTGCTTCGTCACTCCTGCGACCCAAACGTATTTCTCGACATGAGCGAGCTGTGGTTATGGGCGCTGAAGGACATCAAAAAAGGCGACCGACTGACGATGAATTACGCCACCACCGAAGACAAACTCCTGCGTCAGTTCGCCTGCCGGTGTGGCTCATTCGACTGTCGTGGCTGGATCACCGGCTACGATGAACCGCCGAACGCCGACGGCCAGTTGTTTTTGCAACACTGGCGTCGGCGAACGCTCTGCTGAAGGGCGTTACAACGCCTCGACCGGACGCAAACGGTATTGCGGCGGCAGTTGCTCGAAGCCACTGATGGTCGCGTTCAGGCTTTTCCAGCGACCGTCCTTGATGCCATAGATGCAACCGTGAATCGACAGGTTCTGTCCGCGGTGCCAAGCGTTTTGCACGATGCTGGTGTGCCCGACGTTGGCCACTTGCTGGATCACGTTGAGTTCGCAGAGACGATCGACCTGCTCTTCTTCGGTGGGCAACTTGGCGAGTTCTTCGCGTTTTTCATAATAGAGATCGCGAATCGAGCGCAACCAGCCGTCGATCAGACCCAACTGACGGTCCTGCATCGAGGCGCGCACGCCGCCGCAGCCATAGTGGCCGGTAACGAGGATGTGTTTGACCTTGAGGACGTCGACTGCGTACTGAATCACCGACAGGCAGTTTAGGTCGGTGTGCAGCACCACGTTGGCCACGTTGCGGTGGACGAACAGGTCGCCGGGCAGCATGCCGACGATCTCGTTGGCCGGCACGCGGGCGTCGGAACAGCCAATCCACAGGTATTCCGGTGTCTGTTGGCGGGCCAGCTTGGAGAAGAAGTCCGGATCTTCCTGCTTGATCGCTTCAGCCCAGCGTTCGTTGTTATCAATCAGATCTTGTAATTCGTTCATGCTGTGAAGCCTCGATAATGATGCGCTGGTTTGACAGACAACCGTCCATCGGGGTCACGCGCGAGATGCATATTTTTGCCGGTATTGCGAGTCGTTGGAATTCCCAGCAGCCCAGTGGGTCCACCTAGTAAGGCCCACAGTATGAGGAATTGCCATGACTGAATCACGACGTCCGTACGATGCGGTGCAGCCCGAGCCCATCGATGACAACGAAGACCGCATGGGATCGATGCATGAGCTGGATTTCGACGAGGAAACACCCAGCGGCAAAATCGGCGACGAGCTAACGGAACCGGAGCGCGAGCGGCTGATGCCTCGGGATCGAGTGCGTGAAGCCGGCATGACCGGGGCCTCGACCGAGGACCATGAATCCACCGACGACGACATGAGCCCGGAAAATCTGATCCGTGAAGACGGTGCACGCGATGCTCACGAGGCCGGCGAAGGCGAACAGGCCGATTGGGATTTGAGCATTGTCGATGAAGACGATATTGGCGGTGGTAATGGGCTGGATGAGGCGGAAATGGCTGAGCGAGATCCGATAGACGGTAATCGTTGATCTGTGGCGAGGGAGCTTGCCTCCCTTGCAACAATAGCAATACATCAGTCGACCAGAGTGCAAGCCATGACGACGGCGTCCTCGCGACCACCAACGGCAGGATAGTAATCCCGACGCCGACCGATCTCGTTAAACCCATAACGCTCATACAACTTAAACGCGCCACGGTTGCTGTCTCGCACTTCCAGAAAACACTCCCGCGCCTTGGCGTCATACGCCCGGGACATTAAATGCTCCAGCAACGTCAAGCCCAGGCCACGGCCATGGTTTTCCGGTTTGACGGTGATGTTCAGCAGATGCGCTTCATCCAGAATGATCTGCACCACGCCATGACCGACCTGCTGCTGACCTTCGAACATCAGCCAGATCTGGTACTTGCCCAGGCCATCGAGAAAAATTCCGCGGGTCCACGGGTGGCTATAGGCCGCGTATTCGATTTTCAGTACAGCGTCCATGTCCGCCTCGATCATTGGGCGGAACGATACAGCGTCACTCATTCGATTCTTTCCAGCGCGCCATCAGCCGACGCATGGCTTGCCAGACATCAGCCTTACGCTGTGGCTCTTCCATTAATAATTCCAGACCCGGCAGGGCCCAGACCGAGCCCAGGCCATCGACCTGGAGTTCACGGTTGAAGGATTCGGCGTTTGCTTCACCGGCGAAACGCACCGCCGGCAGGCCAATCAGCCACACGCAGACGCACGGAGCGTCTTCCAGCCGGGCCGATAGAAAACCTTGAACGAAGTCGCGAGCCGCTTCCGGGCCTTGATCCATGGTGCCCCGAACCAGCAAAGGCCAGCGCACCGGCTCACCGACGATTTGCGGGCTGTCCGGCAGACCGGCGGCACGCAGCATGTCCTTGAGCAACAGATAGGCGGGGTCGCGGGTCTGGAACGATTCGCCTGTGGGTAACTCGACCAACAGCAGGCAGCGCCCCGCCCGCAGCAATTGCAGGGCGAAACGCGGCGGCGGCACGACCGGAGCCTTGACCGCGACTGGAGTCGCCTCTTCTTCCACCTTGGCGTTCGTGCGCGTGCTGGCCAACGATGGCCGTGGCACCTCGATTTTCACCCGTTCAGCCGGTGTGGCCACAGGTTCCACGAGCGCCTCAGCCACAGGAGCCGGCGTCACCGGGGCGACGACCACCGGCTCGGGCATCTCCAGCAGTTCCGGGCGCGAGGGCGCAGCAAAGGGCAATTCGGTGCGCGGCAGCCAGTTGACCACCTGCATGGCGGTCAAATAAGCGCGACGACGGGACTCGATAAGCAAAGGTCGGCCACTTGTGGATAACTAAAGTGCGGTGATTCTACCGCCCTTCGCTCAAGATCGCCCACGCTTGATCGATAGAAAGCCGACAGTCCGTCCCGAGAGTGAATCGACACGCCTGCGATGCAGTACAATCGCGGCTTTTAATTGCCAACCAGCCGGCCATTCCGATGATCGAACCCAAGCGCGTCTTGCGCGCCCTCGCTGAACACTGGGCACTTCTGGAGCCACTGTGCGAGCACTTCGACCAAGGCACCTTGAGCCTCAACGAACTGCGTTCACAGTTGGCCGCCCAGCAACTCGACAGTACGCCGCAGGACATCACCAGCCTGCTGGACGTGTGGATCCGCCTCGACATTCTGGTTCCCGTGGCGAAAAGCCCGAACCGTTTCGAGCTCAACGCGCAGATCCACGACTTCCTCGCCTACCTGCGCCGTGAGCACCGTCTGGGCCTGTGCCTGGAGATCGAAGCCTATTTGCGCCACCTCGAGCGTCTGGCCGGTTACATCCAGGACGCCTTCGACATCCGTGACGGCCACGACCTGGCGCGCCAGTTGCGCCTGCTCGACATGCGCGTGCGCGACGTTTTGAAGAAACTCGCCAACGACGAACAGGCACTGGTGGCCGTCGCCGAACGCGCCAAGACCAGCGACCGGCAGATCCCGCTGCGTCAGCGTTACGCCGAAGTGCTGGCAACCTGGGACGAATACGTCGAGCCGATGATTCAGTTGGTGAACGCCGACGGCGCCTTCGAACAAGGCGTGCGCAAGGTCGAGAACGTCCTGCTGAAGATGCTCACCGAGCAGCAGCGCCTCGGCCATCTGGTCGACGACGACATGCTGCTGCGTACCCACGCGCGCATCCTCGAAATGCAGACCAGCGCCCAGTTGACCCTGCGTCATGCCCGAGAACTGCTGCTGCCGCTGCGTGAAGAAGCCCGCCGCCACAACGCCGTGACCCGCGGTGCCGCGCTGGCGCTGTCGGCCATCCGTCGCAAAGGCATCGATGCGGTGCCGCAAGCCGCGATGCCGATGTTTACCCGCCCGCAAAGCACCTTCCTCGGCAGCGCCAGTCAGGTTGAAGCCTACGTGTACGCCCTGGCCCGTTTCGAGCCGAAACCGGCACGCTTCCCCAAGGCCCACAAGACGCAGAAAGGCGAAGCACCGCGCGCGCCACGCACGGTTCGGGAAATGCTCGAACGCTGCGAAGACGCCTTGCCGATGCCGGACCTGATGACCTGGTTGCTGGAGCAGGAGCCGGACGGCGCTACCGACGAATTGCTTTATTGGTTCTCGCGCCTGTCGCGGGAAAAACGCTTCAAACGCGAGCGTCTGGAACGCCGCGATTATCACACTCATGAGCACCAGGTCAGCCTGCGCTCCTTCGCCCTGCTCTCGGCCGGCCCAGATGCCATCGAGAATTCTGCGAGCACTCCACATGCATCTTGATCTATCCGAACTGTCCCAGCTGGCGCCGATCTTTCGCGAGCTGTTCAAGGGCTATCACGTCAGCCGCCGCGATCCGGAGCTGTACGCGCAACTGTCGAACTTCCAGGACCAGTACCGCACGCTGTTCAAGGCGCTGGGCTTTGAACTGGTGTGCGACACCCGCGGTTTCTACTACTTTGTGCCGGACCTCGCCGCTGCGGCGGTGAACAAGACCGCACAACGTCTTGCACTGTTTACCTTCATCCTCGTCGAACATCTGGCCGATCAGGGCCGCGACCCGGTCGCCGTGCTCGACGGCGGCAGCCTCGGTCGCGATGAATTGCCATCGTTGCTGGAGAAATACCGCGACCTGTTCATTCAGGCTGAAGTGCAGACCGTCGAAGAACTTGAAGAAAAAATCATGCGCCGCATGACTCAGCTCGGTTTCGCCGGCGAAGAAAACGGCGTCTACCGTTTCCTGCCGCCGATGCACCGTTTCCTCGATGTCTGCCTCTCGGTTCAGCAAGATCGCGATCTAGCGGCCAGCCTGCACAGCGTGTTGCCATTGCCGGTGCCCGTGCTGATCGATGACGACAGCGACGAAAAACTTTTGGAAACCGATGATCCGTTGGATCTAAGCGACTTCGAAGAAGAAAGCGAAGAAGACGCCATGGCCCGTGCCATTGCCGAAGAACAGGAGGCCGATGCATGAGCAAGGAACGCTACGGCATTCGCCGCTTTGCCCTTTTGAACACCGCCGGTTACAGCCTCGGCCTGTTCCCGCTGGAAGAACCGTTGTCGGTTTACGGCGCGAACAACCTCGGCAAATCCGCCTCGATCAACGCTTTGCAGTTCCCGATTCTGGCGCGCATGTCGGACATGAGTTTCGGCAAGTACAGCCTGGAACAATCCCGGCGCTTCTACTTCGCCTCGGACACCAGTTACATCCTGGTCGAAGTGTCCCTGCCCCACGGCCCTCATGTGATTGGCGTGGTCGGTCGCGGCCCGGGCGGTGGTTTCGGTCACCAGTTCTTTGCCTACGCCGGCAAGCTCGACCTGGCTCACTACCAGAAGAACGACACCTGCCTGCGCCAGAAAGAACTGTTCACCAACCTTGAGCGCGAAGGCCTGAAAGCCTACGAACTGAAACCGGATGAACTGCGTCGCTTGCTGGTCGGCGGTCACACCTCGATCCCACTGGACCTGACGCTGATCCCGCTGCGCTCCACCAGCGAGCAGAGCCTGAAGACCTTCCGCGCACTGTTCATCAACCTGCTGCACATGCGCGAAATCACCGCGGCCAAGCTCAAGCAGCTGTTTCTCGATGCCTTCGAACACAGCCTGCGTTCCGGCAGCGTCGATTACATCGCCGCGTGCGAAGAAGCGTTCCGCGATGTACGACGCATGGAGCAGGACTACAACTCGCTGGTCACAGCCGGTCCATTGGTTGAAGCCCTCGCGGCAGGCGTGACCCAGCGCAATATCCTGCGCGGCAAACTGCACCGCATCTCGCCGCTGCTCGATTCCCTGCTCGGCACTTGGTCGGACTACGCCAGTGCGCGCAAGGAAGAGCTGACGATTCAGGTCGAGCACTACCGCAACGAACAGGACGCGCTGCAAAACGATCAGCGCGGCGGCACTCAGGAGCTGATGCGTCTGGAGCGGGAAATCACCGGCATCCAGCGCTGGCTCGGCGAGCTGTCGGTGCTCAAGCATCGCTTCGCGCTGGTCGATGACGTCAAAGTGCTTGAGCAGCAACTGCTCGCGGCCAAGGACGCGCACGATGAACTGGCCGGTGCGCTGGCGCAGTCGCGGCAGTTCAGCGCCGAAGATTTGGAAGAGCGCCTGCGGGATCTGGAAAAACGCCTGAAGTCGGTCAAGCAGCAACTCGATCACGCCGACAACAACAGCTACGCCCGTCTGCGCGAGGAATTCTCGCAACAAGACGTCGAGCGCCTGATGCGCCTGTTCAACAGTGCGCTGTTCAGTCTGCCGCTGGGCGAGCATGGCATCACGCTGGACGAGGACGGCAAGTGGGTCAAATCTTTGGAGCTGATCCTCGATGGCTTCAAAGGTGAGCGTTTCGACGTGCCGGGCCTGTCCATCGACATCTCGCACATTGAGCCTCCAGCGCTGCAAGCCCTGGCGGATCGTGCGGCATTGCGCGATCAGAAAGAACGTCTGGACAAAGAACTCAAGCAACTGAAAACCCAAGCGGCCGTGGTCGCCGACCGCGCCGCGAGCAAGACCCAGACCGAAGCGCTGTATCAGCAAGTGCTGGACGCGCAGAAAGCCCTGGAAGATTTCCGTCGCGCGCAAACCCTGAGTGCCGAGGAAGACGACAAGCTTGAGCAATTGGCGCAGATGGAAGCGGCTCAGGAAGAATTGAAGCGTTCCAGCGACGCCTTCACCGAGCGCGTCCAGCAACTGTCGGCCAAGCTGCAACTGGTTGGCCGGCAGATCGGCGACATGGAAGCCAAGCAACGCACCCTCGACGACGCCCTGCGCCGCCGCCAGTTGCTGCCGGCTGACATGCCGTTCGGCACGCCATTCATGGACCCGATCGACGATTCCATGGACAACCTGCTGCCACTGCTCAACGACTATCAGGACAGCTGGCAGGGTTTGCAGCGCAGCGATGGCCAGATCGAGGCGCTGTACGCTCAGGTCCGCCTCAAAGGCGTGGCCAAGTTCGACAGCGAAGACGATATGGAGCGTCGCCTGCAACTGCTGATCAACGCGTATGCGCACCGCACCGACGAAGCGCTGACGTTGGGCAAGGCTCGCCGTGCAGCGGTGACCGACATCGCCCGGACCCTGCGCAACATCCGCAGCGACTACGACAGCCTTGAGCATCAACTGGCGCTGTTCAACCGCGAGATCAACAAGCGTCAGGTCTCCAACCTGCAGAGTTTCCGCATCGTATTGGCGCCGAACAAGGAAGCGCTCAAGCACATCGACCAGATCATCCACAGCGCCGGCCAGTACGAAGAAGGCGAAACCCTTTCGGTTTTCGACCTGAGCCAAAGCGCTGATCAGGACAACAAGAACGAAGAAGCCAAGGAATACCTGGCGCGGCTGGTGGCGGCGAACCACAACCAGCTTGGCCTCAAGGACTTGTTCGAGCTGGCGTTCGAGATCACCAAGGTCAACGGATCGCCGGTGATTCATACCGACATCGATGGCGCCGCCTCCAACGGCACGACCATGACCATCAAGGCGCTGACCAACATGTACTTGTTGCTGCACTTGATGGACCGCGATCAGGCTGGTCGCGTGCGCCTGCCGTACTACCTCGACGAGGCGGCGGACATTGACGAGAAGAACCAGGCAGCGCTGCTGGAAACCAGCTTGCAGTTGGGCTTCGTGCCGATCCTGGCGAGTGTGAAGCCGCAGGTCTGCGCCAGTGTCGCCATCGACCTGGAAGGTGGCAGCGGGCCGAACGGGATCTACATCGACGAGGCGGACTGGAAGTACATCCGTCGTCACGATGAAGTGAAGGCTGCCGTTAATGTTGAAGCGGACGAGCCTGAGCTGGATGCCGTCTGATTTGCGTTAATCGAAGGCAATAAAAAAGGCCGCGATCTAATGGATCGCGGCCTTTTTCATGTCTGCTGTTTAGGCTTACTTGCCGATCGAAATCTTCGGCGCCCAAGTCAGCCATTCGTCTTCGAACTTGTCAAACAGCGGGAACGTCTGTTCGGGTCGCGCCGGACTGCCCATACGCTCACCATCCGGCGTGGCGAAAGCGATGCCGCCCTGAATCAGCGTCTCCAGCGATTCGGTTCGCATCGTCGCGCCTTTGAACAAGCCGTAATCAAAGCCGAAACCACTGGAGTTCCAGAAACGCGTGCCGCTGCGCACCAACGGCGCGTACTTCGGCTCGATCAGGATGTGCACCAACACACGATCCGCCGTCTGGCCGAGTTCATAGCCTGTCACCTTGCCCACGGTGATTTCGCGATAAGTGACCGGCACACCGGTTTTCAGCGAACCACGACGAGCAGCACTCAACACCAGACTCAAACCAGCTTCTTGTTTAGCGGTTTCCGGCGGATTGGCCAGGGCGACGAAGTTCTTCTGCGGGCCGAGGTTTTTCGCGGCCGGCTGCACTTCGATGTATTGGCCTGTGACCAGCGTTTCGAGGTTGGACGTCTTGATCAGACCCAGTTCAGGTTTGACTACCCAGAACTGACTGCCAACCTGAGCGATACGCTCCGGCACTTCTGTGATTCGTGCGGTGAGCATCACCGATTGCAAGTCATCACTGAGGTCGACGTCTTCAATCTTGCCAACATCCAGGCCTTTGAATCTCACAGGTGTGCCGTTGCGTAAGCCATCGGCGCGATCAACCTTGATCGTGACCACGGTGCCTTTTTGATTGGCCTCGTCGTGGTTGGCGAACAGACGGAAACGCGGAATCCGCTTCTGCAACGGTGCTTTCGCTTGCGGGGTTTCGAAGGCGATACCGCCAGCCATCAGGCTTTGCAGCGACTCACTTTTGACTTGGATTCCACCGGTCAGCCCACCCGTCAGCGTAATGCCGCTGGCATTCCAGAAGCGTGTCGAGGCATTGACCAAGCCTTCGTATTCCTTCTCGATGTGTACACCGATCACCAGCTGTTTTTTGGTGCGAGAGAACTGATAGCTCTGGACCGAACCGACCTTGACCTGTTTGTAGAGAATCGGACTGCCGACTTCCAGGGAACCCAGATTCTCGGTGAACAGCACCAGGTGCAAACCCGGAGAACGCAGATCCAGCGGCGGCGCCTTGGGTCGTGCCACGAATTCGCGCTGCGGCGCTGCGCCTTTGTCGCCAGGACGCACGGCGATGTAGTTACCTTTGACCAGGGCTTCCAGGCCGGTGATCCCCGCCAGCGAGATCGACGGTTTGACCACCCAGAACTGAGTGCCTTCGACCAGGTAATCTTCGGCTAATGGATCGAGGGTCAACTCAGCGGTTGCGCCGGAAAGATCCGGATCGACCTTTAGCGCTTTCAGATTGCCGACCTGGATACCTTTGTACATCACCGGTGTGCGACCGGCCTGCAGGCCTTCGAAATCGCTGAGTTTGACCTTGACCCGAATCCCGGCTGCGGCCGCATCGAAATCCTCGTAGAGACGGAACGGCAGGCTTGGGTCGGTGGGCGGACTGTCCTTGCGGTTCTCCGGCGTGGCAAACGCGATACCGCCGGCGACGATGCTGGCCAAGGACTCGCTGCGCACTTTCACGCCCGACAGGCTGGCGTCGATGCTGATGCCGCTGGCGTTCCAGAAACGCGTGTGTTTGCGCACCAGTTTGGCGTAGGTGGGTTCGATGAACACTTTGAGTTCAACCGTGCTCTGGTCTTCGGAGAGCAAGTAGCTTTTGACCTGGCCAACCTTGATCTGCTTGTAGAACACCGGACTGCCGCGGTTCAACGAGCCGAGGCGATCAGCCTTGATGGTCAGGTGCAAACCGGGCTGGGCGTCCGACAGCGGCGGCTCTTCAGCCAGGGCTTTGAACTTGCGAGTCGGCTCACCCTCGCCCGGGCTTATCGCGACGTAGTTACCCGAGACCAGCGTCTCCAGGCCAGTGATGCCGGCCAGGGTCACGCTCGGCTTGACCAGCCAGAAACGGGTGCTGGTCCGCAGGTATTGCTCCACATCCTTGTTCATTTCGACGGTGGCGATCACGCCTTTAGAGCTGCCTTCGTCATCAAGTTTGAGGGTCTTCACCTTACCCACCGACATGCCTTTATAGACAACTTCGGTCTTGTTGGCCTGAATGCCTTCACCACTTTCGAAACGCACCTGAATCTCGATGCCGGTCTCGTTGTAGGCACGCCAGCCGAGCCAGCCGCCGATGATCAGGGCGATCAGGGGCAACACCCAAATTGCTGACCAGTTCGAGGCCGGTCGGGTTTTTGCTGTAGGCAAATCAGTCATGGTCGTCGTCCGACTCCGTGTTATCCCAAATCAGTCGGGGATCGAAAGTTACTGCGGCAAGCATCGTCAGAATCACCACACTGGCGAAAGCGATGGCGCCAAGATTGGCTTCGACGCTGGCAAGCCGTCCGAAATTCACAACCGCCACCAGGATGGCGATCACAAAGATATCGAGCATTGACCAGCGGCCAATGAACTCAATAAAGCGGTACATCCAAATGCGTTGGCGAGCCGACAGTGGCTGGCGGCGCTGCACGGAAAACAGAAGCAGTGCAATGCCCACCAATTTGAACGTTGGTACCAAAATACTGGCGATAAAAACCACGGCGGCGATGGGAATCATGCCGTGCTGAACCAGTTGGATCACACCGGACATGATGGTGCTGGGATCGCCCTGCCCCAGTGAACTGACGGTCATGATCGGCAGCAGGTTGGCCGGGATGTAGAGAACCGCGGCGGTCACCAGCAGCGCCCAGGTGCGCGTCACACTGTTCGGACGACGGGCGTGAACCAGCGCACCGCAACGGGTGCAAACCTGCTCGTTGGTATCGGCTTCCTGCTTGTTCAATTCATGGCATTCGGTGCAAATAAGAATGCCTGCATCAATCGCCCGCATGGGCATCCTCTCCTGATAAAGCCTGCCAGATCTGATGAGGCGACATCACAACCTCCAACCAGACCTGAACTAATAACAAACCGATAAAGCACGCCAGGCCAAGACCGACCGTAATTGCTGCCATATCTGCCAGTTTGACGATCGCCACCAGTACGCCCATGAGGTAAACCTCGAGCATCCCCCAATCGCGTAAATGGTGATACATGCGGTAGAGCAACAGGCCGTAACTGCGTCCGATATCAAAACGAATACTCAGCAGTACAACTAATTGGCAAAGCAGCTTGAGCAGCGGGATTCCCATACTGCAGAGAAACACCACGACTGCTACGCCCTGCATTCCAGTATCGAACAGGCCAACAACGCCGGTCCAGACAGTGTCATGCGATGACTGCCCGAGTAGATGGAGCTGCATGATGGGTAAAAAGTTCGCCGGGATATACAACAACAGAGCGGCGAGAACCAAGGCGAGACTACGCTGTACGACGTTATGCCGATGGGCGTAGAGCTCGTAACCGCAGCGCGGACAGAGGGCTTTCTCGCCATGGGCGAGCTTGGGCTTGCGCATCAGCAAGTCGCACTCATGACACGCTACCAAGTCGTCCAGCGGTAATTCTGACAGCCCAGGGGCGTCAACCGGATCTGGCATAAAGGCTCTGGCTCCGAAAAAGTTGGACCTATTCTAGTGTCATGGGGCGAAAATAACTGTGCAAATTTGTGCTGTAGCCCGATCGTGCTTTTCTTGCAGACAAAACAAAACCCCTACCTGCATACGCAGATAGGGGTTTCGGAATTTAATCTTGACGATGACCTACTCTCACATGGGGAAACCCCACACTACCATCGGCGATGCATCGTTTCACTGCTGAGTTCGGGATGGGATCAGGTGGTTCCAATGCTCTATGGTCGTCAAGAAATTCGGGAGCCAGGTCGTGGGCCTTTGCAGGTTCACGCTCCAGCGAATGGGTATGCGATAGTTTGGTGTTTTGTGAGTATCTCGAACTTTCGGTTCGGTTCGTCTTCACACACCGCAATCTGGTGCTCTTTCGCTTTTCAGCTCGAAGCCTGCAAATTGCTTGGGTGTTATATGGTCAAGCCTCACGGGCAATTAGTATTGGTTAGCTCAACGCCTCACAGCGCTTACACACCCAACCTATCAACGTCGTAGTCTTCGACGGCCCTTCAGGGGACTCAAGGTCCCAGTGAGATCTCATCTTGAGGCTAGTTTCCCGCTTAGATGCTTTCAGCGGTTATCTATTCCGAACATAGCTACCCGGCAATGCCACTGGCGTGACAACCGGAACACCAGAGGTTCGTCCACTCCGGTCCTCTCGTACTAGGAGCAGCCCCTCTCAAATCTCAAACGTCCACGGCAGATAGGGACCGAACTGTCTCACGACGTTCTAAACCCAGCTCGCGTACCACTTTAAATGGCGAACAGCCATACCCTTGGGACCGGCTTCAGCCCCAGGATGTGATGAGCCGACATCGAGGTGCCAAACACCGCCGTCGATATGAACTCTTGGGCGGTATCAGCCTGTTATCCCCGGAGTACCTTTTATCCGTTGAGCGATGGCCCTTCCATACAGAACCACCGGATCACTAAGACCTACTTTCGTACCTGCTCGACGTGTCTGTCTCGCAGTCAAGCGCGCTTTTGCCTTTATACTCTACGACCGATTTCCGACCGGTCTGAGCGCACCTTCGTACTCCTCCGTTACTCTTTAGGAGGAGACCGCCCCAGTCAAACTACCCACCATACACTGTCCTCGATCCGGATAACGGACCTGAGTTAGAACCTCAAAGTTGCCAGGGTGGTATTTCAAGGTTGGCTCCACGCGAACTGGCGTCCACGCTTCAAAGCCTCCCACCTATCCTACACAAGCAAATTCAAAGTCCAGTGCAAAGCTATAGTAAAGGTTCACGGGGTCTTTCCGTCTAGCCGCGGATACACTGCATCTTCACAGCGATTTCAATTTCACTGAGTCTCGGGTGGAGACAGCGCCGCCATCGTTACGCCATTCGTGCAGGTCGGAACTTACCCGACAAGGAATTTCGCTACCTTAGGACCGTTATAGTTACGGCCGCCGTTTACCGGGGCTTCGATCAAGAGCTTCGCGTTAGCTAACCCCATCAATTAACCTTCCGGCACCGGGCAGGCGTCACACCCTATACGTCCACTTTCGTGTTTGCAGAGTGCTGTGTTTTTAATAAACAGTCGCAGCGGCCTGGTATCTTCGACCGGCATGGGCTTACGCAGTAAATGCTTCACCCTCACCGGCGCACCTTCTCCCGAAGTTACGGTGCCATTTTGCCTAGTTCCTTCACCCGAGTTCTCTCAAGCGCCTTGGTATTCTCTACCCAACCACCTGTGTCGGTTTGGGGTACGGTTCCTGGTTACCTGAAGCTTAGAAGCTTTTCTTGGAAGCATGGCATCAACCACTTCGTCACCCAAAGGGTAACTCGTCATCAGCTCTCGGCCTTAAGATCCCGGATTTACCTAAGATCTCAGCCTACCACCTTAAACTTGGACAACCAACGCCAAGCTGGCCTAGCCTTCTCCGTCCCTCCATCGCAATAACCAGAAGTACAGGAATATTAACCTGTTTTCCATCGACTACGCTTTTCAGCCTCGCCTTAGGGACCGACTAACCCTGCGTCGATTAACGTTGCGCAGGAAACCTTGGTCTTTCGGCGTGGGTGTTTTTCACACCCATTGTCGTTACTCATGTCAGCATTCGCACTTCTGATACCTCCAGCAAGCTTCTCAACTCACCTTCACAGGCTTACAGAACGCTCCTCTACCGCATCACCTAAGTGATACCCGTAGCTTCGGTGTATGGTTTGAGCCCCGTTACATCTTCCGCGCAGGCCGACTCGACTAGTGAGCTATTACGCTTTCTTTAAAGGGTGGCTGCTTCTAAGCCAACCTCCTAGCTGTCTAAGCCTTCCCACATCGTTTCCCACTTAACCATAACTTTGGGACCTTAGCTGACGGTCTGGGTTGTTTCCCTTTTCACGACGGACGTTAGCACCCGCCGTGTGTCTCCCATGCTCGGCACTTGTAGGTATTCGGAGTTTGCATCGGTTTGGTAAGTCGGGATGACCCCCTAGCCGAAACAGTGCTCTACCCCCTACAGTGATACATGAGGCGCTACCTAAATAGCTTTCGAGGAGAACCAGCTATCTCCGAGCTTGATTAGCCTTTCACTCCGATCCACAGGTCATCCGCTAACTTTTCAACGGTAGTCGGTTCGGTCCTCCAGTTAGTGTTACCCAACCTTCAACCTGCCCATGGATAGATCGCCCGGTTTCGGGTCTATTCCCAGCGACTAGACGCCCTATTAAGACTCGCTTTCGCTACGCCTCCCCTATTCGGTTAAGCTCGCCACTGAAAATAAGTCGCTGACCCATTATACAAAAGGTACGCAGTCACCCAACAAAGTGGGCTCCCACTGCTTGTACGCATACGGTTTCAGGATCTATTTCACTCCCCTCTCCGGGGTTCTTTTCGCCTTTCCCTCACGGTACTAGTTCACTATCGGTCAGTCAGTAGTATTTAGCCTTGGAGGATGGTCCCCCCATATTCAGACAAAGTTTCTCGTGCTCCGTCCTACTCGATTTCATGACCAAGAGATTTTCGCGTACAGGGCTATCACCCACTATGGCCGCACTTTCCAGAGCGTTCCGCTAATCTCAAAGCCACTTAAGGGCTAGTCCCCGTTCGCTCGCCACTACTAAGGGAATCTCGGTTGATTTCTTTTCCTCAGGGTACTTAGATGTTTCAGTTCCCCTGGTTCGCCTCTTAAGCCTATGTATTCAGCTTAAGATAACCATCTTATGATGGCTGGGTTCCCCCATTCAGACATCTCCGGATCAAAGTCTGTTTGCCGACTCCCCGAAGCTTTTCGCAGGCTACCACGTCTTTCATCGCCTCTGACTGCCAAGGCATCCACCGTATGCGCTTCTTCACTTGACCATATAACCCCAAGCAATCTGGTTATACTGTGAAGACGACATTCGCCGAAAATTCGATTCTTGCTCATAAAGAGCAACTCACAAATTTTACCTTAGCCTGATCCGTTACCAGTGAAAGTAACGTCCAGTCTATCTTTCTATCACATACCCAAATTTTTAAAGAACGATCTAGCCAAAGACTAGAAATCAACATTCACCATCGTCACGATGGAATGCTCATTTCTAAGCTTTCAACAACAGAAGCAGTTAGTGGTGGAGCCAAACGGGATCGAACCGTTGACCTCCTGCGTGCAAGGCAGGCGCTCTCCCAGCTGAGCTATGGCCCCGTATTTCTACAGGCGTTTCCCACACAAAATTGGTGGGTCTGGGCAGATTCGAACTGCCGACCTCACCCTTATCAGGGGTGCGCTCTAACCAACTGAGCTACAGACCCAATTTCGGGCTGCTTCTTATCGTCTTCTTCAATGAATCAAGCAATTCGTGTGGGAACTTATGGAGCAGCTGATGTCGTCGATTAAGGAGGTGATCCAGCCGCAGGTTCCCCTACGGCTACCTTGTTACGACTTCACCCCAGTCATGAATCACACCGTGGTAACCGTCCTCCCGAAGGTTAGACTAGCTACTTCTGGTGCAACCCACTCCCATGGTGTGACGGGCGGTGTGTACAAGGCCCGGGAACGTATTCACCGCGACATTCTGATTCGCGATTACTAGCGATTCCGACTTCACGCAGTCGAGTTGCAGACTGCGATCCGGACTACGATCGGTTTTCTGGGATTAGCTCCACCTCGCGGCTTGGCAACCCTCTGTACCGACCATTGTAGCACGTGTGTAGCCCAGGCCGTAAGGGCCATGATGACTTGACGTCATCCCCACCTTCCTCCGGTTTGTCACCGGCAGTCTCCTTAGAGTGCCCACCATTACGTGCTGGTAACTAAGGACAAGGGTTGCGCTCGTTACGGGACTTAACCCAACATCTCACGACACGAGCTGACGACAGCCATGCAGCACCTGTCTCAATGCTCCCGAAGGCACTCCGCTATCTCTAGCAGATTCATTGGATGTCAAGGCCTGGTAAGGTTCTTCGCGTTGCTTCGAATTAAACCACATGCTCCACCGCTTGTGCGGGCCCCCGTCAATTCATTTGAGTTTTAACCTTGCGGCCGTACTCCCCAGGCGGTCAACTTAATGCGTTAGCTGCGCCACTAAGAGCTCAAGGCTCCCAACGGCTAGTTGACATCGTTTACGGCGTGGACTACCAGGGTATCTAATCCTGTTTGCTCCCCACGCTTTCGCACCTCAGTGTCAGTATCAGTCCAGGTGGTCGCCTTCGCCACTGGTGTTCCTTCCTATATCTACGCATTTCACCGCTACACAGGAAATTCCACCACCCTCTACCATACTCTAGCTCGACAGTTTTGAATGCAGTTCCCAGGTTGAGCCCGGGGATTTCACATCCAACTTAACGAACCACCTACGCGCGCTTTACGCCCAGTAATTCCGATTAACGCTTGCACCCTCTGTATTACCGCGGCTGCTGGCACAGAGTTAGCCGGTGCTTATTCTGTCGGTAACGTCAAAACACTTACGTATTAGGTAAATGCCCTTCCTCCCAACTTAAAGTGCTTTACAATCCGAAGACCTTCTTCACACACGCGGCATGGCTGGATCAGGCTTTCGCCCATTGTCCAATATTCCCCACTGCTGCCTCCCGTAGGAGTCTGGACCGTGTCTCAGTTCCAGTGTGACTGATCATCCTCTCAGACCAGTTACGGATCGTCGCCTTGGTGAGCCATTACCTCACCAACTAGCTAATCCGACCTAGGCTCATCTGATAGCGCAAGGCCCGAAGGTCCCCTGCTTTCTCCCGTAGGACGTATGCGGTATTAGCGTCCGTTTCCGAGCGTTATCCCCCACTACCAGGCAGATTCCTAGGCATTACTCACCCGTCCGCCGCTCGCCACCAGGTACAAGTACCCGTGCTGCCGCTCGACTTGCATGTGTTAGGCCTGCCGCCAGCGTTCAATCTGAGCCATGATCAAACTCTTCAGTTCAAACATCTTTGGGTTTTTAAGAAACCCTAAACTTGGCTCAGCAATCGTTGGTTACATCTTTGATTTCTCGCGGAGTAACTTGTGATGCTGATAATCTTGTTGACTATCAGTCTGACTCCACAAGCACCCACACGAATTGCTTGATTCAGTTGTTAAAGAGCGGTTGGTTAAGATCTTTCGTCTCAACCGAGGCGCGCATTCTACAGCAGCCTCTGTTGCTGTCAAGCGGTTATTTTCAGAAGTTTTCAAAGTTTCCTTTGTAACTTCAACCACTTGCGCTTTCGATCTCTCGTTAGCGGGAGGCGAATTCTACAGCGTTACTCGCTGCTGTCAACACCTCTTTTACACCGCTTTCGACCGAGAAGATCGAACCGTTAAAAGAGCCAAACAACCCCGCTCTTTCAACTCCTTCTGGGCTTCGATGACCTGAAGCAACTCGCTGTCGAAAACTGCGCAACTCATTGTTTACCAAGGAGTTTTCCGTTTCGACTGCGCCGGAAGTGGGGCGAATTATAGACGTCCAGAATCTGCCGTCAACACCTAATTACGCTTTTCTCGCAGAAGACGCCTTTTTAGCAGTTAAACGGGGGATTCGGCGGGTTACAGGCGGTATCCGCAACACTAATAGCAATGCACCTATAGAGGCATAAACCGCCCACTCCTTCAGATCGGCGCGAACAATCCACAACATGTGCAGCAAACCAAGCCCGAGAACCACGTAGGAAAGCCGATGCAATTTCTTCCAGCGAGAACCCAACCGCCGCTGACTATAACGATTTGAGGTCACCGCCAACGCCAATAAACAGAGAAACCCCAGCGTCCCGACAATAATGTACGGCCGCTTACGCAACTCGACGCCCAACTGCGACCAATCAAAGCCAAGGATGAATGCCGTATACCCACTCAAATGCAAAACCACATAAGCGAAGCACCACAACCCCAGTTGCCGCCGGACAGCAATCCACCCCGCCCAACCGGTAAGCTTCTGCAGAGGTGTAATGCTTAAAGTAATGAGCAGCAGGACAAGCGTCCCCAGCCCCAGCCGGTCAACCAGCACCTTGCCCGGGTCAGGCCCAAGCACATCCTCCCAGGCCTGGTACAGCCAAAGCAGTGGCCACACCCCTGCCGCTATAAAGACGCCAATTCGCCAAAACGGAAATCGCATCAATAGTTCTTCCGCAAATCGAGCCCTGTGTATAGAGAGGCGACTTCGTCCGAGTAGCCATTGAACATCTGCGTGTCCCGCACATTGGGCTTGAACAGCCCACTCGGCAAACGCCGCTCACGTGCCTGAGTCCAACGAGGATGGTCGACCGTAGGATTCACGTTCGCGTAAAAACCATACTCATCCGAGGCAATGCTCTGCCAAGTGGTTTTCGGCTGCTCACTCACCAGACTGATCCGCACGATGGATTTGACGCTCTTGAAACCATACTTCCAAGGCACCACCAAACGCAGAGGCGCGCCGTTCTGATTAGGCAACTCCCGCCCATACATACCCACAGCAAGAATCGCCAACGGATTCATCGCCTCATCCAGACGCAGCCCTTCTACATAAGGCCAGTCGATCAAGGCAAAACCGGAACGCTGCCCGGGCATGCTCTTGGGATCCTCCAGGGTTTCGAAGCGAATGAATTTGGCCTTGGACGTCGGCTCGACTTCCTTGAGTAACGCCGAGATGGGAAAACCGATCCATGGAATGACCATCGACCAAGCCTCTACACAGCGAAGACGGTAGATGCGCTCCTCCAACTGATAAGGCTTCATGAAGTCTTCCAGTGCGTACCGTCCCGGCTTGCCTACCTCCCCGTCCACCACCACGCTCCAAGGCTCGGTTTTCAGCGCGCCAGCGTTGGCAGCGGGATCACCTTTATCGGTGCCGAACTCATAGAAGTTGTTGTAATGGGTGGCGTCCTTGAATGGCGTGATCGCCTCATCCTTGACGTTGACCGCGCCCCACTTCGTAGAAGGAAGTTTTTCGGCAAACCAGGAAGGCGCCTTGCCAGGCTCGACATCAGCATAACGCGCAGCATCGTCGGCAGAGGCCCAACGCGGCAGGCTGCTCACGGCCAGACCGGCAACGGCGGCGCCAAGAACATCGCGACGAGATAGATAGAAGGACTCAGGCGTGACGTCCGACTCATGGCAGTCAGACGCTTTGGAGACTTTGATCAGCATGGCAACTCCGCAGCATTGGAGGACAGATGTACCAATAGACTGCGGAGTATGAGGGAAATTACATCACTCGGCGCTTTTGTGCCGACGAAGACGCAACAGGTACTGCACCGGACCAGAAGCCGCATAGGCAAGGAAAACCAGCAGCAGAATGCGCGGCGGATCACTGAAAACCACGGCAAACACCAACACCACGGCGAGAATCGCCACGAAAGGTACGCGCCCTTTCAAATCCAGCTCTTTGAAGCTGTTGTACTTGATGTTGCTGACCATCAGCATGCCGGCAGCTGCGACCATCAGCGCAACCAGGAAGGACATCTTGGAGCCCTGGATACCGTAATCACTGAATGCCCAGACTATGCCTGCGACCACACCAGCAGCAGCCGGACTGGCCAGGCCGATGAAGTAGCGTTTGTCCGCGGTGCCGACCTGGGTATTGAAACGCGCCAAGCGCAACGCCGCGCCAGCGACATAAATGAAGGCGACCATCCAGCCGACCTTACCCATGTCACCCAATGCCCAACCGAACGCCAACAATGCCGGCGCAACACCAAAGGCGACCATGTCCGACAGCGAGTCGTACTCGGCACCGAAGGCGCTCTGGGTATTGGTCATACGGGCAACGCGACCATCGAGGCCGTCGAGCACCATCGCGACAAAAATCGCGATCGCTGCAAAAGCAAAATACTTGCTCGCACCAATCGAATCACCGGCACTCAAGGCGCTCTGGGCGCTCATCGAATTGATGATGGAATAAAACCCTGCGAACAGATTCGCAGTGGTGAACAGATTCGGCAGAAGATAGATACCACGATGCCGGACTTTACGACCTTCAGCGTCATGCCCTTCCTCGATGTGTTCATCGATGGGCAGCAGACTTTCGGCGTCAGAAGCCTGGTTTGGCTCTTCGGGACGTTCGCTCATGGACATTACCTTGCAACGGGGTGGAAAGTTTGGACAGGTGTCTGGGACGACGGTTCGGCCGCAAACGATGCTGCTTTATACCAGAACCGGTCACCCAAACGAAAAAACGCGGCCTAAGCCGCGTTTTCCGTACAAGTGCGCGACTTAGTTTTTAGCTTTGTCGACGATCTTGTTGGCACCGATCCACGGCATCATGGAGCGCAGTTGCTCACCGATGATTTCGATACCGTGAGCGGCGTTGTTACGACGCTTGGCGGTCATCGAAGGATAGCCGGTAGCGCCTTCGCTGATGAACATCTTGGCGTATTCGCCGTCCTGAATACGTTTCAGGGCGTTGCGCATGGCCTGACGGGATTCGGCGTTGATCACTTCCGGGCCGGTCACGTACTCGCCGTATTCAGCGTTGTTGGAGATCGAGTAGTTCATGTTGGCGATACCGCCTTCGTACATGAGGTCAACGATCAGCTTCAGTTCGTGCAGGCACTCGAAGTAGGCCATTTCTGGCGCGTAGCCAGCTTCAACCAGGGTTTCGAAACCGGCTTTGACCAGTTCAACGGTACCGCCGCACAGAACGGCTTGTTCGCCGAACAAGTCGGTTTCGGTCTCGTCCTTGAAGGTGGTTTCGATGATGCCGGTACGACCGCCACCAACGCCAGCGGCGTAGGACAGTGCAACGTTCTTGGCGTTGCCCGAGGCGTCCTGATAGATAGCGATCAGATCAGGAATACCGCCGCCCTTCACGAATTCGGAACGCACGGTGTGGCCCGGTGCTTTCGGCGCGATCATGATCACGTCGAGGTCAGCGCGAGGAACAACCTGGTTGTAATGGATCGCGAAGCCGTGGGAGAAGGCCAGGGTGGCGCCTTTCTTGATGTTCGGCTCGATTTCGTTTTTGTACAGAGCAGACTGGAACTCGTCCGGGGTCAGGATCATGACCAAGTCGGCAGCCGCAACAGCGGAAGCAACGTCGGTCACTTTCAGGCCGTGAGCTTCGGCTTTGGCAACAGTCGCCGAGCCTTTACGCAGGCCGACGGTAACGTCAACGCCGGAGTCTTTCAGGTTGCACGCTTGAGCGTGACCCTGGGAACCGTAACCGATGATGGCAACTTTCTTGCCCTGGATGATCGACAGGTCGCAGTCTTTTTCGTAATAAACTTTCATGAAATTCCCCTATATATCCAGGCCGTTCAGGCCATTCGCTAATTTGGTTTAGATGCTGAGTACTTTGTCGCCGCGGGCGATACCGGTTACGCCGCTACGGACGGTTTCCAGAATCGAGGCGGTGCCGATGGACTGAATGAAGCTGTCGAGCTTGTCGCTGGTACCGGTCAATTGAACGGTATACACGCTAGCGCTGACATCGACGATCTGCCCACGGTAAATATCGGTGGTGCGCTTGATCTCGGCGCGCTGGGCGCCGGTGGCCTTGACCTTGACCAGCATCAGTTCACGCTCGATGTGAGCACTCTCCGACAGGTCGACCAGTTTGACCACTTCGATCAGCTTGTTAAGGTTCTTGGTGATCTGCTCAATCACTTCATCATGACCGACCGTGGTCAACGTCAGACGCGACAGAGTCGGGTCTTCGGTAGGTGCCACGGTCAGGCTTTCGATGTTGTAGTTGCGCTGCGAGAACAGGCCGACTACACGAGACAGAGCGCCCGGTTCGTTTTCCAGAAGCAAGGAAATAATGTGCCGCATGATTAAGTACGCTCCGTCTTGCTCAGCCACATATCGCGCATGGAGCCGTCTTTGATCTGCATCGGGTAGACGTGCTCGCTGGTGTCGACCGAAATATCGATGACCACCAGGCGATCCTTCATGGCGAACGCTTCCTCCATCTTCGTCTTCAAATCTTTCGATTCGGTGATGCGCACGCCGACGTGACCATAGGCCTCTGCCAGTTTGACGAAGTCAGGCAACGATTCCATGTAGGAGTGCGAGTGACGGCTGCCGTAACTCATGTCTTGCCACTGACGAACCATCCCCAGCACGCCGTTGTTCAGGATCACGATTTTTACCGGCAAACCGTATTGCAGACAGGTGGACAGTTCCTGAATGTTCATCTGGATACTGCCCTCGCCCGTCACGCAGACGACGTCGTCATCCGGGAAGCTCAGCTTGATGCCCATGGCCGCCGGAAAACCGAAGCCCATGGTGCCCAAGCCACCGGAGTTGATCCAGCGGTTCGGCTTGTTGAACGTGTAGTACTGCGCCGCGAACATTTGGTGCTGGCCCACGTCGGAGGTCACAAAAGCATCGCCCTTGGTCACTTCGCACAGGGTTTCGATCACGGTCTGCGGTTTGATGACGCTGCCGTCGCCCTTGTCGTAAGGGAACAGGCCGCGGTCACCCCGCCACTCATCAACCTGCTTCCACCAACTGGCCACGGACTCCTTGTTCGGGGTCTCGCCAATTTCCTTGAGGATCGCGACCATTTCGGTCAGGACACTTTCCACCGGGCCAACAATAGGAACGTCTGCCTTGATGGTCTTGGAGATCGAAGCCGGGTCGATGTCGATGTGAATGATCTTGGCATTCGGGCAGAACTTCGCCGGGCCGTTAATCACGCGGTCATCGAAACGCGCACCGACTGCCAGGATCACGTCGGCATGGTGCATCGCCAGGTTAGCGGTGTAGCTGCCGTGCATACCGAGCATGCCGATGAACTGACGGTCGGTGCCAGGGTAGGCACCCAGACCCATCAGCGTATTGGTCACTGGCAGGTTGAGCATCTTCGCCAATTCGGTCAGCGGCGCGGAGCCACCACCGAGAATCACGCCGCCGCCTGCGTACATTACAGGACGCTTGGCCGCCAGGAGCATTTCTGCCGCCTTGCGGATCTGCCCGGAGTGACCGCGAACGGCCGGGCTGTAGGAACGCAGCTTCGCTTTTTTCGGGAAGATGTATTCGAACTTCTCGGCAGGGTTGGTCATGTCTTTCGGGATATCGACCACGACCGGGCCCGGACGACCGGATTGCGCCAGGTAGAACGCCTTCTTCATGACTTCCGGGATTTCCGACGCGTGCTTGATCATGAAGCTGTGCTTCACGATCGGCCGGGAGATACCGATCATATCGGTTTCCTGGAACGCATCGGTACCTACCATGGTGCTAGGCACCTGGCCGGAAATGATCACCATCGGAATGGAGTCCATGTAGGCCGTGGCAATACCGGTGATGGCATTGGTTGCGCCCGGGCCGGAAGTGACCAGTACCACACCGGCTTTACCGGTGGCACGAGCATAGCCGTCAGCCATATGGGTCGCAGCCTGTTCGTGACGAACGAGGATGTGGGTTACTTCCGGTTCTTTGAACAGGGCATCGTAAACATGAAGTAGAGCACCACCCGGGTACCCGTAGATATATTTGACGCCTTCGTCACGCAAAAAGCGGACGAGCATCTCACCGCCAGATAAAAGCTCCACGTTGTTCACCTCTAAAACGCCAGAATACCGCCCACATAAAAGAGGACGGGTCTTAATAGGTTTACTTCTCAGCAGAGCATGAGCGACGGTGGTCGCCGACTACGTCAGCACTGACTGAGCAAGTATTGGGATCGTCCCAAGTGTTGCGGGCCTTTCCCACCCAGCGCGAGGTAACGCGTTGCGGGTGTAACAGGTCGGCGCGGATGTGCGCCTCATGATCTGCTGAGCGGGCCTGCTTCTGGCAGTCCCTCTACAGCGGACTTTGGATTCTTCTGTTTCGTCCTCTCCAAGTCAAGTCGTCTATGTGCTTTATTGAACTAAGCACATGAGAAAGCAAGAAAAAACCGCTAAACAGCAACTGTGTTAGCTTCAATTGCGCAACCCATGACAAGGAAAAGGCATGCGAACGATCTTCTTCATGGTCACTCTGCTGATCAGCCCTTTATGCATGGCAGGCCAGATCTACAAATGGGTCGACGCCCAGGGCGTTACCCACTTCGACGCCCAGCCGCCCCAAGGCCGGGAAGCCACCACTGTGGTCACGCCCTCCGCGCCTGCCAGCAACCAGGCACCACCGCCACGCAGCGGTGCCATTGGCGATCAACAGGCCATCGACAAAAAAGTGAAAAAGCAGGTCACCGAGCAGCAAGCCCAGTTGAAGGTATTCTGCGAACAGGCGCGAACGAACCTGGCTCAACTGCAGAACAATCCGCGAATACGGGAGGATGTCGAAGGTGAGATGCGTCGTCTGACCGATCAGCAACGTCAGGAGCGCATCACCGAAGCACAGAAACAGATTGCGGGTAACTGCCAGTAGACACTGGCAGCTTCCGGCTCAATGGGAGGCGGTAATCAGTAGATCAAACTCTTTGAGCAGCACCTGCAGCTGTCGATCCTTGCCCTGGACATTACGGGCGGCGAAGACCATTTCGGCCATTTCCTGAATTCCCGAAGCGTTTGGCAAGGGCAGATCCTGCTCTAGGATCGCCTTCATCCGCGGAAGGAAGATCCATTGCAGCCACTGCTCGAAATCCAGCGTGTCGACCGAGAATGGCTCGACGCTGGAAAGCGCTTCAGCGGATGGCGAGACTTCGTCCCACCACCCCTGAATCCGCAGCTCACGCTCGATCAACAGCAACTGCTCGGCAATTTTCGGAAAGCGTGCATCCATCACAGCGAAACCTTGGCCTTCTGACGGGCCAATGCTGCGCCAGCGGAATCACCCTGTTTCTCACGCGCCTGAGCGATCAATTCCCACAGGCTGGCCTGAAGCGCCGGACGACCATTGGCAAAGGTCAGGCCACGCCGAGCAAACTGTTCGGCTTGTGGCGCATCGCCTTGAGCCATGCGCACCTGAGCCAGACGATAAAGCACTTGTGGCTCACGCGGTGCGACACGCTGGGCGCGCTCAAGACTGGAGGACGCACCGTTGAGATCACCGCTCGCCTGTTGCTGCTGAGCGGTAGTCAGCAAGGCCAGAACCGGACCGTCCAATTGCTCGTCGGCAGACAAGCCACCGGAGTTCGCCGAAGGAATCCCGCTCGGCGTCGACGGCATGCTGTAGCTGCCCTGATTGATCGGTGCCGACTGGACCGGCGCGGTATCCATCGGCCCCGGGGTAATCGGGCCTGGCGTGATCGGCGAAGAGCTGATCGGTGCGGACGCCACTGCGCCGCCACCTGGAACCATCACGACGACGCCGGTATCACCTTGTGGAATTGCCTGAGTCTGAGCTTGCGCAGGACGTTTTGTCGTCGTCTGACGGAAACCGCCATTCGCGGACACTCGCTCACTGTTGGAGACAGCGCTGCCGGAATCCACAACTGGAATCGAACCGCGTTGTACGGAGGAGCAACCGCTGAGCAAAGCCACGGCGGTAACCGCTGGAATCAACCACTTGTTCACTTGAAACCCTCTTTGCTTAATTCATCCAGCCTTTGACCCAATCCATCACCGTTTCGCCGGAAACAGGGCTTTCGCCACCGCAAGCGGCACCGGGAGGCGGTTCGCTGCCGCGAATATACGGCATCTGCACGGCACCTGGGCAGTTGGCATCAGAGCCTTGTCCAGTGCGCGAATCAACCCAGGCCTGAACGATGTTGTCTGGCTGCGGCATGTCCAGCGGCAATGGATCGGCCTTGCGCATGAAACTGGTCCAGACTTGCAATGCACCGGTGGCACCGGTGAACGGTGTCTTGCCGTTGTCATCGCGACCCAGCCAGACCACTGCCAGCAGGTCCTGACTGAAACCGGCGAACCAGCTGTCCCGCGAATCGTTACTGGTGCCGGTCTTGCCGGCCAGCGTCAGGGTTTTCGGTAACACGTTGTAAACCGAACTGCCGGTGCCTTCACGCATGACCCGCTGCATGGCGCTCTGGATCAAGTAAATGGAGGCCGGATCGAAGCGCTGCTGAATCTGGAACGGATAACGCTTGAGCGGTTCACCTTCAGCGGTCAATACGCTACGGATCCCGCGCATCGGCGTATTGAAACCACCGTTGGCCAATGTCTGGTACATGGCCGCCACTTCGATCGGGGTCAGACCGCCAGCGCCCAGCAACATCGACGGGAACGCCGGGAATTCGCGACTCACACCGAGACGTGCCAGGGTCTTCAGGACATTCGGTACGCCCACCGCCAACCCGAGACGCGCGGTCGACAGGTTGTAGGAATGCGCCAGGCCCTGATACAGAAATACGGTGCCATGGGATCGGCGATCGTAGTTCTGCGGTTTCCAGACTTGACCGTCCGCGCCTTTGACAGAGAAGGAGTCGTCCGACAGCCAACTGGTCAAAGTGTACTGGCTCGGTTTCTCCAGAGCTGTCAGATAAACCGCCGGTTTGATCAAGGAGCCGATTGGTCGTACAGCATCCAGCGCACGGTTGAAGCCGGCAAAACCTGCCTGACGACTGCCAATCATGGCCTGCACTTCACCGGTTTCCGGGTTGGTCACGACCATGGCCGCTTCAACCTCATCAGAGCCCTTGCGCCCGGACAGACGCTTGAAGGTGTCGTTGACCGACGCTTCGGCTTTCATCTGCAGGATCGGGTCGAAACTGGTAAAGATCCGCAGGCCTTCTTCGGTCAAGTCTTCGTCGCGATAGTCTTCGCGCAGCTGACGTTTAACCAGGTCGAGGAATCCCGGGAACGAGCTGTCCGCCAGGCTACCGCGCTTGGTCACGCCCAACGGCATTTTCTTCGCGGCGTCGACTTGTTCGGCAGTGGCGACGCCTTGCTCCTGCAACACGTCGAGTACCAGATTGCGCCGCTCAAGGGCACGTTCCGGATAACGACGTGGGTTGTAGGAAGACGGCCCTTTGACCATGCCCACCAGCAACGCCACTTGATGCAGCTTCAGTTCGGCCAACGGCTGGCTGAAGAAGAACTGACTGGCCAGACCAAAACCGTGCACCGCGCGCTGACCGTCCTGACCGACAAACACTTCATTGAGGTAAGCTTCAAGGATTTCGGGTTTGTCGTAATGCAGCTCAAGCAGCAGGGCCATCATCGCTTCGGTGAGCTTGCGGCTCAGGCTGCGTTCATTGGTCAGGTAGAAGTTTTTGACCAACTGTTGAGTCAGGGTACTACCGCCCTGGCGCATCCGGCCGGACGAACCGTTGACCCAGATCGCCCGAGCTATCGACTTCGGTGAAACGCCAAAGTGGTGATAGAAGTCGCGGTCTTCAACAGCCACCAGAGTCTCGAGCAAGTACGGCGGCACCTGATCGATCTTGATCAGGATCCGGTCTTCAAGGTTTTTCGGGTACAGGCCACCGATCAGCAGTGGCTCAAGGCGCACGACCGAAAGCTTCGAACCGTTGGTCGCCGAAAGTTCGGCCACGTAGTCGCCAGAGAAACGCACCCGTACCGGCTGCGCTTGCTCCATGCCTTCATAGAACTGAAAGCCACGGGTATTCAGATCGACGGTATTGCCATTGACCGAGGCGGCGCCGGGGCCGTTGGCCGCGCTTTCGCGTCGATAGCCCAAGGCATCGAGCTCGGTTAGAAAGTCGTCCTTACTGAGCTTTTGTCCGACGAACAGCTCGAGCGGGCGCGCATACACCTTCGCCGGGATGGTCCAGCGCTTGCCGGAGAACTTTTCCTGGACGATGGCGTCGAGGTAAACCGCAAACCCGGCGAGCACCACAAGGCCGACCAGACTGAGTTTAAGGGCCCAGCCCAGCCAGGGGCGCAGGCCCTTGGAAGGTGGTTTTTTTGGGGTACGGGGGGATCGAGTACGAGTCATGGCGGCGGATTATACGCACTTTATTCATACTCAACAGGAGCCCTCCGAGGTTTGCGTCAGACGGACTTACGGCCATAATGGCGACCGTGAATTTTCCCCAGACTCTGAAGGATCGCCTGTGAGCCAGTCCCTGATCGCTGCCCTGCAAAACCCGGCCCTATACCCGCATCCCGTAGACGGGTTCCAGGTCATCGAAACCCATATTTCCTGGGTAATCCTCACCGGCCCCTTTGCTTATAAATTGAAGAAGCCAGTGAATTTCGGCTTCCTGGATTTCACCAGCCTCGATGCTCGCGAGCATTTCTGCGGCGAAGAGCTGCGCCTTAACCAGCGCCTGACCAACGATTTGTACCTCGAAGTGTTGCCAATCACCGGCAGCGCCGAAGCACCACAACTCGGCGGTGAAGGTCCGACAGTCGATTACGCACTGAAAATGCGTCAATTCCCGCAGAGCCAGCTGCTCAGCACGCTGCAAGCCAACGGCGAATTGACCACTGCGCACATCGACGAGATGGCCGCGCAGATCGCCCAGTTCCACCTTACCGCACCGAAAGTGCCTGCCGAGCACGAAGCCGGCACGCCGGACAGCGTGATGGCGCCGGTACGCCAGAACTTCGAACAGATCCGTCCGTTCCTCAGCGACAAAGCTGATCTGCTGCAACTCGACGCCCTGCAAGCCTGGGCTGCAAGCAGCTTCGAACGCCTCAAGCCACTGTTCGCCCAGCGCAAGGCCGAAGGTTTTATCCGCGAATGCCACGGTGACATCCACCTGGGCAACGCCACCGTGATCGACGGCAAGGTCGTGATCTTCGACTGCATCGAGTTCAACGAACCGTTCCGCTTCACCGACGTTTACGCCGACACCGGTTTCCTGGCGATGGACCTGGAAGACCGTGGACTGAAGAGTCTGGCGCGTCGCTTCATCAGCCAGTACCTGGAACTGACCGGTGATTACCAGGGCCTTGAGTTGCTGAATTTCTATAAAGCCTACCGCGCACTGGTTCGCGCCAAGGTCAGCCTGTTCAGCATGCCGGCCGAGGCCGACCCGGTGCAGCGAGCCACCACCCTGCGCCAGTACCGCAATTACGCCAACCTGGCGGAAAGCTACAGCACCATTCCTTCGCGCTTTATGGCCATCACCCACGGTGTTTCTGCCGTCGGTAAAAGCCACGTGGCCATGCGTCTGGTGGAAGCGTTGGGCGCTATTCGCCTGCGTTCCGATGTAGAGCGCAAACGTCTGTTCGGCGAGCAAACCGTACCAAATGACCCCCAGGCCGGCATCTATAGTGCCGACGCCAGCGCCGCCACTTACACCCGTCTGCATGAAATTGCCGCGGTGATCCTGCATGCTGGTTTCCCGGTGGTGATCGATGCGACTTACCTCAAGCGCGACCAGCGTGACGGCGCAGCGAAAATCGCCGAAGCCACCGGCGCGCCATTCCTGATCCTCGATTGCAATGCGCCGCAGGCGGTTATCGAGAGCTGGCTGGCCCTGCGTCAGGCAGACAAAAAGGATCCGTCCGACGCCAACCTGACCGTTATCGAAGCCCAGCAAGCCACGCGTGAGGCCCTGACGCCAGCAGAGATTCTCTGCAGCAAACGCGTTCAGACCAATGAAAGCGGAACCCTCGACACAGTCGTTGCACAGATTCGCCAGCGTCTGCCGGGTCTGTAAGAAACTATTTCAGCCGGGAAGCCTTCGCCGGCTTCACGGCTGCCAAATAGTGGCACTATACTGGCGTCATAAAACCAACAGGTGATGTGACATGAGCCAGCCGAAACTACTCGACACCCCGCTTTATGCTTTGTTGCACAAAGACGACATCACAGGTTTCAACAACGAGCGCCCAAAAGACGGACCTATCGACATGGTCGGTGGCGATTTTCGGGGTCTGGACTTGCGTGAATTGAACGCCGACGGCGTTGACTTTACCGATGCCTATTTCCGCTCCGCCGACTTGCGCGGCATCGACTTTCGCAACGCCTCCCTGGAAGGCGCGAGCCTCGCTCACGCACAGATCTCCGGCGCCTACTTCCCGCCAGAGCTGAGTGCTGACGAGATCCTGATGTCGATGAATTTCGGTACACGCCTGCGTTATCGCACCCGCTAAAAGCGACCTTTGACTGACACGTTCGGCGCCCCCGCTTTGCGCTGAACGCTGGGCATATTTTGCCTGGAGACCTGATTCCACCGCCCTCTTTTCTTACCGCGCTCGCGGACGTTCACGCTGCTTGGGAACTTCGCCGCTTAGAAGCTTTTGCGTCGAAACCGACCAAACAATCACGCTTTTCCTACTGATGGCTACACTCCTGAGAAGCTCGCCCACGCACCGTTCGGCCGTCGCAAGGAGGCTTGATGAATGATGAACTGCAGCACCTGAAGAATCTTGGCAAGACGTCGGCGCAGTGGCTGCATGCCGTGGGCATCCACAGCGCCTCGGACTTGCGTCGCCTGGGGGCGGTGGATGCTTATCGGGCCGTGCGCACGCGCGGGTTTCGCGCGTCCAAGGTGTTGTTGTATGCCATCGAAGGTGCCCTGATGGATGTGCACTGGAACGACATTCCCGCCGAGCGCAAGGACGCTTTGAACAAACAGCTTGAGGCTATCTCGTCACGTCACAAGAACTGAACGGGCGCAGCAACCATGTACCTACTTGGGGAACAACCGGCTTACGCCGACGCGTTGATTAACCGACTGCAACATATTCCCTTCCGGCTACTGGAAGGTTTGACGCCTTGCGGACCGCCCCTGGCGTTTTCAACCGTCGATGATCTGGCGGCCCTATTACCCGGCAATCAACTGTTTGTGCTGGATAACGGCCTGCTGCATGGATGCATTGACGAGCGGGCACTGTTCTATCTGCACGAGGGAGATCTGATCGGCTTGCGCCGGGGCTCGGAACTGCCGCGCTGCCGCTTTCGCAGCGACAGCCCACTGGCATTGACGCCTTACCTGCGATCCGAGGTTTTTCAGCATATCTATGCTGACCCGGAGCGTTCGGAGCTGTTCCTTCAATACATGGCCGGTCAGTCCGCCCTGCTGTCCGACGCCGTCGCCCGTCTGAAACAACCCGAGTTTCGAAGCACCAATAGCTTTCAGCGCGTGGCCAGTGGCGAAGTGTTGATCCGTCAGGGCGATGAAGCGGATCAGGTATTCGTCATCATTGATGGTCATGCCGAAGCCTTTGTCGACGGGCATAAAGTCGGCGATGTTCCCAATGACGAGATTTTCGGCGCCATGGCGGTGTTCACCGGCGAGAAGCGTAACGCCAGCGTGATCACCAGCGAACCCAGCACCGTCATGCTGATCCCCAAGGACCAGTTTCTCAGTCTGACCCAAAGCAACCCGAAGATCGCCCACAGCCTGATCGAGAGCATGGCCCGACGCATCGACCTGCTGAACAAGCAGATCACTCAGCTGAATTCACTCAACCGCACAGGCTGAAACCCAGGATTATGGGCGTTTCCCACCAGTGGACAGCGCAATCCAAATAATTGGGAAATCAGCGGTTGACTTGGTAATGAGAATCGCTATGATTATCACAACTGGTCGCGAGACTGGTCGATATTTGAAAAGCCCTTGGTTCGGACTCTCAGATATCTCCTCATCAGGCTAATCACGGTTATTTGACCCGGCTCTTGCCGGGTCTTTTTTTGCTTGGAGAAAAGTCGTTCGATCACTTGCCAAATTGCTTACGCATTTGCGCGCAGTAATCCTGGGGCGGTGTGGCAGGCGTGTACCAGACGTAATCAGCCATGGCCGTGGTGACCTCGCGCCCCTGCTCCGCCAGCATCAACACTGCAGGCGCCTGGGGTTCTCCCAGATCAAGCACATGAATCGGCACGCCGACATCCTTGCGCGCATGGTAAGCGCCGGCAAACAACAGTGAAGGCGTAGGCGCCGCCAGCAGGCGCTCGGCCATCCGTCGATCACGTTGCTGTTGGACCGCCAGCATCGCCGGCATTTGCGATTCAGGCAGCAGGCCACAGTGGGAGTCGCTGATTTGCTCCAGCAACTCACCCTTGACTGAAGCAGCGTTGGAGCGCGTTCCGCTCAATGTCGGGGGATTGGCATAAAAGGTACGGACTTCAAGCGTGTCCAGATTGGCTGCCAGCAGCGGGTATGACTGGGCCATCGCGAAACGAACGACCGGCCCGTACACATTCCAGTCCCAGCCAGACTGCCAGGCCAATGCACCGGGCAAATCCGCCGGTGGCGGCGAGGCGCGACGAACGTCGTCGACCCGCAGCTGTTGATCCGGCGTGAGCATTTCCAGCAACAGACTGCCTTGAGCTCGCCGCTCACCCAGCGACTGCAATAACCACAATTGCAGTTGATGGTGATCGCGATTGTCATGCTGCTCACCCACGATCAGCCGTGATGGCTTCTCCAACCGCGCAACCAACTCCTGAGCCGTGAGGGTCTGGCCGCTGCGCAAGTCCCGAATCTCGCCGACAACCGGCGGCGGAGTCGAAACATGCTGGCAGGCACTCAGCATCAGCAAAGCCAGCATCAAAAATCCACGCATGTGTTCACCCCCATAAAACGCTCAGCGGGCGATGATCAGCGGATGCCCACGCTCCGGGTGCTGCTGCACCAGCACTTCCAGCCCGAACACGGCCTTGAGTGGTTCCGGGCGCAACACCTGCTCCGGGACATCGAGCGCCACCGGGCGTCCACTTTCGAGCAGTAACAGGCGATCACAATAGCGCGCCGCCAGGTTCAGATCATGCAGGATCACCAGCACCGCCGCGCCGCGATTGGCGAACTCGCGTACGGCTTGCAAAGTGGTGTGCTGATGAAGCGGGTCGAGCATCGATGTGGGCTCATCGAGTAACAACGTTTGCCCTGCTTCGCCCGGCCAGAGCTGCGCCAGAACCCGAGCCAGATGCACCCGCTGTCGTTCGCCACCGGACAAGGCCAGATAGCTACGGCCACTCAAATGCCCGGCATCGGCTGCGTGCAACGCGGCGGCGACGATCTCGTCATCGCGGACCCGGCCGCTTTGATGGGGCAAGCGACCCATGCCGACCACTTCTTCGACGCGAAAGGCGAAATCCAGGGTCGACACCTGCGGCAATACCGCCAAACGCTGCGCTCGCGTCGTCCCGGCCCAATCGCTCAACTCGCGCTCGTCGAGCCAGACGCTGCCGTGATCAGCCTTCAGTTCACCGCACAAGGCGCCGAGCAAGGTGCTTTTGCCGGCACCGTTAGGCCCCAGCACACCGAGGACTTCGCCCGGTTTGAGCTCAAGCGTGATGTCCGTCAGGACAATCTTTCGACCCCGACGGATTTGCAGATTTTGCGCTCGCAACATCAGGCACGTCCTCTGAGCAACAAATACAGAAAGAACGGCGCACCGATAAAAGCCGTGACGATCCCGATTGGCAATTCGGCCGGCGCCAGGGCCAGTCGCGCCACCAGATCGGCAAACAACAACAGACTGGCACCCGCCAATACTGACGCTGGCAACAGAACCCGATGATCGGGACCGGCCAATAGTCGCACCAGATGTGGCACCACCAGACCGACAAACCCGATCATCCCCGCGGCTGCCACCGCTGCACCCACACCCAGCGCCGTACAGAACACCAGTTCACGCTTGAGCCTTTCGACGTCGATGCCCAAGTGACCGGCCTCCGACTCACCCAGCAACAACGCATTCAAGGCCTTGGCCCGGCGCGGCAGCCACAGTGCCACGCCGGCACTGATCAGCAGCAACGGCCAGAGCCGCGAATAACTGGCGCCATTGAGGCTGCCCAGGTTCCAGAACGTCAGGGTGCGCAACGTCGCGTCATCCGCCAGATAGGTGAACAGCCCCACGGCGGAGCCGGCCAGCGCAGTCAACGCAATACCGGCCAGCAACATGGTCGCGACGTTGGTCTGCCCGTTGCGCCGGCCCAGTCGATACACCAGCGCCGTCACGCCGAGCCCGCCGAGAAACGCGCACAGCGATAACAGATAAGGCCCGAAGGCTTCAGGCAGACCGCCGAACACAGAACCACCGACGATCGCAATGGCCGCGCCCAATGCCGCTCCGCTGGAGACACCGACCAGCCCCGGATCGGCCAGAGGATTACGAAACAGCCCCTGCATCGCGACGCCGGACAGTGCCAACACACCCCCCACGGCCAAGCCCAACAAGGTTCGCGGCAAGCGAATCTGCCCGAGGATCAGCTCAGCCTGTTCCAGTCCGTCGGGCGCGATCGGTACACCCACCAGCCGCAGGGCTGCACGCAAGGTGTCGAGCAACGGCAAGCTCACCGGCCCAAGCGCCAACGACAGCCAGATGGCCAACACACACAGCAGGATCAGACCAATGAATAAAACGCGGGGTTTAACCAGAATGGTCATTGGCCGGCAGTACCGGGGTAAAAAGCGCCAGACAGTTTTTTCAGCGCATCGGGTAGCCGCGGCCCCAAGCCCCCGACCAACAACGTCGGATCAAGCTCCATGACTCGCCCGTACTTGGCTGCGCGGGTCGAGGACAGCATCGGGTTCTCCTTGAACAACGCCGCGCGGGCCGCATCGCCGGTCAGTGCACGATCGGCAAACACCAGCACCTCGGGATCCAGACTGATCAGGGATTCGACAGAAAAGGGTTTGTAGCCGGTATGCGTGGCCAGATTGTGCCCACCGGCCTGCTGCAGCAACCAATCGGCGGCGGTGTCCTTGCCGGCGATGAGCGGTTTACCGCCCGCGTGGCCAAGCAACAACAGCACACCCGGCGATTTTTCCTTCAACTGCGCCCGAGTGACCCGGATCCTTTGTTGATCGAGTTGCTGTTGATAAGTCTGAAACACCTGCGAAGCCTGATCTTCAGCGCCGAGTAACTTGCCCAAATGCTGCAAATTACCCCGCAAGGTCGGCAGGTCCGGCTGGGCCGAGAACAGTTCGACCTGCACGCCTGCACTGCGAACCTGCGAAAGTACCGGTGGCGGTCCCATTTCCTCGGTACCGACCAGTATTTGCGGGCGTAAGCTCAAAATACCCTCCGCCGACAATTGCCGCTGATACCCGATGCTTGGCAATGCCTTGAGCGATTCAGGATGCTGACTGGTGGTGTCGACACCGACCAGTTTCGATTCACCGCCCAGCGCGCTGATCCATTCCGATAAAGCTCCACCGGCACTGACCCAACGTTGTGGCAACTCGGCCGCTGCGGCGTGGTGACTGACGAGGAGTCCGACACAGAGCGCAGCAACGCGGGTACTCAGGCGCATAAACAGCTTCCTTTAAGGGTTTTCCCGGGCATCGAGATGACAGGCCAAGTATCCTCGGCCTCTGGCACCTGAACCCAACAGGCAAGGCGGCCATTTGATAATTGTTTGCATTTGAACGTCAAGCTCGGACATATCCAGTCACGAGCCGCCGGACTTGAGGATAGACATGAAGTTTCTTTGTGCAGGCGTTGAACTGGCCGATGCCAGCAGTCGCGGCTTCGACATCGACGGCCAGAAGCTCTTTGCCGTGCGCCGTGGCGGTCAGGCTTACGTTTACATCAATCGCTGCCCACACCGTGGCGTCGGACTGGAATGGAAACCCGACCAGTTTCTCGACCCCAGCAACAGCCTGATCCAGTGCGCGACCCACGGCGCACTGTTTCTGATCGAAGACGGGGAATGCGTCGCTGGCCCTTGCGCCGGGCAGTCCCTGACCACCGTCGCGTGCAACGAAGACGAGCAAGGGATCTGGATCAGCCTTTAATCGTTGAGCAACACGCCCAGACGCCGATCGACCACCATTTCTTCGTGGGTCAAGTGCACACCATAGGCCAGCACCTCGACCCCACACGACACCGCCTCACGCAAAGCTGCGGCGTAGGCCGAATCGATTTCTTCTGCAGGACGCACGGCGTCGATGCCGCTGAGATTGACGCAATACAACTGCACCGCACGAATTCCGTCCCGAGCCAAATGCGCCAATTCACGCAAATGCTTGGCCCCGCGCTGGGTCACAGCATCGGGAAAGGCCGCCACTGAAGACCCATCGAAACCCAAAGTGACGCTTTTGACTTCCACATAAGCAGGCCCGCTCGGGTAATCGAGACGGAAATCGATGCGGCTGCTTTCCTGACCGTAGGCCACTTCGCGCTTCAACTCGGAAAAGCCGTTCAATTCGGTGATGACACCGGCTCGCAGTGCCTCCTCGATCAAGCCGTTGGCCCGCCCGGTGTTCACGCAAAACAAGCGTCCCTGCGGCGTTTCGCCGATTTCCCAGGTGCCAGGCAACTTGCGCTTGGGGTCGTTGGAACGGCTGAACCAGACCTGCCCGCCCTCCACCTGGCAATTGAGCATCGAGCCGGTGTTCGGGCAGTGAATGGTCAGCAACTCGCCGCTAACGGTTTCGATATCGGCGAGAAAACGCTTGTAACGACGAATCAAACGGCCTTCTTCGAGGGGAGGATGAAAACGCATCAGCCTTGCCAGCTCTTCAAGCCGCGAGCAATCCTCTCGACCGCCTCCTGTAGGCGCGGCAGGCTTTGGGTGTAGGCAAACCGCACGTGATGCCCGGCTTGATAACGGCCAAAGTCCAGACCGGGGGTAATCGCCACATGCTCGGTTTCGAGGAAATGCCTGCAGAACGCGAAGGCATCGCCGCCGAACTTGCTGATATCGGCGTACAAGTAGAACGCGCCTTCGGGTTCCACAGCGATACCGAAGCCCAGCGCCCGTAGAGCTGGCAGGAGGAAATCACGACGACGACCAAATTCGGCGCGACGCTCTTCGAGAATGGCAATGGTCGCGGGTTCGAAGCACGCCAACGCGGCGTGCTGGGCCATGCTCGGGGCGCTGATGTAGAGGTTCTGGGCGAGTTTTTCCAGCTCACCGACCGCCGCTTCCGGCGCCACCAGCCAGCCAAGGCGCCAGCCGGTCATGCCGAAATACTTTGAAAAACTATTCAGCACAAAGGCGCTGTCATCGACTTCCAGCACGCTGGCCGCATCAGTGCCATAAGTCAGACCGTGATAGATCTCGTCCACCACCAGATGACCGTGGCGTGCCTTGATCGCGGCAGACAGACCTGCCAATTCATCGCGGGTCAGGATCGTCCCGGTCGGGTTCGCCGGCGATGCCACCAGGGCGCCGACGCTGTCGTGATCCCAATGGCGTGCAATCAGGTCCGGCGTCAGCTGATATCGCACGTCCGGGCCTACAGGGACAAGCTGCGCAGCGCCTTCCACCAGCCGCAGGAAATGCCGGTTGCACGGGTAACCCGGGTCCGCCAGCAGCCAGTGTTTGCCTGGGTCTACCAGTAAGGCACTGGCCAGCAGCAGCGCGCCAGAACCGCCAGGGGTGATAAGGATTCGCTGCGGATCGATGTTCAGCCCATAACGCTGCTGATAAAAGCCTGAAATGGCCACGCGCAACTCGGGAATACCCCGCGCCGCGGTGTAACGGGTCTTCCCCGCCGTCAATGCGGCCTGGCCGGCCTGAATGATCGGCTCGGCGGTGGTGAAGTCTGGCTCGCCGATTTCCAGGTGGATCACGTCGTGGCCAGCCGCTTGCAGTTCATTGGCCCGCGCCAGCAGCGCCATGACATGGAAAGGTTCGATCGCGCGACTGCGGGCACTGTAGGGCTGAGCCATTAGCCTTCCTTCAACGGGGGAAAAAATTGATTCTACCCAAGCGCAGGAACGAGCGAGAACCTAAAGCGGTCAGACGCGTTATAACCCTGGCCACAAACGACTCGAGCGTGTGCCCCAGGTTTGACTAAAATCAATATTTGATCAGGTCTCCAGCACCGCCAGACAAGGCTTGGCAATCATTTGCAAGCACCGCGGGCCACTACCTCGACATCCGGGAGTAGCGCGGTCCGATTTGATCTGGTAAGTTCGCCCGCTTGCAGCCGCAGGGCCGGCAGGTGTCGGTGATGGAGCAATCCTGCGCAATGGATTACAAGAGTAGAGGCGGTCCATTTCATGCCCACCCAAGCAAAGCAGCAAAACCAGTCGATCAGCGGCTTCGAACCCTACCAGGCAGTAAAGGGCGAGGAGTACATGGGCAAACCCATGCGCGCTCACTTCACCAAGATCCTGAATAAGTGGAAACAGGACTTGATGCAGGAAGTCGACCGTACGGTTGATCACATGAAAGACGAAGCGGCCAACTTCCCGGACCCGGCAGACCGTGCCAGCCAGGAAGAAGAATTCAGCCTCGAGCTGCGTGCCCGCGACCGCGAGCGCAAGTTGATCAAGAAGATCGACAAGACGCTGCAACTGATCGAAGACGAAGAATATGGCTGGTGCGAGTCCTGCGGCGTCGAAATTGGCGTCAAGCGACTGGAAGCCCGCCCTACCGCCGACATGTGCGTTGACTGCAAAACCCTGGCGGAAATCAAGGAAAAGCAAGTCGGTAAGTAATCTCGACTTGAACGAAAAAACGGAGCGTGCGAACGCTCCGTTTTTGTTTCCGGCATTCGCTGATATTTGTTGCGTCTTCGGAATTGCCTTCGCGAGCAAGCTTCGCTCCTACAAAGGCTGGCGCAATCTTCTGTAGGAGCGAAGCTTGCTCGCGAAGGCGGCTTCAAGCCATGCTCAAAACGATTGGACAGCCTGACATCGCCTTATGACCGCCATCGCTTCCCCCACCTACATCGGGCGCTTCGCCCCCACGCCCAGTGGACATCTGCATTTCGGTTCGCTGGTCGCAGCGCTGGCCTCGTACCTCGATGCGCGTTCGGTGGGGGGCTGCTGGCTGATGCGCATGGAAGATCTCGATCCGCCACGGGAAGAACCCGGTGCTCAAGCGGCAATCCTTAACGCCCTGGAAAGCTACGGTTTCGAGTGGGATGGCGAAATGGTCCGACAGAGCGACCGGCACGATGCCTACGCCGAAGTCCTCAATCGCCTGTTCAATCACGGTCTGGCCTACGCGTGCACCTGCTCGCGCAAAACACTTGCGCCCTATCACGGGATTTATCCGGGACTGTGCCGCAATGCCGGCCACGGCACTGAAAATGCCGCGATTCGCCTGCGCGTCCCCGAGCTTGAATACCACTTCATCGACCGGGTGCAAGGCGAATACCGCCAACACCTGGGCCGGGAGGTCGGCGATTTCGTGATCCGCCGCCGCGACGGGCTTTACGCCTATCAGTTGGCCGTGGTGCTGGACGATGCCTGGCAAGGTATCACCGACATTGTTCGTGGCGCCGACCTGCTCGACTCCACGCCGCGCCAGCTCTACTTGCAAGAACTGCTCGGCCTGCCGCAACCGCGCTACCTGCATATCCCGCTGATTACCCAGCCCGATGGCAACAAACTCGGCAAGTCCTACCGTTCGCCGCCGTTGACCGAAGATCAGGCGACCCCGTTGTTGCTGCGTGCATTGCGCGCATTGGGGCAGAACCCCGGTGCCGAGTTGGCTTATGCCACACCACGGGAAGTGCTGAACTGGGGTATTGCCCACTGGGATGCATTATTGATTCCGCGCACGCTCAACCTGCCCGAAGCGCAATTACAGTGATCACACTTGCAGTGGCGCGCCCATCCGTTACCATCCCCGCACGTTTTCGGGCACGCGCATAAAAAAGAGAGGCCGGGATGTACATCTATCGCTTGGTCCTGCTCCTGGTAGTGGGGATTTATCTGTTCTCCCCGGCCATCATGGATTGGTGGATCGACGCCACTGGCGCCTGGTATCGCCCTTATCTGCTCTGGCTGATTCTGATCGTCGTGACCTTCATTCTGCAGAGCCAAAAAGATGCCGATGAGCTTTAGCCTGACCCAGATGATCCTGATCAGCGCCGCGTACCTGGCGGTGCTGTTCGGCGTAGCCTGGGTCAGCGAACGGGGCATGATCCCCCGGGCGATCATTCGCCACCCGCTGACGTACACCCTGTCGCTGGGGGTTTATGCCAGTGCCTGGGCGTTTTACGGCACCGTGGGCCTGGCCTATCAATACGGCTACGGTTTTCTGTCCAGTTACCTCGGGGTGTCCGGCGCGTTCCTGCTGGCGCCGGTGCTTTTGTATCCGATCCTGAAAATCACCCGCACGTATCAGCTGTCGTCGCTGGCCGATCTGTTCGCCTTCCGCTTTCGCAGCACCTGGGCCGGTGCGCTGACCACGATCTTCATGCTGATCGGGGTGCTGCCGCTGCTGGCCTTGCAAATTCAGGCGGTCGCCGACTCCATCGGCATCCTCACCCGTGAGCCGGTGCAGCATCGCGTGGCGCTGAGCTTCTGCGCACTGATTACGCTGTTCACGATTTTTTTCGGCTCCCGCCACATTGCCACCCGCGAGAAACACGAGGGCCTGGTGTTCGCGATTGCTTTCGAGTCGGTGATCAAATTGATCGCCATTGGCGGCGTCGGCCTGTATGCCCTTTATGGCGTGTTCGACGGCCCGCAACAGCTGGAACTGTGGCTGCTGCAAAACCAGACCGCCCTCGCCGCGCTGCACACGCCATTGCAGGAAGGTCCATGGCGCACGTTGCTACTGGTGTTCTTCGCCTCGGCGATCGTGATGCCGCACATGTACCACATGACGTTTACCGAAAACCTCAACCCTCGCTCACTGGTCAGTGCGAGCTGGGGCTTGCCGCTGTTCCTGCTGCTGATGAGCCTGGCGGTACCGCTGATTCTCTGGGCCGGACTGAAACTTGGCGCCACCACCAACCCTGAATACTTCACGCTGGGCATCGGCATCGCGGCCAACAGCAAGGCCCTGGCGCTATTGGCCTATATCGGCGGATTGTCGGCGGCCAGCGGGCTGATCATCGTCACCACCCTGGCGCTGTCCGGGATGGCGCTGAACCACCTGGTGCTGCCGCTCTATCAGCCGCCGGCCGAAGGCAACATCTATCGTTGGTTGAAGTGGACCCGTCGGGCGCTGATCGTTGCGATCATCATGGCCGGTTACGGTTTTTACCTGCTGCTGGGTGCTGAGCAGGACCTGGCCAACCTCGGCATCGTGGCGTTTGTGGCTACGTTGCAATTCCTGCCGGGCGTACTCTCGGTTCTGTATTGGCCGACCGCCAACCGCCGTGGCTTTATCGCCGGTTTGCTCGCGGGGATTCTGGTATGGCTGGTGACCATGCTGCTGCCGCTGGTGGGCAACCTGCAGGGTTTCTACATTCCGCTGCTGAATATGATCTATGTGCTGGACGACACCAGTTGGCACATGGCGGCGATCGCGTCGCTGGCCGCCAACGTGCTGATGTTCACCCTGATCTCGCTGTTCACCAACGCCAGCAGCGAAGAGGCCAGCGCGGCGGAAGCCTGCGCCGTGGACAACGTGCGCCGGCCGCAACGCCGCGAACTGCACGCCGCCTCACCCCAGGAGTTCGCTACGCAGCTTGCAAAACCATTGGGCGCGAAAGCAGCACAGAAAGAAGTCGAACAAGCCCTGCGCGACCTCTATCTGCCGTTCGATGAGCGCCGGCCTTACGCCTTGCGCCGATTGCGCGACCGCATCGAAGCCAACCTCTCCGGCCTGATGGGGCCGAGCGTGGCTCAGGACATGGTCGAGACATTCCTGCCTTATAAGGCCGGTGGCGAAAACTACGTCACCGAAGACATCCACTTCATCGAGAGTCGCCTCGAGGACTACCACTCGCGCCTGACCGGGCTTGCCGCCGAACTCGATGCCCTGCGCCGCTATCACCGCCAGACCTTGCAGGAATTGCCGATGGGCGTTTGCTCTCTGGCCAAGGACCAGGAAATCCTCATGTGGAACAAAGCCATGGAGGAGCTGACCGGGATTGCCGCGCAGCGTGTGGTCGGCTCGCGCCTGAGTACCATCGCCGATCCGTGGAAAGAGCTGCTGCAAGGCTTCATCAATCTGCCGGACGAACATTTGCACAAACAGCACCTGGCCCTCGACGGCCAGACCCGCTGGTTGAACCTGCACAAAGCGGCGATCGATGAACCGCTCGCACCGGGTAACAGCGGTTTGGTGTTGCTGGTAGAAGACCTGACCGAAACCCAGATGCTCGAAGACAAACTGGTGCACTCCGAGCGTTTGGCCAGCATCGGCCGACTGGCCGCCGGCGTGGCCCATGAAATCGGCAACCCGATTACCGGTATCGCCTGCCTGGCGCAAAACCTGCGCGAAGAGCGCGAAGAAGACAGCGAACTGAAGGAAATCAGCGGGCAGATCCTGGAGCAGACCAAACGCGTGTCGCGTATCGTTCAGTCGCTGATGAGTTTCGCCCACGCTGGCAGTCATCAGCACAGCGACGAGCCCGTCTGTCTGGCGGAAGTGGCCCAGGATGCGATAGGCCTGCTGGCGCTGAACCGACGTAATTTCGAGGTGCAGTTCTACAACCTGTGCGACCCCGATCACTGGGTCGAAGGCGACCCGCAGCGCCTCGCGCAAGTACTGATCAACTTGCTCTCAAACGCCCGCGACGCCTCGCCTCCCGGCAGTGCGGTGCGCGTCAAAAGCGAAGCCGGCGAACACACGGTCGATTTGATCGTGGAGGACGAAGGCAGCGGTATTCCGAAGAACATCATGGATAGATTGTTCGAACCTTTCTTCACCACCAAGGATCCTGGCGAAGGCACCGGTCTGGGCCTTGCACTGGTCTATTCCATCGTTGAAGAGCATTATGGACAAATCACCATCGACAGCCCGGCTGATGTTCAAAGCCAACGCGGCACCCGTATCCGGGTGACCTTGCCGCGTCATGTCGAAGCGACGTCCGCTGTGAACTGAGACCGTCGAGAGTATCGAATCAATGCCGCACATTTTGATCGTCGAAGACGAAACAATTATCCGCTCCGCCTTGCGCCGCCTGCTGGAACGTAACCAGTACCAGGTCAGCGAAGCCGGTTCAGTGCAGGAAGCACAAGAACGCTTCACCATCCCCACGTTCGACCTGATCGTCAGTGACCTGCGCCTGCCTGGCGCGCCTGGCACCGAGTTGATCAAACTCGGCCAGGGCACTCCGGTGCTGATCATGACCAGCTACGCCAGCCTGCGTTCGGCGGTCGACTCGATGAAGATGGGCGCGGTCGATTACATCGCCAAGCCTTTTGATCACGACGAGATGCTCCAGGCCGTCGCGCGAATCCTGCGCGACCGGCAGTCAGTGCAAGCCAGCGGTGAACCGGTCGCCGGCAAAGCCGGTAATGGCGCCGCGAAACCGGGCGCCAGCAACAACAACGGCGAAATCGGCATCATCGGCTCCTGCCCGCCTATGCAGGATCTGTACAGCAAGATCCGCAAAGTCGCGCCAACCGACTCCAATGTCCTGATCCAGGGCGAATCCGGCACCGGTAAAGAACTGGTCGCGCGCGCCCTGCACAATCTGTCCAAACGCGCCAAGGCGCCGATGATTTCGGTGAACTGCGCCGCCATTCCGGAAAGCCTGATCGAGTCCGAACTGTTCGGCCACGAAAAAGGCGCGTTCACTGGCGCCAGCGCCGGGCGTGCCGGTCTGGTGGAAGCGGCCGACGGCGGCACCTTGTTCCTCGACGAAATCGGCGAACTGCCACTGGAAGCCCAGGCCCGCCTGCTGCGCGTGCTGCAGGAAGGTGAAATTCGTCGTGTGGGTTCGGTGCAGTCCCAGAAAGTCGATGTGCGCCTGATCGCCGCGACTCACCGCGACCTCAAGAGCCTGGCGAAGATCGGCCAGTTCCGTGAAGACTTGTATTACCGCCTTCACGTGATCGCCCTGAAGCTGCCGGCCCTGCGCGAGCGCGGCGCGGACGTCAACGAAATTGCCACCGCGTTCCTGGCGCGGCAGAGCGCGCGGGTCAACCGCACCGACCTGAAGTTCGCCCCGGATGCCGAGCAGGCGATTCGTCATTACGCCTGGCCGGGTAACGTTCGAGAGCTGGAAAACGCAGTAGAACGTGCGGTCATCCTGTGCGAGAGCCCGGAAATTTCCGCCGAGCTGCTGGGTATCGACATCGAACTGAGCGATCTGGAAGACGATGACTTCATCGGCCTGGCGCCCCAACAGGGCAACAACGCAAACAACACCAGCCACGAGCCGACCGAGGACCTGTCACTGGAAGACTACTTCCAGCACTTCGTACTCGAGCATCAGGACCACATGACCGAAACCGAATTGGCACGCAAACTCGGGGTCAGCCGCAAATGCCTGTGGGAACGTCGTCAGCGCCTAGGCATCCCGAGGCGCAAGACCGGGGTCGCCAGCGAAAGCTGAATGTCACCTGTCTGATGCGTGGGTAACACGTGACCTTGTGAAAAAACTGTTACCTCAGATTTTTCACGTAACAGAAGCCGGGGCTTACGGTAACGAAGCCCCGGTTTTTTTTGGCCTCTGAAAACCTCATCAGCCGGCCTAACCCTTTGTTTTGCTGGGCTTCACAAAAGTTGGCACGCACCCTGCTATATGTTCAGTACAAGAACAATAACAAGCAATGCACAAGACAATAAAAATAAGACGAATCGACTCACGCACAATAAAAACAAGACGGCGAGAGGCGCAGCTAACTGATTCTTTTGGAGAGGCGTTGTATTTGGGGCTTGCCCCACGACCAGGCCGAGAACAATAAAAACTGTCACAAGACAGAGCCTGCACTGGTTGGATCGCAAGATCACTGCAACACAGCGACCAAAGCAATCCGTTTGCTCTTGGCTCCCGATTGGGAGGGTCATGAAGGAAAAACTTCATGGCGAGGGCACTCAACAAAAACAAGAAGCCCGAATCAAAAATAAAAATAGAGCATGCAACTACTTTCTTGGGGAGCTTCGGCTCCCCTTGTAGTTTCTGGCGTTTAGACACGCCAATCGGCACCCCCTTCAAGCGCTTGCGCAGCTTCCTACACCATCCCCCGACTAAATGCTAGAATCCCCGCCCATCATGCGGTCATTCTTCGTTTTGGCCGAACATTCCTTCAAACAGTGCATCCCATGCTGAAGAAGCTGTTCCAGTCATTCCGTTCTCCCAAGCGTCATACGCAACACATTCGCAGTACGCCTGAAGTGCTCAACAGCGGCCAACATTCGCTGCAAAAGGCCCAATTCAGTCGCTACGCGGTGAACATCGTCGAACGCCTGCAGAACGCCGGTTACCAGGCTTATCTGGTCGGCGGCTGTGTGCGTGACATGCTGCTCGGCATCACGCCAAAAGATTTCGACGTCGCCACCAGTGCCACACCTGAACAGGTGCGGGCCGAGTTCCGCAACGCGCGGATTATCGGTCGTCGCTTCAAGCTGGTGCACATCCACTTTGGCCGCGAAATCATCGAAGTCGCGACCTTCCGCGCCAATCACCCGCAAAACGATGAAGAGGAAGACAGCAACCAGTCCTCGCGCAACGAGAGCGGGCGCATCCTGCGCGATAACGTCTACGGCACGCTGGAAGAAGATGCGCAACGCCGCGACTTCACCATCAACGCCTTGTATTACGATCCGGTCAGCGAGCGCATCCTCGACTACGCCAACGGCGTACACGACATTCGCAATCACCTGATCCGCCTGATCGGCGATCCAAAGCAACGTTACCAGGAAGACCCGGTACGGATGCTGCGAGCCGTGCGCTTCGCCGCCAAGCTGAATTTCGGCATCGAAAAGCACAGCGCCGCGCCAATCCGCGACCTGGCGTCGATGCTGCGCGAGATTCCGTCGGCCCGCCTGTTCGAAGAAGTGCTCAAGCTGTTCCTCTCCGGCCATGCCGCGGACACCTTTGAGATGCTGGTCGACCTGCAGCTGTTCGATCCGCTGTTCCCGGCCAGTGCCGAGGCGCTGGAATATAACCCGACGTACACCCACACGCTGATCAGCGAAGCGTTGATCAACACCGACCTGCGGATCAAACAGAACAAACCGGTGACCCCGGCGTTCCTGTTTGCGGCCCTGCTCTGGCCTGCCCTGCCGGCCCGCGTACTGCGCCTGCAAGAACGTGGCATGCCGCCGATTCCGGCCATGCAGGAAGCCGCTCATGAGCTGATCGCCGAACAGTGCCAGCGCATCGCGATTCCGAAACGCTTCACCATGCCGATCCGCGAGATCTGGGACATGCAGGAGCGTCTGCCACGCCGCAGCGGCAAGCGCGCCGACCTGTTGCTGGACAACCCGCGGTTCCGTGCCGGTTACGACTTCCTGCTGCTGCGCGAAAGCGCCGGTGAGCAGACCGATGGCCTGGGCGAATGGTGGACGGACTATCAGGACGCCAACGACAGCGAACGTCGCGACATGATCCGCGACCTCAGCGGCAAGGATGACGGCACCGGCGCTCCACGCAAACGTCGCCGCAGCGGTGGCGCCAAGCGCAAACGCACCGCAGGCGCACCGAGCACCACGGGCGAGTAATCCATGGAACGCATCTACATCGGCATGGGCAGCAATCTGGCTGACCCCGCCGAACAATTGCGCAGCGCCGTCGAGGCGCTGGCGCAGTTGCCGCAGACCAAACTGATCGGGGTATCCGGGTTTTATCAGAGCGACTCGCTGCTGCCCGGCCAACCGCGTTACACCAACGCGGTCGCCGCCCTCGACAGCACGCTTGCGCCATTGGACCTGCTTGATGCGCTGCAAGTAATCGAGAACGGACAGGGCCGCGAGCGCCTTGAACGCTGGGGGCCGCGTACGCTGGATCTCGACATCGTATTGTTCGGTGATCGGCTGATCGATGAACCTCGCCTCAAGGTGCCTCACTACCACATGCAAGAACGAGCTTTTGTTCTCTATCCACTAGCCGAGCTGACGCCTGCGGATTTGCGTCTGGCCGATGGTCGCAGCCTGAGTGATTTACTCGCTGCCTGCCCGTTCGTCGGGCTGGAACGCCTTCCGGCCTGCTGAGTGGGCGCCGTCACAAATCCTGCTGAATCGCATCAGTTCCCCCGGTAACACCCTTAGCGTAACAACGCGGTAACACACGCAATTGACTTCCCGAGTTCTCCTCACGACTATAGGCGTCCCGCTGCCGCCAACACGGCGCTGAAGGGCGCAATCCAGGCCTTAAAAGCACGACAACAGACCGTGCGCCTGTATTTAACGAAGAATCACGCGCGTTACTCGCAGTAGTTTCCACAGCGCCTGAATGAGGAACTTTTCATGCCAGCCATCACCCTGACCACTCTGCAAGGTCTCAAGCAAAAAGGTGAAAAAATCACCATGCTGACCTGCTATGACGCGACCTTCGCCCACGCCTGCAATGAAGCGGGCGTCGAAGTGTTGCTGGTGGGCGACTCCCTTGGCATGGTTTTGCAAGGTCACGACAGCACCCTGCCAGTCACTACCGCAGAAATGGCTTACCACGTGGCGGCCGTCAAACGCGGTAACACCGACGCTTTGATCCTCGCCGACCTGCCCTTCATGGCCTACGCCACCACCGAACAAGCCATGACCAACAGCGCCCTGTTGATGCAGGCCGGTGCGCACATGGTCAAAGTTGAAGGTGCACTGTGGCTGGCGGACTCGATCCGTCTGCTGGCCGAACGCGGTATCCCGGTGTGCGCGCACATGGGGCTGACACCGCAATCGGTGAACATTCTGGGCGGTTACAAAGTCCAGGGTCGCAGCGAGAACCAGGCGCGGCAAATGCGTGCCGACGCCATCGCACTGGAGCAGGCCGGTGCATCCATGTTGCTGCTCGAGTGCGTACCGAGCGAACTGGCTCAGGAAATAACCCAGGCTGTGGGCATTCCGGTAATCGGCATCGGCGCCGGCAGCGGCACCGACGGCCAGGTATTGGTTCTGCACGACATGCTCGGCCTGTCGATCACTGGCCGTGTGCCGAAGTTCGTGAAGAACTTCATGGCCGGGCAACAAAACATTCAAGCGGCGATTGGCGCTTACGTCACTGAAGTCAAAGCGGCGACTTTCCCAGGTATCGAACACGGATTCTCTGCATGAACACCGTAAAAACCGTACGCGAATTGCGGGCCGCCGTGGCCCGTGCCCGTGGCGAAGGCAAGCGAATCGGCTTCGTGCCGACCATGGGCAACCTGCACAGCGGTCATGTTGCACTGATTACCAAAGCCACCCAACGGGTGGATTTCGTGGTCGCGAGCATTTTCGTCAACCCGCTGCAGTTCGGCGCCGGCGAAGACCTCGACAAGTACCCGCGCACCCTCGCGGCCGATCAGGAGAAACTGCTCCAGGCCGGTTGCCACTTGCTGTTCGCGCCAACTGCTGAAGAAATGTACCCCGACGGCATCGCCGGGCAGACCCGCGTCAGTGTTCCACAACTCTCCGAGGGCCTCTGCGGCGCCAGTCGTCCCGGGCATTTCGAAGGTGTGGCGACGGTGGTCACGAAGCTGTTCAACATGGTCCAGCCGGACCTGGCAATCTTTGGCCAGAAAGACTTCCAGCAACTGGCAGTGATCCGCGCCCTGGTGCATGACCTGAACATGCCGATCCAGATCATCGGCGAACCGACGGTACGTGCAGCCGATGGCCTGGCGCTGTCGTCGCGCAATGGTTTCCTCAGCGAAGAACAGCGGGCCGTTGCGCCGGTTCTGTATCGCGGTTTAAACCAGATTGCTGACGCGATCAAACAGGGCGAGCGGGATTTCCCGACCTTGATCGGCGCGCAGATCAAGCAGCTTGAAGCGGCCGGTTTGCGTCCTGATTATCTGGAAATTCGTCATGCCCTGACGTTGCGTCCGGCCACCCCGGTGGATCGGGATCTGGTGATTCTGGTGGCGGCATTTCTGGGTACTACGCGGTTGATCGATAACCTCCACCTCAACCTCGACGCATCTAACTGAACGCACTTTATCCCTGTGGGAGCGAGCTTGCTCGCGATAGCGGATTAACATTCAACATTGATGTTGGCTGATCCTCCGCAATCGCGAGCAAGCTCGCTCCCACAGGGGTTCAGCGGTGACTCCACACCCCGTATTGCTGGCCCTGAAGCCTTTGGGCACAATGCCCGCCGTTCGATTCCGACCTGGGAAAACACTCATGCACGCCATCATGCTCAAGGCCAAGCTGCATCGCGCCGAAGTCACCCACGCTGTACTCGATTACGAAGGTTCTTGCGCCATCGACGGCGAATGGCTGGACCTGTCCGGCATCCGTGAATACGAGCAGATCCAGATCTACAACGTCGACAATGGCGAACGCTTCACCACCTACGCGATCCGTGGTGAAGAAGGTTCGCGCATGATCTCGGTCAACGGTGCAGCCGCACACAAGGCCAAGGTTGGCGACCGCGTGATCATCTGCGCCTACGCCCACTACAGCGAAGCCGAACTGCTCAACTTCAAGCCACGCATGCTCTACATGGCGCCGGGTAATGAACTGAGCCACACCAGCAATGCCATTCCGGTTCAGGTCGCCTGATCCCGTCTTAGTCCATTCCCCTTCCGTTTGTCGGACCGTTCCCTGCTCAATGTATAAAAAAGTACCGGGAACGGGTCAGACAAAGTCAAGACAGATCGCAGCGCGAGGTTTACTGTATTCGCCCTGTGTCATGAAATCGTGTCGACGCAGTTGACCGGACGCCCACCCACAGCGCTCCGGGATTTTTTGTGTTCAAAAGGCCGTTCAAGTAAAAAGGAAACCCGCAGCGATGGCGTATTACCGCACCCCTCACGACGTTACCGCTCTGCCCGCCTGGCAAGCGTTGAATGATCACCGCCAAGCCATGCAAGATTTCAGCATGCGCGAAGCGTTTAATGCCGATCCGCAGCGCTTCACCCAATTCACCCTCAGCAGCTGCGGCCTGTTTCTCGATTATTCGAAGAACCTGATCAACGCCGAGACCCGCGATCTGCTGGTGGGCCTGGCCAACGAAGTCGATCTCCAGGGCGCGATCAAAGCGCTGTTCGAAGGCGAAATCGTCAACTCCTCCGAAGGCCGCCCCGCCTTGCATACCGCGCTACGCCGTCCGGTTGGCGACAAGCTGTCGGTGAACGGCGTCAACGTGATGCCGGAAGTGCACAAGGTCCTGAACCAGATCACCGACCTCGTGGGCCGTATCCACGACGGTCTGTGGCGCGGTTACACCGAGAAGCCGATCACTGACGTGGTAAACATCGGCATCGGTGGCTCGTTCCTCGGCCCGGAGCTGGTCTCTGAAGCACTGTTGTCCTACGCCCAGAAGGGCGTGCGCTGCCATTACCTGGCGAACATCGACGGCAGTGAGTTCCACGAGCTGACCATGAAACTGCGCGCCGAAACCACGCTGTTCATCGTTTCGTCGAAATCCTTCAACACCCTCGAAACCCTGAAGAATGCCCAGGCCGCACGCGCCTGGTACCTGGCTCAGGGTGGTTCGGAAGCCGAGCTGTATCGTCACTTCATCGCCGTCTCCAGCAACAATGCAGCGGCTGTGGCATTCGGGATCCGCGAAGAAAACATCTTCCCGATGTGGGACTGGGTTGGCGGCCGTTACTCGTTGTGGTCGGCCATCGGTTTGCCAATTGCCCTGGCCATCGGCATGTCGAACTTCAAGGAACTGCTTTCCGGTGCCTACACCATGGACCAGCACTTCCAGAGCACGCCTTTCGATCAGAACATGCCGGTGCTACTGGCCTTGCTCGGCATCTGGTATGGCAACTTCTGGGGCGCGCAGAGCCACGCGATCCTGCCGTACGACCATTACCTGCGCAACATCACCAAGCACTTGCAACAGCTGGACATGGAATCCAACGGCAAGAGCGTGCGCCAGGACGGCACTCCGGTGTCCACCGACACGGGTCCTGTGATCTGGGGTGGCGTCGGCTGCAACGGTCAGCATGCGTATCACCAGTTGCTGCATCAGGGCACTCAACTGATCCCGGCCGACTTCATCGTGCCGATCGTCAGCTTCAACCCGGTGTCCGACCACCACCAGTGGCTGTACGCCAACTGCCTGTCGCAAAGCCAGGCGCTGATGCTGGGCAAGACCCTTGCCGAGGCCGAAGCCGAGTTGCGCGACAAAGGCATGAGCGAAGAAGACGTACAAAAACTCGCGCCACACAAAGTGATCCCGGGCAACCGTCCGAGCAATACGTTGGTGGTCGAACGCATCAGCCCGCGCCGTCTCGGCGCATTGGTGGCGATGTACGAACACAAAGTCTTCGTGCAAAGCGTGATCTGGGGCATCAACGCCTTCGACCAGTGGGGCGTGGAGCTGGGTAAAGAGCTGGGCAAAGGCGTTTACAACCGCCTGGTCGGCAGCGAAGAAACCCCGGCTGACGATGCTTCAACCCAAGGCCTGATCAACTACTTCCGCGGTCGTCACCGCGGTTAAGTTACTTAGACCCGATCCCCTGTGGGAGCGAGCTTGCTCGCGATGGCGGACTGACAGTCAACATCTCAGTTGAATGTTATGCCGCCATCGCGAGCAAGCTCGCTCCCACAGTTGTTTTGTGTATGACTTGAACCCGTTGGTCACTCGGCGCATCTTTATCTTTGTCGCAAAACAAGAATAAGGAACCGTCATGTTCGATATCAGCACGTTCCCCCAAGCCGATGCCGTCCGCCGGGCTGCACAATTAAGTCAAGACGACTACAAGCGCCTGTACCGCCAATCCATCGAACACCCCAGCACCTTCTGGGCCGAACAGGCCACACGCTTTCTCGACTGGAGTAAGCCGTGGGATACCGTCCAGCGCTATAACCTGAAAACCGGTGAGGCGAGCTGGTTCGCCGGCGGAAAGTTGAATGTCAGTTACAACTGCATCGACCGTCACCTGGAAAAGCGCGGTGATCAAATCGCGATCATCTGGGAAGGTGACGATCCTGCCGAATCCGCGCAGATCACTTACAAAAAACTCCATCACAACGTCTGTCGCCTGGCCAACGTGCTCAAAAGCCGTGGCGTGAAGAAAGGCGACCGCGTGTGCATCTACATGCCGATGATCCCCGAAGCCGCCTACGCCATGCTCGCCTGCACGCGCATTGGTGCGGTGCATTCGGTGGTGTTCGGTGGTTTCTCTCCGGACTCCGTGCGTGACCGGATTCTCGATGCCGACTGCCGCACTGTGATCACCGCCGATGAAGGCGTGCGCGGCGGTAAATTCGTGCCGCTCAAGCAGAAAGTCGACAAGGCGCTGCAAAGTTGTCCGAACGTCAGCACTGTCATCGTGGTCGAGCGCACTCAGGGCGAAGTGGACTGGGTCGAGGGCCGGGACATCTGGTATCACCAGGCGCTGCGTGACGTCAGCGACGACTGCCCGCCTGAGCCGATGGGCGCTGAAGACCCGCTGTTTATCCTCTACACCTCCGGCAGCACCGGCAAACCCAAAGGTGTGTTGCACACCACCGGCGGCTACCTGCTGCAAGCGGCGATGACCTTCAAGTACGTGCTCGACTACCGCGACGACGAAGTTTTTTGGTGCACCGCCGATGTCGGCTGGGTCACCGGCCACAGCTACATCGTCTACGGTCCGTTGGCCAACGGCGCGACCACGCTGATTTTCGAAGGTGTGCCGAGCTACCCGAGCAGTTCGCGCTTCTGGCAGGTGATCGACAAGCACCACGTCAACATCTTCTACACCGCCCCGACTGCCTTGCGTTCGCTGATGCGTGAAGGCCCCGAACCGTTGAAGGAAACCTCCCGCGCGAGCCTCAGACTACTCGGCAGCGTCGGTGAGCCGATCAACCCGGAAGCGTGGGATTGGTACTTCAACGTCGTCGGCGAACAGCGTTGTCCAATCGTCGATACCTGGTGGCAGACCGAAACCGGCGGCATCATGCTCAGCCCGCTGGTCAGCGCTCAACGGATCAAACCCGGCTGCGCCACGCAACCGATGTTCGGCGTGCAACCGGTGTTGCTGGATGAAACGGGCAAGGAGATAAAAGGCGCCGGCAGCGGCGTGCTGGCGATCAAGTCCAGCTGGCCGGCGCAGATCCGCAGCGTCTACGGCGACCCGCAACGAATGGTCGACACCTATTTCAAGCCCTACCCCGGTTATTACTTCACCGGCGACGGCGCCCGGCGCGACGAAGACGGCGACTATTGGATTACCGGTCGCATTGACGACGTGATCAACGTTTCCGGGCACCGCATCGGCACCGCGGAAGTGGAAAGCGCATTGGTGCTGCACGACAGCATCGCCGAAGCGGCGGTGGTCGGTTATCCGCATGACGTCAAGGGTCAGGGCATTTACGCCTTCGTCACCCCCATGAACGGCACCGAGCCCAGTGACGAACTGAAGAAAGCACTGCTCGCTCACGTCAGCGAGGAAATCGGCAGCTTCGCCAAACCGGACCTGATCCAGTGGGCGCCGGCCTTGCCGAAAACCCGTTCGGGCAAGATCATGCGGCGCATTCTGCGCAAGATCGCCTGCAATGAACTGGACAGCCTGGGTGACACCTCGACCCTGGCCGACCCGAGCGTGATCCAGGAGTTGGTCGATAAACGCCTGAATCAATAAGTTCATGCTTTAAACTTCCCCGCGCGGCCCATAACAGCCGCGCCTTTTTTTCGCCACTGAGTCGCCATGGAATTCATCCGCACCCGCATCGAAACCCAGATCATGAGCCTGACCGGTCTGTCCCTGGGCAAGCTCGACCTGGAAAACCCCAAGGGCGATCCCGGCCTGTTCGGGCCGGATTCGGTGAGTTGGCAAGTTCACGGCGACTTCAGCAGCATGCTGATCGGCGGCATCAGCGCCCTGATGCTGCAAGCCCTGCATCCACTGGCCCTGGCCGGGATCTGGGACCATTCGAATTTTCGCGAGGACATGATTGGCCGACTGCGCCGCACCGGGCAGTTCATTTCCGGCACCACCTTCGGTTCGCGAAAGGACGCCGACTGGCTGATCGAGAAAGTCCGCACCGTCCACTTGCAAGTGACCGGTACTGCACCGGATGGCCGGCCTTACGCCGCCAGCGATCCCGATCTGTTGACCTGGGTGCACGTGGCCGAAGTCAGCAACTTCCTCGCGGCCCATTTGCGTTACCGCAATCCCAACCTTTCCCTTGCTGATCAGGACCGTTACTACGCGGAAATCGCGCTGGTTGCCGAACGGCTCGGCGCCCGTGACGTGCCGCGTTCGCGGCAGGAAATTGCTGATTACCTTGAGCGCATTCGCCCACAACTGCTGTGCGACGAGCGCAGTCGCGAAGTGGTGCGGCTGTTGCTGAACGCCCCCTCCCCCAGTCGTTTGGCCAGGCCTTTCGGCGGTTTGATGATGCAGGCCGGGATCGACCTGCTGCCGGACTGGGCCAGTGACATGCTGGGTGTCCAACAGAGCCCGCTGCAACGCAAGCTGATCCGCGCCAGCGTCAACCGCAGCACGCCGATGCTGCGTTGGGCGGTGCGTAACGGCTCGGTGCACCGGGCGAAACGCCGGATGGGGTTGTTGACCTGAAAACCGCTTAAAAGCTTCGTCGGAACGCCGCCCGGAGCAAGCTCGCTCCCACATTGGACTGATGAACGACACAAATCCCCTGTGGGAGCGAGCTTGCTCGCGATGGCAGCACCTCGGTCCCGCGCCAAGCTGTTAAACTCCCGCGCCAAATTCCCTCCTGCAAGGCGCCCAGCATGTCTTCCTTGAATCAGGCGCTGCGCGCCGCCCTCGATCGTCGCCAGGACTTGCTCGCCGAACTGCATCAGCAAGGCACCGATTGCTATCGCCTGTTCCATGGCAGCCAGGAAGGCGCCGGCGGCCTGACGATCGACCGCTACGGCCCGCAATTGCTGGTGCAAAGCTTTCACCAGTCGCTGGAACGTGATGCGTTGCTGCATTTGCACGAAACCATCAATCAACACCTGGGCCTCGAAACGCTGCTGGTCTACAACGATCGCTCCCGGGGCAACTCGCGCATCGTCCGCGAAGACACCGTCTACCGCTCCGACGAGGCCGCCCTGCAAGACCTGATCGGCCACGAATGGGGGCTCAATTACCGGGTTCGCGGTCGCCATGCCGGCCAGGATCCGCTGCTGTTCCTCGACCTGCGCAATACACGCGGCTGGGTCAAGCAGCACAGCAAAAACAAAAGTGTGCTGAACCTGTTCGCCTACACCTGTGGCGTCGGCCTCAGTGCGGCAGCCGGTGGCGCGAGCGAAGTCTGCAACCTCGACTTCGCTGAGGGCAACCTGGCTGTCGGCCGCGAGAACGGTCTGCTCAATCCCCAGTTGCCGACCATGGAATTCATCCAGTCGGACTATTTCCCGGCCATCCGCCAATTGGCCGGCCTGCCGATCAGCCAGCGCCGCGGGCAGAAACTGCCAAGCTATCAACGTCTGGAACAGCGTCAGTACGACCTGGTGCTGCTGGATCCTCCAGCCTGGGCCAAGAGCGCTTTCGGCACCGTCGACTTGTTGCGCGACTATCAGAGCCTACTGAAGCCAGCACTGCTGACCACCGCCGACAATGGCGTGCTGATCTGCTGCAATAACCTGGCAAAAGTCAGCATGGACGACTGGCGCGAGCAAGTTTTGCGTTGTGCAGAGAAAGCCGGCCGGCCGGTGCGCGAGTGGACAGTGATGAAACCGAGCGGCGATTTTCCGTCAATGGATGAGCAGCCGCCGCTGAAAACCCTGATTCTGCAGCTCTGAAATTCGTCCGCAAAATCAGATAAATCCTATAAAGCATGATCACTTCGGAACCGGAAACGCGTGCCATACTCCAACGCACTCCGATTCAGACAGATGAAGCCGCACATGCCCAAAGGATTGATTCGCGCTATTGGCGCTCTGTTGACCGCTCTAGCCCTCTACAGCCTGCTGGGGTTTCTGATTTTGCCGGGCATCGCGTTAAGGGTGGCCAACCAACAATTGGCCAGTTACGCGACGACGCCCGCCACGATTCAGCGGATCGAACTCAACCCGTTCAGCCTTGAAGTCACCCTTTGGGGACTGATCATCGGCGAGCCGGGCAAGGAACAGGTCGGCTTCGAGCGCCTGTACGCCAACCTGCAGATCGACAGCCTCTGGACCAAGGCGCTGCACCTGTCCGATATAGAAATAGACAAACCCAAAACCGAAATCCTCTTCGGCAAGGACGGTAAGCTCAATCTGCTTGGCCTGTTCAAAATCCCCGCAAGCGAGCCGACACCCGCCGACCCGAACGCCAAACCGTTCCCGTTGCGCATCGAGCGCATCAAACTCGCCAGTGGTTATGTGCACTTCCAGGATGCGCGGCCCAGCGAGCCCATTGAATTCCTCTACGACAAACTCGATTTCGAGTTGAAGAACCTCAGCACCCTGCCAGAAGACAGTGCCGACATGACCTTGATGGCCGTTGGCCCGGGAGGCGGGCAGCTTGACTGGACCGGAAATTTCAGCCTGATCCCGATCGCCTCCGAAGGTAAGCTGAAAATCACCGATGGCAAGATGAAATCCTTTTGGCCCTATGTGCGTGACTCGGTGCCACTGGTACTCGAAGACGGCGTCATGAGCCTCAGCACCGACTACAAACTCAACCTGTCCAAGGAAACCGAACTGCTGTTGAGCAACGTCGCCGTCAGCATCGCGCCGTTCGCGATCAAAGCACCAGACGGTCGACCGCTGGCGAAACTCGAGCGCCTGGACATCAGCGAAACCACCGTCGACCTGGCCAAGCAGCAAGTGGTCGTCGGCAAGATCCGTAGCCAGAAACTGGAAACCTGGGCCGCCCTCGAAGCCGACGGGCAACTCGATTGGCAGAAACTGTTCGCCAGCCAACCGTCCAAACCGGCCGCCAAGGCCAACGCCGAACCGGCCAGCACCCCGGCAGCTGCCGATTCACCGAAACCCGACCCGGCGCCACCGAGCAAGCCATGGCAAGTGCTGCTCAAAGACGTGCAACTGCGCAATTACCAAGTGCATCTGGCTGATCGCAAGGCGCAACCCGCCGTCGCGTTGGATGTCGGCCCGTTGAACCTGGACCTGCAGAATTTCGACAGCCTGAATGGCTCGCCTTTTAACCTCAGGCTCGACACCGGTCTGGGCAAGCAAGGCAAGATCACGGCAGATGGCGTAGTCAATCTCGCCCCCGTCAGCGCCAAGTTAAACGTGCAGACCAAGGACATCGACCTGCGCGTGGCCCAGTCCTACATCAACCCGTTCATTCGCCTGGAACTGCGCAGCGGCATGCTTGGCAGTGATCTGGCGGTCGATCTGAAAAGCACCGAGCCGCTGGCGTTCAGCGTCACAGGCAAAGCCCAGGTCGATCAACTGCATACCCTCGATACCCTCAAAACCCGCGACTTTCTCAAGTGGCAGCAGTTGGTGCTCGAAGGCCTGAATTATCAACACGGCGATAGTCTGTCGATCAACAAGGTCACCCTGTTCCAGCCTTATGCGCGCTTCATGATTAATGATGACCGCACCACTAACGTCGATGACTTGCTGATCCCGCAACCGGTCGACTCCGGTGCCAAGACCGCGGCGGTCAAACCTGCCAGCAAGGAAAAACCGCTGGGCATCCACATTGGCGGCATTGCCATCAATGACGGCTCGGCCAACTTCGCCGACTTCAGCCTGACCCCGAACTTCGCCACTGCCGTTCAACAGCTCAACGGGCAGATCGGCACCATCGACAGCCGTCAGGCGAAACCTGCGACCGTGGACATCAAAGGCAAGGTCGACCGCTATGCGCCGGTGACCATCAAGGGCTCGGTCAATCCGTTCGACCCGATGGCCAGCCTCGACATCACCACCAGCTTCAAACGGGTGGAACTGACCACGCTGACGCCCTACTCCGGCAAGTTCGCCGGCTACCGAATCCGCAAGGGCCGACTCAATCTCGACCTGCACTACCTGATCACCAAGGGCCAGCTCAAGGCCGAAAACAAAGTGGTGGTCGAGCAGTTGCAACTGGGGGAGAAAGTTGACAGTCCGGACGCCGTGAGCCTGCCGCTGAAACTGGCGATCGCGTTGCTCAAGGACGTCGACGGCAAAATCTCCATTGAGCTACCGGTGACCGGCGACCTGAACAACCCGCAGTTCAGCATCATGCCGATTGTCTGGCAGACCCTGCGCAACCTGATCGTCAAAGCCGCCGCGGCGCCGTTCAAAATGATTGGCGGGTTGGTCAGTGGCGGTGGTTCGCAAGATTTGGGCACTGTCTCGTTTGCGCCAGGTTCAAGCGACCTGAGCAAGGAGACCGAGGGTTCGTTGGTCAAACTGTCCCAGGCCCTCAAGGAACGTCCGGCCTTGCGCCTGGAAATCGAAGGCACGGCTGCCGCAAGCAGCGATGGCCCGCTGATCGCCGAGCAACGTTTGGAACGGGAATACCAATACAACTACTACAAGATGCTCCAGCGCCGCGGTGACAAGGTGCCGGCCCAGGCTTCGTTGGTGCAAGTGCCGGACAGCGAGAAAGGTCCGCTGCTGGAAGGGATCTACCGCACGCGCCTGAAAACTCAACCTCCTGCCGAATGGAAGGACCTGGGCAAGGAAGAACGCACTGCAAAAATGCGCGAGGGCGTGATCAAGTTCTGGAGTTCCAGCGACGTTCTCTTACGCCAGCTGGGCCAGGAACGCGCCAGCAGCATCAAGGACTATCTGGTCGACAAGGCTCAGTTGGCCGATGACCGCGTGTACTTCATCGACGCTAACCTTGGCGAAGCGGAAAGTGACGGCCGGGTGGTTACGCCGTTGCATCTGGATGCCGAGTGATGGGCGCGAAATGGCTGATGAGCCTGGCACTGGCAATGGCCGCCAGTCAGGCCTCGGCAGCCGATACCCTGCGCTGCGGCAGTCAATTGGTCAGTGTCGGGGACCGGTCCAGTGAAGTGCTGCACAAATGCGGTGAACCGGTCAGCCGTGATCTGTTGGGCTACAAGCGCAGCGCTAACCGACGGGAAGAGTTTCAAGTCGAGGAATGGACCTACGGACCCAACGGCGGGATGTACCAGTACCTGCGTTTTGAAGGTAATCGTTTGAAGCAGATCACCAGCAAGCGCGGTAACTGAACCCACCACAATCTTATGTAAGCCCCAGTCAATGTGGGAGCGAGCTTGCTCGCGATTGCTGACTAACATTCGACACCTATGTTGAATGAAAGACCACAATCGCGAGCAAGCTCGCTCCCACAGTTGTTTTGCGTCGCTCACAAATAGAACAGGCCCCTGACACGAATGCCCGAGGCCTGTAATGGCCACATCCTTATGGCCTTTCGCATGAACTCTCCAGAAGCGGCAGACGTATTGCTCGGCCCGCCTGTCGCGCCTTCTCCCAGTCCAGGCGAGAAGTCTTGCCTTACTCGGCTTTCAGGCCGTCAGCGGAAACAGCCTGGACGCCTTTGATTTTCTTGGCGATAGCCACGGCGGTGGCTTTCTGAGCGTCAGTTACCGCAACGGTGGACGACAGAGACACTACGCCTTTGTTGGTTTCGACTTTGATGTCGGTGCCAGGAATGCCTTTTTCCGTCACCAGGTCGGCTTTGACTTTAGTGGTGATCCAGGTATCGGAAGTAGCTTCTTTGGCTTTGGTGACTTCACCCGCCGCCAGAGTCATCGGAGCCTGGGTGGTTTGGGTGGTCTGTGCAAATGCGACGTTGGCCATGGTCAGGGTCAACGCGGTAGCAGTAGCGGCAGCGATAGCGAACTTCTTCATACGAGTAACTCCTGTTTTTCATAAAGTCTGCTGCGTGTCTTGTCAGCAGGGTTACTGGAGATATTGCGAACGCTATGCCAACTTTGAGACAGTCAATAAATACATATAAATCAATAGTTTACAAAGACACCTAATTTTCGTAATCATGCAAATTGCATGACTTGGAAATTATCGACATGCAAGTTGCGGGTTTTGCCGCCGGACTAAGGCCATGAATTGTTGGAAGTTTTCTCAATTACTCGCATTTGCCCCAAACGGCGAACAAAAAAATGCCCCGCAAGGCGGGGCATTGGCCACACGGCAATGACTCAGCCTTATGCGGCGGGGGCAGCGGCAGCGGTGCAAGCTTTAGGCGCATATTCCGCATCGACTTCGGTGGTGCATGTCCAGCCAGTCAACGCGCGCGTCAGGGTAATGGACTTATTCAACACCGGACCCGGAGCATTAAGAATTTTGCAAGCGATAGAGCCTGTACCGTCAGCCGCTTTGCCGGTCGCTGACGTTGTACAGTTGGAGGTCGTTAAGGCACCACCGATCTTATCCAGTGTCACATCGGTCCCTTGATTCATAAGATCCTCAAACGGAACCTTCAACGCAGAAATCTCAGCCAGCCCCGCCGTGACTTTGGCCCGGGCCTGGTACTTGGAATATTGCGGCAACGCAAACGTCGCCAGAATTCCGATAATCGCCACCACGATCAGCAGTTCGATCAAGGTAAAACCTTTTTGAGTATTCAAAGACAAGCTCCATGCATGAGTCGAAATCTCATGATCTGAACTAGCCGCAGCACAGCCCATGCCAAGCCCTTCGCCCCGTGTTGGCGGGGCGTGCGAGCGACACACAGTCCTTTCCTACCCCCAGAATCCGCACTATCTGACACTTTTTGTCACCTGAACGTCGCTGGTTTGGTTACTCCGCTTGACTAGGCTATAAGTCATGAACTGTCTGCGTCCGGTATCCCCATGAATGACATCGCCCTTAGCGGTCTGGCCAAGCAATTGGTCCTGGCCGAGCTGCTCACTGACAAAAGCGCGCAACAGGCGTATCAGCAAGCCCAACGTGATAAAACCCCCCTCGTCAGCTACCTGGTGCAGAACAAGCTGGTGAAAAGCCGCCAGGTTGCCGAGATCGCGTCGGAACACTTCGGCATGACCTTGCTCGACCTCGATTGCCTGGACAAGGAAACCCAACCCAAGGGTCTGGTCAGCGAGAAACTGATCCGCCAGCACCACGCCCTGCCCCTCTGGCGACGCGGCAACAAACTGTTCGTGGGGATTTCCGACCCGACCCATCACCAGGTCATTAACGATATCCAGTTCAGCACCGGGCTCAATACCGAAGCCATTCTGGTCGAAGACGACAAACTCACTGATGCCATCGAAAAATTCTTCGACAGCCCAAGTACCGGCCTGGAAGACATGGCCGACGTTGACCTCGATGGCGTGGACATCGAGTCGATCGATGACAACAGACAGGACGCCATCGCCGGCCAGGATGCCGACGATGCGCCCGTGGTGCGCTTCGTCCACAAAATGTTGCTGGACGCGATCAAAAGCGGCTCTTCCGACCTGCATTTCGAACCTTATGAAAAAACCTACCGCGTGCGGATGCGTACCGACGGTATTTTGCGTGAAGTCGCCAAACCACCGATTCAACTGGCCAATCGCATCGCCGCGCGGCTGAAAGTCATGGCCAGCCTCGACATCTCCGAACGGCGCCGGCCCCAGGACGGGCGGATCAAGATGCGCCTGTCCAAGAGTAAGTCCATCGACTTTCGGGTCAACACCCTGCCAACCCTGTGGGGCGAAAAAGTGGTGATCCGGATCCTCGACCCGTCCAGCGCTCAGATGGGCATCGACGCCCTCGGCTATGAGCCCGATCAGAAAGACCTGTACATGGCCGCCCTCAAGCAGCCACAGGGGATGATTCTGGTGACCGGGCCCACCGGCTCGGGCAAAACCGTGTCGCTCTACACCGGGCTGAACATTCTCAATACTGTGGACATCAACATCTCCACCGCCGAAGACCCGGTGGAGATCAACATGGAAGGCATCAACCAGGTCAACGTCAATCCAAAACAGGGAATGGACTTCGCCCAGGCGCTGCGCTCATTTCTGCGACAGGACCCGGACGTGATCATGGTCGGCGAGATCCGCGACCTCGAAACCGCGGAAATCGCCATCAAGGCCGCCCAGACCGGGCACCTGGTGCTGTCGACCCTGCACACCAACAGCGCCGCCGAAACCCTGACCCGCCTGCACAACATGGGCATCCCGGGTTTCAACATTGCCACCTCGATCAGCCTGATCATTGCCCAGCGCCTGGCGCGCAAATTGTGCAGCCATTGCAAGAAACCCATCGAAATCCCCCGGGAGGCGCTGCTCAAGGAAGGCTTCCCCGAGGAACGCATCGGCTCATTCACGATCTATGAGCCAGTCGGTTGCGATCACTGCAACAACGGTTACAAAGGCCGAGTAGGGATTTATGAGGTGGTGAAGAATACCCCGGACCTGCAACGGCTGATCATGGCCGAAGGCAATTCACTGGAAATCGACATCCAGATGCGTAAGGACGGTTTCAACGACCTGCGTACGTCGGGCCTGCTCAAGGCCATGCAAGGCATCACCAGCCTTGAAGAAATCAACCGGGTCACCAAGGACTGAATATGGCGGTCAAAGCAGCAAAAATCGGCGTCTACACCTGGGAAGGTACAGACCGCAAAGGCACCAAAATGACAGGCGAGTTGAGCGGTCAGAACCCGGCGTTGATCAAGGCCCAGTTGCGCAAGCAGGGCATAAACCCCGGCAAGGTACGCAAGAAGTCCACTTCGATTTTCAACATGGGCAAGCGCATCAAGTCCCAGGACATTGCCCTGTTCACCCGGCAGATGGCGACCATGATGAAAGCCGGTGTACCACTGTTGCAGTCCTTCGACATCATCGGTGAAGGCTTTGATAACCCTGCCATGCGCACACTGGTAGACGAGGTAAAACAGGAAGTCGCGGCGGGTAACAGCTTCGCCGCTTCCCTGCGCAAAAAGCCCCAATACTTCGATGAGCTCTACTGCAACCTGGTCGATGCCGGCGAGCAGGCCGGGGCTCTCGATACCCTGTTGGAGAGAGTGGCGACCTATAAGGAAAAGAGCGAAAGCCTCAAGGCCAAGATCAAGAAAGCCATGACCTACCCGCTGGCGGTGGTGTTTGTTGCGATCATTGTGACCGGGATTCTGCTGGTCAAAGTGGTGCCGCAGTTCGAGTCGGTGTTCAAAGGGTTTGGTGCTGAATTGCCGGCCTTCACCGTGATGGTCATCGGCCTGTCGGAGTTCATGCAGCAATGGTGGTGGGCGATGCTCGGCGTGCTGATCGCGTTGATCTTCGGCGTGCGCCACGCCTTTAAAACGTCGCAGGGCTTCCGGGACTGGATGGACACCTGGTTACTGAAACTGCCGTTGATTGGCACGCTGATGTACAAGTCTGCCGTGGCCCGTTACGCCCGCACACTGTCGACCACCTTCGCCGCCGGGGTGCCGCTGGTGGAAGCCCTGGATTCGGTGGCCGGCGCGACGGGTAACATCGTATTCAAGCGTGCGGTGCTGCGTATAAAGCAGGACGTATCCACCGGCATGCAGCTGAATTTTTCCATGCGCACCTCCGGCATCTTTCCCAACATGGCGATTCAGATGACCGCCATTGGCGAAGAGTCCGGCGCACTGGACGACATGCTCGACAAAGTCGCGAGCTTCTACGAGGACGAAGTGGACAACATGGTTGATAACCTCACCAGCCTGATGGAGCCGTTCATCATGGTGGTGCTGGGTGTTATCGTCGGCGGCCTGGTGGTTGCGATGTACCTGCCCATCTTCCAACTTGGCTCAGCGATCTGACATGCCCTTGAACGACATTCTGACCCTCTACCCGCTGGTCTTCGTGATCGCAGCCATGTTGGTCGGCCTGCTGATTGGCAGCTTTCTCAACGTGGTGGTCTGGCGCCTGCCAAAAATGCTTGACCGCGAATGGCGTCAGGAGGCTCATGACGTGTTGGGCTTGCCAAGCGAGACACCGCTGCCGACCTTCAACCTGATGCTCCCCCATTCCCAGTGCCCTCATTGCGGCCATCGAATCCGCGTCTGGGAAAACATTCCGCTGCTCAGTTATCTGTTTTTACGGGGTCGGTGCTCGAACTGCGCGGCAGCGATCAGCAAACGCTACCCGCTGACCGAACTGGCGTGCGGTCTGCTCTCGGTGCTCATCGCGTGGCATTTCGGTTTCGGCTGGCAGGCCTGCATGGCGCTGGTCCTGAGCTGGGGGTTGCTGACGATGAGCCTGATCGATGCCGAGCATCAATTGCTGCCGGATGTGCTGGTGCTGCCACTGATGTGGCTGGGACTGATCGTCAACAGCTTCGAGCTCTTCGTGTCCCTGCATGACGCATTGTGGGGCGCGGTGGCCGGTTATATGGCGTTGTGGTCGGTGTTCTGGCTGTTCAAGCTGATCACCGGCAAGGACGGCATCGGCCACGGCGATTTCAAATTATTGGCAATGCTCGGCGCCTGGGGTGGCTGGCAGATTTTGCCCCTGACTATCCTGCTGTCATCGCTCGTGGGGGCGATCATCGGGGTGATTTTACTGCGCCTGCGCAACGAGAAAACGTCGACACCGATCCCCTTCGGACCCTTTCTGGCGATTGCCGGCTGGATTGCCTTGCTCTGGGGTGGTCAAATAACGGACTTCTATTGGCAGTTTGTCGGTTTGAAATGAATACCCCTGTGGAAAAACCCTGGATTCTCGGCCTGACGGGCGGCATCGGCAGCGGCAAAAGCGCGGCGGCCCAGCACTTCATCGACCTGGGCGTGCACGTAGTGGACGCTGATCATGCGGCGCGTTGGGTGGTGGAACCGGGGCGCCCGGCGCTGGCAACGATCGCCGAACACTTCGGCCCCGGCGTCTTGCAAGCCAACGGGCAACTGGATCGCGCTGCGCTGCGCAAACTGATCTTCGAAGTACCAGAGGAACGCCGCTGGCTCGAAGCGCTGCTGCACCCGCTGATCGCCAAGGAAATCGCCGATCATCTGGCCAAGGCACAATCGCCTTACGCGATTCTGGTTTCGCCGCTGCTGATCGAGTCCGGGCAGTACGCCATGGTCCAACGGGTCCTGGTGATCGATGCCCCCGAACAGCTACAGATCGAACGCACCCTGCAGCGTGACCAGACCAGCGAGCAACAGGTCCAGGCGATCCTCAAGGCCCAGTCCAGCCGACAGGACCGCGTGAGCCACGCCGACGAGGTGGTGGTCAACGACCGCGACCTCGCCTGGCTGCACAGCGAGGTCGAACGCCTGCATCACTTTTACCTTACTTTGTGTGGAGGCCAGTCATGAGCCAAACCCCAACCGTCGATTGCCCAACCTGCGGCGCCCCTGTTGAATGGAGCCCTGAGAGCAAATTCCGGCCTTTCTGTTCGGACCGTTGCAAGCTGATTGACCTGGGCGCCTGGGCGTCGGAAGAACACAAGATTCCAGTCAGCCCGGATGCCGAAGACGAACTGTTCAGCGAAGACTTCGACCCGCGTCACTGATCTTCAAGGCCGCATAAAACCGTAGTCCTGGTTGTCATCGAGGTTTTCCGCAAGAAAACGCAACTCATCGGCCAGGTCTTCGGCGCTGCGCACCGCCTTGCTCTGTTGCACCACTGCGCTGAGCAAGGCGCGCAAGCTCAACCCCGGATCAAACCCCACTTCCTGCGCCCCATCCAGACTCTGGCGCAACTCCTGCCTTGCCCATTCGTAGACACTCATTTCGATGCTCCTGAAGGTTTCCCCAAGCATGGATTCGTGAGCGATTTTTGGATTTGATGTGGATCAAGATTTGGGATCGTCGTCTTTCCAGGGCGCCGAAAGGTAGCGCGTGCGGTTGAACGTTTCCAGCCACTCGGGGCAAAACACCACCAGCGCGCTGACCACCATGCCGTTGATAAATGCTTCCGGGAAAATCAGCAACCACAGATAACCGACAAAATCTTCCAGCCAATACGGCATGGCGAAACGTTCGTTGAACCACAGCAACCACAGCGCCAACAGCAGGCACAGCAACGCCGACAGCGCCGCTGCAAAAAAACCGGACACGAAGATATACACAAAGGGATTACGCGGCTGCGCTCGCTCCACCAGAATCGCGCAGCACTCGGTGACCAGCACCGGCAGCAGAATCAGCAGCGCCCCGTTGACCCCCATCGCCGCCAGATCTTGTCGCCCGAGCAGCACTAATCCCGCTTGCGCGACCAACCCGCCGACAATTGCCAGCGGCCAGTCGAGCAACAGGGTGACGGCGGTCATGCCGATAAAGTGGTAGGACACGCCGGTGTCGAAGTCTTGTCGCACCAGCCAGAGCATGAACAGCGCGAACACCGTGCCAAACAACAGATGCTGGCGGCGGCTGTCGCTGAACAGTTCGACCCACGGTGCTCGCGCAACGGCCCAGATCAGCACCGAAACATAGATCAACCACCCCGCCGTGAGGGTTTCAGGTGACAGTAACTCGGCGCCGATCATGGCTGGGCACACTCCCTTGTCTTGCCGAAAGAGAACAGGTTCTCAGTCTACACCGGGGTTTGGATGGGCTTCGACTTTGCTCCGGAGGGTCGATTTACGATTGGGGCATATCCGTTGCTGCGGTAGCGGCTGCTGGCGGTTTCGCTTTTACAGCGAGTCACTTGGAGAAGCCCCAAGTAACCAAGGGCTCTTGCCCCGCCATTCGGTGCCTCGCCTAGGCTCGGCATGCCCTCACTCCGGTCCTGCTCCGTGGGCCCGCCGCCATCGGCCATCCATGGCCGGGGGCGGCTACCGCGGCATCCTTGCCGCGGTGCCCCCTGCGCAACGCCTGCGTTCGGCCTCTGGGAAAGGGGCGGCAGATCTGAAGCCAAAGCAAAGCAACAGCAACGGCAACGGCAACGGCAACGGCAAGATCAAAAGATCAAAAGATCGCAGCCTCGCTTCGCTCGACCGCTCCTACAGGGAAATACGTTCACTTGAAGCCAGGTCGGCCGGTAGGCCGCCTCGCTTTGGCGTTTGCGGTGCACGCCCCCTCGAGAGGCCGAGTGGAGGTTCTGCGCAGTGGGCAACCCGGCATGGATGCCGGGTTAGCCGCCCCCGGCCATGGATGGCCGATGGCGGCGGGCCCACGGAGCAGGACCGGAGCGAGGGCATGCCGAGCCTAGGCGAGGCACCGAACGAAAGGGGCAAGAGCCCTTGGTTACTTGGGGCTTTTCCAAGTGACTCGCTGTAAAAGCGAAACCGCCAGAAGCCGTTACCGCAGAAACGGATATGCCCGCATTCAAAAACAGCGATTGTTACGTTTCCTGCAACGCTGAATCAAAACCAGCCCCCTTTATCACTCCCAGCCAAAGACTAAACTTCAACCATCAGAACCAACCCCGAGCCCACAAAAATGAAAACCCTGATCAGCCTGTTTCTGACCGTTGTCGCCACCTCGGCCATGGCCGCCGGCAACGAACCCACCGCTACCTCGTACAACCCGGCACAGCCGCTGGACATCGCCGAAGTGGTTTCAGTGACAGACACCGCAACGGCCTGCGACGTTGTGCCAGCGACCATGGTCTACATCGATCATCAGGGCCAGACTCATCGCGTGACGTATCAGGTGATGGGTAGCTGCATGAGCAATCTGTGATCTGCGCCTCATAGCAGTGTCCACGTATAGCTGAGGATCAGACGGTTCTCGTCGATATCACTGCGGTAGTTGGAGCGCGCCATCACGTTGCGCACGCGAATCCCGAGGCCCTTGAGGCTGCCGCTCTGCAGCACATAGCCGAGATCGAGATCACGCTCGCGGTCCTTGCCTTCGAACCCTTTGCCGGTATCGACATTGTTGCCGGTGATGTAGCGCACGGTGCTGGTCAGCCCCGGCACGCCGAGAGCCGCGAAATCGTAGTCGTAACGTGCCTGCCAGGAGCGCTCATCGGTGTAGGCGAACTCGTAGGTCGGCACTTCGTTGCCCAGCGGTGAGATGTTGGCAAACACTCGCGGGAAGGCGCTGTCGCCGAACATGCCCTGATAGCCGAGATAAAACGTGTGGCCGCCGCGCTTGGCCGACAGCAAAGAGAAGAACGCCTGGTTGTCGATGTTGCCGAGCAATTTTTTGCCGTCTTCGCGCGAATCGTAATAACCAAGGTTGGCGCCCAGGATCCAGTTACCGAGTGGCTCGCTGTGCTTGAGGCCGAGAAAGCGCTGGTTGTAGATATCTTCCAGTTGCCCGAACCAGGCGCTGACCGAGCTGCGTTTATCGTTGAAAGCGTAATCGGCGCCGGCAAAGTTGAAGCCATCGCTGCTGACCTGACGCTGCGGTACATGACCGAGCATGGCTTGCATCTTTTCGTCGCCAGCCTCGTTGCGCAGGCTGGTCGAGTTCAAGTGGCCACCTTGTAAGGTCAGGCCATTGATCTCGTTCGAGCTGATGCTCGCGCCCTGATAGCTGGGCGGCAGCAAACGGATATCGCTGAAGGCCAGCACTGGCAAGTTGGGTTGCAGCTCACCCACCTTCAGTTCGGTTTTAGAGAAACGCACCTTCAACGCGCCTTCCAGTCGGCTGTAATCATCCGCCGCGCGCCCGTCATCCTGCACCGGCAGCAAACCGGTATTGACCCGGTCCGGGCTGCTATCGAGCTTGAGGCCGAGCAGGCCAATGACATCCACACCAAAACCGACGGGGCCCTGGGTGTAACCGGATTTGACGTTGAGGATGAAGCCCTGCGCCCACTCTTCAGCCTTCGATTGTTGGTTGGCCCCAACGATGTCGGAGAAGTCCCGGCTGAAGTAGTAATTGCGCGCTTGCAAGGTCGCCGTGGTGTCTTCGATGAAGCCACCCTCGGCCGCCATCGCACCGGCGGAGAAACTCGAGACGACAGCCATGGACAACACTGAACCGGTTGTTGGAAGAATCTGTTTCATCGTTTTTTCTCTTATTTTTATTGATCGACAGGTTGAAGTGCTTCAGCCGCCGCGGACTCGCGGCGGGGAACGGGACGACGGGCGTTTAACAACACGTGGGTGACCATGCCGAAAATCAGCCCCCAAAATGCAGCGGACAAACCCAACAACGACATGCCCGACGCGGTGGTCAGAAAGGTCACCAATGCGGCTTCGCGATCACTCGGCACGGCCATTGCGCCGGCCAATGCCCCGGCAATCGCAGCAAACAGCGCCAGCCCGGCCAAGGCTGCGATCAGTTCTTTGGGGAACGCCGAAAACAGTGAAACCAGGGTGGCGCCGAAGATCCCCAGCACCAGGTAACACAGCCCGCCCACAACCCCGGCCACATAGCGTTTGCCGGAATCTTCATGGGCTTCGCGCCCGGTACAAATCGCCGCGGTGATTGCCGCCAGATTCAGCCCGTGACAACCGAACGGTGCCAACAGCGCTGTGCCCAACGCACTGCTGGCGATGATCGAGCTTGCCGGCGTTGGGTAACCGCTGGCCCGCAGCACCGCCATGCCGGGAACAAACTGGCCGGTCAGCGCCACCATCACCAGCGGCAAGGCGATATTCAGGGTCGCGCTCAGGCTGAACGCGGGCGTGATCCATACCGGCGTGGCCAAGCCGATCACCAGCGCTTCGCGGTGCAAATCACCAGTGAGAAAGGCGATGGAGCAGCCCACCAGCAGCACCATCAACACCGCATAACGCGGCATCACCCGTTTGCAAATCAGGTACGTGGCAAACATCGCCAACACCAGCAGCGGCTTGCCCTGCAACGAGACGAACAACCCGGCGCCGAAGCTGAACAGAATTCCCGCCAGCATCGCCGCCGCAATCGCCGCGGGCAGTTTGCTGATGATCCGGTCAAAGGTCCCCGATACCCCGATCAGAAAGATAATCAGGCTGCTGACCAGATAAGCACCCACCGCCTCCGGCATGGAGATTCCCGGCAACAGCGCCACCAGCAACGCCGAACCCGGCGCAGACCACGCGATGATCACCGGGACGCGGTAACGCAGGCTCAGACCGATGCCGAGTACGGCGCTGCCGATGGAAATCGCCCAGACCCAGGAAGACAGCACCTCCCGCGAGAGGTGCGCGGTCTCGGCGGCCTGAAAGATGATTACCAATGGGCCTGCGTAGGAAATCACCGTGGCGATAAATCCGGCGACTGCCGCAGACAGGGAAAAGTCCCGGACTAACGCTCTCATGAAACGTCGCCAACAGACCCGTCGGGCGAACCGTGGCGCAGGCCCGACAGCGCTTGTTTAGCACTGCGTCGACTGCTGATGGCGAACACGGTCATGGCGATCGCGGCCACCGCACCGGGCAAGGCAAATGCCATGAAATTCAGTTGCAGCGGCAGGCTAATCCCGAGCAAAGCACCGCCCAGCAGCGGTCCGACGATGGCACCGTTGCGCCCGATGCCCGACGCCCAGCCCAAACCGGTAGAGCGAATGGTCATGGAGTAGAACTGCGCGGCGCAGGCGTACAACAGAATCTGCGAGCCGATGGTGGTGGCGCCGGCGATGGCGATCAGCAGGTACAACAGCGGCATCGGGCTGTTGAAACCCAGCAAGGTGATCGACACGGCAGCCACGGCGAAGAACACCGCCAACACCCGCGGCAGGTTGAGTTTGTCCCCCAGCACACCGCCGCCGACCGCGCCGAAAATGGCACCGAAGTTGAGCACCAGCAGGAACGACAGACTCGAGCCCAGGCTGTAACCGGCGTTGGCCATCAGTTTTGGCAGCCAGGAACTCAAGGCGTAGACCATCAGCAAGCAGCAGAAAAACGCCAGCCACAGCATCAGCGTGCGCAGCGCACGACCTTCGCGAAACAGTTGCAACACCGGGGTGCCGGTGCCCTTCACTTCGCTCATGTGCAACTGATCGCTGGTTTGCGCGACGTAAGCCGGATCAATCCGTTCCAGAACGTGGCGCGCCTCTTCATTGCGCCCCTGACGCAGCATGAAACCCACCGACTCGGGCAGGAAGTACATGATCAACGGCAACAACAGCAGCGGCAGCACCGCCACGTAAAACACCGATTGCCAGCCAAAACTCGGGATCAGCACGATACCGAGCCCCGCCGAGAGCATGCCGCCCACCGAGTAGCCGCTGAACATGATCGCCACCAGCGTGCTACGGATTTTCTTCGGCGCGTATTCGTTCATCAGCGCCACGACGTTGGGCATCACCCCGCCAATGCCCAGGCCAGCAATGAACCGGCAGAGGCCAAACTCGGTCGGGTTACGGGCAAAACCATTGAGCACGGTAAAACCGCTGAAGAGCATCACGCAGATCGTGATGGCTTTTTTGCGACCGATCTTGTCCGACAACGGACCGAAAAACAGCGCACCGAACATCATGCCGAACAGTGCATAACTGCCCAGTGCGCCTGCTTGCAGGGGACTGAGTCCCCACTCTTTCATCAGCATCGGCAGCACCACGCCGTAGATCACCAAATCGTAACCATCGAAAATGATGATCAGGGCACACCAGAACAGCACCATCCAGTGAAAGCGGTTGAATCGTGCGTTGTCGATAACCTCATGTACGTCGATCTTGCGCATGGCATTTATCTCTTGTTGTTATTTTTTAAAAGCGTCGGTAACACGGCTCACGTCCGTACAGCCGAGGGTAGAGTCGCCAGGCACGGGGCAATATCCGCTTTGCGCAGATCGCTATCCGTTTTGTGCAATGCCCTGAACCGGGCGCGGGATGCGGATTGTTGCGGGCATGGCGCGCCGCAGACCCGGCAGATCTGACCCTCTCCGATAAACTGTCTTCTTTGCGATCGCATTTGAACGCTAAGCTTGGGCTTATGGATGACTCAGATTATTTACGCCTGCTGACCATCGCGGCCGAGCAAGCCAACGCGTTCCTGTCCAATGCCCGCAAATGGGAGCGTGAGCGTTGGGTCTGTCAGCGCCTGCTGCAAGGCCTGAACATTCCCTATCGCGCTGACGAATTCGCCCCGGCCGGGGAGCCACCGGACGTGCTGTTTCGTGACGCCAGTTTCGAAGTGTTTTTCGTGCTCGATGAAGGCCGACGCCTCAACGATGAATGGCGCGATGAGCTGCAACGCCGGCGCAGCGCGTTTTCTCTGAGTTCACTGGTGCGCCGCGAGGCCAAGCCCCGGCGCATCCCGGCCAATGAGTTTCTGCTGAGACTGGCGCCGACCTTGCGCAAAAAAGCGCACAACTACAAAGAACGCGGCATGGACCTGGGCGAACTGGACATCATCGCCTTCGCCAGCCTGAAGCGCGAAGTACTGGACCTCAACAGCCATTTCCCGCCACCGACCGAATACCTGCGCCAGGGCTGGCGCTCATTGTCGCTGGTCGGTCCGACCTTCGCCCGTGTGCTGTTCGCGCACCCGGATGCCCCGGATTTCCTGCGCAGCAACCTGGGTCGCAGCATTGTTTTCGACGTCGGGATCAGCCTGTGAGTCCGTTGCAGGAGTTGATCGCTGGGTGTTACAAAGTGGAATCATTCACCTGGACGATACGGTGAGCGTCGAGCCCATTCCTGCCAGCGGCTATGCTCCGTTCAACGCGGGCTAACGAGTTACACAGCAGCCTGCTGTAGCTTCTACACATTTAGCAACGTCTACCCCCTGACGAGGCCCAATATGACCAGCCGCCTGAACCCCGACGACCAAAAGCATGTCGAAGAGTACCTGCAACTGTCCCAGCACCAAGTCGAGCGCCGGCCTTTCCGGCCGTGGATGCTCCTGGTGGTGGTGTTGGCAGTGACCATTGGTTTAGGCCTGTTGAGCCGATTTATCAGTTACCTGACGCTATGAGCTGCATCGCGCTCGCTCGGGTAATTGCACCGATTTCTTTTAGCCTTGCGAGATATCCCCATGACTCATCGTATTGTCATCGTTGGCGGCGGCGCCGGCGGTCTGGAGTTGGCTACCCGTCTGGGTAAGACTCTGGGCAAGCGCGGCACGGCCAGTGTGATGCTGGTCGACGCGAACCTGACCCACATCTGGAAACCGCTGTTGCATGAAGTGGCGGCCGGGTCGCTGAACTCTTCCGAAGACGAACTCAACTATGTTGCCCAAGCGAAATGGAACCACTTCGAGTTTCAGCTGGGGCGCATGAGCGGGCTTGATCGCGCACAGAAGAAAATCCAGTTGGCTGCCACCTACGACGAAGCCGGCCTGGAACTGGTTCCAGCCCGTGAAGTGGGTTACGACTCGCTGGTGATCGCGGTCGGCAGTACCACCAACGATTTCGGCACTCAGGGCGCGGCGCAACACTGCCTGTTCCTCGACACTCGCAAACAGGCCGAGCGCTTCCATCAGCAATTGCTCAACCACTACCTGCGCGCGCACGCCGGGCAGACCGACAAGGTCGAGCAGATCAGCGTGGCCATCGTGGGTGCCGGTGCCACCGGGGTCGAACTGGCCGCCGAACTGCACAACGCCGCCCATGAACTGGCGGCTTACGGCCTGGACCGAATCAAACCGGAAAACATGCACATTACCTTGATCGAAGCCGGGCCACGGGTGCTGCCCGCATTGCCGGAACGTATCGGCGGGCCTGTGCATAAAACCCTGGAGAAGCTTGGGGTCAACGTCATGACCAATGCCGCCGTGAGTGAAGTGACGGCCGACAGCCTGATTACCGCCGATGGCAAAGTCATCAACGCCAGCCTGAAAGTCTGGGCGGCCGGGATTCGTGCACCGGGGTTCCTCAAGGACATCGATGGTCTGGAGACCAACCGGATCAATCAGCTACAAGTGTTGCCGACCCTGCAAACCACCCGCGACGAGAACATCTTCGCCTTCGGTGACTGCGCGGCCTGCCCGCAACCTGGCACCGATCGCAATGTACCGCCGCGCGCCCAGGCGGCGCATCAGCAGGCTTCGCTGTTAGCCAAATCGCTGAAGCTGCGGATCGAAGGCAAGCCTCTGCCTGCGTACAAATACACCGACTACGGCTCGCTGATCTCACTGTCGCGGTTTTCGGCTGTGGGTAACTTGATGGGCAACCTCACCGGCAGCGTGATGCTCGAAGGCTGGCTGGCGCGGATGTTTTATGTGTCGCTGTACCGCATGCACCAGATGGCGCTGTATGGCGCCTTCCGCACGGCGATGCTGATGCTGGGCAGCAAGATCGGGCGTGGGACTGAGCCCCGACTCAAACTGCACTAAAATTTTCGGCGTCAGTTAGGGCCTCTTCGCGGGCAAGCCTCGCTCCTACAAGGTCACCACCGAACTGTAGGAGCGAGGCTTGCCCGCGAATGGGGCGCCCCGCTCCGACTTTCGGGCAGTTGTGTGTCTCACTGTATCTCTCTAACCGTTTCATCCCCTTCGCTTACAAACTCCCCTTTGCGCGACACAGTTGCGATACACCACGCCCGCTAAATGGCCACACCCGGCACAGGCACCCCGCCTGCACAGGTTTGTCGCCGCACTCACGTGGCGTCCTTTATCGAACGGTTGTGTCGTGCAACCCAGGAGATCTGAAATGTCCCGTACCACCAAAAACACTATTGGTCTGCTCGGCGCTGTTTTGGCCGGCGGCATGATGTTGTCCGGTTCCGTGTTCGCTTCGCAACCTCTGACCCAAGGCTACCTGCTGGCCTCGGCTGAACAGGTGGTGAAGACCCCTGAAGGCAAATGTGGCGAAGGCAAGTGTGGCGATGCCTCGATGGCAAAAACTGACATTGATGACGACGGCAAGGTATCCCGTGCCGAATTCCTGAAAGTGGCGCCGAAGTCCAATTTCGACAAGATCGACACCAACCATGACGGCTTCATCGACGAACAAGAGGCTTTCGATAACGTGAAAGCCAACTTCGAAGCCAATGGCAAAAAAATGCCAAAAGGCCTGTTCGAGCATTTGAAAGACCAAGACGGCGCCTAAGCACCCGAGAACCAGCCGCGCTTCTCCATTCAGAAAGCGCGGCTTTTTTGCGTCTGGAAAATCTAAAGCTGAAAGCGTCGCACCATGCCACGCAAGGCTTTGGCCAGCGGTGATGCTCATGACTTGAGAAAATCACGTTTTCGGCAGACAAAAAAAAATCCCCGTATCTTTCGATACGAGGATTTTTAATATGGTCGGGGTAAGGGGATTCGAACTCCTGACATCCTGCTCCCAAAGCAGGCGCGCTACCGGACTGCGCTATACCCCGGTAAAAAAAAGGCGACCTTTACAAGTCGCCTTCTTCGATCAGTGCTTTTGGCCTCTGATCTTAAGATCTGATCCCAGCGTTAACTGGTTTCAAAAATGGTGGGTCGTGTGGGATTCGAACCTACGACCAATTGGTTAAAAGCCAACTGCTCTACCAACTGAGCTAACGACCCAAAAATGGTCGGGGTAAGGGGATTCGAACTCCTGACATCCTGCTCCCAAAGCAGGCGCGCTACCGGACTGCGCTATACCCCGGTTTGAAATTGGCTCCGTGACCAGGACTCGAACCTGGGACCCAATGATTAACAGTCATTTGCTCTACCGACTGAGCTATCACGGAACTACACATTTCAATTACAACTGTGAAGCTTGCTTCACCTCTTCGACCCGTTCGCATCGCTGCGTTCGTGTGTCTGAGGCGCGCTATTCTACAATCTTAAGCACCTCTGTCAACCCCTTAAATTGCTTTCAAGTTAATGATTTGCAACTTATTTCAGATTCCTGCTTGGGGAGCAGAAACCCTTCAGGGCGACTTACTGCGGGGCGCACTTTACAAGCCTTTTCCTTTCAGTTCAACAGCCTAACGAAAAAAAGGCCTCGCAATGCGAGGCCTCTTCATATTTGCTGCCGCCCTGGATCAGACGAATACGATTTCGTCGTTTTCCACGACACCTTTCGCGGTCTCGCCGGGCATGAAACGACCCGACAGAATCAGCTGCGCCAGCGGGTTCTCGATCCAGCGCTGGATTGCTCGCTTGAGCGGCCGCGCACCGTAAACCGGGTCGTAACCCACCGCGATCAGCTTATCCATGGCCTCAGGACTGAGGTCAAGCTTCAGCTCGCGCTCGGTCAGGCGACTGCGCAGTCGACCCAACTGGATCTCGGTAATGCCCGCAATCTGATCCCGAGCCAACGGTTCGAAGATCACCACTTCGTCGACCCGATTGATGAACTCCGGCCGGAAGTGCATGGAAATCGCATCCATCACCGCCGCACGTTGCGCCTCACGATCACCGACCAGTTCCTGGATCTGTACCGAGCCCAGGTTGGAGGTCATGACGATCACGGTATTTTTAAAATCCACCGTGCGGCCATGACTATCGGTCAGTCGGCCATCTTCCAGCACTTGCAGCAAGATATTGAAGACGTCCGGGTGGGCCTTCTCGACCTCGTCCAGGAGGATGACCGAATAAGGCTTGCGACGCACCGCCTCGGTCAGGTAACCGCCCTCTTCATAGCCTACGTAGCCTGGTGGCGCGCCGATCAGTCGGGCCACGGAATGTTTCTCCATGAACTCGGACATGTCGATCCGTACCATCGCCTCTTCAGTATCAAAGAGGAACTCGGCCAGTGCCTTGCACAGCTCGGTTTTACCGACACCGGTCGGGCCGAGGAACATGAACGAACCGCTCGGGCGATTCGGATCGGACAACCCGGCACGAGAGCGCCGCACTGCGTTGGAAACGGCAATGACCGCTTCGTCCTGGCCGATCACACGTTGGTGCAACAGGCTTTCCATCTTCATCAGTTTGTCGCGCTCGCCTTCGAGCATTTTCGACACCGGAATACCGGTCCACTTGGACACCACTTCGGCGATCTCTTCTTCGGTCACCTTGCTGCGCAGTAACTGGTTTTCAGTTTTGCCGTGCTGGTCGACCATTTGCAGGCTGCGCTCCAGGTCCGGGATGATCCCGTACTGCAGCTCGGCCATGCGGTTCAAGTCGCCTTTGCGGCGGGCCGCTTCCAGTTCTTGACGGGACTGTTCGATTTTCTGCTGGATCTGCGCAGAACCCTGGACTTCGGCTTTTTCCGCGTTCCAGATTTCCTCCAGGTCCGAGTACTCACGTTCGAGGCGGACGATTTCCTCCTGGAGTTTTTCCAGTCGCTTTATTGCCGCTTCGTCGCTTTCTTTCTTCAGTGCCTGGGATTCCACCTTCAGCTGAATCAGACGACGCTCCAGACGATCGAGAACTTCCGGTTTGGAGTCGATCTCCATGCGGATGCGGCTGGCCGCTTCGTCGATCAGGTCAATGGCCTTGTCCGGCAACTGACGGTCAGTGATGTAGCGATGACTGAGCTTGGCCGCAGCGATGATCGCGCCGTCGGTGATCGCCACCTTGTGGTGAACCTCGTAACGCTCTTTCAGGCCACGCAGGATAGCGATGGTGTCTTCTTCGCTTGGCTCGTCCACCAAGACTTTCTGGAAGCGTCGCTCGAGGGCTGCGTCCTTCTCAATATATTGGCGATACTCGTTGAGCGTGGTTGCACCAACGCAGTGCAGCTCACCACGAGCCAACGCCGGTTTGAGCATGTTGCCCGCATCCATCGAGCCTTCGCCCTTACCGGCGCCGACCATGGTGTGCAGTTCGTCGATGAACAGAATGATCTGCCCTTCCTGCTTCGACAGTTCGTTGAGCAGGGATTTAAGGCGCTCTTCGAACTCTCCACGGTATTTGGCACCGGCAATCAACGACCCCATGTCCAGGGACAACAGGCGTTTGCCTTTCAGGCCATCCGGCACTTCACCGTTGATGATGCGCTGGGCCAGGCCTTCGGCGATGGCGGTTTTACCCACGCCAGGCTCACCGATCAGCACCGGGTTGTTCTTGGTGCGGCGTTGCAGGACCTGAATGGTCCGGCGAATTTCGTCGTCACGGCCGATCACCGGATCGAGCTTGCCTTCTTCGGCGCGCTTGGTCAGGTCGACGGTGTATTTATCCAGCGCCTGGCGCGACTCTTCGTGGTTGGCGTCATTGACGGCCTCACCACCGCGCAGGTTGTTGATCGCGTTTTCCAGGGCTTTCTTGCTGACGCCCTGACCGAGCAACAATTTGCCGAGCTTGCTGTTCTCGTCCATGGCGGCGAGCAACACCAGTTCGCTGGAGATGAACTGGTCGCCCTTCTGCTGGGCCAGACGATCGGCCTGGTTGAGCAGGCGCGCCAAGTCCTGCGACATGTTCACGTCGCCGGTCGGGTTCTGGATTTTTGGTAGTTGGTCGAGCTCTTTGGTCAGCTCTTTACGCAGGCTGTTGACGTCGAAGCCCACCTGCATCAACAGGGGTTTGATCGAACCACCCTGCTGCTCAAGCATGGCTTGCATCAAGTGCGCCGGTTCAATGCCCGGATGATCGAGGCCGACGGCCAGGGATTGGGCGTCGGACAAGGCTAACTGCAACTTGCTGGTTAAACGGTCTATACGCATGGGTCACCTTCCTTTTGAGCAGGCCGGACCTATAAAACATCCTGAATGAAGAAACCTGCCAGATACCGTTATAGATGCGGTCGATTCTGGGAGTTTCAAGCGTCGTGACGTTGATGCAGGTCAGCTAAGTCTAGCGTTCGAGCCAGACCAAGGAGGCAAACCGACCGGTGCGTGGACTGCGGCGGTAAGAAAAGAAGCGTGGATCGGTCACAGTGCAGAAACCGCCACCATAAACAGCGGTGACACCGCGAGCCGCCAGACGTAAACGCGCCAGCTCATAGATGTCAGCCATGAACTTGCCGGCGTTCTGGCTCGGGACGAAGGCTTTAGCGGCTTCAGGCAGTTGCTGAATAAAAACTTCCCGCACTTCCGGGCCGACTTCAAAGGCTTGCGGGCCAATGGCCGGACCAAGCCAGACCAGCACCTCGGCAGGCGGCACGGCCAGCGTGTCCAGAGTCGCTTCCAGCACACCCGCCGCCAACCCGCGCCAACCGGCATGGGCCGCCGCTACGCGAGTGCCTGCACGGTCACAAAACAGCGCCGGCAGGCAATCAGCGGTCATCGCCGTGCAGGCAATACCGGGCGTTGCCGTCCAGCTGGCATCGGCAGTGGCCACCTGGCTTGGGTCTGCGTGGGCCACGGCGATGCCGTGAACCTGCTTTAACCAGGCCGGTTGAATAGAGAAAAGATCGGTGAGGCGACGGCGGTTTTCGACAACGGCTTCGGGGCAGTCGTCGACATGATCGCCTAGGTTGAGGCTGTCGAACGGCGCCAGGCTGACGCCGCCCGCACGGGTGGTAACGCAGGCTTTCACCCTGGCCGGCGCTGGCCAGTCAGGAATCAGCCAGTCACTCATCCGATGAACGCCTCGCGGTCTTGCTTAAGCAGCGTCAGCAACCAGACGAAATCGTCCGGCAGTGGCGATTCCCAGCTCATCCGCTTACCAGTGGTCGGGTGATCCAGCTCCAGGAATCGCGCATGCAGCGCCTGACGCGGGAACGCCTTCAACGATTCGATCATGGTCACACTGGCTGCGGGCGGAATACGGAAACGACCGCCATAGGCAGGATCTCCGACCAACGGGAAGTTGATGTGAGCCATATGCACACGAATCTGGTGCGTACGCCCGGTTTCCAGTTTCACCCGCACGTGAGTGTGGGAGCGGAAACGCTCAAGCACGCGGTAATGGCTGACGGCTTGCTTGCCACCTTCCATCACAGCCATGCGCTGGCGTTGCTGGCCGTGACGACCAATCGGAGCGTTGATCTTGCCGCCGGCAGTCACCACACCGATCACGATGCATTCGTAGATCCGGCTTACGCTACGGCTCTGCAATTGCGTGACAAGCTGTGTCTGCGCCTGAATGGTCTTGGCCACCACCATCAGACCGGTGGTGTCCTTGTCCAGGCGATGCACGATACCAGCGCGGGGCACATTGATGATGTCCGGCACGTGGTGCAGCAAGGCATTGAGCAAGGTGCCATCGGCGTGACCGGCAGCAGGATGCACCACCAGACCCGCGGGTTTATTGATCACCAGGATGTCGTCGTCTTCATAGACGATGTCCAGTTCGATGTCTTGAGCGATCCATTCGCCCTGAGCTTCCTGCTCGGCAGTGAGCTCAAGAATGGCGCCACCATGAACGATGTCTCGCGGGCGGATAACCGTCCCATCCACAGTCAGGCGGCCGTCTTTGATCCAGGCGGAAAGGCGCGAGCGCGAGTGCTCAGCGAATAATTGTGCGGCGACTTGATCGAGGCGTTGGCCGCCCAATTCGGACGGCACCTCTGCGCGAAGTTCAATTTTATCGGACATGCTCGGACTAGGCGTCGGCACAGCCTTTGGTTTCGGCTGCGCGCTTGTGGTTAAATACGGCGTCTTTTGCCCCGAGGCTACTCAACGGGGCGCTCATCATAACAGGACGGCCCCGCCCAAGACAGCGGCCGTCATAGGGACGCAAGCCGCCATGCAAGTGAAACACCTGCTGCTGATCGCCATCCTCGCATTGACCGCTGCTTGCTCATCGAAGGAAGTCGTAGACGAAAACCTGAGCGAAGTCGAGCTGTACCAGCAGGCTCAGCACGATCTGGACAACAATAGCTACACCGCCGCCACAGCCAAGCTGAAGGCGCTGGAGTCGCGTTATCCGTTCGGTCGCTACGCCGATCAGGCTCAACTCGAGCTCATCTACGCCAACTACAAGAACACCGAGCCTGAAGCTGCGAAGTCCGCCGCCGAGCGCTTCATTCGCCTGCACCCGCAGCACCCGAACGTGGATTACGCGTATTACCTCAAGGGCCTGACTTCTTTCGACCAGGACGTCGGCCTGTTGTCGCGCTTCCTGCCGTTGGACATGACCAAGCGTGACCCGGGTGCAGCTCGCGACTCCTACAACGAGTTCGCCCAGCTGACCAGCCGCTTCCCGAACAGCCGCTACTCGCCGGACGCCAAGCAGCGCATGATCTACCTGCGCAACCTGCTGGCGGCCTACGAGATTCACGTTGCCGACTACTACCTGACCCGTCAGGCCTATGTCGCCGCCGCGAACCGTGGTCGTTACGTGGTGGAAAACTTCCAGGAAACCCCTTCGGTCGGTGACGGCCTGGCGGTGATGACAGAGGCCTACCAGCGTCTGCATCTGGACGATCTGGCCAACACCAGCCTCGAAACCCTGAAGCTCAACTACCCGAACCATCCAACCCTGGTCGACGGTCAGTTCAAGCCTTCGGTAGACGAAGCCGACAACCGCTCGTGGTTGAGCAAAGCGACGCTAGGCCTGATCGAGTCCCGTCCACCGCTGCCGCCGGGCGAAACCCGCGCCAACCAGGACGTGCAGAAGCAGTTCCAGGACGCCAAGGACGCGATTCCGAGCGATCTCAAGCCTAAAGATGCAGATGGCGATGTGATCAAGGAAGAGGAACACGAAGCGGAAGGCAACAACAGCGACCGCTCGTGGTTCAGCTACATGACCTTCGGCATGTTTGACTGACACGTCGCGCGGTACAAAAAGGAGCCTTTCGAGGCTCCTTTTTTATGGGCTCGATTATTACGCTGTGCGCTGGTCATGTCCTTGGCTAAACTGGCTAATCACTCGTCAAGTAGCCGCTCATCATGCTTCGTTTACTGTTCTGGATCGCCCTGATTGCCGCTGCAGTATGGTTCTGGCGCAAGTTCAAGGGATCGTCTACAAATCCCAAGTCCCCTGCCGAGCTGGAAGCGGCCCCGATGGTCCGCTGCGCCCATTGCGGCGTACACCTGCCACGCGACCGCGCGCTGAGCCTTCAACAACAGTGGTATTGCAGCCAGGCTCATCTTGAGCAAGGCCCGGGTTCAAGTGATCGCTGAGACGTCCAGTCCCGGCAACAAACAGGCCCAGCGACTGCTGCGCCTCTATCATCTTTACCGTTTGAGCGTCGGCATCACCCTGGTGCTGTTGATCTCCAGCGACATGGACAACCAGCTGCTGACGTTCACCAATGACAACCTGCTGCGCAGTGGCAGCTGGGTATACCTGGTGCTGAATATCCTGCTGGTGGTGTTCCTCGAGAACACCCGGCGCCCGGCGCAACTGTTCAGCCTGGCGCTGACCGATGTCCTGCTGCTGTGCGGTCTGTTCTACGCCGCCGGTGGTGTGGCCAGTGCCATCGGCAACCTGCTGATCGTATCGGTAGCCATCAGCAACACTTTGTTGCGAGGGCGCATAGGCCTGTTGATTGCCGCCGTCGGCGCGCTCGGCATCGTGGGGCTGAGCTTCCTCCTGAGTTTCAGCCATCCCGCCACCCCCAATGATTACTTGCAAGCCGGCACGCTCGGCGCCCTGTGTTTTGCTGCGGCATTACTGGTGCAAGGGCTGATCCGACGCTTGGAAGTCAGCGAAACACTGGCCGAACAACGGGCCAGCGAAGTCGTCGGTCTCGAAGCCCTCAACGCACTGATCCTGCAACGCATGCGTACCGGCATCCTGGTACTCGACGACCAGCGGCGGGTTCAATTGGCCAACCACAGCGCCTTGAACCTGTTAGGCAGGGAAAGTCTTGAAAGTCAGCTGATCGACGACTACTTACCCACCCTGGTTGAACGCTTGCAACTGTGGCTCAACAACCCGACGCTGCGCCCCCAGAGCCTGAAAGTCGCCAGCAGTGGCCTGGAGTTGCAACCGAGCTTCATTGCCCTGGACCAAAGCCCACACCACCAGACCCTGGTCTTTCTCGAAGACCTCGCGCAAATCGCTCAACAAGCCCAGCAATTGAAGCTGGCCGCGCTCGGTCACCTGACCGCCGGTATCGCCCATGAAATCCGCAATCCACTGGGTGCCATTAGTCATGCCGCGCAGCTGTTGCATGAATCTGAGGAACTGAACCGCGCGGATCGGCGTCTGACACAGATTATTCAAGACCACTCTCAGCGAATGAATCGGGTAATCGAAAACGTCCTGCAACTGTCCCGCCGTCAGCAAACCGTAGCGCAACGGCTTGATCTGAAGCCGTGGCTGGAACAGTTCGTCAACGAAACCCGCGAGGGGGCGACCGAGCATCAGCAGATTCATCTGTGCATCGGTTCAGGAGAATTCAAGACCCTGATGGACCCAAACCAGCTGACCCAGATTCTCGACAATTTGTTGCGCAACGCCTGGCGCCATAGCGCCTTGAATCACGACCTGGCACAGGTCTGGCTCGAGTTGTTTGTCGACCCGGACAGCCAGCTGCCGATCCTCGAGATCCTGGACGATGGCCCCGGCGTAACACCGGAGCATCACGTGCACTTGTTCGAACCGTTCTTCACTACCAGCACCCAAGGCACCGGCCTGGGGCTTTATCTGTCCCGTGAGCTGTGCGAAAGCAACCAGGCCCGCCTAGACTTCAAACCACGCCAAGGCGGCGGCTGCTTTCGCATCACCTTTGCTCACGGACGGAAACAAGGTTGAACATGAGCCCACAGCAAAAAGTCCTGATCGTCGACGACGAACCGGATATCCGCGAACTCCTGGAAATCACACTGGGACGGATGAAACTCGACACCTTCAGTGCCCGCAACCTCGGCGAAGCCCAGGCCCTGCTGACGCGGGAGACGTTCGACCTGTGCCTGACCGACATGCGCCTGCCGGACGGCACCGGCCTTGAGCTGGTGCAATACATCCAGCAACGCCACCCACAAGTACCGGTGGCAATGATCACCGCTTACGGCAACCTGGAAACCGCGATCAACGCTCTCAAGGCCGGCGCCTTTGACTTCCTGACCAAACCGGTGGACCTCACCCGCCTTCGGGAGCTGGTCAGCAGTGCGCTGCGTTTGCCTGCGTCGGGCGGCACTGGCACGGCCATCGATCGCCGGCTGCTGGGTGACTCACTGCCCATGCGCGCCCTGCGCAAACACATCGACAAACTGGCCCGCAGCCAAGCGCCGGTTTACATCAGCGGCGAATCCGGCAGCGGCAAGGAATTGGTCGCGCGACTGATCCACGAGCAAGGACCACGCGCCAGCCAACCGTTTATTCCAATCAACTGCGGGGCAATCCCGTCGGAATTGATGGAGAGCGAATTTTTCGGCCATCGCAAAGGCAGCTTCAGCGGTGCCATCGAAGACAAACCCGGACTGTTCCAGGCCGCCCATGGCGGCACCCTGTTCCTCGACGAAGTGGCTGATTTGCCGCTGGCGATGCAGGTCAAGCTGCTACGGGCAATACAGGAAAAAGCCGTTCGCGGTGTCGGCGAGCAGCAGGAAACCGTGGTCGACGTGCGTATCCTTTGCGCCACCCACAAAGACCTCGACGCCGAAGTCGCCGCCGAACGCTTTCGTCAGGATTTGTACTACCGGTTAAACGTGATCGAACTACGGGTGCCGCCCTTGCGCGAACGCCGTGACGACATCGAATTGCTCGCCAGCCACGTGCTCAACCGTTTGGCCATCAGCACCGGCCAACCCGCCGTGAAACTCCACCCGGATGCCCTCGACGCGCTGAAAAGTTATCGCTTCCCCGGCAACGTGCGGGAACTGGAGAACGTGCTCGAACGGGCTCACACGTTGTGCGAAAACAAGCAGATCGAAGCCAGCGACCTGCGACTGGCCGAAGGCAACTGCAACCCGGAAGGCGGTGTGCCGGACCTGACGCAGATTGACAACCTGGAAGACTACCTGGAAAACGTCGAACGAAAACTGATCCTCCAGGCCCTGGAAGAAACCCGCTGGAACCGCACGGCGGCGGCTCAGCGGTTGAGTCTTTCATTCAGGTCGATGCGCTACAGGCTCAAAAAACTGGGACTCGATTGAGTCTCAGATCCGCCCAACCGGCGCATACGGTGCCGGATCAATGATCGGCTCACGCCCCAGCATCACATCCGCAAACAACTGACACGACGCCGGCGCCAGCACCAAGCCGTTACGGTAATGCCCGCAATTGAGCCAAAGCCCTTCGAACCCTGGCACCCGACCGATGTAGGGAATGCCTTCCGGCGAGCCCGGTCGCAACCCGGCCCAGTGCCCCACGACCTCGGCATCCGCCAGTGCAGGAATCAACTCCTCCGCCGACGCCTTCAGGCTCTCCAGGGCAGATTCAGTCGGCGTCTTGTCGAAGCCTTGATGCTCCAGCGTACTACCGATCAGAATGTGCCCGTCGCGCCGAGGAATCGCATAACGCCCCTTGGCCAGAACCATGCTCGGCAGAAAATCCGCTGCGCATTTGTAGAGAATCATCTGCCCTTTCACCGGCTCGACCGGCAACTCCAGATCCAGGCTCTTGAGTAAATCACCGCTCCAGGCACCTGCGGTCAGAACCACCTGATCGCCATGAATCGCTCCCGCCGAGGTCTGCACCCCGACCACCGTAGCGCCTTCACGGATAAACCCGCTGACTTCACACTGCTCATGAATCGTCACGTTCGGCAGCGCCAGCAACGCAGCCTTGAGGGACTTCACCAGTCGCGGATTACGCACATTGGCCACATCGGCCATGTAGATCGCCCGGGAAAAACCGCTCCCCAGCACCGGCACCGCGTCGTGAGCTGCCGAGATATCCACAGCCCGCAACGGACGGTTTTCCCGCTCAGCCCAGGCCAGGGCCTCGGCCTCATCATCCAGATCCAGCCAGTACAACCCGGTGGTATGCACTTCAGGATCGACACCGGTGGCTGCAAACAAACGCTCGCCCAGCTGTGGATAAAAATCCTGGGACCAATGCGCCAACGCGGTGACCGCCGGGCTGTAGCGCCAAGGGTAGAGCGGCGAAACAATACCGCCGCCGGCCCAGGACGATTCCTGACCAACGTTCGAGCGATCCAGCAGCACAACGTTTTGCACTTCGGACGCGAGATTGAACGCCGTCAGCAGGCCAATCACCCCGCCGCCGACAATCACCACTTGCTGTTGCCTGGTCATGTTCTGATCCAACCGTTAAATAGACAGAGGACGCAAAAGGCGCCCGAAAAAGGAACTCAGCGACCCCAGCAATCCTTGGTCGCGGCCGTCGCATTGACCATGCTTCTGACGCCAGTGTTGGTGATGGTGAAATCCCCACACTTGTCCGTCGCCATGGCACTGCCGGCCTTGCGCACGGCCGTCAGCAGGAAAGTCTGATCGGTCAGGGTCTGGGTAATGGTGTAAAAGTCATTGCCGGCACTCAGGCCTGCGACGTTGGTGTAGACATTGTTCTTCGAATAAAAACGCTCGAGGATCTGCGCCTGTTCGGAGAGCAGCCCGGCCACCTCCGTTCGACGGCCCTTTTTCACATACTCGGTGAGGCTCGGGTAGCCAATGGTGATGACGATCCCGATGATCGCAATCACGATCATGATTTCGATCAGGGTAAAACCTCGATTGGATCTGCGCATGCCTCAACTCTCACTTACTGTATTTGTCGCCACATGATGCGACGGTTGACACCACCGCCGGGCTTTTCCACCAGGGAGCTGATGCCGCCGCTGGAGTCGTTCACAATCTTGCGGGACGCATTGTTGACGATCGCGTTCAGCGTCGGAATACCACCGGTGAAAATCACCCCGCTGGAAATCGAATCCTTGATGTCGACCAGACCGTCGCCATTGGTGTCGAGCACCGCGTAGTTGAGCATCTTACCGCTGAATGCATCGAGTTCGACCAGTTTGCCGGTACCGAAACTGGCGCAAGGGTCGGTGGTGTCCACGCTGGCCGTGGTGAACACGATCCGGCCGGCCACCAGACTGGCCTGATTGATCACCCGCTCACCAGTTAGCACGTTGTTGTACACCAGCGGCAGGTACCAGCCTTTTTTCGCCGGATAGGTCACGTCGTTCTGGCTGGTGGTGATGAATTGCCCACCGCTACCGGAGAACACACCGGTCACCGCCTGGGCCTGCAAACTGGACGTTGTGATTTGCCCGGAGCCACCTTCCGCATCCCACACTGCATAGAACGCCTGGAGGTCTTTGTTGGTCTTGTCGGCCGTCTCGTTGAACTTACCGGTGCCGAAAAATACTTCCTTCCCTCCCAACGAGTTATCCGCCAGCAATGGTTGCGCGGTAATCGGCTGGGTGACGCCACCCGCGGTGGTAAACAGCGGTTTGCGGGAAAACGCCAGATCCCACGATTCCGGGGCGGTGGCGCCCAAATCAAACTTCCACAGCCGCCCCTTCAAGTCGCCGCCATAAGCGGCCTGCACCACATTCTGCGAGTTGACCCGAAGTTTTACCGACGACAGGCCGTTGTTAGTCTCGGCGCCGTCGACCACTATTTTCTTGATCAGCGTGCCGTCGCGAATGTCGACCACGTACAACGCTGCCACCCCGGAGTTGCTGCCATAACCGTTGGAGATGAATGCGGCCCATCGACCGTCGGCCAAGCGTGCCACTTCCGGTCGTGCATAGGCATAACCCAGATCATTGAAAACGTTCGCCGTATTTGCTGTGGACGGTGCGCTGATCTCCCACAACGCCTTGGTCACGTTACCGACCGAGGCGTCGAACAGCTGCAACGCGTAGAAGGTCCTGCCCCCCGCCCCTGTTCCACCCAATGCCAGGGTTTTCCAGGCGCTGTTGAGTTGGGCATCGAATACCGCGACCTGACCGTCAACCAGAAACTTGTGGCTGACGCCGTTGATGTAATTGGTGTCGGCGATCAAACGCAGCGAAGGCAACACACTGGAAGGCATGTAGGCATAACGCCTGACACCATTGGCCGAGTTGACGACGTTCACAAAACCGTCGTTGGCGTTCACCACCAGGCTGGCATTCATGTTGGCGGCTTTGGTGGCCAGGTAGGTGCTGTAGGTAGTATCCCCCACCAGATCGGACGCGGTTTGGTCCGTGGGCGCGGCCAGCACGAGTGGCGAATTGATAATGTCGCCGAGCAACACGCTACGCGCTTTCAACCCGGTTTTGTTGGTGCCCTTGCTCCACTCCACCAAATCGCTGCCCGTGATCCCGATGGGCAAGTTCTGGCTGAGGGAAGTCTGCTGGATCGGGGAAAAATTGCCGTAGGCCAGAGTAACAGCGGCGTTGGTCAGGGTGTTCCAGGACTGGTAGGTCGGCGCAGTAGCACCGGGCACGATAGTGGTATCGGTCGTCCATAGCACCGCGGCCGTGTTAACCGCGCCCGCCGATGTGAAGCCAAGGGATTTGATGGTGCCCCGCCAGTCCTTGGGGTCGTAGGTGGTCTGGAAGTAGGTTGAGTTGCTGGCAAGAGTGGTGCCGCTGGCAACGCCGCTGCCACCTGAGCCGGCCTTGGCGGTGAGGTCGCTCAAGGCTGCAGCCAGTGCACTGATGAGTTCCGCGCTATCGCTCGCCTGGTAGTATCGGCCCTGTCCGTAGGTCGCCGCATCCGACAACATCTGGTTAGCGACGGCGAAACCCACAGTGTAGGTGTTCATGTTCTGCTTGGAAAAATCCACCTCGTTCCAGCTTTTACCCGCGGCATCTGTCCCTGTGGAGCGCATGTCGATGTCGAAGGCGAACTTGGCGATGTCATCCAGGTACAGGGTGTCGCCCTCATCGTCGCCCTCATCGTCGCCGGCGAGGTTGGCGCCATCGTTATTGCTGATCCCGTCCCAGTTCGGTAACCGGCTGCCACCCAGCGGATCGTTGGTCGGAAAGGTTCGGTCGTAGGTCGGTAGACCATCGGTAATCACCACCCCGTAATTTTTCTGGCAACGGTACTGAATCGGACTGGTATAGGTGGTGGGCGTCGAGTTGTTGTATGGCGCCATACCACGGAAATAGCGGGTGATTTCGTAATAGGCTTCTGCCAGCGGTGTATTGGCTTCCGCGCTCAGTCCATCAATCGCGTCGATCAGTGCGTTGTAGTTGGTATTGGCCTGAGCCTGGGTCACGGTGCCGCTGACCACCGACATATCACTGACCGAACGGGCAATGTAACCGCCGTCATTCTTGTGGTTGCCGACCGCCAGATTGAACGTCGACAGGCCGATGCGTAGCGCGCGGTTGCCAGCCACCAACATCTTGGAAACGTTGCGCGCCACGTTCATCCGGTAATCATTGGGGATCGAGCCATCAGTGAAATCCCGATCTGAATTGTTGGCCAGATTTATCAGATAGGACAAGTAATTTGCCGTATACCGCGTGTCCTCGCTCCCCACCGGATCGGGAAGTTTGAGGCAAAGCGAATCCGGACCGGAAGAGCTGTTGTTATAAAAACCGTACCACCCTTTCGAACATTTTCCTCGAGTCAAACTCGACAAAGCAATATTGGTATCGGTCATGTCAAGCTCGCGGCCTTTCAAGCACGAACCATTCGAGAGGCAAATAGTCACTGTGGGGCGTGCGACCGTCGGGTTGAAGCCTGCCGCCCAGATAATGTTGTTCATACTCCCCGAGTCGTCGAGTAACAGCATCACATTGGGTGCGACGGCGGCGGCGCTCAACAGCGGCGAATCCGAGGGCGTGAAGGCGTAAGCCGGCGCTGCCAGATAAAGACTCAACGACGCGCCGTAGAGCAGCTGCAACAACCAACGGCGCCAGCCTGTGCGGGCCTCAGTACTTCGCATAGATACTCTCCACCACACTGCGCGAGTTGCCTACGATGCCCACAGCGGTCACCCGGTACAGCGTTGCCGACGTGTTGCTCGGCACATTCACGGCGTTCAGCGTGGCGCCTATGTTTTGCACCCCGTAGAAACCGTTGGCGGCCGCGATCCAGGTGACACCCGAGGTGGAATTGAACCCGGCGGCGGTGAGGGCCGACGCCTCGGCCGGCGGTGCGCATTGGCTGGTGCCGCTGCAAACCGGCAATGCGTAGGTATCCAGTTGCACCGCGCTTTCGCCGATGCGCAGCGCGGCTTCGGCGCCCTGGAACGACTGATTGCGCAGGGTCACACTGGCGGCCATTTTTTCCTGCAAGGTGGCGTTTTGCATCGATGAAAGGCCGATCAGTGTCAGCAATAGAAGAAACACCAGGCTGATCAGCAGCGCCATGCCGCGCTGGGAGTGAGGGGTCTCGGAAGAAATACTCACCGGCCCTCCCCTCATGGCAAGCGGTTGCGCAGAGCGGCAACCACGTTAAAGGTTTGATTGCGTACCCGGTTGTTCGGGTCGGTGAGAGTCAACGTCAGGCGTACGCTGCGGATTCGAGCAGGGTCCGACGGATTGCTGCTGTAGCTGGAAGCGGACGCATCGGTAGCCGAACTAGCAAGACCGAAGCTCACGTTGAAGGCACTGACATTGTCGACCAGCACCGCTTGGGTAGGCGTGGTGCCGCTTCCCATCGTCAGCTGATTGTTCTTAAGGCTGTAAACCAGTCGCCTAATCGGAAACGCCAACTGTCCCGATGCGGGAGCCTGCAAATTTGAATAAGCCGTCGCCGTGTTTCGACAATCGGAGACCACCGTCCAGGTCGGCGTACCGCCACCTGCTCCCACATCGGCGGTCACCAAGGTCAGCTTGAGATTGGCATTGTCCCAACTGATCGGCGTTACCTGGCTGGCATTGAAACTCCCCCCGGCGCTTGCGTCAGTGATCGTTCCCAGACAACCAAACATCCCCACCATGCGAATTTCCTGAATTATTTTACTCAGCACAAATCGAGCATCTTCCTGCAGGTTGGCCGATGCGTTTTGGCTGACGTAGGTGTTCTTGGCCGCAATGAAAATCTGCGCCACACCGAGCACCACGACCAGGCTCAACGCCAGGGCGATCAGCATTTCGATCAGGCCGAAACCTCGATTGAGCCGGTTCATGGCGTCGCCACCGGATCGACGGTGGCGCGACTGGTCAGCACAAAGCTGCGACGGGAATTGGCGGTGTTGGCGGCCCGCGAGTCATCCCAGATGATGGTGATGGTGTACACCCGCTGATTGAGCGTAACGCTGCCAGTAGCCGTGGCGCCGCCGAAATTGACGATGTTGGTCGTGAAGTCGTAGAGGTCCTGATCCCGGGCGACGCTCAAGTTGCCCGAGGTCGGTGGCGTGACGGTGTAGTCGGCGCCGGAGTTGGCGCGAATGCGGTCCATCATGTCATAGGCGATAAAACTCGCCTGGCTGGTCATCCGCGAGCTGTCCGTGTACTTCAGCGCATTGAGCTGAATCGCCGCCGCCCCCAACAGCCCCACACCCAGAATCAACAACGCAACCAAAACCTCGATCAGCGTCATGCCCTCCTGTGCACGCTTGCTCCATCCCCTCATCCGCAACTACCACCCAATAGAATTCGTCCGTTCAAACACACATTCAGCGTCCTGCTTTGCGCCCCCTGTACATAGCTGATCACCACCGCCGTGGACGGTGCCGACAACCCGCCCAGATTGTTGAAATCGATGGCGGTCACTCCTGAGGTTAGCGTCAGAGTCGCCCCGCTGCTCATCGCTGGAACAACCCGCAATACATTGGCCGGATTGCCAGTACCGTCATAGACCGACAGATCCCCGGTCCAGACACTGCCGCCCGCCGTCGGACGAACCCGGGTGGTGATACCTCGATTGATCGCCTCAAGTCGGGCGAAATTCAGACCACGTTGCAGATCGCCGATTTCGGTGTCGGCCTTGGTGATTTGCACCGAACGGGTAAACGCTGGTACGGCCAGTGTGATCAGGATCAGAAGCACCGCGAGCGCGATCAGCAACTCGATCAGCGTGAAACCTTTTGTACGATGATCCATCAGTGCCCTCCGTCGCCGTCGGCTATACCTGCTTCTACACGCTAGAACATTCGACCGGCAGGGGTTCGGTTGTTTTGCCATTACTCGCGCTGGGATCGCGCGGGCCGCAGCACTCCAGGGAGGGAGATGACATGCATCAGCGAGGTTTCAGCCTGATCGAACTGCTCATGGGACTGACAATTGTCGGGATTGTTCTGCTGTTGGTCAGTCCGGCGTTTGCAGCACTGACTGAATCGAACCATCGCGAGCAGGTGGCAGAGTCGCTTATCAGCGGTATACGCAACGCCAGAACCGTTGCCATCACACGCAACCAGAGTGTCGTGATTCACGCCATCAACGGCGACTGGAGTCAGGGCTGGCGGATCATTCTGGATATCAGTGGCAAAGGGGCGGAGGACAACAGCAATCCGCTGCTGGTTGAGCGCGCGAGTGGCACTCGGGTGCCGATTGTCGGCAATTGGCCGGTCAGGCGATACATACGTTTCAACAGTATTGGCGAGCCACAGATGCCTGGACGGGCCTTTCAAGCGGGGACATTGCACATTTGCGCAGCCCGCGAACCGGTCACTCAGCTCCAGGTGGTGCTGGCCGCGACCGGTCGCGTCAGCCTGCGCAGCCATAAGGCTGAGCAGGCGCTGTGCCCGGGGGGCAAAAGCGTTAAAGCAGGGAGCGGACGCGTAACTCTTTAGGCATAGAGAAGGTGATGTTCTCCTCGCGACCGGCCAGTTCATCGGCGCCGGTAGCGCCCCATGCCTGTAACTGCTGGATCACGCCACGCACCAGGACTTCTGGCGCGGAGGCGCCAGCGGTGATGCCGATTCGCTCGACACCCTCGAACCAGCTCTTTTGCAGGTCTTCGGCACCGTCGATCAGGTAGGCCGGAGTGGCCATGCGTTCGGCCAGTTCACGCAAGCGATTGGAGTTGGAGCTGTTCGGGCTGCCGACCACCAACACCACGTCGCATTCGTCGGCCAGTTGCTTGACCGCGTCCTGACGGTTTTGCGTGGCGTAGCAGATGTCGTCCTTGCGCGGGCCACCGATCGCCGGGAAGCGCGTACGCAGTGCGTCGATGACACGGCTGGTATCGTCCATGGACAGGGTGGTCTGGGTCACGAACGCCAGTTTTTCAGGGTTGTTCACCTGCAAGGCGGCGACGTCTTTCTCGTCTTCAACCAGATAGATCGCGCCACCGTTGCTGCCATCGTACTGGCCCATGGTGCCTTCGACTTCCGGGTGACCGGCGTGACCGATGAGGATGCACTCACGACCGTCGCGGCTGTAGCGCGCCACTTCGATGTGCACCTTGGTCACCAGCGGACAGGTAGCGTCGAACACCTTCAGGCCACGACCGGCAGCTTCGGTGCGCACGGCCTGGGAAACACCGTGGGCACTGAAGATCACGATGACGTCGTCCGGCACCTGATCCAGTTCTTCGACGAAAATCGCTCCACGAGCACGCAGGTCTTCGACGACGAATTTGTTGTGGACCACTTCGTGGCGCACGTAGATCGGCGGCCCAAAGACTTCCAGGGCTCGGTTGACGATTTCGATCGCCCGGTCCACACCGGCGCAGAAGCCACGGGGGTTGGCGAGTTTGATTTGCATGCTGTGCCTCGTGTCTTGCGCGCGAAAACAGTGAAAAACCAATGTGGGAGCGAGCTTGCTCGCGATGGGCGCCTAACATTCAACGTTGATGTTGACTGACACTCAGCCATCGCGAGCAAGCTCGCTCCCACATTTGACCGTGTTCCTTCAGTTACAGCGCTATGACGTTGATGATCTCGACGTCAAAGGTCAATGTCTTGCCGGCCAGCGGGTGGTTGAAGTCGATGGTCACTTGCTCGTCATCGAATTCCTTCACTACACCGGGCAACTCAGTATTCGCCGCATCGTTGAAGATCACCAGCAAGCCAGGCGACAGGTCCATGTCCTTGAACTGCGAGCGCGGGATGATCTGTACGTTCTGCGGGTTGGGTTGGCCAAAAGCGTTTTCCGGCGCAATCGTCAGCGTACGCTTGTCGCCAGCCTTGAAGCCGAACAGCGCTGCTTCGAAACCTGGCAACAGGTTACCGTCACCGACCTTGAAGGTCGCCGGGGCTTTGTCGAAGGTGCTGTCGACGGTGTCGCCGTTCTCCAGGCGCAGTGCAAAGTGCAAGGTGACTTCCGTGTTCTGGCGGATGCGTTGCTCAGCCAATACCTGTTCAGTCATGAACGGCTTCTCCGGTCTTTTTGCTTTTGAACATGTCCAGCGCCAGCATCACAGCACCGACAGTAATTGCACTGTCGGCAAAGTTGAACGCTGGGAAGTACCAACGATTCTGCCAATGCACCAGGATGAAATCGATCACATGGCCGTAGGCGATGCGGTCATACAGATTGCCCAGCGCACCACCGAGCACCAGGGCTAGCGCAATGGCCAGCCAAGTTTCGTTGCGCCCCAGACGCTTGAGCCAGACCACCAGCACGGCACTGACCACCACAGCGATCAGGGCAAACAACCAGCGCTGCCAGCCAGAGCTGTCGGCCAGGAAGCTGAACGCCGCGCCTGTGTTGTAGGCCAGTGTCCAGCTGAACAAATCGGGGATCACCACGATTTGCTGGTACATCTCGAGCTTGCCTTCGAAGTAGAACTTGCTGGCCTGGTCGATGACCAGGACCAGCAAACTCAACCAGAGCCAGCTCAGCCGTCCAAAACGGCCAGCAGCATTAGGCATAGTGACGAACCTCGCCAGCGCCGCTGATGTTGTCGACGCAACGACCGCAGATTTCCGGATGCTCCGGGTTCACGCCGACGTCTTCACGGCAGTGCCAGCAACGGGCGCACTTGGCGAAGGCCGACTTGACGATTTTCAACTTCAGGCCGCTGACTTCGGTGACTACCGCGTCCTCTGGTGACTGAACAAAAGGCGCAACGCTGGCGGTCGAGGTGATCAATACGAAGCGCAGTTCGTTGCTCAGCTTGGCCAGGTCGGCGCTCAAAGCCTCTTCGGCGAACAGCGTCACTTCGGCTTGCAGGTTGCCACCGACGGCCTTGGCCGCGCGCTGGATTTCCATTTCCTTGTTGACCGCAACCTTCACCGCCATGATCCGCTCCCAGTAGGCGCGGCCCAGTTCGACGTTGTCCGGCAGTTCGGTCAGGCCTTCATACCAGGTGTTGAGCATCACCGATTCGTTGCGCTCACCCGGCAGGTATTCCCACAGTTCATCAGCGGTGAAGGCGAGGATCGGCGCGATCCAGCGCACCAGCGCTTCACTGATGTGGTACAGCGCGGTTTGCGCCGAGCGGCGGGCCTTGCTGTTGGCGCCAGTGGTGTACTGACGGTCCTTGATGATGTCCAGGTAAAAACCGCCCAACTCCTGCACGCAGAAATTGTGGATCTTGGAGTAGACGTTCCAGAAGCGGTATTCGCCGTAGTGCTCTTGCAGCTCGCGTTGCAGCAGCAGGGTGCGGTCCACGGCCCAACGGTCCAGCGCCAGCATTTCTTCGGCCGGCAGGATGTCGGTGGCCGGGTTGAAACCGGTCAGGTTGGAGAGCAGGAAGCGCGCGGTATTACGGATCCGCCGGTAGGCGTCCGCACTGCGCTGCAGGATCTGCTCGGAAACCGCCATTTCACCCGAGTAATCGGTGGAAGCAACCCACAGACGCATGATGTCGGCGCCCAGGGTGTCGTTGACCTTTTGCGGCGCGATCACGTTGCCCAAGGATTTGGACATCTTGCGACCGGACTCATCGACGGTGAAGCCGTGAGTCAGCAGCTCGCGGTACGGCGCGTGATTGTCGATGGCGCAACCGGTCAGCAGCGACGAGTGGAACCAGCCACGGTGTTGGTCCGAGCCTTCCAGGTACAAGTCAGCACGCGGGCCGGTCTCGTGGCCCATCGGGTGCGAACCGCGCAGAACATGCCAGTGCGTGGTGCCCGAATCGAACCAGACGTCCAGGGTGTCGCTGATCTTGTCGTACTGCGGCGCTTCGTCACCGAGCAACTCGGCGGCGTCCATCTTGAACCAGGCCTCGATGCCTTCGACTTCGACGCGCTTGGCGACTTCTTCCATCAGTTCGGCGGTACGTGGGTGCAGTTCGCCGCTTTCCTTGTTCAGGAAGAACGGGATCGGCACGCCCCAGTTGCGCTGACGGGAGATGCACCAGTCCGGACGGTTGGCAATCATCGAGTGCAGGCGCGCCTGGCCCCACGCCGGGACGAACTTGGTCTCTTCGATGGCTTTGATCGCCCGCTTGCGCAGGGTGTCGCCGGTCACCGGTTCTTTGTCCATGCCGATGAACCACTGCGCGGTGGCGCGGTAGATCAGCGGAGTCTTGTGACGCCAGCAGTGCATGTAACTGTGTTCGATGACGGTTGTGTGCAGCAGCGCACCGACTTCGGTCAGCTTGTCGACGATGGCCGGGTTGGCCTTCCAGATGAACTGGCCGCCGAAGAACTCCAGCGACGTTGCGTAAACGCCGTTGCTCTGTACCGGGTTGAGGATGTCGTCGTTGACCATGCCGTACTTCTTGCAGGTCACGAAGTCGTCCACGCCGTAAGCCGGTGCGGAGTGAACCACGCCGGTGCCGGCGCCCAGTTCGACATACTCGGCCAGGTAAACCGGCGACAGACGATCGTAGAACGGGTGACGGAAGTTGATCAGTTCCAGTTCCGAACCGGTGGTGGTCGCGATAACCGAGCCTTCCAGCTTGTAGCGCGCCAGGCACGACTCGACCAGCTCTTCAGCCAGCACCAGCAGTTTGTCGCCGACGTCGACCAGGGCGTAATTGAATTCCGGGTGAACGTTCAACGCCTGGTTGGCCGGGATGGTCCACGGGGTGGTGGTCCAGATCACGATCGAAGCGGGTTTGCCCAACGAAGGCAGACCGAAAGCGGCAGCCAGCTTGGCTTCGTCGGCAATCGGGAACGCCACGTCGATGGTCGAGGACTTTTTGTTCTCGTACTCGACTTCCGCTTCAGCCAGGGCCGAACCGCAGTCGAAGCACCAGTTCACAGGCTTCAGGCCCTTGAACACAAAACCGCCCTTGACGATTTCAGCCAGGGCACGGATTTCACCGGCCTCGTTTTTGAAGTCCATGGTCTTGTACGGGTTGGCAAAGTCGCCCAACACGCCCAGACGGATGAATTCGGATTTCTGACCTTCGATCTGCTCGGTGGCATACGCACGGCACAGTTCGCGGGTCTTGTCCGCTCCCAGGTTCTTGCCGTGGGTCACTTCGACTTTGTGCTCGATCGGCAGACCGTGGCAGTCCCAGCCAGGAACATAAGGCGCGTCGAAACCCGACAGGGTTTTCGAGCGGATGATCATGTCCTTGAGAATCTTGTTCAGCGCATGACCGATGTGAATCGTGCCGTTGGCGTACGGAGGACCGTCGTGAAGTACGAACTTCGGACGATCCTTGCCAATCTCGCGCAACTTACCGTACAGGCCAATGCTGTCCCAGCGCTGCAGAATCTGCGGTTCGCGCTGAGGCAGGCCGGCCTTCATTGGGAAGGCGGTGTCCGGAAGGTTTAGCGTGGCTTTATAGTCGGTCATTTAAGGCTCTTCATTAGCGATTGGCGCTAGGTGCGACAGGGCACGGGCGGCGGCAACATCCGCATTGATCGCCGTCTTAAGCGCCTCCAGAGAGGCGAAACGCTGCTCTTCACGCAGCTTGTGGTGGAAAACCACCGTCAAACGCCGGTCATACAGATCGCCGGCAAAATCTAAAAGATGCACTTCGAGGTGGGCTTTGCCATCACCTTGAACGGTTGGCCGCACGCCAATGTTGGCGACGCCTGGCCAGGTCTTGCCGTCGATGTCGACGTTGACCAGGTAAACCCCGGTCAGCGGCACGCGACGACGCTTGAGTTGTATGTTGGCGGTCGGCGTGCCCAGTTGCCGTGCCAGCTTCTGGCCATGCAGGACCCGCCCGGTGATCTGGAAAGGACGACCGAGCAGCCGTTCGGCCAAGGCGAAATCGGCGGCGGCCAAGGCATTTCGCACCTGAGTGCTGCTGACGCGAATGCCGTCCAGTTCAACGGTTTGCGCCGCTTCGACGGTGAAGCCCTGTATCACGCCGGCCTGTTGCAGGAAATCGAAATCCCCTACCCGGTCACAGCCGAACCGAAAGTCGTCACCGACCTCCAGATGCTGGACCCCGAGACCGTCCACCAGGATGGTGTCGACGAATTCGCTGGCGCTGAGCTTGCTCAGGCGCTGATTGAAGGCCAGGCACAGGACCCGGTCGACACCTTCCTCAGCCAGCAGCTGCAGTTTGTCCCGCAGTCGGGCCAGACGGGCCGGAGCCGTGTCAGGGGCGAAGAATTCTCGCGGCTGCGGCTCGAAAATCACCACGCAGCTGGGCACGCCCAACTCGAGCGCTCGCTCACGCAGCCTCGCCAGGATCGCCTGGTGGCCACGGTGAACACCGTCAAAGTTGCCAATAGTGGCGACACAGCCCCGATGCTGGGGGCGCAGATTGTGGAGGCCTCGAACCAGCTGCATAACGCGCTTCTTGCTCATAAAGTGGTCGATTATAACCACACCCGGCGGCCGACGACAGGCAACACCGTAACCCAAAGTGATCGAGCCGACAAAACCGTCGATTCGCCCGTGTTTATCGAGGTCGTGACCTCAGCTCAGCGCTTTGCGATTGAAGTCTCGCAAACGGAAGCCCATCAACAGCAACATGCCGAAATAAGCCACCACACCGGCAACGACCAATGCGCCCAGACGCAGGAACCGTTCAAGCATATGGCCCTGATCCCACGTCGGCATGAAGTGCATCCCGACCAGTAGCACAACAGACATCACCAACACCGCGATCACTAGTTTGGCAGAGAACTTCGCCCAACCCGGTTGCGGCTGATACATCTGCTGTTTGCGCAGTTGATAGAACAGGAGCCCGGCGTTAATGCACGCACCGATGCTGATGGCCAAAGCCAGACCGGCATGGGCCAGCGGGCCGATCAACACCAGGTTGAACAATTGGGTAATGATCAGGGTGAAAATCGCGATTTTTACCGGAGTGCGGATGTTTTGTTGCGCATAAAAGCCTGGCGCCAGCACTTTGATCACGATAATCCCGAGCAAACCGACCGAATAAGCGATCAGCGCCCGTTGCGTCATGGAGGCGTCAAACGCGCTGAACTGGCCGTACTGAAACAGCGAAACGGTCAACGGCTCGGCGAGAACCCCCAGCGCCAGCGAGCACGGCAACACCAGCACGAAACACAAACGCAGACCCCAATCGAGGATTCGCGAGTATTCCTGGCGATCCTTGCTGGCGTAAGTCTTGGCCAGGGTCGGCAGGAGAATCGTACCCAGCGCCACACCCAGAACGCCGGAGGGCAACTCCATCAAACGGTCGGCGTAGTACATCCAGGACACGGAACCGGCGACCAGGAACGAGGCGAAAATGGTATTGATGATCAGCGAAATCTGGCTCACGGACACGCCGAGAATCGCCGGAAGCATTTGTTTCATGACCCGCCAGACGCCGCTGTCACGCAGGTTCAGTCGTGGCAACACCAGCAGGCCGATCTTCTTCAGGTGCGGCAACTGATAGAGCAATTGCGCCAGGCCGCCCACCAGTACTGCCCAGCCCAACGCCATGACCGGCGGATCGAAATACGGCGTCAGAAACAACGAAAAGATGATCATGCTGACGTTGAGCAGGGTCGGCACGAAGGCCGGCACCGAGAAACGGTTATACGTATTGAGGATCGCCCCGGCCAATGAAGACAGGGAGATCAGCAATATATAAGGAAAGGTCACCCGCAGCAGATCGGACGTCAGCTCGAATTTTTCCGGCGTATTGGTGAAACCCGGCGCGGTCGCCCAGATGACCCACGGCGCGGCGATCATGCCCAAAGCGGTGACCAGCGCCAGCACCAGCGTCAGCAGGCCCGATACGTAAGCAATGAAGGTTCGCGTCGCCTCCTCGCCCTTCTGGCTTTTGTATTCAGCAAGAATCGGCACGAACGCCTGGGAAAAGGCCCCTTCGGCGAAGATCCGCCGCAGCAGATTGGGCAGTTTGAAGGCGATAAAGAAGGCGTCGGTCGCCATCCCCGCGCCAAATGCACGCGCGATAAGGGTGTCACGTACGAACCCCAGAACCCGGGAAAGCATCGTGATAGAGCTGACGGCGGCCAACGATTTGAGCAGATTCATTGAAAGAGTTTGTGCCTGTCGATAAACAGCAGGCGAACAAAGCGCCTACTTATGCGATACTCCGCGCCGCAGCAGCACAGAGCCAAAGCTCGCGAGTTTACAGGTCAAGCGCCGGAAATAAATATCCCGCCTCTTTATACCTACCACTTAGCGGAACGTCTCAACCGCCCTTGACAAGACATCAACTCATCGGCATGATTCGCGGCCTATTTTGTTTGCTATTTCCTAAAAAGTCTTTCGAGGAGCTCGACGGTGGCCAACACACCTTCCGCCAAAAAACGTGCAAAACAGGCTGAGAAGCGTCGCAGCCACAACGCCAGCCTGCGTTCCATGGTTCGTACCTACATCAAGAATGTAGTTAAAGCCATTGACGCAAAAGACGCTGAAAAAGCTCAAGCTGCTTACGTTCTGGCCGTGCCAGTTATCGACCGTATGGCCGATAAAGGCATCATCCACAAGAACAAGGCTGCTCGTCATAAGAGCCGCCTGAACGGTCACGTCAAGGCTCTGAACCTTGCTGTTGCCGCATAAGCGATAAGCTTGTTAAAAAACCGACCCTGAGGTCGGTTTTTTATTGCCTGCGATTTGAGTAAACACAGCGATCGAGTAGGAGGCGGATTTACATCCGCCGTCCTCTCACACCACCGTATGTACGGTTCCGTATACGGCGGTTCAGGTTATGCGATTAAGCCGTTTATCGTATCCAGTATCGAGATCAAACCGAGTCGATCCCACAGTTTCTTCGGCAGCGCCTGATTCATATGTGACGCTCCCGAGTTCCACCATGGGCCCTGCCCATTGGACGCTGATCTACGAGCACGTCCTTCGTTGATCCCCAAGCCCATCCTCGCGGCGCTCGGTAGCACTCAGGCAAACGTGCAGATCTCCCAGGGTAATTCGCGCGACCTTCCTGCTTATGCCTGTCGGATCTACGTCACAGCGTTCCGTGGTAAGTAGGCCGTAGGAGTTTCACCTTCAGCCTCTCGCAGAACCGTACGTGAGCCTCTCAACTCATACGGCTCCCGTTGCCCAGTCGAGACTCATCTCCATAGACATGCCAGTGCACGAACAACGATGGACATGCTTCCTTCATTCGGTTGAGCCAGTCAGCACTGCGGCGCTTGCGCCCCGCCAATGGCTTGTATTTCCGACGGGCCCAGCGTTGCAGCTTCAAATCAAAGTGATTGAAGACCTTGTGCATCACCGTTTTGTAGAAAGCTCCATAGTAATTCCACCATCCACGAAGAATGGCGTTGTACTGCGTTGACAGTTCAAAAAGGCTGGCTGGTGTTTGCCGTTGGATATTCCAGCTGCGAGTTCGTTGACGCATTCGTTTTAACGCCTCATTACTGGCTCCGGGCAGAAAGCTGGTAAACCGGCGTCCATTATTGCCCCATGCCTCCCGTGGCCGGAAGGTGAACCCCAGGAACGTGAACTGCGTCGTTGGGTACGCTGCCTTGCGGTTACTGTCCTTGCAATAAACGATCTTCGACTTTTCCGGGTGCATGGTCAGTAGGCACTCTTCCAGACGGGCCTTGATTGCCGCCATGACCTCACACGCCTGCTTTTCGCTACGGCAGTGAACCACCGCATCGTCGGCGTAGCGTGCAAATGGACAACCTGGAAAAGTCCGTTGTATCCAGGCATCGAACGCATAGTGCATGAACAGATTCATCAATAAGGGACTGACAATCCCACCTTGGGGTGTACCGCTTTCACGTGGTACCTGAACGCCGTCAGCAGTCTCAAACGGCGCTTTAAGCCACCGTTCGATATACAACAGAATCCAGACATCCTTCACATGATGCCTCACAGCTTTGAGCAGCAGCTCATGATCGATATGATCAAAAGCCCCCTTGATATCAAACTCCACCACCCAATTCATATTCCAGCAGCGCCTGCGAGTGATCTCGACCGCCTGTTTGGCTGATTTTCCCGGCCGGTATCCATAGGAATCCGAATGAAAAAAGACAGTCCAGACGCGGCTCTATAAGCAGCTTGACGGCGGTCTGAGCCACCCGATCGGCTACTGTCGGAATACCCAGCTTGCGTTTGCCTCCTGATTGCTTCGGAATTTCCACCTGCCGAACCGGTGGCGGATAATAGGAACCCGACGACATGCGGTTCCAAACCTTGTACAGGTTCCGTTGCAGCTTCTGCTCGAACTGGGCAATAGATTGTTCATCTATCCCAGCGGCTCCTCGATTGGCTTTCACTCGCTGGAAGGCCTCCCAAACTATCAGTTTGGAAATGCTGTACGACTTTGCTGCGCTCATGCCGCTCTTCCCCGCCGAAGCCGGTTGACGACATAGGCGAGCTGGGCAACGCCATCCCTTCGCTCCATTCTCATTACAAGAACTTCATCACTACTACGAATGGCTCCGCCCCTCGGCCTTTGCATCGGTATTCTTTCTTGCGGTGATAGCCGCTTGTCATTTCCCTTGGCATCAAAGGCGAGGTTCTCACGCTCCATATCAAAGCCTGTATTGAGCTCATGCCGCCTATACACCGGCTGCCATCTGGACGGTAAGCAGGTGTCCTCCAGACTTGCTCCCAAGGCTACTTGCCAGCCTCGGTTCTGACAGCGCTTGAGCCCTTAACGATGCGTCTTCGGACGGTTTGCTTTCGCTCATCTGCTCAATACGTACCTGACGCCTTTATTGACGCCTTTTCCACGGTCGCTCACCACCACGCCTTTTGAACGCAGCAGCACCGGGCGGTTTGAAGCCAGCTCCTGCAAGCGGACTTCGGGAGGCCTACTCCCATCTTCGATACAGCATCGCTGGCTTACGCCAGCGTTCGTGACACACGCAAGTATTGGGCTTTGGCAATTTTGGCTACCTTACCCCGCTGCACCGCCTAATCCGCTTCCTGTTCGTCAGGCCAGCATTTTGCCTCGGGCTTCCTTCAGATTCGCAGTCACCCGCGACACCCTTGCCTCTGGCTAACACTTCCCCTTGCCGGGTGTGTAGAGGACTTTCACCTCCAAGTCACCAGCGTGGCCACCACAGCCAAGCTGGTTGCGCTTCGCGCAACGCGCCATGCCTGGCGCACCAAAAAAATGGGAAGGGCAGCCCCTTCCCATACTTTTGATCTTCTTTAGATTACTGTGCCTGCGCCCACGGCAAAATCGGAATCGCCGTCACCGCATTCTGCGGACTGCCTTCGATCACCCGATCGCTGTAGACCAGGTACACCAGCGTATTGCGCTTCTTGTCGAGGAACCGCACCACCTGCATGGTCTTGAACACCAGCGACGTGCGCTCCTTGAACACCTCGTCACCATCCTTCAACTCGCCCTTGAAGCTGATCGGCCCGACCTGACGACAAGCGATAGACGCTTCAGCGCGATCTTCAGCCAACCCCAAGCCACCCTTCACGCCACCCGTCTTGGCTCGCGACAGGTAGCAAGTCACACCCTCGACCTTTGGATCATCAAACGCTTCAACGACGATACGGTCGTTCGGGCCGACAAACTTGAACACCGTCGACACCTGACCAATCTCCTCGGCCGAGACCAGCAGCGGCATCGCCAACAGCAGGCCCAACAATCCTTTTGCAACGCGCATTCAGGTATTCCCTCAGACCAGGATCAGGTTATCGCGGTGAACCAGTTCCGGTTCCGCCATGTAACCCAACAGACCGACAATCGCCTCAGACGACTGACCGATGATTTTTTGTGCTTCCAGCGCGCTGTAGTTGGCCAGTCCTCGGGCGATTTCACGACCGTCCGGCGCCACGCAAACCACCATCTCGCCACGACGGAAGCTGCCCTGAACCAGCTTGACACCTACAGGCAGCAAACTTTTGTTGCCTTGTGACAGCGCCGTCACCGCACCGGCATCCAGCACGAGCGTGCCGCGGGTTTGCAGATGCCCGGCCAACCATTGCTTGCGCGCCGCCAACATGCCGCGCTCAGGTGACAGCAAGGTGCCGATGCGCTCGCCCGCCTTGAGGCGATCCAGCACGCGCTCAATACGTCCGCCGACGATGATGGTATGCGCACCGGAACGAGCCGCCAGCCGCGCAGCACGCAATTTTGTCTGCATGCCTCCACGACCCAGCGCGCCACCCGTACCGCCCGCCACCGCATCCAGCGCCGGATCATCGGCGCGCGCTTCGTAAATCAGATTGGCGTCAGGGTTGTTGCGCGGATCGGCGTCGAACATGCCATCGCGATCGGTGAGGATCACCAGCAAGTCAGCTTCGACCAGGTTGGCCACCAGCGCCGCCAGGGTGTCGTTATCGCCGAAACGGATTTCGTCAGTGACCACGGTGTCGTTTTCGTTGATCACCGGAATAACTTTCAACTCAACCAACGCTCGCAAGGTGCTGCGGGCATTCAGGTAGCGCTTGCGGTCGGACAAGTCGTCGTGAGTCAGGAGAATCTGCGCGGTATGCCGGCCATACTCGGCAAAGCTCGACTCCCAGGCCTGCACCAGCCCCATCTGACCGATGGCGGCAGCGGCCTGCAACTCGTGCATCGCACTGGGTCGTACGGTCCAGCCCAAGCGGCTCATACCGGCCGCCACCGCCCCGGAGGACACCAGCACCAGCTCGACGCCAGCCTCATGCAAAGCCACCATCTGCTCGACCCAAACACCCATTGCCGCGCGATCCAGGCCCTTGCCGTCCGCTGTCAGCAAAGCGCTGCCGATCTTCACGACCCAACGCTGCGCACCTGTCACCTTGCTCCGCATCATCTTCAACCTTAGCTTGAGGACAGCGCGACCCAGCGCTGCCCGTGACGTTATTCGTGACTACCGATTTCCAGATACTAAAACGCCGCTCGATTGAGCGGCGCCTAAAGTGCCGGCTTGCCAGCGATGATAACACCGCGATCAGGCAGATAGACCGCCTTCGCGGGCAAGCCTCGCTCCTACCGAATCAGTCACGCACGTAAATGATTTCCGGACCGTCTTCGTCATCCACATCTTCTTCATCCCAATCATCGTCGCCGATGTCGTGGACCGACTTCACGCCGCTACGGCGCAGGGCACGCTGGTCATCCAGGGCCTGCAGCTGAGCACGGGCTTCGTCTTCGATGCGCTGATCGAGCTCGGCCAGCTCTTCTTTGTAGACTGGGTCGTTAGCCAGGCGATCGGCACGATCTTCCATGTAACGCATGATGTCGTGGCAAAGACGCTCAGTGCCCAGCTTGGAGATGGCCGAGATCACGTAGACCGGACCGGTCCATTCCAGGCGATCAACGATCTCCTTGACGCGCTCATCGTGCTCTTCTTCAAGGATCTGGTCGCACTTGTTCAGCACCAGCCAACGATCACGCTCAGCCAGGGACGGGCTGAACTTGGTCAGTTCGCTGACGATCACTTCAGCAGCATCCGGCGCGCTGGCGTCATCGAGCGGCGCCATGTCCACGAGGTGCAGCAGCAAACGGGTACGCGACAAGTGCTTGAGGAAACGAATCCCCAGGCCCGCGCCGTCGGAAGCGCCTTCGATCAGACCCGGAATGTCCGCGACCACGAAGCTTTTCCAGCGATCGACACTGACCACGCCCAGGTTCGGCACCAACGTGGTGAACGGGTAGTCGGCGACTTTCGGCTTGGCGGCCGACACCGAACGAATGAAGGTACTCTTGCCAGCATTCGGCAAGCCCAGCAGACCGACGTCAGCCAACACCTTCATTTCCAGCTTCAGATCACGCGCCTCACCCGGTTTACCCGGAGTGGTCTGACGCGGTGCACGGTTGGTACTGGACTTGAATCGGGTGTTACCCAGACCGTGCCAGCCGCCGTGAGCAACCAACAGACGCTGACCAGCTTTTGTCAGGTCGCCAATCACTTCCTGAGTAGCGGAGTCGATGACGGTGGTGCCGACAGGGACACGCAGCACCAGCTCTTCACCTTTCTTGCCGGTGCAGTCAGTGCTGCCGCCGTTGGAACCGCGCTCGGCATCGAAGTGCCGGGTGTAACGGTAGTCCACCAGGGTGTTGAGGTTTTCGTCGGCGATCATATAGACCGAGCCGCCATCACCACCGTCACCGCCGTTCGGGCCGCCGTTTTCAATGAATTTTTCGCGACGGAAGCTCATGCAACCGTTGCCGCCGTCACCGGCCTTTACTCGAATCGATACTTCATCAACAAACTTCATAACACAACGCCTCTCGCCATACGGACGAGCCGAAAAAACCTAGACATAAGACTCTTGCAAAAATGAGCGCAGCGACCTCAATCAACGACCGCAAATCCAGCGCTGGAGCCCATCACAAACAGCTTTGCAAGAGACTCACCCCACAAACGAAAAAGCCCCGTCGCAAGACAGGGCTTTTCCAGCATCTACGTAATTATGCCGCGACGACTTCAGTCTTCGGGACAATGCTTACGTAACGGCGATTGAAAGCGCCTTTTACTTCGAACTTGATCACGCCGTCGATTTTAGCGAACAGAGTGTGATCTTTGCCCATGCCAACGCCGTAGCCAGCGTGGAATTGGGTGCCGCGCTGACGCACGATGATGTTGCCCGGAATGATAACCTGGCCGCCATACATCTTCACGCCAAGGCGTTTGGCTTCTGAGTCGCGACCGTTACGGGTACTACCACCAGCTTTTTTGTGTGCCATGAGTCAATTCTCCTAGTGAGGAATTAGGCTGAAATTAAGCCTGAATACCGGTGATTTTGATCTCGGTGTACCACTGGCGGTGGCCCATACGCTTCATGTGGTGCTTACGACGACGGAACTTGATGATGCGGACTTTATCGTGACGACCTTGGGAGATCACTTCAGCCACAACGGTAGCGCCAGCAACAACTGGAGCGCCGATGTTCACGTCATCGCCATTGGCGACCAACAGAACGCGATCAAAAGTAACGGATTCGCCAGTAGCGATTTCCAGTTTTTCGATCTTCAGGTATTCACCTGGGGCGACCTTGTATTGCTTGCCACCAGTAACAATTACTGCGTACGACATGGTATTTCTCCGATAATCCTGCTCACCCAGCTCTTTATAAGAAGAGGTATTGACTGGCATGGCTGCATAAGGCTGGAAGGCCTGTTTGCAATTGCGTAAGGCAGGTGCTGCCCAGGAAGTTCAGGGTGCGCGATTGTACGCAAGCTGCCGGGACGTTGCAAGAGGCCGTCCATCGTACCTTGACACCCGCCGACGTGGGTCCTAGCATGCCGCGCAACCCTTCTGGAGCAACTGTCGCTGATGCAACCCCAAGCTTTCTACCGCGCGGTGGCGGACGATTTTAGCGCCGTCGACGGCATCATCAAGAAGCAGCTGACTTCCCGAGTGCCGCTGGTATCGAAAATCGGCGACTACATAACCTCGGCTGGCGGTAAACGCCTGCGTCCATTGTTAGTGTTGCTGTGTGGCAAGGCCCTGGGCCGCGAAGGCGATGACCTGCGCCTGCTGGCCGCGACCATCGAGTTCCTGCACACCGCGACCCTGCTGCATGACGACGTGGTCGACATGTCCGGCATGCGCCGTGGCCGCTCGACTGCCAACGCCATGTGGGGCAACGCTCCGAGCGTGCTGGTGGGCGACTTCCTGTATTCGCGGTCCTTCGAAATGATGGTCGAACTGGGCTCCATGCCGGTAATGAAGATCCTTTCGCAAGCCACGCGCATCATCGCCGAAGGCGAAGTGTTGCAGCTGTCCAAGGTTCGTGACGCCAGCACCACTGAAGAAACCTACATGGAAGTCATCCGCGGCAAGACCGCGATGCTCTTCGAAGCGTCGACCCACAGCGCCGCAGCCCTGTGCGAAGCCACACCGGAACAGAGCGAAGCGCTGCGTACGTTCGGCGATCACCTGGGCGTAGCCTTCCAACTGGTCGACGACCTGCTGGACTACAAAGGTGACGCTGAAACCCTGGGCAAGAACGTCGGTGACGACCTGGCTGAAGGAAAGCCAACCCTGCCGCTGATCTATACCATGCGTGAAGGTACGCCGGAGCAGGCTGCACTGGTTCGCAAGGCGATCCAGAAAGGCGGTATCGAAGACCTGGAAAGCATCCGCGAAGCCGTGGAAGCGTCAGGCTCGCTGGATTACACCGCCCAACTGGCTCGCGACTACGTGGCCCGCGCGATCAAATGCCTCGATGCGCTGCCAGCCAGCGAGTATCGCGATGCGCTGGTCGAGTTGAGCGAGTTTGCGGTCGCGCGCACGCACTGACAGACCTCAACCTGTGGGGGCCCTCTCCCACAGGTTTGCTCCCTCACCCTCCTCCGCCTAAAAACCCTATACAATGTGCGACTTTTAGCGACCCTGACGCCAAGGAGCTTTAGTGAGCACGTTGCCACCCTGCCCAAAATGCAATTCCGAATACACCTACGAAGACGGCGCCCAGCTGATCTGCCCTGAGTGCGCCCACGAGTGGTCCGCCAGCGGCGAAACCGAAGCAGTGTCCGATGACACCGTGAAAAAGGATTCGGTGGGCAATGTCCTGCAGGACGGCGACACCATCACCGTGATCAAGGACCTCAAGGTCAAAGGCACGTCGCTGGTGGTCAAGGTCGGCACCAAGGTCAAGAACATCCGCCTGTGCGATGGCGATCACGACATCGATTGCAAGATCGACGGCATCGGCCCGATGAAGCTCAAATCCGAGTTCGTCAGAAAAGTCTGAGCCTGTTGTCTTCCATCCTGCGCCCTGCGTGGGATGGTAGTTCACCTCCCCCGCTATACCCAACAATCCTTCGCAATAGCCAAACGCCAGCCGTTTTGACCTTACGCAATCCTTACCCGGAAAAAAACACAAACCGCCAATAGGTCCTTGCTATTTGATGAATAAGAATTATTCTCATTGAAACCAATCAATGGAGATGAGACCCATGACTTATTTGATCGATGCCTGGCTGGACCGGCCACACCCTTACCTCAGGATCCTGCATCGGGAAACCGGGGAAGTCTGTGCGGTGCTTGAAGAAGAAGCCTTGAACGAGCTGCAGGATCAGGGTGATCTGGACGTCAACGGCTTGAGTTCCAGCGAGCCGGTGGTGCTCAAGGAACTGGTGCGCAATCTGTTTCTGTTCTGCTATGCCCGGGCATTGCGCCCGGCAAGCGAACTGCACCACAAGATCGAGATATGAAAAACACAAAACCTTGTAGGAGCGAGGCTTGCCCGCGAAACAGGCAACTCGGTTCCGACTTGAAACCGAGGTGATGCATTCGCGAGCAAGCTTCGCTCCTACAGGCTCATGTATTACAAAACGTCGAGCAGCTCGACGTCGAATACCAGTACGCTGTGCGGTGGAATGCTGCCAACGCCTTGAGCGCCGTAAGCCAGTTCGCTCGGCACGTACAGACGCCATTTGCTACCGGCGTTCATCAGTTGCAGGGCTTCGGTCCAGCCAGCGATCACGCCGCCGACCGGGAATTCTGCAGGCTGACCACGATCGTAGGAGCTGTCGAACACAGTGCCGTCGATCAGGGTGCCGTGGTAGTGAGTACGCACTTGATCTTCACGGGTTGGCTTGGCGCCTTCACCGGCGGTCAGCACTTCGAATTGCAGGCCGGACGCCAGGGTGGTGATGCCGTCACGCTTGGCGTTTTCAGCCAGGAATGCCAGGCCTTCGCCAGCAGCTGCTTCAGCTTTGGCGGCTGCTTCAGCTTGCATGATTTCGCGGATAACCTTGAAGCTTGCGGACATTTCTTCCTGACCCACACGGCTTTCCTTGCCGGCGAATGCGTCGGTCAGACCCGTCAGGATCGCGTCCAGGTTAACGCCCGGTGGCGGGTTGTCGCGCAGTTGGTCGCCCAGCTGACGGCCGATACCGTAGCTGACGCGGGTTTCGTCGGTGGACAGATTTACTTCGGACATGACACTGCTCCGCTGTGCGGACGGCCCTGGAACTTGCCGTGCGTGCACAGCGCATCCCGGAGCGCCCGGAACCAAAAGGGCCAGCAGACTAGCACAGATGCCATCGCGTTGATGAGGGGTGTCAGTGCTGCCACGCGATCGGTACCTTCAGGCTTCCCTCGGAGCTAGCACCGAGTCCACACATCTCGTCATGAACCGAAACGTGCACAAGGTTGAATGGCAAGCTGGGAAAGGCATGAAGCACTTCACGCGCATGCTCGACCGAACGCAGGTGAAACATCTGGCCGTGGGCATCACTCAATGGATACGCCGCGCCATGCATCCGCGCCTCTAAAAGGTAGATCCCGCCTTCCATCGAGATCAGGTTGAGCTCATCAACCTTCCCGGCGATGGCATAAGCATTCAACTCTTTCAGGTCCATAAACGCACCTCACGCAAGGGCGAGCCAAGATCCTTACAGGCATAGGCCTCGGCGCATCAAAGTACAAGCCATAAACGACACCGCCCGTCTGTTTCGCAACAGACGGGCGGTTTGGCATAGCGATAAAAAGCGATCAATGCTTGGTCAACTTATCCAGATAACCCATGGCAAACGCCGAAATCACGAAGGTCATGTGGATGATCACGTACCACTTCAAATGCTCGGGATCGACGTTCTTGGCGTCCATGAAAACCCGCAGCAGGTGGATGGACGAAATCGCCACGATGGAAGCGGCCACCTTCATCTTCAATGAAGAGGAATCCATGGTGCCCAACCAGTTGAGCTTCTCCTTACCTTCGTCGATATCCAGTTGGGAAACAAAGTTCTCGTACCCGGAGATCATCACCATCACCAGCAGGCCGCCCACCAGCGCCATGTCGATCAGCGACAGCAGCACCAAAATCAGATCCGACTCGGCCATCGAGAACACGTTAGGGATGACGTGAAACACTTCCTGGAAGAATTTCAGCGCCAGCGCCAGCAGCCCGAGGGACAGACCGAAGTAGATCGGCGCCAGCAGCCAGCGGGAGGCGTACATTGCATTTTCGATAAAGCGTTCCATTAAATCTCACATGTGGGCTGGAAATGGCCGCGAGTATATCAGCCACCCGTTACACCCAGAAACCGTCGGGAAATCCGCAACCTGCGCGTGTGTGACAAGGTTTTTCTGCTAGTGTCCAAAGCATTGACAGCTCAGCGACATCGGACAGGAAGACGGGAAATGGATGTGCGATTGCCTCTAACGAGCGCCGGAATTTGCCTGGCTTTGCTGATGAGCGCCTGTTCTCCCAGCGATGAGAAACGCCAGGTCAGCCTCGAGGAAAAGACTGCGCAGTTCGAGAAGTCTCTGGATGCGATTCAGGATCCGAAACTCAAGGATGCCGTGGCTGAACTCGGCGGCTCACTGTTGTTGTTCGAGCGCGCGCAACTCAAGCTCGACAGCAAACCGGTGGAAACAGAATACGGCGAAGACGCCCTCGCCGTGCTCAAGCACTACCCCACGCCACAAGCCTTGGTCGACACGTACATCAACGGTCTGTTCGTGCTGCACAAAGACTCCAGTTCCGACTACCTGACCGATCTGCAACCGGTGTTCCCTTTTAACTTCAACATTCCGGCTGCGTTTCTCTTTCCCCATGGCCTGGAATGGCAATCGGTGACCCTGAGCAACAAACGCGTCATCCCGTTTCAGCCGGAATGGTCGGAAACCGATCCCGGTATACAGTTAAGCCCGTCGAGCTCAAACCTGACCAACCCCGACGACCTGACGGTGACCTACCCCTTCATCGATGGCCTGGACGTCGACAACAAGAACCAGCCACAACCGGTGAGCCTGCAAGGCAAGGTGGAAGTGATCGCACCGCGCCGACTCTACAGCTTCGACCTGACGAAAAAGGACGTTGGCCAGACTCGCACCAACGACAACCTCAGCGTCACCCTGCTGAACCTTGCCAACAACTACGCCGAAATCGAATTCAACAACAGCGCACCACTGGCCCCCGAGGTCAGCGAAACACCGTTGAACCCGCTGATCGTTCAGGCCAAGGACAGCACCGGGCAATTTCTCTCGCGCTCAGGCTCGATCAATGAAACCGGCGCACAAATTGCTTTCTATCAACAGCAACTGGCGAAAATGCAGCAGCAGAAAGCCTGGAGCGAGAGCTTCGAAAAACAGATCGATGAAGAGCAGCGCGCGTTTGAGAAGCAACAGAGCCACCATTATTCCAAGGTGTACTTCAACGGGCCGATCGAGACCCTCGAGGTCAGCGTACTGGACTTTTCAACCGCCACAGTGACCCGCAAGGACCTGGACCTGTCAGTCCGACGCTTCGACTCACACACCACGGAAAAGACCATCCAGCCACTGACTTTGCCGGTGGTGGTGTACGACGACCAGGCCCCGATCTGGCTCAAGGGCGCAACGCTTGGCGAGGAACAACTGAAAAAGAATGTCAGTATCAGTCAGTCGGTCGAAGACCCCAGCGCCGCGCGTATCGAGTTCTATCACTCCAAAAGCTTCAATGACGAGTTGCTCGGCACATCCTTCAACCCCGGTGAGAGTCCGGTCAGCTTCTTTACCGAGGACGGTAATGGCAAACGCGATGAACCGATTGAATTGCCGCCAGAGGCTTACCAGGTTGATCCCCTGCGCGGCACCATTACCTACGACTTGAACTTGTTCCCGCAAACCCCGGCTTACGCGGTGGGCTCCATGCCGCTGTTCCTCGCCACCGTCGAAAAGAAAACCATCGACGCCCACCAGTTGCCCAAAGGCCTGGCGCTCAAAGGCAATGCGCTGGTGGTTGATCTGAAGCTGTTTCCCGCCCAGGACTGGCGTTTCTTCGCCAAGGACGACAGCGGCAATTATCTGAAGGAGATTCTTTCGGTCATTCACGATGCGAGCGCAGAAGGCCCGGCATTATTGGGCGTGCATTACTTCTACGGGCAGCCTGCCCGACTGGAAACCTATCAACGAACCGACCTCGCCACCGTGCAATATGGTTTCGAGGTCAAACTCGACAAGGCGGACACGTCCCACTTTGCCCAATAGCCTGTTCAGTGCTCGGGGTGAAACTCGAAACCTCCAGGATTGCGGCAACGACCACCATTGATTTCCCGCAGCTGAGCTTGCAGGTGCAGGCACCAGATTTGCGGATCATCGGCCAGCTCATAGCCGTGCAGGGTGAGACTTTCAACGATGGTGTCGAGGATCGACTCAGCCACAAAGGGGCCATGAAACGGGCCCTGGGCTTTGATGGCAGAAGGTTGTTCGCCGGCCATTCCGGCGGCAAAGAGTAAGGTCCACATGCCCGTATCTCCCGCCAATGGGCGGATGGCACACTCGATACGGGTCACAAGGCCCAGGCATTGACGGGTGAGGCAGAGGTTGCGCGACATGGCGGCGACCCTCGGTAGATCCGGTATTCAGCCCCCACGGGGGGACTGTCTCGATCCAGTGATTACTGTCGATATCCTTGAGCTGAGAATAGAAGAAAAGTCTGACTTGTACGTCAGGTGAGACCGAAAGGCGCCGAATGGTCATTGTGTGAATATTGACGTCAGACCGACGGCACATTTTTGTGGTTAACCCAAGTCAATGTGGGAGCGAGCTTGCTCGCGATAGCGGACTGTCAGCCAACAGAGATGTTGAATGTCAGTGCCTCATCGCGAGCAAGCTCGCTCCCACAGGGGATTGAGGTGGGCTCAGGTTTGTGTCAGGCCGGCTTGGCCTCGACCAGTGCTTCCTGCGCAGCTTCTTTCTCGGCTTCCTTGAGGTCTTCTTCGCTGATCATTTCTGCGATGACCCGCAAGCGTTCCACCACCCGCGCGTTAACGCTGCCTTCAGGGAACTGGCCATCGGCGTCTGGCGCACCGGCCGGCTCGCCAACCAACAGGCTCAGCGCCTCATCGGCCTGGCGCACGGCGTAGACGTGGAACTGCCCCGCGCGCACCGCCACCAGCACTTTCTCGTCGAGCATCAGCGTGGCAACGTTGGCCTGAGGAATGATCGCCCCTTGCTCCCCGGTCAACCCGCGCGCTTCGCAGAGTCGGAAGAAGCCTTCGATCTTCTCGTTGACCCCACCCACCGCCTGCACTTCCCCGAACTGGTTGATCGAGCCGGTGATCGCAAAACACTGCTTGAGCGGGGTTTTCGACAGTGCCGAAATCAAGGTGCAAGCCTCGCCCAGCGACGCACTGTCGCCATCGACGTAACCGTAGGACTGCTCCAGGGCGATACTCGCGGAAATCGCCAGCGGGAATTCCTGGGCGTAACGGCTGCCCAGATACCCGGTGAGGATCATCACGCCTTTGGAGTGTATGGGCTGGCCGAGGTTGACCTCGCGTTCGATGTCGACGATGCCGCTACCGCCCGGATACACCGTGGCGGAAATCCGCGCAGGCACACCGAATGCCGAGTCGCCAACCTCCAACACTGTCAGCCCGTTGCATTTGCCCACCGCCGCGCCGTCCGTGTCGATCAGGATGATCCCGGCCAGCATGTCATCGAGAATCCGCGCCGAGACGCGCCCGGTACGCGTGGCCTTGGCCTTGAGCGCACGTTCGATGTGCCCGGCGTCGGTCATTTCGTCACTGGCCAGTTGGCGAATGAAATCCGCCTCGCTGACCAGTTGGAACAGATCACCGATCCGCGCCGACAAACGCCCCTGGTGCTCAGCCAGGCGAGCACTGTAAGTCGCCAGGCGCGCCACCGCATCAGCGGTCAGCGGCGCCATGCCTTCTTCGGAGGTGCGGGTCTTGAGCAACTGGGCGAACTGCTCCAGGCTTTCGTCGACCATCGGGATGTCTTCGTCGAAGTCCACCAGGACGCGGAACATCTCCTGGAAGTCCGGATCGAGGTCTTGCAGCGTGTAATAGAGCTGGCGGGCACCGATGATGACGACTTTGACCTGCAACGGGATATGTTGCGGAGTCAGGGTCACGGTGGCGAAACGGCCCATCTCGCCCAGCGGCGATTCCATTTTCAATTTGCGCGATTGCAGGGCGCGTTTGAGCGCATCCCACACGAACGGCTCGCTGAGCATTTTTTCCGCTTCAAGAATCAGGAAGCCGCCATTGGCGCGGTGCAGCGCACCCGGACGCAACTGGCGATACGTGGTGTAGAGCGCACCCTGATCGGTGGTGTACTCGATGCGGCCGAACAGGTTTTCGTAAGTCGGGTGTGGCTCGAAGACCACTGGCGCACCACCGCTGAACGGATGACCGACCACCAGGCTCGGCGCGTATTGCTCTTCCAGCAGCTTGCGGGCGATGGCGTCTGTTTTGCTGTCGTCCACCAGTTGCTCGACCACCGTCTTGAGCAGGTACACCTGCATCGCTTGCAGGTAACCGCAGACACCGGCGTTTTCCGCGTACTTTTCCGACAGCGGTGCGAGCAATGGCTGCAAGGCCAGGGTGATGGTTTCTTCGTTGAGCTGGCGCAGTTGATTGCTCGACTCACGCTTCCACTGCGGCAGGCTGGCGAGCTCTTCGTTCAGCCGCTCCTCCAGCCACGCAATGTCGTCATGAAAACGCTCGCGATCGGCTTCCGGCAACTGGGCAAATTCGGCTTCGTCCACGGCCTTGCCTTCGCTCATCGGGGTGAAGGCGATATTGGTGCTGTCGCGGTACAGCGCAACTTCCTTTTCCAGCGCCAGGCGCTCGATCACATCCAGCGCGCGGTCATAGCGTTGATTGAAGGCGCGGTCGATGGCGCTTTTCTTCTGCTGGTAGGACGGGTGCTCGAACACTGCCGGAAAAGTCGCCAGCAGGTTGTCGATCAAGCCGTTGATGTCATCGATAAAGGCACCGGCAGTGCCCGAGGGCAATTCCAGGGTGCGAGGTTCGCGAGGATCATCGAAATTGTTGACATAGACCCAGTCCGCCGGAGTCTGCAGGCGTTTGCCTTCGGCTTTCAGGTAGCGTTTGACGAACGAGAACCGGCCAGTGCCGGGCTCACCCATGACGAAGACGTTGTAACCGGGGCGTGGCATGGCCACACCGAACTGCAAGGCTTCGACCGCACGTTCCTGGCCAAGCACACCGCGGAAGGGCTCCAAATCATTGGTGGTAGAGAAGCTGAACTGTTCAGCGGAAAACGGACGGGTCAGCGCTTCAGGCGCTAAACGCAAGCTGGCAGCAACAGGATCAGGCATCGGGCTTCCTTACATCAGGCGGGGCAGATAGCGGCATTCTGGCGCTGCCCATACCTCACTTGCAAGGCGCGCCTCTAGCCAAAGCATAGACAAAGCGGTATCGCTAAGCGGGCCGGGTCTAAATCAATGTTTTCAACGAATGTTATGCAAAAAATAACTGAACCTCAGGAACGTGCCTAAACTCCAAACTGCGCGGCTGGAACAATAACCGGCCCACTGGCGCCAGATCGGGCCAGACCCCTTCTCCATTGGTATGCACATAAAGAGAACAAAGCTATGAAACGGATTCTTCTGGGTACTCTCTTCACCGCTGTATCCCTCAATGCCATGGCTCAGGCGCCAGGCGGCCCGGATTGCGGTTGGGGCAACATGCTGTTCGAAGGTCAGCGTGGCACCCCGGCTCACTTCTTGGCATCCACCACCAACGGCACTTCCGGCAACGCAACTTTCGGTATGACCTCTGGTACCAACGGTTGCTCGACCAATGCGTCGCTGACCTATGGCGGCAAATCCTGGATTGCCATGAATGGCATGATGAACGAGCTGTCTGAAGACATGGCTAAAGGTCAGGGCGAAGCGCTGACCACTTACGCCGTGGTACTGGGCGTGGCGCCGGAAGACCGTGCGCATTTCGCCGCTGTCACTCATGAGCACTTCCAGCAGATCTTCAGCAAGGCTGACGTGACCGCTGACGACGTGCATACCAACACCCTCGCCGTTCTGAAGAGCGATCCTCGTCTGGCTAAGTACGCTACTCAAGCTTAAGCTCGACCCGCCCGCTCTCTTTGGGGAGCGGGTTTTATTTTTTGAACCTGGCCCTTTTTGGCCTGCCCCTTTGGGTCTTTGTTTCTTTCGACTTAAGTTGCCCACTATGCTCAAACGCCTTGCCTGGCTGGCGCTCTGTGTCTGCGCCCCGCTGTCCGCCGCGCCTCACATAGACAATCAACGTTTGCAGCAACTGGCCAACGACCCCTTCTGGATTTCCCTGGTCCACTACGAAACCGCCAAACTCGGCGGCTGGCGCAGTTATGTCAGCGACAAGAAATTCTTCCTAGCCGCCGACGGCAATGAACACCCTGACCGTGAGTTGGCGGCGACCGTGCAAGCGCTGTACGCCCCGGCCAGTGCCGGCGAAAAACATGCGCAATGCGTCTACCCCGCGCGCACCCGCTGGCTGAAGGCACAGCTCAACCTGAGCGATCTGCCGAAGCTTCCCTGCACTGAATTCAAGCAATGGTTCAAGGATGTTTCGCCTCACAGTGCGGTGATGATTTTCCCGGCGGCGTATCTGAACAGCCCGTCATCGATGTTCGGCCACACGTTGCTGCGCATCGACCAGGCCAATGTGCAGAGCGATCAAACCGCCCTGCTCAGTTATGCGATCAACTTCGGCGCGTACATCGAAGGCTCCGACAACAGCATCCTGTATGCCTGGAAAGGCTTGATGGGCGGCTATCCTGGTCTGTTTGCGCTGGTGCCTTATCAGGAAAAGCTCTCGGAATACCGCAGTCTCGAGAACCGCGATCTGTGGGAATATCGCCTGAACCTGACCCAGGCAGAAACCGAGCGCATGGTCGAGCATGTCTGGGAACTGAAACAGATCCAGTTCGACTATTTCTTCTTCGACGAAAACTGCTCTTATCGACTGCTGGAATTGCTGCAAGTCGCCCGCCCGAGCCTGCGATTAACCGAACAGTTCCCGCTGACCGCGATTCCTACGGACACCGTCAAAGCGGTGAAAGAAGCCGGACTGGTGGAATCCATTCAGTATCGACCGTCTCGCGAACGTGAACTGCTGAGCCGCGCCGAGCCGTTGACCCATGAAGAACAGGATTGGGTACTGAAAGTCAGCGCCGACCAGAAGCAGTTGCAGGAACCGGCGTTCAAGACTCAACCCAAGGATCGTCAGGCGTTGATCATCGACGCGGCCTATCGCCTGGAGCGCTACCGCGCCAACGGCCAGGAACGCGACCCGCAACGGGCGCAGCGTAGCTTCGAACTGCTGCGGGCGATCAACCAGAATCCGCCACCGGAACTGGACATCCCGCAACCCGGTCTACCCGAGGACGGCCATGAATCGCGCACCTGGCAGGCCGGCATCGGCACTCGAGGCGACAAGGCCTTTGGCGAGTATGGCTTGCGCATGGCTTATCACGACCTCAACGACAACGCCGAGAGTTTCCCCCTCGGCGCGCAGATTGAAATCCTGCAAATGAAACTTCGCCAGTACGAAGGCAATCACTGGCAGTTGCAGCAATTGGACCTGGCGACCATCCGCTCCCTGACCCCGCGCAATGAATTGCTGCAACCACTCTCGTGGCAAGTCACCGGCGGCCTGGAGCGCGTGCCGGGCAAGCATGACGACGAAACCCTGGTCAGCCACGTCAATGGCGGTGGCGGCGGGACCTGGCAACTGGGCGACGACATGCTTGGCTTTGCTTTGGGCACCGTGCGCGTTGAACACAACAACGACTTCGCCAGCTTCATCGCGCCGGCGGCGGGCTTCAACAGTGGCGTGCTGTGGAAAAACCCGCTGGGCAACTTCAGTCTGGAAGCCAAGGGCGATTTTTTCACCAACGGCGAAGTGCGCCGTAGCGTGAGTCTGAATCAGCAGTGGGAATTGTCGCGCAACCTGGGTTTGCGCCTGAGTGCCCAGCGCGAATTCAGCCACCTGGCTTCGCCCGAGAACGAAGTAATGCTTGAGTTGAAGTGGTATCACTATTGACCTGACACACCACTACCCCTGTGGGAGCGAGCTTGCTCGCGATGAGGCAATAACATTCAACATCTATGTTGCCTGTTACGCCGCCATCGCGAGCAAGCTCGCTCCCACATTGGTTTTGTGGTGATCAATAGATTTTTCACACCCCTTACACAAACGCCTCACGACTCCACTCCTAGACTTCTCCCATAGGCCGTTGACGGTCGGGAGTCTGAGATGTGGCGTTGCGTGGGTGTGGCGGGTTTGCTGATGTTGATCGCGGGTTGCCAGACGACCCACGAGGATCTGATCGCCAAGGGCTATCCACCGGCGTTCGCCGATGGCTTCGATGACGGTTGCAGCAGTGGCCGGCAAGCCGCTGGCGCAATCACTGGTGAGTTTCGCAAAAACGTCCCGCGTTATCTCAAGGACAAGCAGTACGCCGAGGGCTGGAGCGATGGCTTCCGCCAGTGTCAGGCCATGCGCGAAAGCGAGGACCGTGAGGATTATCGCAGCCACCATTGGGACGACCGGGACAAGGCCTGGCAGCAGCAGAAGGATCAGGACGCCGCTCGTGCTTTTCGCTCGCAATAAGTCGCCCACAGACATCTGTCGAAACTAAAAGCCTGCGACCATGGCCCAAACCCTATAACGGGAGAAAACCATGAGTCGCGCCTTCGTCAATGAAGATAATGCCGCCGCGCAAGCCGATCAGCCCGTCGAACGGCAAGTCAGCGCGCAGCCCAATTACGTCACGCCCACGGGGCTAACCCAGTTGCAGGTGAAAGTCGCCGAATTGCAACACCTGCACAGCGAGCAATCGGCCAAAGGTGAGCACGCCGACAAGCAGCGCCTGGCGGACCTTGAACGCGATTTGCGGTATTTCAACCTGCGTCTGCAAAGCGCTCAGGTCGTGACCGTCGCCAACTCAACACAAAAAGTGCAGATCGGCAGCCGTGTGACCTTCGCCGACGAACACAGCACCGAGCAAACCGTACAACTGGTCGGTGAAGATCAGGCCGACGCGTCGGCGGGCCTGATCAATTGGGGTTCACCGCTGGGCCGGGCATTGCTCGGGGCGCAACTCGGCGACGAGGTGCTGTGGCAACGTCCGGCTGGCGATCAGTTGATCGAGATCATCCGTATCGAACCGGCTTAAACCACGCCTTGGGCGAGCATCGCGTCGGCGACTTTGACGAAGCCCGCGATGTTGGCGCCTTTGACGTAGTTGATCCGGCCATTCTCTTCGCCGTAATGCACGCAAGCGTGGTGGATCGACTGCATGATCGCGTGGAGCTTGCTGTCCACTTCACCACCGGTCCACAGCAGGCGCATGGCGTTCTGCGACATCTCCAGCCCGCTCACCGCGACACCACCGGCATTGGAAGCCTTGCCCGGCGCGAACAGAATCCCCGCCTCGATAAACAGGTCTACGGCTTCAAGGGTAGTCGGCATGTTCGCGCCTTCCGCCACGCAGATGCAGCCGTTGCGCAGTAACGTGCGGGCCGCCTCGGCGTCCAGTTCGTTTTGTGTAGCGCAGGGCAGTGCAATGTCGCAACTCAGCGCCCATGGGTGCTGGCCAGCCTTGAACTCCAGGCCAAAACGGCCGGCCAGTTCACTGATGCGCCCGCGCTGGACGTTTTTCAGCTCCAGTACGGCCAGCCATTGTTCTTCGGTCAAACCGCTTTCGCAGTACAGCGTGCCTTCGGAGTCAGACAACGAAATCACTTTGCCGCCCAGGTCCATGACTTTGCGCGCCGCGTATTGCGCAACGTTGCCGGAACCCGAAATGGCCACACGTTTGCCTTCGACGGTTTCACCGCTGCGCTTAAGCATTTCTTCAGCGAAGTACACACAGCCGAAACCGGTGGCTTCCGGGCGAATCAGGCTGCCGCCATAGCTCGGGCCCTTGCCGGTCAACACGCTGGTGAACTGGTTGCTCAGGCGCTTGTATTGGCCGAACAGGAAACCGATCTCGCGGGCACCGACCCCGATATCACCGGCCGGAACGTCAACGTCTGCACCGATGTGACGATACAACTCGCTCATGAAGGCCTGGCAGAACCGCATGACTTCAGCGTCGCTTTTGCCTTTGGGATCGAAATCCGAACCACCCTTGCCTCCGCCCATCGGCAATGAAGTCAGCGAGTTTTTGAAGGTCTGCTCGAAGGCAAGAAACTTCAACACGCCAAGGTTCACCGAAGGATGGAAACGCAGCCCACCCTTGTACGGGCCAATGGCGCTGTTCATCTGGATGCGGAATCCGCGATTGACCTGCACGCTGCCTTGATCGTCGACCCAGGAAACCCTGAAAACGATTGCTCGCTCCGGTTCGCAAATCCGCTCCAGAATGCCGGAGGTCAGATAGTGCGGATTGGCTTCAAGAAACGGCCACAGGCTACGCAGGACTTCTTCCACGGCCTGATGGAATTCCGGCTGGTCAGGGTCGCGTTTTTTCAGACGGGCAAGGAAGGATTCAACGGATTCAATCATGGAAAAGTCTCGGCAAATTTATTGTCGTTGGAAGAGATTGGGCCGGACTTTAGCAAACTGATTGCGCACCATGACAGCGCAAAATGTCGCAATTGTGAAATTAAATGGTGCGCCTGATATAAATACGTACCTGAAAAGCTCGTTATTGCACCCAATTAGGGATTATCAGATCCAGGTCTGCACTGATTTGAGAATCGCCATCGCGAGCAAGCTCGCTCCCACAGTAGATCTCCACTGGATTGAAGATATTCGGCCTACATAAATCCATGTGGGAGCGAGCTTGCCCCGGGCGGCGTTCCGACGATGGCCGCGCTGCGGCCTATCTGATACCCAAAAAAAACGGAGCCCGAAGGCTCCGTTCTTTCATGCAACCAACCTGAAATCAGGCCAGTTTCTTGTGCCGTACACGATGCGGCTGAGTCGCGGCTTCGCCCAAGCGTTTGCGGCGATCGGCTTCGTACTCGGTGTAGTTGCCTTCGAAGAACACCGCTTGCGAGTCGTCTTCGTACGCCAGGATGTGAGTCGCGACGCGGTCAAGGAACCACCGATCGTGAGAGATCACAATGGCAGCGCCCGGGAAATCCAGCAGGGCTTCTTCCAGGGAACGCAGGGTTTCAACGTCGAGGTCGTTGGACGGTTCGTCAAGCAGCAGGACGTTGCCCCCCTCTTTCAGGGTCAGGGCCAGGTGCAAGCGACCGCGCTCACCACCGGACAGGTCCTTGACGAACTTCTGTTGATCGCCGCCCTTGAAGTTGAAGCGACCGACGTAGGTGCGCGACGGGATCTCGTAGTTGCCAATGCGGATCTGGTCGGAACCGTCGGCGATTTGCTGGAAGACAGTCTTGCTGCCGTCCAGGTCTTCGCGGCTCTGATCGACGCATGCCAGTTGCACGGTTTCGCCGACTTCGATGCTGCCAGAATCCGGAGTTTCCTTGCCCATCAGCATGCGGAACAGGGTCGATTTACCGGCACCGTTACCGCCGATCACGCCAACGATGGCGCCTTTAGGCATGGAGAACGACAGGTTGTCGATCAACACGCGATCGCCATAGCCCTTGGAGACGTTCTTGAACTCGATGACCTTGTCGCCCAAGCGCGGACCGGCCGGGATGTAGATCTCGTTGGTTTCGCTGCGCTTCTGGAATTCCTGCGATTGCATTTCTTCGAAGCGTTGCAGACGAGCCTTGGATTTGGACTGGCGGGCCTTGGCGCCTTGGCGCACCCACTCCAGTTCTTCCTTCATGGCTTTTTCATGGGCCGACTGCTGCTTGGATTCGGCAGCCAGACGATTGGACTTGGCTTCAAGCCAGCCCGAATAGTTGCCCTCGTACGGGATACCGGCGCCGCGGTCGAGCTCGAGGATCCAGCCGGCGACGTTGTCCAGGAAGTAACGGTCGTGCGTGATCGCTACCACGGTACCCGGGAAATCGTGGAGGAAATGCTCCAGCCAGGCGACGGAATCGGCGTCCAGGTGGTTGGTCGGTTCGTCGAGCAGCAGCATGTCAGGGGCGGACAGCAGCAGACGGCACAGGGCCACACGACGCTTTTCACCACCGGACAGGAATTCGACCTTGGCATCCCACGCTGGCAGACGCAGCGCATCGGCGGCGACTTCCAGTTGGCGATCCAGGTTGTGACCGTCGCTGGCCTGCAGGATGGCTTCGAGTTTGGCTTGTTCAGCGGCCAGTTTGTCGAAGTCGGCATCCTCGTCAGCGTAAGCCGCGTAGACCTCGTCCAGGCGCGCCTGGGCGTTCTTGATCACGCTGACCGCTTCCTCGACCACTTCACGCACAGTCTTGGTCGGGTCCAGGATCGGTTCTTGCGGCAGGTAGCCGATGTTCAGGTCCGGCATCGGACGAGCTTCGCCGTCGAACTCAGTGTCGACGCCTGCCATGATTTTCAACAGCGTGGATTTACCCGAACCGTTAAGGCCGAGTACGCCAATCTTGGCGCCCGGGAAGAACGACAGCGAAATGTTTTTGAGGATTTCCCGCTTCGGCGGAACAACTTTACCCAGCCGATGCATGGTGAATACGTATTGAGCCATGGAGAACCTAGGGTCAGTGACTGATGAATGATTGGAGCGCAGGCGATGCCTGGCCAGGCTGTGCGCGTCGGCCGATTGATGGGTATCAATACGTGCGCGCTGAAAAAGCCTGATTCTAGGAGCTGGAACGCTCCCGCGTAACCGGCAAAGCTACCTTAATGACGAGAGGCAGTCCAGCCGAGCGGGACTGGCACTTTGCCACAACTCAAGGCATGCTAGCCGCCCTCCGGGCGTCCGGCTTATAGTGCACGTCGCGCCAGTCCAGCCAAACCGCAGGATTACAGTTTGTCTAATGTCACTCCCTCATCTTCCGTGAGCGCACTCAATCCTGCGACCGGCTCACCCCTGCGTGGGTCCTTGAAGGGCGCGCTGGCGGCGCTCGTCCTGTTGTTGCTCGCGCTGCTGTTCTGGCAGTTGCTGGATCAGCTGCGCGATGCCCAACAACACCAGCGTCAGTACACCATCGACTACACCGCCGATCTAGCCTCGCAAGTCAGCCTGAACATGGCGCTCAACGCCCAGATTGCCCTCAACCTGCTACCGATCGTCGAACAACCGCAAAGCGCCGACGAACAGCAGGCGCTGTTTCGCAAACTGCAAAAATCCTTGCCTGACCTGCGCAGCCTCGCGTTGCTCAGCCCTTCCGGGAAAGTCCTCACCGACAGCGCCGACAACAGCGACGATGCCGACTACCTGAGCGAACTGGTCCGGCGCAGTCACGCCCAGGCCCATTACTTCAGCAATGCCAATGACGGCTCGGTGGTGCATCTGCTCCTGCATCAAGCCAGCGGTAGCACCCGCGGCTACTGGGTTCTGCGCCTGACGCCGACATTTTTCTCGTCGCTGAGCAAACAATACGAAACCGGTATTCGCCCGCTGTGGGTGGTGGAAAACCGCGTCAATCACCAGATCATCAGCCGCGACGATGGGCAGCCCTCGGCCACTCCGGCGGTGATGACACCGGATGAACTGGCCAACAGCGTGCTGACAGTGCCCCTGAGCAGCAGCGACTGGCAACTGCGCGGGCTGTTCGACCGGCAACGGATGATCGAACACCTGTTGCCGGCGTTCATCGGCAAATGCCTTCTGGGCCTGGCCTTCTCGCTCCTGCCGTTCATCGCCCTGCTGAACATGCGCCGCCGCCAGCGCCAGGTGCACGAAGGCCGTCGGCGCTACCAGGATATTTTCGAAGGCACCGGCGTCGCCCTGTGTGTGCTCGACGTGTCCGGGCTTAAAAGCCTCTTCGACAAGGCTCAGCTGCACAGCAGCGAACAACTGAAGGCCTGGCTCGAAACGCCGCAACAACGCCAGCACCTGCTGCAGGAACTGCGCATCACCGAGGTCAACCTGGTCGCCCTGCAACTGCTCAACGTCAACGCTTGCGATCAAGCCTGGAAACTGCTGATCGACGGCAATCCGCAGGACGGCACCGCCATCGGCAATCAAGTGCTCGAAGCGGTGCTCAACCAGCAGAAACAGCTTGAACTGGAAATCAAATTGCAGGACGCCAATGGCCGCGACCAGCACTTGTGGCTGGTCCTGCGTCTGCCGGAAGACCAGGACGACTATAAAGCGGTGATCCTGAGCATCACCGATATCACCAGTCGCAAGCTTGTCGAACTGTCGCTATTGGAGCGCGAAGGATTCTGGTCCGACGTGGTGCGCACCGTGCCGGATCATCTGTACGTGCAGGACGTGATCAGCCAGCGAATGATTTACAGCAACCACCACCTGGGGCAGACGCTCGGTTACAACCGTACCGAACTGCACCAGATGGGCGAGTATTTCTGGGAAATCCTCCTGCATCCCGAAGATGCCGACTTCTACCACCGCTCTCGCCAAACCCAGCGCCAGGCCGGTTACAGACAATTGATGCAATGCCAGCTGCGCTTCCGCCACCGGGACGGTAAATGGCGGCGCTTCGACATCCGCGAACAGGCGCTGGCGCGGGACAAGCACGATCAGGTCACGCGGATCATCGGCGTGGCCAAGGACATCACTGATCAGATTGAAGCCAGTGAGTCCCTGCGCGACAGCGAGCAGCGTTACCGGATGCTCGCCGAAAGCATCAGCGACGTGATTTTCTCAACCGACAGCAAGATGGCGCTCAACTACGTCAGCCCGTCGGTGCAAGCCGTGCTGGGCTACGACGCCGACTGGATTTTCCAGAACGGCTGGCAATCAACCATAGCCAATCCGCAACAACTGACCGGCATTTACAACCTGATGGACCGGGTCAGCAAAGCGCTGAATAAACCCGACCAACTGGCGCTGTTGCGCAGTCAGGTGCAGACCCAACTGTTTTTGTTCGACTGCCTGCGGGCCGACGGGCGCAAGATCCCCATCGAACTGCGGCTGGTGCTGGTCTGGGACGAACACGGTGCCTTCGAAGGCGTGCTGGGCGTCGGTCGCGACATCAGCCAGCAACGCCGGGCCGAAAAAGACCTGCGCATGGCCGCGACAGTATTTGAGCATTCGACGTCTGCGATCCTGATCACCGACCCGGCCGGCTACATCGTCCAGGCTAACGAAGCCTTCAGCCGTGTCAGCGGTTATGCGGTGGAGCAGGTGCTCGACCAGTTGCCGAACATGCTGACGGTCGATGAGCAGCAGGAAGCCCATCTGCGTTACGTGCTCAAGCAGCTGCATCAGCACAGCACGTGGGAAGGTGAAGTCTGGCTCAAACGACGCAATGGCGAGCATTACCCGGCCTGGGTCGGGATTACGGCGGTGCTGGATGACGAAGGCGATCTGGCCAGCTACGTGTGCTTCTTCAGCGACATCAGTGAGCGCAAGGCCAGTGAGCAGCGGATTCACCGCTTGGCCTATTACGACGCCCTGACCCACCTGCCGAACCGCACGCTGTTCCAGGATCGCCTGCACACGGCGCTGCAATCCGCCGAACGGCAGAAGTCCTGGGTGGTGCTGATGTTCCTCGACCTGGATCGTTTCAAACCGATCAACGACTCCCTGGGCCACGCCGCCGGTGATCGCATGCTCAAGGAAATGGCCACGCGCCTGCTCGGCTGTGTCGACGATGACGACACCGTGGCGCGCATGGGCGGCGATGAATTCACCTTGCTGCTACAACCGCGGGCCAACCGTGAAATTGCCTTGAACCGGGCGATTCATGTGGCCGAACAGATTCTCGCCAGCCTGGTGAAACCGTTCGTGCTTGAAGGCCGCGAATTCTTCGTCACCGCCAGTATCGGCATCGCCCTGAGCCCTCAGGACGGTAACGAACTCAGCCAGCTGATGAAAAACGCCGACACCGCGATGTATCACGCCAAGGAGCGTGGCAAGAACAACTTCCAGTTCTATCAGGCCGACATGAACGCCAGTGCCCTGGAGCGTCTGGAGCTGGAAAGCGACTTGCGTCACGCCCTGGAGCAGAACGAATTCGTCCTCTACTACCAACCGCAGTTCAGCGGCGATGGCAAACGCCTGACCGGCGCTGAAGCCTTGCTGCGCTGGCGCCATCCGCGACGCGGTCTGGTGCCGCCGGGAGACTTCATTCCGGTGCTCGAAGAGCTCGGTCTGGTGGTGGATGTCGGCGACTGGGTGATCAGCGAGGCCTGCCGTCAACTCAAGACCTGGCATCAGGCCAAGGTCCGGGTGCCGAAGGTGTCGGTGAACATTTCGGCCCGGCAATTCTCCGACGGCCAACTCGGGACGCGGATCGCCACCATCCTCAAGGAAACCGGCCTGCCGCCGGCATGCCTGGAGCTGGAACTGACCGAAAGTATTCTGATGCGCGAAGTCAGTGAAGCGATGCAGATTCTCGCCGGGCTGAAAAATCTCGGCCTGAGCATTGCGGTCGACGACTTCGGCACCGGTTACTCATCGCTCAACTACCTCAAGCAATTCCCGATCGACGTGCTGAAAATCGACCGCACCTTCGTCGACGGCCTGCCGTCGGGTGAGCAGGATGCGCAGATCGCCCGCGCGATCATCGCCATGGCCCACAGCCTCAATCTGGCGGTTATCGCCGAGGGCGTGGAAACCCACGAGCAACTCGACTTCCTGCGAGAGCATGGTTGCGATGAGGTTCAGGGGTATCTGTTCGGGCGGCCAATGCCGGCGAGCCGGTTTGAAGCGCAGTTCAGCAATGATGCGTTGTTCATGTTCGACTGAAGTTCAGCGGCGTCTGTCATGACGTCTTCGCGGGCAAGCCTCGCTCCTTGTATGTTGACCCTGACTCCAGCGAGAGAGGTTACGCTCAAGGATTCATTCAACAGCAAGTGCGTTTCTGGGGGAGGCCGATCGCTCCTGAAGGCAGGATTTGCTCCTGACCTTGTCTGTAGAGAGGCCCCCCCGCCTCATTGCCCACCACGAAGAGTATCGAGAAGCCGACAAGTCGGACTTCGCATTACAAGGTTGCAGTGGCATGAAGTTCGAGGTCGGGGGAACCGGAAGCAATCTTACCTAAAGTCAGGGAAGTGAAAAGCATGAATACTCATGTCGGCATAGACATTGGTGCCAAAACGTCTGCCATGGGATGGCGGCAGAACGGCAAAACAGTCGGCCAGTGGGACATTCAGCACACGCCCAAGGGTCGTAAGGCCGCGGTGAATAAGATGATGGGCCTCAAACCGCTGAGCGTGGTCATGGAGGCCACCGGTATTTACTACCTGGATCTTGCGTTGGAGTTGCATGCCGCCGGCTTACCGGTCTCGGTGATCAACCCAAAAAGCTTCCACAACTTTGCCAAGTTGATGTTGCAAAACAGCAAGACTGACCAGATCGATGCGCAGTTGCTGGCTGAATATGGCGAGCGCATGGCACCCAGGCTTTGGGTCCCGCCTACGGCGGATCAAATGATGCTGCGTGCGATTGGCCGTCATATCAATCGACTGATTGGCCATCGGACCAGAGCCAAGAATGAGCTGCATGCGCTACAAGCGACAGATACGAGTATTGAGTTGCTAATCGCAGATGAGAAAGACGCGATTGCTGCATTGGATATACGCGTTGACCGTTTGAAAAAGGCTGCGCGCGACGCCATCGCCAAGTGCCCGAACCTGACCTTGCAGTTTCGCTGCATGATGGCGGCACCCGGCGTGGGAGAGGCTTCAGCGATTGCTGCACTGGCTGAGTTGACGACGCTACCTGTAACGCTCAAATCGGCACAGGTGAGCCGTTATGCGGGGCTGGACGTGAGATTGACCCAGTCAGGAACAAGTGTGAACCGCCCTGGCCGAATGTCGAAATGTGGCAACGCCTACTTACGCGCAGCGATGTTCATGCCGGCAATGACGGCAATCCGTTGCGATGAGAACGTGAAAGCCTTCTACGAAGCTCTGGTGGCTCGGGGCAAGAAGAAAATGCAAGCCATCGGAGCAGTGATGCGCAAGTACCTGACGGGTTTATGGGCTTGCATGCGCTCCGGCGAAGAATTTGATACGGCCAAGCTTTTTAGCGAAAAACATCTCGCGAAAGCTTGACCGTGAACAGAGTATCTACAGATCTCACCGACCGTAGGAGCGAGGCTTGCCCGCGAAGAGGCCAGCATGATCACCGCATATCCCGTCATGAAGCCCACTTGTCTGCGACATGATGTCCTTTCATATGCCATCTAAAACCCATTGGGTTAGAATGCCCCCCTTTTCTGCCCCGATCCTTGAGGACCGCCATGTTCAGCCGTGATTTGACTATTGCCAAGTACGACGCCGATCTCTTTGCCGCCATGGAGCAAGAAGCTCAGCGCCAGGAAGAACACATCGAGCTGATCGCTTCGGAAAACTACACCAGCCCTGCGGTCATGGAAGCTCAAGGCTCGGTACTGACCAACAAGTACGCCGAAGGCTACCCGGGCAAGCGCTACTATGGTGGTTGCGAGTTCGTCGACGTGGTTGAGCAACTGGCCATCGACCGTGCAAAAGAACTGTTTGGCGCCGATTACGCCAACGTTCAGCCGCACGCAGGTTCGCAAGCCAACAGCGCCGTTTACCTGGCTCTGCTGCAAGCGGGCGACACCCTCCTGGGCATGAGCCTGGCTCACGGCGGTCACCTGACCCACGGTGCCAGCGTTTCCTCTTCCGGCAAGCTGTACAACGCCGTTCAGTACGGCATCGATGCCAATGGCCTGATCGACTACGACGAAGTCGAGCGTCTGGCCGTTGAGCACAAGCCGAAAATGATCGTGGCCGGTTTCTCTGCCTACTCGCAGATCCTGGACTTCCCGCGTTTCCGCGAAATCGCCGACAAGGTGGGTGCCTACCTGTTCGTCGACATGGCCCACGTGGCCGGTCTGGTCGCCGCTGGCGTCTACCCGAACCCGGTGCCTTTCGCTGACGTCGTGACCACCACCACGCACAAGACCCTGCGCGGTCCACGTGGCGGCCTGATCCTGGCTCGCGCCAACGCCGACATCGAGAAGAAACTGAACTCCGCAGTATTCCCGGGCGCCCAGGGTGGCCCGCTGGAGCACGTGATCGCCGCCAAAGCGATCTGCTTCAAGGAAGCGCTGCAGCCTGAGTTCAAGACCTACCAGCAACAAGTGGTGAAGAACGCCAAGGCCATGGCCGGCGTGTTCATCGAGCGCGGTTTCGACGTGGTATCGGGCGGTACTGAAAACCACCTGTTCCTGCTGTCGCTGATCAAGCAGGAAATCTCCGGTAAAGACGCTGACGCCGCTCTGGGCAAGGCTTTCATCACCGTGAACAAGAACTCCGTGCCAAACGATCCACGCTCCCCGTTCGTCACCTCCGGTCTGCGCTTCGGTACTCCGGCTGTGACCACTCGTGGCTTCAAGGAAGCAGAGTGCAAAGAGCTGGCCGGCTGGATCTGCGACATCCTGGCTGACCTTTCCAACGAAGCGGTGATCGACGCCGTTCGCGAGAAAGTCAAAGCCATCTGCAAGAAGCTGCCGGTGTACGGCGCTTAATAAGCCGGGCGAAAGACTGTAATCAGTTGATCGATAAAAAATGCCTACATCAAACGATGTGGGCATTTTTTTGCGCTGATTATCGCCACAACACAACAACAGCTGAAACTTCCCCCATCTATTCCAATAACACTTTCACCTTCGCCAGCGATCACTCTAGCCTGCTTGGCATGCGCCCGAAAGGCCAAGGCAAAACCCTCGAATCCTTAACGCTGCATTTTGGACATACGGATAACGGCTATATTATTTCCATCAAAAATAAAGGCAACTATCACAATAAGATAATATGCAAAGGCGCACTAGATCTTCTTGGCGCGAAAAAATCCGACACCACCAACCCGACAATTTTTACGCTCACAGACCATCGCAACAACGTCATTACGCTTGACGACATTTCCGCGCCCCATCTACCAATCTCAATCAAGTCAGGAAAAAAAACATGTCGGAGGATCCAAAATAAGAGGTTCGCGCTATATATACCTCGCCGAAACCGAAGAACAATCAAAGGTAACTTTTGCTTTGAGTATTCTAAAAAAAGGTGTGGCATTGAATTCCTGATCGGTGCGATCGCCAGACCGGTCATGCCAATTTATCGATTTTCACACAGTGATCTTTGGTGTTACCGGCTCCTGTGTCCACCAAGGACCCTGTGGGAGCGGGCTTGCCCGCGTTGGCGTCATCCCTGACGCCAACGGTGATTTAGCCAGCCGCTACCCGCGCAAACCCCTCACGGATTTTCTCTTCCGGCAAATCATCGGCAATGAACACGATCACGCTTTCGCGCGGTTCATCGTCCGCCCATTCGGTGTCCCAATCGAATCCGTATAACTTCAACACGCCCTGAAACACCATGCGCCGCGGCTCACCAAGGATGTTCAAAACGCCTTTATAGCGCAGCAGTTGCTTGCCATGGTCTTCCAGCAGTTCGTTCATGAACTCGCTGAGTTTGTCGATATCCAGTGGCTTGTCGGTGCGCAGTACCAGGCTGGAAATACGGTCGATGGACGGCGCTTTGTTGACCGGGCGCAGGCTGACGCCGCCAAGGTCAGCATTGAGATTGAAACCGCGCACGTCAAGTAATTCGGCCAGGTCAATCTTGCCGTGCTCGACCACGCGAATCGGTGCGCGACGGTTGATCCGGATCAGCCGCTCGCTGAGGGTGTTGAACGTCGCCTCGTCCACCAGATCGCGCTTGCTCACCAGTAAGCGGTCGGCGAAACCGATCTGCGCCTGGGCGATGGTTTGAGTCAGATGAGTGTCAGCGTGCGCCGCGTCGACGAGGGTGATGATGCCGTCGAGGATGTAACGCTCGCGCAGCTCTTCATCGATGAAGAACGTCTGAGCCACCGGTGCCGGGTCGGCCAGGCCGGTGCATTCGATCACCAGACGGTCGAAGGCGATTTCGCCGCTGTCCAGGCGCTCGAGCAGCAAGTACAGAGCCTTGGTCAGGTCAGTGTGGATGGTGCAGCAGACGCAACCGTTGGACAGCGTCATCACTTGCACCGGTTCGTCGCCCAATAGTTGGGTATCGATTCCGGCATCGCTGAACTCGTTCTCGATCACGGCGATTTTCAGGCCGTGTTCAGCTTTGAGCAGGTGGCGCAACAGCGTGGTTTTTCCCGCGCCAAGGAAGCCACTGAGGATCGTGACGGGAATGGGAGAGGACAAACTGGATCTCCTTCTAATACACAAAAAAATGGGAGCGGTCCTGTGGGAGCGAGCTTGCTCGCGATGGCATCACCACGGTTTTAACGATAAACCGAGTTGCCTGCATCGCGAGCAAGCTCGCTCCCACAAAAAACCGCTCCACATCACATCTGATAACACGCCGTTAGAGGTTCAACAGCACTTCGGCCCACCCTTGCCACCGTAACGAGCTTCCTGGCGTTCCCGGAAGAACATCTCGTAGCTCATCACCGGTTTGTCCGGGTGTTTGGTTTGCATATGCTCGACGTAATTGTCGTAGTCGGGCATCCCGACCATCAGGCGCGCGGCCTGACCGAGGTATTTACCGAGGCGACTCAGGTCATTGAACATGCTGCAATCCTCGATTACGCATCCGGCAGCGCCTGGAACGGTGCTTCTTTATCCGTACGTTCTTTGCTGCCCCAGGCGGCGATACCGACCTTGAGCGCATAGAACAGGATACTGAATACCACGAACAGGAACAGCGCCGTCAGCGTTGCATTGGTGTAGGCGTTGAAAATCACGTGCTGCATCTGGGTGATGTCCTTGGCCGGGGCGAGGATCTGACCGTTGGCCAGCGCATCGCTGTATTTTTTCGCCAGCGACAGGAAGCCGATCGCCGGGTTGGCGTCGAACAGCTTGATGAAGCCTGCGGTGGTGGTGCAGATCAGCAACCACACCGCTGGCAGCATGGTGACCCAGACGTAGCGTTGGCGTTTCATTTTGATCAGCACAACGGTTGCCAACATCAGTGCGATACCGGCGAGCATCTGGTTGGAGATACCGAACAGCGGCCACAAGGTGTTGATGCCACCCAGCGGATCAATCACACCCTGGTACAGCAACCAACCCCACATCGCCACGCAACCAGCAGTCGCGATCAGGTTGGCGGTCCAGGATTCGGTGCGTTTCAGCGCCGGCACGAAGGAACCGAGCAAGTCCTGGAGCATGAAACGGCCGGCACGGGTCCCGGCGTCGACGGCGGTCAGGATGAACAACGCTTCGAACAGGATCGCGAAGTGGTACCAGAACGCCATGGTGTTTTCACCCGGCAGGACACTGTGCAGGATCTGCGCAATACCGACCGCCAGGGTCGGCGCACCGCCGGCACGGGCCAGGATCGTGGTTTCACCGATGTCCTTGGCCACCGCCTGCAGCGCTTCCGGCGTAATTGCAAAGCCCCAACTGCTGACCATCTGCGCGACCGAAACCACGTCACTGCCGACGATGGCCGCCGGGCTGTTCATGGCGAAATACACGCCTGGCTCGATCACCGACGCGGCAACCATGGCCATGATGGCGACGAAGGATTCCATCAGCATGCCGCCGTAACCGATGTAACGGGCGTTGACTTCGTTATCCAACATTTTCGGTGTGGTGCCCGAAGCAATCAGCGAGTGAAAACCCGACACCGCGCCACAGGCGATGGTGATGAACAGAAACGGGAACAGACCGCCCTTCCACACCGGCCCGGTGCCGTCGATGAACTGGGTCAGTGCCGGCATTTTCAGGTCGGGCATGGTGATCAGAATGCCGATCGCCAAGGCCACGATGGTACCGATTTTGAGAAACGTGGACAGGTAATCTCGCGGTGCCAGAATCAGCCAGATCGGCAACACTGCGGCAACAAAACCGTAGCCGATCAGCATCCAGGTTATTTGTACGCCGGTGAAGGTGAACGCTTTGGCCCACACCGGATCGGCAGCCACTTGCCCGCCCAGCCAGATCGAACCCAGCAACAGCAATACGCCAATCACCGAGATTTCGCCGATGCGGCCCGGGCGGATGTAGCGCATGTAGATGCCCATGAACATCGCGATCGGGATGGTCGCCATCACCGTGAAAATCCCCCACGGGCTCTCGGCCAGGGCCTTGACCACGATCAGCGCCAGCACCGCGAGGATGATGATCATGATCAGGAAGCAGCCAAACAGCGCGATGGTCCCGGGGATACGGCCCATTTCTTCACGAACCATGTCGCCGAGGGAACGGCCGTTGCGGCGGGTGGACATGAACAGGACCATGAAGTCCTGAACGGCACCGGCCAGCACCACGCCGGCAATCAGCCACAGCGTACCGGGCAAATAGCCCATTTGCGCCGCCAGGACCGGACCGACCAGCGGCCCCGCGCCAGCGATGGCTGCGAAGTGGTGACCGAAGAGGATGTGTTTGTTGGTGGGGACGTAGTCCAGACCATCATTGTTGAGCACGGCGGGGGTGGCCCGTCGCGGGTCGAGTTGCATCACATTGTTAGCGATGAACAGACTGTAGTAACGATAGGCAACCAGATAAATGGCCACGGCAGCGACCACAATCCACAAGGCGTTGATCGCCTCACCTCGGCGCAATGCCACTACACCAAGGGCGCACGCACCTACGATTGCCAGCAGCAGCCAGGGTAAGTGGCGTAGCAGGCTATTATTATTTTTCATTTTATGATTCCAGCCAGAGTGGACAAGAAAGAGAGCCGTTCGGAGTTTAGCGCTAACGGCCGCAAAGGCCATACCCCGACATTGGTTGAGCCTTCACTTTGCTGGCAGCCTTTGACAATGCGGGTCTATAGTCAGCGAACATTTACGAGGATTGCGCCATGAGCGAGCACCCTGCCGATCGCCGCCGCTTCAAACGAATTGCGTTCGATGCCCGAACTGAGCTGAGTCAGGGGGAATTCATCTGGCCGGTGAAGCTGATCGACCTGTCACTGAAGGGACTGTTGATCGAAAAGCCCGAACCGTGGCTGGGGAATCGGGAGTGGCATTTCCTGGTCGATATTCATCTCAACGAAGACGTCGAGATCAAGATGGATGTGATGTTGACCCACGATGACCATGGCCAGCTCGGATTTGTCTGCAAACACATCAGCCTGGAATCCATCGAACGCCTGCGGCGGTTGGTTGAACTCAACCTGGGCGACTCGCAGGAGCTCGAACGTGAATTGGGCGCTTTGATCAATATTTGAAGACCAACACAAACCCTGTGGGAGCGAGCTCGCTCCCACAGGGTTTGTGTTCTATCTGGAAGGTTATTCGAAGAGGGCGTCCAACGCCTGTTCCAGACGCGTTACAGCAATAATCTGCAACCCCGGCGGCGCTTCTTTCGGTGCGTTGCCCTTGGGCACGATGGCGCGCTTGAAGCCGTGCTTGGCCGCTTCTTTCAGGCGTTCCTGACCGCTCGGCACTGGACGCACTTCACCGGACAACCCTACTTCGCCGAACACCAGCAAGTCATGGGGCAGTGGCCGGTTGCGCAAACTGGACATGACCGCCGCCATCAGCGCCAGATCGGAGGCCGTTTCCAGCACCTTCACCCCGCCAACCACATTGAGAAACACATCCTGATCGTGGGTCGGAATGCCGCCGTGACGGTGCAGCACCGCCAGCAACATCGCCAGTCGATTCTGATCCAGCCCCAGCGTAACCCGACGTGGATTGGCCAGATGACTGTCATCGACCAATGCCTGCACCTCGACCAACATCGGCCGAGTGCCTTCCCACGTTGCCATGACCACACTGCCCGGCACTTCTTCCTGCGCACGCGTAAGAAAAATCGCCGAAGGGTTGGAGACTTCTTTCAGCCCCTTGTCCGTCATGCCGAACACACCCAGCTCGTTCACCGCGCCGAAACGGTTCTTCACCGCCCGCAGCAGACGCAAACGCCCATCGGACTCGCCTTCGAAATACAGCACGGTATCAACCATGTGCTCCAGCACTCGCGGCCCGGCCAATGCGCCTTCTTTGGTCACGTGGCCGACCAGGAAAATCGCTGTGCCGCTCTGCTTGGCATAGCGCACCAGCAACGCCGCACTTTCCCGAACCTGCGACACGCCGCCCGGTGCCGATTGCAGCTGCTCGGTGAAGATCGTCTGGATCGAATCGATCACCATCACCTTAGGTTTTTCCTGCCGGGCGGTGGCGATGATGGTTTCGATGCAGGTTTCGGTCATCACCCGCAGTTGATCCTGAGGCAAGCCGAGACGGCGGGCGCGCATGGCCACTTGCTGCTGGGATTCTTCGCCAGTGACGTACAGTGCTGGCATGACTTTGGCGAGATTGCACAAGGTTTGCAGCAGAATGGTCGATTTGCCGATGCCCGGATCACCGCCGATCAGCACCACCGAGCCGTCTACCAGACCACCGCCCAGCACCCGATCGAGCTCGCTGGAAGCGGTGGAAAAACGCGGGATTTCTTCGACGCTGACTTCGGCCAGGGTCCTGATCTGTGCCTGCTGGCCGGTCCAGCCGGTGCGACCGCTGGGAGCCGCAGCGCCACCGCTCTCGACCATGGTTTCGGTCAGCGTGTTCCAGGCCCCGCACTCGCCGCACTGGCCAGCCCACTTGGGGAAGGTTGAGCCGCACTCGGTGCAGCCGTACATGCGCTTGGCCTTGGCCATCTGAACTCCCGACAAAAAAACGCGATGATAGCTCAGCTGGAGTGGATCAGCGCGGCGAAGTTACCCAGCGGATCTTTGGTAGTCACTTGTTCAGCCCTTGGAATACATTCACCGTCTGACTAACCATAAAACCCTATACAACCTCCCGCCCTAACATATTCAATCAAATACTAGTCTCGCCCAATGAAACAAAAATCAAAACCTGTACAAACCCTTGCCATTTAAAACCTGAACGTACAACCCAACTATTAAACCGACCTTGTAATAAGAACAACCAAGCTAATGGCGCGCGCTGGAGGCCCAGTCCAAAGCGGCTATCCCGAGCAAGTATGATGGCTTTTTCAAACTTTTTACCGTTGAGACGGTCGGTAGCAGGCAAGCTCTGTAAGCAGTTGTTTCGAGCAGGATGCATCTTGCTGATTTACACTGCGCTCACCAACCTCATCTTTAACAAGGAAATAACCTATGGGCGTGATAAGTGAGTTCAAGGCCTTCGCGGTCAAAGGTAACGTGGTCGACATGGCCGTCGGTATCATCATCGGTGCTGCCTTCGGCAAGATCGTTTCATCGTTTGTCGGCGATGTGGTGATGCCACCCATCGGCCTGCTGATCGGAGGGGTGGATTTCAGCGACCTGGCCATCACGCTCAAGGCAGCCAACGGCGATATCCCGGCGGTAATGGTGGCGTACGGTAAATTCATCCAGAGCATGATTGACTTCATCATCGTCGCCTTCGCGATCTTCATGGGTGTAAAAGCCATCAACCGTCTGAAACGCGAAGAGGCCGTTGCGCCAACGCTGCCGCCGGTTCCGACCAAAGAAGAAGAGCTGTTGGAAGAGATCCGCGATCTGCTCAAGGCCCAGAACAATCGGCCTTGAACGCTTTAGTGAAATAACGGCGCCCTCGAGGCGCCGTTTTTTTTACCAGTAGTTTTCCACCGCCACTTGCCCGGGCCGTCGACTGAGGCTCAAGTGCATGTGGCGCTGTTTGAGCAATTTGCGCGTGTCATCGATCATCTGCGGATTACCGCAGAGCATGACCCTCGAATACTTGGCCGTCAGCGTCAAGTCTGCCGCCCGCTCCAGCTCGCCACTTTCGATCAGCGTCGTGATCCGGTCACTCTTGGACCCAGGATGCTGCTCGCGAGTGACGGTAGTGATGAACTGCAGCTTGTGCGCAAACTCCGCTAAATAGTCGCGCTGCGCCAACCCGCTGATGAGTTCCTGATACGCCAGCTCCCGGGCTTCGCGCACGCTGTAGACCAAGATGATCCGCTCGAATTTCTCCCAGACCTCGAAGTCCTGCAGGATCGACAGAAACGGCGCCAGGCCGGTGCCTGTGGATAACAGCCAGAGATCACGGCCGTCGACAAAGCGATCCAGCGTCAGGTAACCAAAGGCCTGACGCTCGACCAGCAGCGTATCGCCGACTCCCAGCCGACTCAGCTCACTGGTGAACTCCCCCCCTGGCACCACAATGGAAAAGAATTCGAGGAACTCGTCATAGGGCGACGACACCATGGAATAGGCGCGCCATACGGTGCTGCCGTCAGCCTTGGTAACGCCCAGCCGGGCGAATTGACCTGCACGAAAACGAAAGCCCGGATCCCGGGTGGTCCTCAGGGTGAACAGACTGGGGGTCAGCGACTGGACGTCGAGCAAGGTCTGGCGAGTGAATTTTTCTGCACTGGCGGTCATGGGGTGCTCCATTCAACAGATAGCCACAGTGTCCCGCAAAGCGGGCAGCTTAAACACCGGTGATTTGTAGTGGCTTTCGCCAGGCACTCTCAATCGCATTAACTTTATAGAAAAATCTAAAGCCGACAACTTAATTAACTCATAAGTTCAATGAGTATTAAATAAAACTCGCCTCTCGTTATTTACCCCCATAAACACCAGAAGCTAGAATCAGAAACGTGTTTTAAAAATGTAAGCAACACCGAAAATTCTCAACACGCACGTAGGAATTATCCTACACTCGGGGCTTGCCAGACATTGGATCCAACGCAACACCCCCATGAGACTTTACATTGGAGAATTAAGATGGAAAGGTGGAAGGAATCACAACTCAACCAGTTATCGCGTGCAACTGAGATTGATATTGCCTACCGGATTTCACTTGGATTCGCGAAAAATATAGGGTTTAAATTTTTCGCTTTTTCAACAACATATCAAACAAAAACTGACCAGTTTAATACTGTTCAACTCAACAACTACCCTACCGACTGGAACATTGAATATGAACAAAAAAAATTCAGCGCGATAGATCCAGTAGTGGCTCACTGCAATCACTCCAGATTACCTATTCTTTGGAGTGAAGAACTGTTTTCCAAAACCCCGTGGTTATGGGACGCGCTCGAAAAACAAGGATTGCAGCACGGCTGGTCACAATCCATCCATGACGAGGAAAGCGATCATTGCAGCATTCTGAGCCTGGCCAGAAGCCATTGCCCGATCACTGCGTTTGAGCTGTATGAAAATCTCGGTTTTTCAGTGTTCATCGGGCGCCATCTTCATGCGTTGATCGCGCAGACACTGCCCAAGAAAGCTGCGAAGCCCTGCGCACCGCATTTGACGCCCCGCGAAATCGATGTATTGAAACTGGCGGCTGTGGGTAAGACTGCGTATGAAAGTGCGATAATCCTCAACCTCAGTGCTCGCACGGTCAATTTCCATGTGCAAAGCGCAATTCTGAAACTGGGGGTCTTTAACAAGATTTCGGCAGTGCTCGCCGCCACCAAGGAAGGCTTCCTCAACACCAGCGCGATACGCTGACCCAAAAAACCTGCAAGTAATCCAAAAGAAAAAAACGTACCATTTGCGGTCCTTCTTGAGTGTTGACGTGTGAACCTTCACGACGCAGTGCACTCGGACGGTCACGCCCGCTACAACGCCCCCGGGGCGCGGGACACCCGTTGATGCCCCCTGTTGATTACCCAGAGCCCGCCTCATGCCCTTGCTCGAAACACCCTTCGCCCGCCTCGACCTGATCCGCCAGCCCGACCAGCAGAACGAACCGCTGCAGGCGTTTGATGCCGCAGACGAGTACCTGCTCAACCATCTGGCTGACCAACAGCCCTCGGCCGACACTCGGGTTTTGGTGCTCAACGACAGTTTTGGCGCATTGGCCGCCAGCCTGGTGGGCAAGGTTCAAGTGACCAGCAGCGGCGACTCGTTCCTGGCCTTTCAGGGCCTGGAAAAGAATCTGATCCGCAACGGCCAGGCGTTTGATGCGGTGCCGAGCGTACCGGCCAGCGAAGCCTTTTCAGGCCCCTTTGACCGGGTACTGATCCGGGTCCCGAAAACCCTCGCCTTGCAGGAAGAGCAATTGATTCGCCTACAGGGCCAACTCGCGCCGGGTGCTCAGGTGATTGCTGCCGCGATGGTCAAGCATTTACCCCGAGCCGCGGGCGATCTGCTGGAACGCTACATCGGCCCGGTGCAAGCCTCGTTGGCGGTGAAGAAGGCTCGGCTATTGATCGCGACCGCTGAAGTCAAAGCGCCCGTCGTGTCCCCCTACCCGACTCGTTATCGACTCGACTCGCCTGAGATCGAACTGCTCAATTACGCCAATGTGTTCTGCCGCGAAGGGCTGGATATCGGCACGCGAGCGTTTTTGCCGCACCTGCCAAAGAACCTCGGTTCGGCGCGGGTCGCCGACCTCGGTTGCGGTAACGGGGTTTTGGCCATCGCCAGCGCTTTGCAAAACCCTGAGGCCCATTACACGATGGTGGACGAGTCGTTCATGGCCGTGCAATCGGCCGCCGAAAACTGGCGCGCGGCGCTGGGTGACCGGGAAGTGGTTGTACGTGCCGACGATGGATTGGCGGGTCAGGAGCCTCAGTCCCTGGACGTGGTGCTGTGCAATCCACCGTTTCACCAACAACAAGTCGTCGGCGACTTCCTGGCCTGGCGCATGTTCCAGCAGGCCCGAGAGGCTCTGGTGGTAGGCGGCGCGCTGTACATCGTCGGCAACCGTCATCTGGGTTATCACAGCAAGCTCGCGCGGTTGTTCCGTGGCGTCGAGCAAGTGGCGGCCACACCCAAGTTCGTGATCCTTAAAGCCCGCAAATGACGGGTAAAAAAACCCTCCATCTGGAGGGTTGTAAATCCGTGCCGCAAGGCAACGGGATGGGATCAGGTGTCAAAAAATCAGTGGGTCGTCAGGCCCGCGGCATTCATGAACATGCGCATCAGGCTGGCTACGATGAACAGCGCCACAACGCTGCCGGTCCAGATCATCGCCAGCCAGCCAAGTCGCTGCCAGAGCGGCTTTTTCTCTGCTGCTTCGATTTCCTGCAAGGAATGTTTACCCGCCATCATCGCAATCTCCTCTGAAAGGGCGCAGGTATCAGCACTGCGCCGCTGTCGCGTGTTTTAGTGGTAACCATCTTCGTGGGTGACCTTGCCGCGGAACACGTAGTAGCTCCAGAAGGTGTAACCCAGGATGAACGGGATGATGAACAACGTGCCCACCAGCATGAAGCCCTGACTTTGCGGCGGTGCGGCGGCGTCCCAGATCGAGATCGACGGCGGCACGATGTTTGGCCACAGGCTGATACCCAGACCACTGTAGCCGAGGAAGATCAGCACCAGGGTCAGCAGGAATGGCGTGTAGTGTGCATTGCGAGCCACAGCGCGGATCAGACCGTACATGGTCACCAGCACCAGAATCGGTACCGGCAGGAACCAGAACAGGTTCGGCAGGGTGAACCAGCGAGCGGCAATCTCGGCGTGGGCCAGCGGGGTCCAGATGCTGACGATACCGATCACGGCCAGCACCACGAAAGCCAGTGGCCGAGCCAGGTCATGCATCTGCTCCTGCAACTTGCCTTCGGTTTTCATGATCAGCCAGGTACATCCGAGCAGCGCATAAGCCACCACCAGCGCCGCGCCGCAGAACATCGTGAACGGCGTCAACCAGTCCAGTGAGCCACCGGCAAATTGGCGATTGACCACCGGCAATCCATCAATGAACGCACCCAACGCAACGCCCTGGAAAAAGGTGGCGGCGATCGAGCCACCGATGAACGCCTTGTCCCAGAGATGGCGCTTGTCGTCCCTGGCCTTGAAGCGGAACTCGAACGCCACGCCGCGGAAGATCAGCCCGATCAGCATAAAAATCAACGGCAGGTACAACGCCGAGAGCACCACCGAATAGGCCAGCGGAAAGGCACCGAACAACGCTGCGCCGCCCAGCACCAACCAGGTTTCGTTACCGTCCCAGACCGGCGCGACGGTGTTCATCATCACGTCACGATCGGTCTTGCCTGGAATGAACGGGAAGAGAATCCCGATCCCCAAATCGAAACCGTCCATGACCACGTACATCATGATGCCGAAGATGATGATCACGGCCCAGATCAGCGGAAGATCAATACCCATGAGTCAAATCTCCTTGGTCAGGCTGGGGCTGTGGTCGCTGTCACCGTTGTCATCGGCGGCGGACAGCGGACGGGCTGGCGTGCGTTTCTGGCCAGGACCACCCTCATTGGTTCCCTTGCCTTCGTCGATCTTCGGCCCTTTGCGCACCAGGCGCATCATGTAGCCCAGACCGGCACCGAACAGCGCGAAATAGACCACGACGAACATGATCAACGTGATGCTCATCTGCATGAAGCTGTGATTGGAAGACGCATCCGCCGTGCGCATCAAGCCGTACACCACCCATGGCTGACGACCGATTTCAGTGGTGAACCAACCGGCGAGAATCGCGATCAGGCCAGACGGGCCCATCCACAACGCCAGGTACAGGAATGGCCGAGAGGTATAGAGCTTGTCGCGTTTGCGCAGCCACAGGCTCCACAAACCGGTGAAAATCATCAGGAAACCCAGGCCGACCATGACCCGGAACGACCAGAACACGATGGTCGAATTCGGCCGGTCTTCAGGCGGGAAGTCCTTGAGCGCCGGCACCTGTTTGTCCAGCGAGTGCGTGAGGATCAGGCTGCCCAAGTACGGAATCTCGACGGCGAATCTGGTCTTCTCGGCTTTCATGTCCGGCCAGCCGAACAGGATCAGTGGGGTCGGTTCATCACCGTGGTTCTGCCAGTGACCTTCGATAGCGGCGATTTTTGCCGGTTGATGCTTGAGCGTATTGAGGCCATGGAAGTCACCGATGACGGCCTGAATCGGCGCCACGATCAACGCCATCCACATGGCCATCGAGAGCATGGTGCGGATCGCCGGGTTGTCCTTTCCGCGCAGCAAATGCCAGGCCGCCGAGGAACCGACGAAGAAGGCGGTCGCGACGAACGCCGCCGTCGACATGTGCAACAGACGGTAAGGAAACGACGGGTTGAAGATCACCGCCAGCCAGTCCACCGGAATGACCTGGCCGTTGACAATTTCGTAGCCCTGCGGGGTCTGCATCCAGCTGTTGGAGGCGAGAATCCAGAAGGTCGAGATCAGGGTGCCGATGGCCACCATGACCGTGGCGAAGAAGTGCAGATTGCGCCCGACCTTGTTCCAACCGAACAGCATGACGCCGAGGAAACCGGCTTCGAGGAAGAAAGCGGTGAGTACTTCATACGTCAGCAACGGCCCGGTCACGGAACCGGCGAAGTCCGAGAAACGGCTCCAGTTGGTGCCGAACTGATAGGCCATGACGAGTCCGGAGACCACGCCCATGCCGAAGTTGACGGCAAAGATCTTCGACCAGAAGTGGTACAGATCGCGGTACGTGTCGTTATGCGTTTTCAGCCACAGACCTTCAAGCACCGCCAGGTAACTCGCCAGGCCAATGGTGATGGCGGGAAATAGAATGTGAAACGAAATGGTGAACGCGAACTGAATCCGGGCGAGATCAAGTGCCTCCAAACCGAACATAAGTCTTCCTCTGTCAGGTAATACCGGCTGAAGGCTTGTGGCCTACACCCACTGCCCCCACGGATATGGAGTGTGGCGAATTTGAATTCGTTCTTTTTTTACAAACATCACAACGTAGGGAGTCTGGCCATCTGGCCGCCGGATCAATTTCCACGAACGGTCTTGATCTGGATCAAGCAACGTTAAAAGAGTAGTCCCATTTTTGACGATGGACGGTGTGGTCTTTTGCCGCGTGACAGGTTGCCTCACCGATGCGGGCCAGGCATATCGGTGTCTAGCTAACGAAATTTCCCAGCGCTGCAACTTTTGGTTACAGCTTGGTGATGGGCGGTCAAGCCGGATTCAAACTCGCCCAACTGTCGGGGCGCTGCTGATGTCGCTGTACCTGGCGAGATGAGCCGTGGAGCGTTCGGCACCGTGCCGGCGGTGGTCATGGGCGGCATCGGCACGCTGGTGGTCACCGGAGCCTGGATCAAGCTGTTCCCGACCCTGGCCGACCGCGACCGCATGCATGTGCCGGTGGAAGAAGTGAAGGCCTGAAGCAGTTGTCGATCACACTTTTGCCGAGCAGGTGCACTACATAGATAGTGCAGCTGGTGTAATGTATCGCCTTACACTTGTCCCATGATCAAATCCTTTCAGCACAAAGGCCGTCGTGGCTTCTATGAAACAGGTTCGACTCGTGGGATCCGCGCAGACCATGCGAAGCGTCTGTCTCGAATGCTTCAGTTCATGGACCGCGCAACGCTACCTGGCGACCTAGACCTACCGGGATGGCGATTACATCCACTCAGGGGAGAGCTGGCCGAATATTGGTCACTGAGCGTTCCGGGAGAACTGGCGATTATTTTTCGTTTTATCGGTTCAGATATCGAACGGGTCGACTATCTGGACTACCACTGACAGGAGGCAGGACATGCCCATGCACAACCCGCCACACCCTGGCGAAACCCTTTTGATGGATGCATTGCCTGAACTTGGCATCAGCGTCACAGAGCTGGCCCGGCACCTGCGATTTGCGCGCCCGCATCTATCGCGAGTGCTGCATGGCCACGCGCCGATCAGTCCTGATTTGGCGGTACGCCTGGAGCGGGCTGGAATTGGTAAGGCCAGAATGTGGCTAGGTGTTCAGACCGACTACGATCTTTGGCAAGCGGAGCAACGTGAGCAACCGATCATCGAACCCATTGCCGTCCACGCCTGACACTCTCTAGACCACCATCTCTCCCGCCACCGCCGCTCGCGTGGCCTTACCGCAGAGTTGCTCCACCAGCGTCAGGGCGAATTGCAACACTGCCCCTGAACCCTGCGCGGTGATGCAGTTGCCATCGACCACCACCGGTTGATCGACGAAGTTGCAGCCCAACAAGTGATGGCTGGCCGATGGCAGGCAGGTCATGCGCCGCTGACGCAGTACGCCAAAGGCTTGCAGCGCCAGCGCCGGGGCCTCGGCGATGCCGGCGAACAGACGCCCGGCCGCGGCCTGATCCTTGAGCAATTGTTGCAGGGGTTGATGGGCCGCCAGATGTTGCGCCCCCACGGCACCGCCGGGCAGGACAATCAGGTCGAACGCCTGGGCCAGCACGTCCACCAGCATCGCATCGGACGTCACACGGGTGCCGCGCGCGCAGGTGAGCATGCGCCGCCGCTCGATGCTGGCCACCACCAGTTCAACCTTGGCGCGGCGCAACACATCAATCAGGGTGACTGATTGCAGGTCATCGATGCCCTCGGCGAGGGTAATCAGAGCTCTAAAGGTCATGGGCGCAGTCCACAGGATGATCTTTAAAGCGTAGTCAGCTTTCCTGCCCCTTGTTCGAGCCCGCCGTTACTTGATGTAAAGCTGCGTCGACAGCGTATTGCCTGGCGCGTTGGTCGACGTGTTGCTGAAGGTGAAGGTGCCTTCCTGCTTGCCGGCCAGATCGAAGACATACAAATAGCCGACGGTTTTTTTCCCGACGGTGCACTCAGTCAGGTTGCCATTATCAAAAGCACAGACCGGGGTCCGGGTGCCGTTCACCTCAAAACCATCCAGCCCGACATGCGCGCTACGACCGTAACCGACTTCCAGCACGTAGACCTTGATGTTCGGTCCGCTGTGATTGCAGCGGGTTTGCTCTTGCCCCTGCGCGATGTCTTCAAAGCCGCAGCCCGGCGACTCGACCTTGAGTACCTTCACCTGACTCAACGGTGCCGCCGATGCAGCCGAGGCGGTGTGTGCCCCCAGGAACAAGGCGATCGACACTGCGCATACGGCAATCAGACGTCTATTCATGCAATACATAAGTACCCCCAAAACCAGCGCGCAGTATGGCTCACTTCGCTTTAGCGCAAAACATCGACGACGATCGCAGCCATAAGCAGCCATAGCCCCACGCTGCTGGTATGATGCGCGGCTTTTTCCGACCCACAGAAAATTACCAGGCGCCTGCAGCGGTCTGTGCTTTGCTGTTGAGGTCGATACATTCACGGCGCCGGGCGCGCCACGGGGAGCAGACATGCTGGAAAGGCTGTTTCAACTCAAGGCACACAACACCAACGTGCGAACCGAGATTCTGGCGGGTGTCACGACCTTTTTGGCCATGGCCTACATTCTGTTCGTCAACCCGAGCATTCTCGGCGAGACCGGCATGGACAAGGGCGCGGTGTTCGTCGCCACGTGTCTGGCAGCCGCCATCGGCTCGACGACCATGGGCCTGATCGCCAATTACCCGATCGCCCTCGCACCGGGCATGGGCCTGAACGCCTTCTTCACCTACACCGTGGTCCTGCACATGGGCCATACCTGGCAAGTAGCGCTGGGTGCGGTGTTCATCTCGGCGGTGATGTTTTTCCTGTTGTCGATCTTCCGCATCCGCGAATGGATCATCAACAGCATCCCGCTGGCGCTACGCTCGGCGATTGCCGCCGGTATCGGCCTGTTCCTGGCCCTGATCGCCCTGCATAACGCGGGTATAGTGGTTAGCAATCCGGCCACCATGGTCGGCCTCGGCGATTTGAAACAACCGGCCCCGATCCTCGCGACCCTCGGCTTTGCCCTGATCGTGGCACTTGAAGCACTGAAAGTGCGCGGCGCGGTACTGATCGGCATTCTGGCAGTGACCATCGTTTCGATCGCGATGGGCTTCACCCCGTTTGGCGGCGTGATGTCGATGCCGCCGTCCCTGGCCCCGACGTTCCTGCAACTGGACATCAAAGGTGCCCTGGACATCGGGCTGGTCAGCGTGATTTTCGCCTTTCTGTTCGTCGATCTGTTCGACAACTCCGGCACCCTGATCGGCGTCGCCAAGCGCGCCGGCCTGATGGGCAAGGACGGTCATATGCCGAAAATGGGCCGCGCCCTGATCGCAGACAGTACCGCGGCCATGGCCGGTTCGCTGCTGGGCACCTCGACCACCACCAGTTACATCGAATCCGCAGCCGGCGTGAGTGCCGGTGGCCGCACCGGCCTGACCGCCGTTGTCGTAGCGATTCTGTTCCTGTTGGCGCTGTTTTTCTCGCCATTGGCGGCCAGCGTTCCAGCCTTTGCTACCGCGCCTGCACTGCTGTTCGTCGCGGTATTGATGACATCCGGCCTGGCCGAAATAGACTGGGACGACATCACCGTCGCCGCACCGGTCGTGGTCACCGCCCTGGCCATGCCGTTCACTTATTCCATCGCCAACGGCATCGCCTTCGGTTTCATCTCCTGGACCGCGATCAAGTTGCTGTCCGGCCGCGCCCGTGAGCTCAACTCGGCGCTGGTGATTCTGTCGATTCTGTTCGTGATCAAGTTGGGTTGGTTCAACGCATGACATTTGATTCCCAGGCTTACGCCGTTCAGCTCGAAGAAAAGGTCACGCGCCTGCGTGACCTGCTGGCCCCGTTCGGTGCGCCAGAACCTGCAGTGTTCGACTCACCGCTGCAAAATTTCCGCCTGCGCGCCGAATTCCGCTTGTGGCGCGAGGCCGGCGAGCGCCACTACGCGATGTTTTCCCAGGAAGATAAACGCACACCGATCCTGATCGAAGCGTTCCCGATCGCAAGCGCGCGTATCAATGAGTTGATGCCGCAGCTGAAGGCGGCGTGGCAAGCGAGTGCGGCCTTGAGCCACAAGCTGTTTCAGGTGGAGTTCCTGACCACGCTGGCCGGTGATGCGATGATCACGCTGTGCTATCACCGCCCGCTGGATGAGCACTGGCACGCGGCGGCCTCGAAACTGGCCGCCGACCTGAACGTCAGCATCATCGGCCGTTCCAAGGGAAAACGCGAAGTGATTGGTCACGATTACGTGGTCGAGCAGATGGACGTCGGCGGTCGCACCTTCAGCTACCGCCAGCCGGAAGGCGCGTTCACCCAGCCCAACGGCACGGTGAACCAGAAGATGCTCAACTGGGCTTACGACGCACTCGGTGATCGCTCCGACGATTTGCTGGAGCTGTATTGCGGTAATGGCAACTTCACCCTGCCGCTCGCGACGCGCGTACGCAAAGTGCTGGCCACCGAAATCAGCAAGGCCTCGGTTAACGCGGCGTTGAGCAATCTCAGCGAAAACGCTGTGGATAACGTCACGTTGGTGCGTTTGTCCGCCGAGGAGCTGACCGAAGCCCTGAACGAAGTGCGTCCGTTCCGTCGTCTGCACGGTATCGATCTGAAGAGCTACGAGTTCGGTAGTGTCTTCGTCGATCCGCCTCGCGCCGGCATGGACCCGGACACCTGCGAGTTGACCCGTCGCTTCGACAACATCCTCTATATTTCCTGCAACCCGGAAACCCTGGCGGCCAACATCGCCCAACTGCACGACACCCACCGCATCGCCCGATGCGCAATGTTCGACCAGTTTCCGTGGACCCATCACATGGAATCCGGGGTGTTGTTGACCCGCCGTTGATTACAGATGCCGAATACAAATCAGCCGTCATAACGACGGCTTTTTTGTGCGTGCTTAAAGGATGACATCTGCCTTGCGCGGACGCCCGCCCTTACGGCCATTCGCCCGCGCAGCCTCTGCTTTGGCGGCGCTGCTTTGGCGACCATTACGCGAGGCGATGACCGACGCGGCCATATCCATTAGCGGCTTGCTGGCCGAAACCATCCCGGCGATGGAGACCTGCAGATCCTTGCCCTCGTGGCAAAGGGCTGTCCCGGAAAAGCCGACTTTAAGGTCTGCGAAATCCTCGACGTCGAAATCATCGAATTCCGGATAGTGCTGCACGGGCAACAGCACGCCACTGCCATCAATGAAACCGACCGCCAGGCACGGTTCGACAAAGGTCACCGAAGTCGCCTGCAGACCACGTTTGTGGCGCACTTGCCCACGCTGGATGGCTTCATCCAGCACGGCTTCGGTTACGGGCCGATCCACCAACATTTTTGCTGTTATCGTTTTCATAGTTCGATCTCCACGCCCTCCGGAACGCCCATCAGCGCCAGTAGGGTCTTGTTCGTCTCGGGCTCATAGCAAGCCGAGCCAATCATGCAGGTCGTACTGGCGACCCTTTTTACCACCACGACTTCGCTGGTTTGCCAGTCCCATATCTGATGATCGAGGCAGACCGTGTGCAGCTTGTCCCACCAGATACACCGAGCGCGGCGCAAATGAGCGGGTTGTCCGAGCGCGTGACGCAACCCTTCCAGCACCGCCACAGGTGGCCTGCGAGAATGAGGAACCACGTCCCACAGCTCGACACTGTTGTGCCAGAAGCTGAATTTGAAGCGCGCACTCCAGGTTCCGGCATCCACATGTGCATGCGGCGGGCAATGCTCATCGCGCAACATGATCACCATTGAAAACCCTTTGTAGCTGAATAATCTCATGCTAACCCATCCGTTAGGTTAATGAGCCCGAAGACCCGACATTCCCTGGAAAATCCGATAACTGGCGCTGAGCACTCGATCAGTCATCCGTCATTGAGCCTAGCGTTCAAGCCTTCATAAGGCCGGCGGATGACGGCGCAAATTGGTAAGCAATCCTTTCACCGCCTCCACAAAAATGGTGGTGAAATCGGCACGGATCAAGTAATGCACCGCTTTGACAATTTCATCTACAGTGGCGAAATTCAGTCCCTCATTTGATCCGCGGTGTAATCAATCATGCAGCGACAATTCGACGATCTTCAACTGGGCAGCATCGAACTGTTTTGTCTGGCCGCCGAGGCGGGCAGCTTTACCGCCGCCGCGCTGGTGGCTGGCGTGACGCCGGCAGCTGTGAGCCGCTCGGTGTCGCGCATGGAAGAGCGCCTGGGCGTGCGGTTGTTCGCCCGCACCACCCGCAGCGTCAATCTGACCGACAGTGGTCGGCGGTATTACGAGGAATGCCGCCAGGCGCTGGCGCAACTGGTCGAGGCCCAGCGCGAGGTCATGGGCCAGCAGCAACAGCCTTCCGGCACTTTGCGCATCAGCATTCCCACCACCTATGCCCATCACCGAATCCTGCCATTGCTGCCGGCTTTTCGAGCACGCTTTCCCGCGGTGAAGGTCGAGTCGCACATCAGCAATCGCAATATCGATTTTGTCGGCGAGGGCTATGACATGGCGATCCGCGTGCGGGCGATTCCGGATTCCGGCCTGATCGCCCGGCAGCTTGAGGATGCGGCATTGGTGATGATTGCCAGTCCCGACTACCTGGAGCGCGCTGGCGTTCCACAAACGCTGGACGATCTCAAACAGCACGAGTGCATCCAGTACGAATTGCCCAGCAGCGGTCGGCGGATTGCCTGGCTGTTTAACGACAATGGCGTGCACCGGGAGATTCTGGCCGAGGGCAATCTCAGTTGTTCCGACGATGTGCTAGGGGGTGTGACCCTGGCAAAACATGGAGCAGGGTTGTTTCAGACTTATCGCTTCATTGTCGAAAAAGAACTGGCAGATGGCTCGCTGGTGGAAGTACTCAAGCCCTATGGCGGTCGCTCGCGGCCGTTCACTCTGCTCTATCCGCAAACTCGCCATATGCCGCTGCGGTTGAGGGCGTTTATCGACTTTCTGGTTGAACATCTGCCGCGCTGAAGAACCAAAACCGTCCGATCACCGCACACAATAACCCTATGAACCGCCTCTTCAATTGACCAAATTAACCATCTAGTACAATTTATCTCCACAGGCTGAAACCCTCGGCCCATGCCAAAAATAATAAGTGGAGAAACCCCGATGCCCCCTATCGTTCTGGTGCTCAACGGCCCGAATCTGAACCTGCTCGGCACCCGTGAACCGGCGACTTACGGCCACGAGACCCTGGCAGACCTCTCAACCTTGTGCGCACGTGCCGCCGTAGAGTTCGGCCTGACGGTGGAATTTCGCCAGACCAACCATGAAGGTGAATTGCTCGATTGGATTCACGCCGCCCGCGGCCGTTGCGCCGGGATCGTCATCAACCCGGCTGCCTGGACCCACACCTCGGTCGCGATCCGCGATGCGTTGGTCGCCAGCGAATTGCCGGTGATCGAAGTCCACCTGTCCAACGTTCATGCCCGCGAGCCATTCCGCCACCATTCTTTTGTTTCGGCCATCGCCACCGCGGTGATGGCCGGTTTCGGCAGCCATGGCTATCGCCTGGCGCTGGAGCACTTCAGCCAACGTTTGAAGGGGTGAAGGCGGTGACTCAGAACAACGCAGTATTGGCCGGATTGATCGGCGCCGGCATCCAGGCTTCTCGCACCCCGGCGCTGCACGAGCATGAAGGCGATGCACAGGGTTTGCGTTACCTCTATCGGCTGATCGATCTGGATCAGTTGAAACTCGACAGCGGCGCCCTGCCCGACCTGTTGATGGCCGCTGAACGCATGAACTTCACCGGCCTGAACATCACCTTTCCGTGCAAGCAGACGATCATCCCGCTGCTCGACGAACTGTCACCGGAAGCCCGAGGCATTGGTGCGGTCAATACGGTGGTGTTGAAGGACGGTAAACGCATCGGCCACAACACCGATTGCCTGGGGTTCGCCGAGGGTTTTCGTCGTGGCTTGAAGGGCGTTGCCCTTGAGCGCGTCGTGCAAATGGGTGCCGGTGGCGCTGGCGCGGCAGTGGCCCACGCGCTATTGAGCGAAGGCGTACAGCAGCTGTGCATTTTCGATGTGGAGATCAGCCGCGCTCAGTCGCTGGCGAACAACCTCAATCAGCATTTCGGTGCTGGCCGGGCCGTGGCAGGTCATGATTTGCCGAGCACCCTGGTCCAGGCTGATGGTCTGGTGAACACCACACCCATGGGCATGAAAAAACTGCCGGGCATGCCAGTGCCGGTGGAACTGCTTCGAGGTGAATTGTGGGTGGCGGAGATCGTTTACTTTCCACTGGAAACCGAACTGCTGCGCAATGCCCGCGCGTTGGGTTGCCGAACGGTGGATGGCGGCAACATGGCGGTGTTTCAGGCGGTGAAGGCGTTTGAATTGTTTAGCGGCGTGGTGCCGGATGCGCAGCGGATGTTGGAACATTTTCAGAGCATGAATGGCTGAACGGATGTGGGGAGGGGTTAATCCCCTCACCCCACATCAGGCCTGCAAATACCGCAAAACCGACTCGCAGATCATCTCGCGATGACGCTGCGTGATGCTTTCGTCCGGCAAGTCGATCTGAAAAATCTCACTGAATGTATGGCGGTTCGACACGCGATAGAAGCAGAACGAGCTGATCAGCAGGTGCACATCCAACGGCTCGAGCCCGGATCGGAACACACCTTCCTCAGCACCGCGACGCAAAATCTCGCCCAGTGAATCGAGAATCGTGTTGTTCATCGCCTTGATCGCATCGGAACGTTTCACGTACTCAGCGTTGTGAATGTTCTCGATGCTGACAATCCGCACAAAGTCGACGTTGCGATCATGGTGGTCGAAGGTGAATTCCACCAGCCGCCGAATCGCTTCCACCGGCGCCAGTTCGGTCAGGTGCAAACGGTTTTCGGTGCTGCGGATATCGCCGTAGAGCTTCTCCAGCACCTCGACGTAGAGCTGCTCCTTACTGCCGAAGTAGTAATAGATCATGCGTTTGGAGGTGTGGATACGTTCGGCGATCGCATCGACGCGAGCGCCGGAAAGCCCCTGCTGGACGAACTCGACAATGGCTTCTTGAAGGATGTTCTCGCGGGTCTTTTCCGGGTTGTTCTTGCGACTCTTGCGGGGCTCGGCCATGGGTTCGTCGGGCGCTGGGGAGAGTTCTGAAATTATTGTCATTGCGGGCTCACGGCCATCACTGCACAGGCTGGCGATTATGGGGCGCGCCGCACAGTGAAGGAAGCCGCGCGGCAGCGGTTTGTACCCGTGTTTACGATTTCCCTACAACTTTGCCTGACGTATGGCACCACTGCGGGATTTGGCCATGGCCGCCAGTCGCACCGCCACGTTGGCCGCACCGTATCCCGCGTAGCCATTCTTGCGCTGGATAATTTCAAAGAAGAACCGCCCTTCAAACGGCTCGGTGTACACGTGAAACAGTTCGCCACCCGGGGAATCGCGGTCGTAGAGCACGTTGTAATAGGCCAGCTCGCTGAGGAACTCGTCGTCGAAATCGAACCGCGCGGCGAGGTCATCGTAGTAATTGAGCGGAATATCCAACAACGGTACGCCTGCCTCTTTGGCCCGGCTGACTTCGGCAAAGATGTCGTCGCAATCAAAGGCGATGTGATGCACACCGGAGCCGCGATAACTCGACAGCGCATGTGAGATCGCAGTGTTGCGGTTCTCGGAAATGTTCAGCGGCAAGCGGATCGAACTGCAACGGCTGCGCAGCGCCCGGCTCTTCACCAAGCCATACGGATCGGGGAGCACCACTTCATCGTCGGCCTCGAAATCCAGCAGGCTTTTATAGAACAGCACCCAACTGTCGAGGCTGTCGGCCGGCAACGCTATCGCCATGTGGTCAATGCGCTTGAGGCCGCCGCTGGCCATGGCGGTGGGTTGCAGGTTGAAGTCCGTGCCGTAGACATCGGCGTCCTGGTCCACCAGATAAATCAGACTGCCATCCGGCGCGCGCACCGCGGCCAGTTCCAGTTCATTGGGGCCAACCAGCCCGCGATACGGCTGACCTTTATAAGCCACGGCCCGCGCCAGCGCACTGGCGCTGTCCTTGACCCGCACGGCGGTGGCGCACAGCGATGGGCCGTGAGCTTCGAAAAAACTGTGGGCGAAGGAATAGGGTTCGGAGTTAAGGATCAGGTTGATGTCACCCTGACGCAGTAGGCTGACGCTCTTGGAGCGATGGTGCCCTGCCTTGACGAAACCCAGTCGCTCCAGCCAATGAGAGAGCTTGGCGCCAAGGCTTTCATCCACTGCGAATTCAAGAAACTCGATGCCGTTGTACTCGCTGGCCTTGGGCGTCTCGAACAGAATGTCGACAGAGGCCGGTGGCTTGGCTTCCTGCGCCAGACGTTCGCGGGTTTTCTCTTCCAGGTACAGCAACGAGCGCAAACCATCGGCGGCATTGGCCCGTGGCGGCGCGGCGCGGAAGCCGTCGTTGAAAATCTCAAGCGACAACGGCCCGGTGTAACCACTCTTGATGATCGGTGCGAGGAAACCCGGCAGATCGAATTCACCCTGACCCGGGAAACAGCGGAAATGCCGGCTCCACTCCAGCACGTCCATGGCCAAAATGGGTGCGTCAGCCATTTGCACGAAGAAAATCTTGTCGCCGGGAATCTCGGCGATAGCACTCGGATCGCCCTTGAGCGACAGCGTGTGAAAGCTGTCCAGCAACACGCCAAGGCTCGCATGATCAGCCTGGCGAACGATGTTCCACACCTGTTGATAAGTGTTTACGTGCCGGCCCCAGGCCAGCGCTTCGTAGCCGATGCGCAGGCCACGAGCACCGGCGCGTTCGGCCAGCAGGCGCAAGTCGTCGATGAGGATTTGTTCATCTCCAATGGAGTCTGCCGAGGCGTTGCTGCACACCAGCACCAGGTCCGTGCCCAGCTCCTGCATCAGGTCAAACTTGCGCTCGGCCCGCTCCAGGTTGCGCGGCAAGCGGTCGCGGCGGCAACCTTCGAAGTCCCGGAAAGGTTGAAACAGCGTGATCGCGATCCCGAGATCGGCGCACATCTGTTTAATTTCCCGCGGGCTGCCGTCGTAGTAGAGAAGGTCGTTCTCAAAAATCTCTACCCCGTCGAAACCGGCGGCGGCGATGGCTTCAAGTTTTTCCGGCAGGGTACCGCTCAAGGACACGGTGGCAATGGAACGCTGCATATTTCGACTCCCGGTGGAGGCTTCGGCTACAGGGAATTTGCGCCGCTTTTAAAAGAATGAGCGAATTATTGGGCCGGGTTGTTTAATGAGCAATCCAAAGTGTACTACCCAGTTAGTTTTGCGTGCGATTATCGAACACAATGGCCGTTGGCGAATTGACGATTTTTCGTCCACTGCGCAACATCGACATCACATTGAGTCCGGTCATGAACCACTGGGCTTGGTTACCAAAGACCCAGAACACCACATAAAAATAATCGGTGCCCTAAATGACTCCTTCTCGAAGCTCTTCCATGGAGCGTTCCTCCATGACTCCTGCCTCCGGCGGCGTTGGCGACAAGATCCGCGGCGCCATGGCGGTCGGCAAAACCCGTTGGGGCATGCTGGCGCTGGTGTTCTTCGCCACCACCCTGAACTACATCGACCGCGCCGCCCTCGGCGTCATGCAGCCTATCCTCGCCAAGGAAATGAGCTGGACGGCGATGGACTACGCCAACATCAACTTCTGGTTCCAGGTCGGCTACGCCATCGGTTTCGTGCTGCAAGGCCGGTTGATCGATCGGGTCGGCGTCAAGCGCGTGTTCTTCTTTGCGGTGCTGCTCTGGAGCCTGGCGACCGGCGCTCATGGCCTGGCCACTTCGGCCGTTGGCTTCATGGTCTGCCGATTCATACTGGGTCTGACTGAAGCCGCCAACTACCCGGCCTGCGTGAAAACCACCCGATTGTGGTTCCCGGCCGGCGAACGCGCCGTGGCCACCGGCATCTTCAACGCCGGGACCAACGTCGGTGCGATGTTCACGCCAATGCTGCTGCCACTGATACTCCACGTCTGGGGCTGGCAGGCCGCGTTCCTGTGCATGGCGTCACTGGGCGGGATCTGGTTGGTGTTCTGGGGTTTGAAGTACTACAACCCGGAAGAGCACCCGAGCGTTAAGCAGTCGGAACTGGACTACATCCAGAAGGAAGTCGAACCGGAACAATCCCGCGTACCGTTCTCGAAAATCCTGCGCATGCGTGGCACCTGGGCCTTCGCCCTGGCTTACGCGATCACCGCGCCGGTGTTCTGGTTCTACCTCTACTGGCTACCACCGTTCCTCAATCAGCAATACAACCTGGGGATCAACGTGACCCAGATGGGTATCCCGCTGATCATCATCTACCTCACTGCCGATTTCGGCAGCGTCGGCGGCGGGATCCTGTCCTCGTTCCTGATCGGCCGCGGGGTCAACCCGATCAAGGCGCGGCTGATGTCCATGTTCCTGTTCGCCTGCTGCATCATCGGCGTGGTCATGGCTGCGGGTTCGAGCAATCTGTGGGTGGCAGTGGCCGCCATCTCCCTGGCCATCGGTGCACACCAGGCCTGGACGGCGAACATCTGGAGCCTGGTGATGGACTACACGCCCAAGCACATGATGAGTACGGTATTCGGTTTCGGCGGCATGTGCGCCGCCATCGGCGGGATGTTCATGACCCAGTTGGTCGGCCATATCCTGACGGTCACCAACAACAACTACACCGTGCTGTTCACCATGATTCCGGTGATGTACTTCATCGCGCTGATCTGGATGTACTTCATGGCGCCGCGCAAGATTCCGACCGTCACCCCGTAAAACCCCCTCCCCCGGCAGGCCTGATTCCAGGCCTGCCTTGCTTCTCTCACCGACGGCTTTGCTGCCATGCTGCTGCCAACCCGCTGCAGCAAATCACCGCGATCCCGACCACCGTGGTCAGGGTCGGCGTGTGAGAAAACAGCAACCAGCCCAGCAAACCGGCAAAGACAATCTGGCAATAACCGAACGGCGCCAACAATGCAGGGGCGGCGTGGCGGAAGGCTTGCGTCAGAAACAGGTGAGCCGTCATCCCGCAAGCGCCCAGCGCCACCATCATAAATCCATGGCCCAGGCTGGGGACTTGCCAGAAGAATGGCACCAGCGCGCTCATCACCAGGGTGTTGCACAGGCCGGCGAAGAAGTTGCTGGTGGTCGGGCTGTCGATGTTGCTGAGCTTGCGGGTGAGCAACTGATAGAAGCAGAAAAACAGCGCCGAGCAGAGCGGCAGCAACACCGCAGGGGTAAAGAGTTCTCCGCCGGGATGGACGATGATCAACACGCCGATGAATCCGCAAATCACCGCAATCCACTGGCCACGAGTGACGTGCTCACCCAGCAGCGGAACCGACAGCGCAGTCACCAAAACCGGCGCAAGGAAGTTGACCGCCGTGGCTTCGGCCAATGGGATGTACTGTAAGCCGGTGGTGAAAAACAGACTGGTGCCCAGCAGGCACAACGCCCGCAACAGCTGAAGTAACGGCCGTTTGGTTCGTAGGACACCCAGCCCGGATTGCGGCAGGAAAATCCCGGCCATCAGTAAGGTGTGAACCAGATAACGGGCCCAGACCACCATAACGATCGGGTAGAACCCTGAGAGGTATTTCGACAAGGCGTCGTGACTGGAAAACAGGAAGGTCGCAACGACGATCAGCAGAATCCCTTTGAAGGGTTGGTTTACGCCGGAAAGCGGAGTGCTTGCTGTCATGGGTATCCCTTGCGAAGTGAAACGTGTCGCGGACGGCGAGTTCCAATAATTTAGAACCTGGTTCCATATTCCTATACCAGCATAGGCCGAATGTGTTCGGACACCGCACAGTTTTACAGTCGACAAAAAATCAAATGTGGGAGCGGGCTGGCGGCGCATCAGGGTTAACTGAACAACTCCGATGCCAGACTCGCCGCCGACAATTCCTCGGTATACCTCAACAGCAGCGGCGCCAACTCATGCAGCCGCGCGCCCGGCATCCGCGCACTGGGCCCGGCGATGCTCAGCACACCGATGACGCGACCGTCACGCGGATGTCGCACGACCGCAGCAATCGCCGAGGTGCCCACCGCCGAACTTTCCTCGACCCAGGCGTAGCCCTGCTCCCGCGCAAGACGCAAACGCTCGAGCAGTTCAATGTTGGAACGCGGTGCATTCGGCCCGAGGTCTTTAGGCCGCTCGCCGCCCTGGCGTTCCACCAGCGACAACGCCTCGGCATCACTCATGCACGCCAGCCACGCATGGCCCGACGCGGTATAGAACAATGGCGCATCGCGGCCCATTTCCGGGTCGTAACGCAGGCCGGAACGAGCCCCCTGAGACTTGGCGATCCAGATTTGCCGCTCGCCTTCAATCACCCCAAGACGTACCAGCTCCCCGCTTTCCTGGGCCAGGCGATCCAGCACGGGCTGAACGATATCGGCACCGCTGCCCGATAGGTAACGAAAACCCATTGCCACCAGTTTGGTGGACAAGTGATACCGCAGATTCTCCGGATTCTGCCGCACATAACCCAGCCGGATCAGTTCCGCGAGCAGACGGTGAGTGGCGCTTTTAGGGATGTCCAGCTGCTCCGCGAGCATCTGCATCGGCAGGCCGCGAGGATCACTGGTGAGGCTTTCGAGCACGTTGAAGACACGTTCGATCTGACTGCCGGCCATGGGAGGTTCCGAATACAATTTGCCTGATTCTAGAAGACGAACAGAGTAATGCGAAATCTGGAACCCGATGCTCGATAGACGCAGCGACTTGCCTACTCGATAAAAACCCGTCCCCTGACGGAATTCGATGGGTGATCCATGTTCCTACAGTCTGCAAAGCTACCGGCCGCGCGAAAAAGCCGGACAGCCGGACTGGCGCCGCCCCCACACACCAGCAACACTCATCACCACGGACAATCAGAGGATTCCCACATGCTATGGAAAAAAGGCCGACGCAGCGACAACGTGGTCGATGCCCGTGGAGATGATGTCGGCGGTGGTGGTGGCGGGATGCGCTTCGGTGGCGGCAAGGGCCTGAGCCTGACGGCGATTATATTGATCGTCGGGATCGGCTGGATCACCGGCCAGGACCCGATGCAAATCCTCGGGCAACTGACCGGGCAGATGAGCGAGCAATCGGCACCCGCACCGACCGAAACCCGCAAGGCACCGCCGGCCAATGATGAAGGCGCCGAATTCGTGCGCTCGATCCTCGGCGATACCGAAGACACTTGGGGCCAGATCTTCCAGCAGGCCGGTCGGCAGTATAAGAACCCGACCCTGGTGCTGTTCAGCAATCGCGTCAACTCGGCGTGCGGCCTGGCGACGTCGGCGACCGGTCCGTTCTACTGCCCGACGGACCAGAAGGTCTATCTGGACACGAGTTTCTTCCAGGAAATGTCCCAACGCTTTTCCGCAGCGGGTGACTTCGCGCAGGCCTACGTCATCGCTCACGAAGTCGGACACCACGTTCAGACCTTGCTCGGCGTTTCAGCGAAGATTCAGACCGCTCGCCAACAGGGCCGGCCAATGGAAGGTGACAATGGATTGCTGGTGCGCCAGGAACTTCAAGCCGATTGCCTGGCCGGGGTCTGGGCCAACAATGCGCAGAAACGTCTGAACTGGCTGGAACCCGGTGACATCGAAGAAGCCTTGAACGCCGCCAACGCCATCGGCGATGACCGTTTGCAGCAGCAAGGACAGGGGCGCGTGGTCCCGGACTCGTTTACTCATGGTACGTCGGCGCAAAGGGTGCGCTGGTTCAAAACCGGATTCGCGCAAGGCCAGGTCGGCCAGTGCGATACCTTTGCAGCGAAAAACCTATAAATGAATAAGTGGCTGTTAGCTCTACTGATCACCTGCGCAAGCACCCAGGCTGCCGAGCATGCGGTCAAGGAGGTCAGCCCCGGACGCCTGCTGTTGACTTCAGGTGAAATCGCGGTGGGCATCGGCCCGGCGCCGACGAAAATCGAACGCGTGCTGATCATCATCCATGGTCGATTGCGCAATGCCGACACCTATCGCCAGAGCGCCGTGCGCGCGGCCGAACAGGCCGGGCAAAGCGCGAGCACCTTGGTGATCGCCCCGCAATTTCTCAATGAAACCGACGTCACGCGCCATCCCGTGGCTGACAGCGTATTGCGCTGGCAGGGCAATGACTGGATGGCGGGCGGTTTATCCAGCGCTCCGTTTTCCATGAGTTCCTACGCGGCGCTCGACGAAATCATCGCCCGAATCGGCGATCGCCGACAGTTTCCGGACGTGAAGCAAATCGTCATCGCCGGTCACTCCGGTGGCGCTCAGGTGGTGCAGCGATATGCATTGCTGGGCCACGATCAGCCAGCGCTCAAGGCGGCCGACATACAGGTGCGTTACGTCATTGCCAACTCGTCTTCTTATGCTTACTTCGATGAACGACGGCCGGTGGCGTTCAGCCACGCCGGTTGCCCGAATTTCAATCGCTGGAAATATGGACTGGCGGATTTACCCGCCTATGCCGAAGGGCAAACCGCCAAGCAGTTGAAGGAAAACTACGTCAAACGCGATGTCGTTTATCTACTCGGGCAGCAGGACAGCGACCCGAAGCAGCCGGCGTTGGATAAAAGCTGTGAGGCCCAAGCCCAGGGAGCCAATCGATTGGCTCGAGGGCGCAATTATTTTGCATATCTGAAGCGGCTGCATCCTCAAGGTTTGAGTCAGCAACTGATTGAAGTACCCGGGGTCGGGCATGACGAGGATGGGATGTTTAACTCGCCGCAGGGGCAGAAGGCGTTGTTCGGTCAGTGAGTTTTTGTGGTGCCTGATCTGATGCCATCGCGAGCAAGCTCGCTCCCACATTGGTTTTGTGAACACTGAAGATCCCCTGTGGGAGCGAGCTTGCTCGCGATGGGGCCCTCAAGCCGACAACATTTCCCGCAACGCCACGCAATCGGCGGCATGCCAATCAGTCAACTCCGGCCAGGGATTATCCGGCAGGTTCACCAACACCGTCCGCGCCCCTGCCGCCCGACCGCAATCCAGATCAAAGCGGTAATCACCGACCATCACCATTTCACTGGCCGGTACATCCCAGGCCTGTGCCAACTTCAACAAACCACCCGGGTGCGGTTTCGGCGGCGCTTCATCACGACCCAGCACATCTTCCACCGCGAAGCAGTCGGCCAGACCGATTGCCTCCAGCGTCACATGCGCCAGTTCGCGAGCATTGCGGGTGAGAATGCCCAGGCGATAACCGCGTCCGGCCAACTCACGCACCAGTTCCACCGCGCCCGGTGCCGCTGTCGAACCCAACGCCAGGTCTCGTTCGTGTTCCAGCAACCACGCATGTTTGGCCGCGGCTTCATCGGCCGGCAGCGCGGCGAGGTGGGTCAGGATGTCGTCTTCGGCCGGGATCGCCAGCGCCACGCGAATTGCCGCGAAATCATGCACAGCCACCGTCAGGGTGCCGTCCATGTCGAACACCCAGTGCCGCACCTCGGCCAGGCTCATGCCCAATCCTTGCGGTGGCGAATCAGGCCTTCCTGCGTGACCGAGGCCACCAGTTGCCCGGCGCGGTTGAACACGCTGCCGCGGGAGAAGCCACGGGAATTGCCGGCCCACGGGCTGTCCATCGCATACAGCAGCCAGTCATCGGCGCGCAGATCGGCGTGAAACCACAGCGAATGATCGAGGCTGGCGACCTGCATGTCTTTCTGCCAGACCGACTTGCCGTGAGGCTGCATTGACGTGGTCAGCAGACCGAAATCCGAGGCGTAGGCCAGCAGGTATTTATGCAACGCTGGGGAATCGGCCAAGGCGCCGTCGGCGCGAAACCAAACGTACTTGATCGGATCGGACGGTTGCGGGTTGTAAGGATCTTTCTCGGTGATCGGTCGAAACTCGATCGGTTTGGGGCACAGAAATTTTTCGCGCATGTGCTCGGGAATCAGGTGCGCACGCTGCTGGGTGAGTTCCAGTTCCGACGGCAGGTTTTCCGGGCCGACCACAATCGGCATCTCGGCTTGGTGCTGGAAGCCTTCTTCGTCGTACTGGAAGGAGGCGCTGCAGGTGAAGATTGGGTTGCCTTTCTGAATCGCGGTCACCCGACGCGTACTGAAGCTGCCGCCGTCGCGTACCCGATCGACCTGATAAACCACGGGCAACGCGGAATCGCCGGGACGCAGGAAATAGCCGTGCATCGAATGCACATGACGCGCTTCTTCGACCGTCTGACTGGCCGCCGACAGGGACTGACCGATCACCTGACCGCCGAACAGCTGACGAAAACCCAGGTCCTGGCTGCGGCCACGGAACAGGTTTTCTTCAATCGGTTCCAGGGTCAGCAGGTCAACCAGATCATCCAACACTTGGCTCATTCAGACTCTCCTCACACAACGCATGCCGCGCAGTCTTGGCTGCGACGGTCGATTCAATTTCTGGCCAGGGCCCATGGGAGCCATTGTAAACGTCCGTGCCGGCTTATCCATGCAAGGTTTGCAGCCATTGTTCACGGGTGATGCGGTACAGCGCATGGTGACGCAGGGGATGATCGGCCGCGAGCATCGGGTGGTCGAAATCATCGGCTGAATCATGGTGCATGCCGATTGCCTGCATGACTTTCTGCGACGGCGTGTTGGTTTCGGTGGTGAAGGACACCACTTCTTTCAGCGCCAACCGGTCAAACCCGCAGCGCAGAGCGGTCCACGCCGCTTCACTGGCGTAGCCAAGGCCCCAGTGCTCGCGGGCCAGACGCCAGCCAATTTCGGTGGCCGGGGTGAAAGGCGCGTCGAAACCGACCACTCCAAGCCCGGTAAACCCGATAAATGCCCCGGTATCCTTGCGCTCCAGCGCCCAGAGTCCGAAGCCATGCTCGGCAAAATGGCCACGAACCCGTCCGATCAGCGAAGCACTTTCCAGTCGACTCAAAGGCGCCGGAAAATATCGCATCACCTGTGGATCGGCGCACATCGCCGCAAACTCCGGCAAATCCTCATCGCGCCACTGCCGTAACAGCAGTCGCGCGCTCTCGAGTTCCAGTATCGGCTCCATCGTGCCCCCCGTTTCCATGCCGCAAGTCTACATCGCTGGTAGGATCCTTCCTTCATTCCGAACTGAATTCGTCATGCCGCTGCCCCTGATCTACCACGAAGACTACAGTCCCGAGTTCCCGGCGGATCACCGCTTCCCCATGGAAAAGTTTCGCCTGCTGCGCGATCACCTGGTGGACAGTGGCCTGACCCGGGACGCCGACCTGCTGCGCCCCGACCTCTGCCCGCCAGAGATTCTCGCCCTCGCTCATGACTCTGCGTATATCGAACGCTACATGAGTGGCGAGTTGTCCCGCGAAGACCAGCGGCGCCTCGGCCTGCCGTGGAGCGAAGCCCTGGCCCGGCGCACGGTGCGGGCAGTTGGCGGCTCGCTTCTGGCCGCCGAGCAGGCGCTGGAACATGGCTTGGCCTGTCACTTGGCGGGCGGCACCCATCACGCTCACTACGACCATCCTGCCGGGTTTTGCATCTTCAATGACCTGGCAGTGATCAGCCATTTCTTGCTGGAAAGCGGCCGTGTGAATCGGGTGTTGATCTTCGACTGCGATGTGCATCAGGGCGACGGGACTGCACGGATTCTGCACAACACCCCGGACGCGGTGACGGTTTCCCTACACTGCGAAAAGAATTTTCCTGCACGCAAGGCCGAAAGTGACTGGGACATTCCACTGCCCATGGGAATGGGCGATGCCGATTACCTGAAGGTGGTGGACGATGCGCTCAGCTATTTGCTGCCGCTCTACCAACCTGACCTCGTGCTGTACGACGCCGGCGTCGATGTGCATAAAGATGACGCACTCGGCTACCTGAAACTGACCGACGAAGGTGTCGCCGCTCGCGATGAAAGTGTGATGCGTCATTGCCTGGGCCGCGATATTCCGGTGGTCGGCGTGATCGGCGGCGGCTACAGCAAGGACCGCAAGGCGTTGGCGCGCCGTCATGGAATCCTCCATCACAGTGCGCAACGGGTCTGGCAGTCATCAGGTTGTCATTGAGGTGTGGGTCTTTACCCACAATGCCTGTGGAACTGCCTGTGGATAACCTGAGTGAAAGCTCCTACAGGCCATGCTGCATATAGCCTGCAAAGTGGTGGTTGTTTTTTAACCAGCCATTTGAAACGACACAGTTCCAATGTGGGAGCGAGCTTGCTCGCTCCCACATTGATTCGTGCTGGTAGAATGCGCGGCTTATTCCGCCACGCCGCAGCTCTCGCCATGACCCAGCCCTCGCCCTCCTCCTCTTCTCACGTTGCCATCATCGGTGGCGGCCCCGCCGGTTTGATGGCGGCTGAAGTGCTGAGCCTGGCCGGGATCAAGGTTGATCTGTACGACGGCATGCCTTCGGTGGGGCGAAAATTCCTGTTGGCCGGTGTCGGCGGCATGAACATCACCCATTCCGAAGCCTACCCGGCGTTTCTCTCGCGCTACGCCGAACGCGCGCCGCAGATTGCGCCACTGTTGCGAGGTTTCGGGGTCGATGCGCTGTGCCAATGGATTCATGACCTGGGCATTGAAACCTTTGTCGGCAGTTCCGGCCGGGTTTTTCCCACAGACATGAAAGCCGCCCCGCTGTTACGCGCCTGGCTCAAACGACTGCGAGACGCTGGCGTAGTTATCCACACCCGCCACCGCTGGCTTGGTTGGGATGACAGCGGTGGTTTGCGCATTGATAGCCCCGACGGCGAAAAAACCGTTCGACCCGACGCAACCTTGCTGGCCCTCGGCGGCGGCAGCTGGTCGCGCCTCGGTTCGGACGGCGCCTGGATGCTGCCACTGGAACAACGCGGCGTAGGACTTGCGCCGCTGCAACCGAGTAATTGCGGCTTCGAGGTGCAGGCCTGGAGCGAGTTGATGGTCAGCAAATTCGCCGGCGCACCGCTGAAAAACATCGCCATTGGCCTCAATGACGACGTCCCACGGCTCGGCGAATGTGTGATCACGGCGACCGGGATTGAAGGCAGTTTGATCTACGCCTTGTCGGCGCCGATCCGCGAAGCCATCAATCAGCACGGCTCGGCGACCCTTCATCTCGACCTGTTGCCGGGCAGGCCTGCGGATAAAGTGCAGGCTGCGCTGAGCAAACCGCACGGGTCTCGTTCAATGTCAAAACATCTGCACAGCCAGCTGGGGATCGATGGTGTGAAAGCGGCGTTGCTGCGCGAACTCACTCCGGCCGAATGCTTCGCTGATCCGGCGCTGCTGGCCAAAGCGATCAAGGCGTTGCCACTGACGTTGGTGAAAACCCGTCCGCTGGATGAAGCCATCAGCAGCGCCGGTGGCGTGATGTTCGAATCGATGGATGAACGATTGATGCTCAAGCAACTGCCTGGCGTGTTCTGCGCGGGTGAAATGCTCGATTGGGAAGCGCCGACGGGCGGCTATCTGCTGACCGCGTGTTTCGCCAGTGGGCGAGCGGCGGGGTTGGGGATGGTGGAGTGGTTGAAACGGGGGGCGTGATTCGTTGGCCACACGTACTTCTACAGCCTTCAAGACCCACCCCTCACCCCAGCCCTCTCCCCAGAGGGGAGAGGGAAAAGGGAGCAGATCTCCAAGTCTTTCAAATCCTGAGTTCGACTCGATTTCTCAGGTCGATGTAGCTCTAAGAACAACTCGGTCAGTCCCTCGCCCCCTGGGGAGAGGGTTAGGGTGAGGGGAAGGTTCTCAAGCCGATCCAACAATCAAGGCTTCTTCTTACGCGGCCCAGTATTAAACACCGGCACCTTCCGCACAGGCTTGATCGAAGACTCCGGCGCCGAAGCATCCCCACTCTCAACCCATTTACCCAGATTGCGTTTACCACCACCGGAAGTCTTCGGCTTCTTCGGTTTTTTCGGCTTCTTGACCACCTGACCGCTGGCATCGGTATCCGGCACCCGGTGCTCAGGCTCGAAGTCATGCTCCATCTGGCGAGGCAATGTCTGACGGGTCAACGTCTCGATGGCCGACAGCAGATTCACTTCATCGGCGCAGACCAGCGATATAGCCTGCCCGGTTGCACCCGCGCGACCGGTACGACCGATCCGGTGGATGTAGTCCTCAGCCACGATCGGCAGGTCGAAGTTGACCACCAATGGCAAATCTTCGATATCCAGACCACGGGCCGCGACGTCGGTGGCCACAAGAATCTGCACTTCACTGGCCTTGAACCGATCCAGCGCACGCTGACGAGTCGCCTGCGGTTTGTCGCCGTGGATGCCGTCGGCGTTGATGCCCAGGCCCTGGAGTTTTTCCACCAGCGCGTCCACGCCATTGCGAGTCTTGGCGAACACCAGCACCTGCTTCCACTTGCCCTTGCGCAGCAAATGGATGAACAGCTCCGGCTTGCGCTTCTTGTCCACCACCACAACCCATTGCTTGACGGTGTTGGCAGCGACGTTGCGCGGGCTGACTTCGATGCTCAACGGATCGTTGAGCATTTGTCCAGCCAGCAAACGGATCGCGTCGGAGAAGGTCGCGGAAAACAACAACGTCTGACGTTGCTTCGGCAGCACGCGGTAAATATTCCCCAGCTCCTCGGAAAAACCCAGATCGAGCATGCGGTCGGCTTCGTCAAGAATCAGGGTTTGCAGCTGATTGAACTTGAGGGCCTTCTGGCGATACAGGTCGAGCAAGCGACCCGGGGTCGCCACCAGCACGTCGACACCTTTGCGCAGCTTCATCATTTGCGGGTTGATGCTGACGCCGCCGTACACCGCGTAAGTGCTCAACGGCAGGTTCTCGGCATACTGACGCACGGCTTCGTGAACCTGTTCTGCCAGTTCGCGGGTCGGCACCAGGATCAGCGCGCGCACCGAATTGGAGGCAACTTTCGGCCCTTCCATGGCCAGCAACTGCAGCAACGGCAGCGCGAAACCGGCGGTCTTGCCGGTGCCGGTCTGGGCCGCAGCCATCAGGTCGCGACCGGCCAGCACCGCCGGAATGGCTTGCGCCTGAACCGGCGTCGGGGTCTGGTAGCCGAGCGTCTCGAGAGAGCGCAGCAAGGGTTCGATCAGGCCAAGGGAGGCGAAAGTCATGGGATTACCGTAGGAAAATTCAGCGCGGGTTTTTCAAAACAAGTGTGCAAAACGAGATGCAATGGCGCGCAGTTTACCCTAATTCACACGGGATTCTGTCGGCACCGCTACGGCAGGTCGAACGGGAGTTCGACGCCACTGTGGCAACCCGATCAACACCACGGCACTGATGATCACCAGCATCGCCAGCCCTTCTTCAATACCAATGGTCTCACCGACAAACACGATCCCCAGCAACACCGCCACCGCCGGGTTGACATAGGCATAACTGGTGGCCGCCGCCGGACGCACGTTTTTCAACAGGTACATGTAGGCGTTGAAAGCGATGATCGAACCGAAGACCGTCAGGTAGGCCAAGGCTGCCCAGCCTTCAATTGGCGGCAGACTTTCCAGATGCTCGCCACTCACGACGCTGCCGATCAACAACGCCACGCCGCCCACCAGCATTTCCACGGCACTGGCCATCGCGCCCTGGGGCAACGGCAAATGTTTGCTCCACACCGAACCGAAGGCCCAGGAAGCTGCCGCGAATATCAGCAATGCGGCGCCCAGCGGGCTCGATTGCAAGTTGGAGCCGAGGTTGAGCATGGCAATGCCGATCAGCCCGAGCATAATCCCGGCCCATTCGAGACGGGTATTACGCGCACCCCAGAAATATCCGCAGAGCAAGGTAAACAGCGGCACTGTCGCCACCGCCAGCGCGGCAACGCCGGAAGCGACACCCGTGTGTTCGGCGACACTGACCGCACCGTTGCCGCACGTCAGCAGCAAGATCCCGATGAACCCGGCGGCCTTCCACTGCGCCCAGGTCGGTGCCGGCGCCCCGCGCCAACGCAGGAACGCGTACATCAACGTCCCGGCGATCACGAAACGAATACCGGCGAGCAGCAACGGCGGCCAGTACTCAACGCCGATGCGAATCACCAGGTAGGTCGAGCCCCAAATCACGTACAACGCGAAAAAGGCAGCGATCAACGGTAAGGGAAAACGGCGTAGGCCAGGCATGGGGCAGCTCGGAGGCAAGACAAGTGAACAGCTATTCTAGAAAGGCCAGCGGCGTAAAATAAGTTACAAAACCTGTTTATAGCGCCGGTACACTTTTTAAAACACGGAGATCACCGCTATAAACCGTGTTTTCGAAAGTCAGTCATTTTTCAGGAGTCCGACGATGGATAAATACGACCGCATGCTCCTCAGCGCCCTGTTGGAAAACGGTCGTGCGTCCTACGCCGACCTGGCGCGCAAAGTGAACCTGTCCGCCCCGGCCGTGGCCGAGCGCGTGGCCAAACTCGAAGCCTGCGGGGTGATCACCGGGTACCAGGCGAAAGTCGACATGGCCAAGCTTGGATTGCCGATCCAGTGCGTGATCGAACTGCGGCTGAACCAGCACGGCAACCAGAAGGCCTACGATGATCTGGTCAAAATCCCACAACTGACCGAATGCCACCGGGTGACGGGTGATCCGTGCGTGATCATGCAAGCGGCGGTGGGTTCGATGCCGGAGCTGGAAGAGTTGATCAACCAGATTGCCAAGTTCGGGTTCAGCAAGACGTCGATTGTGTTGTCGAGCGCGATAGAGAAGCGCGTGCCGCTGGGGCAGTTGGAAGGAAAACCGATATAACGTCGACAGATACCCCTGTGGGAGCGAGCTTGCTCCCACAGGGGATTTGCGGTGTTTTTAGAACCCGCGATGGCGCTTGAGATGCTCATTGATCTTCGCCGCCGGCACTTTCTGCAAGCTGACGAGCAGATCATGCGACAACTCGCGCAACCCGTGCTTCTGCCGCAGTTCCTGGGCCAGGTGCGCCGTCAGGTTGGCCGCCATCTCGGCATCGGCCATGGCCCGGTGAGCCTTGCCGGTGTTGGGCAGGCAGGCAAACGTGGTGAGGGTACCGAGTTTGTGGTTCGGCGCGGCGGGCATCAACCGGCGGGCGAGCAGCAGCGAGCAGGCAAAGTTCTGCAAGCGCGTGCGTTTGATGCGACCGAGTTCAAAGTCCCAGAACTTCTGGTCGAACGCGGCGTTGTGCGCCAGCAGCGGTGTGATGCCGACGAACTCGTTGACTTCGTTCATCACCTGCTCGGCCGACGGCGCGGTGCGCAGCATGGCGTTGCTGATGCCGGTGAGTTGTTCGATAAAGGCCGGCACACGCACGCCGGCATTCATCAGGCTCTGGTAACGCTCGACGATGCGCCCCTGTTCAAGGATCACCACGGCAATTTCCGTGGCCCGGCAGCTGCTGCTCGGGGAGATCCCGGTGGTTTCAAAGTCGATGACTGCTATGCGTTCCAAACCTGTTTCAACTCCGTAAAAATCAATTCTTGAGCAGCAACGCGCCTTCGATCGGCACGTAGCGGCTGGCGGCGCGGATCAGCGAGTTGGCCGTCAGGCCCGGCACGCCGTAGGCCACTGCTTGCACCCCGTGTTTAGTGATGATGCGCTCCAGCAGCATGTCGAAATCACCGTCACCGGAGGCCAGCACCACTTCGTCGACATGATCGGCGGCGTCCATGATATCGAGGGTGATGCCCACGTCCCAGTCGCCCTTGGCCGAGCCATCGCTGCGCTGGATGTAGGGCTTGAGCTTCACGGTGAAACCGAGGTTGCGCAGGATCTGCTGGAATTGCTGCTGTTTGCTGTCGCCACGATCGATCGCGTAGGCATAGGCCTCGACGATCTGCCCCTGTTTGCTGATGTCAGCCCACAGGGCGGCATAGTTGAAGTGGCAACCATAAGCCTGACGCACGGTGTAATAGAGGTTCTGGACATCGGCGAACACTGCGATTTTTTTCACCGTGCATCCTCTCTTGGCGGGCAGGCAAGATCAGGCACCAGGCCCGAAAAGTGGTCCAGTATGCCAGCCCGAAGGATTGTTCCGCGAATAATCGGTCCGAAGCGCCAGAGCGCTCCGGACGAATGGCGTATCAGACGAAGGAATCGTCGTCGCCGCCGAAGAATGATGAGCTGTCATCGCTATAGTCGGCGTCGGTAAAGCCGCCCTGATCACTGGAGTTGTCAGCCACACGCTGATCATTGACCTGAGCCGGTTCTTCCTTGATGACTTCAGCCACTTCCGGCTGCTGATTGTGGTGGAACAGGCTGCTGATGCCTTGCGCCAGCATCACGCCACCGGCCACACCGGCTGCGGTTTTCAGCGCACCACCGAGGAAACCGCTGCCGGCAGGCTGTTGCGCAGCGTAATTCTGCTGAGGAGGCGCTGAGCCGAAGTTCTGTTGTGGCGGCGGCGAATTGAACGACGGCCGCGCCGGTTCACGCCAGCCGCCACCGTTCGATGCGGGTGGGCTTTGGGTTGGCGCAGATTGCGAATCACGGGAACCGCCACCGAATATGCTCGATAGAAAGCCGCCGCTGGTTGCCGGAGCCGCCGGTTGAGCTTTGGCCTTCTGCAGTTCGGCCTGCAATTGCTGGACTTGCTGGGCGAGCTGCTTGTTCTGTTCGTCGAGGCTCTTGAGGGCAGCCTCTTGCACCAGAATCGCCTGGGTCATGAAATAGCCTGCCGCTGGCTGGCGAGTCAGGTGTTCCTTGATCTGCGCCTCGGCCTGGGCGTCGCGCGGGGCTGAGTCCGTTTCGGCCTGTTGCAGCCGGGAAAACAGTCCATCGATCAGGGTTTGTTCTTCGCTGTTCATGGCGACCTCGTAGATTGCCGGGAATATCTGCCCTATCCACTGTGGATAAGGGACACCCCTCTAATGGAGGTTGATGCAGGATGTTTCAATGGTCTTTACCGAACGTTTACGTTTGCGCCCCAAAGCGCTTCATCGGTTAAAGTGTGCCACTGCTTCCAACCTGCGATACCGACTGATGAATTCGTTCGATGTACTGCGTGACTCTCTGTATTTCTTCAAACGCAATCTGGGCCAGATCGTTCGGCTGTGCCTGCCGCTGGTGATCTTCGAGGCGCTGTTGCAACTGGTGGTCGACCACTCCACCAAGCCGGACAGTTTTCCTGGTATCAGCGTGATGGTCGGTTTGCTGGTTTATCCGCTGTACACCGGCGCGCTGATCCTGTTTCTCGATGCCCGCAGCCGTGGCGAATCGCCGCGCAATCGCGACCTGCTGGCGATGTCCGCGACCCTGTGGCCACGCTTCGCCCTGCTCACCGCCCTCAATACCCTGCTGATCCTGATCGGCCTGTCGCTGTATTTCCTGCCGGGCATCTGGCTGATGGTGACCCTGGCGTTCGGTGAGTACCTGCTGGTGCTGCGTGGCCTGGCCCCGCTGGCGGCGATGAAGGAAAGCCTGCGCCTGACTCGCGGCCACTTCCTGCGCATTCTGGTGTGCATTTTGTGCGTGATGGCCCCGTTGTGGGTGCTCAAGGGCGCGACCCTCGCGGTTTACCCGGAGCCGCAGAACCCGGTGTTTTCTCTGCTGATCGACAGTGCTCACAGCTTTCTGCAACTGTTCACCAGCGTGGTGCTGTTCCGCTTGTTCATGCTGATCAGCGATGTGCCTGAGAAAATTGACGGGCCGCTCTGACCGCTCTACCCGTGGGCTTAAGCCCGTCTGTCAGTTATGCTCGGGCTCAACTTTTGTAACGCTATAAGCCGAGCCATGACCCGTCTACTGCGCTACACCCTGCTGGGCCTGTTGATCGTGACCGGCCTGATTGCCTTGCTGATCTACAGCCTGACCTGGCGCCCCGAAGCCAAGGAAGCCTTACCGGTCAGTTGCAACGCCCACGCACCGACGCTGGTGCCCGGTCAGGCGCTGAAGGTGATGACCTGGAACGTCCAGTACCTGGCGGGAAAACGCTACGTGTTCTGGAATGACCTGGCGGCCGGCAATGACGAAAAACCCACGTCCGAAGACATGGCCTTCAGCCTCGATGAAGTGGCGCGGGTGATCCGCGACGAACAGCCGGACGTCGTGCTGTTGCAGGAGCTCGATGACGGCGCCAAGGCCAGCGCTTACCAAAACCAGTTCAAGCTGCTTCAGGAGCGGGTCGCGGACCTGTATCCGTGCAGCACTCACGCATTCGACTGGAAAGCCGACTTCGTGCCTGAGCCGCACATCTTTGGCAGCGTCGGTCGGCAACTGACCACCCTCAGCCGCTATCAGATCGAGCACGCCGAACGCCTTCAATTACCGGTCGCGCCGGCCAACTTCGTCACCCGCCAGTTCAAACCGAAAAACGCCTTGTTGGTCACGTATCTGCCGTTGAGCGACGGCGGTCAGGTAGCGGTGCTCAACACCCATCTGGACCGCGTTACCCAGCCCGACGAAACGCTGCAAGCCCAGGTGACGGCCGTGGCCAAAGTCCTCGACAAGTTCGAAAGCCGCGGCACGCCGTGGTTGATCGGCGGGGACTTCAACCTCTTGCCGCTGGGGCAATATCAACGCCTGCCCAATGAGCAACGCACGCCCTACTCCGCCGACAGCGCGCTGCATGTGCTGTGGGACAAATACCCGATGATCCCGACCAACAACGAAGCCAGCGGCATTGATCGGGCGCGGTGGCTGACCCATTACCCGAACGATCCGGGCTTGAACGGCCCGGACCGGACGGTCGACTACCTGTTCTACAGTCCGCGGATCAAACGGGTCGAAGCGACGGTGAGGCAGGACGACACCTTGCGCATTTCCGATCACTTGCCAGTGATCGCAAGGTTCCTCTTGCCTGCGGCGCCCTAGGGCTGAATCAATGTTCCTCCTCCAGCTCATCATGCAGTAACCCGAAGATCTTGCGCTTCATGTCGATGAACGAGCGCTCCATGACCATGTCTAGGGTCCGTGGGCGCTCGATCGGTACGTCCAGAATCTGCTTGATCCGCCCAGGCCTGGCCCCCATCACGTAGACCCGGTCACCCAGCAGAATCGCCTCGTCGATATCGTGGGTCACGAACAACACCGTCTTCTTGCTGTTGCCCCAGACCCGCAACAACAGCTGCTGCATTTGCAGGCGCGTCTGGCTGTCGAGTGCACCGAAGGGCTCATCCATCAGCAAGATCTGCGGGTCGTTGGCCAGCGCCCGAGCAATGGCGACGCGCTGCATCATGCCGCCGGAAAGCTGCTTGGCGTAGTTATCGGCGAACCCGGTCAGACCCACTTCGTTGACGTAGTAGTCGACGATGTCCTTGCGCTGGGCGGCCGCCATGCCGCGACGCTTGAGGCCAAACTCGACGTTCTGGCGCACGGTCAGCCACGGGAACAGCGTATAGCTCTGGAACACCATGCCGCGATCCGCGCCCGGGCCCTGCACTTGCTGGCCACCGACGTAGATCTCGCCTTCCGTGGGCTCATTCAAACCCGCCGTGAGGTACAGCAGACTCGACTTGCCGCAGCCCGAAGGCCCCACCAGCACGGCGAATTGCTGATCCGGCACTTCGAACGACACCTGATCCAACGCGGTGAACACTCCACCATCGGGCTTTTGATAGCGAAGGCTGACCTTGTCCACTTGCAGCCGTGGCGCGGCGTGCACCGGGGCGGCCTGTGGCGTGACGAAACGAGGGTTGACGGCGCTTACTGAGCCCATGCGGCGATCCTCAGACGTAGGAAACGGAACAGTTGATCGGTGACCAGGCCCAACAGGCCGATGATCGCGATGGCTAGAAAGATCACATCCACTTGAAAGCCGCGCATGGCTTTAAGGCTCAGGTAACCCAGACCGCTGGAGGCCGCGACCAGCTCGGCGACCACCAGGTAAGTCCAGGCCCAGCCCATGGTCACGCGCAAGGTGTCGAGCACACCCGGCAACGACGCCGGGGCGATCACATGCAGCACCGCATCGCGACGGTTCGAACCCAAGGTGTAAGACGCGTTGATTAGGTCCTTGGAGATACCTTTGGACACGTCCGCGATCATCACCAGTTGCTGGAAAAACACGCCGAAGATGATCACCGAGACCCGCTGCTCCAGACCGATGCCGATCCACAGAATGAACAACGGCACAAACGAAGTTACCGGCAGGTAGCGGATGAAATTCACCATCGGCTCAAGGAACGCCTGGACGATGCGAAAGCTGCCCATCAGCAACCCCAGCGGCACCGCCACCAACGACGAGACGATGAAACCGACCATCACCACTTCGAGGCTGGCCCATACATGCAGGCCGAGGGTGCCGTCGCGGCTCAGGCGCACGGCGGCATCGACCACCGCGCCCGGTGTCGGCAGGAACATGCCCGGCACCACACCGCCATAAGACAACCCGGCCCACAGGCCGATCAACAACACCCAGGCCAGACCGCTCGCGCTCCAAATCACCGAAACCGGCAGGCCGGTCTTGGGCGTGATGCAGCGGCTCAGCCATGAATTGCGCTTGAACATGCAAACCTCCTAGAGCGGGCTGACGAAGCGGTTGTCGATCAAGTCGTCATTGCTGACGTTGTACGGTTTGCCCTGCAATTCACTGGCGGTTTCGTTGGCCAGTTTGATCAGCGGTGCGCTGTCGCCCGGCTTGCCTGGCGAGCCGAAGAGTTTTTCGCTCATGGCCTGATCGTAGAAGCGCACGCCTTGCGCGGCAGCGGCCAGTTCCTTCGGATCGGCCAGGTAACCGCCGACGCCTTTGGCCATGATTTTGTAGGCTTCTTCCGGATGATCCTTGGTGTACTGGACTGCCTTGTACAAACCGGCCACCAACGCCTTGACGTCTTCCGGCTGCTTCTCGATGACCGTGCAGTTGAGCGCAACCACGTCGACAATCACTCCCGGTGTGCTGCTGCTGTCGATCAGCACCTTGCCTTGTTGCTTGTTGCGGACCATCGACAGATGCGGTTCCCAGGTCACGGCGGCCGGCACGCGACCGGCGATGAACGCGGTGGCGGCATCGTCGGCGGTCATGTTCTGCACGGTGATGTCGCTCATTTTCATGCCGTGTTTTTTCAGCAAGTACGACAGCCAGAACTGCGAGGTCGAACCTTCGTTCACCGCCACGGCTTTGCCCTTCAGTTCTTGCAGGCTTTTGACCTCCTTGCCCACCAGCACGCCGTCGCCACCGTGGCTGTCATCGAGTGCGGCCACCGCCTTGAAGCAGAACTGCGGGCGGTACTTGAGCACTTCGTCGATGGTCGACGCCGAGCCCGATAACTCTCCCGAGGCTTGCGCAGCCATGTACATCGAAGCCTCCTCGACGACGGGCAATTCGACGGTCAGACCGTTTTCCTTGAAGTAGCCCAGATCCCGGGCCAGGTAGAGCGTGCCATATCCGACCCACGTGGTGTGGCCGATGGACAGGGTGCCGGCCTGGGCGCTGGTGGCGACCGTCGCGGCGATGGCGGTGACCGCCAGTGGATGAGCGAAGCGGGTAAGCAAGGACTTGATCATGGAGCACTCCCAAAGCTGTTGATTTAGTTTTGTCATGGGCAGTACGGCCAGCGGCCTTGGAGCAGAAGCAACCTGAGGTCTCTGATGGACCTTTCGGTGGTCAGCGTTTGGCTGACTGGCGAGGTCGATGTTGGCCCAAGGCAGGGATTAGGAAAATTAGGAAATATGTCGCTGCGAGCGATGAAAAAACTGGGTAGCTCGCACTGCGAAAGGGCGCCGTGGGCGGGGATGCCCGGGGTGGGTGCAAGAATTGGGAAATGGGTTGAATGTGCAATAGCTATCGCGAGCAAGCTCGCTCCCACATTGGATTTGTGTTCGACACAGAACCCCTGTGGGAGCGAGCTTGCTCGCGATAGGGGCCGAAGGCCCCTCCAGCAATCTTAAAGTCGGCCGAATTCCTGCGCCGTACGATCAACCGCTTTCAAGGTTTTGCCAACCAACTCATCAACCTCTTGGCGACTGGCAATCAACGCCGGCGCCATGATCATCCGCCCCAGCGTCGAGCGAATAATCACCCCTTCTTCGAAGCCGATCGTGCGGCAACGCCAGGCAATGTCGTTCTCATTGGCGAAGCGCTTGCGACTGGTTTTGTCCTCCGCCAACTGCAGCGCCGCAACCATGCCGACACCCTGAATATCGCCCACCAACGGGTGATTGCCGAACACCTCGCGCAAGCACTGTTGCAGGTACGGGCCGATGTCATCCTTGACCCGCGTCACCACCCCTTCATCACGCAAGGCCTTGAGGTTGGCGATGGCCACCGCCGCCGCCACCGGGTGCCCGGAATAGGTCAAGCCGTGGGCAAACACCCCGCCCTGCTCCACCAGCACCTGAGCCATTTTTTTCGACAGAATCAGACCGCCCATGGGGATGTAACCGGAGGTCAAACCCTTGGCTATGGACAAGGTGTCCGGCTCGAAACCGAAGTGCTCGTGGGCGAACCATTCACCGGTGCGACCAAAGCCACCGATCACTTCATCGGCGCACAACAGCACGTCGTACTGACGGCAGATTCGTTGAATCTCCGGCCAGTAACTCTCTGGCGGAAAGATCATCCCGCCAGCGCCCTGGAACGGTTCGGCGATAAACCCGGCGACCTTGTCCGCACCCAGTTCGAGAATCTTCGCTTCCAGTTGCTGCGCCGCGCGCAGGCCAAATTCAGCCGGGGTCAGGTTGCCCTCGTGGGCGAAAAAGTACGGCTCATCGATGTGTTCGATATCGGGGAGCATGCCGCCCATTTCGTGCATGAACTTCATGCCGCCGAGCGCCGTCGCCGCCAGGGTCGAGCCGTGGTATCCGTTCCAGCGACCGATCATGATTTTCTTCTCGGGCTTGCCGAGGATCGTCCAGTAACGGCGCACGGTACGGATCAGCACTTCGTTGGCTTCGGAGCCGGAGTTGGTGTAGATCGCGTGGCTGTAGTGCCCCGGCAAAAGGCTGAACAGCAACTCCGAAAGCTCGATCACCTGCGGGTGAGTGGTGTGGAAAAACATGTTGTAGTACGGCAACTGTTCCAGTTGCCGGGACGCGGCGGCAGCCAGGTCCTTGCGGCCGTAACCGAGGTTGGTGCACCACAGCCCGGACATGCCGTCGAGGTAACGCCGACCATCGTTGTCCCACAGGTGCAGGCGCTCACCACGGACCATCACCCGGGGTCCTTCCTCGTTGAGCGCTTTTTGATCGACGAACGCGTGGATGTGGTGCGCAGCGTCGGCGGCCTGGTAGTCGCGGGTTTCACGTGGTGTGGTCATCGCCAGTTCTCCGTTTTGTTATTAGCGGCTGTTATGAGCGCAGCTGAAACCAGGTGGTTTTCAACTGGGTGTATTTATCGAATGAATGCAGCGACAGGTCGCGGCCGAAACCGGATTGTTTACCGCCGCCGAAAGGGACGGTCACGTCCAGCGCATCGACGCTGTTGACCGACACCGTGCCCGCTCGCAATTGCCGCGCCACGCGGTGGGCGCGATTGAGATCATCGGTCCACAGCGAGGCCGCCAATCCGTAGACGCTGTCGTTGGCCAGCTGCAAGGCGTGAGCCTCGTCATCGAACGCCGTGACCGCCAGCACCGGGCCGAACACTTCATCGCGAAACAGCGGCATGTCCGGGCTCACACCGGTGAAAATCGTCGGCTGAATGAAGTTGTCGGAACCGTTGAAAATCGACTGCAGACCACCGCACAATTTCGTCGCGCCTTGGCTTTCGGCCTGCTGGATGAACTTCATGATGCGTGCAGTCTGACGGCTGTCGACAATCGCCCCGGCGCGGCTCGACGGGTCCAGCGGATCACCCGGCTGCCAGCATTCGGCCTGCGCCTTGAGGCGCTCGACGAACTCATCATGGATCGAACGCTCCACCAGCAACCGCGAGTTGGCCGAACACACTTCACCCTGATTGAAGAAGATCCCGAACGCGGCTTTCTGCGCGGCCAGATCGAGGTCCTGGCAATCGGCGAACACCAGATTGGCGCTCTTGCCGCCGCACTCCAGCCACACCTGTTTCAGGTTCGATTGCGCGGAGTACTGCATGAAATACTTGCCGACTTCGGTGGAGCCGGTGAACACCAGGCAATCGACGTCCGGGTGCAAACCGAGGGCTTTGCCGGTCTGCTCGCCGAGCCCCGGCAGCACGTTCAGCACGCCGGCTGGCAGGCCGGCGTCCAGCGCCAGCTCGGCCAAACGCAGGGCGGAAAACGGTGACTGCTCGGCGGGTTTGAGGATCACCGAATTGCCCACCGCCAACGCGGGTGCGAGTTTCCAGGCGGCCATGTCCAACGGGAAATTCCACGGCACCACCGCAGCGACCACTCCCAGCGCCTCTCGGGTGATGGTGGCCAACACGTTTTGCGCACTGGGGGCGATCTGGTCGTAGAGTTTGTCGAGGCTTTCGGCGTACCAGCGAAACACCCCAGCGGCGCCCGGGACGTCGATGTTGTAGGCGTCCATCACCGGTTTGCCCATGTTCAGCGAGTCGAGCAGCGCCAGTTCTTCGCGATGGACCATGATCAGGTCGGCGAGGCGCAGCAGCACTTGCTTGCGCTCGCCCGGCGATCGCGCCGACCAGGTCCCGGCCTCGAACACTTGCCGCGCATTGCTGACCGCGGCGTTTACCTCTTCATCGCCGCACGCAGTCACATTCGCCAGGCACTGGCCGGTGGCCGGGTTGATCGCGGCGAAAGTCTGGCCCGACTGCGCCGAGCGGGGTTTGCCGTCGATGACGGCCTGGTCGGGTAACCGCAGCGCGGCGGCTTTACTTTGCCAATATGCAAGCTCGAACACGTTCAGATGCTCCATGGACTTTTCTTGTGTCTGGATGGTGGCCCAGGCCCGTGTCCAGGAAAAATAGTAAAAATATCTTCGCAGACCATGAAAAAACTGGGCAGCCAATCTCCCCGGTGGCGCGGTATGTGGTTATTGTTCAGGCATAACAACACCGTCGTCAGAACGGATGCAGTCGGCGCAAAAATTGCCTGGATGTCGAGTCCATCCACCCCGAGGTTTGCCGTGGCTGCCTACAACCTGCGTCAATTGAAGTACTTCATCACCACCGTTGATTGCGGCAGTGTCGCCGAGGCTTCGCGCAAGCTGTACATCGCCCAGCCGGCGATCTCCACGGCGATCAAAGGCCTGGAGGACAGCTTCGGCGTGCAACTGCTGATCCGTCATCATGCCCAGGGCGTGTCCTTGACCCCGAGCGGCGCGCGCTTTTATCGCAAGGCCCAGGATCTGCTGCGCATGGCCAAGGAGTTCGAACAGAACGCCCTCGCCGACAACGACGTGGTGGCCGGGCAAATCGATATCGGTTGCTTCGAAACGGTCGCGCCGCTGTACCTGCCGCAGTTGATTGCCGGATTCTCGGCGCTGTATCCGGGAGTGAAAATCCGCATCCGCGACGGCGAGCAGCAAGAGCTGGTGCAAGGCCTGACGTCGGGCACCTTCGACCTGGCGATCCTGTATGAACACGACCTCGACGCCACCATCCAGACCGAACCGCTGATGCCGGCGCAACGGCCTTATGCGTTGCTGCCGGCGGATCATCGCTTTGCCCAACTCAAGCAGGTGTCGCTGCGCGATCTGTGCCTGGAGCCGATGATTCTGTTGGACGTGCAACCGAGCCGGACCTACTTCGTCAGTTTGTTCGAAGAGTTGGGGCTGACGCCGAACATTGCCTTCAGCTCACCGTCGATCGAGATGGTGCGGGGGATGGTCGGGCAAGGGTTCGGTTTCTCGATCCTGGTCACCCGGCCGCATTCGGAATGCACCTATGACGGCCAGAAAGTGGTGTGCGTGGACATCGTCGAAGACGTCACCGGCTCAGGGCTGGTGGCGGCGTGGCTCAAGCGCGGGCAACTGACCAAACCGGCGCAGTTGTTTGCTGATTATTGTCGGGAGCAACTCACCGCCAAGGCCGGGGCCAGGCCTTAGCGATTATTTACGGGGCTTGATTCGCGCCGTTGCTTCAGCCACCAACGGATCATCCGGCCAGTAGTGCTTCGGATACCGACCCTTCAAATCCTTCTTCACCTCGGCATACGTGCTGCGCCAGAAGTTCGCCAGGTCCTGAGTCACCTGCACCGGCCGTCGCGCCGGGGACAGCAAATGCAGTTTGACCACCTGCCGGCCACCGGCAATTCGCGGGGTTTCGGCCAGGCCGAACAGCTCCTGCAACCGCACCGCCAGAATCGGCGGCTGCTCGCTGTAATCCAGACGAATCGACGAACCCGACGGCACGCTCAAATGATGCGGCGCCAGCTCATCGAGCCGTTGCGGCAGCGGCCATGGCAACAGGTTATGAACAATGCTCGACAGGTCCAGATTGGCGAAGTGACTGAGCCGCGAAACTTTGCCCAGGTACGGCATCAGCCACTGTTCGAGGCTTTTGAGCAATGCAGCATCGCTGACATCCGGCCATTCACTCAGCTCCTTGCTGCCGAGATCCAGCTGCCGCAACAACGCCACCCGCGCCTGCCATTGACGCAGTTCTGGCGTCCACGGCAACAGCTCCAGACCTTTGCGGCGCACCAAATTGACCAGCGCCTGACTGCGGGCCGTTTCATCGAGGCCGGTCAGGGGTTCGCGGCTGAGGATCAATTCACCAACCTTGCGCTGACGCTCGGCCCGCAACACGCCTTCACGCTCGTCCCAATCCAGTTGATCGACGCAGCGCACCTGTTCGGCCAGCACCGAATCGAACAGCGCCGGATCGAAATCCGCGGCCAGATAAATTCGTTCTTCACGCTGGCCCTGACGACTGCCGAGGTCGGCGATCACCAGCCAGGGTTGCTTCATCAAACTGTCGGCTTCGGCAAACAGCGCTGCACGACCGTTGGCCAAGCGATATTCCGCACCACCGGCCCTTCGCTGTTGGGCAACCCGATCCGGATAGGCCAGTGCCAACAACGCACCGAGCCAACGCGGATGATCCGGATCGCTGACCGGCTCCGATGCTTTACCCCGCAGGTAACCGCGGTACTGCCGAGCCAATTGCCGCGCCCTTTGCACGCCACCCTGAGCGCCGCGTGCGGCCCGCTCTTCGCCGGACAACAACACCAATCGGCTGTGCAGATCCGCGCCGGCACCACGCAAAATATCCCGCTCACCGAGCAAGGCCGCAACATCGCACGCCATGTCTGCCAAGCCGAGTGCCTGACCGCGCAACAACAAATGCGCGATGCGCGGATGAGCCGGCAGTTCGGCCATGGCCTGACCGTGCCGGGTCAATGCTTCACCGTCCAATGCACCCAAGCGCTCCAGCAGATCTTGAGCCTGCGCATAAGCCGCCGCGGGCGGTACGTCGAGCCAAACCAACTGCCCCGGCGTAACGCCCCAGCGACCGAGTTGCAACGCCAGGCCGGCGAGGTCCGCCGAAAGGATTTCCGCGCTGGCGTAGGCCGCCAATTGTTCGTGCTGATCCTGCGACCACAACCGATAACACACGCCCGGTTCCAAGCGCCCTGCCCGACCCGCACGCTGAGTGGCGCTGGCGCGAGAAATACGTTGGGTATCGAGGCGGGTCATGCCGCTACCGGGATCGAACCGCGGCACTCGCGCCAACCCGGCATCGATCACCACGCGCACGCCGTCGATGGTCAGGCTGGTCTCGGCGATGTTGGTCGCCAGCACCACTTTGCGAAAGCCTGCCGGTGCCGGATCGATCGCCGCGCGTTGCGCCGCCAAGTCCAGTTCACCGTGCAACGGGCAGAGCAAAACCGGTGTGCTCGCGCCCAGCGCATCGGCGAGTTGCTGATGCACCCGACGGATTTCCGCCTGCCCCGGCAGGAACACCAGCACGCTGCCGGTTTCATCATTCAAGGCTTCAAGGATGGTCTGTACCAGACGTGGCTCGATGAATTCACCGGGCTGGAACGGTCGGCCCCAGCGCATCGCCACCGGATACATGCGACCTTCGCTGCGCAAGATCGGCGCGTCGTCCAGCAACCCGGCCAGTCGTTCGCCTTCAAGGGTTGCCGACATCAACAGGATTTTCAGCGCTTGATCATCACGAAACAGCTCGCGGCCATTCAGGCTCAAGGCCAACGCCAGGTCGGCGTCGAGGCTGCGCTCATGGAACTCATCGAAGATCAGCAGGCCAACGCCTTCGAGCGCCGGGTCGTCCTGCAAACGCCGGGTGAGGATGCCTTCGGTGACCACTTCGATCCGGGTTTTGGGGCCGACTTTGCTGTCGAGACGAATACGATAACCGACGGTTTCACCGACCTTCTCGCCCAGTTCACTGGCCAAGCGCTCCGCCGCCGCCCGCGCCGCCAGCCGGCGCGGTTCGAGCATCAGAATGGTCTGCCCGGCCAACCAAGGCTCGTTGAGCAAGGCCAACGGCACGCGGGTGGTTTTACCGGCGCCGGGCGGTGCTTCGAGCACGGCTTCGTGGCGCGTAGCCAAGGCTTCACGCAGGGCGGGTAAAACTTCATCAATCGGCAAAGAAATCATGCTGGCTCCCAGACAAGCCGGGAAGTATAACGGCGAAGCACCCGGCCCAATGCAGCCAGGTGTTCAGAAACTAGATTTTGAATGCAGTCCGTATGCGCCCCGCCACTTCAGCCATAGTAACTCCACGCAACCCGGTGGCTTTCATGTCGACTTCCAGCGCGGGCATGACGTCCAGAAATTGCCGCAGATCCTGTGCGATGCTTTCGGGCAGATCAAATTCGGGATCAACTGAAAGAAGGCGAGACAGAACAACAATGTCCTTCAGGTGTTTACTGCTCTTGCGGCCAGCGTTCGGTTCTTCACACTCCAGGCGGCTGAGGTTAGTCCAAGCCTGTGCTTTAAGCGGGATCAGTCGGTCTACACCAATATAGGAAAGATCCTCAGTGTCGTTGCGACCCGTTACGATGAACGCGTAGTAAGCCTCGTCGAGCAGAATTGCAGACAGATCGGAGATTTCTCCGTCTACAGGCACAGGTGTCAGATGAGCACCTTCTGGCAGTGATAAGCCTTCAGGTGCCCTTGAGAATAATTCCAAAAGTACGGGGTAGCTGTCATCGGTGGGATTGCCGAATCTGTAGCGCCTTGTCGGCCCATCAAGTGCCTGACGTTCCGTGTAACCTCCACGCCTTACGAACTCCCAGAATTCGGCACCGAACACGTCATCCAACGCTTCGATGATGAGAACGATATCCAGATCACGGGTCGCCCGGAATTCGATGCCTGCTTCTTCAAGGGTCAGGCTGGCTGCAACGCCGCCGATCAGCACATATCGATCCGCATGGCCGGCAAAGGCTCCGCGAAAGGTATCCAATCCTTTTACCATTCGATCTTCTCCATCATTTCATCAAGGCTAATCTGGACTCTGTCGTCAACGTCGTCTCTTAAGCTGAGATAGAGAGACAGGGGGTCCACACTTTCTCTCGACACTGGAACACAGGTTTTGCCAATAATGTGATCAGGAGAGTAACTCCAGATTTCGACTTCAAAGACCGGGTCATTGAATTGGCCGACTTCTGTGCGGCCCGAGCGTTTGACCTCCGCGTCCCACCCTTCTTTGGTGAACGCGATAACGGGTATCGACGGCTCCCCAAGCATGGAAACTTTACTGAGCGCCGACAGACCAGCAGCTCGCTGTAGCTGAGGGTGCCAATCAGAATAAACCACACGCTTCACCGGGTTCTGCATCACCGGCAGGGCTTTTTCCCAGATGGTTTTAGGCACTGCGACAAAGTGCCAGCGAGGTGACTTTTCATTAGAGGCTGGCTCTATTAGTCCGAACGACTGAAATTCTTTTATCGCCCTGGACGTCGTCATTTTGGAGTACTGGTCTCCATCAACCAGGTCTGCACCTCGAAAGATATAATCCTCATCCCATCCCCGGATGATGGCTGCGATCAGCAATGCCTGGCTTGCTGGGCTCATGGCTTCTTTATCGGCTTGCCTGCTGCGATAAAACTCACGCAGATCCATTCCAAGCTGTGGGGCGAAGAGTTGATTGCCAGGCACAACAAACTGAACCCCGGACTCGATGAGGCGTTTGCGCTCGTATGATTTGAGTGCGCCGGTTGCATAGAGGATCGGCTGATCCAGCATTTTTTTCAGAACGTCGATGTGTTTACGGACCTTCGCGGCGTTTTCGAAGGGTTCGTGAGCAAGCAGTACGAGGCATTGGCGATCAAAGAGCGTCACGACGTCGAAGGCGTATTCGTCCAAGAGGTAAAAGGGCAAACCTTTAGTCTTCACCCAGCGCCTGATCTCGGGCTTAATCCCAAAAATCGATTCGAAGTAATCTTGGATTTCTTGCCTGCTGGTTTTCACTTCGGCGTCCGATAACACAATTTCCGCACAGTAACAGGAGCAATGTTACTGTGCAATAATCGTGTTACAGACCTCTAACATCCGCGCGATATGTACACGGCTTCGTGGCGTGTAGCCAAGGCTTCACGCAGGGCGGGTAAAACTTCATCAATCGGCAAAGAAATCATGCTGGCTCCCAAACAGAGGCGCGAGTATAACGGCGAACTGCTCGGCGTTAATGACGGTCCTAATTCATACAGGCGTCCTTTCGTTTTGAAATTACCCAGGAGATTTCATATGCGTGTTCCCTTTCGCTTGATTGGCGGTGTATTGATCGCGACGTTGCTGACCCAGGTGACCGCTTGCGGATCGATTTTCTACCCTGACCGTCGTGGTCAGATAGACGGCAAGATCGACCCGGCCATCGCCGCGCTCGATGCCGTGGGCCTTCTGTTCTACATCATTCCCGGCCTGATCGCGTTTGCCGTGGACTTCGCCACTGGCGCGATTTACTTCGAGCCCGGCAAGACCACCCAAGTGGCCCCGGAAAAACTCAAGGAAGCCATCGGCTCCGACGGCAAGGTCGATAACCACAAGTTGCAGACTATTCTCGAAACCGAACTGGGACGCAGCTTCCCGCTGGACGACCCGCGTCTGATTCAGCACAAGGGCAGCACCCAGCAACTGGCTATGCTTGGCCTGCAACCTGCCGCATAGTCCGTGCCTGTGAAGGATCACTCAAAGGAAGCGCCGCCCCTATGATCGCAAGCTCCGAACACGCCCGCCTGTTGCGGCTGGCGACCCGTGCCTCGGTGGCGGTGGCGTGTACGCTGATCGTCGCCAAAGCCATCGCCTGGTGGTTGAGCGGTTCGGTGAGCATGCTCGCCGGGCTGACCGACTCAGCCCTCGACGGCGTCACGTCGCTGCTCAACCTGCTCGCTGTGCATTACGCCTTGCGCCCGGCCGACGATGATCATCGGTACGGGCACGGCAAGGCCGAGTCGCTGGCGGGCATGGCTCAGGCGCTGTTCATTGGCGGCAGTGCGGTGCTGATTGGCTGGCAGGCGATCGATCGACTCAAACACCCGGAACCGGTGGGGGCGCCATGGATCAGCATCGGGGTGATTGTGTTTTCTCTGGCGCTGACCTTGGCCCTGCTGATGTTGCAACATCGGGTCGTCAAGGCGACCGGCTCCAACGCTGTGCGCGCCGACTCTCTGCATTACCGCTCGGACATGCTGCTCAACGGCAGCATTCTGGTGGCGCTGGTGCTCGCCGGGTTCGGTTGGCATCAGGTCGACCCTTGGTTCGGTTTGGGGATTGCCGCCTACATTCTCTGGAGCGCGATTCATATCGCCCGGGAAAGTTTTACGGTGCTGATGGATGAAGAACTGCCATCGGACGTCAGCCAGCACATGCTCGAACTGGCCTGCAGCGTACCGGGAGTATTGGGGGCGCACGACCTGCGTACGCGAGTTTCCGGCAACCAGTGGTTCGTGCAGTTGCACCTGGAATTGCCGGGGGATTTGACCCTGTCAGTCGCTCACGGCATCAGCGACCAAGCCGCCGATGCCATTCACGCCGCTTACCCGCGAGCCGAAGTGCTGGTGCACGCCGACCCGCAGGAAGTGGTACTGGCAGGCAGGGCTCAGAAAGAAACCTGATAGCCGCGACTGCTCAGGCAGTTGCCCTGGACCTGACGGTAGGCTTGTACCACCGACGGGGTCGGCTGGTAGGTGGCCGTTCGCGGATCGAAGCCACTCTGCTGCACCGCGTATTGATAGCACTCGTAACCGTCCTGGTTGACCTGCTCCGGCGACTGACCGCTGGCCGGATACGCCACCACGTCATATCCATTGCTGACCGGTTGCGGCTGCGATTGCACGGGCGGCTCGACCACGACGTAATCCTGAGTGCTGTCCTGATAGGCGTAATAAGAACCGGCCGCCAGGAACAACAGCGCACCGCCGATCCACACTTCACGCGCGTAGTCGGGCAAGTAGCTGACGCGAATCCCGCGTGGCGGCTGCACCACCACATAACGCGGGCCGAGCGGGCGATACCAGTAGCCGCCGGAGTAGAAGTAATCCTGACCACGATACGGCACGCGGTAATCCCGGTCCGGGAAGCGATCGATCACATGACCGGGGCGGTACTGCGGGCCGGAGCCCCAGCCATTACCGTGCCCATCCGGGCGACCGGCCCAACGATGGTCATTGGGACGCGGACCGCTGTTCTGCCAATGCTGATTGTTATCGATGCGCCGCGGCACGTCTTGGTAGTAACCACGCTGCGGTTGCTGGGTCTGGCGCACAGTGTCGGGCCGGCCCTGGATCGGCAGGTCATTGGCCGGTAGTTGCGGCGGCGGAGGTGGTGGTCGAACCGGACTGTTGTAGTCGTGCGGCTGACGGTTCTGCTGATTCTGGCCGTTCTGCTCGAACTGGCGGCTGTTGTCGCCACGAATGATGTCGTTGTTCTGCGGACGCGATTGATTCTGTTGTGGGTTGTTCTGCGGGCGTGGCTGATTATCGCCGCCATGGCCCTGATTGTTTCCCTGATGGCCGTCCGAGCCACGTTGTCCACCATCGGGACCCCGGTTTTGCGGCTCATCGGCCAGCGATTGCGCAGTGACACTGATACACAGCAAACCAACACCGGCCAACCGCCAGATGCGCGACTTCATGCTTTTCCTCACTGCGGGTTAGGGCCTGTACGTAAGACTGGGAAACCGACGGCCGGTTCTGCAACAGGTTATCAGTCGCGCAACTTATTTATTGATCGCCGTCACCAAATTCCGGGCAAAAGAAAAGGGAGACCCGTCGGCCTCCCTTTGAGAACTTCGTCCGTGCTCAACGCTTTTGACGTCGGCTCACCTCACGCCGTCTTCTGGACAGTGTGTAGCTCGGGGGCCGGCACATCCCCTGTGGGGGTGGCGACCGCGGCTGGCCTGATTGGGCGAGCCGCTGTGGACTGTTTGTCCGAGCAGTGATTCTGGTGATAAGAATAGGCTCGCGGCGCCAGCAGAGGATTGCGAAGATTGCTCAAATAAACATCACTTGCGCAATTTTTAACCCTGGATAGATAATCCACCGCAATAGTTATGACAAAGGCCTGATTGATGAGCAAACTCGACCGATACGACCTGAGCATTTTGGCGGAATTGCAGCGTGACGCGCGCATCTCCAACCAGGAGCTGGCCGAACGCATCGGCCTTTCCCCTTCGCCATGCTCACGACGGGTCAAGCAGCTGGAAGACGACGGTTACATCTCCCGTCAGGTGGCCCTGCTGGACCGCAAGATGCTCGGCCTGAGCCTGACGGCTTACGTGTTGATCGGCATGGACCGACACACACCGGAGCGTTTCGAAAACTTCGAAGCGGCCATTCGCACCTTGCCGCAAGTGCTGGAATGCAGTTTGGTGACCGGAATGGATGCCGACTATCAGCTCAAGGTGGTGGTGCCGGACATGGACCATTATCAGAAACTGCTGCTGGGGCATCTCACACGGATTGAAGGGGTGACGAGTGTGCGGTCGAGTTTTGTGTTGAACCAGGTGCTCAATAGTACCGAGTTGCCGTTGACTCATCTGCGTGGCTGAGGACGCCATCGCGAGCAAGCTCGCTCCCACAGGGATCTCACATGCACTGAAGATCCAATGTGGGAGCGAGCTTGCTCGCGATGGGGCTGGCACAGGCGACGAATGACTGCGGCACACCGACGCAGGTCAATGCCCCGCCAATCCCCCTTGGCGTATACTCGCCCCGCCCTTTTAGCCCCGCCTGCGCTGGAGATGTTCGATGGATCCTGCAGTATTCGAAGAGTGGATGATGACCGGCCTGGTCAGCATCCTGATCATTTTCATGGGTTTCATCGTTTGGGACCTGGCGAAGAAGTCCAAGGCCGGGCGCTTTGGCTCGTTCATTCTGTTTTCCGTACTCGGCCTGGGCGTGGCCGCGTTCGTGATCAAAAGCGTGGTGATCGGCCTGATCGAATCCGGCTCGTTATAAACGCGCCGGCACTTCCTTCCACTGGCCCTGATCAAGTCCTTCGATGGTCCAGTCGCCAATTCTGACCCGCACCAGGCGCAATGTCGGCAACCCCACCGCCGCGGTCATGCGCCGCACCTGACGGTTACGACCTTCGCGAATCACCAGCTCCAGCCAGCTGGTCGGCACACTTTTGCGAAACCGCACCGGCGGATTGCGTGGCCACAGCTTGGGCTCTTCCAACTGTCGCGCCTCGGCTGGCAAGGTCATGCCATCATTCAGCTCGACGCCATCGCGTAAACGCTGCAATTGCTCGGCACTCGGCTCGCCTTCCACTTGCACCCAATAGGTCTTGGCCAGTTTGTGTTTCGGATCGGCGATCCGCGCCTGAAGCTGGCCATCGTTGGTCAGCAACAGCAAACCTTCGCTGTCACGGTCGAGCCGTCCTGCCGGGTAAATCCCGGGAATCCCGATGAAATCCTTGAGCGTCGCCCGCCCTTCGCCGTCGCTGAATTGCGTCAGCACATCGAACGGTTTGTTGAACAAAATCAGCTTCGGCTCAACCGGCGGCGCTTTGGCGACACGACGCGGGGCTGAAGGAGCTGGCTTCGCACCTGGATGGCGGGAAGGGGGACGCGGGGGACGGGACATGGGAAAAACAACATCTAACGGTCAGGGCTGCTAATGCTAGTGCCCTGACCGCCAAATGACCACGACAAACCGTTAGCGGAACGGCGGCTCGTCGAAGCTGCGCAGTTTGCGTGAGTGCAGCGAGTTGAGCTCGGTGCGCAACAGGTCCACCGCCTCGATCCCGATCTTCAAGTGCTGGCTGACCGCGCGCTCATAGAAAGCGTTGGCCGAACCCGGCAGCTTGATTTCGCTGTGCAACGGTTTGTCCGAGACACAGAGCAACGTGCCATACGGGACCCGCAAGCGATAACCTTGCGCGGCGATGGTGCCGCTTTCCATGTCCACCGCCACGGCGCGAGACAGGTTGATCAGCGGACGTTCCTGAGCCCAGCGCAATTCCCAGTTACGGTCGTCGTAGGTCAGTACGGTGCCAGTGCGCAGGCGTTTTTTCAGCTCGTCGCCCTTCTCACCGGTGATGTTGGCCGCCGCTTGTTGCAACGCCATCTGCACTTCGGCCAGGGCCGGAATCGGAATATTTGGCGGCACGACCCGATCGAGAATCCCGTCGCGACGCATGTAAGCGTGCGCCAGCACGTAATCGCCAATGGTCTGCGACTGACGCAAGCCGCCACAGTGACCGATCATCAGCCAGCAATGCGGACGCAGCACCGCCAGGTGGTCAGTGATGTTCTTGGCGTTGGACGGGCCGACGCCGATGTTGACCAGGGTCACGCCATGGCCGTCGGTGGCGATCAGGTGATAGGCCGGCATCTGATAACGGTGCCAGACCACGCCCGCGGCAATCGCCGAGGCTTCGCCGTGGTCCATGCTCTTTTCGATGATCACGTTGCCCGGCAAAACCATGCGCACGAAACGCGGATCGCTGCGCAACTGCTCCAGACCATGGACGATGAACTGGTCAACATAGCGGTGGTAGTTGGTCAGCAAAATCCACGGTTGCACATGGCGCCAGTCGCTGCCGGTGTAATGCACCAGGCGGCGCAGGGAGAAATCCACCCGCGCGGCGTCGAACAAGGCCAACGGCAACGGGTCAGTGTTTTCCCAATCGTACAAACCATCGGCGATGCCGTCGGTGGCGGCGGACAGGTCGGTACTCGGGAACACCCGCGCCAGCGTCGCTGCGGTGACGCCGGAGCCGGCCAGTTCATCGCCCTGCTCAACCACGTACGGATAAGGAATGTTTTGCTGGCTGATACCGACTTCCACCGTCACGGTGAAGTCGTGCATCAACGGCACCAGCTGTTCCAGCAGGTACTTACGGAACGCCGCTGGATGGGTGACGGTGACGCTGTAGGTCCCCGGCAATTGAACCTTGGCATAGGCGCGCGTGGTCTGTGGGACTTCACCTTGGCAGAGGTAGGTCAGGCGCAGTTCGGGATAACGAAACATCGCACGCTGTTCGGCGTCCGGTTCGACACGATCCTTGAGGTAACGCTTGAGCGCCTGGTTCAGCGCGGTGGTTGCACGATTGTGCAAGAGCGCAAGCCGATCCACGGCTTGCTCGGCGGTTTGAACGACAATAAAAGCTTCGGTCACGATCAGCATCCTGTGTTCTGACTTGCAGACCTTCATCTTGCCTGCATCATCGTCTGACGGGAACAGTGGCATGCTGATACAAATGCCTTGATCACCACAGATCCAGTGTGGGAGCGAGCTTGCTCGCGATGACGGTTCAACATTCAACAGTTATGTCGCCTGACAGACCGCTATCGCGAGCAAGCTCGCTCCCACATTTGATCGGTGTCGATCATAGAAGCGGTGTCGACCTCGCGACAATCGCTTCCACATCCAGCCCTCGTGGCAACGCGCCATACACCCGACCGGCCGAACCGAGGCGGCTCGCAATGAAAGCGTCACTCACGGCGGCGTTGCCAGCCTCCAGCAACAGCTTGGCCTGAAGACCCAAGGCAATATCTTCGCAGAGCTGGCGGGCGCGGTATTGAACATCGCTGGTGTCCTTGAAGGCGGCCTGTAATTGGCTGATATGTGCGGCCAGGCGCTTGTCGCCATGACCATCGCCCAATTCGCTGAACAATGCGTCGAGCACACCCGGCTCCTTCGACAACGCTCGCAAAACGTCGAGGCATTGCACGTTGCCGGAACCTTCCCACGTCGAATTGACCGGTGCCTCACGGTACAACCGCGGCAAGATGCTGTCTTCGACATAACCGGCACCGCCCATGCATTCGGCGGCTTCATTGATCATTCCGGGCGCGCGTTTGCAGATCCAGTACTTGCCTACCGCCGTGACCAGCCGAGCGAATTTGCCTTCATGGTCGTCATCCAGATGATCGAGCGCCCGGCCCATGCGCAGGCTCAAAGCCAGGGCGGCTTCGCTTTCCAGGGCTAGGTCGGCCAGTACGTTCTGCATCAAGGGTTGTTCGCTGAGCAACTTGCCGCCAACCCTGCGGTGAGCGCAGTGATGGCTGGCCTGGGTCAGGGCCTGGCGCATCAACGAGCTGGAGCCGACCATGCAATCGAAGCGGGTCATGGCGACCATTTCGATGATGGTCGGAACGCCCCGCCCCTCCTCGCCGACCATCCATGCCAACGCACCACGGAACTCCACTTCGCTGGAAGCGTTGGAACAATTGCCGAGTTTGTTCTTCAGACGCTGTATGTAGAACTGATTGCGTGTGTCGTCCGGGCGATGGCGCGGCAGCAGGAAACAGGTCAACCCCTTGTCAGTCTGGGCCAGGGTCAGGAAGGCATCGCACATCGGTGCCGAACAGAACCACTTGTGGCCCACCAGCTCATACGCCTGGCCCGGACCACTGGCGCCGACCGGAAAAGCCTTGGTGGTGTTGGCCCGCACGTCGGTGCCGCCCTGTTTCTCGGTCATCGCCATACCGATCGTGACCCCGGCCTTGTGGGCCATGCCGACGTTGCGCGGGTCGTATTCGGTGGAGAGGATTTTCGGCAGCCATTGCTTGGCCAGATCCGCTTGCAAACGCATCGCCGGGACGCTGGCGAAGGTCATGGTCAGCGGGCAACCACTACCCGCTTCGGCCTGGCTGTGCAGGTAGGTCATGGCGGCGCGGGCGACGTGGGCGCCGGATTGCGGATGCGCCCAGGGCAACGAGGTCAAACCGTGCTCGACCGCCGTGCGCATCAGTTCGTGATAGGCCGGGTGAAATTCCACCAGGTCGATGCGATGGCCGTAACGGTCATGACTGCTGAAAACCGGCTTGTGCTGATTGGCCAGGAACCCCGCTTCCATCAGCGGCCCGCCGGCCAGCGCGCCGTAAACGTCGATCCGCGACTCGGCCCACCCGGCCCCGAAACGCCGTGACCACTCCTGCAACGGCAGGTCGATGCGATACAGGTTGATGCCGTCCAGCGACGGTGGCTGGTTGGTGACTTCGTGGGTTTCGGCGAACTGATGCAGGTTCATGACGGGGCTCCTTTGGTCAGCCAAGGGACTTCAGTTAAGCACCGCCCCTTGGCTGAACAAAGTGTCATATCTGCCTAACTGTCGGCGCTTTCGCCTTGCTTTGGACACAGCACGCGACGGTAAAGCGCTGCCTGCAGGTCCTCGAACTTCACCGGTTTGTTCAGGTAATCGATCAAGGCTCCGGTAGGGCAGCGTTCCCGATCAATGCTCAAGGCAATTACGAATACCGGCAATTCGCTGCAGCCCGGCAACGCGCGGATCTGGCAACAGAGGGACGCGCCGTCCAGAGGTGTTAGCTGGCAATCGAGCAATACCGCCTCAAAGGTTTCGCGCTGCAAGTGATCGAGCGCGGTAGCCCCATTGTCGGCGGTGCGCACCCGGAACCCCAGCTTGAGCAACATCCCGCGCATCACCAATTGATTGATGCTGTTGTCATCGACCAGCAGCACCGTGCAGTCCTGAGGCAGTCGCAGGCGAGGAAATTCCCGGGTCATCAAGGGCACTGACGGCCGTTCCACCATGGGCAGTTCGAACTCGACGTCGAGCTGAAAGCGGCTGCCCCGGCCAGGCTCGGAGCGGTGAGTCAGGCGCCCGCCGAGTAATTCGACCAGTTGCCGACAGATCGCCAGGCCGACGCCCAGACCGCCGTATTCTCGGGTCATTGAGCCGTCGAGCTGGAAGAACCGCTGATAAAGGGTCGCCTCCCCCAAATCGGTGAAGCCAATGCCGGTGTCGATCACCGCAAAGGACAGTGCCAGTCGGTTGGGCCCCACCGGTTTACCCGTCACCCGCAGCGCTAACCCGCCAGTTCGAGTGAACTTGATCGCGTTATCCAGCAGGCATTCCAGGCACTGCGCCAACTTGGCGCTGTCGCCGTGCAAGCGATCCGGCAGCCCCACCGTCACGTCGACTTTGAAGTCCAGCGACTTGCTCAGAGCGTTGCCCTCGAACTGCAGGCGCAAAGCCTCAACCACGCTGCGCAAACTGAAGGTGGCCGGATACGCCTTGAGTTTGCCGGCCTGCAACTCGGTCAGGGTCAGGATGCCGTTGACCATGCGCATCATGTCTCGCGCCGAACCTGCGGCTGTTTGCTGGTATTGCTCCAACTCCAGGCCCATCTCGACGGTCTGCATCAGTTCCAGCGAACCGATCACGCCATTCATGGGCGTGCGCAGTTCGTGGGTCAGGGTGGCGAGGAACTCGTCCTTGAGCTTGTTACTGTGAGCCAGTTGCTGGTTCAGCACTTCGAGCTTTTGACCGGCATCGAACAGGGTCTGCGCCTGTTGCTCGCGCATGGCATTGATGCGATCGGCCAGTGCCAGGGACAGCAGCGCCACTTCAATCGCCGAGCCGATCTGGCTGGAATACATGGTCAGGAACACGTTCGGCAGGTAACCCAGCACCATCAGGGTGTTGACGATGCCGCCGAGCAGGAAGGCCGACCAGGCGATGATGAAATACCGCGCCACTCGCAGGCCACGCAACCAGGCGAAAATCCCTGCGGCAAAAATCACTATGGTGAAGGTCAGTGCCAGCGCTGTCGCCAGACGCAAGGCCAGGGCGTAACTGGCCATCAATGACAACCCGACCACCACCGCGCTGAACGCAATCAATGCCAACAGCAAGCGGTCGAGCCAACGGCTGTACGTTGTGATCTGCAAGAAACTACGGGCGAACTGGCTGCCGAAGAGCCCCGAGCAACCGATGAAAAACGGCGTGGCGGCGTTGGCCCACCACGGGTTGTCCGGCCAGAAATATTCCACGGCTGCGCCGTTTACCGACAGCTGATACAGGCCGAACGAAGCGATGTAGAAGATGTAATAGAGGTAACTGGTATCGCGCACGCTGAGGTAGATGAACAGGTTGTAGACCAGCATGCCCAGCAACACGCCGTAGATCAGCCCCAACACATAGAGTCGGACCGGTTGTTCTTCGAGGAAAGCCGTGCTCGACCACAAGGTGACGGGTGCCTGGATCGACCCTTCACTCTGCAAGCGCAGGTACACGGTTTGCGCTTGATCAGCGGTGAAGTTCAAATTGAACAGGTAGTTGTTCTGGCGGATCTCGCGAGTGGCGAACGGTAAGGCATCACCGGTCTGTCGGGCCAACTGATAGCCACCAGCAGCATCGGGCAAATACAGATCAAGGCGATCAAGGGGCGGATAGGCCAGTTCCAGCAGCCAGGTGCGTTGCACCGCAGGAGTGGTCGGGCGGTAATGCAGGTCAATTTTCAACCAGAACGCTGAACGCGAGTAACCGGCGTTGAGGGTGGCTTTGTCGTGGGGTTTGAAGTTTCCGCCCGCGGCTTGCGCACGGACATCGGCGATAGTCGCCTGACCGCCCGCATCTTCGAACACTTGCAGGGTTCGGCCCAGGGGAAGGCTTTGAGTGAATTCATCGAACTCGACGGCACTCGCCATGAGGGGCAAGCACAACAGCAACATCAGCAAATAGCGCATTTAAGCCCCAGCGTGGCCTGTCCGGTTATCTCAGGAAGCCCCTCATTCCTTTTGAGTAGACGTAAAACCGGTATTACCTGTTATTGGTTTGGATCCACTCTAGCATAGCCATTGATGGCCATTGAACACTATTAAAATTTTTCCTGTAAAGGCTCTAGCACGGGCGTTCCAGCTCCATGAGTTGAGATAGAGCTGTTTACCCGGTCAGCGTGTGGCAATGGCCTGAGGGCGCCCGCCTTTTCTCGTTCCACGGCTTATTGGTCAACACCCGAAAAAAGATGTTTGGTGGTAAGCTCGCGCACCATGAATATCTACAGCTCTCGCCCCGTTGTCCTCTGTCTCTCCGGCCACGACCCAAGTGGTGGCGCCGGCTTGCAGGCAGATATCGAAGCCCTGCTCGCTCAGGGTTGTCATGCGGCCCCGGCCGTCACCGCCCTGACCGTGCAAGACACGGTCAACGTCACTGACTTCCGCGTCCTCGACCGTGAGTGGGTGTTGGCCCAGGCCAATGCCGTGCTCAACGACTCGACGGTAGCAGCGGTCAAACTGGGCATGCTCGGTTCCCTGGAAATGGTCGACACCGTGGTCGAACTGCTGTCGGCGCACCCGCATTTGCCGGTGGTCTGCGACCCGGTGCTGCGCGCTGGCGGCGGCGGACGCCTGGGCAAGGACGAAGTCGGCTACGCCATGCGCGAACGCCTGCTGCCCCTGTCGATCATCGCCACCCCTAATCTTCCCGAAGCCCGCATCCTCGCCGAACTGCCCGAAGGCACCGCGGACGAGTGCGCTGAAAAACTCCTGCCGTTCGTCAAACACCTGCTGATCACTGGCGGCCATGGCGATGAACACGAAATCCACAATCGCCTGTACAGCCGCGACGGTCACCGCGAAACCTTCACCTGCCAACGTCTGCCCGGCAGTTATCACGGTTCCGGTTGCACCTTGGCCAGCGCCCTGGCGGGGCGTCTGGCCTTGGGTGAAAACCTCGCCAGCGCCGTACAGTCGGCACTTAACTACACTTGGCGTACCCTGCGTGACGCGGAGCAGCTAGGCAAAGGCCAGTTCGTGCCGCGCCGCCTGCCGCTGGATTTCTGTTCGTAACTTTCTATTAGCAATGCGGTGAGGCTTGTCCGATGAAACTACGTGGCCTGTACGCCATTACTGATAGCCAGCTGCTGGCGGGTAAATTTCTTTCGTACGTGGAGGCGGCGCTGGAAGGCGGCGTCACCCTGCTGCAATACCGCGACAAGAGCAGCGACGAAGCTCGCCGCCTGCGCGAGGCCGAAACGCTGCGCGATCTGTGCGATCGCTACAAGACCCAGCTGATCATTAACGACGATGCCGAACTGGCCGCGCGCCTGAACGTCGGCGTGCACCTGGGCCAGACTGATGGCCCGTTGACCCCGGCCCGCGCGTTGCTCGGTCGCCAAGCGATCATCGGCTCGACCTGCCACGCGCAGCTCGAACTCGCCGAGCAAGCGGCGAAAGAAGGCGCCAGCTATGTCGCGTTCGGCCGCTTCTTCAACTCCAACACCAAACCCGGCGCACCGACCTGCAGTCTCGAACTGCTCGACCAGGCCCGCAGCAAACTGCACCTGCCGATCTGCGCGATTGGCGGCATCACCCTGGAAAACGCCGCCCCGCTGGTGGCCCATGGGGTCGATCTGCTGGCGGTAGTCCATGGCCTGTTTGGCGCTGAGAGCACGGCTGAAGTAACGCGCCGCGCCCGCGCCTTTAACGAATTGCTTCATATTTAGAAAGCTAGTCTGACTTTGAGAGCCAAATCATGTCTCGTTCCGAAACGCTGTTTGCCAATGCCCAGAAACACATTCCCGGTGGCGTGAACTCGCCTGTTCGCGCGTTCAAAAGCGTCGGCGGCACGCCGTTGTTCTTCAAGCACGCTGAAGGCGCCTACGTCACTGACGAAGACGACAAGCGTTATGTGGATTACGTCGGTTCCTGGGGTCCGATGATTCTCGGTCACAGTCATCCGGACGTGCTGGACGCGGTACGCAAACAGCTTGAGCACGGATTGTCCTACGGCGCGCCGACCGAAATGGAAACCCAGATGGCTGATCTGGTCTGCTCGATCGTACCGTCGATGGAAATGGTGCGCATGGTCAGCTCCGGCACCGAAGCGACCATGAGCGCAATCCGCCTGGCCCGTGGTTTCACCGGCCGCGACAGCATCATCAAGTTCGAAGGCTGCTACCACGGTCACTCCGACAGCCTGCTGGTCAAGGCCGGCTCCGGCGCCCTGACCCAAGGCGTGCCGAGCTCGGCCGGTGTGCCGGCGGCCTTCGCCAAACACACCCTGACCCTGCCGTTCAACGACATCGACGCCGTAGCAACCCTGCTCGCCGAAGTCGGCCCGGAAGTGGCGTGCATCATCGTCGAGCCAGTGGCTGGCAACATGAACTGCGTGCCCCCGGCGCCGGGTTTCCTCGAAGGCCTGCGGACCCTGTGCGACAAGCATGGCGTGGTGCTGATTTTCGACGAAGTGATGACCGGTTTCCGTGTCGCCCTCGGCGGCGCCCAAGCCCACTACGGCGTGGCGCCTGACCTGACCACCTTCGGCAAGATCATCGGTGGCGGCATGCCGGTTGGCTGCTTCGGTGGCAAGCGCGAAATCATGTCGCACATCGCGCCATTGGGCCCGGTCTATCAGGCGGGTACCTTGTCGGGTAACCCGCTGGCCATGGCTGCCGGTCTGACGACCCTGCGACTGATCAGCCGCCCGGGTTTCCACGCCGAGCTGAGCGACTACACCAGTCGCCTGCTCGATGGCCTGCAACAGCGCGCCGATGCGGCGGGCATTCCGTTCGTGACCACACAGGCCGGTGGCATGTTCGGTCTGTACTTCAGCGGCGCCGACGATATCGTGACCTTCGATGACGTGATGGCCAGCGACGCTGCCCTGTTTGGGCGCTTCTTCCACCTGATGCTCGAGGGCGGCGTGTACCTGGCGCCGAGCGCCTTCGAAGCCGGCTTCACCTCGATCGCCCATGGTGAAACCGAGCTGAAACTGACGCTCGATGCCGCCGAGCGTGCATTTGCCGGATTGAAATAACGCTGTGCCGCTGACGATGGCGATTGCCAGCGTCAGCTTTCCCCTACCTTTACGCCCTTTTTCCTACGCTTCTGCTCAATATTCCCAGCAAAGTGGGCGATATATTCCCCGCGCAGCAGAAAAACGAGTAAAGACTTTGTAAGGTTGGCCCTGCTTATTTCATAATGCGCGCTTATTGGATCCCTCGATGGATCCGCGCGCCCTTCAGAGGTAAGTCGATTCCCATGAACCGCACCGGCCGCGCCCTTGCATTGGGCTGCCTGTTGCTCCTTCAGCCCCTGCTCGCGCTCGCACAAGCAGGCGGCAACTCGTTGTTAATCCCAGCGATGGGTCGTTGCACCCTCAATACTCAGCCGCAAGACCTGGCGCAGGCTCTCGCCGCCTGCCAGAAAGCGTCGGATGAAGGGGATGCGCAAGCGCAATACGAGTTGGGTGAGTTCTACTACGACGGCAAAAACACGCCGCGCGACCTCAAAAAAGCCTTGGGCTACTTCGAAAAGGCCTCGTTGCAAGGCCACGCCCAGGCGCAATTCAAACTTGGCACCATGTTCTTCCACGGCGAAGGCGTACCGGCCAATAACGTTCAGGCGTATATCGTGCTGAAAATGGCTGCGGTCAATGGCGCTGAAGAAGCGTTGGACACCGCCGACGAAGTCGCCGAGAAAATGCCCCGCGAAGAACTGGAAGTAGCTACCCAGGTGCTGGGGCAAATCTTCCGCAAGTATCTGATGGAATTGCAGAGCGCCGATGGGCGTACGCCTTTTTCGCCACTGCCTTGAACTCTCTGTTGTTCTGACTGACCCCATCGCGAGCAAGCTCGCTCCCACATTTGATCTTCTGTGAACACAAATTTTGTGAACGCCAGAGATTAACTGTGGGAGCGAGCTTGCTCCGGGCGGCGTTCCGACGATTGGGGGCGACTAGGTCTTGAGGCTTACTTCTCAGGCATCGGCATCGGAAACGGCATGACATTGCCGACCGCACCGCGGGCTTCGCTGATTTTCGGCGTGCCGAGGCGCTCCACCTCGTCGATCCGCACGATCGAATGCATCGGTACAAAACTGCGCACAACGCCTTCGAACTGAGCCTTGAGCTTCTCTTCGCTCGGATCGACGACCACTTGCGTGCGCTCGCCAAAGACGAACTCTTCCACTTCCAGGAAGCCCCACAGATCACTTTGATAGATCTGCTTGGCATACATTTCGTACACCTGGCCCTGGTTGAGGAAAATCACCTTGTAGATTGGGGCTTCACGTTTGGTCATGGTGGGCGGGCAACACATCGGGGGATAAAAATGAGGGCGCGAACTATAGCATAGCCGCCGGACGCACAGCGGTAGGAACCTTGAGACATGTTCCCTATAATGCGCGGTTCTTTGAATCACGTGAGACTGGGGTCCATGGCCAAGAAGCTTTACATCGAAACCCACGGTTGCCAGATGAACGAGTACGACAGCTCGCGCATGGTCGATCTGCTGGGTGAACATCAGGCCCTGGAAGTCACCGCTCGCGCTGAAGATGCCGACGTGATCCTGCTCAATACCTGTTCGATCCGCGAACGCGCCCAGGACCGCGTGTACTCACAACTCGGCCGCTGGCGCGAACTGAAACTCGCAAACCCGGACATGGTCATCGCCGTCGGCGGTTGCGTGGCCAGCCAGGAAGGCGCGGCCATCCGCGACCGTGCTCCGTATGTCGACGTCGTGTTCGGCCCGCAGACCCTGCACCGCCTGCCGGAAATGATCGACGCCGCGCGCGCGACCAAACTGCCGCAAGTCGATGTCTCGTTCCCGGAAATCGAAAAATTCGACCACTTGCCCGAGCCGCGCATCGATGGCCCAAGCGCCTACGTGTCGGTCATGGAAGGCTGCAGCAAGTACTGTACTTTCTGCGTGGTGCCTTACACACGTGGTGAAGAAGTCAGCCGACCGTTCGATGACGTGATCGCCGAGGTCATCCACCTGGCCGAAAACGGCGTGCGCGAAGTGACCCTGCTGGGGCAGAACGTCAATGGCTATCGCGGGACCACTCACGATGGCCGCCTGGCGGATCTCGCCGAGCTGATCCGCGTGGTGGCCGCCGTCGATGGCATTGACCGCATCCGCTACACCACCTCACACCCGCTGGAATTCTCCGATAGCCTGATCCAGGCCCACGCCGACGTGCCGGAACTGGTCAAGCATCTGCACTTGCCGGTGCAGTCGGGCTCGGACCGAATCCTGGCGGCGATGAAGCGCAACCACACCGCGCTGGAATACAAATCCAAACTGCGCAAGCTGCGTGCCGCCGTGCCGGGGATCTGCATCAGTTCGGACTTCATCGTCGGCTTCCCGGGCGAGACCGAAAAAGACTTCGAACAGACCATGAAGCTGATCGAAGACGTCGGTTTCGACTTCTCCTACTCGTTCGTCTACAGCCAGCGCCCGGGCACTCCGGCTGCCGACCTGGCCGACGAAACGCCGGAAGCGTTGAAGAAAGAGCGTCTGAATGCGCTGCAACATCGCCTGAACCAGCAAGGTTTCGAGATCAGCCGACAAATGGTCGGTTCGATCCAGCGGATCCTGGTGACCGATTATTCGAAAAAAGACCCCGGCGAACTGCAAGGCCGGACCGAGAATAACCGTATCGTCAACTTCCGCTGCGACAATCCCACGCTGATTGGCCAGTTTGCCGACGTGCACATCGACGCCGCCCAGCCGCACTCGCTGCGGGGCTCGCTGTTGTAGGAGCGATGCTTGCTCGCGAAGGCCGCGCCGCTATCTGTTTGACGGATCGCGTTATCGTTCTTCGCGAGCAAGCATCGCTCCTTGGACTGTGATCGACATTGGGATATTTAAGAGCTTTCGCACCCAGGCCACTGGCGTTATCCTTGATTTCATCTTAATTGCCCCAGGGCGGCTAAATACGACCTTGAACGCACCCATAGAACCACATCGTTTTATCCTCGAGCCCTTTGAGGCTCGCCGCTTCGCCAATCTGTGCGGGCAATTCGACGAGCATCTGCGCTTGATCGAACAGCGCCTGACCATCGAGATCCGCAACCGCGGAAACCAGTTCGAACTGATCGGTGAACCCAAACACACCACCTCCGCGGAAAACCTCCTGCGCCGCCTGTACCGGGAAACCAAGGGTACTGAGCTGTCGCCGGACATCGTTCACCTGTTCCTGCAGGAATCGGCCGTCGAAGAGCTGGACAACGTCTCCCCCGGCGAACCCTCCGTGGCCCTGCGCACCAAAAAAGGCATGATTCGCCCTCGCGGCTTGAATCAGTTGCGCTACGTGAAGGAAATCCTCGGCAACGACATCAACTTCGGCATCGGCCCGGCCGGTACCGGCAAGACCTATCTGGCCGTTGCCTGCGCGGTAGACGCGCTGGAACGCGAGCAGATTCGCCGCATCCTGCTGGTGCGTCCGGCGGTTGAAGCGGGCGAAAAGCTCGGCTTCCTGCCCGGCGACCTGTCGCAGAAGATCGACCCATACCTGCGCCCGCTCTACGACGCCCTCTACGAAATGCTCGGCTTCGAACACGTCGCCAAGTTGATCGAGCGTCAAGTGATCGAAGTTGCGCCGCTGGCCTACATGCGCGGTCGCACCTTGAACAACAGTTTCATCATCCTCGACGAAAGCCAGAACACCACCGTCGAGCAAATGAAGATGTTCCTGACCCGGATCGGCTTCGGCTCCACGGCGGTCATCACCGGTGACATCACCCAGGTCGACCTGCCGAAAGGCACCAAGTCCGGGCTGCACCATGTGATCGAGGTACTTAAAGACGTGCCGGGCATCAGCTTCACCCACTTCAAGCCCAAGGACGTTGTGCGCCATCCACTGGTGCAACGCATCGTCGAAGCCTATGAGCGCTTCGAAAATCGCGTGGCCGATGAAGCCCCGAAGGATAGCCGCCGCGATGCTTGAGCTTGATCTGCAACTGGCTACCGAAGCGTCTGCCCCAAGCGAAGCCGAGTTCCGCCAATGGTGCGAACTGGCCCTGCGTCAGCGCACAGCTGATTCCGAAATGACCATCCGTTTGGTCGATGAAGAGGAAGGTCGCGAGCTGAACCACACCTGGCGGCAAAAGGATTACGCCACTAACGTTCTTTCGTTCCCTGCCGACGTCCCGGACGAATTTCTGGATATCCCGCTGCTGGGCGATCTGGTGATCTGCGTGGCGGTGGTCGAGCGTGAAGCCGCCGAACAAGGCAAGGCACTCAAGGCCCATTGGGCGCATCTGGTGATTCACGGCTGCTTGCATCTGCTGGGTTACGACCACATAGATGACGACGAAGCCGAAGAAATGGAAGCACTGGAACGAACTTTGCTTGCAGAGTTGGGCTATCCCGACCCGTATGCGGACGACGAAACAGACACATCCCCTATCGTTACAACAAAGGATTCAGAGTAATCGCTATGAGCGAAGATCGATCGAGCAACGGGCAAAAGTCATGGCTGGGTAAGCTCACCCAGGCTTTTGCCCACGAGCCGAAGAACCGCCAGGAGCTGCTGGAGCTGCTGCGCGATGCACACCAAAACAAGTTGCTGGACAGCGAAGCGCTGGCCATCGTCGAAGGCGCTATCCAGGTTGCTGACCTGCAAGTACGGGACATCATGGTCCCGCGCTCGCAGATGATCAGCATCAAGGCGACCCAGACACCCCGCGAGTTCCTGCCTGCCGTGGTCGACTCGGCCCACTCCCGCTACCCGGTGATCGGCGAAAGCCACGATGACGTGATGGGCGTGTTGCTGGCCAAGGACTTGCTGCCGTTGATCCTCAAGGAGAACGGCGACAGCTTCAACATCAAGGACCTGCTGCGCCCGGCCACTTTCGTGCCCGAATCCAAGCGCCTGAATGTGCTGCTGCGCGAGTTCCGTGCCAACCACAACCACATGGCCATCGTCATTGACGAATACGGCGGTGTGGCGGGTCTGGTGACTATCGAAGACGTGCTGGAACAAATCGTCGGCGACATCGAGGACGAGCATGACGTCGAAGAAGACAGCTACATCAAGCCGCTGCCCAGCGGTGACTTCCTGATCAAGGCCCTGACGCCGATCGAGAACTTCAACGAGTTCTTCGACAGCCAATTCTCCGACGACGAATTCGACACCGTCGGCGGTCTGGTGATGGGCGCGTTCGGACACTTGCCAAAACGCAACGAAATCACTGAAATCGGCCCTTATCGCTTCCGTATCCTCAATGCGGATAGCCGTCGAATCCATTTGCTGCGCCTGACTCCAATTGCCCGTTAAGGATTGACATGCTCCGCGTAACCCGCCCCGGCTGGCCCGGTAATCTGCTGGCCGTGGCGGCCGGTGCAATCACCACTCTGGCCCTGGCGCCGTTCGATATCTGGCCGTTGGCGTTGCTGGCGGTCGGCTTCTTCTATGCCGGCTTGCGTGAACTGAACCCCCGCCAGGCCCTGGGCCGTGGCTGGTGCTTCGGTTTCGGTCTGTTTGGCGCCGGCACCAGCTGGATCTACTACAGCATCCACCACTTCGGCGGCGCTTCAGTGCTGCTGGCCGGTTTCCTGATGCTGATCTTCACGGCGGCGATTGCCTGGTTCTTCGCCCTGCCCGCCTGGATCTGGGCGCGCTGGCTGCGCCGTAACGAAGCACCGCTGGCCGATGCCTTGGCGTTCGCGGCGTTATGGGTCGGTCAGGAAGCCTTTCGCGGCTGGTTCCTGACCGGTTTCCCTTGGCTCTATTCCGGTTACAGCCAGCTCGATGGCCCGCTGGCCGGTCTCGCGCCAGTCGGCGGAATGTGGCTGATTTCCTTCATCCTGGCCCTGACGGCCGCGCTGATCTATAACGCCTTGCGCCTGGTCCGCACGGGGCGCAAAGGTTTCATCGCCGCAGGCGTTTTGCTGCTGGTCGGCCCTTGGGTGGCCGGCGTGGCGCTCAAGGAGCATGCCTGGACCAGCCCGGCGGGCGCACCGCTGAGTGTCGCGGCGATTCAGGGCAACATCGAACAGAGCATGAAGTGGGACCCGACGCAGCTCAACGCACAGCTGGCGTTGTACCGCGACATGAGCTTCAGCTCGAAACCGGTCGACCTGCTGATCTGGCCGGAAACGGCCATCCCGGTGCTCAAGGAGTCCGCCGAGGGCTACCTGAACATGATGGGAAACTTCGCCGCAGAGCGTAAGTCCGCGCTGATCACCGGCGTACCGATTCGCCAGGAAGTCCATCACGAGAAGCGCTTCTTCAACGGTATTACCGTGGCGGGTGAAGGCGATGGCACTTACCTCAAGCAGAAACTGGTGCCGTTTGGCGAATACGTTCCGTTGCAGGAAGTGTTACGGGGGCTGATCGCTTTCTTCGATCTGCCGATGTCGGACTTTGCCCGTGGCCCTGCCGATCAGCCGATGCTGCAAGCCAAGGGCTATCAGATCGCGCCATTCATCTGCTACGAAGTGGTTTACCCGGAATTCGCCGCCAGCCTCGCGGCGCGTAGCGATTTGCTGCTGACCATCAGCAATGACACCTGGTTCGGCACCTCCATCGGCCCGCTGCAACACTTGCAGATGGCGCAGATGCGCGCGCTTGAGGCCGGTCGCTGGATGATCCGCGCCACCAACAACGGCGTGACCGGTTTGATCAACCCGTTCGGCCAGATCACCGTGCAGATCCCGCAGTTCGAACGCGGCATTTTGTACGGTGAAGTGGTGCCCATGCACAACCTGACGCCTTATCTGGAATGGCGTTCGTGGCCGCTGATTATTGTGTGTGTGTTGTTGTTTGGCTGGGCGCTGATCGCGAGCCGGATGGCCAAGACTGTTTAAGTCAGCTTTTGTGGCGAGGGGATTTATCCCCGTTGGGCTGCGGAGCAGTCCTGAAAATGGGCCTGCTGCGCAGTCCAACGGGGATAAATCCCCTCGCCACAGGTCATCGGTAAAACAGTGAATACCCGATCTGCCCCACCGCCTCATTCATCAACTGCCCGCTCTGCCAGATCGCCTTGAATTCCGGCATCCAGCCGCCCAGTGGCCGAGCGTTGTCCACGCCTAAAAACCCCATCGGCGCAGGCACCACTTCAAATCCTGCCTTTTTGAAACTCCAGACCGCTCTCGGCATGTGCCAGGCCTGAGTCACGACGACCACGCGCTTGATGCCTTCCGGCAACAGCACCTCGGCGCTGAACTGCGCGTTCTCCCAAGTGGTGCGGCTGCGCCCTTCCTGCCAACGCACGGTCACGCCGAAATCATCTTGCAACGAGTCGGCCATCAACCTGGCTTCAGTCGGCGGCGTGCCGTAATGCAGGCCGCCACTGGTCAGGACCGGTAAGCCCGATGCCCTGGCCAGCCGCGCCGTATAGCGCTCGCGCTGCAGCGCCACACCCGTCGGCTGGTCGCCGCCCCAAGCCAGGTCGCCACGTTCACGCCCCGCACCCAGCACTACAATCGCGTCGGCGTGCTGAGCCAACGTCGCCCATTCGTCGCGAGCCAACGGCGCTTCTCGCTCCAGCGCCTTGGCGCCCCACTGCACCACCACCGGCAGGCTCATCAGCCAGAAGCCGCCCACGCCCAGCGCAAAGCACAATCCGGCAAGGCGCGGTCTTGAGTGACGCAACCACCAGGCAAGCACCAACAGCAGCAAAAGAATGCCAGGAGGCAACAGAAGTTGTTTAACGAAATATCGAAAAGGCATCGAGCATCTCCAAAAGATGCCCGAAGCCTAAGTGGGTTGACGCAATGCGACAACAAATGCGGAAGGACTATGCTTCAAAAAACCATACGTCATGGCTTCAAGTACCCTTACTTGAATTGCAGAGACCGGACCTTTACCGCGTCCCTGCCGGGTGTTTTGTCCTTGAGCCAGATGATCTTGGCCGAACGTGGTGCGTCGAGTTGCTTCACTGCTTCTGACAAGCATCCGTGTGTCTCACGTTCGCTGCGATCGAGATACGCCTTGACCAGTGCAAACTCTGCGGGGCTCAAGCCACGCAATTCCAGTTCCAGCGGACGCTCATCGCGTAACCGGTCAGCGGTTTTTGCCGCGTCCAGGGCCATTCCCAGACGATCGATCAATCTTTCGTACAGCTCCGGTTTTGTAACTTTTTGCCGTGACTCAACCATCCCTCACCTCATTGAAGATAAGACTCACTCCCCATTTAGAGCTTAGCTTCCATGAACAAACCGGCTGAGCGCTGCGACCAACGGCCCTCGCAGCGGGTTTTGGGCGACCCGCAGCCGTAATCAGGGTTTCCCTCGGTAGAGCGCGGTCATGTATGCTACGGCGCTTCCTGTAACTCCACTTCCAGCTCGCCTGGACACCGAAACGCCGATTTGGCGTGATCACCGTCCGGCGTTGCATTGAAGAGGATTAGGCCACCCCTATTCAGTTCAAAAGTAGCCATGCACGAACAATATCAGCCCCGTGAAATCGAAGCCGCCGCCCAGTCGTTCTGGGACGAGCAAAAGTCCTTTGAAGTCAGTGAACAGCCAGGCAAAGAGACTTTCTACTGCCTGTCGATGTTCCCTTACCCCAGCGGCAAGCTACACATGGGGCACGTGCGCAACTACACCATCGGCGACGTGATCTCCCGCTACCAGCGCATGCAAGGCAAAAACGTCCTGCAACCCATGGGTTGGGACGCCTTCGGCATGCCGGCGGAAAACGCCGCGATGAAGAACAACGTAGCGCCCGCCAAGTGGACCTACGAAAACATCGCCTACATGAAAACCCAGTTGCGCAGCCTGGGCCTGGCGGTGGACTGGTCCCGCGAAGTCACCACCTGCAAGCCTGATTACTACCGCTGGGAACAATGGCTGTTCACTCGCCTGTTCGAAAAAGGTGTGATCTACCGTAAAAACGGCACCGTGAACTGGGACCCGGTCGATCAGACCGTTCTGGCCAACGAACAGGTGATCGACGGTCGCGGCTGGCGTTCCGGCGCGCTGATCGAAAAACGCGAAATTCCGATGTACTACTTCAAGATCACCGCTTACGCGGATGAGCTGCTGGAAAGCCTCGACGAACTGACTGGCTGGCCTGAACAGGTCAAGACCATGCAGCGCAACTGGATCGGCAAGTCCCGCGGCATGGAAGTGCAGTTCCCATACAACGTCGATTCCATCGGCGAAGCCGGCGTACTGAAAGTCTTCACGACCCGCCCGGATACCCTGATGGGCGCGACCTACGTCGCGGTAGCCGCCGAACACCATTTGGCGACCCTGGCCGCGCAGAACAACCCTGAGCTGCAGGCGTTCATCGCTGAATGCAAGGGCGGCAGCGTTGCCGAAGCCGACGTCGCCACTCAAGAGAAAAAAGGCCTGCCGACCTCGCTGTTCGTCGAGCACCCGCTGACCGGTGAGAAACTCCCGGTGTGGGTCGCCAACTATGTGCTGATGCACTACGGCGATGGCGCGGTAATGGCCGTCCCGGCGCACGACGAACGTGATTTCGAGTTCGCCACCCAGTACAACCTGCCGATCAAATCGGTAGTGCGTACCAGCTCCGGCGGCACTAACCCGTCGCCATGGCAGGACGCCTACGGCGAGCACGGCACGCTGATCAATTCCGGCGAGTTCGACGGCCTCGACTTCGAAGGTGCCTTCGACGCCATCGAAGTCGCGCTGATCAAGAAGAACCTTGGCGCCTCGCGCACTCAGTTCCGCCTGCGCGACTGGGGCATCAGCCGCCAGCGCTACTGGGGCTGCCCGATCCCGATCATCCACTGCGACACCTGCGGTGATGTGCCGGTCCCGGAAGATCAACTGCCCGTCGTACTGCCCGAAGACGTCGTACCGGACGGCGCCGGTTCGCCGCTGGCGCGCATGCCTGAGTTCTACGAGTGCACCTGCCCGAAATGCGGTCAGCCTGCCAAGCGTGAAACCGACACCATGGACACCTTCGTCGAGTCCTCGTGGTACTACGCCCGTTACGCCTCGCCGCACTATGAAGGCGGCCTGGTGGAAAAAGCCGCGGCCGACCACTGGCTGCCGGTGGATCAGTACATCGGCGGTATCGAACACGCCATTCTTCACCTGCTCTACGCGCGCTTCTTCCACAAGCTGATGCGCGACGAAGGCCTGGTGAGCTCCAACGAGCCGTTCAAGAACCTGCTGACCCAAGGCATGGTGATCGCCGAGACCTACTACCGTCGCGAAGCCAACGGCAGTTACACCTGGTTCAACCCGGCGGACGTCGAACTCGAGCGCGACAGCAAGGCCAAGATCATTGGCGCCAAACTGATTTCCGACGGCCTGCCGGTGGAAATCGGTGGCACCGAGAAAATGGCCAAGTCCAAGAACAACGGCGTTGACCCGCAGTCGATGATCGATCAGTACGGTGCAGACACCTGCCGCCTGTTCATGATGTTCGCCTCGCCGCCTGACATGAGCCTGGAATGGTCCGACTCCGGCGTCGAAGGGTCGCACCGCTTCCTCAAGCGCGTCTGGCGTCTGGCGCAAGCCCACGTCGGCCAGGGCTTGCCGGGCGAACTGGACATCGCCTCGCTGAACGACGAACAGAAAGCCACTCGTCGCTCGATCCACCTGGCCATCAGGCAAGCCAGCCAGGACGTCGGCCAGCATCACAAATTCAACACCGCCATCGCCCAGGTGATGACGCTGATGAACGTGCTGGAAAAAGCCCCGCAAGGCACCGCGCAGGATCGCGCACTGATTCACGAAGGTCTGGAAACCGTGGCCCTGCTGCTGGCACCGATCACCCCGCACATCAGCCATGAACTGTGGCATCAACTGGGTCACGCCGAACCGGTGATCGATGCTGGCTGGCCGGTGCTGGACGAGAGCGCTCTGGTGCAAGACAGTCTGCAACTGGTGATTCAGGTCAACGGCAAGCTGCGCGGCCACATCGAAATGCCGGCCAGCGCCAGCCGCGAAGAAGTCGAAACCGCTGCACGGGCCAACGAGAACGTACTGCGCTTTGTCGACGGTCTGACTATTCGTAAAGTGATCGTAGTGCCCGGGAAACTGGTCAATATCGTCGCCAGCTAATTGGATCAGGCGCCAGGTGAGCCTGGCGCCGCGTAAAACCTTTCGGGCCGCATGATCGGCCCACCTGGTTTCAAGGGGAGCAACAAGATGATCAAACGCAATTTGCTGGTGATGGGCCTTGCGGTCCTGTTGAGCGCCTGCGGTTTCCAGCTACGCGGCACCGGCACCACTGAACTGGCGATCAAGGAACTCGACCTGAGTGCCCGCAATGCCTACGGTGAAATCGTGACGCAACTGCGTCAGGTGCTGCAAAGCAGCGGCGTCAAGGTCTACAGCGGCGCACCTTACAAGCTGGTGTTGACCGACGAGCAGGAAAGCCAGCGCATCTTGAGCTATGCCGGTGCCGGCCGTACTGGCGAGTATCAGGTGAGCACAGTGCTGAACTACGACATCCGTGGTGAGAGCAACCTGACGCTGCTGAGCGACAAACTCGAAGTGCAAAAAATCTTTATCCACGACGGCAGCAACCTGGTGGGTTCCGACCAGGAAGCCAACGACGCCCGCAAGGAAACCCGTCGTGAACTGGTTCAACGGATGATGCTGCGCCTGCAACAGCTCACTCCGGCTCAGCTGGATCAGCTGCAACAGACCGCTAACGCCAAAGCCAAGGCTGAAGCCGATGCACTGGAAGCGGCGCAGAAGGCTGAAGCGGCAACCCCGCGCCAGTCGCCTATCGAACTGCCGCAGCAGTAAGACTTACGGGGCGCTCAGGCGCCCCGTTCGCCCTCTCCTATGAAACTCGCCCCCGCCCAACTCGCCAAACACCTGCAAGGTGCCCTCGCGCCGGTCTACATCATCAGTGGCGATGACCCACTGCTGTGTCAGGAAGCCGCCGACGCCATTCGTGCCGCCGCCCGCCAACAGGGATTCGACGAGCGCCAGGTCTTCGCCGCCGACGCCAGTTTCGACTGGGGTACGCTGCTGCAGGCCGGCGCGAGCATGTCGCTGTTCGCCGAAAAGCGTCTGCTGGAACTGCGTCTGCCGTCCGGCAAACCTGGTGACAAAGGTGCCGCCGCGTTCATCGAGTACTGCTCGCGACCGGCCGAAGACACGGTGTTGCTGATCAGCCTGCCCAAGCTTGATGGCAGTGCGCAGAAAACCAAGTGGGGCAAGGCGCTGATCGAAGGTCAGCAGACCCAGTTCGTGCAAATCTGGCCGGTAGAGGCCAACCAGCTGCCGAGCTGGATCCGTCAACGGCTGTCCCAGGCCGGGCTTTCCGCCAGCCAGGACGCCGTCGAATTGATCGCCGCACGGGTCGAGGGCAATTTGCTGGCTGCCGCCCAGGAAATCGAAAAGCTCAAACTGATGGCCGAAGACGGTCAGATCACCGTTGAAACCGTGCAAGCGGCAGTGGCCGACAGTGCGCGCTTCGATGTCTTCGGCCTGACCGATGCGATTCTCAACGGTGAAGCGGCCCATGCCCTGCGTATGCTCGAAGGGCTGCGCGGTGAAGGAGTCGAACCACCCGTGATTCTCTGGGCGCTGGCCCGTGAGCTGCGTCTTCTGGCCAACTTGTCGCTGCAATACAGCCAGGGTGTGCCGCTGGACAAAGCCTTCAGCTCTGCCCGACCGCCGGTCTGGGACAAACGCAAACCGCTGATGAGCAAAGCCCTGCAACGCTACTCGGCGCAACGCTGGGCGCAGTTATTGCTGGAAGCGCAGCGCATCGACGCACAGATCAAAGGCCAGGCCGCCGGCTCACCGTGGATGAGTTTGAGTCGGTTGTCGTTGTTGATGGCCGGCCAACGGCTGACGTTGCCTGCCGAATAAGATCGTCCTTCCTACACAACACACCTGCATTTGCCCTATAGACACAAGCCCCACTCTGCCCGATGATTTGCACCGCAAAACCCACGCACTTGCGAGAAATCATCATGAGCAAAAAGCCATCGAAGCATGGCCCCAACAAGGCCAAATCCATCATCGCCCAGCCACTGTTCCGCAGCCGTCAGGAACCCGCCGGCAAGGGCAAAGGCAGCTACCGCCGCGAAGCCTTCCAGTCTAATAGCTGGGAGGCTTCTTACTTTCTGGCGGCCTGAAAGGCAAGCGTTCGCTCAACATGTTAAGGTCTGCACCTGATTCGTACTCCCTGGACCCGTGCATGCCCCTTTGTATTTCCCGTCGTTGGCCCCTGCGCCAACTGATAGCTGCCTCCAGCCTCATTTTGCTTGTTGCCTGCGCGGAAAAACCCACCGCAGCCGACGCCAAGCCGCTTCAGACCCTTCCCGTCGCGACAGCCCCTGGGGTCATTCCGCCCGTGGTTCCGACCGGTGAAAACCTCGACATCCAGCCAACCCAGACCTTCGCCGAATGGCAGGCGGGTTTCCGCAAGGATGCGCTGGCCGCCGGCATCCGCGCCGACCTGTTCGATCGCGCCTTCGCCAATGTCAGCCTGGACACCAGCGTGATCCGTGCCGACCGCAGCCAGCCGGAATTCTCCCGCCCGGTCTGGGAATACCTCGACGGCGCCCTTTCGCCGCTGCGGGTACGCAATGGTCAGGCGCTGGTCGGCCAGTACGCCGACATCCTGCAAAGCATCGAACAGCGCTACGGCGTCGACCGTCAGGCGCTGGTCTCGGTGTGGGGTATGGAAAGTAACTTCGGGCAGTTCCAGGGCAACAAGTCGGTGATCAATTCCCTGGCGACCCTGGCCTATGAAGGCCGACGTCCCGGATTTGCCCACGCACAACTGATCGCCGCCCTGCAGATCCTGCAACAAGGCGATATCGATCCTGAGAAAATGCTCGGTTCCTGGGCTGGCGCCATGGGCCAGACCCAATTCATCCCGACCACCTACAACACCCACGCCGTGGACTTCGATGGCGATGGTCGCCGCGACATCTGGGGCAGCCCGGCCGACGCGTTGGCCTCGACTGCGCACTACCTGCAAAGCTCCGGCTGGCAGAAAGGCCAGCCGTGGGGCTTCGAAGTGCAACTGGCGAGTGGCTTCAACTACGTCCTGGCCGATGGCACGACTCGCAAGAGCGTCGCTGAATGGCTGCAACTGGGCGTCACCCTGCCCAATGGCGGTCAGGTTCCGGCAGGTTCCGAGCACCTGTCAGCCGCCCTGCTGCTGCCGGCCGGTTACCGTGGCCCAGCGTTCCTGGTCCTCGACAACTTCCGCGCGATCCTCAAGTACAACAACTCGTCGTCCTACGCATTGGCCGTGAGTCTGTTGTCCGAGCGTTTCACCGGTGCGGGTCTGATCAACGGCACATGGCCTAAAGATGATTTGCCGTTGAGCCGTACCGAGCGGATTGAACTGCAAAGCTTGCTGAGCGCGCAGAATTATGACGCGGGCAACGCCGATGGCATCATCGGCGCCAACACGCGCAAAGCGATCCGCAGCGCCCAGCAGTCGTTTGGCTGGCCGGCGGATGGGTATCCGACGCGCAAGCTGCTTGAAGGCCTTCGTAACCGATAGTCAGCCGTATGGCGGACTACCTATATCGCGAGCAAGCTCGCTCCCACATCTGGATCTGTGTTCGACCTAAATCCAATGTGGGAGCGAGCTTGCTCGCGATGACTGACTAACAGGCGACCACACTCTAGCGTCTGACAACCACATCCTGCTCCAACACCAACTCCTTGTTCCCCGCATCCAGCCTCACCAGTGCACCCATCGGCAACGTGAGGTTCGGATCGCAATGCCCGCTGCGCCACCCGGCCAGCACCGGGATGCGCAACGGTTCAAAGGTCTGCTTGAGCAAACGCTCCAGCGCAGACACATCTACCCCAGCCACATCCCCCACCAGAACCCCGCGCAGTTTGTTCAACGTGCCCGCCAGGCGCAGATGGGTCAGCAGCCGGTCGATTCGATACAACGGCTCGTTGATGTCCTCGATGAACAGAATGACGCCCTCGGCATCCATTTCGTAAGGCGTACCCATGGTCGCAGCGATCATCGACAAATTACCCCCAAGCAAACGCCCGTGAGCGATGCCAGGCCCAATCGTGGTCAGCGGGTAGGCTGCCGGGTGCGTCAGCACGCTGCCGGCCTTCACTTGTCCTCTCAGCATGTTGAAGAACGAAGACTCGGTAGGTTTTTGCTTGTCACCGAGCAGGTCGGCGTTGAGCATCGGGCCATGAAAGGTCACGAAACCCGCATAACGGCTGATCGCCAAGTGCAGCGCGGTGACGTCACTGTAGCCGATGAACGGCTTGGCATTGTTGCGCAGCAATTCGAAATCAATACGGTCAAGCAATCGCGGCGTACCGTAACCACCGCGCAGACAGATGATTGCGTCGACCTCACTGTCAACGAACGCCCCGTGCAGATCATTGAGCCGTACATCATCACTGCCGGCCAGATAGTCCTCTTTCTCGTACACGCTGGGGAAAACCCGCAGCGAATATCCGCGAGCGCGCATCCAGCCGAAGGCTTTATCGGTGTCCAGCGGTGCGGGGCCGGCGGGCGCGATGACGCCAATCAGCCCTTGCGACGGCAAGGCCGGAACGGGTGTGTGAGGGCAAAGCGTGTGGGTCGGTCGAACGGTCATCCATGAATCTCCCTGCGTGAAAGCGTCAAGCACACAGTAGTCAGGAACGGGGACAAACAGAAGAGGGTCAGTCGCCCCGCAGGTTGCAGGAAAAGACTGTAGTGGCCGTAGGCACGGCCAACAAAAACGCCCGCAAGGCTGAAAAGCCTTGCGGGCGCTTTGTTATAAGGACGACATCAATTCAGCTTTAACCAGCTTCGCCTGCTCGTCGGCGTGGTACGAGGAACGTACCAGCGGGCCGGAAGCGACGTTCTTGAAGCCCATCTTGTAACCTTCCTCGGCGAACCAGGCGAAGGTGTCCGGGTGCACAAAACGCTGCACCGGCAAGTGGCTGCGGGACGGTTGCAGGTACTGGCCCAGGGTCAGCATGTCGATGTCGTGCTCGCGCATGCGCTTCATGACTTCGATGACTTCTTCGTCGGTTTCGCCCAGACCCAGCATCAGGCCGGACTTGGTCGGAATGTGCGGCATCATGTGCTTGAAGCGTTGCAGCAGAGTCAGCGACCACTGGTAATCCGAGCCCGGACGCGCAGCCTTGTACAGGCGCGGCACGGTTTCCAGGTTGTGGTTGAACACATCCGGCGGCTCGGCAGCGGTGATTTCCAGCGCTACATCCATACGGCCGCGGTAGTCCGGAACCAGGGTTTCGAGCTGTACGTTCGGCGACAGCTTGCGGATCTCGCGGATGCAGTCGGCAAAGTGCTGGGCACCGCCGTCACGCAGGTCGTCGCGGTCTACCGAGGTGATCACCACGTACTTGAGTTTCAGGTCGGCAATGGCGATGGCCAGGCTTTCCGGCTCGTTGACGTCCAGTGGCTTCGGACGACCGTGACCCACGTCGCAGAACGGGCAGCGACGGGTGCAGATGTCACCCATGATCATGAAGGTCGCGGTGCCGCCGGAGAAGCATTCGCCCAGGTTCGGGCAGGATGCTTCTTCGCAAACGCTGTGCAGCTTGTGTTTGCGCAGCAGGGCCTTGATACGGTCGACTTCCGGGGAAACCGGGATACGCACGCGAATCCAGTCAGGTTTCTTCGGCAGTTCGGTGGTCGGAATGATCTTCACCGGGATACGTGCAACCTTCTCGGCGCCGCGCAGCTTGACGCCGGCTTCAACCTTGGCACGCGGGGCCGGACGCTCGGTGACATCCAGCGTCGGGATCATGGTTTGCACTGCATCAGTAGTCATATCAGTCGATTCCGCCCGCTAGGGTCGTCTGCTCAGCATAGTCGAGGTGTTTGACGAGCTGCGCGCGCAGCCGGGCACTTACCTCGGCAAATTCAATCGATCCTGCGTGATCGCTCAGCTGGGTCATCGCCAGCCCGGCGTAGCCGCAGGGATTAATCCGTCGAAACGGTTCCAGGTTCATGTCCACATTCAGGGCCAGGCCATGAAAGGAGCAACCGTGGCGGATCCGCAGACCCAGAGAAGCGATTTTCGCCCCATTGACGTAGACACCCGGAGCATCCGGCTTGGCCACGGCAGTGACGCCGTAGCTGGCCAGCAACGCGATCAGGCATTGTTCCATGCGGCTGACCAGGTCACGCACGCCGAAACCCAGCTTGCGCACATCGAGCAACAGGTAGGCCACCAATTGGCCGGGACCGTGATAAGTCACCTGACCACCGCGATCCACCTTCACCACCGGAATATCCCCTGGCACCAACACGTGCTCGGCCTTGCCGGCCTGCCCTTGGGTAAACACCGGTGGGTGCTCGACCAGCCAGATCTCGTCGGCGGCATCGCTGCCACGTTCGTTGGTGAAGCGTTGCATGGCATGCCAAACCGGCTCGTAAGCCATCTGGCCGAGCTCGCGAAAGCCCACCGCGGCAGACATCACAGCACCATGTGCACGAAACCGGTAGCCCGCAAATCGCTGTTGATGTCGTACAGCTGGTCTTGACCGGTGGCGATGATGTGCAGCTGGATGGTCGTGTACTTGCCGTTGGTGCTCTGGCGCTCGGCCAGGGTCTTGTGGTCAACGGTCGCGTGTTTCTCAAGGATCGCGATGATCTTGTCCTTGAAACCCACGCCTGTGTCGCCGATCACCTTGATAGGGTAATCCGCGCAGGGGAATTCGATCTTTGGTGCCTTTACTTCGGTGTCTGTCATGGCGTAACGGCCTCGTAAGCCGTGGCAACGGACATGGCCCCGCTCCGGATTGGAACAGGGCCATGCAAGTCCACACTAATTCAGTTGAACAAGCCGTAGAAGAATAGACGGATGCTATCCCACATGCGACGGAAGATACCACCCTCGTCGACCGCGTCCAGAGCGATCAGATCAGCGCTGTGCACGACCTTGTCGTCCAGTTTCACTTCGACTTTACCGATCACGTCGCCCTTGGCGATTGGCGCAATCAGTTGCGGGTTCATGGTCATGCTGGCGGCGAGCTTTTTCAGCTGGCCTTTCGGCAGGGTCATGGTCAGGTCTTGGGCCAAGCCGGCTTTGACTTGATTGGTGGTGCCTTTCCAGACAGGAGCCTGAGCCAGCTCGGCGCCTTTCTGATAGAAGGTCTGGGTTTCGAAGAAACGGAAACCGTAAGTCAGCAGCTTCTGGGTTTCAGACGCACGAGCCACTTCGCTGTTGGTGCCGAACACCACGGCGATCAGGCGCATGCCGTCACGCACGGCCGAAGACACCATGCAGTAGCCGGCTTCGTCGGTGTGACCGGTTTTCAGGCCATCGACAGTCTTGTCGCGCCACAGCAGCAGGTTACGGTTAGGCTGCTTGATGCCGTTCCAGAAGAACTCTTTCTGCGAGTAGATCGCATAGTGAGCCGGGTCTTCGTGGATGATCGCGCGAGCCAGCACGGCCATGTCGTGAGCCGACGAGTAGTGCTCAGGGTTCGGCAGACCGGTCGGGTTCATGAAGTGGCTATTGGTCATGCCCAGGTCGGCCACGGTTTTGTTCATCATGTCAGCGAAGGCGTCTTCGCTGCCGGCGATGTGCTCGGAGAGCGCAACACTGGCGTCGTTACCCGACTGAATGATGATGCCGTGCAGCAGGTCGCTGACAGTCACCTGCGAGCCGACTTTAATGAACATCCGCGAACCGCCGGTACGCCAGGCGTTTTCGCTGACGGTTACCGGATCGTTTTCACCGATCTGACCACGACGGATTTCCAGGGTCGCGATGTACGCGGTCATCAGCTTGGTCAGGCTGGCCGGAGGCAGACGCTGGTCACCGTTGTTCTCTACCAGCACGTTGCCGCTGCTGGCATCCATGAGTACGTAGGCTTTGGCGGCCAGTTGCGGTGGCGACGGCATCATCTCGACCGCGAAAGCGGCAGGCGAGAGGAGCAGCGGGACTAGCAGGCACAGGCGTTTGGCAAAGGTGGTGATGTTCATCCGTCTCTCGAAATCGCTAATGGAAACTGCCCGAAGGCAAAACTAATCAGACAGCTTTCTAACGAGCTGTCGCGTGTTCAGTTGCTCACTCTGTAACCCTTGCCGGGCTTTTGTTCTTCAACGAGCCAACAACCCGGTTCGCCCCCCAGACCGCGAGCGAACCGTCAATCAAGTACTACGTATTACTCGGCAGTGACCAGGCTCGGCGAACCGAGATTGGCCATTCGCACGCTGTTCTGCACTTGCTGGATTTCACCCGGCGAACCGATTGGCCCCAGGCGTACCCGATGCAGCGTCTGTTGATTGCGCACGATCGAGCTGATGAACACCGGAGCGCTCACCATCCCGCTGAGCTTCGATCTCAGGAGTTCTGCAGCGTCCGGGTTGGCGAACGCGCCCACCTGCAGATACTGGCCAGAGGCTGGTACAGAAGCGTTTTTTTTTGCATCGATCGGCACGGGTACAACAGCCGCGGCGTGTTGCTGCGGCGGTGGAGTCCATTGCTCGACAGTGCCGGCCGAAGCGGTAATCACCGGGGCGCTATTCTGCGCGACTTGCGGCTCGTTGAGCATCAAAGGCGCCGGACGGCCTTTGGCTGCCCACCATTGCTGCGGGTCAATGCCTTCGACCTTGACCCGCGCGGTACCGGTTTCGGCATAGCCGAGCTTCTTGGCGGCCGCATAGGACAAGTCGATGATCCGGTCCGAGTAGAACGGCCCGCGGTCGTTGACACGCAGGATCACGCTCTTGTTGTTGTCCAGGTTGGTCACCCGAACGTAACTTGGCAATGGCAATGTCTTGTGAGCGGCACTCATGCCGTACAGGTCATACACCTCGCCGTTGGCGGTGTTCTGACCGTGGAACTTGGTGCCATACCAGGAAGCCGTGCCGGAGGCGACGTAGGACTTGGATTCCTGCTGCGGGAAGTAAGTCTTGCCCAGCACGGTGTACGGGTTGGCTTTATAAGGACCGGAATGCAGGGTCGGCGTGGCATCCGGGATGCGCGAGACGTCGACATCCCACCATGGCGCGCCATCCTTGTGCGCGCGGTTGATGTCCAGGCCTGGCGTTGCGCGCACGGCGGTGGAAGACTTTTGGGTCGGCGCACGGCTGGTCGAACAACTGGCGACCAGCACCGCCAATGCGGCAAATGCCATCAGCTTCAGGGGTTTATTCATAGGCAATGCCCGCATTACTTGACGCCCCGTGCTTGTACCAGCTGTTCAGACAGTTGATGTACGGCCATGGCGTACATCACGCTGCGGTTATAACGCGTGATTGCGTAAAAATTCGTCAGGCCCATCCAGTATTCGGGGCCATGGTCACCTTCCAGGCGGAAAGCCGTGACCGGCATATCATCGCGCAGCGCATCATGACTTGACCACCCTAGCGCCCGCAACTCCCCGACGGTTTTAGTCGGCTCGATGCCGGTGGTCAAACCTTCGTCCACCTGATCGCCTCGAACATCGGCGCGGCTGACCACCGGTTCGCCGGCGACCCAGCCGTGACGCTTGAAATAACTGGCGACGCTGCCAATGGCATCGTCCGGGTTGGTCCAGATATTGATGTGGCCATCACCGTCGAAGTCCACCGCATAGGCGCGAAAGCTGCTCGGCATGAACTGCGGCAAACCCATTGCTCCGGCGTAAGAACCCTTGAGGGTCAGCGGATCGACCTGCTCTTCCCGGGCCAGCAACAGGAACTCACGCAATTCCTTGCGGAAGAATTCGGCACGGGGAGGATAGTCGAAACCCAGGGTCGACAAGGCATCGACCACCCGGAAATTACCGGTATTTCGGCCGAAAAAGGTCTCAACACCAATGATCGAAACAATAACCTGCGCCGGCACGCCGTATTCCTGTTCGGCACGGGCCAGTACCGCCTCGTGCTGACGCCAGAAGTCGACACCACGGGCGATGCGCGCGTCGGTGATGAACATCGGCCGATACTCGTTCCACTGCTTGACCCGCTCGGCAGGTTTCGAGATAGCGTCCAGAATCGACTGCTTGCGTTCTGCATCGCGGAACACGCCCATCAGTTGTTCACCGGCAAAACCGTAGTCGCGGGTCATTTCACCGACGAATTCAGCCACCTGGGGTGAGCCTTCGTAATCGCCGGCCAACGCATCCTGCGCTGTGCCAAGGATGCTTACCAGGCCGACCCATGGCGCATATCGAGTCGCCCAGCCACGCATTACTTGCATTGAAATCTTCACCTTATTCAAACCTGAGCGATCCACTTACGATGGGTATGGATCGACATCAAAACCCCAAACGCTGACAGCAGCGTCACCAGCGAAGTTCCTCCGTAGCTAATGAACGGCAACGGCACCCCTACAACCGGCAACAGGCCACTGACCATACCGATGTTGACGAAAACGTAAACAAAAAACGTCATGGTCAGGCTGCCCGCGAGCAATTTGCCGAACAATGTCTGGGCCTGCGCAGTAATCACCAGTCCGCGACCGATCAACAACAAGTAAATCAGCAGCAGTGCACAAATACCCACCAAGCCGAATTCTTCGCCCATGACCGCAATAATGAAGTCGGTGTGGCTTTCCGGCAGGAAGTCCAGGTGCGACTGAGTACCGAGCAGCCAGCCCTTGCCAAACACACCGCCGGAACCGATGGCGGCTTTCGACTGAATAATGTTCCAGCCGGTGCCCAGCGGATCGCTCTCCGGGTCGAGGAAGGTCAGGACTCGCTGCTTCTGGTAATCGTGCATGACGAAGTACCACATGGCGACTGCCACCGGCACAGCCGCGGCGAGCACGCTGAGGATCCAGCGCCAGCGCAGGCCGCCCATGAACAACACGAATGCGCCGCCGGCGAGGATCAGCAACGAAGTGCCAAGGTCGGGCTGGCGCACGATCAGGATGAACGGCAACCCGATCAGAAACAGACTGACGCCCACATGCTTGAGCTGCGGCGGCAAGGTGCGCTTGGACAGGTACCAGGCGATGGTCGCCGGCATCAGGATCTTCATGAACTCCGAGGGCTGAAAGCGGATCACCCCGGGAATGTTGATCCAGCGCGTGGCACCCATGGCGTTGTGGCCCATGACGTCCACCACCACCAGCAAGAGCACGCCGAGCACATAACCGACTGGCACCCAACGGGCCATGAAGCGTGGTTCGAACTGAGCAATGACGATCATTGACACCAGGCCGATGCCGAACGAAGTGGCTTGTTTGGCCAGCAGATCCCAGCTCTTGCCGCTGGCCGAATACAGCACGAACAGGCTGCCAGCAGCGAGGGTCAGCAGCAGGATCAGCAACGGGCCGTCGATGTGCATGCGTTGCAACAGCGTCGCACGGCGACGCATCACATCCTCGCTGGAGAGGATGCGATCGAAATTACTCTTCACGGGCCGTAGCCTCCGCACTAATAGGGCTGGCGTATTCGGCCTTCAACCGACCGTCCTGGTCCAGAAGCCAGGCGTCCATGATTTGCCGCACCACCGGCGCGGCGACACCGGAGCCGGATTCACCGTTCTCGACCATCACCGACACCACGATTTTCGGGTCGTCGGCCGGCGCGAAACCGACGAACAAGGCGTGGTCGCGATGGCGTTCCTGAACCTTGGAGCGGTCGTACTTCTCGCCCTGCTTGATCGCGACGACCTGGGCCGTACCACTTTTACCCGCAATGCGGTATTGCGAACCGATCGCCGCTTTGCGTGCCGTACCGCGGGCACCGTGCATGACCTGCTGCATCCCGTGATTGACCTTGGTCCAGTCGGAGGGGTCACGCAGGACGATGTCCGGCATCGGGTTTTCGTCCTTCGGCTTCTCGCCCTCGACGGTCTTGGCCAGGTGCGGTCGGTTCCAGACACCTTTGTTGGCGACCAGCGCGGTGGCCTGGGCCAGCTGCAACGGCGTGGACTGCATGTAGCCCTGCCCAATCCCGAGAATCAGTGTTTCTCCCGGGTACCAGGCCTGACGTCGGGTTGCACGCTTCCATTCCCGTGTCGGCATCAGCCCCGGTGACTCTTCGAACATGTCCAGCGAGACCTTCTGGCCGATGCCGAACTTGCCCATGTAAGCCGACAACCGATCGATCCCCAGCTTGTGGGCCAGGTCGTAGAAGTAGGTGTCGTTGGAACGCATGATCGCCGTGTCCAGATCGACGTAGCCGTCGCCGGTACGGTTCCAGTTACGGTATTTGTGGTCGTAATTGGGCAACTGGTAATAGCCGGGATCGTAGACCCGACTCGACGCAGTCACGACACCAGCATCCAGCCCGGCAATCGCCACCGCCGGCTTGATGGTCGAGCCCGGCGGGTAGAGGCCGCGCAGCACGCGGTTGAACAGTGGCCGGTCGATGGAATCGCGCAGCTCGGCATAGGCTTTGAAGCCGATGCCGGTGACGAACAGGTTCGGGTCGAAACTCGGCTGACTGACCATCGCCAGGACTTCGCCGGTTTTCGGGTCCAGCGCCACCACCGCGCCACGACGACCGCCGAGTGCAGCTTCGGCCGCTTCCTGCAATTTGATGTCCAGGCTCAGGACGATGTCCTTGCCGGGAATCGGATCGGTACGCTTGAGCACACGTAATACGCGGCCTCGAGCGTTGGTCTCGACTTCTTCGTAACCCACCTGACCGTGCAGCTCGGGCTCATAAAAGCGCTCGATACCGGTCTTGCCGATGTGGTGGGTGCCACTGTAATTGACCGGATCGAGCGACTTCAGCTCTTTCTCGTTGATCCGCCCCATGTAACCCACCGAGTGCGCAAAATGCGCGCCCTGCGGATAGTGACGCACCAGCTGCGCGACCACTTCCACACCCGGCAGACGAAACTGATTCACCGCGATGCGGGCGATCTGCTCTTCGGTCAGCTCGAACAGGATCGGCACCGGCTCGAACGGCCGGCGCCCCTGGCGCATGCGCTTCTCGAAGATCACCCGATCCTCGGGCGTCAGCTCCAGCACTTCGACGATCACGTCGAGCACTTGCTGCCAGTCGCCCGAGCGCTCGCGGGTCATGCTCAGACTGAAGCTGGGCCGGTTATCGGCCACCACCACACCATTGCGATCGAAGATCAATCCGCGAGTCGGTGGAATCGGTTGCACATGGACACGGTTGTTTTCCGACAGGGTCGAGTGGTACTCGTACTGAATCACCTGGAGGAAATACAGCCGCGCGATCAGCACACAGATCAACACCACCACCGCAATTGCCCCGAACACGACGCGGCCACGCACCAGACGGGCGTCTTTTTCGTGGTCCTTGATGCGGATCGGCTGGGGCATGAGGGCAGAACTACTTGTGGTAAGGGTGGCCGGACAGGACTGTCCAGGCACGATACAGCTGTTCGCCGATCAGAATTCGCACCAGCGGGTGCGGCAACGTCAATGGCGAGAGCGACCAGCGCTGATCGGCCCGGGCACAGACTTCCGGCGCCAGCCCTTCGGGGCCGCCAACCATGAAATTCACCGTGCGCGAGTCCAGCCGCCAGCGATCGAGCTCGACCGCCAGCTGCTCGGTGCTCCAGGGCTTGCCGTGGACTTCGAGGGTCACAACGCGCTCGTTCGGCCCGACCTTGGCCAGCATGGCTTCGCCTTCCTGACGGATGAAGCGTGCCACGTCGGCGTTCTTGCCACGGGTGTTGAGCGGTATTTCCACCAGTTCCAGCGCCAGCTCGGACGGAAGACGCTTGGCATATTCATGCCAGCCTTCTTCCACCCACTTGGGCATGCGTGAACCGACGGCGATCAGTCGCAGTCGCACAGCGGTCCCTTACTGCTGGTCTTTGTTGAGCTTGACGAAGTGCTCATGGGTGTTTTCCGGGCTGTGGTGAGCCGCGTTCAGAGCACGGCTCTGTTCTGCACCGGACCACAGACGCTCCAGGTCGTAAAACTGACGAGCCGAGGCGGTCATCATGTGCACGATGACATCGTCCATATCCAGCAGCACCCAGTCGCTGTCGCCCTTGCCTTCTTCACCCAGTGGCTTGACGCCCAGGGCTTTGACCGCTTCGCGGACCTTGTCGAGCATCGCGCCGATCTGACGGTTCGAAGTACCGGTGGCGATGATCATGAAGTCAGTGATGCTCTGCTTTTCACGAACGTCGATGACCTGGATGTCCTGGCCTTTCACGTCTTCCAGGGCTGCTACGGCAACCTTGACCAGCTCTTCGCCGCGCAGCTCCGGCCCGGTTGGAGCCTCTACTGGCAGCGGGGCGCTCTTGAACGTGCCTTTGCGCTTTACTTTAGTTACGTCTTTGTTCGTCATATAAAACTCGTTTTGCTCGTATGTTCGGGCGCTTCGTTACACGTGATCACGTGCCTTGAAGCGCGCCCTTTTCAGTTCGACGCACGGTAAAGTCCGTGCGCATCGATGTAGGCCAGGACCGCGTCGGGCACCAGGAAACGTACCGACTTACCGCTGGCCAGCAGTTGACGGATCTGGGTGGCGGATACCGCGAGCGGTGTCTGCCAGACGAATGCAATCTGTCCGCTCGGCCCCTTGAGGACCAGCGGGTCGCTTACCGAGCGCGCTGCCAGCAGATTGCGCAAGGCATCCGGCGGTTCGCTGTCGGCATCCGGGCGTTGCAGCACCAGGATGTGGCAATGCTGGAGCAACTCTTCCCAGCGGTGCCAAGTGGGCAGGCCGCAAAATGCGTCCCAGCCCAAAAGTAGAAAAACCTGGTCTTCAGCGGCCAATTCAGCGCGCATCAGTTCCAGGGTGTCGATGGTGTAGGACGGCTTGTCCCGCTGCAATTCGCGGGCGTCCACCACCAACGGTGCCACGCCGGCCACCGCGCACTCGACCATCGCCAGACGATCTTTTGCCGACACCTGCGGCGTACCGCGATGCGGCGGTCTGGCACTGGGTGTCAGACGCAACTCGTCGAGCGCCAGCGATTCGGCAACTTCCAGCGCACCGCGCAAATGGCCGATATGCACCGGGTCGAAGGTCCCGCCCAACACGCCAATGCGTCGAGGCGCAGGCTCGCTGGCGGTTTCCGGGGCTGATGCTTTGAGGTCGCCCAAGTCAGACCGACGCCTGGCCGCGCAACTGGCCATCACCGACCACGATGTACTTCTCGCAGGTCAGCCCTTCGAGGCCCACCGGGCCGCGGGCGTGCAGCTTATCAGTAGAAATGCCAATCTCGGCACCCAATCCGTATTCGAAGCCATCGGCGAAGCACGTCGGGGTGTTGATCATTACCGACGACGAATCGACTTCCGCGACGAAACGCCGGGTGTCCGCAAGGTTTTCGCTGACGATCGAATCGGTGTGATGGGAGCCGTACTTATTAATGTGTTCAATGGCCTGGTCCAGCCCGTCGACCACACGGATCGAGAGAATCGGCGCCAGGTATTCGGTGTTCCAGTCTTCTTCAGTGGCCGCCACCGCATCGATGATCGCCCGGGTGCGTTCGCAGCCGCGCAGCTCGACGCCTTTTTCGCGGAACTGTGCAGCCATCGATGGCAGGAAATCCTTGGCGACCGATTGGTCCACCAGCAGGGTCTCCATGGCGCCGCAGATACCATAGCGGTAAGTCTTGGCATTGAACGCGATGCGCTGGGCTTTCGGCAGGTCGGCGTGAGCACTGACGTAAACGTGACAGATGCCGTCCAGATGCTTGATAACCGGCACGCGGGCGTCACGGCTAACGCGCTCGATCAGGCCACGGCCGCCACGGGGCACGATAACGTCGACGTATTCAGGCATGGTGATCAGCGCACCAACGGCGGCACGGTCAGTGGTTTCGACTACTTGCACCACGGCGGCGGGCAATTCTGCCTCGGCCAGACCACGTTGAATGCAGGCAGCGATGGCGCGATTGGAATTTATCGCCTCGGAACCGCCACGCAGGATGGTCGCGTTGCCGGACTTCAGGCACAGGCTGGCGGCATCGATGGTCACGTTCGGCCGAGATTCGTAGATGATCCCGATCACGCCCAACGGCACGCGCATCTTGCCGACCTGAATGCCCGAAGGCCGATAGCTCATGTCGCGGATCGCGCCGACCGGGTCCGGCAGAGCCGCTACCTGACGCAAACCGACGATCATGCCGTCGATGCGTTCCGGGGTCAGCGCCAGACGTTCAAGCAATGCTGGCTCAAGACCATTGGCACGGCCAGCGGCCAAATCCAGTTCATTGGCAGCCGTCAGCTCGGCGCGAGCAGCGTCCAACGCATTGGCAGCAGCCTGCAAGGCGCGGTTTTTCTGCGCGGTGCTGGCACGGCCGATGACGCGAGAAGCTTCGCGGGCAGCGCGACCCAATCGGGTCATGTAGTCAAGAACGGACTCAGTCATGGTCTGGAGTGGTCTTTGCTAAGGTCTTGGTAAAGAGTAAAGCGGCAGATTATAGCTGTCGCGTCTCGGGACTAACAGCGGTGACGGGCGGATGGTCGAAATGGAGGGCAATTTGCCGACGTTCAGCCGTGATTAAGCTGCAAATTGTTATCATCGCGACTCAATCAGCCCTGATTAACGCCGTTCATCATGTCCAACCTGACTGTTCGCACGTCCGCTACGAGCCTGCCCAAGGGGCTCGCGGATGCTTTTTTCGACAGAGATGCCCAAACGCTGGCCCGGGATTTACTTGGCAAAGTCATCCGTCACCGGGTCGATGATCTGTGGCTCAGTGCCCGGATTATCGAGACTGAGGCCTATTACTTCGAAGAGAAAGGCAGCCACGCCTCTCTCGGCTACACAGAAAAACGTAAGGCTTTGTTTCTGGATGGCGGCCATATTTATATGTACTACGCCCGGGGCGGCGATTCCCTGAACTTCAGCGCCCAAGGTCCGGGCAATGCAGTGCTGATCAAATCCGCCTATCCGTGGGTCGATGATTTGAGCGGGCCGGCGAGCCTGGCGCAGATGCTGTTGAACAATCCCGATGCCCAAGGTCGCCCTCGCCCCTCGCAAAAGCTTTGCGCCGGACAGACGTTGCTCTGTAAGGCGCTGGGCCTGAAGGTGCCGGTCTGGGACGCCAGGCGCTTCGACCATGAAGTGCTGCTGGTGGAAGATGTCGGCCCGGCGCCCGTTCACATCATACAAACCACGCGCTTGGGCATTCCCCACGGCCGCGATGAGCATTTGATGTACCGTTTCGTCGATGCGGCTTACGCGCCGTATTGCACGCGGAACCCGCTGCGGCGGGGGCAGGTCGAAGGTCGCGATTATTTTTTGCTGTAAACACAATCCCCTGGAGCTGCCGAAGGCTGCGATCTTTTGATCTTTAAAGATCGCAGCCTTCGGCAGCCCCTACAGGTCAATAAAAAATGATGGAGTTGTTTTTATGGGCCCATGGCTCGATAGCGTGACCGGATGGTTGACGGTCAACCCGCAATGGCTGGCCGCGGCGGTGTTCATAGTGGCCTGTGTGGAATGCCTGGCGATTGCCGGGCTGATCGTGCCCGGCACGGTGCTTCTGTTTGCCGTGGCGGTACTGGCCGGTAGCGGTGCGCTGTCGCTGGGCGAAACGCTGTTGCTGGGGTTCCTCGGCGGCGTGCTGGGCGACATCATTTCGTACTTCCTCGGGCGACATTTCCATCAGAACATCCGGCGCTTGCCAGGGTTACGCCATCATCCGGAATGGATCGCCGGGGCCGAGGCATATTTCCAGCGTTACGGCATCGCCAGCCTGCTGGTCGGGCGCTTCATCGGTCCGCTGCGACCGATGTTGCCGATGGTCGCGGGGATGTTCGACATGCCCTTCCCGCGCTTCGCCGCCGTCAGTCTGCTGGCTGCCGCTGGCTGGACCGTTGCCTATCTACTGCCCGGCTGGGCCACGGGTGCGGCGATTCGCCTGCCTTTGCCGGAGGGCTTCTGGCCTGAGGCCGGCATCGTCGCTGGCAGCATCGCCCTCATGGTGGGCTTGAGCATCACCAGCAGCATGCGCCGTCATCGCAAAGCGACGATGCTGATTACCGGAATGAGCTTTCTGATTCTGGCGGGACTGTTTATCGGCTATCCGCACCTGACCGCCCTCGATCAGGGCGTGATGACCCTGGTGCAGGAACATCGCAGCCCGTTGCTCGATGAGGTGGCGGTGACGTTCACGCTGATCGGCGAGTTCCGCAACATGCTGATCTTCAGCGCCCTGCTGACCGGCTTATTGTTGCTCACCCGACAATGGCGACAAGCAGTCTTCGCCGGCAGCACTATGCTTTGCACCGCGCTGGGCAACACCGTGACCAAACTTTTTTTCGCCCGCGTGCGCCCGGAAGTGCTGAGTGATCCTCTGACCAGCTACAGCATGCCCAGCGGACATGCCTCAGGCTCCTTTGCGCTGTTTCTGACGCTAGCCGTGCTGGCCGGCCGCGGACAACCACCGCGGATGCGTCTGACCTGGCTGCTGCTGGGTTGCTTGCCGGCGCTGGCGATTGCCCTGTCGCGGGTGTACCTGGGCGCGCACTGGCCTACGGATGTGGTGGCCGGCGCCATGCTGGCGGCGTGCGTATGTGCGGCGAGCTTGTGGCTGAATCAGCGTCAGGCACCGCTCAACGCCATGCCACCGAAGGTCTGGTGGCTGGTGTTGCCGGCGCTGGTGGCGTTGTTCGGATTCTTTGCTTTGCGGCATTTACCGCTTGCGATGCTGCGGTATGCCTACTGATCAGGCAAACAACTCACCCTGCAACTCATCCAGCAACGCTTGAATCGCATCCAGTCGCTGCTGCGGATCATCGAGTTGCAGCAGGTCGATCTTGTCCACTTCGGCAAACGGCAACAGATACGCCAACTGATTGGCCAGCGATTGCTGCCCGGTCGCTTCGGTGCCCATGTTCAACGCTTCGACCATCGGGTGTTCGGCCAAGGCTTTAAGCAGCGCAACCAGGTCGGCGTCCTCATCCTGCAGCGGTTGCTCAGGTTCGTCTTCCAGCCACTCGACCTCGGCGACGGTCAGATGATCGCGCTGAATCTCGGTGCGCAACACATTGAAACGCCGTCCGCCCCGCACCCGGATGCCCAACAACCCGTTGTCCTGCTGTTTGAAATCGGTGATCAGCGCCTCGCACCCGACTAGCGCATAGCCCGCCGGGGCGATGCCGACTTCTTCGCCGTCGAGGATGCACACCACGCCGAAGCCGCCGCCCTGTTTCATGCAGCGACTGATCATGTCCAGATAGCGCGCCTCGAAAATCTGCAAATCGAGGGTGCAGCCCGGAAACAGCACCGTGTTCAGCGGAAAAAGCGGCAAGCTCATAGACATTTCCTTACACCACCATCGACACCGCCAACGGCAGGAAAACTGCCGTGGCCACGCCCATCAGACTCATCGCCAGCGCCGCGAAGGCGCCGCACTCTTCACTTTCCTGCATCGCCACCGCCGTGCCGACCGCGTGGGCGGTCATGCCCAGCGCCATACCGCGTGCCTCGGGACTGTGAACACCAAGCCGGGTCAAAAGACTCGGCCCGAAGATCGCCCCGATCACCCCGGTGATCAATACGAATACGGCCGCCAGCGCCGCGACGCCACCGATCTGCTCTGCCACCAGCATGGCAATCGGCGACGTCACCGACTTCGGCGCCATGGTCATCAGGATCATGTGTTCGGCACCAAACGACCAGCCCAGCAATACGCCCATGCCGGTGGCGACGACGCCACCTATCACCAGCGTAGTAAATATCGGCCAGAACAACTGCCGAATGCGTCGCAGATTGAGGTACAGCGGCACTGCCAGCGCCACGGTCGCAGGCCCGAGCAAGATGCTGAGGATCTCGGTGCTCTTGCGGTACTCGGCATAGGTCAGGCCGCAGCCCACCAGTACGGCGATCACCAGCAGCATCGAGACCAGCACCGGTTGCAGAAAGATCCAGCGGGTTTTCTCGAACGCCGCCAGCACCAGCTGATAAGCACCCAGCGTAATGCCGATGCCGAATAACGGATGATGAATCACCGACACCCAGGCGCCGTGCCAATCGAAAATCATTGGCCGTCCTCACGATGAGCGTGACGTTTGACCATGCGCTGCATCAGCACGCCGGCGAAGGCCATGGACAGCAACAGTGACAACACCAGCGCGCCGACGATAGCCCAGAAATCCGCGGCAATGTCTTTGGCGTAAACCATCACACCCACGGCGGGCGGCACCAGCAGCAATGGCAGGTAACGCAGCAGACTGCTGGCCGCGAGGTTCAGCGGTTCGCCGACCTGACCACGGCTGATCAGGAACACCAGCAGTAACAGCAGGCCGACAATCGGCCCCGGCAGCACCGGCAAAAACAAGTGGTTGATGGCTGTGCCCAGCAATTGGAACAGCACCAGCCAGGTCAGGCCACGTAACAACATCCGTCATCTCCCGCCAATATCATCCCGCACAAGCGGGCCGACCATTATAAGCACGCCAACGCTATAGACCGGCATTCGCCAAAAGCATGGTCAGTTGACCGGAGCCTTTTGCCATGTTGATCTAAAGTGGTAATCCGGGAGGTCAAATCCCCCCACCTCAAAACTATAAAACCGATGAACCCAAGGAGATGCTCAATGCCCTATGTTCCCGTTGCAGAGCTCAAAGATTATGTCGGCAAGGAACTCGGACGTTCCGAATGGCTCACCATCGATCAGGAGCGCATCAACCTGTTCGCCGAAGCCACAGGGGATTATCAGTTCATCCACGTCGACCCGGTCAAAGCCGCGCAAACGCCATTTGGCAGCACCATTGCACACGGTTTCCTGTCGCTGTCGCTGATCCCCAAACTGATGGAAGACATCCTCATCCTGCCTGAAGGGGCGAAGATGGTGGTCAACTATGGCTTGGACAGCGTACGTTTCATCCAGCCAGTGAAGGTCAACTCCAGGGTTCGACTCAAGGTCGACATGAACGAAGTCACCGAGAAGAAACCCGGCCAATGGCTGCTCAAAGCCACCGCCACGCTTGAGATCGAAGGCTCGGACAAACCGGCCTACATCGCCGAGCCACTGTCCCTCTGCTTCGTGTAAACCATCCCGGATGCGAAGCAGCTCACGCTGTTTCGCGCCCTCTCCTGTTTTCCGGCTATATAAGGTTATAGAGCTGCGGCATACTCGCTCGCTTAATTGCCCGGATCCCGCTATGCGCTCACTTGCACTCCTCGCTCTGACCCTATTGCTCACCGCTTGCGGCGACGGCGAATCGCTATTGCCCCCCGACGCCCGATTGCCGGACGGCGGACGCTATCGCGGTGAACTGGTCAACGGATTGCTGCAAGGCCAGGGCCGTATCGACTACCCGAACGGCAGCTGGTACGCCGGCGACTTCGACAAGGGCCAATGGCATGGCCAGGGTGAGTGGCACGGCAGCAACGGCGAAGTCTATCGCGGGGAATTCAATCAAGGGCTGTTCGACGGCAAGGGCACACTGACCACCAGCGGCAGCAGCTTTACCGGCGGCTTCAAAGCCGGTCGACGGGACGGCGAAGGCACCCTCAAAGAAAACGGTATGACCTACCGCGGTGAATTCAAGGCCGATCAATATTCAGGGCTCGGTCGTCTCGAACTCGAAGACGGCAGCTCATATCAGGGCCAGTTTGCCCACGGCAAACCCAATGGCGAAGGCCAGCGCGGCGACGCCAGCGGCAATCAGTTCACCGGGCATTTCGTCGACGGTCAGCTCGAAGGCAATGGGACGTTCAACAGCGCCGACGGCGATATCTATGTCGGCGGCTTCAAGAACAACCAACTGCACGGCAAGGGCCGCTACGAGAACGCCGACGGTGATGTCTGGCTCGGTCAGTTCAAGGAAGGATCGCTGAACGGCAAGGGCGAGTTGATCGGCGCCGACGGCAGCCATTACATCGGCCAGTTCAGCGACTGGCGCTTCACCGGCCAAGGTCGATTGAACCTGTCCGACGGCAGCTTCTACATCGGCCAATTCGACAGTGACAGTTACTCGGGGCACGGCACCCTGGTGCTGACTGACGGCACGGTGCAAAACGGTACGTGGATCAATGGCCAGCGTGTTCGCGATGCCGATGGCAAGCTGCTGCCCGACAGCCTGGAACTCGGTTTGCTGGCCCAGGGCCGTTTGCTCGACGATGCACTGTCCAACGTGCCGGCTTCGACCCCGGCAGTCGAGTTGTACACCCTGACACTCGGCGGTGACGGCAAGCAAAGCGTGTTCCTGCGCGAATCCGATTATGTCAGCAACATGCTCAGCAGCCGCTTTGGTGCATTTGGCCAGCTCCGTCTGGTGAACCATCGCGACCACCTCGTCGACCGACCGATGGCCACCCGGGAAAACCTGCGCCGCGCCGCCGCCACCCTGGCCGAACGCAGCGGCCCGGAAGATTTGATCTTCATCTACATGACCAGTCACGGCACCAGCGAACACGAACTGGTGCTCGACCAGCCGCGCATGGAACTGTCCGACCTGCCGGCCGACGAACTCGCCGCGGTGCTCTCTCCGCTGAAAAACCGCGACAAGATCATCGTGATTTCGTCCTGCTACTCCGGTGGTTTCATCCCCGCTCTCAAGGATGAACGCACGCTGATCATGACTGCCTCGCGCGCTGACCGTGTGTCCTTCGGCTGCTCGGAAGAAGCCAACTTCACCTACTTCGGCGACGCGCTGTTCGCCCAGGCACTGAACCAGACCGACGATCTGGAGCAAGCCTTCAAACTGGCCAGGGCCACCGTCGCCGAGCGCGAACTCGCGGACAGCTTCGAAGCCTCCGAGCCGCAGATCTGGGCACCGAAAACCGTCCTCTCCCACTGGCAGCTGTTACGCAAACAGCAGGCACGAAAAGCACTACAAAGTGTCTCTATCAGCAGCAAGGATGCGAAGAGCAACTAAGCTGAACAGTATCAGGGGGGAAACACTATGTACTTGACGCCTCAGCACGTATTGCTTGCCGGAGCTACCGGGTTAACCGGTGAACATTTGCTTGATCGTCTGCTCAATGAGCCAACGATTTCAAGGGTATTGGCCCCCTCACGCCGGCCATTGGCCGAACACCCCCATCTTGATAACCCTGTCGGCGACCCGGCGGTGTTCCTGCCGCAATTGAACGGCCGCGTCGACATCGCCTACTGCTGCCTCGGCACCACCCTCAAGCAGGCCGGTTCGGAGCAGGCGTTTCGCGCGGTGGACCTGGACATGGTGGTGGCGTTCGCCAAACGTGCACGAGAGATGGGCGCACGGCACTTGATCGTGATCAGTGCCTTGGGGGCCGATCGGAGATCCTCGATTTTCTACAACAGGGTCAAAGGCGAGATGGAATACGCACTGCGCGCACAGGATTGGCCGCAGCTGACCATTTGCCGACCTTCGTTGCTGCTGGGCGAGCGACTCGAACCGCGCATGGCCGAGCAATTCGCCGGGCCATTGTCGCGCTTGATCCCCGGCAAATACCGCGGCATAGAAGCCTGCCAACTGGCGCGGGCGATGTGGCGACTGGCACTGGAAGAGCAGGATGGGGTGCGGATTGTCGAGTCGGATGAGTTGCGCAAGTTAGGTAAATAACGCCCTACAAAGATCGTTCCCACGCTCTGCGTGGGAATGCAGCCCGGGACGCTCCGCGTCCCAATGCGGACGCAGAGCGTCCATTGAGGCATTCCCACGCGGAGCGTGGGAACGATCAAATGCTACAACCCACCCGTCGCCTGAAAACTCACCCCGATCACCGTCAGCACCGACAGCGGCAACAGCAGCGTGTCGAGCAACGCACTGGCCGGCAGGTCGATACCCGGATAGCTCGGGGCTTCGGCACCGAAGCGGTCCATGGCGCAGCAGCCGCCATTCATGGCATACAAATCCAGACGCGTCCCCGAATACACCACTGGCGCCCCAGGCTTGGCGGCATCAAGCGTTCGCGCCGTGGCGCAGCCAGCCAATTGCAACGCCAGCACAATCGTCAACAGCTTATTCATCGCTGGTCAGATGGTGTTCGCCCCAACGCGGCAGCATGTCCTGGGGAATGTTCAGCAGATTAAGAATTCGCGCCACGACGAAATCGATCAGGTCGTCGATGGTTTGCGGCTGATGATAAAAACCTGGCGACGCCGGCAAAATCGTCACACCCATGTTCGACAGCTTGAGCATGTTCTCCAGATGGATGCTTGAATACGGCGCCTCCCGCGGCACCAGAATCAGCTGACGGCGCTCCTTCAAGGTGACGTCGGCAGCACGCTCGATCAGGTTATTGCAGGCTCCCGTCGCGATGGCCGACAAGGTCCCCGTTGAACACGGCACCACCACCATCGCCGCCGGCGAGCCGGAGCCCGAGGCTACCGGTGACATCCAGTCTTCCTTGCCATACACGCGAATCTGCCCGGCGGCAGCGCCGGTGTACTCGGTGAGGAAGGCCTGCATCATTTGGGTTTTCGGCGGCAACGTAACATCCGTCTCGGTGGCCATCACCAGTTGCGCAGCCTTGGAGATCAGGAAATGCACCTCGCGGTCTTCGCGTACCAGACAGTCCAGCAGGCGCAAACCATATTGAGCGCCGGAAGCGCCGGTCATCGCCAGCGTGATGCGTTCCGGGCTGTTGTTCATTGCAGCGCCTCGGCCAGTTTGCCGTGCAGGCCGCCGAAGCCGCCATTGCTCATGATCACCACGTGAGTGCCGGGCTGGGCCTGGCTCTTCACACGCTCGATGATGCCTTCCAGCGAATCGCTGACGATCGACGGTACCGTGCACAACGTGGCGGTAGCCCCCAGATCCCAACCCAGGTTGGCCGGCGCGTACCAGATCACCTGATCGGCATCGACCACGCTTTCCGGCAAGCCGTCGCGGTGAGCACCGAGTTTCATGGAGTTGGAGCGCGGCTCGATGATCGCAATCAGCGGTGCATCGCCGATGCGCTTGCGCAGGCCATCGAGGGTCGTCGCAATAGCCGTCGGATGGTGAGCGAAGTCGTCGTAAATGGTAATGCCACGGACCTCCGCGACTTTCTCCATCCGACGCTTGACGCTTTTGAATGCGCTCAGAGCAGCGATGCCCATGGACGGCACCACGCCGACATGGCGGGCGGCAGCCAATGTGGCCAAGGCGTTGGCGACGTTGTGCTGACCGGTCATGTCCCACTCGACCACACCTTGGGCAACACCTTCGAACATCACTTCGAACTTCGAACCGTCTTCGCTGTGCAGTTTGACCTGCCATTGACCGCCGGCACCGGTGGTTTGCACCGGGGTCCAGCAGCCCATCTCGATCACTCGCTGCAATGCAGGCTCGGTGGTCGGATGGATCACCAGGCCTTCGCTCGGGATGGTCCGCACCAAATGGTGGAATTGGCGCTCAATGGCTGGCAGATCGGGGAAGATGTCGGCGTGATCGTATTCCAGATTGTTCAGGATAGCCGTGCGCGGGCGGTAGTGAACGAACTTGGAACGCTTGTCGAAGAACGCGCTGTCGTACTCGTCGGCTTCGATCACGAAGAACGGTGTGTCGCCCAAGCGAGCGGACACCGAGAAGTTTTGCGGCACGCCGCCGATCAGGAAACCCGGGCTCATGCCCGCGTGCTCGAGCACCCAGGCGAGCATGCTGCTGGTGGTGGTTTTGCCGTGAGTACCGGCGACGGCCAGCACCCAACGACCTTGCAGCACGTGATCTGACAGCCATTGCGGGCCGGAGACGTACGGCAGGCCTTTATTCAGCACGTATTCGACAGCCGGGTTGCCGCGGGACATTGCATTGCCGATCACCACCAGATCCGGTGCCGGATCGAGCTGCACCGGGTCGTAGCCTTGGGTCAACTCAATGCCCTGAGCCTCAAGCTGAGTGCTCATCGGCGGATAGACGTTGGCATCGGAGCCCGTCACGTGATGGCCCAGCTCTTTGGCCAGAACCGCCATCGAACCCATGAAAGTGCCGCAGATACCAAGAATATGAATGTGCATTAGTCGACCTCGTAAAACATGGCCGCAGGTTAGCGTAGGGTGGGGAAAATCGCACTCTTTAGCTGATGGCTTGAGATCCACCCCTCACCCCAGCCCTCTCCCCACGGGGGAGAGGGGGAAAGGGAGCCGATCTCCGTGCTTTTCAGAACCTGAGTTCGACGCGGAATCTCAGGTCGCAATGCCTCGGCCAAACAACTCGGTTAGCCCCCTCTCCCTACGGGCGGTCCGACGTTTCGGGAGGGTTAGGGTGAGGGTTGGATTTACCTGCCTACCGCTCAATCCCGTGTTTACGCAGTTTTCTGTAAAGGGTGTTACGGCTGACGCCAAGTTGTTCAGCCGTATGAGTCATATGCCAGCGCGTCTGTTCCAGCGCATTCAGCAACGCCAGCCGCTCAGCGTCATCCAGCGGATAGTCCGACGGCTCTTCAACGGCAACAACCGGAACCGGCCGGACCTGACGAATCATCACCGGCAAATCCTCCAACCCAATCCGCCCACCGTCGCACAACGCCGCTAACGTACGCAGCACATTGCGCAACTGCCGCACGTTCCCCGGCCAGGCGAAGGCCAGCAACGCCTGGCGTGCCGGACCGTCGATCAATACAGTTTCCCCGCCCGCCTCTTCGGCCAACAAAAAGTCGAGCAACTGGGACTTATCACTGCGATCACGCAACGCCGGTAAAGCAACTTCCAGCCCATTGAGCCGGTAATACAAATCTTCGCGGAAGCTCCCGTCCTGCACCCGCCCCAGCAAATCACGGTGAGTAGCGCTGATAATCCGCACATTGACCGATTCCGGCTCGCCGCCGATCGGCACCACCTGTCGATCTTCCAGCACCCTTAATAGCCGGGTCTGCAAGGCCAGGGGCATGTCGCCGATTTCATCGAGAAACAAGGTCCCGCCATCGGCCTGCTGCAACTTGCCGCGCATGCCTTCCTTGCGAGCACCGGTAAAGCTGCCGCCGCGATAGCCAAACAGTTCGCTCTCGATCAGACTTTCAGGGATGGCGGCGCAGTTAAGCGCGACGAAGGCTTTTTCTGCTCGCAGGCTGGCCTGGTGGACAGCTTTGGCAAACGCTTCTTTGCCGGATCCGGTTTCGCCGTTGATCAGTAGCGGTACGTCCCGTTCGAACACACGCAAGGATTTGCGGAAGTCTTCCTGCAACCCGGTGTCGCCCAGACAAATGCCCGCCAAGCGCGGAGGTTCGACGATCACCGGGCTTTGCACCACCGGCACAGGAATGCTGCGCGGCTGCCCACGCAACACGGCAAACAGACTCCGCCCGTCGCGCGTGCGCAACGGCCAACTGGCGCTGGCATTGACGCTGGCGCGGCCGAGCAACTCATCCAGCGAGCAGTCGAAAAACGCCTCCACCGGTTTGCCCAGCAACCCACCGCGAATATGCCCCAGCAGGTTCAGCGCACTTTGGTTGACCGCGCTGATCCGCCCCTCCCCGTCAAACGCCAGCAACCCTTCGCTGAACAACCCGACGGATTCGGCCTGAAGGTGAAAACGCAGCAGCCATTGATTGTCGAAATAACGCAGGAAATAGCAGCTCTCGATCATCTTCGCCGAAAGATTGACCAGGGCCATGGTGTGGAACTGACTTTGACGAGAGACCTCGTGGCGCGCCGAGGACACGTCGAGCACCGCCAGCAGTTCGCCGTGAGGGTCGAACACCGGGCTCGCCGAGCAGGTCAGCCCGGTGTGACGGCCGCGAAAGTGCTCGTCTTGATGGATGGTCAGGGACTGACGCTCCACCAGACAGGTGCCGATGCCGTTCGTGCCTTCGCACGCTTCACTCCAGTCAGCGCCGAGCCAGAGGCCGGCGCGTTCGAATATTTTCCGTTCGGCCGGCGCGGTGACGCAATTGAGGATCACGCCGCGGGCGTCGGTCAGCAGGACCGCGTGGCCGGCACCGGAGAGTTGCTGATGAAGGCTGGTCATTTCGCTGCCGGCGATGTGCAGCACTTGCTGCAAGCGCTCGCGACTTTCCAGGACGCGGCCATGTTCCAGCACCGTCGGCGCCATGGTCAGGGCCGGGTCGAGGTGATAATCCTCAAGACAACGCAGCCAGGAACGGGCAATCGACGGATCGCTGCCGGGACCGCGCAGATGGGATTTCCCCTGAGTGACGGTCAGGACCTGCTGGGCATGGCGACTCAAATGGTTGTCGTGCATTTTCTTATTGTTCTCCCCGGGGGTTCAGCGACCCGTGCGTGAGGTGACGCCCAGCATCCTCCAGCCATCGACGCATTGCAATGCTGGCGAGACTGGCCAGTCACAGGCTGTGTCACAAGCGGTACAAAGTGTCACGTGGGCTGTACCGAAAGCGTCACAGGCAGCGTCCGCCTGTCCGACAAAAATCGCGCAAGGCTTTGATTTACCTGACCTGCAAGGCAGTGGCCCGACCTTTGCTCTACGCTTATAGCAAGCGCACATGCGCTCTCCCTTATAAGCACAAAAGCCAAGGAGAAATCACCATGCGTTACGCTCACCCCGGTACTGAAGGCGCTATCGTTTCGTTCAAGAGCAAATACGGTAACTACATCGGCGGCGAGTTCGTCGCGCCTGTTAAAGGTCAGTACTTCACCAATACCTCGCCAGTGAATGGCCAACCGATTGCCGAATTCCCGCGCTCCACGGCCGAAGACATCGACAAAGCTCTGGACGCTGCCCACGCCGCCGCCGATGCCTGGGGCGCCACGTCCGTCCAGGCTCGCTCGCTGGTGCTGCTGAAAATCGCCGACCGCATCGAACAGAACCTGGAAGTCCTGGCAATCACCGAATCCTGGGACAACGGCAAAGCGGTGCGTGAAACCCTCAACGCCGACATCCCGCTGGCAGCCGACCACTTCCGCTACTTCGCCGGTTGCATCCGCGCCCAGGAAGGCAGTGCCGCCGAGATCGATGGCAACACTGTGGCCTATCACATCCATGAACCGCTGGGCGTGGTCGGGCAGATCATCCCGTGGAACTTCCCGATCCTGATGGCCGCCTGGAAACTCGCCCCGGCCCTGGCGGCCGGTAACTGCGTGGTGCTCAAGCCTGCCGAACAAACGCCACTGGGCATTACCGTGCTGATGGAGCTGATCGGCGACCTGCTGCCGCCGGGCGTGCTGAACGTCGTGCAAGGCTTCGGCAAAGAAGCCGGCGAAGCGCTGGCCACCAGCAAACGCATTGCCAAGATCGCCTTCACCGGCTCGACCCCGGTCGGCTCGCACATCATGAAATGCGCCGCCGAAAACATCATTCCGTCCACCGTGGAGCTGGGTGGCAAGTCGCCGAACATCTTCTTCGCCGACATCATGCAAGCCGAAGAAACCTTCATCGAAAAAGCCGCCGAAGGCCTGGTGCTGGCGTTCTTCAACCAAGGCGAAGTCTGCACCTGCCCATCCCGCGCGCTGGTGCAAGAGTCGATCTACGACGACTTCATGAAAGTCGTGATGAAAAAAGTCCTGTCGATCAAACGTGGCGACCCGCTGGACACCGACACCATGGTCGGCGCCCAGGCGTCCGAGCAGCAATTCGACAAAATCCTTTCGTACCTGGAAATCGCCAAGGGCGAAGGCGCCGAGCTGCTGACCGGCGGCAAGGTGGAAAAACTCGAGGGCAACCTGGCGACCGGGTATTACATCCAGCCGACCCTGCTCAAGGGCACCAACAAAATGCGTGTGTTCCAGGAAGAAATCTTTGGCCCGGTAGTGAGCATCACCACCTTCAAGGACGAAGCCGAAGCCTTGGCGATTGCCAACGACACCGAGTTCGGCCTCGGTGCCGGTCTCTGGACCCGCGACATCAACCGCGCCTATCGCATGGGCCGCGCCATCAAGGCCGGTCGTGTGTGGACCAACTGCTACCACCTGTACCCGGCGCACGCCGCGTTCGGCGGTTACAAAAAATCCGGCGTCGGTCGTGAAACCCACAAAATGATGCTCGACCACTATCAGCAGACCAAAAACCTGCTGGTGAGCTACGACATCAATCCGTTGGGCTTCTTCTAAAAGCGTCTGTCGCAGGCAAGCCACTCTCCTTGTGGGAGTGAGCTTGCTTGCACATTGCGCCTTCGCGCCATCCCGGCAACCACGCCGGTCAAAAACAATAAGAACAGGTGAACCCCTATGCCTAGCGATCAAGCCAGCGTGCAGCCGGCTACCTCCTCGGTCGACTTTGAAAAAGTCGGCTCCGACTATTTCCAGCAACGGGAACTAAAAAAAGGTGCAGCAGGCTGGGTCCTGCTGGTGGGTCTGGGCGTGGCGTACGTCATCTCCGGCGATTACGCGGGTTGGAACTTCGGCCTGGCCCAAGGTGGCTGGGGCGGCATGTTTCTCGCCACGTTGCTGATGGCGACCATGTACCTGTGTATGTGCTTTTCCTTGGCGGAACTGTCGTCAATGATCCCTACCGCCGGTGGCGGCTACGGTTTTGCCCGCAGTGCGTTCGGCCCTTGGGGCGGGTTCCTGACCGGAACCGCAATCCTGATCGAATATGCCATCGCACCAGCAGCGATTGCGGTGTTTATCGGTGCCTATTGCGAGTCGCTGTTCGGCATCGGTGGCTGGATGATTTACCTGGCGTTCTACATCATTTTTATCGCCATCCACATTTTCGGGGTCGGCGAAGCCCTGAAACTGATGTTCGTCATCACCGCCGTCGCCGCCCTGGCGCTGGGAGTGTTTCTGGTGGCGATGGTGCCGCACTTCAGCGTCGCCAACCTGCTCGACATCCCGGTGACTGAGGCCAAGGGCGCCAGCAGCTTCCTGCCGTTCGGTTACGTCGGCGTGTGGGCGGCCATTCCCTACGCGATCTGGTTTTTCCTGGCTGTCGAAGGAGTGCCACTGGCGGCGGAAGAAACCAAAAATCCGAAACGCGACCTGCCCCGTGGACTGATTGGCGCAATGCTGGTGCTGGTGACCTTTGCCCTGCTGATTCTGGTAATCGGCCCGGGCGGTGCGGGCGCCAATGCACTGCTGACATCGGGTAATCCGTTGGTCGAAGCATTAAGCAAGGCCTATGGCGGCTCGACCTGGATGGGCCACTTTGTCAATCTGGTAGGCCTGGCCGGGCTGATCGCCAGTTTCTTCTCGATCATCTACGCCTACTCGCGGCAGATCTTTGCGCTGTCCCGCGCCGGCTACCTGCCGCGCAAACTGTCAGAAACCAACAAAAGCAAGGCTCCCGTATTGGCACTGATTATTCCCGGCATCATCGGATTCGGCTTGTCGCTGACCGGTCAGGGTGACTTGCTGATTCTGGTGGCAGTGTTCGGCGCGACCATTTCCTACGTCCTGATGATGGCGGCGCACATCACACTGCGCATTCGACGCCCCAAAATGGATCGGCCATACCGCACGCCGGGCGGTATCTTCACCTCGGGTGTAGCGTTGGTGCTGGCTTGCATCGCCGTGGTGGCGGGTTTTCTGGTAGACCCACGCGTGGTGATTGGCGCTGCGATCATCTATGGAGTGTTAATTGCTTACTTTGCTTTCTACAGTCGGCATCACTTGGTAGCAGGCACGCCCGAAGAAGAATTCGCGGCCATTCAGAACGCTGAAAAAGCCCTGCACTAACGGCCAGAAATCACGGCGCAGGCCCTGTCTGCGCCGTCACGGAGAATCTGTATGGCAAGTTTTGCTCACACGGTCGGCGCCCAGACCTATCGCTTCGAGAGCCTCAAGGACGTCATGGCCAAGGCCAGTCCGGCGCGATCCGGGGACTTTCTGGCCGGCGTCGCCGCCCTCAACGATGGCGAACGTGTGGCTGCGCAGATGGCCCTCGCCAACATCCCGCTCAGCCACTTCCTGCAAGAAGTACTCATTCCTTACGAGGCCGATGAAGTCACCCGACTGATCATCGACACTCACGACAAACAAGCCTTCGCGACTGTCAGCCACCTCACCGTCGGCGGTTTTCGCGACTGGCTGCTCAGCGATGCCGCCGACGAACAGAGCCTGCGCGCCCTCGCGCCAGGCCTGACCCCGGAAATGGCCGCCGCCGTGTCGAAGATCATGCGCGTGCAGGATCTGGTGCTGGTGGCGCAGAAAATCCGCGTGGTCACCCAGTTCCGCGGCACGATAGGCCTGCGCGGTCGGCTATCCACCCGCCTGCAACCCAATCACCCCACCGACGAACCGGCCGGTATCGCCGCGAGCATTCTCGACGGCCTGCTGTACGGTAACGGCGACGCGATGATCGGCATCAACCCGGCCACCGACAGCATCGCCTCGATCTGCGCCATGCTGGAAATGCTCGATGCAATTATCCAACGCTACGAGATTCCGACCCAGGCCTGCGTGCTGACGCATGTCACCACGTCCATTGAGGCAATAAATCGCGGCGTTCCGCTGGACCTGGTGTTCCAGTCGATCGCCGGCACCGAGGCGGCCAACGCCAGTTTCGGTATCAACCTGAACGTGCTGCAGGAAGGCTACGACGCCGGTTTGAGCCTGAATCGCGGCACGCTGGGCCAAAATCTGATGTATTTCGAAACGGGTCAGGGCAGCGCCCTGTCAGCCAACGCCCACCACGGCATCGATCAACAGACCTGCGAAACCCGCGCCTACGCTGTGGCGCGCCATTTCAAACCGTTTCTGGTGAACACGGTTGTAGGGTTTATCGGCCCGGAATACCTCTACAACGGTAAACAGATCATCCGCGCCGGCCTCGAAGACCACTTCTGCGGCAAGCTTCTGGGCGTGCCCATGGGGTGCGACATCTGTTACACCAACCACGCCGAAGCCGACCAGGACGACATGGACACCCTGCTGACCCTGCTGGGCGTGGCCGGGATCAACTTCATCATGGGCATCCCCGGCTCCGACGACATCATGCTCAACTACCAGACCACCTCGTTCCACGACGCTCTTTACGCCCGCCAGACGCTGGGCCTGAAACCGGCGCCGGAATTCGAACAATGGCTGGCAAAAATGGGCATCTTCACCCAGGCGGATGGCAAGATTCACTTCGGCGACAGCCTGCCGCCGGCTTTCCGCCAAGCGATGGCGCAACTGGGATGAGTGTTGAAATGGATAAACCACCCGTTGATCCACAGAACCCGTTGCTGGAACTGCGTCGCCTGACCCCGGCGCGGATCGCTTTGGGTAGAACTGGCACCAGCATGCCGACCAGCGCGCAGCTGGATTTCCAGTACGCCCACGCTCAGGCGCGGGATGCGGTGCACTTGCCGTTCGACCATGCGGGGCTCAGCTCACAACTGGCTGAACGCGGGCGTGCCAGTTTGCTGCTACACAGCGCCGCTACGGACCGGAACAGTTATTTGCAACGCCCCGATTTGGGGCGAAAGCTGAGTGATGAGTCGGCTCAGGCACTGCGCGATTACGCATTGGCCAATCCCGGCGGTGTCGATCTGGCAATTGTCGTTGCCGATGGGTTGTCGGCGCTGGCCGTTCATCGCCATACCCTGCCGTTTCTGGCGCGGATGGAAGATCAGATTGTGAGTGATGGCTGGTCCGTCTCACCGGTCATTCTGGTGGAACAGGGTCGGGTCGCCGTAGCCGACGAGATCGGTGAACTGCTGGGTGCAAAAATGGTGGTAATCCTGATCGGCGAACGCCCTGGCCTCAGTTCCCCGGACAGCCTGGGGCTGTATTTCACCTACAATCCAAAGGTCGGGCTGACGGATGCCTATCGCAACTGTATCTCCAACGTCCGACTCGAAGGCCTGAGTTACGGCATGGCGGCACACCGTTTGCTGTATTTGATGCGCGAAGCCTGCCGACGGCAGTTGTCAGGGGTCAATTTGAAGGACGAAGCCCAGATTCTGACACTAGAGTCGGACGCAGGAGCGGACATGAAAGGTAATTTCCTACTGAGTTCGTCGGATGCCTGAACCGTTTCCGCATTGCGTTTCTGATCCAGTTTCAGGCAGGATCGAAACACGGCCGCCCGAGTGAGAACCGTTCGCCGTCACAGTACGTGAAGACAGCCACTTGAAGACGAGACCTACCATGCGGATTATTCAAGCGACCCTCGAACACCTGGACCTGTTGACCCCGTTGTTCGTCAAATATCGCGAGTTTTATGGCTCCCTGGCTTATCCGGACTCGTCCCGAGCGTTCCTTGAAAAGCGCCTGCGTCGCAAGGAGTCGGTGATCTACCTGGCCCTGGCCGATGACGACAGCAACAAACTGATGGGTTTTTGTCAGTTGTATCCGAGCTTTTCGTCCCTTTCGCTGAAGCGCGTGTGGATCCTCAACGACATCTACGTCGCCGAAGAGGCCCGCCGCCAGTTGGTGGCCGACAACCTCATCCGCACCGCGAAGAAAATGGCCAAGGAAACCAACGCTGTGCGCATGCGCGTTTCCACCAGCAGCAACAACGAAGTCGCGCAGAAAACCTACGAGTCCATCGGATTCAAGGAAGACACCGAGTTCAAGAACTACGTGCTGCCGATCAGCGACGAGCTCTGATCCGCATCGAACATTGTGGGAACGAGCTTGCTCGCGATAGCTTCTCCTCGGTATGACTGATACACCGAGGTGCCTGAATCGCGAGCAAGCTCGCTCCCACAGGAATCGATTGCACCACTCCAACCGGTGAGGATCCCTAGACATCCCCCGCTACAAACTCAACGCGCTTTTCACCTCTCAGCCCGTATAATGCAGACCTTTCCGGCTTGTAAGAAAAACTACACCCGTCTGTAGCCTTTCGCGAAGTCATCCGCACAGGCCTGCCGAGTCGGGCCGCCACCTCAGGTGCTTTCCATGGATTTCAACCCGCTCGACCTTATCCTGCATCTCGATGTTTATCTCGATTTGCTGGTAAACAACTACGGGCCATGGATTTACGCCATTCTGTTCCTTGTAATCTTCTGCGAAACCGGTCTGGTGGTGATGCCGTTTCTACCGGGCGACTCCCTGCTGTTCATCGCGGGTGCCGTTGCGGCCGGCGGCGGCATGGACCCGGTGCTGCTGGGCGGCCTGCTGATGATGGCGGCGATCCTTGGCGACAGCACCAACTATGTGATCGGACGAACGGCGGGTGAGCGTTTATTCAGTAACCCGAACTCGAAAATCTTCCGCCGCGACTACCTGCAGCAAACCCACGATTTCTACGACAAACACGGCGGCAAAACCGTAACCCTGGCGCGCTTCCTGCCCATTATCCGCACCTTTGCACCGTTCGTCGCCGGTGTCGCCAAAATGCCTTACCCGCGTTTCTTCGCCTTCAGCGTCCTCGGCACCATCCTGTGGGTCGGAGGCCTGGTGACCCTCGGTTATTTCTTCGGCAACGTACCGTTCATCAAGCAAAACCTGTCGCTGCTGGTCGTGGGCATCATCCTGCTGTCGTTGGTACCGATGATCATCGGCATCATCCGCAGCCGCTTCGGCAACGCCGCGTCCAAAGCCCAATCGCGCTGATTCACCATGTGGTCCCTTAGCGCCTGGCGTCGCCGGCGCACCTTGGCCAAACACCCGATTGCCGACGACATGTGGCAGCGGGTGCGTCATCACCTGAGTTTTCTCGATGGCCTCAGCGCCGCTGAAGACCGGTGGCTGCGTGAAGCCAGCGTGCTGTTCCTCCAGGACAAACACCTGACCGCCCTGCCCGGCGTCGAACTCCACCAGGAGCAGCGCCTGCTGCTTGCCGTCCAGGCGCAACTGCCGTTGCTACATCTCGGCAATCTGAACTGGTATCAGGGTTTCCACGAAATAGTCCTCTACCCCGACGACTTTCTCAGCCCCCAGCGCCATCGCGATGCCAGCGGCGTCGAGCACGAATGGGACGGCGAACACAGCGGCGAAGCCTGGCAACAAGGCCCGATCATCCTCGCGTGGCCCGGCGTGATGGCCAGTGGTGGCTGGGAAGGCTACAACCTGGTGATCCACGAACTCGCGCATAAACTCGACATGCTCAATGGCGACGCCAACGGCCTGCCGCCGCTACACGCTGACATGCGAGTCAGCGACTGGGCCAAGGTCATGCAAGAAGCCTACGACGATCTTGATCGACAACTGGATCGCAATCCCGACGCTGACACCGCCATCGACCCGTACGCCGCGGAAAACCCGGCTGAGTTCTTCGCGGTCACCAGCGAATACTTCTTTAGCGCCCCGGATTTGCTGCACGAGGCGTATCCTCTGGTGTATGAGCAGCTGAAGCTGTTTTATCGTCAGGACCCTCTGGCCCGGCTGCGGCAACTTCTGGCCGAAGACCCGGTCTATCAGGCACGCGACTAAGGTCTCTACGACCTCTGGTACATAGCAACGGCGGCGGAATATGCCTATAATCGCCGCCACTTTTTGGTCAATCCGGCCAAGTGTTTTTGGTCAACTAACGGGGGCACCGCCCAATGAGCTACAGCAAGATTCCGGCTGGCAAAGACCTGCCGAACGACATCTACGTCGCGATCGAGATTCCGGCCAACCACGCCCCGATCAAATACGAAATCGACAAAGACAGCGATTGCCTGTTCGTTGACCGTTTCATGGCCACCCCGATGTTCTACCCGGCCAACTACGGTTTCATCCCGAACACCCTGGCTGACGACGGTGACCCCCTCGACGTGCTGGTCGTGACCCCTTACCCGGTTGCTCCAGGTTCGGTCATCCGCGCCCGTCCGGTCGGCATCCTGCACATGACCGACGACGGCGGCGGCGATGCCAAAGTCATCGCAGTCCCGCACGACAAGCTGTCCCAGCTGTACGTCGACGTGAAGGAATACACCGATCTGCCACCTCTGCTGCTGGAACAGATCAAACACTTCTTCGAGAACTACAAAGACCTCGAAAAAGGCAAATGGGTGAAGATCGAAGGTTGGGGCGACGCAGAAGCCGCTCGCACCGAGATCATGAAGTCGGTTGCTGCCTATAAAGGCTGATAGCCGCCTCTCACGAACGGCTATAACGAAGAACCCCGGTTGATCCGGGGTTTTTTGTGGGCGTTTGAATATCACATTCAACAGCACATTTAACTGGCGGGCAAACCGGTTTTTTCTTGTTTAATTTTTACAAAAGACGTCTTACATCAAGACTTAAAATTCACGCCAGATTTGAACGTTTTGTTGAATCAAAGCCTTATGCCGCGCGGCTAGACTCGTGTTTATGAAAAAGAACAAAACCTGCGGCCCACGATTCAGAATGCTCCTGAAAGAGCTACAAATCACGACAACGAGATTTGCCGAATTCCTGGGTATTTCCGACCCTCAAACTGTCCATAACTGGTATACCCGCGGAGTTCCTGACTACCGCATGGAAGAGGTCGCCAGAAGACTGTCCGTGAACACTGAATGGCTGAAATCCGGCGAAGGACCGCAAGACGCCAGGGAATTGCATCTGATCGACGCATCCGGCAACACCTTCGACGCCCAGTCAATCCGGGGCGCCTATCGGGTCATCGAGCCAGTCGATATCGAATTACCCTTTTACAAAGAAGCGGCCACTGCCCCCGGCTCCGACAAAACCCATGTCATCAAAGACCCCAGCGAATCGATCCGCCTGCCGCGCAGCGATCTTGACTCCCTGGAAATCAACCACGCCGATGCCATCTGTGCCCGCATGGTTGGCAACAGCATGGCCGAAAAAATTGAAGACAGCTCCATCGTCGCCATCGACCGCGGGCTCACGCAAATTGTCGACGGAGAGATTTACGCAATCGAGCACGACGGCATGTTGCGCATCAAATACCTGAGCCGGGTACCAGGCAACGCGATACGCATGCGCAGCCACAACAGCTCCGAATACCCGGATGAAGTCTTCAGACCTCCGCAAATCGAAGAACAAAACATAAGGGTTCTGGGATGGGTGTTCTGGTGGTCGACCCTGAATAAACGCAGGCCACCCGTACCTTTTCTGTAACACCGCGCGGCGCCCCTTCGCGAGCAAGCCCGCTCCCACAGATACTGCGCAATCCTAGTGGGAGCGGGCTTGCTCGCGAAGGCAGCGGAACATTCACCGGAAAGTCCAGACGAAGTACCCTCGCAAGAGATCACCCGACAGCTCTACCCGGCACACCGCACTGGGAATTCCTCAAAAAAATCAGTATGCTGCGCCCCACATTTGCGCATCACCCCGCCCCGGGGCGCTGATCGCACCGACAAGGCAGATGATTTTCTCGCCAAGTCCCACAGCCGGACGCAAGATCCGGGTGTACGTTTTGAAGGCTGGCGCGGTTTACCAAAAATGATCCAAGCCAGTCCCCGAGAAGCCGGCCACAAGCCGGCTTTTTAATACCTATAAGAAAGTGATTTACGCCGGCAAATCGCTCAGGACTCTTCAGTATTCAGGGCATAAAACTCCTGTAGCTTGGCCTGCAACAGCTTCTTGTCCGGCAGTTGAGTCTGATTTTCCGCGACCAATGCCGGCGAAAGTGAGCGGCTAAGGGCGTAATCGACGACTTCATTATCTTTGCTAGCACACAGCAACCCCCCCAGTGCAGGATTTTCATGCGGTTTGCGGATATTGCGGTCCAGAGCCTCAAAGCTTGCGTATGCCAGACGGCGGATTTTATTGCGCAGGGATCTTCTGTATTACAAAACCCTTTGCCAATGCTCGAATACACAGTGGCTTACGCTTTCTCGGTGCCAACGCCTCACCGGTGAGGGCTGCCTGAGTGACCGTTAATTTATACTCGCCCGCCGATCAGCACAAAAACGTAGTCACCACAGGGAAGCGTCCATGTCCGTTCCAACTTACGATCAGTTCATCGAACCCATCCTGCGTTTTCTCGTCACCAAACCCGACGGTGCACCGACCCGGGATGCCCAGGAAGCCGCCGCAACGACGCTGCAACTGACTGAAGAGCAACGGCAAGAGCTGACCGCAAGTGGTCAGGCTACCTACAAGAACCGAGCTGGCTGGGCACACGACCGGCTCAAACGCGCCGGTCTATCCAGCTGCGCAAAACGCGGTTACTGGAAACTAACTGATGTGGGGGTGGCCTATGCCAAAGAGAATTCCACCCCCATGGCCGCCGATGAAGTGGAGCATTTAGCCATTGGCTATATGCATGTGAAACTGAAAGTCGCCGCCGACGCCGCACCGCTGGATGACCAACCTGCCGTTGAACCTGATGTGACGTCTGCCACCGCCAGCCCGGATGATCGGCTTGAACAAGCGCTCCAGGAATTGCGCGAAGCCACCGCCGCTGACCTCTTGGATAATCTATTACAGATCAGTCCCAATCGCTTCGAAGTGATCGTGCTGGATGTGCTTCATCGCCTAGGGTACGGCGCCAGTCGCAATGACCTTCAGCGTGTCGGCGGCTCTGGCGATGCCGGCATCGACGGCATTATCTCGCTCGACAAGCTGGGATTAGAGAAGGTTTACGTCCAAGCCAAGCGCTGGCAGAACACAGTGGGGCGCCCTGAGTTGCAGGCATTCTATGGCGCACTCGCCGGGCAAAAGGCCAAGCGCGGGGTGTTCATCACGACCTCCGGTTTCACGGCAAACGCGGTGGATTTCGCCAAATCGGTGGACGGTATTGTGTTGGTGGATGGCACGCGACTGGTGCATCTGATGATGGATCATGAGGTGGGCGTTACATCGCGACTGTTGCGGCTGCCGGCGCTGGATCGTGATTACTTTGATGAGGAGTGAGCAGGAGTCATTTGGCGATCAGAACATCACCCGATGACGCTTGTGGGCTTGAGTAATATCACAATAGAATCACCCTAAGCGTCCTGCCGAACCGTACTAATGTATGAGCTCTTCTCCAAGGTCGTTGTTGGCACGGAAGAATTAACAGGGATGAAGCCAGTTCAGCTTATGCATAGGTCAAGGAGACCGACATGCCGGACATCAAGGAACAAAAACTTCTCTACCACCTCACCTCGCTTGATAACCTGAGCAGCATTTTTCAGAACGGCCTGAGGCCACGAGCGCAACTCGCTGCGTTCGCAGACGTGGCTGATGCCGAAATCCTGAGAAAACGACAGACTCTTCAATTAGAGCGGTACGTCCCCTTTCACTGGTTTGCCGCGAACCCGTTCGATGGGAGCGTCCAGCGTAGTAGACCCGACTCGCAATTCGTCGTGGTCTCGGTTCATCGAAACTTCGCCATTAGAAACCGTTGGAAGGTCATTCCGCACCATCCATTGGCAAATGATGCCATTCAACTGCTCGACTACGCCGAAGGCTTCGAAGCTATCAATTGGGACGTCATGAATGTAAGGGACTACCACGATCCGCAATGCAAGAGCATCTGCATGGCAGAGTGTCTATCTCCCGACGTTGTTTCCCCTGACGATTTCTTTAAGGTTTTTGTTTCTAATGCCGAGGTTGAGGCCCTCTGCGAGGCCAAAATGCGCGAAGCCGGTGTTACTGTACAAATCGGAGTGAATCGGGGAATGTTTCTTAGATGATTTACAGCAGTCTGAATCCAGAGAAGGCTCTGATTTGGCGTATCGTCCACCGCGATAACCTGCCTTGGATTCTGGACAACGGTCTGCATTGCGCCAGCTCCGACGTGCAGGCGCCGCAGTATGTGAACATTGGCAACTCCGACTTGATCGACAAACGCCGATCTCGCCAGGTGCCTATTGCTCCAGGGGGGGGGTTGGCCGACTACGTGCCCTTCTACTTCACGCCCTTCTCTGTGATGATGAAAAACATTCACTCCGGGTGGAGCGTTCAGCAGCGTACCAATGACGAGATTGTGATCCTGGTCTCCAGCCTGTACCGCGTCGAACAGCTTGGCCTACCGTTTGTCTTCACAAACGCACATGCCTACCCGGATTGGACAGACTATTACAGTGATCTGGCGAATCTCGGCGAGATTGAGTGGTCTATCCTTCAACGGCGCGACTTCAAACGTGATCCTGATGACCCTCGAAAGATGGAGCGTTATCAGGCCGAAGCGCTGATTCACCATCACCTTCCGATTACAGGACTCCTTGGCATCATGTGCTACACCGATGCAATGAAAGAACGCATAGAGCAAGACGTCGCCGCTAGAAGCCTGACGTTGACTGTTCATGCACGTCCGGGATGGTATTTCCAATGATCAGATTTACCCAAGGCAACCTTCTGGAAGCCAAAACCGAAGCCCTCGTCAACACGGTGAATACCGTGGGCGTGATGGGCAAAGGTATCGCGTTGATGTTCAAAGAGCGCTTCTCGGAGAACTACCGTCTGTACTCGGCGGCCTGCAAGGCTGGCGAGGTAGAGACAGGCAAGGTTCACGTAACGGCGGTCAACGAACTGGAAGGTCCTCGCTGGATCGTAAACTTCCCGACCAAACGTCACTGGCGATCACCGTCGCAGATGACATGGATAACGGAAGGTTTACACGATCTGCGTCGTTTTTTGATTGAAAACCATGTGAAGTCCGTGGCGGTTCCACCGCTAGGCGCCGGTAACGGCGGTTTGAAATGGCCGGAAGTCCGCGAGCAGATTGTTGACGTCTTGAGTGATCTGGACGTCGATGTGTTGGTATTTGAGCCTTCCAACCAGTATCTGAATGTCGCCAAACGTAGCGGCGTGGAAAAACTCACTCCTGCTCGCGCACTCATTGCCGAACTGGTTCGGCGCTACTGGGTATTGGGTATGGAATGCAGCCTGCTAGAGATTCAGAAGCTAGCCTGGTTCCTTGAGCGCGCTATCGAGAAGCTACCGAACACCGAAAACCCGCTGAATCTTAAGTTTGTTGCTCATAAGTACGGGCCGTATGCCAATCGGTTGGAGCATCTGCTCAATAACCTGGATGGCAGTTACCTGCATTGCGACAAGCGCATCAGTGATGCGGGTATCAGTGACGTGATCTGGTTTGACCAAGAGCGCAAAGCTTTTCTGCAAACCTATCTAAAAACAGAGGCCAAGGAGTATTCCCAGGCCCTGGAGCGCACCGCCGAGTTAATCGACGGCTTTGAGTCCCCCTTCGGTATGGAACTGTTGGCGACTGTCGATTGGTTGCTGAGTCAGGAAAAGGTATCCCCGACTGTTCCTGCCGTGCGCGAAGCGTTGAAGTATTGGGATGGAGGAGCCGGTGCTGCAGCTCGCAAGAGCAGGCTGTTCGACGATCCGGCGCTTGATATCGCACTCAAACGCCTGACATCCAGTAGTTTCAGGCCTGAAATGTCTGCCTGTTAACTTCAATTGTCCCCGAATAATTGTCCAACAGCCCGTTGGACAATTATTTCATCACGGATAACTAAACCCCTTAACCAACGTCAACTCCCCCACCGCCCGCATCGGCACCAGAAAAGTCTCCATCTTCTCGTTCGGCGTCCCCTCCTCCGTTATCACCGTCACCTGCGCCGTGGTCAGCGGCTGAGCAGCATCCTCCTGCCCTTCCTCATCACTGCGATACCCGCCCCCGAAGTAGTTCACATAAACCAGATACTGCCCCTTGATCGGCGCGGGCATGGCGAAGATTTCCGGGCCGTATCCCGTCGTCACGTCGACATCGAGCGCCGCACCATTGGGCGCAACACGATCGCCGTACCAGATGTGTGCGCCGTCGGGGGTGATGAGGTGCAAATCCAGGTCCGTACCGTCGCTGTCCCAGGCCAGTAGCACCCGCAATTTGGCCGGAGTTGCCCCACCGCTGGCGTTAAGGAACTGCGTGCGGTGCCGTTGTTGACCATCGGGGCTGCGGACTTCAACGCTATTGCTGCCATTGGGAAACGAGAACGGCCGATCAAAGCGGCCCGCAGGATCGATCTTCAGCGGCATGCTGACGCCGTTGACGATCAACCGGCCCGGCTCACCGGACTTGGGCGTGGCTTTGATCTGCCCGGTGATGCGGGCGGTATTGGCTTGGCCCACCGGTGTGTTCACCGAAGAGGCCGGGTAGTTCACGGTTTGGCGGAAGCTTTCGCCTTCGCCTTCAGGCGCGCCGATGCGCCAGCCGCCAACGGGCGTATCAAGTTTCACGGCGCTCTCAGCCGCAAGAACTGTCGGCAGTACGCAAAAAGAACAAAGGAACAGGAAGACCTGTGGATAACGGAGTTTCATGGCCTATTCCAGCAAGAGGTGGCGGGCGAGCCCTTCGATGTAGGTTTCATCCTGGCCGTTGGGGTGTGCTTCGAAGGCCAGGTGCAGGTATTCGTGGGTCAGGTCGAGGCGGTCTTGCAGCGTCAACACACCGCGCACGTAGATGCGCTGGCGCTCGCGGTCGACATAAGGGCGACCGAAGGCCAGGCGGCAAACGGCGAAGGTGCTGACTTCGTTGTAGCCGACTTCGCTTTCAAGGCGTTGACGCCAGCCGCGGCGTTGGTTCAGTAGCCAGTCTTGCGCGGCGGGGAGTGCTTCGCAGGAGGCGACGGGATTGTCCCAACGGCTGAGGCTGGCGCGCGGATAGGCGTGGAGCAGGATGGCGTCGTAGCGTTGGCCGGCGTTGGCTTGTTCGACGGCTTGCTGCCAGGAGAGCTTGTCCGGGCCGGGTTGGTCGGAGTGGTAGGTGACGGTGCTTCCGGCGAGGACCAGGTCGCTGGTCCAGGCGGCGATGTTGCGCGATTCGGCCGTGGCCGGGCGTGGGGCGACGCGCTGGCGGTTGCTGCTGTCGTCGATACTCAGGCAATCACCATGGCGCGTTGCGTTTTGCAGCAGGTAAGTGCGGATGGCGACGGCCAGGGCTTTGGCGGCTTCGGCGGGTTCGGGCTTGGCTTCGCGCTGGAGGACGCGAGCGACGTATTCTTCGCGGTCCAGGCGGGCGACGAGCTTGTCTTTGAGCAAGAAGAGTTCGCCGTCGCTGTGGATACCGAGTTGATTGCCGTTGGTGAATTCGACGCGGTAGTCACCCTGCAACGGCCCCGACTCAACAACACGGTCTCCCGCCAGAACGCGCCCGATCGGATAGCGGGAAAACAGACCGACCTCAACACAAACACCCGCCTCTGCTGGCCATGACGACGGCAGAACAGTCGCCAGCGCCTGGCCATAATTGCGCAAGACCCCCTGACTGGTCCCTCGCCCACCCGCCCAGATCGGCGTTCCATCCACCAACCACCCAGCAAACCCACCCTGACGCGACAAAGGATCCTGATCCCCCAACCAACTCCAGGTTTTCACCCGCAACCGGCCACCGAGCTCGCCCACAACATTCCCGTCAGCCGCATTCAACACCACATCCAGCAACACCCGCCGCGCCTGATCCTGCGCCGGCATCAAGGCCAACATTCGTAGCAACTCAGTCACCGAAACCCGGATGGCAGGTTGCAACGACGGCAAATCCAGCAACCACTCCGGTGCCTGTCGCGCCTGCCAATACGTGCGCCAGTCAGCGCCAGCAATGCCCAACCGCTGCGGTTCAAAGTACAAACCGCACGACTTCACCAACGCCTGATCGCGACCAATCTTGCCGCCTGCGGTGCAGCAATAAACTTCGTCTTTCGACTGACCGCGACATTCGTAAGGCGATTCATGAGCGTCGGTATCCACCAGCCAGCCGTACACAAACAACTTCCACACACTGCCCAAAGGCGTCTGCACATCAGCAGGCAACGGCTCGCGCGCGATCACCTGAGTTCGACTCAAAGAAAGCAACTCACCTTTGAAGGCCAGCCGCAGCGGCTCGTCCTGCGCGGTTGCCAGCGCAGGGATTAAACACAGCAGCCACCAGACCAGAGGTCGGGTCATGTCAGTTGACCGTGACTTGGCTGAGGGCCGGTTTTTGTTCCTGAGCCTGATGCTGTGGCGCGTAGACCTGAGTGAAGCGCACCGGTGGCAGGTTGAACTGGCCCTTCTGCGAGAAGCGCACCAGATGACGCAGACGCAATTCGCCGCTCAAGGCATCCACCGGAATCGCGTAAGCCATTTGCCCCGGTTCGAAACGGGCCTTCTCCAGCGCTGCCGGCTCGGTGCCGGCCTTGCCCATCAGCTTGATGCCCCACGTGGTGCGCTCGACATCGGCGCCCGGTGGCAGCGGCACTTCGAGCATGCCGTAGCGCAGCGGTTTGGCGGCTTTGCTGGTGATGATCACTTCATCCAGATACAGGCTGTCGCTGGACAACGGCTTGTTGCCGACCGCTTCCAGTTTGAAGTTGAAGGCTTCGTCTCCTGGCACCAGACGCGACAGGCGACGGGTGATGGCCACGGCCATCGGATCTACCGGTGGTTGCCGGGTCTGGAAGCTCAATGCCGCTCGCAACGGACGCTCTTGCGCGCCGATCAGTGATAACACCGCCGGCACTGGCGAAGAACCCTGCCACGTCCAATAAACCTCACCGGTCGCTCCCTGCTCCTGCTTCCAGCCTTCACCCGGCGTCAGCGCGACGGCGGGCGAAGCCTGCTCGATACTGCGTTGCAGCCAGGTCAGCGCCAACGCGCGTTCCAGTGTCGATTGTTGGGGTAGCAGACGTTGCAGCAACGCTGCCGCGTGAGCCTGATCGAAGGCTTGCAGCGACAGGTTCAACGCTTCGGCAAACGGTTGAGAACTGACCGCCAAACGCTGCTGAGCGTCCGCCAACTGACGATGGAAAGACTCCGGCAAATTGACCTTCGACTGCTTAGCCAAAGAGGCGGTCAACGCACGAGCCGCCGCCAAACCAAGCGCCGAATCCGGATCGCTCATGACCATGCTGTCCTCACCATCCTCCATTAGGTTCGCCGCATTACCCTCACCCGCTTTCGACAGGTCATCCATCAAACCGCTGAGCAAAGTGTTCACCGGCAATTGCATCTGTTTGGCGAACGATAGAATCAGCGCTCTCTGCAACAGCGGCGTGTTATTGGCCTGTTTCGAATAAACCTCCAGCACCCGCTGCCAATGCCCCGGCGGCAGGCTCAACTCCAACGCTTTGCTGGCGTGCCAGTCGGCGTAGTAAGCGTAAGCAGTGAGGAATGCATCCGGCTCACCGTCCATGCCCCACCAGGTGAAACTCGCCGAAGGCCCGGCCATTTGCACCAGACGCAGGCGGCTGTTCTGCATGATCAGGCGCAAGCGGTCGCGAATCTGCGGATTCGACGCCAAGGTCGGATAAGCGATGCTTAACGGCAGCAAGCGGCTAGCGGTTTGTTCAACACCGCCGTACGGATAACTCAGCAAATCATCGAGGGCGGAACGGAACAGCGCTTGCGGACTGTCATCCAGACGCAGGCGAACATCCGTCGCGTCCGCTGGCAAGGTCAGCGGCGTATCACCGCTGGCCACGTCCAGGCTTTGGCTTTGCGTGACCTGCCAGCCTTCACCGGTGGCGGTCAGGCGCACGGCCAGCGCATCGGCGGTTTGGCCGTCTTGCACCAGCTCAGCCGTCCACTCGCCACTGGCCAACGCGAACGCCGGCAGCGCGATGTAGTTGATGCCGTTGTTCAGGGTCACCGGCACGCGCTGTTCGGTGCCAGCGTAATGAATCACCAGCTCAGCCTTGACCGGTTGTTCGGCCTGACTGAAAGCGAACACGCCGAGATCGGGTTTGTCGCCGTTGCGGAATTTGGTTGGCCCGCTCCACTTCAGGTACAGCGGTTTTTCCGAGCGTACGAATTGCTTCTTCTGCCCGACCTGACCGTCATCAGCAATGGCCCGCGCAGTGATGCGCCAGCGGGTCAGCGAGTCCGGCATCTTGAAGGTGAAACGGGTTTTGCCGTTGGCGTCGGTCACCAGTTCCGGCTGCCACGCTGCGGTATCAACGTCTTCACGACGCGGCCGCTCCAGCACTTTCACGCCCCGCTCACTGCGGTTGGCTTTGCCCGGCGCACCCGGGCTGCCCGGCAATGCCACGTCGTAACTAATGAACGACAGACTGGCGCTGGTGCGCACATTGTTGCGGCGCGGGTGGTAGAAAAACTGGTCGATGGTCGGCGCGACTTCCGGTTGCAGGGCGTAGACCATTTCGTCGACCACGCTGACCGTCAGGTGCGCCGGGATCGGCTTGCCAGCGAACTCGGTGGTCAAGTCAACCGACACGGTATCGCCCGGCTGATACGACTCTTTATCGGTGGCGATGGCCACGTCGATCTGCGGCGCGATCACCTTGATGCCGGCGTTCTGGAAGCTGTACTGACCACCCTTGGTGTAGAGCACCGAGAAGGTCAGGTTCGGCGCGAAATTATCCTTCACCGCAATCCGCGCGCGGTACTGGGTCTCGCTGAGTTTTTCCATCTTCAGCCAGTCGCCGCCCTTGGACAGCAGCGCTGTGGCCTCGACCTTGTCGCGCTCGAGCGACAGCAATGCATCGCTGATCGGCTCAGGGAAGGTGATCAATGCGAGGGCTTCGTCACCGGCCTTGTACTCGGGTTTGTCGAGGACGATTTCCACGGTGCCCGGCACGGCTTTGACGCCGTCGCCAGTGACCGAATGACCGGTGGCGCCCACCACGCGGCCATGGTCATCCTTCAACGTCAGGTTGTAGGTGCCCGGACGGTCGAAGGCCACGGTGAAGCCTTTATCGCTCGCGGCGAGTTTGCCTTCGCCAGCGGACTGATCTTCCAGTCTTACCCAGCCGTAGCTGCTCGGAGTGACCGCTTTGCTTTGCTCGCTGCCGCCTTCATTCAAATAACTGAACGCAACCTTATCGCCCACCGCGCTAAAACGCTGCGGCGCGCGCAGGCTGAAACTCGCGGCGCCACGGTCGATGAGGATTTCCTTGGTGGTCTTGACCCGATACGCCGCGCCGTCGCTGGCGAACACAGTGAGCATGTAGCGACTCGGTTTCTCGGCAGCCGGCAGATCGAGCGTCGCGTTGCCCTTGGAATCGGTGGTCAGTTCGGTGCTGGTCAACTCAACCGGGAATTGCCCGAGGTATTGCAGTTCGTTGTCGACCATCGACAGTTGTTGGGCGCGCAGACTCAGGCTCAACTTGGCGTTGGCCACCGGTTTTCCGTCCGGGTACAGCAGCACCAGGTTGCCTTTCACGGGCTCGCCGGTGCGGTAATCCTGCTTGGCCAGGTTCAGGGAAATCTCGAAGTGCGGCTTGATGTATTCCGCAACGCGGAAGGCGCTGCTGTAGGCCTGATCCTTGTAGCTGAAACGCAGCTCATAACCACCCGCCACCGCGTTGTCCGGCAACTGGAAACGGCCTTGAGTGCCAGCCTTGGAATCAAGTTTCAGCGCCAGCGATTGCAGCGCAGTGCCGGTGGCATCGAGCACGGTCACGTTGACGTCAGCTGCCGTCGGCAGCACCGAGTCGCGGGCATTCTTGAACTCGCGACCGACGATTTTCAGCGACACCCAATCCCCCGGCCGATACAGCGGCCGGTCAGTGAAGGCATAGAGTTTGGTGTCGTAGATTTCGCTGTCGTAATAGAAGTTTTCGGAGACAAACACCCCGCCCTCTTCGTCCTCGCCAATCACGAACGAACGCTCCGGGCTGACATGTTTCAGGCGCAGCAAACCATCGGCATCGGTAGCGCCGCTGCTCATCACGCCCAACCCATCGGTCCATAGAACATTGACCTTCGGCACCGAACTGCCTTCGTGTTTGCGCGCGGCCCACACCAGCAATTCATCACCGGCAATCTTGCTCACGGCCACGGTGTTGGAAACGAAGACCATGGTGGTCGCACGGTATTTACCAATCAGCGCTTCCACCAGGTACAGACCCGGCTTCAGATTGCCCAACGGGATATACACGTTGCCCGGTGCAACGCTGACGAACTCGCTGGAAGAACCGGCCAGGTTCACGCCCTCAGGCGGCTGGATCGGTTTGGCTTGCCACAGCGGATAACGGAATTGACTGACTACCGGCAAGCCTGGAATCAACGCGAATTGCGGCTGGGCGTCGTAGGGCGTTGGCGCGGCGATGGCGGTGCCCATCTTCAGTTCCGGCACTTCCTCGGTGACTTGTTTACGCGATTCGTAGGAGAACGCGCGCTGCATTACCCGACGGGATTTGCGGTACCAGTTGTCCCACAGGTATGCGAGCGTATTCGACAGGCCTTCGCCCTTGAACTGGCCGTCACTGACCACCCTGTGCAGGTTCTTCTGGCGCTTGAGGAAATCCAGCGGCTTGTCGATGCGGTACACGCGAATGTCGGCGCCGCCGTAAGGCTCCATGCGGAACCGCCGGTAGTCGCGACCCGGTGCTTCGAGGCGAACCATCGCCTGTTCGTCGGCGGCAAAACTGCTGTCGGCCAGCAGGAAAAAGCTTTCACCGGCAACCGGTGTGTAACCGCTCGGCTCGACAGTGTCTTCGGCGTTGACCGCCGAAAAAGGCAACACTAAGACCAACAGCAGAGGCAGAAAACGCAGCATGCGGGCACCGATCATTGGGAGAGAAAGTTCAGTCGATAGACGCCGATGAAGTTGGGGTTGGCTGCGTCGGGTATCCATCGGGTGTCCTTCCATGTCATGAGTTGCTGCAGGCTTGCGGAGCGCATGCCGTTGTCAGTCGGGGGGGATGGGGGGGGCGTTGTCGAGCCGGTGTGATAGACGATGTAGCGGCCCATCCAGATCATCAGGTGCTGGTCGTCGCCCTGATCGAAAAACATCAGGTCGCCGGGCCGGGCTTGCGCTAAATCGCGGCCGACCAAATGGCTGTTGAACTGAATCAGTTTGATTGCGTTGACGTACGGCCCGACCTTGCCGCCGCCCTGCTGCCATTGCTGGGCGAGGCCGCGTTGGGACTCGCTCAATTGCAGCTCCGGCGGCAAGTAGCGGTTGGACAGGCCATTGCTGCGCAGCCATTTATCGTTATGGACTTTCAGCGCTTCGTTGGCAGCAAAACGGACCAGGCCGGCGCAGTCCTGCTGATACCAGCGCGGGCTCGGACCTTGGGTCAGTTGTTCCTGAGCGATGCGCACGAACCAGGCACGGAACACCTGGGATTGCTGCACGTCCAGTGGCGGCGCCTCAGCGGCAAATGCCCGGATACCCAGCAGCAACGCCAGCAGGCCGAGGCCTCGGATGAGTGCTGTCACAGGGCTTTCCATTCCAGCGGCAGCCACTGCCAGTGGCCGTCGGGCTCGCTGCCTTCTGGAAGCGTCAGTGCGTACTTGCCGTAACCGCCGAGCTTGCGCAGTTTGGGGATCAGGTAGGTTTGCGCCGCGTTGTAAAACACCGGCTCCATGTCCTGCGGCAGGCTGTCGAGGGTTTCCTGTTGCATCAGTTGCGCCATGGAATCCGGGCCGAAGTAGACCGGCATCAGCAGGTCTTTTGGCAGCACATCAGCCATCGGCGGGAAGCGTTTGTCGAGGGTCCCGAGGGCTTTGTCCACCAGCTTGTCGTCGAGGGAGAACAGCAGCGTCGAGCCGTGGCGCGCCAGGCTCACGCGCATAAAGGCTTTGCCGGTGATCGCGTCCGGTTGCTCGGCGTCTTTGGCCTTGTAAGGGCCGAAGTTGGAGCTGACCTGACGCTGCCATTGGTGGGTTGAGCCTTCCTGTTTCTCGATGACCGGGAACGCGTGCTCTTCGACGTTGCCTTCGTAGGCGCCGACCATCGAGCCGAACAAATTGCCCAGATCACCGTCGAGTTTTGCGCTGTCATCATCGTTCAGGCTGGCCACCAGCAACGGCGTGTACAACCGCGAATCGGCGTACCAGCACAGGCCGGCGGCACCGGCCATGTGTTCGGTCAGGGCCTGGGCCACCGACTCTTCGGCACCGAGTTTCACCAGCAGCGGTTTCTGTTGTTCTGCGGCGAGCGGCAAGGCTACGCAGGCGCTGGCGCCCATCGGCATGGCTTGCCAGATCGGCTTGAAATCGAAGTCCGGCTGGTTGTCCAGTTCGTCCATGGCGAGGAAGCTGTGCCAACCCTTGTCGTCCATGTCGAAGCGCAGGCCGGCGAAGTTCGGGATGAAACGCTGGTACCCCATGGCCAGGACGCTGGCATTCACCGAGAGGCGTTGTTTCACCTCGGGCGCGCGGGGTGGCAGGCCGAAGGCTTCGGGGAAGAGTTTGTCGCCGTTGAGCAACGCGGCGATGGCCAGAGTCGAAACGCTACCCGGCTCCTCGGTCGGACCGCTGCCCGGATCGTAGAGCTTGGACGGATTGGACAGCACCACCAGTTTGTCGCCATGGGAGGCGAACACCAGCGCTTTGCTGGCGTTGTAGTTGAGTTGATAAAGCGCCACATCGTCGGCACCGACTTTCACGTCGCCGAGCTTGGTCAGCTGTGAATCATCCAGCGCCACTTTGGCCAGCGGCTCCAGCACCTTGGCCAGCCCACCGCGATCCATCACCAACAAAAAGTCTTTCAGGCGACCATCCGCCCCACGCCACAGCGCCACGTCCGCCGGTTGATCGAAGAGCTGCTCGATCAGGCTGTCCTGCAGCTTCAAATCGTGTTCGTAAATAATCCGCCGCAGACTGCCGATCAAACCGAGACGATCCGCATGCGTTTCGTAATAGAAGACGAAATCTTCAGTCAGGGTTTCCTTGAGGAACGGCACCGCCAGCAAGTCCTTGGGCAACTGGCTCAAGGAGTGGGTTTCGAGCAGACTGTCCGGCCGGCTCATGCCCAGTTTGTCGCTGGCCAACTCCGCCGGCGGTGCCTTGGGTTTGTGCATGAACCAGCCCAACCCGGCCGCAACGCCGACCACCAGGCACAGCCCGATCAGAACGGCTGGCCAGCGCCGGGAAGGTTTGGCAGCCGGTGCGTCAGCGGCCGGAGAAACAGTGTTATCGCTCATGTTCACAAAACCCGATGTCATCCGTGGAGCGGGATGCTTAATAGTTGAAAGTCTTGACCAGCAGCAGGTCACCGATGGCCCGCAGGGGCACGATGAAGGTCTCGCGTTTTTCGTCGACGGTGTTTTCGTTGAGCACCAGGTTGATCTGCGAGGTGATCACCTCGTTCTGGTTGCTGGTCTCATCGAAGTTATAGCCGCCACTGCCGAAGTTGCCCCAATAGTTCACATAAACCAGATACGTGCCATGCAACGGCGCGGTCATGGTGAACATTTCCGGGCCGGGGCCATCGACGCCATCCGGGTCCAGACCGCCGCCATTGGTCAGCGCCGAGTGAGCCCAGAACGCATGCTGGCCGTCGGGGGTAACGATGTGCAGATCGAGTTCGGCTTTCGGGTCATCCCAGCCCAACACCACGCGAATCTGCGCCGGGGTGCGCAGGTTGTTGGCTTCATAGAATTGAACGCGCTTGAGCGATTTGCCTTCAGAGCTGCGCACTTCGACGCTGTTGGAGCCGGCGCCGAACGCATACGGCCGGGCGAAACGCCCCTGGTCGTCGGTGTACAGATTCAGAGGATTGCCGTTGACGGCCAGGGTGTGCGGCCCTCGCTGAGTGCCGATGGCCTTGAGTTGGCCCTGGATCATGGTGCGATTGCGCTGCACACCGCGATCGATCGGTGGCGTGGGATAGGCGACTTGAGGGTTTTCACTGCGGTCCAGCAGGCCGGAATAACGCCAGCCACCCACCGGTTCCGACACCTCGGCTGAAGGCTCGGCCCAGGCAGAGGTCGCGCAGATGAGTTCCATCAGCAATAGAAGAAATGAACGCATGTGACGCCTCCTGCCATGCATAACGAAACCTTGCGCCCGATCCTCGGCGCGTTACAGATCCAAAACTGCGTTTCGTCAGAAAGACCCATGACTATCGGGTCGTAGAAGGCGCGAAGATTAGCCATTCGGCGGTTTTTTAACAATCGGATACATCTATATTTGCGGTGGGATTCACGTTGGCAGGTGGACGGTGAGCCGAATAGGCGTCATATTCGGCTCACTATATGAGCCGAATAACGTTTCTATTCGGCTCACCCACTCCAAGAGCACCGAGTACATGGCACCTCACTGGATCTGGCAGCAGCCCGATTGGCCCAACTTCAACTGGCAAGCAGAGCGGCTGGGGCCGTTGTTGCGCGAGTGTGTTCAAGCACAAGGGCGATTGATGGGCATGGCAAGCTCAGTGGGCAGTTCGCTGAGCGCTCAGAGCGAACTGGATGCGCTGTTGCAGAACATCGTGACCTCATCCGCCATTGAGGGTGAGCAGCTGAATGTCGGCTCGGTTCGCTCCTCTTTGGCGCGACGGCTGGGCCTGGATCTGGTCGATGGCAATAATGTCAGCCAGCGCAGCGAGGGGCTGGCGCAATTGATGCTCGATGCCACTCAGCATTTCGCTGAACCGCTGACGCTGGAGCGATTACTCGATTGGCACGAATGGCTGTTTCCCGAGCAAGAGACCGATCTCGCTGCCCGGCCGATCCGTGTCGGCGCATTACGTGGTGATGATCCGATGCAAGTGGTGTCCGGCCGCCTCGACAGGCCAACCGTTCACTTCGAAGCCCCGCCTCGCCAGGGCCTTGAGCGACAGCTCGACACCTTCCTCACCTGGTTTACCGCCAGCCGAAATCAGGCGGGACTTGATCCATTGCTGCGGGCCGGCATCGCGCACTTCTGGTTTGTCACTCTGCACCCTTTCGACGATGGCAACGGTCGCCTGACGCGAACGATCACCGATCTGGCATTGGCTCAGGGCGAAGACCAAGCCATCCGTTTCTATGCCATGTCGGCGAGCATTCTCGAAGATCGGTCCGGATATTATCGAGTGCTCGAAACCTGCCAGAAAGCCACGCTGGATATCACCGAGTGGCTGGAATGGTTTCTGCAAACCCTGCTGCGCAGCTTGCAACAAGCCATGGGCCGGATCGAGAGCGTGCTGGGCAAGGCGCGTTTCTGGCAGGCGCACCGGGAGTCCGGATTGTCGGCTGAACAGATGAAGGTTCTCAACCGCTTGCTTGATGGCGGGGAGCGAGGTTTCGATGCGGGCATCAGCGCGGCCCAATACCAGGCAGTCGCCAAGGTTTCGAAAGCCACCGCGACCCGTCACCTGGCCGAACTGCTGGAGAAGGGCTGCCTGGAACGCCTGCCCGGCGGAGGGCGTAGTACCCGGTACCGGATCAGTTATCCCGATGACTCAACACAGTAACCTGCTGCGACACACAACTGTGGCGAGGGGATTTAGCGACACGTCGCACCGCCCCGTTCGGCTGCGAAGCAGTCGTCAATCCGGACAACTCGGTCTGTTTGGCCGGACGCTGGGGGCCGCTTCGCGACCCAACGGGGATAAATCCCCTCGCCACAGGGTTGGATTACTGGGGAAATACAGCGGATGAATCCCCCGCTCATTTGCCCATAACCCCCATGTCTGCTAGTGTCGCGCCGGTTTAACGTCAACCGGAAATAGCCGCCATGGCCCGCAAAAAAGCTGCACTGGATTTCGAACAATCTCTCGCTGACCTGCAAACGCTGGTGGAGCGTCTGGAGAACGGCGAATTGTCGCTAGAAGATTCGCTGACGGCTTTCGAGCAGGGCATCGGTCTGACCCGCGATTGCCAGGCGGCGCTGGCCCAGGCCGAGCAAAAGGTTCAGGTGCTGCTCGAGCGTGATGGCGAGCTGGCCGAGGAACCCTTCGAAGCGGATCAGCCAGAATGATTGCAGCGTATTCGGCGACCAGCCAGGCCCGCGTCAATGCTGCACTGGAAACCTTGTTCAACGCGCCGAGCCCTGAGCTCGCGCGTCTGTACGAGGCCATGCGCTACAGCGTGATGAATGGCGGCAAACGGGTCCGCCCGCTGCTGGCCTACGCCGCGTGCGAAGCGCTGGGCGGCAAGGCTGAGCAAGCCAACGGCGCAGCTTGCGCGGTGGAGCTGATTCACGCTTATTCCCTGGTGCATGACGATTTGCCGGCCATGGACGACGACGATCTGCGTCGCGGCCAGCCGACGACTCACAAGAAATTCGATGAAGCCTGCGCGATCCTCGCCGGTGACGGCTTGCAGAGCCTGGCCTTCAGCGCCCTGCTCGACCCGCGCCTGAGTACGTCGGACGCTGAGATCCGTCTGCAAATGGTCAGTGCCTTGGCATTGGCGGCAGGACCGGCGGGCATGGTCGGCGGTCAGGCCATCGACCTCGGTTCGGTCGGTCTGAAACTCGATCAAAAAGCCCTCGAATACATGCACCGGCACAAGACCGGCGCGTTGATCGAGGTCAGCGTCAAACTCGGCGCCCTGGCCAGTGGCCGGGCCGAGAAAGACGAACTGAAGTCCTTGCAGACTTATGCACAGGCCATCGGTCTGGCGTTCCAGGTCCAGGACGACATTCTCGACGTCGAAAGCGATACCGAAACCCTCGGTAAACGCCAGGGCGCGGACATCGCTCGCGACAAACCGACCTACCCGGCCCTGCTCGGTCTCGACGCGGCCAAGGCCTACGCGCTGGAACTGCGCGATCAAGCCCTGCACGCGCTGCGACCGTTTGACGCGGCGGCCGAACCGTTGCGCGATCTGGCCCGTTATATCGTCGACCGGCGCAGCTGACGGCGTATCCGCCAAGTTAAAACCAACGCGTGGGCAGGGGGCGATGCATCAGGTAAACTGCCGCATCTTTTATACCTATAACGATTCGCCTGATGCCCACGACGTTTCATGAGATTCCCCGCAAGCGCCCGACCACGCCCCTGCTCGACCGTGCCAACACGCCGGACGGCCTGCGCCGGTTAGGCGAAGCCGAGCTGGAAACCCTGGCTGATGAGTTGCGCCTGGAATTGCTCTACACGGTCGGTCAGACCGGCGGGCATTTCGGTGCCGGCCTGGGCGTCATCGAGCTGACCATCGCGCTGCATTACGTGTTCGACACCCCGGACGACCGGCTGGTGTGGGACGTGGGTCATCAGGCCTATCCGCACAAAATCCTCACCGGCCGTCGCGAGCGCATGGGCACCCTGCGCCAGAAGGACGGCGTCGCCGCCTTCCCGCGTCGCTCCGAGAGCGAGTACGACACCTTTGGCGTCGGCCACTCCAGCACCTCGATCAGCGCAGCGCTGGGCATGGCGATTGCCGCCCGCCTGCAGAACAGTGATCGCAAGGCCATCGCCGTCATCGGTGACGGCGCACTGACCGCCGGCATGGCGTTCGAGGCGCTGAACCACGCGCCGGAAGTGAACGCCAACATGCTGGTGATCCTCAACGACAACGACATGTCGATCTCGCGCAACGTTGGCGGGCTGTCGAATTACCTGGCGAAAATCCTTTCCAGCCGCACTTACGCAAGCATGCGTGAAGGCAGCAAAAAGGTCCTGTCGCGCCTGCCCGGCGCCTGGGAAATCGCCCGGCGCACCGAAGAATACGCAAAAGGCATGCTGGTGCCCGGCACGCTGTTCGAAGAGCTGGGCTGGAACTACATTGGCCCGATCGATGGCCACGACCTGCCGACCCTGATCGCCACTCTGCGCAACATGCGCGATCTCAAAGGTCCGCAGTTCCTGCACGTCGTCACCAAGAAAGGCAAAGGCTTCGCCCCGGCAGAAGTCGACCCGATCGGTTACCACGCGATCACCAAACTCGAACCGCTGGACGCGCCGGCCGCTGCGCCGAAAAAGGCCGGCGGGCCGAAGTATTCCGGCGTGTTCGGCGAATGGCTGTGTGACATGGCCGCGTCCGATCCGCGTCTTGTCGGGATCACTCCAGCGATGAAAGAAGGCTCCGATCTGGTGGCTTTCAGCGAGCGCTTCCCGCTGCGCTACTTCGACGTGGCGATTGCCGAGCAACACGCCGTGACCTTCGCCGCCGGCATGGCGTGCGAAGGCGCGAAACCGGTGGTGGCGATCTACTCGACGTTCCTGCAACGCGGTTACGATCAACTGATTCATGACGTCGCGGTGCAAAACCTCGACGTGCTGTTCGCCATCGACCGCGCAGGTTTAGTGGGCGAAGACGGCCCGACGCACGCGGGCAGCTTCGACCTGTCGTTCCTGCGCTGCATCCCCGGCATCCTGGTGATGACCCCGAGCGACGAAAACGAACTGCGCAAAATGCTCACCACCGGTCACCTGTTCAACGGCCCGGCGGCCGTGCGTTATCCGCGCGGCAATGGTCCGAATGCGACCATCGAAAAAAACCTCGAACCGATCGAAATCGGCAAAGGTGTGGTTCGTCGTCAGGGCAGCAAAGTCGCCCTGCTGGTGTTCGGCGTACAACTGGCCGAGGCGCTGAAAGTCGCAGAGACGCTGGATGCAACCGTGGTCGACATGCGCTTCGTCAAACCGCTCGATGAAGCACTGGTTCGCGAAATCTCCGGTAGCCATGAGCTGCTGGTGACGATCGAAGAGAACGCGATCATGGGCGGTGCCGGTGGCGCCGTCAGCGAGTTTCTCGCCCGCGAAAACATCCTCAAGTCGATGCTGCACCTGGGCTTGCCGGACAGTTACGTCGAGCACGCCAAGCCTGCGCAAATGCTGGCCGAGTGCGGGCTGGATGAGGCCGGGATCGAGGCGTCGATTCGTGAGCGTCTGCAACTGCTGAACATCTAAAGACACCTACAAAACCCTGTGGGAGCGAGCTTGCTCGCGATAGCGGACCATCAGTTGACTTAAATGTTGGCTGAAACACCGCCATCGCGAGCAAGCTCGCTCCCACATTTGATTTGTGCTTACCCCGAAAGACCACGGACTTCCGATGAAACTCTTCCCCCTCGCCCTGACGCTGACCCTGCTGCCGGCCGGCCAACTGCTGGCCGACACCTTCGAACGCGACCAGGCCCTGAAGCTTCCCGACGTGCTGATCAGCGCCAACCGTCAGGTCGAAGCGCGCAATGACAGCAGCGCCGCCAACACCGTCTTCACCCGCGAAGACATCGACCGCCTGCAACCGAGCAGCGTCACCGATTTGCTGCGCCGTGTACCCGGCGTGCAAGTCGGGCAAACCGGCGGGCGCGGCAGTCTGCCGGGGATTTACATTCGCGGCACTAAATCAGCCCAGAGTCTGGTGCTGGTCGACGGCCAGCGCATCGGCAACTCCACCTCGGGCGACAGCAACCTGCAACACATCAACATCGAACAGGTCGAGCGCGTGGAAGTGCTGCGCGGCTCCCGCTCGGTGATTTATGGCAGCGACGCGATTGGTGGGGTGATTCAGATCTTCACCCGCCGTGGCGGCGAACCCGGTTTGCAGCCGCGAATGCACGTAGGTTTTGGCAGCAACCAGACCTGGGAACGCAGCCTCGGTTTGTCCGGCGGTGACGAGCAGACGCGATTCAATCTCGGCGCCAGCTTCGATGAAACCGCCGGAATCAATCGCACCCGCAAGTCGTATCCCAGCGACGGCGATCACGACGAATACCGCAACAAATCGATGAGTTTGAGCCTGAGTCACGCCCTCACCGACGACATCGAAATCGGCGCCAACCTGCTGGATAACCGTGGCAAAAGTGAGTTCGACAATCCGTTCGGCCGCTTCGACATGGACACGTTCGAGTCAGTCCAGCAGCAGCCCTACAGCGAATTCGCGGTCAGCAGCATCAGCAGTTACGCGGATGCGCGTATCAACGACCTGTGGAAAACCCGCGTCGAGTTCGGCCACAGCGAAAACCGCGAGAAGACTTTGGACAAGCTCAGTGACGAACGCAGCGTGTTCAACACGTACCGTGATTCGGTGAACTGGCAGAACGACCTGACCCTCGACGAGCGCAACAGCCTGATCCTCGGCGGCGACTGGTACGAGGACCGAATCAACAGCAGCACGCCATTCGACGAGGACAGCCGCTGGAACCGTGCGGCGTTCATTCAGCATCACTATCAGTCGGATAGTTTCTCCACCGAACTGGGTCTGCGCCGCGATCAGAACCAGCAGTTCGGCGGCCAGAACAGCTGGAGCGGCACCTTCACCCTGCCGCTGAATCCGGACAACGATGTGCTGCTGACCTACAGCGAAGGCTTCCGCGCGCCGACGTTCAATGATCTGTATTACCCCAATTTCAGTAATCCGGATCTGAAACCCGAGACCTCGAAAAGCTACGAGCTGCAATGGCGAAGTCAGCTGACCGACACCGCTCGCCTGGAAGCTTCGCTTTACCGTACGGACCTGGAAGACGCGATTATTTTCGGCAGCAACTCACGTCCGCAGAACGTGGCCTCGGCACGGATCAACGGGTTCGAAGCGGCATTGAAACAGGAACTGGTCGGCTGGCAGAGCAACCTCGGCGTGGCGGTCATCGACCCGCGGGATCGCGACAGCGGTCACACCCTGGCTCGCCGTGCACGGCGGACCTTGAGCCTGGATCTGGATCGGCAGTTCGATCGCCTGGGGCTCGGCGCCAGTTGGCAGGCCGTGAGCAGCAGTTATGACGATGAGAACAATCAGCAGCCGTTGGGCGGGTATGCACTGCTGGGGTTGCGCAGCAGCTGGGCGTTGAATCGTGAGGTCAAGCTTGAGCTTAAGGTCGATAACGTGCTGGACAAGGGTTATAGCCGAGCGCTGTACAGCCATGATGGCAGTCAGCATGGGTATCGCGAGGAAGGTCGGGCGTGGATGTTTGGGGTGACCTGGACGCCGGAGCTCTGATCTGAAACCAGCGGTGTTTGGGCTGGCCTCATCGCGAGCAAGCTCGCTCCCACAGGGGTTTGTGTCGTTCACAAATCCAGTGTGGGAGCGAGCTTGCTCGCGATGGCCGCACCTCGGTATCAGTGATCCGGCGCAATCACTTGGCACAACTTGGCCGTCGCTTCGATCATCTGCCCGCTCGGCCGCTCCAGGCCTTTATCCGTCACCAACAGCAATTGCCCCTGCGCCACTGCCGCCACTTGCGGCCAGGCTTTCCACGCATCGAGTTGCGCCTGATCGCTGGCCAGAATCACTTCGGGATTACGCTGCAATACCGCCTCAATACTGACCTGAGGCGCCGGCAGTGTCAGGTCGGCAAACACATTGCGCGCGCCGCACACTTCAAGCGCATCGCTGATGATCTGCCCGCCGCCAACGGTGTACAGCGGTCGATCCCAGACCTGATAAAACACTCGCAATGGCTCATCCCGGCGATAACGCTGGCGCAGCGAATCCAGTCGTTGACGCAACTTTTCAGCCAATGAAACGCCACGCTCCGGACGGCCGAGCTGTGAGGCAATCGCCTCAATCTGCGACGTGAGTTGTTCGAGGTTGTGGGGTTCGGCAACGTAGGTCGGGATGTTCAACCGCTTGAGCTGCTCACGCTGGGCCGGGCCAACGCTGCCGGGCCAGAGCAACAGCAGATCGGGTTTGAGACTGAGCAGGTGTTCCATGTCCAGCTGGCCGTACCGGCCAACGGAAGGCAGATCTTTGAGCTCGGCAGGACGCTCTCCGGCATCCAGCACACCCACCAGCAGGTCAGCTGAACCCAGCTCAACAACGATTTCAGAGAGGGACGGCGCGAGGCTGACAACGCGTTCGACTGCAGCCGCCGGGCCACTGACGGCCAGCAGCAAAACCGCTAGCCAGATGGGTCGCATCAGCCGAGTTGACGCGGAATACGATAGAGGTAGAACAGCACCAGGGTCGACAGCGCCAACAACATCAACGGCACCGCTTCGAGGCCGACGAATACCGCCAGCGCGCCGATCCAGGCCGGCAGGCCGGCAGCCAGGAACGCTGTGCGACGCTTGGCCGCCAGGGCGATCCAGGCAGCAGGTTCTTCAGGGGTGTCGAGGGCTTTTTGAGTGGCGATCAACGCGTGCTTGTAGCCGCCAAAGAATTTCAGGCTGACAAACATCGAAGCCACACCCGCGATGAACAACGGCATTGCCAGCACCGACAGGATCGCCTCGCTCTGGCCAAACACGCCGTTGATCACCAACAGCGGCAACAAGGCCAACGCCAGGTATTGCCACCAGTTGACGGACAGTCGCCGCCGCACCTGACCTCGGGTCACGCCCGGTCAGCCTCACCCTGATGCTCGTTGCCCATCATGTGGTCGAGCTTGCTGGCCTTGGTGGCCAGGTAGAGTTTGTTGTGCGGGTTGTGGCCGGTGTGCAGCGGCACGCGTTCGGCGACCACGATGCCCATGTCGGTCAAGGCTTTGACCTTGCGTGGGTTGTTGGTCATCAAACGCAGGGACTTCACGCCCAAGTGCTCCAGCATCGGCAGGCACATGGCATAGTCACGCTGATCAGCGGCAAAGCCCAGACGTTCGTTGGCTTCAACGGTATCGGCACCGCCATCCTGCAATTCATAGGCGCGGATCTTGTTCAGCAGACCAATGCCACGGCCTTCCTGACGCAAGTAGAGCAACACGCCACGGCCTTCACGAGCGATGGCCTGCAACGCGGCCTCGAGTTGCGAACCGCAGTCGCAGCGCTGGCTGAACAAGGCATCGCCGGTCAGGCATTCGGAGTGCAACCGGCCGAGTACCGGGGCACCGTCGACGAACTCACCCAGGCTCAGCACAACGTGCTCGCGCCCGTTTTCTTCATCGAGAAAGCCGTGCATGGTGAATTGCGCAAAAGGCGTTGGCAGCTTGGAAGCGGCGACAAAAACGACAGGCACCGGTGTGCTCCTGATCAATAAGTACTGGAGATTCGCAGACGCGGCATTGTAACAGCACGTTCCGACAGACGCTTAGGCTGAATTATGGGGCATAACAATCAAAAAGTTAGATCACTGGTGCGCCACTTCACCCTGTGGGAGCGAGCTTGCTCGCGATGGCGGACTGTCAGCAAGCAGAGACGTGGCTGACACACCGTCATCGCGAGCAAGCTCGCTCCCACAGTGGATCGTCGCCAGCCACAAGATTTGGGTCAGTTCGCGTCGAACGGATAGGGTTGTTTCCAGCGCTCGAAGATCGGTTTCAGCTGACCGCTTTTCACCAACACGTCCATGCGCTGATCGAACAGCGCCATCAGTTTTCGGGCCTTGGGCGTCTTGGCAAAGCACAGATACAGCGGTAATTCCGCGATGTGGGTACGACGGAACTGCGACGGATCCTGGGCCCGTCTGAGGACATAGTCGACCTCGGTCAGCGCGTCGATGTAGTAGTCGGCGCGGTTTTGCATCAGCATCGACAAAATCCCGGTACGCCGCATGACTTCGTTATAGCGGCGTACGTTGGGCAGGTAATCCTGATAATCGTAGCCGCGGACCCAGGCCAGCCGATAGTTGCCGAGGGTTTGCGGGGTCGGCGCGGGGTTGCTGGCCAGCCCCAGGGCATAGATGTGATCGGTATCGAAGTTCCAGTGCGGATAGAGCAGATCGCTGGACTCATCAAGATAGGAACCGACACAGGCGTCGACTTCGCCGCGCTGGGCCAGGCCCATGGAGCGGACGTAAGGTTCGCTGCGGATATCTAGTTTGACCCCCGCCGGCTCGAAGACTTCCCGCAACACGTCCCAGCCCAGACCGTGGCCATCGGCGGCGGTGTAGTCTTCCCAGTCTTCGCTGGCCAGATGAATCACCGACGGCGTTGTCGCCTCGTCACCCGCCTGGGCGAGCGAGCAAAACATCGCAAAAATCATCACAGCCAACCAGCGTCGAGCCATCCTTAGTCCCCTGTTTCGCCCTTCAGGCGAAAATCCATACCAGCCCCTGCATCGCCAGCCACGCAAACACCCCGGCCAATACATCATCGAGCATGATCCCGACGCCGCCATGCACATGCCGGTCGATCCAGTGGATCGGCCACGGCTTGAGGATGTCGAAGAAGCGGAACATCAAAAACCCGGCCAGCAACCAGTACCAACCTTCGGGCACCAGCCACAGGGTGATCCACATCCCGACCATTTCGTCCCAGACGATGCCTTCGTGGTCGTGCACCCGCAAATCGTCGGCCACTTTGCCACACAGCCAGAAACCAAACAGCATGGTGATGCCGAGCATCAGCCAGTAGCCCCAGTCGGGCAACATCTGCCACAACGGGATAAAGGGTAGCGCAACTAACGAACCCCAGGTGCCCGGTGCTTTTGGCAGGGTGCCCGAGCCGAAGCCGAACGCCAGGAAATGCCACGGATTGCGCCAGACCGACGGTGGTACGAATTCCGCCGGGACCTGTTTGGGATGATCTGTCACGGTGTCTCCCGAAAATGTTGATAGCCCCGGGCTTTCGGGGTGATGTCTTGCCCAACGGCGTCCAGCAGCACCACGCCCTGCCCCGTCACAACGCGCCCGACCACATGGATCGGCCAGCCGTCGCTCAACAATTGCGCTAACTCCACGGACGGCAAGGTAAAGGCCAGCACGTAATCATCACCGCCGCTCAGGGCCGCGACTTCTGCACCCGATTGACCGAGGAAGGCGACTAAAGCGTTCGACAATGGCAGCGTGTCCCGTTCAATCTGAATGCCGACCTTCGATGCGAGGGCAATATGCCCGCAGTCCGCGAGCAGGCCGTCGGAGATGTCCAGCGCCGAGGTGGCTTTACCGCGAAGCGCCATTCCCAGCCCAAGCTGCGGCTGCGGCGACCAGTAATGCGCCAACAGCGGATCGGCGATGGCAGCTTCAGCCGTTCGCTGACCAAGCACCAACGGCAAGGCGCCAGCAGCGTTGCCAAGCTCACCGCCAACGCACAGCAAGTCGCCTGGCTGCGCACCGCTGCGGGTCAACGCCTTGCCCGCCGGCACACGACCGAACACGCTCATGGTCAGGCTCAACGGCCCTCGGGAGGTATCACCACCCACCAGCGCCACACCGCAGCTCTGTGCCATGACGTTCAAACCACGCGCGTAAGCATCCAGCCAATCGGCAGTCACCGTCGGCAAAGTCAGGGCAAGGGTAAAGGCAATGGGGGTGGCGCCCATGGCAGCCAGATCGCTGACGGCCACAGCCAGCGAGCGCTGACCGAGCAGAAACGGCTCGCAAGGATCTACGAAATGCACGCCGGCAACCAGCGTGTCGGTGGAAATCGCCAACTGCTCCCCGGGGGGAACAGCGAGCAAGGCGCAGTCATCGCCGATCCCGAGGGCAACGCCTTCGCCGCCCTGCGCACAAGGCGCGGCGGCGAAGAAGTTGCGGATCAGTTCAAACTCGCCCATTTGGCAGCCGTTCAAGCGCCAATCAGCGCTTGAACGCCTTGACTTCAGCTTCACGCAGACGTGGGGCCAGCTTGTCGAGCACACCGTTGACGAACTTGTGGCCGTCGGTGGAACCGAAGACTTTGGCCAGCTCGATACCTTCGTTGATCACAACGCGGTACGGCACGTCGACGCGCTTGAGCAGTTCCCAGGTCGACAGACGCAGAACGGCCAGTTCAACCGGGTCCAGCTCTTCGATCGTGATGTCCAGGCACGGCGTCAGTACAGCGTCGATCTCAGGCTTGTGAGCCGGAACGCCGTGCAGGATGTCGTGAAAGTAAGCGGCATCGACATCGCTGAAATCGTTATCGACCCGGAACTGCGCTTCGATCTCGTTCAGCGACTGCTTGGCCATGTGCCATTGGTACAGCGCCTGAGTCGCGAGCTGACGGGCTTCGCGACGCTTGACGCTTTTCGATGGCTTGCCGGCATCCGCAGGCTTTGGATCGCGCGGGTTGAAACGATCACTTTCGTCGCTAATCACTTGGCCTCCAACTGCGCCAGCAGGCTGACCATTTCCAGAGCGGACAGGGCAGCTTCAGCACCTTTGTTGCCGGCCTTGGTGCCGGAACGTTCGATGGCTTGCTCGATGGAATCAACGGTCAGCACGCCGAAAGCGACCGGTACGCCGAACTCCATGGACACCTGGGCCAGGCCCTTGGTGCATTCGCCAGCCACGTATTCGAAGTGCGGAGTACCGCCACGAATGACCGCGCCCAAGGCAATGATTGCTGCGTATTCGCCCTTTTGAGCGACTTTTTGCGCAACCAGCGGGATTTCGAAGGCGCCAGGCGCGCGGATGATGGTGATGTCGCTTTCGCTCACGCCGTGGCGAACCAGGGCATCAACTGCACCGCTGACCAGGCTTTCAACGACGAAGCTGTTGAAACGGCCTACTACCAAAGCGTAGCGGCCTTTAGGGGCGATGAAGGTACCTTCGATGGTCTTCAGGGTCATTCGTTAGATCTCTTAAAGAGCCGGGACGCGTTTTCTACGCGTCCCTCAGTGATGTGTTAACCGCGAATCAAGGACTGGAAACAACCGGTCATTATTCGGAGGGCACGTATTCTACAACTTCCAGATCGAAACCGGATATCGCATTAAATTTCATTGGCGCACTCATCAGGCGCATTTTGCGCACGCCCAGGTCCCGAAGGATCTGCGAACCGGCACCAACGATGCTGTAGGTGGTCGGTTTTTTCGCCGGTACGTGCTCCGCGGTTTCACGGATGTGTGCCAGCAATACGTCGCCATCGAGCGGGTGACCGAGCAACAGCACGACACCGCTGCCAGCCTCGGCCACCGCAGCCATCGCGGCGCGCAGGCTCCAGCGGCCGGGTTGCTTGACCATCAACAGGTCGCGCAGCGGGTCCATGTTATGCACCCGAACCAGGGTCGGCTCTTCGGCGCACACGGTGCCCAGAGTCAGGGCCATGTGCACGTCGCCTTCCACGGAATCACGATAGGTCACCAGGTTGAATTGGCCCAGTTCGCTGTCCAGCGGCTGCTCGGCAATCCGCTGAACGGTACGTTCGTGGATCATCCGGTAGTGAATAAGGTCGGCGATGGTGCCGATCTTGATGTTGTGTTCGGCAGCAAACGCTTCCAGTTCCGCGCGGCGGGACATGGTGCCGTCGTCGTTCATCACTTCGCAGATCACGCCGCTCGGCTCGAAACCGGCCATGCGCGCGAGGTCGCACGCCGCTTCGGTGTGGCCGGCGCGAGCGAGGGTGCCGCCAGCCTGGGCCATCAGCGGGAAGATGTGACCGGGGCTGACGATGTCTTCAGCCTTGGCGTCTTTTGCGGCAGCGGCCTGCACGGTACGCGCACGGTCGGCGGCAGAAATGCCGGTGGTCACGCCGGTGGCTGCTTCGATGGACACGGTGAACTTGGTGCCGAAACCGGAACCGTTACGCGGGGCCATCAGAGGCAGCTTCAGCAGTTCGCAGCGCTCGCGACTCATCGGCATGCAGATCAGGCCACGGGCGTGCTTGGCCATGAAGTTGATGTGTTCTGGCTGGCAGCACTCGGCGGCCATGATCAGGTCGCCTTCGTTCTCGCGGTCTTCGTCATCCATGAGGATGACCATCTTGCCTTGGCGGATGTCTTCAACCAGTTCTTCGATGCTATTGAGCGCCACAAGGCACCCCCTTGGGTCAGGATTTGAGGTAGCCGTTGGCGGCCAGAAAGCTTTCGGTGATGTTACTGGAGGTTGGCTCTGCGGCTTTATCGCCTAAAAGCAGGCGTTCCAGATAACGTGCCAGCAAGTCAACTTCAAGATTCACCCGGCGACCTGGCTGGTAAGACGCCATGATGGTTTCGCTCAGGGTGTGCGGAATGATCGTCAGCAAGAACTCGGCGCCATCGACCGCGTTCACGGTCAGGCTGGTGCCGTCGACGGTGATCGAGCCTTTATGGGCGATGTACTTGGCCAGCTCTTTCGGCGCGCGGATGCGGAACTCCACAGCGCGAGCATTCTCGGTACGGGCAACCACTTCGCCCACGCCATCGACGTGGCCGCTGACCAGATGCCCGCCGAGGCGAGTGGTCGGGGTCAGGGCTTTTTCCAGGTTGACCGGGCTGCCGCTTTTCAGATCATTCATGGCGGTGCAGTCGAGGGTTTCGCGACTGACGTCCGCCGCAAAGCCGTTGCCTGGCAACTCAACCGCGGTCAGGCACACGCCGTTGACCGCGATGCTGTCGCCCAGTTTGACGTCGCTCAGGTCGAGCTTGCCGGTTTCTACGTGTACCCGCACATCTCCGCCTTTTGGGGTCAATGCACGAATACTGCCGATGGATTCGATGATGCCGGTAAACATGGAGTCCTCCTCGAGAACAGGGCCGTCGCGTGGCGCAGGCCCGCAATTATACGCTCGCCGTTGGCGAAGGAATGGCGATGACTCGCCAGTCATCGCCAACCGCGCGAATTTCAGTGATTTTGAGCTCGGGCGCATCCTTCATTTGCGCGAGCGGCCAGTCCAGCAGCGGCCGTGCCGATGACCCGAGAAACTTGCCGGCGATGAAAATCTGGAACTCGTCTACCAGCCCTTGCTGAGCAAAAGCCCCGGCCAGACGCGGACCAGCCTCGACCAACACTTCGTTGACCCCACGGGCGGCAAGTTCGACCAGCAGTTTGCGCAGGTCGACCAAACCATCCTCGCCCGCCACGATCAAGCACTCCGGGCCATTGGCGTATTGCTCTTCGATCGCCATGCACGTGGCGACCAGCGCCGGGCCGGCCTTGAAGAACGGCGCGTCCAGCGGCACGCGCAGGCGGCCGTCAATCAGCACGCGAAGCGGCGGACGGCTCATGGCCAGGGCCGTTTGTTCAGGGTCCAGGCCTAGCTCATCGGCACGCACAGTGAGACGGGCGTTGTCTGCCAGCACCGTGTCGGCGCCGGTCAGCACTACGCTGGCCTGAGCGCGCAGGCGTTGTACCGCCGAACGCGCCGCCGGACCGGTGATCCATTGGCTTTCGCCGCTTTCCATCGCCGTGCGACCGTCGAGGCTCATGGCCAATTTGACCCGCACGAACGGCAAGCCGTGTTCCATGCGTTTCAGGAAGCCTTCATTGAGCTTGCGCGCTTCGCCTTCCAGCACACCGCTTTCGGTAGCGATGCCAGCCTGGGCCAGACGCTGCATGCCACGACCGGCAACCGACGGGTTCGGGTCTTGCATCGCCGCGACTACTCGAGCCACACCCGCATGTACCAGCGCATCCGCACAAGGCGGCGTCCGTCCGTGGTGGCTGCAAGGTTCGAGGGTCACGTAAGCGGTGGCGCCTCGCGCCTTATCGCCAGCGGCGCGCAGGGCGTGGACTTCGGCGTGTGGCTCGCCGGTGCGCACGTGCCAACCTTCGCCGACAATCTGCCCGTCCCGCACGATCACACAGCCCACCCGAGGGTTGGGGTGCGTCGTGTAATGACCTTTACGCGCCAGTTCCAGGGCACGGGCCATGTAATGGGCGTCGAGGATGGCAAGTTCTACAGAGGTGGTCATTCTTTCACCGGCTCACGGGCCAGGCGATCGATCTCTTCGCGGAACTCGTTGAGGTCCTGGAAGCGCCGATACACGGAGGCGAAACGAATGTAGGCGACTTCGTCGAGCTTTTGCAGCTCGGCCATCACCAGTTCACCGACGACAAGGGATTTAACCTCTCGCTCACCGGTGGCGCGCAGTTTGTGTTTGATGTGCACCAGCGACGATTCCAGGCGCTCGACACTCACCGGGCGCTTCTCCAGCGCACGCTGCATGCCGGCGCGGAGTTTTTCTTCGTCGAACGGCTGGCGGCTGCCGTCGGTTTTGATCAGGCGCGGCAACACCAGTTCGGCGGTCTCGAACGTCGTGAAACGTTCGCCGCAGGCCAGGCATTCACGCCGGCGGCGCACCTGTTCGCCCTCGGCGACCAGACGCGAGTCGATGACCTTGGTGTCGTTGGCACCGCAGAAGGGACAGTGCATGGTGGCAGGCAACAAAAAAAGGGAGGGCCATGGTAGCGCATCCCCGTGGCAAGACAAGCCATAGGGTTTGCGGTATACAGACGGGCTATAGAGCTAGATCCATGGATTTCACCTTGCTGGAGCCGAAAATGTCCCTAAGACCGCTGGTTTTGCTCAGTCTTTTCAGCCTGCTGGTGGCCTGCAGCAGCGATGCGCCCAAGCCCCAGCCGCCGACGCCAGGCCCCGCGCCACAACAGGCACAGAAGAAAGCCAGGGAATCAGCCAACCTCGGCCCGCTGCCCGCTTATCAGCGTGAATTGAGCGGCACCCTGCAAGGCGTGCCGGCCGGCGCCGAAGTCGAACTGGCGCTGCTGGTGATCGATGACAAGGACCGTCCGCAACAATTGCTCGCCAGTTCCAGCCTGATCGGCACCAACCAGATTCTGCCGTTTCACCTGCGTTTCAACCCGGAATCCTTCCCGGTTGGTGCCCGCGTTGAACTGCGTGGCCGCGCCAGCCAGTCCGGCCAGCTGATTTTGCATCTGCCGTCGCAAGTCATCAGCCAGCCAACGACGCAAGTGTTGGGTCAGCTGCAATTCGTCAAAGCGCCATGATTGCACCGCTCGACCTGCAACAGGCGCTGGGTGAACTACTCGGTGACGCACAACTGGTTGCCTGTGAATTGCCGGACACCGATCTGAAGCTTTGGCTGATCGACGGCGACAACATGGACCGCGCGTTCAGCCCCGAAGAAACCCGGCGGATTCTCCATGAGCCGCCCTATTGGAGCTTCTGCTGGGCCAGTGGCCTGGCAGTCGCCCGCTACCTCGCCGAATTCCCTGAGTGGGTCAAAGGCAAACGGGTGCTGGATTTCGGTGCCGGTTCCGGTGTGGCCGGGATTGCGGCAGTCAAGGCCGGAGCGCTCGAAGTGGTGGCCTGTGACCTCGATCCGCTGGCGATTGCCGCGTGTCGGGCGAATGCCGAACTCAATGACGTACACCTCAACTACTCGATGGATTTTTTCGCCGAAGCGGATCGCTTTGATCTGATTCTGGTGGCCGATGTGCTGTACGACCGGGCGAATCTGCCGTTGCTCGATGAATTCTTGAGTCGCGGCCAGGAAGCGTTGGTGGCCGATTCGCGCGTGAGGGATTTTCGCCATCCGCTGTATCAGCGCATTGAAATGCTCGAAGCGATGACCTTGCCCGATCTGGCCGAGCCCGAAGAGTTTCGGCATGTGAGCCTCTACCACGCGCGACGTGGCTAGCCTTATAGTTGCCCCATTCACGCTTTTACGAGATCCCCCATGAGTCAGGAAACGCCGTACATCTTCGACGCCACGACTGCCGATTTCGAGCAGTCGGTGATCGAGAACTCTTTCCACAAACCGGTGCTGGTGGATTTCTGGGCCGAATGGTGTGCGCCGTGCAAGGCGTTGATGCCGATGCTGCAAACCATCGCCGAGAGCTATCAGGGCGAGTTGCTGCTGGCCAAGGTCAACTGCGACGTCGAGCCGGACATCGTTTCGCGCTTCGGCATTCGCAGCCTGCCGACGGTGGTGCTGTTCAAGGACGGTCAGCCGGTGGATGGTTTTGCCGGTGCACAGCCGGAATCCGCCGTGCGCGCGATGCTTGAGCCTCACGTGCAAATGCCACCGCCGGCGGCTGCCGATCCGTTCGAACAGGCTCAGGCGCTGTTTGATGACAACCGCTTTGCCGACGCCGAAGCCACGCTGAAAGTGCTGCTGGGCGAAGACAACACCAACGCAAAGGCGCTGATCCTCTACGCCCGTTGCCTCACCGAACGTGGCGAGCTGGGTGAAGCGCAAACCGTGCTCGACGCGGTCAAGAGCGATGAGCACAAGGCCGCCCTGGCCGGCGCCAAGGCGCAGATCCAGTTCCTCGGTCAGGCCAAGGATTTGCCGGATGCGGCAGACCTGAAAGCGCGCCTGGCGAAAAACCCGCAGGACGATGAAGCGGTTTATCAGCTGGCGATCCAGCAGTTGGCCCGTCAGCAGTACGACGCGGCACTGGATGCGTTGCTCAAGCTGTTCGTGCGCAATCGCAGCTACAGCGAAGGCTTGCCGCACAAGACCTTGCTGCAAGTGTTCGAACTGCTGGGCAACGATCACCCGCTGGTGACCACGTACCGCCGCAAGTTGTTTGCTGCGCTGTACTAAGCGTTTTCGATCCAGCTGTAGAGCGGCGTATCTCCGCCGCTCGTCACTTTCACATCAGAGCAGTGGCGCAAACGCACCAGCAAGCGTTTGCCCGACGCCGCGCTGCCGGTCAATCCTTCCAACTGATCGAGCAAATCCGGTCCGCTCAATTGCCCCGCCTTGCGCAGCAAATCCTTCGCGATCTGCCACAGCGCATCATCCTGATTGATAGGTTTTGCCGGCGCCGCACTGCCCTCGGGCTTGACCACCTGCAACTGCGCACCGAGCCGTGCCCAGTCGCCGTCATCCATCTCCAGCGTCAAATCCACCGGCCATTCGCCGATGCTTCCGCGAATTCGCAACATAAGTCTGCTCCTGCACATTTCCGACGTGCATGCTCCCATGGGACTTGTGCAACGCCAAGCAGATGGTCAAACTCTCGGCACTTTCGTTATAAGATCACATAACAAATCATTCATTTTATTTTCCGGAGACCCGCCATGCGCCGTCTGCTTCTCGCTCTGCCGTTTGCCCTGTTGCCGCTGGCCGTCGCCCACGCCGCTGATGAACATGATCATGAGCACGGCAGCCTCGCCGCCCACGAACATGGCGTCGGTCGCCTGAACGCAGCGCTGGACGGTCAGACCCTGGAGCTGGAGCTGGAAAGCCCGGCGATGAACCTGGTGGGTTTCGAACACGCCGCCACCACCGACGCTGACAAAGCCAAGGTTGCCGCCGTTCGTGCGCAGCTGGAGAAACCATTGGTGCTGTTCAACCTGCCGAAAGCCGCCGGTTGCGTGGTCGCGACACAGGAACTGGAAAGCCCGCTGTTCGGCGACAAGCCGAATGCCGATGACGATCACGACGAAGAGGCCAAGGACGGTCATCACCACGACCACAGCGAAATCCACGCCCATTACCAGTTCAGCTGCTCGGCACCGGGCGCGCTGAAAAACCTGGACCTGGCGAACATCTTCAACACGTTCCCGGCGACCCAGAAGATTCAGCTACAACTGATCAGCCCGAGCGGGCAGCAAGGGGTCGAAGTGACGGCCAAGGCTGCCGCCCTCAAGTTCTAAACCCACCGCAGATCCCCTGTGGGAGCGAGCTTGCTCGCGATGACGTCAGCACATTCAACACTGATGTGACTGTAAAACCGCTATCGTCGGAACGCCGCCCGGAGCAAGCTCGCTCCCACAGGGGTTTGTGTTGGATGTGATATTGAGACAAGTACCCAAAACCCATGAAATCGGCGCTATGACCCAAGCACTCATCGAACTGTCCGACCTGAGCTTCAGCTGGCCCGGTCACCCGCCGCTGCTGGATATCCCGGCGTTTCGCCTTATGCCCGGCGAAACCCTGTTCCTCAAGGGCCCCAGCGGCAGTGGCAAGACCACTCTGCTCGGCCTGCTCGGCGGTGTACAGAAGCCTGATTGCGGCAGCATCCGATTGCTGGGCCAGGAGCTGACCGAACTCTCGGCCGGCGCTCGCGACCGCTTCCGGGTCGATCACACCGGCTACATCTTCCAGCAGTTCAACTTGCTGCCGTTTCTCTCGGTGCGCGAGAACGTTGAGCTGCCCTGCCACTTTTCCAAACTGCGCGCTGAACGGGCTATCCAGCGCCACGGCAGCGTCGATCAGGCGGCGGCCACCCTCCTCGCCCACTTGGGTCTGAAAGATGAAAGCATCCTCAGTCGTCGCGCCGATTCGCTGTCCATCGGCCAGCAGCAAAGGGTTGCCGCTGCGCGCGCGTTGATCGGTCAGCCTGAATTGGTGATCGCCGACGAACCGACCTCGGCCCTGGATTACGACGCCCGCGAGAACTTCCTTCGCTTGCTGTTCGCCGAATGCCGCGAAGCCGGGTCGAGCCTGCTATTCGTCAGCCATGACCAGAGCCTGGCACCGCTGTTCGATCGCCACTTGTCGCTGGCCGATCTCAATCGCGCCGCCACCCCGTCCGAGGTCTGAGATGTATTTGTTTCGTCTAGCCATGGCCAGCCTGGCTAACCGCCGCTTCACCGCGATCCTCACCGCGTTTGCCATCGCCCTGTCGGTCTGCCTGCTGTTAGCCGTAGAACGTGTGCGCACCGAAGCCAAGGCCAGTTTCGCCAGCACCATCAGCGGCACCGACCTGATCGTCGGCGCCCGCTCCGGTTCGGTAAACCTATTGCTGTACTCGGTGTTCCGCATTGGCAACGCCACCAACAACATTCGTTGGGACAGCTTCGAGCACTTCGCCAACAACCCGAAAGTGAAGTGGGCAATCCCGATGTCCCTCGGCGACTCCCATCGCGGATACCGCGTGATGGGCACCACCGAGGCGTACTTCGAGCATTACCAATACGGTCATCAGCAACACCTGGAACTGGCCGACGGCCGCGCGTTCGCCACCGACCCTTTCGAAGTGGTGCTCGGTGCCGAAGTGGCCGATGCGCTGCACTACAAACTCGGCGACAAACTGGTGCTGGCCCACGGCGTGGCGGTGATCAGCCTGGTCAAGCACGACGACAAGCCGTTCACCGTGGTCGGCATTCTCAAACGCACCGGCACCCCGGTGGACCGCACGTTGCACATCAGCCTCGGCGGCATGGAAGCGATCCACGTCGATTGGCACAACGGTGTGCCGGCGCGCGGCAACGGTCGGATCAGTGCCGATCAGGCACGCAACATGGACCTGACGCCGCAAGCGATCACGGCGTTCATGCTCGGCCTCAACAGCAAGATTTCGACCTTCGCGCTACAGCGTGAGATCAATGAATTCCGTGGAGAGCCGATGCTGGCGATCCTGCCGGGCGTGGCGCTGCAAGAACTGTGGAGCTTGATGAGCACGGCGGAAAAAGCCTTGTTCGTGGTCTCGCTGTTCGTGGTGCTGACCGGGTTGATCGGCATGCTCACGGCGATCCTCACCAGCCTCAACGAACGACGGCGGGAGATGGCGATTCTGCGTTCGGTGGGTGCCCGGCCGTGGCATATTGCGACTTTGCTGGTGCTGGAGGCGTTTGCCTTGGCGCTGTCCGGGGTAATCGCAGGTGTAGCGCTGCTTTACGTGTGCATTGCCGTGGCTCAGGGCTACGTGCAGGCGAATTACGGCTTGTACTTGCCGCTGGCCTGGCCGAGCGAATATGAATGGACGCTGCTCGGTGGCATCCTGATCGCCGCGTTGCTGATGGGCAGCGTGCCGGCCTGGCGCGCGTATCGCCAATCCTTGGCCGATGGCCTGTCGATCCGTTTATGAGGACGTTGAACATGCCCCGCGCTGTGCTTGCGCTGTTGATGCTGGTCGCCCTGCCGTTGTGGGCAGCCGAGCCGAAAGACCTGACCTGGTCGGAAATGATCCCGCCGGACGCCGCGCCGGAAGTGCCAAACATGACGCCGCTGCATGACCTGTCGCAGATGGGCAACGCGTTGGCCGCCGAATCGGCACCCGCGGCCAAGCAAGACATGCCGAATGCACCGGTGGTGAAAAGTCTCAACGGCCAGAACATTCGGTTGCCGGGCTACATCGTGCCGCTGGAAGTGAGTGAAGAAGGTCGCACCACGGAGTTTCTGCTGGTGCCTTACTTCGGCGCCTGCATCCACGTGCCGCCACCGCCATCGAACCAGATCGTGCACGTCAAAAGCGAGGTGGGTGTGAAGCTCGATGAGTTGTATCAGCCGTACTGGATCGAGGGTGCGCTGCAGGTCAAGGCATCCAGCAGTGAATTGGCCGATGCGGGGTATCAGATGGAAGCGGACAAGATTTATGTGTATGAGCTGGCGGAGTGAATCCGGTAGTTATGTATTGCCTTGTCGATAGCTATCGCGAGCAAGCTCGCTCCCACAGGGGATGTGTGTTGATGCGCAGATCCAATGTGGGAGCGAGCTTGCTCGCGATGAGGCCATCAGAGGCGCAAACAAAATCAGGGCCATCACTGTTTCATTGAGCTGAATCAAAAGACCGTACCAGACGCCTCCGTACCATTGGACATCAAATATTTTTAACGTCCTTTGGAGCCCTCAATGCACAAGTCCAAGCTCTGCGCTTCGCTGTTTGCCCTCGCGCTCGCAGCACCGCTAGCCTACGCCCACGAAGCTGGCGACATCCTCGTTCGCGCCGGTGCAATCACCGTCAACCCGGAAGCCGACAGCTCCAGCGTCAAGGTTGATCAAGGCCCGCTGAAGGGTGCCGATCTGGGTGGCAAGGCCACCATGAGCAGCGACACGCAACTGGGTCTTAACTTCGCTTACATGCTCAACAGCCACTGGGGGATCGAGCTGCTGGCGGCCTCGCCGTTCGAGCATGACGTGAAGATCAAAGGCACCGCCCTGGGCGCGGCCAACGGCAAACTCGGCAGCCTGAAACACCTGCCACCGACGCTGAGCGTTGTGTACTACCCACTGGACGCGAAGTCCGCATTCCAGCCGTATGTCGGTGCCGGTATCAACTACACCTGGATCTACGACGAGCACGTCGGCAGCGAAGCCAGCGCCAACGGCTTCAGCAACTTCAAGGCGGATAACTCCTGGGGCATGGCGTTCCAGGTCGGCGCCGACTACATGCTGACCGACAGCATCATGATCAACGCCCAGGTGCGCTACATCGACATCGACACCACCGCGACGGTGCAAAATAACGCAGTAGCACAAGGCACTCGCGCCAAGGTCGATGTGGACGTAGACCCGTTCATCTACATGGTGGGCCTGGGTTACAAGTTCTAAACCCGCCACACAAAAAAGGCGCCTCGAAAGGCGCCTTTTTCATGGCTGCGTAAACCTCAGCGCTCCAGCAACCGCGCCAGGCCGACACGCATCGGTGTCTGCTCTGGGTAGGTAAAGCGCTCCAGCAAACGCTGATTGTTCGCTCGCGAGTGACGGATGTCGCCGGAGCGCGCCGGGCCATAGCTCACCGGCGGCAATTGACCAACCACCGCTTCAAGGGCTTCAAGCATTTGTTTGAGGGTCGTGGCCTGGTTCCAGCCGACATTGACCGCGCCGACTTCGACCTGCGGTTTCTCGATGGCTTGCACCAGCAAGTCGACCAGGTCTTCGACGTAGACGAAATCGCGAGTCTGCTCACCGTCACCGAACACAGTGATCGGCAGGCCCTTCTGCGCGCGCTCGCTGAAAATGCTGATCACCCCGGAGTACGGCGAGGACGGATCCTGGCGCGGGCCGAAGATGTTGAAGAAGCGGAACACCACCGGCTCCAGACCATGCTGGCGACGGTAAAAATCGAAGTAATGCTCACTCGCCAATTTGTCCGAAGCGTAAGGCGTCAACGGCGCCTTGGGCGTGTCTTCGTCAATCGACTCGCCTTCGCCATTGTTGCCGTAGACCGCTGCGCTGGACGCATACAGCACCCGTTTGACGCCGGTCTGGCGCATGGCTTCGCAGACATTCAGCGAGCCAATGAAGTTGCTCTGGTGAGTCTTCACCGGATCATCCACCGACGCCTGCACCGACGCCACCGCAGCCAGGTGCGCCACAGCGCTGCAACCGACCATCGCCCGAGCCACCAGTGCGGCATCGGCGACATCGCCGACGATCAGTTCGACGCCGGGATTGTCCAGCGGCAAGTTGCTGCGTTTGCCCGTGGAGAGGTCATCAAGAATGCGCACAGAATGGCCCTTGGCGAGCAAGGCATCGGTGAGGTGCGAGCCGATGAAACCGGCACCGCCGGTGATTAAAACAGGGCCGTCAGCCATGGCGATAAAACCTATCCAGTAAGCCCGGGAGTGCCGCACGCCAGGCGCGGGGCTTGATCCCGAAAGTGTGCAGAATTTTCTTGCAGGCCAGCACCGCGTGTTGCGGCTCTTCGGCAGCGTCGGGCCGGGCGGCGTGAGCCTGGGCGGTCGGCGCTTCGATGGCCAGCGGATGCAGCGCGCGTGCTTCGGTGAGGATCGCCTGCCCAAGTGCCAGCGGCGTGGTCGCCTCATGCCCGGCGTAATGGTAGGTGCCCCACAGAGGCGCCGAGCAATCGAGTTGCTTGAGAACCGAGATGATCACCCGGGCGGCATCATCCACCGGCGTCGGATTGCCCCGACGGTCGTCGGCCATCAGCAATTCTTCAGGCAGTTCGGCGCGACCGAGGAAACGCCCGAGGGTGCCGTCGGGGCTGTCATCGAGCAGCCAGCCGAATCGCAGCAACACGTGTTGCGGGCAGGTGGCGCGCACGCTTTGTTCGATTCGCCATAAGGCCTGACCGCGCAGGCCCAGGGGCACCGGTTCGTCTTTTTCGCTGTAGGCCGTCGCCCGGGAGCCGTCGAATACTCGATAACTCGACGGTTGCAGCAGAACGATGTTGTGATGCTGGCACAGTTCGGCCAGACGCTCGATCGCCCGCTCCTGTCCGGCCAGACGTTGTTCGCTGACCGTCTCCGCCTGAAACCAGTCGAAATAATAGGCGAGGTTGATCAACGCGTCCGGACGGGTGTCGTCGAGCAGTTGCGTCAGGGTCGCGGCGTCCCAGCCGTCGTGCGGTGGGCGGGGGGCGAGGAAGCCGATGTCTTCCTCCGCACCGAGGCGAATCAGCGCCTGCCCAAGGGCATTTCCGCCGCCCAGTAACATAAGGCGCATTCGCATAGAGTCAGCAGGCCCAGTCTGATTGAAACAATGGCTTTATCGACACCGCTCGCGGGCAATGCCGTCGATAGTTGCCGGAATCGTTGCATTTTGCGGGTTTACTGCGCAACCGTCATCCGTAAAGTGTAGATCGCCGGATTTTGCGGTGCGGCTAATGACCCCTTCGCGGGCAAGCCTCGCTCCTACAAGGGAATGCGATCACCTGGAGCGAGGCTTGCCCGCGAAGAGGCCCTCAGCAACAGCGAAGGTCTTGAGCGGTACTTGCATCTTCAGCCCCCCGCCCGCATAAATTGCTCCATGAATCTGCCCATCCCGACGGACAGCGCCCTGGCAGGCTTCCACCCCGCCGTCAGCGCCTGGTTCAGCAGCACCTTCCCGACGGTTACCGCCGCCCAGGCCCGGGCGTGGCCGTTGATCCGCCGGCACCGTTCGACCCTGGTCGCCGCACCCACGGGCTCCGGCAAGACCCTCACCGCGTTCCTCGCGGTCATCGACGATCTGGTCCACCGCGCAATGGCCAACGGCGGCCATCTGCCGGATGAAACCCTGGTGGTCTACGTTTCGCCGCTAAAAGCCTTGTCCAACGACATCCAGATCAACCTGCAAAGCCCGCTGGCCGGCATCACCGAGCAGTTACGCGCGATGGGCCTGCCGCAATTGCAGATCAACACCGCCGTGCGCACCGGCGACACACCGCAAAAAGACCGCTCGGCGATGCGCAAGACCGCGCCGCATATCCTGGTGACCACCCCGGAATCCCTTTACGTGCTGCTCGGTTCCGACTCCGGCCGACAAATGCTCAGTACCGCCCGCACGGTGATCGTCGACGAAATTCACGCGATCGCCGCCAGCAAGCGCGGCAGCCACCTGGCCCTGAGCCTCGAGCGACTGCAAGCGTTGTGCGCACAACCGCTGATGCGGATTGGCCTGTCTGCCACGCAAAAACCCATCGAAGCCGTGTCGCGTTTTCTGGTCGGCCGCGACCGCCCCTGCGAAATCATCGATATCGGCCATGCTCGCCCACGCGATCTGGGCATCGAAGTGCCGCCCGCGCCGTTGTCGGCAGTCATGGCCAATGACGTCTGGGAACTGGTCTACGACCGCCTCGCCGCCCTCGCCCGCGAACACCGCACCACCCTGATTTTCGTCAACACCCGACGCCTGGCCGAACGCCTGAGTCGACACTTGAGCGAGCGTCTCGGCAAGGACGCGGTGGCCGCCCACCACGGCAGTCTGGCCAAGGAATTTCGTCTCGACGCCGAGCAAAGGCTCAAGCGCGGCGAACTGCAAGTGCTGATCGCCACGGCGTCCCTGGAGCTGGGGATCGATATCGGCGATGTCGACCTGGTCTGCCAGATTGCCTCGCCGCGCTCGATTGCCGGGTTCCTGCAACGGGTCGGCCGTTCCGGGCACCAGGTCGGCGGCACGCCCAAGGGCCGCCTGTTCGCCACCACCCGCGACGACCTGATCGAATGCGCCGCCCTGCTCGATTGTGTGCGACGCGGCGAACTCGACACTTTGCAGATTCCGAAGGCGCCACTGGACGTACTCGCCCAGCAAATCATCGCCGAGGTGAGCTGCCAGGAATGGCAAGAACAGGCATTGCTGGAGATGTTTCGCAACGCCTCGCCGTATGCCCAATTCGACGAAAAACATTATCAGGCGCTGCTACAGATGCTCGCCGAGGGCTACAACGGTCGTCAGGGCATCCGTAGCGCTTACCTGCACCGCGACGCCGTGACCCGCACCCTGCGCGGTCGCCGGGGCGCCAAACTGACTGCTGTGACCAGCGGCGGGACGATCCCGGACAACGCCGACTACAGCGTGGTGCTGGAACCCCAAGGGCTGAACATCGGCAGCGTCAACGAGGACTTTGCAGTTGAAAGCATCGCCGGGGATGTCTTCCAGTTGGGCAACACCTCCTACCGAATCCTGCGCGTTGAAACCGGCAAGGTCCGGGTCGAAGACGCTCAGGGACAACCGCCGACCATTCCATTCTGGCTCGGTGAGGCCCCAGGCCGCAGTGCTGAACTGTCGTTCGCCGTGGCCCGCCTGCAAGCGCAACTCGATGAGCTGCTCGGCGCTACACCCGGTCACCTGCAGCCCGCGATCGACTGGCTGACCGACACCCTCGGTCTGAACCTCGCTTGCGCCGAACAATTGGTCGATTACCTGGCCCGTGCGCGCCTGACCCTCGGCGCCCTGCCGTCACAAGACACGCTGCTGATGGAGCGGTTTTTCGACGAGTCCGGCGGCACGCAACTGATCATCCACACGCCGTTCGGCAGCCGCATCAACCGTGCCTGGGGCCTGGCCTTGCGCAAGCGTTTCTGCCGCACCTTCAACTTCGAGTTGCAGGCTGCCGCCAGCGAAGACGCCATCGTTCTGTCGCTGTCCACCAGCCACAGTTTTGAACTCGATGACGTCTGGCGCTATCTGCACAGCAAAAGCGCCGAACACACCCTGATTCAAGCCGTGCTCGATGCGCCGCTGTTCGGTGTGCGCTGGCGCTGGAATGCCGGGGTGGCGTTGGCGCTGCCGCGTTACACCGGCGGGCGCAAAGTCGCGCCGCAGATCCAGCGGATGAAAAGCGAAGACCTGATCGCCAGCGTGTTTCCCGAGCAGATTGCCTGCGTGGAAAACCTCGCCGGCGAACGGGAAATTCCCGACCATCCCCTAGTGGAACAAACCCTCGACGATTGCCTGCACGAGGCCATGGACAGCGAAGGCTGGCTGGCGTTGTTGCGGCGCATGGAACGTGGCGACATCCGCCTGATCAGCCGCGATTTACCAGCGCCCTCACCGCTGGCAGCAGAAATCCTCAGCGCTCGGCCTTACACTTTTCTCGACGATGCGCCGCTGGAAGAACGCCGCACTCAAGCGGTACTCAACCGCCGCTGGAGCGATCCGCAGTCCACCGACGACCTCGGTGCGCTGGATGCGGACGCGATTCAAGCCGTGCGCGAGGAAGCCTGGCCAACGCCGACTGGCGTTGATGAAATGCATGAAGCCCTGATGAGCCTCGCGTGCATCACTGACGCCGAAGCCCAAGACCATCCAGACTGGCTCGATTGGCTGAACGCCCTGGCCGACAGCGGTCGCGCCAGCCGCTTGCAAGTCAATGCCGGGCAAGCGCTGTGGTTGGCACTGGAGCGACTGACTTGCCTGAAGGCGATTTATCCGCAGGCGATTTTGCAGCCACCGCTGGAGGCGTTGCCCGGGTTCGATGAAGTCTGGGCGCCGGACGAAGCGGTGCTCGAAGTGCTTCGTGCGCGGCTCAGTGCCTTCGGTCCGTTGCCGCTGAAATCAATTGCCGAACCGCTCGGATTACCGGCGACTCAAGTCACCCAGGCGTTGGCGCAACTGGAACGCGAAGGCTATGTGCTGCGCGGCCAATTCACGCCCGGCACGGGTGAGGAAGAATGGTGCGAACGGCATCTGCTGGCGCGGATTCACCGCTACACCGTCAAGCGTCTGCGGCGGGAAATCGAGCCCGTGGCGCTGCAAGACTTTATGCGTTTCCTGTTCGACTGGCAGCATCTGTCCGCCGCGACCCAAGGTCAGGGCAGCGCAGTGTTGCCAGCAATAATCGGTCAGTTCGAAGGCTACCCCGCCGCCGCTTCAGCCTGGGACAGCGATCTTTTGCCGGCGCGAATAAAAGACTATTCAGCGAGTTGGCTGGATGATCTGTGCCGCAGCGGAAAACTGGTCTGGACGCGGCTGACCGCACGCAACAAAAGCGCCAGCACGGCGCTGCGCAGCACGCCGATTCTGCTGCTGCCGCGCAGTCAGGTCGGGTTGTGGAGCGGGTTGACCGAGCAGACGCCGGCCAGCGAACTGTCGCCCAAGACACAGAAAGTGTATGAAGCACTCAGCCAACACGGCGCGCTGTTTTTCGATGAGCTGATTCACGAGGCTCATCTGCTGCGCTCGGAACTGGAAATCGCCTTGCAGGAATTGGTCGGCGCCGGGTTGGTGAATGCCGACAGCTTCGCCGGCCTGCGAGCGCTGATCACCCCGGCCAGCAAGCGACAGAATCGCAGCAGCCGACGCGGGCGCGGAGCGTTTGTCGGCGGGATGGACGATGCCGGGCGCTGGGCGCTGTTGCGGCGCGGGGCGCCTGCGCCGGTTGTGGATAACAAGCGCCCGGCGCCCACGCCGACCGACACCCTTGAACATATCGCCATGACCTTGCTTCGGCGCTACGGCGTGGTGTTCTGGCGTTTGCTGGAACGTGAAGCGGATTGGTTGCCGAGCTGGCGGGAATTGTTGCGCACTTTCCATCGGCTGGAAGCTCAAGGCGAGATTCGCGGCGGGCGGTTTGTCAGTGGCTTGGCGGGCGAACAGTTTGCGTTGCCCGAGGCCATTCCTTTACTGCGCGAGGTGCGGCGACGGCCGCATGACGGGAGTTTGATTGCCGTGTGCGGGGTTGATCCGCTGAACCTCGCCGGGACGTTACTGCCGGGGGTAAAAGTGCCGGCATTGGCGAGTAATCGATTGGTGTATCGCGATGGATTGCCCGCTGCTGCCGAGATTGCCGGCAAGCAGCTTTTTTGGCTGGAGTTGGATCAGCAATCCACTACCGAGCTACACAACAAACTGATCCGGCATTGATGTTGTCGGCACCGGCCTCATCGCGAGCAAGCTCGCTCCCACAGGGGAATGCGATCAAATGTGGGAGCGAGCTTGCTCGCGATGAGGCCGTCAGCCCCAACACAAATCATTGGGTTCTCGGCTGATCCGGCAGCAGCACCGATGAATGCTGTGTTGCAGGTCCATCGCTTTGCAGCGGCTCATCAGCCTGCCTGGGCATCAAGACCTGCTGTGGATAAGTCTGCGCGAAATGCACCCACGGGCTGTTATCCACAAGCTTTTTCAAACGTTGGTTGAACGCCCGACTCACTGCGTATTGCCCGCCCGACACGGTGCGGAACTGTGCCGTCAGCACCACGCCGTTGAGGTCCATCTTGTCGACACCAAACACATCCAGCGGCCCTTGCAGGTTGTACTTGAGGAACGCATCGTCGCGGATGGAATCCCCGGCCTCGCGGATCAACTCGATGGCCTTGTCGACATCGGTGTCGTAGGTGAACTGCACCGAGAAAAACGCATAGGCGAATTGCCTCGACTGATTGGTCACAGCCTTGATCTGACCGAATGGCACCGAGTGCACAAACCCCTTGCCGTCGCGCAGGCGCAAGGTGCGGATGGTCAGGCCTTCGACGGTGCCGGCGTGGCCAGAGTCGAGCACCACCCAATCACCAATCGACAACGTGTCTTCGATGATGATGAACAACCCGGTGATCACGTCCTGCACCAGTTGCTGGGAGCCGAAACCGATGGCCAGCCCCACGACACCGGCACCGGCCAAAAAGGGCGCAACGTTGATTCCCAGGTTAGCCATGGTGGTGATGGCGCAGATCACCACCAGGATGATTTTGATCGCGTTGCGCAGCAGCGGCAAGATGGTTTTGGTTCGGGTACTGGGTTGGCGCGTGGAGCGTTTGTTAACGGGTGGTTTCAGGGCTTCCTGAATCGCCGTGTCCAACACCACCCAGCCCATCCAGGTCACCAGGAAAATCAAACCAATACGACTCAGCGAATCGCTGATCGCCCGGCCGACCGAATTACTCACCGCAAACTCGAACAGCGACACGCCCCAGATGCGCCCCAGGACATCAATGAACACAATCGCCAGGGCGATCCGCAGCAACGCGTGCGAAAGGCTGAGAAAGCGCTCTTTGTAGGCACTGCTACGGCGCACGGCCAACTGACTGCGCGACTTGAACAGGTGATGCAGCGACGTGCTGAGAAACACCGTCGCAATCAGCAACACAGTAGTAAACAGCGCACAGCGCAGCACTTTCTGGTTGTCATCGCCAATGCCGATCAGGTTGATCACTGACACCAGCACCATCAACAGAATCGGCCAGTACCAGAGACCGGAAAAGATCCGCAGCATTTCACGCAAGGCCGGCTGACCGAGGCGCTGGGCCAACGGCAAAATGCGGATCAGATGAGCGACCGGACGGCGCATTTTGATCACCAAAAAGCCAAAGATGACCGAGGCTGCCACCCCGGTGAACACCGCGACACTGCTGGTGAGATTGCCGCCGATCAGGCGGGCGATCTGCGGACTGGTCAAGCCGTCGCTCAGGGCCACGAGAAAGCCCATCAAAAACAGCGGTCGTGGGCTGAGCTGACGAATAAACTGCACCGCCCGGCGTTTGTGGCCGGCGTTGAACAGCACCACCAGCGACAACAGCAACGACGCGGCGAAAATGCCGCTGCTGGTGGCATAAGCGAAACACAATGCCAGCGCCCGACCGGCGGACACTTGCAAGAAGTGGCTGACATAGAGTGTCAGCGGCAGGCTGACCAGCGCCGGAATCGTGTAGGGCAACACATAACCGAGTAATGCCTGACCGCGCTCGCGACTGAGCAGCAGGCGGTTCTGGCACAGACGTTTGGCGAGCAGCCCCCCCAGCAGCCAGAGCAGCGCAAAGACGCCCATCCACACACAGGACAACAGCAGGAAATCCCCCGCCACGCTCCAGCTTGAACCGGCCGATGGATGATTGACCAGTTGATCCACCTCAACCGCCGCCCGGTCCGCACGCAGGCGCCAAGCGTCGAGCAGGTCCTCGTTGAGATCGAGTTTTCCCTGGACTTCATCGATGCTCGAACTGATGGCACCCAGCAAACCACCCTGTACCAGCGGTTCGGGGTGCGCCAGTGGTGTCGCAGCGGTGGCTGCCGCCGGCACACCCGGTAGTGCGGCTGCCTCCAGCTCGTTGCTGCCCAGAATCAGCAACGCCCCCAGTAGTATCGCGGTCTTGAACTTGAACAAACGCGGCGCTCCTGCAAAAGGGTCTGTAAGGAACTGATCGGCATAGTGTAGGCAAGTTCGGTTTTGGGCTGAATCAAGGGCCACCCCTCACCCCAACCGGCCCAAGTGATCGCAGGACACTAATAGAGACTTTAACCATCCGTACTCCTGTCGAAACTTTCTCGCACGCTCCGCAGTCATCAAAAGACAGGGGCAGTCCGAAGACCATTAGACGGGAGGCGATATGGCGGCGATTCACATCGGTATTTCAGGCTGGCGCTACACGCCCTGGCGGGGGGACTTCTACCCGAAGGGGCTGACTCACAAGCGCGAATTGCAATTCGCCTCACGGGCGGTGAACAGCATTGAAATCAATGGATCGTTTTACGCCCTGCAACGGCCTGAACGCTACGCCCAGTGGTACACAGAAACCCCGGCGGGCTTCGTCTTCAGCGTCAAAGCCCCGCGTTTTATCACCCACATCAGACGTCTGCGTGACATCCACAAACCTTTGGCGAATTTCTTCGCCTCCGGCGTGCTGGAACTCAAGGACAAACTCGGCCCGATCCTCTGGCAATTTCCGCCCAATTTCAAATTCGATGCCGAGCTGTTCGAAAGCTTTCTCGAGCAGTTGCCCCACAACACCGAAGAGGCCGCCACCCTCGCCCATCAACACGAATCGCGCCTGAACGGTCGCGCCAGCATGAAGGCCTACGGGAAAAAGCCTTTGCGCCATGCCGTAGAAATCAGAAACGAGAGCTTCGTCGACCCGGCATTCGTCCGCCTGCTCAAACGCTACAACGCTGCGCTCGTCATCGCCGACACCGCCGGAAAATGGCCGTACCGCGAAGACCTCACCAGCGACTTCGTCTACCTGCGCCTGCACGGTGCCGAAGAACTCTATGCCAGCGGTTACACCCCCGAGGCGCTGAAACGCTGGGGTGACCGGATCGAGGCCTGGCATCACGGCCAGCAACCGCGCGACCCGCAGCTGATCGCGCCCCGGCAGAAGCCCAAGGCACGCAAGTCCCGTGAGGTGTTCTGCTATTTCGACAACGACATCAAAGTCCGCGCGCCCTTCGATGCCCGTCATCTGCTGGAGCGCTTTCATCTGGATAAAGACCTCGCCACCCGTCCCGGTGAACTGGCCGCCGAAGGAGTGCTGTCATGAGCATTCCCGAACCGGTCGGCACCACCGACGAACAGCAACCCATCATCAGCGCCGTGCGCCGTTTCACCGTGCTGACGGTCAACACCCATAAGGGTTTCACCGCCCTCAACCGGCGTTTCATCCTGCCCGAGTTGCGCGAAGCGGTGCGCAGCGTGTCCGCCGACGTGGTGTTTTTGCAGGAAGTCCACGGCACCCACGAGCATCATCCCCAGCGCTACAACAATTGGCCGCCGATACCGCAATACGAATTCCTCGCCGACACCCTGTGGCCGCAGTTCGCCTATGGACGCAACGCGGTCTATCCGGCGGGCGATCACGGCAATGCGCTGCTGTCGAAATTCCAGATCATTCGCCACGACAACCTCGACGTGTCCATCAGCGGTCACGAGAACCGCGGCATCCTGCATTGCGTGCTGCGCCTGCCCGGTGATGGTCAGGAAGTGCATGCCATTTGTGTGCATCTGGGCCTTCGCGAAACCCACCGGACCGAACAACTCCAGTTGCTGGCCCAGCGCCTCGAAGAACTGCCGCGCGATGCCCCGGTGATCGTTGCCGGTGACTTCAACGACTGGCGCCAGCGTGCCGACGCACTGCTCACACCCTGCGGTTTACGGGAAGTTTTCGCCGAACTCCACGGCAAACCGGCGCGCAGTTTTCCAGCGCGATTGCCAGCGTTGCGTCTTGACCGCATCTACGTGCGCAACCTCAAGGCCAGTCATCCGCAAGTGCTGGCCGCGCGGCCCTGGTCACACCTTTCCGACCATGCACCGCTATCGGTGGAGATCGAGCTATGAGCAGCCCATCGATGGATAAAACCAATGTGGAGCACTTATCCACAACCCCGCCGATCCGTGAACCGGGCGTGGTCGACGTCGAGTATGGCTGGCAAGGCAACAACCGCGTAGAGCTGCTGGAAAACGGCGAAGCGTATTTCCCTAGGGTGTTCGAGGCCATGCGTCAGGCCAAGACTGAAATCCTGCTGGAAACCTTCATTGTGTTCGAGGACAAGGTCGGTGATGAGCTGCAGGAAGTACTGATCGCCGCCGCTCAACGCGGCGTGCGGATCAGCGCCAGTCTCGATGGCTTTGGCTGCGGTGAACTGAGCACGGGATACCTCACCGCCCTGAGTGAGGCCGGCGTGCGCATCCAGATTTTCGACCCAGCGCCCAAACATCTGGGCATCCGCACCAACTGGTTCCGCCGCCTGCACCGCAAGATCGTGGTGGTCGACGGCACGATTGCGTTCATCGGCGGCATCAACTTTTCTGCTGACCATCTGGCTGACTTCGGCCCTGAGGCCAAGCAGGATTATTCCGTTGAAGTGCAAGGCCCGGCGGTGGCCGACATTCATCACTTCGCCCTGCTGCAAAGCGGTCGCCCGGCTCGCGCCAAATACTGGTGGCAACGGCGCAGGCAACGGCGCTCGGAACTGGCGTTCAGCGATCATGACGGCCAGGTTCGCCTGGTGTACCGCGACAACGGCGAGCATCCGACCGACATCGAAGAGGTTTACCGCCAGGTGCTGCGCAGTGCCCAGCGCCGAGTCGTGATCGCCAATGCCTACTTCTTTCCGGGCTATCGCCTGCTGCGCGAGATCCGCGACGCGGCGCGCCGTGGCGTTGATGTGCGGCTGATCCTGCAAGGTCAGCCCGATATGCTGGTGGCCAAACTCGCCGCGCGCATGACTTATGACTACCTGCTCAAATCCGGCGTGCAGATTTACGAATATTGCGACCGTCCCTTGCACGGCAAAGTCGCACTGGTGGATGAGGATTGGAGCACGGTCGGTTCGAGCAACCTCGACCCATTGAGTCTGTCGATGAACCTGGAAGCCAATGTGTTGATCCGCGATCGCGCCTTCAACCGCGACCTGTTCAAACGCCTCGAAGACCTGAGTAACAACCATTGCAAGGCCATGTCCGCCGACAAAACCCCGCGCGGACGGATCTGGCACATGACCGTCGGCTTTCTGGTGTTTCACTTTTTGCGGCATTTCCCAGCCTGGGCCGGTTGGCTGCCGGCGCATAAACCGCGCCTGAAGCCGTTCATCCATCCGGCCGGGAGCGACCACCATGAACCGCGCTGACGCACACCCGACGGCCCACGCCGACAGCCCGAGCAAATCTCGCTGGAGCCGCTGGAAACGGCCGCTGACAATGCTGTTTTTCCTGGCGCTGATCGTGCTGATTACGATGCTCGCCCAGCGCATCGAATGGAACGAAGTGTTCGACACCCTGGCCGATTTCAAGGTACGCACGCTGATCATCGCGTCCGGTCTGACCTTGGTGAGTTTTCTGGTCTACGCCTGTTTCGATCTTATTGGTCGTACCTACATTCGCCAGGACCTGACGTGGAAGCAGATCCTGCCAGTGGGGATTATCAGCTATGCCTTCAACCTCAACCTGAGCGCTTGGGTCGGCGGCATTGCCATGCGTTATCGTCTGTATTCGCGGCTCGGGGTGAGCAAGGGCAACATCGCGAAAATTCTCGGGTTGAGCCTGGCAACCAACTGGTTCGGTTACATGGTGATTGCCGGTGCGGTGTTCAGCAGCGGACTGGTGCGCATGCCACCAGGCTGGAAGCTGAGCACAGGCGCATTGCAGGGTGTGGGCGTGTTGTTGTTGCTGGTGAGCGCAGGGTATCTGGTGGCGTGTCAGTTTTCCAAGCGTCGGGAATGGTCGATACGCGGGGTGGAAATCAACCTGCCGTCCCTGCGCATGGCGGTGCTGCAACTGGCCCTCGGGGCGCTGAATTGGTCGCTGATGGCGGCGGTGATTTTCACCTTGCTGCCGAGCAAGCTGGATTATCCGCTGGTGCTTGGGGTGTTGTTGATCAGCGCGATTGCGGGGGTCATCACGCACATTCCCGCCGGGCTCGGTGTATTGGAAGCGGTGTTCGTGGCGCTGCTGCAACATGAAGCATCCCGAGGGAGCCTGGTGGGCGGATTGCTGGCTTATCGGGCGATCTATTTCATCCTGCCGCTGCTGATTACCCTGGTGATGTACCTGATCGTGGAAGCCAAGGCCAAGTCGTTGCGGATCGAGAAGAAACCGAGGCATTAACAGCCGAAATTTTACGATGACTGGATGATGCTCAACCGCTCACCCACCACCATCTCGGTGATCCAGCCCACCAGGATCGAGGTGTACGCCTGTTGCGAAACAGATTCGCTCAAGGCGTGGTCGGCTCCGTCGATAATCCGGTGGGTCAGCGAGTGAGTCTGCTGACAGGCCGCGCGGTAACTCATGATGGTTGAGTGGGGCACATAGTCGTCAGTCTCTGATTCGACCAGCAGCACATCCCCGGTGAACTGCGAACAGGCATGCAGCGCACGATTGCTGTCGGAGCGGACTAATGTGCGGCGGTAATCACGCAAGTCGAGCTTATCCAGGTCACGTTTGGGGGTGAGCCATTGATCATCGCGATACAACGCCGGCACCCGCAGCGCCAGCCAGCGCACCGGACGCAATGACGTCAGGATCGAGGCCAGATAACCGCCATAACTGGTGCCGACCACGGCAATCGCCGATGTATCGAGCGCTGGGTGCGCGAGCAAGCGGTCATACGCCGCCAGCAGGTCGCGCAGGTTGTCTTCGCGCGTCACTCGACTCAGCGCAATTCCCGTCCCGCCGGTGTGCCCGCGCAAGTCGAACGTCAGGCACACGCAACCCAAACCCGCGATGCCTTTGGCCCGTTCCAGGTCCCGCTCCTGACTGCCGCCCCAACCGTGCACAAAGAGCACGCCGGGGACTTTTGATTTGGGGCTGAGAAAAGTCCCGATCATCTGTTCATCGTCGATGTCGATCTGAATGGTTTCGCTTCTAGCCGTCATAGGATTTAACCGTTACGTACTTGAGAAGAAAGTCACTGTTTTGCGCCGGTCCGCGATACACCTCGATGGCGTCCGCCGGCAGCGGCTGGTCGATGTAGGTCTCGACCGACGACACGCGAATCGCGCGCATCCCGGGGTCGTTGACGAAGCTTTGCAAGGCGGCGACTTCGGCACTGCTGGCACCGCCCATCCGCCAGGACTGCTCGAGCACGCCGCTGCGCTGTTTGCCATTACTGTCCACACCTTGGGCGATGTCGTAGTTGCGCCGCGAGGCGTAGAAACCGGGATAAGCCTCATCCGCGGCGCTGTCGAACACTTGTGCCTGCCGGATCGCCAGCCGCACATCGTCCGGCAGGTCCAGTTCGAGCAAATCGTCGTAATACCCCTGCACCACCAGCAGGTTGGAGCCTCCATAAACCTGCTCGCCCTGACCGTCTTTGGTCAAGTACTGATCACCGCAATAACTCAGCACCTTGTCGCCGATAAAGCTCTGACCGACGCTGTGGGTGATCACTTGGTCCAGGTCCTGTTCCAGCACCACGCCTTCGGTGAACAGCGTTTCGGCATCGGGTCTGGCGAGGATGGCATCGAACTGGTCGAGGCTTTTGATCACTTCCTGACCGCGTCCGGCGCAGGCATGAATAGGCTTGATGCGGATCGGGCCGCTGTAGAGCAGATGCTCTGCCGCAGGACGCGCATCCTCCAGGGAAAACACGCTGAGGCCATCGAGCACCACGCTGCGCACACGTTCGGAAAACAACGGCGACCAGCCTTCCGGAGCGTGAGCATTTTTGTTGCATAACCCGTGACTTATGGCTTTGGTGCAGATGAAATCATGGTCGACGTAACCGCCCCACAAATCCTCCGGCCCTTTGACCCCCAATTGCCGGGCGGCAGCGACGCCAACAAGCGTCTGGGTCGGCAACAGATAAAGGTCTCGACCGTTGTGCAGTTCGGGTTCGTAACTGCCGCCGTATTTAAGCCCCAGGATCTGCGCCAGCCAACGGGCCAGCGCACGATTGGTCTCCACTTCGTGCAACGGAGCCTCGGGGCGCACGGAGTGAGCGACCACCAGTTTCTTGCTATTTGTTGGGGTCATGCGTTCCCCTTCAATCTGCGCTTGATGAATGTAGTGGAAGGGCTGCAGAGATCAGGCCAAGGAGGAACGAAGACAAACGTTTTTCAAATCAGCCAGTTGCGAAAACAATGGTGGCGCCGTGCCTGTTTGATTCTGCACGACATGAGTTTCAACTCCAGCATTTTGCACGACTTGCGCTCACCCCTGACTCGCTCCCACCCCAAACCGTGTCCGGTAATCACTCGGTGCCAACCCGGTAATTTTCTTGAACGTCGCCCGAAACGCACTCGGATCCTGATAACCCACCGTCCAGGCAATGTAATCGATGGTGCCGTTGGTGAACTCGAGCATTTCCCGAGCCTTGCCGACCCGCAGGTGCTGACAATACTCGGTGGGTTTGAGCCCGGTTGCCGCGCGAAATCGACGCAGGAAAGTGCGCTCTTCCAGCCCTGCCCGCTCGGCCATCATCGTCAGCGAAACGTCGGTCGCTCCGGTGCTTTGCAGCCAATGCTGGACCTTGAGAATCGAGGCATCGCCATGGCTGAGTATCGGCGAAAAGTTGCTGCCGCACTCGCTCGCGCTGTCGCTGTGTTCCACCACCAGAAACCGCGCGGTGCCGGTGGCGATGCTCGGCCCCAGCAGACGGTTGACCAGACGCAAGCCCAGTTCGGACCAGGCCATCAGCCCGGCGGTGGTGATCAGATCGCCGTCGTCAACAATGGGGGTGTCGGCTTTGAGCTTGATCGCCGGATAACGCTCGGCGAAAGCGTTGGCCGAGGTCCAGTGGGTGGTGGCGCTACGACCGTCGAGCAGGCCGCTTTCGGCCAACAAAATCGACCCCACGCACACCCCGCCGAGTGTCGCGCCATGCGCGTGCTGCTGACGCATCCAACGGATCAACCCCTGCGGTGCCTGGCCTGGGGAAAAACCGCCAATCGATGGCGGGATCAACACCGCCACCAACGCGCCGTCAGGAGCGGGATGACTGTCGTAGACCCGCTCGGGCATCTGATCGCCATCGGCCTGCCAATGGCTGACCCGCAGCAATGGCAATTGCGCGGCCTGATGCTCGCTGGCAATCCGGTTCGCCACCCCGAACAAGTCCGTCAATCCATGCACCGCCGCCATCTGCGCGCCGGGATAGATCAATACGCCCAGCTCGGCGATTGCCCTTTCTACGTCCATTGTCAGTTTTCCCCCTTCTATTGTCGGTGCGGCCAATCCTCGGACGGCCTGCTAAACCCAATACTTCATTCCACACCCAACAAGCACTTCGAGGAAACAGTCATGGCCAAGCAAGCACTCATCGTAGTCGATATCCAAAACGACTACTTCCCCCAAGGCAAGTGGCCGCTGGTTGGTGCCGACGCCGCCGCGGACAACGCCGTACGGTTGATCAAAGCCTTCCGCGATGCCGGTGATTCGGTGGTGCACATCCGCCACGAATTCACCTCCGACGAAGCGCCCTTCTTCACTCCAGGCTCCGAGGGCGCGAAGCTGCACCCCAAAGTCCTCAACCGCGCTGATGAACCGGTCGTGCTCAAACACTTCGTCAACTCATTCCGCGAAACCGAACTACAGTCAATCCTCGACGAACAAGGCATCAAGGAACTGGTCGTCGTCGGCAGCATGAGCCACATGTGCGTCGATGGCATCACCCGCGCCGCCGCCGATCTTGGCTACACCGTCACGGTGATCCATGACGCCTGTGCCACTCGCGACCTGGAATTCAACGGTGTCACAGTTCCAGCGGCCCATGTCCACGCCGCCTTCATGTCGGCCCTGGGTTTTGCCTATGCCAGTGTGGTGTCCGCCGACGAATTCCTCGCGGCCAGCCGCTAATGCCCTCACCCTGAAACAACTCGATAAACAAAGGCCCGCCGCGCTTTCGCATTGCGGGCCTTTGCGTTTCCGGTCGCTAAAAAAATCTCACGCGTGAGCTATTGAGAGGCTCAAAAAATCACTGTAGTGTTTCTCACGCGTGAGATGTCACAACGGAGTCACCAGCATGAAAAGCCGCTCTCCATCAGGTCCGCCTGCCGAGCCTGATACCGATACAGCGAGCAGCAAGGGAGAGCGCTCGAGACCGTCCGTGAAAAAACCGTCGAGCTTCTACATGAAGCAGATGCGCGCGGGCCTGGGTGCCGCCGGTTATGTGAAACACGAGACTTGGGTGCTTCCCGAAAACCGAAGCCTGCTCAAGCAGATGGAGAAACAGCTTCGCCAACCGATTCTGGCTGGCTCATTCATGTCGGAGAATTACATGAGCGCAGGTACTAACTGGAACATCGATCGCCTCTTCAGCGCCCTTCAGGCCCTGGACGAAGTGGTTTCGAACGACATCACGCTTTCTCTCGTACAAGGCTCCGAGTCCAGCATCAAGCTGGAAATGAACGATTTCGGTGGCTTGCCGATTTACATCGCGGTGGTGGGCGAACAGATCATCGTCGATACCGTTCTGGTCGACGTCGAGTCCATCAACGACGTACCGGCCTTCAATGACGCCGTCCTGCGCAGCCGGGAAATATTCCCGCTGTCCTCGATCGGTATCGAGTACATGCCGAACGGGCAGATTGTTTACAACATGTTCGGCGCCCTGAGCTCCGACTCCAGCCTGACGAACATCGCGACCGAGGTGAAAACCCTCGTCGACAACGTCCAGCGCGCCAGCGAAGCCTTCGAACGTTTCTTCAATTAATTATTCGGGAACAGGAAATATCCAATGACTCAGTCCATCTGGAGCAAATTGTTCACCGCGCTGCGTGGCGGTGCCAACGAAGTCGGCGAATCGATCGTCGACCAACAGGCCCTGCGCATCCTCGACCAGGAAATTCGCGATGCTGACAGCGCGCTGGCCAACGCCAAGCGTGAGCTGGTCACCATCATGGCCAAGCACAAACTGTCGGCTGATCGCGTCAGCGAGTACAACGCCAAGATCAAGGACCTGGAATCCAAGGCCCTGGCCGCGATCCAGGCCAACCGTGAAGACCTGGCCCTGGAAGTGGCCGAAGCCATTTCGACCCTGACCAACGAGCTTGATGTCGAGCAAAAGCAGGCCACCGAATTCGGCGGTTACGCGGACAACATGCGCAAAGACATCACCAAGGCCGAAAGCCGCATCAAAAGCCTGCGCCAGCAAGTGGACATGGCCAAGGCCCGCGATAGCGTACAGAAAGCCCAGGTCAGCGCTTCGATCGCCAGTGGCGGCGCCAACGGCAAGCTGGAAACCGCCGTCGGTACACTGAACCGCCTGCAGGCCAAGCAGCAGCAACGCGCCGCTGAACTGGAAGCCCAGGATCAACTGGCCGATGCGTCGACCGGTACCGATCTGGAGCGCAAACTGCGCGAAGCCGGCATTACCCCGGATTCGGGCAGCGCCAACGCAATCCTGGATCGCCTGAAGAAAAAATCGGCCGAGTAACCGGGCCGGGCAATACTGCAGGAGGAAGGGCATTCGTTGCCTAATGCCAGGCAGCTAAGGATCTGAACACCGCAATCTTTGTGGGAGCGAGCTTGCTCGCGATGACGGCATTACATTCAACATCAATATTGGCTGACCCTCCGCTATCGCGAGCAAGCTCGCTCCCACAGGGTGATCACTTAACTGACGGGCATTAACTCAATGCCCTTTTTTTGTCGAGTAGAGGTCAAGGATGGATGCCCTGAAGGGTTTCAAGACAATTGCCGGCCTGGCAATCCTCATGGTCGCGCTGCAAGTACTCAACACCGCGACCGGCTACAGCCTTGTTGCATTTGGCCTGGTCCCGAGGACATTGCACGGTCTGCTCGGCATCATTACCTCGCCTTTTCTGCACGCGTCCTTTGCGCACCTGAGCGCCAACCTGATTCCCTTTTTGATCCTCGGCACGTTGGTCATTGTCGATGGGCTCAATCGCTTCATCGCCGTGAGCGCGATCATCATTGGCCTGGGCGGCTTGCTGGTCTGGCTGTTCGGGTTTTCCGGGATGCACATCGGTGCCAGCGGATGGGTGTTCGGGCTGTGGGCGTACATTCTGTCGCGCGCCTGGTTCCAGCACAGTTGGGGTAACCTGATCACGGCCGCGGTCGTCGCCCTGCTGTATGGCGGCCTGGTGTTTGGCTTCCTTCCACGCCAGGGGGTTTCCTTCGAAGGCCATATCGCTGGGGCATTCGCCGGATTTATTGCAGCCAAGGTACTTCTCTCGACGCCCGGCAACAGGTTTAATGCCGCCCGGTAAAGGCAATTGAACGTTCAGGGGTTCGGGCCTGCGCATTGCCAGGAACGAGTCATCCCACGGAGTCAGGGACGTCATGTCTATTTTTCTTTTATTACGCGTGTATGCCTCGTCCTTCTTCCACCGTTTCGGCTGGGCGGGACTGGCGATTGCCTTGGGCATCCACCTGAGCACGGCCTGGCTCGGCCTGGTGTTTCTGGGCGAACAACACCTCACCGCTCCCGCCACCTTTACCTATTTCTACCTCACCACCACGCTGACGGTCGGTTACGGCGATCTTGCGCCCCAAACCTCGGCGGGACGGGTTTTCGTGGCCACCTGGGTCATGCTCGGGGGCATTGCGCTGCTGACGGCAGCCATCGGCAAAACCACCAGCAGCGTCATTGATGTATGGAGAAAAGGCATGAAGGGCAAAGGCGATTTCACCGGCAAGACCGGCCACACGGTGCTCATCGGCTGGGCGGGATCGTCCAGCGAGCGAGTCATCGAGTTGTTGCTTCAGGATGAAACCTCCAATGACAACCTGATCGTCATTTGCGATTGCGACCTTGAAGAAAACCCGATGCAGGGCAAAGCGGCCTTTATCAAAGGTGAAAGCCTGTCCTCCGGCGCGCTACTGGTGCGCGCCGGCGTTCCCGGTGCCGAGCGCGTGCTGGTGCGAACCCACTCCGACGACCTGACCCTGGCCACCGTGCTGGCGGTCAATCAGCTCAAACCGGTCGGGCATGTGGTCGCCCACTTCAATGAAAGTGAAATCGCCGCGCTGGCCAGCTCCTACGCACCGAGCCTGGAATGCACCTCAAGCATGGCCATCGAGATGTTGGTGCGCGCCTCTCAGGATCCGGGCTCGTCAGTAGTCATCAGTGAATTGCTGTGCGTGGGTCAAGGCGCCACCCAGTACCTGATGAAACTGCCCGAGGCTTTTGAAGCAACATTCGGCGATCTGTATGCACAGATGAAAGAGCATCACAACGCGACCCTTATCGGCTACCGCGCCAAAGGCGCCCGACACCCTTCGATCAACCCGCCCGGCGCCACTCGCGTTGAGGGCGGTGAACTCTTCTACATCGCCTCCACTCGCCTCAAGGAAATCTCCAATGGGATGGTTTAAGCAGTTGATGGGGCTTGAGGCCCCGAAAGCGAATCCGGACTCAAAATGGACTGCCAACGAAACCCCGCCCGCCATCGGTCCGCTGGGCCTGGCATTGGGCAAAGGGGTGATGTTCGACACCACCCTGAAATTGCTGCTCGACGAAAAAACCAGCGTGATCATTCCCGGCTCCCAGCAGATCTGGAGCAACGGCACCGTTGACCTCGGGCAATCGACCTGGCTGTCGCGTTATTACATGAATGACGAAGATTACTGGCTGCAAGTGCACACCACCGGCGCCATCGCCGGGCAGGTCGAGTCGGTGATCCTGTTCAACTACCTCAGCTACGTGACCATCAGCAGCGAGGCGGAGTTGAGTCGGTTGGCCGGCCCGCAAAGCCTTATCGGTCTGCCGACCTACACCCACAACGGCGTCGAATACACCCGCGAGTGGGGCACCGAGGATGGCCAGACAGAACTGGTAGCGTTGAGCGAATACCTGAAAAACCCGGATGAGTCCTACAGCATTGAACACCGTTCGATGCTGTACGCGCGCGAAACCGGCCTGACCGATCGCCGTGAATTCCTGCTGTTTTCCGTCGAAGAAGATGCCGAAGGCGCCATCAGCCTGAGCACGTCGCTGGGCATTTCGCTGTACACCACCGACCTGAACACTTTTTAAATAAGGAAGAAGTCCATGCTAGAAGCGCTCTCCATCTCCCTGAACAAAGCCGCCGTGTTCGGGTTTGTTGCGTACATCCTCGGCGCCGCCGTGCTGTTCGCGCTGTTCCAGTTCATCTACACCCGAATCACTCCGCACAAGGAGTTTGAACTGATCCGTTCGGGCAACGTCGCGGCCGCAATCGCTTTGGGCGGTGCGCTCATCGGTTTCGCGATACCGGCCAGCAATGTGATTGCCTACTCGATCAGCCTGCTCGACTTTGTCGTCTGGTCACTGATCGCCGCCGTCGTGCAACTGCTGGCGTTCCTGGTGACTAGCCTGGTCTTGAAAGGCACGTCGGAACGCATCAAGAAAGGTGAAATCGCGGCGGGTGTCTATGTCGCGGCCGTGGCCATCAGCGTCGGCATGTTGAACGCCGCCTGCATGACCCCTACCCCGAACTGATCGCGCAGGGAGCTCCCGATGAAACGAAGCAAGTACGTTCAACTGTCGCTGGCCGCCTCGGTCGCCATGGCGATATCCGGCTGCGGGCCGACGGAAAAAACCTACCCGGTGCAGAAGAAGTACAACTTCCAGTCCGTCCAGCAATGTGCCGATGAAAAACTCCCGGTAGACGTCTGCTCTGACGCCTACATGGCTGCCATGACGGAGCATCGGCGCATTGCGCCGGTCTACGACAATCAGGCCGATTGCGACGCGGACTTTGTCGCAGACTGGTGCCAGCAAGATTCCACCGGCAAGTTCATCCCGAAACTGGGCGGTTTCGAACTGACCGCCGATGGCGAAGTGACGCAGTCCCAAGTGGACGCGGCCAAGGCCCAACTGCCCGCCTCGGAAGCGAACAGTGGTGGCTCCGGATTCTCCGGCACCAGCCTGCTGACCGGTTTGCTGATCGGCAACATGCTGAGCAACAACCGCAACAGCTTTTACTCGCAACCGGTGTATCGCTACCGCGATGACCGCGGCGGTTACTCGTCTTCCACGCTCAGCCAGCGGATTGCCAAGGGCTCGACCTTTACCAAGTCCAATCAGGCGAGGTACGGCAGCAGCAACTACGCCGATTCGATTCGTTCCGCCAGCAAGCCGGTGTCGGTTGCCTCGTCCACCTCCCGTGGCGGTTTCGGCAGCAAGGCCAGCGCACGCAGTGGCTGGGGCGGCGGCGGTTCGAGCAGTTAAGGAAACCGGGCCATGAAAAAGATTCTCTGCACAGAACGTCATGACTGGAAACAGACCGCCGACAGTCTCGGATTTCTGTTCCACACCATCGACGATGAACCCTATTGGGACGAGAGCGCGTATTACCAGTTCACGCTCAAGCAGATCGAAAACGATCTCGAAGACCCGACCACCGAAATTCATGAGATGTGCATGGACCTGGTAGCCCGGGTGGTTCAGAGCGAAGAGTTGCTGGAGCGCCTGAGCATTCCTGCGCCGTTCTTCGACATGATTCGGACTTCATGGCTCGAAGGCCACCCGCACCTCTATGGGCGCATGGACTTCTCGTATAACGGCACCGGACCGGCAAAATTGCTGGAACTCAACTACGACACGCCGACCAGCCTCTATGAAGCGGCAGCGTTTCAGTGGGGCTGGCTGGAGCAATGCATCGGACGCGGCTTGTTGCCCAAGCATGCCGACCAGTTCAACAGCATTGACACCAAACTGCATCAGGCCTTCGCCCAGCTACAGCTTAAACAGCCTTTCTATTTCGCCTCGATGAAAGACTCGGTCGAGGACAAGGGCACCACCGACTACCTGCGCCTGATCGCCGAAAAAGTCGGAATAGAGTCACGCCACATCGACATCGAAGACATCGGCCTCACCGCTGACGGACGTTTCGTCGACCTCGAAGATCGCTGGATTCCTCACCTGTTCAAACTGCATGCGTGGGAGTTCATCTTCCACGAGCCCTTCGGTGCAGCGATTGCCCAGAGTGATACGCAGTTTTTCGAGCCGGCCTGGAAATCGATCATCTCCAACAAGGGCATCCTGCCGCTGCTGTGGGAATTCAACAAAGGTCACCCGAACCTGCTCGCGGCTCATCTGGATACCGATCCGGGCAAAGCGGTGCCGAAAGGCTGGGTGCGCAAGCCGTACTTCTCCCGGGAAGGCGCTAACATCGAGTTGCAAACTGGCGACGGCCTGACCGTGAAAGAGGACGGACCCTACACCGACGCGCCGTTTATCCTTCAGGAATTCGCACCGTTGCCGCAGTTTGGCGACAGCTACACGCTGGTGGGCTCGTGGGTGATTGGCGACCAAGCGGCCGGCATTGGCGTGCGGGAAGACGACAGTTTGATCACCAAGGATTCAAGTCGGTTTCTACCGCATCTGATCCTCGACTGACAAATCCTTCGCCCACAAAAAAGGCCCGGCGCTGTTAGCGACGGGCCTTTTTGTTTAGATCGGGTGAATCCTAGAACGGAATATCGTCATCAAAGCTGTCGAAATCCGGAGCCGGCTGCGGAGCTGCCTGCTGTGGAGCTGGAGCCTGGCGCGACTGTTGCGGTGCCGACTGCTGAGGACGCGGAGCCTGTTGGCGTGGAGCCGGGGCGGACTGCTGGTAGTTATTGCCCCCGCCTTGTTGGTCGCCCTGCTGTGGACGGCCGCCCAGCAGTTGCATGGTGCCTTGCATGTCGACCACGATTTCGGTGGTGTAACGCTTGATACCGTCTTTTTCCCACTCGCGGGTCTGCAGCTTGCCTTCGATGTAGACCTGGGAACCTTTACGCAGGTACTCGCCGGCGATTTCGGCAACCTTGCCGAACATCGACACACGGTGCCATTCGGTCTTCTCGACCTTCTGACCGGTTTGCTTGTCGGTCCACTGTTCGCTGGTCGCCAGACTCAGGTTGGTCACGGCGTTACCGTTAGGCAAGTAGCGAACTTCGGGATCCTGGCCGCAAGTGCCGACCAATATGACTTTGTTAACCCCACGGGCCATAACGTTCTCCTAGGCTACGCACGCTGCCCCGGCCGGGTTGTTCACCAGGCGTTCAAGGGTGGTGCGATCCAATAGTTCGGTGTCCAATTTGATGTAAATCGCCGCTTCATCTTCGACGATCACTGCATCTGTTACCCCTACGACGGCCTTCAGGCGCTCGACCAGACCCGCTTCGCGGATCGCCTCGGGCGACAACGGCAAGCGCAGGCTCGTCACGTAGGGAGGTTCGCGCATGGTAACAGCAAAGGCCAGCCAGAGGGCAGCCAGACCGGCGCATCCCAGGAACACAACCGACAAACCGCCATGCTGGAACAACCAGCCGCCGAGGATGCCGCCCAGTGCCGAACCGAGGAACTGGCTGGTGGAATAAACCCCCATCGCCGTGCCCTTGCCGCCTGCCGGTGAAACCTTGCTGATCAGCGATGGCAACGAAGCTTCCAGCAGATTGAACGCAGTGAAAAACACCACCGTACCCACCACCAGAGCCCGCAAGCTTTCGCCGAACTGCCAGAAGAATAGCTCAGTGAGCATCAGCGTCACGACGGCGCCGAGTAAAACTCGTTTCATTTTGCGTTTCTTCTCGCCGTAGATAATGAACGGGATCATGGCGAAGAAGGAAATCAGCAGCGCGGTCAGGTACACCCACCAGTGCTGCTCTTTGGGCAGCCCGGCTTTTTCGACCAGCGCCAAAGGCAACGCAACGAAGCTCGACATCAACATCGCGTGCAACACAAAAATGCCCAAGTCCAGACGCAGCAGGTCCGGATGCTTGAGTGTCGGTATCAACGCCTGGCGCGCGACGCCGGATTCGCGATGCTGCAACGGGCTGTTGGCTCGCGGCACCATGAACATCACGATCACAATGCCGAACAGCGCCATGCCGCCCGTGGCGAGGAACAACCCGGACAGGCCGAAAGCGCGGGTCAGCAACGGGCCTACAACCATGGCGACAGCGAACGACAGACCGATCGTCATGCCAATCATGGCCATGGCTTTGGTCCGATGCTGTTCGCGGGTCAGGTCTGACAGCAACGCCATCACCGCCGCGGAAATCGCCCCGGCGCCTTGCAGTATTCGTCCGGCGATCACGCCCCAGATCGAGTCGGCATTGGCCGCCAGCACACTGCCGAGGGCGAAGATGATCAGCCCCAGGTAAATCACCGGACGACGGCCGATACGGTCGGAAATGAAGCCGAAAGGAATTTGAAAGATCGCCTGGGTCAGGCCGTAAGCGCCAATCGCCAGCCCGATGAGGGCCGGGGTCGCTCCCGCCAGATCCATCCCATAGGTCGCCAATACCGGCAACACCATGAACATGCCAAGCATACGGAAGGCGAACACCAGGGCCAGACCGCTTGCTGCGCGGGTCTCACTGCCACTCATGCGTTCGCTGTGGGGATCGTGCATGGAAAAACCTCATGTGAACCGGCGGCGATTCTACCAGTCCCATCGATTGACGGGGTATATCGCGACGCTTTGACGCGCTCTGCTGACAGAGTCTTCACGTAAGGCTGCAACCCGCTCATTTGATAGTGTGCATCCATCCAGTATTTGGCCGTATACTCCTACGTTTTCGACGCCCGCCGAGCGAGGCCACTTTGGACAAGATCCTGATTCGTGGGGCCCGAACCCACAACCTGAAGAACATCGACCTGACCCTGCCACGGGACAAACTGATCGTCATCACCGGCCTGTCCGGATCCGGCAAATCGTCCCTGGCATTCGACACGCTGTATGCCGAAGGCCAGCGCCGTTACGTCGAATCGCTGTCGGCCTACGCCCGGCAGTTCCTGTCGATGATGGAAAAACCTGACGTCGACACCATCGAAGGTTTGTCGCCAGCCATTTCCATCGAACAGAAGTCGACCTCACACAACCCGCGTTCGACGGTCGGCACCATCACCGAAATCTACGATTACCTGCGCCTGCTTTACGCTCGCGTGGGTATTCCACGTTGCCCGGATCATGACATTCCGCTGGAAGCCCAGACCGTCAGCCAGATGGTCGACCTGGTCCTGGCTCAACCGGAGGGTAGCAAGCTTATGCTGCTGGCCCCGGTGATCCGCGAGCGTAAAGGCGAGCACCTGTCGGTCTTCGAAGAACTCCGCGCACAGGGTTTTGTGCGGGCCCGGGTCAACGGCAGGCTCTGCGAGCTGGACGAGCTGCCGAAGCTGGATAAACAAAAGAAGCATTCGATCGACGTGGTGGTCGACCGCTTCAAGGTCCGCGCCGACCTGCAACAGCGCCTGGCCGAGTCGTTCGAGACCGCTTTGAAGCTGGCGGACGGCATCGCTTTGGTAGCGCCAATGGACGACGAGCCCGGCGAAGAGATTATCTTCTCCGCGCGCTTCGCCTGCCCGATTTGCGGCCACGCCATCAGCGAGCTGGAACCCAAGCTGTTCTCTTTCAACAACCCGGCCGGCGCTTGCCCGACTTGCGATGGCCTGGGTGTTAAGCAGTTCTTCGACATCAAGCGATTGGTCAATGGTGAACTGACGTTGGCCGAGGGCGCGATTCGCGGCTGGGACCGGCGCAACGTCTATTACTTCCAGATGCTCGGGTCGTTGGCTTCGCACTACAAGTTCAGCCTGGAAGTGCCGTTCAACGAACTGACGGCCGATCAGCAGAAGTTCATCCTGCACGGCAGCGGTTCGCAGAACGTCGACTTCAAATACCTGAACGACCGTGGCGACATCGTCAAACGTTCGCACCCGTTCGAAGGCATCGTGCCGAATCTGGACCGTCGCTACCGTGAAACCGAGTCCGCCTCGGTGCGTGAAGAGCTGGCCAAGTTCCTCAGCACCCAGCCTTGCCCGGATTGTCGTGGCACGCGCCTGCGTCGAGAGGCGCGGCACGTTTGGGTAGGCGAGAAGACGCTGCCAGCGGTGACCAATCTTCCGATTGGCGACGCCTGCGAATATTTTGGCGTGCTGAAGCTGACTGGCCGTCGCGGCGAAATTGCCGACAAGATTCTCAAGGAAATCCGTGAGCGTCTACAGTTCCTCGTCAACGTCGGCCTCGATTATCTGTCGCTGGATCGCAGTGCCGACACCTTGTCCGGCGGTGAGGCTCAGCGTATTCGTCTGGCCAGTCAGATTGGCGCGGGCCTGGTTGGTGTTCTGTACATTCTCGACGAACCATCGATTGGCCTGCACCAACGGGACAACGATCGCCTGCTCGGCACGCTCAAGCACCTGCGTGACATCGGCAACACGGTGATCGTGGTCGAGCATGACGAAGATGCAATTCGTCTGGCCGACTACGTGGTAGATATCGGACCCGGCGCAGGTGTACACGGCGGACATATCGTCGCCGAAGGTACGCCGGCCGAGGTTATGGCTCATCCCGATTCGCTGACCGGCAAGTATTTGTCGGGCCGGGTGAAAATTGCAGTCCCCGCCAAACGCACACCGAGGAACAAGAAGCTGTCGCTGTCCCTCAAGGGCGCTCGCGGCAACAACTTGCGCGATGTCGATCTGGACATTCCAATTGGTCTGCTGACTTGCGTCACCGGCGTGTCCGGCTCGGGCAAATCGACGCTGATTAACAACACGCTGTTTCCTTTGAGCGCCACGGCACTCAACGGTGCAACGACGCTTGAAGCGGCTGCTCACGACAGCATTAAAGGTCTGGAGCATCTGGATAAGGTTGTCGACATCGATCAGAGCCCGATCGGACGCACGCCACGTTCAAACCCGGCGACGTATACCGGGCTGTTCACACCGATTCGCGAACTGTTTGCCGGTGTGCCGGAGTCCCGCTCACGCGGTTATGGGCCTGGACGCTTCTCCTTCAACGTAAAGGGTGGACGTTGCGAAGCTTGTCAGGGCGATGGCCTGATCAAGGTGGAAATGCACTTCCTGCCGGATATCTATGTCCCGTGCGACGTCTGCAAGAGCAAGCGCTACAACCGCGAGACTCTGGAGATCAAGTACAAGGGCAAGAACATCCACGAAACCCTCGAGATGACGATCGAGGAGGCGCGAGTGTTCTTCGATGCGGTTCCGGCCCTGGCGCGCAAGCTTCAGACGTTGATGGATGTCGGCCTTTCGTACATCAAGCTCGGGCAGTCAGCGACCACGCTGTCAGGTGGTGAAGCCCAGCGGGTGAAGCTGTCCCGCGAACTGTCCAAACGCGATACCGGCAAGACGCTGTATATCCTCGATGAGCCGACAACCGGCCTGCACTTCGCAGATATCCAGCAATTGCTCGACGTGCTGCACCGCCTGCGCGATCACGGCAATACCGTGGTGGTGATCGAGCACAACCTGGACGTTATCAAGACTGCCGACTGGTTGGTGGATCTTGGGCCGGAAGGCGGTTCCAAGGGCGGCCAGATCATTGCTGTCGGTACGCCGGAAGAAGTGTCGGAGATGAAGCAGTCTCACACGGGCTTCTACCTCAAACCGCTGCTGGCTCGCGACAAAGCCTGAATCAGGCCCATGAAAAAGCCCCTGTCACTTCATCGGTGACAGGGGCTTTTTTGTAGGCGGCGGAATCAGAACTGCGATTGCAGGTAATTCTCCAGGCCGATCAACTTGATCAGACCCAGCTGCTTCTCGAGCCAGTAGGTGTGATCTTCTTCAGTGTCGTTCAGCTGAATACGCAGCATCTCGCGGCTGACATAGTCTTTGTGAAGTTCGCAGAGCTCGATGCCCTTGCAGAGTGCGGCGCGGACTTTGTATTCCAGTCGCAGGTCGGCAGCGAGCATATCAGGCACTGTGGTGCCGACATCCAGGTCGTCCGGCCGCATGCGCGGAGTGCCTTCGAGCATGAGAATCCGGCGCATCAGGGCGTCAGCGTGCTGCGCCTCTTCTTCCATCTCGTGGTTGATACGTTCGTAGAGCTCGGTGAAACCCCAGTCCTCGTACATCCGCGAATGGATGAAATATTGATCACGCGCCGCCAGCTCGCCGGTCAGCAACGTGTTGAGGTAATCGATTACGTCTGGGTGGCCTTGCATCGCCCTACATCTCCCTGCTTGAAAGTCTGTAGTTTGAACCAAGCAGACTGTTTGGTCACTCTGCTTGCGCGATAAAAGCGAAGATATTCTGAGAAAAATGGTTTAAATACCGCAAAAACCGCCCAAATGAGGGCGGTTCTGCTTCTCGTTTAGACTTCGTTAAGCTGTACGTTGAGCAGCTTTGCGATTGCTTCTCCATACGCTGGATCAGCTTTGTAGAAGTGCTGCAATTGGCGGTCAACTACATCGCTGGAAACTCCGGCCATTGCGCCTGCAATGTTGCCGACCAACAGCGCTTTTTGCTCATCGCTCATCAAACGGAACAACGCACCGGCGTGGCTGTAGTAGTCGGTATCCTCGCGGTGATCGTAGCGATCAGCCGAACCACTTAGCGCCAATGGCGGTTCTGCATAACGAGGTGCTTGCTTCGGCGACTCAACGTAGCTGTTCGGCTCATAGTTAGGTGTCGCACCACCATTGCTGCCAAACGCCATCGAACCATCGCGCTGATAGCTGTTCACCGGGCTGCGAGGTGCGTTCACCGGCAATTGCTGGTGGTTGGTGCCAATACGGTAGCGGTGAGCATCGGCGTAAGCGAACACTCGACCCTGCAGCATGCGGTCAGGCGACAAACCGACACCCGGGACCATGTTGCTCGGACCGAACGCCGCTTGCTCGACTTCAGCAAAGTAATTCTGCGGGTTGCGATTAAGCTCCAACTCGCCCACTTCGATCAGCGGAAACTCTTTCTGCGACCAGGTCTTGGTCACGTCAAACGGGTTCTCGTAGTGCGCCGCGGCCTGATCCTCGGTCATGATCTGGATGCACACGCGCCATTTCGGGAAATCACCGCGCTCGATCGCGCCGAACAGATCACGCTGCGCATAATCCGGGTCGGTCCCGGCCAGGCGTGCCGCTTCTGCCGGTGCCAGGTTTTTGATCCCTTGCTTGGTCTTGTAGTGCCACTTCACCCAGTGACGCTCGCCATTGGCGTTGATCAGGCTGTAGGTATGGCTGCCGAAGCCGTGCATGTGGCGGTAGCCATCAGGAATGCCGCGATCCGAGAACAGAATGGTGACCTGGTGCAACGCCTCAGGCGAATGCGACCAGAAGTCCCACATCATTTGTGCGCTTTTCAGATTGCTTTGCGGCAGACGTTTTTGGGTGTGAATAAAGTCCGGGAATTTCAAAGGATCGCGGATGAAGAATACCGGCGTGTTGTTGCCGACGATGTCCCAATTACCTTCTTCGGTGTAGAACTTCAGGGCAAAGCCACGTGGATCGCGCTCGGTGTCAGCCGAACCGCGTTCGCCGCCGACGGTGGAAAACCGCAGGAACGTTGGCGTTTGCTTCCCAACGGATTCAAACAGTTTGGCGCTGGTGTACTCGGTGATGTCACGAGTCACGGTGAGCGTACCGTAAGCACCTGAGCCTTTGGCGTGTACACGACGCTCAGGGATGTTTTCACGGTTGAAGTGGGCAAGCTTCTCGATCAGGTGGAAGTCGTCGAGCAGCAGTGGGCCACGAGGGCCGGCGGAGCGAGAATTCTGGTTGTCGGCGACAGGAGCGCCACTGGCGGTGGTAAGCGTTTTATTTTGGCTCATGCGATTTCTTCCTCTGTCAGTCTTTAACTGCCGGCTAATCGGCTGAGAGGGAGTATTGATCATGAACGTTACAGCTACAAATTCATTAACTTGCAGCTATCGATAGAAAATTACTAATTACGTTTATGATGATGCATCGATGCCGATGCTTTTCGAGCGCGCACAAAAAACCGGGCACTAGGCCCGGTTCTTCGTTTCAGACTGACGTCTTACTCAGCGGATACAGCTTCACCACCGGCAGGACGATCAACCAACTCGACGTACGCCATAGGCGCGTTGTCGCCAGTGCGGAAACCGCACTTGAGGATGCGCAGGTAGCCACCCTCACGGGTAGCGTAACGCTTGCCCAGGTCGTTGAAGAGCTTACCAACGATAGCTTTCGAACGAGTACGGTCGAAAGCCAGACGGCGGTTTGCCAGGCTGTCTGTCTTGGCCAAAGTGATCAGCGGCTCAGCAACGCGACGCAGTTCTTTAGCTTTCGGCAGTGTAGTTTTGATCAGCTCGTGCTCGAACAGCGACACTGCCATGTTTTGAAACATGGCCTTGCGGTGCGAGCTAGTGCGGCTCAGGTGACGACCACTTTTACGATGACGCATGGTTCATTCCTTACCAAACACAACGTTCGGTGATTACGACGATCAGGCAATCGCCTTGTCGTCCTTCTTAAGACTTGCAGGCGGCCAGTTGTCGAGGCGCATGCCGAGGGACAGACCGCGGGAGGCCAGAACGTCCTTGATTTCAGTCAAGGATTTCTTGCCAAGGTTCGGAGTCTTCAACAGCTCTACTTCGGTACGCTGAATCAGGTCACCGATGTAGTAGATGTTTTCCGCCTTAAGGCAGTTAGCCGAACGTACAGTCAGTTCCAGATCGTCAACCGGGCGAAGCAGGATCGGATCGATCTCGTCTTCCTGCTCGACAACCACTGGCTCACTGTCACCTTTGAGGTCGACGAACGCAGCCAACTGCTGTTGCAGAATGGTTGCAGCACGGCGAATAGCCTCTTCAGGATCCAGGGTACCGTTGGTTTCCAGATCAATAACCAGCTTGTCCAGGTTAGTACGCTGCTCGACACGGGCGTTTTCCACCACGTATGCGATACGGCGAACCGGGCTGAACGAAGAGTCAAGCTGCAAGCGACCGATGCTGCGGCTTTCGTCTTCATCGCTCTGACGCGAGTCTGCCGGTTCATAACCACGACCACGAGCTACGGTGAGCTTCATGTTCAGGGCGCCGTTAGACGCCAGGTTAGCGATTACGTGATCGGGGTTAACGATCTCGACATCATGATCCAGCTGAATATCGGCAGCGGTAACCACCCCCGAACCCTTCTTCGACAAGGTCAGCGTAACTTCGTCACGACCGTGCAGCTTGATAGCCAGACCTTTAAGGTTCAACAGGATTTCAATTACGTCTTCCTGTACGCCTTCGATGGCGCTGTACTCATGGAGTACACCGTCAATCTCGGCCTCGACTACTGCACAGCCGGGCATTGAGGACAACAGGATGCGGCGCAGCGCGTTGCCCAGGGTGTGGCCGAAACCACGCTCGAGAGGCTCGAGAGTGATCTTGGCGCGGGTTGGACTGACAACCTGCACATCAATATGGCGGGGTGTCAGGAACTCATTTACCGAAATCTGCATGGATGCACCTATTTTCTAGCCCTTACTTGGAGTAGAGCTCGACAATCAGGCTTTCGTTGATGTCGGCGGACAGATCACTGCGAGCTGGAACGTTCTTGAAAACGCCCGACTTCTTCTCAGTGTCTACTTCTACCCATTCTACGCGGCCACGTTGGGCACACAGATCGAGAGCTTGGACAATGCGAAGTTGGTTCTTTGCTTTCTCGCGAATCGCGACCACGTCACCAGCACGAACCTGGTACGACGGCACGTTTACGGTCTGACCGTTAACGCTTACGGATTTGTGCGATACCAGCTGACGGGATTCGGCACGAGTAGAGCCAAAACCCATACGGTATACAACGTTGTCCAGACGGCATTCGAGCAGTTGCAGCAGGTTTTCACCGGTTGCACCTTTCTTGCCAGCTGCTTCTTTGTAGTAGCCGCTGAATTGACGCTCGAGAACGCCGTAGATACGACGGACCTTCTGCTTTTCACGCAGTTGGGTGCCGTAATCGGACTGGCGACCGCGGCGTTGGCCGTGGATACCAGGTGCTGCTTCAATGTTGCACTTCGATTCGATCGCGCGCACGCCGCTCTTCAGAAAGAGATCGGTGCCTTCGCGACGAGCGAGTTTGCATTTTGGACCAATGTAACGAGCCATTCTTTACAATCTCCTGGATTACACGCGGCGCTTCTTCGGCGGACGGCACCCGTTGTGCGGGATTGGCGTCACGTCGGTGATGCTGGCGATCTTGTAGCCACAGCCGTTCAAAGCGCGGACTGCAGATTCACGACCTGGGCCTGGACCTTTGACGTTGACGTCGAGGTTTTTCAGACCGTATTCCAGCGCAGCTTGACCAGCACGTTCAGCAGCTACTTGAGCAGCAAACGGGGTGGACTTGCGGGAACCGCGGAAACCCGAACCACCGGAGGTAGCCCAGGAAAGAGCGTTGCCTTGACGGTCGGTGATGGTCACGATTGTGTTGTTAAAAGATGCATGGATGTGGGCAATGCCATCAACCACTGTCTTTTTAACTTTTTTACGAGGACGAGCAGCAGGTTTAGCCATGATTAATTTCCTGTCGATTCGCTGGGGCGATTACTTGCGGATCGGCTTACGCGGACCTTTACGGGTACGCGCGTTAGTCTTGGTACGCTGACCGCGCACTGGAAGACCACGACGATGACGCAGACCGCGATAGCAACCGAGGTCCATCAAACGCTTGATTTTCATGTTGATTTCGCGACGCAGGTCACCTTCAGTGGTGAACTTCGCCACTTCGCCACGCAGCTGTTCAATCTGCTCGTCGCTCAGATCTTTGATCTTTGCGGCTGGGTTTACCCCAGTCACTGCACAAATCTTCTGCGCAGTAGTGCGACCAACACCATAGATGTAGGTCAGCGAGATAACAGTATGCTTGTTATCTGGAATGTTAACGCCTGCAATACGGGCCATTCAGTGGGACTCCAATTGACAGCTACCTACGCCCCGGAAGCCAAGAAATAGGGCGCGAGATAATATCGCTGTAATAACAAATAATCAACCCGGCAGCGCACTAGCTGCCGGGCTTGAAGCACAATCACACTCAGCCTTGGCGCTGTTTGTGACGCGGTTCCGCGCTGCAAATTACTCGAACAACACCTTCGCGGCGAATAATCTTGCAGTTACGGCACAGCTTTTTCACCGATGCACGAACTTTCATCACCAACTCCTCGAACCTTATGGGTACTCAGCGCAACATGCCACTGCCGTAACCCTTCAGGTTGGCTTTCTTCATCAGGGATTCGTACTGGTGCGAAACGAGGTGCGATTGTACTTGGGACATGAAGTCCATCACAACCACGACGACGATCAGCAACGAGGTCCCGCCAAGGTAGAACGGAACGTTTGCTGCAACCACCAGGAACTGGGGCAACAGGCACACGGCCGTCATATATAGAGCACCGAACAAGGTCAAACGAGTCAGCACGCCATCAATATAGCGCGCAGACTGCTCACCTGGACGGATACCCGGAATAAAGGCACCGGACTTCTTCAGGTTTTCCGCTACGTCTTTCGGATTGAACATCAACGCCGTATAGAAGAAGCAGAAGAAAATAATCCCTGCACTAAACAGCAGAATATTCAACGGCTGACCAGGAGCGATCGACTGCGAGATGTCCTGCAGCCAGCCCATACCTTCAGACTGACCAAACCAGGTCCCCAACGAAGCCGGGAACAGCAAAATGCTGCTCGCGAAAATGGCTGGAATAACACCAGCCATGTTCACTTTCAACGGCAAGTGGCTGGTCTGCGCAGCGAAGACCTTGCGGCCCTGCTGGCGCTTGGCGTAATGAACAGCAATACGACGCTGACCACGCTCAATGAACACCACGAAACCGATAATCGCTACTGCCAACAAACCGATGGCAACCAAGGCGAAAATATTGATATCACCCTGACGCGCAGACTCGAAAGACTGCCCAATCGCCCTCGGAAGACCGGCGACGATACCTGCGAAAATCAACATCGAGATACCGTTGCCAACACCACGCTCAGTAATCTGCTCACCCAGCCACATCATGAACATCGCACCAGCCACAAAAGTGGATACCGCGACGAAATGGAAGCCAAAGTCACCAGTGAACGAAACGCCCTGCCCTGCCAGACCAATGGACATGCCAATTGCCTGAACGAGAGCGAGAACGACAGTGCCGTAGCGGGTGTACTGGGCAATCTTGCGACGCCCAGCTTCACCTTCCTTCTTCAACTGCTCCAACTGCGGGCTCACGGCGGTCATCAGCTGCATGATGATCGATGCCGAAATGTACGGCATGATCCCCAGTGCAAAGATGCTCATCCGCTCCAGCGCGCCGCCGGAAAACATGTTGAACAAGCTAAGAATGGTCCCCTCATTCTGTCGAAACAGGTCCGCGAGTCGGTCCGGGTTGATACCTGGAACCGGGATGTGTGCGCCTATTCGGTAGACGATAATCGCCAGGAACAGAAAACGCAGACGAGCCCAGAGTTCAGACATACCGCCTTTGCCGAGCGCAGAGAGAGCACCTTGCTTAGCCATTTATTCCTCGAACTTGCCGCCAGCTGCTTCGATAGCCGCACGCGCACCTTTGGTGGCGCCGATTCCCTTTCCGATGGTAACAGCGCGAGTAACTTCGCCGGACAGCATGATTTTCACACGCTGTACGTTGACGTTGATCACGTTGGCATCTTTCAGGGACTGCACGGTGACGATGTCGCCTTCCACTTTAGCCAGCTCGGACAGACGCACTTCTGCGCGGTCCATGGCCTTCAAGGAAACGAAACCGAACTTCGGCAGGCGACGATGCAGCGGCTGTTGACCGCCTTCAAAGCCTGGAGCAATGGTGCCACCGGAGCGGGAGGACTGACCTTTGTGGCCACGGCCACCGGTCTTGCCCAAACCACTACCGATACCACGGCCCGGACGATGCTTTTCGCGACGGGAACCCGGCGCTGGACTCAGATCATTGAGTTTCATCGATTAACCCTCGACACGCAGCATGTAGTAAGCCTTGTTGATCATCCCGCGATTCTCGGGAGTATCAAGTACTTCTACAGTGTGACCGATGCGACGCAGACCCAGACCCTTAACACACAGTTTGTGGTTAGGGATGCGGCCGGTCATGCTTTTGATCAGCGTAACTTTAACGGTAGCCATGATCAGAAAATCTCCTTGACGCTTTTGCCACGCTTGGCGGCAATGGATTCAGGAGACTGCATAGCTTTCAAACCTTTGAAAGTGGCGTGAACCACGTTTACCGGGTTAGTCGAGCCGTAGCACTTGGCCAGAACGTTCTGAACACCAGCAACTTCGAGGACAGCACGCATAGCGCCGCCAGCGATGATACCGGTACCTTCAGAAGCAGGCTGCATGTACACCTTCGAAGCGCCATGGGCGGACTTCATTGCGTACTGCAGCGTGGTGCCGTTCAGATCAACTTGGATCATGTTGCGGCGAGCAGCTTCCATTGCCTTCTGGATCGCAGCAGGCACTTCACGCGACTTGCCACGGCCGAAGCCAACGCGCCCTTTACCATCACCAACCACGGTCAACGCGGTGAAAGTGAAGATACGGCCGCCTTTAACGGTTTTGGCTACGCGGTTAACTTGAACCAGCTTCTCAATGTAGCCTTCGTCGCGCTTTTGGTCGTTATTTGACATAACTTAGAACTCCAGCCCAGCTTCACGAGCAGCATCAGCCAGCGCCTTGACGCGACCGTGGTACTTGAAGCCAGAGCGGTCGAAAGCCACTTGCGAGACGCCAGCGGCTTTTGCACGCGTAGCGACCAGCTGGCCAACCTTAGTGGCCGCGTCGATGTTGCCAGTGGCACCATCACGCAGTTCTTTATCCAAAGTCGAGGCACTTGCCAGGACTTTGTTGCCGTCGGCCGAAATGACCTGGGCGTAGATGTGCTGCGACGAGCGGAACACGCAGAGACGCACGACTTCGAGTTCGTGCATTTTCAGGCGTGCTTTGCGAGCGCGACGCAGTCGAGTAACTTTTTTGTCGGTCATTTGCTATGCCCTACTTCTTCTTGGCTTCTTTACGACGGACGACTTCGTCCGCGTAGCGCACACCTTTGCCTTTGTACGGCTCTGGTGGACGGAAGTCGCGGATCTCGGCGGCCACTTGACCTACCAGCTGCTTATCGATGCCCTTGATCAGGATATCGGTCTGGCTAGGAGTCTCAGCGGTGATGCCTTCCGGCAGTTCATAATCCACTGGGTGCGAGAAGCCAAGAGCCAGGTTCAGCACTGTGCCTTTTGCTTGCGCTTTGTAACCAACACCGACCAGCTGGAGCTTGCGCTCGAAGCCTTGGCTTACGCCTTGGACCATGTTGTTTACCAACGCACGAGTGGTACCAGCCATTGCGCGAGTTTGTTGATCGCCATTGCGAGCAGCGAAACGCAGCTCACCAGCTTCTTCAACAATCTCAACGGACGAATGGATGTTCAGTTCGAGAGTGCCCTTGGCACCCTTCACCGAAAGCTGTTGGCCTGCGAATTTTACTTCGACACCGGCTGGCAGCTTAACGGGGTTCTTAGCGACGCGTGACATGCTTATCCCCCCTTAGAACACAGTGCAAAGAACTTCGCCGCCGACACCGGCAGCGCGCGCAGCACGATCCGTCATCACACCTTTGTTGGTGGAGACGATAGACACACCGAGACCGCCACGAACTTTTGGCAGATCATCGACGGACTTGTACTGGCGCAGGCCTGGACGGCTAACGCGCTTCACTTCCTCGATGACCGGACGGCCTTCGAAGTACTTCAGCTCGATGGACAGCAGTGGTTTGATTTCGCTGCTGATCTGATAACCCGCAATGTAACCTTCGTCCTTCAGGACTTTGGCAACAGCTACCTTCAACGTAGAAGATGGCATGCTTACGACGGACTTTTCAGCCATCTGGGCATTACGGATTCGAGTTAGCATGTCCGCTAACGGGTCCTGCATACTCATGGGCTAGACGCTCCTAATACAAAAAAATTAGCCTTGCGGCTACTACTTGTCGCCGAGTACATCCGCGCGAAAAAAGCACGGGCTCAGGCGAGCCGGGTATTCTAGACACACCCCACAAATGAATCAAGCCCCAATAGGGGCTTGATTCAAGTTCAAGGTCACCGGCGGTCAGGATCTTGCGATTCGGACCACCGAGACTTTGATAGTGCTTACCAGCTGGCTTTAACCAGACCAGGTACGTCACCACGCATTGCAGCTTCACGCAGTTTGTTACGGCCGAGGCCGAACTTGCGGTAAACGCCGTGTGGACGACCGGTCAGGCGGCAGCGGTTACGCATGCGCGAAGCGCTTGCATCACGTGGCTGCTTCTGCAGAGCTACTGTAGCTTCCCAACGCGCTTCTGGACTTGCGTTCAGATCAACGATGATAGCTTTCAGTGCTGCACGCTTTTTGGCGTACTTGGCAACCGTGAGCTGACGCTTCAGCTCGCGGTTTTTCATGCTCATCTTGGCCATTTTCCTACTCCAATCAGTTGCGGAACGGGAATTTGAAAGCACGCAGCAGCGCGCGACCTTCATCATCGTTCTTGGCAGTGGTGGTCAGGGTAATGTCCAGACCGCGGAGAGCATCGATCTTGTCGTAGTCGATTTCCGGGAAGATGATCTGCTCTTTAACGCCCATGCTGTAATTACCACGACCATCGAAGGACTTGGCATTCAGGCCGCGAAAGTCGCGGACCCGAGGCAGGGAGATCGACAGCAGACGATCCAGGAATTCGTACATACGCTCACGGCGCAGGGTCACTTTGACGCCGATCGGCCAACCTTCACGGACTTTAAAGCCAGCGATGGATTTCCGAGCGTAGGTCACAACGACTTTCTGGCCGGTGATCTTTTCCAGGTCAGCAACAGCGTGCTCGATGACTTTTTTGTCGCCGACCGCTTCGCCCAGACCCATGTTCAGGGTGATTTTGGTAACGCGTGGAACTTCCATCACGTTCGAAAGCTTAAGTTCTTCCTTAAGTTTCGGTGCGATTTCCTTCCAGTAAATCTCTTTTAGTCGTGCCATGGTCTTCTACCTAGCAGTGTTCAAGCATCAACCGCTTTTTGGGTCGACTTGAAGACACGAATTTTCTTGCCGTCTTCTACTTTGAAACCAACGCGATCAGCCTTGTTGGTTTCGCCGTTGAAAATGGCAACGTTGGAAGCGTGCAGTGGCGCTTCTTTTTCGACGATACCGCCTTGTACGCCCGACGCAGGGTTTGGCTTGGTATGACGCTTAACCAGGTTCAGACCACCAACGACCAGACGGTCGTCAGCGAGAACCTTAAGCACCTTACCGCGCTTACCTTTGTCTTTGCCGGCGATCACGATGATCTCGTCGTCACGACGAATCTTTTGCATGTCGGATCTCCTTACAGCACTTCTGGGGCGAGCGAGACGATCTTCATGAACTTCTCAGTACGAAGTTCACGGGTCACTGGCCCAAAGATACGGGTGCCGATCGGCTCTTGCTTGTTGTTCAAAAGAACAGCAGCGTTGCCATCAAAGCGGATAATGGAGCCATCAGCACGGCGAACGCCGTGGCGAGTGCGGACTACAACAGCAGTCATCACTTGGCCTTTTTTCACTTTACCGCGAGGAATTGCTTCCTTCACGGTAACTTTGATGATGTCACCGATACCAGCGTAACGACGATGGGAGCCACCCAGCACCTTGATGCACATAACACGGCGAGCGCCGCTGTTATCGGCCACATCGAGCATGGATTGAGTCTGAATCATATAATTTCTCCGACCCCTAGTCCTTAGACTTCCACAGCGCGTTCGAGAACATCAACCAGCGCCCAAGACTTGGTCTTGGCCAAAGGACGAGTTTCACGAATAGTGACTTTGTCGCCGATGTGGCACTGATTGGTTTCGTCGTGCGCGTGCAGCTTAGTCGAACGCTTAACGTATTTACCGTAGATCGGGTGCTTAACGCGACGCTCGATCAGAACGGTGATGGTTTTGTCCATCTTGTCGCTGACAACACGGCCAGTCAGCGTACGGACAGTTTTTTCGGCTTCAGCCATGATTACTTACCTGCCTGCTGGTTAAGCACAGTCTTCACGCGAGCGATGTCACGTTTAACTTGCGAGAGCAGATGAGACTGCCCCAACTGGCCAGTTGCTTTCTGCATACGCAGATTGAACTGGTCGCGCAGCAGGCCGAGCAGTTGCTCGTTCAGCTGCTGTGCGGATTTTTCACGAAGTTCATTCGCTTTCATCACATCACCGTCCGTTTAACAAAGGCGGTGGCGAGCGGCAGCTTTGCAGCAGCCAGGGCAAAAGCCTCACGCGCCAGCTCTTCAGTAACACCCTCGATTTCATACAGGACTTTGCCTGGCTGAATCTGGGCAACCCAGTATTCGACGTTACCCTTACCTTTACCCATCCGAACTTCGAGTGGCTTTTTGGTTACAGGCTTGTCCGGGAATACACGGATCCAGATCTTGCCGCCACGTTTAACGTGACGGGTCAGTGCACGACGCGCTGACTCGATCTGACGAGCGGTGAGACGACCACGAGCTACAGACTTCAGCGCATATTCGCCGAAGCTGACTTTGCTACCGCGCTGAGCCAAGCCACGGTTGTGGCCAGTCATCTGCTTGCGGAACTTCGTACGCTTTGGTTGCAACATTTGGCGTACCCCTTACTTAGCAGCTTTTTTACGAGGCGCTGGTGCTTGTGGTTTCAGTTCTTCTTGGCGACCACCAATTACTTCGCCTTTGAAGATCCAAACCTTTACACCGATCACACCATAAGTGGTGTGAGCTTCGTAGTTGGCATAGTCGATGTCGGCACGCAGGGTGTGCAGTGGCACACGACCTTCGCGATACCATTCAGTACGTGCGATTTCAGCACCGCCGAGACGACCGCTCACTTGGATTTTGATGCCTTTGGCACCAATGCGCATGGCGTTCTGAACAGCGCGCTTCATAGCGCGACGGAACATTACGCGACGCTCCAGCTGCTGAGCTACGCTCTGCGCAACCAGCATACCGTCGAGCTCCGGCTTACGGATCTCTTCGATATTGATGTGCACAGGCACACCCATTTGCTTGGTCAGGTCCTGACGCAGTTTCTCAACATCTTCACCTTTCTTCCCGATAACGATACCTGGACGAGCGGTGTGGATGGTGATACGTGCAGTCTGAGCCGGACGATGGATATCGATACGGCTTACGGACGCGCTTTTTAGTTTGTCTTGGAGATACTCGCGCACCTTCAGATCAGCGAACAAATAGTCCGCATAAGTCCGACCGTCTGCGTACCAGACGGAGGTGTGCTCCTTGACGATTCCCAGGCGAATGCCAATGGGATGTACTTTCTGACCCATCTCTTCGACTCCGTTACTTGTCAGCAACCTTGACAGTGATATGGCAAGACCGCTTGACGATGCGATCAGCACGGCCTTTGGCACGTGGCATGATTCGCTTCAGCGAACGCCCTTCGTTGACGAAAACGGTGCTGACTTTAAGGTCATCAACGTCTGCGCCTTCGTTATGCTCGGCGTTGGCTACGGCCGACTCCAGCACTTTCTTGATGATCTCGGCGGCTTTCTTACTGCTGAAAGCCAACAGGTTGAGCGCTTCGCCCACCTTCTTCCCGCGGATCTGGTCGGCGACCAAGCGGGCTTTCTGGGCGGAGATTCGAGCGCCCGACAACTTAGCGGCTACTTCCATCGTTCCTTACCCCTTAACGCTTGGCTTTCTTGTCTGCCACGTGCCCACGATATGTGCGGGTACCGGCAAACTCGCCTAGTTTGTGGCCGACCATGTCTTCGTTCACGAGAACTGGAACATGTTGACGACCGTTATGCACTGCAATGGTCAAACCGACCATTTGTGGCAGGATCATGGAACGGCGCGACCAGGTTTTAACTGGTTTGCGATCGTTCTTTTCCGCCGCCACTTCGATCTTCTTCAGTAGGTGAAGATCAATAAAAGGACCTTTTTTCAGAGAACGTGGCACTGTCGTATCCCTCTATTTACTTGCGACGACGGACGATCATTTTGTCGGTACGCTTATTACCACGAGTCTTCGCGCCCTTAGTCGGGAAGCCCCATGGCGATACCGGATGACGACCACCAGAGGTACGACCTTCACCACCACCATGTGGGTGGTCAACCGGGTTCATGGCAACACCACGAACGGTTGGGCGAACGCCACGCCAGCGTTTGGCACCAGCCTTACCCAGCGAACGCAGGCTGTGCTCGGAGTTCGAGACTTCACCCAGGGTCGCGCGGCATTCAGCCAGCACTTTACGCATCTCACCAGAACGCAGACGCAGGGTCACGTAGACACCTTCACGAGCGATCAGCTGAGCCGAAGCACCAGCGGAACGAGCGATTTGCGCGCCTTTACCTGGCTTCAATTCGATGCCGTGTACGGTGCTACCAACTGGAATGTTACGCAGTTGCAGAGCGTTGCCCGGCTTGATCGGTGCCAGAGCACCTGCGATCAGCTGGTCGCCAGCACTCACGCCTTTAGGGGCGATGATGTAGCGACGCTCGCCATCTGCGTACAGCAGCAGAGCGATGTGAGCAGTACGGTTTGGATCGTATTCAATACGCTCGACAGTGGCAGAGATGCCATCTTTGTCGTTGCGACGGAAATCGACCAGACGATAATGCTGCTTATGGCCACCACCGATGTGACGAGTGGTAATGCGACCATTGTTGTTACGACCACCAGTCTTCGATTTTTTCTCGAGCAGCGGTGCGTGAGGAGCGCCTTTATGGAGCTCCTGGTTGACCACCTTGACCACAAAACGGCGGCCAGGGGAAGTCGGTTTGCATTTAACGATTGCCATGATGCACCCCTTCCTTACTCAGCACTGCTGCTGAAATCGAGATCTTGGCCTGGCTGAAGGGAGATAACTGCCTTCTTCCAGTCATTACGCTTGCCCAGACCGCGAGCAGTGCGCTTGCTCTTACCCAGAACATTCAGGGTAGTAACACGCTCTACTTTCACGCTGAACAGGCTTTCGACGGCCTTCTTGATTTCCAGCTTGGTTGCGTCAGTTGCAACCTTGAAAACGAACTGGCCTTTCTTGTCAGCCAGAACCGTAGCCTTCTCGGAAACGTGCGGGCCAAGCAGAACTTTAAATACGCGTTCCTGGTTCATCCCAGCAGCTCCTCGAATTTCTTCACGGCCGACACGGTGATCAACACCTTGTCGTATGCGATCAGACTAACTGGATCGGAACCTTGCACGTCACGTACATCAACGTGTGGCAGGTTGCGAGCAGCCAGGTACAGGTTCTGATCAACCACTTCAGACACGATCAAGACGTCAGTCAGGCCCATGCCGGTCAGTTTGTTCAGCAGATCTTTGGTCTTCGGTGCATCAACAGCGAAGTCCTGAACCACAACCAGACGATCAGTACGCACCAGCTCAGCAAGGATGGAACGCATTGCTGCGCGATACATCTTCTTGTTCAGCTTCTGGGTGTGATCCTGAGGACGAGCTGCGAAAGTGGTACCGCCGCCACGCCAGATTGGGCTACGGATAGTACCGGCACGAGCACGGCCAGTACCTTTCTGACGCCATGGGCGCTTACCGCCACCACGAACGTCGGAACGGGTCTTTTGCTGCTTGCTACCTTGACGGCCGCCGGCCATGTAGGCCACGACTGCTTGGTGAACCAGCGTCTCGTTGAATTCGCCGCCAAATGTCAGTTCGGAAACTTCGATCGCTTGAGCGTCATTTACATTTAATTGCATGTCAGCTTCCCCTTAACCGCGAGCCTTGGCTGCTGGACGTACAACCAAGTTGCCGCCAGTAGCGCCAGGAACAGCGCCCTTGACCAACAACAGATTGCGTTCAGCGTCCACGCGCACTACTTCGAGGGACTGCACGGTCACGCGCTCAGCGCCCATATGACCGGACATTTTTTTGCCCTTGAATACACGACCAGGAGTCTGGCACTGGCCGATAGAGCCTGGAACGCGGTGGGACACGGAGTTACCGTGGGTATTATCTTGCCCGCGGAAGTTCCAACGCTTGATCGTACCCTGGAAGCCTTTACCCTTGGACTGACCGGTTACATCAACCAGTTGACCAGCGGCGAAGATTTCAGCGTTGATCAGATCGCCGGCCTGGTACTCGCCTTCTTCAAGACGGAATTCCATTACGGTACGACCAGCGGCAACGTTCGCCTTAGCGAAGTGGCCAGCTTGAGCAGCTGTAACACGCGAAGCACGACGCTCGCCTACAGTGACTTGCACTGCACGATAGCCATCGGTCTCTTCAGTTTTGAACTGGGTGACGCGATTCGGCTCGATCTCAATGACCGTGACCGGAATGGAGACACCTTCTTCGGTGAAAATACGGGTCATACCGCATTTACGACCGACTACACCAATAGTCATGTTGTAAACCTCATGAGTGTACGGGGCTTTCACCCGCTATGGCCGCCCATTTCAGAGCGTTACACGACTAAGACCGAGTCTTAGCCGAGGCTGATCTGCACTTCCACACCGGCCGCAAGATCAAGCTTCATAAGCGCATCAACGGTTTTATCCGTTGGCTGGACGATGTCCAGAACGCGCTTATGAGTACGGATCTCGTACTGGTCACGCGCGTCTTTGTTGACGTGCGGGGAGACCAGAACGGTGAACCGCTCTTTACGGGTAGGCAGTGGAATTGGACCACGCACTTGAGCACCAGTACGTTTCGCGGTTTCCACGATTTCCTGGGTGGATTGGTCGATCAGGCGATGGTCAAAAGCCTTCAACCTGATACGGATTTGCTGATTTTGCATTGGATTTCAGACTCCGGCTGCTATTCCCACCGAGCGCAATACGCCCGTTAAAAGGAGGCGCAATTCTATAGACGGGCCAACCGAGTGTCAACCCAATAAAAAAGCCCCCGCAAGCGGGGGCTTTTTCATCAATCAACGCTTAGGCGATGATTTTGGCTACGACGCCAGCGCCGACGGTACGACCGCCTTCACGAATAGCGAAACGCAGACCATCTTCCATTGCGATGGTTTTGATCAGGGTGACAACCATTTTGATGTTGTCGCCTGGCATTACCATTTCAACGCCTTCCGGCAGTTCGCAGTTACCGGTCACGTCAGTGGTCCGGAAGTAGAACTGTGGACGGTAGCCTTTGAAGAACGGAGTGTGGCGACCGCCTTCTTCTTTGCTCAACACGTACACTTCAGCTTCGAAGGTAGTGTGCGGCTTAACCGAACCTGGCTTGACCAGAACCTGGCCACGCTCAACGTCGTCACGCTTGGTGCCGCGCAGCAGCACGCCGCAGTTCTCGCCAGCACGACCTTCGTCGAGCAGCTTACGGAACATTTCAACGCCGGTGCAGGTGGTGACAACAGTGTCACGCAGACCAACGATTTCCAGCGAATCCTGAACCTTGACGATACCGCGCTCGATACGGCCAGTTACAACAGTACCGCGACCGGAGATCGAGAATACGTCTTCGATTGGCATCAGGAACGGCTTGTCGATAACACGAATTGGATCTGGGATGTAGCTATCCAGAGTCTCAACCAGTTTACGAACGGCAGTGGTGCCCATTTCGTTGTCGTCTTGGCCGTTCAGAGCCATCAGAGCCGAACCGATGATGATCGGAGTGTCGTCACCCGGGAAGTCGTAAGTGCTCAACAGATCGCGCACTTCCATCTCAACCAGCTCCAGCAGCTCAGCGTCGTCAACCATGTCAGCCTTGTTCAGGAAGACAACGATGTACGGAACGCCAACCTGACGGGACAACAGGATGTGCTCACGGGTTTGTGGCATCGGACCATCAGCGGCCGAGCAAACCAGAATAGCGCCGTCCATCTGAGCAGCACCGGTGATCATGTTCTTCACATAGTCAGCGTGACCTGGGCAGTCAACGTGAGCGTAGTGACGGATCAGCGAGTTGTATTCAACGTGCGCGGTGTTGATGGTGATACCACGAGCCTTTTCTTCCGGTGCGCTATCGATTTTGTCGAAAGCAACAGCAGCCGAACCGAAAACTTCGGAGCAGACGCGAGTCAGAGCAGCGGTCAGCGTGGTTTTACCGTGGTCAACGTGACCGATGGTGCCAACGTTAACGTGCGGGAGGTCACGTACAAATTTTTCTTTAGCCACGACAATTAACTCCTAGCCTAAAGGGGCTGAATCAGCCTTGTTTTTTGGTAACAGTTTCGACGATATGCGACGGAGCTGTATTGTATTTTTTGAATTCCATAGAGTAGCTTGCGCGACCTTGGGACATGGAGCGAACGTCGGTTGCGTAACCGAACATCTCACCCAACGGAACCTCGGCACGAATCACTTTGCCGGAAACCGTGTCTTCCATACCCAGGATCATGCCGCGACGACGGTTAAGGTCGCCCATCACGTCACCCATATAGTCTTCAGGCGTAACAACCTCTACCGCCATGATCGGCTCAAGCAACTCACCACCGCCCTTCTGGGCCAGTTGCTTGGTCGCCATGGAAGCGGCCACCTTAAACGCCATCTCGTTGGAGTCGACGTCGTGGTAAGAACCGTCAAACACGGTAGCCTTCAGGCCGATCAGCGGATAGCCGGCGACAACGCCGTTCTTCATCTGCTCTTCGATACCCTTCTGGATAGCCGGGATGTATTCCTTAGGAACCACACCACCCACTACTTCGTTCACGAATTGCAGACCTTCCTGACCTTCGTCAGCAGGCGCAAAACGAATCCAGCAGTGACCAAACTGGCCACGACCGCCGGATTGACGAACGAACTTACCTTCGATTTCACAGTTCTTCGTGATGCGCTCACGATAGGAAACCTGAGGCTTGCCGATGTTGGCTTCGACGTTGAACTCACGGCGCATCCGGTCAACCAGGATGTCCAGGTGCAACTCGCCCATGCCAGAGATGATCGTTTGACCAGTCTCTTCATCAGTCTTGACGCGGAAAGATGGATCCTCCTGAGCGAGTTTGCCCAGAGCGACACCCATTTTTTCCTGGTCGTCCTTGGTCTTAGGCTCTACGGCAACCGAAATAACCGGCTCCGGGAAGTCCATGCGAACCAGAATAATTGGCTTAGCAGCGTCGCACAAAGTTTCACCAGTGGTGACGTCCTTCATGCCGATCAAGGCCGCGATGTCACCAGCGCGTACTTCCTTGATTTCTTCACGGGCGTTTGCGTGCATTTGCACCATACGACCCACACGCTCTTTCTTGCCCTTGACCGAGTTGATCACGCCGTCGCCGGAGGCCAACACGCCCGAGTAAACGCGGACGAACGTCAAGGTACCCACGAATGGGTCGGTAGCGATTTTGAAAGCCAGAGCCGAGAACGGCTCGCTGTCATCTGCGTGACGTTCCAGGTCGATAGTCTCGTCATCCGGGTCAGTACCCTTGATGGCAGGAATATCAACTGGTGCAGGCAGGTAATCGATAACGGCGTCGAGAACCAGGGGAACGCCCTTGTTCTTGAAGGAAGAACCGCAAACAGCCAGAACGATCTCACCAGCGATAGTACGCTGACGCAGAGCGGCCTTGATTTCCGCGTTGGTGAGTTCCTCACCTTCGAGGTACTTGTTCATCAGCTCTTCGCTGGCTTCGGCCGCAGCCTCAACCATGTTGCCGCGCCACTCGTCAGCCAATTCCTGCAGTTCAGCAGGGATAGGCTTGCGAACTGGAACCATGCCTTTGTCAGCATCATTCCAGTAAACAGCTTCCATGGCCATCAGATCGATCTGACCCTGGAAGTTGTCTTCGGAACCGATAGCCAACTGGATTGGCACCGGGGTGTGACCCAGACGCTGCTTGATCTGACCGATCACGCGCAGGAAGTTCGCACCTGCACGGTCCATCTTGTTTACGTAAACAAGACGTGGAACGCCGTATTTGTTGGCTTGACGCCATACGGTTTCCGACTGAGGCTCAACGCCCGAGGTACCACAAAACACAACGACCGCGCCGTCGAGAACACGCAGGGAACGCTCAACTTCAATGGTGAAGTCAACGTGGCCCGGAGTGTCAATGACGTTGAAGCGGTATTGGTCTTTGTGCTGCTTCTCGGAACCCTGCCAGAAGGCGGTAATAGCAGCAGAAGTAATGGTAATACCACGCTCCTGCTCCTGAACCATCCAGTCTGTGGTCGCGGCGCCGTCATGCACCTCGCCCATCTTGTGACTTTTGCCAGTGTAAAAAAGGACGCGCTCGGTGGTGGTGGTTTTACCAGCATCCACGTGAGCAACGATACCAATGTTACGGTAGCGATTAATCGGTGTTGTACGAGCCATAAAGCCCTCGCAAAATTAGTGACGCTAAAATTAGAAGCGGTAGTGCGAGAAAGCTTTGTTAGCTTCAGCCATACGGTGCACGTCTTCACGCTTCTTAACTGCAGCACCTTTACCTTCAGCAGCGTCCAACAGTTCGCCAGCCAAACGCAGGGCCATAGACTTCTCGCCGCGCTTACGGGCGAAGTCTACCAACCAGCGCATTGCCAGAGCGTTACGACGGGACGGACGAACTTCGACCGGAACCTGGTAAGTAGCACCGCCTACACGGCGCGACTTTACTTCGACCAGCGGAGCGATGGCGTCGAGAGCTTTCTCGAAGATTTCCAGGGGATCGCTGTTCTTGCGTTCTTTAACCTTGTCCAGCGCGCCATAAACGATACGCTCGGCAACGGCTTTCTTGCCGCTTTCCATAACGTGGTTCATGAACTTGGCCAGGATTTGGCTTCCGTATTTTGGATCGTCAAGCACTTCGCGCTTGGCTGCTACGCGTCTTCTTGGCATGGATAAGCCCTCAAACGGTCTTCAGGTTCGCTCGGAATCGGTCCCCTTACGGGACGCCTCCGACCTTACTCTTATCGACTCAGAAAAATAGAAAATCAGTTTTTACAAAAAGCCACTACTACTTAGGCTTCTTGGTACCGTACTTCGAACGACCCTGGTTACGACCTTTAACGCCGGAAGTATCCAAAGAACCGCGCACGGTGTGGTAACGAACACCTGGCAAGTCTTTTACACGACCGCCGCGGATCAGTACCACGCTGTGCTCTTGCAGGTTGTGGCCTTCACCGCCGATGTACGAGGAAACCTCGAAACCGTTGGTCAGACGCACACGGCATACTTTACGCAGTGCCGAGTTAGGTTTTTTCGGCGTGGTGGTATACACACGGGTGCATACGCCACGACGTTGCGGGCAGTTCTGCAGCGCAGGCACGTCGGATTTCTCGACGATACGCTTACGCGGCTGACGTACCAGCTGGTTGATAGTTGCCATCTACTAGCTCCACTGTTGTCTTGCGACGCTATTGTCTTGCAAGAAAAGCAAAATGGCAGGAACGAATTCCCGCCAAATTTAGGGGTACAAGAGTCTAAAGAGGATCTTGCCCCCAGTCAAGGCAAGGCCCCAACCTCTCCGCTTATCCAATCTCGACAAATTGTCTCGATTCGATTAACGGAGAGGCCGGGGCCCCACGCTTATTTACTGCAGAACTCAGTTACCGCTCGAGTTCAGTGCTTCGGTCAGTGCAGCTTCCACTTCACTGGCGCTTACGCGCAACGGTTTGTCAGCTTCACGGCGACGCTTGCGCTCGCTGTGATAAGCCAGACCGGTACCGGCCGGGATCAGACGACCCACGACCACGTTTTCTTTCAGGCCGCGCAGGTAATCGCGCTTGCCGGTTACCGCCGCTTCGGTCAGTACGCGAGTGGTTTCCTGGAAGGAAGCCGCCGAGATGAACGATTCGGTGGACAACGACGCCTTGGTGATACCCAACAGCACGCGAGTGAACTTGGAAACGAATTTCTCGTCGCCAGCCAGACGCTCGTTCTCTACCAGAACGTGAGTCAATTCCATCTGGTCGCCCTTGATGAAAGTGGAATCGCCGGATTCAGCGATTTCAACTTTACGCAGCATCTGACGCAGGATGGTCTCGATGTGCTTGTCGTTGATCTTCACGCCTTGCAGACGATAAACGTCCTGGATCTCGTTCACGATGTACTTGGCCAGCGCACTCACACCCAGCAGACGCAGGATGTCGTGTGGATCGCTTGGGCCGTCGGAGATAACTTCGCCGCGGTTTACCTGTTCGCCTTCGAAGACGTTCAGGTGACGCCACTTCGGAATCAGCTCTTCGTACGGATCGCTACCGTCGTTCGGGGTAATGACCAGACGGCGCTTGCCTTTGGTCTCTTTACCGAACGCGATGGTGCCGCTGACTTCAGCCAGAATCGAGGCTTCTTTCGGACGACGGGCTTCGAACAAGTCGGCAACACGCGGCAGACCACCGGTGATGTCACGGGTTTTCGAAGTCTCTTGCGGAATACGAGCGATAACATCACCGATCGCGATTTTCGCACCGTCCGCCACGCCGACCAGGGCGTTGGCAGGCAGGAAGTACTGAGCAATTACGTCGGTACCCGGCAGCAAGAGATCCTTGCCGTTGTCATCAACCATCTTCACAGCAGGACGGATATCTTTACCGGCAGCTGGACGGTCTTTGGCGTCGAGTACTTCAATGTTGGTCATACCGGTCAATTCGTCAGTCTGACGCTTGATCGTGATGCCTTCTTCCATGCCCACGTAGGTCACGGTACCTTTCATTTCGGTAACGATTGGGTGAGTGTGCGGATCCCACTTGGCCACGATTGCGCCAGCGTCGACCTTGTCACCTTCTTTAACCGAAATCACAGCACCGTACGGCAGCTTGTAACGCTCGCGCTCACGACCGAAGTCATCAGCGATCGCCAGCTCACCGGAACGGGACACAGCAACCAGGCAACCATCCACTCGCTCAACGTGCTTCAGGTTATGCAGACGGACGGTACCGCCATTCTTCACCTGAACGCTGTCGGCTGCGGAGGTCCGGCTTGCCGCACCACCGATGTGGAACGTACGCATGGTCAGCTGGGTACCCGGCTCACCGATGGACTGGGCAGCGATAACGCCGACCGCTTCACCGATGTTCACCTGGTGACCACGAGCCAAGTCACGGCCGTAGCACTTGGCGCAAATGCCATAGCGGGTTTCGCAGCTGATCGGCGAACGCACGATCACTTCGTCGATGCTGTTCAGCTCGATGAACTCAACCCACTTCTCGTCTACCAGCGTGCCGGCAGGAACGATGATTTCTTCGGTCCCTGGCTTGTACACGTCACGGGCAATAACACGACCCAATACGCGCTCACCCAGCGGCTCAACAACATCACCGCCTTCAATGTGCGGAGTCATTACCAGACCATGTTCGGTGCCGCAATCGATCTCGGTTACTACCAGATCCTGCGCAACGTCTACCAGACGACGAGTCAGGTAACCGGAGTTCGCAGTTTTCAACGCGGTATCCGCCAAACCTTTACGAGCACCGTGCGTGGAGATGAAGTACTGAAGTACGCTCAAACCTTCACGGAAGTTCGCAGTAATCGGCGTTTCGATGATGGAACCGTCCGGCTTGGCCATCAGGCCACGCATACCGGCGAGCTGACGGATCTGCGCAGCAGAACCCCGTGCGCCCGAGTCGGCCATCATGTACATCGAGTTGAAGGATTCCTGGTCGACTTCGACGCCATGACGGTCGATGACTTTCTCTTTCGAGAGGTTAGCCATCATCGCCTTTGAAACTTCGTCGTTCGCCTTGGACCAAAGGTCGATCACTTTGTTGTACTTCTCGCCCTGGGTTACCAGGCCGGAGGCGTACTGACTTTCGATCTCTTTCACTTCATCGGTAGCAGCACCGATGATGCGGGCTTTTTCATCCGGGATAACGAAGTCGTTAACACCGATGGAAACGCCGGAAATGGTCGAATAGGCAAAACCGGTGTACATCAACTGGTCAGCGAAGATCACGGTCTCTTTCAAACCAACCACGCGGTAGCATTGGTTGATCAGCTTGGAGATCGCCTTTTTCTTCATCGGCTGGTTGACGACGTCGTACGACAGGCCAGGTGGAACAACCTGGAACAACAGCGCACGCCCGACAGTGGTGTCGACGATACGGGTGTTCTTGACGCTACCACCATCACGATCGTTGACGGTTTCGTTGATCCGCACTTTGACCTTGGCGTGCAGTGCGGCTTCGCCGGCACGGAACACACGGTCAACTTCCTGCAGGTCCGCGAACACACGACCTTCGCCCTTGGCGTTGATCGCTTCACGAGTCATGTAGTACAGACCCAATACAACGTCCTGCGACGGAACGATGATTGGCTCACCGTTGGCTGGCGACAGAATGTTGTTGGTCGACATCATCAACGCGCGCGCTTCCAACTGGGCTTCCAGTGTCAGCGGTACGTGCACGGCCATTTGGTCGCCGTCGAAGTCGGCGTTGTACGCAGCACAGACCAGAGGGTGCAGCTGGATAGCCTTGCCTTCGATCAGTACCGGTTCAAACGCCTGGATACCCAGACGGTGAAGGGTCGGTGCACGGTTGAGGAGAACCGGGTGTTCGCGAATCACTTCAGCGAGAACGTCCCAAACCTCTGGCAGCTCGCGCTCGACCATCTTCTTCGCAGCTTTGATGGTGGTAGCGAGACCACGCATTTCCAGCTTGCCAAAAATAAACGGCTTGAACAGCTCGAGAGCCATTTTCTTCGGCAAACCGCACTGGTGCAGACGCAGGGTCGGACCTACGGTAATTACCGAACGACCGGAGTAGTCAACACGCTTACCGAGCAAGTTCTGACGGAAACGACCTTGTTTACCCTTGATCATGTCAGCCAGGGATTTCAGAGGACGCTTGTTGGAACCGGTGATAGCGCGGCCACGACGACCGTTGTCGAGCAGTGCGTCGACGGCTTCCTGCAACATACGCTTTTCGTTGCGCACGATGATGTCCGGAGCGGACAGATCAAGCAGGCGCTTCAAGCGGTTGTTACGGTTGATCACTCGACGATACAGATCGTTGAGGTCGGAAGTCGCGAAGCGACCGCCATCCAGCGGGACCAGTGGACGCAGATCTGGCGGCAGAACCGGAAGAACGGTCAGCACCATCCACTCTGGAAGGTTGCCGGAACCCTGGAAGGCTTCCATCAACTTCAGACGCTTGGACAGCTTCTTGATTTTGGTTTCGGAGTTGGTTTGCGGAATTTCTTCGCGCAGACGGCCAATCTCGTGTTCCAGATCGATAGCGTGCAGCAGTTCGCGGACAGCTTCGGCACCCATGCGGGCATCGAAATCGTCGCCGAACTCTTCCAGCGCTTCGAAGTACTGCTCGTCGTTGAGCAGCTGACCTTTTTCAAGGGTGGTCATGCCTGGATCGATAACGACGTAGCTCTCGAAGTAGAGAACGCGTTCGATATCACGCAGGGTCATGTCCATCAGCAAACCGATACGCGACGGCAGCGATTTCAGGAACCAGATGTGGGCAACTGGGGAAGCCAGTTCGATGTGCGCCATGCGCTCACGACGAACTTTGGCCAGCGCGACTTCAACGCCGCACTTCTCGCAGATCACACCACGGTGCTTCAAGCGCTTGTACTTACCGCACAGGCACTCGTAATCCTTTACCGGGCCAAAGATCTTGGCGCAGAACAGGCCGTCACGTTCTGGTTTGAACGTACGGTAGTTGATGGTTTCCGGCTTTTTAACTTCACCGAACGACCACGAACGGATCATCTCAGGCGATGCCAATCCAATACGGATGGCGTCGAACTCTTCGACTTGACCCTGGTTTTTCAGCAAATTCAGTAGGTCTTTCAAGGCCTTTCCTCCTGGCGGAGCAGAGAGCGGGCAATCCTGCCCCGCTCTCGATTCGCGTCACGTGTTATTCGGTTTCCAGATCGATATCGATGCCGAGGGAACGAATTTCCTTGATCAACACGTTGAAGGACTCGGGCATGCCCGGCTCCATACGGTGATCGCCATCCACGATGTTTTTGTACATCTTGGTACGGCCGTTCACATCGTCCGACTTCACTGTGAGCATTTCTTGCAGAGTGTATGCAGCACCGTATGCTTCCAGTGCCCAGACCTCCATCTCCCCGAAACGCTGACCACCGAACTGAGCCTTACCACCCAGCGGCTGCTGAGTAACCAGGCTGTACGAACCGGTAGAACGAGCGTGCATCTTGTCGTCTACCAAGTGGTTCAGCTTCAGCATGTACATGTAGCCAACAGTAACCGGGCGCTCGAACTTGTTGCCGGTACGGCCGTCGGTCAGCTGCATCTGGCCGCTTTCTGGCAGGTCAGCCAGTTTCAGCATGGCCTTGATTTCGCTTTCCTTGGCGCCGTCGAACACTGGAGTGGCCATTGGAACGCCGCCACGCAGGTTCTTCGCCAGATCCAGAATTTCCTGGTCGGAGAAGCTATCCAGATCTTCGTTACGACCGCCGATCTGGTTGTAGATCTCGTCGAGGAATTTACGAAGCTCAGCGACTTTGCGCTGCTCTTCGATCATCCGGTTGATCTTCTCGCCCAAGCCTTTAGCCGCGAGGCCCAGGTGGGTTTCAAGGATCTGACCAACGTTCATACGCGAAGGTACGCCCAACGGGTTGAGGACGACGTCGACCGGGGTGCCATTGGCATCGTGCGGCATGTCTTCAACCGGCATGATCACGGAGACCACACCTTTGTTACCGTGACGACCGGCCATCTTGTCGCCCGGCTGGATGCGGCGACGGATTGCCAGGTAAACCTTGACGATTTTCAGCACACCTGGAGCCAGGTCATCGCCCTGCTGCAGTTTGCGCTTCTTGTCTTCGAACTTGTCGTCCAGCAGACGGCGGCGATCAACGATGTAGGCCTGAGCCTTCTCGAGCTGCTCGTTCAGAGCATCTTCAGCCATGCGCAGTTTGAACCACTGACCATGCTCAAGACCGTCGAGAACTTCGTCGGTGATGTCCTGACCTTTCTTCAGACCGGCGCCGCCTTCGGCTTTGTGGCCGACCAGAGCGGAACGCAGACGTTCGAAAGTAGCGCCTTCAACGATACGGAACTCTTCGTTCAGATCCTTGCGGATCTCGTCGAGTTGAGTCTTCTCGATGGACAGCGCACGAGCATCACGCTCGACGCCGTCACGGGTGAAGACCTGTACGTCGATGACAGTGCCCTTGGTACCGGTAGGTACACGCAGGGAAGTGTCTTTAACGTCGCTGGCTTTTTCACCGAAGATGGCACGCAACAGCTTCTCTTCCGGAGTCAGCTGGGTCTCGCCTTTCGGAGTGACCTTACCTACCAGAATGTCGCCTGCGCCAACTTCAGCACCTACGTAAACGATACCGGCTTCGTCCAGCTTGTTCAGTGCAGCTTCACCCACGTTCGGGATGTCTGCAGTGATTTCCTCTGGCCCAAGCTTGGTGTCACGTGCCACACAGGTCAGTTCCTGAATGTGGATCGTGGTGAAGCGATCTTCTTGAACAACTCGTTCCGACAGGCAGATGGAGTCTTCGAAGTTGTAACCGTTCCAGGCCATGAACGCGATGCGCATGTTCTGACCCAGCGCCAGTTCACCCATGTCGGTGGACGGGCCGTCAGCCATGATGTCGCTACGCTGAACCCGATCACCTTTACGCACCAGCGGACGCTGGTTGATGCAGGTGTTCTGGTTGGAGCGGGTGTATTTGGTCAGGTTGTAGATGTCGACACCAGCTTCACCGGTTTCAACTTCATCATCAGCAACACGAACCACGATACGGCTGGCATCAACGGAGTCGATCACGCCGCCACGACGAGCCACGACGCAAACGCCGGAGTCACGAGCTACGTTACGCTCCATGCCGGTACCGACCAGCGGCTTGTCAGCGCGCAGGGTTGGTACAGCTTGACGCTGCATGTTCGAACCCATCAACGCACGGTTGGCGTCATCGTGCTCGAGGAACGGGATCAGCGACGCTGCAACCGAAACTACCTGCTTCGGAGAAACGTCCATCAAGGTGACGTCTTCCGGCGCCTTGACGGTGAACTCGTTCAAGTGACGAACAGCTACCAGCTCGTCGATCAGCATTTTCTTGTCGTTCATCGTGGCCGAAGCCTGAGCGATCACGTGATCAGCTTCTTCGATGGCAGACAAAAACACGATCTCGTCGGTGACCAGAGCGTCTTTCACCACACGGTACGGGCTTTCGAGGAAGCCATACTGGTTGGTGCGCGCATAGGCGGCCAAGGAGTTGATCAGGCCAATGTTCGGACCTTCCGGCGTTTCAATCGGGCATACACGGCCGTAGTGAGTCGGGTGTACGTCACGAACTTCAAAGCCGGCACGCTCACGAGTCAAACCGCCAGGGCCGAGTGCAGATACACGACGCTTGTGGGTGATCTCGGACAGCGGGTTGTTCTGGTCCATGAACTGCGAGAGCTGGCTGGAACCGAAGAACTCTTTCACCGCCGCAGCCACTGGCTTGGCGTTGATCAGGTCTTGCGGCATCAGGCCTTCGCTTTCAGCCATCGACAGACGCTCTTTGACTGCACGCTCAACACGTACCAGGCCAACGCGGAACTGGTTCTCGGCCATCTCGCCTACGCAGCGAACACGACGGTTACCCAGGTGGTCGATGTCGTCGACGATGCCTTTACCGTTACGGATGTCGACCAGGGTCTTCAAAACCGCGACGATGTCTTCTTTGCACAACACGCCCGAACCTTCGATCTCGGTACGACCGATACGACGGTTGAACTTCATCCGGCCGACCGCAGACAGATCATAGCGTTCAGGGCTGAAGAACAGGTTGTTGAACAGAGTCTCGGCAGCGTCTTTGGTTGGCGGCTCGCCTGGACGCATCATGCGATAGATCTCGACCAGCGCTTCCAATTGGTTGCTGGTGGAGTCGATCTTCAGAGTGTCGGAGACGAACGGACCGCAGTCGATATCGTTGGTGTACAGAGTTTCGATGCGAACAACTTGGGACTTGGCGATTTTTGCCAGGATCTCGGTGTTCAGCTCGGTGTTGCACTCTGCCAGGATTTCGCCGGTTGCCGGATGCACGATGACCTTGGCGGTGGTGCGGCCCAGGACGTAGTCCAGAGGCATAACCAACTCTTTGATCCCGGCTTTTTCCAGCTGGTTAATGTGACGAGCGGTGATACGACGACCCTGCTCGACAATAACCTTGCCCTTGTCATCGAGAATATCGATAACAGCGATTTCACCACGCAGGCGCTGAGGCACCAATTCCAGGCTGATACTTTCGCCCTGCACATGGAATACGTTGGTGGTGTAGAACGCGTCGAGCACTTCTTCAGTGGTATAACCGAGCGCGCGCAGCAGTACCGATGCAGGCAGCTTGCGACGACGGTCGATACGCACGAATACGCAGTCTTTCGGGTCGAACTCGAAGTCCAGCCACGAACCGCGATAAGGAATGATGCGCGCGGAGTACAGCAGTTTGCCGGAACTGTGCGTCTTGCCACGGTCGTGGTCGAAGAACACGCCCGGGGAACGGTGCAGCTGGGAAACGATTACACGCTCGGTACCGTTGATTACGAAGGTACCGTTCTCAGTCATCAGGGGGATTTCACCCATGTAGACTTCTTGCTCTTTGATGTCCTTGATCGCTTTGTTCGACGATTCTTTGTCGAAAATGATCAGGCGCACTTTTACCCGCAAAGGTACGGCGTAAGTTACACCGCGCAATACGCATTCTTTGACATCAAATGCCGGTTCGCCCAGGCGATAACCGACGTACTCCAGCGCAGCATTGCCGGAGTAGCTGATGATCGGGAAAACGGATTTGAAGGCCGCATGCAGGCCCACGTCGCGGAACTGATCTTTAGTCGCTCCCGCTTGCAAGAATTCACGATACGAATCCAGCTGGATGGCCAGGAGGTACGGCACATCCATGACGTCCGGCAACTTGCTAAAGTCCTTGCGGATACGTTTTTTCTCAGTATATGAGTAAGCCATCAGCGTTCCCCAGCTTGGTCACCTGCTTGTTTGGCCCCTCCCGACGGGAGCAGCCAGAAAATCGTGCAAACCCCATGGTTTGCGCCACCACATCGGGTGGTTACAGCTCGTTATCAGCACCAACCCAGTCGGCTGCCAATAACGGAAAAAGGCCGGTGGCAAGAGCCACCAGCCATCAGCCTTTCGCTTAACGCTCGGGCTGGAGACGCAAAGTCGATGCTTACTTCAGCTCGACTTTAGCGCCTGCTTCTTCCAGAGTGGCTTTGGCTTTGTCAGCTGCGTCTTTCGAAACAGCTTCCAGAACCATGCCAGGAGCGCCGTCAACTACAGCCTTGGCTTCTTTCAAGCCCAGACCGGTCAGTTCACGTACTGCCTTGATCACGTTAACTTTCTTCTCGCCAGCTTCCAGTAGCATGACGTTGAATTCAGTTTGTTCTTCAACAACGGCAGCGACAGCAGCTGGACCAGCGGAAGCAGCGGCAGCGGAAACGCCGAACTTCTCTTCCATGGCCTTGATCAGCTCAACGATTTCCAGAACGGATTTTTCGCCGATTGCTTCGATGATTTGGTCGTTAGTCAGAGACATGACTATAAATTCCTGTATTGGGGTGACAGCCTACGCGGCCATCGAAATAAACAATAAACGCTGAAAGGAGTCGCTCAGCCTCAGGCTGCGGCAGCTTCTTTCTGGTCGCGAAGAGCCGCCAGAGTACGAGCCAATTTGCTGGTTGCGCCTTGAATCACGCTCATCAGCTGAGAAATTGCTTCGTCACGGGTCGGCAGGCTTGCCAGTACGTCGATCTGATTAGCTGCGAGGAACTTGCCCTCGAACGCAGCTGCCTTGATCTCGAACTTGTCCTGACCTTTTGCGAACTCTTTGAAGATACGGGCAGCAGCACCCGGATGGTCTTTGGAGAATGCAATCAAGGTCGGGCCGGTGAACACGTCGTTGAGCACGTCATATTGAGTGCCAGCAACGGCGCGCTTGAGCAGGGTGTTACGTACAACACGTACGTATACGCCAGCTTCACGAGCCTCTTTACGGAGTCCGGTCATAGCGCCTACTGTTACGCCACGGGCATCAGCCACGACAGCGGACAGAGCAACTTGGGCAGCCTTGTTGACTTCAGCGACGATGGCCTTCTTGTCTTCAAGTTTAATTGCCACGGGAAAAACTCCTGCTTGTTACCGTTTCATCCAACCGAGGTCAGATGTCGTTTTGGTGTCTGATTCGGTAAGGAACCGGGAGCACCATCTGCGTAGGCTTGAGGTTTAAGACTTGCGTCGCCTACGGTCTTGGATAGCCCCCGCCAGGCAGGGACCCCAATCTTTCAATTGGCGCAATCGCTTGCGCCAATTTTTGTCTTACGCTTCCAGCGAACCTTGGTCGATGACCAGGCCCGGACCCATGGTGGTGCTCAGGGTGATGCGCTTGACATAAATGCCTTTCGAGGAAGCCGGCTTGATACGCTTCAGATCAGAGATCAGGGCTTCAACGTTTTCCTTCAGCTTGACGGCATCAAAGCCGACTTTGCCAACGGAGGTGTGAATGATGCCGTTTTTGTCGGTGCGATAACGAACCTGACCAGCCTTGGCGTTTTTAACCGCGGTAGCTACGTCTGGAGTTACGGTGCCGACTTTAGGGTTAGGCATCAGGCCACGTGGGCCGAGGATCTGACCCAGCTGACCCACAACGCGCATTGCATCCGGGGATGCGATAACTACGTCATAGTTCAGGTCGCCGCCTTTCATTTCGGCAGCCAGATCGTCCATACCTACACGGTCAGCGCCGGCAGCCAGAGCGGCCTCAGCAGCTGGACCCTGGGTGAACACAGCAACACGAACAGTCTTGCCAGTGCCGTGTGGCAGCACAGTAGCGCTACGAACGACCTGGTCGGATTTACGCGGGTCAACACCCAGGTTTACAGCAACGTCGAACGACTCGCTGAACTTGACAGTCGACAGCTCAGCCAGCAGAGCAGCAGCGTCTACAAAGTTGTAGGACTTGCCTGCTTCGATTTTGCCGGCGATAGCCTTTTGACGCTTGGTCAACTTAGCCATTACACACCCTCCACGTTAAGGCCCATGCTACGAGCAGAACCGGCGATAGTACGCACGGCTGCGTCCATATCAGCTGCAGTCAGATCCGCGTTTTTGGTTTTCGCGATTTCTTCCAGCTGAGCACGGGTCACAGTGCCAACCTTAACGGTGTTCGGACGAGCGGAACCGCTAGTCAGACCAGCAGCCTTCTTCAGCAGAACCGAAGCAGGGGTAGACTTGGTTTCGAAAGTGAAACTACGGTCGCTATAGACAGTGATGATCACTGGAGTCGGCAGACCTGGCTCAATACCCTGAGTACGGGCGTTGAAAGCCTTGCAGAATTCCATGATGTTCACGCCGTGCTGACCCAATGCAGGACCAACAGGTGGGCTTGGGTTAGCCTGAGCGGCTTTCACTTGCAGCTTGATGTAAGCGGTAATCTTCTTGGCCATGAGGCACTCCAATTACGGGTTCGAACGCCTCGAAAGGCTCCCCGGTTACTTGCGCGTTTATCCCAGTGACGACAAAACCCCACAGCCTAGGGCTGCGGGGTTGGGATGCTTGCTCAGCTAGACCTTTTCGACCTGGCTGAACTCTAACTCTACCGGAGTAGAGCGACCGAAAATGAGCACCGCCACTTGGATCCGGCTCTTTTCGTAGTTAACCTCTTCGACCGTGCCAGTAAAATCGGCAAACGGCCCGTCGTTGACACGTACCGACTCACCTGGCTCGAACAACGTCTTCGGCTTCGGCTTGTCGCTACCATCAGCAACGCGACGCAGAATCGCTTCTGCCTCTTTATCTGTAATTGCCGCAGGCTTATCAGCGGTACCGCCAATAAAACCCATCACCCGAGGAGTATCCTTGACCAAGTGCCAAGTACCCTCATTCATATCCATCTGAACCAGCACATAACCTGGGAAGAACTTGCGCTCGCTTTTGCGTTTCTGGCCATTACGCATTTCAACCACTTCTTCAGTGGGAACCAGAATTTCGCCAAAGCCATCTTCCATGCCAGCCAGCTTTACGCGCTCTACCAACGAGCGCATGACATGCTTCTCGTAACCGGAGTAAGCATGCACAACGTACCAACGCTTAGCCACGGGACACCCTTAGCCGACAATCAAGGAAACAAGCCAGCCGAGCAGGGAATCAAGCCCCCACAACAGCAACGCCATAACCAGAACAACAGCCACAACAATCAACGTGGTCTGCGTGGTTTCTTGGCGAGTTGGCCATACGACTTTACGAATCTCGGTGCGAGCTTCCTTAACCAGTACAAAGAAAGACTTGCCCTTGACTGTCTGCAGGCCTACAAAGGCAGCTACAGCAGCAATGACAAGCAAAGCAAGTACGCGGTACAGGATCGGCGAAGCAGAGTAATACTGATTGCCAACAACGCCAACAACCACCAAAGCGACTACTACTAGCCACTTGAGCAGATCGAAGCGAGAGCCTTGAGCTTCAGCTTTAGGAGTCATCTATGAGGATCCTGTGAAAAGAAAGCCAGACACACCAAGTGAATCTGGCAGGTCAGGAGGGAATCGAACCCCCAACCTACGGTTTTGGAGACCGTCGCTCTGCCAATTGAGCTACTGACCTAAAACAAAATCAGGCCGACCATTATGCCGGCCCGAAAAAGACATTACAACAACTTACTCGATAACCTTAGCAACGACACCAGCACCGACGGTACGACCGCCTTCACGGATAGCGAAACGCAGACCATCTTCCATTGCGATGGTTTTGATCAGAGTGACGGTCATTTGGACGTTGTCACCTGGCATCACCATTTCAACACCTTCTGGCAGCTCGCAGTTACCAGTCACATCAGTAGTACGGAAGTAGAACTGTGGACGGTAGCCTTTGAAGAATGGCGTATGACGACCACCTTCTTCCTTGCTCAGAACGTATACCTCAGCGGTGAACTTGGTATGCGGCTTGACGGTGCCTGGCTTGACCAAAACCTGGCCACGCTCAACATCGTCACGCTTGGTACCGCGCAGCAAAACGCCGCAGTTCTCACCAGCACGACCTTCGTCGAGCAGCTTGCGGAACATCTCAACACCAGTGCAAGTAGTTTTGACAGTGTCACGAAGACCCACAATCTCAACTTCTTCCTGAATGCGGACAATGCCACGCTCAACACGACCAGTCACAACAGTACCGCGACCGGAGATCGAGAACACGTCCTCGATCGGCATCAGGAACGGCTTATCAATAGCGCGCTCAGGCTGCGGAATGTAGCTATCCAGAGTCTCGACCAACTTCTTGACGGCAGTGGTGCCCATCTCGTTATCATCTAGACCGTTCAGCGCCATCAGCGCCGAACCAATGATGATCGGAGTGTCATCACCTGGGAAATCGTAAGTGCTCAGTAGGTCGCGCACTTCCATCTCAACCAGCTCCAGCAACTCAGCGTCGTCAACCATGTCAGCCTTGTTCAGGAAGACAACGATGTACGGAACGCCAACCTGACGGGACAGCAGGATATGCTCACGGGTTTGCGGCATCGGACCATCAGCGGCCGAGCAAACCAGAATCGCACCATCCATCTGCGCAGCACCGGTAATCATGTTTTTTACGTAGTCGGCGTGACCAGGACAGTCAACGTGTGCGTAGTGACGCACGGCCGAATCGTACTCAACGTGAGCGGTGTTGATGGTAATGCCACGAGCTTTTTCTTCAGGGGCGCTATCGATCTTGTCGAAGTCGACCTTTGCCGAACCGAAAACCTCGGAGCAGACACGGGTCAAAGCAGCAGTCAAAGTGGTTTTACCATGATCGACGTGACCAATGGTACCAACGTTGACATGCGGCTTATTACGCTCGAACTTTTCCTTAGCCATCGAAATCACCCCTAACAGAAGAATTAAGCAGGCCAAACAAGCCATTAAAACAAAGGCAGATATTTTCATATCTGCCTTGTCATATGGAGCTCTTGAGCGGATTTGAACCGCTGACCTCACCCTTACCAAGGGTGTGCTCTACCAACTGAGCTACAAGAGCGTAACACTTTGCAGGATCTGCAAACTTGGAGCGGGTAGCGGGAATCGAACCCGCATCATCAGCTTGGAAGGCTGAGGTTCTACCACTAAACTATACCCGCGGAGCTTGCAGCTCTCGCTAAAAATGGTGGAGGGGGAAGGATTCGAACCTTCGAAGTCGTAGACGTCAGATTTACAGTCTGATCCCTTTGGCCGCTCGGGAACCCCTCCTAAGCGAGCCGGCATTCTATATCATGCCAGCCTTCTGTCAAGCATTTTCTCATTAAAAACCTGAGGTTAGCTGCATTGACATCGCTCCGCACCGTTAACCGCTAAAGGTCTTCACTGCGAAGCGGGCGCCATTCTATGCAAACTAATTGGCGGGTGCAACCCCCTCGCACGGCATTATTTTATGTTTTAACTCATTGAATTCTCTAGAAAGGTTTTTCAGCTGCGAGTCATCCAACCAACGTCGGCTTTCTGGTGCCACCCGCACCCAGTAACCAGCAGACTCGGCGGGAGCCTTCAGCAAGGACTCGAACTTGATTTCCATACCGCTCAATCGCCGCTCGACCGCCTGAGCCGCTTCCTGACGAGCAAAACCGCCCAAATACAGGCAACCATCATCTGCCTGGGCAGGCTTTCCTTTATCACCAGCCGCGTCAGTCGTCTCACTCAACAAGCGAATACCCTGCTGCGAACCCCGATACAAACTCAAAGGGGTTACATCCTTTGCACGCAGAGGAGCCTCTTGTTGGTGCCAGATGTAATAGAACACATTGAGAACAAGCAGCAACAGAAACAACCAACGCATAGAAACCTCAGGACAGGGGGCATGCCATAGCCAAGCCTACAAACACCAGATCGGGAACCATCCTGGCCTCAGGCACGATTTCGGAAACCAGGCCTGCATCTCCTCCAGTAAGAAACACAGCGAAATCATCCCCCCAATAGCTACGCGCCAACTCTAGCTGTGTCAGGACAAAACCTCTCAGCATCAACGAGCATCCCCGTTCGACTGCCTCGACAGTTGTACGACCAGGAATAAGACTTTCCAGAGCGCGCTCGGCGGCTAGATCCCCATAACGAATTCTACGGGTATGGGTACGCAACTGGTTTCGCATCAGCGGCATACCCGGGCATATAAATCCTCCGAGATGCTCGCCATCCCTGGCGATGAAGTCCGCAGTAACAGCCGTACCAAAATCAAGCACAAGGCATGAGCCTGAGGCCAGATGAAATCCCCCAAGCATCGCCAGCCAACGGTCGAGTCCTAACCGCTCGAACTCGTCATAGCCATTACGTACCCCCGACATTTCGCGGGACGGTGCAGCACATACCACCGACACACCAAAAGCGCCTGTCAGTAGCGAAATCAGTGCATTGGTTTCTTCGGCGGTCCTGACACTGACCAGCCGACAAAACTTGAGAGCGAGCCCCTTGAGCGCTTTCAAGCTCTCCAGCAAAGCGAGATCTGAATCAACGACACCCTCGCCAACCACCCGCCGAACATCCGCATCGAGCACACGCCACTTGATGAAACTGTTTCCGCAGTCGAGCTCAAGAATCATCACGCAACCTCAGACTGAGCTCACCACCACTAAAGACTTTTTCCACACCACCCACCTTCAAGCGCAGAGCACCCTGACTATCAATACCCAGCACTTCGCCATCTATTTGGTTAACACCGGCAATCAGCGACACGGCCCGCCCCTGCCAGAGATGATTTTGCTCCCACTCTGCCTGGATAGCTGAAAATCCGTCGACTTGATGACGACACAGATACTCCTGGAGCATCGCGCCTAACTCGCCCACCAAGTGATTTCGGTCAAACACCTTACCCGACTCGAGCCGCATGGACGTCCACTGCTGATCTACCTCATCGGTAATCTGCATGTTCACATTAATTCCCACACCCAGCACAACGTGACACACATCGGCAGGATCCCCCACCAGCTCGAGCAGTATCCCGGCAATCTTTTTCTGACCGACCAGAACATCGTTGGGCCACTTCAATCCAGCCCCCGAAACACCGAGTTTTCGCAATGCCTGCATCACGGCGAGCCCAACAACAAGACTCAAGCCTTCCAGCTGACGCATTCCACCTTCAATACGCAGCACAAGGCTGTAATAGATGTTTTCCGCAAATGGACTCACCCACTTTCGCCCACGCCGCCCGCGACCTGCTGTTTGCCGCTCAGCAAGCACCAGAAATGGTGCAGCCTGACCTCGCTCTATGGCACGTAGAGCCTCGGCATTAGTGGAGTCGATTGAATCGAAAACCAGGATGGGCCAATCACAAGAAGGTGCTTGCCCTTTTATCTCGACAGGATCAAGCAGCGTCAACGGTGCAGCCAGCTGATAGCCGCGACCCCGCACCTTATGGATGGATAGTCCCAGATCAGCCTCTAAATGCTGAAGCTGCTTCCAAACGGCACTACGACTGACACCCAAGGCAACGCCCAGAGCCTGACCCGAATGGAATCGGCCATCTTTAAGAAGCTTTAACAACGTCAGCATGCAAGTCTCGCCTCACAATGAGGCCAGCATGATAGCCATGCCCCGCGCCATTGCATAGAAACTCAACAGGCCAGTTTTCCCGCGGACAAAACAAAACCCCTACCTGCATACGCAGATAGGGGTTTCGGAATTTAATCTTGACGATGACCTACTCTCACATGGGGAAACCCCACACTACCATCGGCGATGCATCGTTTCACTGCTGAGTTCGGGATGGGATCAGGTGGTTCCAATGCTCTATGGTCGTCAAGAAATTCGGGAGCCAGGTCGTGGGCCTTTGCAGGTTCACGCTCCAGCGAATGGGTATGCGATAGTTTGGTGTTTTGTGAGTATCTCGAACTTTCGGTTCGGTTCGTCTTCACACACCGCAATCTGGTGCTCTTTCGCTTTTCAGCTCGAAGCCTGCAAATTGCTTGGGTGTTATATGGTCAAGCCTCACGGGCAATTAGTATTGGTTAGCTCAACGCCTCACAGCGCTTACACACCCAACCTATCAACGTCGTAGTCTTCGACGGCCCTTCAGGGGACTCAAGGTCCCAGTGAGATCTCATCTTGAGGCTAGTTTCCCGCTTAGATGCTTTCAGCGGTTATCTATTCCGAACATAGCTACCCGGCAATGCCACTGGCGTGACAACCGGAACACCAGAGGTTCGTCCACTCCGGTCCTCTCGTACTAGGAGCAGCCCCTCTCAAATCTCAAACGTCCACGGCAGATAGGGACCGAACTGTCTCACGACGTTCTAAACCCAGCTCGCGTACCACTTTAAATGGCGAACAGCCATACCCTTGGGACCGGCTTCAGCCCCAGGATGTGATGAGCCGACATCGAGGTGCCAAACACCGCCGTCGATATGAACTCTTGGGCGGTATCAGCCTGTTATCCCCGGAGTACCTTTTATCCGTTGAGCGATGGCCCTTCCATACAGAACCACCGGATCACTAAGACCTACTTTCGTACCTGCTCGACGTGTCTGTCTCGCAGTCAAGCGCGCTTTTGCCTTTATACTCTACGACCGATTTCCGACCGGTCTGAGCGCACCTTCGTACTCCTCCGTTACTCTTTAGGAGGAGACCGCCCCAGTCAAACTACCCACCATACACTGTCCTCGATCCGGATAACGGACCTGAGTTAGAACCTCAAAGTTGCCAGGGTGGTATTTCAAGGTTGGCTCCACGCGAACTGGCGTCCACGCTTCAAAGCCTCCCACCTATCCTACACAAGCAAATTCAAAGTCCAGTGCAAAGCTATAGTAAAGGTTCACGGGGTCTTTCCGTCTAGCCGCGGATACACTGCATCTTCACAGCGATTTCAATTTCACTGAGTCTCGGGTGGAGACAGCGCCGCCATCGTTACGCCATTCGTGCAGGTCGGAACTTACCCGACAAGGAATTTCGCTACCTTAGGACCGTTATAGTTACGGCCGCCGTTTACCGGGGCTTCGATCAAGAGCTTCGCGTTAGCTAACCCCATCAATTAACCTTCCGGCACCGGGCAGGCGTCACACCCTATACGTCCACTTTCGTGTTTGCAGAGTGCTGTGTTTTTAATAAACAGTCGCAGCGGCCTGGTATCTTCGACCGGCATGGGCTTACGCAGTAAATGCTTCACCCTCACCGGCGCACCTTCTCCCGAAGTTACGGTGCCATTTTGCCTAGTTCCTTCACCCGAGTTCTCTCAAGCGCCTTGGTATTCTCTACCCAACCACCTGTGTCGGTTTGGGGTACGGTTCCTGGTTACCTGAAGCTTAGAAGCTTTTCTTGGAAGCATGGCATCAACCACTTCGTCACCCAAAGGGTAACTCGTCATCAGCTCTCGGCCTTAAGATCCCGGATTTACCTAAGATCTCAGCCTACCACCTTAAACTTGGACAACCAACGCCAAGCTGGCCTAGCCTTCTCCGTCCCTCCATCGCAATAACCAGAAGTACAGGAATATTAACCTGTTTTCCATCGACTACGCTTTTCAGCCTCGCCTTAGGGACCGACTAACCCTGCGTCGATTAACGTTGCGCAGGAAACCTTGGTCTTTCGGCGTGGGTGTTTTTCACACCCATTGTCGTTACTCATGTCAGCATTCGCACTTCTGATACCTCCAGCAAGCTTCTCAACTCACCTTCACAGGCTTACAGAACGCTCCTCTACCGCATCACCTAAGTGATACCCGTAGCTTCGGTGTATGGTTTGAGCCCCGTTACATCTTCCGCGCAGGCCGACTCGACTAGTGAGCTATTACGCTTTCTTTAAAGGGTGGCTGCTTCTAAGCCAACCTCCTAGCTGTCTAAGCCTTCCCACATCGTTTCCCACTTAACCATAACTTTGGGACCTTAGCTGACGGTCTGGGTTGTTTCCCTTTTCACGACGGACGTTAGCACCCGCCGTGTGTCTCCCATGCTCGGCACTTGTAGGTATTCGGAGTTTGCATCGGTTTGGTAAGTCGGGATGACCCCCTAGCCGAAACAGTGCTCTACCCCCTACAGTGATACATGAGGCGCTACCTAAATAGCTTTCGAGGAGAACCAGCTATCTCCGAGCTTGATTAGCCTTTCACTCCGATCCACAGGTCATCCGCTAACTTTTCAACGGTAGTCGGTTCGGTCCTCCAGTTAGTGTTACCCAACCTTCAACCTGCCCATGGATAGATCGCCCGGTTTCGGGTCTATTCCCAGCGACTAGACGCCCTATTAAGACTCGCTTTCGCTACGCCTCCCCTATTCGGTTAAGCTCGCCACTGAAAATAAGTCGCTGACCCATTATACAAAAGGTACGCAGTCACCCAACAAAGTGGGCTCCCACTGCTTGTACGCATACGGTTTCAGGATCTATTTCACTCCCCTCTCCGGGGTTCTTTTCGCCTTTCCCTCACGGTACTAGTTCACTATCGGTCAGTCAGTAGTATTTAGCCTTGGAGGATGGTCCCCCCATATTCAGACAAAGTTTCTCGTGCTCCGTCCTACTCGATTTCATGACCAAGAGATTTTCGCGTACAGGGCTATCACCCACTATGGCCGCACTTTCCAGAGCGTTCCGCTAATCTCAAAGCCACTTAAGGGCTAGTCCCCGTTCGCTCGCCACTACTAAGGGAATCTCGGTTGATTTCTTTTCCTCAGGGTACTTAGATGTTTCAGTTCCCCTGGTTCGCCTCTTAAGCCTATGTATTCAGCTTAAGATAACCATCTTATGATGGCTGGGTTCCCCCATTCAGACATCTCCGGATCAAAGTCTGTTTGCCGACTCCCCGAAGCTTTTCGCAGGCTACCACGTCTTTCATCGCCTCTGACTGCCAAGGCATCCACCGTATGCGCTTCTTCACTTGACCATATAACCCCAAGCAATCTGGTTATACTGTGAAGACGACATTCGCCGAAAATTCGATTCTTGCTCATAAAGAGCAACTCACAAATTTTACCTTAGCCTGATCCGTTACCAGTGAAAGTAACGTCCAGTCTATCTTTCTATCACATACCCAAATTTTTAAAGAACGATCTAGCCAAAGACTAGAAATCAACATTCACCATCGTCACGATGGAATGCTCATTTCTAAGCTTTCAACAACAGAAGCAGTTAGTGGTGGAGCCAAACGGGATCGAACCGTTGACCTCCTGCGTGCAAGGCAGGCGCTCTCCCAGCTGAGCTATGGCCCCGTATTTCTACAGGCGTTTCCCACACAAAATTGGTGGGTCTGGGCAGATTCGAACTGCCGACCTCACCCTTATCAGGGGTGCGCTCTAACCAACTGAGCTACAGACCCAATTTCGAGCTACAAGGCCGACCTCACCCTGCTCTCTACCACAGAGCATGGGGTGCGCTCTAACCAACCAAGCTACAACCCCTTAGGGCTGCTTCTTATCGTCTTCTTCAATGAATCAAGCAATTCGTGTGGGAGCTTATGGAGCAGCTGATGTCGTCGATTAAGGAGGTGATCCAGCCGCAGGTTCCCCTACGGCTACCTTGTTACGACTTCACCCCAGTCATGAATCACACCGTGGTAACCGTCCTCCCGAAGGTTAGACTAGCTACTTCTGGTGCAACCCACTCCCATGGTGTGACGGGCGGTGTGTACAAGGCCCGGGAACGTATTCACCGCGACATTCTGATTCGCGATTACTAGCGATTCCGACTTCACGCAGTCGAGTTGCAGACTGCGATCCGGACTACGATCGGTTTTCTGGGATTAGCTCCACCTCGCGGCTTGGCAACCCTCTGTACCGACCATTGTAGCACGTGTGTAGCCCAGGCCGTAAGGGCCATGATGACTTGACGTCATCCCCACCTTCCTCCGGTTTGTCACCGGCAGTCTCCTTAGAGTGCCCACCATTACGTGCTGGTAACTAAGGACAAGGGTTGCGCTCGTTACGGGACTTAACCCAACATCTCACGACACGAGCTGACGACAGCCATGCAGCACCTGTCTCAATGTTCCCGAAGGCACTCCGCTATCTCTAGCAGATTCATTGGATGTCAAGGCCTGGTAAGGTTCTTCGCGTTGCTTCGAATTAAACCACATGCTCCACCGCTTGTGCGGGCCCCCGTCAATTCATTTGAGTTTTAACCTTGCGGCCGTACTCCCCAGGCGGTCAACTTAATGCGTTAGCTGCGCCACTAAGAGCTCAAGGCTCCCAACGGCTAGTTGACATCGTTTACGGCGTGGACTACCAGGGTATCTAATCCTGTTTGCTCCCCACGCTTTCGCACCTCAGTGTCAGTATCAGTCCAGGTGGTCGCCTTCGCCACTGGTGTTCCTTCCTATATCTACGCATTTCACCGCTACACAGGAAATTCCACCACCCTCTACCATACTCTAGCTCGACAGTTTTGAATGCAGTTCCCAGGTTGAGCCCGGGGATTTCACATCCAACTTAACGAACCACCTACGCGCGCTTTACGCCCAGTAATTCCGATTAACGCTTGCACCCTCTGTATTACCGCGGCTGCTGGCACAGAGTTAGCCGGTGCTTATTCTGTCGGTAACGTCAAAACACTTACGTATTAGGTAAATGCCCTTCCTCCCAACTTAAAGTGCTTTACAATCCGAAGACCTTCTTCACACACGCGGCATGGCTGGATCAGGCTTTCGCCCATTGTCCAATATTCCCCACTGCTGCCTCCCGTAGGAGTCTGGACCGTGTCTCAGTTCCAGTGTGACTGATCATCCTCTCAGACCAGTTACGGATCGTCGCCTTGGTGAGCCATTACCTCACCAACTAGCTAATCCGACCTAGGCTCATCTGATAGCGCAAGGCCCGAAGGTCCCCTGCTTTCTCCCGTAGGACGTATGCGGTATTAGCGTCCGTTTCCGAGCGTTATCCCCCACTACCAGGCAGATTCCTAGGCATTACTCACCCGTCCGCCGCTCGCCACCAGGTACAAGTACCCGTGCTGCCGCTCGACTTGCATGTGTTAGGCCTGCCGCCAGCGTTCAATCTGAGCCATGATCAAACTCTTCAGTTCAAACATCTTTGGGTTTTTAAGAAACCCTAAACTTGGCTCAGCAATCGTTGGTTACATCTTTGATTTCTCGCGGAGTAACTTGTGATGCTGATAATCTTGTTGACTATCAGTCTGACTCCACAAGCACCCACACGAATTGCTTGATTCAGTTGTTAAAGAGCGGTTGGTTAAGATCTTTCGTCTCAACCGAGGCGCGCATTCTACAGCAGCCTCTGTTGCTGTCAAGCGGTTATTTTCAGAAGTTTTCAAAGTTTCCTTTGTAACTTCAACCACTTGCGCTTTCGATCTCTCGTTAGCGGGAGGCGAATTCTACAGCGTTACTCGCTGCTGTCAACACCTCTTTTACACCGCTTTCGACCGAGAAGATCGAACCGTTAAAAGAGCCAAACAACCCCGCTCTTTCAACTCCTTCTGGGCTTCGATGAACTGAAGCAACTCGCTGTCGAAAACTGCGCAACTCATTGTTTACCAAGGAGTTTTCCGTTTCGACTGCGCCGGAAGTGGGGCGAATTATAGACGTCCAGAATCTGCCGTCAACCCCTAATTTGAGCTTTATTCGGATTTGAGCGTAATACGCGCAAATGCCTTCTTCCCAGCCTGGCAAACATGGGTCGCGCCCAGTACATATATAAAGGTGCGATCGACAACCTCACCATCTATACGCACACCACCAGAACCTAGAAGGTCCCGCGCGACAGCCGAGTTCTTGACCAGACCTGCCTTATTAAGGACAGCAGCAATCGGCATGTCTTCAGTAGCAGTCAATTCGATCTCTGGCAGATCGTCCGGCAGCTCACCTTCCTTCATACGGTTACCCGCCGCACGGTGAGCATTGGCCGCAGCCTCCTCACCATGGAAACGCGCGACGATCTCTTCAGCCAGCTTGATCTTGATGTCGCGCGGATTTGCGCCCGCCTCAACATCCGCACGGAACGCATTGATCTCATCCATGGAACGGAAGCTGAGCAATTCGAAGTAGCGCCACATCAGCGCATCCGGAATGGAAACCAGTTTGCTGTACATCACACCGGGCGCTTCCTGAATCCCCACGTAGTTGCCCAAGGACTTGGACATCTTCTTCACGCCATCCAGACCTTCGAGCAGCGGCATGGTCAGAATGCACTGAGCCTCTTGACCATACCCACGCTGCAGTTCACGCCCCATCAACAGGTTGAACTTCTGATCGGTACCACCCAGCTCGACATCCGCACGCAAAGCGACCGAGTCATAACCCTGAACCAGCGGATAGAGAAACTCGTGAATGGCAATTGGCTGATTGGTGGTGTAGCGCTTGTCGAAGTCGTCGCGCTCGAGCATGCGAGCCACGGTGTACTGAGAAGTCAGGCGAATGAAGTCGGCCGGCCCCATCTGATCCATCCAGGTGGAGTTGAACGCAACTTCAGTTTTCGCCGGATCAAGAATCTTGAAGACCTGGGTCTTGTAGGTCTCGGCATTCTCGAGAACCTGCTCACGGGTAAGCGGAGGACGTGTTGCACTCTTGCCACTCGGATCGCCGATCATCCCGGTGAAGTCACCTATAAGGAAGATCACCTGATGCCCCAGCTCCTGGAACTGGCGCAGCTTATTAATAAGCACGGTATGACCCAGGTGCAAATCCGGCGCGGTCGGATCGAAGCCTGCCTTAATACGTAGCGGCTGGCCACGCTTGAGCTTTTCGATCAGCTCGGACTCGACCAACAGTTCTTCCGCACCACGTTTGATCAGCGCTAGCTGCTCTTCAACCGACTTCATAACAGACCCGCAAGGCTCGAATTCAAAGGGAACCAACCATACAAGATCGCGCGTCAAATACAAGTTCTGCCCGGCGCACGGACGCCAATCCACGAACAGAGCGTTCGCGGACTTGCTTAAGAGATGATTTGGTTATATTTTATACAGTTATTTCATCTTCATCATGTCATTCATCTTTTCCAATTCATCTTTTTTCAAAGTCAAAAATTACCTATGACCAAAGAATCGTCTAAAGCGCCGCCGCTTTACCCGAAGACCCACCTGCTCGCAGCAAGCGGCATCGCCGCCCTTCTGAGCCTGGCGCTTCTGGTATTCCCTTCCAGTGATGTTGAAGCCAAAAAGACGACCCTGAGTCTTGAACTGGAAAGCCCTGCTGAACAACTGACACAAGATCAAGACGCTGCCGAGGCCGTCCAGGCCACAAATGAGCCAGCAGCTTCCCCTTTCGCACAGATCGAAAACAGCACAGAAGAACCCCAGGAAACCGCTCAGGCCGTACCGGCGCCGGCATCCACGCCCGCCCCTGTGATCGAAGAAAAAAAATCTCCAAACCATAGGGAAGTGATCGTTTCTAAAGGCGATACGCTCTCCACACTGTTCGAGAAAGTCGGCCTTCCGGCAACTTCGGTGCATGAAGTACTGGCCAGCGACAAACAGGCCAAGCAGTTCAGCCAACTCAAACATGGCCAGAAACTTGAATTCGAACTGAGCCCCGATGGCCAGCTGACCAACTTGCACAGCAAGGTCAGCGACGTCGAAAGCATCACCCTGACCAAGAATGACAAGGGTTATGCATTCAACCGCATTACCGCCAAGCCTACCGTGCGCTCCGCCTACATTCATGGCGTGATCAACAGTTCGCTGTCGCAATCCGCTGCACGTGCAGGCCTGTCCCACAGCCTGACCATGGACATGGCCAGCGTGTTTGGCTATGACGTCGACTTCGCCCAGGATATTCGCCAGGGTGACGAGTTCGATGTCATCTACGAACAGAAAGTCGTCAACGGCAAGGCCGTCGGCAATGGCCCGATCCTTTCCGCGCGTTTCACCAACCGCGGCAAGACCTACACCGCCGTGCGTTACATCAATAAACAAGGCAACAGCAGCTACTACACCGCTGACGGCAACAGCATGCGCAAGGCGTTTATCCGTACGCCGGTGGACTTCGCCCGCATCAGTTCGAAATTCTCCATGGGCCGCAAGCACCCAATCCTGAACAAGATCCGCGCCCACAAAGGCGTCGACTATGCAGCGCCGCGTGGCACCCCAATCAAGGCAGCCGGTGACGGCAAAGTGATGCTGGCCGGACGCCGCGGTGGCTACGGCAACACCGTAGTCATCCAGCACGGCAATACCTACCGCACGCTGTACGGCCACATGCAAGGCTTCGCCAAAGGCATCAAGACTGGCGGCAGCGTCAAGCAAGGCCAGGTGATCGGCTACATCGGCACCACCGGACTCTCCACCGGCCCGCACTTGCACTACGAGTTCCAGGTCAATGGCGTACACGTCGATCCATTGGGCCAGAAGGTAGCGATGGCCGATCCGATCTCCAAAGCTGAACGCGCACGTTTCCTCGCGCAGAGCCAACCGCTGATGGCGCGTATGGATCAAGAGAAGTCCACGCAGCTGGCTTCGAGCAAGCGATAAGCCATGACGCTCTATATAGGTGTGATGTCCGGGACCAGCCTCGACGGCCTGGATATTGCGCTGGTTGAGCTAGCCCCGGCGATCAAGCTGATCGCCACGCACTACATTCCCATGCCTGATTCCCTACGCACCGAGCTGCTTGGCTTGTGCAGTAGTGGCCCGGACGAGATTGCCCGCTCCGCCATTGCCCAGCAGAACTGGGTGAAGCTGGCAGCACAGGGCATTCACACCCTCCTTGATCAACAAAACCTGAAGCCAGAAGACATTCGTGCAATCGGCAGCCACGGTCAGACCATTCGCCACGAACCCGCGCGCGGCTTCACGGTGCAAATCGGCAACCCTGCCCTACTGACGGAGCTGACCGGCATCACCGTGGTCAGCGACTTCCGCAGCCGCGATGTGGCCGCCGGAGGGCAAGGCGCGCCACTGGTTCCAGCCTTCCACGAAGCGTTGTTCGAAGAACAGCCTGGCAATCGTGCGGTATTGAACGTCGGCGGTTTCAGCAACCTAAGCCTGATTGAACCTGGCAAGCCTGTTGCGGGTTTCGACTGTGGTCCAGGCAATGTTCTGCAGGATGCGTGGATTCACCAGCAACGCGGCGACAACTTTGATCGCGACGGCCAATGGGCTGCCACCGGTAAGGTCGAACCGATTCTTTTGAAAGAATTGCTCAGTGATCCGTTCTTCGTGACCAAAGGCCCGAAAAGTACCGGTCGTGAAGTATTCAACCTGCCATGGCTGACACAGCGTCTGGCACAGCTGCCGACCTTCGCCACCGAAGACGTGCAGGCAACGCTGCTTGAACTGACCGCACTGACCATCGTGGAATCACTGCAAAGCGCCCAATCAGGCACCCAGGAACTGCTTGTCTGCGGCGGCGGCGCGCACAACGCCACGTTGATGAACCGCTTAGCCAGTTTGCTGCCGAACGCCAAGGTCACCAGCACCGCGGCTTACGGTGTAGACCCGGACTGGGTCGAAGCCATGGCCTTCGCCTGGCTGGCCCATTGCTGCCTGGAAGGCATCGCGGCCAATCGCCCGAGCGTCACCGGCGCCCGTGGCCTGCGCGTACTCGGCGCCATCTATCCTGCCTGACCATCCATACCGAATCCCGGACAGCAAAACGCCGCAGAGCCCTGAGGCCATGCGGCGCTTGGTGATGCGATGTATTGCGATCAGATCGAGAACGAAGAGCCGCAGCCACACGTGGTGCTGGCGTTCGGGTTCTTGATCACGAAGCGCGAACCTTCCAGACCTTCCTGATAATCCACCTCGGCACCTGCCAGGTATTGGAAACTCATCGGGTCGACCACCAGACTCACACCTTCGCGTTCGACAATGGTGTCGTCATCGGCCACTTCTTCATCGAAGGTGAAGCCGTACTGAAAACCTGAACAACCGCCGCCCGTAACGAATACGCGCAGCTTCAAGCGATCATTCCCCTCTTCATCGACCAGGCTCTTCACCTTGTGCGCGGCACCGTGGGTGAATTGCAAAGCCGTGGGGGTGAAGGATTCGACGCTCATGCTAACTATCTCCCGGCGTTACGCCGCCATAATGCGTGATGACGCGCATTATCCGCTTCTCCTAGAAAATTGGTCAACTATTGTTACGGTATATCAATCAACACATTTGCCCGCCCGAAATGCAAAAAAGCCCGTCAGACGGGCCTTTTTGCTGAGCGGGATAAACCTTACGGCAGCATACCTGCGTGGGACAGACCCAAGCGCTCATCCAGACCGAACAGAATGTTCAGGTTCTGTACCGCCTGACCCGACGCGCCTTTGACCAGGTTATCGATCACTGACAACACCACTACCAGATCAGCATCCTGTGGACGATGCACGGCAATACGGCAAACGTTGGCACCGCGCACGCTGCGGGTTTCCGGATGACTGCCGGCCGGCATGACATCGACGAACGGTTCGTTGGCATAGCGCTTTTCAAACAGCGCCTGCAGATCCACCGAGCGATCCACAACCGTCGCGTAGAGCGTCGAGTGGATGCCTCGAATCATGGGCGTCAGGTGCGGAACGAAGGTCAGACCGACGTCCTTGCCCGCTGCGCGACGCAGACCCTGGCGAATTTCCGGCAAGTGACGATGCCCTTTGACGGCGTAGGCCTTCATGCTTTCCGACGTCTCGGCGTACAGCGAACCTACGGAAGCCCCACGACCGGCGCCACTGACGCCGGATTTGCAGTCAGCGATCAAGCGGGTGGTATCGGCCAGACCTGCCTCAAGCAATGGCAGGAAACCCAATTGCGTAGCAGTCGGGTAACAACCCGGGACGGCGATCAGGCGAGCCTGCTTGATTTGCTCGCGATTGACTTCCGGCAAGCCATAGACCGCCTCTTCCAGCAGTTCCGGTGCGCCGTGAGGCTGACCGTACCACTTGGCCCACTCTTCGGCGTCTTGCAGACGGAAGTCCGCCGACAGGTCGATGACCTTGGTTCCCGCTGCCAACAGTTCACCAGCCAAGGCATGAGCAACACCGTGAGGCGTAGCAAAGAACACCACATCACAAGCGCCCAGCGTCTTGATGTCCGGAACGCTGAACGCCAGGCCATCGTAATGACCGCGCAGGTTCGGGTACATATCAGCCACGGCCAGACCGGCCTCGGATCGGGAAGTGATGACTGCCACTTCAGCTTGCGGGTGCTGCGCCAACAGACGCAGCAGTTCGACACCGGTGTAACCCGTGCCGCCGACGATACCGACCTTGACCATAAACCTGCCCTCAACGAACCCACTGGAAAGCCGTCGATAATAGGGGCCGCGCGGCTCTGCGACAACCGCCAAGGTGACGTGCGGGCGCTCTACCCTCTACTATCTTCGCTACCGTGAACCTGGGAATAACTAAAAATGCTTTATCTGTGGCTCAAAGCGCTTCACATCGTCAGCATGGTCTGCTGGTTTGCCGGCCTGTTCTACCTGCCGCGCCTGTTCGTCTATCACGCCCAAAGCGAAGACACCGTCAGCAAAGAACGCTTCAGCATCATGGAGCGCAAGCTGTACCGCGGCATCATGGGCCCGGCGATGATCGCCACCCTGATTTTCGGTATTGCACTGATCGCCTTGAACCCCAGCATCTTTAGTCAGGGTGCGTGGATGCACGCGAAGTTGACCTTGGTGGTGATCCTGATCGGCTACCACCACATGTGCGGCGCCCAGGTGAAACGTTTTGCCCGTGGCGAGAACACCCGCAGCCATGTCTTTTATCGCTGGTTCAATGAAGTGCCGGTTCTGATATTGCTGGCTATTGTAATTCTGGTTGTCGTTCGGCCGTTCTAACTCCAATAAGCACAACTCACCGGGGTACTTCCAATGTCGCTGCCCGCTCTGCTCGAACAACGTTTGCGCCTGCCTGTGGTGGCAGCGCCGATGTTCCTGATCTCCAACCCTCAACTGGTGCTCGCCTGCTGCCGTAATGGCGTGGTGGGTAGCTTCCCCGCGCTGAACCAGCGCGAGAGCAGTGGCTTCAAGGCCTGGCTGGAAGAGATCGAAGCAGGGTTGGCAACACTGGAGAATCCGGCGCCTTTTGCGGTGAACCTGATCGTCCACAACAGCAACCCGCGACTGCAAGCGGATCTGGAGATCTGTATCGAGCACAAAGTGCCGATCGTGATCACCAGCCTCGGCGCCGTGAAAGAACTGGTCGATGCCGTGCACAGCTATGGTGGTCTGGTGTTTCATGACGTGACGACTCGTCGCCATGCAGAGAAAGCCGCCGAGGCCGGGGTCGACGGTTTGATCGCCGTGGCAGCCGGCGCCGGTGGGCACGCCGGGACCTGGAGCCCGTTCTCGCTGATTGCCGAGATACGCCAATTCTTCGACAAGACACTGCTGCTGGCCGGTTGCCTGAACCACGGCCACGAGATTCTCGCTGCACAATTGCTCGGTGCGGATTTGGCCTACTTCGGTACGCGATTTATCGGCACCACCGAAAGTCATGCGTCTGACGCCTATAAACAGATGCTGCTGACTTCCAGAGCAGCGGACATCGTCCATACTCCAGCGGTGTCGGGAGTACCGGCGAGCTTTATGCGTCAAAGCCTAGAGGCTGCGGGTTTCGACATGGCAGCGCTGCAAGGCAAGGGTGAGGTGAACTTCGGCTCCAAACTCAAGCCTATAAGCGATGAAGCCAAAGCCTGGAAAACCGTTTGGTCCGCAGGCCAGGGGGTCGGCGAAATCGATGACCTGCCAAGTGTCGATCAATTGATCGCTCGCCTTGAAGCCGAGTACCGCACAGCGCTGGAGCTGGCGGCAGCGCTGCCCAAACGCTGGCCACGCTGACAGTAAAACTTGGCCAGTCCATTCCGGCTGGCCTTACACTCCACGCGCAATACGCCCTAAAACACTCGCGACAAGGATGCCTCGCAATGAGCGAAAACCGTTTCAAGATCGTATTCGACGGCGCTCTGCTGCCAGGTGTTGACGTCACCACCGCCAAGCTCAATCTCGCCGATCTGTTCAAAAGCGATGTGGCTGCCATCGAGCGGCTGTTCAGTGGCAAGCCGGTTGCACTCAAACGCGACCTGTCACAGACCGATGCTCAGACTTATCTCCAGGCGCTGACCAAAACCGGCATCGATGCCCGGATCGAATCCGAACCATCGATCGAGCTGAACCTGTCTGACGTTCATGAACACACCCCTGCCGTCGCAGCAGATCCCGAATCCCCTTACGCGCCACCCCGGGCTACCGTCGGCGAAGCCTTGCCTGAATTTGCCCCACTCAAGGCGTTCAGCTTCGAAGGTCGCATCGGCCGCTTGCGTTACCTGGCCTGGACGATGTCCCTGACGCTGGTAACCCTTGGTGTTGGCACTGTGCTTGCTGTTTTCGGCCTGGCCCTCATCAGCACGGACTCGACCGCCAGCCTGATTCTCAGTGGCTTGCTGGCCTTTGTTCTCTTCGTGGCGCTCGCGTTCGTCAGCATTCAGTTCAGTGTCCAGCGTCTGCACGATATCGGCTGGTCTGGCTGGCTTTGGCTGCTGACCCTCGTGCCGTTCGTGGGCAGCATCTTTCCGTTCGTGATGATGATTGCACCGGGTAATAACGCCGCCAATCAATACGGTGCGCCACCACCACCCAACAGCTCCGCGGTCAAGATCCTGTCTTCACTCTGGCTGGTGTTTATCGCGATCCTGTTCATCGGCGGACTGACCGGTGGCCTCTCTACCATTCAAAGTGAATACGAAAGCGCCACCCAGAGCAGCTATGAAAGTGACTCCGTGACCACCGAAGAGATCGAAGATCAGACCGCTGTGGAAGCAGAGCCGGCGCCAAATTCAGCCGACGATGCAGCCGAAGAAGCCCAGCCCCCTGTAGACTCTGCGAAAGAATGAACAGCGCTCCCCGCCCGTGACACCTGCGTCGCCGGCGCGGAGCTGTTGCGATGGAGAAATGCATGACCCGTTACGCTCTGATCACTGGCGCTTCCAGCGGCATCGGCCTGGCGATGGCCGAAGCGCTGGCCCGGCGCGGCCGCAGCCTGATTCTGGTGGCCCGTCAGCGTGATCAGCTGGAAAGTATTGCGATTGAACTGACTCAACGTTTTGGCGTGGAAGTGTTGTTCCGAGCCTGTGACCTCGGCGAGCCGCTACGGCTGTCGGGATTTCTGCTGGAGCTGGAGGAAGGTGACCGACAGATCGATTTGCTGGTCAACTGCGCCGGCATCGGCACTTGTGGCCCGTTCCTGGCTCAGGACTGGATGACCGAGCAGGACCTGATCGAAGTGAACATCCTCGCGCTCACTCGCCTGTGTCACGCGATCGGCAACAGCATGGCGCTGCAGGGCGGCGGGCAGATTTTGAATGTCGCCTCGGTCGCGGCGTTCCATCCCGGCCCATGGATGAGTACTTACTACGCCAGCAAGGCTTATGTGCTGCACTTTTCCGAAGGGTTGCGCGTCGAACTGAAAAAATGCGCGGTCAAGGTGTCGGTGCTCTGCCCCGGCCCTACCCGCACGGCGTTTTTCCGCACTGCGCAATTGGACGCTGGCAAACTGGTCGACAGCAAAATGCTGATGAGCCCCGAGGAAGTCGCACTCTATACAGTGCGGGCTCTGGAGAAAAATCGCGCCATCATTATTCCGGGACTACGCAACCGCTGGCGCGCCTTCCTGCCGCGGCTCGGCTCACGCTGGCTGACCCGGACAATCGCAGGCATGGTCAACAAGGCTTACTGCCCGCGCTGATCGCTCTTCAAGGTAAAAGGCTGGGCTCGGGCATAACCCATGGTTACACTCAGGCCAGCCCAAATAACGGAGAAACAGCTGTGGATACTCTGTTCACCAAGATCATCAACCGGGAAATCCCGGCCAAGATCATCTACGAGGACGACCAGGTACTGGCCTTCCACGACATCGCCCCACAGGCACCGGTGCATTTTCTGGTGATCCCGAAAAAAGCGGTGCGCACGCTTAACGACCTGACCGAGGACGACAAGGCATTGGCTGGGCACATTCTGTTCACCGCCCAGCGTCTGGCCCTGGAACTGGGCTGCGAAGAGGGCTTTCGCGTGGTCATGAACTGCAATCCACTGGGTGGGCAGACCGTCTATCACATTCATATGCACGTGCTGGGTCAGCGCCAGATGCATTGGCCGCCGGGCTGATTGCAGTAAAACCTGAGGGAGCGGCGGTGTGACTTGCTCGCTCCCGCAAATGACCCAACGCAAACCTTCGCCGGCCGATTGGGTTAAACTGGCCGCCGAGATTCTTCCCGGAGGTCAGCATGACTACCCAACGTCACTACTCGCCGATTGACCGTCTTCTGCTGCAAGCCGATGCCGCGATGCGTACATTGCTGCCCTTCAGTGGCCAGCCGTACCGTCCTTCGCCCGCTATCGTGCAGCCGGATGCGCAAATGAGCGACGAAGACACCCGACACGTCGCCGGCCTGATGCGCATCAACCATACCGGCGAAGTCTGTGCCCAGGCGCTGTATCAGGGTCAGGCCCTGACCGCCAAGCTGCCGAAAGTGCGTGCTGCCATGGAACATGCTGCCGAAGAAGAAATCGACCACCTGGTCTGGTGTGAACAACGCATAAAACAGTTGGGCAGCCACACCAGCATTCTCAACCCGCTGTTCTATGGCATGTCGTTCGGGATCGGCGCGGTAGCAGGGTTGATCAGCGATAAAGTCAGCCTGGGTTTCGTTGCTGCCACCGAGCATCAGGTCTGCAAACACCTGAACGAACACCTTGAGCAACTGCCGGCCGAGGACGAAAAGTCCCGGGCGATCCTCGAGCAGATGCGCATTGATGAAGAACACCACGCCGAAAGCGCGCTGGAGGCTGGGGGTTTCCGCTTCCCGGCACCGGTGAAGTTCGGCATGAGCCTGATGGCCAAGGTCATGACCAAGAGTACTTATCGGATCTGATAGCTGCATTGTCCTTGGGAGCCTCTTCGCGAGCAGGCTCGCTCCCACAATGGCTCTGCGTCAGCAATAAATAAGGCGACTACCGCAAAGTAGTCGCCTTTTTAATGTCGATTCAACCGAGCTCGATGATCTCGTAGTCGTGGGTAATCGCCACGCCTGCCGCGCCGAGCATGATCGAAGCCGAGCAATACTTCTCGGCAGACAGCTCGATGGCGCGTTTGACCTGGGCTTCTTTCAGCCCACGGCCCTTGACCACGAAGTGCATGTGGATCTTGGTGAAAACCTTCGGATCTTCGGTGGCCCGCTCGGCTTCGAGGAAGGCTTCACAGCTTTCAACGGCCTGACGGGACTTCTTGAGGATGCTGACCACGTCGAAATTGCTGCAACCGCCAACACCCAGCAGGAGCATTTCCATCGGCCGGACACCCAGGTTGCGACCGCCGGCATCGGGCGGACCGTCCATGACCACGACATGACCGCTGCCTGATTCACCGAGGAACATGGCTTCGCCAGCCCATTGGATGCGTGCCTTCATCGCCAAGACTCCACTGTATAAAAAAGGGTCGCCAGCTTAGCACAGGGCCCTTGATTGACAGCGTTCGCCTTCGTAGGACATAACCTTCTGCGTCGTAGGTAAATGCTCGAATATTGCAGGAAGTGTCTGTTAAGCTGGCGCCAATTCGCTGGCGCATAGCCAGCTGTGTAGCAACCTCAGCTATTCATAAAAAAACCAAACATACCGTGCAGTCTTTTCGGGATACAACCATGGTTGCTATTACCCCAACACCCAAAATCAAGAACCTCGACAAGCTCTTGATGCACTGCCAGCGCCGTCGTTATGCGGCCAAGAGCAACATCATTTGTGCCGGTGACCGCTCGGAAACGCTGTTCTTTATCATCAAAGGGTCGGTCACCATCCTGATCGAGGATGACGACGGCCGTGAAATGATCATCGCCTACCTGAACTCCGGAGACTTTTTCGGTGAGTTAGGTCTGTTCGAACAAGCCGGCCTGGAACAGGAACGCAGCGCCTGGGTGCGCGCCAAGATCGAATGCGAAGTCGCGGAAATCAGCTACGCGAAATTCCGCGAGTTGTCCCAACAGGCTCCGGACATTCTTTACGTGCTCAGCGGACAAATCGCACAGCGTCTGCGCAACACCACGCGCAAAGTCGGTGATCTGGCGTTCTTCGACGTCACCGGTCGCGTTGCGCGCTGCCTGCTGGAACTCTGCAAGCAGCCGGATGCGATGACTCACCCGGACGGCATGCAGATCAAGGTGACCCGTCAGGAGATCGGACGGATTGTCGGTTGTTCGCGTGAGATGGTCGGTCGCGTACTCAAGGATCTGGAAGAGCGCAACCTGGTGGACGTCAAAGGCAAGACCATGGTGGTCTTCGGTACGCGCTAAGTCCTGAACATGTCTGCCAGCAAATGGCGGTACAACGTGTCGAGTCGCTCCAGCGCATCAGGCGCTGCATATTTTTCATGCAAGGCGATGTGGCTCTCGGCGCGAACTCGCTGCTCCAGGCCACAGGCTTCATTGAAACGGTTGACCGCCGCAACCATCGATTCACGCTCGTTATCGAGCAACAAAGCACCGTGCGCCAACCCTACCGGACGCGTACCGCCCTTGCTCTGACGCCAACGCTGCGCGGTGCCAACCATCTTGCGCCCATCGAGATTGACGTTGAATCGGCCATCGCAAAACGCGCCATCAACTTCGCCCAAGGACGAAACGCCGCCCATCTCATCAAGCAGCTGACAAATCGGGTCGCAGAGTCGGCGATAAGCGGTTTCGATCCGGTTCTGGTCACCCTCGTTACGCGGTGGCGCGTAGACCAGCGCGATATTGATGGTTGAGGCCGATTGCGGCACTGGTTCACCGCCGGTTTCACGCAATAACACCGGCCAACCCGCCGCAGCCGATACCTCGCACGCGGCCTCGAACCCAGGCAGGCGATTCAACCGTCGAGGCATGACCAGCGCCCGATCACTGGGTTGCCAGAACAGCAGACCAAACTCCGAATCGCCGGTGCACACATGGGCCAACAGATCCTGTTCGGCGAGCAGGCCGACTTCGACGGTCAAGGCGATGGGCTGGGTCATGGCAGTAGACATCCTTTGTTTGGGGTATAAAAAAGCCGGCATCGCCGGCTTCTTCATTTAAGTCACGTTCAGTCGAGTGTAGAACCGCTCACCGCGATACCACGCTCAGGAAAGAACAGACGCTGCAGTTCGGTGCCCGGGCTTTCGGCGCGCATGAACGCTTCGCCAACCAGGAACGCGTACACATCACTGATTTCCATCAGCTCAACATCGGCCCGGTTGAGAATGCCACTTTCGGTGATCACCAAGCGATCACGCGGGATACGTGGCAACAGGTCGAGTGTGGTTTCCAGACTGACGTCGAAGGTATGCAGGTTGCGGTTGTTGACGCCCACCAGCGGAGTGTCGAGGGTTTTCAAGGCCCGCTCCAGCTCGTCGCCGTCGTGGACTTCTACCAACACATCGAGGCCGACGCTTTTAGCCACGGCCGCCAGCTCAGCCATCTTCATGTCGTCCAGTGCGGAGACGATCAGCAGCACGCAGTCGGCACCCAACGCTCGGGCTTCAATGATCTGGTACGGATCGATCATGAAATCCTTGCGGATCACCGGCAAACTGCACGCCGCACGAGCCTGTTGCAGATACGCATCGGCGCCTTGGAAGTAATCGATATCGGTGAGCACCGACAGACAGGTCGCGCCGCCCTTCTCGTAACTCTGGGCAATGTCGGCGGGAACGAAGTTCTCGCGGATCACGCCTTTGCTGGGCGAAGCTTTCTTGATTTCTGCAATCACCGCCGGCTGCTTGAGCTTGGCCTGAGCCATCAATGCCTTGGCAAAACCACGGGGGGCATCGGCCGCCTTGGCCAGACTTTCCAGCTCCGCCAGGCTTACGCGAGCGCTACGCTCGGCGACTTCCTGGACTTTGCGGGCCAGAATGTTTTCCAGAACCGTCGGTACACTCATCCCTCATTCTCCACTCTGAATACCGCGGTAAATGCACCCAACTCCTCCAGTTTTTCCCGAGCGAGGCCTGTGTGCAGCGCATCGTGCGCCAAGGCAACGCCTTCTTTCAAACTGCTGGCATGGTCGGCGGCGTACAGCGCGGCACCGGCATTGAGCATAATCATTTCCGCGGCTTTCTGACCGTTCTCGGTCTTGCGCTTGCCCAGGGCATCGCGAATCAGCTCCAGCGAGGCCGCCGGGCTATCCACCGCCAGACCGTGCAGGCTCTGGCTCTTCATCCCCAAGTCTTCTGGCTCGACCCAGTACTCGATGATCTGATCATCCTTCAACTCCGCCACAAAGGTTGGCGCCGCCAGACTGAATTCGTCCAGGCCATCCTTCGAGTGCACTACCAACACGTGTTTGCTGCCCAGACGCTGCAAGACTTCGGCCAGCGGCCGGCACAACGCCTGATTGAACACGCCCACCACCTGATGCTTCACGCCGGCCGGATTCGTAAGCGGGCCGAGCATGTTGAACATGGTACGCAGGCCCAGCTCCCGGCGCGGGCCGGCGGCGTGCTTCATGGCACTGTGGTGGGTCTGGGCGAACATGAAACCGATGCCGACGTTATCGATGCAGCGTGCGACCTGAACCGACGTCAGGTTCAGGTAGATACCGGCCGCTTCCAGCAGGTCGGCGCTGCCGCTTTTTCCCGAGACCGCACGGTTACCGTGTTTGGCGACGGTGCAACCGGCCGCGGCGACCACGAACGAGGAAGCGGTCGAGACGTTGAAGATATTGGCTCCGTCACCTCCGGTACCGACCACATCGACGACGCCGTCGAGGGTCTTGAGTTCGACCTTGTCCGCCAGCTCGCGCATGACCGACACGGCGCCGACGATCTCATCGATGCTTTCGCTCTTCATGCGCATGGCCATCATGAACGCGCCGATCTGCGCATCCGTGCATTGACCGGTCATGATTTCGCGCATCACATCGCGCATCTCATCGGTGCTGAGGTCGAGCTGTTCGACGATACGGCTGAGGGCTGTCTTGATATTCATGAAAAGTCCTTAGCGCGTGCCGCCGGTTTGTTTGAGGAAGTTAGCGAACAGCTCGTGGCCCTGTTCGGTGAGGATCGACTCAGGGTGAAACTGCACGCCTTCGATGTTCAGTGTCTTGTGGCGCAGCCCCATGATCTCGTCAACCGAGCCGTCTTCGAGCTGGGTCCACGCAGTCAGCTCAAGGCAATCGGGCAGGGTTTCGCGTTTGACGATCAGTGAATGATAGCGGGTGACCGTCAGCGGATGGTTCAGGCCTTCGAAAACGCCCTTGTCCTCGTGGAACACCGGGCTGGTCTTGCCGTGCATGACCTGCCGGGCGCGAACCACGTCGCCACCAAACGCCTGGCCGATGGACTGATGGCCCAGGCAGACGCCGAGAATCGGCAGTTTGCCGGCAAAATGTTTGATCGCTTCAATCGAGATGCCGGCTTCAGTCGGGGTGCAAGGACCGGGCGAGACGACGATCCGCTCAGGGTTGAGGGCTTCGATTTCGGCAATGGTGAGCTCATCGTTGCGCACGACTTTGACCTGGGAGCCGAGCTCACCAAGGTACTGCACAACGTTGTAGGTAAAAGAGTCGTAGTTATCGATCATCAGCAACATGGCGTTATGAACCTCTTGAATTCACTGACTTTAATACAGCCTTCGAATGAGTTACCCGCAGCGTCCTGCGCTTTGTCAGTCGCTGAAATCGCGCAGCAAAGCGGTTTGTCTTGCGGGCAAAGAAGGCAAAGCGGTAAAGATCCGGCCGGGCCGGCAGAAGGATTCAGGCGCGCCAACGCCAACGGGCGTGTGCCTTGATGACTTGATCCAGAAGTTTGCTGACGATCAACACGGGGAAGGTCTCATTTATACGTCTTGGCACAGTAACTTAGCTGGGCAGAGCGTGCAATATGGGGCGATCGAAGCGCGTGAAACAATCGACGGGTTCGCGCCGAACGGCAACAGGCTCTATAGTTTTTTGGCACTGACGTTTCGCTCACTAAAACAATAACAAACGGACTTGCTCATGATCAGACAGACGTTGGCTGTACCGCTTGCCGGCTGCTTGCTCGCTATGGCCTGCACCCAGGCGATCGCGGCACCCAACCCCTATTCGAATTTCATCGTCTTCGGCGATAGCCTCAACGATGCCGGGCAGTTTACCGACACGGGCGGCCCTCCCGGCTCGACCCTGCGCTTCACCAACCGGACCGGACCGGTTTACCAGACCGGCAGCGGCGAAGTCTATTCCGCCAACTCGACACAACTGCTGGGCGCAAGACTTGGGTTTTCTCCAGACCAGACGGCCGCTTCGACCTCGGCGGCGCGTGCGAACCAGGGCCTGCCGGACGGTAATAACTGGGCCGTTGGAGGTTACCGCACGGACCAGATCCTCACCTCGATCACCAGCGTATCCGCCACGGGTGAACGCACGCGTTCGGGCTATCTGCCGACAAACAACTTCAGCGCCGATCCGAATGCGCTGTATTACATTTCCGGGGGTGGTAACGATTTTCTTCAGGGACGTGTACAAAGTGGCGCTCAGGCGAATGCCGCTGCGGATCGACTGGCCAACAGCGTCCAGGTTTTGCAGATCGCCGGCGCCCGGTACATCGTGGTATGGCTGCTGCCCGACCTGGGTTTGACGCCCGCCATCAATGGCACACCCCAGCAGACACCCACCTCACTACTGAGCTCTGCCTTCAACCGGCAACTGGTCACTCGACTGGCGGGGATCGATGCCGAAATCATCCCGCTGAACATTCCGTTGCTGTTGCAGGAAACCTTCGCCGATCCGGCGCGATTCGGTTTTGCTACAGGCCAGAACCTGACGGCGACCTGTTTCAGCGGTAACAGCTGCACCGAAAACCCTACGTATGGCATCAACAGTGCCACGCCGGACCCCAGCAAGCTGATTTATAACGATGGGGTTCATCCGACCGAAGCCGGGCAAAAACTGATTTCCGACTACGCCTATTCCTTACTGGCTGCGCCTTGGGAGCTGACGTTGTTGCCGGAAATGGCCCAAGCTACCTTGCGTGCGCACCAGGATGAACTGCGCAGCCAATGGCAATCGGACTGGGAGAACTGGCAAGCGATCGGCCAATGGCGCGCCATTGTCGCCGGGGGCGGTCAGCATCTGGATGTCGATAGCCAAAGCAGCGGCGCCAGCGCCGACGGCGACGGTTACAACCTGAACATCGGCGGCAGCTATCGTCTCAATGACGCCTGGCGCGTCGGTGTGGCGGCGGGTTTCTATCGTCAGAACCTGGAAGCAGGCAATAACGATTCGGACTACAAACTCAACAGCTACCTGGCCACCGCCTTCGCCCAGTTCCAGCAGAATCGCTGGTGGGCTGATGCCGCGTTGACCGGCGGCAAGCTGGATTACGACAACCTCAAACGCAAATTCGACCTGGGTGCCAGCGAAGGTGCGGAGAAAGGCGATACCGATGGCGATCTCTGGGCCTTCAGCACTCGCCTTGGCTACGACATTGCGCAACCGGGCAGCGAGTGGCACCTGTCGCCGTTCATCAGCGCCGATTACGCAAAAGTGGAAGTCGACGGCTATTCGGAAAACAGCACTCGTTCCACAGCGCTGACCTTTGATGATCAGACTCGCGATTCTAAACGTCTGGGCGCCGGTCTGCAGGGTAAGTATCAGATCACCACGCAGACTCAAGTGTTCGGCGAATACGCGTATGAGCGTGAATACGAGGATGACACTCAGAAAGTGAACATCGCGCTAAACAGTCTGCCTTCCCTGGACTTCAAACTGGACGGCTATACACCGCAAAGCCACCTGAATCGCGTGAGCCTGGGGGTCAGCCACAAGTTGACGGCCGATCTGGCACTGCGTGGCGGATACACGTTCCGCAAGGATGATGACTTTACCCAGCAAGGGCTTACCGTTGGGGTTGCGCTGGATTTCTGATCCGGCAAACAGCAGGCACAAAAAACGCGGAGCCCTCACAGGTGCCGCGTTTTTTTAGGGTGGTGAGGTCTTTGTGGGAACTCAGCTTGCCCGGGTTTGCTCGGCCAGGGCCACCGCACGGAACATCGCGCGGCGCTTGTTCAAGGTTTCTTCCCATTCCAGCGCCGGTACCGAGTCAGCAACGATGCCGCCACCGGCCTGCACGTGCAGTTCGCCGTTCTTGATCACTGCGGTGCGGATCGCGATCGCGGTGTCCATGTTGCCGTTCCAGGCGAAGTAGCCGACCGCGCCGCCGTAGACACCACGCTTGACCGGCTCCAGTTCGTCGATGATTTCCATCGCGCGAATCTTCGGTGCGCCAGACAAGGTGCCCGCCGGCAGGATCGCCCGCAGTGCGTCCATCGCCGTCAGCCCGGCCTTCAGTTGGCCGGTGACGTTAGAAACGATGTGCATCACGTTGGAATAACGCTCGATCACCATTTTTTCGGTGAGTTTCACCGAACCGATTTCCGAGACCCGACCGGTGTCGTTACGGCCAAGGTCGATCAGCATCAAGTGCTCGGCAATTTCCTTGTCATCGGACAGCAGGTCTTTTTCCAGTGCCAGGTCGGCCTCTTCGTTGGCCCCGCGAGGGCGTGTGCCGGCGATCGGGCGCACGGTGATCAGGTTGTCTTCGACCCGCACCAGCACTTCCGGCGAACTGCCGACGACGTGGAAGTCGCCGAAGTTGAAGAAGTACATATAAGGCGTCGGGTTGAAGCAACGCAGCGCCCGGTACAGATCGATCGGCGCGGCCTTGAAGTCAATCGACATGCGCTGGGACGGCACGACCTGCATGCAGTCACCGGCCAGGATGTATTCCTTGATGGTATCGACGGCTTTTTCGTAATCGTCCTGGGTGAAGCTCGAACGAAACACCGGATCAGCAGACTGTTGTTTGCTGAAATCCAGGCCACGGCGCGGGGTAATCGGTTGACGGAGTTTTTCCAGCAGCTCTTCCAGTCGTGCCTGACCTTGCTCGAAGGCATCTGCTTGCGACGGATCGGCCAGAACAATCGCGTGCATCTTGCCGGCGAGGTTGTCGAACACCACAACCGCGTCGGAAACCATCAGCAGAATGTCCGGCACGCCCAATGGATCCGGGTTCGGGCATTTGCCTAGACGCTTTTCTACATACCGCACGCAGTCGTAACCGAAGTAACCCACCAGACCGCCATTGAAGCGCGGCAGGCCAGGGATGGTCGGCACGTTGTAGCGAGCTTTGAATTCTTCGACAAAGGCCAGCGGATCTTCAGCCTCATGACTTTCGATCTCGACGCCATCGTGGGTCACGCTGACGTGATGGTCGTGAACCCGCAGCACGGTGCGGCACGGCAGGCCGATGATCGAGTAACGCCCCCACTTCTCCCCGCCCTGCACCGATTCCAGCAGGTAGGAGTTGGGCTCGTCGGCCAGTTTCAGGTAGATCGACAGCGGCGTGTCGAAGTCAGCCAGGGTTTCGCAAGCAAGCGGGATGCGGTTGTAGCCGGCAGCGGCCAAACGCAGGAATTCTTCGCGGATCATGGGGTAGCCTCGTGGCTTGAGGGTCTAACAGTCAGGTATGCAAACGCGCCGGTAGGCCGGCCAGGAACAAGTCAGGCGCGCCAACGCCAGCGGGCCAGGGCCTTGATGACTTTCATCCAGAGTTTGCGAGTGACCACCACGATGGCGTTTCCAGAAGGGGGTTGAACAGCGTTGGGCAACGTTATCTCAGCGGCCGGATCCAGGCAACCGCGAATTAACTTGCGCAGATCGTCGATCACCAGCGCCGGCGACTCTTCGGCAATGGGTCGGCCGTGGTTATAGCCGTAACTGAGCGCCACGCATTTGACCCCCGCCGCTTTCGCCGCCAGCACATCGCTGCGCGAATCGCCGACAAATAACGATTGAGACGCGGGAATGTTGGCCATTTTCATCACAAAAAACAGCGCCGCAGGGTCGGGCTTCTTCTGCGGCAGTGTGTCGCCGCCGATGATCCATTTGAAGTAACGACCGATTTTCATCTGATCCAGCAGCGGCGCGACGAAACGCTCTGGCTTGTTGGTGATCAGCGCCATCTCTACACCCTGCTTGTGCAGCCATTTCAGGGTGTCGCGCACGCCGGGGTACACCACCGTCAGCGCGTGACCGTCCTCATAAAAGCCGTTGAACAACGCCAGGGCATGCTCGGCTTCGACCTCATCGACACCCTCGGCGTCGATGTGGTTGGCCAAGGCCCGGCGCACCAGCACGTGCACGCCGTTGCCCACCCACTCACGCACCGATGCGATGCCAGCAGGTTGACGCCCGAGTTTGAGCAGCATGTTATCCACAGCCGCTGCGAGGTCGGGGACCGAATCGACCAGCGTGCCATCCAGATCGAACATCACCAACCGCGGCAGAGACCCCGGGAACAGCTGCTCAAAGCCACTCATGGGCGAGCCAGCGCCAGTTCGGAACGCATCTTTTCAATCACCTCTTGGTAGTTCGGTGCATTGAAGATCGCCGAGCCGGCGACGAAGGTGTCGGCGCCGGCAGCGGCGATTTCACGAATGTTGTTGACGTTCACACCGCCGTCGATTTCCAGGCGGATGTCACGGCCGGAAGCGTCGATCAGCGCCCGCGCTTCACGCAGCTTGTCGAGGGTGCCGGGGATGAACTTCTGCCCACCAAACCCCGGGTTGACGCTCATCAGCAGGATCATGTCGACCTTGTCCATCACGTACTTGAGCACGTCCAGCGGGGTCGCCGGGTTGAACACCAGGCCCGACTTGCAGCCACCTTCGCGGATCAGTTGCAGGGAACGGTCAACATGCTGGCTGGCTTCCGGGTGGAAGGTGATGTACGTCGCGCCGGCCTCGATGAAGTCACCGACGATGCGGTCCACCGGGCTGACCATCAGGTGCGCGTCGATCGGCGCGGTCACGCCGTATTTGCGCAGTGCGGCACAGACCATCGGGCCGATGGTCAGGTTCGGCACGTAGTGGTTGTCCATGACATCGAAGTGGACGAAGTCGGCACCGGCGGCCAGGACGTTGTCCACTTCTTCACCCAGGCGGGCGAAGTCGGCGGAGAGAATCGACGGAGCAATGACGAAGGGCTGCATGACGCACCTTTTTTGAGCAGAATCACGATGGCGCGCATTGTATACCTCATGCTTTGGCGCGCGCACCGTGACGTGATAATCAGTAAGCCGCCCTATAGATTTTCTCGATATCGACGGCACTCAATTTGCGCGGATTGTTGCGCATCAGACGCTCAATCCCCGCCGCCTCCACGGCCATGGCCGGTAGGGCGTCCTCGGGAACGCCGAAGCTGTGCAGGCCCGCCGGGATTTCCACCGCGGCGCACAGCTCGATCATCGCCTCCACGGCTTTGTCGGCCGCGTCGTTGACGCTCAGATGAGCGGTCTTCACCCCCATGGCCTCGGCAATATCCTGCATGCGCTCCACGCAGGCCATTTTGTTCCAGGTCATGACATACGGCAGCAGCAAGGCGTTGCTGACGCCATGGGCAATGTTGTAACGGCCGCCCAGCGGATACGCCAGCGCATGCACCGCGCCGACCCCGGCATTGCCGAACGCCATACCGGCCATCAGGCTGGCGGTGGCCATGTCTTCGCGGGCCTGGAGGTTGGACGGATTGGCGTAGGCCTTGGGCAGCGCCTTGGCGATGAGCTTGATGGCGCCGATGGCCAGCGCGTCGGTAATCGGTGAGGCGTTCAGCGACAGATAGGATTCGATGGCGTGCACCAGTGCATCGACGCCACTGGCGGCAGTGACACTGCGCGGGCAGGTCAGGGTCATTTGTGGACTGACCAGCGCCACATCCGGTAATAGATAGTCGCTGACGATGCCTTTCTTCAGCTGCGCAACCTTGTCGGAGAGGATCGCCACGTTGGTGACTTCCGAGCCGGTGCCCGCGGTGGTCGGGATGGCGATCAGCGGCGGGCCTTTGCGCGGCACCTGATTGATGCCGAACAGATCCTCCAGCGCCCCGTGATAACCGGCGTAGGCCGCGACACTTTTAGCGATGTCGATGGCACTGCCGCCGCCCAGGCCGATCAATCCGTCGTGCCCGCCCTCGCGGTAGACCCGCATGCAGTCTTCGACGATGGCGATTTCCGGGTCTGGCAGCACACGGTCGAAAATTTCGTAGGTTCGGTCGCCCAGCTGCGCCAGCGCCAGCTCGACCGTGCCGGACTTGACCAGTGCGGCATCGGTGACGATCAGCGGGTTGTCGATGTCCAGGCGTGTCAGTTCAGCCGCCAGTTGCTCGATGGCACCGGCGCCGGTGATCAGTTTGTGAGCGATTTTGAAAGAGGAAAGACTCATGTGCGCAGCCTCTTATAGCTAGGGGAGCTGGGCACAAGAGTAGCTGGGGATTTGGGATTGTCTGCTATTCAGGTGGTGAATGACCCGAGACCCGAAAGCACCGTAAATCCCTGTGGGAGCGAGCTTGCTCGCGATGACTGACTGTCATTCAACATTGATGTCGACTGATAGTCCGCTATCGCGAGCAAGCTCGCTCCCACAGTTGGGCGGTGTGTGACTTCAGACCTGAGCGGTGCGCAGTTTCTCGCTGCGCCCACGCAGCCATTCCAGGGTCAGCAGCAGGATCACCGAGAAGGCGATCAGCAGCGTTGCGGCAGCTGCAATGGTCGGGCTGAGGTTTTCGCGGATGCCGCTGAACATCTGCCGAGGCAAGGTCGCTTGTTCGGGACCGGCGAGGAACAGCGTCACCACCACTTCATCGAACGAGGTCGCAAAGGCGAACAGCGCACCGGAAATCACGCCGGGCGCAATCAGCGGCAACGTCACCCGACGGAACGCCGTCAGTGGCGAAGCGCCAAGGCTCGCAGCAGCGCGCACCAGGTTTTGGTTAAACCCCTGCAACGTCGCCGACACCGTGATGATCACAAACGGCACACCCAACACCGCATGCACCACGATCAGCGAGAAGAAACTGTTGCCCAATCCCAGCGGGGCGAAGAACAGATAACTCGCCACACCAATGATCACCACTGGCACCACCATCGGCGAAATCACCAGCGCCATCACCAGCGCCTTGCCGGGGAAGTCGCCCCGCGTCAGGCCGATTGCCGCCAGCGTACCGAAGATCATCGCCAAAACAGTCGCCGCCGGGGCAACGATGATGCTGTTCTTCAGTGCGCGCATCCATTCCGCCGAGGCGAAGAAGTCCTGATACCAGTGCAGCGAGAAGCCTTGCAGCGGATAGACCAGGAAACTGCCCGAGTTGAACGACAGCGGAATGATCACCAGCACCGGCAGAATCAGGAACAACAAAATCAAGCCGCAGAGAATCCGCAAACTGTAGAACCACACCCGCTCAATGGGCGACATATAAGGACTCAGCATTTCGTTCTCCCCTTAGCTCAGGCGCAGGCGACTGGCGCCCACCAGCCAGCTGTAAATCAGATAAAGCACCACGGTCGCCAACAGCAGCAGCCCACCGAGTGCGGTCGCCATGCCCCAGTTGATGCTGGTGTTGGTGTAGAAGGCAACGAAGTAACTGACCATCTGATCGTTCGGGCTGCCCAGCAAGGCCGGGGTGATGTAGTAGCCGATGGCGAGGATGAACACCAACAGGCAACCGGCGCCGACACCGGCATAGGTCTGCGGGAAGTACACCCGCCAGAAACTGGCGAACGGGTGGCAGCCGAGGGAAATCGCCGCCCGCATGTACGTCGGCGAAATGCCTTTCATCACGCTGTAGATCGGCAGAATCATGAACGGCAGCAGGATGTGCACCATGGAGATGTAAACCCCGGTGCGGTTGAACACCAGTTCCAGCGGTTTATCGATGATGCCCATGGCCATCAGACCGCTGTTGATCAGTCCGCCCGATTGCAGCAGCACGATCCACGCGGCGACCCGCACCAGGATCGAGGTCCAGAACGGCAGCAGCACCAGAATCATCAACAAGTTGCTTTGCCGCGATGGCAGGTTCGCCAGCAGGTAGGCCAACGGATACGCCAGCACCAGGCAGATCACGGTGATGATCAGCCCCATCCAGAAGGTCCGGGCGAAGATGTCGAGGTAGATCGCCTGATCAGGCGTGGCCGGGGCGATTTCGCCGAGGTCGTCGATCCGGTGATCGACCGCCGCCAGCAAGTAATACGGCGTAATGTTACTGGTGTTGCGGCGCACGGCTTGCCAGTAGGCCGGGTCGCCCCAGCGCTCGTCGAGACCTTCCAGCGCTTCTTTATAGGAGGCCGGTTCGGTGGCGAACGGCAAGGCGCGGGCGGTTTTGGTCAGCAGGCTGCGGTAGCCGGCCAACTCCATGTTCAAGCGCTTGGACAGGTCGCCCAAGGTCTGATTCTTGCGGGCCTCAGCGAGGTCTTCGCTGGCCGCCTTGTAAACCGGTTCAGCGGGCAGGCCTCGGCCATCCCAACTGGCGATGGCCGCCACGGTGCGCGGCATGCCGCCGACTACTTCCGGGTTACCGACGCTTTTGTAGAGCAGCGCCACGATGGGCACCAGAAACACCAGCAACAGAAACAACACCAATGGCGCGATCAAGGCTTGTGCTTTCCAGCGGTTGATCCGCTCGGCGTGCTTGAGCCGCTGCTTCAAGGTGGGGTCAGTGCCCGCGTTCAGGGGAATGGCGGTGGCCATGGCGTACTCCGGAAATCTTTGATCGTTACAGAGGCGGCCTTACAAACTGCTGAACCACCTCTGCTTCTGTTTACAACCCGCTACCTGAGCGAGGCTTGCCCGCGAAGTCGGCGTGTCAGTCAACATTGATGTTGACTGTGCTGACGTCTTCGCGGGCAAGCCTCGCTCCTACAGGAGTGGATAAGCCCACGGGGTGGTCTTATTTTGCAGCCCAGGAATTGAAGCGCTGTTCCAGTTGCTCGCCGTTGTCAGCCCAGAAGCTGACGTCGATCTGCACCTGGTTGGCGATGTTTTCCGGGGTGGTCGGCATGTCTTTGAGGACATCCTTGGACAGCAACGGTACGGCTTGGGTGTTGGCCGGGCCGTAGGCGATGTTTTCCGAGTAAGTCTTCTGCTGTTGTGGCTGCACCGAGAACGCGATGAATTTCTTCGCCGCTTCAGCACGCGCCTTGTCCAGACCTTTTGGAATGGCCCATGCGTCGAAGTCGTAGATACCACCGTTCCACACGACTTTCAGGTTGCTTTCTTTCTGCACGGCAGCGATCCGGCCGTTGTAGGCCGAGCTCATGACCACGTCACCGGAAGCGAGGTACTGCGGCGGTTGCGCGCCGGCTTCCCACCACTGGATGCTTGGCTTGAGTTCATCGAGTTTTTTGAACGCGCGATCCTGACCATCCTTGCCGGCAAGCACCTTGTAGACGTCTTTCGGCGCAACGCCATCGGCCATCAGCGCAAATTCGAGGGTGTACTTGGCGCCTTTACGCAGGCCACGTTTGCCCGGGAATTTCTTGGTGTCCCAGAAATCCACCCAGCTGGTCGGTGCGGATGCCAGCTTGTCGGCGTTGTAGGCCAACACGGTCGACCACACGAAGAAGCCCACGCCGCACGGCTGGATAGCGCCTTTGACGTAGTCTTCGGATTTGCCGAACAACGCCGGGTCGAGTTGCTCGAACATGTCTTCGTCGCAACCACGGGACAGTTCTGGCGATTCAACTTCCACCAGGTCCCAGGACACGCTCTTGGTATCGACCATGGCTTTGATCTTGGCCATTTCGCCGTTGTACTCGCCTGCCACGATCTTGCCGTTGCCTGCCGCTTCCCACGGTGCATAGAAGGCTTTGACCTGCGCTGCCTTGTTCGCCCCGCCAAAGGACACCACGGTCAGGTCCGGGCCCGCCGCCATTGCGTGTGCCGCACCGATCATGCCCATGACCAAAGCGGTGAATTTCAGGGATCTCAACATTTATTGTTCTCTCCACGTGCAGGGTTGGTGTTGTTGAAGCAGGGGGCGATCAATGCGCCTCTAGAAGTGGGTCGAGCGCGCGAACGTGTTCGACCTGCCAGCCAAGCGGTACCACGTCGCCGACAGCCAGCGCGGGATCGAGCTCGGCAATCGGTTGTTTCACAAAGAAATCGGTCTTGCCGCAGACTTCCAGGCGAACCCGGACGTGGTCGCCCAGATAGATGAATTCCGCCACCCGCCCCGAGAAGCGATTGACGCAGGACTCGCTCGACCCATTGAGGCTCACGCGTTCCGGACGAATCGACAGCGTGACCGGTTCGCCGGTCTTGCCGACGTTCACGGCCAGGGCTTCAACCTTTTCACCGCGACCGAGCTCGACCACGCAGCGGTCGCCGGTGTGGCTGTGCAAGCGGCCGTTGAGACGATTGTTCTCGCCGATGAAGTTGGCGACGAAGGTATTTTTCGGTTCTTCGTAGAGGCTGCGCGGTGGAGCGATCTGCTGGATCTCGCCTTGGTGGAACACCGCTACGCGGTCGGACATGGTCAAGGCTTCACCCTGGTCGTGGGTCACGTAGACCACGGTCACGCCGAGGCGCTGATGCAGATGCTTGATCTCCATCTGCATGTGTTCGCGCAGTTGTTTGTCCAGTGCGCCGAGGGGTTCGTCCATCAGCACCAGTTGCGGTTCGAACACCAACGCCCGGGCCAAAGCCACACGCTGTTGCTGACCGCCGGACAGTTGTGCCGGATAACGCTGGGCGAAGGTGTCGAGCTGAACCATGCTCAGGACTTTTTTGACCTTGTCGCTAACATCGCTCTTGTTCAAGCCGCGCACGGTCAACGGGAACGCCAGGTTCTCGGCGACCGTCATGTGCGGGAACAACGCGTAGTTCTGGAACACCATGCCGATGTCGCGCTTGTGCGGCGGCACGTTGTTGATTGACCGCCCGGCCAGCAGGATTTCGCCTGCGGTCGGTGTTTCGAAACCGGCAAGCATCATCAGACTGGTGGTCTTGCCGGAGCCGGACGGCCCTAGCAAGGTGAGGAATTCGCCTTTGCGAATATCCAGGTTGAGGTCTTTGACGATCAGGTTCTCGCCGTCGTAGCTTTTTTGCACTCCACGAAAGCTGACCAGAATATCGCTGGCCCCTGCGTTTGAATCGACCTGGCTCATACCCACACCTTTGTTGTTAATGACTGCTGTGGACTAAGCCTAGTGGACGCTGGTGACCGCGCAAATCGGGGCGCAGGAGAGAATGGCCTCAGCCGGATGGAAGGTTGGGGGTAGGGATTGCCCTACAAGGATGGCGGGGATGGATAGGGTCAGCGGTAAGCTTCAGGCTGCAAGCCACAAGAACGGGCGAAAGCGGGTTTGAAGGCGTGTCGTAAATGGGCATGCGACCACTATCCCTGTGGGAGCGAGCTTGCTCGCTCCCACAGGGGACGGTGGTGAACCTTAGAGGAGTTTGTGCTCCATCGCGTACTTCACCAGTTCCGCCAGGGAGGTGATGTTGAGTTTCTGCATCAGCCGCGCCTTGTGGGTGCTGATGGTTTTGCTGCTCAGGGCCAGTTGCTGGGCGATGTCATTGACGTTGGCGCCCTGGGCCAGGCGTTCGAACACTGAGAACTCGCGCTCAGACAGTAACGAGTGCAACGGCCGCGAATCGGTCAGGCCAACTTCGAAGACCATGCGGTCGGCCAGGTCCGGGTCGATGTAGCGCCCGCCCGCCGCGACCTTGCGGATCGCCGTCAGTAGGAGCGCCGGATCACTGTCCTTGGTCGCGTAGCCGGCAGCGCCGATCTTCAACGCACGGGCGGCCATTTGCGCTTCGTCGTGCATCGACAACACCAGAATCGCCGGCGGATTGTTCAGCGCGCGAATCCGCGGAATCGCCTCCAGGCCGTTGACCCCAGGCATCGAGATGTCCAGCAAGACCACTTCGCAGGGAACATGGCGCAAGGTCTCGAGCAACTGCTCGCCATTGCTCGCCTCCCCTACCACCAGCAAATCCTTGGCCAGGCCGATCAATTGCTTGATGCCTTCGCGGACGATGGTGTGGTCTTCGGCTACCAGTACACGGATCACTTACTTCTCCTCATCCAGCGGCACTCGCACGCTCAGGGTCGTGCCTTCACCCGGTTCACTCTCAAGCGACAACTGCCCGCCCATGATCAACACTCGCTCGCGCATGCCCACCACCCCGAAGGAGGTTGACCTACCGGTTGCGGGGACAAATCCTACGCCATCATCACTGACGGTCAGACACAACTCGTCGCCTTCCAGCGCCAATGTCAGTTCGACAGTATGCGCCTGGGCATGGCGCATGACATTGGTCAGCGCTTCCTGAAGGATCCGGAACAGGCCAATCGCCTTGGCATCACTGAGCATCGGCAGATTTTCCGGCACCTGCACCAGACACGGAATCTGCGTGCGCGCCTCGAATCGGCGGGCCTGCCACTCGATGGCCGAGGCAATCCCGGCGTCGAGAATCGGCGGTCGCAGCGCCGTCGCCACATCCCGTACCAGTTGGAACAACTGAGCGATCAAGCGCTTCATGCTGTTCAAACGTTCGTTCAGACCGGGGTCGAGCTGGGCGTAGGCCAGTTCGCACATGGATGTTTCCAGCTTCAGCACGGTGAGCATCTGACCCAGTTCGTCGTGAACTTCCCGGGCGATGCGGGCCTTTTCCTCTTCCCGCACGCTCTCTAGGTGCGCAGACAACTCACGCAACTGCTCGCGAGAGCTGGCCAGTTCCAGTTCGATGCGTTTGCTCTCGCTGATGTCCCAGACGATCCCGTCCCAGACATAGGCGCCGTCTTCGAGTCGGCGGGTGATGGCCTTGATCTCGGCCCAGCGCTGTTCGCCTGAACGGGTGAGAATCCGCCCCTGCCACGACCAGTCGCTGTCGGTATCCAGCGCATGGTCCTGGGTTTGGTGATAACTGGCCTTGTCGTCCGGGTGCACCAGGCTGCGCAGGCCTTTGTCGCGATGGGCCAGGGTGGCCGGTGAGTAACCCACCAGGCTCTCGCTGCCTTCACTGATGTAGGCAAAGTCGATCTGCCCCGTCACCGGGGCCCGTTCCAGGCGGAAGACCAGTCCTGGAACGTTGGCGGCGATCCCTTGCAACCGGGCCTCGCTCTCCTGCAACGCGGCCAGGGCTCGACGGCGCTCGGTGACGTCGTTGAGGTAGACCACCAGGTATTCGCCGTCGCGAAACCGCAAAAAACTCAGCGAAACATCCACCGGCAGATTGCTGCCATCCGCCCGCACGCAGTTGGTTTCGAAACTTTGCGGGCCTTCCTCGTTGGCCCGCGCGCGTTTCCACAGGTTCAGCCAGCGGTCCATGTGCAAGCCGGGTTCGAAGTCGATCAGCGGCCGATCAATGATCCCGCCCGCCGGATAACCCAGCATGGTTTCGGCCGCGCGATTGGCGTAGCGCACATGGCTGTCCCAGTTGACCCAAAGGATGCCGACGGTGCTCTGGTCGATGGAAAACTGAGTGAGGCTCAAGGCTTCTTCGCTGGCGGCACGCAGCGCAATGTCTTCGCGCGCTGCCCGTAAACGATGCTCAAGACTGTGCTGCTGACGACGCTGCCAGAACACGATGGCCATGCTGCTCAACATCAACACCACCAACAGCAGACAGAGGTTTTGCCAGAAGCCCGGGGACTCGGTCAGCCGCGGGTACTTGGGTTGCAGCCATTGGTTGTGCAGTTGCTCCAGGTCCTTGGCCGGGATCGCCCGCAACGCGCTTTCGACGATGCCAGCCAGTTCCGGCCAGTCCCGGCGCGTGGCCACCCGCAACAGGTGCGGCAGGCCGATGTCACCCACCACCACCAGCCCGGCGAACTCCGGTTCGGCGGACAGACGTCCCAGTTGCGCTTCGTCGACCACGGCGTAGCTGGCCTGCTGACTCAGTAATAGTTGCAGTGCCTGGCGCTCGATCGGTACGCCTTGAAGGTTCAAGTGTGGGTAATTACTGCGAAGATAGTCGGCGGTGGCACCGGGCATGCGCACGGCGACACGGGTCTGGCTGTCGAGTTTTTCCAACTCGACCACGCCGGTGCTTTTCTGGTCACTGACCACCAGTTGCGGCACCCGCATATACGGGTCGGAAAACTGCCAGAGCCGCAGGCCAGCGGGGGTTTGGGTGAGCCCCGGAGCGATGTCGATTTCACCCTCGCGCGCGGCGGCTTCCAGTTGCGCCAGGTCGGGAAAGTTGCGCCAGCTCAGCTCGACCTTGAGGGACTTGGCCAGCCATTTCATCAGCTCGACGTTAACCCCGGACAGGCGCTGCAAGCGGCGATCGTATTGGGCGTAGGGCACTTGCAACACCAGCCCGACGCGCAACTCGCCATGCTGCGCCAGCCATTGCTGCTGGCCCGCGGACAATGGCGCGACGTGCACCGGTGGCGCGGGAGCCGCCCAGCCCATCAAGGGAAACCACAAACAGCCGATAACCCACAGGCAGCAAAAACGCATCATCGAAGTCTCACACACTGACAAATACTGACCAACCCATTAGGCTGCCGGAATAACTTCTGGCCTGGAATATCCGATGCCCCCTGTCTACCGCCTGGCACTGCCAGCATTGTGCCTGTCGCTGATCCTGCCTTGCGCCTTTTCTGTCGAGGCCGCCGACCCGGTACCTGCCGCGACGCAAACGCCCGCCGAAGAAAAACCGGTCGAGCGCCAGCCGATGCTTGAGCGTAGTCAGGAAGAAGCGTCTGCACTTGAGCGACAAATCCCTGCTCAGGAACAGCAGCAACTGCAAGCGGGCACTGACACGTTTCTAGCCTTGTGGAAACCGGCCAATACCGCCGAACCCAAAGGCGCGGTGATTATCATCCCGGGTGCCGGCGAAAGCGTTGACTGGCCGCAAGCAATAGGTCCATTGCGACGTAAATTGCCAGACGCCGAGTGGAGCAGCCTGAGTATCACCTTGCCGGACGTGCAAAGCGATGCCATTGCACCACGCATCGTAGAAGTGGCACTCACGCCAAAAGCCCCCGACACTGGCAGCAAAGACTCGACCACCGCAGCGCCCATCGAACAAGCCGCGGGCGGTGAAGCGGAGGTGGCGGACAAGGCGATCGCCGAAACCACCGAGGAACAGGCCAACGCCGACGCCGAACGAATCTTCGCCCGCATCGACGCCGCCATTGCCTACGCCGAACAGCAAAGCGCTCGCCGCATTGTCATATTGGGTCATGGTACCGGCGCTTACTGGGCGGCACGTTATCTGAGCGAGAAGCAGCCTTCGCAAGTGGAGAAGTTTGTGATGGTTGCCGCTCAGATGCCGGTGAAAGCCAAACCAGAGCTGGCCGAACTGACACCGACCCTGAAGCTGCCCACCGCAGACATCTTCTATATGGACAAGCCGCTGGATCGCAACGCGGCGCTGGAACGTATGCAAGCCAGCAAACGTTTGAAAGCTTCGGCATTCAGCCAGGTGTCGCTCAAGGCTTTGCCCGGTAATACCAAGGCTGAGCAAGAGCAGCTATTCCGACGGGTGCGCGGCTGGTTGAATCCGCTAGCCGATTGACCCTCGCCTCCTTGCAGGTATTACACCCCTGCCCTACTACCGAAAATCCCGCCGCTCACGAATCAATGTGTAGGCGCTATGCAGTTCGCGAGTCTTGTCAGTGGCTTCGCGAACCTGCGACGCCGTCGCACCGCTGCCAGCAATCTTGTCCGGATGATGGCGACTCAGCAGGCGTCGATAAGCGCGTTTGATCTGCGCCGGCTCGCTGGTCGCCGACACGCCCAAAAGCCGCAGTGCATCTTGGTAGGTGACAGTGCTGCTGACCTGCGCCAGCTTGTGCTGTTCATAATCGGCCGCCAGCGCCTGCACTTGATGCCGTGTCCAGCCCAGCCATTTGCCCCACTGCGTAATCAGCGCTCGCTCAGCGCTACCGGCGCGGCCATCAGCCCAAATCATCCGCCAACAGGCGCGCAAGACGCCTTCGGCTGCATGGGGTTGAGCACTCAAGCGGCGCAGGTAACCGCGCAACCGGTCATCTCCCGACTTGCCGCGATTGAACGCGGCAATTGCCCGGCGCTGGGCCGACTCGTTCATTTCCAGCGAACGCATTTCCTGACGGGCCTGCTGGATGTGGCCCTCCCCCACCCGCCCATCGCATTTGGCCAGCCTTCCCAACAACACAAACAGCAGTTCGTCGTTGCGCAGCACCGAGCGACCACCGAGCTTTTCTCGCAAGTGCGCCCAGCTCTGCAAGTGCAAGCGCCGATCCAGCGCTTGTCCTAATAAGGCGCCAAGCATGGCCCCCGGAATGCTGGCGATGGCATAGCCCGCTCCGGCTCCAATCAGAGTCCCTGGCCACAGCATGTCAGCGTCTCGCCTCTATCAAAGTTTCGACTTCAGCCAGACGCTCGTGAGTGCCGACATCCACCCAATGCCCTTTCAAGTGTTCGCCGGTTACTTGTCCATCGGCCATGGCCTTGCGCAACAGCGGTGCAAGCTTGAACGCCCCGGCAGAGCAACCTTCGAACAGCTGCGGGTGCAGCACCGCGATGCCGCTGTAGGTCAGAGTTGCGGTGTCTGGCTGACCGTCGCGTACGTGCCCATCGATCAGACTGAAATCCCCGGCCGGGTGATGAGCCGGGTTGTCCGCCAGCACCAAATGCGCCAGCCCGCCAATGGGCTGATGCAATACGCTGAAGTCGTAATCGGTCCAGATGTCACCGTTGACCACCATAAAGGCCTCATCACCCAGCAACGGCAGCGCGCGAAAAATCCCGCCTCCGGTTTCGAGTGGCTCACCTTCCGGCGAGTACTGAATACGTACGCCGTATTGAGAGCCATCACCGAGGTAGTTTTCGATCTGCTGGCCGAGCCAGGCGTGGTTGATCACCACCTCGGTAAACCCCGCCACCGCCAAGGCCTTCAAGTGATACTCGATCAACGGAATACCGCCAGCGCGTACCAGCGGTTTCGGGGTGGTCAGGGTCAGCGGGCGCATGCGCTCGCCCTTGCCTGCCGCCAGAATCATCGCCTTCATGCATTCGCTCCAGCACGCAGACTCAGCAGCAACACATCCAGCTCAGCCAACTCAGGACGACGGGCGATCACTGCGTCTATATAAGCAAAGAAGCGCGGCACATCGCCGAGATAGCGCGGCTTGCCGTCACGGTGGCAGATGCGGGCGAAGATGCCGATCACTTTCAGGTGCCGCTGCACGCCCATCAGGTCGCTGGCACGCAGGAAATCATCGAAGTCGGGCTGAACCGGGATCCCGAGATCGCCCGCTTGCTGCCAGTAAACTTCCAGCCAACCGCGCACACGCTCCTCGGGCCAACTGAGGAACGCATCCTTGAACAGGCAGGTCACGTCGTAGGTCACGGGGCCATACACTGCGTCCTGGAAATCCAGCACACCGGGATTCGGCTCGCTGAGCATCAGATTGCGCGGCATGTAGTCGCGGTGCACCAGCACTTGGGGCTGGGCCAGGGCGCTGTCGATCAATAGCTCAGTCACGTTCTTCCAGAGCATTTGCTGAGCCAAATCGAACTCGATACCCAACTCACGCTTCACGTACCACTCAGGGAACAATTCCAGCTCGCGCCGCAGCAACGCCACGTCATAACTTGGCAGCGGTGCAACCATCGGCAATTGCTGAAAAGCCAGCAGTGCTTGCAAGGCATCCTTGAACAAATTGTCGGCATTTTCGCTGTCGATCACGTCCAGATAAGTCTTGTTGCCCAGGTCATTGAGTAAAAGAAAACCACGCTCGAGGTCTTCGGCATAAATTTTCGGAACATTTATTCCGGACTTCGCCAGCAAAAAAGCGATATCCACGAAGGGTTTGCAGTTTTCCTGGGGGGGGGGCGCGTCCATCACGACGAAGCTTCTGCCCTCGCCTTCCCAGCGGAAATAACGTCGAAAACTCGCATCGCTACTGGCCGCGATCAACGTGGCCGGGGGTACGGCACCCCAACCCTGTTCTGCAAAAAGGACAGCCAATTGCTCATCGAGCCAAACTTTCAGGTGTTGCAAACGTACATCTTGGTCAGGCATTGCAAGGGTCTCCGACGGCGCTAGCCGTCAAGCGGGGCATGCTTTATTATCCAGCATCTTTTTCAGACCATCGAGAGGCGTGCGGCCCACACCGCGGGCAGATGGCACGCAGGAAGCCCGGACTAATAAGATGGCATTGAAATCCCCCGCGTTTCGTAAAAAATTTCCGTTGTTGGTTACCGGCAGTCTGCTGGCCCTGCAACCTCTAGCCACTTCGTTCGTGGTCGCCGCGGAACAGTATGACTGCTCAGTCTCTGCTTCGGGTGCCTGGAACTGTGCGCCAAAATCTCCAGCAGCTGCGCTGCCACCGCGTCCCGTCCATGACGGCAGTGCGGCGGTAAGCACCAGCGGCGAGACTCCGGCCGACAGCGGCTCCAGTCAAGACACCGGCGCCAAGCCTGTGCTGGTGACCGAGTCCAAGGGCCGCGGCTTGAAGTCGCGTAGCGAAGACTACAGCCACCTCGACTGGGTTCCGCGCGAGAAGCTCACTGCAGCGCAATTGGCCGAAACCGGTCCTTACTGCTCTGGTTCCTATATCGAACCAATTCGTCCTGGCATGAATGACAAGACGAATAAAAGTGACGCTCCGACCTTTCTCGGCGCCAAAGCCTCTCGCTATAAGCAGGATGAGCAGGTCGCGACCCTGGCCGGTGACGTGGTCATGCGTCAGGGCAGCATGCAGGTCGAAGCCGACGAAGCGAACCTCTACCAGGCCGAGAGCCGTGGCGAACTGAGCGGCAATGTCCGTGTTCGCGACAACGGCGCATTGATCGTGGGCGACCACGCCGACGTGCAACTCGACACCGGTGAAGCCAAGGTCGACAACGCCGAATACGTCCTGCACAAATCCCGTATCCGCGGCAGCGCGCTGTACGCCAAGCGTGCCGAGAACGCGATCATCCGCCTCAAGGATGGTACGTACACCACGTGCGAACCGAACAGCAACGCCTGGCAGCTCAAGGGCAACAACATCACCTTGAACCCGGCCACCGGTTTCGGTACCGCGACCAACGTGACGCTGCGGGTCAAGGACATTCCGGTTCTGTACACGCCGTACATCTATTTCCCGATCGATGACCGTCGCCAGTCCGGCTTCCTGCCGCCGACTATCGGCACCGGCACCGATACCGGCTTCTTGCTGGTCACACCGTATTACTTCAACCTGGCACCAAACTACGATGCCACGTTGTACCCGCGCTACATGAGCAAGCACGGCTTGTTGATGGAAGGCGAATTCCGTTACCTGACCCCGTCCAGCGAAGGTCAGCTCGGCGCCGCGTACCTCAACGACGAAGACACCGATCGCAAGCTGCAGACCGACTACCAAAAAAATCGCTACATGTACAACTGGCAGCACAAGGGTGGTCTCGACTCGCGCGTTCTGACTCAAGTCGATTACACCAAGATCAGCGATCCGTATTACTTCCAGGATCTGCAAACCGACCAGATCGGGGTTAAAAGCTCCGATTATGTGAACCAGCAGGGTTCTGTCACCTATCGTGGCGACAGCTACACCGCTCGCTTGAATGCCCAGGCTTATCAGCTCGCGACCGTTTCGGACATTACGCCGTACGACCGCTTGCCGCAGATCACTTTCAATGGTCAGTTGCCGACTCACCCTGGCGGCCTGGACTTCGATTACGAGACAGAAGTCGTACGGTTTGATCGTGACTTGAAGGACGGTAACTTCGTAAACGAAGACGGCACCGTCGAGCCGCGTCTTGATAACAACGTGACGGGACTAGCACGGGCCAACGGCGACCGTTTGAATCTCAAACCGGGTGTCAGCCTGCCGCTGGACTGGACTTATGGCTACCTGAAGCCATCGCTCAAGTACCAATACACCCAGTACCAACTGGATCTGGACGGTACCGGTAAAAGTCAGATTGACGCGCAGACTGCCGAACAGCAAAAGCTCAACGGCACCTTCAGCAGCAACCAGAACCGTGGTGTGCCGATTGCAAGCATCGACAGCGGCCTGTACTTCGATCGCAACACCCAATGGTTCGGCAAGAATTATCGCCAGACCCTCGAGCCGCGCCTGTTCTACCTGTACGTGCCTGAAACGGATCAGGAAGACATTCCAGTATTCGACACCAGCGAATACACCTTCAACTACGCGTCGCTGTTCCGTGACAACCGCTTCTCCGGCTCCGACCGCGTCGGCGACGAGAACAAACTGTCGCTGGGCGTAACCAACCGCTGGATCGAAGACAATGGCTTCGAACGTCAACGCATCAGCGTCGGCCAGGCCGTGTATTTCAAGGATCGCGAAGTTCAGTTGCCGGGTATCGATGCAAAAACCCGCGACGACGCGCAGGCTAATGTCTCGCCATACGCGCTGGAATACGAATATCGCTGGAACCGCGATTGGCGCACCACGGCCGATTACAACTGGGACCCGGACAGCCGCAGCCCTCGCTCGGGCAGCGCGATGTTCCACTACCAGCCTGAAGACAACCCGAACAAGGTCATCAACGCTGGCTATCGCTATCGCAATGACCAGGTCCGTTACGACCAGAACACCGGTAAGTGGCAAGTGGGCGGTGGTGACTACGGCACCCCGGGCACTCCTGGCTACGTGAAGGACTACTACAAGATTCAGCAGCACGACTTCTCGGTGATCTGGCCGATCGTGCCGCAATGGAACGCCATCAGCCGCTGGCAGTATGACTACAACCGTAACCGTACCCTGGAAGCTTTCGGTGGTTTCGAGTACGACAACTGCTGCTGGAAACTGCGCCTGATCAACCGTTACTGGGTTTCGTATGACGAGTTCAGTCAGAACGCCCCGGAAAACGAAAAAGGCGACCACGGCATCTTCCTACAAATTGTTCTGAAGGGACTCGGCGGCCTCACCGGCGCCAAAGTAGAGAGCTTCCTCGACAAAGGCATCCAAGGTTATCGTGAACGTGAAGACCAAGCTTTCTGATTGTCTGCGCCCGCTGATGCTGGGCGCGCTGTTCCTGGGTACCGCGGCGAACGCCGCGGTGCAGTCCATCGATAAAGTGGTGGCCATTGTCGACAACGACGTGGTCATGCAGAGCCAACTGGACCAACGCGTTCATGAAGTTCAGCAAACCATCGCCAAGCGCGGTTCAGCCGTGCCACCGGCCGGCGTGCTGGACCAGCAGGTGCTTGAGCGCCTGATCGTCGAAAACCTGCAACTGCAGATCGGCGAACGTTCCGGCATCCGCATTACCGATGAAGAACTGAACCAGGCTGTCGGCACCATTGCTCAGCGAAACAACATGTCCGTGGATCAATTCCGCGCCGCCCTGACTCGCGATGGTCTGTCTTATGAAGACGCCCGCGACCAGATTCGCCGCGAGATGGTCATCAGCCGTGTGCGTCAGCGCCGTGTGGCCGAGCGTATCCAGGTCTCCGAACAGGAAGTGAAGAACTTCCTCGCTTCTGACCTTGGCAAAATGCAGTTGTCCGAAGAGTTCCGCCTGGCCAACATCCTGATTCCTACGCCGGAAAGCGCCAACTCCGACGCGATTCAGAATGCCGCCAAACAAGCCGACGCTGTTTACCAGCAGCTCAAGCAAGGCGCTGACTTCGGTCAGTTGGCAATCGCCAAATCCGCCAGCGAAACAGCACTGGAAGGTGGCGACATGGGCTGGCGTAAAGCCGGTCAGCTGCCACCTCCGTTCGATCGCATGCTGAGCACCATGGCTGTCGGCGACATTACCCAGCCAATGCGCACCCCGGGCGGCTTCATCATCCTGAAGATCCTCGACAAGCGTGGCGGCGAGACCCAGGTGCGTGACGAAGTGCACGTGCGTCATATCCTGGTCAAACCTAGCCCGATCCGCGACGAGGCTAAAACCAAGGCTTTGGCTGAGTCGCTCTATACCCGAATCGAAGCGGGCGAAGATTTCGGCGAACTGGCGAAAAGCTTCTCGGAAGATCCAGGTTCCGCCCTCAACGGTGGCGACCTGAACTGGATCGACCCGAATGCATTGGTGCCTGAATTCCGCGAAGTGATGGCCAAGACCCCGCAAGGTCAGCTGTCCAAGCCGTTCCAGTCCCAATACGGCTGGCACGTTCTGGAAGTCCTTGGCCGTCGCGCCACTGACAGCACCACCCAGGCCCGTGAGCAGCAAGCGATGACCGTACTGCGTAACCGCAAATACGACGAAGAGCTGCAAACCTGGCTGCGTCAGATCCGTGACGAAGCGTACGTAGAGATCAAACTCCCTGGTGCAGACCAGGCAGCGCAGTGAAACCCAAACGTTTCGCGCTGACACCCGGCGAGCCGGCCGGCATAGGTCCTGACCTGTGCCTGCTGCTCGCCTCGCAAGCCCAGCCACATCCCCTGATTGCCATTACCAGCCGCGACCTGCTCTTTGAGCGGGCCGCGCAGCTGGGCGTGGTTGTCGATTTGCTGCCGGTAACCCCGGACAGCTGGCCGGATGTACCCGCGCCAGCCAACAGCCTGTATGTCTGGGATACACCGCTCAACGCCAAGGTCACCGCCGGGCATCTGGACAAGGCCAACGCGGCTTTCGTCCTGGAAACCCTGACCCGAGCTGGCCAAGGCTGCCTGGACGGGCATTTTGCCGGCATGATCACGGCCCCTGTGCACAAGGGCGTGATCAATGACTCCGGGATCGCCTTTTCCGGGCACACGGAATTTCTTGCCGACCTGACCCATACCGCACAAGTGGTGATGATGCTCGCCACTCGCGGATTGCGCGTGGCGCTGGTCACCACTCACCTGCCTCTTCGCGAGATTGCCGATGCGATCACGCCGGAGCGACTGGAACGGGTCACGCGAATTCTGCACACCGATCTACAAGAAAAATTCGGCATCGCCCAGCCGCGCATCCTGGTGTGTGGGCTCAACCCTCATGCCGGCGAAGGCGGACACCTGGGCCATGAAGAAATCGACATTATCGAACCTACATTAGAGCGCCTGCGTGGCGAAGGAATGGACCTTCGCGGCCCCCTGCCCGCCGACACTCTGTTTACCCCCAAATATCTGGAGCACTGCGACGCGGTGCTGGCGATGTACCACGACCAGGGCCTGCCGGTGCTGAAATACAAAGGCTTCGGCGCGGCAGTCAACGTGACCCTCGGCTTGCCGATCATCCGCACATCGGTGGACCACGGCACTGCCCTGGACCTGGCCGGCAGCGGCAAAATCGACACCGGCAGCCTGCAAGTCGCCCTGGAAACCGCTTACCAGATGGCCGAGACCCGTTTATGACCGAGCATTACCAACACAAGGCGCGCAAACGCTTTGGCCAGAACTTCCTGCACGATGCCGGCGTTATCGACCGCATCCTGCGCGCCATCCGCGCCAAACCCGAAGACCGCCTGCTGGAAATCGGCCCGGGCCAGGGCGCACTGACTCAAGGCCTGCTCAACAGCGGCGCGCAGTTGGACGTGGTGGAGCTGGACAAGGACCTGGTCCCGATCCTCAACCAGCAGTTCGCCGGCAAGGACAACTTCAACCTGCACCAGGGCGACGCGCTGAAGTTCGACTTCAACAGCCTGAATGCCGCGCCAAACAGCCTGCGAGTGGTCGGCAACCTGCCGTACAACATCTCTACGCCGCTGATTTTTCACCTGCTGCATAACGCCAGCCTGATTCGCGACATGCACTTCATGCTGCAAAAGGAAGTGGTCGAGCGCCTGGCAGCAGGCCCTGGTGGTGGTGACTGGGGTCGCTTGTCGATCATGGTTCAGTATCACTGCCGGGTTGAGCATCTGTTCAACGTTGGCCCCGGCGCGTTCAATCCGCCGCCCAAAGTCGACTCGGCTATCGTGCGTCTGGTGCCTCACGCGGTGCTGCCGCACCCGGCCAAGGATCACAAGTTGCTGGAGCGCGTCGTGCGCGAAGCCTTCAACCAGCGCCGCAAGACCCTGCGCAACACCCTCAAGCTACTGCTGAGCAACGCTGAAATCGAAGCCGCTGGCGTTGATGGCAGCCTGCGCCCTGAACAGCTCGATCTGGCCGCCTTCGTGCGCCTGGCCGACAAGCTCAGCGAACAAGTCCTACAGACACCCGCCGCCGACTGACAGGCAATGAGCGTTATCGGGTAGGACACCAGCCCCCATGTCTGGTTTACTACCCGATACTTGGCCTAGACTGAGTTCCATCAGCTACGCCCCGCGTTCCGCTTCGATTTTAAGGCCTCTTGCATGTCCGATCCTCGTTATCAGGTCGACGTCAGCGTCGTCACCCGCTATCTGGCAGAACAATCGCAACCCGAGCAAAACCGTTTTGCCTTCGCCTACACCATCACCGTGCACAACAATGGCGAGCTACCGGCCAAACTGTTGTCGCGGCACTGGGTGATCACCGACGGTGACGGGCATGTCGAAGAAGTTCGCGGTGCGGGCGTTGTTGGCCAGCAGCCGTTGATCGACGCGGGCGAAAGCCACACCTACAGCAGCGGCACCGTCATGACCTCCAAGGTCGGCACGATGCAGGGCACTTATGAAATGGTTGCCGACGACGGCAAACACTTCGACGCCATCATCGCCCCATTCCGTCTGGCGGTGCCCGGAGCCCTGCACTGATGGCAACGTACGCCGTCGGCGATCTGCAAGGCTGCCTTCAAGCATTGCAATGCCTGCTCAAGCAGGTCGCCTTCGACCCGACACGGGATCGTCTGTGGCTGGTAGGCGATCTGGTCAACCGTGGCCCGCAGTCCCTGGACACCTTGCGCTTCCTCTATAGCATCCGCGAATCGCTGGTGTGCGTGCTCGGCAACCATGACCTGCACTTGCTGGCTGCCGGGAAAAACATCGAACGCTTGAAGAAGTCCGACACCCTGCTCGAGATTCTCGCAGCGCCCGATTCCGCGGAACTGCTGGAGTGGCTGCGTCAGCAAAAGCTCATGCATTACGACGAACAGCGCGATGTCGCCCTGGTACATGCTGGCATTCCGCCCCAGTGGTCACTGCGCAAGGCCTTAAAGTATGCCGCCGAAGTCGAGGCGGCATTGCGCGATGACAACCTGTTACCGCCCTACCTCGATGGCATGTACGGCAACGATCCGGCGAAATGGGACAACGACCTCAAAGGCGTGACACGCCTGCGGGTGATCACCAACTATTTCACCCGCATGCGGTTTTGTACCGCCGAGGGCAAGCTTGACCTCAAAAGCAAGGAAGGCCTCGACAATGCGCCACCGGGCTACAAACCCTGGTTTCAGCACAAAGAGCGCAAGACCAAGGGCCTGAAGATCATCTTCGGCCACTGGGCCGCTCTGGAAGGCCGATGCAATGAGCCGGGCATCTCGGCCCTCGACACCGGTTGTGTCTGGGGTGGCGCCCTGACCCTCATGAATGTCGACAGCGGTGAACGCCTGTCTTGCAAATGCGATGAGCACGGCCTTGCCCTGCCGCCAGTCGCCGCACTTATCCCCGAACCATCGTCAGCCAGCGCCCCGCGCTAGACTGCGCTTTCAGCCGAGCCACAGGAGCCCGCCATGAGCGAATTCAAACGTATCCCCCCGGAACAGGCCCACGCCCTGCGCGAACAAGGCGCAGTGGTGGTCGATGTCCGCGATCCTGCGACCTTTGCCGCGCTGCACATCGCCGGCTCGAAGCATCTGGATAACCACTCCATCTCGGATTTCATCCGCGCTGCCGACCTCGACGCACCGACAGTGGTGGTCTGCTACCACGGCAATTCCAGTCAGAGCGCCGCTGCGTACCTCATTAGTCAGGGCTTCTCCGACGTCTACAGCATGGATGGCGGTTTTGAGCTGTGGTGTACGACTTATCCTTCGGAAACGGCGCAAGGCACTTCCGAATAATTTTTTTGTAACGCGCAAGCCCCGGCCCCTGCGGGCTCGCGCGGTGGCAGACGAACGGTCTGCCACAACTAATTACGTATCTCGCCTTTACCTGCCGAATTCCCAACTATCCTTAAGCGCAGGCCATCCAAAACAGGGGAGAGCCGGTACACCGGCGCGCGGGTCATCGGGAGTAGCTTTCGGGGTAGTCAGCTCCGAAAGAGTTCTGGGGGGTAAACAGCGACTGCATATTCGGTCGCTGCCAGCATCGACTGAATGATCCGGCGTCGGCTCCACGTATCGAGCGAGGTGACGTCATGAGTATCTTTAGCCACTTCCAACAACGCTTCGAGTCCACACGCCAGGAAGAACTCTCGCTGCAAGAGTATCTTGAGCTGTGCAAAAGCGACCGCAGCGCCTACGCCTCCGCCGCCGAGCGTCTGTTGCTGGCCATCGGTGAACCGGAACTTCTCGACACGTCGGCCAACTCGAGACTGTCGCGAATCTTTTCCAACAAGGTGATCCGCCGCTATCCGGCCTTTGAAGACTTCCACGGGATGGAAGAATGCATTGACCAGATCGTGTCGTATTTTCGCCATGCTGCTCAGGGCCTGGAAGAGAAGAAACAGATTCTCTATTTGCTCGGCCCTGTGGGTGGCGGTAAATCGTCCCTGGCCGAAAAGCTGAAACAGCTTATCGAGAAGGTGCCTTTCTACGCGATCAAGGGCTCGCCGGTATTCGAGTCGCCTCTGGGTCTGTTCAACGCCACTGAAGATGGCGCGATCCTCGAGGAAGACTTCGGCATTCCACGGCGCTACCTCAACACCATCATGTCGCCATGGGCTACCAAACGCCTCGCCGAATTCGGTGGCGACATCAGCCAGTTCCGCGTGGTGAAACTCTATCCGTCGATCCTCAACCAGATCGCCGTGGCCAAAACCGAGCCTGGAGACGAAAACAACCAGGACATCTCGGCACTGGTAGGCAAGGTCGATATCCGCAAACTCGAAGAATTCCCGCAGAACGACGCCGACGCCTACAGCTACTCGGGCGCACTGTGCCGGGCCAACCAGGGCCTGATGGAGTTCGTCGAAATGTTCAAGGCACCGATCAAGGTGCTGCACCCACTGCTGACCGCCACCCAGGAAGGCAACTACAACAGTACCGAAGGTCTTGGGGCGATTCCGTTTACCGGGATCCTGCTGGCCCACTCCAACGAATCGGAATGGCACACCTTCCGCAACAACAAGAACAACGAAGCCTTCATCGACCGGATCTACATCGTCAAAGTGCCGTACTGCCTACGGGTCAGCGACGAAGTGAAGATCTACGACAAGCTCTTGTTCAACAGCTCCCTGGCCAAGGCCCACTGCGCGCCTGACACCCTGAAAATGCTCGCCCAGTTCACCGTACTCTCGCGCCTCAAGGAGCCGGAAAACTCCAACATCTACTCCAAGATGCGTGTGTATGACGGCGAAAACCTCAAGGACACCGATCCGAAGGCCAAGTCGATCCAGGAATACCGCGACAACGCCGGTGTCGACGAAGGCATGAACGGCCTGTCGACCCGCTTCGCGTTCAAGATTCTGTCGAAAGTGTTCAACTTCGATCCGCACGAAATCGCCGCCAACCCGGTGCATTTGCTCTACGTGCTGGAACAACAGATCGAGCAGGAACAATTCCAGGCCGAAACCCGCGAACGCTATCTGCGCTTCCTCAAAGAATACCTGGCACCGCGTTATATCGAATTCATCGGCAAGGAGATCCAGACTGCCTATCTCGAGTCTTATAGCGAGTATGGCCAGAACATCTTCGATCGCTACGTACTGTACGCCGACTTCTGGATCCAGGACCAGGAATACCGCGACCCGGAAACCGGCGAGATCCTAAACCGCGTAGCGCTGAACGAAGAACTGGAGAAAATCGAAAAACCGGCCGGCATCAGCAATCCGAAAGATTTCCGCAACGAAATCGTCAACTTCGTACTGCGCGCCCGGGCCAATAACAACGGCAAGAACCCGACCTGGCTCAGCTACGAAAAACTGCGGGTGGTCATCGAGAAGAAAATGTTCTCCAACACCGAGGACCTCCTGCCAGTCATCAGCTTCAATGCCAAGGCCAGCAAAGAGGACCAGCAGAAGCACAACGACTTCGTCACACGGATGGTCGAGCGGGGCTACACCGACAAACAGGTACGACTGCTGTCCGAGTGGTACCTGCGGGTCAGAAAATCACAATAACCCGCTGCCGGTCAGACCGGTTGTCGTCAGCCAGAGGCCTGTGTGCGCATTTTCTGTTACACAGACCTCTGGAAGGTGTTCGAAAGTCGGTAGCGAGGTTCAGTCAGCGTCCAAAAGCGCTTGGGGGAGCGTGAACATCCCTTGGCACGGTCGATGCTGCATAACCGCTCGCCCCTTTCAGGACAGCTTCTAAGGAGCAGTCATGAGCTATGTGATCGACCGACGTCTCAATGGCAAGAACAAGAGCACGGTGAACCGTCAGCGGTTTCTGCGGCGTTACCGTGATCACATAAAAAAGGCTGTCGAAGAGGCGGTCAGCCGGCGTTCCATTACCGATATGGAACACGGCGAACAGATCAGCATCCCCGGCCGCGACATTGACGAGCCGGTGCTTCACCACGGTCGCGGTGGCAAGCAGACCGTCGTGCATCCGGGCAACAAGGAATTCACCAGCGGCGAGCACATTGCCCGCCCGCCTGGAGGTGCCGGTGGCAGAGGCCCCGGCAAGGCCGGTAACTCGGGCGAAGGGATGGACGAATTCGTCTTCCAGATCACTCAGGAGGAATTCCTCGAATTCATGTTCGAGGACCTTGAGCTACCCAACCTGGTCAAACGCAACCTGACCGGCACCGACACCTTCAAGACCGTTCGTGCCGGGATCAGTAACGAGGGCAATCCGTCACGGATCAACATCATCCGCACCTTGCGCTCGGCCCATGCACGGCGAATCGCCCTGTCTGGCAGCAGCCGGGCAAAATTACGCGAAGCCAAAGACGAACTGCTGCGACTCAAGCGGGACGAGCCTGACAACTTCGGCGATATTCGGGAAATCGAAGCAGAAATCGAAAAACTCAGTGCGCGCATTCATCGCGTACCGTTCCTCGATACCTTCGACCTCAAGTACAACCTGCTCATCAAGCAACCCAACCCCAGCTCCAAGGCAGTCATGTTCTGCCTGATGGACGTGTCCGGTTCCATGACTCAGGCGACGAAGGATATCGCCAAGCGCTTCTTTATCCTGTTGTACCTGTTTCTCAAGCGTAACTACGACAAGATCGACGTCGTATTCATCCGCCACCACACCAGTGCCCGGGAAGTGGATGAAGAGGAGTTTTTCTACTCGCGCGAAACTGGCGGCACCATCGTTTCCAGCGCCTTGAAACTGATGCAGGAGATCATGGCCGAACGCTATCCGAGCAACGAGTGGAACATCTATGCCGCCCAGGCCTCCGACGGCGATAACTGGAACGACGACTCGCCGATCTGCCGCGACATTCTGATCAACCAGATCATGCCGTTCGTGCAGTACTACACTTACGTTGAGATCACCCCGCGCGAGCACCAGGCCCTGTGGTTCGAGTACGAACGCATCGCCGAAGCCTTCTCTGACACTTTTGCCCAGCAACAACTGGTCTCGGCCGGGGATATCTATCCGGTCTTCCGTGAACTCTTCCAGCGCAGGTTAGTGACATGACCGCCAAAGAGCAGAAGCGCCAACCCATTTCCACCGGTTCCGAATGGACGTTCGAGCTGATTCAGGCGTACGACAAAGAAATCAGTCGCCTGGCGGCTCGTTATGCCCTGGATACCTACCCCAATCAGATTGAAGTGATCACTGCCGAGCAGATGATGGACGCTTATGCCTCCGTCGGCATGCCGCTGGGCTATCACCATTGGTCCTACGGCAAACACTTCCTCAGCACCGAGAAGTCCTACAGCCGTGGGCAGATGGGGCTGGCCTACGAGATCGTGATCAACTCTGACCCGTGCATCGCCTATTTGATGGAAGAAAACACCATCTGCATGCAGGCGTTGGTCGTCGCCCATGCCTGCTACGGGCATAACAGCTTCTTCAAGGGCAATTACCTGTTCCGCACCTGGACTGACGCCAGTTCGATCATCGATTACCTGGTCTTTGCCAAGCAATACATCATGCAGTGCGAAGAACGCCACGGTATCGACGCGGTCGAGGACCTGCTGGATTCCTGCCACGCCCTGATGAACTACGGAGTCGATCGCTACAAACGCCCGTATCCGATTTCCGCCGAAGAAGAACGTCGTCGGCAAAAGGATCGGGAAGAGCATTTGCAGAAACAGATCAACGATCTGTGGCGGACCATTCCAAAAGGTGCGGACAAATACAGCGACAAGGATAACGCGCGCTTCCCCGCCGAACCTCAGGAAAATATCCTTTACTTCATCGAAAAACACGCACCGCTGCTGGAGCCATGGCAGCGGGAAATTGTGCGGATCGTGCGCAAGATCGCCCAGTATTTTTATCCACAGCGTCAGACGCAGGTGATGAACGAAGGGTGGGCCACGTTCTGGCACTACACCCTGATGAACGACTTGTACGACGAAGGCCTGGTAACTGACGGCTTCATGATTGAGTTTCTGACGTCGCACACCAGCGTGGTCTATCAACCCGGCTTCGACAGCCCCTACTACAACGGCATCAACCCCTACACCCTGGGTTTTGCCATGTACCGGGACATCCGGCGCATGTGTGAAAAGCCTACCGAAGAGGACTACCGCTGGTTCCCTGAAATTGCCGGCACCGACTGGCTGTCGAGCATCAAGTTCGCCATGAGCAGCTTCAAGGATGAAAGCTTCATCCTGCAGTACTTGTCACCCCAGGTGATCCGCGATCTGAAATTGTTCAGCATTCTCGATGATGACCAGAAGGACGATTTGCTGGTCCCCGCCATTCACGATGAACCCGGCTACCGGATCATCCGTGAAACCCTGGCGGCGCAGTACAACCTGGGTAATCGTGAACCCAACGTGCAGATCTACAGCATCGACCGGCGCGGCGACCGCTCTCTGACCCTGCGTCACCAGCAACATGACCGCAAACCGCTGGGCGAGTCCACCGAGGAAGTGCTCAAGCACCTGCATCGCCTCTGGGGCTTCGATATTCACCTGGAAACCCTGCAAGGGGATCAGATAATGAAAACCCAGCATGTTCCGCCCAGAAGTGAACACAGCGAGGGGGATTACGGCCGGCTGGACCTGGCTGTCATCCATCTTTGATCCTGTTTCGGCCTCCGGGAGTTCGACGCAAAGGTTATTCTGTCGAGCTAACGGAGGGTTTTTATGCAGATTTATAAAGTCGGCGGTGCGGTACGCGATCGCCTGCTGGGCAAGCCTGTCACCGACATCGACTGGGTCGTGGTGGGCGCCACCACTGAAGAAATGCTCGCCAAGGGCTTTCGCCCGGTGGGTGCGGACTTCCCGGTTTTTCTTCATCCCAAAAGCGGTGAGGAATACGCCCTCGCCCGGACCGAACGTAAAAGCGGACGCGGCTACGGCGGCTTTACCTTTCACGCCAGCCCCGAAGTCACCCTCGAAGAAGACCTGATCCGTCGTGACCTGACAATCAATGCCATGGCAGAAGACGATCAGCAGAACCTGACCGATCCTTACCATGGTCAACGGGATCTCAAGGATCGCCTCCTGCGCCACGTTTCCCCCGCATTCGCCGAAGATCCTCTCAGAGTTCTGCGCGTTGCCCGCTTCGCCGCTCGTTATGCGGGGCTGGGTTTCACCGTCGCACCTGAGACACTGGAACTGATGCGTCAACTCAGCGAGTCAGGTGAACTGCAAGCCTTGACCGCGGAACGAAGCTGGAAAGAAATCTCTCGCGCCCTGATGGAAGACCAACCCCGGGTGTTCGTCGAGGTGCTTCGCGAGTGCGGTGCGCTCAAGGTGCTGATGCCGGAACTCGACGCGCTGTTCGGCGTACCGCAACCGGAAGCCCATCACCCGGAAATCGACACGGGCGTGCACACCCTGAGCGTGCTGGAGCAAGCGGCGCTGCACAAACAACCACTCACCGTGCGCTGGGCCTGCCTGCTGCATGACCTGGGCAAGGGACTGACACCCGAGGAGGAATGGCCCCGGCACATAGCCCACGAGAACAAGGGCCTGAAACTGATCAAGGCGGTCAACGAACGCTTCAAGGCGCCGAGGGACTGTCAGGAGCTGGCTTTGCTGGTCGGCGAATATCACACCCACGGCCATCGCGCCCTGGAGCTGACGCCGTCGACCTTGCTGGAGTTGCTGCAACGTTTTGACGTTTATCGTCGACCGCAGCGGTTCGAGGATTTCATCGCGGCGTGCGAGATGGACGCGCGTGGACGCAAAGGGCTGGAACAGCGAAGTTATCCACAAGCGGATTATTTGCGTGGGGCGGCGAATGCCGCTCGGACCGTGGCGGTTCAGCCGTTGCTGGAGAAAGGATTCAAAGGGCCGGAGCTGGGTGAGGCGATCAAGCGTGAACGGCTCAAGGCATTGAAGGCTTACAAAGAGGCGGCGTCTGTTTGATAGCATCGCGGGCTGCCTCGCTCCTACGCAGGTTGGCGTATAACCTTGTAGGAGCGAGGCTTGCCCGCGAAGGCGTCAGCAGAGTCACAGCAGATCTGAAGGGGTCAACTGCTCACCGCGCCACTCAAACGCCACCGGCGCCAACACCTGATCAATCTGCGCCTCGCGCCACAACGTCGCAAAGCTCTTGCCTACACCCGGATGCACGCGATCCGGTGCAATCAGCGACAACGGCCACAGCACGAAGGCATTTTTCAGAATTTCTGCCCGCGGCAAAATCAAGCCATCAAAGTTGCCCACCAGATCGCCGAACAGCAGCACGTCGATATCCAGCGGCAAACCCTTGCGGTCCGGTGCATAACGGCCGTTGTCCGCCTCGATGAATTTCAACCGGCGATCCAGTTCCATCAGCGGTAAATCGGTAAACGCCGACACCACAAAATTGAAGAACGGCCCGCTCTTGATCCCCACCGGCTGGCTTTCGAACACCGCCGAGCAGCGTATATCCACCATGAAACCTGCCAAGGCTTCCAGGCCAGCCTGCAAATGGGATTCACGCTCGATATTGCTACCGAGCCCGAGATACACCTGAGTCAGCGACATCCGCGCTCGATCTCCACGCCCACACCACCCGTGGCAGCCGGGATGGCACCTGGCTTGGTTAGCTTGAGGCGCATCCAGGTGATGTTGAATTCGCTCATCAGCACTTCAGCCAGACGCTCGGCGAAGGTCTCGACCAGCTGGAACTGCGCCTGCTCGGCAAAAGCCTGAATGCGCGACGAAACGCTCGCGTAATCGAGCGCCAGCGTCAGGTCATCACCGACGGCGGCTGGGCGATTGTCCCAAGCGAAACTCAGATCAAGACGCAAGCACTGCCGGATGCCTCGCTCCCAGTCATAGGCACCAATCACGGTGTCGACTTCCAGGCCCTCGATAAACACTCTGTCCAAGCACTTTTCTCCGCTGCACGACAAGGGCGCAATGCGCCGTTAGAATCAGGGCGTCCTCGCCCGGAATAGTTAGCATGTTTTGGTTATTGGCGACTTTCGCCTACCTGCTCGGCTCTCTGTCCTTCGCCATTTTGCTCAGCCGCCTGACCGGTAACCCCGATCCGCGAATGAGTGGCTCGGGCAATGCCGGCGCCACCAACATGTTGCGCCTGGCCGGCAAGAAACTCGCCGTCCTGACTTTGCTCGGCGACCTCTGCAAAGGCCTGCTGCCGGTGCTGATCGCAGGGTTTGCGGCCCTTACGCTGCAAGAACAGGCCTGGATCGGCGTCAGCGCCGTCATCGGCCACCTATTCCCGCTGTACTTTCGCTTTCACGGTGGCAAGGGTGTCGCAACCGCTGCCGGAATGCTGCTGGGCCTCTACCCGCCTGCTGCACTGCTGGCGGTCTGCGCCTGGCTGCTGACGTTCTACCTGACCCGCACCAGCTCACTGGCCGCATTGATCGCCACACCGCTGACCCTGCCGCTGCTTGCCTGGCAAGAACCGGCGGCAGTGCTGCCCATGAGCGCACTCACGGGACTGATCGTCTGGCGCCATCGCGGCAATCTACGCGACCTGTTTGCCGGGCGCGAACGGCATTTTTAAATACCGGGCATGAGCGCCGCTCATCCCGCACGTCCTCACAGCGCCGACAATTGCTCCATTGGCCAACGCGCCTGCACGCTGATCGCCAGGCTTTCGTGCTGACCCGCCTGCAAGCGCTGGCAGCCGGCAAACGCGATCATCGCGCCGTTGTCGGTGCAGAACTCTGGACGGGCATAAAACACATCGCCCTTCATGTCGCCGAGCATTTTTTCCAGTGAAGTGCGCAGTGCCTTGTTGGCACTGACGCCGCCAGCGATCACCAGACGCTTCATGCCCGCCTGTTTCAGGGCACGCTTGCACTTGATGGTCAAAGTCTCCACCACGGCCTGCTGGAACGCCAGCGAGATGTCGCAACGGGCTTGCTCGCTGTCGTCCCCGGCGCTGACGCTCTGCTGCCACGTGTTCAGGGCGAAGGTTTTCAAGCCGCTGAAGCTGAAGGCCAGGCCCGGACGGTCACACATCGGACGCGGGAAAGTGAAACGCCCTGCAACCCCTTGTTCCGCCAGGCGCGCGATTTCCGGCCCACCCGGATAATTGAGGCCCATCATCTTCGCGGTCTTGTCAAAAGCTTCACCGGCGGCATCGTCGAGGGTCTCGCCCAAGAGCGTGTATTGACCGATCCCGTCGACCTGAACCAGCTGCGTATGACCGCCCGACACCAACAAAGCGACGAACGGGAATTGCGGTGGTTGCGACTCCAGCATGGGCGCCAGCAGGTGACCTTCCATGTGATGCACACCCAGCGCCGGAATGCCCCAGGCGAAGGCCAGTGCCTGAGCGCAGGAGGCGCCCACCAGCAAGGCACCGACCAGGCCAGGACCCGCGGTATAAGCGATGGCGTCGATCTCGGTCGGCACACAGTCAGCTTCAGCCAACACCTGACGAATCAAGGGCAGCATGCGTTTGACGTGGTCACGCGAGGCCAGCTCCGGCACTACCCCGCCATAGGCGCGGTGCAGGTCGATCTGGCTGAACAGCGCGTCGGCCAGCAGGCCGCGTTCACTGTCATATAATGCGACACCGGTTTCGTCGCAGGAGGTTTCTAATCCCAGTACTAGCATGGGTTTGCGCCTTGTTTAGGCTGAATTCGAAGGCGCGCATAATAGTCGCCATGGGATGCCCCGACTAGCGGTTTTCGATCAGAGGCTTTGCATTCCGAGCGATGAGGGGTTAACATCCGCAACCCTTAAAAACCGACGTCTTCAAGTGCTCTTTTGCCACGAGGATGTTGACCCCGGTAATGAATGAAGGTAGCTCTGGATGCCAGCCGTCAAAGTAAAAGAGAACGAACCCTTCGACGTAGCTCTGCGTCGTTTCAAGCGCTCCTGCGAAAAAGCCGGTGTACTGGCTGAAGTTCGTAGCCGCGAATTCTACGAGAAGCCTACTTCTGAGCGTAAGCGCAAAGCAGCAGCCGCTGTTAAGCGTCACGCCAAGAAAGTTCAGCGCGAACAGCGCCGCGCCGTTCGTCTGTACTAATACACAGACGTTCGTAGCAAGCTTCTGCCAAGCCCGGCCCTCAGCCGGGCTAATGGCATTTGCGGACAACGCTTGATGCTTCACCGTCAAAGCCGCACACGCGACCGCGACACATCTGCTTCACAGCGTCAGACCTGGCTCTTTTGCCAGCGGTGCACGTCTTTTCTGACGAGCCTTCCAAGGCTACTGACGAGCACACCCACTGACTCCTCTCACGACGATCAGCCCAAGGCACCTTCTTGCGTGCCAGCTTATGAGCTATCCGAGGCCATTGACAGGCCGCAGCCGGATTCAGCGCAACACTTTCAAATAGTCGAATACTGATTGGTACTAACGTCAGTGGATTTTCGGCAGATACACTTCCCGACAGCGATTATGCAGACGACACCGGTCGAGCCGCACATTTTGCGCGCCTCAAACAACGACCCGCGTTCGGCCGCTCATTGTTTTGGGTCCATTTCAGCGCAGATGACGAGAACGCCATGGCCGGGCTAATTCCCCAGAGCTTCATTGACGACCTTCTGAACCGCACCGACATCGTCGATGTGGTCAGCTCGCGCCTGCAGATGAAAAAGGCTGGCAAGAATTACACCGCCTGCTGCCCGTTTCACAAAGAGAAAACCCCCTCCTTCAGCGTCAGTCCCGACAAGCAGTTCTATTATTGCTTTGGCTGCGGCGCTGGCGGCAACGCCCTCGGTTTCATGATGGACCACGACAACCTGGATTTCGTCCAGGCTGTCGAAGAACTGGCCAAAGCCGCCGGCATGGAAATCCCCCGCGAAGAAAGCGGACGGCCGCACAAACCGCGGCAGCCGACCGATTCGCCGCTCTACCCGCTGCTCACCGCCGCCGCCGACTTTTACCGCCAGGCCCTGAAAAGCCATCCGTCGCGCAAAGCGGCTGTGGATTACTTGAAAGGTCGCGGGCTGACCGGTGAAATCGCTCGAGACTTCGGCCTCGGCTTTGCCCCGCCCGGCTGGGACAACCTGTTCAAGCACTTGAGCAGCGATACCCTGCAACAGAAAGCCATGATCGATGCTGGCCTGCTGATCGAGAACGCCGAAACCGGCAAACGCTATGACCGCTTCCGCGATCGCGTGATGTTCCCGATACGTGACAGCCGCGGACGCATCATCGCTTTCGGCGGCCGGGTTTTGGGCGACGACAAGCCGAAATACCTGAACTCACCGGAAACCCCGGTATTCCATAAGGGCCAGGAACTCTACGGCCTTTATGAAGCACGCAAGAACAACCGCAACCTCGACGAAATTATCGTCGTCGAAGGCTACATGGATGTTATCGCCCTCGCACAGCAAGGCCTGCGCAATGCTGTCGCGACCTTGGGCACCGCCACCAGCGAAGAGCACTTGAAGCGGTTGTTTCGCGTCGTGCCCAACGTGCTGTTCTGCTTCGACGGAGATCAGGCAGGTCGAAATGCCGCCTGGCGGGCATTGGAGGCGGCGCTGCCAAGCCTGCAGGATGGGCGGCGCGCACGCTTTCTGTTCCTGCCCGAAGGCGAAGACCCGGACACGCTGGTCCGCTCCGAAGGCACCGATGCCTTCCGCGCACGGATCAACCAGCACGCCCAACCATTAGCGGATTATTTTTTTCAACAGCTGACCGAGGAATCGGACCCACGCTCGCTCGAAGGCAAGGCCCACATGGCCACCCTCGCCGCGCCGCTGATCGACAAAGTCCCGGGCGCAAACCTGCGGATTCTGATGCGTCAGCGACTGACCGAAATTACCGGCCTAAGCGGTGAAGCCGTGAGCCAGCTGGTGCACAGCGCGCCTCAGGAGGCACCACCGGCTTACGATCCGGGCATCGATTACGACGCCATGCCGGATTACAGCGACTACCATCAGCCGCAGGCACAAGAGATGTACGTGCCGCAGCAAGAATGGACGCCGAAGAAACCCGGTGCGGGCGGCAAGAAGTGGGACAAGAAACCGTGGGACAAGAACGGTAAACGCGGCGGTGATCGCGACCAACACAGCGCCCCACGCACACCGATTGCAGTCGAAGCACCGACGCTGATAGCGCTGCGCACCCTCATTCATCATCCGGAGCTGGCGGGCAAGGTAGAAACCGCCGATCACTTCGCGAATGAGAGCAACACGTATGCGCAACTGCTGGTAGCCCTCATCGGGGCCGTGCAGAAAAATCCTAAGCTAAACTCTATCCAGTTAATGGCGCGCTGGCATGGCACTGAACAGGGGCGCCTGCTTAAGGCTTTAGCGGAAAAGGAGTGGCTGATTGACGGCGACAACCTTGAACAACAGTTTTTAGACACCATTACTAGGTTATCGGCAAGTCAACACACGGATAGCCTGGAAGTACTTATCAGAAAAGCAAGGCAGCCAGGATTGACCGCGGAGGAAGCAATTCAGATCGCAAATCAGATGCGCGACCTATTAAAACGCAATTTGGCTGTATCAGACCCGACCTCAACTGGCGCGTGAGGTCATAGCTCAGGTATAATCCTCGGCTTGTTTTTTGCCCGCCAAGACCTTCAGTGGATAGGGTGTTATGTCCGGAAAAGCGCAACAGCAGTCTCGTATCAAAGAGTTGATCACACTTGGTCGTGAGCAGGGCTACCTGACTTACGCGGAGGTCAACGACCACCTGCCGGAGGATATTTCAGATCCGGAACAGGTGGAAGACATCATCCGCATGATCAATGACATGGGGATCAACGTATTCGAGGTTGCGCCAGATAAGGATTCCCTTATGCTGGCCGACGCCGATACCGACGAAGCCGCGGCCGAAGAGGCAGCAGCAGCGTTGGCAGCGGTCGAGACCGACATTGGTCGCACCACCGACCCAGTGCGCATGTACATGCGCGAAATGGGTACGGTAGAGCTCCTCACACGTGAAGGCGAAATCGAAATCGCCAAACGTATTGAAGAGGGCATCCGCGAAGTGATGGGCGCAATCGCGCACTTCCCTGGCACGGTTGACCATATTCTCTCCGAGTACACTCGCGTCACCACCGAAGGTGGCCGCCTGTCCGACGTCCTGAGCGGTTATATCGACCCGGACGACGGTATTGCGCCGCCTGCAGCGGAAGTGCCACCGCCTGTCGATCCGAAAGCCGTGAAAGCGGACGACGACACCGAAGACGATGACGCCGAAGCGACGACTGATGACGAAGAAGAAGCCGAAAGCGGTCCGGATCCGGTCATCGCTGCACAGCGCTTTGGTGCTGTCTCCGATCAGATGGAAGTCACCCGCAAGGCGCTGAAAAAGCACGGTCGTGGCAACAAGCTGGCAATTGCCGAGCTGGTGCTCCTGGCTGAGCTGTTCATGCCGATCAAACTGGTTCCGAAGCAATTCGAAGGCCTGGTCGAGCGTGTTCGCAGTGCCCTGGATCGTCTGCGTCAGCAAGAGCGCGCGATCATGCAACTGTGCGTTCGTGATGCTCGTATGCCGCGTGCCGACTTCCTGCGCCAGTTCCCGGGCAATGAAGTCGACGAAAGCTGGACCGACGCACTGGCCAAAGGCAAAAGCAAATACGCTGAAGCCATTGGTCGCCTGCAACCGGACATCATTCGTTGCCAACAGAAGCTGACCGCACTGCAAACCGAAACCGGTTTGACGATCGCCGAGATCAAGGACATCAACCGTCGCATGTCGATCGGTGAGGCCAAGGCCCGCCGCGCGAAGAAAGAGATGGTAGAAGCGAACTTGCGTCTGGTGATCTCCATCGCCAAGAAGTACACCAACCGTGGTCTGCAATTCCTCGATCTGATCCAGGAAGGCAACATCGGCTTGATGAAAGCGGTAGACAAGTTCGAATACCGCCGCGGCTACAAATTCTCGACTTATGCCACCTGGTGGATCCGTCAGGCGATCACTCGCTCGATCGCCGACCAGGCCCGCACCATCCGTATTCCGGTGCACATGATCGAGACGATCAACAAGCTCAACCGCATTTCCCGCCAGATGCTGCAGGAAATGGGTCGCGAACCGACCCCGGAAGAGCTGGGCGAACGCATGGAAATGCCTGAGGACAAAATCCGCAAGGTATTGAAGATCGCTAAAGAGCCGATCTCCATGGAAACCCCGATCGGTGATGACGAAGACTCCCATCTGGGTGACTTCATCGAAGACTCGACCATGCAGTCGCCAATCGATGTCGCTACCGTTGAGAGCCTTAAAGAAGCGACTCGCGAAGTTCTGTCCGGCCTCACTGCCCGTGAAGCCAAGGTTCTGCGCATGCGCTTCGGTATCGACATGAATACCGACCATACCCTCGAGGAGGTTGGTAAGCAGTTCGACGTGACCCGTGAACGGATTCGTCAGATCGAAGCCAAGGCACTGCGCAAGCTGCGCCACCCGACGAGAAGCGAGCATTTGCGCTCCTTCCTCGACGAGTAACAACTAAACCCCCGGCCCAGGCCGGGGGTTTTGCTTTATGCAGATAAAATCCCCCGTACTTCGCTCCCGCAGAATTGCCCGTCTACACTCGAAACATTCCCCCGAGCCATAACGAGACCGTTATGCCCAGACTGCCGACCGTGCTTTTTTTGCTGTCGCTATTGGCCTGGACCGCAACGGCTGGCGCGCTGACTCTTACCGACGAAGAACGTAGCTGGCTGGCGGCACACCCGGATTTACGCCTGGGTGTCGATGCGTCATGGCCTCCCTTCGAGTTTCGCGACGATCAGGGCCGCTATCAGGGCCTTGGGGCAGACTATATCGACCTGATTCGCCAACGCCTGGCCATCAAGCTGACGCCCATCGAGCCCGTTAGCTGGACAGTCGTCCTGGAGCAGGCCAAACAAGCCAAGCTGGACTTGTTGCCTGGCATCATGTCGACCCCGGAGCGCCAGACTTACCTGTCATTCACCCGCCCCTACCTGGACTTTCCGATTGTCATCCTTGCCCATGTCGGAGGCCCCCAACCACGCAAGCTCGAAGACCTGTATGGCCTGAAAGTCGCCGTGGTGGAAAACTACGCCCCCCACGAGCTGTTGCGCACCCACAATCCCGACCTGAATCTGGTGGCGATGCCCAATGTCAGCTCAGCGCTGCAAGCGCTGGCAACCGATGAAGTGGACGCAGTGGTAGGCGATCTCGCCTCCAGCGTCTGGAGCCTGCGTCAGCTCAAGCTCGACGGGCTCTACGTCAGCGGCGAAACCCCCTATCGCTATCAACTGGCTATGGGCGTGCCTCGGGACAACAAAATGCTGGTCGGCATTCTGGATAAAGTCCTGGCCGACATGACCCCGGACGAAATCAATGCCATTCAGGAGCTTTGGGTCGGCAACGTTCTCGATCATCGAGCCTTCTGGACCGATCTGCTGATTTACGGTCTACCGGGGTTGCTGGTGCTGATCATCGTGCTGGCGGTAGTTATCCAGATCAACCGCCGACTGAGTTCAGAAATTGCCCGTCGGGTCGATCTGGAACAAGAACTGCGCAGCAGCGAATACCACTACCGCGGGCTGGTGGAGAGCCTTTCGGCCATCGCCTGGGAAGCGCGGATCAGCGATTTCACTTACAGCTATGTGTCTCCCCATGCCGAGGATCTACTCGGCTACCCCCTGTCTCATTGGCTGATTCCGGGCTTCTGGCGCAACATTATTCACCCGGCCGACCTGACCCGCGCCCAGACCTTCTGCGATCACGAAGTACTGGCCGGGCGCGATCACAGTCTCGATTACCGAGTGATCACCGCCGACGGCCGCTGCATTTGGGTACGCGATATCGTCAGCCTGATTGAGCACGGTCATGAACCGGTGATGCGCGGATTGATGATCGACATCAGCGAAGCCAAGCGCACTGAAGAGGCATTGCGTCTGTCGGAACAGAAGTTCGCCTCGGTGTTCCAGCAATGCCCGGACATTCTGGTCATCGCGCGACTCTCCGACGGCTGTCTGCTGGAGGTCAACGAAGCGTTCGAAGAACAGATCGGCCTCATGGCCGAAGACGTCATCGGCCAGACCGCCACCGACCTGAACATCTGGGGCATACCCGGCGTCGGGCCGGGTTTGTTGCAGCGGTTGCAGGCCGGCAGCATCCGTAACCTGGAGATGCCCTTTCGCCGCAACAATGGCCAAGTGTTTACCGGCCTGATCTCCGCGGAACCGTTCGACCTCGATACAACCCCTGCGCTGGTGGTGGTCGTGCGAGACATCAGCCAGCTCAAGGAAACCCAGCAACAGCTGCAGACCTCCGAAGAGAAATTCGCCAAGGCCTTCCATGCCTCCCCCGACGGCTTGCTATTGTCCCGGCAGAGCGACGGTTTACTGCTTGAGGTCAATGAGGGTTTCAGTCGCATTACCGGTTTCAACAGCGCGATGTCCGTGGATCGCTCCGTCCTCGAACTGGGGATCTGGGTCAATCTCAACGAACGCAAACAGATGCTCGATCTGCTGCACCGGGACGGTTTCGTCCGCGACTTCAGTTGCCATATACGCCGCAGCGACGGGCAGATCCGCCTCTGCGAGGTGTCCAGCCGTCCGCTGCCGATCGGCGATGAAGACTGCATGTTGACCATCGCCCGGGACATCACCGAGCGACACCTGATGCAGGAGAAACTGCAACAGGCCGCCACGGTATTCGAGAGCACCGCCGAGGGTGTATTGATCACCGACACTCAACAGCACATCAGCGCGGTCAATCGTGCGTTTACCGAAATCACCGGCTACAGCGAGAGCGAAGCATTGGGCCACACCCCTCGCCTGCTCGCCTCGGGCCTGCACGACAGCGCGTTCTATGCCGCCATGTGGCACCAGCTGACAGCCGAAGGTCATTGGCAGGGCGAAATTTCTAACCGGCGCAAGAATGGCGAGCTTTACCCGAGCTGGCTGACCATCAGTGCGGTGCGCAACCGGGACAAATTCGTCACCCACTTTGTCGCAGTGTTCGCGGACATTTCCAGCCTCAAACACGCCCAGGCCAAGCTCGATTATCAGGCACACCACGACCCGCTGACCGGCCTGCCAAATCGCACGCTGTTCGAGAGCCGATTGCTGACTGCGCTCAACAACCAACAGGAAAACGGCGGCCAGGGCGCGGTGCTGTTCCTGGACCTGGACCGTTTCAAACACATCAACGACAGCCTGGGTCACCCGGTCGGCGACCTGCTGCTCAAGGGCATTGCCGTGCGCCTCAAGGAGCAGTTGCGCGACATCGACACCGTGGCGCGGCTGGGCGGCGACGAATTCATCATCCTGCTGCCCGGTCTGCAGCAAGCCAGTGACGCCGACAACATCGCGACCAAGTTGCTCAATTGCTTCGGCGCACCGTTCCAGGCCGGCGAACATGAGTTTTTTATCAGCGCCAGTATCGGCACCAGCCTGTATCCCAAGGATGGCTGCGACGTCGCCACGCTGGTCAAGAACGCCGATGCGGCGATGTATCGCTCCAAGGCGAAGGGTCGCAACCGGGTCGAAAGCTACACCCGCGACCTCACCGCTCAAGCGAGCGAGCGAGTGGCACTGGAACATGAACTGCGACGCGCTATCGAGCGCAATGAGCTGCACCTCCACTATCAACCGAAGATCAGCCTGATCGACCATCGCCTGGTCGGAGCAGAAGCGCTTATTCGCTGGCGCCACCCGACCTTCGGTGATGTGCCACCGGAGCACTTCATTCCGCTGGCCGAAGAAAACGGCATGATCCTTCAAATCGGCGATTGGGTTCTCGAAACCGCCTGCCGGCAGATGTTCGAGTGGAATCAGGCTTACCAACCCGTCGGCCCGCTGTCGGTCAACCTCGCGGGGGCTCAGTTGCGTCAGCCGAATCTGCTCGGCCGAATCGAACAATTGCTCAAGGACAACCGCCTCAAGCCCGGTTTCCTGCAACTGGAAATTACCGAAAACTTCATCATGAGCCAGGCTGAAGAGGCGCTGGCAGTGCTGCACCAACTCAAACACCTGGGTGTGCAACTGGCGATCGACGACTTTGGCACCGGGTACTCGTCCTTGAGTTACCTCAAACGTCTGCCGTTGGACATTCTCAAGATCGACCAGTCTTTCGTCCGTGGCCTGCCGGATGATCCCCACGATGCAGCCATCGTTCGCGCCATCATCGCCCTGGGCCGCAGCATGCAATTCACCATCATTGCCGAGGGCGTCGAAACCCTCGCGCAGCAGCAATTCCTCGCTGCCGAAGGCTGTGAACAGATCCAGGGCTACATCGTCAGCCTGCCGTTGCCACCGGACGAATTTGCCGCGACGTTTCTTCGTATAGCCATTTCAGACTTTTCGGATAGCACAGCGGAGAAACCGTCGCTATAATCCGCGGCCTACTGAGGGCCTATAGCTCAGTTGGTTAGAGCAGGGGACTCATAATCCCTTGGTCGTAGGTTCGAGTCCTACTGGGCCCACCAAACAAGAAAGCCGCGCAATGCGCGGCTTTTTCGTACCTGATGTTTAATTTAGTTTGCTTCGCGTGTCGCTAAGTCGGATGACGCCCGCAGACCTTGTGGGCAAACTCTGAAACTTGCATTTGGGCGCTTTGCTGCCATGTTGCGCTTTTCTTCGACGGGATACTCTCCGGACGTCGCTGACCATTCAGCGATCGGGCTTGGAAACCCGTCGGATCAAAACGTAACAGCGCCCCGATTACGATTGCAGCAGCTTCTTCGCTTGCGATCTTGAGTTATGGCGGCTGTGCGTGGGACGCTTTCTGGCGTGCCGGTTTCCTTGGTCCCCGGTTTTCCAACCTGCGTACAGCTGCCACCCATTCGCTTGGAAACGAACGTGGCGGCTCCTTGGATTAAGGAGTTACATCATGACCAAAACAACCTCGTCCGATCCTTCAGAACTGAAAACCATCGGCTTCACCCCTTTGATTTATCGCTCGAATCAAGCGCTGTTCAACGTCCGCGGCGGCGTGCCTATCAGCGACGCGCTGGCACAGGCTTCTGATTTTCTGTTCCTGGCCAAAGCGCTTGCCGTGGATGCTGCCTACGCAAAAGACACCGACCGCCATGCTTGGGCCGCGCACTATCTGACGGCGATGAGCAAAGCGGTGATTGATGATGTGGTGAAGGTGCTGACACGAAGTCCCGTTCAAACGAGACAGAAAGCCGACCAGCCGTACAACACATCATCACACCAGAGTTAAAGATTCCCAAAAAGGGACTTATCGTTCCATTTTTGGGACCTATCGAGCCTGTCAGGCAACCGTTGCACTACTGCCACTCGTGCAAGACGCTATGGTTGCGAGCAAGTAACCCTTTGGTTCGCCGTTACTTTCTGTGCTGGCCGGTATCACTGCCACAGTCAGCCCGGACACTTAACGAAGGAATAGCCTGCACGGGCCGCATCCGTTCAAGCATTTCACCCGTCAGAACGACCTCATACGTATCCGCCGCCCTACCCCATTGCTCCACGATGACCATGCCGTCTACCAGCGCTCCTGCCAACCCGGTAATCGTAACGGCCAATGCCTCTACGATCGTTTGAGTCCGGAGCCACACGCGATCAGTTATCTCTTTCAGCTCAGCCGTTATGCGGTCAGACGACGCGGGATCCGTATCGGGGTAGGCAATATTGCGCAGCAAGTGCCGCAACTCCCTTATTTTCGCGTAGTCCTGTTCCGCCCCCTGCTCTCCTTTCAGGATGGCTGCCGTTTTCGACTTATCGACCAATTTCTTGGGCGAATGTTTTGAAGGCAATGCCTGCCCCATAGCGCCAGCCAAGAGGACCATCATCCTGGCTTCCAAATGCTCCTTCATCGCATCTATCGACGAAATGGACCGCGCCAAGGTGATGGAAGCGCCTCCTTGATGCCTTAAGTCCATGGTCACTGTCAGGGTCACGCCGCCCGTTGCAAACCCCAAGGCGCGGGCCATGACGTAGTGTCCCATTTCGTGATGTGCAATCTGCAATGCATGTTCCCGTACAGCGGAAGGCATCTTCTTTGTCATTTCCATCGCCTCGCATCCCTCGGTTTCGCATTCGACTACGAGTAACTGTTGCTGTCCATCCTATCGTCCTGTTGATGGTGTAGCGCTCGGCTATCGCCATGGGAAGGACAGACGGGTCAGTTCGCTCAGCCAAAAAAGCCGCGCAATTGCGCGGCTTTTTCGTACCTGCGTTTCAGACTTTACTTCGGCAACGCGTATGCAATCACGTAGTCACCCCGCCCACGAGCGCTGTGCGAGATGTGCCTGTAACATGCTTGCCCATAGATCTGTGCCGCTGGAGACAACCTTTGCCTGACACTCGCCCACCCGTTCTTGACGAAATCGACCGCCAGTTGATTGCAGCCCTGCAAATCAATGCCCGCGAGAGCGTGGCCATGCTCGCGCGACAATTGGGCATCGCTCGCACCACCGTCACTTCGCGATTGGCTCGGCTGGAAAAGGCCAAAGTAATCACCGGTTACGGCGTGCGTTTGGGTCAACGTGTCGTGGATGGCGGCTTGCAGGCGTACGTCGGGATCACGGTGCAACCGCGCTCGGGCAAGGAAGTGTTGCGACGTCTCAGCGCGATGGCTCAGGTGCAGCAGTTGTGCGCGGTCAGTGGCGAATTTGATTACGTGGCGTGGTTACGCACCGACTCACCTGAGCAGCTGGATCAGTTGCTCGATCAAATTGGCAGCGTAGACGGCGTGGAGAAGACCACGACCTCGATCATTCTCAGCAGCAAGATTGATCGCGGCCAGCCGGTTTAATCCAATCTGATCAACGCTCTCGTCTAATTGCAGCATTTACAAGCAAAACGACGACACATTGCGTCTTATTATCGTGTTCTTCGCTCTCTAGAATGGCTGCCATCTTTTCCTATACTCAGACGCGCATCCCGCGTCGGGTCGCCAGCAAGGTCAGCCATGAACAAGAACAATCGCCATCCTGCAGACGGTAAAAAACCAGTCACCATTTTCGGCCCGGACTTTCCTTTCGCCTTCGACGACTGGATCGAACACCCGGCCGGCCTGGGCAGCATTCCTGCGCACAATCACGGCGCCGAGGTAGCGATTGTCGGTGCCGGCATCGCCGGTCTGGTGGCGGCCTACGAATTGATGAAACTGGGCCTCAAACCCGTCGTCTACGAAGCCTCGAAAATGGGCGGCCGTCTGCGCTCACAGGCATTCAATGGCGCTGAAGGCATCGTCGCCGAGCTCGGCGGCATGCGTTTCCCGGTGTCGTCCACCGCGTTTTATCACTACGTCGACAAGCTCGGCCTGCAAACCAAACCTTTCCCGAACCCGCTGACACCTGCCTCGGGCAGCACGGTGATCGACCTCGAAGGCCAGACCCATTACGCACAGAAACTGGCGGATCTTCCTGCACTGTTCCAGGAAGTCGCCGATGCCTGGGCCGATGCACTGGAAGCCGGCTCGCAGTTCTCTGACATCCAGCAAGCAATCCGCGACCGCGATGTACCGCGCCTCAAAGAGCTGTGGAACACCCTCGTTCCGCTGTGGGACGACCGCACGTTCTATGACTTCGTCGCCACTTCCAAAGCCTTCGCCAAGCTCTCTTTCCATCACCGCGAAGTGTTCGGCCAGGTCGGTTTCGGTACCGGCGGCTGGGACTCGGACTTCCCGAACTCGATGCTGGAAATCTTCCGTGTGGTCATGACCAACTGCGACGACCACCAGCACTTGGTAGTCGGCGGCGTGGAACAAGTGCCGCTGGGCATCTGGCGCCATGTGCCGGAGCGTTGCGTGCATTGGCCTGAAGGCACCAGTCTCAGCTCGTTGCACAGCGGCGCACCGCGTTCCGGTGTGAAAAAAATCGCCCACGCACCGAACGGCCGTTTTACGGTCACTGACAACTACGGCGACACACGCGAATACGCGGCTGTACTGACCACCTGCCAGAGCTGGCTGCTGACCACCCAGATCGAATGCGACGAAACCCTGTTCTCGCAAAAGATGTGGATGGCCCTCGACCGCACCCGCTACATGCAATCGTCGAAAACCTTCGTGATGGTCGACCGGCCGTTCTGGAAGGACAAGGATCCGGAAACCGGCCGCGACCTGATGAGCATGACCCTTACCGATCGCCTGACCCGCGGCACCTACCTCTTCGACAACGGCGACGACAAGCCGGGCGTGATTTGCCTGTCGTACTCGTGGATGAGCGACGCGCTGAAAATGCTCCCGCACCCGGTGGAAAAGCGCGTGAAGCTGGCACTGGATGCGTTGAAAAAGATCTACCCGAAAGTCGACATCGCCACGCGGATCATCGGCGATCCGATCACCGTGTCCTGGGAAGCCGACCCGCATTTCCTCGGTGCTTTCAAAGGCGCCCTGCCCGGCCATTACCGCTACAACCAGCGCATGTACGCGCACTTCATGCAGGCCGACATGCCAGCCGAGCAACGCGGCATTTTCATCGCCGGCGACGACGTTTCGTGGACGCCGGCCTGGGTCGAAGGCGCGGTGCAGACCTCGCTCAATGCGGTGTGGGGCATCATGAAACACTTCGGCGGTGAAACTCACGCCGAGAATCCGGGTCCAGGAGATGTGTTCAACGAAATCGGTCCGATCGCCTTGCCCGAGTAAGAGGAATCCGAAATGCGCGTAGCCCTTTACCAATGTCCACCGCTGCCCCTGGAGGTTGCTGGCAACCTGCAACGCCTGCATCAATTGGCGCTGGAAGCCAAGGGTGCAGACTTGCTGGTGCTGCCGGAGATGTTCCTGACTGGCTACAACATCGGCGTCGATGCGGTCAGCGTCCTCGCGGAGGTGCATAACGGTGAATCGGCGCAGCAGATTGCGCGCATTGCCAAGACTGCCGGGATTGCCATTCTTTATGGCTACCCCGAGCGTACGGAGGACGGCCAGATCTACAACGCCGTACAGTTGATCGACGCTCATGGCGAGCGGTTGTGCAACTACCGCAAGACTCACCTGTTCGGCGACCTCGATCACTCGATGTTCAGCGCCGGAGGGGATGATTTCCCGCTGGTCGAGCTCAATGGCTGGAAGCTCGGTTTCCTGATCTGCTACGACATGGAGTTCCCGGAAAACGCCCGGCGCCTGGCCCTGGCCGGTGCCGAGCTGATTTTGGTGCCGACGGCGAACATGATTCCCTTCGATTTTGTTGCCGATGTCACCGTCCGTGCCCGGGCCTTCGAAAACCAATGTTATGTGGCTTACGCCAACTACTGCGGCCACGAAGGCGACATCCATTACTGCGGCCAAAGCAGCATCGCCGCGCCGGATGGCAGCCGTATCGCCCAGGCCGGGCTGGATGAAGCGTTGATTGTGGGCGAGCTGGATCGGCAGTTGATGGTCAATTCCCGCGCTGCCAATCGCTATCTGCTTGATCGTCGTCCCGAGCTTTACACCGAGCTGAACAAGCGCTGAGTTATCCGCTAGCATTAGCGCTTCTCTGCTCTGGAAGTGCTCATGCCTGCGCTGAATCACCCCCACCTTCTCACTGAAACCCTGGCCAACGGTCTGCGGGTGACGCTGCATCATGTGCCCGATTTGAAGCGCAGTGCTGCTGCGTTGCGAGTCGCTGCTGGCAGCCATGATGTGTCGCTGGCCTGGCCCGGGCTGGCGCACTTTCTCGAACACCTGCTATTTCTCGGTACAGAGCGCTTTCCCGCTGGCCTTGGGCTGATGGCCTACGTCCAGGGTCATGGCGGTCAGTTGAATGCCAAGACCAGCGAACGCACCACGGACTACTTTTTCGAATTACCGCCTCAGGCGTTTTCCGGCGGACTGGAGCGTCTGTCGGATATGCTCGCTCATGCGCGCATGACTTCGGACGATCAATTGCGGGAACGGGAAGTGCTGCACGCAGAATTTGTCGCATGGTCTCGGGATACGGCAGCTCAGCAGCAATTCGCGCTGTTTGACGGTCTTTCAGCGGCGCATCCACTGCGGGCGTTTCATGCCGGCAACCGCTACAGCCTGCCGGTCCCGCAACCTGAGTTCCAGCAAGCCTTGCAGGACTTCTATCAGCGGTTTTATCAGACCGGGCAGATGACCTTGAGCGTGGCCGGGCCGCAGAGTTTCGATGAGTTGAGGGCGATGGCTGAGAGCTTTAGCGCTGCTATTCCCATAGGGGAAAAGGTCCCGCAACAAGCGCCTCCATCGCTGATGGATTTTTCGGACAAAAGTTATCAACAAGCTGGAGCGCGCCGACTGGATCAGCTGTTTGCCTTCGAAGCGTTGCCGGATTCATCGTCAGAAGCGCTGGCGTTTCTGTGTCATTGGCTGAACGCCGCGAAATCCGGTGGTCTGCTGGCGCAATTGCGTGAGCGCGGGCAGGTTGACAGCCTGAAAGCTGCGCCGCTGTATCAGTTCGCCGGCCAGGCCTTGTTGCACATCGAATTCACGTTGCCTGCCAAAGCGACTCCCATCGGAATCCGCGAGCAGCTACTGGATTGGCTTGGATTCTTTGCCTCACAGCAACCCTGGACCGGGTTGCGCGAAGAATACGCCGCCCTGCTGCAACGTCAGCAGCAAGTCAGCGGCGCCCTGCAACTGGCCCGAATGGACAGCGAACAGCGTGAAACAGGGTTATCTGAATCGGGCGTTACAGCGCTCAAGGAGATACTGAAACAAATCGGCGCTGTGGATAACTTTACCGGCCAATGGCAACTGCCAACACCCAATCCGTTTTTGCGCGCCGAGGCCCCTGCCCCGAGTGCCGGACTGATCCGCGGCCAGACCAGCAAACACCGAGGCCTGCGGACCTTTGCCCAGGATCGTTCGCGAGGCCGTCGCGAACGTTCGCCCATGCAGTTCAGTCAGGCGTTGCCGGAAAACACTGCCGAAGGTGCCGTTTACCTGCGCTGGCGTCTGGACTCGGCACCTCGTAGCAACCTTCAGGCAAGCCTGGAAAACCGCCTGCAGCCATTGCGTGAAGACGCTCGTCAGGCAGGTGTCGATTGTTCCTTCAGCGCATCAGGCAATGAATGGCTGCTGAAAATGACCGGGCTACAGGAGCCGATGCCGACCGTCCTCGAACATGCGCTGAAAGAACTGACAAAACCTGATGACGGTTTCGCGCAAGAAGAGCCTACGAGTGTTGCGCTGATGCCGATTCGACAGCTGCTTAAAGCGCTGCCCGACCATTGCCTTGAGCGCACCGCCGACTCCGGCGACTTGATGCAGCTGTGGTCAAGCGCACGCTGGGAGGGTCTGGCGACCGGCCTGTCCGCCCAGACACAAGCGGCGATAGGCCTTGCCTTGAGTCGTGTGCCCGGCACTGCGGACAATCAACTGACGCCACCCTCCCCGATAAGCGCGCAGCGTCTCTGGAGCGCTGTCGATACCGGGTCCAGCGAACACGCGCTGTTACTCTTCTGTCCGACCGCAACCCGGGACATCGCTGACGAAGCTGCCTGGCGCTTGCTGGCTCACCTCTGCCAGACGCCATTTTACCAACGCCTGCGGGTCGAACTGCAGCTCGGTTATGCGGTGTTCAGCGCCCTGCGGCAGATCCATGGACAGACCGGGCTACTGTTCGGCGTGCAATCTCCAAGTGTCGCGCCTCTGGATCTGCTGGAACACATTGAACATTTCCTGAGCGATTTGGCCGGGATGATCGGCGACATCGATGACGTGGCCTTCATCGACCAGCGCCAGGCACTGGCCGATCAATTCGATAGCGCGGCGCTACCCAATGCGCAGGCCGCCGAACTGCTCTGGCAGGGCAAACTGGCCGGCCACTCGTCGGATTATCTGGAGTTGCTGCCTCGGACGATTCTGATGATCGACCGTGAAATGTTACTGGCCGCAGCACATCGACTGCATCAGGCAGAAGGTGGTTGGCGCTGTCTGGCCAGCGGACCGTGCCCGAGCTCGCCTTGGCAAGCGGCAAAATGATCATTACCGGTGCTGCAATTAGCTTTCTCAAAGATTCCCGGCCAATCGCCCTGTAATTTTGAGTAACATAGCCACCTAACTATCTGAACATCTCCGGCTGGAGGTGGACTATATGTATAGATCTCAACTGTCCCATCACCTGAAGGAGCGCTCCTATGTCCTGGTCCAAACCTGCTTACACCGACCTGCGAATCGGTTTTGAAGTCACCATGTACTTCGCAAGCCGCTAAGTTTGTATCGCAGTTCAACGCCTCGGTCTGCCGAGGCGTTTTTATTTTCAGCTTTCAAAATGATGGAGCGGCCATGTTTGTTCAGATTCTAGGTTCCGCCGCCGGCGGTGGTTTCCCGCAGTGGAATTGCAATTGCGTGAACTGCGCAGGCTTTCGCGACGGCAGCCTGAACGCCAAGGCGCGGACCCAGTCGTCCATTGCGATTTCCGATAACGGCGTGAATTGGGTGTTGTGCAACGCATCACCGGACATCCGCGCCCAGCTCCAGAGCTTTGCCCCGATGCAACCGGGCCGCGCCCTGCGCGATACCGGCATCAACGCGATCATCCTGATGGACAGCCAGATCGACCACACCACCGGCCTGCTCAGCCTGCGCGAAGGTTGCCCGCACCAGGTCTGGTGCACTGACATGGTCCACGAAGACCTGAGCACCGGTTTCCCCCTGTTCACCATGCTGACCCACTGGAACGGCGGGCTGACCTGGAACCGCGTCGAACTTGACCAAAGCTTCATCATCCCGGACTGCCCGAGCCTGCGCTTCACCCCCTTGCCACTACGCAGCGCCGCGCCACCGTACTCGCCGCATCGCTTCGACCCACACCCGGGCGACAACATCGGCCTGATCGTTGAAGACCTCAAAACCGGTGGCAAACTGTTCTACGCACCGGGCCTGGGCAAGGTCGACGCACCGCTGCTGGAGATCATGGCCGGCAGCGATTGCCTGCTGGTGGACGGCACGATGTGGGACGACGACGAAATGCAGCGCCGTGGCGTCGGCACCCGCACCGGTCGGGAAATGGGCCACTTGGCGCAGAACGGCCCCGGCGGCATGCTGGAAGTGCTGGAACAACTGCCCAAGCAGCGCAAAGTACTTATCCACATCAACAACACCAACCCGATTCTCGATGAGGATTCGCCTGAGCGTGCAGAGTTGGTTCGGCGGGATGTTGAAGTGGCGTATGACGGCATGAGTATTGTGTTGTAGGAAATCGAGACCGCTGCGCGGTCTATCGCGAGCAAGCTCGCTCCCACAGGTGACCGCATAACCCTGTGGGAGCAGCCGGTCGACGCTCGATTGCTCGCGATGAGGCCGGCACAAGCACTACACACCTACGGTTGTTCCCGGAGAACCGAAATGACTGACACAGCAATGTCCCCCGCCGAATTTGAAGCGGCCCTGCGGGCCAAGGGCGCCTACTACCACATCCATCACCCGTATCACGTGGCAATGTATGAAGGCAGGGCAACGCGCGAACAGATCCAGGGCTGGGTCGCCAACCGTTTCTATTATCAGGTGAACATTCCCCTGAAAGACGCCGCGATTCTAGCGAACTGCCCTGATCGAGAAATCCGTCGCGAGTGGATTCAGCGCTTGCTCGACCATGACGGTGCCCCCGGCGAAGACGGCGGCATCGAAGCCTGGCTGCGCCTGGGTCAGGCCGTCGGCCTCGACCCGGATCAGCTGCGCTCTCAGGAATTGGTACTGCCCGGCGTGCGTTTTGCCGTCGACGCCTACGTCAACTTCGCCCGCCGGGCCAGTTGGCAGGAAGCCGCCAGCAGCTCGCTGACCGAACTGTTCGCGCCGCAGATCCACCAATCGCGACTGGACAGCTGGCCGCAGCATTACCCGTGGATCGATCCGGCCGGTTACGAGTATTTCCGCACCCGCCTGGGTCAGGCGCGCCGCGATGTAGAACACGGCTTGGCGATCACTTTGCAGCACTACACGACGCGGGCCGGCCAAGAGCGCATGCTGGAAATTCTCCAGTTCAAACTGGACATTCTTTGGAGCATGCTCGATGCCATGAGCATGGCCTACGAATTGAATCGCCCGCCGTACCACAGCGTGACCGAGCAACGGGTCTGGCACAAAGGAATCACCTTATGAGTTTCGATCGCAGCAAGACCCCGACCTGGCGTCAGGGCTACCGCTACCAGTACGAACCGGCGCAGAAGGGTCATGTGCTGCTCTACCCGGAAGGCATGATCAAACTCAATGAAAGCGCCGCAATGATCGGCGGCTTGATCGATGGCCAGCGTAATGTCTCGGCGATCATCGCCGAACTGGACGCGCAGTTCCCCGGCGTGCCCGAGCTCGGTGACGACATCGAGCAATTCATGGAGGTTGCCCGTGCTCAGCACTGGATCGAACTTGCCTGACGCCCTGTCAGTCAAGTTGCCGCCAAAACCCGAAATCGGCCTGCCGCTGTGGCTACTGGCCGAGCTGACGTATCGCTGCCCGTTGCAATGCCCGTACTGCTCCAATCCGCTGGACTTCGCCGAGCAAGGTCAAGAACTGAGCACCGAACAGTGGATCAAGGTGTTCCGCGAAGCACGGGAGATGGGCGCGGCGCAGTTGGGCTTTTCCGGCGGCGAACCGCTGGTGCGCCAGGACCTCGCCGAGCTGATTGCCGAGGCGCGCAAGCTGGGCTTCTACACCAACCTGATCACCTCAGGCATCGGCCTGACCGAGCAGAAAATCAGCGACTTCAAGAAGGCCGGCCTGGACCACATTCAGATCAGCTTTCAGGCCAGCGATGAGCAAGTGAACAACTTGCTGGCCGGCTCGAAAAAGGCCTTCGCGCAGAAGCTGGAAATGGCTCGCGCGGTGAAAGCCCACTGCTATCCGATGGTGCTGAATTTCGTGACCCATCGGCACAACATCGACAAGATCGACCGGATCATTGAGTTGTGCATCGCCCTTGAGGCGGACTTTGTGGAACTCGCCACTTGCCAGTTTTACGGTTGGGCGCAGCTCAATCGGGTCGGTCTGTTGCCGACCAAGGAACAGCTGGTCCGCGCCGAACGCATCACCAACGAATACCGTGCCAAACTCGAAGCCGAAGGGCATCCGTGCAAGCTGATTTTCGTCACCCCGGACTATTACGAAGAGCGCCCGAAAGCCTGTATGAACGGCTGGGGCAGTATCTTTCTGACGGTTACGCCGGACGGAACTGCCCTGCCCTGTCACGGCGCCCGACAGATGCCGGTGCAGTTTCCCAACGTGCGCGACCACAGCATGCAGCACATCTGGTACGACTCGTTCGGCTTCAACCGCTTCCGCGGTTACGACTGGATGCCCGAGCCGTGCCGTTCCTGCGACGAGAAAGAAAAAGACTTCGGCGGCTGTCGCTGCCAGGCATTCATGCTCACCGGGGACGCGAGCAATGCCGACCCGGTGTGCAGCAAGTCGGAACATCACGGCGTGATCCTCAAGGCCCGCGAAGAAGCCGAGCACGCGACCCAGACCATCGAACAACTGGCGTTTCGCAATGAACGAAATTCACGACTCATCGCTAAAAGCTGAACCCTTCAGCGCTGCCAGGGCCGTCGCGGCCGGCATCGACTTCGCCGAGTTGCAGGTCGGCCGGCAAGGCTTGTTCTGGAACGAGTACCGACCCGAGGACGCCGCCTGCCGGATCTGGCATTGGCGTGACGGCCAGGCGCATTGCCTGACGCCAGCGGGCTTCAGTGCGCGCAGTCGGGTGTACGAATATGGCGGCGGCGCGTTTTGTCTGACCGATGACGGGATAGTGTTCGTCAACGAGGCGGACCAACAGCTGTATCGACAGTCGCTGGCCGGCGAGACACCTGAGTTGCTGAGCTCAGGCGAATGCCGATACGGCGATCTGCAGTTCGCTAACGGGCAGGTATTGGCGGTTGAAGAAAACCGCGATCGGCATCGTCTGGTGGCTATCGATGTGGCTGACGGGGTACGTCATCTGCTGGCCGAAGGCGCCGACTTCTATGCCGCGCCGACGTTGAGTCCCGACGCGCAACGACTGGCGTGGATCGAGTGGAGTCGTCCGGATCAACCATGGACCGCGACTCGCCTGATGGTTGCCGAACGCCAGAACGATGGCAGCTTTGCTCTACCGCGTTGCGTGGCTGGCGAAGACGCTGAGGAATCGCTGCAACAACCGAGGTTCGATGCAAGTAGCCGCCTGTTTTGCCTGACTGATTGCGGCGGCTACTGGCAGCCTTGGGTGGAATCGACAGACGGTCTGAGACCGCTGCCGAGTGCCGCTGCCGATCATGGGCCAGCGCCATGGCAGCTGGGTGGCAGCACCTGGTTGCCGCTGAGCGAAGGCAGCTATCTGGCAACCTGGACCGAAGACGGGTTTGGCAGATTGGGTCTTTGTGGTGACTCCCGTGAAGATTTCACTGGCGATTACAGCCGGTTCCGCCATCTCGCGCTGGATGAGCGGTTCATTTACTGCATCGCCGCCTCGCCAGTCAGTTCGTCGGCAATCATTGCCATCGACCGCCAAACCCGGCAGGTCAACACATTGGCTGGCGGTGTTGCACCGTTGCCCGCCGAACAGATCAGCGTCCCGCAAACCCTGCGCTACCCGAGCGGTTCGGGCGAGGCACACGGCTTTTTCTATCCCGCGATGACCGGTGAAGCAAAACCGCCTCTGGTGGTGTTTATCCACGGTGGCCCGACTTCGGCCTGCTACCCCATGCTCGATCCGCGCATCCAGTATTGGGCGCAACGCGGTTTCGCTGTGGCCGACCTCAACTACCGCGGCAGCAGTGGCTATGGCCGGGCTTATCGACAAGCGCTGCACTTGAGCTGGGGCGAAGTGGATGTGGAGGATGCCTGCGCAGTCGTCGCTTATCTTGCCGAACGCGGACTGATCGACGGCAACAAGGCGTTTATTCGCGGTGGCAGTGCCGGCGGCTACACCACACTGTGTGCACTGGCCTTTCACACAGTCTTCCGCGCCGGCGCCAGCCTGTATGGCGTTAGTGATCCGGTGGCACTGGGCCGGACGACCCACAAGTTCGAAGGCGATTATCTGGATTGGCTGATCGGCGACCCGGTGCAGGATGCCGAACGCTACGCTGCTCGAACGCCGTTGCTGCACGCGGGCAACATCAGTGTTCCGGTGATTTTCTTTCAGGGTGAACTGGACGCCGTAGTGGTTCCGCAACAGACCCGCGACATGGTCACGGCGCTACAGGACAACGGCATTCTGGTTGAAGCGCATTACTACGCTGACGAACGCCATGGCTTTCGCAAGGCCGGCAATCAGGCCCACGCACTGGAGCAGGAGTGGTTGTTTTATCGAAGGGTGATGGCGCTGTCGGACTGAAATCGCAGCGCTCCATTCGCGGGCAAGCCTTGCCCGCGAATGGAATCTATCTGACGCCGCGAAACTCAGCGCTTGGCGATGATGTACACCGCATGCACGATCCCGGGGATGTAACCGCACAACGTCAGCAGAATATTCAGCCAGAACGCGCCGGCGAAACCGACTTGCAGAAACACACCCAGTGGCGGCAATAGAATGGCGATGATGATGCGAATAAAGTCCATGGGGTAGCTCCTGATTTAAAGTTGGCTCGTGTGAGCCTACAGCTAATCGACCTGTACCGTTCGTCAGGGTTCAGTGCGGTTCTTCAGGCCAGTATCTCAAGACCGTGTTTCTGAACGATGCTCAGCAACTTCAGCGCCATGCCACTGGGATGCTTGTCTCCCGCTTCCCATTGTTTAACCGTCGAGTTGTACCGCGAGACGGTTCGGGAATTCGTGTAGGGCGGGTCTGATCAGACGGCAATCCCTTTGCGGCACAGCGACAACAGACCTCGCTGGCCTTGTTGCGTACGTTGCTGGAAGAAGTGATGAATGGCTCGGAGGGGCGTTTGAGCAGCCCGGCAACACTGGATGATATGGGCTGAACACTTTTCTGCAGGTAAAAGAAAACCCCGCCGAAGCGGGGCTTTGCAGACTGTTTCCCTGACATCCATTTCACTCCGCCGTCCTGGCAGAATCCTACGTGTCCGTGTTGTTGCTTTGCGCTTCCTGCGCGACGTCCATGTGAAGTAGATTAGCTGTGGATCCAATCTTCATCTATGGGAGAAGAGCAGCACGTCATGTAAGAAAATGCTTACACGGCGCTACATTGTCAGAACTGTCCTGCGTCCAGCAGGAACAACGACTCGCTGCCGGCCTTCACCGACGCGCTCAATGAGTGAATACGCGGCAGCAGGCGTGCGAAATAGAAGCGCGCCGTGCCCAGTTTGCTCGCGTAGAAATCGTCCTGCGCCTCTTTGCCAAAAGCGGCCTTGGCCATCAGTGCCCACATGTACGCATACGACACGTAACCGAATGCTTGCAGATACTCGACCGAGGCAGCGCCGATTTCGTTCGGGTTGCTTTTCGCCCGATCGAGCAGCCACGCGGTCAGCTCGTCGAGGGTGGTCACCGCGTCGTTCAGCGGCTTGGTGAACTCGGCCAGGTCAGCGCTGGCGGTCGCGGTGAAATGACGGATTTCGTCAGCGAACAGGTTGTAGAACGCCCCGCCGGTGCCGACGATCTTGCGTCCTACCAGGTCCAGCGCCTGAATGCCGTTGGTGCCTTCGTAGATCTGGGTGATGCGCACGTCGCGAACCAGTTGCTCCTGGCCCCACTCACGGATGTAACCGTGGCCGCCGAAAATCTGCTGGCCGTGAACCGTGGTTTCCAGACCGAGGTCGGTCAGGAATGCCTTGGCCACCGGGGTCAGCAAGGCCACCAAATCTTCCGCGCGTTTGCGGGTCGTGGCGTCTTCACTGAATTTGGCGGTGTCCAGTTGCATGGCCACGTAAGTCGAGAACGCGCGGCCACCTTCGTTCGAGGCTTTCATGGTCAGCAGCATACGACGCACGTCTGGGTGGACGATGATCGGGTCAGCGACCTTGTCCTTGTTCTGCGCGCCGGTCGGCGAACGGCTTTGCAGACGGTCGCGAGCGTATTCGACGGCGTTCTGGTAGGAGCGCTCGCCGGTGGCCAGGCCCTGGATACCAACGCCCAGACGTTCGTAGTTCATCATGGTGAACATCGCGGCCAGGCCTTTGTTCGGCTCGCCGACCAGGTAACCCACGGCTTCGTCGAAGTTCATCACGCAAGTCGCTGACGCCTGAATGCCCATCTTGTGTTCGATCGAACCGCAGTTGGCCGGGTTACGCGCACCGAGAGTGCCATCGGCGTTGACCATGAACTTCGGCACCAGGAACAGCGAAATTCCTTTCGGACCCGCCGGCGCATCCGGCAGTTTGGCCAGCACCAGATGGATGATGTTTTCGGTCAGATCGTGCTCGCCACCGGTGATGAAGATCTTGGTGCCGCTGACTTTGTAGGACCCGTCGACCTGAGGTTCGGCCTTGGTGCGAATGATCCCAAGGTCAGTACCCGCGTGCGGCTCGGTCAGGCACATGGAGCCGGCCCAGACGCCGGCGTACATGTTCGGCAGGTACGCGGCTTTCAGCGCTTCGCTGGCGTGGGCATTGATCGACAGGCAGGCACCCGCGGTCAGCATCGGATACAGACCGAACGACAGGCTGGCGGAGTTGACCATTTCTTCGACCTGAGCCGAAACAGCCTTGGGCATGCCCATGCCGCCATAGGTCGGATCGCCACCGACACCGACCCAACCGCCTTCAGCGTAAGTCTGATAAGCCTGTGGGAAACCGGCCGGCGTGGTGACGGCACCGTCCGCCCAATGGCAACCTTCTTCGTCAGCCGCACGGCTCAGGGGCGCGATGCTTTTGCTGGTGACCTTGCCGGCTTCTTCGAGAATGGCTTCAACCGTTTCCGCATCGACAGTCTCGGCGAGCGCAGGCAGTTCGGCCCAGAGTTTGGCGACCTCGAAAACTTCATTGAGGACGAAGCGCATATCGCGCAGGGGCGCTTTGTAGTCAGCCATGGCAAACCTCGCAAGATCTAAACAGGTGATTCGTAGGAGTGGTGCTTTCGTTGGGTTCGAGTGTAACCCAACAACTTTTACGACACATAGGGTCAGCACATGACCGTTTTGTTATTTTTAGTCACTGAAATTCCGACCATTAAAGAAGCCCGCAACTAGGCGGGCTCTTTTCCGACGATTTGAAAAACTATAACGCAAACAGCTCCGCAGGCAGCTTCATAAGGCAATCGCTGCCCGCCTCGATGGCCGCGCGATGAGCAGCCGTGCGTGGCAGCAAACGTTTGAAGTAAAACTCGCTGGTCGCCAGTTTTGCCTGGCAGTAAGCGGCATCGCCACTGCCCGAATCGAGCTGTGCCTGCGCGACCAACGCCATGCGCAGCCACAGATAGCCAAGGATGATGTAACCGCTGTACATCAGGTAATCCACCGAAGCCGCGCCGACTTCATCAGGATTTTTCATCGCGGCCATACCGACCTTGGTGGTCACCTCTCCCCACTGCTGATTCAGGTCGTTGAGCTGCGCCACGTAGCTGGCGAGTTGCGGATGTCCGGCGTTTGCCGCACAGAACTTGTGAACGATTTTGGTGAAGCCGCGCAGCAATTTCCCTTGGCTGCCGAGGACTTTTCTTCCAAGCAAGTCCAGCGCCTGAATGCCGTTGGTGCCTTCGTAGATCGGTGCGATCCGGCAGTCACGAACCAACTGCTCCATACCCCACTCGCGGATGAATCCGTGCCCACCAAACACCTGCATGCCGTGGTTGGTCACTTCCAGTCCGGTATCGGTCATGAAGGCTTTGCAGATCGGCGTGAGGAACGCCAGCAGGTCTTCGGCATCCTGACGCGCCGTCTCATCCGTACTCAGATGTGCCACGTCCAGCAACTGCGCAGTGAAATAGGTCAGCGCCCGGTTGCCTTCGTTGAAGGCCTTCATCGTCAGCAACATCCTGCGCACATCAGGATGAACAATGATCGGATCGGCGGCTTTTTCCGGCGCTTTCGGGCCGGTCAGCGCACGCATCTGCAGACGGTCGTTGGCGTACTTGATCGCACCCTGAAAGCTCGCCTCCCCCAGACACAAACCCTGCATGCCTGTGCCGAGCCGCGCGTGGTTCATCATGGTGAACATGCAGTTCAGGCCCTTGTTCGGCTCACCGATCAAGAAGCCCTTGGCATCGTCGAAATTCAGCACGCAGGTGGCCGAGGCCTTGATGCCCATTTTGTGTTCGATCGAGCCACAGGAAACGCCGTTGCGCTCGCCCGCCTCACCCTCGTCATTGGGTAGGAATTTAGGAACGATAAACAGCGAAATGCCCTTGGTGCCTACCGGAGCGTCCGGCAGTTTCGCCAGCACCAGGTGAATGATGTTTTCACTCATGTCGTGCTCGCCGGCAGAGATGAAAATCTTGCTGCCGGAGATCGCGTAGCTGCCATCGGCCGCAGGCACGGCGCGGGTTTTGATGATGCCCAGGTCAGTGCCGCAATGGGCTTCGGTCAGACACATGGTGCCGGTCCATTGGCCTGCGGTGAGTTTGCTCAGGTAAGTCTGTTTCTGTTCTTCAGTGCCATGGGCGTGGATCGCCGACATTGCACCGTGAGTCAGACCGGGGTACATGCCCCAGGAGGTGTTGCTGGAGCCGACCATTTCGCTGATGACCAACCCCAGTGAACTTGGCAAACCCTGGCCACCGTAAACCGGATCAGCCGCCAGACCATGCCAGCCACCTTCAACGTATTGTGCGAAGGCCTGCTTGAAGCCTGTAGGCGTAGTCACCACGCCATTGTCGAAATGGCAGCCTTCTTCGTCGCCGCTGCGGTTCAGCGGTGCGAGAACGTTCTCACAGAACTTTGCACCTTCTTCGAGGATCGCATTGATCATGTCCGGACTGGCATCGGTGGCGCCCAGCGCGGCGTAGTTGCTGTGAAAATCGAAGACGTGGTCAATCAGAAAGCGCATGTCGCGCAGGGGAGCTTTGTACTCAGGCATGGTCATTTCTCCGGCAGCAGATTCCCCAAACCTACTGCCGCGCACCCGGCCTCACAATCACAGTCCAGACGCTGAATGCGCCATCATCACTCAATCAGTAGCGGCGTCCATGCGCACTGCGCCACGACGGTTCTGACCGAACGCCACCACGCAGTTTCGCCCCGCACCCTTGGCGCTGTAGAGCGCCTCGTCAGCGGATTTGAGCACTTTTTCGGGGGTACGCTGCTCCAGTCGTTCGGCGACACCAATACTGACGGTGACCGACACACTTGAGGCGCCCGAACCCGCCCGGCGCTGGCGACCTTGCTGGTCGTCCTGGGGGCGGCTGTCCTGATTGCGCAGCTGAATGTTGTAGGTGGCGATGGATTCGCGGATGACTTCCAGGTGCGGCATGCACTCTTCGAGGGTCTTGCCTGCGAACACCAACGCAAACTCCTCTCCGCCGTAGCGATACGCCCTTCCGCCTCCGCCGATTTTCGACAGCTTGCTGGCGACAAGTCGCAGTACCTGATCGCCGACATCGTGGCCGTGGGTGTCGTTGAATTTCTTGAAGTGATCGACGTCGCTCATCGCCAGCACGTAATTGCGCCCCAACCGCTGCATCCGCTCGTTCAAGGCGCGGCGGCCCGGCAGACCGGTAAGCTCGTCGCGGAAGGCCATTTGATAGGCCTCATGGGCGACCGCTGCGGCAATCATCAACATCACCTGACTGCACATGATGTTCAGGGTGAACGGCAGGATGAAGGTTTTCGGCAACATCCAGAACAACCCGAGCAAGCCCACTAATTGGGCAGCATGCAAGGGTCTCGGGTTGCGCCAGTATTGCCAAACCAGTAACGCAAACGAGGCGATGAACACTGGATAAGACAACTGGATCAAGCTCATCCAGGCGCCATGCAGGGCTGGCCAACGGATCTCCGACAGCCACATCAACAGCGCCTGTGGGTAACTTTGTTCCAGCCCCAACGCCACGCTACCGAAGGCCATCAATACCGCGAAGCGCGCCACCATGTCCTGGAACAGGTGGGTGCGCTCCTGCCAGGCGGCGAACAAGCCAAAGAGCAGCGGCAGCAACAGGCAGCACAGATGGAAGACCACCGCGGCGTCTTCACGGACTTTGCCATTGTCGCGGTAGTAATCAGTCTGGGTGTCGAGCAGGAAGTAGGCGATGTACACCGTGACCATCAGAAACAGCTCACGCTGACGTCGGTAAACCGCGCAGTAAGCACCGCCGAGCAACAACACCAGCGTTGGCAGTACGTTGAACAGCGAGGTGAAAAAGACGTTCAGATCCTTCACGTACGCAGCCGCAAGCCCCGCGAGCAAAAGCACTAACGACGGCAGGAAATGGCTGAAACGTACAGCGGAAGAACGCGGCAAGGGTAAAGCTCCGACCCGGCAAACAAAGATGGCATTGTGCCTGCTCTTCGAGCGGCATGTCACATCGCCATCCTCTTTAACGGCAGCAATGGCGTTCTTCTTAGCGTTTTAGTCAGGAATATTTACGCGTAGATATCGCGCACAAAAAAGCCGCTGCTCCCGAGGAAGCAGCGGCTTTATGAAGCGACAGCGTGGGACTTAGTAACCCAGCGCGAAGTCTTCTTCTTTCATGTCCATCAGGTTGTTGGCGCCCGACAGCATGGTTACAACGTGAGTGCGGGTACGCGGCAGGATGCGCTGGAAGTAGAAGCGCGCAGTCTGCAGCTTGGCGGTGTAGAACGCCGTTTCAGTGGTGCCGGCAGCCAGTTTCTCGGCAGCCAGACGCGCCATGTCAGCCCAGAAGTAAGCCAGGCAGGCGTAACCGGAGTACATCAGGTAATCCACCGACGCCGCGCCGACTTCTTCGCGGTCTTTCATGGCCGCCATACCGACCTTCATGGTCAGCTCGCCCCACTCTTTGTTCAGCGCAGCCAATGGCTCGACGAACTCTTTGACCGCTTCGTTGCCTTCGTTGGTCTGGCAGAACTTGTGGACGATCTTGGTGAAGCCTTTCAGAGCCTCGCCTTGAGTCATCAGCACTTTACGGCCCAGCAGGTCGAGTGCCTGGATACCGGTGGTGCCTTCGTACAGCATCGAAATGCGGCTGTCGCGAACGTTCTGCTCCATGCCCCACTCGGCGATGAAGCCGTGGCCGCCGTAGATTTGCACGCCGTGGTTGGCGGATTCGAAGCCGACTTCAGTCATGAAGGCTTTGGCGATCGGCGTCATGAACGCCAGCAGTGCGTCGGCCTTCTTCTTCTCTTCTTCGTCCACGCCGTACTTGACGATGTCGACTTGCTTGGCAGTGAAGTAAACCATCGCGCGGTTGCCTTCGGCGAAGGCCTTCATGGTCAACAGCATGCGACGTACATCAGGGTGAACGATGATCGGGTCAGCGGCTTTTTCTGGTGCTTTCGGGCCAGTCAGGGAGCGCATTTGCAGACGATCACGAGCGTATTTCAGACCGCCCTGGAAGCCGATCTCGGCATGAGCCAGACCTTGCAGCGCCGTCCCCAGACGTGCGGTGTTCATGAAGGTGAACATGCAGTTCAGGCCTTTGTTCGCCGGGCCGATGAGGAAACCGGTGGCCGCGTCGAAGTTCATCACGCAGGTGGCGTTACCGTGGATGCCCATCTTGTGTTCCAGGGAACCGCAGGTCACGGCGTTGCGAGCGCCGATCGAACCGTCTTCGTTCGGCATGAACTTGGGAACGATGAACAGCGAAATGCCTTTGGTGCCAGCCGGTGCATCCGGCAAGCGTGCCAGCACGATGTGGACGATGTTATCGGCCATGTCGTGTTCGCCGGCCGAGATGAAGATCTTGGTGCCGGATACTTTGTAGGAACCGTCGGCCTGAGGTTCGGCCTTGGTGCGCAGCATGCCCAGGTCGGTGCCGCAGTGCGGTTCGGTCAGGCACATGGTGCCGGTCCACTCGCCGGAAACCAGTTTGGTCAGGTAAGCCTCTTGTTGCTCAGGCGTGCCGTGCTCGGAAATGGTGTTCATCGCGCCGTGGGACAGGCCTGGGTACATGCCCCACGACCAGTTGGCTTCGCCAACCATTTCGCTGACGGCCAGACCCAGAGACTCCGGCAGGCCCTGGCCGCCGTGCTCTACGTCGTGGGCCAGGCTTGGCCAGCCGCCTTCGACGAATTGTTTGTAGGCTTCTTTGAAGCCAGTCGGGGTTTTAACGCCGGACTCGCTCCAGGTGCAACCTTCGGTGTCACCCACGCGGTTCAGCGGAGCCAGCACCTGCTCACAAAACTTGGCGCCTTCTTCGAGAATGGCGTCAACCATGTCTGGAGTTGCGTCCTGGCAAGCCGGAAGGCTCTGATAGTGCGCTTCGTAGCCGAGCAGCTCGTCACGAACGAAGCGAATATCACGCAAGGGGGCCTTGTAGTCAGGCATAGCGATAAACCTCTGCTGATGTAACCGGGAATGAACGACCGCGTTGATTTATTGTGGCGGTCAAACAGTTGTTTGAAACATACGTTTACGCCTAAATCTTGTCAAGCGCCGATCTTTTGCCATTCGTCATCACGCCATGGGAATACCGGGCACAGCGCAGGGCAACACCGATGACTGAGCAACACGCAGTGCAGGAAAGATTAGTTGTGCGAGAAAGACTTACGCGGAAAAACGCCGCGAAAAGTCGCGGCGTCGAAGAAGCGGATTGAGCGAGGGATCAGGCGAATGTATCGATCAACGTACCGAGCACTTCGTCGGATGCCTTGGCGACTTTGGCACCCAGCTCAATTTGAAATTTGCCCTGGGACATCTCGACCATGTTACTGGCCAGGTCCGACTGCTGACTGCGATCGACTGAACGCAGACGATCAACCTGAGCCTCGGAAGACTGGCTGGTCACCGAGCGCTCGATCGTAGTGTTGGCGATCTGGCCAGAGGCTTGATCGACACGGTTCTGCCCTGTCTGAATAGTGCTCAGACCGGCATAAAAAGCGGTGTTTCCTGAGATTTCCATGGGAGAACTCGTCCTTGCAAAGGATCAACAGCGGCCATTGAACCAGACCCACCAGCAAAAGGCCCGACAAAAACACTAATGGCACAGTGCCTTGTCATAGTTAAAACCCCAGCCAAAAACCTTCAGTCCAGCAAGTCCAGTTGAAGATGCTCGGCCACCGCCTCGGCGGTCACCAACTTGAGTTTCGGCACCCGCCCCAGGCACGGTGCCGGGATCCGCTCAGCGAGGGTCGCAAGGTTTTCTTCCAGACGCGCAGTCTTCGGATCGATGATATTGGCCACCCACCCTGCCAACTGCAAACCGTCCTGAGCAATTGCCTCGGCCGTCAGCAGCGCATGGTTGATGCAACCCAGACGCACACCCACCACCAGAATCACTGGCAGATCCAGCGCCATCGCCAAGTCCGACAGATTGTCCTGATCTGCCAAAGGCACCCGCCAGCCTCCGGCACCTTCGATCAAGGTGAAATCCGCCTGCATATCGAGGATCTCCCGCATTGGCGCCAACAATGATTGCACCGTCAATGCCACACCGGCCTCCCGTGCCGCCAGATGCGGAGCGATGGCGGGTTCGAACGCCACAGGGTTGACCTGTGCATAAGTCAAAGGCACCGAGCACTCCGCCAGCAACGCCAATGCATCGGCGTTGCGCAAGCCCTTGGGCGTCACATCGCAGCCGGAGGCGACCGGCTTGCCCGCCGCCGTACTCAATCCCGCCGACCGCGCGGCATGCAGCAAGCCTGCGGCAATGGTGGTTTTGCCGACGTCAGTGTCCGTGCCGGTGATGAAATACGCTGAGCTCATTAGGGTTTCTCCAAAACGGCGTACACCACTTGATAAGTCGCCGGCAGACCTTCGACCTGACGAAATTGCTCATAGGCCTCGATCAAGCCGAGGATCCGCGCCCTGCCGGTCAAACCACCCGGCCGACCGGGGTTCAGGTTGTGCGCGCCCAGTGCCTTGAGTTCATGGGTCAGGCTGCGCACATCCGGGTAATGCAACACGTGCGGCCGGGTTTCCAGGCTCGCGACGCTCAAACCGCTGGCCGCGCACAGCTGTTGATAAACCCCGAACTCGCGGAAGCGGTTGACGTGCACCATGCCGTCCACCTGACGCCAGCTGTCACGCAGTTCAAACAACGTGCCCACGCACAGACTAGCAAACGCGAAAACTCCGCCCGGTTTTAGCACCCGATGTGCCTCACTGAGCACCGAGGCGAAGTCTGCACACCACTGCACCGCCAGGCTGGAGAAGATCAAATCGCAGGTTGAATCCTGCAACGGCAACCGCTCGGCATCGCCTGCAATGAAATGCGTTGCACCCCCCAATGGCCGGGCATGATTGAGCATGCCCTCGGCGATGTCCAATGCCAGTCCGTTACTGGCAGGAAATCGCTCGCCCAATGCGCGGCTGAAATGCCCGGTGCCGCAGCCCAGATCCAACCAGCGAGCCGGGGAAAAACCCTCCGGCAACCGGCTCAACAATTGGCTGCCAACATCACGCTGCAATTCGGCCACGCTGTCGTAGCTCGCCGCCGCACGGGAAAAGGATGCCGCCACCTGGCGTTTATCGGGCAAACCGCCGGGCAGGTTAGGAAGGGATAAATCAGTCATCACCGAACTCATGCAAAAAGGCCTGGATCGCCCCCGCCACACCGTGGGGGTCTTCCAGAAGAAACGCGTGGCTGGCCTGTTCAATCAGACCGATTTCGACGTCCGGCAGCAATGCCAGCAGGTCCCCCGCCGCTTCGGCCGGAACCAGTCCGTCGAGGCCGGCGAACAAATGCAATTGCGGACCGCGGAATGCCTGTAATGCCTCGCGGGTATCCAATTGTGCGAGCAACTCCAGGCCGCTCATCAGCACATCAGGCGACGTGTGTGGCGCGCCACCGAGCAACAGCCGCGACAACCCGCGTGGATCTTTAGCGCCCTGGGCACAGAGCAGCGAAAAGCGTTTCAACGTTATGCGCGGATCGGTGTGACAACCCGCCAGAAACGCATCGAAGGTCTCACCGGGCATCGCGCTCGGCCACTGCTCATGGGCGACAAACGAAGGATTGCTCGCCAGGGTCAGCAAGCCGCAGCAACGATCGCCGCGCCGCGCCGCCAACTCGGAAGCGAGCATGCCGCCCAGGGACCAGCCACCGAGCCAGACATCCTGAGGCACCGTCGAATCGAGTTCATCGAGCCATTCTTCAAGCGTGCTCGACACCAACTCTGGCAATGGTTCGATCTCGACCTGCAGGTGTTCATCCAGCCCCTGTAACGCGGCGGCCAAAGGTTCCAGCGGCGAAATGCCGAGGCCCCAGCCAGGCAGCAGAATCAAACGATTACGCATGGCTTGGCTCCGGTCCCAGTTGTTGAAAACAATCGGCCAGTCCATTTAACAATAGCTGCACCTGCGCTTCGCTGTGCGCGGCGGTCAGGGTCACGCGCAGACGAGCGCTGCCGGCGGGCACGGTCGGTGGACGAATCGCTGTCACCATCAGACCGCGTTCGCGCAACATCTGCGACAGTCGAACCGCACGCCCGGCATCGCCGATCATGATCGGCTGGATCGGCGTGAAGCTGTCCATCAACTCCAGGCCGATCTGCTCGGCACCGTGGCGGAATTGGCGGATCAGCGTTTTCAGATGCTCACGTCGCCAGTGTTCGCTACGCAGCAGCTCAAGGCTTTTCAGCGTTGCGCAGGCCAGCGCAGGCGGCTGGCTCGTTGTGTAAATGTAAGGACGGGCGAACTGGATCAGGCTCTCGATCAGCTCTTCGCTGCCGGCGACAAAAGCCCCGGCCGTACCGAACGCCTTGCCGAGGGTGCCGACCAATACCGGTACGTCTTCCTGACTCAGGCCGAAATGCTCGACGATCCCGCCGCCATGGGCGCCCAGCGGACCAAACCCGTGAGCGTCATCGACCATCAACCATGCACCTTTGGCTTTTGCCTCCCGAGCCAGCGCCGGCAGGTCGGCGATGTCGCCGTCCATGCTGAACACGCCGTCGGTGACGACCAGGGTGTTACCGGTGGCCTTCTCTAGACGCTTGGCCAGACTCGCCGCGTCGTTGTGCAGGTAGCGATTGAAGCGCGCACCGGACAACAGCCCCGCATCCAGCAGTGACGCGTGATTGAGCCGGTCTTCCAGCACCGTATCGCCCTGCCCCACCAACGCAGTGACTGCGCCGAGGTTGGCCATGTAACCCGTGGTGAATAGCAACGCGCGTGGGCGACCGGTGAAATCGGCCAAGGCCTCTTCCAGCGCGTGATGCGGGCTGCTGTGGCCGATGACCAAGTGCGACGCCCCGCCGCCGACACCCCAACGGGTTGCCCCGGCGCGCCAGGCTTCGATCACTTGCGGGTGATTGGCGAGGCCCAGGTAGTCGTTGTTACAGAACGCCAGCAACGGCTGACCATCGACCACCACTTCCGGGCCTTGAGGGCTTTCGAGCAATGGGCGTTGGCGATAAAGATTTTCGGCACGACGGGCAGCAAGGCGCGCGGCGAGATCGAAAGACATGCAGGCCTCAAAGGTCAGATCACAGAGTGCGAAAGTTGCACTGGTCCCTGTGGGAGCGAGCTTGCTCGCGATGGCGTCGGCCCAGTCGACATCAATGTTGAATGTCAGTCCGTCATCGCGAGCAAGCTCGCTCCCACAGTGTTTTGCATTCCTTCAGAGGAATCGGTGGAGGCTTCAAACAGCAGCGTTATAGAACTGCTCGCTGCTCTTCTGCTCCACCAGCGCCTGCTCGATAGCCGCCTGATGGACTTCGTCAGCGTGCTCTTCGCGCGCTTCCGGCAGGATGCCCAGTCGCGAGAACAGTTGCATGTCCTTGTCGGCCTGCGGGTTGGCGGTGGTCAGCAATTTATCGCCGTAGAAAATCGAGTTGGCACCGGCGAAGAACGCCAGGGCCTGCATCTGCTCGTTCATCGCTTCGCGGCCGGCGGACAGGCGCACGTGGGATTGCGGCATCAGGATGCGGGCGACAGCGAGCATGCGGATGAAGTCGAACGGGTCGATATCGTCGGCATTTTCCAGCGGCGTACCGGCGACTTTCACCAGCATGTTGATCGGCACCGACTCAGGATGCTCCGGCAGGTTGGCCAACTGGATCAGCAGATTGGCGCGGTCATCAAGCGACTCGCCCATGCCGAGGATGCCGCCGGAGCAGATCTTCATTCCCGAATCACGTACATAGGCCAGGGTTTGCAGGCGCTCGCTGTAAGTACGGGTGGTGATGATGCTGCCGTAGAACTCAGGCGACGTATCGAGGTTGTGGTTGTAGTAGTCGAGGCCGGCGTTGGCCAACGCTTCGGTCTGATCCTGATCCAGGCGACCGAGGGTCATGCAGGTTTCCAGGCCCATGGCTTTCACGCCTTTGACCATTTCCAGCACGTAAGGCATGTCTTTGGCCGACGGATGTTTCCACGCCGCGCCCATGCAGAAACGGGTAGAACCGATGGCCTTGGCGCGAGCGGCCTCTTCGAGGACCTTCTGCACTTCCATCAGCTTTTCTTTTTCCAGGCCGGTGTTGTAGTGACCGGACTGCGGACAATATTTGCAATCTTCCGGGCAGGCACCGGTTTTGATCGACAGCAGCGTCGACACCTGGACCCGGTTGGCGTCGAAATGTGCGCGGTGCACCGTCTGCGCCTGAAACAGCAGGTCATTGAATGGCTGAACGAAGAGTGCTTTGACTTCGGCCAAAGACCAGTCATGACGCAGGGTTGCAGTGGTGCTGGCGCTCATGGGCGTTTCCTTGTTTTATGCATGGCTTGCGGCTGGGGAATGGAATACCCACAGACGCGACACGGATGTTCGGCATATTTAAGGAAGAGCGATGCGCTGTCAACCACGATACGATGGACCGGTTTACATCTGGTTAAAAAACAAACAATTTTGCCTGCTCTGCGCAGAAGCGGCGGATGAAAGCACGCCGATCTGCATGGCCTGTGAAACGGAGTTGCCCTGGCTGGGCGATCAATGCCAGACCTGCGCACTGCCCTTGCCCGCGGCGGGCCTGACGTGTGGCCAATGTTTGAAGCAACCGCCGGCCTTCGAGCGGGTCGCCGCGCCCTGGACTTACAGCTTTCCCGTCGACACGCTGATCACACGCTTCAAGCACAGCGCCAAGTGGCCGTTTGGCCGCCTGCTCGCCGAACTTCTCGGTCAATACCTGCAACATCGCTTCGATGAGGATCTGGATCGGCCGGATGCGCTTATCCCGGTTCCGATGGCCTCCAAACGTCTGCGCCAACGCGGTTTCAACCAAGCCGCGATGCTCGCCCGCTGGCTTTCCGTCAGCCTCGACATTCCTTGCGATGAAACGCTGTTGCTGAGGATTCAGGACACCAACGCGCAACAGGACCTGAATGCCGACGCTCGCAAAAAGAATCTGCGTAACGCCTTTGCTCTGGCAGCCGATGCTTCCATCAACGGTCGTCACCTGGCGCTGGTGGATGACGTGCTGACCACCGGCGCCACGGCCCAGGCATTGGCTCGCTTGTTGATGGACGCCGGCGCCGCGCGGGTCGACGTCTATTGCCTGGCCCGCACACCCAAACCCGGTGATATGGCCTGACTTGACTCCCGAGCCCCAAGCCGCCAACGTCCTCCCCATCGTCACAGCCCAAAGCGTCTTGCCATGTCCTTGCCTACATTGTTGTCCCAGCACATTGTCCGTCGTCCGCAGCGCATCGCGTTGCTGCAACATATCGCCGAACAAGGCTCGATCACCCGCGCCGCGAAAAGCGCGGGTCTGAGCTACAAGGCCGCGTGGGATGCCATCGACGAGTTGAACAACCTCGCGCAAAAACCGCTAGTGGAACGCAGTGTCGGCGGCAAGGGCGGCGGTGGCGCCAAACTCTCAAGCGAGGGCGAGCGCGTATTGCGTCTGTATCAAAAGCTCCAGGCCTTACAGGCCCAAGTGCTGGAAGCTGCTGAAGATGCCAGCGATCTTGACCTGCTCGGTCGACTGATGCTCAGAACCAGCGCGCGTAATCAACTGCATGGAAAGGTCGTGGCGACCGATAACCAAGGGCACAACGACCGGATTCGTCTTGAATTGGCAGAAGGCTTGAGCATCGATGCACAGATCACTCATGACAGCACCCTGCGTCTGGAGCTTGAAACCGGCACCGAAGTGGTCGCACTGATCAAGGCCGGCTGGCTGGAATTGCTGGGTATCGACCAAGACGCAATAGCCGGCAACAATTGCCTAAACGGCATCATCGAAGAAATTCTCGACGCAGAAGACGGACCCAGCGAAGTACGTATCGGCCTGCCCAATGGGCAGACGCTGTGTGCACTGGCCGAACCGCTGCACATGCGAACCCTCGGGCTTGCCCCCGGCAAACCGGTGCGGGTGCAATTTGCCCCGTCCAACGTTTTGCTCGGTACACCGCTCTGAAACATTAGCGTCATTAACGCGCTTTAAGGTGACTGCAAAAACCCGCAGGGAGCCTGATGTGAGCCTATTAGAAGACAACCAATCCACCGACCTCGAGAAAATGGTCGGTCTCAGCCGTCGTGGCTTCATCAGCGCCGGCGCCCTTTGCGGTGCAGCAATGTTCCTGGGCGGCAACCTGCTGAGCCGCAGCGTGCTGGCCGCCAGCGTCAGCGCCGGCTCCAGCAAACTGTTGGGTTTTGACAGTATTTCCGCCGCCACCAGCGACGCCATCAGCCTGCCCCCAGGCTACAAGTCTTCGGTGTTGATCAGTTGGGGGCAGCCCCTGCAGAACAACGGCCCGGCGTTCGACGCGAGTGGCAACGGCACGGCCGAGCATCAGGAAATCCAGTTCGGCGACAACAACGACGGCATGAGCCTGTTCGAATTTCCCGGTGACAACAACCGGGCGCTGATGGCGATCAACAACGAATACACCAACTATCGCTACCTCTACGCTCACGGCGGCATGCCGCAGTCGGCTGCAGACGTGCGCAAGGCGTTGGCCTGTGAAGGCGTGTCAGTGATCGAAGTGCAGCGCAAGAACAGCCAGTGGCATTTCGTCCAGGGCTCGCGCTACAACCGGCGCATTCACGGCAACGCGCCGATCAGTCTGAGCGGTCCGGCCGCCGGCCACGCGTTGTTGAAAACCAGTGCCGACCCACACGGCAAGAACGTCCTTGGCACCTTCCAGAATTGCGCCAACGGCAAGACGCCGTGGGGCACGTATCTGACCTGCGAAGAGAACTTCACCGACTGCTTTGGCAGCAGCAGTGCCGAGCAAAAGTTCGACGCCGCGCAGAAACGCTACGGCGCGGTGGCGGCCAGCAAAGAGATCAACTGGCATCAACACGATGAACGCTTCGACCTGGCGAAAAACCCCAACGAACTCAACCGTCACGGCTGGGTGGTGGAAATCGACCCGTTCGACCCGCAATCGACGCCGGTCAAACGCACCGCGCTGGGTCGTTTCAAACATGAAAACGCAGCCCTTGCCGAAACCAATGACGGTCACGCCGTGGTGTACATGGGCGACGACGAGCGCGGCGAGTTCATCTACAAATTCGTCAGCCGCGACAAGATCAACCACAAAAACCCCAAGGCCAACCGCGACCTGCTGGACCACGGCACCTTGTACGTGGCGCGCTTCGACGCGGGCGACGGCAACGCCGATCACCCAAAAGGCCAGGGCGAATGGATCGAACTGACCCACGGCAAAAACGGCATCGACGCCAGCAGCGGTTTCGCCGATCAGGCCGAAGTGCTGATTCACGCGCGCCTCGCGGCCAGCGCGGTGAAAGCCACGCGCATGGACCGTCCGGAGTGGATCGTCGTCAGCCCCAAGGATGGCCAGGTGTATTGCACGCTGACCAACAACGCCAAGCGTGGCGAGGATGGCCAGCCGGTGGGCGGACCCAACCCGCGCGAGAAAAACGTCTATGGGCAGATTCTGCGCTGGCGCACCGAGCGTGACGATCACGGTTCAAAAAGCTTTGCCTGGGATCTGTTCGTGGTCGCCGGCAACCCGGGCGTCCACGCCGGCACGCCGAAGGGCGGTTCGTCGAACATCACGCCACAGAACATGTTTAACAGCCCGGATGGGTTGGCTTTCGATGATGCCGGACGGTTGTGGATTCAAACCGATGGCGACTCGAGCAATGCCGGTGATTTCGCGGGAATGGGCAACAATCAGATGCTCTGCGCTGACCCGGTAACCGGGGAGATTCGTCGTTTCATGGTCGGGCCGGTGGGCTGTGAGGTGACAGGGATCAGCTTCTCGCCGGACCAGAAGACTTTGTTTGTCGGAATTCAGCATCCGGGGGAGAACGGTGGGTCGACGTTCCCTGAGCATCTGCCGAATGGCAAGCCGCGGTCTTCGGTGATGGCGATTTCCCGGGAAGATGGCGGGATCGTCGGCGCCTGATAGGCCGCCATCGCGAGCAAGCTCGCTCCCACATGGGATTTGCGGAGTGTCGCAGGTCCAGTGTGGGAGCGAGCTTGCTCGCGATGGCGGCATCACAAACACCACTCATCTCAAGCCCAGCCCCTAAAGAACCCCCGTCTGCGCTACCATGCTTGGCCGGACGCGGCAGCCTGCTGCGCGCAGGAGTCAGCATGGCCCACCCGTTTGCAACCCTCACCCCAGACCTCGTGCTCGATGCCGTCGAAAGCATCGGCTTTCTCAGCGACGCGCGCATTCTGGCGCTCAACAGCTATGAGAACCGTGTCTATCAGGTCGGCATCGAAGACTCCGAGCCGCTGATCGCCAAGTTCTACCGTCCGCAGCGCTGGACCAACGAAGCGATTCTCGAAGAGCACCAATTCACCTTCGAACTCGCCGAGTGCGACGTGCCGGTGGTCGCGCCGATGATTCACAACGGTGCCAGCCTGCATGAACACGCCGGTTTCCGATTCACCCTGTTCCCCCGCCGTGGTGGCCGTGCGCCAGAGCCCGGCAATCTCGATCAGCTGTATCGCCTCGGCCAACTGCTCGGTCGCCTGCACGCCGTCGGCGCTACAAAGCCGTTCGAACACCGCGAAGCGCTGGGCGTGAAGAACTTCGGTCATGACTCGCTGACGACATTGCTCGAAGGCAATTTCATACCGCGCAGTTTGCTGCCAGCCTACGAGTCGGTGGCCCGCGACCTGCTCAAGCGTGTGGAAGAGGTCTACAACGTTACGCCGCACAAGAACATCCGCATGCACGGCGACTGCCACCCCGGCAACATGATGTGCCGCGACGAGATGTTCCACATCGTCGACCTGGACGACTGTCGCATGGGCCCGGCGGTCCAGGACATCTGGATGATGCTGGCGGGTGATCATCAGGAATGTCTCGGTCAGTTGTCGGAATTGATGGACGGCTACAGTGAGTTCCACGACTTCGATCCGCGGGAACTGGCGTTGATCGAACCGCTGCGCGCCTTGCGCCTGATGCACTACAGCGCCTGGCTCGCCCGCCGCTGGGACGACCCGGCGTTCCCGCACAGTTTTCCGTGGTTCGGCAGTGAACGGTATTGGGGCGACCAAGTGTTGGCCTTGCGCGAACAACTTGCAGCCCTGAATGAAGAACCCCTAAAACTCTTCTGACTCACCTCGAAACCCTGTGGGAGCGAGCTTGCTCGCGATGACGGTCCAACATTCAAAATCATTGTTGAACGATTTACCGCCATCGCGAGCAAGCTCGCTCCCACAAGGTCCGCGACATATTCCGAATAATCTCCTTACAATCCCCTCTTTGTTAGCTGCCTAAGCAAGGATTCTGCATGCAAGCCGCCAACCCGCGTCGCGGGTACATCCTGGGCCTGAGTGCCTATATCATCTGGGGACTTTTCCCGCTCTACTTCAAAGCCATCGCCAGCGTTCCCGCCGTGGAGATCATCATCCACCGCGTGCTCTGGTCCGCGCTGTTCGGCGCCTTGCTGCTGATGGTGTGGAAACATCCGGGCTGGTGGCGCGAGTTGCGTGACAACCCGAAACGCCTGGCGATCCTGGCCCTGAGCGGCACGCTGATTGCGGCCAACTGGCTGACCTACGTCTGGTCGGTGAACAACGGGCGCATGCTCGAGGCCAGCCTCGGTTACTACATCAACCCGCTGGTGAACGTGCTCTTGGGCATGCTGATCCTTGGCGAACGGCTGCGGCGCATGCAATGGCTGGCGGTTGGTCTGGCGGCGGTCGGCGTCGCGCAACAGGTCTGGCAAGTCGGCAGCCTGCCTTGGGTGTCCCTGGTGCTGGCGCTGACCTTCGGCTTTTACGGACTGATCCGCAAGCAGGCACCGGTCAAGGCGTTACCTGGACTGGTGGTGGAAACCTGGATGCTGGTGCCGATTGCCGTCGCGTGGTTGCTGTTCAACCCCACCGCGAGCAGCGCTCAAGCCGAATTCTGGACCACGTCCGAAGCCTGGTGGCTGGTGGCCGCCGGTCCGGTGACGTTGGTGCCGCTGGTGTGTTTTAACGCCGCTGCACGGCATTTGCCTTACACGACGCTGGGATTTCTCCAGTACTTGGCGCCGACGTTGGTATTGCTGCAAGCCGTTCTGCTGTTTGATGAACACTTGTCATCCAGCACCCTCGTGGCGTTCATCTTTATCTGGGCTGGCCTGGCGGTTTACAGCGTCGATGCGGTGATAAGTTTGCGTCGCCGCCGCTGATCAAAAAACATACTAATCTCCACAGGCCACGTTCTATGTGGCCTGTATCGATCATTCCCAAGGTTATCCACAGCCTGATCCCCGGCGTTTGTGCGCAACTTGTTGAAACTGCTGGTTTTTTGATCAGAATCTGAAGAGCCCCGGCCGACGTGGCCTGGCGGGCTGTCTCTACAGGTTATCCACAGGCAGGTGCACGTATAACTTGGATAACCTCTTCAGGGTTCACTGCGCAGTACCAATTCGACCATCAAATCGTCCGCCAGGGTTTCCAGTCGCGATTGCAGCACGTCCAGAGACAGCGTCAGCGGCACGGCGAGAATCGCTTCAGCGTGAAACAAAGGCTCGCTGCTCATCGGCGCCGGACGTACTTCGGTCACCAGACGCTCCAGGTTCACCCCCTGCTCACTCAGCAGACGCGTGATGTCGCGTACGATCCCAGGGCGGTCATTGCCCACCAATTCCATGGCAATCGGTTTCCAGGTGCACGATTGCTCGATGCCGCTTTCGGCAATCAGCACGCGAATGCCATGGGCGGACAACGCCTGTAGGGCATCCACCAGTTCATCGTAGGCCTCGGCCGGCACGCCCACACGAAGAATCCCGGCGAACTGCCCGGCCATGCGTGACATGCGACTTTCCAGCCAGTTACCGCCGTGCTCGGCAATGCACTGGGCGATGCGCTCGACCTGCCCTGGCTTGTCTGGAGCGAATACAGTGAGTACGAGGTGGTCCATGGCGCAGCCCTCTTGTCATGACTTTTGTTATAGAAGACCAAGTATAGGCAAGGGTCGGGAATCGGCTCGGCGCCTCGGAAAACCAAAGCGCCATAGCAGTGAACCGAAGATTATGTGTACAAGTTTTTATATTTAACTGGAACAATCCAATAGTTTTTTGAGAACATCCCGTTCCCCAGCATGACTGCAATGCGTCATGGGGTCGCAGAACGACGTAATTAGTCTAATTTTCACAACCGCAATTCATCATGTAGTATGCCGCAGCGCGCACTACATAACGTTGGATCGATGTCTGCCACAGGCACAGTCGCAACCCTGAAAGCCCCGTCAGCAAGGCATCCAAGCCGTTGATTGGACCGAACCCAGCCGCCCGAACGGGCATGTACTGGCAGACGGGTTTGTGGTTTAAATGGCCAGAGGCTTCATTGTCAAAATTGAAGAGCTGAAAAGCGAAATAGCTGAGCAGAGTGAGGCAAGCAATGACTGAACACGTTCAAGTCGGTGGCCTGCAGGTCGCCAAAGTCCTGTTCGACTTCGTGAACAACGAAGCCATTCCCGGTACCGGCCTCACCGCCGATAAGTTCTGGGCCGGTGCCGACAAGGTCATTCATGACCTGGCACCGAAGAACAAAGCCCTACTCGCCAAACGCGGTGATATCCAGGCTCGTATCGATGGCTGGCACCAATCCCGTGCCGGTCAACCACACGACGCCGTGGCCTATAAAGCCTTCTTGCAAGACATCGGTTATCTGCTGCCAGAAGCGGCTGATTTCCAGGCAACGACGCAAAACGTCGATGACGAAATCGCCCGCATGGCCGGCCCACAGCTCGTGGTTCCGGTGATGAACGCCCGCTTCGCGCTCAATGCCTCGAACGCCCGTTGGGGTTCGCTGTATGACGCGCTCTACGGCACCGACGCCATCAGCGAGGCTGACGGCGCGGAAAAAGGCAAAGGCTACAACAAGGTTCGCGGTGACAAGGTCATCGCCTTCGCCCGCGCCTTCCTCGACGAAGCGGCGCCATTGGCTGCCGGCACTCACGTCGATTCCACCGGCTACAAGATCGTTGACGGCAAACTGGTGGTCGCCCTCAAAGGCGGCAGCAATACCGGCCTGCGCAACGATGCACAGCTGATCGGTTTCCACGGCGATGCAGCCGCACCGACCGCGATCCTGCTGAAGAACAACGGCCTGCACTTCGAAATCCAGGTCGACGCCAGCACCCCGGTCGGCCAGACCGATGCTGCCGGCCTCAAAGACATCCTGATGGAAGCCGCGCTGACCACCATCATGGACTGCGAAGATTCCGTCGCCGCCGTCGATGCCGATGACAAAGTGGTGATTTACCGCAACTGGCTCGGCCTGATGAAGGGCGATCTGTCAGAAGAAGTCTCCAAGGGCGGTCAGACCTTTACCCGCACCATGAACGCCGATCGCACTTATACCGGTGTCGATGGTAAAGAACTGAGCCTGCACGGTCGCTCGCTGCTGTTCGTGCGTAACGTCGGTCACCTGATGACCATCGATGCGATCCTCGACAAGGATGGCAATGAAGTGCCGGAAGGCATTCTCGACGGCCTGGTCACCAGCCTGGCAGCGATCCACAGCCTCAACGGCAATAACTCGCGCAAGAACAGCCGTACTGGCTCGGTCTATATCGTGAAGCCGAAGATGCACGGCCCGGAAGAAGCGGCGTTCACCAACGAGTTGTTCGGTCGCATCGAAGAAGTACTCGGTCTGCCGCGCAACACGCTGAAAGTCGGGATCATGGACGAGGAACGCCGTACCACGATCAACCTCAAGGCCTGCATCAAGGCCGCCAGCGAGCGTGTAGTGTTCATCAACACCGGTTTCCTCGACCGTACCGGCGATGAAATCCACACCTCCATGGAAGCCGGCCCGATGGTGCGCAAGGCCGACATGAAGGCTGAGAAGTGGATCGGCGCCTACGAGAACTGGAACGTCGATATCGGGTTGAGTACCGGCCTGCAAGGTCGTGCCCAGATCGGTAAAGGCATGTGGGCCATGCCGGACCTGATGGCAGCAATGCTCGAACAGAAAATCGCTCACCCGATGGCCGGCGCCAACACCGCTTGGGTTCCATCGCCGACCGCTGCTGCGCTGCACGCGCTGCACTACCACAAGGTCGACGTGTTCACCCGTCAGGCCGAACTGGCCAAACGTGCGCGCGCTTCGGTGGATGACATCCTGACCATCCCGTTGGCCGTCAATCCAGACTGGACTGCAGAGCAGATCAAGAACGAACTGGACAACAACGCCCAGGGCATTCTCGGTTACGTGGTGCGCTGGATCGACCAGGGCGTCGGTTGCTCGAAAGTGCCGGACATCAATGACATCGGTCTGATGGAAGACCGTGCGACGCTGCGGATTTCCAGCCAGCACATCGCCAACTGGCTGCGTCACGGCATCGTCACCGAAGATCAGGTCATGGAAAGCCTCAAGCGCATGGCGCCGGTGGTTGACCGTCAGAACGCCAACGACGCGCTGTACCGTCCACTGGCACCCAACTTCGACAGCAACATCGCCTTTCAGGCGGCGGTCGAACTGGTGGTCGAAGGCACGAAGCAGCCGAACGGCTACACCGAGCCGGTCCTGCACCGTCGTCGCCGCGAGTTCAAGGCTGCCAATGGCCTGTAACTGAGCGCTGACGCCGGATAAAAAAAAGCCCTGATCGAGAGATCAGGGCTTTTTTGTTTCAGTTCGATTACTGCACATCCATTCCCAACTCATGCTTGACCAGCGCCAACAGCTTGCCGGTATCGACAGGCTTGAGCAGGAAGTCAACCACGCTCAAATGCATCGCAGCGATCGCATCTTTCACGTCGGCGTCACCGGAAACAATGATGATCGGCATTGCCGCCCGAACCGATTCACGAACCTGCCGGATCAGGTCCAGACCATCGACATTTCCCATCCGCAGATCGGTAATCACCAAGCCAATCGATGGCATGGTCTCCAACATCTTGAGTGCAGTTTCGCCACTGGCGGCAGTCATGCAGCGCACCCCGTCCAGCGCCAGAATCTCCGACAGCAGCTCACGCGCGTCTTTATCGTCGTCGACGATCAGCACCCGCTGCGGCGGCAGGTCAGGTTCCTGCATGACCGCAATCAGCGCCTCGCGCTCGGCGTCACTCAAAATATCGTGGTCGGACATGGCTTACTCTACGTTTTCATTTCAATTTCCTAGCTCATCCGTCAGACATCGCTAAGCAGACCTTCAATGTGCACTTCGTCGGAAAGTTTTCCTATAGCTAATCCAGGAGGTTTTTCCCACAGTTGCGTCAGACATATCCCAAATGCCGACAGCTTCACTGCCTACCTAGACTTACGTCCAATGGGCACCCTGCGCGCAGGGGCCGACCATGAGTAGTCATCCGACAACAACAATTCAAAAAAGACTGCGGTAATAGTTATGAGTAAAGCGGACGCCTTCACACAGGCAGGGAAAACCGCGGTGTTGCAGAACATCCAGGGCACTTTGCAATTCCTTCAGCGATTCCCGCCCTTCAATCAAATGGAACACGCCCACCTGGCGTACCTGGTCGAACAGTGTCAGCTGCGTTTTTATGCCCCCGGCGAAAGCATCATCAAACCCGCCGACGGCCCGGTTGAACATTTCTACATCGTCAAACAAGGCCGGGTCGTGGGTGAACGTCCCCACACGGCCAAGGGCGGGACCGAAACCACTTTCGAAATCGCCACCGGCGAGTGTTTCCCCCTCGCCGCGCTGCTGGGGGAGCGTGCAACCCGCACCGAACACCTCGCGGCCGAAGACACCTTTTGCCTACAGCTGAACAAGCTGGCGTTCATCAAATTGTTCGCACTTTCCAACGCGTTTCGCGACTTTTCCCTACGCGGCGTGAGCAGCCTGCTGGATCAGGTTAACCAGCAAGTCCAGCAAAAAGCCGTGGAAACCCTCGGCACCCAGTACTCGCTCAATACCCGACTGGGCGAATTGGCCATGCGCCATCCGGTGACCTGCAGCCCGGCCACGCCGCTGCGTGAAGCCGTGACCCTGATGCATGAGCAGCAGGTCGGCAGCATTGTGGTGGTCGACGAACATAAATCGCCGCTGGGGATTTTCACCCTGCGCGACCTGCGCCATGTGGTGGCCGACGGCACTAACGACTTCAACGAAGCCATCGAACGGCACATGACCCAGGCGCCGTTTTTCCTGTCGCCGGACCACAGCGCCTTCGACGCGGCGATTGCCATGACCGAGCGGCACATCGCCCACGTCTGCCTGGTGAAGGATCATCGCCTGTGCGGCGTGGTTTCGGAACGTGACCTGTTTTCCCTGCAACGGGTCGATCTGGTGCACCTGGCGCGGACCATCCGCAGCGCCCAGAAGGTGGAAAATCTGGTTGCGATGCGCGGCGAGATCGGCCAACTGGTGGAGCGCATGCTGGCCCACGGTGCCTCTTCAACCCAGATCACCCACATCATCACCCTGCTGAACGACCACACCGTGTGCCGGGTGATCGAACTGACCCTCGCCGAGAAAGGTGACCCCGGCATTCCGTTCAGTTGGCTGTGCTTCGGTAGCGAAGGTCGCCGCGAACAGACACTGCACACCGATCAGGACAACGGCATTCTGTTCGAAGCCCGGGACGCGGCCCATGCCGCCGAACTTCGCGGCAAATTGCTGCCCATTGCCCAGCAGATCAACCAGAGTCTGGCGCTCTGCGGCTTCACGCTGTGCAAGGGCAACATCATGGCCGGCAACCCCGAACTGTGTCTGTCCCGGGCCGAATGGGCGCGGCGTTTTGCGGCGTTTATCCGCGAGGCAACGCCTGAGAACCTGCTGGGTTCGAGCATTTATTTCGACTTGCGCGTGGTCTGGGGGGACGAGCAAGGCTGCGAGCAGCTGCGCCAAGGCATTCTCGATCAAGTGAATGACAACCGACTGTTCCAACGGATGATGGCCGAGAACGCCCTGCGTAACCGTCCGCCCGTAGGACGTTTCCGTGAGTTCGTACTGGCTCGCAAGAATGGTGAGAAAGCCACTCTGGACTTGAAGGTCCAGGGGCTAACACCGTTTGTCGACGGAGCCCGACTGCTCGCCTTGGCTCATGGGGTCGAGGCGAACAACACGCTGGAGCGCTTTCGCCAACTGGTGGACAAAGAAGTCATCGAACGGCTGGACGGTGCGGCGTACGAAGAGGCTTATCACTTCATCCAGCAAGCCCGCATGCAGCAACATCAGCTACAGACTCGGGAGAACTTGCCCTACTCCAACCGGGTCGACCCTGACAGCCTCAATCATCTGGATCGACGGATCCTGCGTGAATCCCTGCGCCAGGCACAACGCCTGCAAAGCAGCCTGGCCCTGCGGTATCAGCTATGAGCCTGTTTTCATGGCTGCGCCCGGCAGGTCCGAGTCTTCCCGGCGAACTCCAACAACGCCTGCAACGCTTGCCCTCGGCGGCAGAGCTCGGCGAATGCAGCCTGCGCGAACAACGCTGGGTGGTGCTCGACCTGGAAACCACCGGGCTGAACCTGAACAAGGATCGCGTGCTGTCCATCGGTGCGGTGGTGATTGAGGACGGCGCGATCGACTTCAGCCAGCAGTTCGAACGCACGTTGCAATGCGCCGACATGAAGTTGGCACCCAGCGTGTTGATTCATGGCCTGGGGCCGAGTGCGATTGCCGCGGGCAGCGATCCGGCTCAGGCCTTGGTCGAGTTCATGGAATTTGTTGGCGACAGCCCGGTGCTGGCGTTTCATGCGCCGTTCGATCAGCACATGCTCGGGCGCGCGCTGAAAGACCATCTGGGCTACAAGTTGCAGCATCCATTTCTGGATGTAGCTGATATCGCGCCGCTGCTTTGCCCTCAGGCGCACATTCGCGATGCCGGGCTGGATGAGTGGATCGACTGGTTCAAACTGGAAGTGTTCGAGCGCCACAATGCCAGTGCCGATGCGTTGGCCACCGCTGAGCTGGCGTTGATTTTGTTCAGCCGGGCGCGGCAGATGCAGATTCATAGTCCGTTGAATCTGCAGCAGCGGTTGAGTCAGTGGAAACGCAGGCAGCGAGCACCTTCGTTTTGAAATAGTGGAAAATTCAAGAGCCACCCCTCACCCCAGCCCTCCCGAAACGTCGGACCGCCCCAGAGGGGAGAGGGGGAAAGGGAGCCGATCTCTATGCGCTTCAAACCTGAGTTCGACTCGATATCTCAGGTCGATGTACCTCCAAGAACTCCTCGGTCAGTCCCCTCGCCCCTCGGGGAGAGGGTTAGGGTGAGGGGGATCGATTTTGACCCGACCAGCGCCAATTGCTTACCTCCCCCGCCTCTGCCACAATCGCGAACAATTCTCGTTAGTTAACACTTCCCAATCGGTGATGCTGCGTGTCGTCAGTCCAAAGCCCTCAAAGTGAGCTCGTTGGTGCGTTGTATCGCGACCATCGCGGTTGGCTATTGGCTTGGCTGCGACGCAACGTCGCCTGTCCGCAACGAGCCGAAGACCTGAGTCAGGACACGTTCGTGCGCTTGCTGGGTCGTGAAGAGCTGAAGGCGCCGCGCGAACCACGCGCGTTTCTGGTGGCGATTGCCAAGGGTCTGCTGTTCGACTATTTCCGCCGCGCCGCGCTGGAACAGGCCTACCTCACCGAATTGATGCTGATCCCCGCAGGTGAACAACCGTCGGTGGAGGAACAGCAACTGATCCTCGAAGACCTCAAAGCCATCGACCGCCTGCTCGGCAAGCTCTCAAGCAAGGCCCGGGCGGCGTTTCTCTATAACCGCCTCGACGGCCTCGGCCACGCCGAAATCGCCGAGCGTCTGGGTGTGTCAGTGCCGCGAGTTCGTCAGTACCTGGCCCAGGGCATTCGTCAGTGCTACATCGCTTTGTACGGTGAGCCGGTATGAGCCCGCTCAGCTCCAAACCGGTATCGGCGCAAGTGCTGGATGCCGCGATTGCCTGGCAATTGTCCCTGGATTCCGGCAATCCGGTGGAACGCGAAGAGTTCGCCAAATGGCACGCCGCCCATGAAGAACATGCCCGCGCCTGGCGTCAGTTGGGCATGCTCGACCAGCGTTTCAGCGTCGCCAGTGGCCCGGCCCGCACGGCCTTGTTGCAATCGCGCGAAAGCATTCGCCGGCGCGTGCGCAAATTGGGCAGCGGCGTCGCCAGCATTGTCGCGGTGATCGGGTTGGCGCTGTTCGCCGGTGATCGTTATCTGCCGGTCGACTATTGGCTCGCCGATCAACGCACCGCCACCGGCGAGCAACGCACCCTGCATTTGAGCGACGGCACGCGGGTCAACCTCAACACCCACAGTGCCGTGGACGTGCGTTTCGATGAGAAGCAGCGGCTGATCGTCCTTCAGGAAGGGGAGATCCTCGTCGAAACCGGCCACGGCGATGCCCGGCCATTTATCGTCGAAACCCGCGAAGGCAGCATGCGCGCACTGGGGACAAGGTTCCTGGTCAAGCGCGAAGAACAAGGTACGCGCCTGAGCGTGCTGAAATCGGCGGTGGCGGCTCATCCCGAGGCGAGTCCTGAAGAACGGATTCTGCGGGAGGGCCAGCAAGTCCTGATGCGCAGCAATGGCCTTGGGCCGATCGTCGCGCTCAACCTCGGCGCCGATGCCTGGACCCGCGGCATGCTGGTGGTGGACAACACGCGGCTGGAGGACCTGGTCCATGAACTCGGCCGCTATCGTCGCGGGCATTTGGGTGTTGCACCCGAGATTGCCGACCTGCGAATCACCGGCAGCTTCCCGCTGCATGACACCGACAAGGCGCTGAGCGCGCTGTTGCCGACCCTGCCGGTGCAGATCGAACAGCACACGCCGTGGTGGGTGACGGTCGTGGCGAAGACTGAGACTAAATGACCGTTCCCACGCGTGGGAACGATTCACTTACTGAATCGAAATTATTTTCAATCAGCCCTATCACTTTTGAATTCTCGTTCGGCACCTAGGCAATTGAGAAATATTTCCATTCAGGAGCCGCCGTATGTCCCGTTCGCTAGACACCTTGTTGCGCCCCAGTTTGCTGGCGGTCGCCATTGCCCTTTGCGCCCCTCTGGCCAGCAGTCAGCTGATTGCCGCTGAACAGGCGTCCAGCGTTCGCGCCTACAACCTGCCGGCTGCGCCATTGGCCAGCACCCTCAATCAGATCGCCAGCCAGGCCGGCCTCGCGTTGTCGTTGAATCCATCGCTGGCGGCGGGCAAAACCTCGGCCCCGGTGAAGGGTCAGTTCGATGCTCCCGGCGCCCTGCGTGAAGCCTTGCGCGGCACCGGTCTGCAACTGGAACAGAGCAGCGCTGGCACCTACAGCCTGGTGGCCGTGCCCGAGGGTGTGATGGCCCTGCCGGAAACCGCCATCATCGGCGTCGAAAGTACCGAGAGTGCCTGGGGACCGGTGGAAGGCTACCTGGCGACGCGCACCGCCGCCGGCACCAAGACTGACACCGCGCTGGTCGAAGCACCGCGTTCGATCTCCATCGCCACCCGCGAGCAAATGGAAGACCGCAACGTGCAAAACCTCGATGACGCCGTGCGCTACATGCCGGGCATCGTCGCCAGCAGCTACGGCAGCGACACCCGCGCTGACTGGCTGCGCGTTCGCGGTTTCGAACCGACCCAGTTCCTCGATGGCTTGCCGCTGCCAAAAGGCGTGTACGCCAACCCGAAACAGGAAACCTGGAACCTCGATCGCCTCGCCCTGCTGCGCGGCCCTGCTTCGTCTGTCTACGGCCAAACCCCACCGGGCGGCCTGCTTGACATGGTCAGCCGTCGTCCTACCGCTGAAGACAGCCACGAGATCCAGGTGCAGTACGGCAGCGACAATCATCGTCAGATCAGCTTCGCCAGCACCGGCAAGATCGACGATGAAGGCCAGTTTCTCTACAGCCTGAGCGGCGTGGTGCGCGACAGCGGCACGCAGATCGATCACGTCGACAACAAGCGCTACAACATTGCGCCGAGCCTGACCTGGAACATCGACGAAGACACGAAATTCACCCTGCTCACCCAGTTCACCCGTGACGATACCGGCATCACCAGCCAGTTCCTGCCGGTGCAAGGCACTAAAATCGACATGCCGTTCGGTAAAGTTTCCCATCACAAAAATCTGGGCGACCCGGACTGGGAATTCTACGACCGCACCTACTACGCGCTGGGTTATGCGTTTGAACATCGCTTCAACGATGTCTGGCAGTTCAAGCAGAACCTGCGTTACACCAAGTCGGACCTGTCTTTCCAGGCCCTTACTGTCGGCTCGTATCCGTTTACTCAGGTGGATAACGAAGGCAACGTCGGGCGCACAAGCACCAGCGTTGACGAAGACATCAGCCAGTTCGCCGTGGATAACAATTTCCAGGCCGACTTCGCCACCGGCGATGTCCGTCACACCCTGCTGCTGGGTCTCGACCACCAGCGCAGCAACACCAACTACACCTCGATTTTCGGTGACGGGCTGACCACCAACGTCAACGACCCGATCTATGGCCAGCCAATCGTTCGTCCGCCGCGCTCCACCGCGTTCTACGACTACGACCAGAAGACCTACCAGACTGGCTTGTACGTGCAGGATCAGATGGCCCTCGACCAATGGCGCCTGACCCTCGGCGGCCGTGAAGACTGGGTCCATACCGGCACCAAGTTCTTCAACAAGGGCGATGCCACCAACACCGAGCGCGACAAGGCCTTCAGCGGCAACGCGGCGATCAGTTATGTGTTTGAGTCGGGCTTTGTGCCGTACCTGTCGTACGCCGAATCCTTCCAGCCCACTACCGGCGCGCTAGCCTCGTCCACCGAATCGTTCAAACCTACCGAAGGCAAGCAGTGGGAACTGGGCGTCAAATACCAGCCACCGGGCAGCAAAACCCTGCTCAGCGCGGCGGTGTATGACCTGACCCAGAAAAACGTCTCGGTCACCACCACCGTGGGCGCTGTGCCGATCACCAGCCAGACCGGCGAAGTGAAAGTCAAAGGCCTGGAGCTGGAAGCTGTTTCCGACGTCACCGACAACCTGAAAATCATCGCTGCCTACACGCTGGCAAAATCCGAAGTGCAGAAAGGCGACAACAAGGGCAACCGTCTGCAACTGATGCCTAACCAGCAAGCTTCGCTGTGGGCTGACTACACCTGGCACAACGGCGTGCTGGACGGTTTCGGCATCGGCGCCGGCGCACGCTACACCGGTAACACCTATGGCGATCAGGCCAACACCTGGCTGGGCAAAGCCGACGCTTATACCGTATTCGACGCCGCAGTCCATTACGACCTCGGCCGTCTGGACAACAGCCTGAAAGGCGCGTCGCTGGCGCTCAATGCCACCAATCTGCTGGACAAGGATTACATCTCCACGTGCGACGGTTTCTACTGCTACTACGGCGACCAACGCAGCGTCGTCGCCAGTGCAACTTACAAGTGGTAATTGCCTGACCTGACATGCGCAATGACCAAGCCGTCCTTCAAGGACGGCTTTGGTATTTCTGAAGGCCATGAAATGAAAAGTAAAACAATTCGCCGCTGGTCCTTCGTCCATACCTGGACCAGCCTGATCTGCACGGTGTTCCTGCTGATGCTGGCGCTGACCGGCTTGCCGTTGATCTTCCATCACGAGATCGACCACCTGCTGGGCGATGCTGCTGAATTGAAGCAAATGCCGGCCGACACCCCGCAGCTGGACTTGCAGCAGTTGGTACTGGCCGCCGAAAAACATCGCCCCGGCGAGGTGATGCAGTACTTCGGCTGGGAAGAAGAAGACCCCAACGGCGTGATCGCGATCATGGCCCCCACCGCCGGCACTGAACCGAACTCGTCTCACACCTTCATGCTCGACGCCCGCACCGGTGAGGCGCTGGAGATGCCGTCGGCCAACGGCGGTTTCATGATGATCATGCTGCGCCTGCACGTGGACATGTTTGCCGGTCTGCCGGGCAAGTTGCTGCTGGCGTTCATGGGACTGATGTTTGTCGTGGCCATTATTTCCGGGACGGTGCTGTACTTGCCGTTCATGCGGCGGTTGAAATTCGCCACCGTGCGCCAGGACAAATCCCCCCGTCTGCGCTGGCTCGACCTGCACAACCTGATCGGCGTGGTGACCCTGACCTGGGCGCTGGTGGTCGGAGTGACCGGCGTCATCAGTGCCTGCGCCGATCTGCTGATCGCTGCGTGGCGCAACGACAGCCTGAGCGCGATGGTCGCGCCGTACCGCGATGCGCCGCCACTGACACACCTGGCGCCAGCGACCCGTTTGCTCGACATCGCCAAGGAAGTCGCACCGGGCATGCAGCCGGACTTTATCGCCTTCCCCGGCACACGATTCTCCAGCGAACATCATTACGCGGTGTTCATGAAAGGCAGCACTCACCTGACCTCGCACCTGCTGACACCGGTGCTGATCGACGCCAGCACCCTGCAAGTCACCGCCGTGGCCGAACGGCCGTGGTACATGGACGCCATGGGCATGTCACAACCGCTGCACTTCGGTGATTACGGCGGTATGCCGATGAAGATCCTTTGGGCGACCCTGGATGGGCTGACCATCATCGTGCTCGGTAGCGGGGTTTACTTGTGGGTGGTGCGGCGCAAGGCTGCAAAACCTGTGCTCGATAACGCGGAGAGTCCAGCATGACGCCGAGGCAGTCGAATTTCTGGAAGGTCTTCTCCACCCCCACGGTTATCGCCCTGCTCAGCGCTGCGGGGCTGTTCGCCGCCTTGCTGGGCGATGGCGTGTGGGATGCCTTGAGCTGGCTTGGCCTGGGTGTTCCAGCAATCTTCGCCCTGCGCGGCCTGCTGCAACGTCGCTGACTGAGCAGCGGATCAACGCGCTATGCTGCCGACACTGCCACCGACCGAGACGCTGCCATGTCCGCCCCCAGCATGACCCTGTTCCACAACCCTTTGTCGCCCTTCGTTCGCAAAGTCATGGTGCTGTTGCACGAAACCGGTCAACAGGACCGCGTGGCGCTGCAAGACTGCGTGCTGACGCCGGTTACCCCGGACCTTAGCCTCAACGAAGACAACCCGCTGGGCAAGATCCCGGCCCTGCGCCTGGCCGATGGCAACGTCATCCATGACAGCCGGGTGATCCTCGATTACCTCGATCACCAGCACGTCGGCAATCCGCTGATACCGCGCGACGGCTCGGCCCGCTGGCGGCGCCTGACCCTGGCCTCCCTGGCCGACGGGATCATGGACGCTGCGGTGCTGATTCGTTATGAAGTCGCACTGCGTGCCCCGGAAAAACACTGGGACGAGTGGCTTGATGGTCAGCGCGAGAAGATTCGTCGCGGCCTGGCAGTGCTGGAAGCCGACGCGATTGCCGAGCTGACCAGCCATTTCGATGTGGCGGCAATCAGTGTGGCCTGTGCTTTGGGCTACCTGGATTTGCGCCATCCGGATCTGGAATGGCGCGCGGCGAATCCGAAGCTGGCTGCGTGGTATTTCGAAGTCAGTCAGCGGGCTTCGATGCTGGCGACGATGCCGAAGGTTTAGAACTTCGCTGGCTGTCAGGGCCTCATCGCGAGCAAGCTCGCTCCCACATTTGATCTCTAGTGCCCACAAATAGTGTGTTCACAGTAGATCCACTGTGGGAGCGAGCTTGCTCGCGATGGCACCACACCGGATCTAACGGAAACAACCCGTGAATCAGCGTCGCCAACACCTCGCCCTCCCGCTGATCCTCACGCAGCCCCAACGACCGGCTCATTCCACCGCTCCAATATCAAACGCCAGCGGCTTGGCCGACTTCTGCCCAATCCCATACCAGTCCAGCTTGCGGGTCAGCACCATAAACACGCCCAACAACCCGAACAACAGCAGCGAACCCATCAACAACGCGTAATCCTCTGCACTCAGCAAGCCGTAGAGCAAGCCGTACAACGCCGCCAATCCCGCCGAAAAACTCAAGCCGTGACGTACGCTGCGCAACACATGGCAGACATAAAAACCGATCAACAACACACAGCCACCCGCCGACAGCAGGTACGCCAGGGCAAAGCCGATGTGCTCGGACAGCGACAGCAACAGCAGATAGAAAAACGCCAGGGCCACGCCCACCAGCGCGTATTGCACCGGGTGTACCGCGAGGCTTTTCAGCACTTCGAAGAGGAAGAAACCGGCGAAGGTCAGGACGATAAACAGCAACGCATATTTGATTGCCCGATCGCTTTTCAGGTACTGATCCACCGGGTCGATGAAGCTCACGCCGAAACTACGGCCGGTGTAGGCTTCGCAACCGTCGCCGGACACGCAGCTGCTCAAGGCCTCTTGCAGGTTGGTCGAGAAAAACGAGGTCTGCCAATGGGCGGTGAAGCCCTGATCGCTGACTTCACGCTGGGCCGGCAGGTAGTTGCCGATGAAACTCGGATGCGGCCAATTGGCGGCCAGTGAAACCTTGCTGGTCTTGCCTACCGGAAGGATCCGTAACTGACCAGTGCCTTGCAAACGCAGGTCGAAACCGAAGGCCAGTTGCATGGTTTGTTTCGCGTCGAGCGCCGGCAGGGTTACATGCACGCCCTCCCCCAACCAACCCACCTGGCTACCGGGGACGAAGTCGAGTTTCTGGCCATTGAGCTCGAGTTTCAGGGCATTTTCGATGCCGCGAATGTCGCTGATCCCGACCGCCAAAAACGGCTGGTCGAACTGGTAATCGACGAAATCCTCCTTGATTCCCAGTTGAGCCGGTACCGAAAAATGCCCGCTGATGCGGTTGTCCGCATGAAATAGACGCGCCTCATAAATGCCCCGAGCACGCAGTTCGGTCTGGACGTCGCCGTCGAGTTCGAAGCGCTCCGGGAGGAAATACAAACGACCGCGTTCTTCACCCACTTCCTGGTAGCGCTGGTTGGTTTTCTCGTTGAGCTTCCAGGTGCGCACCACTTTGCGATACGGCACCACCATCAACGGCCCGCTCAGTTGCTGGCTGTAGCTGGAACTGCGGGCGATGTCTTCGAGGACACCGTCGCGCAGTTGCTGGCGGTCCTGGATCACGCCGTTGATCATCAGGAGCGGGATCAGCAACAACAGAATCAGAAGGGCAATTGCCCCGAGTTTTAGGGTCAGGCTGCGGTTCATGGGACTCTCCCTGTTTGGATGGGGAGAGTCTGGGATTTGTATGTGGAGGGTGTGTGGGGGGAATGTGGAGAGTGTGTGGGAAGTTCAAGCACCCCCTCACCCTAACCCTCTCCCCAGAGGGGCGAGGGGACTGACCGAGGTGTTCTTAGAGCTACATCGACCTGAAATATCGAGTCGAACTCAAGTTTGAAAAGCTTGAAGATCGGCTCCCTTTCCCCCTCTCCCCTCTGGGGAGAGGGATGGGCGGGCGGCGTTCCGATGAGGGGTGGCTCTAAGCAGGCATACACAACTTGACTTCAACACCGTCGTCGACATTACCGATGCTTACCGTTCCACCATGCAACTTCACCACTTCCTCAACAAAGTTAAGTCCCAAACCCGTGCTCTTGCGCCCGCTGTCCGGTCGCGGCAATGAGTAAAACCGCTCACTCAACCTCGGCAGCGCATAGTCGGGAATCGCCTCGGCCTGGTTGAATAGCCTGAACTCGATCTGTTCACCGATCTTCTCGGCGCTGAATCGCAGCAAGCCATGAGCCGGGGTGAAATCCAAAGCGTTCTCCAGCAAATTCCCCAGCGCCTGACGCAACAGGAATGGTTCGCCGAGCAGGTTCAAATCCGCCGCAATCCGTTGTTCCACGCGCAACTGCTTGCCTTCGATGCGCGCCGCCTGAGCGCTCAGCACTTCATCTACCAGCTTCGCCAGCGGCACCGCCACCCGCTCCTCCAGCCCTTGGCGCTGTTCAACTTGAGCCAGATTCAACAAACGCTTGATCAACTGCTGCATCCGCACACTTTCGCTGTCGATGTTGCTGACAAAACGCTGCTGCTGGGCCAACGGCATCTCGCCTTGCAGCAACTCCGCCGCGCCGCGAATAGCCGCCAGCGGGCTTTTCAGTTCGTGGGTCAATGTGTGCACGTAACGCTCGACGTAGGCTTTACCTTCGAGCTGCGTGCGCATCTGCTCCACCGCCGTCGCCAGTTGTTCCAGCTCGCCGCCACGGTAGTGCGGAACCTCGACCCGCCGGCCTTCACTGACGGCCTGAGCGTAAGCAGTCAGCCGCCGCAGCGCCGCGCTCAACCACCACGACAACAGCGCGCCGAACAGCAGACCGAGGCCGATCAACCCTGCCCCCCAGGCAAGCAATCGCCGTTCGGTGCGATCAACGTATGGCTGCAACGAGCTGTTGGGTTTGGCCACGGTAACCACGCCAATAATCTGGCCGTTGTCGCGAATCGGGGCGCCGACGTGCATCACCGAGGAGTTCGGATCGTTCGGATCGCTGCGGCTGGAACGAGCGCCATATTTGCCACGCAGGGTCAGTAAAACGTCGTTCCAGCGCGAGTAATCCTGACCCACTGCAACGCCGCTGGAGTCCAGCACCACGACACCCTTGGCATCGGTGACGTAGATGCGGTGGTTGACCTGGTTCTTCGGCAATCCCCAGATGCTCGCCTTCGGTTGCCGTTCGCCATAAGCCTTGAGCAGTTCGGGCCAGCGGTTTTGATTCAGCGTGCCGACCTTGAAGTCGTCGCGCAGGATTTCAGCCATCAAGTTGGCAGTGTCGACCAGCGTTTCTTCGGTGGACTGGCGCACGCCGGGACGGATTTCTTCCATCACGGTGTTCAGCACAAAGTAGCCGGTCAGCCCGACAAACAGCACGTAGACCAGAAAAATCCGGATCCCCAGAGGCATCAGCTACGCCCCGGGCTGTAGCTGTAACCGAGGCCGCGATGGGTCTGGAGGGGGTCTGCGTCGGCCTTCACCCGGCGCAGTTTGGCGCGCACGCTCTTGATGTGGCTGTCGATACTGCGTTCGTAACCGGCATCAGCGGCGACGCCCAGCGCATCGAGCAATTGCTCGCGGCTGAAGACGCGCTCGGGTTGGTCCAGCAGGCAGTGCAGCAGGCGGAACTCATGGCGGGTCAGGGTTAGAGGCTGACCGCGATAGCTGATCTGCACGCGCTCGCTGTCGATGCGAAACAGTGCCGATGACACCTCGGCCGCCGCTCGCGGCGCCATGCGTTTGAGAATCGCCCGGACCCGCGCCGCCACCTCTCGTGGGCTGAACGGCTTGACCACATAATCGTCGGCACCGATTTCCAGGCCCACAACGCGATCGATTTCCGCATCACGGGCGCTGAGGAAGATCACCGGCACTTCGCTGAAACGCCGCAATTGCTTGCAGGTCTCGAAGCCGCTGATGTCCGGCAGACCAATGTCGAGAATGATCAGGTCGGCCGGGGTCTGGCGCTGATGCTCCAGCGCCGCCGCGCCAAGGCTCAACCAGGTGGTGGTGAAGCCCTCGCCCTGCAACGCGAACGTCAGGGTGTCGGCAATCGCCACTTCGTCTTCGACAATCAGGATATGGGGCATGGCGTCCGAGCCCGGCAGTTAAGTGGGCGAACGGTGCCCCAAGGCTGATTCGCCGTCAATCAGCAGTCGGGTTTGTCTGCCGTAAAGCGCCGCGCCGGGTTCACCGCCGCGCCGAATTCACGCAAGGCTTTGGCGCCGATCAACAAAGGGTAGTTGAAGCTGCTGCGGTCGGTGAGATTGACCTCCACCGTGCGCTTAACGTTGCCCAGGCACAATTCCAGATCGACCACTGGACGTTTGGTGGGGGCGATGTCGTCCTTCTCATCCTCGTCTTCTTCGGAGCGGGTCTTGATCTTGCTGATCCGCGCGACCTTGTGTTCGTAGACCTTGTTGCTCGCGCCTTTGGTGGCGAGGCGGAAGCGCACCCACTCGTCGCCATCGCGGGTGAAGGTTTCGATGTCTTTGGCCGACAGCGACGCGGTCAGGGCGCCGGTGTCCATCTTGGCCTTGAGGACTTCACCACCGATTTCCGGCAGCGCGATGTATTCGTAGCGCCCGTACAGGGTAGGCTCAGCGGCCAGAACCGGCAGGGCCACGAGGGAAAGCAGTGCAAGGAGGGATTTCACGTATTGGGCTTCCTTGAGAAGTGGACAGCGGGATTTTAGACCGTTGTTGAGTTGATCGTTCCCACAAGGTTAACGATCCCAAGGTGAAACATTCGTCGTCAACTACCGGTGCCTGCGCCCCAGATCCCGCCCAGGTTTGTCAGCAGCGAACCGCCGACACCCTGCTGACCGAAAAATTGCAGAAGCACAGGGGCAAACAGGCCGATCATGCCAGTGTCCATGCCCAATGCGCTGAAGGCACTGTTCAGGTCGTTGGTGTTGTTCACGTTGCCCAAGACGTTGTTCAGACCTGCCGCTTTACCGGACGAGCCAAGCAAGCCGCTGAGGACGCCCAGTTCACCGCCACCCGACAGTAAGTCGATTCCGGGCACGCTTTTGGACAACTCCGAGTAGTCGGTCGAACTCAATTGATTCTTCGCCAGACCGAGCATCGCCCCGGCACCGCCAATGGCTTGTTGTGGCGTCACGTTCAATTGGCTGAGCGCACTCAGCAGACCGGCCGTCTGCGCGGTCGTCGCAGTCGGCGCGGCCGCAGCGGCGTCATCGCCCTGCGTGCCGGAGATGGCATTGGCCGCATCGAACAGGCTGAACTGAGCAAAGACCGGACTGGCCGCCAGACACATCAGCGAAGCCAGTGCAAAACCGCGTGAAATCTTCATTCAGACATCCTCTTGTGCCATGAAAACCGCCCGAAAATGGGCGGCGAAAAACTGTCCGTTGGACTGGCATCTCAGGGGATTGTTCCCAGGCTCTGTGGGATCACACTCGTCGAAAAAAGATTATCCCGGTGCTGCATCCAGTCGGGTCCCGCCCGCGTATATCAAGCACGGACAGACATTCCTGGCCGATTCCCTGCACGAGGATCATCACCATGAAACGCACTTCGATCAAAACGCCGTTGATTGCCAGCCTGCTGACCCTGGCCTTGGGCGGCGGGTTCGCCCTGAACACCGTGCAAGCGGCAGACACGAACCATGCTGTCATCGTCGGCGGCCAGAGCATGATGCCGAGCAAAGACATCATCGATAACGCGGTGAACTCCGCCGACCACACCACCCTGGTCGCCGCCGTGAAAGCCGCAGGCCTGGTGGATACCCTCAAGGGCAAAGGACCGTACACCGTATTCGCCCCGGTCAACTCAGCCTTCGCCGCGCTGCCGGCGGGTACTGTCGACAACCTGCTCAAACCCGCCAACAAGGCGACCCTGACCCACATCCTCACCTACCACGTCGTCGCCGGGAAACTCGACATGCTGACCCTTGCCGAGAAGATCAAGGCCGGTGGCGGCAAGGCCGAACTGACCACCGTCGCGGGCGGCAAGCTGTGGGTGATGATGAACGGCCCGCACAACATCACGATCAAGGATGAAAAAGGTGACGTCGCCGACATCACGACCTATGACGTGTACCAGTCCAACGGCGTGATTCAGGTCATCGACAAAGTGCTGATGCCGAAAAGCTGAGGGGTGCCGCCGACCCTGTCCATCGGGGTCGGCGGTTTTGCGAGGTGGCCACCCGTGAATGGAACAACCGCGCACCGTGAACTAACCTCTGCTTGCAACCGGCACCTGCTGCCCACCTCGATTGCCTGGAGAACTGCTATTCCCACCGTCGATGCCGATCAGCTCAGGCAGCTTCTGGCCCAGTGCTCTCTGGGCGACCGCCGCGCTTTCGAGACGCTTTACCGCAGCGTCGGCCCTCGGCTGCATGGTGTAGCGCTGCGTTTCATGGGGCGGCAGGATCTGGCTGAAGAAGTGCTGCAGGAAAGCTTCGTGCGCATCTGGAACAACGCCTCGCGCTACGAGGCGCATCTGTCGGCGCCGCTGACCTGGATGATCAACATCACCCGTCATCAGGCCATCGATCAGTTGCGCAAACACCGCGACCGGCCGTTGAGCGACCTTGAAGAACAGGCGCTGGTGGATGAAAGCCCATCGGCCCACGAACAGCTCAGCAGTGCCCGTGAGGCCAGCGCCTTGAACCGGTGCCTGGAAAGCCTTGAAGGCATGCAGCGTCAATCGATCACCGTGGCTTACTTTCAGGGGTTGTCCTGCTCTGAGCTCGCCGAACACCTGGCCGCGCCGCTGGGCTCTGTGAAATCCTGGATCCGCCGCGGTATGGAGCGACTGCGCAGGTGCCTTGAATCATGAACTATCAAACCCCGACCTTGCGCCGCGCCCTCGCCGCCGATTACGCCATTGGCTTGATGCCTTCGGCCGCTCGTCGGCGTTTCGAACAGTTGTTGTTGGAGGACGCAGCATTGCGCGCGGAACTGGCGCAGTGGCAGGAAAACCTGACCAGTTTGACCGACGCACTGCCCGAGCAGCCGGTGCCGGATCGGGTGTGGCAGGGAATTACGGCGCGGATTGAGCCGCAAGTGTTGCATATGCCGGAGAAACGTCCGTTCTGGAGCTGGATGCGAGTGACGGCTGCGGTTTGCTCGCTGGTGATCGCCGTAACCCTGGGCATGCTCTACAACCGCGACAGTGCGCGTTACAGCGCCACGCTGCTGACTGCCGACGCGCAGCCTGCGCTGAAGGTTGAAGCGCATAAGGATTATTTGAAGGTCGAGCCGTTGGCTCTGGCAGCGGTCGATCCGGGGCGCAGTCTGGAGTTGTGGGCGATTCCGGCGGATGGCAAGCCGATTTCCCTTGGGGTGATTCCGGCTGGCGGCAAGGGGCGCGTAGAGTTGAGCGATGCGCAGAAGACGTTGATCGGCAAGCCGATTGCGCTGGCGGTGAGTCTTGAACCGAAGGGGGGCTCGCCGACTGGGCAACCGACGGGGCCGGTGTTGTATCAAGGGGCGTTGGCAGCCCTGTAAATGATCGTTCCCACGCAGAGCGTGGGAACGATCATCATCGAACAAAAAAAACGGCGACCCGAGGGTCGCCGTTTTGTTTTGCGTGAAGCCTTACGCTGCGCTGAACAGTTTGTGCGGATCGATCACAAACTTCTTCGGCACGCCTGCATCGAACTCGCCATAACCACGTGGCGCGTCATCGAGGCTGATGACTTCCACGCCAACGATGTCGGCAATGTGGATACGGTCCCACATGATCGCCTGCATCAGCTGGCGGTTGTACTTCATCACTGGCGTCTGACCAGTGTGGAAGCTGTGGGATTTGGCCCAGCCCAGACCGAAGCGGATGCTCAGGCTGCCCATCTTCGCGGCTGCGTCGACTGCACCTGGATCTTCAGTTACGTACAGCCCAGGGATACCGATCTTGCCGGCAACCCGAACCACGCCCATCAGCGAGTTCAGCACGGTAGCCGGAGCCTCGTGTTTCACGCCGTCATGGCCGTGACCGCGCGCTTCGAAGCCCACGGCGTCGACGGCGCAATCCACTTCTGGCTCGCCCAGCAGTGCAGCGATTTGTTCGTGCAGCGGGGTGTCCAGGGACAGGTCGGCGATTTCGAAACCCTGGGCCTTGGCGTGTGCCAGGCGGACGGTGTTGACATCACCGATGATCACCACTGCCGCGCCCAACAGGCGAGCGGAAGCGGCAGCGGCCAGGCCGACCGGGCCGGCGCCTGCGATGTACACGGTGCTGCCTGGGCCAACGCCAGCGGTGACTGCGCCGTGGTAGCCGGTTGGCAGGATGTCGGAGAGGCAGGTCAGGTCGCGGATTTTTTCCATCGCGCGATCGCGATCAGGCAGTTTCAGCAGGTTGAAGTCGGCGTACGGCACCATCGCGTATTCAGCCTGGCCGCCGGTCCAGTCGCCCATGTCGACATAACCGTAGGCACCGCCCGGACGCGCAGGGTTAACGCTCAGGCAAACGCCGGTGTGCATTTCCTTGCAGGAACGGCAACGGCCGCACGCCACGTTGAACGGCACCGACACCAGATCGCCGATCTGCAGGTTCTCGACGTCGCTGCCCTTCTCGATTACTTCACCGGTGATTTCGTGACCCAGTACCAGGCCGGTTTGAGCGGTGGTACGACCACGCACCATGTGCTGATCGGAACCACAGATGTTGGTGGAGACTACGCGCAGGATGACAGCGTGATTAATCTTCCTGCCGCGCGGGTCCTGCATTTTCGGATAGTCGATTTTCTGTATTTCGACCTTGCCATTGCCGAGATACACCACACCACGATTGCCAGACATGCTTTCACCTCGCTGTTGTTTTTATGTAGCGGTCGCGTCGCGATGGATCGGCGGCGCGTTGATTGCTCGGGTTATTGCCTGTGTGTCTTGCGTTGTTTGTTATGCCGCCATCGCGAGCAAGCTCGCTCCCACATTTGACCGCGTTCCCTGTGGGAGCGAGCTTGCTCGCGATAGCAATTTAAAGAACGACGGTGCGATTGGCGTTGAGGAACACCCGTCGTTCAATGTGATAACCAACAGCCCGGGCCAGGGTCAGCCCTTCGATATCCCGCCCCTTGGCGATCAAATCTTCCGGGTAGTGACTGTGGTCCACGGCCTCTACGCCTTGGGCGATGATCGGGCCTTCGTCCAGGTCGTTGTTGATGTAGTGCGCCGTGGCGCCGACCAGTTTCACGCCCTTGTTGTAGGCCTGGTGGTAGGGCTTGGCGCCCTTGAAACCCGGCAGCAGGGAGTGATGGATGTTGATCGCCTTGCCGTCGAGTTTGCGGCACAGCTCTGGCGACAGGACTTGCATGTAACGGGCAAGGATCACCAGTTCGGCGCCGGACTCTTCGATCACCTGCCAGACCTGACGCTCCTGCGACGGTTTGTCGTTCGGGTCCAACGGGAAGTGGTAGTACGGAATCTGATGCCAATCCGCCAACGGTTTGAGGTCCGGGTGGTTGGAAACCACGGCGGCCACATCCATGGACAACTGGCCGATGCGCTGGCGGTAGAGCAAATCGTTGAGGCAGTGATCGGCTTTGGAAACCATGATCACCACTTTTGGCCGGTAGTTCGGCGCGGTGAGTTCGAAGATCATGCCGAAGGCTTGGCCACGCTCTTCCAGGCCTGCGCGGAAGGCTTGTTCGTCGAAGCCATCAGGCTGACGGAATTCCACACGAATGAAGAAACGGCCCGAGAGCCGGTCATCGAAGGAATGGTGCTCGGTGACGTAGCAGCCCTGCTCGAACAAAAAGCGGGTCACCGCGTCCACGGTGCCGAGAACGCTTGGGCAGTCGGCGGTCAGAATCCATGTGTCTGGGGCGCGGCTCATAGTGCGGTGACTCCTGTTCGTTGTGCTGGGTGTCAGGGAAATCCACCCCTCACCCTAGCCCTCTCCCCAAAGGGGCGAGGGGACTGATCGAGGTGCTCATTCGAGCTACATCGACCTAAAATATCGAGTCGAACTCAGGTTTAAAAGCCCATGGAGATTGGCTCCCTTTCCCCTCTCCCCCGTGGGGAGATGGCTGGGGTGAGGGGTCGATCTCAAGCCTGAACACTAAGCCCGTATTCGGCAGCCGCATCCTGCAACCACAACCACCAGTAATCCGAGAAGCTGCGGCGAATCAGCAGTTCCCAGGTGTCTTCGGCGGTATGGCGGATCACCAGTTGCGACTTGGCAAACACAGTGCCCACGGCCTTGCCCACCGGGAAGCTGTTGGGGTGCACGTCGTAGCTGGTGGACTTCATCAGCACCTGGCGCACGTTCGGGCCGCTCAGTTCGAGGAGCTGCTGGCCGCCGCTGACGTTGGTGATCGCGATGTGCAGGTCGCCCAGCGCTTCACGCAGTTTTTGCTCGGCGGCGAATTCTTCACCGGTCGGCACGATCAACAGCCATTCATCCGGCCCCATCCATTGCAGGCTGGTTTCACCTTTGACGACGACGGTCAGCGCACCCGGCAATTCGATACCGAGGGCCTTGTGCACACCGGCAGCAAACGCAGCATCATGGCCATCGCCACGAATGGTCAGGTGGCCTAGGAGTTTTTTCTCACGCACGATCACGCCGGCGCTTTTGCGACCCTTGCCCACCAGGCTTTGCAGGCCTGCGTGATGCAGCGACGACTCGGCCTTGGCCCCAGTGGTTGGGCGTTGTTGGTAAACATTGGCTGCGGTCATAAAGCACCTGTCCTGAATTCTTTTTGTACTCCCTGTGGAAGCAGCGTTGCCGCCATCGCGAGCAAGCTCGCTCCCACAGGGAATCGCTGTGTCAGACGTTCTGGCGATCACCCTTTGGATCGAAGAACACCGAAGAAACGATTTCCGCTTCGATCACGCTGCCATCCGCCAACGGTGCGAACACGCGCTCACCGATGCGCTTCAAACCGCCCTTCACCACACCCATGGCAAACGAATAGCCGAGGGAGTTGTGCAGGTAGCTGGACGTCACGTGGCCGACCATCGTCATCGGAATCGCTTGCTTGGTGTTGAACACCAGTTGCGCGCCTTCCGGCAGCCATTTCGTCGGATCGATCGGCTTCAGGCCGACCAACTGTTTGCGCTGATCACGCACGCAGTCTTCACGGTTCATGCCACGCTGGCCGATCCATGAGAAAGGTTTAGTGCGACCGACGCACCAGCCCATGTTCAGGTCGTCCGGAGTCATCGAGCTGTCAGTGTCCTGACCGACGATGATGAAGCCCTTCTCGGCCCGCAGAACGTGCATGGTTTCAGTGCCATATGGCGTCAGGTTGTACTGCTTGCCAGCATCAACAATTTTTTCCAGTACGCCCATCGCATAGTCGGCTTGCACGTTGACTTCGTACGACAGTTCACCGGTAAACGAAATCCGGAATACCCGCGCCGGCACACCGCCGACCAGACCTTCTTTCCAGGTCATGAACGGGAACGCTTCGTTGCTCAGGTCGATGTCGGTGACTGCGCTGAGCAGCTTGCGGCTGTTCGGCCCGGACAAGGTCATGGTTGCCCAGTGATCCGTCACGGAGGTGAAGTACACCTTCAGGTCTGGCCATTCGGTCTGGTGGTAGATTTCCAGCCATTGCAGCACGCGTGCAGCGCCGCCGGTGGTGGTGGTCATCACGAAATGGTTGTCGGCGAGGCAGGCAGTTACGCCGTCGTCGAAGACCATGCCGTCTTCTTTGCACATCAGGCCGTAGCGAGCCTTGCCCACGTCGAGCTTGGTCCAGGCGTTGGTGTAGATGCGGTTGAGGAACTCACGGCAATCCGGGCCCTGGATGTCGATCTTGCCCAGGGTCGAAGCGTCCAGCAGGCCGACGCTGTCGCGCACGGCTTTGCATTCGCGCTTCACGGCAGTGTGCAGGTCTTCACCGTTTTTCGGGAAGTACCAAGGACGCTTCCACTGACCAACGTCTTCGAACTCGGCGCCGTTCTTCACGTGCCAGTGATGCAGCGCGGTGAAACGCACCGGTTCGAAGATGTGCCCACAGTGACGACCGGCCACGGCGCCGAAGGTCACCGGCGTGTAGTTCGGGCGGAACATGGTGGTGCCCATCTGCGGGATGGTCACGTTCAGCGAACGGGCGGCGATGGCCAGACCGTTGACGTTGCCGAGCTTGCCCTGGTCAGTACCGAAGCCCAGTGCGGTATAGCGTTTGACGTGCTCGACCGACTCGAAGCCTTCGCGGGTCGCCAGTTCGATGGCGGCGGCGGTGACGTCGTTTTGCAGGTCGACGAATTGCTTCGGCGCACGTGCGGTGTTCTTTTCGTGCGGCACCTGGAACAGCGCCAGTGTTGGCTCTTCCAGACGGCTCAGGGCTTTCGGCAAAGTGCCTTCGACCACACTGAAACCGGCTTCGCTGGCTGCGCGAGCGCCGCCTTCAAAACCATCGGCCAGGGAATCGCCGAGACCGTAGACGCCGTTGATGCCCCCGACACACACACGTTTCTGCGGTGCTTCGCCCGGTACGAAACCGAGGATGTCTTCACGCCAGATCGGCTTGCCACCCAAGTGCGACGCCAAGTGAACCACCGGGCTGTAACCGCCTGAGCTGGCAACCAGGTCGCATTCAAGCCACTCACCTGGGCTGGTCACGGTGTGTGCTTTGACATCGATCGCGGCAACGCGAGCGGCGGTCACGTGCTTGCTGCCACGGGCCTCGATCACGGCGCTGCCGGTCAGGATGCGGATGCCTTTGGCGCGTGCTTCTTCAACCAGCGCACCGCGCGGATTGCTGCGGGCATCGGCGATGGCGACGACTTGCAGGCTGGCGTCGAGCCAGTCCAGTGCCACGCGATAGGCGTGATCGTTGTTGGTCGACAGCACGAGCTTTTTGCCCGGTGCCACGCCATAACGACGCACGTAAGTCGACACAGCGCCGGCGAGCATGTTGCCCGGCACGTCGTTGTTGCCGTAAACCAGTGGACGCTCGTGAGCGCCGGTCGCCAGCACCACACGCTTGGCGCGAACACGGTGGATGCGCTGACGCACCTGGCCAATCGGGGCACGGTCGCCGAGGTGATCGGTGAGGCGCTCGTGAATGGTCAGGAAGTTATGGTCGTGGTAACCGTTAACCGTGGCGCGCGGCAACAGCAGCACGTCCGGGGTGTCCTTGAGTTCGGCGATGACACTGGCGACCCACTCGTTGGCAGGCTTGCCGTCGAGGCTTTCGCGGGAATCGAGCAGGCTGCCGCCGAACTCTTCCTGTTCATCGGCGAGGATTACGCGGGCACCGCTACGAGCGGCTGCCAGTGCGGCGGCCAGGCCAGCCGGGCCACCGCCGACGATCAGCACGTCGCAGTGCTGGTTCATGTAGTCGTAGGTGTCCGGATCGTTCTCGGTCGGCGAACGGCCAAGACCGGCGGCCTTACGAATGTACTTCTCGTAAGTCATCCAGAACGATTGCGGGTACATGAAGGTTTTGTAGTAGAAGCCCGGCGGCATCAGCTTGCCGCCGACCTTGCCGAGAATCCCCATCATGTCGTTGTTCACGCTCGGCCAGCCGTTGGTGCTGGTGGCGACTAAACCTTGATACAGCGCTTGTTGCGTGGCGCGTACGTTCGGGATCTGCGTGGCTTCGGTCGCTCCGATCTGCAGCACGGCGTTCGGTTCTTCCGCACCGGCGGCAAAGATCCCGCGCGGACGGGAGTACTTGAAGCTGCGACCGATGATGTCGACACCGTTGGCCAGCAGTGCAGCGGCCAGCGAATCGCCTTCAAAGCCTTTGTAGGTCTGGCCGTTGAAGGTGAAGCTCAGCACTTTGTTGCGGTCGATCCGTCCGCCGTTGGACAGGCGATTGATCTGGCTCATACCTTCTCTCCCAGAGCCGTCGTGGCCGCTTTCGGGCTATCGGTCTTGTCGGTGAACTGCGGCTTGGCGCCGATCTTATAGGTTTCGAGAATCTCGTAGGTCACGGTGTCACGGGTGGCGTTGAAATACTGACGGCAACCGGCGACGTGATCCCACAGCTCGTGGTGCAGACCGCGAGGGTTATCGCGGAAGAACATGTAGTCGCCCCACTCCTCATCGGTGCAGGTAGTCGGGTCCAGTGGGCGCGGGATGTGCGCCTGGCCAGATGCGTGGAATTCCTCTTCGGAGCGCAGCTCGCCGCAGTGAGGACAGAAGATATGCAACATGGGGATTTCTCCTGTTAGTGGGCAACCGCAGCAGCGCCGTGTTCATCGATCAACGCACCGTTGTGGAAACGGTCGATGGAGAAAGGTGCGGCCAATGGGTGCATTTCACCCTTGGCCAGACTCGCGGCAAAGACGTTGCCCGAGCCAGGTGTTGCCTTGAAGCCCCCGGTGCCCCAACCGCAGTTGAAGAACATGTTCGGCACCGGGGTTTTCGAGATGATCGGGCATGCGTCCGGCGTGGTGTCGACGATGCCGCCCCACTGACGGTTCATGCGTACGCGGGACAACACCGGGAACATCTCGACGATGGCCTGGATGGTGTGCTCGATCACCGGGTACGAACCGCGCTGGCCGTAGCCGTTGTAGCCGTCGATACCGGCGCCGATCACCAGGTCGCCCTTGTCGGACTGGCTGATGTAACCGTGTACGGCGTTGGACATGATCACGCTGTCGATAATCGGTTTGATCGGCTCGGACACCAGCGCTTGCAGCGGGTGGGATTCGATCGGCAGACGGAAACCGGCGAGTTTGGCCATGTGCCCGGAGTTACCGGCGGTCACTACACCGACGCGCTTGGCGCCGATGAAGCCTTTGTTGGTTTCAACACCGATGCACACGCCGTTTTCCTTGCGGAAGCCGATCACTTCGGTCTGTTGAATCAAGTCGACGCCCAGGGCGTCGGCAGCACGGGCAAAGCCCCACGCCACGGCATCGTGACGGGCCACGCCGCCGCGACGCTGGACGGTAGCGCCCATCACCGGGTAGCGAGTATTTTTCGAGCAGTCGAGGTACGGAATCTCGTCGGCAACCTGTTTGGCATCGAGCAGTTCGCCGTCCACGCCGTTGAGGCGGTTGGCGCTGACCCGACGCTCGGAATCACGAATGTCCTGCAGGGTGTGGCACAGGTTGTAAACGCCACGCTGGGAGAACATCACGTTGTAGTTCAGGTCCTGGGACAGGCCTTCCCACAATTTCATCGCGTGTTCGTACAGGTGCGCCGACTCGTCCCACAGGTAGTTGGAGCGAACGATGGTGGTGTTGCGCGCGGTGTTACCGCCGCCCAGCCAGCCTTTCTCGACCACGGCCACGTTGGTGATGCCGTGCTCTTTGGCGAGGTAGTAGGCGGTCGCCAGACCATGCCCGCCACCGCCGACGATGACCACGTCATAGACCTTTTTAGGGGTCGGCGTGCGCCACATCTTCTGCCAGTTTTCGTGATGGCTGAGGGAGTGTTTGAAGAGGCCGAAGCCCGAGTAGCGTTGCATAGTCATTTACTCCAAAACCGCGCTCAGCGATAAACCGGGAAGTCCGCGCACAGGGCCGAAACTTGCTGCGCAACATTGGCCTCGACATCGGCGTCGCCGAGGTTGTCGAGGATGTCGCAGATCCAGCCGGCAAGCGTGACGCACTGGGTAACCTTGAAGCCGCGAGTGGTCACCGCCGGGGTGCCGATGCGCAGGCCGGAGGTCACGAACGGCGACTGTGGATCGTTCGGGACAGCGTTCTTGTTCACGGTGATGTGGGCGCGACCGAGTGCTGCATCCGCCTCTTTACCGGTGAGACCCTGACGGATCAGGCTGACCAGGAACAGGTGGTTATCGGTACCGCCGGACACTACATCGTAGCCGCGTTTGATAAATACGCCGGCCATGGCCTGGGCGTTATCGATCACTTGTTGCTGGTAGGCCTTGAAACCAGGCTCCAAAGCTTCCTTGAAGCACACGGCTTTACCGGCAATCACGTGCATCAGCGGGCCGCCCTGGGCACCCGGGAAGACTGCCGCGTTGAGCTTCTTCTCGATTTCTTCGTTGGACTTGCACAGGATCAGGCCGCCACGTGGACCGCGCAGGGTCTTGTGGGTAGTGGTGGTGACCACATCGGCGTAAGGCAGCGGATTCGGATACAGGCCAGCAGCGACCAGACCGGCGACGTGGGCCATGTCGACGAACAGCAGGGCACCGACCTTGTCGGCGATCTGACGGAAGCGTGGGAAGTCGAGGGTCTTGGAGTAAGCAGAGAAGCCGGCAACGATCATCTTCGGCTTGCACTCGACGGCCAGGCGCTCGACTTCGTCGTAGTCGATCAGACCGGTTTTGGTGTCGATGCCGTACTGCACGGCGTTGTACAGCTTGCCCGAGGACGACACTTTGGCGCCGTGGGTCAAGTGACCGCCGTGGGCCAGGCTCATGCCCAGAATGGTGTCGCCGGCTTGCAGCAGAGCCAGGTAAACGGCGCTGTTGGCCGAGGAACCGGAGTGCGGCTGCACGTTGGCGTAATCGGCACCGAACAGTTGCTTGGCGCGTTCGATGGCCAGCGCTTCAACTTTATCGACGTGCTCGCAGCCACCGTAGTAGCGCTTGCCCGGATAGCCTTCGGCGTATTTGTTGGTCAGGCCACTGCCTTGCGCTTCCATGACGCGTTTGCTGGTGTAGTTCTCTGACGCGATCAGCTCGATGTGATCTTCCTGGCGTTGCTCCTCGGCATTCATCGCCGCCAGCAGTGCATCGTCGTAACCCTGGATCTGGTCTTGCTTGCTGAACATCGCGTCTCTCCCAGCGGCATCTATGCGCCATTCGTCTCGGTAAGGCACCGGTGTTTCGACAGTGCCCTTTGAATGCGATGGTATGACCGGCGCAGACAGGCCAAATGCCTACGGACGCCACGCAAAGGTGCGTTTACGACATGGCGGGAAATGGCATGCCGGACACACTCCTCAAATCAACAAGGAACCCCTGCGGGAGCGAGCTTGCTCGCGATGAGGCCGTCACGGTCAGCATTGATGTTGCCTGGCCCACAGCTATCGTCGGAACGCCGCCCGGAGCAAGCTCGCTCCCACAGGGTTTAGGCGATTGTCTGTCGCACTGCGAGTAACAGTAAAAAATGCAGCGGATACAGCGCGTACGCCCAGCGACGCATCGGCGGTGGAGGGTTGAGCCAGCCGGCGTGACGCAACAAAAGCAGGCCGGCCAGTGGCGCGATCAGACAAGCGGCGAGGCCTAGGATGGCTTCAACATTGTGAAACCGCGCGGAGGAATACAGCACTGGCCACTGATTGGCTGCCAGACAGACCAATCCCGGCAACAGGCTGAAATACCAGGGCCGCCTGATCACCAGCAACATCGCCAGTGGCAACAACACACCGAAGAAGCCGAACATCAGTCGCTCCGGGAACAGCGCCGCCAGCAGCAAGGCACCTGCCGCTAATAGTCGCGCTTGCAGGGTTCGGTCCTGCCAGCCACGGGCCACCAGCAACCCCAGCGCCAACGAGGGCAGGACGTTCAAGGTGTTGGGATCAGGAATGTACATCCGGTAGGGAATTTCGCTGATAGCGCTAAACAGCAGCAACCAGCCCAGATAACGCCACTGGCCGTCGGTCGCCACCGCGCGGGGCCGCGCCAGGTTTGCGGCCATCGCCAGACAGAACCACGGAAAGGCCAGCCTGCCCGGAACATACAGAATATCGACGGAATAACCGACATATCGCAGGTGATCGAGCACCATACTCAACAGCGCCAGCCACTTGAGCAGACCCAGTGCCCCATCCCTTTGCGTCATGTGCATAATTGCCCGGAGCCTTTGTATTTTTCTGACAGCATCATCCCGTGTGCTCTCCTGACGATCTTGGGTAAAGTGCGCACCATCATTGACCACGGAACTCTTCACCATAAGAGCCCCCCGAACACGGAAGCCGGCCATGACCGATAAGAGCCAACAATTCGCCAGCGACAACTATTCCGGTATCTGCCCTGAAGCCTGGGCTGCCATGGAACAGGCCAACCACGGCCACCAGCGCGCCTATGGCGACGACGAGTGGACCGCACGCGCGTCCGACGATTTCCGCAAACTGTTCGAAACCGACTGCGAAGTATTCTTCGCCTTCAACGGCACCGCGGCCAACTCCCTGGCCCTGTCGTCGCTGTGCCAGAGTTACCACAGCGTGATCTGCTCGGAAACCGCTCACGTCGAAACCGACGAATGCGGCGCACCGGAATTCTTTTCCAACGGCTCCAAGCTGCTCATCGCCCGCACTGAAAACGGCAAGCTGACCCCGGAATCGATCCGCGAAATCGCGCTCAAGCGCCAGGACATCCACTACCCGAAACCGCGCGTAGTCACCCTGACCCAGGCCACCGAAGTCGGCAGCGTCTACACCCCGGAAGAAATCCGCGCCATCAGCGCCACCTGCAAAGAGCTGGGCCTGAACCTGCACATGGACGGCGCGCGGTTCTCCAACGCCTGCGCTTTCCTCGGCTGCTCGCCAGCAGACCTGACCTGGAAGGCCGGCGTCGACGTGTTGTGCTTCGGCGGCACGAAAAACGGCATGGCGGTGGGGGAAGCGATTCTGTTCTTCAACCACAAACTGGCCGAAGACTTCGACTACCGCTGCAAACAGGCCGGGCAACTGGCCTCGAAGATGCGTTTCCTGTCGGCGCCGTGGGTCGGGATTCTGGAAAACGACGCCTGGCTCAAATACGCCCGCCACGCCAACCACTGCGCGCAGCTGTTGGCTGAACGGGTGAGCGACATTCCAGGCGTGGAACTGATGTTCCCGGTGCAGGCCAACGGCGTGTTCCTGCAACTCTCGGAGCCCGCCATCGCTGCACTGACGGCCAAGGGCTGGCGCTTCTACACCTTCATCGGCAACGGCGGCGCACGCTTCATGTGCTCGTGGGACACCGAAGAAGAACGCGTACGGGAACTGGCGGCGGATATTCGCGAGGTCATGTCCCGTTGATCCCCCGCCACTGATCGACTGATCGTTCCCACGCGTGGGAACGATCAATCGTGGCGCACGCCTTGGTCTACATTAATCCGCTCAGACAATAATAATCAGGAGCGCACGCATGTCCTTACAAGGCAAAACCCTGTTTATCACCGGCGCGAGTCGCGGGATTGGTCGTGAGATCGCGCTGCGGGCTGCGCGGGATGGGGCCAACATTGTGATTGCCGCTAAAAGCGCCGAGCCACACCCCAAGTTGCCAGGTACGATTTTCAGCGTGGCGAAGGAAGTTGAAGCGGCCGGCGGCCAAGTGCTGGCCTTGCAGGTGGATGTGCGTGATGAAGTCGCGGTGCGTGAGGCGCTGGCCCAGGCCCATGAACATTTCGGCGCCATTGATGCACTGATCAACAACGCCGGGGCAATCAAGTTGACCGGAGTCCAGCACATCGAACTCAAGCGCTTCGACCTGATGCACCAGATCAACACCCGCGCCGTGCTGCTGTGCAGTCAGGCCGCCCTGCCCTATCTGAAGAAAAGCGGCGGACATATCCTCAGCCTTTCCCCGCCACTGAATCTGGCGAGCAAATGGTTTGCTCAATACAGCCCCTACACGGTGACCAAATACGGTATGAGCATGCTGACATTGGGCATGAGTGAGGAATTCAAGAACTACGGCATCAGCGTCAATTCCCTGTGGCCGCAGACGATGATCGCCACCGCCGCCATCGAGTTTCAGCTCGGGTCACGCGAGTCGTTCAAGCATGCGCGCACGCCCGCAATCATGGCGGATGCCGCCCATGTGATTCTGAGCAGCAGCGGTCGCAGCATTACTGGGCGATTGCTGATTGATGAGGAAATTCTGCGGGAGCATGGCGTGACCGAATTCGAACATTACCGCTTCGAGCCCGGCACCAACGACAAGCTGATGCCAGACTTGTTTGTGGACTGAAATACTTACCCTTGCTCGCGATAGCGGTAGGTCAGCCAACATAGATGTTGAATGTACCGCCGTCATCGCGAGCAAGCTCGCTCCCACAGGTTCCGCGGCGTGTATCAGAACTCAATCCGCACATCACCCTTCGGCACGCTGCAGCACGAAAGAATAAACCCCTCGGCCTCATCTTCCTCGGTGATCCCGCCGTTGTGATCCATTTCGACCTCCCCGCCCAGCTTCATCACCTTGCAAGTCCCACAAATCCCCATCCCGCACGCCTTCGGAATCAACAGACCCAGCTTGGCCGCCGCCGCATGCACGGTTTCACCCGGTGCAACACGAATGCTCTTGCCGGACGCGGTGAATTCCACCTGGTGCAGGTCCGCCACGTCGATGTCCGGTGCATCTGCGGCGATTTCGGCTTGTTCCACCGCATCGGCACGGGCTTCCGGTGGTGTAGCACCGAACGACTCCTCGTGATAACGCGACATGTCGAAGCCGACCGCTTCGAGCATGCGCTTGACCGCGTTCATATACGGCGTCGGGCCGCAGCAGAACACTTCGCGCTCCATGAAGTCCGGCGCCATCAGTTCGAGCATCTTGTGGTTCAGGTAACCGCGATATCCGGCCCACGGCTCGCCCAGACCATGCTTCTCGCAGATCAGGTGCAGGCTGAAGTTATCGATCCGCGACGCCATGTGTTCCAGTTCGCGGTGGTAAATGATGTCTTTCGGCGAACGGGCGCTGTGGATAAACACCATGTCGACGTTGCCGTTAGTGTCATAGAACCAGCGAGCCATCGACATGACCGGCGTGATACCAACGCCACCGCTGAGGTACAGAACTTTCGGCGCAGTGAAGTCCATGGCGTTGAACAGCCCGACCGGCCCGTGCACGGCCAGCTCCTGGCCTTCGTGCAGGGTGTCGTGCAGCCAGTTCGAAACCTTGCCGCCCGGTACGCGCTTGATCGTCACCGAAAAGCTGTACGGCACCGATGGCGAGCTGGAAATGGTGTAGGAGCGCATGATCGGCACGCCTTCGATTTCCAGCTCCAGGGTGACAAACTGCCCCGGTTTAAAGAAGAACAAAATCGGCTGGTCAGCCATAAAGCAGAAGGTGCGCACATCCCAGGTTTCCTGGATGACTTTGACGCAACGGACGATGTGTCGACCATTGGCCCAGGTCTGGGTGGTTACCGGATTCAGGAAGCTGTTGGACATGCTGTTCTCCACCGCCGATGGTCGGCCTTATGTTGGCGATTCTGCGTAACGCGCGAACCACCCATTTACCTATCTGCGACATTCACATACTTATCGCGACCAGCCCGCATCTACCGGGGGTTGCGCGTCGGGAACAGATTGGGCCATGTCGCCCATGGATAAGGTTCCGGGCAACGGCGGCCCCACACTCGCTCCATACCAAGACACAATCTTTACACCTTGCGTAGCAAACCTGATTAGCCACTTTCGCCGGCCACACAGAATGGCCTTGAGGATCAAATCGATGGACGTCACCGCAAAACTTAGCCTGGGCGATCCGCTGGAACCCGCACGCAAGGCCACCGCGCAGATGCTTCAAGAGCGCGAACGCACTTTCTCGCTGCCGCAGCCGTTTTACTCTGACGAGCGGCTGTTTGATATCGACATGCAGGAAATCTTCCAGAAAGAGTGGTTGATCGCCGGCATGACCTGCGAGATCCCGACCAAGGGCAACTACCTGACCCTGCAAGTCGGCAAGAACCCGATCATCGTGATTCGCGGGGCCGACGGCGTGGTCCATGCGTTCCACAACGTCTGCCGCCACCGCGGTTCGCGTCTGTGCACCAGTGAAAAAGGCAAAGTCGCCAAACTGGTCTGCCACTACCACCAGTGGACGTATGAGCTGGACGGTCGCCTGCTGTTCGCCGGCACCGAGATGGGCGCCGACTTCGACATGAAGGAGTACGGCCTCAAGCCGGTGAACGTGAAGACCGCTGGCGGTTACATCTTCATCAGCCTGTCGGAGAACCCGCCAGCCATTGATGACTTCCTGTCGACGCTGACCCATTACATGGAACCGTACGACATGGAGAACACCAAGGTGGCGATCCAGACCACCTTGTTCGAAAAAGCCAACTGGAAACTGGTGCTGGAAAACAACCGCGAGTGCTATCACTGCAACGCGTCGCACCCGGAACTGCTGAAAACCCTGCTGGAATGGGACGACGTCACCGACCCGCGTGCCGATCAGGCCTTCAAGGACCACGTCGCCGCCTCCGCTGCCGCCTGGGAAGCCGAGAAGATCCCTTACGCGCACGCCAGCTTCGGCCTGCGTAACCGCATCGTGCGCATGCCGCTGCTCAAGGGCACCGTGTCGATGACGATCGACGGCAAACAGGGTTGCGCCAAACTCATGGGCCGCATCAAGAACCCGGACCTGGGTTCGATGCGCATCCTGCACCTGCCGCACTCCTGGAACCACTGCATGGGCGACCACATCATCGTGTTCACCGTGTGGCCGATCAGCGCCCAGGAAACCATGGTCACCACCAAGTGGATCGTGCACAAGGATGCGGTCGAAGGCGTGGACTACGACGTGGAACGCATGCGCAAGGTGTGGGATGCGACCAACGACCAAGACCGTCGCCTGGCCGAAGAGAACCAGCGCGGCATCAACTCCACGGCTTACCAGCCAGGGCCTTACTCCAAGACCTATGAATTTGGTGTGGTGAACTTTGTGGATTGGTACAGCGAGCGCTTGCTAAACAACCTGGGGGCTGAACCTGCGCCTTACCTCAAAGGCGTGCCGGTTCAAGGCTGACCGACCCCGCTGAGACAAAAAACCGCGAACAAGTTTCGCGGTTTTTTATTGTTCAAATTTCGATCGATTGCTTTAGAGCTGCCACGGGTGTGGGGCTGTAGAGGTTCGCGAACAAGTTATCCACACCTTCACCCACAGCAAATGGGGACAACTCGTTTTACAGCGAAAACTTTCTCCACAGAAACCGAAGAAAATCCGTGACTTATCCAGAAGCAGGGTTTTGAACTGCGATTGGTTGTTTTTTGATCGAAAGCCTGTAATGCACGAATTACTTGGCCTGCAGAGGATGGCGAACACCTTATCCACAGAAGCGCCAACAGACTTTGGGGGCAACTTTGCCGGATCTGTGGAAAACCGTTGGAGGCCGCGATAAATCGGGGTTTGCGCGAGGTTTATCGATCGAAAACGATGATTTGATCGTTTTTTGATCACTCGCCTGATAAGCCCGTTTTACATGGCCTGTAGCGGACAGCGAACATCTTATCCACAGATGCGCTAACAGAGATTGGGGGCAAGTATTGGCTCGCGTACAAAGTTATCCTCTGGAAAAAGCGTGAAAAAACCGCGGGTTAGGCTGGTTGTTTTTTGTACGAAGGGTTGCAGGGCTTGATTTGTATGGGGTGTAGCGAAGGGCGAACATGTTATCCACAGAAGCGCTAACAGGGATTGTGGATAAATGCGTTTACCAGTGGCCAGAACCTCAAACGGCCGAAACGACTGAAAACCGCGGCTGGAGAATTTTCTGAAATAAGTGATCTATAAATACTTCATAACCTTGCGTGGTTTATGTTCGTTTTGGGGCAGCCGTTGTGACCAGCCCTATAACACCTATATAAAGGCTGATGCTAGCAACACCAGGTATCGTATCGGGCACATATGAGACATTTACAAATATACCCAATAGTGAGGAAAGTAATAGAAGGAGGTTTGATGAACAAAAAATAACCAGTTTCATACCAAAAGAATGGGATTTGAGAATTTTCGAAAAAAGCATACCCAGACCAACAAACACGATTGCTACAAAGCCTATGGCTTCCAGTGCTACCGTATAAATAACCGCTGGAGATAAACCCGCAGTATCAGAAAGGTCTTTCGGGTTCGCAGGAACATGTACTGCTGCGGATAACAAGCAGAACCAAGCTCCGATGAACAGAACAACTGAGATGAGTAGGCGTGTATACGAAGGCATAGATAATGTCCCTGTTAAGATGCAGTGTTGGTCGCCAATGTAAGCACGACCAATTTATGCGAATATCGCACTAAATATTTGAAAATTTAAAATGGTCCAATGTGCATTTTATAGACGGTGGAAATTGATATTAACGGTCGATAGCAATCACATTAGTGCCTTGTATAGCAATCTCATAGGGTTTTGCATTTAAATATTTCTCGACAGCAGCAAGCACACTTGTAGCATTCTCACCTATTGCGGTGCGCCACGTACCCGTATTCGCGTCATATATATCATTGTAAGCTCGTGCCCCTCCATTGAAAGACAGTCTTCCGTTTTCGTGTTTCGTGATTGTGCCTTCAATCTTTAAAGTGATGTTACCAAGCCACACCCCAGTCACCCAAGAGTTCGAGGCTGTGTCGTATGGCACCTTATCCAAAGCAATGGCAGTTCGACCCAGTGGAGCAACAGCAAACGCTGACTCTAGGGAAACTCTGAAGAAGACTTCCAAATCTGGTGAAATACCCGCCTGACACGAACACGACGGTTGAGTCCCGATGAAACAGATGTCCTTCGCCGATGCCGAGTATGCCGGCAAACGTAAGCAGACCCGCCGCGAGCGCTTCTTGATCGAGATGGATCAGGTGGTGCCCTGGAAGGGCTTGGTTAATTTGATCGAGCCGCATTATCCAAAGGGCGAAGGGGGCCGTCCGGCGTATCCATTGATGGCCATGTTGCGGGTTCACTTGATGCAAAACTGGTTCGGCTACAGCGATCCGGCGATGGAAGAAGCGCTCTATGAGACTACAATTTTGCGCCAGTTTTCGGGGCTGCACCTGGATCGGATCCCCGATGAAACCACGATCCTCAACTTCCGGCGTCTGCTGGAAAAACATGAGTTGGCCGGTGGGATTTTGCAGGTCATCAACGGTTATCTTGGCGACCGAGGGTTGATGCTACGTCAGGGCACGGTGGTCGATGCGACGATCATTCACGCGCCGAGTTCGACCAAGAACAAGGACAGTAAACGCGATCCCGAAATGCACCAAACCAAGAAAGGGAATCAGTATTTTTTTGGTATGAAAGCGCACATCGGCGTCGATGCCGAATCCGGCTTGGTGCATAGCCTGGTGGGCACGGCGGCCAATGTGGCGGACGTGACGCAGGTCGATCAGTTGCTGCACGGTGAGGAAACTTACGTGTGTGGCGACGCCGGTTACACCGGCGTGGACAAACGTCCCGAGCATCAGGATCGCAAGATGATCTGGTCGATTGCCGCCCGACCAAGCAGCTATAAAAAGCACGCAAAAAAGAGCCTGATCGGGCGCATGCGACGCAAGATCGAATACGCGAAAGCGCAGGTGCGGGCCAAGGTTGAGCATCCGTTTCGCGTGATCAAGCGCCAGTTTGGTTATACGAAAGTGCGCTTTCGTGGCTTGTCGAAAAACATCGCTCAACAGACAACCTTGTTCGCTTTGTCGAATCTGTGGATGGTGCGAAAACGGTTGATGGGGATGGGCGAGGTGCGTCTGTAATGCGGGCTAATCGCCCTGAAACAGCGCGATCAGAGGAAAGAACCGTGAATTAAGGACAAGAAGGGCTGTTTTTCGACCGATTCATTTTTTTTGAACCTCAAGTAGTGAAGGCATCAAAAATCGGTGGGTACTTCAGACCTTCCCTAGCATCGGAATAGCCGTACCAGAAAGATTTAGACCCAAACTATTGATGTTGGTCTTAGCTGCAGTTCCGTTGCCATACAGAAAATGACCAAAGGCAGCAATTGGAGTTAGCGTACCGCCAGACAGGCCCGTGGATTCAGGTACAGAACCTGCTTTGAAATTACGCGAGGTGTAATTCAAAGCTTGTGCTGGTGACATATTAGGATTCAAGCAAATATAGTTATCAGCAAAAGGGATCGCTTGCATGTCACGCACAATGGAAGTGACAATGCCTACAGCAGCCCCATTTCTAATAGAAGCCTGTTGCTCATTAGTGATCTTTATGATCATCTCTCGCCACATACCTTGGCTGTAGAGTTCGTTCCGTTCTTGTTGCTGCGCAATAAAAACCATTGCTGGATTGGGTGCCGGCCAAGCACCGCCTGGTGCCATCGGGCTATAGCCAGGAGCAGTTGCAGTGACCTTTAGAGGAGGAAGTACGATTCCATTGTTCATCTGTTATTTCCTACGAAGTTTTATGATTTTTCGCAGCAGGTGCTGCATGTAATTCGCTCGTAGGCGATCGTTCGAGGCTCGAGGCCTTCACATGATTCAACGTGCCACATCGGGAACATTTGATCTGGAACTCGGTAAACTCACCGACTCTGGCTAGTAGCCGTTTACAATTGCCGCATCTACATTCTTTCAACATCTGCAAGGCCTTTTGTTGAGTGACCCTCCTCATGATTAAGCGCCGAACACCGGAGAACCACGCAAAATACTGCTGCTTAGAATCAAGTAACAGCGGATGAAAAAAATATATATCAACGAAAACAATTGAACAAGATCATGGCTATTCAGCTGGGAGGCCTATTCCTGAGCCTTGTAGGACGCCCTACGATTGAATTTAAACGACGACAAGTCCTGCCAAAATCGGAGCAACCTACTGATATACAACCAAGACTGCTCGAATAAATCCGAATAAAACGCGCGAATACTGCAATCGATAAACGTCTTAAGGCACCCCCAACACGAAACGCCTTACACCAATAATAAAATGAGCTGACAGATAATATTCTTTTTACCCACGAAAAAATCCAATCGAATGTTAGATCCTGTTGAAACACGATCGGCCCGAGTCGATGTCCAGATTCAACTCATGGTCATTGAATGCACCCCACCCAAGCAAAAGCGAAGGCACGTACTGACCCAGCAACAACGACGGTGGAATCGTAAAGTCCGGGTAGTAGTGGTAGGTGATCAATTGGATATGTCCCGCCAGGCTCAATTCACCCTTGAAGGTTTGGGAACGCGGTTTATCGGTGATATGAATGGGTGAGTTGCCCGGCGAGGACGACGTCAGGTAATCAACATTGCCGGTGTCGATAATCGCCGGCGTGGCCCGACGATCCAGGCGTGCGGCAATGGTCAGTCTTTGATTGATGTCGATACGCGCATAGGTGATTCGCGAATCACATCGCGCGGGAGGTTCGGCGTTAACCTCCAGCGTCTTTTTGGTGACCTTCAAACGCCCCAACTTACCGAGCAAATCGAGCCCCAGTAAGTTTTCCCGGTCGCTGACAAACACCAGGACGTTTCTGAACTCGCTTGAGCCTGTCTTTAAAGACTCAAAGATCCCCAGTTTGGCAGACAGGTCACGTTCACCATAAAACGTGCTGTAGCCATAGTGAGAGTCGGTTAATAACCTGATACCCATCAGCTTCGCGGTGTCGTGGTCGACCCGGGTTTGCGGTGCGCCGGTGTCCAGAATGAAGCGTGACGAGGCACCATTGGCCGCTTTGACATCGAGATAGGGCAGCACCTCGTCAGTCACGTGACTGTCACTGGCGTAAGGATGGATGACAAGTACCTCGTGCCGCTTCGCTCTTGTCACCGAAAAATCGCCGCCCGCCCGCAGGGTCGCGAGGGATTCGCCGCCGAACATGGAAAACATCGCGTTGAGTTCAGGGTCATTCGCGATTGCCTGAGCGTGACGATGCTTGATCGCCAGATAGTATTCGGGAATCTGGTTTGCGGTTTTGGCCTCGAACATTCGGGCGAGAACAGACACTGAACAATTCAGGTTTTTTTCAGCATCCAACACCTTGGCGCATTGCTGCTTCATTTGCGCCAAGGACGCTTTTTGTCCCTGTTCGGACTCTAACCATGTGTAGAAATCCGGAGCTGCTGGCGTGGTATCAGCCATCGCACTTGATGCTGCACAGATAAAAAATGCAAGCAGCACCAGAGACGACTTTGAATACACGCCGCCGATCAGACATGTCTCACGCCGACTGACCGCTTTCATGTTCAACCCATTCTTGAAAACGAGTTTTATGAACTAGCGCTGCGGCAACCCTGAGCAGCTCATAGAGAAATGTAGCTCACTAGGGCCGATACATCAGATAGGCCTCACCCGTGACCCGAATCATTGGATGCGGTGTGATCTGGCAGGTATCGACGACACGGAAGCCATGTCGTTCGTAGAACCGGCGGGCGCCGGTGTTCACGGCGTAGTCGATCAGGCTCAAGCCATTGAGCCCAAGCTGGTTGGCACGGTCGTAGGCGTAGGCGAGGAATTGCTTGCCCAGCCCCTGATTTCGCCAGCCTTCATGCAGCGCCAGGCTGGAAATATAGAGGGTGTCGGGAATTTCCATCCTGGCATACGGCGCCAGGACCGGATCTGTCACGGGGGCCGCCAGCGGATCGTGACGCATCACGTAGCTGTGCATCATGCCAATGACGTTTCCCTCGGCCTCGGCAATGAGGCAGTTCTGCCAGGAAAAATCCACGTCCTCACGGGCGTAGCGACTGGCACCCACATCCAGCAAGTCCTGACCGGGCTGCGCCAGTTGACTCCAGATGTAATCCGCAGCGCCTTCTGATGAAATCTGAAACAAACGAGCAATCTCCCGCGCATCCGCGCGCAGGGCCGAACGAAATTCAACTGCCATATACCGGGCTCCACAGGACCGTTAGCGGACGACGCCTTCTTCGATCAACAACTTGAGAATCGCTTCAGCCCCAGCCTCCGCACTCAACCCTTTCAGCACTTGTCCGCCTCCACCGCTGGCCTTGGCCGTCGCGGCTTTCATCCGGTCCGCGCCACTCTTGGCCTTGATCACCTTCAAGCGTTTAGGCCGTGGCTTGGCCGGTTGCAGGGTGGCGAGCGCCAGCAGTTCATCGTCGATCACTTCGACTTCATCCGCCTGCAACACCCCGCGTCGGGCCGGGCCGTAAGCGCTCTGCCGAGGTTTCGGCGCAGCGTTATCCACAGTGGCGAGAAACGGTAGCCGCACTTTCAGACGACGGCGTTGACCACGTGGCAAGGCTTGCAGCACCAGCGCCGAACCGCCATCGATGGATTCAACTTGAGCCAGCCCTATGACTAGCGGCCAGCCCAGATTTTCCGCCAGCAGGAACGGCAACATTCCCGAGCCTTCGCCGGTTTCCGCCTGGCTGCCGGTCAGCACAACCTGAGCCCCGGCATCACGCAAATACGCGGTCAATGCCGGCAGTGCATCGGCGCCTTCCGGTTGCTCAAGCACATGCAGTTGTTCCAGGCCCATGCCCAGATACGCGCGTAGCGCTGGTTCCGCAACATCGCCGGCATGCAGCACTTGCAGGTTATCCCCAGCCAGTTGCAGACCCAGCTCCACCGCCCGCGCATCCTGCTCCGCGCGACGTGGCCGGCCGGAGGTCGGGTGGGCGCCGATGGACACCAGGCTGATGATTTTCGTGCTCATAACCCTTTCCTTTCCTTAAGCCGCATCGCGCTTGGCTTCATTGCGGTAAGCCTCTACCGCATCGATCAAGGCTTGAAGAATCTCGGCGCTCTCGCCGATCACCGACAGGTCGGCCCGTTTGATCATGTCGCAGCCAGGATCGAGGTTGATCGCCACCACCTTGTCGCAGGCACCGATGCCTTGCAGGTGCTGGATCGCCCCGGAAATCCCCACCGCCACGTAAACCCGCGCGGTAACCCAGGTGCCGGACGCACCGACCTGACGGTCGCGCGCCATGAAGCCATCGTCCACCGCCACTCGGGACGCGCCTTCGGTAGCGCCCAGCGCTTCGGCGGTCCTGTGGAAAAGTCCCCAGTCCTTGACCCCGTTGCCGCCGGAGAAGATGAATTCGGCTTCGGCCATCGGAATCGCCGCCGGGTCCACTGCCACTGCGCCCAAATCCTCGATGCGCGAGAGACTGCGCGCCACCGTTGTGGATAACTCCACCGGCAAGGCTTCGTGACGGGTTTCGCTGACCGGTTCGGCGCATTCGACGGCGGCCAGAATCAACCGAGCGACCGGGCGCGCAAGGTCTTGCAAACCCGCACCGGCGCGGCCGATGCATTCCTGATCCTTGACCTGCCAGACTCGCGTGGCCGGGCGTTCGCCCAGTGCTGCGGCAAAGCGTCGACCGAGTTCACCCCCCCCGCTGCGGCTGTCCGGCAGTAACCAGTGACGCGGGCTGAACTGGTTATCCACAGCCCGCAGGCCCTGGACTCGTTGTTCCGGTGCATAACCGCTGAATTCGTCGCCTTCCAATACCAGCAAGCGGTCGACGCCCGCCGTAGCGAATGCGTTTTCCTTGTGTTCGCCGAAGACCACGGCCAACACGGCACCGTCGTTGCCGGCCAACTGATGAGCCAGACCGAGCAAGTCGCGGTCGTGGCTGCTCAAGCGGCCGCCGACCATGTCCGGCACCACGCTGATGTAAAACGCAGGTTGCGGCACTTGGTGCAGCGGCAATTGCACTTCAACCGCGGCCGAGCGTTTGCTCGCCCCGCCCTGTTGAGCGCCGCTGCGGTCGATCCGTTTGATGCCGTTGGGGCCGATAAAACCGATGCCATGGGGATTCTTGCGGATGATGCCATTAGGTCCCATCCAGCTGTGCTGCGCCGGTTGCATGGCTGCGTGCAGCGGGTGCAGACGGTTGCGGGCGATCCATTCGGCGCGTGGGTCGCGGCGGATAATGTCGCTCATCAGTGGGCCTCCGCAGGTTCACGTTGGGCCGGTGTGGTCGGCTTAGGCGCAGCGTCTTCAAGCAACGCGTCCGCCACCAGTTCGGCGATGTCCTTGATCAGCGGTCGCGGTTCGACCACGCCTTCGAGCATCGCAGTGCATTGTGGACAACCCACAGCCACCAGTTCGGCGCCGGTTTCGCGGATGTCTTCCATGCGCATGTCGGGGATCCGTTGTTTGCCTGGAATGTCGGTAATCGGCGCACCGCCGCCACCGCCGCAGCAGCGCGAGCGGAAACCGGAGCGTTGCATTTCCTTGATCTCGATCCCGAGGGCGCGCAGTACTTCACGCGGTGCCTCGTATTCGCCGTTGTAACGGCCGAGGTAGCACGGGTCGTGATAGGTCACGCTGCTGCCTTTGTGCTGGCCGAGATTCAGGGCGCCAGCGCCGATGATTTCGGCCATGTAGGTGCTGTGGTGCTGCACGAGGTAGTTGCCGTCGAAGGCGCCGTACTCGTTTTTCAGCACGTGGAAGCTATGCGGATCGCAGGTGACGATGCGGTTGAAGCTGTATTTGGCCAGGGTCTGGATGTTGCGTTTGGCCAACAACTGGAACGTCGCTTCATCGCCCAGACGTCGGGCCACGTCACCGCTGTCGCGTTCTTCGAGGCCCAGTACGGCGAAGTCGACCTTGGCTGCTTTCAGCACTTTGACGAAGGCGCGCAAGGTGCGCTGGTTGCGCATGTCGAAGGCACCGTCGCCGACCCAGAACAGCACGTCGACCGATTTCTTCTCGCTGAGCAGGTTCAGGTTCAAATCCGCCGCCCAGTTCATCCGCCCGCCCGGCGCGAAACCGCCAGGGTTGTCGGTGGCGATCAGGTTTTCGAGGACTTCGGCACCTTTGTTCGGGGTCGCGCCTTTTTCCAGAGTCAGGTGACGGCGCATGTCGACGATGGCGTCGACGTGCTCGATCATCATCGGGCACTCCTCGACGCAGGCGCGACAGGTGGTGCAGGACCAAAGAGTCTCGGCGTCCACCAGACCGTTGACGATCGGTTGATGCGGGTTGCCGGCGTGCTCGCCGATTGGCTTCCCAGGATATGGGCTGCCAGCGAACTTGGCGTCGGTGCCACCGGCAAGGCCGACCACCATGTCCTGAATCAGTTTTTTCGGGTTCAGCGGCTGGCCGGCGGCGAACGCCGGGCACGCGGCTTCGCACTTACCGCACTGCACGCAGGCGTCGAAGCCGAGCAGTTGGTTCCAGGTGAAATCCTTGGGTTTTTCCACGCCCAGTGGCGCGGTCGGATCGTTCAGGTCCAGTGGTTTCAAACCGGTGGAACGACCGCCGCCAAAACGTTCGGCGCGACGGTGCCAGGCCAGGTGCAGGGCACCGGCGAAGGCGTGCTTCATTGGCCCGCCCCAAGTCATGCCGAAGAACAGTTCGCTGACGCCCCACAGCACACCGACGCCGAGGATCGCAGCCAGCACCCAACCACCGAAGTTTTCCGGAAGGATGCCCGCCACCGGCAGGGTCAACAGGAAGAAGCTCGCAGAGAACGCCAACAGGCTTTTCGGCAGGCGCATCCATGGCCCTTTGGACAGGCGAGCCGGTGGGTTGCGACGGCGCAGAAACATGAAAATCGCACCGACGAACATCACCGCCGAAGCAATCAACAGGGCAACACCGAGAATGCGACTGTGCAGGCCGAAACCGTGAACCAGAATCGCCAGCACCATCGACGCCACCGCACCGCCAGCCGTGGCGACGTGAGTGTTGGCGATGTATTTGTCCCGCGCGACGACATGGTGCAAGTCGACCATGTAGCGCTTGGGCATGGCGAACAGGCCGCCGATCAGGTCGACTTTCGAAGCTCGACCTCGGCGCCACATAGCCACCCGCCGCAACGCGCCCAGGACAGCAAGTCCGGTGGCTGCGAACAACAGGATTGGAAGAAGGGTGTTCAACATGTGGAGCTCCCAAAGACCGCAGGGTCTTGCAGGCCAAACTACCTGGATGCCTTGCTCGAATCCCTGTAGGAGCGAGGCTTGCCCGCGAAGGCGATGGATCAGCCGACGTCAATGTTGAATGTCAGTCGGCCTTCGCGGGCAAGCCTCGCTCCTACAGGGTTATCCACAAGCTCTTAGAAATCCTTGCACAACCGCAGGGCGTCGTAGATCGCCGCGTGGGTGTTGCGCTGGGCGACGCAGTCGCCGATGCGGAACAGCAAGTAACCGTCACCCGCCTGGCTCAGCGAAGGTTGCGGCTTGATCGCGAACAGGGCTTCGATGTCCATCTGGCCTTTGTTGCGCGAACCTTCCTTCAGGGCGTAGTAGATTTCTTCGTCCGGACGTACGCCGTTTTCGACGACGACCTGGTCCACCACCCGCTCCTCTTTGGCGCCGGTGTATTCGTTTTCCAGCACCGCCACCAGCTTGTCGCCTTCGCGGTAGACCTTCTCCAGCATCATGTCCCCGGTCATGATCACTTCTTTGGGGTACATGCTGCGGTAGTACGTCGGGAACGAGGTGCCGCCAATCGCTACGCCCGGTTTGATGTCGTCGGTGACGATCTCGACCTGGCTGCCCTTGTCGGCGAGGAAGTCGGCGGTCGACATACCGGTGAATTCGCAAATGGTGTCGTAGACCAGCACATTCTTGCCCGGTGCGACCTTGCCATCGAGGATGTCCCAGCTACTGACCACCAGGCCTTCAGCCGCGCCCCAATGTTCGTTCTGCTCCAGGAATGGATGACCGCCGACGGCGAGCACCACCACGTCCGGACGCAAGTCCAGAATAGTTGCCGCATCGGCCGCCACGCCCAGGCGCAGGTCGACTTTCAAACGCGCCAGCTCAAGCTGGAACCAGCGAGTGATGCCGGCAATCTGGTCACGCTGTGGCGCTTTCGAGGCAGTGGTGATCTGCCCGCCGATGAACTCTTTTTTCTCGAACAGGGTCACGTCGTGGCCACGTTCGGCGGACACGCGAGCGGCTTCCATCCCGGCAGGGCCGGCACCGACCACCACAACTTTGCGCTTCACACCGCTCGACTTCTCGATGATGTGCGGCACGCCCATGTATTCACGGGAGGTCGCGGCGTTCTGGATGCACAGGACGTCCAGGCCCTGGTACTGACGGTCGATGCAGTAGTTTGCGCCGACGCATTGTTTGATCTGGTCGACCTGACCCATTTTGATCTTGGCGATCAGGTGCGGGTCGGCGATGTGGGCGCGGGTCATGCCGACCATGTCCACGTAGCCGCCTTCCAGAATACGGGTCGCCTGGTTCGGGTCCTTGATGTTCTGCGCGTGCAAAACAGGGGCCTTGACCACTTCTTTGATACCGGCAGCCAGGTGCAGGAACGGCTCCGGTGGATAACTCATGTTCGGAATAACGTTGGCCAGGGTGTTGTGGGTGTCGCAACCTGAGCCCACGACACCGATGAAGTCGATCATGCCAGTGTCGTCGTAGTACTTGGCGATCTGCTTCATGTCCTCGTGGGACAAGCCGTCCGGGTGGAATTCGTCACCGCACAGACGGATGCCGACGCAGAAATCCGGGCCGACTTCAGCCCGCACAGCCTTGATCACTTCCAGGCCGAAACGCATGCGGTTCTCGAAACTGCCGCCCCATTCGTCAGTACGCTTGTTGACCCGCGGGCTCCAGAACTGGTCGATCATGTGCTGGTGCACTGCCGACAGTTCGACGCCGTCCAGGCCACCGGCCTTGGCGCGGCCAGCCGCAGTGGCGTAGTTGCCGATTACCCGCCAGATTTCTTCAGGCTCGATGGTTTTGCAGGTCGCACGGTGCACCGGTTCACGGATGCCCGAAGGCGACAGCAGGGTTGGCCAATGCTCGCCGTCCCAACGGGAACGACGGCCCATGTGGGTAATCTGGATCATGATCTTGGCGCCATGCTTGTGCATGGCATCGGCCAGATTCTGGAAGTGCGGAATGATCCGGTCGTCGGCCAGGTTGACCGACTTCCACCAGCCCTGCGGACTGTCGATGGCCACGCTGGAGGAACCGCCGCAGATCGCCAGGCCGATCCCGCCCTTGGCTTTCTCTTCGTAATACTTGACGTACCGGTCGGTGGTCATGCCGCCGTCGGTGGCGTAGACCTCGGCGTGCGCGGTGCTGAGCACGCGGTTACGGATGGTCAGTTTGCCGATCTGGATCGGCTGGAACATTGCTTCGAAAGCCATGGCGGGGTCCTCGACTTACAACGGCTTGACGGTGAACAAACCGTCGTCGTGGCCTTCTTCGGAGCCACCGTAGACTTGTTCGGCAACCGTGCGAATGTTGCTGCCGCGGGCTTGCAGAATCTGGTCCATGGCACCGGCAAACCAGCCGGTGAACATGTAGTCGACCTTACGTCCGACCTTGCCGTACACGTAGACGAACGCCGAGTGTTCGAGCTTGACGCTGGCGGTGCCTTTGTCGAGGTCGATGTCCTGGATCTTGAACAGGCCCCAGCCGCGTTGCGACAGGCGCTTCATGTAGTGCTCGAACACCGCAACGCCTTCCAGGCCGTGGCACTCAGCTTCTTTTTCACACCAGTGCCAGGCGGATTTATAGCCGGCCTTGTAGAGAATTTCGGCGTAGGCGTCGGCGCCCAGCACTTCCTCGATGCCCATGTGGTTGTTGACGAAGAAGTGACGCGGCACATACAGCATTGGCAGGGCGTCGGAGGTCCAGACACCGGTTTCGCTGTCGACTTCGATTGGCAATTGCGGGGCGATCTTGGCCATGGAAACTTAACTCCAGAAAATTCGTGGTGTTGCCCCCGGCGCGGACGGCCGGGGGAAAGGATTCAGAGGTGCTGTGGCTTACTCGCCCCAGACGTCCTTCAAGACGTTGACCCAGTTCTCACCCATGATCTTGCGGACCACGCGCTCGGGATGGCCGCGCTTGAGCAGGGTTTCGGTCAGGTTCGGGAACTCGCCGACGGTGCGGATGCCCAGCGGGTTGATGATCTTGCCGAAGCTGGTCAGGCGGCGGGCGTAGCCCTTGTCATGGGTCAGGTATTCGAAGAAGTCCTGGCCATGGCCCTGGGTGAAGTCGGTGCCGATACCGATGGCGTCTTCGCCGACGATGTTCATGGTGTATTCGATGGCTTCGGCGTAATCGTCGATGGTCGAATCGATGCCCTTGGCCAGGAACGGCGCGAACATGGTCACGCCGACGAAACCGCCGTGATCGGCGATGAACTTCAGTTCTTCATCGGATTTGTTGCGCGGGTGAATTTTCAGACCCGACGGCAGGCAGTGGGAGTAGCAGACCGGCTTCTTGGATTCGAGGATGACTTCTTCGGAGGTTTTCGAACCTACGTGGGACAGGTCGCACATAACGCCGACACGGTTCATCTCGGCGACGATTTCACGACCGAAGCCCGACAGGCCGCCATCACGCTCGTAGCAACCGGTACCGACCAGGTTCTGGGTGTTGTAGCACATCTGCACGATACCGACGCCCAGCTGCTTGAAGACCTCGACATAACCGATCTGGTCTTCAAAGGCGTGAGCATTCTGGAAGCCGAAGAGGATGCCGGTCTTGCCCTGCTCTTTGGCCTTGCGGATATCGGCGGTGGTGCGCACTAGAATCACCAGATCGCTGTTTTCGCGGATCAGCTTCTGGCTGGCGGCGATGTTGTTAACGGTGGCCTGGAAGCCCTCCCACACCGACACGGTGCAGTTGGCCGCGGTCAGACCGCCCTTGCGCATGTCTTCGAACAGCTCACGGTTCCACTTGGCAATAATCAGACCGTCGATAACGATGCTGTCGGCGTGCAATTCGGCTGGGCTCATCAGGCTGTCCCCTATTAGCGATTCATGCGCCGAATCGTGTGTCGGCGCTTTGGGGCCAGCATATGCCTGAGGGACGGGGTAGCCGGGTGCAAAAACGACAGGGGGTTTGCCGAAAGCGTCAATCTGCGACAAAGGGTCATCGTCGGACGTCCTGGGCCACCTGTTCAAGGGCCTGCGCATGGGCCAGAATTCGCACCATTACTGGATGCTTTACTGGAAAAAGGGGCGGCGGCGCAATGAAATCGATCTTCCTGGCTTTGGCACTGATAGCGACCGGCGTACACGCGGCTGAAGAGGCCGACGACAACCCCTGCGACAAAGTCGAAAACGAGGTCCAGACCCTGGAATGCTCGGTCTACAGCAGAACCACCGCCGAAGACCTGCTGAAAGAGAACTACAACAGCCTGACCGAGCGCATGCAAACGCTCTACGGCAAGAACCCGGCGCAACTGACCGACATCACCGCCAAGCTCAAGGCCGCACAACAGCAATGGCTGAAGACCCGGGATGCGGATTGCGCGGTTGAGGCGTTTCCGGCGACGAGCGGCAGCAAGGCGTTCACGATTGCGCAGAATGATTGTGTGGCGCGGATGAGTGACGAGCGGTCGGAGTTTTTGGAGTCGATTGGGCAGGAGTGATGTTGTGGTCGGGCAACATCCCGACATGCTTCGTTAATTGGCCGACAGCGAAATATAAGTAAAGATTCGTAATCTTATAAAAGACTTATATTCGAGAGACCAAAAACACGATGAACGCACCTACTGACGTTCAGATCATCAATGACGCAGATGGGAATCCCGCTTTTGTGGTCATTCCCTACGCGCAATACGTCGCGCTGAAGATAGAACCCGATCTGATCCCTCACGAGGTGGTCAGCCGCATCGTCGACGGCGCAACGCCTATTCGTGCCTGGCGTGAACACTTGAACCTTACACAGGATGAAGTGGCCAAACGCATGGGCATCTCCCAACCGGCCTTCGCCCAGCAGGAGACTGTTGCCAAGCCCCGCAAGGCCACTCGCGAAAAAATCGCCGCAGCTTTTGGCATCAAGCCCAATCAACTCGAGCTGTAAGCTGCACTCCACCAACAAGGAAAGGGATTTACATGAAAATCTGCGGCATCGAAATCAAAGGCAGCGAAGCGATCATCGCCGTGGCCTCCCTCGACGATCAGGTCCTGAGCCATGTCGCCCTGGCCACCAAGAAAATCGCCCTCGACGATGACGACGAAGCCGCCAACGTCAAAGTCTTCGCCGCTCAGGTAGCGTCGTTTGTACGCGAGAACTCCATCGACCGGATCGCGATCAAGAAACGCAGCAAGAAAGGCGAATTTGCCGGTGGGCCAACCACGTTCAAGATCGAGGGTGTTTTCCAGTTGCTGGAAAATTGCGAGGTCACGTTGTTGTCGCCACAGACCATCAATGCGCAGAACAAAAAGTTCGACTTTGAGCTACCGGGGACGCTGAACAAGTATCAGCATGAGGCTTACAAAGCGGCGTGTTCCGGCCTGATGAAGAAGTAAGACTGCTGCAGATCAGAACTGTGGGAGCGAGCTTGGTCCGGGCGGCGTTCCGACGATGGCGTCGCAACAGTCAACATTTATGTGTCTGATACACCGCTATCGTCGGAACGCCGCCCGGACCAAGCTCGCTCCCACAGGGTTTTCTATTGCTGTCGAAATCTGCGCTTAGACCAGTTCCCGGCCATCTCCCAACCGCCGTCGATCTTCCCGCGGACACCGTTCAAACCGCGCCCGATAACTACGGGTGAAATACGACGGTGATTCAAACCCGCACGCGATGCTCACTTCCAGCACGCTCATGTCGGTCTGGCGCAGCAACTGCCGCGCCTTCTCCAGCCGCAAGCGCAGGTAGAAATTGCTCGGTGTGTCGTTCAAGTGCAACCGAAACAATCGCTCCAACTGCCGTCGCGTCACCTTGATCGATTCGGCCAATTCCAGCGTGCTCAGCGGCGGTTCGCTGTGCTGCTCCATCTCCCCAATCACCTGCACCAGTTTCTTGTTGCTGATGCCATAACGCGTGGCCACTTCCATGCGCTGGTGGTCTTTGCGCGGGCGGATGCGCCCCAGTACGAACTGTTCGCTGACCTGGATCGCCAGTTCCGGGCCGTGGGCCTGGCTGATGAGGTCGAGCATCAGGTCGATGGACGCGGTGCCGCCGGCGGAGGTAATGCGCCGGCGGTCGATCTCGAACAACTCCTGGGTGACGCTGAGCTGCGGATAGGACTCCTTGAACGCGTCGATGGCTTCCCAGTGCAGGGTCAGGCGATGGCCGTCGAGCAGGCCGGCTTCGGCGAGGATGAAGCTGCCGGTGTCGATGGCGCCGAGGGTCACGCCTTCGTTGTCCAGCCGGCGCAGCCAGTGTTCCAGCGCCGGCGTGGCGAATTTCAGCGGTTCGAAGCCGGCGACCACCAGCAATGTCGCACCTTTCTTCAGCGGTTCCAGCGCCGCATCGGCGTTGACCGACATGCCGTTGCTGGCCAGCACCGCCCCGCCGTCCGCACTGAGCACATGCCAGCGGTACAACTCGCCACGAAAGCGATTGGCGACCCGCAGCGGCTCGATGGCCGAGATGAAACCGATGGCCGAGAAACCCGGCATCAACATGAAGTAGAAATCCTGGGACATGGAGCGCACTCGACTGGCAGGTAACGAGAGGGCGGGAAGCGTGTGGACGTTGATACGCCACTTGCGAGAGGCATTCAAGAGCACAGGTCGCTGCAGTGCAAGAGCTGGTCGCCGCAGTGCGCTTTAGCGGGCCTCAAGCTGCGTAACTTGGCATCACCGGCGCACAAAGACGACCGGACCCACAATAACGACCTGCCGAGGAACCCGACATGAAACGACTGATCAGCAGCTGTGTTCTTGCACTCAGCGGTACCGCTTTCTTGAGCGCCAGCGTCATGGCGGCCGAACCTGCTTCATGCCAGAACGTGCGCATGGGCGTAGTGAACTGGACCGACGTGATCGCCACCAGCGCCATGACCCAAGTCCTGCTCGATGGCCTCGGCTACAACACCAAACAAACCAGCGCGTCCCAGCAAATCATCTTCGCCGGGATCCGCGACCAGCGCCTGGACTTGTTCCTGGGCTACTGGAACCCGCTGATGACCCAGACCATCACCCCGTTCGTCGCGGCCAATCAGGTCAAGGTGCTTGAGGCGCCAAGCCTGAAAGACGCCCGCGCCACGCTCGCCGTACCGACCTACCTCGCCGACAAGGGCCTGAAAACCTTTGCCGACATCGCCAAGTTTGAAAAGGAACTGGGCGGCAAAATCTACGGCATCGAGCCTGGCTCGGGGGCCAATACCCAGATCAAGGCGATGATCGCCAAGAACCAGTTTGGCCTCGGCAAGTTCCAGTTGGTCGAGTCCAGTGAGGCCGGCATGCTCGCGGCGGTGGATCGCGCCGTGCGACGCAAAGAGGCCGTGGTGTTCTTCGGTTGGGCGCCGCATCCGATGAACGTCAACGTGAAGATGACGTACCTCACCGGCAGCGACGACGCCCTGGGCCCGAACGAAGGCATGGCCACGGTCTGGACCGTCACCGCACCGAAATACGCCGAACAATGCCCGAACATCGGTCGTTTGCTGAGCAACCTGACGTACACCGCTGAAGACGAGAGCCGGATGATGCAGCCGCTGCTGGATCACAAAGACGCTTTCGAATCGGCCAAGCAATGGCTGAAAGATCACCCGCAAGACAAGCAACGCTGGCTCGAAGGCGTGACCACCTTCGATGGCAAACCGGCGGCTGAAAACCTGCAACTGACCACCAAATAAACCCGATTGAACCACCGACTCGCAGCCCGACCGGGCTGCGATCGGAATTATCACGCCTGCAAGGAACCCGCCTCATGAACCACGACGTCATCATCACCTGCGCACTCACCGGTGCTGGCGACACGACCGCCAGAAGCCCACACGTGCCGGTCACCCCGAAACAAATCGCCGCGGCCGCCGTGGAAGCCGCCAAGGCTGGCGCCACCGTGGTCCACTGCCACGTGCGCAACCCCGAAACCGGCAAATTCAGCCGTGATGTAGCGCTGTATCGCGAAGTGATGGAGCGCATCCGCGAGGCGGACGTCGACATCATCGTCAACCTCACCGCCGGCATGGGCGGCGACCTGGAAATCGGCGCGGGCGAGAACCCGATGGAGTTCGGACCGAACACTGACCTGGTCGGCCCGCTGACCCGTCTGGCTCACGTTGAAGAACTGCTGCCGGAAATCTGCACCCTCGATTGCGGCACCCTGAACTTCGGCGACGGGGACACCATTTACGTTTCCACCCCGGCGCAACTTCGTTCCGGCGCGAAGCGAATTCAAGAGCTGGGCGTGAAGGCCGAGCTGGAAATCTTCGACACCGGCCATCTGTGGTTTGCCAAGCAGATGATCAAGGAAGGGTTACTCGACGACCCGCTGTTCCAACTCTGCCTGGGCATCCCGTGGGGCGCGCCGGCCGACACCACCACCATGAAAGCCATGGTCGACAACCTGCCCGCCAATGCGGTCTGGGCCGGGTTCGGCATCGGTCGCATGCAAATGCCGATGGCTGCACAAGCGGTGCTGCTCGGCGGCAACGTGCGGGTCGGCCTGGAAGACAACATCTGGCTGGACAAGGGCGTACTGGCGACCAACGGCCAACTGGTCGAACGCGCCTCGGAGATCCTCAGCCGCCTCGGCGCCCGCGTTCTGACGCCAGCTGAAGGGCGGGCAAAAATGGGCCTGACCAAGCGCGGTTAATCGACCTTTTCAACTTCAGGAATTGCCATGACTTTTATCACTGAAATCAAAACCTTCGCCGCCCTGGGCAGCGGTGTCATTGGCAGCGGCTGGGTGTCCCGCGCCCTCGCCCACGGCCTCGACGTGGTGGCCTGGGACCCGGCACCCGGCGCCGAAGCAGCCCTGCGCAAACGCGTCGCCAATGCCTGGGGAGCGCTGGAGAAACAAGGCCTGGCGCCGGGCGCATCGCAGGACCGGTTGCGCTTTGTCGCCACCATTGAAGAATGCGTTCGCGACGCGGATTTCATTCAGGAAAGCGCCCCTGAGCGTCTGGACCTGAAACTGGAACTGCACAGCAAAATCAGCGCCGCGGCCAAGCCGAATGCACTGATCGGCTCCAGTACTTCCGGCCTGTTACCGAGCGAGTTCTACGAGAGTTCGACGCATCCGGAACGCTGCGTTGTCGGCCACCCGTTCAACCCGGTTTATCTGCTGCCGCTGGTGGAAGTGGTGGGTGGCAAAAACACCGCTCCCGAAGCCGTTCAAGCGGCAATGAAAGTGTATGAATCCCTGGGCATGCGTCCGCTGCATGTACGCAAGGAGGTACCCGGTTTCATCGCCGACCGCTTGCTCGAAGCGCTGTGGCGTGAGGCGCTGCACCTGGTTAACGACGGTGTGGCGACTACCGGTGAGATCGACGATGCCATTCGTTTTGGTGCGGGCCTGCGCTGGTCGTTCATGGGCACGTTTTTGACGTACACCCTGGCGGGTGGTGATGCGGGCATGCGGCACTTCATGGCGCAATTCGGGCCAGCGTTGCAGTTGCCGTGGACGTATCTGCCGGCGCCGGAATTGACCGACAAGTTGATCGATGATGTGGTGGATGGCACCAGTGATCAGTTGGGCACACACAGCATTTCGGCGCTGGAGCGCTATCGTGATGATTGCTTGCTGGCGGTGCTGGAGGCGGTGAAGACCACCAAAGAGAAGCATGGGATGGCGTTCAGCGAATAATAAGCCAGCAGGACCGGCCCCATCGCGAGCAAGCTCGCTCCCACAGTGATTTGCGTCGTTCACAAATCCAATGTGGGAGCGAGCTTGCTCGCGATGGGGGCCATCCAGTCACCACACCATTTGGATCCCTCATCATGCCCACCCTAACCACCTACCAAACCAAAATCATCCCCGACTGGGTCGACTACAACGGCCACCTGCGCGACGCTTTCTACCTGCTCATCTTCAGCTACGCCACCGACGCGCTGATGGATCGCCTGGGGATGGACAGCAACAATCGCGAAGCCAGCGGCAACTCGCTGTTCACCCTCGAACTGCACCTCAATTACCTGCACGAAGTGAAGCTCGACGCCGACGTCGAAGTGCACACCCAAATCATCGGCCACGACCAAAAACGCCTGCACCTCTATCACAGCCTGCATTTGATAGGCGATGACAAGGAGCTGGCGGGCAACGAGCAAATGCTGCTGCACGTCGACCTCGCCGGACCGCGCTCCGCACCGTTCAGCGAAGACACCTTGAACAAGCTGCAAGCCATCGTCGCCGAGCAAACCGACCTTCCCGCCCCCGACTACATTGGCCGAGTGATCGCGTTACCCCCTAAAAAATAGCAAGGAGATCGCCATGAACACCGCCGCAGCTTTTGCCGACTTCCGTACCTACCCGTTGATCAGCGCGTTGACCGCCGTACAAACCCTGGCGGACCGAATTCAAGCGAAGTGGGCCGATGACCGTGTCAGCCCCTTTCATCATCAGTGGCTGCGAGACAACTGTCCGTGCCCGCTGTGCGTCTACACCGTGACCCGCGAGCAAGTGCTGGAAATCGTCGACGTCGCCGAAAACCTGAAGCCCTCGGACGTCAGCATTGATGCCGAAGGCTGCCTGCGTGTCGATTGGCAGGACGGGCATCTCAGCCGCTTCGATCCGGGCTGGTTGCGGGCCCACGCCTACGATGACGAGTCGCGCGCCGAACGCCGGGCATCCAAGCCCAAAAGCCAGCTCTGGAACAGCAACCTGAAGCTGCCGGTATTCGAGTATCAGGCGTTGATGAACGACAACGACGCCTTGCTGCAATGGCTGCTGGCCGTGCGCGACATCGGCCTGACTCAGGTCCGCGGTGTGCCCACCGAGCCGGGCTCGTTGAAGCTGATCGCCCAACGGATTTCGTTCGTCCGCGAGAGCAATTTTGGCGTGCTGTTCAACGTGCAATCCAAGGCCGATGCCGACAGCAATGCCTACACCGCTTTCAACCTGCCGCTGCACAGCGACCTGCCGACCCGGGAGTTGCAACCGGGGTTGCAATTTCTGCATTGCCTGGTGAATGACGCCGAGGGTGGCGAGAGTATTTTCGTCGACGGTTTTGCCATTGCCGAAGCCTTGCGCGATGAAGATCCCGAGGCGTTCAAAAGCCTTTGCGAAATACCTGTGGAGTTCCGCAACAAAGACCGCCACAGCGACTACCGCCGTCTCGCGCCGATCATCGCACTGGATGCCTTTGGGCAGGTTTCGGAAATCCGCATGGCGAACTTTCTGCGCGGGCCGTTCGATGCGTCGGTCGAGCAGATGCCCGCGCTCTATCACGCCTACCGCCGCTTTATTGCGATGACCCGGGAAACGCGATTCCGCGTGATGACGCGGTTAAACCCCGGCGAAATGTGGTGTTTCGACAACCGCCGCACCCTCCACGCCCGCAACGCCTTTGACCCCGCCACCGGCACCCGGCATTTTCAGGGTTGCTATGTCGACCGTGATGAATTGTTGTCGCGCATCCTCGTATTGCAACGGTAAACCGCGTCATCGTTCATCGCGAGCAAGCTCGCTCCCACATTGGAACTGTGTCGTACACAAATACTGTGTCCGCTGCAGATCCCTGTGGGAGCGAGCTTGCTCGCGATGGCGCCAGTCCATACACCTCATATATCCCTGATTCACAGGCAAAAAAAAACCCCGATCAAGCCGTGACAGGATCGGGGCAGAGGTGGGTACTGTTGAGGAGCCGTTGCGCGAGGGTGACCAAACCTTCGTGAAGCCAGCTGATCCCAGTGTGCCCACTCTCCTCCTGCGCAAGTTAGCCGAAAACGACCTGTTCATAGGTATTGCGGCCATTGCGACAAATCGTCCTTGCCGACGCCCCTTGCCCCTATGAGAATCGAATCACGACACCGTTCCCTGAAGAAGGATTGCGTCATGATGTACGCCGATTTGATTGACCAGGAAGACCTGTTGGGCCAGCTCAAGGCGTTGGGATTTGCAGTGCCCCCGGGCGCAACCGCTGAGCAGGCCTGCGAATGCGCGGTACGGGGTTTGAACAACGAACGGGCGACGGAACTGCGGACCATGGTCAAGCAGATGTACACCAGCAGCGCGACCATCCTGCCGGCCGTGCGCCAGGCCATCGACAAGCAATTGCTGCCCGCGCTGGCGGAGTATCAGCAGAGCCGTAGCGCCTGATAGAACCCATCGCGAGCAAGCTCGCTCCCACAGGGAATCGCATATCCCTGTGGGAGCGAGCTTGCTCGCGATGAAGGCGCCTCGGTCTTAGAGCCTTACGCTGGCAAACGTCGACTCATTGCGCGCCTGACTCAACGCCGACAACGGCCCGGACAACGGTGACAACACCAGTGCTTGCGGCAGCGGCATCATCGCCACTTGTTGCGTGGTGTTGGAACCTACGCGCTCGTCACGCGGTGGAATGCCGAAGTATTCGCGGTAGCACTTGGAGAAGTGCGGCGTAGACACGAAGCCACACACCGACGCCACTTCGATGATCGACATCGGCGTTTGCTTGAGCAGTTGCCGAGCACGGATCAAGCGCAGTTTCAGGTAGTAACGAGACGGTGAGCAGTGCAGGTACTTCTGGAACAGCCGCTCCAGCTGACGACGCGACACGGCGACGTACACTGCCAGTTCGTCGAGGTCGATCGGCTCTTCCAGGTTGGCCTCCATCAGCGCGACGATTTCCTGCAACTTCGGCTGGTTGGTGCCGAGCATGTGCTTGAGCGGCACACGCTGGTGATCCTGCTCGTTGCGGATGCGCTCGTAGACGAACATTTCCGAGATCGCGGCCGACAGTTCACGACCGTGATCGCGACTGATCAGGTGCAGCATCATGTCCAGCGGCGCGGTGCCGCCGGAACTGGTGAAACGGTTACGGTCGAGGGTGAACAGACGCGTACTCATGGCCACACGCGGAAAAGCTTCCTGCATCGAGGCCAGACATTCCCAGTGCACGCTGCAATCGAAACCATCCAGCAGGCCGGCGCACGCCAGGGCCCAGCTGCCGGTGCAGACCGCACCGAGACGGCGCGACTGACGCGCCTGGCTTTGCAGCCACGAAACGTGTTCCCGGGTAACAGTGCGCTGGATGCCGATACCGCCACAGACAATGATGGTGTCCAGGGCGGGTGCTTTGTGCATGGAACAGTCGGGAGTGATCTGCAGGCCATCACTGGCCCAGACCTGACCGCCATCGACGGTGATCGTGGTCCAGCGATACAGCTCACGACCGGACAACTGGTTGGCCATACGCAGGGGTTCTACTGCAGAGGCCAGAGAAATAAGCGTGAAATTGTCCAGCAGCAAAAAGCCGATGGATTGAGGCGCACGGTTCTGGGGTTGAGCCCCGGAGTTGAACGTCGTCATCGCGGTATCTCCTCACACAAAGCGGGTGGTGGCCTCAGGCGGAGGCTCTTGTTATTGCCATCGTTCTCGCGTGGGAGACGGGCTTTGTAATGACAGAGCAATTGCCATGCCTAAAGTTGAATGGTCATTCAATAACTCCTGAAAACGACGTCGCAGCGCGTCTAAATAAGCCGCGCCGTGAGTAGGGGTTATAAGTGCCATTGTCGGCGGCAGGCGCTCTGCCCCGTTGGGCGTGAGCAAATCGGTAGCACTTGTGGGAACAGGGCTACGGCGACCTAATGGAGAGTGTCACCACAAGCACAGGTGACAGGCGGTAATGGCCAACTTGGATCCCGGATCTCGGGCTAGTCGCTTATCTGTAAGCGACGCGCCAAAACGTGGCGTGTTTTGATTCCGGTGTTCACTTAGCGCGCAGTTTTGACTGGTCTGGCGCCTTCGCGGGCAAGCCTCGCTCCTACAGGGATCGCGTGATTCTGTAGGAGCGAGGCTTGCCCGCGAACGGGGTCAACTCGGTATCAGCACTCAACCGCGCTAACCGCCAACCCACCTCGCGATGTCTCTTTATATTTGTCATGCATATCGGCGCCGGTATCACGCATCGTGCGGATCACCCGATCCAGGGAGATAAAGTGCTGACCATCACCACGCAGCGCCATCTGCGCCGCGTTGATGGCTTTCACCGCGGCAATCGCGTTGCGCTCGATGCACGGCACTTGCACCAGCCCGCCCACCGGGTCGCAGGTCAGACCGAGGTTGTGTTCCAGACCGATTTCCGCCGCGTTGCACAGCTGCTCCGGTGTGGCGCCGAGGATCTCCGCCAACCCGGCCGCCGCCATCGCGCAAGCCGAACCGACTTCACCCTGGCAACCGACTTCGGCACCGGAAATCGAAGCGTTCTTCTTGCACAGAATCCCTACCGCCGCCGCACTGAGGAAATAGTCGACCACGTTGGCGTCGGTCACCACCTCACTGAACTTCATAAAGTAGTGCAACACCGCCGGAATGATCCCCGCCGCGCCATTGGTCGGCGCCGTGACCATGCGCCCGCCAGCGGCGTTTTCTTCGTTGACCGCCAGGGCGAACAGGTTGACCCACTCCATGGCACTTAATGTCGAACCGATGACATTGGGTTTACCCAATTCTTGCAGGCTGCGATGCAACTTGGCTGCGCGACGGCGCACATTCAGTCCGCCGGGCAAGATGCCTTCGTGCTTGAGGCCTTGCTCCACGCAATCCTGCATGGCGCGCCAGAGTGTCATCAGGCCAGCGCGGATTTCCTCTTCGCTGCGCCAGACTTTCTCGTTGGCCATCATCAACTCTGCAACGCGCAAGTTGTGCTGCTTGCAGAGGCTGAGCAGCTCGACGGCACTGGAGAAGTCGTAAGGCAGCACGGTGCGATCCAGATCCACCACGCCGCTGGATGCCTGTGCCTCATCAACGACAAAACCGCCGCCGATGGAATAGTAGGTGTCGCGATGCAGTTCGCCGTGATCGCCTTCGACAATCAGGGTCATGGCGTTGGGATGGAATGGCAGGTTTTCGTCGATCAGGCGCATGTCCCGGGCCCAAATGAACGGGACCGACAAGCGACCGTCGAGCAACAGCGTGTGAGTTTCGCGCAGGGTTTCGATGCGGATGCCGATTTGCGACGGATCGATCGCATCCGGCCACTCGCCCATCAGGCCCATGATCACCGCGTTGTCGCTGCCGTGACCGATGCCGGTGGCCGACAACGAACCATAAAGCTGAACTTCGACGCGACGCACTTGTTCCAAAAGACCCTGCTCACGCAAACCTTGCACGAACAACGCCGCGGCCCGCATAGGCCCCACGGTGTGCGAACTGGAAGGGCCGATGCCGATTTTGAACAGGTCGAAAACACTGATAGCCATTACTGCCGAACTCCTGGATGTGCCAACTCCAGACGCAAAAGCGCCCAGTGACGGAGCTGCTACGCTCAAGCTGCAATCCGCCGAGATGGCCGCATCATCAGGCTTTTATCATGTCGTTCGACGTCTCACACCGACGCACTCATGCCCACCAACGCCGCGAGGCTTTGACGCTGCGTTTTCGCCGTTTTTTTGCGGATCAGAGGGTCAAAGGGGGCTGAAAAAAGCTGTAAACGACGTCACCGACACTGGATGCGACCATCCCTGTACTGGTTACGACGCACCCTGTAGGCGTCAGATTTTCACTGGTACATGATCGTATCGACTCGATTGCAAGGCGCCGTGGTAGAGCTGTCTCCAAAACGCCATCCAACCGCAACCTATAAGTGCGGTGGTCCAGTCGGAACACTGCCAAAAAAAACACCAAGGAGTCCATCCATGAAAGGTTCCCCGTCGTTGTTGTTGGCCGCCATGCTGAGTCTGCCGTTTCTGGCTCAAGCCGCCGAACCGGCTCAATGCAGCACCGTAAACTTCTCCGATGTCGGCTGGACTGACATTACCGTCACCACCGCCACCACCAGCGTCGTCCTCGATGCCCTCGGCTACAAGACCAAAACCACGATGATTTCCGTACCGGTGACCTACAAGTCCCTGGCCGACGGCAAGAACATGGACGTGTTCCTGGGTAACTGGATGCCGACCATGGAAAACGACATCAAGGCCTACCGCGATGCCGGCACCGTGGACACCCTGCGCGCCAACCTGGAAAACGCAAAATACACACTCGCCGTCCCGGAAGAGTTGTATAACAAAGGTCTGAAAGATTTCGCCGACATCGCCAAGTTCAAGAAAGAACTCGACGGCAAGATCTACGGCATCGAACCGGGTAACGACGGCAACCGTCTGATCCAGAGCATGATCGACAAGGACGCCTTCGGCTTGAAAGCCGCCGGCTTCAAGGTGGTCGAGTCCAGCGAGGCAGGCATGCTCTCGCAAGTCGATCGCGCCCAGCGGCGCAACACCGCCGTGGTGTTCCTGGGCTGGGAACCACACCCGATGAACACGCGTTTCAAGATGAAGTACCTGACCGGCGGCGACGAGTATTTCGGCCCCAACTTCGGCCAGGCAACCATCTACACCAACACCCGCAAGGGCTATGCGCAGGAATGCAGCAACGTGGGTCAGCTGTTGAAAAACCTGCAGTTCACTCTGGACATGGAAAGCACCCTGATGGGCAACGTCCTGGACGACAAAATGAAGCCTGACGCGGCCGCCAAGGCCTGGCTGAAAAAGAATCCACAGGTGCTCGATACCTGGCTCGCTGGCGTGACCACCATTGACGGTAAACCAGGCCTGGAGGCCGTGAAAGCCAAGCTCGCGCAGCCTTGAATTAGGAAGCATCGCTTACGCCGGGCGAGTTCGCTCGCCCGGGCTGTTTATTTCCTTGCATGCGGACGTTCACTACCATGCTGATTGATCAGAAAATACCTTTAGGCCAGTACATCGCGGGCTTCGTTGAATGGTTGACGCAACACGGCGCCAACACCTTCGACGCAATCGCCGTGTCACTGGAAACGATGATCCACGGCGTGACTTTCGCGCTGACCTGGTTCAACCCGCTGGCATTGATTGGCCTCATCGCGCTACTGGCACACTTCATTCAACGAAAGTGGGGACTGACCGTTTTTGTCATCGCCTCCTTCCTGCTGATCCTCAATCTGGGGTACTGGCAGGAAACCATGGAAACCCTTGCCCAGGTGTTGTTCGCCACCCTGGTCTGCGTGGTCATCGGCGTGCCGTTGGGCATCGTCGCCGCGCACAAACCGATGTTCTACACACTGATGCGTCCGGTGCTCGATCTGATGCAGACCGTGCCGACCTTCGTGTACCTCATTCCTACCCTGACCCTCTTCGGTCTGGGTGTGGTCCCGGGCCTGATTTCTACGGTGGTGTTCGCGATTGCCGCACCTATCCGCCTGACTTACCTGGGTATTCGCGATGTTCCGCAGGAACTGATGGACGCCGGCAAAGCCTTCGGCTGCTCGCGCCGTCAACTGCTTTCACGGATTGAACTGCCCCACGCCATGCCAAGCATCGCGGCCGGTATCACCCAGTGCATCATGCTGTCGCTGTCGATGGTGGTGATCGCGGCACTGGTGGGCGCCGACGGCCTGGGCAAACCCGTGGTCAACGCACTGAACACTGCTGATATCGCCCTGGGCTTCGAAGCGGGCCTGGCGATCGTACTGCTGGCGATCATGCTCGACCGTATCTGCAAACAACCCGAAGCCAAAGTAGGGGGTGACGCATGAGCATTATTCGCTTCGAAGACGTCGACGTAATCTTCTCCAAAGACCCGCGCGAGGCCTTGAAACTCCTCGACCAAGGCATGACTCGTGACCAGATTCTGAAAAAGACCGGGCAGATTGTCGGCGTCGAAAAGGCCAGCCTGGACGTCGAAAAGGGTGAAATCTGCGTACTGATGGGCCTGTCCGGCTCCGGCAAATCCAGCTTGCTGCGCTGCATCAACGGTCTCAACACCGTCAGCCGCGGCAAATTGTTCGTCGAGCACGAAGGCAAGCAGATCGACATCGCTTCCTGCACCCCGGCGGAACTGAAGATGATGCGCACCCAGCGCATTGCGATGGTGTTCCAGAAGTTCGCCCTGATGCCTTGGCTGACCGTTCGCGAGAACATCAGCTTCGGTCTGGAAATGCAGGGACGACCTGAGAAGGAACGGAAAAAACTGGTCGATGAAAAACTTGAGCTGGTGGGCCTGACCCAGTGGCGTAACAAGAAGCCGGACGAGCTCTCCGGTGGTATGCAGCAACGTGTGGGCCTGGCCCGCGCGCTGGCGATGGATGCCGACATTCTGCTGATGGACGAACCGTTCTCGGCCCTCGACCCGCTGATCCGCCAGGGCCTGCAAGACGAACTGCTGGAGCTGCAAAGCAAGCTGAACAAAACCATCGTGTTCGTGAGCCATGACCTCGATGAAGCACTGAAGCTGGGCAGCCGTATCGCGATCATGAAAGACGGTCGGATCGTCCAGTACAGCAAGCCGGAAGAGATCGTGTTGAACCCTGCGGACGACTATGTGCGGACCTTCGTCGCCCATACCAACCCGCTGAACGTGTTGTGCGGTCGCAGCCTGATGCGCACCCTGGACAACTGCAAACGCATCAACGGTTCGGTATGCCTCGATCCGGGCGGCGACTCCTGGCTGGACCTGGCCGAAGGCAACACCATCAAAGGTGCACGCCAGAACGGCGCGAGCCTGGACCTGCAGAACTGGATTCCAGGGCAAGCGGTTGAAGGCTTGGGTCGTCGACCAACGCTGGTGGATTCGAACATCGGCATGCGCGACGCGCTGCAGATTCGATATCAGACGGGTAATAAGCTGGTGCTGCACGACAACAACAAGGTGGTCGGGATTCTGGGTGACAGCGAGCTGTATCACGCGCTGCTCGGCAAGAACCTGGGGTAAGGCAGCAGACACAAAAACGCCGCGAGAGGATCGCGGCGTTTTTGTTTACGGGATATCGGGTAAAGCACCTTTGCGGCTGATGGCCTCATCGCGAGCAAGCTCGCTCCCACAGGATCGGTGCCGTGATCAATATTTGTGTCACAACCCCGATCCTGTGGGAGCGAGCTTGCTCGCGATGAACGCGACGCGGTGTCACTGAGACACCGCGTCACTCACAACTCAGCTATAGACCCGGCCAAGGAGCTGCCGATGGCTTTCAAACTGATCGAGCACGTCACGGGTGATCTGATCCTGAGTGAAGCCCATCAAGTCGTAGTCCTGGCTACCGTTGTGCAAGTACACCTCGGCGCGGTAGTAACGTGCACGTGGTTCATCAGCACTCTCAGCCGAAACCGTGTCGCTCGCCGCTGCCAGATAGCCGTCCAGGCTCACTTCGTAGACAAAAGGGTTGCCCTCCTCCATCTCGATCCGCAGGCCCATGCAACGCTTGGCCTTGCCCAGCAACGTTTGCACGTCCAGGCCTTGAGTACGCAGTTGCACCGCAGCCTCTTCCAGCGCCGGGCTGACTTGCTTGTCCATGAAACGCTGAACGATCGACTGATTCGGCTGCAAATCCAGCTGAGTCAAACGCTCGCTGAAACCACGACGACCGCGTGCTGCGAGCTCCGCTTGCTCCTGTTCGATCTGCACGTCCTGGCGCATCGCCTTGTGCAAGCCGAACATAAAGAGCACCAGCACCACCGAGAACGGCAGACCGGCCAGCACCACCATGGTTTGCATGGCTTCGAAGTTGCCGGCAAACAGCAGGCCGATTGTCACCAGGGTAATTACCGCCGACCAGAAGATCCGCAGCCAGTGCGGCGCATCTTCGTCAACGTTGCCGCCCTTGCACGAAAGGTTGGCCATCATCACCGCGCCGGAATCCGCCGGGGTCAGGAACAGCACAAAACCAACAAAGATCGACACGCCGATCACAATCTTCGACGCCGGGTAATGCTCCAGCAACTGGTAAATCGCCATGGACGGCTGTTCCAGCGCCGTCTTCCCGAGTTCCACCGCCCCGTGGTTCATCACCAGGTCCAGGGCCGAGTTACCGAAGATCGACAGCCACGCCAAGGTGAAACCCAGCGGGATCAGCAGCACACCGGCCACCAGTTCACGCACCGTGCGACCACGGGAAATACGCGCGATGAACATGCCTACAAATGGCGCCCAGGAAATCCACCAGGCCCAGTAGAACAGGGTCCACAGGCCCAACCAGCGGTCGGATTTCTCACTGTCGCCTTCGTACACATAGAGGTCGAAAGTCTTCAGCACCACGCTGTTCAGGTAGTCGCCGACGTTTTGCACGAAGCCGTTGAGCAAATGCAGGGTCGGGCCGAACAGCAGCACGAAAATCAGCAGACCGCTGAACAGCACAATGTTCAGGTTGGACAGACGCCGGATGCCGTTCTCCACGCCGGACACGGCAGCGATGGTCGCCACGGTGCTCATCACGATGATCACGATCAGCAGGTTGGTGTTGCTGTGCTCCATGCCGAACAGGTTTTCCAGGCCCGACGACACTTGCAGCGAACCAATCCCCAGGTTCGTCACCAGCCCCAGCAGGGTCACGAACATGCCGAAGCCGTCCACCGCATGACCGGCTGCGCCTTTGACCCAACGCTCGCCGACCAGCGGATACAGCGCCGACCGCAACGCCAGCGGCTGGTTATGACGGTAAGCAAAATACGCCACGGCCAAGCCGACCAATGCATAAATCGCCCAGCCATGCAGGCCCCAGTGCAGGAACGTCAGCTGAACCGCCTGACGTGCCGCGAGGTTGCTGCCGGCCACGCCTTCCGGCGGATTGAAATAGTGGTCCAGCGGCTCGGAAGCACCGAAGTACAGCAGCGAGATGCCGATACCCGACGAGAACAGCATCCCCGCCCAGGCGCCGTAGCTGAAGTCTGGGGTGTCGTCCTTGCTGCCCAGTTTGAGCTTGCCGTAGGACGAAAACGCCAGGCCGACCACGAAGACCAGGTAAGCGGCGATCACCACCATGTAGTACCAGCCGAAGCTGCGGGACAACCAGGCCTGGGCAATACCCAGCAATCTGCCGGCCTCTTGCGGGGCGATGATCAGAATGGCGGTCAACAACAGGATCAACGCGGTAGAGGTGTAGAACACCCAACCGTTGACCGTCACCTTCTCGGGTGGGGTCTTTATAAGAGAGGCAGAACTCATGGCACAGATGCTCCAGGCAGTGCGAGAGAAAAACACAAGGCAACGCGTTACCCGACCAATCGCTTAGTTGGCAGCCGACAGGCGGGTGATATAAAGACACCCCGAAAAAAGCCCGAAGCCCGGGAGCGCCAGTGCGCGTGGGTTTCGAGCGTTTTGGGGTGTCGTTTTTCCGCCAACTACGTGTAGGAAAAACCTGTAGGCAGCGACGAATTGTCGCAGATCTTATTCTTTGTTGATTGAACGTTCAATCAAAACAAAATAGACTGGCCTTCAATCCGATAGACGTTTCACGTCCACCGGAAGGCCTAAGGAGATGTGCAAGATGCCCAAGGTCGGTATGCAACCCATCCGCCGCCAGCAGTTGATCGAAGCCACATTGCAGGCGGTAGATCAGGTCGGAATGGGGGACGCCAGCATTGCGCTGATCGCCCGTTTGGCCGGTGTCTCGAATGGCATCATCAGTCACTATTTTCAGGACAAGAACGGCCTGATCGCTGCCACGGCGCAGTACCTGATGAGTGTCCTCAGCGAGAACGTCACCGCGCGCCGTCAGGCGCTGGAGGACAGCAGCCCGCGGGCTCACCTCCAGGTGATTATCGAAGGCAACTTCGACGCCAGCCAGGTCAATGGCCCGGCAATGAAAACCTGGCTGGCCTTCTGGGCCACCAGCATGCACCACCCGTCTTTGCACAGGTTGCAGCGGATCAACGATCACCGTCTGTATTCCAACCTGTGCTGCCAGTTCCGCCGTGTATTGCCGCTCGATGACGCGCGCAGTGCAGCCCGGGGCCTGGCAGCCCTCATTGACGGCTTGTGGTTGCGCGGCGCGCTGTCGGGAGATGCTTTCGACACCGGGCAAGCGCACCAGATCGCTTACGAATACATGGATTTCCAACTGGCCAAGCAGGTGAGTTAGAGCACACAGAACCGCTCAGCACCTGAACTGCCACTGACCAGCGTTGCCCAAGCTATAAGGCACGCCCAGTGGTCAACGCCAACCACTTATGCACTTGCGAGGACACTATGGCCCGTTTCGAACTGCAAAAACTCTACATCGATGGCGGCTACTCCGACGCCAGCAGCGACGCCACCTTCGAAGCCATCAACCCGGCTAACGGTGAAGTCCTCGCAACAGTACAACGTGCGACCCAGTCAGACGTTGAGCGTGCTGTGGTCAGCGCTGAAAAGGGCCAGAAAATCTGGGCCGCGATGACCGCCATGGAGCGTTCGCGCATCCTGCGTCGTGCCGTGGATATCCTTCGCGAGCGCAACGATGAACTGGCCGCCCTGGAAACCCTGGACACCGGCAAGTCGTACTCTGAAACCCGTTACGTCGACATCGTTACCGGCGCTGACGTGCTGGAGTACTACGCAGGTCTGGTACCGGCCATCGAAGGCGAGCAAATCCCGCTGCGCACCACGTCTTTCGTTTACACCCGTCGTGAGCCGCTGGGCGTTGTGGCTGGTATTGGCGCGTGGAACTACCCGATCCAGATCGCCCTGTGGAAATCCGCACCTGCCCTGGCGGCCGGTAACGCGATGATCTTCAAGCCAAGCGAAGTCACGTCCCTGACCACGCTGAAACTGGCCGAGATCTACACCGAAGCCGGCGTTCCGGCTGGCGTGTTCAACGTGCTGACCGGCAGCGGCCGTGAAGTCGGCACCTGGTTGACCGAGCACCCACGCATCGAAAAAATCTCCTTCACCGGCGGCACCGATACCGGCAAGAAGGTGATGGCCAGCGCTTCCGCGTCTTCGCTGAAAGACGTGACCATGGAATTGGGCGGCAAATCCCCGCTGATCATTTTCGACGACGCCGACCTCGATCGCGCCGCCGACACCGCGATGATGGCCAACTTCTACAGCTCCGGTCAGGTCTGCACCAACGGCACTCGCGTGTTCGTACCAACTCACCTGAAAGCGGCTTTCGAAGCCAAGATCGCTGAGCGCGTTGCGCGCATCCGTATCGGCAACCCGGAAGACGAGAACACCAACTTCGGCCCGCTGGTCAGCTTCGCCCACATGGAAAGCGTGTTGGGTTACATCGCCAAAGGTAAGGAAGAAGGCGCTCGCGTCCTGTGCGGCGGAACTCGCCTGACCGACGGCGACTTCGCCAAAGGCGCATTCGTGGCACCGACCGTGTTCACCGACTGCACCGACGAGATGACCATCGTTCGCGAAGAAATCTTCGGCCCGGTCATGGCCATCCTGAGCTACGACACCGAAGAAGAAGTGATCCGCCGTGCCAACGACACCGACTTCGGCCTGGCCGCTGGCGTTGTCACCAAAGACCTGAATCGCGCTCACCGTGTGATTCATCAACTGGAAGCCGGTATCTGCTGGATCAACGCCTGGGGCGAGTCCGACGCCAAGATGCCGGTCGGCGGCTACAAGCAGTCGGGCGTGGGCCGTGAGAACGGCATCAGCTCGCTGAACAACTTCACACGCATCAAATCGGTACAGGTCGAACTGGGCGATTACGCCTCGGTTTTCTAAGGCGACATTTGCTTCGCCTGAGAGGCCGTCATCGCGAGCAAGCTCGCTCCCACAAGGACAGCGCATGACCTGTGGGAGCGAGCTTGCTCGCGATCGAGTGCGAAGCACTCGCCGTGACCTGACCAACTTCAAAGAGGGTGCATTTAATGTCCCAAGAATTCGATTACATCATCATCGGTGCCGGCTCCGCCGGTAACACCCTGGCGACCCGTCTGACTGAAGACGAAGGCGTCACCGTCCTGCTGCTCGAAGCCGGCGGCCCGGACTACCGCTTGGACTTCCGCACGCAAATGCCGGCCGCCCTGGCGTTCCCGCTGCAAGGTCGTCGCTACAACTGGGGCTACGAAACCGATCCAGAACCACACATGGACGGTCGCCGGATGGAATGCGGTCGCGGCAAGGGCCTGGGTGGTTCTTCGCTGATCAACGGCATGTGCTACATCCGCGGCAACGCGATGGATTACGACAACTGGTCGAAACTGCCAGGTCTGGAAGACTGGGACTACCTGAACTGCCTGCCGTACTTCCGCAAGGCTGAAGCTCGGGACATCGGCGCGAACGACTACCACGGTAGCGACGGCCCGGTCAGCGTGACCACGCCGAAAGCCGGCAACAACCCGCTGTTCCACGCGATGGTTGAAGCCGGCGTGCAAGCCGGTTATCCGCGTACCGAAGACCTCAACGGTTATCAGCAGGAAGGTTTCGGCCCGATGGACCGCACCGTGACGCCGAACGGTCGTCGCGCCAGCACCGCTCGCGGTTACCTGGACATCGCCAAGAAGCGCTCGACCCTGACCATCGTCACCCACGCCCTGACCGACAAGATCCTGTTCGAAGGCAAGCGTGCAGTCGGCGTGCGTTACTTGATCGGCTCCGCTGAAGAGCGCGTTGAAGCCCGCGCCCGCAAAGAAGTGCTGCTGTGCTCCGGCGCCATCGCTTCGCCGCAGATTCTGCAACGTTCCGGCGTCGGCCCTGCCGAACTGCTGAACACGCTCGACATCCCGGTGGTCCACGACCTGCCAGGCGTCGGCGAAAACCTGCAGGATCACCTCGAGTTGTACCTGCAATACGCCTGCACCCAACCGGTCTCGCTGTACCCGTCGCTGCTCTGGTACAACCAACCGGCCATCGGTGCCGAGTGGCTGTTCAACGGCACCGGCATCGGCGCCAGCAACCAGTTCGAAGCCGGCGGTTTCATCCGTACTCGCGAAGAATTCGATTGGCCGAACATCCAGTACCACTTCCTGCCGGTCGCGATTAACTACAACGGCAGCAACGGCGTGAAAGAGCACGGTTTCCAGGCGCACATGGGTTCCATGCGTTCGCCGAGCCGTGGTCGCATTCAGGCCAAGTCCAAGGATCCGCGCGAGTACCCGAGCATCCTGTTCAACTACATGGCCACCGAGCAGGACTGGCAGGAATTCCGTGACGGCATTCGCCTGACCCGTGAAATCATGCAACAGCCTGCGCTGGACGCTTTCCGTGGCCGCGAGATCAGCCCGGGCATTGACGTGCAAACCGATGAGCAGCTCGATAAGTTCATCCGCGAACACGCCGAAACCGCGTTCCACCCGTCCTGCTCGTGCAAGATGGGCACCGACGAAATGGCGGTGGTCGACGCCGAAGGTCGTGTGCACGGCCTGCAAGCCCTGCGCGTGGTCGACGCCTCGATCATGCCGATCATCACCACCGGCAACCTGAACGCGCCAACGATCATGATCGCCGAGAAAATCGCCGACAAGATCCGTGGTCGCAAGCCGTTGCCGCGTAGCCAAGCTGCCTACTTCGTGGCCGGTGATGCACCGGTGCGTGGCAAGCCGATGCGGGATGTGAGCCTGACTGCTCAGTAAGACCGTTACACCGCGTCATGGCCAATCGTCGGAACGCCGCCCGGACCAAGCTCGCTCCCACAGGTTTTGGGTTGGATTGCAGATTTGCGATCAACCCCAATCCCTGTGGGAGCGAGCTTGGTCCGGGCGGCGTTCCGACGATGGGGCCTGCGGGTACAACACAACCCAGCCTGACACACCTTGGTAATCCCTTCCTACACCGCTCCGTGCTTGATCCTACCCCCCACGCAGGCCTAATCTAGCGCCACGCAAACGTTTCACCCCCTCGCAACATCGATACACCGCCACTCCATACCAAGGAGGTTCCCGAATGTTCGATTTCCATCCCCAGCTCAAGCAGCGCTTCGCTGCCTTGCGCACGGGCGCTGAATTCTTTTCGCTGCGTTATGTGCGCGAGTCCGGTCAATACCTGTCGGTGCGCAAGAATGTCGCCGAACCTCCGAGCCTGAGCCGTGACGAAGGCGCGATGCTGACCGTTCGGGTCAATGGCGTCGAAGCCTACGCCGCGACCAACGACCTGTCCCAATCAGGCCTGCAAGCCGCCCTGGAACGTGCCGAGCAACAAGCCCGTCGACTCAATCCCCACGCCTTGCTCGACCTGCGCGAGCAAGCCGTCTCCAGCGACCGCGGCGACTATTTTTCACCGAACCTGGACCAGCCCTTCCCGTCCCTGAGCGATTGCTACCAACTGCTCGGCGCCGAATCCGCCGCCGTGCCCAAGGACGAGCGACTGGTGAACTGGCAGGTGAGCATCGGCATCACCCACGTCGAGCAGATCTACCTCAGCAGCGCCGGTGCCGAACTGCGTCAGGCCCAGCGTTTCGTCTACCCAAGCCTGGAAGTCACCGCCTACGACGGTAGCGACAGCCAGACCCGTAGCCTGGGCCGCGAGAACTTCGGCCAGCAAGGCAGTGCCGATGTCATCAGCCGTTGCGGTCTGGTCGGCGCCGGCCCGCTAGTCGCTGATCAAGCGCTGCAACTGTTGTTGGCACCGAACACCCCGCAAGGCCCGCGCGACCTGCTGCTGATGCCGGACCAGATGATGCTGCAGATCCACGAATCCATCGGCCACCCGCTGGAACTGGATCGCATCCTCGGTGACGAGCGCAATTACGCCGGTACCAGTTTCGTCAAGGCAGAAGACTTCGGCCGCCTGCAATACGGCTCCAAACTGCTCAACGTGACCTTCGACCCGGATATTCCCGAACAACTCGCCAGCTACGGGCATGACGACGACGGCACGGCTGCCAGCAAGCAATTTTTGATCAAGGAAGGTTTGCTGCTGCGCCCACTGGGCGGTGCGCTGTCGCAATTCCGTACCGGCATGGACGGCGTCGCCAACAGCCGCGCCTGCGGCTGGAACCGCCCACCGATCGACCGCATGGCCAACCTGAACATCGAGCCCGGCGATCAACCGCTGGAGCAACTGATCGGCAACATCGAACACGGCATCATGATGTCGACCAATCGCTCGTGGTCCATCGACGATGCTCGCAATAAATTCCAGTTCGGATGCGAATGGGCTCAGCTGATCGAAAACGGCGAACTCAAAGGCGTGGTGAAGAACCCCAACTACCGGGAGATTTCCGCACAGTTCTGGAAAAGCCTCAGCGCCGTCGGCGATGCGAACACCGTCAAGGTCCTGGGTACGCCGAACTGCGGCAAGGGCGAACCGAATCAGGTCATTCGCGTCGGGCATGCCTCGCCGGCCTGTGTGTTCAGCAACGTAGATGTATTTGGGGGAGACGCCTGATGAGTACTTCAAAAAATCAGGCCGAGTCGTTCAAGGCTTTGGTCAACTGGCTGCGCGATGCGATTCACGAGCCGGAACAATTCACCCTCAGCTACGCCGCCGAGTCCTCGGCCTTCGTGCGATTCAACCACGCCAAGGTTCGTCAGGCCGGTCAGGTGCAGCAGGCGAGTATCGGTTTCAAACTGATCAATGATGGCCGGCATGCCGACCTGAGCATTACCCTTTCCGGTGATGCTGAAGTCGATATTCAGCGCCTGGCCGAAGGTCTGCAACAGTTGCGCGAAACATTGCCGTTGTTGCCGCAGGACCCGTACCTGCTGCTCAACCACAACGACTGGCAGAGCAAGAACGTGCAGGAACATCCGCTGCCGGACACCGAGCAGGTGGTGGCCGAAATCACCCAGGCCGCCGAAGGGCTTGACCTGGTGGGCTTCTATGCTGCCGGCCCGATCAGCCGCGGTTTCGCCAGTTCCTCGGGTGCTTTCGGTTGGCACCAGGCCAACAGCTTCAACTTCGACTTCAGCCTGTTCCATGACAACGGCCAGGCGGTGAAAGCCAGTTACGCCGGGCACGACTGGAACAGCGAAGGGTTTGCCAAGCGCTTTGCACAGGCACGCGAGCAGTTGGCGTTTCTCGGCAGACCGCAACACACCTTGGCGCCGGGTCAGTACCGCGCCTATCTGGCGCCGGCCGCCCTGGGGGAAATCATGGACATGCTGGGCTGGGGTGGTTTCTCGGCACAGTCGATTGCCTGCAAAAACAGTCCGCTGCAGAAGCTTTACGCGGGCGACAGTGCGTTCAGCCCGTTGGTGTCGGTCGATGAAAAGGTCAGCGGTTCGTTGAGCCCCGCATTCTCCGGCGAAGGTTATCCGCGCAGCGATTTGGGGTTGATCGTCAACGGCAAGGCCGCCGCGCAGATGGTCAGCTCACGCAGTGCGGCCGAGTACGGCCTGACCGCCAACGGCGCCAGCGGCGGTGAAATGCCGAGCGCAGTGAACATGGCGGCCGGTACGTTGCCTGACGCAGAGATCCTCAAGCAATTGGGCACTGGCTTGTACATCAGCAACCTGTGGTACCTGAACTACTCCGATCAGCCGGCGGCACGCCTGACCGGCATGACGCGGTTTGCGACATTCTGGGTCGAGAACGGCGAGATTCAGGCGCCGGTGAGTACCATGCGGTTTGATGACAGTGCCTACAGTTTGCTGGGATCGCAGCTGGAAGCATTGACCGAAGAGCGCGAGCTGATGTTGTCGGCCAGCACGTACAGTCAGCGGGCTACGGCGTCGGCGTTATTGCCTGGGGCGCTGATCAGACGACTTACGCTGACCCTGTAAAAAGCTTCGCGGGCAAGCCTCGCTCCTACAAGGGCAGCGCAAAACCTGTGGGAGCGAGCTTGCTCGCGATGAAATCACCACGGATTACCTCATTCACACTAACAAGAGGTCCCATGCCCAACCGCCCGCCTCTCGACGCCGTCACCGCCCGCTGGGTTCCGTGGGTTGTCGCGATCGCTTTCTTCATGCAATCCCTCGACGGCACCATCCTCAACACCGCCCTGCCCGCCATGGCCCGAGACCTGGCCGAAGACCCGCTGCGCATGCAGGGCGTGATCATCGCCTACATGCTCACCGTCGCCTTGCTGATCCCCGCCTCAGGCTGGATCGCCGACCGTTTCGGCACCAAGAAAATCTTCTTCGGCGCGATTCTGCTGTTCAGTCTCGGCTCGTTGCTCTGCGCATTGTCGAGCACACTGAGCATGCTGATTGGCGCGCGGGTGATCCAGGGCCTGGGCGGTGCGCTGATGCTGCCGGTCGGACGGTTGGTGGTGCTGCGCGCCTACCCGCGCTCGGAGTTGGTGCGGATCATGGGTTTCATCACCATTCCCGGATTGCTCGGCCCGTTGATCGGCCCGACCATGGGCGGCTGGATGGTGGAATACCTGACCTGGCACTGGATCTTCCTGATCAACCTGCCCGTGGGCGCCGTCGGGTGTTACGCGGTGTGGAAATTCATCCCCGATCTGCGTGGCAGCGAACGCACGCGTTTCGACAGCCTGGGCTTTTTGCTGTTTGGCGCAGCGATGGTGCTGATCACCATTGCCATGGAAGGTCTCGGCGAATTGCACCTGCCGCACTTGCGCGTGATGTTGCTGCTGTTCGGCGGCATGGCCTGTCTGGCGGCCTACTGGTTACGGGCCGGGCACATTGAAAATCCACTGTTCGCGCCGTCGCTGTTCAAGACCCGGACGTTTGCCGTCGGCATCCTCGGCAACCTGTTCGCCCGACTGGGCAGCGGCGCCCTGCCGTTTCTCGTGCCGTTGCTGTTGCAAGTGGCGCTGGGTTACTCACCGTCCCAGGCCGGGATGAGCATGCTGCCGCTGGCGGCGGCAGCGATGGTCGCCAAGTCGGTGGCGCGGCCGCTGATCGAACGTTTGGGCTATCGCATGGTGCTCACCGGCAACACGTTGGCGCTGGGACTGATGCTGGCAAGCATGGGTCTGGTCAGCGAGCAAACACCGTACTGGTTGCTGTTGGTGATGCTGTCGATCCTCGGCGCGATCAACTCCTTGCAGTTCACCGCAATGAACACCGTGACCCTGATCGACCTCGACGATGCCAGCGCCAGCAGCGGCAACAGCCTGCTGTCGGTGGTCGCACAATTGTCCCTGAGCCTCGGCGTTGCCTGCGCCGGTGCGCTACTCGGTGGTTTCACTGCCGAAGTCGGAAACGATGGCGTGGACACGGTTTTGGGCGCGTTCCAATTGACGTTTGTGACGGTCGGAATCATGGCGATGCTGGCCGCGACGATCTTTTCGCAGCTCTCAAAGGAAGACGGACGGCGCGTCAAGCGTCCGGAAGAGCACATAGAGCCTTAGGGCGAATGGCCACCGGGCTGGTACACTGCGCGACATTTTGTTTTGCAGGCCAGTCCCGTGACCACCATCGCCACCGCTTTTAATACTTTGCCGCTGTCCGCCGCCATGCTGGCTAACCTCGACTCCCTCGGTTATGCCCAGATGACGCCGATCCAGGCGCAAAGCTTGCCGGTGATCCTCAAGGGGATGGACCTGATCGCCCAGGCCAAGACCGGCAGCGGCAAGACCGCCGCCTTCGGTATCGGCCTGTTGAACCCGATCAATCCGCGCTTCTTCGGCTGCCAAGCGCTGGTCATTTGCCCGACGCGTGAGCTGGCTGACCAGGTCGCCAAGGAAATCCGTCGTCTGGCTCGTGCCGAAGACAACATCAAGGTCCTGACCCTGTGCGGCGGCGTGTCCTTCGGCCCGCAGATCGGCTCTCTGGAGCATGGCGCGCACATCATCGTCGGCACCCCGGGCCGCCTTCAGCAGCATTTGCGCAAAGGTTCGCTGGTGCTCCATGGCCTGAACACGCTGATCCTCGACGAAGCCGACCGCATGCTCGACATGGGCTTCTACGACTCCATCGAAGAAATCATTGCCCAGACCCCAGAGCGTCGCCAGACCCTGCTGTTCTCCGCCACGTACCCGACGGGTATCAAGCAGTTGGCGGCGAAATTCATGCGCACCCCTCAGATCGTGAAGGCCGAGGCGTTCCACGACGACACGCAGATCGAGCAGCGCTTCTACGAAATCTCCCCGGAAGAACGCATGAGCGCCGTGACCAAGGTCCTCGGCCACTTCCGCCCGGCATCCACCGTGGCCTTCTGCTTCACCAAGCAGCAGGTTCAGGAAACCGTTGATCACCTGACCTCCAAAGGCATCTCCGCCGTCGGCCTGCACGGCGATCTGGAACAGCGTGACCGTGACCAGGTACTGGCGATGTTCGCCAACCGCAGCACCTCGGTGCTGGTCGCCACTGACGTCGCCGCTCGCGGTCTGGACATCGATGCGCTGGACATGGTGATCAACGTCGAACTGGCCCGTGACTCGGAAATCCACATCCACCGTGTGGGCCGTACTGGCCGCGCGGGTGAGAAAGGTATTGCGATCAGCCTGGTCGCACCGTCCGAAGCCCACCGCGCCCAAGCCATCGAGCAACTGCAGAAGTCGCCGTTGAGCTGGGATCAAATCGACAACCTCACCTCCCAGGGCGGCGCACCGCTGCTGCCGGTGATGAGCACGCTGGTCATCGGCGCGGGCCGTAAAGACAAGGTGCGTCCGGGCGACATTCTGGGCGCACTGACGGGCGATGCGGGTATTCCGGGCGCTCAGGTCGGCAAGATCGCGATCTTCGACTTCCAGGCGTATGTGGCTGTTGAACGCGGGATCGCCAAGCAAGCCCTGCAGCGTCTGAACGACGGCAAGATCAAAGGCCGTTCGCTGCGCGTTCGCATCCTGTAAGCGATCTACGCACCAACAAAAATCCCCTGTGGGAGCGAGCTTGCTCGCGATGAGGCCAGCACATTCAACATAGTTGTTGTCTGACAGTCCGCCATCGCGAGCAAGCTCGCTCCCACATTGGTTTCGCGGTGAATTAAAAATTTGTGTGAGGACACCGTTTTGCGCTCTACCGAAGTCGTGATCATTGGCGCTGGCGCCGCAGGTTTGATGTGTGCGCTGACCGCCGCCGGGCGCGGGCGCAAGGTGATATTGCTCGACCATGCGAACAAGGCCGGCAAGAAAATCCTGATGTCGGGCGGTGGCCGCTGCAATTTCACCAACATGTACACCGAACCGAACAATTTCCTCTCGCAGAACGAACACTTCTGCAAATCGGCCCTGGCCCGCTACACCCAGTGGGATTTCATCGGGATGGTCGCCAAACACGGCGTGCCCTACCACGAGAAAAAACTCGGCCAATTGTTCTGCGATAACAAATCCAGCGACATCCTCGAGATGCTGCTCAACGAGTGCGATCAGGTCGGCGTCAGCCTGCACCTGGACACCTCTATCCAGCACATCGAGAAAATGGAAAGCGGCTACCTGCTGCAAACCACCCTTGACCAGATCACCTGCGAATCGTTAGTGATCGCCACGGGCGGCTTGTCGATCCCGACGCTGGGTGCGACCGGTTTCGGTTATCAAGTGGCCAGGCAGTTCGGCCACGACTTGCTGCCGACCCGCGCAGGTTTGGTGCCGTTCACCATCACCGATCAGCTCAAGGAACTTTGCACCGAGCTGTCCGGTACATCGGTGGATTGCCTGGTGAGCTGCAATGACCAGAGTTTCCGCGAGAACATCCTGTTCACTCACCGCGGCCTCAGTGGTCCGGCGATTTTGCAGATCTCGTCGTTCTGGGAGTCCGGCGATACGGTGGAGATCAACCTGCTGCCGGATCACGACGTGCCGACCTGGTTGCAACAGCAGCAGGCCGAGCGTCCGAACAGCGAGCTGAAAACCCTGCTCGGTGAAATCTTCACCAAGAAGATGGCCAACCTGCTGGCGGACAACTGGTTCGTGTCCAAACCGATGAAGCAGTACACCCACGCGGAAATTGCCGACATCGCCGAAAAACTGGCGAGCTGGAAAGTCGTGCCGGCCGGCACCGAAGGCTACCGTACCGCTGAAGTGACCCTGGGCGGCGTCGATACGCGAGAAGTCTCGTCCAAGACCATGGAATCGCTGAAAAGCCCCGGCCTGTACTTCATTGGTGAAGTACTCGACGTCACCGGGCATCTGGGCGGTTTCAACTTCCAGTGGGCCTGGGCCTCCGGTTACGCGGCTGCGCAGTACGTCTGATTCGACCGCGTTATCGTTCTTCGCGGGCAAGCCTCGCTCCTACAGATATCATCTGTACCGTAGGAGCGAGGCTTGCCCGCGAAGGCGTCCGAACAGGCAACACAGAACAATCAAGGAACAGATTTTGCTGTCAGATGTGATCGGCGCCATTGCGTCGGCGTCATTACTGGCTCAATTTAGCGTCATTGCCTCGGAAGGCCTCCGCACTTCATGCCATCGACCCCGTTTAATCAGTCTCTGCGTCGCCTCTGGGCGCTGGATAAATTCAGTTACAGCGTGCGGGTGTTCATCGCCCTGACCGGCAGCATGGCGCTGTGTTGGTATAAGGATGAAATGGGGCTGCTGATCCCGCTGTTCCTCGGGATCATCGCCAGCGCCCTGGCCGAGACCGACGACAGTTGGCAGGGCCGCCTTAACGCACTGGCCGTGACGCTGGTGTGTTTCAGCGTCGCCGCCTTCTCCGTCGAATTACTCTTCCCCTACCCCATCATTTTTATCATCGCCCTGGCGCTGGCCAGTTTCGGCCTGACCATGCTCGGTGCCCTCGGCGAACGCTATGGCGCGATTGCTTCGGCGACGTTGATCCTGTCGGTCTACACCATGATCGGCGTGGACCAGCGCGGCGGCGCCGTCACCGATTTCTGGCACGAGCCGGTGCTACTGGTGGCCGGTGCGGCCTGGTACGGTTTGCTCTCGGTGCTGTGGCAGGCGCTGTTTTCCAATCAGCCAGTGCAGCAAAGCCTGGCGCGGTTGTTCCGTGAACTGGGTTTTTACCTGAAGCTGAAATCGTCGCTGTTCGAGCCGATCCGCCAGATGGACGTGGAAGCGCGTCGACTGGAACTGGCGCAGCAAAACGGTCGTGTCGTGGCAGCACTGAACGCCGCCAAGGAAATCATCCTGCATCGGGTGGGCAACGGTCGACCGGGCTCGAAACTCAGCCGATACCTGAAGTTGTACTTCCTCGCCCAGGACATCCACGAGCGCGCCAGCTCCTCGCACTACCCTTACAACGCCTTGGCCGATGCCTTCTTTCACAGCGACGTGATGTTCCGTTGTCAGCGCCTGCTGCGCCAGCAAGGCAAGGCCTGCCGGGCGCTGGCCGAGTCGATCCAGATGCGCCAGCCGTTCATCTATGACGCCAGCTTCGCCGAAGCCCTGAGCGATCTGCACGCCTCCCTCGAACACCTGCGCATTCAGAGCAACCCGGCCTGGCGCGGGTTGTTGCGCTCGTTGCGGGCACTGGCGGCCAACCTCGGCACGCTCGACCGTTTGCTCAGCGATGCCAGCAACCCCGATGCCCTGGCCGACGCCACCGACAGCAGCCTGCTCGACCGTTCGCCACACAGCCTCAAGGATGTCTGGATACGCTTGCGCACCCAGCTGACACCGACCTCGTTACTGTTCCGTCACGCCCTGCGTTTGCCCCTGGCCTTGAGCATCGGCTACGCGATGGTGCATTTGATCCACCCGTCCCAGGGTTACTGGATCATCCTCACCACGCTGTTTGTCTGCCAGCCAAACTACGGCGCCACCCGCCGCAAACTCGGCCAGCGGATCATCGGCACAGCCATCGGCCTGACGGTGGCCTGGGCGCTGTTCGATCTGTTTCCGAATCCTTTGGTCCAGTCGTGCTTTGCGATCGCCGCCGGGGTGGTGTTCTTTATCAACCGCACCACCCGCTACACCTTGGCCACAGCCGCGATCACCTTGATGGTGCTGTTCTGCTTCAACCAGGTCGGGGATGGTTACGGGCTGCTCCTGCCGCGGCTGTTCGATACCTTGCTCGGCAGCCTGATCGCCGGGCTGGCGGTATTCCTGTTCCTGCCGGACTGGCAGGGCCGACGCCTGAATAAAGTGCTGGCCAACACGCTGACCTGCAACAGCATTTACCTGCATCAGATCATGCAGCAATACGCCGCCGGCAAAAGCGACGACCTGGCTTATCGCCTGGCCCGCCGCAACGCGCACAACGCTGATGCGGCGCTATCGACGACGCTCGCCAACATGCTGATGGAACCGGGGCATTTCCGTAAGGAAGCGGATGTCGGTTTTCGCTTCCTGGTGCTGTCGCACACCTTGCTCAGTTATTTATCCGGACTGGGCGCACACCGGGACACCCAGCTACCGTCGGACGTACACGAGCATTTGATCGACGGTGCCGGCGTGAAACTGGCCGCCAGCCTCGATGAAATTGCCCAAGGCCTGGCGAGCAAACTGCCGATTGCGATTCAAAGCGATGAGGAAGAGGCTCTGGCCAATATGCTTGAGCAGATGCCGGACGAAATCGATGAAGGGCAACGATTGGTGCAGACGCAGTTGGCGTTGATCTGCCGACAGCTTGGACCATTGCGGACGTTGGCAACGCATCTCATTAAAGACACCAGCGAAACCTGAGATCGTTCCCACACAGAGTGGTGGGAACGACCATCACATTCCATGGCGTTTCATCAACCTCTCGTAACTCCCATCCACTTTCATCGCCGCGATCTCGCGGTCGAAACCGGCGACGATCTGTGCATGCCTGGGGTTCTTCAGGCTGACCAGGATGTGCAGGCTGTTCTCGCTCAGCGGCTTGGGCAAAAACTCCACGGCATTGCGCACCTTGGAGGATTCCCCGGCCAGGTAGTAACGTGCGACATATTCGTCTTCCAGCGTCAATTTGACCCGGTCCGCGGCGACCATGCGCACAGCCATGGAGAAGCTGTGCACCGGGACCTTCTGCAGCGACACGTCGCCATCAAACGCCGGCGAATAGGCATAACCGCGCACCATCGCTATCGGGTAGGTATGCAGTTGTTGCAGGTTGTTGTATTCGATCGGTGTGTCTTTGCGCTTGAGAAAGCGCACGCGGTTGAGCAGATACTCGCCGGAATACTGGCCAAGTTTCGTGCGATCGTCGGTGTACCAGGCGTTGACCAACACGTCGTATCGACCCTCACCCACCCCCAGTAACGCCCGTGCCCAAGGCACTTGTTCGAAATCACTGGCATAACCGGCCCGGCCCAGCGCGGTGCTGACGATGTCCGTGGCCAACCCACCGTTGAGCAGCGTGGCGTCGGTAAAGGGCGGCCAGGCATCAGCCACCAATCGCAGCTTTTCCGCTGCCGCGCCTTGAGTCAGTAACAGCAACCCAATCAAAGCAAAGGCTCGATGCAATCGCGGCATGCTCGAAAATCCTTAGCGGGCGGGACGCCCGACATGTTTTCAGCCAAAACTCCAAGGCTCCCTGTACGGCCAAACCCAAGAACTAACATTAACTCATCGAAGCCACTGCACAGCGCTTCATCTCAGATTACACAAAGAAGACAACGCCACGCGAAATGAATGATGGCTTTTTGGCCTTTGTCACAGATTCCTCTGCCATAAAGACATCTTTCGTCTGGGCGCTTAGTATCGGAACGACATTGTTCAAGGAATGTGAAGATGACAATCGATTGGGTCTGCAAACACCACAGCGATCTAGGCAAAGAGCAGCTGTACGCCATTCTGCAGCTGCGTGCAGAAGTGTTTGTCGTTGAGCAGAAATGCGTCTATCAAGACGTCGATGGCCAGGATCTGGAAGGTGACACCTGCCATTTAATGGCCTGGGACGGGGATCGGCTGGTGGCGTACCTGCGATTGCTCGACCCGGAGTTACAGGGTGGTGACGTGGTGATCGGCCGGGTGATCATTGCCCCTCAAGCGCGCGGCACCGGGCTTGGGCATGAGCTGATGGCGCAGGCGTTGAAGCAGGCTGAAAAGCGCTGGCCTGAAGTACCGATCTATCTCTCGGCCCAGGCGCATTTGCAGGGGTATTACGGGCGGTACGGGTTTGTGGTGGCGGGTGAGGAGTTTCTGGAGGATGGCATTCCGCATATCGGGATGCGCCGTCCCTGAGGGCCCTATCGTCGGAACGCCGCCCGGACCAAGCTCGCTCCCACAGTAAATCTTCGTTGCGCCGCGGATCAGTGTGGGAGCGAGCTTGCTCCGGGCGGCGATCCGACGATGACGTCAGTTCAGTCACCGCGTCAGTTCAAGGATATTCCAGCACCGCTTTGATCTGCCGAAGATTGCGCTCGATCCACCCCCGATCTATCGCCCCCCACTCACGAATCCGATAGCGCCCGGCATGATTGCGCGCGCCTTCTTCCTGCTCGAACTCGCAAACAATATCCAGATCCGCCAATGCCGCGATGGTGTCCTGAGCCGTGCGTCGGGGCATGCCGGTGACTTCGGTCAACGCCGGGACGCTACTGGCCAGCCCGCTATCAATCAGGTACGCCACGTACAACCGACGATAGAAGCTGCTCTTGGTCTTGCTTACATCCATCTAAACACTCCCGGTTGCGATATTTTGATCTCTATTGCATATCCCGCCACGTCAGGTACACCCGCACATCGAACTCCACCTGGTGATACCCCGGCAACATGTGTTCGCACAGTTTGTAGAACGCCTTGTTGTGATCCGACTCCTTGAAGTGCGCCAGTTCATGCACCACGATCATTTTCAGAAACTCGGCAGGCGCCTCCTTGAACAACGAAGCGACACGAATTTCTTTCTTGGCCTTGAGCTTGCCGCCCTGCACCCGGGATATCGCGGTGTGCAGGCCGAGGGCGCGGTGGGTCAGGTCGAGGCGGTTGTCGAACAACACCTTGTCGATGGCCGGGGCGTTACGCAGGTATTCCTGCTTGAGGTCCAGCGTGTAGGTGTACAACGCCTTGTCGCTCTGTACCCGATGTTTTTCCGGGTAACGCTGGCTCAGGTAGTCGCCCAGCCGACCGTCGGCGATCAGCTGGCGCACTTGGTCCTGCAGCGCGGCGGGATAGGCCTGGAGGTATTTCAACGCGGTCATTGGGGCGGCAACACGATTCACGAAAAGGTCGCCAGTGTAGCGAATTCAGCCGGTCAGCGTGTTCCAGTCGAACGGCTGCACGAAGTCGCCGACGTCCTCGGCCATCATCGGCCGTGCGACCAGAAACCCTTGCACGTACTCGCAACCATTGGCTTGCAGCCATCGATATTGCGCAACGGTTTCCACCCCTTCGGCGACCACCAGCATCCCGTACTGCTTGCACAGGTCGATCACATTGCGCACCAGCGCCGCATCGCGTGAGGACTCCGGTAGCCGGGCAATCAAATGCCGGTCGAGCTTAAGCGTATCCAGCTCCAGATCACGCAGATGAGCCAGCGAACACGGCCCGGAACCGAAGTCATCCAAGGCCACTCGCACGCCCAGGTTTCGCAGCAGGCGCAGCTGTTTGCGAGTTTCCTCCGGGTTTTGCATCAAGCCCTCTTCAGTGACCTCGACTTCCAGATGGCGCGCCTGCACACCATGACGCTCCAGTACCTGGCGCAACTCGGTGACCAGATTGGGCATGCCAAACTGCGTACTGCTCAAACTGACGCCCAGCACCAGATCCTCAGCAAACAAGGTTTCCCAGGCTTTTAGCTGGCTCGCCACTTGTTGATAGATCCAGCTGCCCAGGCGACTGATCAACCGCGCCTCTTCCAGCAACGGCAAAAACAGCCCCGGCGGTACATCGCCGACGCTCGGGTGTTGCCAGCGCAGCAGCGCTTCGAAGCCGCGAATCTGCCCACTGGCAATGGCCAGCTGAGGTTGATACACCAAATTGAAATCACGGTTCTCGATCGCCGCGCGCACACTTTCTTCGAGCATCAGCCGCGAGCGTGCGCGGCCGTTCATCTCGTGATCGTAGAAACGATATTGCTGACGGCCGGCGCGCTTGGCTTCGTACATGGCGATGTCGGATGCGCGCAGCAAGCCGTCGAGATTGGCACCGCAATCCGGATACGTCGCAATGCCGATACTGGCGCCCAATGCGATATCCAGACCATCAATCTGCTGACAGATCGACACCCGCTCAATGAGTTTCTCGGCAATTTTTGCCGCTTGCTCGGGGAATTCCAGATCCAGCAAAGCAGTGAACTCATCACCGCCCATGCGCGCCAGAATGTCGAAGGGCCGCAGACTGGCCTTCAACTGCTCGGACACCCAACGCAGCACCCGGTCGCCGGCATCGTGACCGAGGGAATCATTGACCCGCTTGAAGCCGTCGAGGTCCAGATACAGCAGAACCCAGGCGCTGTCGGAACGTTCCCCACGCAGCAGCAGGTTTTCCGCCGTCTGATAAAAGCCGCGACGATTGAGCAGCCCGGTCAATGGGTCAGTGACCGCCTGGAACTCCAGCTGCTGATGCAGATGGCGCACCACCGACATGTCCAGCACCGTCACCACCATCGCATGTTGTTCGCTGGGCAATGGCGCGCAGGACAACGCCACGGGCACCTGTTGACCGGGCGCCGTACGCAGCAATGCATCGTGCAGTCGCAGGGTTTCGCCGCGTTTGTAACCGGCGAACAGCTCGGAGTCAGCCCAGATCGGGATGTGCGGATTTTGCAGGAAATCCAGGAACTCTTTGCCCTGCAGGTCTTGCACCGTGGCATTGAGTAGCCGCGACATCGCCGGATTGGCAAAGCGGATCAGACCGTCCTCACCGACCACCAGGATGCCTTCGGCGGCGTTGTCCAGCACCGAGGCATTGAACGCGCGTGCGACCTCCAGATCATGGCTCAGGCGCTGCAACGCACGGCGATTGCGCTGATGCTCGAGCAGCGCCTGGACTTTTGGCTTGAGAATTTGCGGGTCGAACGGCTTGAACAGGTAATCCACCGCGCCGCTGGCATAGCCCTTGATCACGGCGTCCTGGGACTGTTCGTTGGCGCTGAGGAAAATGATGGGGGTCAGGCGAGTTCGCTGACTGCCACGCATCAGGCGCGCCACTTCAAAACCGTCCATGTCCGGCATCTGCACATCCAGCAGTACCAGATCGACATCGTGCTCGAGTAAAAGACTGAGTGCCTCGAAGCCAGAGGCGGCGGTCATGACCTGCCAGTCCTGGCGCTGCAACAACGCGCGCATGCTGATCAGGTTTTCAGGGTAATCATCGACGATTAAAAGAATTGAACTGCCTTCAGCTGGCGTGGGTTGCGCGCATTCCATGCTGCTTCTCTTATGCGGGACGTCAGGCCGGTTTTTCGTGAAAACCGGACAAATACTAAGTCTTCACTCTAGACCGGGATCCGCGAAAGCAGTAGGTGTCAGTGCGCCATCATTTAACCAAAGCGTTCGTTTACCGACTAACGGTCGGCGCTACAGGCCCCTGAAACCGGGAAAAATGGCCTTTTGACAGGAGTTTGACGTCAACCGCTTGTCATTTACACATTAACAAATTGAACTTCTGCGATTATAAAGAATGCCCCCGAGGCGCGTGCCAGAGCTTCTGGTACGTCCGTGCTGCAAAATCTGTGGAAGCTTTGTCTATGATCGATCTCGCAACCTGGAACCTCAGCGTTCCTGTCGGCAATCCGCCGTACACCGTTGAAACAAGCAAACTGGTGGACGGCTTCAAGGATCAATACTTCCATTCCAACACCGGCACGTTGTTTTTCTGGTCGCCGGTGACCGGCACTAAAACTGAAAACGCAAAGTATCCCCGCACCGAACTTCGCGAAACCTACAGCAACGGCACCCTGCGCAACTGGCTCTACCCGGACGCCGACAACTCCCTGCGTGCCACCCTGGCGGTGAACCAGGTACCGAGCTCGGGCAAGATCGTCATTGGCCAGATCCACGCCTATCAAAGCCAGAAACCCATGGTGAAGCTCGAGTATCAGTACTCGACCAGCACGCAGTCGGGCAACATCGTCGCCAAGGTTCGTATGCGCCCTGATGACGGTGAAGGGCGGGTGATCACCCTTGCTACCGGGGTGAAACTGGATAAGGAATTCAACTACCTCATCCACCTGAGCCCGGGCGGCGCGCTGGGCATCAGTGCGGCGGGCTATCAGTGGAACACCGACATCAGCGCGTCCTGGCGCGACAAGCCGCTGTACTTCAAGGCTGGGGTTTATGTGCAGGACAACACCGGGTACACCAGTGAAGGCGGAAAAGTGACGTTCAGCAAACTCGATATTGATCACGACAAGTAAGCCCTTAAGCGCGACTCAATCCCCGTAGCTGCCGGAGCCCGCGAGGCTGCGTCCGGCTGCGAAGCAGTCGTAAAACCGGCGACTGCGTTTTTTCAGGAAGCCTGTGTTTGCCAGATTGCGACCGCTTCGCGATCGAACGCAGCCTCGCAGGCTCGACAGCTGCTACAAAATCCTGGCGTCCGCAAAATTCGTAGGACCACTCCCACCGTAACGAGGGAGCTTGCTCCCGCTGGGCGGCAAAGCAGCCCCAAACCCTGCCACCCGATTTCTTCAGACACACCGCAGTGCCCGGTTTTACGACGGCTGCGTCGCCGAACGGGGCGATGCGGCGTTCCGACAAGCCCCTTCGCCAAAAGTGCGCGGTCCTACACCCCGGTTGCAGCCACCAAAGTCGCCGCTTATAGTTCGCCCCGTCGCCGGCTACAGTCGGCGATAGGGTTTCGCAGCCCTACCGAGTTAGAACCACAACCGTCAAAATACGACACGGGCAGCGCTTGCCCGTACTCGCGTTTTTATGGCGGCTGTGCGTGGGAGACTCTCGGGTCTGCCGGGTCTTAACTCCTCGGTCTGCGAACCCGCGCACAGCTGTCACCCAATTTGTTTCGCAGCAAACGGTGGCTAATTCTTTTCTTGAGTTAAGGATTACCCATGTCAAATCAGCTACCGCCCCGCCGCTTCACCCCCATGTCCCAATTCGCCACCGACTACCCCGTCCTGCTCATCGACAGCGACGCCCCGCTGCGCGAACTCCACAACTGCGTCAGCGAACGCCTCAACGCCGTTCTCAAATACCTGCACTCATGGCCTGCACCAGCCTGCCGGACTACGCCGAGAACGATATCAACACCGTCACCAACATTGCCCGGATCATGGTCCAGGACATTGCGGATGTGTTTGGGGTGATTGAGCAGAGTGGGTTCGATACACACATCACTCATCGCAGTCACCGTCGCGCCAAAGAACTTACGCGGATCAAACTCGCTCGGGTTGGTGGCCATCAGGCGACGCATCGCACCGGTGGAGGCCCGGCGCAGGTCGGTGTCGATGCTGACCTTGCGCACGCCGTGTTTGATACCTTCGACGATTTCTTCAACCGGTACGCCGTAGGTTTCTTTGATGTTGCCGCCGTACTGGTTGATGATCGCCAGCCACTCTCGTGGAACCCATCAAGGACCGTGCATCACCAGGCGGGTGTTCGGATGCGTTTGTGGATTCTTGACGATCTATGATCCCCGTGTCGCCGCTGGCCGTGGACTTAAATACGACGTAGATAAAATGTTTCGCATACGCTACATTCAGCTATGAATGTTACGGTAGCGGAACATGGATTATTTTCTGTTGATCAGCCGTCTTGGCAACCAATTACGCGAAAAACGTATAAATCGCGGTCTGACGCAAGCACAGCTTGCCGACCTCGCGGGACTGACACGATACAAAGTCATTGCAGTAGAGAAAGGTACTCTGTCTGTCGGCATGATCGCCTATGCGCGTGTCCTTGGCGCTCTGGATTGTGAGCTTGCTGTCGTTCCAGCTGCTATGCCGACCCTTGAAGAGCTTGGGGATTTATTCGAATGAAGATGACCTCTCTCAAAGTCAGCACGCCTGAGGGGCGTAGCGGCAGGCTTTTCAGCGATGCCGAAGACTTCACTTTCCGTTATCACGAAGATGCATCGCCAGAAATGGCTATCAGCTTGTCGATGCCAGTAAGGCATGACGAGTTTCGTCGGCGTGAACTGCACCCTGTTTTTCAGATGAACCTGCCGGAAGGCTATGTATTGGAGCAACTGCGAAATCGATTAGCCAAGACTGTGAATGTCGACCCGATGCTGTTACTGGCGCTTTCCGGCAGCACTTCGCCCATTGGCAGGGTTCAAGTGCGCTCTGAAACGGTTGACGCCTTGCTGGAGGAGCAACAATTTCCGGGGGAAAAACTCGAAGAGATTCTGACGTGGGACGGCACGGAAGATATCTTCGCTGACATTCTTGATCGCTACATTCTGCGTGCCGGCATTTCCGGCGTTCAACCCAAAGTGTTGGTACCGGAACGCCAAGAAACCGGATTACCACGAGTGACCTCGAAAACCTCGGACCTGATCATCAAAAGCGGTCGAGACGAATATCCCGGTCTGGCAATCAACGAGTTCCTTTGCATGTCCATTGCGAAGGAGGCCGGTATTCCCGTTCCGCCGTTTTACCTTTCCGACAATGCCAAGCTGTTTGTCATGCGTCGCTTTGATCGCGACGACCAGCTCAACCCAATTGGATTTGAAGACATGGCGGTGTTGATGGGGCTATCGGCTAACCAGAAGTACAGCAAAAGCTATGCGGCAATCGCCAAGGCTATCCGTGTGTTCTGCCCGACTAAACATTTACGCACCTCCCTTGATCAACTCTTCGATAGCGTTGCCCTGAGCTGTATTGTCGGGAATGGCGACGCTCATTTGAAAAACTTCGGATTGCTCTATTCCGAGCCTACGCAACGCGATGCACGCCTGGCGCCGGCCTACGACATCGTCAACACCACGGCCTATATTCCGGAAGATGTTTTGGCTTTGGATCTGGCGGGCAACAAGTCAATGTTTGCCTCGCGGCAAGGACTGCTGGAGTTTGCGCACACCTGTGAGATCGAGCGACCCCAGGAGCGCATTCAGCAATTGCTTGCCTCGGTTGAAGCAGTACTTGAGCGCTATCCTGAGTATCGGGAACAGGTACCTCATGTGGTCAGTGCCATTGAGCAAGCGGCAGCGCCATTTTCTCTGACTTTTGGGTAGTGATTGCGCGCAAAAGTCCCTGCCCATAAAAAACCCGCCTCGCGGCGGGTTTTTTATGCGATTCAAACGCTAAAGGCTTAGTTAACCTTAGCGTTCAACTCACCCTTCAAATAACGCTGATACATCGCTTCCAACGAGATCGGCTTGATCTTCGAAGCATTACCGGCAGTCCCGAAAGCTTCGTAGCGAGCGATACACACATCACGCATCGCAGTAACAGTTGCGCCGAAGAACTTACGCGGATCAAACTCGCTCGGGTTGGTCGCCATCAAGCGACGCATCGCGCCGGTGGAGGCCAGGCGCAGGTCGGTGTCGATGTTGACCTTGCGCACGCCGTGCTTGATGCCTTCGACGATTTCTTCAACCGGTACGCCGTAGGTTTCTTTGATGTCGCCGCCGTACTGGTTGATGATCGCCAGCCAGTCTTGCGGAACCGAAGACGAGCCGTGCATCACCAGGTGGGTGTTCGGGATGCGTTTGTGGATTTCTTTGATGCGGTCGATGGCCAGCACGTCGCCGGTAGGCGGCTTGGTGAACTTGTACGCGCCGTGGCTGGTGCCGATGGCGATGGCCAGGGCGTCGACCTGGGTGCGCTTGACGAAGTCAGCGGCTTCTTCCGGGTCGGTCAGCATTTGGCTGTGATCCAGAACGCCTTCGGCGCCGATGCCGTCTTCTTCACCAGCCATGCCGGTTTCCAGCGAACCCAGGCAGCCCAGCTCGCCTTCTACCGATACGCCGCAGGCGTGAGCCAGGGCTACAGTTTGTTGGGTAACGCGGATGTTGTAGTCGTAGTCGGTCGGGGTCTTGCCGTCTTCGCCCAGGGAACCGTCCATCATCACCGAGCTGAAGCCCAGTTGAATGGAGCGCTGGCAGACGTCAGGGCTGGTGCCGTGGTCTTGGTGCATGCACACCGGGATGTGCGGGAATTCTTCGATTGCCGCCAGGATCAGGTGACGCAGGAACGGTGCGCCGGCGTATTTGCGAGCACCGGCGGAAGCCTGGACGATCACCGGGGAGTCAGTCTTGTCAGCGGCTTCCATGATGGCGCGCATCTGCTCAAGGTTGTTGACGTTGAAGGCTGGAACGCCGTAGCCGAACTCGGCTGCGTGGTCCAGCATCTGGCGCATGCTGATAAGTGCCATTGTGTGTGTATCTCCCGGTTGAGGGTCGTTAATCGTGCCAGCCTGCCGTAGCGGCGGCGGCTATTCAAGTTATTGCAGATCGGGGGTTAGTCCCGGCCCGCTCATTCGGTAGTACGCAGAAACCCTGTGGGAGCGAGCTTGTGTGGTGAGGGGATTTATCCCCGCTGGGTCGCGAAGCGACCCTGAAACCTGCAACTGCGGCGTATCAGATACACCGCTTGCATTCGATTCACGACTGCTTCGCAGCCGAACGGGGATAAATCCCCTCACCACACAAGCTCGCTCCCACATTGATCTCTGTGAATCAAATCAATCGTCTTACTCGGCTTTGCAACCGCGGCCGATCAAATCATTGGTGGCGACCCAGTACACCAGGCCTTCCTCACCTTTTATGTGAAACGCCAGCATGTCGTTGCTGTACAGCGAACCGTCGGCGCCCGGTTCATGTTTCAAGCGGTAGACCTGAGCGGCACCGCCCAGGCGAACGTCGACTTCCTTGCGGCTTTCGTCGCTGTAGCGCCAGAGCACTTTGGCCTGACTGTCGCAGGTCCAGGTGGTCCAGCTGTCCGTCGATTCGGCAGGCTTGAACAGGTTCAAATTGGCGCAACCTGCCAGCAGAGCCAGCGCCGTAACGGCGATAAAACCTTTCATCCATGTTCCTCGACTGACGACGCACGCCGCCAGTCCTGAGTAAAGTGTCAGACCCGTCAAGGGCAACCATGTTCCTTGGCCGGGGTCTGCGTCTCGTATTTGTCCAGGCCATCAGGCCCGGAACGCCTGTTGATCACCGGGTTGGTTTCGGCCTGCCAATCGGCCTGGTAGCAGCCTTTGTCCTGTTCAGGCGTCTCGGGTACCTTCGGGGCTTTCGGGTTACTCCCGCAAGCCGCAAGCGAACCCGCGACAATCAATAGCGCTAATGTCTTGACCATCTGAACACTCCTTTGCCTGGTCAAATGGGCGGCCTCAGGCCTTCGCCCGGCTTTCCAGAACTTCAACGGCCGGCAGAACCTTGCCTTCGACGAATTCGAGGAACGCGCCGCCGCCGGTAGAAATGTAGGAGATCTGATCGGCAACGCCATATTTATCGATCGCTGCCAGTGTGTCGCCGCCGCCGGCGATGGAGAACGCCGAGCTTTGTGCGATGGCCTGGGCCAGGACTTTGGTGCCGTTACCGAACTGGTCGAATTCAAACACGCCCACCGGGCCGTTCCAGAGGATGGTCTTGGACGACTTCAGCAGCTCGGCGAAATTCGCCGCGGTCTGTGGGCCGATGTCCAGAATCATGTCATCTGCGGCCACATCAGCGATCAGCTTGACGGTAGCGGTGGCGCTTTCAGCGAATTCCTTGGCAACGACGACGTCGACCGGCAGCGGCACGCTGACCTTGGCGGCGATGGCGCGGGCGGTGTCCAGCAGATCCGGCTCGTACAGAGACTTGCCGACCGGGTGACCGGCAGCGGCCAGAAAGGTGTTGGCAATGCCGCCGCCGACGATCAGTTGGTTGCAGATCTGGCTCAAGCTGTTGAGTACGTCGAGTTTGGTCGAGACCTTGGAGCCGGCAACGATGGCCGCCATGGGTTGAGCCGGGGCGCCGAGGGCTTTGCCCAGTGCGTCCAGTTCGGCGGCCAGCAGAGGGCCAGCGGCCGCGACTTTGGCGAACTTGGCCACGCCATGGGTCGAACCCTCGGCGCGGTGAGCGGTGCCGAAGGCGTCCATCACGAACACATCGCACAGGGCAGCGTATTGCTTGGCCAGTTCGTCAGCGTTCTTTTTTTCGCCCTTGTTGAAGCGCACGTTTTCGAACAGCACGATGTCGCCGGCTTTCACGTCGACGCCGCCGAGGTAATCGGCCACCAGCGGCACTTCACGGCCCAGGGCCTTGCTCAAGTAATCAGCGACTGGCTTGAGGCTATTCTCGGCCGAGAACTCGCCTTCGGTCGGACGGCCAAGGTGCGAGCAGACCATCACGGCCGCGCCTTTTTCCAGGGCCAGCTTGATGGTCGGCAGCGAGGCCAGGATTCGCGCATCGCTGGTGACTACACCGTCCTTGACTGGGACGTTGAGGTCTTCGCGGATCAGTACGCGCTTACCTTGCAGATCGAGGTCGGTCATCTTCAACACGGTCATGGGTCGCATTTCCTACTGTTTTGGAGAGCAGTGTTTTGGAGAGCCAGCGGATTGCAGATAGTGCCCTGCAACGTCCAGCATTCGGTTGGCAAACCCCCATTCGTTGTCGAACCAGGCCAGGATGTTCACCAGCCGTGGGCCGGAAACTCGGGTCTGACTGGCATCGACGATGGCCGAATGTGGGTCATGGTTGAAATCACAACTGGCGTGAGGCAACTCGGTGTAGGCCAGAAGGCCTTTGAGCGGGCCGCTGGTGGCGGCCTCGCGCAAAATCCGGTTGACCTCGGTGGCGTCGGTGTCGCTCACGGTCTGCATCGTAATGTCGAGGCAAGACACGTTAACCGTCGGCACCCGCACGGCTTTGGCCTGAATTCTCCCGGCAAGTTCCGGTAACAGCCGTTCGATGCCTCGTGCCAGACCAGTGGACACCGGAATCACCGACTGAAACGCCGAACGGGTGCGGCGCAAGTCTTCGTGATGATAAGCGTCGATCACCGGCTGATCGTTCATCGCCGAGTGAATGGTGGTGATCGACACGTATTCCAGACCAATGGCCTGATCCAGCAGACGCAACAGCGGCACGCCGCAGTTGGTGGTGCAGGACGCGTTGGACACCAGCAACTCTTCACCGGTCAGACAATCCTGGTTCACGCCGTATACGATGGTGGCGTCGACATCCGCTTCGCTGGCCATCGGCTGGGAAAACAGCACGCGAGGCGCGCCGGCGTCGAGGAAACGCTGGCCGTCTTCACGGGTGTGGTAAGCGCCGGAGCACTCCAGCACCAGATCGACGCCCAGTGACGCCCAATCGATGCCTTCGGGGGTGGCACTGCGCAGGACCTTCACGCAGTCGCCATTAATATGCAGACAATCGCCGTCGACCTTCACTTCTCCGGGAAAACGCCCGTGAGTGGAGTCGAAGCGTGTCAGGTATTCAATGCTGGCCATGTCAGCCAGATCGTTGATCGCAACAATTTCAAACCCGGCCTTATCGCCTCGCTCAAACAACGCACGCAAGACGCAACGACCAATCCGGCCGTAGCCGTTGAGTGCAACTTTGTAAGGACGCGGTTGAGGCATGGGGTTCTCGATTACCGTGTGAATCCTTTGATTCAGTATTGCCTGAACCGACGCTATCGCGAGCAAGCTCGCTCCCACATTGGGTTTGTGTTGTGAACACTGCTTGTGTCACACAACAAATCCCTGTGGGAGCGAGCTTGCTCGCGATGACGTCAGCTCAGACGACACATCTTCTGGATCAGTCTTCCAGCAGTTCTTCAGCCTGACCCAGGATGTTTTCCAGGGTGAAGCCGAACTCTTCGAACAAGGCTGGCGCAGGCGCCGACTCGCCGTAGGTGGTCATGCCGATCACGCGGCCTTCCAGGCCCACGTACTTGTACCAGTAGTCCGCGTGGGCGGCTTCGATGGCGATACGGGCGCTGACCTGCAACGGCAGAACCGCTTGCTTGTAGCCGGCGTCCTGAGCATCGAACACGCTGGTGCAAGGCATCGAAACCACACGCACCTTGCGACCTTGTTCGGTCAGCTTGTCGTAGGCCTGAACCGCCAGACCCACTTCGGAACCGGTGGAGATCAGGATCAACTCAGGCTCGCCTGCGCAGTCCTTCAACACATAACCGCCACGGGCGATGTCGGCGATCTGGAACGCATTGCGGGTTTGGTGCTGCAGGTTCTGACGCGAGAAGATCAGCGCCGAAGGGCCGTCCTTGCGTTCCAGAGCCAGTTTCCAGCACACCGCCGATTCAACGGCATCGGCTGGGCGCCAGGTGTCGAGGTTCGGCGTGCTGCGCAAGCTGGTCAGTTGCTCGATCGGCTGGTGAGTCGGACCGTCTTCGCCCAGACCGATGGAGTCGTGGGTGTAGACAAACACGACACGCTGCTTCATCAGCGAGGCCATGCGCACTGCGTTGCGGGCGTATTCCATGAACATCAGGAAGGTCGCGCCGTAAGGCACCAGACCGCCGTGCAGAGCCACGCCATTCATGATCGCGCTCATGCCGAACTCGCGAACGCCGTAGTACATGTAGTTGCCGCTGGCGTCTTCAGCCGAAACACCTTTGCAACCTTTCCACAGGGTCAGGTTGGAACCGGCCAGGTCAGCGGAGCCGCCCAGCAGTTCAGGCAACAGCGGGCCGTAGGCATTCAGTGCATTCTGGCTGGCTTTACGGCTGGCGATGGTTTCGCCCTTGGCGGCGACTTCAGCAATATAAGCAGAGGCTTTTTCAGCGAAGTCTTCCGGCAGGTCGCCGCTCAGACGACGAATCAGCTCGTTGGCCAACTCAGGGAAAGCTGCAGAGTAGGCCGCGAAACGCTGATCCCACTCGGCCTCGGCCGCGCGGCCGGTTTCCTTGGCGTCCCACTCGGCGTAGATGTCGGCCGGGATTTCGAACGGGCCGTGATTCCATTTCAGCGCAGCGCGGGTCAGAGCGATTTCCGCGTCACCCAGTGGGGCGCCGTGGCAGTCTTCTTTGCCTTGCTTGTTCGGAGAACCGAAACCGATGGTGGTCTTGCAGCAGATCAGCGTCGGTTGCTCGCTTTTACGCGCGGTTTCGATCGCGATCTTGATCTCTTCAGGGTCGTGACCGTCGACGTTGCGGATGACCTGCCAGTTGTAGGCTTCGAAACGCTTAGGCGTGTCATCGGTGAACCAGCCTTCGACTTCGCCGTCGATGGAGATGCCGTTGTCATCGTAGAAGGCGATCAGTTTGCCCAGGCCCAACGTACCGGCCAGGGAGCCGACTTCGTGGGAAATGCCTTCCATCATGCAGCCATCACCCAGGAACACGTAGGTGTGGTGGTCGACGACGTTGTGGCCCGGACGGTTGAATTGCGCCGCCAGGACTTTCTCTGCCAAGGCAAAACCAACGGCGTTGGCCAGGCCTTGGCCCAGTGGACCGGTGGTGGTTTCAACGCCCGGGGTGTAGCCGAGTTCCGGGTGGCCCGGGGTGCGGCTGTGCAGCTGGCGGAAGTTCTTCAGGTCATCGATCGACAGATCGTAGCCGGTCAGGTGCAGCAGCGAGTAGATCAACATCGAGCCGTGACCGTTGGACAGCACGAAGCGGTCACGGTCGGCGAACGATGGATTGCTCGGGTTGTGCTTCAGGTAGTCACGCCAAAGTACTTCGGCGATATCCGCCATACCCATAGGGGCACCGGGATGGCCGCTGTTGGCTTTTTGCACGGCATCCATGCTGAGGGCACGAATGGCGTTGGCACGCTCACGACGGCTGGGCATCGCTGTTCTCCTGCGGGTTCTGAATCGAGAGTGAATAAAACGAAACGGAAAAAAGGCGAGCATTTTCCCTCACCGGGCCGCCTCGGGGCAATGACAGATAGTCATCTGAAGGCGTTTTTCCGGTGGATAAAGTCGCATTCGCCTGATGAAACCTTTCCGCTGACGATTTGTAGAGTGACCCTTTCCCCGAGAAGTGCCATCTATCGAGCAATATCAAAACTTTTTGATATTGCTCTTGCGATGATTTCTGACCATCACTAGACTGCTGGCCTTATGAATTTACGCGCACCTTCCATTCGACCTGACAATTGCGATGAGCTGGCGGCCCTGTGCAAGGCCGGCGGTGATCCTCTGCGTCTGAATGTACTGCGCGCGCTGGCCAACGATTCGTTCGGCGTGCTGGAACTGGCGCAGATCTTCGGCATCGGTCAGTCCGGCATGAGTCACCACCTCAAGGTATTGGCCCAGGCCGATCTGGTGGCGACGCGCCGCGAAGGCAACGCGATTTTCTACCGCCGCGCCCTGCCCCACACCGACCTGCTGGGCGGCAAGCTGCACGCTGCGCTACTGGAGGAAGTGGATAACCTGACCCTGCCTGCCGAGGTGCAGTCGCGGATCGGTCAGGTCCATGGGCAACGAGCGGCGGCCAGCCAGGACTTTTTCTCACGGGTCGCGGAAAAGTTTCGCGCTCAGCAAGACTTGATCGCCGGCCTGCCGCAATACCGCGAAAGCGTGGTGGCATTGCTCGACAAGTTGAGTTTCAGCGAAGGCGCCACGGCCATCGAAGTCGGCCCCGGAGATGGCGCATTTCTGCCGGAACTGGCGCGCCGCTTCACCCAGGTCACGGCGCTGGACAACAGCCCGGCGATGCTCGAACTGGCGCGCCAGGTTTGCGAACGTGAAACGCTGGCTAACGTCAGCCTGCAATTGGCCGATGCATTGAACGGTGTCCGCCTCAAGGCTGACTGCGTTGTACTGAACATGGTGCTGCACCATTTCGCCGCGCCGGCCGAAGCACTCAAGCACATGGCCAACTTGCTGCACCCGGGCGGTAGCCTGCTCGTGACAGAGTTATGTAGCCACAACCAGAGTTGGGCCAGGGAGGCCTGCGGTGATCTATGGTTGGGGTTTGAACAGGACGATTTGGCCCGTTGGGCCACCGCTGCGGGACTCGCTCCCGGGGAAAGCCTCTATGTAGGCTTACGTAATGGTTTCCAGATCCAGGTCCGCCATTTTCAGCGACCGGCTGGCGACACTCACCATCGGTAAATTCAGGAAAAAATCGAGATGAGCGAATACTCCCTCTTCACCTCCGAGTCCGTGTCCGAAGGACATCCGGACAAAATCGCCGACCAGATTTCCGATGCGGTGCTGGACGCCATCATTGCTGAAGACAAATTCGCCCGTGTAGCGGTCGAGACACTGGTTAAAACCGGCGTGGCAATCATCGCGGGTGAAGTCACCACATCGGCCTGGGTCGATCTGGAAGAGATCGTGCGTAGCGTCATTCTGGACATCGGCTATAACAGCTCCGATGTCGGCTTCGACGGCGCCACTTGCGGCGTGATGAACATCATCGGCAAGCAGTCCCCAGACATCAACCAAGGTGTCGACCGTGCCAAGCCTGAAGATCAAGGCGCCGGCGACCAGGGCCTGATGTTCGGCTACGCCAGCAACGAAACCGACGTGCTGATGCCAGCGCCGATCACCTTCTCGCACCAGCTGGTTCAGCGTCAGGCCGAAGCCCGTAAATCCGGCCTGCTGCCTTGGCTGCGCCCGGACGCCAAGTCGCAAGTGACTTGCCGCTACGAAGGCGGCAAGGTTGTCGGTATCGACGCCGTTGTACTGTCGACCCAGCACAACCCTGACGTGTCCTACAAAGACCTGCGCGAAGGCGTGATGGAACTGATCGTCAAGCACGTACTGCCTGCCGAACTGCTGAGCAAAGACACCCAATTCCACATCAACCCGACCGGCCAGTTCATCATCGGTGGCCCGGTAGGCGACTGCGGCCTGACCGGTCGCAAGATCATCGTTGACAGCTACGGCGGCATGGCCCGTCACGGCGGCGGCGCGTTCTCCGGTAAAGATCCATCGAAGGTTGACCGTTCGGCCGCCTACGCGGGTCGTTACGTGGCTAAAAACATCGTGGCGGCCGGCCTGGCCGAGCGTTGCGAAATCCAGGTTTCCTACGCGATCGGTGTTGCTCAGCCGACGTCGATCTCGTTGAACACCTTCGGCACCGGCAAGATCAGCGACGACAAAATCGTCAAACTGGTTCGCGAAGTGTTCGACCTACGACCATACGCAATCACCACCATGCTCGACCTGCTGCACCCGATGTACCAGGAAACCGCTGCGTACGGCCACTTCGGTCGCACCCCGGAAACCAAAACTGTGGGCGAAGACACGTTCACCACCTTCACCTGGGAAAAGACCGACCGCGCCGATTCCTTGCGCGCTGCTGCCGGCCTGTAAAACTTCCTTGGCGATACCAAAAGCCCCGCGCGGTTCGCCGTGCGGGGCTTTTTATTGTCCGCTGTCCGGATGCCGACACACGCTGAAAAACAGCCGGCCTGCTCATCCTGAAAATCCGTCCTAGCCTTCAAGCATTCCACTTGAGCAAGGACGCTCACGATGCTGCTCAACCTGCGCGTGTTTTTCGGTTTTCTACTGACATCTTTCTGCCTGACCACCCACGCCGCCGAATGCCCCGACTGGCCACCCTCACGCGCCCTGGACGAAGTCTCGTCACTGCAAAAACAAATCGACCTCTGGGACGACAGCTATCACCGGGAAGGCCGCTCATTGGTCGCCGACGAACTCTACGATCAGTCCCGTGTGCGACTGACCGAATGGCGCACCTGTTTTGGCCTGGGCCAATCCGCAGAACCGTTACGCACCGCGGGCGGCACGATTGCTCACCCCATCGCCCACACCGGCCTGGAAAAACTCCACGATGGTCGCGCCGTCGAAGCCTGGCTAAAAGGTCGGAACGATGTCTGGATCCAGCCAAAAATCGACGGTGTGGCGGTGACGCTAATCTATCGCAAAGGCCTGCTGACTCAGGCAATCAGTCGCGGTGATGGGATAAATGGCCAGGACTGGACGACTTCGGCGCGCCAGATCGCCGCCATCCCCAAACTATTGCCACAACCGCGGGACCTGCTGCTGCAAGGTGAACTCTATTGGCGCCTGACCGACCACGTACAGGCCCAGGCCGGCAGCCTCAATGCGCGCGCTACCGTGGCCGGTTTGATGGCCCGTAAAAAATTGAGCACTGAGCACGCCGCCGGGATCGGCCTGTTTGTCTGGGACTGGCCCCAAGGCCCGGCCAGTTTGCCCGCCCGCGTCGCGGCCCTGGATGAGTTGGGTTTCCCAAGCTCCGCACCTTACAGCCACTCGATCAAGGTATTCGCCGATGCCGAACGCTGGCGAGATCACTGGTATCGCTCGCCCCTGCCCTTCGCCAGTGATGGGATTGTCCTGCGCCAGGGTCAGCGTCCACTCGCCGAGCGCTGGCAGGCCAAACCACCTTATTGGAGCGTCGCCTGGAAATACCCTTTTGCTCAGGCGTTGGCCGAGGTGCGCAAGGTCCACTTCAACATTGGACGGACCGGACGGATCACGCCGGTCCTGGAACTGACACCGGTAATGCTTGATGACCGGCAGATCAAACGAGTCAGTGTGAGCTCACTGCAACGCTGGGAAATGCTGGATATCCGGCCTGGAGACCGGGTCGCCATCAGCCTGGCAGGCCTGACCATTCCAAGGCTTGACGGTGTCATGCTGCGCAGCACCCAACGCGCTGAATTGAGCGTACCGCTGGCTGAGGACTTTCATCATTTGAGTTGCTGGCAGCCGACACCGGGGTGCGAAAGCCAATTCCTCGCCCGACTGACCTGGCTCAGCGGCAAGCAGGGACTGGCCCTGCCCCATGTCGGTCCTGGCACTTGGGAGAAACTTTTCGAAACAGGCCGTCTGAATGGCCTGCTGGATTGGATGACCCTCGATGCTCAAGAGCTTGCTAACATCAACGGCTTCGGCGAACGCAGCAGTGCTCGTCTTTTGAACAGCTTCAACAGTGCCCGGCAACGCCCATTCGCTCGCTGGCTCAAGGCCTTGGGTTTGCCACCGACGGGCCAGGCACGCCTCGCCAACTCATGGCAGGAGCTGGCGCAACGAAGCACCGAACAATGGCAGTCAGAACCTGGCATCGGCCCGGGACGCGCAGCGCAGTTGAGTGCATTTTTCCGCGACCCGCAGGTCCTGGCCTTGAGTGAAACATTACGTGTTGCCGGGATTGACGGTTTTTAAAACGGGTGATGCCCACCAACCCGGAACCCAATGGTGCCGCTGGGCTCAAACACCCCATCGCCACATCGACCCGATTGTCTTTTCACATGGAGCCTTTATGAAACTTCTTTCACCGTTCGCCCTGTTGACCCTTTGCAGCGTGATGGCCACGCCACTGATGGCCGCCGAAGAAGCTCCGGGGCTGACCGGCTGCGCCGCGAAGAAGCAGGGCATCATCAACCAGATTGAACTGGCCAAGTCTCACGGCAATGCTGATCAGCAGGCAGGCCTTGAAACAGCCCTGAGCGAAGTCACCGCTCATTGCACCGACGCTTCCCTGAAGAAAGAACGGGAGAACAAGGTGCTCGACGCCAAGCACGAAGTCAGCACGCGTCAGGCTGATCTCGACAAGGCCATGAAGAAAGGCGACGCCGAGAAGATCAACAAGCGCAAAGACAAACTCGCCGAGTCCCGCAAGGAATTGCAGAACGCACTCGATGAGCTGGATAAGTGATCGTTCCCACGCTCTGCGTGGGAATGCAGCCATGGACGCTCCGCGTCCACCTCTGATCTGAGATCAATGATCCCGGAACTCTTTATGGCAAGCACTGCAGGCATCTTCGACCTTCTGCACGGCCGGCCCCAGGTTACTGGCCTTGTAAGGCTGGACCTTGCTGGCAGTCACCAATTCACCGGTGGCGACTTCAAGGGTGCGGGCCATGTCCTGGAAGTGTTCCTGTTTCTGCCAGACGTCGCTCTTGGCGCTGGTGTGATCTTCTTCGCGCACTTGCGGAAAATGTTTCCAGGGTTCACGGGACAACGCATCGAGTTTCACGGCACCGTCAGCGAATTTCGGGCCGTCAAACGGGATGCGGCCACGCAACATGCCGCCCAGATCTTCGCCGGTCTTGAGCATTTGCTTGAAGATCGCCTTGCGCTGGCCCAGCGGCGAGTTGGGGTCGACACCACCGCAAGCAGACAACATCAGGCAGGCCAGCAATACAACAGAAAGTCTTTTAAGAGTCATGGTGGCTTCAGGTCACGGGAAACGGCGACCAGTATCCTCGCGTCATCGGTAAAGACCAATAGCCCTATTATCAATACGGGTTGTTTGAGCGCATGGAGCACTCAGGCAACCGACAAAGGAATTACTCCATGAACAGCCGTTTCAAGGCATGGCGTCACAACCTCGCCTGGACCCTTCCGATAGTGGCCGTGCTTGCGGGCTGCACCGGTGGCGACAACAACAAACCGAAAACCCACGCCCTGGCCACCTACTCCAGCGCCACGTGGGAAGCCCTTCCGACAGTGTCCGACAACGACCTGGTGGCCGGCTTCGGCTCGTGGCGCAGCGCCTGCACCCGACTCAAAGCCGACCCGGTGTGGGGCTCGACCTGCGCGGCTGCCGCCAACATACCGCAAACCGCCAGCGACATTCGTGGCTTCCTCAAGCAGAACCTCGACGTCTACGGTCTGCGCGCCGCCAATGACAATCCCAACGGCTTGATCACCGGCTATTACGAGCCGGTCTACTCCGGCAGCCTGACCCAGACCGAAGTGGCAAACATCCCGGTGTATGGTGTGCCCGAGGACATGATCATCGTCTCTCTGGATAGCATCTACCCGGAACTCAAAGGCAAACGCCTGCGCGGACGACTCGAAGGTCGCGTGCTCAAGCCTTACGACGATGCGGCCACGATTGAAACCAAAGGGGTCAAGGCACCGGTTGTTGCCTGGCTGACCGATCCGATGAACCTGCAATTCCTGCAAATCCAGGGTTCGGGTCGCATTCAGCTCGACGACGGCCGTCAATTGCGCATTGCGTATGCCGACCAGAACGGTCATCCGTATCGACCGATCGGCCGCTGGCTGGTGGACCAGGGCGAGCTGAAAAAAGAAGAAGTGACCATGGGCGCCATCAGCCATTGGGCCAAGGCCAATCCGACGCGCATTCCGGAACTGCTGGGCAGCAACCCCAGCTACGTATTCTTCACTCGCAATCCGGACAGCAACGAAGGACCTCGCGGCTCGCTGAACGTACCGCTGACCGCCGGCTACAGCGCGGCGGTGGATCGCAAAGTGATTCCGCTGGGCAGTCTGCTGTGGTTATCGACCACTAAACCGGACGGTACCGCACTGGTACGCCCGGTTGCCGCTCAGGACACCGGCGGCGCAATTGCCGGCGAAGTCCGTGCGGACCTGTTCTGGGGCACGGGCGATGCGGCCGGGCAATTGGCCGGCGACATGAAACAGCAGGGGCAGATCTGGATGCTCTGGCCTAAAGGCGCAGCCCTGCCTCAAGTGCCTCAGGTGGCTGATGCGGCGAAGACCAGCCCCTGAGACCTGTATCGGCGGTTAAATAGCAATCGCGAGCAAGCTCGCTCCCACAGTGGATCTCCAGTGAACACAAGTTTTGTGGTCAGCCAGACCCTGTGGGAGCGAGCTGTCAGACAGAAACCACAAAGAAACTGACGATCAACCCCATCCCCACCAACCACACCAGCGACCGCAAAATCGCCCAGTCCGCCAAGTAGCAAATGATGTACAGCAGCCGACTGGTGATAAACAACACCGACAGCACATTGATCGTCACCAGTTCGGCATTACCGGCCAGGTGCGCAACGATCACCGCCGCCGCGAACGCGGGAATCACTTCAAGACTGTTCAGATGCGCCGCATACGCGCGTCGGCCAAAACCATTCAGTGACTCGAGAAAGTCACGGGGGTCATGGTTGTCTTTCGGCCTGAACCCGCCACTGGCCCTGGCGATGCCCGTGCAGATATAGGGCAGGAAAATCGCGATCAAAATGCACCACAGAGCAACCGTCATAACGCAATCCCTTCTTCAAGTTTCAAGAGTCGAGCTCCAGTCAAAACTTCATTACCAGAATGCCGATCAGCACCAGCCCACAGGCTAAGAGCCGAGGCCTGCCGAAAGGTTCTTTCAGGTAACGCATGCCGAACAGCACCACCAGAATCACGCTGATCTCGCGCAATGCCGCCGCTTCGGCAATCGAGCCCAGCTGCATGGCCCACAGCACCAGAGCGTAGCTGAACAACACGCAAAACCCGACCGCCAACCCCAGTCGCCACTGCTCACGCCAGAACAACATGAAGGCCGGTCGTTTACGCACCAGAGCCAGTAACGGGAACGGCCAGGCGCTGAGCAACGTGACCCACACCAGGTAATCCAGCGGATGCGACCAGCGTCGCAACGCCTGGCCGTCGATGAAGGTGTAGCAGCCGATGCACAAACCGATCAACGCCACCACCGGCAGCATCGACCACGGCAAACGCGCACCGCCACCGCCCTGCCAGAGCAGGCACAGCATGCCGAACGGGATCAGCAGAATCCCGAAGATCTGCTGGTTCGTCAGCACTTCCCCGGCAAAGATCAGCGTCAGTGCCAGCACCACCAGCGGCGACAAACCACGCATCAGCGGATAGACCAGCCCGAGATCACCAACCCGATAGGCCTGGATCAGCAGATATCGATAGAGCAACTCGAACGCCGCCGACGCCAGAATCCACGGCCAGATGTCCAGGGGTGGCAACGCCACGAACGGCAGCATCAGTGCGACAAACAGCATTGCAACGCTGTCCATGCAGGCCACCACCAGCAGCCGTTCCGCACTGAATTTGATCAGGGTATTCCACGCCGCGTGCAACAGCGCGGCTACTAACACCAGTGCTGTTGCAAGCACGGCACACTCCTTTATTTATTGTTGGTCCCTAAGGCAAGCGCCCAGATAATTGATTCGCCATATGTCAGCAGCTGTTTATACTGCAAGCGACCACGCCGCACTCAGTTGCGCACAGACTAATTCCAATAATTTCTGCCCCCGCCCACTCTCATCGAGAACGGGCGTCGGCATGCGTATGCCTGATCAGAGCGTCAAGACTACCGACAGAGACCTTGCGCATGCCACTCGCCTTGCTTGCCCTCGCTGTTGCCGCGTTCGGCATCGGCACCACTGAATTCGTCATCATGGGTTTGCTGCCCGATGTGGCCCGCGACCTCGCCGTGAGCATTCCCGATGCGGGCCTGCTGATCACCGGCTACGCCCTGGGCGTGGTGTTCGGTGCACCAATCCTCGCGGTCGGTACCGCCAACATGCCGCGCAAAGCCACGCTGCTTGGCATGACGTTGATGTTCATCCTCGGCAACATTCTTTGCGCATTGGCGCCGAACTACGCCACGCTGATGGCCGCCCGGGTGATTACTGCTCTGTGCCACGGCGCGTTCTTCGGCATCGGTTCAGTGGTCGCCGCCGGTTTGGTGGCACCGAACAAACGCGCCCAGGCGATTGCGATGATGTTCACCGGCCTGACCCTGGCCAACGTGCTGGGCGTGCCTTTGGGCACCGCGCTCGGGCAATACGCCGGCTGGCGGTCGACGTTCTGGGCGGTGTCGGTGATCGGCGTGATTGCCGCGATCGCGCAGTGGGTCTGGTTGCCGAAGGACATCGCCATGGACAAGGCCAACCTGGCCAGCGAATTCAAAGTGCTGGGTAAAGCCAATGTGTTGCTGGCGCTGGGCATGAGCGTGCTGGCGTCAACCAGCCTGTTCAGCGTCTTCACTTACATCGCCCCCATCCTGCAAGACATCACCGGCGTCAGCCCGCATGGCGTAACCATCATGCTGTTGTTATTTGGCGTGGGTTTGACCGCGGGCAGCATGCTCGGTGGTCGACTGGCGGACAACCGTTTGCTGCCTTCACTGGTCGGCATGGCGCTGGCCGTGCTGGTCGTGCTGGCCGCGTTCACACAGACCAGCCACTCGGTAATTCCAGCCGCGATCACGCTGGTGTTGTGGGGGATCTTCGCCTTTGCCCTGTGTCCGATTTTGCAATTGCTGATCATTGACCAGGCGCATGAGGCACCGAACCTGGGTTCAACGTTGAACCAGAGCGCGTTCAACCTCGGTAACGCGGCCGGTGCGTGGATAGGTGGGCTGGTTGTCGCCAGTGGCGCGGATCTGGCGGACTTGCCGTGGACCGGAGCGCTGGTCAGTGGGTTGACGGTGGTGACGGCGGCTTTCTACATCTATCTGCAACGTCGTGGGGCGGGTGTGGTCCGCCTTGCTGATGGGTCGGGTGGCCCTTGATCTAACAAAGATTTCAAACTTATTACTTTTTGCTCTTCTGCGGATCGGGCTCCGGGCCTTGATCCGCAGACGTCTTCGGCGGCCCGCTCTCGCTACGAATCTGCGCATGGCTGATCAGCGCGAAGATGAAGCTGCCGCCGATGATATTCCCCACCAGCGTCGGCCCGGCGAACACCAGCCAGAAATCCCTCCATGGCAACTTGCCGGCAAATACCAGATACGAGACCTCGGCCGAACCGACCACGATGTGGGTGAAATCCCCCAGCGCCATGAGGTACGTGATGAGGATGATGATCCACATCTTGGCGCTCTCCATGGACGGAATCATCCAGACCATGGTGGCGATCATCCAGCCCGACACAATGCCTTTGGCGAACATCTGGCTCGCGTCGTTCTCCATGATCTTGCGCCCGATATCGAGGAAAGCCAGGTCGGTCTTGCTGTCGAAAATCGGCAGATGCAGCATCACATACGCCACCAGCAACGTGCCGCAGAGGTTGCCCACCAGCACCACCGACCACAGGCGTAGCAGCCGACCGAAATTGTTTAGTGTGGGTTTGGTCATGATCGGCAGCACAGCCGTCAGCGTGTTCTCGGTGAACAATTGCTGACGGGCGAGAATGACCGCAAGAAAACCCGCGCAGTAACCGAAGCTGGCGATCACCTTGAAGCCTTCGCCGTCCGGCAGACGGGAATTGAGCAGCCCCATGGCCATCAGCGACAGGCCCATGGTCAGGCCGGCCGCCAGCGCCGACCACCACAGTGCGGCGACGCTGCGTTCAAGCTCCTTATCGCCCTGGGTGCGGATGATTTCGTGCAGCACCGCCGCCCGTGGCGGCTGGCTCTTGTCGACGTCGCGCTGTTCTTCAGGCGAGAGGTTCGGGGTCTTGCCGTCTTTTTGCGTGTCCATATAGCTCCGGAGCCAACAGGGTGTCATGTAGGTACGACACGCGCGGTTCGGAGCTGTTCAGTGGCCGCCTATATCACTCGCTGATGCCATCATCCTTGAACTGGTCTTGGACGTACGTGATCTCGGTCCGGCCGTGCGGTGCAGGCAAGCCGTCTTCACCCAGATTGACGAAGACAATCTTCTCCACCGTCAGGATGCTTTTGCGGGTGATCTTGTTACGCACTTCACACTTGAGGGTGATTGAGGTGCGACCGAATTCGGTGGCGGTGATGCCCAGTTCAATGATGTCGCCCTGACGCGAGGCGCTGACGAAGTTGATCTCGGAAATGTACTTGGTGACCACACGCTGATTGCCCAGCTGGACGATGGCGTAGATCGCCGCTTCTTCGTCGAGCCAGCGCAACAGGCTGCCGCCGAATAGCGTGCCGTTGGGGTTGAGGTCTTCGGGTTTTACCCATTTGCGGGTGTGGAAATTCATATTCACTCCTGAGCGTCTTGCCGAATGATGGTGGGCATCATGGCAGAGCCCGACCTAGAGCTCTATCAAGCATCGACTATGGTCTCGATTACCGTTCAGACATTGATCAACAGAAAGGCTTTGGAAGATAAGAATAGCCCGCTATAATCGCCACCGTTTCAGAACGGTCATCTTCAATTGATACCGTTTTCCCGCCACCTGTCCGAGGGGCGCTGCAGCAGGTTCGACCTGTCAGGCTCGGATGGGGCGTTGCTTGGTCGTCATCGACCAGGCACTAAACGCACAACGGCGCCCATTCGCATACATTACGAATGGAGGCTCATCATGAGCGCTGTTATCACGCCTGCAGATTTTAACGATTACAAAGTGGCCGACATGTCCCTGGCTGCCTGGGGCCGTCGCGAAACCATCATCGCCGAATCCGAAATGCCGGCCCTGATGGGTCTGCGCCGCAAGTACGCCGGTGAGCAGCCACTCAAAGGCGCCAAGATTCTCGGCTGCATCCACATGACCATTCAGACTGCTGTGCTGATCGAAACCCTGGTTGCCCTGGGTGCCGAAGTACGCTGGTCGTCCTGCAACATTTTCTCGACTCAAGACCAGGCCGCTGCTGCTATCGCCGCTGCCGGCATCGCGGTTTACGCCTGGAAAGGCGAAACCGAAGAAGAGTACGAGTGGTGCCTGGAGCAAACCATCCTCAAGGATGGCGCGCCTTGGGATGCCAACATGATCCTCGACGACGGCGGCGACCTGACCGAGCTGCTGCACAAGAAATATCCGGCGATCCTGGACCGCGTCCACGGCGTGACCGAAGAAACCACCACGGGCGTTCACCGCCTGCTGGACATGCTGGCCAAGGGCGAGCTGAAAATCCCGGCCATCAACGTCAACGACTCGGTGACCAAGAGCAAGAACGACAACAAATACGGCTGCCGTCACAGCCTGAATGACGCGATCAAGCGCGGTACCGACCACCTGCTGTCCGGCAAGCAAGCGCTGGTCATCGGTTACGGCGACGTGGGCAAGGGTTCGGCCCAGTCCCTGCGCCAGGAAGGCATGATCGTTAAAGTCTCCGAAGTAGATCCGATCTGCGCCATGCAAGCCTGCATGGACGGTTACGAGCTGGTTTCGCCGTTCATCGACGGTATCAACAACGGTACTGAAGCAAGCATCGACAAAGCGCTGCTGGGCAAGATCGACCTGATCGTGACCACCACCGGCAACGTCAATGTTTGCGACGCGAACATGCTCAAAGCCCTGAAGAAGCGCGCTGTTGTCTGCAACATCGGCCACTTCGACAACGAAATCGACACTGCTTTCATGCGCAAGAACTGGGCATGGGAAGAAGTGAAGCCACAGGTTCACAAGATCCACCGGACCGGCCCTGGCGCATTTGACGCTCAGAACGACGACTACCTGATCCTGCTGGCCGAAGGCCGTCTGGTTAACCTGGGCAACGCCACTGGCCACCCAAGCCGCATCATGGACGGTTCGTTCGCCAACCAGGTTCTGGCACAGATCTTCCTGTTCGGCCAGAAGTACGCCGACCTGTCGCCAGCCCAGAAAGCCGAGCGTCTGACCGTTGAAGTACTGCCGAAGAAACTCGACGAAGAAGTGGCCCTGGAAATGGTCCGCGGTTTCGGCGGCGTAGTGACTCAACTGACCAAGACTCAGGCCGACTACATCGGCGTGACCGTCGAAGGTCCATTCAAGCCACACGCTTACCGCTACTGATTGGACCCGGCGGGCTTTGCGCCCGCCGATCCTGACCAGGCGGACCGACCATCACCGGTTCGCCTTTTGCGATTGCAAAGGGTATTCCCATGTCCCAAGACCGTCGCTACAGCTTTGAGTTCTTCCCTACGAAGACCGACGCTGGGCATGAAAAACTGCTCGCCACTGCCCGTCAGCTGGCCACGTACAACCCCGATTTTTTCTCCTGCACCTATGGCGCTGGCGGTTCGACTCGTGATCGCACGCTCAACACCGTGTTGCAGCTCGAAAGCGAAGTAAAAGTCGCTGCCGCACCGCATTTGTCCTGCGTTGGCGACAGCAAGGACGACCTGCGCGGCCTGCTGACCCAATACAAGGCAGCCGGCATCACGCGTATCGTTGCCCTGCGCGGTGACCTGCCTTCAGGCATGGGCATGGCCAGTGGCGAAATGCGCCACGCCAATGACCTGGTTGAATTCATTCGTGAAGAAACCGGCGATCATTTCCACATCGAAGTCGCCGCTTACCCGGAAATGCACCCGCAAGCGCGCAATTTCGAAGACGATCTGACCAACTTCGTGCGCAAGGTCAACGCTGGCGCCGACAGTGCGATCACCCAGTACTTCTTCAACGCCGACAGCTACTTCTACTTCGTCGAGCGTGTACGGGCGATGGGCGTGAACATCCCGATCGTTCCGGGGATCATGCCGATCACCAACTACAGCAAGCTGGCGCGCTTCTCCGATGCTTGCGGTGCGGAAATCCCGCGCTGGATCCGCAAGCAGCTGGAAGCCTACGGCGACGACACCCAAAGCATCCAAGGCTTTGGTGAGCAAGTCATCACCGAAATGTGCGAACGCTTGCTGCAGGGTGGCGCTCCAGGGCTGCACTTCTACACGCTGAACCAGGCCGAACCGAGCCTGGCGGTGTGGAACAATCTGAAGTTGCCGCGCTAAAAGTCGTTAAAGCAAGACCAAATGATCGCAGCCTTCGACAGTGCCTACAGGGAAATACGGACCTTTGTACGAGCTGCCGAAGGCTGCGATTTTTTGCTTTTAACGCACTTTTATTGTGCAGCAACACACGGAGTTAGAGCTTGTGGATCCCGTTTCTGGCTCTTTCCGGTTTCTCGTCGTAATCTCAAGCCATGCCTTTGATCACACAGTTACTGACCGTGTTTCTTTTTACTTGCCTGAGCTTCGCCGCTCGGGGCGAGAAGCTGCGCATTGTCACCGAGCCGTGGGCGCCTTACGTGTACGAGGAAAACGGCAAATCCCTGGGACTGGACTACGAAACTACGGCAATTGTCTTCAAGCGCCTGGGGATCGAAGTCGAATGGCAGTTCCTGCCGTGGAAGCGCTGCCTGTCGATGCTCGAAACGGGCCAGGCCGATGGCGCGCTGGATATTTTTCACAGCCCCGAACGCGACGCTACTTTGCTCTACCCGAGCGAACCGCTCTCGGAAGTCGAGTTCGTGATGTTTTACGCCAATGAGCGCCCGCATCCGTTTCGCACCCTGGACGACCTCAAAGGCCTGACCATCGGCACCTCGCCGGGCTATCTCTACAGCAAGGATTTCAGCGAATCGCCCCTGTTCACCCGTGAACCGGCGCCGACCCATGAAGCCAACTTCGGCAAACTGGTGCGCGGGCGGATCGATCTGCTGATCACCGACCGCCGGGTGGGTCAGCACTTGCTCGACGAATTGGGCATCCGCGACAAGATTACCGAGAACCCGACCGTCATCAGCCACCAGAGCCAGTTCCTGGCGGTGCGCCGCAACGCGGGCATGGACTTGTTAGTGCAACGCTTCGGCGCCGAGCTCAAACGCTTCAAGCGCGAGCCTGCGTACGCAGAACTGAGCGCCCGCTATGGTGCCGAACCGGCAGCCGAGGTGAAAACCACCCGAGCCACCGCCGCCAGCGGAAAAACCGTTGAGCAGCAGGAAAGCGGCGCGCAGTGATTGCTCTGTTATACTCCGGCCTTCCCGCCAGGCTCACGCCCGGACGCTCGGACTTGTTCAAGGCATCTCGACACCGCTACAGCGCAGCTTTTCAGCCCGCGCGAGCACTCCAGACGAGCTTTCAAGGCCCAGCAGGACCGGACGGGATTGCGTTCCTCTTAAACGCCATTCGCGCCAGGCAAGACTCCCATTGGGCCAAGCCCTAACTAAAACAGGATTACTCATGTCCTTTGCTTCCCTCGGTCTCTCCGAGGCTTTAGTCCGCGCCATCGAGGCAGCGGGCTATACCGAGCCTACTCCGGTGCAACAGCGGGCCATTCCCGCCGTGTTGCAAGGTCGCGACCTGATGGTCGCGGCGCAGACAGGTACTGGTAAAACCGGCGGCTTCGCCCTTCCGATTCTGGAGCGGTTGTTCCCCAACGGTCACCCGGACAAATCCCAGCGTCACGGCCCGCGCCAACCGCGCGTACTGGTCCTGACCCCTACTCGCGAACTCGCGGCTCAAGTACACGAGAGCTTCAAGGTTTATGCCCGTGACCTGAAGTTCGTCAGCGCCTGCATCTTCGGCGGCGTCGGCATGAACCCACAGGTTCAAGCCATGTCCCGCGGTGTGGACGTGCTGGTGGCCTGCCCCGGCCGCCTGCTCGACCTCGCCGGCCAAGGCAGCGTCGATTTGTCCCACGTGGAAATCCTCGTGCTGGACGAAGCCGACCGCATGCTCGACATGGGCTTCGTCCATGACGTGAAAAAGGTCCTCGCCCGTCTGCCGAGCAAACGCCAGAACCTGCTGTTCTCGGCGACTTTCTCCAAAGACATCACCGACCTCGCCGGCAAGCTGCTGCACAACCCGGAACGCATCGAAGTCACGCCGCCGAACACCACGGTCGAGCGTATCGAACAGCGCGTATTCCGCCTGGCCGCCAGCCACAAGCGTTCGTTGCTGGCGCACTTGATCACCGCTGGCGCCTGGGAACAGGTTCTGGTGTTCACCCGCACCAAGCACGGCGCCAACCGTCTGGCCGAGTACCTGGACAAACACGGCCTGAGCGCCGTCGCGATCCACGGTAACAAGAGCCAGAACGCTCGCACCAAAGCCCTGGCCGACTTCAAGGCCGGTGAAGTGCGCATCCTGGTTGCGACCGACATCGCCGCTCGCGGCCTGGACATCGATCAGTTGCCACACGTGGTCAACTTCGAACTGCCAAACGTCGACGAAGATTACGTGCACCGTATCGGCCGTACTGGCCGTGCCGGTCGTTCGGGCGAGGCGATCTCGCTGGTGGCTCCGGACGAAGAGAAGCTGCTGAAAAGCATCGAGCGCATGACCAAGCAGAAAATTGCCGACGGCAATCTGATGGGCTTCGATTCCAGCGCTGTAGAAGCCGAGAAGCCAGAAGTTCGCGAGCGTCCGGATGTGCGTAACCCGCGCAACCCACGTGGCCCGCGCGGCGACGGTCCGAACGGCACTGGTGGTGGCGGCGGTCGTAAAGACAAAGGCAAGGACAAGGGCGGCAAGGAAAAACCTGCTGCCACTGGCCGTGGTGATCGCCCAGCGCGTGAACACAAGCCACGCGAAGGCACCCCGGCTCGCGAGCAACAGCGCCCGGCGCCTCGCGCCGCTGCTGACCGTGCTCCGGACGAGTTTCTGGACGACGACGTCGATAACTTCGGTAACCGCGTCGACTACGTGCCACAGCCCAAACCCGCTCAAGGCCGTGGCCGCCGTCCGAGTGCTCCGACACAAGGCTCGGCCGCAGGCGCCGGCGCAGGTGCTCCGCGCACCGGCGGCAAGCCTCAGGGTCGCCAAAGCGGCCCGCGCAGCAGCGATGGCGCCACCACTGGCACGCCGCCGGCCAAGCGCAGCGGTCCACGCAACGGCGCTCCACGTGACGGCCAGGCCCGTCGCGAAGAGCCCCGCAACCGCCGCCCGGCTCGCACCGACGATCAGCCACGTTCGGAACCGGCCGTGCAAAACCCGCGCGGTCCGGCACCGAAGATCATTCACAAGGAGTCGAAAACTGATCGCTTCCCGACACCCGAGCAACTCGATCAACTGCCAGGTCGCCCTCGCGGCGAGAAACCAGCCTTGCTGACCCGCAATCGCTGATTTAACGCCGCCATAAAAAATGCCCCTGATCGCGAGATCAGGGGCATTTTTTTATGCCTGGCGCAAATCCACTGTGGGAGCGAGCTTGCTCGCGATGGGGGTTTAACATTCAACATCTCCACTAACTGATCTACCGCTATCGCGAGCAAGCTCGCTCCCACAGGGGATTTGCGGCGGTCGTGCAGATTGCGCCTGGCAATAAAAAACGCCCCCGATCGCGAGATCGGGGGCGTTTTTGTTTTAGCGGCGAAAGTTACTTCGCTTTGACACCTTCAAACGAAACGTACAGCTCGACCGCGTCGGACTGTGGGCCCAGGTCTTTCTGCTTGCCGAAATCGGAACGCTTGATGCTGGTGGTGCCTTCGAAACCGGCACGGTAGCCGCCCCATGGATCCTTGCCTTCACCCAGGAAAGTGGCCTTGACCACGACTGGCTTGGTCACGCCCAGCAGGGTCAGGTCACCGGTCACGTCAGCAGTGTCTTTACCCGCGGCGTTTTTGCCGGTGGATTTGACGCTGGTGGAAACAAACGTGGCTTTGGCGAACTTGCTCGCATTCAGGAAATCACCGCTGGCGATGTGCTTGTCGCGCTCGGCATGGTTGGTGAACACGCTGGCGGTGTTCACGTTGAACTCGATCTTGCTGTCTTCTGGCTTGGCAGCGTCGAAGCTGAACTTGCCGTCGATATCCTTGAAGGTACCGGTGATGAAGCTGTAGCCCAGGTGGCTGATCTTGAAGTCAACGAAGGCGTGCTGGCCTTCCTTGTCGACAACGTAGTCAGCCGCCATCACGTTGGCGGACAGCAGAGCAGAACCGATTGCCAGAGCGGCGAGCGTCTTTTTCAACATGCTTTCTTTTCCTTTGGAGTCGAGGTTGAACATCAGGCTTTGCGCCCCAGCATTCGCGTCAGGGTCGCATCACGATCAATAAAGTGGTGTTTCAGTGCTGCCAACGCATGGAGACCGGAAAAAATTACCAGCGCCCAGGCCAGGTACAAATGAATCACACCGGCTGTATCTGCCTGATCCGGTAGTCCGGATATCAGTGCAGGAACTTCAAACAGGCCAAACACCGGAATCCCGACACCGTCTGCGGTGGAAATCAGGTAACCGGTAATCATCACAGCGAACAGACTGAGATACAGGAACGAGTGACCGAACTTGGCGCCAATGCGCGTCATGCGGTTATAGCTTTCCAGGACTGGCGGCGGCGGGCTGATGAAACGCCACAGCACCCGTAGAACCATGACGGCTAACAACACCAGGCCAATGCTCTTGTGCAAGTCGGGCGCGTCTTTGCGCCAGACGCTGTAGTAGTCGAGACCGACCATCCACAAGCCCAACGCAAACAGACCGAAGACCACCAGCGCCACGCCCCAGTGCATGAAGATGCTGACCCAACCGTAGCGCGAAGAAGAATTACGTAACTGCATTGCCCAAATCCTGTGAGAACTGTGACCAAGACTATCGAGTTATCCATCGAGTTAAAGCGGAAAATTTCGCTTTGAAATATCGAGAAATACGATCAAGAGTCTGAAATAGGTGAGTTAAGGAAAGATTAAAGACCCATGTGTAAGAAAAAATGAAGTCCAACTAAAGAACACCTCCGCCATAAGGTTTACTCGATTCTTGATATTGGTTTTCTTTGGGCATAAAAAAACGCGGCATTTCTGCCGCGTTTTTTTAATCCCAAAGCTTACTGCGCTTTGGTAACCGTCGCTGGAGTCGCAGCGGGCTTGGCCACTACTTTCTTCGGCGGTTCAGCTTTCTTCGCTGGGGCCTTTTTGACTTCGGCTTTGGCCGCAGGTTTTTTCGCCACAGCTTTGGCCGGGGCTTTTTTGGCGGGTTCGGCTTTCACCGGTGCCGCTGGTTTCGGCGCTTCGACCGGAGCTGGCGCAGGGGCCGGCTCAGGTGTTGGAGCCGGTGCCGGAGCAACCGGAGCCACTGGCTCTGGCGCCTTGACGGGTGCCGGTTTGTCGTCAGAACCACCGAACAGGTTGGTGAAGAAGTTACCTTTCTTCGCCGCCACCGCGCCGGCCGCCGCAACGGTCGCTGCCGGAACAACCTTCGCCGGTTCAAACGACTTGCCGGCCGCCAGGTCTTCTACCTGACTGGCTGCCCGCTGACCGGTGCGTAATGCACCTTCCAGCGTGCCTGGGTACAACGTATCAGTGTGTTCGCCGGCAAAGGCTACACGCTGAATCGGACGTTCCCACAGACGCCAGTACTTGCTGATCTGGCCAGGGCCGAATGCCAGGTATGCGCCGCCCATCGATGGGTCGGTGCTGTAGCGGCGGATTTCGTAACCGGTGAACGAACCGCGCGCCTGTGGATAAAAGGCGTGCAGACGGATCAGCACCTGATCGACCATCTGCTTGTCGCCGAAGGCCTGCATCACGCGCGCGTTGTCGCCGGACAGGTTGATCACCACGTTGGCTCCGCCCTTCAGAGCCGGCTCAACCCACAACATGCCCAGACCGGTGTTGCTGTAGATCTCACCGGTCATGCGTGCCTTGCTTTCCCACACTGGCGTCTTGAATTTCAGCATGATCTGGTCGCGCCAACCGTAGTTGGTGCCCTTGATCGCGCCCATGTGCTGGGCATCCAGTGACGGAGTCATCTGGATCTTGTTCAGTGCGCGCAATGGCACGGCCACGACGACGTAGTCAGCCTGATAGCCAACGCTGCCGACTTTGACGGTCACACCATCCTTGTCCTGGGTGATCGCCGAGACCGGGGAGCTGGTCTTGATGGTTTTCAGTTGTTTGACGAACGCCTGAGCCAACACCGGGCTACCGCCGGGCAGGCGCGAAGCGCGCAGATCACGATCGGCAACGCCACGGTAAACGCGGCTTTGCTGTGCGAAGTACAGCAGCGACAGGCGCGACGGTTCGTCATAACGGGTACGAATCTGCTGATTCACCAACTGACGTGCCGTGGCTGGCAGATTCAGACGGTCGAGCCAGTTGGACACGTTGATCTGGTCCAGGGCGAACAGTGTGCTGTTGGCCGCCGGGTTCTGCGGGTCTTCGATCGAGCGCGCCAGATCGTCCAGAGTTTTTTCGTAGCGCTTGAGCGCGTCGCTGGTGGCCGGTTGCTTGGTTGCCAGATCGGCGGCAGTGAAATACTCACCGTCAATCAGGTAGCCCGGGGTCCGCACGAACTCAGGGGCCGGCGTGGTGCTCAGCTTGAAGGTCGAAACGTACTTGTTCAGAACCGGTTGGGTCTTATCGTTGCCAATCCACTCGCTGGTGGCCATGCCAGAGCGACCGCCCATGCTCGGTTTGGCTTCCAGCAGGGTCACCTGCCAGCCTTTGTTTTGCAGTTCGTAAGCCGCGGTGAGGCCAGACAGCCCTCCCCCGATAACGATCGCCGTTTTATCCTTGGCCAGCGCAGACACGCTGAACAGCCCCAACATCACCAGCGCACAGGCGCGCAGCCAACCAGCAGACATTCAGCGAACTCCGGAAATACACGTGGGAAATAGCGGTTTTACGAGCCAGACGGCTCAAAGAACCGCGAAGAATACGTCAGCCATCAAAAGGCCGCCAGCGACGTCTATCCACCTATACAAAGTAGCTCAATCGACACAATGGGTTGTCCCCACGTCACGCATTGCATAGGCTTGCGCGATTGTTTGCCCGCGCACGTCGCGAGCCGCCTCGAGGAGACTGAAAATGGGCCTGAATAATCAGTGGATGCAACGCGATCTCGCGGTGTTGTGGCATCCCTGCACCCAGATGAAAGACCACGAACAGCTGCCGCTGATCCCGATCAAACGCGGTGAAGGCGTTTGGCTGGAAGACTTCGAAGGCAAACGTTACCTCGACGCCGTCAGTTCCTGGTGGGTCAATGTGTTCGGCCACGCCAACCCGCGGATCAACCAGCGCATCAAGGACCAGGTCGATCAACTGGAACACGTGATTCTTGCCGGTTTCAGCCATCAGCCAGTGATCGAGTTGTCCGAGCGCCTGGTGAAGATGACGCCGGAAGGCCTGACCCGGTGCTTCTACGCCGATAACGGCTCGTCCTGCATCGAAGTCGCGCTGAAAATGAGCTTTCACTACTGGCTCAACCGCGGCCAGCCGAACAAGAAGCGCTTTGTCACCCTGACCAACAGCTACCACGGCGAGACCATGGCAGCGATGTCGGTGGGCGACGTGCCGCTGTTCACCGAAACCTACAAGGCCCTGCTGCTGGACACCATCAAGGTGCCGAGCCCCGATTGCTATCTGCGCCCGCAAGGCATGAGCTGGGAAGAACACTCCCGCAACCTGTTCGCCGCCATGGAACAGACCCTGGCCGAGCACCACGACACCGTGGCCGCGGTGATCGTCGAGCCGCTGATCCAGGGCGCCGGCGGCATGCGCATGTACCACCCGCTGTACCTGAAATTGCTGCGCGAAGCCTGCGACCGCTATGGCGTGCACCTGATCCACGACGAAATCGCCGTCGGCTTCGGCCGAACCGGGACGATGTTCGCCTGCGAACAGGCCGGCATCCGCCCGGATTTCCTCTGCCTGTCCAAGGCCCTGACCGGCGGTTATCTTCCGCTGGCGGCCTGCGTGACGACCGAAGACGTCTACAGCGCCTTCTACGACGACTACCCGACCCTGCGCGCCTTCCTGCATTCCCACAGCTACACCGGCAATCCTCTGGCGTGCGCGGCAGCCTTGGCGACGTTGGATATCTTCGAAGAAGACAACGTCATCGAGAACAACAAGGCCCTGGCCCAGCGCATGGCCAGCGCCACCGCGCACCTGGCCGATCACCCGAACGTTTCGGAAGTGCGTCAGACCGGCATGGTGCTGGCCATCGAGATGGTCAAGGACAAGGCCACCAAGGAGGCTTATCCGTGGCAGGAACGTCGCGGCTTGAAAGTGTTCCAGCATGCGTTGGAGCGTGGTGCTTTACTTCGACCGTTGGGCAGCGTGGTGTACTTCCTGCCGCCGTACGTGATCACGCCTGAGCAGATCGACTTTCTGGCCGAAGTGGCCAGCGAAGGCATCGACATCGCGACCCGTGACAGCGTCAGCGTGTCGGTGCCAAAAGACTTCCACCCGGGTTTCCGCGATCCGGGCTAAAGACCAACACAGTTCCCTGTGGCGAGGGGATTTATCCCCGTTGGACTGCGCAGCAGTCCCATCTTTGGGGCCGCTTCGCAGCCCAGCGGGGATAAATCCCCTCGCCACACATAGTCAGCAGCCACAAAAGCAACTCCGATCCAATTTTCAGAGACCCAGCATGAGACTGTCCCGCTTCTTTATCGACGCCCCCTTGAGCACTGGCGAACACGAGTTGCCCGAGGCCCAGGCCCATTACATCAGCCGCGTGCTGCGCATGGCCGAGGGCGATGCGCTGCAACTGTTCGACGGTTCGGGCCATGAGTTTCGCGCCACGCTGGTGGAGGTCGGCAAGAAGCGCGTGGTCGTGCAGATCGATGAAAGCTTCGCCGGGCAGGTCGAGTCGCCACTGCAGATCCATCTCGGCCAGGGCTTGTCCCGTGGCGAGCGGATGGACTGGGCGATTCAGAAAGCCACCGAACTGGGCGTCACAGAAATCACCCCGATCTTCAGCGACCGCTGCGAAGTCCGGCTGAAGGACGAGCGCGCCGACAAACGCCTGATGCACTGGCGCCAGGTTGCGATCAGCGCTTGCGAGCAATGCGGGCGTTCACGGGTGCCGGTGATTCATCCGCCGCTGCTGTTGGCGGATTGGTTGAAGGAGACCCAGGCGGAGTTGAAACTGGTGTTGCATCCGGTGGCCGAACCGCTGGTGAGCCATGCGAAACCGGCGACGCTAGCGTTTTTGATCGGCCCGGAAGGCGGGTTGTCCGACGCAGAAGTCGAGCAGGCCAAGGCTGGCGGTTTTCACGCCGCCCGCCTCGGCCCTCGTGTGTTGCGCACCGAGACCGCGCCGGTGGTGGCATTGGCGGTTGCCCAGCAGCTTTGGGGTGACTTCTAGGGCCCTATCGCGAGCAAGCTCGCTCCCACAGGGGTATGCATTCCAAAGTGGGAGCGTGCAAGGATCAAGAGGCGATTACTGCACCGGATCACTCACCGGTTTGGCGATGATTGCCTTCAGCTCGCTGGTCATCGGGAACTCCAGGTTCAAGCCTTTGGGCGGTATCGGTTGCTGGAACCAGCGGTTGTAGATGCTGTTGATTTCCCCTGAGCTGTACAGGTCGGCCAGAGTGGAGTTGACCAGTGCCAAGAACTGCGGATCGTCCTTGCGCACCATGCAGCTGTAGATTTCCCGCGACTGCTCCTCACCCACTACAACCCAGTTATGCGGATCGCGAGCCTTGGCGCGTTCGCCGTAAAGCAGCGCGTCATCCATATAGAACGCCGCAGCCCGACCTGACTGCAACATCTGGAAGGCTTCGCCGTGGTCCTTGGCGCTGATCACGAACATATCGATCTTGTGATCGATGTTGTAGCTCTTCAGAAACCGCTCGTTGGTGGTGCCGGCGGTGGTCACGACGTTCTTGCCGCGCAGGTCGGCGAAGCTTTTGATGCCGCTGTCTTTCGCCGTGAGCAACTGCCCCTTCACGTAGATAAACCCGTAGGAAAACGCCACTTGCTGCATGCGCTCGGCGGTCACGCCGGTGGAACCGCACTCAAGGTCGACCGTGCCGTTCTGCACCAGCGGAATGCGCGTTTGTGAGGTCACCAGGTTGTACTTCACCTGCAGATCCGGCAGTTCAAGCTTTTGCTTGATGCGCTCGACAATCTTGCTCGCCAGGTCCACCGAATAGCCCATCGGCTGCCCGGTGTGATCACCCACGTAGGAGAACGGCACCGACGCGTCGCGATAGCCCAGCGTGATGCTCTTGGCATTGGCGACCTTGTTCAGCGTGCCGGTCAGCGGCGCTTCGTTGGCCTGGACCTGACTGGCGAGCAGCAGGCCGAGGGTGCAGCCGATCAACGTGATTTTTTGCATTGTTATTCTCCGTTGTGGGTAAGGCGATTAGCGGCGGGCGGCGATCACGGTTATTTCCACCAGAACCTCTGGACGAGCCAGCTGCGCCTGCAAGGTGGTGCGGGTCGGTGCGTTGCCCGGTGACAGCCACTGCGACCAGACCTCATTCATGGCGGCAAAGTCGCGGCCAATATCGTTCAGGTAAATGGTCGCGTTGAGCAGATGATCCTTGTCGCTGCCAGCTTCGGCCAACAACGCATCGATTTTTGCCAGCACCTCGGCGGTTTGGCCGGTGACGTCGGTGCTGTCATCCGGAACCTGTCCCGAGAGAAACACCAGATCGCCAAAGGTCACCGCGCCAGAGAGTCGGCTGTTGCTGTTGATACGGTTGATGCTCATCGGTTTTTCCTTTTCAAGTCAGGCGACGCGGGGGGCGAGGCCCTGCATTTCGATTGAAGGTGTGCGCCGGGCGATCAACTCGCTGAGCAACCGGGCGCTGCCACAGGCCAGGGTAAAACCCAGGGCGCCATGGCCGAGGTTGAGCCACAGGTTGCGGTACGCCGTGGCCCCGATCAACGGCACGCCGCTGGGGGTGGCCGGGCGCATGCCGGCCCATTCGATGGCGGCGTCGTAATCGCCAGCATTCGGTAAGGTTTCCTGCGCCTGGCGCTTGATCAGCGCCAGACGTTTGGGGTCGAGCGCCGGGTCGAAACCGACAATGTCGACCATCGCCGCCACGCGCAGTTGTTCACCGATGCGGGCGTAAACGATCTTGCGGTTGTAATCAGTGATGCTCAGCTCCGGCGCACGATGTTCGGCGCGGATGGGCAAGGTCAGGCTGTAGCCCTTGAGCGGATACAGCGGCAGGTTCATGCCGGGCAGCGCCAGCGCCGGACTGCGATGTCCGGCGGCAATCACCAGTTGTTCGACCGGCAGCACCTGCGAACCCATTTCGACGGCCTGCACCGCGCCGTCCGCGTGGCGAATGCCGGTGACCTTGCGGCCCAGCAAAAATTCGCAACGCCCCGACACCTGGAGTCGAGCCAGCAGTTGCTGGCAGAAAGCATGGCAATCGGCGACTTCTTCGTCGGGGGTATAAATCGCGCCCACAAACGGCGCCTCGGCGAGTGCAGGCTCCAGCTGTACGCATTCGGCCCGCGACAGCACGTGCTGCTGTCGCGGATCAGCCAGGCCATGGCGAGCATGTTCGAAACTCGCGGCTTCACGAAACGTGACCAGTTTGCCATTGCGCCGCCAGCCGAAACCGTCGAAGCGGTCTTCGTCGCGCCAGCCTTGCAGCGTGGACTGGCTCAGCAGCGCCAGACGCAGCAGGTGCGCGCCGTTGCGCTGGTTCACCGAACGACGGCAGGCCGCCAGGAAGGACGCCATCCAGCGCCATTGCGCCGGGTCCAGGCGCGGACGCAGCTTTAACGGCGAGTCACCGCGCAGCATCCAGCCAAGCGCCTGCAACGGTACGCCGGCATCGGCCAGTGGCGCGACATAGCGGTAGGACAACTGGCCGCCATTGGCGAAACTGGTTTCGCTGGCAAACGAATCCCGGGCCTCGATCAGCGTCACGTCGATGCCGTCGCGCACCAATGCGTAAGCCGTCGTCAGCCCGATGACGCCACCACCGATGATGCAAACCCGCTGAGCCATGTCTGTCCTTAACCGTTGTTGAAACAGACCTCAGATTAGGACCAGGTGACAGACCTTGAACAATGCATAAAGATGCCTGACCCATAAACAAAGGTTATGGACTTGCCATGAGACTGCGACACATCGAGATTTTCCAGGCCATTCGCCAGACCGGTTCGGTCAGTGGCGCCGCGCAGTTACTGCACGTATCGCAGCCGGCGGTGAGCAAAGTGCTGCAACACGCCGAGCAGCAACTGGGCTTCCCATTATTCCTGCGGGTGCGCGGTAAATTGCAGGCTACGCCCGAAGCGCTGGAGCTTGAGCGCGAAGTCGACAAGGTCACCGAAAGCCTGCAAGGCGTGCGACGTCTGGCCCAGAGCCTGCGGCGCGAGCCGGGTCACAGCGTACGGATCGGCGCGATCCCGGCGCTGGCCCTGTCGCTGCTGCCGCCGGCCATCAACGAGTGGACGCAACGCTACCCGGACATCGTCTGCGAATTGTCCAGCGCCCACAGCCGTGAGCTGATGCAGAACTTGTTGATGCGCGAAGTGGATGTCGCGCTGACCTTGCAGCCGCCTGATCATCCGGGCCTGAAGGCGCAAGTCCTGGCCTGCGGTGTTTTGGTGGCACTGGCGCCGTTGGGCTATTGGACCGACGACGCCTTGAGCCAACCGTTGCCATTGATCGAACTGGGCGGTGCGCCGCTGATCGGCCTGTCCAGCGCCGACCCGCTGGCAGCCAGGCTCGACAGCTACCTTGAGGCGGTCGATCCGCCGCCACAGGTTCGCATCGCCGTGCAGACCTATTCGCTGGCGCGGGCGATGGTTGAATCCGGTGCCGGGCTGGCGGTGATCGATCCGTTTACCGCGCTCGGCGCATCACCCGCCACCACGGCGATTCGACCTCTGGCACCCGCGTTACCGATCACGTTGTATGCGGTCACCCGCGCCGACGAACCGCCGCCCCACACCTTGAGCGACTTGTTGCAGGTGTTCAGCCGACGGGCGCAGGCGCAACTGGATCGCTTGATCCCGTAGCGGCTTCAAAGGACATAAAACAGAATCGCCACGAAGTGCAGCAAACTCCCGGCGATCACGAACAGGTGCCAGATCCCGTGGGCATGGCGCAAACGACTGTCCAGCGCAAAAAAGACAATGCCCACGGTGTACAGCACGCCGCCCGACGCCAGCCAGGCGAAACCTGTACTGCCCAACGCCGCCAGTAACGGTTTGACCGCCACCAGCACGATCCAGCCCATCACCGCGTAGATCACGATCGACAGAATCCGCGCTTCCGAACGCGGTTTGATCTCTTGTAGGATGCCAATCAGCGCCAGCCCCCAGACAATCCCGAACAACGTCCAGCCCCACGGCCCGCGTAAGGTCACGAGACAGAATGGCGTGTAGCTGCCGGCAATCAACAGGTAGATCGAAAAGTGATCGACCTTCTGCATGATCGCTTTCTTGCGCCCGCGCACGCTGTGGTAAACGGTCGACGCGCTGTAAAGCACCAACAAGGTGAACCCGTAAATCGCCACGCTGACGATCTTCCACGGGCTGCCGTCCATGCCGGCGATCACCAGCATCCACACCACCCCGACCACCGCTGCCACCGCCCCGACCAGATGCGTCCAGGCGTTCAATCTTTCCCCGTGATACATGTGTTGCTCACCCCAAAATTCGTTGCCGCATCGCGCAAGGCTCAGGCCTTGAGACTAAAAGCGCAATGTTTCAGAACACAATGCCCCCCTGTAAGAGCTGTCGTGGGGGGGCATCTATCAAGCAGAGAGACGGATCGTTACGCTTAGGGTAATGGTTGACTGGGCGGACGCCATCGCGAGCAAGCTCGCTCCCACAATGGATCTCCGTCTTACACAAAACCCTTGTGGGAGCGAGCTTGCTCGCGATGGGGCCAGAACATTCCCCACTGTTTTCGATGATGGAGTACTACAGTCCGGTCATCTGCTATGAACCAGGCACTGAAACACCAGATATCGCTTGTCTGAACGATAGCCGCACAAGCGAAGAGCCGTCAGTGCAAGGGCATGGGCAGCGCCAGGTCGAAACGACTTGCGAATGACAGTGGTAGGAGCTGCCGAAGGCTGCGATCTTTTGACCTTTGCATCATTGATGGCGCTTAAAGATCAAAAGATCGCAGCCTTCGGCAGCTCCTACAGGGTTTCCCCCCATCAGATTGATCTTGTCCTGCTGCGCTACCCGCACGACAAAGCTATTTTCAGCGGCCAGTTTCGCTGCCCAGTCGTCGGGGGTGTAGAGCGTCGGGTTGAGGACGCGGCCCAACTGCTCCTCCATCGGTATAAGCCGCTCCATCACTTCACTGTAGTGCAGGCCCTCGCCGATCAGCATGAGATCAATGTCACTGGATGCGTTCGCCTGATCCTTGGCGATAGAGCCATACACAAATGCCCAGGTGATCTGTTCGGCAAAGGGTTGGAGCGCTTGGCGCAGAGGCTCGGCAATACCAAAGGTTTTACGGGCGATGCCCAGCAGTTCGGCATAGATCGGGCAGTCGGGATTGGCTTGATAGTGGGTCTGGTTACCCTGACGGCTGAGGGTCAACACGCCCGCCTGCTGCAACCGATCCAGCTCGCGCATGAGGCTGCCTTTACCCACTTGAGCCCAGCGGGCGATCTCGTTGGCGTAAAAACTTCGGTCGGGTTTGCCGAACAACAAGCCCAGCACTTTTTGCTGAGTAGTCGTGAACAGGGCTTCGCTGAGGGAAAGGTTTTTCACAGTGGCAACCGATGAGTCCCAAAAAGGGAACGATAGGTCCCTTTTTGGGAATCTTCAACCTGTCGCAGCCGAATGGGGATTTGTGTTTAAAAGTTTCTTCGCAGGACGGGTGAGAGGCTACGCAGTCTGGCGTCGCTGCCTACAGCAATGCCGGAACCCGCTGACTGGTGCGGTTTTGCGTTGATCTTTATCGTTTGTGTGTCGCTGCACATCCAGTGACTGGGACTGGAAACCCCAAAAAAAAGGGCGCAAAAGCGCCATTCATAACGAATGGGCCAATTCCAATCTGTAAGCGGAAACTCATTATGTCCAAGGTAACGCCCAACTCAGCAGATAACACTGACACCGATTCCCAAGCATCCCTCGAAGCCGAAAAACTCAAGGAAGCCGCCGACCGCGTCTTTTCCTACTACTTCCCACCTCATGAAAAACCGGGCAAGCGCCGCAAACATCACCTCTTCAGCGTCTCCCCCGATATCGACACCGAAGCCCTTCTGACCAATGCCTCCGAAGACTTGCTGTCCATCAGCGCCATTGCGGCCGATCTGGCGGACGATGTGGAAGGCTCACGCCGCTCTGTAGCCTTGGCGATCAGCCGTTTGACGGACGGTGTGCAGTTATTGGTGGAGCGGGTGTTGGATCAACATGAGGCGTTGCAGATGCAGTTGCGGGATCAAGCCAAGGTTTAGCCGTCAGGTTTGAGGTGAATTGACGGCCGCCATCGCGAGCAAGCTCGCTCCCACAGGTTTTGTGTACGACAGAGATCCAATGTGGGAGCGAGCTTGCTCGCGATGGGGCCAGTCAGATCAACCCAGCACTTACGAGCAACTCCTCCAACGCCAGCAAATTCGGCACCTTCGCCACCTGCTCCCCCACCTGCACCGCCGCCTGTTCCAGCGCACACAACGGCACATCCACATAGCTCAACTGGCTATCAAGCTTGTAAGACCGCGGAATCCCCTGCACCAGCAAGGCGATGAATTTCAAATCGGGCCGCCCACCGAGAGCATTGAGGATGACAATCCGCGCCCGCTCACCGATCACGATTTTCTGCCCACACGCCGACTCAAAACTCAGCAACGGAATCTGCCGGTTCCGCCACATTACCCGCCCGAGGTACCACGGCGGAGTGTCGAGGTCGAAGGCGCTGGGTTGGTAATCAATAAGCTCCGCCACAGCGACGTTGGGCAAAATCAGGTTGCGGTCAGCCAAGGGCAACAGCAGCCCGGTGAGGTTGCTGGTTCGGTGCTCACGCATGGGTTTTGCTCCACAGGGCGATGCTTTCGAGCAGCACCGATTCCTGGTACGGCTTGCCAAGGTAGTCGTTGACGCCAATGGCCATGGCACGGTCGCGGTGCTTCTGCCCGGTGCGTGAGGTGATCATGATGATCGGCAGGTGCTGCAGACGTTCGTCGGCGCGTACCTGGGTCGCCACCTCGAAGCCGTCCATGCGCGGCATTTCGATGTCCAGCAACATCAAGTCAGGCCTGTGTTCTTCAAGCAGCAGCATGGCGTCGACACCGTCCTTGGCGGTCAGCACGTTCATGCCGTGGCGTTCCAGCAGACGGCTGGTGACCTTGCGCACCGTCACCGAATCGTCGACTACCAACACCAGCAATGGCTTGTGCGGCTCGACCTCCGCCTCCTGAGTCGCTGACTGTTGCGGCACACGGGCCTGCATCGCGCGGATCGGTGCCAGCAAATCCAGAATCAGCACCACCCGCCCATCGCCGAGAATCGTTGCTCCGGACAACCCCTGCACCGCCGCAAATTGCGGGCCGAGGCTTTTGACCACGATCTCGCGAGTACCGGCCATGGAGTCGACTTGCACGGCGATGTGCCGCTCGTTGCACTGCACCAGCAATACCGGCAGCGGCAGGCTCTGGCCGAGTAGTTTCGGGCGATGGCTGGTTTTCAGCAGTTCGCCGAGGTAACACAGTTCATAGTGTTGCCCGGCGTATTTGTAGGTCGGCGGATCGAGCCGGTAATGCCCTTCAAGTTCGTTGGGCAGCACGCGAACGATGCCGTCGATGGTGTTAAGCGGGATCGCGTACTGATCATCAAAACACTGCACCATCAGCGCCCGGTTGACCGACACGGTGAACGGCAGGCGAATCCGGAAGTGCACGCCCTGCCCTGGCACAGAGTCGATGCTCATGCTGCCGCCGAGTTGCCGGACCTCTTCGTGGACCACGTCCATGCCGACGCCGCGTCCGGAAATCTGGGTGATTTTCTCGGCGGTGGAGAACCCCGGTTGCAGGATGAATTGCAGCACATCGCGGTCGCTGATATCGCTGTCCGGGGCCAGCAACCCGCGCTTGATCGCCTTGCGCCGCACCGCGTCCAGCGGCACGCCGGCACCGTCGTCGCGGATGTCGAAAATGATGTCGCCGCCCTCTCGTGACAGGTCGAGGGTGATTCGACCCTGAGCCGGTTTGCCCGCGGCGATACGCACCTCGGCCGATTCCAGCCCATGATCCACCGCGTTGCGCAGCATGTGTTCCAACGGCGCGGCCATGCGTTCGAGGACGTTGCGGTCCATCTCGCCTTCGGCATTGCCGACGATGAATTCCACATCTTTCCCCAACTCGCTGGAGACCTGGCGGACGATGCGCTTCAAGCGCGGCAGCATCCGCTCGAACGGCACCATGCGCGTGCGCATCAGGCCTTCCTGCAATTCGGTGTTGATGCGGCCCTGCTGTTGCAGCAGGTTTTCCGCGTCCTGATTGCGTCGGTCGAGGGTTTCCTTGAGGTCGAGCAAGTCCGAGGCGGATTCGAACAGCGCGCGCGACAGTTGCTGCAACTGTGAGTGGCGGTCCATTTCCAGCGGATCGAATTCTTCGTAGCCCAGGCGTTCGGCGTCGACTTGCTGGCGGCTGAGAATCCGCCCCTGGGTTTCAGTGTCGAGACGACGCAACTGGTCGCGCATGCGCTCGATGGTGGTTTCCATCTCGCTCAGGGTCACGCGCGCATCATTGACCTGTTGTTCGATCCGGCCACGGAAGATCGACGTTTCGCCGGCCAGGTTCACCAGGTCGTCGAGCAGCTCAGCCGAGACCTTGACCATGTCACCGCCGGCATCGGGTTGCGGTGCGGGCGTCTCGATTTTCGGCGTTGCGGACACCGTGACCGGTGCCGGTGTTTCGGGCACTGCCGGATGACTGAAATTCTTGATCGCGTCGATCAGTCGATCGGCCGGCGGCAAAGGATGACCGGCACGGGCCGCATCGAGCATCTGCGCCAGTCGATCGTGGCTGCTTTGCAACAAGTCGAACAACGCGGCGGTGGGTTGCAGTACGCCAGCCGAGAGGCCTTCGTAGAGGAATTCCAGCTCATGGGCGAGGTCGCCAATCGGTGCGATTTCCACCATCCGCGCACCACCCTTGAGGGTGTGCAGGTCACGCAGCAGGGTTTCCACTTCCTGACGATTCGAAGGCTCGGCCTGCCAGCGCACCAGCGCCGCGCCGGAGTTTTCGATGATGTCGAAACCTTCCTCGAGGAAGATATCCAGAAGCTCAGGATCATGGCCCGGTGAATTCTCGGCCGGGGCAGGTTCGACCGTTTCAACAGCGCTGACATTGCCCTGGCGAAACTCGCGAATGGCCACGATCAGCCCGTCTGGATCGCCCAATAGCTGCTGGTTCTGCAACTGATCAAGCAGCTCTGCGAGCCGTTCATGGCTTTCTTGCAGCAGTTGCGCCAACGCTTCGCTGTAGGCGTAGCGGCGGTCCACCAGACCTTCGTAAAGGCTTTCCAGTTCATGCGCCAGATCACCGACCGGCTCGACCTCGGCCATCCGCGCGCCACCCTTGAGGGTGTGTAGATCTCGCTGTAACGACAACAATGGCGCGGCGTTGTCCGGGTCGTTCACCCAGCGCTGCAAGGCCTGGCCAGCACTTTCGAGGATATCCACCGCCTCTTCGAGGAAGATCGAAACGATCTCATCGTCCAGTTCAACCTGGGTCGCGGTCTGTTCCAGTTCGGCCGTGGCGCTGCCCAGTTCTCGAATGCTCAGGGTACGGCTGCCGTCACTGCGAATCAGCCCCATCGCCGACGGATCGAGGCTCGCATCCAACAAACCACGCAAGGCCCGAACCCGCTCCGGTTGCGGGCTGACTTCCTGGCCCGCGGCCAGTTCGTCGAGCATGTTGATCAGCGCTTCGTGGGCACTTTGAGCCTCGTGGAAAAACGCCTCGCTGACCGCCAGGCTGCTTTCTTCCACGGCACCGTAGAGATCGAGCAACGCTTCGCAAAGCTCATCCACCGGATGCAGGTCAGCCAGGTGGGCACCCTCGCCCAGGGTGGTCAATTCATCCAGCAGCGCGCTGAGTTCCTGACGCTCGCCGGGATGTTGCTGCCAGCGTTGCAACAGGCTTTCAGCGTCCAGCAGGATGTCCATGCCTTGCGCGAGGAAGTTATTGATCAGTTGCGGATCACGCTTGATGCGCAACCCGGTATTCGGTGCACTCAGGAGGGATTCCAGACGCTCGGCCAGCAATGCCTGGGTTCGCTCGATCAACAAACGGGCACCGGGAATCTCCGCCAGTGGATCAGTCTTGAGCTGGCGTAGCCCGAGACGGAACAGTCCTTCGGCTTCGAGCAACAGTTCGACTTCATCCAGGTCCAGGGCGATCAGGTGTGCCTTGTACTCCCGGGCCAGATGATCCAGTGGGGTCGCCAGCTCGGCAATCGGCAATACGCCGGCCATGGAGGCGCTGCCCTTGAGGGTATGCAGTGCCCGCTGCAACTCGTCGCTGGCCTGCAATGGCACGTGCTCGGCGGCTTGATCGAGGAAGCGGTTGAGGCTGCCCAAGTGGGTTTCGGCTTCGTTGCGGAAGATCTCAAGCAGCAGCGGATCGAGGGCTGCGACGTCTTGTGCGTCTTCATCGAGTATAAATTCTTCGCCCTTGGCCAAGGCGTGGGCGCGTGCGGCCAATTGGTCGACATCGTTGCGCTGGCGCTGGGCATTGCCCGCAAACTCGGCCACCAGTTCCGGTAGCAGATTCAGCGCGTCGCCCAGCAGTTGCTGCACCGCCGCCCCCGGTGGAACGCTGTGTTCCAGTACGCGGTTGAGCAGGTTTTCCATCGCCCAAGCCAGTTCGCCCAGCACCAAAGCGCGGACCATCCGACCACTGCCTTTCAACGTATGGAAGGCCCGGCGCAGTTCGCTCAAGGCCGATTTACTGTCGGGATTGGCCGACCAGCGCGGCAGGTATTCCCGGAGAATTTCGAGGACTTCATCGGTTTCTTCGAGGAAGACTTCCCGCAGCTCATCGTCCACCGGCTCTTCACCGGCGGGTGGCGGCAACAGGCTTGCGGGGATGGTCAGGGCGGGTGGGTTGACGCAAGACACAGGGCTGGCCAATACGTCGGCCAGTGACTGGACGGTGTCAGGGTCGTCCAGTTCCTGCAGATCTTGCATGACCTGCGCTTCACTCGGGCTGAGCACATCTTCAAGCACCGGCACCTGCTGCTCGCTGGGGAAAAAGCCGAGTGATGCCAGGCTTTTTTCCGCGACATCGAGCAACTGTTCACCGGGCGCTTGGGGATCGTCGCTGAGGCGCTCCAGGTAATACTCGATGCTGGTGACCACATCGGCCAGGCTGTCCAGTTCCTGCCAGCCAGGATGATCCGGATCCAGCAGCAGGTGCTCGCGGATGAAGTGGTTGCACGTTTCGATCAGGCTCGCCGCACGGCTCAACGGAATCATCGCCAGCGCACCGCGCACCTGGGTCAGCAACGCCGGCAGTGGCTGCAAGTGCTGGCGATCCCAGTCGGCGTCGATGTAGTCGACGATCATGTCCTTGGCCTGTTGCAGGCAGATGCGCGCTTCCTTGATCACGATCTGATGGATCTGGGTCAGGTCGGTGGTCGGCAGGCGGCTGTCTTCCTGGCTTTCCGGCTCGACGGTGCCGACCATGCCGGCGAGGGTCGCTTCGACGTAGAGCAAGGCACCGGCGACGTCCATGAGGATCGCGTCATTGGGCTCACGCTGGCCCTGAGCGAGGCTCAGCACCACCGCCAGTTGATCGATGATGACCTTGCGCGGCTGGCCAAAACCGAGCACCGCCAGGGTGTCGGCGATTTGCCGCAGTGGCGCCAGCAAGCTTTCAAGGTCCGAGGTATGTTGGCGGTCACTGCGCACGAACAGGTCCAGGCGCTCCTTGACCCGCACCAGCTCTTCGCACAACGCGGCCAGCACCGAGCGCATGGCATCGCGGTCGGGACCGGCCAGCCGAGCCCGTTCTTCGTCGACCATTGCGCTGTCAGGCAGCGCGTCGTCCAGTCCGTAGCGATCTTTCATGGTCAGCATCTGCCCGGTGGGATGTTCGGCCTTGGCAATGTAGAACAGCAAACTCTTGAGCAACTCCAACGGCGCCGGCTGATTGATTCCGGGCATGCCCTGCTCGAGCAGGCGCTTGAGCTCTTTGTCGGCGTCTTTGAACAGACTGCGCAACGCCGGACTGTTGGCGATCGAGCCGCTGCGCAGGCCTTCGACCAGCGCCGAGGCGACTTGCCACAACGGGCTCAGGGGTGCGTTGCCGCACAGTCCTTCGAGGCGCGCAAAGACCTTGGTCAGGTAATCGAAGTTGGTTTCGCCATCCTGCTCACGCAGCAATCCGACCAGGGCCATCTGCAACATCTGACGCAACTTGCGCAGCACATTCGGTAAATCTGCCGGCTCGAGCAGCGCCAGCGACGCTTCGTCCAGTGGCGGCAGGTCCGGCAATTGCGGACTGAACAGACTGGTTTCGGACAACAGGCTTTCGCCACGGGCGCTGCGCAGATCGTTTATCAGCGGCAACACGACCAGCGGCAGGTCGCGGCGCGCACCTTGCACCCGGTCGAGGTAAATCGGCAACTGCCCAAGGGCTTGCAGCAACAGGTGGAGCGTCTCATCGCGATGACTGACGCGGTTCTGCTGCAAGGCGATGGTCAGCTGTTCCATCTCTTCGGCGAGCAGCGCCGCGCCGTAGAACTCGACCATTTGCAAACTGCCGTGAACCTGATGGACGCAGGCCAGGCATTCACTGAGGGCGTGCGTCGCCTGCGGGTCATCAAGCAGGGTTTCGATGGCCTGATGAGCCACTTTCAGCGTTTCGGCAATTTCGCCTTTGACCCACTCGAGGGCCACATAGTCGTGCCGATCACCCATAACCACTCCGCTCACTGCTCTACTCAAAAAAAGCAAACGCCCGCGGGCGTTTCACACTTTATCCGCGGCCTGCGCCTTGGCGGCCGGCAAGGTGAAACCGGACACCGAACGCCGCAGCTGGCTGGCCATTTTTGCCAGGTTACCAATGCTCTCGGCGGTGGCGGTGGAGCCGGACGAAGTCTGCGTGGTGATCTGCTGGATCACGTTCATCGTCAGGGAAATCTGACCGGCAGAAGACGTCTGTTGCTGCGCTGCGTTGGAAATACTCTGGATCAACGCTGCAAGGGTCTTCGACACGCCTTCGATTTCTTCCAGGGCCACTCCGGCATCCTGCGCCAGACGCGCGCCGCGCACCACTTCGGTGGTGGTCTGCTCCATGGAAATCACGGCTTCGTTGGTGTCGGTCTGAATCGCTCGCACCAGGGTTTCGATCTGTCGGGTGGCGGCAGACGAGCGCTCGGCCAGCCGCTGGACTTCATCGGCGACCACCGCAAAACCGCGCCCGGCATCACCGGCCATGGAGGCCTGGATCGCCGCGTTGAGCGCGAGGATGTTGGTCTGATCGGCAATGTCATCGATCAAGCTGACAATATCGCCGATTTCCTGAGAGGACTCGCCGAGGCGCTTGATGCGCTTGGCGGTGTCCTGAATCTGCTCGCGAATATTGTCCATGCCGTGAATGGTGTTGTGCACCACCTCATTGCCCTTGTTGGCGATTTCCACCGAACGCTCGGCCACCGCTGAGGACTCGGCGGCGTTCGCCGAGACCTGGTCGATAGACTGGGCCATGTCGTTGATCGCGGTGGAGGCTTCGGCAATCTGCTGCGCCTGGTGTTCCGAAGCCTGCGCAAGGTGCATGGCGGTGGCCTGGGTTTCCTGCACCGCGGCAGCGACCTGGCCAGCGGTGAGGTTGATGGTTGCCACCAGATCGCGCAATTGGTCCACGGAATAGTTGATCGAGTCGGCGATGGTACCGGTGAATTCTTCAGTCACCGAGGCGGTCACGGTCAGGTCGCCGTCCGCCAGGTCTTCGATCTCGTCGAGCAGGCGCATGATCGCGTTCTGGTTGCGTTCATTTTTCTCGGCGGTTTCGCGCAACTGACGATTGGTTTCGCGAACCATCACCAGGCCAATGAGGATGATCGACATCAGTGCCAGCAGGCCCAGCACATACCCGCCAATGGTGTCGGTGTTGCGCCCGCCGGCCAGGTTTTCGAAACCGCTGGCCAGGTGCGAAGCTTCGTCGAGCAGGGTCTGCGACAGGGTGAAAATATTGCTCGCCGATTCGCGGACTTTGAACAGCTCCGGCGAGGTTTCGAGGATTTCATCCACCGAGCCCGAAACGAATTCGAACAGCTCGGAAATCTCGATCAACCGCGCGCGCGCGTCACGGTCTTCGACCTGGCTGACCCGCAGCGCCGCATTGCCCTGGAGCATACCGGTGAGCACCTGACCGAATCGCGCAGCATCGCGACCGAAGGCGTCGGCGGCCTGCTGCGAATTTTCATCGCCGGACAGCACGGTGTTCACCGCTCCGAGAATCCGCTCAGCCAAAAGCGTTTGTCGTTGGGCCACGGCGACCTGTGCGGCCGGGGCACCGCGCTGGAGGAGAATTTCAACGACCTTTTCGTACTCGACCTGCAACTGCGGCACAGTTTCGGCCAGGGTCGCGGCGACTTGATGCAGCGACAGCACGGTCTGTTCGCTGGAGAGGATCGCGTCAGTGTTTTTCAGCAGGCGTTCCCAGTCCAGTTGCACGGCGCGCATTTCCGGGCGCACGGTGGAAGGTGCCGGTGGCAGGCCGGTGGAGGGATCGCCTTTCTTCAGATAGCCCCAGCGTTGGGCAAAGTCGTTGCGCGCATCGCTCAGCAGCTTGAACGCCGCTGCCTTGCCGGCAGCGGCTTCGGTGGCGTTCTTGGCAATGCGCTGGGACAGCACGCGCAGCTCACCGGCGTGGCCGATGTACTGTTTATCGTACGTGGCCTGGGTGTTGAGATAAGCGAAGTTGGCGAACAGCAGCATGATGAAGACGATCAGCGCGATAAACAGCGCGATGATCTGTGACCGGCTGCGCGACCCTTCTGGCTTGCCTGTTTTTGCTTTTATCATCGGTCCTCGCCTGTTAACCAACACCTTAAAGCTTGCCGAAGAACCTGTGGGAGCGAGCTTGCTCGCGATTCAGGCGCCGCGGTGTATCAGCAAATACCGCGTTATCGTTCAATCGCGAGCAAGGTCGCTCCCACATGGATTACACCGCGACGTGCATAAAGCTTTGCGACTGCACCAACGCAAACGGGCTGAACACCTGCCAGTTTTGCTCGCGCTGAAACCCGCCTTTGATGAACGGTGCAATCGGGCCGCTCAAGGTCTCTACCGGTTCCAGACTGTCCTGGGCAAAGTGCTGCAAGCCGAAAACCTCATCGACCATCAACCCGGCAAACACGTCGTTGTGCTCCACCACCAACACCCGCCGCTGCCTACGCACCGCCGACAGTTCATGGCCAAGCTCATTACCAGAAAAGAAGCCGCACAGATCGATGATCGGTAACAGACGCCCGCGCAAGTTGGCCACGCCCTTGACCCAGGTTCTGACCCCTGGCAGCTGGGTGAACCGCGGCTCATGCAAGACTTCGCTGACTTCGCCCATGGGCGCGACGTACCAGTGCTCGCCCAGCCGAAAGCCGATGCCGCTCCAGCTGTCTTGTCGAGTCGGCTGCGACGGCAAGTCCGCCGCCAACACACGGCAACGCCGGTCGATCTGCAGCAGCAGTTCGAAAGCCGTCAGCGACTCGGTCATGGCCGGACGGTCAACCGGCCAACACGTTGTTCAGGGTCTTGATCAGGGTGTCTTCGTCGACCGGTTTGGTCAGGTAATCCTTGGCGCCCTGGCGCGTGCCCCAGACTTTGTCGGTTTCCTGATCCTTGGTGGTGATGATGATCACCGGGATGTGCCCGGTTTCCGGGTCTTTGGTCAACTGGCGGGTCGCCTGGAAACCGTTGAGGCCGGGCATGACGATATCCATTAGCACCGCGTCGGGTTTTTCCTGACGGGCCAGCGCCACACCGTCGGCACCGTTTTCGGCTTTCAACACTTCATGACCGTGCTTTTCCAGCATGCCGGTCAGTTTGTACATTTCAGTCGGCGAATCATCGACGATCAGAATACGTGCCATGGTCTTCCCCATTCTTGTCGACGCCGGGCCCGCTGGCCGAGCGTCACTGTGCGTGTCCTAGTGCGGCAAAACGGCGGCGAAGCCCGGTACATGGGCCTGGATCGCGTTCAGCAGTTCTTCCTTGCTGAAAGGCTTGGTCAAAAACTGGTCGGAGCCGACGATGCGCCCCTTGGCCTTGTCGAACAGCCCGTCCTTGGACGACAGCATAATCACTGGCGTGGACTTGAACGCACTGTTGTTCTTGATTAAAGCGCAGGTCTGATAGCCATCCAGACGCGGCATCATGATGTCGACAAAGATGATGCCGGGGTGATTGTCGGCAATCTTGGCCAGGGCATCGAAACCATCGATGGCCGTGATCACTTCACACCCCACGTTCTTCAACAGCGTTTCGGCGGTGCGGCGAATCGTCTTCGAATCGTCGATCACCATGACCTTCAAGGCGCTGGAATGCTGTTCCATAGTTGCTCTGCCGTCGCCTTTGCGAATCAAATTGTCCATTTCCGATAACCGGAGGCTCGAAACCCTTGATGTTCAAGGGCCAGCACGATATGGCAGCCTTTTTAGCACAGTCTCCAAATCCAATCTATCGGGCGACTGGCGCGGTGGTTTTTCCTTGACCGGGAACACACTCAGCGCCACTCTGACGCCACTTTTTCATGTCCATTCGGGCAGCCAAATTTCGAGGAATAACCCATGAGCGTTCGCGTCGGGATTGTCATGGATCCTATTGCCAGCATTTCCTATAAAAAGGATAGCTCGCTGGCCATGCTGCTGGCCGCACAGAAGCGCGGCTGGGAACTGTTCTATATGGAACAGAGTGATTTGTACCAGGCCGAAGGTGAAGCGCGTGCGCGGATGCGTCCGCTGAAAGTCTTCGCCAACCCGCAAAAATGGTTCGAACTCGAAGCCGAGACCGACGCGCTGCTGAGCGACCTGGACGTGATCCTGATGCGCAAGGATCCGCCGTTCGACATGGAGTTCGTTTACTCCACGTACCTGCTGGAGCAAGCCGAGCGTGCTGGCGTATTGGTGGTCAACAAGCCGCAAAGCTTGCGTGACTGCAACGAAAAACTGTTCGCCACGCTGTTCCCGCAGTGCACGCCGCCGACTATCGTCAGCCGTCGCCCGGACGTGCTGCGTGAATTCGCCGATCACCACGGCGACGTGATCCTCAAGCCGCTGGACGGCATGGGTGGCTCATCGATCTTCCGTCACACCGCTGGCCATCCGAACCTCTCGGTGATCCTCGAAACCCTGACCCTGCATGGCAAACAGCAGATCATGATCCAGGGTTACCTGCCGGCCATCGTCGATGGCGACAAGCGCATCCTGATGATCGACGGCGAACCGGTGGATTACTGCCTGGCGCGAATTCCTGCCGCCGGTGAAACCCGTGGCAACCTCGCCGCCGGCGGCCGTGGCGAAGCCCGACCGCTGACCGAGAAAGATCGCTGGATCGCCGCACAAGTCGGCCCGACCCTGCGTGAAAAGGGTCTGCTGTTCGTCGGCCTTGACGTGATTGGCGAGCATCTGACGGAAATCAACGTCACCAGCCCGACCTGCATTCGCGAGATTGATAATGCGTTTGGCACCGACATCGGCGGCCTGCTGATGGATGCCATCGATCAGAAGCTCAAGGCCCGTTGATATAGAACAGCCAAGAAACGACCAACATTGCGTTATCATCCGCGGCCTGTGAAAAACGCGATGTTGGTTTTTTTGTCATGACACTCCCGTCCGATCTGCCCGCTGAACTCGCCCACCGTGGCGTGCGCCCGGCCGATCGCCTCGGTTTTACCCTGTTTCTCGCGGCGCTGATTCACCTGGCCTTGCTGTTGGGCGTCGGGTTCACCATCGTCGAACCCAAGCAAATCAGCAAAACCCTGGAAATCACCCTCGCCACCTTCAAGAGCGAAAAGAAGCCGGAAAAAGCCGATTTCCTCGCCCAGGAGAATCAGCAAGGCAGCGGCACCCTGGATAAAAAGGCGATTCCCAAGACCACCGAGGTCGCGCCGTTCCAGGACAATAAGGTGCAGAAAGTCACCCCACCGCCGGCGGCCAAGCCCGAAGTGAAGGAAGCGGCGCCCAAGGCAGCTGTGACGACCGTCGCGCCGAAGCCGAAAAAAGCCGCAGCCAAAACGGAAGAACCCAAGCCCGTCACCAAACCCGCAGTGGCCGCGCCGACGTTCGACAGTGAACAGCTGTCTACCGACATCGCCAGCCTCGAAGCGGAACTGGCCAATGAACAGCAGCTGTACGCCAAGCGCCCGCGCATTCACCGCCTGAGCGCCGCATCGACCATGCGCGACAAGGGCGCCTGGTATAAGGACGAGTGGCGCAAGAAGGTCGAGCGCATCGGCAACCTGAATTACCCGGACGAAGCCCGACGCAAACAGATTTACGGCAATTTGCGCCTGTTGGTTTCGATCAACCGCGACGGCTCGCTGTATGAAGTACTGGTGCTGGAGTCTTCCGGGCAACCGCTGCTGGATCAGGCCGCCCAGCGCATCGTGCGGCTGGCGGCACCGTTTTCGCCGTTTACCGGGGATTTGTCGGATATCGACCGGCTGGAAATCATTCGGACCTGGAAATTTGCTCGCGGGGACAAGCTCTCCAGCAATTGAACACCGCAAATCCCTTGTGGGAGCGAGCTTGCTCGCGATAGCGGCAGCACATTCAATATTCATGTAACAGACAGACCGCCATCGCGAGCAAGCTCGCTCCCACATTTAATCTATGTCGTTGCCGGGATTTGCGGCATTTCCAACGCATCCCCAGCTTGTCAGTTCGCCCCTCCAACGCCACACTAGCGCTTATGAAGAACGTCAGCCCCACCTACCTCAAGCATCACTTCCTGATCGCCATGCCTCACATGGTCGACCCGAACTTTGCGCACACCTTGACCTACATTGTCGAGCACACGGCCAATGGTGCCATGGGGCTGGTAGTCAATCGTCCGCAAGACCTCAATCTGGCCGATATCCTCGAGCAACTGCGCCCCGACATCGAACCGCCGGTGCTCTGCCAGCATGTGCCGATCTTCATCGGCGGCCCGGTGCAGACCGATCGCGGTTTTGTCCTGCACCCCTCGGGTAAGACGTTTCAGGCGACCGTTGATCTAGAGGGCGACCTTTCCCTGTCCACGTCCCAGGATGTGCTGTTCGCCATCGCCGACGGCGTCGGCCCGGCCAAGAGTGTAATCACCCTTGGCTATGCGGGCTGGGAGGCCGGGCAGCTTGAAGCCGAACTGGCCCAGAACGCCTGGCTGACCTGCCCGTTCGAAGCCGATATTTTGTTCAACACCAGCAGCGAACTGCGCCTGGAAGCAGCGGCCAAGCACCTGGGCGTCAATCTCAGCCTGCTGACCAGCCAGGCGGGGCACGCCTGATGGCCCTGCGCCTGATTTTGGGTTTCGACTACGGCACCAAACAGATCGGCGTTGCGGTCGGCCAGGTGATTACCGGCCAGGCCCGCGAGCTGTGCACCTTGAAGGCACAAAATGGTATTCCCGACTGGAATCAGGTCGAAGCCCTGATTAAAGAGTGGAAACCGGATGCTGTAGTCGTCGGCCTACCGCTGAACATGGATGGCACACCGAGCGACATGTGCCTGCGCGCGGAGAAATTCGCCCGCCGCCTGAATGGCCGCTACAACCTGCCCTTCTATACCCACGACGAACGCCTCACCACCTTCGAAGCCAAGGGCGAACGGCGTGATCGTGGCGGACAAAAGGGCAGCTACCGCGACAACCCGGTCGATGCCATCGCCGCCGCCCTGCTGCTGCAAGGCTGGCTCGACGAAAACAGCGCACTGTTCGAGTCCTGACTGCATCTAATTCTAAAGAGCCGCTGTAAGCGACTCTCTATAGCGAAAACCCGAGCCAAACCCCGCACGCACCGGCTCGGGCCCAAGAAGGAGCAACCATGAGCCTGCCCAATCCCGCCGAACTGATCAGCCAGATGGCGATCCGTCTCAAGGCACACTTGGAACACCGTGGCATCGGTGAACCGCGCTACATCGGCATTCGTACCGGCGGCGTCTGGGTCGCCCAGGCGTTGCTCGATGAACTGGGCAGCGACTCGCCCCTTGGTACCCTCGACGTGTCCTTCTACCGCGATGACTTCAGCCAGAACGGCCTGCACCCGCAAGTGCGCCCGTCCGCACTGCCGTTCGAGATCGAAGGCCAGCACCTGGTGCTGATCGACGACGTGCTGATGAGCGGTCGGACCATCCGTGCCGCCCTGAACGAACTCTTTGACTACGGTCGCCCGGCCAGCGTGACGCTGGTGTGCCTGCTGGACCTGGACGCCGGCGAGCTGCCGATCCGCCCGAATGTGGTCGGCGAGACCTTGTCGCTGGCGGCCCACGAGCGGGTGAAACTGTCCGGCCCGGAACTCAAGCTCGAACTGCAAGACCTCGCCCTTTAATTCGCCCTATTGAGAGTCCCCCTCGCGATGACGCCTCTAGATACCAAGCGCCCGCTGCAGCTCAATGATCAGGGCCAGCTGCGCCACTTCCTCTCGCTCGACGGTTTGCGCCGCGAACTGCTGACGGAAATCCTCGACACCGCCGACTCGTTCCTCGAAGTCGGCGCCCGGGCGGTGAAAAAAGTCCCGTTGCTGCGCGGCAAGACCGTGTGCAACGTGTTCTTCGAGAACTCCACCCGCACCCGCACCACCTTCGAGCTGGCGGCCCAGCGGTTGTCGGCGGACGTGATCACGCTGAACGTGTCCACCTCGTCGGCAAGCAAGGGCGAAACCCTGCTCGACACCCTGCGCAACCTTGAAGCCATGGCCGCTGACATGTTCGTCGTGCGTCACGGCGATTCCGGCGCGGCGCACTTCATTGCCGAACATGTCTGCCCGCAAGTGGCGATCATCAACGGCGGCGACGGCCGTCACGCCCACCCGACCCAGGGCATGCTCGACATGCTCACCATCCGTCGGCACAAGGGCGGCTTCGAAAACCTCTCGGTGGCCATCGTTGGCGACATCCTGCACTCGCGGGTCGCGCGCTCGAACATGCTGGCCTTGAAAACCCTCGGTTGCCCGGACATCCGTGTGATCGCGCCGAAAACCCTGCTGCCGATCGGCATCGAGCAATACGGCGTGAAGGTTTACACCGACATGACCGAAGGCCTGAAAGACGTCGACGTAGTGATCATGCTGCGCTTGCAACGCGAACGCATGACCGGCGGCCTGTTGCCGAGCGAAGGCGAGTTCTACCGCCTGTTCGGCCTGACCACCGCGCGCCTGGCCGGGGCCAAGCCGGATTGCATCGTCATGCACCCGGGGCCGATCAACCGGGGTGTGGAGATTGAGTCGGCGGTGGCCGACGGCCCGCACTCGGTGATCCTCAACCAGGTCACCTACGGCATCGCGATTCGTATGGCTGTGTTGTCCATGGCCATGAGCGGGCAGACTGCCCAGCGCCAATTCGAGCAGGAGAACGCCCAGTGAAGCTCAGCATTCTCGGCGCCCGCGTCATCGATCCGGCCAGCGGCCTGGATCAAGTTACCGATATTCATGTTGAAGCCTGCAAGATCGTCGCCATTGGCGCGGCACCGGCCGGTTTTGTCCCGGTCGAGACCATCGACGCCAAAGGTCTGGTGGCCGCGCCTGGCCTGGTTGACCTGAACGTCGCCCTGCGCGAACCAGGTTACAGCCGCAAGGGCTCGATCATCAGCGAAACCCGCGCCGCTGCGGCCGGTGGCGTCACCAGCCTGTGCTGCCCGCCGAAAACCAAACCGGTGCTGGACACTTCGGCCGTGGCCGAACTGATCCTCGACCGCGCCCGCGAGGCCGGCAACACCAAAGTCTTCCCGATTGGCGCCCTGAGCAAAGGCCTGGACGGCGAACAGCTTGCGGAGCTCGTTGCCTTGCGCGATGCCGGCTGCGTGGCCTTCGGCAACGGCCTGGAGAGCTTTCGCAACAGCCGCACGCTGTGCCGGGCGCTGGAATACGCCGCCACATTCGACCTGACGGTGATTTTCAACTCTCAGGACCATGACCTGGCCGAAGGGGGCCTGGCCCACGAAGGCCCGACCGCCAGTTTCCTCGGTTTGCCGGGCATTCCGGAAACCGCTGAAACCGTGGCTCTGGCCCGGGATCTGCTGCTGGTCGAGCAAAGTGGCGTGCGCGCGCACTTCAGTCAGCTCACCAGCGCTCGTGGCGTGGCCCTGATCGCTCAGGCCCAGGCTCGCGGGTTGCCGGTGACCGCCGATGTGGCCTTGTATCAGCTGATTCTGACTGACGAAGCGCTGATCGACTTCAGCAGCCTCTATCACGTCCAGCCGCCGCTGCGCACCCGCGCCGACCGCGACGGCCTGCGTGAAGCTGTGAAATCGGGTGTGGTGTCGGCGATCTCCAGTCATCACCAACCCCACGAGCGGGACGCCAAACTGGCGCCGTTCGGTGCCACCGAGCCGGGCATCAGCAGCGTTGAACTGCTGCTGCCGTTGGCGATGACACTGGTGGAAGACGGTTTACTGGACCTGCCAACGCTGCTGGCACGCCTCAGCGCTGGACCTGCCGAAGCGTTGCGCCTGCCGGCGGGCAAGCTGGCGGTGGGTGGTGCGGCGGACATCGTGCTGTTCGATCCGGCGGCTTCGACCGTGGCCGGTGAAACCTGGCTGTCCAAGGGCGAAAACTGCCCGTTCATTGGCCACAGCCTGCCGGGCGTGGTGCGTTACACCCTGGTGGATGGACGGATTAGCCACCAGGCGTAAGCGCGACCTGATCATTCCCACGCTCCGCGTGGGAATGCCTCAATGGAAGGCGCCTCTGTTCTGCGCATTGCGAATCGACACCTGGTCATTCAGCGTCCAGAAGTCATACAAAATCCCCAGAAAGAACACCCCGCCCGTTAACAGGTACAGCAACCCGCTGATCCATTTGCCCTGATACATCCGGTGTACGCCAAAAACACCAAGAAACGTCAGCAGAATCCACGCCACGTTGTACTCGATAGGTCCGGCGGTGAAACGCAGGTCTGCTTCGCGATCCATGGCCGGGATCAGAAACAAATCAATCAGCCAACCGATACCCAACAAACCAAAGGTGAAGAACCAGATCGTCCCGGTCACCGGCTTGCCGTAATAGAAGCGGTGAGCGCCGGTAAAACCCAAAATCCACAGCAGATAACCAATCACTTTGCTGTGTGTGTCTTGCTGCGGAACGGGCTGTTGATAGGTGTTCATGAAGGACCTCGATTCACACGATAGATAAATATTCTTGAATTCTTTGTGACTTTTTTACAGGTGGCCGACGTATGGCAGATGTTACCTTGTCTCCCGTCAAAGCCTTGTCACACCTGACTTGTGTCCGACAATTGCGTCCATTTACAGCTTATTTGGTTCCGTTGCCCTCAAGTTGAATCGACCAACGGCCTCGGAAGGGGCAAAAAAGCTGTTATAAAGTTGCGCGCTAACTTATATGAGCCTTGCCTAATGCGTCCATTTTTCAAGACATGGCTAACCATTTGCCTTTTGATGCCACTGGCCGCCCACGCCACCAATCGTGAGCAACGTCTTCCTAACGTTAATGGTTACACCCAAAAATCACATGTTTCTGCTCCTTCGAGCAAAAACAAACAGACCGTAAAACGCGCTCCCCAGTTGAGCAGCAAAAGCAGCCTGGTTCCGCCAATGGCGACCAAGGAAAGCAGCGACGTGCTGAGCCGCGCAGTCAACGTCCTCGGTACACCCTACCGTTGGGGCGGCAGCAGCCCAAGTAAAGGGTTCGACTGCAGTGGTCTGGTGAAATACGCGTTCAATGACGCCACGTTTGACCTGCCGCGCACGTCCAATGCGATGGCTAGCGGTCATGGCGACAAAGTCGATCGCAACGACCTGAAACCGGGCGACCTGATTTTCTTCAATATCAAGAGTCGTCGGGTCAATCACGTTGCCATCTACCTGGGCAACGACCGCTTCATCCACGCACCGCGTCGTGGCAAGTCGGTGAGCATCGACACCCTGAAGAAACCGTACTGGCAAAAACACTACGTGGTTGCCAAGCGGGTTATGCCGAAAGAGAAGAACACCCTGCAGGTTGTTCAGCGCTGATTTGAAATCCTCTACCTCCTGAAGGCGGGCACTTGTGGCGAGGGGACTTGTCCCCGTTGGGTTGCGAAGCGACCCCAAAATCGGGACTGCTGCGCAGTCCAACGGGGACAAGTCCCCTCGCCACAGGTCCACACTCGATCCCTCAAAACCCATCCGGCGAACGCGCCTTCTCCCGCGCATGCTCGCGGCTGATCAAGCCCTTGCTCACCAGCTCCTTCAGGCACATATCCAGCGTCTGCATTCCCAGGTTTCCGCCGGTCTGAATCGATGAGTACATCTGCGCCACCTTGTCTTCGCGGATCAGGTTACGGATCGCTGACGTACCGAGCATGATTTCGTGGGCTGCAATCCGCCCGCCGCCGATCTTCTTGACCAGCGTCTGCGACACCACCGCCAGTAACGACTCGGACAGCATCGAACGGACCATCGACTTCTCGTCCCCCGGAAACACGTCCACCACGCGGTCGATGGTTTTTGCCGCCGATGTCGTGTGCAGCGTGCCGAACACCAGGTGACCGGTTTCGGCGGCGGTCAACGCCAGGCGAATGGTCTCGAGATCCCGCATCTCACCGACCAGAATCACGTCCGGATCCTCCCGCAGGGCCGAGCGTAGAGCCGTGGCGAAACTGCGAGTATCACGATGGACTTCACGCTGGTTGATCAAGCATTTGCGCGACTCGTGGACGAACTCGATCGGGTCTTCGATGGTGAGGATGTGGTGATGACGATGGGTGTTCAGGTGATCGATCATCGCCGCCAGGGTGGTGGATTTGCCGGAACCGGTCGGACCGGTCACCAGCACCAGCCCCCGCGGTGCTTCGGTAATCTTGCGAAACACTTCTCCCATTCCGAGATCGTCCATGCTCAGGACCTTGGACGGAATGGTCCGGAACACCGCGCCGGCCCCCCGATTCTGGTTGAACGCGTTAACCCGAAAGCGTGCCACGCCGGGCACGTCAAAGGAGAAGTCGGTTTCCAGGTGCTTTTCGAAGTCCACCCGCTGAGTGTCGTTCATGATGTCGTAGATCAGCGCCTGAACCTGCTTGTGGTCCAGGGCGGGCAAATTGATGCGCCGCACATCGCCATCGACACGGATCATCGGCGGCAGGCCGGCGGACAGGTGCAGGTCGGACGCTCCTTGTTTAGCGCTGAAGGCCAGCAGCTCAGTGATATCCATAGCGCTCCTCAATTCCAGTAGAATGCCGCCAACCTTCAGACCGCTGGCGCCTCTTGATGTCCACGATAGCAGACAACATTCTTCAGGTTAGTTCACGCATCTACGCCGCTGCCGTCGCCGCAAAGCGCGACGAAGACAGCGTCCAGCTGCTGGCCGTGAGCAAGACCAAGTCGGCCGAGGCCGTGCGTGAAGCGCATGCCGCCGGGATCCGCGACTTTGGCGAGAACTACCTGCAGGAAGCCCTGAGCAAACAGCTCGAATTGGCCGACCTGCCCTTGATCTGGCACTTCATCGGCCCCATTCAATCGAACAAGACTCGCGCTATCGCCGAGCATTTCGCCTGGGTGCATTCCGTGGATCGTTTGAAAATCGCACAACGTCTGTCCGAACAACGTCCTGCCGATTTGCCACCACTGAACATCTGTATCCAGGTCAACGTCAGCGGTGAAGCCAGCAAGTCCGGCTGCACCCCGGCCGACCTGCCAGCCTTGGCCAATGCCATCAGCGAACTGCCACGCATCAAGCTGCGCGGGTTGATGGCAATCCCCGAGCCGACTGAAGATCGCGCCGCCCAGGATGCCGCTTTTGCTGCCGTGCAGCGCCTGCAAGCCAGCCTGAACCTGCCGCTCGACACACTTTCCATGGGCATGAGCCACGACCTCGAGTCGGCCATCGCCATGGGCGCCACTTGGGTCCGTATTGGTACGGCCCTGTTTGGTGCTCGCGGCTCTCAAAAAATGCATGGCCAGCCATAACGTGGCTGTCGCCTCTCTTTATAAGGACCTGACATGAGCAAAACTCGTATTGCCTTTATCGGTGCCGGCAACATGGCCGCCAGCCTGATCGGTGGCCTGCGCGCCAAAGGTCTGGACGCCGCTCAGATTCGCGCCAGTGATCCGGGCGCTGAAACCCGCGCCAAAGTGAACGCTGAACACGGCGTTGAAGTATTCGCCGACAACAGCGACGCCATCCAGGGCGCTGACGTCGTCGTACTGGCGGTCAAACCCCAAGCGATGAAAGCCGTCTGCGAAGCGATTCGCCCAAGCCTCAAGCCGAATCAACTGGTGGTCTCGATTGCTGCCGGCATCACCTGCGCCAGCATGAACAACTGGCTCGGCGCCCAACCGATCGTGCGCTGCATGCCCAACACCCCGGCGCTGGTGCGTCAGGGCGTGAGCGGTTTGTTCGCCACCGCCGAAGTGAACGCCGAACAACGCCAGCAAGCCGAAGAGCTGCTGTCGGCCGTCGGCATTGCTCTGTGGCTGAACGAAGAGCAACAACTGGACGCGGTCACCGCCGTTTCCGGCTCGGGCCCGGCGTACTTCTTCCTGCTGATCGAAGCCATGACCGCCGCGGGCGTGAAACTTGGCCTGCCGCCGGAAACCGCTGCACAACTGACTCTGCAAACCGCTTTGGGCGCTGCTCACATGGCGGTAGCCAGTGACGTCGACGCTGCTGAATTGCGTCGCCGCGTGACGTCGCCTGCGGGCACGACGGAAGCGGCGATCAAGTCGTTCCAGGCCGGCGGCTTCGAAGCCCTGGTAGAAAAAGCACTCGGCGCCGCGGCGCACCGCTCGGCCGAGATGGCCGAACAATTGGGTCAATAAGGAGCCTTACATGATTGGATTGAACACTGCAGCGGTCTACGTGCTGCAAACCCTCGGCAGCCTGTACCTGCTGATCGTGCTGCTGCGCTTCGTGCTGCAACTGGTACGCGCGAACTTCTACAACCCGCTCTGCCAGTTCGCTGTAAAAGCCACTCAACCGCTGCTCAAGCCACTGCGCCGGATTATCCCAAGCATGTTCGGCCTGGACATGTCCTCGCTGGTGCTGGCAATCCTCGTGCAACTGGCGCTGATGGCCCTGACCCTGCTGCTGACTTACGGCACCATCGGCAACCCGCTGCAATTGCTGATCTGGTCGCTGATTGGCGTGACCGCGCTGTTCCTGAAGATTTTCTTCTTTGCCCTGATCATCAGCGTGATCCTGTCGTGGGTTGCACCGGGCAGCCATAACCCTGGCGCCGAACTGGTGAACCAGATCTGCGAACCGGCCCTGGCGCCGTTCCGCAAGATCCTGCCCAGCATGGGCGGCCTGGATATCTCGCCGATCCTGGCGTTCATTGTGCTCAAGCTGATCGACATGCTGGTGATCAACAACCTCGCCGCCATGACGATGATGCCGGAAATCCTCCGTCTGCTCATCTGACCGGCAGGCTCACCGCGTCATCGTTCTTTCGCGGGCAAGCCACGCTCCCACAGGGAAACGCATTCTAGATGTGGGAGCGTGGCTTGCCCGCGATGGCCGCACCTCGGTCTACTGAATGAAATCAGGCCCGGCGTTAGCTTGCTGCTAGAGGCAGCGGTCTTTAGACTTACGCCTCATTTCAACGAGAGCAGGGTCGATGCCAGCTGCCTTTCCCCCCGATTCTGTTGGTCTGGTGACGCCGCAAGTGGCGCACTTCAGTGAACCCCTGGCCTTGGCCTGCGGCCGTTCGCTCCCAGCTTATGACCTGATCTATGAAACCTACGGCACGCTGAACGCCACGGCGAGCAACGCCGTGCTGATCTGCCACGCCTTATCCGGTCACCATCACGCTGCCGGTTTCCACAGCCCCGACGATCGCAAGCCCGGTTGGTGGGACAGCTGCATCGGCCCCGGCAAACCGATCGACACCCACAAGTTCTTCGTGGTCAGCCTGAACAACCTCGGTGGTTGCAATGGCTCGACCGGCCCGAGCAGCGTCAATCCGGACACCGGCAAGCCGTTTGGCGCCGACTTCCCGGTACTGACCGTAGAAGACTGGGTTCACAGCCAGGCACGCCTGGCAGACCTGCTCGGCATCAGCCAATGGGCCGCCGTGATTGGCGGCAGTCTCGGTGGCATGCAGGCCATGCAGTGGAGCATCACTTACCCTGATCGCATTCGACACTGCCTGGCCATCGCCTCGGCACCCAAGCTGTCGGCGCAGAACATTGCCTTCAACGAAGTGGCGCGCCAGGCGATCCTCACCGACCCCGAATTCCACGGCGGTTCGTTCCAGGAAGCGGGCGTGATCCCCAAGCGCGGTTTGATGCTGGCGCGGATGGTCGGACACATCACGTACCTGTCAGACGACTCCATGGGCGAGAAATTCGGCCGGGGCCTGAAGAGCGAAAAGCTCAACTACGACTTCCACAGCGTCGAGTTCCAGGTCGAAAGCTACCTGCGTTATCAGGGCGAAGAGTTCTCCGGGCGTTTCGACGCCAACACGTACCTGCTGATGACCAAGGCGCTGGACTACTTCGATCCGGCGGCGAACTTCGACGATGACCTGGCGAAAACCTTCGCCAACGTCCAGGCCAAGTTCTGCGTGATGTCCTTCACCACCGACTGGCGCTTCTCCCCTGCCCGCTCGCGAGAACTGGTGGACGCGCTGATGGCGGCCAGGAAAGACGTCTGCTACCTGGAGATCGACGCTCCGCAAGGCCACGACGCCTTTCTGATTCCGATCCCGCGTTACTTGCAGGCTTTTCGCAACTACATGAACCGAATTTCGCTTATATGAGCCGTTATCACTTGGGGAGAAAGCCATGAGAGCCGATCTGGAAATCATCCAGGAATGGATCCCCGCCGGCAGCCGCGTGCTCGACCTCGGTTGCGGCGACGGTGAATTGCTGACCTGGCTGCGTGATAACAAGCAAGTCACTGGCTATGGCCTGGAAAACGACCCGGACAACATTGCCGAGTGTGTGGCCAAGGGCATCAACGTCATCGAGCAGGACCTGGACAAGGGCCTGGGCAACTTTGCCAGCAACAGCTTCGACGTCGTGGTCATGACCCAGGCACTGCAAGCCGTGCACTACCCGGACAAGATCCTCGACGAAATGCTGCGCGTCGGTCGCCAGTGCATCATCACCTTTCCCAACTTCGGTCACTGGCGCTGCCGCTGGTACCTGGCGAGCAAGGGCCGGATGCCGGTGTCCGATTTTCTGCCGTACACCTGGTACAACACACCGAACATCCACTTTTGCACCTTCGAAGACTTTGAAGCGTTGTGTCGCGAACGTGAAGCCAAGGTCATTGATCGGCTTGCCGTGGATCAACAGCACCGCCACGGGTGGGCCAGTAAGCTATGGCCTAATCTATTAGGTGAAATCGGTATTTACCGCGTCAGCAGCCCCGGGCTGCAAGACCACAAGGTCGCGGTCTGAGTCACGACACTTCGAGGAGAACGATCATGGGTCGTCTAGCGCTGTTTGTACTTACTGCCTGCCTGAGCGTCACCGCCATGGCCGCCGACGCCATCAAAGGCGATCGTCAGGAAACCTTTGGCGACGTGACGGTGCATTACAACACCTTCAACTCCACCTTTCTGACGCCGGACATCGCCAAATCGACGGAGCTGGTGCGCAGCAAGAACCAGGGTGTGATCAACGTTTCGGTGATCAAGGACGGCAAGCCGCTGACCGCCCAAGTCAGCGGGTCGGTGAAAGACCTGACCAGCCAAACCGTCCCGCTGAAATTCAAACAGATCACCGAACAAGGCGCGATCTACTACATCGCGCAATTCCCGGTGGATCAGCAGGAAACCCGCACCTTCAAGATCGATGTTAAAACCGGCGACAAAACCAACACCATCAGTTTCCAACAAGAGCTTTTCCCCGGCCAATGATCAATTTCACGCAACTCGTACTGGCCAGCCATAACGCCGGCAAACTCAAGGAACTCCAGGCCATGCTCGGCGAATCGGTGCAACTGCGCTCGATCGGCGAGTTCAGCAGCGTCGAGCCTGAAGAAACCGGCTTGTCGTTCGTCGAGAACGCCATCCTCAAGGCCCGCAATGCCGCGCGCATCTCCGGCCTGCCGGCGCTGGCCGACGATTCCGGGCTGGCCGTGGATTTCCTCGGCGGTGCGCCGGGTATCTACTCAGCCCGTTACGCCGATGGCCAGGGCGATGCGGCGAATAACGCCAAACTGCTCGATGTGTTGAAAGACGTGCCGCAAGACGAGCGCGGCGCGCAGTTCGTCTGTGTGCTGGCGCTGGTGCGGCATGCCGACGATCCGTTACCGATCCTCTGCGAAGGCCTGTGGCACGGGCGTATCCTCACCGAGGCCAGCGGTCAGCACGGCTTTGGTTACGACCCGCTGTTCTGGGTGCCGGAGCGCGATTGCTCGAGTGCCGAGCTGAGCCCCAGCGACAAGAACCTCATCAGCCACCGCGCCCGTGCAATGGATCTGCTGCGCCAGCGTCTGGGCCTGAAATGATCCACGACTCATCCGCATCGCCGCTAATCTTCGGCGGCGACGCACAATCGCCACGGGCCGCGCTGCCAACGCTGCCGCCCTTGGCGCTGTACATCCACATCCCGTGGTGTGTGCGCAAATGCCCTTATTGCGACTTCAATTCCCACACCGCCAGCCCGGTGTTGCCGGAAGAAGACTATGTGGACGCGCTGCTGGCCGACCTCGATCAGGACCTGCATGCGGTCTATGGCCGTGAGCTGAGCTCGATCTTCTTTGGTGGCGGCACGCCGAGCCTGTTTAGCGCCGACGCTTTGGGCCGTTTGCTCAAAGGCGTCGAGCAGCGCATTCCGTTTGCCAGCGACATCGAAATCACGCTGGAAGCCAATCCGGGGACGTTTGAACAAGAGAAGTTCGTTGCCTACCGGGCGCTGGGCATCAATCGCCTGTCGATTGGTATCCAGAGTTTTCAGGAAGAGAAACTCAAAGCGCTGGGGCGGATCCACAACGGCGACGAAGCGGTACGTGCCGCCGGCATGGCCCGTCTGGCCGGGTTCGACAACTTCAATCTGGACCTGATGCACGGTTTACCCGATCAGTCCCTGGACGACGCCCTGAGCGATCTGCGCCAGGCCATTGCCCTGAAGCCGACCCACTTATCCTGGTATCAGCTGACCCTGGAGCCGAACACGGTGTTCTGGAACCAGCCGCCGACGCTGCCGGAAGACGACACCCTGTGGGACATTCAGGAAGCCGGCCAGGCGCTGTTAGCCGAACACGGTTACGCGCAATACGAAGTCTCGGCTTACGCGCAGCCCGATCGTGCGGCGCGGCATAACCTCAATTACTGGAGTTTCGGCGACTTCATCGGCATCGGTGCCGGCGCCCACGGCAAGCTCAGCCATCCGGACGGACGCATCGTCCGTACCTGGAAAACCCGTCTGCCGAAGGACTACCTCAACCCGGCCAAAAGCTTCAAGGCTGGTGAGAAAGCCCTGACCAATGAAGAGCTGCCGTTCGAGTTCCTGATGAACGCCTTGCGCCTGACGGCAGGTGTTGAATCGCGGCTGTATCCGGAGCGCACCGGGCTTGCATTGGAAAGCCTCGCCGAAGGCCGCCGGGTCGCCGAACAAAGTGGCTTGTTGCAGGTCGAACCGTCACGTCTGGCGGCCACCGAGCGCGGACAACTCTTTCTCAATGACTTGCTGCAGACATTTCTGAGCTGATTTCAGCCTTAAGGGAAAACGAATGGATTTGATACTCGACCTGCTCGCCACCGCGTCCCGCTGGAGCCGTAGCAACCTGTCGGAAATCGCTCTGGCACTGGTGGGCTGCCTGCTGGTGTTGTTTGGCGCCGACATCAAAGGCTGGGTCGACCAACGCCTGGGCAGCATCGCCGGCGCCTTGCGCGTCCCGCTAATGGCCCTGCTGTGCATGGTCGGCAGCGGCGTGGCGCTGATCTACGCCACGCCGTGGATCATCAAAGGCCTGAGCCAGTTCAACAACTACAGCCTGGCGCCGGTGTTGTTGGTGGTGCTGGTGCTCATCGGCGTCGTCGCCGACCGCCGCTGAATCTAAACAACACACAAAACCAATGTGGGAGCGAGCTTGCTCGCGATGGCGGTATAACAGCCAACATAGATGTTGAATGTGATGGCCTCATCGCGAGCAAGCTCGCTCCCACAGTTTTTATTGCGTTACGGCTTAAGACTGTTTTTCGAACTTCAGGTCCCACACGCCATGCCCAAGACGTTCGCCGCGGCGTTCGAACTTGGTGATCGGGCGCTCGGCCGGGCGCGGGACGTATTTGCCGTCTTCGGCCAGGTTGCGGTAACCCGGCGCAACGTTCATCACTTCCTGCATGTACTCGGCGTACGGTTCCCAGTCGGTGGCCATGTGCAGCACACCGCCGACCTTCAACTTGCTGCGTACCAGTTCAGCGAACGATGCCTGAACGATACGGCGCTTGTGGTGACGGCTCTTGTGCCACGGGTCCGGGAAAAACAGCATCAGGCGATCGAGGCTGTTGTCGGCCACGCAGCGGTTGAGCACTTCGATCGCGTCGCAATCGTAGACGCGCAGGTTGGTCAGGCCTTGAGTCAGCACGCCATTGAGCAGCGCACCAACACCCGGACGGTGCACTTCCACGCCGATAAAATCCTGTTCCGGCGAGGCCGCGGCCATTTCCAGCAGCGAATGACCCATGCCGAAGCCGATTTCCAGGGAGCGCGGCGCCGAACGGCCGAACACCTGATCGAAGTCCACCGGCGCATCGGCCAGCGGCAGGACGAACAGCGGCGTGCCCTGCTCCAGGCCTTTTTGCTGGCCTTCGGTCATGCGTCCGGCGCGCATCACGAAACTCTTGATGCGGCGGTGTTGGCGCTCTTCGCCTTCTTCCGTCTGGATTGGCGTGTCGTTTGATTCAGTCATCAATGGCTCTTACTTGATCAGACCATCCAGCGGCGAGGAGGCGCTGGCATAGAGTTTTTTCGGCATGCGGCCGGCGAGGTAGGCCAGGCGGCCTGCAACGATGGCGTGTTTCATGGCTTCAGCCATCATGATCGGCTGCTGGGCATGGGCGATGGCCGAGTTCATCAGCACCGCTTCGCAACCCAGCTCCATCGCGATGGTGGCGTCGGAAGCGGTACCGACACCGGCATCCACCAGCACCGGAATCTTGGCTTCTTCGAGGATGATCTGCAGGTTGTACGGGTTGCAGATCCCAAGGCCTGTACCGATCAGACCGGCCAGCGGCATCACCGCGATGCAGCCGATTTCCGCCAGTTGACGGGCGATGATCGGGTCATCGCTGGTGTAAACCATCACGTCGAAACCTTCCTTGACCAGCACTTCGGCGGCCTTGAGGGTCTCGATCACGTTAGGGAACAGGGTTTTCTGGTCCGCCAGCACTTCCAGCTTCACCAGGTTGTGGCCGCCGAGCAGCTCACGGGCCAAGCGACAGGTGCGCACAGCCTCGGTAGCGTCGAAGCAACCGGCGGTGTTAGGCAGGAAGGTGTAGCGATCCGGCGACAGGACTTCGAGCAGGTTTGGTTCGCCCGGGTTCTGGCCGAGGTTGGTGCGGCGCACGGCGAATGTGACGATCTCGGCACCCGAGGCCTCGATGGCCAGGCGGGTTTCTTCCATGTCGCGGTACTTGCCGGTGCCTACCAGCAAACGCGACTGGTAAGTACGACCGGCCAGGACGAAGGGCTTGTCGCTACGAACGATGCTCATGGGAAATCCTCTGTAGGGGTGAGGTTCTTGCAGAATTCTGTGCCCTTGCGGGCCGGGCGACTAGCCGCCGCCGATGGCGTGTACCACTTCGACATTGTCGCCGTCGTTCAGCCTGGTGTCGGCATGCTGGCTGCGCGGGACGATATCCAGATTGAGTTCGACCGCCACCCGGCGTCCGGTCAGTTCCAGACGGGTCAGCAGGGCCGCAACGGTTTCACCGTCGGGCAGTTCAAGGGATTCGCCGTTCAACTGAATGCGCATGCCGCAAACCACCATCATTTTTAGGGGCTGGCATTCTAGCCCGATCAGTCTTGGCGACCCAAGCCATTCGTCATGAAATGGACTGCTCAGTCAGCTCAACCGCCAGGCGGCGCTCGCCGCACCGGCAAAGGGCACGGACTAGCCTTGTAACAAACCGAACAGTCCAAGCCGTACCCGAACCTTCTATATTCGACATCACGCGCCGACGCCGCACCAACACTGTTGACGCACCCACGGAGGGCCTGTGTCCAGCGTCAACTCGACAACGAACATCCCCGCTATCGACGGCCTGCGCGCTGTCGCGGTCCTGAGCGTGATCATCTTTCACGCCGACTTCCTGAACGTTCTGCCCGGCGGTTTTACCGGCGTCGACATCTTCTTCGTGATCTCAGGCTACGTCATCAGCCAGTCGCTTTCCGCTCGCTCCAACAGGGGATTCGGAGAGTATCTCGCAGACTTTTATCGCCGCAGACTCTTGCGAATTGTCCCGGCACTGCTGTTGGTTCTACTGGTATGCAGTCTGGTCTCGGCGATGTTCGTGCCACAGGCCTGGCTCAGCATGCAGAATGACCGTACCGGCCTGGCCGCTTTCTTTGGCATGAGCAACTTCGTACTGGCCTGGGCCTCCGACACCTATTTCTCGCCTTCCACCCTGCTCAACCCCTATACCCACACCTGGACCCTCGCCGTAGAAGAGCAGTTCTACCTGATATTCCCGCTTATCTACTTCGTCTGGTTGCGCTACCAGGAACGCAACAACTTCATCTGGGCGCTCCTGCCCTTCCTGGCGCTGATCTCACTGGCGTTCAGCGCCATTCAGACACAGGCCGATCCGCTCATAGCGTTCTATCTGCTGCCCAGCCGATTCTGGGAGCTGGCCGCAGGGGCAATCCTTTACCAGTCGATCAGCACAGGCCGCTTCACCCTGTATTCGGCTGCCGCACCCCGAGCCATGCTTCTCGGCGGACTCACCTTGATCATCGGCGCACTGCTCCTTGCCGACGAAAACCATTTCCCCTTCCCTTGGGCACTCGTCACTGTTTGCGGCACCTTGCTGGTCATCACCGCCCTGGCACAGAAAACCGACACACCTTCCCTACCCCTGCGCCTACTGCAATCGTCCCCCGCGACCTATATCGGCCGGCTGTCCTACTCGTTGTATCTCTGGCACTGGCCAGTCCTGGTGTTCCTGCGCTGGACCACCGGCCTGGAGCAACTCGCCGTACAATTGGCCTACCCTGTCATCATCACCGCACTCGCTGCGCTCTCTTACCACGCAGTTGAGACGCCGATGCGCACCGGCAATTGGCTCCTGCAACGCCGGGCCTGGATCACGATCGCCTCGTGCCTGGCGGCGACCGGCCTGTCCTGGTCAGGTGCGCGGTGGGTGTCCGAGAATACCGAGGCGCTGTCGCTGAGCAAAACCAGCGATACCTATACCTGGTTCTCCAGACGGTTGCCGCAACGCGCGACCAGCGAACCGCTCAAAGACTTGCAATGGCAAGGACGTCAGCTGTTTGTAATTGGCGATTCGCACGCAGCCGCCTACCGCACGATGTTAAGCCTCGCATCGCAACAACTGGGTATCAAGGTCGTGGAATATGAGCGCGGCGGCTGCGCGGTGGTCAGCCTTATTGCACCAGACCCGCAAGGTGCGTGCACTCAAGCCCGGGAAAGAGCCCTGCGCAATATTGAAGCGCAGGCAAACCCGGGAGATATCGTCTTCCTCGCTTCGTTGCGAATGCCAGAGATGGCAGGGCGAGAGTGGGCACGCGGAGAACAGGAAGTCGTCAACGAAGTGCTTTCTGAATTCACACTGCAGCAGATTGAAGGCGCCCAAGCCTCCGCCGAAGCGGTGCTGACGCGCCTGATGACCTCCAGACTGCAAGTGCTGATCGATGCTCCCAAGCCTCTATTCAAAGCCCCACTCTATCGCTGTTCGGACTGGTTCAACCGGATGAACCCGATCTGCGCCCCCGGGTTCACCATGGAGCGCGACCAACTTGAGCAGCTACGCGCGCCGCAAATGGCGCTGATCGACCGGTTGACCCGCCTATATCCGATGCTTCAGGTCTGGGACCCGCTACCGCTGTTGTGCCCGGGCCGAACCTGTTCAGCCTTTGACGACGATAAACCGCTGTTCCGCGACGGCGATCACCTCAGCGGACATGGCAACCGCATCCTTGCGCCGGCTTTCACGCAGGCACTGCTGAACGCCTTGAAAAACGCGGGTTGATTCCGCTAAAAACTCACGTGGCTGCATGATCACAAATGCGCGCCGTCAACTTAACCCAAGCGCCAAGCGGCGAAGCCCAGGCAGAGCCAGCCGATCAGGAATGCCAGGCCGCCGAAGGGGGTGATGATCCCGAGCTTGCTGACGCCGGTCATGGTCAACAGGTACAGACTGCCGGAAAACAGCAGGATGCCGACTACAAACGATGCACCCGCCCACGTGATCAGTCGACCGGGAATCTGCGTGGCCAGCAGCGCAACGCCCAGCAAGGCCAAGGTGTGCACCAATTGGTAGGTCACGCCGGTGTGGAAAATTGCCAGGTACTCGGGCGTCAGACGGCTTTTCAAGCCATGGGCGGCGAACGCGCCAAGGGCAACGCCAGTGAAGCCGAAGAAAGCGGCCAGCATCAGAAAGCCACGCAGCATGAAGAACTCCAGTCAGACTCGATCCACAGGGTCTGTATAATGGCCCGCTCAACGGGTTCGGCCAAGCCATCTCTATGCTGCGTATATTTTTGCGACGATTCACGAAGGCCCTGCTCTGGTTCGCGGGTGGCAGCGTATTGCTGGTTCTGATTTTTCGCGTGGTACCACCACCTGGAACGGCCTTGATGGTCGAGCGCAAGGTCGAATCCTGGTTCGACGGCGAACCCATCGACCTGCAACGCACCTGGAAACCCTGGGATGAAATCTCCGATGACCTGAAAGTCGCGGTGATTGCCGGCGAGGATCAGAAATTCCCGGAGCATTGGGGTTTTGACTTTGGCGCGATCCAGGCCGCATTGGCCCACAACGAGCTCGGCGGATCGATTCGCGGTGCCAGCACCCTGAGTCAGCAGGTCTCGAAGAATCTGTTTCTGTGGTCCGGCCGCAGCTGGCTGCGCAAAGGCCTGGAAGCCTGGTTTACCGGACTGATCGAAGTGCTTTGGCCCAAGCAGCGAATTCTCGAGGTGTACCTCAACAGCGTTGAGTGGGATGACGGTGTGTTTGGCGCCGAAGCAGCGGCCAGGCATCACTTTGGCGTCGGCGCTCGCTCGTTGTCCCGGCAGCAGGCCAGTTCGCTGGCTGCGGTGCTGCCTAACCCGCGCGTTTGGAGTGCCGGTCATCCAACCAACTATGTCGCACGGCGAGCGGGATGGATTCGGCGACAGATGAGTCAGCTCGGTGGTGACAGCTACCTTGCAGGGCTCAATGATTCGCGCCGCGCACCTTGGGCACAGTAGCCAATCTCCTGAATACCTGAGAACCCCTGTGGGAGCAGCTTGCTCGCTCCCACAGGGGAGCACGGTGAAGCGGAAAATGAGCACCAACAAAAACGCCCCGATCAATGATCGGGGCGTTTTTTGTTGTCGGGCGCGCAGGTTAAGCGGCGATCGACAACTTGAGCTTGTTCATCGCGCTCTTCTCGAGCTGACGAATACGCTCGGCCGACACGTTGTACTTCTGCGCCAGGTCGTGCAGCGTAGCTTTTTCTTCTGCCAGCCAGCGCTGGTAGAGGATGTCACGGCTGCGGTCGTCCAGCACTTCAAGCGCTTCGTGCAGGTTGTGGTTCGAGTTGTCGCTCCAGTCAGCATCTTCCAGTTGACGGGCCGGGTCGTACCGGTGGTCTTCCAGATAGTTGGCCGGCGATTGGAAAGCACTGTCATCGTCCGCTTCCGCGGCCGGGTCGAAGGCCATGTCATGGCCGGTCAGGCGACTTTCCATCTCGCGCACTTCCCGAGGCTCTACACCGAGGCTTTCCGCCACACGGTGGACTTCCTCGTTGTTCAACCACGCCAGACGCTTCTTCTGGCTGCGCAGGTTGAAAAACAGCTTGCGTTGAGCCTTGGTGGTCGCGACTTTCACAATGCGCCAGTTGCGCAAAATGAACTCGTGGATTTCCGCCTTGATCCAGTGCACGGCAAAGGACACCAGGCGTACACCCATTTCCGGGTTGAAGCGCTTCACGGCCTTCATCAGGCCGACGTTGCCTTCCTGGATCAGGTCGGCCTGAGCCAGACCGTAACCGGAATAGCTACGGGCGATATGTACAACAAAACGCAGGTGGGCGAGCACCATCTGCCGAGCCGCCCCCAAATCCTGCTCATAATAGAGACTCTCGGCCAGTTCACGCTCCTGCTCCGGTGTCAGCAATGGAATGCTGTTCACCGTGTGCACATAGGCCTCCAGGTTTGCACCCGGGACCAGAGCATATGCAGGTTGCAAAGAATTGGTCATACGAAAAAACCTCCGACTTACATAACTCGTGCAGTTCAGCACTGCGAAAATTGACCGGAAACCGAAAGACAAGTTCCCATAAACGCTGAAAGGTCAATACGAGCAAAATGATACTACTTAGGCGCAAGCTCCCTCAGGTGGCGTGCGACTGCAATCCATGCACCGATATACCCCAACAGCACCGCGCCAAGCAAGAGCGACAGACCGTCGGCAACTGGCACTCCGGCCAGCGCGAAATCACTGCCGTACAAGCCGGCCAGCCCCACTACCGCGTCGTTCAGCCAATCAAGGCCAAACGCCAATACGCCCCAGGAAAGAATCCCCGCACCGAAGCCATAAAGCGCACCCATATACAGAAAGGGCCTACGCACATAGCTGTCAGTGCCGCCGACGAGTTTAATCACTTCTATCTCTGTGCGGCGGTTTTCAATATGAAGACGAATGGTATTGCCTATCACCAAAAGTAATGCAGAAACCAAAAGCACGGTCAGACCGAAGACAAAACGGTCGCCCAGCTTGAGGATCGCTGCCAGACGCTCGACCCAGACTAGATCAAGTTGCGCCTGTTGTACCTTGGGTAACTCGGATAGTTTTTGTCTTAATGCTTCAAGGGCGGGCTTGTCGACTTCATTCGGCGTCACCAGAACCACGCCTGGCAGCGGGTTCTCCGGCAGTTCCTTAAGCGCCTCGCCCAGACCGGACTGCTGCTGAAACTCTTCGAGCGCTTGATCGCGGCCGACATATTCAGCATCCGCGACGCCGGGCATCCCCTTGATCTGCTCGCGCAGCGACTCACCCTCAGCCGGGCTGGCCTCGATTTGCAGGTACAGGGAAATCTGCGCCGCACGCTGCCAGGAACCGCCGAGGCGTTCGACGTTACTTAGCAAAAGTGACAGGCCCATGGGCAAACTCAGAGCCACCGCCATCACCATGCAGGTAAAGAAACTACCGACTGGCTGCTTGCCCAAACGACGCAAGCTATCGAGCAGACTGGCCCGATGACTCTCGACCCAGGCGCGGAACAACGTGGCGAAGTCCGGACCGTCATCATCGTCGCGTTTTTTCTTCTGCGGCTGCGGATCGGCGGCCTTTGGGGCCACGCGCTCGGAAACCTTGGGGCTGCGTGTCGCACTCATACGCCCGCCTCCCCGTCGCCGATCAATCGGCCGCGCTGCAGGGTCAGCATGCGGTGACGCATACGGGCGATCAGTGCCAGGTCGTGACTGGCAATCAGCACACTGGTGCCCAGACGGTTGATGTCTTCGAACACGCCCATGATTTCTGCCGCCAGACGTGGATCGAGGTTACCGGTCGGCTCATCTGCCAGCAGCAAGGCCGGGCGGTGAACGATGGCGCGGGCGATGCCGACGCGCTGTTGCTGACCGGTGGACAGGTCGCCGGGGTACAGATCGGTCTTGTCCGAGAGCGCTACGCGCTCCAGGGCCGAATCCACGCGTTTGGCGATCTCGGCCTTGGACAGTCCAAGGATCTGCAAGGGCAGCGCGATATTGTTGAACACCGTGCGATCGAACAGCAACTGATGGTTCTGGAACACCACGCCGATCTGCCGGCGCAAGTACGGAATCTGCGCATTGCTGATGGTGCTCAGGTCTTGACCGGCCAACAGCAATTTGCCGGTGGTCGGACGCTCCATCGCTAGCAGCAGGCGCAATAAGGTGCTTTTACCGGCGCCAGAGTGGCCGGTCACAAACAAAAACTCGCCCCGACGGACTCGAAAGCTCAGCTCATGCAAGCCGACGTGACCGTTCGGGTAGCGCTTACCGACTTGCTCGAAACGAATCATGAACGCTCCCGCTCGGCAAACAGTGCCTGGACAAAGGGTTCTGCTTCAAAAGTACGCAAATCATCGATGCCTTCACCGACGCCGATGTAGCGAATGGGCAAGCCAAACTGCTTGGCGAGGGCGAAAATCACCCCACCTTTGGCGGTGCCGTCGAGCTTGGTCAGCGCCAGGCCGGTCAGTTCGACGGTCTGGTTGAATTGTTTGGCCTGGTTGATCGCGTTCTGCCCCGTACCGGCATCGAGCACCAACAGCACCTCGTGAGGCGCGTCGGCGTCGAGCTTGCTGATCACCCGACGAACCTTCTTCAGCTCTTCCATCAAATTGTCTTTGGTGTGCAGACGACCGGCGGTGTCGGCGATCAGTACGTCGATGCCACGTGCCTTGGCCGCTTGCACGGCATCGAAGATAACCGAAGCCGAGTCAGCGCCGGTGTGCTGGGCGATGACCGGGATCTTGTTGCGCTCGCCCCAGACCTGCAATTGCTCGACGGCGGCGGCGCGGAAGGTATCGCCGGCCGCGAGCATGACTTTCTTGCCTTCAAGTTGCAGCTTTTTCGCCAGTTTGCCGATGGTGGTGGTCTTGCCGGCGCCGTTGACGCCGACAACCAGAATCACGAACGGCTTGCTCTGCGAAGTGATTTTCAGCGGTTGCTCGACCGGCTTGAGCATCGCCGCCAGTTCCGCTTGCAGGGATTTGTACAGCGCATCGGCATCGGCCAGTTCTTTACGGGCGACTTTCTGGGTCAGATGCTGAATGATCACCGACGTTGCCTCGACGCCAACGTCGGCAGTCAGCAGGCGGGTTTCGATGTCTTCGAGCAGCTCGTCATCGATGATCTTCCTGCCCAGAAACAGGCTGGCCATGCCTTCGCCGATGCTGGCGCTGGTCTTGGACAAGCCTTGTTTCAGGCGGGCGAAGAAACCGGCTTTGGTTTCTTCGGTACGCGCAGGCTCGGCAGGCGCTTCGACGGGAGCGACAGGTGCGGCAACGGGAGCGACAACCGGTGCGGGTGCTGGAGCAACCGGAGCAACAAATGCAGGAACGACAGGCTCCAGGACCACGAACGCAGGCTCGGCCATGACAACTGGCGCGACAACCGGCTCAACCACTGGCGCCTGAACGGGCTCCGGAGCAAATGCGCTCGGCGCTGGAATCGGCGGCGCAACGTACGGCGCCAGCTCATCTTCGACCAATGCCACCGGCTCTTCCGCCACAGGCAAGGTCAGCCACGGCTCTGCGGTTGGCGCCAGCGGCAGCTCAACCACCAGTTCAGTTTCAGGCTCAACCTCGACTATCGGTTGCAGCACCGGCTCAGCGATCGGCAAGACAACCGGCGCGGGCTCTTCTTCTATGACCGGCGCAGGTGTTGGCTCAGGAAGTGGCTGTGGCTGTTCGACGACGGGTTCCTGCGGCTTTTTGCGCAGCCATCCGAACAGGCTTTTCTTCTCACCAGCCGCAGCTGGGGCTTTCTTGTCGTCGTTGGAACCAAACATGGAGGACGGCTATCTCACGGTAGCGACGCGCCAAAGGGCGCCCCGGCAAATAAATATTCGATGCAGAACAGACTGCGATTGACCCAGCTTGTTCACGCGCAACATTTTGTCGAGGTGCAAACAGCACCTCAAAGGTTGACTAATACGAAGGACTGGAACGGCATCGTCGGCGAAAACGCAGAGTTTAGCTGACAAACTCAAAGCTTCCGCAGGTAACCCATACAACCTTCCGGCCGATCAAAGGCCTGATAGGCGTGGCCGCCAGTAAAACGGACCAGTATCCTAGCACCCTCTCGCCCGTAGACGCTAAGACCAAGCGGGCAGCCCCAAAGGTTTAAAAACGAATGAATGCTTTAGCCCGCCGCGCTGCAGGCCTGCTGCTCAGCACAGTTTGTCTGCCCCTCTCGGCCCTGGCTGCCGATCCACAACCCACTCACGAATTCACCCTCGATAACGGCCTGAAGGTCGTCGTGCGCGAAGACCACCGTGCGCCGGTGGTGGTTTCCCAAGTCTGGTACAAGGTCGGCTCAAGCTACGAGACCCCGGGTCAGACCGGTTTGTCCCACGCCCTGGAACACATGATGTTCAAGGGCAGCGAAAAAGTCGGCCCCGGCGAAGCTTCGCTGATCCTGCGCGACCTCGGCGCTGAAGAGAACGCATTCACCAGCGACGACTTCACCGCTTATTACCAGGTGCTGGCCCGTGACCGTCTGGGCGTGGCCTTCGAGCTGGAAGCCGACCGCATGGCCAGCCTGCGTCTGCCGGCCGACGAGTTCGCCCGCGAGATCGAAGTCATCAAAGAAGAACGTCGCCTGCGCACCGACGACAAGCCAATGTCCAAGGCCTACGAACGCTTCAAGGCCATGGCCTACCCGGCCAGCGGTTACCACACGCCGACCATCGGCTGGATGGCTGACCTCGACCGCATGAAAGTCGAGGAGCTGCGCCACTGGTACCAATCCTGGTACGTGCCGAACAACGCCACGTTGGTGGTGGTCGGCGACGTGACCCCGGACGAGGTCAAAACCCTGGCCCAGCGCTACTTCGGCCCGATCGCCAAACGTGATGTGCCATCGGCGAAAATCCCGCTGGAACTGGCCGAGCCCGGCGAACGGCAGATCACTCTGCATGTGAAGACCCAATTGCCGAGCCTGATGCTGGGTTTCAACGTGCCAAGCATCGCCACCGCTGAAGACAAACGCTCGGTCAACGCCTTGCGCCTGATCTCCGCCCTGCTCGACGGCGGCTACAGCGGACGTATTCCGACACAACTGGAGCGCGGCGAAGAGCTGGTGTCCGGCGGTTCGTCGAGTTACGACGCTTATACCCGTGGTGATAGCCTGTTCACCTTGTCCGCAACACCCAATACCCAGAAAAAGAAAACCATGGCCCAGGCCGAAGCCGGCCTGTGGAAGCTGCTCGAACAGCTGAAAACCACCGCGCCGTCCGCTGAAGAACTGGAACGAGTGCGGGCTCAAGTGATTGCCGGCCTGGTCTACGAGCGTGACTCGATCACCAGCCAGGCCACCGCCATTGGCCAACTGGAAACTGTTGGCCTGTCGTGGAAGCTGATGGACACCGAACTCGCCGAGCTGGAAAGCGTGACCCCGCAAGACATCCAGAAAGCCGCCAAGCTGTATTTCACCCGCGAACGTCTCAGCGTCGCCCATGTATTGCCAGAGGAGACGACTCATGAGTGAGCGTAAAAAACCGCGCCTGGTCCTGATGGGCCTGATCGCCGTCGCATTGATCGGGTCTGCCGCGTTTTACTTCTCGAAGACCGACGAATCCAAGGCCAGCGAAGCCCTCGACAAGGCCAAGGCCAGCCAGAAGCTGCAATCGCTGGCTGAACTCGACGGCAAGGCGCCAAGCCACCGCACCCTGGACGTGCAGACCTGGAAAACCGCCGAAGGCGCCAAGGTACTGTTCGTTGAAGCCCGGGAGCTGCCGATGTTCGACATGCGCCTGATCTTCGCCGCCGGCAGCAGCCAGGACGGCAACGCACCCGGTCTCTCCGTGCTGACCAATGCCATGCTCAACGAAGGTGTAGCCGGCAAAGATGTTGGTGCCATCGCTCAGGGCTTCGAAGGCCTGGGCGCAGACTTTGGCAACGGCGCCTTTAAAGACATGGCACTGGCTTCCCTGCGCAGTCTCAGTGCCGCGGACAAACGCGAACCGGCCCTGAAGTTGTTCTCTGAAGTCGTCGGCAAACCGACCTTCCCTGCCGACTCCTTTGCGCGCATCAAGAACCAGATGCTCGCCGGTTTCGAATACCAGAAACAGAACCCCGGCAAACTGGCGAGCCTGGAACTGATGAACCGTCTGTACGGCGATCACCCGTATGCGCATTCCAGCGACGGCACGGCGAAAACCGTTCCGGCGATTACGGTGGCGCAGATGCGCGCGTTTCATGAGAAGGCCTATGCGGCGGGCAACGTGGTAATTGCGCTGGTGGGCGACCTGTCTCGCGCCGAGGCGGAGGCGATTGCTGCACAAGTCTCCAGCACGCTGCCAAAAGGTCCTGAGCTGGCGAAAATCGCGCAACCGGAGGAACCGAAAGCCAGCATCGGCCACATCGAGTTCCCGTCCAAGCAGACCAACCTGATGCTCGCGCAACTGGGTATCGATCGTGACGACCCGGACTACGCGGCACTGTCCATGGGCAACCAGATACTCGGCGGCGGTGGCTTTGGCACCCGGCTGATGAGCGAAGTGCGCGAGAAGCGTGGCCTGGCTTACGGCGTGTATTCAGGTTTCAGCCCGATGCAGGCGCGCGGCCCGTTCATGATCAACCTGCAAACCCGCGCCGAGATGAGCGAAGGCACGCTGAAACTGGTGCAAGACGTGCTCGCCGACTACCTTAAAACCGGCCCGACCGAGAAAGAACTCGATGACGCCAAGCGTGAACTGGCCGGCAGCTTCCCGCTGTCCACTGCCAGCAACGCCGATATCGTTGGTCAGCTCGGCGCCATGGGTTTCTACAACCTGCCGCTGAGTTATCTGGATGACTTTATGCGTGAGTCCCAGGGACTGACGGTCGAGCAGGTCAAAACCGCACTGAACAAACACTTGAGCACGGACAAAATGGTCATCGTCAGCGCTGGCCCGACCGTGCCGCAAAAGCCGTTGCCGGCCCCTACTGATAAACCTGCCGAGCAACCGCTCGGGGTTCCGGAGCATTAATGGCCACTCGTCCTAAAAAACCCGTTCACAACGTGCACAACGGTGTGAACCAACTGCGCATCATCGGCGGTGAATGGGGCAGCCGAAAGCTGAGCTTCCCTGACGCACCGGGCTTGCGCCCGACCCCGGACCGGGTGCGTGAAACCCTGTTCAACTGGCTCGCGCCGTACGTTGCCGGGGCCAAAGTGTTTGATCCGTTCGCCGGCAGCGGCGCATTGTTCCTCGAGGCGTTGTCCCGTGGCGCGGCCATTGGTCAGGCGCTGGACGCCAGCAACATCGCGGTCGCCAGCATCAAGGAGCATCTGGGCACGCTGCGCTGCACCACCGGCCAGATTCAGACCGCCGACGCCCTGCGCTACCTGGAAACCCAGACAGCGACCGCGTACGACGTGGTGTTCCTCGACCCGCCGTTCAACCAGAATCTGTTGCCGACCGTCTGCACGCTGCTTGAAGAGCGTCAATGGCTGGCCAACGAGGCCTGGATCTACACTGAAAGCGAAAACGCGCCATCGATACTCGGTCTGCCAGGCAACTGGCGCCTGCACCGTGAGCAGAAATCCGGGCGGGTTTACTACGCGTTGTGGCAACGTATGGCAGAGATCGCCGGTTAATCGACCGGTTTGAAAAAGGTGCGTGCCTCAAGCGAGGCTCGCACCGCTGCATCGAGAACAAACGTGTCCCATCCGCCAGAACGCTTCACCCCGGCCTTCGGCCTCGGCAACCCGCACTTGCAAACCTTGTGGGGGCCGCTGTGGCGCAAAACCACGCACATCGAACGCCAACGCGAACGCTTGTGGCTTGAGGATGGTGACTTTCTCGATCTCGACTGGCACGGCCCGCACAGCGCCGATACGCCACTGGTACTGGTGTTGCACGGCCTGACCGGCTCTTCAAATTCGCCTTACGTGGCTGGGGTGCAGAAAGCACTGGGCGCGCAAGGCTGGGCCAGCGTCGCGCTGAACTGGCGCGGCTGCTCAGGCGAGCCGAATCTGTTGCCGCGCAGCTACCACTCCGGCGCCAGCGAAGACCTGGCCGAAACCATCAAACACCTGCGGGCCAAACGCCCTCTGGCGCCACTGTATGCGATCGGCTATTCCCTGGGCGGCAATGTCTTGCTCAAGCACTTGGGCGAATCCGGCAGTGACAGCGGCGTGGTCGGTGCGGTGGCGGTGTCGGTGCCGTTTCGTCTCGATCAATGCGCCGACCGTATCGGTCAGGGTTTCTCCAAGGTCTATCAGGCGCATTTCATGCGCGAGATGGTGGCCTACATCAAGAATAAGCAGCGGCAGTTCCAGCATGACGGGCGCGAGGATGGACTGGCGACATTGGCTGAGCTGGGCTCGCTGGAGAACATGCGCACGTTCTGGGATTTCGATGGCCGGGTCACGGCGCCGCTGAATGGTTTTGCTGATGCCGAGGATTACTATCGCCGCGCCTCGAGTCGCTATTTCCTTGGCGAGATTCGTACGCCGACCCTGATCATTCAAGCGGCCGATGACCCGTTTGTCTTTCCTCATAGCCTGCCGCAAGCCGAGGAATTGTCCGCCTGCACTCAATTCGAACTACAGCCCAAGGGTGGGCATGTCGGCTTCGTCGATGGCTCGCTCAGGCAACCGGGTTACTACCTGGAACGACGCATCCCGCAGTGGTTGACCGCCGTGGGTCGCGAGTAATGGGTTTGCTTATCAGAGCGCAAATCCAAGTGTGGGAGCGAGCCTGCTCGCGAAGGCGGAGTAACAGTCAACACTAATGTCGACTGACCCGCCGCTTTCGCGAGCAGGCTCGCTCCCACATTATTTGGGTCTGTGTTTACTCGCCCTTGGCGATGCCATGCGCGGGATCATTGATCCACTCGCTCCATGAACCGGCATACAAAGATCCCAACGGATACCCGGCCAGACACAAGGCAAACAGGTTGTGACACGCCGTCACGCCAGAACCGCAGTACGCGACCAGATCGGTCGGCAAACGATGACCGAGTTTCGCGGCAAAACGCTGCTTGAGCTGATCCGCCGGCAGAAAACGCCCGTCGCTGCCCAGGTTGTCAGTGAACGCCGCACATTGCGCGCCGGGGATGTGCCCGGCAATCGGGTCGATCGGCTCTACTTCGCCTTTGAAACGCGGCAAGCCGCGGGCATCGAGCAAGGTCAGCGCGGGCTGGCCTAGACGTTGCTGAAGCTGTTCGGCGCTCAAGATCAGCGCGTTGTCCGGCGCCCCCGTGAAGGTGCCCCGTTCAATCTGCGGCGCATCAAGACTCAGGGGCAAACCGGTCGCATGCCAGGCCTTGAGCCCGCCATCCAGAATGAACACGCCGTCACGTTTGCCCAGCCAGGCCAGCAACCACCAGGCCCGCGCCGCGTAGGCACCCGGACCGTCGTCGTACAAAATCACATCGCTGTCGGCGTTGACGCCCCAGGTTTGCAGACGTTCAATCAAGTCTTCAGGTTCAGGCAACGGATGGCGCCCGGTCACACCCTTGATCACTGTCCCGCTCAAATCACGCTCAAGATCGGCAAAGCTCGACCCGGCAATATGCCCTTCGGCATAGCTGCGTTGACCGTAATCCGGGTCTTCGAGGGCAAAACGACAATCCAGAATCACCAGCCCAGGCTGCTCCTTTTTCAGGTCCAACGCTTGCGGGCTGATCAGTTGCGCAATGGGCATAACGGGCTCCTGTGATTGGGCGATGTTTGATCCTACTGCACTTTCTATCCCACTTCTTCCAGCGCTTGGGCCAGCGGCACGTAAAACTCCTTGAACAGTGCATTCACCGCGTCGCGGGACTGATCCGTGACAAAACCGGCCTCAAGCACCAGCACCTGATACACACCACGTTTAATGGCCTGCTCGCTCAGGTGATTGGAATTTTCACGTGTGGTGCACAGAAAACGCACCCAGGACGTCAGGATGATCCAGGCATTGAGCGTCAGGGATTCGATCTGAACCTTGTCCATTTGCAGGATGCCGGCCTCGACGAAGCCCGCGTAGATGTGCGTGCCATGGATCAAACAGCGTTGGGAAAAGCGCCGATAACGGGCGGCCAGCTCCGGATCGCTGTCGAGCAAGTGCTCCAGATCGCGGTGCAAAAACCGGTAGCGCCACATGGCGGCCAGCAATTCCTGAAGGTAGAAGCGCTTGTCTTCGACCGTGGCGGCACGACCCTGGGGCGGGCGCAGGAAGCTGTCCACCAGGCTTTCGTACTCACTGAACAGCACGGCGATGATCGCCTGCTTGTTGGGAAAGTGGTAGTACAGGTTGCCCGGGGAAATTTCCATGTGGGCAGCAATGTGGTTGGTGCTGATGCTGCGCTCACCCTGCTGATTGAACAGCTCCAGGCTGTTCTGCACGATGCGCTCGCTGGTTTTGATCCGAGGGGCCATGGCTTGGGCTTTAATTCAGAGTGCGTTGACGGGCATCTTACGACCTAACGGGGAGTGGATAAAACAACGCTGCGCCAGGATGTCATTTGACTTTTTAGAGCATAGACTCTAAAAAGTCCCATATTACAATAAAACCGGAGCCGACCATGACTGCTGACATCGCCTACTTGCAGAACCTTCAGCAGCCCCTGGAAGAGCTCCAGACCCTGTTCGACGCCCAACGCGCGGCGTATGCAGCCAACCCGATGCCTCCCGCTGCCCAGCGCCAGCAATGGCTAAAAGCCCTGCGAGATCTGTTGAGCAATGAGCGTCAGGCACTGATCGATGCCATCAGCCAGGATTTCAGCCATCGCAGCGCCGATGAAACTTTGCTCGCCGAACTGATGCCCAGCTTGCATGGCATTCACTACGCCAATCAGCACCTCAAAGGGTGGATGAAGGCGTCGAAGCGCAAGGTCGGGATTGCCTTTCAACCCGCGGCAGCCAAAGTCGTTTATCAACCTTTGGGTGTGGTCGGGGTGATCGTGCCGTGGAACTATCCACTGTATCTGGCCATCGGGCCATTGGTAGGCGCGTTGTCGGCAGGCAATCGGGTGATGCTCAAGCTCAGCGAATCGACCCCCGCCACCGGTTTGTTGCTCAAGAACTTGCTGGGCCGAATCTTCCCGCAAGACCTGGTCTGCGTGGTACTGGGCGAAGCCGATATCGGTGTAGCGTTCTCCAGATTGCGTTTCGATCACCTGCTGTTCACCGGCGCCACCAGCGTTGGCAAACACGTGATGCGTGCGGCGGCCGAGAACCTGACCCCGGTGACCCTCGAACTCGGCGGCAAATCCCCGGCCATTGTGTCCCGCGACGTGCCGCTCAAGGATGCTGCCGAACGCATCGCCTTCGGCAAGACGCTCAACGCCGGGCAGACCTGCGTGGCCCCGGACTATGTGCTGGTGCCGGAAGATCGCGTCGGAGCTTTCGTCGAAGCCTATCGTCAGGCAGTTCGCGGGTTTTATCCGACCTTGACCGACAACCCGGACTACACAGCGATCATCAATGACCGACAACTGGCGCGCCTCAACGGCTACATCAGCGACGCCACCAGCAAGGGCGCGCTGCTGATTCCGCTGTTCGACAAAGGCCAGGGGCGTCGCATGAGCCACAGCCTGCTGCTCAACGTCAGCAACGACATGATGGTGATGCAGGACGAAATCTTCGGCCCGCTGTTGCCGATCGTTCCGTACAAGGATCTGGATCAGGCCTTTGCCTACATCAATGAACGACCCCGTCCGCTGGCCCTGTATTACTTTGGCTACGACAAGCGTGAGCAACACCGCGTACTTCACGAAACCCATTCTGGCGGCGTGTGCCTGAACGACACCCTGCTGCACGTCGCTCAAGACGACATGCCATTCGGCGGTATCGGCGCCTCGGGCATGGGCCATTACCACGGCCACGAAGGTTTCCTGACCTTCAGCAAAGCCAAAGGTGTGCTGATCAAACAGCGGTTCAATGCGGCGAAATTGATCTACCCGCCGTACGGCAAATCCATTCAGAAGCTGATTCAGAAGCTGTTTATCCGCTAACGATCATCCCCTTCGGGTAATAACAATAATGAGCCCAAGTCTGTCCGATACACCCGCGCTGTCACGGCGCGGCTTGCTTAAATTCAGCCTGGGTGCCAGCGCCTTTCTCGCCACCGCTGGATTGGGAGCGAGCCTCAGCGGCTGCTCGTCGAGCATTCCGGCCAGTGGTTTCGCGATTCTGCGCAGCGGTGACTTGCTGTTTCTGCGGGCACTGATTCCGGTGATGCTCGACGGCGCCGTGGCCGTCGAGAAAATGCCGGCGGCCGTCGATGGCACCCTGCACTGTCTGGATAACAGCCTGAATCACCTGTCGCCGGAAATGCTCAAGCTGACCCAGCAGTTATTCGATGTGCTGGGAATGGCCGTGACTCGCGGACCGCTGACCGGGATCTGGGGCAGCTGGGAAAACGCCAGTGCTGACGAGATCCGGCACTTTATCGATCGCTGGGAAAACAGCTCGTTAAGTCTGCTGCGCATGGGCCACAGCTCGCTGCAGCAGCTGGTGATGATGGCGTGGTACAGCCGGGCGGAGTCGTGGGCGCATTGCGGGTATCCCGGGCCACCCACGGTCTGAAACCGAGTTGACCCTATCGTCGGATCGCCGCCCGGAGCAAGCTCGGCTCCCACAGAATCCAAAATAAAAAGAGAACCTGAAGATGCCCGTACCCGATCCGTTCCGAGAAGGCCTGGCCCGTGGCTGGAAAACCTATAACGGTTCACAACTGACCCAGGACCTGACCCTCGAAGCGGACGTGGCGATTATCGGCAGCGGCGCTGGCGGCGGCACCACCGCCGAGATCCTCAGCGCCGCGGGCTACAAGGTATTGCTGATCGAGGAAGGCCCGCTCAAGACCAGCAGCGACTTCAAGATGCTCGAAGACCAGGCCTACACCAACCTCTATCAGGAAGGTATCGGCCGCATGAGCAAGGACGGCGCAATCACCATCCTTCAGGGTCGGGCGGTGGGCGGTACCACGCTGATCAATTGGACCTCAAGCTTTCGCACGCCGGACCCGACCCTCGACCACTGGGCCAAGGAACACGACGTCAAAGGCCACACGCCGGCCGAAATGGCGCCGTGGTTCGAGAAAATGGAGCAACGCCTGGGCGTCGCCCCCTGGATGATCCCGCCCAACGCCAACAACGACGTGATCCGCAAAGGCTGCGAAAAACTCGGCTACGCCTGGCATGTGATCCCGCGCAACGTGCGTGGCTGCTGGAATCTCGGGTACTGCGGCCTGGGTTGCCCGACCAACGCCAAGCAATCAATGCTGGTCACGACCATTCCGGCGACCCTGGAAAAAGGCGGTGAGCTGCTCTATCTGGCTCGCGCCGAAAAACTCTTGATCAGCGGCGACAAGGTCACAGGATTACAATGCGTAGCGATGGATGACCGTTGCGTCGCTCCAATGGGCAAGACAATCACGGTCAAGGCCCGGCATTACGTGCTGGCTGGCGGCGGGATCAACAGCCCGGCGCTGCTCATGCGTTCCGAGGCGCCCGATCCTCACACGCGGCTGGGTAAAAGGACTTTTCTACACCTGGTGAACATGTCGGCCGGGCTGTTCGACGAGGTGATCAACCCGTTTTATGGCGCACCACAGTCGATCTACTCCGACCATTTCCAATGGCAGGACGGCACCACCGGAAAAATGTCTTACAAACTCGAAGTGCCGCCGCTGCACCCGGCACTGGCCACGACCCTGCTCGGCGGTTTCGGCAAGGAAAACGCCCAACACATGGAAAACCTACCCCACACCCACGCCATGTTGGCGTTGCTGCGGGACGGTTTCCACCCGGACAGCCCCGGCGGCAGCGTCGAGTTGCGCGGTGACGGCACGCCGGTGCTCGACTATCAGGTTTCACCCTATGCCTGGGACGGATTGCGTCGGGCGTTCCACAGCATGGCCGAGATCCAGTTCGCGGGCGGTGCCAATGCGGTGATGCCCATGCACGCCGACGCTCGCTACGTGAAAACCCTCGCCGAAGCGCGCACGCTGATCGACGGCCTGAACCTTGAGCTGTATCGCACACGCCTGGGCAGCGCCCATGTGATGGGCGGTTGTGCCATGGGTGAAGAGCCGAAAAATGCCGTGACTGACAGCCTCGGCCGGCATCATCAGTTAGGCAATCTGTCGATTCATGACGGCTCGCTGTTCCCCACCAGCATTGGCGCAAACCCGCAATTGTCGGTCTACGGGCTGACAGCGCAGTTGGCAACTTCTTTGGCCGAACGTTTGAAAAACCCATGAAAATGGAGAATATTCCAATCGTCTATAGTGCTTTCTTACCCAAAAGGCGACTTGGCCGACCGGGAAGGCTGCGATACCATCCGACTCCCCAACGGACTCCCGCCAGGACGACGCGATGAACCGAGTGTTGTACCCAGGTACCTTCGACCCTATTACCAAGGGCCATGGCGATCTGGTCGAACGCGCCGCGCGCCTGTTCGATCATGTGATCATCGCCGTCGCCGCCAGCCCGAAGAAAAACCCGTTGTTTCCCCTGGAACAGCGTGTGGCGCTGGCCCGCGAGGTCACTAAACATCTGCCGAACGTTGAAGTCGTCGGCTTCTCGACGTTGCTGGCGCATTTTGCCAAAGAGAAGAACGCCAACGTGTTCCTGCGTGGTTTGCGTGCGGTGTCGGACTTCGAATACGAATTCCAGTTGGCCAACATGAACCGTCAGCTGGCGCCAGATGTGGAAAGTCTGTTTCTTACCCCGTCCGAGCGTTATTCGTACATTTCCTCGACGCTGGTTCGTGAAATCGCAGCCCTGGGCGGCGATATCACCAAGTTCGTCCACCCTGCGGTGGCGGATGCCCTGAACGAGCGCTTCAAGAAGTAACAACCGCTCAAGCGGCGCCCGCGTGCACTGCGGGCGCCAATGCGGCACAATTGTGCGCATTGGTTTATTGCGCCCGGGCCTTCCGCCCTGGCTGGAGTTAGCATGTCCCTGATCATCACCGACGATTGCATCAACTGCGACGTCTGCGAACCCGAGTGCCCGAACGCCGCCATTTCTCAAGGCGAAGAGATCTACGTGATCGACCCGAACCTGTGCACACAGTGTGTGGGCCACTACGACGAACCTCAGTGCCAACAGGTTTGCCCGGTGGATTGCATCCCGCTGGATGAAGCGCATCCAGAGACTGAAGAGCAGTTGATGGCGAAGTACCGGATCATTACCGGTAAGGCTTGATTCATTTGGCGCCCGTGAGGGCGCTATCGCGAGCAAGCTCGCTCCCACAGTAGATCTTCGGTGTATGTCACAACGCACATCCCCTGTGGGAGCGAGCTTGCTCGCGATAGGGCCATCAGCCACACCAAGAAGTAACTGACACTTCACTCCCGCCGCTCAAACCCCTCCCCGATACACCCCAGACACCGCACGAACGCCGCTTTCGCCGGGTCGACCACCAACGCCTGCCCCGCATCGCCAACGCCGCCACCCAGCGCGGTAAACGGCAATGACACCACAAATGCCCCCGCACCGATCACCGTCGCCACGACCAGCAAGGGTCGGGCGATCAGCAAGTCGCCAAGCATGGCGTACGCCGGGGGATTCTGGATGGTGTAACGCGGGTCACCGCTGCCGGTGTTTGCCGCCAGCACTGGCGCGCCGACACTCAGCAGCAACGCGACGACAAAGGTTCGAAACAGGTTCATGACGCGGTCCTTCGGCTAGGCAGTGAGCACTGACTATAGACCGCGTGAGGTATCAGCTCTGACAGCGCGGGCAAAAGACGCTGGCGCGCTGCCCAAGCTTCACGTCCCGCAGCTCCGTCCCGCAGACCTTGCACGGCTTAGCGCCGCGGCCATACACGAACAGTTCCTGCTGGAAATAACCCGGTTGACCGTCACCACCGATAAAGTCGCGCAGCGTGGTGCCGCCGCGTTCAATAGCGGCAGCCAGGATGCGTTTGATCTCGATCGCCAATTTCAGATAACGCGCCCGAGAGATGCTCTTGGCCTCACGACGCGGGTCGATACCTGCCGCGAACAACGCTTCGGTGGCGTAGATATTACCCACACCGACCACCACCGCGTTGTCCATGATGAACGGTTTGACCGCCATGGATCGACCGCGGGACTGCTGGAACAAGCGCTCACCGTCGAACAGGTCGGTCAACGGCTCCGGCCCCAGGCGAATCAACAATTCGTGGTTGAGCGGGTCGAGGCTCCAGAGCATCGCACCAAACCGTCGCGGGTCGGTGTAACGCAAAGCCAGGCCGGATTCCAGCTCGATGTCCACATGCTCATGCTTGGCCACCGGCGTGCCGACTTCCACCAGACGCAGATTTCCCGACATGCCTAAATGGCTGATCAGCGTGCCGACTTCGGCATTGATCAGCAGGTACTTCGCGCGTCTTTCCACCAGCACGATGCGCTGGCCAGACAACCGCACATCCAGGTCTTCAGGGATCGGCCAGCGCAGGCGCCGGTCACGCACGATCACCCGGCTGACGCGCTGGCCTTCCAGGTGCGGCGCAATCCCGCGGCGGGTGGTTTCGACTTCAGGCAGTTCCGGCATGGTGCTCTCGAATCAGACTGTGCAACGCTCAGCGGTGAGTGCCAAGGTCGCGAATCGTTTGTTTGAGGGTCTCGAAGTCGTAGTCCGAGAGGCCGACGTAATCGAGAACCAAAGACCCGATGCTGTCCCACTCATGATCCTCGGCCTGGTTGCCCAGCACTCGATAGGACGCACAAATGTGCTCGGCCATTTTCAGGATTGCCAGCAGGTTTTTCAGCTGGCTGTTGCGCGACGACTCATCGCTGAAGATCGCCAATGCATTGTGATGATTGGCGATGGCGGCGGTCACATGCTCCGGCAGGCGCCAGGATTTGGCGGTGTAATAACCCACCACCGCATGGTTGGTATTGAACACCCGATTCTCCGTGTCCACCACCCGGCATTCAGCGCTGGCGCTGGCATAGGCTTCTTCCAGAACGGTCATGTAGTTGGGAAAACGCTGGAGCATCAGCGGCACGCCGCAGTCATGGAACAGACCCAGGGCGTACGCTTCATCGCCAGCCTGGGCGCCGATGCGCTTGGCCAAGCTCAGGCAGGTCATCGCCACGTCCTGAGCGGTGTCCCAGAAACGATTCAAGGTGACGATGGTGTCGTCGTTCATCTCGCCTTTGATCGACTGCGCGTTGATCAGGTTAATGATCGAGCGGCTGCCCAGTAGATTCACTGCACGCTGAATCGAGGCGATCTTGTTGCTCAAGCCGTAATACGGCGAGTTGACGATTTTCAACAAGGCGCCAGAGAGGCCCGGGTCCTGGGAGATCAGCTTCGCTATCACCTCCAGATCGGGATCGGGCATGTACTGTTCCATCTGCAAATCCACCATGATCTGCGGCTGGGCCGGCACGCTGATGCCTTGCAGGGATTGTTGAATCTGTTCGGAAGTCAGCTCTTGGGCCATAAGTACACACTCTGGGACAGGCGGCGATTCTAACCCTTATAAAGTTGGATCCGACACCTTGGCCGGTACATCGCCTGAAGTTTCATCAAAGCCCGGGCGTTCCTCACCGCATGTCCATCCGCCAAACCGTGGCCTTGCGCAACACGCTATACTCCCGCTCTTTTTTCCGGAGCGACGTCATGTCCCTGCCCAGCCTGCGCCTCAAAGCCAACGCCGACCGTCGCCTGCGAAATGGCCATTTGTGGGTCTATAGCAACGAAATCGATGTAGCCGCAACTCCTTTGCACGGTTTCAAGGCCGGCGACCAGGCGATCCTCGAAGCTGCCGGCGGCAAACCGCTGGGCATCGTTGCCATGAGCCCGAACAACCTGATCTGCGCCCGCCTGCTGTCGCGCGACATCAAGTTGCCGCTGGACAAGTCGCTGCTGGTGCATCGCCTGAACGTTGCCCTGTCCCTGCGCGATCGTCTGTTCGACAAGCCGTTCTATCGCCTGGTCTACGGTGACTCCGACCTGTTGCCAGGCCTGGTGGTTGACCGTTTTGGCGACATTCTGGTGGTACAGATCGCCTCGGCAACCATGGAAGCTCATAAAGAAGACGTGATCGCAGCGCTGACCCAAGTGCTCAAGCCAAGCGGCATCCTGTTCAAGAACGACTCTGCTGCCCGTGATGCCGAAGGCCTCAATCGCTACGTCGAAACCGTGTTCGGCCTGGTGCCGGAGTGGGTCGCGCTGGAAGAGAACGGTGTGAAATTCGAAGCACCCGTTATCCAGGGGCAGAAAACCGGCTGGTTCTATGACCACCGCATGAACCGCGCGCGTCTGGCTCCTTATGCCAAAGGCAAACGCGTACTGGACCTGTATAGCTACATCGGCGGCTGGGGCGTGCAAGCGGCTGCGTTCGGCGCCAGTGAAGTGTTCTGCGTCGACGCGTCGGCCTTCGCCCTCGACGGCGTCGAGCGCAACGCCGCGCTGAACGGTTTTGCCGACAAAATGACCTGCATCGAAGGCGACGTGTTCGAAGCCCTGAAAGAGCTGAAAGCCAGCGAAGAACGCTTCGACGTGATCGTTGCCGACCCGCCGGCATTCATCAAACGCAAGAAAGACATGAAGAACGGTGAAGGCGCCTACCGTCGCCTGAACGAGCAAGCCATGCGCCTGCTCAGCAAGGACGGCATCCTGGTCAGCGCTTCGTGCTCGATGCACCTGCCCGAAGACGATCTGCAAAACATCCTGCTGACCAGCGCCCGTCACTTGGACCGCAACATCCAGATCCTGGAGCGCGGCGGTCAGGGCCCGGATCACCCGGTTCACCCAGCCATCGCCGAAACCCGCTACATCAAGAGCATCACCTGCCGTCTGCTGCCAAACAGCTGATTACGCCGGTTTGACGGGGGGCCAACCGGCTCCCCGTTCTATTTCCGTTACTGAATTTTCCAACTTCCTACTCCCGCCGTCTTACTAACTTGCAGGACGTTTCGCGCTGTCTTTTATTTTAGCGGACAAAACTTACAAGATTCATCCAGCCCCACGATTGATCCGACAAAATTACTGGAACATTCCTACCAAATACCCCCTTGATAAGAACTCATTACAAACTATGATTAAGCTGTCACAAAGGAGTGACACTCACTATCACTTACAAGGAGTTCAAAACATGAAAGCAATTACTCTGGAAGCAAACAAAATCGCCAACCTGTCTTTTCTGGTTGCTCCAAAAGCCCGCTAAGTAAATGAGACGCTGGGGAGTGCCGGCTACCCAGCGTTTTCTATTGTACGGACCAGAGTGAGTTGCCCAACATGCAGATTAACCCTTATATATTCATACTGCCTCGTTCGCCCGGCCAAATAGTCTGGGATTACAAAAACCACAAACAATTCGAATTAAACCTGGAATACTCAACCCGTCTCGCACACCTTATCGACAATCCCGAAAGGTTTGACCAAAACAATACAATAGACAATCAATTTGTAAGCGCAGGAATACTAACACCTTCAATACAAAACCCTATTGAATGGGGCTGGGATGAACTATCGAAGATATTTCATATCGGCACCAAGAACATCCCGTGTGAATATGTCCCCCAAGATATTAATGAATGGTCGAGACACTATCTGGACCATTGCGCCGAAGTACTGGCCACCCCTGCTCCAGAGAGCAGCCTCAATGAGCGCCCGACAAGCGAGCGGATTTCCCTGCCTCAACCTTCCTGCTTCCCGGTAAACGCTCTTGTAAAGACGTTGATCGAGCGAAAGACCTGTCGCACCTTCACGGGTGAAAGGGTTTCCCTCGATGATTTGAGCACTCTCCTGTATTTGTCCCTTGGCTATCTGCGTGAGCGCGAAAACGATATCGACGAAACCATCGCAGAAGGTCATGGCGCCCGGCGTAGCAGTCCATCCGGTGGTGGACTGAATGCGTGCGAAGGTTTTCTTCATGTTCAGAACGTCAGCGGCCTGAATCCCGGGCTTTACGCCTACCACCCCACCGATCATGCGTTGAGCTTCCTCAATCCGCTGCCTGACTCGCCCTTGGGGCAGTTGTTGTGTGGGCAGCATTTCATCAACAACCTTCCAGTCGGCCTGTTCATCACCGCCCGCTTCGACAAACTGTGGTGGAAATATGAACACTCGCGGGCGTACCGAATGGCATACGTCGAGGCAGGCCATATTTCCCAGACCTTTCAACTGGTGGCCACCGCACTTGGGTTGAGCACCTGGCTGACCGGTGCGTTGGCAGACGATCAGGTCGAAACGTTGCTGGGGATCGAGGACAGCGCCGAACAGCCGTTGTTTTTTGTTGGTTGTGGCCAGAGTGACGGACAAGCAATGTGCAAAGAATTGAAAGCGCTGCTGAGCAGCCGAGGCTCACACCAATGACCGAGCCCCGCACAGAAGACCTTTCCCTTCCCGACGCCTGGGCCCAGCGCTTCACCCTCGGCGACTGGAACACTCGAGCCTCGGTACGAACCAGCGAGCACTGCTATCAATTGCCATCAGACCTGGAACGGCAGCTGGAAACACGACACTGGTTCCCGCCGGCCTTCCTGCCCTACCTGAGCCACCCGGCAATCGAAGCAGCAGGCAGCGCGATCGTCCATCGATTATCGGCCAATCATCTGGTGTATTTCCTCGACTACACCACCCGACTCGAACATCGGATCGTCAACCGCTCCGTGGAAACCATCGTCCACGATGAGCTCGGTGCGTCCATCCCCCGACGAATGAAAACGGCCGCCCTCCAGCTCTATACCGATGAGGGTTATCACGCCCTGTTTTCCAATAGCCTCGCCGAGCAGATAGCCGACCTCTACGGCATGACCCAACGCCCAGTGATGCCGCACCGCATTACCCGACTGAACGCCCTCATCGACCACACCCCGGACAGGCATAAGTCGCTGGCCTGGTTTCTCGTCGGCTTCGTGTCCGAGACAATCATCGCCAGTGAACTGCTCGAGGTTTGCCGCAACGGGCTGGTGTCCAGCGTCCAGGAAATGCTCAGGGACCACCTCACCGACGAGGCCCGACACAGTCGCTACTTTTGCGAAGTGTTTCATTATCTGTGGCTGACACTGAACAGCAGCCAACGCACCTTCGCCGCAAAGTTGCTGGTAGACGTCATCCCGATGTTCTTTGAGGTCGATGAGCGATGGCTGAAGGAAAGCCTGAACAGCGTGGGCCTCGGCGAGAATTGCGTCGCAGAAATCCTCAGTGCCCTGACCGGGCCGCAAGCCTGCCTTCAACGCTCCCGATCGGGTGCAGGCGCGACGTTTCAGGCAATGGAAAAGGCAGGTTTTTTCGACCTGCCTTCCAACCAGCAGCTCTTCGTAAAGGCAGGACTTGTCGATGGATGAAGGAAAATCCGCAGTCAGTGCCAAAAACCGCCGGGCCACGGTCATTCTGTTGATGTCCATGACGCTGCTCGGCGTCTTCCCCCTTGATGTGGTGCTCCCGTCCTTTCCCGTTCTTTCTGACTACTTTCAGACTTCACCGTCCGAGATTGCCCTGTCCGTCAGCGTGTTCGCCATGGGTCTGGCGTTGTCCGTGGTGCTGGTCGGACCGTTGTCAGATTTGTGGGGGCGCAAGAAGCTGCTGCTGGCAGGTATCGCAATCGCGGTGGTCGGTGCGACGGGTTGCCTGGCTTCCAGCGAGTACAACTGGTTTCTGTTCTTTCGCGTGATCCAGGCGGTTGGTTGCGGATCGTTCGTGCTGTCACAGGCACTGGTTCAGGATTTGTTCGTCGGCAAGGAACAGGAGCGAATCAGAATCTGGATGGTGACGGGCGGCGGGGTGTTCATATCGATTTCGCCCCTGCTGGGGGCCTGGTTGCAATCGCAGCTAGGCTGGCAGGGCAGCTTTTATGTGTTTATCACACTGGCCGTCATTGTCTGGCTCAAAGCCTGCTTTCTGCTCAAGGAACACCCGCACCGTCATACGGCGTCGCAGGGACGCTTTTTCAGTGCCTATTGGCGGGTGTGCTCGGATCTGCGCTTCATGGGTTACTGGCTAATTTCAGCTTTGGCCTTTGCCTGCCATTTTTCGTTCATCGTCATTTCACCGATCATTTTCATGGAACGTCTGGCGCTTTCATCGTACGAATTTGCCTGGGCGTTATTGCTGTATGGCGTGGCCTATGTGTTCGGCGGGATTGCCGCCAGCGCCCTGCATCGGCACCTGCAAGCCAACACGCAGATAGCTATCGGTCTGGGTCTGATCGCGTTGTCAGGGTTGATCATGCTGTGGTTGGCGGATCAGTTCGGCCTCTCTGCTGCCGCGATACTGATACCCATGCTGATTTGTACAGCAGGCACCACCATTGCCAGACCTATCGCCAATTCCAAAGCCATGAGTCTCTACCCACAGAACGCCGGAACGTCTACCTCGGTCGGCGGCGTGCTGATTTTCATGTTCGGTGGCGTGATCAGCGTGGTGATCAATCTTGCGTACGACGACCTGACCACGGCGCTTGCCTTGTGTTTCCTGACCTTGAGTGCCGCGGGTCTTGGCTTGAATGTACTGATCACACGGCGGCATCTGGCACTGAAGGTGGGCTGATAGCTGCCGGTCGTCATCCCACACGCTCTGTCAGCACTGGATCGACACTTCCCGGCATTCCCTCCTGACGCCAGCCGTGTAGAATCGCGACATTCATCGCCAGTCATCCCCCGGCGGGTTTATGAGCTCAAGCTGAAGCGCGCGGCGATCCCGCAAAGTTATCGGCAACTTCCGGACACACGGCCATTTCTGAGTGTTCCAGACGTCAATAGAAGCTCACTTCCCTTTTGATACCTGATTAGCCGCCCGGAGTGCTTCATGCCTGATTACCGCTCGAAAACATCCACCCATGGCCGCAACATGGCCGGCGCCCGCGCACTGTGGCGTGCCACGGGGATGAAAGATGACGACTTCAAAAAGCCGATCATCGCCATTGCCAATTCCTTCACCCAGTTCGTACCGGGCCACGTGCACCTCAAGGACCTGGGCCAACTGGTCGCCCGCGAAATCGAGCGCGCCGGCGGTGTAGCGAAAGAATTCAACACCATTGCCGTGGATGACGGCATCGCCATGGGTCACGACGGCATGCTCTATTCGCTGCCGAGTCGCGAGATCATCGCCGACTCCGTCGAGTACATGGTCAACGCCCACTGCGCCGATGCGATCGTCTGCATCTCCAATTGCGACAAGATCACCCCGGGCATGCTGATGGCCGCCCTGCGCCTGAACATCCCGGTGATCTTCGTGTCCGGCGGCCCGATGGAAGCCGGCAAGACCAAACTGGCCAGCCATGGCATCGACCTCGTCGACGCCATGGTGATCGCCGCCGACTCCAGCGCTTCTGACGAGAAAGTCGCTGAGTACGAGCGCAGCGCCTGCCCGACGTGCGGCTCGTGCTCCGGCATGTTCACCGCCAACTCGATGAACTGCCTGGTCGAAGCCCTCGGCCTGGCATTGCCGGGCAACGGTTCGACCCTGGCCACCCACAGCGACCGCGAGCAGCTGTTCCTGCAGGCCGGTCGCACCATCGTCGAGCTGTGCAAGCGTTACTACGGCGAGAACGACGAGTCGGTGTTGCCGCGCAACATCGCCAACTTCAAGGCGTTCGAAAACGCTATGACCCTGGACATCGCCATGGGCGGTTCCACTAACACCATCCTGCACTTGCTGGCCGCGGCCCAGGAAGCCGAGATCGAGTTCGACCTGCGCGACATCGACCGTCTCTCCCGTCACGTGCCACAACTGTGCAAAGTTGCGCCGAACATCCAGAAGTACCACATGGAAGACGTGCACCGTGCCGGCGGGATTTTCAGCATCCTCGGCTCGCTGGCCCGTGGAGGTCTGCTGCACACCGACCTGCCGACCGTGCACAGCAAAACCCTGGCCGAAGGCATCGCCAAGTGGGACATCACCCAGACCAGCGACGAAGCGGTGCATCACTTCTTCAAGGCCGGTCCGGCGGGCATCCCGACGCAAACCGCGTTCAGCCAGTCGACCCGCTGGGAAACCCTGGACGACGACCGTGAAAACGGCTGCATCCGCAGTGTCGAACACGCCTACTCGAAAGAAGGCGGCCTGGCCGTTCTGTACGGCAACATCGCGCTGGACGGCTGCGTGGTGAAAACCGCCGGTGTCGACGAATCGATCCACGTCTTCGAAGGCAACGCGAAAGTCTTCGAAAGCCAGGACAGCGCCGTACGCGGCATCCTCGCTGACGAAGTGAAGGCTGGCGACATCGTGATCATCCGTTACGAAGGCCCGAAAGGCGGCCCGGGCATGCAGGAAATGCTGTACCCGACGTCGTACCTGAAATCCAAAGGCCTGGGCAAAGATTGCGCCCTGCTCACCGACGGCCGTTTCTCCGGCGGCACCTCGGGCCTGTCCATCGGCCACGCTTCCCCAGAAGCGGCGGCGGGTGGCGCGATCGGTCTGGTGCAGGATGGCGACAAAGTGCTGATCGACATTCCGAACCGCTCGATCAACCTGTTGATCAGCGACGAAGAAATGGCCGGCCGTCGTGCCGAGCAGGATCAGAAAGGCTGGAAGCCTGTGGAAAAACGTCCACGCAAGGTGACCACCGCACTGAAGGCCTACGCTCTGTTGGCAACCAGCGCCGACAAGGGTGCCGTGCGTAACAAGGCGATGCTCGACGGGCTGTGATGCTTAACCGTTGAACAAAAAAATGCCCCGCCAAGTGCGGGGCATTTTTTTGTGGCCAACTCGGTCAAGTGTGGGAGCGAACTTGCTCGCGAAGGGGTCATCACATCCAGCATCGATGTCGACTGATCCGACGCTTTCGCGAGCAAGCTCGCTCCCACAGGGGATTGTGTGTCGATCACAATAGTGTGGCCTTACACAGTTCCTGTGGGAGCGAGCTTGCTCGCGATGGGAGCGCCTCGGTTTTACTGAATCTCTTCAGGCTTCACGATCACCCAGTTTTTGTCCGCCGTAACTTGCAACCCTTCCTTGGCCTGAGCTGCGGCGTGCTTGGCCATCATGCCGTTAATCTGGGTCATGTATTTGTCTTTGCGGTTGACCCACAAGTGGATGCCACCCTTGGCCACGTCGACATCGTGGAACAGCATGTAACCGTCGCTGGTCGGCGTATCGCCGCCCACGAGTACCGGCTTTTTCCACTCATCGATGTAGGTCAGGATCGCCGCGTGTTTGCCGGCCATCCAGGTCGCCGGAGTCCACAGGTACGGGGTCAGTTCGAGGCCGAGATTAGCCTTCTCGTCATACTTGCCAGCGGTGATTTGCTTGCGCGCCGTGGTCAGTTCGCCAGACTTGGGATCCTTGAGCAGCAAGCTCACGCCGATCACGTTCTGCGGTTTCACGTTGTAGCCGTACTTCGGATCGGCGGCGACCATCCGCACCAGTTCTTCGGAGGCGGCGGTCATCACGTAGACCTCGATGCCGTTCTCCATCAGCTTGTTGTAGAGCTCTTTCTGGCCGGTGAAGATTTTCGGCGGGTTGACGTCGAGTTTCTTGACCACGTCGCCTTCGTAGTAAGTTGCCGGCACCGGTTTACCGGACGCCATCAACTCATCGACGTAGCCTTTGAGTTCCTGGAGGGTGAAGCCGGAAAACACTTGGGCGACCCATGGGTAGCAAACCATGTCGTCGAGTTCGCAGAGGCGATAGTAGTAGCTGAACAGGCTTTCCTTGTGGTCGGCAGTGTCTTTGAACGGCATCAGTTTCAGGGAGGGGTCGAGTTTCTCGCGGGTGATCAGACCCTTGTTTTCCATGAACGGCAGCAACGACTCTTCGAGGTCGTAGCGGTAACTGGTGTTGTCCATGTCGAACACCGCGTAGTTACCTTTGTTGGCGTTGGCGGCAATCATTGCGTCCAGCGCCTTGGCCTGATCGGCTGGCCAGTGTTTCAAATCCGTAGCGAATACCTGGCCGGCGAGGCCCAGGCCCAAACTCAATCCCAGTGCAGCAACCAGAAATTTCGGTGCGAGCTTCATCGGCATGCTTTCCTTATTAAAAGACCCTGATTCAAAGATATCGACGCTAACAAATTAGTGTGACGGTTCCCGTCTGCCTGCGACCGCTCACGTCCCTATTGCGTCAGCTGCATCCCTGACAGCGACAGCTACTTATTCCAAAAACGACAGTAATCAGATGTTTTTGATATTAATTCATTAGATATCAGCCTGTTACGCTCGCCGGTTCGCGGCTACCCCGATCGTGATCCCGCTGGTGTTTTCCTCGATCCTCAGCGCCGTGGCCCACTGCACGCCGGTGCTGACGTTTGCCTTCACCAGCCGCTCCAGCGCCGCGACGATTCCGCTGAGCATCGAAGCCCAGACCAGCCGTTTGGGTATTCCACAGTCCATCGCCAGTTTCGCCGCGTCGTTCGGCGCGACCATTGGCCAGAATGGCTGTGCCGGTCTGTACCCGGCAATGTTGGCGGTGATGGTTACGCCGACCGTGGGCATCAACCCGCTGGACCCGCTGTGGATCTTGACGTTGGTGGCGATTGTGACGCTGAGTTCGGCCGGTGTGGCCGGCGTCGGTGGTGGCGCGACGTTTGCCGCGCTGATCGTGCTGCCGGCGATGGGGTTGCCGGTGTCACTGGTGGCTTTGCTGATTTCGGTCGAGCCGCTGATCGACATGGGACGTACGGCGTTGAACGTGAGTGGTTCGATTACCGCCGGTGCAATCACCAGCCAGATCATGCAGCAGACGGATAAAGAACTGCTGGATGCGGATGAGCATGGGGCGTTGGCTCAGGCGTAATTAGCGCCTGCCAGGACGCCATCGCGAGCTTGCTCCGGGCGGCGATCCGACGATGCTTTTAGGCCTTTTCCCACACCTCGAAGTTGTACGCTGGCTTGTCGCCTTCCGCCGGATTTGGCACGTTCGACACCAACTTCCACGCCGTCAAATCAAACTCCGGAAACCACGCATCCCCTTCCGGGTTCAACGCCACACGCGTCAAATACAACCGATCAGCCTCAGCCAACCCCTGCGCATACAACTGCGCCCCGCCAATCAGCATCACCTCATCGACGCCCTGCTCGTTCGCCCATTCCTGCGCCCGAACCACCGCCGCCTCAAGCGACGGATAAACCTCCGCGCCTTCGAGTTGCAGATCCGCCTGACGGCTGACCACGATGTTCAACCGGCCCGGCAACGGGCGACCAAGGGAATCCCAGGTCTTGCGACCCATGATGATCGGCTTGCCGAGGGTGGTGGCCTTGAAGTATTTGAAGTCCCCCGGCAGGTGCCAGGGCATGCTGTTGTCGACGCCGATCACACGGTTTTCACCGAGGGCTGCGATCAGGCTGAGGGGGAGTGATTTAGTCATGCCGGCGAGGATACCAGAGCCTCCCGTACCCCGATAAGCGTCACAGCGGTTATGCTCACCGTTCAATTGAGCGACGGGATGGCGCGTGACTGAACTGACTCCACTGCAAAACCTCTGGCTGACAGAGACGGTGCGCCTGCGTGAAGAACACGCCGGACCCCTGGATGATCTGGAAGCCAACCGACTGGCCCGCAGCGCGGGCGGCGATCTGCCGACACGTATTGCGCGCCGCGCCCTGTGGCTGGCCGAACGCGATGGGCTGACCAGCGCCCTCAAACATTGGCTGCAAGGTGCGCGACTGGCATTGTTGGTACTGGCTGTTCTCGCCATCGCCAGCGGCGCCGGCCTGGCGTTTGCCGCGCTGGGCAACGGACAAACCCCGGTCAATGTGTTCTGGGCCTTGGGCAGTTTGCTGGGGCTGAACCTGATTCTATTGCTGAGCTGGGCATTGGGCCTGGTCTTCGCTGGCGAACACGGCGCCACCCTCGGACGCTTGTGGTTATGGCTCAGCGACAAATTCGCTCGCGATGCCAAAGCCGCGCAACTCGCGCCGGCCCTGCTGCTATTGCTGCAACGAAAAAAACTCAATCTCTGGGCGATCGGTGTACTGGTCAACGGTTTGTGGCTGCTGGCGATGCTCAGCGCCCTGGTGATCCTGTTGATGCTGATGGCGACCCGGCGTTACGGCTTCGTCTGGGAAACCACCCTCCTCAGCGGCGACACCTTCGTCGTCATGACTCAAGCCCTTGGCGCCCTGCCGGCCGTGCTGGGTTTCAATGTTCCGACGGTGGAAATGATTCGCGCCAGCGGCGACGCCGCATTGAACATTGAAAGCGCCCGTCAGGCCTGGGCCACATGGCTGGTAGGCGTGTTGGTGGTCTACGGTGTTTTGCCACGGCTGTTGCTGGCGCTGTTTTGCCTGTGGCGCTGGAAAACCGGTCAAGCGGTATTGCACCTGGATCTGAACCTGCCCGGTTACGCCCAGTTGCGCGAACGGCTGATGCCTACCAGTGAACGCCTGGGCATCAGCGACGCTGCGCCAGAGCAACTGAACCGTATCGAAAACGGTGTCAGCGACCTGCCAAGCGATGGCGCGCTGTTGGTGGCCATCGAGCTGGACGATCAACGCCCCTGGCCGCCGCCACTGCCGAAAACCGTGAGTAACGCCGGCATTCTCGACAGTCGCGAATCGCGGCACAAACTTCTCGAACAGCTGAGCCGCTTCCCTCCTGCCCGTCTGGCCATCGCCTGCGATCCGCGACGTTCGCCGGACCGCGGCAGTCTGGCACTGATCGCCGAACTGGCTCGCAACGCCAGCGCCACCCGCGTCTGGCTGCTGCAAGCACCGCAGGGCGAAGCGCTGGATGCCGAAAGACTGGGCGACTGGCACGTGGCGCTGCGACAGCTGGACCTGCCGTTCGCCGATTGCGCGCCGTTGAACTGGCTGGAGACCGGTCATGACTAATCCCTGGACACCGCCCTTGAAACTCGCCGTGGTCGGCCACACCAACGTCGGCAAAACCTCGTTGCTGCGCACCCTGACCCGCGATGTCGGTTTCGGTGAGGTGTCTCATCGCCCCAGCACCACGCGACACGTCGAAGGCGCACGGTTGTCGGTGGATGGCGAGCCTTTGCTCGACCTCTACGACACCCCCGGCCTGGAAGACGCCATCGTTCTGCTCGACTACCTCGAGCGTCTGGAGCGGCCGGGTGAACGCCTCGACGGCCCGGCGCGTCTGGCGCGATTTCTTGAGGGCAGCGAAGCCAGGCAGCGTTTCGAACAGGAAGCCAAGGTGCTGCGGCAACTGCTGACCTGCGACGCCGGTCTCTACGTGATCGACGCCCGGGAACCGGTGCTGGCCAAGTACCGCGACGAACTGGAAGTGTTGGCCAGCTGCGGTAAACCGCTGCTGCCGGTACTGAATTTCGTCAGCAGCGCCAACCACCGCGAACCGGATTGGCGCGAAGCGTTGGCACGTCTGGGCTTGCATGCGCTGGTGCGTTTCGACAGCGTCGCACCGCCGGAGGACGGCGAACGTCGGCTCTATGAAAGCCTCGCGCTGCTGCTGGAAAACGCCCGCCCACAACTGGAACGCCTGATCGCCGATCAGCAAGCCCAACGCCAGGCCCGGCAACAGAGTGCGGCGCGGCTGATTGCTGAATTATTGATCGACTGTGCCGCCTGCCGGCGCAGCGTGGTCAGCGAAGCCGAGCAAGAACAGCAAGCCATCAACGAACTGCGCAAAGCCGTTCGACAACGGGAACAACGCTGCGTCGAAGCGCTGCTCAAGCTCTACGCCTTCCGTCCACAGGATGCGGCGGCCAGTGATCTGCCGCTGCTTGATGGCCGCTGGGGTGACGACCTGTTCAACCCCGAAACCCTGAAACAGCTGGGCGTGCGAGTCGGTGGTGGTATCGCTGCCGGCGCGGCAGCCGGGGCCGGCGTCGACCTGTTGGTGGGCGGGCTGACCCTTGGCGTAGCAGCATTGGCCGGGGCCATTGCTGGCGGAGCTCTGCAAACCGCCCGCGGTTATGGCAGCCGGTTGCTGGGCAAGATCAAAGGCCAGCGAGAGCTGACCGTGGATGACAGCGTGCTGCGGCTATTGGCATTGCGTCAGCGGCAACTGCTGCAAGCGCTTAATGCGCGTGGGCATGCCGCGATGGACAGCATTCAGGTAGCCACGCCCCAGGACAAAACCTGGCGCGACGGCAAACTACCCGAGGCACTGAACAAGGCGCGGGCGCATCCGCAGTGGTCGTCGCTCAATCCTCATCCGAAGCTGAGCCAGGCAGAACGGCAGGAGCAGGTTGAGGTATTGGCGCAGCAACTATAGATCTGCGGTGTTGGGGCCCTTCGCGAGCAGGCTCGCGAAGGGCCGCGACTTGGTCTCGTGGAGTGATCGCTACCAACCAACCTTCAAAAATTCTCGCACCAGCGACGCGACTCGTCGCCGATCCGTGCGATCCGACCGCCCGTCATTATCTACATCCGAACTTAATATCAGCTCGAAATCCCCATCGTTATCAAGATCACGGGCAGCTGCTTTATAGGCAATCGTCAGCCCTTCATGAAAATGCAGCCGCACCGTTTCCGGCGTGTCATCACCGTTGGGATTTTCCGAGAAGATCCGTAAATGGCGCTCCTCGCCTTGCCCTTCACTGAACCAGGCACACTTCAAATACGTCTTGCCGAAGTTCTTGAGCCACCGAAGTTCAGCGTCCGTTGCCTCACGCTGCAAATGATCACTCTCAAAAAACCGGTAACGCACGATTCCGGCCTGCCCTTGACCGATAGGCTCCTGGGCGATCACTTTCAAGTAGCGCGTCCTCGCGCTCACTTCCATTTGAACTTCAGGTAAGTGGCGCTCAGCAACGATACCAACTCACGGTCCACGGCATCAGTATCGCCATCGTTATCCACATCAAAGCGGATCGTCCAGTCCAGTGTGCCGTTGTTATCCGTGTCGTAGGCAGACGCAGTGTAGGCCAGCGTCTTGTCAGTCGGTTTCCCATTGCCTTCGTGAAAGTGCAAACGCACGGTATCCGGGCTGCCATCTTTGGCAAAATCCTCGACGAAGATTTTCAGATAACGTTTTGTGCCAGCGCCTGGATTGAACCAGTTGAGTTTGAGACAGGCATTGGCGAAGGTCTTCAGCAGACGTTGGTCAACACTGTTTTCCCTGCCGTCGTTAGTGACGTCGCCCATTTTGTAATCGACGTTGCCATCGGCATCGAAATCCAGTGCGAAGGCTTTGTTGACCAGGACATCTTCGCCTGGCGTACAAGCCGATTCATAGAACTGCAGCAAAACAGAATCAGGCCGACCGTTGCCGACTCGATCCTGAACGGTGACTTTCAAATAGCGCATGAGCATTCCCTGGCAATTAAAGAAGCTCAAACACTAGCGGCTGGAAAGCCCCGTAGCCATGGATCGACTTCGCCGTGACAAGTAGGGCCTTTCGCTAAACACCCGCCGCAAAAGATGTCTCCGTTGAAGGAGACGTGCTCTTGGCCAGCAACGCCGATGCTTTTGCCTTCAATATCTGAAGGTCGATCACCGGCCCCCCCATCTCCTTCGCCAACTCATCCCACTGCCTCATCCGCAAACTGACCGCACACAACGGGTCCTGCTCGAAGGCTTCTGCTTCTTCAAGGGTCATCACTCCACCCTGGTATTCCAGGGTCCGGCGACTGGCTTCGCTCAATCTCTCGTAATACCCAGGCTCTTTGAGCGTCAGATAACGCTTGGCCTGAACGTGGTATTCCACCAGCCGCGCCATGCGCTCGCTGAAACCTGCGCGGCGTAGATAATCCGCGCCCAACCGCTCGTGACTGACCACGCCAAAGCCACCCATGTTCTCGGCACTCTCTGCGCAGATATGGCCGATGTCGTGGAAGAACGCTGCCAGCACCACTTCATCATCGAAACCCTCGGCCATCGCCCGTTCGGCCGCCTGGGACATGTGTTCGATCTGCGACACCGGCTCGCCGATGTAATCGCTCTCGCCAAAGCGCTCGTACAGACCAAACACCTCGGCGATCACTTGCTCATTGCGGTCCATCAGAGGTCTCCCAACACAGTCGCGACATTACGTTCAGCCATCGCCGGCCCGACGCTCATGCCGACACCCGTGTGCATCAGTGCCACGCTCACACCCGGCATCGGGCGCAGGAACGAGAACGGCCCCGGTCCCCGAGAACCATAGACACCCTGCCAGCGTTCCACCACTTGCACCTTGCAACCCAGGGTGTGTTCCGCGAGCTCAATCATCCAATGGTCCACCTGCTCGGCATTGAACGGCGACGGATCGCGGCCGTAATGGTGGGAGTCGCCGATGATCAATTCACCGTGAGGCGTCGGGCTGATCAGCAGGTGAATGCCGTTTTCATGCAGATGCGGTTCCTCTCGCAGGATTTGCGCGTGCACCGCCGCCGCTTCCGGCAGATCGGCGAAGGCGCCGTAGTGCACGCAGCTCAAACCGGTGAGCAAGGCGTGTTGCAGGTTCAGGTTGATTTGCGGCCGAGCGCGGAGCATTTGCAGGCGACAGATTTGCGGGTTGAGTTCGGCGATCGGCTCGGCCAGCAGCGTCTGATAATCGTGACCGGAACAGACGATGATCTGTTCGGCGCTGAAGGTTCCGGCGGTGCTGTGCAGGCGGCCCGGCTCGATATCGCGCACCAGCGTGGAGAAGTGAAACGCGACGCCAAGCTCGCGGCGCAGGTAGTCGATCAGCGCCGGAATCGCTTCGCGCGAATACAACTGCTGATCGTCCATGCCGTGCAACGCCGCGCGATGATGGCTGAACTGACCTCCGTACACATCGCGTAACGCAGCGCCGCGCAGCAGGTCGACGCGGTAACCGTGTTCCATGGCGCGGCCGGCGCAAAAAGCTTCCAGCAGGTGTTCTTCCGCTTCGGTGCGGGCAAACAGGTACGAGCCGTTGCGCTTGAGTTGCAGACCGGCGAGCTGCGCCCATTGGCCCCAGATCTCGCGGCTGGCCTTGGCCAGTTCGAGCATCGGGCCCGGTGGTTGGCCGGTGACCAGTGCCTGGCCGAAGTTGCGTACCGAGGCGCCCAAAGGCGTTTCGCTGCGTTCGAAAACGGTGACCTTGAGACCGCGTTTGGCGGCAGCGTAGGCGTGGGACAGGCCTAAAATGCCAGCGCCTACGATCAGCATGTCGTTGTGTTGTGTCATGAAGTTTTGCCCTGAATTCGAAGCCGCCTTCGCGGGCAAGCCTCGCTCCTACAGGGGAACGCGTATCCCTGTAGGAGCGAGGCTTGCCCGCGAAGGGGCCCTCACAGCCGATGAAGATCTTACTTGGCAGCCACTTTCTCGGACTTGCCGTCATAGCGCTTGCGCCACTCGGTCAGGATCTCGTCGCGATTCTTCGACGCCCAGGCAAAGTCGTTCTTGATCAAGCGCTGCTCATAATCCGCCGGCAACTCGGTCTGCGGCTTGGCAATACCTGGCTGCGCGAGCACCGCGAAGTTCTCTTTATAAAGCTCCATCGCCGCCGGACTGGCGGAGAAGTCAGCCAGTTTTTTCGCCGCGTCTTCATGCGGTGTGCCCTTGATCACAGCCGTCGCTTCGATCTCCCAGCCCAGGCCTTCTTTCGGCAGGATGATGTCCAGCGGCGCGCCTTGGCGTTTCAGTTGAACGGCCGGGTATTCAAAGGAAATACCGATCGGGAATTCACCCGCCGCCGCCAGCTTGCACGGCTTGGAACCGGAGTGAACGTACTGGCCGATGTTCTGGTGCAGGTCGTCCATGTACTGCCAGCCCTGCTTCTCGCCGAAGGTTTGCAGCCAGGCGCTGACGTCGAGGAAACCGGTGCCGGACGAGGCCGGGTTGGGCATGACGATCTTGCCTTTGTACTCAGGCTTGGTCAGGTCCTGCCAGCTCACGGGTTTGCTCAAGCCCTGCTTTTCGGCTTCGACAGTGTTGAAGCAAATGGTCGCGGCCCAGACGTCCATGCCGACCCAGGCTGGCGGGTTGGCGGCGTCGCGGTAGTTGCCGCCGATCTTGCTCAGGTCCTTCGGCGCGTAGCTTTGCAGCATGCCTTGCTGGTCGAGGATCGCCAGGCTAGAAGCCGCCAGGCCCCAGACCGCGTCAGCCTGCGGGCGGGCTTTTTCGGCCAGCAGCTTGGCGGTGATGATGCCGGTGGAGTCGCGCACCCACTTGATCTCGACGTCCGGGTTGGCCTTTTCGAAGGCTTCTTTATAGGTCTTCAGTTGTTCGGCTTCGAGGGCGGTGTACACCGTCAACTCGGTTTTCGCAGCGTAAGCGTTCAGGCTGAAAGCGGTGAGGACAGCAGCGGCCAGGGCCATAGGCTTGAACATGATCTTTTCCTGTTTGAGTTGAGGGGTTGAAGCGAATCAATGGCCCGGCGCGGTCTGCCGCCAGGCCTGGGAGCGGCGCAGCAAACCACGCGAAGCCCAGGCCAGCAGCAGGGACACGCCCGCCGAGGTGAACAGAATCAAAGTCGACATCGCCGCCGCACCGCCAACGTTGCCGGCGTCATCCATGTTCAGCACCGCCACCGCCGCGAGGATGGTGTCGGGGCTGTAGAGGAAGATCGCCGCCGAGACAGTGGTCATGGCCGAGACGAACAGGTAGCGCACGATGTCCAGAAGCGCCGGCAGGCAGATCGGCACGGTGACGCGCAGGTAATGCCGATACAGCGGCGCCTTGAGCGACAGCGCGGCGGCTTCGAACTCGGCATCGAGTTGGCGCAGCGCCGTGGTGGCGGTCATTTGCGCGGTGGTCAAATAGTGAGCAATGGTGCAGACCACCAGCAGGGTCATGGTCCCGTAGAGCACATGCAACGGGTTGCCGGTGAGGTTGAAGAAGAAGACATAACCCAGGCCCAGCACCAGACCCGGCACCGCCATCGGTACGAAACTGAGCATGCGCAGTGTCAGATTCAGTCCGCGCTGGCCCTTGGTTTTTTCCATCAGGTAGGCGCCGGTGAAGATCAGCACGCTGCCGATCAACGCCGTGCACAGCGCCATCTTCACGCTGTTGCCGTAGGCCAGCCAGCCGCCGCCCGCTGTGTCGTTGAACTGGTAATGATTGAGCGACAGCGACAGGTTGTACGGCCAGAACTTCACCAGCGACGAATACACCGCCATGCCGAACACCAGCAGCAACACCGCGCAGATCAGCAGCACGATGGCCAGGTAGCAGCCGTCCCGCAGTTTCGACGGCGCCGGTTGAAAGACCTGTGCTCGACCGCTCATGGAGTCGCCGTGACGCCGACGCAGCCAGGCGTCGACACCGAAGCTGAACAGCGCTGGCAGCAGCAGGACCATGCCGATCAACGCGCCGCGACCGAATTGTTGCTGGCCGACCACGGCTTTGTAGGCTTCCAGCGCCAGCACCTGATAATCGCCACCGACCACCACGGGTACGCCGAAGTCGGTGATGGTCAGGGTGAACACCAGACAGAACGCCGCGAACACCGCCTGACGGGTTGCCGGCCAAGTGATGCTGCGAAAGGCTTTCGCTGGACTGGCGCCCATGCTGGAGGCGGCATCGAAGAGTCGCGCATCCGCCAAGGACAGCGCCGACAGCAGAATCATCAGCGCGTGTGGGAAGGTGTAGATGACCTCGCCCAGAACAATGCCCCAGAAGCCGTAGATATTGTCCGAGAGCAAACCGCGCAATATGCCCTGGTTGCCGAACAGATAAACCAGCGCAATACCCGGCAACATCGACGGCGCCATCAACGGCAACAGTGACATCCCACGCCAGATGCCTTTGCCCGGAATCAAGGTGCGTTGCAGGGCGTAAGCAAACAGGTAAGCCAGCGGTACGACAATCGCCGCAACGCTGAGGGAAACTTTCAGGCTATTGCCGAGCAGCCAATGAAAATTGGCACTGGTCACCAATTCACGGGCGGCCACCAGACCGCCGCCCTGCCCGGCTTCCGAACTGAAGCCGCGCCAGAAAATCGCCAGCAACGGCATCAGTACCGCGACACCGAGCAACACCAACAAAAGGACTTTGCCACCGACCACGAACACCCGGTCGCCGATCTCGGCACGGGAGGTCTGCCGAACCTGCTTGTGCGGTATCGGCAGCGCGAGGTTCGCGCTCATCAGGCAAACACCTGCAGGCTGCGCGGAGGCAAGGCGACCATGATCTGCTGGGCGCCGAGGCGCGGCATGGCTTCCGGCGCCAGTTCCGCGAGCAATGCGTGGCCCGGCAGTTGATCGAGTTCGAAGCTCATGCGGCAGCGGTTGCCGAGGAAGGTGATCTCGCGAACCTTGGCCGGGAACAGGTTTTCTTCATGCACGGGCGGGTTGACGTTGATCGCTTCCGGGCGGCAGAACAAACGTCCGGACGCGGTTTTGGCGCTGCCGTCGGCCAGGCGCATGTTCATACCGCCGACCTGGGCATGGCTGTCGCTGCTGCGCTGGAATGGCAGCCAGTTGCCCTGACCGACGAACTCCGCCACAAACGGTGTGGCCGGGCGGTCGTAGATTTCCTGCGGCGTGGCGTACTGCTCAACCTTGCCATTGTTCATCACGGCGATGCGGTCGGCCATCAGCATGGCTTCGTCCTGATTGTGCGTGACCATCAGGGTGGTGACGCCAAGGTTGCGCTGCAGTTGGCGCAGCTCGGTGCACAGATGCTCGCGGACCCGGGCGTCGAGGGCCGACATCGGTTCGTCGAGCAGCAGCAACGAAGGTGCCGGTGCCAATGCCCGAGCCAGCGCGACACGCTGCTGTTGACCGCCAGACAATTGGCCGGGGTATTTTTTCTCACTGCCGATCAGGCCGACCAGCTCCAGCATCTGACCGACGCGCTTACGCACTTCATCGCGACCGCTGCCGGCGAGGCCGTAGGCGATGTTCGCTTCGACGGTGAGATTGGGAAACAGCGCGTAGGACTGAAACAGAATGCCGTAGTCCCGAGCCTGGGGCGCCAGGTGGGAAACGTCGCGATCGCCGAGGTACAACTCGCCGCTGTCCTGCTTCTCAAGACCGGCGATGCAGCGCAGCAAGGTGGTTTTGCCGCAGCCCGACGGACCGAGCAAACACACCAGTTCACCGGCCGCCACGTCGAGGGAAACGTTATCCAGCGCGGTGAACGCGCCGAAGCGTTTCTGCACGCCGCGCACTTTCATCGGGGCGCCGGGGTTGGTCAGGGCAGTTGCGATCGAGTGGTTCATGGACAGGCCTCATCAAGCAGATGAGAGCCATCCTAGGTTTGTAATGCGTCCGTCATGTGGCAGAGAGGCAAAAACGGCTGATAGTGGTATTCAAGGATTTTGGTTGCCTGGACTGACGCCATATCGCGAGCAAGCTCGCTCCCACAGGGGAACGCGGTCAACTGTGGGAGCGAGCTTGCTCGCGATGAGGCCATGACTGGCGATGAGGATTTCTAGGCAGGGGCCATTTCCTGCGCCAACCCCAGAAACGCCGCCGGTAGCCGCGCGCCTTTTCGTTCCTTGAGGCAGTACAAATACTCCGGAATCTGCGGCGCATTCTCGATGGTCAGCACGCGCAATTGCGGATCATGCGGCACTTCCTGCCGGGCAATGATGCTGATGCCGATGTTGCGCAGCACCGCCTCACGGATCGACTCACGGCTGCCAATCTCCAGCAACGGCCCGAAACTCACCCCGGCGCTGGCCAACAATTCTTCGGTCAAACGCCGAGTGGTCGAGCCCGACTCACGCATCAGCAAGGTATGCCCGGCCAACGCACTCAGAGGAACATGGTCGCGAACCGCCAGCGGATGATTGCGATGCACCGCCAGCACCAGCGGATCGCTGCCGAGCACCCGGCGAATCAGCCGTGCATCCTCCAGTAACTGCGAAGACGCAGCGATATCGACCCGGTAATCCTCCAGCGCTTCAAGTACCTGCTGGGAGTTACCGATCTCCACTGACACCTCCACTTGCGGCAAGCGCTCGCGAAAGGTCTTCACCAGATCGAGGATGTAATACGGCGCGGTCGCGGCGATGCGCAACGTGCCCTGGACCTGACCGCTGTTACGCAGGAAAAACTCGATGTCGGCTTCCTGCTGCAACAGCGCCTTGACCATCGGCAGCAACCGCGCGCCTTCATCGCTGACGCTGAGGCGACGGCCGCCACGGTAGAACAACTCAACCGAGTACTGACTCTCCAGATGCCGAATCTGGGTCGTCACCGTGGGTTGGCTCAGGCCGAGTTTTTTCGCCGCCAGGGTAATACTGCCCAGGCGGGCAACCATGTAAAACGCCTTCAGCTCGGCACTCAGCACACCCGTCCCTCATCGTCTATTTGCGCAACAGGCGCAAACCGTTAAACACCACCAACAGGCTCACGCCCATGTCGGCGAACACCGCCATCCACATGGTGGCGATCCCGGCGAAGGTTACCCCAAGAAAGATCGCTTTGATGACCAATGCCAGGGCGATGTTCTGTTTGAGGATGCTTGAGGTTTGCCGTGACAGCCGGATGAAGGTCGGGATCTTGCGCAGATCGTCGTCCATCAGGGCGACATCGGCGGTTTCGATGGCGGTATCGGTGCCCGCCGCCGCCATGGCGAAACCGATCTCGGCGCGTGCCAGCGCCGGTGCGTCGTTGATGCCGTCGCCGACCATGCCGACGTTATGGCCCTGTGCATAAAGGGCTTCGATGGCTTGCAGCTTGTCGGTCGGCAACAGATCGCCCTTGGCCTCGTCGATGCCAACTTGCGCGGCAATCGCCTGAGCGGTGTGGACGTTGTCGCCGGTGAGCATCAGGGTTTTGATGCCCAGATCGTGCAGTTGCTGGATCGCCTCGCGGCTGGACTCTTTTACGGTGTCGGCCACGGCAAACAGCGCCAATGGGCCGGATTTGTCGAGGAGCAGCACCACGGACTTGCCCTGCTTCTCCAGCGCGAACAGCTTTTCTTCCAGTGCAGGCGAACACAGGTTCAGTTCTTCCACTAAACGGTGATTACCCAAGTGGTAAACCTGACCATTGATTTCGCCGCGTACACCGCGACCGGCCAGCGCCTCAAAGTTACCCACAATCAGCGGTGCGAGTTGTTTATCCACAGCCGCGTTGGCGATGGCCAAGGACACCGGGTGATCCGAACGACCGGCGAGCGCTGCTGCAATCGCCGGGGCTGATTCGTCCGCGGTCGGATCAAGCGACAGGTAATCGGTCTGCACCGGTTTGCCGTGCGTGATCGTGCCGGTCTTGTCCAAGGCCAGGTAATCGAGCTTGTAACCGCCCTCCAGATAGACGCCGCCCTTCACCAGAATGCCTTTGCGCGCCGCCGCCGCGAGGCCGCTGACGATGGTCACCGGGGTGGAAATCACCAGCGCACATGGGCAGGCGACCACCAGCAACACCAACGCCCGGTAGATCCAGTCGAACCACAGCGCTCCCATAAACAGTGGCGGAATCACCGCCACCGCGAGCGCCAGGATAAACACCGCTGGCGTATAGATTTTCGAGAAGCTGTCGACGAAACGCTGGGTCGGTGCCCGTGCGCCCTGAGCCTGTTCGACGGCGTGGATGATTCGCGCCAGGGTCGAGTTGTTGGCCGCTGCGGTTACCGAGTACTCCAGGGAGCCGGCCTGGTTGATGGTGCCGGCGAAAACCTTGTCACCGACAGTCTTCTCAACCGGCAGACTTTCACCGGTGATCGGCGCCTGATCGATGGTCGAACTGCCCGACACCACTTCACCGTCCAGACCAATCCGCTCGCCGGGACGTACCCGCACTCGCGCGCCCAGCTCGATGGTTTTCACGGACTGCGAGACCCAGCTGCCGTCGGCTTGCTGCACCGTGGCCTGTTCCGGGGTCATCTGCATCAGGCCGCTGATGGCGTTGCGCGCACGGTCCAGGGACTTGGCTTCGATCAACTCGGCCACGGTGAACAGGAACATCACCATCGCCGCTTCCGGCCACTGACCGATCAGGATCGCGCCGGTCACCGCGATGCTCATCAACGCGTTGATGTTCAGGTTGAGGTTCTTGAGCGCGATCCAGCCTTTCTTATAAGTGGTGAGGCCGCCACTGAGGATCGAAATCAGCGCGATGACGGCCACGACCCAAGTCGGTGCGGCGTTGGTGAAGTGGATAACTTCTGCAGCCAGTGCGCCCACGCCGGACAGTGCCAAGGGCCACCAGTGCTTTTTCTCGGGGATTGGCGCTGGCGCTTCGGTGCCCTGCTCCACCGGCTCGGCCTGCATGCCGAGGGACTTGATGGCGTCGATGATCGGCGCGGTGTTCGGCAGATCATGGGTGACGCCCAACACGCGGTTGATCAGGTTGAACTCCAGTTGTTGCACGCCGACGAGCTTGCCGAGTTTGTTCTCGATCAGCGTCTGCTCGGTCGGGCAATCCATGGCGTCGATGCGGAAGCTGCTCAGCCGTGCGCCGGCCGTTGGGGTTTCGCTCAATTTGATCAGCGACGGTGCCGCCACTTTTGAGGAACAGCAGGAATCCCCGTGGCCGCCGTGGTCATGCTTCTTCTGCACAGGCTGCAGCTTGTGATCGTGATCATGCCCGTCTTCGGGTTTGTGCGTGTGAAGGGAATCGCTCATTGGGTCGCGTCCAGAAAGGTGCCTGTTGCCAAGTAAAGACCCTGTAGCCACTATAGGGTCAAGCACCCTTTTGGAGATTGCCTTCATGAAGATCGGAGAACTGGCCAAACTCACTGACTGCGCCGTAGAAACCATCCGCTACTACGAGCGCGAAAACCTGCTGCCGGAACCGGCCCGCAGCGACGGCAACTACCGCGTCTACACCCAGGCTCATGCCGAGCGCCTGACCTTCATCCGCAATTGCCGCACCCTCGACATGACGCTGGAAGAAATCCGCAGCCTGCTGGCATTGCGCGACAGTCCGCAGGATCAGTGTGAAAACGTGAATGCGTTGATCGACGAACACATTCATCACGTGAAGGCGCGGATTGATGGGTTGCTGGCGTTACAGGTACAACTGCTCGACCTGCGCCAACGCTGCGGCGAGGGGCCGGAAATTGATCAGTGCGGGATTTTGCAGCGGCTTGAGGTGAGTGGCGGGGTGGTGGCGACGGAGGTTGAGCATTCCCATGTCGGCCGCAGTCACGGCCATTAAGAACACCTATCCCTGTGGGAGCGAGCTTGCTCGCGATGGCGGCAGCACATTCAACATTGATGTGTCTGACAAACCGCTATCGCGAGCAAGCTCGGCTCCCACAGGGTCAGCGGTGGTTCTTCAGACCGCCATTGGCGCGGTCATTGGGGCGTGGTGCTCGTAGCCTTCCAGCGAGAAATCGCTCGGCTCGATCAACTCCAGCCACTCCGGCTGGTAAACGCCAGTCTTGGCAAACTCTGGCACACGATCACTAATCACCAGTTTCGGCATCGCGAACGGCTCGCGCTTGAGCTGTTCGTTGAGCATGTCCAGGTGGTTTTCGTAGACGTGCGCGTCACCGATGAAATAGGTGAACCAGCGTGGCGTGTAGCCGGTCAGGCGACCGATCAGGCTCAGCAGCGCGGCGCCTTCGGTGAGGTTGAACGGCGTGCCCAGGCCCAAGTCGTTCGAACGGATGTAGAGGGTCAAAGAAATCTCTTTGGTCTCCACATTCGGGTGGAACTGGTACAGCAAGTGGCACGGCGGCAAAGCCATTTCATCGAGCTGCGCGACGTTCCAGCCATGGAACAGGATGCGGCGGCTGCCCGGGTCTTTGATGATGGTGTCGACGCACTGGCGGATCTGGTCGATCGCCTTGTACAGCACCACGTAAGCCTGACCGTCCTCTTCGCCTTCGGCAATCTGACGATAACCTTGGCTCAGGGTCTGTTCGATGGCGGCCTTGTTGCTGACCGGAATCTGCTTGTACGCCGGCCATTTGCGCCATTGCACGCCGTAGATCTCGCCGAGGTCGTCTTCGCCCTGACGGAACGGGTTGGCCAGCCACTGAGCGTTTTCGTTAGCGTTCTGATCCCAGACCTTGCAGCCCAGCGCACGGAATTCGGCAGCGTTGTTCACCCCGCGCAGAAAACCACACATCTCGCCGATGGCCGATTTAAAGGCCATCTTGCGCGTGGTGATCGCCGGGAAACCTTCCTTCAAGTCATAACGCAGCATCGCGCCAGGGAAACTGATGGTGTTCACGCCGGTGCGGTTGGCCTGCTTGGTGCCGTTCTTGATGACGTGGGCGACCAGTTCGAGATATTGCTTCATGAGTTACCTGTGTCCTTGAACCCGGGGCCAAAGCCCCGGGGTTCGAATTTATAGCGCAGCGTTGGCTGGAGCTGCCGGGGCACGGTGATAGGCCAGCCAGATCAGGAACAGACCGCCGACGATCATCGGTACGCACAGTACCTGACCCATGGTCAGCCAGTTCCAGGCCAGATAGCCCAGTTGCGCGTCCGGTACGCGGACGAATTCAACGATGAAACGGAAAATGCCATAGAACAGCGCGAACATCCCGGACACCGCCATGGTCGGCCGCGGCTTGCGCGAGAACAACCAAAGAATGGCGAACAGCGCCACGCCTTCGAGCGCGAACTGATACAGCTGCGACGGGTGGCGCGCCAGTTGCGCCGGATCGGTCGGGAAGATCATCGCCCACGGCACGTCGGTCGCCTTGCCCCACAACTCGGCGTTGATGAAGTTGCCGATGCGCCCGGCACCCAGGCCGATCGGCACCATCGGCGCGATGAAATCCATCAGTTGGAAGAACGACTTGCCGTTCTTTTTACCGAACCACAATGCTGCCAGCATCACGCCGATAAAGCCGCCGTGGAACGACATGCCGCCCTTCCAGACCTCGAAAATCAGCGTCGGGTTGGCCAGATAAGCATTCAGATCGTAGAACAGCACGTAGCCCAGACGCCCCCCGACGATAACGCCCATCGACATCCAGAAGACCATGTCGGAGAGTTTCTCCTTGGTCCAGGTCGGGTCGAAGCGGTTCAACCGGCGCGACGCCAGCAGCCAGGCGCCGCCGATGCCGATCAGGTACATCAAGCCGTACCAGTGGATTTTCAGCGGACCGATGGCCAATGCCACCGGGTCGATCTGCGGGTAAGGCAGCATTGCGACTCCTTGTTAGAGTTGAAACCAAAATTCCTGGGCGACGCTGCCACGCCAGGATTAAGCCAGGATTGCGGTACGCGTCAGAGCAAAAAGCTCAGGCCCACGCAGAACAGCAAAGCGGCGAACAGTCTTTTCAGCAAGCGCGGCGACAGCCTGTGAGCCAGTCGCGCGCCGAGGCGGGCGAAGACCATGCTGGTCAGGGCGATCCCCAGCAGCGCCGGTAAATAAATAAAACCGAGACTATGGCCCGGCAGCAATGGATCGTGCCAGCCCAGAATCATGAAAAATAATGCACTGGACAAGGCGATCGGCAGACCGCAGGCGGATGAAGTCGCCACCGCTTGCTGCATCGGCACGCTACGCCAGGTCAGGAACGGCACGGTCAGCGAACCGCCGCCAATCCCGAAAATCGCCGAGGCCCAGCCAATCACACTGCCGGCCACGGTCAGACCGACTTTACCGGGCACCGTTCGGCTGGCCTTTGGTTTGAAGTCCAAGGCGAGCTGAACGGCGATGATCAGTGCAAAGACGCCGATGATTTTCTGCAAGTTTGGCCCGGAGATCGCCTCCGCCGTCAACGCGCCGAAACCGGCACCGATGAGAATACCAAGGGTCATCCAGGCAAAAATCGGCCAACGCACGGCACCGCGACGGTGATGTTCGCGGATCGCATTGATCGAGGTAAATATGATTGTCGCCAGGGACGTGCCGACCGCCAGGTGCGTGAGGATCGACGCATCGAAACCCTGCAAGGTGAAACTGTATACCAGCACCGGAACGATAATGATCCCGCCGCCGACCCCGAACAGCCCGGCCAGCACACCTGCACAGGCGCCGAGCGCCAGATAGAGCAGAAATTCCATGCGCATCCCCAAATGAGAGCGGCATGGTAACGGATGCATGGCCTCAAGCTCCACTGGATGGCGATGGATACCCGCACGATGACTGAGTAGAGTGGGCAGAAAACACACTAGGACCACCTTATGTGCCTGATTGTTTTCGCTTGGCGACCGGGTCACGCCCAGCCGCTGATCGTGGCGGCCAACCGCGACGAGTTCTACGCCCGGCCCAGCCTGCCTCTGGCGCAATGGCCCGAAGCACCGCACGTTCATGCCGGTCGCGATCTCGAGGCTGGGGGCACCTGGCTCGGTGTTGGCGCCAATGGACGCTTCGCCGCGCTGACCAATATCCGCGACCCGCATCAGCCACCTGCACGCAAGTCGCGAGGAGAGCTGGTGGCGCGATTTCTTAGCGGCGATTTGCCGATAGATGACTATTTGAGCGACGTTGTCGCACGTTCGCTGGAATATGCTGGATTTAATCTGCTGATCGGTAATGCCAACGAACTGTGGCACTTCAATGCCCGGGAGACTGAGGCGGTGATGCTGCCACCGGGGGTTTATGGGTTGTCAAACGCGGGGCTGGATACGCCGTGGCCAAAACTGCTCAAGGCACGGACAGCGCTGGAGGAAGTGCTGGACGATCCGCAGCCTCAGGCGTTATTGGCGTTGCTGAATGATCCGCAGGCGGCGCCATTTGCCGAACTGCCGGATACCGGGGTCGGGTTGGCGACTGAGACGTTGTTGTCGAGTGTGTTTATTGCCAGCCCGACTTATGGGACACGGGCGAGTACGGCGTTGATTGTTCAGGCGGATGGGACGCGGTGGATGGTTGAGCGGAGTTTTGGGCCGTATGGCGGGCATTTGGGGGAAGTGGAGATCAGGGTTTAGATTTGTGGCGTATTCGAGGACGCCTTCGCGGGCAAGCCTCGCTCCTACAAGGATCACCTAATCCCTGTAGGAGCGAGGCTTGCCCGCGAAGAGGCCAATGCAGGCTTAGAGAGTTTTAGCCGAAGCCGGATTAATCATCCGTGCCAACCCAAGGTTCTTCAGCGCCAGTTGCAGCGAGCTGTGGATAACTTGCGGGTTGTCGATGGTCATCAGCTCGGCCAGCAATTCCTTTGCCCTGCTCAGGTTGATCTGACGCAGCATCCACTTCACTTTCGGCAAGTTAGTGGCGTTCATCGACAGGCTGTCGAAGCCCATCGCCATCAACAGCACCGCCGCCGCCGGATCGCCGGCCATCTCACCGCAGATACTCACTGGCTTGCCTTCGGCATGAGCGTCGCGCACCACGCTCTGAAGGGCTTGCAGGACCGCCGGATGCAGGTAGTCGTAGAGGTCGGCTACACGCGGGTTGTTTCGGTCTACCGCCAACAGGTACTGGGTCAGGTCGTTGGAGCCGACCGACAGGAAGTCCACTTGTCGCGCCAGTTCCTTGGTCTGATAAACCGCCGCCGGAATTTCGATCATCACGCCGATCGGCGGCATAGGCACGTCGCAGCCTTCGTCGCGGACTTCACCCCAGGCCCGGTGAATCAGGTGCAGGGCTTCTTCCAGTTCGTGGGTGCCGGAGATCATCGGCAGCAGAATCCGCAGGTTGTTCAGGCCTTCGCTCGCCTTGAGCATGGCGCGAGTCTGGACCAGAAAGATTTCCGGGTGGTCGAGCGTGACGCGAATACCGCGCCAGCCGAGGAACGGGTTGTCTTCCTTGATCGGGAAGTACGACAGCGACTTGTCACCGCCAATGTCCAGGCTGCGCATGGTCACGGGTTGCGGGTGGAACGCGGCGAGTTGTTCACGATAGATCGCCAGCTGCTCTTTTTCGCTCGGGAAGCGCTGGTTGATCATGAACGGCACTTCGGTGCGGTACAGACCGACGCCTTCAGCGCCACGCTTCTGCGCCCGCGCCACATCCGCCAGCAGGCCGGTGTTGACCCACAGCGGCATGCGGTGACCATCGAGGGTCACGCACGGCAAGTCCCGCAGCTTATCCAGTCCGAGGGACAGTTGTTTCTCTTCCTCGACCACCTCGGCGAACTGCTTGCGCAGCACTTCGCTGGGGTTGGTGTAGACCTCGCCGTGGTAGCCGTCGACGATCATCTGGATGCCGTCGACCTTGGAATACGGCAGGTCGACCAGGCCCATGACCGTCGGGATACCCATGGCGCGAGCCAGGATCGCGACGTGGGAGTTGCCGGAACCGAGTACCGAGACCAGACCGACCAGCTTGCCTTCCGGCACCTCGCCGAGCATCGCCGGCGTCAGTTCTTCGCTGATCAGAATGGTGTTGTCGGGATAAACCAGGGTCTGTTGACGCTCTTCCTGCAAGTACGCCAACAAGCGACGACCAAGGTCTTTGACGTCGGAGGCGCGCTCACGCAGGTAGGCGTCGTCCATCAATTCGAAACGGTTGACGTGTTCGGTGACCACCTGACGCAACGCGCCCTGGGCCCACTGGCCGGTCTTGATCACGGTGGTGATCTCGCTGCCGAGCGAGGCATCGTCGAGCATCATCAGATAGACGTCGAACAGCGCGCGCTCTTCGGGACGCAACTGGTTCGCCAGCTTGGCGGACAAGGCGCGCATGTCGGCGCGCACGCCTTCGATCGCGGTCTTGAACAGCCCGAGTTCTGCGGCGATGTCGGTGATGGTCTTGTCGGGCACCACATCCAGATCAGCCGGCGGCAGCATGACCACCGCGGTACCGACCGCCGCACCCGGCGAACCCGGTACGCCAACGAACTTGGCTTCCTGGATGCCCTTGCCCTGACGGCCCAGCCCCCGGATCGAACCGGTGGCTTCGGCGTGGGCGATAACGCCGGCGAGCTGTGCGCTCATGGTCACGAGGAAGGCTTCTTCACCTTCATCGAACTGGCGACGTTCTTTTTGCTGAATGACCAACACGCCGACGACGCGGCGGTGGTGAATGATCGGCGCCCCGAGGAACGAGGCGTAGCGCTCCTCACCGGTCTCGGCGAAGTAGCGGTAGCGCGGGTGATCCGCGGCGTTTTCGAGGTTCAGGGGTTCTTCACGCGTGCCGACCAGGCCGACCAGACCTTCGTTGGGTGCCATGCTGACTTTGCCGATCGAGCGCTTGTTCAAGCCCTCGGTGGCCATCAGCACGAAGCGGTTGGTCTCAGGGTCAAGCAGGTAGACCGAGCAGACCTGGCTGCCCATGGCCTCTTTGACGCGCAACACAATAATCCCCAACGCCGCCTTGAGATCCTTGGCGGAGTTAACTTCCTGGACGATCTTGCGCAGCGTATTGAGCATGGCTCGGGGTCGAACTCCGTCGTCAGTCGCGCGATAAAAGGCGCGGGGCAAGCTCTTTGAGAGCGCGTCGATACACTTCGCGCTTGAATGTCACCACCTGGCCCAACGGGTACCAATAGCTGACCCAGCGCCAGCCATCGAATTCCGGTTTACCGGTCAAATCCATCCGCACCCGCTGCTCGTTGGAGACCAGGCGCAGGAGAAACCATTTCTGTTTCTGGCCGATGCACAGCGGTTGGCTGTGTGTCCGGACCAGACGTTGCGGCAAACGATAGCGCAACCAGCCCCGGGTGCAGGCGAGAATTTCAACATCTTCGCGCTCAAGACCCACTTCTTCGTTCAACTCGCGGTACAAGGCGTCTTCCGGCGTCTCCTGGGGGTTGATCCCGCCCTGTGGAAACTGCCAGGCATCTTGATTGATACGGCGAGCCCATAGCACCTGTCCGGCATCATTCGTGAGAATGATCCCGACATTGGGGCGGAAACCATCGGGGTCGATCACGGCAACAACCTCGCAAACGCATGTCGGCGCATTGTTCCACAAAGGTTGTGATAGCAGCAACGAGCCGGCCTACCTTATGTGCACTCTTGTGAAAAGTCCGTATTCTGGACGCCTTTCTACAGACTTTTCAGCGAGTAACTGCAATGCGGCTGGCTTTATTCGACTTGGACAACACGCTCTTGGGCGGTGACAGTGACCACGCCTGGGGCGATTACCTGTGCGAGCGCGGCTTCCTCGACGCCGTCGCCTACAAGGCACGCAACGACGAGTTCTATCAGGATTACCTGGCCGGCAAGCTGGATAACGATGCCTACCTGAACTTCTGCCTGGAAGTCCTCGGCCGTACCGAAATGGCCACGCTGGATCAATGGCACCTGGATTACATGCGCGATTGCATTGAGCCGATTGTGTTGCCCAAGGCTATCGAACTGCTGGCCAAGCACCGTGAGGCCGGCGACAAACTGGTGATCATCACCGCCACCAACCGTTTTGTTACCGGGCCGATTGCCGAGCGTTTGGGTGTCGAAACCCTGATCGCCACCGAATGTGAAATGGTTGATGGCCGCTACACCGGGCGCAGCACCGACGTACCGTGCTTTCGTGAAGGCAAGGTGACGCGGTTGAATCGTTGGCTGGAAGAGACTGGGTATTCGTTGGAGGACAGTTATTTCTATAGCGACTCGATGAATGATTTGCCGTTGCTGGAGCAGGTGGCGAATCCGGTTGCGGTTGATCCGGACCCTAACTTGCGCGCCGAAGCCGAGAAGCGTGGCTGGCCGGTGATTAGTCTGCGCGACTGACATCGCTATCGCGAGCAAGCTCGCTCCCACATTGGATGTGTGAACGACTCAAATCCCCTGTGGGAGCGAGCTTGCTCGCGATGGAGCCGACTCGGTCCAACGCCTTAAACAGGCTTCGCGCCCATCAACCCTGCAATGGCGATAAAGCAGACAAAACTGAACAACGCCAAGGCAAAGGTAAATTTCCCATTGCCCGCTGCCGGTGCCTTACGCAGCCGATTCAGCCGCACCAACAGCCAGAACCAGCCCAACGCCGCGACGGTGTAAAGCACACTGGACGCCAGCAACCAGGTCTGCCCCAGCGGCCAGCCCACCAGATGCACCATCCACCAGCCGGTAAACGGCATGCTCAGCAGCGCCAGCCCCATCACCAGCCAGATAAACACTCGTGGCCGTTGCAACGTGCGCGTGTGAGCCGTCGCATCACCGTTACGACGCGTACGCCAGACCCAGATCGCCAGACCCAACGCGCTGACCAACAGCAGCACTGTTGCCACGATGTGAGCCATTTTCAGGGCGGTTAACGTTTCCATTGTTCGATTTCCTTATGGCTTGCCCATCAGCGTAGCCGCTCAGCCGAGAAACAACTGATAGGCAGGGTTGTCGCTTTCGTCCCAGTATGGGTAGCCGATTTCTTCCAGCGCAGTGGGCACCAGATGGCGTTCATCGTGAGGCACTTGCAGGCCCGCGACGACACGGCCATCCGCCGCGCCATGGTTGCGGTAGTGGAACATCGAGATGTTCCAGCGCCCGCCGAGCTTGTTGAGGAAGTTGAACAGCGCGCCCGGACGCTCCGGGAACTCAAAGCGCAGCACCACTTCATCGACCACATGAGCCGCACGCCCGCCGACCATGTGGCGGATGTGCAGCTTGGCAAGTTCGTTGTCGGTCAGATCGAGCACCGGAAAACCCTGCTCGGTCAGGCTGGCAAGCAGCGCACTGCGCGGGTCGGTTTCCGGATGCGTCTGCACGCCCACGAAGATGTGCGCTTCGCTGCCCGTGTTGTAGCGGTAATTGAATTCGGTGATCTGGCGCTTGCCGATGGCTTCGCAGAACGCCTTGAAGCTGCCCGGTTTCTCGGGGATGGTCACGGCGATGATGGCCTCGCGACCTTCGCCCAGCTCGGCGCGTTCAGCGACGTGGCGCAGGCGGTCGAAGTTGACGTTGGCGCCGGAGTCGATGGCCACGAAGGTATGCCCGGTGAAACCTCGTTGCTCGACGTACTTCTTGATCCCGGCCACGCCTAGAGCGCCTGCAGGTTCGGTGATCGAGCGGGTATCGTCGTAGATATCCTTGATCGCCGCACAGATTTCATCGGTACTGACGGTGATCACTTCATCGACATAGTCTTTGCAGATATCAAAGGTGTGCTGACCAATCTGCGCCACCGCGACGCCGTCGGCGAAGAGGCCCACGGTCGGCAGGATCACGCGCTCGCCAGCGGCCATGGCGGCTTGCAGGCAGTTGGAATCATCCGGCTCGACGCCGATGATTTTGATTTCAGGCCGCAAGTACTTCACGTACGCCGCGATCCCGGCGATCAGCCCGCCGCCGCCCACCGGGACGAAAATCGCATCCAGACGCCCTGGGTGCTGACGCAGAATCTCCATCGCCACCGTGCCCTGCCCGGCAATGGTGTGGGGATCGTCGTACGGATGGATGTAGACGTAGCCTTTTTCGTCGACCAGTTTCAGCGAGTAGGCCAGGGCTTCCGGGAACGAATCCCCGTGCAGCACCACTTTGCCGCCGCGCGAGCGCACGCCTTCGACTTTGATTTCCGGAGTGGTCTTGGGCATGACGATGGTCGCTTTCACGCCCAACACCTTTGCCGCCAGGGCCAGGCCTTGCGCATGGTTGCCCGCCGACGCGGTCACGACACCGCGAGCGCGCTCTTCATCGCTCAGTTGGGTCAGCTTGTTGTAGGCGCCGCGAATCTTGAACGAGAATACGGGCTGCAAGTCTTCGCGCTTGAGCCAAATATTATTGCCCAGCCGCTCGGAGAGCTGGCGGGCAGTCTGCAATGGGGTTTCTACGGCAACGTCATAAACGCGCGAGGTGAGGATCTTTTTGACGTACTGTTCGAGCATCGGAAAGCATCACTGAGCGGGTTGGGCAGGGCCAAGGAGTCTAACCCGGCTTTCGGGCGGGCGACCACACGAATCAAGAGGTTTTAGCCCGGCATGGGGCTATAATGCCGGCCTTTCCGTTCTCCCCTTGCCCGCTTCGGAGCCCGCATGACCCAGGATCAACTCAAACAGGCAGTGGCTCAGGCCGCCGTCGACTTCATCCTTCCGAAACTCGACGACAAGAGCATCGTCGGGGTCGGCACCGGCTCCACCGCCAACTGCTTCATCGATGCACTGGCCAAGCACAAAGGCGCGTTCGACGGCGCGGTCGCCAGTTCCGAAGCCACCGCTGCCCGCCTCAAGGGCCACGGCATTCCGGTGTATGAGCTGAACACCGTCAGCGACCTGGAGTTCTACGTCGACGGCGCCGACGAAAGCGACGAGCACCTGAACCTGATCAAGGGCGGCGGCGCAGCCCTGACCCGCGAGAAGATCGTGGCAGCCGTGGCCAAGACCTTCATCTGCATCGCCGACGCCAGCAAACTGGTGCCGGTGCTCGGCGCGTTCCCGCTGCCGGTGGAAGTGATTCCGATGGCCCGCAGCCATGTGGCCCGCGAACTGGTGAAGCTGGGCGGCGACCCGGTCTACCGTGAAGGCGTGCTGACCGACAACGGCAACATCATCCTCGACGTTTTCAACATGCAGATCACCAACCCGGTGGAGTTGGAGACGCAGATCAACGCCATCGTCGGCGTGGTCACCAACGGTTTGTTCGCGGCGCGTCCGGCGGATCTGTTGCTGCTGGGCACCAGCGAAGGCGTGAAAACCCTGCGCGCTGAGTAATTAGACACAACACGAAACCTGTGGGAGCGAGCTTGCTCGCGATGAGGCCATGTCAGTCGACAGAGATGTTGAATGACAAACCGATATCGCGAGCAAGCTCGCTCCCACATTTGTTTGGGGCGTTTGTTAGGGTTGTGGCGGTTTTTTGAAGGTGTAAAACAGGTTCGGCTCGCTCACCAGGTACATCGTACCGTCGTCATCCATGGCGATCCCTTCCGCTTGCGGCACCGTCTTCTGCAACCCCTGACGGCCCTTGCTCAGTGACAGGGTGCTCAGCGGTCGCCCGTTCACATCCAGTTCCAGAATCAGTCGCGACTCATCCGACAACGCCAGCAGATGGCCGCTGCGCTCGTCGTATTGCAGGCTCGACAGGTCCGTCACGAACATCCCGGCATCGCGCTTGGGGTTGTTCACCACGTGCACCGCGTAGGATTTTTCCGGGTTGTAATGCGGAAAGCCCTGCACTTCATAGATCAGCATCGGGTCGCGTTCCTTGGCGACAAACAACCGCTTGCCCACCGAGTCGTAAGCCAGACCTTCGAAGCCCTTATTGCTGCTCATGTGCACGCCAAGGGTCATCTGCTCGGCATCCGCTGCGTCGAGGAACGTTGTGTCCTTCTCCAGATGGATCTTGATCAGCCGCTGCTCGCGCTCGTCAGTGATCACGTACGTGTCGGCGCTGATGAATTCTACGGCTTCCGGATCGCCAAACCCGACCAGCGCAATGCGTCGAATAATCTGGCCGTCCAGAGACAGCTCGATCAGCTCAGAGTTTTTGTTGGTGACGGTGAACAGGCTTTTGCGCACCGGATCGAAGGTCAACGCCGAAACATCGTCATCCAGCCCTTCAATGACTCGCGCCTCGACCGTCACCTGATAGTGATCCAGAGCGATGGACTGATCGTTCGTCGGCTGCCAGAGCGTGTGCAGATTGAACCAGCCGCGCTCGAACAGGCGCAGGTACTGGCCGACCGCAATCAGCGCGATCAGGGCAATCACCGACAGGATCAACATCAGGGGTTTGGGGCGGGCAAGTCGGCGCATTCAGGCAAGCTCGAGAACAGAACAGGCGGATGAAATACCACGCCAGCCTGAATTGAAGCTTAATGGCCAGTGGCCGCGGCCCGGAAGGTTTACCCCAACAAGCGACCGCGCGCCACCCTCACGACGGGCTTACTTCTGTTTTTCGAAACGGTAGAACAGGTTCGGTTCGCTCACGATGTACAGCTTACCCGCATCGTCCATGGTCACGCCTTCGGCGCGAGGGATGGTTTTCTTCAGACCATTGAAGCCGCCCAGCAAGGTCATGAAGCTGACCTGCTCGCCCTTCTCGTCCAGCTCCAGCAGCAAGTGGGAGTCGGCGGACAACACCAGGGTATGACCAGTGCGCGGGTCGATGGCCAAGGCAGACAGGTTGCGGATGTCCAGTTCGTCATTGGCAAGTTTCTGCTTGTCGCCGGTGAGTGTCTGGCCATCGTTGCTTTTCCAGGTGAACAACGCCGGTGGACGCTCTTCACCCAGCAACATTTGCTGATTGCGCGAGTCCCAGACGATGGCTTCGAAGGCCTTGTTCTGGTCTTTCGAAGGGCCGAGGTCGTATTTCGGGAAGTTGGCCATATTCAGCTCGCGGGTGTCGGCGTCAACCTTGACGATGGAGAGCATGTGTTCGCGCTCATCGACGATGGCCAGCAAACCGTTGCCCATCACGGTCACCCCTTCCGGGTTGCTCCAGCCCACCAGCGGCATCTTGCGCAGCACGTCACCCTGCAAAGTCAGCTCGACCAGGAACGGTTTATTGCCCATGACCGAAAACAGGGTTTTGGACTGCGGATCGTAGGCCAGGTCCGACGCTTCGTCCTTTTCCATGCCCGGCAGCACTTTGGCGTCGATCACTGCCCGGTAATCCGGCAGCCAGATGCTCTCCTGACGTTCGGCGGGGCTTTCGAAACGCTCCAGCACCCAGAGCACACCACGGTCATCCCAGTGCATCGCAAACGCGAGGCCATACGCGGCGGCGCCCCCCAGCAAAAGCCAGGAATACCAACGCATGACAAAGCGCGAGCGGCGGGCAGTTTTAAGCGTGGGCAGCGGTTGGGTGGCCATCAAGGATGCGTTCCAGAAATTCAGGCTATGGGTAATAGCACAATTGGGACCGGCTCAGACGCCGCAAGTCCCGGAATTATCCGGACGAGATGTGAAAAAAACGGGAAATGGCGGGATTGCCCTGTGCAGACGCAGGACTTGAGGCAACAACAACAACAACAACAACAACAACAACAACCACTGTGGGAGCGAGCTTGCTCGCGATGGCAATCTGACAGTCGATATCTCTATCGACTGACACGACCTCATCGCGAGCAAGCTCGCTCCCACAGGGTTTAGTGGTGTTTGGTTTAGCGGACGCTGCTGGTGAAGCTGCTGGCGCCTGGCAATTCCAGCACCAGTTCATCACCGACATTCAGCGGACCGACGCCAACCGGCGTACCCGTCAGGATCACGTCACCGGCCTGCAGCGAAAAGCAGCCGGCCATGTGCTGGATCATCGGCACGATCGGGTTGAGCATCGCGCTGCTGTTGCCGTCCTGGCGGACTTCACCATTGATGGTCAGGCGGATGCCGATGTCGGTCAGGTCAGCGAACGTGCTGCCGGACACGAAGGGCGCAATCACCGCCGCACCGTCGAAGGACTTGGAGATTTCCCACGGCAGGCCCTTGGATTTCAGCTCGGCCTGCTTGTCGCGCAGCGTCAGATCCAGGGCCGGAGCGAAGCCGGAGATAGCATCGAGTACTTCTTCACGGTTTGGCTTGGTCGACAATGGCTTGCCGATCAACACCGCGATTTCCGCTTCGTAATGCACCGAGCCGCGTTCGGTCGGAATGCTGAAACCGCCTTCCAGCGGCACTACGCAACTGCCCGGCTTAATGAACAGCAACGGTTCTGTAGGCACCGGGTTGTCCAGTTCCTTGGCGTGTTCGGCGTAGTTGCGGCCGATGCACACCACCTTCCCGAGCGGAAAGTGAATACGCGTACCGTCGACATACTGGTGCTGATAGCTCATTACCGACTCCTGTTTCGTAGCTCTTAAATTCAAAAGTCAAACAGCGAAAATCTTGCCCGGGTTCATGATGCCGTTCGGGTCGAACACCGCTTTGACGGCTTTCATGTACTCGATCTCAACTGGCGAGCGGCTGTAGGTCAAGTAGTCACGCTTGGTCATGCCCACGCCATGTTCGGCCGAAATCGAGCCGTTGTACTTCTCGACGGTTTCGAACACCCACTTGTTGACGGTCGCGCACTTGGCAAAGAACTCGTCCTTGCTCAGGTTCTCCGGCTTGAGGATGTTCAAGTGCAGATTGCCGTCGCCGATGTGGCCGAACCAGACGATTTCGAAATCCGGATAGTGTTCGCCGACGATCGCGTCGATTTCCTTCAGGAACGCCGGGACTTTCGACACAGTGACCGAAATGTCGTTCTTGTACGGCGTCCAGTGGGAAATGGTCTCGGAGATGTATTCGCGCAGCTTCCAGAGGTTCTGCAGCTGGGTTTCGCTCTGGCTCATCACGCCGTCCAGCACCCAGCCCTGCTCGACGCAGTGCTCGAAGGTTTCCAGGGCGTGGTTGGCCACTTCTTCGGTGGTCGCTTCGAACTCCAGCAGCGCGTAGAACGGGCAATCGGTTTCGAAAGGCACCGGCACATCGCCGCGAGCCATCACCTTGGCCAACGCTTTGTCGGAGAAGAATTCGAAAGCAGTCAGGTCGAGTTTGCTCTGGAACGCGTGCAGCACCGGCATGATCGAGTCGAAATCGGCAGTGCCGAGGACCATCGCGGTGAGGTTCTTCGGCGCACGGTCCAAGCGCATGGTGGCTTCGACCACAAAACCGAGGGTGCCTTCAGCGCCGATGAACAGCTGACGCAGGTCGTAACCCGTGGCGTTCTTGATCAAGTCTTTGTTCAGTTCCAGCAGATCGCCTTTGCCGGTGACGACTTTCATGCCCGCGACCCAGTTGCGGGTCATGCCATAGCGAATGACCTTGATCCCGCCGGCATTGGTGCCGATATTGCCGCCAATCTGACTGGAACCTGCCGAAGCGAAGTCCACCGGGTAGTAAAGGCCTTTTTCTTCGGCGACGTTCTGCAGGTGTTCGGTGACCACGCCTGGCTGGCAGACCGCCGTGCGATCGGTCAGGTTCACGTCGAGGATCTGGTTCATGTAGTCAAAAGACACGACGACTTCGCCATTCGCGGCCACGGCAGCAGCGGACAGACCGGTGCGACCGCCGGACGGCACCAACGCAACGTTGTGCTCATTGGCCCAGCGAACAATGGCCTGAACCTGCTCGGTGGTCTTGGGGAACACGATGGCGGTTGGGGCCGGGGCGAAATGCTTGGTCCAATCCTTACCGTAAGCATTCAGGGAGTCGGCATCGGTCAGCACCTTGCCAGGCTCAACCAGGGTCTTCAGCTCTTCAATCAGGGCAGGATTGGTCATCGACAGAACTCTCGAACAATTCATGGTCATCCTGAGAACGCTTCACGTCGCAGGAATGAGTGTTTAGCGGGGTGCATATGCTAGCATACCGACCCCGCAGCATAGTGCCCAACGGCTGTTCTGCGGCGACGGCATTCTTGTCGTCCGGGTCAGCGTCTGCTGGCTATCTCCTGCCATTTTTCTCCGGGATACAGGTTTACGCAGATGAGCAAGACTTCTCTCGATAAGAGCAAGATCAAGTTCCTTCTTCTCGAAGGCGTCCACCAATCGGCTGTCGACGTCCTCAAGTCGGCGGGCTACACCAGCATCGAGTACCTTACAGGTTCTCTGCCGGAAGCCCAGCTGAAGGAAAAGATCGCTGATGCGCACTTCATCGGCATTCGCTCGCGCACTCAACTGACCGAAGAGATCTTCGATCAGGCGAAGAAACTGGTGGCTGTCGGCTGTTTCTGCATCGGCACCAACCAGGTCGACCTCAACGCGGCTCGCGAACGCGGCATCGCGGTGTTCAACGCACCGTACTCCAACACGCGTTCCGTAGCGGAGCTGGTGCTGGCCGAAGCGATCCTGTTGTTGCGCGGCATTCCTGAGAAGAACGCTTCCTGCCACCGTGGCGGCTGGATCAAGAGCGCAGCCAACTCCTTCGAAATCCGTGGCAAGAAGCTCGGCATCGTGGGTTACGGTTCGATTGGTACTCAATTGTCGGTCCTGGCTGAAGGCCTGGGCATGCAGGTGTACTTCTACGACACCGTGACCAAGCTGCCATTGGGCAACGCGACGCAAGTTGCCAGCCTGACCGAGCTGCTGGGCATGTCCGACATCGTCACCCTGCACGTTCCGGAAACCGCTGCGACCCAGTGGATGATCGGCGAGAAGGAAATCCGCGCGATCAAGAAGGGCGGCATCCTGATCAACGCTGCTCGCGGCACCGTGGTCGAGCTGGACGCCCTGGCGGACGCGATCAAGGACAAGCACCTGATCGGCGCGGCCATCGACGTATTCCCGGTGGAGCCTCGCTCCAACGACGAAGAGTTTGCAAGCCCGCTGCGTGGCCTGGACAACGTGATCCTGACCCCGCACATCGGCGGTTCCACCGCTGAAGCGCAAGCCAACATCGGTCTGGAAGTGGCAGAGAAGCTGGTCAAGTACAGCGACAACGGTACGTCGGTATCGTCGGTGAACTTCCCGGAAGTAGCACTGCCGGCTCACCCTGGCAAGCACCGTCTGCTGCACATCCACGAGAACATTCCGGGTGTGATGAGCGAGATCAACAAGGTCTTCGCCGAAAACGGCATCAACATTTCCGGTCAGTTCCTGCAGACCAACGAGAAAGTCGGCTACGTCGTGATCGACGTCGACGCCGAATACTCGGAAATGGCGCAAGAGAAGCTGCAGCACATCAACGGCACCATTCGTTGCCGCGTGTTGTTCTGATAGCGACTTGAGCGACAAAAAAGGGAGACCCTCGGGTCTCCCTTTTTCATGCGCGCGACAACGTTACTTGACGTTGACGGTGATTTTTTTCGAAACGATTGGCGGATCGAACGGCAGGTGAACGCTGTCGCCCAGTTCGAGCTGCAAGGTGTGCTTGCCCGGTGCCAGTTTTACTTCAGCCTGGGTCTGCGCCTTGCCAAAGTGCATATGGTTGGCATCATTCGGAATCGGTGCGCCTTTGGCAGGCAGCTTGTCGACATCGATCAGCAGATGGTGATGGCCGGTGTTTTTGGTGACATCGCCCGCAGGCGCCAGCGCGACGTTCTCGACGGCGAACTTGACGATGAAGGTTTGCGGAACCGTGGCACCGTCCGCGGGAGAAACGATGGACACTTCTGCACCCTCGGGAGCCGGTGTGGCAGCCGTTGCCAGCATCGAAGCCCCCAGCAACAGGCCAGCCAATGCTGCTCGTGACATAAAGGTTTTCATTCTCTTCTCCAGTTTTTTCGTAAAATCCGCGTGGCCATGACAACTTCACGGCCATTCGTTGTCGAAGTCACTCGACAACCATAGCAAAGCGAGCCTGAACCAGAGCATCGCGATAATGAATTCAAAGGAGTGACCATGCGTTTTTTGCCTGGCCTGATCTGCCTGCTACCCCTTTTGAGCCCTTTGGCTCATGCCGAACTGATGGACGATGTAAACGACCGTGGCGAATTGCGCATTGCTCTTGAGGCTAATACACCGCCGTTCAATTTCAAGGACGATGGCAATCTAACGGGCTTCGAGGTCGAATTGGGCCAACTGCTGGCCAACGAACTGGATGTACGGGCCGACTTCGTCGTTACCGATTCCAGCGATCTGCTGCAAGGCGTTGAAACCGGTAAATACGACATCGCCATTAACCACATAGCAGTGACCCCGGACCTCAAGGATCGTTTCGATTTCAGCGAACCTTACATTCACACTGATGCGCAATTGATCGCGCAGAAGGAGGAGCCACGTTCGATTCTGCTGGTGCAGTCGCTGACGGAAGAGAAGCCGAAGGCTGGCCCTGCAGTGAGCCTGGCGATTCCGTTTCAGAAGGGTAACCCGGCCTTTCATGCCAGCCTGGAAAACGCGTTGCAGCGGATCAAGGCGGATGGACGATTGGAAGCACTGGAACAGAAGTGGTTGGGGGTGGATACGAGTGTGCCGCCGAAACCCTGATTCCAGGCTGGCGACTACCCCTGTGGGAGCGAGCTTGCTCGCGATGAGGCCTTACCAGTCAACATCAATGTTGAATGTTCGGCCGCCATCGCGAGCAAGCTCGCTCCCACAGTGGTTTTGTGTTGATCGTTAGTCTTGGGCGGTCAATGCAGAGGCTGCTTCAGCCAGCTCCAGCTCACTGAAGACTTGAACGCCATGGCGCTTGAGCAACGCCGCAGTAACCCCCTCGCCACTGACCTTCACTCCACTAAACGTCCCGTCATACGTCAGCAAATTCCCGCAAGACGGGCTGTTGGCCTTGAGCACGGCGATCCTGATGCCGTGCTTTTGCACCAGTTCCAACGCCTGACAAGCCCCCGAGAGAAACGCGGCGCTGACGTCCTCGCCCTCGGTGGTAATCACAGAGGCGTGGCCATCAAGCACCTCACCACCCTGCCCGCCCGGAATCTCCGCCGCTGCCCTCGGCGTCGGCAAGCCACCGGCAACCTCCGGACACAACGGCACCACCCGACCTTCATCAAGCCACTGCTGAAGCTGATCGAAAGACCCGCTGGCCCCGCCGTCGTAACGTACGCGGTGGCCCAGCAGGCAGCGGCTTACCAGAATTTTCTGCATGATCAGAACGGCTCGTTACCTCGACGCCGGAACCAGCCGGTCAACGACAGGCGATCTCGGGTCGCGGGCAGGACTTCGTGGGGCACCTCGCCCGACAGGAACACCACCAGGCATCCGCCGGTAGGGACTACATCGTATTCGACGCTTTCATCGAGGTACATGCGCAACTGGCCGCCGTGCTCGGGCAGCCAGGCGTCATTGAGGTAAACCACCGCCGACACCATGCGCCGGTCATCATCACGAAAACGGTCGACATGCTTGAGGTAGAAAGCGCCGGGCGGGTACAGGGCGAAATGGCTTTCGAAATCTTCCAGGCCCAGAAACAAACCGCGATTCATCGTCTCGCGCAGGCTGTCCATCAACTCCAGATAGTTGTCGCAAGCATCGGCCTGGCCGGGCTCGATCCACTGGATATGGTCGCCGCGAATCCCCTCGCGAATTTCGGTTGTCGGCCCGCGCCCCACGGCGGCCGGGGTCAATTCGCCCTCGGCAGCACGTTTACGGCACTCAGCCGCCAGTTCCAGGGTCAGAGCCTTGGGCAGGAAAATATTCTGCTGCGACCAGCCGTGTTCAGCCAAGTCGTCGACGATACGTAACAGCAGCGGGTGATCAGAGGGTACTTGCATGGCGCGCATAGTATTCCTGTGCCCGGAAATCCGACAGAGCCGCGCAGCGGCTTGATACGAATTCTCGACAAGGACGAATGCCACACGGAGAATAGTCGCCTGCTGACAGGAGTCCCTATGCGCCGTTTGCTTTTCTCAATGCTGATGTTCTGCGTTATGCCTGCTTGGGCAGACGGCCACGACCAGTTGTACAAGGTCGCCGGTTGGCCAGAACAACGCGCGCATTTCAACGACGCTCTCTCGGCCGCTCAGCAGCGGTATCAGAACAGCCTGCCACCGGCCGTTTTCCAGGCGTTGGTGAATAACAGCAATCAGCGCTTTGCCCCCCAGGCCGTGGACCAGCGCGCCGAAGCGCAATTGCGCAAGACCCTTGCCGATCCGAAACCCGCGCTGGCGTTCTTTCAATCGCCCTTGGGCAAGAAAATCGTCGCCGCCGAACTGCTCGCGACCCGTCGTGATCAACTGGCAAAAAACGCCAAGGGTTTACCCAAGATCCAGGCCAGCGACAGCCGCCTGTTGATCATCGGCCATCTGGCTCAGGCCCTGCCCGCTCGCGAGGCCGGCGCTGAAGTCAGCCTGGCGATTGCCGGTGTCGCGGCCGACAGCCTCAGTTCGATGATCCCCGGCCTGCTCGGCGGTGGTCAGGCTCAAGGCATGTTGAACGGTCAGCGTCAGCGCTTGATGGACCAGATAGGCAGCGATCTGAACAACACACTGTTGTATGTCTATCGCGACCTGTCGGATAACGAACTGGAAGAGTTCGCCACGTTTGCCGAGTCTGACGAAGGCAAGGCTTACTATCAGGCAGCACTGGCGGCGATTCGGGCGGGCCTGGCGGTGGGGCAGAGTACGCCGAGCCTCACCCAGTAATCTTTGGCGCCTGATAGATCGCTATCGCGAGCAAGCTCGCTCCCACAGTTAACCGAGTTGTCCGGGAAAGCACGGTCGAATGTGGGAGCGAGCTTGCTCGCGATGAGGCCCTTTCTACCGCTAAAGATTCCGCCCCTTAATCCGCTTCGTCAAAAACCCGAAATACTCCCCTCGCATCGCCAACGTCTCATTCGCCAAATGATGTCGAGCCTGCGGCAACATCAGCACCTGCGGCCGATCGAACTTGCCCCGCAATACTTCAAGGTTATGCTCCCAATCCACGGTCATGTCCGCCTGCCCCTGAACAATCAACGGTCGCCGCGGACTGCTCGGTGCGGCTTCGATGCGTTTGATCCAGCACGCCAACGCACCGACCCAGGCGGTCGGCAAGCGTAGCGGCTGCAATGGATCGGTTTGCAGGAAGGGCAAAAAATCCGGGTCGTTGGAGTTTTCGCTGAAGCGCCGGGCGATGGCTTTGACGAAAGGCTTGAGCAGGTAATAGCTGAGCAGCGACCAACCCCAGGCCCGCGGCCTCACCAGCGGTGACAACAGGATTACCTGGCCCTGGGCCGGACTGCTGGCGCCCTGATTGAGCACATGATCGATCACGATCGCGCCGCCAGTGCTTTGCCCGCACAGGTGCCACGGCTGCGGCAGATCAAGGGACAACGCCTCGGCGAACAATCCTTGCAGCGTGTCCTGATACTCGGCGAAATCCTTGATGCTCGCCCGTTCACCACTGGACAGCCCATGCCCCGGCAAATCGCAGGCAATCACCGCAAAATCCTGATCCAGCGCCCACTCGATCACATGCCGGTAAAGCCCGGCGTGATCGTAAAAGCCGTGGAATAAAAACAGCGTCCCCTTCGCCCGCTCGGGCCACCAGACCTGGCTGACCACTTCATAACCATCGACCTCGAAACGCCCAAGGCTACTGCGCACATTACGCCCCGCAAAATCCAGCCCGTAGAACCGCTGGTAAGCCAGCGCTTCCACCGACAGCGGCTGCCTGTCGGCCAGTGGCCGCAGGCTGGCACGCAGATGATCGGGATCGAAAGTGGCAGACATGAGCAATTCCAAAACGCGAAACGGACTTTATGGGCCTGCGATATTCATCTGTCGCGGCAAGCATGGCAAGCTAGCCGACCTTCGAGGATTGAAACCCATGCGTTCGCCCTACCGCGCCACACTGCTTGCCAGCCTGCTCGCCCTCGTGTGTGCCGGGGTGCTGTGGGTTGCTTACGACTGGTTTCAGGACCGCTACCTGCGAGCGTTCAGCGAGCATACCGCGGTGTTCTCCGGTGACCCGCTGCGCCTGCCCGATCATCTCGCCGGCCCCGGTGCCATCCGCCTCGTGCACTTCTGGGACCCGGCCTGCCCGTGCAATGTGGGTAACCAACAGCACCTGAGCGAACTGGTTGAGCATTATGTACCGCAAGGCGTGGAGTTTTATGCGGTACAAAAGCCTGGCAGCCACGGTCAGTTGCCGAGCACTTTAAGCCGCCTGAAAAGCATCGCCGTCCTCCCTGGTTCCGAACAGATCCCCGCCAGCCCGGCCGTGGCGATCTGGGATCTCAGCGGCAAACTGGCGTATTTCGGCCCGTACAGCGAAGGCCTGACCTGCAATTCGAGTAACAGCTTTATCGAGCCGATTCTGCAAGCGTTGAACGAAGGGCGCGCGGTGAATGCCACGCACACGCTGGCGGTGGGTTGTTACTGCCCGTGGCCGGTCGATGCAACGAAGTAGGGACAAACAAGGCAAACAAGAATCCCTCCTACGGGTGATGGGCCGATGCGGCAGGTCGTGTTAAACAGTGCCGCCAGGGATCTGCTGCCACTTATAACAACAAGGAATCACCATGAAACGTAGCCTGACCGTTCTCGCCCTGCTGATTGTCGCGCTCGCCGCAGGTGCAGGTTGGTATGTCTACAGCAAGCAGCCGACACGCCAGGGCATGGTGGAGCTGCAACACCTGCAAGGTTCGGTCACCGTGCGCTACGACGAGCGCGGCATCCCGCACATCCGCGCTGAGAACGAAACCGACCTGTACCGCGCCCTCGGGTACGTGCACGCCCAGGACCGGCTATTTCAGATGGAAGTCCTGCGCCGCCTCGCCCGCGGAGAGCTGGCCGAGATGCTCGGCCCGAAACTGCTCGACACTGACAAGTTGATGCGCAGCCTGCGCATTCGCGAACGCGCCGAAACCTACCTGGCGAATCTGGACAAACAGTCGCCGACCTTTATCGCCCTGCAAGCCTATCTGGACGGCATTAACCAGTATCAAGACAGCCATCCAAAACCCGCAGAGTTTGACGTTCTGGGCATCCCCAAACGCCCGTTCACTGCTCAGGACACCATCAGCATCGCCGGCTACATGGCCTACAGTTTTGCCGCGGCGTTTCGCACCGAACCGTTGCTGACCTTCGTGCGCGATCAGTTGGGCGCCAACTACCTGAACATCTTCGATCTCGACTGGCAGCCCAAAGGTGTACTCAACGGCAGCACGCCGCCCCTGGCCAGTATCGACTGGAAAGACCTCAACACCCTCGCCCGCCTTAGCGAACAGGCACTCGCCGACAACGGCTTGCCGCAGTTCGAGGGCAGCAACGCCTGGGTCGTCTCTGGAGGCCAAACCAAAAGCGGCAAACCGCTGTTGGCCGGCGACCCGCATATCCGCTTTTCCGCGCCGTCGGTGTGGTATGAAGCGCACCTCTCGGCGCCGGGCTTTGAGCTCTACGGCCACTATCAGGCGTTGATGCCGTTCGCCTCCCTCGGGCTGAACCGCGATTTCGGCTGGAGCATCACCATGTTCCAGAACGATGACCTCGATCTGATCGCCGAGAAGGTCAACCCCGACAACCCCAATCAGGTCTGGTATCGCGGCAAGTGGGTGGACATGGTGACCAGCGAACAGCAGATCGCGGTCAAGGGCCAGGCGCCGGTGACACTGGTGCTGCGCCAGTCGCCCCACGGTCCGATCGTCAACGATGCGCTGGGCAGCAGCGTCGGCAAAACACCGATCGCCATGTGGTGGGGGTTTCTAGAAAGTCAGAATCCGATCCTTGAAGGCTTCTACCAGCTCAACCGCGCCGACACCCTGGCCAAGGCGCGCAGTGCCGCGGCGAAGATTCAGGCGCCGGGTCTGAACATCGTCTGGGCCAACGCCAAGGGCGACATCGGCTGGTGGGCAGCAGCGCAATTGCCAAAACGTCCGGCGGGTGTGCGTCCGGGGTTCATCCTCGACGGCAGCACCGCTGAAACTGACAAGGAAGGCTTCTACCCGTTCAGCGCCAACCCACAGGAAGAGAACCCGGCACGCGGTTACATCGTCTCGGCCAACTTCCAGCCGGTGTCGCCGACCGGCATGGAGATTCCCGGTTACTACAACCTGGCCGATCGAGGTCAGCAGCTTAATCGCCAGCTCAGCGACAAAACAATCAAATGGGATCTGGACGCCAGCCAGAAGCTGCAACTGGGCACCACCACTGCCTACGGCCCTCGCGTGTTGGCGCCGTTGCTGCCGGTATTGCGTGAAGTAGTGAGTGACCCCGCCGAGCTCAAACTGGTTGAGCAACTGACCCAGTGGAAAGGCGACTACCCGCTCGATTCCACCAGCGCCACGCTGTTCAACCAGCTCCTGTTCAACCTGGCTGACGCGACGATGCACGATGAGCTGGGCAATGACTTCTTCGAAACATTGCTGTCGACCCGGGTGATTGATGCGGCATTACCGCGACTGGCCGCGACCCCCGATTCGCCGTGGTGGGACAACCGCAACACCCTCGGCAAGGAAACCCGCGCCGATACGGTCAAGGTTGCGTGGCAAGCGAGCATCGCTCACCTCAAGACCACCCTCGGCGCCGATTTCGCACAATGGCAGTGGGGCAAGGCGCACACGCTGACGCATGGCCATCCGCTGGGGCAGCAAAAGCCGCTGGACCGTCTCTTCAATGTCGGCCCGTTCGCGGCGCCAGGTACTCACGAAGTGCCGAACAACCTTTCGGCGAAAATCGGTCCGGCGCCATGGCCAGTGACGTATGGTCCGTCGACCCGCCGCCTGATCGACTTCGCCGACCCCGCCCACAGCCTGACCATCAACCCGGTCGGCCAGAGCGGCGTGCTGTTCGACAGCCACTATGACGACCAGGCTGAGGCGTTTATCGAAGGGGTCTACTACCAGGCGCATCTCAATGAAGAAGAAGTCACGGCCAATACGCGGAGCACGTTGAAGCTGTTGCCGGCGCGGTCGGCGCAGTAGATCGAAATCTCATCGGCTGTTCTGCCGCCATCGCGAGCAAGCTCGCTCCCACATTTTGACCGCGTCCGTCTTAACAACTCGGTCAATTGTGGGAGCGAGCTTGCTCGCGATGAGGCCCTGACAAGCGACAAAAAGTTCAGCTCAAACCATCGCCGCAAAACTCAGCCTGAACTGCTGCGGCGTCACCCCCAGCCTGCGGTTGAATACACTGCGCATGTGCTGGGCATCGCGAAACCCGCACTGATAAGCCACGGTTTTAAGCGGTGAATGCGTGCTTTCAAGCAGCACCCGCGCTGCAGTTGCGGGCACTCATGTTGGCGGCGTTGGCCAGGTCGGCAATCGTCAAATCACCCGTCAGGTTGGCCAACACGTAGAGCTGCGCCAGTGCCACGGCAGAAGTGGGTTCGGCGTGTGGCGCGAGGAATGGGCTGAACTGTGACTGCCCGCCGGAGCGCTGAGTGAACACCACCAATCGTTTTGCCGTCCGGTTTCGGGTGAATGGCCAACGCTGTCAGAAACTTTGATACCGGCGATGGTGCTGCTCATGGTGCTGTCCTCGTGGGGAACGCCGTGGCGGCGTTGATGGGTTCAGTCTGTCCGAAATGGATGTGTTGGGCATCGATTACGCGGCGTTCCCCAGTGCGCACCGCGAAGAAGTGGTGCACGCCCACCCGCGTGGCGAAGGGTTCAAGGAGTGCATCCTGTGTGCGTTCGCCAATGGCTTCAAACACCGACCGGACTCTACGTTCGGCACTGTAAACGCTGATGTGCTGGTCGACAGCGAGCCAGGCTTCAAGCCGATGAACTTCGTCGAGATCATCCGCAAATCGCTGTGGGTTTCCTGAAGCACACATAAAAAAAACCTCACTGCCTTTTCAGGGAGTGAGGTTTTTTGTACGACCGATTTTAAGCCGCTTCCGGCGCCGGGGCGCGACGAGCGTCCGGTTGTTTCCAGGAGTCGGCAGCACCTTCTTCGATCGCCTGCTGAATCGCACGCTTGCGCGCTTCTTCGGCACGGCGGCTGAAGAACCAGACCAGGAACGTCATAAACGACACCGCCAGCAGAATCAGGCTGGCCACGGCGTTGATCTCGGGTTTCACGCCCAGACGCACCGCCGAGAACACTTCCATCGGCAGGGTCGTCGAACCCGGGCCGGACACGAAGCTCGCCAACACCAGGTCATCCAGGGACAGGGCGAAGGACATCATGCCGCCGGCCCCCAAGGATGGCGCGATCATCGGGATGGTGATCAGGAAGAACACCTTCCATGGCCGCGCACCGAGGTCCATGGCCGCTTCTTCGATGGACAGGTCCAGCTCACGCAAGCGCGCCGACACCACCACCGCCACATACGCCGCACAGAACGTGGTGTGGGCGATCCAGATGGTGATGATGCCCCGCTCCTGTGGCCAACCGATCATCTGCGCCATCGCCACGAACAGCAGCAACAGCGACAGACCAGTGATCACTTCGGGCATCACCAGCGGCGCGGTAACCAAGCCACCGAACAGCGTGCGTCCCTTGAAGTGGGTGATACGGGTCAGGACGAACGCCGCCAACGTACCCAGCGCCACCGCCGCCACCGCCGTGTAGCAGGCGATTTCCAGCGAGCGCACCACCGAGCCCATCAGCTGGGTGTTGTCCATCAACCCGACGTACCACTTGATCGACCAGCCACCCCACACCGTCACCAGTTTCGAGGCGTTGAACGAGTAGATCACCAGGATCAGCATCGGCGCGTAGATGAACAGCAAACCCGCTACCAGCATGAAACTTGAGAAACGGAAGCGCTTCATTCCTTGCCCTCCATTTCTTTGGCCTGACTACGGTTGAACAGGATGATTGGCACAATCAGGATCAGCAACATCACCACTGCCAGGGCAGATGCCACCGGCCAGTCGCGGTTGTTGAAGAATTCTTGCCAGAGCACTTTACCGATCATCAGGGTTTCCGGGCCGCCGAGCAGTTCCGGGATCACGAACTCACCCACGACCGGGATGAACACCAGCATGCAGCCGGCGATGATGCCGTTCTTGGACAGCGGAATGGTGATCTTCCAGAAGCTGTTGAAGGTGCTCGAACCCAGGTCGGATGCAGCTTCCAGCAGGCTGTTGTCGTGCTTCACCAGGTTGGCGTAGAGCGGCAGGATCATGAACGGCAGATAGGAGTAAACGACCCCAATATAGACCGCGAGGTTGGTATTGAGGATCTGCAGCGGTTCATCGATCCAGCCCATCGTCATCAGGAAACCATTGAGCAGGCCGTTGTTGCTGAGGATGCCCATCCACGCGTAGACGCGGATCAGGATCGCAGTCCAGGTCGGCATCATGATCAGCAGCACCAGCACCGTTTGCATCTCTTTGCGGGCACTGGCGATGGCGTAGGCCATCGGGTAGCCGATCAGCAAACAGAGGATGGTGCTGATCAGCGCCATTTTCAACGAGCCAAGGTAAGCGGCGATGTACAACTCGTCGCCGGCCAGCATCGCGTAGTTGCTCAGATTAAGCAGCAACTGCACCTTTTGGTCGATGTAGCTGTAGATCTCGGTGTACGGCGGAATGGCGACGTCGGCTTCGGCGAAGCTGATCTTCAAGACGATGAAGAACGGCAACATGAAGAACAGGAACAACCAGATGAACGGAACCCCGATGACCAACTGACGGCCACCGGGAATTATTCGGTTGAGGCGGCGTTTGAATTTGCGCATGTTCATGAGCGAAGTACCACGCCGCTGTCGTCTTCCCACCACACGTAAACCTGGTCACCCCAGGTCGGACGCGCGCCACGGCGTTCGGCGTTGGCAACGAAGGACTGGACGATCTTGCCGCTCGGCAGCTCGACGTGGAACACCGAGTGACCGCCGAGGTAGGCGATGTCATGCACCTTGCCACTGGACCAGTTGTACTCGCAGGTCGGCATGTCGACCGTGACCAGCAGTTTTTCCGGACGGATCGCGTAGGTGACCGATTTATCCTGCACCGAGGTGCTGATGCCGTGGCCCACATAAATCTGACGGTCCAGGTCCTTGCAGGTGATGGTCGCATGGCCTTCGGCGTCGTCCACCACTTCACCGTCGAAGATGTTGACGTTGCCGATGAACTCGCAGACCAGACGGCTGGTCGGGGTTTCGTAGATGTCGATCGGGCTGCCGATCTGGGCGATCCAGCCCAGGTGCATGATCGCGATACGCTCGGCCATGGTCATGGCCTCTTCCTGGTCGTGGGTCACCATGACGCAGGTTACGCCGACCCGCTCGATGATCTCGACCAGCTCCAGCTGCATTTGCGAACGCAGCTTCTTGTCCAGCGCACCCATCGGTTCATCGAGCAGCAGCAGCTTCGGTCGCTTGGCCAAAGAACGCGCCAGGGCCACACGCTGACGCTGACCACCGGACAATTGATGCGGCTTGCGCTTGGCGTACTGGCTCATCTGCACCAGTTTGAGCATGTCGGCTACGCGAGCATCGATTTCTGCGCCGGAAAGCTTGTCCTGCTTGAGGCCGAAGGCGATGTTCTGCGCCACGGTCATGTGCGGGAACAAGGCGTAGGACTGGAACATCATGTTGATCGGCCGCTCGTACGGCGGCATGTCCGTGATGTCGACACCATCGAGGAAAATGCGCCCCTCCGTGGGCCGTTCGAAGCCTGCGAGCATGCGCAGCAACGTGGATTTGCCCGATCCCGAACCGCCGAGCAGGGCGAAAATCTCGCCTTTCCTGATTTCCAGGGACACGTCGTCCACGGCAATCGTCTCGTCGAACTTCTTCGTGACCCGGTCGATTTTGACCAACACCTGTTTAGGTGACTGGTCGCCCTCGAGGGCTTTCTTATAGGCGCCGGAGGCAACTGCCATTTACGAAACTCCCAAAAAAAAAGAGTGCAGTTCGCTCAAGGTGAGCCAACCTTGGATAGTTTGAGCCTTGAAGCTATTTACCCGACTTGACCTTGGTCCAGCTGCGGGTCATCAAACGTTGAATGTTTGGTGGTAACTCGATAGACACGTAAGTCTTGTCGAGGACTGCTTGCGGTGGATAAACCGATTCGTCGGTGCGAATGGACTGTTCCATCAGTGTGTCCGACCCTGGGTTAGGGTTGGCGTAACCCACGGAATCACTGACCTGGGCGATCACCTCGGGTTTCAGCAAATAGTTGATGAAGGCATGGGCTTCCTTGACGTTGGCCGCATCCTTGGGGATCGCCAGCATGTCGAACCAGAGCGCGCCGCCCTCTTTGGGAATCGAGTAGGCGATGTTCATGCCTTTGCCAGCTTCAGCCGCGCGGGCCTTGGCCTGGAACATGTCGCCGGAAAAACCGATCGCCACGCAGATATCGCCGTTGGCCAGGTCCGCGATGTATTTGGACGAGTGGAAATAGGTCACGTAAGGCCGCACCGCCAGCAACTTGGCTTCGGCCTTTTTGTAGTCTTCGGGGTTGGTGCTGTTGGCGTTCAGGCCCATGTAGTTGAGGACTGTGGGCATCATTTCATCGGCAGAGTCGAGGAACGCCACGCCGCAGCTGTGCAGTTTCTTGATGTTTTCCGGTTCGAACACCACATCCCAAGAATCGATCTTGTCGAGACCCAGCACAGCCTTGACCTTGTCGACGTTGTAACCGATGCCATTGGTGCCCCACAGGTACGGCACGGCGTACTGGTTACCCGGATCGTTTTGCTCCAGGCGCTTGAGCAGCACCGGGTCGAGGTTGGCGTAGTTAGTCAGTTTCGACTTGTCGAGCTTCTGGAAAGCGCCCGCCTTGATCTGCTTGCCAAGGAAGTGGTTGGACGGCACGACCACGTCATAACCGGTACGCCCGGCCAGCAACTTGCCTTCCAGGGTTTCGTTAGAGTCGAAAACGTCATACACCGGTTTGATGCCGGTCTCTTTCTGGAAGTCTGCCAGGGTCGTCGAACCGATGTAGTCCGACCAGTTATAAATATGCACAGTGCCAGCGGCCTGAACACTAACGGCAAGTGTCAGTCCGGCGCCGACCAGCAGTGCATTGCGCAACAAAGAAAAAATAGGCACGTGGAGGTCCTCTAAATTTAGTTGGGCCCAAGTTGCCCAGCGTTACATGACAGCCATGGCTGCCTGGCAACAAAACCGGCGCGCAACTTACCCTCGAAAAACCGTTCCAGCAAAACTTTTATGCAGAGACCTGTAGCAGCTGCCGAAGGCGGCGTTCAACTGCGAAGCCGTTGTGCTGTCGAAAAGCGGAGGTCCTTCGGACCTCAACGCAGCCTTCGGCAGCTGCTACAGGGTTTTACTTATTTACCGGATTTAATCTTGGTCCAGCTGCGGGTCATGATCCGCTGGGTCGCGGCCGGCAAGTCGGCAATCGCGTACAGCTTGGCCAGCACGTCCGCTGGCGGGTAGATGCCTGGGTCGGCGGTGATGTCTTTATCGACCAATGCGGTGGCGGCCGCGTTTCCGTTCGGGAAGCGTACGGCGTTGGTGATTTCGGCCATGATTTCCGGCTTCTGCAGGAAGGTCATGAACTTGTAGGCGCCTTCGACGTTTTCGGCATCTTTAGGGATGGCGACCATGTCGTAGAAACTGCCCGCACCTTCTTTCGGAATGTTGTAGCTGACTTTCACCTTGTCACCAGCCTCAGCCGCGCGGGACTTGGCCTGGTAGATGTCGCCCGAGTAACCGACAGCGACGCAGATGTTACCGTTAGCCAGGTCAGAGATGTACTTGGACGAGTGGAAGTAGCCCACCGAAGGACGAATCTTCAGGAACAGTGCTTCGGCTTCGGCCAGTTGTTTTTTGTCCTGGCTGTCGGTTGGATAACCCAGGTAGTGCAACGCCACCGGAATCATCTCGGTTGGCGAATCGAGGAAACTGATACCGCACGACTTCAACTTCGCGGCGTTTTCAGGTTTGAACAGCAGGTCCCAGGAATTGGTTGGCGCATCGGCACCCAGTGCAGCCTTGACCTTCTCGGCGTTGAAGCCGATACCGATCGAACCCCACATGTACGGGAACGCGTGTTCGTTGCCCGGGTCACTGACCGATACTGCTTTAAGCAGGTCAGGGTTCAGGTTCTTCCAGTTAGGCAGCTTGGACTTGTCGAGCTTCTGGTAAACACCCGCCTTGATCTGCTTGGCCAGGAAGTTGTTCGACGGCACGACAATGTCGTAGCCGGATTTGCCTGCCAACAACTTGGCTTCGAGGGTTTCGTTACTGTCGAATACGTCGTAAACAACCTTGATCCCCGACTCGGCTTCGAACTTCTTGACGGTATCCGGTGCGATGTAATCGGACCAGTTGTACACGTGAAGAACCTTGTCGTCCGCCTGAACTGCGCCCGCCATCACGCCCATCAGGGACATGGCGAGGAGGGTCTTGCCAGCTATCTTCATACCTAATGCCTTCATGGGTAATGCTCCAATTTTTCTTTTTAACCACGTGCTTGTTAACCAAGAGCCAGCGGCCTATTCCTGGGCAACTAAAACAACCGGTAGTCTGGCAAGATCCGAGGCAGGCTTTCAAGGAAAGACCCATCCTTTGTTTGCGCTGAGCGAAATGCAAACTTCGCACCCCGCTCAGAGCCTAGCACTTAGCCCTGCAACGCACTCAGGGTCAGGTCCAGACACTTGCGTGCCTTGGTCATCAACTCATCGATTTCTGCCGGTGTAATCACCAGTGGTGGAGCAATGATCATGGTATCGCCGACAGCGCGCATGATCAGGCCGTTTTCGAAGCAGAACGTACGGCAAATCATGCCAGCGCCCTTGCCTTCGTAACGCTTGCGCGTGCCCTTGTCCTGCACCAGTTCGATCGCCCCCAGCAGCCCCACCCCACGCACTTCCCCCACCAGGGGATGATCGTTCAGTTCTCGTAGGCGACTCTGCAAATAGGGTGCCGTTTCTGCATGAACGCGCTCGATAATTTTTTCTTCGCGCAGGATGCGGATGTTTTCCAGTGCCACCGCAGCAGCCACCGGGTGCCCGGAATAGGTGAAGCCGTGGTTGAAATCGCCACCTTCGCTGAGCACCGCAACCACTTCGTCACGCACGATCAGGCCACCCATAGGGATGTAGCCGGACGTCAGGCCCTTGGCGATGGTCATCATGTCGGGTCTGAGGTCGTAGAAATCGCTACCGAACCACTCACCGGTACGGCCGAAACCACAGATCACTTCGTCAGCCACGAACAGGATGTCGTACTTGGCGAGGATTTCCTTGATGCGCGGCCAGTAGGTGTCTGGCGGAATGATCACGCCGCCGGCGCCCTGGATCGGCTCGGCGATAAAGGCACCGACGTTGTCCACGCCGACTTCCAGAATCTTCTCTTCCAGCTGATTGGCCGCCCAGATACCGAACTCTTCCGGTGTCATCTCGCCGCCTTCAGCAAACCAGTACGGCTGCGCGATGTGGACGATGCCCGGGATCGGCAAGTCGCCTTGTTCGTGCATGTAGGTCATGCCACCCAGGCTCGCGCCGGCCACGGTGGAACCGTGATAGCCGTTCTTGCGGCTGATGATGACTTTCTTCTTCGGCTGGCCCTTGATCGCCCAGTAGTGACGAACCATACGCAGCATGGTGTCGTTGCCTTCAGAGCCGGAACCGGTGAAGAACACGTGGTTCATGCCTTGTGGCGCGATGTCGGAGATGGCCTTGGCCAGTTCCAGCACCGGCGGGTGAGCCGTCTGGAAGAACAGGTTGTAGTAAGGCAGTTCGCGCATTTGTTTGCTGGCGGCATCGGCCAGTTCATCGCGACCGTAGCCGATCGCCACGCACCACAGGCCGGCCATGCCGTCGAGGATCTTGTTGCCTTCGCTGTCCCAGAGGTAAACGCCCTTGGCGCTGGTGATGATCCGCGGGCCTTTCTCTTTCAGCTGCTTGAAGTCGCTGAACGGGGCCAGGTGGTGATCGTTGCTCAGGGTTTGCCATTCACGGGTTTGCGGGTTGTTGCTGGTCATGCGAATTCTCCTAAGATTTCAGTGAAAGCGCCGCCAATATCAGCGGCGCCCGGCGCATCAGACGGCGAAGAGCAGGAATTCCCGCTCCCACGAACTGATCACGCGCTTGAAGTTTTCATGCTCGGCCCGCTTGACCGCGACGTAGCCAGTGATGAATTTCTTGCCCAGGTATTTCTCGATAGTCGCGCTGTGTTCCATGCGTTCCAGCGCGTCTTCGATGGTCAGTGGCAGGCGCAGGTTGCGGCGTTCATAGCCACGACCCACCACCGGCGCACTCGGGTTCAAGCCTTCGACCATGCCGATGTAACCGCAGAGCAGGCTCGCGGCAATCGCCAGGTACGGGTTGGCGTCGGCGCCCGGCAGGCGGTTTTCCACCCGACGGTTTTGCGGCCCTGCATCCGGAACCCGCAGGCCCACGGTGCGGTTCTCTTCGCCCCACTCCACGTTCACCGGTGCCGAGGTGTCCGGCAGGAAGCGGCGGAACGAGTTGACGTTAGGCGCGAACAGCGGCAACAGCTCGGGGATCAGTTTCTGCAAACCACCGATGTGATTCAGGAACAACTGGCTCATGCTCCCGTCTTCGTTGGAGAAGACGTTCTTGCCGGTCTCGATGTCGATGATGCTCTGGTGCAAGTGCATCGCACTGCCCGGCTCGCCAGTCATGGGTTTGGCCATGAAAGTGGCCGCCACGTTGTGCTTGAGCGCGGCTTCGCGCATGGTGCGCTTGAACACCAGGATCTGGTCGGCCAGGGACAGGGCATCACCGTGACGGAAGTTGATTTCCATCTGCGCCGTGCCGTCCTCGTGGATCAGCGTGTCGAGGTCCAGCTCCTGCAATTCGCACCAGTCGTAGACGTCTTCGAACAGCGGATCGAATTCGTTCGCCGCTTCAATCGAGAAGGACTGGCGACCGGTTTCCGGGCGACCGGAACGGCCAACCGGCGGTTGCAGCGGGAAGTCCGGATCTTCGCAGCGCTTGGTCAGGTAGAACTCCATTTCTGGCGCCACGATCGGCTGCCAGCCCTTGTCGGAATAGAGTTTCAGCACCTTCTTGAGCACGTTGCGCGGCGACAGCTCGATCGGGTTGCCTTGCTTGTCGTAGGTGTCATGGATCACCTGAGCGGTGGGCTCGATGGCCCACGGCACCAGGAACACCGCATTCGAGTCCGGGCGGCAGATCATGTCGATGTCGGCCGGGTCGAGCAGTTCGTAATAGATGTCGTCTTCGACATAGTCGCCGGTCACGGTCTGCAACAGAACGCTCTCGGGCAGGCGCATGCCTTTTTCGGCAATGAACTTGTTGGTCGGCGAGATCTTGCCCCGGGTGATACCCGTCAAGTCGCCAACCATGCATTCGACTTCTGTGATCTTGTGGTCTTTCAACCAATCGGTGAGCTGGTCGAGGTTGTTACTCATAAATGCCTCTTAGGCTTGGTTTCCTGACTCTTATAAGTCAGGCGTTGTTTGACGCATCGGCGTCGCGTGATACAGATTGCCACTGCAATTGCCGCGCACAAATACCCGCCCGGGTAGTGGCGCGGGTCAACGAGAGCATAGTGGTACGTGCAGAATCATGAGCAGGACCTGACGCATTGGCTGGGCCGCTACAGTGAAACGGTTCTATATTGGAAGGAGAGCGAGTAAAGAGAATGCAATCCAGGCCGTCCAGAATATCGGACGGGGCCAGCAGAACCGCCGGGGAAGGAAGAGTCAACGGCACGCCTTTGGCGATGAAGGCCCCAGCGTGAACGCAACGATCGCCACTGATGTGGTAAGCATGCAGACCTATCTGCCTAGAGCAGATGGTGACGCCGATTAACGGCAGGCGAGACATGAAGCACCCCGGTATTATTGCTGTTATGGGTTTGAATCGAGCTTAGCCTTGTTCATTTTTTTACACAACACCCCCGTAAAAAATACAACACGGCCCGCTCAAGCCTGCGGGCGCCAAAGCGCTCAAAGGCATAAAAACGCTCCAAACTGCCTCAAAAAAGCCCTACGGGCGCTTTTTTAGGGCAAAAAAGGCCTCGCTTGACTTCGGCATGCCGTTCGGGTTGACTGAAACCCGAAGAGATCAATGATTGATATTTTTAACAACAAAGGTGTTGCATCATGTCGGTACCCCCGCGTGCCGTTCAGCTTAACGAAGCGAACGCGTTCCTTAAGGAACATCCTGAGGTTCTGTACGTTGACCTTCTGATTGCGGATATGAATGGTGTGGTGCGCGGCAAGCGCATTGAACGCACCAGTCTCCACAAGGTTTACGAGAAAGGCATCAACCTGCCGGCCTCTCTATTTGCTCTGGATATCAATGGCTCGACGGTCGAAAGCACCGGTCTGGGCCTGGACATCGGCGATGCTGACCGAATCTGCTATCCAATCCCTGACACCCTGTGTAATGAGCCTTGGCAGAAACGCCCTACCGCGCAACTGTTGATGACCATGCACGAACTGGAAGGCCAGCCGTTCTTTGCCGACCCGCGAGAAGTGCTGGCCAATGTCGTGCGCAAGTTCGACGAGATGGGCCTGACCATCTGCGCCGCGTTCGAACTGGAGTTCTACCTGATCGACCAGGAGAACGTGAACGGTCGTCCGCAACCGCCACGCTCGCCAGTGTCCGGCAAACGCCCGCACTCGACACAGGTCTACCTGATCGACGACCTCGACGAATACGTCGACTGCCTCCAGGACATTCTGGAAGGTGCGAAAGAGCAAGGCATTCCTGCCGACGCGATCGTCAAGGAAAGTGCCCCGGCGCAGTTCGAAGTGAACCTGCACCACGTGGCCGACCCGATCAAGGCCTGCGACTACGCGGTTCTGCTCAAGCGTCTGATCAAAAACATCGCCTACGACCATGAAATGGATACCACCTTCATGGCCAAGCCTTATCCAGGCCAGGCGGGTAATGGTCTACACGTCCACATCTCGATTCTTGATAAAGACGGCAAAAACATTTTTGCCAGTGAGGATCCCGAGCAGAACGCCGCACTGCGTCACGCGATCGGCGGTGTGCTCGAGACCCTACCGGCGCAGATGGCTTTCCTCTGCCCGAACGTCAACTCCTACCGTCGTTTCGGCGCACAGTTCTACGTGCCGAATGCACCGTGCTGGGGTCTGGACAACCGTACTGTTGCGGTGCGTGTGCCGACCGGTTCCGCCGACGCGGTCCGTCTGGAACACCGCGTTGCCGGCGCCGATGCCAACCCGTACCTGCTGATGGCTTCGGTCCTGGCAGGCGTGCACCACGGTCTGACCAACAAGATCGAGCCAGGCGCACCCGTGGAAGGCAATTCCTACGAGCAGAACGAGCAAAGCTTGCCGAACAACCTGCGCGATGCATTGCGCGAGCTGGACGACAGCGAAGTCATGGCCAAGTACATCGATCCGAAATACATCGATATCTTCGTCGCGTGTAAAGAGAGCGAGCTGGAGGAGTTCGAACACTCCATCTCCGACCTTGAGTACAACTGGTACCTGCATACCGTTTAAGCGGTTGCAGTAAAAACAACGCCGCAGGCCTCACAGCTTGCGGCGTTTTTTTATGGGCTCATTGAGTAGGACCGCGGTGGATTCATCGCGAGCAAGCTCGCTCCCACAGTAGATCTCCAGTGAAACTAAATTTTGTGTACACAGAAGATCCCCTGTGGGAGCGAGCTTGCTCCGGGCGGCGTTCCGACGATGGCGGCCGGGCAGACAACATAGATGCCTGCTCGTACAATGCCCGCTGCCCTGCAGGAGACACCAATGACCCGACTCGCCACCCCACGCAAACCCCGCGCACGCAGCCAGGCCCGGATCGATTCGATACTCGATGCCGCCCGCACGCTGCTGGCTGCCGAGGGCGTGGCCAGCCTGTCGATCTACAGTGTCGCCGAACGCGCGGAGATCCCGCCCTCCTCCGTCTACCACTTCTTTGCCAGCGTCCCGGCGCTGCTCGAAGCCCTGACGGCTGACGTCCACGCGGCGTTCCGTGCCTGCCTGCAAGCGCCCATCGACCACAACGCCCTGAACGGCTGGCGCGATCTCTCGCGACTGGTGGAGCAACGCATGCTCGCGATCTACAGCGAGGACGCCGCCGCCCGCCAGCTCATTCTTGCCCAGCACGGTTTGACCGAGGTCACCCAGGCCGACCGTCAGCACGACATCGAACTCGGCGATCTGATGCACAAACTCTTCGACCATCACTTCGAGCTGCCGACGCTACCGACCGACGTCGATGTGTTTGCCCTGGCCATGGAGCTCGGCGACCGCGTCTATGCGCGCTCGGTGCAACAACACGGACAGATCACCCCGCGCATGGCCGAAGAAGGCATGCGGGTATTCGACGCCTATCTGGGTCTGTATTTGCCGCCGTATTTGCACAAACGGCCCGCGCTCTGATCGTTCCCGCGCTTACAACTTGGCGATCGACACCTCGGTGGATTTCACGAACGCGATCACTTCGCTGCCGACCACCAGTTCCAGCTCTTTCACCGAGCGCGTGGTGATCACCGAGGTGACGATGCCGGAAGCGGTCTGTACGTCGATTTCCGACAGCACGTCACCGAGTACGATTTCCTTGATGGCGCCTTTGAACTGGTTGCGAACGTTGATGGCCTTGATAGTCATGATGTTGATTCCTGTCGTTGGATAAGGCTTGAGTTATTGAGCCCAACGCAATTGCGTGGGCAATGGTGAAACAGGTTCCGGCGCCGGCGGTTCGCCGGGCAACGCCAGCACGCGATTGAGGACTTCGGCTTCCAGCGCCGCCAGCCGATGGGAGCCGCGAACCCGAGGGCGCGGCAGTTCCACGTGCAGGTCGAGACCGACTTCGCCCTCCTCGATCAGGATCACCCGATCGGCAATCGCCACCGCTTCACTGACGTCGTGGGTGACCAGCAACACGGTGAAACCGTGCTTCTGCCAGAGCCGCTCGATCAGCTGCTGCATTTCAATTCGGGTCAGCGCATCCAGCGCGCCCAGCGGTTCGTCCAGCAACAGCAAGCGCGGTTGATGGATCAGCGCGCGGGCCAGGGCCACACGTTGCTTCTGGCCGCCGGACAAGGCAGCCGGCCATTCATTGGCGCGGTCTGCCAGACCTACCGACTCCAAGGCTTCCAGCGCTTGTGGCCGCCAGTTGCCCTTGAGCCCGAGGCCGACGTTGTCGATGACCTTTTTCCATGGCAGCAAACGCGCTTCCTGGAACATCAATCGGGTGTCTTCCCGCGCCTCACTGAGCGGCGCGGAACCGGCCAGCAATTCACCGCCCGTGGGTTTGTCGAGACCGGCGAGCAAGCGCAGCAAGGTACTTTTGCCGCAACCGCTACGACCGACCACGGCGACAAACTGACCGGCCGGGATGTGTAGATCGATCTCGCGCAGCACTTGCCGCGAGCCAAAGGTTTTTTGCAGCTTTTGCACCACCAACGGAATCCCGCGCAGCAGGCGTGGAGGTTGTTGAGCCGTCATGCCGCACCTCCTTTAACAACCTGATAGGCCGGGTGCCAGCGCAACCACACGCGTTCAAGTCCACGGGCCGCGAGGTCGGCGAGTTTGCCGAGTACCGCGTACATAAGAATCGCCAGCACCACCACGTCGGTCTGCAAGAACTCCCGGGCATTCATTGCCAGGTAACCGATGCCGGAGCTGGCGGAAATGGTTTCCGCGACGATCAACGTCAGCCACATGAAGCCCAGCGCGAACCGCACGCCGACCAGAATCGAAGGCAGCGCGCCCGGCAGAATCACCTGACGGAACAGACTGAAACCGGACACGCCATAACTGCGGGACATTTCCACCAGCGCCGGATCAACGTTGCGGATGCCGTGATAGGTGTTGAGGTAGATCGGGAACAACGTGCCCAATGCCACCAGGAAAATCTTCGCCGACTCATCAATGCCGAACCACAGGATCACCAGCGGAATCAGCGCCAGGTGCGGCACGTTGCGGATCATCTGAACCGAACTGTCGAGCAGCCGTTCGCCCCATTTCGACAGACCGGTGATGAAACCCAACGCCAGACCGATACCCCCGCCGATGGCGAAGCCCAGCGCTGCGCGCCAACCGCTGATCGCCAGGTGAGTCCAGATTTCACCGCTGCGCACCAGGCTGACGCCGGCTTCGATGACCGCAATCGGCGCCGGCAGAATCCGTGTCGACAACCAGCCCGCCGACACCGACAACTGCCACACCGCCAGCAGCAAAACAGATAACGCCCAGGGCGCAAGACTGTGGATAAGCTTCTTCATGGCGCGCCTCAGCTCTGCGACGCGGCTTTGGGGAGAATGTCGTTGGCGACCATCTCACCAAACGGGCTGACGTAACCGGCTCCTTTTGGCAGCTCTGGACGCTCGATGTCCAGGTGCGGGAACAGCAACTCGGCAACGCGGTAAGACTCTTCCAGGTGTGGATAACCGGAGAAGATGAACGTGTCGATGCCCAGGTCCGCGTATTCCTTCACGCGGGCGGCCACGGTTGGACCGTCGCCCACCAGCGCCGTGCCAGCACCACCGCGCACCAGGCCGACACCGGCCCACAGGTTGGGGCTGACTTCCAGATTGTCGCGGCTGCCACCGTGTAATGCGGCCATGCGTTGCTGACCGACCGAGTCGAAGCGCGCCAGAGAGGCCTGGGCACGAGCGATGGTTTCGTCATCCAGATGAGAGATCAGCCGATCCGCCGCTTGCCAGGCTTCGGCATTGGTTTCGCGAACGATCACGTGCAAACGAATGCCGAAGCGCACCGTGCGACCGAGCTTCGCGGCTTTGGCACGCACTTGTTCGATCTTCTCGGCAACGGCTGCCGGAGGTTCGCCCCAGGTCAGGACCATCTCGACCTGCTCTGCCGCGAGGTCTTGCGCCGCTTCCGAAGATCCACCGAAGTACAGCGGTGGACGCGGTTGCTGGATCGGCGGATACAGCAACTTCGCCCCCTTCACGCTGATGTGCTGACCGTCGTAATCAACGGTTTCACCTTCCAGCACGCGGCGCCAGATGCGGGTGAATTCCACCGAGGCTTGATAGCGCTCTTCGTGACTGAGGAACAATCCGTCGCCGGCCAATTCTTCCGGATCACCGCCGGTGACCAGGTTGAACAACGCACGACCGCCGGACAGGCGATCCAGCGTCGCGGCCTGACGCGCTGCCACCGTCGGGGAAATGATCCCGGGGCGCAGCGCGACGAGGAATTTCAAACGCTGGGTCACCGGGATCAGTGACGCCGCTACCAGCCACGAGTCTTCGCACGAGCGACCGGTAGGAATCAACACCCCGCCGAAACCCAGGCGATCCGCCGCTTGCGCGACTTGTTGCAGATAACCGTGGTCGACGGCGCGAGCGCCTTCGGAGGTGCCAAGGTAATGGCCGTCGCCGTGGGTAGGCAGGAACCAAAAGATATTGAGGCTCATGGAGTGGTCTCCTTAGGGAATCGAATTACTGAGCTTTGGCAACGGCCGCCGGTGGCGTCCAGATCACGTCTTTGATGCTCAGCGGCTTTGGAATCAGCTTGAGCTGGTAGAAGCTGTCGGCGATTTTCTGTTGCGCGGCGACCACTTCAGGCGTGAGGAACAGCGCGCCGTAGCCTTGGCGTTTCACCGAAGTCAGGGTGATGTCCGCTGGCAGGCCGAGCAGCGGTGAGACTTGTTTAGTCACCTCGATGGGATTGGCCCTGGACCATTCGCCGACCGCACGCACTTCTTCCACCAGGGTCTTGATCACCTCTGGATTCTTCTGCGCATAAGGCTTGGTCGCGAGGTAGAACTGATGGTTGTCGACGATGCCTTGGCCATCACGCAAGGTGCGTGCTTGCAGTTGCTGTTCGGCGGCAGCCTGGTACGGGTCCCAGATCACCCAGGCATCGACGCTGCCACGCTCGAACGCGGCGCGGGCATCGGCCGGCGGGAGGAAGACGGTCTGGATGTCGGTGTATTTGAGGCCGGCGTCTTCCAGTGCGCGGACCAGCAAGTAGTGAACGTTGGAGCCTTTGTTCAGGACGACTTTCTTGCCCTTGAGGTCCTGCACCGATTTGATCAGCGAGTCTTTCGGCACCAGGATCGCTTCGCTGTGAGGAGCAGGCGGTTCGTAGGCGACGTAGAGCAGATCGGCGCCGGCGGCTTGAGCGAATACGGGTGGCGTTTCACCCGTAACGCCGAAGTCGATGGAGCCGACGTTCAGGCCTTCGAGCAGTTGTGGGCCGCCGGGGAATTCAGTCCATTGCACGTCCACGCCTTGGGTGGCGAGGCGTTTTTCCAAAGTGCCTTTGGCTTTGAGCAGCACCAAAGTGCCGTACTTTTGATAACCGATCCGAAGAGTCTCGGCTTGAGCTTGAGTAATGGCGCCGAAGGTTACAGCCGCAGCAAACAGAGCGACCAGACCACGACGCAAAATGACAGTGCGCATGGCGCTCTCCTTTTTGCAGTTGGGTTTTGGCTGCACCTGCTTGGCCGTTAGCGGCTGAGTAAGGTGAGTGGATCAATTTCAGGTGTGGCTTAAGTGCTGGCTTAAATGCTCCAGCGAGCACTCAACAAACGTTCATTCAACAGGTTCGGATCGATCGGCTTGGGCCGCCGGGCCATGGCGCTGAAAAACAGCTCCAGCGATTCATTCAGTCGTTGTTCCAGCTCGGGTACCAACTGCGCCTGGGCGCTGCCTTCGCCGTAAGCGATCTGGCTGTCCACGGCGAAAATCCCGTGGAGCATTTCCTGGGCTTTCAACGCCGACAGCACCGGCTTGAGCGCGTAATCGACCGCCAGCATGTGGGCGATGCTGCCACCGGTGGCCATTGGCAAAACCACCTTGTGGGCCAGGGCGCGCTCGGGCAGCAGGTCCAGCACGGTTTTCAATGCGCCGGAGAACGACGCCTTGTACACCGGTGTAGCGATCAGCAGGCCATCGGCGCTTTCAATCTGCTGCAGCAGGTCGATGACCTTCGGGCTGTCGAAGCGTGCATGCAGCAAGTCTTCGGCCGGGAAGTCCCGTACCTGGTAACTCACCACTTCCACACCTTGCTCTTGCAACCAACGTTGGGAGCGCTCCAGCAGCACCCCGGAACGCGAGCGTAAGCTGGGACTGCCACCGAGTGAGACGACCAGCATTCAGGCGATTCCTTGAACGGTGTTGGCGATTCGCGGCTTGCGATCTCGCTGTGATGGAGTGACCTTAACAGGTGATTGTTATATCCATAAATCATATTTATTCATTTGTTTATTCCTTATAGATCTATGTGGATTGTCTTTTCCCAGGCAAAAAAATAGGCCGTAAAAACGGCCTGAAATCCCCTGCTTTGTGGATACGGTTCAATCTGAATTTTGCGGCGCCAGGTATGCCGTCATCGCGAGCAAGCTCGCTCCCACATTGGATCGCGCTCTACTTGTGGGAGCGAGCTTGCTCGCGATGGCGATTTAAGCCACACCGCTAGGGTTAATGGTTTACCTGTTTGGTTGTGGCGTCAGACGCAGGTACGGCTTCACCGCGCGATAGCCCTTGGGAAAACGTTTCTGGATTTCGTCTTCATCCTTGAGCGAAGGCACGATCACCACTTCATCACCGTCCTGCCAGTTGGCCGGCGTGGCCACCTTGTAGTTGTCGGTGAGTTGCAGCGAGTCGATCACCCGCAGAATTTCATGGAAGTTACGGCCGGTGCTCGCCGGGTAGGTGATGGTCAGCCGAACCTTTTTGTTCGGGTCGATCACGAACAGCGAGCGCACGGTCAGGGTGTCGTTGGCGTTGGGGTGGATCAGGTCGTAAAGGTCCGACACCTTGCGGTCGGCGTCGGCGAGGATCGGGAAGTTGACGAGGGTGCTCTGGGTTTCGTTGATGTCCTCGATCCACTTGTGATGCGAGTCCACCGGGTCCACGGACAGGGCGATGGCTTTCACACCGCGCTGGGCAAATTCGTCCTTTAGCTTGGCCGTGAAGCCCAACTCGGTGGTGCACACCGGGGTAAAGTCCGCCGGGTGGGAAAACAGCACGCCCCAGCTATCGCCAAGCCATTCGTGGAAACGGAGGGTGCCGGCGCTGGAATCCTGTTCGAAGTCGGGGGCGATATCGCCCAGTCTGAGGCTCATGATGCTGCTCCTGGTGAGTGCTTGTTGAGGTCAACTGTGCCTGCATTTCTTATTCATTAAAAAGAATAAATATCGATTTGTTTAGATCGTAAATGAATATTAAAAATGTGTTCATTGGACCTTGGCGACGATCAGGACGACTATCGCCCACAAGGTTCGAGAAGGCCTTGAGTTGCTGCACAAAGAGGGAAATTTCGAGGAGGGTTTACGGGGGTGAGCCTGACTTGAAAACGCAAAAGCCCCGCCCGGCGTGATGCCGGGCGGGGCTTTTTTTACTTCAGTTACGCGAGTGCTATTACAACAGCGGGATCGAGTAGCTGACGATCAGACGGTTTTCGTCCTGGTCGCGTTGGCCTGGGATGTCGTTGCGCCACATGGCGTTTTTCCACATGAGGCCCAGGTTTTTCATTGGACCGCTCTGGACTACGTATGCCAGGGTCAGATCGCGTTCCCACTCGGAGCTGTTAGTGCTCGCCGGGGACCGGGTATCGATGTCGTCGCCACGCAAGTAAACCATACCGGCGGTCAAGCCAGGCACGCCAACCTTGACGAAGTCATACGAGTAGCGTGCCTGCCAGGTGCGTTCGCCGGCACGGGCGAACTTGGCGATCTGGCTGTCGGTAGTCAGATAAGCCGACGAGCCGTCACCCTGGTTCAACCAAGGGAAGTCGCTGCTGCCGTTGCTGACCTGATAGCCGCCGCCGAAGGTGTGGCCGGCAACGGTATACAGGAACAGGCCGCTGTACAGGTTGTTGTCGACCTTACCTTTACCGTTGGCGGTGCTGTTGTAGTTACCGTTGCTGTAATAGGCCGGAGTGTTGCCATTCAGCCCGTCATCGGAGCTGTTGAAATAACGCAGGTCAGACTTCAACACGCCCGGACCGATCGACCAGTTGTGCACCAGACCCAGGAAGTGTTGCTTGTAGAAGTCTTCCAGATTGCCGTAGTAGTACTGGGCAGTCAGGTCTTTGGTGATCTTGTAGTCGCCGCCGGCATAGATGAACTTGTTGCTGTTGGCGGTACGCGCGGAAGCCCCCCCGATAGACAGTTGTTCATTGCTGCTGGAGTTACGGCCTTTGACGTGCTCGATCTGACCGCCGACCAGCGTCAGGTCTTTGATCTCGTTCGAGGTGATCTGACCGCCCTGGAAGGTTTGCGGCAGCAGACGGCCATCGTTGGTCACGATAACCGGCAGTTTTGGCTGCAGGGTGCCCAACTTCAGTTCGGTCTGGGAGATCTTGGCTTTGGCAGTCAGGCCCACGCTGGAGAAGTTATCAACCGCTTCGCCGTTGGACTTGCTTGGGAAAACAGTACCGCCGTAAGAAGTCGAAGTGGCGCCGTTAGTGCCGCCGCCCGAATCCAGACGCACGCCCAGCAGGCCGATAGCATCGATACCGAAGCCGACGGTGCCTTGGGTGTAGCCGGAGATGAAACGCAGGTCGAAGCCTTGGCCCCATTCTTCGTTTTTGCTCTGCACGCCAGAAGCAGTGGCAGCAGCGTGATCACGGTTATCGTTGTTGATGTAGAAGTTACGCAGCCCCAAAGTAGCCTTGCTGTCTTCGATGAAACCGGCGGCGCCTGCCTGCTGCGCCAAAACCCCTACGGCCACAGCCAGGGCCAAGGTGGACTTGTTCATTTGTTTCGCTCCTATCGTTTCTAATTCTTGTGGTCCTGGTCCTGGGTCGAGTGCCCCGGATCCTAAGATGCGCGATTAGCGCCAGACCGCGACTGACAAGTCAATCGTAACTATGTGTGTCTACGACCAAGGTCTAACCGCAGTTATTTGGTCCGTGCAAGGGTAATGGCTTCTTCATAAAGCCAAAAAGAATTATTTCATTCTTTTTCATACCATTATGGAATATAGCCCCGCACTAGGCTTCTGAGCCGGACACAACGTATCGGCACCTAAGCTAATTCCTAAATGGTATTTGTTAGCATTTTTTTAGATCGATTAGCTTTGACGCATTCCCCAAACGTCAGTCCCTATCGAAAAGGCGACGCCATGATGGCCAAACGCGCACTATCTAGTCGATTTGTTACAGTTTGTGTATCGCTCGCATTTTCTTTTACCGCCCATGCAGCGAACCTCACCGTCGGTTATCAAACCGGTATCGACCCCAGCAAAGTCCCCCAGGCAGATGGACTGTACGAGAAAACCATCGGCCAGAAAATTGACTGGCGTCGTTTCAACAGCGGCCCGGAAGTGGTTACAGCCATTGCTTCCGGCGATGTGCAGATCGGCAGCCGCGGCTCAGCCTTCCCGGATGCCAAGGCTCAACAGACCACCGCGCTGCTGGACGGCGGCACGGCCAAGGCCATTGGTGAAACGGCGAAGTTCTTGAAGGAACAAGGGAAGGTCGAGACAGTGCTGCCGGATTATTCGCCGTATGTCAGCGCGAAGTTTGTGCAGGATTAATGATCGTTCCCACGCTGCGTGGGAACGATCAGCCTGCGGTTACAAGGCTTTTTCGAAGATCTTCGAATTACGCTGAAAGTTGTATAGCGATGCCCGCGCCGACGGCAGGCGTTCGACGCTGCTCGGCACGAAACCACGCTCGCGAAACCAGTGAGCGGTCCGGGTAGTCAGTACGAACAAGGTTTTCAACCCTTGCGCCCGGGCGCGGGTTTCGATGCGCTCCAGCAGCTCATCACCCCGACCGCCATGGCGGTATTCCGGGTTCACCGCCAGACACGCCAACTCCCCCGCATCCGAATCAGCAATCTGATACAGCGCCGCACAGGCGATGATCATGCCTTCGCGTTCGACCACACTGAACTGCTCGATCTCACGCTCGAGCACCTCACGGGAACGCCGCACCAGAATGCCCTGCTCTTCCAGCGGGCTGATCAAATCCAGCAAGCCGCCGACGTCTTCGATGGCCGCTTCGCGCACAACCTCGAATTGCTCCTGGGCCACCAGCGTACCGCCACCGTCACGGGTGAACAGTTCGGTCAGCAGCGCGCCGTCTTCGGCGTAGCTGACGATATGACTGCGCGCCACACCACCGCGGCAGGCCTCAGCGGCCGCATCCAACAGCTCAGCCTGATAGTTGCTGCCCAGGCGCTGCAGATGCGCGGGCACTTGTTGCGGACGCAACTCACGAACCAGCCGACCGTTTTCATCGATCAGCCCCAGGTCAGCGCCGAACAACAGCAGCTTGTCCGCCCCCAGATCGATGGCCGCGCGAGTGGCGACGTCTTCGCAGGCGAGGTTGAAAATCTCACCGGTCGGCGAGTAACCCAGTGGCGACAACAGCACGATGGAACGTTCATCCAGCAGACGATTGATGCCCTTGCGGTCGACCCGACGCACTTCGCCGGTGTGGTGATAGTCGACGCCTTCGAGCACGCCGATCGGCCGCGCCGTCACCAGATTGCCGCCGGCCACCCGCAGACGCGAGCCCTGCATCGGCGATGAAGCCATGTCCATGGACAGTCGCGCTTCGATGGCGATACGCAGCTGGCCGACCGCATCGATCACACACTCCAGCGTTGCTGCATCGGTGATGCGCATGCCGTGGTGGTAATGCGGGGTCAGGCCGCGCGCGGCCAGGCGGGTTTCAATTTGCGGACGGGAACCGTGAACCAGCACCAGTCGCACGCCCAGGCTGTGCAACAGCACCAGGTCGTGGACGATATTGCCGAAGTTCGGGTGCTCCACGCCGTCGCCGGGCAGCATGACGACGAAGGTGCAATCACGGTGGGCGTTGATGTAGGGCGAAGCGTGACGAAGCCAATTAACGTATTCGGGCATGAACCTGGGCCTGTAATAAATAGCAGCCAAAAAATGGGCGAAACAGAAAACGCACAGCGGGCTGATGGTTATCGTCGGAACAGGCTTGGCGACACGCGCGCTCTCCTCATGAATACGGGTTGGGACACTGGCAATTTATACGGTTAGTTAGCCAAAACACAGAACCTGTGGGAGCGAGCTTGCTCGCGATAGCGGACTGACAGGCAACACATGTGTCGAATGTACAACCGCCATCGCGAGCAAGCTCGCTCCCACATGGAATTGTGCTCAATTGACTGGCATTGGCGTTTTGGCCGGTGTCAGGCAGTAATGTTTAATCAGTTGTCGTAATAGATGCACCGTAGGCTGCAAACGTGACATTTCGAGGTATTCCCCCGGTTGGTGCGCGCAGGCGATATCGCCAGGGCCCAGCACCAGTGTTTCGCAGCCAAGACGCTGAAGATAAGGCGCTTCGGTGCCGAACGCCACTGCTTCGGCGCGATGGCCGGTGAGCTTTTCCGCGACCCGGACCAATTCGGCGTCCTCAGCCTGCTCGAACGGTGGCACTTCGGGGAACAGCGGCGCGTAATCGATCTTCACCTGATGCCACTCGGCAATGGGCTTGAGCTTCTGCAGAATCTGCGCGCGCAGGGCATTGGGGTCCATGCCTGGCAACGGGCGCAGATCAAACTCCAGCGAACACTGGCCGCAAATACGGTTGGGATTATCGCCGCCATGGATGCAGCCGAAATTCAGGGTCGGCGTCGGCACGCTGAACTGTGGATTACGGAATTCACGCTGCCACGCCAACCGCAAACCACGCAGTTCACCGATGGCATCGTGCATGGCTTCGAGGGCGCTGTGGCCAAGGCGCGGATCCGAGGAGTGGCCGCTCTGGCCGAGGATGTCGATGCGCTCCATCATGATGCCTTTGTGCATGCGGATCGGCTTCAGCCCGGTCGGCTCGCCGATCACCGCCGCACGACCGAGCGGACGCCCGGCTTCGGCCAAGGCGCGAGCGCCGGACATCGAGCTTTCTTCATCACAGGTAGCGAGGATCAGCAGCGGTTGTTTGAACGGTTGGTCGAGCAGAGGAATGACGGCTTCGATGGCCAGGGCGAAAAAACCCTTCATGTCGCAACTGCCCAGCCCGATCCAGCGGCCATCGACTTCGGTCAGCTTCAGCGGGTCGGTCTGCCACAGCGCGCCATCGAACGGCACAGTGTCACTATGACCGGCCAGCACCAGCCCCCCGGGGCCAGAACCGAAACTGGCCAGCAGGTTGAACTTGCCGGGGCTGACCTGCTGAATGTCGCAGGCAAAACCAAGGTCACCGAGCCAACCCGCCAGCAGGTCAATCACCGGGCGGTTGGATTGATCGAGGCTGGGTTGGGTGCAGCTGACGGACGGCGTAGCGATCAGCGCAGCGAACTGATCTTTCATGGACGGCAAAGGCATCGCTGACTCCCAACTCCCGATTTGAAGTCCATCATAGAGCCATCCAGTGACAGGAATAAACCGCCGCGGCACGTAGGACTGATGAGTCCTGTACACTGCACGGCCTTGGCAGCCACACATTCCCCCCGGCTGCGCTCCCGATCCTGGATTTTCCGGCCATGCAGAAAGAAACCGAAATCAAACTCCGCGTCAGCCGAGAAACTCTCGCGGCCCTGCGCGAGCACCCGCTCCTGAAAAAACGCAACAAAAGTGGCTGGGAACGCCGTGAGTTGATGAACCAGTACTTCGACACGCCTGAGCGCGACCTGGCCCGCGCCAAGGTTGCCCTGCGCCTGCGCCGCGATGGCGAAGAAGTGATTCAAACCCTCAAGACCCGTGGCCAGAGCGTCGCCGGTCTGTCGGTGCGTAACGAATACGACTGGAACCTGCCCAAAGCCAAGCTCGACGTGAAGAAACTCGACGGCGAATGCTGGCCCGAAGAACTCGCCGAGCTGGACAAGAAAACCCTGAAGGCGATCTTCACCACCGATTTCGTCCGCGAACGCGCTGAAATCGCTTGGGGCCGTGGCAAGACCAAAGTGGTCATCGAAGCCGCGCTGGACCTCGGCCATGTGGTGGTCGGCAAGCAGAAAGAAGAAATCTGCGAACTGGAACTGGAACTGCGCGAAGGCGAGCCGGCCGCTTTGCTGGAACTGGCCGCCGAACTGGCCGCGACCCTGGCCCTGATGCCATGTGACATCAGCAAGGCCGAACGCGGTTATCGCTTGTACGACGCCAACAGCTACTCATTGAGCCTGCCGGCGCCGCAGATCACCGCCGAAACCCCGCTGGATGACGCCTTCGCCGCGCTGAGCTGGCACTTGCTGAGCAGCAGCCAGCGTCTGGCCGAGCAGTATCGCTTCAACGGCCACTGGCGCCTGCTGCAGGACTGGGTCGAAAACCTGGCTGAATTGCGCGCGCTGCTCAGCAGCCTGGGTCAAGCCGCACCGCGTCAGTCGACGCACGATCTGCGCGTCGCGCTGGATGCCTTGCTCGAAGACTGGCGTCCGCTGGTGCAAGCCGGTGTCGACGACGAAGACGTGCGCAAAGCCGCGCCGGAGCAGTTCCTCGAAGAACTCGAAGACCCGCGTTGGGGCCTGTTCTCGCTGAACACGTCGCGTTGGTTGCTGGCGCGCACCTGGGCGGCCGATCGCAACGTCCGCGGCAATCGCCAAGGCGCTGCGCAACTGGGCAGCTGGTTGCCGCGCCTGCTGGGTGAAGAAGCGACTTCGCTGCAACTGCAGCGTTATCAGCAACAGCCGGAAGACCTGGCCGAGCAACTGCCGCGCATCGAGCGCATCCAGGCCTGGCTGCACCACGCCCGCAGCGTGCTGGACATCCCGGAAATGGATCGCCTGTACGGTGAGCTGAAACAGCTTGCTCTGCTTGCTAACGAGCCGATCACCGACGAATCGCTGGATGCGCGCAAGCAGCAGGCGATTGCGGTGTATCAGAATCGTGCCTGGAAGATGCTGCTGCGTATGTAACACCGCCTTCGCGGGCAAGCCTCGCTCCTACAGAGGATCACCGAAATCCTGTAGGAGTGAGCGATGCGGCGACCCGACTTGCCCGCGAAGAGGCCAGCCCATTCACCGCAAAACCTCAGACTGGCAAACTCGTCGTGGACTTTATTTCCGACAACGCCACGATCGAGTTCACCTCCTGTATCCCCGGCACCATCGACAGCTTCTCGAAGAAAAACCGCTCATACGCCTCAATATCCGCCGTCACAATCCTCAGCAAGAAGTCCACCGACCCCATCAGCACATAACACTCCAGCACTTCGGGAAAGCCACGAATCGCCTCGGTGAACTCGGTGAAGTTCGAACGCCCGTGAGCGTTGAGTTTGATTTCAGCGAAGATCTGCGTGTTCAGACCGATTTTCTTCCGGTCGAGCAAGGTCACCTGCCCGCGAATAATCCCCTCCTCCTTCATCCGCTGAATCCGTCGCCAGCACGGCGACTGCGACAGCCCCACCTGCTCGGCGATCTGTGCGCTGGAGAGTGAAGCGTCCTCTTGCAGCAACGCGAGAATCTTGCGGTCGTAGCCATCCAGCTCGCTATGCATAAAAAAACCTTTGATTGATAACTTACCGAATCAAGCAATTCAAATAATCGCCAATAAGCCCAATCATAGATAAGAAATACCCGGCACCGAATGTAAAAATTCCTCCAGTGATTTTGGAGACCGACCATGCCGCATCTAGAAGCCGTGAACACCCCGCACACCCGCGCCGATGTCTGGAACGTCAGCAACGCCCACTGCCGCGTTCACTATCAAATGCTGGCCGAGGCCGAACCGGACCTGCTGTGCCGGGCGCTCAACCTGTTCGCTTTGCAGTTTCTGACGCCGCAACAGGTCAACGTGCAGCGGATGGACGATCTGTTGTCGATCGACATCGTGATAGACGGCCTGAGCTGGCACCGTGCCCAAGTGATCGCGGAAAAATTACGTAACCTGATCAGCGTCTGTTCGGTTGAGCTGCAAGCGGCTGATTGCGCTTGGGATGAACCGGCTCAACAGGCTGAAAGAACTCGACACGGCTTCGTCGGGTAGTGGCCCAACGGTCTGCGGGTCCGCGACTATCCTTTGCGAACTGTTGTTCATGAGGAGCCCGCATGTCCGTTCACCTTGCCATTCAGGACCGCTGGCTGGATCTCAATGATTTGCTGCGTGAACTGGTCGCCCAAGGCTTTATCAGCCAGGACTCGGCCGAACACGCGCTCAATGCCCGACGCCGTCACGCCGCCAATGGCCAGATGCACCCACTGGAATTCATCGCCAGCCAACACCTGGACGACCTCAGTCGTCCAGGTAAACACCTCGATCTGGAAGGCCTGACGCTTTGGCTGTCGCAGCAGGCCGGCCAGCCTTATCTGCGGATCGATCCGCTGAAAATCAACGTTGCGGCGATTACGCCGCTGATGTCCTACGCCTTCGCCCAGCGCCACAAGATTCTTGCGGTCTCCATCGACCGCGACGCGGTGACCGTGGCCAGCGCCCAGCCCTACGTCACCGGCTGGGAAGCCGACCTGACCCATGTGCTGAAACTGCCGATCAAGCGTGTGGTGGCCAACCCGGTCGACATCCAGCGCTTCAGCGTGGAGTTTTTCCGCCTGGCCAAATCGGTCAGCGGCGCGACCAACGCCGATCAGCAGATGAACACCTTGGGCAACTTCGAGCAGCTGCTCAACCTCGGCGCCAGCGACCAGGAACCGGACGCCAACGACGCGCACATCGTCAACATCGTCGATTGGCTGTTCCAGTACGCGTTCCAGCAACGCGCCAGTGACATCCACATCGAACCCCGGCGCGAACAAGGCACGGTGCGCTTTCGCATCGACGGCGTGCTGCACAACGTCTATCAATTCCCGCCGCAAGTGACCATGGCGATCGTCAGCCGCCTGAAAAGCCTCGGGCGGATGAACGTCGCGGAAAAACGCAAACCCCAGGACGGCCGGGTCAAGACCAAAACCCCGGACGGTGGCGAAGTCGAGCTGCGGCTATCGACATTGCCTACCGCATTCGGCGAAAAAATGGTCATGCGGATCTTCGACCCGGAGGTACTGCTCAAGGACTTTGACCAGCTGGGCTTCTCCGCCGATGACTTGCGCCGCTGGCAGGACATGACTAGCCAGCCCAACGGCATTATTTTGGTCACCGGGCCGACCGGTTCCGGTAAAACCACCACGCTTTACACCACGTTAAAGAAGCTGGCGACGTCAGAGGTCAACCTCTGCACCATCGAAGACCCGATCGAAATGGTCGAGCCGGCGTTCAATCAGATGCAGGTCCAACACAACATCGACCTGACTTTCGCCGCCGGTGTGCGCGCACTGATGCGACAGGATCCGGACATCATCATGATCGGTGAGATCCGTGACCTCGAAACCGCAGAAATGGCGATCCAGGCCGCGCTCACTGGTCACTTGGTGCTGTCGACACTGCACACCAACGATGCACCGAGCGCGATCAGCCGCTTGCTGGAACTGGGCGTGCCGCATTACTTGATCAAAGCCACGGTGCTCGGCGTCATGGCCCAGCGCCTGGTCCGCACCTTGTGCCCGCATTGCAAGGCGCCGCTGACGCTGGGTGAAGAAGACTGGCAAACCTTGACCCGCCCCTGGCAGGCACCATTGCCGAACAACGCACATCGCGCCATTGGTTGCCTGGAATGCCGCGATACCGGTTACCGCGGCCGCGCCGGGGTCTACGAAATCATGCAGCTGACGGACGGCGTCAAAGCGCTGATCAACCCCGACACCGATTTGCTGGCGGTGCGGCGTCAGGCGTTCAAGGAAGGCATGCGCAGTTTGCGGTTGTCGGGGGCGCAAAAAGTGGCGGCGGGTTTAACGACGATTGAGGAAGTCTTGCGGGTGACGCCGCAGAGCGAGCAGAAATGAAGCCTTTTATGTCTCCTGATGATGCGAGGGCCGACTAACGGTTCTTATCCCCAGCCGGCGCCGCTACACTCCTGCGATCGCAACTTCATTGATCAACAGGGAATCGTTATGCAGATCGGTAGCGTGCTTTTACTTTTTGTCGGCCTGGTGGTCGCCATTCTGTTCATGGGTTTCAAGGTCGTGCCTCAGGGGTACCAATGGACGGTCGAACGTTTCGGCCGTTACACCAACACGCTCAAGCCCGGCCTGAACATCATCATTCCAGTGATGGACCGCATCGGTCGCAAGATCAACGTCATGGAAAGCGTGCTGGATATTCCGCCTCAGGAAGTCATCACTGCCGACAACGCCACGGTGCAGATCGACGCGGTGTGCTTCTTCCAGGTGGTCAACACTGCCCAGGCCGCCTACGAGGTCAACAACCTCGAACACGCGATCCGCAACCTGCTGCAAACCAACATCCGTACCGTGCTCGGCTCCATGGAGCTGGACGCGATGCTCAGCCAGCGTGACGGGATCAACGAAAAACTGCTGCGCACCGTCGATGAAGCCACGGCGCCGTGGGGCATCAAGATCACCCGGATCGAGATCAAGGACATCAGCCCGCCCGCGGACTTGATGGCTGCAATGTCGGGGCAGATGAAAGCCGAGCGGATCAAGCGTGCGCAAATTCTTGAAGCCGAAGGCCTGCGCGCCGCGGCGATTCTGACTGCAGAAGGCAAGAAGCAGGCACAAATCCTGGAGGCCGAAGGTGGCCGTCAGGCAGCGTTCCTTGAGGCCGAAGCCCGTGAACGCCAGGCCGAAGCCGAAGCCCAGGCCACCAAAGTGGTTTCCGAAGCCATCGCTGGCGGCAACGTGCAGGCAGTCAATTACTTCGTCGCGCAGAAGTACATCGATGCGCTGGGCAAACTGGCCTCGGCCAACAACAGCAAAGTGATTCTGATGCCGCTCGAGGCCAGTTCGATGATCGGCGCAGTCGGCGGCATCGGCGAAATCGTCAAGGCCACGTTCGATAACAAGAAAGCCTGAGGCACGATATGTGGGCATTCCTGCAGCATTTATCGTTCTGGGACTGGCTGGCATTAGGCACCGTGCTGCTGATTCTCGAAGTGTTTGGCGCCGGTGGCTACTTGCTGTGGATCGGCATGGCAGCCGCCGCCGTTGGCGTACTGACTTATGCAGCGCCGGACATCACCTGGGAATTGCAGTTTCTGCTGTTCGGCCTGCTCTCGATCGCTACCGCCCTGTACTGGTGGAGACGCCAGCGTAGCGCGGTGCGGCTGAGTGATCAGCCGAACCTCAATCTGCGCGGTCAGGAATTGATCGGCAAAACCTTTGTGGTACATGAAGCGATTGTCGACGGTCGCGGCAAGATCAAGGTCGCCGACGGCGTGTGGATGGCCCGAGGGCCTGACGCCGCAGCGGGCTGCCGCGTTCGGGTGATCGGGCAGCAAGGGGCTATTTTGCTGGTTGAACCGGCTGAATGAGCCGTTACGGAACTCGACTGGGTGATTGGCAATCAAAGGCCGTAGATAACCCAGTGGAGTCACCCCTTATGCGTCTCAAACTTGCTGTCGCTACCATCGCCCTGTTGTCCCTTCCCGTCGGTTCGGCGATGGCCGATAGCTTTTGGCGTAACGTCATCTCGTCCGGTGCGACCACCGGCTCGACCTACCTGACCTTCAAGGATCACAAGCTGATCGTTGCCGCCCAGGACGACGCCGGCAGCTTTGTTGCCAGTGATGGCGGCATTCGTGGGCCATACCTGGAAGCCGCGATGCAGAAAGTCCGCGCCGACAACCCTGGCCTGCAGGCCACGGACATGGAACTGGCGAATGCGATCCTGGCGAAGAATGCCGTTGCCTCCGAGTAAGCTTTCCAGCTGAACAAAAATGCCGCTCCCAATGAGCGGCATTTTTTTGTCCAGCACAAAACCCCTGTGGGAGCGAGGCTTGCCCGCGAAAGCGGTGTATCAGTCGACGTAAATGTTGAATATTAAATCGCCTTCGCGGGCAAGCCTCGCTCCTACAGGGGGCGGTGCTATTAGCGGTAATCGTCTACCGGCACACAGGCGCAGAACAGATTTCGGTCACCGTAGACGTTGTCCACCCGGTTCACCACCGGCCAATATTTATGCGCCTTGGTATGAGCATCCGGCGTCACTGCCTGCTCGATGGTGTAGGGCCGCTCCCAAACTCCGGTGATGTCCGCCAGGGTATGCGGCGAACGTTTCAACGGGTTGTCATCGGCCGGCCAGTTGCCGTTCTGCACCTCGGTGATTTCCGCGCGGATACTCAGCATCGCGCCGATAAACCGGTCCAGCTCTGCCTTCGACTCACTTTCGGTCGGTTCCACCATCAACGTCCCCGGCACCGGAAACGACATGGTCGGCGCATGGAAGCCATAGTCCATCAACCGCTTGGCGACGTCTTCCTCGCTGATCCCGGTCAGCGCCTTGAGTGGCCGCAGGTCAAGAATGCACTCGTGAGCCACCCGTTCGTTACGCCCGGTATAGAGCACCGGAAATGCACCGGACAGATGCTGCGCCAGGTAATTCGCGGCAAGAATCGCCACCTCGCTGGCATCCGCCAATTGCGGCCCCATCATCGCGATGTACATCCAACTGATCGGCAAAATGCTCGCGCTGCCCCAGGGCGCCGCACTGACTGCGCCGTTTTGCGCCAGTGGTCCTTCAATCGGCACCACCGGGTGATTGGCCACGAACGGCGCCAAATGCGCCCGCACCCCAATCGGCCCCATGCCCGGCCCGCCTCCGCCGTGGGGAATACAGAACGTCTTGTGCAAGTTCATGTGGGACACGTCGGCGCCTATGTCCGCCGGGCGCGCCAGCCCGACCTGGGCGTTGAGGTTGGCGCCATCCATGTACACCTGACCGCCGTGGCTGTGGATAACTTCGCAGATTTCGCTGATGCCTTCCTCGTATACCCCGTGGGTAGAAGGATACGTCGCCATCAGGCAGGCAAGTTTGTCGCCCGCCTCGGCGGCTTTGCCTTTGAGGTCATCCAGATCGACGTTGCCCGCCTCGTCGCACTCGACGATCACCACGCGCATCCCGGCCATCTGCGCCGACGCCGGGTTAGTGCCGTGCGCCGAGGACGGGATCAGGCAAATATCCCGCGCACCCTCATGACGACTCTCATGGTATTTGCGGATCGCCAGCAACCCGGCGTACTCGCCTTGGGCGCCGGAGTTGGGTTGCATACAGATTGCGTCGAAACCGGTAATCGCGCAGAGCCAGCGCTCCAGTTCTTCGATCATCAGTGAATAACCGACCGCCTGCTCTTTCGGCGCAAACGGGTGCAGGTTGGCGAACTGCGGCCAGGTGATGGGAATCATCTCGCTGGTGGCGTTGAGCTTCATGGTGCAGGAGCCCAGCGGGATCATCGATTGGTTGAGCGCCAGGTCCTTGTTCTCCAGTTGCTTGAGGTAGCGCAGCATCTCGGTTTCGCTGTGATGTGCGCTGAACACCGGGTGCCGCAGATAAGGCGAGGTACGCAGCAGACCTGTGGGAATGCCGGAATCAAGGGCTTCAGCGTCCAGTTCGTCGACGTTAAGCCCATGATCGGACCCGAGGAACACATCAAACAACTTCGCGACGGTGGATTGGTCAGAGGTTTCGTCGAGGCTCAGACCCAACTGCCCGCGCCCAAGAATGCGCAAGTTGATCTGCGCCGCTTGAGCGCTTTCGATAATTGCCGTCTGAGTACCACCGACCTCCAGCGTCAGCGTGTCGAAAAAGTGTGTGTTGAGGCGGGTGATGCCATGGCGCTCAAGGCCGACGGCGAGGATGCTGGTCAGCCGATGGACGCGCTGGGCAATGCGTTTGAGCCCTTCCGGACCGTGATAGACCGCATAGAAACTGGCAATGTTGGCCAGCAATACCTGAGCGGTACAAATGTTCGAGTTAGCCTTCTCCCGGCGGATATGTTGCTCGCGGGTTTGCAGGGCCATGCGCAAGGCGACATTGCCGCGAGCATCTTTCGACACGCCGATGATCCGCCCGGGAATCGCCCGTTTGTACTCATCGCGACTGGCAAAAAACGCTGCGTGAGGCCCGCCGTAACCCATGGGCACGCCGAAACGCTGGGATGAACCGAACACCACGTCGGCGCCCAACTCCCCCGGCGGCGTCAGTAACAGCAAACTCAGCAGGTCGGTGGCGACACATGCCAAGGCTTGCTGAGCATGCAGATGATCGATCAAGGGACGAAGATCGCGGATCTCGCCGTGGGTATCGGGATATTGCAGGAGCGCGCCGAACACCTGGTGCTGTTTCAAGTTATCCACAGTGTCGATGATCAGCTCGAAGCCGAACCCTTCTGCTCGGGTCTGCACCACGGAAATGGTCTGCGGATGACAGTTTTCGTCGACGAAGAACAGATTGCTTCTGGACTTGGCGACACGCTTGGCCAGTGCCATGGCCTCCGCCGCCGCCGTGGCTTCATCCAGCAGCGAGGCGTTGGCCAGCTCCAGGCCGGTGAGGTCGATGGTCAATTGCTGGAAGTTCAGCAGCGCTTCGAGCCGGCCCTGGGCGATCTCTGGTTGATACGGCGTGTACGCGGTGTACCAACCGGGATTTTCCAGCACATTGCGCACAATGACAGTCGGCGTGAGGGTGCCGTTGTAGCCCATGCCGATCAGGCTGGTCCAGACCTGGTTTTGCTCGGCGTACCCACGCAGTTTGGCCAGCGCGGCTTCTTCGTCGAGGGCGGGTGGCAGGTCGAGCGGCCTGTTCAGGCGGATTCCCGGCGGCACCGTCTGCTCGATCAACTCGACCCGGCTGCCGAGGCCGAGGCTGTCGAGCATCGCCTGTTGCTCGGCGGCATCGGGCCCGAGGTGGCGGCGAAGGAAGGCATTGGGGTCGCGTAACTGGCTCAAGGACGGCAACTGGGACATGACGGGCTCTCTCTTGACTGGCGCTCAACGTCGATGCAACACGGTCAAACCAGCATAGCAGTCGATGCCACAGAGCCTTGAAGATCAGGATCCCGGAAACTGAAAAGCCCCGACAAGTCGGGGCTTTGGGGATGACGCTTAAGGCTTACTCGCCGATGGCGGCCTTGTAGGCCATCGCGTCGAGCAGGTTGTTCAGCTCAGATGTATCGCTTGGCTCGAGTTTGAATATCCAGCTGTCATAAGGCGCGCTGTTGAGCAATTCCGGGCTGTTGGCCAATTCTTCGTTAACTGCAATGACTGTACCGGAGACTGGCGAGTAGATATCGGACGCGGCCTTGACCGACTCGACGACACCCGCAGCCTCACCGGCAGCGAACACTTTGCCGATTTCCGGCAGATCGACGAACACCACGTCACCCAAGGCTTCCTGAGCATGGTCTGAAATACCCACTTTCACGCCACCATCATGGTCTAGACGGGCCCATTCGTGACTTTCGGCAAAACGCAGGTCGGCAGGAATATCGCTCATGTTCTGTGTCCTCAAGAGAATTGTCAGCGGTCGTTGCCCGCCAGAAAAGATTAGATCAAGGTTTTGCCATGGCGTACGAAGGTCGGTTTGACCACTCGGACCGGGTACCACTTGCCACGGATTTCCACTTCTGCGCGGTCGGCTGTCGCCATCGGCACGCGCGCCAGTGCTATCGACTTGCTTAGCGTAGGAGAGAAACTACCACTGGTGATCTCCCCTTCGCCAACATTGGCGATGCGGACCACTTGATGAGCGCGCAAAACCCCACGCTCCTCAAGGACCAGACCGACCAGTTTGTGCTGCACGCCACCCGCCCGTTCGGCTTCCAGAGCACTACGACCAATGAACTGGCGAGCGGCCGGTTCCCAGGCAATGCTCCAGGCCATGTTGGAGGCCAGGGGTGAAACGTCTTGGTGAATGTCCTGACCGTAGAGGTTCATGCCCGCTTCGACCCGCAGAGTATCGCGCGCCCCGAGGCCGATCGGCGAGATGCCCGCGCCCACCAGGTCGTTGAAAAATCCCGGGGCTTGATTGGCCGGCAGCACGATTTCCAGGCCATCTTCGCCGGTGTAACCCGTGCGCGCGATGAACCAGTCACCATCGGCCTGGCCTTCGAAGGGCTTGAGCATCTGAATCAGGTTGCCGCGGGACTGGGTCACCAGTTCGGAGATTTTGTGCCGGGCCTGAGGCCCTTGAATGGCCAGCATCGCCAACTCGGAGCGCTCGTTGAGCTGCACATCGAAACCATCGAGATGGGCCTGCATCCAGGCGAGGTCCTGGTTGCGGGTGGAGGCATTGACCACCAGCCGATAACCGTCCTCGAGACGGTAGACGATCATGTCGTCGACGATGCCGCCGCGCTCGTTGAGCATGGTGCTGTACAAGGCACGGCCAGGGCTGTGCAGACGTTCGACGTCATTGGCCAGCAAATGCTGGAGCCAAGGTTTGGCCTCAGGGCCGCTGACATCGATCACGGTCATGTGGGATACATCGAAAACCCCGCAATCGCGGCGCACCTGATGGTGTTCCTCGACCTGCGAGCCGTAATGCAAAGGCATATCCCAACCGCCAAAATCGACCATCTTCGCGCCGAGGGCGAGATGAAGGTCATACAGAGGCGTGCGCTGTCCCATGGGTTTCTCCTTCCGGGCGTGGCGAAGGTGCGGGCCGGTGCTGCACGGGGTGAAAGCCTTGAAATACAAGGCTTTCAGCCGATTTCAGCTACCTGGTCTGTAGGACGGACCGCACCGAATGCCGCGCATTGTAGCCTCAAGGTGTAGGACTGGCACCTAGGCGTTTCGATGCGCTGAACGTCGTATCAATCCGATGACCGGTAGCAGGCCGACCAAAACCAGGGTCAGTGCCGGCAAAGAGGCCCTCGCCCACTCGCCTTCGCTGGTCATTTCGAAGATCCGTACTGCCAGCGTATCCCAGCCAAACGGGCGCATCAGAAGGGTCGCGGGCATTTCCTTGAGCACATCGACGAACACCAGCAACGCAGCGCTCAACGTTCCTGGCAGCAATAACGGCAGATACACTTTGAAAAACAGTCTCGGCCCACTGACGCCAAGGCTACGTGCCGCTTCGGGCAAAGATGGCCGTATTCGCGCCAGACTGCTTTCCAGCGGCCCATAAGCCACCGCGATGAAACGCACCAGATAGGCCAGCAATAACGCCGAGAGGCTGCCCAGCAGCAATGGCTTGCCGGCGCCCCCCAGCCAACCCGACAACGGGATCACCAGTTCGCGGTCCAGGTAACTGAACGCCAGCATGATCGACACCGCCAGCACCGAACCCGGCAAGGCGTAGCCGAGGTTGGCCAGGCTGATACCGGTGCGGATCGCTCGGGTCGGGGCCAGGCGCCGGGCAAACGCCAGCACTAAAGCAACACTGACGGTGATCAGCGCCGCCATGCCGCCCAGGTACAACGTATGGACGATCAGCCCCGCGTAACGCTCATCCAGGTCGAAGCGCCCGCGCTGCCAGAACCACACCACCAGTTGAAGCACTGGAATGACGAAAGCGCAGGCGAACACCAGACCGCACCAACTCATCGCCGCCAGCGCCTTGAAACCGCGCAGGTGATACAGCGCCTTGACCCGAGGTCGTTCGTTACTCGCCCGGTTGGCCCCGCGAGCACGGCGCTCGCCGTACAGCACAACCATCACCACCAGCAGCAACAGGCTGGCCAGTTGCGCGGCGGTGGAGAGGCTGAAGAATCCGTACCAGGTCTTGTAGATGGCGGTCGTGAACGTGTCGAAGTTGAACACCGATACCGCACCGAAATCTGCCAGGGTTTCCATCAGTGCAAGCGCCACGCCAGCGCCGATCGCCGGGCGTGCCATGGGCAGCGCGACTCGCCAGAACGCTTGCCACGGGGATTGCCCCAAGACTCGCGCCGCTTCCATCAGGCCTTTGCCCTGAGCCAGGAACGCGGTTCGCGCCAACAGGTAAACGTAGGGATAGAAGACCAGCACCAGGACCAGAATCACGCCGCCGGTGGAGCGGACTCGCGGCAACCTCAAGCCCGTGCCGAACCATTCGCGCAACAGGGTTTGCACGGGGCCGGCGAAATCCAGCAGGCCGACGAACACGAATGCCAGCACATAAGCCGGTATCGCAAAAGGCAGCATCAGCGCCCAGTCCAGCCAACGCCGACCCGGAAATTCACAGAGGCTGGTCAGCCAGGCCAGGCTCACGCCCAGGACCGTCACGCCGATACCGACGCCGAGCACCAACGTCAGCGTGTTGCCCAGCAGGCGCGGCATCTGGGTGTCCCAGAGGTGGGACCAGATTTGATGATCGATGGTTTGCCATGACAACAGCAAAACACTAAGTGGCAGCAGGACCAGCGCAGCGACGGCGAAGACCAGGGGGTACCAGCGGCGTTGGGCGGGGTGGGCCACTTTGGGGTCTCTGAGGGATAGTGGGGATTTTGAGTGAAGTGTCTGGGTCAAGATCGCCCCCTCACCCTAACCCTCTCCCCAAAGGGGCGAGGGGACTGACCGAGTTGTTTTTTAGAAATACTTCGACCTGAAATTCCAAAGTCGAACTCAGGATTTGAGAAGCAAAAAGATCGACTCCCTTTCCCCCTCTCCCCCGTGGGGAGAGGGCTGGGGTGAGGGGTGGATTTTGAAGCTAACGATAGAATACCGCCAGATTCAGTTCCAGCCAGCCCTATCCATCATCCGAATCGCTTCAGCCTGACGCTTGCCGGCAATTTCCACAGGCAAGGTATCAGCCACAAACTTGCCCCAACTCGCCACTTCTGCGGATGGCTGAACCGCAGGGTTGGCCGGGAATTCCTGGTTCACGTCAGCAAAGATCTTCTGCGCTTCAGGCGTGGTCATCCATTCAACCAAGGCCTTGGCCGCTTCCGGGTGCGGGGCGTGTTTGGTCAAGCCGATGCCCGACAGGTTGACGTGTACGCCACGATCACCCTGGTTCGGCCAAAACAGCTTCACCGCCAGATCAGGCTTCTGCTTGTGCAGGCGGCCGTAATAATAAGTGTTGACGATGCCAACGTCGCATTGGCCAGCGTTGATTGCCTCCAACACCGCGATGTCATCCGAGAACACATCAGTGGACAGGTTACTCACCCACCCCTTGAGAATCTTCTCGGTTTTGTCAGCGCCGTGGACTTCGATCATGGTGGCGGTCAGGGATTGGTTGTAGACCTTCTTCGCCGTTCGCAGGCACAGGCGGCCTTCCCAATTTTTGTCGGCCAGACCTTCGTAAGTGGTCAACTCGCCCGGCTTCACCCGCTCAGTGGAGTAAGCGATGGTCCGCGCCCGCAGGCTCAGGCCAGTCCAGGCATGGGCGGAAGAGCGATATTGCAGCGGAATATTGGCGTCGATCACCTTGGAGGTGAACGGTTGCAGGATGCCCATTTGCTCGGCCTGCCAGAGGTTGCCGGCATCGACAGTGAGCAGCAGGTCGGCGGTGGCGTTCTCACCCTCGGCCTTGATCCGCTGCATCAGCGGCGCTTCCTTGTCGGTGATGAACTTCACCTGCACACCGGTTTTCGCGGTGTAAGCGTCGAAGACCGGTTTGATCAGCTCGTCGATCCGCGAGGAGTAAACCACCACTTCATCGGCGGCCTGGGCAGCGGTGCTGCCAATCAGGGTCAGGGCGAGTGCGGTCAGTAGACGCTTCGGTATCAACATGGGAGCAATCTCTCGGTTGAAAAAGTGAAGCCAAATGATATGGACTCACATTAGCCTTCTCAATCGAACAGTTCGCGGAGGCGTTACTAGATGTTGCACCGCTGGAAATTTGCGGTGAATGTACCGGCCTCATCGCGAGCAAGCTCGCTCCCACAGGGGATCGTCAGTGTTCACAAAACCAATGTGGGAGCGAGCTTGCTCGCGATGAGGCCATCAGACGCAGTGAATATTCAGGCTTTGGCCAACGAGGGCAGATCCCCGATCAACCCCAGCGCTTCGCGCACGAACAGCGCCTTGGCTTCAGGTATCTGGTCGACCATCTTTAACCCGGCATTGCGCAACCAGCGAATCGGCAACGGATCAGCCTGGAACAGGCGCTCGAAACCCTCCATCGCCGCCATCAATGCCAGGTTGTGAGGCATGCGCCGACGCTCGTAACGGCTGAGCACCTTCACATCCGCCAGACGCTCGCCACGGGCAGCCGCTTGCAGCAGCACTTCGGCCAGCACGGCGGCATCGAGGAACCCGAGGTTCACGCCCTGCCCGGCCAATGGGTGAATGGTGTGGGCCGCGTCGCCGATCAGCGCCAGGCCTTCAGCCACGTAACGCTTGGCGTGGCGCTGACGCAGGGGCACGCACAGACGCGGGTCGGCGCTGAGCACCGTGCCGAGTCGGCCTTCGAAGGCTCGCTCCAGCGCTTTGCAGAAATCTTCGTCGTCCAGCGCCATCAGGCGTTCGGCTTCGCTCGGGGTGGTCGACCAGACAATCGAACACCAATCCTGCTGACCATCACGCTCCAGCGGCAGAAACGCCAATGGACCGTTGTCGGTGAAACGCTGCCAGGCGGTCAGTTGATGAGGTTTTGAGCTGCGCACGCTGGTGACGATCGCATGGTGCAGATAATCCCACTCGCGAGTCGCCACACCGGTCAGCCGCCGCACCGCGGAGTTGGCGCCATCCGCCGCAATCACCAGCGGTGCGCGCAGCGTGCGCCCATCGGCCAGGGTCAGCAGCCAATCGTCGCCGGAGCGACGCATTTGCTCCAGGCGCGCGTTGGCCAGCATTCCCAGATCACAGTCATGCAAACGGTCGAGCAAGGCATCCTGAACCACGCGGTTCTCGACGATATGCCCCAGCACTTCGGCATGCACACTGGTCGCCGAAAAATGGATTTGCCCGGTGCCGCTGCCGTCCCAGACGTGCATGTCGGTATACGGGCTGCTGCGCCGGTTGGCGATACCGTCCCAGACACCGAGGCGTTCGAGAATCCTATGGCTGGCCGTCGACAAGGCGCTCACTCGCGGTTCGAACGGCGATTGCTCCTCGAAGGGCTTAACGCTCATCGGGCTGCCGTCCAGCAGCAGGACTTCCAGCCCGCTGTCCTGCAACGCCAGCGCCAGGGTGCTACCGACCATTCCGGCCCCGACAATCAGCAGATCTGCGCGCATTTCCATGCTTTAAGCCTGTCTCGCTTGCGGCTTGAGCCGCACGTAAAGGGTTTTCCCGACAATGTACCGGTGACCGAGGTTCTCCAGCAGCATCAGCATGAAAAACGGATCGACCATCGAGTCGAGTCTTGCAGTCAGCCACTTAAGCATCGGGTCGAGTACCCAAGCCCATGGCTTGCCGAGCGAACCAGCGTTTGGCCGGCGGCAGCAGATCGAGACCGAGCAGGCCGATGTTGCGGCCCAGGGAAACCAGCGGTTGGGTGCTGCCGAACAAACGGGTGACCTGATCGGAGAAACCCACGGTCAGGTTCTGATCCAGACGCTGACGTTCGCGGTAAGCCTGCAAGGTCGCAAAATCGCCGGGAGATGTTTCGCTCGCCAGCAGCGCATCAGCCAGAGCTTGAGCATCACGCAGGGACAGGTTGAAACCCTGGCCGGCAATCGGGTGCAGGCTGTGAGCGGCGTTGCCGAGAATTGCCAGATGCGGACGCACCTGCTCTTCAGCTTCGATCAGCGTCAGCGGGTAAAGATGCCGCGCCCCCACCTGCTTCAAGGTGCCGAGGCGATAACCGAACACGCCCTGCAACTCGCTGAGGAAGCTGCGTTCATCAAGCGCGGCCAGCCGTTGCGCGTCCATGCCCAATCGAGTCCACACCAGTGCGCAGCGGTTTTCCGGCAGCGGCAACAACGCCATCGGGCCGTCATCGGTGAAACGTTCGAAGGCCATGCCGTTGTGCGCTTCGCTCGGGGTGATGTTGGCAATCAGCGCGCTCTGGTTGTACGGGCGCTTTTTGATGCCGATCCCCAGTTGTTCGCGCAGACCGGAACGGCCGCCATCCGCGAGCACCGCAAGGTCGCATTCCAGGGTGATTTCATCGTTGAGGGTCAGGCGATAGCCGCCGGTCATTGGCTCCATGCGCGTGACTTCCGCCGGGCAACGCCATGTGATCACGTCCTTATCCAGACCTTGCCAGAGGCATTGGCCGAGCCAGGCGTTTTCCACCACGTAACCCAGCGCCGGAACGCCTTCTTCCATCGCCGACAGTCGCGCGGTGGAGAAGCGTCCACGGTCGGAAACATGAATCTGCTTGATCGGCTCGGCGCGGCGGGAGATTTCCTGCCACACGCCCAACCGCTGATAAATCTGCTTGGCGCCGTAGGACAATGCCGAAGAACGGGCGTCGTAGCTCGGTTGATAGGTGTGGCCAGGGGCAAAGGGTTCGATCAACACGATCTTCCAGCCACGCGCCTTGGCCCCTGCTTGCAACGCCAACGCCAGGCTAGCGCCGACCAGACCACCACCGATGATTGCCAGATTGACTCGACTCATGCGGCTTGTGCCCGCGCGGCGGCCATCAAGCCCTCGATATCGGCGACCGTTTTCGGCACGCCTTGAGTCAGGATTTCACAGCCGGTTTTGGTGACCACTACGTCGTCCTCGATGCGCACGCCAATGCCGCGCCATTTCTTCGCCACATTCTGGTTGTCCGGGGAAATGTAGATACCCGGTTCCACGGTCAGCGCCATGCCGACTTCCAGCACGCGCCATTCGCCGCCGACCTTGTATTCGCCGACATCATGCACATCCATACCCAGCCAGTGGCCGGCGCGGTGCATGTAAAACGCTTTATAGGCTTCGCTGGCGATCAACTCGTCGACGTCGCCCTGCAACAGGCCCAACTTCACCAACCCGGCAGTAATCACCCGGACGGTGGCTTCGTGGGCCTGATTCCAGTGTTTGTCCGGGGCGATTTCGGCAAACGCGGCTTCTTGCGACGCCAGCACCAACTCGTAGATCGCCTTCTGTTCCGCTGAATACTTGCCGTTGACCGGCCAGGTGCGGGTGATGTCACTGGCGTAGCAGTCGATCTCGCACCCGGCATCGATCAACACCAGATCGCCATCCTTGAGCACGGCGTCATTCTGCTGGTAATGCAGGATGCAGCTGTTGCGCCCAGCGGCGACGATCGAACCGTAGGCCGGCATTTTCGCCCCACCCTTGCGGAACTCGTAATCGAGCTCGGCTTCGAGGCTGAATTCATGCAGCCCGGCCCGGCTGGCCTGCATCGCGCGGATATGCGCCTGGGCGGAAATCCGTGCGGCTTCGCGCATCACCTTCACTTCTGCCGCCGATTTATACAGGCGCATGTCGTGAAGCAGATGATCCAGGGCAACGAATTCGTTCGGCGGCTGGGCGCCAAGGTGCGCTTTAGAGCGGATCACGTTGATCCAGTCCATCAGGTGCCGGTCGAATTCCGGGTTGCTGCCCATGGCCGAATACACCCGGTCGCGGCCTTCGATCAGGCCCGGCAGGATGTCGTCGATGTCGGTGATGGGGAAGGCGTCGTCGGCGCCGAAGTCGCGAATCGCGCCTTCCTGCCCGGCGCGCAGGCCGTCCCACAACTCTCGCTCGGCGTTGCGTTCACGGCAGAACAGTATGTATTCGCCATGTAAACGCCCAGGCATCAAAACGATGACCGCCGAAGGCTCGGGAAAACCGCTGAGGTACTGGAAGTCGCTGTCCTGACGGTAGATGTGCTCGACGTCGCGGTTGCGGATAGCAATGGCGGCGGCGGGCAGAATGGCGATGCTGTTGGGTACCATCTGCGCCATCAGGGCCTTGCGGCGACGGCTGTATTCCGATTTCGGGATATGAATCATGGGCAGATGGCTTTCCCTGGCTCGCGATTAATGCAACGACGGTTTGGCAGCAGCCGGCGCGTCCGGCTTCTTGGTTTCGGTGAACAGCAGCAGCGGCGCAACGCGCAGGTACTCCATCACTTCCATGTAATCGCTTTCGCCGTCGTCGGACTCTTCCAGAGCGTCTTGCACCTGCGAAATAGCCGCCAGATCCTGCAGAACTTCAGTGGCCTCGGTACTCAGCATGCTGCTGTCACGGCAGTTCAGGCCGAAACCGCTGAGGAAGCCCTGGCACCATTGGCCCAGTGCGGCGGCGCGGTCAGCCAGTGGCTCGTCATCGGTCGGAAGCAGCAGAACGACGGTCACGTCGTCGCCGGTGAGCTCGCCCTTGACCATCTCTTGCAAGCCGATCAAGGCGTTGCGGACGTTGTCTTGCGGCTCGCCTTCGAGCAGTTCGGCGGCATCAACCAGCCAACCTTCGGCATCGAAGCCGGCACCGGCGCAACTGCGACCGAGCAGCAAGCCATGCAGTTCGGCAGGCGAGACGTTATGACCGCTGGAAGTCAGCAGCGTGGCGAAGGCTTGGTACGGGGAATTCTGAATGGGCATGGGCAGCTAGGCGCCAGACGGCGCTATGTCTAGAATGAAGGCCTTGTATCCTACATCGACAGACTCGCCAAGACTATTAAAGGCTGTCCGCCAGCTATCACCCATCTGACATTTCAGTGGACCCAATGGAAGACACCGACCTGCAAGCGCTAATGGCCAGACTCGAACTGCTAATTACCCGCGTCGAGCAACTAAAGAGTCAAAACGGACTCCTATTAGCTCAGGAAAAGACCTGGCGCGAGGAACGCGCTCACCTCATTGAAAAGAACGAAATCGCTCGGCGTAAGGTCGAATCGATGATTTCGCGCCTCAAGGCCCTGGAGCAAGACTCATGAGTTCAAGCAATAGCGTTACCGTGCAGATCCTCGATAAAGAGTATTCGATCATTTGCCCCCAGGAAGAGCGCAGCAACCTGGTGAGCGCCGCCCGTTACCTGGACGGCAAGATGCGCGAAATCCGCAGCAGCGGCAAAGTCATTGGCGCCGATCGCATCGCCGTGATGGCCGCGCTGAACATCACCCACGATCTTCTGCACAAGGAAGAACGCCCGGATGTGCAGGCCAGCGGCTCGACCCGTGAGCAGGTTCGCGACCTGCTGGACCGCGTCGATCTGGTGCTCGCAACCGATCCGGACGTCACCAAGGGCTGAAACGCGAAACCGCTTGGGGTATACTCGCAACACTCCCTGGGGTGCTTGCCAGTTGACCACGTCCCTGAGCCGATTCGCACTACCCTGGAGGCTGCACGTTGGGCTGGTGTGCATGTCCGCTAGACGGAAAGCCTTAAAGCCTACTGCATCTTCCACCTTGAACTTTCGGGTTCAAGGGCTAAGTCGACAGCGGTACATCCGGGGAGCCTGATTGCAGTCCGATGCCGGTTTAAATACCGGCATCGGCTTTTTTACGGGTACGCTTTGTGTACTCGCCCTTCTGAAGCCCGAAATCCATGACCGAACCTGCGCTGCTGCCCCGCCCGCAACTTCGACGCATGCTGCGCAAGGCCCGCCGCGCACTGACGCCCAGTCAGCAACGCCAGGCTGCACGCGGGCTGTACAAGCAATTGGCCCAGCAGCCGCTGTTTCGCCGCGCAAAACATATCTCTCTGTATCTGCCCACTGACGGTGAAATCGATCCGCGTGTTGTGCTGCGTGCCGCTCAACGTCGGGGCAAGGCGACTTATCTGCCGGTGCTCAGCGCTTGGCCACGAACCAAAATGGTGTTCCAGCGAATTCGCCCCGGCGAAAAACTGAAACCCAACCGTTTCCGTATTCTCGAACCCCGGCACAACCTCGCCCAGCAACGCAAAGTCTGGGCGCTCGATCTGGTGCTGTTGCCTTTGGTGGGATTTGACGATGTCGGCGGACGCCTGGGCATGGGCGGTGGTTTCTATGATCGAAGCCTGGCGTACCTGGCACGACGTAAAAACTGGCGCAAGCCGACGCTATTGGGGCTGGCCCATGAATGCCAGAAGGTCGAACGATTGGCTCAAGCGAGCTGGGATGTGCCGTTACAGGGAACGGTGACAGACAAGGCGTGGTATTTCGCAGGCTAGACGCCGCAGGAATCAGCGGCGTCCCAAGACAGGTTCAGCGTTTGAACGCCGACGGCTGCTGTTGCTGCGCGATTTCGATCGGAGCGTCGGTCTTGTTGTTCCACAGGCTTTGGGCATAGCCAGTGGTCACGACGCCGAGGCCGAACAAAATAACCAAAATCCATAGTAAATCCGGTTTGCGTTTCATCGATTGCCCCCCAAAGGCACATCAACACGATGACAGCAGCGGTTTCCGTTGTAGGTGTAGGCCGTGCAGCAGCGTCAAGCTTAGAAGGCCGGCATTCTGCGACAACGTGAACCGACACGCAAACGCTGGCGTCAACCGACCGTCGGTTTGTCATAAAATTGCCCGACAACTTGCCCACTCACCTCGCAAGGAGCAAAAACCATGGCCTATTGGCTGATGAAATCCGAGCCCGACGAGCTCTCGATCAAGGGCCTGGAAACGCTTGGCAAAGCGCGCTGGGACGGGGTTCGCAACTATCAGGCGCGTAATTTTCTGCGGGCCATGGCCGTGGGCGACGAGTTTTTCTTCTATCACTCCAGCTGCCCCGAACCGGGAATTGCCGGGATCGGAAAGATTGTCGAAGCCGCGTATCCGGACCCGACGGCGCTGGAGCCTGAGAGTCATTACTACGATCCGAAGGCCACGGCAGAGAAAAACGCCTGGAGCGCGATCGATGTCGCTCACGTCGAGACGTTTCCCAAAGTGCTGAAGCTGGATTATCTGAAACAGCAGACGGCGCTGGCCGAGATGCCGCTGGTGCAGAAAGGCTCGCGACTGTCGGTGATGCCGGTGACGACCGAGCAGTGGGCGGCGGTGATTGCGCTCAAGCCGTAATATCTCCAGCACTACGCCGAATGTCATCGCGGGCAAGCCCGCTCCCACAATGATCTCCAGTGAATGCAGCTTTTGCATCCAACTCAAATCCCTGTGGGAGCGAGCTTGCTCGCGATGAGGCCGGTTCAGACAACAAAAGTCTTACTGGATGATCAAGTTGTTGAACAACAAATCCTCAACCACCGGCTTACCGGTTTCGTCGTTCATGATTTGCTGGGTCTGCTTCAGGGCTTCCTGACGCAGCTTCTCCTTGGCCTCGACGTTGTTCATCGCCTCGGTAGTCTGCTGGGCAAACAACGCCACCAGTTGATTACGAATCAACGGTTCGTTGGCTTTGACCAATTTGGTCGCTTCTTCCCCGGTCACTCGCAACGCCACATCGGCCTTGTAGACCTTGAGCTTCGGTGTGCCGTCCAACCCGTAGTTACCCACGAACGGCGGGCTCAGGGTGATGTAATTGACCTTCGGAGCTTCTTTGGCTTCTTCGGCCATCGCTGCCACGGGCAGAGACAGGGCCAGCAACAACATGATCCACGCTTTCACAATTCGCTCCTTATCCGGTTTGCGGCCTAGCATAACGACCCGTCGCACAAGCACAAGCTTATGGCTGACTATCAGGGCCGGGCATGCTCGTTGACCCGTCGACTCACACACCTACACTTATCGGCCATCACTCCCAAAGGAATAGCCCTGATGAAAGCCGTGCTGTGCAAAGCCTTCGGCCCTGCCGAATTGCTGGTGCTGGAAGACGTCGCCAGTCCTGTTGCGAAGAAGAATGAAATCCTGCTGGACGTGCACGCCGCCGGGGTGAATTTCCCGGACACGTTGATCATCGAGGGCAAATACCAGTTCAAGCCGCCCTTCCCGTTTTCCCCGGGTGGCGAAGCCGCCGGCGTGGTCAGCGCGGTGGGTGAAAAGGTCAGTCACCTCAAGGTCGGTGATCGGGTCATGGCCCTGACCGGCTGGGGCAGTTTCGCCGAACAGGTCGCGGTGCCAAGCTACAACGTGCTGCCAATCCCGCCATCAATGGACTTCAACACCGCCGCCGCTTTCAGCATGACCTACGGCACTTCGATGCACGCGCTCAAGCAACGAGGCAATCTGCAACCGGGTGAAACCCTGCTGGTGCTCGGCGCTTCCGGTGGCGTCGGCCTGGCTGCGGTGGAAATCGGCAAAGCCATGGGCGCCCGCGTGATCGCCGCCGCCAGCAGCGCCGAAAAACTCGCGGTGGCCAAGGCTGCCGGCGCCGATGAGCTGATCAACTACAGCGAGACCAGCCTCAAGGACGAAATCAAACGCCTGACCGATGGCCAGGGCGCCGACGTAATCTACGACCCGGTGGGTGGCGACCTGTTCGACCAGGCCATCCGCGCCATTGCCTGGAACGGACGCGTGTTGGTGGTCGGCTTTGCCAGCGGTCGCATTCCGGAATTGCCGGTCAATCTCGCGCTGCTCAAAGGTGCAGCGGTGATCGGCGTGTTCTGGGGCTCGTTTGCCCAACGCCAGCCTCAAGACAACGCGGCGAACTTCCAGCAATTGTTTGGCTGGTTTGCCGAAGGCAAGTTGAAGCCACTGGTGTCGCAGGTGTATCCGCTGAGCAACGCGGCGCAGGCGATTAATGATCTGGGCCAGCGTAAGGCAGTCGGGAAAGTGGTGGTGCAGGTTCGCTGAGCCCAATGAAGCGGTCTGGACTTCAAATGAAAGTGTTCAGACTGCTTACTTCCCATTCAAACGAAAAACATTTCCCAAAGCCTCGTCCTACCCTGGACCGAAATGCTGCATGAAGACCTGCAAGTAACGTTTCCCATAACGCCTTTCATTTATACCTGAGCGACATGTTCATAAAGGAACACCGAATCTCCAGAATTTCCGCTATTTGGTCGATGCGAACCGGTGCTATTTTCGGTAACGAAACTGTAACATTCGCATCCGCAGTCAAAACAAGAAATCTGGAGCTCTTGAATGTTTGCTTTCTTTCGTCCTGCCGCACATCAGGCTCCATTGCCTGAAGAAAAAATAGACAGCACCTACCGACGCCTTCGCTGGCAGATCTTCGCCGGGATTTTCTTTGGCTATGCGGGTTATTACTTGCTGCGCAAGAACTTCTCCCTGGCCATGCCGTACCTGATCGATGAGGGTTACACCCGTGGTCAGTTGGGGTTGGCGATGTCGGCAATCGCGATTGCCTACGGTCTGTCGAAGTTCCTCATGGGCCTCGTGTCCGACCGCTCCAACCCGCGTTACTTCCTGCCCTTCGGCCTGCTGGTATCGGCGGGGGTGATGTTCATTTTCGGTTTCGCACCGTGGGCTACGTCCAGCGTCACCATGATGTTCATCCTGCTCTTCATCAACGGCTGGGCTCAGGGCATGGGCTGGCCACCGAGTGGCCGGACCATGGTGCACTGGTGGTCGCAGAAGGAACGGGGTGGCGTGGTGTCCGTGTGGAACGTGGCGCACAACGTCGGCGGTGGCCTGATCGGCCCGCTGTTCCTGCTTGGCATGGGCTTGTTCAATGACTGGCGCGCGGCATTCTACGTACCGGCGGCGGTGGCTCTGGCGGTGGCAGTGTTCGCCTTCATGACCATGCGCGACACACCGCAATCGGTCGGCCTACCGCCGATCGAGAAGTACAAAAACGATTATCCGGAAGGCTACGACGCCAGCCACGAAGACGAATTCAGCGCCAAGGAAATCTTCGTCAAATACGTGCTGCACAACAAAATGCTCTGGTACATCGCCATGGCCAACGTCTTCGTCTACCTGCTGCGCTACGGCGTATTGGACTGGGCTCCGACTTACCTGAAGGAAGCCAAAGGCTTCACCGTGGATAAGACGTCGTGGGCGTACTTCCTCTACGAGTGGGCAGGTATTCCGGGCACGCTGCTGTGCGGCTGGATGTCGGACAAGATCTTCCGTGGCAACCGTGGTCTGACCGGCATGGTGTTCATGGCGTTGGTGACTGTGGCGACCCTGGTGTACTGGCTCAACCCGGCGGGCAACCCGACAGTCGACATGATCGCGCTAGTCTCGATCGGCTTCCTGATTTACGGCCCGGTGATGCTGATCGGCCTGCAAGCGCTGGAACTGGCGCCGAAGAAAGCCGCCGGGACGGCAGCGGGCTTCACGGGTCTGTTCGGGTATCTGGGTGGTTCGGTCGCGGCCAGTGCAGCGATGGGCTACACCGTGGACCATTTTGGCTGGGACGGCGGCTTTGTGCTGCTGATCGGTGCATGCCTGCTGGCGATGGCCTTCCTCGCGCCGACGCTGTGGCACAAGCAAGTCGCCAGTCAGAGCCGCGAAGCAATCGCCTGATCGGCGTTTGATTTGCAGCGCTTGAGCCGCGCCTCCAGATTCCGGTCTGGCATGGCGTGGCTACGCAGGGCGTTGGCGGTCTGCTCGACATAATCGCGAGTGGTGCCGTAACGCCCGCAAGCGTTTTCGAACACATGGCTCAGCACGTGATCCGGCAAGTTGCCGGCATAGCTGGGCAGGTGTCGCTCCAATACAAATCCCAATGCCTGAACCTGGCTTCCGTCTTCGAGGCGGCAGTTGAGCCAGTGTGGACGATATGACGGGAATGGCATTTCGCGCTGCCACAAGGCGTAGAGCGAAGCGTCGAGTTGTTCTTCGGGTAAGCGGTAAGCGAAACCGCTGCAAGAGCCGCCGCGATCCAGACCAAACACCAGGCCAGGCACTTCCGGCGTGCCGCGATGTTCGTGGGACCACAGGTACAAACCGCGATGGTAGCCATGCACCCGACCCCGCACACGTTCCACCGCCGGGCATTCAGGCCGCCAGATCAGCGAGCCGTAAGCAAACAGCCAGACCGGCCCGCCCTTGTGGCCCGCCATGGTCGACTGCATCGAGCTGAGCAATTGTTCGTGCGTATGCTGCGGCCCAAGATCGAGTCGCGGAGGGTAAGCCAGATTCAAAAAAGCAGATTCAATGGCGCTCATGGCGAATAGCGTTCAGCTCCCCGCGGGTAAAGAATTACTTAATAGAACGCACCGCTGTAACAATAAGGCACATATGTTTTAAGGCAATTTAAGTGCCATGGCACAGTTTTTAAACAATTGCCTGATGACATATAACCTACCGGTATTTATATAGTTTTATAAATACCGATCGGCTATATAGAGAGTTATAACGATTAAGAGCGGGGAGCGTACGCAAACACATCCGCACGCATCTGATGAGCGTCCATCCCGGCTTCAACCAAAGCATCCAGCGTGCCGTAGACCATGGCCGGCGAGCCGCTGGCGTAGACATGCAGCGCCTTCAGATCGGCAAAATCCTCACACACCGCCTCGTGCAGCATGCCGCAACGACCTTCCCAGCCACATTGATCGCTGACGACTTTATGCAGGAACAGATTGGGCAGTTTCAGCCATTCATCCCAATGTTCGATCTCATAAAAATCTTCAGGACGACGCACGCCCCAATACAAATGCACCGGATGTTTGAAGCCCGCGGCACGGCAATGTTCGATCAGGCTATGGATCTGGCCCATGCCGGTGCCAGCGGCAATCAGCACCAGCGGACCGTCCGGCAACTCCGCCAGATGGGTGTCGCCGAACGGCATTTCAATCCGCACCATCGGGTTGCGTTGTATCTGTTCGATCAGGCTCAGCGCACTGCTTTCGCGCGCCAGCACATGGATTTCCAGATCGCGCCCGCCATGTGGCGCCGAGGCCAGGGAGAACGCGGATTTCTCGCCGTTCTCGCGCTCGATCATCAGGTACTGACCGGCGTGATAGCGCGGCGACTTGCCGGCCGGCGCTCGCAGACGCACACGCCAGGTATCGCCGCCGACATCCCTGCATTCAATGACCTGACACGACAAGCTGCGCACCGGCAATTCTCCCCGCGCGAGCACGCCATCCCACAGCACGATGCAGTCTTCCAGCGGCTCTGCTATGCAAGTGTAGAACTCGCCATGGTCGCGCACACCGCCTTCCTGTTCGACACGCCCTTCCACCAGCAGTGCGGCGCACACGTGACAATTACCGTTCCGGCAGCTTTGCGGGCATTCATAGCCCAGACGCCGCGCGCCATCGAGAATCCGCTCGCCGGGCAGAATCTGTAGCACTGCTCCGGAGGGCTGCAAGGTTACACGCATCAATCTATTCCTAACTGATTCCATATGGCATCGATCCGTTGGGTCACGGCTTCATCCTTGACGATCACCCGGCCCCACTCGCGAGTGGTTTCGCCCGGCCATTTATGCGTGGCATCGAGCCCCATCTTCGAACCCAGGCCGGAGATCGGCGAGGCGAAGTCCAGGTAGTCGATCGGCGTGTTGTCGATCATCACCGTGTCGCGCTTGGGGTCCATGCGCGTGGTGATGGCCCAGATCACGTCGTTCCAGTCGCGTGCGTTGATATCGTCGTCAGTGACGATAACGAACTTGGTGTACATGAACTGTCGTAAAAACGACCAGACACCGAGCATTACCCGCTTGGCATGGCCGGGATACGACTTCTTCATGGTCACGATGGCCATGCGGTACGAGCAGCCTTCGGGCGGCAGGTAGAAGTCGGTGATCTCCGGGAACTGCTTCTGCAGGATCGGCACAAACACTTCGTTCAGCGCCACGCCGAGAATCGCCGGCTCATCCGGCGGACGGCCGGTGTAGGTGCTGTGATAAATCGGTTTGATCCGGTGGGTGATGCGTTCGACGGTGAACACCGGAAAGCTGTCGACTTCGTTGTAGTAGCCGGTGTGGTCGCCGTACGGGCCTTCATCGGCCATTTCGCCCGGATGGATCACGCCTTCAAGGATGATCTCGGCAGTCGCCGGAACCTGCAGATCGTTACCGCGGCATTTCACCAGTTCGGTGCGGTTGCCGCGCAACAAGCCAGCGAAAGCATATTCGGAAAGGCTGTCCGGTACCGGCGTTACAGCGCCAAGAATGGTCGCAGGGTCGGCGCCCAGCGCCACGGACACCGGGAACGGTTGGCCAGGATGCTTCTCGCACCACTCGCGGTAATCCAGCGCGCCGCCACGGTGGCTCAGCCAACGCATGATGACCTTGTTACGGCCAATCACTTGCTGACGGTAGATGCCGAGGTTCTGGCGATCCTTGTTCGGCCCTTTGGTGACGGTCAGGCCCCAAGTAATCAGCGGGCCGACGTCGCCCGGCCAGCAGGTCTGCACTGGCAGCATCGCGAGGTCGACATCGTCGCCTTCGATGACCACTTCCTGGCAGACTGCGTCTTTGACCACCTTCGGTGCCATGGCGATGATCTTGCGGAAGATCGGCAGCTTGGACCAGGCATCTTTCAGGCCTTTCGGCGGCTCGGGTTCCTTGAGGAACGCCAGCAGCTTGCCAATCTCGCGCAATTCGCTGACCGCCTCTGCGCCCATGCCCAGCGCTACGCGCTCAGGGGTGCCGAACAGGTTGCCGAGCACTGGGATGTCATAACCCGTGGGCTTTTCGAAAAGCAGGGCCGGACCTTTGGCACGCAAGGTGCGGTCGCAGACCTCGGTCATTTCGAGCACTGGGGACACCGGAACCTGGATGCGCTTGAGTTCGCCGCGCTTTTCCAGGCCGCTGATAAAGTCGCGCAAGTCGCGATACTGCATGCGTGAGCCTCGTGTTGGCGGTGGCGATCGGGGGGAGGCAGTTTAGCGCCGAACCCCTCTATTCAGAACCACGAACTGCCGGTTCATCAAAAATCAGATAGCAAAAAGCCGGGTTTCCCCGGCTTCTGCTGACCTGATCGACTTACTTGCGTTTCATCGACAGGAAGAACTCATCGTTGGTCTTGGTCGTTTTCAGCTTGTCGACCAGGAACTCGATGGCAGCGATTTCGTCCATCGGGTGCAGCAGCTTGCGAAGGATCCACATGCGTTGCAACTCGTCGTCGGCGGTCAGCAACTCTTCGCGGCGGGTGCCGGAACGGTTGATGTTGATAGCCGGGAAGACGCGTTTTTCGGCGATGCGGCGATCCAGAGGCAGTTCCATGTTGCCCGTGCCTTTGAATTCTTCGTAGATCACTTCATCCATCTTCGAGCCGGTTTCAACCAGCGCGGTGGCGATGATGGTCAACGAACCGCCTTCTTCGATGTTCCGCGCGGCGCCGAAGAAACGTTTCGGTTTCTCCAGGGCATGGGCATCGACACCACCGGTGAGTACTTTGCCGGAGCTCGGGATCACGGTGTTGTAGGCGCGAGCCAGACGGGTGATGGAGTCGAGCAGAATCACCACGTCCTTCTTGTGTTCGACCAGGCGCTTGGCCTTCTCGATCACCATTTCGGCAACCTGCACGTGGCGGGTTGGCGGCTCGTCGAACGTCGAGGCAACCACTTCGCCGCGCACGGTGCGCTGCATTTCGGTGACTTCTTCCGGACGTTCGTCGATCAGCAATACGATCAGATGAACTTCAGGATTGTTACGAGCGATGTTCGCTGCGATGTTCTGCAGCATGATGGTCTTACCGGCTTTCGGCGGTGCAACGATCAGACCGCGCTGGCCTTTGCCGATCGGGGCGCACAGGTCGATGACACGACCGGTCAAGTCTTCGGTGGAACCGTTGCCGGCTTCCATCTTCATGCGCACGGTCGGGAACAGCGGGGTCAGGTTCTCGAAGAGAATCTTGTTTTTCGCGTTCTCGGGACGATCGTAGTTGATCGTGTCGACCTTGAGCAGCGCGAAATAACGCTCGCCTTCCTTTGGAGGACGGATCTTGCCAACGATGGTGTCACCGGTGCGCAAGTTGAAGCGACGGATCTGGCTCGGCGAGACGTAAATATCGTCCGGGCCTGCAAGATAGGAAGCGTCAGCGGAGCGAAGGAAGCCGAAGCCGTCCTGGAGAATCTCCAGCACGCCATCACCGGAGATTTCCTCGCCGCTTTTAGCGTGCTTTTTGAGCAGGGAGAAAATCACGTCCTGCTTGCGCGAACGGGCCATATTTTCTATGCCCATCTGTTCGGCCAATTCGAGCAGTTCGGTAATCGGCTTTTGCTTGAGTTCAGTCAGATTCATATAGGAATGACGTAATCATTTATGGAGGGGGGGAAATTAAGCTTTTGGCTTAATGAGGCCGCGCCGCAGAGAAGGCGACAGGATCGCGTACTTATTCGAAAAGGAGTGCGTCGGCGACGGCTAGTAGGGGGCAGTGGAGAAACCAGTGCGGGGCCGAATGTACCACCTGAGTTTCGGAGCGTCTAGCCCTCAATAACGAAAAGGCCCCGCAATATGCGGGGCCTTTTTGATGACGCTTTAAACGACGCTTAGATGTTGGCGTCGAGGAAAGCAGCCAGTTGCGACTTCGACAGCGCGCCAACCTTGGTCGCTTCAACGTTGCCGTTCTTGAACAGCATCAGCGTCGGGATACCACGCACGCCATGCTTGGCCGGAGTTTCCTGGTTTTCGTCGATGTTCAGTTTGGCAACGGTCAGCTTGCCTTTGTAGGTTTCAGCAATTTCGTCCAGAACAGGAGCGATCATTTTGCAAGGGCCGCACCATTCAGCCCAGTAGTCGACCAGTACAGCGCCTTCGGCCTTGAGGACGTCGACGTCGAAGCTAGCGTCGGTGACGTGTTTAATAAGATCGCTGCTCATGGAAGTCTCCAGGTTGTAAGCAAAAAAACGTGGCCCATCATAGCCGCCCTTCCCTCGTTCAGGAAGGTGCAGATGATTGAGTCTCGCTATGGTGGCGCATGAGTTTGGGTATAGCTCAAGTCACGAGGTGGTGGGAGCGACGAAGGCAATTGCGGTGCGCAGGGCGGCGTTGCGTACATGTTCGTGCATGGCCTTCTGCGCCGCGCCAGACGCCCGCCGGGCCAGCGCGCGGAGGATTTTTCGATGTTCCTGCCAGGTTTCCATGGCGCGCTCGGGCCGGATGAACGGTAGCTTTTGGCTCTCTAGAAAAATGTCGGCGCTGGCCGTCAGGATGCTCAGCATCGCCTGATTGCCGCTGGCCAGCAGGATGCGCCGGTGAAACTCGAAATCCAGTCGCGCCGCTGCCTCGAAGTCGCCGGCCTTCAATTCGATGCGCATGGCGGCGACGTTATCTTCCAGAGCATCGAGTTCGTGAGTACTCAGGGTCACCGCGGCCAAACCGGCAGCAAAACCTTCCAGGGCATAGCGCAACTGGAAGATGTCCAGCGGCGAGGCCTGGGCCGCGAACGGCCAACTCAGCGTCGACTCACCACGCGGCAAATCAACCGGCGACTGCACGAACACACCTTTGCCTGGCTGGATGCTGATGACCCCCAGCGCGCTCAATGACGACAACGCTTCGCGCAGCGACGCTCGACTGACCCCCAATTGCACCGCCAAATCCCGTTGCGAGGGCAAAGCATCGCCCGGCCCGAAACCTTGCTCGGTGATCAGTTTACGGATGGCTTGCAGCGCCACTTCAGGTACGGCGCGAGAGATCGAGTTCATGGTTTTTCAGACGAACCAGGCCAATGAGCGGTTAGTTGTAAAGCTATTCGCGACGCCCGGCAAGTCGTGCCCCATGGGGGTTCGGAGATTTTCATGGATGCGCTATCGGGGTGCGAAACCGCGCACGACTGTTCAGACCAGTAAGACCGAGAAACGCCAGTAAAACCGTGACCTTGCGCCCCCAAAACCCGATATTGGCACGGCCCATGCTCTGTCGATCCGCAGAATTCACTTCTCGCCGATTCGGAGATTTGCCATGACCCAGCGTTACAGCGCCCTCCTCGCAGCCCTGTTTGCCAGCCTGATGCTGAGCCAGGCGCCCGCCCATGCCGACGGTCTGGAGGATGTGGTCAAGCGCGGCGTCCTCAAGGTGGCCGTGCCTCAGGACTTCCCGCCCTTCGGCTCGGTCGGCCCGGACATGAAACCGCGCGGCCTGGACATCGATACCGCAAAACTGCTGGCCGACCAACTCAAGGTCAAACTCGAACTGACCCCGGTCAACAGCACCAACCGCATCCCGTTCCTGACCACCGGCAAGGTCGATCTGGTGATTTCCAGCCTCGGCAAAAACCCGGAGCGCGAGAAAGTCATCGACTTCTCCAGCGCCTACGCGCCGTTCTACCTTGCGGTGTTCGGCCCGCCGGAGGCCGACATCAAAGGCCTGGACGACCTCAAGGGCAAAACCATCAGCGTCACCCGTGGCGCCATCGAAGACATCGAGCTGACCAAAGTTGCCCCTGAGGGCGTGACCATCAAGCGCTTCGAAGACAACAACTCGACGATCGCTGCCTACCTCGCAGGCCAGGTTGATCTGATCGCCAGCGGCAACGTGGTGATGGTGACCATCAGCGAACGCAACCCGAAGCGTATTCCGGCGCTGAAAGTGAAGCTCAAGGATTCGCCGGTCTACATCGGCGTGAACAAGAACGAGCCGGCGCTGCTGGGCAAGGTCAACCAGATCCTCGCCACCGCCAAGACCGATGGCGCCTTGGAGAAGAACTCCCGGACCTGGCTCAAAGAGCCGCTGCCGGCCGATCTCTGATCACCGCAGGGGGGACTTAATATGGCCTATCAGTTCGACTTCATACCGGTGGTGCAAAACACCGACCTGCTGCTGCGCGGTGCACTGTTCACCCTTGAACTGACGGCCATCGGCGCGGTGCTCGGAGTGGGTCTGGGCATCGTCGGGGCGCTGGTGCGGGCGTGGAACATCCGCCCGTTCGCCAGCATTTTCGGGATCTACGTCGAGTTGATCCGCAACACGCCGTTTCTGGTGCAGTTGTTCTTCATCTTCTTCGGCCTGCCGTCACTGGGCGTGCAGATTTCCGAGTGGCAGGCAGCGGTGCTTGCGATGGTGATCAACCTCGGCGCCTATTCCACCGAGATCATCCGTGCCGGCATTCAGGCGATCCCTCGCGGTCAGCTGGAAGCAGCCGCCGCGCTGGCGATGACGCGCTTCGAAGCTTTCCGCCACGTGATCCTGCTGCCGGCGCTGGGCAAGGTCTGGCCGGCCCTGAGTAGCCAGATCATCATCGTCATGCTCGGCTCGGCGGTCTGTTCGCAGATCGCCACGGAAGAGCTGAGCTTCGCCGCCAACTTCATTCAGTCGCGCAACTTCCGCGCCTTTGAAACCTACGCCCTGACCACGCTGATCTACCTGTGCATGGCGCTCCTGATCCGCCAGTTGCTGAACTGGATCGGCCGCCGCTACATTGCAAGGAGCAGCCAATGAGCGATTTCACTTTCTGGGACGTCGTGCGCAACCTGCTCACGGGCCTGCAATGGACCTTGGCGCTGTCGCTGGTGGCATTTATCGGCGGCGGGTTGATCGGCTTGCTGATCATGGTCATGCGGATTTCGAAAAAATCCCTGCCGCGCAACTTCGCCCGTACCTACATCGAACTGTTCCAGGGCACGCCGCTGTTGATGCAGCTGTTTCTGGTGTTCTTCGGCGTGGCGTTGGCCGGCGTGGAGATTTCACCGTGGATGGCGGCGGCGGTTGCCTTGACGCTGTTCACCAGCGCTTACCTGGCGGAGATCTGGCGTGGTTGCGTCGATTCGATCCCCAACGGCCAGTGGGAAGCCTCGTCGAGCCTGGCGCTCAACCCGCTGGAGCAACTGCGTTACGTGATCCTGCCGCAAGCGTTGCGGATCGCCGTGGCGCCGACCGTGGGCTTCTCGGTGCAAGTGGTCAAAGGCACCGCCGTCACCTCGATCATCGGCTTCACCGAACTGACCAAGACCGGCGGCATGCTCGCCAACGCGACCTTCGAACCGTTCATGGTCTACGGCCTCGTGGCCCTCGGCTATTTCCTGCTCTGCTACCCCTTGTCCCTCAGTGCGCGCTACCTGGAAAGGAGACTGCATGCCTCTGCTTAGAATTTCCGCCCTGCATAAATATTACGGCGACCACCATGTGCTCAAAGGCATCGACCTGAGCGTCGAGGAAGGCCAGGTGGTGGCGATCATCGGCCGCAGCGGCTCGGGAAAATCCACGTTGCTGCGCACCCTTAATGGCCTGGAATCGATCAACGATGGCGTGATCGAAGTCGACGGCGACTACCTCGACGCCGCCCGTGCCGATCTGCGCAGCTTGCGCCAGAAAGTCGGGATGGTGTTTCAGCAGTTCAACCTGTTCCCGCACCTGACGGTCGGCGAGAACGTGATGCTCGCGCCGCAAGTGGTGCAGAAAGTGCCGAAAGCCGAAGCCGCCGAACTCGCGCGGGTGATGCTGGAGCGGGTCGGGCTGGGGGAGAAATTCGATGCCTTCCCGGATCGGCTGTCTGGCGGGCAGCAACAGCGGGTGGCGATTGCGCGGGCGCTGGCAATGTCGCCGAAGGTCTTGCTGTGCGATGAGATTACTTCGGCGCTGGATCCGGAGCTGGTCAACGAAGTGCTGAGCGTGGTTCGGCAACTGGCGAAGGAAGGGATGACGTTGATTATGGTCACCCATGAGATGCGCTTTGCCCGGGAGGTTGGGGATAAGTTGGTGTTTATGCATCAGGGGAAGGTGCATGAGGTGGGGGATCCGAAGATTTTGTTTGCCAACCCGCAGACCGCGGAGTTGGCGAATTTCATTGGCACCGTCGAAGCGGCAGGCTGAAGGATCTTTAGTGGCTGGAAGGCCCTCATCGCGAGCAAGCTCGCTCCCACATCTATGGTTATGCGCTGCAGCAGGAGTTGGGGCAACACAGAACCCTGTGGGAGCGAGCTTGCTCGCGATTGACCGCGAAGCGGTCACTGCGCGTTGGCGGCAGCGTTTGATCGTGGCACGATGTCGAGGTTAACGACCGAGACCCCCTGACCATGCCGCAATCTCAAGCCAAGAATCTGTCCCTGATCGCCGCAATTGACCTGGGCTCCAACAGCTTTCACATGGTCGTGGCCAAGGCCCAAAACGGCGAAATCCGTATTCTCGAACGTCTCGGGGAGAAGGTTCAGCTGGCCGCCGGCATCGACGATGAGCGCCAGCTCAGCGAAGAATCCATGCAACGCGGGCTCGATTGCCTGAAGCGTTTCGCCCAACTGATCAGCGGTATGCCGACCGGCGCCGTGCGGATCGTCGGCACCAACGCCCTGCGTGAAGCGCGCAACCGCGCCGAATTTATCCACCGCGCCGAAGAAATTCTCGGCCACCCGGTGGAAGTCATCTCCGGCCGTGAAGAAGCGCGTCTGATCTACCTCGGCGTTTCCCACACCCTCGCCGACACCCCGGGCAAGCGCCTGGTGGCCGACATCGGCGGCGGCAGTACCGAATTCATCATCGGCCAGCGCTTCGAACCGCTGCTGCGCGAAAGCCTGCAAATGGGCTGCGTGAGTTTCACCCAGCGCTATTTCAAGGACGGCAAGATCACCCCGGCCCGCTACGCCCAGGCGTACACGGCGGCGCGGCTGGAAATCATGAGCATCGAACACGCCCTGCACCGCCTGACCTGGGACGAAGCCATCGGCTCCTCGGGCACCATTCGCGCCATCGGTCTGGCGTTGAAGGCCGGTGGGCATGGCACTGGCGAGGTCAATGCCGAAGGCCTGGCCTGGCTCAAGCGCAAGCTGTTCAAACTCGGCGACGCCGAGAAGATTGACTTCGAAGGCATCAAGCCCGACCGTCGGGCGATCTTCCCGGCGGGCCTGGCAATTCTCGAAGCGATCTTCGACGCGCTCGAACTGCAACGCATGGACCACTGTGAAGGCGCCCTGCGCGAAGGTGTGCTCTATGACCTGCTGGGCCGTCATCATCACGAAGACGTCCGTGAGCGCACGCTCAGCTCGTTGATGGAGCGTTATCACGTCGATCTGGAACAAGCGGTGCGCGTTGAGCGCAAGGCGTTGCATGCCTTCGATCAAGTGGCTGAGGATTGGGATCTGGATGACGGCGTCTGGCGCGAATTGCTCGGCTGGGCGGCCAAGGTCCATGAAGTGGGCCTGGACATCGCTCACTATCACTACCACAAGCACGGCGCCTACCTGATCGAGCACTCGGACCTGGCCGGGTTCTCTCGCGAAGACCAGCAAATGCTCGCGCTATTGGTGCGTGGCCACCGACGCAATATTCCCCGGGACAAGTTTGCCGAGTTCGGCGATGAAGGCATCAAGCTGATTCGCCTGTGCGTGCTGCTGCGCTTTGCGATCTTGTTCCATCACATCCGCGGCACCCAGGAAATGCCTCAGGTCGTGCTGCACGCCAATGGCGACAGCCTGGATGTGTTGTTCCCGGAAAACTGGCTGGACGAAAACCAGCTGACCCAGGCTGACTTCGGTCTGGAAGCGGAATGGCTGACCCGGGTTGGCTTTGTGCTCAACGTTCGCTGAAATTGAAAAAGGCCTTCTTCGGAAGGCCTTTTTTATGTCCGCGATTCAGCAGACGACGCATTACCCCCTGTGGGAGCGAGCTTGCTCGCGATAGCGTCGTATCAGTCGGCATCAATGTTGGCTGACAGTCCGCTATCGCGAGCAAGCTCGCTCCCACAGGTTTTGCGCGTTAACGAACGGTCAGAATCGGGCTACCCAAACGCTCCAGCAGCGTAGCCTGTGCACTGCGCGGGTTCTGGTTGCCGGTCGGCGTGTTGCGGATGTAACGGCCGTCCGCCTGCAAGCTCCAGCTGTGAGTGTTATCGGTGAGATAAAGCTCCAGCTCTTTCTTGACCCGCATGATCAGCTTCTTGCCCTCGACCGGGAAGCAAGTCTCGACGCGCTTGTCGAGGTTGCGCTCCATCCAGTCGGCACTGGACAGGAACATCTGCTCATCTCCGCCGTTGAGGAAGTAGAAGACCCGGGTGTGCTCCAGGAAGCGCCCGATGATCGAGCGCACGTGGATGTTATGCGAAACCCCGGCAATGCCCGGACGCAGGCAGCACATGCCACGCACCACCAGATCGATACGCACCCCGGACTGACTGGCCTTGTACAACGCGCGGATGATCTTCGGATCGGTCAGCGAGTTGAACTTGGCAATGATGTGCGCCGGTTTGCCGTCGAGGGCGAACTGGGTCTCGCGGGCAATCATGTCGAGCATGCCCTTCTTCAGTGTGAACGGCGCGTGCAGCAGCTTCTTCATGCGCAGGGTTTTACCCATGCCGATCAACTGGCTGAACAGTTTGCCGACGTCTTCGCACAAGGCGTCGTCGGACGTCAGCAGGCTGTAGTCGGTGTACAGACGGGCGTTCGCCGCGTGGTAGTTGCCGGTACCCAAGTGGGCGTAACGGACAATCTCACCGGCTTCGCGACGCAAAATCAGCATCATCTTGGCGTGGGTCTTGAAGCCGACCACGCCGTAAATCACCACCGCACCGGCCGCCTGCAGACGGCTGGCCAGTTGCAGGTTGGACTCTTCGTCGAACCGTGCCCGCAATTCGATCACCGCGGTGACTTCCTTGCCGTTACGCGCCGCATCGACCAGCGCATCGACGATTTCCGAGTTGGCGCCGGAGCGGTACAGGGTCTGACGGACCGCCAATACATGCGGGTCCTTGGCCGCCTGGCGCAGCAGGTCGACCACCGGTGTGAACGACTCGAACGGGTGCAGCAACAGGATGTCCTGCTTGCTGATCACACTGAAAATGTTCTCGCTGTTCTGCAGCAGTTTCGGGATCTGCGGGGTGAACGGCATGTATTGCAGCTCACGCTGACTGTCCAGACCGGTGATGCTGAACAGGCGGGTCAGGTTGACCGGACCGTTGACCTGGTACAGCTCGGTTTCGTGCAGGTTGAACTGCTTGAGCAAATAGTCGGACAACTGTTTCGGGCAGGTGTCGGCAACTTCAAGACGCACCGCGTCACCGTAGCGACGGGAGAACAACTCGCCGCGCAGGGCGCGGGCCAGGTCTTCTACATCTTCGGTGTCGACGGAAAGGTCGGCGTTACGGGTCAGGCGGAACTGGTAGCAGCCCTTCACCTTCATGCCCTGAAACAGGTCATCGGCGTGAGCGTGGATCATCGACGACAGGAACACGTAGTTGTCGCCAGAGCCGCCGACTTCTTCCGGCAACTTGATGACGCGCGGCAGCAGACGTGGCGCCGGGATGATCGCCAGACCGGAATCGCGGCCGAAGGCGTCGATACCTTCGAGCTCGACGATGAAGTTCAGGCTCTTGTTCACCAGCAACGGGAACGGGTGCGTCGGGTCGAGGCCGATCGGGGTAATGATCGGCGCAATCTCGTCGCGGAAATAGCGGCGCACCCAGGTTTTGATCTTGGTGGTCCAGTGACGCCGGCGGATGAAGCGGACCTGATGCTTTTCCAGTTCCGGCAACAGAATGTCGTTGAGGATCGCGTACTGGCGGTCAACGTGACCGTGTACCAGCTCACTGATGCGGGCCAGGGCCTGATGCGGTTGCAGGCCATCGGCGCCAGCCTGTTCACGGGCGAAGGTGATCTGCTTCTTCAGGCCGGCCACACGAATCTCGAAGAACTCGTCCAGGTTGCTGGAGAAGATCAGCAGAAACTTCAGCCGCTCCAGCAACGGGTAGGACTCGTCCAGCGCCTGTTCCAGCACGCGGATGTTGAACTGCAGTTGCGAGAGCTCGCGATGGATGTAGAGGCTGCTGTCATCCAGGCCGGGAATGGCAATCGCCGGCGCCGCATGTGCGGGTTCGGCCACCACCGCGGGTGGAGCAGGCTCCAGTTCCGGCGGGGTTTCGGCGATTTGCTCCACCACCGGTTGAGCGTCTTTCACGGCAACGTCAGTGAGTACTTCGGTATTCATCGAATGTTCCTGGGAGGGCTATTTTTGCTCTCGTAACAATTGAGCAGCACGGACGGCAAAGTAAGTCAGGATGCCATCAGCGCCTGCACGTTTAAAAGCGGTCAGGGATTCGAGGATAACCCCTTCGCTCAACCAGCCATTCTGAATCGCCGCCATGTGCATGGCGTATTCACCGCTGACCTGATAAACAAAGGTCGGCACTTTAAATTCTTCTTTGACCCGGTAGAGGATGTCCAGATACGGCATGCCTGGCTTGACCATGACCATGTCCGCGCCTTCTGACAAGTCCGCCGCCACTTCATGCAGGGCTTCGTTGCTGTTGGCCGGGTCCATCTGATAGGAGGCCTTGTTGGCCTTGCCCAGGTTCAGCGCCGAACCGACCGCATCGCGGAACGGGCCGTAATAGGCGCTGGCGTACTTCGCCGAGTAGGCCATGATCCGCACGTTGACGTGATCGGCCAGTTCAAGCGCTTCGCGGATCGCCTGGATGCGACCGTCCATCATGTCCGACGGGGCCACTACCTGAGCGCCAGCTTCGGCGTGAGACAGCGCCTGCCTGACCAGTGCGTCGACGGTGATGTCGTTCTGCACGTAGCCTTCTTCGTCGAGGATGCCGTCCTGACCATGGGTGGTGAACGGGTCCAGGGCGACGTCGGTGATCACACCCAGTTCCGGGAACTGCGCACGCAACGCACGGGTGGCGCGCTGGGCGATCCCGTTCGGGTTCCAGGCTTCGGCGGCGTCCAGAGACTTGAGCTCCGGCGGCGTCACCGGGAACAACGCCAAGGCTGGAATCCCCAGCTCGACCCACTTGGCCGCTTCTTCAAGCAACAGATCGATGGTCAGGCGCTCGACGCCTGGCATCGACGCCACCGCTTCGCGACGGTTTTCACCGTCCAGCACGAACACCGGCAGGATCAGGTCATCGACGGTCAGAACGTTTTCACGGACCAGTCGACGCGAAAAATCATCACGACGGTTGCGACGCAGGCGGGTTGCTGGAAACAAACGGTTGGCGGGGGTAAAGCTCACGGCAGACTCCTGAGCCCGCACTGGCGGGCGAGCGTGACAGTTATAAGCGGCCATTATGACCAACGTATGACAGTTGTGTGCATCCCTGCGTCACGTAGCCGCATTCCATTGTCCTTGTAGGAAATGTTCACGTCGAGACACATTTGGACACTTTCATGAATGTTCCCGAAGGGTTAGGCTGCGCGTTCATTTCGCCAGCATCCAGACAATGCTCCAACAATTTCTTCAGGAATTCGGCTACTTCGCCCTCTTTCTCGGCACGTTTTTCGAAGGCGAAACCATTCTGGTGCTCGCAGGCTTCCTCGCGTTCCGCGGATACATGGACCTCAAAGTGGTCATGCTCGTGGCGTTCCTCGGCAGTTATGCCGGTGATCAGCTGTGGTATTTCCTGGGGCGCAAGCACGGCCGCAAGTTGCTGGCGCGCAAACCGCGCTGGCAATTGATGGGCGACCGGGCGCTGGAACATATCCGCAGGCACCCGGACATCTGGGTGCTGAGCTTCCGCTTTGTCTATGGCCTGCGCACGGTGATGCCGGTGGCGATCGGCCTGTCGGGCTATCCGCCGGGACGTTATTTGCTACTTAACGGCATTGGTGCAGCGATCTGGGCAGCCGCACTGGCTGCTGCCGCTTATCACTTCGGCGCGGTACTCGAAGGCATGCTCGGCAGCGTCAAGAAGTACGAGCTGTGGGTGCTCGGTGCCCTGCTGGTACTGGGCCTGTGCCTGTGGCTGCGCCGGCGTTTCAAGAATGCCCGTCTGGCGAAGAAGATCTACGCCGACGAGCAGGCCGAGTTGGCCAAGTCTAACGAGACTAAGACGCCAGCCGAGTGAAACGGTTTCTGCAACAGTAGAGACCGATCCCGCTGAGCAGGCTGTAACTGAGCAAGCCGATCCAGCCCACTACGCTGGCCGGCCACAGCCCAACGACCGGCGCCAGCCACACCAGCGGCACATTCGACGCCAGGCGCAGCAGCTCCAGCTTCAGCGCCCACGGGCGATTCTCCAGGGCCACGCCCAACGTAAACAAGCCCAGCGCCACGGCACTCCAGCCGAGCACCAGCGCGGCGGTTGGCAAACTCTGCTCCAGGTTCATCAAGTAGCTGCCCAGCGCGATGTAGACGCAGAACTGCAACACGACGTAAAGCTGCTGACGCCCGTCCAGCGGCACTTCGAATTTACGGAACTGACTCAGGTCTGGCTTGTTCATCGGGTACCTGGCCGCCACGTCCGCCGGCCGCCAACCGGTGCGCATGAACCAGATGCGCAGCGAGTCCCATTTGCTTTGCGCACGCCGCGCGTCATCCCACAGCTGCGCGTAGAACTGCACGTTCGCCCACAACGGATTCCAGCTCGCCAGCGGCGTGGTCACGCCGAAAATCACCGGTTCGTTATCGTCCTCTTCCTGGAACGAGCCAAATAGACGGTCCCAAATAATGAACACCCCGCCGTAGTTGCGATCCATGTAGAGAGCGTTCTGTGCATGATGAGCCCGATGATTGGACGGCGTGACGAAGAACCACTCGAACCAGCCGAGCTTGGGAATGTGTTGGGTATGCACCCAGAATTGGTACAGCAAGTTCAGCGCGGCGACGCTGATGAACACCAGCAGCGGCACGCCGAGCACGGCCATCGGCAGGTAGAAGATCCAGCTCAGCAGGAAGCCGGTACTGGTCTGACGCAGCGCCGTGGACAGGTTGTAATCCTCGCTCTGGTGATGCACCGAATGCGCCGCCCAGAGGATGTTGCGTTCATGGCCCATGCGATGCAGCCAGTAATAGCAAAAGTCGTAGAGGACGAAGGCAAACACCCAGACCCAGACACTGTCGGCAGAGAGTTCGAACAGCGCCAAATGCTTGAGGGCAAATGCGTACGTGACCAGGCCGACGCCTTTGGTCAGCAGGCCGGTGGTGGTCGACAACACGCCGGTACTCATGCTGTTGATCGCATCCGCCACGCGATAATTGCTCACTCCACGCCAACGGTCGGCCAGCAGTTCGACGGCAATCAGCACAAAGAAAAACGGCACCGCATACAGAATGAAGTCCATGACGCGCCCTGATCGGAATCTTGAGGACAGATCCTAGGTGTAGCCGCGAATTAACCCTATGGCAACGAGTGACAAATTAGTGGACATTTAACGCCATGAATCTGGAGAAAAGCCCATGAGCAAAAAAATTGCAGTGATCCTATCCGGCTGTGGCGTGTACGACGGCGCCGAGATCCACGAAAGCGTGATCACCCTGCTGCGTCTGGACCAGCGCGGCGCTCTGGTACAGTGTTTCGCACCGAACATCGCGCAGTTAAATGTGATCAACCATCTGACCGGCGAAGAAATGCCCGAGTCGCGCAACGTACTGGTGGAATCGGCGCGGATCGCAAGGGGCAACATCAAGGATATCCGTGAAGCGAGCGTCGACGACTTCGACGCGCTGATCGTGCCCGGTGGTTTCGGGGCGGCCAAAAATCTGTCGAACTTTGCCATCGAAGGCGCTGGCTGCACCGTGCAACCGGATGTCCTTGCTTTGACCGAAGCGTTTGCCGAAGCGGGCAAACCGGTGGGGTTGATCTGCATTTCGCCAGCGCTGGCGGCGAAGATCTATGGACCGGGCGTAACCTGCACCATCGGCAACGACGCCGACACAGCAGCCGCCATGAACAAGATGGGCGCCACCCACAAAGATTGCGCGGTCACTGACATCGTTGAAGACAAAGCACGCAAACTGGTGAGCACCCCGGCGTACATGCTGGCGCAGAGCATCAGTGAAGCAGCTTCGGGTATCAACAAGCTGGTCGACCGTGTTCTGGAATTGACCCACGAAAACGACGCCTGACACAGACCCCTGTGGGAGCGAGCTTGCTCGCGATAGCGGTCTGACCGTCGACATCAATGTTGAATGTTCCGCCCCAATCGCGAGCAAGCTCGCTCCCACAAGGTTCAGGTTTTGCGGGAAAGTCGCGTGAGGATCCGGTCCAGCGCATTGGCAAACGCTTGCTTTTCACGCTCGCCAAACGGCGCTGGCCCGCCGCTCATCTGCCCCTGTTCACGTAGATCGGTGAACAGGTTACGCACCGCCAACCGATCGCCCATGTTCTGCGCATCGAACTCTTTGCCCCGTGGATCCAGCGCCGCAACGCCCTTTTTCACCAGACGATCGGCCAGCGGCACATCGCTGCAGATCACCAATTCGCCGGGGACCGCGTATTCCACCAGATAATCGTCTGCGGCATCCGGACCGCTTGGCACCACGATCAGCTTCACCAGGGCCAAACCCGGTTTGATCTGCGGCTGTCCGGCTACCAACACCACTTCGAACTGGCGCTTGAGGGCGAACTTCACCACCAGATCCTTGGCCGCCCGGGGGCAGGCGTCGGCATCGATCCAGACACGCATTGTGTTTTTCCTTTTAAAGGATCACTCGGTCAGGAAGCCGGCACCCGCCGCTTCTCGGCCATCCGGCTGCGACTGTACAGCACGATGATCGCCATGATCGCCACGACCTGAGCACTCAGCGAATACGCATCAGCGTGGATGCCCAGCCAGTCGAAGTCAAAGAACGGCACCGGTCGGGTGCCGAAAATCCCGGCTTCCTGCAACGCCTTCACGCCGTGCCCAGCAAACACCACCGACAGCGCGCACAGCAAACCGGCGTTGATGCTGAAAAACAGCGACAGCGGCAGTTTCGCCGAGCCACGCAGAATCACCCAGGCCAGGCCGACCAGCAACACCAACGCCGTCGCACCACCCGCCAACACCGCGTTATGGCCCGCTGGACCTGCCTGCAGCCACAGGGTCTCGTAGAACAAAATCACTTCAAACAGTTCGCGATACACCGAGAAGAACGCCAGCGTCGCAAACCCGAAACGCCCACCGCCGCCCACCAGGCTGCTCTTGATGTAATCCTGCCAGGCCGCCGCGTGACGACGATCGTGCATCCACACGCCGAGCCAAAGCACCATGACAGCGGCAAACAACGCCGTCGCACCTTCCAGCAATTCGCGTTGCGAGCCGCTGACATCGATCACGTACGCCGCCAACGCCCAGGTCGCCAGACCCGCCAGCAGCGCCAGCCCCCAACCGACGTTGACGCTGCGCACTGCCGATTGCTGGCCGGTATTGCGCAAGAACGCGAGAATCGCCGCCAGCACCAGAATCGCTTCCAAACCTTCGCGCAACAGAATCAACAAACCGGAAATGTAGCTCAGGGACCAGCTCAAACCATCGCTGCCCAGCAGGCCGGCGGATTCCTTCAACTTGGCCTTGGCCGCGTCCAGACGCTGCTGGGCCTGGGCCACCGGCAAACCATCCTGCAACGACTGACGGTATGCCATCAGCGATTTTTCAGTGTCTTTGCGCACGTTGGCGTCGACGTTATCCAGCGAGCTTTCGACCAGTTCGAAACCCTCCAGATAAGCCGCCACCGACAGGTCATAGGCCTGATCGTGATCGCCGGCACGGTAGGCTGCCATGCTCTTGTCCAGGGTCGCGGCGGTGTAGTCGAGCAATTGCGCCGGGCCACGCTTGACCTGCGGCGGTTGCGCCCGCTGCGCACGGAAGGTCGCCGCCGCTTGCGGCCCCTCGGCGGCCTGCACTTCTGCGGGAGTCTGACGGGCCAGGTCGGCGATGTTGTAGGTCTTTTCGGATTTTGCAGCAGCCGGGTCGGCGCTGAAGCTGGCGATGTAAGTCGCCAGATCCCAACGCTGACGATCGTCCATCTGATCGGCGAAGGCCGGCATGTCGGTGCCTTCGACACCGAGGCCCAAGGTGCTGTAGATCGCGTAGAGGCTCAGGTGATCCAGCCGCGCCGCATCACGCAGATTGGCCGGCGGCGGCATCAGACCGACACCCGCCGGACCATCCCCGGCACCCGCGTCACCGTGGCAAACCGAACAATGCTGAGCGTACAGCGGCGCACCACGGGTCGGATCCGGCGTAATGATCGGCGCCTGGCTGACCTCATAGGCCACGGCCAGCCTGGCGCCGAGTTGCCGTGCCTGGCGACCGACGTCCGCGCCGTCCTGACGCGCAGTGATCGCGTTGCGCAGCGTGCTGACGCCCTGCTCCAGTCCGGCTTTTTCCGGTTTGGCCGGCATCGCGGCGATCAAGCCTTGCAGTACCTTGATAAATTCGAGCTGCTCTTGGTATTCGGACTCATCAATGACCTTGCCCGCTTGCACCGTTTGCGGGTAATCCGCGCCGATGTAATCGAGCAAATGCAACGCTTGCGGCGCGCCTTCCACGGTGTCAGCCAACAGATTGAAACTGCACAAGGCAAACAGCGGCAACACCAGCCAGGCCAGGAAACGGGACGGGGCAGTCATGAATGAATCTCAATTGGAAATACGAAGTAACACATTGTTCACTTCCAATGACTTTCACTCAAGCTTTGTTGTGCGGTGATCGGCACGGCTTGTGATCGGCTGCTTAGGTTCGCGCTTCCGAACCATAGTGGCACTCCGTGAAAAAGCGCAACTAAAAAGCCATTACATAGCCAGCATCCCTGCTTATAATGCCGCGCCCTCGTTATCGCGATACGGCATTTAAGCTCCTCTTGTTATGAGGAATTGGCAGGAGGCCAACATCCCCGCCAGTAGGTCCCATCAGCCCGACCAGCATTTGCGGCTGCTTACGTTCAGGGAAGAAGTACCCGCCATGGCATCCCGCGCCCTTACCTCGATCGCGCTCAGCGCCGTCACCTTGCTCTCCGGCTGTTCGGCCTTTCGCAATTACGATTCCGAACTGGCCCAAACCAACCAGCAACTGGCCGCCGGCAATGTCGATGCCGCGTTGACTCTGCTGGAAAAGAACAACTCCAGCCCGGACAAAGACCTGCTCTATTACTTCGAGAAAGGTGAATTGCTGCGCGCCAAAGGTGACCTGTCCGGCAGCCAGAACGCCTGGACCAGTGCCGATCAAGTGGTTGGCAAATGGGAAGACTCGGTCAAGCTTGATACCGGCAAATACCTCGCCCAGTTCGGCAGTTTCGTGGTGAACGACAAAGTCCGTCGCTACGAAGGCTACGACTACGAAAAAGTCATGCTGACCACGCAGATGGCCCTCAACCTGCTGGCGGTCAACGACTTCGACGGCGCGCGCATGTCGATCAAGAAGACCCACGAACGGGAAGCCGTGATCGCCGACCTGCGCGACAAGGAATACCTCAAGAGCGAAGAGCAAGCCGAGAAAGAGGGCGTAAAAACCCAGTACAAGGATTTGCAGGGCTACCCGGTCGCCAGCCTCGACGCACCGGAAGTGGTCAGCCTGAAAAACAGCTACCAGAGTGCGTTCAGCCACTACCTGGCCGGCTTCGTCTACGAAGCCCTGGGTGAAAAAGACCTGGCCGCACCGGGCTATCGCAAAGCCGCCGAACTGCGCCCGAACACCCCGTTGCTGGAACAGGCGCTGGTGAATCTCGACAAGCCAAGTGGCAAGAACGAGGACAGCGACATCCTGATCGTCGTGCAAAGCGGCCTGGCACCCTCCCGGGACTCGATCCGCGTGCCCCTGCCTCTGCCGATCAGCGGCAATCTGGTGATCACCCCGCTGTCGTTCCCGATCATCAAGCCGGACACCTCCACCGCCACGCTCACCCAGATTGGCGTGGACGGTCAGCAACTGAACCTGACGCAACTCAACAGCACCACCGCCATGTCCCGCCGCGCCCTGCGTGACGACATGCCGGGCATCATCCTGCGCACCACCGTGCGCGCCGTGACCAAAGGCGTAGCGCAGAAGCAGATCAATGAAACCAACCCGCTGGCGGGCCTGGCAGTCGGTATCACTTCAGCCGTGCTCGAAGGTGCCGATACCCGTACGTGGCGTACCCTGCCGGACTACACGCAAGTGGTGCGTCTGCGCCTGAAGAAAGGTGAGCACCAAGTCACCCTGCCGAGCGCCGTGGGCGGTTCGGTGGTCAAGATCACCGTCGATCAGCGTTACCAGGTCATCAGCCTGCGCGCCGTGGGCAATCAGGTGTTCGCCAGCGGTCTGGCCGCGCACGTGATCCCGAGCACCAACCCGACCGCCGTGGCCAGCCTCAAACCTTAAGAACGGAGTCTTTGCATGCGTTTCAAACTCATCACTGTCGTCGCCCTGGCCTTGTTGGCCGGGTGCGCCACCCCGCCACCGCCGGAGCCTGGCAGCGCCGCCAGCAAGGTCGTGGCCATGGGCAAGCTCAAGAACATCGTGGTCGGCGCCATGCGCGTAGCCCGGGAAAACGGTTTCATGACGGTCAATGCGCAGCTGAGCAACACCAGCTTCAACAACAAGACCTTCTACTACCGTTTTGCCTGGCTCGGCCCTGAAGGCTTCCCCGTCGCCGAAGAAGAAACCTGGAAAAGCCAGATGATGTACGGCGAGCAGACCAGCTTCATTCAGGCGATCGCGCCAACCGCCAAAGCCGTGGATTTCCGTCTCGAAATCAAAACGCCTTAAGCCCGACACCCTATTCGTTCAGTTCTAGAGAGCATTCCCATGTTTGCACGCTTTTCGTTCATCGCCGTTATCGCCCTTCTGGCCAGCGGTTGCGCTAACACTTCGCCAACGCTGGGCAGCAAAAACATCAGCTACGGCGACACCAAGGCTGTGGAAACCGTGACCAACGAGTTCGGTTCCACCGACCTGCAGATGATCGCTGAATCCATGACCCGCTCCCTGGCCCAGTCCGGCATTCTGCAGGGCCGTCCGGTGGTTCAGGTCTACGACGTGAAGAATAAGACCAGCGAGTACATCGACACGCGTGAAATCACCACCAGCATCAAGACTCAGTTGATGAAGACCGGCACCGCCCGTTTCGCCAGCGACAACACTGCCATGCAGAGCCAGGTCGACCAGCTCAAGCTGCAAAACCAGAGCGGTCTGTACAAGAAGAACACGGTGGCCAAGACCGGCAACATGATCGCCGCCAAATACCGCATCGAAGGTTCGATCAGCTCGATCGTCAAGCGCAGCAGCGACTACAAGGACGTCTTCTACAAATTCAGCCTGCAACTGATTGACGTTGAAAGCGGTCTGGCCGAGTGGATGGACGAGAAAGAAATCCGCAAGACCACGGAGCGTTAATCAATGCGCGCATGGATTGGCATGATGGCCCTGGCCTGCGCGTTCAGCGTGCAAGCGGCCCCGAAAGTCGCGGTGACGGACCTGGCGTACCAGGAGCGCGTGGAGCAGTACATCCACATCGTTTCGGCGCAGAACAACTTCCAGGCAAACCACTACAGCGCCAGCGGGTCTTCGAGTTACAACGAAATCGAAGCCACCACCAGCTACATCGAACAAGGTGAATTGCGCAAATTCACCGGCGACATCAAGGGCGAGATTCTTCGTACCGGCATGTTCCAGCTGGTCCAGGGCACGCCTTATACATCGGCGTCCAAGGGTGACGTCTATGACGTGATCAAGCGGATCAAGGCCGGCAACTTCAAAGGTGCCGACTACGTGTTGTTCGGCACCGTATCGGACATCGACTTCAACAACGACATCAACGAGCTCGCCAACACCGACAGCTACTCGGCGGTGCTGGCGTTGACCCTGGTGGCGGATTTCAGCCTGATCAACACCAAGACCTTCGAAATCACCTCGGCCTTCACAGCGATGGGCGAAGGGCAGGACACCAAACTGATGAACCATCGGGACATCCGTGTCTCGCTGAACCGCCCGCGGGTGGTGCGAGACGTGTCCAAGTCCTTGGGGGAAGACGTGGCGGGGCAACTGAGCCAACAGCTCGGTGGCGGCGGTTACGAACAGCCGGGCCAAGCCCCGCTGCGCAATCACCTGCCAGCGGACACAGCGCCGGTCATTCTGCGCTGATAGTGCCGAACGCGGAGCGTCCCTGGAGGCATTCCCACGCAGAGCGTGGGAACGATAAGGCGACCCTAGGGGTCGCCTTTTTTGTGTCTGACGGTTTTACACCGCCGCTTTGCGAAGGGTCGCCATGAATGCCGCCGCACCAATGAACAGCCCGGCAAAGGTGCGGTTCATGCGTTTTTGCTGCTTGGGCGTGCGCAACAGGCGCAACACCCTGGAAGCCAGCCCGGTGTAACCGGCCATGACGATCAGGTCGACGCAGATCATGGTCACACCGAGGATCAGGTACTGCGCCACCAGCGGTGCCTGAGGATCAATGAATTGCGGCAGCACCGCGAGCATGAACACCAACGCCTTGGGGTTGCTGACGTTCACCAGAAAACCCCGGAACACCAGTGCCATAGGTTTGCCAATTTGCCGGACTGCCGCGTCGTCGCTCATGTCATTGGGCAGCGCGCGCCATTGCTTGACCGCCAGGTAAACCAGATAGGCCACGCCAAACCATTTGATCGCGTAGAAAGCGGTGGCCGACGCCGCGAGAATTGCCCCGACACCGGCGGCGACAATCGCAATCTGCAACGCCAGTCCCAGTTGCAGGCCCAGGGCGTTCCAATAACCGCGCCAGAAACCGTATCGCAGACCGCTGGACATCGACGCAATGGCGCCGGCACCGGGAGACAGACTGATCACCCAGCAGGCGGCAAAAAACGCCAGCCATGTTTGAAGCACCATCGCACACCTCGACTCAGACTCGTGACAGACGTCTAAGCTAATGCGGCTTTGGACCGATGACTACCGATTTTTTGCAGGGCAATACAGCTGCCGACCAGCGTAGTCGGCATTTCGGCTACTTTTCGAAACTGCTGGAAGGGAATACATCGTTGCCGCGCCAGCGTCGAACCGAGCGCTGGAAGAACAGGCTGTTGGGCACTTGCACCATCGCGCTGCCGGTGCCGAGTTCTTCGGCTTCGATCAGCGTGGTGTAGAGCAGATTGATCGCCACTACCCGGCCTTTGACGCCAGGCTTGTCGGTGGTGTCCACCAACTCGACCACGTCGCCAAGGCGGAACGGGCCGACGGTGAAGATCAGGATCGCGCACAGCAGATTGGAGAGCACGCTCCACATCGCGAAGAACGCCACTGCCGCTACCGCGACAAACCCGGACAACGCGGTCCAGAGCACCGTCGCCGACACCCCCAGGCGTTCCAGTACGAAGATCAGCGCACTGCCCATGATCAGCCAGCGCAGACCACCGCGCAGCGGCATCAGCAATTGCGGTGGAAACGGATACCGCTCACCCAGGCGAGTCAGGCACTTGGCGACGCAGCGCTGGGCGACATATCCCGCCAACAGAATCAGCAGGATTTGCACAAAGAGCCAGATCGGCTCAATCCACACGGCAGGCAATGGCAGCTTGAAGGCTTCCATCAGGACAGCGCCTCCAGCTCCGCCTGCATGCTTTCGAGCAATTCCAGCGCTTCCATCCAGGCTTCTTCCAGTTCGGCTTCACGTACCTTCAGTTTGGCCTGTTCGGCCAGCAGATCACGCAATTCGTTTTTGCGCGCCGGTTCGTAAATGTCGCTGTCGCCGAGGCGGGTATCGATCTTCGCCAGTTTCTCGTGCAGCTTGCCCAGCTCGGCTTCGAGCTTGTCAGCTTCACGCTTGTGCGGCGCCAGTTGCTGACGCAACGCAGCGGCGGCCTGGCGCTGGGCCTTCTTGTCGGTCTTGTCAGGGTTTACCGGGGTGTTGCTGACGGGCGCATTGCGCTGACGGTAGTCCACCAGCCAACGGGTGTAATCTTCCAGGTCGCCGTCGAACTCCTCGACCTTGCCGTCCGCCACCAGGTAGAAATTGTCGGTGGTGCTTTTAAGCAAATGGCGATCGTGGGAGACCACCAGTACCGCGCCGCTGAACTCCTGAAGCGCCATGGTCAGCGCCAGGCGCATTTCCAGGTCCAGGTGGTTGGTCGGTTCGTCGAGCAGCAGCAAGTTCGGCCGGCCCCAGGCGATCAGCGCCAGCGCCAGGCGAGCCTTCTCGCCACCGGAGAAATTCAGCACCGGCTCATCGATCCGCGCGCCACGGAAGTCGAAACCGCCAAGGAAATCGCGCAGGGTCTGCTCGCGCTCGGTCGGCGCCAGGCGCTGCATATGCAGCAACGGGCTGGCCTTGGAGTCGAGCGAATCCAGCTGATGCTGGGCGAAGTAACCGACGACGGTGTTCTCGCCACGGGTCAATCGACCGGACAACGGCTCGAGTTCACCGGCAAGGTTTTTGATCAGGGTCGATTTACCGGCGCCGTTCGGGCCGAGCAAACCGATCCGTGCACCGGGGGTCAGTTGCAGCTTGACCTTTTCCAGCACGGCTTTGTCGCCATAACCCAGCCGAGCATCAGACAGGTCAATCAGCGGGCTGGAGATCTTCACCGATTCGCGGAAGACGAAATCGAACGGCGAATCGACGTGGGCGGCGGACAGTTCTTCCATCCGCTCCAGGGCCTTGATCCGGCTCTGGGCCTGACGGGCCTTGGTGGCCTGGGCCTTGAAGCGGGCGATGTAGCTTTCCATGTGCGCACGTTGCGCCTGTTGCTTCTCGTAGGCCTGCTGTTGCTGGGCCAGACGTTCGGCACGGGCGCGTTCGAAGGCGCTGTAACCACCGCGATACAGGGTGATCTTGCGCTGATCGACGTGAGCTACGTGATCGACCACGGCATCGAGGAAGTCCCGGTCGTGGGAAATCAGCATCAAGGTGCCGGGATAGCTTTTGAGCCATTCTTCGAGCCAGATGATGGCGTCGAGGTCCAAGTGGTTGGTCGGTTCGTCGAGTAGCAGAAGGTCCGAGGGGCACATCAAAGCCTGCGCCAAGTTCAGACGCATCCGCCAACCACCAGAGAAATCTCCTACCTGGCGATCCATTTGCTCGTTGGTGAACCCAAGCCCCGCCAGCAACTTGCGCGCTCGGGCGTCGGCGGTGTAACCGTCGGCGCTGTCGAGCTCGGAGTGCAGGCGGGCCTGAGCGGCACCGTCATGGGCCGCTTCGGCTGCGGCGAGGTCGCGTTGCACCTCGCGCAGTCGCAGGTCGCCATCGAGCACATAGTCGACCGCCACGCGATCGAGGGTGTCGATCTCCTGGCGCATGTGGGCGATGCGCCAGTCCACCGGCAGGAAGCAATCACCCGAGTCCGGGTGCAGGTCACCCAGAAGCAAGGCGAACAGGCTCGATTTGCCGGCGCCGTTGGCACCGATGAGGCCGGCTTTGTGGCCGGCGTGCAGGGTCAGCTCGGCGTCTTCTAGCAGACGTTGCGGGCCACGCTGTAAAGTCAGGTTCTGAAGTCGAATCATAATGGCGGCGGAGTCTACCAGCTTCGCTCGCAACTGGCGCGAGTAGCACTATGTCCTCTGACCTGTGGAGCTTTTCCCTTAGTACTTACGCCCGTCCCGGCGTTGAACACGCATGCCTGCGATTACAGGCGGCGGGCGTGAATGTGTGCTTGCTGCTGGGTGGATTGTGGCTGGCACAGCGGGGTGTTGCCTGTAACGAGCAGCGATTGCAGCTACTTCGCAATGTGGCCGAGCCCTGGGATACCGATGTCGTTCAACCGCTGCGAGCATTGCGCATGCAATGGAAAGCGGCCGCGACTGAGGATGCCGAGCTGGCTACGTTGCGCGAACAAGTGAAGGCATTGGAGCTCGAGGCCGAACGACATCTGTTGTTGCGACTGGAGCGATCGGCGCAGAGTTGGCCGCAAGGTGAGGCCACCGATCTATCGGCCTGGCTGGAAGGTGTGACGGCAGGCGCCGGCCACCTGGACCGCGACGCGCTGCATCAGCTGCGCGTCGCGGCAACCGGCACTTAGGAAGCGCTGGTTGGGGTGGTTGCTGCGATCGATGCGGCGGCCGGCGTTGGCGCTGGCGTGGCTGTCGAGGTGGCTGCTGCTAAAGCAGACGTTGCTGCCGGAGCCGGGTTGGCTGGCTTGGCAACTGGCACGGCGGCCGGCTTGGCGGCAACAGGTTTTTTCACTGCTGGTTTTGCAGCTGGCTTCGCCGCCGCTGGCTTGGCAGCCGGTTTGGCGGTGGCCGGTTTGGCAGCTGGTTTAGCGGCCGGCTTGGCCGCTGCTTTTACAGCGGGTTTGGTCGCGGTTCTCGCAGCAGGTTTTGCAGCGGTTTTAGCCGCGACAGATTTGGCGGCTGGCTTGGCAGCAGGTTTCGCCGCTGCAGTTTTGGCTGCTGGTCTTGCTGCGGGTTTAGCGGCCGTTTTTGCAGCTGGTTTTGCTGCCGCGGTTTTCGCCACGGCGGGTTTGGCAGCGGCCGTTCTTGCAGCACCAGATTTGACTGCGGCAGGCTTGGCAGCCGTCGTTTTAGCAGCCGGTTTCGCAGCGCTGGCAGCGACTGCTTTTCTTGCTGCTGGTTTTGCTGCGGCTTTCATCGGTGCTTTGGCAGCCGCAGCTTTCTTGACAGGAGCCGCAGCAGACTTTGCCGGTGCTTTTGCAGCAGCCGGTTTGGCAGCGGCTTTTTTGGCGGGAGCCGCAGCAGGCTTGGCCGAACGCAGGGACAACGCCTTGCCGACAGCCTCTTGTACACGACCGACGCCCTGGGCCAATTTCAGGCTTTCTTGAGCATCGCGCTTGAGTTGCAGAATGTAGCTGCGAGTTTCCGATTGACGATCCTTGAGGGCATCGAGCAGGTCCTCAAGCTCCTTCACCGCGCCCTTGGCTTTGGTTTGTGCCTTGGCCTTGCCGGCCGCCGCAGCGTCCTGCAATTTGGTACGGGACTTGTGCAGTTTTTCCTGCGCTTTTCCGCGCTGCTTTTCCAGTTTGGCGAGCAGTTTTTCAGCATCAGCCATGGCTTGGGAACAAGCGTTTTCCAGATGCTCGAGCAAGCTGCCCGAGAGTTGTTGGAGTAAGTGCAACGGAGTATTTACTGGCTTCTTGGTGGCCGACATGGTTTACCTCCTGGCTGACGTGGGTGCGGCTCATACTAGACCTCTGCTGCTACCGCCGCTAGGGCATGTTGACAGTATCCAAAGCGCTGCGTTGCAACGGATTGAAATTCTTCTGCGCCCGCGCAAAACCAGTTCACCGTTGAGCGCATTCACACTGGCATAATCCTGCGCATCTCAGGTCGGAGAGTGCCCATGTCGCGCTACCTTTTTTTATCACTGTGCGTGTTTTTTTCCGTGGCCCAGGCCGCCGAAAAAACCAAAGGAAATGACACTCACGATCTCTCTTACAGCCTGGGCGCGAGCCTCGGCGAACGCCTGCGCCAGGAGGTTCCTGATCTGCAACTTCAGGCGCTGATCGAAGGTTTGCAACAAGCCTATCAAGGCAAACCCCTGGCGTTGAAAGATGAGCAGATCGAACAGATCCTTGCCGAGCACGAAGCCCAGGCCGCCTTGCAACCAACCCTGCCGCAAAGCGAAATCGCGCTCCAAAAAGAGCGGGCGTTTCTCGACGAGGAAAAAGCCAAACCGGGCGTTCGTGAGCTGGCAGATGGAATATTGCTGACGGAGTTGGCGCCGGGCACTGGTGCCAAAGCCGGCCCCAACGGCAAAGTCCAAGTGCTGTATGTGGGCCGCCTTCCCGATGGCACAGTGTTCGATCAGAACAGTCAGCCGCAGTGGTTCAGTCTCGACAGCGTGATCAGCGGATGGCGCAGCGCGTTGCAGCAAATGCCGGTCGGCGCGAAATGGCGCCTGGTGATTCCATCGGCCGAAGCCTATGGCGCCGAGGGTGCCGGCGACCTGATTGCGCCGTTTACACCACTGGTATTCGAAGTCGAATTGCGCGGTGCCAAAGGCTGAATACCGGGAACGAAGAACGGCGCGCATAGCGCACCGTTTTTGGAGGTCTTGCAGGAAGGGGTTCAGGCCTGAACCGGGTCCTCTTCCTTGTGAGCGGTGTGCAGCACTTCGATCAGGCAGTCTTCCAGTTCGAAGCGTTCGTGCAACAGGCCACCCAGCTCTTTGAATTTCTCTGCCACGCATTGACCTGCATCACACAGGTCGTTGAACGCGAGCAGCTTCTCGGTGATGACGTCGATACGAGGGTAGATGGTCTCGGCCAGCTCGAGCCCGCGAGTGTCACCAAACGCTTTGGCTTCGCCGGTCAGCTGTTCGTAGATCTCGAAGTGCCCGGCAGACACGTAATCGACCAGCACGCCGCAGAATTCCTGCAACGGCTTACGGTTCTCACCCAGTGCCTCAGGCTTGGCGCCGAGAGCATCATAGGCCCGAACCAGTTCGTGACGCTCCTGCAACCAGCGATCGATCAGCAGATGCACTCCACCCCAACGTTCCTGAGCATTCTGACAACTTTCGAGCATGGTGATCTCTCTTCCCTTGTGGGTCATGCTGCCCTACACCCGTCGCCACACTTGAAGGTCAAGTGTCGGCCAGGCAGAGCGTCATTCGAGCAACATAATTCCAATGACACGTGCGGGCCAGATTATGCCCGCGCGACAATGGCTTCAAGGTACGCAGGAGATAAAGTTCATACAAGTGTTTAATCACCCGTCAGCGCCCGGTGTGACAACTCGCCGCTGAGCGGTCGCTGACAGGCTTTCCAGACAACGCGCAGCAGCTGATAAATCCCCAGAGTTGTCATCGCCATGAAGAACAGCAGACTCCATTCAGGAATGCTCAGGTCGAACAGTGTCCAGGAAATCTCCGCGCACTCCGCATCCCCTTTAAACATCTGCGTGGCCTGACACAACCAAGGCATATCCTCGTACTGAACAGCCAGACTGGGCGAGCACGTCAACAGCTGATGCATTGGATCGCTCTGCAGCAATACCTGCCGCCACGCCATGACCGTACCCGCCAGACTGCAAAACAGACCGAGCATCCAATACAGAAAAGTCCCGAAGCGGCCCGGCCCATGCACCGAAGCCATCAGGCAGGTACCCGTGAGTAACGCGAGGGAAAACCGCTGTAACAGGCACAACCCGCAAGGCTTGAGGCCGACTGCATATTCCAGGTAATAGGACACGCCCAGGGCCAGGGCACCTGCAATGAAAGCCATGAAAAACAAGGAGCGTGAGCAGGCCAAAGACATGGCATTTCCGTAACAGTAGAGACAGGCGGTTACGGTAGAGGAAAGCACGCCAGCCTTTCAAGGCAGGCCAGCAGGGACACTTCAACAGAAGTGTAGGGAATTCCCGACAGAAGCGAGAGGATTAGGTGTAGTCCTCTGTAGGACTCTGCCGATGACGGACTACAAAGGTAAAATCCCGGCAGATTGCAGCCGACTGGATCGCCCGTTCGAGCGACCCGTCATTCACTCATCAGGCGTGAACAGGAACTGGCAACGGTGCCGCCAGCAAGCGCTTATCCAACAAGCCCAAGCCCTCCTGGAACAACTGATTGCTGCGCTCGGTGTCACCCAACTGCGCCAGCAGCCGCGCCAGTTCCGCGCAGGCTTCCGGATTGCGCTGCAGGCGCAAACTGCTTTCCAGATAGTCTCGCGCCTTGCCCCAAAGGCTGCTTTGCAGACACAAGCGCCCCAGTGTCAGCATCAGGCTCGGGTCGGCCGGATGGTCTTTGAGCCAGCCCTCGGCGGTGTGCAGTTGACGTGCCGGATCACTGCCGCGAACGAGGCCATAGAGGCGTGCAAGATGACTGTCGTAGGTGCGCTTGAGCGCCGCTCGCAGGATCTCTTCGGCCTCGACCTGAGCACCCAGCTGCCGAAGCTGCTCTGCATAAGCGAGCACCAGTTGCGGCTCCTGACGCTGAGCTGAAGTCAACTGCTGCCAGGCGCGATTGAGCGACTGCAAGCCGACCGTCCCGTCTTCTTCCTGATGCGCCGCCAGTGACAGGTTCTCACCCCAGGCCCGGCGCTCCAGTTCGACCAGCTCGGCCGGTGGCAGAACCTTGTCCTTGCGTAGCTCGGGCAGCAGGCGAATCACGGCTGACCAGTCGCCTCGCTGTTGATGCAAGCGCTGCAACTGACGCAAGGTCTGGACGTTATGAGGATGACGCTCGTGCATGGCTTGCAGGGTCACCAGGGCGCCTTCGGTATCGCCGCGGTCGGTCTGCATTTGGGCGTGGCTGAGGGCAATCGCCAACTCCGCCTGAGGCTGTCGCTCAAGAGCGCGCTCCAGCAAGTTGTCGCTTTCCTCGTAATGACCTTGTTCGTTCGCGGCCCGGGCAGCGCCGAGGTAGTAAAGCAACGGCTGGCGCTCGGCTTCCGCGGCCCGGTGAAGATGACGCTGTGCACTGGCCCAGCGACCTTCAGCCAGATCCAGCTGACCGTGTTCAATCGCCACCTGCACTCGGCGACTACGGTTGCGTCGCGACCAGGGATTGACCACACCGCTGGAGGTCGTCACCAGTTCGATTAGCGCCTTGATGCCCCAGAACACCAGCCACAGCACGGCGACCAACGCCAGGGTTGCCCACAGGCTCGATTCGTAGCGGAAGCTTTTGTAGGCGATCAGCACGTAACCCGAATGCTCGGCAATCGCCAACCCCAGCGCAGCGGCAGCGGCGATCACCAGGAACACGATCACATAGAGGCGTTTCATGGCGTCGCCTCCTGCGCGGTGTCCGCGGCAGGTTTGGCCAGCGGCTTGATCGAGTCCTCGGCGTTGACGTTACGCCGCTCCAGATACCCCTGAACCGCGCTCAGCGTACCGGTCAGGTCTGGGGTGACGACGGTGACCGGCTGCTTGCTCAACTCGCCAACCTGCTCAAGCATCACTTTGCTCTGAGGGTTGTCCGGATTGAAGTTGCCTTTGAGCACGTCCCGCGCCTCCGCCAGCGCCTGGGTGTAAACGGCTGCCTGGCCATTGAGCGCGGCCCATTGCGCCTGCTCCAGTGCCAGGCTCAGGGCCAGGCGAACCTGGCTCAGGCTCTGCCCAGCCAGCAATGGACGCACATTCTTGTCGGCGTTGAAGTCGATGCGGATGTAGCGCGAGACCTGATCCCACCATTGCGCCCAGCGACTCGCGCCGTCGCCATCGGCGGTGAGGCCCAACAGGGATTCACCGCGATCCTTGTACTCGGGTGCCAGCTCGGTGAGGCTGATCACCTGATCGCGCAGCGCCCCCAGTCGCAGGAACAGCCCGGTGCGATCCGGCTGCTCGGTGCTACGCAATGCCACCAGCGTTTTGGCCACTTGCTCGCGAGCGGCAAAGGAACCCGGGTCGTTCTGTTCGCGCAGAATTTCATCGGCGCCCTGCACCAGGGCCTGGGCACTGCTGATGTCCTGCAATGCGGACAGACGAAGGCTGGCCAGACGCAGCAGGTGCTCGGCCTCGGCCAGACGCCAGTCCTTGCGGCTCGCGCCGAGAACCGTTTCCAGACGTTGATTCAAGCGTTGCTGATCGCCTTGAAGTTGAGTGACCAAACGACTGCGCGCGTCGAGCTCGTCGGCGGCAGGCATTTGTTCCAGGCGGGCAGTCAGGCGTTGTTCATTGAGTTTCAGGTCCTGCGCCTGATCGTTCAATGCCTGAACCTGACTCAACTGCTGTTGATTATTGGCTTGCAGGTGACGCACCTGCCAGACACCCCAACCGCCCACGGCGACACCGGCAGCGCCCAACAACAGCGCGACGATTGCCAGCCCATTGCCTCGGCGTTGCACTGCCTCAGGTGGCCCGGTTTCAACCGGTGCTTCAACCGGTGCATCGCGCACTGGCTGGACGTCATCTTTAGGCAAGGCTGTTTCGCTCACGTATCCATCCTTTGCATTAGAGAACGGGTCCGGGATGCTCCCGTAACGCCGTCAGCAAAGCCGCGGCACTGGCGCCGCGACAATCCACAACTGTTTGGGCCCCGGCGGCACGTGCCAGCTCGGCTACCCTGGGGCTTGGAACAAACAACGGCAACTGCGCCAATTGCGGCCAGGCATCGCCGGCCAATTGATGCAGGTGCTCAAAACCCTGTCCACTGCTGACCACCAGCCCGTTCAAGCGTTCCGCCCGGATCCGCTCAGGCAGGGCCGCTGACGGGTACTTCGGCAGGCTGCGACTGTACAACTCCAGATACTCGACACTAGCACCTAGCTCGCGCAAACGCTCAGCCAGCAACTCGCGTCCGCCCTCCCCGCGCATGATCAGCACGCGTGGACCGGGCCGTGCGATCGCCTCGCGCAACGAGGGCAATTCAAGCAAGGCTTCGCTGTCATCGCCATCCACCGGGAAGCTGATGTCCAACCCGCGATCCTCAAGGATCTGCGCGGTGGCCGCGCCCACGCTGAACCACTTCAGACGAGGTGGTTGCGGCCAATACCGGTCGAGCAGATCCACAGTGATTCTGGCGGCTGGCTTGCTGACTACGATCACCGCGCAAAAGCAATCCAGACCCTGAATCACCTCGCGCATTGTGTCAGAGACAGGAATCGGCTCGATCTCCAGAAGCGGCAAACTGCTGCTGAAAATCCCCGTTTCGGCCAAAAGACTGCTCAGCGCCGCCGACTCATCCGCGGGACGCGTCAGCAGCAGGCGCCAGCCCGTCACTCGTGACCTGCCTCGCCGTAGACTGCTTTCAGAATGTCGTTGGCGCCTTGACTCAGCAGGTCTTCAGCCACTTGCACGCCCAGGGCTTCGGCGTCGCTGCGTGGTGCACGAGCCTCGGCGCTGAGCAGCAGACCACCGTTCGGATCACCGACAAGGCCACGCAACCAGATCTGCTCACCTTCAAGCACGGCGTAGCAGGCGATTGGCACTTGGCAGCCGCCATTCAAATGTTTGTTGAGAGCACGTTCGGCGGTCACGCGGGTGGCGGTGTCCTGATGGTGCAGCGGCGCCAGCAGCGTGTGAATTTCGCTGTCGACGCTACGGCATTCGATACCCACCGCGCCTTGGCCACCGGCCGGCAGACTGTCGTCGACGCTGATGGCCGAGCTGATGCGATCTTCAAAGCCAAGACGAATCAGGCCGGCAGCAGCAAGGATAATGGCGTCGTATTCGCCGGCATCGAGCTTGGCCAGGCGCGTGTTGACGTTACCGCGCAGGAAGCGGATCTCCAGGTCCGGACGCCGGGTCAGCAATTGAGCCTGACGGCGCAAACTGGAGGTGCCGACGATGCTGCCTTGCGGCAACTCATCCAGGCTGGCGTAGGTGTTGGAGACGAACGCATCGCGCGGGTCTTCGCGTTCGCAGATGCAGAACAGACCGAGACCTTCAGGGAAGTCCATCGGCACGTCTTTCATGGAGTGCACAGCGATGTCGGCTTCATTTTCCAGCAGCGCGGTTTCAAGCTCTTTGACGAACAGGCCCTTGCCGCCGATTTTCGACAGTGGCGAGTCGAGCAACTTGTCACCGCGACTGACCATGGGCACCAACGTCACGAGCAGACCCGGATGGGCCTCTTCCAGACGAGCTTTGACGTATTCGGCCTGCCACAGGGCGAGAGCACTTTTACGGGTGGCGATGCGGATTTCGCGAGAGGACATGGATCAATCCGTACTGAATAGATACGGCGGATAATAACAGCTCAGCCAAATCCACTTTGACTTGTATCAGAAACCGCGTGGCCTCCCTGGCCTCAGACACCCAGCAATCGGGATGAAACCCGCCCGTAAATGGCGGATTAAAGCTGCTGCATCATCTTGCGCACGCCGGCCACATGCCGTCGGCTGACGATCAGGGCATCGCCGTTCAAGCCTTTGAGGAACAGCTGAAAATGCCCAAGAGGCGTGCGTTGCAGGCGTTCGATGCGTTCGCGGGCGACCAGCGCGTTGCGGTGGATGCGCACGAAGCGGTCGCCAAATTCATCTTCAAGTGCCTTGAGCGGCTCATCGAGCAGCACTTCGCCGCCTTCATGGCGCAAGGTCACGTATTTGTGATCCGCAATGAAGTAGACCACCTGACCCAACGGGATCAGTTCGATACCTTTACGGGTACGGGCGCTGATGTGACTGCGTGGGCCGCTGCCACTTTCGGCGGCGGGACGGGTCAGGGCCGCGAGCTGGACGCGATTGGGCCGCTCGGCTTTCTTTAACGCTTCATGCAATTGTTCTGTACGCACAGGTTTCACCAGATAGCCTACGGCGCTAGCCTGCAAGGCTTCCACGGCAAATTCATCGGGCCCTGCGCAGAACACCACGGCGGGTGGGGTTTCGCGTTCGCACAATCGTGCAGCCACTTGCAGGCCATCGAGGCCCGGCATGCGAATATCGAGCAGCACGATATCCGGTTTGTGGCTGTCGATCAGTGCCAACGCCTCTTCGCCGTTCGTGGCGCTAGGCTCCAGGACACTGTATCCCTCGAGTTCGCCAACCATTCGGCTCAGGCGCTCGCGGGCCAAGGGTTCGTCATCAACGATCAGGACATTCATATTGCGCTGGATTCCTGCGTGAGTCTCGCACAAGGATAGCGTAGACAGGTGAAGTGACGTCCGTCACCGCGATCCACGCTAAGACTAGCGCGAAGGCCAAAAAGTGCCGCGCGACTGACGGCTAAATTTTCATCTGCCTGGCGATTGGCGGCACAGTCCCGCGTTGGCAAAGCATCGCCGTAGGGTTTGTTGATACACAATATGAACACCCCCTCTTCTTATAGCCAGTTGCAGCGCCTGGAAGTGCGCTGATCCACCTGTCCTACTGTCCAACTGTAGACGGTTGCCGGCACGATATTGCTCAATTGAAAAATATCGTTGCGCAATTCCCCGAGGCGTTGACTCGAGTAGGGTCCGCAGCATGAGAAAAAACGTATCGACCGGCGTCAGCGACAGGATTGGCAACCCTGTTATTATCCGCGACAGCTTTCAACGCCATCTTTCTTCAGCCGATACGAGCGAATTCATGAGCACTGACAAGACCAATCAGTCCTGGGGCGGCCGCTTCAGTGAACCCGTCGACGCCTTCGTCGCCCGCTTCACCGCCTCCGTCACTTTCGACCAGCGCCTGTATCGCCACGACATCATGGGCTCGATCGCCCACGCCACGATGCTGGCCAAGGTCGGCGTGCTGACCGATGCCGAGCGCGACAGCATCACCGATGGCCTGAAGACCATCCAGGGTGAAATCGAGGCCGGCCAGTTCGACTGGCGCATCGACCTCGAAGACGTGCACATGAACATCGAGGCGCGTTTGACCGACCGCATCGGCGTGACCGGCAAGAAGCTGCACACCGGCCGCAGCCGCAACGACCAGGTCGCCACCGACATCCGCCTGTGGCTGCGTGACGAGATCGACCTGATCCTGAGCGAAATCACCCGTCTGCAAAAAGGCTTGCTGGAGCAGGCCGAGCGCGAAGCCGGCAGCATCATGCCGGGCTTCACTCACCTGCAAACCGCGCAGCCGGTGACCTTCGGGCACCACATGCTGGCCTGGTTCGAAATGCTCAGCCGCGACTACGAGCGCCTGGTCGATTGCCGCAAACGTACCAATCGCATGCCGCTGGGCAGCGCCGCACTGGCAGGCACCACCTACCCGATCGACCGCGAATTCACCGCTCAACTGCTGGGCTTCGACGCCGTGGGCGGCAACTCGCTGGACAACGTTTCCGATCGCGATTTCGCCATCGAGTTCTGCTCGGCCGCGAGCATCGCGATGATGCACTTGTCGCGCTTCTCCGAAGAGCTGGTGCTGTGGACCAGCGCCCAGTTCCAGTTCATCGATCTGCCAGACCGTTTCTGCACCGGCAGCTCGATCATGCCGCAAAAGAAAAACCCGGACGTGCCGGAGCTGGTGCGTGGCAAGACCGGCCGCGTATTCGGCGCACTGATGGGCCTGCTGACCCTGATGAAAGGCCAGCCACTGGCCTACAACAAGGACAACCAGGAAGACAAGGAACCGCTGTTCGACGCCGCCGACACGTTGCGTGACTCGCTGCGGGCCTTTGCTGACATGATCCCGGCGATCAAACCCAAGCACGCGATGATGCGCGAAGCGGCCCTGCGCGGTTTCTCCACCGCCACCGACCTGGCCGACTACCTGGTACGTCGTGGCCTGCCGTTCCGTGACTGCCACGAAATCGTTGGCCATGCTGTGAAGTACGGCGTGGAAAGCGGTAAAGACTTGGCGGAAATGAGCCTGGAAGAGCTGCGCAAGTTCAGTGACCAGATCGATCAGGATGTGTTCACCGTGTTGACGCTGGAAGGCTCGGTGAATGCCCGCGACCATATCGGCGGAACCGCGCCGGCGCAGGTCAAGAAGGCTGTAGTGCGCGGTCAGGCATTGCTGGCTAGCCGCTAAAAGCTTCGCGGGCAAGCCTCGCTCCACAGATCACACAAATCCTGTAGGAGCGAGGCTTGCCCGCGAATGCGGTCTTGAAGACGCTGTTAAACCTACTTCTTGGACGCGACCATCGCCATAAACGCTGGCATCGCCGCTTCCTTGTCCTTTGCAATCCGCTGCACATGCGGATTCTTTTCCAGACGCTCCAGCAACGCTTTGGCCGCCGGCATCTCAGCCAGCAAATCCAGGTCAAACAGCTTCTGCGCTACCGCACAGGCCAGCGGCACGCTGTAAAGGAAATACAAATCGGCAATGCTCAGGCTGTCACCTGCCACGTAAGGGGCAAATTTGCCGTGCCTGCCCAATGAGGCAAACCCCAGCAGCAACTCGGCTTTGGTCTTGTCTTTGATCGCCTCCGGTACGGTCATGCCGAAAAATGCTTCGCCATAGCAGGCGCGCCCTGGCAGTTCAATGTACAGCTCGATTTCCTTGGCCAGTGCCAGGGCCTGCGACCGCTCAAAGGGATCGCTCGGCAACAGCGGCGTGCCTTTTTGGCTTTGCTCGAGGTATTCCAGAATCACGCTGGTTTCGTTGACGAAACCCTGTTCGACGCCCAGCACCGGCACCTTCCCGCGCGGGCTGATGGCTAACGCTTCGGCGCTCGGTCCTGGGTAAAACAGTACTTCTTCAAAGGGCAGTCCCTTCTCCAGCAGCGCCAGCTTGACCATGTTGTAGTAGTTGCTGACGGAAAACCCATAAAGCTTGAGCATCACTTAGCCTCCAGGCCGTGCAGGGGTTGGCAGTGTCTGTTTATAGAACGCCCAGGCGTTTCTTGCCAGCAGCATCACAGCGCTGAATGCAGGTAAACTGGCCGCCTTTCCTTCAGGAGCCTGCCATGAGCGAGCCAACCGATATCGAACTCGACGAAGAAGAGTTCGCCGAAAACACTCTGGTCGAAGCCATCGAAAACCAGATCGAAAGCGACAACCCGCCAGCCGCCAAGGCGACCTTCAACAAGTTGACATTGGTGGGTTACGAGCGTGAGGAAATCCTCAATCTGATGGCCCACGTTCTGGCAGTGGAAATCGACGCAATCCTCGAAGAAGACCGCGCGTTCAACACCGAATGGTACGAAGCTGCGTTGCGTGCATTGCCAGAGTTGCCGCCGGAAAAGAAATAAAATCAAAGATCGCACCTGTCGAAGGTTGCGATCTTTTTCATTTCAGACAACCGTTTCTCAGACCCTGACTACACTGAATCCACCCCGCTGCCGCACCACCCGCCGGGGAATGCATCCCGAGGCGAAAAAACCCTGTCGCGAGCACTGGACATGCCGCCCGAGTGAGATCACCTTAGGGGCGCTGTCGTCCAATTCCTAGAAAGTCTGGAGTCCTTATGTCGCTTACCCCTGAGTTGGTTGCCGAACTGGAAATCCTCGCACTCTTCAACCTGGACAGTTCCCAGGAAGGTTTGAAAATTCATCAGACCGCTGCCCCGAAAGCCATTGCTGCCGCCCAAAGACTGTTCGACAAAGAACTGATCACCCAGCCAGATGGTGGTTATCTGACCAGTCTGGGTCGTGACGCCGCGCAAAATGTGCAAACCGTTCTGACCATTCTCAACGTACGGGAAACAGCCTGAGCATTACCGCAGCGCCCACGGAAACCCCTGCTACGGGATTTCCGCGGGCTCACTCTGTTACCTGCCGTCGCCCCGCGATAAAAATCTGACGCCAGAAAAACAAAATCAGCTTAAAAGTCCCAGGGCCGAAGCGCTAAACTGCCCCTCATCCTGAGACCTCCCACGTCCGAGCCCCGCAAGCCGGTTTGAGCTGACATGACCCGCACCCATGAAATCCGCCCCGATCTGGACGAGGGAATCGACCGCAAGGTTCTCAGCCAGCTGCGCGCACGTTTTCTGAAGCTCAACGAAGGCCGTATGGCCCGCGCTATGGAAGGGTTATCGACCCGGCAGCAAGCGGTGCTAACCCTGCTGCCGCTGTTTTTCCACGTCAATCATCCACTGTTGCCGGGATACGTTTCGGGCGGTACGCCGGCCGGGCTGTCGAATTACGAACCCGACGCCAACGCCCTCGCCGAAGCCCAACGCCTGACTCGCTCGTTTTCCTATAGGCCCCGCCACGGCAGCAATCCGCCGCGACCGATTCACGGCCTGTTCCTGATGGGCAGTCTCGGCACCCTGGCCCAGGCCGATCAGAGCGACATGGACGTGTGGGTCTGTCACGGGCCGGACTTGAGCGAAAACGAGCTCACTGAGCTGCGCAAAAAATGCCAGCTCCTCGAAATCTGGGCTGCCAGCCAGGGCGCCGAGGCGCATTTCTTCCTGATCGACCCGACCCGTTTCGTACGCGGCGAACGTGATACGCAACTGAGCTCGGAAGACTGCGGCACCACCCAGCACTATCTGCTGTTGGACGAGTTTTATCGCACCGCGATCTGGCTGGCCGGCCGCACACCCATCTGGTGGCTCGTGCCGGTCTACGAAGAGGCAAGCTACGACCGGTACACCCACACACTGATGTCCAAGCGCTTCATTCGTGCCGACGAAACCCTGGACCTGGGGCATCTGGCCTATATCCCACCCGGCGAGTTCATCGGTGCCGGGCTCTGGCAGTTGTTCAAGGGCATCGAATCGCCGTACAAATCGGTGCTCAAACTGCTGCTGACCGAGGTCTATGCCAGCGAACACCCCAAGGTCCATTGCCTGAGCCTGCGCTTCAAGCAAGCGGTGTTTGCCAATCGGCTCGACCTCGATGAGCTGGACCCGTACGTCGTGGTCTACCGGCGCATCGAGGAATACCTCACCGCACGTGGCGAACCGGAACGACTGGAGCTGGTACGCCGGGCGTTGTACCTGAAGGTCAATCGCAAACTCAGCGGCAGCAGCAGTCGCACTCAGAGCTGGCAACGTTCGTTGCTCAAACGCCTGGCCCACGAATGGCACTGGGATCATCGTCAACTGGCCCTGCTCGATAGCCGCAGCCAGTGGAAAGTCCGTCAGGTCAGCTCTGAGCGCAGGGCCTTGGTCAACGAGCTCAATTACAGCTACCGCTTCCTGACCCAGTTCGCCCGCACCGAACAGACCGTCAGCCTGATCAACAAACGCGACCTCAACGTGCTGGGTCGGCGGCTGTACGCGGCGTTCGAGCGCAAGGCTGACAAGGTCGAGTTCATCAACCCTGGTATCGCCCCGGATCTGGCCGAAGACACCCTCACGCTGGTGCAAGCGCCGAACAAAAAAGAACCGGGGCAATCTCAGTGGGGTTTGTACAACGGCAGCCTGACGGCCCTCGAGTGGGAGCATTTCGCACCGATCAAGCGCGGCCGCCAATTGCTGGAGCTGCTGACCTGGTGTCACCGCAATGGCGTGATCGACAGCAGCACTCGCCTGGCCTTGCATCCCGGCACCAGCGACCTGAGCGAGTTCGAGCTGTTCAACCTGCTCGGCAGCCTGCAACAGAGCATCGTCCTGCCGCTGACAACCGTCGCTGAAGAACCGTTACTGCGCGCCAGTGTGCCGAGCGAAGTGCTGATTCTGGTGAACGTCGGCGTCGATCCACTCAAGCACCACCGCGACCTGAACATCCTGATGACCACCGAGCGCACCGATTCGCTGAGCTACGCCGGCGTTCGGGAAAACCTGGTACTGACGCTGGATCAGGTCACGCTCAACAGTTGGAACGAAGTGCTGGTCAGCCGTTTCAACGGTCCTCACGCGCTGCTCGACTGCGTGCGCGATTACCTCAACAACCTGCCCAGCGGACTACAACAACCCACGTTGCGCGTGCGTTGCTTCTGCCACAACCGCGCACAATTCATCGCTCAGCGGGTCGAAGAAATCCTCGACACCGCGCAGAACCTGCTGTTGAGCAAACTCAATCATCGCTACCTGATTCAGGTCCAGCAGCACTACCACGTGCTGGAACTGGTACCCGGCCAGGTCAATCATGTCGCCCTCGCCACGCTGCCGGCGCTGGTCGATTATCTGGGCGAAGAGCTGGCAAGCTACAGCCCGCTGCACCTGGACCCGATGGCACTGGAAGATCACGACCTGGCGCTGGTCCTGCCAATGGGCCAGCCCGACTGCATTCAGGTGTTCTACCGGATCAACGAATACCACGCCGACCTGTACGTACTGGATGAATTCAATGCCCTGTGGCAGCAGCGTTTGCCCTATCACGACGAGCAAAGCCTGCTGGTGCCATTGCAACGGTTCCTGCAATCGCTCCAATACCGGCGCGACGCATTGCTGCCGATGGACGTCGCCCAGCCGCTGAGCCTGGACACCTTGTATTACCAACTGCTGCCATCCGGGCCTGTACGGGCACGTCGGGTCGAAGCTCGGCCTGCGCCGCAAACCCCGGTCAACAAACCGTTCTACGACGTGCAGGCGATTGTCGGCAAAGCCGCACCGGGACAGGTGCAGGTCACGTTGTATTGCAATCAGCGGGAGTTTTCAGAGTTGGAGCATGGCGACCAACTGTTCAGCGTGGTCGCCCGGGAAATCGTCGAGCAACGCCGTGAAACCGAACGCTATCGCTGCTACATCACCGACCTGGACCTGTCAGGCCTGCTCGGTGATGGGCAGAATTCAAGCAATCTGTATTTACGCTACAAGGCCGACCTGGAGCGCGCACTGAACGCGGCGCTCGAGCAGGTCTGAGGGGACGTCATTCCGGGAAGGCGCCGCCATTGGCAGGCTGCGATTCGACTTCCAGCAGCGTCAGTTTGAGTGTCTTGCCGCCCGGAGCCGGCCAGTCGATGTGCTGGCCAACCTTAAGGCCGAGCAAGGCACTGCCCACTGGCGCCAGAATGGAAATCTTGCCTTCGTCGGCATTGGCATCCTTCGGGTAAACCAGCGTCAGGTGATAGTCCTTGCCGCTGCCTTCTTCGCGGCAATGCACACGGGAATTCATGGTCACGACATCGGCGGGTACTTCATCGTGACCGACCAGGGTATCGGCGCGGTCCAGTTCGGTTTGCAGCGCGATAACGCCCGGCAGCGTGTCATCCAGGCTGTCGATCAGGCGCTCCAGACGTTGAACGTCCAGACGAGTAAGGGTGATGGAAGGTGCGGTCATGATAGAGGCAGACTCCTTTCTTCTGCACAGAAAAAGCAAAACCCCGCCAGAAAAAGGCGGGGTTTTCACGAGCCTCGATGGGTTGAGGCGTTTCTCGACACTATCACAGCTCAATAAATATACAAGTCAGGCCCCGCAGACCTGTTTGCGCAGTGCGGCCTGCGTGCAGATGACACGCCGCCGCTCATCATCGGCCGAGCGCCATTCGCGGATGTCTTCGACATGGCGAAAACACCCAAGGCAGACCTTCTGCTCGTCCAGCCGACACACACCGCTGCACGGCGAAGGCACCGCCGGGCTGACATTGCTGTAGAGCGGTTTGGGCGGACGAACGGGCGCAGGCTGGGTCACGATCTCACAGGCCTTCGAAATCAAGTTCAACATCAGCCTGCTGCTTGACGATGCGCTCGAGCATCTCGCCGAGTTGTTCGTCGCTCTTGTCACACATCCAGCGCTTGCTCTCTTCGTCGTAATCGAAGTGAAAACCACCCGACACGGCTGCCAGCCACAGCTGACGCAAGGGCTCCTGACGGCTGAAGATCAACTGGCTGCCGCTTTCAAACTTGACGGTGAGCACACCGGCCGAGCTCTCCAGATCAATATCCAGGTCACACTCGTCAAAAATATCCTCCAGCGTCTGCTGGGTGGCATCGACCAGATCGTGGAAACGGGCTTCAGTCAAACTCATTGCGGGAACCTCAAAAAGTGTCTACTCACGCTCAAGCGCCGCAAGATACGGGCGAGCCCCGGTGATTGCAAAGGATAACGACCAAGCGCCCGACAGCGTTACGAAATATCCGTGTACCGCGCAGGACAAGTTACCGCGCTACGGTCCAAGCCCCGCCGGACGGGAGCCCCGTCGCATAGGCAAGCTGCCGGGTGGCCGGTATACTCCGGCGCAATTAATGCATTTTCAAGGATTTCGCCATGAAGCGCCTGATCTCTTCCTTTGCTGCGCTCGCTTCGCTCGTCGCTTTTACCTGTTTATTATCGGCCTGTGGTCAAAAAGGCCCACTGTACCTGCCCGATGACAGCCAGGACCCTGCAGAGCAGGCCAAGTCGTCGCAAAAACAGCCTGCATCCAAATCGCACAAGCACGACGTCTACTAAGGGAACGCCATGGACGCTTTTAACTACCGTGGCGGGGAGCTGTTCGCGGAAGGTGTTGCCCTGTCCGCCATCGCTCAACGCTTTGGCACACCGACCTACGTCTACTCCCGCGCCCACATCGAAGCCCAGTACCTGGCTTTTGCCGATGCACTGGCCGGCATGCCGCACCTGGTCTGCTTTGCGGTCAAGGCCAACTCCAACCTGGGTGTACTGAATGTCCTGGCGCGTCTTGGCGCCGGTTTTGACATCGTTTCCCGTGGGGAGCTGGAACGTGTCCTGGCCGCTGGCGGCAGCGCCGACAAGATCGTGTTCTCCGGTGTCGGCAAGACCCGTGACGACATGCGTCGTGCCTTGGAAGTCGGCGTGCATTGCTTCAACGTCGAATCCACCGATGAGCTGGAACGCCTGCAAGTCGTCGCCGCCGAGCTGGGCGTTCGCGCGCCGATCTCGCTGCGCGTAAACCCGGATGTCGACGCCGGTACCCACCCGTACATTTCCACCGGTCTTAAAGAGAACAAGTTCGGCATCGCCATCGCCGACGCCGAAGACGTGTACATCCGTGCCGCCCAGCTGCCTAACCTGGAAGTCGTCGGCGTCGACTGCCACATCGGTTCGCAACTGACCACTTTGCCGCCATTCATCGATGCCCTCGACCGCCTGCTGGGCCTGGTCGACCGCCTCGGCGAGTGCGGCATTTACCTGCGCCATATCGATCTCGGTGGTGGCCTGGGCGTGCGTTATCGCGATGAAGAGCCGCCATTGGCTGCCGACTACATCAAAGCCGTGCGCGAGCGTCTCGACGGTCGTGACCTGGCGCTGGTGTTCGAGCCGGGCCGCTTTATCGTCGCCAACGCCGGCGTGTTGCTGACCCAGGTCGAGTACCTCAAGCACACCGAACACAAAGACTTCGCCATCGTCGACGCGGCCATGAACGACTTGATCCGCCCGGCGCTGTACCAGGCCTGGATGGACGTCACCGCCGTGCGCCCGCGCAATACCGCTGCCCGTGCCTACGACATCGTCGGGCCGATCTGCGAGACCGGCGACTTCCTGGCCAAGGACCGTCAGCTGGCCCTGGAAGAAGGCGATCTGCTGGCCGTGCATTCGGCCGGTGCCTACGGGTTTGTCATGAGTTCCAACTACAACACCCGCGGTCGTGCCGCTGAAGTGTTGGTGGACGGTGATCAGGCATTTGAAGTGCGTCGCCGTGAGACGGTAGCCGAGTTGTTTGCTGGCGAAAGCCTGCTGCCGGAGTAAAACCATGCTGCTGCGTTTTACCAAGATGCACGGCCTGGGCAATGACTTCATGGTCCTCGACCTGGTCAGCCAGCATGCGCACATCCTGCCCAAACACGCCAAGCAATGGGGCGATCGGCACACGGGTATCGGTTTCGACCAGTTGCTGATCGTCGAAGCGCCCAGCAACCCGGACGTGGATTTCCGCTATCGGATTTTCAACGCCGACGGCTCCGAAGTGGAACAGTGCGGCAACGGTGCGCGCTGTTTCGCTCGCTTCGTGCTCGACAAGCGCCTGACCGCGAAACGGCAGATCCGCGTCGAGACCAAAAGCGGCATCATCGAACTGGATATCCGCAGCGACGGGCAGATCGGTGTCAACATGGGCGCACCGCGTCTGGTACCGGCCGACATTCCGTTCGACGCGCCGGAACAGGCCCTGAGTTATCAGATTGACGTCGACGGCACTACGGTCGAACTGGCCGCCGTGTCCATGGGCAACCCCCATGCCGTGCTGCGGGTCAGCGATATCAACAACGCGCCGGTGCATGAACTGGGGCCGAAAATCGAAAACCATCCGCGCTTCCCGGCGCGGGTCAATGTCGGTTTTCTCCAGGTCATCGACCGCAACCGTGCGCAGCTGCGCGTTTGGGAACGCGGGGCCGGGGAAACCCAGGCGTGCGGAACCGGCGCTTGCGCTGCCGCAGTGGCCGCGATCAGCCAGGGGTGGATGGATTCGCCGCTATTGATCGACCTGCCCGGCGGGCGTTTGTCCATTGAATGGGCAGGCCCTGGCCAACCGGTCATGATGACCGGCCCGGCAGTGCGTGTTTATGAAGGACAAGTGCGTCTTTGAGAGAGTCAAATCCATGAAAGATAAGCCCCAGGTTCCCGCCCTACAGCCCGACGAATCCCCTTCCGAAAGCCTTGAGGCGGCGGCGATTGCCGCGTACCTGGAGGCTCATCCGGATTTCTTCGTCGAGCATGAAGAACTGCTCGCAACCTTGCGCATTCCGCACCAGCGCGGCGACACCATCTCGCTGGTCGAACGCCAGATGACCATCCTGCGCGACCGCAATATCGAGTTGCGTCATCGCCTCTCGCACTTGATGGACGTCGCCCGCGACAACGACCGCCTTTTCGACAAGACCCGTCGCCTGATTCTCGCGCTGATGGACGCCACCAGCCTGGAAGATGTGGTGATCAGCGTCGAAGACAGTCTGCGCCAGGACTTTCAGGTGCCCTTCGTCAGCCTGATCCTGCTGGGTGACAACCCGATGCCAGTCGGCCGCTGGGTCACTCATGCCGACGCGCAAACAGCCATCGGCGGCTTGCTCTCGGAAGACAAAAGCGTCAGCGGCAGCCTGCGTGAGCACGAACTGGACTTCCTGTTCGGCGAAGAACAGCGTAAGCAGATCGGTTCCACCGCCGTCGTCGCCATCAGTTACCAAGGCATCCACGGCGTCCTGGCCATCGCCAGCCGTGACCCTCAGCACTACAAGAGCTCGGTGGGCACGCTGTTCCTCAGCTACATCGCCGAAGTCATGGGCCGCGTGCTGCCACGGGTCAACACCTCCCTGCGCTCGGTACGCTGATCGTGGAACGGCAACTGGACGCTTACTGCGAACATCTGCGCAGTGAGCGGCAGGTGTCGCCTCACACGCTGTACGCCTACCGTCGCGACCTCGACAAAGTGCTGGGCTGGTGCGTCAAACAGAACATCAGCAGTTGGGCAGACCTGGACATCCAGCGCCTGCGCAGCCTGATCGCTCGCCTGCATTCGCAGGGCCAATCTTCGCGCAGCCTGGCGCGGCTGCTGTCGGCGGTGCGCGGGCTCTATCACTACCTGAACCGCGAAGGCCTCTGCGACCACGACCCGGCCAACGGCCTGGCGCCGCCGAAGGGCGAACGTCGGCTGCCAAAAACCCTCGACACCGATCGCGCGCTGCAACTGCTTGAGGGCGCGGTGGAGGATGATTTTCTGGCGCGTCGGGATCAGGCGATTCTGGAGTTGTTCTATTCCTCAGGTTTGCGGCTGTCGGAGCTGACCGGGCTCAATCTTGATCAGCTGGACCTGGCCGATGGCATGGTTCAAGTGCTCGGCAAGGGCAGCAAGACACGACTGCTGCCGGTCGGCAAGAAAGCACGCGAAGCGCTGGAGTTGTGGCTGCCGCTACGGGCCATGACCAACCCGGCGGACGACGCGGTGTTTGTCAGCCAGCAAGGCCGGCGCCTCGGCCCACGGGCGATTCAGGTGCGGGTTAAAGCCGCTGGTGAGCGCGAACTGGGACAGAACCTGCATCCGCACATGCTGCGGCACTCCTTCGCCAGCCATTTGCTGGAGTCGTCCCAGGACCTGCGGGCGGTGCAGGAATTGCTCGGCCACTCGGACATCAAAACCACCCAGATCTACACCCACCTGGACTTCCAGCACCTGGCAACGGTTTACGACAGCGCCCATCCACGGGCCAAACGCATCAAAGGCGATGAGTCATGAGAATTCAATTGATCACCTTCGACCTCGACGACACCCTGTGGGATACCGCCCCGGTGATCGTCAGCGCCGAAGCCATATTGCGTGAATGGCTGACCGAGCATGCACCGAATCTGGGCGCCGTGCCGGTAGAGCATTTGTGGGCAATTCGCGAGCGGATCCTCAGCAGCGAACCAAGCCTCAAGCACCGCATCAGCGCCCTGCGCCGCCGAGTCCTGTTCCACGCACTGGAAGAGGCCGGTTACGACCAGGGTCAGGCCGCAGACCTGGCCGATCAGAGTTTTGAGGTATTTCTGCATGCCCGGCATCAACTGGAAATCTTCCCGGACGTGCAACCGACCCTGGAGACTCTGGCCAATCACTACGCCCTCGGCGTGGTCACCAACGGCAATGCCGATGTGCGCAGATTAGGGCTGGCGGATTACTTCAAGTTTGCCTTGTGCGCCGAAGACATCGGCATCGGCAAGCCGGATGCGCGACTGTTTCATGAGGCGTTGCAACGGGGTGGTGCGACGGCTGAAACGGCCGTGCATATCGGCGATCATCCGGGGGATGACATTGCCGGCGCCCAGCAGGCGGGATTGCGGGCGATCTGGTTTAACCCGGCAGGCAAGGTTTGGGAAGCCGAGAAGGCACCCGATGCGGAGATTGGCAGCCTGACCGAATTGCCGGCGTTGTTGGCGCGGTGGAATACCCACCACTGACCTTGAGTTCACACACAACCCCTGTGGGAGCGAGCTTGCTCGCGATAGCGGTGGGTCAGTCAGCATAAATTTTGAATGTTAAGCCCTCATCGCGAGCAAGCTCGCTCCCACATGGATCGAGTCGAGCCCAAAATTTTTATTTCACCCATGAAAAAGCCCGCAGCGACGGCGGGCTTTTTCAGCAAGCAAGCTGCAGGCGCTTAGATAGGCCGGCTACCGTACTTGTTGTCAGGCTTCTTGGGAGGATCGGCGACCACATTGGCCTCCACTTCCTGCACCTTTCCGCCTTTGGAGAGAAACTCCTCCATGGCACGTGCCAGAGCGTCACGCTCTTTGTTCTTGGCTTCAACGCTCGGCAGCTCATCGACCGATACCGCTGCCTTGGCTTTGCCTTTGGCGGTCGGAACGGGCGCTTCACCGCCATCGTCGTCAGCAACGTCTTCCGCTGCAGTTTCCAGACCTTCGTCGGTTTCGTCGTCGCCTACTTCGAGGTCGTCGTTTTCCAGATCATCGTCGCTCATGTTCTACCTCATGACTTGCGAAAAGCAGATTAGTTATAGCCCAGCTTCGCCGTCTGTCGAAGGCCGCCGGAAAAAATTCTACAACCGCTGGCAACCAACGGTTTATGCCCCTTCACCGTAGACGGTGGCGAGGACTTTACGGGCACCGCCATTATCACGGTGCTCGCCCAGATAAACGCCTTGCCAGGTTCCCAGCGCCAGTCGGCCTGCCGAAATCGGCAAACTGAGCTGACAGCCAAGTACGCTGGCCTTGAAGTGCGCCGGGAGGTCGTCCAGGCCTTCGTCGTTATGCTCATAGCCGTCTGTTCCTTGTGGGATCAGACGATTGAAAAATCGTTCGAAGTCGCGACGTACCGCCGGATCGGCGTTCTCGTTGATGGTCAACGACGCCGAGGTATGCTGCAGCCACAAATGCAACAGACCGACCCGACATGCCATGAGTTCAGGCAGGCCGGCGAGTAACTCGTCCGTTACCAGATGAAAGCCCCGGGGCCTCGCCCGCAGGGTAATCAGAGTCTGTTGCCACATACAGTTCTCCGCACGTTCGGGGCGCATTCTAGCGCGCTCTGGGAAAAAACAAAGGCCCAAATATTCCTTCAATCATGTAAGCCATTGGCCGCAGAAAAACACTCGTCGTAAACGCCACTAAACGTGTACGAAAAAACCTTTCAGCAGTTCCTTCACTGACAAACTCCAGACAAAAAAATGCCCGGCAAGCCGGGCAAGTTTTTTGTGCGCGTACTTACAAGTTGTAGCCGCGTTCGTTGTGAAGCGCCAGATCGATGCCGACCGCCTCTTCTTCCTCAGTGATGCGCAGACCCATGACGGCGTCCAGGACCTTGAGAATGATGTAGGTGACGATCGCGGTGTAGATCACCGTGAAGCCCACGCCTTTCATCTGAATCCAGACTTGTGCACCGATGTCGGTGACGGTGCCGAAGCCACCCAGGGCCGGTGCAGCGAAGACACCGGTCAGGATCGCACCGAGGATACCGCCGATACCGTGCACACCGAAGGCGTCCAGGGAGTCGTCATAACCGAGTTTGCGTTTCAGGGTGGTGGCGCAGAAGAAGCACACCACGCCGGCTGCCAGGCCGATGACCAGAGCACCCATCGGGCCTACGGTGCCAGCGGCTGGTGTGATTGCAACCAGACCGGCCACAACACCCGAAGCGATACCCAGGGCACTTGGTTTGCCGTGAGTGACCCACTCGGCGAACATCCAACCCAATGCAGCGGCGGCGGTTGCGATCTGGGTCACCAGCATCGCCATACCGGCAGTGCCGTTGGCCGCAGCAGCGGAACCGGCGTTGAAGCCGAACCAGCCGACCCACAGCATGGCGGCGCCCATCAGGGTGTAACCAAGGTTGTGCGGCGCCATCGGGGTAGTTGGGAAGCCTTTGCGTTTGCCCAGTACCAGGCAGGCAATCAGACCGGCCACACCGGCGTTGATGTGCACCACGGTGCCGCCGGCGAAGTCCAGCACGCCCCAATCCCACATCAGGCCGCCGTTACCGGACCAGACCATGTGCGCAATCGGTGCATAAACCAGGGTGAACCAGACGCCCATGAAGATCAGCATCGCGGAGAACTTCATCCGCTCGGCGAAGGCACCGACGATCAACGCCGGGGTGATGATGGCGAAGGTCATCTGGAAGGTGATGAACACCGCCTCAGGGAACAGCGCCGCGGGACCTGTCAGGCTCGATGGCGTGACACCGGCGAGGAATGCCTTGCCCATGCCGCCGAAGAATGAGTTGAAGTTGACGACACCCTGTTCCATGCCGGTGGTGTCGAACGCGATGCTGTAGCCATAAATGACCCACAGAATGCTGATCAGACCGGTAATGGCGAAGCACTGCATCATCACGGAAAGAATGTTTTTGGAGCGAACCATGCCGCCGTAGAACAGCGCGAGGCCGGGAATGGTCATGAACAGCACGAGGGCTGTCGAGGTCATCATCCAGGCGGTGTCGCCGGAGTTGAGGACGGGGGCCGCCACTTCGTCTGCCGCCATAGCCAGGCTGGGCATTACGAGGGACAACAGGGCTCCTAGCCCTGCGAATTTACGCAGAGTCATATTGTTTTCTCCTGGGGCGTTGGGTGTGTGGCGGCTTAGATTGCGTCGGTATCGGTTTCGCCGGTACGGATGCGAATCGCCTGTTCCAGATTGACCACGAAGATCTTGCCGTCACCGATCTTGCCGGTGTTGGCAGCCTTGGTTATCGCCTCGATAACCCGGTCAAGATCCTTGTCGTCAATGGCGACATCAATCTTCACCTTTGGCAGGAAATCGACCACGTATTCCGCGCCGCGATACAGCTCGGTGTGACCCTTCTGCCGACCGAAGCCTTTGACTTCAGTAACGGTAATGCCCTGCACGCCGATCTCGGACAGCGACTCGCGTACGTCGTCCAGTTTGAACGGCTTGATGATGGCAGTGACTAGCTTCATGAAAACTCTCTCCCGAATTTGGTGGACTTGCCCCAGGAAAACAAACCCGACTCAAGTCTAAGCGCAGTGCCTGGCTTTGTAACGCATCGTCGGCCTTACCTGCCCGTCCGACGCCTGCTAACCACTCCGCACGAAACACTTCCCCCGTTTCGCTTGGCGCACTGCATTCGTCACAGCGACTGCATCAGTGCATGGGTCACTACCGACTAAGCAGAAAGCTTGCCATCTCGCCAAAACCCACTGATTTCAAGCCTTTGGCCGCTGCCGCAAGCTACTTCGCTGCAATGGCCCGACTGATACGCACAACAACAGTGCATTGCCGTCCGTCCGCATGCGCGAAAAGCGTGCAGCCCTGACTGCGAGATTGACTATAGACACTGCGTGATACACTGCCCGCCATTGTTGACAGGACATTTCCCATGCTCGCACCCAAAGACTTCCTAGATGCCCTGAGCGGCACCGCCTCCCGCCTCTTCAGCGGCGACACCCCACTGCCGAAAAGCGAAATCGAGAGCCAGTTCAAGGCCCTGTTGCAGAGCGGCTTCAGCAAGCTGGATCTGGTGAGTCGTGAAGAGTTTGATAGCCAGATGGTTGTGCTGGCACGGACGCGGGCGCGATTGGAGAGTCTTGAGGCGAAGGTGGCGGAGCTTGAAGCGAAGCTCAATCCAACGGCTGAGTAACACCACCGATCAACTGTGGGAGCGAGCTTGCTCGCGATAAGGTCGGAACGACCTTCCTGCCATTCCGGATTCCGCGCTAATTCCAGGCTGAGTCCTACAAAGATCACATCCGCCGTCCGATTGCGCCACCAAGCCCCGGTTACTAAGCTCACCCTCTGCTGAATATTCAGCACTGGGTTTGGCGACCTTGAAGGCTTAAGGCGCACGACGACCATCCGATGGCGGGCTAATTTTCGCCATATCGAGTCATGGCGGCTGTGCGTGGGAGATCTTCGGATCTGCCGGGTTCCTTTTGCTCCGGTTCGCCAACCCGCGTATAGCTGCCACCCATTCGTTTGGCGACGATTGCCGGCAGCCCCTTTAGCAAAAGGAGCTTTCGATGATTCGCAATGACACTCACCTGATCCCCCACGTCCTCACGCGCCACAAACTCCACCTCCACACCCTCCTCCTGGAAAACCAGGCCTGGTTCAGCGCCCACGACCTCGGCCGATTGCTCAGGCTTTTCCTCGACGAACGAGCGCTACGCAAACTCGATCCTGACCAACACCAGAATTTGCAGATGCTCATCCACGGCACCGTAGAAAACACACTGCTGATCAGCGAATCCGGCGTCTACGCATTGCTGGTCTACCGCTACTGCCCCGAACACCGAGGCCTGCGCGAATGGCTTACCCACGACGTGGTCCCAGCCCTGAGAGACGCCCAGCAACCCACCTCAACCGAACGCCCAATACTGAGCCTGCTGAACTGGCCAGAAATGTCGCTGAGTTTGCTGCACTGGAATAACCAGCCGTGGATTCGGCTGCAAGACGTTCCGCAGATGTTACCGGACCAGGATCGACCACGAAGCGCCGTCAACGAACCTTGGTGGAGGCGAGTATCGAAGGCGCTCCAAGCATTCTGATCCCCAAAAAAGAACCCCACGCTTTTAACGTGGGGTTCAATTAATACGAAAGATCAGGCGCAGTGAGGAAGACGCTCAACCTGATCTCGAATCACGGCACCCCGTTCTATCTCGGCTTTGCGCAAATCGTATGTCGATTGCAGGTTCAGCCAAAATTCTGGGGTCGTATCCAGGCAGATGGAAAGCCTGAGCGCCATGTCTGCACTGACGCCCCTACGCTGAAGCACGATGTCGTTCACCGTCGGTGTCGAGACGCTCAATGCTCTGGCCAAAGCAGCAGCCGTAAGGTTCAGAGGCTCCAGGTATTCCTCTTTGAGGATCTCGCCGGGATGAACCGGGCGCATACCATTCTTAGTCATACTCACCTCAGTGATAATCGACGATTTCGACACTTTCCGGTCCGTTCAGGCCCCAGATAAAGCAAATTCGCCATTGAGCATTGATACGAATGCTGTGTTGCCCTTTGCGATTACCTTCCAGCACCTCAAAGCGATTGCCTGGCGGTGATCGAAGATCTATCAACACAGCCGCGGTATCAAGCATCGTCAGCTTTCGTTCCACGACACTCAAAATGGCTGACCACATACGGGTTCTACCGTTGCGAAACAGGTACTCGGTCTCAGAACATTTAAAGCTAACGATCATAATTTAAAGCTTAACGTTATGCATTAATCTTGAGTGTATAACCTGAATTCACAAATGCAAACGTGCTGTTTTGACTTTTGGCCTCCCTTTCAAAAATCTAGGAAAAGGACTACCTGCGCCCTTCAGAAGGTCTTCAAAACCAAGCTGAGTCCTACAAAAAAAACCTCCAATTCCCATTGCCTCACAAGTAAGCACATCTCTTAAGCTGATTGACTCGAACACTCATCCAGGCACGCGAGGTGTCTATGAAACGCAAAAAGCAAAAAGCGAAGCCGTTAATGATCGCTGAGTATCATGCCGAGGCGCTCCGTTTAGCCGGAAACGTTTCTGCCAGCCAACATCGCTTTTTTAAAGTGGCGGCAACGTATGGCAAAGAACTTGAACCTGATGGCTTGCTTGCAGGTGCACGAGTCTGACTAGGCTCCCCGAAGAAACCGCCCGAGTGGCGGTTTTTTTGTGCCTCGCGATTGGCCTGCTTTGTACTCGCAACATCCAGTGAAAGTTTGCCGCCTAAACCACCCCACCAGAACTTCCCCCGCCAACTACGCTTCAAAAAACCCGCAGGAAGCGGTGCTCTTCAGCTCAAGGAACGACCATGTCCCTCTCCATCGTCCACAGCCGCGCCCAGGTCGGCGTGGATGCGCCTGCCGTCACCGTCGAAGTCCATCTAGCCAACGGTTTGCCCTCTCTGACGATGGTCGGTTTGCCGGAGGCGGCAGTGAAGGAAAGCAAGGATCGCGTACGCAGTGCGATCATCAACTCGGGCCTGCAATTTCCGGCGCGACGTATCACGCTGAATCTCGCGCCCGCCGACTTACCAAAAGATGGTGGGCGGTTCGACCTGGCAATTGCCTTGGGGATTCTGGCGGCCAGCGTGCAGGTGCCGACTCTGACGCTGGATGATGTGGAGTGCCTGGGGGAGTTGGCGCTCTCAGGCGCCGTGCGGGCAGTTCGGGGGGTGTTGCCGGCAGCGCTGGCAGCACGCGAGGCCGGACGCTCGTTGATGGTGCCGCGGGCGAATGCCGAGGAAGCGTGCCTGGCATCGGGGTTGAAGGTGATTGCGGTGGATCATTTGCTGGAAGCGGTTGCGCATTTCAATGGTCACACGCCGGTTGAGCCCTATGTTTCCAACGGTCTGCTCTACGCCAGCAAGCCCTATCCCGACTTGAATGAAGTGCAGGGCCAACTCGCGGCCAAGCGTGCATTGCTAATTGCGGCGGCAGGGGCTCACAACCTTCTGTTCAGCGGTCCACCGGGAACAGGAAAAACCCTGCTGGCGAGCCGTTTACCTGGGCTTTTACCGCCACTGGCGGAAAGCGAAGCGCTGGAAGTTGCGGCGATTCAATCGGTCGCTAGCTGCGTGCCGCTGAGCCATTGGCCACAGCGACCGTTTCGCCAGCCCCATCACTCCGCCTCAGGTGCGGCGCTGGTAGGCGGTGGTTCGAAACCGCAACCCGGCGAAATAACCCTCGCCCACCATGGCGTTCTATTCCTGGATGAGCTGCCGGAGTTTGACCGCAAAGTATTGGAGGTTTTAAGGGAGCCAATGGAGTCCGGGCACATCGTGATCGCCCGTGCCCGTGACCGCGTACGATTCCCGGCGCGATTCCAATTGGTTGCCGCGATGAATCCCTGCCCCTGTGGATATCTTGGCGAGCCGAGCGGCCGCTGCTCTTGTACGCCGGACATGGTCCAGCGCTACCGCAACAAACTGTCGGGCCCACTGCTGGATCGCATCGACTTGCACCTGACGGTTGCAAGGGAGGCTACGGCTTTAAATCCAGCGTTGAAGGCCGGTGACGACACGGCCACTGCCGCAGTTCTGGTCGCCAATGCACGAGAACGGCAACACAAACGCCAGGGCTGCGCCAACGCCATTCTCGATCTGCCAGGCCTGCGCCGCCACTGCAACTTATCCACAGCTGACGAAACGTGGCTGGAAACTGCGTGTGAACGACTGACGTTGTCGCTGAGGTCAGCCCATCGACTGCTCAAAGTGGCGCGCACCCTGGCGGACCTTGAGCAGGTCGATGGCATCACCCGCGAGCATCTGGCCGAAGCACTGCAATACCGGCCGACCATTAACTAGCAGGGATTATTCCTTGGTGAGATCCACCAACGGTGTTTGCCGCACCTCAGTCTGTCGCCCGCCTTGAATCTCGCTCACCCGCTTCAACGCGTTATCCACAGCCCCCTTATCCGCCAACAGGCTGTAGCTGATCTGGAACTGCTTCTGCCCCTTGGCCGCAATCGTCGGCACCAGATTCAGTGGCCGCTGATACCGGCGGTTGTAGGAAAAACTCGTCCCTGGCTCCAGCCCCGTGACATAGCCTTGCCCCTGGGTATCGGTGTTTTTCCACAGGGAGAACACTGGCAGTGTTTGAGTGTTGAAGCCGACCGAGACACCCAGGCTGCCGGCCTTGTTATGCAGCACGGTCAGCGTGTCGCCCTTGGCATCGGCATACGGCACGACGTTGTAAACCGTCTCGTCGTAGTCCTTGGTCGGCGCGCGGTAGGTTTGCCAGTCCGGCAGATCCCCTTTTGCCTTGTCATTGAACGGCGACACCTGTTTCACCGGTGCGGCGAAACGGGCGCCTTGCTCCAGGAATGGAGTACTGAAGTTGCTGTGGTACAGCGCCTGGTATTCCTTTGGATAATCGCCGTTGTTGGTGAGGGTGTCGTTGAGGACGAACGCTGCGCTGCCGGGTTCGGTGACCAGCTCAGTCATCACCGAGAAGTCGACTTTCTTGAACGCCTGCTCTTTCAGCTCGCCGCGCAGGCTGATGGCGTAAGGCGGTTTTTCGTCAATGTGCAGGGTGACTTTGCTGGCCGGAATATTCGCGGCGCGACCGTGAAGGGTCAGCAGTTCACCGTTGTCCATGCCTGGGTGGCCTACCCACTCGTAGCCGCAACGGGCAACCAGCTCGTTAAAGCCCTCGAGCCAGCCCAGCCCGCCGCGGCCGTTGAGTTCGATGAAGGACGGATTGACCACGTCCTTGACCGGCGAATCCCAACCCATGCGCACATCACCGACCGACGCCTGTAGGACGTTCATCCCGCGGGTCGGCACCACCGAGAGCTTCAGGGTGCCGTTATCGACATCGACGATGCTGACACCCTCCTGCCGACCACCGTGCAAGGTGCGCAGGGTGACCGAGAAGGGTTTGTCAGTTTTGATACCGAGCTGCTGACTAGTGATCTGCCAGTTCTGGGCTGCTTTGTCGGTGTCGAGCAAGACGTAGTCCCAGGCCATGGCGTGGGAGGTAGCCGACAGCGCACCGAGAGCGATGATGAGTTTGAGCGGAGTCATAACAGGAGCCTTTCTTGGAGTTGTGGCGTTTTTATAGTCTTGCTGAAACGATTCATCAAGCTTAAAAACAACACAACTCAGCTCATGGCAGAGAAAGAATGCGGCAGTCCCTTAGCGGAACCGGTCAACCTCATGCCGCAAATCCGCTGCCAGCTTCTCCAGCTCTTTGGCGGTGATCGCCAGATTGGACACCACTTCGCGCTGCTCACTGTTCGCCAGGGCAATGCTTTGCAGGTTGCTGCTCAGCAAGGTTGCGGTACTGCTCTGCTCTTGAGTCGCGGTGGTGATCGCCGCGAATTGCTGACCGGCAGAACGGCTTTGCTCATCAATACGTGCCAAGGCACTGGCGACGTTGGCGTTGCGCGACAGGCCTTCCTGCATCAACACGTTGCCCTGTTCCATGGTGCTGATGGCGTTGCCGGTTTCCTGCTGAATGCTTTGGATCATGCCGGAAATTTCGTCAGTCGCTTCGCGAGTGCGTGACGCCAGGTTGCGAACTTCATCGGCCACCACCGCAAAACCGCGACCCTGCTCGCCGGCACGAGCGGCTTCGATGGCGGCGTTAAGCGCCAGCAGGTTGGTTTGATCGGCAATCGAGGTAATCACACCGACAATGCCACCGATTTCCTGGGAGCGCTGACCCAAGGTATTGATCACCGTCGCCGTACTCTGAAGCGCGCCGGCGATTTGCTCCAGAGACGAGGAGGCTTCGTCCATCGACGTACGACCGATCTGGGTTTGCTGTGCGTTTTCCTGAGCCAGACGCTGGGTGCTGCCCATGTTGTCGGCAATGTTCAGGGACGTGGCGCTGAATTCTTCCACGGCACCAGCCATGCTGGTGATTTCGCCCGACTGCTGCTCCATCCCTTCATAGGCACCGCCGGACAGACCGGACAAGGCCTGGGCACGGCTGTTGACCTCTTGCGAAGCCTTGCGGATGTGCTCGACCATGGTCGACAAGGCTTGACTCATCTGGTTGAAAGCGCGGGCCAGCTGACCGATCTCGTCGTTGCTCGACACGTTCAGCCGCACGCTCAAATCACCGGCACCCAAGGCTTCAGCCTGACGCACCAAATCACCCAGCGGCGCGAGCTTGCTGCGCAACAGCCAAACTGCCGAGCCCACAGCGATCAACATTGCCAACAGACTGCCAATCGCCAACTGAATACCGACACTCCAGGTCACCGCACGGATTTCGGTTTTCGGCATGCTCGCAACGACCGACCATGGGCCGCCTTCAAACGGTACGGCAATGCTGTAGAAGTCTTCGGACTTTTCGCTCCAGAACTCGCCCTTGCCCGGCGTTTTCGCCAAGCCAACGATGGTCGGAGTCGCCTGATCCAGCGCTTGTACGCCCGCGATCGGCACCAGCCATTTGCTCTGTTCATCCAGCAGCGCCAGGGAACCGGTCTGGCCGATACGGAAGCGCTTTAGGTTGGCAAACTGCGCGTTCTGCGCGTCGGTGTAGTCGAATCCTACGAACAGAACAGCAATCACCTTACCGCCGCTGTCACGTACGGGGGTGTACTGAGTCATGTAGGAGCGTTCGAACAACAAGGCGCGACCGACGTAGGCCTGCCCCGCCATCAAGCGGGCATAGGCCGGGTTCGCGTGATCGAGCAGCGTGCCGATGGCTCGGGTGCCGTCCTGTTTGCTCAGGGACGTGCTGACCCGAATGAAGTCTTCACCGCTGCGCACAAACACCGTCGCAACGCCGGCGGTCATTTGCTTGAACTCGTCAACTTCCTTGAAGTTGTTGTTCAGCACTTCGCTGCCCAGGTGCAGGCCCGGCGTCTGCGCGCCCGCTACCGCCACCGGTTCATCCGGGTGCACGCTCAAACCGGCGCTGAAGCGCTTCTCGAACAGACCGCTCAGGCGCTGGGTACTTTCACGCAACGTGCCGTGAAAGGTACTCAACTGATCGGCCAGCAACCGGGCTTCACTGGCCAGGTGCTCTTCGCGGGTGGCGAGGTTGGCGGTGTCCAGCGAACGCAGGGCGAACACGGTACTGCCGCTGATGACAATCGCCAGTATCACGGCAAGCGCAAGACCAAGCTGTGAGGCGATCCGGGCACGAGGTTGAGACATGACAGCTCCTGGCCGAGTGACCGGATCATCCTGATCACGACGCACACTCAGCAAAATTTCTAATGGGAATTGCGTCGAACCTGCACGGAGGTTCCACCTGCATTTTCGGCGGAAAATCGGAATACTTGAGTAATTAACCGGGATATGGCTCAAGGCCGCTATTGCGGCGGCTCTATCGATTCAGCCCAAGTGTTGAACATCGGGCAATTCCATTGCTCGGGCTTCGCCTTGCAGGAAGTCGCTGAGCCTGCGCAAACGTTCACCACCGGGGCGAGTTTTCGGCCAGACCAGGTAATATTTCTCACCGCTGGCGACGGCCGTCGGCCACGGCAGACTCAGACGTCCCTGAGCCACATCCTCCGCCACCATCAGCAGATCGCCCATGGACACGCCATAGCCTCGGGCGGCGGCGATCATGCCCAGTTCCAGCGTGTCGAACACCTGCCCGCCCTTGAGCGACACCTGATCCGCCAGCCCCATGCGTTCCAGCCAGCTGCGCCAGTCGCGACGATCCGGTGTCGGGTGCAGCAGTTCGGCATTGGCCAGCCGTGCAACATCCCACGGTTGATCCTGCAGAAGATTCGGCGCGCCGACTGGAATCAGCTCTTCCGGGAACAGAAAACTCGCCTCCCAGTCCGGCGGAAAATGCCCGTTGCTGAGGATGACGGCGCAGTCGAACGGTTCATGGTTGAAGTCCACCGAGTCGACGTCCATCCAGGCGCTGGTCAATTGCACCTCGTTGCCCGGTTGCAAGTGCCGAAAGCGGCTGAGCCGTGCCAGCAGCCAGCGCATGGTCAGGGTCGACGGTGCTTTCATGCGCAGGATGTCATCTTCGGCGCGCAAGGTATTACAGGCCCGCTCCAGGGCGGTGAAGCCTTCGCGAATGCCGGGCAGGATCAACCGCGCCGACTCCGTCAGTTGCAGGTTGCGCCCACTGCGGTGAAACAGCCGACAGGCAAAATGCTCTTCGAGCGTACGAATGTGTCGGCTGACCGCACTTTGGGTGATCGACAGTTCTTCAGCGGCGCGGGTAAACGAGCTGTGCCGCGCCGCCGCTTCAAATGCGCGCAAGGCATATAAGGGAGGAAGACGACGGGACATTGGGAAAGCTCCTATAGCGCGGTTACACCACGTTAGCAGAAACCTGTCAGCATGAGTTTGACTCATGCCACCCATCCTTTTTATCCCTTTGTGAAAACCCCGCAGAGCGCCGAGAATCGGCTCTCTCCTGTTCACTCTGATAATCGAGGCGTGATGACCATGCAGCATCCAGCACGTACCGAACTCTGGGCCATCCTGCGGCTGGCGGGGCCGTTGATTGCCTCGCAGCTGGCGCACATGCTGATGGTCCTCACCGACACCTTGATGATGGCGCGCCTGAGTCCAGAGGCGCTGGCCGGGGGTGGCCTGGGCGCTGCGACGTACTCGTTCGTGTCGATTTTCTGCATTGGCGTGATCGCTGCGGTCGGCACCCTCGTGGCCATCCGTCAGGGTGCCGGCGATATCGTCGGCGCCACCAGGCTGACCCAGGCCGGGTTATGGCTGGCGTGGTTGATGGCGTTGGTGGCCGGGCTGTTGCTGTGGAACCTCAAACCGGTGTTGCTGCTGTTCGGCCAGACCGAAACCAACGTCCACGCGGCCGGGCAGTTCCTGCTGATCCTGCCGTTCGCCCTGCCCGGCTACCTGAGCTTCATGGCCCTGCGCGGTTTCACCAGTGCCATCGGCCGCGCGACCCCGGTGATGGTCATCAGCCTCGGCGGCACGGTGGCCAACTTCGCGCTCAACTATGCGTTGATCACCGGCATGTTCGGCCTGCCAAAAATGGGACTGGTGGGCATCGGGCTGGTCACGGCAATTGTCGCCAACCTGATGGCCGTGGCGCTGGCGCTGCACATCCGTCGGCATCCGGCCTACGACGCTTATCCGCTGCGCCAGGGTCTGTCGCGGCCTAACCGTCAGTATCTGAAGGAACTGTGGCGCCTCGGCCTGCCCATTGGCGGCACCTACGCAGTGGAGGTCGGGTTATTCGCGTTCGCCGCGCTGTGCATGGGCACCATGGGCAGTACGCAAATGGGCGCACACCAGATCGCCCTGCAAATCGTCTCGGTGGCGTTCATGGTTCCGGCGGGGATTTCCTATGCGATCACCATGCGCATCGGGCAGCACTACGGCGCCGGGCAGTTGCTGGATGCGCGGCTGGCCGGACGGGTCGGGATCGCCTTTGGCGCGGCGGCGATGCTGGGCTTTGCCATGGTCTTCTGGTTCCTGCCGAATCAGTTGATCGGCTTGTTCCTGGACCACAATGACCCGGCGTTTCGCGAAGTCATCAACCTGGCCGTGAGCCTGTTGGCGGTAGCCGCGTGGTTCGAGCTGTTCGACGGCACGCAAACCATCGCCATGGGCTGCATTCGCGGGCTCAAGGATGCCAAGACCACGTTTCTGGTGGGTTTGGGGTGCTATTGGCTGATTGGCGCGCCCGCGGCCTGGTGGATGGCCTTCCATTTGAATTGGGGGCCAACGGGCGTCTGGTGGGGATTGGCGCTGGGATTGGCGTGCGCGGCGGTGAGCCTGACGTTGGCGTTTGAGTGGAAGATGAAAAAGATGATTCGTCGGGAGCCGTCGTCACAGCGTTTCGACATCGCCCAGACCGAGTGAAATTCCCTGTGGGAGCGAGCTTGCTCGCGATTGCGGTGTATCAGTCGACTTCATTGTTAACTGACACTCCGCTATCGCGAGCAAGCTCGCTCCCACATTTGGTTCGGCGTTAACTCACGACTTCCAGTGCGGGCTGCTGGTTGGAACCGAACGTCAAATACTCAACCAGCTCCCCCAGCGGCAATGGCTTGCTGATCAGATATCCCTGCACCTGATCGCAGCCAAACCCGCGCAAAAGTTCCAGTTGCTCCGGGGTTTCTACGCCTTCGGCGACCACTTCAAGGTTGAGGTTGTGCGCCAGATTGATCATCGCGTGGACCAGTTTTCGATTCTCTTCGCGCTGTTCCATGCCGCCGACAAAGCTCTTGTCGATCTTCAGCAAGGTAATCGGCAAGCTGTTGAGGTGCACAAACGAAGAGAAACCGGTACCGAAGTCGTCCAGGGAGAAGCGCACACCCAGACGCCCCAGGGCATCCATGGTCTGTTTCACCAGATCGCTGCGGCGCATCACCGCGGTTTCAGTCAGTTCGAACTCCAGCCATTGCGCCTCGACGCCGCGCTCGGCAATCAACCGGCTCAGCGTCGACAGTAACTGGCTGTCCTGAAACTGCCGGAACGACAGGTTGATCGCCATGTGCAATGCCGGCAAACCCCGTTCGCGCAACGCCTGCATGTCGCGCAAGGCGCGAGAAATCACCCAGTAACCGAGCGGCACGATCAAGCCGCTCTGCTCGGCCAGCGGCACGAATTCACTTGGCGGCAGCAAACCGCGCTCGGCATGACGCCAGCGGACCAAGGCTTCGAGGCCGACGATCTGCCCGTCCTCGAGGTTCAGGCGTGGCTGGTAATGCAGTTCCAATTCATCCCGCCGCAACGCCCGGCGCAGCTCGCTTTCGAGGTCGGCGATGCTGCGGGCATTGCGATTGATGCGTTCGTTGAAGATGTGAAAGGTACAGCCCTGAGTGCTTTTCGCTTGTTGCATGGCGATGTGCGCGTGCCACATCAGCGGGTCGGCGCCAGCCTGGGCCCGGGCGTGGGCAATACCGAGGCTGGAGCCGATCAACAGGCTTTCACCGTCGACCCAGTAAGGCTCGGCCAGTGCTTCGGTAATGCGTTCGGCCATCCATTCGGCGCGCTGAGGCGCGCGGCGGGTGTCGATCAGCAAGGCAAATTCATCGCTGCCCAGCCGCGCCAGTTGATCACCGGCCTCAAGCTGGCTTTTCAACCGCGCGACCACTTGCAGGATCAGCCGGTCACCGGCCTGATGGCCGAGGGCGTCGTTGGCGTGACGGAAGTTATCGAGGTCGAGATGACCGAGGGCCAGGCCGCGGCCGTCGTTTTCCGCCAGGCGTGCCGCCAGCAAGGTCTGGAAACCCTGGCGGTTGGCGATGCCGGTCAGCGGGTCTTGCTCGGCCAGGCGCTGCAAGGTGTTTTCCAGCACGCCGCGCTCTCGCACATGGCGCAGGCAACGGCGCAACATGCCGGGATCGAGCAGATCGCGCACCAGCCAGTCACTGACACCGTCGGGTGGAGACAGCGGCTCGTGTTCGAGCAGCAACACCGTCGGCAGGCTGCAACGGCCAGGCAAAGGCTGGAGAGCCGGGATCGTCAATAACACCGCGCTGCGGTTGTCATCGAACAGACTGCTGACCGACTCCCAGCTCGGCGCGCTGATCAGCACGACCGAGCTCCCCATCGGAGCCAGACACTCGCGCAACAACGCTGCCCACGCTGGCGCTTCGGCCAGTAACAGCAAACGCAAGGGTTCGACAGGCGTAGACAAGCTAGCTCCCTAGACTCTGCAAAGATGTAGGCGACGGGCATTATGCAGCGCCGGTAACCAATGACCAAATGACATCGGTTATCAACCGTTGCTTTGTATCGTGAATGATGAACATTAGACGCAACTTCATCGCGCATCCTGCGTGAAAGTATCAAAACCGGCAAATATAGATAGCGTGCTGCGTCACAAGTCGGAGAGAGCAGCACAATTCGCTGAGCCTGTTAAAATGCCGGCCCATTTCGCAAACGACTCCCTGATTTCGT